>OZ244144.1:347500-5845834 GCA_965216305.1 Gammaproteobacteria bacterium | reverse complement strand
CGTTTGATCGTGGCGGCCCCAGCTGAGGGTCAGGTTGGCAATCGCTTCATTGCCGTCATTGGGGACCGGGAACGGATGGCCGCCGATCCAGTTCGCACCCGTGTCTTTCACCACGACATTGCCGTTCGAATCAAATCCGGCCATGCCCTGGTTCGACAGCGTAGCGTCGAGGTAGTAGGGAGGATACATCCGGGTAATGTCCGTATCCGTTTCTTCGATGAAGAATTCGCGGCCGTCCTGTTTAACTTCCTGGTACAGGATTGGATCGACGAGGTCCTGGACGAGGTCGATGTTGTCAGCATTGATCGTGTCGCCGACTTTTACCTTGCCCTTCGTGTACGCCTCGATGTTGTAGAGTTCTTCCGGGTAAGCCTTGCTGATGTCGCCGGATTTGCAGATTTCCGGCCAGAGCGACGTGAGCACGCCGGCTCCGCCGAGCCCCAGCGCTGTTTTTTCCATGAAAAAACGGCGGCTGTAGTCAAAGTCGTATTTCTTGATATGCATATGGTGCGCCCCTCGCATCTGGGTCTTCGGCATCTCGGCCGTTATTAAGTTACTGGGTCGGTTCGGATAGTATGTTCCTGCCGATCGATGATCAAGTTCAATCGAATTTCATGCTGCAGTGCGATATTTTTTATCATCGCAATCACTGTCTTTTACTCGTGTTGCGAGATGATTTTAGCGCCGCGAAATTGATCGCGCGCAATGCATGACTAGCGGTTCGACTCGTCTCTCTCAACATCGCGCAAGAACTGCAACAATGCTGCATTGCGTTGTGGCCAGCGGCGATGACCGCCATCACCTTCACAATAGTGCACTGGTGCAGCCGCGGGACATTCATCGAACGCCACACAGCTATCGCGCGTGGTATGCGTTGTCGCCGCGCAACTATTACACGTAGCCCACCATTGGGCGGCGCTGCGACCGAACCCCGCAAATAATCTGTCGTCGGCGCTATGGAAGATCAAAACCGGAAGCGGTGACGGACAACGGTAGGCCGCGAGGTCTTCGGCCTTAAGTCCCGCCGCACTGGGTATGATCGCCGCTGGCACGAAACCATCATCGTCGCGAAACGCCATCGCCGCTGCCGCGGTGCCGCCGTCTGAATGTCCCGTTACATACACTCGCGCCGGATCGACACACCACTTCTTTGCGAGCGCAGCGGGTATCGTTGCGAGATCATCGAGCACGGCCAGAGACAGGCGCCGATGATCCGCAAAAGCGACAATGTATCCCGCAGCGGTTGCGGCCGGGGTGAGACCGGTGTGCCGTTCACTCGCGGCGCCGCTTTGGCCTGCGCCGGGATACACGAGCAACACGGGATGCGCGATGGCGGGATCGTAGTTCGCCGGTGTACGCACGCGGTAAGGAGTGCCACCCGCGGTGCGTTCATCGTTGTGGCGCCCGGCCGTTCCCGCCAGTGCTCTGCAAACGCGCGGCGCGTCATCGGAATAACGCGTCGCCGCGGGTTCGATCGATTCTTTGGAACATGCCGGCGCGGCGATGACGAACAACGCCGCGAGCAGGCGCGGATACAGGCCGGCAGTCCTTACCACCCGCCGCCGGTAGTGTCTCACCCTGGTACGCATCATTGTTCGATCGGTTTGCCCCTCCGCGTAACTGAGTGCGTTGTGTGCAGGCCCGTTCATGCAATCACCACACGAATACACGAGTTCGGCCATAATGCCGGTTCAGTTCCGGAACCGCGAGCATGCCTTTGTTGTGAGCAACGCTGTCAATTTTTTCCGTCTCAGGCTTGCGCGTCCGCGCGCACGGCGTAGGGCGATTGCCGATGTGCCGGTATTAAACGCGCCCGCCGAACCCTCGGGTGCTCACAAGTACGACGCGCCTGAACGCCCCGTCGCAGCTGTTCATTTGCCCGCACGGTTAAGCACGCGCGGGGTATCGCTATGAGCACACGGCGCGCATTCCTGAAAGCCGGCGGCCAGTTGAGCGGTGTCTTGTGGCTCAGTTCAACGGCGATCGCAGCCCTGGCGCCGGGCACGGCGTGGGCACTCGAACTCGAGCAGTTCGAGGCGCCGGCGGGTCGCGCGCTGTTGGAACTGCTCCGGGTCATCTATCCCCATCGTGATCTCGACGATGCCGTCTACGCGCTCGCGGTCAGGGATCTCGACCACGCGGCGGCAACAGATGCCTCATTGGCCGCCCTGCTTAACGCTGGACTTGCGACGCTCGACAGCGCGGCGTCGGGCGACTGGCTTGGCGCGACGCCTGCGCAACGGCTCGACATCGTGAACGCGATTGCGGATTCTGAGTTCTTTCGCACCGTGCGTTCACGCGCCGTCATCGCGCTGTACAACAACGAACTCGCGTTCGCGCATTTCGGCTATGCCGGCAGTGCGTTCGAGCAAGGCGGATACCTTGAACGCGGTTTCAATGATCTCGACTGGCTACCGTCGCCGCCACCGACCGCGAGCCCGCGCTAACGGAGCCCCGCACGATGCCCTATGAACATGCGGACGACTCGGTCGTTGTAATTATCGGATCCGGAGCCGGCGGTGGCACGCTCGCGAACGCGTTGTGCCAGAAAGGCATCGATGTCGTACTGCTCGAAGCCGGCAAACAGGAATCGATAGACACGTTCGTCAACGACGAGTGGGCATCGTTCGAACAACTCGCGTGGCGCGACAAACGCACAACGTCCGGCTCGTGGCGGATCGCGCGCGATTTTCCGCACCTGCCCGCGTGGACCTGCAAGACCGTTGGCGGCACCACCACCCACTGGGCCGGCGCCTCGCTGCGTTTTCGCGCGCACGAGTTTCTCGCGCGGACCGTCTACGGGTCTGTTGACGGCGCCGAGTTGCTCGACTGGCCCTTGAGTCTGGCCGAGCTCGAACCGTTCTACCGCCGCGCCGAAGATCGCATGGGAGTCACCCGAACGAACGATATCCCCGGCCTTCCCGGCAACAATAACTTCAAGGTGTTCTACAACGGTGCCAAGCAGATCGGCTACCGTGATTGCGATACGGGACACATGGCCATCAACAGTAAACCGCGCGACGGCCGCGCGGGCTGCCAGCAACTCGGATTTTGCTTCCAGGGCTGCAAGATGGGCGCGAAATGGTCGACGCTTTACACCGAGATCCCCGCCGCTGTGGCAACCGGGAAATTCGAACTGCGTCGCCAGTGTCACGCCGCACGCATTGAGCACGACCCGCAGGGTCGTGCGACCGGTGTCGTCTATTTCGACCGCGACGGCAACGAGCAGCGACAGCGCGCACGCATTGTTTGTATTGCGGGCAATGCGATCGAGACGCCGCGTTTGCTGCTGCTTTCCGAATCGAGCCGCTTTCCCGATGGACTCGCAAACTCTTCCGGTGAAGTCGGCCGCAATTACCAGCGACACACCACCGGCAGTGTCTTCGCGACGTTCGATGATCCCATACATATGTATCGCGGCTCGACGATGGCCGGGATCATTACCGAAGAATCCGGTCACCGGCCGGCGCGCGGATTTGCCGGTGGTTACGAACTCGAGACCGTTGCGCTCGGGCTGCCCTTGCTTGCGTCGTTCGTCGACCCCGGCGGCTGGGGCGAGCGTTTCACCTCGCTCATTGATGACTACGCGCACATGGCCGGTTTATGGATCGTTGGCGAAGACCTGCCGCAATCGACGAACCGGATAAGCCTGAACCACGACACCAGGGACCACCTTGGCCTGCCGGTGGCCAACGTCCATTACGACGACCATGCAAACGATGTCGCGATGCGTAAACACGCTTACGCGCGGGGCCGCGCGCTGTATGAGTCTATCGGCGCGAAACGCGTGATCGAAACGCCGCCGTATCCATCCACCCACAACCTCGGCACCTGTCGCATGAGCGAGGATCCGCTGCGTGGGGTCGTGAACAAATGGGGACAGACCCACGATGTTCCGAACCTGTTCATTGCCGACGGCAGTCAGTTCACAACGAGTGCCGCGGTCAACCCGACTCTGACGATAGTTGCGCTCGCATTGCGCCAGGCGGATCTCGTCGCGCTGAAAATGGCGCAGCGCGAACTCTGATCACACGTGCGGATTTCTGCGCGCACCGGGCGCCGCGCGTACCCGCCTGCGGACATTGCGCGAGAGATTGTTGCTTTGCGATCCCGCCCCGCACGACGAAGCGCTTGCGTTCAGCGCGGCGCGGGCGATTGCGCTCGTCACTACTGCTATCATTGGCCCGATGCACACACTCGAATTCTTTTTTGACTGTTCCAGCCCGTGGACGTATCTCGGTTTTGAACGCGCCCTCACGCTGTTCACCGACTGCGATGTCGAGATCGTCTGGCGTCCGATCATCGTCGGTGGCGTCTTTAATGCGATCAATCCGGGCGTTTACGAAACCCGCGCCAACCCGGTGCCGGCGAAGCTCGCGTATCAGCAAAAGGACCTGCAGGACTGGGCACGCGCGACCGGCATCACTATCGGCCAGCCGCCGGTTTTCCCGGTAAACAGCGTCAAGGCGATGCGTGGCGCTTTCTTCGCGCTCGATCACGATTGTCTCGTGCCTTATGCCAGAGCGGTATTCAGACGCTACTGGGGTGAACTCGCGGATATCTCCAGGGATGAAGAGCTGCGCGGTATCGTCACCGGGGTGGGTCTCGAGTGGGAAGCGTTCGCCGACACGATCGCACGCCAGGAAACGAAAGACCGCTTGCGTGCTACAACGGACGAACTGATGCGCCGCGGCGGCTTCGGTTCACCGACGATGTTCCTCGACACCGACGACATGTATTTCGGTAACGATCGCCTCGATTTGCTCAGGACGAAGCTGGACTCACGTCCGTAACGCAATACGTCACCGCGATCACGACGTAGAGGCGTTCGCGCTCACCACTGCGCACGATCACCTCGTCATCAACGGCGCGCTTCAGCAGCGCTTTCGCCATCGGCGAGTCGATACTGATCCAGCCCCTACCGGCGTCGATTTCATCAGGCCCCACAATCCGGTAACACACGCGCTTGCCGTCCTCGTCCTCGAGTTCGGCGCTCGCGCCAAAGAATATGCGCGCGGTGTCCGTCGGTGTTTCCGTAACGACCTTCAGCTTCGGCATGCGTCGCTGCAGATAGCGAATCCGGCGATCGATCTCCGCGAGTTCCTTCTTGCGGTAGATATATTCCGCATTCTCCGAGCGGTCGCCTTCGGCGGCGGCCGCCGCGAGGTGTTTCACAACTTCACGGCGGCGTTTCCAGATCCCCTCGAGTTCCGCTTCGAGCGCAGCGTAACCGGCGGCCGTGATATACGGTGAACCGGGTTTGAGCGGTGGTCGCCAGCGTCCCATCAGCGTATCCCGGGGTGGCTATCGCGGCAATCTGGAGCCGCGGTGCGAGAGCCGCGCCGCATGCGTTTCGTGCAATAAACCTTGCGGCCTGAGTCGCTCGCGCAGCGGGTTGCGCGTTGTCGCGCGAAAAAACCCGTGCGCGCGGGCGCACGCGGCGGCGTCAACGCACGCAGGGATGTGAACGCCGATCCGTGCGCAGGCCGCGCCGGTATGCATGATTGTCATTCCTTCCGTATCCCGTTGTTACCCGGCGCTGACGACAGCGATCGGATTCGGCCATAGAATATACGCTTTCGAATTTACCGGCCGGAGCAAGCCAGACGCCATGACGATCGAACCTTACACAGTAGCCGTCGTGCAGGCCGCGCCGGTGTTTATGCAGCTCGACGCATGCATCGACAAGGGCATTGCCTTGATCGAGGAAGCGGCGGCCCGCGGCGCGCGCCTGATCGCGTTCCCGGAATGCTGGGTGCCCGGCTACCCGTGGTGGGCGTGGCTGTCCGCGCCGGCGCATAACATCAAATATTTCGGCGCCTATCACGAAAACAGTCTCAGCATCGACAGTCCCGCGTTCGAACGCCTCGCAGCAGCCGCGCGCGCAAACAGTATCTTCGTTTCGATGGGCGCCAGTGAACGCGACCATGGTTCACTGTACATGGCGCAGTTTCTGTTCAGTGACACTGGCGAGCTTCTCCAGGCACGACGCAAACTCAAACCGACGTTCGTCGAACGCACGGTCTTCGGCGAGGGCGACGGCAGCGATATCGCGGTGTCCGAGACAGCGCTTGGCCGCGTCGGGCAATTGAATTGCTGGGAACACCTGCAACCGCTCACGAAGTACGCGATGTTCAGCCTGCACGAGCAAATCCATATTGGTGCGTGGCCATCGTTCAGTTGCTACCGCCAGGCGTACAGCCTCGGAGCGGAACTGAACACCTCGGTATCCCGGGTGTACGCGGCGGAGGGCCAGTGCTTCGTGCTCGCTTCATGCGCGCTGATCTCCGACGACATGGTGACGCTGCTTGCCGAAACACCGGAACACCATGAACTGATTACAGCCGGTGGCGGCCATTCACGGATATTCGGCCCCGATGGCAATGCCCTGTGCGAACCCCTGGCGGAGAACGAGGAAGGTATCCTTTATGCGGACATCGATCTCGGGGCCATTTCGATCGCGAAGTGCTTCGCCGATCCCGTCGGTCATTACGCGCGCGCCGACGTCACACAACTGTTGCTGAACCGCTCCGCCACCCCGCCGGTACAGTTCAGGGACGTTTCACCCGGCCTCGCAAGCGATGGCCCCGCCGACCCGATTGTAATCACCGACGACGAGTAAGCTCGCATGATCGATTTGTACTCATGGCAAACATCAAATGGCCGCAAGGTTTCGATCGCCCTCGAGGAACTCGCGCTCGACTACGCCGTGCACCCGATTAATATCGGCGCGGATGATCAATTTTCGGCACACTTCACCGCGCTGAATCCGAATCAGAAGATCCCGGCGATCGTCGATACGGATGGCCCGGGCGGTAAACCGATCACGATCTTCGAATCCGGCGCAATCCTGATCTATCTCGCGCGCAAGACCGGGCGTCTGTTACCACGCGATGCACACGGCGAGTACGAAACACTGCAATGGCTCATGTGGCAGATGGGTGGGGTAGGACCGATATTCGGCCAGGTGCACCACTTCAAACGTGCGGCCAAAGAACCCGTCCCCTATGCGCTCGAACGGTACTCAAAAGAATGCGCACGACTGTATGGCGTGCTCGATGCGCGACTCGAGGGGCGCGAATACGTTGCC
Source organism: Gammaproteobacteria bacterium (assembly GCA_965216305.1). GTDB lineage: Bacteria > Pseudomonadota > Gammaproteobacteria > UBA11873. The sequence continues at coordinate 5,838,744 of OZ244144.1, read as the reverse complement.
GCGGATACCTACACAATTGCCGACATCGCGATATTTCCGTGGGTCGCGCGCTACGACTGGCAGGAGATCGACCTCGCCGGCTATCCACACGTACAGCGCTGGTTCGATGCTCTCAACGAACGTCCCGCCGTCCAGGCCGGGCTTCTGATCCCGCCCCGCGCCTGAACCGATGAGCAAATACTGGAGCGCGTTTGTTCGCGAGTTGACGCCCTACGTGCCGGGCGAGCAACCACCGGCCGGGACCGTAATCAAGCTGAACACGAACGAGAATCCGTACGGTCCCTCGCCTGCCGTACTTGAAGCCATCCGCGACGCCGCCTCGGACGATCTGCGGCTTTATCCCGATCCCGAATCGAACGCGCTGCGCGCTGCGCTCGCGGCATTTCACGGTATCCAGGCCAACCAGGTCTTCGTTGGTAACGGCTCCGATGAAGTTCTCGCGCATGTCTTCCACACACTGCTGAACCACGCCCACCCGGTGCTGTTTCCCGACATCACCTACAGTTTCTATCCGGTGTATTGCGCGCTGTACCACATCGCCTGCGAAACCGTCGCACTCAATGATGCATTCGAGATCGTCCCCGGCGACTACGCGCAACCGAATGGCGGGATTATCCTGCCGAATCCGAATGCACCCACCGGCCGCGCCTTGCCACTCGCCGCCGTCGAAGCGCTCGTGCAGTCAGCGCCGGATTCCGTCGTCGTGATCGATGAGGCGTATATCGCCTTCGGTGGCGAGTCCGCGGTGCCGCTGATCGACAAATACGACAATCTGCTCGTGATCCAGACCCTGTCGAAATCCCACGGTCTCGCCGGCTTGCGGGTTGGCGCCGCGTTCGGTGATGCCGCCCTGATTGAAGGATTGTTGCGGGTGAAGAACAGCTTCAACTCCTACCCGCTCGATCGTCTCGCGATCGCGGGCGCCGTGGCCGCGGTGGGCGATCGGGAGTATTTCGAGGCGACACGGGCAAGAGTCATCGCGTCGCGCGAACGTCTCACGACGGCGCTGGCGCAGCGCGGGTTCGAGGTGCTGCCGTCCGCGGCGAATTTCCTGTTCGTCCGCCACCCCTCGCATGACGCCGCAGGGCTCGCGGCCGCTCTGCGAACGCACGCAATCATCGTGCGCCATTTCAGCCATCCACGAACCGCGCACTACCTGCGCATTACGATCGGGACAGAGGCTGAACTCGACAGTCTGCTCACCGCCCTGGATGCGATCCTCGCCTGAATGAACGGCCGGGGGTAAGTTGTGAGCGGCATGCCGCGGACGCTCGGCGGCGCAATGCGTGGCAGCCGGGTACGAAATCACGCAACGCCGATCCCGGTGAACCTGCGCGCGGGTTTCTCGAATCGAAGCGACGGGTGGCCACCATGATTGCGATCCCATCGCCGCGGGTGCCGAATTCTCGCACGCCGGGTCAGTGAAATATTCGCTGCTCCACCTGCTTCACCGCCGCCTTCCACTGCGCTTCCTCGAGCGCGAGAACTTCCGCGTGCAGGGCCTCGATCGCCACACAGTCGACGTTGCCACGCTGCACACGACCGTACAGTTCGGCGATGAGTCGACCGCGTTCGGCTTCGGCCGCCTCAACCTGCGGACCTTCGGCAATGGCGGCGGTGAAATCACCGCGTTGTGCCGCCGACCACGCCTCCTGTGCCGATAGCCGGTCGAGCGCTTGGGTGAGGCGTTGTTCGCCCGCCACATCGATCGCCTCGAGTTCGGCAAACAGATTTCGCAGGACATCTTCCGCGCATGCCTGCCCTTGCACGGCGGCGGACCAGAGAACCGCGATACACACGCCCAAGCCGACTAAGCCATCGATTCGTTTCACGCTTGTCATCCTCCCCCCGATTACCGGGCATTGCGGTGCACGATAAACGCATCCCGGCATACCGCCAAGCATGACTTATGCACCCCCCGATTCAACGTGTACCATGCATACTCGGTACCGTCCCCAGCAGGAGTCCATTCAATGCGCATAGGCGTTTTTTCGATCCAACCGGATGCCGATGCGGATCCGGCAATCGTTGCGAAGCATGCCGAAGACCTCGGCTTTACGTCGTACTGGGTGCCCGACCATACGATACTGCCCGTGAACTACCAGTCCCGTTATCCGGGCAATACCGGCGACGGACCCGATCCGGAATATCTGTGGCGTATGCCCGATCCGCTGATCGCATTGATGCGGGCAGCAACGGCGACCACCACGATCGAGGTCGGTACGGGCGTGCTGCTCGTGCCGGAGCGGCACCCGCTGCACCTGGCGAAAGAAATCGCCTCGCTGGATCATTTCAGCGGCGGACGTTTTCATTTCGGCATCGGCGCCGGCTGGAACGAGGAAGAAAGTGAGCTGCTCGGCGGTGATTTTGCTCACCGCTGGACCCAGGTACGCGAAGCGATCGAAGTGATGAAGGCGTGCTGGACGGAACACGATTCCGAACATCACGGACATTACTACGACATCCCGCCGGTGCGCTGCTATCCAAAGCCGGCGCAGCGACCGCATCCGCCGATCTACCTCGGCGGCATTATGTTCGACGGCAAGTGGGCGAAACGAGTGTTTCACCGCATCGTTAAATGGGGCGACGGCTGGATCCCCGTCGTCGCCAATGTCGATCAGGTGATCGACGGACGCACGCAACTGCACGAACTCGCCGCCGCGGCCGGTCGTGATCCGGCGGACATCCGCATTCGCGTGTTCGGTGCCCAGGGGCAGTGGCGAACACGCGCCGAGCGCGATGCATTCGCTGCCGCGGAGATCGATAACTACACGGTCTGGATCAACGGCTCCGAATGCGATGCGATCAGGCGCGAACTCGACGGTCTGGCGAAAGAACTACTGTAAGGGCGCGAACCTGTAATTCGCGCCTGTGACGCGACTCTAGCCGGGTGCCACATCCAGCGGCGGCCGTCCGGCCTTCTCGCGGATCCAGTTGATTGCGCGGCGCACGGAGTCGCGCCGCAAAATCCACAGTTCCACCGCGTATTTGCCCGGAAAATCGAGCAACATCAAGCCGACGACGATAGTCAGTATGCCCTGGCCCGGCAACACGAGCATTGCGATACCGAGTAACACGAAGAGCGCACCAAACAGGTTTTTCGCGACAACGAAGACCATGCGCAATGCCGGATGCCCCCGCATTGCGATATTTCGATCGCGGTTTGGTCGATTGAAATAATCGCTCGGCAAGCGGATCAGAATCATCGGTACGAGCACGAGCGTTGCGACGAACATGATCGCCGCGGTAACGACCACCCAGAACGCGAACGCGTCGTTGTGAATCAGTGCCTGAAACGTCGACATGTTCGTGCGCTTCAGACGCCAGGATCGAAATCCGCCGCGACCGGCAGATGATCGGAAGCTTCGCGGGCAGTATTGCTGCGGCCCGGCATCAAGTGATCGAAGCGCTGCCCACCACGGTAGAAAATTTTATCCGGTGAGCGCATCGGCAGGCCCGCGGCGAACGTCAGCGCCGTGTTGCTCTCGGCCTGAAATCCTGCCGGCCCGAGCGAGCGCTTGCCGGGCGTGCCCCACACATCGTTGAAATCGCCGCCGATAATCACCGGCGTATCGTAATGCAGATGACTCGAGGCGTCGCAGTCGGGAATCGTTTTCAGCTGCCGGACGCGTTCAAAGCCGGCAAGTCCGGGAAGACAAATTATCAGGTTGACCGTGCGCTGTCGGGATTCGCAGACGATGCCGCTCGCGCTCAGTGCCCGGCGGCGATTCTCGTCGCGGACGGTGAGATCGAGATAGACCGGATCGTGTAATGGAAAGCGACTCACAATCGCGTTCCCGTTACGCTGACCGCGGTTCACGTTACGCCGGAATGTTCGATGCGGCAGATCAAGCGCGTCGCCGGGAAGTACCACCTCGCGATCGTGGCGCGAGCGAGCGCGACACCGTCGTCCACTTCCGGCAGCAAGACCACATCGGGGTCGTAGGGCGCCAGCGTACCGACGGTCCGCCGTAAATCGTAACGCCGGTCTACGCCGCCAGGGCGCTGGTGGATACTGCAGGAAAGCAGCCTGAGTCGCATCTTCGATGGGCAGCGGTTGCAAAACTTTCTCCGGGTCGGTGCACGGTCGGCGTCGCGCAAGCCGGTATACCCTCGACGTCGGTGCCAGGCTTCCCCCATTCGTTCGCTCGCCAGCGCGGCATGATAATGCCCGGCGTCGGCAAAGTCTGCATACCGGGCGTGGCGACGATGCGGGTCGGTGACTTTACGGGCGTGCTTAATCGGACACCGGTATTGCTCCGTTCGGGCGGCGATTTCGCGCGCGTAGGCGATCACCCCGGCGGCATAAGCGCAATAGACACAATTCAGTTTTTCGGGCGAATTCAGATACGGCAGGTGGAGGCGATCAAGAATAAAGTAATCCGAGCGCCTTACCGCTGGCGCGTGATACAGCGGAAAGCAAATGGCCTGAAATACGGTGAGCGCTACCTCGAGCAATCCCAATGGCACGATCATGGAATAGATCACCGGCGCCGAGACGATGGTCCGGAGCTGACTTTCGGCGAGCCATTTCAGCAATCCGAGCCGGAGCTTCGCGTGCGCTTCCCGGATCCCCTGCTTGAATTCGATCCGCTAGCCCTCAATGCGATCCTTCGGTGCCGACGACCGGCATAGTAAGCTAAACGGCTATGAGAACGCCTGAATAAGTTCTGCTGGGGCATCTGACACCCGGAATACGCGGAGGCTGCGTTGCGGATCCTCGAAACTGAACAACTCTGTGATGCGCCCGCGCCCGGTTCGTTCAGGACATCCTCAGCGCGTCCGGCTGCCTCCGTGCAGCGTGGTGACGCAACATGATCGACACGCGAACGCATCCGGCGGGCTCAACGGAAAAATCAATCCGCGTTTCCGGTCGCTTCAATCGACGCCTGACGGTGTTGCTGAAGCTGATCCTCGTGGCCGGCGCCGTCCTGGAAATCTGGCAGGGCAACGTGCTCGCCGCGCTTGCAACGATAGGGGTTGTGCTCGTCGCCTCGCTGCCGGTCGCGCTGGGCGCGCGCTTCGATGTGCGTATCCCGCCCGAGTTCGAGCTGCTCGCCGTGGTATTTGTGTACGCATCACTGTTCCTGGGCGAAGTACACGGGTTCTACGCGCGCTACTGGTGGTGGGACATATTGCTCCACACCGGTTCGGGCCTGGTGCTCGGCATCTTCGGTTTCCTGCTCGTGTACGTAATGAACGAAAAATCGGACGTTCACCTGTCGATGAAACCCGCGTTCGTTGCCCTGTTCGCGTTCATGTTTGCACTCGGCATGGGTTGTCTGTGGGAAATTCTCGAATTCTCAATCGATCAGACGTTCGGCACGACGATGCAAAAGAGCGGCCTTGTGGACACGATGTCCGATCTGATCGTGGATGGCATCGGCGCCGCCGTCATCGCAATACTCGGATACGGCTATCTCAGTACTGCCGGTACGGAATCATTCCTGGAGCGCTGGATCCATTCATTCGTGATCGCGAACGAGCGCTTCTTCCCGGATCGCGACGTGTGAAGCGGATGGCGCGGGCGTCCGCGTCGGCGAGCGTCGCTGCTATGATGCACGCGGCGCCAACAATACCCAACGTCCGCTAGCGATGAACCAGGGAAGCTCTGCACACATCATGACCCGCCATTTTGCGTCCCCGCGATCCGGTGACTGCGGTGCAGGGCTCTGCGAAGCGCGGGCGCGTCGACACAAGAGATTTGCTTATGCCCGCCTGGCGGATTAATTCCGTGCGCCGCCGTGTGCTCGCCGCGGTTGCGACCATCGCCTGTATGTGGTGCACCAACGTAACGGCCGACACCACGGAGCTGACGATCGCGACAACACACACGACGAACACGCCGTGGGTTAACGTCCTCTCCACATTCTTTGTGCCCGAATTTGGCCGCCGCCTTGAAGCGCGCACCGGAACGAACAACTACCGTTTCATCGAGGTGTATGGCGGCGCATTGTCGAAATGGAAAATCTCACTTGAAACCGTCGCTTCCGGTCTTGCTGAAATCGGTTGGGTGGGTGCGCTATGGGAACCGTCGAAGCTGCCGCTGCAGAACATTACCTATCAGTTGCCATTCCTCACCGACGACCTCGCGCTGCTCGTCGAAATATTCAACCGCATACACCGCGAGCTGCCCGCCGCGGCGCAGGCCTGGCGGCGTCACAATCAGGTCTATCTCGGCGCAACCGGGATCGACACCTACCACCTGCTGACAAACTTCCCGGTACGTTCGCTCGCGGATCTGCGCGGCAGGAAAATACTCGCGCCGGGTCCGTCCGCGGTGTGGCTTACCGGCACCGGCGCCGTGCCGGTCAACGGCGCACTGAGCACCTACTACACGCAACTGAAAACCGGGGTTGCGGACGGTGTGTTGTCGATTCTCAGCGGTGCTCACCCGTATCGTATTCACGAAGTGGCGCCATACGTAACGCTCGTCGGTATCGGGGCGCAGATAACCGGCGCCATCACGGTGAATCTCGACGCCTGGGCTCGCTTCACGCCGATCGAGCGCGAGATTCTCAGGCAACTTGGCGCGGAGTACAGCGCACGCACGGCCGCGGAGATCGCACGCCGATCGAGCGCGGCGCGCGGCCTGATGGCCACCGAGGGCGCCATCATTACGCAACTGCCGGCGGCGGAGAAAGCACGCTGGATCACCGGCCTGCCGGAGTACGGCCGTGAATGGGTCGAGCGTCTCGAAGCGCGCGATCTGCCTGCCGCGACCATGCTCGCGATGTTGATGAGCGGGCTGCGTGAGGCCGGCGTCGCGCCGCTGCGCGACTGGGACCGTTACGATTGAATTCCGCGCCCCGCCCTGATTCCGCGTCCCGCGCGGAGCGCGTCGTTGCCGCGCTGGCAGTCCCGCTGTTACAACTCAGCGCGTTCCTGATCGTGGCAATTGTTGGCCTGATTGCGGTGGATATCGCGGGCCGGACGCTGTTCGATACCCCATTGCGCGGGGTGCCGGAACTCGTTTCCGTGCTGATCCCGGCGATCGTATTTCTCGCCCTGCCGCACCTCGCGACGAACGACAAGCTGATCACCTCGGATGTATTGCTGGCGGCGCTGGCACACCGCAATCATGCCATTGCCACCGCGTTGCGCTGCGTTTACGCCGCCACCGGGGCGGCGATCGGATGGACGATCGCCATGATTACCGGCACCGATCTCGCCACCGCCATACGAACGCAGGAATTTATCGGCGTCGAGGGTGATTTCACGGTGCCCGTATGGCCGGCGAAACTCGCCATTACCGCGGGTTCCGCGCTGCTCGGTATTGCCGCTGCCGGTGCCACGGCACGCCATGTTCGCACTAACCCCCTCGTCGCCGCCGGTGTTGCTGCGATCCTCGTCATAGCCGCGAGTGTGATCGCGTTCCAGGACACCCGTGCCAGCGCCGGCGCCGGCGCCATCGCGTTGATGTTCTTGCTGATCTATGCCGGCATGCCCGTAGCGTTTACGCTCGCCGGCACCGCCGCGCTCGGGCTCGTTGCGATCAAGGCCGACCCTGTCGTTGCGCTGAACACGCTCGCACTCGTCGCCGACAGCGCCGTGTCGGACTACGTCTTCGCGGCCGTGCCGTTGTTCGTACTGATGGGATTGATCGTCGGCGCGGCGGATATCGGCCGCGATTCGCTCGAGGCTGCGCACTGGTTGTTGCGCCGACTCAAGGGTGGACTTGGCGTTGCCACGGTCGGCGCAAACGCGGTCTTCGCGGCAATTACCGGGATTTCGATCGCCTCAGCCGCAATCTTCAGCCGCATCGCCGTACCGCCGCTGATTAACCACGGTTTCACGCCACGCTTTGCGGTTGGCCTCGTCGCCGGCTCGTCCGTGCTTGGCATGCTGATCCCGCCGAGCCTGCTGTTGATCGTCTACGGCCTCGTGGCTGAGGTCTCGATTAACCGCCTGTTCCTCGCCGCGATCATTCCGGGGCTCATGCTCACCCTTGCGTTCTCGCTCGGCGTTGTCGTGGTGGCTACGCTGCGTCCCCGGTTCGCGGTAGCGGCGACCGGTGGCACGCACGACGATACGACGATCGACGGTCGCACTGCGCTGGTTAAAATGATCCCGGTTGCGCTGCTGATCATCGCCGTACTCGGCGGAATTTACGGCGGCATATTCACGCCGACGGAAGCCGGCGCAAGTGGTTCGCTCGCGGCAATCGCACTCGCGCTGTTGATGCGGCGCACGACGCTGCGCACGCTCGGACAATTGCTGCAATCCGCGGCCGCGAGCGCGGCATCGATCCTGTTCCTGATTATCGCCGCCAGTGCGTTCGCGATCATGCTCACCTTGTCCGGCATTCCGGAATACCTGAGCGCGGCGATCGCGGCGGCGGATCTCGGCATCACGGCGTACATGTTCTGTTATCTCATCGTGCTCATCATCCTCGGCATGGTGCTCGACTCGACGTCGATCCTGCTGATCATGGTGCCGTTAGCCCTGCCTGCCGTGCGCCTGCTCGAAGGTGATCTCGTGTGGTTCGGCATCATCACGGTAATCGGCGTCGAGATCGGATTGCTCACGCCGCCGCTGGGCTTGAGCGTGTACGCAATAAAAGCATCACTGGATGATGAAACGATCACGCTGAACGACATTTTCCGCGGCGCCCTGCCGTTTACGATTATCATGCTCGCGGTGACCGCGTTACTGGTTTTCTATCCCACGCTGGCATCATGGCACTGATGTTCGCGGCGGTCGTGACCAGGTTATTCAGGGAGGATCTATGAGTTGGTGGGGGAAAATCGTCGGCGGAGCATTCGGCTTTCTGCTCGGAGGCCCGCTCGGTGCAATGCTCGGTGCGGCCGTCGGGCATAATTTCGACAAAGGTCTGAATACCGCGGCTACGCAGGATCCCTTCGGTGGCGGACCGGATACCGAGCGCATCCAGACGGCGTTTTTTACCGCGACGTTTTCCGTCATGGGGCACGTCGCGAAGGCCGACGGACGCGTCAGCGAAGACGAGATCGCGATGGCGCGCTCCGTCATGGCGGAGATGTCGCTCGACCCCGCGCAGGCGCGCGTGGCCATGGATTTGTTCAACCAGGGCAAAGCCGACAATTTCGACCTCGACGGTGTGATCGCGCAATTCAAGTCCGAATGTCACCGTCGCAGCACACTGTTGCAGATGTTCATCGAAATCCTCCTGCACGCAGCCTACGCCGACGGTGTGTTACACCGTAACGAAGCCGCGACCTTGCGACGGATCAGCACTGCGCTCGGGTTCTCGGCCGCGCAGTTCCAGCAACTCGAAGCGATGGTGCGTGCCCAGCGCTTCTTTACCGGCGAGCAGCCACCGCGCGGCAAACCACGCTCGGATCTGCTGAAAGACGCCTACGCCCTGCTGGGGGTGAGCAAGGATGCGAGCGATGCGGAGTTAAAGAAAGCCTACCGTCGCCTCATGAGTCAACACCATCCCGACAAGCTGATCGCAAAAGGGCTGCCGGAAGAAATGGTCAAGCTCGCAACTTCGAAAACACAGGAGATCAAGGCCGCCTACGAGCTGATCACGAAACACCGGGCAGCCTGAGTGGGCGCGGGTCGCGGCAAGCATCGCGTACGTGCTTGACTTCGTGCCCTTGCTTGCAGAGAATCCGCCGCCATGCTGATCACGTTTGCACAGATGCCTGATTTCCCGCGCCGCGACAAGCGACTGTCGCGATCACGCGCGCGCGCCCGGAGGATTTCTCCCAGGATCTGAGTTCACACTGATTCAAAGAATTTCCACGAAGGCCGCAGCTGGATCCCACCTGCGGCCTTTTTTTTGCCTGTTCGAGTAGCCCGTTATGAAAACGAAACTCGCCTACCTGATCCTCATCGCGATCTGGGGCACCACCCCGCTCGCGATCAAGTGGAGCACGGAGGGATCCGGTTATCTGTTCGGGATCGCGGGCCGCATGCTGCTCGGCCTCGTCGTCGCCGGCGTCATCATGATCCTGATCCGTGCGCCAATGCCCTGGCACCGGCGCGCGCGGCAAACCTATCTCGCCGGCGGACTCGGGATCTATTTCGCGATGGGCAGCGTCTATTGGGGCGCGCAATTCATCCCGTCCGGCTGGGTTTCCGTCGTCTTCGGCTTGTCGCCGATACTGACAGGGGCGCTGGCCGCCGTAATGCTCAAGGAGGATGCCCTGTCACGCTGCAAGCTTGTCGGGGTCACGCTCGGCATCGGCGGTCTCATCGTCATCTTCGGCCATGGCGCCACGCTCGGTGCGACGTTTCTGCTCGGCGCGACGGCCGTGTTCGCCGGCACCGCGTTTCACGCCGTGAGCGCGGTGACAATCAAACGTATCGATGCCGGCATCGGCGGTTTCGCGAGCACTGCAGGCTCGCTCGCAATTGCAGCACCGTTACTTTTGTTGACGTGGTGGCGGGTGGATGGCGGGCTGCCCGCGACGGTGCCGGTTCGCGCCATGGCCTCGATCGTCTACCTTGGGATCGTCGCTTCGGCGTTTGGCTTCACGCTTTATTACTACGTGCTGCGACGCATGGACGTGTCGCGCTTGTCGCTGATCGCGCTGATTACGCCGGTAATCGCGCTGCTGTTGGGAAACCTGTTGAACCGTGAAGCGCTCAGCAGCGGAATTATGACAGGAGCCGTATGCATCCTCGCTGGATTGTTGATCTACGAATTCGGCCAGCATCTCGTTCTGCTCGCAAACGGTATCCGCCGCTTGCGGCCGCGCCCGAACTCCGGATAAGCGACGATTTGTAATCATGCAAGCTGCCATTGAAAAAACGTTCCGTCATGTCGTCGCGAGTTACGTGATCATCCGCGAATCACTCGTCGGCACGACGCAGGATTTCACCCGCGGGTCCTATCAGCGCGCGATCATCCTGCTCGCGATCCCGATGATGCTCGAGATGCTGATGGAGTCGGTATTTGCGATCGTCGATATCTTCTTTGTCGCGCGCCTTGGCGCCGACGCGATCGCGACGCTGGGTATGACCGAAGCCGTGGTCACACTGCTGTACGCCGTCGCGATCGGTCTCAGCATGGCCGTCACCGCGCTCGTGGCGAGGCGGATCGGCGAGCGGGACCCGGAGGGCGCGGCACAGCTTGCCGGACAGGCCCTGCTCGTCGGTTTCGTGCTGTCGGCCGTTATCAGCGTGGCCGGCTGCGTGTACGCGGAGGAAATCCTGCGCCTCATGGGTGCGAGTGAGCGCGCGATCGAAGCGCACGCGGGTTATACGCGCGTAATCTTCGGCGGTTGCGGCAGCATCCTGTTCCTGTTCTTGCTCAACGGTGTTTTTCGCGGCGCCGGTGATGCAAGTATCGCGATGCGGGTGCTGTGGACCGCGAACGCGATAAATATCGTGCTCGACCCGTGCTTCATCTTCGGGCTCGGGCCGTTTCCCGAACTCGGCCTCACCGGCGCGGCGGTCGCGACAACAATCGGCCGTTCGCTCGGAGTCGCGCTGCAGCTGTATTACCTGTTCGGACACAACACCCGGATTGCCCTGTCGTTGCGGCATCTCGTCCCGCGCGTTGTGGATATCCGCCACATCGCGCACATCTCGAGCGGCGGCATCATGCAGTATTTCATCGCAACCTCGAGCTGGGTCCTGCTCGTGAAGATCATCGCGACCTACGGCAGCGCGGCCGTCGCCGGCTATACGATCACGATCCGGATCCTCGACTTCTTCATTCTGCCTGCGTGGGGGCTCAGCAATGCGGCGGCGACGCTCGTCGGCCAGAACCTCGGCGCGGGACGGCCACGACGCGCGGTGCGATTTGTGCGCTACGTTGCAACGTATAACTTCGCGTTCATGCTCGGCGTCGCCGCCGTGTTCATCACCTATCCCGATCCCATCGTCGGTTTCTTCACGAAAGACCCGGAAATCACGCGTCACGCGGTCAACGGGCTACGCCTGCTGAGTTGCGCGCTGTGCCCGTTCGTGATCGGACTCGTTCTGAACCAGGCATTCAATGGCGCCGGCGATACCGTTACACCGATGAAAATCAATCTCGTAACGTTCTGGTGCGTGCAGATTCCGCTCGCTTACTGGCTTGCGCACGCGATTTTCGATGGTACGGACGGCGTGTTCATCGCGGTTTTGATCAGCGAATCACTGATGGCGGCGATCGCATACGTCGTGTTCCGACGCGGCGCCTGGCAACGCGTCGTCGTGTAAACCCCGACCGGGCCGCGAGGTCGCGTTCAGGACGGGTTTTCGCTAATCTGCACGACTTCAAGCAGCAGCGGAATCCTGTACGGTGCAGAATCTTTTTTCCATCGAAGGCAAGACGGCGCTCATCACCGGCGGCTCGCGCGGGATTGGCGCGATGATCGCGCGTGGCTACGTCGAACAGGGTGCGCGGGTGTACATCACGTCGCGCAAAGCAGAGGTTTGCGACGCCACGGCGGCAGAGCTCTCCACGCTCGGGCACTGCGTCTCGCTGCCGGCGGATCTGTCAAAAATGAGCGAGATCGAGCGCGTCGTGGATGAATTCGGCGCGCGCGAATCGCAGCTCGATATCCTCGTCAACAACGCCGGTGCAACCTGGGGCGCCACGATCGACGAGTTCCCCGAGCAGGGCTGGGACAAGGTAATGGATCTGAACGTGAAATCGATCTTTTTCCTCACCCAGCGCTGTCTCAGCCTGCTCGACGCCGCCGCCAGCACAACGGATCCGGCACGCGTGATCAATATTGGTTCTATCGACGGCATGCACCTGTCCGCGTTCGAAAACTTTTCCTACAGCGCATCGAAAGCCGCGGTCCACCACCTCACCCGCATGAGCGCGGTCCGGCTTGCCCCGCGTAACATCACGGTCAACGCGATCGCACCAGGGCCGTTTCATACCGCAATGATGGCGCCGATGATTGAAAAGATGGGCGAGGAATTGCTCGAGTCCGTACCGCTGCATCGTTTCGGCGGCGATGAGGATGCCGCCGGGATCGCGGTGTTCCTCGCCTCGCGCGCCTCTGCCTACATGACCGGTACGGTGATCCCGCTCGACGGCGGCATTACCGCGGCCGGCTGAACCGGGACCCTGACGATGAATTCGAACCCGACCGGCGCAACGCTCGATGTCGTTTCTGATGTGATCTGTCCATGGTGCTATATCGGCAAGCAGCGACTGCGACAGGCGCTGGACAGGCTCGATGATGCCATCGAACTGCAGGTCCGCTGGCAGCCCTACGAACTCAACCCGTCGATGCCCCCGGGCGGGCTCGAGCGCGACCGATACTACACGGCAAAATTCGGTTCCGAAGCCGGCGCCGCGAACCTGATCGCTAACGTCACGGCGAACGCGCACAACGACGGACTGGAAATGGATTACACGCGCATCGCGCGGGTGCCGAACACAATCGCCGCGCATCGCCTCATCTGGTATGCCGAACGCACGCAGAACCAGGATCCGGTGGTCGATGGACTGTTTCGTGCCTATTTCGTCGAGGGCCGGAATCTCGAGGACAACGACGTGCTCGCGACGATCGCCGTAGCCGCGGGAATCGATGCCGACGAAGTCGCGACCCTGCTCGCCGGCGACGAGGGCATCGATATCGTAAAGGCCGCTGCGAAACGCGCCCATCATTCCGGTATTCAGGGTGTACCGGCGTTCCTGTTCAACGACCGCTTTCTGTTTTCCGGTGCGCAATCGCCGGAAACGATCGCGCTGTCGATTGAACGGGCCGTTGCGAAAGGGCTGTGAACGCCGTACCGGGACCGGCGAACAGCTTTCTCGTCGAACACGTCGATCACCTGTGCGCGAGTTATTCGCGCCTGCTCGGGCGGTCGCTGATCGATACGCGGCTGTCCGGTGCGACACGCGCACAAGCGGTGTTCAACGCGGACTTTGCGCTGCTCTCATCCGGGCTCGAAACCGACCCACTGTTCAACTACGCGAACCGCACCGCGCTCGGCCTGTTTGAACTCGACTGGCAACGTCTGTTGACGATTCCGGCGCGCGAATCCGCGGAAGCCGACAAGCAGGCGAAGCGCGAACAACTGATGCAGCAGGTCAGGACACAGGGATTTATCGAGGGTTACACCGGCGTGCGGGTTGCGGCCAGCGGGCGCCGCTTCATGATTGAGTGCGCGACAGTCTGGAACGTCGTCGACGCCGACGATCGCTACTTCGGTCAGGCAGCGATGTTCAGGAACTGGCGGGATCTGTAACAGCGCCCCACCCGGTTCGCGACATTGGCTGCCGGCTCGGGTGCGACCTTGCGGCGGCGCGATCTAGCCGCCGTAGAATCCGAGCGTCCAGATAATCCAGATCACAACCTGTACCGTGAACAGCGTTGCGCGCACGAGTACGGCCGGTAATGACACCGAGATCATATGGACGATAGATTGTGCGAGGCGGGTTCCGAGCACGACCATGGCAAGCCCATCGGTCACGGCGCTCTGGTCCGTCGCAATGCCATAGACGATCAACACGGCCGGGATCACCAGCCATTCAAGACTGTTCCCCTGCGCTCGGGTTACGCGTTGTGCGAAACCTTGCAGATCGTTTCCGTCCTGGTCGAACAGAATGGTGCCGCCGAGTATCGGCTTCAGACGCACGCCGATTAAAAGAAACGTCAGCAGGATGGTCCAGCCGATCAGGCCGAAAAGACACACAGCACTTGCACTCATAACGAAACCCTCCCCAGGGATTGAGGGGACCGTTGAAGTAGTCGTGGCCCGGCATGTCGGGCCCGGAATACGCGGAGCCGGCGTTGCGGATTCTCGCAACAGAATCACTCTTCTGCGCGATCTCCCCCCGCCTCGACGCACCCCGGACACGAGCTGTCCGCGGCAGACCAATTCAGCGGATCCTTAACGATAGTTCGCCTACGATGTGAATAAGCCTCGGCCACAGCATAAGCCACGCGCCGTGGATTGTAACGCCGGCAGTGCTGGCGGGCGCCGGCGAACGCTATCAACCGAACGCGAAGGCGGAAACGGTCGCGCCCATGACGCGATCGGTGAAATCGCAGCGGCCGGATTCGTCCGCGCCGGCACCGGCCGCAACCATGAGTGGCAGCAGGTGCTCTTCGCGCGGGTGAACGTCGCGTGCGGCCGGCGCCGCGAGCCAGCCCGTCAATGCGTTCGCGCGGGCGTCCCCGGTCTTGCTGCAAACGTCCTGGAGCCACTCATCGAAGCGGTCCGAAGCGTCGATGTCACCATCGTCGCGCATGAACCCGGCCATGTTGTGGTAACTCATACCACTGCCCACGATGAGCACGCCCTCGTCGCGCAGCGGCGCGAGGGCACGGCCGATGCGGATGTGCAAGGCGGGATCGAGCGAAGCATGCAGCGACAGTTGCACGATGGGAATGTCGGCATCGGGGTAAATCAGTTTGAACGGAATGAACACGCCATGATCGAAGCCACGCGCAGGATCTTCGACTGCCGCGATACCGTTTGCACGCAAACGTGAACACAAGGCCGCGGCGAGTGCCGGGTCACCGGGCGCGGGGTAACTTAACTCGTAGGTATGCGGCGGGAATCCGTAGTAATCGAAAATCAGCGACGGCGCTGCATTGCTCGTGACCGCGACGGTTGTTGTTTCCCAATGCGCCGAGATCACCACGATCGCGCGCGGGCGGGCGGCACCGACCGACCCGAGTTCACGCAACCATGTACCCATGCGGTCCCAGGTATCGGCCGGCCCCATTGACCATTCCATGAAAAAGCAGGGGCCGCCACCGTGCGGAATGTAGAGACTCGGCAGGCGCACCGTTCGCGCTATCGCCGCCGCGCTACTTGCTGTGCGTACCGTCGCACAAGGGCGGATTCTTCGTGGCCTTGCAGCCGCAGAAAAACACCTTCTTCGCTTCCGCCGCGTCGAACTTCAGCGGCGTGAACTCAGTGCCGGCATGCGACCCGTCGCAAAACGGCTGCTTTGCACTCCTGCCGCACGAACACCAGAAATACGATTTCCCGCCTTCGACTTCTACCGCGAAAGGTATGTCGGCTGCTCTTACCGGTGTGCTCATGCGTCTTGTCCCTTTGGTTATGGATCGTCGTTCGCCCGGGCGCGCTGTGCGCGGCGTGCCGGCATCGCTGAACGCTACCAGCAAACGGTGGTGCGCGACAATGCCGCCCTGCACGCACCACCCGCGCACCTGCACCCGGAATCGTGCAGTGCAGCACCCAGGCAACGTCTATACGCCGGTCTCGCGACCGTGCTAAGTTTCCCGGCCCTACGTTTACGACAAGGAATACCGGCATGCTGCAGTGGAAAATCGGTGACGTCACCGTTACGCAATTGATCGAGATTACTGACGGTAGCGGTTCCGTGCCAATCCTGCCGGATGCAACGCCCGAGAATCTTGCGCAAATCCCCTGGCTCAAGCCGAATTTCGTTACCCCGGAAGGTAATCTGATCCTGAACATTCAGATGCTGATCATCGAAACGCCGGAGCAGAAGATGGTTGTCGATACGTGCATCGGCAATGACAAGGCATTGAACATGGAAGGCTGGGCCAACCTGCAGCTGCCGTTCCTCGACGATCTGAAAAACATGGGCCACGACCCCGCCTCGATCGACAAGGTTATCTGCACCCATCTCCACGTCGATCACGTCGGCTGGAATACGCGCAAGGTGAAGAACAAATGGGTACCGACATTTCCGAATGCGCGTTACGTCATGGTTGAGGACGAGTTCAAATTCTGGCGCGACCTGGAAGAAGATTCGTTCGGCGACGTGTTCGGCGAATCCGTCGCGCCGGTCGTCGATGCCGGCCAGGCGGATTTCGTACAACCCGATCACAAGGTGAGCGATCACGTATGGTTTGAATCCACCCCGGGACACACGCCGGGACATGTCAGCGTGCACATCGCCTCGCAGGGTGAAGAAGCGATTATCAGCGGCGACATGATGCACCACCCGTGTCAGATTGCACGACCCGACTGGGCCACGCCATTCGATGCCGACAATGCCGCCGCGATCGCAACCCGCAAGCAGTTCCTCGAGCGTTATGCAGACAAACCGGTGCTCGTGTTCGGGACGCACTTCGCGAACCCTGTTGGCGGTCGCATTGTTCGCGACGGCAAGACCTATCGTTTCGATATCTGATTCGTCATGGCGGACAAGATAGCGTTCACGCTCGACGGCCCGGTTGCGGTACTGGCGCTCGACGACTGCAAGGCGAACGCATTCAGTTTCGATTTCATCGAGCAGTTCAACCACGCGCTCGATCGCGCCGTCGATGAAGCTCGCGCTGTCGCGATAATCGGTCGTCCGGGGATATTGTCCGGCGGCTTCGATCTTGGCGTGATCCAATCCGGCAACGAGGCGGAAATTACGCGCCTCGTAACCGCCGGGGCACACCTGATGATGCGCGTGTATGGCCATCCGCAACCGGTTGTGGTGGGCGCCACCGGTCACGCTGTCGCCCTCGGCGCGTTCCTGTTACTGAGCGCCGACTACCGCGTCGGGGTCCACGGTGATTTCAGAATCGGCCTGAATGAAACGGCGATTGGACTCACCCTGCCGGCATTCGGCATCGCGCTCGCCGCGGAACGTCTGTCGAAGCGCAAACTCACCCAGGCCACGATAGGCGCCGTGCTTTACGCGCCCGAAGACGCCTGCGATACCGGCTTTCTCGACGCCGTGACGGATGCCGATGCGCTGCGTGAAACCGCCGTGCGACAGGCAGCCACCATGGCGCAACTCGACGGCCCGGCATTCGCGGCCTCGAAACGCATGCTGCGCGGAGCGACGATCGATCGAGTGAGCGCGGATCTCGACTAGGCACGTGTTGTCACAGTGACGCCGGATCGCCAGGCGCATTACGGAGCAAGCAAGATGAACGGACCCCTCAGCGGTGTGCGCATACTCGATCTGTCGAATGTCGTCTCCGGACCAATGGCTGTGCAAATCCTCGCCGATCAGGGCGCGGATGTGATCAAGATCGAGCAACCGGGCGGTGGCGATACGGCGCGCACAATGGGCGGTTTGCGCAATGGTATGGGCGCTCTGTTCGCGGTATTGAATCGTAACAAGCGCGCGATCGTCCTCGATCTGCAGCAGGCCCGGGCGCGCGAAGTGTTTTTCAAACTCGTCGCCAACGCCGATGTCGTCGTGCAGAACTTCCGCCCCGGCGCAATGGCCCGCCTGCAGATTGATTACCCGGCGCTGAAAGCCGCCAACGAGAACACTATTTACGCCTCCGTCAGTGGATTCGGTGCGGACGGACCGTATGCGAAACGCCGCGTCTACGACCCGATCATTCAGGCCGTCACCGGTTTCGTCGGCGCGCAGACACCGCGGGGCGGCAAAGCCGATCTGGTGAAAAATATCGTCTGCGACAAAGCGACCGCCCAGGCCGCGGCGCAGGCAATCACGGCGGCGCTGTTCGCGCGCGAACGCGGTGCCGGGGGGCAGGCACTCGAGATTGCAATGGTCGATGTGGGCTTGTCGTTCCTGTGGCCGGACGGCATGTGGAATGAAACGTTCCTCGGCGACGGCGTGCGACCGATGCCCCTGCTCGGCGATATTTATCGGGTTACGCAAACCCGCGACGGCTATATCACCTACCTGACCGTATCGGATATGGAGTGGCGGGCGATGTGTCGTGCGATCAAACGTGAAGACCTCGCGGATGATCCGAAGTTTGCAGAGCTTGCGGGCCGCATTCAGAACATCGATGAAGTCGTGGCACTGCTGAACGCCGAGATTGCGCAATGGGACACCAACGAGATTTGCGCACGCCTCGACGCTGAAGATGTGCCCTTCGCCCGTATCAACGCCGTCGGCGATGTGCACACCGATCCGCAGATCGTGCACCGGGGTTCACTGGTTGAAATCGACGACCCGGATTTCGGTCGCACCCGCATGCCCGCGCCGGCTGCCCGGTTCACGGCAACACCGTCTTCGATCCGGTTCCGCGCACCGTTGATGGGCGAACACACCGACGAGGTGCTCGGCGAACTCGGCTACGACGCGGCGGCAATCTCGGCCATGAGAAAGGCCGGCGTCGTCGCGTAGCAGCGCGTGGCGTGGACGCAAGCGCGCCGCAATGCTGTCTGTTCGCCTTACAGTGTTCCCGATCCACGCCACGCTTTCGCTAGCAGGCGCTTTTTAACGGACCGGTTCAGAGCAGGCGCGGGATATGCGGATGCAGAAAATAATAAACGACGAAACTCGTGATCCCGATGACTGCCGGCCGGAACGCAAGCTGCTGCTTACTGCCGTCACCGCTCATACTTGCGGCCACACCGGCGGCGGCGCATAAGCCGCAGACAAGAAACAACAGCATCCCGAGCGCGAAATCGATGATATCGCCAACGCCGTAGGGCTCCCCGGGCGCGGGCGGGAACTGCCAGTACACAGTAGCGCGGTACAGCAGCGCCGCGACGGCGAGGGACACGGCGATCGCTTCGAGGACGCGCGCGACCCGTTGCACGGTGGCGTAAGCAATCATCGCGTGCACCCGATCGTGCGAAACGCCGGGCTCACTCAGGCCTCGATTTCGTACAGGGCGGCGAAGTCCGCGTATTCCTGTTTCCAGTTGACGTGCGTGCGACCTTTGGCGTTCAGGTAGACGAAATCCGCGATGCGGTTGATCCACATGTGCAGCGACAACCATTCGCGCGTGAGATCACCATTCGCCCGCGCATCGGCGTGTGCAATTGGCGACTGTGCCTCGATGCGACAATAGCTTGCCGCCGACATCAAATCTTTCAACGCCGCCGAAGCGGCGTTCAGTTGCGCCGTTGAGGGTTCGATCCGGTACAGCTCCCCGAGCGCATGTTTAATCGCGACCGGGCCGGATTGCAGCGGGTTGTTGCAGTCGAAGCGGGGTGAGGATTTGTCGTCCGCGCTTGCCGGCGACGTGCCGATCAGGAGCAGCACAAAGATGAACAGCGCGCTTCGCATAGGGCAAACTCCTCTCGGACATGGCGCCACGGGCTAAACCTGCGCTCGACTATAACGGCGCGCGCAGCGCCGGACAACTCACGAAACCGGGGCCAGCACACGTTCCGCAGTTTCACAACAGCAGCATGCGCAGCGCATTCAGCGCGAGAAAAGCGGCGAAGATGCGTCGCAGTACTCGCTGGCTCACGCGGTGCGACCATGCGGCGCCGAGCGGGGTCGCCAGCATCGCCACCGGCACGATCAGGGCGCAGCCGAGTACATTCACATAGCCGAAGGAAAACGGGGGCAGTTGCGCGGCTGAGAATCCGGCAATCACGAAACGCACCGTCGCGAGTGTGGCCGCAAGTGCACCGATCAGTGCGACCGCCGGCACCGCGGCACGCACGGATGCGTTGAAAAAAGTCATCAGGGGAACGCCGATGCCGGCAACGCCTAGTCCGAGCAAACCGGCGAGGAAACCGACAAAGCCACCGCCGAGGAGTCGCCAGATCGTTGCCGGCGGTGCATCGCCGAGTCGCCATTCGCGGCGACCGAACGCCATGTGCACGGCGAGAATCACGGTCATGATGGCGAACGCGCTGAGCAGGAACGCCGCCTCGACCCGGGTTGCGAGTTCGGCGCCGAGGAGCGAGCCGGCAATCATGCTCGGCGCCCACGCCCGGATCAGCTGGCCATCGAGCGCACCCAGGCGGTGGTGACTCAGCGCCGAGCGCAGCCCGGTCGCGATGATGCTCACGAGCGAGGTGGCGATCGCCGCGCGCATTGCCGTTGCCGCATCGGCACCGAGCGCCGTGATCAATTCGAACAGCACGGGTACGAGGATCAA
The DNA here is from genome assembly GCA_965216305.1 of Gammaproteobacteria bacterium. GTDB lineage: Bacteria > Pseudomonadota > Gammaproteobacteria > UBA11873. The sequence goes on along the minus strand of OZ244144.1, from coordinate 5,818,093 downwards.
CCCGCCGCCGATCCCGAGCAGACCCGCGAGCAGGCCGACGACGACCCCGGCGGCGACGGCGAGCGCCGCGAACTGCAACAGTTCCGGGGTCAAGCGTCGCTGTCCAGCAAGCGCGCGAAACTGAGCTCGTGGCCGTCGGGATCACAGATATGGAAGTACCGCTCACCCCACGGCGCGTCACGTGGCGGGGCCTCCGGTTCGAGTCCCCGGGCCAGCGCGTTGGCATGGACGGCATCGACATCGTCGACATGGAATATCGCCCGGCCCCACCAGTCGAGCCGCGTCTCCGGCGGTACCGCGATCACGTTGAGAAACTGCGATCCGCAATAAAATGAGGTGAATTCCGCGTCCGCGCCACCATACGTCGGGACGAAACCGAGTGCGGTGTAAAACGCTACTGCGCGCGCCATGTCGTGTGTCGCCAGGGTCAGCGCGTTGATGCTTTCGATACGTGCCACGAATAGCGGACTCCCCAAACCAATTGCAGACTATAATGTGCGCCCGGAAATAACGCACACCGCCGGCCGCACGACGCCTTCTCAGTGCCGACGCTCGGCGCACCCATTAATCGCTGGTTGAAATCCCTATGTCAGATATGAAAGCGCCGCTCGACGGCATCAAGGTTATCGATTGCTCGCGCGTACTCGCGGGGCCGTATTGCTGCGAACTGCTGTCGCTGCTGGGCGCGGAAGTCATCAAGGTGGAGAATCAGATCGGCGACGAGGGACGCATGTGGCCACCGCACAAGGGCGACATGGGCAGTTCGTTTCTCGGCCTCAATGCGAACAAGCGCAGTATCGCGATCGATCTGAAACAGCCCGATGGGGTGGAAATCGTGAAGGATCTCGCGCGCAACGCCGACGTGCTGGTGGAAAATTTCAAAACCGGGGACATGGAACGCTTCGGCCTCGGCTACGACGATTTGAAAGATCTGAACCCGCGCCTCGTGTACACCTCGGTATCGGCGTTCGGCCGCCAGGGTCCGCGCGGCAAGGGCCTCGGCTACGAAGCACTGCTGCAGGCCTACAGCGGCGTGATGGCGATCACCGGCGAACCCGGCGGCATGCCGGTGCGCTGCGGGGTGTCGTTCCTCGACATGGGTACGGGCGTGATGGCGGCGCTGGCAACCGTAACCGCCCTGTTCCGCCGTGAGTTTACGGACGCCGGCGGCAAGGCTGAAACCTCATTGCTCGGCACCGCGCTCGGTCTCATGAGCAATACGGTGTCGAACTATCTGCAACACGGCTATCTGCCGGAACGGCTCGGCACGGCGCACCCGCAGGTTGTGCCCTACCAGGCGTACCCGACGAAAGACAGCTTCATCTTCATCGCGAGCGGAAACCAGAACCTGTTCGAACGCCTGTGCAAGGCGATCGGGCGCGAAGACATGATCGCCGATCCGCGTTTCAAGAATAATGCTTCCCGCGTCACGCACCGCGAAGCATGCCTGAAAGCGATTTTCGACGCGCTGGCCGTACTCGAAACGGAACCACTGATGGTGCGACTCGAAGAATGCGGGGTTCCGTTCTCGCGCGTGAACGATCTCGAATCGCTATGGGAAGACGGCCAGGTGCAGGCGCTCGGCGTGATCGAGGAAGGCCGGGACCCTGACTACGGCGAGTTCCAGATCATGGGCCTGCCGTTCACGCTCACGGAACACAACCGCGGCCTGCAGCGTACGGCGCCGCGGATCGGCGAGCATTCGCGCGAGGTACTCGCCGAACTCGGCTATGACGAGAAACGGATCGGCGCGTTGCTTGCAAGCGAGATAGTCGCCGCACGCTGATTACGCAGATAGCGGCGCGCGACCACGCGCCGCGCTTTCCCGCAGCAAGGTGGCAAGCGTCTCGGAGCCGCGGTCGGCGTCTCGAACGACGCCTCACGGGCACGCAGATGGGCTTGCTGGCAGACGTGTTCAGTGCCGCTGGCGCGCCCGCGACGAAGGGCTGGTGCGAGGTGATGGACGCATTGGCCCGCGGCTGAACGCTGCCGTGGCGCGATGCGCCGGTTACCATACGGCGACGGTCGCAACCCGGATGGGCCGGCGGCGCGACGGCAACAACACAGGAACGAGCGATGGATTTTGAACTGCCGACAGAACTCACCGATTACCTGCAAGAACTCGACGCATTCATCGAAGCGGAAATCAAACCGCTGGAACAGGCTGACGACAATATCCGCTTTTTTGATCACCGGCGCGAAGACGCGCGCACGGACTGGGATCGCGGCGGGCTGCCGAGTGCCGAATGGGAAGCCCTGCTCGCCGAGGCCGTACGGCGGGCCGATGCGGCCGGGCACTATCGCTATCCCGCGCCGAAGGAATATGGCGGGCGCGACGGCACGAATCTCGGCATGGCCGTCATCCGCGAGCACTTCGCGATGAAAGGCCTCGGCCTGCACAACGACCTGCAGAACGAGCATTCGATCGTCGGCAACAACATCAGCCTGTTACTGATGCTGCATTACGGCAGTGAGCAACAGAAAGCCGAATGGGTAGACAAACTCGCGAACGGCACTGCCGGCTTCGCCTTCGGCATCACCGAACCGGAACACGGATCGGATGCGACACACATGGAAACGAGCGCCGTACGCGATGGCGACGAGTGGGTGATCAACGGCGAGAAAACCTGGAATACAGGCATCCATGCGGCGACTCACGATCTGATTTTCGCGCGCACGAGTGGCCAGGCCGGCGATGGTAACGGCATCACGGCCTTCCTCGTACCCGCAAGCGCGCGAGGTTTCAAAGTGGAGGAGATGCTGTGGACGTTCAATATGCCGACGGACCATGGCCGCATATCCCTGACCGATGTGCGCGTCACGCATGACGACATCCTCGGCGAGGAGGGTCGCGGGCTGCAGGTAGTGCAGCATTTTTTCAACGAAAACCGCATCCGCCAGGCCGCCGCGAGCCTCGGCGCGGCGCAATACTGCATCAACGAATCCGTTGATTACGCGAAAAAACGCGCACCGTTCGGTAAACCGCTGGCAACGAACCAGGCGATCCAGTTCCCGCTCGTCGAGCTGCAGACGCAATGCGAGATGATCCGCGCGCTGATTCACAAGACCGCATGGCAAATGGACAAGTACGGCGCGTTCTCCGTATCCGACAAGGTGTCGATGTGTAACTACTGGTCGAACCGGCTGTGCTGCGAGGCTGCCGACCGCGCGATGCAGGTGCACGGCGGTCTCGGCTATTCGCGCCATAAGCCATTCGAACACATCTACCGGCACCACCGCCGCTACCGCATCACCGAGGGCGCCGAGGAGATCCAGATGCGGCGGGTGGCCGGTTATCTGTTCGGGTTTATGAATCAACGCGCGCCGAAAGGCGTTGTGGAATGAAACCCGCGGGGGGGTGTGCATGAGCGCGACGTTCGAGCAACGCCTCGAGGCCGTGCTGTGTGCGGGTGTTGAGGATTGCGGTGCGCTCGTCTCCTGCGAGCGTCTGTCCGGCGGCGCAAACCAGGAAACCTACCGGCTCGTCGTGCGTGGCGAAGCCGGCGAACGCAAACTCGCGTTGCGGCGCGCCGCCGGCGGTGCCGACGCGGCGCGCTCGGAACTGAACATTGGCCTCGCGATGGAAGCGCGCCTGTTCGAACTCGTGCGTTCGGCGGGGGTACCGGCGCCGGAAATCCACTACGTGCTCGCGCGCGAGGACGGCCTCGGTGACGGCTTCATCATGGCCTGGCTCGAGGGCGAAACGCTCGGTCACCGTATCGTCGCCGCACCGGAATTCACCGCCGTACGGCCGCTGCTCGCGCGCCAGTGCGGCGAGATTCTTGCGCGCATCCATGCCATTGACGTCGAGGCAAACGCACTGAGCACTGCCCTGCCGACGCTGACCCCGCGCGAAGAAGTTGAACAAACCTGGTCGCGCTATCGTGCACTCGACACCGCGCAACCAATGATCGACTACACCGCGCGCTGGCTGCTCGAGCATCTCCCGGAATCGCCGCGGATGACGCTCGTCCACAACGATTTTCGTAACGGCAATCTCATGATCAACGGCAGCGGCGTGATCGCCGTGCTCGACTGGGAGCTCGCCCATATCGGCGACCCGGTGCGCGATCTCGGCTGGTTGTGCACGCATTCGTGGCGCTTTGGCCGCGACGAGCTCGCGGTTGGCGGTTTCGGAGCAATCGACGACTTGCTCGCGGGCTACGCCGCCGGCGGCGGCTACGTGGTGAGCCCCGAGCATCTGCACTTCTGGCAGGTCTTTGGATCGTTCTGGTGGGCCGTCGGGTGTCTGTGCATGGCGCAGCAGTATCGCGACGGGCCGGATCGCAGCGTCGAACGGCCGGCAATCGGCCGGCGTTCATCGGAATGTCAGGCCGATTGTGTGAACCTGCTGATCCCGGGGCCCGTTACACTCGTCGCGGCGGCCGACGAAACGGATTCTGCCTTGCCGCGCGGCGATGAACTGCTCGACAGCGTCAGCGCGTTTCTGCGCGAAGACGCGGCTGCAGCCACGCGCGGCCGCACCCGCTTTTTTACCCGCGTTGCCGCGAATTCGCTCGAGATTATTAAACGTGAGCTTGCGCTCGGCCCGGCGCACCGGGCCGCGGAGCGGGCGCGGCTCATGGCCCTGCTCGGCAGCACCGGCGGCCTGGACGCTTTGCGCTGGCAACTCACCACACGACTGCGCGAGCGCACAATCGCGCTCGACGAACAGGATCTCGTGACCCATTTGCGTGCAAGTGTGATCAATCAGCTCGCGATCGATCAGCCAGGCTACCCCGCACTCGCCACCGCAACGACGTTCAACTGACCCCGCTTGCGTTCAGTTACGACACGAAAGCGCGGAATCGTTTGCTTTATGCGCGTCGGATCTCGACAATAAAAACGAGCCGCAACAGCGCAAACGAAAAGCGGTGCGAACCTTGAGGAGCGATTGGGATGGCCTACACAGCAAACTACGAACAATTCAAATTTCCTGAAAATGATGGCGCCACGTTTGCCGGCAAGCGTGTCCTCATCACGGGCTCGGGCAAGGACGGCGGGATTGGGCAAGCGCTGGCGCTGGCCGCGGCCGCGAACGGCGCGGAAGTCATCGGCGTGCATTTTCACAGCAGCTACCGCGACGGTTTTGATCTTGTCGCGGCGATCCAGGCACAGGGCGTGAAAGCATTCGCGCTGCAGGCCGACGTGACGAACAGCCGCGATCTGTGGGCCTCGCGCAGTTACGTCATCGAGGAGATGGGCGGCAAGGGTCCCGACATTATCGTGTGTAATTCCGGGCTCACCGAGGCGGGCTATCGCTTCGGCCGCGCGCTGCCGGAAATCGAAAACGAGAGCCGCGCTGAACGGCGTGCACGCGTACGACAGGATTTCATCAGCAACCTGAGCGAATCGAGCCTCGTTCTGAACACGAAGATCGATGGCTTCCTCGCCATGAGTCACTTGTGGGCCGGCGAGGCCGTCTACCACAAGCAACCACTGCAACTGATCTATATCTCCTCGATGCAGGCGATCGAACCCGGCGTTGCGGTGCCGGGCTACGTCGTAGCGAACTGGGCCGTGCTGCGCTTGCCGGAAGTCCTGCGCGTCAATCTCGGTCGCTCCGCCGACATGGTCAACGCCTGCTGTGTCATGCTGCCGTTCGTGCGCACCGGCATGACGGAAGAGTATGCGGATAACGAGAAGGTCTTCGGGCGCTGGCAGCCGCGCATGCTCGAACCCTACGAAGCCGCTCATGGCGTGACGCAGCTGCTCGGACGCAAGCCCGAGGATCTCGACCTCGGCAACTACAAGCTTGGCGTTGGCGGGACGAAAGAAAACATCGAGCTGAAGTGGTCGCAGATCAAGATCGACGTCAACGAAAGCGACATGCCATAAACCGGCGCGACGGAGCACCCTCGACATGCGGCTGGATAAAGCGCGGCTCGAGCCGCAAGAGGCTGACGCCTGGGACGACGAGGTCAAGGCGATCATGGCACCGTTCGTGCGCGACGGGGCCGATTACAACATCTTCAAAACGCTCACCCATCATCCCGCACTGATGCGCCGCTGGCTCGTATTCGCGAACCACGTGCTGTTCAAATCGACACTGCCATTGCGTGAACGTGAACTCGTTATCCTGCGCATCGGCTACCTGTGCCAGGCCGGTTACGAGTGGGGTCAGCACGCGCAGATTGCGCGCAAGGCTGGCATGAGCGATGCCGAAATCCTGACAACGAAATCAGGGCCCGAGACACCGGGGATCCCGGAGCTTGATCGACTGCTGATGCAGGCCACGGACGAACTACACGCCGACAGTCACATCGGTGATGCAACGTGGTCGGCGCTCACGCAACATCTCGATAAGCAACAACTCATGGATCTCGTGTTCACGGTCGGCCAGTACAACCTCGTCTCGATGGCGTTGAATACGCTCGGGGTACAAGCCGACGACGGACTGCCGGACTGGGATCTCAAGCCGCAACATCGCTAGACCCGGATCGCAACGCCCGGATCCCTGTACGACAATAGCCGCGCCGCGCGCCGTTCAGGCCAGGGCGCGCCCCGGGGTGACGAGGGTGCAACAACCGGCGGCGTCGAGTGTGAGCGTCGTGACGGACGCGTGCGCGGGCTCGAAGCTGACAAGACGCGGGTCGTTCGTCGCGCGGGTCACGAGCGCATTGATCAGCATAAAGTGCGTGAAAATGATCGTATTGCGCTGAAGCTCACCGAGCGCCTTCCAGGCGGCCTCGCGCCAGTCGACGATGTCGGCGCCCACGTCGGCCAACGTGATCCCCGCAACCTCTGTCAGCCACGCTTTTCGCCGCAGCTCGTTATTCTCGATCGGAACCTCCTGGAAGCGTGGATCGAGCTGCGGTTCGCGGCACTGGACGCGACCGAGCGGTAATGCGGTTTCGCGCGCCCGCAACAGCGGGCTCGAGATCAAATCGTGCCCTTGAAGCGGCGACAAACGAGCCGCCACCGCTGCGGCCTGTTCGTGCCCGCGTTCACTGAGTCCGGCATCCTGCCCCGTGGACCAGGGGATCCGCGTTTCGCCATGGCGAATCAGATAAATCTCTATCATCGGTTCTCCGGCAATAACAGACCGGTCAATCCACCGCCGCGCGACGCGTGAACGTCACGAACAGATTATCGGGCAGCATCGTAAACGCGAGCTTTTCGTCGACCGGTTGCGCCGGGTTGCTCAGTGCGATGTCGAAATTGCGACACAGCATCGCGAGCACGATCTTGATTTCCGCCAGCGCAAGATTGCGCCCGGGACAAAACCGCGGCCCGGTGCCGAACGGCAAGAAAGCCTGCGTGTTGTGCGGACAGCCTTCGATCGATCCGGGCTGCAGCCAGCGTTCCGGGTTGAAATGATCGGGATCCCCAAAATTTTCCGCATTGATCGCGGCGTGGCGGGTGAGCGCGATCACCGGTGTATTCGGCGGCAGGTAATAACCAAGCAATTCAACGCCTTCGTTCGTTTCGAGACCGTTCAGTGGCGCGATCGGTTTCAGCCGCATGGTTTCGTTTGCGAGCGCTTCGATGAACGGCAGTTCGGCGAGCTGACTGTACTGTGTTACGGATTGGGCGGTGCCAAGAACGGCGTCGGCCTCGGCGCGCGCACGCGCAAAGTGTTGCGGATAATCGATGAAGTATTTACCCGCCCAGGCGATCGTATTCGCGGTGGTATCTTCCCCCGCAAGCAGCAGCGTGAGTACGTTTGCGTAGATGTCTTCATCGGTGAAGTCCGCGCCATCGGCCGTTGCCTGGGCGGCGATAATCGCCTCGAGAAAATTCTCCGGTGCCGCGTACAGCGCTGGATTATCGGCCATGCGTTGGCGGCAATCAGCAATGAAACCATTAACCGTGGTGCGGATGTTCGCGAGCGCCTCATCGAGCTCGCGGTCGCGGCGCAGGCGGATAAAGCGCCAGTAGGGAAACGGGGCGTTGATGCGTCGCCCGAGCATGGGAAAGACCTTGTCGAGCTGCTGTTGAATCACCGGCCCGTCCGTTTCGAGCGTGTTTACGTTCACGCCGAACGCGAGCTGCGTGGTGATGTCGACGGTATAACGCATGACATCACGACACAAATCAACGCTCTGCCCTTTCCCGGCTGCGAGCTCCCAGCGCCGCCGCAGGCGCTCCGTTGTTTCGAGCAGCTTCGGCGTGAACTTGTGCAGATGTGCCGTATTCAGCGCCAGCGCAACCTGCTTGCGCTGGCGTCGCCAGTCGTCACCTTCCGAGCTGAACACGCCGTTGAAACCCATTTCCGCGATGATCGTCTCGAACGATCGGCGGCGACGGTACGTATCGGGGCGATCGCGCAGCATCGCATTGATCGGTGCCGGATCGGCCACACACACGATCTCGCGCGGCCCCATCTTGATGCTGAATATCGGGCCGAATTCGTCGCACCAGCGTTCAAGGTGAAGATGGAATTTCTCAATCTCCACTTCGTGCAGGTTGCCGAGCAAGGGCAGTCGCTTTGGACCCGGCAGCTCTGCAATGGATTTCAGGGTCGGGGAAACTGCGGACATGGACCGATGGCTCCGGGAAAGGGGCCCGGAAGTATACCCCGACCCCGTCGCGCCCCGGCAGCGCAGGCAAACACCAGACCCCGGCTCGCGGCACGAATCATTGCGCCAGCACGCAAGCTGCGTCTGCTTCGGTGGCGCCGGGATCGCGGCATCGGGTTACCGTGCGCGCAGGAATGAACGGGAAAAGACCCGGATCATGCTCAGCGAATAATCCCGCACCCGGCGTTGCCGGGAGCGGATTTCCGCGCGCAGATTCAGGATCGCTCGCGTCTCACTTCCTGGCGCGTGACAGCCGGTATCCTGAACGCGGAAAATGCACATGAACGCAGTGAACGCGCTCATTGCTTACGCGGATCACGATCCGCTCATCGTCCGCCGTCACGAGTGTGCCGAGCGCGGGCGAGTACTCCTCGAGCGGCGAAACGGCCACCTCATCGCCCGCCTCGATCTGCTCCGGGATCGCCTCGCTGTGCGGCTTGACGGCAACAGGCGTCGCGGCATTCGCGCGTTCAAACGCAGCCGTGGCGTCGATTGCCTCGCGTCCGCCGTGTCCGATAGCGGCCATGCGCGCCATCCAGCTCCGCGTCAGTGGCAGGTCATCGAGCAGTGTATGTCCGGGATCGATCGTGTCGAGAAACCACGGCACGTTGTAAAGCGCGGCATCGGCCAACCCCGGCATATCGCCGAGCACGTAATTGCGCTGATCAGAAAACAGGGCCTCGATTCCGCGCAGTTCCGAGCGCAACTGGGCGAGATATTTCGCCGCCGAGGCTTTTACCTGGACCACCGTCGGTTGCGGCTTGCGGTGCAGCACCGCGCGATCGGCATGAAATGAATCCGGGAAGTTCTCCGCGTTGATGCCGGTGATGTACAGCGCCGCCGGTCGCATGAGGCGCGCCTCGGCCCAGTCGCCAACAGCGCGGGCGAGAATCCGCGCGGACGGCCCGCCGGGATAAATCGTCGGCTGCGGCGCGCATTGTTCGATAATCTCGGCAATAAAACGTGTATCGCAGTACACGTCCGCGCCAATCTGCAACGACGGGGTGCGTCGGTAGCCGCCGGTGAGCGGCAGGTAATCCGGTTTCGGCAGCGCCGCCGGGATCTCGACGGAGTCCCAACTCAGGTCTTTCAAGCCGAGGAGCAGGCGCACTTTCTCCGAGTAATTCGAAAAATCGTAATGATGCAGGATCCAGTTCATCGTTTCGGGTTCGGTATCAGGCTGCGGGGCGGTCGGGTACCGTCGATCACGGCATCGCAGCGTTCGCGCACGACGTCGAGCCATTCGGGATGGGTATGGATATAGAACCGCCCGGCGGTGATCGCCTCGACCACCATGTGACCGACGGCATCCGGCTCAATCCCGGAGTCTATCCCCTGCTGAAAACGCTGCCGGGTGCGCGCGAGCTTGTCGTCGAGCGCTGGCGCATCCGCGCGGTTGCGATCCGATTCGACGATCGCCGTACGCACCCAGCCCGGACACAGCGCGGACACACCGAGGGGCGCGCTGCGGCTGACGAAGTCGTGGTAGAGGTTTTCCGACAAGGCAACCACCGCGTGTTTGCTCGCGACATAAATCGGCGTCGCCGAACCACTGATGAGACCGCCGAAAGACGCCGTGTTGACGATGTGCCCTGCCTCACCGCCATCGAGCATACGCGGCACGAATGTCCGGATGCCGTGCACGACACCCATCAGGTTGATCCCGAGCACCCAGTTCCAGTCCTCAAGCGAGTACTCCCACGTCGGCTGGTTGTTTTCGATCACCCCGGCGTTATTGCACAGCACGTTAACGGCGCCAAACGCGGCATATGCACGCTCCGCCAGCGTCTCGAGCGCCACCGGATCAGCAACATCCGTTGCCGCGGTGATGACTTCCGCGCCCGCGGCTTTCAATTCCGTCGCCGCGGCGGCAAGCGCGCCCGACTCGATGTCGGCGAGTACGAGACGCATGTTCGCGGCGGCGAACGCACGCGCCATCCCGAGCCCGATCCCACTCCCGGCCCCGGTTATGACGGCGACTTTTCCTGTTAACTGCTGCATATATCCCTCTGGTTTATCGTGGCGCCGGACGACGAGCGAACATGACGGTATCGATGTACGTCAGCACGGTCACATCGTCCGCGTTGTAGAGTCTGAAATTCAGGGTAACGATGCCGCGATCCGGCTTGCTGCGCGACACCCGCGTCGTCGTACATTCGATTCGCGCGTACAGTTCGTCGTCGACATACACCGGATGCGGGAAGCGGACTTCGTCGAAACCCAGCGCTCCGATCACAGCGTCGCCCCACGCGGCTTCGTTGACGAACACCTGCTTCACACACAGCGTGTACTGGCCGGAAGCCGTGATCGACCGATGCCCCATGCGTTGTGCCGCGGCATCGTCAAGATGTATGGGCAGGGGATCCCACTGGCGATTGAACGCCAGCAGTTCCTCGCGCCGAACGCGGTATGGGCCATGCGTGGAGGCGTCGCCCGGCTTGATATCGTCGAAATAGATCCGTTTGTCGTCCGGCAATGCTGCGCTCCGTTACGGGTGCAATAGGAACGCATAGTGTATGCCCAGCGAGCGGGTGAAATCATCGGCGGGGCACCGGCGCACCGGGAATAAACGATTTCGATGCGCCGGTGCGATTGACTGGCGAGCCGCGCGTGGCGGCTCGCCGGCAGCGGTTAATAACGGGCGGTGAGATTCCCGCCAAGCGTGTACCCAATCACGGCGCCCGCCGCAGTGGCCGCGAGTTGACCCGAGCCGCTGCCGATCTGCGAACCGGCGAAGCCACCGAGCGCGCCACCAACGGCGCTACCGAAGTTCGGCGCATGAGCGTAACCGCTACCGCCGTAGTAGGCGCGCGGTTGCACATAGACCGGTGCGACATGGGCCGGTTGATAGTGTGAGCGCTGATAGGCCCGCTGATGCTTGCGCGAGTGCTTGTGATAACGATGCGCCTTCGCGTGGCCCCGATTGTGGTGGTGGCGCGCGTCGTGGCAGTCGCGATGCGCGTCGTAGCGATGCTTGTGATGACCGCCGCCATGGGCCATCGCGGGGCCCGCACCGAGCACCAGGGCCGTGCCGATACCGAGCGTCGCAAGCGTGAGTTTCGTTCTCGTAGGTTTGCGTTTCATGTCAATCTCCTTGTGCGTTTTTCCGCACCGCGGAATCAGGACCGGGGTGTCGGGTACGGGGCCAGATTAGGATTCCACGCGTGAACGAATCCTGAATTGCGCGGGCGCAATCAGTAACGCTGTGTATTCGTTTGTAACGGAGCCCGGAGCCGGTAGCCTGCGTGATCTTGCGCTGTCTGCGACAATCGTCGTCAAACGCAGTTATTCGGCAACGGGAGCAAAGTAATGACCGGACGTATCAAGGCACGACTCGAAGAACTGAACATTACGATTCCCCGGGCGCAGCAGCCGCGCGTGGCGAAGATCAAGGGCTGGTCGATCATCGGCAGCACGCTGTATATCTCCGGCATGATTCCCCAGTGGGAAGGCGATGTGCGCTATATCGGCAAGGTCGGGCAGGATTTCTCAATCGAAGAAGGTCGCGAAGCAGCACGGCTGAGCGCGCTGAACGTGCTCGCGCAGGCATCCGCTGCGCTCGACGGCGACCTCGATCGGATCCGGCAGATCGCAAAGGTCTCGGGGTTCGTGAATTGCGCGCCCGAGGTCACGGAAGTCGCAGCCGTCGTGAACGGCGCCTCAGAGCTTTTTCTCGATATCTTCGGCGAACGCGGTGCGCATGCCCGGGTCGCGGTTGGCGCAACGACCATGCCAATCGGGGTTGCGGTCGAGATCGAGGCGATCATGGAAATTGCGCCGTGAGGTTTACGAGCGGCCAGGCTTCACAACCGGCGCGCAGGTAATCGTTCACAGTCGGTCATCGGGTCTTCCCGTACACTGAACATTCCGATTAGGCGCAGTGCGCAGGGACGGGCGCCGCCGTCGACTGGTACGGATGCAGGGATTCGTACTGGTTTGGTCACGAAATCAAACCACCGAACAGGCAGGAAACACTATGCGCAAAACCGCCACCGCAGTACTGCTCGCCACCACCAGCTTGCTCGCCACCGACGCGGGCGCCGCGCCCGTCACCTGGATTGCCGGGCTTGGCCAATGGTCCAACGCGGGGTTTTGGCTACCTGCCGGACTGCCGGCAGCGGGTGATGACGTCATCGTCAACGATCCCAACCTCACGCAGTTCATCGAAGTCTCACCCGGCGTCGGCTTCAGCGGCAACCCCTCGCTTGCATCCGTGTTTATCGGTGCGAATACCGGCGGTCTCGCGGCTGACGAAATCCACGTTACGAACGGGCGGACTTTCACGCTCACCGGCGGCGGGCTCGTCAACAACGGCATTTTCTCGCTGAATTCGGGCGGTGCATTGACCGATCTCGCACTCGTCGGCGCGCAAACGTTCAATGCCTCAGCCGCCGGCGTCATCGGCGAATTGAGAATGTCCGACCATGCGAACAACCGCATCACAACGAACAACACGGTATTGACGAATGGCGCGAATCATCGCATCAGCGGTGCGGGTCAGATCCTTGCGAACACGGGCGGAATGATCAACGAAGGTCAGATCATTGCGAATGCAACGAACACGCTCGTGATCGACCCGAACGCGCTCGGCGTCACGAACAGCGGTGTGATGTCCGGCGCGAGCGCGGCAGGTCTCGTTCTGCGCGCCGGCACATTCACTAACTTCATAGGCAGTGATGCGGGTGAGATCAACGCCGCGAGCGGCGGCAAAGTACTGATCGAGAGCGCTACCGTAAACGGCGGCATCGTCACGACGGTCGGTAACGGCTTCATCGATGTACGGGCGTCTACGTTCAATGGCGTGAGTTTTCAGGACAATGTCACAGGCAACGGTACGGTCGAGCAGTTCAATGGCCAGAACGTCTCCATAACGAATGGACTCGATCTCCAGAACGTCACGTGGAAGCTGAATTCAAGCGGCGCGCTTACCGATCTGTTATTCGTGGGATCGCAAACGATTTCCGGCAACGGCACGATCCTGATGGGTGATCATGGCAACAACCGGATCGTGAACAACAACGTCATCACCACGATCGGGGCGAACACGACGATCCGTGGCGCCGGGCAGCTCGGCGCGAATAGCGGCGGTTTCGACAACCAGGGCACGATCCTCGCCGAAGGCACGAACGCGCTCGTGATCGATGTGAACGGGCTCGGCTTTGCGAACAACGGGATCGTGAACGCGCAGGGCAGCGGCGGCCTGCACATCACCGGCGCTACCATCGTCGCGAACAACACTGCAATCGACGTCGACACCGGCTCCGCGCTGCTCATCGACGGCGCCTCGCGGATCAATGGCGGACTCATCAATCTCGGCGCCGGGGTGGCGGCGGATCTGCGCGGCACTACACTCGATGCAGTCACGATCAACGGTGATGTGTTCACCGCAAACGCCATCAACAACACCATCCTTAACGGTCTTACGCTTAACGGGACGTGGACACTCAATAGCAATGCTGCGCTGACGGATCTCGTTTTCACGGGCGCCCAGACCATCGGCGGCAACGCGACAATCGTGATGGGGGATCATCAAAACAACCGGATCGTGAACAACAACGTCATCACCACGATCGGCGCGAACACGACGATCCGTGGCGCCGGACAGCTCGGCGCGAATACCGGCGGCTTTGATAACCAGGGCACGATCCTCGCCGAGGGCGCGAACGCGCTCGTGATCGATACGAACACTCCCGGCTTTGCGAACAACGGGATCCTGCACGCGCAAGGCAGCGGCGGCCTGCACATCACCGGCGCTACCGTGGTTGCGAACAATACCGCGATTGACGTCGATACCGGCTCCGCGCTGCTCATCGACGGCACCTCACGGATCAACGGCGGATCCATCAACCTCGGCGCCGGGGTGGCGGCGGATCTGCGTAGTACCACGCTCGATGCGGTCACGATCAACGGCGATGTGCTCACCGTAAACGCCATCAACAACACCATCCTTAACGGCCTCACGCTGAACGGGACGTGGACACTCAATAGCAACGCTGCGCTGACGGATCTCGTTTTTACCGGCGCCCAGACCATCAGCGGCAACGCGACAATCGTGATGGGGGATCATCAAAACAACCGGATCGTGAACAACAATGTCATCACCACGATCGGCGCGAGCACGACGATCCGTGGCGCGGGCCAGCTCGGCGCGAATACCGGCGGCTTTGATAACCAGGGCGCGATACTCGCCGAAGGGAACAACGCGCTCGTGATCGACACGAATACCCTCGGCTTCGCGAACAACGGGATCCTGCACGCGCAAGGCAACGGCGGCCTGCACATCACCGGCGCTACCGTGGTTGCGAACAATACCGCGATTGACGTCGATACCGGCTCCGCACTACTCATCGACGGCACCTCGCGGATCAATGGTGGACTCATCAACATCGGCGCCGGGGTGGCGGCGGATCTGCGTAGCACCACACTCGATACGGTCACGATCAACGGCGATGTGCTCACCGTAAACGCCATCAACAACACCATCCTGAACGGCCTCACCCTGAACGGGACGTGGACGCTCAATAGCGTCGCTGCGCTGACGGATCTGAGATTCAACGGCGCCCAGACCATCGGCGGCAACGCGACAATCATGATGGGCGACCATCAAAACAACCGGATCGTGAACAACAACGTCATCACCACGATTGGCGCGAACACGACGATCCGTGGCGCCGGCCAGCTCGGCGCGAATAGCGGCGGCTTTGATAACCAGGGCACGATCCTCGCCGAAGGCGCGAACGCGCTCGTGATCGATGTGAACGGGCTCGGCTTTGCGAACAACGGGATCCTGCACGCGCAGGGCAACGGCGGCCTGCACATCACCGGCGCTACCGTCGTCGCGAACAACACTGCAATCGACGTCGACACCGGCTCCGCGCTGCTCATCGACGGCACCTCGCGGATCAACGGCGGACTCATCAATCTCGGCGCCGGGGTGGCGGCGGATCTGCGTAGTACCACGCTCGATGCGGTCACGATCAACGGCGATGTGTTCACCGCAAACGCCATCAACAACACCGTCCTTAACGGCCTCACCCTGAACGGGACGTGGACGCTCAATAGCGTCGCTGCGCTGACGGATCTGAGATTCAACGGCGCCCAGACCATCGGCGGCAACGCGACGATCGTGATGGGGGATCATCAAAACAACCGGATCGTGAACAACAACGTCATCACCACGATCGGCGCGAACACGACGATCCGTGGCGCCGGCCAGCTCGGCGCGAATACCGGCGGCTTCGTCAACGATGGCACGCTGATTGCCGAGGGCGCGGTCAGCGCACTCGTCATCGACGTGAATGCCAGGGGCTTCGAGAATCGCGGACACGTCATTGTCGACGGCACCGCCGGTCTTACGAGTGTGGACGACTTCCGCCAGAGTGCCGGCGAGACGACGGTGGATTCGGAAATGCGGTTGAATCCTGGGCGCCTGCTCAGGCTGGAAGGCGGAGAGCTGAATGGTAGTGGCACGATTATCGGCGATGTGAACAACTCGGGTGGTAACGTGAACGCGGGTAATTCGCCCGGCACGCTGGCAATCGACGGTGATTACACGCAAACAACGGGCGGCACCGTGCTGGTAGAAATCGCCGGTTCCGCTCCCGGACAGTTCGATGTGCTCACGGTCACCGGCAGCGCATCACTCGCCGGCACGATCGTGGTGGATCTGCTCGGCGCGCCGACGTTCGCGGTGGGCCAGTCCTTTGATGTATTGATTGCCGCGTCCATCTCGAACAGCTTCGCGAATTCCAGCATCGACGCCGGGTTCGCCACGTTCGATGTGCTGATCGTGAATGGCCTCAGCGAGGATATCGTGCGGCTGACGGCGACGAGCGTCAGCGCGGTGCCGTTACCGGCGGCGGCATGGTTGTTCGCGGCCGCACTTGTAACTCTCGGCGCGACGCGACGTTCGACGACCGCAGCCGCGTGACACACGCCTGATCGCGGCGCGCGGTCGGTGTTCATACGATCAGGTTTGAGGATAACAGGCGCCTGCGGCAGGGTGTTGCCAGGACGTTCAACCGCGGCATCGCCGGACAACTCGCGCACGGGATTTCGGGCCGCAACTGCGTCAGCGCTTGCTGCGGCCCGCTTAGCCACCGCGGCGTGCGAGCGTCTTGCGCGCACCAAGCACCACCATTATCGCCGCGATGTCGAGCACGATGCCCACCGCGATCAGCGACCAGGCGACGGCCGGCGCCGCAAGTTGCGGCGCGGTCGCGGGTTCGATCAAACCCAGCGCCCCACCACCGAGGAACAGCGTTGCCAGCATGCTGAGCACGAGACCCATCACCGGGATCCTTGCGCTCACGGCCTTGCTATCCGCAGACGGGCGGCCGGTGGCGCTCATTCGTTGTCTACCGAGACCACGGGCTGGGTTTCCGAATCGCCAACGAGCACCGTCATCAGGTTTGTGATCAGACGTACCCGGTCAGCCGGTGACAGTTCGACGACGCCTTCGGATTCCAGCCTGTCGATCCCCAGCTTCACCATACTGACAGCCCCTTCGACAATCTGCGTTCGCGCCGCAACGACGGCTACGGCCTGCTGGCGCCTCAGCATCGCGCCGGCGATCTCCGAGGCATACGCGAGGTGCGAAATGCGCGCTTCGAGAATTTCGAGGCCGGCCAGCGCGCAGTGCGCCTGAATACTTTCAACAAGCATGCGCGCAACGGTATCGAGATCGCCGCGCAGGGAATTGCCACCGGCTTCATCACCGTCGTAGTAACGCTCGCTGACAACCTGGCGCACCGCTGATTCACTCTGCATCGTGACGTAGTCGATGTAGTCCTCAACGTCGAACGTCGCACGGGCCGTATCGTACACGCGCCATACGATTACAGCCGCCACCTCGATCGGATTCCCGGCAAGATCATTCACCTTGAGCGTCGGCGTGTTCAGGTTATGTGCACGTAGCGAAATGCGCGACTTGCTGTAGAACGGATTAACCCAGAAGAACCCGTCAAGACGTACGCTGCCGGCGTACTTACCGAAGAACGTCATCACCGCGGCCTTGTTCGGTTCCAGGACAAGAAACCCTTTGGCCAGGAAGACTACGAGCGGCACGCCGAGAATTCCCGCGATGCCGGGTTCGGCGCCCCGCAGGATCACGGGCGCCATAATCGACCACGCGATCCACAATGTGAAACCGAGCAGCAGCGGTAAGGCGACCCAGCCCGAGAGCGCGTTTGCCGTGCTTTCGTGAATTTTCTCCGACATCCTCACAGTCTCCCAGGCGTGGATCAGATTATTTCCCAGAGCTATCGGTTGGTCGGCGTTGAAACTTGATCGCCCGGTACAGCGCGATGACCCCATGCGACGGGGCGGGATTGTCATTCGCGGGCGATTACTGGTAGAACGAGCGCATCAACGAATGCGGCGCTCCCGGAGCCCGCCAGCGCCTGTGGAGACAGCGATGAACTACGACACTATCAGCATAGAACATGAGGGCGCCGTCGACTGGCTCACTCTGGACCGGCCACAGCGCCTCAATACGATCAACCCGGCGATGTGCGATGAACTGCAGCATTATTTCGCGTCCCTGCAGTTCAACCACGACGTGCGTGTCGTTATGTTACGAGGCGCCGGCCGCGCGTTCTGCGCCGGCTACGATTTGAACGATGCTGCGGGGGTCAGCGCCGGCCCCGTCGCCGGCATGCGTTTTCAACGCCAGGTGAGTGAAGTCTACCTGCGCATGCAACGTGCGCCGCAAGCGATCGTCTGTCTCGCTCACGGCGCCACGACGGGCGGCGGGCTGGCATTCCTGCTGGCTTCCGATGTGCGTATCGTCACCCCGGATGTGAAGATGAATGTGGCGATGGTCAAGGTTGGTCTCACGGGTTGCGACGTCGGGATCAGCTATTTCCTGCCGCGCGCCGTCGGCCAGTCCGTGGCCGCGGAGTTGATGATGACGGGTCGTTTCATCGAGGCGCAGCGCGCGCTGCAACTTGGACTCGTCTCGGAGATCGTGGAGCCTGAACAACTTGAAGACGCGGGCCGCGCGATGGCCGCGGACATGCTGAAAACCTCGCCACTCGGTTTGCGCCTGACGAAAGAAGGCTTGCGTCTCGCGATCGATGCCCCGAGTCTCGAGGCCACGGTGGCGCTCGAGGATCGCGGCCAGATCCTGTGCGCGAGCGCCGGCTTCTTCGATGAGGGGATCAGCGCGTTCAAGGAAAAGCGTCCCGCGCACTACGCCGACGACTGAGCAACGCGCACCGCGGCCACGAGCCGATGCGTCATCCCGCCCTTACCATCGGTGTCCTGATCGTGGCCGGCGAAGTGATCTTCGCCCTGCCGTTTCATATTCCACGTTTCTTTCGCGCGAGTCTGCTCGAGGTATTCGGTTTGTCCAATTCCAACCTCGGCGACGTGTTCGCGGTGTACGGCGTGACCGCGATGATCGCCTACTTTCCCGGCGGCGCGATCGCGGATCGCTACCCACCGCACAAACTCATGTCCTTGTCGTTGTTCGCCACCGCTCTTGGTGGCGTCTATCTCGCAACGATTCCGGACTACCGGGGATTGTCTGTCCTGTTCGCCTATTGGGGTGTGACGTCCATATTGTTGTTCTGGGCCGCACTGATCCGCAGCACCCGTGAATGGGGCGGCCATCATGCGCAGGGCCGCGCATTCGGCATACTGGATGGCGGACGCGGGCTTGCCGCGGCTGCGCTCGCGAGCATCGCGGTCATGGTTTTCGCCGACGCTTATGTTGCGGATCCGGGCGCTGCCGATGCGGCAGCGCGCCGCGCTGCCTTCATCGAGGTGATTGCGTTCTACACCGCGGTGACGTTTGTCGTCAGCGCGTTGACCTACTGGCTCGTACCGCGCAGCGACGCATCCACGGCACAACGCAGCTCGTCGCGCGCGAACATGCGCGAAGTGATCACGAACCCGCTGGTGTGGGCACAGGCCTTGATCGTCGTGTGCGCCTATTGTGGCTACAAGGGACTCGACAACTATTCCCTGTATGCCGTGGACGTGCTTGGCATGAGTGAAGTCGACGCCGCCGCTTTCACGGCGAATTGCGCTTACCTGCGACCCGTTGCTGCCGTTGCCGCCGGCTTCGTCGCCGACCGCTACAGCGCCAGCCGGGTCATGCTCGCGCTGTTTGGGGTGTTGTCCTTAAGTTTCGGCCTGCTCGCCTTCGCGGCGCCGCAATCCGGCGCGAACGGCGTGATCGTGGCGAACATCCTGCTCAGTTTCGCCGGCGTCTATGCATTGCGCGGGGTGTACTTCGCCTTGCTCGAGGAAACGCGGGTGCCGGCGCGTGTCACCGGCACCGCGGTTGGCCTCGTCTCGCTGATCGGCTACACGCCGGATGTTTTCTTTGCCGCTGTCGGTGGGCGTCTGCTCGACGCCAATCCCGGCGTTACCGGGCATCAGCATTATTTCGCGTTCGTAGCCGTGATCATGCTCACAGGTGCCGTCATCGCGGCGCTGTTGATGGCACTGAACCGCGATCGGTACCGCGAGCCAGCCACGGCAAAATAGCCGCGCCGGCCCGCGCCTCAGTTATCCGCGTAATGCGCTTTCAATGCGCGCGCGATAACAATATTCTGGATCTCGGTCGTTCCATCAAGGAACTGCGCCATTTTTGCCGCGGCGAGATGACGCCCCAGTGGATATGTCGCGGCGTACCCCGCCGCACCCATCGCCTGCATGCACTCCGCCACGCCATCGAACGCGGCGCGGGTGGCAAATTTTTTCGCATGCGCGGCCGCGAGCGTCGGATCGTCGCCACGCTCAGCGCACGCGATCGCATCCCGGGTTAGCGCGGCGGCGGCTTCGAGGTTTGTCGCGACCTCGGCGAGCAACCAGTTCAGGCCCTGAAATTCCAGGGTCGAGCGACCAAAAGCCTGCCGTTCGTCAGCGTAGGCGACGGCAATGCGGAGACTTTCGCGCAACATGCCACAACACATCGCGGCGACATTAATCCGCGCCGTATTGATGCCGGCCATGGCGCCGCGAAACGCGACTCCGGGCGCGAGTATCATCTGTTCAGCCGTAACCCGGCAGCCTTCGAAATGAAATGCCCCTGTCCCGAGCGCGTGGCCGCGCATCAGCTCGTAGCCATCGGATCGGCGGACCCCGTCCGCATCCGCGTCGACCAGAAACGCAGCGATGCCTTTCGCGCCGCTGCCGGGCGCCGTCTGCGCATACACGCTGAGCACATCGGCTGATGTTGCATTGCTGATCCAGGCCTTGTCACCGCTGAGGCGCCAGCCGTCGCCGTCACGCACGGCGCGCGTTTCGATCGCCTGCGCATCGCTGCCGGCGTTCGGCTCGGTAAGCAAGAACGCGCCCACCTTGCGACCACGCACCATTTCGCCGAGATAACGTTCAATCTGTGCCGGCCGACCAAATTCGGCGATGAACGCGGCAAGATTATTGTGCACGACAAGTGCGAACGCGGTGTTCATGCAGGCGCGGCTCAGCGTTTCCGTCACCGCCGCCATGCCGCCAACCCCGAGTCCGCGGCCACCGCGTGCAGCCGGCACCATCAATCCGCACAGTCCTGCCGCGCCGGCGCGTTCGAACGTATCGTAGGGCACGCGCCCGAGACGTTCCCAGTGTTCCGCGTTCGGCGCGACGACCTCCGTTGCGAACTCCTCGGCCGCGGCGACGGCGGCATTTGCGGCAGCATCGCTCATCGCGGTCGGTTCAGAACGTCCACTCTTCCGTGTACGGCCGGATCTCGATTTCGTTGCTCCAGGCGGAACGCGGCTGTTGGTGAACCCACAGGTAGCTTTCCGCGACGTCATCGGTATTGGACATCTGCTCGGGTTTGATCTTGTCGCCGTAGTATTGCCGTACGAGCGGTACGTCGAGTGCGCAATCAAGCCGCACATGGGCGACGTGGACCCCATCGCGCGCATAGGCTTTCGCAAGACTTTGCGCGAGCGCACGCAGCCCGAACTTGCCAATCGCATACAAGGGATTCGTACCGGAACCGCGCAGCGCCGCCGTCGCGCTCGAGTAGATCACGGTGCCGGCGCGCCGCTCGATCATCGCCGGCATCACCGCACGGGCAGCGGCGTATGCACCGACCACTTCGATCTCGTAGATGTCACGCATCTCCGCGTACGTCATCTCGAGCGGCGGCTTCGCGTTCATGCCGCCGCGAACGTTATAGATCAGAACCCCGACCGGTCCGATCGTTGATGCCGCCGCCTGCAATCCCTGCTCCACGCTCTCCGGCTGCATCGCATCGACCTTGAAGAATTCGACCACCGCATCCGGCGCCGCTTCGCGTGCCGCCGCATGCGCGGCAGCACTGCCCGTTTCGGATCGCGACATGAGTGCGATGTCGAAACCATTGGCGGCGAACTTTCTCGCCAACGACTGGCCGAGGCCATCACCCGCGCCGATAATCGCGCATACCTGTCTGCTCATAACAATGCTCCTGCTGCCGTACTCCGGCCGCGACTATTTCGGCCCGAAAGCGAGAAACACGTTCCCGGGCAGGCCCCACAGCCCGTAGCCGGAGCCGAAATACACCCAGCCATCAACCACGGTAACCCCGGCGCCCTTGATCGAACCGCCTTTCGCGGCCACGTTATTCACGGTTTCGTAGGCGCGTTTCGTGTCGTAATCCCAGATCACCTTGCCGTCGGCAGGATCGTAGGCACGCATGTGTCCGTCCATGGAACCGGAAAAGATCACCCCCGGTATCAACGTCGCGGCGGCTGGTTGGCCGGCATTGCACCCCGGCATTTCAAGGCAGTCCGGTGCCGCCGCTGGCGTGTTCCACACCTCCGTGCCATCGGCGATATTTACCGCGTAGATCCCGCCGGCGTGTCCGGGGGTGCTCTTCGTTTCCCAGACATCGGAGATCGGCACGTAAACATGTTTGTCGTCGGCGGCGAAGCCCCATTCAATACCGCCGAGCACCCCGCCGGGCGACAAGCGTTTCTGCCACAGAATTTCACCCTGTTTGTCCGGATCGAGTGCGTGCAGTACGCCGGACTTCTGGCCCGCGAGCAAAATGCGGCTCCCGTCCGGCAGCGTGCGCAGGATCGCAGACGATCCGAAATCGACGTCGGGCCCGCATCCTTCGCGCGCCACCGGGTCGGCGTTCGGCGCCGTGCACGCCGCGGTGAATGCATCATCCGGGAACGTCTGCACATACCATTTGATCTCGCCGGTTTCGAGATCCATTGCCACGATCGAATCGCTCGTTTTCGACGCCGGCGCGGAGTAACTGTCGCCGGTGGTGACGTACAGCACGCCGGCTTTCGGATCGATCGTCGGCTGCGACCACACGGCGACGCCGGATGGCCCCCACAGCTGTACCCCGGTGGTGGTCTTCTTCGTCTTTACGAGCGGCTCGAGCACCGTAGAGCTTTTCCACACGCGCTTGCCGGAGGCGATATCGTAGGCGAGCACGCTGCCGCGAAACGTGCAGCATTCGTAGGTTACCGAGCCGCCGGCGAGTTCCTCGAACGACGCAACCCCGACATACACCTTGTCCTGGTAGATTTTTGGCGAACCCGTCACCAGCGCCCAGGCGTGCTCATCAACCTTGTCTTTCCACACAAGTTCACCGGAGTTCGCGTCGACCGCGTAGAACCACGCCTTGCGATCGCCGGCCAGCAACACGAAGCGGCCGTCGTCGAGCTGCGTGATCAGGATCGCGCCACGCACCGCATCAGCGGTGTCGAATTTCCAGTGCGCACAGCCGGTGCGCGCATCGAGCGCGTAAATGCCACCGTTCGGTCCACCGACGTAAATACGTCCGCCGGCCACCGCCGGTTGCGTCGTCACCGTTGTCGCACCGGCATAACCGAGCGCCCATTTCAGTTCGAGGTTGCCGAGATCGGCCGCCGTAAGGCCGGCGTGCTCGCCGGGCTGAAAGTGCGTGTTATCGAGATCGAGCCCCCAGCCCGACCAATGAGGCTTAGTAAGCACATCATCCGGTAATGGCGCGGAGGTCGCACATTGCGTCAGGTTCTCGGCCAGCTTCTGTTCGGCCACCGTGCCCCACTCAATCTTCGATGCATAGATTGCAACCGCGCGCTTCTCGATTTCATTCAGCGCCGCCGATTGCATCACCATGAGTCCTTCGTTCAGAGCCTTGAAGATGTTCTCCGGCGGGAGTTCGGACATTTGCGCCGGGGTCATCGCCCGCGGGATCGGCGTATCACTGTGGCAATGACTGCACACCCGTTCGAACGCATTGCGCCCGATTGCACGATCTTCATCGGCCATGACAACGGTGCACGCTGCCACCAGGAACATCATGCTGAATACTTGAGTGAGACGCTGCGCCATAGGCTTTATGCTCCTTCGTACCGCAGTGGTTAAAACAGCGCAACATTCTAGGGTGTGCCACCCGGCAAAACCATCGGCGCGCCGGCGCACCGCTAATTCGCAAACGCGGCGTGCACACGATATTCGGATGCTGCACTGCGATTCCCGCCGCGCGCGAGCGCGCCGGCTTCCGGTTACACTGCATTGTTTAGCAAGCTGCCGCCCCGGCGCACTATTTTCGCAAGGAGTTTCGTCCATGAAAGCACTCGTCAGTCATCGCCCCGGTGGACCCGACACCCTCGTACTCGAGGATGTTGCCGTACCCGAACCGGGCCCTGGCGAAGTCCGCCTCCGGGTGCGCGCCTGCGGCGTGAATTATCCCGATACGCTGATCATCGAGGACAAATACCAGTTCAAACCCGAACGTCCGTTCTCGCCCGGCGGCGAAGCCGCGGGAGAAATCGATGCCATCGGCGCCGACGTCACGGACTTCAATATCGGCGATACCGTCATCGCGCTCGTGAGCTGGGGCGGTATGGCGGAGTACGTCGTCACGCAGGCGACGAAGTGCGTGCCCATGCCCGCCGGCATGCCGTTCGACGAAGCCGCGGCATTTATTTTCACCTACGGCACGTCGTACTACGCGCTGAAACAACGCGCGGCCTTGCAGCCGGGACAATCACTGCTCGTGCTCGGCGCAGCCGGCGGGGTGGGACTCGCCGCGGTCGAGCTTGGCGCGGCAATGGGCGCGCGTGTAATCGCCGCGGCATCGTCACAGGAAAAAGTTGATCTCGCGTGCAAACACGGCGCGGATACCGGCATCGTCTACCCCACCGGCGCACTTGATCGCGACGCCGCGAAAGCGCTGTCGAATGAATTCAAAGAGGCCTGCGGCGGCGGCGCGGATGTCGTCTACGACGCAGTCGGCGGCGCGTATGCCGAAGCCGCCTTGCGCGCGATCGCGTGGGAGGGTCGCTTTCTCGTGGTTGGATTTCCGGCCGGTATTCCGAGTATCCCGCTCAATCTTGCGCTGCTGAAAGGCTGCCAGATCGTCGGTGTATTCTGGGGCGCGTTCGCCGAGCGGGACGCGGCGGAGAACCAGCGCAACAGCGCCGAACTTGTGGCCTTGTATGCCGACGGCAAGATCCGCCCCTACGTCTCGGCGCGCTACCCGCTCGCCGAAGCAGGGCGCGCGATCAGCGATCTCGCGGAACGTTGCGCAATGGGCAAGGTTGTCGTTACCATCGATTAGACTAGGAGGAGCACTTATGGCCGGCGTCGGATCCAGGGTCGTCTTCGAAGACGACAAAATCAAGGTGTGGGAATTCAATCTCGAACCGGGAGAACAAACCGCCGTGCATACGCACGAAATGGATTACATCTTCTATGTCATCGACGGTACCACGCTCGAAGTGTTCGACGCGGACAACAACTTCCTGGGCCCGATCGAAGTGAAGGACGGCGACGTCGTACCACTGCGTCTCGAGGGCGATGAACTCGTCGTGATCGGGAACGAATCACAGCGGATACCGGCGACGCACTCTGCGCGCAACGGCGGCCCGACGCGTTATCGCGAGGTTCTCGTCGAGAAGAAGGCGGGCTAGCGAGCCTGTTTGCGCCCGCGGACGGGAACGTTCGTCAGTAGTACCAGCGTGCGCCGTCCGGCAAATCGCCGGGGCCGAACAGGAAGTGCAATACGCGGCGCGGTTGTGGCGCAACGGAAGACGCCACGGCGTGCAGCAACAGCGGACTGAAAACAATCGCACCGCCACGCGCTACCGTGCAGGCAACGCGTTCCGCATCGACATCAGCGCCGGCGTGCGATCCCGGCACCACGCACAGTTCAGCATCATCGCGCGCACCATCATCCACGTGTACGCGCACCACCAGCATCGTCGCCAGCAACTCGCGCGTCGCCCGTGCATGCACGATGCCCTGTTTCTCCGTCCAGTCGGAAAATTGCGTAGCGTCGCAACGCGCCGCCAGCGGCACGTGCAGTTCTCGACGCAGGGCAAGCGGGCCGTTCGTGCCGGGGTGCTGGCGGTAGTACGTACACAGGACCGGCCGCGAGGCACGATACAGCAAACGCAGCTTCAACAAGCGGTGCCGGATAACATGCGCGAGCAAACGACACCATTCGCGATCGAGAAACCGGCAATCACCCGCGGCTTCGGCGTCGACCCCGAGCAGCGAGTCATCCACCCGATCGATTTCATCGGCCTGCAGCAAGTCGTCAATGACAACATAACCGTCGATCGGCATGCGTGCGGTACTGCGGTTCTGCTGGTCGAGCGACGAGTTCATGCCTTGACGTTAGCACGAACCGATCTTCGATTGCGCTGCGCTGTCACGTTGGCGCGGCACTGTCATGATCGCATGCAGGGTTTCGGCGATGCGCGCCTGATCGCGCCGATGGATGGAAGCGAGCGCGGCGCAGAACGCCGCCGCGCCGGCGCACAGTAAAGTGAATTCGCCGAGTCTGCCGGCGCCATGTCCGGCCACGCTGTTCAACACAACGTTCGCGAACACGGCCAGGGCCACCGGGTAGCCGAGGAAGTACAACGCCCAGTCGCTGTCGAATTTACCGGTCATCACGGTGCCGGATTTCGTCGTCAGTACGGTACCGCGAAACGTCGCCCGCCACGGCAGTGAAAAGCGCGCCCGAGTGACGCGGACCACGAACTGATGCGTCGTAATCCGCCCGCCCAGGCCGAGCCTCGGGCCCAGCGGACCGTCGACGAGTTCCGTCAGACGATCCCAGACGGCAGGTCGGGGCACATCGCTTAGCAGCTCCACGCCGTCATCGCCCCGGTGTCATCGCTCCGGCGGCGGCAGTTGCCCAACCGCGGCACGCAGCAGCGCGTGGGCGGCGAGATCCTTCGGTCGGTGTAGCACAGTGGAACTCGCGGGATAGTTACCCAGAAAATTGCCATGGCGTCTGTCCGTCGCCGGCCGCACCGGGCGGGTAACGAGATTGCCGCCGCAGTTCGGGCAGCAATCGCCAAAATGCTGTTCGACACAGGGGCGACAGAACGTGCATTCGAAACTGCAGATCAGGGCGTCGGTGGATGCCGGTGGCAGGGCACGGTTGCAGTGTTCGCACGTGGGTCTCAACTCAAGCATTGGCGATCTCCATCGATCTCCGTGGCAGGCCGCGGTTTATCGCGGGTCTGTTTGCAGCTGCGTCTACGGCAACACCGGTGCGTAATGTTCAACCGTCGGGAATGGCGCATAGAAATGATGCAGCAATTCTTTCCAGCGCGCGTAATCGGCGCCGCCGCGAAACCCCTGCGTGTGTGCTTCGAGCGTTTCCCAGCGTACGAGGAGCAAGTAACGATGCGGTACTTCGAGACAGCGTTGCAACTCGTGGTCGATGTAGCCGGCCTGCCCCGCGATGATCGTCTGCGCGATGGCGAACGCCCGTTCGAATTCCGCCTCGCGCCCCGGGATCACATCGAGTACCGCCTGTTCGAGTATCATGGTCGTCCGGCCTCCGGTGCACATCGCCGCCCGCCACAACCGTCTAAAGTGGCCACAAGACGATCCCGCGCCACAGAAAAAATATCGCGAGCGCGACGCATACGATACCGCTCGCGAGGATCGATGGCCGTACGCCACGATCCCGGATCTGCCGGAATGCGATGAACGCCCCGATCGCGGTGACGAAGAACGCGAACTCGGCGATGACGAGGCGTGTCAGCAGCGGCAAATGCGCGGCGCCGGCAACGGAGACAACGCCGAGTACGATACCGAACCCGAGTGCGAGAAAAGGGAACTGTCGGGTCTGCATAGTCCGGTTCTGCGCGGTGAAGTCGAGAACACCAAGTCTGCCAGTATCGCGGCGTGACGGCGAGCCCGCCGGAGCCGGCGACGGCGCGTCTGTGGCAGAATCGGTCGCGCAGGTCCCGCGCGCAGGCGGGATCGAGCGCTCACCTTATTCGCGAGGAATAAATGCATGACCGATCCCGCTATCGCTGAACCGGCCCCGCCAGCCTACGCCAACGCATTGATCACGGGGGCGAGCCGCGGCATCGGACGCGCGATCGCGTTCAGACTCGCCACGCTTGGCTACCGCGTTTTTCTGCTCGGCCGTGATCACGACGCACTCGCCGCCGTGGCTGCGGCGTGTCCGCCGGCAAGCGCGGCAACACTCGCCGGTGATTTGCGCGACGTTGCGTTTATCGACACCGCCTTCGCGGAGGCCACGGCGTTCATGGGAACGATCGACGTACTCATCAACAATGCCGGGGTAGCGGTCCATGGCGCCGTGCAGGATGCGGAACTGCCGGCCTGGCGCGACGCACTCGATGTGAACTTCATGGCAACGGCGAACCTCTCCCGGCAGGTACTGCCCGGCATGATTGCGCGCGGGCGCGGTGCGATCATCAATATTTCTTCGATCAACGGTCGCCACGTCAATGCCGGTGCGGCGATCTACGCGGCGACGAAACATGCGTTGAACGGTTTCAGCGGCTGCCTGTTCGAGGACGTACGCGACCACGGGGTGAAAGTGTCGACGATCATGCCAGGCTTCGTTGCGACGGATATGACCGCGCCGCTCGGCAAGGACAATGCGCGCATGATCCGTCCGGACGATATCGCCGACGCCTGCGTCTACGTGCTGTCGGCGTCGCCGGCATGTTGTCCGACGGAAATTGTTATCCGACCGCAACGGCAACTCTGAATGGTGTCATCTGCTGCAGTGGATGCGCGCGACGTCCATGCCGCGCGGACGTGAGTGTGACCACACACCGTGTGTGCTGCCGCGCCGCTTGCACCGCGGGTTAATCCTGCGGTCGCGCCCCGGGGGCTGACAGCGCTTTGTGCATGAAGTGCGCGGAGTCCGGGCACAAGCCGGCGAACTGTGCCGTGCCGCGGATTGCCGGCGGCGCGTTATCGCGTGCCAGCGCGGCATATCCCAGGTTCGAGAAGAATGTCGCCGCAGTTTCGGTGAGGAGATACAGCGAGCTCACGCCGGTTTCTCGCGCGTAGCTTTCGGCTGTGGCCACAAGCGCGTGGCCGGTACCGCGACCGCGCTCGCTCTCGCGCACGGCGAGTGAACGCAACAAGGCCGCGCTGCCGAAAAGCTCGATACCGACCACACCGGCGGGCGCGGCCGGATCACCGCAGACGAAAAAGTGCGCGAGCATCGCGGCATTCAAATCGTGCGTCGGTAACCCGGCTGTCTCGAGTAGCGCCGCGACGGGTTCGACGGCCGGCTGCCGATGGATGTGTCTGGCCATAGCGTGAATTGTGCGCGAACGTTCAGGCCACTGCGAGTGACCACGCCCGGCCGTTTCCGGACTCACTGCGCCGCCCCGGAGTCGCCGCCGGCTTCCGCTTCGCGCTCGAGCCAATAGTATTCGAGCGCTTGCTCAATGATCGGATCGCCGCTGTTGCGGTCGAGCCTCCACCACAGGTAGGCAACAATCGCGCGCACCTCGGCGGGCGCGAAGATCGCGAAGTCCGCCCGCGCGTGTGCGCCCATCGTGCCGCCGCCATGCACGGCGGCAAGGTGCTGCGAAGCCGCCTGCGGGGTGACGAACACGCATAAGCGGGTCACGGGATCGCAGTGGGAAAGTTCGCCGCGTAAATCGGCAATCAGGTATGCCGGCAGGTAGAAGCGCAGCGCACGCGCGGAGAAAAACGCGAGCGCCGACGCCCACCCGTCCGGCGCGAGGTCGAGCATTGCGCTATCGAGTTGCGTTCGCTCCGTGAGCGTAGCGAACGCCGCGACGAGTGCGGCCGGTTCCTCGCCATAGGTACTGTCGGTAAGCGCGTCCACACCGGGGTGCGCGACATCGGCGAACGCCGCTTCGATCGTCGCGATCAGCGCCGCTTCAGCAGTCATTCCGAAGCCCGTTGTCGATGGCTGCGGCCCGACACGGTTGATGGAAGCCAGGCAGCGATCTTACTGCGCCCGGCGGGGCGCGCGGCCCCGCACGCGCCGGGTCGCGAGACGCTCGAGCGCGCGCCGGTTCAAGGCGAGAAACACACCGCCCCACACGATCACCGGCAACGCGATCGACAGCGCCAGTGCGCGCCGATCGTCAGCCGCGTAGCCCAGGTATTCCAGCAACGCGGTCCGCACGAGCGCGGCGGTAATGAAAGCCAGCGCAATGATGTCGAGCCACAGCAACAGGTAGGATTTCGTCAGCCTGAACCTGAATACGGTTGCGCATGCGGGGCAGGTGTGCCGGCCCGAGAGCGAACGCAGGTAACGCGACCAGCTGAGTTTGATACGCATCGCGCAGGCAGGACAATTCATGCGCGTCCCCTCCCGGTTTCTTGCATGCAATCCGTATTATGGTGTGTTCCTGCTTCGCAGCGGCCGTGACTCGCGCACCGCGGCTAAATACGTGCTTCAAATTATGCAACACCAAGCTCGATGGACCAGGCACCCTTCCCGTCCCAGGTTAATAGATATGGGAGGAGAAGGGACAGGGATGGGGTGCAGAGTGCGATCCCAGCCCCGAAGTCATCGGGGCTCAAGTTTACGCACACCTAGTTAGTGGGCGCCAGACTTTTTCGGCGCCGCCCGGCCCGCGTGCGTACGCACAGTGATTTTGCCGAACGTTACGTAGACGACGATGTCGCCCGCGTGTGCGCGATACGCGCCCTTTGCGCGTGCGAGGTGATTCGCGACAGCCGCGAATTCCCAGGCACGCGCAGGCGACGCCGTCACCAGCCGCGAGGTGAATTCCGTGATTCCGTGCGCCTCACCGTACGCACGTACGCGGTTCGCGCTGTCCTGCAGGCTGCCGAGGATCGTATGGTTCGCCCACGCCCACAGGAAGCTCGCGCTGGCCGGATTGTACGTGCCCACGATGGCGACGGGCGCTTCGACGACGAGACCGTCGCGAAACGTCCAGATGATTTTTCCGGCGTCCTGGTCGAGGCGCACGCTCGCCGCCTTGCTCATGTTCCAGGTTTTTTCGTGGATCTGCGTCATCGTGCGCAGTTCGGCTACCGCGCGTACGGTCAACGCTGCCGGCCCGGGTTCCGCTGCAACAAGCGGCACGTGCAGAACCGCGAGGGCGACGAACCGACACAGCATCCGGGCGAACCGCCGCGGGGCGGGAATCGCGGCCACTGGTTTGCGCAATCGTCTCGCCCTGTTCATGGCGGATTCAGCCGAACAGTTCCGCCAGGCGGGCGACGGATAGACGCAAATCGTGTTCGTCGATGTCGTCGAGGCGCAGCCGGGTAACGATCATGTCCGTCGGATCGAGCGCCGCGCGGTATTCGGCGACTTTATCGGTGACGTAGTGGCCGTCGCCCACGATCGCCCAGTCATCCACGCCGGCACGCGGCTTGTTACCGGTTGCCGTTTTAGCCCGCGCAAGCCGATCGCGCAGTGCCGCGATCAAACCGGCCCGTTCACTGACAAATATCGTCCGCATGATCGGTCGCGTCACGAGCGCCGCATGGCCTGCCGCGGCGACGGCCTCGTGGTGGCGTTCGAAGTTCGTGCGTAACTCCGCCAGCGTCTCGATCGGCGAGGCGAGATACGGCAGTCCGAGACGGCCGGCCTGTGCCAGCGCCTTCGGCCCGAACGCGGCGACCCACAAGGGTGGATGGGGGCGTTGCACGGGCAAGGGATCGAGCACGAGCGGGGCATCAGCGGTGCCCCCGACGGTCTGTCCGGTCCAGGCCGCGATCATGGTCTCGAGTACCGCTTCGAACTGTACGCGTTTACTCGCCGGATCGACGTCGAAGGCCTGCAGCACCGGGTGAGAATAGCCACGGCCGATGCCCAGCAACACGCGTCCGCAAGACAACTGATCAAGCACCGCCACCTGCTCGGCGGCGAGCAGCGGGTGACGCAGCGGCAGCAGATAGGATGTTGTTGCGAGGCGGATTGCGCGCGTGCCCGCGGCGACCCCGGCAAGCAGCATGAGCGGATCGGGGATCGCGCCGGGGTTGAGATGGTTCTCCGGCAGCCAGAACGAATCGTAACCGCTGGCCTCGGCGAACCCGGCCTGCGCCGTCAGGTTCGCGGCCGACAGGTCGGCGAAATTCCACGGGGTGAGGCCGAGTCGCACGACAACCGGACGCGCTTATTCCGGCAACGCGTAGGCGGTGAGAATGTCTCCCGGCGGGAAGCCGAAAAAGCGGCTGCCGCCGGCCGCAACCGCGATGAATTGAGTCTCACCCACCTGATAGCTCACTGGCGGTGCATTAACCCCGGCCGCAACGTTATGTCCCCACAAGCGCTCGCCGCTGGCGGCGTCGAACGCGGCAAACGTACCGCCGCCTTCGCCGACGAACACGAGCCCACCGGCGGTTGCGAGCACACCGCCAAGCAGCGGTTGCGGTGTTTTTACTTGCCAGCGCAGACGACCGCCGGCACGCGTATCGACCGCGGACAAGGTGCCCCAGCTTGGCTCCTTGCTCGCAATGTCCGTCGCCGTGTAGGCAACCCGGCCGTTGGCTTCCTGCGCGTAGCGGCGGGTCAACAAGGTGGGACGATGGATCGCGCCAAAGTAGGCGAGTCCGCTGCTCGGGTCGAACGAACCGGGCGACCAGGACACGCCGCCGAACGAGCCGGGGGAAATGAGCACGCCGTCGATAGTGGGCCGCACAAACAAATTGCGCTGCGGCACGAGCGGTTCGGATCGAAACAGCAACTCGCCGGTGCGGCGATCATGCACGTAGAACCAGCCCGTCTTGCCAGCCACCCCGACGGCCGGCACCGTGGCGCCGTCGACATCCACCTCGAACAGGATCGACGCGCTCGCAACGTCGTAACCCCACACGTCCTGTGGCACCTGCTGGTAGTGCCAGCGAACCTCGCCGGTCTCGACATCGAGCGCCACCAGCGAACTCGCGTAAAGATTATCCCCGGGACGCAGGCTCGGCACGTCGTTCGGCGAGGCATTGCCGGTGCCGACAAATAACAGACCGAGCGCCGGATCGAGTGACGGCGTCGACCAGGTCGAACTGCCGCCGACCCGCCAGTTGTCACCACTGGTCTCGGCGGCGACGCGTTCGCTCGCAACATCGCGCCCGAGCGCTTCTCCCATGCGGGTCGTGGCCGAGAACGGGCCTTCCCAGTGTTCCGCGCGCGTCGTGTGCCAGCGCCACAGTTCCTCGCCACTGGCAGCGTCGAACGCGGCCACGTAACCGCGCTGGCCGAGGAAATGCTCGCGCGGCGGCGCCGGACCGACGCGCGTTTTGACGCCGAGATTGTAATAGATCCCGTAGCCGGCGGACGTGACGCCGACGATCACCTTGCCGCGGTAAACGAGCGGCGGCATTTTCGCCGGCAGCTTGTCGATATTGCGCTGCAAGTGCGCTTGCGCTGCGGGCGTAAGCCCGTCGAGTTCACCCGCCGCGGGTGCCGCAATGATCCGTTCCCAGGCAAGCTCGCCGGTAGTGGCATCGAGCGCGATCAGGCGCCCGTCGTTCGTCGCCTCAAACACTTTGCCGTAACCAAGCGCCGCGCCCCGGTTTGCCGGACTGCCCTGGATCGCGGCGTGACGGCCGAGGTGCTCGTAGCGCCAGCGCTCGCTGCCGTTGGCCGCATCGAGCGCGACGACATGGTTGCCCGGCAACGTGAGATACATGATCCCGTCCGCGACGAGCGGTTGCGCCTGGAACGGTCCCTTCGCGCCGGAGTGGAAAGTCCAGCGCGGTTTCAGCCGGGTCACGTTGGTCCGGTTGACCTGACTCAGCCCGGAGTAGCGCTGATTCGTATAGTCATGCCCGAATGTCAGCCAGTTTCCGGGCTCGGCGGCGGCGTTGGCCAGGCGTGAGTCATCAACCGGTGCGGCAGCGGCGGCGGCCGCGAGCAGGAACCCGGTGGTGGCGATGACGCACGCGGCGCGGCGGAATTTTTCAGCATTCATCATGCCGACAGTGTACCGAATTCCGCTTCGGGCCCACGCATATTTCACCCTGCGATCTCCAGGGCCGGGGCGGAAAACGCAGCCGCCTGGCGCGCGCAATTCGTTACACTGCACGGGTTATCACCAGCGGCCAGTCACGATGAGCGAAATCCAGACCGTGCGCAGCGAAACCGCGGCGCGTGTTTGCATCATCACCCTGAATCGTCCCGCGGCGCTGAACGCGATGAACAATGCGATGTTCGCCGCGATTGCCACGGCCCTCGACGAGGCAGAGAACGCCGAAGATACGGCCGTCACCATCATCACGGGTGCCGGCCGCGCATTCTCGGCCGGCCAGGATTTGACGGAAATGCAGGCGCGGCTCGAAGGCGACGGCGACGTCCACGAATTCCAGCGCATGCTTGCCGCGCTGAGCGGCTTCAGCAAGCCCCTGCTGGCGGCGGTAAACGGGCTTGGCGTCGGCATCGGGATGACCTTGCTCGCCCACTGTGATCTCGTGTTCATGGCCGACGACGCAAAGCTCAGGACCCCGTTCCCGCAACTCGGTCTCGCCCCCGAGGCGGGCAGCAGCGTGACGTTTTGCGAACGCATGGGGTGGCAGAACGCCGCTTACGCACTGTTGTCCGGCCGCTGGTTCGGCGCGGATGAATGCCGCGACATGGGTCTCGTATGGCGCGTGGTGGCGGCGTCGGCGCTCATGGATGAAACGCTGGCCGTGGCGCACGAACTCGCCGCGAACCCGATCCCGTCGCTCATCGCGACAAAACGGCTCATGCTTGCAGGCGGCAGGCCGGAACGGGCGTTAGCAGCGCATGAACGCGAAGTGCAGGTTTACGACGAACTGCTCGGCGCGCCGGCAAATCGCGAAGCGGTGCGCGCGTTCGGCGACAAGCGGGCGCCGGATTTCGGCGCCATCAAAGGTATCTGAGCTGCGACGAACGGCTGCAACAGGTGGAGTTGCGGTAACCGCCGGACAGCTCATGCATCGATAATTGCGAACGTCGCCGCCACGAGCACGGGCTCGAGCGACGCCTTGTCCAGTTCCGGGTGCAGAATCACGCGGTTACTCAAACCTTCGAACAGCGCGAGCGCGAGGTCGGCGAGCACATCAAGCGGCGTTGATGTCTTTACGCCGCGCGCCTTGCGTACCGCGGCGATCAGTTCCATCACGCGCTCGCGGGTCGCCTTATCGATTTCACGCACGTACAGCGACACGTTCGGATTATGCGCGGTCTCGGCGAGTACTTCGTGCCAGATACTGACGAACTCCGGCCGGGTGCGTTTATCCAGCGCGGCAAGAATACGGGTGGTGAATTCGGCATTGATATCGTCGGACTCGAATCGCTCCAGCAGATGACTCCATTCGAGTACCCAGCGTTCGACGATGCCGATGACGATGGCTTCCTTGTTCGGAAAGAAGTGGTAGATGTGCCCTGCGCTCATCCCCGCGGCCGCGGAGATCTTGCTGATGCTGGTCGCGTGGAAACCATTGCGGCTGAAACATTGTGCCGCCGCGGAGAGTATTTCCTCGCGCCTCGCGGCAGCAATCGCGGTGAGTGGTGGCCCGCCGTACGGGCCCTGATCGACGGTCGCATAGACCGCCGCTGCATCGGCGGCATCGCCGCGCTTGGCTCCCCTCATCCACACTCCCCGGTAAATGCGGCAAAAAAATATTGTAGACGACGTTCCGGTCAATATTCTAGAATGCGCGTTCTAATTAGAATGAGCATTCATTCTAGTTTCCGATCCGGATACTAATTCGAAAACGGCACGGCGGGACGGCAAGGCTGGCGCGCGGGAGTTGTTTCGCAGGTTTATAGAGGTGAGAGTTTGAAATTACGGAATTTACAGGCCAGCGCAGCCGTTGTACTGCTGGCTACGAGCGTCGCTGCCGAAGCAATCGACTGGAATATCACCGGCGCCGTGCGCCAGGAAATCGGGGTCTCGATCACGTCCGAGGACAACGGATTCAACGAAATGAGCAACCCGTTCCAGGGCATGTCGGTACCGGTTCTCACGAGTAATCCCTTGAATGCCGGCCTGCTGCGCACCGATGGCATCGCCGCCGGCGCGAACACCGCCCCCGTACCGACGACGTGCAAGT
Source organism: Gammaproteobacteria bacterium (assembly GCA_965216305.1). Classification (GTDB taxonomy): domain Bacteria; phylum Pseudomonadota; class Gammaproteobacteria; genus UBA11873. The sequence continues at coordinate 5,782,361 of OZ244144.1, read as the reverse complement.
TCCTGACCGTGTCCGGATGCCCGGCAGCCGGCGTGACCAATGGGCCCGGTGCGGCGCTCGAAGACCAATACCGCTTCAACCTGTTCACCACCCGCCTCGATCTCGACATCCAGGCGCGCTTTAACCGCAGCTTCGCGGCCACGATGAAAGTCCGCGCGGTGTACGACGCCACCTCGAACTTCACCGACGGTCGCACCGGCGATACGTTCGGCAACCCGTTCTGGCATGGCGAAAGCAGCGCGAATCCGCTCGAAGTCAGCGGTAACAACATGGCCCTGGACCTGCCAGCGCTGTACTTCGATTACAGCCGTGGCCCGCTGTGGGTACGCGCAGGCCAGCAGACAATCGCCTGGGGCGAAGCGTTGTTCTTCCGCGTCATGGACACCGCGAACGGCCTCGATCTGCGGCGTCACCTGACCCTCGGCCCGGCCGCGGAAGAATTCCAGGACCAGCGCATCGCCTCACCCGGCGTCCGCGTCAGCTACCGCTTCAACAACAACTGGGAACTCGATGCGTTCGCGCAGATGTTCACGCCGACGGTACTGCCCGGCGTTAACACCCCGTACAACGTCACCCCGGCGGCGTTTACGTGGGACGAAGATGACGAATTCGATGATGCGCGCGGTTCCATCAATTTTGGTGCACGCGTTACCGCACCGTTGTCGGATTCGTTCACCCTGATCGGTGCGTTCACGAATCGCCGCAACCCGGACGGCGTCGTGCGCTGGACGGACGCGCCGCTCACGAATCCGAATGCCAATACGGTTTTCGGCTCGGAGAACCCGTTCTGCGCCGGCGCTTCGAACAATCCGTTCGCGGCGATCCCTGGCGCCCCGACCCGCGCATCGCTCGGCGGCAAGTGCGGCTCGTTCTTCTCGACAGATTCCACGGCGACGGCATCGGCCGCGGAATGGTTTTACAACGCCAGCAAATCACGTCTGAATCCCGTCACCGGGGTCCAGACTTCGATTAACGAAGCGCCGGCTTCCGCATTTGCTGCGCGCACGATCCTCGGGCTCGGCAACGAGGTCTCCGCACTCGACGGGATCTCCACCCTCGATGCGTTCTTCAGCGGTTTCGGACCGTTGCGTGGCTACATCACGCGTGAGTTCAAACGTGAAAACATCTTCATGCTCGGCGGCAACTACATCTTCAGCGGCACCCCGGGCGGTTTCTTCGACCAGTTGATCGTACGCGGTGAAGTGTCCGTCACCCCCGACAAGCAGTTCACGGACGTCTCGCTGAGCCGCAATTTCATCAAGGAAACGGAAGTCGTCTCGGCGTTGATCGTGGAGAAATATCATAACTTTTCACTCGAACTGCCCGCGGCCTACATGGTCGCGCAATGGATGCACCGCACGGAATCCGATTTGTTCGGCCGTCACCTGAGCGGCAACGAGAACCGTGGCTTCCAGTCCTACGTCGACCCCGTCACGGGCGCGATCGACCCGAGTGCGCAAGTGGCGGGCACGGCCCAGCCGAGCGGGCAAAGCAGCGCCGATTACGTCGCGTTTGCAATCCAGCAACCGTTTCCGGATCTGATCTGGCGTGCGGACTTCACCGTCCTCGCCGACGTTGACGGCGGCTTCCTGCTCCAGCCTGGCGTGCGTTACCGCCCGTCTGCCGCGTGGCAATGGGACGTCTACGCGAACATCATCGCCGGTGGCGGCAGCGATAACGACAACATCATGCAGTCGCTCGACCACAATGACGAAATCTTCATGCGCGTGACTTACGCGTTCTAAAGCCCCTATCACCCCCTGCTTATCGGTTATACCGTCCGGCTGCGAGCCCGGCCGGTATAACCGATGCTTTTTTTCTCCGCCACGCCCCCCGCGCATCCGCGCCACCGATTCCCGCCTCCGGCTTTCGTTCCTGCCGTCAGGCGTCTCAACCCCGCGCGTACAAAGTTCCACCATTGCCCTTCTCGCACTTGCCTTTGCCGTGCCATCGATGTGACTCTTAGGACTTCCCAGCGCACAGGAGTACAGGAATGGGCGAGCTTAATCGCAAGTGGCTGTTGCGACAGCGGCCGCAGGGCGCGCTGAAGACATCTGATTTCGAATACGTCGAAGACGAACTGCCGGCCGTCGAGCTGAAAGCCGATGAAATTCTCGTGCGCAACGTCGCGTTTCTGTGCGCGCCGACGATGCGCAACTGGATGGACCCGCCGGGTAACAGCCTGTACCCGTCAATACCGCTGGGGCAGCCGATCATGGCCCCGGCGGTCGGGCGCGTCGTGCGTTCCGCAGCACAATCGTTACCGGTTGGTTCGCGCGTGTTCATGCTGTCGAGCTGGCAGGATTATGCCGTCGTTGCGGGCAGTGGCTTACGACCGCCAACACGTTTGCCGGACGGGATCTCGTTTCTCGACGGACTCGGCCGTTATGGTCTGAACCCGATGACCGCATATTTCGGTTTGCTCGATATCGGCCAGCCGCGCGCCCAGGAAACGCTGGTTGTCTCGGGTGCGGCGGGCTCGACCGGATCGACGGTGTGCCAAATCGGCAAGATCGAGCGACTCCATGTGATCGGGATCGCCGGTGGCGCGGAAAAATGTGCCTGGCTCACGAACGAGTGCGGTATCGACGCGGCGATCGACTACAAGACCGAAGACGTCGCGAAACGCCTAGCCGAGCTCTGCCCTCACGGAATCAATATTTTCTTCGACAACGTCGGTGGCGAGATCCTCCAGGCTGCGATCGACAACATGGCACCGTTCGGCAGGATCGTGCTGTGCGGCCAGATCGCGAGCTACGATGGCGGCGAGTCACCCGAGGGTCCGCGCAATATGATGCGCCTCATTTACGGCGGGGTCCGGATGCAGGGCTTCCTCTGCGGTCACTTCGCCGCACGCTTCGACGAGGCGGCCGCGGCGTTGCAGAAGTGGACCGAAGCCGGACAACTCGTATACCGCGAAGATCTGCGAACCGGCTTCGAGAATCTGCCACAGTCGTTCCAGGCGCTGTTCGACGGTTCCAATCAAGGCACCCTGATCGTGCAGGTGGACGACAGCGCAACGGAACTCGAGTGAACGAGCGGCGATATTACCTCCGCACCGCGGCCTCGTACCATACCGGTGCGGTCACCCCCGAACCGCACCCGTACGAAATTTGATCCTGCGCCGCGAATGATGGAAAGTTTTTTCTGCGACACACGCACAAGGGAACCCACACTATGAGCGCAACGAAACCTGTAACTGCGGATCTGAAGCGCGATCGCAAGGCAAAAGCGCAATCAAAGAAACGCCTCGGCGGCGGGGCGCTCGAAGGTAACCGCGCGAACAGCGCGCGCGAGCAGAAGCTCTACCAGAACTACAAGGAAGCCGAGTGGGGATTTATCAATCACTGGTACCCCGCCTTGTTCAGTTCGGAACTCGCCGATAGCGATGCCGAGGGGATCAGGATTTGCGGCATACCCATAGTGCTGCGCCGCGCGAAGGGCAAAGTCTACGCCCTGAAGGATCAATGCCTGCACCGCGGCGTGCGCCTGTCGAAGAAACCGATGTGTTTATCCGACACTACGATCACATGCTGGTATCACGGTTACACGTTCGATCTCGAGAGCGGCGAACTCGTCTCGATCGTCGCCGCACCGGACGACAAGATTATCGGCACCACCGGCATCACGACTTATCCGGTGGAAGAAGTGAACGGGATGATCTTCGTATTCGTAAAGGAAGACGATTTCGACGAAGACATTCCGCCGCTCGCAAGCGATCTACCTGTTCGCTACCCGCAGAACAACGAGCGTTTCCCGCATCCGTTATGGCCCGACACGCCGAGTGTCCTGGACGACAATGCGGTGTGCCTCGGCATTCACCGCACCGGATTCTCGAACTGGCGCATCGCAGTGGAGAACGGTTTCGATGCGGGACACCTGCTGATCCACAAAGACAACCCGATCACGCTGGCGAAAGACATGTCGTTGCCAATGGGGATCAAGTGCACGAGTCCGGAAGGTATGGTGCCGATCGAGGACGACGACGGGCCGAAAGGATTCCTGCAACTGTTCTATTCATCGGACCATTTCCTTCCCGTGCTCGAGAACAAAGTGCTCGACATGAAAGTCGATGGCGTCGCCGGCCGCCCTTACCGCACGTCCGTGGTCGTACCCGGGGTACTCATGGTCGAAAACTGGCCGGAAGAGCACGTCGTGCAATACGAATGGTATGTGCCGGTGACGGATGACACCTACGAATACTGGGAGGTGCTGGTTCGCGTATGCCCGACGGATGCCGAGCGCCAGGCGTTCCAGTACCGCTTCGATTATCTGTACGAACCGCTGTTCCTTGAAGGCTTTAACAATTGCGATTTGTTCGCGCGCGACAATATGCAGGATTTCTATGCCGACGGCACCGGCTGGGACGACGAGCAACTTGCGGATATGGATGCCTCCGTGATCCTGTGGCGCAAGCAGGCCTCGCGCTTCGCGCGCGGGATTGCGCGCAAACCACGCGGGGTCGCGGGCGCGCTGAAAGCGACGAGTCAGCAGATGCGCGACACCGCGGCCGGTGAACCACCCGCCTACCGGGTGAAGAAGGCGCCGAAAATTCTGTGAGCACGCGAAGTAAGGAAGGGCATGCGCGATGCGCGTGAATTTCTCCTTCGCCGACGGGGCTCATTACAGCGTTGAATGCGAGCCCGGTGAAACCGTGCTCGCGGCCGCGCGCCGCGGCGAAGTACCGTTGCTGTTCCAGTGCGAGAGCGGCGCCTGCGCCACATGCAGCGCGCGCCTTGTTGCCGGTGACGCCGACATGATCGCAGGCAGCGGCGCCTCACTGCTACCGTCGGAGGCTGCTGAAGGCCTGCGCCTCACGTGCCGCTGCGTACCGCGCGGTGACTGTGAATTCGCACTCGCCTACGACAGCGCCGCCGGGGCGCTCGAACCGGAACGTTACGAGAGCAATATCGAAGACATTGAATGGGTCGCGGCGAACGTCGTTCGCTTGCGTCTCGCGTTACCGGACGACGACTGGTTCGACTTTGTCCCGGGGCAGTTCGTCCAGGTTCAGGTGCCGGGCACGGACCGCTGGCGTTCGTATTCGATGGCCTCGGGCCCGGGCGATATGCCGACGCTCGAGTTGCTGATCCGGATCCTCGATCAGGGACTGATGTCCGCTTACCTGCGCGACGAAGCGGAAGTAGGCGACCTCGTTGAACTCGAGGGACCTTTCGGATCGTTCCAGTTGCAAAAATCGAAAGCGCCGCACATTTTCGTCGCCGGTGGTACGGGGCTCGCGCCCTTCCTGTCGATGCTCGACCGGATCCGCACGTATTCCGGCACGAAACCCGAGGTAGTGCTGAATTTCGGCTGCACCGACGGCCGCGACGTTTTCTGCCGCGATACGCTCGCAGACGCCGCCTATATGCTGCCGAAGCTGCGGACCCGCATCACCGCCGTCGCAAACGCGGATCCGGCCGCCGGCGTGCTCGCCGGCAATCCGGTCGCCGAGCTCGCGGCCGCCGATGTTGTTGCGCCCGATACAACCGCCTACCTGTGCGGACCGCCAGCCATGGTGGATGCGGCACGCAAGCGTTTGCTCGAACTCGGCCTGCCGGCAACGCAGATCATCGCGGAACAGTTCGTCCCCACGGATCAGTAGAACACCCGGCCGTCGCCGCGACGGTATTCATCACATCCTCGAACAGCGCCTTCGGGTCGACACCGGCCGCGATCGCGCGGCCATCCCGTGGCCTTGCCAAGGCGCCGGGTGTGCCCGGCGGCGCGCGCGATGCGGCCAGACGCGTCACCGTGAATAATGATCGAATCTGGTGCAGATGCCATTGTGTCGCCCCGATTCTGCACCACATTTGCGCCACTTTCGCGGACAGCGGAATTGATCGCCACGACAGCGGAAAAATCGCTCAGGTCTGCGTTCGACCGACCGATAGCGCGAGAGACAACTCGTAAACTCGCGGACTCCTGATGAACAAATCCGAACTCGACATGCTCTGGGTTCTCGTAGCGGCCGTGCTCGTACTGCTGATGCAGGGTGGCTTTCTGTGCTTCGAAAGCGGCATGACCCGCACCAAGAACGCAATCAACGTGGCGATGAAGAACGTCGTCGACCTGACACTCGCGGTTGTATTGTTCTGGCTCGTCGGGTTCGGACTCATGTTCGGTGCCGATTACGGCGGCGTGATCGGCGTCTCCGGGTTTCTGCCGGATGTCGGTGCCGGCGCACCGTGGGTGGCCACGTTCTTCGTGTTTCAGGCGATGTTTTGCGCAACCGCGGCTACGATCGTCGCCGGCGCGATCGCGGAGCGCACCCGCTTCGACGCCTACGTCTTTATCACCGTGCTCGTTACCGGTTTCATTTATCCCGTGTTCGGACACTGGGCATGGGGCGGCGCGCACGGCGGCGGCTCCGGCTGGCTCGCGGAACGCGGCTTCGTCGATTTCGCCGGCTCGACGGTCGTCCACGGCGTCGGCGGCTGGGTGGCACTGGCCGCGGTGATCCTTGTCGGTCCGCGCCAGGATCGGTTCATCGACGGTGAGCCGCAGTACGTACCGCCATCAAACCTGCCGCTGTGTATGCTCGGTTTGTTGTTGTTCTTTGTCGGCTGGATTGGCTTCAACGGCGGCAGCACGCTCGCGATGACAGCGGCGATACCCGGTATCGTCGCGAACACGATTCTCGCTGGCACCGTGGGTGCCACGACGGCGTCGATCGTGCGTCGCGCAATCGTGCCGAAAATGGACCCTGCAACGGCCCCCATCGCCGGCGGCCTCGCCGGTCTCGTCGCTATCACCGCGGGTTGTCATGCCGTCGATGCCATGCAGGCTGTGTTCATTGGCGCGATCGGCGCGATCACGATGATAGTGTGCGATCGAACGCTGCTTGCATTGCGCATCGATGACGCCGTCGGCGCGATTCCGGTGCATCTGGCCGCGGGAATCTGGGGAACGCTGGCGGTCGGCCTGTTCGGCGACCCGGCATCACTCGGTACCGGCCTCAGCCGCGGCGAACAGATCGTGGTTCAGCTGCAGGGTATCGGCGCGTGCGGTTTATGGGCTTTCGGGATCGCCTATGTGATGCTCCGCTTACGCGAACCGTGGAAGCCGATCCGCGTTTCGGCCGATGCCGAACAACTGGGCCTCAACGTCGCCGAACACGGTGCGCGCACCCCGATGCTGGAACTGCTCGAAGCCATGGACCGACAGAAACACAGCGGCGACCTGAGTTTGCGCGCGCCGGTTGAGCCATTCACGGAAGTCGGACAGATCGCCGCCAGCTACAACCGGGTCATGCAGGCGCTCGAGGCGACGAAAGCGCAGACAAAACGGATCGTCGACGACATCCGCGACGGCATAATCACGTTCACCCCGGACGGGATTGTTACGAGCCTGAACTCCGGCGCGGAAAAACTGTTACGTCTCGATCCCTTGACTTCAATCGGAAGCCCGCTGCAGGACGTGTTTCGCGACAGCGGGGTCGACCTGAATGATCAACATATGACGAATCTCGCACGGATTCCTCACGCTGACGGCGAGGGCCAGACCCATATCATCGAGCGGCGCGCGGACAACGGTAAACATACCGTGCTCGAGATGACCACGTTCGAAGGGCTGTCGGCTAACGACGAATCGATGACCGCGTTGCTCCGGGATGTCACGGAGCGGCGGCGCTTTGAAGATCAGCTGTTCCGGGAAAAGGAACTCGCACAAGTGACGCTCGAATCGCTCGGCGAAGGCGTAATCACGACGGATGCGAACGGCAACATCACCTATCTGAACCCGGTAGCTCAGGAAATCACCGGCTACTCGCAACGGGGCGCAGTGAGATTACCGCTCGACGACGTGCTCAATCTCGTCTGCGAGGAAAGCGGCGATTCAATCCGGCTCGTCACCTCGGAGGCCGGATCGAGCGCAGTCGAGCGCTACGATTCCGTAAAACTCGAGCGCCGCGACGGCAGCGCTACCCTGGTGAAGCTCACATCCGCACCGATGCGCAGCCGCGAGTATGAACGCGTCGGTACCGTCGTTGTGTTCGAAGACGTCAGCGAGGCACGGGAACTCGAGCGCCTGCTTACTTACCAGGCCTCGCACGATCAGGTAACGGGTTTGATCAATCGTCGGGAATTCGAACGTCGCCTGCGCGAACTGATTATCCAGGCACGAACAGACCAGAGCCATCACGTGCTGTGCTACATCGATCTCGATCAGTTCAAACTCGTCAACGACACGTGCGGCCATAATGCCGGAGATGAACTATTACGACAGCTGAGCGGCATACTCACGGAACAGTTGCGCGCGAGCGATGTTCTTGCCCGTCTCGGCGGCGACGAATTCGGCGTTGTGTTCAATAGCTGTACGACTGAACGCGGCATTGCGCTTGCCGAGAACATGCGCGAAGCGATCGAGGACTTCCGCTTTAAATGGGGAGACGGCATTTTCTCCGTCGGCGCGAGTATCGGCGTGATCGGAATCTCCGCCCACGCGGCGAGTTCCGCGGAAATCATGAGCATGGCCGATGCCGCCTGCTACGTCGCCAAGGACGCCGGACGCAATCGCGTCCATTTGCATCAACCGGATGACCACGACACCCTTGAACGTCGCGGGCAGATGCAGTGGGCTTCGCGCATTCAGCAGGCCATCGATGAGGACCGGCTGCGGCTTTATTACCAACCGATTTCGCCATTGCGCCCCGCCGATGATCTACGCACGCACTACGAAATATTCGTCCGCCTGATCGATGAAAACGATGAACTCGTGGCACCGGGCTCCTTCATCCCGGCGGCCGAACGCTATGATCTGATGACGGCGATTGACCGCTGGGTAGTGCGCAATACGCTTGCATGGATGGGATCGATGGGTAAGGACCGCCCTTATCTTGCGATCAACCTGTCCGGCGCCTCGATCACGAACCGCGAATTTCTCGATAACATCAAGGCACAGATTCTGCATTACGGCGTACCGCCGGAATACATCTGCTTCGAAATCACGGAAACCGCAGCGGTGGCCGACCTCGCGAAAGCGCGGGCATTCATCGAGGAACTGAAGCTTCTCGGCTGCCGCTTTGCGCTTGATGATTTCGGCAGCGGCCTGTCCTCATTCGGCTATCTCAAATCACTGCCGGTGGATTATCTGAAAATCGACGGCATTTTCGTCCGTGACATGATCAAGGATCCGATAGATCGCGCGCTCGTGGAGTCGATCAACAATGTCGGCCATCTGATGAACCTGATGACGATCGCCGAGTTCGTCGAGAACGAGGCGACCTGCGAGGTTCTGCGGGAAATCGGCGTCGATTTCGTGCAGGGCTATCACATCGCTGCTCCGCGCCCGCTCGACGAACTCGGCTCGGTCGCAACCTGGCCGCGCTGATCGGCGCGGCCGGGGTTCAACGATAACGTCTGGTCTCTACTCAGCCCACTTGTCGTCGAAGGCCCACACGGTCTCAAATCCCATCAAGGCATTCATATCGTCGAGCTGGTACATGGGCTGTTCGAGCGCACTGGTTGAGCCGGTATCGGCGATACACTGGTACACCTGCTCGAGTGCGGCGGCGGCCGCATTCATGCCGCTGCCCGGATAAATCGCAAGCGCGTAACCGAGTTCGGCGAGGCGCGCGCGCGGGAGCAACGGTGAACGCCCGCCTTCCACCATGTTCGCGAGCAACGGTGCATCGATGGCGGCCGCTATCGCCGCAAACTCGTCCTCCGATTCCGGCGACTCGACGAACAGGATGTCGGCGCCGGCATCACGGTACGCCAGCGCCCGCGCGATCGCTTCGTCAAGCCCGGACGCGGTACGCGCATCGGTGCGCGCGACGATGAGAAAGTTCGGATCCTGACGCGCCTCGCAGGCAACGCGGATTTTCCTTGCCATGTCGGCCGTCGGAATCACCCGGCGCCCCCGCGTGTGGCCGCACTTCTTCGGAAACTCCTGATCCTCGATCTGAATCGCGGCGATGCCGGCGGCTTCGTAACCACGCACGGTGTGCTGGACGTTCAAAAGGCCGCCGTAGCCAGTGTCGGCATCGGCAATGATCGGCGTATTGCTGCCACCGGCCATGTGACCGGCGCGCAGCACCATGTCGGTGAAGCTCGCGAGCCCGGCATCCGGCAAGCCCAGGTAGGAGGCCACGGTGCCGTAGCCGGTCATGTACAGCGCCGCGTGTTGCTGGCGATCGGCGATGCGGGTGGAAATCATGTCGTACACCCCCGGTGCGACGACGAGTTCGCGGCGGCGGATCCGCTGTGCGAGCGCCGCGCGCTTGTCTGCCGCCGGGGTCATGCGCCGGGGCTGCGACCCACCATAAGATCCACTCGGCTCAGACACAGGAATAGCCCCCATCGACCGGCACCACCGCGCCATTCATGAACGAGGCCTCATCGGAAGCGAGGAAAATCACGAGCCAGATCACTTCCTCGGGACGTCCGAGCCGCCCGGTGAGGTGCGCCTGTTCCATCGCCTTCCAGATTTCCGCGCGGTCTTCGAACTTCTCGACATACTTGCGTGGCATCGGCGTATCGATGGCGCCGGGAGCCACCGCATTGACCCGGATTCCGTGGTCTTTCAAATCGTTAGCCATTGACCGGGCGAGCTGCGCCACACCGGCTTTCGACGCACCGTAAGCCGCCATGTCGGGAAACCCGACGAGACCGCCGACCGAACTGTTGTGAATGATGGAACCGCCACCGCCCTGCTCGACCATCTGCCGCGCCACGCGCTGGCTGAGCAGGAACGTGGCACGCACATTGATATCGAGCACGTGATCGAGTTCCCGTTCGCTTGTTTCGAGCAGGGGACTGCCCACCATCACGCCGTGATTGTTGAACAGCACGTCGATGCGACCGTAGCGCTCGATCGCCGTGGCAACGATCGCATCAAGCGTTGACACAGCGGTGACGTCGCCGCCGATGTAACACACACGCCCGGGGTCGCGTTCCATGATCGCACTGAGGGCGTCGCCCGGTGCGTTCGCTAAATCGCTCGCAACGATTCTTGCGCCCTCGCGCAAGAATAAATCGACGGCCACCTCGCCCTGGCCGCCGGCCGCACCCGTAATAATGCAAACCTTGTCCTGTAACCGCCCCATCGCCTGTACTCCCGAATCGACTGACCGCAAATGACCAGCCCCGTATTGTCATCCAGGCCGAGGGCCGAAGGCAAAGCGATGACCGGCGCGTGGTTCAATCGCCATCGCGAACAAGCAGTCCGCACCGGATCCCGTACGTCTTTGCGATCGTATCCAGCGTCGCACGGAAACGTGCGCGATAGGCTGCGCCGCCCCGCTTGAGTCGGAATACTCCGAACAGGCGCCGATGCAGCGGAAACCAGCGGTCGAAATCGAGACCGCATTCCGTCATTACCCGGGCCGGCACCGCGTCCATGATTACGATGATGTTGTAGAGGACCTGCGTCATGGCCGCGAACGGGAACGCCACCTTGTCTTTCCGGAGCAGCGTCTGATAATCCATTTCGTACAGTGGCAGGCGCCCCAGCTCGCCAAGGAAAAACAGGTGGACGAGGAAATAGGCCGCAAACGTCGTCAGAAAATGAATCCCCGACGTTGGCTGAATCGACACCATGCGGCCGCCAGCGGACAGAAACGGTTCGTACGGGTAGTCCTGGCGCATGACATAGCCGCTGCAATTGACCACGATCGCGCCGGCCGCCACCGCCCGCCGCGCGCCGCTGCGGAAAACAATTTCCGGACCATCGCTCGTGGCGACAACATCCTCGAGATAGTCGTTGATACAGGTACTGAGCCCGGCCGCGATCGTGTCGTTCTCGGCCCGCGACAGGATGCCGAACATGTACTGCGCGCCGGTGCCGGGCAGATGCACGGCGCGCGTGGCTTTGAACTCTTCGAGTATGTCCGTGGCATTGTGGCCGTTGTAGCGGCTGCACAGATCGAGAAAGTAGCCGAGGGTGGTGCGCCCGCCCCACCAGCGCCGCAAGCCCGCGGGAAAACTTTCGTCACGACTCGCGAACACGGTACCGCGGCCAGCGATGAGGTTGATTTCGCGCGCGGGAAACTGCGTGATCAGCATGTGCGCCGTGTCCATGGCAGTCTTGCCACCGCCAACGATATAGACCGGTGCGTCGACCCGGTTCGCGAGCTGCGTAGCGAACGATGCATCGCCGGGGGCGATGGAAACGACCGCCGGGTCGGTGAGTGGCAATGCGGCGTTCTTCGGCACCCGAAACCCGAACGCCTTGACGCACCGCTGCACTGTCACCTCGAGCGGCGGCGTGGACGCTGAGAGCGCGGAACATTTGAGTACGACCGCGTCGGCCGTTTCATCGTGCGCTTGCAGTTCGTAACCGTAATACTCGATGAGCGTAACGCGCTGGCGTAAGCGTCGCAGACATTCCCCGACGTGCTGCAATACCTCGGCTTTCGTCGCGAGGTAGGCCGGAGGGCGCGGTGGCAGCCAGTCGAGATTACCGGCCGTAAACATCCGGTGGGGCTGGTGCAGGCGGACGTAATCGTACGTTTCGGTCCACATCCCGCCTGCCGCGGGCTTGCGGTCGATCAGAATGACCCGATCAGCCGGAGTCAGGTAACGACTCGCCGCGAACAGCGCATTCAGTCCGGCGATCCCGGCGCCAATGATGCACAGTGCGCCGTGTTCTCGCGTTACCGGATCGCCTGCCGTCATGCCGTGTTCAGCGCCTCCGCTCATGCTCCCAGTGTAGGCGCAAGCGTGCCGCCACGTCCTGCTGAGCAGGCGTGTAGACCCGGGACGCTACGGCTCAGGGAGCGGGACTGCGCGCAACACCCGATCCCTGTCCCTTCTCCCCGGTTCGGGGGGAACGGTACGTGGTCCATCGAGCTTGGTGTTTCATACTCTGGCGTAAGTATTCAGCCGTAGTTGCGACAGTATTCCTCGAAGCTGGTACGCGGCAGCGGCCGACAGAAGTAGTAGCCCTGGAACGTCGTGCACCCCCGCGCCTGCAGGAAGTTTCGCTGCGCCTGTGTTTCCACGCCTTCGGCAATAATCGCGAAGCCGAGATTCTGGCCCATCGCGATGATCGTTTGCGCGATCGCATCGGCATTGTCGTCAGCTGTGACGTCGGCTACGAAAGAACGGTCAATCTTCAGTTCATCGAGCGGCAGGCGCCGCAGGTAAGACAACGACGAATATCCCACGCCGAAATCATCGAGCGAGAAACGAAAACCAAGCTCGCGCAGTTGCGCCATTTTTGTCGAGGCGTTGTCGATGTCCTCGATGACGGCGCGCTCGGTCAGCTCAAGCACGATGCGCGACGGCGGCACGGCGAACTCCTCGGCACAGTCGCGCAGATGCGCAACGAACCCTTCGGCGCGGAACTGATGGGAACTTACGTTGATCGACACGTGATCGAGCACCGGCATCGCGGTGTCCGCGATCCACGCCGCAAGCGTTGCGAATGCGGTTCGGATGACCCAGCGTCCAATCGGATCAATCAGTCCGGTTTCTTCCGCTACGGGTATGAATATGTCCGGCGCGATGTATCCCTCGATGGGGTGCTGCCAGCGCAACAAGGTTTCGGCACCAATCGGACCTCGGGTCGCGTGAATTTGCGGCTGGAAGTACAACTCGAACTCATCGCCGTCGATCGCCAGTCTTAAATCTTCCTCGATCGTGAGTCGTGCACGCGCTTTCTCGCCCATCGCCGGATGGTAGAAGCGAATATTGTTGCGGCCGTCCGCTTTTCCGCGATACATCGCGGTGTCGGCGAAACGCAGAAAATCGGACGCGCTCCCGCCGTCGCGGGGGAAAATCGAGACACCCATCGTCCCGGTAATGTGCAACACCCGACCCTCGACCTGATAAGGCCGCCGCAGTTCCGTTTCGATGCGCGCGGCAACGCGACCGACGAATTCAACGCAACGCTCGGGGTCCGGGCCTGCATCCGCGATCAGGACGACGAATTCATCGCCGCCCAGCCGGCCCACAACATCGTTTTGACGCGTCAGGGTCTGCAAGCGTCGCGCAACCTGCACGAGCAGTTCGTCGCCCGCACAATGGCCGAGTGAATCGTTGATCTTCTTGAACTGATCGAGATCGAGAAACAGAACCGCGCCGCAGGATTGTGTCCGTCGGGCTGCCGCGATCGCCTGTTCGATCCGGGTGCCGAGGTAGCGCCGGTTCGGCAGGCCGGTCAGTGAATCGTAGAACGCGAGGCGCTCGACTTCTTTCTCCGCCAGCAAACGCTCGGAAATGTCGATCATGTTGGATACGCAATGCGTCACGCGTCCCAGTTCGTTCTGCACCGTGGTGATGGTTTCCCACACCGGTACTTCACTGCCGTCCGCGCGCAGCTTCCAGGCCTGACCGTCCCAACGACCGCGCGCGGTCAGTGCGCTGCTGACATCATCCCGCGCGCCGCCCTCCGTGGGCGAATTGCGCAGAACGGTGATGTTCTGCCCGACGATATCGTCCGCGGGGTACTGCAGCAGCTCCGTAAACGCCGGATTCACCTGCAGGATATCGCCGTCGGCATCAGTGATAGCAATTGCGCCGTGCGACTCGAATGAGGTTGCGGCAACGCGTTGTTGTTCTTCGACGAGCTTGCGTTCGGAAATGTCGATGTTCGTGCCGATGATCGTCAGCGCCTCGCCGGCATCGTTCGTTGCGGTCACGGCCGCGCGTGTCAGCGCCCAGAAAATCTCGCCGGATTTTTTCCTGATCCTGAATTCGATTTCCGCTTCGCGCGTATCGCCGCGCCGCAATGCTTCGAGGTAAGCGGCGACAGCGTCGCAGTCATCCGCATGGACGACTCCTTCCGCGTAGCACTGCGCCATACTCGTCACGTCACCGGGTTCGTAGCCCGTGATTTCGAGCCAGTTCGCGAGCGGGCTCAGACGATCGGTATCCGCTTCCCACTCCCACAGGCCCTGGCGGGTGGTGCCGAGTACAACCCTGAGTTGCTCTTCGGTTCGTTTCATTTGCGTGATGTCTATGATCGTTCCGATCACCCGCAACGGCTCGCCCGACGGCGCGCGTTCCTGCACCGCGGCGCGGCCGAGGATCCAGATTGTGCCGCCCGACTTCGGTCGCGCACGGCATTCGAACTCGATTTCGTCGCCAATGCCGCGACGGATGTCCTCGAATTGCGCGGACAGCCAATCGAGATCATCGGGATGAATCAAGCCGCTGCGCAACATATCAGGGAGCGTGGGTATTTCGTCGGTGTCGTAACCGGTGAGTTCCACCCAGCTTTTTGACAGCGCCAGCGTGTTCGTCGCCGTCCACCACTCGGCAATCCCCTGACGCGAGGAGCGCAGGGCGATAGCGAGATGTGTTTCGTCGAGTTTCCGCCGCGTGACGTCATGCAGGAATGTTACCCAACGGGTAGAGCCATCGGGCTGCAGCTCCGGTTGCCCGATACCCTCAAGCCAGCGCACGTCGCCGTCGTGGCAAATGATGCGCCATTCGAGGTGCCATTTCTCGAGGGTACGCGCCGACTCATCGATCGACGCGCGCATTCCCGCCAGGTCTTCAGCGAAGATCCGCTCCCACAGGGTATCGAGGTCCAAAGGTCCGGCATCGGGGTCGATCTTCCACAAATTCGCCGCGCCGGGGCTCGCAAACTGAAGCTCGTGCGTGCCGTCCGGGCGGCGCACGTAATACAGGACCACGCCGGGAACGTGGTCGACAATTTCACGATACAAGCGGATTTCGTCAGAAATTGGCCTGTCAGCGTCGCCTCGATCGCGCACACGGGCTTTTTTAGAGACAGAATTCAAACCGGAAGCCCCAAGGCGTTGTCGGAACAGCTACCATTCCTGTAACGGCAGCCGGCGAAAATAATCCACCCCGGCGCTGTTGCCGGCGCGGAGCCGCCCGCGTGGTTCGTGCCGCCACCAGCGGCCAAAATTGCCGCTACACGATGCTCGCGTTCGTGCCGGAGCGGGATTCGATACGGAGTTGCGTATGAACATTCTTGTCGGGATTGATTTCGGCGCCGCCTCGGCGGAGATTGCACAAGCCGCCGCGCGCCTCGCGCGCGGACTCGACGGCAAGATCTGGCTCGTCCATGTGGCTGAGCCAGACCCGGAATTTGTCGGTTTCGAGGCCGATTCCACCCGCATGCGTGACGTTGTCGCGAAGCGCTATCGCGTGGAACACGAGGACTTGCAGGCGCTTGCCCGGACGCTGCGCGACGAGGGTCTGGACTGTGTCGCCCTGCTCGTCCAGGGTGCAACCACGAGCACTTTGCTGCACGAAGCGGACGCGCTTGCCGCGGATATCATCGTCGTCGGCTCGCACGGCAAAGGCGTGGTCAGGCGTCTGCTCATCGGCAGTACGAGTGAAGGTGTATTGCACCGCGCGAAAGTACCCGTGTACGTGGTGCCGGTGCGTTGAGCGACTGAAGCCGGGTGCTGCAGTGCGCCGGCCGCGAACCGCCACCGCGAACGCAGAGGTAGCGTGAGAATATGGACCACAACCGATCGGAGATTCACAACCGGCGGCGCTTTCTCGGCGCGCTCGGCGGCACGCTCGCGCTCGCGGGTGCAGCGCCGATGGTACTGGCGAACACCACGCCGGTCGCCGCACGCACTGTGGAATTCCATCATTTGCACACCCGCGAACGACTTGCTGCCACCTACTGGGCCAACGGCAACTACGATCGCGCAGCGCTCGCGTCGATCAATCACATCCTGCGCGATTTCCGTACCGGCGAGGTTCATCCGATAGCGCTGGCGCTACTCGACCTGCTGGCGAGTTTGCAAGCCGAACTCGGCACCGGCGCGCCGTTCGAGGTGATCGGCGGCTACCGCTCAGCGACAACGAACGACAGCTTGCGCCAGCGCAGTCACGGGGTTGCGAAACGCAGCCTGCACATGCAGGGCATGGCGATCGACGTGCGCGTCGCCGACCTGCCGACCCGCCAGTTGCGCGAGGCCGCCGCGGATTTGCGGCTCGGGGGCGTGGGGTATTACCCGAAATCGAATTTCGTTCACCTCGATACCGGGCGGCCACGCTACTGGTAGTTGCCGTTTGCGGCGCGTTGTTTAGAATCGTCGGCGGCCGTCCCGGCCGGCGCCGGGCGCCGAACCTGTGGAGGGACGCGCGATGACCCCGGAACAAATTCTCGCCGAACCGGCGAAAGTACTGACACAGGCCCAGCGCGAAGCCTATTTCAACGACGGTTACCTGCTGTTACCCGCATTCCTCGATCGCGCCTGGCTCGCGCGCCTGAACGCGGTGACGGATGCGTTCGTCGAAGAGAGTCGCGCGGTTGCCACGTCGGATGCGAAGTTTGATCTCGAAGCTCTGCACAGCGCCGCGGCGCCGAAGCTGCGGCGGCTGTCGTTTCCTGTCGATCACCATGCGCTGTATCGCGAACTCGCGTTCGACAGCCCGATCGTGGACGTCGCCGAAGATCTGCTCGGTCCGAATGTGTGTTACCACCACTCGAAGCTGAACTTCAAATGGAGTGGTGGCGGTGAAGCGGTGAAATGGCATCAGGATATCCAGTACTGGCCGCATACGGATTTTTCACCGTTGACCATCGGGATCTACCTCGCCGATGTCGACGACGAGATGGGTCCGATGGGTATCGTTCCCGGCAGCCACAAGGGTCGCCTTTACGATCTTTGCGATGAGAAAGGCGCGTGGAACGGCGCCATCCGCGCCGCGGAACTCGCGGAGGCACAACCGGAACGTGCTGCCTATCTGCGTGGCCCGGCGGGATCCGTTACCGTGCACAACTGTTGCGCGGTCCATGGTTCGGCGCCGAATCATTCTTCCCGCGTACGCCCCCTGTTGCTGCAAACCTACGCGGCGGCAGACTCGTTTCCACTGCAAAGTGTCGGCACGAACGGACTCGGCGCCTATGCGAATACAGTCGTGCGCGGCGTACGCCCCGCGTATACGGCGATTGATGGACGCCGCGTGCCGGTGGCGCCGGACTGGTCGGGTGGTTACACGTCGATCTTTGATGTCCAGCAGCAAGCAGCGGGCGAATAACGCGCACGGCAAGGTCCGGTCGACGCCGCAGCTTTTACCGCGCGCCAGCTCCCGCACATGGTCACGATCGTAAAAACGCTGCACGTAGCGAGCGTCGTCCTGTCGCTCGGTTTGTTTGGCGTGCGCTTCGCCTGGGCCTGTGCCGCGCCCGCCAGGCTCGAACGGGCGTGGGTGCGGATCCTGCCGCATGTGATCGACTCCGTGTTGCTCGCGAGCGCGATAGCGCTGATGCTTTCGATCCAGCAATATCCGTTCGTCGACGGCTGGCTTACGGCGAAAGTACTCGCGTTAATCGTGTATATCGTGGCCGGAAGTTTCGCGCTGAAACGGGCGCGAACCGGTCTCGGGCGGGGCGTTGCCGCGAGTATCGCGCTGGCAAGCATTACCTACATTATCGCCGTTGCCTTGACCCACGATCCCGCGCCATTCACAGCCGGGGATCTCACGCTGCCCGGGTCGGGGCCGGACATCGCCGGGGTGTCCGCGGCATAGCACAATCACATTCGCGCCGGGTGCCCACACTAATTGTGGTAATTGTTCCGCATTCGGCTCACCGCTTGCCGTTTCGCACCGCCCGCCTTTTGCCCGGATGTGGTCCGGCTTGTAGGATGATCGCTAGCGCCGGCCTCACGCCGTGCCGGAGTCCAATGCCGGAGATCGACATGCAAGCACGCACGCCCACAAGCCCAGAGAACCACACCCCGCTGGCGTTCGCCCGGATGCGAACCTGGCTATTCGCGCTCGCGCTGTCGGTATTTTGGGTCGCTTCCGCCCCGGCCCTGACGATCGTGGTCGACTACCAGTACGACACGAACAATTTTTTCGATACGGCAGTGAAACGGGATGCGCTGCAGGCCGCCGCGGACCGCTACAGCCGCATCATTACGACTTCGTTGAATGCCGTGGACCTCGTTGATGACGGTCTGGATCAGCGGATCGGCTTTACCCACCCCGGCAACGGCGCGAGCTGGAACGTGAGCTCCGCGGCCAGTGCAGCGAGCGATTCAATTGCCGGTTCGGACGTCGCGGACGAATACCGCGGCGCATGGTCGATCGGCGAGGGTGAATGGATCCTGTACGCGGGCGGCCGCGCGATCAGCTCCGCCGGGGTCGGCGGTACCGGCACCGGCCTGAATTTCACGAGCGTATTCGACAGTCCCACCTCGGTGATCAACCGCGGGTTCCGCGATCCGGAACCGGCCGGCCTCGGGGATTTACCCGTGTGGGGCGGCGCCATCACGTTCGACAACGATGGCGATGTGAACTGGCATTTCGATCACACGCTCGCGGCACCCGGCGGCACGACGGATTTCTATTCGATCGCGCTGCACGAAATCGGTCACGCGCTCGGGCTCGCCACAAGCTGGGACGACTGGCCGGATGACGCCGGCGGCGTGTATACGGGCGCGAATGCCGTTGCCGCCTACAACGCGGACAACGGCACGAGTCTGACTACACTGAACGAAGTCAGCGGCGGCAACCCGCACTGGGCCGAAGACACTTATGATTCGCTGATTTTCGCCGCCGGTGATCCGAATCTCGCCGGCACCGTCGGGCTCGGCACGCCGCAGGATCTGCTCATGGAGCCGAGCGCTGATTTCACCGGCACGCTGCGTCGGCTCGAACTGACGAACGTCGACGTCGCCGCGCTCGGCGATGTCGGCTGGACCGTTGTGCCGGTACCTGCCGCACTGCCCCTGTTCATCAGCGCCGGCTTACTACTCGGCGCCGCCGGATCCCGTCGGCGACGCTGCTGAACTATCCGCCCCTAAGCCTGGCAGATAGCCCACAAACCGACTCAGGCTTCGCGACAGAACTCAGCGATACTCGCGGCCGTTTCGCGGCTGATATCCGGGCAGGCGAGAGCGAAGATCTCGGTGGCGTGGATCGTCCCCATCAATTGCCGGCAACGCGCGGGCACACCGCCGCTTAACAACAAGCGATAAAACGCGATCCCCTCGTCGCGCAAGGGATCGCACTCGTTCACGCTGATCACGGTGGGTACGAGACCACTAACGTCGTCTGCCGTCGCAAACGCCGGCCAGGCGAGCGGATTCTGCACATTGAATTGCTCGATGCCGTAAGCGATCGCGCCGCGGTTGTCGTGAACATCGATCAGCAATCCATTGTTCTCGCTCGATGACGGGTAGCGCTCCTGCGGCCATGCACCGGCGATGTACGGACACAACGCGTAGAGGCCGCGGATAAGGCCGAGATCGCCATCGCGTTTCAGCTTCAGGCCCGTCGCCAGGGTCAGGTTGCCGCCGCCGCTCTCGCCAGCAACAATGATGTGCTGAAGATCGATGTTCAAGACGTCCGCCTCACCGCGCAGCCATTTCAGTCCGGCCACGCAATCGTTCAGCCCGGCCGGAAACGGCGCCACCTCCGGTGCCGAGGACGGGGTCAGGCAATTGCGGAAATCGACCATCGCCACGGCCACGCCCTGCTGCGCGATGATCCGGCCCCACGCGCGATAGATCCCGTAGAACGCGGACATCGACTGCATACCGCCACCGTGGATGTAATACACGCAGGGCAGTACCGCATCGCTATCCGGGCGGATGAACTGAACCTTGACCGTATTGCCATCGGGTTGCGAGGTAAATTCGAACGAGCGGGTCACAAGCCCCGCGGATGGCGCAACGTCCTCGTTATCGAACACCTCGAGCATTTGCGCCATTTTTTCGCTTGCAGCAAGCGCTTCCGGGCGGTTCACCTCGGCGAGCAACTGTTCGCGATCAGCAACGTCGCCGCGACTCATTACCGGGATATTACCGAGAACTTTTTTGATCCGCGGATCGATGCGGGGATCGTCGTGAATCTTGCTCAAGGGTTTCGCTCCTCCACCATGCGCCGGTTTGACGACTGCCCACACTACACAGCGCGGCCGCAGACGGCCAGCGTGGGCACGTCGTAATCCGGCCGTCATACCCGCCGGCGTTCGGATGAGCCGCTTATGCCGGTAACAGATTTCTAAACGTGAGGTTTATCCGCGAGTTCGTCACCCGCCGACGTTTCGGCAGCTGGTGCTGCCAGGTGTTCTGCACCGTGTCGCCCATGAGCAACAGCGAGCCGTGGGTCAGGGGGCAAGTGACGGGTTTCTCGGATTTATCGCGACGATGTTTTAGGACGAAATCGCGGGTCGCGCCGAAACTGACCGAAGCGATGACGGGATTCGGGCCCCACTCGGCCTCGTCGTCGCTGTGCCAGCCGACGCTGTCATTGCCATCGCGGTAACAGTTCACGAGCACGCCGTTGAAATCGAGCCCGGCGAGTTCGTGTACCCGCGCCCTGATCGACCGCAGCACCTCCGTCCACGGCAGCGCCGGCACGGTCATGCCGGAATAATGCAGCGGCCAGTCGTGATCGCAGTACCACGCTTGCAAGCGCGGCAGGGGAATCGATTTGCCGTGGATTGTGATCATGTCTGTACGCCAGGGCGTCGTTTTCAGCAGCCGGTCGAAATAATGGTCCGCTTCGTCAGCCCCAAACGCCTGCGCATGAAATTTCAGCGTCGCGTCGCGAAGCGGAATCTCGAGCACGGTTTCACGCAACGGTGGATCGACGAACAACGATTGCTCATGCATGTTGGTGGTTCTCCGCTGACGATTGCAGGATTGCCGCGCAATAACTTGAAATCCCGACAGGTGACTGTCTTCGCGTACCGCGGCCATTCTGGCGCGATTCGGGCTCGCGGCACAAACGGGTTTTGGTATAGAGCCCAAAACATCCCCGGGGGACAGACCGAGCGTATCCCGCGCATCTCGGGACGCCGGGGCCGACGCCCGCGGCCGGGCTAGTGCCATGGCCACGAGCCGGGGCATGGATTCATTGCGCCGACTCCGGACGGTGACTAACATCGTGTGTTACGCCGCCACGAAACCTGGCGGGAATTGCCGATGCCACGTCCGGACGCTTCACTCACTGCACGCGCAACCGCGTGGGAATCGAGACGGCACAACCCCGACGCCGACGGCTGGCAGAACTGTTCAAAGCGGAGCCATAACGTTGCAGACAATACTCTCGCACCGGGTCGCGCACCGCCTGACATGTGCGTTCGCCCTCGCCCTCCTTAGCACCACAGCCGGTGCCTTGGATTGGGATTTCTATCTCGAAGCAGGCGCGGGATGGGCCGGTCATAAGCGTTTTACGTCAGCTGATTCGCAAACCACGTTCGCAAACGAATTGGATACTCACACGGCGATCGTCACAACAAACCTCCAACGCAGCAGCGATGACGATGATGCCGCATGGCGAATCAATGGTGGGGTCTGGGTAGACCGTTTTTTAGGCCTCGACCTGGGGTACATCGACCTTGGCACGACGAGCCGAATTGGTTCGCGGAATGTCACCCTTGAGACCCAACTTAACTTGTCGTCGCCGAACCTTTTTCTGGTCCCGTTTCCGTTGGGCGCACGCGAAGATGGTTCATTCCGGGCACAGGCCGACATTCGCGGATTGTCACTGCTGGCAAAAACGCGGTATCCGGTGTTTCGCCAGGTCGATCTGGTGGTAAGCCTCGGCGCGGTGCGCTGGGACCTGGACGGCAGCCAATCAGAAACGAGCGCCTTGACGGCCCGGCCGTTCGGCACCCTGCGCTCGCACTCGGCAACCCCGCTCGACGCGAACGGCGTCGATCTTGCCTACGGGGTCGGTCTGAAGGGCATGGTCACGAGGACGATCGGAATCGGGGTCGAATGGATGCGCTACGAAGTGGGCGAATTCGACGAGCATGTCGATTTCGCCGGGATCACCGCGAGCTATCATTTCGGCGGAGTGCACGCATCCGAAAGCGACCCGGACACAGTCGCAACGCCGCTCGCAACGGCCCTCGCCCGCTTGTGGCGACGGCCGGGCGACCCTGACTTCCTGCCACGTAGCTGGAACTACTTCATTGCGGTCGCCGGCGGGCTCGCCGAACACAATTCGGCCGGCGATTCCGGCGATGAACAGACCACGACAACCGTAACCGTCGAAGAACCGCTGGGAATACTGTTCCCCGGCAGCACTGACACGCTGACGGACTCGTTCGCCGTTGATGAGGATGCGGCTGCCTGGCGCGTGTCGGGCGGGGCCTACGTGCATCGCAACTTCGGCTTCGAAGTCGGCTACATCGATCTCGCTTCAACTGCTTCACGTTTTGTCACGAACACCGTTTCACGGCAGAACCCGTTGATCTTCGGGAATTCTGTGCTAACGCCGGCGAGCACGACGGTGCAACAAACTGAGGTCCTGCGCACGGCGGATCTGAGCGGATTTTCTTTCGCCGGCAAGCTGCGTCTGCCCCTGCACGATCGAATCGAACTCGGCGCGACACTCGGTGCGTTCGTGTGGGATGCGGAAACCACCGTCATGCAGCGCGATACCGCGTTTACCACGGCGACCAATGTTGTGCTAGCGCCGTCCGGGGTGATTTTCGAGGACAGCAATGACGACTCGGGCGTGGACGTGACGTACGGCGTCGGCCTCAAAGTACGCCTGCACCATCAGCTCTGGCTCGGACTCGAGTACACGCGTTACGAGTTGGGCGGCACGGATGAGGACGCGGAACTGTTCGGTGCAGGGCTCGAATACCGGGTCGGCAATGTCGCGGCGCGTTAAAACCACAATCGTTGCATTGACCGCACTGCTCGCGGCGTCCACCGCCGGCTACGCTGCGGGCGGCCCTCCGCTCGAGAGCCTTTACGGCGCTTATGAAGTGATCGGTCGCGGCGTTGGCGACGACGACGCTTTGTATCGCGGTTGGGTGCGCCTCGCGATCGAATCCGGCCAAATCGAGATGGACCGCTGTATCGACGGTCGCCATACGAGCGGCCTCGGTCGCGAGGTCCGGCGCGGCGCCGACGCACTGCGCGCAATCGAATTCCGCTACGACCAGCGTGAAGTCGCGAGCGTCGCCAGCTGCATCGTAACGTCCGATTTCGACAATCTGCCGCGGTTTTCCTGCTACGTGACCGCCGGGAATGCGCCCGCGATCGCGGTACCGGGAATCGAGACGTATTTTCCAATCGTGTGGCCGGTAGCACTCGACTATTTCGACTGTCGCTAGCGCCGCCCGGCTGCGGCGCGCGCGTACCGTGGGTTGGGCAATGACGTTTCCGGATCCGCGCACACGGGCCAGGCTCTCACCGTATAATCCCTCGGGCGCGCCGCGGTGGATCGCGGCCCGACCCGGTGTCACAGTGATCTGCGGCCAAACCACGTTCATAGAGAGGAAACCCCGAAACATGAGTGACTCTGCATCGTATACCCCGCCGAAAGTCTGGAAACCGAAAGATGTGGGCGGCACGTGGGGCAAAATCAACCGGCCGGTTGCCGGCGCAACGCACGACAAGGAACTGCCCGTCGGCAAACACCCCTTGCAGTTGTATTCACTGGCGACCCCGAACGGGGTCAAGGTCACGATCCTGCTCGAGGAATTACTTGCCTCAGGGGAATCCGGCGCGGAGTACGATGCGCACCTGATCGACATCGGTGAGGGCGAGCAATTCGGCAGCGGCTTCGTTGCCGTCAATCCGAATTCGAAGATCCCCGCGCTGCTCGATCGCAGCACCTCACCGCCAACCCGCGTCTTCGAATCCGGCGCGATACTCGTCTACCTCGCGGAAAAATTCGGCGCGTTCCTGCCCACGGAACCCGCCGCGCGCGCGGAATGCCTGTCGTGGCTGTTCTGGCAGATGGGCAGCGCACCGTTCCTCGGCGGCGGCTTCGGTCATTTCTACAGTTACGCGCCGGAGAAGATCGAATACTGCATCGACCGCTATGCGATGGAAGTGAAACGCCAGCTCGACGTCCTCGATCGCAATCTCGGGGAGCGCGAGTACCTGTGTGGCGACGACTACAACATCGCGGACATCGCGGTGGTGTCCTGGTACGGCGCGCTCGTGCTCATGAACGTTTATGAAGCCGCGGAATTTCTCGATGTTGCGTCGTACAAGAACGTCGTGCGTTGGGCCACGCAGATTTACGCGCGCCCCGCGGTTGAACGCGGACGCCGCGTGAACAAGACCTGGGGGCCTGAGGAAGAACGCGTACCGAACCGGCACGACGCGAGTGATATCGACGAAACGTTTACGAGTGCGAAAGCCACCTGAGCCAGCGACACCCGGCAAGCAGAATGAACCGGCGTATCGCGCCGGATGACGAACGGAGCCCGCGATGACCGACATTATTTTGCATCACTACGATCTGTCGCCGTTTTCGGAGAAGATCCGCCGCATCCTTGCCTACAAGAAACTCGCGTGGCGTGCCGTGGAGCAACCGATCATGGCGCCGAAACCGGAACTGACCCCGTTGACCGGTGGTTATCGCAGAATTCCCGTCATGCAGATCGGGGCGGACATCTACTGCGACACGGCACTGATCGCGCGCGTCCTCGAAGCGAAGGCGCCACAACCCGCCGTCCTGCCCGCGGCGCTTGCCGGCGCCATCGCTCTGATCGAGGATTGGGCCGATCATCGACTGTTCATGTTCGCCGTGCCGCCAACGCTGATCGCACTGATGGATGCGCTACCGCCGGGTTTTCTCGACGATCGCCAGGCGATGACCCCGGCGTTCAGCAAGGACGCGATTGTTGGCGCCGCACCGCACGCGCTCGAACAGCTGCGCCACGCGCTCGATGAGCTCGATCGACAGCTCGGAGCCAGCACATTCCTGCTCGGTGAATCGTTTACGCTCGCCGATGCCGCGTGTTTTCATCCGGTCAATTTCATGTTGAACAATCCGGTACTGGCTACCGATTTGTCCTTACGTCCGGCGCTGGCCGCGTGGCATGAACGGATCACGGGTTTTGGCGCCGGCGATGTGCAGGCGATGAGCGCGGCTGATGCACTGCAGATCGCGCGCGCGGCCGAGCCGGCCGACGTAGTCGACGACGCAGGGACGAGTGTCGACTTCTCGCGCGGCGACAACGTCACGATAATCGCCGACGATTACGGCCAGGAAACGACGACGGGCCGGGTCACGCATATCGGCGTGAACGATGTAACGGTGATGCGTGAAGATCCCGAACTCGGCAACATTGCGGTTCATTACCCGCGCGCCGGTTACCGCATTGATCGGGCGGCCTAGCAGTGTGTCTGAGCGCTGCAAACCGTTCAGGCCATCACCGGTCTATGCCGGGGCTGGCGGGGTCCAGCCTTCGAGCCAGAATTTTTCCTGCGGCCTGAACGCACCGAGCTGGATTGCAACGCTGCGGAAATTCCAGTGCGTAAACTCGCGCACAACCTTGCGCTCGCGATAAAGATGAAACGTGATGCCGCGCGCGTGGGTTGTTTTGCCTGCAGCCGGTAACTCGAGGAACTCGCCGTTGTGCGTGGCTTTCCACACCCAGTTCATCACCGCCCATTCGTCGTAGTCGAGTTCGACGCCGGCGAGCGCATCGCCGCTCCACAGTTGCCACAGCTCCGCGTGTAGTTCTCCGGCGGCGCGCTGCGTTGCACACCCCTGCGGTCGCCGGCGAGACCACCATCGTAGCGAATCACATCGAACTGATGAACGCCGGCCGGTGAGTCGGGGCCATTGTTGTTGAACGGCAGAAATGCGCGGTACAGGTCTTCCTTGTTATCGATGGTTTGAAACAGGGTGACGTCCTCGAACACGAATTCGTCCGCGTAGTAATGCACGATGGCCTCCGCGCCGCCGGTGAAGAATGTGTCGATCCAGTCTTCACCGGTGCTCATGTTCATGCGACCGCTGCCGGTGAAGCCGCGCCCGGGCTCGCCGGCGTAACTGCCGGCGATGCCCAGCCCCGCCCCGAGCGTGGCGGTGCCGAGCGTCTGCAGGAACCCGCGGCGGGCGCGGTCCGGAGTCTTTACGTGATTCAGATATCCGAGGTGCATCGCGAGTCCTCCTAAACGGTTTGCAGATAGCCCTGCGTAAGCGAACGCAGCGTGTGATCGACCTGTTCGCGCGTGGCGCCGGAAAATTTCATCTGTACGGTCATGTGCGCAAGCGCGACGATAACGCGGCACGCGTCGTCGATATCGATGTCCTCGCGGATCGTGCCTTCGCGCTGTCCGCGCTTTAGAACCGTACGCGTGCCGGCAAGCGCGGCACGGTAAAAATCAAGGTAGGAATCCCACAAGCCGTCGCGGATCGAGACGCTCCATTCCAGCCACACCCGGATGTAATCGGGATGCGATTCGATTGCATCGCAAAACGACATATGAATGTTCGCGATAACGTTCGGCGCGCTCTCGGTAGGGTTGTCATTGCCGGCAAGCAAGTCCTCCAGCAGGAAGCGCGAGACTTCATCGAGTACAGCTTCGACGAGCGCGTCTTTCGAGTCGAAATAATGAAACGCGGTGGGCACCGCGACACCCGCTTCACGCGCAATCGCGGAATGATTCGCCTCGCCGATGCCACGCGTGGCGAAAGTTCGCAATGCCGCCGCAACGAGCTGGCGTCGCCGTTCCTGCGGCTCCATGCGGCTCGCGCGCGGACTTGTGCCGGTAAGGTTTGCGGATTTCGTTTTCATCGGATACTCAGCGGCAACGGACATTCAGGGATTTCGGGCTACGCAGATAGAACGCGTCACACCATGCAATCGGATCCTGGGTGACTTCGATCGTCCGGAAGCGGTCGAACAGATGATTCAGCGCAAGTTCGCCCTCGAGTAGGGCAAGTGCGCGGCCCACGCACATATGGATACCCCAGCCGAACGCCATGTGCTGGCGCAGATCTGGGCGTTCGACATCAAAGCGATCGGCGTTTGCAAACACCCGCTCATCACGGTTCGCGCTGCCATAGATCGGCATCACGATCGCGTTCTGCGGAATCTTCACGCCACCGATTTCGCACTCCGCCGTTGCGCGACGGAACAGTACCTGGATTGGCGACAGGTAACGCAGCGTTTCTTCCGTGAGTTTCGCGACGAGCTTGCGGTTCTCGCGCACGAGCCGTTCCTGGTCCGGAAACTGCGCGAGGCACACGAAAGTGTTCGCAAGCAGGCTCGTCGTGGTTTCGTTGCCGGCAATCAGCAACAGTACGCACAACGCGAGTACTTCATCGACCGACAGCTTGTCGCCTTCGGCTTCCGCCTGCACGAGCGCGCTGATCAAATCGTCGCGCGGCCTGCGACGCGCGTCGCTGATGCGTGCTTCGAAGTATTCACGGAAATCACTGGCGTCAGTTTTGATCGCGGCGAGTTGCGCAGCGCTCAGCGTCTCACCATTGCCACCGGCTGTCGTGTTATTCGACCAGCGCCTGAATGTCGCGCGCATTGCGGTTTCGATGCCCATGATCTGCCCCACGATCTGCACCGGCAGCGGCGAAGCGATCGCTTCGATGAATTCGAATTCACCGAGTTCCGCGGCGTCGTTGATCAGGCCATCGACGATAGCGGTAATCTCAACCCGTTGCGACTCGAGCATGCGGCGCGAAAACGCCTTGTTCACGAGGGTCCGCAGCCGGGTATGGTCGGGCGGGTCGCACGCGATCATGTATTGCGCATCCGGCGCGGGATTGCCTTCGCCGAAAGCCAGCTGAATCAGAGGATCGGAGGAGAATCGCTCGTGATTCAACAGCAAGGCGCGCACGTCTTCATTGCGCGCGACCGCGTAGGCATTCAGATCCTCGATGTATCTCACCGGCTCATGTGCACGCAAATGCGCATAGTAGGGATAGGGATCGTGCCGCACGGCAGCACTCATCGGGTGGTAATCGGTGAAGCCCGTGGTCGCTTCCATGACTGCGCCCGCGTGGGCCTGGTTTGCGCTCATCGGTGTCACCCCGGTCGCTGTTGATCACGTTATTGAAAAAAGTGTCAATAGCAGAATATACTTATTGAAACTCTTGTCAATAACAAATTCCGGATTCACCCGCCAAGCGGGAACGCATACGATGGTGATCCGGTTCCAGCGCACACTGAGGGCACGTGACGATGATCAAGGCGGACTTCAACCCGACGGAATTTGCGGTGCAGCGCGACCCCTACCCGTGCTACCGCCGCCTGCGCGACGACACACCGGTCGGGTATATCGACAGCCTGCAGGCTTTCGGGCTGTTCCGCTACGACGATTGCAAGAACACGTTCCTGCACCCCGAGGATTACTCCGCCAGGGACTTCATCCGCCAGGCTTTCGGCGATCTCGATCCGGTGCCGGAAACACCCTCGCTGATCGCAATGGATCCGCCGGCACACACGCCATTGCGCAAACTCGCGGGGCAAGCGTTCACGCCCTCCGTTACCCGCCGCATGGAACCGAAAATCGAAGCGATCGTGCACGGGTTACTCGACGAGATCGAAGCGCGCGGACGTGAGTTCGATTTCGTCAACGATTTCGCCGCCTACGTACCGGTGAGCGTCACCGCGGAACTGATGGGCGTTGATCGCGCGCAACGCGCGAATTTCAAGATTTGGACGGCGGATCTGCTGAACGCCGCGAACCGCGCGAGCCTCGCGGCCGCAGATGTCGCACGGATCAAGGCGAGTGTCGCGGAATTGCGCGCTTATCTGGAAACCGTCATCGCCGAACGCCGTGACAATCCGGCCGAGGACTTTATTTCACTGCTCGTGCGTGCCGAGGAAGATGGCGACGTGCTGTCCGCGATCCAGGTATTGAGTATCGCAATCCTGACGCACTTCGGTGGTTCAGAGACCCCGTCGCACTTGATCAGCAGCTCCCTGATCGCCATGTTCGACCATCCGGAAGTCCATGCAAGCGTGCTCGATGATCACTCACGTGCCGGCAAACTCGTCGATGAGACCTTGCGTTACTGGTCGCCCGTAAACCTTGTCTTTCAAACCGCCGCGCGCGACCTGGAAGTTCGTGGCGTGGAAATCCCGGACGGTTCATTCGTGTTGTCCTATATCGGTTCCGCGAACCGCGATGAGCGGCGCTTCGACAACCCGGATCGTTTCGACCTCGAGCGTGACCCGCAAGGTCACCTGTCGTTCGCCCACGGTCCGCATTACTGTCCAGGGGCGGCGCTTGGCAAACGCATGGGCACGATCGCGCTCACGGCGGTGCTCGACCGGATGCCGGATATCCGGCGCCTCGATGACACCACGGACTGGCTGCCGTCGTTGTGGGTACGCGGGGCGAAATCCCTCGCCGTTAAGGTTTAGCTGCGCCACCTGCGAATTCGAGTCGCTTCACTGCAACAGGATCCAGAACACATGCCGGAAACCTCCAACGCGAGTCTGACGATTACCGGTGGCAATGTTATCGACGGACTCGGTAACCCGCCACGCAAGGCCGACGTCGTGATCAGCGGGCAGCGCATCATCACCGTTGCGCCGGATACCCCCATCGACGGCGGCACCCGCATCGATGCGCACGGAATGACCGTGATGCCGGGTTTGATCGATGCGCATTGTCACATCAGTTTTGACGAGCCGAACTCGAACGACGAACTGTTTTTCCACCGCCGCGAAGGTCTCGCCGCCATTATTGCGGCGGCGAACGTGCAGAAGTTGCTCGCCGCCGGGGTTACCGGATTTCTCGACGCCGACTCGCTGTTCGAAGTCGGCGTCGACCTGCGCGATGCCATCGAAGCCGGCATCGTCCCCGGACCACGCATGAGTACGGGCGGCAACGCGCTGCTCACTTCCGTTGGCGGCACGGCCGGGCGCCTGATCCCCGACGAGGGGCGACGCGGCTACGGCAAAGTCGTGAACACGCCGGACGAAATCGTCGCCGAAGTGCGGCGGCAGATTAAGAACGGGGTCGACTGGATCAAGGTTCACGTCACCGGCCTTACCCCACGACAAAAGATCCGCGGCGAAGTGCAGGTATGGAGTTTCGACGAGCTGCGTCTCGTGTGTGATACGGCGCACGAACTCGGCACGCCGGTGGTCGGGCACTGTCGCGGCGCTTCGAGCACGCGCGATGCGGCGCGCGCGGGATTCGACATGATCCTGCACGCGACGTACATGGATGAAGACGCGCTTGCAGCCGTGGTGGAACACTGCGTGCCGCTCGTGCCGACGTTTACGTTCCAGGCGAATCTCGCGGATTACGGCGCCGCCGTGGGCGCCTCGGACGAGATCCGCACGCTGTTCCAGAAGGAAATCGAGGAAAGCGCGGTGATGCTGAAGCGCGCCTACGACGCCGGGGTGCCGTTGTTGTGCGGTACGGAAAGCGGCTTCTCGCTCACGCCCTACGGTGACTGGCATTACCGCGAGCTCGAAGTATTCGTCCGGGATCTCGGGTTCACGGCGCTCGAGGCGATTACCGCGGCGACGAGCGCCAACGCTTTCGCGCTTGGCCTTGAAGGTGAAACCGGTGCGATCGAAGCCGGACGACTCGCGGATGTGATTGTCGTCGACGGCGATGTCGCCGGTGATGTGACCTTGCTCGGCGATCGCACGCGGATCCGGCATGTGATCCTCGACGGCCGCGAATGCAAACTCAGCCCCGCGCCTGAACGACACGATCCGCCCGGCTGGCGCGCATCGAACTACGGCTCGCGCCGCCTCACGCGCGCGGTGCTCGACGAACTGAAGCGCCCGGCGACTGCGCCGGGGAACGCGAAATCCGCCGGATGAGCCTCGCGAACGCGGCGTCGATCGACGTGCATGCCCATGCCGTACTTGAAGCGACGATGGGTGCGGCGGGCGATTACGGGCCGGAACTTGGCACGGAAGCTGAACCGCGCTTCCGGGTCGGCAATTACGAACTGCACGGAGTGCGCTACCGCGGCAGTGCATTCATGGACCCGGACATCCGGCTGCAGGCGATGGACAGGTCTGGCATCGACTTCCAGGTGTTGTCGCCGAATCCGCTCACCTATTTTCATTTCATCGAGCCGGACACGGCGGCGTCTTTCTGCCGCATCCACAATGACGCACTGGTCGCTGCCATTGCCGCCTACCCCGACCGACTCGCAGCATTCGCCGCCGTGCCGATGCAGGACATCGATCGCGCGATCGCCGAAACCGAACGCGCGGTAACGGAACTGAACATGGTCGGCCCGTATATCGGCACGAACTTCGGCCGACCGCTCGACGACCCCGCACTCGATCCATTCTATGAACGCCTCGTCGCGCTCAACGTGCCGTTGTTCATCCATCCGGCGCCGGCAGGCATCGACGGTCCTCCCGGCGACCCGGACCTGCGCCGTTTCGACCTTGATCTGATCGTCGGGTTCGCGGCGCAGGAAACGATCGCGGTGGCAAACCTGATCTACGGCGGCGTACTCGAACGTCATCCCGATCTCGACATTTGCATCAGCCACGGCGGTGGCGCCACCGGCTACCTGTTCGGGCGCATGGCGCAAGCCGCGCAGAAGCGGCCGTGGGCACGCGAGGCGCTGCGCGCGGATGGCGCGTTCGAAGCGCTGCTGCAACGGCTGTGGTTCGACATTCATGTACACGCCGACGATTCGCTGGAACTGCTGCAGCGACACGTCAACCCCGAGCGACTCGTGTTCGGGACGAATTTCGCGGGCTGGGATCAGCAGATCGGCGACGTGCGCGACGAAGCGCGGGTTTATGCCGCGAACGCAAAGCGCCTGTTGCGTGCCAGCGCTCGTTAAACCCAATACGGAGTTGCCCATGTCAGAACTCGATGACCTGAAAGCCCGCATCGATCGACTCGAATCGCGCGCCGCGATCACGGAGCTGATCTCAGCCTACGCGGTTGCGTGCGATGAACACGACATCCCGCGCCTCGGCAGCCTGTTCTGCAGCGACGGGGTACTCGATACGCCGAACGGCACAATGACGGCGCGTGGCCGCGATGCGATCGAGGCGATGTTCATCGAGGTGTTCAAGATCCGCGGCCCGGCATTTCACTGGACGCATGACGTGACGATCACGTTCGACGACAGCGATCCGGACCGCGCGAGCGGGCTGGCCCTGTGTCATGCGGAAACCTCGCCGCACGGAATCGCGAGCCTCGCCGCACTGCGCTACCACGACACCTATCGCCGCGAAGACGGGATCTGGCGAATCGCAAGCCGGGCGCTGCATTTCCTGTATTACGCACCGATGACGGAACTGCCACAAGTGTTGAACGCGGAAAAACGGGTCACGATCGGCGGCGAACGACTCGCGGCGGACTATCCCGAAAGTCTGCCCGCCTGGCAGGCATTCAATGAACGTTACATGGGCAATGAGACATGAATCGCAACGAGGAAATGCGCGAACTCACCCGGCGCGCGCTCGAACATTATACGAACGGCACCACGGACCAGGCGCCCGCGCCGTACCCGATCCCGGTCGCGGCCTACACCGATCGGGAACGTTACGCGCGCGAGATCGATCGGGTCTTCAAACATCTCCCCCTCGCGCTCGCCCTGAGCATCGAATTACCACAGCCCGGCGATTACCGCGCGATGCATGTGGTCGGCGTGCCGGTGCTGATCGTACGCGGCAAGGACGGTAGCGCACGCGCGTTCCTGAATGCCTGTCGGCACCGCGGGGCACGGATCTGCGACCCGGGCAGCGGCTCGGCGCGCGTGTTCACCTGCCCCTACCATGCATGGGCCTACAACGATCGCGGTGAACTCGTGAGCCGTTATGCCGCGGAAACGTTTGGCGACGTCGATCACGCCACGCTCGGTCTCACGGAACTCGCCTGCGCCGAGCGCGCGGGACTCGTATTCGTGGTGCTTACCCCGGGTGAGCCCCTGGATATCGACAACTGGCTCGGCGACTTCCGCGACGAACTCGCGACCCTGAAGCTCGATTCCTGGCATGTGTTCGAACAGCGCGAATTGCCCGGCCCCGGCTGGAAAGTTGCGCTCGACGGCTACCTCGAGGCCTATCATCACAATTCGCTGCACGGCAAAACCGTGGGCAAGCTTACGATCGGCAATTTGCTCGTGCTCGATACCTGGGGCCCGCACCAGCGCCTCACGTTCGGCCGTAAGTCACTCGCCGAACTCGTCGGCGTACCGCCTGAGCAATGGGACGTGAACCAGCACATCCGGCTCATACACAATTGTTTTCCGAGCCTCTCGGTATCCGGGATCCTCGGCGACCATTGCCTCGTCAGCCAGATTTTTCCCGGCCCTGATCCCACGTCAACGATAACGCGCCAAACCGTTCTCAGCGCGAAGATCCCGGAAACGGATGAGGCGCGGGCTGCTTCGGAGTTGTTCAGCGCAATGGTGCTGCAAGCCGTGCGCGACGAGGACTACCGGGTAGGCGCGACGATTCAGGAAGGTCTGGACTGCGGCGCGAACAGCGAGTTCATCCTCGGTCGCAACGAACCCGCGGTACAAAACTATCACCGCACGATCGCGCGCCTCATGGGTGAACAGACATGAAGAAAATTGATCGCCTCGCGACCATGGACACGGATTTCGATATCGACGATCCGGTTTTCGCCGAACAGTTCGAAGACGCGCTCGAGCATCTCGTTGCGCGCTGTCCGGTGGCGCACAGCAATAAAGGCCCGGGTGGCTATCATGCGTTCAACCGCTACCGCGACGTGCGTCGCTGCGCCCAGGACTGGCGCACGTTCAGCAGCGCCGACGGCTGGATGCTCGACCCGCCCGAAGGGAATATTCATATCCTGCCCGAAGATCTCGATCCGCCCTACCACACGGCCTGGCGTCGCGCCCTGAACCCGTTTTTCACCGCCGAGGCCGTCGATCGTCTCGAAGCGCACGCTCGCGACTATGCCGGCGAGTTAATCGACTGCTTCGTGCCAAATGGCGAGTGCGAGTTCGTCGCGGAATTCGCGGCGCAACTGCCTGGCTTGATCCTGTTCAAACACATTTTGCCGGTGCCGGTTGAAGACCTGCCGCAGTTGTTCGCGGACATCGATATTTATTCTTTCGGCCCGATGGACGTGCGCGCGGACGCGTTCGGGCGCGTGTACGCCTACCTGCAGCACTTCCTCGAAACGCGCCGCGACGAGCCGTCGCGCGACGACCTCGTCGATGTGATCCTGAACGGGGTTGAATGCGAGGACATAGCGTGCACCTGGGACGACAAGGTACACATCGCACTCGATGTCGTCTTCGGCGGACTCGCGACGACGACACACGCGATGTCCGGCGCAATCTACGAGTTCGCACGCCAGCCCGAGGCGCGCCGTGATGTCACCGGCGACGGCGAGCGCCTGCGCACGGCGGTTGAGGAAACCGTGCGCCTGCATGCCCCCGTGGTGGCGGTGGGACGCACCGTGCGCGAACCCGTCGAAGTGGCCGGGGTGGCGCTGCAGGCGGGTGACCGCATTGCCTTGAATTACGCCGCCGCATCGCGCGATCCGGAGGTCTGTACAAACCCGCAACGCTTCGATGTGCACCGGAAAGAAGTCGTGCATACGGCGTTCGGGGTGGGACCGCATCGCTGCATCGGCGAACACCTTGCGCGCCTCGAGATCCGGGTGGCGGTGCAGGAATTCCTGAAACGCATCCCGGATTACACCATCAAGCCAGGCACCGAGCCGCAGTTTGAAAGCGGACAGTTGCGTACGATGAAGAATCTGTACCTTGCCTGGGAAACCTGAGGAGAACGCGACGATGGAAATTGGATTACAACTGTTGAGCGGCAGCTGGGGTGAACGCGAGGTTACGGATGCCGACGTGTATCGCGAAGAGATGGAACTCGCGACTCGCGCCGACGAACTCGGCTTCGACCTGATCGGCATCGTCGAGCACCATTTCGAGGATTATTCTTTCTGCCCCGATAATTTCGTCTACCTTGCGAATCTCGCGGCACGAACGAAAAACGCAAAGCTAATGACCGGCGCCGTGATCATTCCGTGGAACGATCCCCTGCGGGTTGCGGAGAAAGCCGCGCTGCTCGACGAACTCTCCGGGGGCCGCCTGATCCTCGGCCTTGGCCGCGGCCTGTCCAGGCGTGAGTACGACCGGTTCGGGATCAGCATGGACGAATCACGCGAGCGCTTCGACGAAGCCACGCCGATGATACTCGAAGCGCTGGAAACCGGCACGATGGCGGCCCACGACGGCAAGTACTATCACCAACCCGAAGCACCGATCCGGCCCGCACCAACACGTTCGTTCAAGGGCCGGGTCAACCAGGTCGCGATGTCGGGTGATTCCGTCATCGAGGCGGCCGTGCATGGCGCAAAAATGATGCAGTTCAGCTATAAGCCGATGAGCGTGCACAAGGAAGAAATCGACGCCTACGCGGCCGAGTACCGCCGCCGCCACAACGCCGCCCCGCCGGTGCCGACGTTCATCGACATGACCGTGTGCGATCGCGATGCAGCTCGTGGAGAAGCGAATTCGCGCAAATACATCAGCGACTACTTTCTCAGTGTCGTGCATCACTATGAAATGCTTGGCGAGCACTTCGCGAACGCGAAGGGTTACGAGGAATACGGCGAAGCGGCGAGCGCGATGCGTGAAGCGGGGATGGAAACGCTGCTCGAAACCTATATCGACAGCCAGCTCACCGGCACACCTCAGCAAATTCTCGATCGGCTTGAAGCGCGACGTGCGATCGTCGGCGACTTCGACATGTTGTTTTGTTTTCGCTTCGGCTGTATCGAACAGGAAGCTGCGATGCGCTCGATCGAAACATTCAGCACGGATGTCATGCCGGAAATGCGCGGCCTCGGGATGGCAAAAACTCTCGCCGCCTGAACCACTGTCTCCCGCGCCCGATCTTTCGATCGGGCGCGCCTTGCCTCAATAGCCGAGATCGCGCGCGGCCCGCTCCAGCACCACGGGTACGGACCACGTCGTGCGCGCGAGCCGCAAATCGTTGCTGCGACCGCTGCGGTACAAGCCCGAGGCGCTCATCCAGAACGCGACGGAACGCATCGCATACAGCGCGTCGTAGTAGCGACAGGCGCTGACATCGATTTCGAAACCGGTCTCGGCCTCGTAGTTACGGATGAACTCGTCACGATCGACGAGGTTCGACAACAACGCTGTTCCTTCCCGGTTCAGATCACTGAGCACGTAGGCAACGTCGTACATCGGATCACCGATTACCTGCAGTTCCCAGTCGAGCACGGCCGAGATCTGATCGTTGTGGATGAGCAGATTGCCGGTGCGATAAGCGCCGTGCACGAGCGTGCAGCGCGCGGGTGCCGGGATGTTGCTTTCCAGCCAGCACATCAGATCAGTCAGGATCGGCTCCGGCGGATGCTCGCTCGCCTCGATCAGTTCGCGCCATTTCGCGATCTCGCGACGGGCGAAACCGTCACCGGGCTCCGGCACACCGAGAAAACCGAGTCCCGCGGCTTCCCAGTCGAGCGTGTGCAGGGTTGCCAGCGCCGCGGTGAAACTCGCCGGCAAGGTACCGCGCGCGGCCGCCTCGGCGTAAAACCTGCGTCCCGCGCCGCCCCACGGATTCGGGCATTCGCCCGGCACTTTCTCCATCACCAGGAAGGGCGCATCGAGAATCGCGGGATCGGACTCGTACCAGAACGCCTTCGGCGCCGGCAGCGCGGTTGCTTCGAGACATTTCAGCACGCGGAACTGCTCTGCGAGATCCGACATATGCCGCAGTAATGCATTACCCGGGTCGCGACGCAGACACAGACCCTGCTCGTGTGACTCGCCGTCCTGGCGATAACTCAAATCGAACAGCCAGGTTTCGTGCGACCAGCCGACCGCGATGCGCTGGACATTCCTGAGCGACAGTTCGCGGGCGTCCGGCAGACGCATGCCGAGGTAGTCACGCACCCGGTCGAGGAATGCCGGGTTGTCATCAACACCGCCGCTCACTTCGCATACTCCATGCGACGGTCGATATCGGCGCGTAAGCATGTGCGGATGCGCCGCCGTAGTCGTTCGAATTCTGCCTCCCCGAGTGCGGCGCGGGCGGCGTAAAGCGCTTCGATCACGGCGCACAGCGCGCCGGGTTCACGTTGTGCGGCGAGCGTCGTGAACGCCGCGCGCAAGCCCGGCTCGTCATACGTTGCGAGCCCGGCCTGCAGCTCGACGACGAGTGCGTCGATGTCCGCCGTCGCTGCCGCCCGGTGGGCGGATTCCAGCGCGAGTTGGCGGGTGAGTTTGCCGACGACGACGGACGCCATGAACGCCTGCGTCTTCAGATATTCATCGTCGATTGCCGGCGCGATGTCACGTTTCAGGGTCGTGACGAGTCGGTCGAGCATGTCGGAG
The DNA here is from genome assembly GCA_965216305.1 of Gammaproteobacteria bacterium. Classification (GTDB taxonomy): domain Bacteria; phylum Pseudomonadota; class Gammaproteobacteria; genus UBA11873. The sequence continues at coordinate 5,744,439 of OZ244144.1, read as the reverse complement.
TTGGTCATCGGGGCTCCTGTGAGGGTCAGCGCATCGGGGATAAACCACGCGCTTGCTCGCGCAGTTTGAATTTCTGAATCTTGCCGCTCGGCGTGCGCGGAAACGCGTCGATAATTTCGAGCCGCTCCGGCAGGTACTGGCGCGACAGTTTGCAACCCAGCAGGTAGTCGATCGCCGCATCGAACGTGAGTTCGGCCCCGCTGCGCAAACTCACGAACGCACAGGCGCGCTCACCGAGACGGGCATCCGGCATGGCCACGATGGCCGCGTCCTCGATCGCCGGATGCCGATATAACAACTCTTCTACCTCAACGACCGGAATATTCTCCCCGCCGCGAATGATGATGTCCTTCGAACGCCCGGTGATGCGGATAAAACCGTCGCTGTCCATGCGCGCGTTGTCGCCCGTTTCGAGCCAGAAATCGTCGTCGATCCCGTAGTCCTGCGGTCGTTTCAGATAACCGACGAACGTTGTCACGCACCGCGACTGCAGCCGACCTTCAGTCCCGGCCGGCGCAACCATGCCTGCCTCATCGACCACCCGCACTTGCTGGTGCGGCAGTGCGCGACCGTCCGTGTCGATAACCTTGTCTGCCGGGTCATCCGGGTACGTCGCCGTCGCGATACCCATTTCCGTCATGCCCCACGCGCTCATCACGTGCAGGCGCGGATGCCGAGCGTGCGATTTCTGCACCAGCACGCGCGGGATCGGCGCGCCTGCGCACAGAAACAGACGCAAGGAGCCGAGATCGAATGCGCTCACCGCGGGATGCTCGACGAGGTCGCTCAAGAACGGGGTAGAGCCGAGTGTGATCGTACAGCGTTCCTGTTCGATCAGACGCGCCGCGGCGGCGGGATCCCACACGTCGAGCAAGACGCACTTGCTGTGATTGAAAATGGACAATACCACCGCGTACATGAAACCGGTTTGATGCGCGAGTGGTGAACCCATGAACACGGCGTCGTCACGACGGAGCGTGAACAATTCCGCCGCGAGCAGCGCCTTGCACAACAGCGTGTTCGAGGTGTGCATGACGCCTTTCGGCTGTCCGGTCGTGCCGGACGTATACATGATCTCGGTAACGTCATTCGGATCGGGACGGCGGTCGCGGAACAGGACTGCCGGCTCGATCTCCGTTTCCCACGCGCGTTCCACGAGAACCTGCTCGAACGCCGTTGCCGGATCCTCGCCGCCAACGACGAGCACGTGCTCGAGATGCGGCAGCGCGGACCGTATCGTGGTCACCATCTCCGGGTAATTGAAACCACGGAATTCCTGCGCCACCACGAGTACGCGCGCCTCGGCAAAGCCCAGCATGAATTCCAGTTCACGCTCGCGAAATATCGGCATGAGGGGGTTGATGATGGCGCCGATGCGCACGCAGGCGACGTGGAGCGCGGCATAGTGCCACCAGTTCGGTAACTGCACCGCGACGACATCGCCGCGAGCGACCCCCATTTGCGCGAGGCCACAGGCGAAACGGACCGACAGCGCGTGCAACTCACGCAGCGTAACGCGGGTATCGTCGCCCGTTGCGGCGCGATGTTCGATGATGGCTACCGCATCGGGGTTGGCGGCACAGGCGTCGTCGAGGTAATCGCAGAGCAGCCGGTTCGGCCATAAGCCCGCCGCCACCATGTCGGCGATCCTCGCGGGCGGCAATATGACGGAACCGAGCGCGACCACGGCAGATCAGCGTGCCGCGCGTCGGGTGCGCGACCAGCGATGCACCGGCCACATGTCCTGGTCCTCGCCCCACGCCTCGCGGCCGTTCAGATCCCAGCGGATCAGCGAATTGATATCGATGAACGTGTGCCGGTTCAGGATCACGCGGCTCACGGGAACACCGCTCGCGTTCAGCGCGCGGCCGTCGGCGTCTTCCCCGGTGATTTCGATCCGGGTCACCCAGCCCGTTGCCGCATCGCGTTCGAGCCGGCGCTCACCATCGACGAGCGTTGCCGTGCGGCCATCGCGAAGCAGAAATCCGTACGCGACCCGGTCGCCTTCGGGCCGCACGTTCGTGATCGCGAGAAAACCGTTCTGCGCGTCGGTCGCGGCGGTGACATAAGCCGCCTGGCGTGGCCGGTCTTCCGGCCGACGTCCCCAGGTGCGATCGCGCATGCCGATACAGTCAACGGCAATCGTCTCACCGTGCAGAACGATCTCGCCCCTTACCCGGCCGAGCTGGTCAAAGTGACTCGCCTTGCCGAACGTCGAATCGCGCCCGGTGAGCGGTTCCGGCGGCATGATCCCGGCGAACGTGAGATCGCAACGCAGCCGCTCACCGTCGTCGTAACCGAGCGCGTAACGCATGCCCGGTTCGAGCACGCGCATCGACACGCCATTGGGCAACGTGCAATCGGCGAGGTCGGTCTCAGCGGGCAGTTCGAGCGCGGTGTAGTTCGCGCTGTAGGGCACTTCCCACGGCAGGTGCGCGGTGTCGTCCCAAATCCAGCAACCACCCGCCACCGTGCCGATATTCGGGCGGAACATCGAGTAGAACCAGCCGCCGAGCCGGCGCTCCGGCACGTGAAACGAATACCACGTGGTTTCCGTCGCCCACCAGTCCTCGCCCATCAACGCGAAATGAAAATGGTCATCGGCCGCGGTGAACTCTGGTTTTGTCATGTTCCGTTCCTGCAGGTTCTGTGTCGTCGCCCGCTCTTGACGGGCACTGCACGCAAGCGCGTTGGGTCAGCCACGACAAGCTGGCGGATACACCGCGCAAAACGCACGTTACAAGCGCGGGTCACAAAGCGCCATAACGCGGAAATCACGCGTAGCGCACCGGTGGCCCATGCACCGGCGGCGCACGCGCCTGTCCCGCCACGGAACGCGCGGGCCCGCGTTCCGACACGCGCCCTGGACACCCGCGCCTGGCCGTCAGGGGAAAGCGCTACACGAAGCACGCTCATGATCTATTCTTCTCGCCGTTCCACCCTGCTCGCCACGACAGCCACCGTGCGCGTCGCCGGCTAGTATTTCGGCGCCCGTTTTTCGCGGAACGCGCTAACCCCTTCGGTGAAATCCTCGCTCGCACGCACCCGATCGCCATGTGCCTGTTCTTCCGCTTCCCGCGCCAGCGCGGCGGCGGCCACACCCGCGCTGATATGCTGCTTCACCGCCTGCACCGCGACCGGACTGTTCGCGGCAATCGTGCGTGCGATCGCCAATACCCGATCGAGCAGTTCCGCGGCCGGCACGATTTCATTGATCAGGCCGATCCGCAGGGCTTCTTCCGCCTCGATCATCTCCGCGGTGAGCAGCAGTTTCATCGCATGCACGTAACCGATTTGCTGCACGAGTTTCGCCGTCGCGCCACCGAACGGGTAGATCGCCCACTTCACTTCCGGCAGCCCGAAGCGCGCATGCGGTGCCGCCACCCGGATGTCACTCGACAGCATCAGTTCCACCCCGCCGCCGGCGCATACGCCGTTTACCGCGGCGATGATCGGTTTCGGGTACGCCGAGGTTTTCAGCAAGGCGCGGTTGATCATGCGCGCCATCTCCTCGCTCGCGCTCAAATCGCCACTGACATCGGCGCCGGCGTTGAACGCTTTCTCGCCGCTGCCGGTAAGTACGATCGCGCGACAATCGGAGCGTTCCAGCGCGTCCCAATGGCCGGCGAGCTGTGCCATCATTTCGCGGCTCATCGCATTGCGCTTCGCCGGGTTGTCGATCGTCAGTACGGCGATGTGCGGCTCGGGGTAATCGATCAGAATTGACATGGAATTTCCCGCCACTGCAAAACCATCAGTTTACGCTGTTACGGCGCGTACGTTCAGCTGAACTCGAAGCCCTTGTAGCCGTTCGCCGCCACCTCTGCGCATTGTTCGCGAAACGCCGGTGCCCCGGCGGCATAGAACAGGAACTGCTTTTTCTTGCCCGGGATATTCGTCCCCATGAACCACGACTTCGTCTTCGTGAACAGCATACCTTCGGTCAGCGAGTTCGCGTGCTCGGTCCACGTCTCCTCCGCTTCGGGGGTAGTCGTGATGCGCTCGTAGCCGTGTTCGCGCATGTAGCCGATACACTCGCTTACCCATTCGGCAACCACTTCGGCGCAGCGGGTGAAATTGCAGAATACCGCGCCGTTCACGATAAACAGGTTCGGAAAACCAGCGGTTTGCATCGTCAGGTAAGTGCGCGGGCCATCTTCCCACACCTCCTTTATCGTCCGCCCGTCTTCGCCGCGCAGATCCATACGGGTGAGTTCACCGGTTATCGCATCGAATCCCGTCGCATAGATAATTACATCGAGTTCGTATTCCCCATCCGCGGTTTTCACGCCGCGCGGCGTGATCGTTTCAATCGGCGCCGCTTTCACATCGACGAGTTCAACGTTGTCGCGGTTATAAACTTCGTAGTAACCGGTTTCGAGCGGAATTCGTTTCGCGCCGAACGGGTGATCTTTCGGCACGAGCTTCTCCGCCACGACCGGATCGTTCACCCGCTCGCGGATTTTGTTGCGCACGAACTCCGCATATTCCTCGTTCGCGGCGTCGTCCGTCATGATGTCGTGAAAACACCCGAACCACTTTGTGAAACCCGGTCCCGACCAGATTTCCTCGTAGAACTTCAAGCGTTCTTCGGGCGACACGTCGAACGTTTTGCGTGGATCGAAATCCTGCATGAAGCTCGCGAACGTCTTGTTGCAGCGCTCGAAGATTTCCGGGTATGAAGCCTTGATCTGTTCCTGTTCGGAATCGCCAATCTCGGAATTGCGCAGCGGGCAGCAGTAGTTCGGCGTGCGCTGAAATACCGTGAGGTGCCCGACTTCGGGCGCTATCCTCGGGATCAATTGCACCGCGGTGGCGCCGGTACCAATCACGCCCACCCGCTTGCCGCTGAAGTCCACCGGCTCGTGGGGCCAGCGCGAGGTGTGGAACGATTCGCCCGCGAACGTCTCGATGCCGGGGATGTTTGGCATGTTCGTTGCCGACAGGATGCCGACGGCGGAGATCAGGAACTGCGTTGTGGCCCTGAGCCCGCTTTCCGTTTCGACGTTCCAGCGGCCCGTTGCCTTGTCATAGACTGCCGATTTGATCCGCGCATTCAGTTCGATATGCGGGCGCAGGTCGAACTTGTCGACGACGAAATTCAGATACTGCTCGTTTTCCGGTTGCGCGGAGTAATGTTCTTTCCAGTCCCATTCTTCCAGCAGTTCGTCGGAAAAGCTGTACGCGTAACTGTAGGACTCCGAGTCGAAACGCGCGCCGGGATAACGGTTCCAGTACCAGGTGCCACCCACCCCGCCGCCGGCTTCGAACGCACGCGCGGCGAGGCCGAGCTTGCGCAGACAGTACAGCTGGTAAATTCCGCTGACCCCCGCGCCTATAATCAGCGCATCAAGCGCCATTACGTCATTGCTTTCGCTGTTCGCCATTTCCTGCCCACTCCTGTTAAGCCGGCCACGAACGTGACTCGCGCCGGTGCCCGTGCCCGTCGCGCTTATGGCGCGACAGGCGTTGAATTGTTTCGCGGCGTTGCCGCTTCATGACGCCATTGGCTCCGCAGCGAAACCGGTGGTGTGCTGTATCGCGTTATCGTCGGCCGCTCGCTGTCGCGTTTCGTAGCACGCATGAAGCCGTTACACAGCGTACGCTTCGACCGCCGGGCATGACGCGGACAGGGCATGCCCCGCAACGGCTAGCCGGCCGACTTCGCCGCCGTCGATGAGGCCGTGGCGTAGTGCGGCATGATGTCGCGGGCAAACTGCTCGAGCATGCGCTTCACCTCGTCAACTGGCATATAGCCCTGATCCCCCTGCCAGATAAACCATTCCGGATTTCCCGCTTCGACCATCGCGTCCATGCCACGGCGCACGTCGTCGCTCGTGCCGAGCAAGGCGAAGTTCGTCTTTTCGAGTCGCTCGATATTGCACGCTTCGCGCGGCAGCGGACCCGGACCGTATTTTTCGTCGTCTTCCGGCAGTCTGAATGCGTCGGTAAAACCGAAGTCATGCGCCCAACCGTTCCAGCCAGTGCCGATAAGGCCGTCCGTCGCCATCTGCCGCGCGCGTGCCTTGCTCTCGGCGAGGTAGACGGAGCGGAACACACCCATGCTTTCGCCGAAACCGATATCGCGGCCCGCGGCCTGCGCCTCGGCGAGATGCAATTCCGCGAAGTGCCGCAGCTGCGCGTAATCAGAGACCAGCAGCGACGGAATAATGCTTTCGCGCGCGGCCCAGCGGATCGTTTCCTCGCTCATCGAGAACGCCTGGAACAGTGGCGGGTGCGGTTTCGTATACGGCTTCGGTACCACTTCAATGTGCGTGATATTGCCGTCATCGTCGACCTCACCGGGCGCGCCGTACTTGCGCGTCCATTCGTGGGCCGGCCACGGGGTGCCGGTTTCGTACGGCGTGGGGTATTGGTAATGCTTGCCCTTGAAACGGAACGGCCCGTCCGCCCAGGCGAGTTTCAGCACCTGATAAACCTCTTCGAACGCCTCACGATTGAGCTGATCCAGCTCGGCCTTCTCCGCCGACACCGTGCCGACGTGAAGCTTCTGCGCCATCGAATTGAGCCAGCGCGCCTGGTAGCCGCGCGCGAAACCGGCGAATGTCCGCCCTTTCGTCAATTGATCGAGCCAGGCTGTTTCGAGCGCGAGACGCAACGGATTCCAGCCCGGCAGTACATAGCCGATGGGCCCCGCCATGATCCGTTTCGTGTGCATGAGCACGTGTTGGGTGAGTACCGGCAGCGAACCCATTTCCCCGCCCTCGGTATGCAGGTGGTGTTCCGGGAACGTGACCGCATCGAAGCCGAGTTGCTCGCAGAACTGCGACAACTCGACGACTTCATCGAGCATCTTCTGGAACAACTCGGTGCTGCGAGCCACCGGACGTAACCGCTCGCGGTCAGCAATGGAAACGGGAATTGCCGGGTAGAGAAAGAACATGAACTTCATCGCAAAACTCCTGCTTCAGCGCGACCAATTGCCGACGACGAACGCCGGGCAAGCGTCGGCAATGGCCTCCAATCATCGACGTTATCGCGCTGCAACGAGAACGGCAGATCACGATAAACACCCGATATTTTGCGACAGGACCCCGAGCTGCGCGGGAAATCGGCGCCGGCACGCACGTTGCGTCGCTCAGGATCGCCGGGCGCGGCGATACCCGGTCGGCGCCACCCCGGTCCACGAGCGGAACGCGCGCGAGAATGCGTCGGGGTCGCGAAAGCCGAGGCGGAACGAAACGTCAGCGATCGCGATGCCGGGGCGCTCGAGCAAGTCCAGCGCTTTTGCGGTGCGCACCTCGCGCAGGATCGCACCGAAATTCTCGCCTTCAGCGGCGAGACGGCGTTGCAGCGTGCGCGGTGTCAGGTGCAGATCATCGGCCAGCGTGGGCAGGTCCGGGATCGGTACGGCGTGGCGCAAGCGGCCACGTACGATGTCGGCAAAACGGAACGGGGTACGCATTTGTTCGCTCAGATCCCGGCACTGGTTTTCGAAAAAGCGCCGCGACATTTCGTTCGCCTGCGGCGGCACCCGCTGCCACAGTGCGTGCGTCAGGTAGAGGGAATTCTCGGCCGCGCCGAACACTACCTCGCAGCCGAAAAACGCGTTATACGACCGCGCATTCGCCGGTGCAGGACGCCGTAGCCGTAACGCCGTCGGCACCGTTGCCTCGCCCAGCGTATTGCTGAACAGGGTCACGAGCGCGGCCATGTCGCGCGCGACGAAATAGTCACCGAGGTCGCCGACGACGTCGCCTGGGACGAACACGACATATTCGCCGGCGTCGTCACGCCAGACCGTAATTTCGATCAGCCCCCAGACGAGCGCCGGGTAGGCGAGCAGCAAGCGGAACGATTCGTGCAGCGTCGGGGCGCAGCTCGCGGCAAGTCCGAGGACGCCGAACATCGACAGATGGAACCGGCGACCAACCTCGAGCGCGACGTCACCGCCGCAGCGCGCAAGCGCGCGGCGGGTGAACGTGAGTTCCTGTTGCAGCGAGATGCGGTAACTCGGCTCCTCGAGCGCGAAGCGCGGGATTTCCGCCTCGGCGAGCAAGGGTCGGGCCGGATGCCCGCGTGCTTCGAGCAATTGCACCAGCGGAACGAGGCCGTAGGCGAGGCGCACCGGGGTTGAAAGGTCGCCCCCGAACACGAATGCCGGGGGGGAAGCGGGGGTGGCTTGTGTTTCGCGGCGAGTTGGCAAAGCGGCAGCGCAGTGTCGTAATTTGTCAGGCCACTGTACGCCGCTACGGTGCGCCTGTCACGGCAGCGAGGCTGACCCGCCATCGCCGCGACCAGAAACGCCGGAAAACACAAGATAGCAAGTACTCACTTTTCGTTCAGACCAGCAACCATCCGCCATCGACATCGATCGTCGTGCCAGTGACGAACGTGTTGCCGAGCGCAAAGACAACCGCGTCAGCCGCTTCAGCGGCACTACCAACGCGCGGGATCGGATGGTTCGCGGTTGCCTTGACCAGACGCTCATGGCGTTCATCGCCGCTGCCGGCAATGAGCGGGGTATCGATCACGCCGGGCGACACGACGTTGATCCGTTTCGGCGCGAGTTCCGGTGCCACCGCGCGCACGAACGCTTCCACCGCGCCGCCGACGCTCGCGAGCGCGGCCTGCCCGGGTCGCGCGCGCCGCGCCGGGGCGCCGCTGATCAGCACAATCGCGCCGTCGTCGGCCACATGCGGTGCACCGATCTGTACGGCGTTTGTATAACCCCACAATTTCCTGAACGAATCCTGATAGGCATCAAGATCCATGGACAGGAACGGCCCGAGCGCCCGCCCGCCGCCGGTAGCCGCGGCGACGAGCATGTCGATGCTGCCAAGCTCGGCGAACAGGGTCGCCATGGCCGCGCGGTCGAGGACGTCGAGCTGGTGCGCCTCGAGCCCGCGGTCGCGGGCGGCGGCGAGTTTGTCCGCGCTGCGACCGGCGACGACCACGGCCGCGCCGTGGCTTTGCAGCCTGAGGGCGGTCGCGAGTCCGATCCCCGAGGTGCCGCCGAGAATCACCGCGCGTTTATCGTTGAATTCCACGTTCCGCACTCCTTCCCGATTGGTTTCCTGCGTTGATTATTGTGCAAATCGATCGCGGCGTCGTGCGATCTTGCTAAGCTTGCCCGCACCGCCATGGTGTGTCCTGCAACAGGAGTCCGCGATGAACCCCACTGCCGCGCATGAATTGAGCACCGAAATCACCGGCCCTGAAGACGCGCCGACCATCGTTTTTGTGCACGGCTGGCCGGACGAGGCGGCGATGTGGCGTCACCAGGTGGCCGCCTTGTCCACACGCTACCGCTGTGTGGTGCCTACCCTGCCGAACTTTGGCACCACCGCGCACGAACCCGGCGGGGTCGATTTCCCTGACCTCGTCACCCGCCTGCACGCGACGATTACTGCCTGCAGTGCCGACCCCGTGATCCTCGTCACGCACGATTGGGGCGCCTACATCGGCTACCTCTACGAGCAGCGTCACCCGGATAAGGTACGTTCGATGGTGGCGATGGATGTCGGCGGACACTTCGAACCGTCTTCGTTGAAGTCCGCCGCAATGTTCGTTGGCTACCAGTGGACCCTGATTGCCTTGTGGCTGCTCGGCGGACTCGTGCCGCCGCTCGGCACCGCCTTGACCCGCGGCTTCGCGCGCGCCCTGCATGTGCCGGAGCGCCAGGCCTCGATCTTGCGCTCGCGCTGCAATTACCCGTACTTCTACTTCTGGCGCGCGACGCTGTTGCCGTGGGCGCGCACGCGTCTGCTCGGCGAGTACACGCCGCACTGCCCGGTGATGTTTCTCTACGGTGGCAACAAACCGCTGATGTTCCACACCGAGCACTGGCTCGATACGGTTGCGGCGAGCGGCGGTCGGACACACTGCCTCGAGGAGGCTTCGCACTGGTTCATGGAATCACACCCGGCGGTGACGAATGAGCTGCTCGGCAGCTGGCTCGACGAGCAGGCCGGCACCCCATGATCGCGCGCTTGTCGCTGGTGGCGTTGACGCTGCTGCTCGGCGCTTGGGGGCCGTGGCTTGTGTTTCCGGGTGGCGCGCTCACCGGTAACGAGAGTGCGCCGCCCGACAGCTGGGCGTTTACCGATGCAATCGACACGGTCCAGCTAGAAACACGGCCGAGCGATCCGTACTCCGTGAATATCTGGATTACGCGCGTGGATACCGTGGTTTATGTCCATGCGGGGGCAAACCGCGCAACCTGGGTGGAGCATATCGAAGCAGATCCGAACGTGCGGATACAGGCCGGCCGACGGATCTTCCCGCTGCGTGCCACACGCGTTAAGGATGCGGCGGAATTCACGCGCTTCAGCGACGCCTACGAGCAAAAGTACGACCGCCGGCCGCGCAACGAAAACGTCGCGGAAGCCTATCTGTTCCGACTTGCGCCGCGCGCGTCCGGAGCCCCGCTATAATCCGCGAGCTAACTCAGCGACAGGAGAATTTTGTGCACACGCGTGATGAACTCGACTACGAAGTGATCGTTATTGGCGCCGGGGTCGCCGGCATCTACCAGATCAAGCGGCTCACCGATCTTGGCGTGAACGCAACGGTACTCGAGTCGGCGCCGGACCTCGGCGGCACCTGGTATCACAACCGCTATCCCGGTGCGCGATTCGATTCGGAAAGCTACACCTATGGATACTCGTTCTCACGCGAGTTGCTCGAGGAATGGCACTGGAAGGAACGCTTCTCGAGTCAGCCCGAAAACCTGCGCTATCTGAATTTCGTCGCCGACAAATTCGATCTGCGCCGCCATATGCAGTTCAACTGCCGCGTGAGTGCAATGCATTTCGACGATGCCACGCATAGCTGGCGGCTCGTAGTCGATGACGGTCGCGAGTTGCGCTGCCGCTTCGTAATCATGGCGCTCGGCCTGCTCTCTGCCCCGACACCGCCGCGCTTCGACGGCATGGATTCATTCAAGGGACAATCGTTTCACACGTACTACTGGCCGCACGAGCCACTCGATCTGTCCACGAAGAAGGTCGCCATCATCGGCACCGGCGCCACGGCCATCCAGGTCATTGCGGAAATCGCCGACAAGGTCGGCGACCTCACCGTATTCCAAAGACGCCCGAACTGGGCCGCGCCGTTGAATAATTCCAGCATTTCAGAGGCGGAAATGGCCGACATCCGCGCGCGCTACGACGAGATATTCGCCACTTGCGCACGCACCCCGGGCGGCTTTGAGCACGAACCCGACCGGCGTGGCTTCTATGACGTCTCACGCGAGGAACGCGTCGCGCTGTGGGACCGCTTGTACGACGAACCCGGCTTCGGGATCTGGTTGCGCAATTTCACCGAGATCTTCACGGACGAAACGGCGAACGCGGAAGTGTCGGAGTATATCGCCGGCAGGATCCGCGAGCGGGTGAAGGATCCGGCAGTGGCGGAGAAGCTGATCCCGCGGGATCACGGTTTCGGCGTGCAGCGGGTACCGCTGGAAACGCATTACTACGAAGCGTACAACCGCGACAACGTCCACCTCGTGGATATCAGCGAAACACCGATCACGCGGATCACGGAAACGGGTCTCAGCACCTCGGCCAAGGATTTCGCTTTCGATGTGATCATCTACGCCACCGGCTTCGACGCAATCACGGGCTCCTACGACCGGGTTGATATTCACGGCACGGAAGGCCGCACATTGCGCGAGCAGTGGCGCGACGGCCCGGCAACATTCCTCGGCATGTTTGTCCACGGCTTCCCGAACCTGCTCATGCCGGCGGGTCCGCAAAGCGGTTCGGCCTCAACGAATTACCCGCGCGGGATCGAGACCGGCGTGAACTGGTGCACGGAATTTCTGCAACATGTGTACAACACGGGCGCGACGCGTTTTGAACCGACCATTGAGGCGGAACAGCGCTGGACCGAGCACGTCACGAAAATGTACTCGACAATGCTGATGCGCAAAGCGAAATCCTGGTTCACGGGCTACAACTCGAACGTGCCTGGTCACGAGCACGGCAAAGTACGGTACTTCGTCTATAACGGCGGGACGCCGAAGTATGTGAAGCGGATCACCGAGGTGCGAGACCAGCACTATGCAGGGATCGAGTTCGCCGGCACACCGGCCCCGGGGGACCAGGCACGCAAGCAAACGGCGGCCTGATCGCGTTCCACACCACAGCGCCGCGCTAGCTGCCGCACGGTGACCGCCGGCGCGGCGGCGCGCGCGTCGGCGTTGCGATTGCTGCCACCGCTGACAACGGCGGATAACGGATTTCCTATGAAAAAGCACGCAAACGAAACGCTGTCCTGCGCCGGCATGCAGCGACTGTTGTTGTGCCTTGCATACCTGCTGTTGTCGCTCGGTAGCGTGATCACGGCGCGCGGCGCGGAGACGCCGGACCCCGACGCGATCACGCTTGAACTCATCGACGAGCGCATGGCCGCGCTTGAACTGAACGACGGTATTCCCGACGACTTGCGCGAGCTCATGAGCAGGCGCTACCTGCGCGCCCGGGAAGCCCTCGCCCGTGTGGACTCGGCCACCGCGAATGCAGCAGCGTTTGCCGCCGCCGCTGATGGTGCCCAGCGGCGCGTTCGCGAACTCGAGCAGGCGATCGCGCGGCTCGCCGGCGATAACGACGCAACAGCGATCCGGCGCCGGCTCGAAAGCCACGACAATGGCCCGGCCCAGGCCCTCGTCGATGCACAGATCGAGTCCGAGATCCGTCGCGCGGCGCTCGCCGATCTCGAGCAACGCACACTCGCGATGCGCGCCGCCCCGGTACGGATCAGGGATAACATCGCTGTGCTGGAGCGGGAAATCAGCGAACTCGAGCTGCAGCTCGCGAACGACGATGCAGGCAATGCGAATAGCCCGGCCGAGGAGGCGGCAAGACTGCAGCAGCTGGCCCAGCTGCAGGCGGCGCACGCGCAAGTGGCGAGTTTGCGTGCGGAACTCTCCACCCTGGAACCGCGCTCCCGGGTGCTCGAGAAAGAAGTTGAACTTGCCGCAGCAGCACTGGCCATGGCGGCAACGACGCTCGAGATCGCGCGTGCGCTCGTCGACGAATCAAGCCGCGAACAAGCCGCGAGCAGCCGGCAGGAGCTGGCGGAAATACGCGCTGCGATGGCTGCCGCCGACCCGCCGTACGTGCAGGAGATCCGCACCAACGCGGACCTCGCGGCGGAGCTCGTCCGCATGATCGAGCGGACCCAGGCGAACGGTGAACGCCAGGTTGCGGTGGAGAAACAACTCGCGGAACTCGAAGACCGGTTCACCTCGACGCGGGAGCGTACCGAGATTGCCGGGACGAATCCCGCGCTCGCCTTACTGCTGCGCGAAGAACGGCAGCGGCTGCCGAGTTACCGTGCGCTGGAACGACGGCTGCGTGCACGCACCGGCGAGATCAACGTGGTCAGTTTTCGCCAGATCGAGATCGCGGATGCGCTGCGTACCGATATCGGCGAGGCGCAGGCGCAATTACGCACCGATCTGCTCGCGGCCGGCGCGGACGATACGCCGGAGCTGGCCAGACAGACCCAGGAAATCGCGACTAACCGACGCGCCCTGCGGACAGAGCTCGCGGCGGCTTACGGCGAATATCTCGCTGTCCTCGGCAAGCTCGATTTCAGCCAGAGCCGTATCGTCGATGTGTTGAAATCGTACCAGGCGTTTCTCGACGAACGCTTGTTGTGGTTGCCGAGCGCCGGCACCCTTGACGCCGGCGTCGCCGAGCGGGCCGTGGGTGCCGCCGCGTGGCTCGTAGCCGCGACGAACTGGGGTGACGTCGTCGATGTGCTGGTTAGCGACGTGCAGTCGCATCGCGTCGCGTTCTTTCTTGTTGTCGTCGCGCTCGCGGCTTATTTCCGTCTGCGCAGGCGACTGCAATCACTCGCTGATGACCTCGGAACACTCGTGCGGCGCGCGCGCACGGATCGTTTTGCTCACACCATCAATGCGGTTGGCATCATCTTGTTGCGGGCCGCGGTGGTGCCGGCGGTACTGCTGGCCATCGGCTGGCGACTGGAAGTTTCCGTCGCGAGTTCCGATTTCGTGATCGCAATGGGAGCGGCAGTGAATGCGGTCGCACCGTTTGTTTTCATCATCGACTTCCTGTATCGACTGACCCGCCCGAACGGCATCGCGAAGGTGCATTTCCACTGGCACGAACACCCGCGCGCGCTGCTACATCGCTATCTGCGGATCGCGCTGATGACGATCCCGGTAATTTACTTCATCTACGTGGTGCTCGATCAGCAACCGGATCCCGATCATCTCGAAAGCCTCGGTCGCCTGTTACTCATCGTCGTAACCCTCGCCACCGCATTGGTCGTGAAACGCGTATTCGATCCGCGCGACGGTGTGCCGGCGAATTACCTGAGCACGCACGACGACGGCATTGGCGACAACCTCCGCTACGTCTGGTACTGGCTGCTGGTGGCGCTGCCGACGGCACTGGCCATCGCCGCGATTGCGGGCTATCAATATGCCGCGAACATCCTGTTCGTGCGCTATCTCGCCTCGCTCGGGATCGCATTCGCGGCGCGCATCCTGTTCGATCTTGCGGTGCGCTGGATCGCGGTTGTACGCCGGCGCCTGCGGTTCAGGATTGCGCGCGAGCACCGGGCGGCGGCGAAGGGCGACAAGGAATCCACCGCAGCGCCGGAAATCGACCTGATGGAAGTCGACACGAATTCGCGACAGCTCGTCCGTGTGTTCGTCGCCGTGCTGTCGCTCGTCGGCTTCTGGCTGCTGTGGCGAGATGTGCTGCCGGCGCTGGACGCGCTTGGTGATGTCGAACTGTGGCATTACGCGGCGACGACACGGGCCGGCGCGGAAACGCTCGCGGTATCGCTGCAGGATGTGCTCGTTGCGTCAGGCCTCGTCGTGCTGTTCGCGCTTGGCGCCCGCGACATCCCGACGGTGCTGCAGATCGGGGTCCTGCAGCGGCTGTCGATCGATCCGGGCAGCCGTTATGCGATCCGTGCCCTGTTGCAATACCTGATCGTCGGCATCGGCATGGCCGTCGTGTTCTCGCGCCTCGGTTTCGCGTGGTCGCAGGTGCAATGGCTCGTAGCGGCGCTCGGGGTAGGACTGGGTTTCGGTTTGCAGGAAATCTTCGCGAACTTTATCTCCGGCATCATCATCCTGTTCGAACGCCCGATCCGGGTCGGGGATCTCGTCAGTGTCGATGATGTCACCGGCACGATCGAACGGATCCGGATCCGCGCGACGACACTGACCGATTTTGATCGCAAGGAAGTGATCGTCCCGAACAAGACGTTTCTGACGAGTCGTGTCGTTAACTGGACACTGTCCGACGCCGTCACCCGCGTGGTGATTCCGATCGGTGTCTCCTACGGGGACGATACCAACGCGGCGCGTGAAATCATCCTTGATATCGCCGAGCGGCACGAGAGCGTGCTGGAGACGCCGCCGCCGCGGGTCTACTTCCGCGCGCTGGGCGATAGTTCGCTCAACTTTGAACTGTGGATTTATGTCAACGCGCTCACCGATCGCGTACCGGTAACGAACGACATACTGATGGAGGTGGAGCGCGCGCTGCCGCAAGCCGGCATCACGATTCCGTTTCCGCAGCGCGACCTGCATGTGGCGTGGCCCACCGCGCTGCGCGACGAACGCGACGAGAACGACGCTCAGTGAAAACTGTACTTGCTCAGGTCGAGCACGCCGGATTCCACCGGCAGATGCTCGCGCATGAGCGCCTCGAAGCGATCGTACTCATCCCAGAAGTCCGCTTCGTAGCGCGACGCACCGAGTTCTCGAAATAGCCACGCTTTTTCCGTGGCGGTGTCCTGCCAGGCCAGCAGGCCGTCGACGAATTCCGGGATACGCGATGCCGGGATGGCGAAGAAATGGTTCGGGTAGCTGCCGACAAAACCGCGCACAATGCTCAAGCTGTCTTCCGCCGGAATGCGCCGGTCGGATTCCTCAAACATGAACGAGACGTTCAAATGCGCTTTCGTGCGCAGCAGACTGTACACGTGATCGCGCCCGTTCAGGGTCACCCGCAACAGGCTCGCGTCCGGCAGCGCGCGGACGAACGCGTGCGGTCGGACCGTCAGCCGCGCGAGCCAGCTTTCGATCCCGCGCACCTGGCTGATTTCGCGCCTGCCCGCGTCCCGCGCAACGGCCGGATTCAAATCTACCCCGGGCAACCGCGACTGCGGGATCCGATCCGCCATCAGGCGTAGCCACTCGTCCGGCGGATCGTCCGTTGAATAACGAATCCCGCTGGGTCGGCGCGCATTCCTGAGCGGGTTCTCGCGGCGCATTTTCTCCTCGGCATCTTCACCGCGATACCAGTATTGACGTAAGCCCAGCCGCGTGGCCGGTGGCAGAAAATCGAGAAACAGATCCTCCGATTCAACCCTGAGATTGTCCATATACAGCCGCGTTGAGGCCTGGTGGAACGCGTTACCGTAAACATTGAAGCCGGCGACGAGCAGATAGTAAATGCGTTCGAAAATCGGATAATCGACAACCCACATCGACTTCGGCTTGCCGCCGCGCGCGCCGTGCTGAACGGAAGCATTGTCGAAGTGCCGGAACACGGTAAGCCACGCGTCCGGATCGCGACGCTCGCCATCCCAGACAGCCTGCGCGGAAGGCCCCGACGGGTAGCGGCTTGCGTATCGATCAGCGCGGTAACGGGTGTAGTCGCGCTGCTTCGCCTTGTACTTTGCATAATACGATTCGAACGGGTCGCTTTTGCCGGCCGACGGCAAGGCAAGCAGGGCGGCAGCGGCGGGCAGGTAATCCGGCTCCAGGATCGACAGGTCGTGGTCCGGCGACAGAAACAGCACCTGGAAATGATCATCGATCACATTCACCGCCATTTGTCCTTCGCAGACGGGACCGCGGATGAAGCTCATGACGAAAAAGCGCGCGTTATCCAGCATGAAGCGATACCGCGCCGCGGCCGGGATCGCGGCGAATTGCGTAAACGGGTTGTAGGTTGCGGCCGCGGTCTGCGCCGATGGCACCTCGGCGGCGCGCCACTGCGGCTCGAGAAACCATTTGCGGTAACGCGCCAGGCGCGCGTCGCTCAACGGAAACACGAGATGGGTTTTATGGGTAATCGTCGCTTCGATGCGGGCGAATCGATACCAGTACGGCTCATCGGCGATCGGATCGTAAGGTCGCAGCGTGGCGATTTCGTCGACGGCATCGCCGGGCGCAGTACGCGAGCGCACGAGCCGATAAAAATGCTGCGACGCGTCACCCGCAAACACGAGATGCGCGAGGAACAGATGCTCATACAGATAACGGGCAACGAGCCGGGCTTTTGCGCCATCCTCGTTGAGCCATTGTTCCCACGCCTCAAGCTGGGCGGCGACATGCGGTGCGGACGCGGATGGTGACTGGCTTAGCGGTGCACCGGCCGCGAGCCAGCGTTCGATTGTCGCCGTCTGCGCGGGCTTGAGCGCGGGGAATCCGTACGGCATGCCATCCCAGCCAGCGGCACGGTATGCGGCCAGTTCGAATTCATTCGACGGGCACAGCCACACATCATCCGGATCCACGGCGTAATCCGGACCGCGACGCTTCATCGCGACCATGCGACCGAGTATCGAGGATACCGCGTCCGTGCCGCCCTGCGGCGTGATGACCGGGAAAAACCCTTTCTCCGTGTGCCAGGCGTCAGGCGTGCGCGCATCGATGAACAGGCGGGTCGGTGGTGCCGGCAGCAAGCGCGTACCGTCGTACACGCGCTCGCGGGTCGCGCCGCGCAGGATTCCCTCGGGCGATGCGAGATCGAGCTGACACGGTGCGTTGTAGCACGAGTGGCAGGCGACACAGCGGGTGTCGAACACGGCGCGTGCGGCGGATTCGCTGTCGCTCACGGCCAGCACTGACGCCGGTGCGAGTGCGCTGACAAGCATGAGCAAACGGACCAGCGGGTGCCGGGCACTGAAAACAGCGGTGCGCGTCATGACTTCAATCTCTCTGCTTGTAGGCACTGGCAAGTGCAGGTTCCGTGCGTCCGCGGCGAGGCGCCATTGCCGGCAATCCGCCGCGGTACGAACCCGGTCGCGCGGACGCGGCTCGTAACCCCGGGCGCCCGGGCTCTTCCCATCCCCATCCGGGGCGGCAGCGACCGCGTGCCGGCGCAGCCGTCGCAACTTGATCCCCGGCCAAACTGCGACTAGCGTGAGACACTCGACCGTGCGCAAGGAGAATGCCCGTGTCCGCGACCACCCTCCGGTTCAAACCGCTCGCTGCAACGTTCGGCGCCCGGGTCTCGGGCGTGCAACTCGCGAACATCGACGACCCTGCGTTTACCGCATTGTACGAGGCGTGGCTTGAATACGCCCTGCTCGTGTTTTCCGATCAATTCATGACCCGACCACAGCAGGTACGATTCGCCCGCCGCTTTGGCCCACTCGAATTCGACATCGCCGCCATCAGCAATGTGCGCGAGGATGGCTCCCTGCGACCCGACGACGACAGCGACGATATGATGCAGGTGCTGAAGGGCAATATGGGCTGGCATCACGACAGTACCTACATGCCGGTGCAAGCCAAGGGCGCGGTCTTCACCGCCGAGCGGGTGCCGCCTGCCGGGGGCGCTACCGGGTTTGCCGATATGCGCGCGGCATACGATGCGCTCGATACCGCCACCCGCGAGCGCATCGAAAACCTGCGCGCGCATCATTCGCTGCGTCATAGCCAGGCGAAAATCGGGCACACCGGGGTACGCAAGCCCCGCAAGCAGGGTTTTACCGCGAAGGGCGAGTACAGCGGCTACGGTTTTCACGACGGGCCCGTCCCGATACGGCCGCTGGTAAAGGCGCATCCCGAAACGGGCCGGAAGAACCTCATCATCGGCCGCCACGCCTACGACATCGTGGGCCTCGAACGTGACGAGTCGCAGGCACTGCTCGACCGGCTTGCCGACTGCGCGTGCCAGCCACCACGCGTCTACTACCACGACTGGCGCCCCGGCGACGCGGTGGTGTGGGACAATCGTCGTCTCATGCATCAGGCGACCCCGTGGCCGCTGGATCAGCCACGTGTCATGTGGCACAGCCGTATTGCCGGTGATCCCGACACTGAACTGGCGCTGACGGCTTGACCCCGGCCCGCGCACAACAGCGGCGCGCCATCGGCACCGCCGAGGACAGACACCGATGATCTTTCGAATGATCTTATGGAGCATCGGCGCGCTGCTGGCCGTGACGAGCCGAATACATGTCCGCACCCGCGCGCAAATCGCCCGCGATATGACGCTGACCGTCGCGGCACGGGGCGGCGCCGCGCGCAGCTTCGTCTTTCGCAACCGGCGCGTGTCCTCGCACCGGGGCCACGCGGCGGACGCCAGCATAATCCTCACGTTCGCCTCGCCTGCCGCCGGCGCCCGTATCCTGCTGGCCGAAGACGCGGTCGGGCAGATCGTTCGTGGCCTGTGTTCGCGAGACATCGCGCTCGTCGGTATGCCGGCGCATGTGCTGTGGTTCTACGAAATGGTGATCGGCTACGTGCCGTGGCGACGCAAGCGCTATCACGTCGCACCCCATGCGTACGTGATGCCGGATGCGGACAGCAAAGTCGCGGCTCGCATCACGCGCGAGCCGCCGCGCGAAGAACTCGATCCGGCCTGGAGTGCCGCGCACACGCAACGCGAAAAGATGGAAATGTGGCAGGTGGGCAAGGGTGGCTTGTCGCGCGGGCGCATCCCCGGCTTTGCGTACATCGTTGACGTCCCGCGCAGCCCAACGGAGACCTCGACATGAACACGCCGGAAGGCGTCGGTACCCGGGCGCGCGGCTGGCTGCGTCACATCTGGGACAAGGCCACCACGGAAGACGACTGGAGCAGCGACGGCGAACCGCTGCCATGGTGGGATCGTACGTCCACCCCGCCGATGTGCGCGCTGCCGCGCTTCGACCTGTCGGAGACGTCCTACATTCTGCCGCTGCTGGTTGATCAGACCCCGGCCTGGCGCGAAGTGTATACGCGCATCGCCGACGAACTCGTCGGTCGTTACACGACGTACTGGGCGGCGGTCGACTGGTTGTCGATGATTGGCCACGATCCGCACCAGGATAATTATCCGCCGGAATGGCTGGTCTACCTGCCCGAGCACGTGCGCGGCCGTTACGATCCGCCGGGCTGGACCGCGAACGGGATCGAACCCTGGGGCCTGCAGCCTGATCCCATCGGCGCGGACGGCAACCTGTTTTTCCGCGGCTTCTTCAACCTGTTGCTCGGTACGTATTCTTATGTATCGGGTGACGACAAGTGGGAACGGCCGTTCAGCATGACGGGCTATCAGAACCGCCTGTTCGAATGGACCCAGCACAGCATTACGCAATTCCTCGAAGATCAGTGGCGCGAGCGACCACAGGGCGCGCACTGCGAGAACACGAAGATCTGGCCGTATTGCCTCAGCGCCGCGGGTTTGAGCATGCAGTTGTACGACAAGGTGTTCGCGCGTAAGACGCACTGGGTCTACGACCAGTGGATCGAGTTCGCGAAGACGCATTTCACGACCCGTTCCGCTGGCGGCGACATCAAGGGTTTCGCGTTCTACTACGATCCGATCGAGAAATTCGCCTACTGCCCGCCGCCGGGCCTGAGCGGCTACGCAATGCTCGCGCCGCTGTTCTACCTGTATCCGCAGGCGCCGGAATTCGGCACCCAACTGTACGAAGCCGGGATCCGGGATCTCGGCTGGGACGGCAGCTCGCGCACGCTGCTGCAGGCGTTCGACGATCCCCGCTGGCTGACGATGACCTTGCTGCTCGCGCGCGAGATCGGCGACGTATCGACGGAGCGACGGCTCAGCGCCGTTGCCGAAGCACAATTCGGCCCGGACTTT
Organism: Gammaproteobacteria bacterium; assembly: GCA_965216305.1. Taxonomy (GTDB): domain Bacteria; phylum Pseudomonadota; class Gammaproteobacteria; genus UBA11873. The sequence continues at coordinate 5,723,656 of OZ244144.1, read as the reverse complement.
TTTGCCGACGACGAAGACCGCTTCGCGTGGCGATTCGGGCTTGAAGAGCCACACCCGCGCGGGCAATTGAACGGCTTGTTGATCCTGAGCGAAATCGGCGGCCCGGGCGCGTGGACGAACGTGTACACGGGTGAGCGCAACGCGCAATTTCACCTGCCGACCGTCGTTGGCGTCGACTATCCGCGCCTCGGCATCGCGGCGGCGACGAACGATCCGGCAGACGGGGCGCTGCATATCACGACGTATGCGGCAACCGCCGCCGAACGTGGAAAGGCAACAAGCTTCCGCGTAACGCAACTCCCGCAAGCGGGTGCCGCCCGCGTTTACTGCAACGGCGAGGCGTACAGCGACTGGGGTGCCGTGGATGCGGACACGATCGAAATCAACACTGTAATCGGCAAACGCAGGTTCATGATCGTCGGCGCCGACGCGGCAAAAACACACGCCGATGAGATCAGCGTCGCCGGGCAAGTTCGCCTTGCTGCTCCCGCCGCCAGCGCGGTGACGACGCGCGCGGCCTACAGGCCGGCGAGCCCGCCGGCCTGTAGTTGCTGCTGACTAAATCGCGAATCCCCCGAGTTTCACATCGAGGTATTCATCGATCCCCTCGCGCCCGCCTTCGCGGCCGAGACCGCTTTCCTTGACCCCGCCAAACGGCGCGGCCGCGCCCGTTGGATTGATATCGTTGATACCTATGATGCCGAAGTTCAGTGCTTCGAACATGCGTATCGCGCGCGCAAGCTCGTTCGTGTAGACGTAGGCGGCGAGACCGTAGTTCGTGTCGTTCGCCATCGCGATGACATCATCATCATCGTCATACGGCACAATCGCCGCGACCGGTCCGAACGTTTCCTCGCGATAGATCAGCATCGACTCGTTCACATCCCCGAGCACGGTCGGGGCGTAGAACGTGCCCCTGGCAAGATCTCCGTCGCGCAGACGTTGCCCGCCGTGTAACAGGGCCGCACCTTTTGCTGTCGCGTCGGCAACCTGTCGCGCAACCTTGTCGAGTGCCCGCTCGTTGACAAGCGGTCCGATCCCGACCCCGTCCTCGAGGCCATTGCCGGCTTTCAGGCGCTGCACGCGCTTCACCAGTTCCTCGGTGAACGGCGCCACGGCGTCGCGATGCACGTACATCCGGTTCGGGCTGATGCATGCCTGCCCGGTATTGAGAAACTTCACCGCCGCCGCGCCTTTCGCGGCGTGCACCGGATCGGCATCCTGGCAGACGATAAACGGCGCGTGTCCGCCAAGCTCCAGCGAAATACGTTTCATGTGTTCGCCGGCACCCGCCGCGAGTCGCTTGCCGACGGCGGTGGAACCGGTGAACGTAATTTTGCGCACGCGCGGATCGGTGATGAACACCTCGCCAATCGGCGCCGGGTTCGCGGCCGTGACGAGGTTCAACACACCGTCCGGCACCCCGGCCTCCTGCAACAATCTGAACGTTTCAATGGCACACAGCGGGGTCGCCTCGGCCGGCTTCAGCACCATCGTACAACCGGCGGCAAGCGCCGGCGCGAGCTTGCGCGTGAGCATTGACACGGGATAGTTCCAGGGTGTGATCGCCGCGACCACGCCAACCGGCTGGCGCATCACCATAAAGCGCTGATTCGCGCGCGGCGACGGCAGAATGTCGCCGTAGACACGCTTCGCTTCCTCGGCAAACCAGAGAAGGAAATCGGCGGCGTACTGAACTTCGACCATCGCGGCTTTCAACGGCTTGCCCTGTTCGACAGTCATCGTGCGTGCGAGCTGTTCCTTGCGCTCGACCATGAGATCGTAAGCCCGGCGCAGGATCGTCGCGCGCGCGAAAGCGGTCTCCCCGGCCCAGGCCGGAAATGCGGCCGCCGCCGCATCAACCGCGGCGATCGCATCGTCGCGGCCGCCGTCCACCACGTTGGCGAGCGTCTCGCCGTTTGCCGGGTTCGTTACAGCGAACGTCGCTGCTTGCGCCGGTTCACGCCATTGTCCGTTGATCAGCATTATCGTGTTCTGCCCAGAGTCGAAGCCGGCAATGGTGCCGCGCTTTCGCCGGCGAATCCACCCGCGTCGAAATGATCGCTCGCGCCCATCAGGTGCGCTCAAGCGCGCGCACTTGCGGTGACGCAGCGGCGACGTCGCCAACCGCCGGGGTCGCCGCCAGGGCCCGGTTTACGGGCGCAATCCGCCCCGCGTCGCCGCCGTGAAACTCAAGCCCGCACGCCGGCTGGTCGATAAATGACCAGGGAGCTCCGCGCTTTACAGGGTCAGGCAATGCTCGATTTCTTCAACTCAAGCCAGTTTATGCCGCACGGTATGTGCCTGCTGTGGCGTTCGGATCTGCTCGCGCTGCACGTCGCCTCCGACACCCTGGTCGCGATCGCCTATTTTTCGATCGCGATCGCCTTGGCGCACTACGTGCGTCGCCGGCCGGAATTCCAGTTTGGCAAACTCGCCATCATGTCGGCCCTGTTCATCGGCTTATGCGGACTGACGCATGTCGTGTCGATCTGGACGTTCTGGAATCCCGATTACGCACTGCAGGGTTTACTCAAGGGCGCCACCGCGCTGGTGTCCGTGGCGACGGCGATGATGTTGGTTCCGTTGTTGCCGAAACTGCTGTCGATGCCGACGCTCGCCGAGTTGAACGCGGCGAACGAAAAACTGGCCGCGAAGGTCCACGAGCGGTCGGAAGATGAGCGGCGTTACCGGGAGCTCGCGGATTCGCTGGAGCAACAGGTCAAGGAACGCACGCAAGGCTTGCGCGAAACACTGAAGCAATACATGGAAAGCGAGTATCGCTTTCGCGGCGCATTCGATAACGCCCGCACCGGTAAAGCCATCGGCAATGCGGACGGTAAATGGTTGCGGGTAAATCAATCTCTGTGTCGCATGCTCGGCTACGAAGAGGAAGAACTGCTGGAACTTGGCTGGCTGGCCGTCACCCATCCCGATGACCGCACAGAATCGAACAACCGCGCAAGCGGCCTGCTCGACAGCGCGGCAAGCTCCTATACCCATTCGAAGCGCTATGTGTCCAAAGACGGACGCACCGTGCACACGCTCGTCGACATCTCGCTGATCAAGGACGATACGGACGGCACGCCACTGTTCTATATCAGCGAAGTTCAGGACCTGACCGAAATGGTCGGACTGGAAGCGGCGGTTCAGCATTCGGAGGCGCGCGCCCAGGCCCTCATCGAAACCGCGCGCGATGCGATCTTCGAACTCGACGGCAACGGCGTGATTCGCTCCTGCAATCCGTCTGCCACGGCAATGACGACGTTAACCGCGACGGAACTGATCGGGAGCCCGATCGCGGAACTGTTCGTTGACGAAACAGGCGCCGCGATCGACTGGCAACGCCTGCTCCGCATCGGCGGCTTCGACGAGTCCAGGCTTGCCAAAGAGCAGATATTCGTCGCCCATGCGGACGGTGGCCGGATTCCCGTGGAAACCCAGCTGTGGCGCTCGGATTCCGGTAACACCACGATTCATCACGCAATCGTTCACGACGTATCGGAACGAATCGCCGCCGAACGCGCGCTGCGCCGTGCGCATGAGGAACTCCGGTTCCAGTTATCAAACTCGCCACTGGCGGTAATCATCTGGGGCGATAATTTCACTATCGATTACTGGTCGCCCGCAGCGGAACGCGTGTTTGGCTGGAGCAGCGCCGAGGCGGTTGCGAACGCCGCCGACGAATGGAACTTCGTCTTCGAAGAAGATCAGGCGAAGGTTGCCGCACTCTACCAGGATCTCACTTCGGGAAAAATCTCGCGTGCCCGCGGCATAAACCGCAACTACCGCCGTGACGGCACGGTAATCCACTGCGAATGGCACAACTCCGTGCGGCTTGATGATGACGGCAACGTGTTGTCGGTGCTGTCGTTCGTCGAGGACATCACCGATCGCGTGGAGGCACATGGTGCGCTGTTGCGTTCGGAAGCGCACAAGAAAGCGATGCTGGAAAATGCGATCGACGGCATCATTTCGCTGGATGCCGACGGTACTATCCTGTCGATCAATCCGGCGACGGAAGAAATTTTCGGCTATACCTCCGATGAACTGGTGGGGCGCGACGCGCGAATGCTCGTCCCGTTGCGATTCAGGATCTCGACCGGCGAGTACGTGGAACAACTTCAACACGCCGATGGCACTGCCAGCGGTGCCAACGAACTCGTCGGTCTGCGCAAGAACGGCACCGAGTTCGCAATGGAAATTTCCATCCGTGAGATCGTCTCCGAGGGTCAGCAGACCTACACTTCTTTCGTGCGTGATATCAGCGACCGCAAGAAGTTTGAGAAGGAGATTCTCGAAGGCAACGAACTGCTGCAGCGGCAGGATTGGCTGCAGTCCGGACTTACGGCGCTGAGCCGCGTGCTGCAGGGCGATCCGTCGGTGGCAAACGTGGGCGAGTTCACGCTGGAATTCCTGTGCACCTACCTGGGCGCGGAAATGGGCACGCTCTACATTCCGGGAGACGATGCACGGCTTGTCGCCATCGCGCGTTTCGGTGCTGCCGACAGCAGCGTGGCACAGTTGCCGCCATCCGACATCGCTGCACGCGCGGCGAAACATCGCGATCCGGTGTTCCTGGAACTGTCCGGCGATAACGCCGCCATGAAGATTTACTCGGCGTTCGGCGAGATCCCGTTGCGGTACTGCTGCGCTTTCCCGGTCGTGCGTGAAGATCGCCTGGGTGCTGTGGTCGAACTCGGTGCGATCAGCACGCTGCACCCGAACCACGTCCGTTTCCTCGAGTTTGTCGAGGATTCACTGGCGGTCGCGCTCAGTTCCGCCAGCGATCGTGAGCGGCTGAAGGAATTGCTGCGCGAGAGTCGCGAGCAAGCACTCGAATTGAAACGCAGAACCCAGGAACTCGATACCGTAAACCGGAATCTTGTCGATCGCGGTGCCGCGCTCGAAGAAAAGAACGTGGAGCTCGAGGCGGCGAAACATGAGATTGAGCAAAAAGCGCGCGCGGTTGAACAGGCCAATCAGTACAAGTCGGAATTTCTCGCGAACATGTCGCATGAGTTGCGGACGCCGCTGAACAGTATGCTCGTGTTGTCACAGTCTCTCGCGGAGAATACCTCGCAGTCGTTGTCGGACGACGACGTCGAGTGCGCGCGGGTCATTAATCGCAGCAGCGAAAACCTGCTTGCACTGATTAATGACATCCTCGATCTGTCAAAAGTCGAGGCCGGCATGCTGTCGTTGCATCTCGCTCCGACGAGCATCGACGGCGTGATTTCGGCACTTAAGGAGCAGTTCACCCCGATTGCACGCAGCAAGGGTCTCGAGTTCGAGGTGGTGTGCAGCCATCCGGACGAGGACGAGTCCGTGGTTACCGATGCGATGCGGCTGCAACAGATCCTGCGCAACCTGCTGTCGAATGCGTTCAAGTTCACCGACGCCGGCGGCGTGGTGCTCGAAGCCCGTTCCGGCGCGGACGATGGAGTCGTGTTTCGCATCTCCGATACCGGAATTGGTATCCCCGAACACGCGCAGGAGCAGATCTTCAGCGCTTTTCAGCAGGTCGACGGGACGACCCAGCGGCGTTTTGGCGGCACCGGTCTCGGGCTGTCGATATCCCGCGAACTCGGCCGACTGCTCGAAGCGCGTTTCGAACTCGAAAGTGCGCCGAACAAGGGCTCGACGTTCTCCGTGCAGATTCCGAAAGTTCATAGCCGCCACGTTGACGGCGAGGAAGAATCGTTTGATTCGGAGTGGCTCGCACCGGGATCGCAGCTCGATGTCCCGGTCGACGACGAAAGCGCACACGTGCTCACGGGTTTCAGGATTCTGATCGCAACGCGCGACTACCGCGAGAGTTTCACCCTCTCCCGTAATCTTTCGGATCGTGGCGCGACCGTCGAAATCAGCGACCGTATCGTGAAAGCCACGGCGGCGCTGGCGCGGGAAACTTTCGATATCGCGCTGCTCGATGTTTGCGAGCCGGACTGTGATGAAATAGAGCGCTTTGTGCAACTCGCCGAAGAGACGAACGTCCGGGTTGTTGCTTTCCAGACGGGCGAACTTCCCGACGGTGAACTCCCGGACGGGATCAAACGCGCGCTCGGCCAGCCCGTCGGCGCCGACGCGCTGCTCAACACGCTGATCGCATCGCCCGTAGCGGCGGCGTGATTGACCCGGGGTGGTGCTCAAGCATCGGCCGCGTGCTGCCGCTATATCACCCGGACCGCCGGAATTTTTATCAGCAACTCGTTCACGTTTTCAAGGACGATATCAGGAGCGCCCCATGGAGCAGCCTTCAGGCGTTGACGGTGATGGCGACGGCTTGCTGGCTGAGGACGAGCAGTCCCTTGCCACCCCGCCGAAACTGTTACTGGTTGACGACCAGCAGGAAAACCTGTTCACCCTCAAGCGCATACTGGCGTCCGTAGGCGGCGAACTGCATACCGCCATGTCGGGCCAGGAAGCGCTCGGCTTGATGCTGGAGCACAACTACGCGCTTGTGCTGCTGGACGTGCAAATGCCGAATATGGATGGTTTCGAAACGGCCAAACTGATGCGGGAGCACGTGAGAACGCGCGATATCCCGGTGATATTCGTCACTGCGTTGAGCACCGACCATCGATACATCAAGGCGGGCTATGCCGCCGGCGCGGTCGATTATCTGCTCAAACCAATCGATTCCGCGATCCTGCTGGGCAAAGTCCGCGTGTTCCTCGAGCTTGCGCACAAGCGTTTCAGTCTCGAATCGGCAATGGCACAGCTGCAACGGGTCAGCCGCCGCCACCAGGTGATTCTGAACTGCGCGAACGAAGGCATTCTTGGCATCGACAAGAGCGGGCATATCATGTTTTCGAATCCGTCCGCCGAGAAACTGCTGAACGCGCAGGACGGCAACCTGTCCGGTTTCCATCTAGCGAAGATTTTCGCCGAAGACGGTGATGCGAGCGACGCCCTCGAGAGTGTCCTGCAACTCGTCGCCACCGAAGGGGAACACCGAAGTGAGGACGCGCGCTTCAGCCGTCTTGATGGCAGTTGCTTCCCGGTGGATTATTCGTGCGCGGCAATCGTCGACAACGAGCACCAGTACGCTGGCAGCGTGCTGGTTTTCAACGATATAACGGAGCGCAAGAACGTCGAGCAACAGCTGATCCGGCTTGCGCGTTATGACGACCTCACCGGACTCGCTAATCGCACGCTGTTCCGGGATTCCCTGCGCAAATCGATGGCGCGTGCAAAACGTAATGGCCGGCTCATGGGCCTGCTGTTCTTCGACCTCGACCGCTTCAAGGCGGTCAACGACGAACTTGGCCACAGCGCCGGTGACGAGTTATTGCGTGAAGTCGCGCGACGCCTGCAACAGGGCGTGCGCGAAAGCGATCTCGTCGCCCGCCTCGGCGGCGACGAATTCGCGGTGGTTATCGATGAGATCGAAGCGACGGGGAATGCCGGCCAGATAGCAGAAAAACTGCTGGGCGACCTGGCGCGTCCAATCATGATCGAAGGGCGACGCGTGAACACATTCACGAGCATCGGTATCGCCATTTACGAGGGCGACGAGGAGTCACCTGAGGCGATTATCAAGAAAGCCGATACCGCCATGTACGAAGCCAAACGCCGCGGCCGTAATGGCTACCGGTATTTCAATGAAGGCATGTCCGGCGAGTTGTCACGGCGCAAATCGCTGGAAAACGATTTGTCGGCAGCCCTCGAGAATGACCTGCTGGAAGTTCACTACCAGCCGCAGGTTACCGCGAACGATTCATCCGTCGTGGGTTTCGAAGCGCTGATCCGCTGGCCGGATCGCAATCGCGGCCTCGTGTCGCCGCTTGAATTCGTTCCTGTTGCCGAGGAATGCGGCCTGATCGAGCGACTTGGCAATTTCGTCATTCTCACCGCGTGTACGCAACTCGCGGCATGGCGAGAGTCGGGGTTCGTGTCGAAGGACTGCCGCATGGCGATCAATATTTCCGTGATGCAACTGCATTCCGGCTTACTCGTGCCGGTGGTGCGCCGTTGCCTCGACGAAATCGGGCTAAACCCTGCGGATATTGAACTCGAGCTGACGGAATCCATCGTCATGGACGATGCCGCGGTTGCCCTGGAACAGCTCGCGAGTCTTGCTGAACTCGGTGTAAAGATCGCGATCGATGATTTTGGCACGGGCTATTCGTCACTGAGTTACCTGCAACGCCTGCCCATCGACACGTTAAAGATCGACCGCACGTTCATCAGCGGCATAGGCGATCATCCGAACAGCGACGTTATCGTGCGCTCGATACTCGCGCTGGCCTCCTCTCTCGGCATTGGAGTTGTTGCCGAGGGCGTCGAAACGGCGAATCAAGCGGCGTTTCTGCGTGACCACGGCTGTAAAGTGCTGCAGGGATACCTGTTCGGCAAGCCGGCGCCCGCCGACAACAGCTGAACCCGGCTGGCAGCCGCGCCGCGCAAGCTTGCGCGCGCCCCATCGCTCGCCGCCCTCCTCGGTAACGCCTTCATCATCGACGGCGCGCCCCCGCGCGTGCGCGAGCCGTCGATTCCGGCTATCTTCGAACCTGGAACAATGCCGCGGCGATCACAGCCGCGGCGGGACGTTTTGAACGGGAGGAACACGATGAATACAGCAACCGAAATCAACACACTGCTCAATGAGTACGCGTACCGTGTCGACACCGGGGACCTCGACGGTTTCCTCGATTTATTCGAGAACGGGGAATGGTCCGTCGAGGGCTCGACGGTCAGTCGCGGGCGCAAGGAACTGTTCGACAACGTGATCTCGAACATCATCATTTACCCCGACGGCACGCCGAAGACGCGCCACGTCACTGCGAACGTCAGCCTGACGATCGACGAGGCAACCGGCACCGCGAGCGGCCAGCGCTACGTCACGGTGCTGCAGCAAACCGATGCGCTGCCGCTGCAAGCAATATTCTCCGGCCACTACTTCGACGAGTTCGTGCAGGACGACGGCCGCTGGCGCTTCGCCAAAACTGTAGTGCGCCACCCGCTCGTCGGCGATATGAGCGCCCATCTGACCGCGTCGTTGTAGCGGCGATCGGCGGGATTCCCGGCGGCCTCACACGCCGGGGTCGACGGGGTCGGTGGCGATGCCAGCGAGCGCGAGAAATTCGGACTCCGGTACCGGCCGGCAGAACAGGTAGCCCTGGAACCCTTCGCAACCCTTGTCTTTGAGGAAGTTCAGCTGGGCGGAATTCTCGACGCCTTCGGCGATCGTCTGCAGCCCGAGATTGCGTCCCATGCCAATAATCGTCTCGGCGATCACGGCGTCGTTCATATCGCTGAGAACATTCGTGACGAACGAGCGATCGATCTTCAGCTGATCGAGTGGCAGCCGCGACAGATAAGACAGCGACGAGTAGCCGATACCAAAATCATCCACCGAAAAGCGCACGCCGATGTCGCGTAACTCCGCCATCTTGCGCGCCGTTTCCTCGACGTTCTCGATCACGGTACCTTCCGTTACTTCGAGCACTATCTTGTCGGTCGGGACACCGGCGGTGACGAGATCGCGGACAAAATCGCTGACGAATTCCGACGAGCGAAACTGCCGCGATGATACGTTCAGAGCGAGGTGATCGATGAACATCGTGTCTTCATCGATCCATCGCCGCAGCGACTGCAGGGCGGTTCCAATCACCCATTTGCTGATCTCGAGAATCAATCCCGATTCTTCTGCGATGGGAATAAACGTGTCCGGCGCAACGAGCCCTTTATCCGGATGGTTCCAGCGCAACAGTGCTTCGGCGGCGAAAATCCGGCCGTGCCGATCGTACTGCGGCTGGTAGTACAGTTCGAGTTGATCGCGTTCGATCGCGGTGCGCAGATCGCGCTCGAGTATCAGCCGGCTCTGGGCCTCCGTCTGCATCGCCGGATGGTAGAACTTCGTTACGTTGCGGCCGTCGGCCTTGCCCTGGTACATCGCGGAATCCGCTTCGCGCAGGATAACATCGGCCGTTTGCCCGGGCTCCGGAAACAGCGTGATGCCTATCGTCGGGGTGATAGTGAACTCGTGATGATCCACTTCGTAGGGCTTGCCAAGCTCGGCACGAATCTTCTCCGCAACCTGCGCGGCCTGTTCCCGGCACATCAAGGGATCGGTCCCGAGTTGTGACAGCACGATAACAAACTCGTCGCCACCGAGACGCGCGATGGTGTCTTCGCTCCGCATTAATTCGCCCAGACGACCCGCAACCTGTACGAGCAGCGCATCACCGACGGCATGACCGAGTGAGTCGTTGATGTTCTTGAACTGATCGAGATCGACGAACAGCAACGCGCCGGTGGTGCCGTTGATGCGCGAGGTTTCGATGCTTTGCGCAAGCTCCTCGGCGAGGTGACGCCGGTTCGGCAGCTCGGTCAGCGGATCGTAATGGGCGAGTCTTTCGGCGTCGGCGAGCGCGCGTTTCAAATCCGAGATATCGGTGAAATTCTCGACGTAATGCGTTGTGACGTCATGAGTATTGCGAACGGCGGTGATTGTCTGCCAGACGGAAAACGTAGAACCGTCCACGCGCGAATTCAATCGCTCGCCTTCCCAGATACCGACGAGATCCACGCGCTGCCAGATCGCGGACTGGTCGAATACCGCATCGTAAGGATTGGACGGATCGGTCGGGGCTTTGCCGACAACATCGAGATCGCGATAGCCGGTGAGCTTCTTGAACGCGTTGTTTACGCGCACGATGCGTCTGTCGGCGTCGCGGATGATGAGCGCTTCGTGCGTCTCGAATGCGGTTGCAGCGAGCCTGAGTTCCTGCTCGGTCGCAATCTTGTTCGTCAAATCCTCGAACACGGTTACGGTGACGGGATGGCCGTCGGAGGATACCGTGCGGGTTGCACTGTAGGACACGGTCATTGTACGGCCGCTCTTGCAGCAAAAATCAAGTTTGATATCAGCGATACGCTGCGTTCTCGGGCTTGCGTGCGGCAGCGAGAGATACTGCCGCGCGGCGTCCGGAGTGAGATAGTCGCGCAAATTCGTGCCGACGGTTTCATCGACGCTGTAACCGGTGGTGGTAATCCACTCGTTGTTCACATCGATAATGCAATGTTCTGCGTCTACCGTGCAGATGATCGCGGGAACGTTGTCGTAAATCGTGCGGTAACGCTTCTCACTTTCACGCAACGCGACTTCACGCTGTTCGCGCCCCAGTTCGGCCGCGGCCGTGGCGGAAAGAATATCGAGCACGGAGATCGCATAATCCGGATCGTCCATGGGTTTGGTGTCCAGCAGCGCAAATATCCCGATCGGCTTGCCTTTGGAATCAAGCAATCGTTTGCCCGCGTAACCGACGATTCCGAGCGCATGCAATGGTCTATCGAGCGGAAATTCTTCCTGCACGTTCGCCGGATAAACGCACAGATCACAATTCGCGGCGCGTTCACACGGCGTGTCTACGACGTCGTAGGCGTAGCCGTTTGTTTCCTCATCCGGCGGATACGTGGAGACGATGGTTGCGACGCTGCCGTCCGGCGACAGTTTCGCGATCATCGCCGAAGAGATACCGGACAGTTCCACGGCGCCCTTGGCGAGAGCATCGAGCAGGCGGCCGTCGTTTTCCGCCGTGATGCATTCGGCGAGCTTCTTCATCTGCTTTTCGTGGCGGCGCTTCTGCGTTACTTCCTGCGAGATGCCGAGCACGCCCATCGTGATTCCGCAATCGTGGAACAACGGGACTTTCACGGTTTCCGTGGTGTGGCGGATACCGTCGGCGTCGTTGAAGCTATGCTCCAGATTCAGCAGCGGCTGCCCGCTCGTAACAACCTGGCGATCTTCTTCCCGGATCGTCTGCGCGAGATTCGCCCAGGGCAGATCGGCGTCCGTTTTGCCGATAATTTCCTCGCTGCAACTCACCCCGGACTCGATTTCGAAACGACGATTAACGCCGAGGTAACGTCCGCGCGTATCTTTCCAGTAAACGCGATCGGGAATTGTATCGATCACGAGCTTGAGGAAACGCTGCGATTCGGCGAGTTCCTGTTCGACCATCTTCTGGGTGCTGATTTCAACATGGGTACCGACGACCAGCGTCGCACGACCATTCGCATCGCGTTCAATCGCGGTGCTGCGCTCCATCACCCAGATGTACTGGCCGTTCTTCGAACGGAAACGGTATTCGATCACGCTGTCGTAACGCTCGCCCTTGAGCATACTCACAAGCGTCTTGCGCGCGTTTGCCTGGTCGTCCGGATGAATCAGTGCCCTGACATCACCACGCACGGTTTTAATGTCGCCCGGTTCGTAGCCATACAAGGCGTACCAGCTGTCGGAGAATTCGACGGTATCGGTTGCCGGACGCCACTCCCACATCCCCTGGCGCCCGTTTTCGAGCGCGAGCTCGAGCCTTTGGTGGGCGACCTTCGTATCGCTGATGTCGGTCAGGGTGCCGCGGACACGGGTGGCAGTGCCGCTCGGATCACGCTGAGAAATTTCGCCGCGCACGAGAAAGGTCCGATACGTCGAGTCAATGCCGCGCACCCGGTACTCAATCGAGTATTCGCGCGTTTCGCCCTTCATGCAGGCAATCAGCGCGTCGCGGTTCTTCGGAATATCGTCCGGGTGCGTCAGGGATTCGAGCTGTTGACCACTCGTGATCGGGATGTCGCTGGCGAGACCGCTTGCGAAGCGCAAGTATCCAAACTCCGAGAACTCATCGGTTTGCGGAACCCATTCCCATACACCGTGGCGAGAATTCTGGAGCACCGTTTCGAGCTGGCGATTCTTCTCCGACAGCGCGTCGCGCGCCTCCTTCAACTCGCTGATGTCGGTATGCGTGCCGATCATCCGTATCGCGCGCCCGGAGGCATCACGTTGCGTGACCCGACCGCGGATCAGGCAATGAAGATAGTGCCCGGACTGATGGCGCACGCTCTGCTCGGCATCGTAGGTGTCAGATGCCCCTTTCAGCACAGCCACCAGATGCGCACGCGTCGCGGTCAGTTCGCCCGGATGGGCGAGTTCCGCGAGGTCGCGAAAATTCTCGCGCGCCTGCGACATTGAATAACCGAACAATTCACACCAGCTCGTAGACGGCAGAAACCGGTTGTTCACGGCATCCCACTCCCACAGGCCCTGTCGCGCGGTTTCGAGGGCCGCGGTGAGATCGGCGGTCCTCTCCTCCAGGCGGGTCTCCAGCTGCGCGAGTTCCGTGACGTCGCTGTAGGTACCGCAGACGAGATCAACCCGCCCTTCGCGATCGAAGTACTTGTGCGTGCCGGCGACCAGGATAACGGTCGCCGGTGTGCCGGGTTCCCCCTGTCGGCAACGCAGAGAGAAATGCGGGCCGACGCTGTCGGCGTAGCGGTGCAATGCCGCGGCGGCTTCTTCGCGGTCGAGCGGATTCAGGCGGTTCAGTAGTAATGCCAGGGTGCCAGTCTGCGCCACGACACTCGCGTCCGGACCCGCGCGGTACTCGCTGAATCTGCCGCTCCGCGGTTCCCATTCCCAGACCCCACTGCCCTCTCGCCGCAGCGCGATGCCGAGTCGCCGCCGGGCATCGGATCCGGCGGTGCGAACCGGATCCGGTTCGAGCTTGATCAACGTCGCGGCGCATTCGCGCGCGTGTTGCAGCGGGATCGCTCGAATCCGCAGGCGCCGGGGTGCCTCATCCTCGCCGGTCGTGACGTTCACCCCTTTCAAGGTGAGCGTGTCGCCCTGCCGGATGGCGGCCTTAAGACGTGGCGCGATCGTGTTGTTCGCGAGTACGGACCCGCGCGCGATCATGCGCTCCAGCGATTCGCCGACGAGCGCGGCGACGGGACTCTCCAGCAGGGATGCGGCTTTCGCGTTTGCATGGAAAATATTAAGCGCCGGGTCGACGATCAGACCGGCGCCGTCGAGATGCTCCGCCAGCTCGGTGAGCAAGGCGGACTCGGCGATCGCATCGGGATTCAGAGCAGAGCGTTTCGATTCTGTGGCGGGCATTTTTATGTTGGGCATGGTTTAATCGTTAGACCGAGTTTAGTCCCTTAGGGCGCCGCGCCTGATGCACGGCCCGGGCGATCTGTGATCCAGCGCGCAGGCGTTAACACTTGTCTACAATGGGAACGGGTTCTGCGCGTTGAATCCGCCTCGCGCTACGAGGAACGACGGGAACTTGCGCTATGCCTGCTCAGACCTGCATACGTACACGGTGTTCCCGCTGGTGCTCAGGTTTCCGGCAGTTGCCACGCCAACACCGCGCCGACGCCGCCCATCAGGGATAAGATCCCAATCACGGCCGGCAATGAGACGACCGCCGCCGCGGTGCCGAGCACACCGGTGACGAGCAGGACCACCCCGATCACGGTATTGCTCACCGCAACGTAGTCCGTACGCCGGTTCCCGCCGCCCAGATCAACAACATAGGTTTTGCGCCCGACACGCACGCCGGCATGGGCGATGGCGAGGAAGAAGTAAGCGCCGGGCAGAAACCAGAACGTGTGCGCGAAGCTCGGGACGAGCCAGCTCGCGAGCGCGACGACCGCGCCAATGCCGGCGGTCAACGCCGCCGCAAAGGCCATTACACGACGACTCGAGCGATCGGTGTAGCGCCCCCACACGGGTGCCGAGACGAGGCTCGCCACGCCGCTCGCGATCACGAACAAACCCAGCACCCGGGTCTCGCCACCCAGATTCGTCTGTCCAAGCGCGACGAAGTAGGGTGCCGCCAGCGCAGAACACAACAGCAGCGAGCGGGTAATCACGAAATGCCGGAACGGCCGGTCCTCGATAAGAATAAACAGACGGTCGAACGCCTCGCGCAGCGCGTTGTCGCCGCCTTCCGTCGCCCCGGGGAATTCTTTCGCCAGGCTGAAAGTCAACGCCGCGAGCCCCCACAGGAGCGCCGCGCCCACCAGCGCGAGACCGAGCAGCGGCGGCGCATCGGCGCTGTCCGGGGCGAGCAACAAGGCGCCGCCGAAAATCACCGTGACGAAACCCGCGGCACCTGCGGACCAACCCGTGAGTTGGCCGCGACGACCTTTCGGAATCGTTTTGCCAAGCACATCTTTTGCGGCGACCGAACACAAGCCGCGCGCGAGAGAGAATGCAACGAGCAGCGCCAGGATCGCGGTGCCCGCAACGGCCCCGGTCAAGGTCGTGGCGACGAGTCCGATGCCGAGCATGCACAAACCCTGCAGCACGGAACCGGCCACCCACATCCACTTGCGCAGCGGCAGGCGGCGTACATAACCTGCAATCACGAGTTGCGGTATCAGCGAGCCGGACTCCCGGATCGGCACAAGAAACCCGAGCATCCACAGCGGCGCCCCCACGCTCGTCATCACCCAGCTCAGGACGGTCTTCGGGTTCGCGATTGCATCACCGAGCTTGCTCAGAAAATAGCTTGCGAGCAGGACCACGAAATTCGTCGGCGACTCGTGGCAGGCGCTTTCCGGAATATCGCGACAGGCGCGCGCATCTTCCTGATTCGTCAGCAGTTCATAGATCGTACCAACGATCGGCGTGGGTGGAGCCAGCGACATGAAGGGGTCCTCAACTGAGGGTTCAAGTCTACGTTATCGGTTGCGCACCAGCGTCACCCGCGGCTCGCGTGCCGGGCGGGGATTGTGCAACGCGTGCATGCGGATCGGATCTACCGCTCGATTACGAGCTTGCCGAAATGACCGGCAGCGCGCATCGCGTGATAGGCATCCCGAGCATCCGCGAACGCGTACAGCCGGTCGATCACCGGGTGCAGCTCGTGCGCCTCGAGCGCACGATTCATCGATTCGAACATGCGCCGGCTACCAACGTAGATACCGCTCAGGGTTAGCGAGCGACGCAGGATCGGCAGCGGGTCTACCTCACCGCCCGTGAGGATACCGATGATCCCGATCGACCCGCCGAAGCGGGTGGCATTCATCGAGCGTTGCAGCGTTCCGGCGCCGCCCACTTCAACCGTATGATCAACCCCGCGCCCTTGCGTGAGCTCCATCACGGCTGCGTCCCAGTCCGGGTTTGCGCGATAGTTCACGGTCTGCCACGCGCCGAGTGCGCGGATCCGGTCGAGCTTTTCATCGCTCGATGAGGTGACGATCGTACGCGCGCCGAGCATGTTGCACAGTTGCTGCGCGAACACCGAAACCCCGCCTGTGCCAAGCAACAGCACGGTAGCGCCGGCCGTAACGCGGCCGAACTCGACGAGGGAATTCCACGCCGTGAGGGCCGCACACGGCAACGTCGCCGCCTCGACATCGGACAAGTATCCGGGTGTTGCGACGAGACCGGCCGCGGGCAGTACGCGGTACTCCGCGAGCATGCCTTCGGCCGTGCCACCGAGCATATTGTGCGTGTGCGCCTCGGTGAGTTCGCCATCGATCCAGTCCTGGAAAAAGATCCCGCATACCCGGTCCCCGGACTTGAAGCGGGTCACCCGCTCACCGATTTCGACCACTTCGCCTGCACCATCGGAATTCGGAATCCGCGGGTAGCGGATGCCGCGCGGCGCCGGCTGCTCGACTGTCGACAGGTCGCGGTAGTTGATGGAGGACGCATTGATCCGGATCAGCACCTCATCCGGCCCGGGTTGCGGGACGTCGAGGTCGTTCAGGGCGAGTGCGTCGATGCCGCCCTCGGAGACGATTTGGTAAGCCTTCATAATGAACTGCCTGTGAGACGTGGTTTTGCGCGTTCGCGCGGCAACCCCGGGTGGGGTCTCGTGGGTAGGATTCTCTCCGAACTGAAGCGAAACCGGAAGGCGGGCCGGACGCACAATCGCGGTGCAACCCCGCCGTCCCCCGTACCACCCGACACGCGCCGTGGCACCCCGCGCGGACACCACCCCGGGATTGAGCATGGCCGCTCAACGGCGGCTAACGACGAATTCTCCGGTTCCTGCGCGCATAGTGTTCACCTCGGCTCCGAGAAGGGTTAATCTTTCCGGCCGAAACACGCCCGGCGCAATGGCTAGTTCGCCGCCGGGCGAAAATACATAGCCATGACAGGGGTAAATTGTATGTCCGAAGTTGCATCAACCGGGAAAACCGGATCCACGTCGTCGTCGCCGCTCGTGCTCGACGCCGCTGTCATCGGCGTCGGCGTCGCCGGGCTCTACCAGCTGCACCAGCTCCGTGAGCAGGGCCTCAACGTGAAAGCATTCGATACCGCGACCGGCGTTGGCGGCACGTGGTACTGGAATCGCTATCCTGGCGCCAAGTTCGATTCCGCAAGTTACATCTATCAGTACCTGTTTTCGGAAGAACTCTACAAGGGCTGGAGCTGGAGTTCGAAATTCCCCGAACAACCGGAAATCGAACGCTGGATGAATTATGTCGCCGATAAACTCGACCTGCGCCGGGACATCCAGTTCAGCACCACGATCGTTGCCGCACATTACGATGAGGCGCGAGGCAGGTGGACGCTGACCACCGACAGCGGACAGATCATCGACACGCAGTTCTTTATCAGCTGCACCGGCATGCTGTCTGCGCCCATGTCGAACCTGTTTGAGGGCCAGGACAGTTTCAAAGGCAGGATTTTTCACACTGCCCGCTGGCCGCGCGACAATGTCGAACTCGAGGGCAAACGGGTCGGGGTTATCGGCAACGGCGCCACCGGCATCCAGGTGATCCAGACGATCGCACCCGATGTTGGCGAACTGAAAGTGTTCATCCGCTCGCCGCAATATGTGAATGCGATGAACAACCCGACATACGGACCGAAGGAAGTCGAGGAATATCATTCGCAGTTCGAGTTCCTGCGCGAGACGCTGCCGAATACGTTCAGCGGTTTCGAGTTCGAACACGATCAGGGCACGTGGGCCGAGAATACGCCGGAAGAACGCCGCGCGGAGCTCGAACGCCGCTGGGAGAACGGTTCGCTCGAACTGTGGCTCGCGTCGTTCGCGGAGCTGTTCTACGACCAGGATGTGAATGACGAAATCTCTGAGTTCGTGCGCGAGAAAATGCGCGAGCGAATCAAGGATCCGGAACTGTGTGAGCAGCTGATCCCGAAAGATTACGGCTTTGGCTTACATCGCGTGCCACTGGAGAGCGGTTATCTCGAAACCTACCACCTGCCGCACGTGAGTATCGTGAGCGTGAAAGACAATCCGATCGCGCGCATCACACCGGAAGGGATCCAGCTCACCGACGGCACCGTGCACGAGCTCGACGTCATCATCATGGCGACAGGTTTCGATGCCGGCTCGGGCGCACTCACCCGGATTGATATTCGTGGACGCGACGGCCGCTCACTGAAGGAGCAGTGGGGCCAGGAAATCACCACCACAATGGGCCTGCAAATCCATGGCTATCCGAACCTGTTCACCACCGGGGCACCGCTCGCGCCATCGGCGGCGCTGTGCAATATGACAACCTGTCTGCAGCAACAGACGGAATGGATTACGCAGTGCATCAAACACATGCGCGAGAACGACGTGCACGTGATTGAGGCGTCACGTGAAGCGGAAGACGCGTGGGTGCGCCACCACGACGAAGTTGCCAACGAAACACTCGTGTCGAAAACGTACTCGTGGTACATGGGCTCGAATATCGAGGGCAAACCGCGACGCCTGCTGTCGTATATCGGCGGGGTTGGTGCGTACCGGCAGAAGTGCATCGAGGTTGCAAGTCAGGGTTATCCGGGCTTCGAAATGCACTGAATACGTGCTTCAAATTATGCAACACCAAGCTCGATGGACCAGGTACCGTTCCCCTCCCAGGTTAATAGATATGGGAGGGGAAGGGACAGGGATGGGGTGTAGAGTGCGATCCCGGTCCCGAAGTCGTCGGATCTCAAGTTTACGCACACCTGTTCAGGTGCGCGGCAGTGCCGGGGCCGGGCAATCCGGCGCCGGCATTGCAAGTTCCTGCCTGCCCGGCTCAGACTCTCAGGATTTGAAATACGGGATCCCGATCGTACCGGCGCCAACAATCTCGGTGCCCTTCGCCAGCGATGTGCGCCGGGTCATCGGGATCAGTTCGCCGGCGCGGCGAATGCGCCCCACTTCTTTTATTGTCGTGCTCACGGTCTGCGCGTGCGGACGTGCGGTGAGCTTGTCGAACCAGGCGCGCACCCGCGGAAACTCCCGCCACTGCGCGTCAGCGATAACACCACCGGCATTGTGCGAGACGAACTCGTGCACGCCCTGAAGATCCGCGAAGCTGATTTCCTCGCCGCACACATACGGCGTCTTGCGGAGCCAGCCTTCAAGTACGGTCATTGACTCGCGCAACACGAGGCGACCTTTTTCGATCTCCTTCGAGTAATCCTGCTTGCCCCAGATGCACTCGGCGAAATTCGAGTAGAAAAACGCGCCGGCGCCACGGCGCAGCGTGGTTGAGTGCCAGTGCAGGTATTGCTGGATCAACGCGCGTTGTTGCGCGGTAGCACCGAACCAGTTGCCGGGCGGCTTAAATTTCTCGTTGAGATAGAACGCGATTGCGGCGCTTTCCCACACGATGACATCGCCGTCGACCAGAATCGGTACCTGGCCCGTCGGATTGTATTGATCCTTGAACGCCTGCTGCTCGTTCACGCCGGACATGATGTCGACGATTTCTTCTTCAAATGGCGCACCGATTTCGAGTAGAAATTGATGTACCGCACGGCAAGGTTGCGACGCAGGGTGGTGCAGATAACGGACGGTCGCGCTCATGAGCAATTCCCCTGTGCGTTAGTCAGCGTGCCCGGGCAGCCTAACGCCGCGACGTGAGTGGTGTCCAGCGGAGTAAAGGCGAACGGGCTTGCCCGAAGTTCCGGCGTCCGGCACGCGTGCCGGCACCGCGTGGGTGGAACAAAAGCGTTATGATTGCGGCCCGAATCAA
Organism: Gammaproteobacteria bacterium; assembly: GCA_965216305.1. Taxonomy (GTDB): domain Bacteria; phylum Pseudomonadota; class Gammaproteobacteria; genus UBA11873. The sequence goes on along the minus strand of OZ244144.1, from coordinate 5,703,925 downwards.
TAACACCACGGGTTGCGACGGCGAATTGGCTGGATACTGTTTTCAATGTGGCAAGATGATGCGTCGCTCGGTGCCACCCGGCGACGATCGTGAGCGCTGGAACTGCAGCGCGTGTGGTTACGTTCGCTACGAGAATCCGGCCGTGGTGGTACTCCTCGCGGTTGAAGCCGAGGGTCGTCTGCTCTCAATCCGGCGCGCGCTCGAACCGTACAAATCGCTTTGGGCCGTACCCGGCGGATTCGTCGAACGCGACGAATCCGTAACCCTCGCGGCGGTACGCGAACTCGAGGAAGAAACCGGCATTCGGGTTGAAGAGGACGATCTTGTGCCGTTGTTCCTGGCCAGCGTGGTATCCACGAATCAAATCTATGTCACGTTTCGTACCCACCTGAAAACCTGCGCGGCGCTGGACCTCGGCATCGAAGCGAGCGACGGCGCATGGTTTACCCGCGCGGAATTCCCGCGTGAGGAATTCTGGCTGCCGGCGCTGCTGCCAACCGTGGATGACTTCTTTGATTGCGTCGAAGCGGGACGCTTCAAATTGTATGTTTCCGACTGGAGCGAAACGTCGATGCACAACCGGGCGTTCAATTTCAACGTTTAGGGTCGCCAGTGTGCACCTCGGTTCGTTCCGGCGCGCTTGTCGCGGCGGCGTTCAGTACTGTGGCGGCGTGTTTGCCGGCACGGCTTCGGCGACAAAAATCTCGATCCGGCGATTGCGTGCGCGACCCGCATCGGTCGTATTGTCGGCGACCGGTTCACGCGAACCACGCCCATCGATCGACACCCGCGTCGGGCTGACACCGCGCGCCGCGAGGTAGTCGCGTGCACTGATAGCGCGACGCACGGACAGCGGATCGTTGATCGCATCGGAACCGGTGCTGTCCGTGTGCCCGATGATATGCACATTCGTCACCGGGTTTTCGACCAGCGTTTGCGCGAAACGATCGAGCACAGGTTGTAACTGCGGCTTGATCGCGGCCTTGCCGGTGTCGAAGGAAATATCGCTCGGGATCTGGATTTTGAGCCGGTTATCCGCGGTCTGTACCACGGAAACCCCGGTACCCTGGGTCGCGGCTTCCATCTCCTGGCGCTGCTTTTCCATCCGCTTCGACCACACATACCCACCGGCCGCACCCGCGGCAGTACCGGCCGCGGCACCGATCGCCGCCCCCTTTCCGCCGCCGGCGATTGCGCCGATGATGGCCCCGGTGGCTGCCCCTACCCCTGCGCCGGTGGCGGTGGTTTGCTGTGTTTCAGATATCGAGGCACAACCACTTATCGCGAGTGCGCCGGCTAGAAGTACGGGTAGGTGTTTTCGTGTCATGGTCCGGATCCTTGGATTGTTCGAGTTAAATTATTCAGGGCTTACAGAGGCTGCAGAATAAAGCATGGCCTCTTATCGTGCATCGACGTGCCCCGGACTTGATTCACAGTGTGTGAGTAGAGTAATCATGAGCGTCGGGAGTTCCAGCGAATTCTCGAATCACCGGATATTCAGCTGCGGCGCGTCAGCGCGCGCAGGACAGCAGGCCGCACTGGCCCGCCGCGTCGTCCCTGTGCTTCAATACGCCCGCACCCCTGGCAAGGACCCGAGCACGATGTCTGAACTGAAGCACCTCACACCGCCCGAAGCACACGAGCTGCTACAGGAGAACCCGCGCGCCATGCTCATCGACATCCGCTCGACCATGGAACACCTGTTCGTCGGGCACCCCAAAGGTGCAGTGCATATTCCGTGGATGGATGAGCCGGAGTGGGTAGTGGATCCGAATTTCATCACGCGTGTGCGGGAACTGACGCTCGGCGGCGCGATGGAGTCCGCGGGCGGCGCGGTGCCGCTGCTGCTGATTTGTCGCAGCGGTCAGCGCACGCTCGAAGCCGGTCGTCTGCTCGTGGAGAACGGCTTTGCCGAGGTCTACAACGTCCTCGAAGGGTTCGAAGGGAATCTCGACGACAACCATCAACGCAGCACCACCGGCGGCTGGCGCTTTCACGGACTGCCGTGGCAACAGTGCTGAGGTCCTGGCAAGCCAGACCCGTCGGGCAGCCGCTGGCATGAACGAATACGAAGTGACCGTCAGCGACGCGGGGCGCATGCGCAAGCTGACGCTTGAAGCGGAAACGGCGTCACAGGCGCGCGATCGCGCGGAGGACGAGACCGCGGCGGACGTGGTGCAGGTGCGGTTCGTCCGCGCACTCACGTTCAGCTGCCGCATGCGCGGCTCGCCCCCGCGGTAATTGCGCCGTCACCGGGATGTTCCCGGTTGTTTCAGTACCGCTGCACCCGTACGGGCAGATCCGAATAGCCCATGATGGCGTGCGAATGGGTGCGCACCGGATCGCCAACCACTTCCACCGTTTTGAAGCGCTTCAGGATCTCCTCCCAGGCGATACGTAACTGGAGTTCAGCGAGCCGGTTGCCCACGCAGCGATGCAGACCAAAACCGAACGAGAGATGATTGCGCACGTTAGGTCGATCGATGACAAGCTCGTGAGGGCGTTCGAACACGTCCTCGTCGCGATTACCCGAGATGTACCACATCGCAACCTTCTCCCCTTTGCGGATGGTCTTGCCGCCGATCTCCACATCGTTCAGCGCGGTCCGCTTCATGTGCGGGAGCGGGGTCTGCCAGCGAATCACTTCGGAGCAGAAGCCCGGCAGCAAATCCGGATTCGCGCGCAGCAATTGTTCCTGCTCTGGAAACAGGTTCAGGGTTAGCGCGCTCGCGGTGAGCGAATTGCGTGTCGTGTCGTTGCCACCCACGAGCAGCAGGATCACATTGCCCATGTACTCTTCGGCGCTGAGCGGTTTGCCGTCAATTGGATTCGCAATGCGTGTGATCAGGTCGAAGCCGCCGGGATTTTCCTGTCGTTCCTTGCGCAACTGTTCGAAGCGCGCCTTCATTTCCAGCATCACGACCTTGCGTTCGTCCCAGGTTTCGATCAGGCCGTCGCCCGGTAGCGAGAACGCATAGTCCGACCAGCGCGTCAGATTCCGCTTTTCCGCAAGCGGGAAATCGAACAAGGTGAGCAAGGTTGTCGTCGTCAGCTCGACGGAAACGTGTTCCACCCAGTTGAACGTTTCGTTGTCCGGCAAGGAATCGAAGATCTCGACCGCGTTATCGCGGATCGTCGCTTCCATGCGCTTGAGATTCTCCGCCGAGACACCCGGGCTTACGGCTTTGCGCTGCACATCGTGCTTGGGCGGGTCCATGGCGATGAACATCGGCCACTGCAAATCCGGATCGGTGGTAAACCAGTTCTCGTAGCCGAGAACGTGGCCGCCGTTCGCGGCGTCGGCGGAAAAATCGCGATGGTTCTTGTCTATCGCGATGATGTCCTGATATTTCGTGACAGACCAGAACGGCCCGCATGACGATCCCTCGGAATAATGCACGGGGCTCTCGTGGCGTAGCCGCTCGAAATAGCTGTGCATGAGATTCTGCTGATAGATATGCGGATTGCTCATGTCGATGGAATCCAGCGGAACGCTGTACGGATCGGTCGCGACGTTCATGTGCTCTTACTCCTCGGAAATCCCGTTCAGGCTAGGGAAGAGGGATGAGTATAAGTTTGCCCCAGGTCGGGTTCTTGCCCTTGAGCGCACTCAAAAACGGTTCAGGGTGAACAGTCCGGCCAAGGTATTTCACGCTGGGACAAATCCCGTTGCGCTGTGAGTCAAGCGGCGACCGCCGCAGGCGGATACGCTTAATCAAACCCGGCTGCGCGCAGCCACAACGACGGATTCATTAAGCGATGCCAAGCTACACTAATCTGAAGATCGAGAAATCCGCGCACGTGGCGCTCGTGACACTGAACCGCCCCGAGCGCCGCAACGCGCTTGATTGGGCCATGCTCGCGGAGCTCGAACAGGCAGGGCTGGGTTTCCGCGATGACGTCGACACCCGGGTTGTGGTGTTTACCGGCGCCGGCAAACACTTCTGCGCCGGCGCGGATCTCGACTATCTCATGGACCTGCAGCAAAAACCGATGATCGAACGGCGACGGGCCGTGCGCTTCGGGGAACGCATGTATCGCGCGATTCTCGAGCTCGAACAGGTCACCTTGTGCGCGTGGAATGGCGCCGCGATCGGGGGCGGTGCGTGCCTTGCGACCGCCACGGATCTGCGCATCGGATCGAACGATTGTTATATCGAGTATCCGGAGATCGACCTCGGCATGAATCTGATGTGGCAGTGCCTGCCGCGCACCGTGCGTCTCGTGGGCGAAGCCCGCGCGATCCGTTTGGCAATCGGTGGGGAACGGGTGGCGGCGCCGATGCTCGAGCGCTGGGGACTGCTGGAAGAAACGACCACGGCGGAAGCACTCGTCGCAAGAAGCCTGGAGATGGCGAGTGTTTACGCCCGCAAGCCACCGATTGCCGCGCAGATGATCAAACGCGGCGTGAGCGCGATCGGGGCCCAGCTCGATCGCGCAACGATGCATGCGGACGCCGACCAACATGTGCTCGCAACCCTGACGGACGATCATGAGCGCGCACGCTCGGCTTACCTCAGGAAGGAGCAGGCGGAGTTCGCCGGCGATTAGTTCCGGTTGCGGCTTCAACGCCCTCCGGTCAGGTTAGACACGCTGAAAACCCGCCGCACCTGCGACGGCTTCATATCCACGAACTCCGTCGGCCCCGCCGCCGCGCCGATGTTCGCCGTGTTATCGATCTTGTTGATCACTATCGACGCCCGCCATCGCGGCATCGACTGATCGAGCGGCGGGTTCTCCAGTTCATCGCTGTACTCGTACATCGTCGTCATTACCTTCGTCAGCGTATCGTTGCGGTCGAAGACGAGCGTCATCGCCACGGAATGCGTTTGCTGATCGATGAAAATCAATCGACGCCCATAGGGATGACCGTCCCAGCGCGGCACCGCCTCCACCACGTAGCAGGGTCGCAGTTGCCAGCGATCGAACGGTATCGTGCTCATGGGCCCGTGAAATTCCGGTCGCGAATTGCGCGAACTCGCCACATGCAATACCACCTTGCGCCCGATGAACCGCCAGTCGTTATCCATCACGAGACCGGAATAGCCCTCAAAATCGTCCAGGGTCCAGTTCGTCCCGAGCCAGCTGTCGGAGCGTTCCTTGGACGAAAGCCGGCGCACCCGGCGTTCGGTAGGTAAATACGAATTCACCTGGTCGCCGAGACTCTGGTCCAGGGGGCGTTCGACCACGATTTTGAGCCCCGCGATGTCAAACGGCGCCCGCATCTCGATGTATTCCTTGAACAGCAGCTTGTCGCTGCCGTCGACGTCGAGACGATAATCCTCGCTCGCCTTCGACGCGATTCCGGACAGGTAGACGCGGTGATAGAACATCGTCAGCGAGCGTTCCACATGTCCGCCGCCGTGCATGCCCTCGAGCAGCTCGCCGGCCGTGCCGTCGGCGGTCGGCTGAATGTAGCTGATCGTGGATTCATTGTGGTAGCCGACGTTCTGCCAGCGATGGATATGATTCCAGGCAACCATATAACCCGCCTTGTCCGGCGCTGCCGCAAGGATCTGCTCCGAAGAGAACGGACGTCCCGCGGTATAGCCTTCGAGTGCGCCGTTGCTGCCTATCGACGCCGTGCCGGCGAACTTTTCGCTCGCGGCCACATATACGGGGTGCGGCGTGTAATTTGCGCTTGGGCTGATCTCGAGTGCGAGACCGTCGAAGTCGAACTCGTCGACGTAGCCAACCGTGAGGTAGGCCGCGAGATCATCGATGCGATCGTTGCCATAGGTGCCCGGCGTCAGACCGTCTCTTGGCGCGTCGGCGTAATGATCAACCCAGGCGAGTACATCGCTGTAGGAAACAGCCCATGCGCCGGGTGTTGCAAGCGCGAGTGTGATTGTGGTGGCGAGCGCGCCGACCTGGCGCAATGAGTCGTTGAATTTCATACAGCGTATTCCGGAATCCGTTCGATCAGCGGTTGCGACACGAACCGCAAGAAGGCCATCTTGCCGCGCGCGGCAGTCGCTCGCAAGCGGCGGCGGCGGGTCCGCGATCTCGTCGCGCGCGGCCCGCCTTTATCTGATGGCCGTAGAAAATGCGTCGGGCGCGACGCGACTAATCTACCATCGCCGCGAGTACGATCGTGGCGAGCCGCGCAACACGTTCGAAATGGTAGCTGTCTTCCATCAGGCCGGCGGACAGAAATGCGAGTGTAAGATCGCGGTCAGGATCGATCGTGAACCCGGTGGAACCCGCGCCGAAACCGCCGAACGTGCGCGGCGAGTTCATCACGCTGAACAGCCCGGGCAGATTACCCTCGCCACGCATGAAGAAACCGCAGCCGAGATGCGCCGGGTACGTGATCCAGTTGCGCGTACCGCACCACATGTCGAACAGTACGTTGCGCAGTTCACCGGTGTGGTTCTGCGTACAGAAATCGAGCATGCCGGGCGACAGTATGCGCACGCCATCGAGTTCGCCGCCACGGCGTAGCATCTCGGCAAAACGATGCACGTCGGCAATGGTGGTGATGCAACCCCCGCCGGGAATTTCGCAGCCCGGCATCGCGAGCACGGCTCCGAGGCCTTCCACGGCTTCCGGCGGCAGCAGCGCGGGAATGTTTTCGTAGGATACTTTCACCGGGCACAGGCGGGCGAGCAAATCATCACGGCCGCCGAGGCTCGTGTTGTGCATGCCGAGCGATTCGAACAAATCCTCGCGCAGCATGTCGGCATAACTGCGCCCGCGACCGTCGGCGCGCAGACACAGCGCGGCGATGATCGAATGACCGAGCAGGATGGAATAATTCACCCGTTCGCCCGGTTGCGACTCGAGCGGGAGACCGCAGGCGAAGGCCACGAGTTTCTCGATATTCGCGAGCACCTCCGGTGGCACCGGCGGGATGGAGGACATCACCCCGCTCGTGTGCGTGAGCAGGTGGAACAGGTTTACCTTCTCCTTGCCGAGCCCGGCGAATTCCGGGATCAGATCGGCCACCGGAGTATGCAGATTCAATAGCCCGCGCTCGACGAGCGACAGCGCGAGCACGTTCGTAAACTGTTTCGCGACCGACATCGTCGCGAACACGGCATCGCGGTCGAGCGCCCGACCGGCGGCCTTGTCGGCGTAGCCTTCACACACGTCGAGCACCACGCGGCCGTGGCGCGCCACCACCATCGACACGCCGTGACAGCGGCCCGCATCGATATCGGCCAGTATGCTTTCGCGTACCCGCGCGAGGCGCGCCGTATCAAACCCGAGTTCGCGCGCCGCGCCGTCCTGGACCGGTTGTACCGTTGCCGTGCTGTTCGTTGCCATCGTCGCCTCTCCTGTTTCAGTTAGCCGAATCCCGCGGGACACTCCGGTAACTATAGCGGGAATTTTCGCGCGGGTAAGCGTCCCGAATCCCGGCCACGGAGCGCGGCTTCGGATCCTGCCATGTCCGGGGCCAGCCGGGGATGGCGCGCGCGTCGCGGTCCGCACTGGCCGCGGACAGATCCGATCCCCACCGTGCACTCGCGGTGCTGCGCCGCACACCTGACGGGTGAAGCAGATCGCGCTGAGAACGATCCGTTATCCGCTGCCAACCGTAAGCGAACAACGGGTTAAGATTACGCCTGCGAAAATCGAGACCCGCACCCGCTCGTACGGCCGCCCGGCGCCATGCGCAGCTGACAGACAAAGGAAAACACTATGCAAGAACTTTACCGGCAAATACTGCAAGCGATAGGCGAAGACCCCGAACGGGAAGGTCTCGTGAAAACGCCGAAGCGGGCCGCCGATGCGTTCGAATTCCTCACCCAGGGTTCGACCCAAAACCTCGTCGAAGTCGTGAATGATGCGCTGTTCGAGTCGGAATCGAGTGAAATGGTGATCGTCAAGGACATCGAAATCTACAGCCTGTGCGAGCACCACCTGCTGCCGTTCTTCGGCCGCTGCCACATCGGCTACATCCCGGACGGGCAGGTGATCGGCGTGAGCAAGCTCGCGCGGATCAGCGACATGTTCGGCCGCCGGCTGCAAATCCAGGAACGCCTGACGCATGAAATTGCCACCGCCGTGGCGGAAACCGTGAAACCGCTCGGGGTCGGGGTCGTGATTGAAGCGAGCCACCTGTGCATGATGATGCGCGGGGTGCAGAAGCAGAATTCCTCGATGGTGTCCTCGGCGATGCTCGGCACGTTCCTGTCGTCCGATCGGACCCGGGCGGAGTTCCTGCAGCTGATCGGGCAGTAACGGCGGCCGAAGCTTGTGGCCGTGGGCGAACCGACGACGCACTCCGGATCGTATACCGGTGCGTCGCGCCCGCCGCTCCACGATTTGCGCCGCTGCCTGGCGCCTCGCCTAATGCGCCCGTGGCCGGCGCCGCGCCGTCGAATCAGCCCGCGGGTTCGTCGTTAGCGGAGGACAGCGCCATCTGCTGCATCAGCGATGGCGGCCCCGACGACAGGCGTGCCGCATCGTCGGGCACGAACGCGCCACCGATCCGCTGCAGCAGGATCTGCGCATTCATGGCGCGCCCTTCTCCGCCCGCGGCCTTCATCGCCGGAAAATTCTCCAGCAACACCTCCGCCGCACCGGCGTAAACGTGCGCCGGGTCGCCGGTCCACGCCGGCAACGCGGCGCGTTGTTCGTCGCTTAAATCTTTCAGGAAATGTCGCGCCTGCGGTGGCATGCGGATGACGTCGGACAGCCCCTCGAACTCGCGGTAACTCGCGATCAGCGACGCGAGGATCCGCTTGTCGTAGAACGGATGATCACCGAACAGCAAGGTCCAGCACGACGTGCAGTAAAACCGGGTTGTATCCGCGGCGGCGAAATTCAGCAACGCGCCGAGCTTGTCCGCGCCTTGTTCGATGTGAAAATCGTTCGGCAGCCAGCAACAATCGGCGCAGTGATCATGCGGATATTCCGGACCGCCGCGTTGCGTCGAATACCACAGCGCGGAGATACAATCGTGGCAGCAGCATTCGTGACGGAACAGTTCCTGCGTGACGGGGAACGTGATGCGCACGGCGGTGCATTTGCAGGTGATCGTGGCCATGAGATTTTGCTCTTGAAGTTGACGCGCTGATTATCCGGTGTGTCGATCCCTGTCGCGGGATGCCGGTGCACGAAACGGCCGGACGTGCGCAAGCACCGGGTTAAACCGGGCCGGACCGGCGATGTCCGGCCGCTTCGGTTTCACAGCGCGAAACTGCCGTAACAACCGTCGCCGGCGCAGCGTTATCGCGCCGGAGTCGGGCCGGCCGGAGGCCGGGCGCCGGGTCAGGACGGATGCGGAGGTTTGCGGCATACGCGGTCAGAGCTTCGCAATCACCTCGTTGCCGAACTCACGGATCATCTCGCGCCCGTCCGTCCCGCACACGTTCAGCGCGATATTCGTCACCCCGGCGTCCTCGAGTTCGTGGATGCGATCGATGATCTCTCCCGGCGGACCGGTCAGGGTCGACAGCTTCACGAGTTCCGGGGTGATGTACTTGTCCTCACCTTCGCGCAGGAATGCGAGATGTCCGAGATGCATTTCCTGGTAGCGCTTCGCGAGCGGCGTTTTCATCTTCATGATGTGTTCTTCGAAATACCGCTTCGCGAGCGGCGCGACCTCCGGCGGCGCGAACGGCCCGATCTTCATATCTTTCGCGTCCCAGTTCGTGTGCAGCAACAGGATCGCGGAAGGACCGACCTGTTTCAGCACCCGCGGTGACGTCATCGATTCGCCCGGACGCAGGACGCAGCCGGACGTGAGATTTGTCGTATACACGGAATCCATCGCCCGGCCCGCGGCGGTGGCAGCGTCCTTGATCTGTTTGATGCTGGACCGGATGTAATCCGTTTTCAGCCCGATCGTTACCCAGCCGTCGGCGAGTTCGCCGACCATCTTCAGCGCCTTCGGACCGTTCGACGCCATGTGGATCGGGATCGGATCGGCGACGTTGATATAACCGTCTTCCGGATGCAGGAATTTGATCGAGCGCTCGATGTCGCCTTCGCGGTAGTTCGCTTCGCCACCGGACAACAGATCCCGGATCACGGTGATGTGTTCACGCATCGTCTTCAACTTGATCGGCGGCATGCCCATCACGTTGCGCCCGGTAAACCCGGTGCCCACCCCGAGGATTACGCGACCGGGCGCGAGTTCGTTAATCGTCGCGATCGAGTGCGCCGTCACCGGCGCGATGCGGTTGCCGAGGATCGCAACGAGCGGCCCGAGCTTCAGGGTGCGCGTGTGTTCAGCGGCGAGCGCCATGCTCGCGTAGACGTCGCTGTAACACATCTGCGAATCGTAGAACCACGCGTGGCTGAAACCGTAGTCTTCCGCCATCTTCGCGTCGTGGTAGGCGCGGATGTAGGACGGGAATGTGATGCCGAAGTCCATTGGGTGCTCCTGTTATTGTCGTTTGCCGGCTGCGACGAGGCGCGAACACGGTAATGGCTCATCGTAACAAACTCGTGCCGGATTGTCCCCGGCAACAAGTGCTGCGCAAGCAGTGCTGCGCAAGCGCGAGATTGCGGCGACAAGAATTGGCAATAACGTGATCCACCGAACGCGTGCGGTTTGTATGCTCCCGCGAATGCTGCGCGCGCGAAGGATCATGCAATAAGTCAGCGGTGAACGGGCTAGTCCAACAACGAATCAGGGCTGACGGCGTGTGCGCAACTGTCCGGGATCTGCCCGGGCGTGTTGAGCGTGCAGTGCCCGCGCCGGTTCCTGCGGGAATGTGTGCGATGATCGCGCTCGCATGAAACCCGGCGTCATCCCCATCACCGTCTTCTGGTTCCTCTTTATGGCCGGGCTCGGGGTGATCTTTCCGTATCTGAGTCTCTACTTCCAGACGAACGTTGGCTTGACCGGCACCCAGCTCGGTCTTGCGCTCGCGATGAATCCGCTGATGGGTATCCTTGCCTCGCCGTTCTGGGGTCAATGGGCCGACCGCAGCGGACACCGTCGGGGCGTCCTGTTCCTGCTCGCGTCGGGTTCCGCGGTCGGATACTTCCTTGTTCCTCACGCGACGAGCTTTCCGGCCCTGCTGTTGTGCCTGGCGTTTCTGTATGCGTTTGCAGCACCCACGATGGCGGTAACGTCCTCGCTGTCGTTCGCGGTACTCGGCGCGGACGGCGCGACCCACTTCGGACGCGTGCGGGTGTGGGGCACGGTCGGCTACATGATGATGATCCTTGTCTTTCCCCTGTTGCTCGCGTGGATGGGTGGTGATGCATCGGCGGCGGGCAGCACGCGCGGACTCGAGGTGATCTTCCCGATCGCGGCAACGCTGTATCTGTTTGCCGCGGTCATGCTGATCAAAGTACCGCCGTCCACGGCCGTCACCATACGCGCGAGGCGCGAAGACCTCGGCGCACTACTGCGACAACGGTCATACCTGCGGCTGCTCATCCTGGCTTTTTTCGCATTCGGATTATTGTCCGGCCCGATCGTGCTTTTTCCGATCTTCGTCGCCGAGCGCGGCGGCAGTGTGGAAACCGTGAGCCGCTTGTGGATCCCGATGCTGCTGCTCGAGATTCCCCTGATCTACTTCGCCGGCGCCGGCCTGCGCAAAGTGGGCGCGCGCGGCTTGATCGCGGCGGGCATCGCGGTTGACGGTGCGCGGTGGCTTATTTCCGCGCTCGTTCCGGATCTGTTCTGGATCTTCGGCATTCAGCTCCTGCACGGCGTAGTGGTAGTGGGACTCATCATCGGCATGCAACTTTATGTTGAAGGCGAGGTGCCGGCACGGCTTCGCGCCACGGGTCAAACGCTGTTGGGAACCGTTATGAGTCTCGGCGCGGTGCTCTCGCACTTATGGGCCGGTGCCGCGCTAGAGCATCTCGGCGCGAATGCGCCGTACCTGATTGCGGGGCCGGTTGCCGTTGCGCTCGGGATCTATGCGTGGTTCTTTCTTGGGGCAAAAGCGTCCTGACCCGTCCGTACCGGGGCAACCCCGGTTATTGATTGTGCTCGGCTAACACGGTGCGATGTCCAGCTGATATCGCCTACGCCTCGATAATCGCCCTTGGTGCTGAAGCGCGCGATAAGCAAACGTCGTCTGGCTTCCCGCAGCGCGGCACACCTTCAATACAGCGAAACACCCGCCTCGTTTTACGCTCTAGCCGTGTAACGAGGAGCAGAGATGGCAACAACATATGAGAATCAAAATGATGGTCTGCTCCGAATCCGGTTGCCGACCTGCTTAAGTGATTTGGCGATGAGGCAAAGACATCATAAAGTGGGGTGCCAGATGTCGAACGAGGCAGTCATGTGGAAATGAGTGGAGCAACGCCGGTCGACAAGTTCAAGCCCACGCCGGAATGGATCGCGAGCCTGCGCGAGCGCTTCCCATGCGAGCCGGAGGTAGATCGTTTTCTTACCGCCAAGCTGCACGAGCGGAGCGAGCTGCCTTACAAGCCGGTGACGCTCGATGAATTGCGCGAAGGGCTCGACCGCTTACTGCGCGCGAACGGCGTCGGCGACTTCGAGATTAGCTCACCACGCTGGTTGACAGGTGGAGCCTCGAAGTTGCAGATGGCATTCCATCTCGCCTGGGAGCAGGTACCCGGACAACGCCGCACCACGCCGATGGTGCTGCGGATGCAACCGGCGGAATCAATCGTCGAAAGCAGTCGGTTGCGCGAATTCCAGCTAATCAAAGTGATGACCGGCAGGGTGCCGGTACCGGCGGTGTACTGGGTCGATAACCTGGGCGAATTTCTGCCCTACCCGGCGCTTGTTTGTGGTTTCGTCGATGGCGTGACGAAACCCACCTTGGGACACGGGGGCGAAGTCTCGGGGATGGGAACGCATTACGGCCCGCATTTACGGGAACTGCTTGCGCCCCAGTTCGTCGACATGCTGGCCAGTATCCATACCTTCGATTGGGAATCGACGGCACTGAGCGCATTCGAAATCCCGCCGGCGGGAACGGCAGCAGTGGAAAGACAGATCAACTGGTGGCGCCGCGTTGCGGAAGAAGATTCGCAAGCGGATATCCCCCTGGTGACACTGGCCGAACAATGGCTGGTGGACAATATGCCGCCGGCGGATCGTGTCTCTCTGCTGCACGGGGATTACCGCTGCGGAAACTTCCTCTTCGACGAATCAAACGGTGAAATTACGGCTTGGCTCGATTGGGAACTCGGTCATTTCGGGGATCGTCACGAAGATCTGGCGTGGAGCACCATTCGCACCTGGGGGCACGTCGATCCATCTACCGGGGATGATCTGGTTTGCGGCTTGATGCCGCAGAACGACTTCATCTCGCGCTACGAAAGCGCTTCCGGCCTCGCCGTCGACCCCGAAAAGTTACGCTATTACAAGATACTTAACGGGTGGAAACTCGTTGTAATGTCGCAGTTCACTTCGTGGCGCGTAGCAGCCGGCGGTAAATCTCACCAGGACGTACTGGTGGCATGGTGTATCGGAATCGCGCCGAAGTTCGCGAAACAGCTAGCCGAATTAATCGACGAGGTGCTGTAGTGGATTTGCGCCCGAAACTGCAATTGCAGGCGATGATCAAAGCCATGACCGAGGTGGTACTGCCAGCCGTCGATTCCGACAACGAACTCGCCTGTGAGCAAGCGCAACTCGTGCTGGGCATGCTGCATCTGCTCGCGGCGAGATTACCGTGGCAGTTTCACTACGATATTGATGAGCTCGACGGCGCGCTGAAACTCGGCGCAGCGATCCTGGATCGCGGTCGCGGCGGCCCCGCAACCCGGAGCGCACTTGAAGCGCTCGACGTATCGGCTGCGCGGGGCCGGTCCGTGCTGGCGGGCGCGCAAGCATCGCCTGAAGATCTGGAAAGCGCGATTCTGGAACTTCGCCAGCGAACTGCGAGTTTGCTGAAAGCGTTAGGCACAGACGGTGAGCGCGACTGCCGGAAAACGATTGGGCGCGCCGTTGTTGAAGCATCGCGAGAACAGATCGAGCGCGAACGCGCATGGTTTGCACCGCAGGGGTGGGATACGGAAGAGGATGCACCGGCGCCCCTTGAAACGCTGCTTTCATCGCATCCGCGCAACTGAGAACGAAACGCACTTATTGCAGGAGAGAAGGGATGATCAAACCGAATCAGGCGGAATTCCAGACACCGGCCGACGCCGACTGGCGTTGGACGGAAACGAATTTTTGGCCGTTCTGTATCCCCGAGGCGCGGATCAGCGGCAGCCTGTATTTGTTCGCGAAGAATCGATTGGGCGTGTGCATGAGCGACATTACTGTGCAGGACCGCATTACCACTGCGTGGGAAGACCAGATTTACGTCGATAACGCACAACACCTGCCGTGCCCCGAATCGCTGCTGGATTACGAGCTGCCAAACGGCCTCAGCGTGCAGGCGAAGAAACCGCTGGAGCATTACCTTATCGACTACGTCGGCTTTGACGACACGGAGATCCATCTTGAGTTCAATGCACTTGCCGAGCCATGGGACATCAACGATCCACACACGGATCCGCTTGCCCATACGCGCATTGGCGCAGGCTGGGACAGCGCGTTTTCCGGACATTACGAATTAACCGGCCGGATCACCGGTGAAGCGCGTATTCGCGGCACGACCTACAAAGTCGACTGCGTCGACACTGCGGATCGCAGCTGGGGCTTACGCGACGACCGCAACGTCACAAACATCACGTGGTTACACGGGAGCTTCGGTGAAGAACTCACGCTGCACGCGATGGCACTGATCGATCCGGCACATGATGAGCATTTCGGCGGCCTTATCAGTGGCTATGTACTCGAGGACGGAGACGTACACGGTCTCGTGGAAATTACCGGCCGCTCGGAGCGTGCGGGTATGTACGCGATGAGCACGTTGCTCGAAGTGGTTGACGTTCGCGGCAAGCGCTATGAAATAAGCGGCGCAACCCTGAACGCGGGGCCGCTCGGACCGTGGCCGGCGGTACTGTATGTGCAGCACTTCATGCGCTGGAACTGTGCCGGCAAGATTGGCTACGGAGTGCAGACGGATGGCATTACGCGTGCTTATGCAGCCAGGTATCGGGATAAATTGCGTACCGGCACCGGGCAGACGGATTGATTGCTAATCGCCGGATTAGAGCAGCGAAGCTAATTGGTTGTGCTTGAGTAATTGTGCGCAATTCGCGCTTTGGGACGCAGTCGTTCTGATAATCGCTCGCTCTTGGGATCCCGGGAATGCCCGCACCGCGATAGACATCCAGCAGCACCTCCGATCCTAATCCGGCACGGCACCGGCATCGTTTCACGGTTAACGCGTCCAATCGGGGAACGAGGCCAGCGCAATGATTCGGAATCGGAGGAATAGCCTGATCCGACGCCGCTTACGCGTTTACGACCCCGCTCACATCGACGGCCGCAGCTGAAACCACGGCCGAGGCTCCTCCGGGCAGACAGCTATTCGCCGTCAGCCGGCGGCCGCCCCGATCAGCCCGGCCACCGCAAGCCCCATATCCATCCTTTCACCCTGCCACGCCGGTACCAGGGTTTCCGCGGAAACGTCCGCAACGAATTCCCTTGCCACGGTCGCGATATCACCTGTAACCGTTGCGGACGTTGGCACCGCCGGGATCACAACGTCGTGCGGCGTAAAGAACTGCAAGCCGCCACCATCCCCCCGACTCACCCGGAACCCGCCCTCGTGAACGAGTCGATGATGATGCCGGCACAACAACACGAGATTCGCGACGGACGTTTCACCCCCGTCGCCCCAATGCCGGATATGGTGCGCGTCGACGTGACGAACACTCGTGCACCCGGGAAAACGGCAACCGTGATCGCGATGCGCCAGCGCGCGCCGGATCGCGGGGGGCACGGAACGCGATTTGCGTGTGATATTCAGCGCGCTGCCGTCTGCGCCCGAGCGCAGCACCACCACCGAGGCGTCACAGGCAATCCGCCGTGCCGTTTCCGGACACAGTGCCGGGCCATCGGCGATATCGCAGCGGGCGGAATCGCCGACATCACGAAGGCTTTCCTCGTCGACGTGCACCACCACTTGATAACGTTCCGCCTGGCGCGCCGGGTTACTCTTGTCGCTCAGGTATTGCCCGGCGATATCCGCCAGCGCGTCGGCGCGAAGCGCGGCGGCCGGCGATTCGTCCCCTCGCGTTTCCGCGGGAACGTTTTCCGCAAAAGCCGTCGCACTGATCCCGTCCTCCGCCGCGGCCAGCGCTTGCAACACGAGCGCGCCGGATTCCGCCGGCAAACGCGCCCTGATCACGAGCGACCCATCCTCGTCCCAGCACCAGCAGAGCTCGCGTGCGGCATGAACATCGTTACTTGTGGCCACGGCTTCATTGCGCAACACCCGGCGATAATTGCGTACGAGATCTTCAACATGGGATGCGGTTCCGTGGCGCGCCACCATGAGCAGCGTCTCCTCCGTTTCCGCCGTTGCTACCCGCGTCATCGCACGGACCTTTGAATAGCTCACCTCGCCGGCAGTGAACGCAGCGCGAATCGCTGGCAGCGTCTCCAGCGCGCGCGCTACCCGGACTTTCTCACGCGCCGCCCCAATGCCGATGCCGCACTTCCAGTTCAGCCAGTGAGCGCACGACTTGACGCCCCAGTCGCTCCAGGCTTCGCGCCGGTCCAGCTCCGCGACGAGCGCGAGTAACTGCGCGGTGGCAATCGTGATACAGGCGGCGAGTTCGGTAATGCGATCCTGCAGGGATTCGTTCGACAGACCTTGCGGATCGGGGAACATCTGAGCGGCGCGGGAAACAACGGGATCCATGTGATTTCTCCGAATTAGATATACTGTAATTATAACCAGTATTTTATCTTTAAGCTATTGTTTATGCGACGCCAATTGCCGGCGGATTACTTGCGCCACGCGGCAAGCGATCGGCGATTTCGGAGATTCATCCGCGAGGTATGCGAGAACAGATTGCCGGCCCCTTTCGCGAGGAAAAATTTCGTGTGTGCGGTCTCCCCATGGTGCCGTAAGCATTCCGGACCACGCAGCAAATCAACGGCAGCCCGGATACAGGCGACGGTATCGAAACGCGGCGATACGAGTGCGCGGGTCGGGCTACGTCAGCGCAGTTTTATTGCGTAACCGGCATGCTGGCATCGGGCAGGAAATATTCACGGTTGTGCGAGGACGAAATCCGCCCTTATCGATGACGTGTTCGCTCACGCTCGTCACGAACGCCACCCTAAAGTTTGTCCGTTCGCTCACTTTCTCTGCGAACACACAGCTATCACTGTAATAACCCCACTTACCCCTCCGGCGGCCGGGACGGCCCCGGAGGGTATTTTTCGGGCGATGGGGTTCCGCCGCAGGCCATGGGCGATCTCCACGACATTGCGCCAGCGACTAAGGGCGGACTCGCAGCGGTGGCATGCTGAATTCGCAACCTTCCCCACGCATTTCGTTATTCCCTCGCTGCCCCGGCCGGGCTATCACGTTATCGGGGCCCTTTCGCGGCTCCGCGTTGTCGTCGTTGTCGATGAATCACGTCGGTATTCGCGGAACTGGTCATCCCTCCTGTTGCTCGAAGTTCACAGGCACGTCGTTGCGGACGAAAACCGAAACTCGCGGGTCAGCGATGGTCAACGAACGTTGATCCGTTTGACTCATCAGCGTATTAATCATGGTGATGGAAATACGAATCGATGACGCAGACACCGTGTCGGGGCCTGCCCCCGCTTGCGTTCGGTACGCCGCGGCGCTACCGCCGAAAACAACGCAACGGGCTACGCGCGCGGGGTTGCGAATTCCCGCGGCGGCCACAGATTAGAACCCGCAACTAACCGCAACGGTTCGGCTGGATCGCGCGAGAACGAGGAGAAGCAGATGACACATGAAACAAGGGACTGTGAAGTCTTGATCATCGGTGCCGGGTTCTCTGGTCTTTATCTGTTGATGAAGCTCCGTGACCTCGGTTTCCAGGTTCACCTCGTCGAGGCCGCGCCAGGTATTGGCGGCGTGTGGCACTGGAATTGTTATCCCGGCGCGCGCGTGGATACACATTGTGATATCTACCAGTTTTCCGATCCCGAGCTATGGCAAGACTGGGAATGGTCCGAGCGCTTTCCGGGTTGGGCGGAGATGCGCGCGTACTTCGAACACGTGGACCGAAAACGCTCACTCAGCAAAGACATCTCCTACAGTACCCGGATTACGGAAGCGACGTTCGATAAGGCACAGCACCGCTGGCGCGTAAACGCCGATACCGGAGTCGAATTCCGCGCGCAATTTGTCGTGCGGTGTCTCGGCTTCGCGGCGAAACCGTACACGCCGCAGATCCCGGGCCAATCAACGTTCGCCGGCGAGGCCCATCACACCGCATGGTGGCCGCAGGACGACCTCGATTTCACGGGCAAGAAAGTCGGCATCATCGGAACCGGCGCAAGCGGGATCCAGGTTGCGCAGGAAGCCGGCAGGCAGGCAGAGCGATGTGTCGTGTTCCAGCGCACACCAAACATGTATCTGCCGATGGGGCAATGCCGATTCAATTCGGACGATAACGACCAGCGCAAACGCGAATGGCCGAATCGCTTCGATCGCCGCAAGGATACTTTCGGTGGATTCGACTTCGGCTTCATCGACGAATCCGGTCTGGACGTATCCGAGCGCAAACGCGAACAGACCTACGAACGCTTGTGGGAAGCCGGCGGGTTCAACTACTGGCTGGGCACGTATGGCGATGTCTTCACAAACCTGCAAACGAACGCCACTGCGGTCGACTTCTGGCGGCGCAAGGTTCGCTCCCGGATTCGCGATCCAAAAGTTGCGGAAATTCTCGCACCGGAAACAGCGCCGCATCCGTTCGGAGTGAAGCGGCCGTCGCTGGAGCAATGGTTTTTCGATCTGTTTAACTACGACAACGTCGATCTCGTGTGTCTCAAGCGCAACCCGATTACCGAAATTACCGCGAACGGCGTGCGCACGAAGGATGAATTCTTTGATCTCGACATCATCGCCTATGCCACCGGCTTCGACGCCGTCACCGGCGGCATCACGAGCATCGACATCAAGGATGCCGCGGGACAGACCATCCGCGACAAATGGTCGCGCGGGGTGCGCACCCAACTCGGGATCGCGACGGCCGGCTATCCCAACCTCCTGTTCAGCTACGGCCCGCAATCACCAACCGGATTCTGCAATGGCCCGTCCAGCGCCGAATACCAGGGTGATTGTTTGATCGAACTCCTGACGTATCTGCGCGACAAGAACATTGTAGAGATCGACGCAGACCCGGCCGCGGAAGAAGCGTGGCGAACGGAAGTACTCGAACTCGCCGACGCCACCTTGTTTCCCATGGCCGATTCCTGGTACATGGGCGCGAACGTGCCCGGTAAGCCGCGTGAGATGCTGATGTATCCGGGTGGGTTACCGAAGTATCTCGAAGCTTTTGAACGGTCGCGGGATTCGGGGTATGCGGGGTTTATTCTCAAGTGAGGGGTGGTTGGCAGGTTGATGGTGGGATGGAGTTAGCGGGGAAACGGCCAGCTGCAATATCCAGATTCATGTTTGCGGCGCATGCCAGGTCCATCGCGAGAACCGTTGTGTCGCTCGGGTTGTGCGCATTGGCCGCGGGCCTTTTTTACGCAACGGCACAGGCGGATATTTATAAATGGGTTGGCGAGGATGGGGTGACGTACTTCTCGGAGCGAAAGCCGGCGGTTCAGACTCCGGTAGAAACGATCGTGCGGGAACCCGCACCCGCACTCGAAACGACTGCCGCGGATATCGCGGACGACGCGGCCGCGGCAGCCCCGCCCGCTCCACCGCCGGCACCGAAGGTGTGTGACGGCGAGGCGGGCGCCGCGGTGGTCGGCACACTTGTGATGCTTCTGAACCGCGCCTATCTCGCATCGGTACCCGAGTTCGTGGCGGACAATGCCGCGGTGATCGAGACGGATGAGTATTTCGTTTGCCTCGAGGCGATATTGCAGTACGCGCCACGGCACGAACAGATCACCGGCGGAGAAACCGGGTCGCCTTCGCCGGATGCACCGCTCGCCGTTTTGCTTGAGGTTTCCGCGAATCTCGTCGATGCCATTCGAGGCCTTAACGCCGGGTCCACCGACGAATGGCAGGCTATAGAGAACCGGATGAGAACGCGCCAGCCCAGGCTCGAAGCCGATGTCGGTACATTGACGCAATTGATTCGCAGCGTAATCGCGGACGTGCAGGCAAACCCGGGGGCAACCGGTTTGCAAGCGGGCACGCTGTAACGCAGATCATCATCTCGGCGAACGACACGGCTGCCCCGGGACATTACAGTTGAGGGCGACGTGACAGCAGAACGACAAATCTATCTGAACCACGCCGGCACGAGCTGGCCGAAACCGCCCGTCGTCGTAGATGCCGTACGCGGCGCGATGGTCCGACCGCCGGACCAGTGGGGCGAACACTTCGAGCAGGCCCGGCAGGGAATCGCGGAATTTTTCGGTCTCCGCGATGCCGGGCAACTGTTACTCACTCCCGGATGTACGTCGTCACTCGCGGTCGCGATCGCGGATATCGATCTCGGCGGCCGTCATCGCGTGTTGACCAGCGCTTGGGAGCATCACGCGATGCACCGGCCGCTGCTGAAACTTCGTGGATCCGGGATCGCGGTGGAGTACATTCCGCCCGGGAATGAGAGTCCGCTCGATCTCGACTGGCTTGAAGACGAACTGTCCGCGGGCGATGTCGGCCTCGTCGCGATCACGGCCTCATCGAATGTTACGGGGGATTTGTTGCCGTTCGCAGCCGTGATCGAACTCGCCCATCGATACGATGCGCAAGTCTTGCTGGATGCGGCTCAGGTGGTCGGCTGGCTCGACCTCGACTTCATCGCACTCGGGGCTGACGTCGTCGCGTTTGGCGGTCATAAGGGTTTGCAGGGTCCGTGGGGTATCGGCGGACTTTACATCGCCGAAGGCGCGCGACTGAATTGCAGCAGCGCAAGCTGCGAGCTGCCTCGAGCAGAGCGACAACTGCGACCCGGATACTGTGACGTCGGTTCCGTCGACCAGGTCGCCCTGGCTGGATTGCATGCGGCTATCGGATGGCTTAACCAAATCGATCGGTCCACTCATATTGAACTGGCGCGCGAACAGATCGGCAAGCTGGAAGCTGCGCTGAAAGATGCCGGCGCGCGTTGCTGCGGAATCTGTGCGCCATCACAGCGCATGCCGACTGTCGCGTTCTCGATCGGCGAGCAAGCAAGTGCAGCGCTCGCCGCCACACTCAAGGCCCATGGCATAACCGTCGGGAGCGGCCTGCAGTGTTCGCCGCTCGGGCATGAAACGCTCGGCACCGGCAACGGGGGCCTGGCGCGAATTTCCGTAGGCATCGGTCAGGACGCAGGTGAAACTGAAACGGCTATTGAGGTGATTTGCGGTTGTGTCGGCACCTGACCGCGCGAGTCGGGATCGTGGGGCGACTTATACGACGGGATTGAAAATTGCTGGCTATGGGTGGACTCGACGACGACGCGCCAGCGGCGGCGGACAATCACAGGTTGCCCGAAGGGAGGTGCCCTGCAAGGGCGCGGTCTACCCCGACCGTAGGTCGGTGGTTCGTACTCCGGTGCAACTTTGGCTACTGATACGACGGCTTCGAAAATTGGTGGCTATGGGTGGACTCGAACCACCGACCTCAGCATTATGAGTGCCGCGCTCTAACCAGCTGAGCTACATAGCCACACGTGTTGATTCCCGCCGAGTGTCGGGCCGAATCGCCGGTTTTGAAGGGCGATTGAGCGGCCGTCCTGCCTCGAGGGGACGGCGATCATCGGCGTTGAGCCTTACGCTGTCAAGAGAACGGCCGGGCTGGCCGCCCGCGGGGTTGCCGGGATGGCGATGTGGCCTATAGTGACGCGCTCTTTCACGCACAATTCCAGGGGAAAACGTGAGCAAACCAACTAGCGAGAACGGGGTCGTCATTACCGAGGCGACCGTGCTGCCCGAGTGGCTCGACTACAACGATCATATGAACGTGGCCTACTACATCGCCCTGTTCGACATGGGTATCGACGATTTGAAAGCCGTGTACGGCATCAGTGGCTCGTATATCGAGGCGCAGAAGCTGTCGACGGTGGCGCTCGAGGCGCATATCACTTACCAGAACGAGGCGAGTATCGACGAACACCTGCGCGTGGAGACGCGGATCCTCGATTTCGATGCGAAGCGCACCCACCTGTATCAGGAGATGTATCGCGACGATACGCTGCTCGCGACGCAGGAAACGCTGTCGATCAGTTTCGATCTGAATGTGCGCAAGAGTTGCGAGTTCGAACCCCGGATCGCGGAGAGCATCGCCGAGTTGCATGCGGCGCAGAAAGACCTCGAGCGGCCGGAATGG
Organism: Gammaproteobacteria bacterium; assembly: GCA_965216305.1. Classification (GTDB taxonomy): domain Bacteria; phylum Pseudomonadota; class Gammaproteobacteria; genus UBA11873. The sequence continues at coordinate 5,681,699 of OZ244144.1, read as the reverse complement.
GTTGGCCGTGCGGTGGGGATCCGGCGCCGGAAGTCTTAAACGCGGGCGCAAAAAAAAGGGCTTGCCGGATTTCGCTGCAGACGAAACCGGGCAAGCCCCTGGCGACGGGCGTTTCGTTCAGCGAACGCCGAACACAACGATCGTTTTGCCGCTGACGCTGATCAGGTGCTGTTCTTCGAGGGTCTTCAAAACCCGCCCCACCATTTCCCGCGAGCAACCAACAATACGGCCGAGTTCCTGCCGCGTGATCCGGATCTGCATGCCGTCGGGATGCGTCATCGCGTCCGGCTCCTTGCACAGGTCGAGCAGCGAGCGCGCCACCCGTCCGGAGACATCCATGAACGCGAGATCGCCGATCTTGCGGTTCATCTTGCGCAGACGGTTCGCCAGCTGTGATGAAATCGCGAACAGCAAATCCGGGAAGATCGTCGACATGCTTTTCAGTTTGTCGTAGCTGATCTGCGCGACTTCGCAATTTGTTTTTGCCCGCACAAGCGCGCTGCGGTTCACGTGTTCGTTGAACAGGCCGATTTCGCCGAAGAAGTCGCCCGGGTTGAGGTAGGCGAGGACAAGCTCACGCCCCTCTTCGTCTTCCAGCATCACGGTAACGGAACCCTTGATGATGTAATACAGTTCGTGCGAGGGATCACCCTGGCGGATGATCGTGCTCTTCGAAGGGAACTGTTTGCGATGGCAATGCTCGAGGAAGCGCGCGATCGCGTCGGCGTCCGTGGCCTGCAAAGATTGTGCAGTACTCATAGCTACTACCCTCTTGTGGTTTTCCGAACGCTGTACGCCGGGAAACGAGGCGGATACGGAGTCGTTCATTTTTCGTGCCATGTTATAGGAAAAGTTTATAAGATACGAATTACATTCGAGTTAATCGCACCCGCGATTTGCCTCGATAAAGCACCAAAAAGCGTCATCGCGAAACGGCATGAGGTAATACGATGCAAGCGAAAATTACGTGGGCCGGGAACGCGATGTTCGTCGGTCGATCCGGCAGCGGGCACAGCGTGGTCATCGACGGCCCGCCGTCCGCGGGCGGCGACAACGCCGGCATCCGCCCGATGGAACTCGTGCTCATGGGGCTCGGCGCCTGCGCGAGTTTCGATGTTGTCTCGATCCTGCGCAAGGCGCGTCAGAACATCAGCGACTGCCGCACGGAACTGACGGCCGAACGCGCTGAGGAGATCCCCCAGGTGTTCACACGCATCCACATCCATTTCATCGTCAGTGGTCGCGACGTGAGCGAGAAGCAGGTAGCGCGCGCGATCGAACTCTCGGCCACGAAGTACTGCTCTGCGTCGATCATGATCGGCAAGACCGCCGACATCACCCATGACTTCGAGATTATCGAGGGCGACTGAGCCGGTCATGGTCAGAAACTCAGGGTCCGCGCGGTGCTGCCGATCTGGCGTCGCGCGACGATTTCGGCACGGCGGACGAGCCTGCCGGCATCGTCACCCTTGCGCCACGTACTCGCGCCAACATTGATACTGACGTGCGGCGCCTCTTGCGCCAGATGGTCGTCGATGGCGCGGGCGAGTTTTTCCGCGAGCAGGTCGGCTGCCGCCGCGGCCGTCTCCGGCAGGATCACCACGAGCGCCTGGTCGGACCATTGCCCGAGCACGTCCACCCAGCGCAATAGTTCCGTCACGGTAGAAGCGATGAGGCTGTGGATCGTGTCGCTGCGCGAGCGCCGATCGCCACTCAGGTTATCGATGCGGATGACGAGGCACGACAGCGGATTCGCGTAACGACGCGAGCGCGATACTTCGAGTTGCAGGCGATTCAGCAAGGCGTTGCGCGACAACAAGCGCGACGTGATCGAAGGATCGAAACTGCCGCTCGAAAGAACGTCGAGAAACCAGTCGATCGCATACTTCTTGTCCATCATGAGCAGGACCCGGCCCTTGAACGTTTCTTCACCAACGTTCTGCCAGACCCCGACGAGGCGGCCTTTTTCGATAATCCGGCCGCCCGTCTCGTGCGACGGCGTGGCGTCGGCGGCCGGCAGCGGCAGTTGCAGCGCTTCGGCCGAGGCGCCGACGATGTCCGCCGGATCGCGGCGCAGCAATTCCGCCAGCTCCGCATTGCCCCAGACCACCCGGCCGTCACCGTCGAGCACGGCGACAGCGCCCGGGAGGTTGTCGATGATGGAGCGGGCTAGTTCAGGATGCAGTTCTATCATTGGTCCTTCGGTCCGACTCCCGATTGATGCCGCGGGAGTCTCTGGCAGATACGGACCTTAGCGGCGCACCGCGGCGATCCTTTATGCGGCTTCCACCTCGCGCAGACAGCGAAGAAACGAGCTTTCGAGGGTGGCCGCCGGATAGGCCGCGGCAAATGCTGCAACACTGCCAACGTAGCGGATCCGGCCGGCAGCCAGCACCGCGATACGATCGCACACAGCGCCGATGTCATCGAGCAGATGGGTGCTGAAGAAAAGCGTTGCGCCGGCCGCTTTCGCCGCGCCGAGCCGGGCCTTGAACAGGGCTCGGGCCTTCGGGTCGAGCCCGCTCATCGGCTCATCAAGGAGCAGCAGCGAGCGATCCGTGACAACGGCGCCAATGAGCCCGAGTTTCTGGCGCATCCCTTTCGAGTATTCGCGCACGGGATCGTCGAGCACGCGGGGATCAAGTTCGAGCAGCGCGCATTCCTCCGCAAGCCTTGCCGGGCTCGGGGTCACGCGATGCAGTTGGGCGATGAAGCGCAGGTAATCGCGGCCGGTGGCGAAGTGTGGCGGCTGAAAGTTCTCCGCGAGATAAGCGAGTGGTTCGCGCGCCGGCGCGCGATGATGATCGTGGTCGAAGATCGTGATGGAGCCGCTATCAATCGCGCTCAGATCCAGCGCGGCTTTCAGCAGCGTCGATTTGCCCGCGCCATTAATGCCAACAAGACCGAGCGTTTCACCGGCACGTAATTCAAGGTCGAGCGCGTCGAGGACGGTGCGCGTACCGTAGCGTTTCGTCACCCCCCGAAAAACCAGCGGCGCTGTCATCGGCGGGCCATGCGCGGAAAGTGAAACGGCCCGCGCGGGGCGGGCCGTGGTGGAGGATTGGGCCGCATCGCGGCACTGCGCCTCAGTACAGGTAGATCGCGTTGCACAGTTGCTGGTTCGTGGCGATATCCCAGATTGGCGGCGTGGTGGTGGTGTTCACGCAGTCCGCGCTGGACAAGGCGATGCCGTTATCCGAAAACGTCGCGCCGCTAGTCAGCGCGTGGCGCATAACCCCGGTTTGCGGCAGGCCGTCGTCTACTTTCAGATCGAGTTCGCGCAATACGTTTACCGGGATCCCCGCGCCAAGCACAAGGTTGAGGCGATCCGCCGGCGTGGTGGAGGTGTCGTAGTAATCGCCCGTGCGGTACAGCACGAGGTAACCGTTGAACGCGTTGCGCGGCGCCTTGTCGGTATCGGCGGCACTCGGGGCGGACGTGCCGCCGGTGTAATTGCCCTGGATGAAGCCCGCTTTCGATAACTGCTCCCACAATGCGAGCGCTTCCACCCATGCGTTCGTGCCGTCGAGACGGCCGCTGTCGTTGCCGCCGGTCGTGACACCCGGGATCGCCTGCGCCGCGTTCGTCGCGTTCCAGTCGCCGGGCACCTGGCGATAGCGATCGATGAAGCCGTAGTAGGCAGCCTGCACACCGGAGTTCTGATCCGCGATGTTGCGCACGCGCGCGCTCGTAATGAGTTCCTGACCTTTCAGGATGCCGCCAAGGAGCAGGCCGATGATCACCAGCACGATGGCGATTTCGACGAGCGTGAAACCGCGTTGTTGTCTGAAATTGGGCATTCCCTGTTTCCTGCGTGATGCGAACTTATTTAAACCCAGGGCAGTATTCGTGCCAAAGTTTTAACTAATTGTTTAAATTGAAGTTATAGAAATTTAACGATTGCCGGATCGTCACGGATCGGACGCTTGTGACGATTTTTCAACAATCCCGGCGCAGCCTGTCGGCTTATCGACACCGATGGGCCACTCCGGCATCCGCGAACGCGCGCGCCGAACCCGCGCTAGGGCGTGTCGGCCGCGCGCGCCTCGAGCTCGGCGAGGCGTTGCGACAGAAACCACAGCTCGTGCGGATCCGTGATTCGGCCGCTGTCGAGCAAACCACCCAGCAGCACTTTCGCGGCTTCGATTTCGCCCATGTCCTCGAGCACGAAAATCCGCATCTGGCGCGCCCATCCCGGTACCGCCGCGCCGGTGGCATGGGTGGCAAGCGCGGTGGCGTAACGCAGCGCGCGTTCGGGCTCGTGCAAGCGGTGTTTCGCCACATACACCGCATGCGCGAGCCATGGCCAGCGCCGGTTCGGATCCTCGAGAAACGCACGCTCGACGAAATCCAGCATCGCACCTGCCCGCGCAGGATCCGGCACCTCGGCGTAAATCCGGCTTGCCGCAAGCAGGGGATACTGCGCCCGTGCGTCCACGGCGAGAATAAGCTCGAGCCAGCCGATCAGACGCGAGTAGTCGAGTTCCACGAACGGAATACTCACCCCGGGCTGATTGTCGAAACTCTGCAGCCACAACATCGTGAGTTTCGCGATCGCAATACGATCGCCGAAACCGAGCGCTGCCAGGAGCTCCGCCCGGGGTGGCTCGGGTAGCGGCCGCACGCGCGCCGCAATTGGCTCGCGCCACGCCTGCAAGGCTATCTGCGCAACGAGCGTTGCGAGCAGCAACGCGATTACAGCCAGCGGGACGTGGCGGATGCCGCGTTCGTCACGCACGGATTAAAAATTTCTCCGCTGCAGATCGAACAGGCCTACCGCCGCGAGCAGTGCGACATACACGAGGGTCTGCACGACGAGAAATCCGAGTTCACTTATCGTCGGTGGCGTCGTGAGCCAGGCCGTCTGGGTATAGCGGTCGAGCGCCGGCAGCACGTGCGCGAGGAGTTCCACGAAGCCCGCGATCAGCCGCGCGGACGCCGCGCCGTGATCAACCGTCGGTCCGCTCGCCATGAGGGCGAAGCCGGCAATGCCGCGCGCGAGCAGATAGAACCCGGCCACGGCGCACAGCGCCGCCGGCACCTGTCGCACCGTGATCGTGAATGCAAGACTCGCCGCGGTAACGAGCGCGAGTTCGAGCGCGAGCGAACCCGTCCAGGCCAGTGCGGCGAGCGGCTGCTGCGCGATCAACGGAAGGGATACGAGTACGGCGAAACAAACGGCCACGCTCGCGTAGCCGCACAAACGCCCGCAAAACCAGTCACTGCGCGACACGGGGCGCGATAATACCGCCGCCACGCCCTTGTCGTCGAATTCGCGCAAGACCCCGACACACACGATCAGGGCAACGACGAACACCGCGCCAAGACGCATGCCGGCAGCGTAAAATGTGCTGCGATGCTGAGCCGACTCCGTCACCGCGAGAGCCGCACCAAACTCCGCCACCGCACAAGCAATAAGGATGAGCAGCACGGCAAAATGCCACACCTTGAGGCGCGACATTTCCACCCAGGTAAAGCGCGTGATCGACAGACAGTTGTGAAGTTTCATTCGAACCCGACTTGTGCGGCCGCTGCTACTGTGGCCGCAGGTTACTTGAAATGCCGCGCGCGTGTCGAAGCGCACGCCGCGCGATATCGCGGGGTCCTAATGTCCTCACCATTGCAGTACCCTGCCAGCGTGTACACCGCAACGCATTACCCGGGCGCGCGACGAACGTGAACAAGCTCGCGCACCTGCTCGACCCGCATCGCGAGCACTGGGTTCTTGCGACGATGCTGATCGTACTGAACCTGGCCCTGCGCGCGGACTTTGGCAGCATGCTGTCGGCGTCACTGATGACCGCCCACCTCGGCCTGTTTTTCCTGTGGCAACCAATCTGGCAACGCGATCAGCGTCTCGATCGCTACTCGACGCTGTTGATCGTGATCGTGGCTGGCGCGTTCTTCGCCGCGCTCGACTGGTGGTTGCTGTTCGGCTGGTTGACCCTGTTGATCGGCATAGTCGCCGGACGCTCTTTCTCAACCCGCGAGGAACGGATCGCCTACATGATCACGCTGACGATGCTGATCTCGATCCTGTTGATTGAATGCGTGCCGCGGATCTTCGATGTCGGTCGTCTCAACAGCGCGGTGCTCGTATCGTTTCGACTCGCGTGGCTGGTAATGCCGCTCGCGGTGCTGTTCTTCCCCACCTATAACGTCGCCCATCGCGAAACTTTTCCGATCGACTTTTTCCGCGGCATCACGATCGCACTGATGACGGCATTGCTGGCCGCCGGCTCCGTCCTCATGACCTACGAGTTGCGTTTCGACTATCCGATCACACTGATTGTATCGCTGCTCGTGATGAGCGCATTCCTGATCCTGATCAGCTGGCTTATCACGCCCGGTTCCGGGTCCGGGCTCGGCACGCTGTGGGAGAAGTCCGTGCTCAACATTGGCACGCCGTTCGAGGCCTGGCTGACGAATCTGGCCGCGCTCGCGGAACGTCGCCTGCAGCCGATGGAATTTCTCGATCACGCGCTGGAGAAACTGTGCGAGATACCGTGGATCAAAGGCGCGGGCTGGCGCGCGGACGGTTGCGCCGGTGAGGTGGGTGAGCGCGCCGACTTCTCGACGCAACTGAACTCGGGCGGCCTGCAGGTGAGTCTGTATACGGAGCGACCGGTTGGCCCGTCGCTGCTGATTCACTGTCGCTTGCTGATCGAAGTGCTGGGTCATTTCTATTCCGCGAAAACGCGCGAAACCGAGCAGGCCCACCAGGCTCACCTGCAGGCCGTGCACGAAACCGGCGCGCGCCTCACCCACGACATCAAGAATCTGCTGCAGTCGCTGAAGACAACCACCGCCGCAATCCTCGAGGATGCCGGCCCGGCCGAAGGCGAGCGCGCACAGCAGCAGCAGTCCTTGTTGCGACGGCAGCTGCCGCATATTACGCAACGCCTGCAACTCGCGCTCGACAAACTGCAGCAACCCACGAAGCAGGTGAACGCCGCCAGCCCGCTCGGTCACTGGTGGGAACAGCTCGTGGCGCGCCACAGCGTTGCGCCAATCGAATTTCTGCCTGACATCGGCAACCCCGCGCTCGGGGTCCCGGCGGAATGCTTCGACAGCGTGATCGAAAACCTGATCGACAACGCACGTAACAAGGCGAAGACGAGCGATCCGATCCAGATCAAGGTGGGCCTGTATGAAAAGGACGGCGACGTCGTGGTCAGTGTCGTCGACAACGGCAAGGCCATGGCGCCAGCGCTCGCGGCGCGGCTGTTCAGCCAACCGGTGAGTTCGGACGACGGGCTCGGGATCGGGCTGTTCCAGTCGGCGCAACAGGCGGCCGTGAACGGATATCGTCTGCTCCTGAGCGAAAACGAAGACGGCGCGGTGCGCTTTACGCTGACGAATCGCGGTTAGGCACGGCCGGAATCGTCCGCATTGTGTGCTCGCATGGCTTGTAACCGCGCTGGCCCATGGCTGTGCACTGATCGGCGCGTGCGCGGCGCCGCCCACCCGCAGCGCACAGGGCGGCGCGGGTGCGTGCCAATTTCTGACCGCGGCCGGTTCACTAAGGCAAGCGGCCGGACGTGACCATGCGATTGTTCAGGATCGCCGGCGACAACCACATGACGATGTCGTCGAATGCGCACAGCGGGGCTGATTCGTCTTCGTCGTCGGCGCAGGTGGTGTTGTCGCCGGTGTAGCCGCGCGAGTAGAACGTCGTGTTCGTATCTGAATTTCGGGCTTCGTCGGTACCGCCCGGCGCCGTGGGCCGCGCAACGCCGCTCACCGACGTCGCGCCAAACCCGTTGCGGCCGTGGGACAGAATCACCGCCGGGACGTTTCTTGCGGCATCAACGGAATTGTCTTTTCCTTCGATGAGGCCTGCGGTTGTGGGATCGTCGCCGCGGGTTCTGATGCGGATGTCGCCCACCGTGCAGAGATCGAATTCCGGTATCGCCGCGGTATCGCCGTTGCAGATGCCATCGCTATCGGGGTTCGTGAAGGACAGGGGTCGCACCCGATAGCGAAAGCGGTTACCCCACGCGTCGCCTTGCGCCACGTTTAACTCCGCCCAGGGCACAAAGCCCTCACCAAAGCAGATCGCCGAACCCGGCAGATTCGTCGCATCGAAAACAGGGTTCGGCAGGCCGTCGCCATCCGTATCCGGACACGGCAGGCGACCGTTGTTGATCGCATAGCCATACAGCGATTCGAGTATCCCCTCCATCGTCTCGATCGTTGCGCGCCGATCGCGCGCTTCGAGTTGGGTTTCCAGTGGCCCGAGAACCCCGGCGATCAAGAGCCCGAGAATAAACAGCACCACGGCCATTTCGATTAACGTAAAACCGCGGTGGCCGCTGCCTGACAATCGGACGTTATTCATTCGGGTCGAGAATCCGCAGTTGATCGTTCGCACCGGCCGACACGGCGGCGCGCACGTAAGTTGAATCGGGCGTCGCGTTCTCGCCTTCGAAATAATCACCGAGCGCGCCCGACGGCCGTGCGGCGTTCAGGTCGAACCCGGCGATGAGCGCGACACCGCGGGCTTTGTCTATCACCTGATCGGTGAGTGTACCGGTACGGTCCCAGTTTACCGTGAGGCAGTTTGTGCCCGCGGTACAGCCCGTGCCGCCGAGCGCCTCGTTGGACGCAAACGCGTAGTACACATGATGGTGCCAGTTGTTCGCCGTGAACCAGCGCGGCACGGACGCCGGTGAACTCAAAGACGCAGCCACTTCGGTGCCGTCGTCGCCAAGCAGGAACGGGACATCGGCGACTTTGAAGAACGTCACTTCGTCGCCCGGCGCGAGCGTCAGGGAACGCGCAGCGCCCCGCGGCACACCGTTCAGCCGATCGAACAGGGTTAGCGTTACGCGCGACGCGGGCGGCAACTCCGCGTTCACGAGATTCAGCGTACGACGCCGGGTGAGTGCCGCCTTCGGATTCGTGATAACCGGGTTCACGCCGACGATTTCCATGTCCACGGCGTAAGTGCGCTCGAGCGTACCACCATCCACGCTGACACTCAGCGTTTCGATTCCCCCGCACGCGAACGTCTCGGCGTTCGTCCAGTTACATGCCCCGGCCGCGAACGTCACCGTGGTGCCGGCAAAATCGTGGTTGATATCGGGGTCGTCATCAGTGCATTGGTTCGAACGCACGCACGCATCCTGCGGCGCGGCCCCGGGCGATAACACGCCATCGTCGGGCACGCTCCAGGACAGCGTGAACGGCGCCGCGAAGAAGTCATCCGCCCCCGCCCTGTCCACATGCAAGGGCAGGTGACCGGCAGTAACCCCCGGGTTTGGATTGAAATCGCTCGTGGTCGGGTTCTCGAACGGACTGGCCCAGGGATAGCCGCCGTACAACCGGTAGTAGGTATTCAGCGCGTTCGTCGCCTCGGCAAGCACGCGCCGTTCGACGGCAGCCATCATCTCGGCGCGGCTTACCGTGACAAGCGTGTCATTGAATGGAATGTCCGCATCGTCAACCGTAAACACCGCGTCATCGTCGCTCGCGTTATCGCCCTCGAGAAAATCCGTGATATCCGCGCCACTGCCGCGATTCTGCGCGCCCATCACGGCACCTGGCGCGATGATCACGGCGACGATGTCGGACTGCGCATCGACGGTGAGTACGTTCGCGGTGTCGCTGTTGATTACCGCGTTGTTGAGGTGGTAGCGGTAGGCTTCATCGAGCGAATACCACAGCGGCTCCCCGACGCCATCGAGTATTTCGTCGCTCATGATCTCGCGATACGGGAATCGCCCGGTCATGGCATTCGCGCCGCCGAGCGAACAGGTTCCGGCAGCCGCACCGTCGCCGTCCAGATCGGGACACGGCAGCCGCCCCGGGCCGAGCCCGCTCGGGGTGAGCGCCGGCGTATTCACGGCGTAGCCAATCAGCGCCTGCTTCGCCCGCTTCAGGGCCAGGTGAGTTGCCGCATCCGGATCGTCAGCCCGTCGGTTCGCCGCAACGTTCAGCGCTTTCAGCATGACGAACGAGCCGGCGACGAGGATGAGCAGCATTACGACGAGAAGAACAACGCCGCGTTGTTTGTGCCGGGCCTGCATGACTGTGTTCGTTGGCGTTCCAGTTCGCTGTCGCGGTTTACGCAAGGTGCGCATGCTGCAGTGGCCGGACGTACGCGGCCACCGGTGTTGTAAAACTAGCCGAGCGGGCCCGGGTAAAGCGGCAACCGGGTCGCAATTTTAGCAACTTGCCGTTAACGCGGGCCGATTTCCCGCGCCGCTTCAGGGTGTTCGTACACGTCCACGGTCGTCGCCGATTGCGGATCGTAGGATTGGCCGGGTTTCAGCAGTACCGGCGCCAGGGTGCCGCCGGGAACGATGGCAATCCGTTGACCGCGCACGCTCGCGGCGCGCGGATTAATCGGGCTGACAGCGGCGCCGCCATCGTAACTGTTCTCGCCGTTCACCCATACGGTGGCCTCGCCGCCCGAGCGCTTGACGTAGCCATCAACCGTAATCACCGGCAGTTCTTCCGCGGCGGGTGTGACGCTGACGACCGGCAACGCAGGCGGTGGTTCGGGTTCTGCCGTCGGCGCCTCCGGCGCCTGGCGTCGGGCGCGCTCGAGCGCGGCTCGTTCCGCCGGCGTAAAGAAGAGACGCCCAACGTCGGCGCTCGCGCTATGCACCACCAGCAGCCCGAGCACGGCAACGGTGACGATAACGGCAGCGCGAAACCGGTTCATAACGACAGCTCCCGCTCCCCTCTCAAATCGACGGTGAACCATTCGAGCACGCAGTCTGCCTTGATCGTCGGCCGCGTCTTGTCCTGCACATCGAACTCGTTAACCCGCAGCGCTTCGCAGCGCGACACGGAGTACAAACCATCCGCCGTCGCGTCGAGGGCGCTCAACACATTGATCAGATCGCCTTCGTGCAACAGTCCGAGCGCGAGGCTCATCTCGCTGACCTGGATGTCGAACCCACCGAGATTCACCGGAAACGGTGGTTCGTACAGCTTTTGTGAATTGATGCGGTAATCGAGCGCGGGCAAACCAATCGCGGCATCCGCCCGCCGCAGCGCCTCGATCCAGCTGAGCCGGTGTTCGCGACCCAGGATCCCGCTTTCGAACAGACGTACGAATTCGGGATAGGCTTTTTCGATAATCCGTTCTTCGTCATCCACCGCGAGATATTTGCGACTGACGTCGCGAAAGCGCAGCTGATGGTTGCGATATTCCGTAGCCATCTCCTCACGGAAATAATAACTCGCGCCCACGAGCATGCCGCCCACGAGCACACACATCGCGAACACGCCCGCCGCGCCGCGCAGGATCGCGAGATCAGCTTTGCTTGCGGTCATCGATCACTCCCAGCACGATCTTTATGGCAAAGCGCGCTTCGTTATCCGTGTTCTGTGCCGAAGCCGAACCGGCAAGGTTCGCTCCTGAGGTTACATCCAGTGGATACTCGACGACTTCGGCGCGGCGCACATGCGGATGCTCGGCGAATCGCGCCGCAATGCTGTCGGCTTCGGCAATGGCGGCGCGAAAATCGCCCGCGAACGCCGGCAAATGCCCGCGGAACGTGGCGATGTGATAGTGCGAATAGCGCGGATCGCGTTCGATCAGATCCGTGTCGGCGATGTCGCGGTGGCGGTTGCTGCGGTCCCCGCTGGCATTCGGATCCACCGCGGCGTGCCATTCGATGCGGTCCAGACGCACCGACGGTGCCGCCTCGAGTGCTTCGCTGATCAATTCAAGCATCGGCACGGGATCGCTCTTGTAGTGTCTGAGCGTGGTGACGATATCCACCGCGGTCTGGATGTCGAGCGGCTCGACCGGGGTGGGCGGCAGATCCCGGCGCGCCATTGCGTAGCGTTCCTGGTAGAAATTCGCTTTCTGTTGCGCATCGACAGCCTGCTGTTTCAGCGACAGGCCATCGAGAAAATTGAAACCACTCCAGGCCATGCTCGCGACGAGCAGCATGATGCTCGCCGCAATCAGGCCGCTGCGGATCCGGTAGAGCGAAAAGTACTTGCGCTCTTCGCCACTGGCGTAATGGTTGCGTGGCGCTTCATCGAGTAGCAGTTGCGCGAACACCGCGTCACTGTAGGCCGTGGTCAGGTTCGTATCGAGTCCGAGCCTGTTGCCGATCTCAGCCACGTCGATCAGAAAATAACGTTCCTCGGCGGTATCGCGGCAATGCTGTTCGAGTTCCGTCAGCCACTGCCCATGGCTCAGGATGTAGACATCGAGCGGCGCATCACGGGATGTCAGCGCAAGACTGTTCAGATAGCGCCGCAACTTCTCGAGCTCGCCCATCAGATGCGAGGCATAGGGCACGGAGCCGATCCGGGGCATCTGCGCGAGGCGGCTGATCTTGATTTGACGATCGCGGAAGAAAGTCTGGCGCAGGCCGCTCGCGCTCTGCACGCTGATCAGCAGCACGTTCGCGCCCTTCGCGCCAATCTTCTTCAGCAGCGCCTGACTCAGCACCGGCAGTGAATAGATCCCGGCAAGCGGCACTTTCTGCTGTTCCATCAGCGCGATCCACGGCGCGACGATATCCGTCTTCGTGATCGCGGTGAGGAGCACCTTGTCGTCCTTGCGCCCTTCCGTTTCGCGCCCCTGCAGTATTGCGTGGCAATACGCCGTGCCGCGAAACAGCCGCGAGAACTTGCGTTCGAGCACGGATTTACGATCCGCGCCGAATACATGCGGGATCACGTCCTGGCGGTATTCCTCCTCAACGATATCGACGAGGACGTAGATCGGCGCCGGGTTCGTTTCCACCAGTGCGCGCAGGAACGTTTCACGACCGGCCTCGTCCGCGGCGAACTCATAGGCGATGTCCACCTGGCCGTTGCGGCACTGGTAGAGAATCGCGCGTTCAGCAGTAACGAGAAGCGCGCGCTTCTCGGCGATGCTAAAACTTGATTTGAGTGAAAAGGTCATAAATCGGTCCCATTACGGCCGCCATGATCCACAGGATAATCGCGCCGAGCACGATCGTAATGCCGGGCAGGATCATGCCCTGCAGGTTTGCGATCGACTCGCGCACGTCGCGCGTGTAGAAGTAGCTCACGTTCGCGAGCGCCTCTTCGAGCGCGCCGGTATTTTCGCCAACGCGCAGCATCCGCACCACCAGCGGTGGAAACAGACCGCTCGCGGCGAAGCTGCGCGAAATCCCGCCGCCATCGGCGATCATGCGCCCGGCGTCGCGCACGGCCTGGCGGATTGCCTTGTTATCGGCAACATCCTCCGTCGTGCGGATGCATTCAAGCACCGTAATGCCGGACGAGTACATGATCGAGAACACATTACACACGCGGGTAACGATGATTTTCTTCAGTATCGGCCCCACCACCGGCACCTGGAGTTTGAACGCATCAACCTTGAGCGCAAACGCATCGTTCGTTCTTATCGCGAAGACAACACCGGCGGTAACGAGAAGCGGTAACGCGAGCACGAGATACCACCAGTCGCGCAGAAAACCCGAAGTCCAGATCAGTGCGCGGGTCTGCAGGGGCAGTTCCTGGCCCATCGTGCTCAGGAATGAAATCAATTGCGGCACGACGTAGAGCATAAGAAAAAACAGGACCGCCGCGACGATCGCCGAGACTATGCTCGGGTACATGAGCAATTTTTTCGTCTGCGCCGCCTGCTCGTCCTGCCATTTCAGGTTTTCGATCAGCTTCTGCAGGACTTCGACGAGTTGCCCACTCTGCTCACCGGCGCGGATCAGGCTCACGAATACCGGTGAGAACACGAACGGAAAATCGCGCATCGCACCGGAAAGGTTTTTCCCGCCTTCAATCGATTCGATCATCGCCGCGGTGATCTCGCGCAAACGCTTGTTGTCGATCGTATCGCGCAGATCCGACAGGCCTTCGAGGATCGGCACCCCCGCGCGCAGCAAATGTTCGAGGTGAAAACAGAACGTAATCATATCCGTGCGCTTGATCCCGCGCCCGGTAACGTTCTTGTGTTTTGATTTCAGCTCCTTGTAGTTGACGAGATCGAGACCGATCCGGCTCAGGCGTGTTTCCAGATCGGCGGCGTTCGCCGCATCCACCTTGCCGTGCAGCACCCTTCCCTTCTCGTCGATCGCCTTGTAACGGAAAACTTCCATTACCCGACCCGTTCGGTCAGATCGACCACGCGCGACACTTCGTCAATGGTGGTGACGCCCTCCAGCACGCGCGCGATGGCGACTTCCGCAAGCGTCTTGAAGCCGGAGCGGCGTGCGCAATCCGTCAGTTCGCGGGCAGTGGCGCTGCGGGCGATCAGTTCGTCCATCTCGCGATTGAATTTGAGCAGTTCCATCAGCGCGAGCCGGCCGGAATAACCCTGGTGTTCGGCATGCTGATGTTCTTCGCCAACGCGGAAAATCTGCTCCCCGGCGGCCTGCTCGGCGAGGCCGAGGATACGACGTTCAATGCCCGTCGGTTCGTACGCTTCCATGCAGCCCGCTTTCAGCCTGCGCACGAGGCGTTGCGCGAGGATGCCGATGATGTTGCCGGCCATGATTTCCGCCCGCACGCCCATGTCGATGAGGCGCGGGATGGCACCGAGCGCGGAGTTCGCGTGCAAGGTGGAGAACACCTGGTGGCCGGTCATGGCGGCGCGGAATGCCATCGCCGCGGTGTCCTCGTCGCGGATTTCGCCAACGAGGATAATGTCCGGATCCTGGCGCAACATCGAGCGGATGCCGCTCGCGAAATCGAGCCGCACCGCTTCGTTCACCGAGGTCTGCCGGATCATACCCATCGGGTATTCGACCGGGTCCTCGAGCGTCATGATGTTCACCGACTCCGTGTTCAGGTGATTCAGCACGCTGTACAAGGTGGTGGTCTTGCCGCTGCCCGTGGGGCCGGTCACGAGCAGCAGACCTTCCGGTCGCGCGACCATGAGTTTCAACAGATCGAGGACATCACGTTCGAGGCCGATTTCGTCGATCGGCACAATCCCTTTTTGCCGGTCGAGCACGCGCAATACGATGTTCTCGCCGTGCACGGTAGGGATCGTCGAAACGCGAAAATCGATCGCGCGACCCGACAGCGACAAGCCGATGCGGCCGTCCTGGGGCGCGCGCGTCTCGGCGATATCCATACCGGACATCACCTTCAGACGCACGGCGATTGCCGACCAGTAGTTTTTGTGCAGCGAGCGCACCTGGCGCAGCACGCCGTCGATGCGGTAACGGAAACGCAGAAAACCTTCTTCCGGCTCGAAATGGATATCCGACGCGCCGCGCTTGACCGCATCCGACAGCAGCGCATTGACGAGGCGGACCACGGGTTGCGAGTACTCCTCGCTGTCTGCTTCGAGACTTTCGTAATCGATCTCGCCGGTTTCGATCTCCTGCAGAATGCCGTCGACGGACAGTTCGAAGCCGTAGAACTGGTCGATCGCTTTCTCGATCTCGGCTTCACCGGCCATCAACGGCACGATGTCGGTATCGCCGCCGAGCAGGGCCGTGATCTGATCGAGCGCGACGACGTTGAACGTATCGGCCATCGCCAGCGTGAGGCGATTGCGATTCGACTCATAAGTCAGTGGCAGGATGTGAAAACGGCGCGCGAGATCTTTCGGGATCAGCTTGATGGCCTCGCTGTCGACAACGACTTTTGCGAGGTCGGCCTTCTGCTGACCGAGCGCGCCGCCGAGCACGTCGAGAATGATGGCTTCGGTGGCGAAGCCGAGACGCACGAGGATTTTGCCGAGGTGATCCTTGTTCTTCTTTTGCTCGGTGAGCGCAATGCGCACCTGGTCCGGACTGACGACGCCTTTCTGGACGAGTAACTCGCCGATCCGCAAAGATTGTTTCGTCGCGCTCACGCCGCCGTCGCCTGACCGGTTTACTCGGCGCCGGCGTCGGCGAGCACGCGCAGCCGGGCCAGTGCCTGGGCCGGGTCGAAGCCGGCGCGTTCGCTGTCCGTGAGGTCCACCGCGGCCGCATAGTATCTGGCCGCCGCATCACGCTGGCCGATCCGATCGAGACTCACCGCGAGGTTGTAGTTGTAATCGGGGTTGGCCGGGTGATAGCGCAGCGCTTCGAAGTAGGCCTGTTGCGCGTCCGGCCAGCGTTGCTTGCGGGCGTACAGATTGCCGAGCGAAAAGTAGATGTAACCACCGTCGACGCCCTCATCGAGCAGCAGTTTCAGCTTCGCTTCCGAGACGTCATCGGCAGCGCCACTTTCGAGGGAAAACAGGGCCGCCTGCGCCGTCGCGTTAGCGGGGTCGCGTTTCAGCACCGTCCGATACATCCGGTGCGCCGCGGCGACATCACCATCGCGTAGTTTCAGCGCCGCCATGCCGAGCAGGGCGTCCCGACGCTCGGGTTCTCGCTCGAGTACCGTCGCATACGTGCTGGCGGCGGCAGCGTAGTCGCCGCGGATGTAGGCGTCGTACGCGTCGTTAAGGAGCGCATCGATCGATGTTCCGGTCGTGCTGCGGGCAATCCGCAATTGGCCGAGACTCATGCCCGCCATCGGCGGGACGAGCGCCGGTTCCGGGCGCGTGAGTTGCGGCTTTGTCGCGGTCAGCGCAGGCGTCGGGTCGGCCTTGCCGTGCGTGGCTGGCGGCGACGGATTAGTCGTCGGTGGTGGCGCGGGTCTGTTCGCCGGGGCGGGATCGCTCGCGCCCACCGCAAGCTCGTCAGGCAGCACCGGCACGGTTGGCTCGGGCTCGATGCGAACCAGCGGCTCGTTGTCGAATGCGGGCACTGACTCTGCTGCGCCGGTAACCGGCACCACCGGCAATTCTCGTGGCAAGGGTTTCTCCACGTTCACCGCCACGCTTGGTGAGGGCAGCGCCAGCGTGGTTGGCGCCTGCTGGAAATAGTAGAAGCCGGCACCAATCAACAGCGCTGCAATCGCGGCGGCGGCGACACCGCCCCACAGCATGGCGCGCCGCGATGGCCCGCTCGTACCGGCTTCGAATACCGTTGCCGCCGAGGCCACGGTCTCGGTGATACCGGACTCGCGCGTTGAAACCGGCTCCGCCATAAGCGCATCGAGGGGATCGGCGGCGCTGGCGCCAGCGGAACCGGGCGCTTTCGCGTCACCGCCGGGATCCTCCCGGGCGGATTGGTCGGCCCCGCGCAGCGAGGGCAGCGTTGAGGTGCGGTTCGTCGTTGCTGCCGGGTCTGCGGGTGACGGCTCGGGGGTTGGCTCGGGATCGAGTTCGTGGTCGGGCAGCTCCGCGTACGCCAGCGGTTCGAGCGTCAGTTCCGCGCCCGGCTCCGGCACTGGCGGCGGGATTTCGCGTGTCGCCCGCCGCAGATCGACCGTCTCGGCAAGACTCGCATGGAGATCCGCATCACTGTCATCCGCGCCTGCAGGTGGCGCGGGCTCAGGGGTTGAAGTGAGTACTGACTTGGCGCTGTCGTCAGCGGAACCCTGCTTCTTGTCCGCCTCTGCCTTGCGCAGCGCATCCATCAACAGACTCATGCCCGGTCGCTCCGTTCGTAATCCGGATCAGTAGACCGGATTTTTGACGTTGTTGCTCAAAAATTGCTCATAACCCTTCAGGTCCGTTTCCAGACTCGGGTCATTGATCACAACGGGGCGAAGGAAGATAACGAGTTCCGTTTTCCGGCTCGAGGTTTCCTGGGTATCGAAGAACATCTCACCGAGGAAGGGAATCTTCGACAGGCCGGGTACGGAGCGATCCGCGGTCTGGATGCTGTCCTGCATCAGCCCGCCGAGAACCGCAATCTGGCCGTTGTTCAACCGCAGCACGGATTCCATCTCGCGCACCCGGATCACGGGCACGAGGTTGGAAATATTCTCGCCTGCCGCCGTCAGGTTGCCGTTCAGCTGCGGCGCCGGATCGATCGCATCGCCGATTTTTTCCGAAATCGACGGCCGGATTGTCAGGGTGACTTCCGCGTTGTCCGATATCTGCGGGGTTACCGCCATCACGAGACCCACCGGCACCGATTTCACATCGGTATCAACAAAGGTGCGCGCGGCCGACTGGTCGGTACCGTCGCGGTTCTCCACCTCGATGTCGAAGTAGATCAGTTCTTCCACCACCTTCAGCATCGCGGTCTGATTGTTCAGCGCCATCATGCGCGGACTCGAAAGCACTTTCGTATCACCGAACTCGCGCAGCAAACGCACCGTAACGTCGATCGCGCGACCGTTGTTGTTCGGATCCGCGTAGCCAAAGACGAACGAGGAAATCGCCGAGTCGATGACGCCTTCCGTCACCGTGCCGAGCAGATCGGAGTTCGCGCCGAAGCCGGACTTGTCGTCGTCGAGCAATACCCGCCAATCAACACCGGCCTGATACTGGTCGTTCAGCGTGACCTCGACAATCGTCGCTTCGATCATCACCTGACGCCGTGCATTGCGCAGCACGCGATCAATGAAATGCTGCACGAGTTCGTGGTTACGCGCCGTCGCCTTCACGTTAATCAGCCCGGCTTCGGCGTTGACCACGACGTTACCCGACTGCCGGTTGTCGCGGTTCTCACCGGCGTCGCCGATGATCGCAAGAATGTTCGAATTCAGTGTCTCCCAGAAGCGGTTGTAGCTCGTCGACTTGAGGCGCGTCTGCGAGGTGTTGTCGCCGCTCGATGAACTACCGCCACCCGTTTCCGTGCCGCCTTCGCCGGTGGTTGCCACCTGCACCGCGACGTTCACGTTCGTTTCCACATCGCGCGACAGATTCACGTAACCCACGTTGTAGGTGCGGAAGTACGGTTCGTCTGCGGAAACAAGCACGGTATCGCCATTGATCACATATCGCAGGTCTACCTGGTTCGCGATGCGATCGAGGATCTGGGTGAGGGTTTGATCGATTGCGTTCAGTGTCACCGAGCCTTCGATGCTCGGGTGGATATCAACATTCACTTCCGCATCGCGCGCGAGCGCAAACAGCAATTCGCGCACCGGCACGTCGTTCACCACCACCGTGTAGCGCTCACTTTCGGGCACCGGCTGCGGCGGCGGAATGAACGGCGTGTGCTGCACCACGTCCGGGATCCCGGCCCGGGTGCCAACGTCACTGCTGTCGAGATGGCCGGCGACATTAACCGGCTGCGGCGTCGGGCGCATCTGGCTGCACGCGGCGAGCAGGGCCACCGCGGCGGCCAGTAAAAATTTCTTGTGCATGCGCATGCTCACCTTAATCGGCGATCACTGGGTTTGTTAAGATACCAGATTATCTATTTATTACAACTTACTAAAATTATTAAAGAAATTATCACAGGAATTTCCGGGAATAAGGCGCAAGCCGGGTACGTGAGCGACCGCTGAAGCAGGGACATCTTCCCGCCGGGCACGGTGCGATGATCCCCGGTATCACGTGTCGCTGCCCGCGACGAGGAGTTTCGCGAGCATCCCCGGATGCAGGACCGGGCTCGTATCCGGCGCCGGCAAGCCGAGATCGAGATGTTCATGGGCGGAAGCAGGCGGCTGTTGCGGCCCCGGATCAGGCGTCTGAGCAATGGCGTCAGCCGGCTTAACTTCGGCTATCGTGCGCTCATCCTCAGCGAAATTGCGTATATCACCTGTCAATTCCGTTACTGATACCGGATTCAGTCCGAGTTCCGGAGAAACGGCTTCGAGCGCCACTGCGCGCCACCCGAACGAATGCGCACCGAACCAGCCCGCGCCGACGAGCAGCAGCGCGATCAGCGCGCCCGCGAGCACGCGTGCCGGCTGCAAGGTTATCCGCTGACGGGTGAATTCGCTGTCGCGCGCCGCCATGCGCACATGCCGCGCGAGGATCCGGCGCTCGCCGCGCGCGAACGCAGCGAGCAATGCCTTGTCGGCAAGTATGTTGATGCGGCGTAGCAGACCGCGCGAGCGGCGTTCGAGTGCACCTATCGCGGGCGTGCTGAACAGATCGTTCCCGCGAAATCCGCTCGCGCGGATCCGGGTGTTGAGGTAATCGCGAATTTCCGTGCGGTTCAACGGCATCAGATCGAAGGAATAGGTGATCCGTTCGCGCAACTGCCGGATCTCGTGGGCGGCGAGTTTTTCGTTCAACTCGGGCTGACCGAACAGGACGATCTGCAGCAGTTTGTCCTGGGTGGTTTCGAGATTGCTCAACATGCGGATCTCTTCGAGCGTGTCGAGCGCCATGCCCTGCGCTTCTTCGATGAACATGACCACGCGTCGGTTCTGCGCGTGCTTGTCGAGCAGATAACCGTGCAGTACGCGCATGACATCGAGTTTTGCCGCATCGCGCGCGACATCGAGTTCAAGTTCGACCGCGATTGCGTGCAAGATCTCGTCCGGTGACAAGCGCGGGTTGGCGAGATAGACGATGTCGCAGTCGTGCGGCAGTTCGCGCTCGAGCATCCGACACAACATTGTTTTGCCGCTGCCAACTTCGCCGACAACTTTCACAATGCCCTCGCCGCGCGAGACGGCGTACAGCAGTGCTTCGAGTACCGCACCGCGATTACCGCCGGAGAAAAAGAATTCCGGATCCGGCGTGATCCTGAACGGCGCCTTGTCGAGTCCGAAGTACGTTGTATACATGTTCCTTACCGCCTTTGATCGCGCAGTTGCACTGCACTCATGCGTCGCCGTCGGCATCGAGGCCGAGGCGCGAGACCTTGCTGTAGAGCGTCGTGCGGTTCACGCCGAGCAGACGCGCCGCTTTGCTCAGATTGCCGCCGCATTGCGCGAGTGCAGCGCGGATGTACCGTCGTTCAAGCGCGGCGACCTCGTCGTCAAGATGGAAACCCGGTTCCGCAAGACGCGTGGTGACTGGCGCGACGTCATCCGCTTCCACCGGGTCGGGCTCGGCATCGGTAAACCCGGGTTCGAGTTCAGCCTGCAGTTCCGCGGCGCCAATGCGACCGTCCGGCGAACGCGCGCCGATCCGGATCACGATATTGCGCAGCTCACGCACATTGCCGGGGAAGGAGTAGTCGTCGAGCAGGCGCGCCGCGTCTTCACTCAGTTCAAATGTTTTGATCGTGCCGGCGTACAGTTGCTGGAAATGCGCCATTAACTGTCGCCAGTCGTGCCCGCGCGAGCGCAGCGGCGGTACGCTCAGCGACAACACGCTGAGGCGATGAAATAAATCGGCACGAAACGCGCCGGTGCGCACAGCCTCGCGCAGATCGCGGTTTGTCGCCGCGATGATGCGGGCGCCGGAATGGCGCGGACGCGTTTCGCCGAGCGGGTAGTACTCGCCGTTCTCGAGCACCCGCAAGAACTTCGTTTGCAATTCGAGCGGCATCTCGCCGACTTCATCGAGAAACAGGGTGCCGGTGGTCGCATCCTCGAAGAATCCCGACCGCGCTTGCTCGGCGCCGGTGTACGCGCCCTTCACATGACCGAACAGTTGCGCCTCGAGCAAATCCGCGGTGAAGGCGGCGCAGTTCACGGTGAGCAGAGGTTCGTCGGCGCGTTCGCTTTCACGGTGCAGACATTGCGCCACGAGTTCCTTGCCGCAACCCGATTCACCCTCGATCAGCACCGGGAATGGCGTGTTTGCAAATTGCGCGACGGAATCGCGCAGGGCCTGCATTACCGCGCTGTCGCCAAGCAGTGGATTGTTGCCAATCTCGTTCGGGCGCACTTCGTTGCGTTCCGCATCGAGAATCAGCAGCTGGTGATTCAGGCGCGCGCGCAGGAGATCCGCATCACACGGCTTGGGCACGAAGTCGACCGCGCCGAGCGTCAGCGCATGCTGGATATTGCTGCGATCACTTTGCCCGGAGAGCACGAGAATCTTCATCGAACGGTTGAACGCGAGCAGCTCGGAAATCAACGCGAAACCTTCGTCCGGCGCGTGCGGATCCGGCGGCAGACCCAGATCGATCAACGCGAGTGCGGGTACGTTCGGCAGTCGTTGTAACAGGCGCTTCGTTGCCGCACGCGTGTCGGCCGTATGCACATCGAATTCGATCCCGAGCACGAAGCTCAGGGATTCGACGATCAGGGGATCGTCGTCGACGAGCACGAGTCCCGGGCGCGCACCGGCGGAAGACGTGCCGGTGGCGGATTTATCGGGCCGGCTCGCCATGGGTGTGCCCGCTCGGGTGGTAGCCGAGATTGGCCCAGATCGCCTCGAGCGCGGCGGACTGGTTCATGCTGTAGAAATGCAAGCCCGGGACATCGTGTTCCAGCAGGCCGCGACACAACTGCGTGGTGACATCGATGCCGAAAGCGCGAATGGAATCGCGATCGTCGCCGAAGTCGCGCAAGCGGTGCACAATCCAGCGCGGGATCTCGGCCCCGCACATTTCCGAGAACCGCATCAGTTGCGTGAAATTCGTGATCGGCATGATGCCCGGCACGATCGGGATCTCGATGCCGAGCCCGCGCACGCTGTCGAGAAACCGGTAGTACGCATCGGCGTTGTAGAAATACTGCGTGATAGCGCTGTTCGCGCCGGCATCAACCTTGCGCTTGAAGTTGTCCAGATCGCTACGCGCGGACGCCGCCTGCGGGTGAAACTCGGGGTAGGCGGCAACTTCGATATGGAACGCGTCACCGCTCTCGCGACGAATGAACTCGACAAGTTCGTTTGCATAACGCAATTCGCCAACCCCGGTGGTGCCCGACGGCATATCACCGCGCAGGGCGACAACGCGTGAAATCCCGTGGCCGCGGTAGGTGCGCAGGACGGCGCGGATCTTCTCGAGCGTCATGCCGACACATGACAGGTGCGGTGCCGCTTCAATCCCGGTGGCCTCGATGATCGATACGACTGTTTCGAGCGTCGCGTCCTGGGTGCTGCCGCCGGCGCCGAACGTGACGGAGAAAAATCCCGGTTTCAGCACCGCCAGCCGGTCGCGGGTATGTTCGAATCTCGCGCGGGCCTCCGGCGTCCGCGGGGGGAAAAATTCAACGCTCAAAGTACTCGACTGTGTCACTCGGCTTGTCCTGCTGCGTGCATTGCATTCGGGGTGGCGGCAGCCGCGGTCGATCGTGCTCAAGCCGGCTCCGGCCTTCAATTCTATACTAAATACTGGCTATTTTTTAACTAATTAAGACCACTATCTAAAGTCGTACATAACGATTATTCCGGTCCGCGCGATTCCGATCCTCAACGTCGCGCACCGCGACGATGGTGGCACCGGCGGGAAAACGTGCGTGGACCTGCGTTCGTACCGCGTCAAAACCGCCGCTAATAGCGGCGATCAGGACCACACACAGCGGTCTGTCGCTTTTGCCCGGGTCCCATGCGCGCTAGAATAGGCGGTGCCGTCGGCCGCGGACGCGGCGCGCTACCCGGCGTCACTGAATAGACACTAAACGTGACTCAAAATCGTAGTTCATGCGCTTATCTGCGGCGAAAACCTTGTTATCGCCACGATCATCGTGAACGCGCCAGGGGCAAAACCCGACGACACAGACAGTAGCTTGCCGCAACCCGGCCAAGGCGACCCGATTGACCCGCAGGCCCGCGAACGCTGGTGCCTTCCATGAGGCCTGCAGACCACTGAGGATGACATCATGAGCGAACCGGTGCCTTTGGACGCTGGAGACGAAGCTGCGCCCACGCGCCGTGAACTCGCTAACGCGATCCGTGCGCTGGCCATGGACGCGGTGGAAGCCGCGAATTCCGGCCACCCCGGCGCCCCGATGGGGATGGCCGACATTGCCGAAGTGCTGTGGCGTGACTACCTGAAACACAATCCGGCGAATCCGCGCTGGGTCGACCGCGACCGCTTCGTCCTGTCGAACGGTCACGGTTCCATGTTGCTCTATGCGCTGTTACATCTGAGCGGCTACGAGCTTTCGATCGACGACATCAGGAACTTCCGCCAACTCGGCTCCCCCACCGCGGGACACCCGGAGTATGGCCATGCGCCCGGTATCGAGACCACGACGGGGCCGCTCGGCCAGGGCCTCGCGAATGCCGTTGGCATGGCACTCGGCGAGCGCAATCTCGCCGCTACGTTCAATCGCGACGGCTTCAACGTTGTTGATCATTACACCTATGCGTTCGTCGGCGACGGCTGCCTCATGGAGGGGATCTCCCACGAAGCATGCTCGCTCGCCGGCACGCTCGGCCTCGGCAAGCTGATCGTGCTGTATGACGACAATGGCATCTCGATCGACGGCGAGGTGGACGGCTGGTTCACCGACGACACGAACGCACGCTTCAGCGCCTACGGCTGGCAGGTGCTGACCGGTGTAGACGGACACGACGGCGAATCCGTCGCCGCTGCCATCGAGGCTGCCCGCGCCGACAGCGCGCGCCCCAGCCTGATCTGCTGCCGCACGGTGATCGGTTACGGCGCACCAAACAAACAGGGCACGGCCGGCAGCCACGGCGCGCCGCTCGGCACCGAGGAAGTGGCCGCGGCCCGCAATACGCTCGGCTGGCGCGCGGCACCATTCAGTGTTCCTGCCCCGATCAGCGAAGCGTGGAATGCGCGCGCGACCGGTTCCGATGCGGAAAGCGCGTGGCAACAACTGATGGTGAAGTACCGCGCGCAGCATCCGGATCTCGCCGCCGAGTTCGATCGGCGCACGGCCGGCGATTTGCCGGATGCCTGGGCGCAAATCGGTGCCGACCTGGTGACGGAGATACAGAACGCCGGCGCGAAAGAAGCCTCGCGCAAGTCCTCACAAGTAGTGCTGGAAAAGATCAGCCCGAGCCTGCCGGAGTTGCTCGGCGGGTCCGCCGACCTGACCGGTTCAAACAATACGAACTGGTCAGGCAGTGTCGCCGTTACCGCCGCTGAACCGGGCGGCAACTACGTGTATTACGGCGTACGCGAGTTCGCCATGAGCGCGATCATGAACGGGCTTGCGCTGCACGGCGGCTGCATTCCCTACGGCGGCACATTTCTTGTGTTTTCCGATTACGCCCGCAATGCCGTGCGCATGTCGGCCTTGATGGGGCTTGGGGTCGTTTACGTCTATACCCACGATTCCATCGGGCTCGGCGAAGATGGTCCGACGCACCAGCCGATTGAACACGCGCAATCGCTGCGCCTGATCCCGCGCTTGTCGGTCTGGCGTCCGTGCGACGGTGCGGAAACCGCGGCCGCGTGGCGCGCCGCGATCGACAGCCGTGATCGTCCAAGCTGCCTGCTGCTCACACGCCAGGGCATGCCGATGCAGACGCGCAGCGGCGATCAGGTCGAAGCGATTTCCCGCGGTGGTTACGTGCTGCTCGAACCGGAAGGCGACGCCGACGCAATTGTCATCGCAACCGGCTCGGAAGTGGCCCCGGCCTGCGCTGCTGCTGCGGCGCTGAATGCCGCGGGCGCACGCATCCGGGTCGTTTCGATGCCGTGCACGGATCGCTTCGACAGCCAGGATGCCGCGTACCGTGATGCCGTGTTGCCGCCCACGATACGACGACGCATCGCCGTCGAAGCCGGCGCTACGGACGGTTGGTACAAGTATGTCGGGATCGATGGCTGTGTGATCGGACTCGACGATTTCGGCGCGTCGGCGCCGGCCGCGGATTTGTTCGAGCATTTCGAGCTGTCGCCGGAACACGTACAACGACGAATCGCGAACTACCTGGACTCAGGTGCTGCGTAACAGCACTCGCCGTCGCGCTGTATAACAGTAATCAGCGCAACCGCCGTTATCCACTAACACATTGTATGCAAGCAATTAAATCGAGGAGGAAATACTCGTGACGATCAAAGTCGGGATCAATGGATACGGCCGCATCGGCCGCAACGTTCTACGGGCCGTGTATGAAGGTGAGCGCACGGGCGACATCGAAATCGTCGCCGTGAATGATTTGGGCGACGCGGAAACGAACGCGCACCTGACCCGTTTCGACACGGCCCACGGGCGTTTTCCCGGCAAGGTCGAAGTGAAGGGCGACGCGATGTACGTGAACGGCGATCGGATCCAGGTGTGCAGCGAACGCGATCCGTCAAAACTGCCGTGGGGCGAACTCGGGGTGGACGTCGTGCACGAGTCGACCGGCTTTTTCGCCAGCCGCGAAAAATCGCGCGCGCATCTCGATGCCGGTGCGAAAAAAGTTGTGATCTCCGCGCCCGCCGGCAAGGACGTCGATGCAACGATCGTCTACGGGGTTAATCACAACGTATTGAAAGCGTCCGATCAGATTATTTCAAACGCGTCGTGCACGACGAACTGCCTCGCGCCGCTGGTGAAACCGCTGCACGAGAAGATCGGCGTGAAATCCGGGATCATGACGACGATCCACGCGTACACGAACGACCAGGTACTGACGGACGTTTACCACACAGACCTGCGTCGCGCGCGTTCCGCCACGCAGTCGATGATCCCGACGAAAACGGGCGCCGCGGCCGCGGTAGGCCTCGTGCTGCCCGCGCTCGATGGTCTGCTCGACGGTTATGCGATGCGTGTGCCCACGATCAACGTATCGCTCGTCGACCTCACGTTCTGCGCGGCGCGCGACACCACGGTCGAGGAGATTCACGCCATCATGCGTGAAGCGGCGGACGGCGAACTGAAAGGGATCCTCGAATACAACGAAGCGCCGCTCGTTTCGATCGATTTCAATCACCACCCGGCGTCTTCCATCTACGAGGCCTCGCTGACGAAAGTCATCGCCGGCACCACGGTGAAAGTGTGTTCGTGGTACGACAACGAATGGGGGTTCTCGAACCGCATGCTCGATACGACGATCGCGTTGATGAATGCCGGAGCCTGATCCATGCGTTTAATGAGCGAGGTAGCGCTCGCCGGACAGCGCGTTGTAATCCGCGAGGATCTGAACGTGCCGATGCGCGACGGCGTCGTCACGGACGATACGCGCCTGCGCGCGGCGGTACCCACCATCGAAGCCGCCGCCGCGGCCGGCGGCCGGGTGATGCTGTTGTCGCATCTTGGGCGACCGACAGAAGGCGAGTTTGATCCACGTTATTCGCTGGAGCCGATTGCCCACGTGCTGGCCGAACTGCTCGGGCGGCCGGTGCGCTTCGAGTTTGACTGGCTCGGCGGCATCGAACTCGCCGACGGCGAAATCATGCTGTGCGAGAACGTCCGCTTCCTTGAAGGCGAAAAGGCCAACGACGAAAACCTCTCGCGGCGTCTGGCCGCACTTGCCGACGTTTTTGTGCATGATGCGTTCGGCACGGCCCATCGCGCACAGGCATCAACCCACGGTATAGCGCGCTTTGCGCCCATCGCCTGCGCCGGTCCCCTGCTCGCGGCCGAACTCGAGGCACTCGGCAAGGCCTTGAAAGAACCGGCCCGTCCGCTCGTGGCGATTGTCGGCGGCTCGAAAGTCTCGACGAAACTCGCGCTGCTGGAGTCGCTCGCGGAAAAGGTCGACCACCTGATCGTTGGCGGCGGTATCGCGAACACGTTCCTGCTCGCCGCCGGGTCCGAGATCGGCAAGTCGCTGAGCGAACCCGACATGGTCGATACCGCGCACCGGCTTCTCGCCGGCGGTGGTATTCCGCTGCCAAGCGATGTCGTCTGCGGCAAGGAATTTGACGCCGGTACCCCGGCGACGACGGTTCCGTGCAGTGACGTCGCGCCAGACGATATGATCATGGATGTGGGCCCGGACACCGCGAACGCGTTCGCCGAAATCCTGCGGGCCGCCGGCACCATCGTCTGGAACGGTCCGCTCGGCGTGTTCGAATTTGATCAATTCGCACACGGCACGCAGGTTCTCGCCGAAGCCATCGCCGCCTCGCCGGCGTTTTCGATCGCCGGCGGCGGCGACACGATTGCGGCCATCAGCAAGTTCGATATCGCGGATCGGATATCCTACATTTCTACCGGCGGCGGTGCGTTCCTGGAGTTTCTCGAAGGTAAAACGCTGCCGGCCGTCGAAATTCTGGAACAGCGATCGGTCTGACGGCAATTTTCGTTGAACCCCCGACGCCGTTCGAGTCGAACAGCGTGCCTCCAGCGATCCTGGCCTGGAGGCAGGTGATTCCGGATCACAGCGTCGGCGGACGGTTGAGCGCCGGCTTGCATTTCATGACTTGTTCAGTGCCTCCGCAAACCGGCACCGCGCGGGCCCCATCCAGGCGCAAAGGAGAAAACGGTGCGACGTACGAAAATTGTGGCAACTTTGGGCCCGGCAACGGACAAGCCGAAGGTACTGAAAAACCTGATAGATGGCGGCCTTGACGGGGCGCGGCTGAACTACTCCCACGGCGCGCGCGAGGATCACGCAAAACGCGCGCGCGCGGTGCGGCGCGCAGCGAAATCCCTGAATCGGGAGGTTGCGATTATCGCCGACCTGCAGGGTCCGAAAATTCGCATCGAGCGCTTCCGCCACGGCCCCATTGAACTCGACGAAGGCGATGATTTCATCATCGATGCCGATCTGGCGGCAAACGCGGGCGATGAGACCCACGTCGGCGTCACCTACAAGGGACTGGCCGGCGACGTCAAAGCGGGCGACACCTTGCTCGTCGACGACGGCAGGATCATGTTGCAGGTGGAACGGATCGACGGCAATGCCATTGAAACCGTGGTCCTGCTTGGCGGCACACTGTCCGACAGCAAGGGCGTAAACCGCCAGGGCGGTGGCCTGTCGGCGAAAGCGCTGACGCGCAAGGATCGGCTCGATCTGAAACACGCAATCGAGATTGGCGCCGATTACATCGCAGTGTCGTTCCCACGTTCCGCCCAGGACATACACGATGCCCGCCGCCTCGTGCACAAGGCCGGCGGACATGCGGGCATCATCGCGAAAATCGAACGTGCCGAAGCAGTAGACAACGCCGAACAAATTATTCGCGCCGCCGACGGGATCATGATCGCGCGCGGCGATCTCGGCGTCGAAATCGGCGATTCGCGCCTGCCGCCGGTGCAAAAGCAATTGATCGACCTCGCGCGCCACTGTCACCGGATCGTGATCACGGCGACGCAGATGATGGAATCGATGATCGAACATCCGATGCCCACGCGTGCCGAAGTATTCGATGTTGCGAACGCCGTACTCGACGGCACGGATGCGGTGATGTTGTCGGCGGAAACGAGTATCGGCAAGTACCCGGAAAAAACCGTCGAGGCGATGGCGCGGATCTGCCGTGAAGCGGAGAAAGAGTGGCCGGACAAACAGGCGGAGTTGTTGCTCGATGCGGCGTTTGGGCGGGTCGACCAGGCGATAGCGATGTCGACGATCTACTGCGCGAACCGGATCAAGGTGAAAGCGATCGCGGCCCTCACCGAGACCGGCGGCACCACGATGTGGATGTCGCGGATCCGTACGGACATTCCAATTTTTGCCATGTCCGGACTCACCTCGACCTTACGCAAGGTGAATCTGTACCGCGGCGTGCAGCCGATTGCATTCAATATCGATGATATCGATTACACCGAGATTACCGCCGGGGTGCTCGAACAGCTGCGCATTCGTGGCGTGGTCGAAGACGGCGACAAGGTCATCATCACGAAAGGCGATCTGCTCGGCCATACCGGCGGCACGAACGGAATGAAGATCGTAACGGTTGGCGATTTCGTCGAGCACGTCGCCTGAGACGGCGCAGGCCAGGCTTGCCGGCGCTATTTCAGGATTCGCCGGTAATCCGCTCGTAGGCCTCACGGTATTTCGCCGCGGTCATTGCCGCGATCTCGGGCGGCAGGGCCGGACCCGGCGCGCGCTTGTCCCAGTCGAGTGTTTCGAGGTAATCACGCACGAACTGCTTGTCGAAACTCGGCGGACTGATACCGGTGCGATATTCCGATTCGGGCCAGAAACGTGACGAATCGGGGGTTAAGGCCTCGTCAATCAGGAACAGCTTGCCGTTCTCGTCCGTACCGAATTCGAACTTCGTGTCCGCGATGATAATGCCTCGTTCGCGCGCATACTTCGCCGCACGCGTGTAAATCTCGATACTGACGTCGCGCACCTGCGTAGCGAGGTCTTCACCGAGCAGCGCAACGGTATGGGCGAAGTCGACGTTCTCATCGTGATCGCCCACGGCCGCCTTCGTCGACGGGGTGAATATCGGCTGGGGAAGTTCCGCCGCCTGCGCCAGGCCCGCCGGTAAGCTGATGCCGCATACCGCGCCGGTTTGCTGGTAGTCCTTCCAGCCGGAGCCGATGATATAGCCGCGCACGATCGCTTCGACGGGCAGTGGTTGCAGTTTCTTCACTATGACGGCGCGACCCGCAAGCTCGTCGCGCTCCGCCGGATCCGGCAACACGTCTTCGAGCAACAGATCGCTCAGATGGTTGTCGATGACGTCACGCATGTGCGCGAACCAGAAATTCGACGTTGCGGTGAGAATCGCGCCCTTGCCCGGGATCGGATCGGGCAGGATCACGTCAAACGCGGAAATGCGATCCGTGGCGACGATCAACAGATGGTCGTCTCCGACAGCGTAGATGTCGCGCACTTTGCCGCGTTGAATCAGCGGCAGGCTTTTGATCTTTGATTCGTGCAGGGCGGCGGGGTTCGACACAGAGAATTTCCGTCGTTTGAGAATCGCGATTCTCGCATATCGCGCAGCAAAAATAAGCGCCTGCGGCGCCCGTATGCGGTGGGCAAACCTAGTGCGGTGGTCGCAACGCCGCGATCGCCGGCACGTCGCCGGCATCACCCATGGCGCGCAACATGAGCCAGTGCTTCAGCGGCGTCAGCGCATCGACTGTACGCATACCGATGCCACGTACCCGTTGGCCAATGCGGTGCTGATCGCGAAACAGGCGATTCAAGGCCGTGGTTGTTTGCAACATGACGAGATTCTCGCCGCGACGCATACGTTCGAAGCGGGCGAGCGCGGTGCGGGGAAACTTGAGTTCAAGTTCGCTGCGCTGCCCGAAAACCTCCGCGAGCGCCGCGGCATCCATGATGCCGAGATTCAAACCCTGCCCCGCGAGTGGATGCACGACGTGCGCGGCGTCGCCGAGCAATACGATACGACCAACGGCATAGCGTTCGGCGTGCAGTCGTTGCAGAGGCACGGCACGCCTAGGCCCGATCGTGTGAACAGCGCCGAGTTCGCCGTCGAACGCCGTGGCGAGATGATCCGCGAATACTGCGTCCGGCATCGCGACTGCCGTGGCCGCGGCTTGCGGATTCGTCGTCCAGACGATGGAGCACGCGTGTGTCGACGGTAGCGGCAGGAACGCGAGCGGTCCCGCGGCGAGAAAACGCTGACGTGCGATCGACGCGTGCGCGCGCTCGGTTTCGACATTGCAGATGATGGCATCCTGGCGAAACGTGCCCGCGTTCGTGGTAATCCCGAGTTGCGCGCGCAACGGTGAGTTAGCGCCGTCGCATGCGAGCACAAGTGCAGCGTGAACCTCGTCACCGTTGTCGAGTTTCAGCGTACAGTGCTCGTCACCGCTTGCCGTCGCGGACACCGCCGCACGGATGCGGCTGAGGCTACCCGCCCCGGCCGCCAGCGCATGCAATGAGGCATGCAGGTTTGCGTGTTCGATGATCGTGCCGAGTGAGTCGCGGCCGAGTCGGCCGGCATCGAAATTCAGCATCCCGTTGCTGCCGGCATCCCATACCTGCATGCCGCGAAATTCGGCGAGTCGGTCGGGATCCAGGGTTGAGGCCGCACCGAGCGCGGCGAGTACGCGCAAGGACGCTGGGGTGAGCGCGTAGATTCGGATGTCGTATTCGCTCGTCGGTCGAAACGGGCCCGGCGGTGGTACCGGATCGATCACAGTCACTTCGTAACCGTTGCGCGCCAGCAGCAGTGCCGCGGTAATGCCGACCACCCCAGCGCCGACGACGGCGATGTCGACCGGGTGCCGGGTCATGCTTGCGCCGACCACGCGGCCAGCGGCGTCTCGCCGAACAGCCCGCACGCGCGACGGATCATGGCGCGCTTCGCCGGTGGCACAATATCGAATGCCACCATCGCCGCGCCGCGGAGTACCGGCATCAGCGGCAGCCTTGACGCGAAGACCTGCGCCAGCGCATCGGTGAACCGCAGCACTTCGCGGTGATCGGCCGCCCTGCCCTCGGCATAGGCTGTGAGACACGCCGGTGCGCCGGTATCGCCATCCGTCTGTGCTCGCAATGTGGCCGCGAGCGCGGCGACATCACGCAAACCGAGATTCAGGCCCTGGGCGCCATTCGGATGAATACAATTTGCCGCGGCGCCGATGAGCACGGCCCGCGGCGCGATAATCCGCTGCGCGCGCAGTAGCCGCAAGGGGTGATGCGTGCGTCTGCCCAGCGCCGTGAAAGCGTCAAATCGTGAGCCGAAACCGCGCTGCAATTCCGTCGCATAGGTGTCATCGTCGAGCGCCAGCAAGCGGTCGAGATCCGATTCGGCGCAACAGCGCACGGCGACGTGGCGGTCGCGTCCGATCGGCAACAATGCGAGCGGTCCTTGCGCGGTAAAACGCTCGTAGGCGGTGCGCGGTTCAATCCCGGCGACCGTCAGATTCGTGACGATAGCGTGCTGACTGTAATCGCGGGTTCTGGTCCGTACGCCGAGCAGTTCGCGCACGCGCGACTCGGCCCCGTCGGCGCCAATCACGAGCCCCGCGCTGAACGTTTCCTCGCCTTCGTCACCGCGCACCGTGACGGCGACTGCGCGTTCACCGGCTTCGATGCGTTCGATCGTGGTGTGCCAGCGCACCGGCATGGCCTCGATGAGCGCCGCTTCGAGTGTGTGCATGAGCTGGTCTGCGGGACATACGTAACCGAGCGCTTCCAGACCGACCTCGCATGCCTGCAGGCGCGTCGCGCCGAAGCGTCCCTGATCGCTTACGCGGACTTCTTCGATGGGTATGGCGTGTGCAGCGAGCGCGGGCCAGACTCCAAGCCCGGCGAGGACATTGCGCGAACTCGGTGCCAGCGCGAGCCCACGGACATCACCGCCGGGTTCGCCGCCAAGCGGTTTGCGCGTGTCGATGACGAGCGCCGTGAAGCCGAGTCGCCGCAGGGCCAGGGCTTGCGCGGCGCCGACGAGACCGGCGCCGACGACGACGCAGTCGAAATCAGGCCGCACGTTCCTGATGCATTAACGACTCGATGTCATCGATAAGTTTCGGCGCGTTTGCGCTCAGTACTTCGTGCCCGGTCTTTGTCACGAGCACGTCATCTTCGATCCGGATACCGATATTCCACCAGCGCTTCGGCAGGCCCTTGATCGTTTGCGCAAGATAGATCCCCGGTTCGACCGTGGTCACCATGCCGGGCTCGAACGTTCGCCAGTCGTCGTGCACCTTGTAGTCGCCGACATCGTGCACATCCATGCCGAGCCAGTGTCCGGTCTTGTGCATGTAATACGGGCGGTAGGCCTCGTCGCGGATCAACTTTGCGGCGCGTCCTTTCATGATCCCGAGATCGACGAGTCCGCGGGTGATCGCTTCGACAGCCGCCTCGTGCGGCATATTCCAGGTGTTACCCGGCTGGACTGCCGCGATCGCTGCAAGTTGTGCCTCGAGCACAACTTCATATACGGCTGCCTGCTCTTTGGAGAAATGGCCGTTCACCGGGAACGTACGTGTGATGTCGCTGGCATAGCAATCGTATTCGGCGCCGGCATCGATCAGCAGCAAATCGCCGTCCTTGAGCTGATCCTGATTTTCGACGTAATGCAGGATGCAGCTGTTTGCGCCGCCGCCGACGATGCTCGGGTATGCGGGCGAACGCGCGCCTTTCTGCATGAACGTATGCACGAGTTCGGCTTCAATCTGGTATTCGTACATGCCGGGCCGACACACTGACATCGCGCGCCGGTGCGCTTCTGCGGCGATCGCCGCGGAACGGCGCATCGCCTTGATTTCCTGATGACTCTTGTAGAGGCGGCTTTCATGCAACAAGTGACCAAGCGACACGAACTGATCCGGCGCATGGACCCCGGCACGGCCCATGTCCGTGACCTGCGTGATCCAGCCCACGAGCCGTTGGTCGAATTCCGGATAACGCCCCATCGTGTAATAAATCCGCTCCTTGTTCTCAAGCAGGCCCGGCAGGATGTCGTCGAGATCCGAAATCGGAAATGCGTCGTCCGCGCCGTAGAGCTCGCACGCGCCGTCGAGACCTGCACGGCGTCCGTGCCAGGTTTCAGCGAGTTCGTCGCGCTCACGACAGAACAACAGGAACTCGCCCTGGGGCCGATCCGGCACCATCACCGCGATCGCTTCCGGCTCGGGGAACCCCGTGAGATAGAAGAAATCACTGTCCGGGCGATGCGGGAAATACACGTCGCGGTTGCGCACCCGCTCGGGTGCGGTTGGCTGGATCGCGATCCCGCCGGCATCAATCATGTCCATGAGGCGCTTGCGCCGACGGACGAACTCCCGTTTCTCCATTATGTTTCCTAGTGAATCGTGTCGCTGCTTTCGGGCGCCACGGTTGCGAACAAGGTTTCCTCTCGCAACAGCAGCGCACCCATACGTGCGTATTCGCACAGTTCCATCAGTGAGTATTCATCATCGTTCTGGCCGGCGACTTCGGGATCGACACGACTGATTTCCTGCAGATCGCGCAGGTAGCCGCGGCTGTCTTCACTCAGCTGGCCCAGATCGGTAATCTCCGACAGCCCGAAGCCGGACAGGAAACCGCGACACCAGGCACCGAGCGCGGCGGTGCGAGTTTCCATCGGGTAGTCGTCTTCGGGTACGAGGACCTGCAGCGCGAAATCATCCGAATTGAACCCGCTGAGCGTTTCCTCGAGCAATTGTTTCAGTGCATGACCGGCACCGAGCTCATCGAAGCGCAAATCTTCGTCATACCCCGTAGCATGACCAAGCCACATGGCGGGATCGAATCCCTGCACCCCACAGAGGATGCCACACAACATGCCATGGCATTCGGCCGGACCAATATCGCAGTTCATTAAAGTAAGCGCGGATTCGACCGATTCGTACAGGGAGTTGGAGGAATTTTCAGTCATTGAAGTGTGGAATGCGGTAGGTTGCCGGATTATCCCACGGTAACGGGTGCGACTAAAGTACCGAACGCCAACTGGATGGCCCACGATATGCGGTTTTGGTGGTGTTTTTTCACACCATTGGCAGGGCTTCATCACCACGGTGAGCGGTTGACCGATGTTGGTGGCGGCTCTATATTGAGCCGGGTTGAAAGCCATGCTCGATAGGCAGCCGATCATTGCAATATGACGCAAGCAGACAAGGAAAAACTGGAACTCGCGGCGCTCGAAACGAGGGTTGACGAGTTGATCAAAACCATCGAGGGCCTGGCAAACGAAAATGAGGCGCTGCGCAACCAACAGGCGTCGTTGACGGCGGAACGCGCAACCTTGATTGAGAAAACCGAGCAGGCGCGTGCGCGCGTAGAAGCCATGATCGCGCGGCTGAAGGCGATGGAAACACGTTCATGAGCGACAACGAAACCGTTAAACCTATCACGGTTACGATCCTGGACAAGGAATACATTGTCGGCTGCGCGGAAGACGAACGCGAAGCGCTGTTTGCCTCGGTCGAGTTTCTGAACAAGAAAATGCAGGAACAGCGCGACAGCGGCAAAGTCATCGGCAGCGAACGTATCGCGGTGATGGCGGCACTGAACGTGACGCACGAATACCTCGAGTACCGGCGGCACAACGAAACGATGAGCTCGGACATCGGCGCCGGAATCGATCGCATCCGCAGCAAGATTAACAGCGCCTTATCGCGCGGAAGACCGTTGGAACTGTCTGACGCGTCATAACGCTGTTTGACGAATTAGCAATGGTGTTCTCTGTGTTGTACGCGTACGGGCTGGATAATCCTTGAGCCTATAAGTGTAGTAACCCGGAACTAATCTGCCAGCGATGTTGTGCCTGTCCACCCTCGTGTGGAACGCCTGATTCGCTGCGTGCAGTTCCACCTTGAGCCTTTGGTTCAAGTTTACGGCCGGTTGCGGCATCGTGGAGAACACCCCTTAATTCCCCTTCGTGTCACGTTCGCCCGCCCGGACTCCCCGTCTGTGGGCATATAATTGCAACCCTTCTTTCAAGCCCATCAATTCAGGCAGACCTAATGCAACGCTGGCTAATGAAATCCGAACCCAACGAATTCAGCATCGACGATCTGAAGGCGAGTCCGAAACAAACGAACATGTGGGACGGCGTGCGCAATTATCAGGCGCGCAACATGATGCGCGACGAAATGAAGAAGGGGGATCCGGTGTTCTTCTATCACTCGAATTGTGACGAGCCCGGTATTGTCGGCGTGGCGGAAGTTGTGAAAGAGGGCTATCCGGATCCAACCGCATTCGATTCCCAGGATCCCCACTTCGATCCGAAAAGCGACCCTGACGCGCCCCGCTGGTATCTCGTCGATGTGAAATTCAAGCGCAAATTCAAGCGCACGATTTCACTGGCTGAATTAAAGGAGTGCGAGGAACTCGCCGGGATGCGCCTGCTACAGCGCGGCAATCGTCTTTCCGTAATGCCGGTCACCGACGAGGAATGGGAATTTATCGTCGGTCTCGAATAAGCAGCCGCAACCGCCGCCGGCACGATCAGACGTTGAAGCGGAAATGCATGACGTCGCCGTCGGCGACAACATACTCCTTGCCCTCGAGGCGTAAGCGGCCCGCTTCCTGGGCGCCCGACTCTCCCGCGTACTTAATGTAATCGTCGTAAGCAATCACTTCCGCGCGGATAAACCCCTTCTCAAAATCCGTGTGGATCACCGCCGCGGCTTTAGGCGCCGTGGCATTGCGACGCACGGTCCAGGCACGGCATTCCTTGGGACCGGCGGTAAAGAACGTCTGCAAACCCAGCAACTCGTACCCCGCGCGGATAAAGCGATCGAGGCCTGGTTCCTCGAGACCCATTTCGAGAAGAAACTCATTGCGTTCCTGATCGTCAAGCGATGCGAGTTCGGCTTCGAGAGCCGCGCACAGGACGACACATTGTGCACCCTGCGATTGTGCGTACGCTTCTACCCGGGCCGAGAATTCGTTACCGGCAACGTTGTCTTCATCCACGTTGGCGACGTAGACAACCGGTTTCGCCGTCAACAAATTGTAAGGACTGATTGCGGCGAGCGTATCCTTGTCGAGTTCCTGAGTACGCACCGCACGCATTTCATTCAGACCTTCGACGACGCGTTCAAGCCGAGCGACAAGCGCCACCGCGTCCTTGTCTCCGGAGCGCGTAAGTTTCTGCGCCTTGTCGATCGCGCGCGACATCGTTTCAAGATCCGCAAGCGCGAGTTCCGTTTCAATGATTTCCACATCGGCAAGCGGATCGACCCGGCCGGCAACGTGGACAACATTATCGTCTTCGAAACAACGCACAACATGGGCGATCGCCTGCGTTTCGCGAATGTGTGCAAGAAACTGGTTACCCAGGCCTTCACCCTTGGAGGCCCCCGCGACGAGCCCGGCGATATCCACGAATTCCATCGTCGCCGGCAGCGTTTGCTTCGGCTGCACGAGATTCGCGATTGCGGTGAGCCGGGGATCCGGAATGTGCACGATACCGACGTTCGGGTCGATCGTGCAGAACGGGTAGTTTTCCGCGGCGATGGCCGAACGCGTCAGTGCGTTGAACAAAGACGACTTACCGACGTTCGGCATGCCGACGATGCCACATTTGAATCCCATGTATGCTAATCCAGTCTATCGGGTTACTTTAGCGACCGCCGCCGCTGCCAATTCAATGTTGCCGGACACAAGCTCATCGATCGCAGCGATCGCCGCATCGATGGCAGCGTCGATCTGATCCTGCTCCGTCCTGCGTGGCGTACTGAGCACGTAAGCGGCAACGTCGTCGCTGTGGCGCGGGCGGCCGATGCCGATACGCAGGCGTGAGGTCTCGCCGCTGAAATGCCGGCTGATATCGCGCAATCCGTTGTGCCCGCCGTGACCGCCACCGGATTTAACGCCGAGCTTGCCAGGGGCAAGCGATAGTTCATCGTGTGCAACGAGTGTCGCGTGCGGAATGATCTTGTAGTAGGACGCACATGCGCCCACGCTTTGCCCGCTTTCGTTCATGAACGTCTGCGGTTTCAGTAACCACACGGCGCTACCCGAGATCGATGCCCGCGCTATCTCGCCTTTGAAACGAGCGTCAAACTTGAACATCGCACCGGTGCGCTCGGCCAGCGCGTCAATAAACCAGAACCCGGCGTTGTGCCGGGTTCGGGAGTATTCAGATCCGGGATTGCCGAGCCCGACGATCAGGCCCAGGGCTGTGTTCTTGCCCAAGCTTGCACACCGTCGTCGGGTTTCGGAATCACATCAATCTTCGTCGGAGTCCTTCTCGCCGTCGACGTCGGCTTCGGCGCCGTCATCGGTACCGTCCTCGTCGCCTTCTTCCGGTTCGGCTGCGACACGCGGAACCTGTACGGAGACCACCGGCTGGGCCGCGTCGCCGCCGCTCGCGAGGGCCGCGATTTCGACACCTTCCGGGATCTTCAAATCCGCCAGATGCAGGGCATCCCCGACGTCGAGTTCGAGAATGTCGACTTCGATGTACTCCGGCAGGTTACGCGGCAGACACAGGACTTCGAGTTCCGTCATCAGATGCGACACGACGCCACCATGGTCCTTGACCCCGACGCACTTTTCTTCGTTGATGAAATGCAGTGGCACACGCATCGTCAGCATTTCGTTCTCGCTCACGCGAAGGAAGTCCATGTGCATGACCTGCGCCTTGTAGGGGTGACGCTGCATGTCCTTGAGCACCACGCGCTCGCTGCCATTCGGGAGTTTGAGCGTGAGAATATGCGAGTAGAAAGCTTCGAGTTCGGTGTGCTTCAGCACGTCGTTGTGCTCGAGCTGGATGCTCACCGGATCCTTGTCGGCACCATAAAGGATGCCGGGTACATAACCCGTGCGACGCAGGCGGCGGCTCGCACCTTTGCCCTTGTCATCGCGCAGGTTTGCGACGATTGCAAAATCTTCCATTGGTAAATTCCTGTCAGTTAGGGGGTCTTCAGAGCCCGGGGGAATTCGCGACCAAATCCCGCGGGACGGCGGATTGTATATAAAAAACGCCCGAAAGTGGACCAGGCGTGTTTACCGTGGGGTCCCCGGGCCGCAATCGGGCCCGGGCGGGCGGCTCAATCGACGAACATTGAGCTCAGGGACTGGCCGCCGTTGATGCGATTGATACTCTCACCGATGAGCTCCGCGACGGTGAGCTGGCGGATCGTTTTGCAGGCCCGGGCTTCGTCGGTCAGCGGTATCGTGTCGGTGACGACGAGTTCGTCGAGTACGGATTCCGAGATATTCTTGATCGCGTCGCCAGACAGCACCGCGTGGGTGCAGTAGGCGACAACCTGGCGCGCGCCATGATCCTTGAGCGCCGCGGCCGCCTTGCACAGGGTCCCCGCCGTATCCACCATGTCGTCGACGAGCACGCAGCTGCGATTTTCGACGTCACCGATGATATTCATGACCTGGGCGACGTTCGCGCGCGGCCGGCGTTTGTCGATGATCGCGAGATCCGCGTTGTCCAGGCGCCGGGCTACGGCGCGCGCGCGAACCACCCCGCCGACATCCGGCGAAACGACCATCAGATCCGGATATTCGTGTTTCCAGATATCACCAAGCAACACCGGCGAGGCGTAGATGTTGTCCATCGGCATGTCGAAGAAGCCCTGGATCTGATCGGCATGCAGGTCGAGCGTGAGGACCCGATCCGTACCGACGCTCGCAATCATGTTCGCGACGACCTTCGCCGTGATCGGTACGCGTGCCGAACGTGGGCGCCGATCCTGACGTGCATAGCCGAGATAAGGGATGACGGCGGTAATGTTTGCGGCCGACGCACGGCGCAATGCGTCGATGAGAACGAGCATTTCGATCAGATTATCGTTCGTCGGCCGGCAAATCGACTGCAGCACGAAAACTTCCCGCGCGCGCACGTTTTCTTCGATCTCGACGTTGACTTCGCCGTCACTGAAACGCCCGACCGTCGCCTTGCCCAGCCTGATCTGCAGGTGCGCGGCCACCGCGCTCGCGAGTGCCGGGTTTGCGTTGCCCGCAAACAACATCATCGTCGAATCGTTCAGCATAATTTCCCCAGGGTCTGTCAGATCTTGCCGGTTTGGCTGGGGTGCCAGGATTCGAACCTGGGAATGCGGGGATCAAAACCCCGTGCCTTGCCGCTTGGCTACACCCCATTTAACCGGTTTTCCTGCCCGAAGCGATGTCCCTCAACGTCGCCCGGTCGCGGCGGCGAGCCGCGTCAATAATGGTGATTCATTGCAACGTTCGGCGATGAACCAATGCCACGACTGCGGTATTTCCGCTGCCGCGCGCGCTGCTTGCGTGTACGATTCGAACGTGCCGAAAACGCAGGCGCCGGTGCCGGTCATCCGCGCCGGGCAGTGTTGTCCCATCCAGTCGAGTACCTCTCCCACCTGCGGATACAGGCGGCGGGTTACCGCTTCACAGTCATTGGATAGAGGCGCAGACGCGAGGTCGTGGATTCTGATTGCTGGGGTATTCCGTGTCAAACCCGGATCGGTAAACACCGCCGCGGTCGCGACGGCACACCCGGGATGAACCACGAGCACGGGGCCGAGTGAACCTTCAAGCGGAGTCAAACGCTCGCCAACGCCCTCGGCGAACGCCGCGTGACCGTGCACGAAAATGGGCACATCAGCACCGAGTTCGAGTCCGAGACGGGCGAGTTCGGGCACATCCAGGCCCACATCCCAAAGCTCGTTCAGGGCAACGAGCGTCGTTGCGGCGTCGGAACTGCCGCCGCCGAGACCGCCGCCGGCGGGCAGCAGTTTGTCGACCTCGATATCAACCCCGGCGGCAACCGAGGCATGGGCCTGCAGCAGACGCGCCGCGCGAACCACGAGATCGGCCTCCGCCGCGACACCAGGCATGTCGCTCGTACGCCGGACGGCGCCGTCGTCCGTTACGGTGAAACTGAGCTGATCGCCGTAGTCGAGAAACTGGAAATGGGTCTGCAGCGAATGATAACCATCGTCACGACGGCCGATGACATGCAGGAACAGATTGAGCTTCGCGGGCGCCGGCCACTTGCGACTTGCTGTTGCTAACGTACTCATGCCGGGTGCAAGGTCCAGTTCGCGACAACAATGCGCACCTTCATGTCGCCGTAATGCATGAAAAGTTTCGCCGGCAGGTTGAAACCGGCGCTGGGGCTGCGTTTCAGGATACTCACGCGCCATCCGGCTTGTTCGAGGTCGGTCAGCTGGCCGGCTTCGTCACGCCGGACATAAGCCGGCTCCGGGCCGGGCGCGATCAGGCCCCGCATCCAGTATTCAGCCCCCGCTACCGGCAAACTCCAGCCAAGATGTTCCTGCATCAGCGCCTCGGCGTCCGCGGCTGCGAACGTACGGCCATCCGGCACCGAAAGCGCTACCCGCTCGGCGTCGCCGGCGAGTTCGTATGTACCGCGGCCGAGCGGTGCGATCAGGCGCACCTGATAACCGTCCCTGTGCTGATCCCAGCGCAATGTCGCGCTCCAGCCTTCATTGCCGCGCTGGATCGCGATCCGCCCGTCCACCTGCCAGTTGCGGATCGACGCCAGCGCATCTACCGGGGCGACGACCGTCGGCGGTGACGGCCGCGACGGGCCGCCAGCGCAAGCCGCGAGCGCGGTAATCAGCGCGAGCACCAGCAGTTGCTTCACGGGGTCAGCCGTTCGATGACGTCGAGCAAGCGTTGATCGTCCGGTTTGTCTTTCAGGGCGCTGTCCCACACGTCGCGTGCCGCAGCCTTGTCGCCCATCACCCACAACACTTCACCGAGGTGGGCGGCCACTTCCGGATCATCGCGGATGCCGCGAGCGCGGGTCAGGTAGGTCACGGCTTCGTCGAGACGACCGAGCCGATAGAGCACCCAACCCATGCTGTCGAGAATGTAGAAATCATCCGGGTTGATCGTGTAGGCGCGCTCGATATAAGCGTAGGCTTCCTCATAGCGATTGGTGTGATCGGCGAGCGTATAGCCGAGCGCATTCAGGGCCTGGGCGTTGTCGGGCTCGCGCTCGATGATCGTTTTCAGATCGGCTTCGAGCACATCGAGCCGGCCAATTTTCTCGGCGAGCATGGCGCGGGTGTAGAGCAATTCCATGTCGTAGGTGTCGGCGAGCGCGCGATCGTAAATCGCCATCGCATCTTCGTAGCGATTGTGGCGGGTAAGGATTTCGCCCTTCGCTCGCACGATTTGCAGCCGCTGCGCCTCGTCTTCGGGGACCAGCGCGTTCAGTTGTGCCTGCGCGTCGGCTACCCGACCCATCGAGGAATAGATCAGTGCGATGCGCACCTGCGCCTGGAAGTAATTCGCGCCCTCGCCGATTGCGCGGTAATGCGTCAGTGCGCGATCAAAGTTTTCACGCGATTCGGCGATCTGCGCGAGGTAGAAGTGTGCGTCGCTGGCGCGCACTTCGAGCTTCAGCAGGCGGCTGAAATTCGCTTCCGCCGCGTCGATTCGGTTCGCCTGCAAATTGAGCAGGCCGAGCGCGTACACAACGTCGCTGTTGTCCGGCGTTTGCTCGGCGACGAGGGCAAATTGCACGCGCGCTTCCTCGTAACGGTTCGAGTCCGCGAGCAGACGCGCATAAATCAGGCGCAAACCCGTCTCGTCCGGCCGCCGCTCGATCGCACCTTCGAGCCACTTGAGGGCCGCGCGCGACTTGTCGAATTTCTGCAGCAGCGCGATATACGCCATCGCGATGTTCGTATCTGCGTCGCCGGCTTCGATAATGCGCGTCATCGCCGCCTCGCTGCGGGACATGTCTTCGGCGCGAATCGCCAGCAACGCGTAGGCGACCAGCGCGTCCGGATCGTCGTCGCGATCGGCGAGGAGCTTTTCCATCACCTCGAGCGCCGTGAGTTTGTCCTCCTCGCGGCTGAGCAGGTTCGCGATCATGCGTAGTTGCCGGTTCGCGGGGTCCGCCTGGGCGTTGAGCAGGGTTTCGAGTTCGCGCGTGGCCGCCTCGGCGTTGCCTTCGCGAATGTACATCGCGGCCAGGATCTGGCGCGCCTCGTTGTCCTCGGGCGCCTGCGCCACCCAGATTCGGGCAGCTTCGAGCGCCGCCTCGTCGTTGCGTGCGAACACGGCGATGCGGGTGGCGCGTTTCGCGATTTCGAGGTCCCCGGTCTGTTTCGCGGTTGCGACGTAGTTGTCTACCGCGGTTTCCATGAGACCGCGTTGCCCGGCGAACTCGGCCACGAGCAGCTGGAACAGGGGATCGGCATCGGCATCGAACGCGGCCTGCCCTGTCGCGAGCGGCTCGATCAGATTGCCTTCGTTCAGGATCAAGCGCGCGGTGGCCGATTCGGTGTGGGCCGCGGGGGCTTTCGTGGCCGAGGGTCCGGCACAACCGCCCAGCACGATGCTGCCGGCGAGCGCACACGCCATCATCGGCGACGCGAAACGGTATCGCGGCCACCGGGCAGGCCGGGTATCGAATAACTGGACTTCGCTCACGCTGATGGCTGTTGCGGCTCGTGCACAGATAAGTCTCTCTAGAGCGGCTCGGCGGGTTTAAACTTCAGACCGCGAGGCCGGCCGGGGTGGCCCCGGGAACGTCATCGCGGTTCGCCGCGCGACCGTTCGGTTATTATACGCCAGGACTACCGGATCGTATTTGCTGCGGCAGGCGGCTGCAGTTCCGGCCAGTACAGTGTCCCGGCACGAGACCCTTGCGAGCCCGCCGGAAACCGGGCTCACGCTGGCATACAGGCCGGCGTAACCGTGAAGCTTGCAGTCGATACATTCATACAGACCATGGCGATCAAAATCCTCGGCGTCAGCCACAAGACCGCGCCCATCGCGATTCGCGAGCGCGTGGCCGTGGATCCGGAGCGCCTGCCCGCTGCCCTGCACGGGCTCGTCCGCGATGGCGGTGCCTCCGAGGCGCTAATCCTGTCGACCTGCAATCGCACCGAGGTTTACTGCAATGTCGACAATCAGTCATTGCGACATCCACTCGACTGGTTGGTTCGTTTTAACGGCGTCGATCCGCGCG
Source organism: Gammaproteobacteria bacterium (assembly GCA_965216305.1). Lineage (GTDB taxonomy): Bacteria > Pseudomonadota > Gammaproteobacteria > UBA11873. Next base: position 5,638,023 of record OZ244144.1, on the reverse strand, counting down.
ATGTCGCCTCGCATGTGTATTCCTACGACGAGGAGAACGCCGTGCGTCACGCGTTGCGGGTTGCCTGCGGTCTCGACTCCATGGTCCTTGGCGAACCGCAGATTCTCGGCCAGTTGAAGCAGGCCTACCGCATCGCTGTCGGCCAGGGCACGGCCGGCAAACTGCTGAATCGCCTGTTCCAGCACTCCTTTTTCGTCGCCAAACAGGTGCGAACGCAAACCGCCATCGGCGAGAACCCCGTGTCCGTTGCGTTCGCGGCGGTAAAACTCGCGCGCCAGATCCATGGCGATCTCAGCGACAAGACCGCGCTGCTCATCGGCGCCGGAGAAACGATTACGCTCGTAGCCCATCACTTGCAGACGAACCGGATCAAGCAGCTGATGGTTGCCAACCGCACCCTTGCCCGCTCGCAGGAGCTCGCCGAGCGTACCGACGGTACCGCGATCGCGCTCGACGAGTTGCCAAACCATCTTGCCGACGCCGATATCATTGTCAGCTCCACGGCCGCGCGTCTGCCGCTGATCACCGAAGGTGCAATCCGTAATGCTTCGAAAGCGCGGCGCCGGGCGCCGATGTTCATTGTCGATCTGGCCGTGCCGCGCGACGTCGAACCCGGCGCCGCGGATGTCGAGAATGTCTACCTCTACTCGGTGGACGATTTGAACCACGTCATCAGCGAAAACTCGCGTCTGCGCGAAGCGGCAGCAAACGAAGCCGAAGAAATGATCAATATCCAGGCGCAATCGTATATGGACTGGCTGGCCGGCCAGGACAGCACCGAGACGATCGTGGAAATCCGCGCGCATGCGGAGATCGCCCGGCGGGAGCTGGTGGCGAAAGCGCGTCGTCGACTTGATGCCGGAGACGATCCCGGCGCGGTAATCGATGCGCTCGGCAATGCACTCGTGGCTCGCCTCATGCACGGGCCGACGGTCCGGATCCGAGAAGCGGCGCAGGACGGACGTGACGATATCGTGCTGCTTGGTCGCGAACTGCTCACGAAAGATAAATAGTCGCGACGACCCCGCCGTGCCGCGCGGAAACCGCGGGTCGTCCCGTGTAGAATGCGCGCGCGTTCGTTCCTTAGTGGTTGCGTAACATGAAAGACAGTCTCCTGACGAAACTCGATGGCATCGCCGAGCGGCGTGAGGAACTCGATGCGCTGCTCGCAACGCCTGAGGTCATCAACGATCAGAATCGCTATCGCAGCCTGTCCCAGGAACGCGCGGAAATCGATCCTGTCGTTGAATGCTTCGCGCGCTACCGTCAGCTCCGCGACGATTTCGCCCAGGCCGAAGAACTGCATGGTGAATCCGACGGCGAAATGCGCGAACTCGCGTACGAGGAAATGGAGGAGACAAAGACGGAACTCGCCGCCATCGAGATCGAACTGGAAAAACTGCTGATCCCGAAAGACCCCGCCGACGACGCGAATACGTTTCTCGAGATCCGTGCCGGCACCGGCGGCGATGAAGCCGGGCTGTTCTGTGGTGATTTGCTGCGTATGTACCTCAAATACGCGGAACGGCGCGGCTGGAAAGCGGAAATGATGAGCGAAAGCCAGAGCGAAGCCGGCGGGTACAAGGAAGTCATCGTCAAAATCGTCGGCCGGGGTGCGTATGCGAGTCTCAAGTTTGAATCCGGCGCGCACCGGGTGCAGCGCGTGCCGGAAACGGAATCGCAAGGACGTATTCACACCTCGGCATGCACCGTGGCCGTGATGCCGGAAGTTGATGACGTCGAAGAGATCGACATCGCGCCCGGCGATTTGCGCGTTGATACGTTCCGTGCCTCGGGCGCCGGCGGCCAGCACGTCAACAAGACAGATTCCGCAATCCGGCTAACGCATCTGCCCACCGGGGTCGTGGTTGAATGCCAGGACGAACGTTCCCAGCACAAGAATCGCGCGCGCGCGATGAGCTTGTTGAAAGCGAAGTTGTTACAGGCCGAACGCGACAAGATCGTCTCCGAACAGGCGCAGAACCGGCGCAATCTTGTCGGCAGTGGCGATCGCTCGGAACGCATCCGCACCTATAACTACCCGCAGGGGCGCGTCACGGATCATCGGATCAACCTGACCCTGTACAAACTCGCTGAAATCACCGAAGGCGAACTCGGGCTCGTCATTGAACCGTTGCTGCAGGAACACCAGGCCGATCTGATGGCTGAACTCGCGGCTTCCTGAGCGGCCGATGTCCGGTCATTCCCGACGCCGGCGACTGGCGGACCTGCTGGCGGCGGGGCGCGATGCACTGCGACCGGGCGAGAGCGCGCGAATCGACAGCGAGGTGCTGCTCGCGCACGCGATTGGAGCCGATCGGACAGCGCTGTACCGGAACCCCGAGCGGTTCATCAGCGAGGCCGAGCACGCAAGGTTCGAATTACTGATTGGCGAGCGCGCGCGCGGCAGGCCGGTAGCGCAGATACTCGGCAGCGCGGAATTCTGGTCACTCTCGTTCGAGATTGACGAGCACGTGCTGATCCCGCGCCCGGAAACGGAATTACTCGTTGAACGCGCGCTCGAACGAGCGCCACGGGACGCCATGATCCTCGATCCCGGCTGCGGCAGCGGGGCAATCAGTGTTGCGCTGGCGACGGAATTAGCCTCGGCAACGATAGTCGCCACGGATTTCAGCGCCGCGGCGCTCGCCGTCGCGCGCCGCAATGCGCAACGCCTGTGCGGTGACCGTGTGCGGTTTGCACAGGCCGACTGGCTCGCCCCGTTCGGCGCCTGTGGTGTTGATATGATCGTGAGCAATCCGCCGTACGTGGAAGCCGGTGATCGGCGACTCGTCGATACGGATATCCGCTTTGAACCGCGCACCGCGCTTGCGGCCGGCGCGGATGGTCTCGCGGCGATCCGACAGATCATTTCAGGCGCTCGCAGCGTGTTGCGCCCGGGCGGCTGGTTGCTGCTCGAGCACGGCTATAATCAGGGACAGGCAAGCCGTGAACTGTTTCGCCGCGCGGGGTTCGCCGGCATCACCACCGCGGTCGATTTCGGCGGTATGGAGCGGATCACGAGCGGGAAGCGCTAGAAGCACATGCAACAACGAATCACCGTGAACACCCTCGCGCCGCACACCGCGGATTCATCGCGCGTGTGCACGGCACTCGGCACCGTACACGGTATCGCAAGTGCCCGGGCTGAGAGCGGCGGGTACAGCGTAGACTACGATCCGCTCGTGCTCGATTGTGCCGGCGTGATCGCGGAGTTGCGGGCGCAAGGCGTGGAGCCAGCGCCCGGACTGCTAAACAGCCTGCGCCTGCGCGTGCGCTGTTATCGGGATGCGATCCTGCGGGAAGAACAAAACAATGAAATCGGCTGGGACAGTTTCGTGCGCGAAATTTACGTCAGCCGCTACCGACACCGGCGCCATGGTCGTCGTGACGATCGCCCGCGCAACTGGCGTCACTACAACGAGCAGATGCCTGAATAAACGGCGCTGCGAGCGTTTTCGACGGCGGAAACAGGCCGCCACGCAAATGCCCGGGTCCGTGATACAAGCGACGGGAACTGCGGCACGGGTGTACACGAGGCATCGAGGCGCAGGCGCGTCGGCCGCGCGTTTTCAGCATACGTATCTTTGAGGAGAGTACGGACGGATGGACAGCGATACCCTGCTGCGTTACAGCCGCCAGATACTGTTGCCACAAATTGACATCGAGGGACAACAGCGCCTGCTCGACGGCAGCGCGGCTGTGTTTGGACTCGGCGGACTTGGATCACCAGTGGCGATGTATCTTGCCGCGGCCGGGGTCGGGCGACTCGTATTGATCGATTTCGATGTCGTTGAAATCTCCAACCTGCAGCGCCAGATCATCCACACGACGGCAGACCTGCGCCGGCCGAAGGTTGAATCCGCGCGCGACCGGCTTGCTGCCCTGAATCCCGGCACGACGGTTGAGCTGGTTAATGAGCGACTCGACGATGCCGGACTTGATGCGGTAATCGCGGGCGTGGATGTCGTGCTCGACGGCACGGACAATTTCACCACCCGGTTCGCAATCAACCGCGCGTGTCACCGCCAGCAAAAACCGCTCGTGTCCGGCGCTGCAATCCGGTTCGAAGGTCAGGTCAGCGTCTATCATCCCGGACGCGAGGACAGCCCGTGTTACCAGTGCCTGTATCGCAATGTCGAGGAAGTCGCGCAAACCTGTGCGGAGACCGGGGTTGTCGCACCACTGCTCGGCATTATCGGCAGTGTTCAGGCACTCGAGGCGCTAAAGATTCTGGCCCGGATCGGGACGGATTTAACCGGCCGCCTGTTGCTGCTCGACGCCCTGTCGATGGAATGGCAACAAATGCGGTTCAAGCGCGACCCGCAGTGCGCCGTGTGCAGCGCGAGCGCCGATTGATCAAACTTCTCGTGCCGCGAGATTTGCGCGACCGCATCGTTGCGGACGCGGAACGCACACCGAGTGTCGAAATTTGCGGCCTGCTCGCGGGCCGGGACGCCCGCTGCACGGCGGCCTATCCGGTTCGCAATGTTTCTCCGCAACCCGCCACCGCGTTCTATATGGACCCGCAGGAGCAAATCAACGCGATGACCGCAATGGAGGCAAGCGGGGAGGAAATGCTCGGTATCTATCACTCCCACCCACGCACCGAGGCCTGGCCTTCAGAGCGGGATATCGCCGGCGCGACCTATCCAGGGGTGGCCTGTGTGATCATTTCCCTGAAAAATTCGCCCGGGATCGAGCTTGCGGCGTTTGCTATCGCCGATGGGGAATGTGCGCCGATTGCGCTCGAAATCACCTGACGGGCGGGGTGCCCGGGGCTTTCAGGCGGTCAGGGCGAATTCGGCGGGAAAGACGGTGTCGAGCGATTTTTCGAGGCAATCCGCCACGATGGGTTCGCATTGGCCGCAGCAAGTGGAAACTTCGAGGCGTTCCTGCAGGCAATCGAACGAGTAGGCGCCATCGCCTACGGCCCGTTTGATATCTTTCTCAGTCACGTTTTTGCAAATACAGACGTACATGGGCGTTTTTCTGCGTTTGGGATGAGAATCGTAGTCGTAATGAGAAACATTAGCAACTAGAATCGCACCGCAGATTGACGCCGGATCGGGCCTGGTTCACATATTGGACTGCAGGTAGTTCTGCAAGCCGGTTTTTTCGATCAACTCGAGTTGCGTTTCCAGCCAGTCGATATGCTCTTCTTCCGATTCGAGGATCGAGGTAAACAGCTCTCGCGAAACGTAGTCACTGACACTTTCACAGTGGGCGATTGCGGCCCGCAGATCCGGTATCGCCTCGAGTTCGAGCGCGAGGTCGGCGGCAAGGATCTCCGGGGTGTCCTCGCCGATGCGCAACCGTCCGAGATCCTGCAGATTCGGCAATCCCTCAAGGAACAGGATCCGCTCGATCAAGGCGTCGGCATGCTTCATCTCGTCGACTGATTCGCCGTACTCATACTCGTCGAGTTTCTTCAGCCCCCAGTTCTTGAACATCCGGGCGTGAAGAAAATACTGGTTGATCGCCGTCAGTTCGTTCTTAAGAACCGTGTTCAGATAGTCGATAACCTTTTTATCGCCTTGCATGACAAATCCTCTTGGCTAGCGGAGCGCGGCGGCGGGTGTCGCCGGGCTTCGTTTGACAGCCGGGGTATCTGCCGGCGCGTCGGGTGATTGTAGATAACGTAATGTTAGCATCTGGCGGCGACGCTTTGCGTAGATACCAACGCGAGGTTAAGGCCGGTAGGATCAATTTTTCCAGTTACACGGACGGGTCCATCCTATGGATATTAGTACCATTATCGTATTCGTCATCGTCATCGCACTCGGCCTGTACGGCGTCACGATATACAACGGCCTGGTCGCGCTGAAACACAGCGTGTCCAAGGCCTGGTCGAACATCGACGTCCTGCTGAAGCAGCGCCACGACGAATTGCCGAAGCTGGTTGAAGTGTGCAAGCAATACATGGGCTATGAGCAGGAAACGCTGGAACGTGTGATTTCAGCCCGCTCAGCCGTGTTCGCCGCGCGTGAATCCGGCGACGTCGGACAACTCGGCGCCGCGGAAACGCTGCTCCGAAAAGGCCTCGGCAACCTGTTTGCACTCGCCGAGAACTACCCGGAGCTGAAAGCGAACGAGAATTTCCAGCACCTGCAACAGCGCATCACCTCACTCGAGAACGCGATCGCCGACCGCCGCGAGTTCTACAACGAGTCCGTGAATCTGAACAACGTCCGCGTGGAACAATTCCCGGACGTGATCGTTGCCCGCTGGTTTCGCTTCGGCCCCCGCGACCTGCTCGAATTCAGCGAAGAAGAACTCGCCGACGTTAATATGAAATCGCTGTTCAGCTAGCAATATGTGCCGAGCCATGAGACACGGGATCTCACCGCACGCCTCCGGCCGCTCCACTCGGGCGGCGCGCACAAGGCGGCAACGCGAGCTTCGATGCCCGGCCCAGGCCCGGTCATCGCACGCGCCGACGCACATATTCAGCGGCGGCTAAGCACAAACACGGAACTGTCGCGTGCTCGTTACCGCCTCGCTCGCGCATGCAATTGCCGGCGCCTCGACTGGAAAATTCGCCCTGTTTGCCGGCATCGGTGCGCTGATCGCACTCGCGCTGAGTTGGGGCGCTTACCGAATGCTGATCCGCAAACGCGTGTTGCAGGATACCCCCACCGCCCTGATCCGCTCCGCCTCCCAGGGGTACCTGGAACTCCAGGGCCACGCGGAGTTGATCGACGGTTTGCCAATCCTCGCGCCGCTGTCGGCGAAGCGCTGCGTCTGGTTCGACTATCGGGTGGAGCAGAAAGAACGCCGCGTCATGAGCAGCAACAACCGGCGTTCACAATGGCGCACGATTGACAGTGGCACTTCGGACAGCCTGTTCTACCTTGTCGATTCCACCGGGCGCTGCGCCGTCGATCCCGAAGGCGCGAAAGTCACGCCCTCCGTACGCAATGTGTGGTACGGCAGCAGTCGCTACCCCGGTCGCGCTGACACGAGCAGCGGCTGGCTGCACTTCACCGGCCTGACGCAGATTGGCCGCCAGTTCCGCTATACCGAGAAACGCATCGAACCCGGCGATCCGCTGTATGCGCTCGGCGATTTCACCACGCATGGCGGCGCTGGTGCGGATTTCGACCGCAACGCCGAGGTACGCGAGATTCTGGGCGAATGGAAGAAAAACCATGCCGACTTGCTCGCGCGGTTCGACGCCGATAAAGACGGCAACATCGATCTCCAGGAGTGGGAAGCCGCCCGGGTCGCCGCCGGTCATGCCGTCGATACGAAGCGGGCTGATGTCAGCGTCGCACCGCCAATTGATGTTCTGGGCCATGCGCGAGGATCGCGCAACCCGTTTATCATCGCGGCGAAAACCGAGGCCGAGATGCTCGCCCGCTTTCACTGGTGGGCTGTCGGTCTGGGCGTGCTCGCACTCGTGTTCACGGTCTGCCTTCTGTGGGCGCTTTCGGTGCGCTGATTCGCGTTGCGTGCGGCGCGCGCCTGCTACACTGCTGTGCGCGCGCCCGTGGCACCGCTAGCCGTGAAGTACACCCGACAACCCAGGAACACCACTCCAGATGAATGCGTCCGCTCTTGATCTTGCGATCGAACAACTCCCGAACTTCTCCGCGATCGAGCCGGAACGGATCGTCACCGAACTGCAAGAACTTCTCGCGCGCAACCGCCGCGAGATTGAGGCGTTGACGCAGCGCGAAGAAGCGCTCACGTGGGAAAATTTCGTCGTACCCCTTGAGGAGGTCGGCGATCGCTTGAGTCGTTTCTTCTCGCCTGTCGGCCATCTGCACGGCGTTGCCGACAGTGACGCCTTGCGTGCCGCCTACAATGAAGCCATCGAGTTGTTATCGGCCTATGCGAGCGAACTGGCGCAAAACGATGGCTTGTTCGCCGCGTATACACGCTTGCGTGAACACGCGGGCTACGCCACGTATTCGGAGGCGCAGAAAAGGGTCATCGAAAACGCGCTGCGCGATTTCCGTCTCGGCGGGATCGCGCTCGACGCGGACAAACGGGACCGCTTCCGCGCAATCAATCAGGAACTCGCGCAGCTGACGACGCGCTTTGGTGAAAACGTCCTCGACGCCACGCAATCCTGGCGTAAGGATATCGCCACACGCGAGGCCCTTGGCGGGCTTCCCGACAACGCTCTCGCGCTGACCCGGCAGACCGCCGCGAAAGCGGATGTCGACGGCTACCGTCTGACGCTCGATTACCCGTGTTATATGCCGGTGATGACGTACTGCGACAACCGCGAGCTACGCCAGGAACTGTACACAGCTTATGTGACACGGGCGTCCGACCAGGGCCCGGATGCCGGTCGTTACGACAACAGCGACAATATCGAGCGGATTCTCGCCCTGCGCCACGAACTCGCAAACTGCCTCGGCTTCGACAACTACGCCGGGTACTCGCTCGAAACGAAAATGGCGCCCTCGGTAGGCGAAGTCATCGCCTTTCTCGAGCAACTTGCGGAGCAATCGCGACCGGCCGCGTTGCGCGATTATGCACAACTGCAAGCTTTCGCCGCGCGCGAACTCGGTCTCGATCGGCTTGAAGCCTGGGACGTCGCCTACTGTTCCGAGAAGCTCAGCCAGCAGTCGTTCGCTTTCTCGCAGGAAGAATTACGCCCGTATTTCCCCGCCGAACGGGTTGTGTCGGGCTTGTTCGAGATTATTCACCGCTTGTTCGATGTGCAGGTGCGAGAGCTGGAGGGCGTCGACCGCTGGCACCCCGATGTCACGGTCTATCAGATCAGCGATGCCACCGGCGAATTGCGCGGCCTGTTTTACCTCGATCTGTATGCGCGGGAACAAAAGCGCGGCGGCGCGTGGATGGATGAGTGCATCGTCCGGCGCGTGCGCGATCAGGTGGTGCAGACACCGGTTGCCTATCTCACGTGCAATTTCACCCCGCCGGTAGACGGCGGAACGTCCTTACTCACGCACAACGAGGTGCTCACCCTGTTTCACGAGTTCGGCCACGGTCTGCATCACATGCTGACCCGGGTGAACGAAGCGGCGGTAGCGGGTATCAACGGCGTACCATGGGACGGGGTTGAACTGCCCAGCCAGTTTCTCGAGAACTGGTGCTGGGAACGCGAAGCGCTCGATTTGATCGCCAGCCACGTGGATACCGGCGAACCCATCCCGGACGAACTCGTCGAGCGCATGCATGCGGCGAAAAATTTCCAGGCCGGTCTGCAAATGTTGCGACAGATCGAGTTTTCGCTGTTCGATATCCGAGTGCATGCGGAATACCGCCCGGGGATTTCCGTACAAGGTCTGCTGGATGACGTCCGTGACCGCGTCGCCGTGATCATCCCACCACCATTCAACCGGTTTCAGCACGGCTTTTCACATATTTTTGCCGGTGGATACGCCGCCGGCTACTACAGTTACAAGTGGGCGGAGGTACTGTCGGCCGACGCATTTTCGCGCTTTGAAACCGAAGGTGTATTCAATCGCGAAACCGGGCGCGATTTTCTTACCTGTATTCTCGAACGCGGCGGGGCGGAAGATACACTCGAATTGTTCAGACGTTTTCGCGGACGCGAACCGGATATCGAACCGTTGCTGCGACATGCTGGACTCGTCACCTAATTCAGTTTACAACTGCGCCCCATGATGCGCCGCCCCCTTATCGCCACCGTGCTGGCACTCGCATGGTGTGCCGTAGTCTCTGCCGCCGAGACAGTCTATGTCATCGACAAATTACTGGTTGGCGTGCACGAGGATCGCGATCTGAACAGCGCCATCGTGAAGGTGCTGCCAACGGGGACGAAACTGGATGTCGTGCAGCGCGAAGGCGAACTCGCGCAGGTCCGCGACGGCGACGGCACCACCGGATGGGTCGACAGCGCCTACCTCATGGCGGAAGCGCCGGCGCAGATTCAGGTTCAGACCTTGAACGAAGAGAACGCCGAGTTGAAACGCCGACTCGCGGCGACCCCGACGAGCGACGTTACCACTGCGGATTCGGGGCGCGACAAACTCACGCAGGAGAATACGGAACTCAAGGGCAAGCTGTCCGCGGCGAAGCTCAAGGTCGGGAAACTCGAGACCCAGGTGAGCGCGCTCGAGGCAAAAGTTGCGGAACGCCCGCTGACCCCGGCTGATACGGTGATTGCGGATCTCGAACAAAAGAACCAGGCGCTGGGGCGCGATCTCGAAGCGGCGATGCAAACGGCGAAACGACTTGAGTCGCAGCTCGACGACAGCAAGCCGCCGGCGATTCCGCTCGCGGCCGGTTCCGTGTCACGAACGCTTTGGATCGCCGCGCTCGTAGCGGTACTGCTGGCTTTCGGAGCGGGCATCTACACGATGGATTACCTGAACCGTCGACGCCACGGCGGCTTCCGGATCTAGCACTGCGGCCACAGCGCGCCCGGGCGCGAACCACGGCCGTCACACGGGACCTTGAATTTGATCGTCGCGGGGCCTAGAATCCCGGCCCTCCTAGCGTCCAGCGGTCCCCTGAAGCCCATGAAATCCGATATCCACCCAGCCTACTCCGAGCTCACCGTCACCTGTAGCTGCGGCAATACGTTCCAGACCCGCTCGACGCTCGCCGACAACGACCTGCTGCTCGACGTCTGCTCGGCCTGCCACCCGTTTTATACCGGCCAGCAGAAAATCGTCGATACCGCCGGCCGCATCGACAAATTCCGCCGCAAGTACGGCTAGGCCACGAACCGACCTTGGCGGGGCGCGCAGCGCCATCGTCCGGGTACCGCGCTGCCGGAACTTTCGCCGCACACCGCAGTCTATTAATCACGTTCTTTGAGAACGCCCGCCGTCCCTCCCCAAGGCGGGGGTTGTGCTGGCTTCCCCGGCCAGTTCAACTGAAGTGGCCCCGGTTCCATTAAATCCCCCTAATTTACGTGCCGGGGCCCTTTTTATTCCTCGTGCTCGCGGGCGAACCAGCCCGCGAGCCGCTTTAATGCCTCCGTTACTCCGATCCGCTCCGTCGCGGAGAATAACTGGGCCGCCATCAGCTCAGGACTGCCGGCGGCTGCCCGCACCGCTTTCAGCGATTTTGCGCGGTCGCGCTGATTCAGCTTGTCCATCTTGTTCAGCAACAGCAGCAGCGGCAATCGGGCCGCCTCGCACCAGCTGACGATGTCGAGTTCTTCGGCTTTCAGGGGATGTCTCGAATCGACGACAAGCACGAGACCCTTGAGCGCTCTGCGCATTTCGAGATAGCGGGGGATCTCGGTGGACCAGTGCGCGCGTTGCGACTTCGCAACCTTCGCGAAGCCGAATCCCGGCAGATCGATAATGCGGCGTTCGGATGCGAATTCGTACACGACGAAACGTTGCGTACGGCCGGGAGTGCGGCTCGTGCGGGCGAGTTTGCGACGCCCGCACAGGGCATTGATAGCGCTGGACTTACCGGCATTGGATCGGCCGGCGAAGGCGATTTCCATCCCCGTGTCCGGCGGTAGCTGGTCGAGCGTATGCGCTTCTTTAACAAATTCGGCGCGACTGAGGTCGAGCGCCGCGGTGGATTCTTCCGCTGATGAGGGATTGTCAGCCATACCTGGTGTTGGAATCGAGTGCGCAGGAAAGCCCGCATCATACGCCAGGCGCGCCGGGGGGGCGCTGGCTCACCGCGGAGCCCGGCACGGCGACACCTCCGGCTCCGCGGACACGCACGACTCACCCGCCTCGCCGCGGATTCATTCGGGCGGTAATAAATCGCCTTCACTCGTAGAGAAATGAACGGCGGAGCCGTTATATAATGTCGCGATTCGACCTGTCTTTTGGAAATGATATGAAGTTTAAAGCTGCCTTGATCGCCGCATTTGCCGCGTTGTGTCTGCCCGTTTCGGGCACATTGGCGAACGATATCGCGAAGAATCAATGTGCCGCGTGCCACGGCGCCGACGGCAACAGCGTCAATCCCGAATGGCCGAATCTCGCGGGCCAGCATGCGAAATACATCACTCAGCAGCTGCATGCTTACAAGAGCGGGGAGCGCGTGAATGCAAATATGTCCGCCATGGTAACGACCCTGACAGACGAGGATATGGTCGCCCTCGGTGACTACTACAGCACGCTGGCGCCCAGGATCGGCCAGATTGCCGCGGAAGATATCGCCGCTGGCGAGAAACTCTACCGCGGTGGCGACAAGGAAAAAGGCGTCCCGGCCTGTATGGCGTGCCACGGGCCGAATGGCGCGGGCAACCCCGCCGCAAATTATCCCGCACTGCACGGCCAACATGCGAAGTACACGAGCATGCAGCTCGCTGCCTACCGCAGCGGTGAGCGCAAAACCGACGCCGAGCGCAAGTCCATGATGCAGGCAATCGCGGCGAAACTGTCCGATGAGGATATCGCGAACCTGGCGAGCTACATCAACGCGCTGCACTAGGCCTGCGATCGCGGGCGTCTGGTCGATCGCCGCGGCCGGATCCCGAACGCAATGGAACCGACGCGCATCCCGGGTGCCTAAGCGTTCGCAGCCAGTGACGACTCGTCCTCGAAGCGTCGGCCCCGCATTCCATCACGCCCCAATCATCAGGAACCCGTAACCATGTCCAGATTCGCTCTCCTTGCCATGCTGTTCATCGCACCGTTTGCCCTTCAGGCAGCGGATTCATTCAAGGAAGGCGAGCATTACGAGCGGATCACGCCGGAAGTCGCCACCCATTCCGATGGCAAGATCGAGGTTGTCGAAGTCTTCTGGTACGGCTGTCACCACTGCTTCTCGTTCGAACCACATATCAACAAGTGGCTGAAATCGAAGCCAGATAACGTGGAATTCCGACGCGTCCCCGGTGTTTTCGCGCGGAACTGGATCCCGCATGCGCGCGCGTTCTACACCGCGGAAGTACTCGGCGTGCTCGACGTGATTCACGCGCCGTTGTTCGAAGCCATCCATGATGAGGGCAAAAGAATCGGCGACGAAGATTCGCTCGCGCGCTTCTTCGCCGAACACGGCGTTGCCGACGCCGATTTTCGCGAGGCCTACAATTCATTTTCCGTCGACACGAAGACCCGCCAGGCGCTAACCGCGTCGAAGGAATACGGCATCAGCGGAGTCCCCTCGGTCATCGTCAACGGCCGCTACCGCACCTCAGCCCGCCTCGCCGGGACATACGAAAATCTGCTAAAGATTGTTGACGCACTCGTCGATAAGGAAAGTACGCAATAGTCCTTCCCCGCGACGCTCCGTTTCAGGCGCTGAACGGGGTTTAGCAGCGCCCCGAGGCCTTTCCTCCGGTCACCGTGGCGCCGGAAACTGAACGAGTGTCCTCACGCGAACAATATGACTTCTGAATCGACAAACGGGTCGACATCGAAGCGCCCGAACCCTGCGGAGACCATCTCCCGACTGCAACGTGGAATCCTGCGGCTCGCGCTGTCGTACCACGGACAGAATGCGGCGCTGGACGCGCACCTGCACGAACTGGGTATGCTCGTTCGCAACGGCACCAAGGACGAGCGTCTGCAACGTTTGATCGATGAAATCGTCGACATCATCGTTGCCCAGGACATCGCGCAGAACGCAAAGCAGAAGGGTGGTCGCACGCTTTGTGAGCTGCTGGAACGCATTAGCTCGAAGTTCCCCGATTCCTCGGCACTGCAGGAAATCATCGCCCGCATCGAACTGCCACTCGACAAGAAGAATTTCGAACTCGCGCTCGAAGAGGCCGCCGATACGATCGCCGCCATGGCGCACCCAACTCCGGTTGCGCGTGAGCATGCTGACCGCACGCTGAGCCACCTGCTCGAAAACATCGATTTTCCTGCTGCGGCAGCAAATGACATTGACTCGCTGAAAGCGCGCCTGCGCAGCTGCAAAGACGAAATCGAGCTCGTACATTCGCTGGACGAGGCAGCGTCGATCATTTCGCGGCAACTTGTCGCAGGTTGTGATGCAAGCGCAATTGCTGGGGCACGCGATCAACTGTTGTTGCTGATGAACCTGATTCCGTTTCCCTCGGCGCTGACAGAGCGGGCGAGTCAGACACGACGAACCATAGAACAAGCCATAACCGCCGCGGAGCTGTACAGCTGCATTCCGGAAATCGCCGACCTGACCGGCACGATGCGCGTGCAACTGCAAAGCGAGATCGACGAACTCGGCGAGTTCCTCAAATTGACGCTGACAAGGCTGCGGGATCTCGAATCGCAAATCCGGCAGTCGGACCGCTTCCACGAACAAAGCCTGAGCAATACGCTCGACCTTGAGAAGAGCATTGGCGAGCAATCCAGCGAGATACGCGCGAATATTGACGAAAGCTCGGAGATCGACGCCATCAAGTCCGCCGTAGCCTCCCATCTTGACTCCATCGACAAACGCCTGGGCGAGTTTGTCCAGGCGGAAGACCAACGCCACAACAGGGCGCGTGAACGTATCAACGAAATGGTCACCGCGCTGAACGAACTTGAGTTCGAAGCCAAGGAGCTTCGCGATAATCTCGAGAAGCAGCACGAGCAGGTGCTGATCGACCCGCTGACCGGCATCCTCAATCGCACCGGGTACGACGAGAATATCAACAAGGAATACGTCCGCTGGCGTCGTTACGAAGGCAATCTTTCGCTGGCGGTGCTCGACCTCGACCTGTTCAAGGACATCAACGATTCCTACGGCCACAGCGTGGGCGACAAGGTACTCTCGAACGTCGCACGGCAGCTTGAAACGCAGATCCGCGAGTGCGACATCCTGTGCCGTTACGGTGGTGAAGAATTCGTGTTGCTATTGCCGGAGACGAGCGTGGCGGATGCGTTTGTGATGCTGGAGAAATTGCGGGTATACATTGCGGAGTGCAAGTTTCATTTCCGCGACCAGCCGGTGCCGGTGACAATGTCGTGCGGAATCGCCGGTTTTCGCACCGACGACACCATCAGCGACGTGTTCGAACGCGCCGACCGCGCAATGTATCTGGCCAAGCGCGACGGTCGCAATCAGGTGCGCACGGAAGACGAGTTGCAGGAAGCGTCTGCCTGAAGCCGAGCCCGGCGACACCCCCCCGCCAGGCGCGCGTCGCCAGGCCGTGCGCGCTCAGTCCGTGCGCTGCTCCATGAACCGATCGAGTTGCTGGACGGAGCGGAAATCCATCGATACGTACTGCAGGCCCAGGATCATCTGGGCATCGCCCGCGGAAACACAGTATTTGACGCGGCAACTCGCTTTGAACTCGCCGGTTGAATTGTTCTCCGGCAACGCGATCGAAATGTCGATCAGGCGCGCCGGATCGGGCACTTCGTCGACGCCACCGGGGTGGATTAGCAACGCGTAGCGCGAATCGCAGATGACCTGCACGGCATCGGCGGAGATATTACGCAGGCGGGCACGAAAAGTCAGATATTCGGCCAGACGGACGAGCGCATTACTGTCAACGGGAATACGCGTGAGGCCACGACGTTCGACGCCGGCTCCAGCGGTATATTCAGGCTGCGGGTTCACGGTTCTCGCTTTTTCTTATCCTTGGCGTGCGGAAACCCGGCACGCTCACGGTAAGAGATCGAGCAATTTCCGTACCATCTCGCGAGCAACACCCCGCGGCGCCACTGCCTCCTTAGCTTATACAGTGATTACAGTAACTTGGGGATGTTTTTCCGGGCTCGGCCGGCGCGCACTCGGGTGCGGTCGTGGGACGGCAAGCCGAAATAGCCCGGGCGTTGTCGTCTGCAGGCGACGCCCGCTCCGGAATCGATACGAAATGCTCTGACCGCAGCGAGGCCTGTCGAGGTAGCTAGGTCGTCAACCGGCGGTAAATATCGGCCACCTTCAGCGGTAACTTCTTTACCTCGTCGATGACGGCATAATTGGCCACACCGTACATGTGCGGCAGGTAGTCCTGCGCTTCCTTGTCAATCGTGATGCAAAAACTGTGGACCCCGTCGCGACGCAACTCGAGCAGCGCGTGACGCGTATCCTCGATGCCGTAGCGTCCCTTGTAGCCGCCGTAATCCTCCGGGCGACCGTCCGACAGCGTAATCAGGATCTTCGTACGCGCGTGGGTGAGGTTGAGCAGATGCCCGAGATGCCGGATCGCCACACCCATGCGCGTGTAACTCTTCGGCCGGATGCCGCTGATCCGTTCACGCACGGTATCGGTGTAGGACTCATCGAAACGCTTGACCCGGTAGATTTCGCAGCGTTTGTTCGTCCGTCCCGAGAAACCATAGATCGCGTAACGGTCGCCCAGCGTTTCAAGTGCCTCGCACAGCAGGATCAGCGATTCGCGCTCGGCATCGTTGACCCAGCCGAGCGTCGATCCGCTCATGTCCACCATGAACATGACGGCGATATTGCGATCGATATTACGGTAACGCGTGTAGACGTAATCGCTCATTTCGCGACCACTCGCGAAATCCGCGAACGCCTCGACGAGCGCATCGATATCGATGTCGTCACCCTGCGATTGCTTGCGCTGCAGGCGTGATTCTCCCAGCACCGCCTCGAACGTCTTTTTGATCGACTTCAGCAAACCCTGGTATTTCTCCAGCGTTTCCTCGACAAAGCCTTTTTCTCCGGTTGGCACGTCGAACTCGTTCAGCGTGCAGAAGGCCTCGCGGTAGCGCTGCCGCGTGTAGTCCCACTCGCGGTAGGTGATCGCATTGGCGAGTTCGTCATCGCCGTCCGCGCCGAGCAGGTGATTGCCGCCGTCGGATTCGAGATCGTCCGGGTACATGGACGGGTTGATCCCTTCCATGTGCTCATCGGGTACTTCACCAAAGTCCTGCATGACGGACCCGAGCAACGCTTCGAGTTCGGGGGTCATTTCCACCGGATTCCCGTCGTAGCGCAGTTCGAGATTCATGTCGCCACCAGCCGCGGCCTCGCCGTCTTCGCTGAGGCTGAATTCACCGAGTTCCTGCGGGTTCTGTGCCGACTCGGCGTCATCGCCCTGCAGTTTCTCGAGTTGCTGCTGCAGCTCACCGAGGGCTTGTTTCATCGCAGCTTTCTCGCGTTCTATGCGCGAGAACAGCGCTTCGCGCACCTGGTCGAGATGGACGTCGCCCTGGTAGCGCTTGAGTCGTGGCGGCAAGCGGTCGAGAAACGCCGGCACGAGTTCGAGGCTGTGGAGCGCCGAAGTCCCGGGCTGCGTCAGTTTCACCGCATCGGCGCTCCAGCGTTCCCACTCGGATTTATGCTCCGCGCTGACAAAGGCCGATGCCGCGAGCTGTCGGTACAAGCCAGGCAATTCACGGGCGATGCACGCATCGAGGCGGATACACTCGAGCCGGTTGAAAATGGCGACAACCTGTTCGACATCCGGCGCGCGCAGCAAGCGTTCAACAACCTGGTAGCGCCACGTGCCGAACCACGACTGCGCCCACAAGTGAACGGCCGTTAACTTGTACAGCGAGAAGTTCTCCTCGAGCAGATCGTGAACGCTGATCGTCTCCGGCAGAAACAACTTTTCGGTGTCCGTGAACGTTTCATCATTCGTTGCGATCGTCAGTTCGCGACCACCGAGTCCGGTAACGAAATGCTGCAGAAACTGGGCCACCTGATCAAATTCGCAGGTGCTGTGGCGGCGCGAGTAGCTTTCGGCGAATTGCGGCAACTGCTCCAGGCTTTCGATGCCGGCACCGAGTCCGCGATTGTCGAACTCGTCCATCGCCTGCATCAGCCAGGATTCGACCCCGGCGCGGTCCATGCGATCAAACGCGAACGGGGCCCAGTTGATGAACTGGCCGGAAAGTTCCTCGTTGGATTCGCTGATGACATCAGCCCAGTTGTAGATGAAATCCTGGTCGCTGCGATCGAGCGCGGCAAACTTCGCGACGAGCTCGGCCCCGCGACCGTGCCGGGCAATCTGGCTACCGGTGGCTTTTTCGAGATCCTTCTGAACGCGGATCCGGTTAAGGAAACTCTGGCGGCTGTCGTCGGACATCAGGGAGGCGCTTGCAATCAGCCGCGACGTCCCGACGATGCGGGGGCCGCGGCCGGGTGATCAGAATACGGAGCGGCTGAGTTCGTGCACCGCTTTGAGCATGTCGACATCGTCGGTCAGCGCGAGCGCAACCGCGGTATCCGTCGCGAGCACGGGCTCGATGCCATCGGCGATCAACTTGCCCGCGTTCACGAGCAGACGCGTACTCGCGCCCTCATCAAGCCCGCCACCTTTCAGGTTGCGGGTCATCGTGCCGAATTTTACCAGGTGTCGGGCAACATCCGGGTCGATTCCCGGCGCTTCCTTCTCGACGATCATCTGTTCCTTTGCCTCGTCCGGATAGTCGAATTCGAGCGCGACGAAGCGTTGGCGGGTACTCTGCTTCAGGTCTTTCAGAACACTCTGGTATCCGGGGTTGTAGGAAATCGCGAGGCAGAATTCGTCCGGAACCTGCAGCAACTCGCCAAGCTTGTCGATCGGTAACAAGCGGCGATCATCGCACAGCGGGTGGATCACGACCGAGGTGTCCTTGCGTGCTTCGACGATTTCATCGAGGTAGCAGATACAGCCGTTGCGCGCCGCGCGCGTGAGCGGGCCGTCAACCCAGACCGTCTCGCCGCCTTTCACGAGATAGCGGCCGACGAGGTCAGAGGCCGTGAGGTCGTCGTGACAGGCGACCGTGATCATCGGACGTTGCAGGTACCAGCTCATGTATTCGACGAAGCGGGTCTTGCCGCAACCGGTTGGCCCCTTCAGCAGGATCGGCAGCTGATTGCGGTACGCGCTGGCGAAAACCTCGACTTCCTGGCCCACCGGCTCGTAGTACGGTTCTTCGGTAACGAGGTTTTCTTCCGTTCTAATTGCTTGAATCGCCATGGATCTTTACGTCTCTCGATTACATCGGCTCGGGCGGCCTTGCCGCTCGTAGCGGCAGCAGCACCGCAGCATTGTGCCCGAAGTTCGGTCTGTGCGCACCGCACAGGGTAACCAACAGTCGCGATCGGATGTACAACAAATCGGTGCCGTAGTAACCTTCGGGGCCAATTTCGCGTTACAAGCAGACGTCGCCAGGGCACTGTTTGCAGGAGGATTTCAATGGAAGTAGGTGCATTTTATTTACCGTCTCTCGGTCGCAAAGAGGACATCGAGGCCGGCATGGCCGGGAAGCGCACGGACCTGTACCAGCAGATGCTCGCGGAGCTCACCGAACAGCTGCAGTTCATGGACGATTTCGGCTACTACGGCTGCGGCACCACGGAACATCACTTCCACATCGAGGGTGAGGAAGTTTCGACGAACCCGGTTATGTTGAACGTGTACTTCGGGTCGCGAACGAAGAATCTCAAATTCGGCCAGCTCGGCAACGTGCTGCCCTGTGCAAACCCGATCAACCGCGCCGAGGACATCGCAATGATGTCACAGATGCTTGAAGGTCGCGCGTTCGCGGGGTTCGCCCGCGGCTACCAGCCGCGCTGGGTCAACACACTCGGCCAGAACGTCGGCCTCGGCGATCCCGGTGCCGGTGAGGAATACGAAGAGCTGAAACGCTCGCTGTTCGAGGAACACTTCGAGATCATCATGAAAGCCTGGACGAACGACACGTTCAGCTTTCAGGGCAAACACTGGCAGATCCCGCCGCGCCAGGACATCCAGTGGCCGGCCGCGGAAGTGTCACACAAATACGGCCAGGGTGTGCGCAAGGATGGCACGATCGAGGAAGTCGGGATCGCGCCGGGCCTGTACAACAACAAGATGCTTGATCTCTTCATGCCGTTCGCAACCTCCGAGCGCTCGATCGCCTGGGGCATGGAACGCGGCATCGTGCCGGTCACGATCATGACGCACCCGGAAGTGATCAAGAGTCATTTCCGCGCCGGTCAGGAAGCCGCCGCCGCTGCCGGCCGCAACCTTAAATGGGGCGAGGGCATGGCGCTGACGCGCGAGATCATCGTTGCCGACACGGATGAGGAGGCCGAGCGCCTCGCACGTGACGCCGGCGCATTCATCTGGTGTAACTTCTTTGTACCGTTCGGCTTCAACGCCGCGATCGCCGGCCCGGGCGAGGGTCCATGGGATCCGCCGGCAACGTTCGAAGCGCTGTCGGAATCCGGTCTCGTGATTTACGGCTCACCGAGCACGGTTAACCGCAAGATTGAAAAATTGCTCGCGGATCTGCCGGTCGACTACCTGTGGATGTTCATCTACAACCACATGCCACACAAAGCCCTGATGCGCAGCATCGAACTGCTCACGAACGAGGTGTGGCCTAACTTCACGGACAAGATTAAACCGGCCGGCGACAAGAAAGCTGCCTCCGCCGGCTGACGGCTCAGACGAAGCCGCGAGCAAAAAAGCCCGCTATCGCAGCGGGCTTTTTTTTGGTTCTTCGCACTTAACCGGGAAATGCCGCTTTGATTTTGGGAAAGAAATATTCTTCACCCCGAAAGCCGCAGGCTGTGCGTTTTCGGCACGTGCTTGCCGGCCGCGCGACTGTCGATGGGCGTCCGTCCAGCCCCTGAATGCGGTACAGATCGGGGCGCTCAAGCAAACCTTAACATCGCCTGGCTATCGCGATTCTTTACTCGACGCCCATCACCACGTTGCGGAACGCAAGGAACGTCGGATGTTCACCGTTGTTGCCTGTGCTCGCACTGTGCGAGCGCGACGTTGAGTGGAGCAGCGGCGCAACATTATCTATCGGCGGCAACCAGACCATCGGTACCGTGCGCTCGATGACAAGCTTGCCGCCAACGCGGGCAGTAAATTCCAGTCGGAGCGCATCATAGTCGTACACGATACGGAACGTGTGCCAGGTGTCAGGCTCGGGGGTCCACCCCAGCCGCACGTTCTCGTCGCCCTGGTGTTGCCCGAATTCGCGCAGCCATAAATCACCGGCGGCCGGGAGGATCGTTACGGTTCCTGCATTATCAATTTTTGTCTCACGCTTCGTGGCATTGAATATGCGAAACGTCTTCATCGTATTCCACGACATTTGCGTCCACGGTTGCGTGTAGTACGAGGCCGGGACGTAAAAATCGTATTGCACGTATACCCTGCCGCTTGTTGGCGCTTTGACCCACGCGCCATCATTGCGCAGGCTGGACATGGCCTGGCCGGGAATAATCGGAATGCGCGCGCCACCGATTTCGGCGTCCCAGGACGCTGCGCGCGGATCGTTGGCTGCGTAAATCATTGAATCAACGTAGTGGAACTCGTCAATTTCGGCGTCAGTCACAAAGTTGCGGCGTATCAACTCGGTTCCCTTCACAGGCGGGCCTACCGATGGCACAACAACACTCGGCGCTGAATCTGCAGGCTGTTCAACCCGAGGGGGTGCGGATGCCCTGGTGTCGCGCGGCAGCGTTTTCACACTCGCTTGCACAGGTACCGCGCGCGGCCGTTCCGTGGCCACGGGTTTGCGCGGCATCTCTGCACAGCCCTGCAACGCCATTACAGCCAGGAACATTGTGCCTGGTGCAAATAATCTGTTCATGCCGGCAAATGATATCAGTACAATTTCAACGCCACAGTCCACACTGATGACATCGTTCGGCGCGCCCTGCCGCAGGCACGGTGACGCTGCCTGAGAACGCACCCTATAATGGCGATCCCCGGATCGGGCGATCCGTGATGGTCCTGGAACGAACTGCGACAGGCACGGTCTGAAAGACCGGGCGCGCACCGCGCAACGACAGGTGACCGGAGGAGTCCATCGATGACTCAACACAGCGTCCTGCTCGTCGAAGACCATCGCGATATCGCCGAGATGGTCGGCGAATATCTTGAATCGAAGGCGTATGTCATCGACTATGCCGTCGACGGTATTTCCGGATTGCACCTCGGCGCGAGCAATCACTACGACGCTATCGTGCTCGATGTGATGCTGCCCGGGGTCGACGGCCTCGACGTCTGCCGTCGCCTGCGTACGGAATCGTTGAGCAACGTGCCGGTACTCATGCTCACGGCACGCGACACCCTGGCCGACAAGCTCGCGGGTTTCGATCACGGCGCGGACGATTACCTGATAAAACCGTTCGACCTCGAAGAACTCGAAGCACGCATCGCGGCTCTCATTCGACGTGACAAACGAGCGGTTTCGCTTGGTTCCATCGAGATTGACGGCGTCAAAGTGGACGCGGACACCCGCCGAGTAACCCGCGACGGGCAGGAAATTACGCTGACTCCGATTGGTTTGAAGATCCTCCAGTTGTTCATGCGAGCGTCGCCACGTGTGGTTTCGCGCGGCGAAGTGGAACGAGAAATATGGGGCGACCTGCCGCCCGACAGCGACGCGCTGCGCAGTCATGTCTACACACTGCGCAAGGCGCTGGACAAACCATTCGCCGCAACCCTGATCCACACAGTCCATGGCGCCGGGTTCCGCTTCGGCCATGAACAGTGAGTTTTCCCGACGTCTGAATCGGCGCCTGCTGCGCGCCTTCCTCGTTCAGATCGGTTTAATCAGCGCCACCGCCGTTGTCGGCGTCTATCTTGCCGAGTTCGCGATTCGTGAATTGCTGATCGTCTCGGCACTCGAACGCGAGGCCGATTATTTCTGGTCGCGGCAGAATATCGATCCCGAAACGAAGGCCCCGAATACACACGCCCTCATTGGTTATGTGTTCGACGCAGCGCGCCCCGACGCTTATCCGGAAGAGTTTCAGGGCCTCGCCACGGGTTTGCACGATCTCGAAACGCCGGTCGGGCAATCCGTCGTACATGTCAGCGAGGCCGACGGTCGACGCTTGTTTCTCGTCTTTGATGCAAACAACGTGCGTCAGCTCGCCACGTATTTCGGGCTCGCGCCACTCGCGCTCCTGCTCGTGGTGTTGTATTCGAGTGCATGGCTCGCCTATCGCATCGCCGGGCGGGCCGTTTCACCCTTGATCAAGCTCGCACGCGACGTGCGCGAACTCGATCTCGAATCGCCGGCGAAGTTGACGCTCGGCAATCAGGCCGAACTGCAGGGCGCTGATGAGGAGGTTCTGATCCTGTCACATGCGCTCGTACAACTCGTCGAACGCGTCAATAAGTTCGTCGAGCGCGAACGGATCCTCACGCGCGAAACGAGCCACGAATTACGCAGCCCGCTCACGGTAATCCGGATCGCGAGCGACATGCTTGGCACGCGCGAAGACATAAACGAGCAGAACCGCGCAACGGTCGACAAGATCAAGCGCGCCGCGAAGGACATGGAAGAATTGATCGAAGCGTTCCTGCTGCTTGCGCGCGAAGACACCTCGAGCATGCTCACCGAGGCGGTCGATATCAACAGTGTCGTGCGCGCGGAGTTCGCCCGCTGCGAGCTCGTGTACGCCGGTAAGGGCCTCGACCTCAGCTACTCGCAAACCCGCCAACTGACGATGACATGCTCGGCAAGAGTGCTCGCCATCGTGATCGGCAATCTGTTGCGCAATGCGTGTGCGTACACCGACGAAGGTTACGTACGTGTCGTTGTCGATGCGACCGGGGTGCGCATTTCCGACAGCGGGGTCGGCATCAGTGACGACGAACTGAAAGCGGTTTTCTCGCCGTATTATCGCGCTCCGAACGCGCGCGAAAGTGGCCACGGGATCGGCCTGAGTCTCGTCAAACGGATGACGGACCGCTTTGGCTGGCCAATCGATATCACGAGTCATCCCGGTCGCGGCACGGTGGTCGTGGTCAGCTTTCCGGACGCGCAGGTGAGCGCACCGCGCGACTCGCCGGCGCTGGAGCGCAGCGCCGGTTAGCGCCCACGTCGCGCCGCCTGCCCTGCCCCGCCGGAAACGGATGCGCTGTCTGGCGAGGATTGGTAGCCTATGATGAAGCGGTCGCAGAACCGCAACGAACGCTTGCCGTTCCCGACCAGCGGAAAGGCCTGCGATCAGCAACAGCAAACCCGCTGGGGGAGTACCTGATATGGCGACATCTCTTACGGTCGAGGATCTGCTCGACGCCTACCGCACGATGAAGACAATCCGCGAATTCGAAGAACGTGTGCATGTGGAATTTGCCAAGGGCGGCATTCCCGGTTTCGTTCATCTGTATGCGGGCGAGGAGGCCTCGGCAACCGGGGTATGCATGAATCTGCGCAACGATGACTACATCGCGAGCAACCATCGCGGTCACGGCCACTGCATCGCCAAGGGCGTGGAAGTGGACGGCATGATGGCGGAAATCTACGGCAAGCGCACCGGCACCTGCCATGGCAAGGGCGGCTCGATGCATATCGCCGATCTCGAAGCCGGCATGATGGGCGCAAACGGTATCGTCGGCGGTGGCCCGCCGCTCGTGTGCGGCGCGGGACTAGCGGCCAAGATGAAAGGCAAGGGCGGCGTCGCGCTCGCGTTTTTCGGCGATGGCGCGTCGAATCAGGGAACCACATTCGAAGCGCTGAACCTCGCCACGGTATGGAAACTGCCGTGTGTGTTCATAGCCGAAAACAACGGCTATGCGGAAGCCACCGCCGCCTCGTTCTCGGTTTCGTGCGAAGACATTTCCAGTCGCGCCGCAGGCTTCGGCATGCCCGGGGTGACCGTTGACGGGCATGATTTCTTCGCCGTGCATGCCGCCACCGCCGAAGCGGTGGAGCGTGCGCGCAACGGCGGCGGCCCCACCCTGATTGAATGCAAACTCGACCGCTTCTTCGGTCATTTCGAAGGCGACAACCAGAACTATCGCGCACCCAACGAGATCAAGAACGTGCGCGAGAACAAGGACTGTATCAAACGCTTCGCGAAGGCGCTGACGTCGGATTACGCCGTTACGGATACCGATCTTGCCTCGATCGACAACGAAGTCCAGGCGATCATCGACAACGCGGTGGCGAAAGCCGTCGCCGCTCCCGATCCCGGTGCGGACGATCTGCTGTCGGATGTCTACATCAAGTATTGAACGCACGCTGACACAAATACCCACACCATGCCTGCGGCGCGATACGAACGAAGCGCCGCGCTATAACAAACAATCGGGGGAGACACATTCATGGCACGCAAGATTCTCTACCAGGCAGCAATCAATGAAGCGCTCGATCAGGAAATGGCCCGCGATGAAACCGTGATCGTGATGGGAGAAGATGTCGTCGGCGGTACCGGCGCCGGCGGCGAAATGGATGCCTGGGGCGGGGTGCTCGGGGTCACTAAAGGTCTCTATGGCAAGTATGGCGATCGGATCATGGATTCTCCGATCAGCGAGTCCGCGCTTGTCGGCGCCGCCGTCGGTGCGGCAGCAACGGGCATGCGCCCGGTGTGTGAACTCATGTTCATCGACTTTCTCGGCGTCTGCTTCGACCAGATTTACAACCAGGCCGCGAAGTTCCGCTACATGTTCGGCGGCAAAGCGGTCACGCCGGTCGTGATACGAACGATGTACGGTGCCGGCTTTCGCGCCGCAGCCCAGCATTCACAGTGTCTGTATAACCTGTTCACACACGTACCCGGACTGAAAGTCGTCATGCCATCCACACCGTACGATGCGAAGGGCCTGCTGATCCAGGCGATTCGCGATGACGACCCGGTTATCTTCTGCGAGCACAAGGCCTTGTATGCGATGGAAGGCGATGTGCCCGAGGAGTCTTATACGATCCCGTTCGGGGAAGCGAATATCGTGCGCGAAGGCGGCGATGTCACCATCGTCGCGCTCGGCCGCATGGTCCATCAGGCACTCGCGGCAGCGAAGACCCTCGCGAAGGACGGCATCAGTTGCGAAATCGTCGATCCGCGCACGACCTCGCCACTCGATGAAGAAACAATACTCGAAAGTGTCGAGAACACCGGCCGTCTCGTTGTCGTCGACGAATCCAATCCGCGTTGTTCCATGGCCACGGACATCTCGGCGCTCGTGGCGCAGAAAGGTTTCGGCGATCTGAAAGCCCCGATCGAACTCGTCACCGCGCCGCACACGCCGGTACCGTTCAGCGGCGCGCTTGAAGATCTCTACATACCGAGCGCGGAGAAAATCGACGCGGCTGTGCGCAAGGTAGCGGGCTACGGCGGCTAGCCGGCTGCCCGCCACGCAACGACCTTACCCGCACGAAGAAAACCGGACGAAAGTTTTATGAGCGAGACAAAGATTACCCCGATCACGATGCCGAAATGGGGCCTGTCGATGGTCGAAGGCAAGATTATCGAATGGCTGGTTGCCGAAGGCGCGACGATCGCGGTGGGTGACGAAATCATCGACATCGAAACGGAGAAAATAGCCAACACCTTCGAAGCGCTCGACGGCGGCGTGCTGAAGCGCAAGGTCGCGGAGGCGGATGAAACGCTGCCTATCGGTGCGCTGCTTGGTGTACTCGCCGCCGCCGATACGCCGGACGCCGAAGTGGATGCCTTCATCACGGCGTTTCAGGCGAGCTATGTGCCGCCTGAGATCGACGATGAAGAAGACGCCGGCCCCGGATATGAACGCGTTGAAGTGGATGCTTACGATCTCCGTTACCTGCGCCTCGGCGACGGCGCCGACAACATCATCCTGATCCACGGTTTTGGCGGCGACCTCGACGGCTGGTTGCTCACGCAGCAGCCGCTGTCAGCCAGCGCCAGCGTTTACGCGCTCGATCTGCCGGGCCACGGACAATCGACGAAGGCGGTTCGCGACGGTTCGGTGACGGCACTCGCCGACGTCATCGCGAAATTCATGGACGCGCTCGGCATCGAGCGTGCACACCTCGTCGGTCACTCACTCGGTGGCGCGATCGCTATGCAAACGGCGCTCTCTCACCCCGCTAAAGTCAGCGCGCTGTCGCTGATCGCGAGCGCGGGCCTCGGCACGGAAATCAACGGCGCCTACCTCAACGGCTTCGTCGCAGCCCAATCGCGTCGCGAAATCAAACCGCTGCTGCAACAACTCGTCGCCGATCCGGCTCTGATCAACCGCACGCTCATCGATGACATCCTCAAGTTCAAACGTCTCGATGGGGTCTCCGCGGCGCTGGATACAGTGGCACAGGCGTTGATAGACGGCGATACGCAGAGGATCGACCTCCGTGATGCGCTCGGCGGCATGGATATTCCCGTGCGCGTGATCTGGGGCTCGGTGGACAAGATTATTCCGGCCGCGCACGCCGATGGATTGCCGGACAATGTGGACGTGCACATGCTCGACGGCTACGGCCACCTTGTCCAGCTTGAGGCGGCGAGCGAAGTGAACAGATTGCTGCAGGGTTGAGCGGCCGTCGAGGTAGCGGGATGGCAAAAATGCCGAACACGGAATCACTCGGGCAGCTCGTGGAAGCGAACCGGGTACATCGCAGTGTCTACACGGATCCGGCTGTTTTCGATCTCGAAATGGAGCGCATCTGGGGACAGGCATGGATTTATATCGGCCACGATTCCCAGGTGCCCGAAGCCGGCGACTACATTACGACGGAACTCGGTCTTGATCCGGTAATCATGGTGCGCGGCGACGACAACAAGGTGCGGGTGCTCATGAACCGCTGCGCACACAAGGGCACGAAGGTCGCGGCGCGCTCAGCCGGCCACGCCGACTCCTTTCGCTGTCCCTACCATGGCTGGACGTACCGCCGCGACGGCGTGCTCCGCGGCCTGCCGGCGCGCGAGGGCTATGCAAACACCGGACTCGAACCCGGTGCTGCGGGCTTCGGCCTGCCGCCGGTGGCGCAGGTAGATGACATTCGCGGCTTTGTATTCGCGACGAAATCCGCGCACGCGCCGGATTTGCGCACGTTCCTCGGCGAAGCCGCGCTGACGCTCGAGAACATCGCCGATCGGGCGCCTGCCGGCCGCGTCGAATGCGCGGGGGGCCGGCTTCGCTACAAGCATCCGAGCAACTGGAAAATGTTCGTCGAAAACCTGAACGATGCCATGCATCCGATGATCGCACACGGGTCCGTTGGCATGGCCGCGCGCAAATACCTGCAGGCGCAACCCGCGGGCACGAAGTACCCCGGCGAAGCCGAGATCATTTTTCCGTTCGGCAGCAGTTACGAATTTTTCGACAAGATGGGGGTCACCGGTCTGCCGCGTGGCCACGGCTACATGGGCGGCGCGATGAGTATCCATACCGATTATTCCGACATTCCCGGCTACTGGGAAGCGATGGTCGATGCCTACGGCGAAGCGCGCACGAAAGAGATCCTCTCCTCGAACCGGCACAACACGATTTTCTACCCCTCGTTTACAGCGAAAGACGCCGTGCAAGCAGTCCGCGTGGTACGTCCCCGCGCCGTGGATGAAACCGTGATCGAGACCTACCATTTCCGCCTCGTCGGCGCACCCGAGGAAATGTTCGAACGTACGATACTGTACTCACGCCTGATCAATTCATCGTCAGGCATGGTCGGACCGGACGACCTCGATTGCTACAACCGCATGCAGCAGGGTCTGCAATCCGATGCATCGGACTGGGTTGATATGCGCCGTTACATCAACGACGACACGATCACCGCCGGTAAACGGACTGGCATGGGTACGAGCGATCTGACGTTTCGTAATCAGTACGCGGCCTGGCTCGAATACATGACCGCGACCAGCCCGGCATGAGTGTGCCGGCAGCGGTAGAGCGCCTGCTCTACGATGAAGCGGATTGTCTTGATCGCGGTGATCTCGATGCCTGGCTCAATCTGTACACGGCGGATGCGACGTACTGGATGCCGGTCGATCCCGAGCAGACGGATCCCAGGCGGCACATTTCCCTGTTCTACGACAGCCGTCTGCTGATGGAAATCCGGCGCAACAACTTCGGGCATCCGTTCGCCGCCTCGATGGAGTATCCGGTGCGTTGTTCGCATCTCATCGGCAACATCCGGCTCGAGGAAGGATCCGATCCGCAAACCTGTACGGTGCGGTCGAATTTCCACGCCGTTGTGTATTACAAGACGCAAACGCTGTATGCCGGTCGCTACACACACGAACTCGTGAGCGGCGACGAGGGCTGGCGCATACGCCACAAGCGCGTCGATTTGATCAACTGCGACGCGGAACACGGCAACCTCGTCATCTACCTGTAACGCCGCGCGCCTTAGAACGCGCTATCTGCCCCGGGAGCCAGCCATGAAGCTGTATCGTGACTTCGAAACCCAGGAAGCGATCGACGCGGAGTACGACGTCGAGCAAAGTGTGCCGGATTTCATGATCTACGCCGAACAGTTCGTCGCTGAAAGCGCGAAGGCGCGCGACACCCTGTCCTGCAAGCTCGGTGTGCGGTTCGGTCCCACGCTCGATGAGAGGCTCGATATCTTCCCCGCCGCCGATCGCAACGCGCCCATCCTCGTGTTCATCCACGGCGGCTACTGGCGACTCCTCACGAGCAGTGAGTTCAGCTTTGTCGCGCGCGGCCTGGTCCAGCGCGGCATTACCGTGGTCGTGACGAATTACTCGCTGTGCCCAGCAGTCACCATCAACGAAATTACCCGTCAGTCCCGCGCCGCGCTCGCATGGCTGTGCAACACGGAACTCGAGTTCAACGGGGATCGCGAGCGGATTTTCGTCTCCGGACATTCCGCCGGCGGACAGCAAACCGCGATGTTGCTGGGCACGGACTGGGTCGGTGATTACGGTCTGCCCGCGGACATCATCAGCGGCGGTATCGCCATCAGCGGCGTGTTCGATCTGCAACCACTGCGCTACAGCTTTGTGCAACCGAAGTTATTACTCACTCACGACGTGATCCAGCGTGAAAGCCCGTTGCTCCACATCCCCGCCGTGGCGCCGCCGCTGCTCGTGAGTGTCGGGGGCGAGGAACCGGGAGAATTTCGCCGTCAGTCACGGGACTACTACGAGGCCTGGACGAACGCCGGACTCGGCGGCGAATACTGGGAGCAGGCGGGGAAAAATCACTTCACTGCGATCGAGGGCTTCCGCGACCCGGCAAGTGAACTGTGTGAGCGGATAGACGCCTTCATCCGGGACTGAATACGCGCTTCAAATTATGCAACACCCACCTCGATGGACCAGCTACCCTGCCCCTCCCAGGTTAATAGATAGGGGAGGGGAAGGGACAGGGATGGGGTGTAGAGAGCGATCCCGGTCCCGAAGTCGTCGGGTCTCAAGTTTACGCACACCTGTTTAGAACCCTGTCGGAGCTGGTCGCGATCGGCAGCGCTGGAAATCCATGCGATTCCCGGCAAGAAGCACTCCTGCGTAGCACGAAGGCGCACTTTTCCTGCTCGTGTCTCCACCCTGCTTACGTCGGTCGCCTGGGTCCCAAAGGCACCGGGCGCACTAGAGCAGACCGCGCAACGTTGCCATGCACTGCCCGTAGTAACCGTGGCCGAACAGGTTCAGGTGGTTCAACTCATGGTAGAGACGATATACCGCGATCCGGCGCGCGCTGCCAGGCGCGAGCGGCCACACTTCGGCGTAGGCGGCGAAACACGTCGGCGTGAAACCACCGAACAATTGCATCATGCCGAGTTCTGCTTCGCGCCGGCCGTAATAACTCGCCGGGTCGAAAATGACCGGCGCACCGTCGACGTCCGCAGCCGCATTGCCGGACCACAGATCACCGTGTAACAACACGCACGGTTCCGCGGGTTCGCCGATCAGGATCTCCAGGCGATCGGCGAGTTCGTAGCCGAGCGTGAGCAGCGGGTCGTCCGCGTTACCGGCCGCGGCAAACTGTTCGAGCTGCCACAGCAAACGGCGTTCGCGCCAGAACGTGACCCAATCGCGCGCCGTCGTGTTCACTTGTGGCGTGGTGCCGAGATAATTGTCGCTGTCGAAGCCCGGCGCCTGACCCGCGGTGCGTTGGTGCAAGGTCGCGAGTTCGTGCCCGAGTTGCGCCTGCCAGCGCGCATCCGGTGACTGCGGCGCGAATGCCTCAAGCACGAGAAAAGCGTCGCTGACGGCGACGACTACAGGCACCCGGATCGCCTGTACCGCGTGCAGGCGTTCCAGCGCGAGCGCCTCCGCGGCAAACATGCCGGGGCAGTGAGCGGTCCGCGGATGCGATTTGACGAAATAACGTCGGCCATCGGCAAGCGTGACCATTGCGGCGGCGCAGATCGAACCACCGCTGATCGCCGTACAGTCAACGATATCACTGTGAACGCCGCTGGCCGCGGCGATCGATTCGGCGATCGCGCGGCCACCGGTCACGGCCGGGGACGCGCAAGCAGTTCGCGACAGCGTTCGAGTAGCGCGGGACACGCCTGTTCGATCAGATCAAGAACGTGATCGAATCCCGCCGCCCCGCCGTAGTACGGATCAGGCACCGGTGGCGCCGCGTCGTGCGCGGCGACGCCGGGCAGGAAGCGGCCGAGCAATTCGATGTGGTCCGTGCGCGCCGGGGATCGACGCACCAGCTCGTGATAATTATCGTGGTCCATCGCGATGATCAGATCGAAGCGCGCAAAGTCATCAACGACCACGGCACGAGCGACGGAATCGAGCGCGTAATCACGCCGCAGCGCCGCCTCGCACATGCGCGGGTCAGCAGGCTCGCCAGCGTGACAGGCGATCGTGCCGGCGGAATCGAGGTGAATTTGCCGGCCGAGCCCCGCGTCCTCGACGTGGCGGCGGAATACGCCCTCGCCGGTCGGTGAACGGCAAATATTGCCCAAGCAGACGAACAGTACTTCTATCGTTTGTGATTCGCTCACCATCTTGCGGGGTTCTCCTGAATCGCGGCAGTTATGCGACGAAAACGCTGATTGCGTCGGTCAGCGCAACCGGATGCCGTACGGTGCCCGCGCAAAATGCGCCGCGCGGATGAAACCGCCAGGAGATCCACAAAGTGTTCACCCCGGTCCCCGGCAGGCTGCGCCCGAATCGGGGCACACGGTTCTCGCGATGAGCGGGCACGAAGCGTGCACAAATGCCGGCAATTACGCGGCGCGGTAACGCATCCGGCGGCGCGCCTGCGTGCATATTGATCGAGCGTGGCCTCGTCGCGGCTTCCATCGGCTAAACTCAACTTCCCGGACAACGAACTTCAGGTCGGGTTACGGGGAGAATATGCCGTCGCACCAATCACGGCAATTTCAGGAGCGTGGATGAAATCGATACTGCTGGCACCCATGGTACTTGCGCTTGCGCTGACGGGCGCGAGCGCACTTGCCTGCGACGTCGATGCCGATTGCGGCGTTGGCGGCACGTGCATCAAGCGTGAGAAGCGCGCCCGTGGCGTGTGTTACGGCGGCAGGCCCGCGGCCTCACCCGAGGCGGCGGCGCCGTCGGTAAACAGGATCGATCCCCTCGCGGACCCGACGGTGCGGCCTGCCGATGCGTGCATGGTGACCGAAGAGTGCCCGGCCGGTATGGAATGCGTCATCACCGGAATCTGGGGCCGCTGTACTGTCCTGTGAAAACGATCCCCGAGTGGCATAACACCGGCAAGAAACGGCCCGCGTTTGCGCAAATTCCGGGCCCTGGCGAAGAATCCGTGTGGGACTACCCGCGGCCGCCGGCAATCGTGGCCGATGTGCGCCGTGTCCGGATCACGTTCGACGGCCGCGAGATTGCCGCGTCCTCACGCGCGCTGCGGATCCTCGAAACCGCGAGTCCACCCACGTTCTACCTGCCGGACGACGACATCGACATGTCCGCGCTTACACCAACGCGCGACACCTCATGGTGCGAATGGAAAGGCGATGCGCGCTACTGGCGGCTGCAGCTCGAGGGCGCACCCGCAAGCGCGGTTGCGTGGGATTATCCGCTGCCGAATGCCGCGTTTGCGGCGATTTCACGCCATGTCGCGTTCTACCCCGGTGCGGTCGTGTGCACGGTTGCCGGCGAGCGCGTGCGGCCGCAACCCGGCGGTTTTTACGGCGGCTGGATGACGGATGAAATTGTCGGCCCGGTGAAAGGGGAACCAGGCACGGCAAGCTGGTAGCGGCGAACGCGTAAGCGCGATTTAGTTCCCGTTCTCGGCGATATAGCGTTCGACATCCTCGATGGCGATCAGGCCCGGCACGTGCGCGACGAGATCTCCGGCCGGATTGAACATCAGATAAGTCGGCGTGCCGGTGAACGCTTCCTCGGTGAGTGCCTTGTAGGCGGCGCGGATCGAATCGGCTTCAACGATCGAACTCTCGAACGTCATCGGCTTGTCCGCAACGTAGGCGCGAACTTTCTCGGCTGCGGCGAAGCCGTCGAGCGACATGCCGATGACTTTCGCGTCGGCGTCCTTGTGTTTGTCATGAAACGCGGAAACAGCCGGATACTGGCTGCGACACGCGCCGCAATACGTCGTCCACATCATCACCATGGTCCATTTGCCGGGTTCGAAGTAACGCGACAGCGGCACCGTCTCGCCAGTGAGCGTGCGTACCTCGATGTCGCTTGCGCGACCTGCGGCATCGCCGGCAACAAGCAGTGAGGCAAGCGCGAATATCAGGCCAAGTCGTTTCATCATCGGGGTTTCCTCAACGGGAACGCGGAGCGGTTCGTGGTTAGAGTTACGGTGCGAACGCGAGTTCAACCGGCGCGACGGCGCAGGGCGTCGAGCTCGGCGGCCGAAAATCCCGCCGCCTCGCGCGCGGGATAATTCATCGCCGCGCCGCGCAGGGTGCCGAGCTCGCACGACACGAGTTCGGCAAACGTCGCTGCCGGATCGAGCCCGCGGTCGCGGCAGACGCTGGCAAACCAGCGGCTGCCGATCGCGACATGGCCGATCTCGTCGGCGAGGATGCGTTCGAGGATGGCGGCGCCGGCGGCGTCGCCAATCGCGTTCAGTCGCCTGATCATTGGCGGGGTGACATCGAGCCCGCGCGCTTCCATTACGCGCGGCACGAGCGCCATCCGCCGCAGGATATCATCGGCGGTGCGCCGCGCCATGTCCCACAAACCGTCGTGCGCGACGAAATCGCCGTAAGCGAAACCGAGCGTGCGTAAATGCTGCTCCAGCAGCGAATAATGAATGGCTTCTTCTTTCGCGACGCCGATCCAGTCGGCGTAATAGGCTGCCGGCATGGCGCAGAAGCGTACCGCTGCATCGAGGGCGAGATTGATCGCGGTGAATTCGATATGACAAATCGCATGGACGAATGCGGCGTGTCCGCTTTGCGAGCCGAGCTGCCGGCGCGGCAACTGTCGCGGGTCGACGAGGGCCGGTCGCTGTGGTCTGCCCGGAGCGGCGGGCAGGGAAAGCGGCCGCGACAGGGTACCGGGATCACCGGGCAAGGCTGCAACGAGTGTGCATTTCTCCTGCGGGTCCCGAGTTTCCAGGCACCGGAGCGCGGCGGCAGCCCAGCCGGGCGCACCCGCGGTGATTGTGTGATCGTGTGTTAGCAATTAGCCTACCCGTACGCATTCGCACCGATCGCCGGATCCGGATGCCGAAAAGAAACACCATATAACGAGGCCGCGGATTTCGAGGCAACGCTCCCCACGCGATTCCGCGCGCGGACTGCACGAGGAGCACGCCCTGATCGCGGCACGAAGCCCGTTGCTTGCGGGGTTTGGCACGCATATCCGGCCGGCAGCCGCGGCTGCCGAAGGGGAAGTATCGCATGAGTGAATTCCGCGACCAGGTCGCCGTGATAACCGGCGGCGCCAATGGTATTGGTCAGGCACTGTCGCGCGCGCTTGCCGGGCGCGGCGCGAAAGTCGTCATCGCCGATATCAACGACACGCTCGGTGAGAACCTTGCCGCTGAGATCAACGGCGCCGGTGGCAGCGCGAAATTCCTGCACGTCGATGTCACTGTCGAGGAAAGCATGTCCGCGCTCATGGCCGAGATTAAACGCGAATTCGGCCGGCTCGACCTTGTGTTCAACAATGCGGGCATTTCCGTCGCCGGTGATGGTCGCGATCTCACGCTCGATCAGTGGCGCAAGGTCACGGACGTGAATTACTGGGGCGTGATTTACGGCTGCAAGTTCGCCTACGACGTAATGACGGAGCAGGGCTCGGGACATATCATCAACATCGCCTCGCTTGCCGGGCTCATCCCGTTCCCGACGAATCTGCCGTACTCAGCCACAAAGTTCGCCGTCGTTGGCATGTCGATGTCGTTACGGGCGGAAGGTGCGGATCTCGGCGTGAGAGTGAGTTGCGTGTGCCCTGGATTCATTGCCTCGAACATCTACGAGGCGACGGAGATGGTCAACGTACCAAAGAAAGCTATTATCGACAGCATTCCGTTCAGGATCGTTTCAACCGAAGTTGCGGCCGAACGTATTCTGAAGGGGATCCGAAAAAACAAGGCGATTATCATTTTTCCCGGTTACGCGAAGATCTTCTGGGGGCTGTACCGGTTGAAACAATCGCTGCTGAACAGATTTGCGCTGCAAACGATCCGCGACTTGCGCAAGCTGCGCGGAAAAGTCTGACGGCGCTGAAGGAGCACTGAGGATGGGCAATTTTTCGCCGGCCGTATTGGCCGATGGGTTTATTTTTCTCGAAGGACCACGCTGGCACAACGGCGAGCTGTGGTTTTCTGACATGTGGGATCACAAGGTGAAACGCATGTCGCCGAGCGGCGAGATCACCACCGTTGTGACGGTGCCGGAGCGCCCGTCCGGACTCGGTTTCCTGCCTGACGGCACGCCTTTGATCGTATCGATGGCGAACCGCACGGTTTATCGCCTCGACAACGGCGCACTCGTTGAACATGCGGCGCTCGGCGATACCGTCGGCGGCGACGTCAACGATCTCATCGTCGACAAGGCCGGGCGCGCCTATGTCGGTAACTTCGGCTACGACCTGTTCAACGACGAAGAACCGCGCAACGCCACGCTCACACTCATCGAACCGAACGGGTCGCACCGCGTCGTGGCCGACGACCTCTCGTTCCCGAACGGCATGGTGCTGACGAACGACGGCGCCGGCCTCGTCGTCGCCGAGACGTTCGGACATTGCCTCACGGCGTTCGACCGCGAGGCGGACGGCAGTCTCAAGAATCGCCGCGTGTTCGCGGATCTCGGTGACTACACGCCCGATGGCATCTGTCTCGACATCGAGGGCGGGATCTGGGTTGCCTCGTTCATGACCGGCGACTTCATCCGCGTCGTCGATGGCGGCGAGATCACCGACAAGTTCAGCGTCGGCCCGGGCAAGGCAGCCGTCGCCTGCCAGATCGGCGGCGCGGACAATCGCACGCTGTACTGCCTTACGTTCGAGGGCGAAATCGCCGACATCGCGAAGCTCGAACGGCGCGCGCGGATCGAAACGGTGACAGTGGCCATCCCGGGCGCCGGCTCGCCGTAAGCCTGCGCACCGATCGCTTACAGCCGGCGGATCCAGATCCGGTTATCGTGGAACGCTGCGCCGCCGGTTGGCGCTACGGGGTCGGCGCCGGTAAGTACGTTGATCCCGCGGCCACCGGCGAAGGCGCTGTTCGGCCAGATGCTCTCGACAATAACGACCCCGGTCTGCACCCCGGGAAACGTTTCGACGGCAATCTCGATTTCCCCGCGGTCATTGCCGAGACGCACGCTCTCGCCGTCCCCGATGCCCAGCGCAGCGATGTCGTCGGGATGCATTTTCACGCTCGGGCGGCGCTCACGGCGGCGTGATGTCGGCGTCTCGTTGAACGTTGAATTGAGGTAGTGCCGCGCCGGCGCCGTCACGAGGCGAAACGGCATTTCGGTGGTGGCCTCCTCGATCGCAGTCCAGTGATCGGGCAGCGACGGCGGCACGCCGGCGGCGCCCGGTGGTCCGAATTCGCGCGGCCCGCTCCGGTCCCAGTCCGTGCAAAAGTGAAAACGGCCGTCGGCATGACCGAAACCCTCGATGAAATGCGCCTCGTCGAAACCGGGTTGGCAATCGATCCAGCCGTTCTCTTCCAGCGCCACGAGGCTGCCCCAGCCCGAGTGTTGCAGGGTCCAGTCGATAATTTCGCGTGGCGACAAGTTGAAGCCACGGTGTTCGGCGCCGAGTCGTTCAGCCAGTGCGCAGATCACCTCGTGGTTCGATCGGCATTCGCCGGGTGCCTCGACGAGCTTTGGCCCGAAAATAATATGCTGGTGACCGCCGCCCTGGTAGATGTCGTCGTGCTCGAGAAACATCGTCGCCGGTAGCACGATATCCGCGATGGCTGCGGTTTCCGTCATGAACTGCTCATGCACGCAGACGAATAAATCCTCGCGCGCGAATCCGCGGCTGACGGCGTTCTGATCGGGTGCCACAGACGCCGGGTTCGTGTTCTGCACGAGCATCGCCGTCACCGGCGGACCATCGCCGAGCGCACGACGCTCGCCGGTCAGCACGGCGCCGATGCGCGACTGATCGAGCAGCCGCACCGAGGGATCGCGCACGTCGAGGCCGTCAATCAACGTCCGGTCCCAGTGGTAGATCGCGCCATTATTGTGAAATGCGCCGCCGCCACGGTGGAGCCATGCGCCCGTAATCGCGGGGATGCACGAGGCCGCATGCATGTTCACGACGCCATTGCGCTGGCGGGAAAAACCATAGCCGAGACGGAAGAAGCTGCGTGGCGTGGTGCCGAGGAGACGTGCGAACGCTTCGATCTCAGCCGCCGGCACGCCGCATATCGCCGCGGCCCAGTCCGGGTTCCGTGTTTGCAGGTGTTGCTCCAACTCGCGCGGACAGTCCGTGTAGCGTTCGAGGTAGGGCCAGTTTGCGTAGCCGTCGCGAAACAACACGTGCATGACGGCACACGCGAGCGCGCCGTCCGTGCCGGGCCGTACGCACAGAAACAAGTCCGCCTGCTCGGCGGTGGCGTTGCGATAAGTATCGATGACGACGATCTTCGCGCCGCGTTCGCGCCGCGCCCGCAAGGCGTGCACCATCACGTTGACCTGCGTGCTCGCGGCATTCGTGCCCCAGATCACGACGCAATCGGATTCCGCCATTTCGCGCGGATCCGGTCCTGCGAGCTTGCCGGTACCGGCAATAAAGCCGTTCCATGCGGAAGTGACACAGATCGTCGCGTGCTCGCCGGAATAGCGTTTCGCGTGGCGCAGCCGGTTGATGCCATCGCGCATCACGAGTCCCATCGTGCCGGCGTAAAAGTATGGCCACACGGTTTCCGCGCCGTGACGCTGCTCAGCGGTGATAAACTGCTCCGCGACTTCGTCGAGCGCAGCATCCCACGATAGCGGCGTAAACGCCCCCGAGCCTTTCGCGCCGCTGCGCCGCAGTGGTACGGTCAAGCGATCGGGATGTTCGAGACGCTCCGTGTAGCGCGCGACCTTGCTGCAGATCACCCCGGCGGTGTAGGAGTTTTCCGCCGCCCCGCGAATGCGACCGATGCGTTGCCCGTCGAGCCGTTCAACTTCGAGCGCGCAGGTCGACGGACAATCATGCGGACAGGCGTGGATAAAGGTCTCGGACGTCGCATTCATCAGGGTGATTTCACGCTGCAAAGGAATAGCTGCAATATGCCGGAGCCGTCGCGGCCGGACAACCGCGCCCGAACACGGCGCACATCGATTACAATTCAGGGGATCCTGCCGAACCGATTAATAATATTGCGATGAAACAACTGTTCCTCGTGTGCCTGCTCGTGAGCCTGTCCGGGTGTTTTTCGTCGGGCGTGAAAATTCTCGATCTCGCCGGCTCCGGCAAACGTATGTTGCCGGAACACGCGCAGGCCATCGAGACGGCCGGGGTCATCGCGTTCGTCGAGCCGCAACCACGGATTCACTTCGTTGCCTCGAGCCTGATGGACAGCAATCTGAAGCCGGCATACCTCACCGACTGGGACGCCGCGGCGGAGATTACCGCGCTCGTCGAGGAACGCCTGCAACGCAAAGGCTATAAGCTTGTCGACATCGATCCACGGATGTCAGTGGAGGATGCCTACGCAAGCAGCGCGAGTTTCGCCACACCGGAGCGCATTCGTTCGCGCCTGGTAGAGATCGGTCGCGCCCATGATGTCGATATGCTTGTTGTGATCTATCGCCAGCAGGTGCGCGACTTCATGACGAAATCGAGTCAGAAAGTCATCAGTTACGGCGTGTTCAAACGGCATTCCGATGACCAGGTGTACGCCTACAGCGTCGTCCACTTCGAGGCGCTGAACGTCGCGAAGGGCTACACGCTCGGTGAAGCCGACGCGAAAGTGAAAACGAAACTACCCGCCAGCGCGTGGCAGGCGGAATTCGAATCGGACGACGGTCCGTTTCGACTCAGCGCTGCGCGCGACGAAGTGATCGAGGCGTTGAAAAATGCCGTGCTGATCGCCGGGCAGGAGGCCGGCGTGACGAACTAGATAGGCGTGCGTAGACTTGAGACACGACGACTTCGGGACCGGGATC
Source organism: Gammaproteobacteria bacterium (assembly GCA_965216305.1). Classification (GTDB taxonomy): domain Bacteria; phylum Pseudomonadota; class Gammaproteobacteria; genus UBA11873. Next base: position 5,599,078 of record OZ244144.1, on the reverse strand, counting down.
GCACTCTACACCCCATCCCTGTCCCTTCCTCTCCCCAATCCATTAACCTGGGAGGGGAAGGGTACCTGGCCCATCGAGGTGGGTGTTTCATAATTTGAAACACGTGTTCAGATGGCCACAGGTTTCGCCGATCGCTTGACTTGACCCTGCCCGGCACGGCAGCCTGCAGGGCCACGCCCCGTTCGAGGAGGAAGATCGTGTTACCGAGCGAACCACAATCGATTGGCGGCGTCCTCGATGCCGGATTTCATGTTTTCCGCACCACGTTCAAGTCCGTGGCGATACCGGCGGCAATCATGGCCGTCGTACTCGCTGCGCTCACGCTCGGCATGGCGAGTTCATTCGACATTGAAGCAATCGCCGCGATGCAGAACCCGGCTCCGGGCGCAGCCCCGGTATTGTTACCGCCGATCGGCCCGTTGTTCTGGATCTTGTGGGCCTTGTACATCGCATCGTTTGTCACACTGTTTGTCGTCGTCGCGCGTCACCAGTGGGCGCTGATCAAGGGACGCGATCCATCGCTCGGCGAAGATTTCATGCACGCGCTCGCGCTACTCGTGCCGCTGCTGGTCGCATCTGCACTGTATTATCTGTCGATCGTCGTCGGCTTGATCCTGCTCATCATCCCCGGCCTCATCGTGATGGTGAGTATGAGCCTGTATGCCTTCGTTCCGATCGTGGAAGACCGTCGCGCATGGACCTCGATTACCCGCAGTCATGCGCTCGTGTGGGGCGGCAACTGGTTTCGTACGGCGGCCGTGTTGACCGTCCTCATGGCCATCAGTATTGCGCTGACGTTCACGCTGGAACTCATTCTCGGTGCCTCGACCGGCATTGCACCGATCATGGAGCCGGGCGCGCCCAATCCATTCGTTACCGTCGCCGGCGCGGTCCTCACGGTGGTGCTGTACCCCTTGTTCACAGCCGTGATGCTCGCGCTGTACAACGACCTGCTGTTGCGCAAGGAAGCCGGCGATCTCGATGCACGACTGCAGGCGCTGGACGAGCCGTCGGCCTAGCTCCGCCACCGTAACGCCCGCCAGGCACGATCGTGGCGCGCACGCTTGACCCGGACGTCCTCGACGCTATCGTCGCCGATCTCGAGATCGCAGATCTCGCGGCGCTCGATCGGATGCTGTTCGCCATGCGCCTGTTCCTTGACGACGTCGAAGCGTGGTTGCGACAACTGGCGAATGACGAGGACAGCTGGCTCAACCGCCTCGCGGATCTGTTTGGCGCCGGTGCCGATTTCGCTGACGGTGCGAACGTTCTCGATCTGATCCTGCTGGGGATCCCGTTCGCGCTGATCGCCGCGACACTAAGCGCTGGCGCAATTGTCATCTGGCGCCGTTGCCGACGCGCGCCGCGACCGGCATCCGCATTGCCGCCATTCTCAGCGCCCGTCACCGCAGCCATCGCGCCCGCCAGCGACGACATACCGGCACGCGAACAGCCCGCGGCGCTGTTCCGACGCGCGTGCGGCGAGCTCGCGCACAGCGGTATATTGCAGCTCGACGTTAACCTGACGAACTCCGCGATCGCGCACCGCGCCCGTTTATCCGGCGGTCCCCGTCTAGCCCTGCAGCGGCTCGCGAACGCCGCTGATCGCGCCCTGTTCGGCGGCTGGTTGCCATCGGACGAGGACTTGCGCGAGCTCCACACGGAGTATCGCGAGTTGCGCAACGAACTGGGCCGGCCAACATGAACGACCGTCTCGGCACGATCGCATGGATGGCGGGCTTGCTGGTGTTACTCGCACTGATCTTCTGGCCACAGCCCGACAGCGAACTACCCACCCGCCCGCTCAGTCGTGATACCCGCTCGGCGGGGCTCGCCGCACTCGAGCGCTGGTCGCGCGGCTCCGACATCGCGACGGCGCGTCTCGCCGCACGCTACAGCGCACTCCCGACGCTCGACGTCGCGGCGCGTGGCAATATCCTGATTGTGCATACGCCGCTGTTGCTCATAGCCGAAGTGCCGGAAATCACAGCACTGCACAGGTGGGTCGCGAGCGGCAACACGCTCGTCGTCAGCGCGAGTCTGCTCGAATCACCGGCGTGGCACTTATCCGGCGGCTCGGTCATTGAAGCAACGGAGGTGCTTGGCCGCATCGTCCTGTCGATCCAGGCAACGGAGGACATCGTCGACAGTTCAGGCAACGCGAGGTCGTTTCTCGAGGTGCCGGCGTGGGTTGCGCTCAGCGGCAGCGCGCGCACGGTCGAGCTGCGCGCGGTGAACGACCACGCGCTTGGCAGGGGGTTTGCCGGCGACGTCCGCGTGCCGTGGGACGGAACGCGCGTGAATTGTTGCAAGCGCGGGAAGACCGCATCGGGTGACGACGCCGACCCGGCCGCGACGATAACACCCGACGGTGCGCTTACGGCCTGGCATGCGGTGATCGAACACGGCCCCACCGCTCAGGCCGCAGCATGGGAGCGCCGCTTCGGAGACGGCAATATCGTCGTGCTGGGCCATCCGTCGTTGCTGGCGAACGCTGCGATCCCGGAACACGGCAACCGCCGCTTCGCGATGAATCTGCTGGCCGAATATCTCGGTCCGGACGGTCACCTCATTTTCGATGACGCCCATCAGGGCGAGCACGATTTGTATACGCCGCGCGAACTGCTCAGTGACGTGCGGCTCCTCTACACCCTGGGCTTCGCGCTCGCGTGCTGGGCGGTTTATCTGCTTGCCGACGCGGGCAGTTGGGAACGCGCGACGACACCACCGCAACGCCGCCGCCCCGGGCAGGCGGATGTGGTTCGCGCTAGCGGCGGTTATCTCGCCCGGCGCCTGCGGCATCAATCGCTCGCGGATGGACTCGTGGCACCGCTGCGCGAACGTCTCGCGAAAAAATGGCGCTTGCCACACGAGCGAGCACTCGCAGACGGACTTGAACTCGAACGCACCGACCCCGTTCGGATTGCGGCCGTCGAGCGCGCACTGGCGGGACGCAAGGCCGACCGGATCGATCCGGTGCGCTTGCATAATCTCATTGTAGAACTGCGCCGCAAGGCGCGCTGAGACCGGAGAATCGAGGGTGGTATGACAGCAGGCAGAGACTACGTACAAGCAATCACGGCCCAGGTGGGCCGACACGTTTTCGGCATGGACGCTACGGTTGGCGTGCTCGCCATGGCGCAGATGGTACGCGGGCATGTGTTGCTGCAGGGTGCGCCCGGCATCGGCAAGACACTGCTCGCGCGAACGTTCGCGGCGAGCATCGGCGGCGCGTTCCAGCGCATTCAGGGCACGCCGGACCTGACCCCGAGCGATATCACCGGGGTAACGATATTCCGACCTGATGGTAGTGAATTCGAATTTCGCGAGGGACCTTTGTTTACCGAGGTATTACTCATCGACGAGTTGAATCGCTGCAATCCAAAAACCCAGTCGGCGTTGCTGCAGGCGATGGAGGAACGACGCGTGACGGTGGAGCGTGAATCGCGCGAACTGCCGGCGAACTTTTTTGTCATCGCGACGCAGAACCCGCTGGATTTCGAAGGCACCTATCCGCTGCCGGAATCGCAGATTGATCGGTTCCTCGTGCGTATCGATCTGCACTATGCCGCGCGCGAACATGAAGCGCGCGTGCTGCATACCCACGCAACGGCAGCGGTGCGCACTGTCGCCGTCGAACCGGTCGATCCGGCTCTGCTCGAAGCGGCGCGCAGCGAAATCGATCACTGCCGGGTTGAGGCGGCGCTGATCGACTACGTGCTCGATATTGCCGCTGCGAGCCGCCAGCGCGAGGACGTGCAACTTGGCCTGTCGACCCGTGGCGCACGCGCGCTCGTACTACTGGCACGAGCCAATGCCGTGTGCGCGGGCTTTGATTTCGTGCGGCCGGATGACGTGCAGGCGGTTGCGCCATGGGTGATAGCGCACCGTCTCATCCTGACCACCGAGGCGATCCTCGAAGGCCGCACGGCGACGGAACTCGCCGCCGAAATCGTGGCTAGCGTTGCCGTACCACGGGTCGGCGTCGCAACCGATACCGGCATTGCCGCCGAATGACGCTGCGGCCGCGCACGGTCGCGCTCGCGGTGCTCGTTGCCGTGATCGGGATCACCGCAAGCTGGCGCGAACTGTCACCGCTCGTGTGGCAATTGCCGACGATGCTCATCGTCGGGTGCCTGATTGCCGAATTTCATGCCGTGCGCGGATTGGTGCTGCATCTCGAGTTGTCGCAGCCGCGGCAGCTGGGACTCGATGCCGACCACACCGCGTGCATGGCGATCGTGAACGACGGCGCCACGCCTTGCACGCTGCGCACCTGCCCTGTGCCACCGTCCGGGCTTGCAACGACGCGGCAGGATTCTCGCCTCGAACTCGCGCCACGGACAAGCGCCGCGGTGACGTTTACGCTGTCCGGTACGGCGCTCGGCGAGCACGTATGGCCGCATCAACCGCTTGAGATCCGGGGTGCTTACGGCCTCGCGGACTGGCTCCGTCACGTGCCGGCGAATGCCGTCAGCCGGGTCGTGCCGACACGTAAACTCGTGCACACGGGATCACACGGGCTCGCGCAATCCGGCCGGCGGCCGGTGTTGCGGGCGGGTTCCGGTTATGAGGACACGCACGGATTGCGCACGTATACGCCCGGCGATCCGGCGACCGCGATCGACTGGAAAGCGAGCGCACGCCGGCGCGAACTGATGGTGCGCGAAACCACGCACACCGAGCATATCGAAATCATCGTCGCGCTCGATGTTGGCCAGGCGAGTGGACTTGCTTGCGGCGATCTCACCGTCCTCGGTCACAGCGCGAACGTCGCGGCGCAACTGATGGCGAGCGCGGCGCTCGGCGGCGACCGCGCCGGCCTGCTCGTGTTCGCCGACCGCGTGCTCGCCGCCTTACCCGCGGGGCACGGGCCCGCGCACGAGCGTCGCCTGCAGGAGTTGCTCGCGGCAAGCACAACTACGCACACCGAATCGAACCCCCTGCCGGCAATCCTTGCCTTGTCGCGGTTCGCGCGGCGACGTTCGCTGATCGTGTTGTTCAGCCAGTTGCATAACGTGCAGCTTAGCGGTCAGTTATACCGTGCGATCGAATTACTGCGCCCGAAACACCTGCCACTCGTTGTCGCTGTGCGCGACCCGGAAATCGATGCGCTCACCGAACGGGACGCGTCGGACTGGCGTGACCCCTACATCAGCCTGGCCGCTATCGAGTATCGCCGCGATGTGAAAGTGATCAGTCAACGCCTGCAGCGGCTTGGCGCGAATATCGTGGAAGCGACGCCGGCAGAACTCGGCAACACGGTGATGCATCGCTATCAGCAATTGCGTCAATTGCGCAGGGTCTGAAGCAGCGCATCCGGCAACACTCGCTACGCAGTACCGGGTCGCGCCTGCGGCCGCTCGCGGCTCGGACAACATCGAAGCCCACTTATCGCGGGATCCGTATTCGCGTGTGACGCACATAGGCGGCGGAGCAAAAAACGGGTTCAAGGCAAGATTGTGCAACAGCGGCGGTTCGCAAAAGCGACCGGCCCTTCGATGCCAGGACTTGTCGTCAAGGGTCGGCCGGCCCGCGATAGCTGTTCGCCCGCCGCGCGATCCCGTTAATCCGTCACGGCTGCCTTGTCGGCGCCTGGACGGTACGCCACAACCGTCCGTCGAGCGCGAGCAGCAGCACGCCGAACCAGACGATACCAATCGCGGTCCGGGCGGCGGTGGTGAATGTCGGATCGGGCGATACATAAGCCTCGATGATGCCACTGCCGATCAGGAACGGTACCGCGAGCGCGGTCAGCGCGCCGGCTTCGCGCATCGCGGCGCGCACCGCCGCGATGCGTCCGTAAGCACCCGGCCGGGCGATCGCGCGCCCGAGCGACAAACCGGCAGCACCGGCGAGGCAAATCACGGATAGCTCGACGAGACCGTGGGCGACGACGAATCGATACAGATCGTCTGCGAGACCGAAGCGGTGCGTGTAGGCGAACACGCCACCGAGCATCAGGCCGTTGAGGCAGATGATGTAGAGCGTACCGAGCCCGTAAAGCAGCCCGAGCGCGAGACACGTCAATGCGACCGCGATGTTGTTCGTCATCAGATTGATCGAGAGCACGGACGACGGCACGACATTGAGAATGTCATCCGTCCATAGTTGTCCGCGCTGTACGGTTTCAATCATTTGCGGCGACAGGAACACCGGCGCCGTATCCGGATAGACATTCAGCAACAGTACCCCGGCGAAAATGCTGAGGAAGAACAGGCCGGCGACGCATGCGATCTCGCCACGCAGCTTACGCGCGGCGCGCGGTACCTCAATGGTGAAGACCGTTGCGAGGTCGCGCCAGCGGCGCGACGGCACCTCTGAAATTGCGCGATGAAGATCGCCGTAGAGCGCTTCGAGCGCCCGTCGCGCGAGAGAATCCGGCGCGGTGCGGCGCGCGAGCGCGACGTCGCGCGCGACTTCCCCATAACCGGACAGGACCGCCCGCGCAGCGGCGAGATCCTGATCCCGACGGCGGCCGGCGGCGAGCGTCGACAGGCGCCGCCAGCGCTCCAGCCGTTCACCGAGCAAGCGTTCCCACAAGCGCGAATTCGTCTCCTCGCGCGGGTTTCCGCCAACGCTCATTGCGGACTCAGCATGCGCTCGAGCGTTTGGCGTAACGTTTTCTGCCGGGTATTTTCGGGCACGATCCCGGCGCGTTCGAGCAGCGCGGTGCCGAGCGCAGTCCGCCGTGCCGGCGCAATCGTTTTCCAGCGTTGTAACAGGTCGATCGCAAGTGCCGCGGTTTCGGCATCAACCGGCGCCATTCGTACGCGCTCCAGGGTGGCCAGGCTGCCTGCCGTCGGTGTCGCTCTTTTCACCATGACGGTGCCTGCCACCATGTCGCCGAAGCGCACGTGTCGCGCCGTCGTCATCACGGTGATCAGGCCCACGGTGTAGGCGAACGGCAAGGAATCGACGAGGCGAAACACGTTGCGGATCAGGATCGCGCCGACTCCTGGCGGCGCGCCGCTGGCGTCCACGATTGCTACCCCGGCATAGCGTTTGCCGGGCGTGTTACCGAGCATCGCGAGTTCAATCAGCGGATGATAGAGCACGTAGATGAGGGTCGGCGGCACGTTCAGCCACATGAGCGAGGCGAAGTCCGATGCGGCGCCGGCCCCGAGTAAATCGACCGTTCGCAGCCACGCCATGCAACCGAGATACCAGCACACGACGAGCGCTATACGAATGTGCCAGTCGATAATGTACGCATACGATCGGCTGCCGGCACCGGCGAGGTTTTCGATCACCCCGATGCCGGTCCCGGTTTCCAGTTCGATGTAATTATCCAGGGCAATCACCCGCCACGGCGGTCATATCGACCCGTATTTGCAAAGATGATGCCTGCTTCGCGGGGTAGGCTCAATATGTAACCCGCCGCGGCTACCGGCCAGCAACGCGGTTCGTCGCGCTGATCACGTTCGCGGCGCGACGGGCACTCGTGATGAAAATCGCGTGCGCGACACGCCTTCAATGCCGGCGCAGAAAATCCCGCACCACGTCATTGAACTGCTGCGGGTTCTCCCAGAACATGAAATGACTGCCGCGCTCCGCGGCACTGAATATGCTCAGCTCGGCACCAGGAATCTGCGCCGCGATCCAGCGCGCCGCTGCGGGCGGAAACAAGGTGGCGAGATCGCCGGCGATCACGAGTACCGGCAGCCCGAGTGCGGGAATGAGGTGCGTAATGACATCGCGCCAATCCTGCGCGGCATGGTCGAGCAGCAGTTGTGCCGCGTGCGCCGGCTTGATCTTCAGGCTTTGCGCCCGGTTCCACGCCACCTCCTCGTCGCTGATTGCCTCGCTGAAGAAGGCCTCGCGCAGACCCGCGAGCGTACCGGCGTGATCGGTGAGGAGCGCGTTTGCCGTCGCCGCCAGCGTTGCCGGGGTGAACGCCGCGCCGCTGTTGTGCAGGGCTTCCCCCTCGAGGCCGAACCAGTTCGTCACGAGCGGTGCCTGATCGATGAAAACAAGTGCGGCGAGGCGCGCGGACCCGAACTGTTCAAGGTAGCTCCAGATCACCGAGCTGCCCATCGAATGTCCGGCCAATGTCACCCCCTCGAGTGCGTGCCGGCACAAGAAGACGTGCAGATCCTGCGCGAGGCGGGCGATGCGATAACCGTGGTCGGGCTGCGGCGAATCACCATGCCCGCGCTGATCGATCGCAATGACCCGGAATTCATCGCCGAGGCCGTCGAGTTGGTGGCGAAATCCCTCCGCGGTTTGCGACCAGCCAGGAACGAAAACGAGCGGGCGACCGCTGCCACGGGCGAGGAAATTCAGCGCGATAGTCACCCGGCACCGGCGGCGCGAACCGCCTCCCAGGCATCGACCGCGTTCGCAAGCCGGCTCGCAGCCTGGCGCAGAAAAGCCTGGGCGGTATCGCGCTTGCCGCCGTTGAGCGCATCCCACGCCTTTTGCACTTCGACCCGTTCGGGACCGAACACGCCATCGTCCGATAATTGCGCCGCCGCGCGCTCGAGCGCGGTGGTCATCTGGTGAATCGAATCGGGTTCGAGTTCGTATTCGCTCAGAACCATCACGCAGGCGGCGCTCGGCGCGGCGGCGAAAACAGCGGCCGGTGAGTGCTGGCCGAGCGCTCCCCATTGATCCTGGTACAGATCGGCGAGGTCGCGTACGAGCACCATGAGTGCAAGCATACAGGCGAGATCGTTGTACAGGTACGGATCACCGCGCGCCGCCGCGAGTTCCGCCGCCGCCTGCATCGCCGGCGCAATCACAGCCTGGTATTCCTCGGGCAGGAGTCCTTCCGTGGTGCTCATTCGGGGTGACCTCCGGCATGTTCCGCGCGGCGACGACGCAAAGTGCGCGCAATGCCAACAACACTGATTACGATCCAGCAGATCTCGATGACAAACGCGGAGAAGTTGAAGTCGTACAACAGCGAAACGGCGATAAAACTTGCGCCCAGCAGGTTCATGACGGAATACGGAATCGCCTGCGCGTGCATTCGTTCCGTTTGCAACAGGAAGTAGGCCAGGAGGATCAACGCAACGCCGAGCGAACCAATCCAGTCATACCACGCGAGCGTCATGCTCAGGCGCCGAGGCTCGCGCCGTCGAGCGTTTCCAGCTTGACCACCTCGGCCACCGGACGGCGGTAGGCGCGGGCCGGCTGCTCGCCGTTCAGTGCCTTGCCGATCACGATCATCATCACCGGGATCGTCTGCGGGTCGAGGTGCAGGAACGCCGACACCTTGTCTGCTTCGAAGCCGATCATCGGGCCGCTGTCCCAACCGTGTGCTTTCGCCGCATACATGAGTGACATCGCGGCGAGCGATCCGGAGCGAATCGCTTCCTCGCGCTGCAGGGCCGGCGCGCCGGTGTAAGCGCCGAGGATGCGGCCGACACTTTTCTCGCGCATTTCCTCGTCGACATCCGCATAGATCCGTGGCGCATCCTCGAACGCGTCGAGGCGACCACAAACGAGTACGACCGCAGCGGCATCGGCGACCTGCGGCTGACCGAACGACAAGCCACTGAGTTCGGTCTTGCGCGCCTGATCGCGCACGACGACGAACTGCCAGTGCTGCACATTGTACGAACTCGGACTCAGGATGACGGTAGCGAAAATGCGCTCGAGCTCTGCATCGTCGAGGGTGATCCCGGGTGTGTATTTGCGCACGCTGCGGCGTGCGGCGGCGAGTTCTGTGAAATTCACGGACTGACTCCTGCGGATATGACGTGGACCCGCGATTATAGCGACAGCGCGTCGCCGGCGTCGGCTGTTACTCGTCCCCGGCGGGCATCAGTTCCATCTGACAAGCGCGACAAAAGTAGCGCGCAAGCCGTCGCTGCACCCGATTGTGACGCACGGAGGTGAGTTCGTGTGAGCGGCAGCGGCAGACATAGCGAAACCTGCGATACCGGCGCATCGGGATGCCTTCGAGGTCGAAATCACAGCGCACGGCGTCGTTGGCGCCGAGCAGGCGCATGACGTTCTGCCATTGTCGGCCATGCGGTTTCACGTTGCGATAGCCGTAAACCGCATCGGTGAGATAATGCGCAACTTCGTGCGGCACGGTCGTGTTCACGTTTTCGTCGTAGTACTTCGCGAACAGATAGGGGTTGTAGCGGATCTGCGGTTCGCCGCGCACCACGCGATACATACCGGCGGTGCGTCCACTGAGGTCGAAAAGTACCGGGATCGGTTCGAACGCGGTATCGAGCAGGCGGTTTGCGCGCGCGATGCACTCCGCGGTTGCGGCTACCACCGTCGCGCGTTCATGCGCGCCGATCGGCTCGACCATTCGCCCCGCCATGTCCGCTACAGGTAACCGTAAGCGGTCCAGCCGCCGTCGATATTGACGACCGAGCCGGTCATGAATCCGGCCGCCGGGCTCGCAATGTAGACGACGGCCGAGGCGATTTCCTCGATTGTGCCGAGACGCCGCTGCGGGGTGCGCTTTTCCAGTGTGTCGATCGCGAGCCGACCATCCGTGATCAACTGTTCGATCAGTTCCGTGTGCACGTAGCCAGGTGCAATACAGTTCACCCGCACACCGTATTTCGCGCACTCGATCGCCAGTACCCGCGTCATATGGTCGACAGTCGCTTTCGACGCGCAGTAACCAAGCGTTTGCGGAATGGCATTCTGGCCGACAATCGAGCCGATGTTGATCACGACGCCACCACCGGCATCCTTCATTTGCGCGATCGCGGCTTGCGCGCACAAGAACACGGATTTCGCGTTGATATCCATATGTGCGTCCCAGTTTTCCTCGCTCATTTGCAGCAGCGGCTGTGGGCGTGAAATACCGGCGTTGTTGACGAGAATGTCGACGGGGCCGAGCGCCGCGGCAATCTCCGCGAACGCAGCGGTGACGTCCGCGCCGCGCTCTACGCGTGCGCCGATGGCGATCGCTCGGCCACCGGCCTGTTCGATTTCGCTGACCGTCGCGGCCGCATTCGCCGCATCGGTGGCGATACAGGCCACGGCCGCGCCGGCGCGTGCGAGCGCTACCGCGATACCCTTGCCAATCCCGCGGCTCGCGCCGGTCACGGTGGCGATTTTGTTTTCGAGGGGTAATTCGTTCACAGATCTGCTCCCGGTAAGCGCCACGATGATTCTAACCGCAGCGCCGTTGCCACCGCAGGTTCGCGCCGGTGCACAAGGATTGCCGGGCGGTTTATTATCGGAACCGGCAGCGGCTGCCACGGGGCAGCGGTCACTGAACTTGCAGGAATTCCCGGAGAATCTCCCATGAAACTCGATCATGCACTCGTCAGTACACAATGGCTGGAACAGCACCTCGGCGATCCGAGCTTACGTATTTTCGATACAACGATTTATCTGCAGCCGAAGCCCGATGGCGGCGGCTACCAGGCCGACAGCGGTCGGGACAACTGGCAACAAGCGCACATTCCCGGGGCGGGTTTTCTCGACCTCGCGCAGGAATTCGCCGACCCCGCGACCGATATTCCGTTCATGATGCCGCCGGCCGGGCGTTTTTGTGAACTCGCCGCGGCACACGGGGTGAGCGACGACAGCGCGGTCGTACTCTACAACGACGGCATGCCGATGTGGGCAACGCGCGCCTGGTGGATGTTTCGCTCGGTGGGCTTCGACAATATCGCGGTGCTCGATGGTGGCTGGCAGAAATGGCAGGCGGAAGGACGTCCGGTGGATGCGGCGGCGCCGGCTTACCCGGCCGGCAAGCTGACTGCGCGTCCGCGGCCCGAGATGTGGGCGGACAAGAGCGATATGCTGCGGATTATCGAAGACGGCAGCGCGTGCACGCTGAACGCCTTGTCACCGGACGTGTACAACGGCGAGACGAACCGCTACGGTCGCGCCGGGCATATTCCCGGCAGCACGAACGTGTTCTACGGGTCGTTGATCAATGAGGCGAGCGGTGCGTTCAAGCCGGTCGCGGAACTGAGCGCGACGCTGAAGGAAAACGGCTCGCTCGATGCCGACCGGGTCGTGGTGTATTGCGGTGGCGGTATTTCAGCAACAATGGATGCGCTCGCGCTGCATCTCGCCGGACACCGCAACATCGCGATTTACGACGGCTCCATGTCGGAATGGATCCGCGACGAGTCGTTGCCGCTCGTGCTCGGCGACGCGCCCTAGACACGCGCAAGCCAATCCGCGTGGTGATGTCTGCACGAAATCGCCGCGTGACAAAACGCCGGTTGTGAAGCTGACGTTCTCCCCCTCCCTCTCGCAACGCGCGGGAGGGACCGGCGGGGCCGCAATGATGTTGCCACACCGCTGGCGGTGGTGTTGGCGCCGGGGTTGTTTATCTAAGCCGCATCGACGTCGCTGAACACCTCACGCGCCACGCGAAAGGCTTCAAGCGCGGCCGGCACGCCGCAGTACACCGCCGACTGCATCAGCGCCTCGCGAATTTCTTCGCGACTTACCCCGTTCGTTAGCGCGCCACGCAGATGAAGTTTCAGTTCGTTCGGTTTGCCGAGCGCCGTCAGCATGCCGAGGTTCAGCAGCGAGCGATCACGGCGCGACAGGCCGTCGCGCGTCCACACCGCGCCCCACGCATATTCCGTTACGAAGGCCTGGAAATCGCGGGTTAGATCGTCGGCCTCGGCGAGCGATCGCTCAACGTAATCCTTGCCCACGACTTCCTTGCGCAGCGCGAGGCCCGCTTCATAAAGTGCTTTGTCCACACGATGCTCCGGTAGATTGAGGAGCGCTTATCCTCAACATTCGTCCGCGCGGAGTAAAGCCGGATTGCGGCCGCCTCAGTTGCGCCGCGGCCGGCGTTCGAGAATTTCGAAAATGATGTAGTGCGCGACGAGCAGGTGTGTTGCGAATGACGACGTCGCCGCGGTCATGATCGTCTGGCCGGGATCAAGATCAAACATGAGCGGCCATAACGGCACGCTCGGGATCATCGTCAGCGGGATTAGCGCGATTGCCGCGGCATAAATTGTCCAGTCGCGCACGGCCAGCGGTTTGCGCCAGCGCCGGCACAGATGAATCATCGCGATCGCGCCGCTCCACAACGCCGCGAGTCCGCCCCAGTAGAACGCCATCGTCGGACTACCGATCCCGTCGACCCCGACTGTCACGTACAGTACGCAACCGGCGATCGCCGCGGCGAGACAAGCGAGCGAAAACTGCGCGGTGGGGTCGCCGCCGGCAAGCGCTCGCGCGATCGCGCGCGGTACGGAATACGCTGCCAGGCCCACCGTCATCACGTAGACCACGAGTAGCGGCCAGTAGACTTGCAGGGCCGCGTGTTCCGCCGCAGCGTGATCGACGAGCCAGGCGGACACGCCGAACTGATAAGCCGTCAATGCCGCTGCCGCAGTGCCAAGCGCGATCCCGCCGAGCCGGGTTGTGCTCATTGCCGGCACCGACATCCCGAGTGCGTCGCCGCTCATGCGGAACCCACCGGGGCGCGCTCGGCCGGACGTTGCAGGGTGATCCATGCGAGCGCGCCGAACAGGCTCAGCGGCAACAGGAACGTTGTGATACCGAGGTTGTCCGCCACCTGGTCCATCGTGGGAAACGCCAGGCCGAACACAATCCACAACACGCGCAGCAGCGGCGTTGCGAGCAACAAGCCGAAATTGAACGCCATCCAGGCCTGATGCCGCAGTACCGAACGTTGCCGGATCGCCGCGTAGGCAAGCCATGCCGTAAACAGCACGGCGAGATCGAGCCCGATCAGCGATATCGCGAACGGCGCCCCGGAAAACACGTCCGCCGGCGGCGTGATCAGCAGGTAGCCGATGCCAGCGAACATGCTCAGTACCGCGCCAACCAGATATATCTTGCCCATCATCCGGTGTGCCGCCGGGTAGCGGCGTCTGATTGCCGCGATGAACTGGAACGGACCAACTGCGAGTGCAAACGCGCCCATCGTCGTATGCATCAGCATAAAGCGGAAACCATCGCGATACGCCGCGGCCTGCTCAACGTGCACGGAACCAGCGCCGTGGGCGTGCTCACGCGAGACCACGGCGGTGAAGAAGCGCAACCACAAGCCGTCACGCCCGGCGGCGAAGCTGAAAAAATAATCGAACGCCATCACGGCATATACAACGCAGCCTACGGCGAATACGCCTTGCAGCAAGGACACAAACACGCGTTCGAGCGGCGCGGGAGCAAATGCCAGGGAGCGGCCTGTCGTTGCCATCGGAATACCTCACTCTCGTTACGGCCGCCATCGACGAACCTGCCGGTGGGCACCAGTGCGGATTATGCGCCGTACCGACGGCGGCATCGAATCCGCCACGCGCACCGGATCGGCGCGCAATTGGGCGCGCGGACGATTGTTGGCAGCATGGCACGGATGCGATTAAATGCCGGGAAACTAGTAACTTGGCAAACGTTTACCGGATCAAGCGGACGCCGGCAGCGATGTCCAGAGCGCCGATCAGGTCGCGCATGCGGCCGATTTCGTGGAGAAATCCGATCACGACGCGGAGAAATCCGATCGCCCTAGTGCGGCGGGACAACCCTTTGTTCGCGACGGAACGCGCTCGGCGTGCGTCCCGTCACCGCCTTGAACGTCTGGGTAAACTGCGCTGCGCTGACGAACCCGGCCTCGAGTGCGATTGTCTTCAACGGTAACGCCGGACTCGCGCGCAACAAGTCACTCGCAACCTGTACCCGCATTTCACGCACCAGCGATGCCGGCGTGCTACCGAAACCCGCGCGACAGTGCGCATGCAGGGCCGAAGGGCTCAGGTGGCACACGCGCGCGAGCGTGGCGACGGACAGGTCGTCGCGCAAATGCGTGCGGATAAAATCGACGAGATGCGCGATTCGGGTGCCGCGGCCGCGCCGCTCGGCCAGCAGCGCGGCGCGGGCGTGCGACTGCAGCAAAAAGAGGACCAATTCCCGGTTCACTGCCTCGATCAGGCGTTCGCGCGCCACGAGCGCCTCGCCCCCGCCAAGCAACACATGCAGCCGTTTGATCGCGGCGCCGGTACCACTGCTGACGAACTCGCTGACATCGTCGATGCTGTACAAATCGGCGACGGCTTCGTGGTCGGGCCATTCCAGCGGCAGATCACGCAAAGCGGCATCGATCAGACAACTGTCGAGTTCCAGGGTCAGGCACTCAAGCGGGCGGTCGATCGTTGGTTCGATGTAATCCGTGTACAACAGCCGCCCGGCTGGCAGCAGCAGGATGTCGCCGCTCGTGTGACCCACGCTCACCCCGGGGGTGTCGGTGGTGAAACGGATCTCACCGATATTCGTCAGACACACAATCACGTTGTCGAAGCGATACGGGATGCGCGCGGCGGGTGCGAGCGCCGTACGGACGCTCAGGCTGAAGTGCTCACCGTCGGTCGAGGCGACATAACTGCGCTTGTCTTCCCGGTATTCACCCGCAACTTTCATCGACTCATACCGCATCCGCGACGCTTAATGGTCGCTAAAGTATAGAATCGGTGGCGAAAATAATCGCGACGGCGTCGAAGCCGCTGTGGCGAAAGTTTCCGGGTTGCCGCACGCGACACCGACGCATCGCGCGCACGGCCGGCGGCGCGACACCAGCTTGACGGACGCGTGTGCTAGGCGACGAGCAGATAAATCGTTTCAACGAATTGCTGATCAACCTGCTCGAGCAATTCGTCGTGATCGAAATCGGCCGGCAGTTCGAGTTCGGCGCAGATATCGGCGGGAATGTCGTCGCGCTCCGCGATCTTTTCGGCGAAGCTGCCGGTACCGGAGTAGTTCGCCAGCGTATCGGCGGCATTCAGAATGCTCGCTTCCAGTACCGTGACTTTCGCCGCTTTCGGTTGGTGGTGGTAGCGAATTGCATCGCAGCTTGCCGCCGGCAGGTTCCAGCCCTCGAGCATGAGCGCGCCGAGATAGGCGTGGTCGAATCCAAGCGCGTCGTGCTCAGCCTGGACGAGCTTCGCTTCATTCCCTTCGGCTTTGAAGATCGACTCCTCGGCGATTTCCGGGAAGCGGGCGTTGATCGTCAGCGTGCCGACATCATGCAGCAGACCGGCGACGAACAGGCGTTCGGTGTTCAGGCAATTCGCTTTCGTCGCGATTGCTTTCGCCACGAGCCCGCAGTACACGCCATGCCGCCAGAACGTGTTCATGTTCGTCACCCCTGAGGAGATGCGGGAAAATGACTGCACGGCGCACATCGAGTAGACCAGGCTCGATAGTTCGTGCATGCCAAGTACCGCGACGGCGCGCGTGACTGTATCGACTTTCGTGCGCAGGCCGTAGTAGGAGCTGTTCACGAGCTTCAGGATGCGCGCGGCGAGACTCGGGTCGCGCAGGATGACGTCGCTGAACTGCGCTGCCGAGGCCATGTTGTCCGAGATCATGTCACTGATCTTCAGATACACATCCGGTGGTGACACCAGCGCCGACATATCGCCGACGATGCTGCGTGCGAGCGGTTCATTGCTGGGTTTGAGTTCTTCGAATTCGAGGCTGGTCGCGGCAACGCTGTTCACGGGCAAATCCTGACTGCAAGTAGGGGCCTACCCCTGTCATCGACCGCGCCGAGAGAGAACTTGAGCAGCCTCCCGCGGATCGCCACAAACCGCGCCCGGCAACGGTTTCCGGCACATTCGCCGCCCCGCCCCCGCTACAGGCGCGGGGGCGCGGGGGACCCGCCTGCGGCGATGGCGGACAACCCGGGGCCGTGCCCGCCGGCAACGCTTGGTGTCGTCGCGACGACACCCTGGAAAACGAGCATAAGCAGCGCGAGTTGCAGCGCGATGGCGAGGCGGGGATGTTGGTTCAGTGCGGATAGTTTCATTGTCGTCACTCCTTCTTTCAGATGCATTGGGATGTGCTGGCCCGGGTTGTTACCCGACGCGTGGGAAAGGAGTTTAATTGCGCTTATTGACGATGATAATATAGATAATTATTAATTTATTGTTGCAATATTCGTAATAATGGACGATCTCGCATCGATCGAATTGTTTCTCGCCGTCGCCGAAGAAGAGAGCTTCGCCGGCGCGGCGCGGCGGCTCGGGATTTCCGCTGCCGCGGCAACCCGTCGCATTGCCGCGCTCGAAGACACGCTGCGTACCCGGCTACTCGCGCGCTCAACCCGGCGCGTGAGTCTGACCGCGGAAGGCGAGGTTTACCGCGAACACGCGCATGCCATCCTCGACGCCGTTCATCATTCCCACGAGGCGCTGCGCGAGTTCGACGCGACCCCGCGTGGACGTCTGCGGGTAACTTCACGCAGTTCCATCGGCTTGCGCCTGATCGTGCCGTTCGTGTGTGAATTCACCACCCGTTACCCGGACGTAAGCCTCGGGCTGGAATTGTCCGACAACCCGATCGACATCGTCGCCGAAGGCTTCGACGTCGCGATCGCGATGGGGCACCTGAGCAGTTCCAGCCTCGTGGCGAAAACACTCGCCGTCACCGACTCGCTGATTTGCGCGAGCCCCGGGTATCTCGCGCGCCACGGTACGCCGCTTGAGCCCGGCGAACTGAAAGCGCACGAATGCCTTTCCTTCCAGGCCCGCAGCGGGCGCAATACGTGGAAGTTCTCGCAAGGCAGTCGCTGCGCCGAGGTACGCATCGAAGCAAAGATCGCGATCAACAACGGCGAAGCGCTGAAGCAACTCGCACTCGACGGCCTCGGCATCATCCTCGTAACGGACTGGCTCGTGCGCGAAGAACTCGAATCCGGCGCGCTCGTGCAGTTATTCGCTGACTACGCGATCGAGCCGGTCGGCACGCCCATCACCGCGCTGTACCCGACCCGTACGCACCTGCCGCGAAAAGTACGCGTGTTTCTCGATTTCCTCGCCGAGAAGGCCGCACTCGTGCTCGGCGCATAGTCAACCCGGTGGCGAGACGCGCGGCTGCCGGACACCACGCGCGCGACAAGCGAACTCAGGCGTCCGCCGTTGCCGCCATCGCAGCGGCGAACGCGGCGGCTTCAGCGCGATAACGCGGGACGTCGCGCGGGGTGGCCCCGGCAGTGTCGTTGACGTCGCCGTACGCCGGCCCAAACTCGCGCTGCCAGCCGGCAAATTCGAGCACGATGCCATCGGGATCCTGGAAATAGATCGAACTCACCCAGGTGCCCCGGTGGACCTCGTCAGAGGCCTGCATGTCCGAGTTGTCATGATGCATGACCGGACTCACCGCCACGCCCCGGTCGATCAGTTTCTGGCGATAGCTTGCCACCTTGTCGGCCGGCACGTTGAAGGCGAAATGATTCATCGAGCCGTGTGACGACGCGATCGCAGCCGGATCGTTGAAGAGCACCGCGGGGTCGAAGTTCGCGCGCGGGTTTGAGATTCCCGGCACCCGTTCAGCCGCTTCGGCAAACCAGAAAAACGCGAGGCATTCGCGTCCGCCCATCTGAAAGAAGAAATGCTGACCGAGTCCGCCCGGCAGATCGAAGGTCTTGACGAGTTTCATACCGAGCACGTTCGTATAGAAATCGACCGTGCGCTGCATGTCCTTGCATACGAGTGCGACGTGGTTCAGCCCCAGAATTTCGAATTCGCTGTTCGTGTTTTCCATTCCCGGTTCTCCGCTTTAATCGCGGCATTATTCGCTACCATGCGACAAGCGACAATGATCACCCGCGGTACCCGTCAGTCCGCCATAATTCGCCATATTCGTGCCCGGACATTACCGTTATCGCCGCTGATACTCTTGCATCATGAAATCACGATCCAGTCGTCGAACAGTCATTTTCTTACGCGTAATATACGTGCTCGCGTGCAGCATGCTTGCCGTCCCGGGCACGAGCAGTGCCGAGCAGCCGTTGCGGCTGAGCCGGATTACGCCGGCCGGCGATGATGCGCCCGGCGGGCGCCAGATCGTTTTTCAGTTCGACCGCGCGGTGGTGCCGCTCGGACGCATGGATCGCACGGCGGATGAAATCCCGATCACGATTTCGCCGCAACCCGGCTGCGAGTGGCGATGGCTCAACCCGAGCGCGCTCGCCTGCGAACTCGGCGACGCGAACCGGCTGCGGCTTGCAACCCGTTACAAGGTGACCGTGTCACCCGGGTTCGAAACCCCGGACGGCGCGCGTCTCGACACGATCGTCACGCATACGTTCACCACCGCGCGTCCACAGGCCCGCTACGCGCGCTTCGTGAACTGGCTGTCGCCGGGTACGCCATTGATACGGCTCGCGTTCAATCAGGCCGTCACGCGCGCTTCGGTGGAACGCGCGCTGGCTTTTAGCACGGCCACGGGCAAGGTTGCACTCGTCGCGTATGCGGATGACATTCCGCGTCGCGCGCCGCGCTGGGCCTACGCGGCGGATCCGGCTGCGTCACCGGATCCGGAACCCGCGCCGACGGGGCCTGAAGAGCCGGCGCCGCGACGCGCCTGGGTTGTGGAGCCGGTGACGGAGTTACCGCTCGATGCCACCGTCAGCCTCGACATCGCCCCCGGACTCGCGGCTGCCGACGGCCCCGAGCGCGGTGTCGAGCGCCGCACCGTTGTCGCTTTCGACACCTATCCCGAGTTCCGCTTCCTCGGAGTGCGCTGCACGCCTAAGGGCAGCAACAAGGCCGCGAAGCTGTTGCTCGGGAAGCTGCAGGACGCGGACGCCCCGCTTCGCCGCTGCGCCCCGCTGAAGACCGTCGCGCTGCTGTTCTCCGCCCCGGTACTGAATTCCGTAATCCGCGATCATGCGACGTTCGAGCCCGCACTCGACGGCGAGCGCAAGGATTTTGACCCGTGGCAAAACCAGCATGACTGGAGCGAACTCGGCGCCCCGCACCGGCGCGGCCGGATTTACGAGCGCCGCCTGCCGGTGCGCCTGCACGCCGATCGGCGTTACGAAATCACCCTCGAACCGACGACGTTCACTGACGAGTTCGGGCGCCGACTGCCGGCGCCCGTGACGTTCGCGTTTCATACCAGCCACCGCGAACCGAAACTCACGCTCGGCCTCGCCAATGCCGTGCTGGAACAAGGCATCGACAGCGATGTGCCGTTGTATGTCACGAATCTCGAACATGTCGACGTGGAGTACGACCGGCTGGGTACCGCGATGACGGGCAGCGGCTTGCGCGAACGGCTCGCGATAAGCCCGGCCACGGACATCGCCTACGCCCGGCCGCTTGAATTACGGCGTCTGCTCGGACAGTCGAGCGGTGCCGTGTTCGCCCGCCTGCGGCCGCAACCCACGCCGCCAGGCTGGCGCCACGAGCCGCGCATCCTCGCGCAGGTCACACCGTACCAGGTGCACTACAAGCTCGGTCATTTCAATTCACTCGCGTGGGTGACGACGTTTGCCACCGGCGAACCCGTGAGCGGAGCCCGGGTGTCCCTGTGGCGCGGCAATGCGGCCGGGCTCGTGTCCCTGCGCGCGTTGGGCATCAATGCACGTACGGACGCGAACGGTATCGCGCACCTGCCGGGCCTCGCATCGATCGATCCCGAACTCGCCTTGCTCTACGGCCGTAATGACGAACACCTGTTCACAAAAGTCGAACGTGACGGCGACATCGCGTTACTTCCAATCGACTACGACTATGCGGTGCGTGGTGGCGATGTGTATTCGCATATCCGCCGGCGCGGCGGGCACACGCACGCGTGGGGCACGACGGCACAGGGTGTGTACAAGCTCGGCGATGACGTCGATTACAAGATCTACGTGCGCGAACAAAGTAATCGTCATTGGCTTGCACCGGCTGCGGAAGAGTACGTGTTGCACGTAACCGATCCACGGGGCAAGACCGTGTTCGAGCGCGCCGGCATTACGCTGAATCGCTTCGGCGCACTCGACGGGCGCTTCACCGTCCCTGCGTCCGGTGCCGTCGGCTGGTATCGCTTCCAGTTGCGACCGGCAGCGTCGAGTGCGGACGACGCAGCGCGCTTTAGCTGGCAGGCGCTGTCGATACTCGTCAGTGACTTCACACCGTCGCCGTTCAAGGTCAGCGCGGAACTCGACGGCACGGCGTTCGCCGCCGGCGATTCCGTACACATCTCGTCCCGCGCAAGCCTGCATGCAGGCGGACCGTTTACGCACGCCGAGGTGCGAATCAATGCGCGCCTGCAGGCAAGACCGTTTACGCCGGACAACCCGCTCGCGACGGGCTACGTGTTCGGCAGTAACAATGCCGCGGAAACCGGCGGCACGCGCGCGCTCGCCGAAACACACGCAAAGCTCGACGAGCACGGCCAGTTCGACACCCGGCTCGAATTGCCACAATCGGATATCTACTACGGCACACTCAAGGTGGAAGCCGCCGTGAGCGATGATCGCGGCAAACGTGTTGCCGCCTCAACGCAAGCCGCTTATGCCGGGCGTGATCGCTTCGTCGGCCTGAAGCAAACGCAATGGACGTACGCCGCCGGCGAACCCGCGACCCTCGCAAGCCTCGTTGTCGATCAACACGGCGCCGTGCGCGAGAACGAGCACGTCGCCTTAGTCATAAACCGGCGCGCGGTGAGGACCGCGCGCGTGAAGGGTCCGGGTAATGCCTACCTGATCCGGAACGTCGTCGACTGGGTTGCCGAGTCCGCGTGTCAGCTGAAGACGACGACGGCGGGCGTGCCGTGTGAATTCGTCCCGCGTCAGGCCGGGTACTACCAGTTCGTCGCGAGCACACTCGACAGCGCCGGGCGCGAACATCACACCACCGCCTACGGCTGGGTGACAGGACCGGGGCATGTCGTGTGGGATCAGTCGAACGATGCGACCTTGCCAATCGTCGCGGAGAAAACCACGCATGCGATTGGCGACACCGCGCGCTTCCTGGTGCAGAACCCCTACCCCGGCGCCCGGGCTCTTGTTACGGTCGAACGCTACGGGGTCATCGACAGCTGGACCACCGAGCTCACCACGAGCACGCCGGTGATCGAAGTGCCGATCAAGCCCGATTACGTGCCGGGCTTTTACCTCTCCGTCGTGGTCGTCTCGCCCCGTGTCGCGGCGCCGCCGGTCCCGGGTCGGGTTGATCTTGGCAAGCCGGGTTACCGCATCGGCTACCTCGCCGTGGACGTGAGCGATCCGGACGCGCAACTTGCCGTCGCGGTGACGACGAGCGCGACGAGCGTGAAACCGCGCGAGCGCGTACGCGCAACGATACGCGTGCCGCGTGCGGGCGGTACGGTGCCGGCGGTGGAATTCGCGGTGGCCGTCGTCGACGAAGCCGTCCTGGCGCTGAACCGCAACGGTACGACCTACTACGACCCGTACGCGGGCTTCAACCGCCTCGACGGCCTCGACGTGAACAACTACAGCCTGCTCGCGCGTCTCGTCGGGCGGCAGAATTTCGTCAAGAAAGGGGCGAACCCGGGGGGTGGCGGCGGCACGGACGGCGCCGCGCTGCGCAACCTGTTCAAATTCGTCAGTTACTGGAACCCCTCGCTCGAAGCCGGGCCCGACGGCAGCGCGGAGATCGAGTTCGAGGTGCCGGACAATCTTACCGGCTGGCGGATCCTCGCACTCGGCGTCACCCCGGACGCGCGCATGGGCCTCGGCGAAGCGAGTTTCAAGGTCAACCGGCCAACGGAAATTCGCCCCGTCATGCCGAACCAGCTACGCGCGGGTGATCGCGTGCAAGCCGGCTTTACGGTCATGAACCGCACCCCGCAAACGCGCGAGATCACGGTTACCATCGACGCGAGCGGACCGCTCGCGGACAGCGCGGCCGCCCAGTCGAGCCGCGTACTCACCGTTGCGCCGTATGCCCGCGTGCCGTTCAGTGTGCCGCTGACAACAACCGGCGACGGCGATCTGCGCTTCGTCGCCCGCGCCAGCGATGCGTTCGATACGGACGCGATCGAACACAGCGTGCCGATCAGCCGGATCCGCGCGCCCGTAACGGCCGCGAGTTACGGCAGCACCACAACCAGCGCGACCGAAGCGGTCGCGATTCCGGACGAGATACAGTCCGACATCGGTCGCATCGAGACCGTGTTGTCGGCGAGCGTGATCGGCAATCTCGACGGCGCGTTCACGTATCTGAAGGATTACCCGCATTTGTGCTGGGAACAACGGCTGACGAAAGCCGTGGCGGCATCGGCCTATCGGGAACTCCGCGAACACCTCGCCGCCACGGTCGCGTGGCCGAATGCGGATGCGGATATCGCGCGCGCGCTCGCCGCGGCCGTTGATTTCCAGGCGCCGAACGGCGGCATGGCGTACTGGCAGGCATCGAATGCACACGTCAGTCCCTACCTCTCGGCGTATACGGCGATCGCGTTCAACTGGCTGCGCCGCGATGGTCACACCATCCCGGCAACGGTGACCGAGCGCTTGCGCGACTACCTGCTGCAACTGTTGCGACGCGATGAGTTCCCCACTTTCTACACCCCGGGGATGGCATCGAGCGTGCGCGCGGTTGCGCTCGCCGCGCTGGCCGGCGACACGGCGTTAACGGCACAGGACGTCGCGCGCTATGCACGCCATGTCGATGCGATGGATCTGTTCGGCAAGGCACATTACCTGCGCGCCGCACTCGCAACGCCGAACGTCGATCAGGACTTGCGCGAGCAAACCGTGGCGAAAATCCTCGCCCACGCGAATCGCAGCGGCGGCAAGTTCATGTTCAGTGAAACTCTCGACGACGGTTACGCACACCTGCTCGCGACGCCGCTGCGCGCGAACTGCGCGATCCTGTCCGGACTCGTCGACGCGAGCGCCAGCACTCCTGCGCTGCCGGGGCTCGATCAGATCCCGTTCAAACTCGTACGCGCGATCACGCAAAGCCGGGGTCGCCGCGCGCATTTCGACAATACCCAGGAGAACGTGTTCTGCCTCAACGCACTCGTCGATTACGCGCGGCGCTTCGAGAGCGGGAAACCGGACATGCAAATCACCGTCGCGCTCGACAATGAACCGCTCGGCAGCGCGACGTTCCAGGCGTTTCGCGATCCCGCCGTCACGCTCGGTCGCGCACTGCGCGCGGGCGATCCGGGTCGTCGCGCGACGATGTCGTTGACGAAGGAAGGCCCCGGGCGCCTGTATTACGCGGCGCGGCTCGCCTACGCACGCAAAGCCGCGGCCGCCGAACGCACGAACGCCGGGATCGAGATCCGGCGGGAATACGCGGTTGAACGCAACGGTCAGTGGCAGACCCTGACGACTCCGCTGCGGCTTACACGCGGGGAGATCGTGCGCGTCGATGTGTTCGTCTCCGTACCTGGCGCGCGCCATTTCGTTGTCGTCGAGGATCCGGTGCCCGGCGGGATCGAACCCGTGAACGCCGATCTCGCGACGAGTTCGCTCGTGGACGCAGCGAAAGCCGCGCCACGCTTCGGCCCCGATTCCTGGTACTTCACGCGCGATTCCTGGACCGGCTACGGCGCCTATTTCGCCAGCTTCTACCATCAGGAGCTGCGCTTCGACGCCGCACGCTTCTACGCCGATTACCTGCCGCCCGGGAACTACCACCTGTCGTACACCGCGCAGGCGATCGCCGCCGGTGAGTTCGCCGCGCCAGCGGTGCGCGCCGAAGAAATGTACGATCCCGATGTCGCCGGCCGCGGCCTGCCGGCGACGCTCGTGGTGGAGGACTGAACGCTGCGCGCGCGCGCTCGCATGCTGGCCCTGCGGCTCGCCGTTGGCGCTTGCCTCGCCGCCGGCACGCTCACGCTTGCCACCATGCTCGCACTGCGCCCGCTCCCGGCGTCGCTGCCCGATGCCGCAAGCGCGCACTCCGAAAGGACGGTTTACGCCGACCGTCATGGCGAACGCCTCAACGCGACGTACGGGAATGCGTGGAATACGCACGATCGGATCGAGCTGCACGCGGTACCGGCATTGCTGACCGCCGCGTTTATCGCCGCCGAGGACCGTCGCTTCGCAACCCATCACGGCGTGGACTGGGTTGCGCGCATCGCCGCGGCGAGCGCGAACCTGCGCGCCGGACGCGTGGTCCGTGGCGCGAGCACGATCTCCGAACAGCTTGTACGCATGCTCCACCCACGTGCGCGCACGCTATGGTCGCGCTGGCTCGAAGGCTTCGAGGCCGCGCGGCTCGAGCGCATGCATGGCAAGCCCGCAATCCTCGAGTTCTATTTGAACCAGGTGCCGTACGCGGCGCGCCGCCGGGGCGTGGTACAGGCCGCGCATTACTACTTCGATCGCGATCTCGCGACCCTGAACGAAAAGGAACTGCTTGCGCTCGCCGTCATCGTCCGCGCGCCGCGTTGGTTCGATCCCGCAACCCGCACGGCGGCACTCGAACGCGGCATTGCGGCGGTTGCCGAAGCACTGCACCGGGACGGAACCCTCACGCTCGATGCCGCGACGATCAACGCGCAGACCTTATCACCGCGGCGCCGCACCAGGCCGGCCAACGTAGCGCATTTCCTGCGTTTTCTCCGCGCGCACGAAGCTCGCGCAAGCGTCGCGGGGATTACATCGACGACGCTCGACCTGAGCGTACAACGCAATGTGCAGCAAATCCTCGACCGCCGTCTCGTCGATCTCGCCGCTCGCCAGGTGCACAACGCCGCCGTGCTGGCCGTCGACCATACGCGCAATGAAATCGTCGCCTGGGTGATCGGAAACGCGGGCCAGAGCGACAAACCGTTTGTCGCCATCGACGCCGTTACGGTCCCGCGTCAACCCGGTTCGACCCTGAAGCCCCTGTTGTACACCGAGGCGCTGCAACAGGGCCTGAGTGTCGCCACCGTGATCGACGATGCGCCGCTCGAACAGAACGTCGGTCTTGGCCTCCACGCCCTCGCGAATTATTCGCACCGGTACTACGGCCCTGTTTCCGTGCGCGAAGCGCTGGGCAATTCGCTGAACATTCCGGCCGTGCGCGTGGCGCAGTTTGTCGGCGCGGCCAACTTTATCGAGCGCCTGCGCGAGCTCGGCGTCAACAGTCTCAGCGAACACCCGGATGTTTACGGCGACGGCATCGCCCTCGGCAACGGTGAGGTCTCCCTGTTCGAGCTCGTACAGGCCTATACCGCGCTCGCGCGCATGGGTGAGTACAGGCCGCTGCGCGTGCTCGCGGGCGAAACCGCGCCGGGCACGCGGGTATTCTCCGAGGATGTGACGAGTCTCATTGCCGATGTTCTGTCCGATCCGCATGCGCGGGAACTCGAATTCGGGCCGTATTCGATCCTGAACTTCGCGGCACCGACGGCAGTAAAAACCGGCACCTCAAGCGATTATCGCGATGCCTGGGCGATCGGCTACGACGACCACTACACGGTGGGGGTATGGATGGGAAATCTCGATTACGCGGCGATGCACGATGTCACCGGTTCCACGGGTCCGGCGCTCGTACTGCGCGCAACCCTGCGCGAGCTGAACCGCCATCGCGAACGCGACGCCCTGTTCCGCAGTCCGAATCTCGTGCAACGCACGGTCTGTCGCGAAACGGGACTGCCGGCTGACGTACCGTGCGATACACGCGACGAGTGGTTCGTGCGCGGGGTCGCTCCGCGGGCCTTGCCGGCAGTGAACACATCGCCGCGCTTGCGCAAACCGGTCAACGGTCTGCGCCTCGCGATGGATCCGCGAACCCCCGACGAGCATGAAGTATTTTGCTTCGAACTCGCCGGGGTGGAGGCGCCGCGGCGGGTGCGCTGGTTCGTCAACGGTGAAGCCGTGATCACAACTCACGGGATTACGTACGCATGGCCGCTCGCGCGCGGAAAATTCACCACGTTCGCGGAGATCGAGTTCGGCGACGGCGCCCCGCCCGTACGCACGGCAGCGGTGGCTTTCGAAGTGCAATGAACGCGGCGACCCGGGCACCGTTACGCGCACGGTGTCGCGGAAACCCTGTCTCGGGGCCCGCAGCGAGTTTCTCTGTGGTTCGGGTGCGGCGCGCAACGCGTGCGCAGGAGTTGGCGCCTGCGTGGCTTTGCGAGTCCGCGACGACCTGTGCCGCGCGACGCGCTGTACCGCGGGTTGCTACGTGGCGAGGCCGACGCGTACGGCGTCGAGCCGCACCGTCGCGTTGCCGAGAACCTCGACCAGCGTGCTTGCGTGCTCGCGCCGGAATTCGATTTCTTCGGTGCGAATATTCGGATTCACCGCTGCGAGCGCTTCGAGCCGCGCGAGTTCAGCGGCTTGCTCATCGCGCGCTTGCTCTACGGCTTCGGCAAGCAGACCGCCAAGCGCGGCTTCGGCGATTTCCGTGGCGCGGTCCGCCATGGCCGTGATCTCGGCGCGCGCATGTTTCGCCACTTCCTGGGCGACATGCTTTTTGATCGTCTCGATCACCCCGTCGATGCGTTCGGGCGTCAGTACGGATGTCAGATCGCGACGGTCGCGATCGACCACGATGCGCAAGCTCGCCTGCGGCAGATAACGCGACAACTGCAGGTGACGTGGTCCGGGGCAACTGACGACAAAAATCGCCTCGAGTAACAGCGTGCCCGGTTTCAGAAACGGCGCCTTCAAGGTACACAGCGTTGCGTTACCGAATTCACCGGACAGCATCATATCCATAGCGCCCGTGACCATCGGATGTTCCCAGGTGAGGAAATGCATGTCTTCGTGGCTCAAGGCCTCGATGCGATCGTAGGTCCCCGTGATGCCGCCCTCGGGCAGACCCGGGAAACTGTGGCATAACATCTGGTCACTCGGATGCACGACGACGCTGAGTGGGCCGTGCGGCTGCTGATCAACGCCGAAGAAATCGAACACACCCTCCATGTAAACGGCAAGTTCGAGCTTGCGCGCCGCTTCGCTGAGCGCCTCGATCACCGACATCGCCTGCGCGTCGTCGTAGGAGTTCATTTCGAGTAAACGATCGCGACCACGACTCAGCGCATCGCGCGCTGCCTGCGCGTGCGCGCGGGTCGCGACTATGAGTTCCTCGATCGCCGGTGTGTCCGCCGGGGCGGCGAGGCATGCGCGCAGCGATTGTTCGAACTCATCGAACAGGATACGTCCGGCCGGGAACACAGACTCGAACGCGTCGAGCCCTTCGTGGAACCAGCGCAGCAACACGGCCCCCGCGGTGCCATCGAGTACCGGCACGTGGATCTGCACCGTGTGACGTTGGCCGATGCGGTCGAGGCGACCGATCCGCTGTTCCAGCAGATCCGGATTCAGCGGTAAATCAAACAGCACGAGATGATGTGCGAACTGGAAGTTACGGCCCTCGCTGCCGATCTCCGAGCAAATCAGTGCCTCGCAGTTTTCCTGTTCGTCGGCAAAGTAGGCCGCCGCGCGATCACGCTGCACGAGCCCAAGGCCTTCGTGGAACACGGCCGAGCGCAGACCACAGCGCACGCGCAAATGTTCTTCGAGCATAATCGCCGTGGCCGCGCGAGCGCAGATCACGAGCACTTTCTCGCCACGGTGCCGGGCCAGCCAGTCCGCCAGCCAGGCCACGCGCGGATCGGTCGCGATCCACGCATCGCCGAGCACGGCTTCCGGCAGCAGGCGCAACTCCACCGGCGCCGCGTCGGCGGCCGCGACATAAGCGGCCGGCGGCGGCAGTACGTACGGGTGCAGCTCGCGTTCGGGGAACCCGGCGACGGTGTCGCGGCAGTTGCGATACAGCACGCGACCGGTGCCCTGACGATCGAGCAGATTGCGAATGATCTCGTCGATCAGATCCGCGCGTTCGGCAGCGGGCACAGCGACAAGCCTGGCGATCGTCGCGGCATCGAGAAATTCCGCCAGGCGCCGCGGGATTTCATCATCCGGCGCGAATGCCGCGTCCGGGTCCGCGTCACGCAGCGCCGAGATCAACTCGGCGACGGGGCGGTAGCGTTCTTCTTCGGCGCGAAATTCCGCGAGGTCGTGATAACGATCCGGATCAAGCAGGCGCAGGCGCGCGAAATGCCCTTCGAGCCCGAGTTGCTCCGGCGTTGCGGTGATGAGTATCAGACCGGCGGCCGCGCGCGCGAGCGCTTCGACCGCGGCGTAGGCCGGACTCACGGCGTCCTCGCGCCAGCTCAGATGGTGCGCCTCGTCGACCACCATCAGATCCCAGCTCGCCTCGAGTGCCTGCTGGCGACGGGCGGGATTGTCGACGAGCAGGGACAGCCCGGCGAGTACGAGTTGCGCACTGTCGAACGGGTTGTCGGGTTCTTCGTCGCCGGTTTCCGTAGCGTCCTCGTCGCCGCCGGTTTCGATCGCGACGCACGTTTCCTCGTCGAGGATCGTGAAATGCAGATTGAAACGCCGCAGCATCTCCACCAGCCATTGATGCACGAGGCTGTCGGGCACGATGATCAACACGCGTTTCGCGCGCCCGCAGAGTAGTTGCTGGTGGACGATGAGCCCCGCTTCGATCGTCTTGCCGAGACCCACTTCGTCGGCGAGCAGCACCCGCGGGTGATAACGCGCGGCCACTTGCTGCGCGATGTAGAACTGGTGCGGCAGCAACTGCACGCGCGGGCCGAGCAGTCCGTAAGCAGACGAACGTGCGTGTCGGTGCTGATGCGCAAGTGTCTCGGTGCGCAGAATGAAACTGTTGTTTTTGTCGATCTGCCCCGCGAACAGGCGATCGAGTGGGCGACTGAACTGGACGAAACTGTCGAGGTTCAGCTCCGCGATAACCGCGGGTTCGCCGTCCGCGGTGGCGCCGCCGTAGATGATGCAGCCGTTGTTGTCGTGGCGTTGCTGGATTTTGATCGTGAGTCCGTCGGCGTCCGTGACGACCTCGCCGACGTCGTAGATCACGCGGCTCAAGGGCGCGTTGTCGGTGGCGTAAACGCGGCGTTCACCGGCGGCGGGAAAACTCAGCGTGACACGCCGGCTCTCGTTCTCGATGACGATCCCGAGACCCAGTTCCGATTCGGTATTGCTGACCCAGCGCTGACCGGGAACGAAAACTGGGTCGGACAAACTCAACAACCTCACAACCGGCCATCACCGGTTAAATTACCTGCGGCGGCTTGAAAACTTGCGCAAACCGCGACGAAAACTGCCGGCGGGAAACACCCGCGCGGCACGACAACGCGCGGCAGTATAAACGAAGAAAAATAAAGTGGGGCCGGATAAAACTTCCGCTAAGGCCGAAAGTTTTGTCTGCGCGGGCTGATTCAGTAGCAACCGGCTTCGCGGGCGCGGGCTTTGACCAGTGCGAGCACGATATCGAGCGTTGGTGTGGCGATACCGGTGAGCACGCCGAGTTCCTGCACCGCCGTGACGACGGCGTCGATTTCCATTGCGCGTCCGCGTTCAAGATCCTGCAGCATCGAGGTTTTGTGCGCCCCGACCGCGGCGGCGCCCGCAATTCTTTTATCCACATCCACCGCAAAGCGCGCGCCGAGTGCTTCCCCGATCTGCTGGGTTTCCAGCATGATTGCGCGTGCCAGCGCGCGCGTCTCGTCGTTCGCGCACAAATCTTCGAGCGTCGCGCCGGTCAGTGCGCTGAGTGGGTTGAACGCGACGTTGCCCCACAGCTTTACCCAGATCTCGTCACGAATGCGGTTTTTCACCGGCGCTTTCAGGTTTGCCTCGCGCAGCGCCGCCGACAGCGCCTGCACGCGTTCCGTTTTCTCGCCATCGGGTTCGCCCAGGGTGAAGCGCTCGCCGTCGATATGATCGATCACACCGGGGGCGGAGACTTCGCAGGCCGGGTACACCACGCAAGCGATCGCGCGCCCGGGGCCGAGTTCGCGCCACTGACGGCCGTCCGGATCGACGCTCGTAATCTGACGACCTTCGTAAGCGCCGCCGAGCCCGTGGAAATACCACCACGGCACCCCGTTAACGGCGGTGACGATAGCCGTCTCGTCATCGCACAGCTGTTTGATGTCGGCGACGACCGCGGGCACGGAATGCGCCTTCAGCGCGACGATGACGAACTCCTGCACGCCGAGTTCGGCCGCGTTATCGCTCGCCGAGACGTGCACCGTGGTTTCCTCGCCGCCGCTCCGCAAGGTGAGCCCGTGCGCGCGTATGGCCGCGAGATGCGGCCCCCGGGCGACGAGCGATACCTCGTTGCCGGCAAGGGCAAGTCGCGCACCGAGGAAACCACCGATTGCGCCAGCACCGAAAATGCAAACTTTCACCCTTCACCTCCGGCTTGCGCCGGGTGCCGGGCGCGAGTGCGCCCGCTCATGCGAGGCCGAGCTTCTCGGCGAGACCGATGCGCTGCAGTTTGCCGGTACTGCCTTTCGGAATTTCGTCGAGGAACACGATCGACCGCGGCACCTTGAACGCCGCGAGGCGGGTTGCAGCAAAATCGCGCAGCTCACGTTCATCGATGCTGGCGCCCGCGCGCAATACCACCGCAGCCGCGACATCTTCGCCGAGCTTCTCGTGCGGTACCGCGAACGTCACCACCTGCGCGATTGCCTCGTGGTCCATCAGGACATCGTCGACTTCGCGCGGCGCGATCTTCTCACCACCGCGGTTGATGATTTCCTTCAGGCGGCCACTGATCGAGAGAAAACCGTCGGCGTCGAAGATCCCCTGGTCGCCGGTGCGGAACCAGTCGCCGCCGCCATCGGGATCGGCGGTGAACGCGCTCGCATTCGCCGCTTCGTTCGCTTCGTAGCCGCGCGTGACGTTCGGGCCCCGGATCACGATCTCGCCTTCACCGCCGGCGGCAACAAACGCGCCGTCGGCGTCCATAAGACGTACTTCGGGGCCGGCCGGCGCGCCGACGGAACCCGGTTTGTGCAAACCCGGCGGAAGCTGATTGGACGTCATCTGGTGCGCCGCCTCGGTCATGCCATAGGCCTCGATGACGGGACAGCCGAACGTTTGTTCGAGGCGTGCCATCACCTGCGGTGGCAGCGACGACGATGAGGAGCGGATGAAACGCAGACGCAGCGCGTCGACCGTCGCGGCGTTGCGCTCGGCGCGTTCGAGAATCGCCTGGTGCATGGTCGGCACGGCGGTGTACCACGTCGGATCGAGCGCCGACATCCAGCTGAACACGCGCATCGCATTAAAGCCGGGTGAACACGACACGCGGGCGCCGGCGTGCAGCGAGGAGAGTACGGCGGCGATGAGACCGTGAATATGGAACAACGGCATCACGTTGAGACAGTGATCACCAGGCGCGAGCGCGAGCGTGGCGCTGATGTGCGCCGCCGAGGCACACAGATTCGCCTGCGACAGCGGCACGATTTTCGGCCGCGACGTCGTGCCCGAAGTGTGCAGTACGAGCGCGATATCCTCCGCCCCGACCGGCCGTTCCACCGCCTCAGCAGTGAGCGCATGCAGGTCGAGCGTGAAACCGCCGGCTTCGTCATCGCGTTCCTCGAGTTCGATGATCGGCACTTCCAGCCGCGCCGCGGCGGCAAGCGCCGGCGTCTCGACCCCCGCCGCCACGATCATGGCGCGCGCGCTCAGATCGCTCAGGTAGAATTCGAATTCCGCTTCCTTGTAGGCCGGGTTAAGCGGCGCGGCAGTCGCGGCAGCTGCGACAGCGCAAAAGCATGTGGCCATGGCCGGCCCGTTCGGCAATACGATTGCGACCCGGTCGTTCGCACCGATCCCGTGTGCGTTCAGTCCCGCCGCGACATCGCCGCACAGCGCGACCAGCGCCGCGTAGTTAAGCGGGGCCGCACCGGTAGTCGAACCTATCGCCGCATCATCGGCATTGCCACGCTCGAGTAGTTCGTTCAGCGTCATTGATTTGTCCTGCCCGTTCCCAGCACTCGTGTGCCGGGCGATGCTACTGGGCCGACGTCGGCACGGCAACCGCGACCGGCGGGATTGCTACACTGCGCTGCAGACGAACACGGTCGCGATCTCTCCGGCATGCCGATAGCACACGATAATTCGCCCGGCGGCGCGCGCGCCGCTATCGCGGGTGCAGCCGCGTGCAGCGTGCTGACGGCAGTGGTGCTGTGTTTCGTCGCGGCGAAATCCGCGTTCACGGGGTTGTTCTCGGACTCGGCGATCTATCTGTTGCTCGCCGACGCGTTCCTCGCCGGGGACCGCGAAACCGACTGGCTGACGTTCCTGTTCGAACGCTATCCGTTCCCCCCGCTCTACCCGGCCTTCCTCGCCGCGCTCGGCGGCGGTACCGGGGCCGCGCGCTGGACCCACATGATTGGCGCGCTCACGCTCGCCGTCAGTGCCGGCGCAATTGTCTGGTGGTGGTGGCGCGAGCGCATCCCGACCTTGCTCGCGTGCGCCGGGGCGCTCGTGTTCGCGCTGGCGCCAATTACGCTGTTCAGCGCGATGGACATCTTCAGCGAACCGCTTTACCTGCTGCTCACACTGACGGCGATGATCGCGCTCGCAGCGAAGTCACCGTCAAGATTCGCGTGGTTCGTCGCCGCCCTCGCGCTGGGGCTTGCCGGCATCGTCCGCACCGTCGGTATCACCGCGATCGCTGCATTCATCGTCCACTGGTGGCTGTGCACCCGCGGCCGCCGGCACCGCGCGGCGCCGTTCCTCGCGCTGTTGCCAACGCTGGGCTGGGCTGCGATCAAATGGCTGCGCGATTACGACAGCAGCTACGTGCTCACCGTGGTCCGTTTCCCCTTGCGTGAAACCCTGCCCGCACTGCTGGCGGACATGCCGTCGAATCTCGTCGCCTTGTGGGATCACGGCCTCAGGAGTCTCGACGTCCTCGGTAATCCCGTCGCCGCGGTAATGCTCGGCGTCCTGCTTGTGTTCGCCGGCGCCGGTTTCCTCAGGCGTGTATTCGCGCGGCGTTTCGACGCGCTGTATCTCGCCGCCTACGGCGCCCTGGTCGTCGTCTGGCCGCACGGTGAGCATGGCGGACGCTTCCTGTTCGTGGTTATGCCGATCATGGGGCTGCATGCGATCTCGGCCGCGCTCGCGCTCGCACGCGCGGTTCATGGCGAGCGCCTGCAGATGGCGATTGCGACGCTGCCGCTCTTGCTCGCCGGCGCCTTAATCGCGCCGAGTGGCAGTGTCATCCTTGGCACGGTCGCGCGCTTCAGCGGCGGCGCCTATCACGACGCCGTGCGCGCGGAAGCCTGGCACCGTCGTGCCGATGACGACTATGCGCGCAGCGAAGCCGACATCGTGCGCGAAATGACCACTGCTATCGTTGCGCTGGGCGAGCACGTCGAAGCCGGCGCGTGTATCGCCTCGGTCTATCCGCAAACCCTCATGCTGCTGACACGTCGACCGGGCGTGTTTCCCGCCCGTCCCGAAACAAGCGAGGCCGCGTTCAAGGCCTCCATGCGCCAGTGCCCGTACGCACTGCTGCTGAATTCGACGAGCGATGCGTTCGGCTATCCGGAACATTTTTATCCACGGGCGCGGCTCGGCGAGAATTTCACCGTCGTCGCGAAAATCCGTTACCGCGAGGTGCCGCCGGCGCCAGCAATCGCGGCGCTGCTGGTGCGCGTGCACTGATTCCCGCATCCGCGCCGGGATAGTGGCATTGTGTCGCATGGCTCGCTAAGCTCGACGGCAACTGCGGAGGAATCACCATGGCTAAAACAGCTGCCGATCTCGTCGGCGCGGCGAAAGCCGTCATCACTGAAATCAGCCTCGAACAGGCGAAGCAACTGCCGCCGGGTGCGGCACAGTTCGTTGATGTACGCGAACCCCCGGAATGGAAGGACGGCACGATCGAAGGCGCCGTGTGTGTGCCGCGCGGCGTACTGGAATGGAAAGCGGAATCCGAGGACGAACTGAAAGACAAATCCGCCCCGCTCATCGTCTACTGCAAGTCCGGCGGTCGTTCCGCGCTCGCCGCGCAGACCCTGCAGGAACTCGGCTACACGAACGTGAAGTCGCTGGCTGGCGGCTATGAAGCCTGGAGCGGCCAGGGCTGATGGCGCAACTCAACTTCGACCTCAGCGGACGGATCGCGCTCGTCACCGGCGGCAGCCGCGGACTCGGACGGCAGATGGCGCTTACGTTCGCCGCCCACGGCGCCGATGTGGTCATCGCCAGCCGCAAACTCGACCAATGCGAGAGCACGGCGAAGGAAGTTGAAGCGCTCGGGCGCCGCGCCTTGCCGCTTGCGTGTCACGTTGGTCAGTGGGACGCACTCGAGCCGCTCGTCGAGGCAACGTACGAGCACTTCGGACGTCTCGATATTCTCGTTAACAACGCCGGCATGTCGCCGCTGTACGAATCGCTCGATACGATCTCCGAGGAATTATTCGACAAGGTGCTCGGCGTCAACCTGAAAGGTCCGTTCCGCCTCAGCGCACTCGTCGGCAAGCGCATGGTCGAGGCCGACGGCGGCAGCATCATCAACATATCGAGTACGGCCTCGATCACCCCGAGCCCGGGTTCGGAGCCGTATGGCGCGGCAAAAGCGGGATTGAACGCAATCACGCGTTCGTTTGCCCATGCCTACGCGCCGAAAGTGCGGGTAAACGCGATCATGGCGGGGCCGTTTCTCACCGATATTTCGAAAGCCTGGGATATGGAACGTTTCCGGCAAATCGCCGACCAGGCGATCCCGCTGAAGCGTGGCGGCGAACCGGGAGAAATCGCCGGCGCCGCGCTGTATCTCGCGAGCGACGCGTCGTCTTACACCACCGGCTCGGTGATCACGGTAGACGGCGGATCAGGCGGCAACCCGAATCTCGTGTGAACGCGCCGCGCACCGACGGGTCAGCGCCGTAATGGCGATAACTGCACTTTGCGGGTGAGTTGCAGGCGTAACGCCGCGGCCGTGTCGCCGAGCAGCGGGTGGACGTCGTGCACGGAGACGACCATCGCCAGCGCCTTGCGCGACGGCAGATCGCGCGGGATGTCGAGAAACAGCAACGTGGCCACGGGCTGTCCGGGGGCGAACGTGGCTACGACCTCGCGCTCCAGCAGAATTTCCTCGCCGCGCAGAAACGTGAACCTTACCCCGGTGCTGACCGTCGCCGGGGGCGCTACGGAGACGCCGTCGCGTTCGAGATAGAGTTCGGCGTAATACGTGCCAAGGCGCGATATAAACAGCTCAATGGTCGAACTTGCACCACTGACCGGGGCGAGTGTTTCGTTGACGATGAGCGGGCGCGCGCTGTTCGCGAGCGCAGCGCAAGTCGTCAACAACAAAACACCGCACACCGCCAGAGTCCCGCCTGCCCGCACCCGTGATCGTTTCATTCGCCGCACCCGCTACCGCTGATCGTGATCGGATTGTCACCATTATCAGAGCGCCTGAACGCGCACTGGTTCACCAGCCGCGCGAGCCTAGCGGCGACTCAGCAACAGTGGCATGCCGAAACGTTGTTTCAGCGTGACTTTCGGCAGCGTCTCGATCGGATGGCCCGGCAACGGGCGCACGACGTAACGCTGCACCACCTGCGCCAGCACGAGCTGGATTTCAAGCATCGCCATGCCGAGTCCGATGCATGCGCGCGGACCGGCCGCGAACGGCAGGTAGCAGTAGGAATGGCGACTCGCGGCACGCTTCGGATCGAAGCGATCGGGATCGAAACGTTCCGGCTCCGGCCAGAATTCCGGATGCCGGTGCAGCGCATACGGCACCACGCCGACGTAGGAGCCGGCCGGTACATCGTAGTCGCCGAAGCGCTCGTCGTGATGGGATCGGCGCGCGATCGCCCACACCGGCGGATAGATCCGCATCGATTCCTGCACCACCTGCTTCAGGTAAGGAAGCGCCGCGAGGTCGCCGCTCGTCGCCGGCGCACCATGCAGTACGGCGTCGAGATCGGCGGCCAGGCGTTCGGCGATATCGGGATGTGTGGCGAGCAGATACAGTGTCCAGCCCAGGGCCGTCGCGGAGGTCTCGTGACCGGCGAGCATCAGGGTGACGACTTCATCGCGCATCTGCGCTGCGTCCATGCCCGCGCCGGTATCGTCGTCGCGCGCCGCGAGCAGGCGATCGAGGATATCGTTGTCGCCGGCTGCGCCACCGCGACGTGCGGCGATCATGCCGTAGACGATTTCGTCGAGGCGGTCGCGGGCGCGCTTCCAGCGCCGGTTGTAGGGCGTGGGAATCCACGGAAACAGGGTCATCAGGGCACGGATTTCCTGCGTCTGCAGATTGACGATGTCGAGGATCTCAGCCACTTCCGCGGCGTGCGCGTCGATGTCGCTGCCGAACAGGGTTGCGCCGACAATCCGGAATGCCAGCCGCCCCATGTCACGGTCCACCCATACCGGGTCCGAACCGGCGGCATCCCATTCAACGAGCATGGCTTCGGTGAGGCGGTTGATCGGCTGATCGAAACGGTTCACCACCCGGTTCGCAAACATCGGCTGCATCAGCTTGCGCTGTTTCACCCAGTCGGCCCCGTCGTTCGTGACCAGGCCCTTGCCCATGATCTGCGCGAGCACGCGGTAATCGATCACGTGTTTCGAGAAGTGGTCGTAGGGCTGCGACAGGACGCGCCGGGCGTAATCAGGATGGTTCACGAGATAGACATCGAACGTGCCGCGCCAGCGTGCAACGTCGCCGTATTGCTGTAACAGCTCG
Organism: Gammaproteobacteria bacterium; assembly: GCA_965216305.1. Classification (GTDB taxonomy): domain Bacteria; phylum Pseudomonadota; class Gammaproteobacteria; genus UBA11873. Next base: position 5,561,894 of record OZ244144.1, on the reverse strand, counting down.
TGCATGAACTGCGGCGGCGCACGATTGAATCGGCGCCAGCGATAGAAGCGGCGCGGGGCCGGCGGCAGATGGTAAGTCTTCGTCACGGATCCGGACTCCGAATCAGGCGGCGACCTATTGTTGCACGGAAGTGCCGGGGACATTCGTACGTGATCGCCACGAGGCAACGTTTGCTACACTGACGCGCTCGCGATCCGCCTCCGTGCGTTCGCCGCCCCGGCGGCAATTGCCGGCCGTGGGAATCCGCGAAAACCCCGAATCCCGGCAAGCACAGGCGACCGCTAACCACTACGAAGGAGCCCCACGATGGAGTTGAACGACGTCATGCGCACGACGTTTTCGGCGCGCGCATTCACCGACGAACCGATCCCCGACGACGTGCTCTACCGCATCCTCGACCACGCACGCTTTGCACCGAGCGGCGGCAACCGCCAGGGCTGGCACGTCATGGTAATCCGCGATCGCGGGATTCGCCGCCAACTCGCGGACCTTTGCATCCCCGTCTTTCGCTATTACCGCGCCCAGGCCGCAGCAGGTGAAACGCCGTTCAACCCGATTAACAAGAGCGCGGTCGACCCGGCGGCAGCGGCCAGCACCGAACTCGGTTATCCCTTGCTCGAGCATTTCGACGATTACGCGAAAGTGCCGGTGGCTCTCGTGGTCGCGCTCGACCTGACCGTCGTGACGGCGTTCGATCAAGCGCTCGAACGGATCGGCGTGGTGCCGGGCGCCTCGATCTACCCGTTCGTATGGAACATCCTGCTCGGGGCGCGCAACGAGGGCTTTGCCGGTGTACTGACGACGTTCCTCGCCCACGATGAACCGAAAGCGCAGGCAATCCTCGGACTGCCCCCGCACTACGCGGTGGCCGCGATGTTGCCGCTCGGCAAGCCAGTCAAGCAGCTGACGAAGCTGAAACGCAAGCCGGTTGAATCCTTCGCCACGATCGACCGTTTCGACGGTGAAGCGTTCACCGGCTGAGCCGCTGCGAGGCAATGGCAAGCCTGACTTCACCCGGCGCTTTCGCTACACTGTCAGGCCCTTATCGCGGCCCGCGGAGCGTTTCCGCCGGGCTGCCGGGCGAATACTTTCCGCGCCCCGAGGCGGACGCGACCCGGATGATCGCGCGCAGCGCCCCGTGCGGCCGGAAAGCCAACTAATCCGACGACATAAAACCCGCGCCGCAAACCGGCCCGGGTGCATCGCCCAGCGAGTGGATCAGGAGTTTATGACATGAGAATTGCAGTACCCCGTGAGGTGCATCCGAACGAACGCCGGGTGGCGACCACCCCGGAAGTCGTCGAGAAACTCATCGCACTCGGATTTCAGATCAGCGTGGAAACCGGGGCGGGTGACGAGGCGAGTTTTTCGGATCAAAGCTTCGTGGCGGCTGGCGCGACGATCGTCGACGACAGCGAAGCCCTGTGGCGTGACGCTGATATCGTGATGAAGGTGCGCGCACCGGAACACCATCCCAGGCTGAACCGGCATGAAGCCGATCTGCTGCACGAAGGGCAAACCCTGATCTCGTTCGTGTGGCCGGCGCAGAACGCAGAACTCATGGATCAGCTTGCGGCGAAAAATGTCACCGTGCTCGCGATGGACAGCGTGCCGCGGATCTCGCGCGCGCAGAAGCTCGACGCGCTCAGCTCGATGGCGAACATCGGCGGTTATCGCGCCGTGATCGAGGCGGCTAACAATTTCGGGCGCTTCTTCACCGGCCAGATCACCGCCGCCGGCAAAGTGCCGCCAGCGAAAGTCATGGTTATTGGCGCCGGGGTCGCGGGTCTCGCGGCGATCGGTACCGCGATGAGTCTCGGCGCGATCGTGCGCGCGTTCGATACCCGCCCCGAAGTGAAGGAGCAAGTAGAGAGCATGGGCGCGGACTTCCTCGAGCTCGATTTCGAGGAAGAAGGCAGCGGCACCGGTGGTTATGCGAAGGAAATGAGCCCGGCGTTCATCGAAGCGGAAATGACGCTGTTCCGCGAGCAGGCGGCCGAAGTCGATATCATCATCACGACCGCGCTGATCCCGGGCAAGCCCGCGCCGAAACTGATCCTCGCCGACATGGTCGAGACCATGCGCGACGGCAGCGTGATCGTGGACATGGCCGCGGAACAGGGCGGCAACTGTGAACTCACGGAACCGGGTGAAATCGTTACTCGCCACGGGGTCAGGATCATCGGTTATGCGGATCTGCCGAGTCGGCTGGCGGCGCAATCGAGCCAGCTCTACGGCACGAACCTGCGCCACCTGCTCACGGAACTGACGCCGGAAAAGGATGGCGTCATCAATGTGAACATGGAAGACGAAGTGATCCGCGGCACCACCGTGATCAAGGACGGCGAGATCACCTGGCCACCGCCGGCACCGAAACTGTCGGCCGCGCCACCGAAGAAACCCGCGGCGGCGCCGGCGCCCGCACCCGAGGCGAGCGAAGCCCGCGGCAAGGGCTTCGGATCACTCGCGTTTCTGATCGTCGGCGGTCTCGCGCTGTGGGCACTCGGCGGCGTCGCGCCGGCGCAGTTCATGTCGCATTTCACCGTGTTCGTGCTCGCGTGTTTCGTCGGCTACCAGGTAATCTGGAACGTCACCCCGGCCCTGCACACACCGCTGATGAGCGTGACGAACGCGATCAGCGGCATCATCGTGCTCGGTGCACTGCTGCAGATATCAACGGATTCGTTTCTGATCACGCTGCTTGCAGGTATCGCGATCCTCATTGCCTCGGTGAACATCGCCGGCGGTTTTCTCGTTACGCAGCGCATGCTGCGCATGTTTCAGAAATAAGGCATCAGCATGGCTTCAGGAACTCTTACCGCAGCCTATATCGCCGCCACGATCCTGTTCATCCTGAGCCTTGGCGGGCTCAGCAACCAGGAAACGGCGCGGCGCGGCAATCTCTACGGCATCGCCGGCATGGCGATCGCAATCATCGCCACGATCTGGTCGAACCAGGTCGGCTCCTACATCGTGCTGTTCATCATGATGCTCGCCGGCGGCGCGGCCGGCACGGTCGTCGCGTCGCGCGTGCAGATGACGGAAATGCCCGAACTCGTCGCCATCCTGCACAGCTTCGTCGGTCTGGCCGCCGTACTCATCGGCTACGCCACGTTTCTCGATCACAGCCATCAGTTTTATGGGGTGGAAAAGACCATCCATGAGGTTGAGATTTATCTCGGGATCCTGATCGGCGCGGTCACGTTCACCGGCTCCGTCATTGCGTTCGGCAAGTTGCGCGGCCTGATCGACGGCAAGCCTGTCTTGCTGCCGGCACGCCATCTGCTGAACCTCGGCATCGCGATCATGTGTTTGTGGCTCGGCGCGAAGTTCGTCGGCAACCCGTCTACGGGCGCGGCCGTGTGGGCGTTGATCATCATGACCCTGATCGCATTCGCGTTCGGTGTGCACATGGTCATGGCGATTGGCGGTGCGGATATGCCCGTCGTTGTATCGATGCTGAACAGCTATTCCGGCTGGGCCGCCGCGGCCACCGGCTTCATGCTGTCGAATGACCTCCTGATCGTTACCGGCGCACTCGTCGGTTCGAGCGGCGCGATCCTGAGTTACATCATGTGTCGGGCGATGAACCGGAATTTCGTCAGCGTCATCGCCGGCGGCTTCGGCACCGGCGGCGGCGCGGTGACGACGTTTGAAGGCGAAGCCGTACCGATCTCGGCCGAGGAAACCGCCGAGTTACTGCGCGACGCCGACAGCATCATTATCGTACCGGGCTATGGCATGGCGGTCGCGCATGCGCAGAACATTGTTTCGGAACTGACGAACGTGTTGCGCGCAAAAGGCAAGAAAGTGGAGTTTGCGATCCACCCGGTTGCCGGACGCATGCCCGGTCATATGAACGTGCTGCTCGCGGAAGCCCGCGTGCCTTACGACATCGTCATGGAAATGGACGAAATCAACGACGACTTCCCGAGCACGGACGTCGCCATCGTGATCGGCGCGAACGACATCGTGAATCCTTCCGCCCAGGAAGAACCGAACAGCCCGATCGCCGGCATGCCGGTACTCGAGGTGTGGAAAGCGAAAACCGCGATCGTGCTGAAACGCAGCATGGCAACCGGTTATGCCGGGGTTGATAATCCACTGTTTTTCCGCGAGAACACGCAGATGCTGTTTGGCGATGCGAAAGACAGCCTCGATGCGGTGTTCAAGGCACTCCGTTAGGCGACACCCGCAGTCGCGTTACCGTGTACGAGGGAGAATGTTTCTGCGGCGCGGTCACCTACCAGGTTGACGGCGAACTGATCGAACCGCGCAGCTGCCATTGCTCGCGTTGCCGCAAGGCATTCGGCGGCAGTGGCTCGGCGTATGCGGAAGTCGCAGCGGAGACATTCAGCTGGCTTGGCGGCGAGTCGCAACTGCAGACCTACGGTGATATTGAACACCGCGCGCTCGGCTTCTGCGCGCAATGCGGATCAACCCTGTGCGCGTTTGTCGCCGGTCGCGTGCACGGCATTGCGCTCGGCACGCTGAACGGCGACCCGCCGCTCACCATCAGCCGCCACCTGTTCGTGGCGTCAAAGGCGTCGTGGGATGTGATTGGCGACAGCGCGCCGCAGTTTGCGGCGGCGCGCGCTGGTTGATCCGCCCGGGCGCGAGCGCAACGCCGGAGACATCCCGCCCGTGGAGATAATTACCGACGTTGCGGAGCTGAACCGGGCCCTCCAGGAACTGCTCGATCATCACGGCTGTACCATTGTCGCGCCCCGCCACCTCGCGGCCGAAGCGCACGCCTATCGCGAAGCATCGCTGTCCTACGACCTCGAAACGGATTCCCACATCGGCGAACCGTTCTTCCACTATGTCGTCACCGACGGGATCGCGATATTCCTGTTTGACGGCGACCCTTTTCTGTTCTATGCCTTTCGTTGCGATCCGCACGAGTTGATTACATACGTTGAAGCGGATTTCGAACAGTCTGACGTCGATGCCTGCAAGGAGTACGTCGCCGGGGTCCTCGGCAAGCGCGCCGACATTGCGGTCGCCGCGGATCTCGCGTATCGCTGGATGGCTGAAGCGCAGACTTGATTGAGCGGACACCCGCGCCCTCGTGGCGCAAGCGCTATCTCCGCGGCGCGCTTATCAAAGGACCATAGCGATGATCACGAATCAGGCAAGTGGCACCACGGTTGACGAGATCGCGGCGGGTATTTACCGCATCAGTACACCGGTACCGCCTCAAGCGATGCCAGGCGGGTTTACGTTCAATCAGTATCTCATCGTCGACAGCGCACCACTGCTCTACCACACCGGGCCGAGCAAGCTGTTTGCGCTCGTCGAGGAGGCCATCGCCACGATCATTCCCGTGCGCTCACTGCGCTACGTCAGCTTCTCTCATTACGAGGCTGATGAGTGCGGATCGCTCAACGCGTGGCTCGAACGTGCGCCGCAGGCCGAACCATTGTGTGGACAGATTGCGAAAATGGTCAGCGTCGACGATATCGCCTTGCGACCGGCACGAGCGCTCGGCGATGACGAAGAATTGACGCTCGGCGAGCACATTGTTCGCTGGACGGATACGCCGCACTTCCCGCACGGCTGGGAATGCGGACATTTGTTCGAAACCACTACCCACACGCTGTTCTGCGGCGATCTGTTTACCCAGGGTGGTCATCAGCACGCAGCGTTGACGCGGGAGGATATCCTCGACAGCAGTGAAGCGATGCGTCACGCGATGGATTATTTTTCGCACACGACACGAGCGGAAGAACTCGCGGAAAAACTGGCGAGCCGTGAGCCGCGGATCCTCGCGTGCATGCACGGGGCTGCGTGGGAAGGCGATGGCGCCGGGCTGCTGCGTGAGCTTGGCAAGCGTCTCGCGGCGACTGGCAACTGAATACCACGGGCAAGATCCGGCATTGATGGACCCGGGCAGGGACGTATGCGCGGGCTGCCGCGACGTCCCTCAGCCACAATCAGCCGGCGCGGATGCGCGGCATCGGGATCCGCTGCTGCGAATGGCGGCACGGGTATTCGAACACGGACACCCGGCACGCATCGGGCGGGTCCTGTCCACGGGGGCGCGCTCACGAGCCGTGCGCTACTGGTCGTCCCGGGGCGCGCCGCCCGGTGCCGCCCGCAAGCTGGCCAGCATCCCGCCCAGACGTTCGCGATCCGCCGCCGTGTTGACCGGAATACTGAATTCCGCATTCGTCACGAGCCCGCCGTAGCGCTCGACAAGTTTGTCGGCGATCTCGTCGTACAAGCCCACCACGGCGTAGCGATGCAATACCTCGTCGCTGATCCGCTCCGGCATTTCCTCCCACCGCTGCGCCTTCGACAGCAACTTCAATTCATCAGCAAGTTCGCCGAGTCCGTGGTGGGCGAAGGCGGCGCGATAGGCCGGGGTGGAGGCGTAAAACGATACCCGCGCGCGCACATCCCGTATGCGCGTTGCCAGGCTTGCGGCGTCAGCGGCCGTCGCGATCAGTGGTTTGATACTGATCGCGTACGCGTTGTCGCTGCGGCCCGCGATTCTCGCCCCGCGCCGCAATGCCGGGGTCATCACGTCGCGGATGTAATCGGCGGTGCATACCGGGTGCGGGCGCACACCATCTGCCACTTCGCCGGCCACCTGGCACAGGTACTCGTTCACGGCCGCAAGATGGATCGGGATCCGGGGATGTTCGATCGGACCGGGATTGAACAGCGGCACGATCAAATCAAGCCGGTAGTGCTCACCATTGAAATCGAGTTTCGTGCCGTACTGCCAGCTGTCCCAGACCGCGCGCATTGCCTGCACGTACTCGCGCATCCACGGACCCGGCGCGGACCACTGCAATCCGAAGCGCCGCTCGATGTGGCCTTTAACCTGCGTACCCAGCCCGAGTACGAAGCGGCCATGCGACAGCTTCTGCAGATTCCACGCCGCCATCGCCGTCACCGTGGGGCTGCGCGCAAATGCGATAGCGACCGCCGTGCCCACCGTGATCCGCTGCGTCGCCTGCGCGGCAAGCGCCATCACAACGTACGGATCGACTTTTGTTTCCTCGACCATGAGCGCGTCGTAGCCGAGCGACTCGACGGTTTGCGCATCGTCGTAAACGGATGCGATATCGATCGGCTGACCCGGTTCTCTGAGGCCGGGATCGACCTTGCCGAGCGGGAGTAATGTTTCAACTTTCATCGCGGTGATCCGGTGCGGTTCGCCAACGATAATAACAATGTTCCGGCATCGCTGAAGGTCACGGCGGTTCACGCACGATGCGCGAGGGCGGTGGCCGTCCTGCGGCTTAGCAGGTGCGTAACGCGTGGTAGAATTTTCGACCCGAACAGCAGCACCAGGACCAGACAACCATGAGTGAAGCGGCACAGGCAATCGCGGACGACGCGACGGCGGAACACAATATGCTGCGCGACAGCGCGATCACATTTTGCACACGTGACGCCGCACCCTCGCGCCTCAAGGCGCTGAAACAAACCGACACGGATTTTGATGTCGCTGTCTGGCAGCAGATGATCGAACTCGGCTGGGCCGCGATCCTGGTACCGGAAGCCTGCGACGGACTCGGTCTCGATCTCGCCGCGGCCGCGGTGGTCGCTGAACAACTCGGCCGGGTGGTCGCGCCGGAACCGCTGCTCGAAACGGCAGGCTTCGCGGTTAACGTGCTCACCGCGGCGCCCGCCTCGGCACGCCGGGATGCGCTGCTTGCCGAGATCGGCAGCGGCGCGTGCCGGACGGTCGTGTGCGCCGCGCAGTATCGGCGGGGCACAAGTCTCGGCCTGCCCCGTGCGGTGCGCACCGGGGACACGTTCATGCTCACGGGCGACACGGATTGCATCCCGCTGGCCCGGGCCGCCGATAACTTCATCGTCGCGGCGGATAACGAAGGCGAACTGTTGCTGTGCCTCGTTGCCGCTGACGCGTCCGGCATCGCCGCCGAGTCGCGCCGGCTTGCGGACAATACCACCCATGCCCGGCTGACGTTCACTGACGTCGCGATCGCTGCTGACGCCGCAATTGCGCGCGGCACCGCGGCGCATGCGGCACTCGACCGGGCAATCGACGCGGACTACATCCTCAGCGCGGCTTACCTGTGCGGGCTCATGTCGCAAACACTCGAGACAACACTCGACTACCTGCGTACGCGCAAGCAATTCGGCCGCGCCCTCGGCAGTTTTCAGGCGCTGCAACATCGCGCCGTCGATATGTTCATACAACACAAGATTAGCGCCGCTGTGGTGGCCGATGCGCTGAACGGGTTTGATACAACGGAACCGGCCGAACGATCAGTGCTGGCGGCGCGCGCAATCTACCGCGCCAGCGTCGGCGCGCGCATGATTACCCGCGAAGCGATCCAGATGCACGGTGCCATCGGCTTTACCTACGAATGTGATATCGGCCACTTCGTGAACCGGGCGCTCGTGCTGAGTGCGCGGCATGGTGCTTCGGGATCGCTGTTACGTTCGCTTGGTGCACTGCTCCGCCGCTCAGGGACAGGCGAGGCAGAGGATGCGTTCGACGGCGACGTGCCGGCGGACCCCGCGGATGGCGACTGGAATTCCCTCGACGACGACACGTTCCGCCATATTGTGCGCGCCTGGTTCGAGGCGGAGTATCCCGAACAATTGCGCTATCCGCCGCGACGCCTGCACTGGTCGGAAATCAAACCCTGGTATATGCAGCTGTCGGCGAAAGGCTGGCTCGCACCGAACTGGCCAGTCGAGTACGGCGGCATGGGATTGTCGCCCTCGAAGGTCCTTGTGTTCATGGAAGAGCAGGAACGTTGGGGGGTGGCACGCGCGCCGGACATGGGGATCGTCATGATCGGGCCGCTGCTGATACAGCACGGCACACAGGCGCAACGCGATCATTACCTGCCGAAGATTCTTGCCGGCGAGAACGTCTGGTGCCAGGGATATTCCGAGCCGAACTCCGGTTCAGACCTCGCGAGCCTGCAATGTGAGGCGATACTTGATGGCGACGAGTTCATCGTCAATGGTCAGAAAACCTGGACGACGATGGCACAGCACGCGACGCACATTTTCCTGCTCGTGCGCACGGACAAATCCGTCAAACAACAGGCCGGGATCAGTTTTCTCCTCGTGGATGTCACATCGCCGGGAATCACGATCCGGCCGATTCGCAATCTCGCCGGCGACGAGGAATTCTCCGAGGTCTTCTTCGATAACGTCCGCGTACCTGCCGAGAACATTGTCGGCGATATCAATAACGGCTGGCGGATCGCGAAAGCGCTGCTGAGTTTCGAGCGGATATTCATTGGTAGTCCCAAGCAATCGCAATACGCACTGCAACGGCTCGAGAGTATCGCTGTCGGTCGTGGTCTGTTTGATGATCCCGTTTTCCTCGATCGTTTTACGCAGTTGAAACTCGATACCCTGGATCTCGAAAGCGTTTATGCAACGTATGCGCAGATTGTCCGCGACGGCGGCACGCTCGGACCGGATGTCTCATTGCTGAAAGTGTGGGCAACCGAGACGTTCGCACGGCTGACGGAGTTGATGCTCGAGGCCGCCGGTGAGTTCGGCGCGGAGCTCGGTGATCGCGATTTCGGTGCCGGTAAGGCGAACGTTATGAGTCAGTTCTACAATGCGCGGCCGGCGACAATCTACGGCGGCAGTAATGAAATCCAGCGCAATATTCTCGCGAAGAACGTCCTTGATTTACCAAGCGTCTAGGGCGAGCGCTTACTGCTGAAACCGCAGCTCGAAACGCAGCACCGGCACCGGCTCGTGACGCTGTTTCTCGCACATCGCGCGCGCCCGCACCCGACCATCGGACGAGCGGCGCTGCCAGCTCGCATCGCCGATCATTGCGTCCGGTAACGCCGTCGCGAGTTTGCCCGCGATAATTTCCTGCGCCGCCTCACACTCGGCGACCGAGCGATAGGCGCGCGACGCGTGCACGGCCTGGACGATTTTCCCGGGGTTGGAGATGGTCAACACGGTGTCGTAGAACACCTCGCGGATCTCGGGATCGTTGGCGGGGATACGCAGCGTATAAGTGGGCTCCGCCGTCTCCGGCAGGCCGTAACTGTAGGCATGTGCGAGCGGCGATCCGGGATCACCGCCGAAGTCCAGCATCAGCGCCGCATTCTCGGCGGCAGCTGCACCCATACATGAGTACGCGAACAGCAAGACGGCTACGCGTGCACAAGGGCGTTTAATCATCGCGGGTTCCTGGCTCATTGAAGAACTAACGGCGAGTATAGCGACCGAGTTTCTTCAGCGGCAGCGGCAAGCCGAAGCGGTATCCCTGCAGGTAGTCGATTGAAAACTCGCGCACGAACGCATCCTGGGCCTCTGTTTCGATCCCTTCGACGATGATCATCAGCCCCATCGCGGCCGCGATCGCGTGGGCAGCGCGAAAGATCGCGGAGTCCTGCGGCGAATCCGGCAGGCCAGTGACAAAATCCCGGTCGATCTTGATACCACAGATGGGCAATGCTTTCAGACGTGCGAGATTCGAAAACCCGGTGCCGAAATCGTCGATGAGCAAGCGGATGCCGATGTCGGACAGTTCCTTGAGGGTTTGTGCCACGCTATCGTCCGCCGACATCGCGACGGTTTCCGTGATTTCAAGCAACAGGCGTTCGCCGGACAACTCGCACCGCTGCAGTATCTCGGCGACCGCGATCGGAAACGTTTCGTCGATCAATTGCATGCTCGAGACGTTGACCGAAACGGTCAGCTCGTCGTCATCAAGCGCCGACGCCATTGCACAGGCGCGTTCGAGTACGTCCTGACCCAGCCGCCGGATGATGCCGGTGCTCTCCGCGATCGGGATGAATTCCGCCGGTTCGATCACACCGAGTTCCGGATCGGTCCAGCGCGCGAGCGCTTCGAAACCGCACAGTTCGCCGCTGCAGCCGTCGATGAACGGCTGGTAATGCACCTGGATTCGACCCTCTTCCAGTGCCGCGGCGAGGCGTAATTCGATGTTCGCGCGACGTTCGGCAGCGGCGCTCGCGCGCTCGGAATAGCGTTCCGACTGACCGCGGCGCCGTTGTTTGCACAAACGCATCGCGAGTCCGGCGTTGCGCACAAGCTCGGCCGCGGTACGTCCGTGTTCCGGCATGAGCGCGATGCCGATTGAGGCAGACAAACGGTAGTCATAATCGCCGAGCGACATCGGCTGCGTAATATGGCCCAGCAAATCCTCGGCCAGCAGATCCGCGTGCATGGGATCGCACTGCTCGGCAATGATGACGAACTCGTCGTTGTCGAGCCGACCGAGCGTGTGCCGCGTACCAATGGCGCCACGCAAGCGTTGCGCCACTTCGATTATCGCGGCATCGCCAAGCCCGTAGCCGAAACGTTCGTTGACGAGTGAGAAATGATCGATGTTGAGCAGTAGCACGGCCGAGGCGGAACTCGCCCGGGCGGAAATTGTGTCGATCAGGTTCATGGCGGCGCGGCGATTCGGCAGCTGCGTCAACGGATCCGAGAAAACAAAACGGATCTGTCCGTAACCGAGATTGCGGATCGTGCACGCGGGTTCGCCGCTTCTGGGCGCCGGGCCGCGGAGCAATTGGCGGGCATCTTCCGTGCCGGTCAGATCACGAACGGTACCAAACAGGTACAGCTGATCGTCGGGAGCATGCACCAGCGCCTTGCGGGTTTGCAGCATGCGCGGCGGAGAGACGCCGGAAGGCATGACGGATTCGTTGACAACCGTCTCGCCGGTCTTGAACGCAACATCGTCATTTTCCCACACGCTGTTCGCTTCGGCAGCGCCGAGGACATCGCGTACGGTAAGACCAAGTAAACCCGCGCGCGTGAAACCCATGTATTCGCAATACGCCTGATTCACGTGTATCCAGCGATGACTACGGTCGAGCAAATAAGCCGGCTCGGGCGTGCTGTCGATAATCTGCCCTAGAACCGCGGTAACCGTGTTCGCTTCCTCGAGCGTCGTCAGACGGCTGGCAAGCGCGGAATACAGGCTTTGGGGAAGTTTAATGGCGGTTTTGCTCATCGACATATCTGAAGGAATTTACGCAACTAAATTTATTTATAATTCAATGGTTTTTGACGATTATCTAATATTTAACACGAGATAATTTTCCGCGTCAATTCAGATCCGAATCGGGTGCGACACGATCGATTAGAATGCCGCTACGAGTTGTCGCGACGGACCGGTGCGGTGAGCCCGGCAATGCCAAACGGGAGCCCCTTAATGCAGATTCATACAATCACGGGAGGCGGCGGTCTTCCCTTGCACGTGCGCGAATGGGGCGACGCTACCCTCCCCGCAGTGCTGTTTATTCATGGTTGGTCGCAGAGTCACCTGAGTTGGGTGCGTCAATTCGACAGCGATCTTGCGCGAACACATCACCTCGTCGCGATCGATATTCGCGGTCACGGGATGTCGGGCAAACCACTCGAACTCGAGGCCTACACGGACTCGAAACTGTGGGCGGACGACGTTGCTGCCGTGATCGCAGGGCTCGCGTTGAAGCAGCCGGTACTCGCCGGCTGGTCGTACGGCGGTCTCGTCATGTGCGATTACCTGCGCCAGTATGGTGAATCGGCGATCGGCGGCATCAATTTCGTTGGCGCGGCCACGGTGTTGAACGACTCCGCGTTCGGAACCCTGATCGGGCCGGGTTTCCTCGACCATTTCGCCAACGCGGGTTCGGCGGACATGCCGACGAATATCGAGGCCATGAAGCAATTCCTGCATGCGTGTTTCGAAATCGAACCGGAACGCGCTGATTTCGAAACGGCGCTCGCCTACAACATGCTCGTTCCGCCGCAGGTGCGCGCAAACCTCGGCACCCGCGACCTCGACAACACCGACATGCTCGCGGCGATGACAAAACCCGTACTCGTCACGCACGGGCGTGCGGACCGGGTCGTGCTGCCGGCCGCGGGGGAATACATCAGCACCCACTGCGCCACGGCAACGCTATCCTGGTATGACGGGATCGGTCATGCGCCGTTCCTCGAAGACGCGCCGCGCTACAATCGCGAACTCGCGGCATTCGTCGAAATGTGCCGACAATGACAAGACGCCAGTATCCGCTATCGGGAGGTGCACCATGAATCGGCAAGCGGAAGCAAACCAGGACACGCCAACTGTTGCCGCGATACCCGGGATCCCGGCGGCAATGCATCGCGGTGAAGAAGAATTACCGTTCGTCTATTTCACCGACGGCGTCGAGTTCCAGTTAATGCAAGTGGACATCAATCTTGGCGTGTGGATCGTACGCACGAAATTCGCGCCCGGAACGACGGTGCAACGGCACCGCCATACCGGCACCGTGTATGCATACACAACCCGGGGCGCGTGGCGATATCTCGAGTATCCCGAGATTAATCGTCCCGGTTCCTACCTCTACGAGCCGGCGGGCTCCGTGCACACCTTGCACGCGCTCAGCGACAACACGGAAGCGACCGATATCTTCTTCGCCATCACGGGCGCGAACCTGAACCTCGACGACGACGGTAAGGTGGAGTCCGTCACGGACGCGCAATCCGTGCTCAAAACCTACCTCCAGGGTTGCGAACGCGCCGGCTTGCCGCGGCCTGATGTGATCGGCGCATAACAACGAATTCAAACGTAAACAGGAATCCTGAGTATGGCACGCAGCGGCATCATTATTTTTCCCACCGACGAAACGATTCAGCCTGTCGAACTTGCGCAAGCGGTGGAGGCGCGCAACCTCGATTCGCTGTTCCTGCCCGAACATACCCATATGCCGCTCGGCTCCTCATCACCGTTTATGCCCGATGGCGTGGTGCCGGAATTCTACAAACGCACCCATGATCCGTTCGTCGCGCTTGCGGCCTGCGCCGCGGTGACCGAGCGCATCACGCTGGCAACGGGCATTTGCCTCGTGGTCCAGCGCGATCCGATCACGCTTGCGAAAGAGATCGCGTCACTGGATCGAATATCGAACGGCCGCGTGCTGCTCGGTATCGGCGCCGGATGGAACGCGCCGGAGATGGAAAATCACGGCGTCCCCTTCGACCGGCGCTGGCGCGTGTTGCGCGAGAAGATCATGGCGATAAAAACGATCTGGTCTGAGGATGAACCCGAATTTCACGGCGAGTTCGTTAATTTTGACCCGATGTGGTCGTACCCGAAACCCGTGCAGGACGGCGGCCCACCGATCTGGATCGGCGCGAATTCGAAATGGGTGCCGGACCGCGTGGCCGATTACGCCGATGGCTGGATGCCAATTAACGGTCGCGATGGTGGCGGCAACGTCACCCTGCTGCGGCAGGCGTGTGAGAAACGAGGGCGTGATTTTGCGGAAATTGCGCTCGGCCTGTTCATGGCGCCGAACGACGAAGCGGAATTAAACGCGCGGATCGAGGAGGGATATCGCGAAATGATCTTCGGCGTGCCGGCGGCCGGACGTGATGTGGTGCTGGCGCGGCTCGATGAGATCGCGGCCATCGCGGAGAAAATCCGCAATTAGCGCAGGGCCTAGCCGCCGAGGCTTGCGAGTTCCTGTTCGAAGCGGTGCGAGGTGTAATCCGTGAGGGCCTCGAGGATGCCCTGGGCATGGGGGGTAGCGGGCCAGTCGAAATGGGCGCCGTAATAGATCTTGCCGGCGATTTCGCTGCGGTAGCACACGTTAGTGATGATCTCGCACGGCAGCTGGATGCCGGGCAGTGATAACGACACCCGGATATCACCGCGTTCAAGCATGAAGCGGTCCGCCTCGGCGCCGACTTCGAGACAGATACCGGTGGCCGACAGGTTACGCACATTCACCGGGAATACGAGGTTGTTCTGCGCCGCCGTAGCCAGTGGCTTGACCGTCGCGGGCAGCGGGGTGGACGGGTTGGATTGCGCGTCGCGATAAGCCGCGCGGCGATTGAACAGCTGGAAAAAGCTCTCTGTAGCACGCGCGTCGAGACCGTCGGCGTCGCTGAATGCAAGACCGAGCATGCGCTCCGTTGTGCTGTCACCGGTGAACACGACCCTGGCCGCAATTGTCGCGCCACCGTGCAGGTTGGGCGATTCGATCTCCACCCCAACCTCATCGCCCTTGCCAACCCCGGGCCCGACACCTTTCGGAAAACGTACGCTCGCGCCGTGGCGCGTGACATCGGCCACTTCGAACGGTTCGTAGCGCGTTTCCCGCCACTTGAGGATGAGTCGCAGCCGGTCCGTTTCTATTGGTCGTACCCGATAAGCCGAGCGGCGGTTATCGTTCACTAAAGCGGCCAGCATGTCCCTGTTCCCTCACGGTCAATCGCGAGGAAATACTATAACGAAGTTAACAAAAAATGACATTCCTCCCGGGCAATTTCGACCCGGACCCGGTGCTGGTGGCTAAACGGCGGAGTGCAGATTGCGAATGCGCTCGCGGATTTCCTCGATCGATCGATTTTCGTTGTGGCGGGCCGACGGCGTCAGGAACGATTCGAGCTTCGTGGCCAGGCGGACCGGATTGGGTTCGCGCCGGATGATGATCACGCCGTCGGTTACCAGCTTTTGCAGCAACAATTCGTGTTCCGTTTTCGCGTGAATACTCTCGGCGATGGGCGTGAGAATAAAGTTGCTGAGAACGATACCGTACAGCGTGGAAGTGAGCGCGATGGGAATGGACCTCAGGATCACTTCCGGGTCGCCGATGCCGGCGAGCATCGCGATCAAGCCGATCACACTGCCGGCAACGCCGAATGCGGGTGCAAGACGCGCGGCATGGCGAAACACGCGTTCGTGCTGCACTCGCCGTTGTTTGAAGTAGGCCATTTCCGTGTGCAGGATTTCGTCGAGTTCGTCGTCGCGGAACCCGTCGACGAGCAGGTTCAACGCCCGCTTCAGGAATCCAATCGTGGTTTGCTCGCTGAAACTCTCGAGCGCGAGCACGCCTTTCGAACGCGTTAATACTGCGAGCTCACTGAGAATTTCGATGATCCGCTCCGGGGTAAGCATACGACCGGAATACGTATTGCGTGCGACGTGGACAGCGGCGCGGAGATCCTCGATGGGATAACTCAGGAATATCGCGCCGAGCGTGCCGGAGAGCACAACGCACAAGCCAATGCCATTGAACATCAGCGCGGCGTTATCGGAAAACAGGAACGTTGCAGCGTAGATACCGGCGAAAAGTACTACGCCCATCCAGTTGTAAGTGCTCATGTCCCCTCCTCGGGCACGGTGGCGGTGGCCGCCGCGAGCTCGCGTGTGATGATGATTTCGACCCGGCGATTCAGCGCGCGCGTCGCCTCGTCCGCGTTCGGATGCGCCGGAGCGTACTGGCTGCGGCCCATGACGACGAAGCGTGCGGGATCGAGCTCTGATGCGCTGATCAAATGTCTCGCAACGCGGCTCGCGCGCACGAGAGAGAGTTCCCAGTTACTCGGGAACAACTCGGTATTGATCGGATAGTCGTCGGTATGGCCGATGACGTGGATTTCGTAAGGCGTCTGGGCGATGACCCGGGCCAGACGATCGAGAAATTCCCGGACCTCGGGTTGCAGATCGGCCTGGCCGAGTTCGAAAAACATCGGACCCTGCACGCTCACCTTGACGGACTGGTCCTCGAGCAGGGCGATGTCGACGTTATGCAGCTGCATTTCGCGCACCGCATCGCGACTCCGCTCGAGCACGTTGAGTTGCATGAGCGGTTCGAACGATGGTTGCCGCGACAGCACCGGCCGATCGACGGGTTTTTCTATTTCAATGTCGTTGATTTGCGGCACCGGCGCTGCGCGATAGCGAACTTCGATGTCGGGCTGCATCATTTTCGCCGCGAGGAGCGCCGCGAACAGGACGAACATGATCATCATGACGTCGGACCACGGTACCGACCAGTGATCACCGAAACCGTCGTCATTGCCGAATCCGGCATCGTTCGCGAACACATCGCGGCCGCGCGTTCGCCGCACTGGCGCAGCCGGCGGCGGCGCAGCCTCGGCTTCGTCCGCTGCGGTCTCCTGCGTGTTGTTTTCGGCCCCTTCCATAACCGCGTTAGCGGCTCCGGCCGGTACCGGCTTGAATCCCCCGTCGAGCGGTTCGGGCGGGGTAGAATGCCGCTCCGAACCCTGCGAGCGAAGCCGCCTGCCGTGAACAATGACTCGAACCACCCCTTCGAAACCCTGACTCCCGATTTCATCCTCGGGGCGATTGAGCAACAGGGCTACCTTACGGATGGTCGGCTGTTCGCGCTGAACAGCTACGAGAATCGCGTGTACCAGGTGGGCATCGAGGACGCGGAACCGTTGATCGCGAAATTCTATCGCCCGGGACGCTGGACGGACGCGCAAATCGGCGAGGAGCACGATTTCTGTTTCGAGCTCGCCGAACACGAGATACCGGTCGTTGCGCCACATCGCAATGATGACGGCGTCAGCCTGATGCGGGTCGATGATTTTCGCTTGTCGCTGTACCCGCGCCGTGGCGGACGCACGCCGGACATCGACGATCTCGACAACCTGTTGATTCTTGGTCGTTTGCTCGGGCGCATCCATCGCCTCGGCGCCAGCCGGCCGTTCGCGCACCGACCGGCCATTACAGTACAGACTTTCGGTTACGACGCGGTCGCGGTGATCGCGGCGGATTTCATCCCCGCCGATCTGCGCACGTCCTACGATTCGCTGGTGGCCGATCTGATGCGCAAGATCGAGACCCGTTTCGAGGAGGCGGGCAAGGTGCGCCCGATCCGGGTGCACGGCGACTGCCACAGCGGCAACATTCTGTGGCGCGACGAGACACCGCATTTCGTCGATTTCGACGATGCCCGCATGGCGCCCGCGGTGCAGGACGTGTGGATGCTGCTATCGGGTGACCGCGAGCGACAGCGCGCGCAGCTGTCCGAGATCATCGAGGGGTATAACGAATTTCACGATTTCGACCTGCGTGAACTGCACCTGATCGAGGCGCTGCGCACACTGCGCTTGCTGCACTACAACGCGTGGCTAGCCGAACGCTGGGACGATCCGGCGTTCCCGCGCACGTTCACGTGGTTCAACGAACCGCGCTACTGGGAACAGCACATTCTCGATTTGCGCGAACAATTCGCGGCGCTAGACGAACCGCCGCTGGAAATATTCGGCCTGTAAGGACTCCCCCCGCGCCTGATCGAACGAGGCATCATCCGCCTCGGGATCCTGCTCGCGCGTGCCGGGCCGCTACGCCGCGCCCGTCTGTTGCGCCCACAAACCCTGCGCCTGTTCCCAGCCGACAACCGCAATCGGCGAGCCGTCTTCCTCGACGAACTGCAGAGGCCCGAGGAACGTCATGTAGAACTCGCTGTCGACCGGAAAGTAGGTCTTGTCGTGCCGTGCGTTACATGACTCATAGCCGTAGCCTGGCGCCAACGCGGTTGCCCCGCCTTCCTCGACCCCGCCGCGGACTTCCATCTTCCCCTTCGTCAGCAGATATTCGCCGGGACCGACATGGATGTGGCGGTTGAACGACGAGCCCTGCGGGCAATCGAAAATCGCCGTCCAGGCGCCCGATTCGGGTGACACATGCAGCAGCTTCCAGCGGATTCCGCCGGCAGAAAGCGCGTCCGGGAACGGCTGCCAGTCCGTTGCATCGATCTGAACGTATTCTTCTTCAACTTGAGCTTTCATCAGACATCCTCGCGAACATGTCGGGGTAGTCGCGCAGCGGCGTGCACCGCCAGCGAACCGGGGCCTAAGAATATACCGGGGCTCGGGCGATTACGACAACGCTGCCCGGGTCGTCAGGCACACGGCTGTGGTAACACCGGTACTGCTCAGGGCTGGAACAGCCGCGCCTGCGTGGCGGCGAAACGGTTTGTATCGCGCAGTGTGCCGGGATAGGTATCGGCGGCGATCTCGGCGAGCTGCACAAGCCTGTCGATACGCTCGCGTGTGGGTGGGTGCGTTGAAAACATCAGCGCGCTGCGTGGCTCCGCCGCGTCGATCGTGTCGAGCGTGGACAGTACGAACAATAATCCGAGCGGGTCGTAACCGCTGCTCGCGGCGAGCAGGGTGCCGGCGCTGTCGGCGGCAAGTTCGTCGGCCTGATCGAGACCGCTGGAGTAAAGCTGCATACCCGCGTTCATCAATGCTTCGGTCACAAGTGGATTCTTCGCCACGTATTCACTGGCCATGTTCGCCGCCACATCGCGCGCGAGCGACAGCCTCGCCTGCGCCATGATCGCTTTCACGTGGTGTTTGTCCACAACATGCGTAATTTCATGCGCGAGCACGCCAGCGAGTTCATTCTCATCGCGCATCAGCCGCATCAGGCCCGCCGTGATAACGACATTGCCACCCGGCGTGGCGAACGCGCCGAGCGAATCCGTATCCACGACCGCGAACCGCCACGGCAGATCCGGCCTGCTCGTCTGTAGCGTCAGCCAGCGCCCGACGCGGTTAACGTAGGACTGCACAGCCGGGTCGTCGAGGGGTCGCATCGCACCCAGCAGACGCGCCATCAGATCGTTGCCGAGGGCAATTTCCTGTTCCACCGGCATCTCCGTCGTGCTCGCGACGATCCGTTTCCCGACATCAAGCGCCTTGTTTACGTCGAGTTTACGCACGGCGTCGCCGAGCTTGCCGAAATCAAAAGCGAGTGCGGGGCTCGCGAGCAAGAGCACCAACAGGAATGCGCCAGTGATTCTTGCGTTCATGGCTGCCCTCCGGCGATCTCGACGCGGCGCGCCGTCAGGCCACCGACGCCGGCGAACTGTTCAGCATCGGCCGTGCTGATGACATAGCGATCGACCAGTGCGAGGGCATTTGGATCGGGGTTGGCGGCGGCGAGATCGGCAACAGTGAGTCCGCGGATTCCTATCGTCGAAGTGGCCTGCGGCGCGTTGGACTGGCGACTGCCGAACCCGCGCAGAAAACCGCTGACCGAGCGCGAGAATCCAGCAAACCCGCCGGTGTCGCTGGTCGCACCTGAGCTGGCGGCAGCTGGTGCCGCCGGCGCGTGATAGCGCACTTCGGTGAAGCGCAGCCACCCTGCGTGCGCTTCACCGGCCCCGCTTGGCGCGGCCTTGACCCACAGGCGCTCGCGCGCGAATACATCAAGGTCGACCCCGGCAGCGAGTTCGCTGACAACCTTGCTCGTGCGCGCCGGCGCGTCGCGCAGTTCCGTCGCGCGCACCGTCGTGGCGCTGTCCGGTGGACCATCGGCAAACAGCTGGCCGCAAAGCGTACACAGCAGAAACAGGGTGTATCGACGCATCATTTATTGCTCGCTCCTCCTGCGGCAAGGCGGGCGATTGGCGCCCGCAAAGAGATTGCGAAGTATCGCGTGCCGCATGAATGCAAACAACTGTCAGACCGCTTGCAGACGTCGCACGGCGTTACATTTCTGTCGCCGATTACCGGTTATCCCCGCGCGCCAGGCGCTACCATCCGTACAGGCGATCCACGAGCAACATCATGCCCCGGATAAACTCCCTGCGCCTCATTGGCGCGACGATACTCTTGCTGGTGAGCACCCGGGTTCTCGCCAGCGACGTCCTGTTTGATCCGGGCCTTGGCAGTCTCCCGGGCGCTCAGGGTTCACTGTACTTCTGCTCCGGCGGGGCAGCGGCGTTCTGTCTCGGGCCCGACGGTACCCAGTCACTCGTGGGCGAAGGTGTTGTTCTCGACAGCACGACGATCGCCGCGCCGAACGAAAATGCCGGGCAGGTGGGGTTCGCGAATTCACTGCCGCCGCTGATACTGCCGCCCGTCGCGCTCGACCGCAGCGCGGGGTTCACGCTGCAGTTTGATCTGCGGGTGGATTTCGAAAGCCACGCAAGCAATGATCGCGCAGGATTCTCCGTGATCGTGATCAGCAGTGATTTACGCGGCATCGAGCTCGGCTTCTGGAACGACGAGGTATGGGCGCAGAACTGGTCACCGGGAGACGAATTTACACACGGTGAAGGTGCCGCGTTCGACACCACAGCAAACCTCACAAGCTATACGCTCGGCATCCTCGACAACAACTACACGCTTTCCGCCGGCAGTTCCCCGCTGCTTGCCGGCGTGCTGCGCGATTACTCCGCCGAAGGCGTCCCGTATGCAGTCGGGAATTTCATCTTCTTCGGCGACGACACCTCGCGCGCACGCGCGGTCGTTACGCTCGGCGAGATCGCGTTCGTGCCGCTGCCCGCTAGTGTCTTACTGTTCCTGCCCGCGCTCGCCGGCCTGCTCTCGCGACGGCAAAGCCGCGATACTGCCTAACTCGCTATCACATAGCGCAGAATTTCCACCACCTGCTCGGGCGTGCGCGCGGTGGCATTCGCGGCGGCATCCACTTCCTTCAGCGCGTGATCGTGTTCTTCATCATGCAAGGTGATCAACGGTTTGTTCAGCGCGGCCGCGAAACCGGCATCGAAGGCAGCGTTCCACTGTTTGTACTTCGGCCCGAAGCGCACGACGACGGCATCGGCGCGGCTAATTAAAGTCGACGTGCGGATCGCGTTGATGCCCGCACCCTTACGGTCGCGCCAGAAATCGCCGGGTTCGTCACCGAGTATGCGCACACCACAAAGATCACTCGAATCGTGATCAGTGACCGGTGAGCTGAAGCGGACGGCGAGGCCCGCAGCGGTCGCACCGCTCGTGATTCGCTCCCGCCAATCCGAATGAATTTCGCCGGAAAGATAGATACTCCAAACTCGGTCGCTCAAATGCAAACTCCTTTCAGTTTCGTCAATCGCGCTCAAAAGACGCCTTTATGCTGTACACCGTCGACGAGCAACATTGCGCCCGACACCCAACTCGCTTTCGGGGAAGCGAGAAAAACGACCGTCGCCGCCACTTCCTCGGCCGTTCCCATGCGCCCGGCCGGTATCGCGGCGAGGGTTGCGTCATACATCGCGCGGTTTTGCTGTTTCACCGTGGCCCAGAACCCGTTCGCGAATTCGATTGAACCTGGTGCGACGGTATTGACCCGGATCCCCTGTGGTGCAAGCTGCGCCGCCATCGTTTTCGCGTGCGCGACGAGTCCAGCCTTCACCGCGGTGTAGGCCGGCGGACTGCCCGCCTCGAGACCGGAGATGGACGAGATGTGAACGATTGCACCGCCGCCACGCGCCTCCATCCACGGGACGACCTGCCAGGTGGCGCGCACGGTGGCCATCATGTCGATGTTCAGGCTCGCTTCCCAACCCGCCTCGTCATCCGTGAGGCCGAATCCGGACGGGTTGTTGATGAGAATATCGATCCCTCCGAGCGCCTCGTTGGCGCTGTTTATGAACGCTTTCAGCGCGTCTGCATCAGACACATCGCAGCTTCGCGCATGTACCGTGACACCGAGCGCAGCGACATCGGACCGGGTGATTTCCAGCGCCTCCGCGCCACGTGCGCAGATTGCGACGTTAGCGCCCTCGGCCGCGAATTCGAGCGCAGTTGCGCGCCCGATACCGCGGCTAGCACCAGTGATGATGACGTTTTTCCCCGTGAGACCGAGATCCATAGTCCAGCTCCTGCGGCAGGTTTTCCAAATTAAGGCGGGCGTCTGCGACCGGCTGAACCGGCCGCGGACGGGTTTACGTTGTACTCAGTTCACAACCCCGTAAGCGTTACGGGTGGAAAGAAAAATCTGCACATTGCAGGCCATCAGCAGCAAATCATGCGGCTCGCCATTGCGGTCTTTGACGTGGTCTTTCAGCAAGGCTTCGTTATGGAAGCCAAGCTCATGAAACAATTCCCGGGCGGCAGTTTGATCCGTCGTCATGCGTGCAACGAGTTTTTCGATTCCGAGTGACAATGCAATATTGAAACCCTCGCGTGTGAGCAGACGGCCGAGGCCAAACCCCCGCGCCCGCTCGGCGGTGGTAACGCGAACTTCGGCGACATGCTGTGACCATTCGAGGTCGTTGCGATGGATCGTGGAATAACCGCAAATACCGTGCGCGTCTTCCGCCAGGATCGAGTGAACGTTTCCGCGTTCAAGGTCACGGACCCATTTGTTGATGCCGTCCTGCGTTGTTATATCCCGGCGCATGAACAGAATGTCGTGTTGGGGCAGTTCGGATGCGAATGCGAGCAGCTCCGGGCCATCGTCCGGAGTCATCGGTCGTAGCGTGAACGGATGATTGTTCAGATCGACGTTGAGAGGATAATTACTCATGACGTCGGCAATGCGCGTGTCGGTCATTTCGGGTTTGCTCCGGGTTGCTCGGGAAATTATACCGGTGCGGCTGCAGTACGCGGGACTACGAACCGCTAACCGCGCTAGGTTCCGCGTTCACGCAACCATTCATCGAGTTTGGGCCACAAACGGTAGATTGCATTACCGCCGGCAACGAGGCTCACGTGCCCGCCCTTGACGACGATTTCCTGTTTATCCTCGCTGCTGACCATACCGATCAGATCCTTCGACGCCGCCGTCGGCACGATGTGGTCGTACTCGGCGGCAACGTGCAGAAACGGTACGTTGATGCGCCCCAGGTCGATGGTTTCGTCGCGGATCGTCAATGCGTTGTGCGCGAACTTGTTGTCCTTGAGGAAATCCTTGAACAGAGTGCGTGCAAGTTCTCCCGGGATCGGTAACTGGTCTGCGGCCCAACGATCGAAACGCAGCTGCGCTTTTACGAACGCGTCGTTCTGGACATTATTCAGCAAATTTAACTGGCCGGCTGATTTCTGCAACGGTCGCAGCGCCTGCAACGATGCATTGATCATGTCGCCCGAGATGATACCGAGCTCATCAACGAGACGGTCGATATCGAATGCTTTCGCCTCCGCCCATTTCTTGTGCAGCGTCATACCATCGGCGTTAACCGGGGTCGTAAAACAGGCGAGATTTTTCACCGCGTCCGGGTTCAAAGCGGTGTACATCGCCGCGAGCATGCCACCCATGCAGTAACCGACGAGCGTCACGTCGGGTTCACCGGAAGTCTCGCGGACTTTCTCGATGGCATCGCCGATCACGTCGCAAACGAAATTGTCGAGACCGAGACCCTTGTGCTCCTGGCGCGGCGCAACCCAGTCGATCATGTACACGTCATAGCCCTGTAGCAGCAGATATTCGACGAGGCTTTGTCCTTGCGCCAGGTCGAGAATGTAGCCTTTCGCAACCGGGGACATGATGATCAGTATCGGGACGCGGTAGATCTCGTCGAGTAAGGGGCGGTACTGGTATACGCGTGCGGTATCGCGCGAATACACGAGGTCTTTCGGCGTTGTACCGACGTCGAGTTCCGATTCCGTGCGCGGAATATTCAGACCCGGGATGTTGCGCGACAGCGCCCGTTGGATCGTGCGTCCGACGTGTCGTTCGAAATCTTTTTCGCTCGCTTTCGTCACGGCGGCCGTCACGAGTCGGAGCGCTTCGGTGGTTGTTTCGTCCGCGACGGGCGTGCCGGCGCGTCGCCGGGTGCAGCGATGCCGCCGCTGTTCGCAAGCTTCGTCAGTTGCGCGCGCTGGTCGCGGATTTCAACCTGGAGGCCGGCCAGCGTTTCCTCGATTTGCGACAGGCGGTCACCGAGGTCGAGCACGTCGGCGCGCGACGGCAGGTTCAGAGTAGCGAGGTATTGCGCCATCCCGTCGCTGAACATCCGGTGTGAATGCAGCCCTTCCTGAACGTAGCGTCCCATACCCTTGGAAAATCGTTCGTCGCCCATCATTTCGGTCAGATGGTCGCTCCATTGCTTCTCGGATTTGACCAACCATTCGCGCCAGATCCGGATCGGATCAAGTGAGTCCTCGTCCTTCATGCTTGTCCCCTCCCCACGTAGTCGATGTGCGATACTCGCTGCTGCGTGTTACGTCACTGCCGCAAGTCGATTCGCGAGCGCTTTAAATGCTTCCGCGTTGTATACAAGACCGATGTGACTCCCCATCACTTCGGCGTTCTGTTCCGGGTCGTCTTCGACACAACTCGTCCAGTCAACGATGCCGTCGCTCTTCGAGTAGATAGCAAACTGCGGCGGCGCCACGTCGCGCGGCTGCAGCATGTTGCGCACGAACGTGCACGTACAGTGGCCGGTGCCGCACGATGCGTGCAGGTTGCGTCCGATCAGACCACCCTGGACGCGTTTCAAGCGGTCCCAGATGCCGATCACCGCCGGATGGGCCTTGACGATTTCGCGGAACGGCGATCCCATCGTGACCACGCTTTGCACGTATTCCGGTGTTTCCTGGCTGACGCTTTTCGACAGCAAGCCGCCAAGACTGTGTCCAACGAGCGTGACCTTGCGGCCGCTGCGCTCGTAGATGCCGCGCGTGCGGTGCGCAAGCGCCTTGGCGGTCTTGTCGGGACAGTCGTTGTTCCAGATGATGTTCGACAGGTGTGAGCGATAACCGATGCGGTTCAGCCACCAGTGCAATTCCAGCATCATCGCGTCACCGGCCATGAAGCCGGGTACCAGCAACACCGGCGCGCCATTTCCGCGCGGGACGTTGCGGCCCCGATACACTCGGGACCACCGCAGCTTTGCCCATTCGAGGCCCCACTTCGCTTCTTTCCACAACGGGGTCAGCGTCTGCTCGACCGCGGGGTCGTGAATGAACGGGTCGGTGTAATCAGCTTCAGGCATGGCACGTCCTCTAAGTTCGTTAGCGAGCGTACTCATGTGGTGGTCACCGTCGCAACACCCTGGCCCGTGGCGCGTTTACACCCCGGGCCAGGTAAGTGAGCGGTAACTAGCTCGACAACCCGCACTTCAGGCAGATTTCTGCATGAACGACTGGAAGTTTTTCGTTATGTCGCCAAAGCCTTTCGTCGATTCGAACAGCGGCGCCATCACTTTCTGGAATTCCGCGGTCGCTTCCGCCTGTTCACGATAGAACAATTTCGTCATTTCCATCGCGCGGGCCTGGGCCTGGGTTGCGGAATCGAGCACCGCTTCCATGTTCTTGCCGAATTCCGTCGGGTGCGCGGCGAGTTCTTTCGCGAGCGACAGGGCATCGCGCTGGGCGGCGGCCAGCGAACTCATGTATTCGTCGGTCACGCGACGCGAGCGATCGCGGGCCGTGGCGGCCGCGTCGGCGAAGCGCGTCTGATTTTCGGCGAGTTTGTCCACGAGGTTTTCGACCCGTTTACCAACCTTTTCTGCCGTTTCCGTAACCTTGTCCTGAACCGGTGTTTCCGGCGTAGTTGCGTCTGTCATCGTAATTCTCCACGCTAGTTTTATTGACTGAATGCTGCAGTGCGTTTGCTGCACTGCACACTAAGGTTGACATCTATATGCAATTTGCATTTAGATGTCAAGCGTTCATGCAGATTTTTTTCAGGGTGGAACAAGAATAAATGGCAAGAAAATCGAAACAGCCGGGCGCTCACGCTGCCAGCGATATGCTGACGGCCAATCTGCTCGCAATGCTGAAAGGCTGGACCGCGTACGGATACGATCTCGCTCAGCGCCTCGAGGACGCCGGTCTCGGCGAATACAACAAGGGCACGATCTACCGCACGCTGCGGCAAATGGAAGCGATGGGCCTGGTCTCGTCGATGTGGGACACCTCCCTCGGCGGACCCGCCCGACGCATGTACAGCCTGACGACCGCGGGTAATCTGTTCCTCAACAACTGGCTCGCGCTGCTCGATACACACAAGGCGATGGTTGAATCGCTGATCGAGCATAGCGGCGCCGGAACCGGCAGCGACGAGACGGATGCGAACCAGACATGACCGTCCTCGTCGAGAAAAACGTTCACATTCCGATGCGCGACGGCACCCGGCTCGCGGCGGATATCTACCGTCCATCAGCGCCCGGTCAATATCCCGTCCTGCTGCAGCGTACCCCCTATAACAAAGAGCTGTGGCCAATTACCGCGCTGACGCTCGACCCGATCCGCGCCGCCGCAGAAGGCTATGTGGTGGCAATACAGGACGTACGCGCCCGCTGGGCATCCGAAGGGGGCGTGTTCTTCCCCTATCGCGACGAGCTCGAAGACGGGTACGACAGTATCGAGTGGGCTGCCGCGCAGGCCTTTTCGACCGGCCGGGTCGGGTGTTACGGCTTGTCCTACATGGGGGGAACGGCGTGGCTCGCGGCGGCATCCGGTCATGCCGCGCTTGGCGCGATCTCGCCAACCACCGCACCGAACGATTTCTGGCGCAACCATTTCTGGCGCGGCGGCGCCCTGAACATTGGCACCCTGGCAATGTGGGCGATGCGGGCAATCGGGCCGGCGGCGCTGATCCGGGCCAAACCCGATCTGGCCGAAATGGTGCCGCTACTCGTGCAACTCATTGACGACGTCGACAACTTCGCTCAGGTGCTGGAACAACTACCGTTAAGCACGTTCGCGCCGGCGCACCCGGAAGACGACTCCCTGCTGCCATTTTTCTACGAATTTTTGCGCCACCCCATCCCGGATCAGTGGACGGACTCCATGCTGTTCGGCAACCGTCATCACGACGTGAAAGTACCGAGCCTCACGATTGCGGGCTGGCACGATCTGTTACTCGCGCCCGATCTCGAGCATTTCCAGGGTATGCGGGCGAACGCGGGTAGCGAAGCAGCGCGTACGCACAGCAAACTGATCGTCGGTCCGTGGGCGCACGCTTCGTTCCAGCACGTGGTCGGAGACGTCGATTTCGGCTTCCGCAGCAACGGCCTGTTTCTCGATCTGAAGGAAGACCTGACGAAACTGCAGCTGCGCTGGTTCGATCGAAGACTCAAAGACGCGGCGAACGGAATTGACGACGAGGCACCGGTGCGGATTTTCGTCCAGGGCGCGAATCGCTGGCGCGACGAAAACGAATGGCCGCTCGCGCGCGCCCGCGAACAGCGTTGGTACCTGCATCGCGACGGTTCACTTGCACCGGCTCCGCCAGCGGGTGAGGGTCCGGCCGCGAGTTATGTCTATGACCCGAACGACCCGGTACCAACCTGCGGTGGCGGCACCTTGCTGCCGCCACAATACGCGCCTGGACCACGTGACCAGGCGCCAATCCGCCATCGTCGCGACGTGCTCACGTTCCTATCTGCGCCGTTGTCCGCCGATCTCGAAGTGACCGGCGCGGTGAACGCAATTTTGTATGCGGCCACGAGCGGCCGCGATACGGACTGGATTGTGAAACTCTGCGACGTGCACCCGGATGGTCGCCTGATCAGCGTTTGCGACGGCATCGTGCGCGCTTCATTTCGTGACGGGGCGACCCGGCAACTTGTCGAACCCGGCGCCGCGCTACGCTACGACGTGAGCTTGTGGTCGACATCGATGTTATTCCGCGCCGGCCACCGGATCGGCGTGCTCGTCACCTCGAGTGATTTTCCGCGTTATGATCGCAACCCCAACACCGGCGAATTCGCGCATACGGCAACGCGACTCGAGCCCGTGGTGCAGCGCATATTTGTCGATGCCGAACGCGCGTCACATATTGTGCTGCCGGTGATTGCGGACTGAGCTGCCGCAGTTCCGGATTCTGTCTCACGTACAACGCCGCCAACCACGGCGGTTGAGGAAACGCTTACGATGTCGGTGATCATTACGCTGCTGGTCCTCGCGGCCATCGCTTATGCCGCTATGCATTATTTCCGCTGGCCGCTGTTTCGCGCCGCCATCACGGCGCAACGTAACAAGGGCGGACTCGTCGAACGGCAGGTAAAAATTGACGGGCACGAAATCGTCTATCTCGACGGCGGCAGTGGCGAACCACTGCTCCTGCTGCACGGATTTGGCGCCAACAAGGACAACTGGATCCAGATCGCACCGTTATTGTCGCCGCACTACAGGCTGATCATTCCCGACCTTCCCGGTTTCGGCGATTCCACGCGCGACTTCGATCGTCGCTACAGTGCTGATGATCAGATCGCGCGCCTGCTCGCGTTCGTCACCGCACTCGATCTCGGTGCCGTGCACATCGGCGGGAATTCAATGGGCGGTTATCTCGCGGGATTGCTTGCCGCGCGACATCCCGAAGCGGTCAAGAGCTTGTGGCTGCTCGCCCCGGCCGGGGTGGAAGCGGCGGATCCGAGCGAGTATTTTCTCGCGCTCGAGCGCGGAGAGAATCCCTTGCTCGTGAACGACGCGGCCGACTTCGCCCGCCTCGTCAATCTGTGTTTCACGAAAGCGCCGTACGTGCCGAAACCGTTCCAGCGCTGTTTGTGCGAACGCAATATTGCCGAGCGCGTCTTCAATGAAAAAGTCTTTGGCGAGATGTTTACTGATCCCGTTTCACTCGAAAATGCGATGGCTGACTGCACGGTAAAAACGCAGGTCTTGTGGGGCGATAATGATCGCATCCTGCATCCGTCCGGTGCCGGAGTGCTGGACAAACTCCTTACAAACGTCGACACGCACGTGATGAAACGGATGGGTCACTGTCCGATGCTCGAACGACCGGCCGAGACAGCCGAGTTGTTTCTCAAGTTTCAGCGCGCGAGCTGACGGGACGAAACTATGGAGTCGTCCTACAGCCACTTCGCCACAGCGGTAAAACCGGAAGGTGCGTTCGATGTACTCGCCGTTGCGAAACATCTGATCGCAACCGGCAAAGACGTAATCGAACTCGAGATCGGTGACAGCCCGTTTCCGAGCGCATCCGCCGCGAGCAGCGCCGGTATCGCGGCCATCGAAGCCGGGCATACGCATTACGCGCCATCGGCGGGGATGGCCGAATTTCGCACGGCGGCGAGCGACTACGTCAACCGCGAATTCGGCCTCGTCACCACGTCGGAGAATATTATCGCCGGCCCGGGCGCGAAGACGTTCCAGACCTTGTTTGCCGAAGCGATGCTCAATCCGGGTGATGGCGTACTCGTGTTCAGCCCGTATTTTCCGACCTACCCGCCGAGCATCCACCGACGCGGTGCGCGTATGGTCCTCGCCGCGCTGAAACAGGCGAACGCATTCCGGCCAAACCCTGATGACGTGGCGGCCTTCCTGCGCGACGATCCGGCGCCGAAAGCCATCTATCTGAATTCGCCACACAACCCCACGGGCGGCGTCGCGGAGGAAGATGATTTACGCGCCATCGCCGATCTCGTACGCGGCCGGGACATCGCGGTGTTCAGCGACGAGCCCTACGACCAGATGGTGTGGCAGGGCGCGCACCATTCGATCCTCGCCGAACCCGACATGCTCGATCAGTGCGTCGCTGCGTATACGTTCAGCAAGTCGTTTTCGATGAGTGGCTGGCGGCTCGGATTCTCCGTCAGTTCCACCGCAATGGCGCGCATGCTGGCGAAACTGACGAACACCCTGCTGTCGTGCGTACCGCCATTCGTCCAACTCGCCGGCGCCGCCGGACTACGCCACGGTCTTGCCGAACGCGACACGATGATGGCGGAGTTTCGCGCCAAGGTGGCGACGCTCGTAGGCGAACTGAACCGGGTCGACGGCATCAGCTGCCTGCAGCCCGGTGGCAGTTTTTACGCCTTCCCCTGTGTCGCCGATCGTTGCAATGCGCTCGGGATCACCTCGCACGGACTCGCAATGTACCTGCTCGAAGGCGCCGATGAGGCAACCGGGGTGGCGTGTCTTGGCGGTGAATGCTTCGGCGACGCCGGGGGCGGCTTCCTGCGCATGAGTTGTTCGGAACCGACAGAGCGTATTGTCGCCGCGATCCGTTTTATCGATAGCGCCATTCGGGACGATGATCGGATCGCGAGCTACCTCACGACAAACCCGCACTACCGCCTGGCGCAGCCGTACGTCGTTTGAGCGTCCGTTCGCCGCAGCGGCGGTTTTCGGCGGGTTCGTTACCTCGCGGGTAATATTGTTCACCCGGCGCGACTGTTAGCCTTCTCGCATGTCCGGGATCCGCAAGCCCTGAGGTCAGCAACATGATCGCTGCGAACGAATTCGGCCAATTGCTGAAAGACTGGCGACGCGCTCGCGGATGCAGCCAGCTCAATCTTGCACTCGATGCCGAAGTGTCTTCACGCCATCTCAGTTTCATTGAGAACGGCCGCTCGACGCCGAGCCGCGAGATGGTGTTGCGACTCGCCGACGCGCTCGACGTGCCCTTGCGCGACCGCAATCGCTTCCTCAACGCCGCCGGTTATGCGAGCGTGTACCGGCAATCGACACTCGACGACGAAGAACTCGAACCGGCCCTCAATGCATTGCGTTTCATGCTCGAGCGGCACGAACCTTATCCTGCGTTCGTCGTCGATCGGATGTGGAATCTGTTGCTCGCGAACCGCGCGAGCCAGGCTTTGCTCCGGATCTGCGGCATCGATCACGAAGCCTCAGCAACGCCACCGCCAAACATGCTGCGTTTGGTACTGCACCCCCACGGGCTGAAATCGCGCCTGGAAAACTGGCACGAGGTCGCTGAAGCCCTGCTCGTGCGCGCACGCCAGGAAGCAACCGCGGCGTTCGGCGACGATCCGCTCAAGGAGTTACTGCACGAAATCCAAGCTTATCCAGGCGTACACGAGCTGCTGCCTC
Source organism: Gammaproteobacteria bacterium (assembly GCA_965216305.1). Classification (GTDB taxonomy): domain Bacteria; phylum Pseudomonadota; class Gammaproteobacteria; genus UBA11873. The sequence continues at coordinate 5,530,676 of OZ244144.1, read as the reverse complement.
AACTCGCGCGCCTGCCTCGCTCGGCCCCGGTGATCCCGCTCGTGCTGAACCTCGATGGTCAGCGCCTGTCCTGGTTAACGGTTATCGCAACATTCGGCACCCCGCAGGATGTGACCTTACAGGAAATTCGCCTGGAAACACTCGCACCCGCGGACGCGGCGACGGAACGATTCGCGCGGGAAATGATGCGCGCCTGAACGCGCTCAGGTGTCGCCGGTAATCGGTACGAAACGGACGGGCAGCACGGCGCGTTCCGACACCACGCCGTCGGCGGATTTTTCAAACAAGGTGAGAACCTGTTCGCCGCTGCGATCCTGCAAGGGAATGATCAGCTTGCCATCCGGCGCAAGTTGCTCGAGCAGCGCCGGTGGCAGGCGCCCGCCCGCGGTGACGATGATGCGATCGAACGGTGCGGCTTCCGGCCAGCCGTAATTGCCGTCACCGGCCTTCACTGCGACGTCTGCATAACCAAGCTCGCGCAGTCGCGCCGCGGCGGCGTCGGCGAGCGGCGCGACAATTTCGATCGAGTATACCGAGGTACCGAGTTCAGCGAGCACCGCGGCCTGGTAACCCGATCCGGTGCCGATCTCGAGAACGCTGTAACCAGGTTCGAGATCGAGCAGATCCGTCATCAGGGCGACGATGAAAGGCTGGGATATGGTCTGGCCGTGACCGATCGACAGCGGCCGGTTGACGTAAGCGTGATCGACGACGTTAGCGGGCACGAAAGCGTGGCGCGGTACGCGCGCCAGCGCCTCCCGCAGGTTCGCGCTCATGCGATGGCGGCCGGTCAGATATGCGGTGGCGCGATAGTCCGCGGCGATTTCCTCAAGCATTCGTTCCTGCCTGTGCTGCTCCGTTGCCGCACCCATCGAGCTGAACGCAAGCACCGACAACGCGACTAACGCCGCCGTGACCGATCCCGGGCACCACGATTTTGTGTTCATTGATTAACAGATGGCACTTTGTGCAGCACTTTTCAAGCCGCGTCCGCGGCCAGCCATGCGCGCGGCGCGGTAGTATTCCCGCCCGATCCGGCGCCGGACGCAGGGGGCGCACGCTCTGCCGGCGCTTCCCGTAGCCAGCGCGACGGTCATCCCGGCCGCGCGGAATACCCGCTTATACCTGTGCAGCTTCAACGTGGATTACATCAACGGTCACGGTCGCTTGCGGCCTATTGCGACTGCATGGCCGCACGCGACAGCACCACGAGGGCACCCACGATAAGCGCGATCCCGGCATATTCATTGATCTGCAGTCGTTCCCCGAGCTGATAGGCCGACGATGCGGTGGCCAGCACGGGGATCGCGAGCATGCTCATACTCGCGACGCCAGCCGAAAGCCGTTGCAGCAGGTAGAGCCATACGAGCCAGCCAAGTCCGGTCGGTATGAGGGCGGTGAACAAAAGGATTACGTTGTAGCGGGCGTTCCAGTTCGTCGCCGGCTCATCGACGATGAGAGCAAGCAATACAAGAATCGTGGAACCGAAGAACATCTGCCACGCGGTCAGCGAGATCACGTCCACCGGTCCCCGATGCTGAATGCGCTTCGCGATCACCGCGCTCGCGGCCCAGGCCGCGTCGGCCGCAATCGCTATTGTCTTGCTTCGCACCGAACCACCGAGCTGCCAGGGTTCGAGCATGACCACGAGACCCGCGGCCGCGAGTGCCACGGCCCAGCGTTGTGCGAGTCCCACGCGTTCACCGAGCACGATGGCGGCGAACAGCAAGGTCCAGAACGGCATTGTGAATACGAGCACGGCGCTGCGCCCGGCCCCACCCTCGACGAGCGAGAGTTGCGACAGGGTGACGAATATCGTCGTCTGTACGATCCCGAGCAACAGGGTTTCACGCACCCGGGTGGGCCAGAACGGCCGGCGCATCAGCGGCAGCATCGCAAGCAGGGCGAGGGCGCCGATAAACGTTCGCTGGGCGGCAAAATTAACGGGACCGGCGTCGAGCATCGCGAGCTTCAGCAAGACCCAGCTGTAGCCCCATACGAGTAACAGGCCCGCGAATACGGCAATCGGAGCGGCGCGCATCCTCAGGCGGTTTCGGGTTCGGCGAAACGCGGTGCCCGGCTTTCGATAATTGGCCAGTGCAGTGCCGCGGCGAGGAGCGACAACACGGTCGCGAGCCACCACATGGCGTCGTAAGAGCCGGTCGTTTCGAACACGTAAGCACCGAGCCACACCCCGATAAACGCGCCGGCCTGGTGCGACATGAAGACGAAACCGAACAGGGTGCCGAGATACCGCGTGCCGCACATCACCGCGACGAGCCCCGAAGTAAGTGGCACCGTCGACAGCCACAGCAAGCCGAGGCCGGCGGCAAAAACCGCGACCGCGACATTGGACTTGGCCGATAACATGAACGCGATGATGAGTAGCGCGCGGCTCGTGTAAAGCACGCTCAGCAGCATGCGCTTGGAATAGCGACCACCGAGATAGCCGGCACCGAACGCGCCGAAGATATTAAACAAACCGATGATCCCCAGCGCCCAGGCAGCATGCGCCGCGGATACACCGATGTCGCCAAGATAGGGCGGCAGGTGCACCATGATGAACGACACATGGAAACCGCAGACAAAAAACCCGGCCACGAGCAGCACGTAGCTGCGATAGCTAAAAGCACTGCCAAGTGCCGCGAAGAATCCGAGCCCGCGATCATCGGACGTGGCCCGTGGCGTGCTGTCGGCACCGAATGGCAGCGCCAGCACGAGCACCGCGAGTACCGCGGCAGCCATAAACCACAATGCGCTGGGCCAACCGTAGCCGCTGATAAACGCCTGCCCGATTGGCGCAAACAAAAATTGCCCGATGCTGCCGGCGGCTGTCGCGACGCCGAGTGCGGTGGAACGTCGCGCGGGCGGCATGAGGCGGCCGAGCGCCGCGACCACGATGGGAAATCCCGTACCAGCGAGCGCGAAGCCGACGAGCACCCCGGCGGTGAGCTGAAAACCGAGCGGGGTCGTGCCGAGCGGCATGAGCGCGAAACCGAGCGCATAGGCCAGGGCGCCAACCGTAATCACGCGACGACAACCAAAGCGATCCGCAAGTGCGCCGGCGGCAGGCTGGGCGAGACCCCACACGAGATGCTGGATTGCGATCGCGAGGGCGAATACGTCCCGGCCCCAGCCACGCGTCTGGCTGACCGGTTCGGTAAACAACCCGAGCGCGCTGCGTGGCCCGAGGATCAGGATCGCGATAGCGCAGGCGGCCGCCAGGATGACGTTCGGGTGATACAGCAAACTGTTAGCGTTGCGTGACACGGGCGCAATTCCGCTTGGTCGACGAGGATGCGCGGACACTACGCGAATCGCACCACGCTCGATAGCCCCGGAGCGTACCGGCGATTGATCTGGGTCCGGGTCAGATGCCATGCTTCCGCTTCGGAAAAATCGCATCCCGGCGTACGACGTCGCGCCGGGGAGCACGGGCGAGTTTCAGCCGGCGGCGCGAACCGCCGCCCGCCCGCCGCCAATAAAAACCCAAATACAGGTAGAAACCCAATGCGAGTCGGATATTTCCCATGTACCCAGGACCCACCGAAAGGCGAGAACGTTGCGCGCCTGATCGATGAGATCATCGAACAAGCCAAGGTTTGCGAAGACGTTGGTTTCGACGGCTTCTTTTTCACCGAGCATCATCAGCAGGAAGACGGCTACCTGCCCTCGCCCGTGTTGATGGCCGGACTCGTCGGCATGCACACGACCACCCTGAATGTCGGTACCTGCGTGCTGCTCATGCCGCTGTACCATCCGATCCGCCTCGCCGAGGATATCGCTGTCGTCGATCAGGCGACAAAAGGTCGCTTCATCGCCGCGGCCGCCGGGATTGCATACCAGCCGGCTGATTTCGACGCCGTCGGGGTGCCGCAGCGACAACGCGTACGGCGCACGGAAGAAGGCGTCGAGATCCTGCGCCAGGCGTGGAGCGGTGAACCGTTCAGCTACGACAGCAAGTACCACACCATCGACAATGTGCGCGTGACCCCGAAGCCGTATCAGGAAGGCGGTCCGCCGATCTGGCTTGCCGGCTGGGCGCCACCTGGTTTGACCCGCGCCGGACGCATGGCCGACGCCTGGATCGCCGACCCCATCCAGTCCGTTGGCGTGATCAAGGACTACGCGGACCAGTACCGCGCCGAAGCCGAAAAACACGGCCGCAAACCGTCCGTCATCCTGATGCGCGACTGCGTGATCGGCGACAACTGGGCCGATACCGTCGCCAAGAGCGAACCGACGATGCACACGCATCGCTGGTATTACGAATTTGGCGGTTATGTCGAGGACGAGCACATCAAAGACATAAAATCGCCGCAGGATCTGACGTTCGATATCCTGGCGAAAGACCGGCTCATTGCCGGCTCGCCGGCAGAATGTCTCGACCAACTGCAGATGTGGTCGGACGTCGTCAAACCTGATTACCTGATGCTGCGTATGCGTCAGCCGGGCGGGCCGCCGCAGGCGGAAGCGCTTGAGGATATTCGCCGGTTTGGCGAACACGTGATCCCGAAACTGTGACGGGGCGACGGCCGGCAATTCGTGAGCTGCGGCGTGGATAAGCCGCAGCCTCTCGGCGTGCCGACGTTCGGGATGGGCGATGCCTCGTTTCAGGCAGCGGGCGGCGAATCCGGTATCCGCCGACTCGTCGATGCGTTTTACGACATCATGGAAACAGAAGCAGCAGCGGCGCAAGTTCGCGCCATGCATCCGGCCGACATCACCACCTCACGCGACAAACTCGCGCGATTCCTGTGCGGCTGGATGAACGGCCCGAACCGCTACCGGGAGAAATACGGTGCCATCAGCATCCCCGGCAGCCACGCCCATTTGTCGATCGGTCCGCGCGAACGCGACGCCTGGCTGTTGTGCATGGAACGCGCGATCGCGCAACAGCCGTACAGCGAGGAATTCAAACGTTACCTGTACGCGCAACTCTGCGTCCCGGCGAACCGGGTGGTGAATCGTGAAAGTTGAAACTCTGCCAGTCGTTTTCGCCGGCGTGCTGGCCGGCACGGCAATGCTGGCGACACACCACGCGAACGCGTATTCAACCTACGGCCTGGGTCAACTCGAATGTCAGACCTACCTCGACAAACGCGCTGAAGATCAACAACAGCAGGACGTGGTGAACACGTCTTACATTCATGCCTACCTGTCGGGTTATCTCACCGCCGGCAACACGATGTATGGTCTGGTCGGCGAACACGCGAAAGATGTCGCGATCAATATTCACAAAATGGTGCAGTGGCTCGACGCCTGGTGCCTGAAGAACCGTAACGTGCGGGTTGCGGTGGCGCTCGAATCGTTCTGGGTGGAAGCAGCCGAAGCGAATAAGGCATTGCAGCGGACCCGCGAGTCGACGGGCCGCTAACCCGCAAAGCGGCACAGAAGGAAGCGATATTTATGAACGGTGCTGAAGCACTACTGAAAACGCTCGTCGATTCGGGCATCGAAATCTGTTTCGCCAATCCCGGCACCTCGGAGATGCATCTCGTCGCCGCGATTGGCCGCACGGATGATGTTCATCCGATCCTGTGTCTGTTCGAAGGCGTGGTTACCGGCGCCGCGGATGGCTACGCGCGCATGGCCGATAAACCCGCGATCACGCTGCTACACCTCGGGCCCGGGCTCGCGAACGGCATGGCGAATCTGCACAACGCAAAGAAAGCGCGCGTCGCAATGGTGAATATCGTCGGTGACCATGCGCCGTACCACCTGCCCTACGATGCGCCACTCACCTCAGATGTAACCGCGCATGCGAAGATCAATTCCGCGTGGGTGGAAACCTCGACGTCGGCCGACAGTCTCGCCGAACTCGGCGCGATCGCGGTCAGCGAGGCACGCCACGGCACCGGGCGCATCACGACCCTGATCGCGGCGGCCAATCATGCGTGGGAACCGGCGGAAAAATCCTGGCCGCGATTGCCGTTCGAATCGACGCAAACGGTGCCGGCGGCAACGGTAGACAACGTGGCCCGTCTGCTCGCTAACGGCAAGCCCACGGCTATCGTTCTTGGCGGGCATGCCTTGCGCGAAGAATCGCTCGTACTCGCCTCGCGCATCGCCGCGAAAACCGGCGCCGCCTTGTTTGGTGAAACGTTTCCCACCCGCCATCAGCGCGGTGAGGGCCGGGTTGCGATCGACAAAGTGCCGTACTTTGCCGAACACGCCATCGGCGTGATGGAACGTTACGATCAGATCGTACTCATCGGTGCGGCCACACCGGTCGCGTTCTTCGCCTATCCGAATACACCAAGCGTGCTCGTACGCGAAGACGCGACGGTCGCCACGCTCGCGACGTTCGAAGACGCGGTGCAGCCGGCACTCGCCGCGCTCGCCGGACAACTCGGTGCGCAGGCGGGCAGTGAAACGTTGCAGCAGCGGGAAACTCCGCCGCCGCCACAGGGCGCGCTGACGACGGCCGCCATCGGCGATACGCTGGCCGCGCTGCTACCCGATGACGCTATCGTGTCCGACGAAGGGATCTCCTGCGCGGCCGAGGTTTACGGGCGCACTGCCGGTGCTGCCCGGCACGACTGGCTGGCGATTACCGGCGGCGCGATCGGCCAGGGACTACCGGTCAGTTTCGGCGCGGCCGTCGCCTGCCCTGAGCGCAAGGTGGTGGCACTGCAGGCCGACGGCAGCGGCATGTATACGGTACAAACCTTATGGAGCATGGCGCGCGAAAATGCCGACGTCGTTATCGTGCTGCTGAACAACGACAGCTACGCCATCCTGAACATCGAACTCGCCCGCCTCAATGCGGGGCAGCCGAACGACAAGACCGTCTCCATGCTCGACCTCGGCAATCCGTCGATCGACTGGCAAACGGTGGCGCGGGGGCTCGGCGTTTCGAGCAGTCGCGCGAACACGGCCGAAGCGTTCTACGCGCAGTTCGAAGCCGCGATGAAGCGGCCGGGACCGCACCTGATCGAAGCCATGGTGCAGCAGGATATCGGTAAGGTATTTACGAAAGACTGAGAAGCATTAGCGCAAGCAAGCTCGCGGGCGCGGCGAGCTGCCGAAGAAACAGGCAGGTTCGTCGTCGACGGGCGGCCGCCAATCACGCGTGGATACCAGCACGTAACCAGCGACCGCTCGTCGCCGCAAGCCTTTCCCTGTCAGCGTCCGCCGCCCCTTAAAGCCAATTCCGTGAAAAGCGCCTGTTTGCGCTGAAGTTCCGTTCACGCAGACCCGCGGGAAGGCAGGCGCGCACGCGGCCTCGGTGCGGAGGCCGGGAAGCACGATTGGAACTTGAATGTGGAAGTGGTGCGGGTGGTGAAATCAGGCGGGGGAAACGTTTTCGGCTTGCGGACCTTTCTGGCCCTGGGTGACTTCCATCGTCACCGACTGACCTTCGTGCAGCGTTTTGCGGCCTTCGCCGTTAATTGCACTGTGATGAACGAACACGTCCTTGCCGTTTTCCTGCTCAATGAATCCATAACCTTTGTCATCGCTGAACCATTTGACGGTTCCGGTTACTCGCTCTGCCATATCAAACACTCACTTATTTCAGTTTCAAATCGTACTGACGCCGATAAAATCAGCGTTACTTGCGCCGACGAAGCTGTCGACTTGGAAGCATAGTACGCCTCTTTGCAACCACATGCCACGAAAACTGACGACGGCTCTAGCGGCGTTTCGCCGGTGAAAACAAGGCTTTTTTTGCCGCAGTGCAATGCAAACGGCGAACTCAGTGATCGTCCACTACCCGGCCGCGAAGTGTTTTGACATGGGCGCGGCGCGTCTTCTGGTCCAGACGTCGCTGGCGTGCTGCCCGCGACGGGCGCGTCGCCTTGCGCGGCTTTTGCGTCACCCCGGCGGACGCGATCAGGTTTGCGAGTCGTTCAAGGGCTTCGAGACGGTTCGCCTCGAAACTGCGCGAACGTTGCGCCTTGATATTGATCACGCCGTCGGCGGTAATCCGGCTGTCACGGAGCGCCTGCAACCGGTCTTTGTATTCTTGCGGCAGTGAGGAGCCGTGGATGTCGAATCGCACATGGACCGCGGACGAAACCTTGTTGACGTTTTGACCACCAGGCCCGCTCGCGCGGATCCCGCGGATGCTCAGCTCGGCTTCGGGGATAGTGATCGCGTCATTGATCCTCAGCATTGCGCCGCGGACACGTGCGAACGGCAGCCGTGAACCCTCATATTCCCATCCCGCTCAGGGTCACCATCAAATCGTTGAGTACCCCGGTAATGCGCGGATGTTCGACTTCGAACTGCTCGATCAACTCCGTCACCGAGCCCTCGAGTACAGCAGGTGAAGCCGCATCGCCGGCATCAAGCTGCTCCTGCAGTTCGCGCACCAACTGATCGAGACGCGCCCGCGAGACCGTGTCCTCGGCATCCAGTTTATTGATTTCGGCACGCAATGCTTCGATTGCGGCGTGTATTCTCTCGTGACTCATGCGTTCGTCACTCCATCGTTTCTTCCGGGCATGGCGCCCGGGATTGCGGATTCATTCGCGATCGCGCGCGATGGCATTACCGTCGTGCGCGCCTTGCCTCCGCGTATTCCGGTCGCCATCCGCCGGCGTCGGACTCTTGCGGAGCATGCCTAGTATTGCTCAGCGCTCCGAGTCTGTCGCGCATCCAATGCACAACAACACCGCGGGATCGAAATCGAGGCGCTGTGCGTTGATTGCTTCGCCGCAACGGACACAATCGCCGTAGTTGCCTTGTTCAATCCGTTGCAGCGCGGATTCAATACGGCTTAGTTGCAATTCGGTGCGCCGTCGTGCGGCCAGCGACATTTCCTGCGCCTGCATCGCGTCCATGCGCGAGAGTCGTCCAACCCGCGTCTGGTCGAGTTCGACGGGTTGGGCCGCGGCACTGCTCGTTGCATCGAGGGCATGCAGGGCGTCGCGTGCGGCGACAAGTTGAGCCCGTCGGGCGTTGTCGTCGCGATTCACGCCGAACGCTGCGCGCGCACAAAGCCGGACACGCGCATCCAGTTTTCATAGAAGCGCCGCGCGCTGCGATTAAACAGTGCGAGATTATGCGCCACCGCCTGCTCAAAGCGCGGCAGCGCGCCGGCGCCGAGTGCAGCGTCGAGCGCCTGTGCGTAAGCCGGCACCGCACCCCATTCGGCCACGGTAGCGGCTGTCGCCTCAACATGAAACTGTGCACTGACGGCGTGGTCAGCGATAGCGAGGGCTTGCACCGCGCACGCTTGAGAGCGCGCGAGTACACGCGCCTGCGGCGGTGGCGAAGTCACTTCGGCCCCATGCCATTGCAACGTTGTCAGGGTGTGCGGCAGGCCGGCGAAATATGCGCTGTCAGCGCCGGCGGCGGTCAATTCAACCGGCATCACGCCAACTTCCGCGGTCCCGGGACCCACCGTGCCACCGAGCGCCGCGGCCAGAAGCTGGTGGCCCAGGCAGATGCCGAGGTACGGCATCCGCAGGTCCGCCACCGCGCGGCGGATGGTGGCAAGTTCATCCACCAGCCAGGGATGTTCGTCCACCTGCCAGACATCCATGGGGCCACCCATCACCCACAGTCCGGCGTAGCCGTCGAGGTTGGGAACAGGGTCACCGGCATCGAGTTCGACCACGTCCCAGGCGATCCCGTCGGTGGCGAGGAACTCGCGGAACACGCCCGGATGCTCAACGTCGAGATGCTGGAAGACGAGCAGGCGTGGCAGGTCACCCATCAGTCGCGGGCGTTGGCGGCGGCAGGGTGAGGAAGTTCGCAATCCACGTCATGATCGCGACGTTATCCGCGTCGCGCGACAGCGAAGCACGCGCGGCGGCGCCGATGCGTGCGCCGAGGCGATCCTCGCGCTGGTCGACGAGCACGCTGATATAAGCGCGGGTGAACTCGGGGTGCCCCTGAATTCCCATCGTGGTGTCATTGAACTGCACGAGAAAATTCTCGCAGTGATCACTGCTTGCGAGGCGCTCGGCGCCGCCCGGCAGCGCCACCACCTGATCCTGATGGCATACCGGCACGGTGAAACGGGGCAGCGGCGGGCGCATCCACGGCGCCGCTGAATCCGTATTGTAAGTGTGAATACCGATGCCCCAGCCGAGCGGGGATTTTGCCACGGTGCCGCCGAGCGCCTGCGCAATCAGTTGATGGCCGAAGCACACCCCGACCAGCGGTACGCGCTGCCGGACAAGCTCGCGTACGAAAGATTCGAGCGCAGCGATCCAGTCCAGCTCGTCGTAAGTTCCGGCGCGCGAACCGGTGACGAGGTAGGCATCGCAGGCGTCCGCCGCGGCCGGCAGTTCTTCCGCGTACGCGCGATACACCTGCCATTCGACATCGACCCCCGCGGTTGCGATCGCGGCGGCGAACATGCGCGGGTAATCCTCGAAGCGATCGCGCAGCTCGTCAGGCACGAAGTCGCACGCGAGCAGACCGAGTTTCATCGCCCCGTCACCTCGCCGACCCGCAAGCTTGCGGTAAGCCGAACGCACTCAACTGTCATGATGTGTCGTGCGCACGCCGCCTGATCCGCTCGCTCGCTCCCGGCGACCGCCCCCGCTACGCGCACCGCCATCAAGTAAAGGCAAGCAGTGGCAGGAACGCGATGTTCACGAGCGGGATGAGCATCAGCACCACGAGCCACGGCGATTTACCAATCGCCGTACACACCTTCGACCAGTGATACAAGGCGAACACGATGTTCACAAGGGGAATGAAATAGAGCAACAAGAGCAGCGGATTGATGCCCGCGACCGTCGCCATCGGGATCAATTGCACGAATGGAATCCAGATCAGAACGCCGGGATCAACCTTCGCCTTCTCACAAATGAGCTTCAGACAGTAGCTCATGAAAACGAAAATACCGACTGCAATCAGAAACCCGAAAAACCCTGTCCCCTGGTCAGCTTCCATCGACTTCCCCCTTCTTCAGTGACTATGGCGTCCATTCGGCGCTGCGCACGACGGCGCACTGCCGGCTAGTTCGGATCGTCCGGTGTAACCCAGCGAAAGCGCGTATAACCGACGACCTTCGCGGAAATCAGGAAATGACCATCGTCGCGGTCCGGCAGCGGGTGCAGCGGCGCGAGGTTCATCGGTACGGACTCCCCTGGTGTGAGTTCGACCGGCAGCGTGTAGGTTGTCGACCAGCCCGGCGTAGCGTCCGGTACATTGGAGTTTCTCGCCCAGATCCAGGCGTATTCGACGAGCACTTCGACATCGCCAATCCTGCGCCCGGTGTTGTTGCTGAGCGTACCTTCGATCGCACCGTCCGCGGTAACTTCGATCGCGAGCGACACCGCGGCATTCATGTCGTCACTGCGCACCACCTCCGGCGGGCGGCGCTCGGACGCCGCGAGTGGCGGGGCCAGTGCAACGACGATCAGCACGGCAATGACTCGCAAGCGTAACGTGAACCGGCGCGCGGGAGGATCGGGAATCGATTGTTTCATGCTGCAGCGATTGTAGAACCTTCGCTCGCGCCAGACCACCGCGCGCCCGGTTTGCCGCGCCATGGTGATTCGCTATGCTGGTCTGCCGACCTGCGAACGAGGACCCCCATGGGCAACGAGACGACGCCGACCGGCCGGCTTATCGCCGAACTCACCCGCATCCTCGGCACCGAGCATGTCGTTATAGATGAAGTCGCGGTCAAACTATTGTCAACGGATCTGAGCTATCAGCCGGGAGAAATCGCCGACGTCGTTGTGAGCCCGGGCGACGCCACAGAACTCTCGCGCTGCGTTGCCGTTGCGGCGGCAGCCGGCCGGCCGGTGGTCGCACGCGGTGGCGGCATGTCCTACACCCAGGGCTACCAGCCGGAGAAGCCGGGCAGTGTGCTCGTGGACATGCGCCGCATGGATCAGATCCTCGAAATCAATACCGAGGACATGTACGTCACCGTGCAAACCGGCTGCACGTGGAAGAAACTGTACGAGGCGCTGCTCGAAGCAGACCGGCGGACTCCATACTTCGGACCCCTGTCGGGCATGTACGCGACGGTGGGGGGCGCGCTGTCGCAAAACAGTCTGTTTCTTGGCTCGGGCCTCTACAACACCACAGCCGAAAGTGCGCTCGGACTCAAGGTTGTGCTCGCCGACGGCGCTGTCCTGCAAACCGGTTCCGCGGCGCACGTGAACGGACAACCATTCTATCGCCACTTCGGACCGGACCTTACGGGTATCTTCACCGCCGATACCGGTGCCTTCGGGATCAAGGCCGAAGCAACGCTGCGCTTGATCGAAGCGCCCGCGGTGACCTTGTTCATGTCGTTCGGCTTCGACACGCTCGAAGATATGATCCGCACGCAGACGCAACTGTCGCGCAAACGCATTTGCGCGGAGTGTTACGGTTTCGATCCATATTACAACAAGAGTTTCGAGGATCAGGGCTTCACGTTTGGCGAGGGTCTCGCGGTGCTGAAAGACGTTGCGACGCGCGAGGGCGGGATCAAGGGCTTGTGGACGTCATTCAAGGTGGCTGCGTCCGGCAAGACGTTTCTGCGCGAAGTGAATTACTCCCTGCACATGACGTTCGACAGCTACGATCGCGACGTTGCTCACCGGGCGCTGGAGACCGCGCGTACCGTCTGCCGTGCGAACAAGGGGTTCGAGATCGACAACACGCTGCCAACGGTTTTTCGCGCCCACCCGTTCGGGGGCGTGCGCACGGTGCTGCTCGGCAAGGACGGCGAGATCTGGTTGCCGGTGCATGGTTTCATGCCGTTGTCGAAAGCCGTTGAGGTGGGTAATGCAACGGAAGCGTTTTTCGCCGAGCATCGCGACGTGATGGCAGAGCACGGCATCCAGAGTTCCTACCTTACATGCTTCTCCGGTACGGAGTTTGTCATCGAACCGAGCCTGTACTGGCGCGACGAACTTGGCGAGTTTCGTTTGAGCCTGATCGAGGAGGAATTCAGACAACAATGGCAAACGATCGCGCCCGAACCCGGGAAACGTCGGGTCGCACTCGAACTACGCGACAAACTGCGCGACCTCTACGATGCCCACGGTTGTTGCCACCTGCAGATCGGCAAGTACTATCCCTACCAGCAACTCATCGCGAACGAACCGTTGAAACAACTGCTGAACGGGGTCAAGGATGTACTCGATCCACAACGCAGCATGAATCCCGGGTCGCTCGGTTTACGATGATGTTCGCCAGCGATCGCGCGGAACATCTTTCCATCCCGCAAGCGTAACCGTGGCATGACGTTCGACCGCTTCTGGGCCGAGACCGTGAGCGCGCTATGGGGCCTGCCGCTCGTACTCATGCTGTTCGCCGCCGGCGCGTATTTCACGCTGTTGAGCCGGCTAATCCCGTTGCGCCGCGCGGGACATGCTTTCGCGGTACTCACCGGTCGTTACGACCGGTCGAACGATCCCGGAGAAATCTCGCACTTTCAGGCGCTGAGTACGGCGCTGTCGGCGACTATCGGCATGGGCAATATCGCCGGCGTGGCGGTTGCTATCGTGACCGGCGGCTCCGGCGCTGTGTTCTGGATGTGGGTGGCCGGCGCGCTCGGCATGGCGACGAAGTATTTCAGTTGCACGCTGTCATGCCTGTACCGCAAACGCGATGCGGACGGTGTGTGGCAGGGCGGGCCAATGTACTACATCGAGCTTGGCATGGGTGCGCGTTACAAACCGCTCGCGATCATGTTCGCCCTGTGCGGCATGATCGGTTGCCTCGGCATTTTCCAGGCGAACCAGCTGGCGAATCTGATCGAAAACGAGTGGCACATCGCAGACTGGGTGACGGGACTTACCGCGATGAGTATCGTCGGGATCATCGTCGTCGGCGGGGTGGGCCGTATCGGCCGGGTCACGCGCTTCGTCGTACCCGCCATGTGCGCGCTCTACGTCGGCGGCGGTGTCGTTGTGGTTATCGACCATGTGGATCAGGTGCCTGCGGTACTCCACGGCATCGTGTTCGGCGCGTTCGATCCGAGCGCCGTCATCGGTGGCGGCGCGGGTCTCGCGTTCAAGGAAATTCTCGTCACCGGGGTCAAGCGGGCCGTGTTCTCTAATGAAGCCGGCGTGGGTACGGCGGCGCTCGCACATGGTGCGGCGCGCACGTCCGAGCCGGTGCGCGAAGGACTCGTCGCCATGCTCGGCCCGTTCATCGACACCCATCTCGTGTGCACGCTCACCGCGCTGGTTATCCTGACGAGCGGGGTTGCCGGACATGAAGCCGGTGTGGTGATGACGGCGCACGCGTTCGAAGCGAGCATGCCCGGCTTCGGTACGATCCTGCTGTCGCTCGTGTTCGCGTTGTTCGCGCTCTCGACGATGGTGAGCTATGCGTATTACGCGCAGAAATGCGCGCGTTACATCCTCGGCAAGCGTTACGGTGGCTGGTACATCTACGCCTATCTCGTGCTGTTACCGTGCGGCGCTGTGTGGCATCCGACAACCACGATCAATATCGTCGACTCCGCGTTCGCGCTCATGGTGATCCCGAACCTGATCGCCTGCGTCGTACTCGCGCCACAGGTATTACAGGCAACCGCGGATTATTTTCGTCGCTGCGGATAGGCCCGCACGGCGGTAGCCGTCCGTGTTCCTTGCCGGAGTAACAAGTCTCGTAGACGAAGCGGTGCGGTAAAAACGGCGCGACAGCGACGACGTCACTACCGCACTTCAGTCTTCCTTGCTGACAAGCACCCCGGCGCCGCGCAGCTCATCGATCCGCGCCGGATCGTAACCGAGCACACGACCAAGAATTTCCGCGTTGTGCTCGCCGAGATTCGGCACCGCGCCTGGCGTGTACTCGGGCTGTTCGGAAAACCGCAAGGGGAAGCCCGGGAGGTCGAGCTTGCCGACGACCGGATCGTGGATCGTGCGAATAGCCCCGCGACCCCGATAGTACTCATGATTGATCGCATCGTGCGGTGCGAGCACCGGGCCGCTCGGCACCCGGTGCTCCTCGAGGACCGCCCAGGCGGCCGCATCGGTGGGAAAGGTCTGCAACCATGATTCGATCATGGGGATCAGTTCGGCCTGGTTTTTTGCGCGCGCATCCTGGTTGGCAAAGCGCGGATCGTTGGCGAGTCCGGGTTGTCCCATCGCGTCGCACAAACCCTGCCACTGATTCTGCAACACGAGCAATACCATGTAGCCCTCGGCAGATTTGAACACGCCGCATGGACACACGAGCGGGTGGTGCTCGCCGCTGCGCATCGGTACGTAGTCACCGTCCGTGGCGCCGTAAGCCTGCAAGGTGATCTCGTTCATATGGAACAGCGCGTCGACCATGGAGATATCGAGATGCTGACCCTTGCCGGCTTTCTCGCGGTAATACAGTGCATAACCGATAGCGGAAAACGCGTGCACGCCCGCGTTCGTATCCGCTATGGCCACCCCGACCGGGTGCGGCTTGCCATCCCTGGGGCCCGTCATGTGCATGACCCCGGTGAAGCCCTGCGCGATCCAGTCGTAACCGGTTTTATTCGCATAAGGACTATTGCGCCCGAATGCGGAAACGGACGCGACGATAATTCGCGGATTGATCTTTTTCAGTGAGGCGTAATCGAGGCCGCGCTTGTTCGCCACCCGGGTACTGAAGTTCTCGACGACAACGTCCACCTCAGCGACAAGCTCATCGATGATTGCCTGCGACTCGGGTTTCGACAAATCGAGACACAGGCTTTTCTTGCCCAGGCTCTGCTGCACAAAGTATGCGCTGCGACCGTTCTTCATCATCGGCAAGGTACGCGTCGGATCGCCGTGCGGCGCCTGTTCGACCTTGATGATGTCCGCGCCCATTTCCGCCATCAGCCGGGTAACGACAGGGCCGGCGAGATATTGCGAGAAATCGAGAACCTTGATGCCTTCGAGGATCATATGTGCCGTGCCTGTGCCGTCGGGTAATCGGGTTGCCTAGCGTGGACCGGGGCGGAATGCTCTGTCAACAATGCGCGGTCCGGCACGAGCGCGCAAATAGTTCCGCGCGCGTCGGCGTTGTTGCCGCAAGCATCGGTTAACTGCGCGTTCGCGCACACTGTCGCCACGCCCCGGGTGAATATTTCGTGCGACTCTACTAGAGTCTAGGCTACATTCATTAACGGACGAAAAAACGATGAATTTTCGACAAGGCCAATTATGCTGCATCGCGGTGATGGTGCTGGCCAGTACCCCGGTCATGGCGAATGATCTCACTGTCGATTCGGCCATAGGCGGCGCGGTTGGCGGCGCAATCGGTGGCGCGGTCGGCGCTGAACTCGGCGGCCGCGATGGCGCCATCGTCGGCGCCGGCGTTGGCGCCGCGGCCGGCACCGCAATTAATACCCGTGATCACGCGGAAACGGATCGGCATACGCACCACGACACTTCGCACCATGTTGACGATCACTCGCACGCGCATCCGCATGGCAACACGTTCTGCCCGCCCGGCCAGGCAAAAAAGGGCCGATGCTAAATACGTGCCCGGACCGATACGCCCGATGTCTCACACCTTGAGCGCTAAACGACTGTCGAGCGGGTTCGTGCTGTTGCTGCTGTGTTGCGCGATGAATGCAGCCACGGCCGACGACGGCACCTACACACGCGACAGCGTGCTCACCGAAGCCGGCGACTTTCTCGGCGCCGGCGCGGAAGGCGTGGCGGAAGTGATCGAGAAGCTGTTCCAGGATCTCGGCCGCCCCACCGGGTTCATCAAGGGCAACGAAGCGAGTGGCGCGCTCGGGATCGGCGCCCGCTATGGCAACGGCACGCTGCAGCTGAAAAGCGGCGGGGGCCGCACGGTCCACTGGACCGGCCCATCGATTGGATTCGACGCGGGCGCGAACGCGTCGAAGGTTTTTGTGCTCGTGTATCACCTGCACCAGGTTGACGATCTGTTCCAGCGCTTTCCTGCGCTCGATGGCAGCTTTTATTTCGTCGGCGGGGTCAGCGCGAACTATCATCAGTCCGGCGATATCATTCTTGCGCCGATCCGTCTCGGCGGCGGTCTGCGTGCCGGAGTCAATATCGGCTACATGAAATACACACGCGAGAAAACCTGGAACCCGCTCTAGAACTCCGCTTCCCCGCCGCATGCACTCAGCATGCACCTTCGATTTTGCTTAGAATCCCCGCTTTAACCCTGCGCGGGAACGGACCGAATGTATTGTCCATCTCATTTCGTCGAAAACGACCCGGAAGCACTGCGCGCCCTGATCGAAGCGAATAACTTTGCGGTGCTCGTGTCCCCGGTGAACGGGCAGGCTTTCGCTACCCACCTGCCGTTCCTGTATCGTCCCGGGTCCGCGCTGCTGAGCGCACACATGGCCCGCGCGAATCCGCACTGGCGGGCGCTCGCGGAAAAGCCCGATGAAGCGCTCGTGATTTTCCACGGACCGCACGAATACGTGTCACCCACATGGTACGCGGAGCCCGGAGTGCCAACCTGGAATTATGCCGCAGCGCATGTTTACGGTTCGTTCGAGCTGATTGAAGACCCGGCCGCGCACCGCGACGTTCTCGAGGCCCTCACATCTCACCACGAAGCAGACAATTCACCACCATGGCAGGCGGATTATTCAGCACCACTGATCGCCGGCATGCTGCGTGGCACGGTAGCATTCAATATTCGAATCCGCGCTATCGAGGGCAAGTTCAAACTGAGCCAGAACCGCCCGCAAGCGGACCGCGGACGGGTTGTCGAAGCCCTCGAAGCGCGTGGCGGCGACAACGCCCGCGGGGTCGCCCGGTTGATGCGCGAACGACAATGATTAACACGGCGCTGACGGAACTACTCGGGATCGAACACCCGCTGCTCGCGGCGCCGATGGCCGGGGTGGCCGGTGGCGCTCTGGCCGCGGCCGTGTCCGACGCCGGCGGCCTGGGTCTGATCGGCGGCGGTTACGGCGATCGGAACTGGCTCGCGGAACAAACCCGCGCGCTCGATTGCACCCGGGTCGGCATCGGTTTCATCACCTGGCGACTAAACGAGGATCCGGCCTTACTCGACGTCGCGCTCGCGGCGAAGCCGCGGGCGATCCTGCTGTCGTTCGGTGACGTGGCGCCGTTTGCCGCGAAAATCCGCGCCAGCGAGAGCCTGTGCATCGCTCAGGTGCAGACGCTCGCGGCGGCGTGCGCCGCAAGAGATGCCGGCGTCGATATCATCGTCGCCCAGGGTACGGAGGCCGGCGGTCACGGCGGTGCGCGCGCGACCCTGCCGCTCGTACCGGCAATTGTCGATGCCGTCGCCCCGCTACCGCTCGTTGCGGCCGGCGGCATTGCCGACGGTCGCGGTCTCGCCGCCGCACTCATGCTCGGCGCGAGCGGGGTGATGATGGGCACGCGGTTTTATTGCTCAGCGGAATCCCTCGCACCGCAAGCGGCGAAGTCGCGTGCGGTCGCCGGCGGCGGCGATCAAACGACACGGACCGCGGTTTTCGACGTACTGCGCAATTACCATTGGCCCGCTTCGTATAATTTGCGCACACTCGCGAACGTGATGACGGCGCGTTTCGGCTCCCGCCTCGATGAACTGCGTGCGGACGAAGCGGCACAGGTGGCGACATTCAACGCGGCTGTCGCTAACGGCAATTACGACATCGCTGCCGTGATCGCCGGCGAAGCCGTGGACCTCGTCGACGACGTGCCCACAGCTGCCGCGATCGTCCGCCAGACGATTCGTGACGCCATCGCATGCCTCAAGCACCCGACTCATTTCACGGTACAAAGCTAGTGCGCTTTCCAACGCTGAACCCACCGGCTGCAGACCGCTACGACGTCCCGATTCATTGTTGCGCGTTGCGGTCGACGCGAAACCCTGGACGGATTGATCAGACTATTCGCGGGACCGCGCGCTAGTGGCCTTGCTCACGTTCGACGAGGTGTCGCTCGCATTCGGCGAGCAGATCATTCTCAATCAGGCGGAATTCGCCATCGAATCCGGCGAACGCGTGTGTCTGATCGGACGTAATGGCGCCGGCAAGACCTCGCTGTTGAAACTGATCACCGGCCGGCTCGAGCCGGACCACGGCGAAGTTCGCTTTACCGACGGCATCGAAGTGGCAAGCCTGGATCAGGCGCTGCCGACGGTGCTCGATCGCAGCGTGCGTGACACCGTGGCCGACGGGCTTGGTGAACTGCGTGGCCTGATCGCAGAATACGAAACGCTAGCTGGCCTGGAACTCGACACGCCGCGCCTGCGCGAACTCGAATCGCTGCAGCGACGTATCGAAGCGCATGGCGGCTGGCAGCTGGACCAGCAAATCGACACCGTGCTGAGCGAACTCGGCCTGCCCGGCGACAAGCTGCTGGGGGAATTATCCGGTGGCTGGCAACGGCGGGTGGGGCTCGCGCGCGCCCTCGTATGTAATCCGGACTTGCTGCTACTCGACGAGCCGACGAATCATCTCGACCTGTCGACGATACAGTGGCTGGAAAGTCGGGTGCGTAGCTTCAACGGCGCCGTGTTGTTCATCACGCATGACCGCGCGTTCCTGCAGCGCCTCGCAACCCGCATCGTCGAGATCGATCGCGCGACGCTGCGCAGCTGGCCCGGAGATTACCGCACGTATCTGCGCGACAAGGAGAAACTGGCGGAAGAAGAACAACGCGAAAACGCCCTGTTCGACAAACGCCTGCAAGCCGAAGAAACATGGATCCGTCAGGGCATCAAGGCCCGACGGACGCGCAACGAAGGGCGCGTACGCGCACTCGAGGCAATGCGCGAACAATACGCCGCCCGCGTGAAGCCGGAGCGCAAAGCGCGCATCCACGTCGAGGAAGCGGAGCGCTCCGGGCGCAAAGTGATCGAAGCGCGGAATATTTCCTACAGCTACGACGACAGGCCGCTGATCGACGGCTTGTCGATCAAGATCATGCGTGGCGACCGGGTCGGGCTCATTGGTAACAACGGGGTGGGCAAGAGCACGCTGTTGCGGCTGCTGCTCGGTCAGCTGCAGCCGCAATCCGGCACCATAAAGCTCGGTACGAATCTCGAAATCGCCTATTTCGATCAGTTGCGCGAGAAACTCGACCCGAACCGCACGATCGCGGATATCGTCGGCGACGGCCGTGATTTCATCACCATCAATGGCAAGGAACGCCATGTGATCGGCTACCTGCGGGGATTTCTGTTCAGTGCCAAGCGCGCGATGACGCCGGTGCGCAGCCTCTCGGGCGGCGAATGTAATCGCGTGATCCTGGCGCGCCTGTTCACGCGCGCATCGAATCTGCTCGTGCTTGACGAACCTACGAACGATCTCGATGTGGAAACGCTCGAAGTCCTCGAAGATCGGCTGACGGAGTACGACGGCACACTGATCGTGGTAAGCCACGATCGCGAGTTTCTCGACAACGTGATCACGAGCACGCTCGTGTTCGAACGAGCGGGGAAGATTGGCAGCTATGTCGGCGGCTACAGCGACTGGCTCCGCCAGGGCAATGTACTCACGCAGGTTGACCAGCCCGATAGTGCGAAAGCAGCCGCACGAGCGACAAACGCGACGGCCGCCACGACCACACCGGCTGCGCCGGCGAAGTCGAAGAAACTCACTTTCAAGTTACAACATGAACTCGACGGGCTGCCGGATCGGATCGAAGCGCTGGAAGCGGCAGTGGCATCCTTGCTTGCAACGACGGGCGCGGCGGGATTCTACGACCAGCCGTTCGAGGCAACGCAACCGGTGCTGGACGAGCTACGCGCAGCGCAGGCCGAACTCGACAGCGCGATGGAGCGCTGGAGCGAACTCGAAGCCATGCGGGCCTGAGTACCGCGGCGGCTGATCACTTATGCGTTGCGGCGCGAAACGGCGCGCTTCGCCGGCGATGATGGAATGACATGAGCGGAAAATCGAAACCCCACACCCCTTACGCGACGATCGTGGCGCTCGTCGTTGTCGCAATTTACTACCTCGTAAACGATACGAGCGTGCCGCCGACGGCCACGACAGCACCACAGGAAACGACCTATCCGGCGACTCGGCCGGCGCAATTACCGGACAGCTTCAGTGCCCGTGCAGACGGCGCGATGGTCGAGTCGATCGGTACCGTGGTGCGGATCCTCGCGGACGACAACGAGGGTTCGCGGCATCAGCGCTTCATCCTCGAACTTGGCAGTGGGCAAACGGTGCTCGTCGCACACAACATCGATCTCGCGCCGCGGATCGATTCACTGAAGACCGGAGACACGGTGTTGTTTCACGGCCAGTATGAAACGAACGATCGCGGCGGGGTGGTGCACTGGACGCATCACGACCCGCGCGGAGAGCACCCGGCGGGCTGGCTGGAGCACAACGGGCGACGTTACGAGTGAGGCTGCCTAATCGACGCGGAACGCAGCGTCCACTTCGATCTGCATTGTCGTGACGAGACCGTTCGTGGAATGCGCCATACCGATAACGGACATCAGCTCGTTGTATTGCTCGTCGCTCATGCCTTTCGCACGCGCCGCGGCGGTATGTGAATGGACGCAGTATTCGCACTTGTTCGCGACCGAGACGGCGATGTAAATGAGTTCTTTCGTCAGCGGGTCGAGCGCGCCCGGCGCCATGACGTCCTTGATCCCCTCCCAGGTGCGGCGCAGCTGCGCGGGATTGTGCGCAAGACCTTTCCAGAAATTGTTGATGAAGTCCGATTTCCGGACCTTGCGGATGTCGTCGTAGATCGCCCGAACTTCGTCGGACGCATCGTCGTATTCAATGAGTGATACGGTCGCCATGCATTGCCCTCTGCTGTCGCGTTGCTTGAAAATTCCCGACGGTCAACGAACCGTGTAAGACAAAAACATCTGCACGATCACGGTGTCGTCCCGGTGTGCGAACACGTCCACGGCGGCCTGGCGCGGGTGACCCCAGGCGAACCCCCAGTATGCGTAGAGTTTATCGCTCGGGTAATACTCGACGCCGAGATTGATCTCGTCGGCCCAATCCGTGTCCGAAACCGGGGTACCGAAATACTGCGGGGTATCGAGCTCATGGGTGTAGTACCAGAATCCGAGTGACAGATCGGCGCGCGGGTAAACCTTTATTTTCGCCATTTGCGTCACCTGGTTCTGGTTGAACAGGTGCATTTCGCCGGTAACTTCGCCCTGGTACCACGTATCCCAGTCGCGTTTGAAAATAGTGAAGAACAATCCCCGATACTCTTCGTTGTCGGTCGTATTCGCCTCATCGCCGGAGAAATGCGAGTAGCGGTAGAACACGGTTGGCGTCCACGGGACGTCGGCGAAACGATAGTTACCTTCGATGTACCACGCGTTGCCGTCGTTATCAGCACCGGTGAGTTCGCTCTCGCCGCGCTCCATCACGAATTCGCCGAACAGTTTCAGGTTCGCGATGCCGGGAACCTTGATGTCGGCGCCGCGAAAGCTCGCGATTTTCATGCCCTCCCAGCCGAAGCGCTTTTCGTCGATGATTTCTGCATACATGATTCCGAGCGTGCCGAAAGTTTCTTTCGTCGTTGTTTCGAGGTTGACGCCGACGACCCGCGAATCACCGAGATCGTCATCCGTGCGCAGCCAGAACACGTCGCCACGCACGGGTTGTGTATTTACCCGCAGTACGGCGGAGTTGCGCCAGGCCGTGAAGGCGCCGGTCCAGTACTGTCCGTCCGGGCCGCCCTGGTTGAAATTGCCGTCGCCGATGATGAAGCCATCGCCTACCGTGAACTCCTGACCGCCTACCGAGAAATCCACCACATCGTTGCGCCAGCCGATCTTTGTTGAATCCGTGTCGAAAGCCTGGTCGCCACTACGCCCCACCTGGCCGGCGAGTTCGCCGTCGAGTGTTGTGGTGGCGGCGACGAAAGTGAATTCGCTGTAGAACGCCGAATCATCGAGCGCCCAGTTCAGATCGAGGCCGGGTTTCACCGCAAGGTACAACGCGGCGCGTTCCGTTTCGCCGGGTGCGTCGAGCGCGCCGTAGCCGTAGTTAATCCCGGACGCGTACTGGATACCGCTGAGGAATCTGATATCCGCCGCGGCGCTGCGCGCACCATCGTTGAAGATCTCCCGGGCCGCTACCGGCAATGTCGTGATCAGCAACAACGGCACCAATGCAACGGTCTGGCGGCGAATGAATGCAAGCAGGCTTGTGGTGTGCATCACGGCATTATCGTCCGGCGACGGAGCGCGGAACAAGCGTGAGGAATCGTCAAACAATGCAAGGATGCCGCATTCCGCGGCTGGCGACAGGATTAAATCGCGAGGACGGACTATAACTTTAGCTAAACCGTTTTGTGGTCGATAAATTGCCTGTGATGCAACATCGCGAAGACATTGCGGAAAGCGAACCGAACAGCACCTTGATCCGGCATCGCGACATCCTTAAATCGCGCTCGTTCCTCGAGCAAGGCCTGGCCATGCTGAAAATCCTCGGCGTCATGCTGGTGCTGTTCGCGAAGCTCAGAGTCGTCCGCTGGCTGGACGCACGCCGCGCGCGTCCTGCGGACGATTAACCATGCGGGCGGGAATACCCCGCCCTGATCCTTTCACCTACCCGCGGCGAGGCGGCGGAAGCGTCAGCAATTGCGCTAAACTGCGTGCAACCCGGCGCCCCCGCGCCGCGGGCCCGCTACGATGAGAGGACGACAATGTTTACCACGAGTATGAATTTCGCACTCGGCGATGAGATCGAAGCCCTGCGCGACATGGCGCACCGTTTTGCCCAGGCCGAAATCAAACCGTATGCCGCGGAAATCGACGAGAACAATGAAGTACCGGACATCGGCCTGTGGCGCAAGCTCGGCGACCAGGGATTGCTTGGCGTTACCGTCGAGGAGGAATTCGGCGGCGCGAATATGGGTTACGTTGCGCATTGCGTGGCGATGGAAGAAATCAGCCGCGCCTCCGCTTCCGTCGGCCTGAGCTATGGCGCGCACTCAAACCTCTGCGTTAACCAGATCCGGCGCAACGGCAATGATGCGCAACGGGCGAAATACCTGCCGAAGCTCG
Source organism: Gammaproteobacteria bacterium (assembly GCA_965216305.1). GTDB lineage: Bacteria > Pseudomonadota > Gammaproteobacteria > UBA11873. Next base: position 5,506,844 of record OZ244144.1, on the reverse strand, counting down.
TCAGTGGCGAACACATCGGCGCGCTCGCAATGTCCGAACCGGGTGCGGGATCCGATGTGGTGTCGATGAAGCTGCGTGCCGACAAGCGCGGCGATTGTTACGTGCTGAACGGCAACAAGATGTGGATCACGAACGGGCCGGATGCGGAAACGCTGGTCGTGTACGCGAAAACGAAACCCGATGCGGGGCCGCGCGGGATCACCGCGTTCATCGTCGAAAAACAATTCGCTGGATTTTCTACCGCCCAGAAACTCGACAAGCTCGGCATGCGCGGTTCGAATACCTGCGAACTCGTGTTCCAGGATTGCGAGGTACCGGTAGAGAACATCCTCGGTGAATTGAACGAAGGCGTGCGCGTCCTCATGTCCGGCCTCGATTACGAACGTATCGTGCTGTCGGCGGGGCCGACCGGGATCATGCTCGCATGCCTGGACGTCGTCGCCCCGTATGTGCGCGACCGCGAACAGTTCGGCCAGTCGATCGGCGAATTCCAGCTCGTGCAGGGCAAACTCGCGGATATGTACACGACAATGAACGCGTGCCGCGCTTATGTGTACGCTGTGGCGGCGGCTGCCGACCGGGGCGAAACAACCCGCAAGGACGCTGCCGGCTGCATACTCTACGCGGCGGAGAAGGCCACGCTCGTGGCGCTCGACGCGATCCAGTTGCTTGGCGGTAACGGCTACATCAACGAATACCCCACCGGGCGTTTATTGCGCGATGCGAAGCTGTATGAAATCGGTGCCGGAACGTCCGAGATCCGGCGCATGCTGATCGGGCGGGAAATGTTTGCCGCAACGGCCTGAACCTGGCGCCTATTTCGGCGTGCCGGCGGCGCACGGGCCCACGAAGTGCGCCGTTGTGTGCTGCGAAAACGTCATGTTCTTGCCGCCCATTTTTACCGCGAGCGTGCCGGTGATACCGTCGCGGGCGTTGTCCAGCACGGCGAGGCCGGTGGCGACAAGCTCGGTCTGACAGCGCAGCTCGTACTCTCCCGCGTCGCTCGCGCGCGGCACCAGGGCACAACCGCGAAATGCCGTTTGCCGCATCACCGGGAATAGCCCTGTGGCATCGCCATCGGCAACACAGCGCTGCTCGGATTTCGTGATCCGGCGCATTTCATCGAGATGCGGCATCACGGTGTAGGTTTCGAGTGCGTACAGGCCGGCGGCAACACGTACGTTTCCAGCCAGCGCCGGGGTTATCAACAACGCGGCGGGTAGCGCGAGCACAAACGATCGCCGTCGCACGCTGTCGCGGCGCCGGTGGCGCGGGTTTGTTGGCTTTCGATGCTCGTTCATGGCGTGCTCCTGTCGCATGGATTCTTCGCTGTTTCACGCACGCTACGAGCATAGCAGCGAGGCGCCGGCGCGGCGTTCTGTTTCTTGCTTTCGAACTCCACGATTTCGCCGTCTTTACGTCGCTTAAGCGCACAACAGAGCGCGCGACGGCGGGCGTTCAGCCCCCGGCAGCAAGCTCGGTGTGGACAGAAACCCCCTTAAGGACGACCGAATTCCTCGTGGCAAGGTGTACTTTCAGGGCTCGGGGTCGTTAAACTTGCGTGACAGTTTCCGCATCTCGTTCGGCATCAGCAACTCTGGGGGGAGCACTGTGATGAAGTCGCAGACACCGGCGGATACGAACGGACTCGTCTACCGCAGAGAAAAATCCCTGTTCACGATATCCGTGATCATTTCAATGTTTATCTGGTTCGTCGTGATCGTCGGCACGATCGGGATCGCCCTGATCTATCTGCTGTTCGGCTACATTGCGTACCTGTTCATTCAATCGGCATTCATATCCTATCTGCGCGGAACCGGCGTGAAGATTACGCCCGAGCAGTTCCCGGATTTGCATGGGCGCCTCGTTGACTGTTGCGAACGATTAGACGTACCGGAAATTCCGGATGCGTATTTGATCCACGCCGACGGTGCGTTCAATGCGCTTGCGACCCGATTCCGTGGACGCAACTTCGTGGTGCTGTATTCGAATGTCGTCGATGCACTGGCCGACGATCCGGAAGCGATTAATTTCTACCTTGGCCACGAACTCGGGCACCTGCATCGCAAACACCTCGTGTGGGGTCCGGTGTTGTGGCCGGCGGGCTTGCTGCCGCTGCTTGGCGCCGCGTACTCGCGCGCGCGAGAATACACATGCGATGCCTATGGCGCGGCTTGTTGTCCCGTGCAGACATCCGCGACAAATGGCATCGCCGCGCTGGCGGCCGGCGATGATCGGTGGCGCACGATGAACATGCGCGCCTACGGCGCGCAGGCCGCGGAGTCCGGCAGGTTCTGGATGTCGTTTCACGAACTCACGGGTGATTACCCGTGGTTGACGAAGCGCCTTGGCCGCTTGCTCGACGGCGATGACTATAACCCGCCCGGTCGGCACGGGTTCGCGTGGCTTCTCGCCTGCTTCGTTCCACGGCTGGGACTTGGCGGTGGCGGTTCCGTTCTGATTACCGTAGCGATGATCGGCGTTCTCGCGGCGGTTGCGATTCCCGCGTATCAGGATTACACGATCAGAGCGAAAGTTAGCGGCGGCCTCGCGCTCGCGTCGGAGGCGAAAATAGCCGTGATGACGTTCTATCTCGACCACGAGGAAGCCTGTTCAAGTAACGCGCAATGCGGTATCGCGAGTCCCGGGGAATTCAGCAACGATGCGGTACGCTCGGTATCCATCGGCGAGGGAGCCGTCGTCACCGTCGAGTTCAGCGCGCCGACGATCAATGGCGAATCGATCCTCCTCGAACCGTACCTGGACGACAACGGTGGACTCAACTGGGCGTGCACCGGGGGGACGCTGGCGGCGAAATATCGTCCCTCGTCGTGTCGTGGCCTTTGACAAGACCGGCCTGAGCAGTGGAACGGGGTTGCGACGACGTTCGCGCTCGCCATAGTGGAGCGGACCCGGGACCACGATCGCAAATCGGGCAGTGGGGCGTGTGCAGGTGAACGCGACCCGGGCCGGATCAGACGTTAAACGAAAATTTCTGCAAATTTTAATGTGCTCCCGAGAGCCCAGCGCGATCCGACTGATATGGTCGAAACATATGCCGGCGCGATGCCGCAATCAAAAATACTCCGGCCGGGAGGACGACGGCACTCCCGGTGACTACCACCCTTACGAAGGAGGGCAAGCTGTGCAACATTCATTCGACCGATTGCTTCGATTCTGCCGCGTCGTATTCGCCATCATTATCGTCATCAGCGTCACGGCCTGCACCAGCGACTCATCCCACCGCAAGACCCTCGCCGGCGTCGGTGCCGGTGCTGCAATCGGCGCCATTATCGGCGCCGTCGTAGGCGGCGAGGACGGGGCCGCGATTGGCGCGTTGATTGGCGGTGCCGTTGGCGGCGGCATCGGCGCGAAACTCGATGCGGATGATCGGAAGAAGCGCCAGTACGCGATGGATGTTGTCGCGGGCAAGGACGTCGGCGAGCAGGTGGCCTGGGCGACCCCGGAGAAAGCAACCGCCGGTTCGGTGGTAAAGCTCGGCAATGTTTTTGAAGTTGATGGTCAGCAATGCATGCTGGTTGAGGAAACGGTGACCATCAAGAGCAAGCCCACGCACGTAGAAGACACCATGTGCCGCGATCCCCGTGGCGAATGGTCGATCGCCGCGATTTAGCGGGATGAAGCTGTTAGCGCGGATTCTCGTTCTTGGATTGATATCCGCGTCCTGCGCCGCGAACACCGTCATTGATGGCTACAAGTCCTGCACGCGAACGGACGACGGACGTCCCGTTTGCATCAGTGTCGCCACCGGCAAATATCACTTCGTCAGCGAATCATTTTTCGCCTCCTACTTCGACCGCTCGCGCGCCGCCCAAACGCGAAGCGTGAACGCACGCGCGCCCGCGCCTGTTTACTCCGCGGTGACAAACCCCGAGCAGATATTCGCACAGGCATCGCGCAGCATTGTTACGATTGTTGCGGTAGACGCAGCCGGCGTGTTTTCCGGCCTGGGCAGTGGCGTAGTGATTGGCGAAACCCTCGTTGTGACGAACTGCCACGTGCTCGAACAGGCGCATGCCGCCGCGGTCGTCTTTGAAGATCAGGGGTTCGAAAGCAACCTTATCGATTCGCAGATCGACCGGGACCTGTGCCTTCTACAAGTCGCCGGCTTGCACGCCAGCCCAATCGGGATCGACGCGAGTGAAAACGTAAGAGTGGGACAGAAAGTGTATGCGCTGGGTGCACCGCATGGGCTGCAGCTCACGTTCTCCGAAGGCATGGTCTCGTCGCTGCGCGGCTCCGGTTTCCCGCAAATCATTCAAACTACCGCGCCGATCTCACCGGGTTCGAGCGGCGGCGCGCTGCTTTCGAGCGCGGGCGAACTTATCGGTATTACCACCATGCAGTACGCCGAAGGGCAGAATCTCAATTTCGCCATACCGGTGGATTGGTTGTGGAGTTTTCGAACTTTGAGCAAGCGGTAGCCGGTGCGGCATTGAGGGTTATGTGTGTTCGGAGCTTGCGCTTTGACGGCGCACACTGGCTCTGATCGGATTCAGCGATTAACGGGGAACGAACAAGCTGCAGAATCCTGGCGTTAGTCCTCACGGATTCGCATCGGGCTTCCGGCTCGAAACGAGAGGTGCCGAAGGGCTGCCGTATGCCGGGAAGCGGCCGTTTCCAGGGTCGGCGCGTCCGTCCGGGGTGTGCTCATGAGCGGCGTTCCGCCTGACCGGTGGCCGCGCGCTGCGCTGAACCCGACCCAAGCCGAATTCGGTAATAGTTCCAATTTTTCGGGTCTGTGACGTTGTTCTCACAATCGTGATCCCTTAAGGTCGTTTTTACCTGAGAGAACAAGGGGCTACGAGATCATGAAACGTCCTTCCGTATCCGCCGTCCTGGCGGCCGCCGCCAGCTTTCTGATTTGCGTCACACCGGTCCAGGCCGAGCAGCGGGCCACCGCGGGGCTGAATGTAACGGGCTTTCAGGGCGCACCGGTTTTTAACGACAGCGGGTCGAGTATTGTCCACGGCGACGATCTCGCAGCTTTTAGCGTGAACCCGAACATCCAGTACATCAATGTGGGTGCGTCGGCAACCGCGCGGCCCGGACGTCTTCGCGTCTACGCCAAGGCCGATTCGAACAATCCCGGCACGGACGTCCTGAACACCCTTTCTGCAAACGCCTCGTCGACCTGGATCACGAACGGCGTAGTCAATGTGCCCGGCGTGACCGCCGGTACCGCGGGAACGGCCGTTGCACGATACTCGGTTCTCGGCTCGCTTGGATGGGATAACCAGGGTACGTTGGCGAATTACAGCGGCACTGGATTCGTCAGTGGTTCGATCATGGTGAACGGCAATGCCGCGGCCGTGAACTACGACGGTCGCTATGTATGGATTCAGGGTTCCGGATACTGGCGCGTCACGCGCATGTTTACCGGTGATCCGGACCAGACGGTCGTGAACAACACCTCCCCGCAAGGATTTGGCGGCTACGGATTCAGCGACGTACTGGAAGTGCCGTTCTCGTTCGTAACCGGGCAATCAGTGTCTATACGAGCCGAGATGGACGCATACGCGCGCTCGTCCGCGAGCGGCTCGGGAGCGGGTCTGGACTGGACCAGCGACGGTGGTAATTCCGCATACTGGCTTGGGTTGAGCGACGTCACCGTTGGCGGCAACGCCGTCAGTAACTTCACGTTCCTCGACACGGAGACCGGCGCGGATCTCGCGCTGGCGGCGACAGTACCGTTGCCCGCGCCGCTGGCGCTACTCGCTATCGGTGCGTCAATTCTGCTCGGTGCCCGGCGATCGCGAAGCTGATCGCCGCTTCCTGCGCTCGCCCGACACCGTCGCCAACCGAGCTGATTGCGCGACACTACCGGCATTACTTACCCGGCCGAAGTTCCTGCATCCGTGCGGGACTAATCCCGCCGCCTTCGTGCTAACACTTTGCCGTCGCCCGATGCGGCGCTGCGGTTCCCCGGGGTCGTGTTCTGGGTATCTGCGTGGCGGTTCGACTCCCCCTTCCGGTACGGATACCACGGCGGCTTCAGGGCGCATTCAACCGCCTGATGCCGAACCGGCCGCACGTACGTTTTCGTAGCGGTACCACACCAGCACTGCGGGCGCACCAACGATCACTTCACGGGCACGTTTCAACAACGCCACGATCAGCCCGAAGTCAGGGTCGAATCCAAGCGCTACCGCCAGCATCACGAGGCTACCCTCCTGGACGCCGTAGCCCCCGGGAACAAAGAACACGGCAAGCCGGAATCCGCGACTCACGGACTGCAACACGAAGGCGTCGACGAGGCTGATATCGACACCAAGGAACAGGCCGAATATGACGATCTCGCCGACAGCGAGTATTTGCGCACCCAGTTGCAACAGCAGACTTCGAAATACTGTTCCGCGACGACAGTACACGCGGCCCAGGGCCTCATCCAGGCCTTGCGCGTTCGCCAGTACCGCAGCGAATCGCGTTCGCTTACTACTGAGCTTGCGGGAAATCATGGCGAAGGGAGCTCGCTGTTGCTGCCACACGAACACCGCCAGACCTGCGGCGAATACGAGACTCCCTATCAGCGCTGGTTGAGCTAACAAGGCGCCTTCCCCGTCAGCAAGCAGTAACACCAGAGCGGCGATCGTGCACAAAACCTGCGCGGCCGCGCCCAGGGTCATGTCGACAAGGGTACAAGCGCCGGCGACAGTGTCGCCCGCGCCGCGCAGGTAGACCACACGCGCACCAACCATATCACCGCCGACCTGTGCGACCGGGAGCAGCTGGCTGACGGACTGCCGAATCCAGCGCGCCGCAAGAACGTCACGGTAGCTCAACTCGCTTTCTGCGTTCAGGACCGTGCGCCATGCTTGCGCTTTCACCGCCAGAGGCACCAGTTCGAACGCTGCAATTGCGATAATGCCCCACCCAACCGTTGCCAGAGCCTCGGAGAGAGCAGCGATTCCGGCGTCCTGCACGAGATAAGCAATGACGGCGAGGCCGGCGGTCGCCGCTGCTGTGCGTAACACCGCCATCGGTATTCAGCGCGGATAGAGAACGTTGACCGCGGCGGGTCGCACGTCAACCTCAGCGGGAAGGGTTGTGACGATATCGCCGTCGGCCTGGACAGGATCCCCAGGCGGACCGTCAATGACTACGTGCGCGCCAGCGCTGATCTCCAGCCCACGGCCGTGCGACAAACGTCCGCCGAACAACGCCAGCGCCGACCCTATCCGCCCCCAGCGACCGGACGGATGAACATGACACACCTGCAGTTCATTGACCCGAATATCAGCCGTCGGCGCAACCTTCCAGCTTCGCGAGTAACGGCTCGCGTTCGCCACGATTACCGAGCCCGCAACATGCGAGTAGCCGTCCACCGTAACTGAGTATTCGGGAAATCCAAACTCGCGAAGCTGGCTGATCAAAGAGGCAACGTAAGCATTGGAACCGAGGCGCCGCTTGAGCGCCAGATCCACCCGCGCAACCAGATAGGCGTCGAGCCCCGCACCCATCATGACGGCGAAGTAGCGACCGTTTACACGTCCGAGCGAGATCGGGACCTGCTGACCATTGAGTATTACGTCGGCAAGCACGTCGGCACGGCGCGGCAGGCCGATTTCCGCGGCAAGCACATTACTTGTACCTTCCGGAATGATGGCCAGCGGCGGTGCGTCGTCCAATTCGGCAACGCCGTTTATGACTTCGTTAAAAGTGCCGTCACCACCAACGACGACAACACGATCGTACTCACACGCCGCGCGTGCAACTTCAACGCCTTCGCCTGCATCGCGGGTTTCTTTGATGACGATTTCACAACCGGCCGCCTCGAGCCGGGCAATGACCGTCGGGTAAAGGGTAGGGCGCCGGTTCCCTGCAACGGGGTTGCGAACGACGAGCACGCGAAGACGGTATGTCATGACGATTGAAGCGCTGTTCTTACCGGGCCAATGGTGTGGCTCTGAAAATCCGCCGGATTATGGCCCGGCCGGCACGGCCCGTGTCAATGTGATCCTGACAACAGCGAGAACGGAATGGCGGTCTCACCGACGGCGGCCGTACACTGCGTTACCTGAAGGCCTGGCTGGGAGTCGATAAACATGTCGCGGTTGGTAAACGCGGTAGGCCAGGGAGTTGCGGAAAGAAATGTTCTTTGCATCTGGGCTTTCGACACGTACGGGCTACCGGATGTCGGCTATTGGCCAGTTACCGACCGTTGTTGCACTGTTGCGCACACGAGAAGGGCGGGTAGGAGGCGCAGAGCAGACGTTGCTGTCGCGCAAAGCGGCCGCGATGTTAATTAGCGCCGGCTGGCCAAGATTACGATTGCAATCCGTAAAATGAGCCGAAGTTTTCGCATGAGAAGCGGAGCGCTTAGTTCGCCGGGTTCACCCTGTGACTCCGGTGCGCCATGAGTATGGCGATTATTAATGTAAGGAAGTGCGGGACAGGCGCGGTCTTGGTGGGAGAGATCCCCTGGTGCTCGTCTACGGTGCGCTGTCTGCGTCCGTGCTACTCCACCTTGATTTCGTACGAAAGCGCCGTCCCCTCAGCGAGCGCCGCACCACGGCTGCAACATCGACGGCGCAGTTCGAGAATTCCGCGCGGGAATTTCTCTCCAACCGGTTGATCTGATTGGCGCGCCCGACAGGATTCGAACCTGTGACCTCTGCCTTCGGAGGGCAGCACTCTATCCAGCTGAGCTACGGGCGCGTAATGCTCGTCCGAACGGCGAAGCTTAGCCTAAACCGGGGGTAATCCGAAACCTCGCTCCCACAGCATGCAGGAGAAAACGACGATTCGTTCGCTCACCCCGGCACGAAGCCTGCAACTTACACCAGACACGATCATCGCGCATCGCTGCTCGAGCGAACACCTCAGTAATGCCGCCACCAGGTGGTTGCGGGATCAACTTCAGCAGCCTGTGCATCACCGTTCTGCGCATACCCCAAAGCTAGTGCCGCCCCTCAATTCCGCTATAATGCGGCGCTGCGGTCACGATTTGTGGCACAAAAAGAACACGCTTGAATTTTTCACGTCCCCCTATTTAGGAACGCAGTATGAGCCAAGTAGATGACGCCGCGTTTGTGCGCAACTTCTCCCTAGTTCTCGTCTTTCTCGCGGTTGTGGGTATCATTGCCTTCATCCTCGCGAAAGTGGTGAACGGCAATTATCAGGCGACGTTGACGGACGACGAGGTGGCAACCGAACGGCTGGCGCCGATTGGCAGTGCCAATGTCGGCGCACCGTTCGTGGTTGGCGGTGCAGATTCGGCGAGCGCCGCCGGGGCTGAAACTGCCGCCGCCGATGGACCCGTCGATGTTGGCGCCGCAACTTACGGCAAGATCTGCTTCGCCTGCCACGATGCCGGGGTTGGCGGCGCACCGAAGGTTGGCGACAAGGCCGCATGGGCGGATCGCCTGCAGAAAGGCGAGGAGATGCTCGTCATCAATGCAATCAACGGGATTCAGGGCGACGCGGGAATCATGCCGCCGAAGGGCGGGATGGCCTCTTTGAGTGACGACGAAGTGCGCGCTGCGGTAATGCATATGCTCGCCTCGATTGGTGAAGGCGACGCGCCCGCTGCCGAGGCTGCACCCGAAGCCGCACCGGCGCCCGCGGCAAGCGCAGAACCGGCAGCCGAAACGCCGGCCGCTGAAGCCCCGGCCGCCGAGGAAACCGCAGCACCGGCAGTGGCGGACGGGCGCGGCAAGGAAGTCTATGATTCGGCATGCTTCATCTGTCACGCCACCGGCGTTGCCGGTGCACCGAAAATCGGCGATGTGGCAGCCTGGGAAGCGCGGATCGCGCAGGGCACCGAGACCTTGCACACGCACGCGATCAAGGGCTTTATGGGCGAAGCCGGTCTGATGCCACCGAAGGGCGGACGCATGGATTACTCCGATGAGGACGTGAAAGCCGCCGTCGATTACATGGTCAACAACAGCCAATGAATACCGCGCGGACGCGTTAGCCGCGCGGCGCCGGCAAAGACAATGATCCCCGCCACGGCGGGGATTTTTTTTGCGCGAAACGACCAGGCGCCATTCGAGACGCACGCGCTTCTCATTTCAGACACCACCGCGGCCGACAAAAAAGTATCGAAGCGCCGTCGGCTATGGCACCGCCCCCGTATGCGATTTCCTGACGCGCTGCGACTCGTGCTACCTTGCGCCGCTACCCAGATTCAGGAGCGTTCGCATGGTCGGATTGATGCTGTTGTTCGTCGGTGGTGTGTTGCTCGTGAATGGCATGGGCGGGCTGGGGAAAGTCGAAGCGAAATCGATGGCCATCATGAACTTCATGGTTGGTGGTCTCGCCCTGTTTGTCGCCCTGCTGTCGCTAATCCGGGCCGAATCACCGGGCGACTACTTCGCAGTCTGCGCGTACGTCCTGTTCAGCTTCACGTATCTCTACGTTGCGATCAGCCTGTGGCTCGATCTTGATATGAGCGGCTTCGGCTGGTTCTGTTTTTTCGTCGCCTTCACGACGGTGCCCTTTTCGTTGATGAGTTTCAAAAGCGGCGACCCGCGTTTCGGGGTGTTCTGGCTCATCTGGGGCGCATTATGGTTTATGTTCTACCTCGCGAACGTGCCGAAAAAGGACTTCGGCAAAGTACTGCCTTACAGCGTTATCTCGATCGGCGTGCTCACGTGCTGGGTGCCGGGCTTGTTGATCCTCACCGAGAACTGGTGAGCGCCGGGCGCTGAATCCCGGGTTCGTCCCTTGCACGGCCTGCGCGGCGACTCACTCGCCGCGCGAAACCGGATCTACTGCGCTTGCGCGCGGTTGTAGTATTGCCGGTAAGCGTCTTCCGTGATGTCGTCCCAGGCGTCGAACATCACACGAAATTCTTCGTAGTTATCACTTACTTCGCGAAAACTCGCATCTTTTTCCGCTTCCTCGGCAAGCGCCTCGCGCGAGCTTGCGTGCAGCGCGGCGAGTACATCCTGCGGAAACTCGGCCATTTGCGTATGGCCGTTCGTGCGCACTTCGGCGTACGTTCGCGCGTTTTCCGTTTCCATTCGCGCGTGCATCAACAACCCCGCCGCGGTCGCGGCCCTGTCGATGATCAGGCGCAGGTGTTCCGGTAAACCGTCGTACGCTTTCTTGTTCACGATTAATTCGAGTTGTGTGCTGGGTTCGTGCCAGCCCGGGTAGTAGTAGTACTTCGCCGCGCGATCGAGTCCGAAACGCACATCATGCAAAGGCCCAACCCATTCCGTCGCGTCGATCGTGCCACGTTCGAGCGCGGTGTAGACATCACCACCGGACAGGAGTACCGGATTGCCGCCGGCTTTCGCCAGCGCCTTGCCACCCAACCCGGGGATGCGCATTTTCAGCCCCTGCAAATCGGCCACGGATTCAACGCGCTTGTTGAACCAGCCACCCATCTGCGTACCTGTATTGCCCATCGGAAACGGCACGAGGTCGAATGGTGCATACAGTTCGCGCCATAGCTTCAGTCCGTCACCACCGTGCAGCCATGCCAGCATGCCGCGCGCCGTCATGCCAAACGGCACCGCCGACATGTATTGCGCCGCCGGCACCTTGCCGGCCCAGTAGTACGCCGCGCCGTGACCCATCTGCACGGTCGTGCCGTTCGAAACCGCGTCGAACACTTCAAGCGCCGGAATCAATTCGCCACCGGCGAACACCTGGATCGTCATTTGCCCGCGGCTCATCGCCTCCACGTCGCGCGCGAATTCGACCACCCCGTCGTGGTTCACCGGCAGGTTCGGCGGCCATGCGGTAACGAGTTTCCAGCGATACGTTTCGTCGGCCGCGCCGGTTTCCGCGGTTTCGCCGCCACCATCGTCACAGGCGGCGAGCGCGAGCAGCAGACACAGTCCTGTAACGACGCGTGCCAGGCGGCCGTCGCTTGCTTGTTCGAACATGTTGATTCCCCGATTGAATGGAAGATCCGATCGCGACCGGATTCATACGGCTTCGAGTCCGGCGTAGGCAGCCACGAGCCACTTGATGCCGTCGGCTTCAAAATTAACCTGCACGCGCGCATTCTCGCCGCGTCCTTCGAGATGCAGCACGATGCCTTCGCCGAAACTCTTGTGCGAGACGCGCTGGCCCAGCGTCAGGCCGGTATCCGCTGCCGCCTCGGCGATACCACCGCCGAGGGCGCTGCCGACGCGTCCCCCGAGCCGCACTTCATTGAGCAGTTTCGCCGGGATCTCGCGGATGAAGCGCGACGGTTGCGGATAATATTCAGAGCCGTGCAGACGCCGGCTCTCGGCATGGCAAATCGTGAGGTGGCGCATCGCTCGCGTGATACCGACGTAACACAGCCGGCGTTCTTCCTCGAGTTGTCGCGCGTCTTCGCTTGAGCGCTGATGTGGAAACAAGCCTTCCTCCACCCCGACGAGGAACACCTGCGGAAATTCGAGCCCCTTCGCCGAGTGCAGCGTCATCAATTGCACACTGTCCTCGTTTGCGCCGGCTTGTCCCTCGCCCGCTTCGAGCGCGGCATGGCTCAGAAATGCTGCCACGAGCGGCATGTCTTCGGCGTCGTCGCCAGGCTTGAAATCACGTGCGGCGGTGACCAGCTCCTCGAGATTTTCGATCCGATCGAGACCGCGATCGCCTTTTTCTTTCTTGTAGTGATCGACCAGCCCGCTGTGCTCCACGACGATCTCGATCACGCGGCCGAGCTCATACCCGTCGATCGCAACCGACAGCCGATCGATCAGATCGAGAAAACGTTCGAGCGCGCTTACCGCACGCGTACCGAGTTCGCGCGTATCGATGATCCGCCGCGCCGCCTCCCATAATGTAACCTGCTCAAGACGCGCGGTTGTGCGCAGCGCGTCGATGCTGCGTTGGCCCACACCACGGGTGGGCGTGTTGACGATGCGCTCGAACGCGGCGTCGTCCCCGCGAAACGTGGCAAGCCTGAGGTAGGCGAGCGCATCCTTGATCTCGGCGCGTTCATAGAACTTGAAACCGCCGTGCACGCGATAGGGAATGTCGGCCTGACGCAAGGCGTCTTCGATCACGCGTGATTGCGCGCTCACGCGGTACAGCAGCGCACATTCATCGTAACGATCGCCGCGCTCATGACATTGGCAAATGCGTTCGACGCAAAAGCGTGCTTCGTCGATGTCGTTGTACGCAGCGTACAAGGTGATTGGTTCGCCGTCACTGCCGTCGGTCCAGAGTTCCTTGCCGAGGCGGGTGGGATTGTTCGCGATCAGCGCGTTCGCGGCGGAAAGAATATTGCCTGTGGATCGGTAGTTCTGCTCCAGGCGGATAATTTCGTGTTTCGGATAATCGCGCTGGAAACGCTGCATGTTTTCAACTTTTGCACCGCGCCAGCTGTAGATCGACTGGTCGTCGTCACCCACGACGAACAGATTGCCGTCGTCGCCGACAAGCTGGCGCAGCCACGCGTACTGCAGCGTGTTTGTGTCCTGAAACTCGTCGACGAGCACGTGCCAGAAACGCTCCCGGTAGTGCCGCAACAAGCCCGGCGTGTCGCGCCACAGTTCGTGGGCGCGCAACAGCAACTCGGCGAAGTCGACGAGGCCCGCGCGTGCGCACGCTTCTTCGTAAGCCTGATAGGCGTCGATCAGGGTGCGCGTAGTGAGATCGCCGCCGTCATCGATGTGCTGCGGGCGCAGACCATCGTCCTTGCGCGCATTGATATACCATTGGGTTTCCCGCGCCGGCCACTCGTTCTCGTCGAGATTCATCGCCCGCAGGGTGCGCCTCACCACGCGCAGCTGGTCCTCGCTGTCGATGATCTGAAACTGCTCGGGCAGCTTCGCCTCGCGCCAGTGCGCGCGCAGCAGGCGGTGCGCGATGCCGTGGAATGTGCCCACCCACATACCGCCAACCGGTCGCCGCATCAGGCTTTCGATCCGAGCGCGCATCTCCGCCGCTGCCTTGTTCGTAAACGTCACCGCAAGGATGCCTTTCGGCAGCGCCTGCCCGGTATCGAGATACCAGGCAATGCGATGGACCAGCACCCGGGTCTTGCCGCTGCCGGCGCCGGCGAGCACGAGCGCCTGCGGTGCGGCGACGGTTACAGCGGCACGTTGGGCGTCGTTTAGCGAATCGAGAATAGCGCTGTCGGTCATGGGGCAAAAAAGAGCGGTCGGGCCTGCGACGGGGTGAATGTATTTTACCCGCGCACCGTCTGCGTTCACAGCACCGGCCGCGTCGGCTTTCCGTTACAATTTCGCGGATGAAAGATCCGAACCCCACAATCGATGAGACGCTCGCGGTGCTCGACCGCGTAATCAGTCATGCAAAAGGGCGCGGGGTGAGCGCGGCGGAGGCGGCAATCAGCGCGGGCGGCGGGCTGTCGGTCGGCGTGCGCAACGGCGAACTCGAATCGATCGAGCATCACCAGGACAAGGTACTCACACTCACGGCCTATCACGGCAAACGCAAGGGTACGGCCACGACGACGGATTTTTCGCACAAAAGTATCGAGGAAACGGTGGCCGCGGCCGATCAGATCGCACGCCATGCGGAGGAGGATCCCTACGCCGGCTTGATCGATCCGGCCTGTCTTGCCACGGAGATCCCCGATCTCGACCTCGACCACCCATGGGATATCGAACCCGATGCCGCGATTGAGCTGGCGATTCGCTGCGACAACGCGGCGCGCGATTACCATTCAGCCGTGGATCAGGTGGACGACGTCAGCGTCAACCAGCACCGCGGGCTGCGCGGCTACGCCACGACGGATGGCTTCGCGGCCGCCTACCCGGCCACGCGACACGGCCTCAGTTGCATCGTCGTCGGCAAGGACGCGGGTCATATGCAACGGGGCTACTGGTATACGTCGGCGCGAGACGCGGCCGCGCTCGAAGCGCCCGAACCCGTCGGCACGCAGGCGGCGGAGCGCACCGTGGCGAAACTCGGCGCACGTAAAGTTGCGACGGAGAAGGTGCCGGTCATGTTCGAAGCGCCGATCGCAGGCGGTTTCATCGGCCATCTCGTCAGCGCGGTGTCGGGCGGCAATCTGTACCGTCGGGCATCGTTTCTGCTCGACAGCGCCGGCAAAAAGATTTTCCCCGAGTACTTCACGATCACCGAACAACCCCATCTCCCTCGCGGTATGGGCAGTGCCCCGTTCGACGGCGAGGGCGCGCGCACGCAGGAACGCAAGCTCATTGACGACGGCGTGCTCACTGGCTACGTGCTCAGCAGTTACTCCGCGCGCCGGCTCGCTCTGGCGCCGACCGGGAACGCCGGCGGTGTACACAATCTGTTGGTGTCGTCGGGCAAGGAAGATTTCGCCGGGCTCGTGCGACAGATGGGCCGCGGCCTCGTGGTGACGAGCGTGATGGGCTTCGGCGTAAATATGGTCACCGGCGATTATTCACGCGGCGCCAGCGGCTTCTGGATAGAGAATGGCGAGATTGCGTTTCCGGTCGAAGAGATCACGATCGCGGGCAATCTCGCGGATCTGTTCAAACGCATCGTAGCGGTGGGATCCGACGTCGATCGGCGCGGCAATATTCAGTGCGGCTCCATCCTCATTGAATCGATGACCGTCGCCGGTTCCTAGCTGTGCGGACGCCGCCTTACATCTTGTTGAACGCGTCGAGCGCGGCGATTTTATAGGCCTCGGCCAGCGTTGGATAATTGAACACGGCATTCACGAAGTAATCGAGCTTGCCCGCGTGGGCGAGCACGGCCTGACCGATGTGGATCAGCTCCGTCGCACCCTCGCCGACGATGTGCACGCCGAGCAGCTCTTCCGTGTCGAGGCTGAACAGCAGCTTCAGCAAGCCTTCGCGTAAGCCGAGGATGTGTCCGCGCGAGGTTTCGCGAAACCGCGCGATGCCGCTTTCGTAGCGCACGCCCGCGCGCTGCAATTCTTCTTCCGTCTTGCCGACAACACTCATTTCCGGCACCGCGTAGATGCCGTAGGGAAACAGGTCTTCGCGAATGTCGAGCAGTGATCCGCCGAACGCGTGACACGCGGCGTGTCGCCCCTGCTCCATCGAGGTGGAGGCAAGCGCCGGAAATCCAATCACGTCTCCCGCCGCATAAATATGGCCCACCTCGGTACGGTAGTGTTCATCAACGGCGATCCGTCCCCGCTCGTCGACGGTGATACCGGCGTTTTCAATCTTCAGTCCATCGGTATTCGAGATACGTCCGGAAGCGAACAGCACCATATCGGCGCGGATCCGTTTGCCGCTCGCAAGGTGCACCGCTACCCGGCCACGATCAATGTGCTCAACCGAATCTACCGTTTCGCCGAGGCGCAGACTTACGCCGCGATCGCGCAGGTGATGCACGAACTCGTCCACAATCTCGCGATCCAGAAACCCCAGGATCTCGGTACGGCCATCGACGATCGTGACATCGATATCGAGCGCGTTCAGCATCGAAGCGTACTCCATGCCGATCACGCCAGCGCCGACAACGACGAGCCTGCGCGGCAGCGATCCCATTTGCAGCAGGTGATCGCTGTCGACCACGTTCACGGCATCAAACGAAATGTTTGGCGGACGTGCGGGCCGCGAGCCCGTTGCGATCAGAACGCTTGCGGCCTCGACGATCTCGGTCTCGCCGGCCGGGTGTTCGATACGGATGTGATGCGGGTCCTCGAACGTCGCGCTGCCACCCCGTGTGGTGACGTAGTTCCGGTGCATCTTGTGCTGCTGCATTTCGATTTCGTGCCGCACCGTAATATCGAGACGTTGCACGAGATCTTCGATCGTCACGCGTTCTTTCACCCGGTAACTGCGCCCGTAGAAACCGCGCTGGCGCCATCCACTCAGGTACAACACCGCTTCACGCAGGGTCTTGCTCGGGATCGTGCCGGTATGTACGCAAGCGCCGCCGATTAGAAAGTGCTTCTCGACGAGCAGGACGGAGCGTCCGAGTTTCGCGGCCTGGATGGCGGCGCGTTGTCCAGCGGGACCGCTGCCGATAACAACGAAATCGTATTTTTCCACGTGGCACCTCGGGTTCCGGATTAGGGTGGAGTCTTGCGACCTTGCGACTTAAGGATAGGGGTCACCCATACGCCCCGTCCCTGCTCCTTCCGCTCTATTTGAGCATAACGGTGCCTGTTTCCGATCGCCGCTGCTGATTGTTTTTGCGCACCGGCTCAGAGGCGTTCGCAAAAAGTTTTAAGCAAAGCGAACCGGTCTGCCGTTATAACGACTACAACATGGAATTCAGCACCTGGCTTGTTTAAGCTCTGAATCGGATCTCCGGCGTCGAGATTCATCGTCATGGGTACCGGTGCTTCCGGAGCCCGTTTCGCCGGCAAGCTCGCGTGACCCGGTGCGGTGCTACAAGCTGTCAGTAAACCTTAAAGATCGGTCACAGTGAACAAAACTTTAAACGAATCCATCGTCGCGGAGCTCGATCCGCGCACGCCGGCCGACGCCAGCAAGCTCATCGCGCGCGTGCTCGAGAGCGGTCAGGACATCATCCTCGGCAAGAGTCGCGAACTGCGTCTCGCGCTTGCCTGTCTGCTTGCGCGCGGGCACCTGCTAATTGAAGACTTACCGGGAGTCGGGAAGACGACGCTCGCGCACCTGCTGGCAAAACTGCTCGGGCTCAATTATCAACGGATCCAGTTCACGAGCGATTTGCTGCCCGCTGATGTCGTCGGCGTGTCGGTGTTTGATCGCGACAACGGCGGTTTCCGGTTTCATAAAGGCCCGATCTTCACACAGTTGCTGCTCGCCGACGAAGTGAATCGCGCCACCCCGCGTGCGCAAAGTGCGCTGCTGGAAGCGATGGAAGAACGCCAGGTCACGATCGACGGCGATACCTATCCGTTACCGGATCCGTTCTTCGTCATCGCGACGCAAAACCCGTCGGAACAGATCGGTACGTTCCCCTTGCCGGAATCGCAACTCGATCGGTTTCTCATGCGGATTTCGATCGGTTACCCCTCGCGCGACGCGGAGCTCGAACTGCTCAACGGCGAGAACCGCCGCGCGATGCTGAGTCGGCTCGAACCGCAATTGCATCTCGACGATCTGCGCCGCCTGCAGCGCCAGGTGGACACCATCCATGTCGCCGAACCGCTGCTCGAATACATTCAGGATCTGCTGGCATTCAGTCGCGAGGCGCCGCTGTTCGCGAGCGGTCTGTCGCCGCGTGCGGGGCTCGCGCTCGTACAGGTTGCGCGCGCCTGGGCGCTCGTGGATGGTCGCGGTCATGTGGTGCCGGAGGACGTACAGGAAGTCCTGCCGTCGGTAGTCCGGCATCGCCTTGGCGCGGGTAATGCGGCCGGGGATGCAACGGATCTGGCGCAATTACTGATCACGAACGTGCCGATCCCGTGATCACGAATGCCGCGATGCCACCATACGCGGATAAGCGATGAGCGCGGAAGTTCAGGGCATCGTGCTGCCGGTGCGTCAGTCACTCGACCGGCGGCGGGTTTATATTTTTCTCACCCGTCACGGCGTCATGCTCGGCGCCATGGTGTTCGTGATCCTGCTCGGTTCGATCAACTACGACAACGCGCTCGGCTACCTGCTCACGTTCCTGCTGTTCGGACTGTCTCTCGTGGCGATGCTGCACACGTATCGCAATCTGGCCGGTATTGCATATCTCGGTGCGGACGCGAAACCCGTGTTTGCCGGCGAACCGGTCGCGTTCGTGCTTGCGTTCGACAACCGCGCGCAAGCGCAGCGCCACAGCGTCGAGTTCTCACCGTGGCCACCGCGCGAAGGCCGCTGGTGGCGACGGCGGCGCCCACCACAATCCGTGCGTGCGGACATCGCGGCGGACCGGCTCGCGCGGGTGACGGTGCGCGTGGCGAGTTCCAGGCGCGGTTGGCTGGCGCTGCGGCGGATCCGTCTCTCGAGTACGTTTCCGCTCGGCATCCTGCGCACCTGGGCCTATTTCGCCGACCCGGCCATGGCGCTTGTCTATCCCCGCCCGGAAGGTGCACTGCCGCTGCCGGTCGACGGACTCGCGGCATCGTCGGCGCTCGGCGGCAGATATCAGGGCGATGACGATTTCGCCGGTTTCCGACCGTATCACGCCGGCGATCCAATCCGCGCGATCGCGTGGAAGAATCTTGCTCGCGCCGATACGCTGCTCGTGAAACGCTTCACGAGCGGCGCGGCGGAGCGGATCATGCTGTCGTGGCGACACACCGCCGCCCTCGCCGATCCGGAAGCTCGGCTGAGTCAGCTCACGGCCTGGATACTCGAAGCCGAACGACTCGGGCTGCACTACGGTGTGGATTTGCCCGGCACGCAGATTCCGCCCGCGACGGGAACTGCGCACCATCACGCGTGCCTGAAAACACTGGCGCTGTTCAAGTCATGAGCGGTTCGCGCGGCGTCGATCGCACCCACGTCCTGTGGGCCCTGCTATGCCTCAGTCTCGCCTTGATCCCGCACGCCGGACGCTTCTCCGCGTGGATGCTCGTTTGTTTTGGCGCACTCGCCGCCTGGCGGGTTGCCGGTGAGTACGAATTGCTGCCACTGCCGGATCGCCGCCACCGGGCGCTGTGGGTGTTGAAACAATTGCTCGCGGTCGCCGCGTTCATTGCAATTTACATTACCTATCAGGGCCAGCTCGGGCGCGATGCCGGGATCGCATTACTGACCGCGCTGCTCGGACTGAAAATGCTCGAACTGCACAACGAACGTGACTACTACGTCGTCATGTTTCTGGCCTACTTTCTCGTCGTCACGAATTTCTTTTATTCACAGACCGTCACAACCGCGCTGTCCATGCTTGTCGTCGTTGTGACCGTCACCGCCGGACTCGTGCGCTTCAATGCCAGTGACCCCGCGCTCGGCATTCGCGCCTGCCTGTTGCTGGCCACCCGCTACGTCGCGCAGGCGATCCCGTTGATGATCGTCGGATTCTTCCTGTTCCCGCGCATCCCTGGTCCGTTGTGGGGACTGCCGCAGGATTCGAGCGCGGCGGTGACGGGCCTGAGCGAGGAAATGACCATCGGCCACATTACGGAACTCGGGGTATCGGACGAGATCGCGTTTCGGGTGGCATTCGATGGTGACCCGCCGCCAGCGCGTGATCTGTACTGGCGCGGCCCGGTAATGTGGCATACGGATGGCCGCAGCTGGCGCGCAGGCGATATCGGTGACGGCATGGCGCGTCCGGTTGCCGCCGGGGGGCGCACCTACCGCTACACCGTAACGCTGGAACCGCACAAGCGCCGCTGGCTGTTTGGCATTGAAGCCGTAACGCGCCTCGACGACGAGGTGCGCCAGACAAGCGACTACCGTCTGCTCGCGCCGCGCCCAATCAAGCGACGCCTGCGCTACACGCTGGAATCACGCGTCGATTTCCGGCTGCCGGATATCACCGCGGAGGAACGTGCGGCGGCGCTCGCGCTGCCGCCGGGCGCACATCCCCGCACCCGGAATCTCGCCGCTAACTTGCGCGCACGCGCGCCGGCCGACGACGGCTTGATCACCGCGGCCCTGCGTTATTTCAATGAGGAGGCGTTCGCCTACACGCTAACCCCGCAACGCCTGCGCGGCGACAGCATCGACGGGTTTCTGTTTGATACGCGCGAGGGGTTCTGCGAACACTACGCCGCCGCGTTCGTCACGCTGATGCGTGCGGCCGGCGTCCCGGCCCGGGTGGTCACGGGATATCAGGGCGGAGAATTCAATTCCGTGTCCGACTATATGATCGTGCGGCAACGCGATGCGCATGCATGGGCGGAAGTATTCTTCGCCGAACGCGGCTGGGTGCGCATCGATCCCACCGCCGCGGTTGCGCCTGAGCGCGTCTCACTCGGCATCAACGACGCGCTGCCGTCGCAGCGATTGTTGCCGCTGCTCGATGCCGATTCCGCCGCCGGTAACGCCTGGCGGCAGATCGCGAACACCTGGGATGCGTTGAACTATGGCTGGAGCCAATGGGTCCTAGGCTATACGCCGAAACGTCAGCGCCAGCTGCTTGACGACGCCGGGCTGGAGGACTGGGATTACGGTACCTTGATCATTGTGCTGACCGTGACCGTTACAGCGCTCATGGCCGTGTTGGCGTTGTTCGTGTTGCGTCGAAACAGGATGCACGGCGACCCGGCCGTGCTCGCCTACGGCCTGTTCTGCCGTAAACTGGCGCGCGCGGGATTCGCACGACTGCCACATGAGGGACCGTATGATTTCGCGCGCCGCGTATGCCGCGAACGCAGTGATCTCGCGGCCGATGTGTTACTGATAACGGATACCTACGCCGCGATCCGTTACGCCGGCGAACAACTGTCGCGTGCGCGGCTCAACGAGCTTGTGCGTGCATTCTCGGTGCGGCGATGAGATGCGGCACAAGGCGTAACGTATTCTGACCCCTAAAATGACTGGACTATCGACCATGTTGAAATTACTCACCACCCTGTTCGTTCTTGCCCTCACGTCGTTCGGCACGGCCGCCGAGGAACCCGCGACGGTGTATTTCGTGTCGCCGGCCGACGGCGCCGTCGTCACGAATCCGGTGACGGTCGTGTTTGGCCTGCGCGGTTACGGGGTCGCACCCGCCGGTGTGGCTCAGGACAACACCGGTCATCATCATCTGTTGATCGATACCCAACTCAAGGATATGAGCGCACCGATCCCGAACGATGCCGAACACCGTCATTTCGGTGGCGGGCAAACGGAAACGACGATCGAGCTGGCGCCGGGGCAACACACGCTGCAACTCGTGCTCGGCAACTTCGCGCACATACCGCACAACCCGCCGATCACCTCCGCCCCGATCACAATCACGGTCGAATAGCCCGCGAAACGCACCCGCGTTTACGCGGCCGGGGATTGCACCGCGGCGAGGCGCGCATACGCGCCTCCGCCGGCGAGCAGCTCCGCGTGGGTTCCACTTTCGACGATCCGGCCCTGTTCGATCACAACGATGCGATCAACCGATTCGATCGTCGACAGCCGATGCGCGATGATCAAACTCGTACGACCCTGTCGAATCGCGCCGAGCGCTGCCTGGATTTCACGCTCGGATTCCGTATCGAGCGCGGAAGTCGCTTCGTCGAGGATCAGGATTGGCGCGTCCTTGAGCAGTGCGCGGGCAATCGCGATGCGCTGCCGTTGGCCACCCGACAGGCGCACGCCGTTATCACCGATCGGCGTATCGAGGCCTGCCGGCAGCGCGTCGGCGAATTCCGTTACATGAGCAGCGCTCGCCGCCGCCCGAACCTGTTCCGGGCTGGCATCACGCAAACCGCCGTAAGCGATGTTGTTGTAGAGCGTATCGTCGAATAACACGACGTTCTGGCCGACATAGGCGATCGCGTCGCGCAGGCTGTCGAGCGCGATCGAATGGATCGGGTGGCCGTCGATCAGCAACTCGCCGTTGGCCGCATCGTTGAAACGCGCCACGAGATCGAGCAGGGTCGACTTGCCGCCGCCGGACGGACCGACGAGCGCCACGGATTCGCCGGCCGCGATCGTCAGATTGATGTTCTCGAGCGCGGTTTTGTCGCCATAACGCACGCTCAGATCGCGAAACACGATATCGCCACGAACGTTGTCGAGCGCAATCGCGCCGGCGGTTTCCTCACGCGGCTCATCAATCAGGGCGAAAACGCTTTCGGCGGCGGCAAGACCGCGTTGCAGAAATTCGTTGACCCCGGTGAGCCGCTTCGTCGGTGGCAACAGCAGGGCCGTGGCGGTAACGAACGCAACGAAGTCACCGCGCGACATCGCCCCGCTGGCGGCTTCCCGCAAGGCGAGTACGATCATCGCCGCAATCCCGCAGGCGATCAGCATCTGGATTATCGGTACCGTGGCCGCGGAAGTTTGTACCACTTTCATCTGGAAGCGTCGCGCGTCATTGATCGCGCGATGGAACCGTCCCGACTCGTACTCCGCACCGGCAAAGATTTTTATTTCGCGTTGGCCGCGGATACTTTCCTCCGCAATCTGGTTCAGCTCTCCAACCGAAGCCTGCAATTGCCGACTCTTTTCGCGCATGCGGCGTGAGACGCGGTAGACAACGTAGGCAACCGGCGGGGCGAGCACGAGCAGGAACGTCGCGAGTCGCCAGTTGAGGTAGAACAAGTAAACGAGCAGCGCGATGATCACCGCGCTGTCCTTCACCAGCACGGTCAGCACCCGGGTTGTTGCCTGCGACACCTGGGTGACATCGAAAGTGAATTTCGATATCAGCTCGCCCGGATTGCGGTGGTCGAAAAACCTGACCGGCAATGCGATCAGATTCGCGAACATGCCGGCGCGCAAGTCCATCACCGTGCGATGGGATATCCAGGCGAGCGCGACGGTGCCGATATAACTCAGCGCACCGCGCAGCGTGAACAAGCCGATCAGCAGCAGCGGCAGGGTCAGGGAGATATGGGCGGCGGCGTGGGTGAATTCCTCGTCGATCAGGCGTTTCAGCAGCGCGGGCAACATCCACTCCGTCGCCGCCAGCGCGAGCATGCCACCGATCGCGAGCGCAAATATGCGCCAGTACGGGCGCACAAAGCCGAGCAGGCGGGCATAGACAGGGCTGTTTGGAACGTCCGCGGCGGACAGGTTCGGATTCACCGGCTGGTGGGCTACCGTGAGTAAATAGCAGAGTATAAGTATGCGTCGCGGCGCTTCAAAGCCGCGCGCACGCGGCCGCGATGCGAATTGTGCGTCAGCGGGCGCCGGCAACAGCCCCGATACCGTAAACTAGGCGAGGTCTCTACCAGGGGTTTATATGTCGACACGCCATCCCATCGTCGCCGTCACCGGATCGTCCGGCGCCGGCACCTCGAGCGTCAAGCTTGCTTTCGAACGCATATTCCACCGCGAAGGCATCAATCCGGCGGTGATTGAAGGCGACAGCTTCCATCGTTACGACCGCGAGACGATGGAACAGGAAGTTGAAAAAGCGGCGGAACAGGGGCGCATGCTGACGCACTTTGGTCCGGACGGAAACCTGTTCGCGGAACTCGAGACGCTGTTCGCGACATTCGGCGACAGCGGCGCCGGGCAACGACGTTATTACATCCATACCGAAGAAGAAGGCGAACTCCATGGCGGCCGGCCCGGTACGTTCACCGCCTGGCAGGCTTTGCCGCAGGACGCGGATCTGCTGTTCTATGAAGGCCTGCACGGGGCCCTGATGACCGATGACATCGACCTCACCCAGTACGTTGATTTGCTCATCGGCGTGGTTCCCATCATCAACCTCGAGTGGATGCAGAAAATCCATCGCGATCGCTCCGTACGCGGCTATTCCGCCGAGGCTGCGACGGACATGATTCTGCGCCGCATGCCGGATTACGTGCACTACATCTGTCCGCAGTTCTCGCGCACGGATATCAATTTCCAGCGCATCCCGACGATCGACACGTCGAACCCGTTCACGGCGACGGAGATTCCGACGAACGACGAGAGCCTCGTCGTCATCCACATCCAGAATCGCCGCAAGATTGCGCCGGATTTTCGCTACCTGCTGGAAATGTTGAACGGCGCGTTCATGTCACGTCCGGATACGATCGTCGTGCCGGCCGGAAAGTATGTCTTTGCGATGGAGTTGCTGCTCAACCCGGTGATCGAAAAGCTGATGGAGCGACGCGCCCGCGCCCTGACCCCGAGTGACGGGTAAAGCGTTGTAATTCGAGAAAATTCCGCCGGCTTGTGGCTATAATGCGCTGACATCGCTTCATTAGGGTTTAGGTCCATGCGCACGATCCTGGTACTGAATGCCAAAGGCGGCAGCGGCAAGACAACGGTGGCGACGAACCTCGCCGGCTATTACGCTAGCGAAGGCGCGAAAGTCGCGCTCGTGGATCTCGATCCGCAGGGCAGCAGCCTCGACTGGCTCAGCGCCCGCGACCCCGAACGACCGAAAATCCGCGCCGTCGACGGCGCCTCGAAACCGATCCGGGTACCGCGCAGCTCGGATGTGGTGATTATGGATGCGCCGTCGCGCACCCACGACGATCAGCTCCAGCAGATCGTCAAGCGGACACAGACGATCGTGCTGCCGGTTGTGCCGTCACCCATCGATATTCGTGCAGCACAACGGTTTCTCGGCGAATTGCGCGATTTGCGCAACGTGATCGACCACGACATCAAGATGGCCACGGTCGCGAACCGGGTGCGCGAGGGCTCCGTGATCGCGAACGAACTCGAAGATTACCTGTTCGAACTGCGATTACCGTCGGGGCGCAAGTTCCCCTTCCTCACGATGCTGCGCTCGAGCACAAACTATCTGCGCGCAGCGGAGCGTGGTTTGTCGATTTTCGAGTTTGCCCCGATCGCAACGGCCGGCGACCGCGAGTACTGGAGTCCGTTGATACGCTGGCTGCAGAGCCCGCGCAGCCTGCCGTAACCGGGCAGGCCGGCGCGGCCTAGATCGTCAGCGGCGCCGCAATGACGGCAGGCAGGCCTGTGACGGAATTCGTCGCCAGCCGCAGACCCTCGCGATGGCAGCGTCCGGCGGCTTCGTAGTCGTCGGCATGTTCGTGCACTTCAGCCAGTTTCTGATAGGCCAGCGGTGACGGCGCGACGTCGAGCAAGCGCACGAGGCTGGCGCGCGCCTTGTCCCAGTCGTCGGCCACGATCGCGAGCTTGGCCAGGCACATGAGCAGTTCCGGATCGTCTTCCCGGGTTGCGAGCCAAGCTTCGGCGCGTTCCAGCTGCAGATCCGCGTTGTTGATCCGCACCTCGCTATAACAGCGTACGAGCCCGTCGTCCCAATGACGCATCAGGCTCTTGCGCAGCAGTTTTTCTGCTTCTTCATGAAACCCGAGAACCGTGAGCTGTTGCGCGTAGAGCGCGATCGCTCGCGGCGATTCACGCACGCTCTTCGGCAGTCCGGTCCAGATCCGGTTAACGTCGTCGATGGACGAACTCGGCCGCGACAGGGCCGCGGCGGCGGCTTCGAGTTCGAGCGCCTGCAGTTGTTCCGGCGGGAACACGCGATGGCGTCGCAGCGCCGGCAACAGCGCGACGAGCGCCGGCGTGTCGCCGATCTCGGTATACGTCCGGTGCTGCAGGGTGAGCACCTGGCGGTTATCGGGGTGACGGTCGGCGAGATAGTCGAGCGTTGCCCGCGCCTGCTCGTACTGGCCGGTTTCAAGCTGCATTTCCGCGCTTTTGATCCCGATCGCGACCTCGGCGCTCGGCATCGCCTCGCGCGCGAGGCTGAGATAATTGTCGCGCCGCTCGGCCGCGTTCTGCGCCTGCGCCGCCTCGGCCGCGCCAAGGTAATGCAGCGCCGGTCCCGATTCCGCTTCCGCACCGCGGCTCAGCAACTGCTCCGCGCGTCCGAAATCGCCCTCGGCCAGCGCGAGCAAACCGTTACTCAGCGCCCGTTGCGAGCGCTTGCGCCGATATTCGCCGGTCCAGCTGAGCCAACGCGTGCGCAAGGTAAAAATCTGCACGAGTGCGCGCCAGACAAGCGTCAGCGCCAGCAAGCCGACGATTAACAACACGACGAAAAAGACGAAGCTCGTACGGAACACCTTGCCGCCGTAACCGATCACGACAAACCCGGGATCATCGGCGATCAACTGGCCCAGCAGGACCGCGATAGCGAGCGATATAACCGTCAGCAGCAGGTACTTCACTGCGCGGTCTCCGCCCCCGCGCGATCGGCCCGTTGCCGGCGGATCACGTCGAGACTGCCGCTGATGTTCGGCAGTTGCGGCTTCAGTTCCAGGGTCATCGCTTCATCGAGGCGTGCCGTGATGCTTTTTACCCCGGCGTCGTTTTCATCGTAATAAGCGGCGAACAGACGTTTGATCAGTCCGACTGACGCTTCCAGGTTTGCACGATCGCGGCGCAATACGGCGAGCCGGGCCGAGGCGAGTTCGAGCTTCAGGTTTTGCCGCAGGAAATAACGCAGCTCCGGATCGAACAGCACGCTGTCCGGCAAATCCGCGTCTTTTACTTCGACGAGATCGACGAGATCAGACCAGATGGCATAACCGAGACGGCGCCAATCGGCGGCCGCGTATTCACCGTCGCGCACGGTGGCGAACGGGGCGACTTCCTCGGCGATGGGCTTTGTCGGCAGGTCGTCGACCTGGTCGATCGTCTTCGCGAGATACAGGGCGAGCCCCTCGACGTCGGCCCGGTTGACCCCTTCGAGCGCGGTGATGTCCTTGATCAACTGGTCCCGGATCGGGATCAGATCGGGGTGTTCGGCGGATCGCAACCGCTGATCGGCGGCGCCGAGCGCGGCGATCGCGGTATCGATGTCACGTTCGAGCGCAAGCCTTTGGGTGGCGGCCAGCACAAGGTATTCCGCTTCGGCCAGCACCCAGTCGACGGAAGTCTGGGTTTCTTTTTCATACAGGGCGCTGACGGAGCGACGCAAATCGGCCTGGCCCTGCACGGCACTGTCGACTTTCGCACCGAGCGCCTCCACTTCCGCGAGCGCGCCGGCGGCCTCGGCGCCGACGCTGTCGATGCCGGTGCGCGTTGCATCGAGCTCGGCGGCTAGGCTCGTCTGGCTGGCCCCGGCACCGGCAACGTCCTCGGTGAGCGTTGCCAGGGTCGGCGCATAACGGTACTGATGCCAGTACCAGGCACCGGCGAGCAGCAGCGCGAACAGGATCACGGACACAACGATAGCCCCCTTGCCGCTGCGTGGGGGTGGTTCAGGGCTGGCCTCATCCGGCGACGGATCAGCGGACCGGTCGTCGTCTGCGTCCACGTCGACCGGCTCGCCGGGCTCTGCTTCGGCAGACGGTTCGTCGGTTTGTTCTCGCTCGTCGCTACTCATATTTCGTCCATTACCCAGCGCGTGAGGGTCTCGATGACATCATTATCACCGGGATTATCGACGATTACCGGCGGGTTCGTAAAACCGAGCTTCTCTACCTCGCGACCCATGCGCGCCCCCACCACGAGCAGCGGCATGTCGAATAACAACTCCAGGCCTTCGTCATCGATCTTGTCGGCGAGGTTCGTCGCCCCTTCGAGACTCGTGATGACCGCGATGTCCGGCACCTCGACGTCGGCCTGCGCCAACACGTCCATAACCTTCAGATCCGGCACCGCACGCTTGTAAACCTCGCAGTAGTCGACGGCGGCGCCGCGCGCAGTGAGCGTTTCCGCCAGCGTCTCGAGGCCGCCGGCGCCCCGGAATATTACGATGCGCTTGCCGTCGACGGCGGCGCTCTGCAGGCTGCCGAGTTTGAGCAGACCTTCGGTGCTGAATGCGTCACGCGGGGTGGTCACTTTCTCGATGCCGCGCTCGTGCAACTCGGCCGCCGTGCCTACGCCAACGGCGTAGATTTCAACCCCGGCGAGCGACCGTTCGCGCGCGGCAAGCCCCTCGAGTCCGAATTCGACGGCATTGCGGCTGATGAAGATCGCTTTAGCGTACGTCGCGATGCCATCGATGATCCGCGCGCAGCGGGCTAGTTCGGCGAGCGGCTGGATTTCGATCATGGGAGCGCGGATCGCGCGCGCGCCTTCCGCTTCCAGCGCTACGCAGAGGCCGTGAGCCTGGCGCTCCGGGCGGGTGACGAGAACAGAATATCCGGCGAGGCGTTGCATGTTATCAACCTCGAGCGTTTACGCGCGGCTGCGCACCAGTTCGGCAAGAATTTCATCCGCGCCGGCGGCCACGAGAGCGGCACCAAGTTCACGGCCGAGCGCGACCCCGTCCGCGGCCGCGCCGCTGCGTTCGTCGCGCGCAATACGACGTCCGTCCGGACTCGCGACCAGGCCGCGCAGGTGCAAATCCGTGCCGTCCAGAGTTGCATGCGCGGCGAGTGGCACGTCGCAGCCGCCGGCGAGAAACGTGCTCATGGCGCGCTCCGCGGACACACACAGCGCCGTGCCATCATGATGCAGGGGCGAAATCAGCTCGGCGATATGCTGATCGTCGCTGCGGCATTCAATGCCGATCGCACCCTGGCCGACGGCAGGGATCATTTGCGCCACATCGAACAGCGACTCAATCCGGTCGTCAAAGCCGAGACGCTTCAGCCCGGCGCTGGCAAGCACGATGGCGTCGAACTCACCGTTGTGCAATTTTTCGAGGCGGGTGGGTACATTGCCGCGCAGATCGCGAATCGTGAAGTCCGCACGTTGCGCCAGCAACTGGCTCTTGCGACGCAGACTCGAGGTACCGACCGTCGCGCCGGATTTGAGCGCATCGAACGCCACCCCGCCACGGGTCACGATTGCATCGCGTGGGTCCTCGCGCTCGAGGATCACGGGAATGTGCAGATCTGCCGGTAACTCGACCGGCACGTCTTTCATTGAATGTACGGCAATATCGGCGCGGCCATCGTAAAGCGCCTGTTCGAGTTCCTTGATGAACAGTCCCTTGCCGCCGATCAGCGCCAGCGGCCGGTCGAGGATGCGATCGCCGGTGGTCGTGAAAGGCACGAGTTCGACCGCGAGACCCGGGTGTGCGCGCACGAGCAGGCTACGTACGTGTTCGGCCTGCCAGACGGCGAGGCGGCTTTTGCGTGTTGCTATTCGCAGGACGTTAGTCACGGCAATCAGTCGCCCGGGGGCCATCTATCGGAAGCTCAACCGTATGCTAAGGTGTCGCCCGTTGCGGGGCAATAAGAGAACGTGAGCTATGGGCGTGAACGTTGGGGTGGTGATGGATCCGATCGCTTCCATCAACCCGAAGAAAGACACAACGCTCGCCATGCTGCTCGGCGCGGCGCGGCGCGGCTGGCAGATCCACTACATGGAAATGGGCGATATCGTGTTGCGCGACGGCAAGCCCTACGCGACGACGCGGCCGCTGACGGTACGGGATTCCCTCGACGACTGGTACACGTTTACCGGTGAACGGGAACGCCGCGGGTTAAACGAACTCGACGTCATTCTCATGCGCAAGGATCCGCCGTTCGATACGGAATACATCTTCGCCACCTATATCCTCGAACTCGCGCAGGCCGCGGGTTGTCTCGTCGTGAATGATCCGCGTGCCTTGCGTGATGCGAACGAGAAGTTGTTCACGGCCTGGTTTGCCGATGTTTGTCCGAGCACGCTCGTTACCCGCGACGCCACCGAAATCCGAAAATTTCTTGACGAGTTCGGCGATATCATCGTCAAGCCGCTCGACGGCATGGGCGGCGCGTCGATCTTTCGCGTCGTGCGCGGCGACGTGAATGCGAGCGTGATTTACGAAACGCTGACGACCCACGGCGCACGTTATTGCATGGTGCAGAAGTACATTCCGGAGATTGTGGATGGCGACAAGCGGATCCTCATGATCGACGGCGAACCGGTTCCATATGCGCTTGCACGCATACCGTCGGCCGGTGAACTGCGCGGCAACCTTGCGGCCGGTGGTACCGGACGCGGGCAGCCGCTGAGCGACCGGGACCGCGAAATCTGCGCGCGCGTAGGCCCGGAACTGAAACGACGCGGATTGATCTTCGTTGGCCTCGATGTGATCGGGGACTACCTCACGGAGATCAACGTGACGAGCCCCACGTGCATGCGCGAACTCGAAGCCCAGTTCGAAATCCCGATCGCCGATCAGCTGATGGAGTGCCTTGCCGATCGCCTGTAGCTGCCCGTGTGCGCAGTGGCTGGCGGTAATTCCCGATATAATGGCGGGGATGGTCAACGCAAACGAAAAGCCGATTTTCCCTGATCTGCGGGACGCAAAACCGTTGCGCGGCGGGCGCCGGTACAATCCGTTCGCGGCGCGCGCATGAGCGAACTTGCCCTGCGCGCCGACGTGACCCCGGGCGACCGGCTCGGGCTGACGATCTGCCTCGCGATCATCATCCATACGCTGATCGTCATGGGCGTGAGTTTCACCCCGGAGCCGGTACCCGAGGCGCGCTTCGAATCGCTCGAAGTCGTGCTCGTCACCCAGCGCTCCGAAGAACCGCCGCAAGACGCCGACGTGCTGGCGCAGGTGAGCAATGCCGGCGGAGGCGACAGCAGCGCGATCGAGCGGCCGAGCGCACCGATAAAAGCCCCGGTGCCGGCACCGAAGCCGGAAGTGGCAGCAGCCAGCGCACCGCCGGTGGTGCCACAGATCCGCGAACAACAACCGGATCCGGCGGCGACGGCAGCTGCCGCCGCCGCGGCGCAACGCGCGGAAGCGGAAGTGGCGGCGAAAGTTGAGGAACGCCTGGTCGAAGTCGTGCCCGAAGCCGACCTGCCGAAGCCCGAACCGGAAGCGAAACCGGAGCCGCCCGTGCCGGTTGCCGAGGCGAGCCCGGTGAAAGAGCAACCGCAACCGAAAGTAGTGACCCCGCCGCTGCCGACCGCCGCACAATTGATTACGCGTTCGTTCGCGATGGCGAGCCTGAACGCGGAGTTACAGCAGAAACTGCAGATGCGCGCGCACCGGCCGCGACGCAAGTTTATTTCGGCTAACACGAAAGAATTTCGGTTCGCCGCATATATGGAAGCCTGGCGCGCGAAAGTGGAACGGGTGGGCAATATCAATTACCCGGATGAAGCGCGCAAACGTAACCTGTCCGGATCGTTGCTACTCGATGTCGCGATCAACCCGGACGGCAGCGTGCGGGAAATTACGGTACGCCGCAGTTCCGGCCATTCCGTGCTCGATGATGCCGCGGTCAGGATTGTGGAACTCGCGGCCCCGTTTGCGCCCTTTCCCGACGATTTTGTCCGCGACATCGACATTCTGCACGTGACCCGGACGTGGAAGTTTCTGAATAATTCGAGTTTCTCCAGTCGCTGAAGACCGCGCGCGGCCGTCGCCAATCGCTTGTAAGTTCCCGGTGGGACACTAATACTAAAACCGTGGGCGCAAATCTGAGACACTGCGACTGTGGGGCCAGCACCACATTCTCCACCCCGCACCGGTCCGTTCGCCTCGAATTGAGCGCAAGAGTGCCTGATCCATCGCGGTCGGTGAGGTGTAATTTCGAGCACGTATAATGGAAGCGGCAAGTGCCGATTCACACAGACATGCCTACTTTCGATCTGACAAATCAATTCCTCATCGCCATGCCCACGATGGTCGATCCGAATTTTTCGCGCTCCGTCACCTATGTCTGCGCGCACAATGACGACGGCGCCATGGGCATCGTCATCAACCGGCCACTGGAACTGCAGCTGGGGGAAGTGTTCGCGCAAATGGATATCACCTACACCGACGATCACTCCAGCGCACAACCGATCTACCAAGGCGGCCCCGTGCACCAGGATCGGGGGTTCATTATTCACTGCCCCGCCACGCAGTGGGATTCAACAATCCACATAAGCGACGAACTCGCGGTATCGACATCGCGCGACATCCTCGAGGCGATGAGCACCGGCGAAGGTCCGCGCGAGACGCTCGTGGCGCTGGGTTATGCCGGCTGGGGGGCAGGTCAGCTGGAGCAGGAGATGAGTCAGAATGCCTGGCTCAATGGCCCGGCAAGCGCCGAGATTATTTTTCATACCGCGGCAGCACAGCGCTGGGAAACGGCTGCCGCGATGATGGGCGTCAACCTCGCATCGCTGTCCAGCGATGTCGGGCACGCGTGAGCGCACCCGCCGCCCTTACCATCGTGGCATTTGATTATGGCTTGCGCCGGATCGGTGTTGCGGTTGGCCAGACGGTATCGCGCACGGCGACGCCGCTGACAGTATTGGCAGTGCGTGACGGGCAGCCGCAGTGGGAGGCCGTGCAGCGCCTGCTCGATGAGTGGCGGCCGGATCGTCTCGTCGTCGGTATGCCGGAAACGGCCGATGGCACGGCGTCGAGCCTGAAAGATCCCATTGAGCGATTCGTGAACCAACTCCGCGGCCGCACTGCGCTGACAGTCGATCTCGTCCCCGAACACTTGTCGTCGTGGGCCGCCAGTGAGGCCGGACTCGACCACGCCGGACTTGATGCGGGCGCCGCGACGATGATTCTTGATACCTGGTTTGAACAATTGGCACGCAGCGCATGAATATCGACGTCGAGGAATTAATCAGCGGCATCGGCGACGAACTCGCCGCGCACCCGGCCATGAGCGCGGATGCTGCGATCATCGGCGTGCGCACGGGCGGGGTGTGGGTAGCGGAGCGCCTGCACCGGCGGTTCGATCTCGAACATCCCCTCGGTGAACTGAACATTGCGTTTTACCGCGACGACTTCAGCCGCATCGGGCTGCACCCAACGGTGGAACCGTCGAATTTGCCGTTCGACGTTGACGATCGACACCTGATCCTCGTTGACGACATTCTCTATACCGGGCGCACGATCCGGGCGGCAATGAACGAAATTTTCGACTACGGCCGTCCGGCGTCGGTGACCCTCGTCGTCCTCGTCGAACGCGACGGACGTGAACTGCCGATTCGCGCCGATATCGCCGGCACGCGGCTTAGCCTGGCGCCGAGTGAACATGTTAAACTCCTCGGCCCCGATCAGTTACGCCTCGAACTTTGGCACGCGAAGAACGGATAAGTCGACGCAAGTCTCCGCGCCACCGCGAGTGCGCGCGGCTTCCTACGTTATTTCCCGGCGACGGCTTCCCCGCTTGAATACCCAGCTCGACGAGCACGGACGGCTCAAACATTTCCTGTCGATCGAGGATCTGCCGCGATCGTTGCTGGTCGAAGTCCTCGACAACGCCGAGCGTTTCGCACCGGTCGGCGAGCGGGCGGTGAAAAAGGTCCCGTTGTTACGCGGCCGCACCGTGGTCAACCTGTTCTTCGAGCCGAGCACACGGACACGATCGACGTTCGAGCTCGCGGCCAAACGACTTTCCGCCGACATCATGAACCTGAACATCGAGGCCAGCGCCACGCGCAAAGGCGAATCGCTGTCGGACACGCTGAAAACACTCGAAGCGATGCACTGCGATATGTTTATTGTGCGCCATCAGAACAGCGGCGCCGCGGAGTACATCGCGAACCAGGTGGCCCCGCATATCAGTGTGATCAACGCCGGTGATGGTGCCCACGCCCACCCCACGCAGGCGATGCTCGACATGTTCACGATCCGGCGCGTGAAACGACAGTTTCAGGATCTCGTCGTCGCCATCGTCGGCGACATCGCCCACTCGCGGGTCGCGCGCTCGGAAATCCAGGCGCTGAAAGCGCTGGGGGTCGCGGAAATTCGCGTGGTGGGGCCGAAAACGCTGATACCGCGCGGTATCGAAGCGCTCGGTGCGCGCGTGTTCCATCGCATGGAAGCGGGCATCGCCGGCGCGGATGTCGTGATCGCATTGCGCTTGCAGCAGGAACGCATGCAAAGCGCACTGTTACCCAGCGCGCAGGAATATTTTCATGCTTACGGCTTGACGGAACGCCGCCTGAAGCTCGCCGCGAGTGATGCGATGGTGATGCATCCGGGTCCGATCAATCGCGGGGTCGAGATCGATTCCGCGGTGGCCGATGGCGCACAGTCCGTGATCCTGCAGCAGGTGACACACGGGGTAGCCGTGCGCATGGCGGTGATGTCGCTCGTAATCGGTGCCCATGCGCGGGCGGGTGCAGGCTAGATGGCGGCATATTGGCTCAAGGGCGCACGCGTGATCGACCCCGCTAACGACCTCGACAGGATCGCCAGCGTTTATATCGACGGCGGCAAGATTGCCGCCATCGGGCGTGCGCCGGCGGGGTTCGTCGCCGACGAAACGTTTGAGCTTGGCGGCCAGGTCCTGATCCCCGGCATGGTGGAACTCGGTGCCCGCTTACGCGAACCCGGCTATGAACACAAGGCAACGATATCGAGTGAATGCAAGGCCGCCGCGGCCGGCGGCTTCACAAGCGTTTGCTGTACGCCGGACACACTGCCCGTGATCGACAACGCCTCCGTCGTCGAACACATCAAGCAGCGGGCCGGGCGTGCACGCGCGGCCCGCGTGTTGTGCCTCGGCGCATTAACACAGGGTCTCGACGGCAGCGTGCTCGGCGAGATGCGGGCACTGAAGGAAAGCGGCTGCGTCGCCGTAACAAACGCGGATCGCGCGATCAGCGATACCTCGGTCCTGCGCCATGCTCTCGCCTACGCGGCGACATTCGAGATGACCGTCTTCCTGCATCCGCTCGACGCTTGCCTCACGCGCGCGGGTGCGATGCACGAAGGCGCCGTGTCCACCCGGCTCGGACTGCCGGGCATCCCGGAAGCCCAGGAACTCATCGCTATCAGCCGCGACCTCGTACTCATCGAGGAAACCGGCGTGCGCGCGCATTTCTGCCGCTTGTCGAGCGCGCGCTCGGTTGCACTGATAAAACGCGCGCGCCGTGCCGGACTGCCGGTGAGCGCTGACGTGGCACTCGCGAATCTGCTGTACATCGATCAGGACGTCGGCAGTTACGATGCGAATTTCCACGTGCGCCCGCCGCTGCGCGAGACGCGCGACCGCACGCGCCTCAAGTCCGCTATTCGCAAACGCGAAATCGATGCCGTGTGCGGCAATCACGAACCGCACGACAAGGACGCGAAGGCAACACCGTTCAGCACCTCGGCGACCGGAATGTCCACATTCGACACGTTTCTGCCGGCGCTGTTATCGCTCGTCGACAACGGCGCGTTTGATCTGACAACCGCCGTTGA
This sequence comes from Gammaproteobacteria bacterium, assembly GCA_965216305.1. Classification (GTDB taxonomy): domain Bacteria; phylum Pseudomonadota; class Gammaproteobacteria; genus UBA11873. Next base: position 5,471,498 of record OZ244144.1, on the reverse strand, counting down.
CGCCGCAAGTGTCGCGCCAAGCCGCATACTCGGGCTTGCGAGTGGCACCCTCACGGCGGGTGCGCCCGCCGATATCTGCGTTTTCGATCCGGACCACGAATGGATTGCCAGCGTGGACGCACTGCAAAGCGCGGGGAAGAACACCCCGCTGCTTAATCAGACCCTGCGTGGTCGCGCCACGCTGACGCTGGTCGATGGGCGCATCGTGCATCAGCTCGATGGCTGAAGCCGCGATTTCGGATCCGGCGGAGACGCGCGGTTCGATCCTCGTCGAGACGGGTCGTGTCGTCGCGGTGACCGCGCACGCGGGCGATCAGGTGGTGATGCGGATTTCCTCGCCGCGCATCGCGGCGCGCACGCGCGCCGGTCACTTTGTGCATTTGCGCTGCTCACCGGAGCGAGCAATGCGACGACCGATGTCCGTGATGCTGAGTGATGGCGAAACAATCGACATCCTGTTCAAGGTTCATGGCGCGGGGACGCGCGAACTCGCTGCGCGCACGGTTGGTGAAGACATCAGCCTGATCGGCCCAATCGGACAGCCGTTCCGACAGAACGGTCATCGACGGCGCCCGTTGTTGATCGGCGGCGGGGTGGGAATACCGCCCATGGTGTTTCTGGCCAATCTGCTGCGCACGAACTCGCTCGACCCGTTCGTTATCATGGGTTCGGAAGTTCCATTCCCGTTCAAAGTGATGCCGTCGCGGATCATGATCCCGCAGTTACCGGCGCATGTAACCGCAACGATGCCCCTGCTCGAAGATTGGGGGATCGCGTGCAGGCTGGCGAGCCTGCAAGGATATGCGGGTTGCTTCGAGGGTTACGTGACGGAACTCGCCGAGCAATGGATTACGGCACAGGATCCCGCGATACGCGACGACGTCGAGATCTATGCCTGCGGGCCCACCCCGATGCTGAAGGCCGTTGCCGCACTCGCCGCGCGTCACGGCTTGCCGTGCCAGGTTTCGCTCGAGGAATATATGGCGTGTGCGGTGGGTGGTTGCGCGGGCTGCGCCGTCGCCGTGCGCTCGTCCAACGGAGCGGCGATGAAACGCGTCTGTGTTGACGGTCCCGTGTTCGAGGCCGCGGATGTCGTGTTCGACTGAACCGCACCCGCCGTCATCGCGTATCGCGGCGACCGCACGCTCGCCGGCGGTGGTGTCTAATCAGCAGGACACGCACGAAAACCTGGTCCGTATCGTCGACAAGCACGCCGCTTCACACTACGCGCGACCGGTTTCAGCGCACCAGCAGGCGTGTTTCAACGAACTCGATCAACGCGTGGCCGACCACGACGGACCGGTTATTCTTGATTCGGGTTGCGGTATCGGTGAGAGCACGTGTGTACTTGCGAGCCGTTATCCCGAACACCTCGTGATTGGCATCGACAAAAGCGCGGTGCGCATCGAGCAGGCAATGAGTCGTGCGCCGGCGACGCCAGCGCTGTTCGCGCGCGGCGACTGCATCGACATCTGGCGACTCGCGCTGACAGCGGGCTGGCCAATCACGCATCATTACTTGCTCTACCCGAACCCGTGGCCGAAAGCGAAACATCTGAAACGACGCTGGCACGCCCATCCCGTGTTTCCCACGTTAATCCGGCTTGGCGGTTTGCTCGAGGTGCGCACGAATTGGCTGCTTTACGCGCGCGAATTCGAACTCGCACTCACGCGCTTCAACATCGCAAGCGCGCCGATCGGCGCGCTCACCGCGGAAACGGCGGTCACACCATTCGAACGCAAATACCGCGCGAGCGGGCACCCGCTTTACCGGCTCAGCTGCGAGTTGCCGCTATCCGCTCGTGGCGTTACAGACGATCGAGACTGACGATTTCCTCGGCCACGAGCGCCTGCCGGATTTCGTGCCGGTTGAAGCCGAAAAATGCAGCGTCACCGACGTAGATGATCGGCACGCCGCGCGCGCCGCTTTGCGCGTAGAGCTGTGCGCCCGTTCGCGTCAGTTCAACGTCGTACTCGCAGTAATTGATCCCGTCTTTCACGAACATCTGGCGCGCACGGGCGCAGTATCCACACCACGCCGCGCTCAGCATGACGACGTCGGCGGCATCGGCAGCAACATCACGGTCGCACACGATGGGATCAACCGCCGGCGCTTTCACGAACTGCATCAGTGCAATCACGGCAACAATTGCGAACGCGAGCGGCCACCATGTCCGCGTGCGCGACGTGCCTTCGTTGGAGGTCGTCATGTGGTAGCCCGCCAGCGATAGCGATCGAGATCGATGAGCTGGCGGTGATCGAAACCGATCCCCTCGGCTTCGAGCAGAACGCGCTGGTATTCCACCGCATCAGGATTTGCGCGCGGACTCAGCGCGCCGCGTGCATTGATCACGCGATGCCAGGGAATCTCCGAACCCTGACCGAGCGCGGCCAGCGCGTAGCCCACCTGACGCGCGCCGCTGCGGCCGGGAATACCGGCAAGATCGGCAATCTGGCCATACGTTGCGACACAGCCTTCGGGGATTTCGCGGACTACCTGCCACACGCGCTCATTGCGATTCATACCCTCGCTCACACGGCCTTTCTTCGCCGGATCACGCCGCATCGTTTGCATCCGGGACCGGCCGCCAACAAGGGATCGCTCGGAACCGCACATTCGACACGGAAAACTGCTCCGGGTAATTCGTCATGGGTGGTGCACTCATCGGCGCGACCTGTCATTCCCAGACAAGCCGCGCGCTGCAATGTTCCGCGCCGGCCACATCGCAAACCGGAATGGTCATGCGTGACGAGGGATCGCTCGACGGATTAACCGAAGTTGATCCGCGCTTCGAGGTTCGTGCGTGAATCAGCGTTGTTCAGCGCTTCTTCGAGATCGATGCGTTCTTCCTTGTACAACTGGTACAGCGCCATATCGAAAGTCTGCATACCTTTCGCGCCGCTTTGCTCCATTGCTTCCTTGATGTCGCCGATATTGCCTTTCATGATCAAATCGGCGATGTGTGGTGTATTGATCAGAATCTCGATCGCCGCCACCCGCTTGCCGTCGATCGCCTGCACGAGGCGCTGGGAAATCACGGAACGAACGTTCAGCGACAGATCGAGAAACAACTGCTTGTGTAAATCCTGCGGGAACAGATTGATCACGCGCTCCATCGCCTGGTTTGCGTTGTTAGCGTGCAGGGTGGACAGGCACAGGTGACCGGTATTGCAGAGTTCGAGGGCAGCCTCCATCGTTTCACGGTCGCGAATTTCGCCAATCAGAATAACGTCCGGTGCTTCACGCAATGACGCTCTGAGCGCATTACGGTAGTTCAGTGTATCCACGCCGACTTCGCGCTGGTTGATGATCGACTTCAGGTTCGGATGCGAGAATTCGATCGGGTCCTCGATCGTCAGTATGTGACCCGTCATTTTCTGATTGCGTTCGTTCACCATTGCGGCGAGCGTGGTTGACTTGCCGGATCCGGTGGAACCGACCATCAGGATCAGGCCGCGCTTGTGCATGACAAGTGCTTTGAGCACCTCGGGCAGTAACAAATCGTCGATCGTCGGAATCTGCGACGGAATGCGCCGCAACACCATGCTTACCTCGCCGCGTTGCCGGAATACGTTGACGCGAAAGCGCGCCGATTTGTCCGGGAGCGAGATCGCGAAGTCGCACTCCATGGTTTCCTCAAACCGGGCAATCTGCGAAGCCGACATGATCTCGTAGGCGGCAGCCTTCGCGAGTTCGCCGGTGAGCATCGTTTTACCCACCGAGTTCACCTGGCCTTCGATTTTGATCTTGACCGGCGTGCCTACGCTGAAGAAAAGATCCGATCCTTCCTTGTCGCGCAGCAGCTTGAGGTACGGTGTGATATCCATTTTTCTAACGCAGCATTCCGCTTTCTTCCTCGGATTCCTCGAGCGACAAATGATCGAGGCCTTCGAGTTTGTCCGAACCTTTCGCGGCCTTGCCTTCGAGCTTGATACGCAAGCGGAGTTCGTTCAGGGAGTCGGCGTTACGCAGCGCGTCCTCGTAAGTGATGAGATCGTCTTCGTATAAATTGAACAGCGCCTGGTCGAATGTTTTCATGCCGAGTTCGTTCGACTTCGACATGATGTTCTTGATCTCATGCACTTCGCCTTTGAGAATGAGGTCGGCGATGAGCGGCGAATTCAGCAGAATTTCGATCGCGGCAACACGCCCTTTGCCATCCACTTTCTTCATCAGTCGCTGTGAAATAATCCCTTTCAGGTTCAGCGATAAATCCATCAGCAGCTGGTTGCGGCGTTCCTCGGGGAAGAAGTTGATGATGCGATCAAGCGCCTGGTTCGCGCTGTTCGCGTGCAGGGTCGCCATTGCCAGATGTCCGGTTTCCGCGAACGCGATACCGAATTCCATCGTTTCGCGATCGCGGATTTCGCCAAGCAGAATCACATCGGGTGCCTGGCGCAGGGTATTCTTGAGTGCGATATCCCAGTCGTCGCAATCCACTCCGACTTCACGCTGCATCAGAATGCAGTTCTTGTGCGGATGGACGTATTCGATTGGATCCTCGATCGTAATGATGTGGCCGTAACTGTTTTCGTTGCGATGATTGATGATCGCCGCGAGTGACGTGGACTTACCGGAACCCGTACCGCCAACCATGATGACCAGGCCGCGCTTCGTCATTGCGATCTCTTTCATCACATCGGGCAGGCCGAGCTGTTCGAGCGTCGGCACCTGGGTTTCGATCGTCCGCAACACCATGCCGGTATAGGTTTGCTGCACGAACGCGTTGACGCGAAAGCGCCCGATCCCGGCCGGTGCGATGGCGAAGTTGCATTCCTTCGTTGCTTCGAATTCTTTCAGCTGGCGATCATTCATAATCGCGTACGCCAGCGCTTTGGAGTTTTCGGCGGTGAGTTTCGTTTTTGAAACCGGGGTAACCTTGCCGTCAATCTTGATCGCAGGCGGGAAATCGACGGTGATAAACAAGTCCGAGCCTTTCTTGTCGACCATGAGCTTGAGCAGGTCGCGCATGTACTTGATAGCTTGTTCTCGTTCCATCTTGGGCCTCTAATCAGGTCGTCGGAATGCGGGTTAGATCTGGTCTTTATTCGTTGCTTTCGATTGCGCCTCGGTGCGCGACACGATGCCCTGCGAGACCATACCGGTCAGGCATTGATCGAGCGTTTGCATACCGAACTGCTGTCCGGTCTGGATTGCGGAGTACATCTGCGCGATCTTGTTTTCGCGGATCAGGTTACGAATAGCGGGGGTGCCGATCATGATCTCGTGCGCCGCGACCCGGCCGCCGCCGTTTTTCTTCAGCAGGGTTTGCGAAATCACCGCGCGCAGGCTTTCCGACAGCATTGCGCGCACCATGTCCTTCTCCTCGGCCGGGAACACGTCGACCACCCGATCGATGGTCTTCGCGGCGGAACTCGTGTGCAGGGTGCCGAATACGAGATGGCCGGTTTCAGCCGCGGTCAGCGCCAGGCGTATCGTTTCGAGGTCGCGCATTTCGCCGACGAGTATCGTGTCGGGGTCTTCGCGCAGTGCCGAACGCAAGGCTTCGCTGAAACCCAGCGTGTCGCGGTGCACCTCGCGCTGATTGATCAAACACTTCTTGCTTTGATGGACGAACTCGATGGGATCCTCGATCGTGAGGATGTGCCCGTATTCCGTCTCGTTCTTGTGATTGATCATCGCCGCGAGCGTGGTGGACTTACCCGAACCCGTCGGGCCGGTGACGAGTACGACCCCGCGCGGAATTTCCGAAATTTCCTTGAAAATCTTCGGCGCATTCAGGTCTTCGAGCGTGAGGATTTCCGACGGGATCGTACGGAACACGGCTCCGGCGCCGCGGTTCTGATTGAACGCGTTGACGCGAAAGCGGGCGAGACCGGGTATTTCGAACGAAAAGTCGCACTCAAGGAATTCCTCGTAATCCTTGCGTTGCTTGTCGTTCATGATGTCGTAGACGAGGTCGTGGACATCCTTGTGCTCCATCGCCGGCACATTGATCCGACGCACGTCGCCATCCACCCGAATCATCGGCGGCAGGCCGGCCGATAAGTGCATGTCTGAGCAACCATTTTTCACGCCGAACGCGAGAAGCTCACCGATGTCCATGAAGCACCCCCTTAGTCAGATGCGGTTTAAGGTCTGCCGTCTATGTCGCAAGCGCGGCGCGAAACTTTATCGCGGCGAGGCCGGCAGCAGCCTGTTGGCAGGGTCCGCATCGTTCAAGTCGAGAATTCAACCGGATTCAAACTTTAGCAAGTAACTACCCGATCTGTCATGCAAAAGGGGGCTACAATCGTTCCGAACAGTATAGCGCAGAACCGGCCCGCGGCTGACTTCTGCATCGAGACTTGCAGGCTGGCGAATTCGAGCGACGATGCGCTGGCCGGCGGCCACCAGTAAACAGATCCTAGATGACTTCAAGCCCGGAACGCTTCAAGCAGCTGAAGCAGGAAATAGAAACCGCGACACTCGCTGCCGGGCGCGCACCCGGTTCGGTGCAGTTGCTTGCGGTGAGCAAGCGCCAACCCGTCAGCGCGATTGCCGAGCTCGCGGCGCTCGGGCAGCGCCGGTTTGGCGAAAATTTCGTCCAGGAAGCCTGCGCGAAGATCGCGGCGCTTGCCGATGACGCGCTCGAATGGCATTTCATCGGGCGCCTGCAATCGAACAAAACCCGCGAGGTCGCAACCCACTTCAGTTGGGTCCACAGCGTCGACCGCCTGAAAATCGCCCGCCGCCTGAACGATCAACGTCCCGCGGCCGCGGCACCGCTGAATGTGTGCATCGAAGTCAACGTCAGCGGAGAATCGGCCAAGGGCGGTATTGCGCCGGACGAAGTGCCGCAGTTGGCCCGGCAAATCCGCGCCCTGCCGCGACTCAGCTTACGCGGCTTGATGGCGCTGCCGGCACCAACAGACAACTGCGCGCGGCAGCGCGAATCCTTTGCCGTCGTCGCCCGCCTCGCGGAACGTCTCGCCGACACCGATTTCGATACCCTGTCGATGGGCACCTCGGGCGATTTCGCCGCCGCTATCGCCGAAGGTGCGACCGTCGTTCGGGTTGGCACTGCACTGTTTGGCCCGCGCGTGGATTGAGTTCCCAGCTGATATTTAACTCTGTCGGGATTACGCGTAACGTTAACCGCATGAATGCACACATACTCTTTGTTGGCGGCGGCAATATGGGCCGCGCAATGATCGCCGGCCTGCTCGCCACGGGTTACCCGGCGGACAGAATTACCGTTGCGGATCCCGATCAAGGCGCGCGCGATCGTCTGGCCGCGGAGTTCGACATCAAGCTCAGTGCACGAGCGACCGCGAACGCCGGCACGCCCCCTGATATCGTCGTGCTCGCCGTCAAACCGCAGCTCATGCAAGCAGTTGCAACGGCTTACGCGACGGATCACCCGGATGCGCGACCGGTTTATGTTTCCATTGCCGCGGGGATTACGACGGCGCAATTGAGCGCCTGGCTTGGCGCCGACAGCGCGATTGTGCGCGTAATGCCGAATACGCCGGCGATGGTCGGCGCCGGGGCGGCGGCCATGTTTGCGAACGCGCACGTCAACGCGGCCGGCCGTACCGCGGCCGCGGCGATCCTCGAAGCGGTTGGCATCGCAACGTGGGTAAGCGAGGAATCACAGCTCGATGCCGTCACGGCGCTGTCCGGATCCGGGCCGGCCTATTTTTTCCTGATCTTCGAAGTTCTCGAACGGATTGGCGCGGAACTCGGGCTCGATGCGGCGCTGGCGCGCCAGCTTGCGATCGAAACCGGCTACGGTGCAGCCCTGCTCGCGCGCTCGGCCGACGCGGGACCGGGTACCCTGCGCGAACAGGTAACGTCGCCCGGGGGTACAACGGAAGCCGCGCTGAAAGTCCTGCGCGAACACGATATTACAGCCGTGTTCCGTGACGCGCTGCAGGCCGCCCATGCCCGCTCGATAGAGCTTGCGCGCAGTTCGGCGGCGTCCTGATGGGCGGGGGCTACGTCACAAACGCGGGCGTGTTTCTGATTGATGTGCTGTTTGGTCTGTACATCTTCGCGGTGCTGCTGCGGTTCGTCCTGCAGATCGTGCGGGCGGATTTCTACAATCCGCTGTGCCAGGCCATCGTTACGGTAACAAATCCCCTGTTGCGCCCGCTGCGCCGCTACGTACCGTCGGTGAGCAATCTCGATACCGCGTCCATCCTGCTCATGCTCGCGCTACAACTCACGAGCAGCGCGCTCATCGCCTTGCTGCTCGGGTACTCGCCCGGGCCGCTCGGATTGTTGCTGGTGGCCATCGCGGAATTGATCAGCAAGGTTATCTATCTGTTCATCTTCGCGATTTTTATTCGCATCGTGCTGAGCTGGGTGGCACCGCATACCTACAATCCCGTAACCGGGATTATCGATGCGATCAGCGCGCCGTTGCTGCGGCCGGCGCAACGCTTGCTGCCGCCGTTCGGCGGCACGATCGATATATCGCCAATGCTCGTGATCATCGCGCTCTACCTTGGGCTCATGCTGATCGTGGCGCCATTGCGCGATCTAGGCCGCGCGTGGATGTAGACGGGCGCTGGTATCACTGGCGCGGCGCGATCTAATTCTGCGTTTGCGTGTGCGGCCGGGCGCTAAAGCCGAGCGGGCGGACCCCATCCACGGTGGACGCATCAAGATGAAAACAAGCGCACCGTCGGTCGACGGGCGTGCAAACCAGGCACTGACGCGTTGGCTGGCGCGCGAATTTCGCGAAGTCCGGGGTGATATCGAACTGATTCGCGGTGCTGCTGCGCGCGACAAGGAGGTCGCGATCAACGACCCCGACGTGCTCCCCGCGTGATTTACCGGCTTCGGTGGTGCGCGGTCAAGTTGCGGTTGCCAGGGTCAGTCTTTAGACTCCGGTTTCGTTAAAATCCGGCGCCTGACAAGATGCCCGAATCGATACCGGCCGACAGCGTCGGCGTGGTGTCTCCCACGACGGTACATTTCACTGAGCCCCTGGCGCTCGATTGCGGCGTCACGCTCAAAGAATACGATCTGCGCTACGAAACCTACGGCACCCTGAATGCCGCGGGCACGAACGCCGTGCTGATTTGCCATGCCCTGAGTGGCGACCACCACGCCGCCGGCTACCATGCGGTGAGTGACGACAAGCCCGGCTGGTGGGATAACTGTATCGGCCCGGGGAAACCGCTGGACACGAACGAATATTTCGTCGTGTCGCCAAACAATCTCGGTGGTTGCGCCGGTTCTACGGGCCCGCTGAGTGTCGATCCCGCCACCGGTCGCGAGTACGGCCCGGGGTTTCCGATCGTCACGGTGCGTGACTGGGTGGAGAGTCAGGCCCGCCTCGCCGACCACCTCGGGATCAAACGCTGGGCAGCGGTGATGGGTGGCAGCCTCGGCGGCATGCAGGCGCTGCAGTGGGCGGTTGATTATCCCGCGCGTATCGCGCATGCGATCGTCATCGCCGCGGCACCCAAACTTTCCACGCAAAACATCGCGTTCAACGAAGTCGCCCGCCAGGCTATCCGCTTCGATCCCGCTTTCCACGACGGACACTACCGTGAACACGGGGTCGTACCCGAGCGCGGACTCATGCTTGCGCGCATGCTCGGGCATATTACGTATCTGTCAGACGATGTGCTGCACGCGAAATTCGGTCGCGAACTGCGTGACGGCAAGTTCAATTTCGGCTTCGACGTCGAATTTCAGATCGAAAGTTATCTGCGCCACCAGGGCCAGTCCTTCGTCGGGCGATTCGATGCGAATTCCTACCTGCTGATGACGAAATCGCTGGATTATTTCGATCCGGCGGCAAAGTTCGGCAACGATCTCACAGCGACGATGGCAGGTTGCGAAGCGAAGTTCCTCGTCGTCTCGTTTACGAGCGATTGGCGCTTCTCGCCGGAGAAATCCCGGGAGATCGTGCGCGCACTGCTCGATGCGCGCAAAGACGTGAGTTACATCGATGTCGAATCAGAACAGGGGCATGATTCGTTTCTGCTCGAAGTGCCGGCATATCACGCGGTGCTGAGAAACTATTTTCAGCGCATCAGACCGGAGTTCGAACGGTGACGGAATTGCGTGCAGACCAGGCCTTGATCGCCGATTGGGTCAGACCCGGCAGCCGCGTGCTCGACCTCGGTTGCGGCGACGGACGGCTGCTTGCTGCGTTACAGCGTAACCACGGCACGAGTGGCTACGGGGTTGAGATCGATCCCGATAACATCATCAGCTGCATCGCGAACGGCATCAACGTTGTGCAGTCGAATCTCGACGAAGGTCTCACGGACTTCGATGATGACTCGTTCGATTACGTCGTTATGACACAGACCATCCAGGCCGTGCGCTATCCGGATAAATTGCTGCACGAAATGCTGCGCGTCGGACGGGAAGGCATCGTCACGTTTCCGAACATGGGGCACTGGCTGTGCCGTCTGCAGCTGTTCTTTGGCCGCATGCCGGTGACGGCACATCTGCCGAATACCTGGTATGACACCCCGAATATCCATATCTGCACGATCAGCGATTTTGAGGATTTTTGTGCGGCTGCCGGATTCGAGATATTGCAGCGCACAACCGTCGATGCTGCACATCGCACGGGCGTCGGCATGCGCCTGATGCCGAAGTTACTCGGTGAGATCGCCACCTACCGGTTCCGCCGACGCGGCTGAGCGAGCGCCCGGCGGCGCATCTGCTATGCTACAAACGGCATCAACCACCCCGCCGCTGCGAAGGAGAACGACGATGCGAGTCTGCTTACTGTCACGTCTGGCCGTAGTGTTTGCCACCTGTGTGTTTATGCACACAGCGTTCGCCGAACGCTCGGAATCTTTCGGGGATTTCGAGGTGCATTACAACGCGCTGACGACGGATCTGATCGATCCCAGCGTTGCCCGCGCCTACGGCATCATCCGCAGCAAAAATCGCGCGCTGATCAATGTTGCAGTGCTGCGCCGCGTCATGGGTGTGGCAACGCAGCCGGTAAAGGCCAGGGTCGAAGCGCAGGCGGTCAATCTGAACAGCCAGTTGAAAAGCGTCGAGATGCGCGAACTGAATGACGCCGGCGCGATCTACTACATCGGCGAAATGCCGGTGGACCACAACGAAACGCTCGAATTCACGATCGAAGTGACGCCTGAAGGCGAATCTTCAGCCCACACCACGAGTTTCAAACAACAGTTCTACACCGAGTAACCGCCCCGCGCGTCTTCAGGCCGCGCCGATCTGTTGCAGTTCGCCGGAGTAATCCACTAGCAGCGGTGCGTGATCGGAAAAACGCTTGCGCTTGTATATCGAAGCGCCGGAAATGCGTTCGGCAAGGCCCGGGGTGACGACCTGATAATCAATCCGCCAACCGACATTGTTCGCCCACGCCTGGCCCCGATTTGACCACCACGTGTATTGCCCGGCTTCGTCGTTCACGCGCCTGAACGCATCGACGTAACCCACCTCCGTGAACACGGTTTCCATGAACGCGCGCTCTTCGGGCAGGAACCCCGAATTCTTCCGGTTCGCGCGCCAGTTCTTCAAATCGATTTCCTTGTGCGCGATATTCCAGTCCCCGCACAGGATATATTCGCGACCATCACTGCGTTGTCGGTGCAGCCGCGGCAAATAGAAATCGAGGAATTCGAACTTCACCGCCTGGCGCGCTTCACTCGACGAGCCTGAGGGCAAGTACAGTGACGCAACGCTGAGTTTGCCGAAATCGAGCTGCAGATAGCGACCTTCGCGGTCGAATACCGGATTGCCGAAACCATAGACGACATTGTCGGGTTCGTGGCGCGAGTACACCGCGACCCCGCTGTAACCCGGCTTCTCGGCGGGCATGAAATAGCTGTGCCAGCCCTTGCGCTGCTTGATAGCGTCTGTCAGCTGTTCGGTCTGCGCCTTGATTTCCTGCAGACACAGAATGTCCGCACGCTGGCGAGACAACCAGTCGAACAGACCTTTCTGGTGTGCCGAGCGGATGCCGTTACAATTGAGCGAGATGATTCTCATCGAAAATTAAAGCCCTGGGAGTCGGTTACGGGAATTCGTCCGGCCCCATTCTAAACAGGTGTGCGTAAACTTGAGACACTATGGCTTCGGGACCGGGATCACACGCGACACCCCGTCCCTGCCCCTTCCTCTCGATTTTAAGGGGAAGGCTGCCTCGCCCATCGAGCTTAGTGTTTCATAATTTGGAGCACGTAATTAGACGCGGCGGCAAAAATATACACGGCGGTAGCGCGAATGTTTTCGCTATCGCTTGCCGGTAACAGCGCCGGCCTGTGGAGGATGCAAAACCCATGCTCGATTATCAACGCGAATTCATTCAATTCGCACTCGACCACGATGTTCTGAGATTCGGCGAATTCACGCTGAAGTCCGGCCGGCAAAGCCCTTACTTCTTCAACACGGGACTGTTCAATTCCGGTCGCGCACTGGCACGCCTCGGTGAATTCTATGCCCGCGCTATCGAATCGAACGGGATCGAATTCGATTTATTGTTTGGACCTGCTTATAAGGGCATCCCGCTAGGCAGCGCGATTGCGATCGCGTTCGCGAACCGGCACGACCGGGATGTACCGGTCTGTTTCAACCGCAAGGAAGTGAAGGATCATGGTGAAGGCGGACAGACCCTGGGCGCGCCACTTGCGGGTCGTGCCCTGATCGTCGATGACGTTATCTCCGCCGGTACGTCGGTGAATGAATCCATGGCGATAATAACGGCCGCGGGTGCCGCAGGCGCCGGGGTGATCATCGCACTCGATCGCCAGGAGCGGGGTCAAGATAATCGCTCCGCGGTCGATGATATCTGGACTCGCCATGGAATTCGGGTCTTCAGTATCGTGACACTTGTTAACATTGTGGAATTCCTCGCTGAATGCGGCGGTCGCGACGCTGAGCTCGCTGCGATCGCCCGCTATCGGGAGAACTATGGCGCGTGATTCAGCGTCTATTCACTGACAGCCCGTACACTTGTCGTGGGAAGAATGACTTATGAGACGAACTAGCCAACGAATAAGGTCTTTTTCGCGTCGAACAAGCTACCGCCTCGGCGTCGCAGCCGGCGTGTGCATGATGGTGCTCGCGCTTGATCCGGCCGTCGCAGGGAAGATCAAATGCTGGAACAATCACGAGGGTGTGCGCGAATGCGGCAACGTGGTGCCGCCGGAATTCATGCAGCAGGGTCATGAAATCAAGAGCACCGGCGGGGTCACGCTGGGGCGCGAGGACGAAGCCCGCTCGATTGAAGAAGTCGAGGCCGAACGCCAAGCGCGCCTTGCCGCGGCTGCCGAGGCCGCCGAAGCGCGCGAGCAGGCGATCAAGGATCGCGTGTTGCTTGATACGTTCAGCTCCGAGGACGACTTAATCCTAGCCCGCGACGGGCAAATCTCACACCTTCAGTCGCAGGCGAAAATCACCGAGAGTCACATCGAAAAACTCAAACGTGGACTCGATGAATTGATAGAAGAAGCAGCCGGACACGAACGTCGCGGCAAGGCGCCACCGGAAAAACTCGTCAGTGACATCGAAAGTCTGCGTGACCAGATTGCGGACAACGAAAAGTTTATTGAGACGAAGCAGGTGGAGACGCGCGCGATCAAGGAAAAGTTCAAACGCGACATCGAGCGTTTTCGTTCGCTCAAGGGTCACGACGCACACGAAACGGCCTCGATGGAGTAGCGCGGCAGACGGCGTTACGCCGACCGCATGATGATCTGCCATTGCTCGTCGAAATTCTCGTGCGGCGAGCGCCGGAACTCGGTACGCACGAACTGCGCGAGGCGCCCGCCGATTAGCGCCACGAGCAAATTCGCGAGCGCCGCAACCTCAGCCCGTGCCTTCTGCGAGTCCATCCCCCCAGCGCGCTCGCGCAGTAATTGATTGAACTGGGTCTCGACCCGCGCGAAAAACTGCTCCACCCGTCGCCGTAAGCGTTCGTGCTCGCCCAACAGCACGTCTCCGACCAGGATCCGTGTAATGCCCGGATTGCGCTCAGCGAACCGCAACAGCATTGAGGCGATCTGATACATCTGCATCTCGATCTCGCTTTCCTCCGCGAGAATCCGGCTGACAAGGCCGAAGACAGACTCTTCAGCGAAGATGATCAGAGCCTCGAACATTTTTGCCTTGCTGGGGAAATGGCGATAGAGCGCCGCTTCCGATACACCAACGGCGGCCGCGAGTTTCGCCGTCGTGATGCGCGAACCCGGGTTCGATTCGAGTTCGCCGGCCAGAACTTCAAGGATCTGTTGCCGCCGATTGGGTGTCCGGGCCGACATCGATTAACAACGTTCCGTTGGGAATTCGGAGCCACCGGCAAGTACGTCGCGCACCTGCGGAACGGTGCGCGCATCGTAATCGCCCGTATCACCGTCGACAGCGCACCGACTGTCGCGGCAGCATGGCAACAACCGTGCAGCGTTCATTGCTTCGTTATCCGGCGTTCAGGGTTCAATGAGCGTACCGATCCCGGAGTCCGTGAACAATTCCAGCAGCACGGAATGTTCAACCCGGCCGTCGATGATATGCGCCCTGCCCACGCCGGCCCGCACCGCTTCGAGTGCCGCGTTGATCTTCGGCAACATACCCTCGGTAATCGTGCCATCGGCGATCAGTTCGGATACGCGCTCACTGTTCAGACCGGTCAGCAATTCACCCGATTTCGCCAGCAGCCCGGTCGTGTTCGTCAGCAGCACGAGTTTCTCCGCGCACATGGTCTCGGCAATTTTTCCGGCGACGATGTCCGCGTTGATGTTGTAGGACATGCCGTCATCGCCGATTCCGATCGGCGCGATCACCGGAATGAAATCACCATGGGTGAGGTAGTCGATCACGGACTGATCTACCGCGGTTACTTCGCCGACGTGGCCGAGATCGATGATTTCCGATGCCTTGAGCGCCGGATCGGCGTTTGTGCGGCGTAGTTTCTTTGCGTGGATTAACGGACCGTCCTTGCCACTGAGTCCGATTGCATGGCCGCCATGCGAATTAATCAGCGCCACGATCTGCTTGTTCACAAGACCGCCGAGCACCATTTCCACGACATCCATGGTTTCAGCGTCGGTGACGCGCATGCCGTCGACGAAGCGTGACTCCTTGCCGATCCGTTTAAGCAGGTCGCCGATCTGCGGTCCACCGCCGTGCACGACGATCGGGTGAATGCCGACAAGTTTCATCAGGACGATGTCGCGCGCAAACGAACTTTGCAACGCTTCGTCGACCATTGCATTGCCGCCATATTTAATGACGACGCATTTGTCCTGATAGCGTTGGATATACGGCATCGCCTCGGTGAGCACGTGAGCGATGTTGAGTGCTTGGGATGAGTCCATCTGTGTGGTCGTCTTGGCAGCGGGGGAAAACGGTTTATGCCGGCGATACCGGTTCAAAATGGCAGTTTCAGATCTCCGTCGATTCCGTGCAGCAGGTCGCGAAACAACTGCTGCACGTTCTCGAGCGCCGCGGTGTCGTCGCCCTCGAATCGCAACACCAGGCATGGTGTTGTATTCGACGGCCGGATCAATCCCCAGCTGTCGCTGAAATCAACCCGCAGGCCGTCGATCGTGGTGATTTCGGCATCGCCGAAGTTTGCGGCCTCAAGCACTTTCTGCATGAACGCGGCGTGTTCGGACTCCGGCAGATCGAGTTTCAGTTCCGGGGTTGCGACGCCACCGGGCAAGCTGTCGAACACTTCCGTCGCGCTCGTCCCGGAATTCACGATGATCTCGAGCAGGCGTGCGGCACAATACAGCGCGTCATCAAACCCGTACCAGCGTTCCTTGAAGAAGATATGTCCGCTCATCTCGCCGGCGAGCAGCGCGCCGGTCTCCTGCATTTTCGTCTTGATCAGTGAATGGCCACTCTTCGACATGACTGGCTCACCGCCGTGGGCCTTGATGTCTTCCGCGAGCAGGCGGGAACATTTCACGTCGTAGATGATTTTCGCGCCGGGATTACGTGACAGGACGTCGCGAGCAAACAGGATCATCTGCCGATCCGGCCAGATAATATTACCGGCGTTGTCGACGACCCCAAGGCGATCGCCATCGCCGTCGAATGCGAGACCAATATCGGCGTCTTCTTCCTCGACTGCGCGGATCAGATCGGCAAGGTTTTCGGGTTGGCTCGGATCCGGGTGGTGGTTCGGGAAATTTCCGTCCACCTCGCAGTACAGTTCGATCACATCATGGCCAATCGCGCGCAGGATGTGTGGCGCCGCAATGCCGGGCACACTGTTGCCGCAATCGACGACCACTTTCAGCGCATTGCCGAGCGTGACCGGGATTTCTTCGCTGATGCGACGAATATAGTCGGGGATAATCTCCGTCGACTGCATCGAGCCTTCGCCGCTCGTGAAATCGTTGTTTTCGATCCGCCGACGGATCGCCTGAATCGCATCACCGGACAATGTCTCGCCATCGAGCACAATCTTGAGACCGTTGTACTCCGGCGGGTTGTGGCTGCCCGTAATCATGACCCCGCTGTGACTGTCGAGGTAGTGCGTCGCGAAATACAGCACCGGGGTTGGCGTGAGACCGATATCGAGCACGTCGCGACCCGAATCGCGCAGGCCCTCGATCAACGCATCGCGAATTTCCTGGCTGGAGTTACGGCCGTCGCGGGCGGTGACGATCGTTTGCTGGCCCCGCGCCGCGGCTTCCGATCCGAGCGCGCGTCCAATCTCATAAACGACTGCCGCGTCCAGGGTTTGTCCGACGATGCCGCGGATGTCGTAGCTGCGGAAGATCGATGGATCGATGGGCGCCGGGCCACTCGCGGGCTCTTCGACCACCTCGATCCCCGAGCCCGGGTCCGCGGTGATATCAAACGTGTCTTCGTCGGCCGCAGCCACCGGTGTTTCTTCAACGTTCGCAACATTGGCGAATTCCGTAATGTCGTCGCGATCGTCGTCCGTTATGCCTTCTGATACCGGGCCTATGCTGGCCGCGAGTTTCTGCGGTTCTCCCGGCAGCAACTGCTCGAGCCCCGGGTGCGCGCCTTCCAGGATGGCCTTGATCGCGCCCTGGTAAGTGACGGAATCCGACGCGAGCAGGGCGTTGCGACCGCGCAGATAGAAAACAGCACCGCCAATGAGGGCGATGAGCACGAGCAAACCCAACAATGGCAGAATCCAGCCGCCACCGCCGTCCGCCACCGCACTCTCGGGACGATAGGAAACAACCCAGCTCGTGCCACTGATCCCGGCCACGGCCGACGCCGCGTCGCCGGCCGGCGGCGTGCCGGAGCGAGCGATGATTGCGGGTGGGCCTTTTGGCACCGGTTGGCGCACTTCGATATAGCCGGGAACTCCGGAGAAATTTGCCACCGCGTTCCTGACGAGCTTTGGATCGACACTCAAGTGCAAAAACCCGACGGCTTCGCCCGTGATCGGTACGCGCTGGATCATGACGATATGCTCGGCCTCCGTACCGCCAAGATGCAATTCGGCTTTCACGTCTTTGTCGGTTTTCGCCGCGTCGCGCAGCATATCTACCGATGCGAACGTCAGCGGCGGACTGGAATTTGGATCGACGTGGTCGGCGCCGCGGGGCAGCAGACGTAGGCGGAGAGCACCCGGTATGTCCGCCTGGGCCGCCTCGGCGGCTTTTTCGCGCCGGGATTTCTCACCGCTGATTGCACCAACTATCGCCGGCTGTTGTGCCAGTGCGTTCAACTTGAGGCGCTGCGGTTCGAGCACGGCGCCGAGTTCACGGGCAAGGCGGTTGACGGTATTTTGCTCTTCGGCGGCCCGTGCCTCACTTTCCGCGAGCGCGATTTTCTCGCGCACGGTCGTGATCGCGATAACCGCAACGATGACCACGACGAGGACGCCGGCAAGCAATGCGAGCGTGCGTTTCGGTAGACGATTACTGAGATCCGCGAGCGAAGCCATGTTGAATTACGCTGTAGGGGTTCCGTGGCAGGGTTGCGCTGAGGGCGGACTATCGTCAGCCGTTGGCGTGATATCGCTCGGCGACGAGCGCGATGAGTTGCCGTGCTATCGCGGCCTTCGGCGCCCGCGTGAGGCGTTTCTCGCCGCCGTTCCACAGAACATGCAGCTCGTTATCGTTGCTATCGAACCCCACCCCTTCGACTCCGACAATGTTGGCAGCAATCATGTCGAGCGATTTTCGTTCCAGTTTTGAACGCGCGTTGGCAATCAGGTTATCCGTCTCGGCAGCGAATCCGACTGCGAAGGGTGGATCAGGCCGTGCGGTAACGCTGTGAAGTATATCTTGTGTCGGAGAGAGAGTCAGGCTCAGCACATCGTCGTGCTTTTTGTGTTTGCTCGTTGCCGGTTCATCGACCCGATAGTCCGCCACCGCGGCGGTCGCGATGAATATGTCCGCATCGCCGACAATCGTGGCAACCGCGTCGAACATCTCCGCTGCGCTGACAACGGCGAGGTACCGGACGGACGGCGGTGGCTGCAGGTTCGTGGGACCGGAGATCAACGTCACTTCGGCGCCCGCAGCCGCGGCAGCGGCTGCTACCGCATAACCCATCTTCCCCGAACTGCGATTACTGATGTAGCGCACCGGATCGATCGCTTCCTGTGTTGGACCGGCGGTTATGACGATACGGGCGTTCGCCAATACGGGCGCGGAAAAAAAGGCGAGGGCCGCGTCCGCGATCGCATCCGGTTCGACCAGACGCCCGGGGCCGGTTTCGCCGCAGGCCTGCGCGCCCGCGGCCGGGCCGATGACGGCGATGCCGCGTTCACGCAACACCGCGAGGTTTTCCGCCGTCGCGGCGTTCTGCCACATCTGCTGGTTCATCGCCGGTGCCACAAGTAGCGGCGCACTCGTGGCGAGACACAGAGTCGTTGCCAGGTCGTCGGCGATGCCGGCGCGCAGGCGGGCGAGGAAGTCTGCGCTGGCCGGCGCGACAACGACCAGCCCGGCCCAGCGCGCGAGTTCAATGTGTCCCATTGCCGCTTCCGCCCGCTCATCAAGGAGATCGCAGTGGACCGGTTCACCGGACAAGGCCTGGAAACTCAGGGGTGCGACGAAACGCTGGGCCGCCGCTGTCATGACGACACGTACCGCGGCGCCGGAATCACGCAAACGCCGGACGACTTCGAGCGCTTTGTATGCCGCAATGCCGCCGGTGACGATTAGAAGCACGCGCTGGGAGGTTGGTTGGCTCATGATATATTGACTCGGCGACCGTGCTCATAGTACCCCATGACCTGGAGTCTGTGCACTATAAACGCATTGTAAATAACATGTTAGACAAGGAAGTTTACATGTCCATAAAGCATTGGCCGCGTGCTGAACGCCCGCGGGAACGATTATTGACGCACGGCCCCGCCGTGCTTTCCGACGCCGAACTGCTTGCGATCGTCATCGCGCGGGGCCTGGCCGGCCTCGACGCCGTGACGCTCGCCCGCAAGGTCCTGCACGAGTGCGGCGGATTCGCCCGTCTCGTGGCACTCGATCAGCGACGATTCTGCGGTTTTCCCGGACTTGGCACCGCTAAATTCGCCGCGCTGCAGGCCGGACTCGAGATCAGCCGGCGGGCCTTGCGCGATGCGATGATCGCGGGTGATCCGGTGACAGATGCCGGTGCGGCGCGGCGATTTCTCACCGCGGAGCTCGGTCATCGCCAACGCGAGGCGTTTTGCGTACTGTTCCTTGATACCCGGCATCGCGTGATTGCGTTCGAAACGCTGTCCGAGGGGACGATAGACAGCGCCACGGTCCACCCGCGCGAAGTTGTCAAACGGGTGCTCGAGCTGAACGCAGCGGCGGTGATCTTCGCCCATAATCACCCTTCCGGGGTCGCCGAACCGAGCCATGCGGATCAGAATCTCACCCGGCGGCTCAGCGAAGCCTTGCGGCTGATCGACGTACGCGTGCTCGACCATCTCGTCGTTACCGCGGCCGGCGCGGCCTCATTCGCGGATTTGGGCCTGCTGACGTAGCTAATCGCTGGATCCGGTGCTTGGCCTCGCGCGGGAAACCCGCTAGAATTGCGCGCCCAGATTGAACAGGTGTTCACCAACATGTCCCGTGTTTGCCAGGTCACCGGAAAGCGACCCATCGCCGGAAACAACGTATCGCATGCGCACAACAAGACGCGCCGGCGCTTTCTGCCGAATCTCCAGACCCACCGTTTCTGGGTTGAAAGCGAACAGCGCTGGGTGAAATTGCGGGTGAGCACGAAAGGCCTGCGTATCATCGACAAACGCGGCATCGATCGGGTGTTGACTGACATCCGCGCGAGCGGCACGAAGATCTGAACGAGGCAGCCGAACCATGCAGGAAAAAATCAAACTCGTGTCGAGCGCCGAAACCGGCCATTACTACACGACCGCAAAGAACAAACGTACGCATCCCGAAAAAATGGAACGCATGAAGTACGACCCCGTCGTACGCAAACACGTGCTCTACAAGGAAGCGAAAATCAAATAGCGGCTGCCACAAGCGGCTGAATAAAAAAAGACCCGCCTCGAGCGGGTCTTTTTTTGCCTGTCGATACCGGTTCCGGCGTCTGCGGACGGCTGGTTCAGGTGTTCGCGGCCAGCGTATAGCAGCGGATGGAGGCGGCGAAATCCTCGAGCGCGGCGATGCCGGTGGCTTCCGCGCGGCGACACCATTCCTGCAGTTGTGCCAGCAGCCGTTCCTGGGTGGCGCTGCGTTCGAGAAAAATCTGCTGGAGTTGCAGGCGATACTCATAAACAACCGCGAGTGCACTGCTCAGCTCGAGGCCGCGCTCCAGGGCGTGCAGCTGGCGGTCATCCATCAGGTTTTCGTCGCGCACCAGCAGGCGACGGGTTGGCCGCAGAATTTTGCGCGTGGCGCCGCCCGCATTGCGCAGCTCTTCGCGATGAACCGTGTGGACCACCCGTCGCGCGTAATCCGCCATCACGTGAAACCGGCCACTGATGACGGCGCTGACGGTGTCGAGATCGATACTCGATTTCGCGTTGTCGATACGCGGCACGACGGCGAGCTTTTTCACCCGCGCAAGCTTCAGCGCGGCGAGTACGCGGATATACAGCCAGCCGATGTCAAACTCCCAGGGGCGCGTCGCGAAACAGGCGGAGCTCGCGAATGCATGGTGATTGTTGTGCAGTTCCTCACCGCCAATCAGCACGCCCCAGGGGACGATGTTCGTCGATCGATCCGGGGTTTCAAAATTCCGGTACCCGCGATCGTGGCCGAGGCCATTGATAATGCCGGCCGCGAAAAGCGGTATCCACATCATCTGCACGGCCCAGACGGTGAGACCGATGGGCCCGAACAGCACGAGGTTGAGCGTTAACATCGTGACGACACCGATACGGTCGTGCGGACCGAATACGTGTCGCTCAAACCAGTCGTTGGGTGTGCCGTGGCCGTATTTCTCCAGTGTTGCCGGGTCCTTGCCCGCGGCACGGTAGAGCTCCGCACCCTCGCGCAACACTTTCGACAAGCCGAGAACTTTCGGACTGTGCGGATCCGCGTGCTGATCGACGTACGCATGATGCTTGCGGTGAACCGCTGTCCACACTTTGGTGGTCATCCCTGTCGTCAACCACAGCCACAGCCGAAAGAAAAACGCCACGACGGGATGCAAATCGACCGCGCGATGGGCCTGGTGGCGATGCAGAAAGATCGTCACCGCGGCGATCGTAATGTGAGTAAACACCAGGGTGACTGCGATGACGCCCCACCAGGGCAGGTCGAAAATACCGTCGAACAGAGACATAGAGAGCAGGGATCCGGTTTGGGTTTGGCCAGCGCGCGTAGTTTCACCCAATTCGACCCGATTCGACAAACCGGGTTCCAGCGCCGGAAGCCCCCCACCCGCGCAATTCGCTTGGCAAGGTAGCACCGCTCGCGAATAATACATTCCCCATGCCGGAATCGCCGCTGTTAGCCGCCCACCACATCACCCGCTACTACCACGGCCGTAAAGTGTTGCACGGCATCGATCTCGAATTGCACCGCGGAGAAGTACTCGGCTTCCTGGGCCCTAATGGCGCCGGCAAATCAACCACGATGAACATCCTGTGCGGCGTTCTCGCCCCGCATGCCGGCAGCGTTGAAATTTGCGGACACGATCTCGCCCGCGAGCCGCTGACAGCGAAGCGGCACTTAGGCTATCTGCCGGAAACACCGCCGCTGCATCTCGATGCGACTATCGACGAGTATCTCGACTATTGCGCGCGCTTGCGCGGACTCCGTCGGAGCGCTGCGCGCGCGGCGATCGCCGAGGCGCGTAGCGCCTGCGATCTCGACGACGCGGGGTCGCGGCTGATTGGAAATCTGTCGAAAGGCTACCGCCAGCGGGTCGGCATTGCACAGGCCTTGTTGCACGATCCCGCCGTCGTCGTCCTCGACGAACCTACCAGCGGGCTCGACCCGAATCAGATCCGCATGGTTCGCGCGATGATCGAAAGGCTCGCGACCCAGCACGCCATTATCCTGTCGACCCACGTCCTGTCCGAAGCGCAAATGCTGTGCAACCGGGTCGCAATCCTCCACCACGGGCGCATTGCGTTCAATGCGCCGATCGAGACTTCACAGACGCTGATGCGAGTGACATTCGCGCACCCGCCGGGCGACGACTGGCACCCCGCTCTGGCAGGTATCGAATCCGCCGAAGCCCTCGGCGACGGCCGCTACCGCTTGCGCGTCAGTGATTATGCTGTCGCGGCCGAAAGTGTGAGTCGGTTTGCGATTGACCAGGCGCTGGGGCTGCGCGAACTCTCGCGCGACACATCGCCGCTCGAACAGGTATTCGTTGACCTCACCTGCAATGACCCGGTGACACTGCCATGATCGGGGTGATTGCCCGACGCGAACTGACCTCGCTGTTTCGATCCCCGCTCGCCTGGGCATTGTTGTGCGTCACCCAGATCGTGCTTGCCTACCGCTTTCTCGCGCAAATCGAATTACATATCGAGTTTGCCGACAAGCTGCGCGCAATGCCGGAACCCCCCGGGGTCTCGGAGATCATCGTCGTGCCGCTCCTCGGCGCCGCGGCATTGTTGCTTATGTTCATCGTGCCGGTAATCACGATGTCGGCCATCAACGGCGAACGACGCGCCGGTTCGCTCGCCCTGCTGTACAGCTCGCCTGTTTCAGGCTGGCAGATCGTCGTGGGGAAGTTCGTCGGTTGCTGCGGCCTGCTCGGTGTCATCTGGCTGATCATCGCGCTGATGCCATTGACCCTGCTATGGGGTGCACCGCTCGATCTTGCGATGACTGCAGCCGGCCTGTTTGCGCTTGCACTGCTGATGACGATGTATGCCGCGATCGGACTCATGTTCTCGGCATTGTTCAGACAACCGGCGCTCGCCGCGATTGCGAGTTTCGGCGTACTCGCTGCGCTGTGGTCGATCGACTGGGCGAGCCGGCTTGGCATGGATGCCGGCGTGCTCTCGGATCTGTCGAGCCTGAACCATTTCCAGCGCCTTGCGAGCGGCCTGCTCGACACGGTGGCGACGGGCTATTTCATCCTGATAACGGCGACCGCGCTGGGTATCACCACCTGGAGTCTCAACGGTGAGCGACGAGCACTCTGACGCGCGCCGGCGCGGCGCCCGCCTGCGGCACGGTCTGGGCCTCGTCGCCTTGCTGGCCGGCACCGTTATGCTTGGTACATTGCTCGGGCATTACCCGCTGTCGTTCGATATTACGCGAGCACAATCACATACCCTGTCGGCCGCGAGCGTTGCGGTGCTCAAAGCACTCGATGCGCCGGTAACGGTTACTGCCTTCCTGCCGCCACAGCACCCATGGCGCGCGCAGATCGAACATCTCGTATCGCGCTACGAACGAGAGCATGCGGACGTCGAGCTTGTCTTCATCGATCCCGCGAGCGATCCGGAGAAAGTCCGCACCGAACAGATCCGCGAAGGAGAATTGCTTGTCACGAGCGGGGGCCGAACGGAACGCACGAGCGAGTATACGGAGCAGGCGCTCAGTGAAACGCTGGCGCGTCTTGCGCGCGGTGCCGAACAATGGATTGTTTTTGTCACCGGACACGGCGAACGCAGCCCGACCCGGGTGGCGAATCATGATGTCTCGAATTGGGTTGGCGTACTCGAGAAGCGCGGATTCAAGGTTCAGGAGATCAATCTGGCGGAGTATCAGATCCCCACGAATACCGGGGTGCTGGTCATCGCGAGTCCGCAGCTCGATTACGCGCCGAGTGAAACCGCGGCAATTGCCGCGTACGTCAAGGCCGGCGGCGATTTGCTGTGGTTTACGGAACCGGAGCTGCCACCCCGACTCGCAATGCTCGCCGGCGAGATCGGATTCGAGCCGATCCCGGGCACCGTCGTCGATCCGACAACGCTCGCGCACGGGATCGACAATCCGGCGTTTATTCTCGTCACGCGTTACGCGGAGCATCCAGCGCTGGCGGCATTCGATTACACCTCCGTCATGTTGCTCGCGAATGGATTGCACGAGCGGGCTGCTGACGGTTGGACGGTCACGCGTCTGATCCATTCGAGCGAACACGCGTGGAGCGAAACGGGAATACTCGAAGGCAACGTCGGCTACGACGACGGGCGTGATTATCCGGGGCCGTTGCCGCTGGCCCTCGCGCTGACCCGGAACCTCGCCGATCGCGAGCAACGAATCGTGGTCTTCGGCGATGGCGATTTCCTCGCCAATACGTATCTGCAGAACAGCGGCAACCAGGATCTCGGGGTACGCATCGTTGAGTGGCTCGCACGGGAAACAACACTCGTGAACGTGCCGAGTCGCGCCGCCGATGACAACGCACTACAACTTGAACCCTGGCACGAAGCAGCGATTGGTTTGACGTTTTTGATCGGTTTGCCCGCGGCGTTTGCGCTGAACGGATTGTTCATCTGGTGGCGCCGCCGACGTGCCTGAATTACCCGAAGTCGAAACCACACGCCGTGGCGTCGCGCCGCTGGTCGAAGGCGCTACGGTCACGACGGTCACAGTGCGGGAAACGCGCTTGCGGCAACCCGTGCCGGGTAATCTCGCCGTCTTGTTGCGCGGCAGACAGTTACTCGGCGTTGAACGCCGGGCGAAATACCTGTTGTTTCGCTTTGCCCACGGCACGCTGATCGTGCATCTCGGGATGTCCGGCAGCCTGCGGGTAGTCCCACCGGCAACGCCGTTCAAAAAACACGACCATATCGAGATCGTGTTCAATGATGAACGTCGCTTGCGCTTCCACGATCCGCGTCGCTTCGGCCTCATGCTCTGGAGCGCGGATCCGATCGCCGGACATCCCCTCATCGCGCATCTTGGGCCGGAACCCTGGGACGGCACTTTCGACGCCGCTTATCTGCACGCGGCCGCGTCCAGGCGGCGCGCGGCAGTAAAGAACCTGATCATGGATGGTCAGGTCGTCGTCGGAGTTGGTAACATCTATGCGAGCGAGGCATTGTTTCGTGCCCGCGTGCATCCGCGGCGCGCGGCCGGACGAATAAGCCTCGCGCGGTACGAACGCATCGTCGCCGCAATCCGTGGCGTTCTCGCCGAGGCGATCGAAGTGGGCGGGACGACGCTGCGTGATTTCGTCAAGAGCGATGGCGAACCGGGCTACTTTCGCCTCCAGCTCAACGTTTACGGGCGCGCCGGAGAGCCATGCCCGGGCTGCCAGCGTCCGATCCGCCAGATTGTGATCGGCCAGCGCTCTAGTTTTTACTGTCCCGGCTGTCAGCGCTAGCGTGCCGAGGCCTGGTGCGCGCCGGTCGACGCGTCAATCGGGAATCGGGGCAGCAAACACCTGGGCTTCGCCTTCGCCACGCGGATCGCTGGCGGCGGTCACCTTGCCGGTACCACGATCCCACAGAATCGCGTGCATGTTGCCGTAGTTACGCGACTGCTCGCGCAAGGTGTGGCCACGGCGTTCCAGATCGGCCTGCTCAGCGGCCGTCAAGCCGTCTTTTTCGAACTGCACCTCGTCCGGCAAATACTGGTGGTGGTAGCGCTTCGCCGCGACCCAGGCTTCGGGTTCGTGACCGGCGATAAACTCCAGAATGCCGATCATCACCATCGAGATGATGCGGCTGCCGCCCGGGGTGCCGAGAATGCCGATCTTTTCCGCGGATTCGAGAAATGTCGGGGTCATGCTCGACAGCGGCCGCTTGCCCGGTGCAATGGCGTTCGCCGCAACGCCGACGAGTCCGTAGGCGTTCGGGGTGAGGGGTCGCGCGGAGAAATCATCCATTTCATTGTTCAACAGCACGCCGGTCCCGGGCGGCACGTAACAGGCGCCGAACGGGTAATTCACGCTCAGCGTCGCGGCAACCCGATTGCCGGCCCGATCGAGCACGGAGAAATGCGTGGTGTCGCGTCCTTTTTCCGCATCCAGTGGACGCAAGTCCGCGCTTTTCGTCGCGCGATCGAGGACCAGGTCGAGCGCGAGTTGCTTGCCGTAGGCGACACTCGTCAGGCGCTCCACCGGTATTTCGACGTGATCCGGGTCACCGAGGTACTCGGCGCGATCACGATAGGCACGGCGCATGGCCTCGATCACGACATGACGCTGTGTGTTGTGGTCGAGTGCATCAAGATCAAACTGGTCGAGGATATGAAACGCTTCGGCCAGCACGATGCCACCAGACGACGGCGGCGGCGCGGACACGATACGGGTGCCGCGGTACTCGACGACGATCGGTTTGCGCTCCACGATGCGGTAGTCGCGCAGATCATTAAGCGTCCAGATGCCACCGCCGGCGCGAACACCGGCAACAAGGTTTGCCGCCACGTCGCCCGCGTAGAATCCGTTGAAACCCTGTTCCCCAAGCGCGCTCAGCGTGCGCGCGAGGTCGGTTTGCACGATGATTTCACCGAGCGTAGCGTCGCCGTCGTCACCGAGGAATATCGTCGCCCCGGTTCCGAGTTCGAGAAACGCATTTTTGCGAAAGCCTGCCATCGCCGCGTATCGGGGGGTTACTTCGAAGCCTTCGCGCGCCAGCCGGACGGCGGGCGCGAGGCTGTCGGCCAGGGGCAAACGCCCATAGTTTTCCGCCAGATGCACGAGCCCGGCCGGGGTGCCGGGGATACCGGCGGCGAGCGGCCCGTTCAACGCCCGCGTGCGCACGAATTCGCCGTTGTCGTCGAGATACATATCCGCCGTGGCTTCTCCGGGCGCGCGCTCGCGCGCATCAACCATGACGGATTTTCCATCGCTCGCACGGTGCAGCATAAAAAACGCACCACCGCCGATGCCGGAGGAATACGGTTCGACCACCGCAAGCGCCGCGGCCACGGCTACCGCGGCGTCGAATGCGTTACCGCCGGCCTCGAGGATCTCGCGTCCCGCGGCGGTTGCCGCCGGATGCGCTGAGGCAACCGCGGCTTGCGGTGCGTTTGACCCGGCGGCCGCGGTGGCGGCACCGGTGAGGGTGACACAGATAAAGAAAATAGCGGCGATCGCGCGCTGACGACTCATTGCGTTCTATCCTTTTTCCGGGTGTCCGAGCCGCAGGTATTTTGCGTATAACTCGTCCTTCGTTTCGAGCCGCGCCGGGTCGCGCGGAATACAATCGACCGGACAGACTTCAACGCATTGCGGGGTAGCGAAATGCCCCACGCATTCCGTGCAGCGATCCGGATTAATCTCATAGTAAAGCTCGCCTTCGAATATCGCATCATTCGGACATTCGGGCTCACAGACATCACAGTTGATGCACTGATCGGTAATCAGTAATGCCATCGCTGGGTTGCCGGACGCTGCTCAGCCGCGCTTTGCCTTCGCACCGAGGCGCGATTCAAGCGCGTCCGCGACCGCGGGGTGAACAAATTCCGTCACGTCGCCACCGAGCGCCGAGATTTCCCGGATCAACGATGACGAAATGAACAGAAACTGCTCCGAAGGCGTGAGGAAAACCGTGTCGATTTCCGGATTGAGCCGCCGGTTCATGCCCGCGAGCTGGAATTCAAACTCGAAATCGGAGACTGCTCGCAGACCGCGCAGCACGGCGGATGCGTTGCACTCCTGCGCATACTGCACGAGTAGCCCGTCGAACCGTGATACCTCGACGTTCGAATATTTCCCGAGCACCGTCTCGGCAAGCTTGACGCGCTCGTCGGTGGAAAACGCCGTCGATTTCGACGTACTGCCGGCGATCGCGACGATCACGTGATCGAAAATCCGTGACGCGCGGGCGACGATATCTGAATGGCCATTAGTGATGGGGTCAAATGTGCCCGGGTAGATCGCGGTCTTCGACAATGTGCTGCTCCAGGAATAATGCCGGGAATCGAAGCGGGAACGCGCTGCCACACGAGGCGTCAGCCCGGGGCACGCTCCACGAGGGCGAACTCGACATGCCGGGTTCGACCCTGACGGGTCAACTGCCAACCGCCCGCTTCGAGTTCCAATATAGGGATTTTCTCGGCCTCAAGATACACCAGAGCATGGGGTTTCAACCAACCGGAGAGTAATTGCTCGGTGATTTCCACCACCAGACCCTGACGAAACGGCGGATCCACGAACACGATATCGTGCGGCTGTGGCGGGGAAGTGGCTAACCAGCTGCGGGCGTCGGCACACAGTACGGTCGCCGTCTCCGCGGCGAGCGTGTCCCGGTGTTGCGCCAGGGTTCGGACCACGACCGGGTCCGCGTCGAGCAGGGTGGCGGTGGCGGCCCCGCGCGAGAGCGACTCGAATCCGAGCGCGCCGGTGCCGGCGAACAGATCGAGGCACATCGCACCGGACAGGTAAGGCGCGAGCCAGTTGAACACGGTTTCACGCACGCGGTCGGGGGTCGGCCGTAATGCGGGGATCGGCGCTACTGCAAGCTTACGCCCGCGCCAGATTCCACCGATGATCCGGACCCGGCCGTCATCGCCCGGGTGAGTGCGCTCGCGCGCGCCGCGGCCATGGCTTCCCGCCGCCACGCTTAGCCGTCGGTCGGCGTCGCCGCGCGCCCGACTATCACCGTCACCATTTTCGTCGGATCGAGCCGTCGCCTGAATGCCGAACGCACATCCTCGACCGTCACCGCGGCGACGTTATCGGTAAACGTGTTGAGATAGTCGAGCGGCAAATCATAAAACCCGATCATCGACAGGTATTCGACGATCTTTGAATTGCTGTCGATGCGCAGCGGAAAACCGCCGATCAGATTCTGCTTCGCCGCGTCCAGGGCCGCCGGCGTGGGACCTGAGGCAATGAATTTCTGCAATTCGTCGCGTAATACGGCCACTGCTTCGTCCTGCTGCGAATTGTCCGTCTGCAACGATGCGGTGAATGGTCCGAGCTCCGACATCGGGGAGAAATGACTGTTGACGCTGTACGACAGGCCGCGCTTTTCGCGCACCTCATCGAACAGGATCGACACGAGTCCCCCGCCGCCGAGGACATGATTACCCACGAGCAGAGGGAAATAATCGGCATCGCCGCGTTTCATACCCGGCTGTCCGATCCGGACATGACTCTGGATCGAGGGGAATTCGACGTGATGCTCCTGCGCCGCTTCGAGCACGTCAACCGGCGTCAGCGCCGGCGGTGATTCTCCGGGTTTCAGGCCCGCAGCGAGACGCTCGGCTATTGCCGCGGCTGCATCACGGCTCAGGTCGCCGACGATTGCGATAGTGGCATTACGCGCCACGTAGTAGCGTTCGTGAAATTTGACGATGTCGGCACGCTCGATCGCACCGACGGAGGCTTCCGTACCGCTGAGCGGCGACGCATAGGGGTGGTCGCGATACACCGCCCGGTAAAACGCCTTGTTCGCGATTGCCGACGGGGATTGTTGTTCTCGTTTGATGTGAACGAGAGCGTTCGCCTTGTTGCGTGCCACCGCTTCGTCATCGAAGCGCGGTCGGGCGAGGACTTCGCGCAACAGGTCGAGCGATGGATCGAGAGTCTGCGGATCGGACAGCGAGCGCAGCGCAACCCATGCCATGTCGCGCAGCGCACCGCTGGAAAATTCCGCGCCGGTATCGGCGAGGCGATCGTGGAATTCGTTCGCATCCCAGTCGCCAGCGCCTTCGGTCAGTAGTTGTCCAACGAGGCGGGCAACGCCGGGGGTATCGCCGTCACGTGCACTGCCGGCGTTGAAAACAAAGCGGACATCGACGATCGGAATCTCCGGCGCCGCCACGAAATAAACACGCGCACCGTTTTTGGTCGTCCAGTGCTCGATGTCGAGCGCGGCGTGCGCAGCACTGGTCATTACTGCGCAGGCCAGTACGAGCGTAGCGCCAGGCAATGAAAGTCTCATTCGGTTTCCCCTGTAGCGGCCGGCAAGAGTTTCGCGATTGTCAGGCGCTCCGGCACAAGATATTTGCGTGCCACTTCGCTGACCTGTTGCGCGGTCACCGCCTTGATCTTGTCGGCATACTGGTCATTCAACCGCCAGTCGAGGCCAACGGATTCGAGCGTACCGATGATCATTCCCTGGTAGAACATCGAATCGCGCTCATAAACACTGTCGGCGACCACTTTTGTCTTGATCCGATCCAGCTCCGCGGTACTCGGTGGTTCACGCTGCAGCGTCGCGATCTCCTCGAGTATCGCCGCTTCGAGATCCTCGAGCGTGTGCGCTCCGGTGGGCGCGGCACTGAAACTGAATAATGTGGACAATCGGGATGCCGATGAATAGTTCACCCCGACGTCGGCGGCAATAGCATTTTCACGCACGAGTTTACGCGGCAAGCGCGCACTTTCGCTGCCATCCAGGGTTTCAGAGAGCACATCGAGTGCATAGATCTCCCATTCCGGGATGTCGCTTTCCGCAGCCAGCGCATCGTTCAGCACCGGTGCCTTATAGGCCATGTAGAGCTGCGGTACACGCGCTTTGTCGCTTTTCATGATGAGCGACTTCGTACCGTGTTGCGGTACTTCCGGGCGCAGTCGCGGCGGCGCGATACGTTCGGGTTTGATCGGGCCGAAATGCTTGTCCGCGAGCGCCTTGATATTCGCCGGATCAACATCGCCGACGACGACGAGCGTCGCGTTATCCGGTGCATACCAGCGCTTGTACCAGGATTTCAGATCCTCGATCTGCATTTGCTCGAGGTCTGCCGCCCAACCAATCACGGGCTGGCGATAAGGACTCGTCTGATAAGCCACGGCGCGGGCCGCCTCGCCGAGCAGTGCACGGGGATTATCGTCGGTGCGCATACGGCGTTCTTCGAGCACGACCCGGATTTCCTTCTCGAACTCCGCTTCGTGCAACAGCAAATTGCGCATGCGATCGGCTTCGAGTTCGAAACTCAGTTCAACATTATCGGCCGACCAGGTCTGGAAGTAAGCGGTGAAATCCGTGCTCGTAAACGCGTTCTCGTTGCCACCGTGCGCGGCGACGGTTTCCGAGAATTTTCCGGCCGGTACTTTTTCCGTGCCCTGGAACATCATGTGTTCGAGCGCATGCGACACACCCGTGATCCCGTCATACTCCGCGCTGGAGCCGATCTTGTACCAGATTTGAACCACCGCAACGGGCGCACGGTGGTCTTCCTTGACGATGAGTTTGAGGCCGTTGTCGAGCATGAACTCGTGGGTACGCGCCGGGTCGTCGGCGTAAGCGGTGCAAGCAAGCGTGCACGCGACCAGTATGGTGGCGAATTTCCGCAACAGCGTTCTCCGAAGATAATCAGTACAGCGAGACCATCGCAACCACGGATTGGTTCCTTCGATGGCGTCAGGTAACGGGGATGGTAGGATAGCGGATTGGCCGTAACCGCAACAGGACCGGGTTGTGGATAGCGCGAGGTAACGTTGGCGTTTCATGTTTAAAAGACTGGCAGAGGGCATTTCGCGCACGCGCGACAACCTGCTCGGTGGACTCAAGTCCGTGCTGGGCAAAAAGCGGGTCATCGACGAAGAGACGCTTGAGGCGCTCGAGAACGCGTTGCTCGTAGCCGACTGCGGTGTGGAGGCGACACAACGGATTGTGGCGCGTTGTCGTGCCAGCAAGACGGAGCCGGATCTCGAGATCAGGGAAGTCGTCGTGGCGGAAATGGTGGAACTGCTGACGCCCTGCGAAGCACCGCTGAATATCCCGGCAGATCACGACGGACCCTTTGTGATCCTGATCGTCGGAGTCAACGGCGCGGGAAAAACGACGAGCATTGCGAAGATTGGCCAACGACTGAAAGCCTCCGGCCATAGCGTCATGTTTGCTGCGGGCGATACGTTTCGCGCCGCCGCCGTCGAGCAGCTGTCCGAGTGGGGACGACGCCTCGATATTCCGGTTGTCGCGCAGGCCACCGGCGCCGATCCGGCGTCTGTATTATTCGATGCCTGCGCGGCGGCAAAAGCCCGCGATATTGATGTTCTTCTTGCCGACACCGCCGGACGTCTGCACACACAATCGAACCTGATGGCCGAACTCGAGAAGGTAAAACGCGTAATCCGGAAGTTTGACCCGAATGCGCCGCACGAGACGATGCTCATCCTCGACGCGACGATGGGTCAGAACGCGCTGTCGCAGGCGCAACTCTTCCATGAACAGATCCATCTCGATTCCGTCTCGCTGACGAAACTCGACGGAACCGCGAAAGGCGGTATCGTCTTTGCCCTGGCCGCGGCGCTGGCACTGCCGATCCGCTTCATCGGGATCGGCGAGACCTACGACGACCTGCGCACGTTTTCGGCGGATGATTTTGCCGCCGCGCTGATGGCCGACGCGCAGTTGGCGGACGGTGAGACCACCGGCTGACAACGGTGGCGATGCTTTGATGGCGACAGCGCCGGAGCTCGTATGAGATGGGAAGCCTAGCGCGGTGATTCAGTTCGACAATGTCTACAAGACGTACGGGCGGGGCCAGGACGCACTGAGGAATGTGTCGTTCAGCATCGACGAAGGGGAGTTCGTGTTTCTGACCGGGCATTCCGGCGCCGGCAAAAGTACGCTGTTGCGGCTTGTTGCACTGATTGAGGCGGTGAGCCGCGGCCAGGTGATCGTTGACGGACGCAATCTCGATCGTATCCGGGCGGCCGAGGTACCGTATTATCGACGCCGCATCGGTTTTATATTCCAGGAACATCGCTTGCTGCCGGACCGCAGCGTATTCGACAACGTCGCGCTGCCGCTCGTGGTAGCCGGGCATCGGACCACGGAGATCAACAAGCGCGTGCGCGCAGCGCTCGACAAGGTCGGCCTGCTGAGCAAGGAGAAGAGCTCACCACGCATCCTGTCCAGCGGCGAGCAACAACGAGTGGGAATAGCGCGCGCTGTGGTTAACCGTCCGCAGATTCTGCTGGCCGACGAACCCACCGGCAATCTCGATCCGGCGCTGTCGATCGACATCCTTAAATTGTTCGGGCAATTCAACGATATCGGGGTAACGGTTGTTATTGCGACCCACGATCTCGAGTTGATCCGCCATCAGCAACACCGCCGGATCGCGCTCGCGGCCGGACAGCTTGCCGCGGTTGGCTAGGCGGCGATGATTCGGTTCGGACGCGGTCGCCGACCGGCAACCCGGCGCAGCGGACCAAGCGCGCCAAGCGCGTGGCTGCGACAGCATCGTGCGTCACTTCGGGACACACTGATCGGCATCCGCCTCAACCGGCTCGGCATCGCAATGAGCGTGCTCGTTATCGGGGTGACCCTGGCTTTACCGGTTGGCTTGCACGTACTGCACCAGAATTTCCTTGCGTTGACGGCCGACCTTGGCGCCGTACCGGAAGTGAGCCTGTTTCTCGAAAAGAGCGCCACGCGCGCCGTGGCCGAAGCGATTGCGGACCGGTTCGCTGGCGATGAGCGGGTTGTGAAAGCGACGGTTATCGATCGCGACGCCGCGCTTGCGGCGCTGACAACAGACTCCGCTTTGGGGGTTGCGGCGCAAACGCTTGCGGTGAACCCCTTGCCGTACGCTGTTGCGCTCGAGGTGAAGCGGGACGCATTCTCGGGGGCCGCCGGAGAAGCGTTCCAGGCGGAACTCGCCAGCCTGCCGGGAATCGAAGATGCCGTATTTGATGTGGTCTGGATCCGGCGACTCGAAGCGATCGCTGAACTGATCGCACGGGCGGCACTCGTCATCGCGGTAATTATCGGTACCGGGGTGATCCTGATCACGGGCAGTACGATCCGGAACGGCATCCACGGACGGCGGGCTGAAATTGAAGTTCTGAAACTGTGCGGTGCGACTGATGCTTACGTCAGCCGGCCGTTCCTTTACAGCGGCGCCATCCAGGGGCTGCTCGGAGCGGTAGTCGCCTGCATCGTGGTGATGCTCGCCATCGCTCTCGTAATGCCGGCGCTGGAGCGGGTGACCGCCACCTACGAAGCGCCACTGCCGTGGTCGAACCTTTCGGCCGCCGCGGTTCTCGTGACGCTGGCAAGCGGTGCGGTCATGGGCTGGGTGGGCGCGCTCTTCGCGGTGCAGGTGTACCTGAAACGTCTGGATGCGGCGCTGGCGGGATAGACCTGCCGAGAGCACCGGAACGGAACCATATCGGTTCTTAGCACTCTTATTAAAGGAGTGCTAAAATTAGCAGACAGTTTCGGGAGACCCTAAAGAATGGACAAAGCACTGGATTTACAGATTCCCTTGCCAACCGGCTCGCTGGAAGCGTATGTCGATGCGGTGAATCGGGTGCCGATGCTCAGTGAAGAATCCGAACACGAGCTAGCGCGCCGCTTTCGCGAAGACGATGACCTCGATGCCGCTCGCCAGCTCGTAATGTCTCACCTGCGCTTCGTGGTGCGGGTGGCGCGCGGTTATGCGGGGTACGGCCTGGCGCAGGGCGACCTCATTCAGGAAGGCAATATCGGGCTGATGAAGGCCGTAAAACGGTTTGATCCGGACGTTGGAGTCCGCCTCGTGTCGTTCGCCGTGCACTGGGTGCGCGCGGAGATGCACGAATTCATCCTGAGAAACTGGCGCATCGTAAAAGTGGCGACGACGAAGTCGCAGCGCAAACTGTTTTTCAATCTGCGGAGTGCGAAAAAGCGTCTTGGCTGGCTGAATCGGGACGAAGTTGAAGCGGTGGCCGCGGATTTGAACGTCGAGCCGAAAGACGTCCTGCTGATGGAAGAGCGACTCAGCGCGCACGATCTCGCGTTTGACAGCAACCCGGCGGACGACGATGAACCGATGGTGCCGGCGGCGCATCTTGCCGATTCCCGCTTCGAACCCAGCGGCCAGCTGGAGCTGGCGGAATCCGAGGAAGGTAATCAGGCACAACTGAGTGCCGCGCTGAAAGAACTGGATGAACGCAGTCGGGATATTGTCACGCGGCGCTGGCTGCTCGAACCGAAAGCGACGCTGCAGACGCTCGCGGACGAATATGCCGTTTCCGCAGAGCGGATCCGTCAGATTGAAAAAAACGCGTTCAAAACAATCAGGAACGCGATGACGGAACCGCTGCTACTGACCAGCGAGCCCGCTGCCTGAGCACGGGGCGACCGACGCCGCTGGAAAGTGATCGCCTAATCGCGCAGGCGCCGACTGATCGACATCAGATAGAGCAACAGGAATAGCGCGAAGTAGTATTCCTGCGGCTCGCTGAATCGCAGTTCCAGCGGCAATTGTTCGATATCGAATAACGACTTGATCCGCTCGGGCAGGCGCACGAGGATGGCCAGCGTAGCGGTGGGCAGGAGTTCCACCGTTGGCCAGAACCAGTAGCGTTCATCCGACGGCGCGAAACGCTGTTTCCGGGCGAGACGATTCAGCGGCAGGATCACGCCGCCAACGAGGACCCACAACTCCAGCAACATCCTCGGTTTCTGGTCGAACCAGCTGCTGATGTTGTGCAGGTTCGTTTCTTCCTGGTCGTTCACCGCTTCGAGGTAGGCCGGCGTTCCCCAACCAAACAAATGCTGGCCCCAGGACAATTCCTCCCCGGCGAAATAGACGCAACCGAGCATCGTCAGGAAAACCCACACGCGCAGGCGATTGCTCGGCAGCCTGGCGCTGATCGCAAACAGGCGAATGCCGACAATAGCCCCGATGATCGACAGCACCGGTGTCGCAAGTTCTATCAGCCCGAGTTCGCCATCTATGTACGCCGCATAAAACGCCGGGTCGATGATCTTGATCGGGATGATCAGCAGCATTAATAGTGGCGGGAACCACAACCACAGCCAGCGCGGCAGCCGGCGCTCGTTCGGGGTGGCGCTCATAGCGGGTGGGTCCGGGAAGCACAGATCAATTGCAGGGAATGCGCGAACACGTGCGCGGGGGTGACGGTCACGGGTCAGACGAGCCGCTGCAGCGCGGGCAGGTAGTGGTCGATGAACAGCGCGATGAACAACACGGTCAGATAAATGATCGAATACGTGAACGTCTGCCTGGCAAGTTCATCGCGATGGTCGAACAGCATGCGGATCGCGTAGTAGAGGAATCCGGCATCGAGGATCAGCGCGGCAACAAGGTACACGGGCCCGCACATATACGTCGCGTACGGCAGGATCGTCGCGATGGTCAGGACAATCGTATACAGCAGTATTTGCACCCGGGTGTAGTCGACGCCATGCGTGATTGGCAGCATCGGTACCGCGGCTTTCGCGTATTCCTCGCGGCGGTAGATTGCGAGCGCCCAGAAGTGTGGCGGGGTCCAGGCGAAAATGATCAGGAATAAAAGCAGTGCGTGGGGGTCGACGGTGCCGGTTACAGCGGTCCAGCCCAGGACCGGCGGTGCAGCGCCGGCGGCGCCGCCGATGACAATGTTCTGCGGGGTCGCGTGTTTCAGGTACAGCGTGTATATCACGGCGTAACCGATGAGCGACGCGAACGTCAGTAGCGCCGTAAGGACGTTGACGAAAGCAACGAGCAGGTACATCGCAATGGCGCCGATAATCAGCGCGAACAGCAGTGCGTGCGGGCGGCTGATATCGCCCTGAGGCAACGGCCGGTCACGCGTACGCGCCATAAGGGCGTCGATCCGGTTGTCTGCGACGTGATTGATGGCGGCGGCGGAACCGGCCGCGAGCGCGATGCCGAGGGTGGCGAAAAAAAAGATATCGAGTGGCACGGCGCCCGGGGTCGATAGCAGCATACCGACTATGGCGGTGAAAATGATCAACGACACAACCCGGGGCTTGCATAACGCGAGATACTCACGCCAAGCTGGCAAGGTGCGGTTTGTCAAGGTCGTGTCGGACATTATTCGGCCAGACTGCTCAGAGGTCGATGATTAATCAGGTGCTGCGGCGCGGGATGCCGGGGGCGGAAATTATACACGAACTCTAACCCGCCGGATGCCAGGCCAGGGCGGTAGGGGATGCCGTTACTCAGCGAATTTGAGAGGCCCGCAGAAGCTTCTTCAGGTCCTTTTTCAGGTCTTCCGGCGCGGCGTCGCGGTCGTAGCGCACGACGAGCTGGCGACGCCAGTCAATAAAGACGATTAGCGCCGAAAGCGGAGTCCCAGTGGCGTTCACGAGACGCTCTGTGAGCGCGCTGTGGGCGGCGGGGTCCGTCAATACGTGGCCGGTATGGTTCGCCGCCAATGGCAGGGTCGATTCAAGCTCGCTCAGGGCAATCACTCTTACGCGTTGACCGGAGTAGCCGAGGAGCGACCTTATGGTCAGCAATTTATCAAGAACCTGCCGGCATTCTGTATCGCAAGGACCGTCTTCAATGATGGTGAGTACCCACTCACCGGGTTGCAGGCGGGCTGTTTCGAACAAACCGTCGACGGCTTCCGTGGCGCGCAAATCTATGGCCGGTGACAGAAGATTCCCGCGGTTAGTGCGACTGATTGGACCGAGATCGATCCACCCCGATACATACGCCCAGGAGACAAGGATCGGGCTGACGAACAGTGCGACAAGACCCAGCAGAAATAGTTTTTGCCGGCGCCCGGCGGGCGCAGGGGGTGGGTTCTGTGTGTTCAGTTTGGGTGTACTCGGTTTTTTCTGCGGGACAACAAGGTGCCCATGATGATGACGAGGATAGCAGCCATCGTGAACCACTGCGTCGCATAGGCCTGGTGGCGCGCGGTACCGTCTCCCGGGACCGGGCGCTCACGGTCGTAACCGTGCGGCGCCGTTGCGTCGAGGTATACGACATAGGGCTCTAACGTTGCGCCAACGTAGGGTGCCAGCGATTCGAGATCAATTCGTTGCACGCGCACGAGGCCGGGCTGGAGCGTTTCAATCGCATCTGCTGCCGCATTCATGCGCAGCCCGGCGAACACCGGCGGGCCGGCAAATCCATTGATTTGCGTCGGGCCTGTCGGTGTACTGAGGGCAGGATATTGGTGGCGCGTGCCGACCCCCGCGACCCATCCCCGTTCAACGAGCACGGTGTTGCCGCTCGTGAGCCGGAACGGAGACAGCACGTCGAAACCGGCAGTGCCAGCGCGCGTGCGATTGTCGAGTAACACATCCGGCCCCGTATAGGCCCCCCTGGCATACACGCGACGCCAGCGGATCTGTTCCGGTTCGGTAACACGGGTTTGGGCGAGGTCGATTACGGGCACGGTACGACGGTTGGCGTATTCGGTAGCGATGGCCTGCTTCTGCGCGGCACGGTCGAGCTGCCAGAAACCGAGTCGCAGCAGGAACACGAACAGAGCAACGCTTACGATTGCGGTGACGAGTTCGGCGCGCGTGACGGACGGCATCACGGATTGCGGGCGTCCGGGATATGGAGTCCTGGCGCGATAAAGCGGTATATACTGGACGTCCGACTCCTTATCTGGCTGCCGACCTGTTCTATGCCGCTGTTCGTCAAAATATTTGTCATTGCGATGCTCATCGCGATCATGGCATCACTCGGTACCGCGCTGTACCGCCTCGCGCGGAATCGTGGCGGGGAGAATGATACGGCAACGGTCAAGGCGTTAACGATTCGGGTGGGGCTGTCGATCGCCCTGTTTGCGATTCTGATGATCTTATCGGCGTTGGGAATCATCACGCCAAACGCCTGAAGCCAGGCCAGGAGGGCCCGCGCGGCTCATCCGGTGTTTGTCTATCGTCTGTTATCCGGTGCGAACGCGCTGCGGTACGAATACCGCAACGCTGTAGCGCATCGTGTTGCGTCAGATCCAGTAGACGAAGATGAACAGGCCGATCCACACGACGTCGACGAAATGCCAATACCATGCGACGGCTTCAAATGCGAAGTGATGCTTCGGGGTGAAATGTCCCTTCATTGAGCGCAACAGGATCACGAACAACATCAACGTTCCCATGGACACGTGGAAGCCATGGAATCCGGTCAGCATAAAGAACGTCGCGCCATAGATGCCGGCATTCATGGTCAGGCCGAGTTCGTTGTAGGCATGTCCGTATTCGCCCGCCTGCATGTAGATGAAGATCACACCGAGTAAGACGGTGGCGGCGAGCCAGCCAATGAGACCGCGCCGGTTATTCACTTTCAACGCCCAGTGGGCCATCGTGACGGTAAACCCGCTCGTCAGCAGGATCGCGGTATTCCAGGCGGGGATACCCCACGCACCGATAACATCCTTGGCTTCCTGAAAGCCGTAATTTGACGGCGTCTGCAGCAACGGCCAGTTGGCGACAAACTCAGGCCACAAAAACTGGTTGGTTGCGGCGCCGGAGCCTTCGCCCGACAGCCACGGCACCGAGTAGATGCGGGCGTAATACAAGGCACCGAAGAATGCCGCGAAGAACATAACCTCGGAGAAGATGAACCACAGCATCCCCATGCGAAAGCTGATGTCTTCCGCTTCCTTGTATTTTCCGGCTTCGCTCTCACCGATCACCGCACCGAACCAGCCGAACAGGACCAGTACGAAACCGAGGAAACCGAGCCCGAGGATTACCGAGCCTATCCCAGCCCCGTTCAGCGCGAGCGCGCCGCCGACGAACATGAGGAATATCGATATAGTCAACGAAACCGGGTAGTGACTCGGTTCGGGGACGTAATATTCGGCGTGAGCTTCAGACATGGTGATTTACTCTCTTGGCAGAATTCTACTCAATTCGGGTTTCAGGAACGTGGTGCGGGCACGACCACATTTACAGCGGCGGTTTCCGCCGCCTCGAAGAACGTGTACGCAAGCGTCACAACATGCACGTTTTTCGGTAGTTTCGGATCGACGATAAAGCGCACAGGCATATCTTTTGTTTCGCCCGGCGCGAGAACTTGCTGCGTGAAGCAGAAGCATTCCGTCTTGTTGAAATAGCGCGCCGCGGAGCCCGGGGCGAGGCTGGGTACCGCGTGGCCCACTACGGGGAACTGGGCATGGTTGACGGCCTCGAACATCACTTCGGTCAGGGCGCCGGGATGAACTTCCACGCGCGGCACCTTCGCCCGAAAATCCCACGGCAGCGCGCCGCCGGTACTCGTGACGAATTCGACCGTGACGAGGCGGGTTTCGTCTACCGTCGACTCGTTCGCCACCGCCGCGCTCACCCGGCCGGTTTTGCCGTTGAGGCCGGTGATGTCGCAAAAGACATCGTAAAGCGGGATCAAGGCGTATCCGAATCCGAACATCAGCACGGTTAGCCCGAGCAGCTTGATGCCGAGGCGGCGGTTCGCCTGGTCCTGTGAATCCGTCATCGCCAGAACCGACTCACAATGAAGCCGACATAGAACACGAGCACAAGCGCGCCGAGTATGACCGCGGTGCGTACCGCGGCCCGCCGCCGGCTGTCGTTGTCATCGTCATCCACGTCGGATCCATCCGTGTGCTAACGCATGCCGCCTTCGATTGAAGCTGGCGCGGGCGGTGTCGTGAAGCTGTGATACGGCGGTGGCGACGGTAGCGTCCATTCAAGACCATGCGCGCCTTCCCAGACATTGTCCGTTGCTTTCTCCCCGCCCTTGACGCACTTCCAGATGACAACGACAAACAGGATCTGCGACAGGCCGAAGACAAAGCCGCCTATGCTCGAGACCATGTTGAAGTCCGCGAACTGGACGGCGTAATCCGGGATACGCCGCGGCATGCCCGCAAGTCCGAGGAAATGCTGCGGGAAGAACAATACGTTGACCGAAACCGTCGACAACCAGAAATGCCATTTACCGAGCGACTCATCGTACATGTGGCCGGTCCATTTCGGCAGCCAGAAATACGCTGCCCCGATGAGGGAGAATATCGCGCCGGTAACGAGTACGTAGTGGAAGTGCGCGACGACGAAGTAGGTGTCGTGGTACTGGAAATCAACCGGGGTAATGCCGAGCATGAGCCCGGAGAACCCGCCAATCGTGAACAGAATGACGAACGCGATCGCGAACAACATGGGTACTTCGAACGTCATCGAGCTTTGCCACATCGTTGCGCACCAGTTGAACACCTTCACGCCGGTCGGTACCGCGATGAGTATCGTCGTGTACATGAAGAACAATTCACCCGCGAGCGGCATGCCGACGGTGAACATGTGGTGCGCCCAGACGATAAACGAGAGGAACGCAATCGCGGCGCTCGCGTATACCATCGAGGCATAACCGAACAGCGGCTTGCGCGCGAACGTGGGGATGATGGCCGAAGCAATCCCGAATGCCGGCAGGATCAGAATGTAGACTTCAGGGTGGCCGAAGAACCAGAAAATATGCTGGAACATGACCGGGTCGCCGCCACCGGCGGCAGCGAAAAACGCGGTGCCGAAGAATTTGTCCGTCAGCAGCATCGTCACACCACCCGCGAGCACGGGGATCGAGGCGATGAGCAAGAACGCCGTGATGATCCATGTCCATACGAACAACGGCAGTTTCATCAGCGTCATGCCGGGGGCGCGCATATTGAACACAGTGGCGATAATGTTGATCGCGCCGGCGATCGACGAAGCGCCCATGAAGTGTACGGCGAAAATCAGGAACGGGAACGCATCACCGGTCTGCAGCACGAGCGGCGGGTACATTGTCCAGCCGCCGGCGGGCCCGCCGCCGGGCATGAACAGCGTGCTCAGCAGTAGCGTGAAGGCGAACGGCAGAATCCAGAAACTCCAGTTGTTCAGTCGCGGCAGCGCCATGTCCGGCGCACCGATCATCATCGGGATCAGCCAGTTCGCGAAACCTGTCCAGGCCGGCATGACGGCGCCGAAGATCATCACCAGCGCATGCAAGGTCGTCATGGAATTGAAGAATTGCGGATCGACGAACTGCAGGCCGGGCTGAAACAGCTCGAGGCGGATAATCATCGCCATTGCGCCGCCGATGAAGAACATCACCAGCGAGAAGATCAGGTACATCGTCCCGATGTCTTTGTGGTTTGTCGTAAACAACCATCGCTTCAGACCGGAAGGATGGTGGTCGTGATCGTCGTGATGTGCGTCGTGTGCTGCTGCCTCACTCATGGCGTAACCTCAACTCAAAGTCCTGATTCTGTTCATATCCAGCGCGCGGGGATCGATGCTCAGTTGGCGGCGACGGCCGGCT
Organism: Gammaproteobacteria bacterium; assembly: GCA_965216305.1. GTDB lineage: Bacteria > Pseudomonadota > Gammaproteobacteria > UBA11873. The sequence continues at coordinate 5,429,376 of OZ244144.1, read as the reverse complement.
CTTTCATCGATGCGACCCACGCCTCGTATTCCGCTTGCGAAACTGCCTTGACGACAACCGGCATGAAGCCGTGGTCCTTGCCGCAGAGTTCCGCGCACTGTCCGCGATATACGCCTTCCTGTTCGATCGTGGCCCACGATTCGTTGATAAAACCCGGGATCGCGTCGCGTTTCCAGCCGAGCGCCGGTACCCACCAGGCGTGGATAACGTCGCCCGCGGTCGTCAGAAAACGAATTTTCTTGTTTACTGGCACGACGACGTAGTTGTCGACATCGAGCAGGTAATTTTCGACCGTAGCCGGGTCGATGCCGGAACGCAGCGTCCGCGCTTCGTTGCTGTCCTGGGTGAGGGTGCTGTAGAAGCTGACGCCGTCATCGATGTATTCGTAATGCCATTTCCACTGATAACCGGTGACCTTGATGGTCATGTCGGCTTTCGCAACGTCTTCCATCATGATCAGGGCTTTCGTCGCCGGGACCGCCATGGCGACGAGCACGACGAGCGGCAGGATAGTCCACACAACTTCGACCACGGTACTTTCGTGCCACTGCGCGGCGACGGCGCCCTGTGATTTACGGAACTTGAAAATGGAATAGAAGATGGCGCCGAAGACACCGATGCCGATGAACACGCAGACCCACAGGATCAGCATGTGGAGGTCGTAGATTTCGTTGCTGAACGGGGTCACGCCGCGCGGCAGGTTCAGTCCCCATTCGGCGAGAGCGATGCCCGGTATACCGGCGAGTGCAGCCCCAAGCAGCGTTGCGCGGCGTAATTTCGTGAATAGTGACGTCATCTTCCCTCCTGCCCCACTGCAGACAGCCCGCAGCGCGAGATTAGCGCTTCTCAATCTTGCAAAATTGACGAGAATCCAAAATTCGTTGTTTCGTCGCCGCGAGCGACGGGATTCGTCACGCGCTGCTGATGAACAAACCGATAAGTTTGTTCATGATTCCGGTCCAACCCGCCCATTCTAGCGGTTTTTCTCAATCGCGTTAATCAGTTCTGCCGCCAGTGCTTCGCGCTCACCGTTCGTGAGGAATTTACCGACTTCGATAAAGCGTCCGTGCGAGGAGATCGACAAGCGACTCGGGTACCAGCGGCGTGGTGAGTGAGACAGTTCGACCCGCGCCCAGGCACGCTCGAATTCCTCACGGGTGTCCGGGCGGGAACGGCCTTTTTCGATGACCACGTGCTCGGGAAACAGCGATATGACTTCGCGGTTTTCACCCTCGCGCAGCACGATATAAAAAGCGATTGCGACCGCGAGCGCCTCGAGTCCGGAGAACGGCAACACGAGCGGATAACCGTGTGCGTAAAACCACGCGCCTATCGCGATGCTCACGGTCGTGACGGCGGCGATGAAAATTTTTGCTTCGCCCCAGGTCATCGACCGGGTCGGTTGTACCACCCAGCGCACATCACAGTCGGTGGCGTCGAGAATTCGCAGGATCATGATCCTGCGACCGTCAGTGCGCGCCCCGGGCGTGCGGCCACAGACTCCGCAGGCCGGATGCCAGCCGGGGATCGATGACATCCGTCTGCTCGTGCGACTGCCATCGGTGAACGCCGAGCAAAGGCACCGGCATGTGCGTCTCGAGGGTTGTTATAGATTCTTCCGCGTAGTCATAAGCCGGATCGATGATATTCGCGATCCAGCCGCACAGTTCGCAGCCGTCGGCCAGGATCACTTCTGCGCTCAACAAAGCGTGGCTGACCCCACCGAGCCGGATACCGCACACGAGAATCACCGGGAGTTCGAGTTCTCGCACGAGATCGGCTGTTTGCAGCGTCGGCCCGAGCGGAACGCGCCAACCACCGATACCTTCGACAACAACGACATCCGCCGCCTCGCTGCAGGCGGCAAACGCACGCGAAACGGGTTCCAGCGTCAGCTCCATGCCGTTCAGACGCGCGGCAATATCGGGCGACGTCGGGGCGTCGAGGAGCCACGGATTAATCGCCGCGTACGGCAACGCCGAAGCATTGCAGGCGAGTAGCGAAAGTGCGTCGTCATTCACGGGTCCGTCGGGTCCGGGGCGGGAACCGGCAGCCACCGGTTTCATGCCGACCGCGCGGTAACCGGACTGATTCAGCCACGTCACAATTGCGCAAGTCATTCGCGTCTTGCCGACCTCCGTATCCGTGCCGGTGATGAACACGTGGCGAGTCATCGGCTCGACCGTCGGGCAAGATCGGCGAATGGAAACGTCGCTACCGTGCTGCCATCCTGCGCGCGGGTACCCGGCTGCGGGCGCCAGGCGTGAGCGTAGACGACTTCGTAGGTGGCCGGCAGCTTGTCGCCGGTACGGAATGCTTCATAGGCCTCGGCCATACGTTGCAAATCGCGTCGGGTGGACAGGCCGCGGCGGCGCCCGGCAAGGGTGTTGACGGCGCCGATCCCGCGCAGATCCCGCATGACGGCGTAGACGTCAGGGTAGTTCACTGTGATCCGGTCGCATTCGATAACGGGGCTGGAAAATCCGGCGCGCACGAGTGCATCACCGACATCGTGCATATCGATGAAACGATTCACCCGGGGCGTGTCGTCTACCGCCGCCCACGATTCGCGCAATTCGTACAGGGTATCCGGCCCCAGACTCGAAAAAATGAACAAACCGTCGGGTCGCAGGACGCGGGCACATTGCTCGAACACGGCGTCGAGGTCGGTGCACCACTGGAATGTGAGACTGGAAAACACGAGGTCGAAAGAGCGATCCGCGAATGGCAGATGCTCAGCCTCCGCGCACACGTACCTTCGTCGCGAACGCCAGCGCGGCGCTTTTGCCCGCGCCGCGCGCAACATTGCGGGAGCGAAATCTGCGAGGGTTATTTGCGTACGGGGATAATGTTCAGCGAGCATTTGTGCGCAGTAGCCGGTGCCAGCGCCGATATCGAGGGCCGTGCGCGGGGTTACCGTCATCACCTCGAGCGAATCAGCAAGATGATTGACGACGTGGCGCTGCAGCGCGGCGTGCTCGTCGTAGCTTTGCGCCGCGCGATCGAACGCAGCCCGCGTGTGGCGTTTATCGATGATTACTTCGTTCTCGCTCATTGTCGTGCCGCCGTAACGGTACGCAGCGTATCCGCGAGGTGGCCGAGATCAGCACGCGTGTGCGCCGCGGATAAACAGAGCCGCAGTCGTGCGGTGCCCACCGGAACGGTGGGGGGCCGAATCGCGCGAACGTAAATTCCCGCGTTCTGTACCGTGTCGGCGATGTTTAGCGCGGCTCCGTCGTCGCCAATCATGTACGCCTGGATTGGCGTTGCCGATGGCAGCATGGGCAGGTCCGCCGTCAGGGATCTGAAGTATTCGATATTCGACTGCAAGCGCGAGACGATAGTGTCGTCGCGTTCGATGAGTTCTAGCGCTGCGAGCGTGGCTGCGGCGATCGCCGGGGGCGGAGCGGTATCGTAAATGAAGGTTCTGCTCGACTGGATCAGCGAATCGATCAACGCAGCGCTGCCGACAACCGCGGCACCCGCGGTTCCCAGCGCCTTGCCGAACGTCACCACGTGCACCGGCATGTCGGCCGGCTTGAGCTGATATTCGACGGCGGCGCCGCGGCCTTCGCCGAGAACACCGAAACCGTGTGCGTCATCGCCAATTAACGTGGCATTGAATTCGCGTGCCAGTGCGGCGATTTCTGCCAACGGCGCGATATCGCCGTCCATGCTGAATACGGTATCGGTAATTATCCAGTTACGCCGGGCCGGGGCGAGTTCGAGTTGACGGCGAAGGTCAGCGGTGTCTGCGTGCTGGTAACGATGCGAATGTGCGCGGCTCAGGGTTACCGCGTCGATTAAGGATGCATGGTTAAGACGATCCTGAAACACGTGGTCGTGGCGGCCAATCAGCGCGCTGATAGTGCCAAGATTCGCGAGGTAGCCGGACGAAAACAACAATGCCGCTTCCGCACGCATGAACGTCGCGAGACGTCGTTCAAGTTGCGCGTGTACAACGCTGCGGCCGGACAGCAGTGCCGACGCGCCGGCGCCGATGCCGAAACGGTCGATGGCGTCATGCGCGCTGTTGCGCAACGCGGCGTGACTTGCGAGTCCGAGGTAATCATTGCTGCAGAAGTTGATCAACGTCTTGCCGTCGAGTTCGATGCAGCGGCCCTGGGATGAGGCGATTGGCTCGAGAGTCCGATACCGGTTGGTGCGCCGTGATTGCGTTAACCGGTCGCGCAGCTGCGCTTCGAGCACGTCCATGTGTAATCGTGCCCGGTTCGCGTTCGCTCAGGAACTCGCGTGTAAGCCGAGTTTGTCGAACAGGGCGCGGTCGGCGTCGGCGATTGGATTCGGCGTTGTCAGTAATTGTTCGCCGTAGAAAATTGAATTCGCGCCGGCGAAAAAACATAACGCCTGTGCTTCGTCGCTCATGGATTCACGACCGGCGGACAGTCGAACGTAGGATTCCGGCATCATGATGCGTGCCGCGGCGATCATGCGGATCATATCGAGTGGCTCGATGTCGGGGGTGTCGTCGAGTGGCGTGCCGGTCACTTTGACGAGCAGGTTGATGGGGACGCTTTCGGGATGCTGCGGCAGGTTCGCGAGATTGATTAGAAGACCTGCGCGATCCGTGCGCGTTTCCCCCATACCGACGATGCCACCGCAGCAGACGTTGATACCGGCGTCACGGACGCTGGCAAGCGTATCGAGCCGGTCCTGGTAAGTGCGGGTGGAGATGATCTCGCCGTAGAATTCCGGCGACGTATCGAGATTATGGTTGTAGTAATCAAGGCCACTTGCTTTCAAGCGCTCGGCCTGCCCGGGTTTGAGCATCCCGAGCGTAACGCACGATTCCATGCCGAGGTCTTTCACTGCCTCAATTAATTCCGCGACTTTTTCAAGATCACGGTCCTTCGGCGAACGCCATGCGGCACCCATGCAGAAACGGGTGGCGCCGTTCGCGCGAGCGGTTTCGGCGGCGGCGCGAACGGTCGCGACGTCAAGCAAAGGATCGGCTTCGACACCGGTATCGTAGCGCGCGCTTTGCGGACAGTACGCGCAGTCTTCCGGGCAACCCCCGGATTTGATATTCAGCAGCGTGCTGAGCTGGACTTCGTTCGGGTCGAAGTGTTGACGGTGGATGGATTGGGCCTCGAACAGGAGATCGTTCAGGGGTTGTTGCAGCAAGGCCGTGACTTCCTCGACGGTCCAGTCGTGTCGGTGGCCGGGACGCACAGCGTCGCTTGCTTGTCGGGTCAGGGGCGTTGCCATAAGGTATCAATCCTTCGTGAGTCGACAGGGAGGTCGATTTGATGAAAGCCACAATTCAACCGTCAACATTAGACGAAGGTCCGAAACCTTACAACTGGATAAAGTTTAAGCAGATATTGCGTCGCGGACCGCTCATGCCGTGGCATTGCGTCCTGTGCGGGGACCGTGCGGACGGTAGGGCGATATGCGTTGCTTGCGAGGCGGATCTGCCATGGCGGGACCGACCCTGGCGCGCCCGACTCGCCGGCATCGACGCAACCGAAGTGTGTTTCGATTTCAGCTATCCCATTCGCCAATTGTTGCATCGCGCAAAATACGGCCGCGACATCGCGGTCGCCCGACTGCTCGGCGAACTGTTCGCGAGCGGAATTGAAACCGCCGGACCATGGTCTGCGGCGCCTGGTTCGGTTGCGCTGTTCCCCGTGCCGATGGCGCGCAGACGCCTGCTGGCTCGCGGATATAACCAGGCAATAGAAATCGCCGAACCCGTATCCCTCCGGTTATCAATCCCCGTAGACGTAGTGAGTGTTTACAAACATAAGGGATTGACGCCTCAATCGAAGCTCGACGCCGCGAGGCGCCGGTCGAATGTGAGGTATGCGTTTGCCTGTCGGCGACCACCGCAGGTTGATACCGCAATCATTATTGACGACGTGATAACTACCGGGGCGACCGTGCAGTCGATGGCGCGCACGCTGCGCGCCGCGGGGGTGCGAAACGTACATGCCTGGGCGCTCGCTGTGGTCGAATAGAAAACGCACCACGGCATCGACGAAAGTTACCGGGCGGCACGCACGACCGCCTGGCCGCGACTGACCGGGCGGCCGCACTGGACGCCGGGCTTCAGGTATCCAGGTTCGTTACCGACAACGCATGTTCTTCGATAAACACGCGACGCGGTTCCACCTGATCACCCATCAGCGTCGAAAATATTTCGTCTGCCGCGACCGCGTCCTCTATTTGCACTTGCACAAGATTCCGCGTTTCCGCGTCCATGGTCGTATCCCACAGCTGCTCCGGGTTCATTTCGCCAAGCCCTTTGTAGCGCTGTACGTGGACGAGTCGCCGCGACTCGTTCAACAGGAACTCGAGTCCTTGTCGCAACGACCCGGCTGAATGCACCGTTTCACCACGTTTCACCGTCAGCGCTGCTTGCGGCGAATCGAGAATTTCACCCATCGTTGCAAGCCGTTTGTACTCGGGCGAGGAGAAAAACTCGCGGTTGAAGCGATGCTCGGTGGCGAGCCCGTGCTGGGTGATCGTGATCGAGAGCGTCCAGTTGTCCTGCGTGCGGAAATCTACGGCGCTGCCGATCGAGATCGAGCTGTCCGCGCGTTCCACCAGGAAACTCGTCAATGCATCGACAAACTCGTTCAGGCGAACTTCGTCTGCCTCGGCGGGCTGACCCAGTGGTGCTACCCGGCGCATGCCCTGAAGGATCAGTGGGTCGTACCGGGTGCTCAGGCGGTTCATGATGTCTTTGAGTTTCAGATACTGCCCGGCGAGTTCCTTGATTCGCGTCGCGTCGAGAATTTCGCCGTCGAGATCGAAAGCCACGTCTTCGGTGGCCAGCTCGAGCACGTACTGATCGAGCTCCGCGTCGTCCTTCAGGTAGCGTTCCTGCTTGCCTTTTTTCACCTTGTACAGCGGCGGCTGTGCGATATAGACGTGTCCGCGCTCAATCAACTCACGCATCTGACGGTAGAAGAATGTCAGCAATAGGGTGCGAATGTGGGAGCCATCGACATCCGCGTCCGTCATGATAATGATGCGGTGGTAGCGGAGTTTTGATGGATCGTATTCGTCAGCGCCAATGCCGCAGCCTAACGCGGTAATCAGGGTTGCCACTTCGCTCGACGATAACATTTTGTCGAAGCGGGCTTTCTCGACATTCAGAATCTTCCCCTTCAACGGCAGGATCGCCTGGTAGCGGCGATGGCGGCCCTGTTTCGCGGAGCCGCCGGCGGAATCACCCTCGACGATGAACAATTCAGACTTCGCCGGGTCACGCTCCTGGCAGTCGGCCAGCTTGCCTGGCAAACCCGCTATATCGAGCGCGGTTTTGCGTCGGGTGAGTTCCCGCGCTTTGCGCGCGGCTTCACGTGCCCGGGCGGCATCGATAATTTTGGCCATCACGACTTTTGCGTCTTGTGGCCGTTCGAGCAGAAACGCGTTCAGATGTTCTGCAAGGACAGATTCAACCGCCCCTTTCACCTCGCTGGACACGAGCTTTTCTTTCGTCTGTGATGAGAATTTCGGATCCGGGACTTTCACCGACAGTACTCCGGTCAAGCCCTCTCTTACATCCTCACCGGTGACAGTTACCTTGTTCTTCGCGGCGAGGCCTTCTTTCTCGATATACGTATTCAGGGTCCTCGTCAGCGCGGATCGGAAGCCTGCCAAATGAGTACCGCCGTCCCGCTGCGGGATATTGTTCGTGTAGCAGAAGATATTCTCCTGGTAGGAGTCATTCCACTGCAGTGCCAGTTCAACCTGAACGCCCTCACGTTCATCGTTTAAATGAATCACCGTATCGTGCAGGGACGTTTTCGTGCGATTCAAGTGACTGACGAATGCGGCGATACCGCCCTGGTATTCGAACGAGTCCGATTTGGCATTGCGGTCGTCGCGCAGATTAATTTTTAGCCCGGAGTTCAGAAAGGAAAGTTCTCGCAAGCGGCTGGCGAGAATATCGTAGTGAAACTCGATGTTCTGAAAGATATTCGGGCTCGGAACAAACGTAATTTCGGTACCGCTCCGGTCGGTTTCACCAATCGCTTTCAGATCGCTGGCCGGTACACCGTTCTTATATGTTTGCTGCCAAATCGACCCGTCCTTGTGGATCATTAATTCGAGCGACTCCGACAAGGCGTTCACAACGGAAACCCCCACGCCGTGCAGTCCGCCGGATACTTTGTAGGAGTCGTCATCGAACTTACCGCCGGCGTGGAGCGTCGTCATAATGACTTCGGCAGCGGACGTATTTTCCTCTTCGTGGAAATCCACCGGGATGCCTCGCCCGTCGTCGACGACGGTGACGGAATTGTCGGAGCGGATTGTGACGTCGATTGTTGTGCAATAGCCCGCAAGCGCCTCATCGACGCTGTTGTCGACCACCTCGAAGACCATGTGGTGCAGACCCGTGCCATCGTCGGTGTCGCCGATGTACATACCGGGGCGTTTACGAACCGCGTCCAGTCCCTTGAGGACCTTGATGTTCGATGAGGTATATTTCTTGTCGTCTGACATTTTCGACTCCTGAGTCCTATGCAGCGCTGACAACACCGTGTTCCACGTGGAACAATCGCGATGCGCCAATCAAATCCTGCGGTAAGTCTGCCGCTTCAATTGCAGTGAAAAAGCACTGGGCCTTTGTCGACAGCAACGAGTCGACAGCTCGCTGCCGAGCGTCCCGATCAAGCTCCGACGCAAGGTCATCAATCAGGAGAATCGGCTTTTCGGTGGCGAATTGTCCGAGGTAGTGCGCCTGGGCACTGATAATTGCACTTATTATAAGCTTTCCCTGCCCTCTTGATACGATTGATTTGGCGGCGTTCCCGTCAATTCGAATGCGCAGCTCCGCGCGGTGGGGGCCGCAAGAAGTATTGCCACTGTCGTAATCCCTGGCGCGACTTCGCTCCAGCGATTCCAGCAGGGCTTCTCCATCGGTCCAGCCGCGGCGATACTCGAGCGTCAGTTTCCCGATGCCTTGACACAGCGGTGAGTCGCGCAGGAAATCGTTGACCTTCTCCACACAATCGTGTCGTGAGCGGTCAAGACCCGCTGCAGTTTCCGAGAGCTGTTGTTCGAATGCAGCCAGTTGGTGGATCGGCGCGCGGCGGCGCAGCAAGGAATTGCGTTGTTTCAACCCCCGATGATAGGTTTTCAGACCGTCGAGATACTGATGTTCCACGTGGAACAACAAACGGTCGAGCAGTGCACGGCGGTTCGAAGGTCCGCCGTCTAGCAATAAGTGGGATTCCGTGTTGAACGTCAGCACGGGCATCAACCGGGCAATCGCGGAGGCAACGGTAAGATTTTCGCCGTTCAGTTTCAGGCGGGTCGTGGTGGTGGTTTTTTCGACCCCGATTCGATACTCACGACCGCTGCTGTCGACCACTACACCGGTGACGACGAGCGAATTCTCCCCGCGGGTAATGACTTCACGTGCCCGCGACGTCCGGAACGAACGGGCCGTAGCGAGGTAGTGAATGGATTCCAGTAGGCTTGTTTTGCCGCTGCCATTCGCCCCGCAGACTACATTTGCTGTCCCCGCCGCCTGCATCTGTGCGTTTTCGATACGGCGAACATGGTGCACCGCCAGATTGTTCAACTCCACCGTTGGCAGGATTCCGCTTTACCGCGGTTCACAAGCGCATCGGCATAATGACATAACGGGCCGTTTCGTCAGCCGGATCCTGAATCAGGCAGCTGCTGTTCGAATCAATAAAGTCCACGCGCACATTTTCGCTTTTGAGGACGCCGAGAACGTCGAGCAGATACGAAACGTTAAAACCGATTTCCAGCTCGTCACCGTTGTATTCGACTTCGATCTCCTCCTCCGCCTCCTCCTGTTCCGGATTGTGAGCGATAGCCATTAACTGGTTATTACTCAACACGACCCGAACTCCACGAAACTTTTCGTTGGACAGAATGGATGCGCGTGCGAGCCCGGATTTAAGGACTTCCCGGTTCGCGAAAACCTTCTTCTCACCAGCACGCGGGATCACCCTTTCATAATCCGGGAATCGCCCGTCGACGAGTTTCGTCGTCAGCGTCTGGCGCGCACTCGTCGCTTTGAGATGATTTGCGCCAATAGTGATGCGGATCGCTTCGTCATCGCCCGACAGCATTCGCATCAGTTCCACTACCCCCTTGCGTGGAACGATAATCTGCCGGTCCTCGCCACCACCAACATCGAGCGGTCTATCGCACAAGGCCAGTCGATGTCCATCGGTGGCGACCGTACGAATGATTCCGTCTTTCAGTTCGAATAGCAGGCCATTGAGGTAATAACGGACATCCTGATGGGCCATTGCGAACTGCGTTCCTTCGACGAGGGCGCGCAAGGTGTCGGCGCTCAATTCGAATTCTACGAAAGCATCGAAGCCACCAATGCTCGGGAACTCCGCCGCTGGCTGGGTTGCCAGCAGGAACCGGCTACGACCGGACTGCAGTTTTACCTTTTCGTCCTGGATTGCAAACGTCAAACTCGCTTCCGCCGGTAATGCTCGGCAGATGTCGAGGAACTTGCGTGCCGGCACTGTGATCGTACCCGACTGTGCTACCGCGGCGGTCAGCCCGACCACGATCTCAACTTCCATGTCCGTCGCAGTCAGCGTAACGGTACCGTCGTCTTCCGCGGCGACCAGGACATTACCAAGTATGGGTAGCGTCTGACGACGTTCAACAACGTTGTTGATCGCCTGCAGTGGCGCCAGCAACTCCTCTCTAGTAATGGTAAGTTTCATGTTTAATTACCAGTTGTTATATCTATTACGCTCTAACAGAACTGTTGATAACCTATTTTTAGTTTTATTATTCAGTTATTTACAGAATTTTTCTCGACGGTATAACGCGCCTGCTTCACGCTTTCAGCCTGTGTACCGAATGTGGATAACTTTGCACGCAACGGATCCCGACAGTTTGCTATCCCGGTTATCCACAGCTGTTCATGTGGTTAGAATTCTTTCCAGGTTGACGAAATCTTCATTGATGCGCGACTCGCTACGGCGCAGATCCGCGATCTTGCGGCACGCATGGATCACGGTGGTGTGGTCACGGCCGCCGAATGCGTCGCCGATTTCCGGTAAAGAATGGTTCGTCAGCTCTTTTGCCAGCGCCATGGCAATCTGCCGAGGACGGGCAATCGAGCGACTGCGCCGTTTCGACAACAAATCGGCGACCCGCATCTTGTAATACTCAGCGACGGTCTTCTGGATATTCTCGATGGTCACCATGCGGTCCTGCAGCGCCAGCAGGTCTTTCAACGCAGACTTCGCGAATTCGAGCGTAATACTCTGCCCGGTAAAATGTGCGTTCGCGATCAGCCGGTGCAGTGCGCCCTCGAGTTCGCGGATATTCGACTTGAAGCGTTTGCCGACAAAAAACGCGACCTCATCCGGTAACGCGATTCCCGTCTGCAGCGCCTTGCGCATAAGAATCGCCACTCGGGTTTCGAGCTCCGGCGGTTCGATCGCAACCGTCAGTCCCCACCCGAACCGCGATTTCAACCGCTCCTCAACCCCGGAGACTTCTTTCGGGTAACGATCGCAGGTGAGAATGATTTGTTGTTGACCTTCGAGTAACGCATTGAAAGTATGGAAGAATTCTTCCTGAGAACGCTCTTTTCCGGCAAAAAACTGGATGTCGTCGATGAGCAGGGCGTCAACAGAACGGTAAAACCGTTTGAAATCACTGATGGAGTTGTGTTGCAGACCCTTGACCATATCCGCGACAAACCGCTCCGAATGCAGATAAACGACTTTGGCCTGGGGGCGATTGTGGACGAGCAGATTGCCGACCGCGTGCATTAAATGCGTTTTGCCAAGCCCGACGCCGCCGCAGATAAACAGCGGATTATAGGCCCGGCCGGGGTTTTCAGCGATCTGCAACGACGCGGCTCGCGCCAATTGATTTGATTTGCCCTCGACGAAGTTCTCGAACGTGAAGTCGCTCTTGAGCCGGCTGTTGAACTTCCCCCGGCTCGACGATTCCGGCGCGCTGTTGGACGCGACCGCGGCGGTCTTACTCTCTGGCTTTTCCCGCGACGGAGTATCGGTTGCACACTCGGCGCTCCCGATTGCGAGCGAAACCGCGGGCGGACCATCCGGCGCGATCTCGAGCAGCAGACTCTCGATGCGCGCCGAGTACTTGTCGCGGATCCAGTCTAGGACGAACCGGTTCGGCGCGAGCAATTGCAATTCTTCATTGTTCTCAACGACATGCAGTGGACGTATCCAGGTGTTGTACTGTTGAGAAGTCAGCTCCGCCTCAAGTTGCTTGAGGCATTTCTGCCAGACTGCCGGATTCACTGACGCTTCCTTTGTCAAAGTAAAGTGGGTGGACGCTGAGAACGGGCGAGTGTAACTGCCCTGTATAGAGTTATCCACAACTGCCCCCTCCGCGGGCTTAATTGACACGACAGAATCCGCGAGCGTACAATCCGCCGGCTCACTAAGCCGTTAAAACATCTTGATTAACCGAAGAAAACCTAGCCTGGCCGAATCATGAAAAGAACATTCCAACCGAGTCGATTGAAGCGTGCGCGACGCCACGGTTTCCGCGCCAGAATGGCAACCAAAGCCGGCCGTCGGGTGATCAAGGCGAGACGCGCGAAAGGCCGAGCCCGCCTGACCCCGTAAACCCCGTGTCACGCCGCCGGGAGCAGGCGTTCGACAAATCCATGCGGTTGCTCTCCACCACCGATTTCCGGCAGGTATTCAAGGCCGGTAAACGACACCGCGGCACCGAGTTTACCGTTATAGCCCGCGCCAACGAACTCGAATATCCCCGCCTCGGCCTTGCTATCTCCCGCCGTAGCGCGGCACGGGCAGTCGATCGCAATCGCCTGAAACGTCTCGTTCGTGAAACTTTTCGAACCTCAGTGGTGCGCTTGCATCCAGTCGATATCGTTGTCCAGGCAACACCGACGGCGCGATTGAAGCCTAACGACCGCCTGGTCGACGCCCTGGACGAAGCCTGGCTGCGGCTTGCGTTAATCAAATCTTAATCGTCGAATCCCGACCCCGAACCAGCTGACATTTCAATGGACAATACGCGCCTGTTTCTGTTTATCGCTTTATCATTCGTCTCTCTGATGCTGTGGGACGCCTGGCAACGCGATTACAACGCACCAGAGCCCAGCACTGCTGAAGTCACCGAAGCCGCGCCGCCCGCTGACGCCCCGGCGATCGATATGAACGCGCCCGCCACCGCGACGCCAACGCCGAATGTCCCCACCCCGCAGCGGCCGCTAAGCTACGAGCCCGTCACCGCAGCTACCGGCGACGTCGTTACCATCCACACCGACGTTCTCGAACTCAACATCAGTTTGTTAGGTGGTGGTATTTCACGCGCCAGCCTGCCGCAATATCCCGTTGAGCTGGATGAACCCGACAAGCACTTCGCCTTACTCGACCAGGTACCCGGTCGTCTGTTTATCCACCAGGGCGGGATCAAGGGTACGGGTGAAGCCCCGGACCATCGCGCACGCTACGTCGCCGAGGCCGAGCATTACGAATTATCACCCGGCGCCGATGAGATCACGGTAAACCTGCGTTGGGCCGCCGGCGACTCACTCGAAGTTATAAAACGCTACACCCTGCGGCGTGGCAGTTACCTGATCGACGTTGATTACGTTGTAACGAACAATGGCGCCGAGTTATGGAGCGGTCGCGGTTACGAACAATTGCAGCGCGAGGAGCCGGAGTCGAAACGCGGCCTCATTTACACCTTCACCGGCGCCGCACTTTCCACCCCTGAGAAACGTTACGAGAAGTACGATTACGACGATCTCGAGGATGCACCGATCAACGCCGATGTCGAAGGCGGTTGGGTTGGCATACTTGAGCACTACTTCGTCAGCGCCCTGCTGCCGCCCCCCGACAACTCGAGCCATTTTTATTCTCTGATACTCGACGATACCCGATACGCGGTCGGCTTCTGGGGCCCGCCGCTGAGCCTGTCCCCGGGCGATAGCGGTTCATTTCGTTCGTCCGTTTACGTCGGCCCGAAACTGCAGGACGTGTTGCACGACATTGCGCCGGGCCTGGAACTCACGGTTGATTTCGGCATCTTGTGGTTCATCGCGAAACCATTGTTCGTTGCGCTCGATTTCATTCACGACATAACCGGCAACTGGGGCATTGCGATCATTATCATCACCTTGTCGTTGAAGCTTTTGTTCTATCCCTTGTCAGCCGCCGGTTATCGCTCGATGGCAAAAATGCGCAAGGTGCAGCCTCGCATGATGGCGATGAAGGAACGCTATGGCAGCGACCGCACGCGAATGAACCAGGCGATGATGGAGCTGTACAAGGAAGAGAAGATCAATCCGCTCGGCGGTTGTCTGCCGATTCTGATCCAGATCCCGGTATTCATTTCCCTTTATTGGGTGTTGCTCGAAAGCGTCGAACTGCGCCAGGCTCCGTTCGGGCTATGGATCAACGACCTTTCATCGAAGGACCCGCTCTATATCCTGCCATTGATCATGGGCGTCAGCATGTGGATCCAGCAAAAGCTGAATCCCGCGCCTATGGATCCCGTGCAGCAAAAAGTGATGCAGGTGTTGCCGTTCGCTTTCACAATCTTCTTTATGTTCTTTCCGTCCGGTCTCGTCCTTTACTGGGTAGTAAACAACATCCTGTCGATAGCTCAGCAATGGCACATTACGCGCGCGATCGAAAACGACGAAAAGGCCTGAGCAGCATCGCTCGCGGTTAGATGCGCGCAGCCGACACGATCGCCGCCATCGCAACCGCGCCCGGACAGGCTGCGGTCGGCATGGTCCGAATTTCCGGGCCGGACGTCGCCGCGATCGCACAACGTATTGTTGGTGGCCTCCCCCCCGCACGTTACGCGCGCTACGGCGCCGTCACCAACACTCACGGCAGTGCGATAGACGACGCCGTCGTGATCTATTTCGCCGCACCTGCATCGTTCACCGGCGAAGACATACTCGAAATCCAGACCCACGGCGGTAACATCGTCACGCGCGACGTCCTCAACGCGGTAATCGACGCTGGTGCCCGTGCGGCAGCGCCCGGGGAGTTTACCGAGCGGGCATTCCTGAACGGCAAGATTGATCTGCTCCAGGCAGAAGCCATCGCCGATTTGATCGCCAGCACCTCATCACGGGCGGCCCGTCTCGCGCATCAATCGCTCAGCGGCGAGTTCTCGCTTCACGTGACGAGCCTTAACAAAACCTTGAAATCTGTACGCGTGCAGCTCGAAGCCGCAATCGATTTCCCGGACGAAGGAATCTCACCCGCCGGTTTGCTCACGCTCGCCAGCCAAACTGCCCAGGTGCGGACCCAAATACTTGCCCTCCTGTCCACGGCACGAACCGGCGCGCGTTTGAACAGCGGTATCGATATCGCAATCGTCGGCGAGCCGAATGTAGGAAAATCAACCTTATTGAACCGCCTCGCCGGCAGTGAACGCGCCATCGTCCACGCCTCGCCCGGCACCACCCGCGACGTCCTATCGGTTGAAATCGATCTTGACGGCCTGAACGTCCGCGTGCACGACACCGCCGGCATCCGAGACACCGCCGACCCAATAGAGCGCGAAGGTGTGCGCCGCGCGCGTGAAAAAATCGCGGATGCCGATGCAGTTCTGCACGTGTTTACGCAGGATTCGCCTCAGCAAGCATTACTCGGTGAAAGCGCGGTGCCGGTGTTCGCGGTGCTGAACAAGATCGATCTCACCGGCGACTCGCCGTTCATCGAAGTCGAAGACAATTGCTACCGAATCGGCGTCTCGGCAAAAACCGCTGCCGGGATCGATCTGCTGCGTCGCGCAATTCTCGACGCATTCGAACTCGCCGGAGACGCCTCCGACAGCGTCGTGCTCGCGCGTGAGCGCCATCTCGCCGCTATCGCCGAGGCCGCCGACGCACTCGATTTCGATCACGCCGCGCTGTTTGAACACTCGCCGGAACTTGGTGCCGAGCGATTGCGGCTGGCCGGTGACTCACTCGCAAAACTTACTGGCGAATTTACCAGTGAGGATCTGTTAGGCGAAATATTTTCGACGTTCTGTCTTGGGAAGTAGCCGTGATTCGCCCGTTACTGTTCCGTGAGCAGCTGGAAGTATTCCCAGATGTCGGGGCCGTCCCCAAGCGTAATGCGGTCATGGGCTTTCTTCATCGGCAGAAACAGAGACCCGGCTTCAGAACGTACACCCGGGAAAGACCCGGACTCGAGGTTAACCCAGCCCCACTGTCCGCCATAAAAAATCCGGTACACCTCGGCGACGTAACTGCCGAGCGCACGCGCTATCGGTGACACGAGTTGCGGGTCCGGCTGTTCGGCAACAAACGTTGCATGCAGTTCGTTGACGATCTCGTCGAGATATTTGATGCTCACCTGGGACCAATCCAGTTCGACGTCATAGCGTTCCTGCGCGAAGACGACGAATTCCTCCGCCCACTTGCGCGCGTTGTCGGCAAGCGTGCTGTCGACTTCAAATTCAGCCGGCGGATCGGCGGCGAAAGCCAAGCTGCTGATAATCAACAACCCCAAGGTAACGACATACCTTAAGCCGGTGCTAACGGAAGCGCGCGTCGTGCTGGTTTCAATCATATTCAATCGACTCAAATGCTTTATAGGTTCGTTCAACGAATGTGTCCCGGTCGATACCGCGAACAAAACGCAGTTGTGGCGGTTTAACCTGTTTGACGTAACGCGGCGTGTCCGAGAATTCACCGCGTTCGATGAACTCAGGATAAACGGACACGCACAGCAGGACGCCGGTAAAAGTCAGCGCGAATTGCCAGCGTTGGCGACTGCGGAGATTCGTCGCGACATGCAGACAAACCCACAAGGTAACAGCCAGTAATACGAAGCTGGCGCCGAGACCGATTATGGCGCTGAACCAGGGGTTAAGCGTATTGAACAGTATTACCTCATAGGCGAATACGATCGTGCTTTGTACCAGCAAGTATAAGAAGACAAGCGCCAGTTGTGTTTGCATCCGGCCCTCGTGTTTGGCCACACGGCCAATGATGGCGAGAAAAATCGCTACCGCTGTGGCGGCGCTGAAAACGCTGAACAAGCCGATGCCCAGTAGCCCCCACTCGATTCCCGCATAGGACGTGAGCCACAATTCCGCGACCGTAACGAAGGCCACAGCGGCGGTTAACAATCCGAGTACCGCGACGGTTCCAAGACGATTAATCAATCCATCGAGGCCACCAACGCGCACCGTCTCGGCAACCGGATGAGCCGGCAGATAAAAGCGAACTTGCGCGCGGCCGAGGTTGCAGGTATCGCCCGACACGAGCGCGATTCGCGAACCCGCTCCGTAGCGATCCGATCCAATCCCGTTGAGACTTCCGACATCCACGAGCACCGGATTACCCTGTGTGTCCGTTTCGAGTACGGCATGGTGCGGACTGACCGTCTCATCGGTCAGTATCAGCTCATTATCGAACGCCCGTCCGAGCGTTATGCGCTCGCCGCGCACCCGATGGCGCTCTATTGTATGCCCGCCACGGCTGACAACCTCGACGATTACTTCCATGCGATTGAACCGATGAATTTATCGAGGAAGCGTTGCGCGTACTCGCGCGAAACTCCCGCCATCGTGAAATGACTAATCAGCGAACTGCCGCGGTCGTGGACGGAAACGCCGAAATAAAGTACGTCGTAGATACCGCGATAACGGCGATACTCACGCGCACAGAAAGTCATTTTCGTTACGACCGTTGCGCCGGATTGTCCGCGGTTGTTGACGAAATCGTCTACGCAACTGAAATTCGTGACGTCGCTCTTGCCAGCATCATTATCGGGATAGGTATTCGCAATCTTTTCCCGCAGCATGTTGTAGAACTGGAACGAGTTGAGTTGCGATGATTCAAGCCAGTTGAATTGATAGACGATATTTCCGGTGCTGAAATCGTGCGACAGATAGATCTGATCTTCGCTGTTGCAGGTGGTTGCGGAGTGCTGATACTCAATTTCAGGATCGTCATCGACGTAACCCCAGCATTTTATGAACGCGGAAATCTCCCGCGGTACCCGCGCTTCGCCAAACTCCACGCTACCCCATTCTGCGTCGATCAGGCGGCCCAGCATTTCGCGCTGGTTGTCACCCAGTTGCGCCGTTATCGCCGCGTCGTAATCGGCCGGAGTGAGTGCCGTACCGGCCGCGCGTGCGAGAAAATCGGCGAGGCGGTTCAACGGGATCAGAAAACTGAGCTGGTTGCCCGCGGTTGCTACGTTAACCCCAATGACCTCCCCGCTGGCGTTGATTACGGGACCACCGCTCATACCCGGATTAACGGATCCGGAAAAATGAATCCTCTCAAACGCACTGTGGGCCGTGATGCCGTTGTAGGTGCCTGGAACTACTGTCCAGCCAAGGTCGTGCGGGTTGCCGATGGAATAAATGGCTTCTCCCTGTGCCGGCAAGGCGTCGCCGAGCGCGAGGAAATACCCTGGCGGATCCGCTCGCCGCAACAAGGCAAGGTCATTGACCACATCAAAGTTGATTACATCGAGAGCGCCGCTCTCGCCATTGATGCGCACGAACTCGAGGTGATAACGCTCGGGTGCATCGGTGTAGGCGGCGACGACGTGGAAGTTAGTTACGATCAGGCCGTCGGCACTGACGAGGAAACCGGAACCGAGTCCAGCCTGCTTGCCGGTTGAGCGTTCGATAATGCGGATTTGATAGATCCGATCATTGAATTCACTGAACAGCGACCGCGCATCCTGGGCGCTCGCCGTAACCGTGGCGAGAGCATACAGTGCGAGACCCGCTAGCAATGCCACTGTCCGTCGCATTGCTGTTGTGTGTCTGGCGATGTTTGAACCTGAAGAGATTATTCCTGCAGCTCCCGCTGGTTGTCGGTTCAGCCCGCGCCGCGCCGGAATCGATCGCGCGCGTAGCTTGCGAACCGGTCCGCATGGCCCCGCACGGACAATTGTGAGTAAAATCAGTGTTCGTCACGACCTGCTGGTGGGAGTCGGAACTGCTTGTCGGTCGGGACGGGCAACAGATCGACCGGGCGTGCGCAAGTTTAGCGTGGATCCGCCCGCGTCGCGAATCCGAACACCACCGTTTTCCGGCGGCAATGGCAGCGCCGAGCACCAGGTTTCCATGAGTATTCAAATCCCGATTTCCTACGGCGAGCTGATCGATAAAATCACGATCCTCGAAATCAAATTCGCGCGCATCGAAGATTCGGCGAAACGCGCGAACGTCGAGCGAGAACTCGCAGTGCTCAGCGATGTCTGGCAGCGCGCCAATGTCGACCCGGCGCGAATAAAAGAACCACGTGAGCAACTGAAAGCGATCAACGAGCGCCTGTGGGATATCGAAGACGCTATCCGGGGGAAGGAAGCAGACCGAACGTTCGATGATGGTTTCGTGCAGTTGGCCCGCAGCGTTTATCTGACGAATGACGAACGCGCCGCGCTCAAGCGGCTTATCAATGAGCGGCTCGGTTCCGATCTCGTCGAAGAGAAGTCTTATCAATCCTACTGAACAGCCGTCGATCCTCGTGCATGTAACGGGCGATCGAATCGGCGACGCCTTGATCAAATGGCCGGTGATCGTTGCTTTGAGAGCAGCGCTGCCTGACCACCGGCTCGTGTGGCTCGCGGGGCGTCGGCGCAGCGTGTTTGCGGGCCCCCTGTCCACGCTTGCCGATGGCGTAATCGACGAGGTGCGCGACGCCGCCGGGGTCGGCATAGCGTGGTCGGAACTCTTGCGACCGGCATACCCTGGCACGTTCGACATCATCATCGCGACGGAACCAAAGTTGCGCGCCGCGCTGGTGCTGCGGCGGGTCCGGCACCGTTTGTTCATCTCGCCGGCACTGGGTTTCCGCTTGTCACACCGACGACCAGCCGACGCTTACCCGGATTCCGCGTTTGCTCAATTCCGCACGCTTGCGTCGCTCGCGGCGGCGTGCGAACTTAACGTCGAATGCACGCTGGAGCCCGGCGAACCCCATACCGATATCGCCGCGAGCTTACTGCCCGCGACCACGGGCTACGTCGGTTTCGCCCCAGGATCCGCTGGCGCGCGCAAGCGCTGGCCGCTGGAACGGTTCATCGAACTCGCCCGCCAGCAAACCGCGGCCGGCCGCACGCCGGTGTTTTTTCTCGGCCCCGAGGAACTCGCGATGTTGCCCGTATTGCGTGAAGCGGTGCCTGCTGCACTGTTTCCCGAGCAGGCACCGGCGGCAGGGGATCATGGTCCTCTGCTCAGCATCGCCCTGGCCCGACGCCTCGATGGCGCCGTAGCGAACGACGCCGGTGGCGGTCATTTGCTTGCCGCTGGCGGACGCGGACTGATTACCCTGTTCGGGCATACGAATCCGGAGAAATTCAAGCCGCCGTACGGCACCCGGATCGCGATCACGGCGCGAGATTTTGGCGGCACGACAATGACAGCCATTCCGGTGGCCGCGGTTGCGGCGGCACTCGAACGTCTGCTCGGACAGCGGGCCGCATGAAAGCGCCGCGGCGGATCCTGTTCGTGACGCTGAGCAACATCGGCGATCTCGTCATGACCACACCACTGCTCGAAGCCCTGCACCTCTCCTACCCGGACTATCTAATCGACGTTGTTGCAGACCCGCGATCATCGGATCTGTTGCGGGCGTGCCCGTATATCGACAAGGTGATTCACCGCGACAAGCGTGCTGGCGCCGGCGGCACGCTGCGCCTGATCGCGCGCTTGCGTGAGCGACATTACGCAATCGCCGTTGATTTGCGCACGGCCTTCCTCACCCTGTTCATCCGTTGCGGGGATCGCGGCCAGAAACGTCGTGGTACCTCGCGTGGGACGCACGCCGTGCAACATCACTTCACCGCGCTCGGTTCCATCCTCGGTCCGCTTGCCGAGATACCGCCGGCGCGCCTGTGGCTCGATGACCATGCCCGCGCGCGTGCGCGCGAGCTCCTCGGGGGACATTCCAAAGAGCGCGCGCTGATCGTGGCACCGGGTGCGAACTGGCCAGGCAAGATCTGGCCCGTGTCGCGCTACGCCGCACTCATCAACGGGCTCGAAGCGGCATTCGACAATGTCATCGTGGTTGGTTCGGCCGCTGACCAGGCCGCCGGCGAAACCCTGCGCGAATCGAGTCGTTTGCCATTGACGAATCTCGCCGGCGCAACCGGATTGCTTGAAGCGGCCGCCTGCATGAGCGGCGCGCTTGCCTTCGTCGGCAACGATTCGGGGCTTGGCCACATGGCCGCGGCGCTGGACATATCGACGGTTACGGTGTTTGGTCCCGGGCAGCCGTCGCGGTACCGGCCTTGGGGTCGCCGCGCGGAGATTGTGCTCGCCCCTGACGGCGATCTCGCGGCACTGGAAGCGTCCACCGTAATCGATGCGGTACACGCGCAACTCGCCATCATGCGTAACGACGCGGACGTTTAGGACCGCATCACATGCGCATTGCACAAGTCATGCTTGGCAAAGGTTTCGGCGGTGCGGAACGCTCGTTCGTCGACCTGTGTCGCGCGCTCGCGCGCCGCGGACATGACGTGCTCGCGATCTGCGAGACGCGTGCCGTGGCGCGCAAACATCTCGCGAATTCTCCGGCGATCGCGTGTGAATGCGTCACCGTGCGTGGCGCCTGGGATCCGCTGGCACGGTGGCAACTGCGGCGCCTGCTCGCGGCGTTCCGCCCGGCTATCGCGCAGATGCATCTTGCCCGCGCGGCCAATCTCGCGGGCCCGGCGGCGCGCGCGCTTGCGATCCCGACGCTGGCGAAGACCCACAATTACGTCAACACAAAGTACTACCGCGCAATCGATCACCTTGTGGCAACCACCCGTAAGCAATACGACTACCTGCGCGCGCAGGGCATTGCCGAACACGCGGTGTCCGTCATTCCGAACTTTTCCGCGATCACGCCCCGAGCGCATACGCCCCTGTCCGAAACCGGCCCGCTGCGGGCCGTCGCTATCGGTCGCATGGTGCGCAAGAAAGGTTTCGACGTATTGTTCGACGCGCTCGCGCGAGCGCGTGCAGACGGGCTCGATTTGCAACTTGCGCTCGCCGGCGACGGGCCGGAATCGGACGCTCTGCACGATCAGCTCGCAACGCTTGGCCTGCGCGAGACGGTGAAGTTTCTCGGCTGGCAGGAGGACGTAACGGCGTGCCTCGACGCCGCCGATGTGTTCGTTCTGCCGTCGCGCGACGAGCCTTTCGGCATCGTATGTCTGGAAGCGATGGCCTGTGGAATCCCTATTATCGCGACGACAACGGATGGACCCGTGAGCTTTCTCGACGCCACCACGGCTACCCTCGTACCGCCGGGCGATCCGGAAGCGCTTGCCCGGGCGCTGTGTGATCTCGCGCGCGATCGGGTTCGCGCATCGAACCGGGCGCGCGCCGCGCAGCAGCGCTTCGAACTTGCTTACAGTGAGACCGCGGTCGTGAGTCAGTATCTCGATCTGTACGCGCAGCTTAGCGGCGATTCAAACGAGACCTCGCCCGGCTAGGCGCTGCCACACGAGCTCGACCGATACGCGCTCGAGACACGGAGCTGTTCGCGCCCCCGCGTACTCGGGGCATGTCTCGACACAGGCGATGACGTTATCGGCTTGTCCGAGCGCATGGTTTCGTCGCCAGTCGCTCGGTCCGAACAGCCCGAATACGGGTATTGCGGCAGCTGCGAGCACATGCATCGGACCGGAATCATTCGTCACTGCGAAGCGCGCGCCGCGCCCGAGTTCCGCCAGTTCGGTGATGGAAAATTCCCCCGTGGCATCGATGCCGCCGGCACTGTGACAGAGCTTCTCGTTCTCTACGCGTTCCGCGTCCGCGCCGATCCACACGGGCTTGATGCCGGCTTCGTTGAGACGCAGACCGAGTGCGACGAAATACGGCCAGCGCTTTTCTTCCCGCGTGGCGCTCGCGCCGGCGTGCAGCAGTGCGAAATCCCCCGTCTTGAGAGTGTGTTCGGTACGCCATCGCTGCACGTGTGACTGCTCGGCGTCGGTGATTGGCAAGCACGGAATTTCACCAGCGGAGTCTATACCCGCGGCCGCGAGCACCTCGCGCATACGCGCATAGATGTGCACCTGACCCGTCCACGGTTCACGCGGATGGTGCGTGTAGGGGAAGCGTGTGTGATTGCCTGCCCGGATGCGAGCGCCGGACGCGGCGCACCACAAGGCGCTGCGATCATTGCCCTGAAGATCGTAAATCGCGTCACACTTCAGTGCCCGGACGAAGCGCAGGGCGTGCAACATGTTGCGCCAGCCGCGGCGTGGCAACGCCGTCACCTGCAGCGCCGGCCATGCCGCGAATACTGGTGCGTAGGCAGGTGTCGTGAGCAGGTGGCAGCTGGCCTCGTGATGATGTTGCCGGATCGCCTCGATCAGTGGTGTCGCCATGACGACATCACCCAATGCGCCAAGCTTGATGATCAGGATATTCATCGGGGCGGGGATTATAGCGCGTGGCGTACGCGACGGCGGCGGGGTTTCACGTTACGATTCGCGGGGTTTTCACGCGACGGGCATATGCCGATCAGCGAAGCAGCAGCGTTTTATTTTCACCGCGCCCGACACGAACTCGGTAATTACGCCGCGTTGCGCCTGCGCGCTTGCGATGGTGCCATCGTGAGCATGCATCAGTCCGGCACGCATTGGCTGAAGTTTATGCTCGCAAACGCAATCGCAACGCACTACGCGATCGCAGCGCCGCGTTATAACCATGCGAATGATCTCATCGGTGGACTCAAGGATGCGCGCGCCGATCCGCGGATCCCCAATCTGCGCAGTACCCATTCGATTGCACCATTGCTGCTGCCGTTGATGATCACCGGCGGGTTCGTGCAACTGCCGCCGATCGTTTTGCTTGTGCGCGATATGCGCGTGTCGCTCGTTTCGAACTACCGCAAGTGGGCGGCGCGATACGCAACGGAATTCTCCGGTTTTCTGCGTGGCGACCCGGCCGGTCGTCGCTACAACAGCGATATCTGGTGGTGCATCCGTTTTCACAACGCCTGGGGCCGCCTGCTCACTGCCCAGCCGGACACCGTCAAACTGGTTCGTTACGAAGATTTGCGAGCCGACCCGCAGCACGTACTCGCGGCAGTTGCCGCGCACCTGAGTCTGCCGCTCGACACCGACGCGCTTGCCGCGGGTGTTGCCGCCGCGACGAAGCCCGCGATGCTCGCGCGCGCCGATCCGGCCCGACCTCCAGGCGAGATAAACACCGACGACGGTGATCCTTTCGCCTGTTACGACGAGCGTGACCGCGAATTTCTCACTCGCTGTTGCGAGCGATACCTGCACCACACGTTCGGTTACGACTTCACGTCCTGGGCGAACTGAGCGCCGGCACGCTCGCTCGCGAGTTCCGCGTAAACCGCGAGCGTTGCCTCCTGCATGCGAGCGAGCGTATAGGGATGCTCGTGCCGCACGATCGGCGGCTCCGCGAGGAAGCGCGCGGTTGTTGCCGCAGCCGCGGCGACATCGCGTAGTGCAACCAGACCCGCCGGTAACACATCGCGCAGGATCTCTGCGGTGCCGCCGTGCGCGTAACCGATCACCGGAGTCCCGACGCTCAAGGCCTCGGCCGTCGTGCGCCCGAACGCTTCCGGTTCTATCGTCAACGAGTAGGCGATGTCGGCGAGGGCAAGGATTTCACGCAGATCACGGCGATTGCCGAGCAGGGTAACATGCGCCTGCAGATCCTGTGCGGCGATCAGCGTGCGCAAATCGGCGACAAACCGGCCGCGTCCGCCGTCGCCGCCGGCGAGCAAGCCATGCACCTCGTGTCCTTCGCGCACGAGGCGTGCGATCATATGCACGAATTCTTCCTGACCTTTCCAGCGCGTGAGACGGCCAGGAGCCACGAGCAGGCGCCGGCCCTCGAGCTCAGGATACTGCGCAAAGAATGCGGCCCGCCATGCAGCGTCCGGTGTATAGCCGTTCGGGTAGTGTGCACGATCGATACCGCGCGGAATCACCCGGATGCGCCGCGCGGCAACGTGCGGGTAA
Organism: Gammaproteobacteria bacterium; assembly: GCA_965216305.1. GTDB lineage: Bacteria > Pseudomonadota > Gammaproteobacteria > UBA11873. The sequence goes on along the minus strand of OZ244144.1, from coordinate 5,404,447 downwards.
TTGTCTGTGATGTATGCCCGGATGAACTCGGAAATCGCGATCACGCGTTCGCCGCTCGTCATGATCCGGCTGTAACGGTTGACGGTGTACGGGCCGTGCACGGTCGTCAGCCAGGCCGGACGATGCGCGGCGGGCAGGCCGCGGATCGCCAGCGCGCCGATCCACGCCGGCAGACGGGAACGTGCATGGACGATATCGACATGATGCTTGACCATCAGTTCGCGTAACGGCCGTATGCAGCCAAGCGTGCGCACGTGCTTGCGTCCGATGGCGAGCGTTTCGTGCACCGCGCCGAGCGCCGCAAGTTCGCCGACGAGGCGTCCGCCGGCCGAGACGACGATCGCACGATGGCCATTGCCGACGAGCGCTGCGGCAATTTCCACGGTGCCACGTTCCACCCCACCGACGTCGAGCTCGGGAAGTAATTGCATTACCGTCAGCGGCACGGTTTATCCTTCCCTGGTGCGGGGCAGTTCGGGCAAGGCGTCAAGTATCACGCCGGCGCAACGTCGTGCTTCGTCGAGCGGTGCATGGGTGCCGAGCATTGCGCCAGCCTGCCAGTCACTGAAACGCGTTACGCGTTCGCGTGCCGCGAGCCGATCGCCAATGTGCGAAATCCGGCTTGAACGCGCCGCCGGCACTTCGATCAGTCCGACCCGGGCGCCGGTGGTCAGTGCTTCGTAGATCATCGATACGCTGTCGGCACTCACCCAGATTATTTCCGCACGCCGCATATGTTTGCGTAAATCATCGCTGCCCATGGCGTCCGCGCCGACGAATTCGACGTTGCGGTTGGCTGGCACCGCCAGCGCTTTGCGGGTGGTTGCCGGGGTGCGACGCGAATCCGTCACGAACCAGTGTTTGTCCGGGAACGCGTCGAGGATGGTGTGGATCTGACGCAGCACCCCGCGTTCGTCCCAGTCGAAATGCGCTGACGGCCCGCCGAGCAGAATCAAGCCGCAGTCCGCATCGGCATTGGACCGCGACACGTCATTCAACACACCCTCGGAGACGCAGACGTTCGCACGCTGCGGTGGCTCGTCGTGATCCGGGATCACACAGAAATCGAAACACCACAGCGGCCAGGCCGGCTTCATCAGGTAGATGGCCTGGCCGCCGCGCGCGTGTCGCGCTGCCAGTAACGGCCACTGGCACGCGCGGCCGGCGCCGATGATGAGCGCGGGTGACGGCGCGCGCGTGCCGAATGGCACCCGGGCGCGGGCGTAGTGCCACAGGCCGACGCGCGCGAGACGGATGTCGAATGTGATTGGCTGGATCGCGATGCGTTCGCCGAGCGCGGCCACGAGCCCCGCGCTTTGCCGATCGTGACCGGGTTTACCGTCGACAAGACGCCAGATTACGGTGCTCGTGTTGTCGGCAGCCACATGCACCAGCTCCGCGGCCGACTACACCAGCGTGAGCCAGTCGTCGTAGCCGTCGCGCTTGCCTTCGACGACGTCGAGGTAGACACGTTGCAACTGTTGTGTCACGGGGCCGGGGCCGCCGTTGCCGATCGCGCGGTTGTCGAGTTCACGAATGGGGGTAACTTCGGCCGCCGTGCCGGTAAAAAACGCTTCGTCACTGATGTAGATCTCGTCGCGCGTGATGCGTTTCTCGATCACGGTATAGCCTTCCTCGGCGGCGAGCTGTAACACCGTATCGCGCGTGATGCCCTCGAGCGCGGAGGTGAGCTCGGGCGTGTAGATGATGCCGTTGCGCACGATAAAAATGTTCTCGCCGCTGCCTTCCGCCACCATACCATTCGCGTCGAGCAAGAGCGCTTCGTCGTAACCGTCGCGCGCCGCTTCCTGCAGAGCCAGGATTGAATTGATGTAATTGCCGCAGGCCTTGGCCTTGCACATGACGCTGTTGACGAGGTGACGCGTGTAAGAGGAAGTCTTGATCCGGATGCCCTTCTCGAGCGCATCCGTACCGAGGTAGGCGCCCCAGTACCACGAGGCGATCGCAACGTGCACCGACAGGTTCGTCGCGTGCAGCCCCATGCCTTCGGAACCGTAATACACGAGCGGCCGCAAATACGCTGTATCAAGCTTGTTCTGCGTCACGCTGTCGATACACGCGCGCGCGATTTCCTCGCGCGAATAAGGCATTGTCATTTCGAGGATGTGCGCGGTTTCGAACAGGCGCCGAACGTGATCATCGAGGCGGAAAATCGCCGTTCCCTTCGGCGTTTCGTAGGCGCGTATGCCTTCGAACGCACCCACCCCGTAATGCAGGGTGTGCGTCAATACGTGAACTTGGGCGTCGCGCCACGGCACCATTTCGCCGTCCATCCAAATCACGCCGTCTCTATCGGCGTAGCTCATCTCGTCGTCCCCCAGGGTGGGTGAAGGGGTGTGCTCAGGGCGTTGCGAACCACTCGCGCCACGCCGCGGCAACCGCGTCACGGTGTTGTCGGAATTTCGTGTCCTCGACGAGCCCTTCGATTTCCTGCAAGGCTGAGCGATGAACTTCCGCGCGCAGTGCGAAGTACGCATCGTGCAACACGGCGCCCATCGGGGCCGGCATCAGGCCGAGTCCGGTGAGGCGTTCGAGCAGTCGCAAATTGTCAGAAAACTCAAGCAGTTCGTTGTGCTGATGGGCCCACCTGAGGACGGCGTATTGCACCATAAATTCAATATCAGTGATACCACCGAGGCCTTGTTTCAGGTCGAAAAACGCCGCATCGGAACGATCGTGTTCAACCCGTATACGCTCGCGCATCGTGAGGATATCGCTGCGCAGTTGCGCCTCGTCGCGGGCGCTGCCAAGGATGTCGCGGCGTACCCTGGCGAATTCCGCCATCGTGTCCGCATCACCGGCCACCGCGCGGGCGCGGATCAGTGCCTGGTGTTCCCATGTCCAGGCCTCTTCGCGTTGATAGGTCGCGAACGCCTGCACGGAACTCACGAGCAGGCCAGACTCCCCGCTCGGCCGCAAGCGCGTATCGACTTCGTAGGCGCGGCCGGCAGCCGTGAGGGTGCCGAGAAAATGAATGATGCGTTGGGTCAGGCGGGTAAAGTAGACGTTGTTGTCCACCGGCCGCTCACCGTCGGTGAACTGCTGTTCGCCGCTCGAGTCATGCAAGAAGACGAGATCGAGATCGGACCCGTAACCGAGCTCAAGGCCGCCGAGTTTGCCGTAGGCAACGATGGCGTAGCCTACCCGGCGCCGGACGCCGTTGACGCTGCAGCCCGGTAGCCCGTGTTTCGCTTCGAGCAGCGCCGTTGCTATCGCGAGCGCGTGGTGCAGTAGCGCCTGTGCGATGTAGCTCAACTGGTTGCTGACTTCAGCGATCGGAAACTGTTCCATGACGTCGCTCGCCGCGACGCGCAGCACCTGCTGATTCTTGAATTGCCGTAACGCGTCCATCAACGCTTCGAGATCGTCCGCGGGGTGGGTCGCGAGCAGGGTGCCGAGTTGTTCAACCAGAGCCTCCGCCGCCGGTGGAGAATAGAGCACGCGTGTATCGAGCAGTTCGTCGAGCAGCAGCGGGTGCGCCGTGATCTGGCGCGCGATCCACGGGCTCGCGTGGAACAGGTCGACGAGGCGCACGAGTGTCAGGGGATGATCGCTCAGCAACGACAGATAGACGGAACGTCTGGCTATCGCCCGCACGAGTTCCGCGAGGCGCGCGAAAGTCGCCGCGTCGTGGTGGCGGCTCGCGCAGACTTCGATAAGCCGCGGCATGAGCCGATCGAGGCGTTCGCGGCCCTGGCGGCTCAGGCGTTCCAGGAACGCGGGCGCGCGCAGATGATCGAGTACGTTGCGGGCCGCGGCCGGCGCATCGAACCCGAGCGCCTGATACGTCGCATCGTCGGTGTCCGTGCCCGCCCACAACGCGGCGGCGGCGTCGAGGTCGGAGCGCAGTCCGGGCACCGCCTCGGCCTCACCTTCGGGGCTCAGCAGTTCGCGGAAACAGCGGCGCACGTGCGTGCGGTGCTGTTCAAGCGCGGCGTAGAACGTCGCGTAATCGGCAAACCCCATACCGCAGGCGAGTCGCATCTCATCTTCCGGTTCACAAGGCAATTCCTGCGTCTGGCGATCGGCGAATTGCTGCAGGCGGTGTTCCGTACGCCGCAGGAAGCGATAGGCCGCGGCAAGCGCGTTTGCATCGGCGGGTTCGAGCAGCCGCAGCGCGGCGCAATTCGCGAGGATGTCGAGAATCCTGCGTTGCTGCAGCAATGGCTCGCGACCGCCGCGGATCAACTGGAACGTTTGTCCGATAAACTCGATTTCACGGATCCCGCCGGCACCGAGTTTGACGTCACGCGCGAGGTCGCGACGACGCACTTCGCCATCGATCAGCGCTTTCATCTCGCGGACGGATTCGAGCGCGCCGTAATCGAGATAGCGCCGGTAGACGAACGGTTTCAGGATCGATTCGAGATTCGCGCGCGCCGCCGCGGACCCGGTCACCATGCGCGCCTTGATGAATGCGTAGCGTTCCCAGTCGCGGCCGTGCAATTGGTAATAATGCTCGAGCGCATCAAAACTCGATGTGAGCGGGCCACTGTCGCCGAATGGGCGCAGCCGCATATCAACGCGAAACACGAACCCGTCGGCGCTCGCTTCGTTCAGCATCGCAATGATTTGTCGACCCAGCTTGTCGAAGTACTCCTGGTTGGAAATTTCCCGACGACCGCCGCTTGTGGTTCCGCCAGCCGGGTAGGCGAAAATCAGATCAATGTCCGACGAGAAATTCAACTCGCCGCCGCCGAGCTTGCCCATCGCCACAACCACCATTGCGACGTCCTTACCCTCGGCATCGCGCGGGGTGCCGAACCGTGCGCCCAGCCGCGTGCTCGCCCAGTCCTGGCTTGCCGCGATACACGCGTCGGCAAAGTCCGACAGTTCCGCGACGACGCTTTCCACCGGCGGCGAGTGCACGATGTCGCGCCACGCGATACGCGTGAGTTCCCGGTTGCGTAAGCGACGCAGCTGCGCGAACGCAGTCGGCTCGTCGTCGATGCCCGCGAGCGCGGCGGCCACCTCGCAGGCGAACGCGTGCGCATCGCGCGGTTCAATGTCGTTAGCGAGTACCGTGTCGACGAACCATGCGGGTTGCGCGATCGCGGTTTCCGCGATGAACGTACTCAAGGCAAACGGCAGGCGGCTTGCTGCCAGGGCGTCAGGCGCGAGTGGAATATCCGCACCCGCGCAGGCGTCACGGAATCGCGCGCACAGACGATCGGCGTCGTCTTCGAGCAGCGCGGGTAGTCTCGCGTCGATGCTTGCCATGGCGATCGTTCAGGCCGGGTTGTGGTAACGCAGGCCGAGATTAACGATTTTCTGCAGCAACTGCGGATACTGGATCCCGACCGCTTCGGCGGCGACCGACATTTCTTCACCGTAACCGATGTCCGGGTTCGCATTCGCTTCGAGTACGAAAATTTCACCGGCGGCGGTGACTCTGAGATCGATACGTGCATATCCGGTGAGGTCGAGCACGCGATAAATTCGCCGTCCGAGGCGTTTCAGTTCGCGGATCGTCGGCTCATCGAGATCGGTCGGAATCTTCAGTTCGATCTCACGTGTCTCCTGGTATTTCCAGTCCCACTTCACGCGCGAGGTGGCAATGTGGTGCGCACCTTCGGGCAGGTTGCCGAACACGAGCTCAATCGGTGGTAACACTTCAACCCGCTGATTGCCGATGATCGACAAATACAGTTCTCGCCCTTCGACGAATTCCTCGACGATCGCGGGGGTGCGTAATTTATCGTGCAGATAGGCGATGCGTTCGAGGCATTTCTCGGCTGTGTGCACGATGGAAGCCTGGGAGATGCCGTAGGAACCTTCCTCGAACAGGGACTTCACGATCAGCGGAAAGCGCAGCTTCTTCGATAGCCGTGGTTTGCGACCACGCAGGAACACGCCGAAGCGGGGCGCGCGGATGCGGTGATAGCTGAGAATTTTTTTCGAAAGCGCCTTGTCGTGCGCGATCAGCAGGCCACGCGGGTTGCACCCGGTGTAGCTTTGTTGCATCAATTCGAGGTAACCCGCGACATGGTGGTCGTAGAGCGGGTTATCGTGAAATTCTTCGAGCAGGTTGAATGCGATATGCGGTTTGAAGTCGAGTAAGGCCTGACGGATGACGCCGAGGTCCGCGCGTACCCCGAGTACGCGCACATCGTGACCGAGTTCCGTGAGCGTCGTGGCGACATCGTATTCCGTTTTCCAGTCAACGATTTCCTCGTCGCTGTAGCCGACAAGCGTGTCGGGCGGGATCAGATCCTCGTGGACGAGCAGGAGTATGCGCAGACGCTTCATACCGGTACCTTGTGCTGGCCGCGGTGCAGGTAGTTCACCGTCTGTACGGTAATAAGCACGGCGGCATCGAGCATCACCTGGCGCTCGGGCGAGTCGACATACAGATTGAGCTCGCGACAGCGGCGCACCATTTCCTGCACGAGCTGGGCGATGAAATACGGATGCTCGCCAGTGCCGCGGGCGCATATCTGGCACAGCTCCGGCGCAGCCCGGCGTAAAAACGCAGCCGCGGTGCGCCGCCGTTTGCCGCCGCTCGGCCTGCGCGTGAACAGGCGCTGCAAATCACTGTCGTAGAACACCGGCACTTCAACCCCGTAGTGCGCGCGCTTCGCCGCGTAGTGTTCGCGCAAGGTCTTGCGATTCGTCGACAGGGGTTCGATTTGTCGCCGGCTGCGCACGGGCGGCGTGGTGCCGGCAATGGACGCCATCATCTGATCGACGGCTTCGAGTTTTTTCAGTGCCGGCCAGTCAGCATATTCGCGCCGCCATTTCGTCCGCGGCCGCAGCCACACGGCGAACGTTTCGGCGTAATCCTCCGCCGGATGACATTGCGCATACCACCAGTCGAGATGCAGCACGTAACGGCGGCTCTGCGGGCGCGGCGTGTAGTATTTCGGATACCTGCGACTGAAGACGCCGAAATGTTGCCGCCAGGTTTTGCGCCGGTGCAGCCGGTAGGCCGTGTCGATGGCATGGCCGGTCTCGTGCCGCAGCAAACGCATGCACCAGCGATCCGTGCCGCCTTCAACTTCGAACATCTGCTGGTATTCGAGCTTCGTCAGGCGCGGGTGCGCGAGGTAGAACGGGATTGCGACTCCAGGCACGCCATCCGGAGAAAACCACTCCTCGGCGAGCCAGAAATGCGGTCGGAACGTGAGATCGCGACGCGCGAGCTCACCGTACAGGCGCTCGATTCGATCCGCGAGCGGCGTCTCGGCGAGGCGCAGCTTCAAATCGCAGAAACGCACGTCGAGCAATTCCTCGTCGCGCATTTCCGTCCACCTGAGCTCAGCCCGTCCCGCCATCGCTCCCATGGTACTCGAACCGATTGGGAAATCATCCGGCGCGGTGGCGCCATGGCCGCGCGTCAGCCGGGTAATTGAGGCGTATGCGCCTTGACTGAAATCGTTCGCTGCGGTCCGCGTTTCACGTCGCGACCTTATCGCTGCTTCGCAGCGTCAGGATTCGGGCGGATCTTCGCGCCGGTAGGTGCCTTCTATCGTCTGCGGACCGTGGGTTCGCACATTGACCACGGTGCCGGGGTTGCGCAGCAGGCGGGCGAGCAGTCCCGCGGCAAGGCGTTGTCTGATCGACGGCACGAGGCTCAAAAATCCGATCGCGTCGGTAAAGAAGCCTGGCGTCAGCAACAGTACGCCGGAAACGAGCAGGATCAGACCTTCAACGAGTTCAACCGCCGGCAGCTGTCCGGCCTGGCTCGCGGCCTGAACCCGCGCGAGGGTACCGAGTCCCTGCAGGCGCAGTAGCCAGGCGCCGAGTACGGCGGTGACGATAACGACGAGAATAGTGGCGCCGGCGCCGATCACGCGCCCCATCGAGATCAGCAGGTAGATTTCGAACAATGGCACGCTCACGAGCAGCGCGAAGACGAGGGCAAAAGGAGAAATGCGCATGCCTCACTATATGGGGCTCGATGCCCGGATTACAATGCAACGGTCGCGGCCGGGCGCCGCCTGCCGGAGCATGTGCGAGTGAGCGATGAATATGCGTGCCGTTGACGGCGGCGCAGGGTTGTGGCCCCGGCCGCGCCGGAATAGCGTGCGTCACGCTCATCGATGGCGTGCGTGGTGTCGCTGGTACGACGAAGCGCAGGCAGCTTATGTCGCCTTGCGCGTAAGCCGGGTACCCGCCGAGCGGTGATAAACGCAACAAGCAGACGATTAAGCCAAACGGCATCCCTATGAACTCCCTGAAGTCACCGCGGTCCTTACCGAACGCGGATTTAAGCAAGACCTCCAATGAATAAACGAGCCCTAGGCCTGCTGGCAGTCCTGTGCGCGCTGCTCTGCCCGGGCGCTGGCGCTGTTGCCGGCGTGCTCGACCGGCTCGACCGGCTCGGCAGCCTGTCCGGCGACGCACCCGAATTTCTCGATCCCGCGGTCGCCTTCCGGCTCCATCATGCGGTGGTCGACGGTAATCTCGAGCTGCGCTTCGAAATCGCCCCCGGTTACTACCTGTACCGCGACAAAATGAACCTGGAATCCGCGGATCCGGCGCTGGCGCCCGGCGAATTGCAGCGTCCAGCCGGTGTCATGAAGGATGATCCCGAGTTTGGCCCCGTCGCGATCTATCGCGACGATGTGACCTTGCGTGCGGCCCTCGGTGCGGCGGCCGGGAGCAGCACACCGCTGGCGCTGACCGTCGGCTACCAGGGGTGTGCCGAAGACGGCATCTGCTACCCGCCAAGCAAAAGCGTGATCACGCTTGGCGCGGACGAGCTCGCAACCGGCGCCGCGACGCCCGCTGCTGGCAACACCGGCGCTGCGGCGCCGCAGCTGCTGTCGGCCGATGACATCGCGGGGTCGCTGTCGAATCGCTCCCTGCTCGCGGTGTGCGGCACGTTCTTCGTGTTCGGCCTGTTGCTCGCGTTCACGCCGTGCGTGTTTCCGATGGTGCCGATCCTGTCCGGCATCATCGTCGGCCAGGCGCAGCCGGTATCGAGTGGTCGGGGGCTCGTGCTGTCGGCAGTGTATGTTCTCGCCGTCGCGGTGACGTATGCGCTCGTCGGTCTCACGGCGGGCCTGTTCGGTCACAACCTGCAGGCGACGTTCCAGCAACCCGCCGTAATCATCGCTTTCAGCCTTGTATTCGTCGCGCTCGCATTGTCGATGTTCGGCTTCTATGAACTGCAGTTGCCGAGCGCCCTGCAGACACGGCTCGATGCGCTGAGTCGCTCGCAACGTGGCGGCAGTCTCCTCGGCGTGGCCCTGATGGGCTTCCTGTCGGCGATTATCGTCGGGCCGTGCGTTGCCCCGCCGCTCGCCGGCGCACTGCTCTACCTGAGCCACGAGGGCAGTGCCGTGACCGGCGGCGGCGCACTGTTTGCGCTCGGTCTCGGCATGGGTGCGCCCTTGCTGCTGATCGGCGCCTCCGCGGGCCAATTGCTGCCGCGCGCCGGTGCCTGGATGGAGGCGATAAAGAAAGTGTTCGGGGTGTTGCTGCTGGCCGTCGCCATCTGGTTTCTCGAACGCATACTGCCGGGTCCGGTGACGCTGGGCCTGTGGGCCGTGCTCGCGATCTGTTCGGCGGTGTATCTCGGCGCTTTCGATGCCCCCGTGCCCGCCGATCCGGGTTGGCGCCGCTTGTCGAAAGGACTTGGACTCGCGATGCTCACCTACGGGGTGGTGCTGCTCGTCGGCGCCAGCGCCGGCGCCGAGGATCCGTTCAGCCCGCTGCGTCCACTGGCGCAACGGGAAGCCGCGGCGACGGCCGAGCTGCCGTTCGTCGCCATCAAGGGCGTACCCGGACTCGACGCGGAAATCGCGCGGGCGCGCGCAGCCGGCCGCCCGGCCATGCTCGATTTCTATGCCGACTGGTGCATCGAGTGTAAACATCTCGAACGCCAGACGTTCCGCCACGCGAGCGTGCAGGCGGCGCTCAGCGACGTCGTCCTGCTGCGCGCGGATGTGACGGCCAATGACGCGGCGGATCGCGAGCTGCTGCAGCGTTTTCAGTTGTTCGGCCCGCCGGCCGTGCTGTTCTTCGATCAGAACGGCGCGGAACTGCGCGCCTATCGCGTGCTCGGATTCGTCGGTCCGGCGGATTTCGCCACCCACCTCGCGGCACTGCCATGACGCCGACGCAACGCATCATCCTCGTGCTCGGCACGACGCTCGCGATCTGCGCCGGTTACGCCGGTTATTTGCTGCAGTCGCAACAGCGGGTACCGCCGGCGGCGCCCACCGTGGCGGCGGCGACGCCGGTGACCGCCGAGCCATTGACCCACTGGTCGTTCTATGATTTGGACGGGCGTGAACGTCACATGAGCGAATGGGCCGGGAAACTGCTCGTGGTGAACTTCTGGGCAACCTGGTGCCCGCCGTGTCGCAAGGAAATCCCCGCATTTATCGCGTTGCAGGAGCGTCATGGGGCGGACGGGGTGCAGTTTGTCGGGATTGCGCTCGATCGCATCGACGCGGTGCGCAAGTACGCGACGGAACAGGGCATGAATTACCCCGTGCTCGTCGGCGAAGCGGCGGTAGCCGACTATATGCGGGCACTGGGGAATACCATCGGCGCACTACCGTTCAGTGTCCTCATCGGGCGCGACGGCACTATCCTCAAGACCCATCAGGGCGAATGGCACGAGGCCGACGTCGAGACCGCTTTAAGCGCAGCGCCCTAGCCACCGCGGACCGCGCGGGGAGCACCCGCGCCCGACGACTTGAAGCGAAATCGCAGCTATCGGCCCCGATCACGCTCGTATTTGCGCCGATAACGTGATATCTTCCGCGCCCATACCAGACCCGGAACCCGCACCCGACCGCCATGGCGCGCATCCTGCTGATCAACGGACCCAACCTGAACCTGCTGGGCCAGCGTGAGCCCGAAACCTACGGCGCCACAACGCTCGGCGACATCGAACAAGCCGCGGCGGCAAAGGCCCGCGAGCTTGGCCACGAACTCGAGGCTTTCCAGACCAACGCCGAAGCGGCGATGCTCGACACGGTCCATGCCGCGGCCGGCGGGGTCGGTTTCATCATCATCAACCCGGGCGCTTTCACACATACGAGTATCGCGCTGCGCGACGCCCTGCTCGGGGTTGCGATCCCGTTCATTGAGGTCCACCTCTCGAACGTTTATGCGCGCGAGCCGTTCCGCCACCGGTCCTACCTGTCCGATATCGCCGTTGGCGTGATCACCGGGCTGGGTGCCGCGGGCTACGACTACGCCGTGCAGGCGGCCGCGCGCGTGCTGGCGGCCACGCCGAAGTGACAAAGCACCCCAACCAACCTATTGACGAGCGACATGAGTGAGCGATGGATATACGCAAAGTAAAAAAACTGATTGAGCTGCTCGAAGAATCCGGTATCGCCGAAATCGAGATCAAGGAAGGGGAGGAATCGGTCCGCATCAGCCGCGGCGTAACCGCGCCGACGCAGTACGTGAGCGCGCCGGCGCCCGTGGCCGCGGCGCCGGCGAGCACCCACGACGCCGCGCCGCCAGCGCCCGAAGCACCGGTCCAGGAGGGACACGTCGTGGCCGCGCCAATGGTCGGCACGTTTTATAACGCACCGTCACCAGAAAGCGATCCGTTCGTGCGCGTCGGCCAGGCGGTCAGCGTCGGTGACACGCTGTGCATCATCGAAGCGATGAAAATCATGAACCCGATCGAAGCGGACCGGGCCGGAACCATTACGGCGGTGCTCGCCGAGAACGGGCATCCCGTCGAGTATGAGCAACCGTTGTTCGTAATCGATTGAACGGAAGCGGCAAACCCATGCTCGATAAAATCGTGATTGCGAACCGCGGGGAGATCGCGCTCAGAATCCTGCGCGCCTGCCGTGAACTTGGCATCAAAACCGTTGCCGTGCACTCCTCCGCCGATCGCGAGCTGATGCACGTCAGGCTGGCGGACGAGTCCGTGTGTATCGGCCCCGCCATCCCGACGGAGAGTTATCTGAACATTCCGGCAATTCTGAGCGCGGCGGAAGTCACCGATGCAGTCGGTATTCATCCCGGTTACGGCTTCCTGTCCGAGAATGCGGATTTTGCTGAACGCGTGGAGAAGAGCGGCTTTACGTTTATCGGGCCGCGGCCGGAGACAATCCGGCTGATGGGCGACAAACTGTCGGCGATCAGAACCATGAAGTCTGTCGGGGTTCCCTGCGTCCCCGGTTCGGAAACCGCGCTCGGCGACGACATGCAGGAGAACCTCAGCATCGCGCGCGAAATCGGCTATCCCGTGATCCTGAAGGCGGCCGGAGGCGGCGGTGGTCGTGGTATGCGCGTGGTGCATGCGGAAGCGGCGTTACCGAACGCGCTGAGTCTGACGAAACGCGAAGCGCTGGCGGCGTTTCAGAACGACGCGGTATACGTCGAGAAATTTCTCGAACATCCGCGCCACATCGAATTTCAGGTTCTCGCCGACAGCCACGGCAATGTCGTGCATCTTGTCGACCGCGACTGCTCGATGCAGCGACGCCACCAGAAAGTGATCGAGGAAGCACCTGCTCCCGGTCTCGACGAGGCGACGCGTTTGCGCATGGGCGAGCTGTGCGCGAATGCCTGTCGCGCGATCAACTACCGTGGCGCCGGCACGTTCGAGTTTCTGTATGAGAACGGCGAGTTTTATTTCATCGAAATGAACACGCGCGTACAGGTGGAACATCCGGTTACGGAATTGATCACGGGGATCGACATCGTGCGGGAACAAATTACCGTTGCTGCCGGCGAGCCGCTTTCTTTCACGCAGGATGACGTGCAGGTTCGCGGGCACGCGATCGAATGCCGCATCAACGCCGAACACCCGGTGTCGTTCCGGCCCTCGCCCGGACGCATTGCACAGTTTCATCCGCCCGGCGGCCCCGGTATTCGCGTCGACTCCCATTTGTACAACGGTTACATGGTGCCGCCATACTACGACTCGCTGATCGCGAAACTGATCGCCCACGGGTCGAGCCGCGAAGCTGCATTCGCGCGTATGTCGACCGCGCTGACCGAAATCGTTATCGATGGTATCGATACAAACCTGCCGCTGCATCGCGATCTGATCCACGATGCCGCATTCGCGGCCGGTGGTACCGATATCCACTACCTCGAACACAAGCTTGCGCATTCGGAGTGAACGTCGCGCGCGGATCGTGGTGAGCGGCCAGCCGTTCGTGAGTCGGCAGCAGGTTCGCCGGTGACGTCGATCAACAGCTGGGTCACGTGCACGTGCACCGTCCGTGAAGCTGACGTGGCGGCGGCAGAAGCCGTGTTCGAAACCGCCGGCGCGCTCGCAATCACGTGCGCCGCGGCCGGCGACACCGCGCTGCTCGTGGACGAACTCGATGGGCGTACACCGCTGTGGCCGGTGTGTGACGTTACCGGCATGTTCGATGCCGCCGGCATGCCGGCTGAGCCGGAACGCTTGTTCAGTAACGCCGGGCTTTCGGTGCTGGCCGTGCGCACACGCGAACTCGCCGAGCAACAGTGGCAGTCCGTGTGGCGCGATCACTTCGAACCACAACTTTACGGTGGCCGCCTGTGCATTTGTCCGAGTTGGCGCGAAGCACTGCCCGGATCGGAACAGGTGATCCGCATCGACCCCGGCATGGCGTTTGGCACCGGGAATCATGCAACGACCGCGCTGTGCCTCGAGTGGATCGCGAGCGCTGAGGATATCGCCGGTCGTCGCGTTCTCGATTACGGCTGTGGTTCCGGAATCCTCGCCCTGGCCGCCGCGGCGCGCGGAGCGGCCTGCGTGCACGCGTGCGATATTGATGACGCTGCGCTCGCGGTTTGCCGGCATAACATCGCCCTGAACGAATTCGAGGCGGTGGCGGCGGTGGCAATGTCGGACCCTGCTAACGGTGAATACGATCTGATCGTCGCCAACATTCTGCTCGAACCGCTGGTGGCGCTTGTCGCGCGTTTCCATGCTTTGCTGGCGCCGGGCGGCCGCATCGTGTTGTCCGGCATACTCGGCGCGCAGACGCCGGAACTCTTGGCGGCATACACCGGCGCGTTTAACATGACAGCGCCGCATCAGCGCGAAGAATGGGCGCTGATCGCAGGCACGCGCACCGCCGGGGAGCCGCGCATGGCAACGAGGACTACCGCTTGCTGACTCAGTGCCCGAACTGTGGAACGATCTACCAGCTTTCCGCCGCGGATTTGAGCGCCGCTCAGGGCTACGTCGAATGTGGTGATTGCGGCAATCCGTTCAACGCACTTGCGCGACTGGCCGATGAACCGCGCTTCGCGCCGGCGCCGCCGGCAACGAACCCGCCGGATGACGGCGAACCCGCACTGTCCCCTGCGGACCCGGAACCCGGCTTGGCGCCCGGGGCCGGCGATCCGGCAGCGGTGACTTTCGACACCGAGCCGACACCGCCACCCCCAGCCGCGCCGTCACTCCTCGCCGCGGATGAGCCGGTACCGCAAGGCGTCGACGACGAACCCGGCCCGGCGATCGTCTTGCTTGATCGCGATCGTGATGACGCATCACCCGAACCCGGCGTGGACCCGGCCCTTGCTGCTGACGACGCAGCCACCGCGGCGATGGCGCCAGCCATCGATATGCCGGTGCCGCTTGCGGATCAGCCGCCGTCTGAACCGCCCGATCCAACCCTGCCCGGACTTCTCGCGCCGGACGATGAGCCATCGCCTAGCGATTTCACGCCGGAGAGCGAGATCGGGCCGGGCACGGTCGGGGGTACGATCGTTCCCGATTCGATGCCCGCGGGCCGCGAGAGCGAAGAGACTGACGATGAGATCGCGGCGATGGTGCCGATGCGTCCCGCAACCAGTGTGCTCAGCGACGCGGATCACGCGATCCTGTTCACGGACCCCGACCTGGATCCCGACCGCGAACCGGAACCCGAACCCGAACCCGAACCGGAACCGGAACCGGAACCGGAACCCGAACCGGAACCGGAACCGGAACCCGAACCGGAACCCGAACCGGAACCCGAACCGGAACCCGAACCGGAACCCGAACCGGAACCCGAACCGGAACCCGAACCGGAACCCGAACCGGAACCCGAACCGGAACCCGAACCGGAACCCGAACCGGAACCCGAACCGGAACCCGAACCGGAACCCGAACCCGAACCGGAACCGGAACCGGAACCGGAACCGGAACCCGCGGCCGTCGCTGATGCCGTGGAACGTCTCGCGCTCGACGATGTACCGGAAGTCATTCGCCGCGACGTCGCGGCATTGACGCGGCAGCCGCGCCGCCGCTGGCGCTGGTTCTGGCTCGTACTCGCATTGTTGCTGAGCGCGCTCGGGTGCTTGCAACTCGCGTTCCTGTGGCGCGCCGAAGTCGTCGCCGCGGTGCCTGAAACCGCACCGCTGTTCGCGGCCGTGTGCGCTCGCATCGCCTGTGCCGAGCCGCCGCGCGAACCCTCCGCGATCGAACTCGTCGCCCGCGACGTCCGCGACCATCCGCAGTATCGCGACACCCTCCTCGTCAATGCGACCCTCGTCAGCCATGCATCCGGCCCGACGCCGTTCCCCGTTATCCAGCTCGGCCTGTACGGGCCGACGGGGACGCTCATCGGCGTGCGCCGTTTTGCCCCGCATGAATATCTCGACAAGAGCATCGACATCACGGCCGGTATGCCGCCAAGCCGCGCGGTCTACATCGTGCTCGAGGTGGCGCAAAGTGGCGATCGGGCGGCAAGTTTCGAGTTCTCGTTCCTGTAGGCGCGGGGTTCGTGCGCCCGCAACAGCTGCGTCAGGGTTGGCGAAAAAAGTCCGGTCTGGCCCTTTCGTCGCTATAACGAAGTAGCTATCATCAACCCCGCGCGGCCGGTGCGTTCCGCAAAGTCGAATCAATACGACTGGATCGAAGCACACCCGCTTTAGCCCGGACCGCGACGACCTATTACTCCGTTAAACGTCTCTTTATTTGACGGGCCACGAGTCCGCAATAGGGTAGCTTTCTCTCGGCAAACTGGAACGGATGGAATACGACGCGGCTTTCCGGCTGGGAAAATTTCAATTCAGGCAACCGCTTGTCGTCGCGCCGATGGCGGGGGTCAGCGATCGTGTCTTTCGCGCGTTGTGTCTCGACCACGGTGCCGATTACGCCGTGGCCGAAATGATCGCGAGCAATCCGCGACTGCGTGGCAGCGATAAATCTCGGCGCCGGCTCGAGTTCGCGCCGGGCGCCGGGATCCGTATCGTCCAGATTGCCGGCGCCGAACCACTCGCGCTCGCGGAGGCCGCCCGGCATTGCGTTGGCGAGGGCGCGGACGTGATAGATATCAATATGGGTTGTCCGGCGAAGAAGGTGTGCAACAAAGCCGCCGGTTCGGCGCTGCTGCGCGACGAGTCGCTCGTTGCAAGTCTGTTGTCCGCCGTCGTCAACGCGGTTGACGTGCCGGTGACGCTCAAATTCAGAACCGGCTGGGATCCGGCGCACCGCAATGCGCCGCGTATCGCCCGGCTGGCCGAAGATGTCGGTGTCGCCGCGCTCACGATCCACGGACGCACGCGAGCCTGCGCATTCAAGGGCGCGGTGGAGTACGACACGATTGCGGCGGTTAAGCAGACAGTTTCGATCCCGGTAATCGCCAATGGCGATATCACGGATCCGGCGGTTGCGGCCCGCGTGCTCGCGTACACCCGGTGCGACGGTCTCATGATCGGACGCGCCGCATACGGCAACCCGTGGATCTTCCGGGAAATGAAAGCAGCCTTGAGCAACGCGCCGTTGCCCGCGGTGCCGGACGTGACGCAGATTCGCGCCACGATGGCCGCGCACGTCGATGCGCTCTACGGACTCTACGGCGAGCGCGCGGGTACCCGCATCGCGCGTAAACACGTCGGTTGGTACGCCGCTCGCCTGCCCGGCGGCGGTGCCCTGCGTCAGGCTTTCAATCGCACGGAATCGGCGCGTGCCCAACTCGCGCTGATCAATCACTACGAAAACAACAATGAAGGAGCAATGGCTGCATGAGTGCAAACCAGGCCAGAGCGAACCGCCCAACACCCGTGACGTCCGACACCCGGCCACTCGCGGGGCACGTGAAAGATTCCCTGGAACGCTACTTCGATGAACTGAACGGACAGCCACCGAGCGATCTTTACGACCTCGTACTGTCGGAAATCGAGCAGCCGCTGCTCGAAGTCGTGATGGCGGAGACACGCGGCAATATTTCGAAAGCCGCGGCTTTTCTTGGCCTGAACCGCGCAACCTTGCGCAAGAAGCTACATAAGTACGGACTCGACGACTAGGCACATGACAATATCCCGGCAAATACAAACCGCGCTCATCAGCGTCTCGGACAAGACCGGCGTGGCGGAATTCGCCGGACGCCTCGCAGCTCTCGGTATCGAGATTCTGTCCACCGGCGGGACCGCGTCGTTGTTGCGCGAGAACGGCCTTGAAGTTACGGACGTGGCCGATTACACCGGCCATCCGGAAATGATGGACGGCCGGGTGAAGACGCTGCATCCAAAAATCCATGGCGGGATCCTCGGACGTCGCGGCACAGATGACGCGGTGATGGCGGAACACGGCATCAAGCCGATCGACCTTGTCGTCGTCAACCTGTATCCGTTTTCCGCCACGATCGCGAAACCCGAATGTACGTTCGACAACGCGATTGAGAACATCGACGTCGGTGGCCCGACGATGGTGCGCGCGGCGGCGAAAAATCACGCCGATGTCGCAATCGTCGTCGACCCGGCTGATTACGACAATATTGTGCTCGAACTCGCGGAACGCGAGCGGCGGCTGCAAGCAAAGACGCGCTTCGCGCTGGCGACGAAGGCGTTCCGACATACCGCCGATTACGATACGGCGATTGCGGACTATCTCGCCGCGCAGGATTCGCAACCGGATTTCCCGGAGCACGTAGCACTCACCCTGACGAAAAAACAGGAACTGCGTTACGGCGAAAATCCACACCAGGGTGCCGCGTTCTACCTCGACGCTGAAACGCATCCCGGCACCATTGCCGCCGCAGTACAACTGCAGGGCAAGGAACTGTCGTATAACAACATTGCCGATACGGACGCCGCGATCGAATGTGTCTGGGCGTTTGACGATCCGGCGTGTTGCATCGTCAAGCATGCCAACCCTTGCGGCGTGGCCGAGGCGACAACGCTGGCGGAGGCTTACGAACTCGCCTACGCAACGGATTCAACTTCGGCATTCGGCGGCATCATCACGTTCAACCGTGAACTCGACGGCGACACCGCTGAGTTAATCGTCGAGCGCCAGTTCGTCGAAGTGATCGCGGCGCCGACGGTGTCGGAGCGCGCGCAGGAAATTTGCGCGGCGAAAAAGAATGTGCGTTTGCTCGAACTCGGCCAACGTGCGCCCGAACCGTTTCCGATGTGGGACTACAAACGCGTAACCGGTGGCGTGCTGATTCAGCATCGCGATCCGTTCCGCGATGCGTTCACCACCGGTGAATTGCGCGTGGTCAGCAAACGCAGCCCCAGTGACGCGGAAATGCGCGACCTCCTGTTTGCGTGGAAAGTCGTTAAATGCGTCAAATCGAATGCGATCGTTTACGCACGCAACCGCCAGACGATCGGCGTGGGCGCCGGACAGATGAGCCGCGTGTACAGTGCGCGCATCGCCGCGATCAAGGCGGCGGACGAGAACCTCGAAGTCACCGGTTCCGTGATGGCGTCGGACGCCTTCTTTCCGTTTCGCGACGGCATCGACTCGGCCGCCGAAGTCGGCATCACGGCGGTGATTCAGCCTGGCGGTTCGGTGCGCGATGAAGAAGTCATCGCCAGTGCCAATGAAACCGGCATGGCGATGGTCTTTACCGGCATGCGCCACTTCCGGCATTGAGCGGGATCCGGCGATGAAAGTATTAATCATTGGTGGTGGCGGTCGCGAGCACGCGCTGGCCTGGAAGCTTGCGCAGTCACCTGATGTGTCGCGGGTTTTTTGCGCGCCCGGCAACGCCGGCACCGCACTCGAACCCGGCATCGAGAACGTCGCTATCGGGGCAGACGCGATCGCCGACCTCGTGGATTTCGCGCGCGCCGAAGCGATCGATTTGACCATCGTCGGACCGGAAGCGCCGCTCGTCGCCGGTGTCGTCGATGTGTTCACGCTGGCCGGTTTGCGCTGTTTCGGTCCGCGCCGTGATGCAGCGGAACTCGAAGGTTCGAAGGCGTACATGAAAGCCTTTCTCAAGCGTCATGCAATTCCCACCGCGGCGTTCGAAACGTTCGACGATTTTGCGCGCGCGAGTGCCTACATCCGCGCGCAGCCGGTGCCGATTGTGATCAAGGCTGATGGACTCGCCGCCGGCAAGGGGGTCGTCATCGCGGCCGATCACGGCGAGGCGATTGAGGCGGCCCGGCTTATGCTGTCCGGCGATGCCTTCGGCGCTGCCGGCAAGCGTATCGTCGTCGAGGAATTTCTCACCGGTGAGGAAGTGAGTTTCATTGTCATGACGGACGGAACGAATGTTGTGCCGTTCGCCTCATCGCAGGACCACAAGGCGCGTGACGACGGCGATCGCGGACCGAATACGGGCGGCATGGGCGCGTATACACCCGCGCCCATCGTCGATGCGCAGTTGCATCAACAGATTCTCGACGAAGTGATCGCCCCGACCCTGGCCGGCATGGCGGCGGATGGCCGACCCTACCAGGGTTTCCTCTACGCGGGCCTCATGATCGGCGCCGATGGCGCGCCGAAAGTGCTCGAATACAATTGCCGCTTCGGTGATCCCGAAACGCAGCCGATCATGATGCGCTTGCGCTCGGATCTCGCTACCGCCTGCCTCGACTTACTCGACGGGCGTGGCGACACGGTGGAACTCGACTGGGACCCGCGCAAGGCGCTCGGCGTGGTCGTTGCCTCGGGCGGTTACCCGGCGGACTACGCGAAAGGGAAGATTATCTCGGGACTCGAGACCAACACGACAGGGGATAGTTACGTGTTCCACGCCGGGACGGCGCTTGATGACGACGATCGGGTTGTCACCACCGGTGGGCGCGTACTGTGTGTCGTGGGTCTTGGCGACACGGTCGGCGAAGCGCAGGCTCGCGCATATGAGCGGGTCGATGAAATTGCCTTCGATGGTGCGTTTTGCCGTCGCGATATCGGTTATCGCGCTATCGCGCGCGAATAGGGAACTCACGCCGGCGCGGCTCAGACCTCGCCGTTCCAGGCCAGAAAATTCCGCAGCAGGGTGAGCCCTGAATCCGCGCTTTTCTCCGGGTGAAATTGCGTTGCGAATACATTATCGCTCGCGAGCGCCGAGGCAAAACGATCGATGTAATCCGTTTCACCCATGACGATTTCCGGGTTGTCGGGCACGACGTAATAACTGTGCACGAAGTAGAACCGCGAACCGTCCTCGATGCCGTCGACGAGCGGGTGCGGTTTGCGCCAGAACACTTCGTTCCAGCCCATGTGAGGAATCTTGCGCGGTGAACCGTCGCTCGCCGGGCCGGCATTACGGCGAAAATGCCGCACATTACCGGCAAAACGAGCGAGACACGCCACTCCGCCGTCTTCGTCACTGTGGCTGACGAGCGATTGCAGCCCGAGGCAGATACCGAGAAACGGACGCGTTGCGAGCGCCTCGTTGAGCACATCCACCAGATCGCAGCGCACGAGCGCCGCCATGCAGTCGCCGATTGCGCCTTGCCCGGGGAACACGACGCGCGCGGCATTCAGGATCGTCGCGCGATCATTGCTGACGATAACGTTGTGCTTGCCGCGCGCAACGTATTCGAGTGCTTTCGCAACCGAGCGCAGATTCGAACTGCCGTAGTCGACGATGGCTACGTCGGACATCTGTATGGTTTCCTGTGTATCCGAATGGCGTCCGACAGGCGACGCGGGCCGTACGGACCTTGGGGTTCGTTATAGCGTACCTTTCGTCGACGGCATGATCCCGGCCATGCGCGGGTCTGGTTCGACGGCCACGCGCAGTGCGCGCCCGAACGCCTTGAACACGGTTTCGATGATGTGATGGGCGTTCGTGCCGCGGATCATGTCGATATGCATCGTCACCATTGCGTGGTTGACGAAGCCCTGGAAGAATTCGTGAAACAGATCAACGTCGAAATCCCCTACCCGTGCGCGCGGAAAACTCACGTGATATTCGAGCCCGGGTCGCCCGGATAAATCGAGTACGACGCGTGACAGGGCTTCATCGAGCGGTACGTAAGCGTGTCCGTAACGCCGGATGCCGGTTTTCGAACCGAGTGCCTGGGTGATTGCCTGACCGAACGTTATCCCGATATCTTCGACCGTGTGGTGGGCGTCGATCTCGAGATCACCATTCGCCTTGATGTCGATATCGATGAGCCCGTGACGGGCGATTTGGTCGAGCATGTGATCGAGGAACGGCAGACCTGTTGCGAACACGCCGCTGCCGGCGCCATCGAGGTTGACGCTTACTGTAATCTGGGTTTCCCGCGTATCGCGGGAAACGCTCGCTTGCCTCGCGCTCATGTCTTAAGCCGGTTCGATCTTCGTGAAGAGGGCGCGTACATTAGCATTAGAAGCGGTCCCAAGGCGACCTCGAAGCGCCAGTAATAGCCACGTTCCCCGAGAAGCAATAAATCAAGAAACTGCCATGAGCGACAATGAATCCGTTGCGAACATCGTGCCGCAGGTGCGCGACTATCTGAAAACCCTGCAGGACACGATCTGCGCGGAATTGAGCCGGATTGACGGTGCGGCAACGTTTTTCAACGACGACTGGCAACGCGAGGAAGGCGGCGGCGGGCGCACGCGGGTGCTGAATGAAGGCCGCGTGTTCGAGCAGGCCGGAGTTAATTTTTCCGAGGTCCGCGGTGCCGCGTTGCCCGCGGCCGCAACCGCTAAACGGCCGGAACTGAGCGGGCGCGCATTCCAGGCGATGGGCGTCTCGCTCGTTGTGCATCCGCGTAACCCCTACGTGCCCACCTCGCACGCGAACGTGCGCTTTTTTATTGCCACGGCGCCCGGGCAGGCGCCTGTATGGTGGTTCGGCGGCGGTTACGATCTCACGCCGTACTACGGATTTGAGGAGGACGCGCGACACTGGCACGCAACGGCGCGCAAAGCCTGTGCACCTTTCGGCGAGTCGGTTTACCGCAAGCACAAGCGCTGGTGCGACGACTATTTTCATCTGCGTCACCGCAACGAACAGCGCGGCATCGGCGGTCTGTTTTTCGACGATTTGAACGACTGGCCGATCGATCAGTGTTTCGCTTATGTACGCAGCGTCGGCGACAGTTATCTCGCGGCCTATATCCCGATCGTCGCACGCCGCGAAGGCACCGCGTACGGCGAGCGCGAACGCTCGTTCCAGCTCTACCGGCGTGGACGTTACGTCGAGTTCAATCTCGTCTACGACCGCGGCACGCTGTTCGGTCTGCAAACCGGCGGCCGCACCGAGTCGATCCTCATGTCGTTGCCGCCGGTGGTTAACTGGCGCTATAACTGGTCGCCCGAACCCGGATCGGCGGAAGCTGATCTGTACGAAAAATTTCTCCAGCCACGCGACTGGCTTGGTGATCCGGCCTGAGGAAGCCAGCATGAACCTGACGGAACTGATAACCCGCCTGCGCGGGGTCGACCCGGCGGCGATCGCCGACGCGGATAAATCAATCCGCGTTATCGCACCAGAAATACGCCCGGTGCGTCTCGGCCTCACGCTGCTCGGTCCGGCGTATACGGTCCGCTGCACGAATGATTTTTTCGCCATCATCGCCGCACTCGATGATGCGCGTCCCGGTGATGTTCTCGTCGTGGATACGCAAGGCAGCACGTGCGCGGTCGTCGGTGAGTTGTTTTCGCTCGAAGCGGCGCGCATGGGCCTTGGCGGCATCGTCATTGATGGTGCGTGTCGTGACGTGTCGACGATCCGGACACTCGACCTGCCGGTGTACGCGCGTTCGATCACCCCGGTGTCCGGCACCGTGAATACGCTCGGGGAGCGCCAGGTGGCGATAACGTGCGGCGGGGTCGCGGTAAACCCGGGAGACATCCTGTTCGGTGACGACGACGGTATCATTGTCGCGACGGCGGCTGAGCTCGAACAACTGCTGGCGGCAGCCGAGGGAATCAAGCAAACCGAGAACGCCGTGATCGAATGCCTGCAGGCCGGTCAGAGCCTGTTGTCAGTGCTCAATCACCGCGAACACGCCGAACGCCTCGCGGCCGGTGATGCGAGCAGCAAACTCCAGTTCAAATTGTAAGCAGTCACGCAACAAAGGAAGAGCCCATGTCTGAAGCAGCCCCGGTCAGCGCCGAACGTTTCGCCGGCACCTGGCGCCTCGCGGATTCCTATGCCGAGACGGACGCCGGCCGCCAGGCCTTCCCGCTCGGCGAGAATACCCACGGGTTCATCATTTATGACGCCGCCGGCTACATGTCGGCGCAACTGATGAGCGACGGCCGCGAGCGCCTGAGTCAGCGTAATCTCGACGACGTGCCGCCGGATGAATTCCGCCAGGCCTATCTCACCTACACGGCTTATTACGGCAGGTTCACGCTCGATCCGGACGCCGGCACGGTCGTCCATCACGTTGAAGGATCACTTGCCGCGGGTTGGGTCGGTGGCGACCAGTTGCGTTACTTTGAATTTACCGATGATGGCGCGCTCGTGCTGAAAACACCGCCGATGCGCACGGTGGACGGGACGAAGGTTGTTAATACGCTCGTGTGGCGACGCGCATGATGCGCTCGCCCGAGCCGGGGCTCAGCCCGTAATCGGGCGGCCGTTATCCACTATCACGCGCCGCAGTTCGCGGATGGCGGGAAAGATTTCGTGGTTCTGATCCTCGCCCTGGGCGTCGAATGCAGCCTGTTCGAGTTCGCAGATCCAGCGATCCTCGGCGAAAATCCCGTTCGTGAACCACACGATGAAAGGCCACAGCAGATTGATCACGCCGGGGATCGAAGGGCGACGGATCATCATCAGGCCATAGGTGTGATTCGTGCGCTGCTCCCGATCGAGCGGGATATAGACGTTCCATAAATCCAGCGCCGGCGTCTCGCTGCCTGCGGTCCAGAAGCGCAGCGTCTGGTACGGATACTGCGTCCGGATAGTCATCAGATCACGCTCTTGTGGCGCCGCGTCCGGTCGCTTGCCAAGCATGAATTTTTCGCCCAGCGGCTGCTTGCCACTTGCCCGCTTGAACGTGTAGTCGGCCTCGATCCAGTTATCTCCGCTGCGCGTACCGAGGAAGATCGTCTTGATCCCGCCCATGAGTTTCCGGTGCAGAAATTGATGGTTCATATCCATCAGGTTTTCGTGCATGAATGACCAGTGGCAACCAACGCGGCGATCGAGATAGCGGGTCTTGTAGGCGGGATCGGATGCGGACGGCACCTCGGGAAACGGGGTGGAGTTCGCCTTTTCAGGGTCTCCCGGGAACACGAACAGGAGTCCGTAGGCTTCGCGGCACGGATAGCTGCGCACGCAGTTCGGCTTCATCGAGCACATGTCGAGGTAGGGCACGCTCGTGCATTTGCCGCTCTTGTCGTAAGTCCAGCCGTGGTACCCGCACTTGATGCCGTCATTCGCAACCTGACCAACGTGCAGCGGTACCTGGCGATGCGCGCAGCGGTCTTCGAGCGCGAACGGTTCGGCGTTGCGCGGGCGCACCAGCACGATCGGTTCGCCGGCGAATCGTGCCGCGAGCACCTTGCCGGATTTCAAATCGCGGCTGCGCGCAATCGGATACCAGAAGTCGGGATCCAGGGCCGATTTGCGAATGTCGCGCGGCGGCTTTGGTGCGCTGACTTCGGTCAGCCGGGTGGCTTGTTCGGATTGCGTCATCGTGTCTGCTCGAATGGCATCGCGCTATTGTAAGCGAAAGTTGCTGTGCAGGCCCTTAAATCCGCGCGACTAGAAGATTCCCGCCTCCAGTCCGACCGCCAGCGACATGCCAAGTTCACGGCACGCATCGAGACACGCGGGGTCGAATTCCCCGGCCGCAATCACCGGCGGCGCCACCTCACGCCAGCGCAGGCCGGTGATGATCCGCTGCATACTCGTCAGCGCGCCCTGGCCGTCATTGCCCGCGCGGATCAGTAATGCATACGGCAGGCCCTGCGAGTGTTCCAGGCACGGGTAGTAAATGGTCTCGAAAAACATCTTGATGGCGCCGGACATGTAACCGAAATTCTCCGGCGTCCCGACGATCACGGCGTCACACGCGAGCACATCTTCCGGCTCGGCGGCGAGTGCATCGCGCACGACGACATCGACGTCATTCACTTCCGGATCGCGTGCGCCGGCGATCGCGGCTTCGGCCATCGACGCCGTGTGGCCGGATCGGCTGTGGTATACGATAAGCAGTCGCTTCACGATAATGACGGCGAACTTCGCAATTGAGAAAAACGCGTGCGTGCCACACGCGACGATAGCATGATGGGGATCATTGTATGCACGAACTCGACAGTCTTGCGGCCGCCGGCGGCGATTACTGCGTGGGCCGCTGGCCCGGGGCCGGGGAGCCGATTCTCGCGGTGCACGGTATCACGTCCAACCACCTGGCCTGGGCGCGCATCGTCAGGGCACTGAACAGTGATTTCAACATCTACGCACCGGATCTGCGCGGGCGCGGAAACAACGCGAAGCTGCCGCCGCCTTACGGGTTCGACGCGCACATCGCGGATTTGCTCGCGCTGCTCGATCATTACGAGATGTCCTCGGTTGTCTACGTCGGTCACTCGCTGGGCGCCTATATCGGGCTCGATCTCGCGATCGCCGCGCCGGAGCGGATCC
Organism: Gammaproteobacteria bacterium; assembly: GCA_965216305.1. Lineage (GTDB taxonomy): Bacteria > Pseudomonadota > Gammaproteobacteria > UBA11873. Next base: position 5,378,789 of record OZ244144.1, on the reverse strand, counting down.
GCGGTCTCGTGCTCGTTGATGGCGGGATTTCGCTGCCCTTGCGCGAAGGCAAACGTCCCGAGGATGTGATCAAGGGCGTACTCGGACCGGCGCTCGCGCGCCTCGACAACGTCTACCCTACCCGGGAGAGCTATCATGAATTCTGGCGCACCCATCCGGCATTCCAGGATCCGGATGGCTTCAATGACGACGTCCGCGCATTCGCTGATTACGATCTCGTCGGCGAACCGCCGGCATTGCGTTCGGGAATCAATGGCGATGCCGTCAGCGCGGACGCCTACGGGCCACTCGATCCGGCTATGGTGAATCGCATCGATGATGTCGCGGTACCAACCCTGCTGCTCACAGCGCCTCGCGGTCTGATGAATCAGCCGCAGCCGCTCTTGCCTCCGGCAGCGGTCGCCGCGAAAGACGCCGCGAATGCGCACCTCGAAGTCAGCGAAATCGCCGACACGAACCATTACAGCATTACGCTCGGTGCCGGCGCGGGGCAGGTCGCGGGCGCGATCGAGAAGTTTGTCGCCAGGCTCGACTGACGCGCGCGCAGCGGGGTGCGCGATTGGACCGCCGCGGTCGCCGGTCAGGCTGGGCGGGGCGGCGTAACCTCGAGCCAGAACGTGACCGGGCCATCGTTCGCGAGCGACACGAGCATATCGGCGCCGAAGCAGCCGCTCGCAACCGGCGCATGCGCGGCGCTGGCCCGGGTTAGCAGATAATCGAACAGCAAGCCGCCGGTTTCAGGCGGCGCCGCGGAAGTAAAACTCGCCCGTGTGCCCTTGCGTGTATCCGCGGCCAGCGTGAACTGCGGAACGAGCAGCAAACCACCACGCACCTCGCGCAGGTTGCAGTTCATTTTTCCGTCTGCGTCGGGGAAGACGCGATACCCGAGCAGTCTTTCGAGCAAGCGATCGGCTTCGCGTTCGCTGTCGTCGCGTTGCACGCCGACGAGCACGAGCAGTCCGCGGTCGATTGCCGCGACGAGCTTGCCGTCTACTTCAACGCGCGCCTGCGCCACCCTTTGCAGCAAGCCAATCATAAGAGGCCGTGCATCGCTTCAAGGTAACGCCATCGATACGTCGGCGCGATCCGCCAGATCAGGCGCTCTTGAGACGCTCTTCGCGGCGCCGGTCGTTTTCTTTCAGATAGCGTTTGCGTACGCGGATCGCCGTCGGTGTGATCTCCACGAGTTCATCGTCGGCAATGAATTCGAGCGCCTGCTCGAGATCGAATTCAATCGGCGGGGTCAGTAACAGGTTTTCATCGTTACCCGCGGCGCGCACGTTCGTCAGCTGCTTCGCCTTGAGCGGGTTGACCACGAGATCGTTGTCTCGCGAATGGATGCCGACGATCATGCCTTCGTAGACTTCGTCGCCGTGACCGACAAACAGGCGCCCGCGTTCCTGCAGGTTGAACAGCGCATAAGCAAGCGCCTTGCCCGCGCCGTTCGACACGAGAACGCCATTATTGCGATTGCCGATCACGTCGTTCTTCTTCGGCGCGAAACATTCGAACGTGTGGTACATGAGGCCCGCGCCGGACGTTGCGGTGAGGAACTCCGTGCGGAATCCGATCAGACCACGTGCGGGGATCCGGTAGTCGAGTCTTACCCTGCCCTTGCCGTCCGGTTGCATCTGCTTCAGCTCGCCTTTGCGTTCACCGAGCCGCTGCATCACCGCGCCCTGATGTTCGGCCGGGACATCGACGCTCAGCTGTTCGTAAGGTTCGTGATCGACGCCGTCGATCTGTTTCACGATCACCTGCGGACGGCCCACCGAGAACTCGTAACCTTCACGACGCATCGTTTCCATCAGGATCGCGAGATGCAGTTCGCCACGACCGGAGACGATCTGGCGTTTCGGATCGCCCGTCGGTTCGACCCGCAGCGCGACGTTATGGATTAGCTCCTGTTCGAGTCGTTCTGTCAGCTGGCGGCTCGTGACGAACTGGCCGTCGCGTCCGACGAGCGGGGAATCGGAAACCTCGAACGACACACTGACGGTGGGTTCGTCGACGACGAGCGGTGGTAGCGCTTCGACGTGGGCCGGGTCGCACAGCGTATCGGAAATACGGATCCCCTCAATCCCCGAGATCGCAATGATGTCGCCGGCGCCGGCGTACTTCTGCGCCAGGCGCTGGAGACCCTTGAAGCCGAGGACTTCGAGAATCTTCGCGTTGCGACGCTTGCCCTCGGCGGTGACCAGCGTGATCTGCTGGCCGGGCCGGACCTCGCCGCGCTGCACGCGCCCGATGCCGATAGCGCCGACGTAACTCGAATAATCGAGCGAACTCACTTGCATCTGGAACGGTCCATCACTCTCGACCGCGGGTGCTGCGACCGAGTCGACGATGAGCTGGAACAGCGCCGTCATGTCCTGCTCCGTGCCGTCTGGCTCCGTCCGCGCGTATCCTAGCGTCGCGGACGTATAAATCACCGGAAAGTCGAGCTGCTCGTCGGTCGCGCCAAGCTGGTCGAACAGATCGAAGGTCTGGTCGAGCACCCAGTCCGGGCGCGCGCCGTCGCGGTCGATTTTGTTGATTACGACGATCGGTTTCAGGCCGGCCGCGAACGCCTTTTGCGTTACGAAGCGTGTTTGCGGCATTGGGCCGTCGACGGAATCGACGAGCAGCAGGACGCAATCGACCATCGACAGGATACGTTCTACCTCGCCGCCGAAGTCGGCGTGCCCCGGCGTATCGACGATGTTGATGCGGAAGTCGTTCCAGACGATCGCGGTGTTTTTCGACAGGATCGTGATCCCGCGTTCGCGTTCGAGATCATTGCTGTCGAGGATACGTTCCGTGCGTTCGGCGCCGCGTTCGAGGGTCCCGGACTGTTTCAGCAGCTGGTCGACGAGCGTCGTCTTGCCGTGGTCAACGTGCGCGACGATCGCGATATTGCGTAAGTTACTGCTCATAGAATCTGGCTTCATCCGGGGCAAAAGGCGCGCCATTATACGGGCGCGGCTTGACGAATGCTCGATTTCTTTGTAGACCCCGGATCGGCTTGTGTGCAATTCGGCGTTTTGTGAGACTGTCGCCGATGAAACGCATCCACGTGGCGGACGACCCGATACTCGTTGGTTATCTGAAATCCGTTCTCGAAGGGGCCGGGATTGGCTGCATCGTGCGCAATGAAATGCTCATTGGCGCGAGCGGCGAATTACCGCCAAACGAGTGCTGGCCAGAGCTGTGGGTGCTCGATGAGCGGGACACGGCGGCCGCGAGCGCGATCCTGGCGCAGGCGCTGGAAGCGCCGCCACCGGACGCCGCGGACTGGATCTGTGACCATTGCGGCGAAGACAGCGAAGCGCAATTTCAGGTGTGCTGGTCGTGTGGTTCGCTGCGCCGCTAGCGCGGCTTCGCACCGGGCGCCGCCCGGATTCGTGTCACACGAAGGTATTGCGCTAGCCCTGTTCCCAGGGCAGGCCGCGAAAGCGCCAGCCATTGACCGTGCCCCGGTGTCGGTTCTCGTCCTTGTCCCCCTCGAACCCTTCCTCCACGTTATATAGCTGCGTGTAACCGTGTTCGCTGAGGCGTTCGGCGGCGTTGTACGAGCGCGCGCCGCTGCGGCAAATGAGCAATACCGGGCGATTACGGCCGTTTTCATCGTCGTTGCCGATGGCGGCATCGACCGTGGCGACGAACGCGGGATTCTCCTGCCAGTCAGGATAGTCTTTCCAGGGTACGTGCAGCGCGCCGATTGGGTGTCCGACATAATCGAATTCAACGGTGCTGCGTACATCAATGAGCCGGGCCGCCGGCTCACGGTCGAGCAGTGCCTTCGCTGCCAGCGGGTCGATGCGCTGTATCGTTGTCGTCGCCAAAAACGTTCTCCCGTTCATTCGTACGAGTCCAGTATAATGTCGACACTCTCGTAAACCCATCGACGACGCCTGCCCGGCGCGTCGATACCCGCGTCCAGGCGCGGCCACCGTAATCATCCAGCCTTGTATGGACGCCGAAATCCCAACTTCCATCGCCGCCGTTGATCTCGGCTCCAATAGTTTCCACATGGTTGTGGCGCAAACTGCGAAGGGCCAGTTCAGGGTGATCGACCGTGTTCGCGATACCGTGCGGCTGGCGGCCGGCCTCGGTGCGGACAACATGCTCGACAGCGCAGCGATCGAACGCGGGGTTGAGACCCTGCACCGTTTCGGCGAAAGGATCCGCGATTTCGACCCGGAGAACGTGCGTGTGGTCGGCACGAATACGCTGCGCAAAGCGCGCAACGGACAGGAATTCCTCGCTCGCGGTGAAGCCGCGCTGGGCTTCCCTATCGATGTCATTGCCGGGCGTGAAGAAGCACGCCTGATCTATCTCGGCGTTTCGCATGGTCTCGAAGACGAATCCGATTTGCGCCTCGTGATCGACATCGGCGGCGGCAGCACGGAGCTGATCCTGGGACGTCGTTTCGATCCCCTGTTGATGGAAAGCCTGCATATGGGTTGCGTGTCGATGAGCACGGCGTTGTTTCCGGACGGCGAGATTTCCGCCCGCGCGATGCAAAAAGCCGAATTGCGGGCGCAGCAGGAACTCGAACCCATCGAGGCGCAGTATCAGGAGCATGCCTGGCAGTCCGTGATTGGCGCTTCCGGCACGAACATCGCCATCCGCGACGTGATTGTCGCGAATGGCTGGAGCAAGGACGGCGTCACGCGGGGCTCACTCGAGCAATTGCGCGAGACCATGATCGCCGCCGGCCATATCGACAACCTCGAGCTCGAGGGATTGTCGGAAGAACGCCGCCCGGTGTTCGCCGGCGGCGTAGCGATACTGCTGGCGATATTCCACACGCTCGGTATCGAACACATGCGGGTATCTTCGCAGGCACTGCGCGAGGGCTTGTTGTATGACCTGCTCGGCCGGATCCAGGATGAGGACGTGCGCGAGCAGACGGTTGCCGGTCTGCTCGACAGTTATGCCGTGGATCGCGCCCAGGCGAACCGTGTGTACCTCACCGCGAAGGCCTTATGGGAACAGGTCGCCGAATCGTGGGATCTGCATCACGAAGGGCACCGCCAGTTGCTGCGTTGGGCCGCGTTACTGCACGAACTCGGCAGTGCGATCTCCCACAGTCAGTATCACAAGCATGGTGGCTACCTGCTCGCGCATCTTGATATGCCGGGATTTTCCCGCGGCGAGCAGCGTCATCTCGCGGTGCTCGTACGGGGGCATCGGCGCAAATGGCCGGGCACGGAATTCGGTACGGTTGCAGACCCGGTGCGGCCGGCGCTCGAACGCTTGTGCGTGTTGCTGCGCCTGGCGGTTGTCTTGCATCGGCGGCGCAGCGAAACCCCGCTGCCGGAAATACAGGTCAAAGCGGGAGAGCGGAAAATAAAACTGCGCTTCCCTGACGGCTGGCTCGACGTGCATCAACTCACGAGCGCCGATCTCGAGATCGAAGCGGGTTATCTGAAAACCGCCGGCTTCAAGCTGAAGTTCAGGTAATTCGCCCGCGCGCGGATTTATTCGCCGAGCCGCTCGAGCAGGATCTGCTGCGCGTCGCGCGCACGCGCTGACCCCGGTTTCACGCGGACATAGGTGCCGTCACTGCGCAACACCCAGGCACGTACGTTGTCACTTAAGTATGAGTTAAGACCCTGCTTGATGATGCGGTCGCGTAAGCGCTTGTCCTCGACGAGGAAGCAGCTTTCGACGCGATTGAAAAAATTCCGGCCCATCCAGTCCGCGCTCGATAAATAGACATCCTCGAGTCCGCCGTTGTAGAAATAAAAGACCCGCGTATGTTCGAGAAACCGGCCAACGATGGAACGGACCTGGATATTTTCCGAAACGTTCTCGATCCCCGGGCGCAACGCGCACACGCCGCGCACAATCAGATCGATCTTCACCCCGGCGCGTGAGGCTTCATACAGCGCTTTGATCACCTGCACTTCCACCAGTGCGTTCATTTTCGCGATGATCCGGGCGGGTTTACCCGCTCGCGCATTCGCGGCTTCGCGCTCGATGAATTCGATCATCGTCTTGTGCAGCGTAAACGGGGATTGCAGCATCTTTTTCAGCTTGCCCGGACGTCCCGGCGCTGTGAGCTGATGGAAAACCTTCTGCACGTCGACGCCGAACGCGTTGTCACACGTGAACAGGCCGTAGTCCGTATACAGGCGCGCCGTACTCGGGTGGTAGTTACCGGTGCCAAGATGAACGTAGCGGCGCAGCAGTTTCCCTTCGCGCCGGACGACGAGGATCATTTTCGCGTGCGTCTTGTGGCCAACGACGCCGTAGACGACATGGGCGCCGGCTTCCTGAAGTTTCGCCGCGAGGTCGATGTTTGCGCGTTCATCGAAGCGCGCCTTCAGTTCCACCACCACGGTAACTTCCTTGCCCGCACGCGCGGCTTCAACGAGCGCCTCGGCAACCGGTGAATCCGGGCCCGTGCGGTAAAGCGTTTGCTTGATCACGAGCACATCCGGATCGTTCGCCGCCTGGCGCAGAAATTCGATCACGGGCACGAATGATTCGAACGGGTGATGCAGCATCAAATCGCCACGCCGGATCACGGCGAACATGTCGGTTGCCAGCGCGAGGCGGCGCGGGCGGCTGGGCGTAAATACCGGAAACTTCAGATCCGGCCGTTCGACCATGGCCGGAACCGCCATCAGACGGGTGAGATTCACCGGGCCATTGCAGCGGTAAATCTCGTTATCGACAAGTTTGAACTCGTGCCCGAGGCGGCTGATCATTTCGATCGGGCATTCCGCCGCGACTTCGAGCCGTACTGCCGCGCCGAAGCGGCGCTGGTCGAGTTCGCCTTCCAGCGCGCGCAGCAAGTCCTCGACTTCTTCATCATCAACAAACAGGTCGCTGTCGCGCGTGACCCGGAACTGGTAGCAGCCCGTGACCTGCATACCCGGGAAAATGTCATCGACATGAGCGTGAATGATTGACGACAGAAACACGAACTCGTGCGGACCGCCAGCATGGGACTCCGGAATGTTGATGATCCGTGGCAGCGCCCGGGGTGCCTGCACGATCGCGATCGCGCTGTTGCGGCCGAACGCATCCTTGCCTTCCAGCGAGACGAGGAAATTAAGACTCTTGTTTAATATTCGGGGAAACGGATGCGAGGGATCGAGTCCGATCGGGCTCAGCACCGGCATCAGCTCGCGGTTGAAATACCGTTTCACCCAGGCCGCCTGACGCGTATTCCATTGCGCGCGTTTGAGGAAATGTATGTCTTCCTCGGCGAGCCGCGGGATCAGCTCCTCGTTCAACACGCGGTATTGTTCGCGCACGAGTTCGTGCGAGATATCGCTGATCCGGCGCAATTGCTCCACCGGTGTGAGCTGATCCGGCCCGGTTGATTCCGACCCGTAGGCGACCTGTTGTTTCAGACCGGAAACGCGAATTTCGAAAAACTCATCGAGATTGCTGCTCGCGATGCAGAGAAATTTGAGCCGTTCGAGCAAGGGGTTGGACGAATCTTTTGCTTGTTCGAGAACACGCCGGTTGAACTCGAGCTGGCTCAGCTCGCGATTGAGATACAGCTCGGCATCGCCGAGGTCCGCCGTTTTCGCATCCATGGATATCTGGGCACACTCAGGCGCGTCGACCGTTCGCACATCGGAACCCTTGCTCTGCATCAAGCTGAAGCCTTGACGGATGATGCTAGAATCGCGCGCTGTTTAAATTATTCACCAGCACTTTTATCGCGGAAGCGCCCTCGAAACAATACCGAAGCGCTTTTTGAGTATAGCGGGTAGCAGCGTCAAACATGGCATCGAAAGACAAAAAGAGAAAACCGTCGAAACGGAACAAGAAGCGCGCGAAAAAGCTGACCGCAAGCAATGCCGATCGGCATGAACTCTATGAGCGATCGGTACAGGCCGTCGACGCTGAAATCGATTTCGTCGATGAAACATTCTCGACGCTGCGCGGCCGCCAGGCGTCCCGCTTGCGCGAGGATTTCTGCGGTACCGGCAACACGTCCTGCGAATGGGTGCGCCGGCGACCGGGAAATTACGCCGTTGGTGTCGATCTCGATGACGAAGTCATGGCCTGGGGCCGGGAGCATCACGTCCAGAAACTCGCTGACGGCGCGAGCGAGCGCATCGCGCTGGTGCACGGCAATGTTCTCACCACCGATGTTGTTGATCAGGACATCGTGCTGGCGATGAATTTCAGCTACATGATTTTCAAGGAAAGGGCGGTTCTGCGCGATTATTTTTCCCGCGTGCGCGAATCCCTGAACGACGACGGCATCTTCTTCCTCGATGCGTTCGGTGGTTACGACGCGTTTCGGGTGGTCAAGGAACATACGGATTACGACGACTTTCGCTACACCTGGCACCAGGCGACGTATAACCCCATCACGGGGGATATGCGTTGTCACATACATTTCAAATTCAACGATGGCACCCGACTGAAGCGCGCATTCACGTACGAATGGCGGATGTGGACGTTGCCGGAAATCCAGGAAATTCTCACCGAGGCCGGCTTCGCGAAAGTTACCGTTTACTGGCAGGGTTGGGACGAAAGCGGCGAAGAGGCGGACGGTGAGTTCTATCCCGCCACGGAAGCCGAGCCGGATGCCGGCTGGATTTGCTACATCGTCGCCGAACGCTGACGCGGGCGGGTGGCTGTGCCGGCTGCCACACCGTCACACTCTTGTAATAATCTCCCCGTTTAATGTGCCCCGTCGGCCACGGGTGTGTCCGCGGTCGCGCACGCGCCGCCTGGCGGTTCGTTCTGTCGCAGCACAAGGAGATTATGTTGAAAATTCAATCGCTTACCTTCCTCTACATCGCGCTCTGCGCATTTTTGCCAGCGGCTGGCGCGAATGACGGGCTCGACCCGGACCTGGCCGACTACACGAAGGCAAGCGGGGTTTCGGGCAATATCTCCAGTGTCGGTTCCGACACGCTCGCGAACCTGATGACCCTGTGGACGGAAGAATTCAAGCGCCTGTATCCCAACGTGAACATCCAGGTTCAGGCAGCCGGATCGAGTACCGCGCCGCCGGCCCTGACGGAAGGTACGTCGAACCTCGGCCCGATGAGCCGCAAAATGAAAGGCAAGGAAATCGAGGCGTTTGAGTCCCGTCACGGCTATAAGCCAACCGCCATCCCGGTCGCGATTGACGCACTCGCGGTCTATGCGCACAAGGACAATCCGATAGAAGGACTGACGATACCGCAGGTGGACGCGATATTTTCCGCCACCCGCACGTGCGGCCACCCTGCCGATCTCAACACCTGGGGCGACCTCGGGCTCACCGGTGAATGGGCTTCACGTCCCATCCAGCTGTACGGTCGAAACTCCGTTTCCGGTACGTACGGTTACTTCAAGGAAAAAGCCCTGTGCAAGGGCGACTTCAAGAATTCCGTCAATGAACAACCCGGTTCCGCCTCCGTGGTTCAGGGCGTGACGAAATCGATCAACGGTATCGGATACTCCGGGATCGGCTACCGCACCTCGGGCGTGCGTGCGGTGCCGCTGGCGAAGAAGCCTGGCGGTGAATTCGTGGACGCAACGCCGGAAAACGCTGTCAGCGGCAAGTTTCCGCTGTCGCGCTTCCTCTATGTTTATGTAAACAAACACCCGAACAAACCCATGCCGCCGCTCGAACGTGAGTTCATTCGCATGATAATGTCGAAGACCGGCCAGGGCGTCGTCGTCAAGGATGGTTACATCCCGCTGCCGGCGAAAGTCACGGCGAAATTCGATGAGCTGCTCGGCGGCTGATCGCCAGGCGTCACCGCACTTCGCCGCGTCCGGGAAAGCCGCCTTTGCGCGGCTTTCTTTTCGCCGGCGGAAACGCCATGATTCTCGACCATCAGGACCAGTCCCCTTAAACCGTCGTGGAAAGCGCGCTAAACGAGATATCCAAGGCCACCGAGGCGCGTCGCCGCGACTGGCGCATGCTCAAGGATCGCCTGTTCGGGGCGACGATGGCGGTGGGCGGAATCGGCGTGATCATCGCGATCGTGATGATCTTCTTCTACCTGTTCTACGTGGTGGTGCCGATGTTCGCCAGCGCGCGAATGGAAGCTCTTGATGCCTACCAGCTGCCGTACAAGGGCAGCGATATCGCCCGGCTTACACTCGACGAATACGCGGAAATTGGTCTCGCTGTGGCGACGTCCGGCGACTATACGTTTTTCCGCGCGTCCGACGGCGAGACAATTTCACGTGGCACTATCACGCACCCGGATGGTCATGAAATCGTCGCCAGCGTAGGAGGCGACCCGCAGACCCACACCTTCTACGCTGCTTATGCCGACGGTACCGCCGTTGTCGTTCGTGCCGACTATGCGATTGCCTATCCGAACGACAAGCGTGCGATTACCCCGTCGCTGAGTTACCCGCTCGGCGCTGAACCGATCGACATCGGACTGGACGGTGCACCGCTGCGCGCGATGAGCGCACAAACAAACGCCGGGGAGACGACGATCATCGCCGTCACGGAAAGCAATGACATCGTGCTGACTTACGTCGTCGCGGAAGAATCGCTGCTTGGCGATGAGGTTGAAATCGAGGTATCGCACGCGCGCCTCGCGGCCGTCGACTTCACGATCGACACCGTGCTCGTCGATGCGGGACAGCGTGAACTGTACGTAGCCTCCCCGGACGGGCAACTCGGTTTTTTTGATATTCAGAACAAGTCGTCGCCGGTTCTGATCGACCGCCTCGACGTCGTCGACGGTGACCATCGTCTTACCGCGATGGAATCCCTCGCTGGCGGCATTTCGATCCTCGTCGGCGATTCGCGCGGACGTATCAGTCAATGGTTTCCGGTACGTGACGAAGGCAATAACTACTCGCTGCAGCACGTGCGCGAATTCGATGCCTTTGAGTCACCGGTCAACCGCATCGAACCGGAATATTTCCGCAAGGGCTTCGCCGCGACGGACAGCGCCGGCAACGTCGGTCTGTTCCATACAACGGCCGAGCGGATTCTGCTCGTCGACAACATTGCCAGCGGAATCATCCGCGAACTTGCGATGGGACCACGCGCAAACGCCTTGCTCGCAGTAGACGACAGCGGCGCGGCACACTTCAACGTCGTGCACAACGAACACCCGGAGATCTCCTGGCGCTCGCTGTGGGGCAAAGTGTGGTACGAAAGCCGGGCCGAGCCCGAATACATCTGGCAATCCTCGTCGGCAAGCAGCGACTTCGAACCAAAGTTTTCGCTCACGCCGCTGACATTCGGCACCATCAAGGCGGCGTTCTACGCCATGTTGTTCGCGATTCCGCTGGCGATTTTCGGCGCCGTCTACACGGCCTATTTCATGACCCCGAAAATGCGCAACTTCGTCAAACCCTCGATTGAGGTGATGGCCGCATTGCCGACGGTGATTCTCGGTTTTCTCGCCGGTCTGTGGCTCGCGCCATTGATCGAGCAATATCTCGCCGGTGTATTTCTGGCATTCGTGCTCGTACCTGTGTCATTCGTAATCGCCTCGCTGCTTGCCAGCCGCCTGCCGCGACGATGGCAGGCGACGGGTTGGGAGGCCGCGGTGTTGATCCCGGTCGTGTGTCTCGGTATATGGTTGTCCCTCACCCTCAGCGTTCCAATCGAAACGCTGCTGTTCGACGGTAACCTGCCGTCATGGCTCAATCGCGAATTCGGTATCACTTACGACCAGCGAAATTCTCTCGTCGTTGGCATGGCGATCGGTTTCGCGGTGATTCCGACGATATTCTCGATCAGCGAGGACGCGGTATTCGGTGTACCGCGACATCTCACGTCCGGCTCACTCGCACTCGGCGCCACGCCGTGGCAGACCGTCGTCGGGGTTGTGATTCTTACCGCGAGCCCCGGCATTTTCTCGGCCGTGATGATCGGTCTTGGCCGCGCAGTCGGTGAGACGATGATTGTATTAATGGCAACGGGTAACACCCCGATTATGGACATGAATATATTTGAGGGATTTCGCGCCCTTTCGGCGAATATTGCTGTTGAGATGCCCGAGTCCGAAGTTGGCAGTACGCACTTCCGCGTGTTGTTCCTCGCCGCACTGGTGCTGTTCCTCGTGACATTCGTCGTCAACACGGTCGCCGAAGTCGTGCGTCAGCGGCTACGCGTGAAGTACAGCAACCTGTAATGGGGACAACCGGGAAAATTCGTAACTGGGTTGGCAGCGGCAGCCCGTGGGTCTGGCTCAGCGCCGGTATGGTGAGTCTGAATCTCGTTATGGTGTTCGGATTGCTGTTGTTGATCGCAACGCGAGGGCTCGGGCATTTCTGGCCGGCGTCGATCGAGGCGATCACGATCAACGAAGCGGATGGTGAAACACGGACCTTGCTTGGCAACGTCGTCGAGGATGAAATCGTCACCGCGGCGCGGGTTCGCGGAAGAGGTGATTTCGTTCCGGAAGGCGTCGAATTCGTCACCCGCTATCTTGTAAAAGTTGGTAACCGCGATATCGGCGGCGCCGATTTCGTCTGGATCAACGAACCCGACATTACCTCGCGCACAACCCCGCGTGACATGTTCGTTAGCGAACGCGACGAATGGGGCGATTTCTACGGCTATCTCGTCAGCGTCGAACGCGACGGTAAAACCGTCGCGAGCGGCGACGACGCCTGGTCCGCGCTGCAGCAGGCGCTAACGGAAAAGTCCGCCCTGCGCGAGCGCATCGAGACGATCCAGAAAGGCGAAATCGGCCGTATCAATTACGCCATGGAACGATTGCGTCTTCGCCAACGACGCCTCGAACTCGACGGCGATGAGGATCCGGAGAAACACGCAAAAATTGACGCCGAACGCGCCGAACTCGATAAAGTTTACGCCGGGCACAGCGAGGCGCTCGCGGAACTGTACACCGAGGTGGGGAGATACAGCGTGACGGCGCGCACGCAGTCCGGGGCTATGGTGGTGTTGCCGGTGGCGCAGCTCGTGCGCGCATTCCGGCCGAACGCGATGAACCTGTTCGAGAAAATCCGGCATTACGGCGCGAAGGTCTGGGAATTCGTCAGCGACGAACCGCGCGAAGCGAATACCGAAGGCGGCGTGTTTCCGGCAATCTTCGGCACGGTATTGCTGGTCATTATCATGTCGATTTTCGTCACCCCGTTCGGGGTCATCGCGGCGGTATACCTGCGCGAATACGCGCATCAGGGTTTGCTCACACGCACAATCCGAATCGCCGTGAACAACCTCGCCGGCGTACCGTCGATCGTCTACGGCGTGTTCGGCCTTGGCTTCTTCGTGTATTTCCTCGGTGGCAACATCGATGAACTGTTCTTTGCCGAGGCGCTGCCAGCGCCAACGTTCGGTACGCCGGGAATATTGTGGTCGGCACTGACACTCGCGATTCTCACCGTGCCCGTGGTTATCGTGTCGACTGAAGAAGGCCTCACGCGTATTCCGCGCGCGATACGCGAAGGCTCGCTCGCGCTGGGTGCGACGAAGGCCGAAACGCTGTGGCGAACCGTGTTGCCGATGGCCACCCCGGCGATGATGACCGGGCTGATTCTTTCGATCGCCCGCGCCGCCGGTGAAGTTGCGCCGCTGATGATGGTTGGGGTGGTCAAACTCGCACCATCCTTACCGCTGGACGGTAACTTTCCGTTTCTGCATGTTGACCGCAAGTTCATGCACCTTGGCTTTCACATTTACGACGTCGGTTTCCAGAGTCCGAATGTCGAGGCAGCGCGGCCGCTCGTGTATGCCACCGCGATGCTGCTCGTGATCCTGATCGTGACGCTGAACATCGCCGCCATACGAATTCGCAATCAACTACGGGACAAGTACAATGCCGGTGACTCCTGATCCCGAACTGACAAGCGCGTCACCTGCCGGGAGTGCCGCGACGTGAACGAAGCCCAAAAGCTCGCAATGCCCATGCCTGATGCCGCTGATAAGAAAGTCCGCGCCGACGAACCGCAGGACGCCGGCCGGCCGCAGGAAAACATTACCCTGAAGGTCTCGAATCTCGACCTCTTCTACGGTGAACAGCAGGCGCTGAAAGGCATCAACCTGGAGATCCCGGAGAAGAAAGTCACCGCATTCATCGGGCCGAGCGGTTGCGGCAAGTCCACGTTGTTGCGTTGTTTTAACCGCATGAATGACCTTGTCGACAGTGTCCGCATCACGGGATCGATCCTCCTGCACGACGACAACATTTACGACCCGAATGTCAACGTGGCGAACTTGCGCCGGCGGGTGGGCATGGTTTTCCAGAAGCCGAATCCGTTTCCGAAATCGATCTACGAGAATGTCGCTTACGGCTTGCGTATCCAGGGCGTGAAGAACCGGCGTACGCTCGACAAGGCGGTTGAACGCTCCTTGCGCGCGGCAGCACTGTGGGAAGAAGTGCAGGATCGAATTCACGAATCCGCGCTGAGCCTCTCGGGTGGTCAGCAGCAACGCCTCGTCATCGCTCGCGCGATTGCGATTGAACCGGAGGTGTTGTTGCTCGACGAGCCGGCGTCGGCGCTCGATCCCATCTCCACGCTCAAGATCGAAGAATTGATTTACGAACTGAAACGCGACTACACCATTGTTATCGTCACGCACAATATGCAACAGGCGACGCGCGTTTCCGATTACACGGCGTTCATGTACCTTGGTGATCTAGTCGAGTTCGGGGATACGAAGAAAATTTTCACGAACCCGGAACAGAAACAAACCGAAGACTATATTACCGGCCGTTACGGCTAACCCTCGGGGGCAAGGCATCATGGCGCTGCGAAATATCCCAACCCACATCTCGCAACAGTTCGACAAGGACCTGAATGATCTGCGCTCCAACGTTTTGGCGATGGGCGGGCTGGTCGAGGATCATCTGGCCAAGGCGCTTGACGCCTTGAGCAACGGCGATTCCGAACTCGCCGAGTACGTTGCCACGCACGATTACAAGGTGAACGCGCTCGAGGTAGAGATTGACGAAGAGTGCACCGACATCCTCCTGCGCCGGCAACCGGCCGCCGGTGATTTACGGCTCGTACTCGCGGTGAGCAAAACGATCACCGATCTCGAACGCATTGGCGACGAAGTGGAAAAAGTGGGCCGCATGACGGTTGACCTCACGACGAAGGAAAGCCCGAAAGCGTACTACGTCGGCATTATCGCCATGGGCAATCACGTCAAACGCATTCTGCATGAAGTGCTCGACGCCTTCGCGCGCATGGATTCTCAGGCGGCGTTCCGGGTGGCGCAGCAGGACCCCGAGGTAGACGCGGAGAATGACGCCATCATGCGTCAGCTAATCACTTACATGATGGAAGACCCGCGCAGCATTACGCAGGTGCTGAGCGCCGTTCTCGCGGTACGCGCGTTCGAACGGATCGGCGACCATGCGAACAACATCGGCGAGTACATCATCTATTTCGTCGAAGGCAAGGACGTCCGGCATACCTCGCTTGAAGACATCGAGCAGGAACTGAACCTGTCGCGAAACAAAAGCTAGCCGACGCAGCGCCGTCAGGCGCTGCGGTCGATCGACGTATCCGCGTCGTCGTCGACATCTTCGACGATCACCCCGGGCGGGAAATCGCAGCGAAACAGACTGCCTTTGCCGATCTCGCTTTCGATATGCAGACTCGCGTCGTGGCGGGTGAGAATGTGCTTGACGATGGCGAGTCCGAGTCCCGTACCGCCGCGCGTTCGCGCGCGTGAGTTCTCCGCGCGATAGAAGCGTTCCGTCACGCGCGCGATATGCTCGGGTCCGATCCCGATCCCGTTGTCCTTGATCGCGAGATGGGCGCCGTCGTCGTCGCGATACCAGCGGATTTCGATGACGCCGCGCGGTTCCGTGTACTTCACCGCGTTGTAGATCAGATTCGAGATGCAACTGTAGAGTTCTTTGTACGAACCCAGGATCGAGGCCTCGGTTTCGAGTTCGAGCATGAAGATCCGATCCTGGTGGTCTGCGATTTGCTGCGATCGCTTATGGATATCGACGATCAACTCCGCCACCGGTACCGGCTTCGGAGCTTCAACGCGGTCGTGCTGCTCCAGCGCCGACAACAACAGTAAATCTTCCACCACGGCCTGCATGCGGTTCACGTGATCGCTCATTTGCGCGATCGCACCCTCCCACGCCGGCGGACACACCTCGTGCTGCGTCGACATATTCTCGAGATAGCCCCGCAGCACCGTAATAGGTGTGCGCAGTTCATGAGATACATTGGCCACGAAATCGCTGCGCACCTGGTTCGCGCGATGAAGCTGGGTGACATCACGCGCAACGAACAGTCGCTGACGATTGCCAGACGGCGTGATGCGCACATTGAGCTGAACGGCTTCATCAACCGGTGAAGGAATATCGACGCTAGCGTTCGGTTCGTCGCGATCGAGGAACTCGAGTAATGTCGGAATGCGGACGATATTGGACAGGCGCTGTCCCGAATCTTCCGGCCAGCGGATACCGAGGATGTCCGTAGCGGCCTTGTTCGCCCATTGCACGCTGCCGTTCTCATCCAGCACAACGGTGCTGTCGGGCAGTGCACGTGTCGCCTGCTGGAACTGCTTCAGGTAGGTGCCAAGCTTTTTCTTGCGCTTTTTGTGGCGCTCACGCAGGTAGTCGATTTCGCGGCAGAGGTCTTCGAAGACGCCGCGTGGATCAGGCGCCTCGGTTTCCTTGCGGTTACGGAGCCAGCCGAGCAACTGGTCGAGCCTGCGATGCAGCCAGGCGCAATACAGCGCCAGCGCGATGGCGAGTCCAAGAAACGCGTCGCCCAGTATCCAACCGATGATAAGCCCGGCGACAACCGCGGCGCCGGAGCGGATGATATCGCTGCTATGCATTACAGTGACCGAGTGTAGAACCTCAGGGCGCGGCCGGCTACAGCTTGTCGCCCGTGCGGCGAAAACCGTCCGTCACGGTCAGTCGACGGAAAACCGGTAACCCACCCCGCGCACCGTCTGTATGTGCCGATCGCACCCGTATGGTGCCAGCAGCTTGCGCAAGCGGCGGATATGGACATCGACGGTGCGTTCCTCGACGTAGGCATTGTCGCCCCATACCGCATCGAGCAGTTGCCCGCGCGAGTGTACCCGCTCCGCATTCATCATGAAAAAATGCAGCAATCGGAACTCCGTCGGACTCAGTTCGACCGCGGTGCCGGCAATCGTCACCCGGTGGGTCCGCGTATCAATATGGATGTCGCCGCGATCGATGGCGTCCCGGCCCGTGTCTTCCAGACCGCTGCGGCGAATCACCGCACGCACGCGAGCAAGCAGTTCGCTGGTCGAAAACGGCTTCGTGATGTAATCATCCGCACCCGTATCGAGCGCCCGCACCTTGTCGACCTCTTCGCCTTTGGCGCTCAGCATGATGATAGGAATCGCTCGGGTTTTCGCATCGCGCTTGATGCGACGGGCGAAATCAACGCCGCTGATGCCCGGCAACATCCAGTCGAGCAGGATCAGATCCGGCGCCTGGCGTCCCACCGCGGCATGGGCTTCTTCGGCATCCGCTGCTTCGAAGCAGGTATGCCCGTCGCCGGCCAGGGTGAAAGTCAACATCTGGCGGATTGCCGGCTCGTCATCGACGATCAGAACTGTTCCCATCATGGCTACCTGCGCGATCGCCTCTATTTTGTCATGTAATGATTGCGGCGATCGTAGGGACGTTTTATGACGTGTTTGTGACAGAACGGGTCGCCGGACCCCGCAAGCCGGTCGATTCGCCGCGTTAACCGCGGGCTGAGCCGCAAGCGAGACCATTAATATTTCCCGCGTCGCGCCATCCGTCTTGGTTCCGATCGGGCGATTGACTACTCTTTGTGGCGGCCGCCATGGTGGTGGCCTTAATCACCCGGGCCAGCGAGACCGTCGTTTGCGGTTCGCTGCTGGCATCGGAACTATGCCGCCGCGCCCGGATCCATGGAAGGAGAAGACGCATGACCTTGTTACATAAAACCCTCGTCGCCTGCTTGTTGGCGTTAAGCCTCGGTGTCGCGAATGCCGAGCCACTCGATATCAATTCCGCGGACGCGCCGGCGATTGCGGCGACGATCGCCGGCATCGGGCCGGCACGAGCAGCCGCGATCGTCGAATTCCGGACCGAAAACGGGCCGTTCGGATCGGTCGATGATCTCGTGCTGGTGAAAGGCATCGGCATGGCAACGATCGACAAGAATCGCGACAAGCTGATCGCGGTGAAGCGCTAGACCTCACGCGCCGCCGACCCGGCGCGAGCCGGGCCGGCTTTTGCGCGCCCGAATGCCCTCAGGTATGCTTCGCGACCGCAGCGTTACCCCGCCGGGTTCGACCGTGATCACGCGTTTAGCCGTGCTTCGAGCGACCGACGCGCCGTTACCGCTCCAACCGATCTCTTAAAGCTAGAACCGACCCCGATGGAACAACGGTACGACCCCGGCGCCCTGGAATCCTCCCTGCAGCAATTGTGGCTGGAACAACGCACGTTCGCGGTGAAAGAAGATCCCGAGCGGGAAAAATTTTACTGCCTGTCGATGTTTCCCTATCCGAGCGGACGCCTGCACATGGGGCATGTACGCAACTACACGATTGGCGACGTCATCTCGCGCTACCAGCGCATGCTCGGCAAGAACGTGCTCCAGCCGATGGGTTGGGATGCGTTCGGACTGCCGGCCGAGAATGCCGCGATCGAAAACAATGTCCCGCCGGCGCGCTGGACCCGCAGCAATATCGACTACATGCGCGGCCAGTTGCAGCGCCTCGGCTTCGCCTACGACTGGGACCGCGAGCTCGCCACATGCAATGCCGATTATTACCGCTGGGAGCAGTGGTTCTTTACGCAGTTGTACGAAAAAGGCCTTGTTTACCGCAAGAAAGCCGTCGTCAACTGGGATCCGGTCGACCAGACCGTACTCGCGAATGAACAGGTCATCGACGGCCGTGGCTGGCGATCCGGCGCGCTCGTGGAGCGCCGGGAAATCCCCCAGTGGTTTCTTCGTATCACGGATTACGCTGACGAACTGCTGCACGATATCGACACGCTCGAAGGCTGGCCGGACGCGGTAAAAACGATGCAGCGCAACTGGATCGGCCGCTCCGAGGGTCTTGCCGTACGTTTTGCGCTGACGTCCGGGGACGGTGATCTCGAGGTCTACACCACCCGTCCGGACACGCTTTACGGCGTCACCTACATGGCTGTGGCGCCGGAGCACCCGCTTGCCACGGCGCTTGCAGAGACGAACGCGGCGCTACGCGAATTCATCGACAGCTGTCGCACGATGTCGACCTCCGAGGCCGATGTCGAGAAGATGGAAAAGCGCGGCATGCCGCTCGGAATCACTGTCGATCACCCGCTAACGGGCGAACCCGTCGCAATCTGGGTCGCGAATTTCGTCCTCATGGGGTACGGCACCGGCGCCGTCATGTCCGTACCCGCCCATGATCAGCGCGACTGGGAATTTGCCACGACGTACGGATTGCCGATCAAGCAGGTGATTTTCCCCGCCACCGGCGAGAATCCCGGGGTTGCCGACTGTGCCTATACGGACAAAGGCATCCTTGGTAACAGCGCGGAATACGACGCGCTCGATTTCGCCACCGCTTTCGATCGCATTGCCACCCGGCTCGAAGCGGAGCAGCGCGCCGAACGCCGCGTGCAGTTCCGCCTGCGCGACTGGCTCGTCTCGCGCCAGCGTTACTGGGGCTGCCCCATTCCGGTGGTCTACGCCGAAGACGGCACGCTCGTGCCCGAGGCCGCCGAACGTTTGCCCGTGAGGCTGCCCGAGGAAGTGGAATGGCAGGGTGTCTCCTCGCCGTTGAAATCGATGGACGATTTTGTCAACACCGATATCGCCGCGAGTGGCGCGCCCGCGGTACGCGAGACTGACACGTTCGATACATTTTTCGAATCGTCGTGGTATTTCGCCCGTTTCTGTTGCCCGGACGCGGACAACGCCATGGTCGATGAGCGGGTCGAGTACTGGATGCCGGTGGATATATACATCGGCGGGATCGAGCATGCCGTGCTGCATTTACTCTATGCGCGTTTCTTCCAGAAGCTCATGCGCGATGTCGGGCTCGTCACCCCCGGTGAGCCGTTTACCCGCCTGCTGACTCAGGGCATGGTGTGCAAGGAGACGTACTACCGCGAAACCGACGGCAGCAAGCCGCAGTATTTCAACCCCGCCGACGTCACGGTGGAAACCGACGACAAGGGACGCGCCGTCCAGGCGATCGCGAACAGCGACGGCAAGCCCGTGATCATCGGACCGGTGGAGAAAATGTCGAAGTCGAAGAACAACGGCGTCGACCCGCAAAAGCTCATCGACGAGTACGGCGCCGACACGGTGCGCCTGTATACGATGTTCGCCGCGCCCCCCGATCAGACACTCGAATGGTCGGACGGCGCCGTCGAGGGCGCGTCGCGATTCCTGAAAACGCTGTGGCGGCTCACCTGGCAGCACGTGCAGGACGGCGATTGCGAACCAGTGCAACCGGCAGCGCTGACCCCCGCGCTGAAGGACCTCCGCCGCCAGATCCACGAAACCATCGCGAAAGTGACGGACGACATCGCGCGACGGTACAAATTCAACACCGCCATTGCCGCCGTCATGGAGATGACGAACGCCCTGTCGCGGCACACCGATGGCAGTGCGGCGGGTCGCGCGGTGATGCGCGAAGGGCTGGAAACGGCCGTATTGCTGTTGGCGCCGATTGTGCCGCATTGCACGGACGCGCTGTGGCGGGCACTCGGTCATCCCGAGCCACTCGTCGATGCACGCTGGCCGGAAGCGGACCCGCAAGCGCTCGAGCGTGACGAAATCACGCTCGTCGTGCAGGTTAACGGCAAGAAGCGCGCTGAGATTACGGTGGCGGCCGACAGCGACGAGCGCGCGCTCGAAACCGCGGCACTCGCCGACGAGAATGTCGGTCGAACCATAGACGGCAAGGACATCGTCAAGGTAATCGTCGTACCCGGGCGTCTAATCAATGTCGTCGTGCGATAATCTGAAGCCATGAATGCGAGCCTGAAACTATGCGTCGCCGGCCTGCTCCTGCTGTGCCTGTCGGCGTGCGGTGGCTGGAGCCTGCGCGGAAACCGCGATGCCGTTTCGGTCGACTCCGTCCATGTCACCGCGAAACGCGCCGATACCCTGCGCAGGGCGCTGGTTCGCGAGCTTATTAATTCCGGCGTGCGTGTGAACCGCCAGCCGACGAAGGCCGGCGCCGTCATCGAAATTTCCAATGAAGTGTTCGACCGCCGGGTCCTCTCCGTCGATTCGAACACCGGTAAGGTGCGGGAGATCGAACTCGAGATCGAGGTGTCGTTATCGATCCGTGCACGTGACGGCAAGTTGCTCGTGCCACCGGAGAAACTCTCCTGGGCACAGGATTACGTATTCGACGAAAACTCCCTGCTCGGCACGAATGAGCGCGCCACGCTCGTCGAGCGCGAGCTCGCCGAAGACGCCGCGCAAGCGATCCGCTTGCGCCTCGAAACGATCGATTTTTCGACCCAGACCAGGGCGCCGTGAAACGTCCGCGTGTGAGCGGCGCAGGCATGCACGATCGATCGACGCGACGATGCTGGTAAGCCCCGAGAAACTCCCCGCCGATCTCGACCGCCGCGGCGTCGCGCCAGCCTATCTCGTCTTTGGCGATGAACCTTTGCAGGTGATGGAAAGCGTCGATGCGATTCGCGCCGCCGCGCGCGCCGCCGGCGTTGGTGAGCGCCTCGTGTTCGAAGTGGCGGCCGGCTTCGATTGGCAGCAACTGCTTGCGGGGGCGAATGAATTGTCGCTGTTCGCCGAACGCCGGCTGATCGAGATCCGCCTTGGCGGCCGCAAGCCGGACAAGGCCGGCGCGGCCGTTCTCGAAGACCTGTTGTCTCGCGACGATACCGAAGACGTCGTACTGGTGAGCGCCGAAAAGATCGATCGCAACGCGCAGAAAGCAAAATGGTTCAAAGCGTGCGACCGCGCCGGTGTCGTGGTGCAGGCGCGTCAGGTCGTCGCGCGTCAGCTCGATCGCTGGATCCAGGAACGAGCCCGCCGCTACAAGTTCACCCTCACCGCTGCGGCGGCCGAATTAATCGCGGTTCGCGCGGAAGGCAACCTGCTCGCGGCCGCGCAGGAGATCGACAAACTCGCATTGCTTGTCGACGGCGGCGAAGTGGATGCCGACATGGTGCTTGGCGCGACCGTCGACAGCGCGCGTTTCGACGTGTTCTCACTCGTCGATGTCACGCTGGCGGGCGATGCCGCGAAAGCGGTGCGTATGTTGCGGGGACTGCGTGAGGAAGGCACCGAGGCGGTCGTCATCGGCTGGGCGGTAAACCGTGAATTGCGTACGCTGTTGAATATTGCGGCCGCGATCGCCAGCGGCCAGGCCGTAGCGGCCGTATTGAACGATCACAACGTCTGGAGCTCCCGCGCGGGTATCGTCCGGCGCGCGCTGGATCGGTCGCCCTTGCCGCGCCTGCGGCGCCTGTTCGAAGCCAGTATTCGCCTCGATCGCATCATCAAGGGTGCGGCGCCAGGTAATCCCTGGGACGAACTCGAACTGCTTTGTCTTGGCCTCGCGACCGGTCGGGCACGTTAGTCCCGCGTTCGTCGCGGTGCTAGACTGGTGGCGACCGAACGCACCCGAACGTGGACTACGCCCGCGTTCCCCCGAGGACCGATAGACCCATGAGCACACGAGCCGACCAGTTGCGCGCTGTCGACGCGCCGGATCCCGAACGCTATGTCCGTGAATTGGGTATCGCGGCGCGCGAAGCTGCGGTGGCGATGGCGCGGGCGACGACCGCAATGAAGAACGCCGCGCTCGAGGCGATCGCGCTCAACATCGAGCATTCCGCCGAGAAAATTCTCGCCGCGAATGCAAGCGACGTTACGGCCGCGAGCGGGCTCGATCAGGCGCTCGTCGATCGCCTGGAACTCAATCCCGCGCGCATCGCCGCGATGGCCGCGGGTCTGCGCCAGGTTGCGGGCCTGCCCGATCCGGTGGGTGAAACTACGGCTCTGCAGTACCGCCCCAACGGTATCCAGGTGGGCCATATGCGCGTGCCGATCGGGGTTGTCGGGATCATCTATGAGTCCCGCCCCAACGTCACCGCCGATGCTGCCGCGCTGTGCCTGAAAGCCGGCAACGCCGCGATTCTGCGCGGCGGCTCCGAAGCACTGCATTCCAATACGGCGATTGCCGCCTGCATCGCCGAGGGCCTCGCGAGTGCTGGCCTGCCGCCGCAGGCGGTACAGGTTTTCACGACAACCGACCGCGCTGCCGTTGGCGCGCTGCTCGCGGCGAACGAATTCGTTGATGTGATCGTACCGCGTGGGGGCAAGGGCTTGATCGAACGCGTCAGTGCCGAAGCGCGCATGCCGGTGATCAAGCATCTCGATGGCGTGTGTCACGTGTATATCGACGCGGCGGCGGATCCGGAAAAGGCATTTGCCATTGCGCTCAATTCGAAAACGCAGCGTTATGGTACGTGCAATACGATGGAGACCCTGCTCGTGGCCGCGCCGATTGCAGCGCAGGTGTTACCCCGTCTGTTTGCGGCCTACCGCGAAGCCGGCGTGGAATTGCGCGGCGATGACGCCGTCCGCTCGCTCGATGCGAACGTGTTACCGGCTGCCGAACAGGATTGGTATGAGGAGTATCTCGCGCCCATCCTGGCCGTGCGGATAGTCGCCGACATCGATGCGGCGATGGCGCACATCCGCCAGTACGGCTCGCAACATACCGACAGCATCGTCACCGAGGATCTCCTCGCCGCCCGGCGCTTTCTCGCCGAGGTGGATTCGAGCTCCGTCATGCTTAACGCCTCGACCCGTTTTGCCGACGGCTTCGAGTACGGGCTCGGCGCGGAGATCGGGATCAGCACGGACAAAATTCACGCTCGCGGTCCGGTTGGTCTCAATGGGCTCACGTCACAAAAATGGATCGTGATTGGTGACGGGCATATCCGCGAATGATCCGCTTCGAAGCCACCGCGCCCCGGAGGCTGGTAAGCGACAGGAAATTTCGTTGAATCGCGCGGGATTTCACGTCACGGGCACGACGCCAGGATCGGCAATGCAGTCAGGGGCCGACCCGATCCGCGAACCATGACTGTTCAGCGCGGGACACCACACTAGATGCCGGAGACCATATCCGAACAACGCGCGATCGGTATCCTCGGGGGCACGTTCGACCCCGTGCACATCGGCCACATCCGCCTCGCCATCGAGGCCGCGGAATTACTGCAATTTCGCGCCGTGCATTTCGTACCCCTGAACGTGCCGAACCACCGGGCACCGCCGCTCGTCGATGGCGCCGCGCGCTTTGAAATGCTGGCAGGAGCGCTCGACGGGGTGCGCTTGATCGCCGACGACCGCGAACTCGTGCGCGGCGGTACGTCGTATTCGATCGATACGCTGACGTCCATGCGCGCCGAGTTTCCGCATCAGCCCTTGTGCCTGCTGCTCGGTGCTGATGCGTTTCATGGCTTGTGCACGTGGCACCGCTGGGATGAATTGCTCGATGTCGGGCATCTCGTCGTGGTCGACCGCCCGATCGCCGCGACCCCGCTCGATCCGCGCCTCGAAATGCTGATCGACGCGCGCGGTACGGCGGATCCGGCCGACCTGCATGCGGCACCCTGCGGCCGGATTTTTTTCCAGCCGATCCCGCTGTTACCCATCTCATCGACGGATATCCGCGCACGAATCGTGGCCGGACGCGACATCCGTTTTCTCGTGCCGCCGTCCGCCGAGCGTATGATAGTGGCGCAACAACTCTACCGGACGTGATATGACAGCCGAACTCGACCCCGAAACCTTGCGCGATCTGCTCGCGAATTCGCTCGACGAGGGCAAAGCCGAGGACATTCGCGTGCTTGATGTGCGTGGCCTGACGTCGATAACTGATTACATGATCGTCGCCTCCGGTCGCTCGGTACGACAGGTAAAAGCGTTGAAGGATCGCGTGCTCGAAGCGGCCCGCGACCAGAACATGCGCCCGCTCGGGGTTGAAGGTGAGAATGTCGGGGACTGGGTGCTGATCGATTTCGGCGACGTCATCGTGCACACGATGCGGCCCGAAACCCGCGACCATTACCAGCTCGAAAAATTGTGGGAACGTGCCGATGTTGCGTCGGGCACTTCGGCCACCGTCGATTCGTGAGTTCCGGTTTTTCGGGTTCTCGCCGCAACCACCATGCGTCTGCACATACTGTGCGTCAGCAAACGTCCGAGCGATTGGGTCGCGCGGGCGTCGCAGGAGTATCTGAAGCGGCTGACCGGCCAACTCGCTGTGACGATCACCGAGGTAGCCCCCGCCGCATTGTCGAACCGCGCGCTCAGCCTCGACAAGGAAGCGGCGAGATTGCGGCGGGCGATGCCGCGCAAGGCCTATACGGTTGCGCTGGACGAGCGCGGCAGCGCATGGTCGACGCTCGCGTTCGCGGACAAACTCGACGGCTGGCGCGGCGCCCACGGCGATGTCGTGTGTTTGATCGGCGGCGCCGCCGGTCTTGCGCCGTCGTTGCTTGAAGAGGCCGATTGCACCTGGTCGTTATCCGCCCTGACCTTACCGCACCAGCTCGTGCGCGTGATTCTCGTCGAGCAGATCTATCGCGCATGGAGCGTACTCAACCAGCATCCGTATCATCGCGAATGAGCGCCCCGTTGCCGCACCGTCGCAATAGGTTTCGCTCGTTCGCCCGAGGTCGAAATGCCTGACATAACGACGACCAGACTCGTCCTCGCCTCCGCATCGCCGCGCCGCGCGGCCTTGCTCGATCAGTTGGGGGTCAGTTACACGGTCGATGCGGCTGATATTGACGAGCGCGAACGCGTGGACGAGGCGCCGAACGATTACGTTCGCCGCCTCGCGCTCGCCAAAGCCGAAACCGTGTGTGGTCGCCGCGGACGGGTCGAGCCCGTACTCGGCGCGGACACGGCCGTTGTCATCGACGACCGCATCATTGGCAAGCCAGCGGATTTCACCGCGGCGGTCGCCATTCTCGGTGCGCTGTCGGGTCGCTGGCACGAGGTCTATACCGGGGTTGCGCTTGTCCATCGCGCCGCGAGCGTCATCGCGGTGCGAACTCGGGTGAAATTTCGTGCGCTCGAACAGGCCGAAATCGCGGCGTACTGGGACACCGGTGAGCCGTGCGACAAAGCTGGTGCCTACGCCATCCAGGGTCTGGCCGGTGCCTTCGTCGAACGCATCGACGGCAGTTATTCGAACGTTGTCGGATTACCGCTGATGGAAACCTTCGCCGAGCTCACGCGCGCCGGGATCGCCACTGCACTGACGCAAACCGCCTTGTGAACCGCTCGTTCAATCGAGCGCGAATTCCTGCGCGAGCTTCTTCGCGAGCGGCGCATTGTTCAGGCGTACGTAATCGGGCAGGCCGTTGCGGTACGGCGGGTAATCCTCGCCGGCAATGAGCGGGCTCAGATAACGCCGGCATGCCGCGGTAATGCCGTAGCCGTCCGCTGTTATGTAATCACGAGGCATCATCTTCTCGACGTTCGCCACATCCTCGAGGCGGGCTTCTCCGATCTCCCAGGTATAGGGTTCATCGCTCGTGCGCACGATCGTCGGCATCACAGCGGACTTGCCCGCCAGCGCCATCTCGACCGCCGCGCGCCCCAGCGCATAAGCCTGCTCGACATCCGTTTTCGAGGCGATGTGACGCGCCGCGCGTTGCAGGTAATCGGCCACAGCCCAGTGGTATTTCAGGCCCAGTCTCTGCTTCAGCAGCTCGGCGATCACGGGCGCTACCCCGCCGAGTTGCGCATGCCCGAACGCGTCGCGGGTGCCGGCGTCGGCGACGAATTTACCTTCGCTGTTGCGCAGGCCTTCCGACACGACAATGGCGCAATAACCATAATTTGCGACACATTCGTCGACGCGGGCGACGAAGTCGTCTTCGTCGAAGGCGATTTCAGGAAACAGGATCAGGTGTGGCGGGTCGCCAGCCTGCTCCTGGGCAAGACCGCCGGCGGCGGCGATCCAGCCCGCGTGGCGGCCCATCACCTCCATGACGAAAACCTTCGTCGAGGTCTTTGCCATTGAGGCGACGTCGAAACCCGCCTCACGAATCGACACGGCGACATATTTCGCTACGGAGCCGAAGCCGGGGCAGTTGTCCGTGATGGGAAGGTCATTGTCCACCGTCTTCGGGATCCCGACACAGGTGAGCGGATAACCGCGTTCGCGGCTCAGTTGGGCGATCTTGTTTGTCGTGTCCTGTGAATCACCCCCACCGTTGTAGAAAAAGTAGCCGATATCATGAGCGGCGAATACTTCGAGCAGGCGCTCGTACTCGGCCTGATTTTCATCCACGCCTTTCAGCTTGTAACGGCACGAGCCAAATGCCCCGGACGGGGTATGTCGCAGTGCCGCGATCGCCTCTGCGGATTCGGCCGAGGTATCGATCAGGTCTTCCGTCAGTGCGCCGATAATCCCGTTGCGCCCCGCAATCACATTGCCTATCCGATCGCTGTGCGCGCGTGCGGTCTCGATTACGCCGCACGCGCTGGCATTGATAACGGCGGTAACCCCGCCGGACTGGGCGTAGAATGCATTGCGTCGTCCCATCGTTACTCCTAAGCTAGCTGGTCGTGAACGGGCCTGTACCCGGTAAAATTCCGTAAACCCGCTGGGGGTTCCTCGCCCGGGACGCCATACTGGGGATCCGATCCCGGCACGACGCATGCGGACAACTGGTCCAGCGAATTATGCACCATGACCGCGGCCGCGCCCGAAGGAACTCAATGGTCTGTGCCCGGCCTAAGGAGCCACGGAACAGTTCATGACCCGGCATCTTGCACCCGGTCGACTCGAATCATGCGTTGCGAAGCACGCGTTGATCCCGGACCGCCCTGGCGCAATCTGCCCGACCCGGATTTATTCAGGGGCTCCCTGAGCATGCGGGCAGCGCCACGAGGCCTGCTCACGGATTCATCGAAAAACGGAAACGCGCAGTGACACGCAAGCGACGACATCCTTCCGCCAGACGCCTTCGCGGCGCCGTCCTCGCCGCACTGATTGCGAGCAATCCCGCCCTGGCGCTGACCGAAACGGAAGCCCTGCCGGACTTTGGCGATTCCTCCGGCGCGATTATTTCGCCGGAACAGGAAAAGCAGCTCGGCGAGGGTTTCATGCGCCAGATGCGACGCTACGCGCCGATCATCGATGACGAGGAGATCGAGGACTACATCCAGAATCTCGGTGAGAGTCTCGGCGAACTGTCCGGCTATGACGGTGAATTCACGTTTTTCATGCTGAATGCGCGGGGAATCAACGCGTTTGCGGTTCCCGGCGGCTTTATTGGTGTGCACGCGGCATTGATCCTCGAATCGAAGAGCGAAAGTGAAGTCGCTTCCGTCCTGGCGCACGAAATTGTCCACATCACCCAACGCCACACCGCGCGCATGATCGAAGCGCAGCAGCGCACAAGTATCCCCGCGATGGCGGCGCTGCTTGGCGCGGTGGCGATCGCGGCGATGAACCCGGAAGCCGGCATGGGCGCGCTCATGGGAGTGCAGGCGATCAATGCCCAACGCCAGATCAACTTCACCCGCGCGAACGAACGCGAGGCCGACCGCATCGGCATCCAGCTGTTACATGAAGCCGGTTTCAACACGTATTCGATGGGCGATTTCTTCCAGCGTCTGCAGACCGCGAGTCGTTATACCGACCCCGACTTCATTCCGGAAATACTGCGTACACACCCGGTCACCGTTAACCGGATCGCCGAGGCGCGCGAACGCGCCGAGCGCCTCGGTCCGACGCCAATCCGCGAAGACAGCTACGACTACCACCTCGTGCGCGCGAAGCTCGACGTGCTCGGCGCCACCGACCCCGCAGCCGCGAAGCGTTTCTACAAGACCGCCCTCGCGAACGGCGGCACGATGCATCCGAGCATTGCCCGCTACGGGTATGTTCTGGCCCTGACCGCGTCGAACGCGTTCGACCGGGCCCGTATCGAGGTGGCGAAGTTGCTGCTTGAGCAACCGAATATCCTCGCGTTCCGCCTCGCCGCGGCCAATATTGAGTTCGAGGCCGGCAATATCGACGAGGCATTGACGCAATACGCAAGCCTCTACCGCGATAACCCGAACAGCCGCGCGGCGGCCTATGGCTATATCAATTTGCTGATCCTGGCCAACAAACCGGATGTCGCCAAGAAGCAGCTGCGCAACCTGCCGTTTGCCGGCCGCGGCGATCCGAAGATGTACAAGCTGCTCGCCGAAGCTGAGAGCCGGCTTGGTGAACGCGCGAACTCGCATTTCAGTTTGTCGGAATACTATCGTTCGCTCGGCGAATTACGCCTGGCCATGCGCCAGCTTCGCCTGGCGCAGGACGTCCCGGAATTGTCCAATTACCACCGGCTGCGGATAGATGCGCGACTCGACGAAATCAATGATGAACTCGCGCAACTTGAGAAAGGTACCGTCGCGCGAGATAAAGAGCGCGAGAAACGCCGGCGCTGAGTTTGCACGCATGTCGCGGCTGAGACCTTGCGCCGGCTTTCTTGTGCTGTTGTCGGTATGGTACGGAACCGGATCGGCAGCCGAACCCGAGCCGGGCCGAACGCTCGCATTCGCACGCGACAAGGGTAATTGCCTCGCCTGCCACGTAATCGCCGGTGGCACGCAAATGGGCGACATCGGGCCTGCTCTGGCGGAAATGCGAGAACGCTTTCCCGATCGTGCACGTCTCGTGGCGCAACTTTGGGATCCCGGTCGCTTCAATGCAGGGTCATTGATGCCGCCTTACGGCCGCCACGAAATTCTCACGCGTGAGGAGATCGAGGCCGTAGTCGATTTTCTGTATTCGCTGTGACATGAAACGCCTTTTGCGCAAGCCCGCCGCCTCACCGTCGATATCGCGCCGACGATTGCTCGCCGCATTCATCGGTGGCCTGCTCGCGTCCCCGCTGGGGTGGGCGGCCGCGTTGATGGCGCGGCCGGTTGCCGCGTTTCGGGCCGACACGGTGGCGGCGACCCTGGCCGAGCTGTATCCCGGCCAGCGCATAATCGAGAGCGATGCGGTGCGAGTGGCGGCGGCGGATCTGGCCGAGAATGGCGCGGTGGTTCCGATCAAGGTGACGACGGAGCTCACGGATCTACGCTCCATTTCCCTTATCGCGAGCGCGAATCCGGTGCCGCTGGTCGCGACATTCGTCTGCGCGCCACGTACGCAAGGTTTCGTTGCAACGCGGATAAAACTGGCTGAATCGTGCGATGTCGTCGCCGTCGTCGAGACGGCGCAGGGTTGCTATCGCGCGCAGAAATCGATCGAAGTCACGATCGGTGGGTGCGGCGTGTAGGCGTGGCCGGGACGATCAAAATCCGTACCGGGCTCAACGCGGATATCGCGACCGTGCGTCTGCTCGTGAAACATCCGATGGACGTCGGCGGCAAACTCGAAGACGGTACGCGTGTCGCGCCGCATTTCATCAAGGAAATCAGCTGCACGCACAATGGCGAGATCGTCATGCTGGGTCACTGGGGTGCAGGGGTGGCACGCAATCCCTATTTGTCCTTCACGTTCAGTGGTGCGGCCGAAGGCGATGAACTCAGCGTGCGCTGGCGCGACAACCAGGGCGCGACGGACGAGTTCAAAACACGCTTGTGACGAGTCCGCAATTGCCCCTGGTGGCGATATTGTTAGCCGCGAGTTGCTGGCTGGCGCTTGCGACCAGCGCCGCTGCGGCGCCTCCGGTTGACGTCGCCGCTGATCGCGAAGCCTTCGTCGAGATGTATCAACAGCGGTTCCCTGCCGTCGCGCTTGATAATTACGTGCTCGGGGTTTACGCCATCGATCGTGCGCTTGCAGCCCAATACGCCGAGATCAACGAGTTTCCGCCTTATGAGTTCGTCCTGGATGAAGGTGCGGAACTCGCTCAAGCACGATTCGCGGACGGGGCATCGCTGCTTGAGTGTCTGCGCCTCGACGAACGCGGCGTGCATCAGTATCCGTACTTCGATCCGACCACCGCGCGCGTCGTCACCCTGCCGCTCGCGATCAACGATTGCCGCAAACGCCATGGCGAGCAAGCTTACAGTTACCGCGAGGGGACCCTGACAAAAGTCCTTGCGCATTTGAATTTTGCCGCGCGCGGCCGCCGCCGTGACGTGCCGCCGCCGGATACGCCGGCGGCCAAATCGGCTTACGCGGCCGGCAAAGCGTACTTTTATGTGAAGCGCGGCCAGTTGAATCTGTCATGTGCCGATTGCCACGTCACCGCGGCCGGCCGCCATCTGCGTGAGCAAACGCTGGCGCCCTTGCTCGGGGCCGTGAATCATTATCCGGTCTATGGTCTCAGCTGGGGCGCGCTCGGAACCTTGCACCAGCGCTTCGTTGGCTGCCTCGAGCAGGTGCGGGCGGATCCGGAATATCCGCAAAGCCGCGCTTACCGCGAGCTCGAATATTTCCTTGCGCTCATGAGCCAGGGCCTGCCCATGAGCGGACCGGGAATCCACCGCTGACAGCCACCGCTTGAGGCTTGCGGCAGAATGTAAAAATTGTGTTAAATGCCCGCCCCCGCGGGTTGAGTGCGGTGCAGTTCACAGAAATCCGCGATTGGCAGCGTATGATTGCTCCCGACCTCACGCAGAGGCTGGATAAAAAAAGCCGGCCCGCGAACATAAAAACGAAGATAAATAAGAAGAGCTCACAGGCAAAGAATGAATAAACCGTTTCGCTTATCGTCCATCCTTGATTTCATTGGTGTCGCCGCGCTCGGCGTCGCCGCTTTCGCCCTCGCCGGGATCCTGTGGTTCACCCACGTGGTCCCCGAAGGCATGCTGTTCAACACGTTCCACGGGTTTCTTGCCCTCGGACTGAGCAGTTTCACCGTCGGCCGGATCCTGGAGATGACCCGGGTTATCATCGACACCCCGGACCCGAAAACGCTGCGTGCGCAACGGCCGAGCAGCTCGCCCGCGGTTACGATGTCCGCGCCGAGCAACGTCACCGAAGGCAAGTTCAGCAAGGCCGCGTAATCGAAGCCGCCCTACTGGCAGCAACCGGATTCCCCGGATTGCAAAAAAAAGCCGGCCACAGCGCCGGCTTTTTTGCTGGTGACGAGCCCGCAGGCGCTGCCGGCCCGCAATGATGCCGTTTTGTGATTGAGCGAACGAGGGATGGTGGGCCGTGTAGGGATCGAACCTACGACCATCGGATTAAAAGTCCGGTGCTCTACCAGCTGAGCTAACGGCCCTGAGCGGATTTGTCGCCGCGATTCGCCGTGACAGGGTGCGGCATTTGCCGGCCTGTCGCGGGAAGGCCGGCGATGATAACGAAAATGCGCGCGTCAGTCCAAGCCCGGTGGGCGGGCCCGCGCATCGATGATGTCGCTGCCCGGCACCGCAGGAATTGAACGCTGCTACTTGATATTTTTTACCGAGACCGTATTTTCCACTGGCGCTAACTGACTCACTGGAAAAACCATGCCTATTTACGAGTATCAATGCAACGATTGCGGCCATCAGTTCGAGGCCATGCGAAAAGTCTCCGACGGTCCCCCGGACGCCTGTCCGTCGTGTGGCAAGGCGGCGTTACAAAAGCTCGTATCACGGGTGGGTTTCCGGCTCAAAGGCACGGGCTGGTACGAGACCGATTTCAAAACGAAGAGCGGCGACAAGAAAACGACCGATTCCAGCGACAGCGCCAAGACGGATACGAAGGAGCCGGCGAAGAAAACGGAGTCCGCAACCACCGAGACGAAGAAGCCCGCGGCCAGCAGCGAACCGTAGGCAGCGCACGCGCGACTTGCCACACGCCTGGAACGTCGCCACCAGCACTTCCGGCGGGCAGCGCGCGGGTGATCGCGGGTGCGGCCGATTGCGACGCACAGGCGCACGCCGTATCATGCGCGCGCGGCAGGGCCAGCGGAACACGGCACCTCCCGTCCGAAATAGCCCGGCCTCGACGACGGCCCCCACCACTAGCCTGCAAAGACCCAGCCATGCGTAGTCATTACTGCGGACACATCACCGAAGCCGAGCTCGACAGCGAAATTACCGTCTGCGGTTGGGTGCACAATCGGCGCGACCACGGTGGCGTTATTTTTATCGATCTGCGGGATCGCGCCGGGATCGTCCAGATCGTGATCGACCCCGACACACCGGACAGTTTCGCTACCGCCGAACGCGTCCGCGGTGAATTCGTGCTGCGCGCGAAAGGCCGGGTGCGCCGGCGTCCCGAAGGCACAGAGAACGCCGATATGGCGACCGGCAAGGTTGAAGTCCTGGTCAAGGAGCTCGAGGTACTGAATGCTGCCGCAACGGTTCCGTTTCAAATTGATGAGCAGCATATCCACGAAGACACGCGTCTGAAATATCGCTACATCGACCTGCGCACTGCGCGTATGCAGCGCAACATCAGTTTGCGCGCGCAGGTGAGTCGCCTGCTGCGCGATTATCTCGACGGTAACGAATTTCTCGATATCGAAACGCCGATGTTGACGAAGGCGACTCCCGAGGGCGCGCGCGACTACCTCGTTCCTAGCCGTACGCATCCGGGCCGGTTTTTCGCCCTGCCGCAGTCACCGCAATTATTCAAGCAGCTGCTGATGATGTCCGGCTTCGACCGTTACTATCAGATCGTGCGCTGTTTTCGCGATGAAGATTTGCGCGCCGACCGGCAGCCGGAATTCACCCAGCTCGACGTTGAAATGTCGTTTGTCGACGAAAACGACGTGATGGGGCTGATGGAAACCATGATCCGCGCGTTGTTTGCGAACGTGCTCAACGTCGCCCTGCCCGATCCGTTTCCGCGTCTGAGCTACGCCGAAGCGATGTCGCGCTACGGCAGCGACCGCCCCGATTTGCGTAATCCGCTCGAACTCGTCGAACTCGGTGACATCATGGCCGCCGTTGAATTCAAGGTATTTGCCGGTCCGGCCAGGGATCCCGCGGGTCGTGTCGCGGCCATGCGCGCGCCTGGCGGCGGCCGCCTCACCCGCAAGCAAATCGACGACTACACGGATTTCGTGGCCATTTACGGCGCGAAAGGCCTCGCCTACATCAAGGTGAACGAGCTTGCCGCCGGGCGCGAGGGTCTGCAATCGCCGATTCTCAAATTTCTCCCCGACGATGTCGTGACGGCGCTCCTCGAGCGCACCGGCGCCGCGGATGGCGACGTGATTTTTTTTGGTGCGGATACGGTTGAGACGGTGAATGCGGCACTCGGCGCCCTGCGCGATCGGGTGGCGCACGACCTTGAACTGCTCGAAGATGCCTGGCGCCCCGTGTGGGTCGTCGACTTCCCGATGTTCGGCTGGAGCGCTGAAGGAAAGCGCTGGGAAGCCCTGCATCACCCGTTCACGGCGCCAAGCGGTTCGCTCGACGATCCCGCCACCGCGTTGTCGCGGGCTTATGACATGGTGCTCAACGGCAGCGAGATCGGCGGCGGATCGATTCGTATTCACAATCCGGAAACCCAGAGCGCGGTGTTCGAACTGCTCGGTATTGCGGCCGATGAGGCGCGGGAGAAATTCGGCTTCCTGCTCGACGCGCTGCAATACGGCTGCCCGCCCCATGGCGGCATCGCATTCGGGCTCGACCGGCTCGTGATGTTGATGGCCGGTGAGCAGTCGATCCGCGACGTGATTCCGTTTCCGAAAACGCAAACCGCGAGTTGTCTCATGACCTCGGCGCCGGCCCCGGTGGGCGAAGCGCAGCTGAAGGAACTCGGGATCCGTTTACCACGAACCGGGGACAAACAGCAGAAGTAAGCGATTACTTCGGCTGTAGAGCACTGTTACAGCTGAATGTCTCAACGAATTCGTCGCCGGGCAGGCGCGGCACAGGTTTTTGGACAACGGCTCGGCTGAATTTGTGCTAAACGACCCCATATAACGATAACGGGGTTGGCGCGCCGGCCACCCGATTCATCTGGAGCTGATATGGCCACACCGATACCAGGCGTTATCGATATCGAACTGCCGCGATTCGACGTGCCGCCAACGCGGCACGAGCAACTGTCCGCGACCGAATCCGCGTCGCTCGAAGCGGAAATCACCGAACTGTTACGCGCCCGCGACGCCGTGCTCGTCGCGCATTACTACACCGATCCCGCGATCCAGGCGCTCGCCGATGCGACCGGGGGGTATGTCTCGGACTCACTCGACATGGCGCGCTTCGGCCACGAACATGCGGCTTCGACGCTCGTCGTCGCGGGGGTCCGCTTTATGGGCGAAACGGCGAAGATCCTGAATCCGGAGAAGCGCGTCCTGATGCCGGATCTGAACGCAAACTGTTCCCTCGATCTCGGTTGTCCGATCGACCAGTTCAGTGAGTTCTGTGATGCTCATCCGGACCGCACCGTCGTCGTCTATGCGAACACGAGCGCCGCGGTGAAGGCGCGCGCCGACTGGATGGTGACGTCCGGCAGTGCGCTCGATGTCGTACGCCATCTCGACGCCCGTGGTGAAAAAATCCTGTGGGCGCCGGATCGCTATCTTGGTGACTATATCCGCACCCAGACCGGCGCCGATATGTTGCTGTGGAACAGCGCCTGCATCGTTCACGAGGAGTTCAAGGGACTCGAACTCGAACAACTGCGAGCAGAACATCCGCACGCGAAAGTGCTCGTCCACCCGGAGTCCCCCCCGTCCGTAATTGCCCAGGCCGATGTCGTCAGCTCGACGAGTGGCTTGATCGCGGCCGTTCGGGATCTGCCTGCCGACGAATTCATTGTCGCCACCGATGCCGGCATTTTCTACAAGATGCAGGCCGCGGCGCCGCACAAGACCTTGATCGAAGCACCAACCAGCGGTCGCGGTGCCACCTGCCGCAGTTGTGCGCATTGCCCGTGGATGGCGATGAACCGACTCGAACCACTGGCGGAAGTACTGCGCCAGGGGACGAATGAGATCAAACTCACGCCCGAGGTCTGCGAACGTGCGCGGATCCCGATCAAGCGCCTGCTCGATTTCGCCGCCGCCGGCAAGCAGACGATTTACGGTAACAACGACGCCTGATCAAAGTCTCGCATCCGCTGCAAGCGCGACGCACTTCTGCGAAAATACGCGTTGCTTGAAGTAACCACCCGGGAATAGGCATGGCAGGGCACAGTAAGTGGGCGAACATCCGGCATCGCAAGAGCCGGCAGGACGCCAAGCGCGGCAAAATTTTTACCCGACTGATCCGGGAAATTACCGTTGCCGCGCGCATGGGCGGCGGTGATCCAGCCTCGAATCCGCGTCTGCGCGCCGCGATCAACGACGCGCTCAGCAACAACATGACGAAGGACACGATCAATCGCGCGGTGACGAAAGGCGCGGGTGGCGGGGAGGGCGACGCTTACGACGAGATCCGCTACGAGGGTTACGGTCCGGGCGGGATCGCGGTCATGGTTGATTGCATGACGGACAACCGCAATCGCACTGTCGCCGAAGTCCGCCATGCGTTCAGCAAAAGCGGCGGTAATCTTGGCACCGACGGCTCCGTCGCTTACCTGTTCGCGAAGGTCGGATTACTGAGCTACCCGGCCGGCAGCGACGAGGATGCGATCATGGAAGCCGCGCTCGAAGCCGGCGCGGAAGATGTCGTCGTCAACGACGACACCTCGATCGATGTTCTCACCGCACCGGATGATTTCAGCGATGTGTGTGACCGGATGGTCGCAGCCGGCCATCCGGCGGAAAGCTCGGAAGTCACGATGCGGGCCGAAATCAGCACCCCGCTGGACGCCGAAGATGCGGAAAAGATGATCCGCCTGCTCGATATGCTCGAAGAACTCGATGATACCCAGAAGGTCTACTCGAACGCGGAAATCTCCGACGAAGTGCTCGCCCAGATCGACGCATGAGCAAAGGCCGCCCTCATTGCCGGTAATCACCATACTCGGCATTGATCCAGGTTCCAGAATCACAGGTTACGGCGTGGTACGCATGGACGGCGCACGCGCCGTGCATATCGACAGCGGCTGCATCAAGGTGGCCGAACTCGATGTGCCCGCCCGCTTGCGGGCGATTTACGATGCTATCGCCAGCGTCGTCGCGGAACACGAACCGGATCACGCGGCGATAGAGAAAATTTTCATGAGCCGCAATCCGGACTCGGCATTGAAGCTCGGTCAGGCACGCGGTACTGCAATCGTCGCGTGTGCGAAGTTGTCGCTGCCGGTTTTCGAATACAGCGCAACCCAGATCAAACAGGCAGTCGTCGGCCGCGGTCACGCGGGAAAGCAGCAGGTTCAGCATATGATCAAGGCGTTATTGTGTTTGCCCGAATCCCCGGCCGCGGATGCCGCCGATGCGCTGGCCACCGCGTTGTGCCATGGCCATACGGAATACGGCCTGCGCGGTATCAAGGCGGCTAAAGTCGGCCGCCGTGGACGTCCACGATGATTGGTCGACTCGCCGGCCGCCTGGTTGAAAAGCGCGCACCGTGGATCGTCATCGATTGCCATGGCGTCGGTTACGAGGTGGAAGTGCCGATGACGACGATTTGGGCGCTGCCTGACATTGACAACGACGTCATCGTGCTCACCCATCTCGTCGTCCGCGAGGACGCGCAATTATTGTTCGGTTTCGCGACCGCCGCGGAACGCGATCTGTTTCGCGCCCTGATCAAGGTCAGCGGGATCGGCGCGAAGGTCGCGCTCGCGATCCTGTCCGGTATCGAGACCGATGAATTCGTCCGTTGCGTGCACGAAAAAAATACTGCCCGGCTGACCGCACTCCCCGGGATCGGCAAGAAAACCGCGGAACGCCTGATAGTCGAAATGCGCGATCGCGTGGGCGACTGGGCACCCGCGGTCGCCGTGCCGGCTAAGCCGGCGGGAAGTTCCCAGGCGGATGCGGTCAGCGATGCCATCAGTGGCCTGATCGCGCTCGGTTACAAGCCGCCGGAGGCGAGCAAACTCGTTCTCGAAATTGAAACGAGTGACAAAACCAGCGACGTGATCATTCGCGAGGTGCTACAGCGACTGGCATGAGTTGCCGCCCGCAAAAGCCCGCGTTCAGTCGCAGCGCGGCCATGTTTCCGCCACGATCACGCGCTAGCCTGCGCGCATGTGCTGGCCTTCACGCAACCCCGTCGTCATGCTCGGTCCGAACCGCGCGCTTCGGTACAATGCGGACCACCGCGCGCGCAACAGCTCACCAGGCCACCCGCGCCGGGCACTTAACTCCCGACAGCGAGACGAGCGTCACCGGGTTCGACTATGGATGAAATTCGACTGATCGATGGCGAACCGGCCGGCGACGACACCGCGGTGGAAAACGCAATCCGGCCGCGTCGCCTCGACGATTACACCGGGCAGCCCGCGGTGCGCGAGCAAATGGAGATCTTCGTCTCCGCCGCGCGCAAACGACGCGAAGCGCTCGACCACGTCCTCATCTTCGGACCACCCGGGCTCGGCAAGACCACGCTCGCTCACATCATCGCGAATGAGCTCGACGTGAATCTGCGCCAGACTTCCGGGCCAGTACTCGAACGCGCCGGCGACCTCGCCGCGATGCTCACGAACCTCGAGCCGCATGACGTGCTGTTTATCGACGAGATTCACCGCCTGAGCCCCGTGGTCGAGGAGATCCTCTATCCGGCGATGGAGGACTATCAGCTCGACATCATGATCGGCGAAGGCCCGGCGGCGCGCGCGATCAAACTGGACCTGCCGCCGTTCACGCTTGTCGGCGCCACCACTCGCGCCGGCCTGTTGACGTCGCCGTTGCGCGATCGCTTCGGCATTGTGCAAAGGCTCGAGTTCTATTCCACCGAAGACCTGACGTCGATCGTACTGCGGGCCGCCCGCATTCTCGGTGTTGCCATCGATGCGCGCGGCGCGGCGGAAATTGCACGGCGCGCACGAGGCACGCCGCGAATTGCGAACCGCCTGTTGCGACGCGCGCGCGATTACGCCGAAGTGCGCGCTGACGGCGCCCTGAGCGAAGACGTCGCCGCGCGGGCGCTGGATATGCTGAACGTGGACGTAAACGGTTTCGACATGATGGATCGAAAGCTATTGCTGTCGGTGATCCAGAAGTTTGACGGCGGCCCGGTTGGTATCGACAGCATATCGGCCGCGATCGGCGAAGAACGCGGCACGATCGAGGATGTGCTGGAACCGTTTCTGATCCAGCAGGGTTTCCTCATGCGTACCCCGCGCGGACGCATGGCGACGCGGGCTGCGTGGCTGCATTTCGGCCTCGAACCGCCGGCCGCGAACGTTCACGTACAGGATTTGTTCGATCAGCCCGCGGATACCGATTGAACGTGGAACGCACTCACGAGCGCGGCGCATTTCGCTGGACGGTACGGGTTTACTACGAAGACACGGATGCCGGCGGCATCGTCTACCACGCGAATTATCTCCGCTTCATGGAACGCGCGCGTACGGAATGGTTGCGTCGCCTCGGCTTTGAGCAGGACGAGCTGGGCGAACGCGAGCGGGTAATTTTTGTCGTAAAAAAAATCAGTATCGATTACCGTTCGCCGGCGCTGTTCAACGACGAGATTGACGTATTGTGTGCGATCGCCCGTTGTGGCCGCGCAAGCATCGAGTTCGACCAGGACATCGTTCGTGGCGAGATGACCTTGTGCCGCGCCACGGTCAAGGTTGGTTGCGTCAGTACGACGAGCATGCGGCCGTGCGCGATACCGACCCACCTATATGCGGAGATGCAGCATGCTGCACGCTGATCTGTCGATTGCGAGTCTGATTCTTGGCGCCAGCCTGCTCGTCAAGCTCGTTATGTTTACGCTGCTGCTCGCCTCGCTTGCATCGTGGACGCTGATCTTCACGAAACGCCGCGAACTCAGGCTCGCGAAACGCGAAGCACGCTCCTTCGAGGATCAGTTTCGCAGCGCTGACGACCTGACCGCGCTGTTCAACCGGGTCAGCGCGAAGCGTGTCGACCTCGAAGGTCTCGAAAAAGTCTTCGAATCGGGTTTCAAGGAGTATGCGCGCCTGCGCATGCGCGAGAAGATCGACCCCGGCCTCGTCCTCGAAGGGACACAACGCGCGATGCGGATCGCAATCAACCGGCACCTCGAAGTGCTCGAAGCCGGCCTGCCGACGCTCGCAACCGTCGGCTCCGTGAGTCCCTACATCGGCTTGTTCGGCACTGTTTGGGGCATCATGAATTCGTTCCAGGCGCTCGGTAACGTACACCAGGCAACCCTCGCGATGGTTGCGCCGGGTATTTCCGAAGCGCTGGTCGCCACCGCCATGGGGCTGTTTGCCGCCATCCCGGCGGTGATTGCCTACAACCGTTTCTCGAGCGAGATCGACCGGCTCTACAGCCGCTACGATATTTTTGTCGAGGAGTTCTCCGCCATTCTGCAACGTCAGGTCAATACCTCCAGCTGATGGTACGCCGGCGCCGAAAACAACGACTCATGTCGGACATCAATGTCGTCCCGTACATCGACGTGATGCTCGTTTTGCTGATTATTTTCATGATTACGGCACCGTTGATCACGCAGGGGGTGAAGATCGATCTGCCGCAGGCGCCGTCCGAAGTGATACCCCCATCGCAGCGCGAACCGGTAATCGTAACGGTGGATGCGAGCGGCTCGGTGTATCTCGATTTCGGTGAGGAAGCCGGTTCCCCGCTCGATGAAACGACACTCGTAACGCGGGTTGGCGGGCTGCTGAAGTACCGGCCGGATACGCAATTCCTCGTCAAGGGCGACCGCGATGTGCCGTACGGCCGCATCGTCGGCATCATGGCGCTGTTACAGGGCGCCGGCGTCGATACGGTGGGGCTCGTCACGGAACCGCCGGGCACCTGAACATGATTCGCTACGTTCTCTTGCGGTGGAATCCCCGCGTTCGAGTGCGCTTGTGCGCGGTGGAATGCTAGTCATGCCGGGCGAGCGAACCCGAAAATCACGCGCGTTCATCTACGCGATCGGTATTCATATCGTGGTGCTGGCTGTGTTGATTGTCGGCACGGACTTTGCCGCCGACCCGGCGCCCGTGGTGGCACCGGATGTACCAATCGTGAACGCGCGCGCAATCGACAACGAAGTGCTCGAAGCGCAGGCCGCAAAACTGCGCGAGGCTGACGAAAAGAAACGTCGGGAACAGGCGCAGGAACGTGAGGCCGCAGCGAAGAAAGCGGCCGCTTTGCGTGAAGAAAAAGCCGAGCTCGAGCGACAGAAGCAGGCCGAGAAGGAACGCGTCGCCACCGAGAAAAAGAAGCTGGCCGCGGAAATGCAGGCCGAGAAGGAACGTGTCGCGGCGGAGAAAAAGAAGCTCGCCGAGGAAAAGCAGCGCGTCGCCGAACAACAGCGCAAGGAACAGGCTGAACTCGAACGCCAAAAACAGGTCGAGAAGGAACGCGTCGCCGCCGAGCAGAAAAAGCTTGCGGCGGAGAAATCGCGCCTGGAGGCACTCGAACAAGAACGCCTCGAGCAAGCGAAGCGCGAGGCGGAGGAGCAGAAGGCTCGCGAGGAGGCAGAACGCGCGGCCGCCTTGAGTGATGCGCTGGCGCGGGAAGA
Source organism: Gammaproteobacteria bacterium (assembly GCA_965216305.1). Lineage (GTDB taxonomy): Bacteria > Pseudomonadota > Gammaproteobacteria > UBA11873. Next base: position 5,337,470 of record OZ244144.1, on the reverse strand, counting down.
AAAAGAGCGTTCCGCGGCAGCACAGGCACGTGCCGACGAGACGGAGATCGCGCGCTACATCGCAGCCGTGCGTTCACGGGTGGCGAACGTTTTTATCTATCCCGGCGTTGCCGAAGGATTGAGATGCACACTGTACGTGCGCATGATCCCCGGTGGTGAAGTTGTCGAGGCGCGAGTGATCGAGTCAAGTGGCAACGCCTCGTTCGATCGCCAGGCCGAAAACGCCGTGCGCAAGGCCGCGCCGTTGCCGGTACCGTCCGACCCGCGGCTGTTTCAGCGCATGCGCGAAATCAAGTTCGTATTTGACCCGGAGTAACAGGTGGTGAGAGTCATAATTCGTTTGCTGGCAGTGTCCGTCCTGGCGCTAATCGCCGGACCGGCCCAGGCGCAATCGCGCGACCTGCTCGAAATCAGGATTACTCAGGGCGTCGAGGGCGCATTGCCGATCGCGATCGTACCGTTCGACTGGCGCGGTGATGGCAGCCCGCCGGAGAACGTCAGCGCCGTCGTCGCCTCCGATCTGCGTCGCAGCGGGCGCTTCGCGCCATTACCGGCCGTGGATTTGCCGGCCCGCCCGGCATCATTCAGCGACGTCAATTTCAAGGATTGGCGCTTGCTCGGCATCGATAATCTTGTGATCGGACAAGTGAAACAAGTTGCGTCCGGCAACTACGCTGTCGAATTCCGCGTAATTGATGTGGTCACCGCAAAGCAGCTTGCCGGATTCCGGATCCCGACGACCAGCGAGAACCTGCGGCTCACCGCACACCATGTCAGCGATTTGATTTACGAAGCGATATTGAAAATGAAGGGCGCGTTTGCCACCCGTATCGCGTATGTCACGGTAGAAAAGCTCGGCGGCAAACGTACGCGCTATCAGTTGCAAGTCGCGGACTCGGACGGGCACAACGCGCGCACAATCCTCGAATCGCCGGAACCCTTGCTGTCGCCGGCGTGGTCGCCGAAAGGTAACCGTATTGCCTACGTGTCGTTCGAAGACCGTAACTCCGCAATCTACGTTCAGGATATTCGCACCGGCAAGCGCGACAAGGTGGCGTTCGGTCGCGGCATCAACAGCGCACCGTCATTTTCACCGGACGGTCGGCGTCTCGCGATGACGCGCTCGGCCGATGGTAATCCGGATATTTACGTCATGGATCTCGATACCCGCAAGACGCGCCGGCTGACGACGCATCCGGCGATCGACACGGAAGCGCGCTGGAAGCCCGACGGCCGCCATCTCGTGTTCACGTCGGACCGCGGTGGCGGCCCGCAGATTTACGAGATCTCAATCGCTGGCGGGGAGCCGCGGCGACTCACGTTCAATATGGGCAATTACAACGCGCGCGCGAGCCTGTCGCCGGACGGTAAAACAATGGCGGTCGTCAACGGCGGCGACAAGGGTTATCGCATCGCCCTGGTCGACCTCGAGAAGGATCGTTTCGACGTGTTGACCGACGCCCGGCTCGACGAATCGCCGAGCTTCGCGCCGAACGGCGCGATGATTATTTATGCGACAATGGGATCGAAGGGTACTGAGTTGGCCGCGGTGTCCGCCGACGGCCGGGTGAAGCAGCGCCTGGCTCTCCAGAAGGGCGAAGTTCGCGAACCTGCATGGGGGCCGCTTCGACCGTAACATTCCGGCCGTAACACCCGGCCATTCAAACGACCTCGCGCCGTCCGAAAAGGACGGGGAGAAGGAGAAACAAATGATGAATTCGACCAGATGGGCCGTGATGATCATGCTGGCTTTAGGTCTCGCCGGTTGCGGTGGATCTGACCGAACGAAAGATGCGAATACAGGAGCGGTGGTCGAGGACCGCGGCATCTCCAGTGATGAAATGAACGATATCGATTCCGCCGTGAGCACCGGTATCGGCGACGGCGACCCTTACTCAAGCAGCGCTCTCGGCAATCCGAACGACCCCGACGGTCCCTTGTCCGTGCGGGTCATTTACTTCGATTACGACAGCAGCAACATCCGCGCCGATTTTCGCGGCACGATCGAGGCGCACGCAGCCTATCTTGCAGCAAACCCCGGTGTTGCGATCAACCTTGAGGGACATGCGGACGAGCGTGGCTCACGCGAATATAACCTCGCGCTCGGCGAACACCGGGCGCTTGCGGTGCGCAAACAACTCGTGTTGCTCGGTGCTTCCGCGGGGCAGGTGAACGCGGTCAGTTACGGTGAAGAACGACCGGTGACGGAAGGCCACAGCGAAGAATCCTACGCGTTGAACCGACGCGTCGAGATTCTGTATTAAGGAGGACGGCATGGGTTGTCGAATACCGCGACGTACACCGGGCGCGACGCTGGTCATTTTGCTCGGCACGGTAATGCTCTCACCCGTTGCGGCGCAGACGAACAGCGCGACGGTCGAAAGCCGGCTGACGAAGCTCGAGCGGACACTCAATAATCGGGGCCTGCTCGATCTGCTGCAAACCGTTGAACGCCTGCAAAGCGAAGTGCAACGCCTGCGCGGACAGATCGAAGAGCAGAACTACGCGATCGATCAGCTGCGCAAAACCCAGCGTGATACCTACGTCGACATCGATCAGCGGTTGCAGAATATCGGCGGCCAGTCCGGCGGCATGGTCATCACTGATGGCAACGGCACCCCGCCGTTGACAACCGTAATGCCGGGCGAGACGCAGGCGATTGCGGGTACCGCGCCGCCATCGAACCTTGAGATGCGCGATGCGGATGGTGATGGTGATGGGGAAACAATGGCTGGCACTACGGGACAGCTTGCGCCAACGCCGGCAGCGGCGAGCGGCACCCCGGATACCGCGGTCGACAACCAGGCCACGGTGGTATCACGCGCCTCGATTGCGCCGCAGGGGCCAACCGTCGACAACGAGGCTTCGGAAGCGGCCTATCACGATGCGTTCAATCTGCTGAAAGCTGGCAGCTACGAGAAATCAATCGTCGCATTCACGGATTTCCTCGCGCAGTTTCCGAACAGCCAGTACGCCGATAATGCACAGTACTGGCTGGGGGAAACCTATTATGTGAAGCGCGAGTTCGAACCCGCGGTGGTTGAATATCGCAAACTCATCGACACCTACCCGGCAAGCAAGAAGCGTTCGCATGCGATGCTGAAAATCGGTTACAGCTATCACGAACTCGGCCAGCTCGATCAGGCGCGCGCCGTACTTGAGGACTTGCGTAACCGGTATGCCGGCACCACCGCCGCGCGGCTGGCCGAGGAGCGGATTCAGATTCTCGCCGCTGCCGCGGCGAACTAGCCCGTACGGGACGCGGCGTACGGAAACGAGAACCGCCGGATGCTGCGGATTACCGAAATATTCCTGTCGATTCAGGGCGAGTCCTCGACCGTCGGCTTGCCCACCGTGTTCGTCCGGCTTACGGGTTGCCCGTTGCGCTGTCGTTACTGCGACACCGCCTACGCGTTCAGCGGCGGCGAGCAGTTGTCGCTTGACGACATCCTCGCGCGGGTGAGCGCGCACGGCGTGCAGCGTGTCACGGTGACGGGCGGCGAACCGCTCGCGCAAGCGCAATGCAAAGCCTTGCTGAGTGCCCTGTGTGACGCGGGCTTCGCGGTCTCGCTCGAAACGAGCGGCGCCCTGTCCATCGACGGGGTTGACCCGCGGGTGACGACGGTCATGGATCTCAAAACCCCCTCGTCCGGGGAACTTGAACGCAACCGGTACACGAACGTGGATTTGCTGCGGCCACATGACGAAGTGAAGTTCGTCATTTCCGATCGCGCGGATTACGAATGGACGAAAGCAACCATCGCCGAGCACGATCTCGCGCGCCGCGCCAAGGTATTGCTGTCACCGACCCACGACGAACTGCATCCACGCGAACTCGGCGAATGGATGCTCGCCGATCAACTTCCCTGCCGTCTGCAGGTTCAGCTCCACAAATACCTGTGGGGCGACGAACCGGGTCGCTGATTTGATGCGTGCGGTAGTGCTGTTATCCGGCGGGCTCGATTCCGCTACCGTGCTCGCTGCCGCCCGCGCGGCTGGTCATGCGTGCTATGCACTGACGGTTGATTACGGCCAGCGGCACAACGCCGAAATCGCCGCCGCCGCGCGACTCGCCACAACGCTCGCCGCGGTGGAGCACCGGGTCGTAAGGGTTGATTACGGCCAGTTCGGCGGTTCCGCCCTCACGGACGAAAACCTCACCGTCCCTTCCGCGCCAAGTGAGGGAATACCGATAACCTACGTGCCGGCGCGCAATACCGTCATGCTTTCGATCGCGCTCGGTTGGGCCGAGGTGGTTGGTGCCGGCGCCATCTATATCGGCGTCAACGCGGTCGATTATTCCGGCTATCCGGATTGCCGCCCGGCATTTATCGAAGCGTTCCAGACGCTGGCGCGCGTGGCGACGAAAGCGACTGTGGAAGGCGCTGAAATTACGCTCAATGCGCCGCTCATTGATTTGAGCAAGGCCGAGATCATCCGTCGGGGTGTTGCACTCGGGGTCGATTACGCCGCGACAGTGTCATGTTACCAGGCCGACCCGGCGGGACTCGCGTGCGGCGACTGTGATGCCTGTCGGTTGCGCCGGGAAGGGTTTGCCACGGCGGGGGTGGCGGACCCGACGCGTTATCGCTGATCCGGTAGCGATGTGTCAGCCGGCGTTGCCGGATCCGCTGTGGCTGCGACGGGCCTCGAACCCGTTCGGGTATATCGGGTCATAACTCGCCAGATGCACATTGCGGTAGGCGTAGTACAACGAGCGAATCGCGCGCACGTAGGCAATTGCCTGGCCGCAGCGACAGCTGAAGTGCACACCCGGTTGCGACATTTCGCGCATCGCAACCTCGACGTTACCGAACCAGCGATCCGGATCAAGGCCGCGCGCCTGCGCCAGCACACGTGCACGTCGAACGCGATCGTAACCGGCGTTGTAGGCCGCGAGCGCGAACCATGTCCGCGAACTCATCGGTAAGCGTTTTTCGAACCGGTTGCGCAAGCGGTTCAGGTATTTCACCCCGGCGTGGATACCGGCCTCCGGGTCGCGCGGGTTGTTGAACCCGAGCGCGCGCGCGGTCGCCGGCATCAGCTGCATCAATCCAAGTGCGCCGGCGTCGGATACTGCGTCCGGATTGAAATGGCTTTCCTGATACATCTGCGCGGCGATCAGACGCCAGTCGAAGCGATAGCGATCCGCGTAGTCGCGCACGATTTCGTCGAACGGCGAAATATCATCGAACCCGGTGGTCGCAGTTTTTCGCATCTGCCCGTAACGCCGTTCGAGGACGTTGTAAGTTTCCTGACGATAGACCGATTGCATGAACGTATCGACGGCCACGGCGAGCTTGGGATCATTGCCACGCAAGGTCCAACGGTATCGGAACGGATTCGGGATCGACATGCCGGCCGCAAGATCCGGGTGGGTAGCGAGGACGGTGTCGAGGTGGCGGGCGTCGATGACGGCACCGTCCACCGTGCCGCTTTCTATATGCTCAAGCACCCGTTGCAGCGTGACGCGCTGGCCGATGGGAACTATTCGCGCGGCGTCGCTGGCGAAGCGGCGTGCGGCTTCGAGGTTCGCCGACGCTTCGTAGGCAACGAGCGTGGTATCGGTCAGCGCGTCCGCGTTGCTTAGCGGACGGTCGGCGCGGGACACGAGCACCGCGGGCTCAAAGCGGTAATCGCGCGACATTGTGTATCCCGGATCACCATACACCGCGTTCGCGTCCAGTCGGGCGGTGACGATGTCGCCAACGCCGTTGCGCAGCCATTCGACGATTTGCTCATCATCGCGCGCCACGAGAACTTCGAGTCGCAGACCGTGGCGTTTCGCGAATCGACGCGCCAGGCCCAATTCGAGACCCGCCGGGCGGCCGCGTTTCAAAAAGTAGTTCTGCCCGTCGAGGCGCGTGATGATGCGTAAACGGCCTTGCCGCTTCGCTTCGTCAAACGAGCGCAGCCTGGCATCCGGATCGTTGTAGACGGTGTGAAAGCGCGCGATGAACTCATTGAGTTCGGTCACGAGGGCCGTGTTCTCGGTGCGCGCGAACCAGGTGATCGGCTGCGGGCCGGTCAGGTCGAAGAGATATTTCGTGCGTGGAAAATCCTCGATCGCGGTATCGCCGGCTTCTGTCGCGACGAGTGCGGCATCGTAAATGCCATCGGAGACCATTTGCAGTGTTTCTTCACGGGTCAAATCGTCGGGTAACACCTGCAGCCGCAGATCTTCGATGGCGCCACGCAGGCGATCGAGATAGGACCACATCGGCGACGACAATTTCACTGCCACACTTTTGCCCGCAAGGCCGAGCGGGCTGTCCGCGGTGTCGCCCTGGCGGCCGATGAGGCGAAAGCGCTTCAGGCCGATCGGTTCGGACGCACGCAAGCGCGGGTCGTCGCGCTGGTCGATAGGGACATCACTGATGCTTAAATCAGCCTCGCCACTGAGAATCAGTTCGAGCGCTTCGGCCGAGCGGAAAACGTTGACCCATTCGACTTCGATGCCGGCGCCGCGGGCGAAATCGCTCAGCATCGTGACTTCGACGGCAGTGGCCGATGAGTCGGATTGGGCGTAATCGTTGAACTTGACGACGCGCAGCGATTTCCGCGCGGCGGAGACAGGAGCTTGTGGCGCGCTAAAGTTTGTCGTCCCGGCGGCCGAGACAGACGGCAGGGCCAGCGCCGCGTACAAAACGATTGCGCACGGTAACCGCACACCGCGCGCGAAAAGGCGGTTTATCAGCATTAAATTCTTACCAGCGTCAGCGTTTATTTGTGACAAATACCCGCTCGCGCGGGAAACTGCCGGTCCACTGATAGCGGGCGTGTGGGCTCACCTGCATTGGATGAGCTAAGCGCGGCAGTTGGCGATCCCTTATTGACCGCGCCGGCGCGCGGATTGTTCCGTCACGGCCAGGTGGTCAGGGTTTCGAGGGCGCAGTATACACGATAAATCAGGGTTTATGCTGCGATGCAACAATTGTTTGCGCGAGCGCAAGGCGCGCCGGGGTGCCAACATCGAGCCACAGGCCATCGAACAGGCAGGCAGACACCCTGCCCGCCGCGATCGCCTTGCGCAGCAGTGGCGCGAGGGGAAAGCGTCCGCCGGGGTGATCGGCGAACAGCCGTGGCGCGTAGACCCCAATCCCGGAATAAGTCGCCGCAACGCCGCCCGTCTCGTTGAGCCAGCCCTCACGCAGAAAAAAATCGCCGCGCGGATGATGCGCCGGATTCGGCACCATGATCAGGTGGGCGAGCCCGACAGGGGGTTCGAGCCGGGCGAAATCGAGATCGGTCATGACATCGCTGTTAACGACGATGAATGGCGCCGGCCCGAGCAGATCGAGCGCCGCGGCAATGCCGCCTCCGGTATCGAGCGCTCCCGCGGGTTCTTGTGAATAGGCAATCGTAACGCCATAGCGGGCGCCATCACCGAGTCGATCCCGGATCTGATCACCCCGGTACGCCAGATTGATCACGAGTTCGCGCACGCCGCCCTGACGCAGCCGCGCAATCGTATGTTCGATCAAGGCCCGGCCGGCAACTTCGAGCAGTGGCTTCGGTTGCCCGGCCGTAAGGTCGCCCATGCGTTCGCCGCGCCCCGCGGCGAGGATCATTGCCCGCATCATGATTATCGTCGCCCGTGTCGCATCGAGTTTATCCGGCCTGCGCGAAATCGCGCCAATCTGTGACAGCGCGGGTCCGAATCTGGCATATTGCCATCCGAAATAGCAACGGCGCGCTCAGACACCTCACAGTGGCGCGCCAACCGGCGAGAACCGTGGTTACGGATCCTCCGTGGCGCGCGATTTCCGCTGTCCCCGCGGCTGCTAACCTCGCCGCATGTCGGCGACGAGCCGCGGCGGTACGCCGTGTTATGAACACATTGAACATAATTTGAGACTGCTTCCAAACCATGACAGAAGCCTACCTGGCTGTATTAATAGGCCTCGGCTTACTCACTTTCGGCGCCGATCGATTCGTCGAAGGCGCGGCGGCGGCCGCGAACAACCTCGGCATTCCACCGTTGCTCGTCGGTTTGACCATCGTTGGCTTCGCCACCTCGGCCCCGGAAATGCTCGTTGCCGCGGTCGCGTCGCTCAACGGCAACCCGTCGATTGCGGTCGGCAACGCGCTCGGCTCGAATATTGCCAACGTCGGGCTCGTCATCGGGGTTACCGCGTTAATCCTGCCGCTGGACGTGCGTTCGGAAGTTCTGAGACGCGAGTTCCCCATCATGTTCGTCTGTATCGTGCTGTCATACGCGTTGTGTGCCGACGGAGCGCTCGACAGGCTTGACGGTATCATCCTGTTCGGCGGCCTCCTCGCCCTGTTCGGAACCCTGTCGTGGCTGAGCCTGACGGGCGGGCCCAGCGATGCACTTGGCGAGGAAATGGTTCACCGTCTCGAAACCGCTATGTCGACCGGGCGCGCGATCTTGTGGTTCGCCATCGGACTTGCGCTGTTGCTGTTTGGTTCGAACATGCTCGTCGACGGTGCGGTTACCATTGCCACGCATTACGGCGTGAGCGATCTCGTTATCGGGCTGACGATCGTCGCCGTCGGCACGAGTCTGCCCGAACTCGCGGCCTCGGTCGCCAGCGCGTGGAAAGGTGAGTCCGACATTGCGCTCGGAAACGTGATCGGTTCCAATATGTTCAATATCCTCGGCGTCATGGGGGTACCGGCATTGCTGAGTCCTGGCGCGCTCGAACCCGCGGTCATGTCACGCGACTTTCCGATCATGGCTTTCCTGAGCGTGCTCCTGTTTCTGATGGCGGCGCGCTGGGGTGGTTCACGCCGGATCACACGGGTGGAAGGGGTAATTCTGTTGTTCGGATTCGCCGCCTACCAGGCCATGCTGTTTGTTTCGAGCTGAACCGGAGCGTCCCTGCGTGTTCTCGCCTACGCTGATCAACGATTAAAAGAAACATGAGTTCACCAGAACCTTCCTTCAGCGACGGCGACATCGAGCGTTTGCTCGGTGTTGCGCGAGCAGTAATCGATATCGAAGCCCGCGCCGTCGCCCGGCTCGGCGAACGTATCGACGCCGCGTTCGGCCGCGCCGTCACCCTGATGCTCGGCTGCAAAGGGCGCATCGTTGTGCTCGGTATGGGCAAATCCGGCCATGTCGGTGGCAAGATTGCTGCGACGCTGGCAAGTACCGGCTCGCCGGCATTTTTCGTTCATCCCGGCGAAGCAAGTCACGGCGACATGGGCATGATCACGCCGGATGATGTCGTGGTGGCGCTGTCGAATTCCGGCGAGACGAAGGAACTCGTGATCCTGATCCCGCTCATTCGCCGGCTCGGCGTACCCCTGATCGCGATGACCGGCAATGCCCAATCGAGTCTCGCGAAACAGGCGACGGTACACATCGACGTCGGCGTGGCCGAAGAAGCCTGTCCGCTCGGGCTCGCGCCGACGTCGAGCACGACCGCCGCGCTCGCAATGGGCGATGCTCTGGCGATCGCGATGCTCGAAGCGCGCGGATTCACGGAAGAAGATTTCGCGCGCTCGCACCCCGGCGGCGCGCTCGGTCGCCGCCTGTTGCTGAAGATTGGCGGACTCATCCACACCGGTGACGAAATGCCGACCGTAACGCCGAGCGCCGCGATCAGCGACGCACTCGTCGAAATGACACGCAAGGGGCTCGGCATGACCGCCGTGGTCGATACCGCCGGTCAGGTCCGGGGCATTTTTACCGACGGCGACCTGCGGCGCGTGATCGATCAACGCGTGGACATCAACTCGACGTCGATCGAAAGCGTAATGACCCGGGACTGCACGACGGCCGACGCCGATATTCTGGCCGCCGACGCGCTGCGCATCATGCAGGACCGAAAGATCAATGCCCTCCTCGTGGTGGACCACGAACAACGTCTCACCGGCGTGCTGAATATGCACGACCTGCTCCGTTCCGGCGCGCTCTGAACATGTTGACGGACGACCACGTCATGGTCCGCGCAGCGCGGATTGCGCTCGTGATCTTCGATGTTGACGGGGTGCTCACGGACGGGCGCATCGTGATCGATGCCGATGGCGCCGAGACGAAACAATTCCACGTCCGTGATGGTCTCGGCATGGTCATGTTGCGCGAGAGCGGGGTGGAAATTGCGGTTATTACCGGGCGGGAATCCGCCGCCGTTACCCGACGCATGGACGAGTTGGGAATTGATCGCGTATTCCAGGGTCAAAGTTCGAAAGCGGCGGCGTTCGATGCGGTCTGCGCGGATCTTGGCATCAGCGGCGAGGCGGTGTGTTACGTCGGCGACGACTTACCGGATATTCCCGTCATGGCCCGATCCGGACTCCCCGTTGCGGTTGCGAACGCAAACTGGAAGGTACGGGAATACGCCGCCTATGTGACCGAACTCGACGGCGGCGCCGGCGCAGCGCGCGAGGTTTGCGAGCTGATTATGCGGGCCAAGGGCACACTGGAGGACGGTCTCGCCCGGTTCGCCCCGGCACCCGTCACCGAACGGGCGAATGCCTAGCCCGGCTGTGTTGTCAGCGGCGTTGTTCGTCGCCCTCGGCGCGCTGACATTCTGGCTGTGGCAGTACCTTGACGAAGAGAGCGGCGTGACGCAGTTGTCGGCGCCGCACGAACCGGACTACTACATCGAGGATATGGTGAGGAATACGCTGGACGAAACCGGCGCCCTGCAAAACGTGTTGTACGCGGATCTCGTTACGCACTACCCGGACGATGATTCCACCGAATTGGAGAACCCGCGCATGGAAATCTACAATGGCGGCCCGGATCCGTGGTACGTCATCGCGGAAACCGGATGGGTAAGCTCCGGCAACGAAGTTGTACTGCTGCACGGTGAGGTGGAGATCTGGCGCCTGGACGAGCACGGCAAACGCGAACTTGAAGTTCTGACTTCCGAACTCCGGGTGTTGCCGCAGGAGCAGTATGCGGAAACAGACGACCCGGCAACGATAACGAGCGAGACGACGATTACGAAAACGATCGGCATGCGGGCCAACTTCGCCCACGACCGGCTCGAATTACTGAAACAGGTGAAAAGCCGCCATGAAGTCACTCCTCAAAGCTAGCATTCTCCTGTTTGCCACCGTTGCCGCATTCGATGCCGCGGCGCTTGCGACCGATTCGCAACAGCCGATCGAGATCGAGGCGGATTTCGCCGAACTTGACGATCAGGAGGGCAAGACGATCTACGTCGGCAATGTCGTTGTGACGCAGGGATCGATCCGGATGACCGGCGACAAGCTCAAGGTGAATTTCTCTGAGGATCGCGATCTCGAGGACGTCTACCTCGAAGGTCGCCCGGCCTACTTCAAGCAAACCCCCGATAACGGCGACGACGTCGAGGGTGAGGCATTACTCATCGAATACCACCAGCTGAAAAGCCTTTTGCATCTGATCAGCAAAGCCCGTCTCACCCAGGGCCAGCGCGTATTCGAAGGCGATCGCATCAATTACGACACGGCAAAAAGCGTGATCACGGCGCGTGCCGTGCCGAAAGCAAAACAGCAGGCTCCGGGTAAAGCGAAGCCATCTGGCCGCGTGCGGGTGATCATTCCGCCGAAAAAACCGAAAGACGCAGGCCAATAATGATGTTTTCACTTTCGCTGCGCGTGCGATCAGCGCTCGTGCCAACGGCTCGCGCCGGCGGCGCGCTGCGGCACCGCACTGGCATGGACGCGTGACGTGAGCGTTCTCGCGGTTCGCCACCTGTCGAAAACCTACAAGTCGCGCAAGGTCGTGCAGGATGTCAGCCTCACCGTCGAAAGCGGCGAGGTGATTGGTCTCCTCGGGCCCAACGGCGCGGGGAAGACGACGAGCTTCTACATGATCGTCGGTCTTGTCGCGAGCGAAGGCGGTTCAATCCAGCTGAACAACGATGACCTGACCCACCTGCCGATGGATCTCAGAGCACGCAGAGGGCTCGGTTACCTGCCGCAGGAAGCGTCGGTGTTTCGCAAACTCACGGTTGCGCAGAATATTGCCGCAGTACTCGAAATCGTCCCGAAAATCACCGCCGATCAGCGCGCGCGACGGCTCGAGGCCTTGCTGCAGGAATTTCACATCAAGCATATTCGCGACAGCCTCGGCATGGCGTTGTCGGGCGGTGAACGGCGACGGGTGGAGATCGCGCGCGCGCTCGCGAGCCAACCGCAGTTCGTCTTGCTCGATGAGCCTTTCGCGGGGGTCGACCCGATATCGGTTGGCGATATTCAGCGTATCATCCAGCATTTGAGCCAACTCGGCATCGGCGTGCTGATCACCGACCATAACGTGCGCGAGACGCTTGGAATTTGCGACCGGGCATACATTGTCAACGAGGGTCGTATCATTGCGGAGGGTTCGTCCGAGCAGATTCTGGTCGACGAACATGTGCGTGAAGTTTATCTTGGTGACGATTTCACGCTTTGAGCCCAGCCTGCCCGCGGCGCCCGCCATCCCCCCGCAGGCCCAATCAATACGCCGTTCACATTTCCCGGACCGGCTTGCAAATTTTTATCATCGCAGGACTTGGCTTCAACGGAATGCGCTAAACTACGGATCGATAAGAAAAGCCCCGGCCCAGCCGATAAACGGTTTGCAATGAAGCAATCTATCCAGCTCAAGTTAGGTCAGAGCCTGACCATGACGCCGCAACTGCAACAGGCTATCCGCCTGCTGCAGTTGTCCGCGCTTGAGTTAAGCGTCGAGGTGCAGGACGCGCTCGACTCGAACATGATGCTCGAACTGGACGAAGACGGTGGTGCCGGTGACGACGAGCTCGCGGGATCGGGCTCCGGTTCGGGCGATGCTGATGGCAACGATAATTCCGGTGAACCCGACGTTGCCCAGGCGGTCGCTGACGATATTCCCGAAGATCTGCCGGTAGACAGCGACTGGGACGAAATCTATGACGCCCCGGGCCCCGCCGGAGCGGCCGCGGCACCGAGCGGCGCGCAAATGGAGTTCGACAGTGTGCGCAGCGCCGACGAAAATCTGCGCGACCACCTCATGTGGCAGCTCAACCTGCTGCCGATGACCGATTCGGACCGCGCAATCGCGTTCGCAATCATCGATATGCTGAACGACGACGGTTATCTCGGTGCCACCCTCGAAGACGTTTGCGAAACCGTCAACGGCGCGGACGAGATCCAGATTGAGACCGACGAAGTGGCCGCCGTGCTGAAACAGGTGCAGGGGCTCGATCCCACTGGCGTGGCCGCGCGTGATCTCGGCGAGTGCCTCGCCTTGCAGCTGCGCCAGCTCGATCCCGCGACGCCGTGGCTGGAGGAGGCGCTGGACGTCTGTACGCAACATCTCGAAGTGCTCGGTTCGCGCGACTACAGTCTCGTTATGCGCAGGCTCAAGGTTTCGCAGGACGAGCTGCGAAAGATTCTCGATCTGATCCAGACGCTCAATCCACGCCCGGGCTCGGCCTATAACGAGAAGCCGCCGGAATACGTCATCCCCGACGTCTACGTGCGCAAGGAGAAGAATCGCTGGAAAGTGGAACTTAACAGCGACGCGATGCCGCAGATCCGGGTCAATCCGTACTACGCCGGCATGATCAAACGTGCGGATAACAGCCCCGACAACAGCTCCTTGAAGTCGCACCTGCAGGAGGCGAAATGGTTTATCAAGAGCCTGCAGAGTCGCAGCGAAACGCTGCTCAAAGTGGCCACGGCAATTGTCGAACGCCAGCAGGCATTTCTCGAACACGGCGACGAAGCGATGAAACCGCTGGTCCTGCACGACATCGCCGAGGCGCTCGAGATGCACGAATCCACGATTTCGCGTGTGACGACGCACAAGTACATGCATTCGCCGCGGGGAATCTACGAGCTCAAGTACTTTTTCTCGAGCCACGTCGGGACGACCCTCGGCGGTGAAGCTTCGTCAACGGCTATCCGCGCGGTCATCAGGAAACTGATTTCCGCGGAAAATACTCAGAAACCCTTAAGTGATAGTAAAATTGCCAGCCTGCTGTCAGATCAGGGCGTGAAGGTGGCGCGCAGAACGGTGGCGAAGTACCGTGAAGCGATGCAGATTCCGCCATCGAACGAACGCAAGCAGCTCTGCTGACATCTGTTTCGACGCTGGCCCGGTTCACCTGAGGAACGCCAATCAACGCTGCCATCGTCTGTTCACCATTCGGTACGGACCCGCGAGGGGCCCGAACTCAACGCCAAACGCGCCCGTCGCCCCAGCGCGAATGCAAACGGTTTCACACACTCGTAGGGAGGAAACAATGCAACTGAGTATTTCAGGACATCACGTAGACATCACGGACTCTCTGAAAGACTACATCAACACGAAAATGGAACGCGTGAAGCGCCATTTCGACCACGTCATCGACGCCCATGTCGTGCTGGACGTCGAAAAGCAACGACATCGGGCGGAAACGACGCTGCATATTACGGGCAGCAAAATCCACGCGATGAGTGAAAACGACGACATGTATGCCGCGATCGACGACATGATCGACAAACTCGATCGCCAGGTGCGCAAGCACAAGGAAAAGCTCACCGATCATCATCGCCGCGAGGGTGGGATCAAACAGCAACAGGGCGCCGAGTAAACGGCCGCCGGACCATGCAACTCGCCGACATCCTGCCCGCCACCAGGGTCGCCATCGACGTCGCCGCGCTCAGCAAGAAGGCGGCGCTCGAAGAGCTCGCGCGCCTCGTTGCGATCGATACACCGAACCTGACCCCGGCGCAGGCGTTCGACGGATTGATTGCGCGTGAGCGACTCGGCAGCACCGGGCTCGGCAACGGCATCGCGATACCGCACGGTCGGATCGCACATCTCGAGGCAATGCAGGGCGCATTTCTGCGCACCGCTACGCCGATAGATTTCGACGCGGTTGATGGTGAACCTGTCGACCTGTTTTTCGCCCTGTTCGTGCCGCAGGACACAACGGCCGAACACAACGACACGCTGGCGAACCTGGCGCGCCTGTTCGTCGACGAAAAACTCGTGCGCGAATTGCGCGAACAGGCAGCCGCGGAAACGGTACACCGCTTGCTGGTAGGTAAGTGAACCGCCGGCTTATTATCGTTACCGGCCTGTCCGGCGCGGGAAAGTCGATAGCGCTGCACGCGCTCGAAGACGCCGGTTTCTATTGCGTCGACAACATGCCGGCCGGCTTGCTCCTGGACCTCGCCGAATTTATCGACAAGGGCGATCTGCCGCACTACCGGCGCGTCGCGGTCGGTATCGATGCCCGTAATCCCTCGGGCGATTTGTCACGCTTTCCCGAAATGCTCGATGCGCTGCATGACATGCCGTTCGACGTGGAACTGATCTACATCGACGCAAGTGACGAGACCCTGATCAATCGATTCAGCGAGACGCGTCGTCGCCACCCCTTGTCATCGAATGAG
This sequence comes from Gammaproteobacteria bacterium, assembly GCA_965216305.1. Lineage (GTDB taxonomy): Bacteria > Pseudomonadota > Gammaproteobacteria > UBA11873. Next base: position 5,322,158 of record OZ244144.1, on the reverse strand, counting down.
CAACGTCTCGATCAGGCCATCGCCAACGAGCGGATCCTGATGGAGCCGATGTCGGATCGCGCGGATTTGCGCGTCGACACCAGCCACACCCACGTTCATCAGTTTCGCGGTCTCATCGCCGAGCGCGTGGCGCTGCGACCGAGCGACGCCCTGTCGCTGCAGGTCTGTTCGTTCGGGTTCAAGAATGGCCTGCCGCCGGACGCCGACTTCGTCTTTGACGTCCGCTGTCTGCCAAACCCCTACTGGGATCCGGCCCTGCGCGATTTGTCCGGTCGCGATCAGGGGGTTCAGGACTTTCTCCAGACCGACCCCACGGTGGGTCGCATGGTCGACGACATCGTCTCGTTCCTGGAGCACTGGATCCCGGCATTCGAAGCGGACAAGCGCAGTTATCTGACGATCGCGATAGGTTGCACCGGCGGGCGCCATCGCTCCGTGTACGTCGTCGAGCGCATCGCCGAAGCATTCAAGCCGCGCCGGCAAATTCTGATGGTGCATCGCGACAGCTAGATCCACCGGTGTGCGTGTTCCTCAAGCGCACGTATTTCGTTCGTTTACGAACCTCGATTAGGATAAGTGAAGCCGAACGCGAACTGTCCCTGCGGCCGTCGCCACCCCCGGTTCGGACCGGTCCGGGGCAAGCGATAATCAACACACGGACGCGACACTGCCGGCACCATCAGCATCACTCATCAGGAAGCACGAAACCGCATGCCGACGCGTAAGGTAGAAATCATCAACCGGCTGGGCCTGCATGCACGGGCGGCCGCGAAGTTTGTGCAGACCGCCGGCCATTACGGCTGCGACGTGCTCGTCGCGCGCGATGGCTCGCCGGTGAACGGTAAAAGCATCATGGCGGTGATGATGTTGGCCGCGTCCCAGGGCGTCGAAATCGAAATTACGACCCAGGGTCCGGAAGAAGACGAGGCACTGGCGGCGCTGGTCGGACTCGTCGCGGATCGCTTCGGGGAGGATTCGTGACCTTTTCCCTGCACGGCATTGGCGTTTCCCGGGGAATCGCTATCGGCAAGGCGCACATCATTGTGCGTACCCAGCTGGAAATCGATGACTATCCGGTCGCGGCGGCTGAAGTGTCACGCGAAATCGAACGTCTGCGCGACGCAGTGCGCCAGGCGAAAGCGGAATTGCGCGAAGTCCGCAAGCAGATCCCCGCGACGACCACGGCCGACATCGCCGCGTTCATCGACACGCATTTGCTTATGCTCGAGGATTCAGCGCTGACGTTCGACGCCGAACGCCTGATCCGGGAGCAGGGGTGCAATGCCGGCTGGGCATTGAAACTGCAACGCGACGCGCTCGTGCGCGCGTTCGACGCGATGGATGACCCGTACCTCAGTACCCGCAAGGATGACGTCGACCATGTCGTCAGCCGTATCCAGCGTGCGCTGTTGAATCACGCGCCACTGCGCCACGAAGCGGCTGACAGTCGCCTCCAGGGAATGGTGATCATCGCCGACGATCTGACCCCCGCGGACACCGTTCTGATGCAACGCAACGGCGTGGTTGCCTTCGTCACCGAATCCGGCGGCGCAACGTCGCACATGTCGATCCTGGCCCGCAGCCTCGGCATTCCCGGGATCGTTGCGGTCCATGGTGTGCAGCGCTACATCAAGGACAACGAGGTGGTTGTGATCGATGGCGACGCGGGCGTGGTCGTGGGCGCCGCCGACCGGGCGGTCCTCGAACACTACGAAACGCGCCGCAGCGATCATGCCCGCCACGCGGCCAGTCTCGAGGCTTTGCGCAGCGACGAGGCCGTGACCCGTGACGGTACCGCCATTGCGTTGTATGCGAACGTGGAACTGTCGAGCGATTTCGAAGCCGCCCGTGCCGTCGGCGCTGACGGGGTCGGTCTTTACCGCACGGAGTTTCTGTACCTGAACCGGGCGGACGAGCCGGACGAAGAAGAACATTTCGCGGTCTACCGCCACCTGATCGACACCCTGAGCGGCATGCCGGTCACGATCCGCACCCTGGACCTCGGCGCGGACAAGGACTTCCAGGTTCGCTGGGTGGGGCCGCCAGCGGCGAATCCGGCACTCGGGCTGCGCGCGATTCGACTGTCACTGCACGAGCCCAGCCTGTATTGGCCGCAGCTACGCGCGATCGTGCGCGCGTCGGCGTTTGGTCCCGTGCGTCTGATGATCCCGATGCTGTCGAACGTCGAGGAAGCGCGGCAGGTGGTGAGTAATGTGCGCTCCGTGCAGAGCGATTTCGCAACTCAGGGCATTCCCTATGATCCTGAAATGCCCATCGGCGGCATGATCGAAGTCCCGGCCGCCGCCATCTGCGCGGATTCCTTCGCGCGCTATCTCGATTTCTTTTCCATCGGCACGAACGATCTCATTCAGTACACGATCGCGATTGACCGCGTTAACGACCAGGTAAGCTATCTGTACGATCCGCTTAACCCGGCGGTTCTGCGTCTCATCGCGCAGACCATTGATGCCGGCAAAGCCGCCGGCATCCGTGTCGGTATGTGTGGCGAGATGGCCGGCGATTCGCGCTATACCCGATTATTGCTGGGCCTTGGACTGCGCGAGTTCAGTGTACATCCCTCGCTGCTGCTCGAAATAAAGCACATCATCAAGCACACGAGTATCGATGATATTGCGCGACTCGCGCGACGCACGCTCGTTGCGCAGGAGCCGGAAGCCCTGCAAAGCCTGCTCGACAAGCTCACCTGAGCGTTGCCGGCCGCGCGGCTGCCTGCCACGCAGATTTGGTACACTGAATTCCGCGGCGTGCCTTCGGTGACTCGCGCGTCGCCGTCGCCGGCGTGAGCGGTAGCGCGATGACTTTCGTTGCCACACAAGGCGGGACCCCCCATGGTTCGTGGTTATGAACTACTCTGAACAAACCAGTCGCAACCAGGCGTCACTGCTCTCGATCACCGAAGCGCTCGAGGCGAACGATCTCCTCGCCGTGCGCGACCAGCTCGCGACGCTGCATCCATCGGAACTCGCCGATGTCCTCGAATCGCTCCCGGCGGAAATTCGCGACGAACTGTGGGTTCATGTCGACTCCGAAGTTGAGGGCGACGTGCTCGCTGAAGCGAACGACCAGGTTCGCGCGGCGCTGCTCGAAAACATGTTGCCGCACGAGGTGGCAGCTGCCACCGCGACGCTCGATACCGATGACGTCGCGGACATCCTGCAGGATCTGTCGGAATCATTCGCCGACGAAGTATTGCGCTCGATGGACGAGCAGAATCGCTCGCGCATCGCGTCGATCCTGCATTATCCGGAGGACACCGCCGGCGGCTTGATGAATGTGGACGTCGTCACCATTCGCGCTGACGTCGAGGTGGAAGTCGTGATGCGCTATCTGCGCCGGCACGGCGCGGTGCCGCAGAAGACCGATAGCCTCATGGTTGTCGACCGCGATAATACCTACCTCGGCGTGGTTTCGCTCGCTGCCCTTGTGTGTGCGCCAACGGAAGCCTATGTCGGCGACCTGATGCAGCTCGACGCCGAGGGGATCCCGGCCGACACGCCCGAGGCCGATGTGGCCCGCCAGTTCGAGCAACGCGATTTGTTGTCTGCCGCCGTCGTCGACAACCAGGGCACACTGCTGGGCCGGATCACGGTGGACGATGTGATCGACGTGATCCGGGAACAGGGTGTGCATTCACTGATGTCCGCGGCCGGCCTCGACGAAGAGGACGACATTTTTGCTCCCGTGGTTGTCTCGACCCGCCGCCGCGCCACCTGGCTTGGCATCAACCTTGCCACGGCGTTTCTCGCCGCGTGGGTGATTGGTCGCTTCGAAGGCACGATCGAGGAGATTGTCGCGCTCGCGATCCTCATGCCCGTTGTTGCGAGCATGGGCGGGGTTGCGGGCAGCCAGACGCTGACGATCGTTATTCGTGGCCTCGCCCTCGGGCAGATCGGCAGCGCCAACGCGCGCCTGCTGTTATCCCGCGAACTCGCTATCGGTGCGCTGAACGGGCTGCTGTGGGCTGTGGTGGTGGCGATGATCGGGGGCTTGTGGTTTCGCGACGCGTCGCTTGGCGTCGTGATCGGCGCCGCGGTGGTCGTCAATTTGCTTGTCGCCGCGTTCGCGGGGGCCGTGATCCCGCTTATTTTGCGGCGAATCAATGTCGACCCGGCGCTCGCCGGCGGGGTGGTGCTGACCACGGTCACCGATGTCGTCGGGTTTATCGCCTTCCTTGGACTGGCCACCGTGTTCTTGTTGTGAACGCAGCGAAAAACGTGTCGAAATAACGCTACAGATCCCGCACATTATTGTGCTATGCTCTGCCCTGAAGAATAACGTACGTTGCATTCGTGCAACAAAACGGAAGCGCCTAAGCGCAAGTCCATAATCGGGGAAGTCCGTGATGAATAAAATGTTCCGAACACTCGCAGTTGCGTTGACCGCCGTATTCGCGGTCGGTTGCGCTAATCAAGATATCAAACCGGTGGAAGTGATCTGCCCGGTACTCGGCGGTGTCGCCGGCGCCGCGATCGCCGCCGGCGCATTCGATGGTGACGACAGCGAAGGCGCAATGGCCGGTGGTGCCGCGCTCGGCGCTGGCCTCGCCTGGTTCCTGTGCAAAGACCGCACGGAGCCGCCGGCCCCGATGGCGCCGAAGCCGAGGCCGCCAGCACCGAAACCGCAGCCGCCTAAAGACAGCGATGGCGACGGCGTCTACGACAACCGCGACGAATGCCCGGGAACGCCGGCTGGCGTGAAGGTCAACGAAGTGGGTTGCCCGGAAGTCGGCGAGAAAATCCTCAGCCTTGAAGGCGTCAATTTCGACCACGACAAGGCGACGATCAAAGCGGAATCGCGTCCGATTCTCGACAACGCCGTGAAAGTGTTGAACGAGAACGCAAGCGTCCACGTCCGCGTTGAAGGACATACCGACAGTGATGGCACCGATGCCTACAACCTGGGTCTGTCGCAGCGACGCGCTGAAGCCGTTGCCGCTTACCTGACCGAGGCCGGCATCGATGGCGGGCGTTTGTCACCGGTTGGTTACGGTGAAAGCGCTCCGGTCGCACCGAACGACACGAAGGAAAACAAATACAAGAACCGCCGTGTCGACCTCGTGGTAACGGGCAACTAGCGCTCAGCGCTTCCCGTCACAACGGTAAAGGCCCTCTTCGGAGGGCCTTTTTTTTGGTTCTTCGCACTTAACCGGGAAATCTCCGGCCGGCCAGATAGTCGGCGCCTGGCGCGCCGTGCTAGCCACCCAGCACGTTCAGGGCTGCGCCGTCGGTTTCCAGTACTACCAGGATGGCGCGAAACAGGGCCGGATCTTTCGTTTGCGTGATGGCGCCGGCACGCGGAAAGTGGCGGTCGAATTCGCGCGAGAGCCAGAACCGCAGCCCCGCAGCGCGCAAGGCCGGGAGCCACGCCGCGCGTTCCGTCCGGTGCGGCGGCCGGCGCGCGCCGTACGCCGCAACGATTGCCGCGGCGCGTTCCCCGAGGAACGTACCGTCCGGCTCGAAACACCAATCAGCCACGACCACCGCGAGGTCGTAAATCAGCGCGCCGGTGTGGGCATAGTAGAAATCAATCAGACCGCTCACGGCCTCGCTTTCGAACAATACGTTATCGCGGAACAGATCGGCGTGGATTACGCCGCGGGGCAAAGCGGAGAGATCGAATTCAAGGGTTTGCTCGAGCGTGCGGTCAAGCAATGCGCGGTCGCCGTCGGCGAGCATCCCGTGCACGGCGGCAGCGGCTTCCCGGTGCCAGACCGTGCCGCGTTCGTTGTCGCGCTGCTGCGGGTAGGTCGCCGTGATGACGTGCATCTGTGCGAGCATGTCGCCAACGGCGCGACAGTGCTCAAGCGAGGGCACGGTGACACTTCTTCCCGGCAAGTGCTCGACGAGCAGCGCAGGCTTGCCGTGGAGCGTTTGTACGAAGCGACCAGCCCGGTCCGCGAGCGGGCGGGCGCTGGGAATGCCGTGGTCGGCGAGCGCGGCCATAAGGCCAACACAGAACGGCAGATCCTCGGCTGCGGTTTGCTCGAACACGGTGAGTACGAAACGGCCGTCGCGCGTTAGCACCCGGTAATTCGTGTTCTCGATGCCGTCAGCGATGCCTTCGAAGGCTATCGCCGGGCCGACCGAATATCCCGCCAGAAAGCGTCGCAGCGCGGATTCGCTTATCTCGGTATAGACGGACACCGGTGATCGTCGCCCGCGCGACCGTTAGCCGTCGCGGTAATGCCTTGCCGACCTGCAGTTACCAGCTGAAAATCACCCATTGCGGGACGCGAAACGGGTTGTAGAGATCGCTCATGCGTGACTCCATTACGCCGTCCCCATCCCGATCGACGAAGTAATAGGGCTTGCCGACTTTTGGTGTGACTTTCACGGAATACAGGCGTCCGTTGAGCCGGTATTCTTCAACTGTCGCGTCTTCCCGTTGAATAATGGTAACTTCCGGTTCGAGTTCTTCGTCCTGCTCAGCCATATCCGGCGGCGGTAATGGTGCCGGAAGTTCTTCGAGACCCGGGGGCGCTTGTGCGGCCAGCGGACCTGAGACCAGGAGTGACAATACAAACAGGGCAGGAGTTATTCGCGGCATGTGCTCTCTCAAATCAGGTTTCGCTCGCCACCTCGGCGTGTACGCTAGGATAGCACCATATGCACGCCCAATTCTGCTGTCAGGACGGTAACGCGGCCCGTTTCGCGCAGCGCACAAATCAGCAAAATTTCGTCAACGGGACGGGTTCCAGAACAGCATGACCGATAAAAAACTCGTCCTCGTCGACGGCTCCTCCTATTTGTTTCGCGCCTACCATGCCCTGCCGTCGCTGACGAACTCGAAACAGTTCCCCACCGGCGCGATTCACGGGGTGATTTCGATGCTGCGGAGCCTGTACGAGGAATACCAGCCCGATTATTTCGGCGTTATTTTCGACCCGAAAGGAAAAACCCTGCGCGACGATTATTTTCCCGAATACAAGGCGAACCGCCCGCCCATGCCCGACGATCTGCGCCAGCAGATCGAGCCGATTTTCGATATCGTGCGCGGGCTGGGTTACCCGCTCGTCATCGTCGATCGGGTCGAAGCGGACGACGTCATCGGCACGCTCGCCCGGGCGGCGGCCAAGCAAAATGTCGGCGTGGTTATTTCCACCGGCGACAAGGACATGGCGCAGCTTGTCGACGAACACATTACGCTCGTCAACACGATGGATAACTCCGTGCTCGATGTCGACGGAGTGGCCAGGAAATTCGGCGTACCGCCGACGCGCATCATCGACTACCTCACTCTGATCGGCGACAAGGTCGACAACATCCCGGGGGTCGACAAGGTGGGTCCGAAGACGGCGGTCAAATGGCTCGACCAGTACGGCACACTCGACGCAATTATCGCGAACGCCGACGACATCGGTGGCAAGGTGGGCGAGAACCTGCGCAACGCGCTCGATGATATCCCGCTTTCGAAAAAGCTCGTCACGATCATTGATGACGTCGATATGGATGTCGCGTTCGACGAACTCGTACCCGCCGAGCGCGACATCGAACGTCTGACGGAACTGTTCCAGCAACTCGAATTCAAAACCTGGCTGCGACAGCTCGCGCAATCCACGCCCGCCGGTGACGACCCGGCGCCGTCAGACGCCGTGGCGGTGACGTATGAAACCGTTTTCACCGAAGCCGAGCTCGACGCGTGGATCGCGCAGCTGGAAAAAGCGCCGTTGTTCGCATTCGACACGGAAACGACGAGTCTCGACTACATGGCCGCCGAAATCGTGGGCCTGTCGTTCGCGGTGGAACCCGGGCGTGCGGCCTACGTGCCGGTTGGCCACGATTACGCAGGCGCACCGGAGCAACTCGGGCGCGAGCTCGTACTCGAACGTCTGCGGCCGTTGCTCGAGAACCCGCAGGTGGGGAAACTCGGTCATCATCTGAAGTACGACCGCAACGTGTTACTGAATCACGGCATCGAGCTCGACGGCATCGTCGAGGACACGATGCTCGAATCCTACGTCATCAACAGCGTCGGTTCGCGCCACGATCTCGATACACTCGTGTTGAAGCATCTCGGACGCACGACCATCCACTACGAGGATGTTGCCGGTAAGGGCGCGAAGCAAATCGGCTTCAACGAAGTGAGCGTCGAAACCGCCTCCCCGTACGCGGCCGAAGACGCCGAGGCATGCTTGTGCCTGCATCAGAAGCTCGCGCCGGTGTTGCGCGAAACCGGCCGCCTCGAAGACGTCTATCGCGACATCGAAATCCCGCTCGTGCCGGTGCTGTCGCGCATCGAACGCACCGGGGTTCTGATCGACGCGGATTTGCTCGCCGAACAAAGCCACGAAATCTCCCGCCGCCTCGACGAGATTGAAGCCGAAGCGCACGATGTCGCCGGCGAAGTATTCAACATCGGCTCACCGAAGCAGATTCAGACAATCCTGTTCGACAAGCTCGGTCTGCCGGTGAAGGCGAAAACGCCGAAAGGTCAGCCTTCGACCGCTGAATCCGTGCTCGCGGAACTCGCCGACGATTATCCGCTGCCAAAATTGATCCTCGAACATCGCGGCCTCAGCAAGCTGAAATCGACGTATACCGATAAGCTGCCGCTGGAAATTTCACCAGCCACGGGCCGGGTTCACACAAGCTATCACCAGGCGGTGGCCGCGACCGGTCGCTTGTCCTCGTCGGATCCGAACCTGCAGAACATCCCTATCCGCACGGCGGAGGGGCGGCGTATCCGCAACGCATTCATCGCCCCGCCGGGCCGGGTTCTCGTGGCCGCGGATTACTCGCAGATCGAACTGCGGATCATGGCGCACCTGTCGAACGACGATCGGCTGCTCGAAGCATTCCGCACCGGGGTCGACGTGCACCGGGCAACAGCGGCGGAAATTCTTGGCGTGCCGCTCGAAGAAGTTTCCGACGAGCAGCGTCGGGCCGCGAAAGCGGTGAATTTCGGCCTGATCTACGGCATGTCGGCGTTCGGCCTCGGGCGTCAGCTCGGCATCGATCGCGGCGCCGCCCAGGAATATGTCGACCGCTATTTCGCGCGCTATCCCGGGGTTCGCGCGTTCATGGACGAAACGAAGGAGCGTGCCCGCGAAACCGGCTATGTGGAAACCGTGTACGGTCGCCGTCTCTACCTGCCCGAAATCAACGCCCGCAACGCGCAGCGGCGACAATACGCCGAACGCACCGCGATCAACGCGCCGATGCAGGGAACCGCGGCCGATATCATCAAGCGTGCGATGATTTCGGTCGATAGCTGGATCACAGACGCGGCGATTCCGGCGACGTTGATCATGCAGGTGCACGACGAACTCGTGCTCGAGGTGGATGCGGCCGAAGTGGACGCCGTCAGTGCCGCCGTGTGCGAACGCATGACGGCCGCCGCGGAGCTGACCGTACCGCTACTCGTCGAAGCCGGCCGCGGCGCAAACTGGCACGAAGCGCATTGATTGCCCGAGGTGGTCTCCGTCGATTCCGATTGTGCTAGTATTTGCCCGTAACGAGAGCTAGCAAAGCTTACAGACGGTAACCGAGCCGCGAAAATCAAGTCGCCCAACTGAAGACCTCCCAGGCTAACTCCCATGTTGCTCATCCCCGCTATTGATCTTAAAGACGGTAAATGCGTACGTCTCAAACAGGGACGTATGGACGACGATACGGTTTACTCCGACGATCCCGTGGCTGTCGCCACACGCTGGATTGAAGCCGGCGCGCGACGGTTGCACATTGTCGATCTCGACGGTGCGACCACCGGCAAACCGGTCAATTCCGGCGTAATCCACGACATCGCCGAAAAATTCCCCGATGTTCCGATCCAGGTTGGCGGCGGTATCCGTGACGAAGACAGCATCCAGGAATACCTCGATGCCGGTGTGCGCTATTGCATCCTCGGCACGAAGGCCGTGACGGCTCCGCATTTCGTTTCGGACGTGTGCCTCGAATTCCCCGGGCACATCATCGTTGGGCTGGACGTGCGCGATGGCAAGGTCGCGATCGAAGGCTGGTCGAAATTGTCGCGCCACGATGCCATCGATCTTGCGCAGCATTACGAGACCGACGGCGTCGCCGCCATCGTCTTCACGGATATCAGTCGTGACGGCATGATGGGCGGACTGAATATCGACGCAACGGTGGCGTTCGCGCGCGAACTCGCGATCCCGGTGATTGCGTCCGGCGGGGTGACGAACCTCGACGATATTCGCGCGCTCTGCGCGGTCGAGGCGGAGGGTGTGACGGCGGCGATTACCGGTCGCGCGATCTACGAAGGGACGCTCGATCTCGCCGAGGCGCAGACGCTCGCGGACACTCTGAGCGAGGCACGCGAAGACTGACGTTGCCCGCAGCAACCGCGGCCTTCGCCTTCAAGTCTCAACGATCATGTCCGGTTTAGCCAAGCGGGTTATCCCCTGTCTCGACGTTGATGCCGGCAGGGTCGTCAAGGGCATCCAGTTCGTCGACATCCAGGATGCGGGTGATCCGGTCGAGGTCGCGAAGCGCTACAACGCCGAAGGCGCCGACGAAATAACGTTTCTCGACATCACCGCGAGCCACGAAGACCGCGAAACGATCGTGCATGTCGTCGAGGATGTGGCGGCGCAGGTGTTCATTCCGCTCACTGTCGGCGGCGGCATCCGGACGATTGACGATATCCGCCGCATGCTGAATGCCGGTGCGGATAAAGTCTCGATCAACACGGCGGCGGTCACGAATCCCGAATTCGTACGCGAGGCCGCGCAGAAATTCGGTTCCCAGTGCATCGTCGTCGCGGTCGACGCGCGGCGCGTGGGCAGCGACCCGGACCGCTGGGAGATCTACACTCACGGCGGGCGCAATCCAACCGGTATCGATGCGGTCGAATGGTGTGTGAAGATGTCCGCACTTGGCGCCGGTGAGATCCTGCTCACGAGCATGGATCGCGACGGCACCCGCGACGGTTTCGATCTTGCGCTAACCCGGGCCGTTGCCGACGCGACTCCGATCCCCGTCATTGCCTCGGGAGGAGTCGGTACGCTCGACCATCTCGCCGAAGGGGTCAGTACGGGACATGCCGACGCCGTACTCGCGGCGAGCATCTTTCATTTCCAGCACCACACGATCGCCGAGGCGAAGGCGCATATGCGCAAACGCAATATCGAGGTTCGGCTGTGAGTTGGCTGGACGAGATTAAATGGGACGATCAGGGCCTCGTTCCGGCCCTCGCCCAGGACGCCGCCAGCGGTCGCGTGCTGACCCTGGCATGGATGAACCGCGAAGCGCTGGAAGCCACCATCGCCGAAGGGCGCGCGGTGTATTGGTCGCGGTCACGGCAAGAGCTGTGGCGCAAGGGCGAGGAATCGGGACATGTGCAGCGCCTGCAGGAAATGCGCATCGATTGCGACGCGGATGCGGTCCTGATGCAGGTCGAGCAGATCGGCGGTATCGCCTGCCATACGGGGCGCTTCAGCTGTTTTTATCGGACGTTCGCGCATGGTGAATGGATCGAGGCAGACCCGGTAATCAAGGATCCGTCGACGATCTACACTGCGCGCGACAAGCGGGCGCGGGGAGGCGACGATGACGACTGATACAATTAATGAACTATTTCGTGTCCTTGAGGAACGAAAAGCAGCGGATCCGAAAGAATCGTATGTCGCTTCGCTGTACGCGAAAGGCACGGATCACATACTGAAGAAGATCGGTGAAGAAGCCGCGGAGCTGCTGATATCCGGCAAAGGCGGTGACCCCGAGGAAATTATCCACGAGACAGCGGACCTTTGGTTCCATACGCTGGTCTTACTAGCCCATAACGGGATCGCGTCCGCTCAGGTTCTCGCCGAACTCGACCGCCGTTTCGGCCAGTCGGGCCTTGAGGAAAAGGCCCGGCGTCAGCAACAATAGACGCCATCGTCGGGGCTCGCGCCCCTGGAGACAGAACATGTCATTCGGAATTAAAGAACTCATCGTCATCCTGGTGATCGTGATGCTCGTGTTCGGGACCAAGAAGATCCGCGGGGTCGGTACCGACGTCGGCGGCTGGATCCGGGATTTCAAGAAAGCATTGAAAGACGGCGAGGACGGTACGGACGACGTCGCCGCAAAACCCGAAGCGGGTCGCGTAATCGAAGGGGAAACCAGCGTTTCCGAGAAAGAAAAAGTCTGATCGGCGCGGCCCGTGTTTGATATCGGCTTCTGGGAGTTCTCCCTTATCGCGATTGTCGCGCTCGTGGTTGTGGGTCCGGAAAAACTGCCGGAACTGACCCGGACCGTCGGCAAGCTCATGGGGCGAGCACGGCGTACGATGCGGGAATTGAAATATGAACTCGAGCGCGATGCCGAGTTTGAGGAAGTGAACCGTCTGCGCGAAGAGTTTTCGAAAAAACACCTCGACGAGATCTCGAAAACGCTCGACGAGCCGATCGACATCGATGACGAAAAACCGAAGATCGACACCGATGACGAACCACCCAAGAAAGAGACGACGGCGTCGAATTAACCACAATGGCTGACGCCGACGAACCCACGGTCGACGACAACACAGTCGACGACATCATCGAAGAAGGCGACGGGCTCGATCGAACCGAGCAGAGTTTCGTTTCTCACCTGAAGGAATTGCGCAGCCGCATCATGAAGACGCTGCTGTGCGTGCTCGTCGTCCTTCTGGCGCTGATGCCGTTCTCGAACGAACTCTATCTGTGGCTGGCTGAGCCGCTGTTACACCACATGTCCGAAACCGGGGCGACGATGATAGCAACGGAAGTTGCGTCGCCGTTTCTTGCGCCGTTCAAGTTGTCGCTGTTCGTCGCTGTATTCATTTCGATCCCCTACATTTTCTACCAGGCCTGGGCCTTTGTCGCACCGGGTCTGTACAAAAACGAACAGCAGCTCGCGCTGCCGGTACTCGTTTCGAGCACCCTGCTGTTCTACTTCGGCATCGCCTTCGCTTATTACGTCGTGTTCCCGCTCATGTTCGGTTTCTTTACGGCGATCGCGCCGGAGGGGGTGACGGTAATGACGGACATCAGTCGCTATCTCGATTTCGTGCTGAAGCTGTTTTTCGCGTTCGGCGCGGCGTTCGAAGTGCCGGTGGTCACCTACCTGGCGGTCCGCAGCGGTGTCACCACGCGGGCCAACCTGGCCGCGAAGCGGCCTTACGTGATTGTCGCGTCGTTCGTTCTCGGCATGTTGTTAACGCCACCCGACATTATTTCGCAAATCCTGCTCGCGGTACCGGTGTGGCTATTGTTCGAAATCGGCCTCGTCCTGTGCGGCCTCTATATCAAGGAAGAAGACGACGAGCTGCCGACCGACGACGCCGCCGCGCCGTGACCGGCGGCTGCGCGCGCTAACCGATCCGCTCAACTCCCGTATTTCCCGCTACGAGCAGGATATCGGCGCCACGGGCCGCGAACAGCCCATTCGTCACCACCCCGGCGATCTGGTTAAGCGCAGATTCCAGCGCTACCGGTTCGCGGATTTCGAGCCCATAGACGTCGAGAACCGGATTGCCGTTATCCGTTGTGAATCCATGGCGTAACTCGGGCTGACCGCCCAGTTTGACGAGCTCGCGCGCGACGTAGCTGCGGGCCATAGGAATCACTTCCACGGGCAAGGGAAAGCGGCCGAGCCGGTCGACGAGCTTCGTGTCGTCGACGATACACACGAACGTCTTGCTCGCCGCCGCGACGATTTTCTCGCGGGTCAGCGCACCCCCGCCGCCCTTGAGCAGATGGCCGTGCCGGGTCGCTTCGTCGGCGCCGTCGACGTACACCGCCAGCGTGCCGACGCCGTTGAGTTCGAGCACCGGGATCCCGTGCGCGCGCAGGCGTTCAGCGCTCGCCTCGGAGCTTGCGACGGCGCCTTCGAAATCGTGTCGATGGGCGGCAAGGAGATCGATAAAGCAGTTCGCCGTACTGCCAGTGCCGATGCCGATGAAGCCTTCGAGTTTGATGGCCGCAAGCGCGGCCGCGGCCGCGGCCTGTTTCTTCGCGTTTTGATCCACTAACACATGCTCCCTCAGATGCGCTTGCCGGCGGACATTCCGCGTCGGCACGGTGTATCTTATACAGATGGAAATTGATTATCTAAAGATGATCCTGAAAGCGCCGGTCTATGATGTCGCGCGCGAAACGCCGCTTGATCGGGCGCCGGAACTGAGCGCCCGGATCGGCAACGAGGTGTGGATCAAACGCGAGGATACGCAGCCGGTTTTTTCCTACAAGATCCGCGGCGCCTACAACCTCATGTCGCAACTCACTGAGGCGGACCGCGCGCGCGGCGTGATCACGGCATCGGCCGGCAACCACGCCCAGGGCGTGGCGCTCGCGGCGGCGAAGCTGGGACTCGAGGCGACGATCGTAATGCCGAAGACAACGCCCGAGATCAAGGTGCTCGCGGTGCGGCGCCTCGGCGCGCACATTGTTTTGCACGGCAATACCTACGACGAAGCGAGCGACCACGCGCACGTGCTCGCGGCGGATTCCGGCGCAACGTATGTGCCGCCCTACGATCATCCGCTCGTGATTGCCGGCCAGGGCACCGTGGGAATGGAGATCCTGCGCCAGCATCCGGGCCCAATCGACGCGATATTTGTTCCCATTGGCGGCGGTGGTCTTATCGCCGGCATTGCGGCTTACGTAAAGGCACTCGAGCCGGCGACGAAAATTATCGGCGTCGAGGCGGAGGACGCTGCAAGCATGCACGCGGCGCTGGCCGCGGGCGAGCGCGTGACCCTGCCGCAGATCGGGATTTTCGCCGACGGTGCGGCCGTGCGCCAGGTAGGCGAGGAGACGTTCCGCATCGCGCAACGTTGCGTCGACGAAGTGATCACCGTGTCCATCGATGAAATCTGCGCCGCGGTAAAGGATATTTTCGAAGATACGCGCGCCATCGCGGAACCAGCCGGTGCGCTCGCGCTTGCCGGGCTGAAGCAGTGGGTGAAGCGCGAAGCGGCGAGCGCAAAGGAACTCGTGGCGATCTTCAGCGGCGCGAACGTTAACTTCGACCGCCTGCGCCACATCGCCGAACTCTCGGCACTCGGTGAGCATCGCGAAGCGCTCATCGCGACAAAGATTCCCGAGCGTCCCGGGAGTTTCCGCCAGTTCTGTCACGCCCTCGGCGCACGTGCCATCACGGAATTCAATTATCGCTACGCCGATGCCAACGACGCCGTCGTCTTCGCCGGGATCCAGCTTCGTCACGGCAACCGCGAGAAAGCAACGCTGCTCGAACACCTGCGGGAAAAAGGGTTCGCTGTCAGTGATATATCGTCCGATGAACTGGCCAAAATGCATATTCGCTACATGGTGGGTGGTCACGCCGGGGGCATTACGGATGAACGCTTGCTGCGCTTCGAATTTCCCGAACGACCCGGCGCGCTGCTGCACTTTTTGACCGAGATTGGCGATCGCTGGAACATCAGCCTGTTCCATTATCGCAATCATGGCGCCGCATACGGGCGCGTGCTCATGGGGATACAGGTACCGGCGGCAGATAATGAGCGCTTCGCTACGTTTCTCGCGAAACTGAACATGTCCTATGTTGAGGAAAGCGACAACCCGACCTATGCCTTATTCCTGAAATGAGCCGCAACGCGAACACGACCGGGCTCAGCACATGAACGCCTCCGGGTGCCAACCCGGCGCGGTTGTCGCCGCGATGCAGGCGCTCGATGCGAGCGGGCTGAACACCGGCAGCGCAGGTAACGCGAGTTGCCGCAGCGACTCCGGCAGCATCTGGATTACGCCAAGCGGCGTGCCGGCGACCGCGCTTGATGAGGCGGCGATCGTCGAGTTGTCGATGAGCGGTGAAACAATGAGTCCGGGTGTGATTCCGTCGTCCGAATGGCGCCTGCATCGTGACATTTATGCCGCCCGGTCCGATGTCCATGCGATCGTCCACACGCATTCGAGTTATGCCACCGCGCTCGCGTGCCAGCGCCGCGATATTCCGGCGTTTCACTACATGGTGGCTGTTGCCGGCGGCGATTCGATCCGTTGTTCAGGCTATGCTACGTTCGGCACGCAGAGGCTGTCTGATGAAGCGATCGCGGCGCTCGACGACCGCAACGCATGCCTGCTGGCCAACCACGGCGTTGTCGCACTTGGCTCCGCCCCGTCGAAAGCCGTGAATCTCGCGGTCGAGGTGGAACAACTCGCGCGGCAATACTGCATTGCGTCGTCGTTATCATCGCCGGTGATCCTGTCGCGCGAAGAAATGCGCGAGGTACTGGAGAAATTCAAAACCTATGGCCAACGAATCGACTAGCGCCGGTGGTCCGCTCGAGGAATTTCGCGGACGCCCGAGTTTCCACCTCGCGTTTCCGGTTACGGACCTCGAACGTACGCGCGCGTTTTACACCGATGTACTCGCCTGTCGCGTTGGTCGCAGCACCGATACGTGGCTTGATCTGAATTTCTTCGGCTACCAGATCACGGCGCATCTCGTACCGGACTACGCGCCTCCAACAACTAACGACGTCGAATCGAAAGCGATTCCGGTGCCGCATTTCGGTCTGATCATGGACTGGGAGGACTGGCACCTCGCCGTCGATCACATGACGTATATCGGCATCGCGTTCCGCGTTGAACCGCACGTGAGGTTCAAGGGGAAAGTGGGTGAACAGGCCACGTTTTTTCTCGAAGACCCAAGCGGTAATTGCCTCGAATTCAAGGCGTTCAAGGACCCGGCGGATATTTTCGGGCGCTAGTACCGCCACGGCGCACTCACCGCTCGCATGGCATCGGGGGCTCCCCGATCTCATCGCACGGCCGCTGTCGCAGCGGGGAACAGGCGTGCCGCGATTGCGAGCCTCGCAACCGCGGGTCCACACTCGCTCGTTGCCGCGACCGGGCCGCGCCCGGTTTCTAGTAGAACAATTCCTGCAGCATCACACCCGGATCGGGCGCGCGCATGAACGCTTCACCAACGAGGAAGGCGTTGACCCGGTTCGCGCGCAGTCGATCAACGTCTGCCCGGGTATGAATCCCCGATTCCGTGATCACGAGGCGATCATCGGGAATGTCGCGCAAGAGGCCGAGTGTTGTTTCGATATCCGTAACGAAGCGCTTCAAATCGCGGTTGTTCACGCCAATCAACGGCATTCTCAGGCGCAGCGCGCGTTCGAGTTCCGTGCGGTCATGGACTTCGAGCAGCACGTCCATATTCAGCTTTGTCGCGAGTTCGGCGAGGTCCTGCAGTCGCGCATCATCGAGGCAGGCGACGATGAGCAAAATGCAATCCGCACCGAGCGCGCGGGCCTCGAATACCTGGTAGGGATCGACGACGAAATCCTTTCTGATCACCGGTAATTCACACGCGGCGCGCGCTGCGACGAGGTGATCGTCGTGACCCTGGAAATAACGCTCATCTGTGAGCACGGACAGGCAGGTGGCACCGCCGGCGGCGTAACTGCGGGCAATTTCGCTCGGGTTGTAGTGTTCACGGATGAGACCCTTGCTCGGCGAAGCTTTCTTGCATTCCGCGATCACCGCCGCGTCGCCGCTGTCTACCTGGCGCCGCAGCGCACCGGCGAAGTCACGCACGGGCGATGCGGTTTGTACCTGTTTTTCCAGGGTGGCGAGCGGGGTAAGCTCGCGCCGCGCGGCGACTTCTGTGTGCTTGTGTCGTACGATCTCGTCGAGCACGTTCGTTGTGGCCGGGGTTTTTTCCTGGTGGGGGCTTGCCATGCTGTCAGGTCTCTGCTGTCGTTTGCGTAAACTCGACAAAGCGGCGGAAACGTTCACGCGCCGCGCCGTCGGTAATCAGGGCGGCCGCGTGCTCAAACCCTTCGGCCAGGGTTGAACTGAAGCCACACAGGTGGATTGCGGCGCCGGCGTTCAGCACCACGATGTCGCGCGCGGGCCCGGGACGATCGTCGAACACTGCGTTGATGATTTCAAGGCTCTCGTTTGCGTCGCGTGCAACGATGGACGACAGCGGCTGCAGTTGAAAGCCGAAGTCCCGCGGATCAATCTCGAACCAGTCGATTTTGCCGTCGGCCAGCGCCGCTACCGTGGTCGTTGAACCAATGCTGATCTCGTCGAGGCCGTCGGCGGCATTGACCACATAGGCGCGCTCCGAGCCGAGGCGTGCGAGCACTGAAACCACTTTCTCCTGCCATGCACGACTGAACACGCCGACGAGTTGCAGCGGCGCGCCGGCAGGATTCGTCAAAGGTCCGAGTACGTTGAACAAGGTGCGGATCCCGAGCTCGCGGCGCGGGCCCGCAGCATGCCGCGTGGCGCCGTGATGCGCGGGGGCGAACATGAATCCCACCCCGGTCTGTTCGACGGCCCGCGCAACATCGGCGACGCCCATGGAAATCCGCGCCCCCGCCGCTTCGAGTACATCTGCCGAACCGCTCGAACTCGAAACGGAACGATTGCCGTGTTTCGCCACGTGGCCGCCGGCCGCAGCAACGACGAACGCCGTCGCCGTAGACACATTGAACGTGTGCGCGGCGTCACCGCCGGTGCCGCAGGTGTCGATCAACGGCGTCGCCCTGACAGGAACATGGACGGCCAGCTCGCGCATCACCGTCGCCGCGGCGCACACTTCGTCGACGGTTTCTCCTTTCATGCTCAGGGCGACGAGCAGACCCGCGATCTGCGCCGGAGTTGCTTCGCCCGACATGATCTGACGTACGACCTCGAGCATATCGTCGAAGCCAATGTCGGATCCGGCGACGGCCGTCGCAATCGCTTGCTGAATATCCATTACGCCTGTTTCGCGACGCCGGCGAGGTGGAAGAAGTTTTCAAGCAGCGCGTGGCCACTGTCGGTCAGGATCGATTCGGGATGGAACTGCACGCTGTAGAGCGGAAATTCGAGATGTCGCAAGCCCATGATTTCGTCTGTCTCGCCGTCGTCGCGCTGCGTCCACGCGGTCACTTCGAAACAATCGGGCAACGACTCGCGCTCGACTACGAGCGAGTGATAGCGGGTGGCGGTGAACGGGTCCGTGAGATTCGCGAATACGTCCGTCCCGCGGTGATGGATCGGTGAGGTCTTGCCATGCATCACGGCGCGCGCGTGCACGACCCGGCCGCCAAATGCCTGCGCGATACTCTGATGTCCAAGGCACACACCGAGCGTGGGCACTTCGGGGCCCAGGCGGCTGACAAGGTCGAGCGATACGCCGGCTTCATTCGGCGTGCAGGGGCCGGGTGAAATGATGATCGCAGCGGGGCCCAGCTTGGCGATTTCGTCGAGCGACATCGCATCGTTGCGCACCACTTCGACATGCTGACCCAGCTCGCCGCAATACTGTACGAGGTTGTAGGTGAACGAATCGTAGTTGTCGATCATGAGTATCACGTGTGGAACTCCGGGTCGGCGGCGGTACCGGCGCCAAGCGCGGGCAGGAGCCCGGCCAGCTCGTCGAACGCGCGTACGAGGCGATCGGGCGCGGCGCCGCTGAGTTCATCCGGGTTGCCGTAGCCGTAGTCGACCGCAATTACCGGCATTCCCGCGTTGCGTGCGGCTGCGATGTCGGTAACCGTATCTCCAACCATAGTGCAATCTGCCGTCGCCATGCCGAGGGCGGTGGCGGCGAATTGCAACGGTGCCGGGTCCGGCTTTTTTCGCGGCAGCGAATCGCCGCTGACGCTTACGGCGAAGAACCCGGACAGGCCAAGCGCTTCGAGCAACGGCGCGGTAAAACGCGCCGGTTTGTTCGTGACACATGCGAAGCGGCAACCGCGTTCCCGTAACAGCTGCAGCGTCGGGACCACGCCGGGGTACAGCCGCGAGCGCACGCAGAGGTTTGCCGCGTAGTGATCGAAGAACAGCTCACTCACTTCCCGGAACAGTGCGTCGTCGGCGACTCCGTCCGGGTTACGGGTGAGGGAACGATGGAGCAATCTCCGCGCGCCCTCGCCGATGTAGGTACGTACTTCGGCGAGTCCGGGCGCGGGCATGCCAACCGCCGTGAGTGCGTATTCCACGCTGACCGTGAGATCGGGCGCGCTGTCGACGAGCGTGCCGTCCAGATCGAACAACACGGCCTTGCACAAGGAATTGCTCATACGGCGCGGACGCGATCGATTTCGGCCTGCATGTCCGCGATCGTTTGCGCGTAATCGTCGCTGCCAAAAATGGCCGAGCCGGCAACGAACGTGTCGGCGCCGGCGGCCGCGATTTCCGCGATGTTGTCGATCTTCACGCCGCCGTCGATCTGCAACCGGATCGGTCGCTGGCTGCGGTCTATGATTGCGCGCGCCAGGCGCAACTTCTCGAGTGCGCCGGGGATGAACGATTGCCCGCCAAACCCGGGGTTCACCGACATGATCAGTACCATGTCGATTTTGTCGAGTACGTAATCCAGGTAGTCGAGCGGGGTTGCCGGATTGAACACGAGCCCGCTTTTGCAGCCTGCTTCACGGATCAGTTGCAGCGAGCGATCGACATGTTCACTCGCTTCCGGGTGGAACGTGATGTAGCTCGCCCCCGCTGCGGCGAAATCGCCGATGATACGGTCCACGGGTTTCACCATCAGGTGCACGTCGATCGGGGTTTCGATCCCGTACTTCCGCAATGCCGAGCACACGACCGGGCCGACCGTCAGGTTCGGTACGTAATGATTATCCATGACGTCGAAGTGCACGAGACCCGCGCCCGCCTCGATCACGTGACGAACTTCCTCGCCGAGACGAGCGAAGTCTGCGGACAGGATCGAAGGGGCGATAAGTTCCGGTTGTTTCATGTGGTTTCTTGGTTTCGGGAGTGGGATCAGCGAGCGCGCAACTTTAACGCATCACTACCCCGAGCGCACCTCGATGACGTGCGCGGAAGGTCACTACAGCGGTCAGGGTGCACGGCCGATATCTCAGTTTATGCATCGGAACGTTATGATTCTGCGATCTTTCCTCGCGGGCGCCCTCGCCGCCGCCATGCACTGCGCCGGCGCCCTCGCCCAGGCACCGGATCCGCCAGCACCGCCGGCGGCAACGCCACCCGCGGCTGCCGCCGAGGCGGCCGCGGAGGATCCCGTGCCCGCGGCGGGATCCGCGGCTGAGCAGCTAATTGCCGAACGCCTGGCCTTGCGCCGCTTTGATGTGGACACGCTGTGGCTTGATACCACCGACGGACCGTTCCTTGCGCTGCACCGGCCTGCGGACGAGGCTATCCCGCTCGGCGGGCTCGTAATCATTCCAACGCCCGGATCAATCGTTGATAACGCGCCAGTGCCGCACGCGTTGTCGCTGATCGGACCAGCCGGCGGATGGTCCGTGTTGTCGCTGCAAGCCCCGCCTGCGGACGCCGAGCCTGCGGCCGCGGTGGCGCGCATCGTCGCCGCAGCAGAGTATTTCGCCGGTCTCGGCCTGCAGAACATCGTGCTCGTCGGCGATGCCGGCGGGGTGGTCGGTGCGATTGCCGCGCTCAATGGCGCGCTGCCGCCAAGCGTGGTCGGCCTCGTCGGGGTTGGCGCGTGGGACGCTGACCTTGCCGGCATTGATGTTGCCGTGCTCGATGTCGCCGGGACGCGGGATACGCGCGCGCTGCGCTGGCAGGCGCAACGACGCGCCAAGGCGCGCGAGTATCCGAACTCATTGGAGGCCATCGCGGTTGATGGCGCCGGTCCGGATTTCTACGGCTACGCAACACACGCGGCGAGACTAATCCGCGGTTGGCTGCAGCGTGCCGCGCCGGCGAAAGTCGTTTCGCGCTGAGGCGAGCCGGGCGGGGCCTGCTTAAACGATGTGCTCGCTGACGTGTACCGAAACCGTTTCTTCGAGATCGCGATCGAGGCAACGGGAGGCGGAATCGGCGACAAAGCTGAGCAGCACGTCGTGCGTATTGCCCACGCCTTCGTTGACGATGCCGTGGCGCTCGGATTCGATCCAGTGAATCTCCTTATGCTCGCTGGTGAGCAGATCATAGGCCAGGGTCGCACTCGCCGGATCGACAACATGATCAGCGCTCGATTGGACAATACTGACCGGACAACTGACTTGCGGCAGTTCGCTTTTCAGGCGCGTTACGAGTCGGGTAAGTTCGTACAAACCGCGAATCGGCATGTTGCGGTAGTTGATATGCGGATGTTCTGATTCGTTCGGACGGAACGGCATCAGGCCTTCGTATTTCGACACCCAACGCACGATCCGGTTGGCACCGTGCATCAACGGGACGAACCGCATGTTCTTGGCGCGGAACTTCAGCGGCGCGCATATCGAAGCGACGCCGCAGATGTCATCACTCGCGCGGGCGGCGTGCAACAGCGCGAGTGCGCCGCCGGTAGAAAATCCGATCACGCAAACATCCCGGCAGATCCCGCGCAGCGCATGCAGTCCACGTTCCACCGAGGCATACCAGTCTTCCCAGCTGCGCTCGCGCAAATCCCATGGCGAGGTGCCGTGGCCTTTCAGGCGCACGCCAAGGACGGTATAGCCCGCTGCCAGCAGTTTGTCGCCGAGTGGACGGACTTCCGCCGGCGAAGCGAGGAATCCGTGGACCAGCAATACCCCCATCGTCGAACCGCCGGGCGGTTCGAGCAGAAAGGGTCGTGCATCGGCGGTGGCTGTTTCACGATCATTGATCTCGCGATGCGCCGCGCCATCGAACAAGCCCTTGTCCCATTCATAGGCGACGAGCTCGTCGTCATAGACGAAGCGCGCGTAAGCCACGGGTTCGAGCGACCCGACCTCGGCGATTGCGGCATCGATCGCGGCGTTGACTTCGGCAACCGGCTCGACTTCGTTCGCATAAACCTCCACCGGATTCTCCAGCCTGACGGCATCGAATTCGTGCTCGATCACGAGTTTGTCCTGGAAGCGGATTTCCCCGGGGTGCGACTCAATCAGGCCGGCGTTTTCGGCGGACTGCAGAAACTGCGTGAGTTCGGGCGTTTCCGATTTCAACAGCGCGCGGTACACGGACGGGTTACAGATACTTCGGTGCAGGTGCACGTGGCGATGTTGTTGCAGTTTCTTGATGGCGATGTAAATGACGTGCTTGAATTCGTTCAGCGGCAGATGTTTGCTGCCGTTCTCGACGCTCTTCAGAATCGCAAGTGAAGCGAGATGGCTCGTGTTCACCGTGACTTCGCCGTAAATGTCCCGCATGTAACGATCGCGCAGGCGCGAAATACTCGCGCGCAATCCCTTCGCCGCGCCGCGCCGCACGATTTGCTCGCGCAGGTAAGCGCCATCGAAAATATCGCGCGGATGTTTCAGGTTGCCCGCAAGATAGTTTGCGAGCGGGCGTTCCCACCATACCCAATCGTCGAGCGGACAAATCAGGTCGCCGAGGCGAATATCCATATCGGTTGTTTTGAAAAAGAGATTCCCCTCCACGATCAGTTCTTCGACCGCACGTGGACTCAATTCGCCGTGCAGCAATTCCGCGCCCCGACGCAGGATGTTGTCGCTGATCCGCAGGGGGTAGAACGTGATATTTGCCGGTGCGATCGTCACCGGTCGCCGCGCATTTTCGATCAGTGCATCTACCGCCGGCAGTTCGAGCTGTGCGCACCAGTCCTCGAGCAGCCCGTCATTACCGAGCGCGTGTTCCTTCAGCACCCGTAATTTGATGATCTGCAGCCCGATCGCGAGCCGTGCCGCGCCGGTGTGATGTTTGCGCCGTGAACGCGCCGAGCGTGAGTACACGCTGTACTGGCCGCGGTGGTCGAGTACCTGTCGATCCTTGACCATGCCGCCTTCAGGAAAAATAACGATCTTGCGCCCTTTCAGGATATCGCGCGCGAGTATCGTCATCAGATCCGGATGATCGGCGGGTACCGCTCCGAGTTCATACAGGACCTGGGTGAAGCGATCGTTGCCGGTAAAAAACTGCGCCGCGGCGACGGAGCGACAGAACGCGCCGCTTTCGCGATAGATCAGGTATTGCGGAATGAACGTTTCCATGCGCGCGAAATGGTTGAACAGGAACACATCGCCCTGTTCGACCTGCCCGTGCTCATGGTGCAGTTTGATGCGTACGCCGAGCAGCTTCTTGACCCGATCGAACGCGCGTACACACCAGTCATAGGTACGCGGGTTGAGCTCCGTGGCGTTATCCATGTCGCGTTCCTCGAGTTGCCCTCTCTTCGCCGTCGCAGGGGCTGACCGTGCGCTGGACGTCGGCGACAGATTACTTTCGCGTTAGTAGCTAACACGTTGTTATCCGTAGTGAATCAGCGTACAGCAATTAATCGTGGCCGGGAACACTTCGATCCCGCGCATGCCCGCGGCCAGACGCCGGCCGGCGACGGTTCAGGGGGTGGCGTTCAGCGCGGCCGTTTGTCGCGCGAGCGCCCACTCGAGGTGCTCACGCAGGAGCGCGGACGCGCCCGCCAGACGGGCGTGCAAGGCATCGATGATCGTCTGGCTCGGCGGTGCATTGCCAAGCGCGACGGCGATATTACGCGACCATTGTTCGAAGCTGATCCGCCTGATCGCCGATCCGCGGGTGCGCTCGTCGAATGCTTCCGGCGACCAGGCAAACAGTTCCAGCAAGGCGCTGTCATCGAGACGGTGTCGCGGCGCAAAATCCTTCTCCGCCGTGAGCGTGGCATAGCGATTCCACGGACACACGAGCTGACAGTCGTCGCAACCGAACACACGATTACCGATCAACGGGCGCAGCTCAGGGGGAATCGAGCCTTTCAGTTCGATTGTCAGATAGGAAATACAGCGGCGTGCATCCACCTCGTAGGGCGCAACTATCGCGCCGGTGGGACAGGCGTTGAGGCAGGCGACGCACGTCCCGCAATGTTCCGTTGCATACGCCGGGTCCGCCGGCAACGGCAGGTCGGTATAGATTTCGCCGAGAAAGAACCACGAGCCATCCGTGCGACTGATCAGATTTGCGTGTTTGCCAACCCAGCCCAGGCCCGCCTTGCGGCCCAGCGCACGTTCCAGCACCGGCGCGCTGTCCGTGAATACGCGGTAGCCATAAGCGCCAATTTCATCACTAATCCGGGTTGCGAGTTGCTGCAGCCGGGCGCGGATCAGCTTGTGGTAATCGCGTCCCAGCGCATAGCGGGAAACGTAGGCGCCGGTCTCGTCGGCGAGAGCGCCGGCTGCCTGTGCATTCGGTTCGGGCAGGTAGTTCATGCGCGCAACAATGACCGACAAGGTGCGCGGGATCAGCAACGCGGGCCGTGAGCGCTTTGCGCCATGTTTGCTCATGTAGCTCATTTCGCCGTGCCAGCCGCGATCGAGCCAGGCTTGCAGCCGTGCTTCGTCTTCAACCAGGGAAACGTCGCTGATCCCGATCTGCTGGAAGCCGAGATCCGATCCCCATTCGCGAATGCGCGCAATGAGCCGGTCCGGAGCGACGTCCGACAGCGCACTCATGTGCCTTCTGTCGGGGCGAGCACTGTGCGTTTCATAATCGCCTGCCACAGGCTGTCGAACGCGCGACCGCCGGGACCACGCGGCGCGTAGGCACCCACCGGCGCCCGGTGCACACCCATCTGTTCGATTTCGCTGAGATAGGGAATATAGGACCGCAGCAATTCAGGATGCTCCGCCGCGAACTCGACGATGAGCTCGCGATGCAGTTTTTTGCGCTTGTCGACCATCGAGAAAAAAGGCATCAGGTGCGAGGGATCGATCGCCTCGCGCGCGAAGAACTTGCACAACTGCTCATAGGCGCGGAGCGACAGGTGCGTCGGGATCAGCGGGATCAGCAACCAGTCGGTCATGTGAATGATGTTCTCGGACACGAGCGAAACGGTTGGCGCGCAGTCGAGAATGACGACATCGTAGTCGTGTTTTACCGAGCGCAGGCGTTTGCTGAGGGCCGCGTCCGGGTTTTTCTTTTCGGCGAGGTCGAGGTCGAGGTTGCGTAATGAGAAATCCGCGGGGATCAGGTCAACGTTGTCGTGGCCGGTGGGTCGAATGAACTTCGGTAACGGGCGTTTGCGCTTCAGCAGGCCTTCGCTGCCGCCCTTGATATGGGCGCGGGTGCGAAAGTAGAAACTCGCGGCGCCCTGGGCGTCGAGATCCCAGATTAAGGTGCGGAAGCCGCTCAGGCCGGACAAATAGCCGAGATTCACCGCCGCCGCGGTTTTACCCACCCCGCCCTTGATGTTGTACGTCGCGAATATCTTCATTGCTGCCGCAGCATAAACCGAGCCGCAGCCGATTTCGACGATAACGCTCCGTCACCCGTTATTGTGATGCCGGCTGGCCGGACGATATACTCGATTCGCATCCCAACCCGCACAGGCAGGCCCCAACCGCCCACCATGTTCGACATTGTCAGTAGCTGGTACCGCCGGTATTTTTCGCACCCGCAAGCCGTGCTATTGGTCCTGCTGCTCGTCATCGGCGCTGTTGTCGTGCTGTATTTCGGGCACATGCTGGCCCCGGTTCTCGCCGCCGTTGTCATTGCTTACCTGCTCGAAGGGACGGTGGCGCAACTCGAGAAGCGAGGCTTGCCCCGATTGCTCGCCGTCATCATCGTTTTTACGGTGTTCATGACCGTGCTCGTGTTCCTGCTGCTCGGCCTGATGCCTATCCTGTCGCGCCAGGTAACGAATTTCATTCAGGAACTGCCGCGCATGATCAACGAGGGCCGGGCCCTGTTGCTGCGGTTGCCGGAGCTGTATCCGAATATCGTTACGGCGGCCCAGATCGACAATGTCATCGGCGCGTTTCGCGGGTGGGTTAGCGGGCTTGGGCAGAGCGTTCTGTCGATATCGCTGGCGACGATTCCAGCGGTCGTTACGATCCTGATCTATCTCGTGCTCGGCCCGGTACTCGTGTTTTTTTTCCTCAAGGACAAGGCGCAGCTCGTCGGCTGGATCACCGGATTTCTCCCGCGCGACCGTGGGGTCATCGATCAGGTCTGGCAGGAAATGGACGATCAGATCGGCAACTACGTTCGCGGCAAGGTGTACGAAATTTTTATCGTCGGCGGGGTTAGCTATACCACGTTCTCGTTCCTCGGTTTGTCGTATGCGCCGTTGCTCGGCGTTCTCGTCGGGCTATCCGTAATCGTGCCGTATCTCGGTGCCGCGGTAGTGACTTTGCCGGTCGCGCTCGCTGCTTACCTGCAACTCGGCTGGGGCAACGAGTTTATCTGGATCATGGTTGCCTACGGGATCATCCAGGCGCTCGACGGCAATCTGCTCGTGCCGTTGCTGTTCTCGGATGTCGTGAACCTGCATCCCGTCGCAATTATTCTCGCGGTCCTCGTGTTCGGCGGGTTGTGGGGATTTTGGGGCGTATTTTTCGCGATTCCGCTCGCAACGCTCGTGAAATCGCTGTTGCGTGCGTGGCCGCGTGCCGGTGATGTGCGCACGGAAATAGCCGCGGAAGTTTAAGCGCTGACGTGCGCAGCGGTGAATGTCGCCGCTTTCGCCGGCGACGGAAAAATGCCGGTTTGCCGTTGAGCGCCATCGCTTCCCGCTGGCGCGTTAAAGATTATTCGTTGCGTAATCCGCAAGGCGCGAGCGTTCGCCACGGCGCAAAGTGACATGGCCGCTGTGCGCCCACGGGCGAAAGCGATCGACGACATAGGTCAGACCCGACGTCGTCTCGCTCAGATAGGGCGTATCAATCTGGCCGATATTACCGAGGCAGACGATTTTCGTTCCCGCCCCGGCTCGCGTAATCAGTGTGCGCATTTGTTTCGCCGTGAGGTTCTGTGCTTCGTCGATGATGATGTAGCGATTCTGGAACGTCCGTCCGCGCATGAAACTGAGAGAGCGGATCTTGATCCGGCTCTGGATCACGTCGGCCGTCGCAGCCCGGCCCCAGGTGCCGCCATCGCCGGTGTCGGCGAGCACTTCGAGGTTGTCGAGAAGTGCACCCATCCACGGCGTCATTTTCTCTTCCTCGGTGCCTGGCAGGTAGCCGATGTCTTCACCGACGGAAATCGTTTCCCGGGTCATGATGATCTCGCGATAGATCTTCGCGTCCATGCACTGTGCGAGACCTGCCGCAAGCGCGAGCAGCGTCTTGCCGGTGCCGGCAACGCCGAGCAGGGTAACGAACTCAACCGCCGGGTCCATGAGCAGATTCAGCGCCAGGTTCTGCTCCGCATTGCGCGCGCCGACCCCCCACACCGGGCGCGCCGGGTCACGGTAATCGACGAGACGGTGGAGGACTTGAAAACCCTGGTCAACCGCGCGTGCGATAAGCTCCAGGCGATCATCATCACTGAACAGTCCCTCGTTCGGGTAAACGGTGCCGAACGCGCCCGCGGCAACCGTAAAGCCGCCTTGCCCGTCGGGGTCGGGCTGTAACTGCCGCACCTCGTCCCGCTTGAGTTCGTGCGTCCCGGTAAACAGCAGATCGATGTCGTCGAGCGATTTGTCGTTGTAGTAGTCCTCCGCGCTGACGCCGGCGATTCGCGCCTTGATACGGAGATTGATGTCCTTCGATACAAGGACGACGTCGGCCGCGCCGGGCCGCCGCGCCTGGTCAAGCGCCGCGGCGAGAATCGCGTTGTCCGGTGCGCTGCCGGGCAGGCCGGCCGGCAATATGCCCGCGTCGATCGCCGTGGTTTGCAGGAACAATCGTCCGCTCGGTGCGTAATCGTGCGCGCCGTTGCCAATGTGCGGCAGCGGCAGACCCGCCACGATGGCGGCGTGATCGCTGTCGGTGATGACGTCTTCGAGAAACCGGCTTACCTGGCGCGCACTGCGTGCAAGATCCGAGGTTCCGCGTTTCGCCGCGTCGAGTTCCTCGACGACGACCATGGGAATGAACACATCGTGTTCGGCAAAGCGGAAGATTGCCGCCGGATCGTGCAGCAGCACGTTAGTGTCCAGAACGAAGAGGCGATTGTCCGTGGTCACAATGCCGCGCGCGGGCTCGAACCGGGGTACACCGGTTCGCCTACTTGACCGGCTCCATGATGGAATCGAGGTTCAGCTGGTCGCAGAATTCCATAAACTCGCCGCGCAACGAAGCAATCGAGATGTCCGTGGGGATGCCGATGGTCATATGTAATGAGAACATTTGCGTGCCGGTGTGCGCGGCGGCGTAGGTTCCCGAATACAGATCCTCGATATTGATTTCGCGTTGCGCGAAGAACTGGGTGATGTCGTGGACAATACCGATGTTGTCGACGGCGACAACCTCCACCGCATACGGCATGAGGCCGCCTTCCGGTTTGCGCGGTTCCGTGCGCTGGACGATCGTTTTAAGTGCAAGTTGCTCCTCCAGCCGGGGAAGCAGATTCTCGATTTTCGCAATCGCGTCCCACGGGCCGGACAGCAACAACATCATCGCCAGGCGATCGCCAAGCACGGTCATCCGGCTGTCGACGATATTGCATCCGCAATCGCGGATCGACTTGACGAAGGGTTCGATCAGCTTGGGCCGATTCGCGCCGATGGCGGAGATGGCGACGTAGTTGTCCATGAGTTTCAGGAGGGTTCGATGGGCGGGAATGAGCGCCTCGTATTGTGCATGTTCCGGCAAGCGATCCGCAAGCTCGCAGGCGGGGCAATCGGCGTTGAGAGCGAGGGAACCCATGATACCCGCTCCTTGTCATACCCCCAACGGAAAGCTACCATAATCGGTTGTTTTAGAGAGTTTTATCGATGGCACGTTTGCGGGGAAGCATGGTCGCGGTGGTCAGCCCGATGCGGGAAGGGGTGTCCCCTGATACTGCTATCGATTGGCCGCGATTCGAGGCCCTGCTCGATTTCCACGTCGCCAGCGGTACTGATGCCATCGTCGCGGTGGGAACAACCGGCGAGTCCGCCACGCTCAGCGAAACCGAACACTGTGACGCGATCAGGCGGGTCGTCGCCCATGTAAACGGGCGCATTCCCGTTATTGCCGGCACCGGCGCGAACTCAACCACCGAGGCGATCCGCCTGACGGCCGCCGCCGCGAAAGCCGGCGCCGATGCGTGTCTGCTCGTAACGCCGTATTACAACAAGCCCACGCAGGAAGGCTTGTATCAGCACCACAAGGCAATTGCCGAAGCGGTAGATACCCCGCAGATCCTCTATAACGTACCCGGGCGCACCGCATGCGATATGTTGCCCGCGACCATTGCCCGACTCGCGGAACTCGACAACATCATCGGGGTCAAGGAGGCAACCGGCGAAATCCAACGCGTTGCCACGTTACGCGAGACCTGCGGCGAAGAATTCCTCCTGTTGAGCGGTGACGACGCGACCGGGCGCGAGTTCATGCTCGCCGGCGGTGACGGCGTTATTTCGGTCACCGCGAATGTGGTTCCGCGTGAAATGAAGGCGCTGTGCGATGCAGCGCTGGGGGGCGATGCCGCGCTCGCCAGCGAAATCGACGCGAAGCTGGCGTTGTTGCACAAGGAACTGTTCTGCGAGTCCAACCCGATTCCGGTGAAATGGGTTGTCTATCAGCTGGGTCTGTGTGCACCGGGCATCCGCCTGCCAATGACCTGGCTGTCGAAAGAAGCTGAACCACGGGTCCGCAAGGCCATGGATCAAGCGGGCCTCACCTGTAACTACGCTGCCGGCTGAGCGTTGCTCGGCTGATTGCACTTAAACAACATTCGTTGAGGGGATTTTCTGGCATGTTAAAAACTTGCCTCGTGAGCATTTTCATCGTGCTCATGCTAGTTGGCTGCTCCAAGATCGTCCCGAAGCTGGACGAGGTTCTGCCCGACAGACGCACTGAATACAAAAAAAGCAAAAGCCTGCCGGATCTGGAAGTACCGCCGGATCTGACAACTGACGCGATCCAGGATCGCATGGCGATTCCGAAAGCGGGTGAAACCGCAAGTTTTTCCACGTTTCAGGAGCGCGCCGCCGAGCGTAAGCGTGACGAGGAACTCGAACGCTCGGAATCAAGCGCGATCAAATTGCTGGAAAACGAAACCGTGCTTGCCGCGGAAGGCGTCACGGTTCAGATCTGGCCGCAGTTGCGCAGCTTCTTCCAGGGTCTCGGTTACACGCTCGAACTCGACGACGAAGAACTCGGCGTGATCGAAACTGCCTGGAACGAGAACCAGGAAGAACTCGTGCGCGACAAGTTCAAGGTGTTCGCCGAGCCAGGACAGGAACCCGGTACGACATTACTGTACGTTTCCCACCGCGGCGAAGAACTCGTTCCCCAGGGCGACAAGCTCGTGTGGCAGGCGCGATCGCGTGATGCCGCACTCGAACGTCAGGTAGTGGAACGGATGGAGGCCACGCTCAATGGCGGCGCGTCCGAGACACGCGAATCGCCCGCAAGCCGTACTGCCGAGCGCGCGTCCGCGCCGAGCGCAGCACCCTCCGCGGACGGGCCGCAACATTCGGAACTGATCAGTGCCGGCGGCGGCAAGGTATACCTCGCGCTCGCTGAACAATTCAACGATGCATGGGGTGTTGTCGGTCAGGCGCTCAGCCGAACCGGGGTGGAGGTCGATCAGGAAGATCGCAACCGCGGGCTCTACATCGTCCGCATTCCCGCGGGTCCCGCGAAGAAGAAGCAGGGCGTATTCTCGAAACTGAAATTCTGGGGTGACGACGCCGGGCAGTTGCAGTTGAGCCTGACCGGTGTTGGTGACAAAACGGAAATTGTTGCCCTGAACCGGGACGGCCAATGGGAAACGAGCGATAGCGCGGTGCAGTTCCTCACCCGTTTGAACCAGGAACTGAACGCCGGGAACTAAAACCGTGCTTCAAATCATGAAACACGAACCTCGATGGACCCGGTACCGTTCCCCTCCCAGGTTAATCGATATGGGAGGGGAAGGGACAGGGATGGGGTGTAGGGTGCGATCCCGGTCCCGAAGTCGTCCTGTCTCAGGTTTACGCACACCTATTTTGCCGCTGTCACGCCAACCGTACGCGATTGTCGCGGCGAACCACAGCCCGATGAACGATTAGGGTGCGATTCTCGGTACTCGCCAGCGGCAGCAGCGGCAATGCGACCGTCGTCGAAGCCGGGGGCAGCGCGATTCTGATCGATTGCGGCTTGTCCGTGCGCCGCCTCACGGCGCGCGTGAGCGCACTCGGGCTCGACTTGGCGGCGCTCGATGGTGTCATCGTCACGCACGAACACGGCGATCACATTGGCGGGGTGGGCGCGCTGGCAAGGCGCTATGGCATTCCGGTCTACATGACGCACGGCACGCGTGTTGCTGCCGGCTTTGAGAACGATCGTAAATTCGAGCTGACGGAAATTTCCCCGCACGAGACGTTCGCAATCGGCGACCTCACCTTGCGCCCGGCACCGGTTCCGCACGATGCAAAGGAACCCTGCCAGTTCGTCGTCGAAAGTGATTCCCGCCGTCTCGGCATCCTCACCGATCTTGGCAGCGACACGAGGCATATACAGCAACATTTTGCTGACTGCTGCGCGCTTGTGCTCGAATTCAATCACGACCTCGAATTACTGTCCGGTTGCGAATACCCGGATTCGGTGAAAGATCGGATCGCCGGGCGCCTTGGTCATTTCAATAACGGGCAAGCCGCGACTTTGCTCGAGAGTCTGAAGTCGGCGCGGCTACGCCATGTACTCGGGGCGCATGTGAGCGTACGTGCGAACAAGGTCAACCTCGTGCGCCAGACGCTTGCCGCGGTGCTCGATGACAGCGCGACGGCCTGGGATGTGGCGGCGCAGGACACGGCGACGCCGTGGATCGAGGTTTGATCGGGATATCGCGGCCGTGATCGATGCCACCGCGTCGGCAGCGTATCAGCGCTTTTTCTTCACGTGTTTCATCAGGCGCCGCCGTTGCTTGATCTGGCGCTGGGTGAGCTCGTTCCGTTTGCCCTCGTATGGATTCTCGCCCTGGCGTAGTTCGATGCGCACCGGTGTGCCGACGAGTCTGAAGGCCTTACGAAAGTAGTTGCCGAGGTAGCGATGATACGCGTCCGGCAGTGATTTCACCTGATTGCCGTGAATGACGATAGTCGGCGGATTCCGCCCGCCGAGATGCGCATAGCGCAGCTTGATCCGGCGGCCGTGTACGAGCGGTGGCGGGTGTGCATTGACCGCGGCGAGGAGCATTTCCGTGACTGTGCTCGTTTTCGCGCCAATCTGTGCGGAACGGTAGGCGTCGTCGATGTGTTTGAACAACTCGCCCACCCCGGTACCGTGCAAGGCCGAGATGAAGATGCGTTCAGCGTAATCGATGAACTGCAGCTTGCGATCGAGTTCTCGCCGGATCTGGTCGCGCTGATCGACCGCAAGCCCGTCCCATTTGTTTACGGCGATCACGACCGAGCGGCCACTTTCCACCACAAGGCCGAGCAGGTGTGCGTCCTGATCCGTGACGGCTTCGGTGCCGTCCAGTACGACGACGATGACCGCCGCGAGGTCGATTGCCTGGAGTGCTTTCACGGCGCTGAATTTTTCGACGATGTCGCTGACTTTGCCGCGGCGTCTCAGGCCCGCGGTATCGATCAAGGTGTAAGCGCGGCCACGACGCTCGAAATCGATTGCGATGCTGTCATGGGTCGTGCCGGGCAGATCAGCGGTGATCATGCGTTCTTCGCCAATCATGCGGTTGACGAGCGTTGACTTGCCGACGTTCGGACGTCCGATAATCGCCACGCGGGTGCGATTATCGTCCGGCTCCGCGTAGGCCTCGGGCCCCGGCCAGGGTGCGGTAACTTCGCCGATAAGCTTTTCCACCCCTGCACCCGACAGCGCGGAAATCGCCACCGGGCGATCGAATCCGAGGCGGTTGAACTCGCTGCTGATGAGTTCCGGGTCGGCGTGATCGACCTTATTGACGACGACGGTCACCGGCACGCCGGATTTCCTTATCACCGTCGCGATATGCTCGTCTTCGCTGTTCAGACCTTCCTTACCGTCGACGACGAGCAAAATGGCGTCGCTGTCACCGATAACGCTGAGCGCCTGTTCGGAGACGCGCGCATGGATGTCGAGTTTCGCGCCGCTGTCGATGCCGCCGGTGTCGGCGACGAGATAGGCCGCGGAACCGACTTTGCCGAGCCCGACGTTGATATCCCGCGTCACACCCGCGACGTCGGCAACGAGTGCATCGCGCGAACGCGTGAGACGGTTGAACAGGGTCGATTTACCGACGTTCGGTCGGCCAACTATCGTGACTACCGGCTTTGATGCTGTGTGCGGATCGTCGCTCACGTGCCGGTGGCTGCGGTTACTGGTCTTCGGATTGTTCGGCGTCCGCTTTTCGCCCGGGGCGATAGGCGGCGAGCACGCCGGAAGAACTGAAAGCGATCAGCAGGTCGTCGACGGCCCTGGCAGGCACGAGTATCCGGGTGTCATCAAGCCGGGTGCGGTAGACGAAATCACCCGTTTCGCGATTGAGCCAGTGTAAATACCCCTCGAGGTCGCCGATCACGACGTAGTCGTCGATCACCGTGGGGCCGGACACCTGCCGCGCCTTCAGCGCCTGCTGTTTCCAGATCGACGTACCGGTGATGCGATCGAGGGCCCATACGTAACCGAGTGCATCGGTGACATAAACCCGATCATAATCGACCGCGACGTTCGAATACGACGAGATCTCGCGACTCCATTCAAGTTGTCCGCTGATGAGCGAGACCGCGGAGACACTGGCCTGGAAAGTCGCGACGTAGGCAGTATCGTCGTATATCGTCGGTTCCGCATCCACGTCCACCATGCGTTCGAGATCGGATCGGCCACTCGACACCGCGAGTTGGGTCTCCCACTGTTGCTTACCGGTGGCGAGTTCGAGCGCCACGAGGCGCCCGTTATCGAACCCGGCAATAACGGATCCCGCGTAGATAACCGGTGCGCCCGTGCCGCGCAGCGTGAGAACCGGGATCGTGCGGTCGTACACCCATTTCCGCTTGCCGGTTTCAGCGAACAGGCCGAACAGCTTGCCGTCGCCGGTGCGCACGACGACCGTGCCGCCGGCGGACCGCGGCGGCGCGAGGACCTCGCTCGAAACCATCGTCAGCCATTTTCGCTCGCCACTGTCGGCGTCGAACGCGACGACCTCGGCATCCGATGTGCCCACGTAAACGTTGCCGTCGCCGACCCCGGGGCCGCCGGATATGCGCAGGTCCTTGTCGCGTTCCGACCAGATTTCATCGCCCGTCTGGCTGTCGAGTGCAATCACGCGACCGTTGCGGTCGGCGGTGAATATCTTGTCGTCGTAGGGTGCCGGGATCAGCTGGATGAACAGATTATCGACGCCCTTGCCATAGCGGTCCGACCACAAGCGCTCGACCTCGATGCTGGCGTCGAAATCGACGAGCTCGGCAGGCGGGATCGAGTTGTCCGTTTCCTTGGCGATAATATTGCCGACGGTATCCTTTACCCCTGCACAGGCGCAGAGGCCGCACAGTGCAATCGCGATACCCGCGAGGCGAAATGTTTTGCCCATCTGTCGCTTACCGTTGCGCAAGTGCAAGGTTATCGATCTTCATCTGCAGGGATTCACCATCGCTGCCACGCTTTTGCACGTCGTTGAGCGCCGCGCTGTAGAGCGCGCGCGCGGTCGCGGTTTCGCCCTGGGCCAGCGCGACGTCGCCGCGAACCTCGAGGAACTCGCCGGCGAACGCCGGATCGATGGCCGCGATCGCCGCCGCCGCCGCGTCGACGTCGCCCTGGGCAAGATGAACCTGGGCCAGGCGGCTCAGGGCGATGGGTTTGATTTTGCCGTCTGCGGAATTGTCTGCTACCCACTGCAATCGCGCTTTCGCCTCGTCGAGCTGCCGCACATCGACGGCGAGTTTCGCCAACACGAGCGCGCTAAGGCGTGCGTAAGTTGATTTCGGGTAGCCGGTGATAATCGCTTCGCCCGCTTCCGTCGCTTCTTCGCTGGCGCCGGCGGACGCGATCGCGAGCAGGTGTTCGTAGTTGATCGAAGCCGCCTGCCCTTCCGCTATCTGTGCCGACTCCCAATAGCGATAACCGAACAGGCCGCCAAGGCCGATGACGAGGCCGAAAATGATCGCCTTGCCATTGTCCTGCCACCACTTTTTGATCTTTTCGATCTGTTCAGTTTCTGTCGTATAAGCGTCCAAAACCTTCTCTCCCCACGAGCCGCAGCTCGAGCTGATGCTTGTCTTTGGTGTTCGATTCGTCGTGTCGCGGCCAGCCGCTTAGCACACGACACTGCGCAGGGCCGTGACGGCGGATCCCCGCGCCAGGGTCTGTTGCTGCGAATCCGTGCGCAAGGCCTTAACCGTAACCGTGCCGTCCGTGTGCTCGTCGTCGCCGATGATGAGCGCGGCCTGTGCACCGGAACGATCGGCTTTTTTCATCTGTGACTTCATGCTGCCGCCGCCACAGTGACACATAACCCGCCACCCGGGTTCCGCGTTCCGCACCGACTCCGCAAGCGCGAGCGCATCGGCGATGTAATGTTCATCACTAACGATGACGTAGACGTCAGCGTCCGGGTCGGCGGCGCGGTTGAGACGCTCGCGCGCAAGCTCTATAAGCCGTTCCAGACCCATGGCAAACCCGATCGCCGGGGTCGGTTTGCCTCCGAGCAGTTCTACGAGACCATCGTAGCGCCCGCCTGCGCAAACCGTGCCCTGTGCGCCAAGGTCATTCGTAATCCATTCGAAAACCGTGTTCGAGTAGTAGTCGAGACCACGCACGAGGTGTGGATTCACCTGAAACTCGATGCCGGCATGATCGAGAATCGCGCACAGTTGATCGAAATGCCGGCGCGATTCATCGTCGAGATGCGCATCGAGTTGCGGCGAATGCGCGATGAGATCTTTCATTGCCGGATTCTTGCTGTCGAGGATACGCATCGGATTGCGTTCGAGCCGGTTCACGCTGTCGTCGTCAAGCGCATCGCGATGGTTGCGGAAATACTCACGCAAAACGTCACGATAGTGATGGCGACTTGCGAGAGTCCCGAGCGTATTCAGTTCGAGTCGCAACCCACCGAGTTCGAGTTCGGCCCACATGCGCGCCGTCATGATGATCAGCTCGGCGTCGATATCCGGGCCGGGAAGTCCGAAAGCTTCGACGCCGATCTGGTGGAACTGACGGTAACGGCCCTTTTGCGGCCGTTCGTGACGGAACATCGGCCCGACGTACCACAGTTTGCGCGTTTGCTGGAGCAAACCGCTCTGCAGCGCGGCGCGCACGCAGCCGGCGGTACCCTCCGGGCGCAGGGTCAGGCTATCGCCGTTGCGGTCCGCGAACGTGTACATTTCTTTCTGCACGATGTCGGTAACATCGCCGATAGAGCGTTCGAACACGCCCGTATGCTCCATGATCGGCAAGCGAATTTCACGGTAGCCGTATGCGGCAAGAACCGTTTGCAGCAATGACTGTGCGCGCTGCCAGGTTGTTGTATCCGGCGGCACGATATCGTTCATGCCCTTGATAGACTGGAGTTTCATGGCGCCGCCGCCTCATCGGCATTTGTCTTCGTGCCAAGTTCGAGTTGGGCGACGCCTTGCTGGGAGTGCGGCCCGAGATCAATTACCTCGCCGTCGAAGCGCAGGCTGATCGAATCGGTATTGCCGAGGATCAGGCGAAAATAGGGTTGCTCGCTCAGTTCAATCGTGCGCCCGGCGCGGGCCATACCGAAATAAAGCCGCGTGCCGTCGCTCGCATAAATTTCCACCCACGCTTCGCTGCTCGTTTCCACTGTGAGATTGTGGCTGTCGGGGCTCGGCAACGCGTGCTCGGCCGCTGCGGAATCGACGGCTGCCGTCGCTTGCGGTTCGGGTTCGGCGACGGCAGCCGCCGGCTCGACGTTTTGCCAGGTCTGTGTTTCGTGCTCGACGACATCGAAGCTGTAAGGCAACGGAGCCGCCGCATCAGCGTAGGGATCGGGATCGAACGACGACGGCGGCGAGGGCTGTGTATCTCCGTCATTGAAGTTGGACCGGCCCCACAAAGCGATCAGGATGATCAGCAGCGCAACGAGGCCGTAAGTCACGATTTTGATGCTCACGCTGTTGATTCCGATCTGGTCCGGCGGGCGCGATGAAAAATCGGCCAGCGATGGCGGCTCGGCGGACGTATGCGATTCATAGGCGGCCAGAATCGCCGCCGCATCGACGCCCAGTTCCTTCGCGATCGAGCGGATATAGCCCTTGACGAACATCGGCGCCGGCAGATTCTCGAAATCGTCGCGTTCCAGCGCCTTCACGACCCGGGTGTCGAGCCGCAGGCGCAGTGCGAGATCAGCCGGGCTGATCGACACAGCTTCGCGCGCCTTCGCCACCATACGTCCCGGCGATTCGTCCGGCGGATGCGCGTGGGGTTCGGGTTCGATGTCCTTCGACGACGACATCAGAGGTTCTTCGACTCGAGCAGCAGGCGCGCCTCGTCGGAATCCGGGTAATTCTTCTCGAGCTGGAGGCTGTAACTTGCGAGCGCGTCCTTGTCACCGAGTTCGCGTTCGATCCGTATTCCCAGCCATAAGGATTTCGCGGAGTGATTGCCGATCTCGAGGTAACGTTGCAAGTAAGCGCGGGCCGGCAGGTAGCGTTCAAGCTCATAGCTGATCATCGCCATGCGCAGCAAGGCCTGCGGTATCTGCGGATTGATTTGCAGCGCATCGCGGAAATGCAATTCCGCTGCGGCGAGGTCGCCGGCCGTCATGGCGCAAATCCCCGCGTTGTTATGGGCGATCTCGGGCGTTCGATACAGGGGGTTGGCACGTGCCCGTGCAAACATTTCCTGGCCTTCCTTGTGCTTGCCGTTCTGGCACAGGACCTGTCCGTAGTTGTTCAGGAACGCGGAGTTCTCGGGTTCGAGCCGGATCGCCTGCTTGAAATTGCGATCCGCCTTTTCAAATTCGCCTACCCGGTTGTACAACAATCCCAGCGTTGAGTACGCCGCGGCGTACGATGGGTCGGCCTCGATCGCGCGTTCGAGTTTGTTTACCGCCTGTTGATTGTCGCCATCACGCATGTAGGCGATTGCGAGCTTCGTATTGACCTCTGCGATGCGCAGTTGATCCTCGGCGTCGGTTTTCCGGTTCTTTGTTTGCGTGGCGCATCCGCCAAGGGTGAGCGACACCAGCAGCAGGGTAGCGACGGCCGTGAATTTCCCTTTCATGACAGACTCTCCGGATTAAGTTCCGCGCGTCGCTTCGCGCTTTTGGCCTGTACTTTGCCGACGAGCTGTCCACATGCCGCGTCGATGTCGTCGCCACGCGTTTTGCGTGTAATCGTGACGATCCCCGCGCGCACGAGCTGCTCGCGAAACGTGTCGATCACTGAGCGTTCGGAGCAGGTGTAACGCGCGCCAGGGAACGGGTTAAAGGGTATGAGATTAACCTTGGCAGGGATCCCTTCGAGCAGGCGTACGAGGTCTCGTGCCAGGGCGCGATCATCGTTGATGCCCTTAAGCATGACATATTCAAACGTGATTTGTTCATGCGGATTCGCGGAGATGTAATCACGACACGCTTGCATCAGTTCCGCGATGGGGAAGCGCCGATTGATCGGTACGATGACGTCGCGGATGTCATCACGCGGGGCATGCAGCGATACCGCAAGACTCACCGGACAGGTATCGCGCAAGCGGTAGATACCCGGCACGTGGCCGGCCGTGGACAGCGTGATGCGCCGGCGCGCGAGATTGTAGGCATGGTCATCCATCATCAGGCGCATTGCGCCGACGACGTTGTCGAAGTTCAGCAGGGGTTCACCCATGCCCATCATGACAACGTTGGTAATCCGACGCGTCGTTTTCGGCGTTTGTCCGAGGTGGCGGGCGGCAAGCCACACCTGGCCGATGATTTCACCGATGCTCAGATTGCGGTTGAAGCCCTGTGTCGCCGTGGCGCAGAACTGGCAGTCGAGCGGGCAGCCTACCTGTGAGGACACACACAGCGTGCCGCGGTCGTTCTCGGGGATAAAAACCGTTTCGATACTATTGCCGGAATCGACTTTGAGCAGCCATTTGATGGTGCCGTCCGTTGATTCCTGTACTGTGACGATTTCCGGAAAACGGATCTCGGTTTCCGTGGCGAGGCGCTCGCGGAACGCTTTGCTCAGATTCGTCATGCCATCGAAATCGACGACGCCGAACTGGTGGATCCACTTGATCAGTTGCGTTGTTCGGTACCGGCTTTCGCCGAGCGTAGCCATGTAGGCGTTGAGCCCCGTCACGTCGAGGTCGGTAAGATTCATCGGCGCGACGGGTATCACGGGTATCAGCGCGGGCAGATCGCGGCGTCGTCGAAGAAGAACTTGATTTCGTTCGCCGCCGTTTCCGGGGCGTCGGATCCATGGACGGCGTTTTCCGAGATGTCCTTGCCGAATTCCGCGCGGATTGTGCCGGGCGCGGCTTCCGCCGGATTTGTGGCGCCCATGACATCGCGGTTCACCTTAATCGCATTCTCGCCCTCGAGTGCCTGCACCATGATCGGACCGGAGATCATGAAGTCGACGAGTTCGCCAAAAAACGGCCGCTCGCGGTGTACGCCATAGAACTCCTCAGCCTGGGCCCGCGACAAGTGAACCATCTTCGCTGCCACGATTTTCAGCCCGGCGGCCTCCAGTTTCGCCAGAATCGCGCCAATGTGATTTGCCGCGACGGCACTGGGTTTCACGATGGACAGCGTACGTTCGATAGCCATGAGGGCTTGCTCCTAAAAATAGATACATAAGGTATTGAAAAATCGGCGGTATTATAGAGGCTGTAGAGCGGAAAATCACTTATCCACAGTGCTTTTTTTGCACTGCGGCGAAGATTCTTCCGGGGTGGAATGGCCCAGACCGCGAGTACGCCGCCGCGCTGCCGGCGCCGCGCGCCCGATCCTGCCTCGCGCGCGGCGCGACGCCTCAATACAGGCCGGTTTGCAGCCGCGCCGCTTCCGACATCATCTCGGGGTTCCAGATGGGATCGAACACCAACTCGACGTGAACATCCGACACATTCGGTACCTGTCGCACCTTGTGTTCCACGTCATCAACGAGGAAGGGCCCCATGCCGCAACCGGGTGCTGTCAGGGTCATATCGATCTCGACCCGGTTGCCGCCGCCGTCGACGGCCTGTACCTCGCAGCGGTAGATCAAGCCGAGTTCGACGATATTTATCGGAATTTCGGGGTCGTAGCACGTACTTAACTGCTCCCACAACAAACCTTCATCGACGCTGCCATCGCCGCTCGGCGCGTTTGCCTCCGCCGGCGCCGCCGCCACTTCGAGGCCGATCGCGTCAACATTGTGTGGCGGAATCCGCGCGAGGTTGCCGTTTACGTTAACCGTGACCGAACCGCCAAGCGCCTGTGTCACGTACACCGCGGTGCCCTCGCTCAATGTAATCGGTGAGCCTTCGGGGATCAGTACCGCTTCGCAATCGCGTTTCAGTGTGATCGGTTCGTTGAAGTCGTTCGGGTTGCTCATACTGAAACCTTTCGTTTACGCCAGCATCATGTGTGCAGTGGTTAGCGCGGCGATGAAGCGGTCTATGTCGTCGCGCGTGTTGTAGATGGACAGGGACGCGCGGACCGTGCCGGGCAGCCCGAAATGCTGCATCACCGGCATCGCACAATGATGGCCCGTGCGCACCGCAATGCCCTGGTTGTCGAGCAGCAGACCGATGTCCTGCGGATGGATGCCGTTGATGTTAAAAGACAGGACTGCGGCCTTGTGCGCGGCGGTCCCGACGAGTTGTACGCCATCGATTGCGTCCGTGAGGCGCGCCGTTGCGTAGGCGAGTAAATCATCCTCGTAGGCGATAGCGGCGGCGAAATCGATACCGTTGATATAGTCG
This sequence comes from Gammaproteobacteria bacterium, assembly GCA_965216305.1. Taxonomy (GTDB): domain Bacteria; phylum Pseudomonadota; class Gammaproteobacteria; genus UBA11873. The sequence goes on along the minus strand of OZ244144.1, from coordinate 5,280,656 downwards.
ATCGCGGCGCCGAGACCGATAGCTCCGGCAATATTCGGCGTGCCGGCTTCGAATTTATACGGCACATCGTTGTACTCCGTACCATCGAAACGGACTTCCCGGATCATGTCGCCGCCCCCCTGATAGGGCGGCAGCGCGTCGAGCAATGCCCGCTTCCCGTACAGCGCGCCGATGCCCGTCGGGCCGAACAGCTTGTGTCCCGAAAACGCGTATAAATCACAACCGATGGCCTGTACGTCCACTGGCGTATGGGCGACGGCCTGCGCACCGTCGAGCAGTACGATGGCGCCGACGGCGTGCGCGAGCGCGGTCATTTCACGCGCGGGGTTGATGGTCCCAAGCGCATTTGAAACGTGCCCGAGCGCCGCGATCTTCGTGCGCGGCGACAGGCGCGCCTCGAAATCGGACAGCGAAATCTGGCCCGCCTCGTCGATCGGGACGACGACCAGCTTTGTTCCGTAGCGTGCGCAAATCATTTGCCACGGCACGATGTTCGAATGATGTTCGGACTCGAGCACGATGATTTCGTCACCGGCCTCGAGCAGGTGTTGCGCGAGGCAGTGCGCGGCGAGATTGATCGCTTCGGTAGTGCCCCGCGTGAATATGATTTCGTCGGCGCTCGAGGCATTGAGAAAACGCTGGATCTTGCCGCGTGCGGCTTCATAGGCGTCGGTGCCCAGTTGGCTCAGCGTATGGACGCCGCGATGAATGTTCGCGTTTTTCGTTCGGTAGTAGTCGTTGATCGTATCGATAACGAGGTTTGGCTTCTGTGTTGTCGCCGCGTTATCGAGATACACGAGCGGGTGGCCGTTGATCGTTTCCGTGAGGATCGGAAAATCCGCACGGACGTCCTGAACGGCGAACGTCGGTCCGACGCTTTCAGCCTGTGCCCTACTCACGGTTGTCGATCTCGTTGATCCCGGTCGCGTGTGTGCGCTCCCTGATCCGGCGTTCGATCCATTCGCGCAAACCGTCGATCGTAACCCCGGCTGCGATATCGGCTGCAAACGCAAACGTGAGGATGCTGCGCGCCGTATGCTTGTCCACCCCGCGCGAACGGAGGTAGAAATACGCGTTCTCGTCAAGTTGACCGACGGTCGCACCATGCGCGCACTTCACGTCATCGGCGTAGATTTCGAGTTCCGGCTTCGTGTCGATCTCGGCACCGTCGGACAGCAGTAAATTCTTGCTCGATTGCAGCGCTTCGATCTTCTGCGCGTTCTCTGCGACATAGATCTTGCCGTTGAATACGCCGCGTCCATTGCCATCAGCAATGCCCTTGTAATTCTCACTGCTGTGCGTGTTGCCGACGAGATGACGGATCCGCGTGTGATGGTCGATGTGCTGGTTGCCGTCGGCCATGAACAAGCCGTTCAGCGCAACGGTCGCGCCGCTGCCGGTCAGATCCGCGTTCACGTCGATCCGGGTGATGCCGCCGCCGAACGCAAACGAGCATGTCTCCACCCGCGCATCGTGCGCGGCGCTCACGGTAACATTGCCGATATGATGGGTTTCGGCATCGTCCGTCTGCACCCGGTAATGGGTGATCGATGAACCGTCGTCGGCTTCGAGTTGCGTCAGTGCGTTCGTCAGCCCGCTGGCGCCAGCTACGCTGAAATGACTTTCAATTACGGTGCAGCGGCTGTTACGGCCGGCGTCGACGATCAGACGCACGGTCGTGAGTTGCTGTTCGGCGCCCGGCGTATTGACGAACATGACGTGGACAGGCGCATCGATCTCGCAACCATCGGCGATCGTCATGCGCACGCCGTCGGCCACGAGGGCGGAATTAAGCGCGACGAACGGTGCGTCACGCAGTTCAAGGTGCGGTACGAGGTCGGTCGTTTCCGCGACGAACAGATCCGCAAGTCGGTCGAGCGCGATGGCATCCGGCAAGCCGCTGAGCGTCGACAGTGACGGGCTGTAACTGCCATTCACAAAAACCATGCGCAGCGGAGTGAATTTCGGTAAATCGAGGGCATCGAGGTCGAGCGTTGCAGCAGCGGTCGCGATGGGTAGTGCGGTATAGTTCGCGTCGCGAATTGCACTGATGTCCGTGTACTTCCAGTCCTCGACTTTCAGATTAGGCACGCCGACCGTGCTGAATTGTTCAAACGCACGCTTGCGTGCATCCGCCACCAGCGTATTGGTCGCGCCGGGGAGATCGCCCGCTAACGCGTGGAACTGCGCCGACAGATTTTCCGCGAACGTGCTCATGCCGCGTCGGCCTCATCCTTGAGCCAGTCGTAACCGCGCTCTTCGAGTTCGAGTGCGAGTTCGCGCGTGCCCGAACGTACGATGCGTCCGTTCGCGAGGACGTGGACGAAATCCGGCACGATGTGGTCGAGCAGACGCTGGTAATGCGTCACCACGACGAACGAACGCTCGGCGTCACGCAACTGGTTGACGCCGTGACCCACCGCTTTCAGCGCGTCGATGTCGAGCCCGGAATCCGTTTCGTCGAGGATCGCGAGGCTCGGTTCGAGTACGCTCATCTGGAAAACTTCGTTGCGTTTTTTCTCGCCGCCGGAGAAACCCGAGTTCACGGGACGGTTCAGCAGGCTGTCGTCGAGCCCGACGGATTTCGTTTTCGCCTTCACGAGTTTCAGGAAATCCACGGCGCTCAGTTCTTCTTCGCCACGGTATTTGCGGATACCGTTCAGCGCCGCCTTCAGCATATAGACGTTATTGACGCCGGGAATTTCCACCGGGTACTGAAACGCAAGGAAGACGCCCTCGCCCGCGCGCTCTTCGGGCGCGAGTTCAAGCAGATTCTTGCCCCTGTAGGTGACCGAACCGCCGGTAATATCATAGCCGTCCCGGCCAGCGATAATGTGCGCGAGCGTGCTCTTGCCGGAACCGTTAGGGCCCATGATGGCGTGGACTTCGCCAGGATTGACGGTGAGGCTCAAGCCCTTGAGGATTGGCTTGTTCTCTACGGAGACTTGCAGGTTACTGATTTCAAGCATGGTTATTCCAGGTTGATTCGTGGTGCGGCGATGATCAGCCGATCGAGTTTTCCAGCGAGATGCTCAGGAGTTTCTGCGCCTCGACGGCGAACTCCATCGGCAGCTCCTTGAACACTTCGCGGCAGAATCCGTTCACGATCATGTTGATCGCGTCCTCGTCGCTGATCCCGCGCTGACGCAGATAGAACAGCTGGTCGTCGCTGATTTTCGAGGTCGATGCTTCGTGTTCAACCTGCGCGCTCGTGTTCTTCACTTCGACGTAGGGGAAGGTATGCGCGCCGGAGCGATCGCCGATCAGTAACGAGTCGCACTGCGTATAGTTGCGCGCGTTCGCGGCGCTCTTCGCAATCCGCACGAGTCCGCGGTATGCGTTCTGACCGTGGTCCGCGGAAATGCCTTTCGAGATGATCGTGCTGCGCGTGTTGCGGCCCAGGTGGATCATCTTCGTGCCGGTATCCGCCTGCTGGTAGTTACGCGCCAGCGCAACGGAATAGAACTCGCCGACGGAATTATCGCCTTTGAGTATGCAGCTCGGGTACTTCCAGGTTATCGCCGAGCCGGTTTCCACCTGCGTCCACGAGATCTTGGAATTCTTGCCCCGGCAGTCGCCGCGCTTTGTGACGAAGTTGTAGATGCCGCCCTTGCCGTCCTGATCGCCGGGATACCAGTTTTGCACCGTCGAGTATTTGATCTCCGCGTCGTCGAGCGCGACGAGTTCGACCACCGCGGCGTGCAACTGGTTCTCGTCGCGCATCGGTGCGGTGCAGCCTTCGAGGTAGCTGACGTGACTGCCGGAGTCGGCGATGATCAGCGTGCGCTCGAACTGACCCGTATTCATCGCGTTGATGCGGAAGTACGTCGACAGCTCCATCGGGCAGCGCGTGTTCTTCGGGATATAGACGAACGAACCGTCAGTAAAAACGGCGGAGTTCAGCGCGGCAAAATAATTGTCCGCAACGGGAACCACCGTACTCAGGTATTTTTTTACGAGCTCCGGATGGTTGATCACGGCCTCGGAAAACGAGCAGAAAATCACCCCGGCCTCGGCGAGTTTTTCCTTGAACGTCGTATGCACCGAGACGCTGTCGAAGACCATGTCCACCGCCACCCCAGCGAGCATTTTCTGCTCTTCGAGCGGAATACCGAGCTTTTCATAGGTTGCCAGCAATTCCGGATCGACTTCGTCGAGGCTCTTCGGCATGTCGTCCTGGGACTTCGGCGCCGAGTAGTACGAGATCGCCTGCAGGTCGATCGGCGGGTAATGGACATGCGCCCAATCAGGTTCGGCCATTTTCTGAAAACGTTCGAATGCCTTCAGCCGCCATTCGAGCATCCACTGCGGTTCGCGCTTTTTCTTCGAAATGAATTCGATCACCCCGGCATCGAGCCCCGGTGGCACGCTGTCCTGTTCGATGTCGGTGTAAAAGCCGGCATCGTAGGAGCGTTTTACGAAATCGTCGATTTCCTGTGGTTGACTCGACATGTTACTGGGTCCTTTTTATTGGGTCCGCGTGCGGCTACAGGCTGAAGCTCTCGCCGCAACCGCAGGTATCTTTCACGTTCGGGTTTTCGAACCGCAGACCTTCGCTCAATCCGTCACGTCCGAAATCGATGTTTGTACCGTCCACGTACTGCAGACTCATCGGGTCGACGACAATACGGATCCCGTTCGACTCGAACACCGCATCGGTTTCATTGACGGTCTCCGCGGTCTCCACCACGTACATGTAGCCCGAGCACCCGGTCGTGCGCACACCGAGGCGCAGACTCGCGGTGTCCGGGTCGAGGTAGCTTTTCACGTGCTGCGCGGCACGGTCGGTCAGTGTTACAGCCATAGTCTTACAATCCTTCCTGAATCGGAGTACCGGCGGCGACATCACGGCGGTCGTCCTGCCACTGTCTGATTACCTGCACGCTGCGCCGTGAGACGAGCTCGTCGAGACTCACGTTGTCGAGGAAGTCCCGGATTTGCGTGCTCAGGTCTTCCCACAAATCATGCGTCAGGCACCGTTGCTCGCCCTGGCAGTTACGTTGCCCGCCGCAGCGTGTGGCATCGACGTTTTCGTCAACGGCGTCGATGACATCGGCGACGGAGATCAGCGCACTCGATTTCACGAGGCTGTAACCGCCGCCGGGGCCGCGCGTGCCGTCAACGAGGCCGCGTTTGCGCAGGCGGGAGAACAACTGCTCGAGGTACGACTGCGAGATCCCCTGACGTTCGGCGATTTCGGCCAGCGCGACCGGGCCGCGCTCGTAATGCAGCGCGAGATCGAGCATCGCAGTGACGGCATAGCGGCCGCGGGTGGTCAAACGCATAGGGGTGTCCCCGTGGTGAAGGCCAATACCAACTAATTTAGTTGGTAATTATGCGCTTAACCTAGCGTTTTAGTCAAGATTTAGCGACATCGGTGTCGACGGGCCGGGGGGTGTCCGGCGGATTCGCGCTCGCCTGCACTTGCCGCAGGGCGTCGCGTAATTCATCGAGCTGGGTTTCCAGGGATTTTGCGTGGTCGAGCAACGAGTCAATCGCCTGCACCATTGGATCGCGCAGGTCGCGAACCTGACCGTAGGCATCAAAGCCGAGGCGCTCGGCGGTCTTTTCCCGTTCCGAAGACGCAGCCTCGTCGCCGGCGCCGCCGGCGATGCGACCCGGAACGCCGACAACGGTCGCATTCGCGGGTACTTCTTTCACCACCACGGCATTCGAGCCGATGCGACCGTTTTCACCGACAAGGATTGGGCCCAACACCTTCGCGCCCGCGCCAACGACGACACCGTTAGCGAGAGTTGGATGGCGTTTGCCCTTCTCCCACGATGTCCCGCCCAGCGTCACCCCGTGGTACAGCGTGCAATCGTCGCCGATCTCGGCAGTTTCCCCGATCACGACGCCCATCCCGTGGTCGATAAAGAAGCGTCGTCCTATCGTCGCCCCGGGATGTATCTCGATCCCGGTAAGGAAGCGTCCGAGATGCGAGGTCATGCGAGCGAGCCATTTCAGACCGCGGATCCACAGAAAATGGCTCAGACGGTGTACCAGCACTGCATGCAGACCGGGATAGGCCGTCAACACCTCGAGTGTCGTGCGCGCGGCGGGATCGCGCTCGAATACGCAGTCGATATCTTCTTTCAGCCGCTCGAACATAGCTTCGTGGCCTGCTGCTGGATTTACAGTAAAGTTACGTACCCGGCTTGGAGCGCGAGAGCGGCACATGGTATGCGAATAGAACAATCCGAAAAACCCCACGGATGGCGAGACGTCATCGCCAGCGTCCTCGCCGCGGGACTCGGGGTCCAGAGCGAGAAAAACCGCCAGCGGGATTTCGCACACGGCTCACCGCGCCAGTTCCTCATCGTTGCGATCATTGCGACGATCGCGTTTATCGGTCTCGTCTACGCTGTGGTAAAAATCGTACTCTGGTTCGCCGGCGTCTGAGTACGCTGGCGCTACATCGCCCGTAACTTTTCAAGCTGCGACTGCGTACGGGTGATCCGATCGTCGAGTTCGGCGCGCCGGGCCCGTTCCTTCTCGACCACCGCCGCGGGCGCTTTTTCGACGAACGAGGCGTTGTCGAGCTTGCCGCTGACCCGGTCGAAATCGCTGCGCATTTTCTCCAGATCCTTCGCCAGGCGCTCGATTTCGACCTCCACCTCAATCAGATCCGATAACGGCACGAGCACCGTCGTCTCTCCGGCGAGTGCAGTCGCCGCATCCGCCGAAACTTCGAGTACGCGGTCGATCGTCTCAACCCGCGCGAGTTGACGCACGAACGCGTCGTGCGCTTCGAGCCACTGGCGCTCCTCGGCCGAGCCGCCCTGAACATTAATCGCGAGTCGGCGATTCGGCTCGATATTGTTGTCCGCGCGAATGCGGCGGACGCCGAGAATAAACTGCCGTAGCCACTCGAATGCGCGCTCCGCGTCCGCATCCGTCGCGAGTTCTGCCACCTCCGGATACGGTTGCAGCATCACCGTCTCGCCGTGCTTACCCAGCACCGGCGCCAGCTTGAGCCAGATTTCATCGGTGATGTACGGCATCAGTGGATGCAGTGCGCGTAAAGCGATTTCGAGTACTTCGACAAGGGTGCGGCGCGTGCACGCCTGCGCCTGCGCGTCGGCTGACGGATCATTCAGCGTCACTTTCGCCAGTTCGATGTACCAGTCGCAGTATTCGTCCCAGATAAACTCGTAGATTGCCTGTGCCGACAGGTCGAAGCGGTAAGTTTCGAAACCTTCGCGGATCTGTCCCAGGCTCGCGTGCAGGCGCGAGCGGATCCACTTTTCCGCGAACCCGGGGTTTGCCGCCCCGTCGACCCGGGTGAGATCGTGGCCGTCACACATCATCATGACAAAGCGGGTGGCGTTCCAGATCTTGTTGCAGAAATTCCGGTAGCCACCGACGCGACCGAGATCAAAGCGAATATCACGACCCTGCGTGGCCATCGAGGCGAATGTGAAGCGCAGGGCGTCGGTGCCAAAGCTCGCGATGCCGTCGGGAAACTGGCGCCGCGTTGCTGCTTCGATCTTTTCCGCGTCCTGCGGGCGCATCAGACCCACGGTGCGTTTCTGCACCAGCGGTTCGAGCTCGATGCCGTCGATCAAGTCGAGCGGGTCGAGAATGTTGCCCTTCGATTTCGACATCTTGTTGCCGTCGGCGTCGCGCACGAGGCCATGGATGTAGACCTCGCGGAACGGCACGTCGCCCATGAACTTCAAACCCATCATGATCATCCGCGCAACCCAGAAGAAAATGATGTCGAACCCGGTGACAAGCACGCTCGTCGGGTAGTACGTCGCGAGCTCCGGTGTTTTGTCCGGCCAGCCCAGCGTTGAAAATGGCCACAGCGCAGAGCTGAACCAGGTATCGAGTACGTCCTCGTCGCGGTTCAGCACAATGTCGTTACCAATACCGGCGCGCGCCCGCGCTTGCGCTTCGTCGCGCCCGACATAGACTTTGCCGGCCTCGTCGTACCAGGCCGGGATCCGGTGACCCCACCATAATTGTCGTGAGATGCACCAGTCCTCGATGTTGCGCATCCACTCGAAATACGTCTTGCTCCAGTTCTCGGGGATGAACCGGATGTCGCCGTTTTCGACCGCGGCAATGGCGGGTTCCGCCAGCGGCCCGGCGCGCACGAACCACTGGTCCGTCAGGTAGGGCTCCACTACGGCTTGGGAGCGATCGCCGCGCGGCACCATCAGTTTGTGATCATCGATGCGCGCGAGCAGGTTCAGGCTTTCGAGTTCGGCAACAATGCGTTCCCGCGCAACGTAGCGGTCGAGTCCGCGATAGGCTTCCGGTGCGTTGTCGTTGATCGCCGCGCTCGGGTCAAAAATATTGATCACGGGAAGATCGTGCCGCTTGCCTACGTCGTAGTCGTTGAAATCGTGCGCCGGGGTGATTTTCACGCAGCCAGAGCCGAATTCCGGATCGACATAGGCATCAGCGATGATCGGGATCAGGCGGTCGCACAGCGGCAAACGGATCGATTTGCCGATGATGCGGCGATAGCGTTCATCATTCGGATGTACGGCCACGGCGCTGTCACCGAGCATCGTTTCCGGCCGGGTCGTGGCGACGACTACGTGTCCGGTGCCATCGTCCAGCGGATAACGGATGTGCCACAGCTTGCCGTTCTCTTCCTCGGCAACAACTTCGAGGTCCGAGATCGCGGTATGCAACACCGGATCCCAGTTGACGAGGCGCTTGCCGCGATAGATCAGGCCTTCGTCGAACAAGCTGACAAATACTTCCGTGACGGCGCGCGACAGCTCGTCATCGAGCGTGAACCGCTCGCGGCTCCAGTCCATCGATGCGCCCATGCGGCGCAGCTGTTGTGTGATCGTGCCGCCCGACTCGCCTTTCCACTGCCATACGGCATCGACGAATTTTTCACGACCCAAGTCGGCCCGCGAGATGCCGTCGGCCGCGAGGCGTCGCTCGACGACCATTTGTGTCGCGATGCCCGCATGATCGGTGCCGCACTGCCACAGCGTTTGCTTGCCCTGCATGCGCTGATAGCGGATGAGGGCGTCCATCAGCGTGTCCTGGAAGGCGTGGCCCATGTGCAGCGAACCGGTAACGTTCGGCGGCGGCAGCATGATGCAGTACGGTTCGCCCGCGCCGTGGGGCTGAAAGTAGCCGGACTGTTCCCAGTGATCATAGCGGCCGGCTTCAATCTTGTGCGGGTCGTAGGTTTTTTCCATGAGGTTCGCTTTCGGTGTCGATTCAGTTGGTTCGGGGGCAGCGGTTGTCCGCGGCGCGGGAGAACTCGCCGCCACTGCTGTCGTCGCCGACAGTTCGCGGCGCAGATCGGCGACGACGTCGGCGCGTAGTTCCGCAAACGCCGCGCGGATATTCTCGTTCACGAGCCGCTTGACATCGTCGACCAGCGCGGCGGCTTCCACTGCCGCATCGACGACGGGCGCGGGTTCGTCGGCGACGCTTCGCGCTGCGAGCGGATCCGGTTTTTGCCCCTGCCCCGCGGGGCGTGCAGTGGCCACCCGGCGGGTCAGCCTGGGCAGCGCGCGCCCCGCTGGCGGGCCGTCGTCGGCGGATGGTGCGGCCGGCGTCGTGCGCCGTGACTCGAGCAGGGATTCAAGCTGATCGATCGTGTTATCCAGGCTGTCATCGGCGCGCGGGGTCTTGCCGTCGCGTTCCTCAGCCACGTTTCTCGCCCAGCTTGTGGGTATTCAGGGCGTAGCCCCGCTCCTGGTAGTAACGGTAGCGGTCGCGCGCTGCCTGGCGTGAGGCCGCATCCACTCCGCTCGTTTCCATCACGCGCTCGAACCGGCTGAAAAATGCCGGTACATCGCCAGCCAGATTCACCAGTACATCATGCGTGGGCGGTACCGCATCGCCGTGCCCGAGCGTAATCGGCGTTGCTTCCGCCGCCCTGTCGTCGACCCGGGCATGCGGTACGAAGGCGGTATCCTTGTACGTCCACATGAGCGCGTCGAGATGTTCCACGGTGTCGTTATCCTCGCAGCGAACATACACGGCGTGTCCGGCGCGCCAGGCTTTCTCCGCCAGTCGGCAAACGAGCTCGCCGTGCTGGCGCGGATTCGGATCGTCCATCACGTAAAAATCGACGCGGGTCATGCCGCCATGCCCCGCCTTAGTCGCCGCGCCGTGCAACCCGGTCGCGCAGGTACTGAAACAGCAAGTTTACCGGCCGGCCGGTAGCTCCCTTCTTGGCGCCACTGACCCATGCCGTACCCGCGATATCGAGGTGCGCCCAGCGGTAGTCTCGCGTAAAGCGTGCGAGAAAACAGGCGGCCGTGATACTGCCCGCGGGGCGTCCGCCGACATTCGCGATATCGGCGAAGGGGCTGTCTATCTGCTGCTGGTACTCGTCCCACAACGGCAGGCGCCAGGCGCGATCGCCGGTTTCCTGGCCGGCGTTGAGCAGATCTTCGGCCAACTCGTCGTCGTTGCCCATCAACGCGGTAGTCAGGTGGCCGAGTGCGATGATGCAGGCGCCGGTGAGCGTCGCGATATCGATGACGACGTCGGGTTCGTAGCGCGCGCTGTAGGTCAGCGCGTCACACAGTATCAGTCGACCTTCGGCGTCCGTATTCAGTACTTCGATCGTCTGCCCGGACATGCTCGTTACGATGTCGCCGGGTTTCGTCGCTTTGCCGTCCGGCAGATTCTCGGTTGCCGGAACGACTCCGACGACATTAATTGGCAGCGCCGATTCCGTCAGCGCTTTCATTACGCCGAACACCGTCGCCGCACCGCACATGTCGTATTTCATTTCGTCCATCTGCGGGCCAGGCTTGAGGGATATGCCACCGGAGTCGAATGTCACACCCTTGCCGACGAGCACCACCGGCTTGTCGCCTGCCTTGCCGCCGTCGTATTTCATCGTGATCAGTTTTGCCGGCTGTTCGCTGCCGCGGGAAACCGATAGCAGTGATCCCATGCCGAGCTTTTCCATCGCCGCTTCGCTGAGGACATCGACGGTGAGCGATTTGAACTGGCGGCCGAGTTCGCGTGCGTGGTCGGCAAGGTGCTGCGGGGTGCAGAAATTCGCCGGCGTGTTTGCGAGATCTTTCGTCAGTTGCAAGCCCTTGACGAGTGAATCGCCGATCCGGGCCTCCTCTTCGGCTACCGTATCCGCGGTGTCGAAATACAGACCAAGTCGCGCAAAGCGGGCCGGTTTGCGTTTCGGCAGTGTCTTGAATTCGTCGAAGCGATACGCAGCACCTTCGAACGCGGTGATCTGCTGGCGTATCTTCCACGCTTCGTTGCGGCCATCGACGGTAATTTCCGTCAGCGCGGACAGTGCGTTCTTGAGCCCGGCCTCGACGACGGCAGCTGCAACCTTCCCCACGAGCTTGATGTACTCGGCCGCGCTGATGCCCGTGCGTTTGCCTGCGCCGACGAGCATTACGCGCTCGGCCGCCAATCCGCTGACGTTCGGCACGAGCAGGGTTTCGCTGAGCTTACCGCTGATATCGCCGCGTTTGACGAGCCGGCTGAGTGCCTGGCGACTCGTCTTGTCAAGCGCGCCAGCGACGTCACCAAGGTGTTTTCCGCTATATACTGCGGCGATGAAGCATGCCGTTTTCTGCTTGCCAGGTGTGCCTTGCTTGATTGAAATGTCCATCGTATTCCTCGTGATCATGAGTACCGGATTAGCCGCTGCGATTGCCGGCCGAGCCGCAGGCGGGCGCCTGAACGTCGAGGGCGAAAGTGTATTCGTTTGCCATAAGCGGCGCAAAAACGCCGCGTGTGGAAATCGGGAGTCTGGCGCATGCGTCTGATCGATCGCTATGTCGCCAGCAATGTCATCGCGTCCACCGCGACGGTGCTCGTGACCTTGCTGGCGATTTTCACGTTTTTCGCGCTCATCGACGAGCTTGAGGACGTCGGTCGCGGGTCTTACGGCATCGTCGACGCGCTTATTTTCGTCGCCATGAGCGCCCCGTCCCTGGCCTATGAACTGTTTCCCATGGCGGCGCTAATCGGCTCCCTGCTCGGTCTCGGCACGATGATGCGTAATGGTGAGATCGTCGTCATCCGCTGCGCCGGGGTATCGAAGCTTCGGGTTGTGGTGTCGGTGATGAAGGCCGGCATCCTGTTTGTGGTCGCCGCGGTGATTGTCGGAGAAGTGATAGCGCCGCCCGCCGAGGCGTATGCCCGCCAGTACCGTTCCGTGGCCATCAACGACCGCATTACCCTGAAAACCCACAATGGCTTCTGGGCCCGCGACGGTGACAGTTACATCAATATCCGCCAAATCCTGCCGGGCAACCGGATCGAGGATATTTTTATCTACGAATTCGATGCGAACAGTGAACTCAGGACCAGCACGCATGCCGAACGCGCGCTGTATGTCGATGGCAACTGGGTGCTCGAGAACATTGCGCAAACGGTCATTTCGCAGACCTCGATCGAGCGTCGGGTCGTGGAGCGGGCCGGCTGGGATTCGCTGTTGCGGCCCGATCTGATCGCGCTGATCGCAATCCAGCCAGACAGCCTGTCACTGTGGACGCTTGTGAAATACATCCGGTTCCTGCGTGACAACGGCCAGACCGCACGGCACTACGAACACGCGCTGTGGGTGAAGCTGGTCTATCCGTTCGCCACCGGCGTGATGGTATTTCTTGCGATTCCGATGGTATTGCGCGCGAACCGGTCGACCACGGTTGGACAACGGGTGCTCGTTGGCGGGCTGGTCGGTCTCGGTTTTCATCTGCTCAACCAGGCCGCGGGTCACCTCGGGATCGTCTACGATGTGGCGCCGGCAATCAGCGCGGGCGGGCCGGCTCTCGTCATGGGGATCATCGGGGTCGTGCTGCTCGTGCGTACGACCTAGGCGGCGTCCTCAGTCCGCGTTCTCCAGGCGCGTGCGGGAAAGCCGGTCGTGCCAGCTATAACCATCCCGATCGAACAGCGCCCAAACGTAACCAAGACCGCAGGTCGCGATCGAAACGATGGCGCCCACGAAGCGCACGGTAGTTTGTCGCCACGTAATCGGGCCGGGACGGGCAGTCGGTACAAGACGGAAACGCCACGATTTCATTCCCAGCGTCTGCCCCGTGCGACCCCAGCAATAGCCGAAGTAGGCATAAGCGGTGATCGCCAGATACAGCGTAAAGAACGGATTTCCCGCGTCAATCGCCGTCCCGCGGCGCACGACAACGATGACAAGCGTGGCGAAAAACCAGATTGCGAGCAGCGCGAGGCCGTCATAGAACATCGCGGCGACGAGGCGCAATGGCGACGGTGCGCTTGTGTTGAGTGTCAGGTTTTGTGTCACGGTGCTATTGTCATGCGAATTCAGCCGGTCGCCTAGCAGTCTGTCGGGCGCGCGGTCGATGTCACTGTAGCGCGAAAGTGCGACGGATTCGGGCAAAAAACCCGACCTGCAGGCGGGCTGAATTTGCGACAATACGCCGACGTATGCAACCGTGGTCCCCGCAACCGGTGATCATTGCGACGAGGTGGCGATTCACAAAATGCACAAATATCTGGCCACATGGGTCCTGTTGTACTGCTCGCTGTCGCACGCGACCGCGCAGACAGCGCCGGGCTTGCTGATCGATGTTGGCGGTTATCGACTCCACATCGCCTGCGAAGGTTACGGCACGCCGACCGTCGTCTTTGATGCCGGACTCGGCGGTCACGCATTCGAATGGCGCGCCGTTGTGGAACGCACCCGCGATTTCACCCGGGTGTGCACCTACGATCGCGCGGGCTATGGCTGGAGCGACAATGGCCCGTTGCCGCGCACGAGTTCAGTTATCGCCAATGAACTCTATTTGCTGCTTGCGGCGCTCGACACGGACGGGCCCTTTATTCTTGCCGGTCATTCGTACGGCGGCTACAACATGCAATTGTTCGCGCGTCGCTATCCCTACCTGGTGGCCGGACTCGTCCTCGTCGATTCATCTCACCCGACTCAGGTCGAGCGTTTCCGCGCGCCGCCATTCAATCTGAATACCGCGCCGACAACACGTTGGGGCATGGTGAAGTTTGGCCGCGCCCCGCAACCGCATCCAAGCATGCCTGCCGCGGTCAAGAAGCTCGTGCGCGAACAGATGAGCCGCTGGCGCACGCGACGAACGCTCGCCCACGAATTCCTTGGCTTCCGTGACAGCGCGGCCGAATTGCGCGACGCCCAGCGGCTCGTCCAGATTCCGGTGATAGTGCTGTCACGCGGCAAACGCGTGTGGCCGCACGACAATCGCGGTGATCAACTCGAACACCTGTGGATGGAAATGCAAACCGAGCTTGCCGGAGAAAGCCCTTATGCCGCGCACATCGTCGCCACGAACAGCGGCCATCAGATCCATCTCGACCAGCCCGATCTCGTGACCTACGCGACCGCGGTACTCACCGACATCCATCGTTTCAACCAGGGGGGCGATCCCGGTGCGGAAAGGCAGGTGCTCGGGGTTCGCGAAAGCGTGGATTTCGAAGCGGGGATTTGGTTGCGCGACACGCTCGTCGCCGCGCCCGGCGACGATTTGCCGGTGACGGCGACGGAGATGCGGGGCGCGCCCGCGCTGCACTGAGGCGCTTTGCGCGCGGCCGATCGCCGGAGCAAGCCCACCGTGGCGCTCCCTAGGGGAATTGAACCCCTGTTTTCGGCGTGAGAGGCCGACGTCCTGGGCCACTAGACGAAGGGAGCTTGTGGGCACAGTGCAGGGGGCGATTTCTACACTATTCCCTGTCTGCTTGCACCCCCGGATTCCGTCATCGCCTCAGCGCCAGTGATGTCCCGCCCGGTTCGGTCAGGCTGCCGCGGGGTCGCAGTGCCATTCGCCGCAGCATTGTCGCGCGGGGCCGGCGAACCGCGCGTTGCCGCGACGGCGTGCCCGCCATTGCTCATCGTCGATTGAGCAATGCTAAACTGCCGGCCCTGTGTCGTTGACGGCACGAATATGACCCCCGGCGCGACCGCGCATAGTGGAGAAATTGTCTCCAGCATGAGGCTCGACGCGCCGCCAACCAACGGACCCGCATTTGAGTTTTCTAGATTACCTGCTGCCCCGGTCGCGCGCGGCGAAACGCTCCAGGGCCGGTAAAAACGGCCCGGTATCAGGCAACGAGCCGCGCATTTATACCCGCGACGAGCATTCGGTGTCGCGCAAGGATATCTCCGAGAGCGCGCTCAAGGTTCTGTACCGGCTGCACAAGGCGGGTTACAAGGCCTTTCTCGTTGGCGGTGGGGTGCGCGACATTCTGCTCGGGATCGAACCGAAGGATTTCGATATTGCCACCGACGCGCATCCGGAAGAGATCCGCGAACTGTTCCGTAACAGCCGCCTGATTGGCCGTCGCTTCCGTCTTGCCCATGTGCGCTTCGGGCGCGATGTGATCGAGGTGGCCACGTTTCGTGCAAGCCACGACGGTGACGAGGACGGCGCATCGATCGCGGATACGGGACGCATCCTGCGCGACAACGTCTACGGCGACATTGATGACGACGTGTGGCGCCGCGATTTCACCGTCAACGCGCTGTACTACAACATCGCGGACTATTCCGTCGTTGATTACGTCGGCGGGGTGGAAGACACTCGCGCGCGCCGCTTGCGCCTGATTGGCGATCCGGCACAGCGTTACCCCGAGGACCCGGTGCGCATGTTGCGCGCCATCCGCTTCGCCGCCAAGCTCGACCTCGAGATCGACGCCGCTACGCAGAAGGCGTTCACCGATTACGGCGATCAGCTCGACGAAATCGCGCCTGCCCGGCTGTTCGATGAATCGTTGAAAATGCTGCATTCGGGCCAGGGCCTCGCCACGTTCGAAGCCTTGCGCGAGTCGGGGCTGTTCGTGCACCTGTTTCCACTGGCCGAGCGCAGTTTCGCCACGAACGCAGCAGCACTGGCGCTCGTGCGCGAATCGCTCAGCAGCACTGATGAACGTGTCAGCGCGGGAAAGCCGGTAACGCCGGCGTTCATCTTCGCGGCGATCCTGTGGGGTGCCCTGTGTGCGCGACGCGACGCGTTTATCGAGGACGGTCTCTCGCCGGGCGACGCGGCCCGCGAAGCGGCTGATGAAGTGATCGCCGAACAAGTGAGACGCGTTGCGATTCCGCGGCGCTATACCACCGTCACCCGCGAGATCTGGGCGTTTCAGCCGCGCCTCGAGAACCGCACGCGCAAGCGCGCACTGAAGCTGCTCGAACACCCGCGTTTCCGCGCGGCCTACGATTTTCTTGTGCTGCGTGCACGCGCCGGCGAAGCGCCGGAGGATCTCGCCGCCTGGTGGACGGAATTACAGGAAGTGGAAGGCGGGCAGCGTGAGCAGATGCTCGACACCCTGCGCGAGCCGCCGCGCCGGCGCCGTCGATCGCGCCGGCGCCGGCGCGCGGACTGAGTCCAGGCGTGTCGCAACTCGCGTATATCGGTGTCGGCAGCAATCTCGACGACCCTCGCGCACAGGTTTCCACGGCAATCGCGGAAATCGGCGCGCTTCCCGGCGTGGAAATCGTCACCCGGTCGTCGCTGTATTCGAGTCCGCCGATGGGGCCGCAGGATCAGCCGCATTTCATCAACGCGGCGCTCGCGGTAACGACCCGACTCAGCAGCCACGCCTTGCTCGACGCGCTGCAAATGCTCGAGCGCGCGCACGGCCGTTCCCGTGACGGCGTGCGCTGGGGACCGCGGACGCTCGATCTCGATATCCTCCTCTACGCTAATGAGCAAGCGAGCGGTCCGCGCTTGCAGCTGCCACATCCGGGTCTGAAAGATCGTGACTTCGTCGTGCTGCCGCTGCTCGAGATCGCGCCGGCGATGGTCCTGCCCGATGGCGAGTCGCTCGCAAGTGTCGCCGCGCGGCTCGCCCCCGCCGCGACCGCCGTGCGTATCGACGATGCCTGACGGAGTGATGCCGCCCGCACCGGGCATTATCGCGATCGAAGGTCCGATCGGCGTTGGTAAAACAACCCTCGCGCGCCGCGTTGCCGCCGCGTACAACACGGATTTAATGCTCGAAGGCGCCGCCGAGAATCCGTTCCTCGAGAAATACTACGCCGACCCCGCGCGCTACGCTTTGCCAACGCAGGTGCATTTCCTGTTCCAGCGGGTCGAACAACTGCAGTCCTTTCGTCAGAATGATCTGTTCCGGCCGGTCTATATTTCCGACTACATGCTGGAAAAAGATCGTCTGTTCGCGCGGATGACCTTGTCGGACGACGAATTCAACATCTACGAACAGCTCTACGAGCGCGTCGTCGATACCGTGCCGGTGCCGGATCTTGTTATCTACCTGCACGCGCCCGTGCCCACGCTGCTCGAACGCATCCGGGGCCGCGGCCTCGATTACGAACAGCGCATCGAAGCGGCCTACCTGCAGGAACTGTGCGCAGCCTACGTGGCGTTTTTCCGCCATTACACTGCGGCACCGGTGTTGTTCGTCGACACGGACGGGGCGAATTTCGCCACGGGCGAGCAACCCTTCGCGCAACTGCTCGAACTCATCCGCCGCGGGATACAGGGCAGGCATCACTTCGAGCGCGATCGGATTGTCGCCGTGTAGAACGGCAGCGGTCATCGCCGCACGGTACCGCGGCACCGGGACTCGGCATAGAATATCGCGTCTTGCGGCAGCGGCTGATGATTTATTTGTGATGGAAACTGTTTTCAACACGCGGGAACTGCGCGACATCGTGGCCGGGTGGCGGCGCGATGGTTACCGGATCGCCTTCGTTCCGACCATGGGTAATCTGCACGACGGGCACCTCTCGCTGCTCGATCGCGCCCGCGAGATCGCCGACCGCACGGTCGTCAGCATTTTCGTCAACCCGATCCAGTTCGGTAAGGGCGAGGATTACGCGACTTATCCGAGCACACTCGAGGAAGACAAGGCGAAACTTGCGCGCAACGGACTCGATGTCCTGTTCGCGCCGAATCTGGCCCAACTGTATCCCGGCGGAATGGAAGAGGACACGCGCGTAACGGTGCCGGGTCTGTCCACGATACTGTGCGGCGAGTTTCGTCCCGGACATTTCTCTGGCGTCGCCACGGTCGTGACGAAATTGTTCTGCAGCGTGCAGCCCGATTGCGCCTTGTTCGGCAACAAGGATTTGCAGCAGCTTATGGTGATCCGCCGTATGGTTGACGACCTGTGCATGCCAATCGAAGTTATCGGGCAACCGATCGTGCGCGAATCCGACGGCCTTGCGATGAGTTCGCGCAACAGTTATCTGAGTGAGGACGAACGCGAGATCGCGCCAAAAATTTACGCCGCCCTGCAGCAGGCGGTACGCGACGTCAGCGAGCCCGGGGCAGACTTCCGCGCAATCGAGGCGCGCTCGCTGGAATCGTTGCGCGATGCGGGTTTCAAACCGGAGTACTTCGGGATTCGGCGTGCGGCCGACCTGCTCGCCGCAGAACCGGATGAGCGGGAACTCGCGATACTCACCGCGGCATGGCTCGGCAGCGCGCGGCTGATCGACAACATTCAGGTGTCGCTCGATGGTTCGATCTGAGCCGCGCGACCTCCACCCGCTGATCTGGCTGTGGAGTTTGCCGCTGCCACTTCTGATCCACTTGTCGGCCCGACAACTCGACCCCGACAACCGCTTTTTCTCCGTCTGGATTGAATCCGAATCCGGTGTCATCGAAAACGCGACAGCGCTGCTCCTGCTGCCGGCAACCGTACTGGCGCTCATGCTGGCGCTGCGCGCTCACGAGCAATTCGGCCGCATGTTCAGCATCTGGTTTGGCGCTTTCGCACTCATGTGTTTCGGCTTCGCCGGCGAAGAAGTGAGTTGGGGCCAACACTGGCTCGGCTGGAGCTCGCCGGAATACTTCGCGGAATACAATCGCCAGGGCGAAACAAATTTCCACAACATGAATATCCATTTCGGTCGCGTGGTGAAAACACTGCTGACGCTCGCGATCATCGTCGGCGGCTTGATCCTGCCGCTGATGCGCCGCGGACAACCGCGCGCAGTGGCGCGTCCAGAGCGTTGGAAGGACGCCCTCGTGCCGACGCTCGTGTGCGTCCCGGCGGCCGCTTTCGTTTTCGGGGTGCGTCTGGTCGAGCGCTGCAAGACGTGGTTCGATCTCGAATGGCGCTTGCTCGATGTGAACCTGAAAGAACTGCAGGAACTGTACATCGCAATCTTTCTGCTCGTTTATGTCTGGTCAGCGTACAAGCGCTACGCATCGGCGTGTGCCGCGCGCGACTGAGGACTGCCGCGGCGCGTGGTTTTTTCCCCGATCATCCATGATAATGCGCGCTCGAATCCGCGACCGCGACCCCGAGAACATGCCCGACGCCCCTAAAAAGCGCATATTTATCAAGACGTTCGGATGTCAGATGAACGAGTACGACTCGCATCAGATGGCGGAACTGATGAGCGATCAACACGCTTACGAACGCGTTGAGTCGCCCGAGGACGCCGATCTGCTGCTGATGAACACGTGCTCGATTCGGGAAAAGGCCGCGGAGAAGCTGTTCTCGGAACTCGGGCGCTGGCGGGCGATCAAGGACGAACGCCCCGACGTAACGATAGGGGTCGGCGGTTGTGTCGCGTCACAGGAAGGTGAATTACTGTGGCAGCGCGCGCCTTTTGTCGATGTTATTTTCGGCCCGCAAACGCTGCACCGTCTGCCGCAACTTGTGACCGAGGCGCAAACGCTGGGCAAGGGCGTGATCGATATCTCGTTCCCCGAGATTGAAAAATTCGACCGCCTGCCGCCCGCCCGCGCCGACGGCGTAACGGCATTCGTATCCGTCATGGAAGGCTGCAGCAAGTACTGCAGTTTCTGCGTGGTCCCGTATACGCGGGGTGAAGAATTCAGTCGTCCGTTTGACGATGTGATTGCGGAAGTCTTCGCGTTAGCCGAACAGGGCGTACGTGAGATCACGCTGCTCGGGCAGAACGTAAACGCGTATCGCGGACCGATGCACGACGGTAAAATCGCCGATCTTGCCACGCTCATCCGTTACGTTGCCGCGATCGACGGTATCGATCGGGTCCGCTACACAACATCACATCCGGTTGAATTCAGCGATCGGCTGATCGATACCTACGCGGATGTCCCGGAACTCGTCAGCCACGTACATCTGCCGGTGCAAAGCGGCTCCGATCGAATCCTGGCCCTGATGAAGCGCGGCCACACCGCGCTCGAATACCGTTCGCGGATCCGTAAGCTGCGCAGTGCGCGTCCCGACATCTCGATCTCATCGGATTTTATTGTCGGCTTCCCCGGCGAGACCGACGAGGACTTCGCGGCGACGATGGATCTCATCGAGCAGGTCGACTTCGATCATTCGTTCAGTTTTATCTATAGCGCGCGCCCCGGCACCCCGGCCGCGGCGCTGCCGGACGATGTAACGCTGGTCGAGAAGAAGCATCGGCTCGCAATACTGCAGCGGCGCATCCTGGAGTCCGCGGCGGCAAAAAGCGCGGCGATGCGCGGCACGACCCAACGCGTACTCGTTACCGGACATGCGAAGAAGAACGCGGCGGAGCTCTCCGGCAGAACCGAGAACAATCGCGTCGTGAATTTCCCCGGCGCGGCGGATTTGATCGGCGATTTCGTCGACGTCGTAATCAGTGAGGTGCTGCCGAACTCGCTGCGTGGCGAGTTATGCGAAACCGTGGAACTCGCTTAGGTGGTAAGCACGAATGACGCTATCGTTGTGCTCGATCCGTTCGAGAACGATCGGCTCGCAAACCTTTGCGGCCAGTTTGATGAACATATCCGGCTGCTCGAACGACGTCTCGGTGTCGACATCAACCAACGCGGCAACGAGTTCTCGATCAACGGCCGTCCCGAGGCCGTCGCGCTGGCCGGGCGCATCGTCAGAATCCTCTACGATCTGACCGGGTCCAAGTCGATCGGCACAACCGACGTTCATCTGCAGTTGCAGGAATCGGAACTTGATAATGTGGCCGACACCGCGCCGGTTGCGGATGTCACGGTGCGCACGAAGCGAGCGATCATCAAGGCTCGCGGGGCAAACCAGCGAGCCTACATTACGCATATCAACAAGCATGACATCAACTTCGGGGTTGGCCCGGCGGGTACGGGCAAAACCTATCTCGCGGTAGCCTGCGCAGTGGCGGCACTCGAGAGCGAACAGGTGCGACGCCTGTGTCTCGTGCGTCCCGCGGTGGAAGCGGGCGAGCGGCTCGGATTTCTTCCCGGTGATATGGCACAAAAGGTCGATCCCTACCTGCGGCCGCTTTACGACGCACTCTATGAGATGCTCGGTTTCGAACGCGTCGCGAAGCTCATCGATCGCAACGTGATCGAAGTTGCGCCACTCGCGTTCATGCGCGGGCGTACCCTGAACGAATCGTTCATCATTCTCGACGAGGCGCAGAACACGACGGTCGAGCAGATGAAGATGTTCCTCACCCGGATCGGTTTTGGTTCCAAAGCCGTTGTTACGGGTGATGTGACGCAGGTTGATCTGCCCCGCGGCAAGCCGTCCGGGTTACGTCATGCGGTTGAAATCGTGAAGCCGATCCCCGGCATCAGCTTTACGTTTTTCGACACCCGCGATGTTGTCCGGCATAGCCTCGTTGGTCGCATCCTCGATGCTTATGAGCGCCATGAGCGGGAACAAGAAAAGGAACAGGACGGCGGCGATCGGGCGTAAACCGCGCGATCGCCCGAGCTGATGACGATCACTGTCCAGATCGCGACTGACGAGGCGAAGCTGCCTGACGCAAGCGCACTCGAACGCTGGGCGCATCATGCGCTCGGGCATGAGTGCGCGAGCGGCGAACTGACGGTGCGGGTAGTCGGCCAGGAAGAAGGCAGGCAGTTGAACTCGCAATGGCGTGGACGTGACAAGGCAACAAACGTCCTCGCGTTCCCACTCGATGAACCCGACTTCGAGCCACGCCTGCTTGGCGACATCGTGATTTGCGCCCCGGTAGCGAATGCCGAGTGCAGCGATGACCCGGTCGCGCGCGAGGCGCATTGGGCGCATCTCGCGGTCCACGGGGTTCTGCATCTGCTCGGTTACGACCACGAGTGCGACAGTGATGCCGCGGTAATGGAATCGCGCGAACGGACAATCCTTGCCGAACTAGGCTATCCTGATCCCTACGCATGAACGATGGTCCCCGAAGCCGCGCGAACCGGCTACCGATCCTGAACTGGCTACACCAGCTACTGCGACGCCTGGCGCCCGGGCCGTCCGATCGCCAGGACGTTCTGGATTACCTCCACGAAGCAGAAAGCCATCATCTGATGGACATGAGCACCGTCGCTATGATGGAAGGTGCGTTGCTGGTCTCGGAGATGAAAGTAGGCGATATCATGATCCCGCGCTCGCAGATGGTTTTTGTCGACGAGGATGCGGTGGCGGAAGATATTTTCGCCGAGGTCGTGGAGTCAGGCCATTCGCGTTTTCCCGTGCTCGATGACAAGCACGAAAAAGTTATCGGCATTTTGCTGGCGAAAGATTTGCTGGCGGTTGCCGTCGACGCTGAACGCGAGTTCAACATCAAGGACATGATCCGTCCCGCGGTATTTGTGCCGGAGAGCAAACGCCTGAATATACTGTTGCGTGAGTTCCGCACGAGCCGCAATCACCTGGCAATCGTGCTCGATGAATACGGAAGCATCGACGGACTGGTCAGTATCGAAGATGTCATCGAGCAGATCGTGGGTGAGATCGACGACGAGCACGACCTTGGTGACGAGGAATATATCCGTCAGCATCGCGGTAATCGCTACACGGTAAAAGCCCACACGCCGATCGAGGAGTTCAACGAATTCTTCGGCTGCAGTTTCCCCGACGACACCTACGACACGATCGGCGGGCTCGTCACGGATGCGTTCGGACACGTGCCGGAACGCGCGGAATCGATTTCATTCGACGGTTTCGAATTCAAGGTGCTGCGCTGCGATCCGCGTCGAATTCATGTGCTCCGCGTGGTGCGCACGAGCGCCGTCGAATTGCGCACGCCCACGGGTAGCGGCGGCGCATGACCGCGTATCGCTGATCCGGTGGGCAGAAATTTCGGCGTTGCGCTGGCAGCGCTGGGCGGCGGCGCCGTGCTGCCGTTCGCGTTTGCCCCCTACGGCTATTTTCCGCTGTCGGTACTGTGCCTCGCGTTGTTGTTCTACCTGTGGGCGACGAGTTCCGTGCGACTCGGCGTTGTGGCGGGATATTGTTTCGGCCTTGGCATGTTCGCGCACGGGATCTGGTGGATCCAGATCAGCGTGCACCAGTTCGGCCTGCCCCTGTATTCGTTTTCAATCGCGGTAACGGCTGGCTTCGTCATCTTCATGAGTTGTTATCCCGCGCTCGCGGCGTGGTTGTGGTACCGCTGCGCACGCGGTGCGCCTGCCGTACGCCTGCTGCTTGGCGCGCCCGCGGCCTGGGTCGTGACGGAATGGCTGCGAGGCTGGGTGATGACGGGATTCCCGTGGTTGTTCGTTGCCTATGCGCAAACGGATTCCCCGCTCGCCGCGTATGCGCCCGTGTTTGGCGTTCACGGCGTAAGCCTCATTACGGCGATGCTTGCCGGCATTTGCGTGGTGCTTGTTACGGGTACGCCGCGTGCGCGTCTCGCGGCGCTCGGCGCGGTTGTGATGGTCGCCGCTGGTGGCATGATATTCGACCGGATCGCGTGGACCCGCGATACGGGTGACGCGCTCCCGGTAGCTCTCGTGCAGGGCGCCATACCCCAGGCCGTCAAGTGGCGCCGCGACTACCGCGAGCCGAGCATCGAGTTGTACACGACGCTGAGCCAGCCACACTGGGGCAAGCCGCTCGTCGTGTGGCCGGAAACGGCGATACCGGCTTTTGTCGCGGAAGTACCGGCGACGCTGGAGCGACTGGAGCGTCTGGCCCGCGAGGGTGGTAGCACGCTGCTCGCCGGCATCCCGCGAGCCGATCCCGCTGACAGTGCACGTTATTTCAACAGCGTCGTACAACTCGGCGCCGCGCGGGCCTACTACGACAAGCGCCATCTCGTGCCGTTCGGCGAGTACCTGCCTTTCGACCGTTGGCTGAGACCGCTGCTGGATTTCCTGCACATCCCGATGTCGAATTTCTCCTCCGGCGACCCGGTGCAGCCACCGATCATCGTTGACGGACACACCCTCGGCGTATCGATTTGCTACGAGGATGCGTACGCCGGGGAAATCGCGCGCGCCCTGCCCGCCGCCGGCTTGCTGGTGAATGTGAGTAACGACGCCTGGTTCGGCGACTCCATCGCACCCCATCAGCACCTCCAAATCGCCCGGATGCGCGCACTCGAAGCGGGACGTTACCTGCTGCGCGCGACGAATACGGGGATCTCGGCAATCATCGACGACCGTGGCCGGGTTGTCGTGCGGTCCGATCAGTTCAAGCCGGACGTGATCACGGCCGAAGCCGTTATCCGCACCGGAGCGACTCCCGCCGTCACACTCCCCGGTTGGGCGATTCCCGTTGCGGGTCTCGGCTTGCTGCTGGTCGGTGCCTGGCGCGCGCCACAGCGGGTCTAGCGACGCGCCTGATCGGCGCGTTGCAGGCGCGCAGCGATCTCGCCATGCTCATCGGCCAGGGCTCGAACGCTGGCGCGGGTCAGTCTGAGCAAGGTCAGGGCGCTGACGGCAATTACGTTCGCGCTGCGGATTTCGTCATGCAGCAGTGCGCGCTCGCCAAAAATGTCCCCCTGCCCGAGTAAGGCCACGCGGGTTGCGGCATCATCGACGCCGTGCACAACCTCCACCGAGCCGTGCATCAGGATATACAGCGCGTTGCCTTTTTCGCCTTCGCCGATGACGACATCACCAGGCAGGAACGTGACTGTCCGGGCCTGCGCGGCCAGTTTCTCCAGCACGCGATCCGGCAGCCCCCTGAACAGCGGTACCCGTGCGATCAGCGCCACCGCGGTCGGACCGGATCCGTCACCGGACTTCGCGGGCAGTGAGGCCAGTGCGCTCGCAAGCCGGCGGTCGATGCGGCCGAATGCCTTGGCACCGATATCGCCGGAATGATGGCTGCCGACGGCGTACTGGCGAGCCCGGGTAAGCGCCGCGGCGCGGGTGAGCCGGCTTTCGAGGTCGGCGTAGAACTCGGGAAAATCTTCGCGCAGGTGTTGCAGCCGAGCGCGCTTGCGCCCAAGCCGCTCGCGGTACAGCGCAATCACCGCGGCGGTGTCGTGCGGGGTCAGGCCCACGCGTTCGGGTAAATTCGCGATTACCGCTTCCGCGCACAGGATGGCTGCGATATTGCGCTGAATTACCTGGCTCAGACGCACGCGTTGCAGCCGTGCGAGTACACCGGCGAACGCGTTTCGTTCACGCAGCCAATGCAAGGCAAATTGTTCGAGACGCGCGAAGCCGCTGTAACCGTCTGCCGCGTCACGCAGTGAGTAAGTCCCCTGAATATCCGACCGCGCAATCCGGTCGCGACGGATCCGGTTGCGGAGATCGAGATACGTGTATTCCTGGATCACGCCGAGTGTGTACAGCGATTCGAGTTCCTCCGTCTCCATGCGCAGTGCTTCCAGATAAGCGTGTCGCAGGTGTCGTGAGGGATCGACCGCGGGCACGTCATGCTCGAATACGCCGTCTATCTGTGACCGGACCGAATCGACCCGTGCTGGCGGGAGCCCGGTTGTGGTGGCAAGCCGTTCGATCACTGCGTGCGCTTGTTGTTGTGCCTCGAGGAGGCCGCGGCGCAACTCAGCGTTCTCCTGTTCTGACATGCGGTCGAGCCCGAGCCAGGTGATCAGTGGTCTTATCGACGGGGCATTGATCAATAACGTCAGCAGCACCACCCCGAGCGTGAGTTCTACCAGGATCTGACGGCCCTCCAGCGTTTCCGGAATCGACAGTACGATGGCAATGGCAAGCCCGCCCTTGAGCCCACCCCACCACA
Organism: Gammaproteobacteria bacterium; assembly: GCA_965216305.1. Taxonomy (GTDB): domain Bacteria; phylum Pseudomonadota; class Gammaproteobacteria; genus UBA11873. The sequence goes on along the minus strand of OZ244144.1, from coordinate 5,254,880 downwards.
TGATATGGCGTTCGCCCATGTTCACGTGCGGGAGTGAAAACAGGCGCGTCGTCGCCGGGACCAGCGCATAGACGGCAGCGGCACGCGCGACCAGAACGAGCAGCGCGGCAACGATGATGCCGTCGAGGTTGTCGATGAGAGGGCCCAGGTTCACGGAAAGCCCGATCATGAGGAACAGCAGGGAATTACATACCAGCGCAATCACTTCCCAGGTTTCGTGGATCGACCGCAGCGCGGAACGCGGTATCCGCGTGATCGCGAACAGCCCCATCGCAACGGCGGCTGACACGGCTGCCATCACCCCGGAAACGTGCAGCAAGTGCTCCGCGACCACGAAGCTCGAATACGCCATGACGAACGACATGATGAGAATCGCGAGTTCGCTGCCTCGAATCCGCCGCATCAACTCTCCAATCCCGAAGCCGGCAACCGCCCCGACGAGCACGCCGCCAAAAAACACGCGGATAAATTCGACCGCCGCATGGCCGATATCACTTGCGGTGAACGTGCCCGCGAGCGCGATGCCAAGCAGGATATGAAACACCACGATCGCCGTCGCATCATTGAACAGCGACTCACCCTCGACGAGCGTTGTCAGCCGCGCAGGCGCGCCGAGTTCCTTGAACAAGGCAACGACGGCAACCGGATCGGTTGCGGCGATCAGTGCGCCAAACAGCAACGCGAGCGTGAGATCGAGATCCATGTATGCCCACACCCCGACACCGATCAATGCCGTCGAGACCACGAGCGCGGGTACCGCGAGGACGAGGATCGGCGCGATGTCCCGTAACAACTGGCGCGCATCAAGCGTCAAGGCCGATTCGAAAATCAATGCGGGAAGGAAAATAAAGAACACGAGATCGGGCGTGAGCCGGAAGTTTTGCAGCGGTTCGAGTAGCGGGATCCGGTTCGCGAGCGCCGCCAGCACCATGCCGATGACAACGAGAAACACCGTATAGGGAACCGGCAGATTACGCCCGATGCTGGCGGCCAGCATCGCGACGGTCAACAGACCCATGATCACGAGGACGAGTTCAGATATCGGCATTGCTTGCTCGAGTCGTCACGCTCGCGGCCGTAGCGGTGACCGCAAGCGGTCCGCGTCGTCTCGCAGCGTAGCGCGGCTTGTGTGAAAAGCCTAGCGAACCCGCGTCGGGCTCGCCAGTGGTCGTGACTACGGGCTCGGTTGCAGGCGACGTTTTGCCATCGCGCTTGCGCACACCACCACGGCGAAGCCGATGGCGGCGAGCGCGGCGGCTTGCAAGGCGATGCCGTCGAGGGAGGGCATAAGCGGGGTGGATTCGAGCAGACGTTGTTTATCGCGAACGATTACGTACACGCGGTGCTGAAACGGCCAGATCACCCACAGCGAAGCAACGAGAAAGCCGCAGATAACAAGCAGCATCTCGCGCTCGAAACGGTGCAGCAGCCACGACAGCGCACGGGTGAAAGCCACGAGTCCGAGCATGGCCCCAAGCGCGAACGGCGCGATGACAGTGATGTCGAGGTGGCCGATACCGTCGAGTACATAGGCGTACTTGCCCATGATCAACAGAATAAACGAGCCGGAAATGCCGGGCAGGACCATGGCGCATATCGCGACCGCGCCGCTGAACGTGATGAACCACCAGGCATCCGGAGTCGTCGTTGGCACAGCGGTGACGATTGCGCCGCCGACCATCATCCCCACGAGCAGCCAGATCAGTTCGGCCGGCGAGCGCCAGCCGAGATCCCGGAGCAATACGACTACGGAGCCGACGACCAGCCCGAAAAACAGTCCGTAGACGAGTTCCGGATGCGTTCGCAGCAGCACCGGAATCGGCACGATCCGCGTAAAAAACGCGATAGCGGTAATGATGCCGAGCCCGAGCGGGATCAGGAATGACAGGTGCGGCCGGCTCAGGGCGCGCGCGACATCGAATCGCAGCAGCGCGTTTAGCCACACCGAATCGAAAGATTTGATGGCATCGATCAGCCGCGTGTAGATGCCGAGGATGAACGCCATGGTGCCGCCCGATACCCCGGGAACGACATCGGCAGCACCCATGCAGAATCCTTTCGCCACCAGCGACAACAACTCCGACGGGCGGCTCATCGCAAGGCGTGTCTAGCGAGCGCGATGCACGGTGGCGCTGTGCGAGTGGACGGTCTCGACAAGTGCGGCGACGTTATCCGGATCGATATCCGGGGTAATCCCGTGGCCGAGATTAAACACGTGGCCAGGGTGCGGACCATACGCGTCGAGAATAGCGCGCGCTTCCGCGGCGACCGCCTCGGGGCCGGCACGCAGGCACGCCGGGTCCATATTGCCCTGCAGGGCAACCCGATCGCCAACGCGACGCCGTGCGGCGTCGATATCAACCGTCCAGTCCAGTCCGAGTGCCTGGCAACCGAGCGCGGCGCTCGACTCCAGCCACAAACCGCCGCCTTTCGTGAATACGATGCTCGGAACCGCATTCCCGAGGCCCGCGACTATCTGTGCCATCGGTGTGCGGGAGAAAGACTCGAACGCCGGTGTCGACAGCACGCCGCCCCAGGTATCGAAGATCATGACGGCATCGACACCGGCTTCGATCTGGGCTTGCAGATACGCCGTACTCGCGCGCGTCACGACATCGAGCAGGTGGTGCAGCAGTGCCGGCGCTTCGTAGAGCATTTTCTTCACGATCCTGAAATCGTGACCGCTGCCGCCTTCGATCATGTAGGTTGCGAGCGTCCAGGGACTGCCGCAGAACCCGATCAGCGGGACATCGATCTCCCGTTTGATCAGCCGAATCGCATCGCCGACATAACGCAGCTCTGTTGCAGGATCCGGGACACCGAGCGCATGGATCGCTGCGGCCGTGCGCACCGGTCGTGCGAATCGCGGACCCAGTCCTTCTTCGAGCGACAGGCCGAGGCCCATCGCGTCCGGAATCGTGAGGATGTCGGAAAACACGATCGCAGCGTCGAGCGGAAACCGCGCGAGCGGTTGCAGCGTGACTTCGCAGGCGAGTTCCGGCGTTTTGCACAGGGTGAGGAAATCGCCGGCGCGTTCGCGGCTGGCGCGATATTCCGGCAAATAGCGCCCGGCCTGCCGCATGATCCACACGGGTGTGGCATCAACCGGCAGTCGATGCAGGGCGCGCAGGAAGCGACTTGTGGGTTCGGGCACGGAAACGGTGCTGGACGGTCGGCGCTGCGCGCCTCAGTCCAATGGCGCCGGCAGGTCGGAGTCACCCATCAGGAACGTGTCGATGGTCTGTGCAGCCGAGCGCCCTTCGGCGATAGCCCACACGATCAGCGACTGACCGCGTTGCATGTCACCGGCGGTAAACACGCCGCGTTCCGATGTCATCCAGTTCTTGTCGCGCCACACATTCCCGCGATCGGTGAGCTTAAGCCCGAGCGCTTCAATCGGTCCGGCCCGTTCGGGGCCCGTGAATCCCATTGCGAGCAGGGCCAGATCGCACGGCAGTACACGCAACGATCCGCGTACTTCGTTCAGTCGTGCGCGGCCGTCTTCCACGGTCATCTCGACTTCAGCGAGTTCCAGCGCTTTTACCCGCCCGCTGCCGTCGTCGACGAATCGCTTGCTCGAAACGGAATACAAGCGCTCGCCGCCCTCCTCGTGCGCCGAGGCCGTGCGGAAAATCTGCGGCCATAGCGGCCACGGATTGTTGCTCGCACGGACCTGTGGTGGTCGCGGCATGATTTCGAGCTGATGTACGGACGCTGCTTGCTGGCGATGTGAGGTGCCGAGACAGTCGGCGCCCGTATCGCCGCCACCGATGATGACGACGTGCTTGCCGGCGGCGCTGATGAGCTGGTCCTGCGGTACCTTGTCGCCCTCACAGATTTGGTTCTGCGGGGTGAGGAAATCCATGGCGAAATGCACGCCGTCGAGATCACGTCCCGGGATGTCGAGATCGCGCGGTTCGGTGGCACCACCCGTGAGCAACACGGCGTCGTACTCCTTGCGCACATCCGCGATGTCTATGTCGACGCCGACATTCGCGTTGACGCGGAACTCGACGCCCTCGGCGAGCATTTGCTCGAGACGGCGATCGAGTACCCGTTTTTCCATCTTGAATTCGGGAATGCCGTAGCGCAGCAGACCGCCGATGCGGTCGGCGCGTTCGAATACAGTGACCGCGTGTCCGGCACGTCGCAACTGCTGGGCGGCGCCGAGTCCGGCCGGGCCTGAGCCGACGACGGCCACACGCTTGCCGGTTTCGGCGGACGGTGGCAAGGGTGCAACCCAGCCCTGTTCGAACGCGTGGTCGATGATCGCGAGTTCAACCGCCTTGATCGTGACCGGGTCGTTGTTGATCCCGAGTACGCACGAGCCTTCGCACGGCGCCGGGCACAGAGTGCCGGTGAACTCCGGGAAATTGTTCGTCGCATGCAGGCGATCGATCGCGTCGCGCCAGCGATCGCGGTACACGAGATCGTTCCAGTCCGGGATCAGGTTACCGAGCGGGCAACCCTGGTGGCAAAACGGAATGCCACAGTCCATACAGCGCGAGGCCTGCTGTTGCAGCGTATCGACGGGCCAGGCGTCCATAACCTGACGCCAGTCCTTGAGGCGTGCGTCGACAGGACGGTACGGTTGTTTCTCGCGATCGTGCTCGAGGAAGCCGGTTACCTTAGCCATTCGAGGCCTCCATGATCGCCTGGTCTTCCGGAATTCCCGTACGTCGCGCGTTTTCGATCGCGAGCAAGACCTTCTTGTAATCTTTCGGCATAACTTTGACGAAGTTCTTCATTTCCCGATGCCAGTTGTCGAGAATCTCCTGGCCCACGGTGCTCTGGGTGTAGCGCACATGGTTGTGGATCAACTCGGCTACGAGTTCCTCGTCAGCCGTGCCCATCGATTCGAGATCGACCATCTCCAGGTTGCAACGTCCCGGGAACGCTTTACTCGGATCGTGTACGAACGCCATGCCACCAGACATGCCGGCGGCGAAGTTGCGCCCGGTGGGGCCGATGATGACAGCGCAACCGCCGGTCATGTATTCGCAACCGTGATCGCCGATACCTTCGACCACCGTTTTCGCACCGCTGTTGCGCACGCAGAAACGTTCACCGGCGATACCCCGGAAATATGCTTCGCCGGCCGTTGCGCCGTACAGCGCAACGTTGCCGATGAGAATATTCTGCTCCGGCACGAACGTGGCGTGACGTGGCGGATAGACGATAATCTTCGCGCCGGAAAGGCCCTTGCCGACGTAGTCGTTCGCATCGCCCTCGATCGTCATTGTGACCCCGCGCGGTACGAACGCGCCAAAACTCTGGCCGGCGGACCCGTTGAAGTGCAACTTGATCGTGTCGTCCGGCAGGCCCTTGCCGCCGTAGCGTTTCGTAATCTCGTAACCGAGGATCGTGCCAACCGTGCGGTTCGTATTCTTTATCGGCAGGATCGCATCCACGGGACCGCCGTTTTCGAGCGCGTCCTTGCACAAGCCGACGATCGTCGTCCGGTCGAGCGACTGGTCGAGACCATGGTCCTGTTCGCGGATCCGGTGAATCGCCACTTCGGGCCCGACATCCGGTTTCGCGAGAATGTTCGAAAAATCGAGACCACGCGCTTTCCAGTGATCGACGGCCGTGTCGACATCGAGCTGCTCCACCCGGCCGACCATTTCCTGGATCGTGCGAAAGCCGAGCTCGGCCATGTATTCGCGGATTTCTTCGGCGATGTACTGGAAGAACGTCTCGACAAATTCCGGTTTGCCGGCGAACTTTTCGCGCAGCCGCGGATCCTGCGTCGCAACGCCGACCGGACAGGTATTGAGATGACATACCCGCATCATGATGCAACCCATCACGACGAGCGGGGCGGTCGAAAAGCCGAATTCCTCGGCGCCGAGCAGCGCGGCGATGATCACGTCGCGGCCGGTCTTCATCTGGCCGTCCACCTGCACGACGATGCGGTCGCGGAGCTTGTTTTCAACGAGAACCTGCTGAGTTTCGGCGAGGCCGAGCTCCCACGGAACACCGGCGTGCTTCAGGGAGGTCACCGGTGATGCGCCGGTACCGCCGTCGTAGCCTGAAATGAGCACGACATCGGAGTGCGCTTTCGCGACCCCGGCGGCGACGGTGCCGACGCCAATCTCGGCGACGAGCTTGACGTGGATGCGCGCCACCGGGTTCGAGTTTTTCAGATCGTGGATCAGTTGCGCGAGATCCTCGATGGAGTAAATGTCGTGGTGCGGCGGTGGCGAGATGAGGCCGACCCCCGGGGTGGAGTGGCGCGTCTTCGCGATTTCCGGGTACACCTTGTGCCCCGGCAGCTGGCCACCTTCCCCGGGCTTCGCGCCCTGCGCCATTTTAATCTGCAGGTCGTCCGCGTTTACGAGATATTCGCTCGTTACCCCGAAACGACCCGACGCCACCTGTTTGATCGCGCTGCGGCGCAGGTCGCCGTTCGCATCAGGCGTAAAGCGGTCGGGATCTTCGCCCCCTTCGCCGGTATTCGAGCGTCCGCCGATCCGGTTCAGCGCGATCGCGAGTGTTTCATGCGCTTCGGCACTGATCGAGCCGTAAGACATCGCCCCGGTATGGAAGCGCGTCATGATTGACTCAACGGATTCCACTTCGTCGATGGGCACCGGCGGCCGATCCGACCTGAACTTCAGCAAGCCGCGCAGCGTGGCGCGATGTTCACTCTGATCGTCAACGAGCGAGGTGTACTCGCGGAAAATATCGTACCGTCCGGCCCGCGTTGCGTGTTGCAGCTTGAAGACGGTTTCCGGATTGAACAGGTGGTATTCGCCGTCGCGCCGCCACTGGTATTCACCGCCCCAGTCGAGGTCGGGTTTGCCGACCGGACGGTCCGGGTAGGCGTCATGATGCCGCCGGCTGACTTCCTGTTCGACGACGTCGATGCCGATGCCTTCAATGCGGGCAGCCGTTTTCGTGAAGTATTTGTCTATGAGCGCGCTGTTGAGTCCGACCGCCTCGAAGATCTGGGCGCCGCGATACGACTGTACCGTCGAAATACCCATCTTCGACATCACTTTGACCAGACCCTTGTTAACGGCCTTGATGTAGTTACGCACCGCGGCGGCATGCGCCGCTTCGCCCTGGTGACGGCCGTTGACGTTCTTGAGGATGTTCTGGCGCAACAGGTCGTCGAGCGTTTCGAGCGCCACGTAAGGGTTGATAGCATCCGCGCCATAGCCGAGCAGCACGGCGAAATGATGCACTTCGCGTGGCTCGCCGGATTCGATCACGAGCGCAACGCGCGTACGCTTGCCGTTGCGCACGAGGTGATGATGCAGGCCCGCCGTGGCGAGCGCCGCAGGAACCTGCGCATGTTCAGCGTCAACGCCGCGATCGGACACGATGATGAACGACGCGCCGGCGTCGATCGCAGCGTCTGTCGCGCTGCACATGGTTTCGATCGCCGCTTCAAGTCCGTTTACGCCATCGCGCACCGGGTAAACCGAGTCCACGGTCACCGCGCGGAATTCATGCACGTCGATATGCCGGATCCGCGCCAGATCGCGATTATCGAGAACCGGTGATTCGATCTTGATCTGACGGCAGCTCCCCGCCGTCGCTTCGAGCAGATTGCTTTCAGGACCTATCGGTGTGGAAACCTGCGTCACGAGCTCTTCGCGGATGCCGTCGAGCGGCGGGTTCGTGACCTGCGCGAACAGCTGTTTGAAATAATCGTAAAGCAGCCGCGGACGGTCGGACAGCACCGCCAGTGCGGCATCCGTGCCCATGGAGCCGATCGGCTCCGCGCCGGATTCCGCCATCGGCTGCAGGATAATGCGCAGATCCTCGTGTGTGTAACCAAACGCCTGCTGACGGACGAGCAAGGTATCGTGATCGATCGGTGCTACCTGTGGCGGTTCCGGCAGGTCGTCGATGGCGGTGTAGCTTTGCTCGAGCCAGTCAGCGAACGGGTGTTCGTCGATGTACTGCTGTTTCAGTTCCTGATCGTCGATGATTCTGCCCTGCACGGTGTCGACGAGGAAAATGCGGCCCGGGTGCAGGCGTTCCTTGATCTCGATGTTCTCCGGCGGGATGTCGAGCACGCCAACTTCCGAAGCCATTACGACGAGATCGTCCTTCGTCACGTAGTAGCGTGACGGGCGCAGTCCGTTGCGATCGAGGACGGCGCCGATCACGCGGCCATCGGTAAACGCAATCGAGGCCGGGCCGTCCCACGGTTCCATCAGGCAGCTGTAGTATTCGTAGAACGCGCGACGGTCGGCGCTCATGGATTCGTGCGCGCTCCAGGCCTCCGGGATCATCATGAGGACGGCTAGCGGCAGCGGGCGCCCGGCCATGTGCAGGAATTCAAGTACCTGATCGAAGCCGGCAGAATCGGAATTGCCATCGAGTACGATGGGAAACAGCTTCTGCAGATCGTCGCCAAACAGGTTTGACTCGCACAGGGCTTCACGAGCGCGCATCCAGTTTGCATTGCCGCGCAGCGTGTTGATTTCGCCATTGTGGGCGATATAGCGGAACGGCTGCGCAAGCGGCCACGACGGGAAGGTATTCGTCGAAAAGCGCTGGTGTACGAGCGCGAGCGCGCTTTCGAACGCGGGGTCGACGATGTCCGGGAACATGACGTCAACCTGGGAGCCGATGAGCATGCCTTTATAGATGAGTGTCGCGTGCGACAGACTCGGGATGTAGAACTGATCGCTGCCGGCAGTGCCCGAGCTCCAGATTTCGTGTTCGGCGCGTTTGCGCACGACATACAGCTTGCGCTCGAACGCTTCGGCGTCGCCGCTGATGTCGCCGCGGCCGATGAAGATTTGTTCGATTGCCGGTTGCGCCGCGAGCGCGGTTGGGCCAATCGGGGAATTATCCGTCGGTACCTGACGCCAGCCACACAAGGTCAGGCCTTCCTCATGGATGATTTTCTCGAACATGTCGCGACACTGTTGTGCCGCCGTCGCATCTGTCGGCAGGAACACGAGCCCCGCGCCGTACTCATCCGCCGGCGGCAGGTTGATACCGGCGTCGGCGCAGGCGCCGCGCAGGAACTTGTCCGGCATCTGGATGAGGATCCCGGCACCGTCGCCGGTATTTTCTTCGCAGCCGCACGCGCCGCGGTGCAGCAAGTTTTTCAGCACGGTCATCGCGTGCTCGACGATCGCGTGTGATTTCCGCCCTTTCATATCGACCACGAATCCCACGCCGCACGAATCGTGCTCGTAGTCGGCGTCGTATAACCCGCCAGCCGGCCGGCCAGGTTGCGGGAATTGTGGTCGCAGCGTTGACATACGTTCGGTGCCTCCCTGAAGCTCGTCGAACTCGTTGAAATCAGGCGAAAAAAGGCCGGAGATTATAGCCACAGGCGGTAGCGGGTGTCATCACGGGACACCCGCTGCAGCCACGGTGGGCAGTCGCGGCATGCACCAGCAAAGAGGAGCCAGGGTCCTGATATTATGAAAATATTATCCGGTACTCGGTCCGCACCGCGGGCTTATTCGAGACTCTTAATCGGTCGCGCCCATGGGCTGGTGCCAGCTAATTTCACTGGTAAATCACCGATCGCGGCCTGCGCGGCCGACCTGTCGGGATAGTGACCCCATAATACCACGTACCATGGCCCGCCGGCATGCCGGGTGGTGAGCACGGCGCTTTCACCCGTGAGTTTCCGTTCGCGCACGAAGTTCTCTGCTGCCGTACGGTCGCGTACCCCGAATAATTGCAGGACATAGCTGGATTCGGGTTGCGATTTCAGCCATGTCAGTGAGTACGGGGGCTTCGAGGCCGCGGGCGGCTTGGCGACTTTCGCCGGCGGCGGCGCTACCGGCTCGACTTCCGGGCGCGCCCGCGGTGCTGGTTTGGCCGCGGGTGGCGTCGGTGGCGGCGCGGCGGCGACTGACTGCGCTGGCGGCATCATCTGCGCCGGTTTAGCGGGTTCCGCAGTGGTTTTCGGCGCCGGCGCCGGTGTCGGTGCTGAAGCTGCCGGCGACGGCGGCAAGGGTTCCTGTTTCCGCGGCGGCTCGGCGATTACCGCCGGTGTCGGTGTCGGTGCCGGGGCAGGTGGCGCGGTGACTGTCTCCGGGGCCGAAATCAACGGTTCGAGCGGTGCCTCCAGCGGCGGCGCATCCGCAATGATTTCGCCCGGCAAATCGAGTTCCACGAGGGCAGGTTCCGGCTCGCGCACCATAGTGCCGTTGATCAGCGCGATCACGACCAGGACGGCTATTGCAATCAGACCCGCGACCAACAGCCGTCGGGCCGGATCGCGCTCCGTGCTTGCCGGGCCGCCACTCATGATCTGGACCTGGCGCGCGAGGACAATTGCTTTGCCCGGCAGACCCGCGGCCTGCTGGTAAATCTGCGCCATCTCAATATCACTGAACGGAAATGGCTCGTCGCCATAAGCCGCCCGCCAGCGGTGTTGCAGCATTTCGCGCGTTTGTTCATCGGACAGGCGCGGCACTTCCACTACGTGCAACAGCGCATGTTGCTCGGTTTCGATCTGCAACTGGTTGATGATCGCAGCGTCGCCGGAATCCGCCGTGAGCAGGATTTTCAACTCCGCGTCCGGGTTGGAAACGTGCGCCAGTGCGGCCAGACAAGCCGCGGTATCGGCCGGCAGCGCATCGGCGTCGTCGATCGCGAGTATCGTAGTGTGGCCGTCGGCGCTGGCGCCGGCGATCGCATCGCGGATCGTACTCAGGGTTGCCGATGCGCCGGGATCGAGGTCGAGATCCTCGAGTAGTCGGTCGATCAGGGCGTCGCCGTTAAGCTTCGGGCCCGCGGTCATCCGGATCACGCGCCACGGACGGTCTTCATTCGCGATTATCTGGCCGAGCAACGTCGACTTGCCAGACGCCGGCGGCCCGGTCAGCACGATGATCTGGCGGCCGAATTCGATCAGGTGACGAACGAGATCAATGCGTTGTTTCAGCGTTGGGGTCGTGAAATACGACGCATTGCCGTGCCCGTCGACGAAAGGGTCCAGACCGCTGCTCATGGCAACGGGGCGGGGTAGGCGGACGCGAATTGGCGATGGCCGAACAGACGATGGTGTTCGCCGATCGCGAAACGATCCGTCATTCCGGCAATATAGTCTGCAACGTGTTGCGCGCGCAGGCCGTCGTCGGCATCGTCGTCTGCCGGTCGATGCTCCGGCGGCAGCAGGTCCGGGTCGTCGAACAGCGCGTCAAACAACCGTGCAACGACGATGCGGGCGTCGCTGGCGTTGCGCTGTACGCGCTCATGTTCGTAGAGACCGTGGCGCAGCAGCCGTTTCAGTTCAATGTGCTGTTCGCGCACCGCAGGGGTGAAATCGACAAGCGGCTTCTTCAATCCGCGAATGTCGTCGAGGTTTCGCGGCGCGAGTTCCGCGAGGCGATGCTTCGTCGCCTCGATCAGATCGACCACGAAATAGTTCAGCATCTCTCGAATCACACTGTAGAGAATCCGCTTCGTATCGCTGTTCTTCCAGCGTAGCAGGGCCGCGGCGTGCAGGTCGCAGAACAGGGGAAACCCGGACATTTGTTCTACGCTCAACAGGTTCGCGCGCACGCCATCGTCGATATCGTGGTGATTGTAGGCTATTTCGTCGGCGACATTAGTGACCTGCGCCTCGAGGGTCGGCTGGGTGCGATCGAGGAAACGAGCACCCAGTGGTCCGAGCCTGCGCGCGCGCTCCACGCTGCAATGTTTCAGGATTCCTTCGCGTGACTCGAACAGCAGGTTCAGGCCTTGAAAGTCGGGATAACGCTCCTCGAGGTGCTCGACCACGCGCAGGGATTGGAAGTTGTGTTCGAAACCCCCGAATGCCTGCATGCGGGCGTTCAAGGCGTCCTGACCGGCGTGGCCGAACGGGGTGTGGCCGAGATCGTGTGCGAGCGCAATCGCTTCGGTCAAATCCTCATTCAGATTCAGGGCCCGCGCGACGCTGCGTGCGATCTGCGCAACTTCCAGTGAGTGCGTCAGACGCGTACGAAACATATCACCTTCATGATTTACGAATACCTGGGTCTTGTATTCGAGCCGGCGAAACGCGGAGCAGTGGATAATGCGGTCGCGGTCGCGCTGAAACTGGGAGCGAAATGCCGGTGGCGCCTCGGCGTGCACGCGCCCGCGCGACTGCTCTGTCGTGACCGCATACGGCGCTGGCATTGCTGGTTCAGTCATTTGTCTGTCGCAGCGATAACGCAGCCGTTTGCCTTCAGCCGCTGCCCGTAGCATGTACGACGCGGTGAAATTCGGCAGCGGGGTAATCTTCCGTCAGATACGCCTCACCGATTCCGCGCAGCAGCACGAGACGGATAAGACCATCCCGATTCTTTTTGTCCACGCGCATTGCCTGGTGCAGCGCATCGCCGTCAATTCCTGGCGGCGGCGTGACGGGAAGTCCCGCGCGACGAATCAGGGCGGTAATGCGCTGGTAGTCATCGGCACCGAGAACCCCCATGCCCACCGACAGATCGGCGGCCATGCACATGCCGCAGGCAACCGCTTCGCCATGCAGCCAGTTGCCGTAGCCGTAAACGTTCTCGATGCCATGGCCGAACGTATGGCCGAGATTCAGCAGCGCCCGGACGCCGGATTCCGTTTCGTCGCGGGCGACGATCGCGGCCTTGTTCTCGCACGAACGACGCACCGCGTAGGTCACCGCGTCCTGATTGAGTGCCAGCAATTGTTCGAGATTGTCTTCCAGCCAGTCGAAGAACGCTGCGTCACCGAGCAGGCCGTACTTGATCACTTCGGCTACCCCGGCTTTCAGCTCGCGCGAATCGAGCGTCGCAAGTGAGCTCGTATCCGCGATAACGTGGGCGGGTTGATGAAACGCGCCGATCATGTTCTTGCCGAGCGGGTGATTGACTGCGGTTTTGCCACCGACGGACGAATCTACCTGCGCGAGCAGCGTCGTTGGAATTTGCACGCACATCACGCCGCGCTGGTAGCTCGCGGCCGCGAAACCGGTGATATCGCCGACCACGCCCCCGCCGAGGGCCACGAGCGAGCAGCCGCGGTCGAAGCTGTTCTCGAGCAGCGCGGAGATAATTTGCTCAAAGCTCGCGAGCGTTTTGTGCTGCTCGCCGTCAGGCAGAATCACGCGCGCCAGTTTGCGTCCCGAATACGCCCGTTCCACCGGTTCGAGATAAAGCGGGGCGACGGTTTCATTCGTAACGATGAGCACCTGCGATGAAGTCGTCGCCCGTCGCAACAGCTCTTCATCCTGGATCACACCGGCCCCGATCGTAATCGGGTACGTCCGGGTAGCAAGATCTACCTTTAATTCGATCACGCCGTTGCTGCTTTGATCTGTTTCAACACATTTTGCATATTGAGCGTCCCGGTATCGATAATGAGATCGGCAACCTCACGATACAGGGGATCGCGTTGTTCCATCAGTCCGCGCAGTCGTGCCGCCGGATCCTCGGTATTGAGCAGCGGACGGTTTGCATCCCTGCGCGTACGGTCCACGAGCTGATCGATATCGGCGTGCAGGTAGACGACAAATCCGCGTTCCGACAAGGCCGTACGATTTTCCTCGGCAAGAACGGCGCCACCGCCGGTTGCGAGTACGACGTCATCGAGCCCCGAAAGTTCGTCAATAATACGCTTCTCACGCTCACGAAAGCCGGCTTCACCCTCGACATCGAAGATCAGTGCTATCGAAGCGCCGGTGCGGCGCTCGATCTCCTGGTCGCTATCGATAAATTTACGCCGTAAGGACTTTGCCAGGCGACGGCCGATCGTCGTCTTGCCGGCACCCATCGGGCCAACGAGAAAGATGCGCGATGCCCGGTTCATGCCGCCGCCCACGGTAGTTGCCTGCGGGCCATTCGCCCATGATCAGCGGCCGCGAACGGCGGCGCCGTGATGTCGACAGGTTTTCGTCTTGCGCCCATGCGCGGCGAATTGTTGCAGGAAGCCCCGCCCGGCGCAAAAAAAAGCGGGGCTTGCCGGCCCCGCTTTTACGCTGTTGTCGCTTAACCGGTTCAGCGCGAACTCAGCGATAAGGAGTCCTTCAGGATCTTCGGCGTGACGAACACGAGCAATTCCTGTTTCGTGCTGTCGACGGACGTGTTCTTGAACAGGCGGCCGAGGTACGGCAGATCGCCGAAGAACGGCACGCTCGTGACGTCGTCGCGTTGTTCCGACTCGAAAATCCCGCCGAGCACCACCGTGTCGCCGTTCGCCACGAGGACCTGGGTCGACACTTCGTTCGTGTCGATGCTCGGGACACCGGCGAACACCTGGCCGACGGAGTCCTTGTTCACGGAGAGATCCATGATGATGCGATCATCAGGCGTGATCCGCGGTGTAACCCGCAGGCTCAACACCGCTTTTTTGAACGAAATCGCCGTAGCGCCGCTCGAGGATGCTTCCTGGTAGGGAATTTCCGTACCTGCCTCGATGATGGCTTCTTTCTGGTTCGCGGTGATCACTCGCGGACTTGAGACCACTTCGCCGCGCCCTTCCGCTTGCAGCGCCGACAGTTCGAGCTGCAGCAGGTAGCTGCCGATGCGTCCGATCGACCACTTGAAGGCAGCCGCCGGCCCGGCAACGCCAAGATCGACGATGTAGTTCTCGAGACCGTCGGTATGGAACGCCGTGGTGCCGTTGTAGTCCGTGTCACCGGCAATACCACCACCGACGGCGCTGATGAAGTCGGATTTCGTGCCGTTCGCGTTTGTTAAAGCCGCATTCTTGCCATCATTGAAATGGCTGTAACCGAAGCGCACACCGAGATCCTTACTGAAGTCCTCGTTCGCGATCACAATCCTGGATTCGATCAGGACCTGACGAACCGGGATATCGAGTGCCTGCACGACACCGCGGATATCGGAGAGCTGTTCGGCGGTGTCCTGGATCAGCAAGGTGTTCGTGCGCTCATCGACCGTCACGTTACCGCGCTCGGACAGCAGGTTGTTTTCGTCGGCCTTGATCAGGCTGGCGATGTCTGCCGCTTTCGCGTAGTTAACCTGCACGAACTCCGTGCGCAAGGGCGCGAGTTCCTGGATCTGTTGCTGTGCTTCGAGTTCGAGTTTTTCCCGCGCCGCGATCTCTTCCTGCGGGGCCACCATGACGACATTGCCAACCTGTCGCATGCCAAGACCTTTGCTCTTGAGAATGATGTCCATGGCCTGATCCCAGGGCACATTCTTCAATCGCAGCGTGACATTGCCGCCAACCGTGTCGCTCGCGACGAGGTTGAATTCCGTGAAATCGGCGATCAGCTGCAATACCGCGCGCACTTCAATATTCTGGAAGTTCAGCGACAGCCGCTCGCCGGTATAACCGAATTTGTCCTTCTTCAGTTCTTCTTCTTCCGCCGGGGTGAGCGGTTTCAGCTCGAGTGTGAAGACGTTGTCCGACTGATAGGCAAGGTGCTCGTACAGTCCGGACGGCGTGATCACCATGCGCGTGCCGTTGCCGTGCGCGAACGTATCGATTTCCTTCGCTGGCGTGGCAAAGTCGATTACATCGAGGCGCCGATCAAGTTCTTCCGGCAGCGTTGTATCGACGAAGTCGACGATGATGTTCTTGCCCTGTTCACGAATATTAATCCCGACATCGGGGTTGGACAGCGCGATAATTACCTGCGCCTCGCCGCCGGTTCCGCGGCGGAAATCGATATCGTTAATTTGTGCGTTAGTCGCCGCACCCGGCAAGGTCGCAACCTCGCTTGAAATCTGCGATGAAACCTCAGAGGCGATATCCGCCGCGCCGCCGTCCAGCGTCACTGTCACGATATTGCCGTCGCTGCGGATGTCGTAGGGCACGAGATTGACGAGATTGACCACCACGCGCGTGCGTCCATCAGCTTCAACGGCGGTCACGCTTTCCGCGTTACCAATACCGATGCTCTGGGACTTCTGCGCCACATTCAACGATGTGCCGGGGAAATCGAGCGCTACCCGGGCCGGATTGTCGATGGTGAAACTCAATGGTTCGGCTGCGACCGGCTCGGACAGTTCGAGTCGTAACTGAACGCGATCACCCGGCAACGAGGTGTAGTTGATATTATCGAGCGTCACGGCCCAAGCTGACGTCGCCACAAGCATGGCCGCCGCGCTGACGACGGACAAGGCGCGCTTAACCCGCGCCCGCATGGTTGATTTGACGTTTCGGTTTGCAGATAACATTGCAGTCATCATTTTCGATCACCCCTTCTTTGGGTTAGTCCTCAGATAATGCCAAGGTGGCCTGACGCTCTTCCCACAATCCCTGTGAGTCTTTGACGATTTCCCGGAGGTCTATCCGATCCTCCTGAATGTTCAATATCTTCCCGTAGTTCGCGCCGAGGTAATTACCGACCTGCACGCGGTGCACGGTGCCCGTGGGGTCGCGCACGATGCCCCATAGTTCATTGTTGTTCTCGAGGATCCCGACCATGCGCAGTGAATCGAGCTCCACCTGCTCGAGTTCTTCGCGGTTGTGGGTGAGGATCTCCGTGGCAATCCGGCGTTGTTCCGGATCGTCGCCGGGATCGCTCTGTTCGACTTCCGGTTCGGAGCGGAAGAACGAACGGAAGGGATCACGCAGGCCCTGCTCGCCCGATGCATATAAATAGCGCTCGTACGGCTTGATTGGCGGCAGCGGTTCAATGCGGCCACCGGGCCTTGAAAGCACGTCGGAGGCGTAATTCTCAAGATCGGACATGTCGCGATTGACACAGCCCGACAGGGTCAGGCTGAGGCAAGCGCACGCCGCAACGCCGAGTACACGGTTACTCGCAAACTTCATTGGCCGGCTTCCTCTTCTTCGTCCATATAGCGATAGGTTTTCGCTACCGTCTGCATAACGAGGCGTCCATCGCCCTGCGGTCTGATGCGTACATCGTGGTTCGTGACGATTCGCGGCAGATCGGAAACCCCGCTGATGAAAGTGCCAAATTCGTGGTAATCGCCCACCACCGTAATATTGATCGGCAGTTCAACGTAGAAATCCGCAGGACGCTCCCGGCCGGGTTTGAACAACTCGAACTCGAGCCCTGAGCCGAGCCCCTGTTGGGAGATATCGACGAGTAGCGCCGCGACTTCAGTTTTGTTCGGCAGGCGTTTCAGCAAGTCGCCGAACGTTTCCTTGATGTCCTCGAGTTGCTGTTTCAGCGCATCCAGGTTGGCCGCCTTTTTCTGCCGGCCCTCGAACGTCACTTTGAGTTCTTTTTCCTCTGCCTGAACCTTGGCGAGATCCTCGCGCAGCGGGTTGATATCCTTCCAGTACGCGAGCCCGAGGATGCCGGAACAGACGATCAGGATAAACACGACTTTGACCACGACCGGCCACGAGCCGATGTTGTCGAAACTGAGGTTATTGAGCTCTGCCAGTGTCATTATGCGTCCTCTCCGTCTTCATCCCCGGATGATCGCGGCGACGATTGCTGAAATCTCAGCGTGAAATTCGCAATCCGGCGACCGTCTTCTGTGGACGTTTCGATAACGTCCAGGGTCGGGTTCTTCAACCAGTCCGACTTTTCGACGTTACGCATGTAGTTCGACACGCGCGCGTTCGATTGGGCGACACCCTTGATGGTGAAATCCTTGCCCTTTTGCACAATTTCTTTCAGGTAGACGCCTTCAGGTAACGAATCCACGAGTTCGTCGAAGATATGCACGATGATCGGGCGGCTCGTTTGCAAGGTCTCGATCGCTTTCATGCGCGCGAGAAGGCGTTCCTTCTCGTTTTCGAGTTCCTGAATTTCCTTGATCTTTTTATCGAGTTTCTTGATTTCAGCCTGCAGGAATTCGTTGCGGCTGTTCTGGTAATCGATGCGTTCATTGAAGTGCCAGTGAATGGCGGCCCAGATCATCAAGGCGATAAACGCACAAATACCGACTATCGTCAGGTATTCCTTCTTGCGCTGCTCGCGCAGTTCCGCGCGCCATGGCAATAGGTTGATTTGTGCCATTAGTCGAAACTCCTCAGCGATAAACCGCAGGCAATCATCATCGCCGGTGCGTCGTTGGCAAGGGCATCAGCGCGCACGCGCGACGCGACCGACATATTCTCGAACGGGTTCGCGACCGTTACCGGGGTGTCGATTTTTTCGCGAATCAGTTCGTCAATCCCCTGAATGGACGCGCAACCGCCGGCGACGATCACGTGATCGACGGCGCCGACCTGGCTGGATGAGAAGAAGAACTGCAAGGCGCGATTCACTTCCTGCGCCATTGATTCCCTGAATGGCTGCAGGACTTCGGGTTCGTAGTTATCGGGCAGCCCGCCCTGGCGTTTGGCAAGCCCGGCTTCCTCGTACGACAGACCGTAACGCCGCTGGATTTCATCGGTTAGCTGGCGCCCGCCGAACAGCTGTTCGCGGGTGTAAACGATGGAGCCGTTCTCGAGCACGCTCAGCGTTGAGGTCGTCGCGCCAACGTCCATTACGGCGACGACATGGGGCGAGTTGATACGATCGAGGATTAATGACACCGCGTTTTCCAGCGCGAACGCTTCGACGTCGACAACTTTCGCCTGCAGCCCGCCGACTTCCAGCGCGGCGACGCGAATGTCCACGTTGTCGCTGCGCGAAGCCGCGAGCAGGACGTCAACCCGGCCGGGGTCGGTTTCGGATTGTTCCAGCACTTCGAAATCGAGGCTGATTTCTTCCAGCGGATACGGGATGTACTGGTCCGCCTCGATCTGGATCTGTCCTTCCATCTCGTCTTCGGACAGATTCGCCGGCATCGAGATGATTTTCGTGATCACGGCCGACCCGGCAACGGCGCACGCCGCGGTGCGTGTGCGGGTGCCGGATTTCTTTACGGCGCGACCGATCGCCTCGCCGACGAGCTCAGCATCCGTGATATTCTTCTCGACCACGGAATTGGGCGGTAGCGGTTCCACGGCATAGCTTTCCACCCGGTAGCGCCCGCCGCTGCGTGAAAGTTCAAGCAATTTGACCGACGTTGAGCTGATGTCTACACCCAACATGGGAGCTTGTTTGCGTCCGATGAAAGCCACAACTATTCCCTTATAAATTAGTAGGTTACGACGAAAAAGTGTTCTTTAACCTTAAATTCTAAAGCTAACTATAGACAATCCGATTTCAAAAAACAAACGGTATTTTTGTTGATAAAGGTAATAGATTCCGAAGCTTAGCCAGGGCTCTTAAAGTAAAAAAGCAGACGATATAGCATCCGCCGCACGCCAAGACACAATATGTTGCGCTTTTCATTCTATTTGCTGCTATCCGCGTTTGTTGTCGGAATCGTCACGGTCGGCGCGGTGTTGTGGAAGGTTCTGCCACAACTTCCGTCCGCCGATGCGCTGCGCGAAGTCCACCTGCAAACCCCGTTGCGTGTGTTCACGAACGACGGACGGCTGATCGCGGAGTTTGGTGAAAAACGGCGCCATCCTGTCGCTATCGACCAGGTACCCGATTTGATGAAGCAGGCGTTCATCGCCTCCGAGGACGATCGCTTCTACGAACATCCCGGTGTCGACTGGATGGCCATCACCCGCGCGGCGATCGGGCTCGTGCAGACACGCGAAAAAAAGCAGGGTGGATCGACGATCACGATGCAGGTGGCGCGTAACTTTTTCCTCTCGCCGGAAAAAACCTACGAGCGCAAGCTGAAAGAGATCGTGCTCGCGGTGAAGATCGAGCAGGAACTGTCGAAAGACGAGATCCTCGAACTGTATCTGAACAAGATCTTTCTCGGCCATCGCGCGTACGGCGTCGGGGCCGCGGCGCAGGTTTATTATGGTGCGACACTCGACCAACTGACGGTCGGGCAGATCGCGATGATTGCCGGCCTCCCCAAAGCACCATCGAACACCAACCCGGTCACGAACCCGGCGGCTGCCGAAGGTCGCCGCAGCTACGTACTGTCGCGCATGCTGAAGCTCGGTTTCATCGACGAGGCAAGCTACAACGAAGCGCTTGCCGAACCGGTCGCCGCCACCGTTCACGGCCTGCGCACGGAAGTCGATGCGCCCTACCTCGCCGAGATGGTGCGGGCGTTCCTGCGCGACAAATACAACGATGACGCTTATACCGCGGGTTACCGCGTGATTACGACGGTGTCGTCGAAGCGGCAACAGGCGGCGCAGACCGCGCTCGTCAACACCCTGCTCGACTACGACCGACGCCACGGTTATCGCGGACCGGAGCAGCACGTCGATATCTCCGCGCTCGAACCGGATGCCTATTCGGATCTGCTCGGCGGTTATATCGATATTGGCCCGTTGCGACCCGCGCTCGTTGTCGCCGTCGGCGAACGCGAGGCGCAGGTGTTCACTGTCGCCGACGGCCCGCTGACGATTCCGTGGGACGGTCTTTCCTGGGCGCGCAAGTATCTGTCGCACGATGGCCGCGGCGCGAGTCCGAACAAAGCTAGTGATGTCGTGACCCCCGGCGATATCGTGCGTATCCAGTGGCGCGCGCCACAAACGCCGGCCGATGACAGCAAGCCGGCGGACACCGCGGCCGCGAAGATCGGCTCCTGGCGTCTCGCGCAGATACCGGATGTTGAAGGTGCGCTCGTGTCACTGCGCGCAACCGATGGTGCGATCCAGGCGCTCGTCGGCGGTTTCGATTTCACGAAAAGTAAATTCAATCGGGTAACGCAGGCGATGCGGCAGCCGGGCTCGAATTTCAAGCCGTTCATTTACTCCGCGGCGCTGGAGCAGGGTTACACCTCGGTGACGCGCGTCAACGATGCGCCGATCGTGTTCGACGCGCCGGGCCTCGAGAGTGCCTGGCGCCCGGAGAACTACAGTGGCAAGTACTACGGGCCGACACCGCTGCGCACGGCGCTCGCGCAATCGCGCAATCTCGTCTCGATTCGCCTGTTGCAGGCAATCGGCGTGAACAACGCGCTCGATCACGTCGAACGCTTCGGTTTCGATCGCAAGCGGCTGCCGAAAAACCTGTCGATGTCGCTCGGCAGCGGCGAACTGACACCGATAGAACTCGTCAGCGCCTATGCGGTGCTCGCGAATGGCGGCTATCGGGTTGAGCCGTATTTCATCGAGCGCATTGAAACCGCCGACGGTGAACTTGTGATGCAGGCCGACCCGCCTACGGTATGCCCGGACTGTGACGCGACACAATTCGAAGATGACGGCGAGCCGCTTGATATCGCGGCGATGATCGAACAGGCCGAGAGCGACCGGCCGCGGCCGGCCAGCCGGGTACTCGATGCAAACAACGCGTGGATCATGAATTCGATGATGCGCGACGTGATCAAGCTTGGCACCGGCCGCCGCGCGATGAGTCTGAAACGCAGCGACCTCGCCGGTAAAACCGGGACGACGAATGACCAGAAAGACGCCTGGTTCTCCGGTTTCAATGGCAACGTTGTTACTACGGTGTGGGTGGGGTTCGATGATTCGAAACCGCTGGGACGACGGGAAACCGGCGCCAGCGCGGCATTACCGATGTGGATCGATTACATGCGCGTCGCGCTCGACGGCGAGCCGGAGACGGTCATGGAGCGGCCGCCGGGTCTCGTCACGGTAAAGATCGATCCGTCCACCGGCCTGCTGGCAGGGGCCGACGATCCGAACGCGGTGTTCGAATCATTCCGCGCCGACAATGTGCCGAAGCCGAGCAAGCGGCTCGACTCGCCGCTCGGCGGCGGTCCCCGCAGCCAGCCCGTGCCGGAACACTTATTCTGAATTCCCCACGCGGCGGCGTTCGTCGTAGCGGTCTCGCAGAGGCAATTGATTCATGCGTGAAAATCGTCGCCACGTCGGCAAGGCAAGCCAGGCGGAAATTGCCCATGTCGCGGCACGCATGCTCGTTGAAGGCACTGCCGAGACGTTCGCCGAGGCGAAGCGCAAGGCGGCGGAAAGCCTTGGCTACATGCACGCGCGCAAATTGCCGGAGAATATGGCCGTTCAGGAAGCCCTGATCGAATATCAGAACCTGTTTGGTGGCGATGCCCACCGCGCGCGGATTATTAGCTTGCGGGAAGCCGCGCTAGCGGCCTTGCACGCGCTCGCCGCATTCGAGCCGCGTCTCGTCGGACCGGTCCTGTATGGCACCGCGTGCGAGTACTCGCCGGTTACATTGCATTTGTATACCGATGAGGTTGAAGCGGTGATCCGCCATTTTCACGACCTCGGTATGGCTTACGGCCTCGGCGAGACCCGGCTGAATACCCACGGCAGGCAGTACGCGACGTTTCCGAGCTTTGAGCTCAGCGAGGGCGACGTCGACTTCGACATCGTGGTATTGCCGCACGTGTTTCTCGCCCACCCACCGCTCAGCTCGCTCGACGGCAAACCATTCCGGCGCGCAACGGCTGCTACGCTCGAAAAGTTGTTGGCGAGTGACGATCCGGCGGGCAGGCAAGCGGTAAGCAGCTGATGTCAGTTCCGCGGAGCGCGGTCGAGGTCGCGGTTTTCGCGCCATTACGCCAATCATTTCATTACCTGCCGCCGGCCTCGGGAATGCCCGTCACCGGTAGCCTCGTGCGGGTACCGTTCGGCCGTGGTGAACGCATCGGGGTCGTGCTGGCGGCGCCGGTCGCGCCTATGCAAGACACCCCACGCCTCAAAGCCATTATCGAGGTCATCGCGTCGGTGCCGCCGCTGACCCCCGCCCAGCTGCGCCTTGCGGGGTGGGCGGCGACGTATTACCAGCACCCGCTCGGCGATGTCATTGCGGCCGCACTGCCCGGTCCGGTCCGCCGCGGAATCGCAGCCGCGCCGCGCGCAATGTTTCAGTGGTCGCTGGCGCCCGGTGGTGCCGAGGCGCTGGCGGCGTTGCAGCGTCGCGCGCCGCGTCAGGCATCCGTGTTGCAGCTGATCGCTGAACGCGCCTGCACGGCGGAGGATTTCGCCATGCTGGATTTCGATTGGCGTCGTGCCTTGCGTGAGCTCGAGCACAAGGGCCACATCAGCCGCGCGGCGGTGAGCGCTGCGGCAACGGAGTCGATACGCGATCATGCACCGGCGCTGAACGCCGCCCAGCGCGCTGCCGTCGACGCCGTGAACGGCGCCGCGGGTTCGTTTCAGGTGTTGTTGTTACACGGCGTTACCGGCAGCGGCAAGACCGAGGTCTACCTCGCAGCGATAGCCGAAACGCTGGCGCGCGGCGCCCAGGCACTGCTGCTCGTGCCGGAGATCTCGCTCACGCAACAGATGGTGAGCCGCTTAACCCGGCGCTTCGGGCGCACCGTCGCGGTGTTACATTCCGCGATGAGCGATACCCGGCGTGCGGACGTCTGGTTGCGCTGCCACCGCGGTGAAGTCGGCGTGCTCATGGGAACGCGTTCAGCGGTGTGGGCGCCGCTACCGAACGTGGGGCTCGTCGTCGTCGATGAAGAGCATGATGCATCGCTGAAACAGCACGACGGTTTTCGCTACCACGCGCGTGATGTCGCGATCATCCGTGCGCAACAACTCGGCGTACCTATCGTCCTCGGATCGGCGACGCCTTCGCTCGAATCCGGACTGAACGCAGCGCGGGGGAAATATACCCGCTTGTCTCTGCCGCAACGGGCCGGTGCCGCAACGCCGCCGACAATTCGCTGCATCGATGTGCGCGGGCTGAAGCTCCGCGGAGGCTTGTCCGACGCGCTGTGTCGCGCCATCGGGCAACGCCTCGAGCGCGGTGAGCAATCCCTGTTGTTTCTGAATCGTCGCGGCTTCGCCCCGGTGGTGTTATGCCACGAATGTGGCGCCATTGCCGCCTGTGCCCGTTGTGATGCGAATTACGTCTGGCACAAGGCGCGCGGGCTGCTCATTTGCCATCATTGCGGCGGCCAGAAGCGACTCACGCAACTCGCCGCGTGTTGTGCGGCGCCCGAGCACGTACCGCTCGGCCTTGGCACCGAACAGATCGAGGAATCGCTCAATACGCTGTTTCCCGGCCGCCGGATCGCACGTGTCGATCGCGATTCGATGCGCCGACGCGGCGTCATGGAAGAGACGTTCGAAGCCGTGCGCGCCGGCGTCATCGATATCCTGATCGGCACCCAGATGCTGTCCAAGGGGCACGATTTCGCGAACGTGACACTCGTTGGCATCGTCGACGCCGACAGCCAGTTGTTCAGTACGGACTTCCGTGCCGAAGAACGCCTGGCGCAAACGATTGTGCAGGTCGCCGGCCGCGCGGGCCGTGCCGCTATCCCTGGCGAGGTGTTGATTCAGACGCACCATCCGCACCACGAACTCCTGCAGATTCTGCTCAGCGATGGTTACGATCGCTTCGCCGAGCGTGCACTCGCCGAACGTCGCGCCGCTGATCTGCCGCCGTTCGTACCCATGGCGCTGATCCGTGCCGAGGCGCCAGGGGCGCAGGCACCGCTGAATTTTCTGCGGCAGTTGCGCGCGCAAGCCGCGCTGCCTGAGTGCCCCGGGCTCGATATACTGGGCCCGATACCGGCCGCAATGGAAAAGAAGGCCGGCCGCTACCGGGCGCAACTCATGTTGACCGCGTCGTCGCGCAAACGCCTCGCCGCGAGCGTGAAAGCGCTGATCGAGGCCAGCGAAACAACGCCGGCTGCGCGCTCGGTGCGCTGGTCGATCGATATCGATCCGCAGGATACGCTGTAAGGCGACGGCAACGAACGGCGTTGCGCGCGGGAGCACCGCGGGGGGTTCAGCGCTGCGGGTTATGTCACACGGGAGCCTGGTGATGTCAGTGACGCGTTTGATTACATTGCTGGCGGCGATGACCGTCGTCGGAATCGCGGCCGCGGACGGGACGGCAACACCCCGGGTTGGTATCACACCCGACCTCGCGCGGGTGGAGGTGCTGCATCATGGCGAGAAGGTCGTGATCACGCGCCGTCAGGATCCCGCCAGTACGGTGAATCCCGCGTATGCGAAGACGGCCCGCGATTGCCCGCCATTTTGCATTCAGCCAATCCGGATCGCACCCGGAGTTGAAACCATCGGTGAACTCGAACTGCTCGATTACCTGGCGCGCGCGGGCGACCCGAGCAACGGCGTGCTCGTGATCGACTCGCGGACGCCTGACTGGGTGGCCAACGGCACGATCCCGGGCGCGGTCAATATTCCGTGGACCCGCCTGAGTCCGAGTGCCGGTGCCGATCCCTTCGACATCGCCGAAATTTTCGAACAACGCTTCGGCGCGATCGCCCAGGAGGGATTCTGGAACTTCAGCAACGCCAGCACACTCGTACTGTTTTGCAACGGAAACTGGTGCGGCCAGTCGCCGACGAACATTCGCACACTGCTGAACTTCGGCTATCCGGCGCACAAGATTAAATGGTACCGGGGCGGTATGCAGGCCTGGGAGAGCCTCGGCCTGACGGTCGTCCGGTGAGCGCGCAGGCTTGTCGCCGTCGCGCCATGCGCGCGCGCGACAGACACGCTAGAATGCGCTCCCCCGGACGCCCGGCGTCGTAATCTCCGGCGTCCGATTCGTCTCACAGCGCCGCAACATGCTGCGCGCTGCGGGTGATCAAACACGCTCTTAAACAGCCATCGGGAACAGGTTGCCCCATTGAAGCAAGCGCTCTCCACCACCCTCGAGCACGCCGTCGCAACGATCCTCGCGCGGTCCGACAACACAGCGGTCGCGGTGCCCGAGATTCAGCTCGAAGTGCCACGCAATCCCGAGCACGGGGATTTCAGTACGAACGTCGCCCTCGTGCTGGCTAAGCCAATGAAAATGGCGCCGCGTGATCTGGCCGCCGCGATCGTCGCGGAACTGGAGACCAGCGATCTGCTCACGGGCGCCGAACCGGCCGGGCCCGGATTCATCAATCTTCGCATTGCAACCGGTGCGTTCATGCGCGTTATCGCGGATGTCCATGCAGCCGGGGCTGATTACGGTCGCACGGATATCGGCGCCGGGCAGCGTGTGCAGATCGAATTCGTCTCGGCGAATCCCACCGGCCCACTGCACGTCGGCCACGGCCGTGGCGCCGCCTACGGTGCAGTACTCGCGAACATCATGGCTGCGTGCGGTTATATCGTTGAACGCGAATACTATGTCAACGACGCCGGCCGGCAAATGGACATTCTTGCGGCCAGCCTCTTGCTGCGCTACCTCGAAGCGGACGATAGTGGGGTGACCTTGCCGGCGAACGCCTACCAGGGCGACTACATCGTGGCGATGGCCGCAAAACTTCGCGACACGGCTGCCTCGGCATACACCTGCACGCTGCCGGCTCGCGAACCGCATAACGACCCCGAAGTCGCACTCGATGAGCTGATCGCCGATTGCAAGGCGGCGCTCGGCGCGGATCGCTACGGCGAGGTGCATCGGTTCGCGCGCGACGAAATTCTCGCCGGGATTGAAACTGATCTCGCCGCCTTCGGGGTGACCTTCGATCACTGGTTCCCGGAAAGCGCGCTCGCGGACGATGGCCGCATCGCACGCGCGGTGGCAAGCCTGGCCGAACACGGACATGTCGACGATCGCGGTGGCGCGAAGTGGTTTACGAGCACGGCGTTCGGGGACGAGAAAGATCGGGTGGTCGTACGCGATAACGGCACCCCGACGTATTTTGCCTCCGACGTTGCCTATCATCAGGACAAGTATGCGCGCGGCTACGATCGCATGATCAATATCTGGGGCGCGGATCATCACGGCTATATCGCGCGCGTCAAAGCGTCGATCGAAGCACTCGGTCTCGACCCCGAGCGTCTTGAGATCCTGCTCGTGCAATTCGCTGCCCTGTATCGCGACGGTGAAAAAGTGGCGATGTCCACCCGCTCCGGGCAATTCGTCACGCTGGCCGAACTCGTCGCGGAGGTTGGCCGCGATGCTGCCCGATTCTTTTACATCACGCGCCGTTCCGATCAGCATCTCGATTTCGATCTCGATCTCGCCAAGTCTCAAAGCAACGAAAACCCGGTGTATTACGTGCAATACGCCCATGCACGGATCTGCAGCGTACTCGCGCAACTCGACGACAAGGGCTTGTCGTTCGAACTCGAAGCCGGCATCAAGGCTACAGCGCGTCTCGATGAGTCAGGAGAGAAACAGCTCGCGGTGCAGTTGCTGCGCTACCCGGAAGTTCTGGCGCATGCGGTGCAGCAGCGCGAACCACATCAAATTACGAATTACCTGCGCGAACTCGCGGCGGACTTCCATGGTTATTACAACGGCACCCGCCTGTTGGCCGACGACGCCGAACTGCGCAACGCGCGCCTCGCGCTCGCCGTGGCGGTCAGACAGGTGCTCGCCAATGGCCTTGAACTCCTCGGCGTCTCGGCGCCGGAAGCGATGTAAATGGCGCGCGACTACAAGCATTCCGCGGCGAAGAAAAAAGCCCGACCGCGGCCGGTCGGCAGCTGGGTTTCGTTTATCAGCGGGCTTGGCGTCGGCCTCATGATTGCGGTCGGCGCGTTCGTTCTGCGCCTCGGACCGCTGGGTGACGCGAATCCCGGCGCGGAGCCTGTCACGGAGACCGACGATCGCTCGCGCTATACCGGCGCCAGGCTGGAAGCGGAAATGGAAAAGCCGGAGCGCGAGTTTACGTTCCACCATATCCTGCCGGAAATCGAAGTGCGCGTACCCGACTGGAAGGTCGTCAAGCCCGCGGTGAAACCGGAAACTCCCACCGTCCCGGACAAGGGCACTTACGTCATTCAGGTTGGTTCATTCAAAGAGTACGCGGACGCCGACAGCGCAAAAGCCGCACTCGCACTGCGCGGCATCGCGGCGAAAATTCACCGGGTCGTGATCAACGGCCAGGATGTCTGGTACCGCGTCCACGTCGGTCCGTTCGTTGATCTTGCGAGCACCCAGGCGATGCGCGCGAAGCTGAATCCAACCCACAGCGACAACATCGTGCTGAAGATAGGCGAGGGCGCAGGATAGCGTCGCGTCCGTCCTGTCGCCGACAGCCGCTATTTAGGTGCGCGCGTCGGCAATGAGCCGGTCGAGGTTGGACCGCACCGCGTTGTGAAATCGTGAGCGACCTTCGCCATCGGAGAAATACGTCGTCAGGCGGATTTCCTGCGACAGATAAAAGCGGATCGTTGCGCTCACGTTATCCACCCATTGCGGCCAATCGAGTTGTTTGCCGTTGAGCATTTCGTACTCAGCCTTCAGGTTGGCGGAATTCCTAGCGAAGCGTTCGTAATCCGCGGCCAGTCCCGACAGATCGGCGGCGCGCACCGCTTTCTGCTCGGCAGTGATGAAATTCGCATCCTTGTGCGTACTCAGGATTGCCGCGACGACCTTGTCGATCGTGTTGCGGGCGATATCGCGCCGGGCGAGACGCGCGGCGGCGAGATCGGCCGAATACGCTTCTTTCGTCGCGAAACCGAGCGCGCCATGGTCGTCGACAAAGCCGGCGTCATGGAACAGCAGCGCGTAATACACAACCTGTGCGTCCACCCGTATGCCCTCATCAATGCACTTCTGCACGATATCGTCAGCGGCGTCGAGCGTATCGAGCGCATGCTCGAAGTTATGGTAGGCGAGCGCGGTGCTGTACAACGCCGCAACCTCGTTTTCGAGGTCCGGGTCGCGTAATGCGGCAATGGGTCCGGGCATTTCTGGTAGCGGCTATGAGCGGGCCGGACGTGGAGCGGGTGATGGGAATCGAACCCACGTATTCAGCTTGGGAAGCTGATGTTCTACCATTGAACTACACCCGCGAAGCATTCGTTTTCGTCCGTACGTTCCTGCCGGCGGTCCCGGCCAAGCATCCTTGAGGCCGTTCGGGTGCGCGCACCGCAGACGATCCCGCCTCGTTTCGACGTCTCCATCGGGACTCAACAGCAATCGTATTGCATAGCACCAGAGGGAGACGCATTTTTAAGCTTTTGCCGGATCGAGTCAAACCAGCGGCGGTCTGCGCAGCGCCCCGGGGCGCCGCGCAATCGCGAGGAAAACCGCCCATGGATCCGCAATTAACGCGCGCTTGCTCGCGCATGCGTGCGTGTAACGCGGTATTATGATGGCTCGCTCAAAGGCCGCCGGTCGTGGGATCAGAGGAAAAGCTGACGATTGCTGAGTTAAATCGTCTATAATAGCTCTAATCTCAATCAGTTAGAGTATAATACTAAGGTAGATTCTCATTCGGATCGCGAAGCTCCGACGGAACAAAACGGCATGTCAGTGAATAAGCCCACGATCGTTATCGTAGATGATAGCTCCACGGTCCGCGTTTTCTTTGAGCGCGCGACAGCACCATTGGATGTGGAGGTGAAAATGTTCGCTTCCGCGAATGATGCGTTTGAGTACCTCGAGACGAACAAGCCCGCATTGCTCTTCCTCGACATCATCATGCCGGAGAAGGACGGATTGACGTTCTTGCAGGAATTGCGTCGATTGCCGTTGCACGAAGACACGCCGACGGTTGTGATCAGTTCGAAAGACTATGCACAGGACCGGGTCGCGGCGAAAGAACTCGGGGTCGTGGAGTTCGTGGCGAAACCGATGTCGACAAAAGCCATCGAAGAACTTATCGTGCGCTACATCTCTTCCTAGAATAAGCGGCACCGGAGCGGATGATCAGACCCGAATTGACCGCCTGCATCGGCGGGCGCCGGACCTCGACAGTCCCCCCCACGTACAAACGCCCGCGTCGCGTGGTAAAACGCGCATCACCGCGACTTTCGACGGCCCGATCGGTACGATGAGCGACGCCGGCACGCCTGCAAACTATCTCCGCTTCTGGGGCGTGCGTGGCTCTTACGCCGCACCGCAAAAATCCCACCTCGGTGTTGGCGGCAATACCTCGTGTGTCGAGATTCGTGCCGGCGAACACCTGCTCGTGTGTGACGGCGGCACCGGTATCATCCCGTTGGGTGAAGCACTCGTTGCCCAATCCGACATCAGCGAAATGCTCGTCGTATTCACGCATTATCACTGGGACCACATCTGCGGATTGCCGTTCTTCCAGCCCGCGTTTTCGCCCCGCTGGAAAATCAAGTTTTTCGGTCCCGGCGAAAGCGCCGAAGATATCGAGAAGCGTCTCTCGAACCAGATGAAGGCGCCGTATTTCCCGGTTGAAACGGAAACCTGGATGGCGGATATCGACTACCTGAGCCCGTCGAAAACCGGCATTGCACACGGGCCGATCACGCTCTCGTTTCACAACGTGCACCATCCCGGCGTTACCTACGGGTATCGCATCAACGTTAACGGCAAGAATATCGTTTATGTGTCCGACAACGAGATCGATTTCCTCAAGTCCTCGATCCAGCGTCGGCGCGACGAGTTCGACGAGGAAGAACACGAGTTGCTGGAGCGCATTGAAAATGAGGAACGGGACGCAGAACTCGATGCGATTCGCGGCACCGACATCCTCATTCACGACGCGCAATACACCCCGCACGACTACGACAAGAAGCGCGGCTGGGGCCACTCGTGTTACGTCGATGCGGTGAATTTCGCGATCGACGCCGAGGTCAAGGCGCTCTACCTTTATCACCACGACCCCACTTATGATGACGAGAAGGTCAATGCGATCTATCACGATTGCCTGCAGATCATCCGTGAGCGCGGTTCCACGATGGACTGCCATGTCGCACATGAGGGCCTGATCGTCGAACTTTAGCGCGAGCGCTCGTGCCGCTCCGATCAAACACGAAAACATGGGCAATCCCCCTCCCGATGACAAGCGGGGCAAGGCGATACGCAGTTTTGTCCGCCGCGACAGTCGTATTACCCCGGCACAAAAAACCGCGCTCGAATCGCTGTGGCCGCGCTACGCCTTGCCGTCGCTGGCCACACGCGCCGATCTCACCGCCACGTTTGGCCGCCTGGCGCCAACGACGCTGGAGATCGGATCCGGTGACGGCGCCTGCACCCTCGCGCTCGCGAGTCGCCGTGCGAACGACAATCACATCGCAGTAGAAGTGTATCGCCCGGGACTCGGGCGACTATTGAATCGGGCGGCGAGCCAGGGGCTCACAAACGTTCGCGTCAGCGACGCCGATATCTGTGATCTGCTCGCCCCGATCACGCAACCCCTGTTCGATCGTGTCCTTGTGTTTTTTCCCGATCCGTGGCCGAAGAAGCGCCACCACAAGCGGCGTCTGTTACAACGCGCCTTCTTCGATCTGCTGATGCCGCGTGTGCCGCGTCACGGACGCGTATTCATCGCCACGGATAACGCGGACTACGCGGAATCCGTCGTCGCGACGATCGAGGAACTGGCCGGCTGGTTCAATCTTGCCGGTCCCGGTGGCTGGGCACCGCGTGCGGCATTTCGTCCGGTAACGAAATTCGAGGCGAAGGCGGCCGCGGCCGGATCGCGCGTGTTCGATATCGCCGTTGCGCGTGCCTGAGTAAGCGGTTCAGACCGAGTCGCCCGTCAAAGCGGCGGTGTACTCATGCAGTGCGAGATCGGTAAATGAATCGAGACAACAAAACTCATCGCTAACGCTGATCGCGCCACGCGTATCCGGCAGGCTCACGCCGTACAAATGCGCGACCCCGAAGTCTCGCGCGGCGGTGAGAACGTTGTGGTTATCGTCAATCAACATCGCGCTCGAAGGCTCAATGGCGAACGCGGTGGTGAACGTTTGCCAAAAGCGCTGCGTTTCCTTGCAGTCGCCATAATCGTGTGAACTCGCAACCGCGTCGAAGTAACGATTGATTCCCGTGCGCTCGAACTTGCGTTGCATGCCGCTCGGGTGGGCATTCGTCGCGAGCAGCACCCGTACCGGGGCCGCCGCCAGCTCTTCGAGAAACGCGATCGCGCCGGGACGCGGTTGCACGAGGTAACCGAGTTCGCATTCCACTGCGGCGACGTCGATGCCAAGCTGCGCGCTCCAGTAGTCCAGGCAATACCAGTCCAGCGTGCCGCGCGCGCTGTCCAGCCGTCGTGCCACTTCCGCGCTCGCGGCCGGCAGCGACAGGCCGGCGGCCTGGGCGAAGCGTTGCGGCAGAGACACGGACCAGACCTGAGTATCGAAATACAAATCGAGCAGTGTGCCATCCATGTCGAGGATGACGGTATCGATCTGATCCCACGGTGCCGCCGTGGATGGCGACGCAAGACTACTCACAAACTTCGCCAAACTTTGCGCAAGTCCGTCGGCATTTGTATACGCCGCGCGGATCGACGTTGCACGTTTTCGTCCAACGCTCACAGGCCCATTCACATTGTTCCCCGGCGACTTCCTTTTCCGGTTCGGGTTCCGCCGGTAACGGTTTCTCCGTCTGCGCCGATACGCACGCCGCCATGCACATGCACGCGATGATGATGAGGAGGAGGCGGCGCACGCGGGCGCTCGCACGAGCGGCGAACATGGACAATGTCGACTCAAGTTTCATGACGGATATCCTAACAAAGTGTCGCGGCGCCGATGGGACCCACAGTCAGCCCGGGTGTTTCTGCTCGCGGGCGGTATCGCTACCACGGACCGGCATCGCACTGCCAAGTTTGCTCGCAAGTTCGCGACCGCGCGCAAGCGCCGCTTCATCGAGGTCCTCGGCGAGCGTATCGCGCAGTCCCGCGGCAACCTGTTCGCCGTGGGCGGCGCTGATCGTGTACCAGGCGTATGCCGTGACATTATCGCGCTCCACCCCGATCCCTTCGGCATAGATGTTGCCGAGATTCAGCTGCGCCGCGCCCGAACCCTGGTTCGAGGCGAGCTTCAGCCAGAAGCGGCCTTCCTCGTAATCCTGTTCGACGCCGCGGCCGAACGTATACATGAGACCGAGTCCTATCTGGGCCTCGACATTGCCGTGCTCGGCGAGATGTCGAAATCGCTCCGCGCCCCGCGCGATCCTTGGCGCGTCGTCAGCAGCCGCAAGATCGATCCGCGCAAGCGTCAACGCGGCTTGCTCATGGCCCTGGTCCGCGGCACGGTCGAGCAAAGCAACCGCGCGTTCTTCATCGCTCGTCACCCCGGTGCCATTGAGATACATAACCGCCAGATTGTATTGTGCCGCGGCGAGATCCTGCTCGGCGGCGAGCTCGAACCACGTCGCCGCCATCTCGACATCGCGCTTGACGCCACGACCTTCGTGTAAATGCAGGCCGAGAAAGAACTGCGCCTCGCGATCACCGCCACGGGCACCGCGCTCGAACCATTCGTTGGCGCGTTCGATATCGTCGTCGACGCCGTAGCCGCGTAAATAGACGATGCCCAGATTGAACATCGCCCCGGCGAGATCCGCCGCCGCCGCCATCTCGAACCAGCGCCGTGCTTCGGCATAGTCTTGGGTTACGCCCCGCCCTTTCAGATACAGGGCGCCGAGATTGTTCTGTGCGATTGCATCGCCGCGTTCGGCCAGCATCTGGAACCGGCTCGCCGCCGCCACGTAGTCGCCGCGTCGAAACGCCGCCTGGCCGGTTTCCGCGACGCTCGTTGCCGGCACCGAAACGCTTGCGAGAACGAGTGCGAGCAACATGCCGGTGGTTCGTCGATCAAGGTTCTCGCGCAACAGTCTCATGCGAAGCCTGCCTTTCGATTGCGGCCGAACGCCGCGTTGCAACAAACGTGAAGTCATCCTCTGCTCAGCCCCGGGCGACGATTAATGGCGCAATTTTTCGGCGCGAGCCGTGTTCACCGTCGTCGCGCAATGCGGTGCCGTACGTCGGGGGACTTGTCTAGACTTATGTATAGGGCGGTAATAACATTCTAGCCGCCCTCTACGGTGAACGTGTATCGACCGCCGAAGTAAGGATGTTTCCGGCAACCGCCACGCGCCCGACGACGGCAGTACAGAATAAAACGTTTTATATTTGTGTGGAGGAAGTTTCAATGAAAAAGAACAACCTAAAGCCCCTCGTGGCCGCCGTTGGTTCAACCGTTGCGCTCGCAGTTGCCGCGCCGGTCAGTGCTGAGAATCCGTTTCAGATGGTCGAATTCGGTGATGGTGTCACGGTTGCCGGCGAAGCGCGCGACATGCAGGGCAACAAAGTCATGATCGATGACGAAACCGGTTTCACCTACGGTGGCGATCAGATGGGTAAATACAACGACGGTAAAGTTGCCACCGGGAAAAAAGATCCCGCCGTTTGCGGAACGTTCTCCGGTTCCACTTGTTCGATGCCACACCTGAAGGACAAGTAGATCCGGAATACGCCGGCGCCATCAGTGCAACAGAGCGCTCCTGTGTACGGTGCCGGGTTAGGATTGAGGCGGGCCCATCTGGGCCCGCTTTTGGATCAGCATCCGGCTGAACTCGATTTCATGGAGCTTGCGCCGGAGAACTGGATCGGCGCGGGTGGCCGGCTTGAGACCACGCTCGAAACCATCGCCGCGCGCGGCCCGCTTACAGCGCACGGTTTGTCGCTGAATCTTGGTGGACCTGATCCCATCGATGTCGCTTTCGTGAAGCGCCTGGGACGATTCCTCGATCGCTACAACATTCGCTATTACGGCGATCACCTGACGTATTGCGCGGACGGCGGCCATCTCTACGAACTGTTGCCGGTGCCCTACACGGAAGAAGCCGCGCAGTATCTCGCGGCAAGAATTCGCCAGGTGCAGGATCTGCTCGGCCGGCAGATTACCGTCGAGAACGCGTCGTATTACTGTGCGCCCGGGCAGGAAATCAGCGAACTCGATTTCATCCTCACGGTGCTCGAGGCGGCCGATTGCCTCATGCTGCTCGACGTCAACAATGTCTACGTGAACAGCCTCAACCACGACTACGACCCCGTTGCGTTCCTGCGCGAGCTGCCAGGCCGACGGATCGCCTATGCGCATATTGCCGGCCACGAAGGCGCCGCACCGGAACTTGTCATCGATACCCATGGCACCCCCGTGATCGAGCCTGTGTGGGCGTTGCTCGACGCCGCGTACGCGATCCACGGCGTCTTTCCGACGCTGCTCGAACGCGACGAAAATATCCCGCCGCTCGCGAGTTGTCTCGAGGAAGTGCGGCGAATCCGTGCCATCCAAGAGAGCCACGAGTGCAACGGCGCGACCCCGCGGGCGGTTCGCGCCGGCGGCGGCTAGACCGGACTCCACGTTTGTCGGAACCCCGTTTTTTTGCCGTACAGCGCGCTTTTACCCAATATCTGCGCGATCCCGATCACGTTGCGCCGCCCGCGGACCTCGCCAGTGAACGCCTCGCCGTTTATTCCCATGCGGTGATCAAAAACGCCGAAACGTTCATGGGCGAAAATTTCCCGCGCGTTAAATCGCTGTTCAGCGCCGCCGCATGGACGTCGCTGGTGCGCGATTACTTTCGCCGGCACGCTTCGACGACCCCGTTGTTCGTGCAACTGCCAGCCGAGTTTCTGCGCTATCTTGATGAGTTACGCGACGATCCGCACGACCCGCCATTCCTGTATGAACTCGCGCATTTCGAGTATCTCGAAACCGAGGTCAGCGCCGATGAGCAACGTATCGACGAGCGTGGTTTCGATCCCGCCGGCGATCTGATCAGCGGCGTGCCAGTCGTGAATCCGACGCTCCGGCTCGTGCGTTATGCGTTTCCCGTACACCGCATCGAGCCGTCGGATCCGCCCGACGACGAACCCGGCACGCCCACGTTTATCGTCGCTTTCCGCGATCGCGGGCATCGCTTCGGGTTCATCGATTTGAATTCCGCGAGTGCGCGCGCGGTTGAAATCCTGTTGCGTGACGAAGGCCGGAGCGGCTACGAAATCATGTGTGCGATCGCGGCGGAATTGCAGCACCCGAACCCCGAGGCCGTCGTCGCCGCCGGACGCGAGATTCTCGAACGCCTTGCGGCGCGCGACGCGATTCTCGGGACGCAGCGGCTCTGAGGCGCTGTGCGTCGTGCGGTGAGATTCATTCAGCGCCCATGATGGCGCGCCGCAATTCCGCTGCCGCCTGCGCCGCGACGCTGCCCTCGGGTGGTTGTTGCGGACCCAGTCCCAATGCATCGAACACGCCGTCAACATCCGGGAACACGGGCTCTTCGACATACCTTTCGTAGAGGCGCATGAATGTGCCGGTACCCGCGATGGCATCCATTTTTGCCATCAGCGCGGCGGGTCGCCAGCGGCTTCGGGCCGGCAGGCAACAATCAGCAAGTTCATCGAGTACACGATCGAGCGACATCTCGCCGTCCGTAAGCTGGCGCAGTTCGACATCGGCAAGCAGTGCGATCGCGGCGCCGCTCCAGTACACGCGCATGTACTGTCCGGCGTGCATCAACGTATCGGTAGCATTCTCGAGTGATCGGCGGCCGCTGGTTTGCTTCCGGCCGCGCGCGAACCCCGATGCCAGCTTTTGCCACGCGACGGC
This sequence comes from Gammaproteobacteria bacterium, assembly GCA_965216305.1. Taxonomy (GTDB): domain Bacteria; phylum Pseudomonadota; class Gammaproteobacteria; genus UBA11873. The sequence goes on along the minus strand of OZ244144.1, from coordinate 5,218,880 downwards.
GGGTTCCAGCAGGCCCGCCCGCGCGCGCGCCACGTTCTGGTAGTAGCTCGCGATGCCCTCGGGCAGCCACGAGCCGCCGCGTGACACATAAGGGTGCAACAAGTGACTCAGTTCGTGGCACAACACCCAGTTCGCATTGAGTTCATCGAGTCCGCGGCTGCCATCAACATACAGATGCACCGCATCGCCGCCGCCACGCACGACTTCGCCCCACGGCACGGGATCGGGCCCGGGTCCGAGCGGAATGATGAAAACCTGCGTGTCGCTTACCGGGAAGCGGCCGTAGAGCCCGGCAATGGCACGCGCGCCGGCCTCAACCCAGGCACGCAGTACGGCAACGGTGGGCGCGCTCGCCGCGCCGACAACGCTGACGCGCAAGCGGGTGCCGTGAATATCGAGGACGCTGTTCGAGAGTTTGCCGAGCGCGATTTCGCCGTGCCATCCGTGTGGGCGATCCTGCAGCACGAACACCCGTTCCGCCGACGCCGCCGCGACTTCGCGTCCGGGAGCGGCCACCGCGATCGACGCGGGCAGGTCGAAACTGAGTTGCGTGTCCAGCCAGCGTTTCTGCCAGGCCGGGCGCAGCAGCATCCGATCGAGCGCAATCATGACGGCGCCGTCGTGCCGGTGCACATCGGCGCGTCGATTGCTCGTCGACTCGCGCGGCAGTGAGACGTGATAGCTCACGCAGGCGGGCGCGTCGCGCGGCAATCTGATCGCGTTCGCTACGATTGCGAGCGCCGTTTCGCGACCGTCGCCGGCGCGCGCCACGACGTCGCTGATGGCACCCCGGAGTGCGGCCGGCACCCGCAGTCGCGCCGTCGGTGGCGGACTCGGTACGCACATTTCGATGTCGAGACCGGCGAGATCCGGTGTGGCCGTAATGCGGTAATCAGGGGATGCCTCGAGCGCCAGGGCGGGGCCCGACAACGCGCCTGCGAGCGCCGCAATGAGCGGGCAAAACGCTAGGCGCAGGCGGTGGCTGGACAAGTGTGGGCGCTGCAGGTTTGCATCTGGCGCCCATTGTACGGCAGCGCGACCCGGGCGGCGTTAAGCGCCGAGCAATGCGGTCAGCTCGGCGAGCTCGTGATCCGCTTCCGCGATGACCGCCAGCCGGCAATCCTCGGTGAGATCGTAGGCGCCGAGTTTGCTGCGAATCGACAGGTCGGCAAGGTTTTCCGTCCGCAGCGACCATGGCGCCGGATCGCGATCGTGCAGATGGGCGAGCATGACGACATCGCTCAACTGGATCCGATCGGTTGCGGGCTTATCGAAAAGTTCCGCTTCCAGCGCCGCGGTCACGAAAACATCGGGGAATTTCCAGGCGCGCAAAACCATCGCGCCAATCTGGCCCGACAGGTCGTGGCACAGACGATCGAACAGGATGGGATCATCGATCAGCACCGGCAGCGACTGCGATTCCTTGATCAGCACGGTAACGCCGATATCGTGCAACAGACCGGCCAGCAGCGCCCGTTCGGGGTTCAGGCGTCCGACATCGCGGGCCAGGATGTAGCTTAATGCCGCGATGCGGCAGCTGTGCTGCCACGCCTCGTGCATCAGTTTCTTTGCCGCCGTCGAGGTGCCGGAGAACACGCTCCGGAGCGTATAAGCCACGACAAGATCGCGTGTTGGTTCTATGCCGAGGCGAACCACGGCGTCAAGGACATTATCGACTTTCGAGACGCCGCCGTGCGCGGCGCTGTTCGCGATGGTGATGCAATAGGCCGTGGTGCTCGCATCAGCCTGGATAATGCGCGCGACGTCCTCAACCGCGGCCTGCGCATTGTTGGCCACTTCGCGGATTTTCAGCGCGACATCCGGCAGGCTCGGGAGGACGAGGTCGTTCGTCATGATCGCGTGATAAACCTCGAACAGCACCTTGTTCTCGACCGTGTCGTCGTCTTCGGTGATCTCGTCGATCGTAACGACATCGCTGCTTTCGTTCGCATGCAGCTTCATCAGATCAGACGGGAAGCGGACGAATTCAATCGGCGACTTCGTCACTGCGACAACGCGATCCCGCGAGTGCGGTGCGAGCGGGCGGCGAGCTTCGAGGCTGCTGCCTGACAACTCGAATTTGTCCCCGTTCGTACTGGCGATTTCGATGTCGCCGTGCAGCAGGTAGAAAATGAAGTGGTCATCACGCCCGCTGCGGAACAACTCCTTGCCGGCCGGGAAAGACTCCACCATTGTCGCGGCGCTGATCTGCTCAAACTCCGCATCGTTGAGGTAGCGCATCGGCAGCAGCGTGCGCACGCTTTTCAGCGCGGCGGCACGGTCAGTCGTTGCGGGCTTGTTTTGAAGATTCGTTGCGAGCAACGCGGTTTCTCCACAGGGTTGCAGTCGATACCCGGGATAGCGGCGGAACCCGCAAAAAGCTTAGTGTGGGCCTGATAACGCCCCGGGCGGGCCGGTGGCGGCGAACGTGGCAGCAGCAGTAGTCGGCCTGCTGGCCGGACACTGCGATTCAGGCCAGGGCAGCGTCCGAGACGAACGGGTTCGTGCGGCGTTCCTCGCCGAATGTGGACATCGGACCGTGTCCGGGGACGAAGCCGACGTCATCGCCAAGCGGCCACAGCCGTTCGGTAATCGAGCGGATCAGGGTGGCATGGTCGCCGCGGGGAAAGTCCGTGCGCCCGACGGAGCCGCGAAACAACACGTCGCCGACGATCGCGAGTCCGGCACCGCGATGGAAAAATACGACATGGCCCGGCGTATGCCCCGGGCAGTGGAAAACCTCGAACGATTCGTCGCCGAACGTGACGGTATCACCCTGCTCGAGCCAGCGTTCGGGTACGAACGCCGCTGCCGGCGGAAAGCCGAAACGGGCGCTTTGTTCCGGCAATGCCTCGATCCAGAATTCGTCGTCACGATGCGGACCCTCGATCGGCACACCGAGCGCATCGCGTAGCGTTGCGGCCGCCCCGGCGTGGTCGATATGCGCATGTGTGAGCAGGATTTTTTCGACTTCCAGCGCATGTTCCGCGAACGCGGCCTGCAGCGCATCAAGATCGCCGCCAGGGTCGATGACGACAGCGCGACGCGTCTTTTCGCACCAGGCGATGGAACAATTCTGTTGAAACGGGGTCACCGGGACGACGGCGATTTTCATGACTTCGGGTTCATTCAGCAAGTGGGTCCGGCAGTCTAATCGATAGGTTCGCCTGATCCGAGTCCGCAACGGCGGCGATTCCCGTCGGCACACACCGGGACGGACGGCCGCGAGCGCCCAAGGCGCAGGGCAGATATGTTACGCTCTCGTGCCGATATCACCGCACTGGCGCCGCCAGCTAGGCCGCGCCGAATCCGGCGGGATACGGTTCGTAGCGAGTCACTGGCTAACCGCATGATCGAGAAGGTTCACATTATCCGGGCGGAAAAGGCGTTCGAATTCAAGCACACGATTTCTTATCCGTGGAATCCCGATACGATCGTTCCGGGCACCCAGCTCGATCGTATGACCGGCCTCGAACGCACGCGCATTAACGTCGTGCGCATCCCGGCGGGCGGCGCGGCATCCGTGTTCCATTCGCATGAATGCGAGGAAGAGTGGATCTACATCCTGCAGGGGCAGGGTGTACTCGATATTGACGGGCAGGAGCATTTGCTCGGGCCCGGAGATTTCGCCGGTTTCCCGGCGCGCTCGGCGCCGCACCAATTACGCAATGCCGTGAACAAGAGTCTCGTGTGCCTGATGGGTGGCGAGCGCTCTGCCGTCGCGATTTCCGATTTCCCGCGCGAAGGCAAGCGACTGTATCGTCATGGCGGGATCATGGAAGTTTATGACACTTCCGACGCGGTTGAGTCAGGGCCGGCAAATATCGACGAGATCGTGACCACGAACTATCGCAAATCGCTGCGCGAAGGCCGGGTCATCGATGACTCCTCGACGAACGATCTGGCCGCCGCGGACGACTGAAACCGGTTTACCTGTTCGCGGAACCCGCCGCGATCTCCTCGAAACTCACCACCCGGTCGCGACCGTTGTCTTTCGCGTAATACAGCGCCTTGTCCGCTTTGTGAATCACGTCGGATGAAAACTCGCGCGAGCGCACCGTGGCCCAGCCAATACTGATCGTCAATTGCCGCAGACGCGGAAACTCGTACGCGCGAACCGCTGCACCGAATCGTTCGAGCGCCAGGCGCGCGCCCGCTTCGTCGGTTTTGTTCAGGATGATGATGAATTCCTCGCCGCCATAGCGGAACAGCAAATCTTCGAAGCGGAACGACTGCCGCATGATTTGTGACACGAGCAGCAGGATCTCATCGCCGAACAGGTGGCCATAGGTATCGTTGACCTGTTTGAAATGATCGATGTCGGCGATCGCGAGCCACATGCCGTCGGAGCGGTGATCGCGCGACGGGTTTTGTTGCTGGTAGTGGACGAGATCCGTGAAGCGGTTTTCGAACGACTGACGATTGAACAGCCCGGTAAGCGGGTCGCGCTCGAAACGGTCAAACAGTCGCATCAGGTTCGCGAAGATCACGGTGAGCCGGTGTACGCTCGCACGGATCGGCGCGGACGGGCAGTTGCGGATCTCGATAAAACGCCACAGGCCGTTGAGACTGCCGAGGCAAAACACGAGCGGTTCGTCGCCGTCGAGTACCGTCACTTCGCCATGCGCGGGCGTCGTTGCGACGCCGTCGGCGAGCCATGCCGGCTGCGAGCGGTTCGCCAGTGTGGGCAACTCGCGCACAAGCAGGTGCTTGAGTTCGAACTGTTGCCACGGCGCCTGACCCCGATCGTCGTACACTTCGAGCAGGGCCGCGTGCATGGTGGGCGCGAGATTCGTAAAGCCCTGCATCAAACCGGCGCAAAGCCCGTGATAGTCGGACTGTTCAGTGAGCTTCGCGCAAGCGGCGAATTCCGTATCCGCGCTCGGTCGGTTGCCAGTGGGCATGGACTCGGGTCCTTTTCCGTGGTCAATTCCTTGCATGACAATTTACCTGAGGGCCTGTCGCCATGGTACTGCGCAAAGCTTCATCCGCGCGCCAGTTCGCGCTGTGGCGACGGATCGGCATATTGATCCCCGCTGTCGCTCCGGCGATGATGATTTTCCTCACGTGTGTGGAACCGGTAATGGCAGTGACTTCAACGAACCCGATGCCCGAAACGGCCGGCATCTACGATCGAACCGCAACGCTCGACGACGGGCGCATGCTCAGCTATACATTGAGCTTGTCCGGCACGCCGCCGCGTGACGGTTCGCAGCTGCTCGTACTCGTGCTGCATTACGGCGGCCCGCCAAGCGGGTTTTACGGACGCCCGCTGATCGAACAGCTCATGGGGCCCGCGCTGGCCGAACTCGATCCGATTCTCGTCGCGCCCGTCACCCTCGGCGGTGACTGGACGAGCGCGGAGAACGACGCCGCCGTGTTCGCGCTTTACGACGAACTCGAGCGTGCGTACGCAACCGACAGCACGGCGCGCGTGATCACGGGCTATAGCATGGGCGCGGTTGGCGCCTGGCATTTCATCACCGCCCGACCGGACTATTTCATGGCCGCGGTGCCGGTCTCCGGCTTCAAGCCGGTTGCGGCTTCGGCATGTCGTACGCCGGTCTACGCAGTGCACTCAAGGGCGGATGCAATCTTCGACGCCACCGAACTCAGCACGATGCTCGCGGCGCACGAAGCCGCCGGCTGCGAAGTGCGGGCCGACTTCATCGAAGACATTGATCATTTCGATCTGGCAGCATTCGGTCCGTCAATCCGGAACAGCGTGCCGTGGCTGCGCGACATTCGCGCCCGGCGGGAGGAACAGACCTGATGAAATTCGGACTCATGTACAGCTTCATCGTGCCGCCGGGTTCGAACATGACCCATCTCGATACGTTTCGCGAGATGGACGAGCTTATCGGCTACGCTGAGCAACTCGGCTTCGATTCGTTTCAGACTACGGAACATCATTTCCAGTCGAACGGTTGGGCGCCGAGTCCCTTGCCGGTGCTGGCGAAAGCCGCGGGACTCACGCGCACGATGCGCCTGGTGACGAATATTCTCGTGTTGCCGCTATACGACCCGCTGCGCCTGGCCGAAGACGTCCTCACCCTCGACAACCTGTGCGAAGGACGCCTGACGCTCGGCGTATCGCCCGGCTATGTGTCCGAGGAGTTCACGGCCTACGGGGTGCCGCATGCGGAACGTTTCAGTCGCGCCGAAGAGATCCTGGATATCCTCGAGAAATCCTGGCGCGACGACGTGCTCGAACACGACGGCCGCTATTACCGCATCCCGCCAACCCGCCTGATGCCACGACCCGTGCAGCAGCCGATCCCGATCTGGTACGGCGTGTCGGGGCCGAAACTGCTGCGCCGCGCCGCGGCCCGCGGTTGTCCCGTCACGGCATCGCCGCGGCACACGGTGGACGAGCTCGTCGACCATTACGCGCGCTACGACGCCGCGGCCGCGGACGTCGGTTTCGCGACGACGGAACGCCCCGTGATCCGCGAGGTGTTCGTCGCCCCGACGACGCGGCGCGCCGAAGAACTCGCCGGGCCGGCGGTGAATCATATTTTCGGGCTGTACGGGCGTAAATCCGCGCAAGGTGAGCGCGCGCTGCGCAACGATCGGGGCGAACTGATTACGGATGCCGCGCAGGTGGATTTCCGTACGTTCTCCTCGCGCTATGTCATCGGCGATCCGGCCTCGGCGTGCGAACAGCTCAAGGACGCGGTGGATCGCCTGCAGCCCAGCGAGATGATTTGCCGCATGCAGTTGCCGGGCATTCCCACCGCGGATCTGAAAACCTCCATGCGCCTGTTTGCCGAGCAGGTGATACCGCAATTTCGCTAGCGCGGCGGGCGACCGGATTCAATGCATTACAAAATATTGCTAAATCCTGAAAATTCCGTATCATAATGTTTACGGGCACCGACCCCGTCGCAGCGAGGTGCGAAATTCATGGACACACGAACGAATCCCGACCCGACCGGCGTTGACCTCGCCGGCCGTTGCGCCGCAGCAATGTTCGCGCGCGACGAGGCGTCCCGCGCGCTGGGTATCGAGTTGCTCGAAATCGCGCCGGGCCACGCGGTCATGCAGATGCCGATCAAACCGTGGATGGCGAACGGCGACGGGATTTGCCACGGCGGATTGCTGTTTTCCCTTGCTGATTCGACGATGGCGTTCGCGAGCAACTCGCGTAACGAGGTTTACGTCGCCGTCAGCACCGCGATCGAATTCCTCAGTCCCGGCCGCATGGGTGAGATGGTGCGCGCGACCGCGACGGAGGCCCATCGTGCCGGACGTACAGCAACGTACAACGTGGCTGTAACGGACAGCAGCGGCGCGCCGATCGCGCAGTTTCTCGGTCGCACCTACCGCGTCAGCGGCAATGTGATCGACGGCCCGCCGGCAGCCGGATAAATCCCGCCCCTGATCCAAACGATTGAGTGAGTAGCTTTATGGAACACGCAAGCCCGGAACAGCAGGCCCTCGAAGCAGAATTTCAGCGGCGTATCGACGCCGAAGAAAAGATCGAACCGAAAGACTGGATGCCGGAAGCGTACCGCCGCAATCTGATCCGGCAGATCTCGCAGCACGCGCATTCCGAGGTTGTCGGCCAGTTGCCGGAGGGCAACTGGATCACGCGCGCGCCGAGTTTGCGCCGCAAAGCCGTGCTGCTGGCAAAAGTCCAGGACGAAGCGGGCCACGGCCTGTACCTGTACAGCGCCACCGAAACGCTCGGCATCTCGCGTGAAGAACTGATGGAGCAACTGCTGTCCGGCAAGGCGAAATACGCGAGTATCTTCAATTATCCAACTCTGAGCTGGGCCGATGTCGGCGCGATCGGCTGGCTCGTCGATGGTGCCGCCATCGTTAACCAGATCTCCCTGTGTCGCACGTCGTACGGCCCGTACGCGCGTGCGATGGTGCGCATCTGCAAGGAAGAGAGCTTCCACCAGCGCCAGGGCTACGAAATCATGACGACCCTGGCGCAGGGCTCCGAGGCGCAACGCGCGATGGCGCAGGATGCGCTGAACCGCTGGTGGTGGCCCACCCTGATGATGTTCGGGCCGCACGACGCGGATTCCGCGCACTCGGGGAAGTCGATGCAGTGGAAAATCAAACGCCAGGGTAATGACGAATTGCGGCAGAAATTCGTCGACCAGAGCGTCGTGCAGGCTGAACACATCGGCCTCAGAATTCCCGACGACGAACTGCGCTGGAACGAAGAACGCGGTCACTACGATTTCGGCGAGATCGACTGGGACGAATTCCAGGCCGTGCTCGCGGGCGCAGGGCCGTGCAATGCGGAACGACTCGCGGCGCGCCGCGACGCGAACGCTGCGGGTGACTGGATCCGCGAGGCCATGCTGGCGCACGCCCACAAGCAACGGGCGCGCGACGCCGCGACCGCGGCCTGAGGTTAAAGCGAATGAGCAAACATCTGCCATTGTGGGAAGTGTTCCTGCGCTCCCGGCGCGGGCTCGAACACAAACACGTCGGCTCCCTGCATGCCGCCGATCCGGAGCAGGCCATGCAGTATGCGCGTGACGTGTACACGCGGCGCCAGGAAGGTTGCAGCATCTGGGTCGTGCGCTCGGCCGACATTCACGCGAGCCAGGAAGGGGAAGGCGCGGCGTTTTTCGACCCCGCTGAGGACAAGATCTACCGCCACGCGTCGTTCTACGATGTGCCCGAGGATCTGAAACTGTGAGCGCGGCGCCGCAACACGTCGATTATGTGCTCAGACTCGGCGACAACGCCCTGATCCTGGGTCAGCGGTTGTCCGAGTGGTGCGGCCACAGCCCGTTCGTCGAAGAGGACGTCGCGATGGCGAACACGGCGCTCGACCATATCGGTCGGGCGCGCATGTTGCTCACGCACGCCGGAGAACTCGAAGGCCGCGGCCGCTGTGAGGATGATTTCGCGTTCGCCCGCACGGAGCGCGAGTTCCACAATTTCTTGTTGTGCGAACTGCCGATCGGCGACTTTGCGTTCACGATCGTGCGCCAGACCGTGATGGACGCTTATCACCTGCACCTGTACGAACGGCTGCAGGAGTCCACCGATCCGACGCTCGCGGCCATCGCGGCGAAAGTCGTCAAGGAGAGTCGCTACCACCTGCGGCACTCCTCGGAATGGCTGATCCGCCTTGGCGACGGTACCGCGGAAAGTCATGATCGTGTGCAAACCGCCCTCGACGCACAATGGCGCTATACGAGCGAATTGTTCGCCACGGACGCTGTCGATGCGTTTGCCGCTGACGCCGGTATCGGCCCCGACGCGGAGGCGTTCGCGGCGGCCTGGCGCGCGGAGACCGAACAACTGTGTACAAGCGCAACGCTCGTGATCCCGCCAGACACGCCGCTCGCCGCAAGTGGGCGTGCCGGCGTGCATACGGAACACATGGGTTTCCTGCTCGCGGAGATGCAGTCGGTACCGCGAACGTATCCGGGCCTGCAATGGTAAGCACCACGCACGGGATGCCGACAGTCGCGGACGTACGCGCCGTGCTCGAGGGCGTGTGCGATCCGGAGATCCCGATCCTGACGATTGCCGATCTCGGCATCCTGCGCGACGTCGCGATCGAGGATGACGAGGTGGTGATCGTGATAACCCCCACCTACAGCGGCTGTCCGGCGATGAATACGATCGAACAGGACATTCGCGCCGCGCTCGACGCCGCCGGTATCGCCCACGCACGCATCGAAACCCGCCTCGCGCCAGCCTGGACCACGGACTGGCTGAGCGCGGCGGGGCGGCGGAAATTGCTCGCAGTGGGGATTGCACCACCGGCTACCGGCAGCACGAACAAGCGGGCGCTGGGCGCCGCCCCGGTGATCGCGTGCCCGCAATGCGGGTCGCAAGCGACGGAACGGGTGAGCGAATTCGGATCCACAGCGTGCAAGGCGCTGTACCGCTGCCGCGACTGTCTCGAGCCGTTCGATTATTTCAAATGTATCTGAGGCGACGGCGCGAGCATGTCTGAATTTCACACCCTCAAAGTCAGCGCCGTGATCGGCGAAACGGACGACGCCGTACGCGTATGCTTCGAGGTGCCCGATGATCTGCGTTCGACGTTTACGTTCCAGCACGGTCAGTACGTGACGCTGAAGACCGATATCGACGGCGAGGAAGTGCGCCGCTCCTATTCGATATGCACCGGAGCAGACGATCCCGAGCTGCAGGTGGCCGTAAAGCGGGTCGACGGCGGCCGCTTCTCAACCTATGCGAACACCTCGCTCAAGGCCGGTGATGCGATCGAGGTCATGCCACCGGCCGGCACGTTTACGTGCACGCTCGATCCCGCGCACGAGAAAAACTACCTCTGCATCGCCGCCGGCAGCGGCATCACGCCGGTTATTTCCATCGTCACGACGATCCTCGCGCGCGAGCCGAACAGCCACGTCACCCTGCTGTACGGCAACCAGAAGGTCGCGAGCATCATGTTCCGCGAAGCGCTCGAAGTGCTGAAGAACCGCTACATGGCGCGCTTCCAGCTGATTCACATTCTCAGCCGCGAGAACCGCGATACCGACATCCTGAACGGCCGTATCGACAACCGCAAAGGCGGTGAGTTGATCCGTGGCCTGCTCGATCTCGGTAATACGGACGAATTCTTCCTGTGTGGTCCGGAAGCGATGATTTCCGAAGTCTCGCGCGGTCTGCGTGCGGCCGGTATCGACGAGGAAAATATTCACTACGAACTGTTCGGTGCTTCGGCCGATGATGCTGCGGCGGTTGTCCAAAAGCACCACGAACGCGCGCGTCGTCACGCCGGCGAGGTGTGCGCCGTGACGGTGATTTCCGACGGTCGCGAAACCACGCTCGAACTGAGTCCGGACGGCGAGAATATTCTCGACGCGGCGGGCGACGCGGGCCTCGATTTGCCATACGCCTGCAAGGGCGGCGTGTGTGCGACGTGCAAGGCGCGGGTAACCGCGGGCGAGGTGGAAATGGATTTGAACCATGCGCTCGAGCCGGACGAAGTTGCCGACGGATACGTACTATCGTGTCAGGCGCATCCTGTGAGCGGGAAAGTCGTTATCGACTTCGACGCCGCACGCTGAACGATGGCCGCGGAGCGGACGCTCGCGACGCATCTCGCGGCGATCCTCGAGCAGCAACCGCCGCGTGCCGGGTCGCTCATCATCACCGTGTTCGGTGATTCAATCTCCGCGTTCGATAGCGCGGTCGGGCTCGCAAGCTTCATCGAACTGCTCGCACCATTCGGCCTGAACGCGCGCCAAATCCGCACGGCAGTATTCCGCCTCGCGCAGGACGGCTGGCTCGCGTGCGAGAAACGCGGCCGCAAGAGTTATTACGCCTTCACCGATTTCGGACGGCGCCAGTTCGAACGCAGTGCGCGACGCATTTATGCGGCGCGACCCGCGCCGTGGGATGGCTTATGGACGCTCGTGCTGCCGGCGTTCGTCGACGGCGCGAAACGCGACGAACTGAAACGGGAACTCAGCTGGCTGGGTTTCGGCACGCTCGCCACCGGCGTACTCGCTCACCCCTCGGCCGACCAGGCGTCGCTGCGGGCAACGCTCGATGAACTCGGACTCGGTGACGCGAGCGTCGTCCTGCGCGCGCGCGAAGAGACGCTCGGCAGTGGCGATACGCTGCGCAGGCTCGCGCTGCAGACGTGGCAACTCGAGTCGTTTGCGGCGCGCTACGTGGATCTGATTACGGCGTTTCAGCCGGCGCTGGCCGCACTGGAAGCGGGCGCGAACACGAATCCGGCGGAGTTGTTTGCACTGCAAACGCTGCTGATCCACGAGTATCGGCGCATCCTGTTGAAACTGACTGATCTGCCCGACGAGTTGTTGCCGGCGGGCTGGCCGGGACGCGACGCAATGGAACTGACCGCGCGATTCTACGCGCACACCCGCGGGCCGTCGGCAAATTATCTTGCGGCAAAGCTCGAAGGACCGGACGGTGTCCTACAGGCTGTAAGCGACGCCGCATTTGCGCGGTTCGCCTGAAATGCGGTGTAAACTCGTCGTTCACGCCGCATGAGACGGTAGCAGTTAAAACCCGGAGATCGAGGTGACCCGATGGCGAACGCCCAGATAGAACAAATCCGCACGATGTTGAAGGAGAACCCGGTGGTGCCGGAAGGCGCTTCGCTCGAAGAGATGCGCGCCGGCATCGATGCCATGGGCGGCATGTTTCCGTCGCTTGATGATGTGACGGCGACGGCCGTCGATGCCGGTGGGGTCGACGCCGAATGGTTTGATGTGAACGGCGGTGATAGCGGCCGCGTGCTGCTCTATCTGCACGGCGGCGGCTATGTGATTGGCTCCGTGCAGTCACACCGGCCGATGATCGAACGGATCACGAAAGCCATCAACGGCCGCGTGCTTGCGCTTAACTACCGGCTCGCGCCGGAGCATCCGTTCCCGGCCGCGGTAGAAGACGCGCTTGCGGCCTATCGCTGGTTACTGGATCAGAATGTCGCGCCTGCGCGCATCGCGATCGCCGGCGACTCCGCCGGCGGTGGGCTGACGCTCGCAGCGCTGCTCGCGATCCGCGATGCTGGTCTGACCATGCCGGCTTGCGCGGTGCCGATTTCGCCGTGGACGGATATGGAATGCACCGGTGCCTCGATTGCGTCGCGCGCGGACGTCGACCCGATCGTACAGAAGGAAATCCTGTTGCAGATGGGTGGTACTTACCTCAACGGCGCGGATCCGAAATCACCGCTCGCCGCGCCATTCCACGGCGACTTCACCGGTCTGCCGCCGCTGCTGATCCAGGTGGGTGACGCCGAAGTGCTGCTCGATGACAGCACCCGGCTCGAACAGAAACTGACAGCCGCCGGGGTCGCTGTCACGGTTGAAGTGTGGGACGACATGATCCATGTCTGGCACTTGTTCGCGCCCATGCTCGACAAGGGCCAGGAAGCGATCGACAGGATCGGCGGGTTCGTGCAGGAACATACCGCCTGAGGCGGCGCGCCGCGGCGAAAAATCCGGAGGACATGCCGGCCGGTAAACCCGGCCAGGGGTAGCGGCTCAGCCGCCCGCGATACCGACGAGAAACGCGATCGTCTCGCCGTCCTCGAGTGTATCGTCGATAAACACGCGGCGGCCTTTCGAGTCGACGTACATCGTGCCGTTCGCATTCAGCTCGTTCGTGTTCGGGTCGATCAACAGGGCTGACATTTTCTCGCCATACTTGTCCGTGACGCGTCGCGCGAGTTCCGACACGAGTGGTTGATCGAGTTCGAACGTATCGCCGGCGAGGCCGGTAATCTCGCGGAAGTGTGAGTGATATTGCGTGTTGACCGTGATCATTGCGCTTACCCGCGCGCGAGTGCGCCGTCGGCTTCGAGCACGTCGGCAACTTCGCCGAGGTCGAGCGCCTCGAGTTTCGAGCGCGTCTGCAAGCCCGTTGTCTGATCCCAGCCGCGCCATTCGTAGTATTCATCCAGCACGGGCTTGAACATGTCCGCCGCGATCTTGCCCGGATACATGCCTTCGTCCGTCGGCTCCCACATCCAGCGTTCGCAGATCGTGTCGTGTTCGCGTCGCATGCCCACGCGTGAGTTGAACGCTTTTTCGAGATTGCAGATCCGCTCGCCATCACGCATGAGCTGTTCCGCGTCGTGCTCGACCCCCGTGATCGAGCGGTACGCTTCGCCATAGTAGCTTTGCGGCATGTAGCCTGCCGGGTCGAGCATCCAGTGGAACATGCACACACCATAGGAATTCAGCAGTGCAACCTGGTTTTCGATAATCGCGGTCGAGGCGCCCTTGTATTTCGGCGTCGTCAGATCGGCCGCTTCCGGCCCGCCGAAATAAATCTCCGACAGGTCACGGCGCTGAAATTTCTCGATCAGGCCGAGACCTTTCAGATGGTCCGCGCCGCGCGAGGCCACCGCCATATTGTTCATCCACGTCGGAAACGGACGCATTTCTTCCGTGAAGCTCGCCCCGCCCTTGCCGTACATCGCGTACTTCATGAAGTTCTGACCCTTCATTTCCGAGTAGCGCAGCGCGCCCTTGTAGGGGCCATCACCGAACAGCTTGCCGAACGGGTTCGTCTGGAACACGATGCTTTCGACGAGCCGTTCGATGTCGTCCATGTTGCCCCATTCGAGGCTCTGGCTGTGGCCGAACAGGTCCGCGACGTCGTCGTCGCTGATCAGATCGCGTTGTTTCAGCTCCATGAGAAAGCTGATCGAGCAACTTAAATCCTGGTTGTCGATGCCGTAGTCGTTCGTGATCTTGCCCCAGTGCGCCACTTCGGCCCAGTCGCGCACGTCGAGCGCGCCCGCCGCGCTGCCGGTGGTGAGGTATTCGGGGCGCCGGAACGTTTCGCCGACGTATTTTTCCGCCGCCGGTGATTCCGTGCCGTCGATCTTGTATTTCGAGTCGCACGCGATGAAGCAATCCGAGGAGCACACTTCGGAATACTTCTGGAAGCGCTTGACCCAGTTATCCGACGTGATCTCACCGCCGCGAAACATATTGCCCTGGTTATTGCGCCAGAAATGGCTGCCGATGTGCTGGTACATTTCCACCGCACCGAGCGTGCCGCGACGCTTGAAGCCGTATACGGCTTCGTTCTTGTCGAGACTCTGGCGGAACTCATCGGACCATTTCATGATCCCTTCGGGACGCTGAATTTTAATTCCGCCGTTGCCCTGCACCGCGATTGCTTTCAGGTTTTTCGAGCCCAGCACCGCGCCACCGCCGCAGCGCGCGTGAATGCGCAGGGCATCGGACACGACCCCGGCAATACCAACCTGGTTCTCGCCGGCCTGGCCGATCGAGAGCGTGTGGGTTTTGGACGGGTAATCGCCCAATTCGCGCTGCAGGATTTCGTGGGTTTCTTTCGTGTCCTTGCCCCACAGGTGGCTTGCGTCGTGCAGCGCGACTTCGTCGTTACAGATCTGCAGGTAGACCGGTTTCGGCGCGCGCCCTGTGATCGCGATGTATTCGTAGCCGCTAAAGCGCACCATGTAGGGAAACTTCCCGCCGCCGGCGGAATCGCCGAACATGTCGTAACACGGGCTCTTGAACGTGATCCTTCCTTTCACCCCGCTGCCCGCGCCGGAGCCCGCAAGCGGACCCACGCCGAACACGAAAATATTATCCGCGCTGCGCGGATCGCAGTTCACGTCGTGGGTGAGAAAATGTTCCCACATGATCCAGTTATTGATGCCGGACCCGCCGACCCAGCGTTCGAACACGGCGTGCGGGATGATTTCGCTTTTGATTTCGCCGGTCGTCAAGTCAACGCGCAACAAATTGCTTTCCATCGTGCCTGCCTCCTTCGGGCGCGTCTACGCGCCGGAGCTGATTTCGCCGCGTTCGAGCATCGCCTGCATCATGCCGACTTCATCGCGCGCCACGGGTTCCTCGCGCGACAGCCGGTTGAAGTCCGCCTGTTCTTCGTAGAACAATACCGGCATGCGGTTGTACTGTTTGCCCTGGTTCAACAGTTCCGGCCGGGTGGAGCACGCTTTCACGCACACCGGGTCGCCCGCGCACAGATCGCATTTCAGCAACTCGCCACTCGGCGCGACGAACACCACGTCAAACGGGCAGCCGGGCACGCATTCCATGCACTGTATGCACTTGTCCTGATCGATCACGGCGGCGAGTGTCTTCGGATCGTAGTAGAACGCGTCCGTCGGACAGACTTCCGCGCATGGCGGTGGATTGCCGCAGTGGTGGCAGATTTCGGCGACGAAACCGAGGCCATCGCTGTTGACCCGGCTCGGTTTCTCCGGTGCGTGATCGATGCGGATGCGCGAGAGTTGCGGATTGACCTCGCCGTCCGGCGAATGCACGAGCGAACACGCAACTTCGCACACATTGCATTCCGTGCACTGATTGCGCAGTGCAAAAAGTTTTACGCCGACGTTCGGAACTTCGTCGCCGGGCTCGAACCAGGTCTCGCCAGTGGCGAGTTCTTTTTGCGGCTTTGCGACCATAGGGGGGGTAACACCTCGATGATGTCCCCCTAGTTTGTAATCGTTCACCGCGTGCGGGTCAAGGTTGGCGGGATGGAAGCGGCCGTACACCGCTTGGCGATGTCGCGGTAGCGCCATAGAATGCAGCGCAGGGGGATCCTGATCGATGAGCGCGAAAAAACCCGACGAGATACTGTTGCATCCCGAGCACGGCCGTTTGCCCGCGCGACGGCTGATCGAGTGCGTATTCGCGCTGTCGCCCGACGGCCCGATCCTCCATCACCATGTCGAGGAAATGGACGTGAGCACGGAAGCCGGCGCCACTGTGTACACCCTGAACGGCAGCGCACCGGGTGATGAGCGCTATCGCTGCCAGGTGATACCGCCGCTCGTGCCGCAGTTTCCTGTGCTGGACTAGGCGCATGGACAAGCGTCAACTGAACCCCCTCGAAGCCTTCGCAGAATTCGAACGCGATACGCAAGCAACGTACGTGGATGTGCGCGCCGTGGCCGAGTTCGCCGTGCGGCATCCGAAAGCCGCGCGCGTCGTTAATGTCCCCATCGTGTTTTTCCACCCGACGACGAAGGCGACGCACCCGAACGACAGCTTCCTGCTCGTGATGAATGACGTCTTCGCGAAAGACGCGCGGCTGATTCTCGGCGCTGATGACGGACCGCGGGCGACGACTGCCGCAAGCGCGCTCAGCGATGATGGCTTCACGAACGTTGCGGTTATGAGCGAGGGGCTGGCCGGCTGGTCCCGCTACGATTTGCCGCTTACCGCCGACAACCGCCCCGGCACGAGTTACGTCTCGCTGTTGACCCCGGCGAAACGGCGCAAGTCGGCCTAGCCGGCGGCCGCAAGCGCCGCCACGTCGGATATCGCGGGCGCTCTTTTTCCTGTAGTGATACCGAGCCAGCGCTTGCACCTCGCGGCGCGGGCGCAAGGGCGGGGTGCTACCGTTCATTGAGGGTACGGCGATTCAGATCGCCGGCAACGTTCCAACCATCGCGCGAGGAGAGAATCACAGATGGCAACAAAAAAAACTGATGCAGTCGCCGCCGCAATCAAGGCCGCGAACAAGGCGCTCATGGACGATCTGAAAGCGGGCGATGCAAAAGCCGCGGCGGCGCGCTACACGAAAGCCGCAAAGTTACTGCCAGCGAACGCACCGGTGCAAAAAGGACCGGCGGCGATCCGCAGGTTCTGGCAGGGCGTGATCGACATGGGGATCCGCGGGGGCAGCTTGCGCACGGTCGATCTGGAAGTTCACGGATCAACCGTCAATGAACTCGGCGCCTACACGCTCAAGGACATCAACGGCAACAAGCTCGACAGCGGCAAGTACGTCGTGATCTGGAAGAAAGAAGGGCGCGCATGGAAGCTGCACTGGGATATGTTCAGCACGAATAACCCGGCCTGAACGAGCGCACCCGCGCCTGCTCCCGCCACCGGCTTCCCGGCCACGGGACGGAACCGGTGGCCTTGCTTATGCGCCCGCCGGCGCCAGCATTTCATACACGTCCCAGTGCGGCGCCGACTGGAAGTTGTAACCGCCGATTGCGTTCGCCTTCGTATCCGGTAACTGCGGGCGGATCGTATTCACGATCACCTGCGTTGCGCCGGCATCGAAATGCTGCTGAATGCGGTCGCGGATTTGTGCTTCCGTACCCCAGGCAACGAGCGCATCGATCAGCCGGTCGCTGCCGCCGTTCTCGAGATCGTCGGTGGTGTAGCCTACGCGCAGCCAGTTGCGGTAGTGATTCGGGGTGACGAAATAGAACTCGAGCGCGCGACGCGCGACGGCCCGCGCGAGCTCGGCGTCTTCGGTGAGGCAGACATGCTGCGCGGTGCAGATCCAGGCATCCGGACCCATCACTTCGCGCGCCCAGCGCGTGTGTTCGGGCGGTGAATTGAACGGATGCGCGCCATCGCTGCGTGTCGCCGCGAGTTCCATCATCTTTGGTCCGAGCGCCGCAAGTACGAGCGGCGTGTCGTTACCGGCAAGTTGTGGTCGTGCGCGGTCGAGCCGATCGAGATAATCGATCATCGTTTGCATCGGCTTGCCGTACACATGCCCGCGCAGGTCTTCGACGAGTGACTTGTGCGACACCCCGAGACCGGTGATATAACGCTCAGGATAGAATTCCTGCAGGCCTCTGCTGCATTGCAATACCGCAACCGGATCGCGTGCATAGATATTCGCGATACCGCTCGCAACCGTAATTTTCCGCGTCTGGCTGAGCAGGAAACCGCCGACCGTAAAGCTCTCGTAGAACATCGCCTCCGGATACCAGATTGCGGCGTAACCGAGTGCTTCGAAGCGTTGGGCAAACGCGGCGAGATCGGTGGCGGGGAAGTTATCGGGATAGAGAAAAACACCGAGGCTTTGTGGCGGCATGATCATGTTCGGGACTCCACTGGGGCTGACATCCGCTGCGCACGTTAGCATTTTGTCGTGTGTGCGACATCGGCTTGCAGAGATGGCTTCGTTGCTTGCCCACCGCAAGCTGCGTCAGAATCAGCGGAGACCTCGCGAGGCGGGTTCGGGAACATCAATAATGTGGCGGCGCCGGCGTCACGGGGAACAGAAAAATGGGTGAATGGTTCGAGAAGCGTTTGTTTGGTCAACTGCCGGCTGAGGCCGCGGCACGCTGGGGCGCGCGCGAAGCGCTCGTGTTCAAGGATCGACGCTGGTCGTGGCACGAGTTTTCCGCCGAAGTTGATCGCGCGGCGAAAGCGCTGATCGCCATCGGCGTGCAGCCGCAGGAAAAAGTCGCGCTGTGGATGAACAATAAACCCGAATGGCTGTTTCTCATGTTCGCGGTGTGGAAAATCGGCGCCGTGCTCGTGCCGCTGAACACGCGCTATCGCAGCGACGATATCGAATACGTCGTGACGCAATCGAATACGGGGACGATCATTTCCGACGACCGCTCCGGTCCGGTGGACTATCTTGCGATGTTGCGTGACGTCCTGCCGGATACCGCCGCCGGCGACCCGTCAGCCCAGTCTCTCGCCGGTTTCCCCGATCTCAGGCGCATCGTGTTCGTCGGTGAGCAGCAACTGCCCGGCTCGTACTCGTGGCACGAGGCGCTCTCGCTCGGATCGGCGATCGACGACGACGCGCTCGCCGCGCGCGCCGCGGCCGTCGATCCCGACGGACTCGCGCTGATCGGTTATACCTCGGGCACGACCGGTAATCCGAAAGGCGTGATGCACACGCACATCAATATCCGTAATTGCATCGAGCGCGCATCCATCATGGGTCTGTCGTTTACCGATACGGAGATCAACTACCTGCCGATGTTCCATCTGTACGGGTTCAGCGAAGTCGCGTTGTTGTGCATCGTCTCCGGCGCGAAGCAAGTCATGATGGACGTGTTCGATGCAGACGAAGCATTGCGCCTGATCGAGGCGGAACGCGTGACGATCGCGCACGGCTTCGATACCCACTGGAAGGATCTGCTCGAAGCGCAGGCGCGTTCACCGCGCGACGTGTCCTCGCTGCGGCTCGGCACATTGCCGTCGGGCACGGACGCGACGATTCCGATCGCCGAGCGCGCGCAGGAAGTGTTTTGTCCCACGATCTCCGGTTTCGGGATGACGGAAATCTGGGCCTTCGTGTCGATCTCATCGCCAACGGAAACCCGCGAACAACGCGTGTACGCGTCCGGCATGCCGATGCCAGGGGTCGAATACCGCATCGGCGATCCGGAAACGAGTGCGCCGGTGGCCGTCGGTGAGGCGGGCGAATTGCTCGTGCGCGGATATACGGTGATGCAGGGCTACTACGAGAAACCCGAAGCCACGGCAGCAAGCTTCACGGCCGACGGCTGGTTCAGGACCGGCGACATGGCGAAACTGCGCGAGGACGGGCGCTGCGTATTTCTCGGTCGCTACAAGGACATGCTGAAAGTTGGCGGCGAGAACGTCTCGCCGGCGGAGATCGAGGCGCGACTCATGGGCCTGGAAGGGGTCGCCGCGGTTGCTGTCGTCGCCTATCCCGATCCGCGTCTGCACGAAGTCGCGGTGGCTTACATTATCCGCGGCGAAGGTTCGCGTTTGAGCGCGGAGGACGTGCTCACGAGCCTGCGCGGGCACGTTGCGAGTTTCAAGATCCCGCGCCACGTTCTGTTCGTCGATGAGTTTCCGATGACGCCTTCGGGCAAGGTGCAGAAAGTAAAATTGCGTGCGAGCGCGCTCGAGCAACTCGGCGATCCGAACCAGGCCGCGACGTCGTAACGCGGC
This sequence comes from Gammaproteobacteria bacterium, assembly GCA_965216305.1. Taxonomy (GTDB): domain Bacteria; phylum Pseudomonadota; class Gammaproteobacteria; genus UBA11873. The sequence continues at coordinate 5,198,748 of OZ244144.1, read as the reverse complement.
TGCGGGTTCACGCTCGCGACCGCGTTTACCCGCGCAGGCGTTCCATCACCGCGGCCAGGTGATCGAGGCCGGTCTCGTTCCACGGATGGGGGATGGTCGAGATATGTTCGACACCGCGTGAGGCGTACTCGGCGAAACGCTCCGCAATTTGTTCGACCGAGCCACTGAACGGTGTCGACGTCGGCACGATCGGGTAGTCGTCGTCGGTAAAGTTCACCGCCACCGTCGCCCCCTGTGACAGGCTTGCGGGATTGCGGCCGATACGCTCGCACGCATCGCGAATCGGCGCCCAGGCCTGATCGTAGGTCGCCACCGCGCAGTCGCCGAACGCGATCATGCAGTTCCACATATCGGCGTATTGCGCCGTCAGGCGCGACATCCGCGGCTTGCCTTTCAGGGTGCCGATGAGGATCGGCGGCGTACCCGCGTCTGATTTCGGCAACAGGGCCGCGCCTTCGGCGCGATGAAATTCCCCGCTGTAGCTCACCTGCCGGCCTTCGAGCATGGGTTTGATGATTTGCAGCGAATCCTCGAAGCGGCCGACATGACGTTCAAAATCGAAACCGTAGGCCATGTGTTCGGAAATGAAATCACCGGCACCGAGGCCGAGGATCAGGCGGCCATTGCTCAGTTCCACGACGTTGTCGGCCGTGCGCGCAAGCAGCGCCGGGTTGCGGAACGTGGTGTTCGAAACGAGTGTCCCGATCTGTACGCGCGAAGTCTGCACGGCGATGGCGGCCGCGCTCGTCCAGCATTCCCACTGCCCGCCCTTGACGCCTTCGAGTTCGGGAGGCAACTCGATACCGACGGCGCGAAAATCGACGAACGCTTCCCAGTAGAGGTGATCCGTGAGCCACACGCTGTCAATTCCCACGGCTTCGGCATGGCGCGCGAACGCAAGTGATTCGTGCAGCGTGGGCGTGCGCCCGTGCAGGGAGTCTGTCCAGGTCGGTACGACGACCCCGATTTTCATCGTTGCTGGATCCAAGCGTATGTCCTCCCGAATAAGGTGCGAGCAGCGAAACCTAAGTGCCCGGTCGCGTGCCCGCCGCGGCAGTGTCGCGCGAGATGAACGGTAACAAGCCAGGCGCGAACACGCGAGGGAAATCCGCTCAGCGAAAGCGCGAGCGATTACAGCCCCGCTGCCCCGGCGCCAGTTTAGCAACAACGAAAACACCGACGCCATGCGATACTCATTCCTCCAAAGCGAGACCGGGGACAAGCAATGTGGAACTTCGAAACCGAGCCGGCCTTTCAGGATCGGCTCGACTGGATGGCGGCGTTCGTCCGTGAGGAAATCGAACCGCTCGATTACCTGTTTCCGAAAGACGAGACGTATAACGTCGACAACGCCGCGTTGATGGCCATCATGGCGCCGCTGAAAGCGCGCGTGCGCGAGGCTGGCTTGTGGGCGTGCCACTTGCCGGTGGCTCTCGGCGGCGGCGGTTGGGGCCAGTTGAAGCTCGCCCTCATGAATGAACTGCTCGGGCGTTCGTTTTTCGCGCCGACGATTTTCGGCACCGCGGCCCCGGATACCGGCAATGCGGAGATCCTCGCGCATTTCGGCACCGCCGCGCAGAAAGACCGCTATCTGAAACCGCTGCTCGACGGTGACATCGTGTCGTGTTTCTCGATGACGGAGCCGCAGGGCGGCGCCGATCCGAAAGTCTTCACGGCGCGCGCGCTGCGCGATGGCGACGGCTGGATCCTGCAGGGCGAAAAGTGGTTTGCATCGAATGCACGCTGGGCCGAGTTTCTGATCGTCATGGCGGTGACCGATCCCGAGGTATCGATCTACCGCGGTGCCTCGATGTTCCTGCTGCCGACGCAAACAGCCGGCGTCGAATTCGTCCGCAATGCGGGCATGGCGTTCGAACAACCCGAGCACGGCGCGCATGCCTACCTCAGGTTCAACGATGTGCGCCTCAGCGACGAGGATTTGCTCGGCAATCCGGGCGACGCGTTCAAGATTGCGCAGACCCGCCTCGGTGGCGGACGCGTGCATCATGCGATGCGTACGGTGGGACTCGCGCGCCGCGCGTTCGAAGCGATTTGCGAGCGCGTGCAGAGTCGCACCACCCAGGGCGAGTTACTGTCGCACAAACAGATGGTCCAGGCCGAGGTGGCGGATTTGTGGATGGAGATCGAGCAGTTCCGTCTGTTCGTGCTGCAGACCGCGTGGAAGATCGATAAATTCAACGACTACAAACTCGTGCGTCAGGACATCGCGGCGGCGAAAGTGCTGAGTGAACGCGTCATGGTGAGCGCGGCGCGCCGGGCGATACACCTGCACGGCGCGCTCGGGGTCTCGAACGAGATGCTGTTCGGCGAGTGGCTATTGTGGGCCTATGCGCTCGGTCTTGCGGACGGCCCCTCGGAGGTGCATCAAATCACGGTGGCGAAGGAGGCGCTCGGCCGGGTCACGCCGACGGAAGAGTTGTTCCCGAGCGCACACGTGCCGAGCGCGGCCCGCCGCGTCGCGGAACGCTATCGCCGCGAACTTCAATTACCCGGTCATCGGCGCGGTTGGCTAGACGGCCAGGCGGGATAGGCGCCCTGGAACCCGTTGCTGGAACCCGCGCCGACGGCGAATCGAAGCGCGGAGAATTGCCGGCCATGGCCAATTTGCCGCGGCATTTTTCGCGCGATCGCGCGGCCGAGATGCGCAAAGGGTAACGAAAATTTACAACCCGGCAGCGCGGATTGCGATATCGTTCACGTCACGAGCGCGCGTTCAAGGGATCGAAACGCGCCTTCCACCACACAGGGTGCCGGGACGTCCTATGCCAGCTTTCTCACGCAGAAACATCGCCAAGGCCCTGTCGATTATCGGCCTGAAGAAAACGTTCGTCGCCTTGCGCGACCGCGACACCCTGTCGATCAACCGGGTGACGACGCCGGACGGGGATCTCAAGCTCGAGCGGATCGCCACGTGTGTCGACCCCGCGCCGAAGTTCATCGGTCGGGTGGGGATGCCGGATCCGAAACTCGGCATCCCGTGGAAAAACAGCATGACGTTCTACGGCACGTGGTTCGATGAACTCGCGGTCAGCGATTCGAATTACCGCATCCGCAACAGCATCCTGTCATTGTCACGCGAGAAGCTGCTCGACCAGGTTCGCCGCGATGACAAATACGGACTCATCGGCACTTACTATGCCGTGTTCCTGCAGACCCTGGAGGACAAGAAAGGTCTGCCGCTCGTGCTCCTCGACGACAGCCTGCTCGGGCTTGGCAGTTTTCCCGTCGTCATCCCGCACATGACGGACAAGGATCAGGAGCTGGAGTTGTGCGAATTACTGCACTTGTTCCTGCGCAAGGAAGCGATCGAGGCGAAACGTTCGCCGCCGTCGTCGGAAGCCGGGATCAGCGTCGGTGAAGTGACCGCGGACGATATGTCGGATTATTTCTCGGCCTGAGCAGGGGCGAACACTGTGTGGCAGGTCGCCACACGGTATCCGGGGACCCTCGGCTTGCTCAACACGTATACGTAAACTTGAGGTCCTAGGCTTCGGGGCCGGGTTCACACGCGACACCCCACCCCCTCGATTCGAGAGGATGGGTGCCTGGTCCATCGAGCTCAATGCTTTGTCATTTGAAGCGCGTATTCAGGCGGCCTTCACTGCGCCGGCATTATTCAGCGGCTGGTTCACCGCGCTCAGGATTGCGAGCAAGGACGCCTCGACGATATCGCTCGATTGTCCCACCCCGCAGTAACGCTGGCCGTCGATATTAATCTGCACATAGGTTACCGCGTCGGCGCCCGCGCCATCCGCCTTGCTCAGGGTGTGCTCGCTGTACTCGACGAGCACGATGTCCTTGCCGCAGTGCGCCTCGAGCGCGCTGACGAACGCACCGACGACCCCCGAAGCGCGACCCTGCAGCGTGAGGTTGCTGCCGCTCTCCGTGACGTTCGCCACGAGTTGATCCTCGTTGTTCTCGCGCGCGAGCTGGTATCCGGTCAAATCGAGCGGGCTGCGTGAATCGAGATATTGCTGCCGGAACAATTCGACAATCTTGTCCGGCGCGACTTCGGTTTCACTGTCCTCGGCATATTTCTGCACCACCGTGCTGAAATCCACCTGCAGCCAGCGCGGGATCTGCAAGCCTTGTTCCTGTTCGAGCACGTAGGCGATGCCGCCTTTGCCCGACTGGCTGTTGATGCGGATAACCTCCTGGTAGGAACGACCGAGGTCGGCCGGATCGATTGGCAGGTAGGCCACGTCCCACGGGTCGTCCTCGCCACGCCGCGCAAGGCACTTCTTGATCGCGTCCTGGTGGCTGCCGGAGAACGCCGTAAATACGAGCTCGCCGGCATAAGGATGGCGCGGATGCACCGGCAACTGCGTACACGCTTTCACGCAGCGGATGATCTCGTCCATGTTCGACAGGTCGAGTTTGGGATCGACGCCGCGGCTGTACAGGTTCATCGCCATCGTCACGATGTCCATGTTGCCGGTGCGCTCTCCGTTACCGAGCAGGGTACCTTCGATCCGATCGGCACCGGCCATTACACCGAGCTCCGCCGCCGCCACGGCACAGCCGCGGTCGTTATGCGTATGCAGGCTCAGCACCACCCCGGCGCGACGCTTGATGTGCGTCGACATCCATTCGATCTGATCGGCATAGATATTCGGTGTCGCCATTTCCACCGTTGCCGGCAGATTGATAATGCACGGCCTGTCGGGGCGTGCGTCCCACACGTCGAGTACGGCGTCGCACACTTCAACCGCGTAATCGAGTTCCGTGCCAGTGAAGCTTTCCGGTGAATACTGGAACGTCCATTGCGTCCCGGGGTATTTCGCCGCCTCGGCCTTGACGAATTCGGCGCCGTCGACGGCGATTTGCTTGATCCCCTCACGGTCGAGCGCGAACACCTGTTCGCGCTGCACCGTCGAGGTGGAGTTGTACAGGTGCATGATCGCCTGCTTCGCACCGGCGAGCGACTCGAACGAGCGACTGATCAGCTCCGGCCGCGCCTGCGTCAGCACCTGCACTCGCACGTCGTCCGGGATCAGGCCGTCTTCGATCAAGACCCGGACGAAGTCGAAATCCGGTTGCGAGGCGGCCGGGAAACCGACTTCGATTTCCTTGAAGCCGACTTTCACGAGTTGTTTGAACATTTGCAGTTTCTGCGCCACGTTCATCGGTTCGATCAGCGCCTGGTTGCCGTCACGCAGATCGACGCTGCACCACGTCGGCGCGGATTCGATGACCTGGTCCGGCCAGGTGCGATTCTTCAGGCCCACCGGGGGATACGGGAGATATTTGCTGTGGTCGAAACTGCTCATGGCATTACTCTTTGGAGCCGCTTGCGGCTCGTCCGTGGTTCAGGTTCACGATCGGCCAAGCGCGCGATCGCATCGTTTCAGGATAGAAAGTATAGGACAGCGTCTTGAGTGAATGCGTGCAAATTGTCCAATTATTCTCGCTTTTATGGGATTTAATGACTAATATTTCGAGAAATTATAGGTAAATAATCTACAAAAGGAGAAGCGCGCGAATGGCTGCGAAAAAATCACGGGTGAAGCCGCTGAAACTCGATCGCACCGATCGCCGCATCCTCGAGCTGATGCAAGCCGACGGCCGCATCACCAATCTCGAACTCGCCGACCGGGTCGGTCTCTCGCCCACCCCGTGCTCGCGCCGGGTGAAACGGCTCGAATCCTCCGGTTTGATCGAGCGCCATGTCACGTTGCTCGACCACGCGTTGCTCGGCCTGAACATTACCGCGATGATCTCGATCACGATGGATCGGCACACGCCGGATCGTTTCGAAACGTTCGAACGCCAGGTAATGGCATTCGCCGAAGTGATCGAGTGCAGCATCGTCACCGGCCAGGCTGCCGATTACCTGCTCAAGGCCGTGCTGCCGGACATGACCTACTACGAGGAGTTCCTGCTCGGCCGGCTCACCCGCATCGAGGGCGTGACCGGTGTGCATTCGAGCTTCGTCCTGCGCAAGGTGATTGCGCGCACGGAGTTGCCGCTCGATCATATCGATTGAGCATACCGGCGCGCGGCCACTCCTGCCCCGATAGCGAGGATTTCAGCATGAGCGCGATTGCGACCCCACTACCCGACGAGATTGCGGCCGCACGGGATGCGATCGTGACGTTCGCCGAGCGCGAAGTGCTGCCCCGGCACGCGCAACACAAAGATGTGCTCGAGGATCCGCGCCAGCGTTACCGCGACGACGGGCGCCCCGGCGACGCCGCGCTCGAGCAAATCCGCTTGACCCGCATGGCGGCGGCGGAGGCCGGCTTCTATCACATGTGCGCGCCGCTGGAACTCGGCGGGGGCGGGCTCGGACATCTTGCGTACTACGTCGCCTGGGAAGCCTTGTTCCACCGCTGCGGGCCACGCAACTGGCTCATGCTGTATGTTCTTGCGCACTGGGCGTTCGGCCCGAGCCGCTTGCTGGAGAAAGTGACGGCCGAGGCGCGCGAGCGGATCATGCCCGGCCTGATGGACGGGTCCGAATCGATGTGCTTCGGTCTGTCGGAACCGAACGCGGGCTCCGATGCCTCGATGATCAAGACCCGGGCCGTGCGTGACCGCGACGGCTGGCGGCTGTCCGGGCGCAAAATCTGGACCACGAACGCCCCGGTTGCGAATTACTGCATTGTCTTCGCGATCACGGATCCGGCGCGGGCGGCTGCAAAGCAGGGCGGGATCTCCGCATTCATCGTGCCGACGAACAGCCCCGGTTTCAGTATCGAACGGGTTATCCGTCTGTTCGGACATATCGGCGGTGACGAGGCCGAGGTGAGTTTCGATGATGTCGTCGTCCGGCCGTGGCAACTCGTTGGCGAACTCGACGAAGGCTTCAAAGCCGCGTTGTACGGCGTATCGCTCGGCCGCATCTACAACGCGGCGCGCGCCATCGGCACGGGTCGCTGGGCGCTGGAACAGGCGCTGGATTATGCGGCAACGCGCGAGGCGTTCGGCGCAGCGATCGCGAATTACCAGGGCGTGAGTTTCCCGCTCGCCGAGGCCGCGACGGAACTGCATGCCGCTCATCTGACGGGCCTGAACGCCGCGATGCTGCTCGACCAGGGCCATCAGGCGATCAAGGAATTATCGATGGCGAAAGCCTATTCCGTGCAGGTGGGCCTGCGCGCGGTCGATCGCGCGATGCAGGTGCACGGCGCGATGGGTTTTACGAACGAACTCGGTCTCACCGATGCGTGGCATGCCCTGCGCATTGTGAATGTTGCCGATGGTACGAACGAAATTCTGAACCGGACGATTGCCCAGCGCCTGTTCAAGGGCGACGTGGCATTATAGGCGCCGCGTGCCGCAACCGCGGCGCGATTCCCTGGAGCACCCACGATGCAATCAGAATCAATCACGGTCCGGCTCGAAAACGGGCAAACCATGGACGTTGTCGTCCTGCACAAGAGCGCCGGCAAGATCGAAGTGGTACTCGGCGAAGGTGTGCACAGTTTCAAGTGTGAACTCACCCCGACGCGTAATGGCCTCGCCTACGCGGGATCGCTGAAAGGACGCGAGATCATCTACGAACGCACGCGCGAGGAAGTGCAGGCGGATCTCGACCGGGTGAACCCGGCACTGCGCCAGTCCCGCCCGCGCTGAACGGCGCGCGCCATCCGGGCTGCGACTATACCGGTGTGTTCGCCGGACCGAGACCCTGCGCGACGGTCGGCACGATGGTCTGCGTTACCGCTGCGCGGACGAGGGTCGCCGCAGCCGTTGTTGCAATCCCGAGCGCGGCTCGACCGGCCGCGTCAGTTGCTGCCTCGTCGCCGATCACGGCGACATCACAACGTTCGATACCGAGGCCGTGCGCAGCGATATCCTGCGGCGTACACAACACGATGATCGCGGTAACGGCGGGGTGCGCGAGTAAGCGTTGCGCCGCGAACGGCACCTTGAGCGATTCCGTCGCGAGCGCGATGCCGTTGACGGTAACGCGACCGAACTTCGACACGCCGACCGTAGACCCGGAATCCGCGAGGTGATCCGCGAGCGCATCGGCGCTCGCCAGCGCCGCCGGATCGGACGCCGGGGCGATCAGCACGATCTTCTGCACGCGAAACGCGGCGCCCGGCGGGTACATCGTCTCCAGTACGCGAGTGGCGATGTCCGGGTTGCCGGCGATCACATGCGGACCGAGGCCGGGGCTCGTATTCACCTCGCACACCGCGCCGCCGCCGCTCTGGTAGGACTCGCTGATATCAGTGCAGATGAAGTCGATACCGCACAGATCGATGGCAAACAGCGCCGCGATCCATTCGGCAAGTGCGATGTTGTCCGGGTGGATGGCATCGCTGACATCGACCGCGCTGGCGCCGCTGGCGACGGCGGCGACCCGGCGCAGGGTGACGATCTCATCCGCCGGTGGCACCGAATCCAGGGACAGGCCCTGGGTCTGCAACACCTCGTTCAGTTCTTCATCGAACGCAATCTCGACGAGCCAGCCCTGGCCGTACGGTCGGCGCTCCGGGTCGGCGTTCAAAGCATTGATGAGCGCGCCTGTGGTTCGCGTACCATCGCCGGTGACGGTGGGGTGTCGGCGCTGCGCCGCCGCGCAGAACTTGCCGTTGAGTACGAGCAAGCGATGATCGAAACCGGCGATCTGCTCCTCGACGAGCACGAGGTCGCCGAACTGCGCCGCATGCGGCCACGCGCGGCGGACAGCATCGGCATCGCGCAGATTTAGCGAGACGCCGTTGCCGCGGTCATTCGCAAGCGGTTTCATCACCACCGGAAAGCCAATCGCGGTTGCGGCGCGCACGGCGTCGTCGGCCGATTGCACTTGCTGTTGTCGCGGCACCGGAAAGCCGCGGCTCGCGAGCAGGTGCAGGGTTGCCGATTTGTCCGACGACAGGCCGTAGGCGATATGACTCGTGCGATCCGTAAAGCCGTGGATCCGGCGTTGCTGGAAGCGGCCTTCGCCGAACATCACGAGGCCCTGACCCATGCGGTCGACGGCGATGCCGCGAGCGCGTGCGCTCGCAATGACGGCGCTGGCGGATGGCGTCGTCGCATAGCGTTCCACGAGACGGTTGAACCGGGCATGTGTCTGTTCGCGCAGCGCCTGCATGGATCGTTGGTCGCCGACCGCGCCGCGCAGCAATGCAAGAGCGCACTGCAAGGCCGTGACCGCGATATCCTCGCGCTCGAAGCCGAAGCACACGCAGAGCTCGTTGTTGTCGCCGAGCGCTGAACTCGTGTGCAGGCTTGCACCGCATTCGGCGCGTTGTTGCAATGCGTCCACGATACGCAGCAACAACGCGGCGAACACCGCGCTCACGGAATCACCGGCGGGCGGTGTGGACACGAGATCGGAGAAATCCGTACGCGCGATTTCACGCAGCGAGGCGACGCTGTGTTGCTCGAGCCAGGGTTGCACGGCCCGCATGTCCAGCGTGCAGACGACGACGGAACCGGGGGCGTGCACGTTGGCGCCGTGGTAGCGCTGTAGCGCCGGCGGTTTGCTCATCGCCCGGGTGTCGAGTGCGCCCGCGTACCGGCGGGTGGGGTCATAGGCTCAACGGATCGCCACCGGATTGATGATCATCTGCACCGCGCCTTCCATGCGCGCCTGGCCCAGCACGAACATGAATTCCCAGGCCTCGTCTTCGACGAGTGCGCGGGTGACCATATTCTCGAGAATGTAGATACCGCGTTTCGGGATCAATTCGAGATGCACCTCGAATGCGTTGTCCGGGTTCTCGAACGGCAGCACCTCAACCGCGAACGTGTCCGCCCCGACCGCGATGGGGTCGAACCCGGCAAGGTATTTCGCGCCCTCGACCCCGAGACCCGGAATCGACTTCTTGTAGCGCTCGACATCGATATCCGCCATTTCCATATAGCCCGTGTGCAGCAGCACGACATCCCCGGCGGCGAGACTGAGGCCCTGGCGTTTCAATGCACCGTCGATTTCCGCCTGGTTGATGCGGGTACCGGCGACGAGCATCTCGATACCTTTCACCGTCATCACACTGTCGGGGGCGGATTCGCGCATGTAGCCGACGATATCGAGCACCACGCCACGGCTGACGATCGGCGGAATGTCATGCGTGCCGAGTTTCTTCAGGCCGCCGGAAGAGAAAAAATCACGCACATGATTACCGTTGTAATACACGTGGTTGATACCGACGTGCCCGAGTCCGTCAATCTGCGAACCCACGCCCATCCACACGAGCGCCCAGTCGTCGTTCGTGGTCATTGAATTCGCGCCATAGGGTTCGCCGCTGCCGTCGAACACGCCGCCGTGCGATACCGCGAACAATTCGAACGAGCGTGTGCCGAATGCCGGTGTGCGGCGGCTCGTGACCTGCCCGAGCGCGTAACGTTTGCCGGTCTTCACGAGCTTCGTCGCCGCGAGTATCCGCTCTGGGGTGACGAGATTCGCCGCACCGATGGTGTCGTCCTTGCCCCACTTCGACGGGAACCAGTCCTCGGCGTGGAGCGATGGCGACAGGATCAACACGGACAGCAAAACGGCAGTTACGACACGCAACATGAGTGGTCTCCCCAAAAGACAGGCGCACGAGGTGTGCGCCTGCATGGTAGCGACAGTGCCGCGGGCGAGGCAACCACGCCGCGCCCGCTGTGTCCGACGGGCTTGTTGCCGTTGCGGTGGCTAGCGCTTTCGCATCCGCATCACGCCGATGAATGCGGGCGCGAACAGCAACCACGCCGCGGGCAGCGGAACGGATTCGATCACGACGTTGTAATCACCAAACTGGCCGTGCGTACCGGCGAAATCGAAGTCCGCGAAACCGCTGACGGCAAGATGAAGGGTGCCGTCGCCCGGCACCGTCGCGGTCAGCTGCGACAACAGGCCGCCGGCGGAGTCGTCGTCGACAGCAAGCAGATCGCCGATCGCGTTGAACAGGCCCAGCACCGGATCAAATCCGGCGCTCGTGATCCGGGCGCGTACGCGTGCACCCGGGGTGAGGCCCGCGAAGCTGAGAAAATCCACGTCCGCGGCGTAGAACGTATCGAGATACACGTAGAGATCGTAAGTTCCCGACTCCTCATGGTCGCCGCTGAACGTATCGTCGCAACAGCCCGTCACGCCGAAACGGATCGAACCGTCGGCGTTCACGTTCCCGTTCAGCGCATCGGCAAGGCCGGACCCGAACGGACTGCTGTCGTCGTCGAACGCGATCAGCGTGGCGGATGGATCGAACGTGCCGAGCAGCGTATCGATCCGGCTCGTGTTGTCGATCGCGCCGAAAAATGACGCGCCGGGGGTGTGCCCGGTAAGCGTATGCGCAGACGTGGCGCCACTGTTCAGATTTCCGGATAGCACGATGTCGGCGTCGTCCGGATCGATAAAGTGGTCGAGCGAACCGTCGGCGCTGACGACACCAGGATCGAACACGGTGCGACTGGCGAACGTGTCGTTGAACTCCGTTTCGGTTGCCGCCGACGCGCTGCCGGCGTGCACGATAACGAGCAGCGCGCCTGCGATCGCGTGAATAATGATGGTCCGTATCGGGGGCTGTTTCATGTCAGTGAATTCCTTTCGCTGGTGCCCGCATGAAAGGGGGTGCACCGGGCCGGCGGGCTTCGGCCCGGTGCAAATTCTCCGGTGGGACTAGCGGCCGATAGGGCAGGCTGGTCCGTCGGCGATGGCCGCGAGCGTGTCGTCGTCGACATCGGTGGCGAACGTCGCGTGCACGCGGTTCACCATTGCCGACATGCCCACCGTCATCGCGAGTTCGACGATTTCCTCGCGCGAGAACGCGGCGTCGAGTTCGCGGTACAGGGCGTCGTCGACCTTATTGTCTCGCGTCAGCGTTTCCGCGTAGCGCAATACGAGCTTGTCCCTGGCGTCGAACGTCGCGCAAGTATCCGGGTCCGCCATCGAAGTCATTTCCGCATCCGTCAAACCGACACTCCGACCGAGCATCACATGGGTGGGGATTCAGTAATGGCAGCTGTTTACCTGCGATGCGCGCAGGTAGGCGAGTTCGCGATAGCGTGCGGAAAGCTTGTTGTCGCCGTACAGCGCCTCGGCGATGTTGAGCAGGCCGGTGGCCGCCTTCGCGTTGTTCGCCCACAGCTTGAATACGTTGAACAGGGAAAAGCCGAGGCTATCGGCGCGGTCGAACAGTGCATTCACTGCCGGACTCGCATTCTCTCGCTCGACGAGGGGGATCCGGGCCATCGCGTTCACTCCGTCAGTTGGATACGCCGGCAGCATATCGTGGCTCACCCCTGATTGCTAAGGGCGTGCCGGGGCATTACGGTTTGCGCGCGCGGATCAAAACCCGATCGGTGTGATAGCGCAGGCCGTCGTCGAACACGCTGCGGGTACGATCGTCGGCGGGGTTGGCGAGCAGCTCGGATGTGGCTTCGATGACGAAGCCGGCCTGTTCGAGCAATTCGGTCATGATGTCCTGTTCGAGCCGGTGCAGCGCCGCATTGTCATTACCGGGATTGCCGCGGTGCTCACTGAACGCGAGTACGGCGCCGGGTTTCATTGCGCGCTTCACATGGCTGAGGAACGCCAGCGTCGCCGCCTCACCGTCACGGTGAAAAACGTCGTGCATGTTCGTGCCCCAGAACGCCATGTCGATGTTGTGCTCGAACGGCATGTCGTCGACATCGACGACGAGGTAGCGCACGTTCGGCAGTCGTTCGTCGGCCAGGCGCCTGAGCATGGCCTCGTGGTGGGCGCCGTCGATCATGCGCGTGAGCAGGTGTGAGTTCTGCGCATAAACGATCCCTTCGGGTCCGACTGCGGCCGACAGTATTTCGGCGCTGTAGCCGGCGCCGGTGAGCATGTCGAGCACGGTCATACCGCTTTCAACGCCGAAAAACTGCGCTACCGCTACGGGTTTGCGCCCGGGATCTTTCGCGGCATCGTACTTGTCGCGACCCGGTGCCTGCAGTTGCGCGGTAATCCTCGCGGCCATCGCGTCGCCATCATCATCGGCAGCCACGCCAACACAGCCGAGCAAAGTGAGCAGTAAAACACTGCAGAGTCGAATGGTGTGCATGTGCGGTTACCCCCTGTGGTGCAGTAGCAAGCGAGCATCAGCCGTCGTTGGCCAGTGGCGGACCGCATTCGGCGATCGCGTCGCACATGGTACCGCGACCCGGCGTTCGCGCACGATGCGCACGCTCGCGCCACGCGCTATGCTCACCGCTACCGCCACAATTCGACGGAGAGCACAATGGCATCCGCCACTAACGCCGCCACAGAACCCGCCGCTGCGCGCGACCGCCTCGCCTGGGGCCTGCGCGGACACCTGAACCGCTTCGCGCACGTCGTGATCAATGTTTCCGATCTCGATCGCGCGGTGGCTTTCTACGAGGCGACATTGCCGGTGCAGCGCCGCGCCCGCATCGATGGCCCGGCGCAAGCCTATATCGGCCTCGGTATCGAACGCGGGCGGTGTCGGGGCTGGGTACTCGAGAATATCAGCGATGCGCCGCCGCCCGGTGATCTCGTCGCGGAATTTCCGGCGCGCTTCATCCACCTGATCGAATGGCTCGATCCGGCGCCGACGGGGCGACCGTATCGCGAGGCGAATCATGTCGGGATCTATCGCCAGAACGTTCTCGTCGGCGATCTCGACGCGGCTTACGCGAACGTCCTTGCCCACGGCGGCCGTCCCTATGCGGAGCCCAGCTGGATCGTGCTCACGCCGGATGGTTACAAGGTGCGCGTGTTCGGCTTTCGCGATCCGGATGGCGCGACGCTCGAGATGATTGGATGTGACGATGCGGATACGCCCGCTGCATTTCAGGGCATGCTGCACCACTGCAATCTGAACGTCCGCGATCTCGCAACCTCGTATCGCTTTTACCGCGATGTGATCGGTCTCGACCTGGCCATTTATCTCGCCCCGACCGCCTTGCAACCGGCCACGAACGGCTCGCTCGGCGACGCGCTCGCGAATCCCGACGGCAGCCCGTATACCGGTGGCCAGATGCGTTTTGCGGCAACCCTGCTCGGCTTGCGCTCGGACACGCGCAATCCGCTCGACGTGCTCGAATGGGACGTGCCGAAACCGTATGGCAGCGCGTACACCGAGGCGACGAACCTCGGCATCATCCGCGTCGCGTTCGAGGTGGACGATATCGACGCCGCGCACCGCCGGCTCACGCTCACGGGGCAGCCCGGGATCGGCCCGGTCGAAACCTGGGATATGGGCGAGTTCGGTGCACGACGAGTCGTGATTTTCCGCGATCCGGATGGCATCATGCTCGAGCTGATCGAGCACATCCCGATCGAAACGGCACGACCGCCGTTCGATGCCTGAAGCGTGGCGACGATGCGGTCCGGCGCCGCTTAAGGACAACGGAGTAGCGCGATGAACCTGCCCTGGTCAAAGCAAGCGGCAAACCCGTATCTGGCGGGAAACTTCGCCCCGGTCGCCGAGGAGATTACCGCCACCGATCTGGACGTCAGCGGCGAACTGCCGCTGGAGCTCAGTGGTCGTTATCTGCGCAATGGCCCGAACCCGATCAGCCGGCCGAAAGATCGCAGCTACCACTGGTTCATCGGCGACGGCATGGTGCACGGCATCCGGCTCGCCGGCGGCCGCGCCGAATGGTACCGCAACCGCTACGTTGGTTCGGCCGATGTCGCGAAAGCACGTGGACAAGCGGACATCGACGGCCCGAACTGGAATAACAACGGTCACGGGCCGAACACGAACGTCGCCGGCTTTGCCGGCACCACCTGGGCCACGGTCGAAGCCGGCGGCTGCCCGGTGGAACTCAGCTACGAACTCGAGACGCTCCGGCGCAACGACTTCTACGGTACCTTGCCAGGCGCGTTCACCGCGCATCCGAAGTTCGACCCCGCCACACGTGAATTGCAAGCCATGGTCTACGCCTGGGCTGAATGGCGCGATCATATCCAGTATGTCGTGGTCGGCAGCGAGGGTCGGGTGCGGCGCACCCTCGATATTCCGCTGCCCGGCATGAGCATGGTGCACGATATGTCGCTGACCGGACGCTATGCGGTGATCTACGATCAGCCGGTGACGGTGTCGCTGAAACTCGCTGTCATGTCACGGTTTCCGTTTCGCTGGGATCCCGACTACGGCAACCGTGTGGGTTTGCTGCCGCGCGACGGCACGGCCGGGGACATCATCTGGATCGACGTGCCGCTTGGGTACAGCTACCACCCGATGAATGCCTTCGACACGCCGGACGGCGATGTCGTGATCGATCTGTGTGTCTACGAGCGTATGTTCGATCGCGATCGCGCCGGGCCGTTCGGTGATGCATTAGCCCGCCTCGAACGCTGGACCCTGAATCCGGCCCGGCGCAGCGTGTCTGTACAACTCGTCGATGAGCGTGCGAACGAGTTCCCGCGCCATCGCGAGTCGCTGTCGACGCAGGCCTACCGTTATGGCTACACAGTGTGCCCGGCGAACGATGGGCAGACCGGATGGCCCACGGTAAAACATGATCTGCAAACCGGTGATCGTCACGTGTTCGATCACGGTGCCGGACGCGCCGCCGGCGAAGCCGTGTTCGTGCCGAAAGCACACGGCAGCGCCGAGGACGACGGCTGGTTGCTCACGTTCGTGCATGATCTGCGTGCGCGAAGCGCGGAATTCGTCGTCATCGATGCGGCTGATTTCGCGCGCGGCTACGTTGCCCGGGTTAAATTGCCGCAGCGGATCCCGTTTGGCTTCCACGGTAACTGGGTTGACGACGCCAGCGTGCCACCCGGCTGAGCGCACCACGATGCAGCACGACGGACGCCTGCCCGGCGACCGCGCAAACCACTCGTCACCAGGATCGGTTTCACGCCATCACCTCTGCGTCACGCTGTGCGCAGGGTCAATGCGCTGCTGAACACGGCCATCGTGCGCACCACCGCGTTCGCGCACCGAGTTCAACGCGCAAAGTCCGGAGCGAGGACCCTGCGCGGCCGCTATGGCGGTGTGTCGCGCGGCGATCGGATCGCGCGGGCATACATTGCGCGGTCACGCTTCATTCATCACACCCTTCGGTTCCACGCCATCGATCACCGCGCGCATTAACGCGACGGTAGACGGTATCCCTTGCGCGCGCGCAGCGCGAAACAGGCGCGTAACGACGCCTTTATATCGCGGCGAACCCGCCGGGCTGGCGCCGGGCACGCCCATTCGCAACATCGTGGTGCACGCGTGTGATCGCACCGCAAAGTTTTAGTGCGTTTTCTTCGCCCGCTTGCGTGCCGCGCGCACTCAACTTCGCTTCGGGTCCGTGAAATCCGCATGAAATAACGGGTTGGCGCGCTTATTGCACCGCACCACTTCGCCCGGACAGGCGACGACTCAATTTTTGAATATCAGGAGAATACCCATGCGTATGCAGTGGCGGTCATTTCTGACCTGCGTCATAGGCGCGCTGTGGCTCGTTGCAGTTGATGTCCAGGCAGGCGGAAAAATTGCAATCGACGACACGAAATGGATCAGCATCGGCGCTGGTGCGCGCTCGTCGTTCAGTACGATAGAGGACGCCGCACCGAACACCTCCGACTGGTCGACCGATTTCAATCTGGACAACGCGCGTATCTACGTGAACGGCCAGATCCATGAAATGATCAAATTCGAACTGAATACGGAATGTGTGTTCTGCGGCAACAGCGCACTCGAAGAGTTCGTGCTGCTCGACGCGATTGCGAAGTTTGAATTTTCTTCGGCCCTGAACATCTGGGCCGGCCGGCTGCTGTTACCGGCGGAACGCCAGGAATTGAATGGTCCGTTCTACTCGACGACCTACGACGCTTACAAGACGCCGTTCTACCCGTCCGACTTCAGTGTCGATTTTGGCAGCGGTGGCGCCGGCGTGTACGCTCGTGACCACGGCGTGAACCTGTGGGGTGCGGTGGGTCCCGAAGGCGCGCTGCAGTATGTGTTCGGCGTGTTCAACGGCCTCGAGTCCTCGGCCGGATCCGGCCCGAATCAGGACGACAACCTGATGTATGCGGGCCGCATCGCCTACAACTTCCTCAACGTCGAGAAGAATCCCGGTTATTACACGAGCGGCACGTACTACGGTGGCGCTGGCGACGTCTTTACGCTCGCGGTGGCCATGCAGTATCAGGAAGACGGCACCGGTTCGTTCGCGAATCCGGGTGATTTCTTCGGCTTCAGTTTCGACGCGCTGTATGAAACCGTGCTCGCGAACAAGGGCGTATTCACGTTCAACGGCGAGTACAAGAACTTTGATTCAGATTACAACGCAGCCGCGTTCGCCGATCCAGACTGCTTCTGCATGTTTGACGGCGACTCCTACTCGCTCGTTGGCCTGTACCTGTTTCCCGAGACCATCGGCATCGGCAAATTCCAGCCCTACGTGCGCTACACCGAAGTCATGCCCGATGGAAGTTCTGACCGCGACGAGATCGAAGGCGGGATCAACTACATCATCGACGGCCACAACGCGCGCATCTCGATGTTCTATCAGAGCGGCGATATCGCGACGAAGGGATTGAACTACTCGCCTGGCGCGACCGGCCAGAGTGTCGGCGCTTTCAAAATTGCCGTGCAGCTGCAGCTTTAAGCAGCACCGGCAAGTGCGAACCTATAAGAAAACGACTGGGAGAAAACGATGAAACTTATCCACTGGAAGAAACATTTCCCGACCATGGTCGCCGCCTTGATGGTGATCATTCTTACGCCTGTCCGGGCCGAAGACACCATCAAGGTTGGCGTCCTCCATTCATTGTCCGGCACGATGGCGATCAGTGAGACGACGTTGAAAGACACGATCCTCATGCTCGTCGAGGAACAGAACAAGAAAGGCGGGATCCTCGGCAAGAAGCTCGAAGCCGTGGTCGTCGACCCGGCCTCGAACTGGCCGCTGTTCGCCGAGAAGGCGCGCGAGCTGATCGAGAAGGAAAAAGTCGACGTGGTGTTCGGTTGCTGGACCTCGGTGTCACGCAAATCCGTGCTGCCGGTGTTCGAGGAACTGAACAGCCTGTTGTTCTACCCGGTGCAGTACGAAGGCGAGGAGTCGTCGAAGAACGTGTTCTATACCGGTGCCGCGCCGAATCAGCAGGCGATCCCCGCAGTCGACTACCTGATGAATGAAATCGGTGCGAAGCGGTGGGTGCTTGCCGGGACCGACTATGTCTATCCGCGGACGACGAACAAGATCCTCGAGGCGTATCTGAAAGCGAAGGGCGTCGCCGCAGAAGACATCATGATCAACTATACGCCGTTCGGTCATTCCGACTGGCAGTCGATCGTCGCCGACATCAAGAAGTTCGGCTCGGCGGGCAAGAAAACCGCGGTGGTCTCCACCATCAACGGTGATGCGAACGTGCCGTTCTACAAGGAGCTCGGCAACCAGGGTATCTCCGCCGAGGACATTCCGGTAATCGCGTTCTCCGTGGGTGAAGAAGAGCTTTCCGGTATCGATACCGGGCCGCTTGTTGGTCACCTCGCGGCGTGGAACTACTTCATGAGTGTTGAAGCGGACACGAACGAATCGTTCATCGACAACTGGCTTGCGTTCATCAAGGACGACAAGCGCGTGACGAATGATCCGATGGAAGCGAGCTACATCGGTTTCAACATGTGGGTGGAAGCAGTGAAGAAAGCCGGCACGACGGATTCGTCCGCGGTGCAGGAAGCGATCATCGGGGTGGCCGTACCGAACCTTTCCGGCGGTCTCGCGACGATGATGCCGAACCATCACATCACGAAACCCGTACTGATTGGTGAAATCCAGGACGACGGCCAGTTCGATACCGTGTGGCAGACCGCGGGCACCGTCGTTGGTGATGCCTGGTCGGACTTCCTGCCGGGTTCCAGAGACATCACGGCGGACTGGATGGCGCCGCTTGCGTGCGGCAACTACAACGTCAAAACCGGTAAGTGCTCCGGCCAGAACTACGAGTAGGTTCCTCCAAACGCGATGCGGCAGTCCATGGAGGGGCTGCCGCATCGCTCTCCATCCATAACGAATCGCAGGCGAATCAACAAGTGAACTTTCTGGGGAAAAGTAACGAGGTTTCAACGGCGCGCGGCGTGCACAACGGCCGTGCGTCCATGCACCTTGTGGCATTGCTGCTGGCCGCTTTTTCCTGCCTCGCGGCGGGAACGGCAGCGGCGACGAGCGACGAGGAATTCGCCACCGCCGTGGCGGAGCTGAACGTACGTTCCTACGACGACAAGGCGATCGCCGCGACCGCCATTGCCGGGCTGGACCATCCGCGTACCGTCAGCGTGCTCAGCGCCTTGCTGGACGGCGCACTGTACCGGCGCAAATCACCAAAAACCGTTGTCATCGCCGAGAGTCTCGATGACGGCGGCTACGCGCTTACCGACGCCGTCAGCGGCGAAGATCTCGGCGCCGTCGGCCGGCGTGACGTGCGCAGAATCAGCGTTAACAACGAGTTACGACGGATCCTGCGCGGCCTCATCGCCAGCCTGCAGTTGAACGCCGCCGACCCGGCGGCGCGTATTGTCGCGGCGGAATCGATCGCCGCATCCGGCGTCGCCGATTTACGCGAAGTCCTTGCCGCGCGTCTCGCGACGGAGCCGGACAAGCGGGTAATCGCCGCGATCAACACCGCCCTGGTGGTGTTCGATCTCGATGCCGCCGATGAAACCGTGCGCCTCGCGGCGATCGAAAGTTCCGCGGCAAATCTCGACGGACAGGTTCGAATCAAGCTGACCCGGATTGCGGCGAACGAAAATCTGAGCACTGCGCTGCGCGACGCCGCGGCGCGCTCGCTGAGGAAGATCGAAGCGGCCGCATCGCGTTATCAGATTCTCGAAACCCTGTTTTTCGGCCTCAGCCTCGGCTCCGTCCTCGTGCTTGCCGCAATCGGTTTGTCGATTACGTTTGGCGTGATGGGCGTTATCAATATGGCGCACGGCGAGTTGATCATGATCGGCGCGTACACGACCTACGTCGTGCAGTTGCTGTTGCCGGACGCGATCGAGTATTCGATCATCGTTGCCATCCCGGCGGCGTTCATTGTTTCCGGCCTTGTCGGTATGTTGATCGAACGCGGGGTGATCCGCTTTCTCTACGGCCGTCCGCTCGAGACCCTGCTGGCGACGTTTGGCGTCAGTCTCGTGCTGCAACAGGCCGTGCGTTCGATTTTCTCGCCGCTGAATCGTTCCGTTGCCACGCCGCAATGGATGAGCGGATCGTTTGAAATCGTCAACGGTCTTTCGTTTACGTTCAACCGCCTGTACATCCTGTTGTTCGCCTTGCTCGTGTTTGCCGGGCTCGTACTCGTGCTGCAAAAGACACGCCTTGGGCTCGAGGTGCGGGCGGTGACGCAGAACCGCGCGATGGCACGCGCGATGGGGATCCGCAGCGCGCGCGTCGACGTGATGACGTTCGGGCTCGGCGCGGGGATCGCCGGGGTCGCGGGGGTGGCGCTGTCGCAACTGACGAACGTTGGCCCGAACCTGGGCCAGGGCTATATCGTCGACTCGTTCATGGTTGTCGTGTTCGGCGGGGTGGGCAATCTGTGGGGCACGCTCGTTGCGGGTCTCTCGCTCGGGGTTATGACCAAACTGCTCGAACCCGCCTACGGCGCGGTGGTGGCGAAGATCCTGATCCTCGTATTCATCATTCTATTCATTCAGAAACGTCCGCGCGGTCTGTTCCCGCAGCGCGGTCGTGCGGCCGACGATTGATGTTATTAAGCCAACGCATACTGGCTGATCGCGGCGGGCGCTGGTTGCTCGGCGTACTCGTGTTCGCGATCGTCGCGGTACCGGTCGCGAATCTCGTGCTGCCGGAAAGCTCGCTGTTCCATATCCCGACGTACACCGTAACCCTGATGGGCAAGTACCTGTCCTACGCACTACTCGCAATCGCGCTCGACCTCGTGTGGGGTTACTGCGGCATCCTGAGTCTCGGGCATGGCGCGTTTTTCGCGCTCGGCGGTTATTCGATGGGGATGTACCTGATGCGTCAGATCGGCGAACGCGGGGTATATGGCCACCCTGAACTGCCGGATTTCATGGTATTCCTCGACTGGGAAGCGTTGCCGTGGTACTGGTACGGCTTCGACATGTTCTGGTTCGCCATGCTCATGGTCGTGCTCGCGCCGGGGCTGCTTGCGTTCGTGTTCGGTTGGCTCGCGTTCCGCTCACGCGTATCGGGCGTTTATCTTTCGATCATGACGCAGGCGCTCACCTATGCACTCATGCTCGCATTCTTCCGCAACGAAATGGGTTTCGGCGGTAATAACGGCCTGACGGATTTCAAGGACATTCTCGGCGCGAGCCTGCAATCCGATATCACGCGTATCGTCTTGTTCGTGGTTTCCGCCGTCGCGCTCGCGCTCGGTTACATTCTGTGCCGTTATATCGTTACCTCCAAGCTTGGTCGCGTCGTCACCGCGGCCCGCGACGCGGAATCGCGAACCCGTTTCGTCGGTTACCGCGTCGAGAATTTCCAGGTCTGGATCTTCACTGTCTCGGCGATGCTCGCCGGCATCGCCGGCGCGCTGTACGTGCCGCAGGTTGGGATCATCAACCCGAGCGAATTCCAGCCACTGAATTCGATCGAGCTTGTTGTCTGGGTTGCGGTGGGCGGCCGTGGCACCTTGTATGGCGCCGCGCTTGGCGCCGGCGTCGTGAATTACGCAAAGACGACGCTGACCGGGGCGTTTCCGGAAGTCTGGTTGTTCGCGCTTGGCGCGCTGTTCGTGCTCGTGACCCTGGCGCTGCCGCGTGGCATTGTCGGCTTCTGTCGGAATCTGAAAATCGGCAAACGCGATCATGGCTGAAGCAAAAGCACAACGACGGCCCCTGCTCGAACGCGATGTCGTTTTCGATTTCCTGATCGAAAAGCCAAGCCGCGACAGTCTCGTCAACACCTCGCACGGGAATATTCTGTATCTTGAGGACATCAGCGTCAGTTTCGATGGTTTCAAAGCGTTGAACGACCTGAATCTGTACATCGAAACCGGCGAGCTGCGTTGCATCATCGGCCCCAATGGCGCCGGTAAGACGACAATGATGGACGTTATCACCGGCAAGACGCGGCCGGATTCCGGTACCGCGTTCTACGGCGAACGACTCAACTTGTTGCGTTTGTCCGAACCGGAAATTGCGTCACTCGGGATCGGTCGCAAGTTCCAGAAGCCGACCGTATTCCCGCATCACACCGTGTTCGAGAACCTCGAACTCGCGATGGCCGCAGACAAACGCGTGTGGCCGACGCTCGTGCGCGGGATCACCGCAGAGGAGCGCGATCGGCTCGACGACGTCCTCACCATGATCGGCCTGCTCGAGCATGTTCACGCGCCAGCCGGGATTTTGTCGCACGGGCAGAAGCAATGGCTCGAAATCGGCATGCTGCTGATGCAGAACCCGCTCGTCATGCTCGTTGATGAGCCCGTGGCCGGCATGACGAAGCAGGAAACGGAAGCCACCGCCGAGTTGCTCATCCGGCTCGCCGGCGATCGCTCGGTGATCGTCGTCGAACACGATATGGAGTTCGTGCGCTCGATCGCCCGCCGGGTCACGGTGTTGCACGAAGGCAGCGTGCTCGCGGAAGGTACGATGGACCAGGTGCAAAACGATCAACGCGTGATCGAGGTTTATCTGGGGTCGTAATGCTGCAGCTCACCGACGTCAATCAATACTACGGCGACAGCCACACGCTGTGGGACCTGTCGCTTGAAGTGCCGCAAGGGTCGTGCACCTGTCTCATGGGCCGCAATGGCGTCGGCAAGACGACGACGCTGAAATGCATCATGGGCCTGCTGCCGATCCGTGATGGCGAAATTAGTTATTGCGGCGATCTGCTGTCCGCCGAACCGGCGGAGCGGCGCGCACCGATGAAAATCGGTTACGTCCCCCAGGGGCGCGATATCTTTCCGCGCCTGAACGTCGAGGAGAATCTGCGCATCGGGTTTTCCGTCTGCGAGCCCGCCGCCGCGCGCGCGGCGTACGAACGTGTGCTCGAAATTTTCCCGGTACTCAAGCAGATGCTCAAGCGCAACGGCGGCGACCTGTCCGGTGGCCAGCAACAGCAACTCGCGATTGGCCGCGCGCTCATACTCGATCCTACCTTGCTGATCCTCGACGAACCCACCGAGGGCATTCAGCCAAACATCGTGCATGAAATCGGCGACACGATCATGCGATTGAATCGAGAGCAGGGTATAACGGTACTGCTCGTCGAGCAGAAACTGCCGATGGCGCGACGCGTCGCCGATCGCTTCTGCGTCCTGGACAAGGGCCGCGCGGTGGCGACCGGCATGATTGACGAACTCGACGACGCGATTGTGAAGGAATACCTGACGGTGTAATGCCCTCACGTCGACCCGGAATAACGTACACAACGAATAACAACAGGAGGATCCTGATGCAAATAACTTCCCGAATCGCGATGACGCTTGCCGCGCTCGGTACCGCCGCGTCCTCACACGCCCACGATAATCCGATTGCCCATACGCACGGCGCATCTGAAACTCTGCTTGCCCTGGCGCTCATAGCCGGCGCCTGTGCGCTCGCTGTCGTCGCGCTGCAGCAGGCACGCGCCGCGCAGCGCAAACGCGCCCGGCAAGCGATCCCGGTTGTGATTCTCAGGCCCGGCCTGCGCCTGTTCAGGGATCGTTGAGCATCGCTGCCGCCGCGCCGCTGCCGGGGTGGACGGCGGCGCTGGAACTCGCTTACGAACCGCGGCGCAAGCGCACGGCACTCGTCGGCCGTCGGCACCGCGGCCCGTTGTCGGTGCAACGACCGTTCTACCCGGACGACGACGGTACGTGCCACACCTACATCCTGCATCCGCCCGCCGGTATCGTCGGCGGCGACGATCTGAGTGTGAACCTGGAGCTGGCGACGCATTCCCGCGTCCTTATGACCACCCCGGGGGCGACGCGCTGGTATTTCAGCGACGGGCGCACGGCGACGTTGAGCCAGCGCGCGCGCGTAGCCGACGCCGCGGTACTCGAATGGTTACCGCAGGAAACGCTGTTCTTCGACGGCGCGCACGCGCGCTCGACGACGCGCATCGAACTCGAAGGCGACGCCCGCTATCTCGGCTGTGAGATCACCGGTCTTGGCCGGCCCGCGTGTGCGGAACGCTATACGCACGGAGAGCTCGATCTGCGTTTCGAGTTGCTGCGCGATGGTCGCTTGTTACTGCGCGAACGTCTCGTCGCGCAAGGCGCCCCGCGCGGACTGCGCGGTCATGCGGCGCTCATGACGTTCATCGCGAGCGGCGCCGACCCCACGGTGCTCGCTGCGGCACAGGCGCAATGCGCCGCTGTCGTCGGCGCAGTGTGCGCGGCGACCCTGATCGACGACGTGCTCATTTGCCGCGGGCTCGCGCCGGAGTGCGCGCCGCTGATCATCGCGTCGCGGCAACTGAGGCAAACGCTGCGCCCGCGCGTGCTCGGCCGGGCGGCGGCGCCCCCGAGAATCTGGCGCACCTAGGGCCTGTTTATCTCTTGTACGCGTCGCTGCTGAGTCCCTGTTTCGTGGCCCGGCAAGGCGGAGCGAGTGCGGTGTAGCCAAGCTACACGAGCGAGCGGCAACGCGGCCGGACGCGAAACAGGGGCTTAGCCCGGAGGGTTAGCGCTGCAAGGCCCTCATTCGGCGTTGCCGCTCGCTCGTTGGGAGCGACCCAACCGCGCTCGCGACGCCTTGACTGAGAACCTTGCAGCGCTAACAGCGACGTGTACAAGAGATAAACAGGCCCTAAGGAGACGGAGTATGGACTTATCGCCGAGAGAGAAAGACAAATTGCTGTTGTTTACCGCCGCGCTGCTGGCGGAGCGACGGCGCGATCGCGGGGTGAAGCTGAACTATCCCGAGGCCATTGCACTGATCAGCGCGGCAATCCTCGAAGGCGCGCGCGATGGCCGTACGGTGGCCGAATTGATGGACTTCGGCCGCACCATACTGCGCGCCGATGAGGTGATGGACGGGGTTGCCGAAATGCTCCACGACGTGCAGGTGGAAGCGACGTTCCCCGACGGCACGAAGCTCGTCACCGTGCACGACCCGATCCAGTGAGCAACGATAAATCACCGAGCGGAGAAAACCGATGATAGCGGGTGAATTGATGCCGGCGGACGGCGACATCGAACTGAACGCGGGGCGGGCAACGCTTACCGTAACGGTTGCGAACACGGGCGACCGGCCGATCCAGGTGGGTTCGCATTACCATTTCTTCGAAACGAATCCGGCGCTGTCATTCGATCGCGACGCGACTCGTGGTTTCCGGCTCGATATTCCGGCCGGTACGGCGATCCGTTTCGAGCCGGGACAGTCGCGCGAAGTGACCCTCGTCGCCTATGCGGGTCTGCGCCGCGTGTATGGTTTTCGCGCCGCGGTAATGGGCGAGCTGGGAGACGCACCGTGAGCCGCGTGTCGCGTCGCGCGTACGCGGAACTGTATGGTCCCACCACCGGCGATCGCGTGCGCCTCGCCGACACGGAACTCATCGTCGAAGTCGAAAAGGATTTCACGACTTATGGCGACGAAGTGAGTTTCGGCGGCGGCAAGGTCATCCGCGACGGCATGGGGCAAAGCCAGCTTGGCAACGACATCGCGGTCGACCTCGTTATCACGAACGCGCTCATCATCGATTACTGGGGTATCGTCAAGGCCGATATCGGGATCCGCGACGGCTGTATCGCCGCGATCGGCAAGGCCGGCAACCCTGACGTGCAGGCCGGGGTGGATATCGTGATTGGTCCCGGCACGGAAGTTATTGCCGGCGAAGGCAAGATCGTCACGGCCGGCGGCATCGACGCGCATATCCATTTCATCTGTCCGCAGCAAGTGGAAGACGCGCTCATGTCCGGCATTACGACGATGTTTGGCGGCGGCACCGGTCCCGCCACCGGCACAAATGCGACGACATGCACGCCAGGTCCGTGGCACATTCAGCGCATGCTGCAGGCAGCTGACGCACTGCCAATGAATCTCGGCTTTCTCGGCAAGGGCAATGCGAGTCTGCCCGCCGCGCTCGATGAACAGATTCTCGCCGGTGCGATGGGGCTGAAACTGCATGAAGACTGGGGCACCACCCCGGCCGCAATCGACAACTGTCTCGACGTCGCCGAACGTCACGACGTGCAGGTCGCGATCCATACGGACACCCTGAACGAGTCCGGTTTCGTTGAAGATACGGTAGCGGCGTTTCGCGGTCGCACGATTCATACGTATCACACCGAAGGCGCCGGTGGTGGTCACGCGCCGGACATTATCAAGGTGTGCGGTGAAGCGAATGTGCTGCCCTCGAGCACGAATCCGACCCGGCCCTATACGATCAATACGATCGATGAACACCTCGACATGTTGATGGTCTGCCACCACCTGTCACCGTCGATCCCCGAGGACGTTGCGTTCGCGGAGTCCCGGATCCGGCGGGAAACGATCGCGGCCGAAGATATTCTCCACGATCTCGGCGCGTTTTCGATGATCGCCTCGGATTCGCAGGCCATGGGACGGGTAGGTGAGGTGATCACACGTACGTGGCAAACGGCGCACAAGATGAAAGTTCAGCGCGGCGCTCTGGCCGGTGATCCCGCGGCGCACGACAATGGGCGCGTGAAACGCTATATCGCGAAATACACCATCAATCCTGCCATCGCGCACGGCATCGGGCATGCGGTTGGCAGTATCGAGGCCGGCAAGCTGGCCGACCTCGTGCTGTGGAAGCCGGCGTTCTTCGGCGCCAAACCGGCCATGATCATCAAGGGCGGCATGATCAGCGCGGCGCCCATGGGCGATCCGAATGCCTCGATCCCGACCCCGCAGCCGGTGCACTACCGCACGATGTTCGGCGCGCTCGGCAAGGCACGCAACGCGACCTGCATGACGTTCGTTTCCCAAGCCGCGGAACGCGCTGGTGTGGCCGCGGCGATCGGTCTCGAAAACCGGATCGGCGCGGTCAGAAATACGCGCGCCGTGCGCAAGGCGGATATGTTGCTGAATGATTACCGGCCGCACATCGAAGTGGATGCGCAAACCTACGAAGTGCGGGCCGACGGCGAATTGCTGACGTGCGAACCGGCGACAAGCCTGCCGCTCGCGCAACGCTATTTTCTGTTCTGAGCCGGAGCACCCGAGCATGCTGGAATTTACCGTCATCGAAGCAGCGGGCGCGACGGCGCAGTTCGCGGCGACGCTCGCCTATGCCGAGCGTCAGAAGAGCCGGCTGAGAATCGTGCTCGACAGCGGCGAGGAAGCGGGGATCGTGCTCGCTCACGGTACCAAGCTGCGCGCCGGTGATGTGCTGGCCTCGCCGGACGGCGCGCAGTTGCGGATCGCCGCGGCACTTGAGCCCGTGAGCACGGTCGCGGCGGGCAACGCACGCGATCTTGCGCGGATTTGCTATCACCTCGGCAATCGTCACGTGCCGTTGCAGATCGGTGACGGCTGGGCGCGCTACGAACGCGATCACGTACTCGACGCCATGGTCGCGGGGCTCGGATTCACCGTGATCCACGAACAGGCGACATTCGAGCCGGAGTCCGGTGCGTATGCGCAATCCCACGCGCATGACTGAATCCATACCCGGTGACGTCGGGCGCGCACGCCTGCTGCAACTCGCAAGCGGCACCTTGCCGGTTGGCGCCTACGCGTATTCGCAAGGTCTCGAATGGATGGTGGAAGCCGGGTGGATAAGCGACGAGGCCGCGCTCGGCGACTGGCTGCGTGAGCAGTTACTCGGCAGTATCGCGACGACGGACCTGCCGCTGCTGCTGCGCCTGCTCACGGCGGCGTCCGTCGACGACGATCAGACGATGGTGCACTTGAGTCGCGAACTCGTCGCGCTGCGCGAAACGAGTGAACTCGTGCGTGACGATTGCGCCCGGGGCGCGGCGCTCGCGCGCCTGCTCACGGACCTCGGTGTCGATGCCGCGGCCCCGTGGCTGGAACGGCGCGATACCCCGTTCGCCGCGCTCATCGCACTCGCGGCGGCGGCCTGGGCCTTGTCGAGCGAAGACGCCGCATTCGCCTATACCTGGGGCTGGCTCGAGGGGCAGGTCCTCGCCGGGGTGAAACTGATCCCGCTTGGCCAGGTTGCGGGGCAACGTTTACTGTTCGATCTCGCCGCTTCGATTCCGCACGCCATCGCGCACGCGCGGCAATGCACCGACGACGATATCGGCGCCAGCCTGCCGGCGCTCGCGCTCGCCAGCGCACTCCACGAAACCCAGTACACCCGGCTGTTCCGCTCCTGAGCGGCGCGCTGCAACGAGGAAACGTTAATGTCTGCACTTGTGAAAACGAACCGACCGGTCCTGCGGGTTGGTATCGGGGGGCCGGTCGGCTCGGGCAAAACCGCGCTCATGGACGCGTTGTGCAAGCGCCTGCGCGAACGCTTCGAAATCGCGGCGGTGACGAATGATATTTACACGCGTGAGGATGCGGAGTTTCTGATCCGCAGTGAAGCGCTCGCCGCCGATCGGATCGTCGGCGTCGAAACCGGTGGTTGTCCGCACACGGCGATCCGCGAGGACGCGTCGATGAATCTCGCCGCGATCGATGATTTGATCCGCCGCTTTCCGGATCTCGATCTCGTGCTCGTCGAAAGCGGCGGTGACAATCTCGCGGCGACGTTCAGCCCCGAACTCGCCGATTTGACGATATACGTCATCGACGTCGCGGAAGGCGAGAAGATCCCGCGCAAGGGCGGGCCGGGCATTACGCGTTCCGATCTGCTCGTGATCAACAAGATCGATCTGGCACCGCATGTCGGTGCATCGCTCGAGGTTATGGACAGTGATACGAAACGCATGCGCGGCGATCGACCGTATGTGTTTACGGATATGCGGCGAGGTTATGGTCTCGACGTGATCGAGGAATTCGTCATTGCCGCGGGGATCCTCGCGTGACGGTGGCGGGAAGCCATGGCAGCGCCCGCGCGCATCTTGTGCTGATCGCACTCGCCACCGCCGTCGTGATTGCGAGCACGCTCGTCGCCGGTTGTGCGTCGGTCACGTTCAAGCGCGGCGCTACACCGACGACGATGGCAGCCGATGAGCGCCGTTGTCACAACGCGGATCCGGCCGACGCTGCGTTTCGCGCCTGCATGCGAGAGCAAGGCTGGTTCGTTGCCGGTGGTTCCGATGCGGCCTCGTCGGCGTCGGATCGCGCCGGTGAGCACACCTCAGCGATGGCGCAAGTGATCGATTTCAGCGCCCCCACCTCCGCCGCCCAGGCGCAAGCCGCCGCGCCGGCAGCAAGCCCGACCATGTCGACACAATCGCAAGCCCTCGCGACGTCCCCCGCTGCAACGACCGCGACACCGCGGCAGCGGCAGTTGCCTGTGGCCGCGGTTGTGTCGGCACCATCAACACCGGCCGCGGATGCCGATCCCGCCTCGGCCGACGTTGCACCGACGCTCGTCAGCGTCACGAGCTGGTGGAAATTCGGAGGCACGGCGGGCGGCCTCGATGCCGACATCGCGGCGTGTTCCACGAAGCTCGGTAACGGCCACCGTCCGGCGCCGGCGGCAACGCGGGTTACGCGCGAAATGGGCGCATGCCTGCGCGAAAGCGGCTGGTATGCGCTCGGCAAATCACGCTGAGCCGGGCGGCGCGCGCTACCACACGGCGATAGGATTTCCCGGTGAGCCGGTTGCGCCGACGAGTTTCAGCGGCGCCCAACTGAACAGGAATTCGCCGGGGCCGCGTTCGCCGAGTTCTTTCAGGTTCAGGTTTTCGAACAGGTAGATCCCGCGCCGCGCAGACAGGTTCATATGGCAATACGCCCATTCCTCAAGCTCGTCGATCGGGGTCGGCCATTCGCTCTCGCCGGTGAAGTCGTAAAGTTCGATACCCCAGTTGTCCGCGCCCATCATCGCAATCTTGCGGCTTGCCAGGTGGTCGCACACCTCGGGTGAGATACCGGGTCCGCCGGCATTGAAGCGCGCGTTGTCGGCCGCGGCCCGGGCCGCCGTCTTCTCGAGGTTGTTCCGCCACAGATCGTTCCAGCCGGTGCGGAACAGCACGACGTCGCCGGGTTCGGCATCCGCGATCCCGGCCTGTTTCAGCGCGGCGCGATAGTCGTCCATCGTGATCGGATAACCGATCGGCAGCTTGCCGCCTTTCAGTTTCACGAGGTCGATCAGAATGCCGCGGGTGAAGAACGAGCCTACGTGCTCCGTGCCGTTCTTGCTCAGCCCGTACGGTCCACCGATATCCTGCAAGCGGCGGCCGTTATACAGGTAATCCCCGTCCGGGTAGCCTTGCGCCTGCTTGCCCTCGATGCGGATCATCGGATGCCCGAGCGAGTCGAACTGCGTGCCAACCTGGCCTATCTGCGCGGTGACGAGTTCGTCCATGAACGTTTGCCGGTAGCCATCGCCCGACCACGGCAGATCGTGCGTCGGGTTGCCGCCGCCGGGTATCGACAAGGAGAAAATCCGGCCCGGGAACAACGGGATGCGCGAATGGTAGGGCATGCCTAAGGTCGCGACTTCGCCCCGGCGCACGAGGCGCGCGGCGGCGATGCGTTTTTCCGGTGTGATGCGTTGCGTCGCGCCGGCCTGATCGTCGGCGCCGAATTCACTTGGCCACCAGTTTTCGTCGACCGGATTGTTGTCCGCGCCCGCGGCACCGCTGAACGCGACAATGCAGGCCGCGAGAAGGAGTGATTTCTTCATGGCCACAACACCCGTGTTTCCGCGGCGAGGAACGCCGTACAGCCGAGCGGATCGAGGAACTGCGGCGCGTCGGCGGCGAAAATCGCCTGCACCCGCTCACTCGTCCAGTACGCTTCGAACGCGGCGTAATCGACGAACGACAGTTCCGCCACTCCGTCCCATGCCGGCGCGGTATCGCCATAGGTTTCCGGCAGCTGATGGCATTGCACGTAACGCATGACGCCCATGTCGCGCGGGATCTGCGGGGCGTGCACGTCAATCCAGTAAGCCTGGAAATCGGCGACGCTCATGCCGGGTTTGCGTTTCAGCAAAAACACCGCCTTGACGAGCGGGGTGTCGCGTTCTAGCGGCGGGCCTTCGATGAACACGTGTTCGCGGGTGGCGAGAAAATCGAGCGCGCTCATGTCGACAAAATTCGGCTCATCGGCCTGCGCGCCGTTGCGGTAGTCAGGATCGGTGCCGAGGTTCAGCAGGGTGTCGAGATCATCGAACCAGATTTCCGCAACCCCGTCATAGGGACAGGATTCGAATCCCGGCATCGGATCATCGATGCGGTGGCTCTGCACATAGCGCCGCAACGACTTCATACGCAAGGCGAGCGGCGCATGAGTTTTGCGCCAGTAGCGATGGAAATCTTCATCGCTCAGATCCTCGCGTTTGCGCACAGTAGCAATGCCTTTGATCATATCGGTCTCCTGCTTTCGCTGGCTCGGGTGATTGCTGGCACGAGCTTAATGGAAGGCGAATCATTCCGTCCAACCTGGCCGCTGGCAGCGTCGGCTATACTCCGGCGGTGACCGCAAGCACGCGCCAGCTCATGCAATACCCGATCGCCGCCCGACGTCCGCCCATCGCCGCGAGCGGCAAGCGTTGACGATGTCCGCATCGCCGTGCCCGTCCGATCCGCTCGTCACCGCCGCGCAGGCGTTGACTCCGGTTATCCTGCGCGACGCCGCGCTGATGGAACGCGAGCAGGCCCTGAGCGCCGATGTGCTCGCGGGCCTGCACGCGATGTCCGCTTTCAATCTACAACTCGCAAGCGAATACGGTGGGCCCGATGCCAATCCGATCAGTTACCTGCGGGTCGTCGAAGCGCTGTCACGGGCGGACGCCTCGGTGGGCTGGTGTGCGATGGTCGGATCGGAATCCAGCGCGTGCATCAATGCCTATCTCGAACCGGCGGGCGTCGCGGAAATGCTTGTCGATGTTGCGCCGGCGGCGGCAACGTTGACCGTTGTCGGCAGCGGGCGCGCCGTGGTTACCGACGGCGGCTACCAGGTGGACGGGCGTTGGCGTTTCGCCAGTGGTTGTCGCCACGCGACGTGGCTGGGTGGTTTATGCGTCGTACATGATGGTGACACGCCGCGCCTGTCGTCGGGCGGTGCGCCGGAATTGCGTCTCGTCTACGTTCCTGCGACGGACGCCACACTGATCGACACCTGGACGACGAGCGGTTTGCGGGCGACCGCGAGCGGAGATTTCAAAGTGACTCCCGTGTTCGTGCCGGCCGCGCGAACGCTCGATATTTTCGGTCCGCCCCGCGACAAGGCACCGGCCTGGCGCGTGCCCGTGGGCTTGCGGTTTGCGTTGAGCAAGGCGGCCGCGGTATGCGGTATGGCCCGGGGTGCGATGGATGCGCTCGTGCCGCTGTTGGACCGTGCCCCGTTCGCCGGCCAGCGACCGGCGCGCGAGGAAGCGCGCGTGCACCTGAAACTCGCGCGCGCACAAGCCGCGATCGAGGGTGGGCGGGCTTATCTGTATCAGAACGCCGAACAGTTGTGGCAGCAGGTGTGCAGCGGCGCCACCCCAACCCTCGCCGATGTGGCGAGAACACGGCTCGCGGTTGTCTTCGCCGCGCGCAGTGCGGTCGAGGCAGTTCATATGATTCAAACGCTCGGCGGCACTGGCGCCGCACTCGATCCGCGGCTCGATCGCGCCGTGCGCGATGTGAACGTGGCGCAACATCACCTGCAGTTGCAGGATCACGTGCTCGAGGACGTCGGCCGGGTATTGCTCGGCCTCACGCCGGAAAACCCGATGTTCTGATACGGCATGCGGTATAGTGTGTACTCGGCGAGTTGCGCCATTGTGGGGACGGTTAACCTGACCGTTCGTTCTTTGGCGTACCGACCGTCGTTGCCACAGCAGATTGACACCGTCGCCGGCCTGGCCAGGCGTGAAAAGAACAGTAAAACAGTGAACTGACCCCGTAATTTCGCCCCGTGCGACCCGCCGCGCACACGCCGGCGGCGGCAATACGTTGAATTTACTGTGCTATATGGTAGCGTGCGCCGCCAAATTTCATGATTAAGAGGACATCTTTATAGTGTTGGAAGCAGATAACGAGACGCAACTACAGGTCTGGAAGGACCTGGCAATCAGCAAACAGATATTGATGACGGCTGCCACGAAAGCCCTGGGCCTGAACGCCGAATGCAGCAGCGAAGAACTTCAGTCGGCGCTCACCGAGGCGATCAAGCGCTCCGGGGAAGCGGACGCCAAAGTCGCGGCAATGCGCGAGCAAACGGACAAGGAACTGGTGGCAATGAAGTCGCAACTGCGCACCAGCGAGCTGGCGCTGGCGGAAGCCCGCGAGCAGGTTGCCGAGGCGACGAAAGCCCGCGAAGCGATCGAACGACAGCTTGTTGTGGGTAAAAGCGACAATGCCAAGGCGTTAAAAGAAGCGAAAGCCGAAGTTGCCGAACACCAGCGGAAGCTGAAGGCGATCTCGAAGCTGCTTGCGGACACGCCGGAAAATGTCGTCAAGAAGATGAAAACCCTGAAAAAACAGCGGCTGGACGACGCGCGGGTGCGGACGCAGATCGAAACGAAACTGCGGACCACGATGAAGGAAAAGAAGGAGCTGGAGCAGAAACTGGAAGCTCAGGAAGCTCAGGAAGCTCAGGAAGCTCAGGAAGCTCAGGAAGCTCAGGAAGCTCAGGAAGCACCGCGCGAACAGGCCACACCTGTTGCTGAACAAGTCGCGTAAAACGCGCGACCCGGCATCCCGCGGACACTTGACCCGGGTCTTCGTGCTTTGACGAAGTAACCGTCGTTTTCAAAGCGACCCGGCAGCCAGGCCAGCCGAGCCCGGCGCCGATAGACACGGCTTGATACCGGGGCAGGAACTACGCGGTACCGCCGCCGTCCAGCGGCAGACTCGCGCCGTTGACGTAGGACGATTCCGGCGAGCACAGCCACACAACGGCGTTCGCAACTTCCTCCGGGGAGCAAATGCGACCGATTGCGAGGCTGTCGCCAAAGCCTGTCTTGATCGCGACGTCGCCGCCCACCAGTCGATCGAGCATCGGCGCATCGACCGCCCCGGGACACACGGCGTTCACGCGCAACCCGGCGCCGGCGACCTCGAGTGCCGCCGCCTTTGTCAGACCGACAATACCGTGCGCGGCCGCGCAGTACGGGGCGAAACTCGGAAATCCGATCAAGCCCCAGTTGCCCGCCATGTTCACAATCGTGCCGTGGCCCTGTGTGCGCATGCAGCTTATTTCGGCGCGCAGACAGCGCCAGGTGCCACTCAGCTTCGTCTCGATCATGCGTTGCCAGTTGGCTTCCGTCTGTTGTTCGAGCGGCGCCGACACACCCTCCCAGCCGGCGTTGTTGAACGCGCAATCAAGTTTGCCCCAGTGCTCGACCACGATCGCGACGGCGGCATCGACGCTGTCAGCCTGCGTGACGTCGACAGGCACGTACAGACACTTGTCGTGATCGCGCGCCAGCGCCGCCACTGCGGCTTCGCCGCGCGCGCGATCGCGACCGCCAATTGCGACCCGGGCGCCGGCGGCGGCAAAGCGTTTAGCGGTGGCGAGACCAATCCCGCCGCTGCCGCCGATGATGAGCGCGGTCGCGCCGTTCAGTGTGTCTGTCATCAAAACCCCCGGTTTGCGCTGAACTGCCATGATGCCGCGCGGAAGCCGCCGGGTGAACCGGCGAATCCGGGATGTTTTAAATATTAGTAAAAACTAATATAATAAGCTCCAGAAACTGGCGCGCGCCGATTGCGCGTCCCTGCGAACGAGGAGGACAGATGGAAAATTTCACCCCGGTATCCGCATTGGCGGGAGGACTCTTGATCGGGCTGTCGGCAACGCTGTTGCTGTGGCTCAACGGCCAGATCGCCGGTATCAGCGGGATTTTCCGCGGGGTGCTGAAAATGCGCTCCCCGGATCGCGCCTGGCGCAGTCTGTTTCTGCTCGGGCTCGTGATCGGTGGGGGAATCTGGTGGCACGGATTCGGGCCGACATTCACGCCACGCGCGGAATTTCCCCTGTCGCTGCTCATTCTGGCCGGTCTGCTGGTCGGCTTCGGCAGCCGGATTGGCAACGGTTGCACGAGCGGGCACGGTGTGTGCGGCATCGGCCGCAGCTCGGGTCGTTCGCTGGCTTCCACCGTGACTTTTTTCTCGGTGGCGCTGGTCACCACCTTTGTCGTCCGCCATGTCCTTGGCGGTGTCGCATGAGCCGCCACATTGTCGCCCTGATCACGGGCATCATTTTCGGCCTCGGCCTTGCCATCTCTGGCATGATCAACCCGGAGAAAGTACTCGGCTTTCTCGATCTCGCCGGTAACTGGGATCCCAGTCTCGGGCTCGTCATGGGTGGTGCCGTCGGAGTGACGCTGCTGACGTTCCGCCAGGTATTGAAGCTGCCGCAACCCCTGTTTGGCGCGCGCTTCGAAATTCCCTCAGCGGTGGGTGTCGATCCCGCGCTGCTCGTCGGCGCGACGATTTTCGGCATCGGCTGGGGGATCGCGGGCTATTGCCCGGGCCCGGCAATCGCCTCGCTGACAATCGGCAGCGTCGAACCGCTTGTGTTCATCGGTGCGTTTATCGTCGGAAACTTCCTGTCGGTGATGCTCGACCGGCTGAAAGCGCCCGCCTTGCCCGCCGCGCCTCAGCGCGGTTGACGAGCAATAAGCCGCCGACAACGAACGTCGCGCCGACGAGCAGGGCGCGACTCGGCAGCTCGTTGAGCGTGAGCGCGGCGAGGACGATGCCGAATATCGGGACGAGGTTGATGTACACCGAAGCGTTCATCGGCCCGAGTGCCTGCACGCCTTCGCAGTACCACAGAAAGCCGAGCCCGATCGTGAGCACACCCTGCACCGCGAGCAACGCCAGAATCTGCGGATCCGACAGCATGTTGAGCGTGGCGTCGAGGTTCCAGATCATCGCCGGCAGCATGAGGACGCCGCCGGCAAGACAGGCGTAGGCAGTCACCGCGAGCGAGGCGTGTTGCTCGAGCAAGGGGCGCGCAATAATCGTATAGCCGGCCCAACCCGTGATCGCAATCACGAACAATAACTCGCCATAACCGATGCGACCCCGAAGCAGGCTGTCGAAATCACCGTGCGACACCACGATCATGATGCCGACAAAACTGAGCACCACCCCAACCACGGACCAGCGCGCGATTGTGCGCCGGAACACCAGAAAATCCAGCACCATTACCGCCACCGGAATCGCGCCGTTGATCACCGCGCCGGTATTCGCCTGCGTGTGTTCGAGCCCTTCGAACATAAGGAAGTTGTGCAGGCAGAAGCCGCAGAAACCGAGCACGAGAAACTGCGCGACGAGGCGCGGCGTCATCACGATCCGCGGTTCGCGCCGCCTGCGCGCGATGAACAGCAGGAACACGAACGCGATCAGCGTGCGGACCACGACGAGCGCCTGCGGCGCTTCGTACGCTGCGAGATAGCGACCGAGCGGATAGGACGTCGCCCACAGCAGACCCATGGCGATCAGTTTCAGATGAACGTTGAACATGCGAGTGGCGCCACGGGAACAGGCGCTACAGTAAACTGCCGACGGCGCTTTATGCCAGCGGCGTGTGCGCGGGAAGTGTTGCGCCGAGCGGTCGCCTCTAGCGGCTTGCCGGTCCCTGCGCCGCGCGCCAGCGACTCATACCCTCGAGCCAGCGATCGACATCGCCTGCCTTGCGCAGCATGTAGTCATGCACGATCGGATGCGGCAACATCAGGAACGTCTCGTTCGCCATGCCGGCAATCACGCAGTCGGCGAGTTCTTCCGCTTCGATCATGCCGTCGCGACTCGCCACCGACGCGCCGTCCGGCCGATCCGTCATTGGTGTGCGTACCGCCTGCGGTGCGAGCACCGAGACGCGAATGCCGCTATCGCGGTATTTGATCGCAACCCATTCTGCGAACGCAACGGCGGCGTGCTTGCTCACGGTATACGTCGCGGACTGGATATGACTCAGCAATCCGGCCGCGGAAGCCGTATGGATAAGATAACCGCTGCCGCGCGCGGCCATCCGGGGTGCCACCGCGCGGACCGCATATACGTGCGCCATCACGTGCACATCGAAATTGAGCTGCCATTCCTCATCCGGCACGTCCTCATCGCCGAGGCGCGCGATGCCGGCGTTCGAGCAGAAAATGTCGATCGGGCCAATCTCGTTCTCAACCGTGTCGACGAGCTTGCGGATATCGGTCTCGACCGTTACATCACACGGGATTGCCCGCCCACCCACGTCTGCCGCGACCGCGGAGAGCAATTCCGGCTGCAGTCCCGCGACCACGACGGCGCGGGCGCCTTCGGTATGGAAGCGGCGGGCCAGCGCGGCACCGATGCCGGTGGCGCCACCCGTAATCACGACAACCCTGTCTTTAACTTCCATCCGTCTGTTCCCCCTGGCACGCGGACCCGGCCGCGCAGGCATTGCGGCCGCTGGATTGCGACCTGAGTATGGAATAATGCCAAATGCGACTACTCCAGAACACACAAGGAATTCCGTGACCATGAACCAGAAACATCTGCAAATGCTCTTGCTTGCCGTGATCCTGTCGGTAAGCGGCGTTACTGCCGGCGCCGCGACGCTCGAAGCGACCCTCGCGGCGCAACCGGCCGAGGCGCAGGCGCGCTATCCCGCCCGCCACCCGCTGGAAACGCTGACGTTCTTCGGTATCAAACCTGGCATGCACGTGATTGAGGCACTGCCGGGTCGGGGCTGGTACAGCAAGATCCTGATCCCTTACCTCGGCAGCGAGGGTCGCCTTACCGGCGCCGATTATGCGTTCGCGATGTATCCGAAATTCAATTTCTACAGCGACGAGCAAATCGAGGCGAAGAAAACCTGGACGACGACGTGGACCGCCGAAGCACAATCCTGGCGCGGTGATGATGGCGCCGCCGTCGATGCCTTTGTATTCGGTTCGATGCCGGCGAGCCTCGATGGCACGGTCGACGCCATCCTGTTTATCCGTGCGTTGCACAATCTTGCCCGGTTCGAACACGATGGCGGTTACCTCACCACTGCGCTTGCCGAAGCGCACCGCGCACTGAAAAGCGGCGGTATCGTCGGTGTCGTGCAGCATAGTGCGCCGGAAAGCGCGTCGGATACGTGGGCGGACGGCAGCAACGGCTACCTGAAGAAGAGCTTCGTTATCGAGAAACTCACCGGCGCCGGCTTCGAACTCGTCGGCGAGTCCGATGTGAACCTGAACCCGCGCGATCAGCCGACCGAAAACGATTTCGTATGGCGTCTGCCGCCGAGCCTCGCAACGTCCAAAGACGACGCGCAAGCCGCCGCGGCGTATCGCGCGATCGGGGAGACCTCGCGCATGACGCTGTTATTCCGTAAACCCTGACCAGGGCTCAGCGGCGCGGTTCGCAGCGCCTGTTGACGGCCGCGACGGCCTGCGGCCGTTCGCGGGGCCGCGCGCCCGTCTTGTACGGCGCGGCACGGTCCCGGGCTGCCCCCATGCGGCCTTAAGATTTCCGCTCTCCGGCCGTTACGCGGGTAAGCACCGGGCGATTATGCAATCGCCCAGGTGCCGGCCCCGCGCACCCTGGAGACCGTGCATGTTTGACGACAAGTTTCGATTGGTAACCCGCAGTGATTTCGATGGCCTAGTCTGTGCTGTGTTGTTGCGCGAACTCGGTATGGTTGACGAAATCAAGTTTGTCCATCCGAAAGACATGCAGGATGGCAAAATCGAGATCACCGATCGTGACAT
This sequence comes from Gammaproteobacteria bacterium, assembly GCA_965216305.1. Lineage (GTDB taxonomy): Bacteria > Pseudomonadota > Gammaproteobacteria > UBA11873. Next base: position 5,160,195 of record OZ244144.1, on the reverse strand, counting down.
CACGACAAACCTGCCCTACGTCCCGAGCGCCTACATGGTCTTCGATCACCATTTGAGCGAAAAGCTGCGCAACACCGAACCCGCGGACAACCACATTATCGATCCTGACGCGCCCTCGGCGGCACGTGTTGTCTACGATTACTACGGTGCCGGCGCCCGTTTCCCGGTCGAGTGGTCGGACATGATGGACGCGGTGGACAAAAGCGACGCCGCGCGCTTCCGGCGCGAGGAGATTCTGCACCCAAGCGATTGGGTGTTGCTTAACTTCATCATGGATTCGCGCACCGGGCTTGGTCGCTTCCACGATTTCCGGATTTCCAACTACCAGTTGATGATGGAACTGATCGAGCAATGCCGCACCTTGTCGATCGAGGAGATCATGGAACTGCCGGATGTTCGCGAACGGGTGAAGTTGTACTTCGAACACGATGCCGAGGCGAAAGCACAGATCAAGCGGTGCGTCGTGGAGCATGGTGATCTCGTTGTCCTCGACCTGCGTGAGGAAGACCCGATTTACGCCGTGAACCGATTCATGATTTACGCCTTGTTCCCGCGTTCCAATATCTCGGTGCACGTATTGTGGGGTGTGAAACGACAGAACACGGTTTTCGCGATTGGAAAATCGATCCTCAATCGCTCATCGGAAGTGAACATCGGCGAACTGTGCCTCGCCTATGGCGGTGGCGGCCATCTGAACGCCGGCACCTGTCAGGTGGACAACGATGCAGCCGCGGCGAAGCTCGAGGAAATCATCGGCAAGATCACGAGCAAATCCGACGTCGCATCAACGGAAGCGTCCGGCGCGACGGCTAGCCCGCTACACTGAGCGCGAATCGGTTACGAACACGCGATCGAGATGTGCGTCCGAGGGTCGTTGCGTCACGAGTGAGACGGCGACAACCGTGGCGACGGAAGTGAGTGCACCCAGCGCGCCGCACGCGAAGGGGTTCGGCGCCTGATCCGCAAGCCAGGTTCCCGCAATCCCGAGCGCGGTGCCGTCGAACCAGGCGGCGTCGATAACGCCGGATTTCGTCACGATGAACACACTCGCGCCGGCGACAAACCCCGCGAGCGCACCGGCCTTGGTTGTTCCCCGCCAGGCGATGCCGGTGAATATCGGTCCCGCGGTCGCCGCTACCATCCCGCCGATTCCCGCCGCGATCAGGATCGCGACATTCATCGTCTGCGACTCCCACGCGAGCCAGATCGATCCGGCCACGATCGCAACCGCGGCAATACGGCTGATGCTGAGTGACACCCGGTCGATCGTCGCGTCCGAGGGTTGTGAGGCGAGACGTGGTGCGATCGAGCGGCGGTAAATATCGTTCGCGAAGACTTGCGAGATCGACACGATGAGTCCGTCCGCGGTGGACATAATGGCTGCGAGCACCCCGGCGCCGATCAGTGCCGCGAGCCACGTCGGCAAGGTGGCGATGAACAGGGCCGGAATGGCATCGTTGGGACTCGCGCCATCCACCAGCAGCTCGCCGCCGAGGACCCCGCGGGCGAGCAGGCCGCCGAGCGTGATCGCGGGCAGCAACATGCCGAAGACGAACGCAATCACGATAAACCTGAGCTGGTCGCGATCGCTCTTCAGTGCCCACAGCTTGTTGCCGACATGCGGCAGCAGCCCGAGCGGTACATGCAGAACAAAAATCGCGAACACGTCCCACCATGAGTCGAGGATTGGATTCGTCGGACTCAGCACGGCGACGAGACCCGGATCCTGTGCTTCCAGGTTCGCGAACAGACCGGCCAGCCCGCCGTCGACCCCGAAGCCGGTGAAGAACATCGCGACGACTGCGAGCGACAGCAGCAGCATGAGTGCACCCTGCACCCCGTCGGTGAGAATGTCGGCGTGCGCGCCGCCGATGACGATATAGATCATGACGATGACGGCGGTCACGATCAGTGCCGGCAATAATTCGATGCCCATCATCTTGTTGAACATGATGGCGCCGGAGAGCAGCTGGCCGGCGAGATAGAACATCAGCAGCATCGAGAACAGTGCGACGCACAGGCGCAGCGCTTCGGAGTCGAAGCGGTCACCAAGATACTCCGGCATCGAGCGGGTACCGAAATTCGCGCCGGCGCGACGGATCCCGCGCAGGCACACGGCGAGTCCGAAATAGCAGCCGAGCGGGTAGACGAATGCATACCACAGTGCGGAAACGCCGGACTGATACGCGATCGCCGGGATGCCGATGAACGTGCCGCCACTTGCGGCCGTCGCGGTCAAGGCAAAAGCGAGGAACAACGGGCCGTAGCCGGCGCGCGCGGTGGCGAAATCGTCGCTGCCGCGCACGCGACGCATGCCAATGTAGCCGAACGCGAGCATGGCGCCGATGTACAGCGCGAGAAAAAACCAGCCCCACAGTCTCAGGCTCGGGTCAGCGTCTGTCATGCCTCAGGTACTCCTCGTGCGCGCGGCGGTCGCCGACATGGGCCTGGCCGGGTTATGTCATGCAGGTTTGTCAGGTCTTGCGCACGAGTTCGACGACGGGAATCTTGCGCTCGGTTTTCGCCTGGTACGACGCGAATACGGGTGTTTTTTCACACACGCGGGCGAATAGGGCGTCGCGTTCGGCGCCGCCAACTTCAACCGCGGTTGCGGCATAGCTATCGGCGCCGATCTCGACGGTGACGTCCGGGTTTTTACGCAGATTGATATACCACGTGGGGTGCCGCGGTGAACCTGCCATCGACGCGATGATCACGATGCGACCGTCAAAGTTGAAATACGCGAGCGGTATCGTGCGCGGCTTGCCGGATTTCGCGCCGATTACTGTCACGAGCAGGAAATCGATCGACTCGCCGAGTTCCCCGGGGATGCGACCGGCATTGGCACGAAACTCCTCGATAAAGCGTGTGTTGACGTCGTCGGCGACCGGTCCGTGGCCGCCGTCGGGGGCGGACAGCTCCTCCGACATGGAACCGATATCGGCGAACGTTACTTTACTCTCGGCAGATGCTGTACCCATGGTGAATGTCCTCGTGGTTTGAGCGTGTGTGTCGGGATAGTGTTGTTTTACTTCACCACGCCGCCTGCAACAACGGCAGCACGTCACCGGGCCCCGAAATCGGCCGCGGATTCGTCGGGATCCACATGTCGAGCATCGATTCCTCGGCAATCGTCGGCAGGATCGCTTCGCTCACCCCGGCGTCGCGCAGGCGGCCCGGCAGGTCGAGGCTGGCAACGAGCGCCTGGATCTGATCCGCGGCGGACGTCGCGGGATCTCCCATCGCCGCGGCGAGGATCGCCTGCCGCTCGCCGTTCACGGATGCGTTGTAGCGCAACACGTGCGGCAGCATCACGCAGGACGTTTCACCATGCGGCATGCCGGCCGTGCCGCCAAGCACATGTCCGATCCCGTGGCTCGCGCCGAGATCGACGCCGGTTGCAACGCCCTGGATCGACAACCAGGCACCGATAAGGCAGGCGAGCCGGGTGTCGAGATCGTCCGGATCCGCTTTCGCTTTCGCCAGCGCCTGCGGCAGGATTCTGAGCGCATGCAGCGAACTCGCTTCCGTTAACGGGGTGACGTTGATCGAACACCACGTCTCGACGGCGTGATCAACGGCGCGGATACCGGTACCGAAATACAGGCGCGGCGGGGTAGCGACGGTCATCGCCGCGTCGAGTATGACGACATCGGGAGCAAGACTCGGGTGAATCAGCGCTTCCTTGCGCGGGATGCGTTCATCGGTGACCCCGGCAATGGCGGTGTACTCGCCGGCCGACAGCGTTGTCGGAATCGAGATGTAGGGCAGCGATGCCGGGGTTACGGCATTGCCCACCCGGATCCGATCGATGTCCTCGACCGTATGGACATCGTTCGCGAGTGCGAGGCAGGCGGCCTTCGTGGCATCGCACACGGAGCCGCCTCCGAGCGCGATCACGAGGTCGGCCCCGGTGTCGCGCATTGTTGCAGTGATCCGCACGACGTCTTCGCGCGGTGAATGCGCGCGGATCCCGCTGACTTCAGCGACGCAAATGGTGCCGAGCGCCTGCGTCACCGTTGCCGCGAGACCGCCCGCACCGGTCAGGCTGGTATTCGTGACGAACACGACGCGCTTCGCGCCGCGTCGTTCGAGTTCGTCGGCTAACGCACTCGCGACGGGCTGACCATAAATGACGTCCTGTGGCGGCGGCGGACTGTAACGGCCGGACTGGCTCATCGCGGGGCTCCTGAAACGAATGTCGTCTGATTATATGACGCGAGCCGGAATCGCCTGCAAGCCGTCCGGCTGATCGCGCGCGTGCCAACGGCACTTCAATCGGTGTTACATTCGCCGTTCGTTCAGAATCGGCCGTGGAGGACATCATCATGCTGCAACTCGAAGGGATCCGCGTGCTCGACTTCACCCAGTACCTCGCGGGGCCAACGGTCGGACGGCTCATGGCTGAACTCGGCGCCGAGATCATCAAGATCGAAATCGCACCGGGCGGTGACCCCTCGCGCGGCTTGCCGATTGCCGAGGACGGACGCAGCGGTTATTTCATCCAGCAGAATCGCGGCAAGAAAAGTCTCGCGCTCGATCTGAAGAAACCCGAAAGCGACGCGATCCTGCGCGAGTTAATCAAGAACGTTGATGTCGTGATCGAGAACTTCGGTCCTGGCGTCATGGAAAAGAAAGGGCTGGCGTGGCCCGATGTCAGTGCCATCAATCCGCAGGTGATCATGGCGTCCATTTCCGCGTTCGGCCGCGAGAGTCCGCTGTCGCACAAAACCGGCTACGACTGGGTTGCACAGGCATTCTCGGGGATCATGCACATGAACGGTCACCGCGACGGTCCGCCGCTTCCGGTCGGGCTCGGGATCGCCGATGTCGGCAGCGGGGTGCATGCATTCTCGGCCATCGGTTACGCCCTGTTTCATCGCTCGCGCACGGGCGCCGGACAATGGCTGGATCTGTCGATGGTCGATGCAATGTTCCATATGCACGACGTGTCGCTGCAGGGCTATACGCTGTCGAAAGGCAAGTTTCGCCCGCACCGCCAGGGGGCGCATCACGAACTGATTGCGCCGTTCGGTGTGTTCAAGGGCCCCACCGGGTACATCTGCATGCTCTCGTTGCAGCCACAATGGAAGAACGTGTGCGCGGCGATCGGCCGGCCGGAACTCGAAACGGATCCGCGTTATGCGGAATCCGTAAAGCGCGCCGAGCGACAGGAGGAATTAATCGAGATGATCGAGACATGGATGGCCGGTTTCCCTGATAACGATGCTGTGCTCGCACATCTCGAGCAGCACCGCGTGCCCGCATCACCGGTTATGGATCCGGCCGATGCAATCAACCATCCTTATTTCCGCGAGCGTGGCATGGTGCGCGAAATCACCGATCCCGTGATGGGTGATCTCGCGATCCCCGGTTTCCCGCTGCGCTTTTCCGCGCAACCCGAACGGCTCGATCTCGTCGCGCCAACGCTCGGTCAACACAATGCCGAAGTGCTTGGCAACGTACTCGGGTACAAGCCGGAGCGTATCGATGCACTCGTGCAAGCCGGCGTTCTCGTCGCTCGCGATCGCTAGGAGGTGGGTCGATGAATGAACTCATGCGCATGACAATGGCCGAGCAGGCCGCGCTGGTGAAACGCGGCGAAGTTGCCGCGAGTGAGCTTGTCGAAGCCGCGATCGGCGAGATCGAACGCCTGAATCCGCAGCTCAATGCCGTCGTTATCCCGATGTTCGATCTCGCCCGTGAGGCGGTGCGGGCACTCACCGGCAACGAACCGTTCAGCGGCGTGCCGATGTTGCTGAAAGACGTGCTCGCCGAATACGCGGGCGCACCGATGACGGAAGGATCGCGGTTTTTGCAGGGCTACGTGTCAACGCACGATTCCGAGCTCGTCGCCCGTTACCGCCGTGCCGGTTTCATCGTTTGCGGCAAGACGAACTCGCCGGAGTTCGCGTCGAAACCAACGACGGAACCGGAACTGTACGGCGCGACGCGCAATCCCTGGGATCTGAGCCGCTCGCCAGGCGGTTCGTCGGGCGGTTCCGGCGCGGCCGTCGCCGCCGGCATGGTCTCCGTCGCACACGCGAACGACGGCGGCGGCTCAACCCGCGTACCGGCAGCCGTCTGCGGGCTCGTCGGCTTGAAAGGTACGCGCGGACGCAATCCCTTCGGCCCCGACTACGGTGAGGTGGGCGCCGCCGGATTGCTGTCCGAACACGTCGTCACGCGTACCGTACTCGATACGGCGCTTATGCTCGACGTGAGTTCAGGCCCGGCCCCCGGCGATCCGTTCGTGGCACCGCAACCGGTGCGACCGTTCGCCGCTGAAGTCGGCGCCGACCCGGGGCGTTTGCGTATTGCTTTCAGCGAGCAACCGATCATCGATACCGAGGTGCACGCGGACTGTCGTCACGCGGTGCGCGACATTGCCGCGCTGTGCGAAAACCTCGGGCACTTTGTCGAGGAAGCACGACCACAGGTACCAACCGACAATTACCACCGGTTTTTCACCACCATCTGGCTCGGCATGGTGGCCTGGATGATCCGCGACTGGGAACGACGGACGGGCCGCACGGCGGAGCCGCAATTCTTCGAAGCGCACACCTGGAAGATGTACTCGGTGGACGCGCAGACCCGGCCGTCGGATTTTCTGCTCGCCGTGCAGGACATGCAGGTTTTCGCACGCCAGGTAGCGCCGTTCTTCGAAACCTATGACATCTGGCTCACACCAACGCTGACCCGCCCGCCGCCGCCGCTCGGCTGGTTCGACTTCGATCCGGCGCATCCGCGTCAGGCAACGGCTCGCCTGGAGCAGTATCCGCGCTTTACATCGCTCGCGAATATAACCGGACAGCCGGCAATCTCCTTGCCTTTGTGCTGGAACGATGAGGGTTTACCAATCGGGATCCAGTGCATGGCGCGTTTCGGCGACGAAGCGACCTTGTTACGGCTCGCGGCGCAGTTCGAAAGCGCACGGCCGTGGGCCGATCGCTGGCCGGATTTATCCTGAACAATGCAGCGATGGAAACCGGGAAAGCGTAATCGTTAACACGAGCGCGATGACCGGGTGCCGCAGCGGCCCCTTACATGCGCGCCGAACCGTCACGGTACAGCGAACGCCGTCGTCGCAAACCCAGCAGTGCCACAGCGGGTGCGAACAGCAACGCGGCAGCGGGAAGCGGGACCGGTGCGATGTTTGCCCGTAACGCGTCGGGAGCCACGGGCGGTGGCTCGATCGTCAACGGGTCCTGGAATTCGAACGCGACAACTTCCGCGTAATCCTCGATCGTCGCAACGATGTCGAGTTGGTATTCGAACGCGACGGTTTGACCCGGGTTCAGTACCCCGAGATCGACGGTCTGGAAACTGAAGGGGATATCGATGCGCCAGCCGCGCGCTGGATCGCGGGTCGCGCCGATATCCGTGCCGAACGTGGTAAATCCCGGGTTGCCCGCCGCATCGTCGCCCGTCAACCGGATACTCGATTGAAAAACAGTGTCGAAATCAACCCGCAGATTTAGCGTCAGATCGAGCGTCGACAAGGGGCCTGCAAGGAAATTCAGCTCGCCGCCATCGATGATAAAGCGGGCCTCGGCACTGCGCGGGGAACCGAACGGCGGAGCGGTCACATCGGCTGCGATGAAAACCTGCGCATGGAGTTGGCCACGAGTGAAGATCGAACCGCTGACTCCGTAGTTTCCGAACTCGCCAACGGAGCCGGACGCGGAAATTGTCGCGCGCGCGCAGGCGCCAGAAGCGTTCCGTTCGTTTGTCTTCAAGCGGCGGTGACATGGAGCAGAAGGTCGCGAGAAAGCGCTGCACGCAGCAATCACGCCGCGTTGATACGGGCGATGAGTTCTCCGAAGCAGGCTTCAGGTGAAAAGTATTCACGCGCGTAGGCGAGGGCGCCCGCTGCAATCTGCTGACGCAAGGCGCGCGAATTCAGCAGGGTGTCGAGCGCGTCGATAAACGATGTCGCATCATCGGCGATCAGCAATGCGCTGCCGTGCGCGTCCGCCAGCCCGCGCGCGCCTTCGCTCGTTGTCACGAGCGGCCGGCCATGAGCCAGTGCTTCAACGGTTTTGATTTTCAGGCCCGAGCCGAAACGCACCGGATTGATCAGCATATCGATGCGGCTGTAGATATCGGCGACCGTATTCGTGTGGCCGTGAAAACGCACGCCGGGCGTGTCGCATGCATCAAAGCGCTCACCGATCGAACCGTAGACATCGAGTGAAACTCCCCGCTCGGTGAACGCGGGCCACACATCGCGCAGGAACCACTGCAGACCGTCAATATTCGGCAGCCAGTCGCTCGCGGCGAACCCGATGCTATCGACATCCTGGCGCACCGCGTGCGGAGTGATGGCGACCGGGTGCGGCGCGAGGATAGCTTTGCGCACGCCAAGCCAGTCTCCAACGAGGGCGTGATCTTCGCGCTGAATGCAGATGACTCCATCGTACAGGGCGAGCAGTTCGCGCTCGCGCCGGACGCTCATCCGAATCCGCGGCTGATAACCATAGCGTTGCATGCTCAGCGTTTTCTGGCTCAGCAGGTCGTGGGTGTCGACAAACCGCTGCCCGCCCGCAGGCAAGATATCGAGCAGGGCGGTGTGCTCGAGTTTATCGATGATATAGACGTCCGCCGGCCCGAGCCTTGCGCAGATGTCGCGTACGGATTCCAGGGGCGGGGTTTCGTTCACAGTGCCGGCGTTATCGGCCGCGATGAAGCGACAGTGGGTGGCGGCGTCGCGCAGGCGTTGCAGTACGCCGGGCTGGATCGCGCAGGTGGCGATGATCGTCAGTTCGCAATGTGCGCTCAGGTAGCGTACGAGCGTGGCGGTTCGGGCCCATACGCCGGTGCCCTGGCGCCAGAACGGGGTTGCGGTGAGCAGCGTAACTTTCTTCATTCCGCCCCCGATCGCGTTACCGGTGTGTTCGCTTGCGCGAGCTCGCGGGCATCGTCAACACCGTGCAATTCGCGATGACGCTCTTCACCATGCTTGGGTTCGCTCGCGCGAAACGTCGTGTCCCCGTCGCGGCGCCAGCCCGCGTGCGACGAGCTTATTCTGAGCCGCCGTGGTTGTCGGACGCGTCCGGCCGGACAAACTTCCAGCCCGTGATCATCGGTGCGATCAGGTTTTCCTTTTTCCATACGAGGTAGAAAAAGATCGCCGCCACATGCAAACCGACCACCCCGAGGATCACTTTCGCCATGAGTTTGTGCCACCACGTGAGTGGATCGCTGACGGCATCCGAGACGTAGCGCGCGAGCGGCGCGGCTTCGAAATAATCATCGGATTCGAGGAACAGGCCGCTCGAGGCCTGCGCGAGCAACAACACAATCATCGCCACTACTGACAGCGATCCAAGCGGGTTGTGTCCGCGTGTCCCGCTCGGTGCGCGTCGGGTGACGGTTTTCAGGTAGCGCAGGAGCTCGCGCGGCGACACGAGCAGCGCGCGTAGTCTGATCGGCGCCGGTCCTGCCAAGCCGTAGACGATGCGGAACACCACGAGCCCGAGAATGGTGTAACCGCAATAGAAGTGCCACTGGACGGTCGTGAACGACATGAACTCGCCGTAATACCAGCCAAGCGAGACGGCGATCACGAGCGCCCAGTGCCACAGGCGCGTTACCGGGTCCCAGATTTTCTCCCGGTGCAGATCCCCCAATGGGGTTTACTCTTTCTCGCGGAAGTCGTCGTGGCAGCCTTTGCAGGCGTCGCCGAGACCGCCGATTTTCGACCGCAGGGCGTCGAGTCCATCGCCGGCGACAGCCGTTAGTTCATCCACTGCTTGTGCGTACTCCTTGCCGTGTTCGGCAACTTTCGGATACGTGCTCCAGATTTCCGGTCGCGCTTCCGTCTCGCCCGGGTACTTGTCGTTGCCGGTACCGGGCGCCCAGGCGGCTCCGATGTCGAGTTGCAGCAGGACTTTCAGATTGTTCGCGAGTTTCGCGGCCTGTTCCGCATCGTAAGGAATTTTCCCTTTCGCCATATAGAACAGCGGTCCGGCACTGAAGGCGCGCAATTCCATTTCGCCTTGACGCGCTTCGATCAACAGCAGGTTCGGATCTTCATCATCCGCTACGGCGAGTGACATTGGCGCGGCAACAAGCAGGCAGAGCAAGGCTGACAGGGTTTTTTTCATCGCAAATTCCTTAGAGGGTGACGAGACCATGGGACCCCGATAATACACGGGTGTTCCGTTGCGCAAAATGACAGCGCCCCACCCGGCACCCATCTCAGGGTCGATGCAATACCTGTGCGAACGCGCTGTCGAGTTCATTATCCGCTTGCGAACCGGCGGAGAGACTGCGCCAGGCAACATGGTTGTCCGGTCGTACGAGGATCGCACCGTCGTCGGCGATTTCACGCAACGCCCGCCACGTGCCGTCGCCATCCGCGTACGCGAGACCGGCGCCGATCGCGGCGTCGACGAGCGTAATGCCGAGCCGTTCGGCCGCACGCGCGGCCGCGGTGCGCCAGCGTTCGCCATCAGCGCCGGTGATAAGAACGAACGCCCCGTTGTTGCCGGCGAGATCGTGGGTCGAGAGGCGTTCACCGTTGCGCTCGAGCCAGGCGTGCGGCAGACGATGGCCGGGACGCGTGGTCGGTTGGTAGGTGCCGCCAAGCGGATCGACGGCGGGCGGCGCCGAGCCGTCGGCGACCAGCGCACCGCTCGTGTAGGCGAAACCGATTTCCAGGTCGTGCGCCTGGAATTCCGTGCGTTGGGTCATGAAAACCTCGGCCGCACGTGCGCGGCGCGTCTCGCCCATCGGGGTGTCGGCGAAAAACGCCTCGAAAGCGGCGCGCCGCGCGGCCGGCGATTGCGTCGGCGAAAACCCCATGCCGGCGTCGAGAACCTGATGGTTCATTGCCGTGAACATGGCCCAGTCGACGTTGCGCATGCCTATCGCCTGGCGTTCGGTTTCGTAAGTGTCGATCAACCCGGGCCCGGCGTGTCCGCGGATGATGGCGGCGAGTTTCCACGCGATGTTGTGCGCGTCCTGGATTGCGGTATTGAGGCCGAGGCCGGTCGTTGGCGGGTGTCGATGCGCGGCGTCGCCGGCGAGCACAATGCGGCCATCCTGATAACGCTCTGCGAGCACGGCTTCGAGCGACCAGTTACTCACCTTGTGTACGGTGAGTTCAAGCTCGGGCAGTTTCAGCAAATCGCGCAAACGCGGGACCACGCTGTGCTCGTCGAATTGTTCCGGATCGTTCGGCGCGAAGTTGAAATGCACCACCCATTGCTCTGATTGCGGGCCCCACGTCGGACCCATGGGGACCATCGCGCCGCTACCGAATGTACCGCTGCGGTCCGGATTGATGAACCAGGTGATCAGCGTCTTGTCGTCCCACCACTCGGCGAGATTCGCCGAGATGTGCGAGCTTACGATGCGGCCGAGACCGGTGATCCCGCGCATCTCGATCCCGAGCAGCGGACCCACGGTTTTGCCACCGTCCGCACCGACGACGTAGCGTGCGCGTACCGTGTACTCGCGATCGGTGTCGAGATCCCTCACTGTCGCCGTGACCCCGTCGGCATCCTGGACGAGCGCCACTAATTCGTGACCAAAGCAGATCGAGCCCACATTGCGTCCCTCGGCGGTTTCACGCAGCAACGGCTCGAGGCGCAATTGGGGGTAGTTCGAGGACAGGCAGGCGCTGTCGTGCGCATAGGCGCTCGCGATGTCGCCACCACCAAACGCATCCATCGTGTAGAACGTTTTTGCATCGAGCGGATCGGTACCGCCGAGCGTTGTGCGCCAGCGAACCTGGCACATGTTCTCCATCGGTGTGCCGACGGCATAAATCGCGTCCGCGAGACCGTGCTGGCGAAACACTTCCATCGTCCGCTGATTCAGATAATGCGCCTTCGGCAGGTTCGAGGTGCCGGCGTGGCGTTCAATGAGCAGGTGCTCGATGCCGAGATCCGACAGCACGATCGAGGTGGTCAGTCCGCAGCCGCCGCCGCCGACGATAAGGACCGGGACATCGATACGGGACGGTTCGTAGCTGGTGGTCATGTTGTTGCTCCGCTAGGACCGCAAGCGCTTGCGCAACCGTGTTCCGCCTTACAGCTATCCGGATAGCTGTAAGGCGATGCTTGCGCGTGGACGTCGGCCATGGTTGCCGCCTCGGACGCCGAGGCGATTTCACTCGACGACGAATGCCGCCATCGGGTTGTCCGGCTGGGGGTCGTCGAGCGCCCAGGCGCGGGTTTTCAGCGTTGCGGCATCCGTGCCTGCGCGCAACGCGTCGAGCATGCGCTGCGGGTTGTAGATCACCCCGATCGGATTAGCTGCGAATTCCGCGCCGTGCATGTACGCGGTGGCGTCATCCGCATGCGCGAAATTGTCAATTTGCAGTTCGACGAACTGGCCGTCCGGATCAAGGTAGTACAGCGAGGTTGTCACGCCGTGCTGCATCGGTACACGCGGCTCGATACCGCTGGTTTTCAGCATTTCGTAGTGTTCGAGTAACGCGCCGAGGTCGGGGAACGTGTAGGCGGTGTGCATCAGACCGGTGCTGTTCGGTGGCCGTTCCGGAAGTGCTTGTGGCGCGCTCGCGAACGCCAGGCGGTGATGTTCGTCGTCGAACGTGATGAAACACAGCTGCGGATTCTCGTAGACGACGTGCGCACCAAGCACGGCGCAGTACCAGTCGCGCATTTTTGCGATCCGGTTCGTCATCAACACGGTATGGGCGTAACGGGGCTTCGCGGCCATCTTTGCCTCCCGGGGAGCAGGTTTGCCCGGCCATTTCGGCCGGCGGAGTCACAGGCTATACTCTCGTTGATTATCAGTCAACGAACCAATCATGCCGTTCGATGGCCAGTGAATGACAGGAGGACTACCCATGTCGGTTGCGAAACCGCTCGCAGGTAAGCGCCGGGAGCAGCAAGCCCTGGCAACGCGCGCGCGCCTGCTCAGGGCGGCGACCGCCGCGTTCACCGCGCGACCCTACGACGCCGTCGCGATGGGTGATATCGCCGATGCGGCCGGCACCGCGCACGGTCTGGCGTTTCACTATTTCGGTAACAAGCGTGGTTTGTATCTCGCGGCGCTTGCGGACGCCGCGGAGCAGTTGTCGGCCGCGCACACGGTGACGCAGACGGGTGCGCCGCGTGAGCGTCTCGGTGCCATGTTGCACTCACACTTCGAGTTCATGCGCGCGCATGAAGCGCTCGCGCTGGCGCTGCTGCGCGGTGGCATTGGAGCGGATCCGGAAGCGTGGCGGATATTCGAAACGAAGCGCGTCGAGACCATTGACTGGATCTGCGATGTGCTCGCGCTGGAACGCGGGGATCCGTCGCTCAGGCTGATCCTGCGCGCATTCGTCGGTACCATCGATGAGATGACGGTACAGTGGATTGGCGACCCGGCGTCGCATCGCCTCGCGGCGCTGATCGACGTCCTGCTGGATATGCTGCAGAGCGCGATCGGTGCCGCGCAGCAGCTGGACCGGTCGCTCGAAGTTGCCGCCGCGATCCACGCGCTGCGCCGTTCGGAATGATCTCACACGGCGTGACCCGCAAACGAGTTCACGCTTTCGGGTGAAGCCTTCGAACAGCGGGCGCCTGGCCTCGATCGTTCTCGACGGACCCGACCCACGCCCGCGCGCGACAACATCGACAACGCGGGCATGGTGGTCGGTGGCTTACTGCACGTCGATCCGCCGTGCCACGGCTTGTTTCACTTTCGGCAGCGTCACGGTCAGCAAGCCGTCGCTCAGGTTCGCGGAGATCTGCTCCGAATCGATCTGCGTCGACAGCGTGAAGCTGCGCGTGAAATTACCGACGTTGTACTCCGTGTAGATCGGCTGCACATCGGTGTAGGCGCCGGGCTCTATATTGCCTTCTATTTTCAGCACGTTCTTTTCCACCGTGATCTCGATACCGTCGCGGCTGCATCCGGGCATTTCGAGCGTCACGATGACATCGTCCGCGGTTTCGTGCACGTCGGTATACGGCACGAAAAACGCCGCGGCTTCGGTGCGTTCTTCGCCCGGGTTCAACGGTTTCTTTTCCTGAACGGAGACTTCCTGGGGGCTCATGGCTACCTCCATTGCGGTGCGCTTGCGCACCGGCTGTTGATTAATTAATCGAGACTGAGCGGCTCTTTTCGTGTTCGGCGCGCGGCAGATTGAGCCGCAGTACGCCGTTCTCGAACGTCGCCCGGGCGCCGTCGACATCGATCTCCGCCGGCATGCTCAAGGTGCGATCGAATTGGCCCGCCTGGCGCTCGCGCCGATGCACGCTGGCCTCGTTGTCATAATCGATCACCTTCGTTCCGGTGATCCGGATCTGGTCACGTTTAAGCTGGATATCGATGGCGTCTTTCGCCACACCCGGTAGTTCCGCGACGAGCACGAAGTCGTCGCCGTCGGCGAATATGTTCACCGGCGGGTAGGCGCCGCGGCTGCTCGTGCGGCTGCCGAACCAGTCGTTGCGGCTCGCCTTGTCGAGCGCCCGCTGCAGGCGAAACAGATTGGCAAAAGGATCATTCATTCTCAGTACCACGTCGGCGTCCTCCTCGAATCACTAAGGGCACTATCGCTTGAAGCGATATATGGGAACGCCGCCGCGGGTTTCAAGACGGGACCCGGCGGCTGCATCGTCACAGGGCGCGGGTGGAGGGAGCGGAAGGCTGGCGCGAGCCGGTCGCGCTGCAGTGAACGTGCTAGGTGCTGCCGAGCGCGGCGATGATCTCCTCGTTCGTCATGAGGTCGGCGTACTTCTGACCCATGTCGAACAGGTTTGCGGCGTGCGGCTCGAGCGCGCGATCGCCGACGCACTCAGTTGCGACGACGGTGCGAAAATTGTGACTCATCGCATCAACCACGGAAGCACGTACGCAACCCGATGTTGTTGCACCCGTGACGATAACGCTGTCGGCCCCTTTCGCGACGAGCCACGCGGCAAGACCGGTGCCGAAGAACGCCGACGGCTGCGTCTTGCGGACGATGTATTCGCCAGCGCGCGGTGCCAGATCGTCGACGATGGCGCCGATTGGATTCGTCTCCGTGAGCGCGAGGAGACCGGGGACCTTGAGACACATCGCGCCGGCGTCCGCACCATCGTCGGCATAGACGATGCGCGTGTAGGCAATCGGCAATCCGCGTGCCCTCACGGCCGCGAGCAGCGCTTGCGTCTGCGCCACGGCGCTGGTGATATTGCCGCCACCGAAATGTGCCGGGTCGCAAAAGCCGACGACGAAATCGACGATCAACAGCGCCGGCCGGTCGCCGAGGCCCGCGCTGTGACCGAAACCCTGGCGGTCGTAAACTTCAATCTCTCTCATTGTCGCTGCCTGCTGTAATTCCAAACCTGAGGACGGCGACGGTAACGGCAGCCATCGAACCCTGTCAATTGATCGACCGCGGGCGAGCGGCGGTGTCGGGCGCAGCTGTTATTTGTTAGCGTCACATTCATTCCAGCTATGCCGGAGGCCAGATCGATGGCGCTCGAGAAACTTTGTCGCGCGGGTGATGTTGCGCCCGGTGCGATGGCCGAATTCACCGCCGCTGACGGCACCCGGATCCTCGTGCTGCGGCTGGCGGACGGCGACTGGAGGGCGTTCCAGGCTTTGTGCCCGCATGCAGCGGTGGCGCTCGCCGCGGGTACTTTTGCCGACGGCACTCTCACGTGTCGCGAGCACTGGTGGCAGTTCGATGCGACAAACGGGGAGGGTACGAACCCGACCGGCTGTCATCTCGCGCGCTACCCTTTGCAGTTGCGCGCTGACGCTGTCTGGGTAGATGTTGCCGGCGTTGTTCCGTTCAAGGCGGGACGTTGAATCAATTGCACTCGCCGGTGGCCGGCTTACGCCTGCGGTTTGCGCGCTGCGAGACGCGCGCGGATGCGCTCCTTCGCACTGTCGTCGAGTGTGTGTTCGCGCGGCGGTGCGTCGGCGAGTTCATTGACCCGCTCGCGCAAGGTGTTCATCTGCCGCCGATAGGCGCGGCACGGCGCGCACAGTGCGCGATGTATCCACAGCCCGATAAATTCCGTCGCGCGCAATCTTCGATCGTATGACATCGAGGTCAGTTCCGAGGCACGTTCGCAGCTATACATCCGTCAGGCCTCCCGGAACCAGGTTTTGTCCATGCAGTCGCGCAGCTTCTCGCGGCCGCGAGACAACATCATCCACAGATTGTTCGCGCTCGAGATATTCAGGATATCGATCAATTCCTGCGTTTCGAGCCCATCAATGTCGCGTAAGACGATCAACGTTTGCAGGTGTTCAGGCAAGCGCGCAATGCAGTGCATCAGGGCTGCGCCGAGCGCATCGTTTTCCAGCACCGTCGAGGGATCCCGCCACCCGGCCGGCGCCACGACCCAGTGGCCGCTATCGTCGAACTTCGCCTGCCACTCGGCATCGTCAACGACATGGGGATCGAGCGGCGCTTCGCGGCGAAGTTTGCGCAGCCGATCGATAAGCTTGTTCTTCAGGATCGATATCAGCCATGTACGTGTCGACGCCTCACCATGGAAATCATCGAATGCCTCGAAACCTGCCAGCAGTGTTTCCTGGACGAGGTCCTCTGCCGTGGATGGCTCCTTGATGCGGGCGAGCGCGAAAGCGAACAAGGCATCACCATGTTCATCGAGCCATTGCTCGGGCTTGTCCATACCTGCCTGCAAGATATCCCATCCGCGCAAGTCGCGCTGACAGCACTATGAAACTCCTGCCCGGTATAGGCAAGCCGCCGCCGGTCTCGGCTGAGGCGGCGGCCGCCAGGCCCGTGCTTACGACCAGGGACGAAACACGTTCGCCGGGCCATTTTCTGACGCCATGCCGGGCTTCCGTGCCGCGCTGTTCGCATCAGTGACGTGACGCTCGCGCCAGGGTGCGAAACCGGGTGCCGCGATTTCGGCGTTTGCGGCCGGCGCGCTGATCCCGGTGGCGTGGGGCGTTGACCAGGGGCTGAAACCGGTGGCGGCGGCGCTGTTCGCGGCAATGATCAGAATGGCGGCTATCAGTGTTTTCATGTCGATTCTCCGACGTTTGTGGTGCGAATAAATTGATGTTCAGGGCTTAGTCGCACGAGCGCGGATTTCCTAACAGATTTTTTTCAATTATTTTCTTCGCAGTGTTTTTCTGCACCATGCGGTGGCACGGCGTCGCCGGCTGTGGCTGCATCGGTCGCGGCGGACAGCGGCCGGCGTGCGTATACTTCGCGTTCCGATCCCGTGAACGGATCCGAACCTGCAAGGAGACCCCGTGAGTACGATTGATTGTTTTAAGGCCTACGACGTCCGCGGACGCGTTCCGGCGGAACTGAACGAAGACATCGCCTATCGGATTGGCCGCGCTTACGCCGCGTTCGTCGAACCGCGCAGCGTTGCCGTCGGCCGCGATATCCGGGCATCGAGCGGTGCGCTGGCCAACGCGTTGATCAATGGGCTGACGGACGCCGGGGTAGATGTTGTCGATATCGGCCTCGGCGGCACGGAATTCGCGTATTTCGCCACGTTCAATGAAGCGCTGGACGGCGGCATCATGGTCACGGCCAGCCACAATCCGCCGGATTACAACGGTATGAAGTTCGTCCGCGAAGGCTCGCGCCCGATCTCCGCGGATTCGGGATTGATCGAAATCCGCGAACTGGCCGAGCGCAATCAGTTTCCCGCAGCGACGACGCGTGGCAGCGTGAGCCGGCACGACATCTACCCGGCCTACATCGCACATCTTCTGTCCTACATTGATCGCGCGGCGCTGAAACCACTGAAAATTGTCGTCAACGCCGGTAACGGCGGCGCCGGCCCGGTGGTCGATCGACTCGAAGCACACCTGCCGTTCGAGTTCGTCAAGGTCCACCACGAACCCGACAGCAATTTTCCCAACGGTGTGCCGAACCCGATGCTGGAAGAAAACCGCGCGGTGACGAGTCGCGCGGTGATCGAGTCAGGCGCCGATCTTGGTCTCGCCTGGGACGGGGATTTTGATCGCTGCTTCTTTTTCGATGGCGCCGGGCGGTTTATCGAGGGGTACTACATCGTTGGTCTGCTCGCCGCGGCATTCCTCGCGAAATCCCCGGGTGAACGCATCGTCCACGACCCGCGCCTCACCTGGAATACGCAGGAAGTGATCGCGGCCGGCGGCGGTGAAGCCGTGTTGAGCAAGTCCGGTCATGCCTTTATCAAGCAGGTGATGCGCGATCATGATGCTGCCTATGGCGGCGAGATGAGTGCGCACCATTATTTTCGAGATTTCTCCTACGCCGACAGCGGCATGATTCCCTGGCTGCTCGTCACGGAAATCATGTGCGCAAGCGGTCAATCGCTTGCTGCGCTCGTTGATGAGCGCGTCGCGCTGTTTCCCGCGAGCGGCGAAATCAATCGCAAGGTCGATGATGCCCAGGCCGTGATAAAAAGTATCGAGCAGACCTACGCGCCGGGCGCGGTCGAGGTTGATCACGTCGACGGCCTCAGTGTTGCGTTCAGCGACTGGCGCTTCAATATCCGGGCTTCGAACACGGAACCCTTGCTGCGACTGAACGTGGAAAGCCGCGGTGATATCGGCCTGATGCAGGAAAAAACCGCGGAACTGCTCGCGCGCATGGGCGGCACACCGGGATAGGCCGACAGCTGCACCCCGCGCGCACCTGCCGGCACGCAACATTACGTTCACTACGGGGAGAAGACATGCTGTTGCATACAACCCCGCTCGACAGCGCGTTGGGGATCGAGATCACCGGCTTCGACCCGGCATTGCCAATCGACGGCCTGCACGCGGCGACGCTCGAAGCCGCGCTGCGCGACCATCACCTCGTCTGCCTGCGCTGCACACCGCTGGCGCCAATCGGGTTCGTCCAACTCGCGCGCGTATTCGGCGAACCGCAGCTGCAACTGCTGCGCGATGCACGTGATGCGAACGTGCCGGAAGTGTCCGTGTTCGACAGTACGTATCAATCCGCGGATGCGAAACCCGCCGATCTGAAGCTCGATCGTCGCAGCGGCTGGCACACGGATGACAGCTATTTTGTCCGGCCGGCAAAAATAACCCTGCTGCAGGCGTTGGCGATCCCCGACAGCGGCGGCGAAACCCGATTCTGCAACGCGCAGGCCGCCTACGAAGACCTGAGCGCGGCCGACAAGGCGGCGTACGCGAATTTGCACGCGATCCACAGTTACGACACCCCGCGCGCACCGGCACGCGCCCAGGCGCGTAAACCCGAAGAGGAAGCGGACACGCCCGACGTCGAGCACCCGCTGATCAGAACGCATGACGTTACCGGTGCGAAGGCGATCTACTTCAATTCAAACCGTACCGATCGCATTGTGGGTATGGATCGTCGTGACAGCGATGACCTGCTCGATCGCATACACGCGCACATGACGCAGCCGCAATACCAGTACCATCACCGCTGGCGCCGGGGCGATATTCTGATCTGGGACAACCGTTCGGTAACGCATTCGGTGAACATGGATTTTCCCGTTGGTCAGCGGCGGCTTCATCAGCGCATCTTGCTGCGCGGCGGCGTGCCGCGCTAGAGCGATGCAGTGAATGGAATGCCTGCGCAATATTCGCCCACCGTTGCTGTGGGCGGGGCAGGCGTTGAGGACGACCTTGGGCCCTAGCTGCCGCGACGCCCGACGAGCACGCGCGCGCCCGTCGGCCCGTAGCGTTCCGTATGCGGAACCCCGGCCGCGAGCCGGTAGGTGCCTCCGGCGCGGCAGTTGCTGGTGGCGCCGTCCGCGGTGATGTCCACTTCGCCGTCGACGATGAGCAGGTGTACGGCGAAATCGTGAGTGTGTTCGGGGTTGAACCGGTGCGCTTCAATCGCAACGAGTTCGGGTTCGGTGTAGCCCGCGGCCGCGAGTTCGGCACTGAATGCGGTTTCATCCATAAGTTTATTCCTCCGCTGAACTATCTGCCCGCGTGAGCTCGCGCGCACCGAGCGCGCCTCTCGCACACAGCACGAGCACCGTCGGTACGATGAGAACACTCGGCAATCCCGGCAGAAACGCGATGAGACCAATCGTATCGGGCTCGCCGAGCGCACTCGGGCCGAGCGATAAACCGCGGTTGCCCGAAGCATTACCCAGCCAGTAGAACAGTGTGAACGTCCAGGCGCTGTAGATCAGACCGTAGGCGGTGAATTTCTGCGCGAACGCGCCGAGATTCAGTTTCGGCAAGGCGAGCGCGACGATGATGACGAGCACGCCATTGAGCGCGCCGCCCGTGTGCGCACGAACCCAGCCGGCGGCGGTGCCATACATCGGTATCTCGACTATCCTGCCTGGCCAGATTTCGACCCCGCCCAGCAGATTGAACATCAACATGAAGCCCGCCAGCATTGCCGCCAGGATGACGAGCAGGCCGTGCCCGTACATTAACTGCTGTAATCGCTCCATCGCTGCTTACCTCGTTGGTTCGGAATCATTGCGTGCCGTCATGCAACTTTGTCGAACGGAACCGGCATGTCCGGGTCCGCGGTGTCAACGAGCGGCAGTGCCTCGTCGGGGCCGAGGCGCGCATGCCCGGCCACCCAGTTTTCATACCACTCCGGATCGTCCTCCTGTCGCGGGTTATAACCCGGCGCCAGGGCACGCAGCGCGAACGGCCCGACGTTGTACAGCACGCCGCATAACTCGCGGACAATTTTCACGAGCGTCGCGGGCCGCTGCAGCAATTTGTCTTTCTTCAATGCCGTGCACATGCCGACCAGCCCCCAGCCCCATAAATGGAGCGTGCCGTGAAAGACGCCGAGCGCACGCGGCAGATACTTGCCGGAATAGGCCATGTAAGCGTCGAACGCCACGGTCTTGTGTTCCGTTTCCTCGACCATGTGCATCAACCAGAATGAGGTGATGTGGGGTTGGGCCTTGCGAAACAGCTTGCTGCGTTGCGTAATCAGCCAATGCGTGAACCCGTTCGTCATGCATTCGAAACCGGCGTTGTACGCGAGCTGTGTGCGTATGCTGCGGCGTGAAAGCCGTGCGAAGGATCTCGCGAGTCCCTGCTCGACCGCGGCGAGCTCGGGGTAACCGTTCGCCTTGAACAGTTCATTGAGGCGGTGATGACACTGGTAATGGCGTGCTTCCTGACCATTGAAGCCACGCATGTCGTCGAGGATCTGCTCGTCGGTGATCGATGCCATGGCGGTCTGACTGGATTTGATCAGGTACGGTTCGAGGTAGGGCATGGTCAACGAAAGCCCGTTGAACAGATGCGACCGTACCGGTTCGTCAGGGATCCACACGGGGTTGAGGTCATCCGGAAACCTGAAGTCGAATTTCCGGATGACGATTTCCTGTGCATCTTTCGGGAGGTATTCGTAGCCTGCAGTCATGGGACACGCCTCGCCGGGGATGGCGTTCAATAGTAACGGTTCCTGGCCCGGGTGGCGAAAATCGGTCGCGGAGCGGTCCGCTTGCGGCCGTACCTGGCGGCACTGCGTGTAGACTGCCTGTACAACGTTACCTCGGGCATGCGGGATTAAGGACCGCGCCCGTCGGCGACCGCGTCACCCGTTCAGGCAGCGCAGAGGGAGAACCATGTCAGATACATTGCAGGCACCACCGGTCATCCTGGCCGTGATAATACTCGTCGTTGTCGTCGCCATACCGGGATTCGCCGGCGCACGGGACGTACCTTCCGGCAAGTTGCGGCCGGATGAGATCGCCCGCTTGTCGCCCTATCTGCAGGAAGCGGCGAAGAATGGTGCGACCAAGCTCAGGAAGGGTGAAGCGCTCGTCGAGAAAGGCCGCGAGCGGATTGAAGACGGCAACGAGGACATCGATGACGGCAAATCGCTGGTGCGCAAGGGCGACGAGAAAGTTGCGGACAGCCGCGAACGCTACCAGGCACTGGCGCGTGCGTCCGGGAGTGCCAGCGACCCCGATCAATTGTTCGCGGAAGCGAAACGCTTTCGCAAAGTCGGCGCCGATTGGGAAGACGCGGTTGAAATGATCGAGGACGGCCAGGAGTTGATTGAGGAAGGTAATACCGCGATCGAAAAGGGCAAGGCGGAAATCCGCGCAGGCAATGCATTGATCGAATCGGGTAACACGATCCTGCGCGACGTGCGTGCTGCCGGTCTCGGTGCGCCGGACCAGGCGCCCGCAGCGCCATAGCGGGTAACGCCGGATTCGCGGCGCCCGCGTTCAGGCTGCGTCGTTACAGTAGCGAGGTGCCGCCGATCACGAGTACCACGGCGTAGTACGCGCGCGGCAACCAGGCGAATATCGTGTCGGTGGTGTGTTCGAGGCGTTCACCCTGGGCCTCGAGATAATGCGCCAGTGCGGATGCGATCCGGCCGGCGTGTTCCGCGGTTCCGAGCACCTGGGTCAATTCGCCGCCATGAAGCAATCCCGCGTTTACCAGCGCCGTCGTAACGCGCTCGCCGCGCTGCAGTGAGGCGCGGTAGCGTCCCACCCGCTTACGGTATTGTGGATCATCGATCAAGGTGGCCAGCGCTGTGCTGCCGGCGATGAAATCGACTCCCGCGTTCGCCTGCCAGGCAAACAGCGTAAAGAACGTGTTCGCGAAATACTCGCGCACGAACGCGCTCGCATCGATCAGCTGCGCACGCCAGGCGATGCGCAGCCACGTGAGCGAATCAGCCCTGAGCGCCGCGGTGATCGCAGTCGCGAGGGCGAGCACGGGGATGCCGACGAGCGCGGCATCGAACAGCGCAGTGAATACCGGCGTGCCGGCCGTGAGTGCGCGCACGATATTGATCCCGAGCACGATCGCAAGCAGGCAATTCGGCAACCACAAACGCGAGCGCAGGGTCGCGATGCGGCGGTGGCGATGCTCCGCGCGCCGCGCCACGGCGCGCAGTGCCGTGGTGAGTTTGCCCGCCTGTTCACCCACACTGATGATCGCGGTGTCGAGTTTGTCGGCATAGCCCGCGGCAGCAACTGCTGCCGCAAGTGAGCGGCCGTTGCGCAGCGTCTTGTGCAGTCGCTCGAGCGCCCGCCGCTCGCCTTGTTCGTTCGTGCGGATACGCGCCACCGCGGTGGCCGGATCGAGCCCGGCGTCGAGGTATTGCGCGAGCTCGAACAGTACTGGCTTGTCGTGCAAGTGCCGGACTAGAGCCCCGGAGCGAGCAGGAAATTGCCCCGGGAGTTGTTCAGGCGTGCCGGCAGAATTTCCTGGTACTCCGGCGAGTTGTACCAGGCGCGGGCCGCTGCGGTCGTCGGGAATTCGAGTACAACCTTGAACGGGTACTGCCCGAACGACCCTTCGAGCACTTCGGCCTCCTCGGTACGGATCAGGTACTTGCCGCCATGCGCGGCAATCGTGTCCGAGACTTTCTCTATGTACGGTGCCATGCCGGCCGGATCGTCTATCGTCAATTCCACGAGTGCGTAAGTTGCCATGCGTGCTCTCCCGAATTCCGCGCTGCCGAGATGGCGTGCGTCGTTGCCAGGATTCTAGCAGCGGTCTCAAAAATAGATGGCGTCGGGTTGCGCCCTGAAATCGGTGATGACAAGGCGCCGTGCGCCGGGAATGGTGGTTCCATTTCCAAGCACGGCAACGCCGTCAGCGCTGATTTCAGGGCGCAACCCGAAGGGCCGGGGCCATTCTTGCGCACTCCGGCGTTACTCATCGCTCATCTAGCCCGGTTAAACCATGCTCTTCGCGCCTTGGATCGCGCAAAAATGACTCCCGGTGCGACGTCATCTATTTTTGGGACCGCTTCTAAGCAGGTGCGCGAAATTCCGAAACACCCGCGCAGCGTGATGCCGCCCGGCCGTGTGCCCATCGTCCCCATCCCGGGTGGCGCAAGCTCGTATGCACGCCGCGGCGGTTACGGTGATAGTCGCGCGGCGAGTTCACGCAGGCTCGCGATGCGCTCAGGCCCTGACGGATGCGTGGACAGGAACGGCGTTGGCGAGCGGCGCGATTTCGCGTGCATGGTCTCGTGCAGGCGCGCCGCGCCGTCGGCTTCGTAGCGGGCTTCGACAGCCCAGATCGCGCCGAGATAGTCCGCCTCGCGTTCGTTGTCGCGGCTGTAGTTCGTCGCGATCGCGGTAACGGTGATATCGCTGATCAATCCACCCGCCGGCACGCCGAGACTACCGAGCGCAACCCCGCCAAGTACTTTCATAATGCCGCTGGATCGCTGTTGCGCTGCGTGTTCTGCCCCGTGACCGAGTTTCAGGTGCGCAATCTCGTGACCAATGAGCGCGGCGGCGGCGTGCACATCGAGGCCGAGGATGTCGAGCATCGCGAGATTGATGCCGATGATATTTTCCCCGTTACGACCCTTGCCGGCGAACGCGTTCGGCTCTTTGCCATCCACGATCAGCAGTTCTACCGGTAATTCCGCGACTGCCTCAATACTCGATTTCACGGCGTAGAGAATGCGCATCTGCGTCGCCGAGACCTTGCCGAGTAACAAGCGTTCGCGCGAGCGCAATTCGATCACGTCGCTGTTCGCGGCGACGATGTCGCGGATATTCCATTGATACCTGAACGCTTGCGCCGACGCATCGCACATCGCGAGCAGCGCGTTGAGCGCACACACGGAGAGACACACAAACCGGAAATGAGCTGTCCCGGAAATTGCGCGCACGAGCACGAGACTTCAGATCCGCTTCGTGCGCACAACCGCGTGTGCGGCATCGCCGACGTGCGTGTAGACAAGGTTGCCGCTCGCACCGCGACCGAGTTCGGCCGCGTTCGCCTCATCCGTATCGATATGCATCTCCAGTACATAGGCTGGTGCGACGCGCACCATCACGTCCTGGAAAATGAGATCGCGCTCGCCACCGGTTACGGCAACCTCGATGAATTCACCATGCTCAACACCGAATCGGGCGGCGTCTTCGCCGGTCATGTGAATGTGTCGCCAGGCGCAGATCAAACCTTCCGGCAAATCGATCTTGCCCGCGGGTCCCGCGAGCGTAATCGGGGCTGAACCCGCGATGCGACCAGACCTGCGGATCGGCGCATCGACGCCGAGGTGGAATTCATCCGTGCGCGAGATTTCAATCTGCGTCTTTGCGCGTAGCGGGCCGAGTACGCGCACGCCATCGATCCGGCCCTTCGGCCCGATCAGGCTGACGGTTTCCTCGCAGGCGAACTGGCCGGGTTGCGAAATGTCACGCAGTTTCGTCAGGCTTGCCTCGGGGCCGAACAATGCTTGCAGCGTGGCCCGGTCGAGGTGCACATGACGCGCGCTGATCGCAATCGGGATGGGCCCGGCGGCGGTCACTTCGGCGTCGCCGGCGAGTATCGCGGCGGTTTCGCGCGCGATCATGAGTTCTTCGTTCGTGGCGATGGCAAACGCTTTCACCCGCGAACGTTCGTCGTGCAGGGCCGCCACCGGGTGTTCGATCCCCGGCCGGGCATCGTGGTTGCGATCCTCGTCGAGATGCAGGCCGAGAAACTCGAGTCGCTGCAGGATTCGCCGCCGGATACTGCTGCTGTTCTCGCCGATGCCGCCGGTCATGATGATCGCATCGACCCCGCCGAGCGTCGCGGCGTAGGCACCGATGTATTTCTTCACCCGATGGCAGAACACCGCGATCGCGAGACGCGCACCGTCGTGCCCGGCCGCCGCCTGCGCTTCGAGCTCGCGCATATCGGCGCCGATCCCGGACAGGCCGGCGAGTCCGCTGCGCTCATTCAGCAGCCGGTCTGTCTCCTCGATGCTGAAATCACCATTGCGCTGCAGTTCGAGCACGATCGCCGGATCGAGATCGCCAGCGCGCGTGCCCATAACGAGGCCTTCGAGCGGGGTCATGCCCATGCTCGTCTCCACGGACTGGCCGAACTCGATCGCACAGACGCTGGCGCCATTACCGAGGTGGCAGCTGATCAGCCGCAGTTCGCCGGGATCGGTATCGAGGTACTCTGCCGCAAGCCCGGCAACATACTTGTGTGAGGTGCCGTGGAAGCCGTAGCGGCGAAGATTCAGTTTCGTCGCTAGTTCAGGCGGAATCGCGTACGTCGATGCGCGTCGTGGCATCGTCGCGTGGAACGCAGTGTCGAATACGGCGACTTGCGGCAGCGCCGGATACGCCTGTCGGGCCGCACGGATACCGGCGATATTCGCGGGATTGTGCAGCGGGGCGAGCGGTACAAGTGCCGTGAGGGCGGTGATGACGTCGTCGTCGATCAGCTGTGCCTGGCGGAAGCGCTCGCCACCGTGCACGACCCGATGGCCGATGCCGTCGATGGAGTGATCCTTGATTGCGGTCAGCACTTCGGCGAGCGCTTCGGCGTGCGAGCGTTCAGCGCCGATTCGTTCAATCAGGCCGCGTGTTGCGCTCGTACCCGAGACCGGATCGACAAGCTGGTATTTGAGGCTCGACGAGCCGCAGTTGATCACGAGGATCTGCATCGCAGGATTCCGGGAATTGAATTCGTCTGGAACGCTAACCCCGGCGCCCGGTGAGAACAAGGGGGCGCAGCGTGCTGCGCTTGATCGGGATCAGGTCGCGGCCGGGCGGTCTCAGTCCGTGGCGAAGCGGAACGTATTGACGGTGCCGCTGCCGTCCACCCGCACCCGTCGTCCCATTGGCTCCGTTTCGAACAGCGCGCGCAGCGTTTCCTGATCGTCGCTATCCGGTACCGCGAGAAAGCGTTGCGCATCGGCACTCTGGCGGCCGACGATGTAGCCAATCCCCGGTTGCCCGCGTTGATAAGCCGCGACATACGATTCGACGATGGCGTCGCCGTGCGGGGTCTCGGTCACTACCGCACGCCCGTGATCGCGCAGACGCTGATTCAGATCGGCGCTGTCGACGTGTTGCCATTGCCCATCGCTCGGCGCGCCGTAGACCCCGGCGGAATGTTTTGACAGGTAGCCGCCGTTCGCGATGACGAGTGCGCGGCTGCCGGGATTGTCGCGTACGCGCTGCACCGCTTCCGCGATCCCGTGCATGCTGTAATTGTTCCCGGGGCCGCCGAAATAGGGCAGGCCACCGGTCAGCGTGAGTGTACGGTCAGTTGCCGGATCGATGCCCATCGCGATGCAGGCACTCAACACCGCGATCGGAAAGCAGCTATACACGTCGAGGTGCTCGATTGCCGCGGCATTCGTACCCGCGCTTTCCAGCGCGCGGCCGACGGCCAGGTTTTGCGCGTGGGACAGCGACAAATCCGGACGTTCGATCACGTTCAGGTCGTCACAATCGCCATAGCCGTGCAGCGTCACCCAACGATGCTCCGGGATGCCCCATGCGCGCGCCTTGCCGGCGGACGTGAGCAGGACGGCGGCACCCTGGTTGACGGCATCCTGCGCCACCATCCATTTCGTGTAGGGCTCGGACAGCAGGTAGTTGTCCGCCGACGGCATGGCGAGAAAGTCCGCCGAGCATTCGCGCGGAAACTGGGCGTACTCATTGTGTGCCGCGACGTGCGCGAAACGCGAGAACAACTCGCCCATAACACGCCGGTGTCGCTTCACGGAATGGCCCGCCCGGTGCCGCCAGACGTTCTCGCACAAGGGGTAGGCCTGCACCGGCAAAAACAAACCGTGCGCCATTTCGTAATCGCTGACCATTTTGTCCGCGTTGTCCATCGGCCACAGATCGGTGTAATCACCATCGACGGTTTCATTCAGGTCGAGCTCGAAACCGTTGCGCGCGGCAAATTTGATGTTTGCGATCGCTTCGGCACCGACGAGCAGGGCGCAGCCGAGTTCCCCGCGATTGATACGCTCGGACATTTCATTGACGAGGCGCTGCGGGGTTTGACCGCCAACCGCGCAGTAGATGTTCTCGCGCGGTGTGATCCCGATCCGTCGCGCGATCGATCCGGGGACGTTATTGCTTTTACCGAACGGATTGCTCGTGATTGCAACCTTGCGCGTCGAGTCCTCGAACAGGCGCGAGACACTCATCACGTCGATGTGGGGTTCGATAGCCGCCGCGGCGCCGGTATCTTCAAGCGCTCGCCGCGCGGCGAACGCCGCGATGTCGAGCGCGCTGAGCAGGTTTTCCGGCGTCGGATCGTCGCGTGAAACGAACTGGCCAACGCCGACGATGATCGGGGTGTTGTCGCGTACCATGAGGTCTCCTTCGTCAGTTCCGCTTCAGTCGGCCCATTTCGGCGCGCGCTTTTCGGCGAACGCAAGCGGGCCTTCGACGGCGTCGGGGCCGTCACGCAAGGCCTGAACGCTCGCATAGGACGTTTCGATACTGTCTTCGAGACTCGCGATATCGAGCGAGCGTTTGACGACATCGAGACTCGTACGAATCGATTGCGGTGAATTCGACGCGATCGTGCGCGCCCATTCGAGCGCAGCCTCGAGCGCGTTGCCCTCCGGCACGACGTCGTTGACGAAGCCGAGCGCTTTGCCTTCCGTCGCGCTCACGTGGCGGCCGGTCAGGATCAGGCCGAGCGCGTTCTTCTCGCCGATCTGGCGCGGCAGGCGCTGCAGGCCGCCGGCCAGCGCAGCGAGTCCGACTTTCGGCTCCGGCAGGCCGAACAGCGCGTTCTCCGCTGCAATGATCAGATCGCAGGCCAGCGCGATTTCGAAACCGCCACCGAGCGCAACCCCGTTCACCGCGGCGATTACCGGCTTGCGCCGGGTGTAATTCCGTGTGAGTCCGCCGAAACCGCTGGGCGGAATCTCGAGCTTCCGGCCGGAGGCCGTGTACTTCAAATCGTTACCGGCGCTGAATGCGCGCTCGCCGGCGCCGGTGATGATCGCCACCCGCGAGGCGGCGTTCGCCTCGAACGCATCCACCGCCGCGGCCATTTCGGCGTTCGCCGGCGGATGCAGCGAATTCATCACGTCCGGACGGTTGATCGTGATTACCGTGATGCCGGATTCGATATGGACCTTACAAAATTCTGCCATGTTCCTGCTCCTCGTAGCGTCGCCGCGTGTGGCGGTGATGTGCTTATTCCTCTGGCAGCGCGAACACCCACAATACACCGCCCTGCGGTACGTGGATGTCCGTGCCCATGCTCTCATTCAGCATCGCCTGGCCACGCGCCGCGTCGACCCCCCAGCCGGATTGCACGGCGATGTACTGCTTGCCGTCGACCGCGTAGCTTGTTGGCACGCCGGTGACCCCGCTGTTCGTGCGTTGCTGCCACAGCAGTTCGCCGCTTTGCGCGTCGAACGCACGAAAGTAACGGTCGTTCGTGCCGCCCGCGAAGACGAGCCCGCCGCCGGTGGTCAACACCGGACCCCATAGTTGTTGCGGGAACGTCGCGGTCCATTTGCGTTCACCCGTATTGATATCCCAGGCCTGCAGTTCGCCGATGTGATCGCTCGCCTCAGCGTGCGGGAACACCTCGATATCGGACAGGGTAACGCCCATGTACAACTCGCCGGGCAGGTAGCGCGCCGGGGTGGCGTTGAAGCTTGCGCAGAGGTTTTCGTTCGCCGGGATATACAGCAGTCCGGTATCCGGATTGTAGGCCGACGGTGGCCAGTTCTTGCCGCCCCACAACGACGGACAAAACGCGACTTTCTTGCCGATGGCGGGCACTTTGTCCTCAGCGTAAGTCGGGCGGCCGGTTTTTTCATCGAGACTCGTGAACACGTTCTGGCGTACGAACGGTTGCGCATCGACATAGCGGATGGCGCCGGCAGCACGATCGAGCAGCCACAGGTAGCCGTTGCGCCCGGCGTGGACTAGCCCCTTGATCGTTTTGCCGTCGCGCTTCACATCGATCAGCAGGGGCGGGCTCACTTCATCCCAATCCCAGCTGTCGTTCCAGTGATACTGATGATGCGCGGCGATCTTGCCGCTGCCAACGTCGAGCGCGATCACGGATGAGGCGTACAGATTGTCGCCACTGCGGGTGGCGCCGATCCACGGTCCCGCGTTGCCCGTGCCCCAGTATGCGAGCCCGGTTGCGGCATCGTAATTGCCGCTGAGCCAGGCGGGCACGCCGCCGTGTTTCCATGTATCGCCGGGCCAGGTTTCGTGTCCCGGTTCGCCCGGACCCGGGATCGTGTAGGTTTTCCATGCGGGTTCACCGGTGTCGGCCGCAAACGCGGCGATGAACCCGCGAATACCGAACTCGCCGCCCGATACGCCGACCATGACCTTGCCCTGTGCAATCAAGGGCGACATCGTCATGTAATAGCCGGACAGGTAATCCTCGACTTCCGTTTCCCAACGCACTTCACCGGTTTTTGCATTCAGCGCGACGAGAAATGCATCCACCGTGGCGAGGTACACGGTGTCGCCGTACAGCGCGACCCCGCGGTTTGTCGGATGCATCTGCAGCAGGTCGTCGGGCAGTTCGCGGCGGTAGCGCCAGATCAGATCGCCACTGCCGGCGTCGATCGCCAGCACCTGGTTCTGCGGGGTGGACACGAACATAACGCCGTCGTTGACGATGGGTGGCGCCTGGTGGCCTTCATCCACCCCGGTCGAGTAAGACCACACCGGTTTGAGTGATTTCACGTTCGCGGTGTTGATCTCATCGAGCGGGCTGTAACCCCAGCCGT
Organism: Gammaproteobacteria bacterium; assembly: GCA_965216305.1. GTDB lineage: Bacteria > Pseudomonadota > Gammaproteobacteria > UBA11873. The sequence goes on along the minus strand of OZ244144.1, from coordinate 5,129,846 downwards.
CGTACGTGCGGCGATACATGAGCCAGTTTTCTGCTTCGGGCGCCTCGAGACGGGCATCGGTGACCGGCTTGTAATCGGGCTCGGCGTGGACGCCGGTTACGGCGCAGGACAACACGGCGACGGTAAACAGGACAGGGAGTTTCGTCATGGCGTTTCTCACATTGGATCTCTGTGTATCCGGGACAGGGTGACTGCACAAGCAGAAACCTTGTTGCCGCCCCGTTGTGGTCTCCGCGCTGCGATTGGCGGACAGGAGCGCGGGGTCTGTCGCGCCGGGTGTTGCATAATTCGCGGCCGGTCCGCTGCTATTTTTTCGCGCCGACCCGGGCGCTGAACGGCCCGGCAACCTGCAGGGCGTCAGCTGCGAGCCTGAGCGGCAGCATCGGCAGCGGGCGCGGGGCTGGTCCGCCAATCACGCTCGCGCCCGCGCGCGGATCGAATTGCGAGGCATGACAAGGGCACAGGAAGTTCCGCGCCTCGGTACTCCATTCCGTGACGCTGCACCCCGTGTGGGTACAAACACCGGAATAGGCGACCACCCCTGCAATGCCGAGCGCGCGCGTTTCTGCGCTTAGCTGCGCCGGATCGAAACGCACGATCAGGATCTGGTTAAGGCGTGATTTTTCGCGCCGCGTTCCGGTTGCCGGGTCGCGCGGGTAGGCCAGCAATGGCGGCCCGTCGAGTGGCACGTCAGCGAGCGTCACCGCTTTATCTTCGTGTTCCCAGCTCGGGAATACGATGTCGTCGCCCGTCTGCGGCGGCAGCTTGCGCGGGTCGTCGGCTTTCGCGAACGCGGGGTTCAGGTTCAGTCCGATCCCGATCCCGAGTGCGCCTCCAAGCAAGCGGCGACGACTCAACGCGGCGTTATCGAGCGGATCGCTCTTGGGTGGTTTATCCATCAGCTTCAGTCCCTGGCCTCATCAGGTGCGCAATCCGGAACCTCCGGATAAGCTCTGCTGCGGCGTCCCTCGGTACAGAACGGCTATTCCGGGCGCCGCGCATTTTGCTTGCTGCGTCTTCTGTACCCGATCTGCTTGCTTCAGAGTGCTCCGGCGGTGCCCGGGTTTTCGCGGCATTCACCATCTTTGCGCTCGTCCATTCTAAGTATGCCTCGCGAATTCTGAAACCAGCACGCTTCGGGCAGGAATTCCGGCGACTGCTTTTGCACGGTTTCGGTGTCTCGAATCGGGGCAAGCGCTGCGTGATTACGCGCCGGCGCCGCGCGGTTTCGTAACCGGCTCAGCGTTGCCCGAACACGCGCTCGGCAGGTTGGCGATCAGCGTACGCACCTCGCCTCGATCAGGGCGCGCGTGCTAGTCTGCCGGGCCGCAATGACCGTCAGGGCAGTAACAACAGTGACCACCGAAGCTAACCCCGCTGACTCCCCGCGCGCCGCCATCGACGCGATCAAAGCCGGCCTCGGCGACACCGGGTATATCTGCGACGACGGCATTGCCACGGCCGTCTTTCTCGCCCAGCGGCTGGAGAAGCCGGTGCTCATCGAGGGTCCGCCGGGGGTGGGCAAGACGGAGCTGTCGAAAGCGACGGCCGAACTGCTCGGCAAACCGTTGATCCGCATGCAGTGCTACGAAGGCCTCGATGAGGCGAAGGCGTTGTACGAGTGGAAGTACGGCAAACAGTTGCTCTACACCCAGGTGCTGAAAGAAAAGCTCGGCGACCTGATGGAAGGCGCCAAAGGTCTGCAGGCATCGATGGAGCGCCTGCACGAGTTTGACGATACGTTCTTCAACGAGGAATTCCTCGAACCGCGACCACTGTTAAAAGCTCTGTGGGCCGAGCACGGTGCCGTACTGCTGATCGATGAAATCGATAAATCGGATCAGGAGTTCGAAGCGTTCCTGCTCGAATTGCTCCAGGACTACCAGATCTCGATCCCCGAGATTGGTACGGTCGCGGCGAAAGTGCCGCCGGTCGTGTTCCTCACCTCGAACAACACGCGGGAGATCGGCGACGCGCTGAAACGGCGCTGCATTCACCTGTACATTCCGTTCCCCGATACACATCTCGAGCAACGCATCATCGAATCGCGAGTGCCGGAATTGCAGGCCTCGGTGCGCCGTCAGATTGTCAGTTTCGTGCAGCAACTGCGCACCGTCGATCTGAAAAAAGTCCCGGCAGTCAGCGAGACGATCGACTGGGCGCGGACGTTGTTGTTGCTGCATGCCGAGGAGCTCGATGCGCAACTCGTGCGCGAGACGCTGAACGTCCTGCTGAAATTTCAGGACGACATCGAAAACATCGATACGGAACTCGTCGGCATGACCCGACAAGCGCTCGGGGCGCGTTGAGCGTCCACCCATTCGCCACCTAGCGCACTCCCGGCGATGACGCAGGTTCTCACCGATTTCATCCGCGCCCTGCGCGCAACGAATGTGCGCATTTCTACGTCCGAGAGTATCGACGCGGCCACCGCCGTCGATGCGATTGGTTTCGACGATCGCGCACTGCTGAAGGAATCCCTGTCGCAGGTGCTGGCAAAAACGCCGGAAGAAAAAGCAAGTTTCGCGGAGTGTTTCGAGCGCTTTTTTTTCGCTGAGGATATGGGCGGCGTTGACGCACTCGAACCTTCGGAACCGGCGGCCGATACGTCGGCGGACGACGAGGCGGCCGGCGAAGGCGACAGCGGCGAAGGCGAAGGTGGTGAAGGCGCACTCGCCACGATGATGGCCGGCGGCGGCGGTCGCGCCGAGCTGCAAATGGCGGTTGCGAACGCGGCGCGCGAAGCGGGGGTGGCGAACATCCGCCTGTTCACGCAGCGCGGCATGTTCATGCGACGGATCCTCGAGATCATTGGCATCGAGACGCTCGAAGCGACGATCCGCGATGCCGGCGACCCGGCGCGAACCGAAGCGCTTACGAACTTGCGCGCCCAGTTGATCGCGGAAGTGCGCGAACAGGTTGAACGTCAATTGATGTTGTACACCGCGAACGCGTGGCCCGAATTGCGTGAGGAGATCCTGCAAAAGACGCCGTTGTCCGCCGTTGAAGTACGCGATTTCAAGTTCATGCAGGCGCTCGTGCATAAACTCGCGAAACGTCTCGTTGCGCTGCATTCGCGCAAGCGCAAGGTGGCGCGCCGCGGCCAGCTTGATGTGCGCCAGACCATCCGGCGCAACATTGAATACGACGGTTTGCTGTTCGAAACCGTTTGGAAGCGCAAGAAAGTCGAACGCCCGAAGGTCGTGGCCGTGTGCGACGTGTCGGGATCGGTCGCGAACGCGGCGCGGTTCCTGTTGTTGTTTCTGTACAGCGTGACGGAAGTGATCCCGAAAGTGCGCGCGTTTGCGTTTTCAAGCCAGCTCGCGGAAATCACGGAGCTGTTCGAACACAAAGCCGCGGAGGATGCGATCGGCGAGGCGCTGCACAGGCACGGCTGGGGTTCGACGGATTACGGTCGTGCGCTTGCTGATCTCGAAACGCAGGTCCTTGACGACATCGATCACCGTACCACCGTGCTGATCCTCGGTGATGCGCGTTCGAACTACGGCGATCCCGGGGTGGCGAGCCTGCGCCGGATCCACGAGCGCGCGCGTCGCGTCCTGTGGCTTAACCCGGAACCGAAAGCGTTCTGGAATTCCGGTGATTCGGAAATGCGTCGCCTGAGCACGGCGTGCGACCGGGTGGATTCGTGTCGCTCGATTCGCGATCTGGAACGACTCGTCGGCGAGATCATGCGCACGGCGGTATAGGGTATCGAATCAGGGCCTGAACAAAACCCCGGGATTCAGAATACCGTTCGGATCGAGCGTGCGTTTCACGCTCTTGAGCACGTCGCCAAACAACGCGGGACGCTGATCGGCCCAGCCCTCGGCATGCATGCGTCCCACCGCATGGTGATGCGTCACCGTACCGCCCGCATCGACGAGTACCGCCGTGGCTTCGTCCTTGATCTGCCGCCACACTTCCGCTTCACCGCCGCGCTTCACGACCCCGCTGAAGGAATAATACGGCGCCGGGCCATCCGGATAGACGTGCGTAAAACGGCACGACAGGGTTGCGCTGTCGCCCATCGTTTCCTTGAGAATGCGACCCACTCGCTCACGGACGAGCCAGTCGAACTCGGGCCAGTTATCCCACGTCGTCGCGGTCTCGAACGTGTCGGCGAGCAGGCCAAGGCCGGCGGTGAGACCGGCGTTGACTCCGATAAACGCGTTGCGCCATGCGCCCACCGGGCCTTCGTGGCCGGTGGCATTGCCCTGACCGTCATCGATCACGATGTTGTCATCAGCGATGATGCCACCGTATTCGCGCGCGATTGCGACCGCGATCCGGACGTTTTCACCCTGCGGCACATCGGCGGATTCGAAGCCGATGATCACGAGTGATTGCGTACCGTCGAGGCCCGCATTGTTGCCCGCCTCGACCGGATCGAGGATGCGCAGGTTCGCCGGCCACAGTTTCGCCTGCACGATATGGCGCACGGCCGTGCAGCCGGCGCGCCAGGTGGGAAAAATCACCCCGGCGGTAGCGCGAAACGTCGGTCGCTTCTGCAATCTTAGCCAGCACTCGCTGATGATCCCGAGCGTGCCTTCCGACCCGATCACAAGCCGGTCGGGGCTGGGACCGGCGCCGCTGCCGGGCAGGCGTCGCGACTCGAACCAGCCGGCCGGCGACAGCATGCGGGTGGATTCAACGAAGTCGTCAATGTGGGTGTGGTTCGTGGCGTAGTGCCCGCCCGAACGCGTAGCGACCCAGCCGCCCACCGTGGACCAGGGAAAGCTTTGCGGAAAATGTCGCAAGGTGAGTCCTTGCGGGCGCAGTGCGGCCTCGAGATCGGGCCCGAGGATGCCGGCCTGAAAACGGCCGGCGCGCGAGACGTCGTCAATCTCGAGGACCTTGTTCAGGTTATCGAGATCGATCGTCACCGCGCCGTCGCTTTGCGACGGTACGTTCACACCCCAGACGACCGAGGTGCCGCCGCCGTACGGGATGGCGGTGTAGCGGTGCGTGTCGCACCAGGCGAGCGTGGCTTCGAGTTCTTCTTCGTTGCGCGGGTGCGCAACGGCATCGGGCGGGTTGATGAATTCGCCGCGCAGTGCGGCCAGCAGTTCGAGCGGGTGGCCGCCGTAGGTATGCACCAGGCGATCGGTGTGATCGTTGTTCACCCAGGCCTGCAGTTTCGATGGTATCGTCACGCGGCTTCCGCGCAGCTCGATGTCGTCCGGTTCGGGCACCGGCGGTGGTTCGACCACGGCGCCAAGACGGGTGCCGAGATTGCGCGCCGCTTCCTTGCGCGCCGCGAAATCGGGTTCGTCAGAGACGTAACCCCAGGTCCAAAAGCTCCGTCTTTCTGCGCGCGCGGCCATCGTCCGTCCTCACCATTGAGAGTGTCCAGAATAGGCGATTCGATCGCCGGCGACAAAACGTCGGCGCTTCTTGTAGCAGCCCCCGGCCACAGCTATCGTTATCCACTGGCTTCACGCGCTGTCACCGGTTCCGGTAACCATCATGGAATTTCGTTTTTTCGAGGAACTCGCCACCATCCTCGGTGCGGCACTGCTCGTCGCGATTCTGTTTTCACGTTTGCGTCTGCCGTCGATCATCGCCTACATGGTGGCCGGCGCGATAATCGGGCCACAACTGCTTGGCTGGGTCGAACCCGAGCGATTCACGCTGATCGCGGAGTTCGGGGTCGTGTTTCTGTTGTTTTCACTGGGCCTCGAATTTTCCCTGCCGCGCATGGTGGCGCTGAAGCGTTCCGTGTTCGGGCTCGGCGGCGCCCAGGTGTTCTTCACCACGCTGATATTCGCGCTCACGGTCTATTGGTGGGGCGCGACGCTGGAAGCAGCGATCGTGATCGCGGGGGCGCTCGCGTTGTCGTCCACCGCGATCGTGACGCGCGAACTTGCTGCGTTGCAGCAGTTCGATTCCCGTTACGCCCAGCTTGCGATCGCGGTGCTGCTGTTTCAGGACTTGATCGCGGTGGTCTTTCTGATCCTCGTGCCGATACTCGGCGGTGCGGCCGATACCGGCATCGCGCAACAACTCGGCAGCGCGCTGGCCAAAGGCGCACTGCTGCTCCTGCTGCTGATGAGCGTCGGCAAGTGGGTGTTGCCGCGGGTCTACCACGAAGTCGCGCGAACCCGGTCGGACGATGTGTTCGTGCTGACAACGCTTGTGATTGCCCTGCTCGCGGCCTGGCTCACGCATGCGTTCCACCTCTCGATGGCGCTTGGTGGTTTCGTCATCGGCATGATGCTCGGGGAAGGACCGTTCCGGCATCGTATCGATATCGAGATCCGTCCGTTCAAGGATGTCCTGCTGGGATTATTCTTCGTGACGATAGGCATGGGTATCGACCTCAACGTCGTCGCGGAACACGGGTTTCGCATTACCGTGTTCACCGCTGCGCTGATCGCGATGAACGTTGTCGTCGTCACGGTGCTCGCGCGTCTCATGGGCGAACGTCGCGGTGCGGCCTTGCGCGTTGGCATTACGCTGGCACAGGCCGGAGAATTCGGACTTGCCCTGATTGTGGTCGCGCAGTTGCACGAGGTAGTGCCGCGGGAGCAGGCGTCTTTCGTGCTTGCGATTGCGGTTCTGAGTATGTTCATTTCGCCGTTGTTGATCCGTTTCGTGGATCCCATCGCCGAACGGATCCTCACGCTGTGGCCTGAGCCGGCGCGCGAGGAAGAAGCGGAACCGGAGCCGCTGATCGAGCACAACGACGGACACGTTATCGTCGGCGGGTTCGGACGTGTCGGGCAGACCCTGGCACGACTGCTGGAGCGTAACGACATCCCCTACACCGCGATCGAAAACAACGCGGATGTGGTGCGGCGACAGCGGGAGCGCGGCGCCAATGTCGTATTCGGGGATTGCAGCGATGCGCGGATCCTCGCGCAGTGTCACATCGGCAACGCGCGGCTCGCGATCCTGACGTTTGCATCCGCGGCGTACGCAAAAACCACGATCGAACGCATCCGCGACGACGGTATCGTCACGCCGATCATCGTGCGTTGCCAGGAAAGCGGGGATTTCGATGAGCTGCTGCGCCTCGGCGCCGATCGGGTGGTGCCGGAGATGCTCGAAAGCAGCCTGGTTATCGGCGGCCAGATGCTCGCGTTTCTGGGCCTCGAGGAGACCGAGGTCAATCGGCAGATTAATGATCTGCGCTTACACCACCGGGACGCGTAGTGTTTACTCGAATGCACGCCGTGCAGTGCGCGCGGGATGTTTTTAACCGGCGACGGCGTGATTGCGTTGAAGGGACCTGACGCCGGCCCCGGATCCACGGGTGCGGATCCGGTGCCGGGTTGGTGCTTGTTACAGGTGCTTGGCGTAGTCGTCGAGCAGTTTCAGCACGACGTCCGGCCCTTCGGACGGCAGCGGCAGGATGCCGCGAATCGCGCCCTTGTCCGCGTGTTCCTTCACCTGATCGGCGTCGAAGCCCATGGCATAGAACATGCCGATTGAGACGCTTGCCGGGTCGCGTCCAATCGCTTCGCACGCTTTCGTGATTTCGGCTTTGCCACCATCGAAATCGTAGGCGCCGCCGAGCGGCATCCAGCCGTCGCAGAATTCCGCGATGTGCGCCGCGGTTTTTGGTCCGGCCGCGCCGCCCATCACCACCGGTAGCCGTTTTTGCACCGGCTTCGGCCACGCCCAGCTTTTCTCGAACTGAATCGTCTCACCGGAGAAACTTGCTTCTTCCTGTGTCCACAGTTCGCGGCACAGCAGGATGTTCTCGCGCAGGATCGCACGGCGCTTTTTGTAATCGAGTCCGTGATTGCGCATTTCCTCGACACACCAGCCGTAGCCAACCCCGAGTTCGAAGCGGCCGTTCGAAATCATGTCGAGGCTCGCAACTTCCTTCGCGAGCCAAATCGGATCGCGCTGGGCGACGAGCGTGATGCCGGTGCCGAGGCGAAGTTTCTCGGTCACCGCCGCGCATGCGGCCAGCGCCACAAACTGGTCGTGCGAGCGCCAGTACATTTCCGGCAGCGGCGGTGCGTTTTTCATGCCGCCCCATGGCGTCTCGCGGCTGGTTGGAATATGACTGTGCTCGGGAAACCACAGCGATTCGAAGCCGCGCGCCTCGACTTCCTTCGCGAGTTGTATGGGTTGAATGGATTTGTCGGTCGGAAAAATCATTACGCCTAGGTCCACGGGCATCCTCCTCAGGTCGCTGGTTCAGTTATTTTGTCTGGACTGCGCAGCGTAGCCCGATTGCCGCCACAGGCAAAGAAGCAGACGCCGCATGCGGCCGGTCGTGGGTCCGGTTTCGGTTCGGCGCGGGTTTAACCCGCCACGGGTAATGTCCGCGCTGTCTGCGCTGCCCGCAACGCGCCGGATTCAAGGATCCGCGATTCGCGGTCGATAGACACACCGTCAACGGTGACCATGGTCACAGACACAGCCCGTCGGCGCCCTAACGGCTTGTTCCCCTTGTGGACTCGTGTACGATTGCGAACCGATAGTAGGCACTTCAATCGAGTTAGGAGAGAGAAAACATGAATAAAGTCGTTATCGCTTTAGTTGCAAGCGCCGCTTTCGGACTGTCGTCCCAGGCTTTTGCTGAAGACGCAACGAAGATGGAACGCGCCGGTGAAGGTGTCGTCGAAACAGTTACGTCGCCCGGACAGATTGTCGAGGGTGTTGCCGAAGACGCCGAGAAACATGGCCCGGTGGTTGGCACGGTTACCGGTACGGTGAAGGGAACGGCGAAAGCCGCTTCGCAGGCAGTCACGGGCGCAGCCAAGGTTGGCGTCGGTGCTGTTGAAACAATTCTGAGCCCCGTCACCGGCGAATAAGCACCGCCGGTTCGGCACCGCGAAACCCGCGGCGCCGAACACGACCAGGGTATTAAGGCCGAGCATCATGCTCGGCCTTTTTTATTTCCGCTCGCAAACACTTTCCGTGGCGACGATCGCAAGCCGCGTACGCTAGGATAGCGCGATGGCGCAAGGGCTCTGGCAGTTCTGGATCGATCGTGGTGGCACGTTCACGGATATCGTGGCGTCGCGCCCGGATGATTCGCTCGTGACACACAAATTGCTGTCCGAGAATCCGGAGCGCTACCGCGATGCGGCACTTCAGGGTATTCGCGATCTGCTCGGCCTGGCGTCGAACGATCCGATCCCGGGGAAGTGCATCGACGTCGTGAAAATGGGCACGACGGTCGCGACGAATGCCTTGCTCGAGCGCAAGGGCGAGCGCACCGTACTGCTCACCACCGCGGGTTTCCGCGACGGCCTGCGCATCGGCTATCAGAATCGCCCCGATCTGTTTGCGCGCCATATTGTCCTGCCGGAGCTGTTGTACGAGCGGGTTGCCGAAGTCCGTGAGCGGATCGCAGCCGACGGGACGGTTGTGCGGGCGCTCGACGAAGACGCCGTGCGCGGTGCGCTGCACGACGCGATGGCCGCGGGCATTCGCTCCGTCGCGATCGTGTTCATGCACGGCTATCGCTACCACGCGCACGAAGCGACGGCCGCGGCGATCGCGCGCGACGTCGGCTTCACCCATGTTTCCGTGTCGCACGACGTCAGCCCGCTGATGAAATTCGTCAGCCGGGGCGATACAACCGTGGTCGATGCCTACCTCACCCCGATTTTGCGCCGATACGTCGATTCAATCGCGAGTGAATTGAACGGCGTACGGCTCATGTTCATGCAGTCGCACGGCGGACTCACGCAGGCGGCATTGTTCCAGGGCAAGGACAGCATTCTTTCCGGTCCGGCCGGCGGCGTGGTTGGCGCCGTGCGCACGAGCGAGCAAGCCGGCTTCGACCGCATTATCGGATTCGACATGGGCGGCACGTCAACGGACGTATCGCATTACGCGGGCGAATTCGAACGTGCGTTCGACACGAAAGTGGCCGGCGTGCGCATGCGCGTGCCGATCCTGCGCATTAACACTGTCGCGGCCGGCGGCGGTTCCTTGCTGCATTTCGATGGCCTGCGCTTGCGTGTGGGGCCGGATTCCGCCGGCGCGGATCCGGGACCGGCGTGTTATCGCCGTGGCGGGCCGCTCGCGGTAACCGATTGCAACGTCATGCTTGGCAAAATCCTGCCGCAGTACTTCCCGCAAACATTTGGTCCCGGTGCCGACGAAGCGCTCGACGCCGACGTGGTGCGCGCGAAGTTCCGCGATCTCACCACAACGGTAAACGCCGCGACGGGCAGCGCACACTCGCCGCAATCGCTGGCCGAGGGGTATCTGCGGATCGCGGTCGAGAACATGGCGAATGCGATCAAGGAGATTTCGGTGCAGCGCGGTTACGACGTGACGGACTATGTGCTGAGTTGTTTCGGTGGGGCGGGCGGACAACATGCCTGTCTTGTCGCCGATGCGCTCGGCATGACGAAAATCGTGATGCATCCGTTCGCCGGCGTGCTGTCGGCCTACGGCATGGGGCTCGCCGCGATCCAGGCGATCCGCGAACGTGCACTCGAGCGCTCGCTCGATGAATTGCGTGACGATGAACTCGCCGCGACCTGGGACGAACTTGGCGCCGCGGCCGGCGAGGAACTGCGCATGCAGGGTGTCGCGCCTGACGCGATCACGTTCAATCGTCGCGCCTACGTGCGCTACGCGGGTTCGGACAATGCGTTAATTCTCGACCACGCACACGGCAGCGACATCCGCGCGGCATTCGAAAACGCCTACCGCGCGCAGTTCGGTTTCATCATGAGCGGGACGCCGCTCGTGATCGAGGCGCTTGCGATCGAGGCGACAAGTGGTGGCAACGCACCACCGCCTGCCGTGATACCAACGGTAAGCGACACGCGCGCTGATCCACCGCAACCGCTCGATCAAACGCAGGTATTCCTCGATGGCGCGGCGCGCGTGGTGCCGGTGTACCTGCGCGACGCGTTCGCGCCCGGGCAGCGCATTGCCGGCCCCGCGATCATTATCGAGGATACGGCCACGGTGATGGTCGAGCCGGGCTGGGGTGCGGTGCTGCGCGCGGACGGATCGCTCGTCCTTAACCGGGTGCAGGCGCTGCAGCGCGAACGCAAGATCGGCACGGACGCCGATCCGATCATGCTCGAAGTGTTCAACAACCTGTTCATGTCGATCGCGGAACAGATGGGCGCGGCGCTGCAAAACACGGCCGTGTCGGTGAACATCAAGGAACGGCTCGATTTTTCGTGTGCCGTGTTTGATGCGCGCGGGGCGCTGATCGCGAACGCCCCGCACATGCCGGTACATCTCGGCTCGATGGGCGAAAGCGTCGCTCACGTGATCGGCGCACGCGGCGGCGAGCAAAAGCCCGGTGATGTGTTCGTGCTGAATGATCCTTACCACGGTGGCACCCATCTGCCGGACGTGACCGTGGTCACCCCGGTCTTCCGGTTTGATCACGGTGAAGCGGCGAATGAGGTGTTGTTCTACGTCGCTTCGCGCGGGCACCACGCCGACATCGGCGGTTCCACCCCGGGTTCGATGCCGTCCGACAGTCGTTCGATCGAGGAGGAGGGTGTGCTTATCGACAACTTCCTGCTCGTCGAACACGGCGAGTTCCGCGAGGCCGCGTTGCGTGAACTGCTCGGCCGCGAACCGTACCCGGCGCGCAACCCCGCGAACAACATCGCGGATCTGAAAGCGCAGGTCGCGGCAAACAACAAGGGCGTGCGCGAACTCCGGCGCATGGTCGATCACTTCGGACTCGACGTTGTTCAGGCCTACATGCAGCACGTGCAGGACAATGCGGAAGAAGCCGTGCGCCGCGTGCTCGGGGTACTCGAGTCCTGCGCGTTTCGCTATCCGATGGACGACGGCAATGCGATCGCGGTGCAGATTGATGTGGACCGCGATGCGCGCTCCGCGACGATCGATTTCTCCGCCAGCGCAGCGCAGACCGCGACGAACTTCAACGCCCCGGCGGCCGTGTGCCGCGCGGCCGTGCTGTACGTGCTGCGCACCCTGGTCGATGACGACATCCCGATGAACGACGGTTGCCTGAAGCCAGTCACGATCATCGTGCCGCGCGGCTCGATGCTGAACCCGAACCCGCCAGCGGCGGTGGTGGCAGGGAATGTCGAGACCTCGCAATGCATCACGGATTGCCTCTACGGCGCGCTCGGGGTGATGGCCGCCGCGCAGGGCACGATGAACAATTTCACTTTCGGCAAAGAGACGTATCAGTACTACGAAACCATTTGTGGCGGCTCCGGCGCCGGGCCGGATTTCGCGGGCACGGACGCCGTGCACACGCACATGACGAATTCACGCCTGACCGATCCTGAAGTGCTCGAATGGCGTTTTCCCGTGCGCCTGGAACGCTTCGAAATCCGCCGTGGCAGCGGCGGCGCGGGACGTCATCGGGGAGGCGACGGGGTGGTGCGGGAGATCCGGTTTCTCGAACCCGTAACGGTATCCATCCTGTCGGGACACCGCTGCGTGCCGCCTTACGGCATCGGCGGCGGTGAACCGGGAGCGGTGGGGCGCAACGTGTTGTTACGTGCGAACGGCGAGGAAGTGCTGTTGGCGGCGACGAGTCGCGCGGAACTCGGGGTGGGTGATCGGGTTGTGATCGAGACCCCGGGCGGCGGCGGTTACGGCGAGGCGTAACCGCCGGGGCGGCAGCGGGCTTGCCGGATCAGGCTCGGCGGCGGGCAGCGCCGAGTGGTAGCAGCGCGCCGAGCATGAGCAGGGCGGCGCCGGGTAAGGGGACCGCGGTTGCGGCCGCGACGACGAGTATGGGCGCGATGTCGACGTAGGGTTTGTTGTTGATGTCGTACAGTACGTTGAAATCGGCGAGCAAATCCGTGATTTGATCCGAGGTAAGCGAGTTGCGCCCGTTGATGACGGTCGGGTTCAGCAGGTTATCGCCACCGGTGTGATCCAGGCCGAAGACATGGCCAAGCTCGTGCGCGATGAGTTCATCGCCGAATGTACTGTTCGCCGCGGTGGTCGAATTCAATACGGCAATCGAGTTGTTCGCGCACCCGGCCGACGCGCCACTGGTACCACACCAGGAGATCGTATCGACATAAAACAGCCGCACGGTCGTGTTCGGCAAGCCGAAAAATTCGTTTCTCAGGATATTGAATTCGGCTTCGGAGCTCAGATCGAGCAGGGCGGGCGCGACATACTCGATGGTGGGTCCGAAACGCAGATCAATGGGGTCCGCGAAGCCGCTCTGGGCAAAAATCGACTCGACGGCCGCTTCATGCAGCGTCACCATGGCCGACCAGGCCGGCGACGACAGACTCGTGAGGAGAACGGCCATTGCCGCATGAATCAAAAGCTTGCGTCCGCCGTTGCCCGGCGTCAGAAAACGTTGCATCGTCAAATCCGTCCTGTTTTTTTGTTCTCGAATACTGCCCGACGGGACGCGTCTAACCACCGTCCCATCCAAGGGTTCGCAGTATAGGGTTGTCCGTGAGGGCGAGCACACCTGGCGCGATGCTTCATGTGGTTTTTGTGGCATACCTCTCACAGATCGACACCCGGGGCGGGATTCCGGGGCGCCGATCGCGAAAGCTTGCACAAGCTTGGTGCGGTGTACGGGTTCGGTGTCCTGCGCTGCGCCGGGATGGGTGCGGTCCTTGAGCGCCCCGCGGCGCGTACCTGCCAGCGAGTGTCAGTAATGTCGTGGCGGATGCGCGGCGGATTCCCCCGCCTCCCGGACTACCAGCACCGGCACGATTTCGATATAGGGCCCGCGCTCATCGTGCTGCACCCATAACGGCCCGGAATCGCTGCGCCCGACCCGGCCGTGCACAATCCGCCTGGCCTGCTCGGGAGTGAGTTCATCGCGCCCGTTTGCCATCGACGGGTTCATCAGATTGCGGCCGCGGGAGTGACCGTTGCCGAGGAAGATGTGTGCAAGTTCGTGCGCCATCAGTTCGTCCACCCCGTGCCGATCGGGTTTGCCGCGCAGTTTCTGCGCATCGAGCACGACGATGGTCGAATTCGTACAGCCGCCAATCCCGCGTCGCTTCGGTTTGCCGCAAAAGCCGATCCGGTCGACGAAGAACATACGGATCGTGGTTGCCGCAAAGCGCTCCGTGTACGTGAAGCGCAAGCGCTCGTATTCCGCATCGGAATCGATGTCGAGCAGTTCCGGGGCCACGAGTTCGACGGGTTCCAGAAAGCGGATATCGATGGGACTCGCGCCGAAGCTTGCCTGCGAGAAAATTTCGTCCAGGCGCGTCTCATAGAGTGTGATTGACGCCGCCGCGGCCGGCCTGGCGCCGGTGGCGATGCTTGCCAGCATGACGGCGAACAGGCGCAATTGAATCCGGTGTTTCAGTGTAGGTGACGCCACAGTCCTGGGTGGTTGCGATTTCCCGTGCCTCGACGAACAGGATTCTACCGGCGAACGGCAGTACGGTGTGTTCTCGTTCCGCGGCATGATCCCGTATGCCGGTGGCGTTACGATGTGCGCTACGAACTCGATGAACACATCCCCGGGAGTTAAAGACATGAGCGAGGACAAAAAAGCACGCGGTGAAGCGGTCATGGAACGCCTGTTCGGATCACCCCCGTCGGCGCTGCCGTTTCCGGAGCGTTTCGGCAAGTACACCGTTGAACATCTGTTCGGCGATGTGTGGCAGGGCGAAGCGCTCGCACTCGAGGAACGCTCGCTCGTCACGTGCGCCGTGCTCACGGCGCTCGGCCGCGAGCCGGAGCAGAAAGTGCATTTCACCGGGGCGAAAAACCTTGGCATACCGCGTGAAAAAATCGAGGAAATGATCACGCACATCGCCCACTACGGCGGCTGGCCGGTCGCGGTGGGCGCACTGCGCAGTCTCAATGAGGTGTGGCCGGAAGCGGAATGATTGCGGCCAGGGGCCGTCATGTTGCCTCGGCGTAGCATCGCCGAATACCATTGACGGCCCGCTCGCATAGCGCCGCAACCGCAGGTTACATCATGATCGAACCCGCCACGCTTGACGCCGCCGGCCTCGCCGCCGCCGCGGTAACCGTCGAGAAAGGCAACATCTTCGACGACTTCACCGTCGGCCAGGTGTTCGAGCACCACTGGGGCCGCACCCTGACACAGGCGGAGAATGCGCTGTATTCGACGCTCACGCTGCATTACAACCCGCACTACTTCAATCGCGATTACGCCCGGGCGCACGGTCACGCCGACATCCTGCTGAACCCGCTGCTCATCTTCAATACGGTGTTCGGCCTCAGCGTAGAGGATTTGAGCGAAGCCGGTATGGGCCCGTTCCTCGGCGTCGAGGAATTAACCCATCATCGCCCCGTGCTCGCGGGCGCAACCCTCACCGCGAGAAGCACGGTCACGGACAAGCGTGATACGAAGAAGTGGCCGGACTTCGGCATCGTCACGTGGCATACGGAAGGTTTCCAGTCCGATGGCGAACGCGTGATCGATTTCAAACGCTCGAACCTGATCAGGCGCAGCCGATGAGCGCGCCCGAAAACCGCTTCATGACCGAAGAGCGCGTGATGATCCGCGAGGTGGCGCGCGAATTCACCCTGAACGAAGTGCTGCCGGTGGCGAACGAGCTCGACCCGGTGCAGGGCGAAATCCCGGCGAGTCTGCGCGACAAGCTCGCGGAAATGGGCTATTTCGGCATTCGTCTGCCGGAGGAATACGGCGGCAGCGGACTCGGTTGTTTCGAGTATTGCCTCATCGCCGAGCAACTCGCGCGCGGCTGGATGAGCGTCGCGAGTTTGATTGCGCGCGGCAACGGCACGCTCATGATTGATCTGCTGAACGAGAACCAGCGTCGCGCGATCCTGCCGCGGGTGGCGCGCGGCGAGTATCTCGCAGCGATGTCGCTGTCGGAACCGGATACGGGCTCCGATCTCGCCTCGATATCCTGTCGCGCCGAACGCGACGGCGACGAGTGGGTGATCACGGGCAACAAATACTGGTGTACGTTCGCCGACGGCGCGGACTACATCGTACTGTTCGCGCGCACCTCGCCATCGCCCGACGATAAGCGCCGCCACCTCGGCATCAGCACATTCCTGATCGACAAGGAACGTGGCAAATTACCGCCCGGGGTGCACGGCAGTGACATCCCGAAGATCGGTTACTTCGGCTGGAAAACCTGGGAACTCGCGTTCGATGGTTTCCGTCTGCCACTTGGCGCGCAGATCGGGGAGGAGGGCAAGGCGTTCTATGCGCTCGCGAAAGGCCTCGACGAAGCGCGTGCGCACACGGCCGCGCGCTCCATCGGTCTCGCCCAGGGCGCGCTCGAAGATGCGACGGCCTACGCACAGGAGCGCATGCAGTTCGGCAAACCGATCGGCGAGTTCCAGGCCATCCGCTTCAAACTCGCGCACATGGCGAGCGAAATCGAAGCCGCGCGACAGTTGCTGCATTTCGTGTGCGATCGTATCGACCAGGGCGAACGCTGCGACAAGGAAGCCTCGATGGTGAAGTACTTCGCGAGCGAGATGTCCGAGCGCGTGACGAGCGAAGCGCTGCAGATCCTCGGCGGCGCCGGTTACACGAAACTGCATGCGGTGGAACGTTACTGGCGCGACGCGCGGCTGACGAAGATCTTCGAAGGCACCTCCGAGATCCAGTTACGCATCATCTCAGACCACCTGCTCGGCAAACCCGCGAGCTGATCCGGATACCATCGATGGCCAAGGCAAACGACACCACCCGTTATTTTGAAGATTTCACGGAAGGCGAGATCCTGAAGCACGCGCGCGGCAAGACGCTGACGGAAATGGACCAGGTGCTGATCACGAATCTCGTCATGAACACGGCCTCGGCGCATTTTGATGAGGCGATTATGGTCGACCACATGTTCAGGCAACGCGTCGCATTCGGCGGGGTGACGATTTCGATGATCATTGGCCTCGCCGCGCAGGATACGGCGGAGAACGCGCTCGCGGAGCTCAATCTCGACAACATCCGGCTGAAAAACCCCGTGTTCCATGGCGATACCTTGTACGCCTACAGCCAGGTGACGGACAAAAGCGACGCCGATCGCGACGATGCCGGAATCGTGCGGTTCCATCACTGGGGCGTGAACGACAAGGATCAGATCGTGTTCGAAGGCGATCGGCGCGTGTTGCTGAAACGGCGCAGTCACTGGGTAAACGCGGACTGAGCACGAACTTCATTCCAAACCATCAAGTCAGGCCCGAACCGAGGAGTTTCCCGCACCATGCGACCACACAACCGACCGGCAAGAATCCGCCGCTGCGAACTCGCGGTGCCCGGCAGCAGCGAGAAGATGATGGCGAAGGCCGCGGCCATGGATCTCGACTACGTCTTCCTTGATCTCGAAGACGCCGTGGCGCCGTCGGAGAAAGTCGCCTCGCGGCAGAAAATTGTGGAAGCGCTGAACGGGAACGACTGGGGCACGACGGTACGTTGCGTGCGTATCAACGACCTCGAAACACATCTCGCCTACGAGGACGTGATCGAAGTTGTCGAAGGCGCGCGCGAGAATCTCGATGTGATCATCATCCCTAAAGTGCGTTCCGCGTTCGACGTGAAGTGGGTCGCGCTGCTGCTCGATCAAATAGAAACGAAGATCGGCATGGAGAAAACGATCGGACTCGAAGTGCTGATCGAAGAAGTCGAGGCGATGGTCAACGTCGAGGAAATCGCGGCGGCCGATTCGCGCCTCGAAGCACTGATCTTCGGGGTCGGTGATTATTCCGCGGCGCAGGGCATCGATTTCGACGCGCTCGGCAGCGACTATCCCTACCCCGCCGACGTGTGGCACTACGGCCGCAACAAGATCACGATCGCCGCGCGCATGCACGGGCTCGATTCGATCGACGGACCGTACCCGAATTTCAAGGATGCGGACGGCTATGTGCGCGAATGCGAGCGCGCGAAATTCCTCGGCGCGGTCGGCAAGTGGGCGATCCATCCGGCGCAGGTGCCGCTCGCCCAGGCCGCGTTTACGCCGGACCCGGCCGTGGTCGCGAATGCGCGCAAGATGAACGCAGCCTACCTCGAGGCCGTGGCAGACGGCCGCGGGGCGGCACAGGTTGACGGCACGATGGTGGATGCGGCGACCTTGCGCGTGTTTCAGAATGTTCTCGATATGGCGGACCGGCTCGGGATGTAAGCGCGGCGCGCGACGATGCCAGCGACAGGACATTACCAGAACACGAAGTGGCGGATCCCCACGGGACACCTCGTCTCCCCCTCATCTCCAGGTAAGGAACTTCGAACGGGGGTTAAGCAAAGGGTCGGGCCTGAAGCCCGTTTGTTGCAGGATTGGGGACGCATCCGTTAGTGAACATCATCAATGGAGAACTAAAGCGAACATGAAACTCGGCGTCTTCAGCTTCAATACAGAATATTCAATCCGGCCGGACGATCTTGCTGTCGCCGCCGAAGAACGCGGCTTCGAATCCGTCTGGTTCCCCGAACACACGCACATCCCCGCGAGCCGCGAAACGCCGTGGCCGGCGGGAGGTGAGTTGCCGAAGGAATACATCCACATGTCTGATCCGTTCGTCAGTTGCGCGGCGGCGGCGGTGGTGACGAAAACGATCAAGGTCGGTACCGGCATTTCGCTCGTCATCGAGCACGATCCGATTGCGCTCGCGAAAACCGTGGCCACCGTCGATCGGCTGTCGAACGGGCGTTTCCTGTTCGGGGTCGGCGCGGGCTGGAATGCCGAGGAAATGGAAAATCACGGCACGCCGTACAAGAAGCGCTGGAAAGTGCTCGAGGAGCGCGTGCGCGCGATGAAGGAACTGTGGACGACGGATGAATCCACGTTCCATGGTGAGTACGTCAACTTCGATAAAATCTGGTCATACCCGAAGCCGGTACAGCAACCGCATCCGCCCGTGATCCTCGGCACGTTCGGGTCGAAATTCGGGCGTCAGCGCGTGGCGGAGTTCGGCGAGGGCTGGATCCCCATCGGTCTGTTCCACGGCGATTTGCAGGCTGATATTGACGACCTGAACGAACGCCTGAAAGCGCAGGGTCGCGAGCCGGGCTCCGTGTCGATTTCGATGTTCGATGTATTCGAAACGCCGGAAGCAGACCTGCAGCGCTTTGCAGATCTCGGTTGCATCGAACGTGCGATCCCGCGCTGTCCCACGGCGGACCGGGATACGGTGCTGCGCTGGCTCGACCGGTATGCCGAGATCGGCCGGCGGATCGGGGCGATCGCCTGAGCGGAGACAGGCTGCGAGCGGTACTAGTACCGGTATTTCGCCGTGTTTGGGCGTAAGGTTGGCGCTGGTGCGATACGCGCCATACAGCGGAGTCTGGTCATGCGCAGCGCTGTTTTGCTTGCCCTCGGGGCCACCACACTTGCTCTCGGGTCGTTAACCGCCACTGCCGCGTCCGTCACGCTCAAAACGGACGCGAGCGTTCAGACCGACACAGTCCCTAATGACTTCAACCGCGAGTGGATCATCGCCGCGCCGGCGCCGGGTGCGAGCACGAATGCGTTAGCGGCAAGCGACAGCGATACGTTCGCGCACCACTATTCGGCGGCCGCGGCGAATGCCGGTTCGCTCGCCGTCGTCGCGCGGTCACATGTCGGTGGCGTGTTCGACACCAGCGGCGGGGTTGGGCCGTCAGAAGCGGTGTGGGCATCCGGCCGGGCGGAAGCGAGTTTCGTCGTCGACGACATCATCTTCAGCGGCCCTGGCTTCACCACCCAGACGTCGATCAATTTCGACGTCAGCGGATTATTGAGTGATGTGACCAGTGCGGGCGGGGCGGGAATTTTCGCGCGGTCGTCGTCGCACGTCGTCGTGGCGATGAATTTCGGCAACGATCCCGGTCCCGATTTCTACGGCACGCAATTCCGCTCCACCGAGCATTACGATTACCCCTTGCCTCCGGTCACGACCGAATCGACACAAGGTGATCTGACCGCGGTGACGTTTCCCGAATCATTCAGCTTTGGCCCGATTTCGGTATCGCTCGGGGTCGCCTACAAACTCGAACTCACGCTGATCGTGAGTTCGAGCGCGCGCCTGCTGGGCGTCGGCAGCGGCGACGTGCTGAGCCTCGCGGATTTCGGCAGTACGATGAGTTTCCCCACCAGCGGCCCAGTGTTCAATCTGGCTGCCGGCTATAGTGCAAATTCCGTTTCCGCCGGTATCGTCGATAACGCCTGGACGCTCACGCCGGTGTCGGTCGCTGCCGTACCGCTGCCGCCAGCGATACTCGGTTTCGCGGGCGCCTTGTGGCTGCTCGGTCGCCGCCCGCGCTCAGAACGCAAACGGTAATTCGTAAACCTGCTCGGCCACGAAATCGCGATGGGCGAGCAGCGCCGGCGAGGCGGCCGCGCGTACCTCGGGGGGCGAACCCGAATACATCGCGCGAAAATCGTCGCTCATCGGACACAATGCGTGCGGCAAGGGATCGATCATGTTCGCGAACGCCACCCAGTAGATGTCAACCGCGCTCAGTGCGTCACCCACGAGATAGCGTTTACCCGCTGCCTGTTGGCGCGCGAGCTGGCCGGACAGCAGCTCGAGTATTTCGCTTGAGCGTTTCGCAGCTGCCGCCGCCGCGCCTGGCGCATAACCATAATTATCGCCGAAGAAGCGCGCGAATTCGTGGGCCGGATGTTCCGGGCCGGCCTCGATGGGTCCGCTCACGATCAGCAGGCGGCGACACCAGCCGAGCCCGTCCTCACCGGCAATTTCGTGCGCGAGACCGAACATGAGTGCGCGATCGAAAGGGTCTTCGGGGATCAGCGACGGCCCGCTGCCGAGGCGTTCGGCGAGGAACAGGATCTCCGCCCAGCCGCTGCGCGGTTTCTCGTCGTTGTGAAGCGCGACCGGTGCATTGCGGATCCCGAGCCAGTTCACCTGCTCCTCGTTGTTGCCACCAAGTTCCTGGGCGATCGGCGTGTAGGAGACGCGACGGGCTCTGAAAACGGCTTTCGCGGATTCGCTCCAGGGTCCGGGAACACCGGCGGTCAGGATCAAACGCAAACCATCCAGCGTGCGTGCATCGGCGATTGAGCGGTATTCCATCGGTTGTGTCCTCGTGTAAGGGAATCGAAACCGGATTATACGGAGCTGCCCGGCGAAAGCGGGATAGCTGCGAGATGCTGCCAGCGAATGACCCGGGCCGCCAATTTTCGCGGCCATCCGGCGCCACTCGGTGTATCATCGTCATCCCGCCGCAGACGGGAGAGGACGTTCGCCGTGCCAGGTGCGACCGTATCGCACTGGTTAGAGTCCCCGCGTCGACGCGCATACCGACAACCAGCCCAGGAGACCCACCATGGCAGAAGCCTATATTATCGACGCCGTGCGCAGCCCCACCGGCAAGCGCAAGGGCAGTCTTGCAGACGTTCACGCCGCCGACCTCGGTGCGCATGTGATCAAGGCGATCGTCGAACGCAACAACATTCCGGACAAGGATTACGACGACGTCATTTTCGGCGCGATCGATGCGCTCGGCCCGCTCGCCGGCGACGTCGCCCGCACGTGCTGGCTCACGGCCGGTATGGACGAATGTGTCCCCGGCGTCACGATCGATCGCCAGTGCGGCAGTTCCCAGCAGTCCGTGCATTTCGCCGCCCAGGCGATCATGGCCGGCGTTAACGACGTCGTCATCGCCGGTGGCGTGCAGACAATGTCGAAAATCCCGATCGGTTCCGCCGGTGCGGCCGGTAACGCGTTTGGATTCGACGATCCGTTCACGGGCTCGGAAGCCTGGATGGAGCGCTACGGCGAGGCGCCGACCCAGTTCAAGGGCGCGCAGATGATGGCGGACAGATGGAACATGTCGCGCGAGGAGCTCGAGGAATACTCACTTGAATCGCATCGACGTGCATTCCAGGCGATAGAAGAAGGCCGCTTCGACAAGGAAATCATTCCGCTGAACGGCCTCACGATGGACGAAACGCCGCGTCATACAACGATGGAAAAAATGGCGGAACTCGACCCGATTTTCGGTCTCAGCAAGATCACCGCCGGGGTAGCGAGCCAGACCTGCGACGGCTCCTCGGCGATGCTGCTGTGTTCCGAAGATGCGCTAAAACGCTACAATCTGAAACCCCGCGCGCGGATTCATCACATGAGCGTCCGCGCTGAAGATCCGATGATCATGCTGACCGCGCCGATCTCCACCACGCGCTACGCGCTCGACAAGGCCGGCATGAAGCTCGAAGACATCGATCTGATCGAGGTGAACGAAGCCTTCGCGCCGGTACCGCTCGCGTGGCTGAAGGAAATCGATTATCCGCACGAGAAGCTGAACGTGAATGGCGGCGCCATCGCGCTTGGTCACCCCATCGGTGCTACCGGCACGAAGCTGATGACCACGTTGTTACACGAGCTTGAGCGCACCGGCGGCCGATACGGCCTGCAGACGATGTGTGAAGGTGGCGGCCAGGCGAACGTCACGATCATCGAGCGACTGTAAGCGGCACGGCGGTCGCCAGGGTCTTGCGGCCCGTATCCGGCGACCGCCGAACTTATCGCGTAATTGAATGGCGGCGAAGCCGTCGCCGCCGACTGCCGAGCCGCTATCAACGTCGTCGCGGGCGGCGCTCAGTCATCTCACCGACAGCATCTACCGAGGGAATCCGCATGATCGTCGAGCAAATCTGGACCGGGAACGCATACCGAAATTTCAACTATCTGATCGTCTGCCCTGAAACCGGCGAGGCCATGGCCATCGATCCGCTCGACCACGAGAAATGTCTCGCCACCGCGAAGGCGCGCGGTTGGCAGATCACCCAGGTTCTGAACACGCACGAACATTTCGATCACATCGGCGGCAACGATGCGGTTATCGCGGCGACAGGCGCGAAACTGCTCGCACACGCGAATGCGAAAGACGCGATTCCGAATATGGATCGCGGACTCAACGCCGGTGACCGTATCAAACTCGGCAAAACCGTTGAACTCGAAGCACTCGACACGCCGGGGCACACGATGAGCCACGTATGTCTGCGTTCACACACGGATACGCCGGCGCTGTTTTCCGGCGACACGCTGTTCAATGCCGGCGCCGGTAACTGCCATCACGGTGGCCATCCTGCCGAACTGTACGAGACGTTCGCGCAGCAGCTCGCACAGTTACCGGACAGCACGCTGATTTATCCCGGGCATGATTACCTGGCGAATAATCTCGAGTTTACGCTCGACCGCGAGCCGGACAACGAAGCGGCGAAACGTCTGCTCGATGACGTCGCGGATCAGGATCCGAACGCGGCGCTCGTATCGACGCTGGCGATGGAAAAGGACATCAACACGTTTTTTCGACTGACGAGCCCGAGCGTGATCGCGCGCCTGCGCGAGGCATTCCCCGATCTGCCGGACAATCCGGATCCGAAAACGGTGTTTCTCAAATTGCGCGAGTTGCGCAACAGCTGGTAGGGCCGCCGCGATGCTGATGGCTATCATCGAGTACGAGATGAACCCCGAGGTCGACGAGGAATTCATGAGCGTGATTACGGCCTTGCAGCCGGAACTCGAGCGGATCGACGGCTTCATCAGCGCCGATCCGGCGTCGAGCCTGAAGCATCCGGGTCTGTTCTACGAAGTGTCTTATTGGCGCGACGAGGCCGCACTCGCGGCCTGGGCAGCAAATCACGCCCACCTCGACGCGAAGCGCCGCGGGCGCGAGCGTCTGCTCAAGTGGTACCGGATCCGGGTTGGCGCAGTTGAGCGCGACTGGTCGCACGGCGACATCCCGGCCGCCAGCCCCGCCGCGCGCTAGCGCTCACGAGGCCTCGTCGGCGCGAGCCAGGTCCGCGGCGAGAAGCTTGCCCGCGACGTAGTAGTGGTAGGCCACCCACAAACCGATCGCGCCGAAAATCATCAGGCTCCAGCGCAGCGAGTCGGCGCCGTAATACGGGGCGAGCGCATCGCTCAGGGCGCCAACTGCCCAGGGCCCCGCCCCGAGACCGATGATGTTGATAATAAACAGCAGGATCGCCGAGGCGACCCCGCGCATGCGTAGCCGCACGAGACTTTGCGCCTGCGCCATCGTCGTCGCCTGCCAGAAGTTCGACAACAAGATGGGTATACAGAACACGCCAAGTGCCCAGTAGACGTTGGATAATAAATACGTCGCCGCGCCGAACGGCAATGAGATCAGTGACGTCACTGCCACGGTCCACAAATACCAGCGCGGATCGCGCGCGCCGAACTTATCCGCGAGATAGCCGCCGAGGAAAATGCCGGCGCCGCCCGGGATCCCGATAATCAGCCCGAGCCACAGGCCCACTTCCGTTGTCGCCATGCCGTGGCTGCGGATCAGAAATGTCGGAAACCAGCTCACGACGCCGTAACCGACGAACGCTGCGAGTGCGCCCCCGAAGGCAAGGTGGCGGAACGCAGGGCGGCCCATGAGAAAGCGCATCGTTTCCCCGAACGGCGGTCGCTCCGCTTCATCCGGGCGATTCTCTGAATGACCACGCGCGGGCTCGGGCACCGTAAAACGCACGAGCAGGGCGAGCAACAGACCCGGTATGCCAACAACGAAAAACGCCTTGCGCCAGCCAAAGTGTTCGTTGATCCAGCCGCCCGCGAACATGCCGAACATGATTCCGAGCGGGATCCCGAGCGCGTAGATACCCAGCGCGGTGGCGCGTTCTTCCGGGCGATAGTAATCAGAAATGATCGAATGCGCCGGCGGGGTACAGCCGGCTTCGCCAATGCCAACCCCGATCCGCGCGAGCGCCAGGTGGGTGAAATTCTGCGCGAGACCCGACAGCGCCGTCATCACGCTCCAGATCGCAATCGCGAGCGAGATCACATTGCGTCGGTTGCCGCGGTCCGCCCACATCGCGATCGGAATGCCGAGCACGGCGTAAAACAACGCGAAGGCGAAGCCGGCGAGAAAGCCGAGCGCCTTATCCGACAGACCGAGATCGAGTTTGATCGCCTCCATCAGGATGGAGAGGATCTGACGGTCGATAAAATTGAACGTGTAGACGACGACGAGTACGCCGAGCACGTAATTGCGTACGGCGTTCGTCGGCGCCGCGGCCGTCACGGCGCTCATGCGAGCGCGATGTCAGAACCGTTCACCCGAACGCCTTGCGCACGAGTTCCGTATCAAGGTATTCGACGATCGAAATGATCTTGCCGTCCCTGAACTGGTATACCCAGCAGTACGTGTTGTTGTAATCAACCCCGGACTTCGTGCGCGCCTTGCCGCGCCCTTGCAGCGCAACATAATCGCCGTCAGCGATGAAGTTGTCCGGCGTGATTTCCATGTGTCCGTCCATCTGTTCCATGATCGGCGCGAGGAAGTCTTCGAGTACGGACTGCTTGCCCTTGTAGACGTTCGAGATGCTCGTGGTGCCGGTGAGCGTCCATTCGATATCATCGTCAAGCGCATCGACCAGCGCCTGGCCATTGCCTTTCGCGAGTTCCGCGAACATGTTTTTCAACGTGGTTTTATTCGCTTCTGCGCTCATCGAGTCGCCTCCCCGGGATACAGGTTTTTTTGTTTTGTCCTGGCCGATGATAGCCGAGTGCGCGCGTGTGGTGAAACGCCTGTACGGCCGACACCCGCGGGCGGCTCCGGTACACTGGCACGTGCCGCCAACCCGAATCGCGAGGTCACGATGACGCAGAAGCTGAACCATCCCGCCGTGTGCGCCCGCGGCAATGACGCTGACGGCGCCCGGCGTAACTGTAGCGTGCATGCCGTCGCACCGAATCGACCAGCCGGCAGGCGCGAGCATGAGTGAGTCGCTGCCGCAGGCTTTCGATCCGGCGCGTATCGAGGGCTACCACGCGCATGTGTATTACCGCGATCCCGCCGAGCGCGCGGTTGCCGCGGCGCTGCGGGAAGCGGCGGAGCAGCGCTTCGACCTGGTCATGGGGCGCTGGCGCGATGAACCCGTCGGCCCGCATCCGCTGGCGATGTACCAGATGGCGTTTGCGGTGGACTCGTTCCCGGCGTTCGTACCGTGGTTGCAATCGGTGCGCGGGCCGCTCAGCATCCTCGTGCACACGCGCACCGGTTTGAGTGATCTGCTCGATCACAGCGTCGGCGCGATGTGGCTCGGGTCCTCACTCGAACTGAAACTCGATTTCTTCGACCGCGACGGTAAAAGCGCGTAGTGCGCTGCCGGCTGAGACACAGGGACGATGCGCCGGATCCTTTCGCTGCCGGCGTCAGTCTGCAGTGTGCAAGGCCGGCTGTATGTCGGCGCCAGTCTCTGGGGGGTGCTAACGCACCGCAACGTAAACCGTGTTCCGGCCCGTGTTGTTGCTGAGCGGGTTGTCGATATCGATGACGTGCGCATCGTAGCTCGTGAATATCTGATCGAGCAGGCCGACAAACTCCTGATCCGGCGGGTCATTCGACCACAACGCGAATACACCCTTGTCGTGGAGTGAATCGCGCAGTTTCGCCAGGCCGCTGGCCGTGTAGAACGGGGTATTCGCGGGATTCAGCACGTGACGCGGCGAATGATCGATATCGAGCAGCACGGCATGCCAGCGCCGCGCCGGCTCGAGTGATGCGAACCCGTTCGCGGCTTCAGCGAAAAAATTCCCGACATGAAACGAGCACCGCGGATCGCGGGTCAGGCGATCGCTTACCGGCAGCAATTCGCGTTCGTGCCAGTCGACCACGTTAGCGAGTGCCTCGACCACGACGAGTTCGCGCACACTTCCGCGTTCGAGTGCGGCCGCGGCCGTGTAGCCAAGTCCGAGTCCGCCGACAATTACATTCGACTCGTCTTCGTGCAGCGCATCGAGCCCGAGATTCGCGAGCGCAATCTCACCGGCGGTATACAGGCTCGACATGAGATATTCATCGTTCAGAATTACCTCGAACACATCCGTGTCGCCGAGCATGGGAAAGCGCCTGCGCCGCAGTATCAGCTCACCGATGTCGGTGTTCGCGTAATCGAGTTCTTCGAGATTGATGCTCATGGATTCTTCTCAGCTAAGCTTACTGCTATGCGGTTGCCGGTGTTGCCGCCCGGCTGGCGGAGGCTACTCGTCATGAGTGCCGGGGCTTGCATTGTCCGACGGAGCGCTGCACGTCGTTCTCAGCGCCGTCGAAAGACTGTACTGCGTGACGTTCTTGTCCCGCGCGAGGCCGCAGATTACTTCCGCTTCGAGCTGTAGCCTAGTGCCGCCGCGCGGTTTGATCACGAACGTATAACGTGGACTGCAGTTCGATGCGCAGGCTGCATACAGCGCCTTGCCGTCGGCGCCCTTGCCGCGCGAAAAGTCCATGATCCACTCGTTCAGGGCTTCGAGCGAGTCGAACTCGTGAACGGCGAAACGCAACGGGTTTGCGCTTGTCTCGCGTTCATACTGCTGACATTCGGCGCGTTGCCGGTTGTCGTTCAGATACGCCGTTGGCAGCACCTGGTAGACGATACTCGTCGCGGCATCGGTGCACCCGCCCGGGCACTGCAGCGTGGCGCCGCGTTGTTGCTCGAGCGCCGCGGTAAGCAGGTCTTGCGCAACAGCGCGGATCGAACCGTCGCTGCCGCGCAGGTTCGCGAACATGCCGACGGAAGCAGACGTTTGTGTGAGCGGCGTATCCGTTACCGCCGCGGCACACTGCGCCGGCGCCGCGCCCGCGGCTGAACCTGCGGAAATCAGCACCGCCGCACCCAACACGAGTAATAAGGGCGATCGAATCAAGGCAGTCGCGCAGCGTTGACCGCGTGCAAAACGCGTGCGTGAAGCCGGGACAGCGCGGCCGCGGGAGCGCAACGGCGGTGTCCATCCCGTCCCTGTCCCGTTTGCTTGATTCGAGATTCCGGGCAGCAGTTTCCTCGATGTGGGTGTTGCATCATCTGGCGCACGCTCTCAATGAGCGCGTAAGACTAGCACGGTCTGCCGGGTTCAAAATGACAGCAATAATTCGCCGCGAAACGTCCGGGGCATCCCGGGCATTAAATGCAGCGCGTCGGACTGACTGCCGCGTAAATAGCGCTCGTCGGCGAGGTTTTCGCTCAGAAAATCAAAGCGTAAACGATCGGGTTGGTGCCAGCTCGCCCGATCCGGTTTCGTTCCCGCGATGCGGATCTGCATCTGCGTTTGGCGTTATGCTCTCGCTATCGCAGCCGACGGGAGCGAACCCATGCCGAACTACACGATCATCGATGTCGACACGCATGTAACGGAAGTGCCGGATTTGTGGAGCGAGCGTCTGCCGGCCGCGATGCGCGACCGTGCGCCGCGCATGGAAACCGACGAACGCGGCCGGGAGTGGTGGCTGATCGACGGCAAGCGATCGATGCGCGTGGGTTTCACGGCGACCGCAGGCTGCGGGGACATGCTGGAACCCCCGGACGGTTACGACGATATGCACCGTGGCGCATTCGATCCGCATGCCCGCCTCCAGTACATGGACGACATGGGGATCTGGGCGATGGTGCTGTATCCGAACGTTGGCGGCTTCGGCGCGCAAGGGTTCCTGAAACTCGACGATCCCGCGCTCATGCTCGCCTGCGTGCAGGCCTACAACGACTGGCAGACGGATTGGGCCGCGGCCGATCCGCGTCGCCTGTTGCCGATCACCTCAACGCCATTCTGGGATGTCGAGGCCGCCGTGGCGGAGATCCGCCGTTGCGCCGCGAAAGGCCATCGCGGGATCCTGTTCACCGGTGAGCCGCAATCGTTCGGGCAGCCCGTGCTTGGCGACCCGCACTGGGATCCGCTGTGGGCGGTGGCGGTGGAGTGTGATTTGCCGGTGAGTTTTCACATCGGCTCGGGCAACATGGAAGGCGGCTTGAGCCGCGAGAAGATTAAGACCTACGGCAAGATGGCGACGTTCGCGGAACTCTCCGTCGATCTGTTCATGAACAACGGCCGCCAGCTGTGCGACTTGCTCATGTCCGGCGTGCTCGCGCGCTTCCCGACCATACGCTTCGTGTCTGTCGAGAGCGGGATCGGCTGGATTCCATTCGTCCTTGAAGCGCTGGACTACCAGTTCAAAGGCAACCGGGTACGTGAAGAACGTCCCGATCTCGATCTCCTGCCGTCGGAATATTTCGCGCGTAATGTCTATGCGTGTTACTGGTTCGAACAGACTGCGCCAAAACATCTGATCGATGCGGTCGGAGTCGACAATATCCTCTTCGAAACCGACTTTCCCCATCCTACCTCGCTGTATGGCGACGACGTGCATCGCTGCATCGAATCCGGCCTCGCGAGCGTCAGCGATACCGTGCGCCACAAGATATTGTGGGACAACGCGCGTCGCCTCTATGGGGTGGAACCGCCGCCGGCCTGAACCGAACTAGCTCGCGACGGGTTCAGCCGACGCGAGCGCCGCGGCCGCGCCATGCAGGTAGCCCTGGCTGGCATCGCAGCCGAGCGCTTTCACCCGCATGAATTGCGCTTCGGTTTCCACCCCTTCGGCGACGACGCTGAGTTTCAGCGTATGTGACATCGCGGTAATCGCCGCGATGATTGCATCGTCCTCGTCCGCTCGATCCGGGCCGCTGACGAAACTGCGATCGATCTTTACGTAGTCGAGTGGAAAGCGCCGCAGATACGACAGCGAAGCATAGCCGGTGCCGAAGTCATCGAGCGCGATGCCGACCCCGAGTGCGCGCAGCGAATCGATGAGTTCGACAGAGCCTGCATCATCGGCGATCAACGAGGATTCCGTCAGTTCAAGCACGAGCCATTCGGCGGCGCAGTCCGTAGTCGCCAAGGCATCGGCAATCATCTGAATGAATTCCTCGTGACGAAGCTGGTGCGGCGAGACGTTCACACACATCCGTTTCGGCACTGCCGCGCTGCGGTTGTGTTGCGCGATTGCCGCGCACGCCGTGCGCATGATGTGCGCCCCGAGTGCGTGGATCACCCCGGTTTCCTCGGCCAGACCGACGAATTCCGTCGGTTCGATCCAGACGCCGTCGTGCTGCCAGCGCGCGAGTGCCTCGAACGCAACGGTCTCACCTGAATGCGTGTCGACGATTGGCTGGTACATTGCTGTCAGCGTCTGCGAGGTGATGGCGCGACGCAGCTCGTTCTCCAGCCACACGCGTCGCTGCACGCTTTCGTTCAGCGCTTCGGTGGCGAAGCGGAACTGGTTACCGGCGGCGCGCTTTGCTTCGTACATCGCCGCATCAGCGAGGCGCAGCAGATCGGAGCGGGTGGCGGCATCATCGGGGTAAACCGAAATCCCGATGCTCGCGCCGATTACCACTTCATGGCCGCCAATATCGATTGGTCGCGAGATGATTTCGAGAAATCGCCGCGCAACGACATCCGCCCCGCGCGGGTTCACGAGGTCCTGCAGCACGACGGTAAACTCGTCGCCCCCGAGGCGCGCCACCAGCGGCGCACCCGATGGGGTCAGCTTCAGGGCGAAGTCCGAGCCGCGAAGATTCTTGCTTAACTTCTCACCGATCGTATGCAACAGCCGATCGCCGGCGGAATGACCAAGCGAATCGTTCACATGTTTGAAACCGTCGAGATCGATGAACATGAGCGCGACACGGGTTTCGCGCCGCGCCGCGGCGTCGAGAATTGTGGCAAAGCGTCGTTCAAAGGCGTGACGGTTCGGCAAGCCGGTAACGATGTCGTAGTAGGCGAGTTGCTCGATGCGACCGCGCGCGAGTTCGCGGCCGCGCACGTGAGCAAGCTGTAACGCCACGTGATCGAGCAGTCGCCGCGCACGCTGATCGATGACGACGTCACGTCGTGCAAAGAACTCGATTACCGCATCAACCTTGCGGTCGATAATAACCGGCCACACCAGCACGGCCCTGATTCCAATCGCCTCGCCGGCGTCCGCGCGCGAATCACCGACCAGATCGGCGCGAAAGATCTCGCGGCGATTTTCCGCGACAACCTGCGGGAAATATTTCCGCGAGCCCGAAGCGGCTTCATCGGCGCCGGGGAACAGCGGCGAAAACACCGGATCCACGTTCGCCGATTCAAGCGGAGTGGGCACGACAGAGCCATCGTCGTTGCGGATCCACAGGTGCGCGGCTTCCCAGCCCAGGGCTTCGCACAGAATGTTCATGCAATCTTCCACCGC
Organism: Gammaproteobacteria bacterium; assembly: GCA_965216305.1. Lineage (GTDB taxonomy): Bacteria > Pseudomonadota > Gammaproteobacteria > UBA11873. The sequence goes on along the minus strand of OZ244144.1, from coordinate 5,098,996 downwards.
GGCATCGAACGCCGCGCCTTCGTTCGCGGCGGTCGCCGTGTTGGCAAGCACCCGGGCGTTGATCGCTTCGTCCGCGGTTTCGTTCAGCGACCGGTTCAACTGCGCCTCGAGCAGGCGCTGTCCTGCAAGCCAGGCCGTGATCAGGACGCCGGTGACGAGCATGAGCGCGACAAAAAAGCACAGCGCCACGAACGGCTGCGACTCGGCATCGACGAAGGATTGCGGCGCTATGTCGTAACGAGTCGCGATATAGAACCCGGCGGCTGTGAGGCAATTTGCCAGCACCCAGAACCAGGCTTCGATCGGGCCAACGACGATCGCGGCCGCGATCGGGATCACCACGAACCAGGCGATCGCCGGGCTCTGTAAGCCACCGAGTTGCCAGCAGGCGACGATCATGAACAGATACAGGTAGGCGCCCCCGACGCGGCCGACGAGTGTGGTGCGACGAGTCGCCTCGTGCAGCGGGTAGAGCGCGGCGAAGACGGCGGCCGAGAAAAAGTGCAGAGACGCGAAGGGTGGCGAAATCGGCAGGTAGACGAAGCCAAGCAGGGTTGCGGTAATGACCGCGACCACGATCGCGATGTTGAGCACCGCGGCCTGGCGCACCGCCGTGCTGTTGTTCGTCTGCGCGCCGGAATCGCCATTGAGGAGCCGTACAAAATAGCGGAGCGGGCTCATCCGCATGAGCGGATCCGGCTTCAGCCCCCCGGAATGTGGCTTCAACGTGAAGGTTTCGTTGGCAGGGCGCCGCCCGTCCCCTTACGTGCCGGCGCGATCGTGCGTCGGCCCGTCAGGGTGTGCGCCGGCGACGATACGGTGTCCGTGCTCGTGCCATGATGCCGGGCATCGCACCGTGGCGCACTGCGGGCACCGTGCGCGGATCCGGATCAGGATCCGCGCCGGCACACGCGCCTGACGACTACTGGTTCATGCAGAAGAAGTTGAGTTTGTTGCCGTCAGGGTCACGGAAGTAACCAATGTAGAACGCACCTTCGCCGCGCGGGCCGGGTTCGCCTTCGTCGGTAGCGCCGAGCTCGATGGCTTTCTTGTAGAGCTTGTCGACGGCGGCGGGGTTTGCGGCACCGAGCGCGACCATCGTGCCGTTACCGGTCGTTGCCGGTTTCTCGTCGATCGGCGTGATGACGCCTAACATCGGTTGCCCTTCACCCGATGCCCACAGGATCAGTCGTTCGTTCTCCATCGCACGACCCGCGCCGAGTTCGCCGAGCAGGGCGTCGTAAAATTTTCCGGCACGAGCGAGGTCGTTCGAACCGAGCGTGACATAAGCAATCATCCGTTGTTCTCCACTATTATCGTTGTCCTGGATGCGTGAGCACCGCGTCGCCGGCTTGGCGACCGCTATGCATTCTACCCTGTGCCCCGCGCAATCGGTGCCGATGCGCGGCGCTTCCCGCCTGATCGAGGCTGTCAGCGGCGGCGCGCCATGCGCGTCGTCGGGGACCAACCTCTGCTGCGAACATAGTGCAGTGCCAGGAACGGCGCAAGCGTTGTCGCCTCCGCCCGCAGCCCCTTCTCACCTCGCGGGATCGATTCGGGCGTCGCGCACGCGACCCCCGCCGCGCGATAATGCCTTGCCGCCTATTCGCCGAATACTTCCGTGACGTGTTCCGTGTCGAGGTATTCACGCACGGCCGAAATCTTGCCGTCGTGGCATTCCATCATGAAATGATAAATGTTGCGGTAGGTCTTGCCGTTCGAAATTTCGGCATAGGATTCCGCTTCGACGGAGACGCGATTGTCCTCCGCGGTCAGCTGTTTTGGTGTGACCTTGATACCTTGCGGTGCATTGCCGGCGACATTGCCGAGCAGCACCTCGAATTCCGGCTTCGTGTATTTGCCGGACAATGCGGTGGTTCCCGCCACCCACCACGTTGCGTCATCGCTGAGCATGCCCAGCGCAGTGTCGAACTTCGACGTCGAGAACGCATCCCAGAATTTCGTCACGAGGGCCTTGTTGTCAGCAGTACTCATGGCTTCATACCTCAGCTTGAAAATTGACTCGAAGCGGCAAGACTAGCGTAGATCAATCCGGCTGCGCGACTCCGTATAATCCCACCATGAGCAGTTTTCTCCCGGCTTCCCGGTGTCCCCGTCGTACACCACCTCAACGTCTGCGCCATGACTAATCCCGCCACGGCCGGCGCGCTGAACCCGGTACCACTCGTGCGCGATGCGCGCATCATCGGGCTCATTGGCGTTGCCCACGGGCTCAGTCATTTCTTCCACCTTATCGTCGCGCCGCTGTTTCCGTGGCTGAAAGCGGATTACGGCTACTCGTACGCTGAACTCGGCTTCATCATGACCGTGTTCTTCATCGTTTCCGGCTGCTGCCAGGCCCTGGCCGGCTTCGTCGTCGATCGTTACGGTGCCGGCCGTACCCTGATCGGTGGCCTCGCGTGTCTCAGCGCGGGCGCGGCCTGTTTGGCTTACAGCGACAGCTACGCCGGTTTGCTGCTCGGTGCCGCACTCGCGGGGCTCGGCAATTGCGTGTTTCATCCGGTCGACTTTTCCTTGCTGAACGCGCGCGTGAGCGTGCCGCGGCTCGGTCCGGCGTATTCCGTCCACGGCCTTAGCGGCAGTCTCGGCTGGGCTTTCGCGCCGGTGTTCCTTGTGGGTATCGCGGCGCCGTTCGGCTGGCGCAATGCCTTGTTTGCGGCCGCGCTGCTGCCACTCATCATGATTATCGTATTGCTGATGAATCGCGATGCCCTGTTCGGCGGGTCCGCCGAACAGGATGAACACGATGAACACGCGGCCACCGAAGCCGGACCGGCGCCACTGCTCGCGTTCCTGCGCGAACCGCAAATCTGGTGGTGCTTCGGGTTCTTCGTGTTCGTGTCCGCCGCGATTGGGGCTTCGCAGAACTTCGCGCCGACGATTTTCCAGAAGCTCTACGCCGTTGATGTGCCGAGCGCCGCAATGAGCGTGACGACAATGATGCTCGGCAGCGCGCTCGGCATGGGCTTCGGCGGCTGGCTCGTGATGCACAGTCGCAATCTCGAACGCAATATCAGCGCGGCGCTCGTGTTTGCTGTGTTGAGCGCGCTCGTGATCGGCCTCGGCGTGGGTACGGCGGGGCTCGCGCTCGTGTTGATTGGACTGATGGGATTCGGGATCGGGCTGTCGGGGCCTTCGCGCGACATGCTGATCCGATCCGCCACCCCGCCAGGTGCCACAGGGCGCGTGTACGGGGTGGTGTACTCGGGCCTCGACGTTGGCATTGCGGTCGCACCGGTGATCTTCGGCGGCATGCTCGACCGCGGTTTCGTCGCCGAAGTGTTCTACGGCATCGCGTTGTGTCTCGCGTTCGCGATTGTCACGGCCTGGCGGGTTGGACGTGGCGGCAGGACCCGGGTGTGATCATTGCCGCCGTGCTGGGGCGGTCACGAGCGCGTCGAGTTCGCCCTCGGTAGGAAATCGCCCGAGCGCTTTCTTCGAGAACCGCAACTCGCCGTCGACCGTGATCTCGAATACGCCCCCATCGCCTTCGATCAGTTCGAGCGCCTGCACGCCGGCGGCAAGCAGGTGATCCCTCGCACGGAGGGCTTTCGGCTCATAGTTTCAGCGCGTGCAGTACTCAATGGTGATTTTCATCGGATTCTCCTGGTGATTCTGCAATGGCGTAGCGCGGATCAGCGGATCGCGACCGGATTGATCACGGCCTGCACGGCACCGACAAAACGGGGCTGCCCGAGTACGAACAGAAATTCCGTCGCCTTGTCCGCGGCGAGTGCGCGCGTGTCCATGTTTTCGAGAATGTAGACGCCGTTCTTGGTCAGCAACTCCTGGTGTACCGGGAATGCCTCGTCGGCGTTCTCGAACGGCACGACTTCAACTCCCCAGCTGTCGGACCCGACCGCGACCACTCCCTGGCTTGCAAGCCAGGCCGCGCCACCGACGCCGAGTCCCGGTTCGCCCTTCATAAAGCGCGTCTTGTCGCCGTCGGCGACGTTGAGCCAGCCGGTGTGGAACAGCACCAAATCGCCTTGTTTTATCGTCACTCCCTGGGCTTTTGCTGCAGCTTCTATTTCCGCGCGATTAAACGCGGTGCCGGGATCGAGCACGGGTTTGCCGAGGTGCCGCGCGATGTCGATGAGCACGCCGCGGGTGACGATCGGCGGCAGCTTGTCGATGCCGAATTTCGTCAAACCGGTATTCTTCACGAAGTCCTTCGCATGCGTGCCGTTGTAGTACACGTGGTTGATGCCGAGATGACCGAGGCCGTCGATCTGGGAGCCGACTCCCATCCAGACGGTCATCAAATCGTCGTTACCGGTGGTTTTATTCGTCCCCCAGGGGGTGCCGGAACCGTCACCGAGTTGCAGGATCGTCATCTGGTAGGTCCGCGGCGGGTAAGCCGGCGAATCGCTGCCGGTCTCAACCCCGAGCGCGTAGGTTTTGCCGGTTTTTACAAGCTCGGCCGCTTTAACAACGATGGCCGGGTCGAGGTAGTTGATCGCCCCGAGCGTATCGTCGGCACCGAACTTCGACGGGTACCAGTCTTCTGCCGCGGCCGTGCTCGCGCCGAGTGCACAGCAGATCCCGAGGATTTTCATGCTTGTTTTCATTCTGTTTGCCTCCGCGATTCTTGGTTCATTGTAGCGGTATCCGATTACCGCCGGCTCGTCATGTAGTGGGCCGACGGTGAATCTGGCAGACTCGTCCGCAAGCCCACGCATCGAGTTCGCCCCCTCATGGAAACCGACACGCCTTACCCAAGTATCTTAAGGCCGCTGCGGATTGGCAACGTTGGTGTTCGTCACCGGATCATGGTCACCGGGCACACCCAGCTCTACGGTCGTGATGAAATGCTCTCCGAGCGGCATATCGATTACTACGCCGAGCGTGCGCGCGGCGGTGCTGCCTTGCTCGTGCTCGAACAGCAGGCCGCGCACCCGGCCGGGCGCAACTATCACGCGGGCTGCGCGGCGTGGGATCCGGCTGTCGTACCGTGGTATGAAAAACTCGGCGAGGCCGTGCATGCCCACGACTGCCGCCAGTTCGTACAGTTGTTTTGTGCCGGCGCGCAGGGGCGTGGCACGCAGTATTTCGACGACTGGCGTCCACTGTGGGCAGCCTCGCGGATCCCGTCGGCAATCACTGAGGAAATGCCACACGCGATGGAAGCCGCGGACATTGCCGAGCTTGCGGCGTACTTCGCGCGCGCGGCCGAAAACGTCAGGCGTGCCGGACTCGATGGCATCGAAATTCACGCGGCGCACAGCCAGCTGCTTGGTGAATTCTTGAGTCCCGCATTCAACAAGCGTAACGATGCCTACGGCGGTTCCGTTGCGAAGCGCTGCCGCATCGTGCTCGAGGTGGGGGAGGCGATCCGGCGCGCCGTTGGCGACGACCTCGCGCTTGGCCTGCGCCTGTCGTTCGATGAGTTTCTTGGCCCGGCAGGGATTACGCCGGAACAGTCCGAAGAACAGCTCGCGATCTTCAGCGACGCGGGTCTGTTCGATTTCTTCGACATCTCCGGCGGTGGTTATCACGCTCTGCATGTTGCCGTCGCACCGATGGGCACGGTGGGCGAAGGTTTCCTCGCCGACAGTGCGCGGCGCGCGAAAGCCGTAACAGGCGATCGCGCGCGTATCTTCGTCGTCGGCCGTTTTCTCGATCTCGCGAAAGCCGAGGCTGTGCTCGCCGCCGGTGACGCCGACATGGTGGCGATGACCCGTGCGCACATGGCTGATCCGTTCGTCGTCAACAAGTCGCTGGCCGGCGCTGAGCGCGACGTCATACGCTGCATCGGCGCGAATGTGTGCGTCGCGCGCCTGATCGACAATCGCGAAGTCACCTGCGTACAGAATCCGGCGATGGGGCGGGAACGACGTTGGGGTTCGGGCACGCTGCAGCGCGTGGCGGACGGCGCGCGGCGCGACATCGCCGTCGTCGGTGCGGGACCGGCCGGATTGCGTTTCGCCGGCACGGCAGCGGCGCGCGGCCACCGGGTAACGGTATACGAAGCCGCGGCCGAACCGGGCGGCCGTTTGCGGGAACTCGCCGCGCTGCCAACGCGCGGCGCGTGGCATGAAGGCATCGCAAACCTCGTGCGTCCGCTGGAACGTCACGGCGCCACGCTTGAGTGTAATCGCCGACTCGCAGCCGTCGACCTCGCGGCCGATCTGATCATCTGCGCCACGGGTGCGCGCTGGGACGCGCATGGCTACAGTCCCTACCGCCCGGATCGGGACGGTATTCCCGGCAGCGACGGCGTCCACGTCATCGATATTGGTACGGCAATCCGCCGCGCGCTCACCGACCCCGGTGCCCTCGGCACGAATGTGCTCATCGTCGACGAAACCGGCGAGTACCACGCGCTCGGGCTCGCCGAGCTGCTCGCCGGCAACGGGGTGGCGGTGGAAATTCTCACGCCGATGCCGTTCGTCGGCGCGCAGACGCAACGCACGCTGGACCTGCCGCATGTGATGCCGCGCCTGAAAGCGCTCGGGGTGCGCACGAGCGCGCAGCGTTTTATCGAACGCATCGAGCCTGATGCCGTGCACGTCTACGATATTTACGGCGGTGAGCCGGTGGCGCTGAGCGGGATCACGGCCGTTGTGCTGGCGATGACGCGTACGGCCGACGACGCGCTGTTCGAATCGATCCGGGATTCAGGTCGCGATGTGCGCCGGGTTGGCGACAGCGTCGCGCCGCGTTCCCTCGAGGCCGTGATTTACGAGGCGGAACAACTCGCGCGCGCGGTGTGATCCACCGTCGCGATTCAAGCGCAATGCAACAGGAGCTCACGCAATGAATATTGGTTTTATCGGGATTGGTCGCATGGCTCATGGCATGGTGAAGAACCTGCTTGCGGCCGGTCACACGGTCAGTGTGTACAACCGCACGCGCGACAAGGCCGAAGCACTCGCCGGCGATGGCGCGATCGTCGTCGACAGCGTCGCCGACGCCGCCGCGAACGAAATCGTGATCAGCATGCTGGCTGATGACCGTGCGCTGGAAAGCGTTGTCTTCGCAGATCCCGGCTTTCTGCAAGCCCTGCCGGAAAATGCCGTCCACGTCTCGATGGCGACGATCAGTGAAGCGATGGGGCGGCGTCTGACCGCGGCACACGCGGCGGCCAATCGCGCTTACGTCTCCGCCCCGGTATTTGGCCGTCCGGACGCCGCGAGCGCGGGCAAGTTGTTCGTTGTCGCGGCGGGCAGTGCCGCTGCCCTGCAAATCTGTGCGCCGGCTTTCGACGTTATGGGCCAACGCACGTTCATCGTCGGTGAAGAACCGGTAGCGGCGAACGTGGTAAAAATCACCGGTAATTTCATGCTCGCATCGACGATCGAAACGCTCGGCGAAGCGTTCGCGCTTGCGCGCAAGTACGACATCAATGCCGGCGAGTTGCTCGACCTGCTTACGAGTACGCTGTTTTCAGCGCCCGTGTACAGGAACTACGGCGCAATGATTGCCGAACAGCGTTATGAACCGGCCGGTTTCAAGTTGAACCTCGGTTTGAAGGACATCAGCCTCGCGCTCGAAGCCGCCGGTGCGATGTCCGTGCCGATGCCCATCGCGAGTGTCGTGCGCGACCAGTTTCTCACCGGGATCGCACGCGGTTACGAGGACCTCGACTGGGCGGCGCTCGGTCGCGTGTGCGCGGACGACGCGGGTCTTGATTGAGCGCGCACGATCGCAATGTCGCCATGGCGGGTTCGGGGCAAGGAACCGCGGTCTGCCTGGGCGTTTTATCCCGGCGCCCTGATAGTCGCCGGGCCGTCGCGGCACAACCGGGTGCCAGGTAATCCGGTACTTGTGCTTGCTTGCCGCGAGGTCGCAGCAAGCCCGCTATAATCGTTCGCCCATCCACGAGGAACAGTCCATGCGCGCCGCCGTCATGCGTCACCGAGAACTCGTCGTCGACGAACTGCCGATCCCGCAGCCTGGGTCCGGCGAGGTGCTCGTGAAAACGCTCGCCTGCGGGATCTGCGGATCGGATCTGCATGCCCTGCGTTTCGGCGAGGAATTTGTTGAAACATCGCGCCGGTCCGGCGGCGTGTTCGACATGGATCTCGGCCGCGACGTCGTAATGGGGCACGAATTCTGCGCCGAGATTGTCGACCACGGACCCGATACCCGCGCGACCCTCAGCGCCGGCACGCCCGTCTGCTCGATGCCGGTGTTGTTGCGATCGGCCGGCGCGCTGACGCTCGGCTACTCGAACGACCATCCCGGCGGTTACGGCGAATATATGCGGCTGACGGAATCCTTGTTGTTGTCGGTGCCGAACGGTCTGTTACCTGCGCATGCGGCCCTGACCGAGCCGATGGCCGTCGGCGCCCATGCTGTGGCGATGGCACGCCTTGGTGACGACGACGTACCGCTCGTGATCGGCTGCGGCCCGGTCGGACTCGCCGTCATCGCGGGGCTGAAAGCGCACGCAGCGAGACCGATCATTGCCGCGGACTATTCCGCGCGGCGGCGAGAACTCGCGCTGACGATGGGTGCCGACATCGTCGTCGATCCGGCTGTCGATTCTCCGTATACGAGCTGGCGCGACGCCGCCGCCCGCGGCAGGCAGTCAGCAAAACTGAAACCCTGGGCAAAAGGTCCGGCCACCCGACCGGCCGTGATCTTCGAGTGCGTCGGGGTGCCAGGGGTGATCGATCAGATTATGGAGCGCGCCCCGAAGCGGGCGCGCATCGTTGTTGTGGGCGTGTGCATGCAACAGGACCATTTTCATCCCGTGTATGCGATCAACAAGGAACTGAACGTGCAGTTCGTGCTCGGTTATACGCGCGACGAGTTTGCGCACACGCTGCACGCGATTGCCGAAGGCGTGACGGATGTCGCGCCATTGATCACGGCGAACGTGAGGCTCGACGGCATCGCCGCCGCGTTCGACGATCTCGCCCAGCCCGATCTGCACGCAAAAATTCTCGTCGAGCCGTGGCGCGCCGCGCCGGATCCCTGAACTCACAGACCGTGAAAGGACCACCGTAATGGAACTTGCTCTCACCGACATCCAGCAACAAATCCAGGACAGCGCGCGCAAGTTCGCTGAAGCCGAACTCGCGCCGCTTGCCGCCACGCTCGACCACGGCGATGGTCGCGACGGGTACCTGAAAAATCTGCGCAGCCTGGCCGAACTCGGCTTCATGGGCCTGAACGTCGACGCGGAGTACGGCGGCACGGAAGCCGGCGTGGTGGCGTTCAGCGTGGCGATCACGGAGATCGCGAAAGCGTGCGCGGCGACGGCGGTGGCGGTGTCGGTGACGAATCTCGTCGGTGAAGTGATCCAGTCGATCGGCACCGAAGCGCAGAAGAAGCGCTACATCCCGAAACTGTGCGGTGGTGAGTATGCCGGTGGATCGTTCTGCCTGTCGGAAGCGGGCGCCGGTTCCGACCCGTCCGGGATGCAGACGCGCGCCGTGCGCGACGGCGACGAGTGGGTGATCAGCGGCACGAAGATGTGGATCTCGAGCGCGGAACATGCCGGGGTTTTCGTCGTCTGGGCGGTGACGGATCCGGAACGACCGAAAGGCAAGGGCATCACGTGTTTCCTCGTCGAGCGCGATACGCCGGGGATCACGATCGGCAAGGCCGAGAAGAAAATGGGCCAGCGTGGGTCGTGTACGAATCCCGTCATTTTCGAGGATTGCCGGGTGCCGGCCGATGCAATGCTCGGCAAACCGAACGACGGCTTCCGCATCGCGATTGCCGAACTTTGCGGCGGTCGGATCGGGATCGGCTCGCTCGCACTCGGTATCGCTACGGCCGCGATGGACACCGCGCGCGCGTATGCGACGGAACGCGAACAGTTCGACACGAAGATCAGCGATTTCCAGGGCATCCAGTGGAAGCTCGCCGATACGTACACGGAACTAGAGGCCGCGCGCCTGTTATTGATGAACGCCGCTTACCAGAAAGAATCCGGTCAGCCATTCATGAAGCAGGCGGCGATGGCGAAACTGTATGCGACGGAGGCGGCGAATCGCGCCTGTTACACGGCGCTGCAGTTGCTTGGCGGCGCGGGGTATACGGAAGAGTTTGCGCTCGAACGCTACGCCCGCGACGTGCGGGTTACCGCCATTTACGAAGGCACGAGCGAAGTGCAGCGCGTGATCATCGCGCGCGAACTGCTGCGCGAAGTAGCCTGAATACTGACTGCGAGCCCCACCGACGCGGGATTCTGTCCAGCACCGTTCATCTTGCCGGCTACGCCGGTTTGCGGCGTTGCCCATCGGTGCTACGCGGATAAGCGTCGTCTACGCAGGCATGAATGCAGTGCAGGGCGTGCTCATCGCGCGCCGTCAGACGTTCCGGCACAGGATCCGCGCTGTACCGCACGCAGCCGTCTCAGTACTGTCCGACGAACAGCGCCGAAGTTTGTGCCAGGCGTCGCCCGAGCCCGCGATTAGGCAGGCACCTGCCGCCTTGCCGGCAGCGGTGTTTGAGCAGCGTTTTCAGCGTGCAGTCAGTGCGGTGAGTTCGCGTAACTCCCGGATCGTATGATCGGGATCGATCGCATCGCGGCCGGTTTGCATTGGCGGTTCGATGCCGTCCTCGATGATCAGCACCGTGCGCATGCCGAGTGCATTCGCGCCGATGACGTCGTGTTCGGGAGAGTCGCCAACGAACAGGATGTTTGCGGGGTCGAGTCCGGACTTTTCAATCGCCACCTCGAAGAAGCGCCGGTGCGGTTTGCATGAGCGAGCGGCTTCGGAACTCGTCCAGTGGTCGAAATACGCGTGGAGCTGCTCGCGGGCAACGAGCGGCTCGAGCATGTCGTCGTCGATGTTAGAGACGATTGACAGGTACAGACCCTGGTCTTTCAGCGCCGCGAGCGTTTCGATGCAGTCGGCTTTGATTTCAAGACAATCCACGAGCGCACGCTGATGCGTATCGAGGTACCACTCGTAGACGGCGTCGTCGCGGCGGCCGCCGATCAGATCCGTGAACGTCGTGAACATGTCGCTGAACAGTTCGCGATGTCGATAGTAGGGCTTGTCCGCGTACGCCTGGCTCACCGTCTGTGACGCGCGGGCGTAGGCGGCCTTGATTTCGCTTTCCGTGGTGTTCGCGCCGAGGCGCGTGGCGCCTTCGACGAGCAGCGGGATATTCGTCCGGGCCACGTTGCGATAACTGAACAACGTGCCGCCGAGATCAAAAAAGATGCCATCAACCGGCATAGCATTGATTCCTGGTGTTGATTGAGTGGATGTGCGGGCGACAGGCGACCGCGCGATCGGGGTGTTCGCGGGCGCTGCCGCGGACAATCTTAATGATACACTGCGTGGTGTTCCAGCCGGAGATATCGGATGGCGAGAATGAGCGAAATCGACTGGGAGCCCTGCCTGCTGACGCAGCATCGCGCACCCGAGCTCGAGCATCGCTTTGCCCGGGAAACCGGTCGGTCGGGCGAGATGATGCGGTTTTTCGCCGACTCGCCCTGGGCTGCCGACGCACTCGTGCGCGTGTCCGTGCAAATCACCACGATTGTGTACACAGATCCGAACCTCGTCGATCAGGCCGGGCTCGTGGTCAGCCAGGATAATTCCTGTCGTTTCTGTTTCGGTGTTCAGCGCGCGTTCCTGCGCGTGCTCGGCATGAGCGAGCGGCGTATTGCGCAACTCGAACAGGATCTGCTTACCGGAGATTTCAGTCCGCGGGAGCGCGCGGCCCTGGAATTTGCACGTCGCTTGTCGCAATCGAAACCGGTAGCGACACTCGCCGATCTCGAACCGATGATCAATAACGGGTTCAGCCCCGAAGAGATCGTCGAGTTCGCGGGGCTCGTTGGGCTGCACCTGTTCCTCAATCGCATATCGACATTCGTTGCCTTGCCGCCGGAACGCTTCGAGCAGCTGCCCGACAGCTGGTGGGCGCGGCTGTTTCGTCCGCTGCTGGCGATCAGGTTTCGCGGCATGCGGCGCAAGGCAAAGCCTGTGCAACTGCTGGACGTTGAGCGCAGCGGGCCGTTGAGCTTGTTTATCAACGCGCTGGACGGTCTGCCGATGGCGCGCGAGCTGCGAATTATTGTCGACCGGCTGTGGGGAGCGTCCGCATTGCCGCCGCGGACCGTAACCATCCTGTTTGCCGTAATTGCGCGTGCGCTCGGTTCGACTCGATGCGAGGCCGAAGCGGTAAAGATGCTGTTAGAGACGGGTTTAGCGCAATCCGATATCGATCAGATCCTCCTGCACCTTTCGTCGCCCGTGCTGAGTGATGTCGAACGCCGCCTCGTGCCGCTCGCGCGCGAAACCGTATGGTATCAACCCGCGGTGATCCAGCGGCGTTGTGCCGAAGTGCAGCGCGATTTGTCCGCCGCCGAGTTTCTCGATTTCTGCGGTACGGCGGCGCTGCTGAACATGCTTTGCCGGCTCGGCGTTATCGTCGACTATCGTCGGTGAGTGCGAGCGTTGCCGGCATTGCCGCGTTAGTGGCCGCGGCGTTCGCCGCCGTCTGGTGGCGCGCACGGTGCGACGCCGCGAGGCTGCGACAACGACTCGCCGCGGCAGCCGGTGAACTCGAGAATCTGCAGCTGGCCTTCAGCCGGTTCGCACCGGACGCCGTGATCGAGCGCATCATCGCCGAGGGCGTAGCGGACTTCGGCGAGAAGAAGGAGGTTACGGTGCTGTTCGCCGATGTCGCGGGCTTTACTGCCTTGAGCGAGAGTCTCGACCCGAACATCCTCGTCGGTGTGCTGAACGATTATTTCGAGCACATGAGCCAGGCGATCGCGGAACACCGTGGTTACGTCTCGACGTTTATCGGCGACGGCCTGCTCGCGTTTTTTGGCGCGACGGATCCGAATCCGTGGCAGGGCAACGACTGCATTGCCGCGGCGCTGGCGATGCGCGCAGCGCTGGTCGACTACAACCGCACGCTGGCGGCGCGCGGTCTGCCGACATTGAGAATCGGCATCGGCCTGCATCGCGGTACCGGCGTGGTGGGTCTCGTTGGTAGTAAGGAACTGAAGGAATTCGCCTTCGTCGGCCGTGCGGTGAACATCGCCGCGCGGGTGCAGGAGCTGACCCGCCAGTATGACGTCGATATTATCCTGACGGAAAAATTGCGGCAGACGATCGACCCTGGGTATACGACGAGTGCGCTACCGGGTACCGTGGTGAAAGGGATCGAAAAACCGCTGGAAATTCATCGCCTGCATTAGGCGACACGGCGACCGGGGCGTTGCCGCCTGGCGTTACCACACAGACAGGAAATCACGATGACGACAACACTTGAAACCACCGTGCCGAGCGGCTCGCTCGCCGGTAATTACGATCCGCGCTTCGAACAGGTGGCGACGGAGTTCACGAAGAATTTCACTGCCCGTAACGAACTCGGCGGCTCGGTCTGCGTTATGCACAACGGTGAGACCGTCGTCGACCTGTGGGGCGGTACGGCACGCGAAGACAGCGGTGACACCTGGAACAGCGACACACTGTCCGTTGTGTGGTCATCGACGAAAGGCGCGGTATCGTTTTGTACGCACCTGCTCGCCGCGCGCGGTGAACTCGACATCGACGCGCCGGTGGTGGACTACTGGCCCGAGTACGCTCAGAACGGCAAGGCCGCAACGACCGTGAAGATGATGCTGAATCATCAGTCGGGCGTGTGCGCCGTGAGCGAACCCTTGCCGGCCGACGCCTATGCGGACTGGGAAGTCATGATCAAGGCGATCGAAAAACAGGCGCCATTTTTTGAACCCGGCACCACGCACGGTTACGAAGCACTCACTTATGGCTGGTTGCTCGGCGAAGTGATCCGGCGCGTAACGGGACGCTCGCTGGGAACGTTTTTCCGCACCGCCATCGCTGAACCGCTGGATCTGGATTTCTGGATTGGACTGCCGGCCTCGGCGGAGCACCGCACTGCGCGCATGATACTGCCGGCGACGGATCCCGCGAACCTGTCGCCATTCTTGCAGGCAATGGCCAACCCGAAGAGTGTGCAGGCGCTAGCGCTCGGCAACAGCGGCGGCTACATGGATCTGAACGAGAACGGTGTGCGGAATTTCGATCTGCCACTCGCGCACGGCGCGGAGATTGGCGCCGCCGGGGGCATGACGAATGGTCGCGGGCTGGCGGGACTGTACGCGCCGCTGGCTTGTGGCGGATCGCTGAACGGGGTGGATTACGTCGATGCGGATACGCTCGCGCGCATGGGGGCGGTGTCGTCGGCGAGTTCGCGCGACTTCACGCTGCTCGCCCCGATGCGCTTCTCGCTCGGATACTTCAAAGCAACAGACAACCGGCGCGCGCCGCCGAACATGCGCGACAGCATGTTTCTGCCCGAGCCCGCCTTTGGTCATCCGGGTTACGGCGGCAGCGTCGGTTTCGCCGATCCGGAGTCCGGGATCTCGTTCGGCTACACCATGAACCGGATGGGTGACGGAACCTTGCTGAACGAGCGTGGACAGTCGCTCATCGATGCGGTCTATCGGTCGCTCGGTTACCGTTCACGCGAATCAGGATTCTGGTTGAAATAGCGTTCGCCCACGGTTCCCGCGGTGCTGCACGGTTGATCGCGGCGGCGCTTTCGCGCGACCCGAAATAATGCGAATCTCACGCCCCCATGCTCAGCCATAATCCCCGTCGCTCGCGCATTCTCGGCCTCGCCCTGCCGATTATCGGCGGCATGATGTCGCAGAATATCCTCAATCTCGTTGACACCGCGATGGTGGGACACCTCGGCGATGCGGCGCTGGCGGCCGTCGGCATGGGCGGGTTTGTCAGCTTTCTTTCGATGGCCCTGATTCTCGGTATCTCCGTTGGAGTGCAGGCGACCGCGGCGCGGCGCAAAGGCGAAGGGCGGTTCGACGAACTCGCGGTGGCGCTGAATGCGGGCCTGCTCGTGGTGTTGTGCGTCGGCCCGGTATTCTCGGCGTTGCTGTTCAACCTCGTGCCGGTGTTTTATCCGTATCTCGTGAACGATCCGGCGGTGATCGAACTTGGCGCACCGTATTTGCAGATCCGGATGCTCGCTATTATTTTCGTCGCCAGCAACTTCGCCTTCCGCGGCTACTGGAACGCTGTCGATCGTTCGCGCCTGTACATGATCACGCTCGTAATCATGCATTCGTGCAATATTTTCCTGAACTACGTACTGATTTTCGGCAAGCTCGGATTTCCCGAACTTGGCGTTACCGGCGCCGGCATCGGCACTGCCGTATCGACTGCGGTTGGCACCGCAACCTACATTTATCTCGGTTTCAAATACGCGCGTGGCGAAGGGTTCTTTCGCGCAGTGCCGTTATGGAAAGACATTCGACAGATCGTGCGCTTGTCGATCCCGAGCGGTATCCAGCAATTTTTCTTTTCCGCCGGCATGACAATGATGTACTGGATCATTGCGCGCATTGGCACCGCGGAGCTCGGCGCTGCGAACGTGCTGATCAACATCACGCTGATCGCATTGCTGCCGGGTATGGCGCTCGGCCTGGCCGCCGCCACGCTCGTCGGCCAGGCGCTCGGACGCGGCGACCCGGACGACGCGAAACAATGGGCGTGGGACGTGGTGAAAGTGGCGGTGGTTCTGCTCGGGACCCTGGGATTGCCGATGGTGCTGGTGCCGGATCTGATGCTTGGCGTGTTCCTGCATAACCCCGACACGCTGGACGTCGCCCGCGCGCCGATGCGACTGATCGGCGCAACGATGGCGGTGGAAGCGATCGGGATCGTACTGATGCATTCATTACTCGGCGCCGGTGACGTGCATCGCGTGATGCGATTGTCGATATCGTGGCAGTGGCTGTATTTCCTGCCGCTGGCCTATGTTGTGGGCCCGGTGATGGGGTATGGACTTCTAACGGTGTGGATGCTTAACGTGAGTTACCGTGCGTTGCTCGCCGCCTGCTTCGTATTGATTTGGCAGCGCGGCAAGTGGGCCGCGATCAAATTCTGAACGACCTGCGCTGGCATCCGCATCCGGTGAGGTAGTTAGTCAAGCGCATCGAGCGGGCTGCGGACCGCGCGGCCACCGCGATTGAGCACGTGGGTGTAGATCATCGTTGTGGACACATCCGCGTGACCGAGTAGCTCCTGTACAGTGCGGATGTCATAACCCGCTTCAATAAGATGGGTTGCGAACGAATGCCTGAGCGTGTGGCTCGACACCTTCTTGGTAATGTCCGCCGAAAAACTACCGCGGCGAATGGCCTTTTGCAGCGTGTTCTCATGCAGATGATGGCGACGCGTGGCATGACTGCGCGGGTCCACCGAAAGTCGCTCACTCGGAAACACGTACTGCCAGCGCCACTCGCGCGGTGCGTTAGTGTACTTGCGCGCAAGCGCCGTGGGTAAATGCACGCTGCCGAAGCCGTTCGCGAGATCCTCGTTATGTTGTCGCTTCACGCGCGCGAGGTGATCGTTAAGTGCGGGCACGAGCGCGTCGGGCAACGGCACCAGCCGATCCTTCGCGCCTTTTGCATCGCGCACGATGACCTGACTGTAAGCGAAGTCCACGTCCTTTACCCGCAAGCGCACGCATTCCATCAGGCGCATGCCGGTGCCATACATGAGACGTGCCATCAGCGCGGACACACCATCGATTGCATCGAGCAGATTGCGGACCTCCGTGCGAGTAAGCACCACGGGAAGGCGCCGCGGGCGCTTGGCCCGGGTGAAATTCGCAAAGCGGTCGAGCGGAACGCCGAGAATTTCGCCGTAGAGGAAAACGAGCGCGTTCAACGCCTGGTTCTGGGTGCTCGCGGCCACATTGCGCTCGACGGCGAGATACTCGAGATAACGTACGATGTCGGCGGCGCCGAGCGTTTCAGCCGTATGCGGCTGGTTGAAGTGAAGGAAGCGCAGCACCCAGTCTTCGTACGCGGTTTCGGTGCGCAAGGAATATCCGCGTCGGCGGATCTCCGCAGTGAGCTGGCGCAGCAGGCGAGCATGGGTTTCGCGGAGTTTCTGCAGGTGAGGCGAGCGCCGGGAGCGGCGGACGGGGGCGGGTAAGTCCGGTGTTTCGTTGGGTGCAGAATCACTCGGTTGTGTGGGGTGAGATGCGCGATCAGGCGGTTCGTGTGGTCGCGTCGCTGGACTCCTTAGGGGTGCCGGCGCAGTTTGCTTACCCCGCGGCGTAAGTAGTGCCGGTGGTGCGATACCCGGGCGCGCAGGCTCCGGCGCTGAGTCAGGACCTCCGATTGCTGCAGCGCGACGATACCAGTATCGCCAATCCACCGCGGATGCCCACGGTGCCTGCATAGCCTCGACGAACAGTATCTCCAGCGCTTCAATGATTTGACGAAACTGCCAGTCCGAAACTTTGCCGCGCTCGGCAACGCGGGCAAAATAAGCGGAGACGTGGCCAGCGTCGCGGGCACAGAACGGCCTTTCGCGGTCCGCGTGCAGATAGTGCTCTGCGCGGATCACCGTCCAGCGTACGCGCGCGGAATTCTTGAATTTTTTGCTGAGGATAGTGAGGAACCGATCCCATAGCTCGGGATCCGGCATAAACGCGGCTTGCTGACCCATAACAGGACCTCCTTGTCCGGGATATTGGGTAAACTTGTGCAGCGGAATGCCCCGTGGCGGCCCGCTGCCCGCAATGTAAACCAAACGACAGGGGCGTTCGAATGATTCTGCCTATCACGACGTACAGACACTCTGTGTATCGTTTTGAAGGCCGATTCGGCCTATTTAACTGTTAGGTGTATGTGAGATAAACCATAAAAACGATCCAAAGTATTGACCAAGCTGAGGCGCTGCTCAGCGCCCTAAACAGTCAGGTGGTATCGCATGTGTGGCGCGGCTCAGGGTCCGCTATCTACCTTGAGCTTGGCAAATTGGAGCGAGTCGGTAAGCGAAATCCGAGTGGCGAATATACAATAGCAATCGAATGGTCTTGGCGTATCGAAAATACAAACTCGATAGTGATTGGCACATGGAGCGAAGAAAATCGGTTGAACGATGCAGTAGAAATGCTGGTTGGGCGGACCGTAAAGCGCGTATCGTTCTTTGGAAGGCTTAAGGAATTAGAAATCGAATTTCGCGAAGCCTTGTGGCTAACATCTTTCGCAACCGTGGAAGGAGATCCGGAGTGGGCAATCAAATATCATGAGAATAAATGGCTCTCATATATGAAAGGCCGGTTCGTCATCGACGATACACCTAACAAAGCGCTCAACGCTGACCCATGACAGTGCGCTTTTCCGATGTGCAGATATTTTCACATCTCCAAAGCGCACTGTCATGGGCAGGTTAGCGCAACGTTAGGTGTATTCGTGAACAGCCATATCGCGGTTGTCCTGGCTTGCGTTTTCTTTCAAGGAGCGGCGGTGGCAGAGGGAATATTTATACACTCATACAATGAAGAATCTGATCGATTTGCGATCCTTGACGAAACTGATCAGGTAGCGTTTCTCTACCTTACCCATCAGGGCACTCAAAAACCGGAAAAAGATGCTATCGCCTACATGCGCGTTAACCCGCCGGAGAAAGTTGACTGGAAAGCAATGGCGAAAGCTGGGATTCCGCCAATACTTTCAGCCGAAATCGCATCATCTGGAGCTGCAATATATGAGGCAGAAGAACGTCATTTTACATTTTCTTGGTCAAGAGACGGTACGTCGGCTGCACTTATTTACAGAGGCGAACCAATTGCATTTGTGACAATAAGTGAAAGAATTGGATATTCGAAAGCTGTTGCCGTAGACAATAAGCTGACAAATTCGTGGAACCAAGCTCTCTATGAACAGTTGTTTGCCGATTAATACACCTAACAAAGGGATCAACTTGACCGGTTACAGTGCGCTTTTCCGATGTGCTGGTATTTTCACATCTCCAAAGCGCACTGTAACCGGCAAGTTATCCCAGCGTTAGGTTTATTTTTGCCGTCGTTCGATGAGGGGAATCTTGAAATGGCCATTAGCGCTTATTTTTGTACTGGTGGTCGCGTACGTCGGGCTGTCTATTTCCGCGAGAATTATTTTTGGGGAGGACGCGTTCTCGTGCGGTAGCGACTCCAAATACGTCCACTACGCCAAAAGCCTATCTGAAGAACGACTGGCGAAGTTATATTTAGACATCGAATCATTCGCAAAGTCTGAGACATATTTCTATGATGTAAATTCCGGTTCGGATGCGAGCCCGCCACAGCTTAGCGACTTGGCCTATAACAACCTTCGATTGGACGGCTTTATGTCAAGAATCATGCTCAATGGATGCTTCGACCATTATGTAACGCTAACTTTTCACGGGATTTATCGTAGCAATAAGCCTAAAGCAATTGTTCTTATATGGGGGGAGCATTCCGATTACGGAAAATTGCAACTATGGCCGAAGGAATAAACCTAACAAAGCGCTCAACGCGGACCCATTACAGCGCGCTTTTCCGATGTGCAGATATTTTCACATCTCCAAAGCGCGCTGTAATGGGCCGGTTAGCGCGACGTTAGGTGGCTTGGATGAACATGATGCGAAATCTATTGCTCGCAATGTTGTGTGCTTTCGCCAGTAGCTCGTGGGCCGACCATCTATTGGAGATAGATAGGCGAAATACTCCTGGCCGTTTATACATTGATGAATCATCGATCATGCGAACAGGCGACTTAGTGCAATTCTGGTACGTACTCGATGTAGACAAGTCGCATAAAGCCCCTGACGCGCATGTTTATGGAAACTATCAACTAAAAAGTAAGGAGTCTTATACTTCTAACGCGGCAATTCTGCGCGTTGATTGTCGAGATAAATATGCGCTTCACTTGAAAACCGTGACATACAACAAAGCAGGAGCACACGGAGCCGTAATTGGCGAGCACAATGTTCTAATTAGCGATCGAGAATGGGTCAAAATCGTTGAAGGTGGGACGTGGGAAACGCTTTACGATTATGTATGCGCCGCCTAACCAGGGGATGAACCTGACCCGTTACAGTACGCTTTTCCGATGTGCAGATATTTTCACATCTCCAAAGCGTACTGTAACGGGCACGTTATCCCAACGTTAGATTGCTGATTCGCTATTTGTGTTTTCGGAGTTGTTAGTCGGTAAATGTCGGCATCCGTCATCGCATCGGCGCGTTGGCCCGTCGTCTGAAGGTTCCGAAATTGTGCGCCGAAATGTTGTAGCGAAACGAGGCGAATTCAGGGCAAACCCGCCAGGAAAAATCGCCTTGATGTAGGAACGTGCGGCCCCGGCATCGCCTGCTTTTCGCCTTCGGTGAGCTGGATGTTAGAAACGGTTTTGTTCGTCTATCTTATTATCAAGTGTGGGTCGGTCTAAGGAGCGTTGTTTTGAGAAACGAGCACCAATCTAACAACGCGCTGAAGTCTGACCCGTTACAGTGCGCTTTTCAGCTGTGGCTTCGCATTTTCACACCTGTAAAGCGCACTGTAACGGGCAGCTTAGCGCAACGTTATGCGTAACTCCGCGGCTTATCTTCCATGTCAGACCTGACAGCCATCGAGAAGCGAAAATTGGAACGGGCACTTGATATGGGAGGTGGCTACGTTCTTAATTTCTCTAATCGAACCTTTGCGGAGTTTTTTCTAGATAGCTTCGGAATTGATATTTACGATGCGAAATACGAATATGCGTCCGGTTCAAAAGCAAACCGGATGCGCGCATTTTGGGATCGCGAAAGCAATTATCTTGTCGGTCGCGTGCTGGACTTATTGTTTACGGAATGGAGTGAGTTCAGAGGATATGGATCATCGGTTCAACCGCCCGAAGATTGCCTTCCAATAGTTCGTCGCCTTAAGGAAGGCGCACCAGTACCTGACATTGAAGCTGTAGTACCTAACATTCCCGATCAATCGTTTGAGGCATTGGCCCAATCGGTAAGGCAGGCGATAGATCAAAATCAGCCTGAGGGTGGCTTAGATAGGCTTCATACATTCGTGGTGAAATATTTCCGAGTTCTGTGCGAAAAACACGGAATCGACGCTCCAAGAGACAAGCCACTTCATAGTTTAGTCGGAGAGTACGTAAAAGCGCTGAAAAATGAGAGCTTGATTGAATCTGACATGACTGAGCGCATCTTGAAATCAAGTATTTCAGTTATGGAAGCGTTTAATAGCGTGCGGAACAACCAAAGCTTTGCGCATGACAACGACATTCTAAAATATAACGAAAGTTTGTTGATCTTTGCACATGTAACGAGCTCAATTAGATTTATTGAAGCTATCGAAAAATCGAAAGTAGTACCCTTGGACCCGACTAGCATGGACGATAATGACATACCGTTTTAACGTTACGCATAACAAAGTGCTGCAGCTGACCCATTACAGCGCGCTTTTCCAATGTGCAGATATTTTCACATTTCCAAAGCGCGCTGTAATGGGCAGCTGAGCACGACGTTAGGTTGACAGGAATGGTCAAGGTTGGCCCAAGCGAAGTAAACAAATTAATACGAAGAGTAGTATCTCCTGCATTAAGAGAGTGCGGCTTTACTAAAGTCAGAACCCGGAACAATTGGAAATACTTAGAAGATAGGGTCTGGTACATAATGATTAGGTCCGTTGGTAGTTACTTCAGTGATGTAACAGGATACCCACCGCAATCACTGACCGCGGAGTATGGTGTGTATTTTACCGATTTCCCTCCAAACCCCCGGCCAGCGCTATCGACAACACCAAAAACCGATAAGGATGGGTTGGTGGTTCCCAAAGAACATGAGTGTCATTATCGAAATTCGCTTGAAAATATTTCGAGCCAAAAGAAATTGCGTATTTCAATATCGTCGGAAGTGGAAAGGCGCAGAACCGATGTTTGGTGGATCTCGCCAGACGGCTCTAATATGGAAGAAGCTGTAGAGGATATTCGACTGTCGCTTTTGCAAAATGCCATCCCAAAAATGGAGCGTGTCGAAAAAGCGACATTGCTTGAACGTTGGTTAAGTCATGAGCACAGCAACCTAACCAGTGGATCAACCTGACGCGTTACAGCGCACTTTTCTCCAGCGGCTTCGTATTTTCGCCTCCAAAAAGCGCGCTGTAACACGCAGGTTATCCAAACGTTAGGTGGATTAATCCGGAATCGCCTGAGTTGTCGAAACCGTGTCGAGGAAGAATATATTAGTTTCGGTTCGCGCTTCCGTAGATTGTGCGGGTGTGTCGATCTCGAACTATAGTCGCCAATCTGACTACTCGGCATGATCGTTAGCGACAGCGATGTCTTGGTATTGCGGCCGTGCCAAGTACTGCTGTTAAACGACACCGATGAAATTGAAAGCCCGTTTGGCGGAAAGTCGTGGCCGTAGAAGGGAAGGCGTAGCGCTGAGAGCCGAAGCCGAAGGTCAAAAGCCCGTAGCGATATCTGGCCCAATTGGTCAGGATAATCTGAGGTGTCGAATCTCCCAGGTTGGTCTAAGCTCAGCTAATCATGAAGAAAAAACATCCACCTAACCAGGCGCTGCAGCTGACCCATTACAGCGCGCTTTTCCGGTGTGCAGATATTTTCACTCCTCCAAAGCGCGCTGTAATGGGCAGCTGAGCGCAACGTTAGGCGCACTGAGCAGTTCAAGTGTGGTGCCGCCCCGAAAATTCTCCAGCGAAAGGCACCGCGGCAAATAAGCATTTATTGTTGGGTGGCTTCGGGTCGTGTTCTGTAAGGCAGGTTGCATCAGGCTTCGAACAGGCCGAAGATTTGGGGAAACGCTTGCGTAGTAAATCCGTAGCGCCAAACCGAGAGAGGTACCGCTTCGATGATGGGTAGTAATGATTCCCACTGCTTGAAATTGGAGAGTTTCGAGGCCGTGCGCCTAACAAAGGGATCAACGCGGACCCGTTACAGCGCGCTTTTCCAATGTGCTGGAATTTTCACATTTCCAAAGCGCACTGTAACGGGCCGGTTATCCCAACGTTAGGTGGATTAGCCCGCACCTTCACCAGTTTGATCGCATTCGATAATATTGCTCAGTTCGCTAAATTACCCGAAGCTGACATCGATGACCGAAATAATCCAATTCCCCAGCTCACGTGAGCAGCCCAAACGAGATAATTTCAAATTTGTTCGCGAAACATTTGAAGCGAATACTGAAAGCACGATCACGGACGAGCAGTGGACCTTTATCCTGGAAGATTATCTAAAGTGGTGGACGGAATGGGAAGAACCTGCGAACTCATTCAACGTCGAGGTGAGTTTAGAGGACGCCGATAAACTTAATAATCACGTCCTTGAACTTCAGAATCGTATCGTCCGTACTCTTAATTTGGCGCTTATTGATCTAATTGTCGCAACCAATACAAGCAATAATCGAATCTGAAGAAAACGGCAACACAATCATGAAGCTTGTCGAATATCCACCTAACAAAGTGCTGCAGCTGACTCATTACAGCGCGCTTTTCCAGAGTGCAGATATTTTCACTCTTCCAAAGCGCGCTGTAACGAGCAGCTGAGCACGACGTTAGGTGGATTTAAACGGTACGTTCTGAGTCGTCGAAACCGTGTCGAAGAAGAAATTATTTGCTTCGCTCCAGGTTTATGCAATTGTTCGGGTGTGTCGATGTCGATCTATCGCAGTCATTCCGACAGTTGGGCATGATCGTCAGCGACAGCGATGTCTTGGTGTTGCAGCCGTGCAACGAACTGCTGTTACACGACTCCGATGAAATCGGACGCCCGTTTGGCGGAAAGTCGTGGCCGTAGAAGGGAAGGCGTAGCGCCGAGGGACAAAGCTGAAAACGACAGGCCCGTAGCGATATTAGTCCGTTGATCCGAAGCGATTGAGATGTCGAAATTTCCGGGTTGGTCTATGCTCAGCAAATCATGAAGAAAGAACATCCACCTAACCAGGCGCTGCAGCTGACCCATTACAGCGCGCTTTTCCGGTGTGCAGATATTTTCACACCTCCAAAGCGCGCTGTAATGGGCAGCTGAGCGCAACGTTAGGCGCACTGAGCAATTCAAGTGTGGTGCCGCCCCGAAGATTCTCCAGCGAAAGGCACCGCCGCAAATAAGTATTTATTGTTGGAAGGCTTCGGGTCGTGATCTGCCAGGCAGGTTGCATCGGGCTTCGAACAGGCCGAAGATTTGGGAAACGCCTGCGTAGTAAATCGGCAGCGCCAGTCCGAGAGGGGTACCACTTCGATGAACGGTAGCAATTATTCCCACTGCTTGAAATTGGAGAGTTTTGAGGCCGTGCGCCTAACAACGGGATCAACGCGGACCCGTTACAGTGCGCTTTTCCAATGTGCTGGAATTTTCACATTTCCAAAGCGCACTGAAACGGGCCGGTTATCCCAACGTTAGGTGGATTTGCACGGAATCTCTTGAGTCGTCGCAACCGAGCCGAAGAGTAATATTTTCGCTTCGGTTCGCGGTGCTCAAAATGTTCGGGTGTGTCGATGTCGATCTATCGCAGTCATTCCGACAGTTGGGCATGATCGTCAGCGACAGCGATGTCTTGGTATTGCAGCCGTGCAACGAACTGCTGTTACACGACTCCGATGAAATCGGACGCCCGTTTGGCGGAAAGTCGTGGCCGTAGAAGGGAACGCGTAGCGCTATAGGACAAAGCTGAAAGCGACAGGCCCGTAGCGATATTAGTCCGTTGATCCGAAGCGATTGAAATGTCGAAATTCCCGGGTTGGTCTATGCTCAGCTAATCATGAAGAAAAAACATCCACCTAACCAGGCGCTGCAGCTGACCCATTACAGCGCGCTTTTCCAGAGTGCAGATATTTTCACTCTTCCAAAGCGCGCTGTAATGGGCAGCTGAGCGCGACGTTAGGCGCACTGAGCAATTCAAGTGTGGTGCCGCACCGAAAATTCTCCAGCGAAAGGCACCGCGGCAAATAAGCATTTATTGTTGGGTGGCTTCGGGTCGTGTTCTGTAAGGCAGGTTGCATCAGGTTTCGAACAGGCCGAAGATTTGGGGAAACGCCTGCGTAGTAAATCCGTAGCGCCAAACCGAGAGAGGTACCGCTTCGATGAAGGGTAGTAATGATTCCCACTGCTTGAAATTGGAGAGTTTCGAGGCCGTGCGCCTAACAAAGGGATCAACGCGGACCCGTTACAGCGCGCTTTTCCAATGTGCTGGAATTTTCACATTTCCAAAGCGCGCTGTAACGGGCCGGTTATCCCAACGTTAGGCGCACTGAGCAATTCAAGTGTGGTGCCGCCCCGAAGATTCGCCAGTGAAAGGCACCGCTGCAAATAAGTATTTATTGTCAGGAGGTTTCGGGTCGTGATCCGCCAGGCAGGTTGCATCGGGCTTCGAACCGGCCGAAGATTTGGAAAACGCCTGCGTAGTAAATCGGCAGCGCCCTCCAGCGAGAGGTACCGCTTCGATGAAGGGTAGTAATGATCCCCACTGCTTGAAATTGGAGAGTTTCGCGGCCGTGCGCCTAACAACGGGATCAACGCGGACCCATTACAGCGCGCTTCTACGATGTGCCGGTATTTTCACATCTCCGAAGCGCGCTGTAATGGGCCGGTTATCCCAACGTTAGGCGGATAGTGGCGTGAGTGAATTCGTCTAATTCTTAACTGAAGTATTCGAACAGTTCGGTCCGATTCAATCTCGCCGTATGTTCGGAGGATACGGGATATATCACAACGGTCTCATGTTCGGGCTAGTGGGAAGTGACGTGCTATATCTAAAAGCGGACAACGAATCGTCTCGTTATTTTGAGAAAATTGGGTTACGCCAGTTCGAGTACGTAAAGAATGAAAGGACAATAACGATGTCGTATTACATTGCCCCGGAAGAAATCTTCGATGCGCCCGACGTAGCGAAGGTTTGGGCCACACGCGCTTATGAAGCAGCAGTTCGCGCGAAATCACTGAAATCTAATTCAAAAAAATAGGAAGGAAGGAAAAAGGTGGAAAATCCGCCTAACAAATTGCTGAACCTGACCGCTTACAGTCAGCTTTTTCTAAGCTGCTTCGCATTTTCGCTTAGAAAAAGCAGCCTGCAATCGGCAGGTTAGCAAAACGTTAGGCGGATAGGAAACGCTACAGATGACTTGGGATGCGATTGGGGCTATTGGAGAAATCCTCGGAGCGATTGCAGTCGTTGGATCGCTCGTCTATGTAGGTCGGCAGTTCCGCCATTCTTCCACCTATGCATTGGAAGCACTATATTTTCAGACGGCGAACAATTTTTCGGCGACTCGAGAGAACGCTAGCGTTATAAGGCGCGGAAACGCGGACTTCGCAGAACTAGACGAAGACGATCAGCAGCATTACATGCTGCTGATGCACAATTTATTTTCTGCCCTGGAGGCAATCTACGTTCAAAACAGAGATGGGCTCGCTAATAGGGAATTTACAGCCCGGGGGATGCGGGTAGCTTACT
The DNA here is from genome assembly GCA_965216305.1 of Gammaproteobacteria bacterium. GTDB lineage: Bacteria > Pseudomonadota > Gammaproteobacteria > UBA11873. The sequence continues at coordinate 5,072,771 of OZ244144.1, read as the reverse complement.
TCTATTATTCGCAGCCTGGATTCAGAACTGCTTGGGATCATTTATTGCGGGAATACTACTCAAAGGATTTTATCTCGGCCCTTGAGAGCGGAAACTTGGAAAAACCACATCAAGATAAGACCAATCTAATCTTAAAGCACGAGGAGCAGAATGGGGCAGGGTGAAATCGAGCTGAATATCTCTAATATCAGCTTGAGGCTATGTGGGCGATATCCGCCTAACAAAGTGCTGCAGCTGACTCGTTACAGCGCGCTTTTCCAGAGTGCAGATATTTTCACTCTTCCAAAGCGCGCTGTAACGAGCAGCTGAGCACGACGTTAGGTGGATTTATCCGGAATCGCCTGAGTCGTCGAAATCGTGTCGAAGAAGAATATAGTGGCTTCGGTTCGCGCTTCCGTGAATATTCAGGTGTGTCGATGTCGATCTACCGTCGCCAATCGGATCGTTGGGCATGATCGTTAGCGACAGCGATGTCTTGGTATTGTGGCCGTGCCAAGTACTGCTGTTAAGAGACACCGATGAAATCGATAACCCGTTTGGCGGATAGTCGTGGCTGTAGAAGGGAAAGCGTAGCGCTGAATTGCCAAGCCGGCGGTGAAAAGCCCGTAGCGATATTACTCCGTTGAACCGAAACGTCTGAAGTGTCGAATCGCCCCGGTTGGTCTATGCTCAGCTAATCATGAAGAAAAAATATCCACCTAACCAGGCGCTGCAGCTGACCCATTACAGCGCGCTGTAATGGGCAGCTGAGCGCAACGTTAGGCGACTATATGGATAACGTCGATACGAAATCCGCTCTCACTGACGCTGTTCGTTACTGGGAAATTCGCCGATTGGTTTACAACGCCGGACTGGCATCTATTGTGGGTTGGTATTTTTTCGCTGGATTACCACATTCGGCTGACCATGCGGGCACGGATACTGTACTACTGGTATTCGTTATGGCGGTGCTGGCAAACACTCTCTACTGTTCGGCTTATGTCGTGGATGTATTCGTTCAAATGACGGATTATGCGGAGCAATGGAAACGACTACGGTGGATTCTATTTGTAGTAGGCTTTTGCTTCGCGGGAATTATTACTAGAACCATAGCTAAATCCATGTTCTATGTTGCTGTTTAGTTTCTTGGGCAAATCGTGTTGTTAATTCTCGCTTGCATACACAGTGCTGCAGTCGCCTAACAAAGGGATCAACCTGACCGGTTACAGTGCGCTTTTCCGATGTGCCGGTATTATCACATCTCCAAAGCGCATTGTAACCGGCAGGTTATCCCAACGTTAGGCGCACTGAGCAATTCAAGTGTGGTGCCGCACCGAAGATTCTCCAGCGAAAGGTACCGCTGTAAATAAATATTTATTGCTTGGAGGCTTCTGGTCGTGAACTGCGAGGCAGGTTGCATCGAGCTTCGAACAGGCCGAAGATTTGGTAAACGCCTGCGTAGTAAACCGGCAGCGCCAGCCAGCGAGAGGTACCGCTTCGATGATGGGTAGTAATGATCCCCACTGCTTGAAATTGGAGAGCTTTGAGGCCGTGCGCCTAACAACGGGATCAACGCGGACCCGTTACAGTGCGCTTTTCCAATGTGCTGGAATTTTCACATTTCCAAAGCGCACTGTAACGGGCCGGTTATCCCAACGTTAGGTTGCGGGTGCAGATTCGCTGCGTTAAGTAAGGCCAGGTGGGAGTCGAAAGGCATCGGTTCGAGAAGCCAATCTGGTTATTCGCTCTGTCCATAAGCCGGGTTCAAGGTCGCATGATTCAAGGTTTTTCTTGGCGGCTTCGGTCAGCGCCCGTTAGATGTCGCTGGGCTCATAGGTTAACGCCGGACCGAATCGCCTCGTTGAGAACGCCGCGCCGGTTGCCGCAGGTTCGCGCAGATTTATGGTCCCTTCGTTAAGCTTAAAGAGTCCGCTGGAACGGGCGTTCTGGTTTGCTATGCTCTATCAATCGAGCTTCATTTCGGTCCGCCACCTAACCAGGGGATCAACTTGACCCATTACAGAGCGCTTTTCCGATGTGCTGGGATTTTCACATCTCCAAAGCGCTCTGTAATGGGCAAGTTATCCCAACGTTAGGCGCACTGAGCAATTCAAGTGTGGTGCCGCACCGAAGATTCTCCAGCGAAAGGCACCGCGGCAAACGAATATTTATTGTTGGGAGGCTTCGGATCGTGAACTGCAAGGCAGGTTGCATCGGGCTTCGAACAGGCCGAAGATTTGGGGAAACGCGTGCGTAGTAAATCGGCAGCGCCAGCCCGAGAGAGGTACCGCTTCGATGATGGGTAGCAGTGATCCCCACTGCTTGAAATTGGAGAGCTTTGAGGCCGTGCGCCTAACAAAGGGATCAACTCGGACCCGTTACAGTGCGCTTTTACAATGTGCTGGGATTTTCACATTTCCAAAGCGCACTGTAACGGGCCGGTTATCCCAACGTTAGGCGCACTGAGCAATTCAAGTATGGTGCCGCCCCGAAGATTCCCCAGCGAAAGGCGCCGCCGGAAATAAGTATTTATTGTTGGAAGGCTTCGGGTCGTGAACTGCAAGGCAGGTTGCATCGGGCTTCGAACAGGCAGAAGATTTGAGAAACGCCGGCGTAGTAAATCGGCAGCGCCAGCCGGAAAGAGGTACCGCTTCGATGATGGGTAGCAATGATTCCCACTGCTTGAAATTGGAGAGTCTCGAGGCCGTGCGCCTAACAACGGGATCAACGCGGACCCGTTACAGTGCGCTTTTCCGGTGTGCAGATATTTTCACACCTCCAAAGCGCACTGTAACGGGCCGGTTATCCCAACGTTAGGCGCACTGAGCAATTCAAGTGTGGTGCCGCCCCGAGAATTCTCCAGCGAAAGGCACCGCGGCAAATAAGTATCTATTGCTAGGAGGCTTCGCGTCGTAATTTGCAAGCCAGGTTGCATCGGGCTTCGAACAGGCCGAAGATTTGGGAAACGCCTGCGTATTAAATCGGCAACGCCAATCCGAGCGAGGTACCGCTTCGATGAAGGGTAGTAATTATTCCCACTGCTTAGAATTGGAGAGTTTCGCGGCCGTGCGCCTAACAACGGGATCAACTCGGACCCGTTACAGTGCGCTTTTCCAATGTGCTGGAATTTTCACATTTCCAAAGCGCACTGTAACGGGCCGGTTATCCCAACGTTAGGCGCACTGAGCAATTCAAGTGTGGTGCCGCACCGAAGATTCTCCAGTGAAAGGCACCGCTGCAAATAAGTATTTATTGTTAGAAGGCTTCGGGTCGTGATCCGCCAGGCAGGTTGCATCGGGCTTCGAACAGGCCGAAGATTTCGTAAACGCCTGCGTAGTAAATCGGCAGCGCCAGTCCGAGAGAGGTACCGCTTCGATGATGGGTAGCAATGATCCCCGCTTCTTGAAACTGGAGAGTTTCGCGGCCGTGCGCCTAACAACGGGATCAACGCGGACCCATTACAGCGCGCTTCTACGATGTGCCGGTATTTTCACATCTCCGAAGCGCGCTGTAATGGGCCGGTTATCCCAACGTTAGGTTGCGGGTGCAGATTCGCTGCGTTAAGTAAGGCCAGGTGGGAGTCGAAAGGCATCGGTTCGAGAAGCCAATCTGGTTATTCGCTCTGTCCATAAGCCGGGTTCAAGGTCGCATGATTCAAGGTTTTTCTTGGCGGCTTCGGTCAGCGCCCGTTAGATGTCGCTGGGCTCATAGGTTAACGCCGGACCGAATCGCCTCGTTGAGAACGCCGCGCCGGTTGCCGCAGGTTCGCGCAGATTTATGGTCCCTTCGTTAAGCTTAAAGAGTCCGCTGGAACGGGCGTTCTGGTTTGCTATGCTCTATCAATCGAGCTTCATTTCGGTCCGCCACCTAACCAGGGGATCAACTTGACCCATTACAGAGCGCTTTTCCGATGTGCTGCGATTTTCACATCTCCAAAGCGCTCTGTAATGGGCAAGTTATCCCAACGTTAGGCGCACTGAGCAATTCAAGTGTGGTGCCGCACCGAAGATTCTCCAGCGAAAGGCACCGCGGCAAACGAATATTTATTGTTGGGAGGCTTCGGATCGTGAACTGCAAGGCAGGTTGCATCGGGCTTCGAACAGGCCGAAGATTTGGGGAAACGCGTGCGTAGTAAATCGGCAGCGCCAGCCCGAGAGAGGTACCGCTTCGATGATGGGTAGCAGTGATCCCCACTGCTTGAAATTGGAGAGCTTTGAGGCCGTGCGCCTAACAAAGGGATCAACTCGGACCCGTTACAGCGCGCTTTTCCAATGTGCTGAGATTTTCACATTTCCAAAGCGCACTGTAACGGGCCGGTTATCCCAACGTTAGGCGCACTGAGCAATTCAAGCGTGGTGCCGTTCCGAAGATTCTCCAGCGAAAGGCACCGCCGCAAATAAGTACTTATTTGCGGGAGCCATCGGGTCGTGATTTGCCAGGCAGGTTGCATCGGGCTTCGAACAGGCCGAAGATTTGGGGAAACGCGTGCGTAGTAAATCGGCAGCGCCAGTCCGAGAGGGGTACCACTTCGATGAACGGTAGCAATCATTCCCACTGCTTGAAATTGGATAGTTTTGAGGCCGTGCGCCTAACAACGGGATCAACACGGACCCGTTACAGTGCGCTTTTCCGGAGTGCAGATATTTTCACCCCTCCAAAGCGCACTGTAACGGGCCGGTTATCCCAACGTTAGGTTGAATTACCGATGCTCAAAGCCGCGTCGTTTTTTAAGCTTGAAACCGTATTGGCCGCAACTGATATCTCGGTCAAACCTAGAGGTGAAGGACGAACTACTCCGGAAACGGAAACATGGATCATCTGCCGTTTCCTTTCTACATTAGGCTTTCTTGGTCATATCGAGTATCCAGTTCGAATCGGCAAGTCTGAGAGGCCGGACTTCGTTATGGCCGTAAACGGATTCGCCCGCGCCGGTATCGAAGTTACCGAAGTAGTACATCAAGACTTCGCGAAGCTTCAAACGCTGCCAGAAGCTCAGGACTCTGCCTCCGTTTTGGATCGATCATTGTTTAGATGGGGAGAGCCGCGCCGGTCGCTCGAGGAGTTACGAGAAATTGCCTCACGAAAACAATTGTCCGGGCCGGGTTGGGGCGGGTATGAAGTCGAACAAGAATTCGCTTCAGCCATGATGGATAGAATCAGACAAAAAACTAGAAAACTAGGAGAGGAGGGATATTCGCGGTTCCCTGAAGATTGGTTATTAATCTACGAGAATCTGATGCTCCCATCGATAGATCTGCCGTTAGCTATATCCTACCTTCGTTCGCAATTACCGGATTATTTTGACGGCGAGAATTTCTCACGAATATTCATAGAATCCGGCAGGGACATCGTAGAGCTTTCTAAAACTACCGTTTCTTTTTATAAGTTGAGAGACCTATGGTAAAAATTCAACCTAACAAGGCAATGAACCTGACCGCTTACAGTACGCTTTTCCGATGTGCAGATATTTTCACATCTCCAAAGCGTACTGTAAGCGGCAGGTTATCGCGACGTTAGGCGCACTGAGCAATTCAAGTGTGGTGCCGCACCGAAAAGTCTCCAGCGAAAGGCGCCGCCGCAAATAAGTATTTATTGTTAGAAGGCTTCGGGTCGTGATCTGCCAGGCAGGTTGCATCCGGCTTCGAACAGGCCGAATATTCATGAAACGCCTGAGTAGTAAATCGGCAGCGCCAGTCCGAGAGAGGTACCGCTTCGATGATGGGTAGTAATGATTCCCACTACTTGAAATTGGAGAGTTTCGCGGCCGTGCGCCTAACAACGGGATCAACTCGGACCCGTTACAGCGCGCTTTTCCAATGTGCTGGAATTTTCACATTTCCAAAGCGCGCTGTAACGGGCCGGTTATCCCAACGTTAGGCGGATTGAGGCTTTCGGATAAGAGTCAAATACGCCTTATAACCAAAGCTATTCTTACGAGAAGTCGCAAATGCGGTATCTGTATTTAATTGTCTTGATACTCGGCGTATTCAACACTTCTAGCGCCGCTGCTGTCGCCTATGACGAAGCTGTGGATGGGGATCTGCCTGGGTGGGAACAATTCGCGCAGCCCTTCCCGATATTCACCGTTGTTAATTTCGACTCCGGTTTGAACGATGTCGTGGGCACAACTCCGTGGCGATTCGATAGCTCGGACCCGTCCGATGCGGTTCAATTTATTGTCGGTGCTAACGAGAGCCTTCAAATATCTCTCAGCGAAACGATAATCGGAAACAGCTTTAGCGAAAAAGTCGCGTGGGTGTGGGAACTGATTAAGGATCCCTTAGACCCATTTGAAGAAGCAAGGATCGCTTACCATATTTCTAATTCCGACCCCGGACACGGAATACCGAATACAAGCCTTCCGACATCCTTAGATGGGCTAGTTATTGGGCCTGGAGAGTACATTCTGTATAACAATTTTCGATTATCTGATCCGGCCAACCATCCGCCTGCTTTCGATCCTGATGCCCTGCATTTGGATTACACAATTGAATTCAATGTAGCTACTGTCCCGATACCGGTGTCAGTGGCGCTGTTGGTCCCTGCGCTATTTTTGATTGGCGCAAAACGAAGATCCGCCTAACAAAGTGCTGCAGCTGACCCGTTACAGCGCGCTTCTCCAATGTGCCACGATTTTCACATTTCCAAAGCGCGCTGTAACGGGCAGCTGAGCACGACGTTAGGCGCACTGAGCAGTTCAAGAGTGGCGCCGCCCCGAAAATTCTCCAGCGAAAGGCACCGCCGCAAATAAGTACGTATTGTCGGGAGGCTTCGGGTCGTGATTCGCCAGGCAGGTTGCATCGGGCTTCGAGCAGGCCGAAGATTTGGGGAACGCCCGCGTAGTAAATCGGCAACGCCAATCTGAGCGAGGTACCGCTTCGATGAAGGGTAGTAATTATTCCCACTGCTTAGAATTGGAGAGTTTCGCGGCCGTGCGCCTAACAACGGGATCAACTCGGACCCGTTACAGTGCGCTTTTCCAATGTGCTGGAATTTTCACATTTCCAAAGCGCACTGTAACGGGCCGGTTATCCCAACGTTAGGCGCACTGAGCAATTCAAGTGTGGCGCCGCTCCGAAGATTCCTCAGCGAAAGGCGCCGCCGCAAATGAGTATCTATTGCTAGGAGGCCTCGGGTCGTAATTTGCTAGCCAGGTTGCATCGGGCATCGAACAGGCCGAAGATTTGGGAAATGCCTGCGTAGTAAATCGGCAGCGCCAGACCAATAGAGGTACCGCTTCGATGATGGGTAGCAATGATCTCCACTGCTTACAATTGGAGAGTTTCGCGGCCGTGCGCCTAACAACGGGATCAACACGGACCCGTTACAGTGCGCTTTTCCAGAGTGCAGAAATTTTCACTCTTCCAAAGCGCACTGTAACGGGCCGGTTATCCCAACGTTAGGCGGCTTTTAAAAGTGCTCGATTCCCTAGTCAATATAGACGGGTCAACGATCATTGATTGGGATTCCTTTCACGATGTTTTCGCTAAAGCCTTCGGGTTTCCGGAATTCTACGGACGAAACATGGATGCATGGATCGATTGTATGACATCACTGGACGTTCCAGAGGACGGGATGACGACCGTCTATTGTGAGCCTGGAACGTTAATTACTATTGAAATTACAAACGCCAAAAGCTTAGAACGGCGATGCCCGGAACAATTCTCAGCCCTAGTTGATTGTACAGCTTTCGTTAATTGGCGAAGAATCGAAAGCGGTGGCCAACCTGTATTAACGTTGTCTTATTTCAAATAAAACTTCATGCAGCAGAAATCCAGAATTCATTACCGAGCGCCGCCTAACCAAGCGCTGCAGCCGACCCATTACAGCGCGCTTTTCCAGAGTGCAGATATTTTCACTCTTCCAAAGCGCGCTGTAATGGGCGGCTGAGCGCAACGTTAGGCGGATTGAGTATTTTCAAATGCCAGAGATAAGCCGATTCCTCGGGATCATCATTGCCATGTACTACAATGATCATGCGCCTCCGCATTTCCACGCCCGGTACGGCGAGAATGAAATACGGGTAGAAATCGATACGGGTTCGATCATGTCCGGTAGCTTCCCGACGCGTGCGAAGAATTTGGTGCTTGAGTGGCTGGAACTGCACCGAGATGAATTGAGCGAAGACTGGAAGCTGGCCGAGCTGAGGAAGCCCTTGAAGAAAATTGAGCCGCTGGAATAAACGATGAATCCGAAACTAAAAAGTGCTCGGCACCTGAAAGGTTACGAGATCCATATATCTTTCGACGACGGTGTCGAAGGGAATATCGATTTAGGGCCCGAACTGTGGGGCGAGGTTTTCGAGCCGTTAAAGGAATTGTCCGTTTTTAAATCATTTCGAGTGGATCCCGAGCTGAACACAATTGTGTGGCCAAACGGTGCGGATTTCGCTCCCGAATATCTGTACGAGCAAGCATCCGCCTAACCAGGCGCTGCAGCTGACCCATTACAGCGCGCTTTTCCAGAGTGCAGATATTTTCACTCTTCCAAAGCGCGCTGTAATGGGCAGCTGAGCGCAACGTTAGGTGCATTAGAAGCGTGATCGATCTCGAAAGCCCAGACTGGAAGAAACTTCGCCATGCGTATGGAGAGGCAATTGATATTCCCTCGCTTCTACAGCAACTATCAGACTACCCAGACGCCGGTAACTACGAGGCCGAGCCTTATTTCAGCTTGTGGAGTGCGCTTTGCCATCAAGGCGACACATACACCGCAGCTTACGCAAGTGTGCCACACATCGTAGCGGTCGCTAGAACCAACCCAAAACGGATAAATTACCAATTCGTACTTCTGCCGGTTTCAATCGAACTAGCCCGCCTAAACCGCAGAGGGCCCGAAATACCCTCAAATCTGGAACTCGCATACTTCAAGGCCGTTCGTTCGTTACCTGTATTAATTTCAATCCTGAGTTCAAACCAAATTGACGAAGCTATGGCTCTAGCTTGTGCAGCAGCAATCCCTATCCAGGCGGGACATTCGAAAATCGCAGAGGCAATCTTGGAGCTTGAAGGTGACTCGGCAGAGGAGTTTCTAGCGTGGAAAATGGAACAATAGTGCCGGTCGCACCTAACAAAGCGCTGAAGTCCGACCCATTACAGCGCGCTTTTCAGCTGCGGCTTCGCATTTTCACATCTGCAAAGCGCGCTGTAATGGGCGGCTTAGCGCGACGTTATGTATATCAACCATAGCGAAACACGATGGCATTAGACAGTCAGATCCGTGACAAATGCTTGGAGCTCCTTATTGCGGTTCAAGCATTCGAAAAATATTGGGCTTACTATTCGTTTTCTTCCGGAAACCTATACGACGAACAAGCTATGACCTCTGGGAAATTGTTTGTCGATAAGCTCGAGGAGATTACCGACATTTATCCTGAAATATGGAACAGTAGACACATCGCAGGCCAAATCGATTCAAACCGCCAATACTTTCTAACCATTGTCGACGACATCGCGAAGTGGGCGGAAACAGGGAATATTGAAATCATAGAAAATCGGACGTCTTTTGAAATGAAGCTTTCGATTTTATCGATGATATTGAACGAGCAGCTGATTGACGCGGTTAATTTGGATGTGCATCCACCTATTACTCTTTCCAATTTGGGCTTCGGTTACACCGACGATGTGCAAAAATGGTCGGCGCATATTCCTGACGTCCGTGTTTTCATTCGTCACAACAACGTAAAGGAATTTACAGCGAGCCTCCATGTGCAAGAAACCATTGTTGTTGTTGCAGACATACGACGATCACAAGACTTAATGACTTACGCAGTCTCGTCTCAGGATTTCGCCGAAAGAATGGGGGAGCTTCTCTCCACCGGGCGAAAATTAATAAGTTCATATGGCGGGATATTCGATAAATTCACAGGCGACGGGCTTATCGCGTATTTCAACGAAGCCACGAATAAAGCGGAGAATGAAAGCGCGGCCGGAAACTTTACAGAATTTTGTAAGGAGTTTCTTGCGTTTTGTAACTCACATTTCGAAAAGTGGAATCGCACTGTTTCGAAGCTCCCGCATGAAATGCCGGGGATGGCGATTGGCGCCGATAAGGGAAATATTACTTTTGATTTAGTCGATGGGCATCTTGTTGCGGTAGGCGCCCCGATTGTATGGGCTTCGCGCCTTGCCGGAGTTGCTAAATCCGGTGAAGTCGCAATAAATAATCATCTTTGGCACTCGCTCGAAAAACAAAAGTTAGACGTGGATAAACGTCTAGGAAATACAAAAGCAGGAGAGGAGTTTTTTGCACGGGTATGGAAGCCCGCAGCAATGTAACGGGCGAAAACACTGTCCCAGCTAGTAAAGGCGAAAGATATACATAACAAAGTGCTGCAGCTGACTCGTTACAGCGCGCTTTTCCAGAGTGCAGATATTTTCACTCTTCCAAAGCGCACTGTAACGAGCAGCTGAGCACGACGTTAGGCAGACGGCGGGCATTGAAGTCTTCGCCAGACGAATAAGTTAAAGACTCATGCAGCGGCGCAGATTGTATTGGTGAGCTGGTTTCTGGGAAGCTGAGGAATTCAGTACTAAGCTTTAGGCATCACGAACGTCGACGATTGTTCAGGCCGTGCTGGAATGCATCGGTCGGCGAAGCAATTGAACGCCAGGTTTTAATGGAACCGTCGGAGAAAGCATTGGTAAAGTCTGTGTGCCCTCTGCCCAACAAGTTGCTGCAGCTGACCCGTTACAGCGCGCTTTTCCGGAGTGCAGATATTTTCACTCCTCCAAAGCGCGCTGCAACGGGCAGCTGAGCAAAACGTTAGGTGGATTTATCCGGAATCGCCTGAGTCGTCGAAATCGTGTCGAAGAAGAATATAGTGGCTTCGGTTCGCGCTTCCGTGAATATTCAGGTGTGTCGATGTCGATCTACCGTCGCCAATCGGATCGTTGGGCATGATCGTTAGCGACAGCGATGTCTTGGTATTGCGGCCGTGCCAAGTACTGCTGTTAAACGACACCGATGATATCAATTGCCAGTTCGGCGGAAAGTCGTGGCTGTAGAAGGGAAAGCGTAGCGCTGCATTGCCAAGCCGGCGGTGAAAAGCCCGTAGCGATATTACTCCGTTGAACCGAAACGTCTGAAGTGTCGAATCGCCCCGGTTGGTCTATGCTCAGCTAATGATGAAGAAAAAACATCCACCTAACCAGGCGCTGCAGCTGACCCATTACAGCGCGCTTTTCCGGCGTGCAGATATTTTCACACCTCCAAAGCGCGCTGTAATGGGCAGCTGAGCGCAACGTTAGATTGCACTAAGCCGATGGGCGTCCCGAAAAGAAATAGGCAGTGGCTTCGTGAAATTCAAAGCGCGTACAAGCGCGCCGCGAAAATGGTCGCTAGAGGCGAGATATCAAATTTGGATATCCATCAGATCGCCCCAAAGCTAGCGGCGAAGGAAAGACAATTCGACGATCCCGGAGAGATCGAAACGATGGTCGATGCTGCAATAGCTTCGGTAGAATGGGAGGCGAGTGTCGACGAGGAAGCACGCGGTCGGTACAAATTCCACTTTGTTTCATGCTATGTGTTCGCTCACGTGCACTTGAGGCACCTCGACGAACTCGAAGCGGACCGTTTAATGGATTACATAAACGAATCGTGGGATCTATTCGATGAGTACGAAACCGCAATCTAACCAAGTGCTGCAGCTGACTCGTTACAGCGCGCTTTTCCAGAGTGCAGATATTTTCACTCTTCCAAAGCGCGCTGTAACGAGCAGCTGAGCACGACGTTAGGCGCACTGAGCAATTCAAGTGTGTTGCCGCACCGAAGATTCTCCAGCGAAAGGTACCGCCGTAAACAAGTAATTATTGTTAAAAGTCTTCGGGTCGTGAACTGCAAGGCAGGTTGCATCGGGCTTCGAACAGGCCGAAGATTTGAGAAACGCCTGCGTAGTAAATCGGCAGCGCCAGCCGGGAAGGGTACCGCTTCGATGATGGTAAGTAATGATTTCCACGGCTTGAAATTGGAGAGTTTCGAGGCCGTGCGCCTAACAACGGGATCAACTCGGACCCGTTACAGTGCGCTTTTCCAATGTGCTGGAATTTTCACATTTCCAAAGCGCACTGTAACGGGCCGGTTATCCCAACGTTAGGCATCCAAGTGCCCCACGAAAAGTAGACACCCTAATGCATCGAATTAAGATGCACGTGGAGGTGTCCCATGTCGAAGCGAAAGAAGACGAATTCCTACCCCGAGGCGTTCCGGCGAGAAGCCGTTCGGCTTGCTGACGAGCCGGGCCGTACAGCGACGGATGTGGCCCGAGAGCTGGGAATCCAGCCCGGCCAGATCTACAACTGGCGAACGCAGTTCAACAAGCTGTCAAAGGGCCAGTTCACCGTCTCAGACGGGACGAATCACGCGAAGGCAGAATCGGCCGAAGTCCGCCAGCTGAAGAAGCGGATCGCCGAATTAGAGATGGAGCGTGATTTCTTAAAAAAAGCGACGGCGTACTTTGCGAAAGACGACAAGTAAAGTACGCGTTTATTGAGTCGTGCCGGGGCGATTACCCGATTAAATTGATGTGCCGCGTTCTGGGGCTTTCCAGGCCTGGTTATTACGCGTGGCGGACTCGAGAGCCGAGTGAACAGGCGAAGCGCCGGGAATCGATTGGAGAACGGTTGGAAGTGTTGTATTACGCCTTCAAACGTCGTTACGGTGCGCGCCGCTTAACTGAGGAGTTAAACGAGGAAGGCATCGCCTGTAGCGAAAATTACATCGCTGAAATCATGCGTGAGCGTGGCCTGAAGGCGCTGAATGGCAAGGGCTTCCGGTACCAGCGTCGGGTTGAATCGATGACACAGGTTAAAGAGAACGTCCTGGGTCGTAACTTCTCGAGTGACGCACCGAACCGGAAGTGGGTGACGGACATCACGTATATTAAAGTGGGCCGTACGTGGGCTTACTTAGCGGTGGTGTTAGATTTATATTCCCGCAAGGTTGTTGGGTGGTCGCTCGAGACGCACATGCGGGAATCATTGATTCTCGGCGCGTTGGAGATGGCACTGCAACGTCGTGAGTTCTCTGACGGGCTGTTGCTCCACTCGGATCGAGGTGTACAGTACCGGGGAAACGAGTATCAACAGTGGCTGCGGGACTTGTGTTTCGTGCCGAGTATGAGCCGAAAAGGTAACTGTTGGGATAATGCGGTGATGGAATCATTCTTCGCTCGACTCAAGGTCGAACTCATCTATCCGGAGAATTATCGAACGGTCGACGCACTGCGTGCGGGCTTGTTCGAATACCTCGAAATCTTCTACAACCGGCAGCGACGGCATTCATCACTGGGTTACACGGCGCCTGCTGGTTACGAATTACAGTTTCATCAATCTAACGTGTCTACGATGCGTGGGTAAGATCAGCATATCGAGAGAAATGTGATCCGCGACGAATCAAGTTTAGAACGACTCGCTCTTCAGTGGAACGCGATTGAGCTGCTGCAGAAACGTTTCGGTCCACTAAAGTACATCACCGGCGGAACAATCATCGAAGAACGTGGATCTCCGGCAGAGTCATATAACCTCCTAATGATGCTGGCGTATGCATCATTAGACGAAGCGCTGTCGCAATTTATCGAAGAAGAGATATTTAGCTGCCAGGGAAAAAAGCTGTTGGGTGCCAAAATGGAGGCCTCCAGAGCTAACATACCGTGGAGAAACTACGAGATAGTTTTCGAAGGTAAGGAGGCAAGAAACGAATTGGCACATGAGTCGGTGCTTTCCGATAAGAATAACTGCCTTAAATACGTATCCGCGATAAGGAACGAATTTCAATCATGGGGGCTGCTTGGCGAATGATATGCCTAACAAAGGGATCAACCTGACTCGTTACAGAATGCTTTTTATACGCTACATATTCATTATCGCTTCTAAAAAGCATTCTGTAACGAGCAGGTTATCCCAACGTTAGGTGGATTTATACGGTACGTCCTGAGTCGTCGAAACCGTGTCGAAGAAGAAATTATTTGCTTCGGTACAGGTTTCTGTAATTGTTCGGGTGTGTCGATGTCGATCTATCGCAGTCATTCCGACAGTTGGGCATGATCGTCAGCGACAGCGATGTCTTGGTATTGCAGCCGTGCAACGAACTGCTGTTACACGACTCCGATGAAATCGGACGCCCGTTTGGCGGAAAGTCGTGGCCGTAGAAGGAAAGGCGTAGCGCTGAGGGACAAAGCTGAAAGCGACAGGCCCGTAGCGATATTAGTCCGTTGATCCGAAGCGATTGAAATGTCGAAATTCCCGGGTTGGTCTATGCTCAGCTAATCGTGAAGAAAAAACATCCACCTAACCAGGCGCTGCAGCTGACCCATTACAGCGCGCTTTTCCAGAGTGCAGATATTTTCACTCTTCCAAAGCGCGCTGTAATGGGCAGCTGAGCGCGACGTTAGATTGCATCAAGCCAATGGGCGTCCCGAAAAGAAACAGGCAGTGGCTTCGTGAAATTCAGGGTGCGTATAAGCGCGCCGCGAGAATGGTCGCTAGAGGCGAGGTATCAAATTTGGATATCCATCAGATCGCCCCAAGGCTAGCGGCGAAGGAAAGACAATTCGACGATCCCGTAGAGATCGAAACGATGGTCGATGCTGCAATAGCTTCGGTAGAATGGGAAGCGAGTGTCGACGAGGAAGCACGCGGCCGGTACAAATTCCACTTTGTTTCGTCCTATGTGTTCGCTCACGTGCATATGGGGCACCTCGAAGAACTCGAAGCGGACCGTTTAATGGATTACATAAACGAATCGTGGGATCTATTTGATGAGTACGAAACCGCAATCTAACCAAGCGCTGCAGCTGACCCATTACAGCGCGCTTTTCCAGAGTGCAGATATTTTCACTCTTCCAAAGCGCGCTGTAATGGGCAGCTGAGCGCGACGTTAGGCGCACTGAGCAATTCAAGTGCGGTGCCGTACCGAGAATTCACCAGCGAAAGGCACCGTAACAAATGACCATTTATATCCGGTCGGAGTTTTCGGGTCGCGTTCAGCGAACCAGGTTGCATTGGGCTTCGAACAGGCCGAAGATTTGGTAAACGCCTGCGTAATAAATCGGCAGCGCCAAACCGATAGAGGTACCGCTTCGATGAAGGGTAGTAATTACTCCCATTGCTTAGAATTGGAGAGTTTCGCGGCCGTGCGCCTAACAACGGGATCAACTCGGACCCGTTACAGTGCGCTTTTCCAATGTGTTGAGATTTTCACATTTCCAAAGCGCACTGTAACGGGCCGGTTATCCCAACGTTAGGCGCACTGAGCGATTCAAGTGTGGTGCCGCACCGAAGATTCTCCAGCGAAAGGCACCGCCGCAATTTAGTATTCGTTTCGGTTTCGTGGCTTCGGTAACCAATCCGGTAACCAGGTTGCATCGGGCTTCGAACAGGCCGAGGATTTGGTAAACGCCTGCGTAGCAAATAGGCAGCGCCAGTCTGAGAGAGGTGACGCTTCGATGATGAATGGCAATTATTCCCACAGCTTGGAATTGGAGAGGTCCGAGGCCGTGCGCCTAACAACGGGATCAACGCGGACCCGTTACAGTGCGCTTTTCCAATGTGCTGGAATTTTCACATTTCCAAAGCGCACTGTAACGGGCCGGTTATCCCAACGTTAGGTTGCGGGTGCAGATTCGCCGCGTTGAGTAAGGCCAGGTTGGAGTCGAAAGGCATCGGTTCGAGATATCGGTCAGGTTAAGCGCTCCGTCCGGAAGTCAAATTCAAGGTCGCATGTTTAAAAGGTATTTTTGGCGGCTTCGGTCTGCGCCCGTAAGACGTTGCTGGGCTCATAGGTTCGTCGCGGCCCGAAGAGCCTCGTTGGGAACGCCGCGCCGGGTGCCGCAGGTAAGCGCAGATTAATGGTCCCTTCGTTGCGCTTAAAGAGTCAGCTGGAACGGTCGTTCTGGTTTGCTATGCTTTATCAGATGAGTTTCTTTTCAGCCCGCCACCTAACCAAGGGATCAACGCGGACCCATTACAGCGCGCTTCTCCGATGTGCAGATATTTTCACATCTCCGAAGCGCGCTGTAATGGGCCGGTTATCCCAACGTTAGGCGCACTGAGCAATTCAAGTGTGGTGCCGCCCCGAAGATTCTCCAGCGAAAGGCACCGCCGCAAATAAGTATTTATTGTCGGGAGGCTTCGGGTTGTGATCTGCCACGCAGGTTGCATCCGGCTTCGAACAGGCCGAAGATTTGGGGAACGCTGGCGTAGTAAATCGGCAGCGGCAGACCGCGAGATGTACCGCTTCGATGATGGGTAGCAATGATCCCCACTGCTTGAAATTGGAGAGTTACGCGGCCGTGCGCCTAACAACGGGATCAACGCGGACCCATTACAGCGCGCTTCTACGATGTGCCGGTATTCTCACATCTCCGAAGCGCGCTGTAATGGGCCGGTTATCCCAACGTTAGGTGGATTTATACGGTACGTCCTGAGTCGTCGAAACTGTGTTGAAGAAGAAATTATTTGCTTCGGTACAGGTTTCTGTAATTGTTCGGGTGTGTCGATGTCGATCTATCGCAGTCATTCCGACAGTTGGGCATGATCGTCAGCGACAGCGATGTCTTGGTATTGCAGCCGTGCGAAGAACTGCTGTTACACGACCGCGATGAAATCGGTAGCCCGTTTGGTGGAAAGTCGTGGCCGTAGAAGGAAAGGCGTAGCGCTGAGGGACAAAGCTGAAAGCAACAGGCCCGTAGCGATATTAGTCCGTTGATCCGAAGCGGTTGAGATGTCGAATTTCCCAGGTTGGTCTATCCTCAGCTAATCATGAAGAAAAAATATCCACCTAACCAAGCGCTGCAGCTGACCCATTACAGCGCGCTTTTCCGGTGTGCAGATATTTTCACACCTCCAAAGCGCGCTGTAATGGGCAGCTGAGCGCAACGTTAGGCGCACTGAGCAATTCAAGTGTGGTGCCGCCCCGAAGATTCTCCAGCGAAAGGCGCTGCGGCAACTAAGTATTTGTTTCGGTTTCGTGGCGTCGGTAAGCAATCTGGCAACCAGGTTGCATCGGGCATCGAACAGGCCGAAGATTTGAGAAACGCCTGCGTGGTAAATCGGCAGCGCGTGCCAGAGAGAGGTGCCGCTTCGATGAAGGGTAGTAATGATTCCCGCTTCTTAAAATTGGAGAGTTTCGCGGCCGTGCGCCTAACAACGGGATCAACTCGGACCCGTTACAGTGCGCTTTTCCAATGTGCTGAGATTTTCACATTTCCAAAGCGCACTGTAACGGGCCGGTTATCCCAACGTTAGGCATATATGAAATCCCAAAGAATATCGGTAGGTGTTTACAAAGAATACGAAACGTTCGGCTTTCCCATTGCGCCGGGGCTGGCGGGTGCTACCCATCAATTTAGGCACCACGGTTTAGAAGTAAGTATCAAGCTTCCTAATAGGCCTAAGGTCCAAGATTGGGACACGCATGATGCTCGAATAACATGCTCCTCTTGGGTAAACGAACCTAGGCGTCGTCCGCTACAGTTCGAAATACACAATATCCGGATTTCTGCGAAAACATCGCAAACTAGGTCAGTTCGAGCAGACGCCTTGGGGCGTGTTGATCATTCGAAATTTACTCAACATCAGCGTAATTCGTTAGACCGGTTCTGTTCGCGTCACGAAGAGGTGCTGGACTCAGCGTTCGACTATTGGATCGGTGTGCTGAGATGGGTCTTGCAGGATCCGACATTCGTCAGGCAGAGCGAAACGCGTAACGAAGCGCTATCGCGCTCCTACTTGGTTGCTAACGTTACAGGCCGAATATTTTATTCGCCTACACTCCAATTCATGGTCGTTAGAGAAAACGTCGTTCTGAGGCGGCACTGGAAAAGAGCCGGCGTTAAGCTTTTGAATCAAGCTAACATTCCGATTTGGCGTATTACATTTGCTGAAGCTCATGAGCGATATCATTTGGATGATTCTCGAGGGTTCGTCCTCGGGCTCGCCATGTCCGTTGAAACGATGGTTAGGAAATTGACGCGAGTGTTCTTAAGCTCTCCACCTAATGAACGTTATGCGGCCCTCGTGGATAACGTTCCGATAAGTCGGATAATAGGCAAGTGGCGACAACTTGGGTTTACGAATCCCGGCTGGGTGAAAATTGAAAAAGAGAAGAAGCTTATTTTGAAACTTTTCGAGGTCCGAAATGGTGTAATACATCGCGGAGAGAAACCGGATCTAACTAAAAAGGAATTACAAGCATTTTCTAATGCAGTAGCGGCGTTCCTAAATCAAGGAGAAAAATATGCCTAACAAAGGGATCAACCTGACAGCTTACAGAATGCTTTTCTTACACAACATGTCCATTATCGCTTCAGAAAAGCATTCTGTAATCTGCAGGTTATCCCAACGTTAGGCGCACTTAGCAATTCAAGTGTGGTGCCGCCCCGAACATTCTCCAGCGAAAGGCACCGCAGCAAATAAGTATTTATTGTCGGGAGGCTTCGGGTCGCGATCTACCACGCAGGTTGCAACGGGCATCGAACGGGCCGAAGATTTGGAAAATGCCTGCGTAGCAAATCGGCAGCGCCAGTCCGAGAGAGGTACCGCTTCGATGATGGGTAGTAATGATCCCCACTGCTTGAAATTGGAGAGTTTCGCGGCCGTGCGCCTAACAACGGGATCAACGCGGACCCATTACAGCGCGCTTCTACGATGTGCCGGTATTTTCACATCTCCGAAGCGCGCTGTAATGGGCCGGTTATCCCAACGTTAGGCACACTGAGCAATTCAAGTGTGGTGCCGCACCGAAGATTCTCCAACGAAAGGCACCGCCGTAAATAAGTATTTATTGTTAGAAGGCTTCGGGTCGTGAACTGCCACGCAGGTTGCATCGGGCTTCGAACAGGCCGAAGATTTGGTAAGCGCCTGCGTAGTAAATCGGCAGCGCCAGCCAGAAAGAGGTACCGCTTCGATGATGGGTAGTAATGATCCCCACTGCTTGAAATTGGAGAGTTTCGCGGCCGTGCGCCTAACAACGGGATCAACACGGACCCATTACAGCGCGCTTCTACGATGTGCCGGTATTTTCACATCTCCAAAGCGCACTGTAACGGGCCGGTTATCCCAACGTTAGGTGCATTAGAAGCGTGATCGATCTCGAAAGCCCAGACTGGAAGAAACTTCGCCATGCGTATGGAGAGGCAATTGATATTCCCTCGCTTCTACAGCAACTATCAGACTACCCAGACGCCGGTAACTACGAGGCCGAGCCTTATTTCAGCTTGTGGAGTGCGCTTTGCCATCAAGGCG
This sequence comes from Gammaproteobacteria bacterium, assembly GCA_965216305.1. Lineage (GTDB taxonomy): Bacteria > Pseudomonadota > Gammaproteobacteria > UBA11873. Next base: position 5,053,548 of record OZ244144.1, on the reverse strand, counting down.
ACACATACACCGCAGCTTACGCAAGTGTGCCACACATCGTAGCGGTCGCTAGAACCAACCCAAAACGGATAAATTACCAATTCGTACTTCTGCCGGTTTCAATCGAACTAGCCCGCCTAAACCGCAGAGGGCCCGAAATACCCTCAAATCTGGAACTCGCATACTTCAAGGCCGTTCGTTCGTTACCTGTATTAATTTCAATCCTGAGTTCAAACCAAATTGACGAAGCTATGGCTCTAGCTTGTGCAGCAGCAATCCCTATCCAGGCGGGACATTCGAAAATCGCAGAGGCAATCTTGGAGCTTGAAGGTGACTCGGCAGAGGAGTTTCTAGCGTGGAAAATGGAACAATAGTGCCGGTCGCACCTAACAAAGCGCTGAAGTCCGACCCATTACAGCGCGCTTTTCAGCTGCGGCTTCGCATTTTCACATCTGCAAAGCGCGCTGTAATGGGCGGCTTAGCGCGACGTTAGGTGGATTTATACGGTACGTCCTGAGTCATCGAAACCGTGTCGAAGAAGAAATTATTTGCTTCGGTACAGGTTTCTGTAATTGTTTGGGTGTGTCGATGTCGATCTATCGCAGTCATTCCGACAGTTGGGCATGATCGTCAGCGACAGCGATGTCTTGGTATTGCAGCCGTGCAAAGAACTGCTGTTACACGACCGCGATGAAATCGGTAGCCCGTTTGGTGGAAAGTCGTGGCCGTAGAAGGAAAGGCGTCGCGCTGAGGGACAAAGCTGAAAGCAACAGGCCCGTAGCGATATTAGTCCGTTGATCCGAAGCGGTTGAGATGTCGAATTTCCCAGGTTGGTCTATCCTCAGCAAATCATGAAGAAAAAACATCCACCTAACCAGGCGCTGCAGCTGACCCATTACAGCGCGCTTTTCCGGTGTGCAGATATTTTCACACCTCCAAAGCGCGCTGTAATGGGCAGCTGAGCGCAACGTTAGGTGAATTGAGTTGTAGTTATGGGTGCAAATCAGCAGTGCGGACATTGCGACTATATCCGGTCCGGTTCGGACCTGGAGGCAACCACTCATTGCCCCAGATGTTTCTCTGCCTACGATTCGGTCGTCACCGAGCTAAGTAGGGCGCGAAATAAGAATATTAGGAACTCACACCCACTTAACTATGTATACGCAGTCGGCGGGATCGCTGTATTGATTATTGTGTTCGGCTCATTGGGATTCGTGCCTCGAATACTCGAATTAGATCCAAGTAATTTCGATTTTATTCCTGTCCAATTTCGGGAAATCGCGATTAAGGTTTATCCGCTTATGGCACTGCTAGTTGGCGCGGTATTTACGTTAGTTATAGGTCAGTTACTGATCGGGATAACGTACACGCGCGACGATACGACGTCCCAAATACTAAGGGCGGAATCTCTGCAAGCATTAGAGGAGTACCGAAATTCATCAAAAGCGCATATATCAAAACTTGAGGAACATATATACGAGTTAACTTCTTTAATTGAATCAGAAGAATCCCACCCTGAAAAAGAACGTTTGATTAAGGCGAGAGAATCCGCAGGAGCACTTCGTGATCGTTTTAAGGAAACACTTAAAGATATATAGAACACAGGATTCACCTAACCAAGCGCTGCAGCTGACCCATTACAGCGCGCTTTTCCAGAGTGCAGATATTTTCACTCTTCCAAAGCGCGCTGTAATGGGCAGCTGAGCGCAACGTTAGGCGGACATGACCAACTACACTTGGAGAAGGGCAAGGGTGAAGATTCTGGAGATCGTTAGCGAGATACGCACTGCGGAGACCAGTGCGCTTCTAAACAATGAGCTCCGAAGAATCGAGGATCTCGTCAATGCGAACGACGAGATTGCCGCGTTTCCGAAGATATATCCCGGCGCACAATCTCCAGAAGATCTTTGCGAAACTGAAGCGCAAAAGTACGGTTACGAGAAAATTCTCACAATCGCAAAGCGGTTCTCGGGAACTAGGGAGCCAGATAGGTGATGCCGCCTAACAAAGTGCTGCAGCTGACTCGTTACAGCGCGCTTTTCCAGAGTGCAGATATTTTCACTCTTCCAAAGCGCGCTGTAACGAGCAGCTGAGCACAACGTTAGGCGGAAGGAATAGAAAGCCGATGAAGGACGAATCCGGCACTCGTCATCCCGCTCACATTGGGCTCGGGGTGATCCTCGGGGTACTTGCGAGCCCATTCACATTGGGGCCTCTGATACTTGTATTGACCGGTACGGCTTTCGAAAAGCACGAATATATTTCGCCCGAAACCTTATTTCTCTTTGCGATATTTGCTTTCGGAGCTATAGCAGAGTTTATGGCTTATCGTTTAATTACGGGTCGAAAATCGAAATCTGGCGGCGGACTTCTGCCTCCAGCGGGATACGCGGTCCTGGGTTACGGTTTTCTGGCTGGTGGCGTCTACGCCATATATCTGTCCGCGGTCGGAGGGCGGAATCAACTCCCGGCCACGATTGCGGCGCTATCTTTTGCACTGGTTTGCTACCTCGCATACGAACAAAGCCGCGGTGGCTGGACGGTGCCACAATTATTTCGATTAATTTTCAACTCTCTGTTTTCCAGGCTCTGGCGCCGCAGAATTATCGGATTCTGCGGAGTGGCTTTCTTGGGCACACTTTCGTTGTACGGCTTCTCTGAAGCGAATCAAGGCCTGCATACGAGCGTGGTTGGATCATTCGTAAGCTCTCAAGGAACGGTCGCTTTCGGCGATTCTCCAAGACTCTATTACTTCACGGTTTTTCTTCATTTGTTCTCTGCCGCTGCTGCTGCATGGTGGGCAATAATTGAATTACGTAAATTATTTTTGGGGTTCAAAGGTGCGCATTACAGTGAGTGAGCGGTGAGCCAGTTTCCGCCTAACCAAGGGATGAACCTGACCCATTACAGTACGCTTTTCCGATGTGCAGATATTTTCACATCTCCAAAGCGTACTGTAATGGGCACGTTATCCCAACGTTAGGTTGCCAAGTGCCCCACGAAAAGTAGACACCCTAATGCATCGAATTAAGATGCACGTGGAGGTGTCCCATGTCGAAGCGAAAGAAGACGAATTCCTACCCCGAGGCGTTCCGGCGAGAAGCCGTTCGGCTTGCTGACGAGCCGGGCCGTACAGCGACGGATGTGGCCCGAGAGCTGGGAATCCAGCCCGGCCAGATCTACAACTGGCGAACGCAGTTCAACAAGCTGTCAAAGGGCCAGTTCACCGTCTCAGACGGGACGAATCACGCGAAGGCAGAATCGGCCGAAGTCCGCCAGCTGAAGAAGCGGATCGCCGAATTAGAGATGGAGCGTGATTTCTTAAAAAAAGCGACGGCGTACTTTGCGAAAGACGACAAGTAAAGTACGCGTTTATTGAGTCGTGCCGGGGCGATTACCCGATTAAATTGATGTGCCGCGTTCTGGGGCTTTCCAGGCTTGGTTATTACGCGTGGCGGACTCGAGAGCCGAGTGAACAGGCGAAGCGCCGGGAATCGATTGGAGAACGGTTGGAAGTGTTGTATTACGCCTTCAAACGTCGTTACGGTGCGCGCCGCTTAACTGAGGAGTTAAACGAGGAAGGCATCGCCTGTAGCGAAAATTACATCGCTGAAATCATGCGTGAGCGTGGCCTGAAGGCGCTGAATGGCAAGGGCTTCCGGTACCAGCGTCGGGTTGAATCGATGACACAGGTTAAAGAGAACGTCCTGGGTCGTAACTTCTCGAGTGACGCACCGAACCGGAAGTGGGTGACGGACATCACGTATATTAAAGTGGGCCGTACGTGGGCTTACTTAGCGGTGGTGTTAGATTTATATTCCCGCAAGGTTGTTGGGTGGTCGCTCGAGACGCACATGCGGGAATCATTGATTCTCGGCGCGTTGGAGATGGCACTGCAACGTCGTGAGTTCTCTGACGGGCTGTTGCTCCACTCGGATCGAGGTGTACAGTACCGGGGAAACGAGTATCAACAGTGGCTGCGGGACTTGTGTTTCGTGCCGAGTATGAGCCGAAAAGGTAACTGTTGGGATAATGCGGTGATGGAATCATTCTTCGCTCGACTCAAGGTCGAACTCATCTATCCGGAGAATTATCGAACGGTCGACGCACTGCGTGCGGGCTTGTTCGAATACCTCGAAATCTTCTACAACCGGCAGCGACGGCATTCATCACTGGGTTACACGGCGCCTGCTGGTTACGAATTACAGTTTCATCAATCTAACGTGTCTACGATGCGTGGGTAAGATCAGTGGCTGGAGTGGAATTAACCTTCGCGTTGGAACCAAACGATTACAAGGTATTTTGTACGCGAATCACAAATCGTGGAAGTAATCCGGTGCCGAAGTACAAATATGCAGGCAGGCTCGTTGTTTTCATTATCTGGGTAATGCTGGGCGTATTTTTCGGTTACCTGTTCCGAGAAATACGAACAACGGACAGAACAATGATCGAGGTATTCGGGCCAACGATAGCGATAGTCTTCATGTTGGCGATACTGGTGAAAATCTACATCGGTATTTACCAGCGACGTATGGAACCACACAAAGACGGGTTTATTCTTGGCGAAAAGACATTTCTGTTCTCGGAAGCAGGGATCGAAGAAAAGGCGAAGCACTATTCAAGTCGGCTAAGCTGGGAGGCCGTGACGGACGTGATTAACGATCCAGATTACATATACTTATTTCTGGATGTGTCTGCGGCACATATCATTCCGAAGAGGATCTTCGAATCCAAAGAAGCTGCTAATACATTCTTCGTGAAGATAGAAAGCTTTAGGGAGCGAAATGCCACCTAACAAAGGGATCAACTTGACCGGTTACAGTGCGCTTTTCCAATGTGCTGGAATTATCACATCTCCAAAGCGCACTGTAACCGGCAAGTTATCCCAGCGTTAGGCAGATTATGCACAGAGTGGCTTCAATACTGCTGTTCGTCGCTATCGTGGCTTTCGTCGCTGGCGGAATGTTCATTTTGGCGATGGATCTATTCATCGCGGTCGACGAGCTATATTCCAATGCCGCGACTGGCGCATTCATGGGGGCATTCTTTGCATTTTTATTCGTTCGAATCGGAGAGTTCTGGAGCTCGTATTCGGCGCGGATACAAAAGGGACATAGCGCTCTCGTTCAACTGGAATTGTTGCTGAATTCTAATCTTAATGTCATCGGTGACAATATTTACATCATCGAAGATTTCGAACAGCTGTATGCCGACTACGCTAATCCTACCGAAAAAGTCGCATTCATTTGGGCAAATCGACTGCAGGAGATCCCGCTTATTACCGAGTTCATTTCTCAGCCTACGAATATCGATCTAATTAATGAGCTGTTTAGTCTAAATACCGCGTACCGAAAGCTAAATGATTCGATGAGTACTACGAATTTGGGTTACGGTGAGACGAAGGCCGCCTTCATATCCAAAAATATGGAGCTAGACAATTACCGCTTGAATATGACCCGATTGAGAGCGCGTTTGTTGGAAATCAGGCTTTTTCTGAAGCACGAGTTCGAGAATACGATCAGGGTCTATTCTGCGGCTCGCGTATTAGCGAAAAAACGTACACTTCTCGGATACATAATGCATATATTGCCAGGAAGGCATTATCACAATGATTTTGAAGGGGAAAGAGCTAGCGAAATGGATAAGCTTAGAAACGAGATCGCAGAGACCAGAGCGAAAAGCCAGCAAGAAATCGAAGAAGCGCTACGAGGGAACGAAAAATCTGCCTAACAAATTGCTGAACCTGACCGCTTACAGTCAGCTTTTTCTAAGCTGCTTCGCATTTTCGCTTAGAAAAACCTGCCTGCAATCGGCAGGTTAGCAAAACGTTAGACCGAACTGGACAGATATACGGCAGTGACGTATAGTTCGAGATGTGTTCACTTTCGTCGAAACGCCGCTGTTCACGCGCTTGTTGCCCGATTATTTATCCGACGACGAGTTCCGAGCCCTACAAGCCGCTCTCAGCAGTAATCCTGGCGCGGGTTCCGTAATTCCGGGTTCCGGTGGTGTACGAAAGCTAAGGTGGTCAATGTCCGGTCGCGGTAAACGAGGTGGCCTCCGGATAATTTACTATCTAAGAATAGGTCGAGAAGAAATCTGGCTGCTAACGCTCTATCCGAAAAACGTGACGGATAATATTCCTGCCCATGTGTTGAAGAAAATCCGTGAGGAAATCGAAGATGTCGAGTAAAAAAAGCGAAAGAGATATTGGGTTGGAAATACTTGACGGTATCGGGCAGATCAAAGCCGGAAATGCGGGGCGCGTCAGCCAATTTCCGCCGATTTCGGAAATCCGCGAAGGTGTTGGTTTATCTCAGTCAGAATTTGCGAAATTATTAGGCGTCTCCGTTCGAACACTTCAGGAATGGGAACAAGGTCGCAGAACTCCGTCAGGACCCGCGAAAACATTATTAGCGATAGCGCATAAGAATCCACGAGCACTCCTGGAAGTTGCGGTCTAACCAAGCGCTGCAGCTGACCCATTACAGCGCGCTTTTCCAGAGTGCAGATATTTTCACTCTTCCAAAGCGCGCTGTAATGGGCAGCTGAGCGCGACGTTAGGCGCACTGGGCAATTCAAGTGATTGCCGCCCCGAAGAGTCGCCAGCGAAAGGCACCGCCGTTATACAAAAAGCCCGCAACCGTGTATTTATCGAGGTCAGTGGTTTCAATGACTACCGTGGCATCATGATTGCCATTGCCTTCGTAGAAGCCGAATATTAGGAAACGGTTGCGTAGTAAGCGTGCAGTGGAAGCCCGAAAGGTGATTCACGTTGTTCAAGAAAATGAACCCACATCTCAAAATAATTGGAGCGTTTAGCGGCGTGCGCCTAACAAAGGGATCAACTCGGACCCGTTACAGTGCGCTTTTCCAGAGTGCCGGTATTTTCACTCTTCCAAAGCGCACTGTAACGGGCCGGTTATCCCAGCGTTAGGCGCACTGAGCAATTCAAGTGTGGTGCCGCCCCGAAGATTCTCCAGCGAAAGGCACCGCTGCAAATAAGTATTTATTGTCGGGAGGCTTCGGGTCGTGATCTGCCAGGCAGGTTGCATCGGGCCTCGAACAGGTCGAATATTTCGGAAACGCCTGCGTAGTAAATCGGCAGCGCCAAACCGATAGAGGAACCGCTTCGATGAAGGGTAGTAATGATTCCCGCTTCTTAAAATTGGAGAGTTTCGCGGCCGTGCGCCTAACAACGGGATCAACGCGGACCCGTTACAGCGCGCTTTTCCAATGTGCAGATATTTTCACATTTCCAAAGCGCGCTATAACGGGCCGGTTATCCCAACGTTAGGTGGAATTGATCCAGTGCTCTACCAAGATAGTGGGAGTTGGCTTGATACACCGAAGAAGATACTAAAGGTCAATCATGCCGGAGAGTTTGGTGCGATCAATATTTATCGGGCGCAAATTCTAGTGGGGCGAATCTTCAACGCTAGCTATGTGGCGTTGTTAGAAAGTTTTTTGGAGGACGAGACCAGGCATCTCGAAATATTCTGGAAGGAAATTCAACGCCGTGGCGGCGTAAAGTGCAAGAGTTACTGGCTTTGTGGCCTGGGCGGGTGGTTCATGGGTTTCTTTAGCGCCCTATTCGGCACATCGGGCGTTATGGCTTGCACGTGGGCCGTTGAATCCGTCGTATCTGAACACTTAAAGTCGCAACTAAGCTATTTGGAAACCAAAAACGATCGAGAAGCTTTTGAGGCCGTCCATTCGATACTCGACGATGAAAAAAACCATCGAGATCTAGGTGAGAAGCAAGGCGGAACGGCTTTATTGTATGCGCCTCTGCGATTTGCTATCAGTATTTTTACAGAGGTTACAATTCGGTTCGGAATGAGATGAAAATTCCACCTAACAAAGCGCTGCAGCTGACCCATTACAGCGCGCTTTTCCAGAGTGCAGGCATTTTCACTCTTCCAAAGCGCGCTGTAATGGGCAGCTGAGCGCGACGTTAGGCGTAACCAATACGAACAATCCGATGACTATATCCCCATGCCAAAAATCTATCCTGAGCCCTGATCTGGACTACGGTGAATTACCGCCTGATCCGACAAACTGTGCAGTTCATATCGAGGTCGAAATAGGCCCGAAAGATAGCGACGGGGCCGACATTTTCAATTTCACAGTTGTCACTCCGCGCAATCTCGATGGTCAAGAACCACAATGGGGGCGCGGATTATTTATTGTGAACACATTCGAATGGGAAAAAGTCGAGCGCGCGATTCAAAGGCTCCTGATGCACTGTTCGGGAAACACGTGGGAAGAAGTATCGCTCCAGCTAAATAAGGAACTGGGGTGGGAGTTCGAGAATTACCAAGAACACGAAGCCAGGAACACAAAGAATGAGATATAAGCATGAAAGTTACGCCTAACAAAGTGCTGCAGCTGACTCGTTACAGCGCGCTTTTCCAGAGTGCAGATATTTTCACTCTTCCAAAGCGCGCTGTAACGAGCAGCTGAGCACGACGTTAGGCGCACTGAGAAATTCAAGTGTGGTGCCGCCCCGAAGATTCGCTAGTGAAAGGCACCGCGGCAAATAAGTACTTATTGTCGGGAGGCTTCGGGACGTGATTAGCCAGGCAAGTTGCATCGGGCTTCGAACAGGCCGAAGATTTTGGGAAACGCCTGCGTAGTAAATCCGCAGCGCCAGACCGAGAGAGGTACCGCTTCGATGATGGGTAGCAATGATCTCCATTGCTTGAAATTGGAGAGTTTCGAGGCCGTGCGCCTAACAACGGGATCAACTCGGACCCGTTACAGTGCGCTTTTCCAATGTGCTGGAATTTTCACATTTCCAAAGCGCACTGTAACGGGCCGGTTATCCCAACGTTAGGCGGATTGCAGGTGTTCTGGTGTGGTTGTGTTGCATTTGAGGTTACTAAAATGAATTACCGAAAGCCGCTAAGTCTGATATGCGTGATGCTCACGAGCGCTCTGATTACGTGCGCCGCATCTGCGCAGCAGCTGCGAATTCAGTTCGCGGACCCTATTGGCGACGATTTTCAGTTCCCAGAAGCGTCCGGAGATTTTTCCGAATTGCGATTTACATTCAGTAATGTGACCGGTGATTATCAAGCTACATTCGTGTCAGACGCTGGTACTCCGTTCTTTGGCTGGTTTCAATTAAGCCTACATCTGATAAATGTCGATCTTATGTCAGCCAATCCGGCCGAAGTCGAATTACATGACGATTTCAATGACCTATCGTTACAAAGCCCTCAGGTTACGGTTTCGTTAGGCGGAACCGCGAGCCAATTGATTGGATGGAAAGCCGGGGACCGCGTCGCCACCTCTAGCTGTTCATTCATTAACCCGAATTGCTTTTTTACGACGACACAACGGTTAAGTACGGCAGAAATTATCGATGAGTTTGAAGCATCTATTGAGTCAGTATCTGCAATCACACCTGTGCCTCTACCTTCAGTATTTATACCGATGCTTTTAGGGTTGCCATGCTTAGTCGCCAAACGCAAATCCGCCTAACCAAGCGCTGCAGCTGACCCATTACAGCGCGCTTTTCCAGAGTGCAGATATTTTCACTCTTCCAAAGCGCGCTGTAATGGGCAGCTGAGCGCGACGTTAGGTGTCCAAGTGCCCCACGAAAAGTAGACACCCTAATGCATCGAATTAAGATGCACGTGGAGGTGTCCCATGTCGAAGCGAAAGAAGACGAATTCCTACCCCGAGGCGTTCCGGCGAGAAGCCGTTCGGCTTGCTGACGAGCCGGGCCGTACAGCGACGGATGTGGCCCGAGAGCTGGGAATCCAGCCCGGCCAGATCTACAACTGGCGAACGCAGTTCAACAAGCTGTCAAAGGGCCAGTTCACCGTCTCAGACGGGACGAATCACGCGAAGGCAGAATCGGCCGAAGTCCGCCAGCTGAAGAAGCGGATCGCCGAATTAGAGATGGAGCGTGATTTCTTAAAAAAAGCGACGGCGTACTTTGCGAAAGACGACAAGTAAAGTACGCGTTTATTGAGTCGTGCCGGGGCGATTACCCGATTAAATTGATGTGCCGCGTTCTGGGGCTTTCCAGGCCTGGTTATTACGCGTGGCGGACTCGAGAGCCGAGTGAACAGGCGAAGCGCCGGGAATCGATTGGAGAACGGTTGGAAGTGTTGTATTACGCCTTCAAACGTCGTTACGGTGCGCGCCGCTTAACTGAGGAGTTAAACGAGGAAGGCATCGCCTGTAGCGAAAATTACATCGCTGAAATCATGCGTGAGCGTGGCCTGAAGGCGCTGAATGGCAAGGGCTTCCGGTACCAGCGTCGGGTTGAATCGATGACACAGGTTAAAGAGAACGTCCTGGGTCGTAACTTCTCGAGTGACGCACCGAACCGGAAGTGGGTGACGGACATCACGTATATTAAAGTGGGCCGTACGTGGGCTTACTTAGCGGTGGTGTTAGATTTATATTCCCGCAAGGTTGTTGGGTGGTCGCTCGAGACGCACATGCGGGAATCATTGATTCTCGGCGCGTTGGAGATGGCACTGCAACGTCGTGAGTTCTCTGACGGGCTGTTGCTCCACTCGGATCGAGGTGTACAGTACCGGGGAAACGAGTATCAACAGTGGCTGCGGGACTTGTGTTTCGTGCCGAGTATGAGCCGAAAAGGTAACTGTTGGGATAATGCGGTGATGGAATCATTCTTCGCTCGACTCAAGGTCGAACTCATCTATCCGGAGAATTATCGAACGGTCGACGCACTGCGTGCGGGCTTGTTCGAATACCTCGAAATCTTCTACAACCGGCAGCGACGGCATTCATCACTGGGTTACACGGCGCCTGCTGGTTACGAATTACAGTTTCATCAATCTAACGTGTCTACGATGCGTGGGTAAGATCAGTGTAACTGTAGCTCAGCTATGACACAAAGGCGGATATATAGAATTGCTGCAGGGGCTATTTATCCGCCGATTGCAGGTTGGTTAGGCTTCTTTCTGATCGCGAATATAGTATCCCGCGAACCGTCGGTCTATTTCGAATATGACAAATTCAAAATGGCGCTCGTGTTTCTAGTAGTCGCTTATGGATATACGATCATACCTTCAACGTTGTGCTCATTGTTTCTGGAATTTGTCATTCATCGCTTCGTCAAAAGCGATATCGTCGCCATATCAATTGCAGGGCTACTCGGCGCTGGCACCGGATATTACATAGGAACATTGTGGTGGCAAATTGGTTTGGGTGCAGGGTTACTTATAGGTTGGCATCTACGAAGTAACTATAAGCGGTCGATTCATGAATCTCATCAAAGATCGGCAGGAGAATCGGACGAAGTCGAACTCCTATCGTCGAAATAATGTATAGCTGGAAAACGAGTGTTAATGGGAGATCCTAAAATTCAATCGAACGTTACACCTAACCAAGCGCTGCAGCTGACCCATTACAGCGCGCTTTTCCGGTGTGCAGATATTTTCACACCTCCAAAGCGCGCTGTAATGGGCAGCTGAGCGCAACGTTAGCTGGATCTTCAATCGTGGCAGATGAAGCTTTAACCAAAGTACATGTCGATCTCCCTAATAACGAAGATGTTGGGGGAGAATCGTTGTGGGCTGAGGAGCTTGGTAACGACCTATACCGCATCAGAAACATTCCGCTCCATGCGTATGGACTTAATTTTTACGACGTCGTATTCGCGAAAGCAAACTCGCCAGACCTCAAGCCTTCCATAGTTAGGGTCCACGAAACGAGTGGCCACAAGACACTTCGAGTTATATTTATTAACGACAGCGATCTCGAACAAAGAATTGAGTTGCTAACCATACTCAATAAGTATCATGCGTATCATGAAAACGCCGACGGTTCCCTTTTCGCAATCGACGTAGAGCCTGAAGGTAATTATGGGAAAGTATGCGACATTCTCTACGAATGGGAGCAAAAAGAAATATTGTCCTATGAAACATGCGAAGCTCGATTGGAAGGTAGGTTTGATGCGGAGTAATCCAGCTAACAAAGTGCTGCAGCTGACTCGTTACAGCGCGCTTTTCCAGAGTGCAGATATTTTCACTCTTCCAAAGCGCGCTGTAACGAGCAGCTGAGCACGACGTTAGGTGTATGGTTTCAAAGTTGCGATCGCTGCTATTAATTACCGCGTTGCTCGTGTCGTTTTTCATCGTCGGTTGTTCAGACGACGCTACTCTGCGTCTCTATACTGATCCAATTTCCGGTGAGGAAATCATCTTCGAATCCGTCGAAAATGACGGCTGGACCCTCTATAGCGGCCACGAAGGTCGAATGATCATTCTGTCAAAAGGGGAATCGCCGATACTCTACGTTATGGACACGAAAAGCGGACGGGAAATAACAATTCACTCTAGCCCGACAATACTAGGAGCGGTATGGGTTGAGGACGAAGATTATGATGGCGAATATGACCGGATAAAGTACCGGAATGATAAAGTCGAAGTTTCCGACATTCTCATGGATGGGAAAATCGAATCCATCTTGGACTACGAGACTGAATCAATGCGTATAAATTACCAAGGCCAGTTGCACCAGCTACTTGGAAAGGAGAGCGAGAAGTATATTCTCGTCAACTCGGAACGTATTGATTTAAAGCGCGAAAATTACCAATTCGTGCCGGTAGAGACGCCAACACCTAACAAAGCGCTCAACGCTGACCCATGACAGTGCGCTTTTCCGATGTGCAGATATTTTCACATCTCCAAAGCGCACTGTCATGGGCAGGTTAGCGCAACGTTAGGCACACTGAGCAATTCAAGTGTGGTGCCGCACCGAAGATTCTCCAGCGAAAGGCACCGCCGCAAATAAGTATTTCTTGTCGGGAGGCTTCGGGTCGTGATCTGCCACGCAGGTTGCATCGGGCTTCGAACAGGCCGAAGATTTGGTAAGCGCCAGCGTAGTAAATCGGCAGCGCCAACCAGAAAGAGGTACCGCTTCGATGATGGGTAGTAATGATCCCCACTCCTTGAAATTGGAGAGTTTGGCGGCCGTGCGCCTAACAACGGGATCAACACGGACCCATTACAGCGCGCTTCTACGATGTGCCGGTATTTTCACATCTCCGAAGCGCGCTGTAATGGGCCGGTTATCCCAACGTTAGGTTGCGGGTGCAGATTCGCCGCGTCATGAAAAGCCAGGTCGGAGTCGAAAGGCATCGGTTTGAGAACGCGGCCAGGTTAAGCGCTCCGTCTATAAGCCGAATTCAAGGTCGCAAAATTGAAGGGTTTTTTGGTGGCTTCGGTTCGCGCCCGTTAGACGCTGCTGGGCTCATAGGTTCGCCTCGGCCCGAAACGCCTCGTTGAGAACGCCGCGCTGGTTGCCGTCGTAAAGCGCAGATAAATTGTCCCTTCGTTGGGCTTAAAGAGTCATCTGGAAAGGTCATTCTGCTTTGCTATGCTCTATGAACTGAGTTTCTTTTCGGTCCGCCACCTAACCAGGGGATCAACTTGACCCATTACAGAGCGCTTCTCCGATGTGCAGATATTTTCACATCTCCAAAGCGCTCTGTAATGGGCAAGTTATCCCAACGTTAGGCGTCATGGTAACTCCGCCGCATACCGACAACGTAGAAGTAGCCGCTGGGAATGCGGAGCGCATTGGCGTCGACGGTTTGGATGGTTCCGGAAAAACCACATTGGCAATTGCGATTGCGGAAGATAGTGACATCAAATTGATCCATCTCGACGAATACCTCGAACGGAATAAGGACGGATACGTTGAAAAACTTGATTACGAGTCTATTCGGCGAGATCTCGGAACAAAAAATCGATACGTAATCGACGGGGTATGCCTACTTTCAGTGCTGGAAAAAGCGGCGATTCCTATCGATCGGCACATATATGTAAAACGGATGTCGCACGGTCTTTGGGCCGACGAAATGGAATGTGATATTGAAGAAGATATACACGCCTTTATTCGAAAGGAACGAGAGGCATTACAATTACTCGACCAGACTCCGTTCATGCCGGAACTGCCTGGCTTAGTCGAGGAATTGTTTCGCTACCATAAGGCGTACAAGCCGCAATTAGTAGCAGACGTGGTGTACACGAGAAATGACGCCTAACCAGGGGATGAACCTGACGGCTTACAGCGCACTTTTCAGCTGTGCTTGTATTTTCACACCTGCAAAGTGCGCTGTAATCCGCAGGTTATCCCAACGTTAGGTTGCGGGTGCAGATTCGCCGCGTTAAGTAAGGCCAGGTCGGAGTCGAAAGGCATCGGTTCAAGAAGCCAGTTAAGTTATTCGCTCTGTCCATAAGCCGGGTTCAAGGTCGCATGATTCAAGGGTTCTCTTGGAGGCTTCGGTCCGCGCCCGTTCGATGGTGCTGGGTTCACAGATTCGCCCTGAACCGAAATGCCTCATTGAGAACGCCGCGCCGCTTGCCGCAGGTTCGCGCAGTTTAATGGTCCCTTCGCTAAGCTTAAGGAGTCGGCTGGAACGGTCTTTCTGGTTTGCTATGCTCTATCAAATGAGCTTCTCTTTAGTCCGCCACCTAACCAAGGGATCAACGCGGACCCATTACAGCGCGCTTCTCCGATGTGCAGCTATTTTCACATCTCCGAAGCGCGCTGTAATGGGCCGGTTATCCCAACGTTAGGTGGATTTAAACGGTACGTCCTGAGTCGTCGAAACCGTGTCGAAGAAGAAATTATTTGCTTCGGTACAGGTTTCTGTAATTGTTCGGGTGTGTCGATGTCGATCTATCGCAGTCATTCCGACAGTTGGGCATGATCGTCAGCGACAGCGATGTCTTGGTATTGCAGCCGTGCAACGAACTGCTGTTACACGACTCCGATGAAATCGGACGCCCGTTTGGCGGAAAGTCGTGGCCGTAGAAGGAAAGGCGTAGCGCTGAGGGACAAAGCTGAAAGCGACAGGCCCGTAGCGATATTAGTCCGTTGATCCGAAGCGATTGAGATGTCGAAATTTCCGGGTTGGTCTATGCTCAGCAAATCATGAAGAAAGAACATCCACCTAACCAGGCGCTGCAGCTGACCCATTACAGCGCGCTTTTCCGGTGTGCAGATATTTTCACACCACCAAAGCGCGCTGTAATGGGCAGCTGAGCGCAACGTTAGATTGATGAATCGCTATTTGAGTTTTCCGAGTTGTTAGTAGGGAAACGTCAGCATCCGTCATCGCATTGGCGCGCTGGCCCGTCGACAGAGGGTTCCGATATTGTGCGCCGTACTATTGGAGCGAAACGAGGCGAATTCAAACCAAATCCGCCAGGACAAATCGCCTTGATGTAGGAACGTGCGGCCACGGCATCGCCTGCTTTTCGCCTTCGGCTAGCCGGGTGTTATAAATGGCTTCGTTGGTCTATCTTTCGAGGAAGGCTGGGTCGGTCTAAGGAGCGTTGTGTTGAGAAACGAACACCAATCTAACAACGCGCTGAAGTCCGACCCATTACAGCGCGCTTTTCAGCTGCGGCTTCGCATTCTCACATCTGCAAAGCGCGCTGTAATGGGCGGCTTAGCGCAACGTTAGGTGTATTTGTGCCGTGAGTAATAATTCGGTCGATGAAGCAAGGAGATTATTCGAGTCGTTCGAGCGGACACTTTCGAGCGGCGACAATGATGGAAAACTAATCGACGCGCTCGATATGCTCGATGCAATCGAATTTGAATCGGCCGAGCCGCAGGTTTTGGGAACTTGCCGAAATTTGCGGTCCACCTATTTGAGGCACCTATTGGCGCATATTGATACGGAACTCTCGAAATACCCACCAGAAGTAACGTTGGATAGACTGAACGATCTACTGATAGATATTTACGATTTCAACCCACCCGAAATGGTCGCAATAAAAGAAAAACGTAAGAAGGTGTTGACGCAGCTTATTCCGACAATATTTCGCGCGCATTCGAAAAAGGAAATTAGAGAAGTCCTCGAAACGCTTATGCCATTTATGGATGCGGACGAGTAACTTCAAAGATGTTGGAATTGGTTCACGGAATACACCTAACAACGGGATCAACTCGGACCCGTTACAGTGCGCTTTTCCGGAGTGCAGATATTTTCACCCCTCCAAAGCGCACTGTAACGGGCCGGTTATCCCAACGTTAGATTGATGAATCGCTATTTATGTATACGGAATCGTTAGTTGGTAACCATCGGCATCCGTCATCGCATTGGCGCGCTGTCTCGTTGGCAGAAGGTGCGGTAGTTTAGCGCCGAAATATTGGAACGAGACGAGGCGAATTCAAAGAACATCCGCCAAGAAAAATCGCCTTGATGTAGGAACGTGCGGCTGCGGAATCGCCAGCTTTTCGCCTTCGGAAAGCTGGGTGTCACGAATGGCTTCGTTGGTCTATCTTATTATCAAGTGTGGGTCGGTCTAAGGAGCGTTGTGTTGAGAAACGAGCACCAATCTAACAACGCGCTGAAGTCCGACCCATTACAGCGCGCTTTTCAGCTGCGGCTTCGCATTTTCACATCTGCAAAGCGCGCTGTAATGGGCGGCTTAGCGCAACGTTAGGCGCACTGAGCAATTCAAGTGTGATGCCGCCCCGAAGATTCACCAGCGAAAGGCACCGTAGCAATTGAGCATTTATATCCGGTCGGAGTCTTCGGGTCGCGTTCAGCGAACCAGGTTGCATTGGGCTTCGAACAGGCCGAAGATTTGGTAAACGCCTGCGTAGTAACTCGGCAGCGCTAGCCAGAAAGAGGTACCGCTTCGATGAAGGGTAGTAATGATCCCCACTGCTTGAAATTGGAGAGTTTCGAGGCCGTGCGCCTAACAAAGGGATCAACGCGGACCCGTTACAGCGCGCTTTTCCAATGTGCTGGAATTTTCACATTTCCAAAGCGCGCTGTAACGGGCCGGTTATCCCAACGTTAGGCGCACTGAGCAATTCAAGTGTGGCGCCGCCCCGAAGATTCCCCAGCGAAAGGCGCCGCCGCAAATAAGTATTTATTGTCAGGAGGTTTCGGGTCGTGATCTGCCAGGCAGGTTGCACCGGGCTTCGAACAGGCCGAAGATTTGGTAAACGCCTGCGTAGTAAATCGGCAGCGCCAGACCGAGAGAGGTACCGCTTCGATGATGGGTAGCAATGATCCCCACTGCTTGAAATTGGAGAGTTTCGAGGCCGTGCGCCTAACAACGGGATCAACGCGGACCCATTACAGCGCGCTTCTACGATGTGCCGGTATTTTCACATCTCCGAAGCGCGCTGTAATGGGCCGGTTATCCCAACGTTAGATTGCCGAATCGCTATTTATGTTTTCGGAGTTGTTAGTCGGGAAACATCGGCATCCGTCATCGCACTGGCGCGTTGACCCATCGGCAGAAAATTCTGAAATTGTGCGCCGAAATATTGGAGCGAAACGAGGCGAATTCAGGGCAAGCCCGCCAGGACGATTCGCCTTGATGTAGGAACGTGCGGCCACGGCATCGCCTGCTTTTCGTCTTCGGTGAGCTGGGTGTTAGAAACGGTTTTGTTCGTCTATCTTATTATCAAGTGTGGGTCGGTCTAAGGAGCGTTGTCTTGAGAAACGAGCAGCAATCTAACAACGCGCTGAAGTCCGACCCATTACAGCGCGCTTTTCAGCTGCGGCTTCGCATTTTCACATCTGCAAAGCGCGCTGTAATGGGCGGCTTAGCGCAACGTTAGGTTGCGGGTGCAGATTCGCCGCGTTGCATAAAGCCAGGTGGGAGTGAATGGTCATCGGTTCGAGTAGCGCGTTGAGGTAATCACTCCGTCGAAGAGTTGAATTCAAGGTCGCACATTTAAGGGAATTTATAGGCGGCTTCGGTTCGCGCCCGTAAGATGGTGCTGGGCTCAAAGGTTCGTCTCGGTCCGAAACGTTTCGTTGAGAACGCCGCGCCGGGTGCCGAAGATTCGCGCAGATTAATCGTCCCTTCTTTGGGCTGAGAGTCATCTGGAAAGGTCGTTCTGCTTTGCTATGCTGTATCAGATGAGTTTCTTTTCAGCCCGCCACCTAACCAAGGGATCAACGCGGACCCATTACAGCGCGCTTCTCCGATGTGCAGATATTTTCACATCTCCGAAGCGCGCTGTAATGGGCCGGTTATCCCAACGTTGGGCAGATGGCGGGCATTGAAGTCTTCGCCAGACGAATAAGTTAAAGACTCATGCAGCGCTGCAGATTGTATTGGTTAGCTGGTTTCTGGGAAGCTGAGGAATTTAGTACTAAGCTTTAGGCATCACGAGCGTCGACGATTGTTCAGGCCGTGCTGGAATGCATCGGCCGGTGAAGCAATTGAACGCCAGGTTTTGAAGGAACCGTCGGAGACAGCATTGGTAAAGTCTGTGTGCCCTCTGCCCAACAAGTTGCTGCAGCTGACCCATTACAGCGCGCTTTTCCGGAGTGCAGATATTTTCACTCCTCCAAAGCGCGCTGCAATGGGCAGCTGAGCAAATCGTTAGGCGGCATGAGTAGCGAATTGGAAGTTGAGGGCACTTCAGAATCTGTAGGAAGCGCACCGTCGTTTTGGAAAGGCATCCTCTGGGCTGTTTGCGCAATCTTCGCCGCGAATATGTACCTGATATTGGCTACGAGGGGTGACGAATCGATTGGAATAACACTCTTCGGTTTCGTCATATTCCCTATATTCGCCATATTATCTCCATTGCTAGCGATTGGTGCAGAAGGTTACGTAGCGATCCCAACATCACTATTTATCGGGGTCGCGTGGTTAATTTTCGCGAAAAACCCTGCGCCGAAATATAAAACCTATATAGGATCTGCTATTGCCATTTTATGGTGCGTGTTTGGCTTTTTTTGCTTCGTAGGGTTTCTATCAACGTAGATGAAGAAGGTGCCGCCTAACCAAGGGATGAACCTGACCCGTTACAGTACGCTTTTCCGATGTGCAGATATTTTCACATCTCCAAAGCGTACCGTAACGGGCACGTTATCCCAGCGTTAGGCGCACTGAGCAATTCAAGTGTGGTGCCGCCCAGAGAATTCTCCAGCGAAAGGCACCGCCGCGAATAAGTATTTATTGTCGGGAGGGCTCGGGTCGTGGTCTGCCAGGCAGGTTGCATCGGGCTTCGAGCAGGCCGAAAATTTTGGAAAACGCTGGCGTAGTAAATCGACAACGCCAAACCGATAGAGGTACCGCTTCGATGATGGGTAGCAATGATCCCCACTGCTTGAAATTGGAGAGTTTCGCAGCCGTGCGCCTAACAAAGGGATCAACTCGGACCCGTTACAGTGCGCTTTTCCAATGTACTGGAATTTTCACATTTCCAAAGCGCACTGTAACGGGCCGGTTATCCCAACGTTAGGCGGAACGTTATCTTCTCGGCTGTGCAGAAAAATCCGCCGACGAATAAATAGAGATTATTATTCGGAGTAGGCTGCAATCGCCGACGATCATTGGCTCGGAGATGGCGACCACCGGTCGCTAAACGAATAGGCCAGGCTACATGAAAGCACGTCGCTTGCTGTTATCTCGGGAGCGGGCGTTCCGGTTGTAAAACGGGTAGATCGAAATGCTGGGCTGCTTTTGCGATTCGCAGTCTTAGAGCCATCGGTCATTGGTGTCTTAAATCACGGTGCAGAAAGAATTCACTTTGCTAAGCTACGTATATGCTTTGTTTGAAAGTGCCGCCTAACAACGCGCTGAAGTCCGACCCGTTACAGTGCGCTTTTCCAGCGTGCCTTCGGATTTTCACGCTTCCAAAGCGCACTGTAACGGGCGGCTTAGCGCGACGTTAGGCGCACTGAGCGATTCAAGTGTGTTGCCGTACCGAAGATTCTCCAGCGAAAGGCACCGCCGCAAATAAGTATTTATTATCGGGAGGCTTCGGGTCGTGATCTGCCACGCAGGTTGCATCGGGCTTCGAACAGGCCGAAGATTTGGTAAACGCCTGCGTAGTAAATCGGCAGCGCCAGCCAGGAAGAGGTACCGATTCGATGATGGGTAGTAATGATCCCCGCTTCTTGAAATTGGAGAGTTTCGCGGCCGTGCGCCTAACAACGGGATCAACGCGGACCCATTACAGCGCGCTTCTACGATGTGCCGGTATTTTCACATCTCCGAAGCGCGCTGTAACGGGCCGGTTATCCCAACGTTAGGCATAAGAATGAAGCGTTCGTGCGCACTGATAATTCTGACGATATTAACGTGGTACAACTATACGCAACTTTCAACCTATCCAATTGGGTGGTGGGCATTTAGGCTAAGCCTTATTAATCTGCTAATCGTCGCTGTCCTATGGGATTGGGTTCAGGGGCGCGACCGCCGAGTATTCTGGGGCGGAATGTTGTGTCTCTTCTTGGGTGCTTTCGGATTCTACTTATCATCCGAAATTATCGTTAACGGTTACTACCAACCAGAGCACTGCGCCATATCAAGCCGAGGTCGAAGATTATGCGAGTTCATAAACACGGCGAATCAGCATCTGGGGTACGCGGGGCCAGCTAGTATTTGGGGAGCCGGATCGTTGTTGTTTCTATATTTGGGGCACAAACTTACGCACGATCAAACATTGAGCCCGCGAATTCCGACAACAAAGGAGGTAGTCACTTGGCTAAATTTGGGCCGCTGAGTTATAGAGAAGTTACTGAAATTCCTGCCGTAACAATAAAGGCGCGGACTCTAATGCCTAACCAAGCGCTGCAGCTGACCCATTACAGCGCGCTTTTCCAGAGTGCAGATATTTTCACTCTTCCAAAGCGCGCTGTAATGGGCAGCTGAGCGCAACGTTAGGCAGATTGAGAGGCTTATCAGATGGAGCATGGAGATCTCATATTTTCCTTCGTAGGACACCCGCGGAACGCGATATCCGCTGTAACTGAAGGGTATCGCGGCGCCCGAGTCAATCACATGGGTGTGATTGTCGAGAATCGCCGCGGCACATTTGTTCTGGAGGCTTTTCCGCCGGCCGTACAACTTACTAATTACCGAATGTTTTTGACTAGTTCAAAATTTCGCGATTCCGGCCCGAGATATATGTTGGGCCGAATACGAGAGGAAGATCGGCAACTCATCCCTGAAGCTATTCGTTATGGATTAGATCGAAGAGATATTCCCTACGATCAGCTATACCTCACAGATGAAAACGCGCTTTACTGTAGCGAACTTGTCGTCGATATGTTCAAGTTCGCAAACAATGGGATCGAGTATTTCCCCGAAACTCCGATGAGTTTTCGAAATAACACTAACGGCGAACTCAATGAGATGTGGATATCCTACTATCGTCGCTTCGGAATGGCTGTTCCTGAGAATGAACCCGGATCTAATCCAGGAGATTTGAGCCGCGATGCACGAGTACTTATATACGAGGTAGAAGGCCCAATTCCAGGATACGGATCTGCCTAACAAAGTGCTGCAGCTGACCCATTACAGCGCGCTTTTCCAATGTGCAGATATTTTCACATTTCCAAAGCGCGCTGTAATGGGCAGCTGAGCACGACGTTAGATGTATAGAGTTGTCGTTGCTCTAATTAGCGTCGTCGGCATTTGTCTACCCGTGTACGCAGACAGGCCTAATTGCGTACGGACTAAAATGGCGTTGTACGAACGCGAGCGCCTGAATATTTGTACGACGGTAGCGCTAAAAGCTGATGATCAAATTGAAGCGTCTGAGTATCTTTCCGCCGCTGCTGCAGTCGAACGGTCGGCATCCTCACTACAAAACTGCGTAAAAACTTTTAGACGGGATTACTTCCCGCCTGCTACGCAAGATGATAAACAATCATATTTCGAACTAATTAACGCAAGGGCAGAATTGGTGCGAACGGTTAAGGGGCTTTCTCGCGCCGCAAAACACAAAAACGACGAAATTCGAAATGAATATATCCGATTACGCTTAGAGCTGGGGCTCGACGACCCGGCATATCCTGTCCCAGTTTGGGATGAATGGCGTAGTTTTTGTATAAAGTACCAAACGAAATAATGAACAATGACGGATACATCTAACAAGCGACTGTGATTAGCAGTCAAGTGTTCATGCGAAATCCTGGTTCCATGCAGTTCCGTTTTTGACCATCGCATTGAGGATGACAATCATTTTTCTCATGCAGGCGATGAGTGCGATTTTTTTCAATTTGCCGGCTTCAAGTAATCGCTGATACATCGCACGGAGTTTGGGGTTGAAGCGGACGGCGGTCATCGTCGCCATGAACAAGACGGTTCGAACGGTTGCACGACCGCCGCGAATGCGGCGCTTCCCTCTCAGTGATCCACTGTCACGATTAAATGGCGCGACGCCGACGAGAGCGGCGATTTGCTTATGACTGAGAGAGCCAAGCTCAGGCAGGTCGGCAATCAAGGTGTTCGCGAGTTGCGGGCCGACACCAGGCGCGCTGAGAAGGCGCTGACGTTTTTCTCGCCATTCATCGACGGTATCGATAAGACTGTCGATCAGCTGCTCAAGCTTCTCAATCTGCGTATCGACTTGCCGGATATGTTTGCGGATATCGGCGTGAAACGACTTCGGCATGACATCGATGCGGTTTTTCTCCATCGTCCGCATGTCGATAAGCTGCCGGCGTCGGATACATAAGTCCCGGAGTTTTCTGTTGTTTCCGAGCGCGACTGGGCGCACATCGGGTTTCATGACCGCAGCATATTCAGCCAGGACCCGGGCATCAATCTCATCAGTTTTGGCGAGAATGCCTTTGGTGCCGGCGTACCGTCGAACCTTTATAGGCTGGCAAATGATGATCGGGAATCCGCGCTCGGCCGCCGCGATAACAACTTCTGTTTCTCTTCGGCCAGTGGCTTCGACGACGACTCGCGAGAGGTCGTAGCGAGCCAGGCGACCGATTAGGCGCCGTATTCCATTGCTGTTATTCGTGACGCTGAACCGGACGTCTCGTTCATGAATACATACATCGAGTTGATGTTTGCCAACATCAATGCCGACGTTGACGGATTGCTCTCTTGGTTTAGTCATTGTTAGAAGACCTCGCCCTTGCTAAATTCGGGCTCATGGGCCCATTCGACTGTTCGAGATAACTCGATGAATCAACCCAGTGCCACACGCTTGTTATCGGAATCAGCGAAGCTGTTACCGGTGCTGAATCGGGCTACTGGATTGGTAATCTGCTGCTACAGGTTACGGGCCCACCTTATTCGCTGCGGGCTTGGAAATGAATCATACAAATTGCTGAACCTGACCGCTTACAGTCAGCTTTTTCTAAGCTGCTTCGCATTTTCGCTTAGAAAAAGCAGCCTGCAATCGGCAGGTTAGCAAAACGTTAGGTTGCCACGACAGCTCGTAGCACGGTGCCAAATGACGCCACTTGAAATTACCGCTGTGATCGCGTCCGTTTGTGGTGCTGCCGCAGCATTGTTCGCTGCGTGGGCTGCGCTCTCCTCGGCGCGTACTGCTAAGAGAGCCCAAGATCAAAATGAAACACTCGAGCGCGACCGGATAATTTCCGAAATCTACGATGTTGCATTTCAATTGCTGCATAACGCCGTCGCAACATCGACCCTTCTAGGAGACACAAGATTGGAACTAGATGCGCTCTATTCTCTGTCCGGAAGAACAGGTAGTGGAATATTGAAGTTGCAACAAGAAGATCTTGATAAGCACAATCGGGCGCTTACGAAGCATGAGGAGCATGCTCGCGACATCATCGAAAGGCCTGAAGAGTGGGGTTCATTGCCAAACCCTGATCTCAAGGCAAAGCTGGCTGCATTGAGAGGGTTTCGTATAGCCGTACTTCGTCTAAAGGAAAAACTGGAACGTGACCATCACAAGTATTTCACCCAACGAATCAAGCCATAGCGCAGGGCTGCAACCTAACCAGGGGATGAACCTGACAGCTTACAGGCACGCTTTTCGTTCCGAGATGAGTATTTTCGCCCCGAAAAGCGTGCCTGTAATCTGCAGGTTATCCCAACGTTATGCGCTCTCGGAGTAAAAATCATCATGGAACCAATTAATAAGCTTGAATTGGTAGATGCGCTTGTAAGTGCTGCAATTCCAAGTATTGAAAATTTTTTCAAGGAACATGCTGAAGAAAACTTCTTTGGCTTTGCAGTAGAAATACTTGCAGAGGAAGGCTACTTTCATGTAGGTGCCAGCTCCGAAGAGTCCTTTCAATCAACAATTGATTCATACTCCAAGTCCGGAGAATCAATGGAAGAGATTATGGGAGAAGGTATCCGCTGGAATAACCAAGAATGGCAATACTTTGATCTGAATTACGATTGCCAGATTTGGCAAGACAAATGGGAATCTACGCTAGAGAAGCTCAACAAATACAAAGAGTATATGCGAAACTTAACTGATTCGGAGTGGGATTCAGCGCAGGAGGAGTTTAGTGTACTATTTCAAAGCGCAGGAGAGGAGGCTTATCGGAAAATTATCGATTCTGGCGTACTAAATAGCGCAACAAAAACTCATGATTTTAGAGCTTGGGTTTTCGAACACCACGATGTTTTCTAAAAAATCGCATAACAAAAAGCTGCACCTGACAAATATCGCTACGCTCGTTTTTGTGTATGTCGCGTAGCTCCATTTTACACAAAAACGCTCTGCGCAATATTTGCAGGTGAGCTTGGCGTTAGGTGGATTTATACGGTACGTCCTGAGTCATCGAAACCGTGTCGAAGAAGAAATTATTTGCTTCGGTACAGGTTTCTGTAATTGTTTGGGTGTGTCGATGTCGATCTATCGCAGTCACTCCGACAGTTGGGCATGATCGTCAGCGACAGCGATGTCTTGGTATTGCAGCCGTGCAAAGAACTGCTGTTACACGACCGCGATGAAATCGGTAGCCCGTTTGGTGGAAAGTCGTGGCCGTAGAAGGAAAGGCGTCGCGCTGAGGGACAAAGCTGAAAGCAACAGGCCCGTAGCGATATTAGTCCGTTGATCCGAAGCGGTTGAGATGTCGAATTTCCCAGGTTGGTCTATCCTCAGCTAATCATGAAGAAAAAATATCCACCTAACCAAGCGCTGCAGCTGACCCATTACAGCGCGCTTTTCCGGTGTGCAGATATTTTCACACCTCCAAAGCGCGCTGTAATGGGCAGCTGAGCGCAACGTTAGGCGGATCGAGATACTAAACCAATGCTGCCTTACATATTGGTCGCTTTCGTTCTCTGCTTTTTAATAGAACGGGCTTGGACCGGTTGGCAACTGCCTAAAGTCGAAACTTGGTGGACCAGGGTGATCCTGGTGAATATGGTTCAGCTCGGTATCGTGATGGCCGCCGGGGTAACGTGGGAAGTTTGGTTGTCGTCCTGGTCAATATTCCAGCTTTCATCGTTGTCGCCTGTAGTCGGAGGAATTATTGCGTACGTAATCGCTACCTTCGTCTTTTATTGGTGGCATCGATGGAGGCACGAGGTTCCCATGCTCTGGCGACTTTTCCATCAGATACACCATAGTCCTCAAAGGATTGAAGTCATCACGTCCTTTTACAAGCATCCGGGAGAAATGATTTTTAATTCGGTTCTCGGAAGCCTCATTGTTTACACGACGCTTGGGTTAACCCTTGAGGGTGGCGCGATATATACGGCCTGCACGGCATTAGGAGAATTTTTCTACCACACGAACGTCCGAACGCCGCAATGGATAGGTTACTTTTTTCAAAGGCCGGAAATGCACCGAATTCACCACCAGTACGATTATCATCGCAACAACTATGGGGATATCGTCTGGTGGGACATGTTGTTCGGAACGTATGAGAATCCTAAAACATGGAATCGTAGCTGTGGATTTGATGCGGCGAAGGAGCAGCAGCTACTGCCAATGCTGGCATACAAAGATGTGTACAGTGATGCATAGGTATTCGGAGCACGGAAACATCCGCCTAACAAAGGGACCAACACGGACCCGTTACAGCGCGCTTTTCCAATGTGCAGATATTTTCACATTTCCAAAGCGCGCTGTAACGGGCCGGTTATCCCGATGTTAGGCGTAATGGAGTACATCATAAGAAAAGAAGTCCTCGGAAGCTCAGCTGCTTTCGATATAACTGAAGAACAATTTTCTCAAATTGAGTCTGCTCGGTCCGTACTAACGAACGCTTTTGCGTTTGAAGAGAAGTACAACATTATCGTGGCGAACTATCTGGACTTAGATAAAGAACTCCTTTCTATTTCAGCTGAAAATATGGTTCAACGTGCGCTGAACTACTCCGATTTCTTCTCTATGCGGGCAAAGTTAAACGTCCGCGTAGTAAACCTACTGACAGCAACCAAGTTGTATTTAGATCAGCTTCCGCAAAACTTATCAAAGTGCACTCCGCACGACAGTTCAACCTCCGGCAAAGTTAGATGTTGGTGTTCCGAGCAATACGACTCCAATTTCGAATATCGATTTATGGAAGCGTTACGCAACTATGTGCAGCACAGAGGGATACCTGTCCACCTAGCGAGATCAGGCATGAGTTGGACGTCGATTGAGGATGACGGGCTACTCGAATTTAACACGCGAATATACACGCAAAAGCGATATTTAGAAGAAGATAAAATATTCAAAAAATCCGTGCTCAAAGAAATGCCTGAGGAAGTCGATCTGATATTAGCCGTACGGAAGTATGTGGGCTGCATTAGTTCGATAAATGAGTCCGCCCGAAAATATACGTACACGGCCTCGTGCAAAGCACGCGAACTAATTGAAGGGCTCCACGAAAAATATCAAGGATTGGATCCAGGTAGAACAATAGGATTAGCAGCGGTAGCTTTAGATCAAGGTAGGAAGGTTAGGTCGATTCCATTGTTGTTAGACTGGGACGATGTTAGAGATGAGCTAATGCGGCGCAATAGCGCTATGAGTAATTTATTCAAACGTTATGTTTCTAGCTCACCCAGGAAGGTACGTAGGACTGACTAATGAGGAAGTGTATTACGCCTAACAAAGGGATGAACTTGACCGGTTACAGAGCGCTTCTCCGATGTGCAGATATTTTCACATCTACGAAGCGCTCTGTAACCGGCAAGTTATCCCAACGTTAGGCGCACTGAGCAATTCAAGTGTGGTGCCGCACCGAAGATTCTCCAGCGAAAGGCGCCGCGGCAAATAAGTATCTATTGTTGGGAGGCTTCGGGTCGTAATTTGCTAGCCAGGTTGCATCGGGCTTCGAACAGGCCGAAGATTTGGGGAAACGCGTGCGTAGTAAATCGGCAGCGCCAGTCCGAGAGGGGTACCACTTTGATGAAGGGTAGTAATGATTCCCACTGCTTGAAATTGGAGAGGTTCGAGGCCGTGCGCCTAACAACGGGATCAACTCGGACCCGTTACAGTGCGCTTTTCCAATGTGCTGGGATTTTCACATTTCCAAAGCGCACTGTAACGGGCCGGTTATCCCAACGTTAGGCGCACTGAGCAATTCAAGTGTGGTGCCGCTCCGAAAATTCTTCAGCGAAAGGCGCCGCCGCAAATAACTATTTATTGTTAGAAGGCTTCGGATCGTGATCTGCCAGGCAGGTTGCATCAGGCTTCGAACAGGCCGAAGATTTGGTAAACGCCTGCGTAGCAAATCGGCAGCGCCAGTCCGAGAGAGGTACCGCTTCGATGATGGGTAGTAATGATTCCCACTGCTTGAAATTGGAGAGTCTCGAGGCCGTGCGCCTAACAACGGGATCAACGCGGACCCATTACAGCGCGCTTCTACGATGTGCCGGTATTTTCACATCTCCGAAGCGCGCTGTAATGGGCCGGTTATCCCAACGTTAGGCGCACTGAGCAATTCAAGTGTGGTGCCGCCCCGAAGATTCGCCAGTGAAAGGCACCGCTGCAAATAAGTATTTATTGTTAGAAGGCTTCGGGTCGTGATCCGCCAGGCAGGTTGCATCGGGCTTCGAACAGGCCGAAGATTTGGAAAACGCCTGCGTAGTAAATCGGCAGCGCTAGCCAGCGAGAGGTACCGCTTCGATGAAGGGTAGTAATGATCCCCACTGCTTGAAATTGGAGAGTTTCGCGGCCGTGCGCCTAACAACGGGATCAACGCGGACCCATTACGGCGCGCTTCTACGATGTGCCGGTATTTTCACATCTCCGAAGCGCGCCGTAATGGGCCGGTTATCCCAACGTTAGGTGGATTAATCCGGAATCGCCTGAGTTGTCGAAACCGTGTCGAGGAAGAATATATTAGCTTCGGTTCGCGCTTCCGTAGATTGTGCACGTGTGTCGATCTCGAACTATAGTTGCCAATCTGACTACTCGGCATGATCGTTAGCGACAGCGATGTCTTGGTATTGCGGCCGTGCCAAGTACTGCTGTTAAACGACCCCGATGAAATTGAAAGCCCGTTTGGCGGAAAGTCGTGGCCGTAGAAGGGAAGGCGTAGCGCTGAGAGCCGAAGCCGAAGGTCAAAAGCCCGTAGCGATATTTGGCACAAGTGGTCAGGATAATCTGAGGTGTCGAATCTCGCAGGTTGGTCTAAGCTCAGCTAATCATGAAGAAAGAATATCCACCTAACCAGGGGATCAACTTGACCCATTACAGAGCGCTTCTCCGATGTGCAGATATTTTCACATCTCCAAAGCGCTCTGTAATGGGCAAGTTATCCCAACGTTAGGCGCACTGAGCAATTCAAGTGTGGTGCCGCTCCGAAGATTCTCCAGCGAAACGCACCGCCGCAAATGAGCATTTATATCCGGTCGGAGTCTTCGGGTCGCGTTCAGCGAACCAGGTTGCATCGGGCTTCGAACAGGTCGAATATTCAGGAAACGCCTGCGTAGTAAATCGGCAGCGCCAGTCCGAGAGAGGTACCACTTCGATGAAGGGTAGTAATGATCCCCACTGCTTGAAATTGGATAGCTTTGAGGCCGTGCGCCTAACAACGGGATCAACTCGGACCCGTTACAGTGCGCTTTTCCAATGTGCTGAGATTTTCACATTTCCAAAGCGCACTGTAACGGGCCGGTTATCCCAACGTTAGGCGGAAATAATACGTTGCGTGATGCGCAACACGCAGCTATACTTTCTGGGTGATCAGGTCTATTCGCCATAAAGGTCTTCGTAAGTTCTACGAATCCGGCTCCAAAGCGGGAATACAGGCTTCTCACGCGAATAAGCTACGGATGCAATTAGCGGCCTTAGACACTGCTCAAAAAATCGATGATATGGATATTCCGGGGTTTCGATTGCACGATTTATCAGGTTCATTGAGAAATAGATGGTCGATAACGGTTAATGGAAATTGGCGGCTCACATTTGAGTTTCGCGATGGAGACGCCTACTTATTGAATTACGAGGATTATCACTGATGAGTATGCACAATCCCCCGCATCCCGGTGAATTCATAAAAGACGTGTACCTGGAACCATACGATTTGAGCATTCGAAGCTTATCGGAAAGCCTTGGAGTATCAGCATCGACGCTTACCCGAATCATTAATGGGCAGAGTGGAATCAGCCCCGAAATGGCGCTTCGTTTATCAAAAGCAGTAGGTCGGACGCCGGAGAGTTGGTTGGCAATGCAGCATAATCACGATCTTTGGAAGGCGAAGAAGTCGGTCGATTTGTCGCACGTCACCACAATCGAATTTGCCGCCTAACCAAGGGATGAACCTGACCCGTTACAGCGCGCTTTTCCAATGTGCAGATATTTTCACATTTCCAAAGCGCGCTGTAACGGGCCGGTTATCCCGACGTTAGGCGCACTGAGCAATTCAAGTGTGGTGCCGCCCCGAAGATTCTCCAGCGAAAGGCACCGCCGCAAATAAGTATTTATTGTCAGCAGGTTTCGGGTCGTAATTTGCCAGGTAGGTTGCATCGGGCTTCGAACAGGCCGAAGATTCTGGAAACGCCTGCGTAGTAAATCGGCATCGCCAGCCAGCGAGAGGTACCGCTTCGATAATGGGTAGCAATGATACCCACTGCTTGAAATTGGAGAGCTTTGAGGCCGTGCGCCTAACAACGGGATCAACTCGGGCCCGTTACAGTGCGCTTTTCCAATGTGTTGAGATTTTCACATTTCCAAAGCGCACTGTAACGGGCCGGTTATCCCAACGTTGGGCAGATGGCGGAGATTCAAGAGCGTAGCGAAACGAATAGCATTCGGGTTCAGCAAGCTTCCGAGATATTGCGGCTTAATCGGTTTCGAGGAAGCTAAGGAAATTGCTTCTAAGCTTCAGATGTCGCATCCGCTGTAAATTGCTTCGGCCGTGCTGAAATGGATGAGACGTACAGTAATTGCAAGGCACAGCGAGATGCCACCGAGGGGAAACCAATTGTTTAAGCCAGTGTGCCCTCTGCCCAACAAGTTGCTGAACCGGACAGCTTACAGAATGCTTTTTATACGCTGCATCGATATTTTCGCTTCTAAAAAGCATTCTGTAATCTGCCGGTTAGCAAAACGTTAGATTTCATTGGGGGCCCATGTGAATTTCGGACGACTGATAATCTTAGTATTCGTGACAGTCTTCGCCGGATACGTTATTGCCGCCCCTTACCTAACCGTTCGAAATATGCGGGTCGCGGCCGAATCCCGAGACGGTGAAACGCTGTCTGAATATATCGATTTCCCGTCAGTCCGGCAAAGCATCAAGGATCAAATGAATGCCGCAATGCTAACGGAAGTAGCCACTAACGATCGCGAAGATAATCCTTTTGCGGCACTCGGCGCGATGCTCGCTGGAACGATAGTGGATAAAGCGATCGATGCGTACGTAACTCCCGCTGGTATCACTCAACTCATGGCCGGAGAGAGTCTGGAATCAGAAAATAATTCAGAGGCTGATTCGAGCGAACGCGCACCTTTCGAAGGTGCGGAAATGTCATATGCGTCGTTCGACAAATTTATTATCAATATCCCGAATGAGTCCGGCTCGGAGGGTAAATTTATATTGCGGCGATCTGGTATCCAGTGGAAGTTAACAGAAATCCTAATTCCGCTAGAAGAATGAAATCTAACCAAGGGATGAACCTGACCCGTTACAGTGCGCTTTTCCAATGTGCTGGAATTTTCACATTTCCAAAGCGCACTGTAACGGGCCGGTTATCCCAACGTTAGGTGTATGTGAGATAAACCATAAAAACGATCCAAAGTATTGACCAAGCTGAGGCGCTGCTCAGCGCCATAAACAGTCAGGTGGTATCGCATGTGTGGCGCGGCTCAGGGTCCGCTATCTACCTTGAGCTTGGCAAATTGGAGCGAGTCGGTAAGCGAAATCCGAGTGGCGAATATACAATAGCAATCGAATGGTCTTGGCGTATCGAAAATACAAACTCGATAGTGATTGGCACATGGAGCGAAGAAAATCGGTTGAACGATGCAGTAGAAATGCTGGTTGGGCTGACCGTAAAGCGCGTATCGTTCTTTGGAAGGCTTAAGGAATTAGAAATCGAATTTCGCGAAGCCTTGTGGCTAACATCTTTCGCAACCGTGGAAGGAGATCCGGAGTGGGCAATCAAATATCATGAGAATAAATGGCTCTCATATATGAAAGGCCGGTTCGTCATCGACGATACACCTAACAAAGCGCTCAACGCTGACCCATGACAGTGCGCATTTCCGATGTGCAGATATTTTCACATCTTCAAAGCGCACTGTCATGGGCAGGTTAGCGCAACGTTAGATTTCCTGAGGCATATGATGCGTAGTTCGCTATTTTTTTGCGCCGCTTTATTGCTCGTCGGCTGCGCGCACACGAAAGTATCTTCTTATAAAGCCCAAGCCGCCGACGATGCCACCTGTACAACGACGATGGTGCTAGGAAAGATCGGACGGATCGAACATCAAACGATGTTAGAGGACGCATTTATCGCGAAACTCGAAGAACGAAAAATTCGCGCAATTCGTGGAATTGATGTCATTCCTCCCACTGAATCTCAATCGCCGGAAAATGTCGTGAACGCATTCGCGCGCTCTAGCGCGGATTGCATGATTCTGATTTCCCTTAGAGAAGGAACTATTTCCGAGCAAGAATATAAGGTTGCCGTTTTGGAAAAGATAAGCGGGAAGAATATCTGGGTTGGAGATACTTCGACAAAGTCGTACGTTAACGCGGTGGTAGATAAGTTTACTTTAATGACTACATTCAACTCACTGGCGTCGAGTGTAGTTTCGCAGCTTGTAGATGACGGAATATTCCGATAATCGGACTGGAAATCTAACAATGGGATCAACGCGGACCCGTTACAGCGCGCTTTTCCAATGTGCCAGGATTTTCACATTTCCAAAGCGCGCTATAACGGGCCGGTTATCCCAACGTTAGATTGCTGATTTGCTATTTATGTTTTCGGAGTTGTTAGTCCGTGATCATCGGCATCCGTCATCGCACTGGCGCGTCGGCCCGTCGGCAGAAGGTTCCGGAATTGAGCGCCGAAATATTGGAACGAAACGAGGCGAATTCAAAACAAACCCGCCAGGACAATTCGCCTTGATGTAGGAACGTGCGGCCGCGCCATCGCCTGCTTTTCGTCTCCGGCGAGCTGGGTGTTACAAAGGGCTTCGTTGGTCTATCTTCTTATCAAAGGTGGGTCGGTCTAAGGAGCGTTGCGTTGGGAAAAGAGCACCAATCTAACAAATTGCTGAAGCTGACCCGTAATGGCGCGCTTTTCCAATGTGCAGATATTTTCACATTTCCAAAGCGCGCCATCACGGGCAGCTTAGCAAAGCGTTAGGCGTAACGTGCCTTAGGCGCCATATCGATGCAAATGAAAGTGGCAGAGTCTTGATACAACTAACAGGTAATTGCTTATGCGGAAGTGTGAGCTATGAGGTTAACGGGGAACCGCTAGTCACGCAGGCGTGTCATTGCCTCGATTGCCAGCGGACTACGGGTAGTGCATTCGTTATCCACACCGTAATCTGCGAGGAAGATTTTGTTATTACGGGCAAAACGCGAATGGGGATTGGTCCGACCGGGAGCGGGACTGGATGCGAACTCCATTCCTGTGCATCGTGCGGTGTGATTGTCTGGGTAAGGTATCGGTACCATCAGGTTCCAGTAATTGCTATTCGCGCTGGTACATTGAAGGATACGAGGTCCGTGTCACCGCAAGCACATATATTCACGAGTCGAAAACTACCGTGGGTGGTATTGCCTGCGGACGTGCCATCATCCCAGAAGGGTATCGAGCGCTCTGAAGTATGGTCAAAGAAAAGCTTGGAACGCTATGAAAAGCTTTCCAGATCTAATTGATCATGCGGGTTGCAGGTTTCGCTGCCGGAGCCGCGTTACGCCTAACAAAGCGATGAACTCGGACCCGTTACAGTGCGCTTTTCACATGCGGCTTCGCATTTTCGCATCTGCAAAGCGCACTGTAACGGGCCGGTTATCGCAACGTTAGGTGGATGGTGCAATCCGCCAGAGCGAATGCCAATCGTGAATGCTCTTAGTGCACTTTCATTGGCGCTCCTTTCATTCGCGTCGCTAATAGCGAATTTAGGGGCAGTCGCATTCGCACTAATGGCACGTAGCGGATCACCTATATTGATCGTGCTGCCGATAGCTCACCTCGCATTGGTCGGTACGTGTATCTTTCTATTGAATAAGGAAAAGAAAGCCGGCGCTACGAACATTTTTGCTGCGGTAATCGTCTCGTTGCCGGCAATTTATGCAGTTGGCATATTGTTTGTTATCTACAGAATTCTAGCTGCAATAGCAGAGAAAGGTATTGCCCAGGTATTGCCGTAATGAGAATTTATATTACGGAAAATAGCGCTCCACCTAACAAGTTGCTGAACCGGACAGGTTACAGAATGCTTTTCATACGCTGCATGGGTATTTTCGCTTTTGAAAAGCATTCTGTAACCTGCCGGTTAGCAAAACGTTAGGCGCACTGAGCAATTCAAGTGTGATGCCGCCCCGAAGATTCACCAGCGAAAGGCACCGTAGCAATTGAGCATTTATATCCGGTCGGAGTCTTCGGGTCGCGTTCAGCGAACCAGGTAGCATCGGGCTTCGAACAGGCCGAAGATTCGGGAAACGCCTGCGTAGTAAATCGGCAGCGCCAGTCCGAGAGAGGTACCGCTTCGATGAAGGGTAGTAATGATCCCCACTGCTTAAAATTGGAGAATTTTGAGGCCGTGCGCCTAACAAAGGGATCAACTCGGACCCGTTACAGTGCGCTTTTCCAATGTGCTGGAATTTTCACATTTCCAAAGCGCACTGTAACGGGCCGGTTATCCCAACGTTAGGCGCACTGAGCAATTCAAGTGTGGCGCCGCCCCGAAGATTCTCCAGCGAAAGGCACCGCCGCAAATAAGTATTTATTGTCAGCAGGTTTCGGGTCGTGATTTGCCAGGTAGGTTGCATCGGGCTTCGAACAGGCCGAAGATTTTGGAAACGCCTGCGTAGTAAATCGGCAGCGCTAGCCGGATAGAGGTACCGCTTCGATGATGGGTAGCAATGATCCCCGCTTCTTGAAATTGGAGAGCTTTGAGACCGTGCGCCTAACAAAGGGATCAACTCGGACCCGTTACAGTGCGCTTTTCCGGAGTGCAGATATTTTCACTCCTCCAAAGCGCACTGTAACGGGCCGGTTATCCCAGCGTTAGATTGCTGAGTCGTGGATAGCCTAGTTACGTTTGTAAAGCTTCTGTTATTCCTTGAGACAATCTTACTTACTCCCGAGCCTATTCACATTGGCAATGATTGGATCTCAATAACGCCAGAACACCCGATTAAAGCCATCACTGGCGGCGCAGCGATCTACATCGACGTAACGAAATATATCGCTCCGTTCGATTGGGACACTTCGTCGGAGTATTTTCAAGAGGGAGTAGTACAAGGGCGGCTAATTAAACTAGACGGTTCGGAAATAACGTTAGCCAACTCCGGTACTTCGCATGACAACGATTTCGTGTGGCTAATAGTTGATAGCGAGGCTCCATTGCCAACAAACGTCGAATTCGTTCACATTAAATTACGAAGCACTAAGCCAATAGAATCTGCTCTTGTATACTGGAAAAATGGTAAGCATTAAACGCAATCTAACAAAGGGATCAACTCGGACCCGTTACAGTGCGCTTTTCCAGAGTGCCGGTATTTTCACTCTTCCAAAGCGCACTGTAACGGGCCGGTTATCCCAACGTTAGGTGTCCAAGTGCCCCACGAAAAGTAGACACCCTAATGCATCGAATTAAGATGCACGTGGAGGTGTCCCATGTCGAAGCGAAAGAAGACGAATTCCTACCCCGAGGCGTTCCGGCGAGAAGCCGTTCGGCTTGCTGACGAGCCGGGCCGTACAGCGACGGATGTGGCCCGAGAGCTGGGAATCCAGCCCGGCCAGATCTACAACTGGCGAACGCAGTTCAACAAGCTGTCAAAGGGCCAGTTCACCGTCTCAGACGGGACGAATCACGCGAAGGCAGAATCGGCCGAAGTCCGCCAGCTGAAGAAGCGGATCGCCGAATTAGAGATGGAGCGTGATTTCTTAAAAAAAGCGACGGCGTACTTTGCGAAAGACGACAAGTAAAGTACGCGTTTATTGAGTCGTGCCGGGGCGATTACCCGATTAAATTGATGTGCCGCGTTCTGGGGCTTTCCAGGCCTGGTTATTACGCGTGGCGGACTCGAGAGCCGAGTGAACAGGCGAAGCGCCGGGAATCGATTGGAGAACGGTTGGAAGTGTTGTATTACGCCTTCAAACGTCGTTACGGTGCGCGCCGCTTAACTGAGGAGTTAAACGAGGAAGGCATCGCCTGTAGCGAAAATTACATCGCTGAAATCATGCGTGAGCGTGGCCTGAAGGCGCTGAATGGCAAGGGCTTCCGGTACCAGCGTCGGGTTGAATCGATGACACAGGTTAAAGAGAACGTCCTGGGTCGTAACTTCTCGAGTGACGCACCGAACCGGAAGTGGGTGACGGACATCACGTATATTAAAGTGGGCCGTACGTGGGCTTACTTAGCGGTGGTGTTAGATTTATATTCCCGCAAGGTTGTTGGGTGGTCGCTCGAGACGCACATGCGGGAATCATTGATTCTCGGCGCGTTGGAGATGGCACTGCAACGTCGTGAGTTCTCTGACGGGCTGTTGCTCCACTCGGATCGAGGTGTACAGTACCGGGGAAACGAGTATCAACAGTGGCTGCGGGACTTGTGTTTCGTGCCGAGTATGAGCCGAAAAGGTAACTGTTGGGATAATGCGGTGATGGAATCATTCTTCGCTCGACTCAAGGTCGAACTCATCTATCCGGAGAATTATCGAACGGTCGACGCACTGCGTGCGGGCTTGTTCGAATACCTCGAAATCTTCTACAACCGGCAGCGACGGCATTCATCACTGGGTTACACGGCGCCTGCTGGTTACGA
This sequence comes from Gammaproteobacteria bacterium, assembly GCA_965216305.1. Classification (GTDB taxonomy): domain Bacteria; phylum Pseudomonadota; class Gammaproteobacteria; genus UBA11873. Next base: position 5,017,449 of record OZ244144.1, on the reverse strand, counting down.
ATTACAGTTTCATCAATCTAACGTGTCTACGATGCGTGGGTAAGATCAGTTGAATGAACATTCCGGCCGAGCCTGAGCTACGTATTATGCTGGGCGCTGTGGTAGGCATAGTGCCAGTTCTGTTTGTGACGCTAATCGAATCCGGCGGCGATTTGTTTGCCGTTCTAGGTGTTTTGGTTCTAATTGCAATTTCCGCATTCCTCGGCCCATTTTTAGGTCTTTGGCACACAATAACCACGGATTTTCAAATATCGTATGTAATCGCCGTGCTGTTATCGATCGCGATGATTAGTGCTGGACTAAAATATAGAAAGTACGTCGTCGGCCAAATTGGCGCCGTACTGGGAATATATCTTTGGACATTATGTGGACTCGGCGGTGTTGGAATCGGTGCCTAGGATTGAGAAAGTGGTAGCGGAGAACAAGCAACTAAGATTATTCGGTTTTCTATGCTTGGTAATTGCGTGCACGTTGTACATGGCGGGTGCGCGGGAAGGCGCAATTGGCTTTGCTATATTCGGAGTAGTTTTGGAAGTTATCTCATGGGTCATTATTTTCTTCTCTCGCGACGAGATCGAATAATGGCAATTTTCATCGCTGTGCTTTCACCTTCCCATCTTCCTACAACGTACCGAGGAACAAAATTCAACCTAACCAGGGGATCAACCTGACAGCTTACAGAATGCTTTTCTTACGCAACATATTCATTATCGCTTCAGAAAAGCATTCCGTAATCTGCAGGTTATCCCAACGTTAGGCGGATTGAGCAGCAATCGTCGGCGGCATCCCGAAAGAACGTGAGCGAAAGGTTCCGCCGACAATTATCACCACAACTCATCCCACTACTTAGACCGGGATAGTCTTCCGGCTTCGCTAGTCACCGAGCAGTTAGTCTGAAATGTCGCGGGAGAATATTGCGCTGCAAGCAGCGCCGCTACTTTGCGAAGACGCGGCTCCGTTCGTCGCGGTGCCAATCCGTATTGCAGTAGCCTTCGCAAAGGCCGAAACTATGTTGGCATCGGGGTTGTAGTCAAGCCGTAGCTCAACTTGAGGGTCGTAGCGAAGAATGATCGTTCCCACTACGCAGCATATTGGGTTGTTCGGCCATCCGCCTAACCAGGCGCTGCAGCTGACCCATTACAGCGCGCTTTTCCAGAGTGCAGATATTTTCACTCTTCCAAAGCGCGCTGTAATGGGCAGCTGAGCGCAACGTTAGGCGCACTGAGCAATTCAAGTGTGGCACCGCCCCGAAGATTCTTCAGCGAAAGGCACCGCCGCAAATAAGTATTTATTTTTGGGAAGCTTCGGGTCGTGATTTTCCAGGCAGGTTGCATCGGGCATCGAACGGGCCGAAGATTTGGTAAACGCCTGCGTAGTAAATCGACAGCGCCAGACCGAAAGAGGTACCGCTTCGATGATGGGTAGTAATGATCAGCACTGCTTGAAATTGGAGAGTTTCGCGGCCGTGCGCCTAACAACGGGATCAACTCGGACCCGTTACAGTGCGCTTTTCCAATGTGCTGAGATTTTCACATTTCCAAAGCGCACTGTAACGGGCCGGTTATCCCAACGTTAGGGCACTGTAAAAGTGGGAGGAGACATGACTCTAGGAGAATTCTCAATTGAAGTCGTTCCAGTTCTCCAGCTAGCTATATCGATTATTGGTGTTATTGGGGTTTATCTGCTTTGGTATCAGATTAAGACTACTCATCTGTGGAACAAAGCTAATAGCCAACATGTTCTACTATCAAATCTGCCATCCCAAGAGGATGAAGCGTTTGTGTGGAAGCTGGTAGAGGCATCGGAAAAAGATCACAAAGGTGCTATCACAGAGATGGCTTCCAGAGAGATTTATGAGAACCTAGACAACTGGGTTAAGTTAAAATCCTTTTTAAACAAATTCGAACAACTCTGTGCGGCGATCAACGCAAAGACTGTTGATGAGAGCTATGCGTACGCGGTCCATTCAGCTCGGATAACAGATGTATATTTTAAGTTTCATCATTACATCGACTACATCAGGGTTATCGCAGACGATGATGAGATATATATCGAAATTCAGAAAGTCGCTTCCCGCTGGCATGAACGTTACAAAAACACGAAAAAATCCCGTGAAGCACAATTGAAAGAACTCGGGGAAAAACTTAATAATAGTAGCGGTACGAAGCCAATCGTGCCCTAACAACGCGCTGAAGTCCGACCCGTTACAGTGCGCTTTTCAGCTGTGGCTTCGCATTTTCACATCTGCAAAGCGCACTGTAACGGGCGGCTTAGCGCAACGTTAGGCGCACTGAGCAATTCAAGTGTGGTGCCGCCCCGAAGAGTCTCCAGCGAAAGGCACCGCCGCAAATAAGTATTTATTGTCGGGAGGCTTCGGGTCGTGATCTGCCACGCAGGTTGCATCCGGCTTCGAACAGGCCGAAGATTTGGGAAACGCTGGCGTAGTAAATCGGCAGCGGCAGACCGAGAGATGTACCGCTTCGATGATGGGTAGTAATGATCAGCACTGCTTGAAATTGGAGAGTATCGCGGCCGTGTGCCTAACAACGGGATCAACGCGGACCCATTACAGCGCGCTTCTACGATGTGCCGGTATTCTCACATCTCCGAAGCGCGCTGTAATGGGCCGGTTATCCCAACGTTAGGCGCACTGGGCAATTCAAGTGATTGCCGCCCCGAAGAGTCGCCAGCGAAAGGCACCGCCGTTATACAAAAAGCCCGCAACCGTGTATTTATCGAGGTCAGTGGTTTCAATGACTACCGTGGCATCATGATTGCCATTGCCTTCGTAGAAGCCGAATATTAGGAAACGGTTGCGTAGTAAGCGTGCAGTGGAAGCCCGAAAGGTGATTCACGTTGTTCAAGAAAATGAACCCACATCTCAAAATAATTGGAGCGTTTAGCGGCGTGCGCCTAACAAAGGGATCAACTCGGACCCGTTACAGTGCGCTTTTCCAGAGTGCCGGTATTTTCACTCTTCCAAAGCGCACTGTAACGGGCCGGTTATCCCAGCGTTAGGCATCTGAATGAAGCGTTTGGGGGCATTGGTAGCACTGACGATACTGACGTGGTTCAACTACACGAAACTATCTAGCCAGCCAATTGGTTGGTGGGCATTCAAGCTAAGTATTATTAATCTGCTGATTATTGCTGTCCTATGGGATTGGATTAACGGCTACGACCGCAGAGTATTCTGGGGCGGAATGATATGTCTCTTCTTGGGCGCTTTCGGTTTCTACTTTTCGTCCGAAATTATTGTTAACGGTTACTACGAACCGGAACACTGCGCCATATCAAGTAGGGGCCGAAGATTGTGCGAGTTCATAAACATAGCGAATCAACACCTGGGGTATGTAGGGCCTGCTAGCATTTGGGGAGCTGGTTCGTTGTTATTTCTATATTTGGGGCACAAGCTAACTCACGACAAGACATTGAGCCCGCGAATACCTACAGCTAGGGAGGCGGTCACTTGGCTAAATTTGGGGCGCTGAGGAATCGGGAGGCCGTGGTGCGAAATTTCCAGTCCATAAAAATATGGGCTCTGATGCCTAACAAAGCGCTGCAGCTAACCCAATACAGCGCGCTTTTCCGATGTGCAGATATTTTCACATCTCCAAAGCGCGCTGTATTGGGTAGCTGAGCGCGACGTTAGGTGCACGAGTAATGGGTAAGGAATCGATTGTCGTGGGCCTCGACTCATTTAACTTGACGAAATCGGGGTTACGGAGCCTCGGGACCGTAGAAGCAGACATTACTGCGATAATCGAAGCTTACAAACTTACTCCAGCTGTCGTGCGCCGAAAACCGGAAGACCGACATTCCTATTTGCGAGAAAGATCTAGAAAGCAAACAGATTTGCTTAGAAATAAGTGGCCTACTGGAAACTTCGTCGCTGAAAATACCGAGATTGTTACTCGAATAACTTCAACAATTCGTGCCAAAGATATATTCGAAGTTGCATCATTTCGCGAAATAGAGCGCGTCGTAATAGATAGGATAAGAGGGATACGCCGAAAACCGCGACGTAACGAGCACTTAGAGTACTACTGCGTAAGGGCTAAAGTCGCAATTCAGGTTGAACGTCAGCTCCGCGGACTTCAGACCTGGGAGGATCGTTTCGTCCTAGTGAAGGCAACAGATTTTGACGATGCTATTAGGCGGCTAACGCTTGAATGGAAAGATTATGCTAATCCTTATCTCAATTCGGATGGGTACCTAGTCCGTTGGCAACTTGAAGAGATATTAGACGTATATGCAACGCGCGAAACAAAAATCGATCCGAGTGGCACGGAAGTTTATTCTTCTTTGCAAGAGCGCCGAATGAAGAAAGAATATGAATGGCGCACCTAACAAATTGCTGAACCTGACCGCTTACAGTCAGCTTTTTCTAAGCTGCTTCGCATTTTCGCTTAGAAAAACCTGCCTGCAATCGGCAGGTTAGCAAGACGTTAGGCGGCACTTGTGGGACTCTGGAGTTTTGGCTAATGAGGTCCACACATTCAAAATCTCGGCTTCGGCTTGGGGCTATCATCTTCCTTTCGTTGGCAGGGTTCGTATGGTGGTTAACTTACGTGAACCCGCGCTATTCGTCCGAATCGCTTTCCGACTATCCAACGTCTGTCGGCGTAGTCACGAACAGCGAACTCGAGCAGTTCCTGACGAAACCTTTTCCGCGAAGGGTCCAAACGCCTTACTACGAAGCCGCGCTGTACCTTGAAGGCGGGGGACGCTACTTCCTTCGGACTCCAGATAGGGCAATCGCGTTGAGGTATCTTGCCATGGCACGCCAAATTGGTGAGGCCACCATATCTCATTTGCCCCAGGAAGAGCGGAACGGCGGGTATCGGATTGTGAATCTCGTATCAGGCGAGAGGACTCTATACTCTCTTCAGGACGCTCTGGACGAGCAGTCACACAGAAGGAGGCTCACCGAATATTTTGGGCTTATATTCATCATAGTTGGTGTTGCGCTGCTGTCATTCAGTTTCAGAAGAAATCGCAGTGCCGCCTAACCAAGCGCTGCAGCCGACCCATTACAGCGCGCTTTTCCAGAGTGCAGATATTTTCACTCTTCCAAAGCGCGCTGTAATGGCCAGCTGAGCGCAACGTTAGGGCGATCAGGAAAGGCTAATGGCGTCCGATAGCCCGACAAATATTATCGATACTAGTGCCAGTGCAAAACACCGTTGCCCAGTAAACGGTGTTGTCTATCCGAGAGTTTCGGAGAAAACTATGTTGCATCACCTGCAGGCCCCGTGGAGTGAGAGCATTGGAGATGAGCGGTATTACTATTGCGATGATCCCGACTGCGAGGTCATGTACTTTAATCAGCGCGACGAAACTATTGGTGTTGAAAGCCTGCGTACGAGAGTAGGAACGAAGAGCCGGGATCCGTGCGGCACTATTTGTTATTGCTTCGGAGTTTCAGCGCAAGAGGCAAATGATAAGCCCCAATTAAGAAACTACGTTGCCAAACAAACAAAAGCGGGAAAATGTGCTTGTGAGGTACGTAATCCGTTTGGACGGTGTTGTTTGAAGGATTTCCCTCAGTGAAGGATCGCCCTAACCAAGCGCTGCAGCTGACCCATTACAGCGCGCTTTTCCAGAGTGCAGATATTTTCACTCTTCCAAAGCGCGCTGTAATGGGCAGCTGAGCGCGACGTTAGGCGCACTGAGCAATTCAAGTGTGGTGCCGCCCCGAAGATTCTCTAGCAAAAGGCACCGCCGCAAATAAGTATTTATTGTCGGGGGGCCTCGGGTCGTGATCTGCCAGGGAGGTTACATCGGGCTTTGAACAGGCCGAAGATTTGGGGAACGCCTGCGTAGTAAATCGGCAGCGCCAGCCCGAGAGAGGTACCACTTCGATGAAGGGTAGTAATGATTCCCACTGCTTGAAATTGGAGAGTTTCGCGGCCGTGCGCCTAACAACGGGATCAACACGGACCCGTTACAGTGCGCTTTTCCGATGTGCAGAAATTTTCACATCTCCAAAGCGCACTGTAACGGGCACGTTATCCCAACGTTAGGCGCACTGAGCAATTCAAGTGTGGTGCCGCACCGAAGATTCTTCGGCAAAAGGCACCGCTGAAAATAACTATTTATTGTTAGAAGGCTTCGGGTCGTGATCCGCCAGGCAGGTTGCATCGGGCTTCGAACCGGCCGAAGATTTGGAAAACGCCTGCGTAGTAAATCGGCAGCGCTAGCCAGCGAGAGGTACCGCTTCGATGAAGGGTAGTAATGATCCCCACTGCTTGAAATTGGAGAGTTTCGCGGCCGTGCGCCTAACAACGGGATCAACACGGACCCATTACGGCGCGCTTCTACGATGTGCCGGTATTTTCACATCTCCGAAGCGCGCCGTAATGGGCCGGTTATCCCTGCGTTATGCAGAATAGTAACTGGAGGCAATACGTTGCTCTCGTAACACTTTCTCTCATTGCGCTTGCGTCGGCGGGTGCTGGCCTGATGAATTTTCTATCGAGTAGCGATCCGACGGACTCTACCGACATAGAGATAAGCCGCATAGTCAACGGTGTCGATAGCATTGAGCTAGTGGTTCGCGATTTGCAGCGTGGATATCCGTTATTCTCAGTTGTCTACGCCATTAATTCGGGTTACAAGCACATCCTATATCGAAATAATATTTATGCGGCAACGGGTTTCGGTGGGGCAACTATTCTCCCGAATCCCGGAAGCCGTCCAACGTATATTATTGAAGAACGTATCATCGAGCAGAATCACGCGGCACAAACTCAAGTCTCGGAATTTCACATCAAAAACCGAGGTCAGTTCGAAATAATCGCCTCGGGGACCGTTCGCCGAGGCCGTGTGAATCAAGCCATAACATTCATCAAAAGTGTGATCCAACCCTCCGCGCGAGATACAAAAAAAGCAGCGATCGCATATGGAACTGCTACATCGATAGTTGGTACCTATAACACCCGTCCATCGCTTTTGAACTGTCCGGGTACTTTCCGTATCGAACATGGTTATCCGTTCGGCCTGTCACGGCAGATATTAGTCACGGAACACTGGGCTTATGGAGCTCGATTAGACGTCAAGGACGTTGCTTATACTTCCGGGTATATATTGGTTTTCTCGGGAATCTTCCACGATATGTTGTACGTCGATATCCTGGACCAGCATGGAGCGTTTTTGGGGATCACCGAATTGAAATCACCGGTATCGACAGATGCGAAACTGTTTAGAGTGGCTAACGCAAAATTAGTGGACGGGAGATTTGTAGTTCGCCTAGATCACGCCCGCCTCAGTAACACTCCAAAAAAAGAATGGGTTTTACACGAACAATCAGAAGTTAAGGTTCCAGTGCCGCTGGACGGTAACGGCAGTGATGATTCTGCATAACAAAGCGATCAACGCCGACCCATTACAGCGCGCTTTTCAGATGCGGCTTCGCATTTTCGCATCTGAAAAGCGCGCTGTAATGGGCGGGTTATCGCGACGTTAGGCGCACTGAGCAATTCAAGTGTGGTGCCGCACCGAAGAGTCTCCAGCGAAAGGCACCGCCGCAAATAAGTATTTATTGTCGGGAGGCTTCGGGTCGTGATCTGCCACGCAGGTTGCATCCGGCTTCGAACAGGCCGAAGATTTGGGAAACGCTGGCGTAGTAAATCGGCAGCGGCAGACCGAGAGATGTACCGCTTCGATGATGGGTAGTAATGATCAGCACTGCTTGAAATTGGAGAGTTTCGCGGCCGTGCGCCTAACAACGGGATCAACGCGGACCCATTACAGCGCGCTTCTACGATGTGCCGGTATTCTCACACCTCCGAAGCGCGCTGTAATGGGCCGGTTATCCCAACGTTAGGCAGATACTGGAGGAAGCATGACTCCTACTGAAATATTGCCGACGTTATGCGATATGGCGGTGACGATTGCTGGCTTTACTGCAATAGTCGTCAGTATCAGAGCACGCCATACCGGAAACTGGAATATCGAAGAGCGAATTCGCATTCTGGGAGTACTCGCAATTTGCGGGGTCGTTGCGGTGTGTGCAGTGCTACCCTTCGCAATTTCCGGGTTTGCGATCGAGGAGCGTTTTAATTGGGCTATACCTCTTTTAATTAGCGGCTTGGCTTGTTTAGTTACTTTTTTATTAGTCGTTCGTGCGGGATTAAAAGGTAACTTCGAATTTCTCATTCCGTGGGTAACTTGGACAATGATGGGGCTGCTTTCCTTTTCGAGTGTGCTATCCGTATTGTCCGGTCTCGGAATACTTTTGCCTTATTCGCCGGGATTACTAGTACTCCAATTGGTAAGCATGTTGGTTGGCTGTTCAATTACAATTGTTGTCACATTGGCCATTACTTATCGGCGTGTTGGGTCCGAATGACAGATCAGAAATTCATGTCGTGCTCGGGAAATGCTGTATTTTTGATCTGCCTAACCAGGGGATGAACCTGACAGCTTACACAATGCTTTTCTTACGCAGCATGTACATTATTGCTACTGAAAAGCATTCTGTAATCTGCAGGTTATCCCAACGTTAGGCGTCTTGAGCATAATGTTCGCGTTGAAGATCATCGTTAACGGCGTCGAGAAGGCTGTCGCTGGAGTAGAGGACTGGAAGCTTCTTACAGCGACAGTAACGGCAAATCGCGCCCGAAGCGACAACGACATCGATGAGTTCGAGTTGCTAATAGGAGGGCTCGTGCAACAAACAAGCATGAAAAAACACGAGCACGTCAGATGGAAAGCGCATGAGCTAAGAATCGGAGATCAAATCACGATCGAAATCGCGGAGGTCCGTGAAGCCGATGAGCCAATCAAGAGATATCGTTCGGACAAGACGGTGCAAGAGAATCCATTTACAGAGCAAGAAATTCGAGAAATGAAACGGAAACAATACCTCGCTCTTAAAGCCGAATTCGAAAATGAAGGCGACGCCTAACAACGGGATCAACGCGGACCCGTTACAGCACGCTTTTTATATGCTGCTTCGCATAATCGCATATAAAAAGCGCGCCATAACGGGCCGGTTATCCCAACGTTAGGTCGCAAGGAGAATTGAGGTCAGGCGAGCAAAATGACGCGGACTGCAATGAGAGTAGTTGTCGTAATCTTACTAGCTGTTGTTTCGGGTTGCACGACAACGTCGCCCTCTAAGCCGCCGCCGCTGTATGAAGCCCCATCGCACGTCTCTAAGGAGAACAGAGTAGAGTGCAAAGAACGAGCTCGCAATGCGACCCAAGACCCAAACCAAAAAATTGCGGAAGCATGGGATGAGAACATTTTCGTGCAAAGTACGGTTAATGCGGCAGTTGGGCTACTGACGGGGGCTTGGCTATTACCGCGCCGCCCGAGTTATCGGGTCGCCAATGCGGGTCATCGATCATACGAAGAAATGATGAAATCGTGCTTGTTGGCTAAGGGCTATACTTTGTAACGCTCGTCGCCTTATTACTGCAATGAGTTCTGAATTAATGCAAAAAGTACCGGAACCTGAAGCCCGGCAACCTAACAAAGGGATCAACTCGGACCCGTTACAGTGCGCTTTTCCAATGTGCTGAGATTTTCACATTTCCAAAGCGCACTGTAACGGGCCGGTTATCCCAACGTTAGGCGCACTGAGCAATTCAAGTGTGGTGCCGCCCCGAAGATTCTCTAGCAAACGGCACCGCCGCAAATAAGTATTTATTGTCGGGGCGACGTTTCCCGCGCATAACGCCTCTGGAGTCGGCAGTGCCATATCGCTTTCGTCTCCGTTTACCGCCCTGGCGCAGGTGCTTATAAAGCGTGCCATCGTAAGCTCTGTCGTACCAGATGACGCGATACAGAGTCTGATGGCTGATTGACAGTATTCGGTTTTCGTCTAGCCAATAAGCGACCTGCTGCGGGCTCCAATCTTTACGGATGAGAGAGATGGTGATTCCGATTTACCAGTCCGAAAAATACCAGTGCCGCCGGGACCCTCTACGTCGCGCGCGAGTGTGACTACCGGCCTTAAAGGCGCGATAACCGCCGTCATTACGGGCATTTCGTCTAACTTCACGAAAGATGGCTCAGCGCTTTGAGCCATCAACAATTTACAGAAGAAACGTTACACCACCCAAAAATATGCGGAATTATGTAGCAAGCTTGCAACGCTTTGCCACTTATCCCGATAGTACGAGAGATTGCGCCATGACTCCGTACTCGCAAATGGCACATTTTAGACAGGGTGGGTTAGATTAGCTTTGTGCGCTTGCTACATAATTCTGTTTATCTCTGCAATTTGCAGTTTATTATTAGCTAAGCGCCGGGTCACTTGGCGACGGAATCAACCCGGGCCCGTTCCGGCGGAATTTTGTACGTTGCTTCGCATTTTCGATTCTGCACAGCGCGCCGTAACCGGCGGCTTAGCACAACAATATGGAAACCTAACCAGAACGAAGTGCCGGTAATCAATCTATTTACGCCGAACGAAGCAATACCTTCTAAAAGGAGACACTAACTTGTCATCGCCGCTTGCTCGTTTAAACCCGCCGACACTACCCGATGCTTCCGCACTCGGGTACTCTCAGATTACGACCGTAGAGCCTGGCAGGCTTGCTTTTATTTCAGGGCAGGTTGCCTCGAGCACTACCGGTGAGCCTGCGCCTGATGACCTCGGTAAACAGGCCGAGATCGTCATACAAAACGCGAAGGCAGCTCTTGAAGCCGTTGGAGCATCGTCCGAAGATCTGGTTATGGTCAGAGTTTTCGTTGTCGATTTGTCGCCGGAACGCCTGGAGATCGTCATGCCGTACCTCCACACATTATTCGACGGTGCGAAGCCAAGTTTAACGGGGGTGGGCGTCGCAGCATTAGCGGGTCCGAAGCTACAACTGGAAATAGAAATGGTCGCTCGTTTGCAATCATAAAAATATAACGAAGACGTCGTTACCAACGGGAAAAGGTCGTCAAGGTACGCCGTGAAATATCCATTAAAAAAGGGCGCTCACGTCCGACCCGTTACAGCGCGATATTAGTCGAATTTCAGAATCACATTTTCCTAACAGCAGGCTGCGGCAGATATGAAGGGTGTAGTAATCGTTCGAGGCTTATTGAAAGACCTCCCTGAAAATGAGTTACGCGAAGCTCACGATCTACTACTGGATAGTTTGAAAGGCCCTGGCCGAAAGCTCGGGAACACGGGCCATCGAGCTTATCGCAATGCGTCTAACCCACAAGAGTTAATGGTCATAGATATTTGGGAAAACATCGATGGCGCCGAGGCGCTAATGTCGAATCCGGACCTGCCGGAGCATCTCGGGAAGTTCTTCGATGGAATGCCCGATGTAGCAATCTGGTCTCAAACGGATTGGGACGGTTATGATCAGTAGCAAACTCCATTGTTCAGAAAACAAGTCCATAAGTTTCTGAATCTGATGGATCCACCTAATGAAGCGCCGAAGCCCGACCCGCTACAGTGCGCGCCGGTTATGTGCAGATATTTCCACATATTCAATACGTCCATTAACAGGCATGTTATCCCAGCACTAAGCGACATCAGGAGTTCCGAGAACAATGAGCCACGTTAATAGTCGTAACGATTCCGAAATGGACGTAATGCGGGAGATTGCGCAAAGCGGAAGCGATCATCCCGTAATGATGATCAACCTCAACCTCTATTCGAAAGACGCATCGTATCCTGACGGCGCGCTATACCAGAACTATATGAGCGTGCTCGAAAGGTTTCTGCCGGTGGTGGGCGCGAAGATACTTTGGCGTCATCCAGTATTAGGACAAGCAGCAGGAGATCAAAAGCTTCACGAAATCCTCGCTGCCTGGTACCCAACCCATCAATCGTTCCTGGATCTTCCCACGGCGCCAGGCGCGGAGGAGAACTTTCGTTTAAGAGGGCTCGCCGTAGAGCGCGCAGTCATTCACCGCGTCACGGGTGAGGAATACCCATTTGCACCTATTTAGGATAGCTATTGGCGTCGTCAAACGGCGGGATCAAATCGAAGCGAAAGGAAATAAATTCCTGCCCGGAGAACTATCGCGCGGTCGACGCGCTGCGTGCCGGCCTGTTCGATTATAGCGAAACCTTGTACAACCGGCCGCGGCGGAACTCGTCACCGGGCTATGCAGTGTCAGCTGCGTACGAACAACAGTTTCGTGAATCTAACGTGACTACGATGCGGGGGTATGATCACCTAACCCTTCACAATCTAGTTGCCCATCGTAACCTCACGGAGGTTCACTCCGATTCCGAGGAATCCTCGGTTCCAGTCAAGGCGGCTGCAATCCCTTCTGCAAATGCTGGTTCTACGTCATCGATCCTCGTGGTCCCGCCGTAAATACCGCCCCAAGCAAACGTCTTTTTTATGTCGAACGCGCTCAGTTGCTCTTGAGTCCCGGATTCCAGCAGCCTGACTCTGGCGTCGATATGAATCTGTCCCAATCCGGCGAGCATAGCTCGTGCAAATGCATTGCCCTTCTTATAGCGCGTAATAGTTACCTCAACGTCATAAGCATGTTCGTCGTTGCTCGCGGAATTCATCAGTTTCTTTTCGTTCAATTTTTGCGCTATAACCTGAGTCAGCCTTGAAATTTCGTATTCAAGCATATCGACGCCAGCAGACGCCTTGACTGCGATGTTGGCAGTATCGTTAGCGTCCACGGCCGTGCTTTTTGCGGGCGCTTGAACAAATTTGGCTTTTGGCGGAGACCCGGCGCAACCAGAAAGAATAAACGCCGCAACTACGATCGGAATCATTAATGCCCGCATCGATACTACTCCAGTTGAATTACTTGGCTATGAATCGTGAGCGTACCGACTAAACTTGTATCCGTCGTCCGTAGAAATGCAAATAAATGTTGCACGTAACAAAGGGCTCAATTCAAACGCTTGCAGTGCGCTTCCTTTATGTGCATGTATTTTCACACCTCCAAAACGCTCTGTAATGGTTAGGTTACCCCAACATCTGATGGAGTTAGGAAACATATGGATTGGGAAGCAATTGGAGCGGTCAGCGAGATCATCGGTGCGATTGCCGTCGTTGCGTCCTTGATTTACCTGGCGATTCGCCTGCCGAAACGCAGAACGATCCACCTGATCAGGCACTGCAGCTGACACATCACGATGTGCTTTTCAGCAGTAGCCTCGCGTGTTTACATCTGCAAAGCGCATTGTAACCGGCAGGCTAGCGCAACCCTGGATGGAAACAGAACGTGAAATGAGCGTCGTACCTGCTGTCGCTGATGCATCGTAAATCGACAATGGAGTTGCAAGTGCGGCCGAGTACAAGCTAGCCGATTGAATACGCAGCGTTTCCGGCGACTCGCTACTGTTCATATCGATCTTTCTATCGATGATTAGCGGCTGCCTGGTCGTGGCCTGGATGGCTGGAAGCAAGCAGGCAATGTCGCAGGTAGTACTTGCGAATTGTCTGTTTATTGGCTCCGCGTTAGTGTGTCTCGGCCTGGAACGCAAGTATGGAAGTGGCACTTTCTGACCAGGAGGAATTGCCAGCCATTAATCCATCGCGGCACCCTCTGGTTAATCCATGGTACGAACCCGCTGTATCTTACTTGGGCCTGGAGACGCTAGCGGCATGTCTCAAGTTCATGTGAGACATCCCACACCCCGGGAGTGGATGAGGCCGTTCCGGGAAACGTATTGATTCGTTATGAATCCTGTCAGCAGGATAAGCAGAAAGTATGCAGGGAAATCATGTCGGGAAAACTTTATCTGGCAAAGTGCCGCACCAGTTGCAGCGCCATTCTCCACAGTGCAGATACCGATCCGCTTCCAAAGCGCGCTGTAATGCGCAGCTGCGCCCAACGTTGGGCGGATTGAAGCTAACGGGTAACGGGGCTACTGGATATGACCGCTAAGAAGGCTGGCTCAAAGATTCTGGGTGGTTGCGCCTGCCGCGCGATTCGGTATCGATACGATGGCGAGCCCATCATGGCGGTGAATTGTCATTGCCGGGAATGCCAACGCGCAACGGGTAGCGGATATGCCCCGGTCCTTTTGTTGTGGGAATCCAATTTCCGCTTGGAGTCCGGGGAGCCATCCTATTACTCAATTGATCCGAAGGATCCGTCATGCCTCCGGAGAGGGTATTGTTCGTCTTGTGGATCGCCAGTTTTGATGGCAAGGCCGTCGAGGCCTAAACTGACGTATGTTCTGGCGAGTAGTTTGGACGCTCCTGAACTGTATCAGCCCGCGATGAATATCTTCGTGTCTGAGGCGCATAGCTGGGATGCGATGGACGAGCAATTGGAAAAGATCATGGGGATGCCACCGGTTCCGGAAGATTTCGGTACGTAGGCACTTGATATGTCCTCTGGAATCACGCATCGGCTCTACAAGGCGCTAAAGCCAACCTTCCACAGCGCGCCTTTCCGGCATGCAGAACGTTTCACAGCGCCACGGCGCACTGTAGTCACGCGCCGGTTATCGCAACATTAGACACCTGGTGGCCATAAGCAATGCTAAAATCTTTCACCCCCAAGTTTGACGGTTACGCGGAACGCGTACGGAAGAGTCTCCGTGAGCAGCCGTTTATGAGCACCACGCTCGGTGCCTCGGTTACGCAGGTAGAGCCCGGTTCGGTTGAAGTCTCAGTCCCGGTCCACGGTGATTACCTGCAGCCGCACGGTAACGTTCACGGGATTGTCGCGAGCGCTGTTGCTGACAGCGCTGCGGGTTACGCGGCGCAAACACTCTTGCCGGAAGGGTACGATGTGGTAACCGTAGAGTACAAAATCAATTACATGGCGCCGGGTATTGGCGAGAGAATCATAGCGTCAGGACAAGTTATCCGCGCGGGCCGAACCTTGTCGGTATGTAGCGCTGATGTATTCGCAGAGTCAGGCGGCAAACGGGAGCTGTTCGCGCATCTCTTGACAACCATGATGGCGGTCAAGGACAGGTGAACCCTCACCCTACGGTTTGAATCGCCCCGGGTTTGCCGGAGATCTTTTATGTTGAGAGGATACTCCAATGGCAAGTCCAAACAGATATTCCCCGGAAGTCCGGGAACGCGCGGTTCGCATGCTGCACGAACAGGAGGCTTCGCATTCGTCCAGATGGGCGGCGATGCAGTCGATTGCACAGAAGATCGGATGCACGGCGGAGACGTTGCGCAAGTGGGTTGAGCGGGCCGAGATCGATGGCGGGCGCCGTCCCGGTGTAACGACAGCAGAGCTTGAGGAACTCAAGGCGTTGAAGCGTGAGAATCGGGAACTCAAGCAAGCGAACGAGATCCTGCGTAAGGCCTCAGCTTTTTTCGCCCAGGCGGAGCTCGACCGCAAGGCGAAGTGATGGTGGCGTTCATTGATGCTCACCGAGATCAATATGGGGTCGAGTCGATGTGCCGAGTGCTGCCCATCGCCCCATCGACGTATTACGAGAGCAAGGCGCGCGAGCGTGATTCGGGGCGACAGCCGGCACGGTATCACAGCGACGAGGCGTTGAAGCCAGAGATCACGCGTGTGTGGAACGAGAACTTCGAGGTCTATGGCGCCCGCAAAGTTTGGAAGCAACTGAAGCGGGAATCGCTGCCGGCGGCTCGGTGTACCGTGGAACGCCTTATGAAGGACCTGGGGTTGCGCGGTGCGCGTCGAGGTAAGGCATTCAAGACCACGATCCCGGATGCCGATGGATCACGCCCCGCCGATCTGGTTGATCGCCAGTTCATTGCGACGCGGCCTAATCAGCTCTGGGTTGCCGACATCACGTATGTCGCGACCTGGCGGGGCTTCGTGTTCGTCGCCTTCGTGATTGATGTGTTCTCGCGGCGCATCGTTGGTTGGCGGGTCTCCACGTCGCTCAAAACCGAGCTGGTGTTGGACGCGCTGGAACAGGCAATTCATGCGCGCGGTAAGTCCGACGAGTTGATCCACCATAGCGACCGCGGTACGCAATATCTATCAATTCGGTACAGCGACCGTTTGGCCGAGGCCGATATCACCGCTTCGGTCGGGAGCGTTGGTGACAGCTACGATAATGCACTGGCGGAAACGATCAACGGCCTCTACAAAACAGAGGTCATACGAAAGCGAGGACCGTGGCGCAACGTCGATGAAGTCGAGTACGCCACGCTCGAATGGGTAGACTGGTTCAATAACCGCCGTCTGCTCGAACCGATCGGTGACATTCCGCCTGTCGAATACGAGGCGATGTATTATCAGAACGAGGCTCAGGCGATGGCCGCCTGAGTCAAACCAAAAACTCTCCGGAGAAACCGGGGTGATTCAGTTCGCGACTGTCCGCAAGTTGCCGCGAAAGCGCGCCCCAGTCCGCTATTACGCATCGTTGCACGTGACGATCACGCTGTCGCGAGTCCGTTAGCCAGACATTAGGCGGCGGGAAGTGATGTACGCGCGTTCGTAATGCGGTGAAGCATGGTGCGACAGTGATGATTGCTCTCGAATTCCGATCCAAAAGGATACTCGGGCTACCCAGCGGTATTTCTGGAGCGGTGCCAAGAAGAGTTGCCCTCAAGTTCCGAAGATCTCGAAAGTAGCGATGACAACGATGCGATCGCCGAGTCGCGCGGTGTTGTCGCCGGTTTTACGGTGTAAAGCGCAGAGCTGAGGAACGTTAAGAACTGAAGCGCTTTTCGTGGAGCCATCATTGACAGTTGAGGGTATCGGCATCTTATTACAGGAAAGCGCACTCACGGATGTGCTTAACCGAGGCGGACCTTCGCTCGTAGTCCAAAGTGATCCCAATGCGGCTTCGTTCTATCGTACCTGCGGCGGCGCGAAATGGAGAGTCGGGGATCCGCCGGTATTCCTGGTGGTTACTTGCCGGTGTTCCACTTCACATCAAAGCCAATCGCGAATATCACCTGACCAAGCAGCGGGCGGGCCCGTTACAGCACACGTGGAGGTTATCGTGTCGCCAGTGCGTGCTGTAACGGGGAAGGAATTGCGTATCTCTGGCAAAATAGAGCGTCGGCTACCTGGGCGTTCACTCGCTGTCCGATCGCAACGCACGGCTCGTTACCACGTCAGGCGAACGAAGACGGTGAAGCGGCGGACTCAAGTGCGAGCGTGTCGTTGGCTACTGTTGTATCGGCGCGAACTGAACAGTTCGGCAACGAGATACCGAGGTACACGGTACGAAGCGACTCCCGGGACAAACCGGCCAAGCTGAAACGGAGCGCGGAAAATGTTGTTTGAAGTTATCCTGGAGCTGTTTGCGAAACCCGGCCAGTCCGACGCGCTTCGACGTTGGTTGGAGACGAATCTGCCGGAAACGCAGGCGTTTGATGGTTGCGTTGGTGTGCATGCGCTCGAGAGCGAGGATGTTGCAGGCAAGATTGTGTTGATTGGGTTCTGGCAATCCCGGGAGAAATGGGAACGGTACTTTGCGTGGCGCGAACGCCGCGGCGATTTCGCGACCCTCGCGCCGATGCTTGAGCGCGAACCTGCGCCTGCGTGCTATCACCAGATTGGCGAATGGAACAGCAGCGGACGCGTGGTTCCCTGAACCCGCAACATCTACCCGCCAAGGTGCATGAGTTTGCCTTACTATCGCGCGCGAGTTGATGGTCGACCTGGCGCAGTATCACGTGATCGGGAGCGCCAGGAGAAACCGGGTGCCTCAGGAACATTGCGAATATTCGTGCGGTAACGTCGGATTCGAACCTTTAGGGCACGGCTGTTCACGATCCTGCGCGACAGCACTGTGCGTCAGCGTTTCAACGTCCTCCGTTCGCTGATGTCATTGTTCACGATGCCCTGGGCGTAGCGAATCCGCCCGCAGGCACCGTCAATTTCTAGACTTGCAAACCGTCAGGACAGGATCGGCAGCCACGGGTGTGGATGACGAACAGGAACGCGCAACAACCGACACTGACGCGATCAGGCCGGGAATGCGGAGGAAAACGTTGGACGACGCACTATTTACCGACTTGTCCGTTCAATCTGATCGCGGCGACGGTCCCTCCGCTGGTATGCCGCCCGGCGAGCTGCCGCCCCGGGGGCGCGGCCCATTCATCTTGAGCTGCGCCGCGTGATGACATCGGATTAGTTGCGCGAATGTCGCGGAACTCCAGACCCGGTGCATCGTTCGACGGCACCGGGGCCGGATTATCTACTACCGTGACGCCCGTTCGCGCTTGAGTTCGGATTGACTGCGTTTACGCCGCAGCGTCGGCAGGACCATGCGCGCAGAGGAAAGCCTGACGGTGGCGTCGCGGGCGAGCACTTCACACACCCGCCGCGTTACGCGACGCAACTTAACGGCGGGCGGTGAAAACGTACCGGTCCCCTTTGCTCCGGCTTTCGGGGTGAGTGTTATCATCTCCCGACGGTTCGCGGGTTTCCCGCTTGCGATGTTCACATCAGCGCCGCGGCGGAAACCGCTGATCAAACCCGCACCCTGCTTCCAGAATCGGGGGAACGCACAGCGCACCGCGACGCGATCGGCAGTGCGGTCTGACAGAAAAAAGGCGTTGAAGCTCGTCCGCCCGGGAAAGCGTATTGCCTCGATGGCCTTGCGTACGCCCGTTTGCCGAGGGTGCCGTAACGGGTGCTCCGGCGTGACATCACATGGATGAAAACTATGGCTGGTGATAAACCGTTCCTGCAACCGTCGTGGACTGAGCGTGTGTTCAACCGGGTGTTCGGGGTGCTTGCCGGCTTGGGTATCGGTCACGCACATAACTACCGCTTAAGCGTGCGTGGACGCAAGTCCGGGCGCGAGTACCGCACGCCAGTGAATGTGCTCCGTATGAATGGCCGTGAATACCTTGTCGCACCCAGGGGCGAAACCGCGTGGGTGAGGAACGTGCGTGCGAACAGCAAACTGCAGCTCACCCGGGGCGCGGATGATGCAACTTATGATGCGCGTGAAGTACCGATCGCCGATCGGGTACCCATATTGCGCGAGTATCTCAGCCGCTATTCGACCACGGTGCAGCGTTACTTCCCGGTTGCGCCAGGCAGCGCCGATGACGAGTTCGCCGCGATCGCCGGCAGGCATCCGGTCTTTGAACTGCAACGATCAGATGCGGCAAGTTCCTCGTGAGCCGGCTAGCGCGAGTAATGAAAGCACACCGTGAGTACACAGTGATCGTCGCAGCGCGCCCGGCGGCCTGCAGGAGCTGCAGCGTCGGGCTTCCGCGGGCGATCTTCAGCTTATCGCGAAACTAGAGATTGACGGGGGCGGTCTTGTCAGATTCCCACACTCCTCACCATTCACGCAGTTACCGTCGCGTCGCCTGGGTTGTCGCATTTGCCTTGATCATGGCGGGCATATACTTGACGCGCATTCAGTTCCTCGGCATTGAATGGCTTACCCGCGCGGGATGCCTGATTGTTATGCTGGGTATCTGGTCCGGTATCGGTGGCGTGCTGCAGGAGGGCTTGCTGTTCCGGCAAACGAAGTGGCGCCGCAGAAACGCCTTAACCACGGCAAAGGCGCGCTTGAATGAAGACAACGCCGACCCGGAGCAGATCGCGAAACGCTTAGCCGAAATCGATCAATCGTTCGACGACCTGATGTCCGAAGGAGCGCAAAAACTTCGCCTTTCGATTGGAGTACTCGAGGTTTCACTGCTGCTGACCGGCACGTTCCTGTGGGGATTCGGCGACATATTCGTGTCGTAAGGGTACACGCGGCTTGATCGCGTGCGTACTGACGGGTTTGCACAGCGCATGCATACATACTCCTGCATGTTTGTTGGTCGACTGCATCGCTCTGGCCCTAATCGCGCGGCCTCTTACCTCGATCCCGGATGCACGCGATCGCGGCAAGGCGGGCGATGTTTCCTGTCGCCCGTGCGTGCGTACCGCGTGACGATGTGCGCATGGGACGCCACCGCTGGCGGTGGCGACCGGCGATCCGCCGCCATCGCGATGCGGCCGGACAGGCAAGGGAACTGGTACGATCCACGGCGGGCATATCAGGTCGGGAGCGTGCGGGAACAGTATGGATTTGAAGGTTTTGCTGACGGTGTTCACCACCGTCTTTCTGGCCGAGTTGGGCGATAAAACGCAGCTCGCGACGCTGCTGTTTGCCACCGACAAAGCAGTGGGGAAGTGGACGGTATTCATCGGTGCGTCCGCTGCCCTGGTTGTCGCCGCAGGGATCGGCGTGCTGGCAGGAGGCATGTTGGCGCAACACGTCAGCGAGAAATTACTACGTTACTTCGCGGGTTTCGGCTTTATCATCGTCGGCGTGTGGACGTTGGCGAGAACCTGAAGCGACATGCGATGTTCGCACCGCTTGATAGCGAATGTAGACGATCAACGCGCCATCACCGCCGATCCGCCGCAAAAGCGCGGACGGCTTGAGGAACTATCATGACTGTTTCCGTCAACGGCATTGCCCATATCCATCTCACCGTAAACCGGCCCGAAGTCTCGCTACCGTTCTGGGAGCGTTTGTGTCATTTCCTCGATATGCGCACCTTGTTGCGTAACGACGAGGGCTTGTACTGCATCGGTAGCCGTACGGGGATTCTGGTCCGTGCGGCACCACCGGAGAAGCGCCACGCGGTGTTCGATCAGGACACCGTGGGACTGCATCATTTGTGTTTCCGTGCGCGCAGCGCCGCGGACGTGGACGAAATCGCGCGTTTCGTCACTGAAGAACTCGGCGCGGTAATCATTCATCCGCCGGAGCCGGGTCCGCAGTTCGCGCCCGGGTATTACTCGTTCCTGTTTGCTGATCCCGACGGCATACGGGTTGAATTCAATTATGTACCGGGGGCCGGACACCTCGGTGAGGGTGGGCGCCTGGGCCCGGGCGGTGAGGGGCCAGCGGACTCCTATGGCAGCGACGGCTTGGGCAACGCGGGTTAACTGCCGGCCTGCCCCACAATTACGGACTGACGTTCAATTGCCGCGTGCTGCGGGATTGCTTACGGCAGGCGGCCACGCAAATCCCTTCAACGACGTCGATCCGGTTTCGCAGCAGCCCGAGCGCCCCGGCTCAATCGACAACAACACCGTCGCGTACGAGCGCCGTGATCCCGTCGCTATCGAAACCCAACTCGGCGAGGATATCGCGGCTGTGTTCGCCGAGCCGCGGCGCAATCGGTCGTCGTTCGGGCGCGCCGAGTTCAAAGCGTGCGGCAGGCCGCGGCTGACGTACCCGGCCAAGCACCGGATGCTCGTATTCCGTGAGGAGATCGTTCACTTTAACCTGTTCATGCTCGAGCACTTCGGCCCGCATGAGAATCGGTGCGCACGGTACGCCGCATTCGTCGAGGCGTTGCAGCCATTCGGCGCTCGTGCGGCTTGCAAGCACGTTTCCCGTTTCGGCGATGCGGACATTCGCATTCGTGAACCGCGCGCCGGTAGTACTGAACCTTGGATCGCTTACCCATTCGGGCTTTTCAAGCGCCTTGCACAGCCCCTCCCATTCGCTGTCAGACATCGCGCCGGCGGTGATGTAGCCATCGAGGGTTTTGAACACGAGATCCTGGGCTAGCTGCCCGATCCCGGGTCGACGTTCGTCGTCCACCACGGTGAGATTAATCATGCCTTCGGGCCACAGGTAGGCAATCATCGCGTCGAGCATCGCGAGCCGGATATGCTGACCCTTGCCGCTGCGTTCGCGTGCGAGTAGTGCCGCCGTAATCGCCTGCGCCGCGGTTAGCGCCGTCGTCTTGTCCGGGATCACCGTGCGCATCATACGCGGCCGCCCGGTATCGCTGTCGGCCTGGACGTCCGTGATCCCCGACAAGGCCTGGATCACCGGATCGTACACGCGCTTGTGTGCGAACGGGCCGGTCTCGCCGAAGCCGCTGATCGAAACGTAGATAATGTTCGGGTTCAGTGCACGGATTACGTCCGCACCGAGGCCCATGCCGTCGATTGCACCGGGGCGGAAGTTTTGTACGAAGACATCCGCCGAGCGCGCCAGCTGCTTGACGATTTCGATTGCGCGCGCCTGCTTCAGATCGAGCGCGAGCGCCCGTTTACCCCGATTCATATTGAGAAAGCCGGCGCTCATGCCGTCGCGGCCAACGCCCATCTGGCGTGTGATATCGCCGCCGGGGGGTTCCACCTTGATAACATCCGCGCCCTGGTCGGCGAGCAGCATCGTCGCCGCGGGCCCGGAAAGCACGCGTGAGAGATCAAGGATCCGAAAGCCTGACAGTGGACCAGTCATCATGAGTACTCCGATGTGAAACCAGGGCGCGGTCGCGATCCGCTACGTCGCGTCTTATACGCGCTTCGTGATGTCGGCAAGTCGTTCCGCGACCGTGCCCGTGAGATTCCAGAACAGCTGCGCGGCAATTTTCGGATACCGCGACTGGATTCGTTCGAGACTCTCGATGTTCATCCACAACACGCGGACGTCCGTCATCGCGTCGATGTCTGCCGTGCGCTTGCCGGTGAACAAGGCGATCTCGCCGAACACGTCACCGGGATGCAGCGCGCGCAACACACGATTACCTTCCGGCCGTGAAACCTGCACGACGACGACACCTTCAATCAGAATACAGATCTCGTGACCTTCCTCGCCATAGGCCACGATCCGGTCGCCCGGCGCATACGGTTCGATACGGCCGAACAGCGCGGCGATGCGGGCCTGGCGTTGCGTCAGGCCCTGGAACAACGGGATCTTCTTGTGCGGATCGGCGCCGAGATCAACCGACAGCACTTCCCACAGGGTCACGAAGCGCAGTCCGGCGCTCAACGCCGGGCTCAGCGTGAGATCGACGACCCAGGCGATAAAGAGCGTCGCCGCGGCAAGAATGCCGAACTCAACCTGGTTGCGTAAATCGCTCACGAGCAGGGCGAGAAAACCCGCGCACAATGCCGCCGTGGTATAGGTCACCGGGCGGATAATCGACGACAGGGCGCGTTCCACCCCGAGTTCCTCGTTCGCGAGGCGGCGTGATTCCGTATTGAAGCGGGAGAAATAGTGAATGCTGTCGTCCACCGCGATACCGAGTGCGACGGTGGCGACCAGACTCGTGGCGAGGTTCAGCGTAATGCCGGTGAGGCCGAGGATGCCGAAGAACGCGGCGATCGGCAGCAGGTTCGGGATCAGCGCGACCGCGCCAACCCGCAGCGAACCGAACAGGATCGAGAGAATCAGGTAAATGATAATCAGCGCACCGGAGAGGCTCACGATCTGTCCGCGGGTAATCTCGTCCATCGTTTGCGCCAGCAGCACGGAGCTGCCGGTAACTTTTCCGCGCAGATGTTCCGGCAGCAGCGCGAGACGCTCTTCGATGCGCTCGACGAGCGCGCCGAGTTCGTGCGACCCCACGGCGTCCGAGCGCACATGCATCAGGGTTTTGCGGTAGCGCGCGTCGGCGAAGCGCTCGACATCATCGCCGGCGCCGAGCGACAGCAGCTGATCGGAAAGATTGAACGTGCCAGGTATCGCGTTCGCTTCGCCGACATCCGGCACGAAAGTCCGATGCAGCATGCGCATGTAGTCGACGAACGAGATCGCACCGCCAATTTCCGGTTGCGCCGTTACCCACTGCTGCAACTTGTCGAGTTCGCGTAAATCCTCCGGGTTCTTGAACACGTTGGGTACGTCGCTCTCGATCAGGATCTGCAACGGGACCGGGCCGGAGAAGAACTTCGCGACCTCGGTGAAATTGCGGCGAATTTCGCTGTCCTCGTGGAAATTGCGCAGGTAGTCCGTGCCCACCGTGATCCGGTTCGCGAAAATGACGGACAGCGCCGCGATGATGAAACCGGCCGCGAAAATGGCTTTGCGATTGTCGAGATCGAAACGCGAAAGGTGCGGCGCGAACGCCAGCAGCGGTCCGCTACCCGCAGCGCCGACCCGGCCCGCCGGCAACAGGGCGAGGCCAGCCGGCACAAGAATGATGGCCGCGAGCCAGGCGCACAGCGTGCCGAGCGCGCAGAACAAGCCGAACACCTTGATTGTGTCGATATTGCTGGCGACGAGTGAAATGAAGCCAATGCCGGTCGTGAATGCGGTGAGCGTGAGCGGCATGAAGACATCGCGCACGGCGTGCTTGATCGCCGCGATCTTCTCGCGGCCCTGTTGCCGTGCAAGTTCAAAATCGCTGACAACGTGTACGGCGTAGGCAAAGCCGACGACGAAAATCACCGGCGGCATGATCACCGTAACGAAATTCAGTGCGTGACCCGTGCGAATAAAGATCGCCATCGTCACGAGCAATGAGATGCCATTGACCGCCAGCGGCAACGTCATTCCCGGCAGCGTGCGCAAGCCAACGAGGCTGACGAGCAGCGTGGCGAGCACGGCAAGCGGGAACACGAGTCGAATGTCGCTGAACAGGGTGCGCCCCGTTTCCAGGCGCGCCACGATGGGTCCGCTGACAAACTGCTCGCCGTCGATTGCCGCGGATTTGGCGATTGCCGAGATCTGATCGACGCGTCCGCCGAGGGCGTCGGTGTTCAGATCCGGGTCGAAATGCACCGCGAGCACCGCGCCGCGCCCGTCGGCGGACACGAGTGTGCCGCGATACAGCGGATTCGCCAGGGCGTCGGTCTTCAGCGCCTGCGCCGTCTCGCTGTCGGTTGGCAGGGTTTCGAGGAACGGGCCGATTTCCGTGAATTCTTCTTCCGCGCGTACATACGTCGCCGAGGCGAGGCTATCGACCGCCGTAACGCCGTCCACGGCGCCGATTTCGCGCGTCATATTCTTCAGCGCCGCGAGGCGTTCCGGCGTGAACAAATCCTCCGTAATCCACACAACGATGAGAACGTCGTCGCCGATGAACTTGTCGCGCACCATCGTATAGACCTGCAGGGCCTTGCCTTCGGCCGGCAGCAGGTTTTCGATCGAGGAATCAACCGCGACATTCACCCGGCCGCGTTCTACATCGATGGTTTCATTGAACGCGAGCGCGGTGATCGCGAGCGCGACGACGATAACCACGACGGGGTGGTCAACGACGGCGTCGAGGAATCTCGCGATCAACAGGTTAGCGCGAACGCTAGGGCGCCATCCCCAGCCGCTTCGGGCTGAAGATCGTGTCGTTGATGTCCGCGTCGAGAACGAGATCTTCAACGCCGAGTTCCGTCCGCGTGTTCTTCACCCGGTCGTACATGATGAGCTGGTGCGGGATGTGCAACTCGCCAACGGGCCGGATGGAGTCCGGCGTGGCGATCAGCTCTTTCGTGATGCTGTCGTCCGGCGCCAGGAACTCGGTCTTCAGCGGCACACAGCGCTGCTGATCGATATACGTGAGGATACGGCGGTAGGGCGAGTC
This sequence comes from Gammaproteobacteria bacterium, assembly GCA_965216305.1. GTDB lineage: Bacteria > Pseudomonadota > Gammaproteobacteria > UBA11873. Next base: position 4,992,319 of record OZ244144.1, on the reverse strand, counting down.
GGCGCTCGCGGGGCTTGTTTCGAGTACGTAGGTGGCAACGCCGTCGAGCGTCCGGTCTTCGATGCGTTTCGTCTCGCTCTCGGCGGCCGAACGCTGGAAATGCGAGAACTCCTCGTAGCTGAAATCCGTGCCCATCATCGACGCGGCGAGCTGCTTGCCGGTTACCCGGCGGGTACGACGCAGATCCGGCACATAGAGGTACATCGTCGGGTCGAGTTTGTCGCTTTCGAGCATGAGCACAGCAAGACCCTTGCGACTTGGCGGGCCACTCAGCCGGATCACGGCGCGGGATTTGCTCTCGCTCGATCGCTGCAGGTAGATATCGGCGATGGACTCCTCGATGAGCCCGGAGTCATCAAACGAGCGCAGCGTGATGTGTTGTGTGACGGCGCGCGATCCGGCGGTTTTATCGATGCACATCTGCACCGCGGGATCGTCGATACCGGGAATTTCCGCGGCGTGCGCACCCAGTGCGAGACTGAGCGCGAATCCGCCGGCAAGCAAGGTTTTCCGCGTGGCACAGGTTGCAGTCATGGTCGCGAGCTCCGAACGAATAATCACCCCGGCGTGTCCTACGGTCGCGGCCAGAATAAGAGCCTGATCCCGCGATGTCCATCCGCCCGCCGGCGCGCGGACCCGCGGCTGTCGATCAGGTGATGGAGGCGGCGCGGATGCTGTCGATCGAGGCGCCGAGCGTAGCGTCGAATTCCGCGTCGGATTGCCGCGCGCTCAAACCCTCGACCAGCGCGCGGGAGAAACTTGCCACAACTCCGTTATTGCGCGCGAGGCGCGTGTTCGCTTCTTCGCGGCTGTAGCCGCCCGACAGCGCCACAACCTTCAGGACGTTAGGATGGGCAACACAATCGGCGTAGAAATTTTCCGCTTCCGGCAGCGTCAGCTTCAGCATGACGCGCTGCTCCGGCGCAAGCTTGTTCAACTCCGCGAGCATTGCGGTTTTCAATAGTTCCTCGGCTTTGGCCTTGTCCGGGCAGTGAATATCCACTTCCGGTTCGATGATCGGCACGAGGCCGGCGGCGACAATCTGGCGACCCACTTCAAACTGCTGGGCCACGACCGCGGCCACCCCGGCCGCATTCGCCCGCTTGACGACCGAGCGCATTTTCGTGCCAAAGATGCCTTTCGACTTCGCTTTCGCGAGCAGCGCATCGAGCCCCGGGTTCGGCTTCATCAACTGCACGCCGTCCTGTTCGTCCGCGAGTCCCTTGTCGACTTTCAGGATTGGCACGACGTTCTTCACGTTCCACAGGTAATCCGCGGTTGGTCGTCCTTCGATGTCACGGTCCATCGTATTTTCGAACAGGATGGCGGCGAGGATTTTCTCACCGGAAAAACTCGGGCTCGTGATGATCCGGGTGCGCATGGCGTGAACAACGGCGAACATTTCCTCGTCGTTCGACCATGCGTCCCCGGTAACCCCGTAAGCCGCGAGCGCCTTCGGTGTGCTGCCGCCGCTCTGGTCGAGCGCTGCGATAAATCCCTGGCCGGCTTTGATTTTCTGGGCTTGTTCGTCGAATGTGCTCACGATGTTCCTCGTTTTTCTGGCGGTAGACTGGGCCCGTCATTATAAGCGGGCCCGGCCCGGGAAAACGAGGGACGGGTTGGCATTGGGCTCACCCGATCGTCGCGCCGCCGTCGATGACGATGTTCTGTCCGGTCGTGAAAGAGCCGGCGGCCGAGGCGAGATAGACCGCCGCGCCGGCGATTTCCCGCGGTTCGCCGATCCGGCGCAGCGGGTCTCCCTGCGTGCGGTTGGCGAGGTACTCGGGGTTTTCCCACAGCGCCCGTGCAAAGTCCGTGCGCACGAGCCCGGGCGAGATCGCATTGACCCGGATGTTGTCCGGGCCGTATTCCACCGCGAGATTGCGTACGAGCTGTAGATCCGCGGCTTTCGAAATGCAATAGCCCCCGAGGGTAGGGTGGCCGCGCAATCCACCGATGGACGATACGATGATGATTGCGCCGTCCCGGCGCGCAACCATTTCCGGTACCACCATCTGGACGAGCCAGTGGTTCGACAGGATGTTGACCCCGAGGATCTTCTCGAACGCGGAATCCGGCATGTCCTTCATCGGGCCGTAGTAAGGATTCACCGCCGCGTTGCACACGAGGATGTCGATTTTTCCCAGCGCCGCGCGCGTGTCCGCAACGAGACGTTCGAGCTCGTCTTTGTGGCTGATGTTTGCCGGCACCACGATGGCGCGGCCGCCGTTGCCTGAGAGGTCGGCGTTAATTTCGTCGGCGACGGTTTGGCAGACATCGGCCTTGCGGCTTGAAATCACGACGTCGGCGCCTTCGCGTGCGAGTTCGTGCGCAATGGCGCGACCGATTCCCTTGCTCGAGCCGGTGATCAATGCTGTTTTGCCGCTCAGGTCGAACAGGCTTCTGGTCATGAGAATGTCTCCGTGCTTGTGTCTGGTTCCCGCGCCATTGTCGGTGCGGTTGCCGGGGCGGGTAAAGCGCCGCCGCCGGGATGCTTTATCGGGCGGGGGTGATCGAAAATCGCTCGGGCGAAGGCTCGTCGAGGACCAACAGGCGATTATGCGCCGCGAGCAGACCCGCATAAGGCGCGCGCCAAAGTTCCCGCAGCGCCGGGGTGAGCGTGCTACCGCCGAACAGGCGCGAGGTCGAACGGATTACCGTATTGCCTTCACGCGCGACGCTGTCGCCAGCGGCCGTGAGCAGATCGGCGAACATGGCAGCGAACGTTGCCGGCGTATCGCCGCGAATGCCGAGTTGGCGAGCGAATTCCTCATAATACTGCATGCCGACGAGGCGTCCGGCGCGGCAACCAACGATAAGCGCGTCCTCCTCGCCGAGCAGTTCGAGCAACAGCGGCAGCGCATTGCGGACGTATTCCATGGCGTAATTGCGGTACGCTTTCGTCTGCCGCAAGGCCGGCCAGGTGTGCTGCTCGAGTTGTGGCATCGCGTCGCGATCGATCGGCGGGCAATGCTCGTCGGTGACAAACCGCAGCCGCTCCTCCGGCCGCAGCGCGTGATCGTATTCGAAGTAATAACCCTCGAGCCCCGGATAGCCGTCGACGGTCGTTCCGGTGCACACAAAGCCGAGGCGGGGGTTACCCAGCGTCACCCCGTTATGCGCATGCCATCCGCGCAACATCGCGCGATTCACGCCGCCAGGGATCGCGCAGATAGCGGTGCCGCTCCAGATCCAGCGCGGTGGCGGGTAGCGTACCCAGGCTTTCCGCGCATCGACTTCGAGGTATTCGACCGCGACCCCGCCGAGTTGATTCGAGAAGTAGTGGTAGCGCGCAGCGGCGACAGCGTGCGGCAACTGATCGAGGCTGAGTTTTACGAGTCCCGGCAGGAAACGCTGCGTATGCTGCTGACGAAACTGCCGGAACACGAATTCCTCGGCGATATCCGCACCGCGATGGGCGACGAGCGCGAGCACGAGCCCGGTGAACCACGCATGGTGCAATTCGGCGACCGCGAGCGCGCGCGCCTGTTCGTTTGAATCCGTCATGACAATTGATGGTTCCACACCCGCGCTGGCGCGTCCATATGCAATCCCCGGGCGCGCGCGGCGTTCGGGTACACTGATCCGCGACCCCATCAGCGAGGAATTGTGAGCCATGCGATTGCACGACACCGTAGCGATAGTCACGGGTGGCGGTGGCGGACTCGGCGCCGGAATCAGTGCCTGCCTCGCTGAAGCAGGGGCCCGACTCGTGATTTGCGACTGGAATCTCGCGAACGCGGAGAAAGTTGTCACGGAACTGCGCGAGCTCGGATTCACGGCGCGTGCAAGCCAGGCCGACGTGCGCAGCGCCGAAGACTGTCAGCGCATGGTCGCGGAAACGCTGGCAACAGAAGGACGTCTCGATACGCTCGTGTGCAATGCCGGGGTGGATGGGCTGCCAACGGAAGATCCCGATACCCCGCCGCTGCTCGAGAACATTCGCGAGGCGGACTGGGACCTCGTCATGGCAGTGAATCTGAAAGGCGTGTATCTCTCCTGCGCCGCCGCGATCCCCCATTTCAAGGCCGCGCAGCGCGGCCGTATCATCAACATCGCGTCTGTGGCCGGGCGCCAGGGTGTCGAGTTTCTGCCCGCCTACGCGGCGTCGAAGGCCGGCGTGATTTCGCTGACGCAATCGATGGCGCTGCAACTCGCGCCGTATCATGTGAATGCAAACTGCATCTGCCCCGGGATCATCTGGACGCCGATGTGGGAACGCCTTGCGAGCTACCTGAATCGCTCGAACCCCGCGTTCGCCGATGCCGGACCGGAGGCGGTCTACGACGCGGTGGTGAAACAGATGATCCCGTTCGGCAAGCCGCAAACGCCGGCGGATATCGGTCGCACCGCGGTGTTTCTTGCCAGTGACGATGCTGCCGAGATCACGGGTCAGTCGATCAACGTGTGCGGCGGGATCCGCATGAACTGAACAGCGTTCGCAATGGTCGGAAAACGAAAGGAGGCACTTTGATATGCGCATACTGATGATCGTGCTGCTGTGTGGCGGCTTGTTCCCGGCTACGGCGCCGGCCGCGTCGCCGGACTTCGACGTCGAGATGCTGGTCGACGGGGGTTTGAAGAATCCGTGGGGCCTCGCATTTTTGCCCAACGGCGATTTGCTGATCACCGAACGCCAGGGCGACTTGCGGATCTTCCGCGACGGCGCGCTCTTGCCCGCACCTGTTGCCGGCCTGCCATCGATCCGCGAAGTGCGCCAGGGCGGGCTGCTCGGCATTGCACTGCACCCGCAATTCGCCGACAACCGCTTGCTCTATCTGAGCTACGCCGGCGCCGAGGACGGCGCGCATTCGACGGAAGTGCTGCGCGGACGCTTCGATGGCGCGCGCCTCGAACAGGTCGAGACGATATTCAAGGCGCGACCAAAGGTGCGCGGCGGCCGCCACTTCGGCAGCCGTCTGCTGTTCGACGATGCGGGTTACCTGTTCATCACGCTCGGTGATCGCGGTCGCGACGATGATGCCCAGGATCTCAGCTTGCATTCGGGTTCGCTGATCCGCTTGCACGACGACGGCGCTATCCCCGCCGATAATCCGTTCGCCGAAAATCCGGCCGCGGCGCCGGGGATTTACACGCTCGGCAACCGCAATATGCAGGGCATTGCCCTGCACCCGCAAACGCGCGAGGTGTGGACCCACGAGCACGGGCCACAGGGTGGCGATGAGGTGAACATCATGCGCGCCGGGGTGAATTATGGCTGGCCCGTGATTACCTACGGACGCAATTACGGCACCGGGACGCAAATTGGCGAAGGCACGCACAAGGAAGGCATGGCGCAGCCACTCTACAAGTGGGTGCCGTCGATCGCCCCGTCCGGCATGACGTTCTACACCGGCGACAAGTTCGCGCAGTGGCGCGGCGATCTGTTTGTCGGTTCGCTCAAGTTCGCGCTGCTCGTGCGCCTCGACGTTGAAGGCGAAGCGATCGTCGGCGAGCAGCGCATGCTCGAAAACGTCGGTCGGATCCGCGATGTGATCGAGGGACCGGACGGGTTTCTGTATGTCATCACCGATTCCCCGAACGGCCAGTTATTGCGTCTCGTACCGCCGGGTCGCGCCGGCTAGACCGCCGGACGTCGCCGCGAACCCGTGTCGGTCTGTCCCCGCTGTGGCGAGTACGCCGGCACACGCTGGACGAACCTTGGACCGCTGCTGCTGTGCGTGGCGTTGTGGGCGATCCCGCTCGCGTTTCTGTTGCTGCATACCTATCCGTTCGGCGTGCTCGCGATGACCGTCGCGACGGTATGGGCCGCGCGGCGGGTGCGACGCGTGTGCGGGCATTGCGGTGCCGATCGATCCGGTCGTGCCGCTGGTTCTGCGCGCAGGCACACACAGGTCCGATGACGGGCGAGCGCGCCGCTGCCGGGCACCCGGGCACTGATCCACGCGCGACGGCGACGGCGCTGCTCGATGTTGTTGCCGCTGTTATGCGCGAACTGCACCCGCATGACGTTACCCGGCGCACGCCGGGGCTGGACGACACGTTCGATCGCGATATCGGACTCGACAGTCTCGGCCGGGTAGAAATGATCGCGCGCATCGAGACGGCGTTTGCGGTTGAACTCGGTGAGCGCGTCCTGACGACTGCCGAGACGCCGCGGGATGTACTGCGGGCGGTGCTGAAATCGAGCGGCACGCTGCGGGATCTGCGCGACGTTGAATCGATCAAGGTCACCGCGACGCATGCCGATCCTGCGCCCGGACACGCCGCGACCCTGACCGAGGTGTTGCGCTGGCATGTCGAGGCCCACGGCGAACGACCCCATATCCAGCTGTTCGACGATTACACCGACGGCGAGATCATTACGTATCGACGCCTGTGGGAGTCGGCATCGACCATTGCCGGCGCCCTGCAGCATGCCGGCCTTGAACCGGGCGAGACGGTCGCGCTGATGCTGCCAACCGGGCGTGAGTACTTTTTCGCGTTCTTCGCCGTGGTTCTTGCCGGCGCCGTGCCGGTGCCGATTTATCCGCCCGTACGCCGCACGCAACTCGAGGATCATCTGCAACGGCAAAGCGCGATCCTGGCGAACAGCCGCGCCGCCATGCTCGTTACCGTGGCCGAGGCGAAACCCGTTGCCCGCCTGCTCACCTCACAGGTCGACTCATTGCGGCAGGTGTTCAGTGTTGACGAACTGCTCGCGCGCGATCACGTCGCGGAGATCGTGACCGGCAGCGGCGATGACATCGGCTTTCTGCAGTACACGTCCGGCAGTACGGGCGATCCGAAAGGCGTGATCCTGACGCACGCGAACCTGCTCGCGAACGTACGCGGCGACGGTGCGGCGATGCACGCAACGTCGAGCGATGTGTTCGTGAGCTGGCTGCCGCTGTACCACGATATGGGTCTGATCGGCGCGTGGCTGGGTAGCCTGTACCACGCGCTGAAACTCGTGATCATGCCGCCGCTCAGTTTTCTCAGTCGCCCGGAGCGCTGGTTGTGGGCAGTGCATCGCTACCACGGTACGCTGTCGGCGGCACCGAATTTCGCCTTCGATCTGTGCGTGAGGCGGATCGAGGACAAGGCGCTCGAAGGGCTCGACCTCAGCAGCTGGCGCCTCGTTGCGAACGGCGCCGAGGCGATCAATGCGGCGACGCTCGCGGCTTTCAGCAAACGCTTCGCGCGTTACGGCTTCAACCCGAACGCGATGATGCCGGTCTACGGCCTTGCCGAGTGTTCCGTCGGCCTCACGTTTCCGCCGCCCGGTCGCGGGCCACGTATCGATCGGATCGATCGTGAGGCGCTCGCGCGCGACGGCGTTGCGCGAGCGCTTGCCCCGGAGCACGGCGGACCCGCGCTCGACATCGTCGGCTGCGGCATGCCTTTGCCGCGACATGAAATCCGCGTTGTTGATGCGGCCGATCGCGAATTGCCGGAGCGCATGCAGGGGCGGCTGCAGTTTCGCGGTCCGTCGGCGACGGCGGGCTACTATCGCAACGCGGAGAAAACCGCCGCGCTGATCCGCGACGGTTGGCTCGAATCCGGCGATCTCGCCTACATCGTCGGTGGCGAATTGTTCGTCACCGGGCGCAGCAAGGATCTGATCATCCGTGCCGGCCGCAATATTACGCCGGCCGAACTCGAGCACGCCGTTGGCGAACTCGACGGCATCCGCAACGGCTGCGTCGCCGTGTTCGGTACGCCGGATCCCGACACCGGCACGGAGCGGCTCGTCGTCGTCGCCGAAACCCGGCGGCGACACGAGGAACAACTCGCGGCGCTGCGCACGAAAATCAACGCGCTCGCCGTCGATGTGATCGCCGGGCCGCCGGACCTTACGCTGCTCGTACCGCCGAATACCGTACTGAAAACCTCGAGCGGGAAGATCCGCCGCGGCGCGACGCGCGAACTGTACACAACCGGGCGGCTCGGCACTGGCGCAACACCCGTGTGGTTGCAGATCACGAGGCTCGGCTTGCGCGGCATCGCGCCGCAATTGCGCCGTGCGTTGCGTAACGGCCTGGCCTTCGCGTATGCCGCCTGGGTATGGCTATGCCTGATCGTGCTTGGCAGCGGCGCCTGGGGTGTGGCGATGTTGCCGCTACCCCGCACACTTTCCTGGCGACTCGTACGCGGCTTCGCGCGCACGCTCGTGTGGGCAACGTGCACGCGGGTCACGCGGCGCGGCAGCTTCGCAGCGCACGAGGGTACGGTCGTCTACGTTGCGAATCATCAAAGTTACCTCGACGGTCCGCTCATGTTCGCCTTGCTGCCAATTCCAGTTGAGTTCGCGGTCAAGGCGGAACTCGAACGTTCGTGGTACTTGCGGCTGCCGTTGCGGCGTCTCGGGGTGCGCTTTATCGAACGCTTTGATGAAGCGCGCGGGATCGCGCAAATGCACGCGCTTGCGGATGGGACGCGACGCCCGCTGTTCGTATTTCCGGAAGGTACGTTCAAACGCATGCCGGGCCTGTTGCCGTTCCACATGGGCGCGTTCACGAGCGCGGTGGCGGCCGACGCGGTCGTCGTGCCCGTGGCGATCGCGGGTACGCGTTCGATGCTGCGTGCAGGTTCGGTGTTTATCCGCCGTGGACACGTCAATGTTACGGTTGGCGCACCGCTCGTAGTCGATCGGTCGCTCGCGCCATGGCCCGCCGCCGTGGCGCTGCGCGATGCGGCCCGCGCACAGTTACTGGCTGCTGCGGGCGAACCCGATTTGGCGCATGAGTCGAATGCGGTCGACGCGCATGAACGACGGTGACACCGGGTCCGTGGCCGGCACCGTTACCGCGCCGGGCGACATCGGTGCGCGTCAATCCGTGCTGCCGCTACGTCGGTACCGGAGCGCCTGGCGACTGCGCCTCCCTGATCCCCTGCCCGCGATGTGATCGCAACCGGCTCACGATCATCGACGTCGGTATTTCATAATTCCCGCCACGTATTTAGACTGACGCGTCGGATCCTGCGCGCGGAGTTTTGCCCATGTCATTTTCGGGACACCAGTGCATTGCCCTGATCGCTGGCCTGAGTCTGCTCGCCGGCGCCGCGGCTCACGCGAACTATCCGGGGCTCGAAATCGACGACCCCGTGGTGCGCGATTGCCTCGCGCGGACGCTGCCCGCACGTAGCCTGCGGCAAAAAATCCGCTTCGAAACGTATGCCGAGGACGAATTGCTCAGTGAATCGGCCGCCGATCTGTACTGGCGACGATCCGATGACGGTGGCTCACACCTGCTCATCCGGCTGACGGCACCGCCGCACAACGTCGGCCTTGCCTTGCTCGCGGAAGAGATGGCCGACAGTTCCTTGCGTCAGGATGTCACGGTTTATCTGCCGGAACTGCGCGTCGTGCGGCGCCTGTCCGGCGCGGCGCTGTCCGGTTCGATGTTCGGAACGAACTTTGCGTACGATGATTTCGTGCAACTGCAGGGCATGCTGCACCAGCGTTCCGTCACCCGGCTTGCCGATGAATCGGTGAACGAACGCCCTGCATACGCGATTGAGATGGTGCCGCAGCATCCGGAGTCGCGCTATTCCAGGATCGTCACGCTGATCGACCAGGCGTGGTGTATCGCGGTGCAGTCGCGCTTCTTTGGCCGCGAGCACGGTCTGTTGAAGGAACTCGTCATCGACCCGCAATCCGTACGCGAAGTCGCGGGGCGATTTATCCCGCACGCGCTGATGTTCACCGAGATTGACAAGTTGGCGCGCACGGAACTCGTCGTTGATCGGGTCGAGCTCGATCCGGAGCTGAATCCAAACCTGTTTACCGAAGCGGAACTGCGTCGCGGTCGCTAAAACGATCCGCTCGTTACCGGGTAACGCAGTCGCGGTACGCGTGCCAGGTGCCGTGGCCGATGACGGGCAGCACGACGATAAGACCGAGAAACCACGTGACGAATCCGGTGGCTGTCAGCAAGACAATGATCGCGGCCCACGCGATCATTGGCAGTGGATTCAGGCGGATGGTGTTAAAGCTCACGATCATCGCGCTGATGGCATCCATCTCGCGGCGGTCGAGCAGCATCGGTAACGCGACCGCGGAGCTGGCAAACGTGAACAGCGCAAGACCGGCGCCGACCAGCGAGTAGATCGTCAGGAACACCCACGTTTCCGTCGAGTCGCGCAGCGCCGCGAGCAGGGCGGTGAGCGATTCCACGCCGTCCGGAAAGAACAAGGCAATGATGACGACGGACACGCGGGCCCAGACCGCGAGTGACAACATCGCGATCGCGGCATAGAAACCGATCGCCGGCAGATTGTCATTCCAGGCGAGCAGGCTCGTCCGCAGTCGCGGCCGCTGCCCCGTCGCGCGTTGGCGCGAGAGATCGTACAGGCCGATCGCGAGGAACGGCCCAACGAGCCCGAACCCGGTAGTGAAAGCGATACCGAGTGCGCCGCCGTAGTAGCGTGTCAGCAGGTATCCCATCAGCGCGAGCACCGCACCGTAGAACAAGCTGGCGCACGGCATGGCGAGGCAATCGCGGAATCCCGCATCGAGCCAGCGTAACGGCGCGGCCGCTTCGACGGCCCGGATCCCGGGCAGCGTGAACGGTGGTTGCGGTTCGCCGCGGTCGGGCGCCGCCGGGGTGGTCTGTTGCGGTGTTTCCATACCGATCCCGGTCCAGGTTTCTTTTCTCCTCGCGCAGCGACGCGCGAGATTGGTCCAGTGCAGGTTAGACGATCGGGAATCGATGGCACTTGATCTGAGCCAATTGAACACACCCGGCGCCGGGGAGGGCCGTACGTTCTGCGTGTAGTGAAAAACGGAGTGTGGTTCGCGAGGCGACAGTCACGCGGAGCCTGATGGGCGAAACCGGTGCGCACCGCAGAAAAAACAAACCCCGCGGCAGCGGGGTTTGCTCGATCCTGCTTGTACCAGCGCGTGCGTGAAGGCGGTGTTCGTCACCTGGCGGCCATGAGCGGCGACCTGCCATGTATTCCGGCAGTCAAATTTTTGGCCAGTCCGGGGCGGGGCGACGTCGCTCCGTCCCACCGGCTTCACGCGTTTCCGTTTCAGACGGTCGTCACCGTATGAAGCGCCTTACCCCTAAGCATAGACGATTCGCACGGCTTTGCAGCCCGATCGACGGCATAGATCGACGTTGTCTAACGACACCGATTTTAGAAGCGCCCACGAATAATTTTTCGCGTTGCGCCCCCGCCCGGCGGCCGCGGTTCACGTGATCACGCCGTCCTGCTTCCAGCCGGCGATCTTAGCTTCATCGAAGCCCCAGTCCGCGAGTACTGCGTCCGTATCGGCGCCAGCCGCGCTTGCCCCTTTCTGAATTTTCGACGGAGTACGACTGAAGCGCGGCGCCGGTGCGGGTTGCTTGACCCCGTCGACCTCGACGAACGTGCTGCGCGCGACATTGTGCGGATGTTGCGGTGCTTCTTCGAGATCGAGTACGGGCGCGAAACACACATCAGTGCCTTCGAGGACTCTGCACCACTCATCGCGCGTCTTCGTTTTGATCATTGCCGCCATTTTCGTACTCATGTCCGGCCACGCCGTCTTGTCGCGATGTGCCGCGTGATCCGGATCCTCGAATCCCGTGAGTTCCAGTAACTCGGCGTAGAACTTCGATTCGATCGATGCAATCGAGATGTAGCGACCATCGGCGGTTTCGTAGGCGTCGTAAAAATGTGCGCCACCATCGAGGATATTCGTCCCGCGATCGTTCGTGACGATGCCCGATGCATACATGCCGTAGACAGCCGTCATCAACGAGGCGACGCCGTCGACCATGGCGGCGTCCACGACCTGTCCGCGGCCGGATTTTTGCGCCTCGAGCAGCGCGGCGAGTACTCCTATCGCGAGGTAGGCGCCGCCGCCGCCAAAGTCGCCGACCAGGTTCAGTGGCGGTGGTGGCGGCGCGTTACCGGGGCCGATCGCATGGGCGGCGCCGGCGAGTGATATGTAGTTGATGTCGTGACCGGCCACTTCCGCCAGCGGGCCGTCCTGTCCCCAGCCCGTGATGCGGCCGTAGACGAGCTTCTCATTGCGTTTGAAGCACGCGTCCGGTCCGAGGCCAAGACGTTCCGTAACGCCGGCGCGAAATCCCTCGATGAGCGCATCGGATTGCTCGACGAGTTGCATCACGAGTTCCACCCCGGCGGGGTTCTTCAGGTCGACGGCAATTGAGCGCCGTGAGCGATCGAGCAGGCGATATTTCGGATCGAGTGCGATCCCGAGTCCGGCGTCAACGAGCCGGTCCACCCGGATCACTTCCGCGCCCATATCCGCGAGTAACATGGCACACATCGGATTAGGCCCGATGCCTGCAAGTTCGATGATTCTGTATCCGACGAGTGGTCCGCTTGCGCTCATAGTTGCCTCTCTTGACTGCTGGTTGGGTCGCGGTGTCGTGTGCGGCGTGGAATGCTGACGATCCGCCCGTGCGGCGCGCGCAGCGGCGGGCCTGCGCGTCGCCGACGAGTCACTCGGGGGCGAGTCCTTGCAGGCGATCCTGCGCGGCACGACGCTAGCGTAGCACGCGTCACGCAGGGGTCACGGTTCCGTTATGGCCTTGTCATATTCCAGCGCCAACATGCTTGGCAGATTTCGTCGCAACCTGTCCTGGTTTCCCCCCACGGCCCCCGCGGTGAAATCTGTTACCCGACTATTATGCCCTCGCTTGATCGAGGGCTTTTTTTTGCTTACCGGAACGTCGCGATGCCGTAGCCGGCAACCCATTCAGGGATCGCCCGGTAGTAGTGCACTCGCGCGCTTGTTGCGTGCGCCGCCCGCGCACACGCGGCCGCGGCGACCCAGGTGCGGATTTCGTGCCCGCCGGCGCCGCCTTCGCGTGAAATCGCAGCGTCGTCGAGATCGAGCAGACGGCTGCGTTCATTCGCGATCAGAGCGGTGAGAAAGCGTTCGTCCCAGTCCGGATTCAGCGGGACACGCTCACTGGTCCCGGTAGTCTGCCGGAGTGCATCATCGAGCACGCGCTGCTGGCGTTCATTGCGTGCCGCGACACTCAGATCACCGCCCTCGATCAGGCGTTTGCGCACCGCTGGCGGTGCGTTGTGCAGCACGGGTAGTGGTGGATCGTGCGACAGGCCGCCGGAACCGATGACGAGGACCTTGCGGTCGAGTCCGGCGAGGAAGTGGCCGAGCGCGGTACCGAACGCATCCACCCGCCGCAATGGCGGTAAGGGCGGCGCCGCGCAGTTAATGAAAATCGGCAACACCGGCGGGCACGAGGGCCAGTCGAACAGTTGTTCGATGATCTGGGTACAACCGTGATCAACGGCCATGTCGAACGACAGAGCCGGGTCGCTGCCGCCGCGCTGCAGGGCCTGCACGCATTGTTCTGCGAGTGCCGGCTCGGTAGGCAGCGGGCCGCGCCGGGTTTGCCAGTCGCCGACGCCGCGCGCGAGGGCGCCGATACAGAAGCTCGGCATGAGGCGATAGAAAAAGCCGTTGAAATGATCCGGCCCGATCACGACGAGCAGATCTGGCGCACAGGTCCGGGTCCACTCCTGCAGCTCGGTGAAAACTTCCGCGATTTCCTGTTCGATCGCCGCGCCCGGCGAGCGGTAGTCCTTCAACGGGGTGTGCGAGGCGCATAGCGCAGTGACGCTCATGGCTGCTTCACTCGCGTGCGAGCAGGAAATTCAGGTGCAGCGTGTTGAACGTCGACGGATCCTCGAACTGTGGCCAGTGGCCGCAATTTTTCATCAGGGCGAAGCGCGCGTTCGGGATCAATCGCGCAATTTTCTCGCCGACGTTCGCGGCGGCCGTTGGATCCTTGTCGGTCCACAATACGAGCGTTTCCGCTGTTATCGCCGCCCATTCTTCGTCGCTCAGGTTATTGCGACGGCGGATCTCCGTTTCCTGCAGGCACATGATCCGGGCCATCGCAGCCGGCATGTCGGCTTGCCGGTAGATCGCCTGGCGGCACGCAATGAGATCGTCCGTGACGCTCGCCGGATCGGCCATGAGCCATTCGAGTCTGGCTTTCACCGTATCCCAGTCCGGTTCGTTCACGGCCGCCATCGTCAGAGTCTTGATCCGTTGCATCACGTCGGGGTTCAGCGTCGCGCCACCGGAGGTGTTCAGCACGATCCGTTCCAGGCGCTCGGGATATTTAAGCGCAAAGCGTGCGGTTACCCAGCCGCCGAGCGACTCCCCGGACAGGAAGATGCGTTCAAAACCAAGCGCATCGATCACCGCGCGGACGTGCTCGACGTAAACGTCCACTTCATAATCGTAGTCGGGTTTTGCGCTGAAACCATGGCCGATCATGTCGATCGCGTAGGTGTTGAAGTGTTCGCCGTGTTCGATCAGGTTCCGGGTGTAGGTTTCCGCATGACCGCCGACCCCGTGCAGCAACAGCAATGGGGGCAGATCCGCGCTGCCCGCGTGCAGATAACGTGTGCGGATACCGTCCGCGTCGAGGTAACCCTGCGCGAACGCGCCGGCTCGCAGGTCGTACCAGAAGCTTTCGTGATGACTCATAAGCCCTCCATGAATGCCGTGAGATGATCGCGATAATGTCCGGCACGGGGATACTCGCGCTGGATGCCCGCCAGCAGCGCGCTGCGTTCGCCGGCATAATTCATTTCGTACAGTTCGTGGCGCGCGCCGAATTCGCTACCGCATAGATCCCACGCGAGCTTCATCAACGCCGATTTGTCGCGCCCGGAAATTCCGGCGCCGGCGAGCGACTTCTCGAGCACGTCGCCGATCGGCGAGTCGAACTCGGCGAGGCTTACGGGTAGCTGAATCAGCCCCCCGCCGCTGATTTTCCGGATCATGTTGATCATCTCGGGATAATAGATCGGGCCCAGCGCACGGCCGGCCTGCAAGGCCGGCAGGTCCGGGTAGAGTACGCCGTTGTCCGCATCGACCGTTGCCTGCAGCTCGGCCGAGCGCGTGGTGCTGCGAATCACTTCGACTCTGACCGCGGCTTCGCCGAGCATTTCCATCGTGCCGGGATGCTGATCGAGCCCAGCCGCGCGCGCGAGTTCCACAAGCAGCGCATAAATGAAACCGAGTTTCACTTCGAGTCGCGCGTTCGTCTGATGGGCGGTGATCTCGCGCATCCGCGATTCCTTGTACAGGCGATTCAGCAGCGCGATGTCGCCGTGCAGAAAAACGCGATCCCAGGGCACGAGCACATGGTCGAACACGACGGTCGCATCCATTTCGTCGAACTGCGCCGACAACGGAAAATCCGCGCGCGTACCGTGGCTCGCGAACGAGCGTCGGCACAGGGTTTTCAATCCCTTCGTGTTCATCGGGATTGCGAATACATTCGCGTAGTCTTCCTCGCCGGGACGGAACGTCGGCGGAAATGGCCACACGAGTATTTCGTCTGCATACGGTGCTGCCGTCGCGATGCGCTTGATACCGTGCACGACGAGGCCGTCGCTATTGCGCTCGACAACCCGCAGAGGGGTACCGGGATCAGATTGCTCGTGGCGCAGTTTGCCCTTGTCGAGTTGCGGGTCGAGCAGCGCGTGGGTCAGGTACAGATCATTGCGGGCGACGTATTCATAGTATCCCGTGATGGCGGCTGCGCATTGCGGCGAACATTCGGCGAAGAAAGTCGGCTTCACCCCAAGCGCCATGATCATCGCATTGAGGAAGTCCGGTCCGCGGCCGAGCATGCCGCACGTCGGCGTTGCGGCGGTGATGAAACTCTCGCGTTTCAGGCGCAGTTGTTCCATCGTCCGCGGTATTTCGAACGCGCGGGCGATGCGCTCGCCGAGTTCGGGCGATGCGCACGTCAGGACGTCGCGGTGCGCCGGATCGTGTTGCAGATCGTAGCCACGCGCGAGCGCGGCGATCGAGGCCTCGAACTCGCTGAAACGGGTGACATCCTCGACCCGCTTGCCGTTGTACCAGACTTCGCGGCCATCACTCAGGCCCGCAATGAATTCTTCACCTGTTCTTACTGCCATGTCCGGCACTCCTGTGTTTTGTGGCCGACCGCTCATCCGCGCCGCGCCATGTTTGTCCGTTGAACTCCGTGCGCAATACCGGTTGCGTCTGCTCGAGCTCGATCCCGAGCAGCGGTAACACTTTCTCCACGAGCAATTCGTTACTGCGCAGCAAGGCGTCCGTGTCGGTTGGTCCCGCCGCAATCCACGGCACGATCAGTTCCGGCTGCAAGCTCTCGATCATGCGTTCGAGCTGGTGCGCCACCTGATCGACAGTGCCGCAGATCGAATACCCGCGTTCGCGTACGAAATCAGGGGTATTGGGGAGCGTGCCTTCCTCTCCCGGTTTGCGCAGCGCTTCGTTGAAACCAAACCAGTCGTGCCAGCGCGTCCAGATATAACCGAGGCCCTGTGCCTGGATATGGTGCGCTTCGGCCTCCGTGTCGGCGATGACGATGTCGCGGAAATGCCCGACGCCCTTGCCCCATGCCAAATCGCGACCAGCTTCGCGGGCCGCCTGTTGATACAGGTCGAGACAACCGCGCACGATCTCCTCGATGGGCGAAAAGATCACCGGTTTAACGCATTCCCGTGCCGACCATTCGATCGTCTCCGGACTCATCGTGAATGGAATGAAGACTTCGATGGCGTCCGGATCCTGCAGGGTCTGCGGCGCGATCCCGATCTGATCGAGTTCGCCGTCATGGTTGACCATACCGGGGGCCATGACGTGCGTCGCCGGATGATCCCACTGCACGCCGGGCGGCGGGATCTGCCAGTGCTTGCCTGCGTGACGGAACAGACGTTGGCCCCAGGCCTTGCGCACGATGTCGTAATGCTCGACGAACAGCTCCCGGTTCGTGCGGTCGTGTTCCGCGTATTCGGGATCATTCTTCGACGTCGAGTACGCGTTGTATTTTTGCCCGATCGTGGCGACGTGACGGGCCTGATAGCCCCGCGCAAAACCCGCAATCATGCGCCCTTCGGAAAAATGGTCGAGCATTGCGAGGTCTTCCGCGAGTAACAGCGGATTGCGTGCTGGCAGAACATTGCCCATCTGCCCGATCCGGATCCGCTGCGTCTGCATTGCGGCCCAGGTGCCGAGCATGACCGGGTTGTTCGATACCTCAAGGCCTTCGAGGTGAAAGTGATGTTCGGAGAATGCGACGAAGTCGAAACCGAGATCTTCGAGCTGGCGCACGATGCGCCCGCAGTCTTTCAGCGCGCGTTGATAATTGTTCGGGTTCTGGCCGGCAAAACCACGTTCGAACGCGGCGATCGAGGCACTCGCGCTCGGCAACAGGAAACCTCCCATGCGCATTTTCATAGTTATACCCTCCGTGGGGGTTGCCGCGATTCGATCGTTACGGACGCTTGTAGCGCGCGGTCGTCACTACTAATATATTAGTATGCTAGCAACGCTCTCAGATGGACGCAATCCTGGCCCCGTGCAAACGTTCGCGTGGCGTCGGAAAAAGCCGTGGCGAATCTGACCACAATGCCGGCCCGCGGCGCGGGGCCGCCACACGCAAGCGCGCGCGCGGAATTTGCCTATGAGGCCATCAGGCTCGAGTTGCTCGAAGGCACACTCGCGCCGGGTGACAAGTTGAGCGTTGTGGATCTCGCCGACCAGCTTCAATGCAGCCGCGTACCGATCATGGAAGCGTTAAAACGGCTCGAGCGCGAACAGCTCGTCACGATCGTGCCGCAGGTGGGTTGCCGGGTCGTGACGCCGTCCGTTGCCGATGTCGGCGATTTCTTTGTCCTGTTCGCCGCGGTCGAGGGCGCTGTCGCGGCGCTGGCCGCGCAACGCCGGGACGCCGATGATGTCGTGCGGTTTCGCGAACTGTGCCGCGAGATCGACGCTGAGTTAAAAGACGCTGGCGGTCCGGCGTCCCGTGATCCGCGTTACCGTCGCCTGAACCTCCGTTTTCACGGCCAGATCCATCATCTTGCCCATTCACCGGTCGCGAGCAAGATGGCAGCCGGGATGTGGGACCGGAGTGACTTCTACATCAAAATGGCGTTCGGTTCGCTGTACTTTTCGCACCGCGTGATCCGATCCCATCGCGCCATACGGCGTGCGCTCATCAGCGGCGACCCGGTTGCCGCGGACGCCGCGGTCCGTGTGCACCTGCTGGCGGTCGGCACCGCGGTAACCCGGCAAATGGCAGACACCTGAGAGTCCCTCGCATCAAACAATCCTGAAGACGTGGCTCGGCTACAATCAGGGTGCAGCCTGGTGCGATTACGTTGTCGACCGTGCCGCCGAACCCGAGGCCGGATCTCCCGGCAAAGACCGACGAGGTGGTTTATGCCTATTATCGAACGCGACCCGTGGCGCATGCAGTATTTCGAATCCGTCGTGTGTCCGGACAACGTCTACGTGCCGACGGACGACGAACATGCCTATGAGATGTTTCCCGAGCACCGCTGGATCTATAACAAGCTTTCGATCTGCGATTCGCAGGGAATGGCCGCCGCACCGCACGGTGTTCCGCCACAATCGTTTCCGGTGTTCAGTAAACCCATTTACAACCTGCACGGCATGGGAGTTGGCGGGCGGATCGTGCACAGCGGGCAAGAGCTTGAGCGGGACATGCTGGCCGGCCACATGTGGACGGAGTTTCTCGAAGGCGAGCATGTATCGTCCGACGTGATCCTGATCGGCGGCGAGGCGCAGTGGTGGCGGCACACCACCGGCATACCGGTTGGTGATGGCGTGTTCGACTACTGGACGGTGCTGGCCGAAGACAAACCGGAGATCGAGTCGTATTGCGGCGACTGGTTACGCAAGCATCTGCGTGGCTATAGCGGTGCGGCGAATCTTGAAACGATCGGCGGGCGAATCATCGAGGTGCATCTCAGGTTTGCCGATCAGTGGCCGGATCTTTACGGGGCAGGGTGGCTCGAAGCGGTCGTCGACTTGTACGCGCGGCGACGCTGGCGCTACGCGGACGACGATCGTCGGGTGGGCTACAGCGTCGTGCTGTTCGGACATCACGGCATCGACTATGAGAAGCCGCCCGCGGATTTTGTGGCGGAAATCGCCGCGCGTGAATCGATCACGAGCGTGCAGATTACGTTTCACGAAGACATTCCCGCAGCCCAGCACGCTATGCCGCCGGGAGGCTTTCGGCTCGCCGTGATCAACTGCCGCGATCTGGAGGCCGGGCTTCGCGCGCGTGACGATATCGCATTGTCGTTCTGGTCGGCGCAGAACCTCGGGCCCTGGCGCACGGTGGGGACATGAGCACGCGCGAATGAATTATC
Source organism: Gammaproteobacteria bacterium (assembly GCA_965216305.1). Classification (GTDB taxonomy): domain Bacteria; phylum Pseudomonadota; class Gammaproteobacteria; genus UBA11873. The sequence goes on along the minus strand of OZ244144.1, from coordinate 4,973,191 downwards.
GTGTGCGCGAGGATTTCCCGTGCGACGTTCAGGAGATCGAAAATCTGTTCATTCCGCTCAGCGATGGCTGCCGCCTCGCGGCGCGCGTATGGATGCCGACCGATGCCGCTACGCACCCGGTGCCGGCCGTGTTCGAATATATCCCGTACCGCAAGCGCGATTTCATGCGCGCACGCGACGAGCCGATCCATCGCTACCTTGCCGGGCATGGCTATTGCGCCCTGCGTATCGATCTGCGCGGTGCGGGCGACTCGAGCGGGATCCTCCACGATGAATATCTGCCCCAGGAGCAACTTGATGCGATCGAGGTGATCGACTGGCTCACCTGTCAACCGTGGTGCGACGGTAATGTCGGGATGACCGGAATCTCATGGGGCGGTTTCAACGCGCTCGCCGTCGCGGCACACCATCCGCCCGCGCTGAAGGCAATCATGAGCTTGTGTGCTAGCGACGATCGCTACGCCGACGACGCCCATTACATGGGTGGCTGCCTGCTGAACGAAAATCAGATTTGGGGCACGGTGTTGTTCTCGATCAACGCCTTGCCACCGGACCCGGAAATTGTGGGTCCCGCGTGGCGTGAGATGTGGTTGCAGCGACTCGAACACGACGTCCCGTACCCTGCCACCTGGCTCCGCCATCAACGTCGCGACGATTACTGGCGACAGGCATCCGTGTGCGAGGACTTTGCGCAGATCCGCTGCGCGGTGTACGCGATCGGCGGTTGGGCTGATGGTTATTCGAACGCGGTGCCGCGCTTGCTCGCGGGACTCACCGCACCGCGCAAAGGTCTCATCGGACCGTGGGCGCATACGTTTCCCCATTCCGGGGTGCCGGGGCCGGCCATCGGCTACCTGCAGGAATGCGTGCGTTGGTGGGACCACTGGCTGAAAGGGCGCGACAACGGCATCATGGACGAGCCGATGTTGCGCGTGTGGATGCAGGACAGCGCGCCGCCCGAACCCGTACGCGAGCAGCGTGCCGGCCGCTGGATCGTCGAGCCGACATGGCCGTCGCCCGCGATCGACGACCATACCTGGTACCTCGCGCCGGGTGGCGCGTTACTCGAGGCGCCAGCGGCCACCCACATCATCGAACTCCAGTCACCGCAGACCACCGGCAGTACGGGTGGCGACTGGTGCGGCTTCGGCGCCGACGGGGAAACGCCGATGGATCAGCGCGCGGACGACGGTCGCTCGCTGACTTTCGATACCCTGCCTCTTGCTGAATCGATCGAAATCCTCGGTGCGCCGCACGTGCGTTTGCGGGTGAGTGCGACGGCAGCCGTGGCGCTGCTTGCCGTGCGCCTGACCGATGTTGCGCCTGATGGCACCTCTTCGCTCGTGACCTATGGTTTGCTCAATCTCACCCATCGCGATAGCCACGAACATCCGGCGCCGCTGGTGCCGGGCGAGTATTACGACGTCACGGTGCTCCTGAACGACATCGCCCATGGCTTTCCTGCAGGCCACGCGATCCGGCTCGCTATCTCAACGACTTACTGGCCGCTGGCGTGGCCCGCACCACATGCCGCCGTGTTGTCGTTCGACCTCGGCGCTTGCGCGCTCGCGCTGCCGGTGCGCGAGCCACGGCCGGAAGATCTCACGGTCAGACCGTTCGAGGAACCCGAGGCCGCGCCGGCCGCCACGCGGCATATCGCGCTCAGGCCGCCGCGTTTCGTGCGCAGTTTCGAGCGCGATTTAACGACGCATGAAACGACCTACCGTCTGTTCAGCGACGGCGGCGATCTCGAATCCGGTGCCGTCATGCACGTCGACGCGATCAATATGGATCTCGGCCATACGGTCGAACGCCGTTTTACGATCGGCGAAACCGATCCCTTGAGCGCACGTGCGGAGATCGAGGAAAAACTCATGATGCGGCGCGGCGACTGGCTGGTGCGGATCGAGGTGATGACGCGCGTCAGCGCGGATGCCGACGCATTCCGGGTTGAAGCACGTTTACGCGCGACGGAGGGTAATGCGGAGGTTTACCACCGAGAATGGGACGAACGGATCCCGCGCGATCTGCTCTAGCCGCTGGCAGCGACCCGGCGCCTGGCCGCGGCGATGATCAGCGCGAGCACATCACTGTGGCTCAGGTGTGCGAGTTCACCCATATGCGCGAGCTTGCCATCCCAGCACCATGCCGGGTTCGGGTTCACTTCGAGCAATTTGATCTGTCCGTAACGGTTCGTGCGAAAGTCGAAGCGCGCGTAATCGCGCAACTGCAGGCGCTCGAACAGGGTTGTACACCATTCGAGCATGCGCGCCTGGGTCTCTGCGTCCAGCTCTGCGGCGGGGTAGCGAATGTCGTTCCAGTACGGTGAGGCGGGATCGACTTTCGAACTGTAATCGAGCAGACGCGGCAGGGCGGGATCGAGTGCGCTGTAATCGATCGCCATGAGCGGCAGCGCGGTGAGGCCATCAGCCGGATTTCCAATCACCCCGAGCCCGTACTCCTCGCCGCTGAGGAATTCCTGCACGAGCAGTTCAACCCCCGGGAGTTCCCGCCGCAGTGACGCAATCGTGGCGCGGGCGGCAGCGGCGTCGCTCACGATCGATGCCTGGGTGATGCCGACGCTGCCGTCGCCGCGGTTCGGTTTCACGAAGGCCGGGTAGTTGAATGTTGCGAGTTCGCTGCCCGCACGAAGAAACGTCTCATCGGGTACGGGGACACCATGCGCCGCGGCCACGGCGCGCACGAGGGATTTGTCGTAACACAGGCCAAGCGCGACCGGACCTGCACCGCTGTACGGGATCCCGAGCATCTCCAGCAGCGCCGGGATGTGCAGTTCGTGCTGCGCGCGGTTGTAAAAACCGGTGTCGCAGAAATTCAGCACGAATGAAGGCCGTTCGTCGCGCAGGCGCTCGAGCAACTGCCTGTGATCGTTCCAGAAGTCGAACCTGTAGTTCGGGATCGCCGCGAGCGCCTCGCGCAACTTTTCTACCTGGAACCGATCGTCATCCGTGAAACGCCCGCCGGGTTTCGCTGCGTCAGGCAGCGTCGGATCGCCGAGCAGGACGGTGATCGTGTCCATCAGCGCGTGTTGCTGGTGCAGGCCCGGGACGGTGTTTGCGCGCTCGCGATGTCATCAGACCTCATTATCAGTAGGCCTGCAGCGCGGTCTTCATCTGGTTCAGCAACACGAGCACTTTCGCAAGGTCCGGTTCGCTCGCGGATTCGAGTTTGCGACTGATGTCGGCCAGTCGGGTGACTTTCGCGCTGTTCGCGCCGACCCAGGCATTCGTGCCGCCATGTGCGAGCACGGTTTCCGTGAGCTCGATATGCAGAGCGGACGCGAGTGCGGCCGCTTCCACTCGCGCACGGTCGGCCCACACATCCCCGGCTGGCAGGTTATCGATCGCACGGTAAACGGTGGAGAACGGCACATGTGCGTCGAGGTCCGCATAATCAGTGGCGGCGGAATCGAAACTCACGTTCGCGCGTCTCGCGACTTCGGCGAGCGGCAACACCCGTGGCAGAAACTCGGCGGCGGCCATACGCTCGGCGAGTGCTTGCGGTACGGCAGCGGCGACGAGCTGACGGCGCCGGTCCTCCAGGCCTTGCCGGTCGCTCAGGGACAGCAGGCGATCCAGCTTCGTACCGAATTCATCGCGCACTGCCGCCAACGCGCCGATGGTTTCACCAATCGGCGTCGCCGGACGGTTGCGGATCAGCCAGCGCGTCGCGTTCTTCGCTATCCGACGACATTGCAGCACCATATCGCAGCGGGCATTGAAGCCCACCGCGCTGCGGTCGATCGTGTCCCATAACATGTCGAGTCCGAGACCCTCGTCCACGATGAGCCACGCACGGACGACGTGTTCCGCGGCGATACCGGTTTCGCCCGCCAGGCGGCTCGCGAACGTGATGCCCATGCGATCGACAACCTGTCCGGCGAGCTCCGTCGCGACGATCTCATCGCGCAAGGGGTGGTCACGTACGGTTGCGGCATAACGCTCGCCCAGCACATCCGGAAAGTAGTGCAGGGCGAGCGCATCGAGGTGCGGATCGTTAACGAGCGCTGAGGGGGTGAGTTCGCGGAACAGTGCGATCTTCGCCCACGCCACGAGTACCGCGAGCTCGGGTCGGTAAAGACCCGTACCGGATTCCTCGCGCTGATTGAGCGCCTGATCGTGCGGCAACATTTCGAGGCCGCGGTTCATACCCGCATCGGTTTCGAGTTGGCTGATCGTGTAGCGGTACCAGTCGAGGTGCTCGCGGCTCTGGAGCTCGTCGTAGCTGATCGTACGCGCCTGGGCGCGATTGTTCGCGAGTACGCGTACCGCCACCTCCTTCTGCATCGCCTTGAGCAAGGTATTGCGCTCCGGCAGGCTCAGGTCCTGGGCCGTGGCGATCCGGTTCAGGAGGATCTTGATGTTCACTTCGTGGTCGGAGCAATCGACCCCGGCCGAGTTATCGATCCAGTCCGCGTTCACGAGGCCGCCACCGGCGGCAAACTCACTGCGTGCGGCCTGCGTAACGCCGAGGTTGCCGCCTTCTCCGATCATGCGGCAACACAGTTCCGGCGCATTCACCCGCACGCGATCATTGGCCTTGTCACCGACATCTTCATGACGTTCGGCGCTCGCTTTTACGTACGTACCGATACCGCCGTTCCACAGCAGATCAACCGGCGCGCGCAGGATCGCGCTGACGAGTTCGTCGGGTGCAAGCTGGGTGGCATCGACACCGAGTGCGGCGCGCGCTTGCGGGCTCAGTGCGATGGATTTCGCGGCGCGGGCATAAACTCCGCCGCCCGCGGAAATCTTTGTGCTGTCGTAGTCGGTCCAGCGGGACCCGCGCAGCCGGAACAGGCGCCGGCGCTCGGCGAGGCTCGTTTTCGGATCCGGGTCCGGATCGATGAAGATATGCTCGTGGTTGAACGCGGCAATCAGCCGGATATGGCGCGACAGCAGCATGCCATTGCCGAACACGTCGCCGGACATATCACCCACACCGACGACGCTGAACTCGTTGCGGTTCACATCGAGGCCGAGGATGTCGCCGTGGTGGCGTACGGACTCCCACGCGCCACGCGCGGTGATACCCATTTTCTTGTGGTCGTAACCGTCGGAGCCGCCGGATGCGAACGCGTCGCCGAGCCAGAACCCGTACTCGGCCGACAGCTCGTTGGCGATATCGGAAAACGTCGCCGTACCCTTGTCGGCGGCGACGACGAGGTAAGGGTCGTCGTCGTCATGGCGCACGGTGGCGGCGGGCGGCAGGATGTTGCCGTCGCGGTAGTTGTCCGTCAGATCGAGCAGCCCGCGAATGAACGTGCGGTAGCATTCGATACCCTGCTTTTGCCGCGCGGCGCGGTCTGGTGCCGGCGGCAGTTTCGCGACGAAACCGCCTTTCGCGCCGACCGGTACGATGACGGCGTTCTTCACGCTTTGCGCCTTCATGAGCCCGAGGATCTCCGTGCGGAAATCTTCGGGACGGTCGGACCAGCGCAAGCCGCCGCGTGCGACCTTGCCGCCGCGCAGATGTACGCCTTCGACCGTGGGTGAATAGACGAATATCTCGAATGCGGGCTTCGGCTCCGGCAGTCCGGGTACGTATGCCGGGAGAAATTTCAGCGACAGATACGGTTTTGCGCTGCCATCGTTGCCGGACTGGTAGTAGTTTGTGCGTACCGTCGCAAGGATCATGCGATAGATCGTGCGCAGGATACGGTCTTCGTCGAGCGAGGCAACGGCGTCGAGCAGCGATTCGAGGCGTTCGGCCATAGCCTGTTCGCGTGAAGATTGTTCCGCTCGCTGCGGCGAGAAACGCGCGTCGAACAAGTCTACGAGTCGTTGCGCGATAGCCGGATTGGCGGCAAGTGCGTTGTTGATGTAGTCCAGACCATACGGCGTGTTCGTTTGCCGCAGATATTTGCCGTAGGCACGCAGGATCGTGATCCGCCGCGCCGACAGTCGCGTGGTGAGTACGAGTTCGTTGAGTTGATCGTTCTCTACCTCACCATACCAAACGGCGGACACGGCGTCGTTGAACACATCGCGCAGCGCCGGCCGAATCTCGTCGAGCTCTGATTTCAGCGTGCATTCGTAGTCGTGGATCCACAACCGCCGTTCATCTTCGAGCGTAATCTCGTAGGGATGTTCGAGTTGTACCGTCGCGCCCATGTTCTCGAGGATCGGCAGCACGCGCGATACCTCGACGATACGGTCGGGACTGTACAGCTTGAATACGAACGAGCGCTTTGATGCCGTCGAGGCGACGATGTGGGCGCGGATTCGCGAATCATTCGCCGACGCTTCGATAAACGGAATATCCTCAACCGCTTCGGTTGCCGGATGGTCATCGCGATAGGCCGCCGGGAAGCTGTCGGCAAAGCGGCGAAACTGATCGAGCCCGGCTTCCTCACCGTGCAAATCCATCAATGCGCTCTGCAACGAGGCAGTCCACGGTCTAACCGCCGCGGCAATGCGCTTTTCGATTATGTTCGCGGACACGGTTTGCGCGTCACGCGAGGTGCAATGAACCACCATATACAGGCGAGCGAGCGGCACTTCCGATACGCTGACGGTGAAATCAACTCGCTCGCCGTTCAGTTCCTGCTGCAGGATCGCCTGGATACGGTGTCTTGCGCCGGTGTCGAAATGATCGCGCGGTACGTAGATCTGACACGCAAAATAACGTCCGAGCCGATCCGCGCGAATGAACACGCGGACACGTTGGCGTTCCTGCAGGTTAACGATGCCGAGTGCGGTCTGCGTGATGTCATCGATGCTGGCTTCGAACAATTCCGCGCGCGGGTAGGTTTCGAGGATATGCATGATCGCCCGACCGTCATGGCTTTGCGTGTCGGTATTCACCTTGCGCATCACTGCGTGCAGTTTCTGCCGCACGATAGGGATCGCTCGCGGGCTTTCAATATAGGCGGTCGAGGTGTACAGCCCGAGAATCCGCAGTTCACCGATGATCCGGCCGCGCGCATCGAATTCCCTGATCCCGATGTAGTCCAGGTAGTCCGCACGATGAACAGTGGCGCGTGAGTCGGATTTCAGTAGCACGATGGCTTCTTCACCGTTGCCTTCTTCGCCGGATGCCGCCGTGGTCGCCGCGATATCGATGGACACGTCCGGGCGCTCGGCGGCGCGCAGTATGCCGAGACCGCTGTCCGTATCCGCGCGCATGCGGCGTGCTTTGCCGCGACCACCAACCCGGTAATCGCGGACCCCGAGCACCGTCATATTACCGGCGAGTACCCAGTGCAGAAACGCCGCCGATTCGTTACGCGCGGCATCGCTGGGGAGCGCGCCCGTGCTCGCTACCGTCGCCGCCGCGGTGCCGATCCGATCGAGCATGCGCGGCCAGTCCTCGACTGCCGCCGCGACGTCTTCGAGCGAGTGTTCAAGGCGGGTTTGCAGTTCGCCGAGTCGGGCCGTGTCGGTTTCGCGGTCGATCTCGATATGGATGAGCGATTCCGCGTTGAAGCCTGCCGGTGTTTCGCCGCCGGGCGCGATATCCGTAATCCGCTGTGCGCGGCCACGCTTGATGCCAATAACCGGGTGAATCACGATATGGTTCGCGAAGCCGAGTTCGTTGACCACCATCGTGAGCGTGTCGACAAGATAGGGTCGGTTCAGGGTCACGGCCTGGACTATCGTGTGGGTCGATTCCCAGCCGTCGCTCTTAAGCGTCGGATTGAACACGCGCAGGCCGTAGTTGCCACGCCGCCAGGTCGTCGCGAGATCCAGGTGGGTGAGCGCGGCGCCGGCCAGGTCGCGGGTGGTGCGTTCCAGCAACTCTTCCGGCGGCACTCTTGTGTAGTATGCATTGAGGAAAGCGTCGCGAGCGCTGCGCGGTAATTTCGTTGCGGTTCTGGCGCTGCGCGCCTCGGCGATGATGTCGGAAATTCTTTGCTTCATTTCAACTCTGTGTCTGCACCGGACCATGGCTGATCCCTGCCCTGAAAACCGGTTGCCGCAAGACGGCCACCCCGCCCGGTAATACCCGGGGCATGCGATAGTAACACCGCGCGATTGCGCGATCGCGGCGGCGATGAGCCGTGGCGTAAGGTGGCCGTCACCGTGCAAACGCGGCGACGACCGCGGGACAGCGCGGGCCCGATTCATCACCGCTGCGCACGCAAGCGCGGCGCGCGCGAACGCGCGCTGTGCAGACGTTCCGGGGGCTGGCTAATTCGGCCCGGAAGCCCGAGAATGCGCGCCGGAATTGCGGGTCCCGGCCGCGACGTTCCCGTTGAATACGCGTAACAGGCGGGGAAGTTTTCATCGCCTCCGTCGCATGCACGGAGCGGGAGAAGTGTTGAATATGAGCTCGCAAGACGCCATCCGACCCGAAAAATTCGGCACGCTGCTCGGGCTCGCCCCGGGCGGCGTACCGGCCTATTCCTCGGACTATGACTCGGCTGACGACCGGGACTTGCCGGATCGCCATGCTTACCGCAGCTACTACGACGGGATCTACATGGGGCATAAATGGCAGTGCGTAGAGTTTGCGCGCCGCTGGCTGTACATCAACAAAGGTTACATTTTCGACGATGTCGCGATGGCATTCGACATCTTCGAGCTGCATTGCGCGCGCGTGCCTAGCGATAATTCGATCGTGCCACTCAAGTCGTTCCGCAACGGCTCGAAACGTCACCCTGAACCCGGCTGTCTGTTGATCTGGGACGAGGGCGGTGAATTCGAAGTAACCGGTCACGTTGCGATCATCACGGCGGTATCACCGCATGGGGTTACGCTTGCCGAACAGAATGTCGATCATGTGCGCTGGCCCGACGGACGTGATTACTCGCGGGAGATCAAGGCCGTCGTTACGGCCGATGGCGAATACTGGCTGGAATGCAGTTACGGTGACGCGACGATACTCGGCTGGGTTGTGCAAACCGACGATGCGCTACATGCCGAACCGGCGCCTCACATCGATCGCCGCGTGCTGAACCTCGTCTCGCGTGAGTTACCCGATAGCGGGCAATCCGCGCGCACCTGGCTGAACATGGCAAACGCGGACGAGGCGGCCTACGTCGAGTACATGCGCGGGCATAAACTCAGCGCCAACGACGCCGATCGGCTCACGTTCCTGTGTGTGTCCGAGACCGCGGCCGAAGAGCTGAAGGACGCGACGAACGAGCTGCACTCGCTGTTCATGCACGCGACAGACTACGTTCTGCGCGACGATACGCTGCTCGAACGCTTCAATATCCCGCGCGCGCTGTGGCCGAAGATCCACCAGTCGTGGAATAACCGGCGCAACCAGATGGTGACCGGTCGTTTCGATTTTTCCTTGTCCGAACGCGGCCTGAAAGTTTACGAATACAATTGCGATTCTGCTTCGTGCCATCTTGAAACGGCGAAAATCCAGGGTAAATGGGCGCAGCATTTCGGCTGCCGCACGGGGCGGGACATCGGCGCGCCGCTGTACGGGGCGCTAGCGCAAGCCTGGCAGGAAACCGACATCGACGGCGTCGTCCACATCATGCAGGACCGCGATGCCGAAGAAACCTATCACGCCTTGTTCATGCAGGAAACGATGGCCCAGGCCGGCATCGAGAGCAAAATCATCCACGGCGTGAGCGGGCTTGCCTGGGATGCGGCGGGGAACGTGCTCGACCCCGATGGTTTGCGTATCCGCTGGGTGTGGAAGACGTGGGCGTGGGAAACCGCGCTCGATCAGATCCGCCTTGAATGCGAAGACGACGAGGAGAAGCTGCGCAATTATCGCCCCGGTCAGAAACGCGTCGAGGCGCCCCGGCTCGTCGACGTACTGCTGCGCGCCGACGTCATGGTTTACGAACCGTTGTGGACATTGATCCCGAGCAACAAGGCGATACTGCCGGTGTTGTGGCAGCTGTTCCCGAATCACCAGTACCTGCTGAACAGTGCGTTCGAGTTGTCATCGGAGCTACGCGACGGTGGCTATGTCGAAAAACCCATCGTTGGCCGGGGTGGCAACAACATCAGGATCTTCGATGCGCATGAACGCCTGATCGAAGCCACCGATGGCCAGTTCGACAACCGTTCGCAGATGTATCAGCAACTGTTTCCCCTGCCGCGCTTCGGCGTGAATCACGCGCAGGTGTGTACGTTCACCGCCGGCGGCTCATATGCAGGCAGTTGTGTGCGCGTATCGCCGAACATGGTGGTTGATTCCGCCAGCGATGTAATCGCACTGCGCGTGATCGACGACGAGGAAATACTCGACGATTTACCTGCCGGGGCCGGTTAGCTGTGCGGGAGCCGTCGTCGGCTTACGCGCGGCGATGGAAGCGCACGTGCAGATTCTTCGGCATCATCGCGAACGCAAGCTTCTCTTCCACCGGGATTTGCGGTTCGGCCAGCGTCAGGTCGAAGTTGCGGCACAACATCGCGATCACCATCTTGATCTCCGCCAGCGCGAGATTGCGTCCGGGGCAGAAGCGTGGCCCGGTACCGAAAGGCAGAAACGCATCCGTATTGTGTGGTTCAGTGCCGTTATCGGCATCGGCGAGCCAGCGTTCGGGGGCGAAGTTGCGTGCCGCGCCAAAGTTCACCGGATCGACCGCGATGTAACGGGTGAGGCCAAAAATGGATGTGCGTGCGGGCAGGTGATAGCCGAGCAGTTCCACCGCTTCATTCGTTTCCATCGGTGCGATCGGACCGACCGGTTTGAGACGCATCGTCTCGTTGACGAACGCTTCGATGAACGGGAATTGCTTCAGTTGCAGCGTTTCGGTGGGAACGGGCGCGGTGCCGAGGGCGCTATCCACTTCGGCACGTGCGCGGGCGAAGTGGTCCGGGTAATCCATGAAATATTTGCACGCCCACGCGATGGTATTTGCGGTGGTGTCTTCGCCGGCTAGCAGCAAGGTGAGAACGTTCGCGTAAATCTGTTGGTCCGTAAAGTCGGAACCGGATTCCGCGGCCTGGGCCGCGATAATGGCTTCGAGAAAATTGCTCGGCGCTTCGAACAACTCCGGGTGTTGCGACATGCGCTCGCGGCACGCAACGATAAAACCGTTCACGGTTTCCTCGATCACGGCCAATGAACGCGCGAGCGCGCGATCGCTCGGCAGGCGGAAATAGCGCCAGTACGGAAAGGGTGCATTTATCCGTCGATGCAGCATCGGAAACACCTTGTCGAGGTGTTGCTGCACAACCGGACCATCGGTGCCGATGGTATCGACGTCAATACCGAACGCGAGCTGGGTTGTGACGTCAACGGTGTAGCGCATGACGTCGCGGCAAAGTTCTACCGGCGTGGCGGATTCGGCCAGGCTTTCCCAACGACGTTGCAGGCGTTCCGTCGTCTCGAAGAGTTTGGGGAAAAAGCGATTGATGTGGGCGCTGTTCAGTGCCTGGGCAACAACCTTGCGCTGCAGTTTCCACTCATCACCTTCGGCGGAGAACACGCCTTTGATGTTCATCTCCGCGGAGACGGTTTCGATCGCGCGTACCCGTCGATAAACCGTCGGCCGCAGGCGGAACAACTCCTTGATCGCGTCGGTATCCGCGAGACATACGACGTCGCGCGATCCCATGCGGATTCTGAATATTGGTCCGAGTTCGTCGCACCATTGTTCGAGCTGTTCGTGAAAATGCTCGAGATCGATCTGATGCAGATTGCCGATCAATGGCAGGCTGGGGGGCGCTGGGAGCGCTGCGATTGGTTTCAAAGCGGGTAGCGTGGCGGTATCGAGCATGGAACCGGTCCTCAGTCGTGATGCAGGGGAACGACACTGTCGTGTGTGTCATGGCGTTTTATTTTTTCGACGAACAAGGGATGGCAGGTATCCGTCGCGTCCGCGGCGAAGCACAGCCAGGTGGCAACGAGTAGCCGGCGGTGCAGGCCTTCGAGGTCGAGTGCACCGTGGGCCCAGTCCTGAAACGCGAGTCGCACGAGATGATCGATCTGCCGGCCGAGCTGGCGCGGGGTGAGACTGCCCTTGAGCAGGCCGGCGTCCCGTGCCTGTTCACACGCCTCGACGGCTATCCCGACGACGCGTTCATGCATCGAAATCGCCATCGCGTCGCCTGCCTCACGCAAGTGCTCGCGGGCGAGGAACTCCGCGCGGTGATAATTTTCGTTTTCGCCGAGCGTCGCGATTAACGCGGCATAGAAGCGCTCGGGTCCGCTGGCCGGGTCGTCATCGCTCGTGATGTAGCGCAAGTGTTCGAACGGGCTGATCGTATCGTCGAAGAGCTGGGCGATCAGTGCGGATTTGTTGCCGACAAGGTTATAGATAGTGGGAGCGGTCAGATCCGCGCGGCGGGCGAGTTCGCGGATGCTCAATGCTTCGAACCCGGAGGCCGCGATAATCTCGCGGGCGGTGTCGAGGATGCGTTTGCGCCGCCGCGCCATATTGGCATTGCGGGTGGCGCTGCCGCGAGCAAGGGCTTGGGACATAGCGGATGGTCCGGGGCAGAACGGATCCGCAGTTTTGCACGGATGTTAAAACTTTATCAAGTGTTTAAAAGTGTAGTATCCGCGGCCGTCGCTCGCGCGCCGGGACGGGCGGCCGGCGCTGCCGACCCGGCTGCTGCAAGGCGCCAGGCTGAGCGAAAGTCTGTAAGCACTAACTACCGTCGAAATATCTGCCGGTAATAGCGATACCGGCTCGCGGCAGCGCAGCCGCTCACGCCAGGCGATACCGTATCGGTACCGTCTTCGGCCCCGACACGAATTCAGAAGCGATGAGTTCGCCGGGCCCGGCCATCTCGACCGCTGCGAGCATTGGCAGCACGGTTGACCACAACGTGCGCATTTCCATCCGCGCGAGATGCTGGCCGAGGCAAACATGGCCACCGTAGCCAAAGCCGACGTGGCGATTGCGTTTGCGATCGAGCCGGAATGTGAAAGGGTTGTCGAATTCGTCCGCGTCGCGATTACCGGAAGGATAGGACAGGTAGAGACGGTCGCCTTTTTCAATCGCCTGGCCCCGCAGCTCCGTCGCGGCGGTTGCGTGGCGGACGAAATGTTTCACCGGTGAGGTCCAGCGGATCGCTTCTTCGACGAACGCCGGGATCAGCCCCGGGTCGGCTTGCAGGGCCTGGAGCAGCGCCGGGTTTTCCGCCACTTCCCACATCGCCGTTGCGGTTGTGTGGGCGGTGGAATCGTGCCCCGCGGTGGCGAGAATCGCGAAATAGGAGATTGCGCGCACGTGCTCCATCGGCTTGCCGTCCATGTCGGCATTCGCGATCAGGCTCGCGAGATCGTCGCGCGGCTGCGCGCGACGTTCCGCGATCAGTTCGGAGAAGTACTCGTCAAATTCGTCCATGACGATTTTCCACGTGTTCGGTTGCTGTTCAGGGTGAGCCGGATCCGTTCCGGGTCGGCACAGATCCGGATCCGCCCAGCTGAACAACCACTGGGTCAACCGCAGCATTCTCTCGTGATCCGGCTCCGGCACGCCGATCACGTCCATGACGACATTCAGGGGGTAGGGCGTGGCGATCATTTCCGACCAGTCGATTTCACCGCCGGCGTCGCGTAACTTCTGTGCATGGCGCGTCGCGGTTGCGCGTACGCCGGCCGTCAGCGCCTCGATACTGTTCGAGCCGAGCGCCTGAAACAGCACGCGTCGATGCGCTTTGTGATCATCGCCGTCAAGCTGCACGAGCGAGCGGAAGATGTTGTGGTCGCCGCCGGTAAACTGTTCAACGAGTTGCTCGCCGGCCTGCGGGATCACGGTCGCCGAGCGGTCGGCGCTGTGGAATAAATCGTTCTGGCGGCTCACCAACTGAATGTCCGCATGTTTGGACACGATCCAGTGCGGGTCGTAGCCCGGCACTTCCACCCGCGCGAAGGGATAACGTTCGCGTACCTCGCGAAGAATTTCGTCGACGGCACCGCGCACGGCGAAAGTCGCCGGATTGAACAGCGGAGCGATCAGATCGGGCGGTATTGTTGTCATCGTACGGGTCTCCCGGGGTGGGTGCCGTTGAATTCAGCCGCTGCGCGGCGACTTCACGAGCGTCTCCTCGACATAACGATAGATCGTGTAACTGCCGGCGGCGCCGAGTCCGGCAATGGTAAGGCAGGCTGCGCCGATTGGCGATATCGCGACGACGAGTCCGATCGCAAGCGGCCCTGCCGCGGTGCCGAAATCCGTGAGCAGGCGCCACATGCCGAGAAACTCGCTGCGCCGATCGGGCGGGGCGAGATCCGTGCCTAGCGTCATTACGATACCCGTGGACAGGCCGTTCGCAATCCCGGCGAGCAGCGCGACCACGAGCAGGGATTTGAATCCCGTTGCCAGCGCGAGCGCCGCGATCGACAACGCCATCAGCGCCGAGCTCGGCACCGCGGTCGCACGACGGCCGAACTTGTCCATGATCAGTCCGGCAGGGTAGAACAGGGCGATATCGATCGTTGCCGAAGCAGATACGATGAAGCCGATGGCGCCAACGTCGAGACCGAGTGAGGTACCGATCAGGGGTATCAACACCGTTCGTGCGGAGCGCATCAGCATGAACGCAATGGCCGCGATCCCCGCGGTTGAGAACACTTTTCGATATTCCACAATCAGGCGAAACATCGACCGCACGCGCAGGTCGCGCGCGATCGGTTGTTCGTGCAGCGCGAACGCGGCGATTGCGATCAGGCCGACGAGTGCGCTGCCGGCGGCAACCTTGAACGCAAACGCGAACCCGGCGAATTCCACGAGCGCCGCACCGGCGAGCGGGCCGGCCAGCGCGGTACCGCGCATCGTTCCCGCAAGGATCGCGATCACCCGCCCGCGCGCGTCTGGCGCACACACGGACGTGATGTAGGACATGCGGCCGAGCAGAAACGAACTCGAGCCTGCGCCATTCGCGAACGCGATCAGGCAAATCAGCGCAACATCGCGGGTCTGTGAGTAGGCGATCTGTGCCCCGCCGATCACGAGTACGGCGACCAGCATCACGAGCTTGTCGCCATAGCGCGCGGCCAGCAGACCGGCCGGCAGGTCGAAGGCCATCATGCCGAGGCCGCGAAAACCGACCGCGGCCGAGGCTGCGGCAAGGCTGCCGCCGACGTCGATCACGTACAACGGCAACAGGATCAGCACTGCCTGCGCCGCAGTGCCGAGCAGCGCGCCGGGCAGATACACCGGCAGTATGAGCGGCAGATGAATATTCTTGCTGGCCAAGCCTCGGGTTCCTGAATACTGAACTGGCGGAATCAAACCCGGGCGAACGGTTCGCGACGCGGGCAGGCGCGGCCGGGGAGTAAGGGATCCATGGCGTGGTTGAGCCGACTTGACCGCACGCACGGATAAGGGGAAGTTACCATCATGACGGGACCACTTAAACTGCCACCCGGCCCGGCGCAAAGTCCGGCGCATCAGCTGCTGCGTTATTCGTTCAGGCCACTCGAGTTTCTCGACGGCGCTGCGCGGCAGTACGGCGAAACATTCACGATCCGGCTATCGGGTCTCGGTACGCTCGTCCAGTTAACCCGGCCGGCGGATATCCGGGAAGTATTCAGGGCCGACGCCCGGACCCTGCACGCGGGCGAGGCGAATGCGCTCGTGTCCAGTGTCGTCGGCGACACTTCAGTGCTCGTGCTCGACGAACAAGCGCACGTTCGCCAGCGCAAGATTATGCTGCCCCCGCTCAAGGGTGAGCGCATGCGGACGTTTTTCAATTCGATGCAGCGCGAAGCGCTCGAGGTTGCGGCGCAGTGGACCGGCGCCGGCGTCGTCCGTGCAGACCTCGCGATGCAGGCCGTGACGCTGCGCGTGATCCTGCGCGCTTCCCTCGGACTCGAGCCTGGATCCGCATTCGACACGATGCAGGCGAGCATGGGGCGACTGCTGAAACACGTGCGCCATCCACTTGCGCTCGTCATGTGGAACTGGTTTCCGCTCGAGCGCTACGAGAACTCCCGCGTACTGCCGTTCTACCGCATGCGGCGAAAATTCGACCAGATGCTGCTCGAGGTATTCGCCGAACAACGCGCGCTGCCGCCCGAGGCGCGACCCGAGTGCCTGCTGAAGGACTTGCTCGCAACGACGTATGACGACGGCACGCGCATGACGGATCGCGAGTTGCGCGACGCCATCGTCACCGTGCTCGCCGCCGGACATGACACCACCGCGCTCGCGCTCGCCTGGGCGTTCGAGCAGATCCTCGCGCACCCCGAAGTGGTCGAGCAGATCGAAGCGGAGCTTGCTGCGGTGTGCGGCGGCGGTTTGCCTGCGATCGAGCACATCAGCGAACTCACGTATCTCGACGCGGTGGTGCGCGAATCGCTGCGCGTGCGCAATGTCATCCCGTTCGTTGTGCGGGTGGTGAAACGTGATTTCGCACTCGGTGGTTTCTCCTACCCGAAAGACGTCGTATTGTGTCCCTCGATCCATTTGCTGCATATGCGCGAGGATCTGTATCCGCAACCGACGAGTTTTCGGCCGCAGCGGTTCATCGAGCGCAAATTCGCCGCGCACGAATGGAACCCGTTTGGCGGCGGCAATCGCGCCTGCCTCGGACAGGCGTTCGCGTTGTATGAAATGAAAGTTGTGCTCGCGACGCTGTTCACCACCTTGCGTCTCGAACGACCGGTCGGCGCCGACTCCCGGCCCGTGCGCCGCGGCGTGTCGATCGGCCCGCGCGACGGTACCGCCGTGCGGGTAGTCGAACGGCGTCTTGTAAAAACCTGACAGAAAGAAAACTCCTATGCGATGTGAAGTAATAGCCATTGGCACGGAGCTGCTGCTCGGCCAGATTACCGATACGAATTCCTCATGGATCGGCGAACAACTCGCGCTCGCGGGGATCGATTCCCTGCACCAGATCAAGGTTGGTGACAACTTCGAGCGCATGGTCGAATGTATTCGCCACGCACTGTCGCGCGCCGATGCCGTGATTACGTGCGGCGGCCTCGGCCCGACGCAGGACGACATTACCCGCGAGGCGATTGCCGAAGTGCTCGGCGTTCCGCTCGTGCGCCAGCCGGAGATCGGTGAGCGGATCCGGCACATGTTCGAATCGCGCGGCCGGGTCATGCCCGAGAACAATCTGCGCCAGGCGGAAGTTCCGCAGGGGGCAACGACGATCGCGGAACAACCCGGCACCGCGCCGGGCCTGATCTGCCCGATCGGCGACAAGGTGATCTACGCCGTGCCGGGGGTTCCGCACGAGATGCGCACGATGTTCAACGGCAGCATCCTGAAGGATCTGCGCCAGCGCGCCGGGTTCACCGGGATCATCAAGAGCTGCGTACTGAAAACCTGGGGCCACTCGGAATCGGGTCTCGCGGAGCTGCTGTCCGAGCGTATCGAAGCGCTCGATGTCGCCGGCAACCCGACGATCGCGTTTCAGGCCAGCGGCATCGAAGGGATCAAGGTGCGGGTGACGGTAAAGGCCGACGATGACGCCACGGCTGAACGACTCATCGACGAAGAAGTGGGCAATATCCGCGCCATCCTCGGCACGACGATATTCGGCGTGAATAACGAAACGATGGAGTCCGTCGTGCTCGACGCGCTGCGCGAACGCGGACTGACGCTCGCCGTCGCCGAGATCACGAGCGGCGGCATGATCAGCATGCGGCTGTCCGCGATCGATGGCTCGGGAGATGTATTTCGCGGCAGCGTCGTCCCCGTTGCCGGCGCCGTGCGTGAAACCCTGCTCGGGGTACCGCATGATGCAATCGGCACGGCGGAAGCGGCGCGCACGATGGCCGAAGCCGTGCGCAAGGCGCTCGGCGCTGACATTGGCATTTCGACCACGGGTTTGCACGACATCAACCTGCCGAGCGATCTGCCGCCCGGGACGACGTTCCTCGGCATCGCCTCGGCAAACGGTACCGACGTCGAGAAAGTCCCGTTCCCGGGCGACCGCGAACGGATCCGGCAGTTCGCCGTGATCAGTCTGCTGAACTACCTGCGTTTGAAACTGCTCGCCGGGATCTGAGCCGCTACCACAGCCGCGCGCTGGCGCGGCGAGCGCCCTCGGCGAGCGCTTTCAGCTTCTCGAACGCAATGTCCGGGTCGACCCGGCCGAAACGGGTGAACGTGGCAAAGCCGCAATCCGTGCTTGCGAGCACGCGCTCGCGGCCGACGACATCGGCGAAACGGCAGATCCGCTCGGCCACGTAGTCCGGGTGCTCGACGTAGTTCGTCGAGGTATCGATCACGCCAGGCATGAGCACCTTGTCTTGCGGCAGGTCGATCTCGCCCCACACTGGCCACTCGTGCGCGTGACGCGGGTTCGCCGCTTCGAAGCTCAACACCTGCGGTTTCGCCCGACACAACACGCCGGCGATTTTCGCCAGCGGGATGTCGTAATCATGCGGGCCTTCGTAATTGCCCCAGCACAGGTGCAGCCGCGCCATGTCCGCCGGAACGTTTTGCAGCGCTTCGTTCAGCACTTCGACGTGCATGCCGGCGAGGCGCACGAACGCGTCGTCGTCGAGATCCTTGTATTGCGCGTGCCGTGCCATCGCGAGGTCCGGGCAGTCGAGCTGAATCACAAAACCGGCTTTGTTGATCGCCTCATACTCGTCGCGCATCACCTTGCTCAGCGCCTCCATGTAGGCCTCTTCGCTCGCGTAGTATTCGTTCGGCAGGAACGCGTTGATCACCCCGGGTGAGGAGGCATTCATGAATCCTTCAACCGCGCCGGAGCCTGTCAGCGCGTCGCGAAAGTTCCGGAGATCGGTTTCCAGTGGCACGCGCGTTTTCACCGCAACCTCGCCGGTGCACATTGGCCGCGCGATGGCCGGCGCCTGGTTCTGTTTTGCCGACGTCGCCATGAAACCCGGGAAGCGTTCGAGATCCGCCGGCACCCGGCGCGGACTGTCGCCTGAAAAACCCGAGCACCGATCCTTGATGTACGTCGCGTAACTGATCTTGCTCATCTCACCGTCGCTGACGATGTCGACGCCAACTTCAACCTGATGTCGCACGGCCTCGCGCACGGATTCGTGCACGAGCGCGCCAAAGCCCGCTTCGTCGTATGGTTCACCATGTTCGCGGGCAAGCAAGGCGTCGGCGAGCGCTTCCGGCCGCGGCAGGCTGCCGACGTGCGTGGTGAGAATTCGATCCGTGCTCAGCTTCATTTGTGGCGTCTCCCGTTCAGCGAACAGGAAGTGTACTCAATTTCCACGCGTGCGCGCTTGATCCGGGATCGGCGGACAAACGTCAAAAGCGCACCGGAGCACAGCGCGAACCGGGACGGTCCGCGCAGCGGTGGTCAGGGCGTCGTCGTCTCAGGTCGTGCGCTGGCGATGGCGACACGCAACGAGGGTCAGCACGGCCGGCAGCAGCATGGCGATTGCCGGCGGCAGCGGAACGACGGTGCTGACGAATGGCCCACCGTTCGGCAGGAACGTATTGAACGCCAGTGGCAGCGTCGTGGTGGTGTATTCGGTGACCTGGTTACCGCCGTTTGAGTTGTTGCGGTAGTCGATGAAGCTGTCGGTCAAGCGCAACCATTGGTTGCCGTCGAACGTACTCACGATTTCCGTTTGCGGCGGACCGTTCGAGTTCGTGCTCACCACGGTACTCGTGATCAGAATCGATGAATTCGTCACTTCCCAGTCCAGTTCCCCGCCGCGACCGAACAGGCCAATCAGGCCGTTTGCTGATGTGAAGATAAAATCTCCGCGCAGGTCGCCGGCAACCCGGATCTCGTAGCTGTCGACGACAGAACTCATAAAATCCGCGGAACCCTGGTAGACCCCTTCGGGATTCGAGTCGAGATCGATGAACCCGGTCAGGTTCAGGTTGATTCCGCTGTAGCTCACCTCGTAACGGGCGGCGCTGCTGGTGCCGGGTACGACGAGCAGAACGGTGAGCAGGGCGAGGGTGCAGGCGGGGATCGCGATCCCCTTCTTGTACGCAATCATGAGATGACGGCCTCCGCGCGAAGCTGTTTCGCAGTTGTGGGGGTTAAGGCTCAAGCTGAATAGCAGCAAGAACCATTCCACACTGAACTGCGCCCGATCCGGGCCAAAGTGTAAAAAATGTCAGAAAACCGGGCGTTACCCGCCCGGGTCAGTGTAAAAATTATTGACACCCGGCCGTCATGGCCGGGCCGGACTCAGGCTCGCTTGTGACGCCCGCGCAGCGCGACGGCGACACCGGTGGCGAGCAACCACACCGGCGCCGGCAGCGGCACGGGGCGAATGCTGTATTCGCCGACGATAAACGGCAACCCTGTTTCATTGCCGCTCGTATTTGAGGAAACACTCACGAATCCGCCAATGAAACCGCCCTCGTCCGACAGCGATCCGGCACCGGAAAGCAGCACATTCGGATCGGCAATCTCCCTTCGTCACCGTGCGGCGACTGCGAATTTCATCAAAGGAATTACGTTGTAGTGTGGGTGCGCACGTACGCGCGCACAGCTCAACAGCTCGCGGGAACGGCGGGTTGTGCCGGGGCTACCCCGCACGCGTGCCCGCCGCCCGGCTGCAAGAACGCCTAGCGCAGATTCGCCGCGAACAGTTTCGTCAGTCGCTGCCACGCGTCGGCAGCGGCCCCCGCGTTATAGCTCGCGCGCTGGTCGCAGAAAAAACCATGATCGGCGTCCGGATAGATAACTACTTCAGCGTCGCGCCCTGCTGCTTTCAAAGCCGCATCCACGGCGCTCGTCTGATCCGGCGGGATGTGCGCATCGAGTTCACCATACAGGCACAGGATCGGGCAGTTGATCTTCGCCGTACGACTAACGGTCGACGGCGCGCCGCCGGGACCTTCCGGCGCGGAGATGCCACCCCCGTAGAAACTGACGGCGGCGTCGATATCGTTCTCGCAGGCAGTGAGATACGTCATATGGCCACCGATGCAGAAGCCCGTCACGCCAATCTTGCCGGTGACATCGTTGCGCCCGCGGAGGTAGCCGATCGCCGCGCGTTGATCGGCGATCATGTTCTCGGCGGTCAGTTTCATCATGTGGTCGATACCCTCGTTCATTCCGGCTTCGTCGTAACCGAGTTCGAGATCGGGCGCCGTGCGATGGAAAAAGTTCGGTGCGCAGGCGACGTAGCCTTCCTTCGCGATGCGTTCCGTGACGTCGCGGATGTGCGCGTTCACACCGAAGATTTCCATCCACACAATCACCGCGGGCAGTGCTTCGGTGCCCTCGGGGCGCGCCACATAGGCAGGCATTGAGTCGCCGCCAACCGGGATCGAAATATTTTCCGTCGTGATGGTCATGGGAAAGTTCCTCGCTTTGGGGTTAAGGTCGCATGAGAAACCGCGTCTCGCCGCTCAGGTCGTCGAGACGCGGTTGAATCCAGTCAATCCAGTCGCACAGCATTGGCCGCGTTTCGCGGGGATCGATCATGTCGTGAACGGCGAACGATTCCGCCGCGCTATAGGGATTGCGCGAACGCGCGATGCGTTCTTCGATCTCGCGCCGCTTCGCCTCGGGATCAGGCGCGGCATCAATTTCGCGGCCGAAGGCAACCGCCACCCCGCCTTCTAGCGGCAGCGCGCCGGATTCGGCCGACGGCCAGTCGAGCACGTAGGCGTCCGGGCCGAAGTGGGCAGCGCCGGCAACGCCGAAACACTTGTGCACGCGCACCGAGGCCCAGGGGATCGTTGCTGTCGCCGCGGCCGCGACCGCCGCCATGCCGTAGCGGATTGTTGCATCGGCTTCCGCGCCCGGGCCGATCATGAAGCCGGGTTCGTCGACGAAGTTAATCATCGGCAAATGGAACGTATCGCACAGTTCGATCATGCGACGCATCTTCTGTCCCGCTTCTGCGGTCATTGCGCCAGCGAGATGGCGACAGTCGTTCGCCGTGATGCCGACGCTCTGGCCGTTCACGCGCGCGAGCCCGATGATCAGACTCGGTCCGTAATCGCGTTGCAGCTGGAAAAACGATCCCTCATCGACGACGAGTTCAATCACGCGCCGCATGTCGAACGCCCGGCGACGGTTCTCCGGCACGATGGACAGCAGTTCTTCGGCCATGCGGTCACTCGGATCGGTACAGTTTTCGCGCGCCGCGCGGTCGTAGACGCTCTGCGGCAGGTACGACAGAAACTGCCGGATCTGCGCGAACGCGTCCGCTTCGTCGTCCGCGATGTTGTCCACGATGCCGGATTTCGCGTGGATCGCGGCACCGCCAAGCGCTTCTTTCGTGACTTTTCGGCCCAGCGCGCGGCGCACGAGTGCGGGGCCACCGATCATGACCTGCGCGGTTGTTTTCGTCATGACGGAGAAATGCGAGGCGACAAGGCGGCCGGCCGGAAATCCCGCCACCGGACCGAGCGCCGCGGACGCGATCGGGATCCGGCCCATGGCCTCGGCGATAATCTGAAAGCGCGGCGGATCGTATACGGGGGTGCCAACCGTGCGCGGTTTGCGCGGATCGCTGTCACCACCGGCAACGCTGCCACCGCCGCCTTCGAGCAGGCGCACGAGGGGGGTGCGGTATTTCACCGCGAGGTGCTCGGCGTAGACGCTCTTGCGCAAACCCGCGGCATTCGGCGAGCCGCCTTTAAGCGTGAAATCCTCGCCGCCGACCACGACCCGGCGCTCGGCGATGCGGCCGAAGCCAACCACGTAGTTCGCCGGCGTGAATGCGTCGATGCCGCCGTTCTCATCGAGCAGGGCGCCGCCGGCAATGCGGCCATGTTCGCGAAATGATCCCTCATCGAGCAGCGCGTCGATGCGTTCGCGAACGGTGAGCTTGTTTCTCGCGTGTTGCTTCGCGATCCCGTCCGGGCCGCCCTGGGCGCGGGCGAGTTTACGGCGCTGTAACAGCTTGTCGATGTGATCTTGCCAGCTCATCGGTTCGCGGTGCGCGCCAGGTACGGGGAAGGTGAACGACGAATTGCCGCGCCCGCAGCGATTGCGGACGCGGCAACCGGAGGAAGCTAGCCGCGCATGTTTACCTGCGCCGCGCCCGGGTGCAGGCTTGCCGTTGCGCTCGGACGCGCATCCATGCGTTTGAACCACGCATCGAGGTTCGGCAGGTCGGTATCGAGCGGCTGGCCGACGTCTTTGCAGAAGTCCATGCAGCAGTACAGGGCGATATCGGCGAACGTGAGCTTGTCGCCGGCGACGAAGTCGCGACCCGCGATCAGGCCGTCGATCCATTTGCGTGCGTCCTTCGCCTTTGCTTTCAGGCCGTCCGCAGCTTCCGGGATGCAGTAGAGACGGTCGCGGAAAATCTCGATGCCATCGGAATAGCGGAAGCCGTTGTACATGTGCTCCGTGATGTTCAGTTCCACCCGGCGGATCCACTGACGCGTGTTCGCGCGCTCTTCGGCGGTGGCGCCGATCAGCGGATTGGACGGGTATTTTTCATCGAGGTATTCCGCAATCGTCGTCGTTTCACCGACGACCGTGCCGTCGTCGAGTTCGATCGCCGGCATCTGGCCGCCGGGGTTCTTCGCGAGATACGGTGCGGCGCGATTTTCCCCGCCGAGCAGGTCGTGCTCTTCGGTCGGCAGTTCGACGCCTTTCTCGATCAGGGCCATACGTACGGCACGCGGGTTCGGGCCGAATGAGTTCAACAGTTTCATGAGTTTCTCCTCCTCAAAGGTGGGCGTCGCGGTTACGATTCGTCGGCATTGTCCGCTCGGCGGTTCGCGAGTGTGAAAGTAACGTCCGTCGAGTCGAGCGCTTAAGCGGGTGAGCCGAAGACCGTTGTGGATTGTTATTATTGCTCAGCGAGTCAGCCGAAAATGCTCGGCGGTCTACCGCTAAAAGTCAACCGTAAGGGCGGGCTCGAGGGTGGTGGCGTTCAGCCACCTTCGATCATCGGCAGGAAATAGACTTCGCTGTCCGGATGAATCGTCTGCAGCAAGGGATCCTGAAAGATCTCGCCATCGATGGCGACCGCGGTGCGCTCGCGCAAACGCTCGCCGATCCCCGGAAAGCGTTCGTCGAGGCGGTTGATCAGTTGCCGGACGTTGGCAGCGTCAATGTCGTGTTCGGTCTCGCCAGCAGCGAAGTCGGCTGCGACTTCGGATTGCAGCACGATCTTCGCCATGGCAGACCGGGGAAGGGGCGCTTACTTCGCGCCGTCGATCGCCGCGAGCAGGCGCGGCGGTGAAATGGGAAGGTCCGTCACGCGCACCCCGGCGGCGGCCGCTACCGCGTTCGCGACGGCGGCGAGCGGCGGAATAATCGGCACTTCGCCAACCCCGCGCACGCCAAAGCGGTGACCGGGATTCGGCACTTCGACAAGCACCGTGTCGATCATCGGCAGGTCCGAGGCCACCGGTATGCGGTAATCGAGGAAGCCGCCGTTTTGCAGGCACCCGTCCTCGCCGTAGACGTATTCTTCGTTCAGGGCCCAGCCGATGCCCTGCACGGCACCGCCCTGCAATTGGCCCTCGACATAGCTCGGGTGGATCGCGGTGCCGACGTCCTGGATCGCGGTGTAGCGGATCACCGTGGTGCGGCCCGTTTCCGGGTCGACTTCGACGTCGCAGATATGCGTACCAAAGCCGGGCCCCGCACCCTCGGCGTTGATGTTCGCCGTGCCGCTGATCGGACCCCCGGTTTTGCCGGCCGCATTCGCGATCTGCGCCAGGGTGAGTGTTTCGCCACCATCGGATTTCGTGTTGATCGCCGCACCATCGCGCCATTCGACTGTATCAACATCCACATCCCACAATTTCGCGGCGCGGCCGCGCAATTCCTCGATGACGTGGTCCGCGGCTTCACACACGGCCTTGCCCACCGCGAACGTCACCCGGCTGCCGCCTGTGAGCATGCTGTAAGCGCTCGACGCGGTGTCAGCGATCAGCGGTTTGACCCGGCTGACGTCAATGCCGAGCACTTCGGCGGCCATGATGGCCATCGAGGCGCGCGAGCCGCCGATGTCGGGGTTTGCGGTGACGACTTCGACCGTACCGTCCTCGTTCACGTGCATCGCCGCGCTTGATTCGCCGCCGATGTTGAACCAGAAACCGGATGCGATCCCGCGGCCCTGGTTCGGTCCCAGCGGTGCGCTCCAGTGCGGATGATTCTTCGCTGCCTCGAGCGTTTCGAGGTAGCCGATGCGCTGGAATTTCGGCCCGTAGGCGGCTTGCGTGCCTTCGGTCGCGGCATTCTTCTCGCGCAGTTCAAGCGGGTCCATGGCGAGTTTTTTCGCCAGCTCGTCGAGCGCCGATTCCACCGCGAATGCGGCGACCGGGGCGCCGGGTGCGCGATAGGCCGCTACTTTCGGCCGGTTCACGACGACGTCGTAACCTACCGCTTTCACGTTCGCAATGTCGTACGGCGCGAATCCGGTCATGCAACCGAACTGCACCGGGGAGCCTGCGAATGCGCCGGCTTCGTATTCCATCGTCAATTCGCCGGCGACGATCGTGCCGTCTTTCTTCGCGCCGATCTTCGCGTGCGCATGGCCACCGGAAGTGGGCCCCGTGGCGCGGAAGACATCTTCGCGGTTCATCACGAGTTTCACCGGCTTGCCGGATTTCCGTGACAGCATGATCGCGACCGGCTCGAGGTACACCGTGGTCTTGCCGCCGAAACCGCCGCCGATTTCCGCCGGCAGGACGCGGACTTTCGAAATATCCATGCCGCACAGCGTGGCGCTGTAGTTACGCACCATGAACTGGCCCTGGCTGCTCGCCCACACTGTCGCCATGCCGTCCTCGGTGGTTTCGACCACGCAGGCATGCGGTTCGATATAACCCTGGTGCACGCATTGCGTCGAAAAATCATATTCGACGACAACGTCCGCTTCCTTGAAGCCCGCGTCCGTGTCGCCGAGGCCGAACTGGAAGCGTTGCGAGACGTTCGACGGCGTGTCCGGTTTCGGATCGAGGCCTTTCGTGAACATGTCGTCGTGCAGCACGGGCGCGTCCGCTTTCATGGCTTCAGCCGCGATCAGGACATGCGGCAGCACTTCGTATTCGATTTCAATCAAGCTGGCCGCCTCGTCGGCAATCGCCGCCGTTGTTGCTGCCACTGCGGCGACGGCATGGCCGTCGTACAACGCCTTGTCGCGCGCCATGACGTTTCGCGACAGGTCGCGAAAACTCACCGGCGCTTCGCCGGCGCCGCGCTGTTTCGGGCCGATTTCGGGGAAGTCGGCAGACGTGACGATCGCTTTTACCCCCGGCAGGGCCAGGGCTTTGTCCGTCTTGATCGAAATGATCTTCGCGTGCGCATGCGGGCTGCGCACGATGCGTCCCGTCAGCATGCCGGGCAGGGACATATCGGCGCCGAAATTCGCGCGGCCGGTGACCTTCTCGATGCCGTCGGGGCGTACCGGCCGGGTACCGACTACCTTGTAGATGCTCGCGCCTTCGGCGAGCTTGAATTGGTTTTCTTCGTTGCCCATGATCTATTTCTCCCGCATTTCGGCGGCGGCATTCGTCACCGCCGTGATGATCTTGTCGTAACCCGTGCAGCGGCACAGATTGCCCGCCAGCCAGTAGCGCATTTCGGTTTCCGTGGGATCGGGATTGCGTTCGAGCAGCGCTTTTGCCGCGACGATGAAGCCGGGGGTGCAAATCCCGCACTGGAGCGCCGCTTCCTCGAGAAAATGTTTTTGCAGCGGATGCAGTTTGTCGCCATCCGCAACGCCTTCGATGGTGCCGATTTCATGGCCCTCGGCTTCGATACCGAGCATGAGGCACGAACACATGAGACGACCGTCCACGGTGACACTGCAGGCGCCGCAGTCCCCGGTGGAGCAGCCTTCCTTGCTGCCGGTCAGGTTCAGGGTGTTGCGCAAGGCGTCGAGCAGGGTGTCTTCGGTGTTGCAGAGGAATTCAACCGGGTCGCCGTTTACCGTTGTCGAGACGTGATGTTTTGCCATTAGTTAGTCCTCGCGCGTTCGAGCGCTATTTCTGCGGCGCGGCGCGCGAGTACGCCGGCTACCTTTGTGCGATATTCGATGGTACCGCGCTTGTCATCGATTGGATTGCACGCGGCGCGGGCCGCGGCGCTGAGTTTCGCCAGGGCGTCGTCGTCTACTTTCGTGCCTATCAGGGCTGCGGCGGCATCCTCGAGGAGCATTGCCGTCGGCGCGACGGCGCCGAGTGCAACCCGTGCCGCAACGCAGGTGCCACCGTCGTCGAGCGTCAGCGAGACGCCAGCGCCGACGACGGCGATATCCATTTCAGTCCGCGGAATGAAACGTAGATAAGCGTCGCCGGAATGTGGCGGACGCGGCGGCAGCAGGAAGCTGACGACGAATTCGCCGGGCTGCAGCGATGTCTTGCCGGGTGCGAGGGCAATGTCCTCTACCGGGACTTCGCGCCGACCATCGGGCCCGGCGACGGCGCAGATGGCACCAGCCGCGATCATGCCCGGCACGCTGTCGGCCGCCGGCGAGGCATTGCACAGGTTGCCGCCGAGGCTGGCGCGACCCTGGATCTGGGTGGAACCGATCAGATCCAGACCCTCGACGAGTCCGGGCCACGCGGCTTTCACCGCCGCATTTTCATTCAGCTCCGCGCCCGACACCGCGGCGCCAATGCGAAAACCGCCGTTCTCGGCGGTCACCGCGCGCAGTTCAGGGATCTGTTTGATATCGACGATCGTCTGCGGATGGATCCGGCCGGATCGGAGCTGGACGAGCAGGTCAGTGCCGCCAGCGAGAATTTTTGCGGAATCGCCGGCCTGGGCGAGGCAGCGTACCGCATCATCCACGGACGTGGGTGCTTCGAATTGCATTTGTGTCACGGTTGCTCCGTTTATTATCTGGGGAAATTCAGGGAAACACATTGATTGTAACGCGCGTTTCAACGATCGCGAAACCTGGCCGGAGTGCACGTGAACGGCGCAATTTTTCGCCGCTCGCGGGCTTGCCCGAAATAGCGCTTGCCGCGACACTGCAGCGCACCATGGCCGCGTGCAGGCAACAACAAGGCGGAGAAAACTTGCAACAGGGAAGTCAAGCAAACTGGGAATCGGCGGCGGGGAAATGGCAACACCGTCCGCCGATTACGCCTGCCGCCGATGACATCGCGTGGTTCGAACACGTAGCGCGCGCGCGTGGCCCCGGCGCGCGCGCATTGTTGCTGGGCGTGACGGCGGGCATCGCAACGATGAACTGGCCCGCCGACAGTCAACTGACGGCCGTGGACTGGTCGGCCGGCATGATCGACAAGGCGTGGCCGCGCGAGGGTTTGCCGCCACATGCAAGTGTCGTGCAGGCCGACTGGATGGCGATGCCGTTACCGGCCGGCAGTCGCGACGTCGCGCTCGGGGACGGTTGCTACACCGCGCTCGGCAGTCTCGATGCGGTAGTCGCGCTGAACCGCGCGGTGGCCGCGGTGCTCAAGCCCGGTGGCGTGCTTGCGCTGCGCTGCTTCGCGCGCGGGACCTCGCGCGCGTCGGTCGATGAGATTTTCGACGCATTACTCGCGGGCCGGGAGAAAAACCTCGGCCTCGTGCGCTGGCAACTGATGATGGCGCTGCAGGGTGACGATACCGAAGGGGTCGTGCTCGACGATCTGTGGCAGCTATGGCGCGAGCGGATCCCGGATCCCGCGGCGCTGATCGACCGCCACGGGTGGTTTCCGCACGAAGTGACGAACATTGAGCGCTATGCCGGTCAACAGGCGCGCTATGTCTATCCCACTGTCGAGGAAATGCGTGCCGCCGCGGCGCCGGTTTTCGATCTCGTCGACTGCGACATCCCCACCTATCACTGTGGTGAGCACTTCCCGCGCGTGCGCTTTGTAAAACGCGGCTGAGTCACAGCGGCAGAAAATCGTCGATGCCCTGCGCGAGCAGTGCGATACCCGCGGCGACATCGGGGTTCGTCGCGTAGTCGGCAGGCGCGCCCGGGGTCCGATTCGCATCGATCAGAATCGGCCGCCCGTCACGCACGACGTAATCGAACTTGCCGTAGTCGAAACCGAGGCGCTCGCGCCACTCGCGGATCTCGTCCGGGACCGCAACGGTTTCCCGCTCGACGATGTGATGCGACTTGATGATCGGCACATTCGCGCGCATGCGGAAACTGCGGGTAGCCGTGCCGAGGAATACCCACACACGCATGTAATACCCGTCGGCATCGTGTTCCGGCAAAAATTTTTCGACGATGACGCCATCGGTCTGCCAGACATTAGCCGGTACCTTCGCGATCGATTCGAACACGACATAGCGTTGCATCGTCGGTCCCGCCGGAATATCCGGCGTGAGTCCCGCGGCGAGCATGCGCCGACGCAGTCGCGCATCGATCCGGCCGGCGAAATTGCGGTCCGTTTTGACGATCACGGGCCCGTCCCAGGTGCTGTCCGCGGCGAGGATTTGCGTGCTGTAACCGCGCTTCGAAATATCCAGCGTGCGCCCGTTGATCACCCGCTCATAGCGATCGAGCAGCGCTGAATACGCCGGCGGAACGATCGTCAGATCGACGTTGAGAAACGCGATGTCGCCGGGCGGTGGTGTGTTCGTACCGTGATGGACGAGAACGGTGTGTCCTGCCGTGCGCCAGCTCTCGGCCAGCGCGTACACGAGGTAAGGCTGCCCGAAATCCTTCTGCATCAGGTGTTCGAGAATAACGATGGTGGCCATCGGGCGGGACCGGCGCGTAATAGGAACCCGCCATGGTAACGCGCCGCCACGGTGGCCGCTAAGCGAGCTGCGTCTTGAGCTTGTCCGCGCGATCCGACAGAGTTCGGCCATGCACCGAATTCATATTGCCGGCGCGAGTCCGCGCACCGGTACGACGCTGCTGGCCGAGGCGATGACCGCGTGTTTCGACATCGACCTGCAGGTTGGGCACGAAGCGCGAATCTTCGCCCCGCCGCCGGGACCCGGGCGGATCTTCCTCACGAAAGCACCGCGCGACATCCTGCTGGCAGAGCGCGCACTGGCGACAAATGCCGCTCTCCACCTCGTTTACCTGTTACGCGATCCGCGCAACATCATCGTCAGCAAACACCGGCGCGCGCCCGATCGCTACTGGGCCGGGCTGAAATTCTGGAAAGCCTATACCGCGGTTGCGCGACGGCTCGACGGGCATCCGCGTTTCATCACGGTGCGCTATGAAGATCTGCTTAGCGATCCCGATCACGTACAGGAACAGCTGCGCGCGCGCATGCCCTTTCTCGACGTCACCGCACCGTTCAGTCGTTTTCATGAAGTGGCGAACCCCGGCGAGGAGGCCGTCACAGCGCTCGGTGGTGTGCGTCCGATCGCGGCGCAGCGCTTCGATCAATGGCGTGATCATTTGCCGCGGATTGTTGGTCAGATGCAGCAGCACGGATCACTCGCCGCGGACTTGATTGAATTCGGCTACGAAGCCGATGACGCCTGGCTTGCCGAGCTCGACGGCATCGCGCCGGATCTGCGGCCGAGCCACTGGGCCGAGCATTTCACGCGCGAGGGCCTCGCACGCATGTTGCGGCTGTGACGGGAACAAAGCGCAATCAGGCGCCGGCCGCGGCGCGCTCCACTTGCTGAACGAATGCAAGGACTTCGGTAATCACCGACGCCGGATTTTCGAATAGTACGCCGTGCCCGGCCGCGGGAATTTCACGCAGGCGCACCCGCTCGGGGTAGTCCGCTGCCAGGCGGCGGCCGTTTTCCGGCACCGCGATGTGATCGTCGAGACCCTGCACGACGAGCATGGGCGCGGTCCCGCCCGCCCACCAGTGCGCGAGAGGGGTGGTCTGCGCGGCGTGTTCATGGGCCTGGCTCGCGGCGCGCCAGTAGCGTAATTGACGCCGCGCGCGTCGCTGTGGCACGGGCCGCGGGTGCGCGCGCGGCGGAATAAGTCCGCCGGCCGCGAGCAGGGTGAGACTTTTCACGCGGGCGGGGAAGTCCGTTGCCGTACAGCGCGCCACCCGGTTGCCGAACGCGCGGCCGACAAGGTGGGCCGGCGCGCCCGTGGCGTCGATGAGGCGGGCGATGTCGCCGGCGAGGTCGTGCAGCGACAAACCGTCGAGTGGGCCCGTACTGCGACCCACGCCGCGCAGGTTTACGGCGAGCGCACGAAAGCCGGCGTCTGCGAGTGCGGGGCCGAGTCGATCGTATTGTTCGGGCCCTTCGCCACCGCGGCCGGGCAGCAGGATCACCGCTGGCCCGGCGCCGAGCGAACCGAACTCCGTCACGACGCCACCGGCGCGCACCTGCATCAGCGTGAAACCGCACCCGCGAGCCTGTTCGTTGTCGCCGGCTTTGTGCACTGGCCTTGCCTAGCGCGGGCGGTTCGACAGTCGACCGTGCCGGATCGGTTTCACCACACTTCCCCGAACGGCCGCACTTCCACATTAAACGACCATGCGCTGCGGTCCTGGTGCGCAATCTGGAACGTCGTCTCGGCGATCGCGCGCGGCTGAATGAAGTAGTCATCGTCGGCGTCCGGCATCATTTCGCGCGTCCACTCGAGATCGATCACCGCGTCGATCACGATGTAGGCCACGTGCACGCCGTCGGGGCCGAGCGTACGCGCCATCGATTCCGCGAGGATCCGTTGCGCGGCCTTCGTTGGCGCGAAGCCGGCGAAATTCGGTTTGCCGCGCAGGGCGGACGTATTGCCGGAAGCGATTATCACGCCGTGGCCGGCCGCCACCATGGCCGGCGCGCATGCGCGCGCGAAATACAACAGGCCCATTGTGTTGACGTCGAAGTTCCGGCGCAGATCCGCCGGGTCCATGTCCATGAACGAACCGAACGTACCGCGCACCGCGTTGTGGATCAGAATTTGCGGCGCGCCGAGTTCATTGCCGATCGCGGCGACGGTGGTGTTTACCGCGCTTTCATCGGCGACATCACAAACGTAAGCACGCGCGCCTGCGATTTCTTGCTCGAGCGCCGCGAGTCGTTCCGGGTCGCGCGCGACCATTGCGATTTGATAACCGCCGGCGGCGAAACGCCGGCACACCGCGGCGCCGGTGCCTGGACCGACTCCGGTTACGAGGCAGACGGGTTTCGCCATGACGCTCTCTCCTGATTTGTTGCTGTCCGCGCGCGGGTTTCCTAACGTCTTCGTTATGCCTTATCTTGCCGGACAGGTACAGGGGGAATGCGATGTCGGTTTCTGAGTCTGCACTCGCGGGCGCCATGCCGCGTTGGCCACGCCGTTATACGGTAGTGGGTTTCTGTTTCCTTGCCGTGTTCATCTGCTATATCGACCGCGTCAATATTTCCGTTGCGGCGCTCGCAATGCAGGAAGAATTCGGCTGGAGCGAAACGACGAAGGGCTACGTGCTGTCGTCGTTCTTCATCGGCTACATGTTGTTCATGGCCCCGAGCGGCTGGATCGCGAACCGGATCGGCGGCAAGATTGTGCTCGGACTCGCGGTACTGTGGTGGTCGTTGTTTACGCTCATCACGCCAGCCGCGGCGCTCGTCTCGCTGCCGTTACTGATCGCGGCCCGCATCGCGATGGGCTGCGGCGAAGCCGCGATGTTCCCCGCCGCCTACAACATCTACGGCCGCTGGGTGTTGCCCGCGGAACGCTCGCGCGCCGTTTCCCTGCTGATCAGCGGAATCCCGCTCGGCACCCTGTTTGCCTTGACCACAACGGGCTGGATCATCGCACGCTACGGTTGGCCGGCCGTGTTTTACGTCTTCGGCGCAACGGGTTTCGTATGGACCGCGATCTGGTTCTTTCAGGTTCGCAA
This sequence comes from Gammaproteobacteria bacterium, assembly GCA_965216305.1. Classification (GTDB taxonomy): domain Bacteria; phylum Pseudomonadota; class Gammaproteobacteria; genus UBA11873. The sequence continues at coordinate 4,940,742 of OZ244144.1, read as the reverse complement.
CAGCCCGGCGGACGATCCGAAAGTCTCGCCCGCGGAACTCGCCTTGCTGCAGCAGCAGACCACGGAACACGACGAGAAGCCGCCGGTGCCATGGCGCAAGTTGCTGTCCTCGCCGGCGGTGTGGGCACTGTTCATCAACCATTTCTGCAGCAACTGGGTGTTGTACATGTTGCTCGCATGGTTACCGAGCTACTTTCGCGGACAACTCGGCCTGAGCATCGCGAATGCGGGTCTTTATTCCGCCGCGCCGTGGCTCACGATGTTCGTCGTTGGCATCCTCGCCGGCTGGATTGCCGACGCCATGGTGACACGCGGCATCAGCATCACGGCGGTGCGCAAGATCATGCAGACGATCGGACTGCTCGGTTCTGCGTTGTTCATGCTGCTTGCGCGCGACGTTGATTCAGCCACCGTGGCCATGTTGCTCATGTGCGGTGCGCTCGGCGCCGCCTCGTTCACGTGGTCCGGCTTCGTGCCGAATCATCTCGACATCGCGCCGCGTTACGCGGACGTACTGATGGGAATTACGAACACGGCCGGCACCGTGCCCGGCATCATCGGCGTCGCGCTCACCGGCTGGCTCGTCGATGCAACGGGTACGTATTCCGCGGCGTTCACCCTGGTCGCCGCCATCAATGTATTCGGCGCACTCGTGTGGCTCGCGTTCGCCACCGGTGAACGCGTGATCGATTAGGGAGCGCCGGCACCACCATGACCCGACTGACGGCGCCCGAATTGCAGCGCGCTGGCGACGCGCAGCCGCGCGATGCCCGGCGCCGGTTTATTCGTGCCGCCCCGGGATATCTTCTGATAACGACAGACAGGTTAATGACATGCTTGAAAAGTACGCAAAATACAAAGAACTGAAACTCGACCAGCCGGGCGAACGGATCCTGCGGATCACGTTCGACAAGCCGGAGACCCTGAACTCGCTCGACAAGAACGGTCACCGCGAGCTGACGTACATCTGGCGCGACATCGATGAGGACGAGGACGTCGATGTCGTTATTCTTACCGGCAAGGGCAAGGCTTTCTCGGCCGGCGGCGACTTCGGCATGATCGAGGACATCATCGCCGATCCGAAAGACCGCGCGCGGGCATGGAAAGAAGCCCGCGACCTCGTCTACAACATCATCAATTGTTCGAAACCCATCGTCTCCGCGCTGAACGGGGTCGCCGTCGGTGCGGGGCTCGTCGCCGGTTTGCTTGCGGATATCTCGATCGCCGGCAAGTCCGCGAAGATCGTCGACGGACACACGCGGCTTGGCGTCGCCGCGGGCGACTCGGCCGTGATCAACTGGCCGCTGCTGTGCGGCATGGCCAAGGCGAAATATCTGCTGCTGTTGTGCGAACCGGTAGGTGGCGAGGATGCCGAGAAATACGGGCTCGTGTCCTTGTGCGTCGAGGACGACGAATTGCAGGACAAGGCCCTGGAAATCGCGAGCCGCCTCGCCGCCGGCGCGCCGTCGGCGATCCGCTGGACGAAGTACGCACTGAACCAGTGGTACCGCATGGCGGGGCCGGCGTTCGATACGTCCACGGCGCTGGAGATGCTCGGCTTCACCGGTGGCGAAGCGCAGGAGGGGATCACGTCGCATCGCGAGAAGCGGGCGCCGAAATTTGATCCGAAGTTTCCGATCTGATTCACGCGCCGTTTGCCGCGCCGGAACGTTCCGGCGCGGCACTACGTGAGTTCTCAGGCGGCGGCGCTGGGCCGGCCGCTGACGAGCTTGTGCCAGCGTGCGACGTTCTTGCACGTCTCCGGAATGCCGAGTTTTACCGCGGTAGCGAAATCGATCGCACACTGCGCGGTGATGTCGGCGATGGAATAGCTGTCGCGACCAAGATACTCGGAGTCGCCGAGGCGCTGATCGAGCTGATCATAGAAGTAGCCCGCGCGCACCTGGCCACGTTCGACGAGCGCCGGGATCAAGGCGATCGAAGCCGGCCCCGGTAATCCGCGACCCGCCAGCGCTTCACTCTGGTTGCGAAAATATTCACCGATCGCACCGATCCCGTTCAGTTCCGAGAACCGCTCCCAGGATTCGATTTCGGCCGCTTCGCGCGGATTCGTGCCAACGAGATTCGGCTCGGGATGACTCGCTTCGAGGTAGCGGAAAATTGCCGGCGCTTCGCGCACGACACTGCCATCATCGAGTTCAAGTGCGGGCACCGTGCCCCAGGGGTTGATCTTCAGGTACTCCGCGCCGCAGGTTTCGCCATCGAGAATACTGTGTTCGACTTTCTCGATGTCGATGCCTTTCTCGGCCAGAAAGATACGTACGCGGCGCGGATTCGGCGCCATTTGGCAATCATGCAGTTTCATTGGATCCTCCGGTTGCGGGCTGATTGTTGTTGTCGGATTGCGGTGAGATCTTGCCGTTGTGGCATCGTCACATCGCGGTTCATGCCTCAGGGCGATCCGGCGGCAGCCGCATCGACGCGCAGCGTCTCGATGCGCGCGCCGGGCTTGCCGCTGGATAATTCCTCGATCCCGCCGGCGTAAACAAGACAGTACAGCGTACGTCCGTCGCTGCCGCCGAGCTGGCAGGCGATCGCCGCATCGGGACTGACATCGATGCGCGCGACGACCTCACCGGCGGGGCTGACCTGTACGAATGCACCGCCCATCGCGCCGGCGACCCAGATGTTGCCGTCCACGTCGAGGCAGATACCGTCGGGAACGAGTCCCGCGAGCGTGGCGTAAACGCGCGGATTGCTCAGATCACCGTTTGCCGCGCGATCGAATGCGCGCAGGCGTTCGCCAAACGATTCCGCGACAACGAGTGTGTCGCCCCCGTTCGTGATCACCATTCCGTTCGGGAAATCGAGTCCCTCGGCGACTATTCGATGACTGCCGTCAGCTTCGACGAGCACGATGTTACCCGGCGCCGACGGGCCGCCGCCGAACAGGTCGTAACCCATGTCGCCGACATAGGCGCGGCCCTGATCGTCAACCACCATGTCGTTGATGTCCGCGGCAACGCTGCCACTGAGATCGGCATGTGGCTGCAGGGCGCCGTTGTCGAGGCGGTAAACGCAGCGGTCCTGCATCGAGACGATCAGCGGTGTGCCGTCCGGCAAAAAACCGAGGCCGGAGGGGCGATGCGGCACTTCGGCCGCGGTTTCCGCGCGTCCGTCTTCGCTGATGCAATACACCCTGTGCGCCCAGATATCCGACACCCACAGGCGGCCGTTATGCCAGCGTGGACCCTCGAGGAAGACGTAACCGTCGACGAACGGACGGGTTGCGAGCGCGCTCACAATCCGCGCCCCTGGCTGAGTTCCTGTTCGACGAGCTCAACCCAGTAACTCGCGCCGATGGGAATAATCTCGTCGTTGAAATCGTAGTGCGGGTTGTGCAACAGACAACCCCCGTTGCTTGAACCGTTACCGATGAAGACGTAGCAGCCGGGCATTTCCTCGAGCATATAGCCAAAATCTTCCGAGCCCGTCGACGGTTCGACGTCGTTGTTGAAGTTTGCATCGCCGAGCAGGGATTTTGCCGCGCGCGCGGCCGCGTCCGTTTCCGTCGCCGAGTTGATCGTCGGCGGGAAGCGATGCTCGTACCACCAGTCGAGTTCGCAGTCGTTACCGGCGCACAGACCGTCGGCTATTTGCCGCATGCGTTTCTTCACGAGGTCGCGCGTGGCCGGACGGAACGTGCGCACGGTACCGCGCAGCACAACTTCGTTTGGCACCACGGCCCAGGCGTCACCGGCGTGGAATTGCGTGACGGACACGACCGCGGCCTCGATGGGATTGACGTTACGGCTGACGATACTTTGCCACTGGTTCACGAGTTGCGTGGCGACGAGGATCGGATCGACAACCAGATGTGGCAGCGCGGCATGGCCGCCGCGGCCCTTGATCGTGACTTCGAAGACGTCCATCGCGGCCATGATCGGACCGCGCCGGGTCGCCATGCGGCCAACCTGGTGGCCCGGCCAGTTATGCATGCCGTAGACGGCCGACATCGGGAAGCGTTCGAACAGGCCATCGTCCATCATCGCTTTCGCGCCTGCTTCGCCTTCCTCGGCGGGCTGGAAGATAACGTGCACGCTGCCGTCGAAATTCCGGTTTGTGGCGAGATATTCCGCCGCTGCGAGCAACATTGTCGTGTGGCCGTCGTGGCCGCACGCATGCATCACGCCGTCGTGTTGCGAGCGGTGGCCGAATTCGTTGTATTCCTGCAGCGCCAGCGCATCCATGTCGGCGCGCAGGCCAATCGCACGATCGCTCGTGCCGTTGCGGATCGTACCGACGACCCCGGTGCGACCGATGCCGGTTTCGATCGGGATACCGAACGCCGTAAGTTTCTCGGCCACGAGTTCAGCGGTGCGGTGTTCTTCGTAAGCGAGTTCCGGGTGCGCGTGGATGTCGCGTCGCCAGGTCGTGTGCGTCGCCTGCCGGCTGACAATCTCGGGGATCAGTTTCATCGCGGTATGACCTTCGCTGAGCGCAGATTCGAGCATCGTATAATCGCAGGCGCGCTACGAAAAAGACAGACCCGCACGCTGTTGCATGCGCCGCGGCGGCGCTAAACTGACGTCGCCGCGAGCCCCGTCGCGGTGTCGGCACCCGCTGCCGGTGATGCGGATCAACAGGGCAACATTGAGTAAAGCGAACTACACCGTCATCGACAAGGTTGGTATGCCGCACGTGATCGGGTTCGTGCGCGAGCGCATGCGCGCGTTCGATACGCGGCCGCTCGACTGGCTCAAGCTGCTGCCGCTCAACCGTAACGTACTGTTGCACGGGGAGTGTACGTTTCCGGGCGAAACGGCGGCGCGGGGGCGCAGCCATGGTTACCGGATCCGCGCCAGCGTCAACGTGATCATGGCGCCACCGTACCGTTTTGATCATTACGGCCGCGTGCCGTCCGCGCGGCACCCGCGCGGCTGGATCTCCGGCGCCCAGACGTTCGTATTCGATGATCTTGCCGAGTGTGCGCTGCACACGCTCGCGCATGAATGCTTTCATTATTTGAGTGATACCGATCAGCTTGAACTCGAAAACTCCGAAGCAAACGCGAACTGGTGGGCCGACCGCTGGCTCGACGATTATCGCGCGCGCGTTGATCCGGGTGGCCAGCTACGGCTTTTTTGTTAGGCTTGAGGGCTGAGTCCGGATACAGCGCCGGCGAAAACATCAACCACATTGCGGCGCCGGGCATTCGCGCCCGCCGCATCACAAGGAGACGGCCACTTATGGCAGCCCTACCCGAGCTTCCTGTCGAGGAAATCAAGCAACGCCTGAACGCCGATCCGGAATTCGTGCTGACGGCGCGGTTCTGGTATTGCGACATCCGCTTCGTCATCGGCGAAGAAAAATATTTCATGCGCATCGAAAACGGCACGGTGGCCGCGTTCCGGCACGGCACGAACGGTTTCGATCCGTACACCATCAACATCGCCGGACCCGAGGAGGTCTGGGTGCGGATGTTCGAAGCCGTACCGAAACCGTTTTACCACGACTGGTTTGCGGCATCGTTCCATCACGATTTTGAATTCGGCGGCGATCTCGAAAGCGCGTACGCTTATTACTATTCGTTGCGCCGGATCAAGGCGATCATGGGTGCGGCAATGCGTGATGCGCATCCGGCGCTGGCGGCCTAGAGGAGTATCATCATGGCAAAATTTTCCAATATCACGGGTCGTTATCTGTACCTCGACGTCGACGGCATCGAATACCGGGTGTACCTCGAAGAAGCCGGCAGCGGGATCCCGCTTGTGTGCCAGCACACGGCCGGGTCTGATGGTCGCCAGTACCGTCATCTGCTCGAAGATCCGGACGTGACATCACGCTTTCGTGTGATCGCGGTCGATCTACCGTATCACGGCAAGTCGCTGCCGCCGGACGGGGTGCGTTTCTGGGAGCAGGAATACAAGCTCCGGAAAACCTGGTTTATGAACTTCTGGGTTGCACTTGTGCGTGCGCTCGAACTCGATCAGCCGGTGTACATGGGTTGCTCGATGGGCGGGCATCTCGCCGGCGATCTCGCGCTCAATCACCCCGATGAGTTCCGGGCCTGCATCGGCCTCGAAGCCTCGTGCTGGAGCGGCAACATGGATCAACTGATCGACAAGTGGTGGCACCACCCGCGCTTGTCGAACGAGTCGAAACCGGCTGCGATGCTGAGCCTGTGTTCACCGAACGCGCCGGAAGCGCGCGTACGGGAAACGGTGTGGATGTACAGCCAGGGCGCACCGTCCGTGTTCGCCGGCGATCTGAATTACTACGGCATCGAGCACGACCTGCGCGAGACAGCGCAGAACATCGATACTTCGAAATGCATGTTGTACGTACTGAGCGGCGATTACGACTGGTCGGCGTACCCGGAAGCCGCGCAGGAACTCGCCGACAAGGTGCCGGGCGCGACGTATACGCTGATGGAAGGGATGGGCCACTTTCCGATGTCGGAAGACCCGGAGAATTTCAAACGCTACATTACCCCGGTACTCGACGACATCGTGGCGAAAGCCGCGTCGATGCCGCAAGCCGCGAGCGGCGGCTAGCCGCTGTTTGCCCACGGGCGTCGTGCGGTTTGCACGGCGCCCGCCTTCGCCCGTCTTCGTGTGTTGCGACGGCATGGCCGCAAGCGGGACTCCCGAACGGCGCATGAACCTGAAAGCACTAACCAGCATTGAATCCCAATGAGGAAATAGGCAATGACTTTATTGCAGGATAAAACAGTACTCGTTACCGGTGGCAGCACCGGCATTGGCCGCGCAACGGCGCAGATTCTCGCCACCGAGGGTGCACGCGTCGTCATCGCCGACGTGCAGGATGCCGAAGGCGCGAATACGGTAAAACTCGTGACCGATGCCGGTGGCACGGCGGAGTACATCCATGTTGATGTCAGCGACTATGAGGCCGTCAGCGCCGCGATCGCCGCGCTCGTTGATCAACATGGCGCACTGGATGGCGCGTTCAACAACGCGGGCATTGAAGGTCCGACGGCGCGCATCGCGGATGTGAGCATGGCGGACTGGGAGCGGGTGATCCGGGTCAATCTGACCGGCGTGTTTATCTGCATGAAAGCCGAAATCGAGCAGATGATGAAGCAGGGCGGTGGCGGCAGCATCGTCAGCACCGCTTCTGCGGCCGGTCTGATCGGCATCCCCGGTGCCGCCAGTTACAACGCGTCCAAACACGGGGTGGTCGGCCTGACGAAGACGGTGGCGCTCGAATACGCGACGAAAAACATTCGTGTGAACGCGGTGTGTCCCGGCTTTATCGAGACGCCGATGCTGAACCGGGTGACCGACGCAAGCGTGAAAATACGTGAGCAGATGATCGGTGCCGTGCCGATGAAGCGCGTTGCCGCACCGTCGGAAATCGGCGAGACCGTGGCCTGGTTGTTGTCGGACAAGGCGTCATACGTCACCGGGGTGGCGATGCCGGTGGACGGCGGTTGGGTGGCGCAGTAGCGCGTCTGCTCGCCGCATAAGTCCGGCGTCGCGCCCTGTTGCGGTGGCCCCGTCCGTTTGATGTGTCTCGTCGTTCGCTGCGCCGCTTTGTGTGAGCGGCGGCGGACGACGCCGGCTACGCCGCGAGCGTTACCGGCAGTTTTGAATAACCCGACACGTGCGTGTGAGCGATCCGCGCGCCATCTCCGGCGAGCGCGAGTTTTGGCAGCTCCGGGATCAGCGCCGCGATAGCCGACTTCAGTTCCGCGCGCGCGAGATTCGTCCCGAGACAGAAATGCGCGCCGTAGCCGAATGCAACGTGCGGGTTTGGCGTACGGCCGATGTCGAAGCGGTACGGATCAGCGAACACGCGCTCATCGCGATTCGCCGACGGATAAAACATACCGACGGTATCGCCCGCCTTGATCAGTGTGCCGGAGAGCTTGAAATCTTCCGTGCACGTGCGCAGAAAGCTCACCACCGGCGAGGTCCAGCGAAGGATTTCGTCGATCGCGGTGGGTAACAGCGAGGGATCGCGGCACAGGCGGGCGCACTGGTCCGGGTGTTCCAGCAAGGCGGCCACCCCGCCTGCCGTGGCATTGCGGGTTGTATCGTTGCCCGCGGCGATGAGGACGAACAGGTAGCCGATCAATTGCTGGTTCGTGAGTTTTTTCCCGAGGACTTCGCGATGCACCATGCGATCGACAAAGCCGCCGCGGCTGGCGCCCTGGTCGCGGCTCTCGTTGATCAAGTCCTCGAGATAAAGCCGAAAGTCGTACATATTGCGCGCCGCGGCCTCGGCCACGGTTTCGCCGGGCAACAGGTGTTCGGGTTCGACTTCCCCGATCACCGCGTTCGACCAGATCAGGATCTGCTTCCAGTCGTCGGGCGCGAGTCCCATTAATTCACCCACCGCGGCGAGCGGTAGTTTCGCCGCGAGTTCGCTCACAAGATCCGTCGTTGTGCCGCGCGCGCTGTTGCTCTCGAGTTGGTGCATGAACTCGGCGGTGAACCCGCGCGCCATGTCGTCGAAATGGTGCGCAATCTGCCGCATGCTCGATTGCGTATATGCCCAGCTCGTGAGCTTGCGCATGTGCCGGTGGCGCGGGTTGTCCATGAAAATGAAATCCGGCGGCTCGTCCGGATCCCAGTTGCGCTCCTGGCCGAATTCATCGACGCCTTCGCGCAGCACTTCTTTCTCGCCTTTGAGCGCGAGACGCAGACGCGGGCCGCCGTTGATGAACACTTTCTGGTCGCCGGATATCGTCATCACATCGTCGTAACGCGTGACTGCCCAGAACGGCTCGATGTCGTCGCGTTCGTACCAGAAGATCGGCGCCTCGGCGCGCAACAGGTCCCACTCCCGCCATGGGTACCCTTTGGCGTAGCGACTCGGACGGTGGATATCCAGCGTATCAAGATCGATAGTCATCTGCGTTCCCCCGGTTGCGCGGGCCCGGCCCGCGGCAAGAGTGTGTTCCAATCGGTCCGTGCTGCCATCAGTATAAAAACGTCGCGCCGATGCGTATAGCAGCGCTTGCGGCCGGCATCACGGACGCGCGCCGGCCCGGCAACGCAGTGCAAGATAGACGGCGGCGGCGATGCCGGAGGCACCGAACAGCATCGTCATCACGACAATCTGGTATTTCGCCGCAATCAGCGGCGAAACGCCGGACAACACCTGGCCGGTCATCATGCCGGGCAAGGTGACGAGCCCAACGGCGAGAAAGGAATTCACGAGCGGAATCATCGCCGCCTGGAACGCAACCCGCCGTGCGTCCGGTGTTGCCTGCGTCATTGTCTCAGCGTGAAACCGCTCGGCCGCGAGGCTGACCGTGTTCATCGCGCTCGCGAAGATCATGCCGCCGAGCGGGATCACGTAGCGCGGTTGAAACCAGGGTTCGATATCGATCACACCCTGCGTGACGAGCACCAGGGTAGGCATACTGCCGCATGTAATCGCGATGAAGGCATCGCGGTAATGCGCCGGCTCGCGTGCCGGCAGCGGCTGAATCGCGATCCGGCTCGCAACGAGCAGCATGATCGCGAGGACACCGCCGATCACCGCGAGGTGCTCTGTTTCGAACAGATAGATCAACACATAGCCGATCAGCGTGAGTTGCACGAGCATGCGTACGGTCGCGTACACCGCGGCTCCCGCGCGCGCGCCCCAGCGTGCCATCAGGCCGATGACAATCACCGCCGGTACGCAGGCGATGACAAGTTCCGTGATCGTGATCGCCGGTACCGCGTTGCTCATGTGGCTGTAATCCGTGCGCTACGATACGTAGTTGAGCGCGCCGGCGGTGATCAGCACGAGGCGGGAATCCTCGAGCGCGGCCTCACGATGCCAGGCACATGCCTGGTAGCGCGGCGAGGCAATCATGTCGAGAAACGCGCGCGTGTGCGGATACTCGACGAGCAACACATCGTGCCATTGTTCCGTGTCCGGCCCCACCACGGTCGCTTGCGCCGCGCCGCCAAATACGAAACGCCCGCCGACGGATTCCACACATGCGAGCGCTTCGTCCGCGTAGCGTGCATAGGCGGCCTTGCCGGAACACGGCGACACTTCCGGATGCCCGGTGTAGTGTGCGACGTCGCGGTAGCGCAGCAGATTCAACATCGTGATTGGCGCCGGGTCGGATGCGCGCGCTTTCAACACTTCGATTTGCTCAGGCGAGGGCCAGGTGAAACTCATGCGTTAGCTGCCAGTCAGGACCACGCACGCTACGCTAACCGATCGCACCGCGGCTGCACAGGCGTGAACGGCTTCAAGGGTAATGGCGGTACGCTCGGCAATAGCGGCCCGGTGTTTGTCGGTAACCGCATTTACGTGACGAGCGGATTGACTCAGCGCAATACAGGGATCACCGGCAACGTTCTGCTCGCGTTCGGGATCCCGCGCTGAAAACGCCGGCGTTTCAGCGCGTGAGGCCCGCGGCCTCGCCCGCGAACGTCGTGTTCATCACCGTCACGAGATCGTCGAGTTCGTGTTCCGCATCGGCCTCATCATCGACATTGACGATAAAAATAAAATGACGGTGCCCGGCGCGGTGGTGCGCGTCGAGCGCGCCGGGTTCGGGCGGTGCGTTCATCAGCGTCACGGTGATTTCGCTCATGTCACGCAATCTTCCGTCACACGCACGGCGCAGATCCGTGAACGGATCGCCCGTATAACGGCCGTCGAATACGAACCAGCCGTCCGCGTAATCCGCGACTTTGTCGGCCACGCTTGCATGGTTCGACCCGATCCAGATTGGCGGGCCATGGCGTTGGTACGGCGCGAGGTTCGACTCGAAAGCGGCGAAATCGACGAAATCGCCGTGAAACTCCGGCCTTTCGTCGCACCACAGCGCGCGCATGGCGAGCGCTTTCTCGCGCACGATTTTCCACCGCTGCGGGAACGACGAACCATGGTTCTCCATAGCTTCGGCGACAAAGCCGCCGGCCACACCGAGCACGAGCCGACCGCGCGACAGGTGATCGAGCGAGCATGCCGCACGCGCCGTCGCGATCGCATCGCGATGCGTCAACAGGCACACGCTGATGCCGAGTTTGATGCGTTGCGTAACGGCTGCGCAGGCACCGAGCGTGACGAACGGGTCGTACAGATTCGCGAGCGACTTCATGCGCGCTTCCGGGTACGGTGAGGCGCGCCGCCGCTTGATTGGCACGTGGGTGTTCTCAGGCACGAAAAAGCCGTCGAATCCGCGCGCTTCCGCGGCCCGCGCGAGCGTCATCGGGGGTATCGCGTTATCGCGCGCGAACAGGCAGACGCTCGCCGTTATCGACGCCGGCAGCGAACCGGATCCGGAACCTATTGCTTCCACGCCGGCAGGCAGCGGTGCGCGATATGGTCGGCCGGTAGCCGTGCCTGTCCGCGGCCGAAATAATGTTCGCGCAAGGTGTCGCCCTCGTAGGTGTCCTGCATCCGACCGCGACGGCGCAGTTCCGGTACCACGAAATCGACAAAATCCCGGAAGCCGGCGGGATGCACGATCGGCGACAAGTTAAAGCCGTCGATATCGCAGGTATCCATCCAGTGCTCCATCTCATCGGCAATCGTCGCCGGCGAGCCGATGAACTTCGGCATGACGCTGGCGAGTGAAATCTGTTCACCCATTGCTTCGAGCGTCCACTCGCGATCCGGATCGACTTCGGTGAAATACGTGAGTAAACCCTGGATCGCCTTGGTCTCGACATTGTCGAGCACGACATCGCCGCCGAGCTTGGAGAAATCGAAGCCGGCCCAGCCGCTGAACAGCGCCAGCGCGCCCTCGGGACTTGCGTACTGCTTCAACGCGTCGAACTTCGCCTGCGCCTCCTCATCTGTTGCCGCGACGACGACGGCGATGCCGGGAAATATTTTCACGTGTTCAGGCGCGCGCCCTTCGGCCTCGATTGCAGCGCGGGTTTTCAACACCGCCTTGCGACAGGCCTCGCGGTTGGCCCACAGGCCGAATATCGCTTCCGCGTGACGACCGGCGAACCCAACGCCACGCCCGGACTGGCCGGCCTGGAACAACACCGGTACGCGCTGCGGCGACGGTTCACACATATGCGGCCCCGGGATCGAAAACCAGCTGCCGACGTGATTGATTTCATGCACCTTGGCCGGATCGTTGTGCATGTCACGCGCCGGATCGCGTACCGCCGCGTCCTCCTCCCAGGAGTGTTCCCACAGTTTGTATACGACTTCGAGGTATTCCTCGGCCCGTTCGTAGCGCGCATCGTGATCCATTTGTTCGCCGATCTCGAAATTGTCATTCGCATCCGGCAGGTAGGACGTCACCACATTCCACGCGATGCGTCCGTTCGTGAGGTGATCGAGCGTGGAGAAAACTTTTGCGGCCTGGTAGGGCGGGAAGTAGCTCGTTGAATACGTACACGCGAAACCGATATGTTGTGTCGCGTACGCCATCGCGGAGATCACGAGCGTCGGATCGTTGCTCGGGAACTGCACTGTGTGCTGTACCGCCGTGTCGCGCGAGCCGTGGTAGATGTTGTAAGTGCCATGTACGTCGGCGAGAAACAGCGCGGAAAAGCCGCCGCGCTCCAGTGTTTGCGCGAGGTCCACCCAGTAGTCGAGCGACTTGTAGCCGTGTGAGGAGGTGTCGTCGGGGTTTTTCCACTGGCCTTTCGAATGGTGGCAAATCGAACACTGCGTAAACGCGTTCATGTGGATCAGTTTTTTCGTCATGAAGTCCTCCGGATGATCTGGGGCGTCGCCTGGACAGGCGCTGCGCCGGGCGTGATCGTCGCTCGGCGTACGCGCCAGCGACAGGGCAGGGACGGCAGCGGGCGGCTACCCGGCTCGCCGGATTATAGCCTCACGCTCGCGGCGCGGACGCGCCGTTTGAACCCGGTTCTAGTCCTCGTCGTCGCTGATGACATCGACGATGGCGCCGCCAGCTTTGAACGGCACTTTCGCCACCGCGAGTGCGGCGTCCGTGGTGGTTTCGACGATCGTGCCCACGCACGCCGTGAGACTGCAGCAAGCGAGCACGGCAAGTGCGCATACGCAGAGGTTTCGCTGTTTCATAAAAATCTACTTTATATTTATCTTTTAACCTTAAGATATTGCTAATAATAAATCGAGCAAAAAAATCGTGGTCGGTGGCTTTTCGATGCCGCCGGAGAGTCATCCCGGCGCACACCCGGGTTTCCGCGGCTATGCTTTGATTGGGGCAAGCTGGTGGAGATGCAGATGGCAACGGTTGAGGAGCGCCTGCACGCGCTCGAAGCGGAAGTGGCAGCACTGAAAGGCAAGGACGCGGTGCGCCACGTGTTGTCACGCTATGCAGTGGGCGTGGACGGTAAACGCCCCGACGTGCTCGAGGACCTGTTCGCCGACGAAGCCGTGTTGTCGATACCGAACTGGAACATCGAAGTTCGCGGCCGCGATGCCGTGATGGCGTTTTTCAACGATTACTGGTCGCGCTTCGAACACCCGCGACGTTATTACGCGAACGAGGACATCACCGTGCGCGGCCACAACGCGGAAGCGTTCATGTACTGGCACGTCACGCAAATGCGCGGCGATGATTCCGTGCTCGGCTGGGGTTCTTACGAATGGAGTTTCCGCCACGTCGGTGAGCGCTGGCTGATCACGAAGGAAGTGGTGCATATACTCGCAATGACAACGCTTGAGAAGGGCTGGGCGGGGGAGCGTGCGTTGAGTTCGTTGTAAGCGGCGGGTTGGCCCTGGCCGGGCGTTGAAACGCTACTGCGGTTTTCGCAAGCAATCTCCGGTGTGTTTCATCGCGTGCGGGTGCCCTGCAAGCGTCAGGTCCCGAGCTCGAGTCTCGCAGCCGGCACCAAATAATCAACTGGTTATGAGATCCACGTCGAGGCATTATTTGCTTGGCATTGGCCCGGTGCTACCACACCCTGGAAAAATATCTGTTTACCGCAATAATTTGGCGACAAACCGGCGTCGAGTGCGCGATGCGGTAGGATAAAGCGTGCCCAAGCCAAACAGTCTGGCAAACTCTGGCGACTACAAAAGTCGCGAACAAGGCGAATCGGACAGAGCTCGCTTAAATGGATCGCAAAGAGAAACAACAACTCAGCGAAATAGATATCTGCGATCTGTTCATCACCCCGGCCATCAAGGAAGCCGGCTGGGATCAGCTAACGCAGATCCGCCGTGAGGTCACCCTGACCCCGGGGCCGGTCATCGTCCGCGGCAATCTGTCGTCGCGCAATAAAAAAAAGAAGAAGTTCGCGGATTACGTTCTGCAGTGGGAGGCGGGCGTCCCCATCGCGATTGTCGAGGCCAAAGACAATAACCACACCGTCAGCCACGGCATGCAGCAGGCCCTCGGCTACGCCGATATCCTGCATGTCCCGAGCGCATTCAGCTCCAACGGCGATGCGTTTGCCTCACACAACAAAATCCCGCTGGCCGGCGAAGAGATTGAAACCGAGCTGCCGCTGGAGTCGTTTCCAACCCCCGCCGAGCTCTGGCAGCGCTACAAGACGTACCGCGACATCGACGACGACGAAGAAGAACTCGTCACCGAGCCTTACCAGGACGATGGCTCCGGCAAGGAACCTCGCTATTACCAGGTTGAAGCGATAAACCGTGTAATCGAAGCCGTCGCCAGAGGCCGCAAGCGCCTCCTGCTCGTTATGGCCACCGGCACCGGCAAGACGTACACGACGTTCCAGATCATCTGGCGCCTGTGGAAGGCTAAAAAGGCGAAGCGAATTCTGTTTCTCGTCGACCGCAACATTCTGGCCGATCAAACCCTCGTCAACGACTTCAAGCCGTTCGGTTCGGTCATGACGAAAATCAAGAACCGCAAGATCGACCCGTCCTACGAAATCTACCTGAGCCTCTACCAGGCGCTCACCGGCCCCAACGAGGAAGACAAGATCTTCAAAAACGTCTCCGCAGATTTTTTCGACCTGATCGTGATCGACGAGTGCCACCGGGGCAGTGCGGCCGAAGATTCCGCCTGGCGAGAAATTCTCGACTACTTCTCGCATGCCATCCAGCTCGGCATGACCGCGACGCCGAAGGAAACGGAGTACGTTTCTAACATCACCTACTTCGGCGACCCGGTCTACACCTATACCCTGAAGCAGGGCATCGAAGATGGCTTCCTGGCTCCGTACAAAGTCGTCCGTATCGATCTCGACAAGGATGTCTACGGCTGGACACCGCCGCCCGGCATGAAGGACGACCTCGGCCAGGATATCGAGCAGCGCACGTACAACCAGACGGACATGGACCGCATCCTCGTGCTGAACCAGCGCACGAAGCTCGTGGCGAAATGCGTCATGGAACTGCTGAACGCGACCGATCCCTACGCCAAGACGATTATCTTCTGCGAAGACATCGACCACGCCGAGCGTATGCGGAAAGCCATCGTGAACGCGGCCGGCAAAATCGCCACGGACAACTCGAAGTACGTGATGCGGATCACCGGCGACAGCCCCGAGGGCAAGGCCGAGCTGGATAACTTTATCGATCCGGAAAGCCGGTTCCCGGTGATCGCCACCACGTCCGAACTCCTTACCACGGGGGTGAATGCGAAGACCTGCAAGCTTATCGTGCTGGACAAAACCATCAAGTCGATGACGACGTTCAAACAGATCGTCGGCCGCGGTACTCGCATCGAGGAGGAGCACGGCAAGTATTACTTCACGATCATGGACTTCAAGAAGGCGACGGAGCTGTTCAAGGATCCGGATTTCGACGGCGAGCCCGTGGTGGTCTTCGTGCCCGGCCCTGACGATCCGCCTGAGCCGCCGGATCCGGATTACCCGGACGACGATTCAGACGATGACGATGAGTACGAGCCCAGCATCTACAAAGTCCACGTCGGTGGCGTAGACGTAAAGATTCTCGCCACGCGGGTGGAATACCTCGGCTCCGACGGCCAGATGGTTACGGAATCTTATCGCGACTACTCCCGGAGCCAAATCCAGCAGGAATACGCCTCCCTCGATGACTTCATCAACAAGTGGAACGGCACCAGAAAAAAAGAGGCCATCATCAAGGAGCTCGAAGAGCGCGGCATCACCCTGGATAACCTGGCCCGGGAAGTTGGCACGGAATACGGCGATTTCGATCTGATCTGCCATATTGCTTACGACATGCCGCCGCTCACGCGCAAAGAGCGCGCGGAGAACGTGAAGAAGCGCAACTACTTCACGAAATACGGCGAACAGGCGCGGGCGGTGCTCGAATCATTGCTCGATAAATACGCCGACGAAGGCATCACCACCATCGAAAGCCCGCGTGTGTTAAAACTCCGGCCCTTCGATCGTATGGGCACCCCGATGGAAATCATCAATAACGCGTTTGGCGGCAAACAACACTACGAACAGGCCGTGCAGGAGCTGGAGCGCGAGCTTTACTACAGGGATGAGTCCGCATGAGTAATGTCAGCGGCATCATCAAGTCCATCCAGGACATCATGCGCAAAGACGTCGGGGTGGACGGCGACGCCCAGCGGATCAGCCAGCTCGTGTGGATGTTTTTCCTCAAGATCTACGACGACCGCGAAGCCGAAGTGGAACTGCTCGAAGACGATTACAAATCACCCCTGCCGGAGCACCTGCGCTGGCGTCACTGGGCGGCCGACCCCGAAGGCATGACGGGCGATGAACTCAGCGACTTCGTCAACCTGCAGCTCTTCCCAACCCTGAAAACGAAGCTCAACCTGCAGGGCCCGACCGGCCCGCGGGCACTGGTGATCCGGAATATCTTCGAAGACGCCTACAACTACATGAAGTCCGGCACCCTGATCCGCCAGGTTATCAACAAGATCTGCGAAATCGACTTCAACAACACCGAAGACCGCCACACGTTCGGCGCCATCTACGAACAAATCCTCAAAGACCTGCAGAGCGCCGGCAACGCGGGCGAGTTCTACACCCCGCGCGCCGTCACCCAGTTCATCGTGAACCGGGTAGCGCCGCAGTTAAAAGAATCCGTGCTCGACCCCGCCTGCGGCACCGGCGGCTTCCTCGCCTGCACCATCGACCACAAGCGCGACAACTACGTGAAGTCCCCGAAGGACGAAGAGCTGTTGCAACAGAGCATTCACGGCGTGGAAAAAAAGGCTTTGCCGCACATGCTCTGCACGACGAACATGATCCTGCACGGCATCGACGTGCCGAGCCAGATCGAACACGACAATATGCTGAGCCGCCGCGCTTACGTGGATTACGGCGAGAAAGACCGGGTGAACGTCATCATCACGAACCCGCCGTTCGGCGGCATGGAAGAAGACGGTGTCGAGAACCAGTTTCCCGCCACCTATCGCACGCGCGAAACAGCCGATCTGTTCATGGCGCTCGTGATCAAACTGCTGAAGAACAATGGCCGCGCCGCCGTGGTGCTGCCGGACGGTTTCCTGTTCGGCGAGGGCATGAAAACCCGCCTGAAAGAAGAACTGCTCACGAAGTGCAACCTGCACACCATCGTACGCCTGCCAAACGGCGTATTCGCTCCGTATACCGGCATCAAGACGAATATCCTGTTCTTCACGAAAAAGCCCGAAAGCGAACAGCCCGGCACAGACAAGGTGTGGTTCTACGAGCACCCGTACCCGGAGGGGGTCACGAGCTACAACAAAACGAAACCGATGCGATTCGAAGAATTCGCGACCGAGATTGCCTGGTGGGGCATTGAGGAAAACGGCTTCACGGACCGCGTCGAAACCGAGCAGGCCTGGCAGGTCAACGTCGACGACATCAAGGCCCGTAACTACAACCTCGACATGAAGAACCCGCATGTGGGTGAGCAGATCAGCCACGACCCGGAAGAATTGCTGGCCGAGTACGAGCGGCAGCAGGCCGAGATTAAAAGCTTGCGTGATCAGTTGAAAGCCATTCTGTCGGACGCGCTGACCGGGGCGAATAAAGAATGACGGCGGCGGCGCAACTCATCACGGACAATCTGGATATCTGGGCTTCTGCCGTTAAAGCGAAATCGGCCGCCGGGCGCGGCAAATCCAGCAAGCTGGAACTGTACGGCATCAAGAAGCTTCGCGAGCTGATTCTGGAATTGGCGGTGCGGGGGTTGTTGGTGCCACAAGATCACAGCGACGAACCGGCTAGCGAGTTGTTCAAGAAAATCGCCGCCGAAAAAGCCAGGCTGGCAAAAGATGGCAAGATTAAAAAGCAAAAAGCACTGCCACCAATTGATGATAAAGAAACGCCCTTTGAGCTGCCAGGAGGGTGGGGGTGGGCGCGCCTTGGAGAGGTGGGAATCGTTGCTTCAAGCAGCCGAGTTCATAAGAAGGAGTGGCAAGCATCTGGGGTGCCGTTCTATCGCGCGAGAGAGATCGTCAAACTGTCACAATATGGAGCTGTCGACAATGAGCTTTTCATAACTGAAAAGCTATTTGAAGAGCATTCGAAAAAAGGGTTTGTGCCCGAGCCTGGTGACATGATGCTGACGGGCGTGGGAACTATCGGTGCCCCTTACGTGGTTCCTTCGGACGCCAAATTCTACTTTAAAGATGCGAGTGTACTTATCTTTAAGAACTACTGGGATCTGTATCCACAGTATCTCTATTACTTCATGAAGTCGCCGTTTTGGAACGAGGCGATTCATGAAGGAAGTATGGGAACCACAGTTCATACGCTGACTATTACTCGGGCGAATATCGCTCTGATACCCGTTCCCCCAATAGAGGAACAGCGCCGCATCGTCGCCAAAGTCAACGAACTCATGACCCTCTGCGACCAACTGGAACAGCAACAAGAAACCAGCATCACCGCCCACCAGACCCTGGTGCAAACCCTGCTCGACGCACTCACCACAGCCAGCGAGCGCGACGACTTCACCGCCGCCTGGGCAAGAATCGCCGACCACTTCGACACCCTCTTCACCACCGAGTGGAGCATCGACCAACTCAAACAAACCATCCTGCAACTCGCCGTCATGGGCAAACTCGTCCCGCAAGATCCCAATGACGTTCCGGCTAGCGAGCTACTTAAGAAGATTGCAGCTGAAAAAGCACGCCTGCTGAAGGACGGCAAGATAAAGAAGCAAAAAGAACTGCCTCCGATTGAGAAGAAAATATTCCCATTCAATCCGCCGGCTGGTTGGGAGTGGAGCCGATTCGAAGAGTTGGCCGATATTCAGAGCGGTATTACGAAGGGGCGCAAGTTCGCGGGGCGAGAAACGAATACGGTTCCTTATCTACGCGTAGCTAATGTGCAGAGGGCCTTCCTTGATCTCGAAGTCATCAAGGAAATCGAAATTCATGCTGAGGAGCAGGAGAACGTCCGGGTGAAAAATGGCGACCTATTGATCACGGAGGGCGGTGATTGGGATAAGGTCGGTAGAACGGCCATCTGGCGAGGTGAACTACCCTTCGTTACACACCAAAACCATGTTTTTAGGGCGCGTCCGTTTCTTGATGCGCAGAATGAAATCTGGTTGGAGAAGTATCTTAATTCTCCGGTCGCTCGCGAGTATTTCGCGGACTCCAGCAAACAAACAACGAATTTAGCTTCAATAAATAAAACTCAATTGCGGGGTTGCCTTGTCGCTGTTCCCCCTCGTAGTGAGCAACATCGTATCGTCACCAAAGTGGACGAACTCTTGGTCATTTGCGATAGGCTGAACGCCCGCATCAACGGTGCACAAACCGCCCAAACTCAATTAGCCGACGCTATCGGCGGTCAGATCGTCGGTTAGATTAGCTCATGCCTCTCCCTACAACCTGCAGTTTCGACCGCGTTTCGTCGGCCAATGATCGGCCTGTCCCGATAGCTGGAACAGTCTCATACTTCAGTCGTGGCCGCATTCCATGTGAATTAATCGGGAAAGAAGAACGGCGTTTGATGACGCGTTGCGCGATACCTCTGATGTGGACGGTATGGATACCGACGCAAGTGATGATTAGGTCCATTACGAACGGTTGGATGCTGAGATGGGGCTTTAGCGAGCACTGTCCTATGCGGCGAAAGCGCGCAATCAAAAAGGTGGTAGGTCTAATCTGCGGTGAACTATCGAGTAATTATCGGCTTTATTCAAAAATAAGGGCACTCCATTAAAAATCGTAGATAGCTCGTTGAGACTGGCGTCGTGACCAAAGTGTGTTAAAGGACAATCGTAAATCCAACCCTGCTTTAGGTGTTTCAATGGAATCCGAAATTGCACGAGAATCGCTTCGAAACTGGAAGAATGTAGATCTAAACGAGGCCGATACAAGGCACCAACTAATCGACTTGATTATCCACGATATCTTGAGTTGGCCGCGTTCGAGAATCAGATGTGAAACCCATGTAAACGAAGGTTTTGCGGATTATGTGTTGGCGCATAAATCTAATGACCCTGCGCTTATAATCGAAGCGAAAAGAACCGGATACACCTTTCAAATTCCTGCCGACCAAAATTCAGACAAACTCACGAAATACGTACCGGTAGCGCAGTTGCTGACAGATGATGCTCTTGCCGAAGTAATCAACCAAGTTCGCGCTTATGCAATTGATCAAGGATGCGAATTCGCGGTAGCGACAAACGGAAATCAATGGGTGTTCTTTAGGGCCTTCGCGCGAGGAAAGAATTGGAAGCAACTGCGTGCATTCGTAGTGCAGTCATTGGACTGGTTTATCGATGACTATACGGAAGCTACTAATGTTCTTGCGTTCGAAGCAATCGAGCGCGATCGTTCTCTTTCCACGTTGTTGGCGCCTAGCCCATCGCACAATAGGGAGATTTATTATCCAAAGGAGCGAATCGACCACTTCTCAATACCAGTCACGACGAACCGATTTGCCCGATATCTAAGGCCTATGGTCAGCCGCTATTTCCAGAATTTGGAAGATGCCGAAGAGGATTTTTTTGAAACCTGCTACGTGCGACAGCGAGAATACGACGTTGCTTTCGATGGTCTTAGCGATATCTTGAAAGGGGCTTTAACTCCTTACTTGGAAGAGTACGGCATCCAACAAACTGACGACAATGAGCACGGAGGACGATTCGGGAACCGTATCGTTAAAAGTTTGAGGGATTCGAAAAGTGCCGATGTCGTGGTTCTTTTTGGTGGGAAAGGCATTGGGAAATCGACCTTTCTCCGTCGATTATTAGTGAATAGTTCGCCGCAGTTTCTTTCTAAGCATGCGGTTGTCGCACGACTTGATTTGTTGAACGAACCGGATGACACCGAATCACTTAGAGCAAAAGTATGGCGCACGCTAGTTAACGAATTAGACGTCGATAGAATACTCGACGGCAGCCGAGACGATTTGCTCGCATTATTTGAAGACAAATACCAAACAGCACTAAAACAGACGCTTGTGGGCATTCCCGAGGACTCGGTTGAATTCAATACGGCACTCAACAGCTTAGTATCCGGGTGGAAACAGGACTACGAATATTGTGCTAAAAAACTAACTGAATATTGGAAGAAGTTGCACCGTGGCGTTGTAGTTGTCATCGACAACACAGACCAGTTCAAAGGTGAAACGCAGGATTTTTGCTTTACGCTAGCTCAGCAAATAGCGAGTCATTTGGATAGTTTGTCCCTCATTTCGATGCGGGAAGAAAGATTTCAAAGGTCAAGAATCCATGGAGTGCTCGATGCGTTTCAGAATTCTGGATACCACTTGAGTGCTCCACTTCCGCATGAGGTGTTTCTTACGCGCCTTCGCTATGTTCGCGCAGTTCTGAATGATGAAGTGAGAGTGCGAAGCGCCATTCCGTTATTGAACTTTGAAAGTGACGAACGAGAAAATCTCATCCGGTTTTTGGACATCCTCGTTAACGAGTTCAACAAGGGTGTCGCATCTCCTTTATTCAAATTTCTCGTTGCATGTGCCCACGGAAACATTCGTCTAGCATTGGAACTCTTCCGGGGATTTGCAATTTCTGGATATACGAATCTTGGAGAAATGGTGGATGTCAAAACGAATTTGTGGACCCTCAAAACGCACCAAGTCGTACGGCCACTAATGACCCCACATAGATTTTTCTACGAGGAGGCAGATAGCCCAGTTCCGAACTTGTACCAACTCCGATCGAGTTCTCACGGGTCTCACTTTACTGGTCTCCGGCTTATACGGCGAATAAGTAAGGGAGCGGACCCGAACAACGCCCATTTTGTCGCTGTAACGGATCTTAGGGACGTGTTCGGTTCAACATATAGCCTAGCGGACGACTTTAACGGTTGCCTTGAAATGCTACTGAAATACTCGTTGGTTGAAGCGAACAACAGGATCGATGAATACTCCGACGACATAGATTCAATTCGGGTGACCCAATACGGCCATTATCTAGCGGAGGAACTTGCACATGAATTCACTTACTTAGATTTGTCTTCGACAGATTGCGGTATTTACTCCCAATCGGCTGCTAATGAACTTGCCGAATTCGGCAACGAAGATTACCGATTGTTTCGGTCACGACAGAAAATGGATCGGATAAACGCGAGGCTCGCGAAGGTCAGGAGCTTTCTGGCGTATCTTCAGGAGCAGGAAGAATGGGAAGCCAAGAATCTCGGAATAGCCGACGAGGATCTGGTCTGTGGTGCAATTGTTGATCGATTCGAGGCATCAGTCCCGGAGATTGAGCGTAGTGCTAAGAAAAACGTGGGGGATTGATTTTGTGTTCGGTGTCCGTTTTGGTTCCCATTCGTAACAATTCGTTTGTGTGTGAGAATTAGTAGTCGCCGCCCTGATTCACTGATCTCCGACAATACAGCGATGATCGCCGAGGGCGGTAACCTGGGCATTCCGTTCAGGAAGATATTCTTTTTGAACGCAACGGCGATCCCTGAATCTCGAATTTTAAATTCGAGCCGTGATTTCAACGAGGCCGCCCGGCTCGTCTCCGTAGACATAGGCACGACTTAGGGCGATCGGGTGCACGAACGCGACGAGAGACGAGGCGGTTGCGGTCGCCTCGGTATACCGCCACCCATCCCGCCAAACCCTCACTCCCGCCAAACCAACCCATCCACCGCCATCTCATCATCCATCCGCTCCCCGGCCCACATCGGCACAAGCGTCCGCGGCTCGATCTCAATCCGCCCACGCCGATTCGCCGTTGTAAGCGCAAACACGTTTCCGCGGAAACGTGTATCGGGGCCGTGCGGGATCTGTTCGCCGTTCGGGGCGGTGAATACAGGTTCCCCAACACCATCCAGTGCCAGGCCATAGCCACCTTCGTGCACGAGCCGGTGATGGTGGCGACACAGTAACACCAGGTTGTCGATGCGGGTCTCGCCGCCGTCGGCCCAGTGGTGGATATGGTGGGCGTCGACGTGATGGCGCGCCGTGCAGCCGGGGAATCGGCAACCGCCGTCGCGACGATTCAGTGCGCGGCGGATGGCCGGCGGGATACTGCGGGTGCGGCGGCCAATGTTTAATGCGGTGCCGTTGCTGTCTTCCAGCCAGTGCACTACGCCGCAGTCGCACGCAAGTCTGCGCGACGTTTCCGCGGAAACGTTTCCGCCCGAGGCCAGTTCGGACTCGGCGCCTTCGCCATCGGCGCGCAGCGTGTCGAGACTCGTATGCACATGCAGCGTGCAGCGGTCGCCGCCGTTCACCTGGACGTCGCCACCGGCGAGATGACTTTCGGCGATCCGTTGCAGGGCATCCGCGCGCAGTGCGGCAATCGACGTTTGTGCGGAAAAGTCTTCGGCGGCATCGCGTTGTTCTTCGCGTATCGCCGCGGTTGTTTCTTGCAGCGCCTGAACAATGCGCGCGCCCTGTTCCGGGCTTAAGCGCGCTTTGATCACGTAGCTGCCGTCGTCGTCGATGATCCAACTCAGTTCGCGCAGCGCGTGGTGCTGATTGTCCCGTTCCAGTGCTTCCGTGCGCTTCACCCGGCGGTAGTTACGCACGAGGCGCTCAACATGGGAGGCGGTGCCGTGCGCGGCGATCATCAACAGGTAATCCTCGTTCTGCGGGGTGGCAACCCGGGTCATCGCGCGCACTTTCGAATAGCTGAGCCGGCCGTTGCGCAGTGCCGCGCTGATTTGCGGCAGTTCCTTCAGGGCGTGTGCCACCCGCACCTTTTCGCGCGCCGCGCCGAGGTCGATACCGCATTTCCAGTTCAGCCAGTGGGCGCACGATTTGAGACCGGCGCCGTGCCAGCCACCGCGTTCATCGAATTCGCCGATTAACGTCAGCAGCCGGTATGTCGCGGCGTTCAGGTGCGCGGCGAGTTCGGTGATTTCGTCTTCGAGGTGGGTCAGATCGTGGAGCGGTGCCGGGCTTGCGGGGACGAGAGAATGGTCCATGGCAGGGTCCTTTGTGGTCACGAAACGTTACTGTATAAATATACAGTAATATTGAAATTAATCAATATAAAACAGCGTATTAGACGGATATTTCTGGACGATTAACTTAGTCATTCGTTCTTGGGGTGCGCATCGTTTGCGATGGCTTAGCGCCACCGGTTGCCAGCGGTCGAAGCCTGTCAGGTACGCGCAAAATTAGCGGTGCTTGGGGGAAGGACCGGCTATCCAACTGATTTGTTCAGGCCGTACGAGCAGACTACCTTGCGCAAGAACGTAAGACGGGACGGGGGAATTGAGTTTTGCGCGTTGGTTTGTTTCCAATCACTTCGCCCGCCTTGATTAATACTCGTAACAGGCCAGGTAAAGGGCGTTCTTGCTTCCCATACTCCCTGCGGGTCGCGCCAGACTTGTAAGCGTCAGGTAGCCGGACGCAATGCGACACCCTAGGACGGGATGCCGTCGATGATCCGCCACATGTACAGCGCGAGGTAGGAACGGTTCGGGGTAAAGCGTCGGACGGTGTCTTCATAGCGACGCAGCTGACGTTTGTTCAGGTAGCTGCGAAACGTACGCGAAACGGCCAGATCGCCTTCTGGCCACACATCCGGGTCGCCGAAGTAAAACATACCCGCCATGTCGATGGTCCACTGGCCAACGCCATGGAGATCTCTCAGTGCCGCGTCGCGCGCGGCCGGTTCGAGCCGACGCAGTCGCGCCGCGGCGATGCGCCCATCGCTGTGCGCTGCGTTGATTGCGAGCAGGGCTTTCGCCTTGTTACCGGATGCCCCGCACGCGCGCAGGGTGGCGAGATTCTCGGCGGTGAAAAACGCCGGTATTCTCTGCTCCGACTCGTTCGCAGCGGCCTTGATCCGGTTCCAGATCGTGTTCGCGGCTTTCGTCGACAATTGCTGGCCGATGATCACGCGGGCAAGAAATTGCGCGATGCCGAGCGGTTTGCGATTCGGCATTGTTACCGGTCCGAGCTGGCGCATGTGATCGTGCAGGGCGGGCGAAACCTCGCTCGCGGTTGCGAGCAGGGCGCGGTAGAGCTGTGGCGTCATATGCTTGTCCGGTACAGAAATCGCGGGCGCCTATGGTACCCGTCGCAGGCGTCGAGGGTTACACCGGCCGGGTTGCTATTCGAACAGTTCCGATTGCCCGGTGACTTCGTCACTGTCGATAAAATTCGACAGACCCACCCCGACGAGACGGTAGCGGGTGGCCGCCGGCAAGTCGACGCGTTCGAGCAGTTCGAGCGCGTAGTGCGTGAGCTCGTCGAGCGTATTCGGCCGCGTCGTTGGCGTGATGCTGCGCGAGATGGTCTGGAATTCACTGGTTTTCAGTTTCAGCACCACCGTGCGACCCTCGCGATCGGATTTCGCGGCCGCGGCCCAGGTGCGTTCGGCCGCGGCTTGCGTCGGTGCGACGAGTTCGCCGAGTGCGAGGTCGGTTTCGAAGGTTTGCTCGGATGAAATCGATTTGACCGGGCGATCCGGCCGCACTTCGTTGTGATCCACCCCGCGCGCGAGGTTGTACAGGCGCACGCCGAAACGGCCGAACCGTTGTTCGAGGTCGCGTAACTCGAACGCGAGCAGATCGCCGACGACGGTAATCCCCATGCTGCTGAGCGTGTTCTGCGTTGCTTTGCCAACCCCGGGCAGTTTTTTCACCGGCAGCGCGCTGAGGAAACGTTCAATCTGGTGTGGACGCACGACGAAGATGCCGTCCGGTTTGCGCCAGTCCGAGGCGATCTTCGCGATGAACTTGTTTGGCGCGACTCCCGCCGAGGCGGTGAGCGCCGTGGTGTCACGGATTTCGGCCCGGATCGCTTGCGCGACGGCCGTCGCCGTGGCGAGTCCGGTTTTCGTTGCCGTCACGTCAAGATACGCTTCATCGAGCGACAACGGTTCGACGAGCTCAGTGTGGCGGAGAAAAATCGCGCGGATTTGCTGCGAAACGGCGCGGTAACGCGTGAAGTCCGGGGGCAGGAAAATCGCGTCGGGACACATTTTCTCGGCCCGCATGGCCGGCATGGCCGAACGGATCCCGTAGCGGCGTGCTTCGTAGGACGCCGCGCACACCACCGAGCGCTGTCCGCGCCACGCCACCACCACGGGTTTACCCTTGAGCGACGGGTCGTCGCGCTGCTCGACCGAGGCGTAGAACGCATCCATGTCGATGTGCACGATTTTGCGACTGCTTTTCGGCTGCTGAGTGACGCTCGGCTCGTCCACGCTTATCGGCTCGAATCGTTCCGACCCCGAAGTTTACCCGCAAGCCCGCCGTGTGTGTCGGCGCGCTTTCAGCCGGGCGTGCGCGCGTGGATAATACCCCGGACCGCAGACCATTCATTGCACACGAGGACCGCGTTATGGCGAAAGTTTCGGGCCTGGGATACGTCGGCTGGGCGATCAGTGATACGGACGCCTGGCATGTTTTGCTGCAGTCCGTCTACGGGCTCGAACGCCGCATGGACTCGCCGGCCGGGGTGCATCAGTACCGGCTCGATGATTATCACCATCGCCTTGCGTTCCACGAAGCCGACAGCGATCGCCTGTTGCATATCGGCTGGGAGATCGATTCGCGCGACGCCTTGCGCGAGATCGCGCAGGATTTGTCCGCCAAAGGGCTCGCGGTGGAACCCGGTGAAAGCGCGCTGTGTCGCGAGCGCGCGGTGATGGAACTGATCGCGGTGAGCGGCCCGGATGGCGTGCGTAACGAGATCTTTTTCGGCCCGAAACAGGATGCCGCACCGTTTTCGCCGAGCCGCGGCATGGATGGGTACGTCACCGGCGATCTGGGTCTCGGCCACGTGGTACTCGCGAGCGCGGATCCCGATGCCGCGGTGAAGTGGTATCGCGAAATGCTCGGCTTCGAATTGTCCGACTACATCTTCTGGGACGACGTCGAGGCGACGTTCCTGCATTGCAATCCGCGCCATCACAGCCTCGCGCTGACGAACCCCGTCGGGCCGCTCAAGGGCGGCGACTTCAATCACATCATGCTCGAGGCGAAGTCGATCGACGACGTCGGTCGCGCCTGGGATATCGTGCAGAAAAATGAAATCCCGGTGGCGATGACACTCGGTCGCCATACGAACGACCGCACAACGTCGTTCTACATCTACTCGCCGTCAGGCTGGTGGATCGAATACGGCTACGGCGGTGCCTTGATCGACGATGCGACCTGGGAGCCGAAGTTCTACGACGCGCCGAAGATCTGGGGTCACGAGATGTTGCCGCCGCCGGAATAAACCGGCCGCGCTGACGCGCTACAGGTGAAACTCGACCACTGCGCCGCCGGCGCCATACAGCGGGCCATAGTGATGCACGCTGGCGCCGGTGAAATGACCACCGATCCCGCCCAGCACATAGGCAAAATGCTTGAAGCCCATGTCCGCCCGCGCCGCGCTGGCGAAATCCGGGCACGCCGCGGTAAGACCGTCGACGTCTCCCGCTTCCATGAGCGCGAGGATGCGACGATTCCACTCGTCATCCGCGTCGTTCGCGATCCGGTCGTCGGCGATATCGATGACATGACGGAAAAACGCGCCGGACAAGCCGCCAACCCCCACGATCGCGACGCGGCGCCCGAGCTGGTCGGCGGCCTCACGCACAACCCTTCCGAGGTTCATCGTGATCGCCCAGTCGTGGTACAGGTTGTTCGCGGTGACGAGTGAGCGGAAGCGGTTTTCCGGGTCGAGAAAATTCGACGCGACGATCGTGCCCGTATCAACCGGAAACTGATCGTAATCCACGCCCTTCGAGCGGATCCCGTAAGCGTCCGTCGCCGCGAGTGCGGCGGTGGCGAGTTCGACGTCGGTGCGCATATCGAACGGCAGTTCGCCGTATTCGTGCCAGTTCTCGTCAACATGCACGCCGCGCGGATTCGGGCGCACCTGCCATAACTGGTCGAGCACGGCGAGCCACTGCGTCGAATAAATTGCGATCGTGTCAGGCTTTGACGCCGCGAGCGCCTTGCCTGCTGCGTCCATTGCAGCGGCCATGGCGCCCCACGGCGGGTTGTCACGCTGTACATAGGGCAGCGGAGAACCCGGGATCAGAAATGCGGAAACGACAGGCATGGTTCTCGGTTCTCCCTCAGGCGGCGCGGGCAAGGCCGGCCTTGATCAGATTCCATTCCATCACCGCATTGCCGGTGCCGATGACGGTGCCGTAACCGTGCAGTTCGCCCGGCAGTTGCGGGTAGTCCATCGCCGAGAACATCCACGTGAACGCACCGGACTTCACTTCGGCGAATGCTTCGTCGATAAACTGCGGTAACAGGCGGAACACTTCGGTGATTTCACCTTTGCGCAGCAATTCGATCATGCGCATGTCCCACAAATAGCCTTCCATGTTTTCCGGGTGTTCCTGCGACATGTCTTCCGGCGGGATCGGCTCCTTGCTGAAGTGATAATGGCACAGCGTGTTCGAGGCGAGCAGCACCGCACGGCGACCGCTGGCCTCGATCGCCTTCTGCGTCGCCTTGCCAAGCGTATCCATTTCGCCGAGACCTTCCTCGGTGCTGAGATAGTACGGTGAGTTGTTCGCGGAAATGCCGACCACCGGGATGTCCCATTGCGGGCGGATCATGTGCAGGGTTGTGATGGTGCCGTAGTCGACTCGGAAATTCGGGTTGCGCATCATCTTCGACGTCAGGCCCATGTTCGCCGCTTCATTACAGCAGGCCTCGGCGAGTTCGACGTCCACTTCGAGTTCGAAGCTGTAACGGAAGATATTCGGGAATATCGGGTCGACGGATTTACCGCTTAAGCGTTTAACCCCGAGGAAATGGTGTCCCTGTTGTGTGATCCAGTGGGGTGAATGAACGAGCAGGACATCGGGCTTCATTTCCTCGATGCTCGCTCGCGCACGTTCATAGGCCCAGCGCAGCGGTTCCCAGCCGCCTTTCGATCGCGGCTCGTTCTGCGCGGGATTTTCACCAAATACGAGATGTGGCGGATGGGGCGCGAGGAAGCCCGCAATAATTTCACCCTTGCTCATGTTGTCCGGTCTCCGCGTTCTGACACGAGTCGGCATTGTAGCCGAGGTGTGGCTGAACACGGTACGCGCCTTGGCGCCGCCCCCGCGGCGACATGCGCGCGCGGCCCGGGCCGAGCGGCCTCCCGGGCCGTCGGATTATTCCACCGCGAGGATCAGGTTGCGCACAACGGGGTAGATTTCCTTGCGCCAGCGCCTGCCGCTGAACGTGCCATAGTGACCGACGTTCGCCTGCAGGTGATGGCGCTTCAGGTGCGGACGCAAGGCCTTGCACAAATCATGCGCCGCCGCTGTTTGCCCCACCGCGCAGATGTCGTCGCGCCCGCCCTCGACGGTGAGCAAACCGGTGTGCCGAATCGCGGCCGGATCAACCGGGGTGCCGTAGAACGTGAAGTCGCCGGTAGCGAGTTCCGCGCGCTGGAAAACGCGGTCGACGGTTTCGAGGTAGAACTCTTCGGTCAGATCGAGGACGGCGAAATACTCGTCGTAGAATTTCTTCACCACGGCCGCTTCATCGTGCTCACCGGCGGCGAGAAGCTGGTACATGCGCTGGTGGGCGTCGCGATGGCGGTCCATATTCATGGACATGAACGCCACGAGCTGCTGAAACCCGGGATACACCCGCCGGCCCGCGCCGGGAAAACGGCAGGGAACCCGGGTGATCAGGTTATGCCTGAACCACGCCAGCGACTTGCCCATCGCGAGTTCGTTCACGCTGGTCGGGCTTTCGCGTGGATCGATCGGACCGGCCATCAGAGTCATCGACAGCGGCGTCGCCGGATTATTGTCTTCGGACATGACGGCCACCGCCGCCAGCGTTTGCACGCACGGTTGGCAGACCGCGAAGACGTGCCCACCGGGCCCGATTTTTTCGAGGAAGCGGATGACATAAGAGACGTAGTCGTCCACGCCGAAGCGGCCAGCCGCGAGTGGCACGTCACGCGCATTCGTCCAGTCCGTAATGAACACGTCATGGTCGGCCAGCATCGTCTGTACCGTATTGCGCAACAGGGTGGAGAAATGTCCCGAAAGCGGGGCCGCAAGCAATACGCGCGGCTGCACGACGTCGGTGTCCTTGGCGAAGTGCAGCAGTTTGCCGAACGGCAAATCGAGCACCACCTCTTCGCGGACCGCCACCTCGCGGTGGTTGACGGTGACGGACTCGATGCCGAAACCCGGTCGCGTGTGCGACAAGCGGAAGCGGCTGAGCATTTCGAGTCCGGCGCGAAAATGCAGCTCCCGCCCGTGCGGGAATGCGTTAACAAACGGATTTGCGTTCGTCAGCATCAGTTCGGCGAGTTGACGCAGCGGCGCGAGGAAATCTTCCTGTGCCTGGTAAAGGTGATAGCGCATACGCTCGGACCCGGCGGCGAAGGTGCAATATTGCAACGCAACAAAATATAGTGCACAGTCTTGTGAAAGGGAAGGATTGCCTGATCCTGCGCATGTTCGCGCAACACCCTCCGGCCGCGATTGATGACGACTATGAATCGAGCGACGCTGACAATATCTTCGAAGAATTACTCCTCGTGGTCCCTGCGTGGCTGGCTCATGTGCCGCATGGCCGGGCTCGATTTCGCCGAGGAACCCGTGAATTTCGACGATCCCGACACGCGCCAGGAATTACTGCTGCTCACGCCTTCGGTGCTCGTGCCAAAACTCACCCATGGCGGCGTTGCGGTCTGGGATGTGCTGGCAATCGCGGAGTACCTCGCCGAGATTGCGCCGGATGCCGGGCTGCTCCCCTACGGCCTCGCGGCCCGCGCGCACTGTCGCGCCGTTTCCGGCGAGATCCATTCGGGCTTCTACAATCTGCGCTCCGCGCTGCCGATGAACCTGAAAGCGCGCTACGACACGTTCAAGGTGTTCACCGGCGCGCGCCCGGATATCGAGCGCATTGAGCAGATCTGGCAGGAATGTCTGCAAACCTACGGTGGTCCCTACCTGTTCGGCAATCTCAGTATTGCCGATGCCATGTACGCGCCGGTTTGCACGCGCTTTCGCACGTATGCGGTTGACATCAATCCGGACTCGGCGGCGTATTGCGAGAGTATTTTCGCGTGGACGTTCATGCAGGAATGGACCACCGCTGCACTCGCCGAACCGGACGAGATGCACGAACTCGAAGTCGAATTCTGAGCCCTTACGGCACGGATGCGGCCGGCATCGCGCGCCGGCCCGGGGATCACTTGATCGCGAACGGCCGCACCGGTGAACCCGTTGCGCCTTTCAGCGGCAGCGCGCCCACCGCGAACGCGAATTCGTAGACGCCCGCCGCGATCAGCGGATCGAAATTCAGGTTCTCGATGATGTAGATGCCGTGCTCGACGAGGAATTTCTGATGGTTCGGCGCGAACAGCTTCGGATCCGGACCCGGAATTGCCTCCACTGCCCAGTTATCGGTGCCAACGAGCAACACCTGCTGACTTACGACCCAGTCGCCCGCTGCATCCGACAGGCCCGGCGCGCAGCCGTTGAATTTTTCGTTGTCTGTTTTCCAGTAGCGCCCCCAGCCGGTGTGATAGAACAACGCATCGCCCGGGCGGAGCGTAGCGGCGGTGAAACCCTGGCGCGCCAGCGCCGCTTTCAGATCCTCGACGCTCACTTCCTCCGAACAATTCATCGTGCGACCGCGCAGGGCTGCGATGTCGAGCAGCACGCCACGGGTGAAAATCGGCGACACGTGCTCCATGCCGAGTTTGCTGAAGCCGCGGCCACTGCCGATGGCGGCGTGGGTGTGACCGTTGTAATAGCGGATTTTGTTCAGATCACCGCCGGGCCCGAGGTCTGTGCCCATGTGGCTCAAGGCATCGAACTGGGTGCCGTCCTGAGTGAGATGACCGGCGATATAGTCTTCATTCCACAACAGCTTATTGTCACCCAGCGGTCCCCATGACGGCGCGCCCGGAACCGTGAGTGTGTACTTGCGTGGCATCGGGGTGAGACTGAACAAGGGCATGTCTTCCTCGAACACGCGTCCCATATCGTAGACCTTGCCCTCGGTGATCAGGGCCGCCGCGGCGAGCGTGGTCGACGGATTCAGGCGGTTCAGCGCGCCGCGTTGATCCTCCGCGCCGTATTCCGACGGCCACCACGGCGCCGGTAAGTAGTCGTCGGCGACGACGATGTTTGACAGCAACAGGCAAGACAGCAGGCAAGACAACAGGCGCATTCTCGGCAAACTCCTCATGACAGGCGGCGCGACGGGCCGTGTGGTGCGCTTGTTCCGCTCAGGATTCGCGCATATTCCACGCAACCCGGTACAAGTCGAAGCGCCGGTCGCGCAAATTACGTGTCGTCCCCGCGGAGCGGGCAACGCGCAGATCCGACAGCTTCAGATCCGCGAACGCGATCGTCTCCGTGTTCGCGGCGGCGTCGGCCGCAATGCCGTCCCGCGCGAATGCCAGATCGGACGGCGTGAGAATGCAGCTTTCGGCGTAGTGGATGTCCATGTTCTCGACATTCGGCAAATTGCCGACAACCCCCGACATGACGACGTAACACTGGTTTTCCACCGCGCGCGCCTGGCAGCAATAACGTACGCGCAGGTAGCCGCGGCGCTCGTCGGTACAGAACGGCACGAACAGGATCAGCGCGCCCTGATCGACAAGATGGCGGGCGAGCTCGGGGAACTCGGCGTCGTAACAGATGAGCACACCGATAGGGCCACAGTCCGTGTTGATCACATCGAGGTGATCACCGCCCTGGATGTTCCACCAGTAAACCTCATCCGGGGTGGGGTGGATCTTCTCCTGGCGGTGCACGGCGCCGTCGCGCAGGAACACGTAGCTTGTGTTTTTTACCTTGCCATCCGCATCCAGCGTCGGGTGGGTGCCGCCGATGATGTTGATGTTGTAGCGGATCGCGAGCGGTTGCATGAAGTCTTCGAACCACTGCGTGTGTTCGGCGACGCGCAGCACGCCTTCGCTCGGGGGTAGCGGTTGCGGTTCGGCGGATAATAGTTCGAGCGTGAACAGTTCCGGGAACACGACGAAATCCGAGCGGTAGTCGGCGGCGACGTCAACGAAGTATTCGATCTGACGTTCGAAATCCGCGGTGCCGCTGATCTGGCGCATTTGCAATTGCACCGTCGCGACGCGGACGGAATCGCTGTTCGCGAGGCGATCGTGGTCGCCGTCGAGCGTTTTCTCGCGCTCGACGTATAGCGGGTTGTGCCACACCATGTGGGTTGCGTAGCCGAGCGAGTCGCGGTCTTCCGGGTCGTAACGCTCGAGGATGCCGATTGCTTCGAAACCGTTCGAGAGGTGAAAGCGGATAGCCTGGTCACGCGCCTTGCGTTCCACCACGGCCTGCAGGTAATCCTTCGGGTCGGGATAGGCGCGACGGCGGCGGGCGTAGCCGGCCATTCGTCCGCCGAACACGATGCCCTTCAGATCGAGCCGTTCGCACAGCGCTTTGCGTGCCGCATACAGGCGTTGCCCGATGCGCAGTCGCCGGTGCGCCGGGTCGACGCTCACTTCCATGCCATAGAGGTAATCGCCGTTCGGATCGTGACGCGAGGCGAGTCCATCCCCGGTGATGTTGCTCCAGCGATGCGGCTTCAGCGCGATATCGCCAGAAATCATGAACGTCGCGCAGTGGCCGACGATTTCGCCGTTCAGCTCGGCGACGAACTGGCCTTCGGCGAAATTATTAATCTGCGAGCGGATCATGCGACGCGTATGTCCCGGGACCGGCGCGTAGACCCGATTGCTCAGCGCTGCGATGCCGGCAACATCTTCCGGGTGCGCGGTACGCACGATCAACGCCGCGGAACGCGTTTCAGTGTTTTCGTTCATCGGCGTTGCGACCCACCCGGGTGGTGGCCGCTGCGTGTTGTCGGGTGCTTGTTTTCGGGGTGCTTCACCGCGTTATTTCAACAGGTATTCGATGTGCACCCGGTTGAATTCCTCCGGTTCTTCCCACTGCGGCCAGTGCGCGCTGTGTTGCAGCACCACGAGTTCCGCATCCGGGATCAGCGCGGCGCCTTCCTCGGCCAGCGGTACGAGCTGACCCGGGTTGTAGCGCGTCCATAAAACGAGCGTCGGCACGGTTAACTGTGTGAGCAATTTCGGGTTGTTCCATTTCTCCGCGATTTCCGCATCGAGCAGTGCACCGATACTTTGCTCGGCGATCTGCCGGATAACGGCAGCACGTCCCGGCTGGTCGTAGATCGACTTGCGCGCCGTAATCAACTCCTCGGTGACGCTGTGATCCTCATGTACGAGCCAGCGCAGGCGCATGCGAATAGCGTCCCGATCGGGTGTGCCGGCGGCTTTGCGGCTGCGATCCAGCAGATCCTGCAGATCTTTCTTGCCGGCTTCGTCCGGCGGCAACAGGATCCCGGTGTTCATGACAATCTTGTTCACCCGTGCCGGGTGTTGCAGTGCGAACCAGGCGGCAACCTGTGCGCCGAGTGATTCGCCCGAAATATGCACCTTGTCCGCGCCGATCGCATCAACGAAAGCGAGCAGGTGGTCGACATAGTGTTGCGGCGAGTAATCGATATCCGGCATGTCCGTGTAGCCGTGCCCGACCATGTCGATCGCATGCACGGTGAAATGTTTCGCGTGCGCCTCGATGTTGCGCAGGTAGGCCTCCGCGTGTCCGCCGGTGCCATGCAGGAAAATCAGTACGGGACCTTCGCCGGCCGTAATCGAGCGCGTGCGAATGCCTCCGGCGTCGATGTAGGTCTGCTTGAATTCAACGCCCTGCAGCGTGTTCCAGATACTGCTCATGCATGGTGCTCCGGTTGCGATGGTCTGTCGTGCGCGCCGATGCGTGGCGCGGCGGCGAGCGGCTAATGGTAACCGCCACCCGTGGTGAGTCAATCGTGGACTCGAGATGGTTCGCGGCCGCCGGCGCCGGGCCCTGCGATGGCACGCTCGGTCTCGTCAGCGGACTCGAATGCCTGCGTTCATTACCGGGATCCGGGCGCGCGGTGGCGCTCGGCAGCAGCATGAGGCTTATGAACGGTGCGCATTGCGTGTTTCATTGCGCCGCACTGAGTGGATCGATGCTGGCCGACAGTGGGCGTCAGCTCGGCGTCGCGCTCAGCGAGGCGGCGCCGTTGTCGATGCGGCGGGTGTGTGAGATCGGTGAGGTGAGCGGGGTCCCGGTGCTGCCGGTGTCGTACGCGGCAAGCGGGACGGCGCGTTCCGGCATTCCCGCCTGCGTACTTGTCGTCGACGCCGCGCTGAACAGCTGGCCCCTGACGGAACCCGGTTGGACGGCGGTAACGGCGTGCGCGAAGCTGCTCGCGCACCTCGTCGCCGACCTCGCGGACAGCTAATGCGTCCGGGGCCGGCGTCGCGCAGACCCGGGCCTACGTCCCGAACACGCGCCGCAAGTGCTCTTCCGACGGCGGCTTCGTCATGTAGGACACAACGACCATCGCCGTAATCGAGCAGAACGCACCGAGGGTTGCGCACGCGAACGGGTTTGTCGATTGCGAATCGAGCCACTGCACGGCGATGTCCAGCGCCCCGGTGCCGGTGAACAAGTCGACCGGCAAAGAGGCGGAATGCAGTACGCTGAACGCGATACCGCCGACGATGAAACCGGTGATTGAACCGGCTTTCGTTGCGCGTTGCCACAGCACGCCGAGGAACATCGGCGCGGCCGATGCCGCCATCATGCCACCGACGCCGATCCACACGAGCAGGGCGACGTTTTTCTCGCGCGTGTTCCAGGCAAGCGCAACCGCGCCGATGAGCACGAGCACGGTGGCGGTGCGGCTGATAATGAGTGCGATCCGGTCGACATGGGCGTCGTCCTTGCCTTCACCCCAGCGTGGTGCGAGCGTGCGGCGGTAGATGTCGTTCGCGAAGATCTGCGCGGTGGACACGACGAGCCCGTCGGCCGTGGACATCACCGCGGCCAGCACACCGGCGCCGATCAGCGCCGCGACCCAGTTCGGCAGTGTCGCGATGAACAGTTCCGGGATGGCCTGGTTCGGGTTCATGCCCTCGGCAAACAGCGCATCGCCGAGCAGAACGCGGGCGAGGATACCGCCGGCCGTAATCGCCGGCAGGATCATGCCGAAGATGAAAGAATAGGTGATGAACTTCGTTTGATCGCGGTTGTTCTTCAATGCCCACAGCTTGTTGCCGATGTGCGGCAGCAGACCGAGTGGCAGATGCGCGCAGAAAATCGCGAACAGATCCCAGCGTGAATTGAACAGCGGATGCGTTGGATGCAGCGGCGCGACGAGATCG
This sequence comes from Gammaproteobacteria bacterium, assembly GCA_965216305.1. Classification (GTDB taxonomy): domain Bacteria; phylum Pseudomonadota; class Gammaproteobacteria; genus UBA11873. The sequence continues at coordinate 4,904,389 of OZ244144.1, read as the reverse complement.
GGGTCGATCGCCTCGAGCTTCGTCAGCATTTCGCCGAAACCGCCTTCCAGTCCGAAACCGGTGAGAAACATCCACAGGACGAGGCCCGCGAGCACCAGCATGAGTGCGCCCTGCACGCCGTCGGTGAGGATATCCGCATGTGCGCCGCCGAGCGCGATGTAGAACATGAGCACGACGGCGGTCACGCACAGCGCGGGAAACGTATCGAGGCCGAGCATGCTCGTGAACATGACGGCGCCGGCCAGTAACTGCCCGGCGAGGTAGAACAACAGCATCAGCGAGAACACCGCGGCGAGCAGCCGGAGCGTATCGGAATCAAAGCGGTCGCCGAGGTACTCCGGGATCGAGCGGCTGCCGAAACTCGCACCGGCGCGCCGGATCGCATGCAGACACACGAGAACGCCGATATACACCCCAACGGGGTACACGAACGCGTACCACAGTACGGACATGCCCGACTTGTAGGCGAGTGCCGGCAGGCCCAGGAACGTAGCACCGCTCGCGGTTGTCGCGGTCATCGCGAAGGCGAGGAACAGCGGGCCGTAGCCGCCGCGCGCGGTCGCGAAGTCGTCGCTGTCGCTGACCCGTCCCATGCCGACAAAACCGAAAAAAAGCATCAGGCCGATATACAGGACGAGGAACGTCCAGCCCCAGAAGATCAGGGGTTCGATTCCGAACAACATGCGAGATTCCCTCGAGAAAGCTGATGTTTCCTGAACGTCGGCCTGCGCCTGTATCGACGCATTGGTCTTACGTCGCCGTCGTTCGTACCCTCACGCCGATAGCCCGGCTGGTCTGCCCGGCTACCGGCCGCGCAAGGGTAGCAACTCGGTCCGGGATGTGAAAGCGCGGCAAGCGATCCACCCCCGCACAGTTCCTTTATACTTAAAGTAACTCGCGTGCCGCGGGCACGTGGTGCAACTCTTCGAAACAGCAATGAGCGCACGCATGAAAGAAGCAGCGATCAACCGTCGAAAATTTATCGGCAGCACCGGTCTCGGCGCGCTTGCATTCAAGGCAGCGGGGGCGACCGTCATGCTCACGCCGCGCGCCGCGCGTACCGCCGGCATCGATTATCGTCATCTGGCGCCCGACGACGCCGCGTTGCTCGCCGCATTCGCCGATCACGTATTGCCCGGCGCGGCGGCTGCCGGGGTCGCGCATTTCGTCGATCAACAACTCGGGGTGGCGCCGAACGAGTGTCTGCTCATGTGTAAATACTTTCCCGAGATCCGCGCGCCGTTTCAGGCTTTCTACGGCGCCGGCATTGCGGCCTTGCGTGCTACGACGACGGCGCAGTTTGCAGCGCCTTTTGCAGCGCTCGACGCGGAACAAAAAAATGCACTCGTCGATGCGCTGTGGCGTGCCGACATCTCGCCATGGGACGGCCCGCCACCGCCGCTGTTCTACATGATGGTGCGCAGTGATGCCGTTGACGTTGTGTACGGTACGCAGGATGGCTTCGACGCATTGAACGTACCTTACCTCGCGCACATCGTGCCGCCGGAGAAATGGTGATGGGTGAGAAAGTTGATGTCCTCATCGTCGGGTCCGGCGCCGCCGGCAGCGTGTTCGCCGCCACGCTTGCCGAGGCCGGGCGCAGCGTACTCGTACTCGAAGGCGGCAAATCGCGCACGCTCGACGACTTATACAGTTCCCAGATCTGGGCGCGACGTCTGAAGTGGGGCGCGCCGAGCGTGGAGGAAGCCGGCAAACATCCGGTCTGGTACAACTTCAACGCCGGGCACGGCTACGGCGGCGCAGCGATGCATCATTACGGCGTGTGGCCGCGTTATCACGTCGAGGACATGCGCGTGCAGAGCCTCTACGGGCGTGGTCTCGACTGGCCGTTCGAATACGACACCCTGCGACCTTACTACGACCAGGTGCAGGAAGACGTCGGCATATCCGGCGACGCCGAAGCGGAGATCTGGCGACCACCGGGCGCGCCGTACCCCTTGCCGCCGGTGCTCGTGAATGAGCATGGCAAAACATTCGCAAAAGGTTTCGAAGCGCTCGGTCTGCACACGAGTCCGATCCCGATCGCGGTGCTCTCGCGGCCTTACAAAGGCCGCCCCGCCTGCATCTGGGATGGCTGGTGCGATGCGGGCTGCCCGACCGGCGCGCTGGCGAATCCCCTCGCGGTTTACTTGCCAAGGGCGACGGCCGCGGGTGCGACATTGAAATCCGAATGTCATGTCACACGCGTATTGATGAATGCCGCCGGTGATCGTGCGATCGGGGTTGAGTATTACGACGCCGACGGCACGCGTCACGTGCAGGAAGCCGAGGCCGTCGTACTCGCGGCGTTCACGGTGGAGAACCCGCGCATCCTGCTGAATTCAGCCACCGGCAAGGCGCCGGACGGGCTCGCGAATTCGAGCGGCCTCGTCGGGCGCTACCTGCTCAGTCACGCCGCCATCATGGTGTTCGGCATGTTCGAACACGAGACGAACAGCTTTTTCGGAACCACCGGCGGTCAATTATTCAACCAGGATGCGTTCGACAAACAATCCGATCCGGGTGCGTTCGGTTCGCGCCAGTGGGAGATCGGGCTGGCGACGAAGCCGAACGATCTGCTCGGCATCGCGATGAGTCGCCCGGACATCTACGGTGAGAAACTGCACGCGTTCATGCGCGACGGTGCGCGTCATCTCGGCGCCATGGTCGGCGTGTGCGAGGATCAGCCGAACCCGGCAAACCGGGTGGAACTGTCGAACGAGAAAGACCGCTACGGCATGCCGCTCGCGCGCACCGTCTACGAATACTCGGAAGATGCGTTGAAACTATGGGCCGCGGCGGCAGCGCAAGGCGTTGCGATCACGCAGGCCGCCGGCGCGCGTGAAGCGTGGCACGGTCCGCTCGGCGGCCAACACATCATGGGCGGCACGATCATGGGTAACGACCCGGCGACGTCCGTCGTCAACCCGATGTCGCGGGCGCACGACGTCGGCAATTTGTTTATCGGCGGTGGCGGTGTGTTCCCGACGAGTTCGTGCGTGAATTCAACGTTCACCCTGCATGCGACTTCGCTCATGTCGGCAATGTGGATGCGCGATCACTGGGCGCAAGTCGCGGCGTGAGCGCAAGCCTCGCCAGCGCATCGGTCTACGGTGCGTTCACGCACGCGGCGGCGGCGTATCCCGGTCATGATTTTCTCTATGTGCCGACGTCCGTTGCGCAAGAATACGACATCGCGTCCGGCGCGATCAGCTACTGCGCGTTTCGCGAAGACATCGAGCGACTCATCGCACGTTATGCCGCCGCCGGCTACGGTTGCGGCCACCGGGTCGGCCTCCTGCTCGACAATCGCCCCGCGTTCATCGCGCACTGGTTTGCGCTGAATGCGCTCGGCGCGAGCGTCGTGCCGATCAACGCGGAGCTCGGCGCGGCGGAGCACGCCTACCTGCTGAACCTGAGCGAGCTGTGCCTGCTCGTTGTCGTCGCCCCGCACCGCGCGGTGGCCGACGCTGGAATCGCCGCGGCCGGGCGCGCGATCGCGTGTGTCGATGTCGCCGCGCAAACCTTGCCCGAGGCGCCGTATCCGGCGCACACACAAGCGCTTTCAGCGGCGAGCGAATGCGCGATGCTGTTCACTTCCGGCAGCACGGGACAACCAAAAGCGTGTTTGTTGTCGAACGATTATTTTCTCGAAATGGGGCGCTGGTATCGTGACATCGGCGGTCTGTGCACGCTCGAGGCGGGTAAGGAACGTCTGCTCACCCCGTTGCCGCTGACGCACATGAATGCAATGGCGACCTCGCTCATGGGTATGGTCATCACCGGCGGTTGCCTGATCCAGCTCGACCGCTTTCACCCAAGTTCGTGGTGGCGCACCGTGCGCGAATCCGCGCCGACGGTGATCCACTACCTCGGGGTGATGCCCGCGATCCTGCTGCAACTCGAACCATGCGACGAGGAACGCAATCCGTCGATCCGGTTCGGCTTCGGCGCCGGGGTCAATCCCGCGCACCACGCGGTGTTCGAGCAGCGCTTCGGTTTCCCGCTGACGGAAGCCTGGGCGATGACGGAAACGGGCGCCGGTGGTTGCATCGCGGCGAATACGGAGCCGCGGCACGTTGGCCGCGCGTGCTTCGGCAAGCCGGATCCGGCACGGCTCGAAGTGCGCCTCGTCGATGAAACCGGTGTGGACGTGCCGCACGGTGAAGCCGGTGAGCTGCTCGTGCGTGCGGCCGGCGCGGATCCGCGCAAAGGTTTCTTCAGTGGTTATTACAAGAACGATGCGGCCACGGCTGAGGCTTGGGCCGGCGGCTGGTGGCACACCGGCGATGTCGTGCGGTTTCTCGACGACGGTTCGCTCACGTTCGTCGATCGGCGCAAGAACATCATCCGCCGCAGCGGCGAGAATATCGCCGCGCTCGAAGTCGAAGCTGTCATGTCGCGACATCCCGCGCCGCAGGCGCTCGCCGTGACTCCGGTACCGGACGCTATTCGCGGTGAGGAAGTCATGGTGTGCATCGTGCTCGATGCGGCATTCACGCCGAGTGAAGCGCTTGCGCGTGAGTTGTTCGACCACGCCCTCGCCGCGCTCGCGTATTTCAAGGCGCCGGGCTACGTCGCGTTTGTCGATGCCCTGCCGCTGACGGCGACGCAGAAACCGAAGCGCAACGAGATCAAGACGTTCGCGCGCGACCTGCTCGCCGCCTCCGCGGCGCAGGTCTACGATTTGCGCGCGTCCAAGCGTAAACCCGCCGCATGAGCCGCGCCTACGACGACGTCGTCCTCGTTGCGCCCGTATCGTTCGGCTATGCGCGCTACAGCGAGCGCGGCGTGCCGTGGTTCGCGGGCCGTACGCTCGGCGCGATGCTCGATCTCAGCGGGCTCGACAAGGCCGCGATCGACGGCTTCGCGATCGCGAGTTTTTCCCTGCCGCCCGATACCCCGGTCAGTCTCGCGGAGTACCTCGGAGTCGAACTGCGCTACCTCGAAGCGCTGCCGTTCGGTGGCGCCTCCGGGGTGATCGGCGTCCGTCGCGCGGCGCGTGCGGTGCAGGCGGGCGATGCCGATATCGTTGCCTGTATCGGCGCGGATACGCTGGACCCGGATGGTTTCGGCGACCTCGTGGCGAACTTCTCCGGCGCGACGATCGACGCAAGTTATCCCTATGCCGCGGGCGGACCGAACGTACCGTTCGCGCTCATGACAGCGGCGTACATGGCGCGCTACGGCGCCACCCGGGAGGACTTCGCCCGCATCAGCGTCGCGCAGCGCTACAACGCGAATCATTGCCCGCACGCCTTGCTCGGGCACAAATCATTGACGCTCGAGGATTGTCTCGCCGCGCCGCCAATCGCCGAACCGCTGCACCTGTACGACTGCGTCATGCCGTGCGCCGGTGCGGACGGGGTGCTCGTGATGCGCGAGGCCAGGGCGCGCGAACTCGGTGTCCCCGCCGTGCGCCTGTCCGCGGCATTCGAGTGCTTCAATGCGTATCGGGATGATCCGGTTCAGCTGCGTTCCGGCTGGACGCGCTACGCCACCGCGCTGTACGCACAGGCGGGATTGTCGGCGGCGGACATCGATGTGATCGAAACGTATGACGACTACCCCGTCGTCGTGATGCTGCAACTCGAAGGCATGCAGTTCTGCGGCGAGGGTGCAGCGCCGCGCTTCGTGCACGAACACGCGCTCACGTTCGACGGTGACGGCCCGGCGCACAACACGAGCGGTGGCCAGTTGTCCGTCGGCCAGGCCGGCGCGGCCGGCGGCTTTCTCGGCCTCGTCGAAGCCGTGCGCCAGCTCACGGACACCGCCGGCACGCATCAGGTTCGTGATCCGCGCACCGCGCTCGTCACCGGCTTCGGCATGATCAATTACGACCGCGGCCTGTGCAGTTCGGCGGCGATCCTGGAGCGCGTATGAATGCTTCGACCCGACGTACCCGCGCCGGCGCCGGGCAGCGTGCCTGTCTCACCGCGGGCGAGGTGGCGCTGCAGGTGTGCGCAGCGTGTGCGCACGTGCAGTACCCCCCGGCGGAGTGTTGTCGGCATTGTCTCGGCGACGAGCTCGTGTTCACACCGGTCGATCCGGCGGCAAGCGTGATCGCGACCACCCTCGTGCATCGCAGTTACCGCGACGATTTCACCGCGGGCGGACCCTGGCCTGTTGCGAGCGTCAGGCTCGCATCGGGTGCGACGGTGTTTGCGCACGTGAGTGAGTTGCTCGCCGGTGGAACACCGGTCACGCTTGTCGCGCTCACGGATAAACTCGGCGAAGGCGTCTTCGGCGCCGTTCGCGCGCCGCACGAACTCGCGGCACTGCAGGCACGCTTCGAGGCAGCACCATGACCCAGAAACAAATCGCCGTGATCACCGGCGGCAGCGCCGGCATTGGTCTCGAGATCGTGCGGCACTTGCTCGCCGCGGATTACGCCGTGATTAATCTCGCGCGCCGCGCCGTGCCGCTGAACGACGCGAACATCACGGATTACGAAATCGATCTGAGCGATCGCGCGGCGCTCGCAACGCTGTGCCGGTCGCTAGCCGACAGTGGCGCGAGCACGTTCATCCACAATGCCGGGATTATCCGCCCGAACCTGCTTGGCGACGTGGCGCTCGACGATCTCGACGCCTTGAACCAGTTGCACCTCGGCGCGGCGATCCAGCTGGCCCAGGCACTCATCCCCGGGATGCGCGCGAGTCGTTTCGGCCGCATCGTGATCATGTCCTCGCGCGCATCCGTGGGGATGGAACGACGCACGGCTTACGCAGCGACGAAAGCCGGGCAAATCGCGCTCGCACGCACCTGGGCGCTCGAACTCGCCGCCGACGGCATCACCGTTAACTGCGTTGCTCCCGGTCCCATCGAGGCGACGGAGATGTTTCATGACGTCGTGCCGAAAGACAGCGAGATGGCACGCAAGCTCGCCGCCGCGATCCCGGTGCAGCGACTGGGCCTGCCGGACGACGTCGCGCGCGCGGTCATGTTCTTCATCAATCCGGCGAATAGCTTCGTCACCGGCCAGAACCTGTTCGTGTGCGGCGGAACGAGCATCGGTTCGATCTGACCCCGCACCGCAGCCCGCGGGATTTCCCGCGCGCCTACGCCCGCGTTCACTTGGCGGCGGAATTCCGGCAGACTGCTTGTGCACTCCCGAATCCGGATAGCCAGCATGCTGCAGGAAGTTCCGCCGTCTTCGACGAACCCGCGCGAGACGCTGCTCGCGAGCGTCGCCCGTATCAAGGACACGCTGGTGGCGCAGATTGCCACCGAGGAAGCCGACGCTCGCTTGTCGCGCGCAAGCGCCGATGCGCTGTACGACACCGGTATCCTGCACATGAAGTTACCGCGTGTGCTCGGCGGGCACGAGGCGGATCTCGTGACGCAATTCGAGGTGCTCGAAGCCGTGGCATCGATCAACCCGGCGGCGGGTTGGTGCGCGATGGTTGGCGCCACGAGCCTGGCCATGCCAGGCGCGTTCCTGCCGGAGCGTGGCATCGAGCGGATGTTCGCGCACGGCCGCATTCCGCGTGGCGCGATCGTGATCATGCCCACGGGCGAAGGCACGCCGGTTGCCGGTGGTTACCGCCTGACGGGACGCTGGGCGTTCGCGAGCGGCATCCATCACGCCGAATGGGTGAGCGCGAATGCACTCGTGCGCGACGCGCCCGACGCGCCACCGCGACTGCACATGTTCACGTTCCCGGCCGCGAACGCCACGATTCACAATAACTGGCAGGTGCTCGGATTACGTGGCACCGGCAGTTGCGATATCGCCGTCGATGATATTTTCATACCCGCGGACTGTGCCTGGGACGTGGAACGGCAGTCACCGCGGCGCGGCGGGGCCTTGTACCGGCTCGGCATTCCCGCGTTCGTCGCCTACGAACACGCCGCGTTCGCGACCGGGGTCGCGCGACATGCGCTGGATGCCTTGAGCCGGATTGCGAACACGAAAAAGCGGGGCTACGCCGCGGATGCAAAATCACTCGGCGATCGCGAATCACTGCAACGCTTCCTCGGTCACGGCGACATGAAACTGCGCGCCGCGCGCGCGCTCGCCATCGAACTGAACACGCAGGCGATGACCACAATTGAATCCGATCCTGCGCTGCCGGCGACGCTTGCACTCGAATTACGCGCAAGCGCCGTGTACTGCACGGAAGTGGCGACGGAAATCGTCGGTCAGGCGTTCCGGTTTGCCGGCGCCGCGTCTATTTTCGAAGGCAGCGACCTGCAGCGCTGCCTGCGCGACATCAACGTCGCCGGCCAGCATCTACTCGTGAGCGACAAAACCTACGAACTACTCGGTCAGAGTCGTCTCGGGGTCGCCAATATTTCTCCGATGGGCTGAGCCGGCCCGCTATTTGATTACGGAAACCCCATGCCACAAGCCGATATTCTCTATGCCGTCGAAGCCGGTGTCGCCACGATCACGTTCAACCGCCCCGATACGCGGAACGCGTTCGGCGATACCACGCGCGATGAACTGCTCGAACTGCTGCGCGCCGCCGCCGCCGATACCCGGGTGCGTTGTATCGTGATCACCGGTGAAGGCAAGGCGTTCGCGGCGGGCGGCGATATCCGCGGCATGCACGCGCAGCAGCAGGCCAATGACGTCAGCGTGCTCGATTCGCGCCTCGCCGTGGTGGACGAAATCGTGCGTTTCATGCGTGCGCTCGACAAGCCCGTAGTCGCTGCCGTGAACGGCGCCGCGGCCGGCGGTGGGATGAACCTCGCGCTCGCCTGCGATATTCGTTACGCGAGCGCAAGCGCCGTGTTCTCCGAGAGCTTCGTTAAAATCGGACTGATTCCCGACTGGGGCGGACACTACCTGTTGACCCGCCTGGTGGGCGCAAGTCAGGCCATGGAACTGATGATGCTGGGCGAACGCATCGATGCGGCGACGGCGCTGCGACTCGGGATCGTCAACGCGGTGTTCCCGGACGCATCGTTTCGCGCGGACGTCGCGGCACGCGCCCGTGCGCTCGCTGCGGGGCCGCAAGCGGCGCTGGCGGCGATCAAACGCGGTGTGCTGGCGGCGGAGACCGGCACGCTTGCGGACACGCTCGCCTACGAGCGGGAGGAACAGCTGAAGCTGTTCCTGTGCGATGACGCGCGCGAAGGCATGCGCGCATTCATCGACAAGCGCGCGCCCGTGTTCAACGACCCGTAGCGGCGCAACCGCGCGGCCGCGCCGCTGGCGAACACGCGCGGCCGCGACTCAGGTGCGCAAGCCGAGCACCGTGAACTCGTCGCCGAGATCGCACGCGGCGTCGCGCGTGATCACGAGCGTGGCTTTCTCGCCTGCGCCATTGATAAACGTTAGCGCCACCGTGCCGTCACGCTTTTCCTTCACCGCGAACAGCACATCCATCAGCTCATCATCGAGTAAGTCATCTGCAAGCATGGTGCGGGATCTCCTGTCGATTGCCCGTGGTTGACGGCGTGAGCGTAACGCCGGAATTTTGCAGCTGCGTGACAGCCACGGCCCGCGCGCGCAAGCAGGTGCTGACGGCACGGATCCGTTACCGCGCGTGGCTTTGCCGCTACAATGCCGCGACCTGCTCGATCGCTGGAGATCTGATGATTCGCGGAAGCTGCCTGTGCGGGACCGTACGCTGGCATTACGACGGTGCCTTTGAAAGCCTGACGCATTGCCATTGCCAGATGTGCCGCAAGGCTCACGCGGCGGCGTTCGCGACGTATGCCGTTGGCCCTGCGGCGCCGTTCGTGCTCGACGGCGGCGAAGAGGCGATCGTCCGCTTTGAATCTTCGCCCGGCTTTATTCGTTCATTCTGTACGCACTGTGGCAGCGTGCTGCCGAACCGCGATCTCGGCGCCATCATCGCGATACCGGTGGGTTGTTGCGACGACGATCCGGGCATCCGGCCCACGGCGCACATATTCGCGCGCTGGGGCGCACCGTGGCATGCCGTTACCGACACGCTGCCGCAACATGACAACTACCCGGGCAAGGCTACGCCGGCAGTCGCGCACACCTCCCGCCCCGGCGCTGCCGACGGCGCGCTCGCCGGCAGCTGTCTGTGCGGCGATATCGCCTATGTCGCGCAGATGCCGTTTACGGCCGTCTACCATTGCCACTGCTCCCGTTGTCGCAAGGCGCGCGCGGCGGCGCATACGACGAACGGCTTCGTGCCGTTCGACGCGTTGACGTTCACTCGCGGCGAAGGCGGTCTGCGGCGCTTCAAGGTGCCCGGCGCGCGGCATTTTGCTCATGTATTTTGCGCCCGCTGCGGCTCGGGTATGCCGTCGTGTGATGCGGCGCGCGGGATCGCGGTGGTGCCTTTCGGTTCGCTCGACGATGATCCCGGTCGCAGCGCCGACAGCCACATATTCATCCGCTCGATGGCGCCCTGGTATGAGATTACCGATGCGCTTCCGCGGTTCGATGAAGGCCCGTTGGCCTGAGCGCATAACGGCAACGCCACCACAACGCACATGAACGAAGACTCCGCCCCGCAGCGCGAGCGCGGCTACTTGCTGATCGCCGACATGGAAAGCTCGACGATGAGCAAATTCCTGTTGAGTGAACTCGACGCGTTCAACGCGCAGAGCCGGCACAATGGCATCATCATGTCGCATTGCCACGCGGCGGCGCCAACCCCGGGAATTGTACTGAATTCGCTTGGCGATGCCGTGGTGGTGAAATTTCCCGCCAATAGCGACCCCGCGGGCGCGCTGGCGAGTTGCCTCGCCGCGGCACGGGATATCATTGCCGCGTTCGAAACCCTGCGTCCGCTGCCGACGCTCACCGGCGGCGAATTCCATCTGCGTACGAAACTGCTGCTGCAAAGTTACGACGCATTCTGCTACGGACGCCGCGAGCCGGGCGCCGGGTTTGCGGATGAACTCGTCGGCGCGGATATCGACCTCGCGTTTCGTCTTGCGCCGATTGCGTGGCGGCTGCAGATACTCGCAACGACGACATTCATGCGCGACGTCTTCACGCACTCGATCCGCGAAGCGGGGCAGCCCGGCGACCCCGCCAGCCTGCTCGACGAAGCGCACGTCGCGCGCCACGGCGCCGCGCTGACCGCGGGCCCGCTGCGGGGCGTGTCACACGCGCTCAGGCTCGGTGATCTCGATTTGTGGGTGAGCGATGCGCGCGAGATCGGCCGTTTGAAAGGCCTCGAAGAGACGCGCGAAGTGTTCGCGCTCACGTTCGAAAGCCCGGAGTCATTGAGCGCCCGCGGCGCCGTGCAGCGGCTCACGATCAAGGTGCGCCAGGATCATCACGCAATTATCCTCGCGAGCATCGCGCTCACCGGCAGCCTGAACGATAACTACATCGGACACATCGTCGACAAGCTGCGCGAAGCCGGCGGCAACGGCCGCCTGGACAGCGAGCTGACACTGCTTGCGGCGGCGAAAATTTATGGCGAGTTCGATTTTTTCTTTCGTGTATCGTCAATCGACGATGAGTCGCTGCGGCGTTTCTTTCACGCGATTCACGCCGATTCTTTCGGCGTCAGCAATCTCGAAGTGCGCTCGACAGTGGGCGATCGCTTTGCCATCACGCGCCGCTACGCGGAAATCTTCGAGCAGTTCGCGGGGCAACCGTATGAAATTGTGCTGACCTGGTTCCAGCCCATACCCGGCCGTAATATCTTCGATGAACTACGCACGTTCGTCGATCGTCGCGACGGATCGGTGGCGGCGGTCGAGATCCTCGAGGTTGGTGAGGTGATCCATCGCACCCCGGTTTACGCAATCTTTGTATGCGCGAGCCTGCGCGATTACGCTGCATTTTTTACTGCAAACGGCCTGACCCCAACCGCGTGTCGCTCCCACGTCGGACATATCTCGCGCCCCGGCGATGCGCAGTTGCGCTACAGCTTGCGCAGCGGTGTGTATTTGCCGCGCAGTCCGGACGTTGAGGGTTTGCAGTGATGACTGCCGCACCTTACACGCTGTACGGCGTGGAAGGCTCCTATTACGCGGCGAAGACCCGCTACCAGCTATTGCGCAAGGGCATTGCGTTCGACGAATTGCCGTGCGACCGCGACGCGTTTGCCAGCGTGATCGTGCCCCGGGTTGGATACCCGGTGGTGCCAGTCGTGATCACGCCGGCGGGTGAAACCCTGCAGGACACGGCCGAGATCTTTACGGCGCTGGAAGCGCGTCATCCCGAGCCCGCGCTGATGCCCAAAAGTCCGCTGCGCGCGTTCGCCGCGAGTGTGATGGAGTTGCTTGCCGATGAATGGCTGAAGCTGCCGGCGCTGCACTATCGCTGGTATTACGATGCCGAATTCGCGACGCGGATGATGGGCTATAACAACGATCCAACCGCGAGCGCCGCGGAACAGCGTCGCGTGGGCAGAAAAATCGCAGCGGGTTTCAGTACCTGGCCAGAGCATCTCGGGGTGAGTGCAGCGACCCGCGCGGCAGTGGAAGCGCACTTCCTCGATTGTCTCGCATTATTGGAAACGCATTTTTGTGCGCATGATTTCGCGTTCGGCGACGCACCGTGTCTCGCCGATTGCGCGCTAATGGGGCCGTTGTACGCCCACCTGTATCGCGACCCGCATTCCGGTGCAATCGTGCGTGAGCGCGCGCCGGCCGTGTGTGAGTGGATCGCGCGCATGCGCGCCGACGAACCGGGTGCGGGACAGGATAGCTACGGCGCCGACGACGTTCCGCAGACGATCCGCGCCGTGTTCTGCCATCTCGCGCGCGACTGCGCAGCGACGCTTGCCGACGCGAATCCGCTGCTGCAGGCCTGGCTTGGCAACCGGCCCGAGGGGGCGCTGCCGCGCTACGTTGGCAAACATCGCTTCACGATTGGTCGCGGCCAGGCCTACGCGGCAGAAGGTATGCGCTCGATCCACCCGTTCGAGCTGTGGAAGGCGCAACGCGTGCGCGATCGCTTTGAGGCGGCCGTACCGGCCGCGCGTGCACGCTTGAGTCAGTTTTGTGACGACATTGGATGCGCCGCATTGCTCGAACTCACGTTCGTGCACCGACTCGAACGGCGGAATTTCAGGCTCGTGCGCGCCGCGGCCTAAAGCCGATCGGGGCGCGGCGCCCGCCATAGCAGGTTCGTACTTGCGAGCAGCGTCGCGATCGCAACGAGGCGTAGCGGAAACGCAAACTCACCGAACATGGTCACCATCAGTGACAGCGCTGCCGGGCCGGCGACGATCCCGCCATAAAGAAAGAACAGGGCGCCGCCAGTGGCCGTACCGACTTCGGCGGCGGGCGCGAGGTTGACAACCTCGGCCAGAAATACGCCGTTCCAGCCGAAGCTCAACGTGCCGACAATCACGCTCGTCGCAATAATCGCGTAGAGCGGCGTCGTCGGATCGAGCAGGGTCAGCGCGAACAGTCCGATGGTGCTGCCGAAGCCGAGCACGATCAGCGTGCCGCGCGCGCCGAGTGCGCGATCCGCAACCCAGCCGGCCAGGATCCGCAATCCCGCGCCGCCCGCTTGCGATGTTGCGAACACTGCCCCGGCGAGCGTGTACTCGAGGCCGAGGGACTCGACGAGAATGATGATCAGAAACGTCAGCACGATGGCCTGGATCGTGGTCAGGCAGAATGCGACCGCGATCAGCCGCCGCAGCGGCGGATTTTTCAGCACCGCGCGGATCGCGCCCCACGGCGACACGAAGCCGAGCCGGGTGCGGGGGTCGCGATCGTCGTCGAGCGTGCGACGCAACGGCTGTAACGCCGTTACCGCGATCAACGCGAGGGCGATAGTCGCGCCGAGCGCGCCCCGCCACCCGATCGCGACAACGAGCGGGGGAATGAGAAATCCCGCGATGAGGCCGCCGAGCGGGGCGCCGCTTTGCTTCAGCGAGAACACGAAGCCACGCATTCGTGGCGGGGTTACGCGCGCGAGTACGTGCGTCCCTGCCGGCGTATTGGAGCCGTAGCCAACCCCGACGAGCGCGGCGGCAAGCAACAACAAGGGCATCGAGCCGGCGAGTACAAACAGCAGGCTGCAGGCGGAGAACGTCATGCCCATCTGGATCGTGCGGATCCCGCCGTAGCGCCGGAGCAGACTGCCGCTCGCCGCCGAGAAAACCATCGCCGAAGCGAACACGATCGACATGAACACGCCGATGTCCTTCGACGCGACCCCGAACGCCGGCGCGATCTCGGTCGCCATGATCGGCACCGTCAGGAAAATGATCACGGCGATGGCCTGGGCGCCGAACGTCGCGCCGATCCCTGAGAACAGGTGCGGTGAGGCAGCGCCCGGGGGTGATGTGTGGCTCATCCGGCCGGCCGCTCGGTCGCCGTGCTCAAGCGTCGCCCAAGGCGCGTTTCACCCGGGGTGCGACTTCCGTGAACAGGCGTTCAAGGCTCGCAGTCATCTGCGCGGCGCGCAGACCCGGCGGCACCGCCATCGTTACGATGTCCGTGATGCCGTACGCCTCGACGAAACGGAGGATCTCCGTCACGCAATGATCCGGATCGCCAACGATCCAGGTTTGCGGAATCGCTTCACCGGTTTCGCCGAAACCTTCGCCGCTTGCGGCGAAGAACTGCTTGTACAGGCGCATGCGGTAGGATTCCGCGGCGCGGACGATTTGCCAGTCGGCCTCGGGATCATCGCACACAAGGATGCTGCGAATGATGCCCACCCGGTGATCGCGCGGGCTGCGGCCACGCTCGGCTAGCGCTGCGACCCAGGGATCGTAAGCGCGACTTTTCAGGCCTTGCGGCAGGTAATGCGTGCCGTAATGCGCCGCGCGGCGCGCGCCCGCTTCGGACATCGCCGCGATCCATAACGGTGGTCCGCCGGGCTGCACGTAGCCTGGCGTTATCTTTACGTCGTCGAAATGATAACGCTTGCCGTGATACGAAAACCGCTCGCCGCAGAAGCAGCGCTGCAGTACCTCGATACCTTCATCCATGAGTGAGCGGCGCCGTGCCACCGGTATACCGAAGCCGCGGAATTCATGCGGCGCATAGCCCATGCCTACCCCGAGTTCGATGCGTCCGCCGGAGAGATTGTCGAGCACTGCGAGATCTTCGGCGAGTCTGAGCGGATGATTGAACGGCAACAGGCAGATGTCCGTCCCGAAGCGCACGCGGCTCGTCAGCGCCGCCATCGCACCGGCCACCGGTACCCAGCTCGGCAGGTAGCCGTCGTCGATGAAATGATGCTCCGTGAACCACACGAGGTCGGCGCCGAGTTGATCGAGCAATTGCACCTGTTCGAGGATTTCCGCATACAGCGTGCGGTCGTCTGCACCGGAGTCCGGTGGATTGCGGAAGTCGTAGCACACGCCGATG
This sequence comes from Gammaproteobacteria bacterium, assembly GCA_965216305.1. GTDB lineage: Bacteria > Pseudomonadota > Gammaproteobacteria > UBA11873. Next base: position 4,889,161 of record OZ244144.1, on the reverse strand, counting down.
CGCAGGGCCGTCATGTCGTCTGTTACCTCGTGTCCGGACACTCAAGGTCCACGGTCAGGAAATGACCCGGAACATTAACACCCCCGCGACCATCGCAGTCATACCGAGCAGTTCGATCGCGGAAATCTTCTCGTGAAAATATGCCCAAGAAATGATCAGCGTGAACACGGCTTCAATCTGCCCCACCGCGCGGACATACGACGCGTTCTCGAGCGCGAACGCGGTAAACCAGCCGATCGAACCGAGCGCGCTCGTCGCGCCGATGAACAAGATGATCCGCCGGTGCGGCCAGATGGCGCGAAACACGAGCGGTTCGCGGCGCGCGAGCCACACGCTGAGGAAAAACGTCTGTATCAACAACGCAATCGTGACCGTCCAGGTGCCGCGCCAGAGAAAATCCCCGTCGCCGACCACGAGCGTCGCTTCGCGAAACGTGAGATAGGAGACGGTAAACATGAACGCGCAGCCGAGCGCGGTGCGCACGACCGGCCAGGAAACGAGCGGCTCCGCCACGGCATCGCGCACGACCGGGGCCCCGAGTTTGCCAATGAGCATGAGCAGCACGCCGGCGAAAACGACGAGCAGCGCGAGCCAGCCGCGCGCGGATAGTTCCTCGGAAAACAACAGCGAGCCGATGATTGCCGTCAGCACGATGTCGCTCTTTGTCAGCATCGTGCCGACGGCAAACGATTTCAGCGTGAACATGCGGATCAGCAGGGCTGTCGCCCATACCTGGCTCAGCGCGCCGACGAATGTGAAAGCGAGAAATACGAGCGAGAACTGTGGCACGCCGGCGCCGCGAACGTACAACAGGCCGGCGAGAAATGCGGCTACAAACGGCAAGCCGGCGAGAGAGCGCACGTAGGTCGTGCCCATCGTCGACAGCTGCCGGTTGAGAGTTTTCTGGGCCGCGGTGCGCACGGCCTGCATCAACGCGGCGAACGCGCTCAGCGGGATCCAGATGTATTCCATAGGGGCTTCAGGCGGGCGTCGCGGCGACTTCGCCGTGCTGAACGTGACGCTGGCATCGGTGGACCCGCGGTTCGTGCCGCAACGGTATGGTGCGTACCCCGACGCTGCTCATTTGCGCTGGTTCTCTTGTTCGTCGGTGAAAGCTGTGCGGGCCGGCTACAACGGCAATTCGCAATCGCGTAAGCTTAGGGCATGTTCACATTACGCGACAAATCCGCGATCACGGGGATAGGGGAAACGGTCTACGCACGCGAGAGCGACAAGAGTCAGCTGGCGCTGACGCTCGAAGCGTCGCTGAACGCCATTACCGATGCCGGGCTCGATCCGAAAGCGATCGACGGCGTTATTCCCTATGGCGACGGCGGCATTATCGCCGAAGACTTCATTACGAATTTCGGGCTGAGGAACCTGCGCTACTCCGCGCAAACACCGATGGGTGGCGCGAGCCTCGTCGCGGCGCTGCAGAGCGCGGCGATGGCCGTTGCCACCGGCACCGCGAATCATGTGCTCGTGCCAATCGGGCGCGCGAGCGTCTCGTCCGGGCGCATCACCGATCGCCTCGCCGAAATGCCGCAGATGCGTCTCGTCGCCGAGTTCGAAATGCCGCTGGGCACGAACGCGCCGGCGCAGTTCTACGCCCACATGGCGCGCCGCCACATGGAAACCTACGGCACCACCACGGCACAATTCGCCGAAGTCGCGATGACCTGCCGGCGCCACGCGCAGCTGAATGAACGCGCGATGATGCGCAAACCGATGTCGCGCGAGGATCATGCCAACTCGCGCATGATTGCCGATCCGTTTCGTCTGTTCGATTGTAGCCTCGAAAGTGCTGGCGCCGCCGCCGTTGTGGTCAGCGCCGCGGAGCGCGCCGGCGATTTACGCCAGCGCCCGATTTACATTGGCGGGGTCGCCGAAGGCCATCCGGATTCGCCGAGTGCGATCACACAGCGACCGGACCTGACCACGCTCGGCATCGCGCGCGCCGCACCCGTCGCGTTCGAGATGGCCGGGGTGACGCACGCGGATATCGATGTCGCCGAGATTTACGACTGCTTCACATACATCGTGATCTGTCAGCTCGAAGACCTGGGTTTCTGTGCGAAAGGCGAGGGCGGTGCGTTCGTCGAGAACGGCCGTATCAGCCTTGGCGGCGAACTGCCCGTAAACACCCACGGGGGACTCCTGTCCGAAGCGCATATTGCCGGCATGAACCACATCGTGGAACTCGTGCGCCAGTTGCGCGGCGATGCCGGCCGGCGTCAGGTGGAAGATGCGGAAGTGGGGCTCGTCACCGGCTACGGCGACCTTGGCGACGGCTCGATCGCGATTATGCATCGATGAGCACCAGTTACGACACGCTGCCGGACAAGCCGCGACCACTGACGACCGCGGCGAATGCACCCTACTGGCAGGGTCTGCGGGAGCACCGTTTGCTCATACAGCGCTGCAGCGGGTGCGGAAAACTGCGCCATTATCCGCGTCCGATGTGTGACGAGTGTTACGCGATGGAGTACGACTGGCAGGAAATCGACCGCCGCGGCAGTGTGTACAGCTGGGCCGTCACGCACCATCCGTTTCATCCGGCGTTCAAACGTGAAGTGCCGTATGTCACGGTGACCGCCGAACTCGCTGACGGGATCCGGATCCAGGCGCCATTGGTTGCCAATGAAGCGGACCAGCTCGCAGCAGGAGCCGCGGTCGTGGTCGAATTCGTCGATGTCGATGCGAGCCTGACCGTCCCGGCATTGCGTCTGCTCACAGACTGAGCGCGGCACTGCCACCGGCATCGAGCGCGCGCACGCCAGGTTCCGCGGGGTCTGACTGCGGCGGGGTCAGGCCGGACCGTCGCGGCGGCGGGTGAGCGCAAGGACGCAAACTCCCGCAACGAGCAATGGCAAGGCCGCCGGTAGCGGGACCACCTGAAAATTATCAATGCCACCGGTTTCCACTTCCGCTCCCTCCTTGAGCCATTCCGCGATGACCGTGGTTTGCGTTTGGCCGGCGAGCGTCGCCTGGAACGCCGCTGTGCCGAGCGGGTTCGGATCGATCACCGCAAGCGCGTCGGTGATCAGGAGCCAGCCGTTGCCGTCGACGAGCGGGGTGTGGGCCGGGTTTTCCTGCAGCGGCACGACATAATGTTTCCAGTCGCCATCGATCGTGGGCAGATCCGATGTCAGGTAAACGAGGGTGCCGGCGCCGGTCTCGATCGCGAGCAAGGGCGCGACGAGCAGGCCCGGCACGATCGAACCCGGATCGTCGAACGCGCCACCGCCGCCGTTCGTCCGGATCAGGGCATCGAACGTCACCGTGCGCCCGTAGGCGAAGGCGCCGGCGTAAGCAATCGGGTTCGGCTCCAGCCGCGCGGCAAAATCGTTGCCGCTGGCCGGCGGTATCTCGCCCGGGTCGAGCAGTGCAATATAGCCGTTGCCCGCTTCCGGTGCGCCACCACCAACCGGGCTGCCGCCGTCGGGCAGATGCGACAAGCCGGCCGCCCAATCGACATCGCCGGCGCTGCACAGCCCGGCGCCGATGCAGGCGTGCCCGAGCCAGCCTTCGTCGCCGCTGTCGAACGTACTGCCGATGGTCGCCGCGAGCGCGCTGGCCGGGATCAATATCAACGTGGTGAGCAGTATCAAGCCACCAGCTGTAAACGGGCTCCGCAGCAAGTGTTGCGAGAAGATTGTGGCGTTCAGCATGGTTCTGTCCTCCCTGTTGACAGAGCGCCGGCGCCTGGCAGCGCCGGGTGCCGGGATAATCCGGACTGAGGCGAACGTTCCCTATCAGCTTAGTCGACGGATCGGCCGACGGCCCGGTGCGTTTGTCCAATCGCGAAAAATTACCGCGAATTGCTGAGCGCCGGTCCGGCGCCGGCACGGGACGGCGAATGCGTGGGTGAATCCCTGCGCGACGCGGGGCCGAGGGCCGCGTATCGGCTATACTGCAACCGTGACCGGAATCTTGCGACTTTCCTGCATAACGCTCGCGGTGATGCACCTCGCCGTGCTCACCGCCTGCTCGCTGTTGCCGGGCCACGAACCGACCGCCAGCGTGGACATTTCGCTGCCGCGCGATGCATCGGCCCCCGATCCGGCTGCGCCCCGTCTGGCGGCGCTCAGTACGCGCTACTTCGCCGCGGTGGCGCCGGGCGCGGAGGTTCTCGGCGCGACGCAAGTGCTGTTCGCGCACCACGAAAACACGTTCTCCGAACTTGCCCGACAGCACAATCTCGGTTACCAGGAATTACGCGACGCGAACCCGACGGTCGATCCGTGGCTGCCGGGCGCGGGTTCTCCCGTATTTCTGCCGACGATGAACGTGATCCCGGACGCGCCGCGCGACGGCATCGTCATCAATCTGCCGAGCATGCGCCTGCTGTACAGCACGCGGGAAGGCGACGGCACCGATGATCCGCTGACGGTTTCGAGCTACCCGATCGGGATCGGGCGCGAAGGTTGGGCGACGCCGCTCGGGGCGACGAAGGTGATCCAGAAAGTCGTCGACCCGGCGTGGTATCCGCCGGCATCAATCCGCGCCGAGCACGTGGAACTCGGTGATCCGCTGCCTCGGGTTGTACCGCCCGGGCCGGACAACCCGCTCGGTCGCCACATGCTGCAGCTCGGGCTGCCGGGTTACCTGATCCACGGCACGAACAAACCTGCCGGGGTCGGTTTGCGGGTGAGTCATGGCTGCATCCGCATGTACCCCGAAAACATCGAAACCCTGTTCGAACGGGTGCCGCGGCAGACCCCGGTGACGATTGTGAATCAGCCCGCGCTCGCCGGCTGGCGCGACGGCGAGCTGTATCTCGAAGTGCATGCGCCGCTCGCCGAGGACGCACGCGATCTGGCCGCGGAGGCGCAACGCGTAATCACCGCGGCGCTTGCGCGTGCGGGACGCGAGACGGCGAAAATTGATCGCGCGGTGGTGGCCCGGGTTGTCGCCGAGCGCCGTGGAATTCCGTTTCCGATCCTCGCGCAGAACCTGCAACTCGAGGCCTATCTCGCGAGTTCACGCATCGTGGAGAACGTCGCGACGGCAACGGTGACGGCAAGCCGCTAGCCGGTGTTCCCCGCATTAATCACGCCGGTGCTGCGATGTTACGGCGACAGCAGCGTGCGTCCGATTATCAGTTTCTGCACTTCCGAGGCACCCTCGTAGATCCGCAGTGCGCGGATCTCGCGATACAGCGTTTCAACCTTCGTGCCGGACTTCACCCCAAGGCCGCCGAACATCTGCACCGCCTTGTCGATCACGAGCTGCGCCGATTCCGTCGCGTACAGCTTCGCCATTGCCGCCTCACGTGTTACGCGATCAGCAACGCAATCCTTCGTCCACGCCGCGCGGTAGATGAGCAGCGCCGCGGCGTCGATATCGAGCGCCATTTCCGCAAGGTGCGCGCGGGTCAGATCGAGATCGGACAAGGTGCCGCCAAACATCTCTCGCGTGCTCGCATAGGCGAGCGCCTCATCGAGCGCGCGACGGGCGAAGCCCAGCGCCGCGGCGCCCACTGTCGAACGGAAAATATCGAGCGTCGCCATGGCGGCCTTGAAGCCGGCGCCCGGTTCGCCGATCAGGTTTGCAATCGGAATCCGCGCATCGTTGAACACGAGCGTCGCCAGCGGGTGCGGCGCGATCACCTCGATACGTTCGGCGATCTCGAGGCCGGGCGTCGTTGCCGGGACGATGAACGCAGAAATGCCTTTCGCGCCCGGTGCGGCTTCCGTGCGCGCAAACACGACATAGAAATCCGCGATACCACCGTTCGAGATCCACGTCTTTGTGCCATCGAGAACGAATTCATCGCCATCGCGTCGCGCCGTCGTCGACAGCGCGGCAACATCGGAGCCCGCGTCCGGTTCCGACAGCGCGAAGGCGGCGATCTTCTCGCCGCGACGCACGGCGCCGAGTATTTCGCGCTGCCCGGCCGAGCCGAACAGGGCGATCGGGCCGGACCCGAGCCCCTGCATCGCGAACGCGAAATCCGCGAGACCGTCGTATCGTGCGAGCGTTTCCCGGATCAGGCACAGCGCGCGCACATCGAGCTTGCTGCCGGGCGGCACCTCGGGTGCGAGCGTTGCATGAGTCAGCCAGCCGCCCGCGGCGAGTCTTGCCACGAGTTCGCGACACGCGGCATCGACGTCGTCGTGATCGATCGTGGCCAGGTTCGTGCCGCACCACGTCTCGAGCTCGTGTGCGAGCGCGCGATGATGGTCGTCGAGAAACGGCCAGTCGAGGAACGAACGATCGGCCATCAGTTACCCTCGAATACGGGACTCTGCTTCGCGACGAATGCGTTGTAGGCGCGGTGGAAATCCTGCGTCTGCATGCAAATCGCCTGGGCCTGTGCTTCCGCCTCGACGGCCTGATCGATAGACATATTCCATTCCTGGTTCAGCATCGTCTTCGTCATGCCGTTCGCGAACGTCGGTCCGGCAACGAGCCGCGCTGCCATCGTCTGCGCTTCGGCAACGAGGTCATCCGGCTCGACGAGGCGATTGAAGAACCCCCAGCGCTCGCCTTCCTCGGCGCTCATGGAACGGCCACTGAACAACAGCTCCGCGGCGCGGCCCTGGCCGATGATCCGGGGCAGGATCGCGCATGCGCCCATATCACAGCCGGCGAGGCCGACCCGCGAGAACAGAAACGCGGTCTTGCTGCGCGCCGTACCGAGGCGCATATCGGACGCCATGGCGAGGATTGCGCCGGCGCCGGCGCAGATGCCATCGATCGCGGCGATGATCGGCTGCGGGCAGGCGCGCATGGCCTTGACCACATCGCCGGTCATGCGGGTGAATTCCATCAGGCCTTTCATATCCATTTTCGTCAACGGTCCGATGATGTCGTGGACGTCACCGCCGGACGAAAAATTGCCTGCAGCACCCGTGATCACGACTGCGTGGACATCGTCGGCGTAACCGAGATCACGAAACGTGTCGCGCAACTCCGCGTAGGACTGAAACGTGAGCGGGTTTTTGCGCTCCGGTCGGTTCAGCGTGATCGTGGCGACGCCATCAGTGCAATCCCAGCGGAAATGCGCCGGCTTGAGGTCGGACAGGTTCATGGTTGTAGTCTCCGTGGTTGGATCGACGGCTGGAAGCCGGATCAGTTCGCATCGAGTCGTGCGGCGATCGAGTCCTTGGCTTTGCCGAGTCCCGCGATCAGCGTCTTGATCTCGTTCGGGCTCAGGTCGCCGAGCAGGTTTTCGATCCAGTGTTCGTGCTCGCTCGCAATATCACGAAACAGGGAAATCCCCTGTTCCGTGAGTTCGATGTACTGCACGCGGCGATCCGTCGCGGATGCCTGGCGGCGGACGAGGCCATCGCGTTCGAGACGATCGACGACGCCGGTTACGTTGCCGTTGGAAACCATCAGTTTCTGCGACAGCTGCGACATCGTCAGCGCGCTGCCCGCGTGCTCGAGTTCGGATAACACATCGAACTGCGGCAGCGTTATGTCGAACGCGATACGCAGTCGTGCACGGACTGTTTGCTCGATAAGATTTTCGCAGGCGAGCAGGCGCAACCACAGACGCAGCGACTGTTTGCCACGGGTTCCCGCGGCTTTCGCCTCCGCATTCGTCGCGTTCACATCACCTCTCCCCCGGCCACCGCGATCGACTGCCCGGTAATGCTGCCGGCGCCGGCGGAGCACAGCCAGGCGACGGTGGTGGCCACTTCTTCGGGCTGAATGAAGCGACGCTGCGGGTTCACGGCCTGCAGGGACTTTTCCGCCTCCGCGCGCGAGCGTCCGGTTGTGTCCATGATGTTCTGGAGCGAATCCTCGAGCAGATCGGTTGCCGTGAAACCGGGGCACACCGCGTTCACCGTGATGCCTTCGCGCGCGGTTTCCAGCGCGAGCGCCCGGGTAAGACCGATCGCGCCGTGCTTCGCCGCACAGTAGGCCGCGACGTAGGCGTAACCGATCAGTCCGGCGGTGCTGACGATATTGACGATGCGTCCGAACTTTGCCGCGCGCATGTCGTGCAGTACGGCCTGCTGACATTCGAACATGCCGGTGAGATTCACCGCGAGCATGCTGTCCCAGAGTCCACGATCCGTTTTTGTATACGGCGCGCTGGCCGCGGCCCCGGCATTGTTGATGAGTATCTCGACCGCGCCCCATGAGGATTTCGCCGCTTCGAATGCGCTGCGCACGGATTGCGAATCCGTCACGTCCACGCCCAGCCAGCGCGTTCCTGGCAGCGTTTGCGCGGTGGCCGCGAGAGCGGATTCATTGCGTCCCATCAGCGTGATCCGGGCACCGTGTTGATGCAGCAGGGTCGCGATCGCGCGTCCTATCCCGCGCGCGCCACCGGTGACGACGACGTGCTTGTCGGCGACGAGGTGCGGGCTTACATCAGCGGCAACAGTCATGGCAGGGGAACTCCGAAGGATTGCGAATTTGATAGTAGATGAAAAATTTTAATCTTGAAACAATTCAAGTTAAAATACTTTTTTTACACCACCCGGGGTCTCGTCGCCGATGGCCTGTCCGTCGAGCCGGTCCCGCCCGCCAGCCAGGGAGCCCTGAACACATGGCCGCATCGAGCCGTACCCGAACCTCACCGCTACAAGTGCTGCAACCGCCCGGGTGGCCGCAACCGAAAGGTTACGCGAACGGGATCGCCGCCCGCGGCCACCAGATATTCGTCGGCGGCATGATTGGCTGGAACGAGCAGGAAGAATTCACGAGCGATGATTTCGCCGCGCAAACGCACCAGGCATTGAAGAACATCATCGCGGTACTCGCGGAAGCCGGCGCCGGGCCGGAACACATCGTACGGCTCACGTGGTATGTCACGAGCAAGGCCGAGTATCTCGCGAGCGCGAAAGCGGTCGGCAAGGCCTACCGCGAAGTGATGGGTTACCATTTTCCCGTTATGGCGCTCGTGCAGGTCGTCGCGCTCGTCGAAGATCGCGCGAAAGTCGAAATCGAAGCGACCGCGGTAATTCCTGAATAGATTTCGAATGCTTACGCAATGATGATGTACTGGCGCGAACTGACGGTGAACTGGGGCGAATCCGATCCGTTCGGGCTGGTCTACTACCCGCGTATGCTGTCCTGGTTCAACGACACCGAACACGAGCTGTTCCGTCGACTCGGTTACCCTATCGACGTCATGATCGCGAACGACCGCACGACCTTCGTCATGGGCGAAGTGCATTTCCGTTTCATCGGCCCCGCCGCGTATGGCGAACGTGTGCTCAGCATTATCAAGTTGCAGAAAATGGGTGACAGTACCTTGCACTGGAAGACGCGTTGCGTGAATGCGCAAACCGGCGCCCCGGTCTGCGAGGGTCTGGGTACCCGGGTGTATGCGCACATCAATGAAGACGGCACGCTGAAAGCGGCGAAAATTCCGCCTGATATGCGCACTGCACTGACGAATTTCGATGAATTCGAAAAGCTGAAACCGACCGAATTCGCGGCCGCATTCGACCTCTGAGCCACGCTGTCCGCGGTTTTGCCGGGCCGCTGCAACGCTGCCCGGCACGCGCTCCGCGCGGGATTCGCGAACCTCGCCCGGCCGCCTAAAAATATCCGCCGGCGGGCCGCTATCCAAGTCATGATGCCCTCGCCAAATTCCGCGCCACCGCAGCGGCACCCCGACCGCGCCTGAGACCATGGCCGTTGTTGTCCCGATACTCGATGAGCGGGCCGCTATCCTGGCGGCGTCGCCCGGTGCGTTGCTAACGCTGTCGAGCGACGGCATCGTGCTGTCCGCGAACCCGGCCGCCGTGCGCCTGTTCGCGCGATCGCGCAAGGAACTTGAAGGCAGTCACTGGCACGAATGGCTGCCGAGTACCGCCTCCGCACACACCCGCGCCCGGATTGAACATCTGCTGATGGACGCCGGCGAAGCAACCGCGGCAGCCGGGACCGATCTCGTGCTCGCAACCCACGCTGGCGCACCGCGCGCCGTGACGATGTCCTGCGGTGATTACTGGCACGCTGGCGAGCGCCGTCTCGTCGTGTCGCTGTTGCCGCGGCCGAATCCCGGCGCGGCCGATTCGATTATCGCTGACCACGCGCAGGCGAACGCCGTCCTCGTCGATCAGGCCGGCGTTGGCATGTCGCTGTCGGATCTCAATGGTCGCTGGTTACGCGTGAACGAGGCCTACGCGGCGATGCTCGGCTACACGGTGGACGAGCTGATGAACATGGGTTTTGCGGATGTCACCAGTGCCGACGATCGCGCCCGGGATGAATACGAACTCGAGCGCCTCAAGGCCGGCGAGATTCGGCGCTTCAGCCTCGAGAAACGCTACATCCATCGCAGCGGCAGGCTTTTCTGGGTGCGCGTGCACGTCAGCGGTGTTTTCGAAGGCGACGAACTTGTGTACTGGGCCACGCAGGCGGTCGATGTCGACGCCGAACACCGTGCACTCGAAAACAATCGCGCACTGCAGTTGATGCTGGAATCCTTCGTCGAGCACGTGCCGGCGAATATCGCGGTGCAGGATCGCGACGGGCGCTACACGCTCGTCAACGAGAACTTCGCGAAAGCCGTCGGCCGTGATCGCGACGCGTTCCGCGGCCGTACGCTGGCGGAGCTGGGTGTCGAGCGCATCGCTATCGCCGGGACGCCGGAGGACGAGAAGCAGGTCATCGAGGAGGGCGTGATCGTCGACCGGGAGATCGCCAACGGCGCGTCCGGTGATTCGACGATGTGGGTGACGCGCTTCCCGGTGCTTGATACCGGCGGTGCGATAGCGGGCTGCGGTTCAATCTCCATCGACATCACGGAAAGCAAGCGCAACGAACAGGAGTTGCTGGCTCAGGCCCGCACAATCGGCTTGTTGCAACGGGTTGCGGTGGCGGTGAACGAAGCGGCGAATTTGCAGATGGCGATGTCCGCGTGTCTGCAGCTCGTGTGCCAATACCTGGAATGGCCATACGGTCATGTGTCATTGCCTGACGCGCGCGATGAGTGTCTCGTTTCATCCGGGATCGTCGTCACGCCGGCAGCGGATCCGCGGCGCGCAGCACTCGAGGACGCGTTTGCCCGGCGCCGCGGCGATCGCGATGTCGGCATCGCCGGACGTGCCTGGGCGCTCGCGGCGCCCTGCGACGATTACGCAATTGATGAGGAACTGCGCACGTTTGGCTTCAACGGCGCGGGGGCGTTCCCGGTTGAACTCGACGGCCGGATCGTAGCGATCTTCGAATTCTATGCCGGCGCACCGATCCGGTTTACCGATCGAACGCTCGAACTACTCGCGTTCGTCGGGGTACAAACGGGGCACGCGATTCAGCGCGAGGCAAGCGAGCGCGAGGCCGCGCTCGCGCTGCAGCAATTGTCTTATCACATCGACAATGCCGCGGCGGGGGTTGTCGAGGTCGATCGCGAATTCCGCGTGGTGACGTGGTCACCGAAATGCGCGGAACTGTTCGGCTGGACCGCCACTGAGGCGATGGGCCGGACGCCTGAAGAAATTGGCATGATTCACCCGGACGATATCAATCTTGTCATCGAGGCGTTCGGGCAACTGAGCAATCAGGGGGTCACGGCCTACACACTGTTTCACCGTAACCTGACAAAAGCCGGCGATACGATCCACGTTGCCTGGTACAACTCTTTGCTGCGTCGCGAGGACGGCGGAGTTGCGTCCATACTTGCGATTGCCGTCGATCGCACGGCCGAAGTGAAAGCTCAACGCGCACTCGAGGAAGAACGGCGGATATTCGTCTCCGGGCCCACCCTGGTCATGCGCTGGCATGATGGCCCGGGCTGGCCGATTGAGTATGCCTCACCGAACGCGAATTCGATCACCGGTTATGACGCCAGCGCGTTCGCGAGCGGCGCGGTGCGTCTCGTCGATTTCGTTCATCCGGACGATGTTGAACGGGTGTCCGCGCAAGTCAGTGAAATGCCACGCCAACCCGGTTCGCAGTGCACGCCCGATCCGTATCGCGCGGTGACAAAATCCGGTGATGTAATCTGGCTGCAAACCTATATATCGCGACTGGAAACGCCTGGCGAGTCAGGCCGTCTCGTCTCGTACTCCGTCGACATTACGAACATGGTGGCGTTGCAGGCGGAAACACGCCGCCAGGAAGAACATCTGCGCAACGTGATCGAGGCGACCGCGGTCGGCACCTGGGAGTGGAACGTCGCCACCGGCGAGGTCCGGATCAACGAGCGCTGGGCGGCGATCATCGGCTACACGCTCGAGGAACTGGAACCGGTAACGTTCGACACCTGGCAACGGTTCGCGCATCCGGATGATATCGAGGAGACGCTCGCCGCACTCGACGAAAACCTCACGCGTGTGTCCCTGCACTATCTTCGCGATTGTCGCATGCGCCATAAGGACGGCCACTGGGTGTGGATACTGTCGCGCGGCAACATCACGGAGTTCGACGCGAACGGCAAGCCTTCAAAGGTTGCCGGCATCATTCTCGATATCAGCGAGCAGAAAGCGGCGGAAGCGATGATCCTCGAAACAAACGAGGCACTGAAACGTTCGAATATCGAACTCGAGCGCTTCGCCTACGTCGCGTCTCATGACCTGCAGGAACCGCTGCGGATGGTCGCGAGTTTCACCCAGCTGTTGCAGAAGAAGTACGGCGATCAACTCGACGAGACCGCGCGCGAATACATCCAGTTCGCGTTCGACGGTGCGCAACGGATGCAGCAACTGATCCGCGACCTGTTGTCCTACTCACGGCTCGGTCGCCAGAACATCGACGAGAGCGCCGTGGACGTTGCCGCACTTATGGCGCGGGTAATGCAGACTTTGCAGCTCGCGGTCGACGACTCCGGTGCACGCATAGAATGCGGCGATCTGCCGGTGGTTCGGGGTGATGCGGGACAACTCCATCGCTTGCTGCAAAACCTCATCGGGAATGCGATCAAATACCAGGGCAGCGAGCCTCCGCGCATCGCGGTTTATACGGAAACCCGCGCCGGTGAAACGGTGTTCTGCGTGCGCGATAACGGTATCGGCATCGATATCGAACAGTCGGATCGCGTGTTCGAAATCTTCCAGCGACTGCACAGCCGCGTGGACTATCCCGGTACCGGAATTGGCTTGTCCGTGTGCAAGCGTATCGCCGAGCGTCATGGCGGCCGGATCTGGTTTGAGCCGGCGCCGGAAGGCGGCACCGTGTTTTGCTTTACCCTGGCGGCCGATCGCTACTCCGCGCTGCATCTTGCACACAGCGAACGCTAGCGCGCGCCTGCTGACGCTCAGGCAACGCGAGCAAGCGCCGCTTCGAGCTCGGAGCCGTGCTCGTCCGCCAACGCGGCGTTTCTGAGCGCGCGTACGGTATCCGCATCGACCTGCCCCGGTGCGGTGCGATCGATCGTCTCCATGATCCGGTTGAAGTTCGCGAGACCGCGCGCGTGCGTGTCGCCGTAACCCTTGATCAGGTTCTGGCACAACACGACTTCGACCGCGGCCGGGTAATTCGTCGCGGCCAGTGTTTCGAGACGGCTCAGCCAGGTTTCGATGCGTTGCTGTTCCGTGACAAAGCGCAACGTTGAATGGCGAAACCGCCGTAGCGCTGACAGCACGTATAGAAGACAGAATCCGCCGATTTTCGAGGTATGAATTTTCCGCTCACGCAAGAGCGTGCGCGTGAGCAGCGTCGTCGTCCATTTGCTGCCCAGCAGCCAGCGGCCGAGCGGCGCCGGCAAGGTGTCGGCGACTTCCTCGATGCGCGGGTGCATGAATTCCGTCAGCTGCACGATCTCATTATCGCCGGCGCGGACTTCGTCACGGCAACGTTCGAAACGCTGGCGACGTATTTTCAGATCCGCGACGCGAATCGTGTCCTCATACGTCATCCACAGCGCGAGATGACGGGCGAAGGCGTTCAGCAGTGCATCGTGATCGCGATCCGGTGCCACGTCATGTACGTGGCGCGAGAAGTGCGCGAGGCGATCGAGATACTGCGCACCATAGTCCGCGTCCTGGTAGTCGAGCGTGCGGCGCAGGCCGTGCCTGACGGTGTCGGCAATGCCCGCCGGCAGCGTGTCGTCGATGCGGCTCACGAGCCGGGCGATTGCCGGCGCCACGCTGCGATCGCTTGCTGGCTCGGCGTCGGTGGCGGGTGTGGTGACGGCTGCGGCGTCGGGTTGCGCGGCATATTCGTACGCGGCGGCGAACGCCGCAAGGTTCGCGGCCACGGCTTTGCCGGTACCGGTGATCGCGGCTTCGAACGCGGCGCGTGGAAACGGCAGCGCGCCGCTGCCGGCGAGCGCGCCGAACAGGGTGGCGCTGATCACCGTGCCGTGCGCTTCCGCGAGCGCCTGCATATCGAAACTGATCAGGGTCCTTGCCGCATCCCGGATCGCCGCGGCCGTATCGTCCGTGGATATACGGCCGTCACCGAGTGCACTTTTCTCCGCATAGGCATAAGCGCGATGTGTCGAGGCGATCAGGGTGGTACGGTCGGGGGTGACGATGCCGCGTTGTACGGCACGGCCTGCTTCGGCGAGTTCCGCGGCAACAACAATATCAACATCACCCGGGATTGGCATGAGCCCGAGGATCGGCAGGGGCTTGTCCGGTGTTTCGGGAAACAGTTCGAGGTAGTAGATCGTCGCGCCGGTGCGCTGTGCCACCCCCGGCACCGACGTTGTCTGCACAAAGTAGCCGGATTGTTCGGCGATGGTGACGATCCAGTCCGCGAGTACGCCGCCGCCCTGACCACCCATCGCCGCGATCGCGAGCGTGATCCGATCGCGTGATTCTGCTGCCGCGCCCATGGTCAGAACGTGAGGCGCGCAAGTTGGCGTTCGCGCCGCTCCTGCAGGTAGCCGATCACCCGCTGCCGCAGGCGTTCGAGCCAGCGGTCGGTGGGGGTCGGGTTATAGACGATGTCGGCGCGATAAAACGACGGACACAGCACGGCGGCGTGGGCAATCTCTCCGCACACGCCGCAGCCGACACAGGAATTGTCGACGTAGGCAACCGGGTCGCTGCGCAGCGGATCCGGGTTGTCCCGGATGGTAAGCGACGGACAACCCGAGAGACGGATGCAGGAGTGATCTCCGGTGCACGTGTCGGGATCAACGCCGAAGCGTTCGCGCACGACGCGCTCGCCGCTGTTGCGTCGCTGGTTGAACAGCGGTTTTTCCCGCCGTTGCCGGTTCAGCATGCATTCGGAGCGCGCAATGATCACCTTCGGCCCTTTCGCCGGGGTCGTCAGCGCGGTGCGCAGGGTGCGGGTCATTTTCGCGAGGTCGTAGGTGTGGACGGTCTTCACCCATTTCGCACCGACGCCCTTGACTGCTTTCGCGATCGGGTTCTTCGTGCTGCGCGCGGGATTTTCGGCGAGCGAGGAGAGGATGTCCTGGCCCCCGGTCGCGGCGGAGTAGCCGTTGTCGACGATCACGATGACGTTGTCGTTTTCGTTGAACACGGCATTGCCGATCCCGCTCGTGAGCCCGTTGTGCCAGAAACCGCCGTCGCCCATGACGCTGATCGTGCGCTTGTCGGAGGCGACGTTGAACGCCGCGCCACCGGACGCACCGAGCCCGTATCCCATTGTCGTATTGCCGATATTGAACGGCGGCAGGATCGAGAACAGATGACAGCCGATGTCGCAGGAAACATGGAAATCGCCGAGTTCACGCTGGATCAGTTTCATTGCCGTGAACACGGGACGTTCCGGACAGCCCGTGCAAAAGCCCGGCGGGCGCGGCGGGACGACATTCGCGAGCGCGGCGCCCGCGGTTTTGCCGGCGGCAAGCGCGGTGTCGCGCGCCGTGGTGTCGGCCGGCAGCAGCTCCGGCATGTGTTGCTGCAGGAACGCGCTGATGCCGTCGAGCAGGACTTGTCCCGTGAGTTCACCGGCGCGGGGCAATACATCCTTGCCATGTACACGCGTTTGTACGTCGGCGTGGCGCAGGATCGTGTTCAATGCCTGCTCGATGTACTCGGGCTGGCCTTCCTCGACGAGTAAAACGGCCTGCTTGTCGGCGCAGAATGCGACGAGTTCATCGTCGATCAGCGGATAGGTGACGTTCATGACATAGGCCGGCAGGCGTCCGTTACCGTAACTGTCGGCAAGGCCGAGGATCTCGAGTGCGCGGTACACGGAGTTGTACATGCCGCCCTGCATGATGAGGCCGATATTACCGACGTCGCCGGCGAACGTTTCATTCAACTGATGGCGCTTGATATACGCGACAGCGGCGGGCCAGCGTTCGTTGATCTTTTCATGTTCGTGCGTGAAGCTCGCCGGCGGCAGCACGATGCGACTCGTATCGCGCACGGGGTGCTCCATTGCCGTGCGTAATGCGGGTTGCGGGCGGCGGTTGTCGCGGGCGACGAAGCGACCGTGCAAATGGCATGCGCGGATCCGCAGCTCCAGCATCACCGGGGTGTGACTTTCCTCCGACAGCGCGAAGCCGTGTTCCACCATGGCGACGATGCTTTCGAGGTTTGGCCGCGGGTCGAGCAACCAGATTTGCGACTTCATCGCGAACGCATGCGTGCGTTCCTGCATGATCGACGATCCCTCGCCGTAATCCTCGCCGACGATGACCATGGCGCCGCCGGTGACACCGCCGGAGGCAAGGTTCGCGAGCGCATCCGAAGCGACGTTCGTGCCGACGGTCGATTTCCACGCTACCGCGCCGCGCAGCGGGTAGTTCACGGAGGCGGCGAGCATCGCCGCGGCGGCGGCTTCCGAAGCGCTCGATTCGAAATGAACGTCGAGTTCTTTCAGGATGCCCTGCTGCTGGGCGTCGCCGAGTACGTCCATCAGGTGTGAAATCGGCGCGCCCTGGTAGCCGCCGACATAGGCAACGCCGGACTGCAGCAGCGCTTTCGTTACCGCGAGTATGCCCTCGCCATGAAAGACTTCCCCCTCGCCGAGGCGAAGTTTTTTCACCTCTTCGGCAAACGAACGTTCTGCCATACGTGCCTACTCCGGTACCGGTGCGGTGATCAGGACGGGACGAGCGCGAAGGCGCGGCACGGGCTGCCGGATCCGTTCTGTATTTTCAGCGGCGCCGCGATCACGATAGCCCCGGTTGGCGGCAGTTGGTCGAGGTTGCACAACGCGGCGAGCCCGTACTTGTTCGAGCCGTGCATCAGGTTGTGGCACGGCAGCTGCGGATCGAGTCCGAAAGCCTGTCCCGCATCCGTCCCGACGGTTTCCACCCCCGCGCCTTTCACATTGCGTTCCTCGGCCAGATAACGGATCGCATCCGGGGCCCAGCCCGGCGTGTGAGCACCGTCCTCTTTCATATTGAGGTATTCGTCGCTGTCATATTTCTTCGACCAGTCGGTGCGGAACAGCACCCAGGCGTTCTCCGGGATCGTGCCGTGTTGCGCTTCCCATTGTTTCAGGTAGGCGGCGTCGACGAGGAAATCCGGGTTCGCGCGACACTCGGCCGCGGCGTCAATCACGCATGCGGCGCCGATAAACGCGTCGTTCGGAATCGTGTCGGTAGCGTTGTTCGAGTGGTCCTTGCCGGTAACCCAGTGGATCGGCGCGTCAAAGTGCGTGCCGGTATGTTCGCCGCAGGAGAAATTGTTCCAGTACCACGCGGGTCCGAGATCATCGTACTCGGAGATTTTCTCGAGCTTGAACGGCCAGCTGCGGCCAAACTCCGGCGGCAGTTGCAGCAGCGGCGTTTTCTCGTGCAGGGGCTGGGTCAGATCGACGATACGGATGGAGCCGGCGCTGAGTCCGGTGATCAGGTCGAGCAATGTCTGGGCGGCCATCGGGAACCTCTACTGTTAACGTTCAGAGCGTGGACAAATGAGTATACAAGCCGGGCGCCGTTTTCACGCGTCCGGTATCGGCGCACCGGATCTTCAACGCACGATTGCGATCACATGCGACCCGCGTCGAATCCGAATCCGCGTACGCAAACTCGAGAGACACCGGCTGCGGGGCCGGGTTCACACGCTACGCCCCATGCTTGTTCCTTCTCCTCGAATCGCGGGAGCGGTACCGGCTCCATCGAGCCCGGTGTTGCATAGTCTGGAGACCGTATTTAGTCAGTGCCTTCCTTGATTTCGTGGCTCGGCGGTTTCAGTGCGAGTTGCATATCGCGTTCTTCTTCCGCCTCGCGCTCACCAATCAGGTAGGCCTGGAACTTGCCGGACTGGTAGGGCTCCGGCCAGTACTGTTCGCGATAGCCATATCGCGCCGCGGCTTCGAGCGTGAAATTCGCATTCGTCAGGTGCGGTCGCGCAAGCGCGACGAGATCCGCGCGCCCCGACAACACGATCGTATTCACCTGATCAGCGTTCGTAATATTGCCGGCGACAATCACGGGGATCCCCACCCGGTGTTTTACCCGGTCGGCGAACGATACCTGGAACATGCGGCCATACACGGGCTGTTCGTAACTGACCGTTTGCCCGGTCGACACATTGATCACATCAGCGCCTGCGCGTTTCAGCATGCGCGCGGCCTCGACAAGTTCGTCGTCCGTAATGCCACCGGCGGACCAGTCACTCGCCGATACCCGCACGGAGATCGGTTTGTGCGCGGGGAAAACCTCGCGCAGCGCCCGCAACACTTCGAGCGGGAAGCGCATGCGGTTTCTGATCGAGCCGCCATATTCGTCATCGCGGATGTTCGTCAGTGGCGAGATGAAGCTTGCGAGCAGGTAACCGTGCGCCGCGTGCAGTTCAAGCATGTCGAATCCCGCTTCGTCGGCGTAACGGGCGGACTGGACGAACTCGGCGGTAATTCGTTCCATCCCCGCGCGGTCGAGTTCGGCCGGCACTGCGCTCTCGGCGCGATAGCGGATTGGCGAAGCTGACACGAGCGGCCAATTGTCTTTCTCGAGCGGCAGATCCATGCCGTCCCAGGCCCGTCGGGTGGAGCCCTTGCGCCCGGCATGGCCAAGCTGCAGACAGATTTTCGCGATGCCGTTCGCATGCACGAACTGCGTGATCCGCCGCCATTGGTCGCGTTGCGCCGGGTTCCACAGCCCGGTGCACCCCGGGGTGATCCGCGCATCCGGCGCCGGGCATGTCATCTCGGTGTAGATGAGTCCGGCGCCGCCGATGCCGCGGCTGCCGTAGTGCACGAGATGCCAGTCGGTGGGCATGCCGTCGACGGCGGAGTATTGCGCCATCGGGGACATCACAACCCGGTTAGCGAGTTCGAGTTCACGCAGACGGAACGGCGCGAACATCGGCGGGGTGTCGTCCTCAACGGCGTAGCCGGCGGCGCGCTGCGCGGCGATGAAGCCGCGTTCGACGCTGGCGACAAATTTCGCATCGCGCAGCCGCAGATTCTCATAAGTGATCTGCTTCGATCGCGACATAACCTGGAAGGCGAATTTTTCCGGCTCCACGTTCCAGTGTTCGTCCATGGTTTCGAACCACGCGAGCGAGACGTCGGCGGCATGCTGGGTGATTTCCACCGCGGGACGACGCTTTTCGTCGAACGCCATCAATGCCGAGGCGAGGTGACGGTGCGACTTGATCGACTCGAACAGCGCAATCGCACTTTCCATCGCGAGCTTTGTGCCGGAGCCAATTGAAAAATGCGCCGTGTGCTGGGAATCGCCGAGCAGCACGATGTTGTCCTTGACCCAGGTCTTGTTGCGCACTTCGGGAAACTGGCGCCATAGCGAGCGGTTCGTGATCAGGGAATGGCCGTCGAGCTCCTCGGCGAAGATTCCCGCGAGGATCTTTGCACACTGTTGCTCGGTCAACTCGCCGAAACCGAACCCGTTCCACGTCTGCGGCTGCATTTCGCATACCCAGGTACTGCCACCCTGCTCGTACTGGTAGGCGTGCATGACGATGATGCCGTGCCCGGTTTCGCGGAAAAAGTACTTGAATGCATCGAGCGGACGGGTCGACCCGAGCCAGCAGAAATAATTGCGCCGGACCTGGATATCGGTGCCGAAATCCGCCGCATACTTGTCGCGGACAGCGCTCGCGATGCCGTCGGCGGCGATAATCAAATCGCTGTCGGCGAATTCCGTAACATCGTGTACTTCGTGTTCGAAGTGGAGCGCAACG
This sequence comes from Gammaproteobacteria bacterium, assembly GCA_965216305.1. Taxonomy (GTDB): domain Bacteria; phylum Pseudomonadota; class Gammaproteobacteria; genus UBA11873. The sequence goes on along the minus strand of OZ244144.1, from coordinate 4,869,230 downwards.
CCAAGCTCTGCCGCGCGTGCGCCGAGCAATTGCAGCAAGCGCAGGCGCGAGGTGCCGCAGAAACCATTGCCGCCACAGCGCAGGACGCGGCCCTGGTAATGCACGTCAACGTCGTCCCAGTAGGCGAAACTGCGGCGAATGGATTCATAGGAAGGGTTGTCGTATTCATCGAGAAAGCCGAGCGTCTGATCGGAGAACACCACGCCGAATCCGAACGTGTCGTCCTGCCGGTTGCGCTCGTAGACGTCGATATGCCAGTCGGGCCAGTGCTTTTTCGCGAGAATCGCGAAATACAGTCCGCCGGGTCCACCGCCGATCACAGATACCTTCATGCTCGATTACCGCGCTGCTCGTTGCCGATGTGACGTCGGCGCCGGAGAAATATTTTAAGTTGTAAATATTTTAACTTAAAATTATAGTTCTTCAAGCGCGCCGCCCGTGCACGTGACGAGCTTACTCCATGCTGCGCGACATTCGCGTTCGCGGTGCGATCCCGTCGTCGGGTGCGCGCCTGATTGTCGCCGTCAGCCATCGTTGAGGCATGCCAAACCATGTGGAAACCGGCCGAAAGAATTCGCTACACCGCCGCCGGCGGCGTCTGGCCCGATGCGGCGACGGCCGCGGCCGCACGGCTGTTTCAGCCGCTGGAATTCGCGGCGCTGCGGCTCGAACAACGCACCTGGGTGCCCGCGATGGTGCCGTGGCGGGCCACGGACGAGGGTTTTGCGAGCGACGATGTCATCGACTGGTACCGGCGGTTCGCGCTCGGTCGGCCGGGCGCTATCGTGGTGGAAGCCACCGGCGTGCGTGACATCCCCTCCGGCCCCCTGCTCAGGATCGGCGACGACCGTTTCATCGACGGCCTCAAACGCCTCGTCGCCGCCGTGCGCGAAGCAAGCGACGGCCACACCCGCGTGTTCATCCAGCTGATCGATTTTCTCTCGATCCGCCGGCGGCCAGAGCCGGAAAAGTACTTTCAGCGCTTCCTCGAGGTGACGGAGCGACATCGTGAGCGACTGCAGCTGCCGGACGCTGACGAACAGTTGGTGCGCGATCGGCTCCTGCAATTGACCGCGGACGAGCAGGCCGCCGTGCTCGATGCGCGCGAGCTCGACGCATTGCGTCGCGGCGCGCGCGAGCGGGTGACGGATACGCAGCACGCGCACATTCGCGAATTACCCCGCGTATTGCCGGAAATATTCGCCGCCGCCGCCGCGCGCGCGGAACAGGCAGGGTTCGACGGCGTGGAACTGCATTACGCGCACGCCTATACGATGGCCTCATTCCTGTCCGCGCTGAACACGCGTGACGATGCTTACGGCGGCGCGCGCGAGAACCGGGTGCGGTTGCCGCTCGAGGTGTACGCCCGGGTGCGCGCCGCGGTAAGCCCCGGTTTCGCGGTGGGTTGCCGCTTTCTGTCCGAAGACTGCCTCGATGGCGGCAGCAGCGTGGACGACGCCGGGTGGTTCGCGGTCGAATTCGCCCGCGCCGGGATGGATTTTCTCTCGCTGTCGCGCGGCGGCAAGTTCGAGGATGCGAAACAGCCGCGAATCGGCGAGGCGGCCTATCCGTACACCGGGCCGAGCGGTTACGAATGCATGCCGCAATACCTGTCCGACGCGCGCGGTCCGTTCGGACGCAACGTGGAACCCGCGGCGCAGATCCGCGCCGCGGTCCGGGCGGCGGGCTGCGCCACCCCGGTTGTCGTCGCCGGCGGGATTCACGCGTTCGAACAAGCCGAAGCGATCCTCGCCGCGGAGCAGGCCGACGTCATTGCGTTCGCGCGTCAGGCGCTCGCCGATCCGGACTGGTTTCTCAAGGTGCGTTCCGGCCGGGGCGGCGAAGTGCGACTGTGCGAGTACACGAACTATTGCGAAGGCCTCGATCAGAAGCACAAGCAGGTGACGTGTCAGTTGTGGGATCGCGAAGCGCTCGACGAACCCGGGACGCGGAAGTCGAAAGACGGGCGGCGGCGGCTTACGGCGCCACCCTGGCGGCGCATGCACCCGCCGTGATCAGTCCTCCTTGCGCGCAATGCGCCAACAGGCGTAAATCATCACGGCGATCACGAGCGCCGGCGCACCGAACAGGGCGACGAAACTCAGCGCGGGCAGGCCGAATATCATGCCGGTCGCGCGGGGAAAAAGCGCGCGAGGGCGCTCGCCGGCACCGGCGCGGTAACGAGCGAGACGGCCAGCATGACACAGCCGGACGTCGCCAGACCGGGCAAGCCGGGGTGTACCGCCAGCGCCCAGGGTGCGGCCATCAACGTCGCGATCATCCATCCCACCGTGACGATAACGCCGCTGACGGACGAGGCGATGGCGGCTTCGCGGCTGACCGCGCGGCAGTTCATGCCAACAACGAGCGGGAAGAAAAAGCATGCCCCGAGAATCGCAACCGCGAACGAGACGATCCGCAGGAGCAGGGCGAGATCGGGAATCGCGCATACGAAAGCGATAGCGCCGATGACCACGATCGACCAGCGCGAGACGGTCAGATAATACCGCTCGTCGCGTACGATGCCACGGGGTTCGTGGATGCACTTGCGCAGGATGTCGTGCGCGATTGCGCTGCCGGACATGAGCAACAGGCTGTCGGTCGTCGACATCGCGGCGCTTGCGATGCCGGTGAGTACGAACGCCGCGACAACCGGCGACAGGTACGTCGTGATGAGCAGCGGGAACGCCTGATCGGGCGAACGCACGCCGTCCCATACGAGCACCCGGGCCGCCGCGCCGAGGTAGAAATTACCGAACGTGAGAAACACGATCACGAGTATGACGGTCAGCGGCAGCGAATAACGCGCTATGCGGTGGTCGCGCGCCGCGTACATTTTCGTCACGAGTTCAACCCGGGTGCAGTAGGCCACGCACCAGACGATATGCCACGAGACGAGATAGCCCCAGGACCATTCCAGACCTTTCAGCGTCGTCCAGCCGGGTGCCACGGCCTCAACCTTGTGCAGCATGTCGTACCAGCCGCCGAGGTGTTCCAGCATCGCCGGCGCGAGCACGAGCAGGCCGATCCACACGAAGATGAACTGGGCGACGTTCGTCCACACCACCGCGAGCAGACCGCCGAGTGCAACGTAGGCGACAAAGATCACCGTGCCGAGCGCGAGCCCGGAAAAGAAACTGATATGCAACAGGCTTTCGAGGACGAACGCCATACCGCGGATTTGCGCGATCAGATAGATGATGCTCGAGCCGGCAACGATCACCGCGCTCCAGGCGCGCAGGCCGTTGCTCGCGAAGCGGTCACCCATGTAGTCCGGCAAGGTGATGCCGCCGTATTCGCGCAACTTGCGCGCGAGCGCGAAGAAGATAATGGCAATCCCGGCGGCAAAACCGAAAAACGGCAGAATCGCGACCCCGCCGAAACGGGCCGCATAACCGGCGCCGCTGATCAGCGCGCCGCCGTTCATAATCGCGGCCATGTTCGCCATCACCATGAGCGGCAAGCCGAAACGGCGGCCGGCAAGCCAGAAATCTTCCGTCGAGTGCTGCGAGCGCGACGCGATCAGGCCAAGCACGACTACGACGAGAAAATACAGGATGAAGATCCAGAGTCCGATCTGGGCAGGGTCCGGCATGTTTAACGCAGAGTTACTCGCTGGTGGGAATCGCGAGCGCCGAGCTTACCGCACCGCGGGCCGGACGCGAATCTGCGTCGCGATCTGGAACAAACCCGACGGGACGTTTACGCTGAACAGCAGCGGCGTTGTTCGGGTTTCGCCGAACGGATCGCCATGAACCCGCTGCCTTTCCCTTCAGCTTGCGCCCCGGGCCAGGCAGAACGTGACAGCGGCCCTGGCACGAGCGTGGCGCAGATCCGTGACCACCGGTTGCGACTGCGGGAGTAGCTGAAATTGAATCGAAATTACGTGATTGCATTTGTGCTGTGCGGCCTCGGTATCCCGTCCTGCGCGGCCTACGGCGACCGTTTTCTCGTGCCCTACTATGGCGCCTATGGTTACTACAGCGCGCCGTACCGCAGCGACGATACGCTCGAACTCGCGCGGATCCGGCGTGAATTACGCGCCCAACGCCGTCTCGACGCCGAGCGTGCGCGCCGCCAGGAGCACGAAATCCGTTTGTTGCGGCAGCAGACGATGACCGACCACCAGGTCAGCGCCGAACAGGCGTGTTACTACCGTTCCACCGGCGGCTTCGAATTGTGCGCGGACCTGTTTACTCCCGACAGCGAGGCATTCCGCGACTGTGAGGCGCACGTGATTCAGCGCAACCCGTCGTGCAACGGGGTGCCGTTGAAAGGGCGGGGAGAAACGTCCGCCGAGTAGGCCCGCGTGACAAGATCGGCGGTGAGAATTTCCAGGAGTAAGGTTCATGCCCACTGAGCATCCTTCCATGAAGCTGTGCTACCAGAGCTTCGTCGACGACTCGATCGCCGCGACCTATCTCGAGCGTCTCGCGGCTCATCTCGAGCACGTCGGCGGCGATGCGCAGATCGACGTCAAGCAGTTATCGCCGCCGGATTCCTATGCCCATCCGGCGATGGAGTTCCGTTGCGCACGCGATGTCGTACGCAATGCGATCCGCGCAGAGCGCGAAGGTTACGATGCATTCATCGTCGGGCACATTCAGGACTCCGGACTCTGGGAAGCAAAATCCGTCGTCGACATACCGGTGCTCGGACTCGGCGAAGCCTGCCTGTTGTATGCCTGCATGCTTGGCATGCGGATCGGCATTGTCACGATCAATCCGCGTTTTATTCCGGGATTCCATACGCAGATCAAAAAGTACGGACTCGAACAGCGTATCGTCGGCGTCCATGCGATGACGTTCGAACCGGGCGAACTCACCGCGGCATTCGATTCCGCCACAGCCTACGCGGCCGCGCGGCAGTCGTTTTGCGAGCAGGCCGCGCCGCTCGTGGCCCGCGGTGTCGATGTACTGATCCCGGGCGGCGGGATCCCGATGCTGCTGTTCTCCGGTGAGCAGGGTTTCAACGTCAACGGTGCGCCGGTTGTGGATGGTATTCCCATTCTCATGAAGATGACCCGTGCGGCGGTGGAACTGAAACGCCTGAACGGACTCGGGGTCAGTCGCGCCGCCGACATGGTGATCCCGCCGGATTACGTCATTGATGAACTACTCGCGCCGTGATGGCGTGCCACGACGACAGGAATTAACGACTCATGCTGAGAACGAAACCCCGGATCTTCAACGAGAACAAATTAAAACTCGGATTTTTTTCGCCGAACTGCTCCGGCGGCATGGCGGTGACGAAAGTACCGGAACGCTGGGTAAATTCGTGGGAGAACAATCTCGAGCTGGCACGGCTGTCGGATGACGCCGGGATCGAGTTTTTGTTACCGATCGCGCGCTGGGTGGGTTACGGCGGCGAGACGGATTTCCACGGTAACGTGCTCGAGACGATCACCTGGGCGAGTGGCTGCCTCGCGCACACAAGGGATCTGACGGTGTTCGCCACCGTGCATACCGCGTTCATCCATCCAGTCGTCGCCGCGAAGCAACTCGCCACAATCGACCAGATGTGTCGCGGCCGTCTCGGACTCAACATCGTGTGCGGCTGGAACAAGCCGGAATACGAAGCATTTGGTATCGACCTGCCGCAAAAGCACAGCGATCGCTACGCGCTGGGTCAGGAGTGGTTTGATGTGGTGAAGAAGCTGTGGTCGCATCCGCAGCGTTTCGACTGGGATGGTGACTACTACCATCTGAAAGGCGTGCACGGCGAGCCGGCTCCGTACCACGGCATCCTGCCGGTGATGAATGCCGCGGGTTCCGTCGAAGGTCGCGAGTTCGCGAGCAGCAACGCGGATTTTCTGTTCATGGTGTCACTCGATCCGGCTGCGAGCGCGGACGAGGTCAATACGATCAAGTCCCAGGCTGCTCGCCGCGGTCGCGATGTCGGCGTGTTTACGCTCGTCCACATCGTGTGTCGACCGACGCAAAAAGAGGCCGAGGAGTACTATCATTACTACGCCGAGGAAAACGCGGACTGGGAAGCAGTCGATAACCTGATGGCGTTGCAGGGCATGCACGCGCAGTCGTTTCCCGCAGAAGCATTGCGCACGATGCGCAGCCGGTTTGCCGCCGGTCACGGCAGTTTTCCGATTGTCGGCGATCCGGACCACGTGGCGAAGGAACTCGAACGCGTGCCGGCCGGCGGGTTCGCCGGTTGCACCCTGTCGTTCGTGGACTATGCGAAGGAATTCCCGTATTTCCGCGACGAGGTTATGCCCCGCCTCGAAGCGCGTGGCCTGCGCCAGCCCTATGTGCCGATCCGCAGCGGCGCCTGAACCCGGTCATGCGATTCAACGCGCGCGGCGTTATGCTTGCCCCCGCGGCCGTGGCGCCGTCACGGCGATTTTTGAGGAGGCCAGCGCGATGAAGAAGATTCCGAAAATGAAATCTGTCATGACGCCGTTTCCTTATGACATCGGACCGACGGAACCGATTGGGGTGGCGCGCAGGATGATGCTCGACAACCACATTCACCACCTGCCGGTAACCGACAATCATGTGCTGAAAGGAATCGTCAGTGATCGCGATATCAAGCTCATGCTGGGTCCCGAATTCGACTATCCCGATCCGAAAGAAGTCACCGTCGCCGATGTCATGGTGGACGATCCGTATGTTGTCGACATCGAGACCTCACTGATTACCGTGCTCGACGAACTCGCGAGCCGGCATATCGGTACCGCGCTGGTCACGAAGGACGGCCGCCTCGCCGGCATTTTCAGCACCGGTGATGCGTGCCGCGAACTGTCGCAGCGCCTGAAAGCCGAGTTCGGCGACCCGTCCGGCGGCACGGACGCGGCCTGAAGCGAGATTATGTCCGCGGAGACATTGCTCACGGCGCTCCGCGCTCCCGACGCCTATCCCCATCCCTGTGTCGCGATTCGCCTGGTCGAGACGCACATCTCATGGGTGTTTCTCACCGGCGAGTATGCCTACAAGCTGAAGAAGCCACTGGATCTGGGGTTTCTCGATTTCACCACGCTTGCCAGGCGCGAGTTCTACTGCCGCGAGGAGTTGCGCTGCAACCGGCGCTTCGCCCCCGATCTGTATCTCGACTGTGTGCCGGTAACGCGTGCGGCCGATGGCCGCCTGCGTCTCGGCGGCAGCGGTGAAACCGTTGAGTGGGCGGTGAAAATGCGCGAATTCGACGGCGACGAACAGGCTGATCACGTGCTTGAACGTGGTGAGCTCGAGGCGCCGCTGTTGCGCCGTTTCGCCACTCAGCTGACCCGCATCTATGCCGTTGCACCGGCACCGGCGGCGACGGTGGCGCAGTTCGGCGCCGCGCACGTCGCGGCACCGGTGATGGACAATTTTCGCGAACTCGAACAACTGCGCGACGATCCGGATGAACGTGCGGCGCTCGCGCGCATCCGCACATGGACCGATCAGCGCCATGCACAGTTGCGTGCCGAATTCGATGCGCGTGCGCGCGCGGGAACCGTGCGCGAATGCCATGGCGATCTGCATCTCGCAAACCTCGTTCGGCGTGGCGACGAGATCATCGCATTCGATTGCATCGAATTCAGCGAGGACTTGCGCACGATCGACCCGGTGTGTGATATCGCGTTCCTGTTCATGGATTGCGCCGTGCGCGGGCGTGACGATCTCGCCTATGCCTTTCTCGACGCCTACCTCGACGCAAGCGCCGATTACGACGGCGCGGCCCTGTTGCGCTACTACGCGGTTTACCGCTCGCTCGTGCGCGCGAAAATCGCGGCGCTGCGTTTACAGCAAAACGCCGACCCCGATACCGCGACGCACTTTGCCGCGCATCTCGACTGGGCCGGGCGGGTATCCGGTAAGCGACGGGCCACGCTCGTGTTGATGTGCGGCGTGTCGGGATCCGGCAAGTCCTGGCTGGCCGAGCGACTCGCACCGGCACTGCCGGCGGTGCGTCTGCGCTCTGATGTCGCGCGCAAGAAGATGGCGCCGCCCGATCCTGATGCGAATACGCGTTACACCCCCTCGCAACGCCACGCGGTGTATCTGCGTCTCGCCGAGTACGCGCGATCGATCCTTGCCGGCGGTGACAGCGTAATCCTCGATGCGACGTTCGCGGACCGCGCAACGCGCACGCACTTCATGGAATTCGCGCGAGCGGCCGGCGTTGCTTGCGTGGTGGTTCATTGCACGGCGGCGCGCGCAACGCTCGAAGCGCGTATCACCCGCCGCGAGCGTGATGGTCGCGATCCCTCCGAGGCGACGGTTGCGGTATTACACCGGCAACTCGAGCAGTTCGAAGCGCCCGGCGACGATGAATATGTCGTTGCCCTCGCTACGGATGCACCCTGTGACGTTGACGAGGTCGCACGCGCCATCGACGCCTGCGGTTCGGGCCAGGCTACCCGGTCGTTGGATAAGTGACGGGCCGGGTGGGATCGCAAGGGGGAGTGTAGACCTGGATCCCGGTTGGCGGCGGCCGGAGCCCGGCCCGTCACCTGTCTATACGCGATGGCGGCGACAGCGGATCACGCAGCCGTTATCCTCGCCGCATGACCATACCCGTGACTGCCGGCGCCGCGCTGGCGCCATTGTGCCCCGACGCATGACTGCATCCGGCGGCCGTCATGCGCTCGTGACGCAACCACGCGACTGGGTGGCGCTCGCGGCGCTTGTCGCGATGTGGGGCTCGGCGTTCGCGCTTACATCGATTGCCGTTGCCGGCATGGCACCGGTTTGGGTTGCCGCCTGGCGAATTACGCTCGGTGCAATCGTGTTGTGGGGCGTGATGCGGGCCACGGGGGCGGTACTGCCACGGGAGCGCAGAACCTGGATGTGGTTCGCCTGGCTCGGGTTTACCGGCAACGTAGCACCGTTCGTCCTTATCTCCTGGGCTCAAGCCACGATCGCATCCAGTCTTGCGGGCATTCTCGTCGCGCTGACGCCGATCATGGTGATCCTGCTCGCGAACGTACTGCTGCCCGATGAACCGCTGACCCGGCGCAAGGTCGTCAGTTTCGGCTTTGGCTTCATCGGGGTCGTACTGCTTGTCGGTCCCGCTGCGCTCGCGGACTTCTCCCTGGACGGCATGCGCATCCTCGCGCAACTTGCGGTGTTGCTGGCGGCGACGGGTTATGCCCTGAACGCGGTGACGGCGCGTCTCGCACCACCCGTGCCGGGACTCGTGCTCGGCGCCGGCGTGCTGCTCGCGGCCGCGCCGCAGGCCGTGCTCATTGCGGCGCTGTCGTCGCCCGCGCCGGAAATACCGTCCGCCCCGACGTTGACGGCGCTCGTATTACTCGGGGTCTTCCCGACGGCACTCGCCACCGCGCTGCTATACCCGTTGCTCATACGCGCCGGCGCGGGATTCGTTGCCGCCTCCAATTACTACGTGCCGTGTTTCGCCGTCGTACTCGGGGTTGCGTTCATGGGTGAATCGCTGAACACATTCGACTACGCCGGATTCGCCGTGATCCTGCTCGGCGTGCTCATCGCGCAATACGGCGCCAACGCCTCGGCTTGATCGACACAGGCCGGGTGCTGCGCGAATCCCGCGGCCCAGGCCTCAACGACTCCGGGTGAGGCGCTGCAGTAACGGGAACGCGAGTGCGCAGGGCAGCATGCGGATCAGCTTCAGGCCCCATACGAGTCGGCGCGGAAACGCGATTTCGAAACGGCCGCGTTCGAGACCCGCGAGGATCCGTCGCGCTGCCGCGTCGGCCGGCATGATAAACGGCATCGGAAACGGATTGTCCGCGGTCATCGGCGTGGCGACGAAGCCCGGGTGCACGACACTGATGTGATAACCGAGTGCGGCCAGATCAAAGCGCAGGCTCTCGGCCATATGGCTCAGCGCGGCCTTGCTCGATCCATAAGCGACGGCGTTCGGCAGGCCGTTGAAACCCGCCACGGACGACAGCACCGCGACACGCCCGCCCGCACGCAGTAATCCGCGTTCGAGCGTGCGCTTGACGATCGTGAAAGGTGCGACAACGTTCGTGGCGAGGGTACGCGTGAAATCTTCCGGTGAGGTATCCGCGAGCCCGCCCATGCGCCAGAACGCGGCGGAGCAGATCAGCAGATCGACCGGCCCCGTGCGGCCGGCAATATGATCCAGTGCCGCGGTGAGCGCGTCCGCATCGAGTACGTCGAAAGGGATGTCGAGTAATTTATCGGGGTTTTCCCTGCGCAGGCTTGCGAGCGCTTCGGCCTTGCGCGCCGAAACGATCACCTGCCAGCCACGGGCCGCGAGTTCGCGCGCGAGCTCGCAACCGATACCGCTGCTCGCGCCGATGATCCAGGCCGTGCGTGCGCGTTTCATCGCGGCGTCGACACGAGGCCGGCGGTGGCCGGTGCCGGCGTCAGCAGTTCAGCCGGGCACGCAGCGCGCGGGGTCGCGGGCGTGGAGGTGCGCCGGTAATCGATCAGCGAATCGTCGCTCGGTGCACGGAAGTTCAGTTTCTCCAGGCAACCGTCCGCGTACCACAGGTTCAGATCGAGGTCGCCGGTGACGACGTATTGTCGCGCCGGCGCGTCCGCGGGGCTCGCCGGCAATGGTGTGATCGAGACTTTGGCGAGTTCGCCGGTTTGCGTATTCAGCAGCGCCGTGGCGAGCGGGGTGCGCGGGTGCCAGTAACTCGTGGGCAATACCTCGGCTGCGAACATCCGTTCGACGCCGCTGCCGTTCGTAACCCGAAAGCCCGTGCTGTCAGCACGACCGGCAATGTGAAACCGTTCACCGTCGTTGTTCGTCGTCGTCTCGATACTGACGAGGCGGTTGTCGCGCCACACCTCGCGGTTGCGATGCGTGTACTCAAACACCGTGACGAACGCGAATGTGATCTTCAGATCGATAGCGATGTCAGCGATGATGTCCGGTCCGTTGCGGCGCACGGAAATCGTGTGTCGGCCCATCGGCTTGCCCTTGCGCAGTACGTCGAACGCGAGGCTTGCCGGCGCCGGCTCGACCGCGACGGCCAGGATGCTGACACCGGCGCAGAACAGCCACACGCAAGCGCGGCACTTCATCGCGCGGCCACCGGTTCGCGGGTGGCCACGGTTCGTGTGCCCGCGCGTTGGAAAAAGATCAGCACTTCGCGTGCCGGTGCCGCATAGCTCGCGAGCACCGCTCCGGGGACGACGTCGCCCGCCGCGCCCGGCCGGGCCGTTCGAGCGCGTTTCACAGGATTAGGGATCGCATGAGCATGACGGTTCTACGCCGCCGCGACCCGTTCGGATTAGTGTGGCGTGAACGCCGGTCAGGTCGCCGCGCGCGCACCGGTTCGTCCTGCGTTCGTCGTGCGCGGAAAGCTTTTGACTCGCGAACCACGAACCACCTATGCTCCGCCGATGTTCATGCCCAGCCCACCTTCACGATGGTCGCCCGCCGCCGCCCGGCGCCACCCCGTCGTTGTTGTCCGCGCTGCGCTGGCATCGGCCTGATGTTCGAACAACTCCCGCTGCTCCTCAACGAATTCGCGTCGCCGTCGGCGCTCGTCGCGCTGGCCACGCTCACCGTGCTCGAAATCGTCCTTGGTATCGATAATCTGATTTTCATCTCGATCGTCACGGAGCGCCTGCCGCCGGTGCAGCGGCAGCGTGCGCGCCTGATCGGCTTATCGCTCGCACTGATCATGCGGATGTTCCTGCTCGCGTTCATCTCTCGCCTGCTGTTGCTCGAAAAGCCGTTGTTCGAGGCCTTCGAGCGCGCGTTCTCGTGGCGCGACATCATCTTCGTTGCCGGCGGCGTGTTCCTGATTGCAAAAGCGACGATCGAGATTGTGACGACGGTGGAGAAACCCGCTGCCGCCCACGTGCTTGCCGCTGACGGCACCGCGACAATGGGAGCGACGATCGCTCAGATCGTCGTGCTGGATATGGTTTTTTCCGTTGATTCCATCCTCACCGCATTCGGTTTGACCCGCGCGATCCCGATCATGGTGGTTGCGATCATTATTGCGATGATCGTGATGGTGGTGGCGGCGAAACCGCTGGCCGAGTTCGTCAACCGCTATGTGAGTGTGAAAATTCTCGCGCTCGCGTTCCTCGTCCTGATCGGGGTGGTACTGATTGCAGACGGATTTCATCTGCATATTCCGCGACCCTACGTCTATTTCGCGCTCGCCTTTTCGCTCGCGGTGCAGGCGCTCACCCTGATCGCAACCCGCAAACACAACGGTGCATAAGCACGCAAAACGCTGCATAGTGGCGCTGAACTGGTAGTCTGTGAGACACGCAACGCGCAGGACGTGCGGCCGGCGCATCGCGGCCGCTGTCCGGCGCCGTGCCTGCGAGCGGCCAGGATTCGCGTAAGGAACGCTGACAATGACGATTGTGTACATCATTATCCTGCTCGGCGCGAACGCGTTTTTCGTCGCGGCGGAATTCGCGCTGGTCAAGGTGCCGGCCGTACGCATCGATGCCCTGGCTGCCGCCGGTGGCGGCGCGGCGCAGATGACGAAGCGCATTGCGGAGAATCTCGAAACCTACCTCGCGACGTGCCAACTCGGTATCACGATGGCCTCGCTCGGGCTGGGCTGGATTGGGGAACCCGCGGTTGCCGCGCTGTTAACCCCGGTATTCGTCGAGTTCGGCCTGCCCGAGGACTCCATTCACGTCATTGCGTTCCTGCTCGGCTTCATCCTGTTTTCCTCCCTGCATATTGTTATCGGTGAGCAGGTACCGAAAACCTACGCGATTCGCGAACCCGCCACCGTCTCACTGTGGGTGGCTTACCCGCTGCATCTGGCCTATGTCCTCACGTATCCACTCACCTGGACGCTGAATCTCGCGTCGAACGCCACCCTGAAAATGCTCGGCGTTGCGTCCGTATCGCATGCCGATATTCTCAGCGGCGCGGAGATCCGGGGACTGATCAGCGCATCGCGCGAGCACGGCGCCATCGAGGCGAGCCATGCGGATATGATGCACAACCTGTTCACGTTCCACGATCGCCCGGTGGAGCGGATAATGTTGCCGCGCCGGTTTATCGAAACGATAGAACTCAGCATTACCCGCGAGGAGATGATCGGGGTATTGAGTCGTTCGAAGCATTCGCGGCTCGCCGTGATCGATCGCTTGTGGGAGAACTTCGTCGGCATCATTCTCGTCAAGGAAGCGCTCATCGCGTTGCTCGAGGACACCTCCGAACGACCACTCGTCGCGAACAAGTCGCTGATCCGCGAGGCGCAGCTGATTCCTGAATCGCAACCGGTGGCCGATTTGTTCCAGTCAATGCAGGTAAACCGCAACCACGTTGCGTTTGCCGTCGACGAGTACGGCGAAGTCAGCGGCCTCGTCACGATGGAAGATCTGATCGAGGAGATCGTCGGCGATATCTCCGATGAGTCCGACACGCCGCGGGTACACGAACTCGTGCGCGAAACCGCCACGGGGTGGCAGTGCGACGGGTTCACGCTGCTCGGCGATCTGGAACGTGCGATCGGGGTTGAAATCGATCCGGAGATCGATGCGAATACGGTTACCGGCCTGTTTATGCAGATGCTGTCGCGGCTGCCGGAAACCGGCGACGAGATTACCGTTGGTGGCTTTCGCTTCGAGATAAAACACATGAACGGCCGCCGTCCGGTTACGGTGGAGATAATCCGAACGCCGGACGCGGACGGTGAAGGCGAGACAATGACGGCCTCTACGCCGACGGGTGAGGAACTGACGTAAACGAAAGGAGGGGTTTCGATGATTCGATCGCTACTCTACGACAAGAACACGAATACGCTCACGGAAGGCGGACGCGAGGCGATCGAGGTGTGGCGCGCGAATCCCGACACCGTGATCTGGGTCGATCTGCAGGACGAGGCGGCGGCGGACGAGCGCCGGCTGATGGAAGACGACTTCGGCCTCCATCCGCTGGCCATCCACGACGCAACGCGTGATCGGCACCCGCCGAAAATCGAAGAGTTCGGCGACAACCTGTTCGTCCTCTTGCGGGGACTCGACAAGGATACGAGCGATATCAATTTCGGCGTGATCCAGCTCGCGATGTTCGTCGGCGAACGTTTCCTCGTCACGCGACATAACAAGGACTCGGTCAGTACCGATGCGATCTGGGACAACGTGATCGCGAGTTCGCCGGCGGCCATGGTTTGTGACTACGTTGCCGTAAAACTGCTGAATCGTGTCGTACGCCGATTCATCGGCGTGCTGCTGTCACTCGAACCGCGGCTCGACGAACTCGAGCACGAAATCTTCACGAACCCGTCGGACAAACTCCTCGAGGAACTCACCGGCTATAAATCACGTTTGCGCCAGTTGCGCCGGATCGCGAATTACCACCTGCAAATTGCGGCCGAGTTGCGCAACGGCGGCAAACGTCTGATCAGCGACGATCTTACCCACGAAATCGCTGATGTTTACGAACAACTCGAACGCTCGCTGAGCCTCGCACAGCTGTATTACGAGTCGGCCTGTGATCTCACCGATGGCTATCTTGCGTCCGCTTCACACAGTCTGAATCGGGTGATGCAGATCCTGACGATATTCACCGTCATGTTCGTTCCGCTGACGTTCCTCGCGGGTATCTACGGCATGAACTTCGAGAATATGCCCGAGCTGCACTCGAACTCAGGCTATTTCATCGTGATCACCGTGATGGTGATCATCGTGATCGCGCAACTCATTTTCTTCAAGCGTAAACGATGGATATAGGCGCGCTGCTGCGGGCAGCACTCATCGGTTGCTTACTCGCCGGTACGGGCGTTTTTGCGGCCGCGGAAGTACCGGATCCACCACCGCTGACGGATCTTTCCGCGAACTGGTGGGAGTACATTTCCACCGCCGCCGAGGACGAGCGACCCGCGCGACTCGGTCGCCTGCGGGATGCAATCGAAGCGCTGAAGAATGCGAGCACAGACGCGGTTGCAATCGCGTCGGCAACGAATTCGCTCGCAACCATCGATGCCCTGCTGGTTTTGATGACGCGCCAGGACGCGGCACTGGAACCCGCACCGACGATCGCATCGAGCTACACGTTTACCGACATGATCGATTTCTTCGAGGCCGCACGCGAGGCGGAACTCGAAGCGAGTCTGCTCGACCAGCAACTGCAACGCGAGGTGCAGGCATACAGCCGTGCCGAAGGTCGTCTCAGCGACGATAAGGCGGCCTACCTGCGACTCGACAGCGCCGATGCCGACCGTACGCTCGCCGGATTGCGCCTCGTTGAAGCGCGCTTGCAGCTCGCCTTGCAGCGCGAAGAACAGCGTCTGCAGCGAGCGCGGCTGGAGCAATGGAAGTCGCGGGTAGCGAGCAATACGGCACTTCTCGATGCCGCAACGAAATTCCTGAAAGTCGATACGGATGCGCTTGCCTCGGCGGAGAAGCGGGTCGCGCGCCACCGTGCGGCGACACAGCGCCATGCCGACGAGGTGCGCAGATTGCGGGCGAATGCTTATGCCGCGGATGCCCGCACCGACGAGGCGGCGGCGAAGCTCGCGGCAATCGAACTCATCGCGGCCCAGGCGCACGAGGCGGAATCGGCCAGCGTGGCGCGACGCTACGAACTGCAACTCGCGTATCTCGGCGCGCGACTCGAACCGAACGAGGAGAATCTCGCGACGCTACGCCAGCGGCGTGAAGAATCCGTCGAATTCATCAGCGAGATGGACAAGCAGATCGCGGCGTGGCGCGAAGTGGCTACACGCGAACGTCAACGGGCCTTGCAGATTCTCGCCGACCCGGATGATGACCGTGATGCACAACAGCGAAGTCTTGCGGAACGGCGCAAGGAGCTCGCCGACGCCGCCTTGCGATCGCTTGCACAGATCGACGTGGTTCAGCGTCGGGTCGGCTTTATCGAACAATTGAGTGCGAAATATCTCGCCAGCTATGGGGGCAGCGCAGCGGATCTGTTGCCGACCCTGATCGACGGCGTGCAGAACAGCTGGTCATTTCTCGCGCGCTGGAGCAACGCGAGCCTGTTCGAGATCAATGAAACTCCGGTAACGCTGTTCGGGATCTTCCGCGTCGCGATCATTTTCGTCATTGCGATCTGGGTATCGAAAATAATCCGCCACGGTCTCGAACGGGTGATGAGTCGGGGCAGTACGATGAGCCGCTCGTCGGTTTACATGCTCGGCCGGATTTTCCATTACGTCATTCTCATAACCGCGGTGCTGGTTTCTCTGTCGTCGCTCGGGCTCGATTTCACGAAGCTCGCATTTATCGCCGGCGCACTCGGCGTCGGGATTGGTTTCGGCCTGCAGGCGATCTTCAGCAACTTCATCTCCGGCATCATCGTATTGTTTGAACGCAGTCTCAAAGTCGGCGATTACGTCGAGCTTGAATCCGGCGTTACCGGTGAGGTTCGCGAGATCAATATTCGCAGCACGCTGATAACCACGAACGACAACGTCGACATTCTCGTGCCGAATTCCGAGTTCGTGAACGGCCGCGTGATCAACTGGACCTTGCGCGATGCGCATCGGCGCATGCATGTTGCGTTCGGCGTTGCTTATGGCAGTGACAAGGAACTCGTGCGCACCGCGGCGCTGGAAGCCGCCGACAACGTCAAGTTCACGCTGCACGACATACCCGGTCGCGAACCCCAGGTGTGGCTCACGGGGTTTGGCGACAGCAGCCTGGACTTCGAACTCGTCGTCTGGCTTACGGAGCACGCGGTGGTACGTCCGGGGGCCGTCAACGCGGCCTACACGTGGGAACTGGAGACGGCGCTCGGCAAGTACGGACTCGAAATCCCGTTCCCGCAGCGCGATCTGAACGTACGTTCCTTCTTCGGGCGCAAGGATGATGACGGACTGAAATGGTTTGACGCCACGCGGGCCGACAGTGCGGACAAATCGCCCGAGTGAGCCACGACAGCCCGCACATCGCACAACACCGGGAGGCAGACGACGGGCAGTGACACACAGCAAGCACAATCAGTTCGGTTTCGCTTTTGCCGCGGGCGATAGTGCCGGGCCTATAGCGACCCAGCTCATTGCCGCGCTTGGAACACCGGCGGACGGTGCGAACCTCGGCTTCCTCTATGCCACCGATGCAAGCGCGTCAATGCTGGCGGAGATACTTGAACTGCTTAAAGCCGCCACCGGGATCACGCACTGGACGGGATCCGTCGGGATGGGCATCGGCATCATGGGACGTGAGTACTATGATCGGCCAGCGGTTGCGGTGATGCTTGGCAGTTTCGCGCCGGCGCATTTCCGCATGATCGAACCTCAGGCGATCGACATATCCGGATTCATCAGTGCGAACGCGGCTACGCTCGACCGCGATGATCATTATTTCGGCGTCGTCCATGCCGATCCAGGCAACGCACGCACCCCGGGACTGATTGCCGCGCTCGCCGAGGCAGTTCCGAACGCATTCTTCGTTGGCGGCATGACGTCCGCGCAGACCCAACACCTGCAGGTATGCGACGGGGTATTGAGCGGCGCCGTTTCGGGGGTTGTGTTTTCGAGCAGCGTCCCGGTGGTGACAAGTCACACGCAGGGTTGTGCGCCGTTCACCGCAAGCCACGTCGTAACCCGCTGCCAGGACAATATCGCGATCGAGCTCGACGGCCGCCCCGCGCTCGATGTGTTGCGCGAGGATGTCGGCGAGGTGATCGCGCGCGATCTCAAGCGCATGGCCGGTTACATTTTCGCAGCGCTGCCGATCGCGGGTTCGGATACGGGCGATTATCTCGTGCGCAATATCATCGGCGTCGACGAAGATGAGAAACTCGTTGGTATCGGGGAACTGCTTGAAGAGGGTGCCGAACTCATGTTTTGCCGCCGCGATGGTGCCTCGGCGATCCAGGATATGGAACGCATGCTTGACGACGTCGCGCGGCGCGTTGCGGGCAGGGCGCGCGGCGCGCTGTATTACTCCTGTGTCGCGCGCGGTCGTCATCAGTTTGGCGAGGACAGCGAAGAACTCGCGATGGTACAGGCGGCGCTCGGTGACATACCACTCGTCGGGTTTTTCGCGAACGGCGAGATCTTCCACAACCGCCTTTACGCCTACACCGGTGTACTCAGCGTTTTCTGCTAACCCGCTCTGACCCCTGGCGGGAAATTCCACGCGCGATCTGCGGCTTGCCGTGCCGTCAACGCGAATTGAAGCGCAAGAACCGGAGTGCCCATGGCGCGCTCTTCGTCCAGGCTGTTCCCCAACGGCTGCCCGTCGGGCCGCCGTCTCGCATCAACAATCAGGGGTTTAGCGATGAATGAATTGTCCGGCAAGGTTGCGATCGTCACCGGCGCGAGCGCGGGGATCGGTGCGGCGACGGCGAAATTATTCGCCGCCGAGGGCGCGAAAGTCGTCGTTGCGGCGCGACGGGGCGACGAACTCGCGGCACTTGTCGCGGCGATCGTGCAAGCCGGCGGCGATGCGGTTGCGCTTACCGGCGATGTCACGCATGAAGCGGTCGCCGAGGCGCTCGTGGAACTCGCGACGGATACTTACGGCGGACTCGATATCGCGTTCAATAACGTCGGCACGCTCGGGCCGATGGTGCCCACGATCGACGTCGCGCTGGAAGACTGGAATCACACGCTGGCAACAAATCTGACCAGCGCTTTCCTCGGTGCGAAGTATCAGATCCCGGCGATGACCGCGCGCGGTGGCGGTTCCGTCATTTTTACCTCGACGTTTGTCGGCCACACCGCCGCGTTCCCGGGACTCGGCGCCTATGCCGCGTCGAAGTCCGCGCTCATCGGCTTGACCCAGGCGCTCGCGGTTGAGCACGGCGCGCAGGGTATTCGGGTCAATGCACTGTTGCCGGGCGCAACCGATACGGCGATGTTTCGCGAACATAACGGCACCGCCGAGGCGCAATCGTTCATCGCGAACCTGACCGCGCTGCGGCGCATAGCACAGCCGGAGGAAATCGCACGCTCGGCGCTTTACCTCGCCGCAGCGGCAAGCTTCGCCACCGGTACCGCGCTGCTCGTCGAGGGCGGCGTTTCGATCAACCGCACGTAGTCCAGGGCAGGCGCACCGATATGGGTGAACTCGATGGCAGGGTCGCGATCGTCACGGGGGCTTCGCGCGGGATTGGCCGCGCGACGGCACTGAAACTGGCCGCGGCCGGCGCGAGCGTTGTCGTGAACTACCGGACGAACGGCGACTCGGCCGCGGCCGTTGTGGCCGCGATCGAACAGGCGGGCGGCACGGCCGTCGCGATTGCCGCGGACGTTGCCAGCAGCGAGCAAACCGATCACCTGTTTGCCGAGACGCTGCGCAGCTTCGGCAAGCTCGACATCCTCGTCGCGAATGCCGGTCGCTCCGTATTCGCACCCTTGCTCGAGGCGACGGAGCAGGAGTTCGAGCGGACGTTCGCGGTGAATGCAAAAGGCACGTTCTTGTGCCTGCGTCAGGCGGCGCAGCTGATCGAGGATGGCGGCCGCATCGTGTGCGTATCGACTATCGGCACGGTGCTGAATCTTCCGGGTGGCGCGCTCTATTTTGCGAGCAAGGCCGCGGTCGAACAGTTCTGCCGCATACTCGCGCTGGAACTCGCGCCGCGCGGGGTGACGGTGAACATCGTCTCGCCCGGATTCACGGATACCGACATGCTCGATGTAACCGGCATCCGCGAACCGGCCGCGCTGGAAAAAATTGTCGCCATGACGCCGCTTGCGCGGCTTGGCCAGCCGCACGACGTCGCTGCCGCAATCGCTTTTCTCGTCGGGCCGCAAGCGGGCTGGATTACGCGCCAGAACCTGCCGGCCGACGGCGGCATTATCAGCCGCTGAGCGCGGGCCTCAGCGCTTGAACATACCGCGGGTGTGCCGTTCCTGCTGGATGCCCCGTGCGTTCTCGCCGGCAAACACGCGCCACATGAGCAGTTCGATGTCGAACGCGGCGGGTTGCTCCTGCTGCCAGCCGTCCTCTTCGGCGTAGTACTTCGCGATGCCTTCGCGCGCTTCGGCATCCTGTACGGTGAAGTCGTCGGTGACGGGGATTTTCCACCGCACCTGCCCCATCTGGCCGTTCGCCCAGTCCTCGGCCTGTTGTTCGTTCCCGACGCGCGACCAACCGCACTGGAAGTAATAATGGGAGTTCGCGTCCCGCGGGACGTAGTACTCATTGTGCACGACGCCGGGAAACGGCCATGGGTCTACCGTCAGTGCGCACGGCAACCAGGCGCCCACTTTCGTCGCGTAGTTCGACGCGCCAAGCAGCTCGATCTCTTCCGGCGTCTGTCCGGCCGCGATGGGTAACACGATTTCCGTCGCCGGTTCGCCGTTACGACCCGGAATTGTCGCGCCCATCGCCATGTTCGTCTCCGAAGCAATGCGCGTGAAGCCGGCCGGACCGGAACCGGCATGCTGGTACAGCGCCGTTTCCAGCAGCGCCTCTTTCTTCGACGTCCAGCCGTACGTCATTGGAATGCGCGCATTGATCGCGTATTTCGACCAGTTGTGGATGAAGTGGTGACCCGGGTCGTACCCGCCTTCGGCGCCGAGCCGCCAGTTCGCGTTTACGACGTAGGGATCGGCGACGCACACGGCGACATCGTCGTCAAAAAAGCCCGCCGGTACGTCCGCTTCGAGCGGCGGTGGTTCGATGTCGCCGACGAACGTGAAGATGACCCCTTTGACCTCGCGCACCGGATAGGCCTTGATCCCCTTGCGGCCGATCAGCGAGGATTCCGGGTCGTTCAGCAGCGTGCGGATACGGCCGTCGTCCATATTGAACGTGAACGCATGGTGCCAGCACGTGATGGTGTCGTCCGTGTAACAGATCGGACGTACGGAAAATCGCGTGCCGCGATGGCTGCAGCGATCCTCGATGGCAAACAGTTTGCCGCGGCGGCGGACGTAGAGGATGTCCTCACCGAGCAGTTTGATCGCCTTGTGCGAGTTGTCCGGGATGTTGCGGCTTGCTTCCACCGGGTACCAGTGATTGCGGAAGCCGAGTTCAGCCTCGAGCCACCTGGCCCAGGGCTTCTCCGCCTGCGGCCGATCGGCGCCTTCGTAGTCCATGTCCGGCACGTACGCGGCGGTGCGCTGGATCAGTTGTTCGGCAATCGGATTGTTTTTCGGCACGACAGACACCCTCGACATTGACTGGTTTGATTATAGTGAATCGACCGGTGCATCATAGGCGGGCGGTCCCGCCGCTGCGCCGGCCGGACCGGTCACCCACTGATATTGCAATCCGGAATTATCCGCAATGACGAGAATCAAGGCCTGCGATGTTGCCGACATGAGCCCCGGCAGCGTGCGTCAGATCACCGCGCCCGGTGGTGAGTCCATCGCGTTGTACCGGCTTGACGACGGCTTCTATGCCACCGACGATATTTGCAGCCACGGCGCGGCGTTTTTGTCCGAGGGCGACATCGAAGGCGAGGACATCATGTGTCCGTTTCACGGCGGTACATTCGACATCAAAACCGGCGAACCGACCGCCGCGCCCTGCGTCGTCCCGATCCGCACCCACACCGTCTCCCTCGAGGGAGACGCCGTGTATATTGAACTGAACACCGATTGACGGGAGCTGCGGTACAGGATCGACCTGACTCCGTGGTTGCCGCTATGTGCATGTGAATATTCTTAACCAGATTCTGAAATTTCCGACCCGCCGCCGACGTGAAATCAGCGAGGTGGTGAAATCGCTCCTGCGCATCAAGGGCGAGGCCTCGGCGATCAAGCTCGCCTATGAAGTGTTGCAGCGCTATGCCGAGGCCGATGAATCCGGCCAGCGTGCGTTTTTCGAGTTGTTGCGTGACGAACTCGGCCCGGACGAGGCGCGGCTTGGCTCCGCGCTCGCGGCCTACCAGGCCGAAGCGGACGGTGAGCGCTACCTCGAGCTGCTCGACGCGGTAGAGCCATCGCGCCAGGAGCTGATCCGGATCCTGAACTGGGCGCCGCACGGCACTTCGTCGATCATTCGCATGCGCGCGGATCTGCTCGCGCATGCGCGGGAAGACCCCACCCTGAAAATCGTCGACTATGATTTTCGCCACCTGCTCGCGTCGTGGTTCAACCGTGGCTTTCTCGAATTGCGCCGCATCGACTGGAACACACCGGCGTTCATCCTTGAAAAGCTTATCCACTATGAATCCGTACACGCGATCACGGACTGGGCGGATTTGCAGCGACGGCTCGCGAGCGACCGTCGTTGTTTCGCATTCTTCCACCCGCAGTTGCCTGACGAGCCGCTGATCTTCGTCGAGGTTGCGTTAACCCGGGGACTCGTCACGAACATCGACGATGTGTTGCGTGAATCGCCGCCCGAAGACGACGACGACACGCCCGATACCGCGATCTTTTATTCCATCAACAACTGTCAGGTTGGCCTGCAGGGGATTTCGTTCGGCAATTTTCTGATCAAGCAGGTCGCCGACGAACTCGCCGAAGAGATCGAACCTTTAAAGCATTTCGCGACGCTGTCCCCGATCCCGGGATTGCGCCGCTGGTTTGAACCGCTGTGGCGCGAGGGACTCGACGAGCGTTTTTCCGCCGCCGAGTACGCGACGCTCGCCGCGCTCGACGAGCCGCAATGGTGGCTGCGAGAGGATGTCGTGGACGCAGTGCAGCCGCTACTCATGAAAGCCTGTGCGCACTACCTACTCGACGCGAAGCGCGGTGAAGAGCCGGCCGATCCGGTGGCACGGTTCCACCTGAGCAATGGTGCGCGGATCGAGCAGATCAACTGGCTCGGGGACACGTCCGAGGAGCGCTTGCGACAATCCTACGGCCTGCTCGTCAATTACGTTTACGACCGTCGCTCGGTGATCAAGAACCACGAAGCCTATGTTGCGAAGGGCAAGATCGCGTCGGCGTCGACGGTGGCGGCCGCGCTGAAATAGCCGCGCTGGCCGGCTCGCGACGACGCATTTGCGCTTCCTCATCGCGAGCCTCTGAGCGCCATGCGCGAGCCATGCCGGGGCCGATGAACCGGATTGGGCCGGCTATGCGGAACTGCTGCGGGAGCACGTCGTCAGCGGCTCGATCGCTGGTATCGAATTAAAGCTGGTGAATTATGACGGCCTCGCGGCCGCGCCGGAATTCGCCGAGTCTGTGCGCGAAGTCGGCGAAATCCCGCTTGCGCGACTCACGAGCCGCGAAGAAGCGCTGGCGTTTCGCGATCGTGTGTGCCCGGTGCGCACCGCGGCCTTACTCGAGCCCGATCTCCGCGCGCGTACGGGTGCACGAATCGATGATGTTGTGGATGATCTGTTTCACCGTATCGATCAGATCCGGGACGCACGCGACCCCCATGCCACCGAGACCCTCGGCGAATTCCGCCGGCATTTCCTTGTCGCCAACCCAGGGATAACCGATCCGCACGAGCGGCACGCCGAGGCGGCAGATCGTCGCCGCGTCGGTCTGTCCGGAAAGGTAGGGCGTTTCCGTATACGGTCGTCCGTGCACGGCTTCCCAGGCGCGCGTGGCCGAACGGGTGATCCAGTGATCCGGCGGCGTGCGCGCGGCATCGCACGTAACGATCGTTTCCCATTCCGCGTCCACGTCATCGTGACGGGACATGATCCCGCGCATCAGTTCCGCGAATTCGCGTTCCACCTGGGCCGCGGTCTGACCGGGTGCGGTGCGCACGTCGAGATAGATATCGCACGCCGCACCCGGCAAGGCTGGTTTCTCCGGCCAGCCGCCCTCGACCGCGGCGATCCAGCCTTCCGGCTTGATCTGATCGCTTGTGTGTCGATCGGGGTACTGCGTGAGCCATTCTTCGATTTCGAGGATGACTTTCGCGGCGGGTACGATCGAGCTGCGAAAGCCCGGCGTACCGCGCGGGATTCCCGCATAACCCATCGTGCCCCACGTGCGCACGCGGAACCACATCATCCCGGGGTGCTCGTAGTACACCTCGTCCCACGGTTTCACGATGATGCCGAAATCCGGCGCCACCCCGTGACTGAGCAGGTGCGAGACGCCGTTGCTGATCCCGGCGTTATTGCGCTCCTCGACAATCCACGGCATGCCGCCGCCCGCGGTGGCGACGATCACATCGCCGGTGAGTTCGACGTTAGCATCGACGATGCATTGCGCCGCTTCGGTGATCAGCGACACCATCGACTTCGGGTTCGACGCACCGAGTCCGATCACGAGATCACCGTCGATGTAGGGTTCCGGCAGCATGTCGGCGCGCATTTCGCGCCCGGCCTGCGGCAGATCCTTTGCCGGATCGCCTTCGAGCAGCGTATCGATCGGTGCGTAGAGCAGCAGGTTCGGGCCGCTGCCGGAGCCGCGGATGCGGCCGACGCAATTGCCGGAAATTTCCGTGATCGGCTGGTAGTGGGCGCTGATCCCGGCGGCGTTCATGTACTCCACCATGAACTCGCTCGCCTCGCGTTCCGCGCCGGTGGGGCTGTGGCGCGCAGTCAGATCGAAGATCAGCTGTTTCAGCCGCGCTTCGCTGATTTCGGCACAGGCCGCGTCATACCATTTTTGTTGTTCAGCGCTGAACGCGAAATCCTGTTTGCTCATGGAATGATCCTGATGGTTGCTTGATACCGTCGACGCGAACCGGCAACTCAGTCCTTCGCTGCGGCCGCGGTCGATTGTGCCGTCTGCCCGAACAGCATCCTGCGCTCCTCGTCACTCGGCGGCGCCTGGCGGCGATACTCCTTGCCGACATCTACCCCGGCGCGCACGCACGGTCGGTGACGCATTGCTTCGTGCCAGCGCGCGACGTGTGGAAACTCATCGAGCGTCTGGCCGAAAAACTTGTGGATCATGATCCACGGCCACGAGGCCATATCGGCAACGGAATACTCATCGACAAGATACTCGTGATGCGCAAGCCGGCGGTCGAGCACGCCGATGCAGCGGTTGTATTCGTTTGCGTAACGTTCTTTCGAATACTCGTTGCCCGCGGCCGGCGCGTAGTTCACGAAATGACTGATCTGTCCGGCCATCGGCCCGAGGCCGCCAACCTGCCAGAACAACCACTCGATCGTTTCCTTGCGTTTGACCGGATCGGCGGACATGAATTGCCCGGTTTTCTCCGCGAGGTAGAGCAGGATGGCCCCGGATTCGAATACCGGCAGCGGCTCGCCGTCCACATCGTGATCGACGATGGCGGGCATGCGATTATTCGGTGAAATGGCGAGAAACTCAGCCGTGAACTGATCACCGGTGCCGATGTTCACCGGAATGAGCTTGTAGGGCAGACCGCTTTCCTCGAGAAAGATCGACACCTTCCAGCCATTCGGCGTCGGCCAGTAATACAAATCGATCATGCGTCCCCCGTCGCCAGTACACGTTCGTTATGCAGAAGCTCGATGTCGGCCGCTGCGACCCCGAGTTCGCGCAATACCTCCGCGGTATGCGCGCCGAGCGGCGGTGCGCCCCGGCGCACGCTGCCGGGAGTACGCGAAAACTCCGCCGCCACGCGCGCCTGGCGCAGTGGCCCGGCAAACTCGTGTTCCGTTTCGATGACGATGCCGTTCGCGTGCACCTGCGGGTGTTCAATCATTTCGTTGCGCGTGAGCACGGGCGCACACGGTACGCCGACCCGTTCGAGACGTTCCAGCCATTCGGCCGCGGGGCGGGTGAGCAATACTTCGGCTGTGAGCGCCATGCGCGCATCGATGTTCTGATCGCGCAGCGCCGGGGTGGTGAAGCGTTCGTCGTCGAGCCACTCCGGTTTCTCCAGCGCTTCGCTGAGCCCGCGCCAGTCCTTGTCGGCCATGACCGATACAGCAAGGAAGCCGTCGGCGGTTTCGTACACGAGATCGCGAAAGCTCGCCGCCGCCTGTTGCGGCAGTTCATCGCCGATGAACGTTTGTGAGCCCATGTCCGAACCCCACAGGAAGTACACCACCGAGGCGAGCATCGACAGGCGCACGTGCTGACCTTCGCCGCTGCGCTCACGTTCGAGCAGTGCCGCGGTGATCGCCTGCGAGGCCGTCACCGCCGTGAGTTTATCCGGCAGGATCGTGCGCACGAGTCGCGGCCGCGCTTCATCCGAGCCCGCCTGCACGGTTGTCAGCCCCGACACCGCCTGGATCAGCGGGTCGTAGACGGGTTTGTGCGCGTACGGCCCGTCCTCGCCGAAGCCGCTGATCGAAACATAGATGATGTTCGGCGCTACCGCGCGCACGGCGTCCTCGCCGACCCCCATACGCTCGGCAACCCCGGGACGGAAGTTCTGCACGAACACATCGGCGCCTGCGCACAGCTGCAACAGCAGCCCGACTCCGCGCGGGTCTTTCAGATTCAGCGCGACCGAGCGCTTGTTACGGTTATTGTTGAGAAACGAGGCCGCGTAATCGTTGCGCCGGTTTGCGCCCTTGCGCACGTAGTCGCCGCCGGCTGCGGGATTCTCGATCTTGATCACATCCGCGCCCTGATCACCGAGGATCATGGTTGCGAACGGGCCCGAAATCATCGATGTCAGGTCGATGATGCGGAAGCCATGCAAGGGACCGGGCATGCTGCGTTAACCTGGCTGGAATGGGCGTCTGAGCGTAACGCAAGGGTTGTCAGGTTTAAAGCCGCTGCCGGGCAATCGACATGGGCGCGCGCGGCGGGCGACAATGCCGCCAACTCAACGCGCTGGACGCGGGCGACGACGATGACGACGAATTCAGCTTCCTCCAGACCGCCGCGACCGCTCGACGGCATTCGCGTACTCGACCTCGCGACGTTCGTCGCCGCACCGTTCGCGGCGACGATCCTCGGCGAGTTTGGCGCCGAGGTGATCAAGATCGAACATCCGCACGGCGGCGACCCGATGCGCCGCTTCGGCACCGCCACGGCAGCGGACGATGCAAGCCTCGCGTGGCTCAGCGAAGCGCGCAACAAGCATTCAATCACGCTCGATCTGAAATCGGCCGAAGGCGCGGCGCGCTTTCGCGAACTCGTGCGGCGCGCGGACGTCGTGTGCGAAAACTTCCGTCCCGGCACACTCGAGCGCTGGGGTCTCGGCTGGGATGTGTTGAGTGCGCTGAATCCGGCGCTCGTGCTGTTACGGATCAGCGGCTTCGGGCAGGACGGACCGTACCGCGATCGGCCCGGCTTCGCGCGCATTGCGCACGCCGTCGGCGGTCTCACCTATCTCGCCGGCATGCCGGGCGGGCCGCCGGTCACACCCGGATCAACGTCGCTTGCGGATTATATCTCCGGGCTCTATGGCGCGGTCGGGATCCTGTTGTCGCTGCGCGAAGTCGAACGCAGCGGGGTCGGCCAGGTGATCGACGTTGCGTTGTTCGAATCGATTTTCCGGGTGCTCGACGAGCTTGCGCCGCTGTACGGGAAACACGGGGTGGTGCGCGAAGCGGAGGGGGTGGGCACGCGTAACGCGTGTCCGCACGGCCATTTTCCGTGCGCCGACGGCAAATGGGTGGCGATTGCCTGCACCTCCGATCGGATCTGGCAGCGTATGGCCGAGAACGTACTCGATGCACCGGATCTCGCGCGCCGGTTTCCGACCACCGCGGCACGCCTCGCCGCGCGCGAGACGATCGATGGCGCGGTGGAAGCGTTCACGAAATCGTTGGCCATGGAGGATGTGGTCGCACAGTGCACCGCGGGCGACGTGCCGTGCGGCGCGATCAATTCCATCGCCGATATTTTCGCCGACGAACAATTCGCCGCGCGCGGCACGCTCGCGGAACTCGTGCACGAAACGCTCGGACGCATCGTTGTGCCGAATGTACTGCCACGTCTGTCCGCCACCCCGGGATCGATCGAATCACTCGGCCCCGCGCTCGGTGACTGGGACGGTGAGCGGCTCGCAAGCCTGCTGGCCGACGACCAGGAGGTGCGTTATCGTGAAAGCGATCAGGATTGAGACGGCGGGCCGGTACGTAGCAGCATGAACGGATTCGAGAAACTACTGAATTTCGAGCAGCGACTGATCTGGGATCGCGATTACACGCACGAGAAGTGGTGGGTGCGGATCCCGGTGGCGGTTCTGCGCAGCCTGCTCTACCTGCGCCAGGAGTTCTCCAGCGGCGATCTGAACCTGCGCGCAATGAGTCTCGTGTATACGACGATCCTGTCGCTCGTGCCCTTGCTCGCATTCAGTTTTTCCGTGCTCAAGGGCTTCGGCGTACAAAACCAGGTGGAGCCGGTGTTGCTCGAGTACTTCGCCGCGCTCGGCCCGGAGAAGTCCACGGAGATCACGGGCAAGATTGTCGAGTTCGTGAATAATATCGATGTGCGCGTACTCGGCGCCGTCGGTCTTGGGCTGCTCGTCTATACGATCGTGACCCTGATGCAAAAGATCGAGATTGCGTTCAATCACGCCTGGCATGTGCGTTCGCACCGTAACTTCGCGGAACGTTTCACGACGTTCATCTCCGTGCTCACCGTTGGTCCCTTGCTCGTCTTCGCCGCGATGGCCATCACGGGGTCGGTTATGCATAACTCCGTGATGGACTCGATTACCGCGTTCGAGCCGGTCGGTACGCTCGCGGCGCAGCTCACCCGGCTCGCGCCCTATCTGCTCGTGATCGGCGCGTTCACGTTCTCCTACGTGCTGATCCCGAATACGCGCGTGCGTTTCTCCGCGGCGCTCGCCGGCGGCGTCGCGGCGGGTCTGCTGTGGGAAACCGCGGGCTACATATTCGCCTACTTCGTCGCCTCGGCGACGAAGTACCAGGCGGTTTACGCGACGTTCGGCACGGCCATGTTTTTCATGATCTGGATGTATGTGAGCTGGCTGATCCTGCTCGTCGGCGCCAGCGTGTCTTACTACGTGCAACATCCGCGGATTGTGATCGCGCGGGCGCGCAGGTGGCGCTTCAATTTCGAATCGTTCGAGGAAGTCGCGCTTGCCGTGATCGCCGATATTGTCAATCGGCATTACGCGCAGCAGCCGCCGCTCGCTGTGGAAAGCCTGAGCGAATCACGACAGGTACCGCCGGAAATGATCGACAAGGTGCTCAGTGCCTTGATCGACACGAACGTCGTCAGATCGACAGGTGACCTGCCGCCGGCATACGTGCTCGCGGTGCCGCCGGAAGAAACCCGGGTTGTGGACACCCTGCTCGCGCTCAGGCGCTACCAGCCGCCGGGTTCGAAGCGCGTCGATCCGCGGGCGGATTCCCTGATCGCGAAACTGCGTGAGAAAATCGATGAAAGCCTCGAGGGTGTTTTCGGCGACATGAGCCTTAAGGCGTTTGCCGCGGGCAACACGGACGCGGACCGCGAACCGGACCCGGCGGCTACTGAGGCGGCGTCATTCGACGGCGCGTAACGGCGCCTCGTCATCCTCCCGCGGCTGCGCCGGCGCGGACAGCTGCGGCGTCACCGGCACCTGGCAACCGACCGGACAGCAACCGCCCAGGCCGAGTTTGCCTGCTCGGCCGTTCCGCATCGTTCGAAATCCCGCGATCGAGCAGACGCTCGGCAAGCGCGGCGCGTTCCTCGAGCGGGTAGGAGCGGTAGATTTCCCGCCGCATCGCTTGCGGCGAGCCGCCGCCGTGCAGCGAGATCACGGCGTACCAGCCGGCCCGGTTCGAACACCCGCGGTGAGTAGCGGCGCAGCGATTCCCGGTAGTCTTCGGCGCGCATCAGCGTGGCCGTTCGCCCGTAGTCAGGCGGGCTGGCACAGGACGCGGGCAAGCGCGTCGAGCGAGCGTTCGGATTCGAGGTTTTCGATCAGATGCAGCGCGCTTGCGGCGTCCGCGGCCGAGATCGTGCGGCGGGCGTTGTCCAGAAATTTATCGCGGATGTCGTCGTCCGGCATCGGGTTCTCTGCCGAGCCGCGGTTCATTTGTTCGCGGTGATGCAGGCAGCGTCCGTCGCGTAAATAAATATCGATCGCGCCGGAGTAGTAGTCCGGATACGCGGAATCCGGATCCGGCACGTAACTCGTCTTCTCGCACAGCGCCACGATCGCGGGATCGCCGAGCGCGTCGTCCTCGAGTTCGGCGAGCCCGAAGCAATCGCGTACGAGCGCCGCGGCGATCACGTAGTTCACGCTGAACTGGGCGTCGTAGGAATTTCGTGGGCGCTGCTTGTTGGCCACCGGTTCGCAGATCACGGGGATTTCGCGCGCATCGACATAGGCGACGATGCGCTCGATCGCCGCGGGCTCGAAACCGTGCGTGGCCTTCAGCGTACGCGCCGCGTCGGCGAACGCATGCGTCATATGGCAGGCGGGGTAGGGCTTGAATGCAATGTTCGCGAGTTCCCAGCGTATGCCGAGGCCGTCGGTGATCTTGTCGGCGTTGATGTCGCGCCCGTCGTTCGTGTGCAGCGGAAACAAACCGTAACGACCGAAGTAGGGTTCCCGCGGGCCGCTGTAACCGTGCTTCGCCATCACCGCGGCGGTTTGTCCGCACACGCTCGCCCAGCCGGGGTGATTACGTTTCGTCCATGCGCCGTCATCGAGGAATTGCAGCGAGCCGCCGGCCTGTGACAACACGATGCCCTGGGCATCGTGCAATTGTTCGGCATTCAGCCCGTACAGGTAACCCGCCGCAAGCGCGGCACCAAACGCGCCGACGACCCCGGTGGGATGAAAGCCTTTTTCGTGAAAGCCGCCGCGTGCGGCGGCGCCGATCCGGCTCGCGCATTCCGCGGCGATGATATAGGCCGCGAGTGCTGCGGCGCCGCTGCAGCGGTTCGCAAGACCGGCGATGAACATCGTCGGCACCGCGCTCGCCGAGGTGTGTACGACCGATTCGCCGTGGGTGTCGTCAAAATCCAGACCGTGGATCAGGGTGCCGTTGAGATGTGCCGCATCGCGCTGCGGCAGGCGCAGCGTCGAGCCGATCACGGGGAAATTACCGGAGCCACCGATCTCCGTCAGCGCCGCGCCGAGTGCATGCGCAAACGGGTAATGTGTCGACGCGAGTCCGATACCGAAAGCATCGAGAATACTGAGTTTCGCGCGCGCCTTGACCGCGGCGGGAACCGCGTCGAGATCAAACGCCGCAACGAACGCGGCGAGCGCAGCGGCGGCGTTCGTCGGCTCCGGCCGTGCGACGGCATTCATGCGCGGGCCTGGCTCGCCGCGACCTCATCGTACAGATCCACAATACGTTGCGCCTTCTCGACGATGGGATAATCGACGAAATAGCCATCGACCTGGATCGAGGCGAGGCCGTCAGCCTCGGCCTGGACGAAGCTCGAAATAATCTTGCGCGCCCAGGCGGCTTCCGCATCCGTCGGCGTATAGGCCGTATGTGTGGCGGCAACCTGATCCGGATGGATACACAGCTTGCCCTGGAAACCGAATTCCCGACCCTTGCGTGCCGAGGCCGCAAAATGATCGTGTTCCTTGATGTGAATGAACACCGTGTCGATCGGCGGTTCGATGTTCGCAAGCCGGGAGGCGAGGACGATTTCCGCGCGCACGGCGGCAATCTCGTCTTCGGCGAACGTCCATTGCAGGTTCAGATCGCGCGTGTAATCGCCGCCGCCGAACGACAGGCGGCGCACGCGTGGGCCGCTGGTTGCGATTGCGCGGGCGTGGGCATGGCCGAGCGCGGTTTCGATGATCGGCATCAGGTCGATCGACTGCGGCGCGAGGCCATGGCGGCGTTCGAGGCTCGTCAGCATCCAGTCGACGGCCTGCAGATCCGCCGCGCGTTCGACTTTCGGCAGCACGATGCCGTCGAGCCACGGGCCGACGACGGCTTCGATGTCGTCAAAGCAGAATTCCGTGTCGATGCAGTTGACCCGCACGTAACCGCGACATGAGCGCGGCTGCTGCAGCGCGTCGACGCAGAGCGCGCGGGTTGCCGGTTTTTCGGCAATTGCCACAGCGTCCTCGAGATCGAGAATGACGGCATCGGCGCCAACGGTGAAGGCTTTCTCCACCCGGCGTGGATGATTGCCCGGGGTAAACAAAAAGCTGCGGTTCGGCTGATTCATTGAATACGTTGATCCGAAAATAGGTGACAAGGCGCGGCGCGGAAGAAGCGCGCACAGTTGTTCGTCGACACGCCGGTGCACACGATTTCGCTGATCTGTTTCGCGCGCAGCAGCGTGTTGATTCCGGTGGAGGCGAACGCGCCCATCGTGACCTTGTTCAACACCGGCTCACTGGCTTGCGCTTGCAGGGCGGCGACGATTTCATGTTCGCGTTCGCCTTGGCGATTGTTCGTTGCGAGTACGATCTTGCGCAACCGCGCGGGTGAATTCTTCAACGTAGCCGGCGGCCATGGCGGGCATCTCGCGATTTTTACGGTATGTTACCAACCTCCCTGGAACATGGACATGTAATCAATGAAATTCGGTGTGTTTCTCCCGAACGGTAGCAACGGCTACATCCCGTCCGCCGGCAGCCCCGTGTACTTGCCGACGTTCGAGCACAATCGCGCGATTTCGGTCGAGGCTGAAAAGCAGGGGCTCGATTTCGTGTTGTCGATGATGAAGTTTCGCGGGTTCGGCGGTGACACGGGCTACTGGGATGCCTGTCTCGAATCGTTCACGCTGATGGCTGCGATCGCGGCCGCGACGAAAACGATCGGCCTGTTCCCGAGTATCTCGCTGTTGTCGCAGCATCCTGCCTACGTCGCACGCATGGTAGCGACGATCGATGACATCAGCGGCGGGCGCTGCGGGCTCAATATCGTCACCGGCTGGAACAAGCCGGAATACGAGCAAATGGGACTCTGGCGTGGTGATGAGTACTACGACCGCCGCTACGAATTCGCCGCCGATTACCTCACGATCCTGCGCAAGCTGTGGCGCGATGGCGCGGCCACGCACAAGAGCGAATTTTTCGAACTGAAAGACTGCCGCTGCCTGCCGACCCCGGCGCGCGAGATCCCGATCGTCTGCGCGGGCCAGTCGCCGCGCGGCAAGCAATTCGTTGCCGATATGGCGGATCAGCAGTTTGTGATGACGGACACCGCGACCCTGCGCGACAGCGTCGCCGATATTACGGCGCGCGCCGACCAGGCGGGACGCGAGGTGGGTATCTACGCGCTGTTCCACATGATCATCGCTGACAGCGACGACGAGGCCGAGCGTATTGGCCAGCACATCATCGACAAGGCGGATAACGGCGCGCTCGCGAACATCCTCGCCAGTGCGGCGCTCGACACGAACACGGGCGGTACGAGTGACCAACTGAAGGCCGGGCTCAACCAGACACTCGAAGACGGCAATCTCGCGTTTATGGGGATCCCGGTGATCCACGGCAGTGCCGCGACGGTCGCGCGCAAGATCGAGGCGATTGGTCGTGATACCGGAGTGGACGGGATGCTGTTCAGCTGGCCGGACTTTGTCACCGGTTGCCGTAACTTCGGCGAGACCGTGATGCCTTTGCTTGACCGCGGCGCGTGAATGCGCGCTTGCGGCAACGTGGCACGCGACCTACGATGCTAATAGGGAAACCCGGCCCGACGTAAGCGGCAGTTTCTCTAAAGACCCGTTCCGGTGCGAAACGCGAGGTGCAGGCTTTGTCACCACTCCCGGAAGTCGCGGTGCGCTTCGGCGGATTCATTCTCGTTTTCGCCGCGGTGGCGGTGTGGGAGGTCGCGCGCCCGTGCCGACCAATGACGCCGTCGAAGCGATCGCGCTGGGGCAACAATCTTGCGCTGGCACTGCTGGACGTGATCGTCGTGCGGGCGCTGTTCCCGCTCGCCGCGGCGGGTGCCGCGATTGCCGCCGAAGCGCGTGGCTGGGGATTGTTCAACAACATCGCGATCGCACCGGTGGTGGCGGTCGCGTTCAGCATCGTACTGCTCGATCTCGTGCTGTGGATCCAGCATCGCGTGTTTCACGCCGTCCCGGTGTTGTGGCGTTTGCACCGCGTGCACCACGCGGATGTCGAGTTCGATGTCACGACGGGTTTGCGCTTTCACCCGCTCGAAATACTGGTTTCCATGCTGATCAAAATTGCCGCGGTCACCGCGCTCGGTGCGCCCGTGCTCGCGGTACTCGCGTTCGAAATCATTCTCAATGCAACGTCGATGTTCAATCACGCGAACGCCGGCCTGACCCAGCGAATCGAGCCCTGGGTGCGAGGCCTGATCGTGACCCCGGACATGCATCGGATTCACCACTCGGTAGAGGCCGATGAGATGAATCGCAACTTCGGTTTCAACCTGTCCATCTGGGACCGCTGCTTCGGCACGTATTGCGCGACGTCGCGAGGCGGCAACGACGGGATGACGATCGGTCTGGCCGCATGGCGCGGACGCGACGCGGTGATCAGCTTGTCGCGTTTGCTGGCCATGCCGTTCCGGCGCGAACCTGCGCCGACGACCGACGACGCGTGAAGGCCCGTGTACACCACAGCCCACACCTCGCGAGCTTAGCCTGATGAAACTGTTACTGTTCCCTCATTCACATTTTTGCGAGAAAGCGCGCTGGGCGCTCGACTATAAACAGTTGGCTTACGAACCTGTGGCCGTACTTCCCGGCCTGCACCGGCGCACGATCCGCCGGATCGCGCCGGGCAGCTCGCTGCCGGTGCTCGTCACGGATGCACGCGCAATCCAGGGCTCCGATGCGATCATCGACTATCTTGAGGAATGTGTACCAACGCGCGCGCTGACGCCTGCCGAACCGTCGGCGCGCGATGCCTGTCTCGAACTCGAGCGCAGCATGGATGCGCAACTCGGCGTGCCGGTGCGGCAGATCCTCTACGCGAGCCTGCTCGATCATCCTGCCTTCATCCGGCGTTGCTTTACCCACACGATGCCGTGGTGGAAGCGCGCGGCTTATCCGCTCGTGGCCAGACCGCTGCGGGGGGCAATTTACGCCGGGTACGTGATCTCCCCGGCCGCGGCCGACGCCGCGCGGCTTGCTTTCGACGACACGATGACCACACTTGCGGCACGGATCGGTGCCGACGACTATCTCATCGCGAACACGTTCACCCGCGCGGACCTTGCGGTTGCGGCATTGCTGTCGCTGTTAGCGTTGCCACCGGAGCATCCGTTTCCCTGGGGCGAAATGCCGCCATCGGCGGCGCGCGATTTCATTGCGGCCTACCGGGATCATCCGGTCTCGCAGTGGGTGCGCAGGATTTACCGCGAACATCGCAAGCCGCAGTCGGCTTCAGCGTAAAGGCGGGGGTTGCGGTGCGGCCGTGGTCACCGCGACGTCACCGTCACGTTGCACCCCGCAACGCAAACCTGCGCCGCGCGTTCGCCGATTCCGGCCCGACGGCCCCCCGGCATCAGTCGCCGGTGTGCGTCTTCAGGAGCAGAACGGCCGGAACTGCCACAGTTTGCGACAGCGAAAGCGCGCCTCGCATTGTTTTAGTTGCGCGCCGTACTCGTCGGCCGTCGCCGCGACCCGCGCCGCGATCTTCCTGAGTTTCGGTTTCCGTTTGTAGCTGCCGCGGCGGTAGCCGCCACGGCCTTCGTGGTAGGCGAGGTAGAGGTGCTCGGTGTTCCACTTGGAGATACGCAGTTCCTTGTGAGTCTTATCGTTGTACCAGCCGATGAAATCGAGCGCGTCTTCCATGTCGCCCCGGCTGCGGAACCAGCTGCCGCGCTCCGCGCGGTAGTCTTTCCAGGCGGGATCCTGGATCTGGGCATAGCCCTTGGCCGACGACGCGCGCCCCAGAGGAATGAACAGGAACCATTCGAACGGCGGCTTCGCGTTTTCGCGATAACTCGACTCATGGCGTACGAACGCCATCTGGATCGGGATCGGCGTGCCCCAGCTTGCGGCGGATTCGCGCGCGTAGTCATACCATGACGGGTGTTGCTCAAACACCGCGCACAGATTGTGTTGTTGCTTCGGTGGCGCGCTCGCGCATCCCGCGAGGCACGCAAGCAGCACGAACAGCGCAGCGGCGCGCGCCAGCGCGTGGCGCGAGACAGGCACAGGGATACGGGCGGCGGAAGGACACTCGGACACGCGTGCAGTATAGCCTCGGTCGCCCGCGCGCAAAGCGGGGTGAGCCGATCGTCGGCGAAGTCCGGCCGCGCCGAAGTGGTAGTTGTTCCGCGTTTTTCGCGGTCCGAGCTGCTACAAGGGGGCCCTGCGCAATGCTGCACGGGGGACGCGACACATGAATTCTGCCTGCCACGACAAAACGGGAACCGCAGCGATCGCGGTCTTGCTCGGCGCGCTGTTCGGCAACGGCGCGCAGGCCGCGCCGATCACGGTAATTAATCCGGGCTTCGAGGATATCAGCGGCGAGACCGTACAGAACGAATTTACGTTTGGCGCGCTGACCGGCTGGGAGCTCTACGATCCTGACGGTGTCGCCGGCATCGGCACCGGGGGTGACTATTTTATCGGCACGCTCACCCCGCAACCCGATCCCGGCAGCCCCGGTGATTTCATTAACTTCACCGACGGCGCGCTCGAAGGCAGCCGCGTCGGTATCGCGTTCAATTTCGTCGGCAATGATGTCGCCAATGGCGGCGGCGAATATGGTTTCGAGCAAACGCTGGCGGCGAGCCTCGCGGCAAACACACGCTACGAGCTGTCGGTCGGGATCGGAAATATCGCCTCCGGCAACTCGCTCGGTTTCGGATTTTTCGATCTCGACGGTTTCCCCGGTTACCGGGTTGACCTGCTCGCCGGCGGTGAAATTATCGCGAGCGACAACAATACGCTCGCGGGCAGCATTCCGGAGGGCGAGTTTCGGCTCACGACGGTAACGTTCAGCACTGGTGCCAGTCATGCGCAACTCGGCGAGGCGCTTGGCATCCGGCTCGTGAATCTCAATGTGCTCGATCCCGCATTTCCGGACGCCGACCTCGAAGTGGATTTCGATGACGTGCAGCTCGATGCGGTGGTGGTGCCGCTGCCGGCGATGGCGCCCGTGATGGCGTTACTCGTGGCGGGCATGGTGGCCGTTCGCCGTCGCTAGCCGTTGACGAAACGAGCGCGCGCCATCTTCCCTGGCGACCGTGCGCGGCACGCCCGTGTCGTTGCGCAATCCCCCGGGCCTTGCGCAGCAACCGAACGCGCCCTGTCGTCGTTCAAACCGTTTCTCATCAACAGCCCGTCATGGCAGCGCGCCGGCAATGCCGTCGGCGGCGATCCAGGGCAGCACGTAGCCGACCCGCCGGATTTGCGCGGTGAGGAAACCGACGGCTGGAACATCCCGCCCGCAAAACCGAGGGTCGTGCGTCCGGCGTGAGAGGGTAAACCGTGAATTGTGCTCGTCCGTGCCCTGGCGACAATGCGCGTCGGGACAGATGAAGCGCTCGCCTTAAGTCGTCATTGCAGCAATAACGCAGCGGGGCGCAGTAGCCTGGCGCCTGTCCCGGCGAGCGGGTTTGCGTATCATGGCCGACGGCGTAATACGGCGAGAAAGCGTACGCCGAGGATCGCGCCGAACGCCACGACGAGGCTCGCGCCCGCGGCGGCAACGACCTGCCCGGTAAACTCGGCGTTGCATGCCTGCAGTGCGAGGCCGACGGGATACGTCACGGCCCCGAGCGTGAGACCCGCGAGCGGCCAGCGGCGCCCGGGGTCGAGCACGGCGCCGAGCAACGCGAACAACACCACGACGAGCGCCATGTTCGCCGCGTGCGTGTGCGTATCGAGCGCACGATTCGCCGCGCGGATTTCGTGCAGGCGGCCCTCGAGTTCCGCCGGGGTCTGTCCCGGCTGCGTCACGAGTGCGGCAAACACATGGGTGTAATCCTCACGGCTTTCGAGGCGGCTTGCGTAATCGTTCGCACTTGCGATCCACATGCCGAATGCTGTCGCCGCGACCAGCAGGGCCTGCGCCGCGAAAATACTCAGGCGCAGCAACCGGGTCGCGCTCACGGGTTCACCGCCGGGGCGTCAGCGGCGCCACTTGCGCGTACGAGCCCGGCGAACATGCCGAGCAATCCCGCGAGCGTGATGCCGCCGGCAAGATCGGCTGCCGCCGCTGCCGCGAGCCCGTGAATCGTTGCCAGAAACACACACAGCGGCAACAGCCATGCACCGATGATCACCGCATTCGTCCAGCGCGCGCGCCAGCGCGATGACAGCATCACGAACGGTTCGAGAAACGCGAGCAGCATTAACAGAAAGCCAAACTCGATTGCATGCGAATGCGCCGCGGCCGTGATTGCAATGCGTGACTGCAAGGATTTGAAGCGCGTGATCTCGAGCGCCGCGGTATCGGCCGCGCCACTCGCGGTGGCATCCACCGCGGCGCGCATGGCGGCGAACATGCCGGGTTCGAGTTCACGCACGAGACCGAGCGCGAAGACAAGTCCGAACAGCATGCCGGCAAGCACGAGCGCGAGACCATTCGCGAGCAGGCGTCGCGAATTACGTGCTTCGAGCCGGGGCCGCAGCGTGCCGGGGAGGGCCGCATTATCGCCGCGTAACCATGCCCCGGCGAACGCCAGCAGGGCGGCGATCACGCAGAGCTGACCGAGGCTTGCAAGCCGCGTCGCGGGCAGCGGGAAATAATGGCTCGCGAACGTGGCGCAGATATGCAGCCAGGCGCCGGCGATAAACAGCAGCGCGGGGAGCCGCAAGCCACCGGCCCCGTGGCGGCAGCCGGGATAAAGTATCGCGAGCCCGAGCGCGAGCAGGCCGTAGGCGCCGATATGCGAATGCGTACTCATGAAGCGGCCACGCTTGTCGCTCAATTCGAGGATGCGGCCGAACGCGCTGGTGAGCGCGTCGCCATCGGCGTTGGCGCCGGCCTGAACCACGTCCAGCCACGCCGTCTTGATGATCCCGTTGGCGACATGCGAAATGAAGATCGCGTAGATCTCGCCGAGCGCGAAACCGGCAATGACGAGCGCGAGTCCGCCGAGTACGAGCGTGCGCGCGGCGCCACGCTCGAGCACGAACGCCGCGCTATTCACCATGCTCGAGCGCGCGATGGAAATTCGTCGTCGCTTCGCCGATCCAGAACGGCTCCGTCCACGTCGGGTGGCGCGCGACGAACTCGCTCGTGAGCGTGGCCTTGATCGCATCGAGCGGTGTCCCGGCACGGCTGAGGCTGGCCACCCGGTCCCGCAACGCGCGCAGGTAGCCGTCGACGGTGTCGATAAGCGCGGGATCCGCAACCGCGCCATGCCCGGGCACGATGCGGGTGATTTCTAGCCGGCGTAGATCGGCCAGGGTCTCGATCCAGCCGTTACCGTCGGAGTCCGCGTCCGGCATGATCGGGAATTTGCCGTTCGGCGTGAGTCCGCCGGCAAACACGATCCCCGCGTCCGGCACGAATACGAGCGTGTCGCCGCGCGTGTGCGCCGCGCGGCCGAAATGCAGCAGTTCAACCGTGCGGCCACCGAGATCGACGACGGCGCGGCGTTCGAACGTGAGATCGGGCTGGCGCAGGACCACCGGCGCGAGCAGCGGCGCGACGTCGTCGCCGAACATCTCCACGAACCAGCTGCGGTAGTGCTCACCCTTCGTCGTCAAATCGTGGTGTTGCGCTGTTGAATAGATCACGTTCGTCGTTGCCGGGAACGATTGCGCACCGAAATTGTGCTCGGGATGGAAATGGGTACACACGAGCCAGGCGATCGGTTTGTCGGTAAGCCGGCGGACTTCGCCGAGCACGATTTCCGCATTCATCGGGCCCATGCCCGTATCGACCACGAGGACGCTGTGTTCACCAATAATGATGCCGACGTTCGGCACCAGCGGGATGTCGTTGTCAGGCACGACGTAGACGCCGGCGGCGATTGCCGTCGCCGAACCCTCAGTCAACACGGGCATTCGCGCCGCGGCCAGCGGTGCAAGGAGCAGGCCGAGCAGCCCGATCACGAACAGGGGAAGGGGATTCCATGGTGCGCGGGATGACATCGGATGCTCCTGTTTGGTGCGGAAATGCAACAACAAAAAGTGGCTAATTAGCAACAATAATCTGTATGCGAAATCGAACGAATCCCCCGGAAATAGTGTAATTTAACCCGGGCGAGAAAAAATCGTGATGTTGACGCTTGTACATATTTACGACACTATAAGCCAGAACATTTTAAACCTAAAGTAACGCTGTCGGCGCCGATCCTTGCCGCGTCCACAAGCTCACCGGGGGTTATTCCGTGAAACGCAAGCAAATTTCCCATCCAGTCCGGTCGCCCGTCGTCGCGCCGCGGTTAACCGCAATGGCGCTGGCGCTGTCACTGGCCGCGCCGGTCAGCGCGCAGTTGCTCGAAGAAGTCGTCGTCACCGCGCAGAAGCGCGAGGAGTCCATCCAGGACGTCGGTATCGCGGTGACCGCGTTCACCGGTGAGCAACTCGACGCGTTCGGCTTCACCGAAAGTACCCAGATTACCGCGATGACCCCGGGCGTGTTTATTTCCGGCAATAACGGCGGCACGACGCAGCAGTTCACGATCCGCGGTTCGACACAGAACGATTTCGCTGACATCGCCGAAGGCCCCAACGCGGTGTATATCGACGAGGCCTACATGGCGCTCGGTCAGTCGCAATTGTTTGCCGCGTTCGATACGGAACGGGTCGAAATACTGAAAGGTCCGCAGGGCACGCTGTTCGGACGTAATGCCACCGGTGGCCTTGTGCACTACATCACGCGCAAGCCCACGGCGGAACGTGAAGCGTACGTCGATGTCACCTACGGCCGCTTCGATACAGTGCGCACGGAAGCCGCTGGCGGTGGCGCCATTGCCGATGGCATCAACGCGCGCGTCTCGGTGCTCTATAACCGCCACGATCCGGTGATCGACAACGTATTCACCGCCGGCGACTTGCCGCCGCCGCCCGCCGCGTTCGGACGCACCACGATCCAGGGTTCTCCGGCCGGCGCGGATGATTTGTGGAAAGACGATCAAATCGCGGTACGCGGGCAACTGCTGTTCGAATTACCGGAAGAAAATGAATTCCTGTTCAAGGTTCAGTACGCGAACCAGCAGACAACCTCCGGTCAGTATCAGCACGAATCGACCACCGCGGTTGTCAATCCGTTCGGCCAGGTCGTGAACTCGGTGTACACGAAAGCCCAGGGTTCGAACTGTGAACAAATCCTGACCACGGGCGGTTGTGGTCCGGATATCGGTTTCGATGGCGATTTTGACGGTGTGCGTCCGAACACCACGGGCGACCTGTTCGGCTATACGGAACCGGATACACGCGATCTGAAAGCGAATACCGATCACGTTACCGATGACTATGACGAAGTCGATACCTGGGGCGTAACCGGGAAACTCAACTGGGACTTCGGCTTCGCCGATTTCGTTTCCGTCACCGCCTATCACCAGCTCGACAAGCGCCAGTCGCTCGACGTGGATTCCGGCCCGGCGCCGCAGTTCATCGTGATGAACCAGTCGGATTCGTGGTGGCTGTCGCAGGAACTGCGACTTGAAGGCGAGTGGGGCGAGAAGACCGAGTGGATCGCCGGTTTCTACTACCTGCACAGCTCGATCGATTACGCCCAGGGCCTTGCCGACAGTATCGGCGGCCTGAATATTTTCTCGTCGTTTTTCGGCGGTATCACGGGCACCGCGCCGACGGACTCGATCGAGTCCACCCTGAATGCGGAACTCGATACGGACTCCTACTCCCTGTTCGGCCAGATCGATTACGACCTGACGGATATGTGGTCGCTCACGTTCGGTCTGCGCGGGATCCTTGAAAAGAAGAAGTACACCTACCGCGTCGATTTCTACAACAACCTCGACGACCGCAAGCCGGATTCACTGCTGTTCGCCGGCCAGCAGCCGCTGGCACCGAACTTCGCGCTGTTCCCGGTGTTCGACTACCGAGACAGCTTCGACAAAACCCTGTGGTCCGGGAAGGCGCAGTTGAACTTCACGCCGACGGACGACCTGCTGCTGTATTTCGGCGTGAACCGCGGGGTGAAAGCCGGCAGCTACAACGCGCCGCTGCTCACCCCGCTGACGTCCAACCAGTTCTACTACAACGAAGAAGTGCTCGTGTCGTATGAAGGCGGCTTCAAGTGGACGACCTGGGGCGGTCGCGCGCGCATCAACGCATCGTTCTACTACTACGATTACAGCGACTACCAGGCGTTCCAGTTCATCGGCACGTCCGGCGCCGTGGTCAACGCCGATGCGGATTACTACGGCATGGAACTCGAGATTCAGGCGAACCCGCTCGATAATCTCGACTTCGTCTTCGGCATGAGCCTGATCGATGCGGAAGTGAAAGACATCGCGGTGTCCGGCGCGGTGCCCGGCGCCCCGGCCGTACTGCGTGACGTGCAACCGACGTTCACGCCGTCCGTGCAGCTCTCGGGTATTGCGCGCTACGTGTTCCCGGACGTCATGTATGACGGTGACGTCGCGTTCCAGATGGATGCGAACTACGCCTCGAGCGCGTTCCACAACATCAATAACTTCGAAACCCACAAGATGGACGCCTATGTCATCGGCAATGCGCGTGTGACGTGGTACAGCGACAATGGCGACTGGGAACTCGGCGGCTTCGTGAACAACCTGTCGGACTCCCGTTACCAGACGATCGGTTTCGAATTGTCCGCGGTATCCGGCTCGAACGAGGAAACGATCGGCCGGCCGCGCTGGTGGGGAATCAGCGCGCGCTACAACTTCGACTGATGCGACAACCCTGCCGGGCAGCGCCTGCGTGCGCGCCCGGCAGGATGCAGCGCCGGCTCGCCGTCAGCGAACCGCGCAGATGGCATGCGCCGGGTGCCGGATAAGCGCCCGTCCCGACCGAAACCCCAAACCCGTAACGGCGGCGTTAAGCGCCCGTTCACCGGTTCGCATCGCGCATCTCCCGTGCGCTCACGCCCGTTGCCAGTCCACCGCGGCTTCGAATGCATGGGCGAGTTGATACAGCCTGGGTTCGTCAAAATAACGTCCCACGAGCATCATCCCCACCGGCAGATCCTCGCGCACGGCGCACGGCAGCGACAGCGCGGGATGGCCGGTGGCATTGAACTGTGCCGTGTTGATCGTATTGTTGAACGCGTGGGCGAAGATGCCATCGAGATCATCTGCTTGCGGGTTCACTCCGGCGCGCTGCACGGTGGTTGGCATCAGCAGTACATCGACGTTTCGCAGCGCTGCGTCGTACGCTTCGCGCAAGCGTTCGGCGAGGTTTTTCGCTTGTCCGTAGTAGCGTCCGCGATAGCGTTCCAGGTGTTTACCGAGCAGCATTAGCACCTGGGCATTGATCGGCATCTGCGGCAGCGCTGCCCGCCATGACGACATCGCTTCATGCAAGCCGATCGAATACGGACCGGTGATGTTGTAGCCAAGGCCGCCGAGTCGCAGTGCCTGCCAGTAGCCGTCAGAGACAATCGCGCCCCAGATCGCGAGTCCGTCGCGGTGCGCCGGCACGGACACTTCCTCGATTTCAGCACCGAGCCGCTGCAGCGCAGCGGCCGCGTCGCGCACCGCAGCGTCAACCTGCGGATCGGACAGCGGGTGCGCATAGCCTTCTTGCAGTAATCCGATCCGCATACCCTTGAGTCCCCGCCCGAGGCGCGCGTCGAAGCGTTCCGGGTGTGGTTCGGCAATCACCTCAAGGAGCGCCGCGTTGTCCGCAACCCCCGCCGTCATCGGACCGATGGTGTCGATGGAGGCTTCCATCACCATACCGCCGGCATACGGCACGACGCCGCGCGTGGCTTTCATCCCGCAGATCCCGGTCCAGCTGGCCGGCGAACGGACGGAGCCGCCCTGGTCCGTACCGAGCGCCATGTCCACTTCGCCGGCGGCGACGAGTGCGGCGCTGCCAGTCGATGAACCGGCAGTTGCGTAACCCGGCTTGCGCGGGTTCTCGACCGGGCCGTAACTCGATGTCGTGCTGCCACCGGACAGGCAGAAATACTCACAGTTCGATTTGCCGACGATGTCCGCCCCGGCGTCGAGCAGACGGGTGACAACCGTCGCGTCGTAGTCGGCGATAAAATTTTCGAGCACCGCGCTGCCATCGCTCAGAGGCACACCGGCGACGAAAATGTTGTCCTTGACGGCGATCCGTTTGCCACGCAGCGGGCCGCTCGGTGCGCTCTCGATCGCTGTTTTTACGAACCACGCATTGTGCGGATTTTCCGCCGGCGCGGGTACGCTCCATGTACGCTGCCGATAGGTCGGTTCGGGCAGACCCGGCGGTTGTTCGTCGAGCCACGCGTAGCCGTTCGCAAACGGTGCCAGGCATGCGGCGAGACGTTCCGCGTCGGGCGCGTTCAGATCCCAATCGAGTTCACTTGCGAGGCGTTGCAAAGCGGCCGTATCGGGCAGTTCAAAGGGCATTGCGGGATCTCCGGATGGTTCGCCGCCGAGTATACGGTGCGGGGATGCGCAGCTGATTAAATGCTGCACTGCGTACACGCGGCGTAGCTGCCGGCGGCGCGCTCGCGCGCGCTTTAAACGGTTGACAAACACCGTGCCGGCAGGGGATCGTCGAACCCGGCTTGTCTCGCGGACACGCCAATTTGCGCCTAACACGGAGAGCTTTTTGCATGACCGACCAATATGACGCAATTGTTATCGGCGCCGGAATTTCCGGCCTGTATTCCTTGTACAAGCTGCGCGAACTCGGCCTCAGCGCCCGCGTGTTTGAAGCCGGCACGGATATCGGTGGCACGTGGTACTGGAACCGCTATCCTGGCGCACGTTTCGATTCCGAGAGTTATTCCTATCAGTATTCTTTCTCCCGCGAGCTGATCGACGAATGGGAATGGAGCGAACACTTCTCGCCGCAACCCGAGAT
This sequence comes from Gammaproteobacteria bacterium, assembly GCA_965216305.1. Classification (GTDB taxonomy): domain Bacteria; phylum Pseudomonadota; class Gammaproteobacteria; genus UBA11873. The sequence goes on along the minus strand of OZ244144.1, from coordinate 4,824,841 downwards.
CGAACGCTATGTGCATTTCGTCGCCGACAAGTTCGATCTGAAGCGCGATATCGAATGCAACGCGCGAGTCGCCAGCGTCGTGTACGACGACGTGGACAAGATGTGGGAAATCACGACGAAAAGCGGCCGCAAGGCGCGCGGCAAGTATGTGCTGTGCGCTACCGGGCTGCTGTCGGCGCACCAGTTCCCGGATTATCCCGGTGTCGAATCGTTTGCCGGCCAGTCGCTGCACAGCGCGCGCTGGCCAAAAGAGCCGGTTGATTTCTCCGGCAAACGGGTCGGCATCATCGGCGCGGGCCCCACCGCTGTACAAATCATCCAGAGCATCGCACCGGAGTGTAAGGAGCTTACGGTATTCCAGCGTACGGCGAACTGGTGCACGCCACTGCGCAACCGTCCGATCACGGAAGCCGAACAACGCGAGCTGAAAGCGAAAGCGCAGGATATTTTCGATCTGTGTAAACGCACCTGGGCCGGGTTCATCCACGATCCGGATCCGCGTCCGGCCATGACCGTGCCGAAAGCGGAACGCTGGGCGCGCTATCAGGAGCTGTACGACCGTGGCGGCTTCGCACTTTGGCTCGGCAACTACAGCGATTCCTTCATGTCGCAGGAAGCCGCCGATGAAGTTGCGGAATTTCTCGCCGAGAAGATCCGCGAGCGCGTGCACGATCCGGAGACGGCCGAAAAGCTGATCCCGAAACACACGTTTGGCACGAAGCGCTGCCCGGGCGAGAAAAATTACTACGAGACGTTCAACCGCGATAACGTCGACGTCGTCGATCTGCGCGCAACGCCAATCACGCAGATCACCGCGGGCGGCATCGAGACGAGTGCGCAATTGCACGAACTCGACGTGATTATTTATGCCACGGGTTTCCACAGCGTCACCGGCGAATTACTGCGCATGGATATCCGCGGGCAGGGCGGTCATTCCTTGCAGGAACACTGGTCTGACGGACCCCGCACGAACCTGGGCGTGCAGTTTTCGGGGTTCCCGAATCTGTGGGCGATCATGGGGCCGCACAATCCTGCCGTGTTCTGCAACATCACACGCTGCGTTGAAAGTAACGTGGAATGGATCGTCGACAGTATCCGTTACCTGCGTGAACACGGCTACGAAACGATGGAAACCACCCCTGAGGCCGAGGAAGCGTGGACCGAGCGTTGCTATGAGTCAGCGCAGGGTCTGCTGATCAACGACATGCAGGATTCGTGGTTCTTCGGCAGTACGAATCCGGAGAACATCCGCGGACGCTTCCTGTTATTCGCCGGCGGCGTGCCGATGTACCGCGAAATCTTCGCCGATGTCGCCGCGAAAGGGTATGAAGGTTTTGAACTGCATTGACGCGTCCGGTACGAGTGTGGCGGTTTGACGATGGACGAGATCTGGGCACACCATCAGCGCACGATTAACGGTTTCCGTATGCATTACGTCACCGCGGGCAGCGGTTACCCGCTCGTCCTGCTGCACGGCTGGCCGCAAAGCTGGTATGAGTGGCGCAAGATCATACCGGCGCTCGCCGAGCAGTACACGGTTATCGCGCCGGACCTGCGTGGTCTCGGTGATTCCGAAAAGCCGATGAGCGGCTACGACAAGCGCACGCTTGCAGCAGACGTGCGCGCGCTGCTCGCGGAACTCGGCCACGAAGCGGTGGGTGTTATCGGGCACGACTGGGGCGGTGCGGTTGCGTTCTATCTCGCCTACGACAACCGCGACCTCGTGCGCCGTCTGTGTATCCTCGACATGATTCCCGGACTCGCGCGCGCGGGCGACGCGATGCCGATCGAGATGGCGCTGAAAATCAACCACGTGTTTTTCCACGGCGGTAATCCGGATACCGCGACGCATCTCGTGAGCCAGGATATCGAGGGCTACCTGCGACGGTTCCTCACCTCGCTCGACTTCAATTACCGGCCGGATGTTTTCAGTCCCGCAGAGATCGCCGAGTACGTGCGCGTGAATTCGATTCCGGGATCGATCCGGGCGGGTTTCCAGTGGTATGCGAGCGGCTTGCGCGAGGATACGGTGAATCTTGCGAACGCGACGGACAAGCTCACGATCCCCGTCACCGCCTGGGGCGGCGCCGCGTTTCTCGGCGATATCCGGCCGTACTGGGAGTCTGTCGCGGAACACGTTACCGGTGGCGCGATTCCCGAGTGCGGACATTTCGTGCCGGAAGAGCAACCGCAGTTCGTCATCGAGACGGCGCGCGAATTTTTCGCGCCGCTGGCCGGGCAGGATTAATCGGAGACAGCGGCAAGGCCGTCGTTTTCATCCACCACGATCGCAGCGCCGCGTGATGCGGCAGTCCTTAGAATTTCCCACGGAGTAGATCCACGATGGCCCGCATGCAGTTCGGCACGTTCCTGCCGCCACATCACGTTCCGACGAATTACAACCCCACCTATGCCTTGCAGCGCGATGTCGAGCTCGTGCGCCTGCTCGACGAAATCGGCTTCGACGAAGCATGGTTTGGCGAGCATCACTCGGGCGGCGTTGAGCTGATCAACGATCCGATGATTTTCATTGCCCACGTCGCCGCGCAGACGAAACACCTGCGGCTCGGTACCGGGGTCGTCTCCTTGCCGTATCACAATCCGCTGTGGGTGGCAGACCGCCTCGCGCTGCTCGATCACCTGACCCGCGGGCGGGTGATGCTCGGGGTTGGCCCGGGTGCGCTCGCCACGGACGCCGCGATGATCGGCATCGCGCCGCACGAACAACGCGAAGCGCTTGAGTTCGATTTCGATGTGTTGATGCATTTGTTGCGCAGCGACGAGCCGATCAGCGTGGAAACCTCGCGCTACAAGCTCGTCGATGCGCGGCTGCAGCTCGATTTCTACCAGGACCCGCACCCGCAGGTTGTCGCCGCCGCGGTAGTCTCGCCGTCAGGACCGCGCCTCGCCGGGAAACACGGGGTCGGCCTGATTTCGGTCGGCGCGACGATGAAGGCCGGGGTGGATGTACTCGCGATGCACTGGGACGTGGCGGAGGAACGCGCGCGGGAATTTGGCCAGAGCGTGGATCGCGATACCTGGCGCGTGGTGGGTCTCATGCATCTCGCCGAGACGCGCGAGCAGGCGCTCAAGGACGTGCGCCACGGCATCCGGGCCTGGTGCGACTATCTCCAGCACACGGCCGCCGCACCGCAGATCCAGGTTGTCGGCAACAAGCTTGATGAATACATCGACTGGGCGCTCAGCACCGGTTCGGCCGTGATCGGTACCGTCGATGATGCGATCGAACACATCGAGAATCTGCTCGAACTCTCGAACGGCGGCTTCGGCAACTATCTGTTGTTCGACCACAACTGGACCACGTTCGAAACGAAAAAGCGTCACTATGAATTGTTCGCGGACTTCGTCATACCGCACTTCAAGCGCACGAATGCCCGCATGCAGCGCAGCGAAGCGCGGCTGCGCGAAGTGCGCGAGCCGCTGGCGCAGGCGCAGCAAGAAGCGATCTCGGCGTTCCGCGCGCGCCACGATGCGGAACGCGCCGATCGGCAGTAGCCGGCGCGACGCGCAACACCACGCGCATCACTCTTACACGGAGAGCACAATGTCGTCACAACACCGGGTTGACTACGCGGTCGCGGATCGGATCGCGACGATCGCGATGAACCGGCCTCCGGTCAACGCGATCGACCATCCGATGATCGACGCGATCCACGCCCGCCTGCGCGAAGCGGACGCCGACCGGGATGTGCGCGCGGTCATTATTACGAGTGCTTTGCCCGGTATGTTCTGTGGCGGCATGGATCTGCGCATGGTCGCCGCCGGCGACGCGATGGACCTGCGCCGCTTCGTGTACAAGTTCTATATCGACACGATGAACATCCAGTACGCGCTGAGCAAGCCGACGATCGTGGCGGTGAACGGGCCGGCGCGCGGCGCCGGCATGACCCTGTCGATCACGAGCGATGTGATTCTCGCCGCGGATGACATCGATCTCGGTTATCCGGAAATCAATATCGGTGTGATCCCGGCCATACACTACGTGCACTTGCCGCAGCAAATCGGTCGCAACAAGGCGTTCGAGCTGTTGTTCGGAGGAAAACCGATCCCGGCAGCCGAAGCCGCGGCACTGGGCATCATCAACCACGTGGTGCCGCGCGATCAGTTGCTTGCGCGTGCGCGCGAGATGGGCGAGCTGTTCGCGCAAAAATCACCGGCGATCATGGCGCTCGGCCGCCAGTCATTTATGCGTGCGAACGATCTCGACTACCGGCGCAACGTCGAGAACCAGATCGAGACGCTGTGCAATGTCTTCGAAACAGCCGATAGCCGGGAGGCCCTCGCGGCGTTCCTCGAGAAGCGCACGCCGAAATTCTGAACCGGGATCGCCGCGTCGGTGCGAGCGTGCGCTCAGCTGTCGGGCGTATCCGGGGCGTAGAGTTTCCTGAATGCGCTCGCCGAGAATCCGTTCATCCGCTGATCGCCCACGAGAATGACTGGCACGCCTTTCGCGCGCAGCCTGGTGAAGTCACGCTGGCCCTGCGCGCTTTTCTCGACATCGTACTCCGTGAAAGGGATCCCGTTGTGCGTAAAGTAACGCCGCGCCTGCTTGCAGTAAGCACACCATTCGGTGCTGTACAAAACGACTTCTCCGGGCGCGGCCAGAACGGCGGCGGCCCGTTCGATTGAGGGGCTCGTGTAGACATTGGGTTTGACGGTAACCAGCGTCGTCGTCGCGCTCGCCGGCGGCCGGTCGCCGAAATGAATCGTGCCGTCCGCGGCGGTCCAGCGATGGATATCGCCCGCGGTGGCGCCGGCCGCGATGCAGCAAAACGCCACGCCGAGCAGACGCCGTCGCCGGCGCGCGCCGCGCTCGGCATTGACGCATGCGCTGCCGCGGTTCATCGCGGTCGCTTAGTCGTCCACCCGGTATCCGCTGCCCGGCCACGCTGCCTCGATTTCCTCGGCCTGTACTGCCGCCGAAAATCGCTCCCACAGGATCCCGTTCACATCGGTCGTTGCACTGAATGCGTTCGCGGCGGGATCTTCAAAGCCGAGGTGGCGCAGTTCTCCCGGCCGGCAACTCGTATCGTGGCGGACCGAGAGATTCAGACTGTCGGTGCGCCACAGCGCGTATTCATTCGGTATGACGAGGCTCGGCGCGCAATCGAGGCGGGCGCTGTAGTCCGCGACGGTTGCCGCGATGTCGGCGCTGGCGAGCGCGATGTGGATCCGTTTCATAACGAAGAGTCCTCCGGTTCGTGGCGGCAGATCGCGTTCATGTTTAAGCCGGCCGGATTGGGCCGTCGTCGTCAGGGTGCGCGCTGTTCGGCGAAAAACGTGCACACGAATTCGTCGCTGGCGTGCGCCGCGCAGCGTGTTTCGGTGACGATGGCCGGTGCGCCGAACACGGTTTCCGCCAAGGCCCGGAACATGCCGAGTATCGGTGAGCACAGCGGCTCGCTGGCCGCAAGCCGGGCTGTGGCGAACGGACTGTTACGCACATCGAGAACGATGGCATCGACGGAACGGTCCAGCGTCCACGAACCCCAGCCCAGATCGCCGGCGGTGCGGCACACGGTGGCGAACAGGCTGTCGATATCACCGTTAACCATACTCAGATAGCGCTGCAAGGACTGGCCGCCGTGGTCATGTACGGCGGTGGCGAACGCGCGCAAGGCCTGCACCCGCGCGGCGTCATCGAGGCCGGCAAGCATCGCCGCGATGACATCGACACGGAACAGCAGGTAGCGCGTGTCGCCGTCGCGAATTTCGCCCGCGGCCGGATCTTTCTCCGCGCGATCCCAAAAACCGTTCATAAATCCTCAGCCACACTGGCCACCGCAATATCGTGCGCAAACATCAAACTGAACATCGTCGACTACCCGTTACAACGGTGGCTCGGGCCAGGCATCGGGCACGGCGGTGGCGAGCCAGCGTGCAAGCGCGTTGTTGACGTCAACGGGTTTCTCCTGCGCCATCCAGTGGCCGGAGTTCACCGTGAACTCCGTGAGGTTGCGGCAATACTCGCGCATTGGTTCGGGCAAGCGCGAGTCGACACATTCGCACACGTAATCATAGGCGCCGGTGAGGAACAGCACGGGCATGTCGAGATAGCCATCGTTTACCGCGGTCTTCGCATACGCCTGGTTCGCTTCGTGGTTCATGTAGAACGAGCACGTACCAAAAAAACCGGTGTGCTCGAGTGCGCTGACATAAGCGTCGAGATCCGCTGCGGAGATGACGTCGTCGTCACGGGGGAAATCCGGGAATACGTCGACGCCGCCGAGCCAGCCGTTTGTGTTGCGTACATCGGCCGTGATCGCGGGTTTGCCGCGGTCCTCAGGGCTCCATTTACGGAACAGCGCCTTGACCGTGTTTTCCACGCTGGCTTCGAACACGGACTTGGCCCGCGCAAAGTTCTCCTGATAGAAATACTGGTATTCCCACTGGCCTGCCGGGTACTTTTCGATCGGATACACGCTGCGATCAACGAGCGCGACCGCGCCTTCGAGGCCGTTATCGAGCGCGCGGTAGGGCACGCACAGGTTCGCGACGCCAAAACAACGATCCGGGTGATGGTTCGCGATACTCCACACCACCGGTGATCCCCAGTCGTGACCAACCCATACGGCACGCTCCGCGCCGAGCGCGTCCAGCAGGGCGATCAAATCGCCGACGTGCTTTTCGAGTCGATATTCATCATGGCGGTCATACACGGTGGAATCGCCATGACCGCGCAGATCCGGCGCGATGGCGCGAAAGCCGAGTCCGCCAAGCACCGGCAGCTGATGACGCCAGCTGTGTCCGAGTTCCGGCCAGCCATGGACGAAAATAACCGGTGGCCCCGTTTCCGGCCCGGCCGCGAGACAGGCCATTTCATGTTCCCCGAGCTGGTAGTTCAGGCGTTGGATATCTGCGTGACGACTTGGCATTGCGTTCTCCGCCGGGAGTTGGGTTGTTTGAGGGACTAAACGTTGAAGACGATCGAGCCGCGGGTCATCCGCGATTCGACCGCGCGATGTGCCGCGGCGGCATCGCGTAACGGGTAGCGCGCGAAAATTTCCACCTGCAAGATGCCCGCGGTGACATCGTCGAACGTTTGCGCCGCGAGATCGAGCAGGTCGTTGCGTTTCGCGGTATGCGCGTAGAGCGACGGACGATTGAAGAATTTCGACGTCATCAGATCCTGATGCATGAGTTCCAGCGCCGGCGGCGGGCCGCTGGCAACACCAAACAGACACAGCGTTCCCAGTGGCTGCAGGCATCGGATCGAGTCTTCGAACGTATCGGCGCCGATCGAATCGTAGACGACATCGACGCCGTCGCCGTTCGTTGCCTCGAGGATCGCATCGGCAAAGTTGGCCTCGGTGTAGATGATCGGGTGATCGCAACCGAAATCGCGGACGAATGCGGCTTTTTCCGCGGAACTGACCGTGCCGAAAACTTCCGCGCCGAGGTGGCGCGCAAGCTGCACGCACATGAGCCCGGTCGCGCCGGCTGCGGCATGGATCAATACGCGGGTGCCTGCGCCGACGGGATAGGAACGGCGGAGCATGAATTCCGCGGTCATGCCTTTCGTCATGCAGGCCGCGGCGGTTTCATCGCCGATATCGGCCGGTAGCGGAAACACGCGATCGGCGGGGAAGTTCCTGGCTTCGCTGTAACTGCCGAGTGGCAGGCCGGTGTAACCAACCCGGTTACCGACTTTCAGTCCGCGGACGTCACTGCCGATTGCTTCGATGACGGCCGCGGCTTCGACGCCGGGGATAAACGGTAACGTCGGTCCCGGGTAAGCGCCAATCCGCAGGCCGATCTCCATCATGTTCATGCCCACGGCGAGATGGCGCAGGCGGACTTCGTGCGGCTGTAACGGTGGCAGTTCGACGTCTTCCCAGTGCAACTGCTCAGGGCCGCCGAATGCGTGAATTACGATCGCCTTCGTCATTGTTGTTGTCTCCGATCGCGCGCTGTTCATTATGCCGTTGCGATAATAGCCGAAGCGAACCCGGTCCGCGACGCAACGGCGCAGTCTCAAACCGGCACGGGCGCACCCCGGGATTTTTCATGGTGCAATGCAACGCACGCAGCGTGTTGCGGCGGCGTGATGCAAGCGCGCACGCAAGCATGGGTTATTTTCCACATTCGCGTGCAGGTACGTTCGCGGGCTCGCTTGCATCCACCCGGTGTTCCGGTTTGAATGACTGCCTAACGCAAATCACTGCGCCGCGAGGTGGGAATATGCAAGCCGTCGACGTTTCGAATCTCGATCACATCCTGGTGCCAATGTCCTACACGAAACCAATGGAAGGACAGGCACAGGTAACCGTCTGGCCGCCCTCGAGTGGACGGCCGTTCGAATCGCCGCCACGCGAGCGGATCCCGGTGCCGGTTTACGATTGCCGCCCGATCGCGCACGAACTCACGCTCGACGTTGCCGGATTTCAGCTCCTGCAGCACCGCTCCGCGTTTACGGATTTCTACAACGCCGAGCGCGTCGAATCCGAATACTATGCGGAATCCGTCGAACTGATGAAGGCGCGAACAGGTGCGATCGAAGTGTTTATCTTCGATCACAACGTACGCAACCAGACGCGCTCGGATCGCGGCGAGCATGGGGTTCGCACCCCCACCGACGGCGCGCATAACGACTACACCATGAGTTCCGGCCCGCGCCGGATCCGGGAAGTGCTGGAAGATAACGATGCGCTGCACCTCATCGGGAATCGCGCCTCGATTATCAATCTGTGGCGACCGATCGTCGGCCCGGTGCAGGATCACCCGCTCGCGATTTGTGATGCGCGCACGACGGACATGGCGGACTTTATTCCAACCACGATCACACACTACCTCGAGGAAGATCTGGAGAATCCGGCACTCACCGGTGAGATCTACTCATTCAAACACAGCGCCGCGCACCGCTGGTTCGTGGTTTCGGATATGCAACCCGATGAAGCCGTATTACTGAAATGCTTCGATACGGCGCACGATGGGCGCGCACTGTTCACCGGGCACACAGGATTCAAGCACCCGCAACCACCCGCCGATGCGAAGCCGCGCGAAAGTATCGAATTGCGCACGGTCGTTGTTTTCCCGGAATTGCGCGCTGAGGCCTGAGCGCTGCCTGGCGCCAGGGCTCAGTGCTCGGCGAGTGTTTTCAGCTTGCGCAAACCGAGCGCCAGATCGGGACCGATCATCGCATCCGGCGACCGGAACACGCTGACGAGTCTGGCGATGTACGGCATCGGGCCGTCCATCATCCAGGTGACCTGCGTATAGCCGTCGAGCGCATCAAGGGAAAACTCCACCGTGTTCGTCGTCGCAAAGGGTTCGCTTAAACGCAAGCGGATACGCACCGTCGATGGCGGCGTCATGTCGATGATTTCCATGCTGCCGCTGCCGACATCACGGTTGCCGGACCACGCATAGACCGCACCCAGTCCGCTCGTCGCGCCGCTGAACGATTGGCTCATGGCAGGATCCCGGTGCACCCAGGGAGACCAACGGTCCCATGCACGGAAATCATTCACGAGTGGAAAGACGTCCGCCGGCGCGGCTTTCATCGACAGTGTCCGTTCGACATGGAAACGGTCGGGCTTCGTCGTCGCAAGGCCAAGCACGGCAGCGACGGCGACGATAACGATGATGAGCGCGAATTTAATCGGCGAACCCGGCGGGCATGTCGTCGATGCGTAAGGCCGTGAATCGCCGTGAGCGAAAGCGCCAGCGAGTCTCATGGAGAACGTATTCGTCCTCGTAGTAGCCTGCACCGATGGATTCCATGTTCTTCTTCGCACTGTACAGATCGAGATAACAGCGTCCCGACGCTGCCCGCTCGTCGCGCAGGTCGACGACGTGATTGTGGATGAACGGCCGCGGTGCGATCGCGAGACCGGCGACGAACAAATCGCGTAGCGCCGCATGGCCGGAGAACGTTTTCTCCGTCGCGGCTATCACCGCGGTAAAACTGCCGTCGGGCGCAAACAGATCGACGATGCCGTCAATGTCGTCCCGCCACACACAGTCGCAATAACGCTGCGGCAGGTCGCGGATTGCCTCGCGCGCCAGCAGCGCTGTCAGCCGATCGTCGCTCATGATGGTGTTGCTCCTGTGTTCGGTCGTTCGAGTATAACGCCGCGATCGACCGCATGAACAAGGCCGCTGCGGCGGTAGCCGCGTGTTGCACCGCGGCGGGAGGGCCGCCTGACCCTGTCGTGCGCGGACGGTTGGAATCGGGCTTCGTGGTTCTATACCATCGCTGCACAGGCATGTCGCACGGCGGCGGGACAGGAGCAGCTAGCATCGAACGGTTCACGATCAATATCCCCGACGAACGTCTCAGTGATCTTGCGCACCGGCTCGCGCACGCGCGCTGGAGCGAACCGGAACCGGTCGCGGACTGGTCGCAGGGCGTACCGCTCGACTGGCTGCGTGACCTTTGCGCGTACTGGGCAGAGCATTACGACTGGCGCGCGCGCGAAGCACGACTGAACCGCTTCGAACATTACCTTACGCCGATCGAAGACCTCGACATCCATTTCATCCACCAGCGTTCGCCCGTGCCGGGGGCACGACCACTGCTGATCACGCACGGATGGCCGGGGTCCATTGTCGAATTCCATAAAGTGATCGAGCCGTTGTGCGACCCCGAACGGTTTGGCGGCGATCCGGCTGATGCATTTCACGTTGTGTGTCCGTCGCTGCCCGGGTTCGGTTTCTCGGCCAAACCGACGACGACGGGGTGGGGTGTGGAGCGGATCGCACGCGCCTGGGCCGCGTTGATGGCGCGGCTCGGTTACCCGCGGTACTTCGCCCAGGGCGGCGACTGGGGCTCGGCGGTTACGCAGACGCTTGCCTGGCAGGATCCGGAACACTGCGCGGCAATTCACGTCACGCTTGCGATGAGCACGCGCCCGCGGCCGGGCGAGCCGCCGAATGCCGCGGAGCAGCGCGCCCTCGACGGGCTCGCTTATTACCAGCGCTGGGACGCGGGTTATTCGAAACAACAGGCGACGCGGCCCCAGACTATCGCTTATGCGCTGACGGACTCACCGATCGGCCAGGCCGCATGGATACTCGAGAAGTTCCAGGCCTGGACCGACTGCGACGGTGATCCCTTGAACGTGCTCGAGCGCGATGAGCTGCTCGATAACGTAATGCTGTACTGGCTTAACCGCTCGGCGGCATCGTCCGCGCGCCTGTACTGGGAAAGTTTCGCCCGGATCGAACGCCACCCGATCACGATCCCGACCGGCGTATCCGTCTACCCGCGCGAAATCGTGCCGCCGGTGCGCGAGTGGATGGAAGCGGGGGATTTCAAAAATATCCGTTACTTTGCCGAAATGAAAAAAGGCGGCCACTTCGCCGCGTTCGAACAACCCGCCGCCTACATCGACGACATCCGTGCGTGGGCGCGCACGGTCGCTGTGTAGCGAGCGATTACCTGAGGAGTCACTGATGAACCTCGATCGAAACTGGATCGACCGCTGGATCGCCGCCGTCAACGCCGATCCGGCGTGTCGCAACAACGGGCGCGGCTTCAACGATTCGTTCACGCTCGCGCTCGGCGGGCACCGCTACACGCTGCATGTGCACGACGGCTATGTCGAGCGGATCGTCGTCGACGGCGGCCCGCTGGAAGCGAGCAGTTACACTCTGGCCGCCGCGATGGAGGTGTGGCAGGAGCTGTTTTCCCCGCATCCGGCACCGATGAAACATGCGATTTTCGCCGCGATCGCGACCGGTGCGATGAGTTTTGAAGGCGATATTCAGCCGGTGTTCCAGCAACTGACGACCTTGTCCTACTGGGTGGGTGTCGGGCGCGCACTGAATGGCTCAGCGGAACTGCCGGCCGAACCCGAGTGGCGCGACGACTGGCAGGCCGTGGGTCGTTACGTCAACGTCATGGTGGACGGCGCGCGGCACAAGGTGTTCTATTTCGAAGCCGGCGAGGGTATCCCGGTACTGTGTCAGCACACGGCCGGCAACGAAAACCGGCAGTGGCGCCACTTACTCGAAGACCGGGAACTGACGAAAAAATACCGCTTCATCGCTTACGATCTGCCGGCGCACGGCAAGTCGGATCCGTCCGCTGATCGGGATTTCTTCGCCGAGGATCATTTACTCACCTCGGACTGGATCACGCAGTTCGTGGTTAATTTCGCTGCCGCATTAAAACTCGAGCGACCGATCTTCATGGGCTGCAGTATCGGCGGGGTTATCGCCTTGCATCTGGCCGCCCGTCATCCGGAAAAATTCCGTGGCGTCGTCGCGCTCGCCGGGGCGATTCCGACGTACGGCTTCTTTCACGACTGGTGGATCAATCCGGGCGTGAATATCGCGGCAACGTCCGCGGGGCTCGTCGACGCCGTCATGGCGCCCGATCTCGCGCACGCGGATCGCCAGCTCAACCGCATCGCCCAGGGCGCGCATCCGCGCAGCGCGCGTAATGATCTGCACTTGTGGGGCGTCGATAACACGGATCCCGAACGCGCACTGCAGATCGACGCGACAAAACTGCCGGTCTACCTGTACGCGGGCGAATACGATTTCACCTGCCCGCCGGAACACGTCGAGGCGTGCGCGCAGGCGATTGGTGAGGGCGTGAATTACGCAACCCTTCCCGGCCTCGGTCATTTTCCGATGAGCGAGAATTACCCGCGCTTCCGGCCCATCCTGGCGCGTACGCTCGCGGAAATCGCCGCGCGGGACTGAGTCGTTCGATGGCCGGCGCGAAGCAGCAGAATAGATCCGCCGATCGCTACCCGAGCTTTGCCGGCCTCGCCGCGGCGCAGGTGCACGGCACGGATTTTCGCATTCATACGCGGATCTGTGCGCATTCACCCGTCGCCGTGATCGCGCCGCATGGCGGCAGTATCGAGCGGCGTACCTCGGCGATCGCGCGCGCCGTCGCGGCCGAGGACTTCAACCTGTACCTGTTTGAAGGTTTAGACGAGGCGGGCAGTTTCGATACCTTGCACATCACGAGCCACCGTTTCGACGAACCACAATGCCTGCGCCTGGTGTCGCGTTGTGACACGGTGGTCGCGATTCACGGTTGCAGCGGCGACACCGAGCGCGTGATGCTCGGCGGTCGCGACGATCACCTGATCGCGCGGTTGGAAGCCGCGATCGGCGACACCGGGGTGAACGTGTCGAGCCGTCACCATCCGTATCCCGGCCGACACGTACGCAATATCTGCAATCGTGGCCGCCGCGGTCGTGGCGTGCAGCTGGAAATGACCGACGCATTGCGCGGCGGGGACGGCGAGGCCGCTGTGATCGATGCCGTGCGACAGGTATTGCACCACCCCGTCTGAGCCCGTTCAGTCGTATGGCGGTTGTTTCAGTCCGGGTTGAGCGGACACAATTCCCGCGCGAGCAAGCGCTGCACATACGCGCTGATGTGATCGAAGCCGTCGAGGCGTCCCTGGCGGCGCGCCCAGTTCAGGGTCCAGCCTACGATGATATCGGTGACGCTGAAGCGGTTGTCGATCAGATAATCGCTGGCGCCAAACACCTCGTTCAGCACCGCAAGTCCGCTGGCGATTTCCTCATGGTTGCGCGCGATCACGGCCGCTACGCGTTTCTCTTCAGGGTAGAACGACTGGTGCTTTGCATTGCTCCACAAATAGCCTTCGATCTCGGACTGTGCGAATGATACCCACTGATCATGCAGGGCACGCGCGTGCGTGCCGGGGGCGGCGAGCAGGCGTTTATCCGGTACGAGATCACACAGGTAGGTGCAGATCGCGGCGGATTCGAACAAGGGTTCGCCGTCGATCAGCACGGCGGGGACTTTCGCCTGCGGATGAATCGCCCGCAGGACCTCACTGCCGATCAGCGCGCCGTCGTTGATTTCCTCGAACCGCAGATCGAGCTCGCGCAAGGTCCAGCGGCAGCGCGCGGAGCGGGCGAAGTCGACGCCGTACAGGGTGATGTCATGAGCCATGGGGGTAATCTCCATCAATGGTCGCCCGTGGGCAACGACGGCAACAGTGTAGCGCCACCGCGCAGTGCGCTGCCGCCGGTGGGGCTGCACGCGTTCACTCGGGGTGAGCCGCAGTAGCCTACCGGGATTCGCGCTGCCGCGCCGAACGATTATTTCCGCGGGGCTGCCGGTTCGATGAGTCCGGTGGCGGCGGCATAGGTGAGGAACTCGAGTACCACAACTTCCGGCGCGCTCGGCAAGGTAAACGCGTGCTGCAACAGGCCGATGATGTCAGCCGGCGTATGCGATCCGGTGCACAGTTCCAGGATCAGCATGGCCGAGTTGTTCAGCCGTTGCGCTTCCGGAATGTGCGGCGCCGTGATGAAGAAATGCGCCTCGCGTTCGGCCACGGTGAGATTCGCGGCACGCCGGGGCCGCGACGGGATCGGCGTGAGCATTGGCGACTGGCGCAGGAACTCGAACACATCGGTGCTGCTGTAACGCGGGTACCAGGCGTAATCGGGATCCGGCTCGGCCCAGCCGTCGCCATAGAAGCAGCGCAGCACGGCGCCCGGATCGGCCGGCATCAACAAGCGCTCGTCGCGAAATGGACCGCGCACCAGCGGCGTCACCGCGGCCGCGGCGATGTCGCCTTTGATATCGGGATAATGGTAGTAGCGGTTGTCGCGCACCCAGCTTGTCCACACGTCGAGATTGTAGGCGGGCAGTTGCGCGGCGTGCTGATCGCGGGCGACATTCACGTGCAACTGCCCCTTCGTATGGCGTTGCACCGCGAGTCCGTGATCGCGCAACACGCGGACGATGGTCTCGTTTTCCTCGACGATTTCGAAATCCGTCTGTGCGGCGGACAGATACGCGAGATCGATGTCGGTATCGTGGCCGATAAAATCCTGCGCGCGCGTTGCGCCCAGCAGCGTACCCCAACTCAGATAGACGGGCAGGTCGAATTCCGCGGCGAACAGACGCTCGAACGCCGCGACAGCGTCGGCGAGCGCGTCGAGTTCGTTCGCATCGAGGTTCGCAAAGCGCACGGAATGCTCACCCATGCGGGTTGCCGAATGCCGCCCGGGCCCTTAGTCGTGGCTTTTGTTCCGGGCGCGCTGGCGGCGGGTGGCGAGTGCGGCACTTGCGGCGCCGAGGCCGATCAGACTCAGGATGGCGGGCTCCGGGATCGACATGGCCGCGCTCGCGGAAGCGCCGCCGGCCGTGCTGGAGGTTTGCGAGGTCGATTGCGAGCCCGAAGATGTCGCCTGGGCTTGTGCATCACGTGCGGCAATTGTCGCCGCGCCAAGCGCGACCGGTACAGCGAAGGCCGATGCCTGTAGCAAGCGGGCGACAAAGTCACGCCGGTCCGCATCAATGGCGGAAAGGATTTTCTGATGGGTATCTTTGCTCACGGCTGTGGCTCCCGGTAATTTCGCAGTCAGTAGTGAGCGCCGCACGTCGGGTCGATGCGGCGCTACTGCAGGAATGCTTCCACGGTTGCGCCGCGTGTGCAATCCCGATCGCGTAACGAATTGTGTCGACGCCGGTGCGCGATCGGGGTTTCGCAACCGGCGCGTGAATCGGCCGGGCAAGCCCGTCGGCGCGCTGCGACTACCACAACGTATGTCCCACCTCGAAATCGTTGCCGCCGTGACGGTCAACCCCGCGCACGAGCCAGATCGGACGCGTCGCGAAATCGAGCGACACGGTCCCGGAAGCCTGACCCGGATCGATACTTCGATCGTACAGGGAGGTCGACGGCATATAGCGAATCGCGAAGCCGGCGCGTCGACGCCCGGACGTATTCGGTTGCGAGCCGTGCACGATATCCACGTCGTGCAGCGACAGCTGGCCCGCACGCAGCGTAATGTCGCGGACTTGATCGAGATCGATGCGCGGATCATTGAGCACGTTATTGAGTACGAGGTCCTCTCGATCACTCACTTCATGCGCGAACTCGCCCATCCGGTGCGAGCCCGGAATTACGCGCATGCAGCCGTTGCCGCGATCGACGTCATCGAGCGCAATCCATGCCGTCACCGTCGCCCGCGGCCGGATCGGCCAGTACTGGCCGTCCTGATGCCAGGGCACTTCGAGACCCGTGGCGGCCGGTTTGCAGAATAATGCCGAGGCCCACATGACGATGTCCGGGCCAATCAGCTGCTCGACGAGATCGAGCAAGGCCGGCGCCGTCACGATGTCGAAGAATCGCCGCGCGAGCGCCGCCGCGCGAGGGTCGCCGGAGGCCGGCGGCACATGGGGCAGGGGGATGAAATCCGGGCGGCCGTCGAACAAGTCGATCTGCTCGGCCAATGCATCGCGAATTTCCGCGACGAGCGGCGCGGGCAAGGCCTGTGGCGGTGTGAACTGGCCGTCGTGTGCGTATGCAGCGCGGTCGCTGTCACTGAGCGAAATGGTGGTCGTGGACATCGTTTTTTCTCCCGCTGGCGTCCGGGCGCTTACTGTAGGGGACGCCGCGGCTCGCCGCAATTGGTCTGCGGAATTTCCGCCCGCAAAAATGGCGCACGCGAAATGCAGCGCGTAATCGCGTTACTATCTCCTGCTGGACTGTCGCGCCCCCTCACGTCTAGCGGCGGCACGATGAGAGAAAAACCATGATCATGATTCCGTCGGGAATGACAGGGCGGGGTCCGGAGAGTTTGCAGCATGACAACGACGAACAGCGACGAGCGGAACTGCCGTGTCGTCATCATCGGCGCCGGCATGGCCGGCATTCTGACCGCAATCAAACTGCGCGAAGCGGGCTACGAGGATTTCACGATCTACGAGAAGACCGATCGCGTCGGCGGCACCTGGCGCGAGAATACGTACCCAGGAATCGCCTGCGACGTGCCCGCGCATCTGTATACCTACTCGTTCGAGCCGAACCCCGACTGGAGCAGCACGTACGCGCCGGGCCCGGAAATTCACGCCTACTTCGAACGGGTCGCCGAGAAGTACGATGTGATCAAAAGCATTCGTTTCAACGAGGAAGTACCGCACTGTGAGTTTATCGACGGACGCTGGCGACTGCGGACGTCCAGTGGACGCGAGGATGTCGCCGATTTTCTGATCGCTGCCACCGGGGTGCTGCATCATCCGCATATTCCCGACATACCGGGGCTCGACACGTTCGCCGGTGCCTGCTTTCACAGTTCACGCTGGGATCACAGCATCGATCTCGCGGACAAGCGCATCGGCGTGATCGGCACCGGGTCGACCGCGATCCAGATCGCGAGTGCGCTGACGGCGCAAGTCGGACGTTTCGATCTGTTCCAGCGTACGGCCCAGTGGATCATGCCTATCGACAATTCGCCGTACTCCGACGCCGACCGTGAAGCGTTTCGCAACGATCCGTCGAAACTCGCGGCCATCCAGCAGCAGGTAAACGACGATTTCGAAATATTCTCGAACGCCGTGATCAACGCGGAATCGGCTGAAATGAAAGCTGTCGAAGACGCGTGCCTGGCGAACCTTGAAGACAATGTGCGTGATCCGGTGCTGCGTGAGAAACTGCTGCCGAACTATCGCGCCGGCTGCAAACGCCTGATTTTTTCCGCGGATTTCTACGACGCGATTCAGCGTCCGAACGCCCATGTGATCACAACCGCGATCGATCATATCGAACCCGCCGGCGTGCGCCTTGCCGACGGCGAACTGCGCGAACTCGATGTGCTCGTCATGGCCACGGGTTTTCGCGCCGACAGCTTTATCCGGCCAACGACGGTGATTGGACGCGACGGTGTGAATCTTGATGACGTATGGGCGGATCACCCGGTGGCGTATCTGTCGATTTCAGTACCGGAAATTCCGAATTTCTTCATGCTGAACGGTCCCAATGGCCCGGTAGGTAATTTCTCGCTGATCCAGATCGCGGAATACCAGGTGGGCTACATCCTCCAGCTCATGGATACAATCCGTGCCGGAGAAGGCCGGGCGATCAGCGCGAGTCGCGCGGCGACGGAAGATTTCGAACAACGCCGTAGCGCCGCGGCGAAGAAATCGATCTGGGCCACCGGCTGCAACAGCTGGTATCTCGACAAGAACGGGGTACCGGCAAGCTGGCCCTGGTCGCGAGCGCGCTTTTTCGAGGAAATGGCCGCACCGGACATCGGTGCGTTCGAGTTGACGGACTAAAACCGTGCTTCAAATTATGCAACACCCACCTCGATGGACCAGGTACCCCCTCCCAAGTTAATAGATATGGGAGGGACAGGGATGAGGTGTAGAGAGCGATCTCGGTCCCGAAGTCGTCGGGTCTCAAGTTTACGCACACCTATTTAGCCTGCCGGCTGGTCGCGGCGGGGTTGCGTATTGCGCTCCCGCCGGGACGAGTCGGATTTGGTGAGCGCAGCGCTGGCGCAGCATTGGGAAATGCAGTGAACAGCTAAATGACACGTTCCGCCAACGCGCAGGAACCGCCCCGCCATCGGCAGTGGGAATTCCGCGCGCTACCGGAACGCGAGACGCCGAGTGTCGTCGGCTTAATGCCGCAACTCAGTCCAGCATCGCGACAGCGCGCGTCCAGCCGCCGGACGCGGATTTGATCTTGCAGGGAAAGCACGCGACGGTGAAACCGTGGTCGGGCAACTGTTCGAGATGCCGCAACTTTTCCATATGGCAGTACGGCACATCGATGCCGGCGTAATGTCCTTCCCAGATGATGCGCGGGTCCTTCGTCGCGAGCCAGCGCTCGAGCGTTTTCGAAAACGGCGCGTCCCAGCTCCAGCCATCGATACCGGTAACTCGGATCCCCTGTTCCGTGAGCCAGTGCGTCGCTTCGCGACCCACTCCGCAACCGCTGTGGATGTAGTCGTCATGGCCGTAGCGTTCACCCGCGCGCGTATTCACGAGCACGATGTCCATTGGCTGCAGCGTGTAGCCAATCCGTTTCAGCTCGGCCTGTACGTCGGCCGCGGTCGCAACATAACCGTCGTCGAGATGGCGCAAGTCGAGTTTCACCCCGGGACGGAAATACCAGTCTAGCGGCATCTCGTCGATCGTCGGCATCGGATTGCCGGCGGCATCTTTCGAGTTGTAATGATACGGCGCGTCCATGTGCGTGCCGTTGTGAGTCGTCAGCGTTATTTCCTCGATAGCCCAGCCTTCGCCGCCCGGCAGATCGGATTCTTTCAGACCGGGAAACAACTCGCACAACATCGGCGCGTTCTCCTTGCCGGATATGTATCGGATCGACGGGCGCATGAAGTCGGGGTCGACCTGAGTTTCGTTATCGAGTGGCTGACTGATGTCGATGATTTTTTGTGGCAGTTTCATGGGGCGCGGCGGCATCCTCGGTTTGTCCGTGTCGCCGCAGTATAGGATCGCGCGCCGGAAGCGGGTCAAGTCGGCAAGCAGTGTAGCGGTCGGCGCGCTTACGCTTGCCGGATCCGGCAAGCCCCGAATTCGTCAGTGACGGCGGGAATCCATATCATCGTTCAAGCTGACGGGCGTACATGGCTGCAGCAACGACTCGCGGAGAATCCGACCGCGACAGCCAATGTGCCCTGTTTCGGGTTACCCTGATTCGGATTTCCGCACGAGACTGGTGGGGCGCATGGAAAATTTCGAAACCAGAACGCTTGATGTGAACACCTGGGCGGACTTCGCGCGCCTGGTCGAGGCGAATAACGGGGTTTGGGGCGGGTGCTGGTGCATGTGGTATCACGGCAAGCGTGAAGGCCCGGACGACGCGCCGGCGATAAAGCGCGAGGCGAAGGCGTGCCGCGTGCGCGAAGGGCGGGCGCATGCTGCGCTTGTATATCAGGGTGCCGCCTGCGTTGGCTGGTGTCAGTTCGGGTCGCCACAAGAGCTTCCGCGCATACATAATCAGCGCGCCTATCTGGCCACCGACCAGAAGCTGCCTGACTGGCGCATCACGTGTTTCTTCGCGGGCAAGGGGCATCGCGGCAACGGCGTCGCGACGGCCGCGCTCACCGGTGCGATTGAGCAAATCAGGCAGCTCGGTGGCGGGCGCATCGAGGGATACCCGGAAGACATCGAGGGACGCAAGGCATCGCCGGCATTTCTGTTCAACGGCGCATTGTCTACATTCGAACGCCTGGGGTTCAAACGATCGCGGCAGATCGGAAAGCACAAATGGGTGGTGACCCGAACGGTCAGACGAGCAAAGTAGAACCGGGACGGCATCTGAACGCCGATTCGACGGGAGCAAGCATCGGGACGCAACGCCGGCCGCGTGAAGCGCCATTATCGTCTCGCCAAAACAATCGGCGCCGGGAACACGGGAGAAGGTTATGAGCAATTGGGCGCGCTTCGAGGCGCGATTTCCGCAACTGGTTATCCGCTATCGCTGGCCAATTATCCTCGCCAGCGTCGTCCTCGTTGCGCTTGCCGCTACCGGCATCCGCCACCTTGCCTTCACGAACAGCTATCGCACCTATTTCGAACCGACCAATCCGCACCGGATTGCGTTCGACCTGGTCGAGAATACTTACACGAAAGACGACGGCCTGCTGCTCGTGGTGGCGCCGAAAAGCGGCCAGGTATTCTCACGCGAAACGCTTGCGGTTATCGCCGAACTGACGGCGCAGAGCTGGCAGGTACCGTACTCCAATCGCGTCGATTCCGTAACGAATTTTCAGCACAGCGTGGCGCTCGAGGATGACATCCACGTTGGCGATCTGGTGCCGGATCCGCTCGCGCTGGATGCACCAGCCCTGGAACGGATCAAGGCCGTCGCGCTCGCCGAGCCGGCGCTCGCGAACAATCTCGTGTCCGCCGATGCACGCGTGAGCGCTATCAATATCAATTTGCAGGTGCCGGGGATTGATGAAACCCGCGAATTCCCTGAAGCCGTGTTGTTTGCGCGCGAGTTGCTCGCCGAGGCCGAAGAAAAGTACCCGGAGATCGAGTTCTACATGAGCGGGCTCGGGGCGATGCACTATGCCTTTACCGAGGCCGCATTCGCGGATATGACCCGGCTCATACCGTTCAGCTTCGCGCTCATGCTGATCCTGCTCGCGGTGCTCGCGGGCGGGATCAAGGGGACGCTGGCGACAATCTTCGTGATCGCGTTTTCGGTTGTCGCCGCATTGGGTTTTGCCGGGTATATGGGTTATCTCATCA
This sequence comes from Gammaproteobacteria bacterium, assembly GCA_965216305.1. GTDB lineage: Bacteria > Pseudomonadota > Gammaproteobacteria > UBA11873. Next base: position 4,803,855 of record OZ244144.1, on the reverse strand, counting down.
CACCGACGATGGCGCCCGCGCCGAACGTGATCCTGACCGTTGCCGTGGCCAATTGCGTCCACATCCTCATTTCGTATCTGCATGGTCTGGGAACCGGCGAAACGCAGGCCCAGGCGATCGACGAGAGTCTGCGTATCAATCTCCACCCCATCTCGCTGGCGAGTCTGACAACGGCGTTGGGTTTTCTCACCATGAATTTTTCCGACGTGCCCCCGTTTCAGCAAATGGGCAACGTGATTGCGGCCGGGGTGGTGGTCTCTTTTTTCCTTTCGGTAAGCTTTCTGCCGGCGCTGCTCGCGGTATTGCCGCAGGGCAAAGTCCGGGCCGGCACCGCGGGAGATTCGGGCAGTCAACGGTTCGGACAATTCGTCGTCAACCACCACAACACCCTGCTGTGGAGCATGGGTCTTGTCATCGTGATCCTGATCGCGCAAGTCCCGCGCAACGAGATCAACGACAACCCGATCGAATTTTTCAACGAGTCGCTGGAGTTCCGTCGCGATGCTGATTTTACGCTCGAGAACCTGACTGGCCTGTACCGCATTCATTATTCGTTGCAGGCAGACGGTTCCGGCGCTATCAACGAGCCGGCCTACCTGCGCCAGCTCGATGCCTGGGCCGAGTGGTGGCGCGGGCAGCCTGGCGTCGTGCATGTGAGCGCGCTCAGCGACACCATGCGCAGGCTCAACAGGAATATGCATGGCGACGATCCGGATGCATATGAGCTGCCGGAGAGTCGGGAACTCGCTGCGCAGTACCTGTTGCTCTACGAGATGTCGTTGCCGTACGGGCTCGATCTCAACAATCAGGTCAATGTCGACAAATCGGCGACCCGGATTATCGTCACCGTGGAATCGATGAAGATGAGCGAAATCCTGGCGCTCGCGGATCGCGGCGAAACCTGGCTGGCGGATAATGGCCCTGATGTTCGCACCCACCACGGCACCGGCATGGTGATGATGTTTTCTCACCTCACCCTGAAAAACACGTTCTCGATGTTGTTCGGAACGGGCGTGGCCATTGTGCTCATCGGCGCAGTCCTGATGCTGGCGCTGCGCTCTTTCAGTCTCGGTCTTCTGAGCCTGATCCCGAACCTCGCGCCCATTGCGGGGGGCTTCGGAATCTGGGCAATCTTCAACGGCAGCGTGGGGATCGCCCTGTCGATCGTTGGCAGTATGACCCTGGGCATCGTGGTTGATGACACAGTGCATTTCATGAGCAAATATCTGCGCGCGCGGCGTGAGCGCGGCCTCGCCGCTGAGGAGGCGGTGTGCTATGCCATCAACACCGTCGGGCGCGCCTTGCTGGTGACGTCGATCGTGTTGATCGCCGGATTCCTGGTACTGGCGCTGTCCAACTTCCAGTTGAATTCGTATATGGGCGTGATGGTCGCGCTCGTCATCGCACTCGCGCTGATGATGGTATTCCTGCTGCTACCACCACTGTTGATCGCACTCGACAAGTATTTGGACCCGGGGAAACGAACCGCTTGACCGACAACGGTGGCGCGCCCGGCATCGAAGGCGCAACGGACCCGACAGGTACGGCAGGCGACAGAAACGCACACCCGCACTAAAATCGACTGCACATCACGCGAAGTTTACAGACGCGCTCAGTGCGTTCGGAGCGAAAGCGCCGCTCACGGAAGTTATCGTGAGCGCCAGCAAGCCCGAGGATCGATAATGACGCTGAACTATTTCGAACCGGATGCGCCGTTGGAAGCGGTGTTTAATGCGATTCAAAACGATGGTGGCGCAATTATTACCAATGCGCTGACCCCAGGGCGGTTATCCCGTTTCACGCAAGAACTCGAACCGTATTTGAGCGCGGCACCTTATGGCGGCGACGATTTCATGGGTCGCAAAACCCAGCGTATCGGCGCGCTGATCGCCCGTACCCCGAGCTGCCGTGAAATTGTCACGGACGCGCGCATTCTCGCATTGGCCCGTCTCTTCCTGGGCCCCTATGCGGAAAAAATAACGATCAACATCACTCAGGCCACCACCATTAATCCCGGAGAAGCAGGCCAGCTGCTGCATCGCGATCGGGAAGCATGGGGGACGAACATTCCCGCGCAAATGGAGCCGCAGTTCAATACGTTTTGGGCGATTACCGACTTTACAGAGGAAAACGGCGCCACGAATATCGCGCCCGGATCGCACAAATGGGACTGGGGTCGGGAGGCGAAGCCCGATGAAATTACGCAAGCTGTAATGCCGCAGGGTTCGGTGCTGGTGTACACCGGCACGGTATTGCACGGCGGCGGCGCGAACCAATCGAACGCGCCGCGCCTGGGGCTCAACCTGACCTACTGTCTCGCCTGGCTGCGACAACAGGAAAATCAATACCTGTCTTGCCCGCCGCATATTGCAAAAGATCTGGATGAGGAATTGCAGGAGCTACTCGGCTATACGCAGGCGACGTATGGACTCGGTTACTTTTCCGATCCGCAAGCCCCGGCCGGCGGCTTCGATCCCCTGGTCCCCGAATTTGCCCTCGGCCGCGGCCCGCGCAAGCGAGCCCGCTATAACGCCAGGCAGTTGTCAGACGTGCCCACGAAATAGCGGCGGTGCTGCCACAAGCGAGACAACGATCCCGGAATCACGCGCGCGGTATCAGGATGCCGGCGGCAGGATCTTCCGCTTGATCAGGTCCTGTAACCAGTAGCAAAAGCTTTCTTCGCTGTTCCATGCTTTCGTATAGCCGGCCTCGCGGATCTTCACGGTGCTGACGAACACCGGTGACGGTGTTTCCTCGGCGCTGTAAGCGAGACACATGTCGGCGTAGTAGTGTGATTCGCCGAGCAGCGCGTCGAGCGGGATGCGGCGCAGGTCGTGGCGTTCCACCACGCGCTCCCACACGTTGGCATGCGCGGGGATATATTCCGCCAGCGAGACGCGATCATCGGGCCCGGTGTCGACCCCCAGCGTGCGCGCCAGAGCGGGCCACATGTCGCGGAACGAAAACACTTCGCCGTTCGTCAGGTTGAACGTCTCGCCCCAGGCGGCCGGGGCCTCCGTCGCCCAGCGCAATGCGCCGGCAACAAGGCGCGTATCCGCGGCCTCCCACACCCAGGTTGCGCCGCCGGGGAACGCGAACGGTTCGCCGAGTTCACGCCGGATCGCGGCATACACACCGATCACCGGCGGCAGGTTCATCACCACGCCATGGTTCGGACCGACGATCAGCTGCGGCCGAAAAATCGAATACTTGAACCCGTCCTTTGCCGCTGCTTCGCGCAAATAGTCTTCCTGCACCCAGTAAAAATTCGGATGTTCCACCCGCGGCTGCGATTCGCGACCCGGAACCCGCATCTCGCCAACCGTGATGCCGTAGGCTTTCGTGCCCTGCAGCAACGAGACGTGTTGCAATGCTGCTTTCTCGCGCAAGGGGTCAAGCAGGTTGCGCAGCATGCGACCGTTCGTTTCGATCTGCACCGGATCGGTCCAGCCATCGATCAGGCCGGGCAGTTCGAACACCGCGGTATAGATGACATGCGTGACGTCGGTGAGCGTAGCGGCGGCCTCGCGACAGGCAGCGGCATCGGTGAGGTCGAGCGCGAGGTGGCGACAAGCGTGGCCTTCGAGCAGCTCCGGCACGCGGCGCGACAGGGCGATAACATTCCATCCGGCGTCCGCGAATTCGATCGCGGCGGCGGTGCCGACAAGGCCACTGGCCCCGGCAATCAAGACTGTTCCGGTCATCTCAGACTCCGTAGATCATAATCAGCGGCGCAGTGTAACCGAGCCGGCGCCGGTATGTTCAGCGGACCTCGAACAGGGACACGAAATCGTTGCTGCACTCGAGTTTGCGTACGCTCGTGAAACCCGCCTCACCGCACAGTTCACGCACCACTTTCTCCGGCATGCCGAGCGTGCCCAGACCTTCGCCATGATTCGCAAGCGACGTCGTCATGCAGTAGGTGAGACTCATGCCGTATTTGATCGTCGCAACGCTGCCACGGTTGTCGTGGCGTTCGTCTGCCGAGGTGATTTCCTGCAGGACGTAGATGCCGCCCGGCTTCAGGTGACGGCGAATATTCGCGAGCGCGGCGCGCGGCTGCGCCATGTCGTGGATGACATCGAACGTGAAAATGAGATCGAAATCACGGGGAATTTCCGCGCTCGCATCGAGCACTTCGAAGGCGGTGTTCGTGGTGACCCCGTGCTTTTCGGCGGCTTGCCGTGCGGCGTCTATCTGCGGTGCAAACGCGTCGTAGCCAAAAAAACGCGAGTTCGGAAACGCTTTCGCCATGAGCGACAACGCCGTGCCGCGGCCGCAACCGATGTCGGCGACATCCACCCCGCGTTCGAGCATGGCGACAACGTCCGGCATGTCCGGCAGCCAGGTGCCGAGCAGAAAATTATCGTAACGCAAGCCGCTCGAACGCTGCATCGTGGCGTAGAATTCCGCCGGGAACACGGACTGGCTGACTCCGCCCCCGTGCCGGAACGCCTCGGTAAGCTCATCGAGCGGGCCCATGCCATAGGCCAGCATGTTGAGCAAATTACCCTGGTACATCGGGTGCGTATCCTCGGCGAGCGGGCGTACGTGCTCCGCGGGCAGGCTGTACTGGCTGCTCGCCGGATCGAATTCGATATAGGACGCGGCCGCCATGGCTTCCAGCCACTCGCGCGCGTAGCGCGGTTCGATGCCGGTGCGTGCGGCAAAGGTATCAGGATCGGCCGGTCCGTTCGCGGCGAAGTCCCGGAACAGACCAAGCCGGTCGCCGATCACGCAGAGGTGGAGCTTTACCGCCCCGGCCATGTCGTCGAGCATCCGGTGGGTAAACGCTTTCGCGCGTTCCTTATCGAATGAAGCGGATTGCGTCATTGTCGGGTCCTCTCGATGAAGCGGGCTTCGCCAATCATACGGGATCCTCGGCACGCATGAGGCGAGGACCGTCCGGGAAGTCGCGCAAGGCGGCATTCGCCATGCGGATCGGTTAATTTCTGCATGACGACCCCGGTGGCAAGGGGTGCGCACACCTGACGCGCGGTGCGCGGGCCCGGGCTGTCACGCACCGCACGGAGAGCATGACGATGAGTCTCGCAACGATCGAACGGTTTTACGCTGGCGCCTATACGACGCGAACCTGCGTCTCGGAGCAGGACTATTATGATTTGTGGCACGCCTGCGGTTTGCACACGATGTCGCCGGGTGACAGTGCGATTGCGGGCGCGCTGCTCGCCGATCGCCTGCCGTGGGTGTTCGCGGCCGGTTACCAGGCGACGCTGCACAATGCATTCCCGGGCCTGCCGCGTGCTGGCTGGGCCGCGTTCGCGGCGACCGAGGACAGTGCCGATCCGGTGCGTCATCCACCGGTAAGCCTTGATGCGGCAGCGTCCGATTGCGCGTTGAATGGTTGCAAGGCGTGGGTGGCGCATTCAAGGCTCGTCGATCATCTGATCGTCACGATCAACGATCCGGCCGGCGACAAGCGCGCGGCGCGCGGGGTGATCGTTGCGCGTGACCGCCCCGGGATCAGCCTCAGTCACCGCGAATCTCCGCAGTTTCTCGCCGCGATGAGCCAGGGTTTCGTTCGCTTCGAGTGCACACCGGTTGAACCCGGTGCGGTGTTCGGATTCGAAGCGATCCGCGAGTTCGGCCGCACGGAAGCGAAGTTCGTAACGCTCGCGGGCGCGGCGTTTCTGCTCGCGCGCAGCGCACGCGACAGTGCCTTGCACGACCGGCTCGTCGCGGTCGTGGCCGCACTCCTTGCGCTACTCGCCGAGCACGACACTTCGCGCCAGGTGTATGCGGCGATCGATCGCGAGTTCCAGCGTTGTGTCGATGAATTCGAACGCACAACAGCGACGGATCAGATCCCCGCTTACGCCGCCGATCGTCGTCTGTTTCGCATGTACACCGATCGCATCCAGCGTCGTCAGGCTTATGCCCAGGCCGAAGTCGCAGCCCGCAACGATGCAGGCAAAAGTTGAGGTGCTTGATGTTTGCTGTGCGCACGCACGCGTGCGCATGGCTCCGGGGTAAGCGCTGAGCGCGCGCACCCTTACTCACGTGCGTGTTACTGTATCGCGGGCCAGGTTCAGCGGGGCGGGGCCGTGAGCGTACCGGCGTTGCCGCCACCCGAAGGAGTCACGATGTCATTCAGCTTCAGCACGGAACAACACCAGTTCCGCACTGCCGTGCAGCGCTTTCTCACCGACCACGCAAGCCCGCAGGCCGTGCGCGCCGCGATGGCTTCCGGGCACGGTATCGATCGTAGCGCGTGGCAGCGCGCCTGCGAGGATCTCGGTCTCGCCGGGATTCGTATTCCGGAGCGCTACGGCGGCGCGGGATTCGGTTACGTCGAGCTCGGCATTGCTGTCGAAGAACTCGGCCGTCGGTTGTTTTGCGCGCCGTTCTTCACCTCGGTGGTGTTGGCCGCCGAAGCCATACTCGCGGCGGCGACGGTGCCGTTTCGTGAATCGCTGTTACCGTCGATTGCGAACGGCAGCGCAATCGCAACGCTCGCACTGGCCGAAGCGGACGGGGTGTGGGATCCCGCCGCGGTGGCCATGACCGCGACGGCCACCGGCAATGGTGTACGCCTGAACGGCACGAAACATTATGTCCTCGACGGCGCGAGCGCGGATATCGTGCTCGTCGTTGCGCGCGCGGCGGGTACCCGGGACAGTACCGGGGTGTCTTTGTACCTCGTCGATGCGACGGGCGACGGCCTGCGGCGACGCGCGGTCAGCGCGCTCGATCCGACCCGCCGCCTCGCGGTGCTCGAGTTCAACGACGTCCCGGCGCAATGTATCAGCGATCCCGGAGATGCCGGCGCAGCGCTTGGTGCCGCGCTCGATCGCGCCACGATCATGCTCGCGAACGAAATGGCCGGCGGCTGCCAGGTGATGCTCGACAGCGCCGTCGAGTACGCACAATTGCGCATGCAGTTCGGTCGTCCGATCGGTTCGTTCCAGGCCATCAAGCACAAGTGCGCAGACATGCTGCTCGATGTCGAGCACGCGAAATCCGCGGCGTACTACGCGGCGGCTGCAATCGACGCCGATGACCCTGCGCTGACGGCGCTGGCCGCGGTGGCGAAGGCGACCGCAGGGGACGCATACGTGCGTGCGGCGAGCGATTGCATCCAGATTCACGGCGGGATTGGTTTCACCTGGGATAACGACACCCATCTGTGGTTCAAACGGGCGAAAAGTTCGGAAATGCTGCTCGGCTCGCCGGCGTGGCACCGTGAACGCTACTTGCGCGCAATCGAGGTGGCGGCATGAGCACACCGGATGCGGCAGCGATACTGGCGGAAGTACGCGCGTGGCTCAACACGCACTGGGATCCGAATCGCGATCTCGTCGGCTGGCGCACGCTGCTCGCCGAGTCCGGTTGGGGCATGCCGCACTGGCCGCGGGAATGGTATGGGCGCGGTTTGCCGGTGGGCATGACCGGCGCAATCGAAGCGGAATTCGAGCGCATCGGCGCGGTCGGCGTTGCCCGCATCGGGATCCGTATGCTCGCCGCCGCCACCCTGCTGGAACATGGCACGGATGCGCACAAGGCGCGTTACCTGAAACCCATCCTCACCGGCGAAGAGACGTGGTGCCAGTTGTTCAGCGAACCCGGCAGTGGCTCCGATCTCGCCGGCGCGACCACCCGCGCCGTGTTCGATGGCGAGCGCTGGATCGTCAATGGGCAGAAAGTGTGGACGACGAGTGCGCACCATGCCGAGTGGGGACTGTTGCTAGCGCGCACGGACTGGGACCTGCCGAAACACCAGGGTCTGTCTTTCTTCATCATCGACATGACGCAGTCGGGCATCGACGTCCAGCCACTGAAGCAGATGAACGGGCATGCCTCGTTCAACCAGGTATTTTTCACCGATGCGGTGATTGCGCCGGAAAACCTCGTCGCCGGCGTCGGTGACGGCTGGAAAGTCGCGCTGACAACGCTTGCGCATGAACGTCGCGGCGCGGATGCCTTGCGACGCTGGGGACGCCTGTCAGACGCCGAGGGTCGCATCCACGACGAAGAACGTGCCGAGATCGCCACCGTCATGGAGCCTTACAAATGGTATGCGCAACGCACCGGCCGGGTCGATCTCGTGTTGCAACGGGCGCGCGAAACCGGCGCGATTACCGATCCCGTGGTGCGCCAGGAGATCGCCCGCCTGTTGATGCTGAACGACGTCGCGCAATGGACCGCCGAGCGTGCGAAAGCGGCGCAACGCGAAGGCCGCGAGCAGGGGCCGGAAGGATCGCTCGGCAAACTCGCCGCGAGCCTGATCGCGCGCGCGGCGAGTCACGTGCACACGCAGGTAAGCGGCGCCGAAGCACTGCTTGCCGGGGCCGACGGGCCGCACGCGGGTACGATCGCAGAGATCCTGTTATCCGTGCCGGCGACGTCGATCGCGGGGGGCACCGACGAGATCCAGCGCAATATCATCGCCGAGCGCGTATTGGGTTTGCCGAAAGAGCCGCGCATGGATGGCGGACCGTTTCGCGATGTTCCGCAGAACCCGGGCCGCAATTGAGCCGGTGCGCGGCGCCGAACTTTCGTTACTATTGCCCGCCGACGCGTGATCGCAGGTGATCTTAAGCTCCAGGGAGAGTCCAATGTCCGACAACAATTACTACAACGAAGAACAACACGGACCGCACGAGTATCTCGAACTCGGCGAGATCGATCTGATCGCGGGCGGTACATTGCCGGGCGCGCGGCTCGCGTATAAAACGCAGGGCACGCTGAACGCGGCGAAAGACAACGCGATCCTGTTCCCGCACATGTGGTCGGGCACCTCGGCGTCGATGGAAATGTTCATCGGCGAAGGTCGTCCGCTCGACCCGTCGAAATACTTCATCATTCTTCCCGGCCAGTTCGGCAACGGCTTTTCCTCGTCACCGAGCAATACGCCGGCACCGCACAACGGCGGCGCATTTCCGCACATAACGATAGGCGACGATGTGGTCGCGCAGCACCGCCTCGTGACGGAGCATTTCGGTATCAGCGAACTGCAACTCGTCACCGGCTGGTCGATGGGGGCGGAACAGACCTACGAATGGTGTGTGCGCTATCCCGATACGGTGAAGCGCGCGGCGCCATTCGCCGGTACCGCAAAGACCACGCCGCATGATTACCTGTTCGTGCGCTCGCACGAGAACGCGCTGAAGTCCGATCCGGCGTGGGCCGAGGGCTTTTATACGAAGGCGAGTGACGTGGCCGTTGGCCTGAAACGTCACGCTGAAGTCTGGTCCGTCATGGGCCTGTGCGCCGAGTTCTACAAACGCGAAACCTGGCGCGAGATCGGCTTCGACTCGCTCGATGGATTCATCAGCGGATTCTGGGAGGCGTACTTCGCGCCGATGGACCCGAACAATCTGATCTGCATGGCGTGGAAATGGCGTCATGGCGATGTGAGCGCACACACCGGTGGCGACCTCGCCGCGGCGCTCGCGCGTATCAGCGCGAAAACCACCGTTGTCGCATTTCAGAACGACATGTTTTTCCCGCCGGCGGATATCGAGGCGGAGGCACGTCTCGTACCGAACGCAAGCTACACCGTGATCGATTCCTTGTGGGCGCATTTCACAATGTTCTGCATGAACGATCGCGACAAGGCGGCCATCGACGCCGTGTACGCGGACTTGCTTGCCGTCTGAGCCGCGGAGCGCGGGATGAAACTCGACGGCGTACGCGTACTCGATCTGTCGCGATTTTTGCCTGGCCCGTATCTGGGTGTCGTCATGGCGGACCACGGCGCCGAGGTGATCAAGATCGAAAGCTTCGAGGGTGAACCGACCCGGACCCTGGGCCCGCCGCTCGCAGGCTTTTCCGCCTATTTCCGCAACACGCAGCGCGGCAAGCTGAGCCTGCGTGTGAACCTGAAAACGCAGGCTGGCGTGGACATCTTCCTGCAACTCGCCGCCGAGTCCGATGTGATCATCGACTCGTTTCGTCCCGGCGTCGTCGATCGGCTCGGCATCGGTTACGAGGCTGTTCGTGCCCGCAATCCCGCTATCGTGTATTGCGCCTTGTCGGCATTCGGCCAGGACGGCGCGCTTGCCGGACGTCCCTCCCACGACCTTGGCGCGCAGGCAATCACCGGTACCCTGAGCCTTGGCCAGAGCAACAACGCGGCGCCAACATTGCCGCCCACCCCAACTGCCGACGTCGCACTCGGTTCTCTCGCGCTCGCGGGTATCGCGATGGCGCTTTACCGGCGTGCACAAACCGGTGTCGGTGATTATCTCGACATGGCCATGACGGACAGCCTCATGTCGTGGAATCCGCACATCGTGAGCGAGGTCATCGCAAATGAACAAGCACCCGATATCGCGCACGAACGACTCTATGGCGGTGCCGCGTTCTACAACGTGTATGCGACGGCGGATGATCGCTACATCGTGCTGTCGGGCGCGGAGATGAATTTCGCGGCGAACCTGCTGAACGCACTCGGGCGCGCGGATCTGATCGAAGTGTGTCGCGCGCCATGGGGGCCGGCGCAGGAGCCGGTGAAACAGTTTTTGCGCGAAACATTCGCCACCCGCACGCTCGCCGAGTGGGACGCCTGGCTCGCGGACAAGGGTGTCTGCTACGCCCCGGTGCTCAATCTGCATGAGGCCTGGCAACAGGATTTCCTCCGGGAGCGTGGCATGATCGAGCGCGGAATCGACGGGGTGGAACGCCTCGGCACCCCGATCCGTTACCGCGAGGAACCGGGCCGTCCGTCCGAGTATCTTGCCGCGCACGGCGCCGATACGGATCGCGTGCTCGAGCGGATCGGGTATGCGGACGCAGCGCGCAAACGCTTGTACGACGATGGTGTGTGCTGAGGAGGACCGGATGTGAACGCAGGTCTGAGTTCGAAACGTTACCTCGTCGAAGACCTGGCCGCGGCGCAGGAATGGTTCCACGCGCGCAAGTGGAGCGACGGTCTGCCGATCGTGGTGCCGACGGCAGCGGCCGTGAGCGCGTGTCTCGACTGGGCGCTCATGACCCCGGATCAGCTGATCGGCATCGAGCCGGTACGCGAGCGCGTGATCACGGCGGAGAAGGTTGCGATCAACGCCGTTATGGCCGGCTGTCTGCCGATGCATTTCCCGGTTGTCGTCGCCGCGATCACCGCGATGCTGCGCGAACCGTTCGTGCTCCATGGTGCAAGCTCGAGCACCGGCGGTGCGGCCGTGTTGATCGTCGTGAACGGACCAATTCGGCGCGAACTCGGTATGGATGCGACGTTCAGCGTGCTCGGGCCGGGCGACCGCGCGTCGATGTCGATCGGTCGCGCCGTGCGTCTCGTGCTCATGAACCTGCTCGACGTGCGACCCGGCGAAGTCGATCGTTCGACCCTCGGCCATCCCGGAAAATTGAGCTACTGCTTCGCCGAAGATGAAGAAGCCACCCCGTGGTTGCCGCTGGCCGAAGAACGCGGCGTGCCGCAACACGCCTCGGCGGTCACGGTGATGGCCGCCGGTGCGCCGCGCCAGATCATGAACGAGTGGACCACGGAACCGGCGGCCTTGCTCGATACTTTCGTCGCCGAGATCAAGGCGAGCATGCGCCATTATTCGATCTGGCCGGGAAACTACGCGATCGTCATCCCGCCGCAATTGCGCGCGCACTTCGACGCCGCGGCGTGGTCGAAAGCAGATATCCGCGAGTACGTATTCCGGCATGCGCGCGTGCGCCGCAGTGAGTGGGCGGACTGTGGCAAGGGCGCGGTGGTGGGCGACAAGGGCGCGCGCGAGCACCCGGCCCTGCCGGACCCCGGGCATCTGCTCGTGATCGCGGCCGGTGGTCCCGCGGGTGGATTCGGCGCGGTTATTCCGCCGTGGTTCGGTAAAACCAGCCAGGCCGTCACAGTGGCGATCGGCGCATGCGTCGATTGCGAAGTCTGAACACAGAGGCTATGCATGAGTATTGAATTCCTCGACCCGACGCACGAGAACGCTACCGCGGAATTTACCCTCGCGCCACGCCTGCCGACACTCGCGGGCACCGTGGTTGCGATCATCTCGAACGGCAAGAAAGGCACGCTGCCGTTTTTCGCCGCGTTCGAGCGTGAACTCATGGATGTTCACGGCGTGGCTGAAGTCGTGCGCATCACGAAAGGTAATTACAGTACCCCGGTGGAAGCGGCCTTGTTGAACGACGCGGAACGCTGGAATGCGCTCATCGCCGGCATTGGTGACTGAGGCAGCTGTTCGTCGTGCAGTTTGCATGACGCGATTCTCGGTGAAGGCCTCGGCCTGCCGTCCGTCGGCGTACTCACGCGCGCGTTCGTCAGCGCCGGCGACATGATGGCGCGCGTACTCGGCGCCGAGGGCTACCGTTTTGTTGCAATCGATCATCCAATCTCGAGTGCGAGCGCCGACGAGCTGGCGCAACGCGCGCGTGTCGCGGCGGCGCAGAGCCGCACGCTGCTCGTTGTCTGAACCGCCAAGCATGCTCGAAGGCACGCGGGTACCGGATCCGGGTGGCGGCAATTGAACAGGCATGGTGAAACCCGATCGTCGCTGCACAAGTTCTTCAGGCGCACGCTGGGGATCGCGCTGCTCGTGCTGCTCGGACCCTGTCTTGTTGTTGCCTGTGGCAAGGTAAACCTCGCACGCGACTGGCGCACGGCCGATCGATCGCCGCAGCACATCGCGCCCGCACCGGCGACGACACCGGAAGCCATCGTGCAGGTTTACGCGGCACGGGCATTCAACTGGCGCGGCATTTTCGCCGTCCACACGTGGATCGCGACGAAACCTGCCGGCGCCGCGCAATATACGGTTCACCAGGTGGTCGGCTGGCGGGAATGGCGGCAGCAACGTGTCGTGGTGTCGACCCGGGACCACCCGGATCGATCCTGGTACGGGAATCCGCCCGAATTGCTCGCCGATATCCGTGGCGAGGCGGCGGCGGCGTTGATCCCGGCGATCATCACGGCGACGGAAACCTACCCCTACCAGTACACTTACACGCTGTGGCCCGGACCGAACAGTAATACGTTCGTCGCGCACGTCGCGCGCGAAGTCCCGGCACTACGGCTGGAACTGCCGACAACCGCGATTGGCAAGGACTATCTCGTCGACGGCGCGGTATTCGATCGCGCCCCGAGCGGCACGGGCTGGCAGCTGTCGCTCTACGGCCTCGCCGGGATCACGCTCGCACGCGAGGAGGGGCTGGAAGTGAACGTCATGAGCGCGAATTTCGGTCTTGATCCACTCGATCTCGCGATCAAATTGCCCGGCTACGGCCGCCTCGGTTTGTGACCGCTACCGTATTCCCGGCGCGAGGACCCAATGACGCTCAAGGCCCGTGAAACTGGAGACCCGGCATGCGCAGGGAACCCGCCCCGGTTGCGACGACGATCATCTACGAAGACGACCACGACCGCGCATGGAACCACGTGGTGCCTGCCGGCGCGACGATCGAGAAGCACAAGCACGATTATGTGCCGCTGAACGTCGCCGGCGCGGGGCCCACGGACGTGCCGTTTCACACCGGCAGCGGCGGTGAGATCAGTGACCGCCTCACTTTCAGCCCCACTGCGCGCACCGCAGGTTTTGTCGCGAAAGGACATGGAGAAACAGGACGCAATGACGGCGACGAGTAGCGCGCGATACGCGTCGAATTCGAGCGCGACCAGCCTGGATAGCGACCCGGCGGCACAGCAGTTACACTGCCGGAACCTAAAAAAACAGAGGACGACGCGATGAGTCTCGAAACCAAGCTCGCGGAAATCAGGGACGCGAGCGCGACCCGGATCCCCGAGGAGAAGCGTGAAGTCATGCACGCGGAAACCGTGAAGTTGCGCGATGCCGGCATCGTCGCGAACGCGATCAAGGTGGGTGATCCCCTACCGCCGTTTGCGCTCGAAAACCAGAATGGCGACATGATTTCCTCGGTGGCCCTGCTGAACCAGGGTGCGGTTGTGCTCACGGTGTTCCGCGGCCACTGGTGACCCTACTGCATGGTGGAGCTGTATGCTCTGCAGGAAATCAACCGCGACATTGAAGACCTTGGCGCGACTCTCGTCGCGATCACGCCGCAAATCCCGGCGAAAAGCCTTGAAATGCTGGGTAAACAAGCACTCGACTTCAACCTGCTCAGTGACCCCGGCAATGAGTATGCCGCGACGCTTGGCTTGCGACATGAAGTGCGTGGCGAGCTGCAATCGATTTACCAGGGTTTCGGTATCGATTTACCAACATCGAATGGTGATCCCAGCTGGACCTTGCCGATGCCGGCGCGCATCGTCGTCGACAGCGGCGGCATTGTTCGTGCCATCGATGCCGATCCGGATTACACGCGTCGGCCGGAGCCGTCGAAAACGCTCGCCGATCTAAAGGCGCTCGCGGACTAAACCTGGCCCTGCCGCCCGGGCCGCAGGTTCTGCCTCGGCCCGGGCAATTCTCCGTAACCGGTGCAGCCTGCTAGCCGGGCTCGCGCTCGAACGTGACGCCGACGACGGTGATGTCGTCCGACGGCGCCGCGCTGCCGACAAAACGCTGTACGTCGTCGAAGATGCCGTCGACGAGGCTTTGTGAATGGCCCCATTCGGCGCCATTCACGAACGCGTTGAGCCCCGCCGCGCGATAGAACTGGCGGTCACGGTTGCGCGCTTCGGTTACCCCGTCCGTATACAACACGAGCCGATCGCGATCTCCGAGCGTCAGGGTGCAGGGGGTATAGACCGTGTCGCTGAGAACGCCCGCGATCAGACCCCGCGCATCATCAAGCTCGACGAATGCGCCGCCCGCGCGTGACAGCAGGATCGGCATATGACCCGCGTTCACATAGGTCACGGTGCCATCCTCGATGTCGATCGTCGCGACGATCAGACTAACGAACATGTGCGAAATATTCGTCGCGCACAGCGCACGGTTGAAACGGCACAGACTCTCGCCGAGATCGCCGGGTTTGATCAGTTCCGCGCGCAGCAAGGTCAGCGCTCGCACCATGAACAGGGCTGCCGGCATGCCCTTGCCGGAAACATCGCCGATCGCGATGCAGGCGCGTTGCTCGTCGAGCGCGAACGCGTCGAAGAAATCGCCGCCAACGGATTTCACGACATCCATGCGCGCATAAACGTCAACCTGTGGCAGTTCCGGTACGAGCGTGGGACCGTGTGGCAGCATGCCGGTCTGGATTTCGTAGGCCGCGAGCAGATCCTTCTGCAGTTGTTCGAGGCGCATTTCCTGTTCGAACGCGCGCAGCGCCGCCACGTTGCGTTTGCGCATGCGTTCGGCGAGCACCTGCGACAGGTTTCGCACCAGGCGCTGACTCGTCGCGAGCTTCGACCAGAAAATATTCTCGTGCACCGCGATCAGGGTCGACGGGATCGTCGCGATCACGTAGGCCGAGGTTGGCTGACCATCGATGATCGACATTTCACCGATACATTCGCCGCGCCTTATCGTGTCGGTAACGGGAGAGTCCGTTGATTTCAGGCGGACGTCGAACTCGCCGTCGACAAGGAAGAACAGGTAATGATTCGCCTGCCCGGGTTCGAGCAGGACTTCGCCGGCTTCGAGACGCCGAACCGGGCAGATCTCGAGGATCGCCTCGACGTCGTTGTAGGGTAAGCCGCGACACAGGTCGAGCGTGGAAACCCAGCCATTGCGCCGCCGTTCCGCGCCGTGGCGCCGCTCTTCGGTGGCGCGCCCGGGTGCACCTTGCGCTGTATCTGGCGTGCGGCGACGTTCGGGTCCACGCTTCGAATCGGACATAAAAGCTCCGGCAGGGGGACGCCGCCGGACGTTCCGGGTGCGTCGCATCAAGTGATCATAAGGGACGGGCGGGTCGCTTGCGAGCGACGGACCGGTGACGGCGGCCCGGCGCTTTACGCCCGCGGTGGCAGTCGGTATAAATCAGGCGATGTCTGATACCCGCACAGAACCCCTTGATCCGGCGATGCCGGTGACGAATGCGTACCCGGAGCTCGGCACCGGCCCGATCGATGTCGCGCCCCTGATCAGCGAAGCGATGTTCGAAACCGAGCGCGATGCCGTGTTTGGACGTACCTGGCTCATGATCGCACGGGCCGAGGAACTCCCGGCGCCGGGTGACTACAAGGTACGTCAGCTCGAGGTGGCGAACACCTCGGTTATCCTCGTGCGCGATCGTCACGGTCAGGTGCGCGCGTTTCACAATATCTGCACGCATCGCGGCAACAAGCTGATCAGCGACCACGGCGATCAGATGCTCGGCCATGCGCGCAACCACAGCCTTACGTGCCGATTTCATGCCTGGACGTTTGCCACCGACGGTCGCCTGCACGGGGTGCCGCGTGCGGATCGTTTCCATAATTTCGATCGCGACTGCCTTGGACTGAAGCGGATCCATTGCGAGGAATGGGAAGGCTTTATATTCATCAATCTCGCGGCCGAGCCGGCCACCGATCTGCAGACTTACCTCGACGGCATGGCACCGCATTTCGCCGGTTACCCGTATCATGAATCCACCGCCCGGTATCGTTATTCCACCGTGCTCAACTGTAACTGGAAGGTTGCGCTGTACGCGTTTTCGGAGGCCTACCATGTGCGCACGATCCACGCCGCGACGTTTCCGAGCCTCGCAACGCTGGAACACACGGAATTCCGCTGCTTTGGCCCGCACAGCACCTCGGGCTTGTACGTGCCACCGGTTGCGGGTCTGAGTCCGACGCCGGCCACCGCCGCATTTGCCCGCCGCCTGCACGCGTCCGGCACGCACGCGCCGCATCTCGGGCAATTACCGGGGGCGGTCAATCCCGCGCGGCGGGATGATTTCCAGTTCGAATTCGCGTGTTTCTTTCCAAACACGATATTCCATTTATGCGCCGGTAACGGTTATCCCGGCATGACATATTTCATCCACCAGTTCTGGCCGATCAGCGTGGATCGCACCTTGTGGGAAGGAACGAACTACTTCCGCGCGCCGGCCAGTCCTGGTGAACGCGTTGCGATCGCGCACACGACGGCGCTGCATCGCAACGCCTGGCTCGAAGACACCTCGACGATGGAGGAAACGCACGCGGCACTCAAATCCGGCGTGCTCGACGAGCTCGTGTTGATGGACGAGGAGATCATGATCCGCAATACGCATAAACACTGGCACGACTACATGAGTGCGCCATGAGTGCGGATCTCCAACAGCAATTCGCCGAGCTCGCGCCGTTCATCGCAACGTGGGCACGGGGTTGCGAACAGGCGCGTTCAGAAGTGCGCTGGGAGATGGACGCGGAAGGTTACACGGCGTTCTACGAAGCGATGATGCCGCGTCTCGATGAACTGTTCGCGCTCGTCGATCGCTACGAACTCGGCGCACTGCCAGACGAAGCGTTGCCGTTTTTCCATTTGCTGCTCGCGTTCGCCGAAGCGGCCCCGCATTGTGAGCTGTACGGCGGTAGTAACCGGGTACCGAACAGTTTCGATGCTGCGCGCTTTGTTGCCGCGCACGGTTTCGAACCCGACGCGTGAACATGATGGAACTGAGTACTGAACAGCGGCTCACGCGTCTCGAAGACATGGAAACGATCCGCGCACTGATCACGGGTTTCGCGCGCGGCGCGGATGCGGACTGCGACCCGAACCTGCTGCGCCCGTTGTTCACGGACGACGCCGTGTTCGACGTCGGCCAGTTTGGCACGCTCGAAGGCGGCGAGCATATCTGCCGGCAGATGCACGACAATGTCGAGCTTGGATTTCGCGCGACCCTGCATTTTCTCGTCTCGCCGACGATTACGATCAATCCGGATCTCGTCACTGCCAGCTGCTTTTACTACCTGTGGGAAAGCGCGACGCACCGCAAGCGTGACGGCTGCGACGTAGCGTACTGGATCGGCGGCTGGTATGACGCCGACGTGGTGAAGGGCGACGACGGCGCATGGCGCTTTCGCCACCTCAGGCTGACCCTGAAATTGTTGTCGCCGAATACGGACGGCTGGCAGGCGCTGCCACAATCGTTCGACGATCTCGGGTGAATTAACGCCTATGAACCATGCTGCGCGGGGTCTTGGCGCAGCGGCCGCCGGCATAAGGGGAGAGCAGGCGCGGGACGTGGTTCAGCGAAGATCCCACGGTGTCGCAGGCGGGTTCACAAGCGCGGGCAGCGTTATCAGTGATCCCAGATCACGTAGTCGCCCTCGGCGAGCGCTTTTTCCAGCATCTCGACCAGCGGCAACGCGCGATGCGCGAGGCTGACGGCCGGTCCGTCTTCGCGTTCGTCTTCGCCGCCCGGATCACCGCCGGCCGCTGCATTGGCGCGGGCGAGCGCGTGCTTGAGTTTTTCGAGCGCGGCGGCGATGTCGTCCGCGCCAAGTGAACCGGGCACGCTGCCGCTGTGTCCCATCTTCCGGATCAAATCGCGGGCGACGGTATCGAGCATGAGGATGTTCGGCGAATGTTTGCTCTTGAACGTAATCGGCATGAGAGTGCAACCCGGAAGCAGTGAAACGTGGTGCGCGCGGCGCCATTGTCGTCCGACGCACGGAAACCTTACACTGGCGTGCCCTGTCGGCCGGACCCCATAAGGTACCACGATGCAGCACGATGAAGCCCCAGAAGGTTACGACGTTCCGCGCGTCGAAGCATGGATCGCCGCGAACATACCGTCACTTGCGCCGCCGTTCGCATGGACACGTCTCGAAGGCGGACATTCGAACCTGACCTATCTGCTCACCGACAGCACCGGGGCGGTGTCCGTAATCCGGCGACCGCCGCGCGGCGAACTGCTGCCTAAAGCCCACGACATGGGGCGGGAATGGGCGATCATTTCGGCGCTCGGCCCGACTGCGGTGCCCGTTGCGCCCGCGCTCGGATTTTGCGAATCGCCGGACGTTACCGGTGCGCATTTCTACGTGATGGGACATGTGGAAGGCAAGGCGATGTATACGGCTGAAGACACGCTCGCGTGGGTTCCTGAAGCGCGGCGCGAGATCCTGGCGTGGTCGTTTTTTGACGTGCTCGCGGATCTGCACGCGCTCGATCCTGATGAGATCGGCCTCGGCGAGCTCGGCAAGAAAGAGAATTACATCGGTCGCCAGTTGAAGACGTGGTACCGCTCGTGGACGTCATCGTGCGAGGCGGCCGAATTCGATGATCCGCGCGCGCACGAACTGCAGCAGTTTCTCACTGCAAACATTCCGGACCAGGGGCCCGCGCGGATCGTGCATGGGGATTACGGCCTGCACAACTGCCTCATCGGCGCGGACTCACGCCTTGCAGCGGTACTCGACTGGGAAATCTCCACGCTCGGCGATCCGCTCGCGGATCTCGCCTATGCATTGAATCAGTGGACGCTGCCGGACGACGAAAACCCGGTGAAGCCCGGCACCGGCAGCGCAGTTGCGGGGATGCCCGATCGTGAATCGCTGGCGGCGCGCTATGAAGCCCGCACCGGACGCGACATTACCGGCCTCGACTTCTACACCGGTTTTAACTGGTGGAAGAGCGCGATGATCATTCACGGCGTGTACGCGCGTTACATGACCGGCAAGAAAAGTACGGACGGAATCGATCTCGACGAGTTGCGCGTGCGTATCGAACGTTCGCTCGATCAGGCCGAAACGGCAATCAATCGCATCCGCTGAGCGCCGGCAACCGGGAAGTGGTGTCGCTCCCCGGTCGTCCGCGCGGGCGATGCATCAGGCGCCGTCGCCTTCCATTAATTTTTCGACCCATTCGTCCATCGTGATCGCACCGCCAGCCGCGGCCGTTTTACCGTGGTCTTTGCTCGGCAGTGCGTCCTGGATGACGTCGATGCGCTTCCATTGCGCGAACGGCGCATCGCCGTTCGCCGCGGGTACGTTGTGCGACTGTTCCACCCGTTGCATCTTGTGGATGTAGCGCGGGCAATTAATGATCACATCCGTGACGTGCACGCGCACGATCAATTCCGCGCCGGGATAGTCCGCGAGCAGCGGGTCGTTCGCGCTGACGGAGGCTTCACCCTGCAGGCGCAGACGATTCGGCACTTCGAAATCCAGGAACAACATGCCGATGTTGGCGGTGGCGCCGATATTGCCCATGGAGTGGTAGCGGCCGTTACCGTCGTAGCTGGGAAAGACGAGCGTTTTCGGGTCGACAACCCGGACAAACCCTCGCTCGCCACCCTTGTACTGGCATTGCGGCCGGCCCTCGCTGTCGACGGTGGCAAGCCAGAACATGTCGCGTGATTCGATAAAAGCCTTGTGTTGCTCCTCAACCTGGTCCGCATCCATTTCTTCCAGCAGCGCCGCCATGCGGGTCGTGTCGAATTGTTCTTGCAGCGCGCGGTGTGTATCGCCGTAGAGTTTGCTCATAATTTTTTGTCCTCACGATCGGCAGGGATAGTCCTCGAACGGCGAATCTAGCGCAGATCCGGCGGGGTGTCTGCGCCAGTGGTTCCCGTCACCCGGCATACGCGAGCGTACGGACGGCGGCTCAGGCGCAACGCGGGACGGCGTGAGACCGGATCGCGGCCACGCGCCGGCGGCGCGCCGCGCGGTCACGCCGCAAGCTCCCGGTGGGCTCAGGCTGGCCGGAACACCGGGGTCGGCTGGCCGTCGCGCTCTTCGAATGCGAGGCGCACGGCTTGATCGATCGCGAGCGAATCGAGGTCGCAATCGACGAGCGCGGTGAGCATCGTCGGGCCTTCGCTCAAGGTGACGAACGCGATCGCGTAGGGCGGATCCGCGCGACGTTGCACGCTCCACGAATAGACCGTGCCGGTACCGGCGGCCTCGACCCACGTTGTCTCGTCGCTCATGCAGAACGGACACAGCGGTCGCGGATAGTAATGCGTCTTGCCGCAGGACTCGCAGCGTTTCAGCAGCAGACGGCCGTCGCGGGCCGCTTCCCAGTATGGTTTGAGCGCAACGTCGGCGATTGGAGTGTTTTTCGCTTCGCTCATGATCTAGACCCTCTCCATAATGACCGTGGCGCTGCCGTGGCGCGTACCGAGAAAACCGCCCGTGCCATGCGCGAGTGCGAGATCGCAGTTTGCCACCTGCACCGCCGGGTGCGCTTCGCCGCGCAACTGGCGCACCGCTTCGAGCACCTTCGTCATGCCACCACGGTTGCCCGGATGGTTGTTGCACAGCCCGCCACCGTCCGTATTGAATGGCAGACGCCCCTGGCCCGAGATTAAATTGCCGTCCGCGACGAACGCGCCGCCCTTGCCTTTCGCGCAGAAACCGATGTCTTCGAGTTGCATCAGCACGGTGATTGTAAAGCTGTCGTAGAGCGACACGTACTTGATGTCATCGCGGCTGACGCGGGCTTCCTCGAATGCTTTTTCCGCCGACCACACGCCCGCGGAATACGTCAGATCAACTTCGCCACCGCGCATGTGCTTGATCGCCTCGCCCGCGCCGAGTATGCGTACCTGAGGTCGTTTCAGGTTCGCCGCGATTTCCGGCGCGACGACGACAAGCGCGCCACCGCCATCGGAGATGACGCAGCAATCGAGTCGATGCAGCGGGTCGGCGACGATCGGAGAATTCACCACGTCCTCAACGCTGACGACATCGCGCAGCATCGCGTGCGGATTGTGTTGCGCGTGATGCGATGCGGCGACCTTGATCCACGCGAGTTGCTCCGCGGTGGTGCCGAATTCATGCATGTGGCGTTGCGCGCACATCGCGTAGATGTTCAACACGGTGGGATTGTAGGGCGCCTCGAACGGCACGTCCGGTGGTTGTACCGACATCGGCGCGCGTCCCGGCTGTGCGCCGCCCGTGCGTGGTTTGCCGGCGAGCGTGATCAGTGCAACCTTGCACTTGCCGGCCGCGATCGCCTGCGCTGCGTGATTCACGTGCACGATGTAGGAGGAACCGCCGGTTTCCGTTGAATCCGTGTGACGCACGTTCAGGCCGAGGTAGTCGGCCATCGCGAGGCCGCCGAGTCCGGGCGCGTCGCCGGCGCAGAAATACGCATCGACGTCCGCGACACCGAGGCCGGCATCGGCGAGCGCGCCGCGGGCGACTTCGGCGTGGAGCTGGGCGATCGGGATCCCTTCGGCCTTGCGGGTGGGGTGTTCGTAAATGCCTGCGATGAAAGCTTTGCCGTTAATACTCAAAATCGAATTCCATGGTCTGGATCAGCCGTCTAATTTACCTCGCGCGGGCACGGGTGCCCAGTGGACGGCACGGCAAATGCTCGTCTTCGCTCCGATCAGGCGAGCATGCGATGCGTCGGCGCGCACATCTCGGCGATCGGAATGTCGTGGGTGCAGGCGTTGCGACATGGTTGATCGGCGCACGACAGGCAGGCTGCGGCGTTGTGATCAATGGCGGCGTATTCCGCGCGCGCGAACGGCAGATCCTCGTAGTCCGTTGCGTACATGCGGGTGCGCAGCACATCGGCGATATTCACGCCGTACGGACACGCGCCGCTGCAGTCGTCGCAGGCGTGGCGGCAATAGCTCGCGCCATTCGCGGCCGCGTAGCGGATCAGCAAGCCCATATCGCCGACCGCGAGTTCGCTCGCCCCGGAGGCGCCGAGATACTCGTCGATCAGCTCTCGGCTCGTCATGGAAATGATCAGCGCGTCCACGTCCGCATTCGACAGCACCCAGCGGAATGCGGCCTGCGCATAGGTGGCATCACCGTATTCATGTGGCCGCATATCGTTGAGGCGCGCGCCCATCAGCGTTTTCATCGCAATCACGCCGACATTCTGCGCCTTTGCTTTCGCCAGTACGCGCGGCAGGTCCGGCTGGTTCGCAACGAAATTGAACGACTTCGTAAAGCGTTCATAGAACTTCGGATCCTGGCCAAAGTTGTAGGCACACAGGATCACGTCAACCATGTCCTCGTCGAGCGCATAGTCGAGACACGGGATCAGCCGGCCGGCGTGACCGGACATGCCGGCATAGCGAATCTTGCCGGCGGCTTTTGCATGGTCGACAAACGCGAACCATTCGTCGCTCTGCAGGCGTTCGATATCGTTCACCGCATGGGCCATGTAGATATCGATGTAATCGGTACGCAGGCGTTGTAATGAGGTGTCGAGCTCCGCCATAAACTGTGCTTCGCGCCACGACGCGGTGCCTTCCACTTTCGACAGGAGCACGACGTCGTCGCGGATGCCGGCGATGACATTGCCGATGACAACTTCGGAATCGCCGCCGGAATAGCCGTAGGCGGAGTCGAAGTAGTTGATCCCGCGATCGAGGGCGTGGCGCACGAGGTCTTCCTGGCCACTGCGCAGGCGGCTCGCGCCAAACGAAATATCGGAGACCCGCAGGCCGGTGCGGCCGAGCGTGCGATAAGCCTGGACATGGGGTTTCGCTGTCGCGGTATCTGCCTGGGCGCCGAGCGACAGGCCGGCGCTCGCGCCGGCGGCAACGGTTTGCTTGACGAAATTGCGGCGGCTGGTCGGGCGAAATTCCTTCATCGTGTTTTCTCCTGCGAACGGGCGGGGCCGTGCCGGAGTACACGTCGGGGTGGCGCGTAGCGGGTGTTGCCACGGCCGCGTATCGGGTGCGAATCGCCGGACGGCGAGTGCCAGTTTACTCCCGCCGCAAGTTCGCCGGCCAGTAGCGCGGGCACTGCCCGCCGCGCCGGGCGCCCGGCAATGGGCGAAGACGCACGAAACGGCTAGAAGTAACGCGCGAGTTCCACCTGGATATAATCGTCACGGCGGATCGAAAAGAACGGATCGCTGCCTTCGACGTCCCAGAAAATGCGCATTTCGGCTTCGATTTTCCATGTCGAGCCAAGCCGGCGGCTCGCCTCCACGTTGAAGAACTTCGAGCGTCCGTCGAGATCGGCGAATATGCCGGCCAGCACGGCGGTGTCCTGGACGTCGTTGAACGCAAGTCGCGAACCGGTGAAGACATCGTTGTTGAACGGCGACAGTGCCTGCTCGCCGCGATCGTCGAAGTGATACTCGCCGAGCACGCCAACATCCATTGCCGTATCGAAGACGCCAACGAACGTGTATTCGAAGCCGCCAACCGTTGCATAGTACGTGTCGCCCTGGCCGGATCGGCGCAAGCCTTCAAACTTGAACAACCAATTGCCTTTCGTTGCCTGCACATCGGTCGCGGTCTGGTGAATGATGTCGTAGTGCGGCGCGAGCACGAGTTCATTCGACGACGTCAGCGTCGGGCGGAACCGCGGATCGCGGCTTGTGCCCCAGAAGTGGTACAGGCCGATGTCGAAATCGCCGATGTAGTGCGAGTAGCGTGCGGCCCAGTCGATATGCGTGTTCTCGGCTGCGGAATCGTACGTGGCCTCGCTGCGGTCAACGCGTGGCTGCGTGCGCAGGCGGCCCTTCTTGCCGGGGAAAGTCCGCTCCCGGAAACCGATCAGGGCAAACACGTCGATCGTGCCCCAGTCGCGGATGAACGCGACGTTGATCATTGGTTGACCAAGCTTGTCTTCGATGTCGAGGTTCTCCACGAGATCGAACTGGTTGATCACATCAACGAGGTGATTTGATTCCGCAACCCCCCAGAACACTTTGCGCACGCCGGCGCGCAACTCCCAGGTGCTTGCCGATTTGATATAGGAAAACTCGCGCAGATCGATGTGCGTGCGGCTGGGATCGCCCTTGTCCCAGCGCGCGAACGGGATGATTAAGAGGCTCTGATAGCCATCATCCCACTCGCGGTAGAACTCGGGCTGGATCGCGAACGAGATATTCGCTTCGTGCTGGCGCGGGTACTGCGCCTCATGAATAAAGCCGCGCAGCTCGGCGGAATAGAACCCGCTGATGTCCCAGGCGCCGCTATCACCGGCGGCGCCGATCGTCTTGCGGTAAAGCGCACCGGCGCGTTGCATTACCGTCGGCGGTGCTGGTGGCGCGCTGCTCTCGCCGACGACCGGGGCGAGGTCCAGTAATGGCGGTTCGCTTGCGTGTGGCGCGGTGCTTGCGTGATCGGTGGTCCCGGTGATCGGCTGCGGGTCTGTCACGACTGACGGTGTTGTTCCCGGTTTGAGCTTGAGCAGAAGGCGATCGCCGTAACGCTCGCGGGCCGGCAGCAGCAGATCATCGACACCGATGTCGGCATGAAGATCCAGCACGACGCGCAAGTCTTCACCGTCGCGGCCGGCATAGCGCAAGTCCCGTACCGGGGTGTCCGCTACCGTGGGCAGCCGCAGCGATTTCGGCAGGTCCGTCCGTGCGAAATCCACCACGAGTCGTTGCGGGTTCGTGAGGCGGGTGAGTCGGTAGGCGACCGGTTCGCTCAGATCGAACACGACGTTCGTGCCGGACGCTTGTTGCCACATGCGTACGCCAAGGATTTCGGCAGCGCGCGCATCGTCGACGCACGCAGCGAGCACGAGCAACAGGGGTAAGGCGCGGCTCATGCCGTTCGGGGCTGCTTGAACATAATTTATTTATAACATTAATGTATAATTATGAACAAGTTATATATGTAATTTAATATTTTACATTATACTTCTCGGTGCGCACGGGCGGATTCCGGGCGCGCTTGCGGAACGGCCGCTCGCGGCACGGACGACAAAGCCAGGTCACGCCAGGAGGGGACAGGGCAACAGGAAGGGCCGGCACCGCCAACGGGCGCCGGCACGGCGGAGAAAAACCCCGGAGCTTAGTCGGCGCGGGATTCGACGAGGTCGATGGCCTCGTCATAGGTATCCAGATCGCCCTTCGCGAGCGCTTCGTTCTCGATTTCCACTATCCGCAACACTTCCGACAGGAATTGCTCCCGCCACCGTGCGCGCTCTGCCATGACTTTGCGGCCGGGTTTGTAATTCTCGATATCCCGGCGTTTGATCCCGGCTTTTTTCGCCAGCAAGCGCTCCAGCGTATCCATGCGGTCGTGCATCACCGCGACTTCGCCGGCGAGCCCCATCACCATCGCGATCACTTTGTCGACATTCGGATCGGCGAAGAACGCCGGGCGTTCGCCCTTTGCTTTACGTTGCAGTTTTGTCATGGCCGGAGTTACTTCTCATTACCGTAAATAAACCAGAAGCCGCCGCCGCCGAAATCGCCGCCCTGGAACGTATGTGAGCGTTTCGCTTCGGCGATTTGAAAAGCACTCGGGATCAGCGTTTCGAATTCCTTGTCCGCATCGAAACCCGCCGCGACGGACAGCTGCCGGTAGTCGATTTCATGCGAACGCGACCAGAACGGTTCGTTGTTGTTGCGCGTGTCCCAGTCGAGCATGAAGGCATCGAACGGCGACATGTCCTTGTACGGCGGGGTCTCCGCGTGAATCATCACGCCGCCCTTGCGCAGCACGCGCTGACATTCGCCAACAATGTTGCGGATCGCCTTGTCCGAGGTTTCGTGCAGCAGGATGTGCGAGACGATGAGGTCGAAACTTTCGTCTTCGAAGTCGAGAAATTCCGCATTCTGCTGCGAGAAGTGGATTTTCTTGCCGAGATCTTCCGCCCGCGCGTGGGCGTAGCGCAGCATCGGCGCGGCGACGTCCACGGCGTGGACCTCGGCTTTCGGAAACGCGTCGCAGTACGGCACCGTGCTGTGCCCGACGGAGCAACCGAGATCGAGGATCCGCTTCGGTTTGAAATCCGGGTGATTTTCCTGCAGCCACAGCACGATGCTTGCACCCATATCGTTGTTGTAGGGCCCCATCTGACCCATCGCATAGATATGCACGGCACGGTCGTAAACCATCCCGGCGGAGGCGTCGTCGTCGGCGAATTCACTGTGATAGCCGCCGGGCTGGCAATGGATGTCCACCGCGCGGTGGTACTTCGGCGTCGGCAGCGCGGGATTGAGCTGCAGCGAGCCGCGCGCTTTCTTGCGTTTGCGGTTCACCTTGCGGTTCAGGGCCTCGAGTTCACGTGCCACCGGTATCTGGCACGACGACCACATCATCTCCTGGCTGGTGCGCAACAGGGTGCTGAACATCTGGTAGTAGGGATCGGCGACCATCGCGTCGCGAACCTCGAAACGATCGGCCGGCGCGCGTTGCAGCGCCTGCTCGATTTTCGGTTTCACCCGCTTTTCGTAGGCAACCGCGTTGCCGCCGTGGACGTGCGCCACGAGATACTGTTTGTAGGAGCGGACGAATTCCTGGCGGGCGAATTCATCGTGCGTCGTGGCGGGCAGCGCGCTGTGTGCCGCCTGGGTCGTCGGATTGGCCATGGCTGGTTAACCTCCGTTGGTCGCTTGCGAACGTGCGGGCGTATCCGGGCTATCATAACCCGTTACTTGACGGTACTTTAACCGGTCGCAGAAGGTGCCGACAGGCGCGAAAATACAGAGGAATCTTGGCAATGCCCTATACCCTGGGAGTGGATGTCGGGGGCACGTTCACCGACATATTCTTGGTCAGCGAGGACGACGGGCGGATCTTTACGGCGAAAGTGCCCTCCACCCCGAACGACTCATCGATCGGCGTGCTGAACGGCATCGAGCGGGCCTGTGAAACCTCTGGCATCGCGCCGAGTGAAATCAGTCACGTCATGCACGGGACGACCGTGGCGACGAATACGGTATTGACCGGCACCGGCGCGCTCGTCGGACTCGTCACGACGGCAGGTTTCCGCCAGGTTCTGCAGATTGCGCGCTCCTACGTACCGGGCGGACTCGGCGGCTGGGTTATCTACAACAAGAGCGAACCGATGGCGCCGCTCGAACTCACCGTCGAAGCCAATGAACGCACCGCCGCCGACGGCGAAATCGTCCGTCCACTCGATGAAGCGGCGCTGCGCGAGCAACTCGAATTCCTCAAGTCGCGCGGCATCGAGGCGCTCACGGTTTGTCTGATTAATTCATTCGCGAACCGCGCGCACGAGGATCGGGTGCGCGCCATTGCCGCCGAGGTGATGCCGAACATCCCGGTTTCCTTGTCCGTTGACGTGATCCCGGAAATGCAGGAGTACGAGCGCGCAGTGACGACGGTCGCAAACTCCTACGTGCGACCCCGGGTGCAAAGCTATGTCGAGAACCTCACGCGCGAACTGAAGGCGCGTATGGACGATGTGAAACTGCACGTACTGCGTTCCGATGGCGGCCTCGCCTCGTCGCTGTCGGCAGCGGAATATCCCGTGAACCTGCTCATGAGTGGTCCCGCCGGCGGCGTCGCCGGCGCCGTGTGGATCGCGAAGCAGGCCGGATACCAGAACCTGCTTACGCTCGACATGGGTGGTACGTCCACCGATGTCGCGCTGGTGCAGAACGGCGAAGCACAGATCCGGCGCGAGACGACGGTCGGCGATGTGACCGTGCGCGCCTCGTCCGTTGACGTACGTACGGTCGGTGCGGGTGGCGGTTCAATCGCGCATGTGCCGGAGCTGACCGGCGCCCTGCGCGTGGGTCCGCAAAGCGCCGGGGCGGAACCGGGGCCGGCCGCTTACGGCAAGGGCGGCGAAGAACCAACGGTAACGGACGCGAACGTCGTCCTGGGTTACCTGCCGTCGAGCGCACTGCTCGGTGGCGACATGGAACTCGATGGCGCGGCGGCGGAGCAAGCCGTGCAGAAAGTTGCGGACGCGCTCGGCCTCGATCTCGAAACCGCCGCCGCCGGGATCATCGATATCGTGAACGAGAACATGTTCGGCGCACTGCGCCTCGTGTCGATCGAACAGGGTTACGATCCGCGCGACTTCGCGCTGATTGCGTTCGGCGGTGCCGGACCCCTGCATGCGAATGCACTCGGCCGCCTCATGGGCAGCTGGCCGGTGATCATTCCGCCCGGGCCCGGGGTGTTGTGTGCTTCCGGCGATGCGACCACGCGCATACGCGACGAGGCCTCGCGTACGTTCATTCGCCGATTCAGCGACACCACGGCCGCGGAGATCAGCGAGATCCTCGATGGCCTCGCTGAAACGGCAGCCACGAGCCTTGATGCCGAGAACGTGCCGCGCGTCGATCAGAGTGTCACGTTCCAGGTTGATTTGCGCTATCACGGTCAGGGTTTGCAGCTCACTGTGAATGCCGATACCGAGTCGCTGAAAACCCGCGGGCTGGCCAGTATTGGCGACCAGTTCGACGATATCCACCGGCAGTTGTTCACGTTCGCGCTCGATGTCGACAAGGAGGTCGTGAATTTGCGCGCCGTGGTCCAGGGCAAGGCGACGATGGTGAACGCGGAGCGACTCGAAGCGGGCAGTGCCGACCCCGCGGCCGCAATCCTGAGCGCACAAAGCGTGTACATGGATGGCGCGCGCCACGACGCGAATATCTACGACCGCAGCAAGCTCCTGGCCGGCAACGAGATCGACGGTCCCGCGATCGTGACCGAGATGGATTCGACCAGCGTCATCCTCGCGGGCTATCGCGGCGTTATCGACGACTTCGGCAACATCATCATCAACCCGCTGACGAACGCTTAGGAAATCTCATGGCTGCAAAACTGATCCAGACCAATCAGACGCCGTTCGAGCGTAAGGAACTTGATCCGATCACGCTCGACATCATCGAGAATGCGCTGAAGAACGCGCGCTTCGAAATGGATGCCGTGCTGTTCCGCACCGCGATGTCGCCGGGTATACGCGAGCAACACGATGCGTTTCCGATGATCGCGAATTCCGAGGGCAAAATGGTCGTCGGCCAGTTCGGTTCGTTCATCCACGGTTTCACCGAAGGTTACGAAGGCACGATCGAGGACGGCGACGTGTTCCTCACGAACGACCCCTATTCGTGCCGGGGCGCGATCTCGCACGCGAACGACTGGCTCATACTCATGCCGATCTTCAAAGACGGCCGCTTGATCGCATGGGCGTCGATGTTCGGCCACATGACGGATATCGGCGGTAAAGTGCCCGGCAGCCTGCCGACGGATGCACGGCAGATTTACGAGGAAGGGATCGTCGTGCCGCCGACGAAGATTTACCGCAACCACGAACTGCAGTCGGACATCCTGCGCATCATCCTGCACAACTGCCGTCTGCCGCACTGGAACCGCAGCGATTTCAACGCGATCATCGCTGCCTGCCGCCTCGCCGCGAAGCGCTGCGGAGAACTCGCGGATCGTTTTGGCGACGATGAATTTTATTCCGCGATGGACGAATTGCTCGAACGCAACAAGCGCGCGATGGCGCATCTCATCGCGAACACGATCCCCGAGCAGAAGCAGTACTTCGAAGATTATCTGTGCGACGACGGCATGGGCATGGGGCCGTACAAGATCGCCTGTACGATGTGGCGCGACGGCGATAAGGTCATTTTCGATTTCGACGGCACGGATCCGCAGTCGATCGGATCGATCAATTTCTATCTGAACGAAGAGATGTTCAAGATGTTCGCCGGCGTGTTCATGATCATGGTGTTCGACCCCCAGATCATGTTCAACGACGGTTTCTACGAACTCATGGACGTGCGCATCCCGCAGGGTTGTCTGCTGAAACCGAATCATCCCGCGGCACTGTCGTGCCGCACGCACGCGCTCGGGCGAATCTTCGACGTGCTCAGCGGCCTGCTGGGTCAGGGCAGTCCGGATTTTCTCTGCGCCGCCGGTTTTTCCGACTCCCCGCACTTCATGTATTCCGGTTACACCACCGAGGGCGAGTGGTACCAGTTGTATCAAATCGGCTTTGGCGGTGTGCCCGGGCGGCCGGCGGGCGACGGTCCGGACGGGCATTCACTGTGGCCGAGCTTCACGAACGTACCGAACGAGTTCCTCGAGTGTAATTTCCCGCTGCGCATCGAGCATTACGTCACGCTGCCGGACACCGGCGGGCCGGGTAAGCATCGCGGCGGTAACGCGTTAAGGATCAGTTACGGTTTCCTCGAGGACGGCGAGATCTCTATTCACGATGATCGCTGGTTGACATATCCCTGGGGGGTGAACGGCGGTTTGCCGGGCACGCGCAGCAAGAAAATTCTCGTGCGCGCCGACGGCAGCGAAGAACTGATGGATTCGAAGCGGGATCGCATCAAGGTTTATGCCGGCGATGTGCTGCATTTCGACACCTGGGGTGGTGGCGGCTGGGGCAAGCCCTACGAGCGCGATCCGGCGGCGGTGGCGAAAGATGTCGACCGGGGGCTCGTCACGCCGGAGGGTGCACGACGCTATGGCGTCGTCATGCTCGACCGGCAGGCGTTCGATGCCGCGGCGACGGCAACGTTACGCGCGGAAATGGCGGCCGCCGATGCGAATGCGGATGCGATCTTCAATCGCGGTGGTACGATCGAGGAACTGAAAGCGCGCTGTCTCGCCGAAACCGGCCTTGAACCGCCGGCTCAGCCCGTATTCCAGCTACGTAAATCGGCTTGACGCGGGATCGCCGCGGCGGGCCTGGGCCAATCCGAGTGGAGGCATAACTCATGAACAATCGTTACGATGGCGCCGGTTACGGTGAGATGCAAATCGGCTTCGGCGAACGCCCGGCCGTGGTTAATGTCGATTTCCAGCTCGGCTTTACCGATCCGCAATATCCCACCGGCCGTTCACCCCACGTGCACACGGCAGTCGAGAATACCGCGACCCTGCTACGCCACGCGCGCGCGAAAGGCGTGCCGGTCGCCTCGTGCAACGTGGGCTGGTGCGGTCCCGAAGACATGGGTTACTGGAAGGTGAGCTCGCTGTACGACGGCACGTTTTTCACCGGCCATCCGTCCATGGCGCTCGATCCGCGGATCTACGAGCCGGGTTATGACGTCGTGTTCACGAAATCCGCGCCATCGATTTTCTTTCAGACTCCGCTCGTACTGTTTCTGACGAAACAGCGCGTCGACACGGTCATCATCACGGGCTGCACGACGAGCGGCTGCGTGCGCGCGTCGATCAACGACAGTTTTTCCTACGGCTACCGCACGATCGTACCGGAGGAGTGCGTCGGCGACATGGAAGAGGGTCCGCACCGGGACAACCTGCGCGATGTCGGTCGCCGTTATGCCGATGTCATGCCGCTCGCCGATGTGACGGCGTATCTCGACAGCCTCGAAGCGCGGCCCGCCCCGGCGCCGCTTGCGGCTGCGTCCGGCGGCTGACGATCCGTGCCTTGCCCCGCGGGTTCGCCTGGCGGACCCGCGCGGTGCCGTAATCGCCGTAATCCGTTTTCCACACCGCGGCCAGCTCGCGAACAACCCCCACCGAGGACCCTCAAGGTGCCAATTGCGCAGATCAACAATCACGACATGTACTACGAAATTCACGGCACCGGCGAGCCGGCGATCTGTATCGGCGGCTGGGGAACGTTCTGCCACGGCGGCGAACGCAACCTCGCGCGCGGGCTTACGGATGAGTATGCGGTGCTGTGTATCGATTACCGCGGCGTCGGGGAATCAAGCGATGATGTCTCGATCGAGCCGACGATCGGCCTGCACGCCGACGATGTGATCGGCCTGCTCGATCATCTTGGCTGGACGAATGTGCGGTTCGTGGGTCTCGTCGGCATGGGGGCCTGCATCGCGCAGGAAGTTGCCTTACGCCGCCCGGACCTCGTGCGCTGCATGGTGAACATGGGGTGTTGGGTGAAAATGGACCCCTTGCTGCGTGACCAGCTCGAGATGTTCGTCACCGTGCACCGCGAAGCCGGCTTCCTCGAATTCCAGCGCCTCGTCGTGATGATGTCGTTCCTGCCGGAGTACTACAACGAGAACCGCGACAAACTGCTCGGCTATGACGGTGGCTGGAAGGAACTGAACAACAATCTCGAAACTCACACCCGGCTCGTGCAGGCGTGTATCGGCCACGATACCTCGGCGCGCCTGGCCGAGATCGCCTGCCCGGCGTTGATCGTGCATGCCGGCCAGGATTTCGTTACCGGTCCGCGCACGACGCTGCCGCTCGAGCACGGATTGCCGAACGCGACCGGGGTGATGATGGCGGACGTCGCGCACGTCGTCGCCGGCCGTGACCAGAAAAAGCGCTTCTGCGATATATTGTTGCCTTTTCTCGCCACTAATTAGGCATTTTCGCAACGTTATCCGGGAGCCCCGGCGATGCGCCGCCAGGCGCGGGTAAACTGCTGGAAATATGCTCTCAGGCGGGTACAATCCGTGCCAAGCCAGTTACCGCATCGTGCCGGTAACCCCCTACCCGCCGCCAGGGAGTACGCGTATCGTGAACCGGAAAGTATTATTTTCGCAACAAATAAGACTGGCTTTCGTCGCGGCGCTTGTTGCCGCCACGCCACTGACGGTGCTCGCACAGGCACTGGAGGAAGTCGTTGTCACCGCAAGGCAACGCGCGGAAAGTCTGCAGGACGTGCCGGCGGCGATCACGGCGTTTACGGAATCGGATATCCAGCGCGCCGGTATCGAGCGGGCGGGAGACTTCCTCAACCTCACCCCCGGGGTAAACCTGACGAACGCGGCCGAAGTGGGGGATACACAGGTGTCGATCCGCGGCATCAACGGCTCGCGCGACGGCGAAACGAACTTTGCGTTCATCGTGGACGGGATCCTTTACACGAATCCGAGTTCGTTTAACCGTGAATTCTCCGATGTACGCCAGATCGAAGTATTGAAGGGCCCCCAGGGCGCTATTTATGGTCGCTCCGCGTCCGCCGGCGCCATCATCACGACGACGCGTGAACCGGATGAAGAGTTTCAGGGTTACGTGAAAGGCAGTGTCGGTCGTGACGACTCCTATTTCGGGCAGTTCGTCGTCAGCGGGCCGATTCTCGCCGATGAACTTGCCGGCCGGGTCAGCGTTGATTACCGCACGACGGATGGCACCTGGCACAACAACTTTTACGACAAGGACATTGTCGACGATTTCGAAAACTACAATGTGAACGGCCGCATGATATGGACGCCGAACGATCGCCTGAAGGCTGACGCGAAGTTCCGTTACGGCGAAGTCGACGCCGCGGCGATCGCCTTCAATGCGGTGTTTGCACTCGATGTTCCGGCGGCGGGTTTCGTGCCCGGTGACGTGAACAACCACGACTTCGTGTTCTCGCCGAATATCGATCCGAAGAACGAACAGGAAACGACAGAGTTCTCGATTAAATTCGATTACGACATGGACTGGGCCACGGCAACGGCGTGGATGCTGTACAGCGATGTCGAACAGTACTTCGTTGCCGACGGCACGAGTGGCGCGTTCGGCTTCTTCTTTGGCGAGGCGACGTGCCAGTCGTCAACCGCGGCGCTGGCCGGGTTTCCCATCCAGTCGCCGACGTTTATCGGGCCAACCCCGGCAACGTCACTGTACCCGCCTTACTCGCCGACCACCTGCGACGGTGGCCAGTACCAGGAACGCAACCAGGAAGACATCAGTTTCGAAATTCGCCTGACCTCGGACGACGACCAGCGCCTGCGCTGGCTCGGTGGTTTCTATTTCCTCGACATCGATCGCGAAGTCGGGGTAGCGCAAACGACCGACATCGGCGGCGCGGCGGAAAACGTACGCTCGTTCAGCGATCCGACGATCGAGGCGCTGGTCCACGACGACTTCGACACCCGCGTGTACTCGATCTTCGGCGGCATCGATTACGACATCACGGAAACCCTGGAACTGTCGTTCAATATCCGCTACGACCGCGAAGAGCGGGAAGTCGAGACGAAAGTGCCGCCGCCGAGCGTGCGTCGCTCCAATTTCATCAATTACACCGGCGGCGTGCCGGGTACCGGCGGCTCGCCGCTGAATCCGGCGTACTTCGATTTCGGTACTGGCCTCGAACGCGCCGCGGTGCCGAGCCGCGAGAAGAATTTTTCGGAGATTCAGCCGAAAGTCAGTCTCACCTGGGACCAGACGGATTACTGGACGTGGTTCGCGAGCTGGGGTGTCGGCTTCAAGTCCGGCGGCTTCAACAACCTCGGGGCCTCGGACACGGTGACGAACCTGATCCCGACAGCGGGTCTTTCGCTGAACGACACCTACAAGGAAGAAACCACGAACAACTTCGAAGTTGGTTTCAAGTCGAATTTCTACGGTGGCCGGATCAAGGTTGAAGGCGCGATGTTCTACACCGAAATCGATGACATGCAGTTCTTTGAGTTCTTCGTCGGACCGTTCGGACTCTTGCGCGTGGTGACGAACGTCGACGAGGTTGCGATCGTCGGCGGCGAGATCGCGGGCAGCGCGGCGGTGACGGAACACTTCACCGCGTTCGCGAGCGGCGCTGTCGTCAATGGCGAAATCGAGGAACACAGTCTGCGCCCGGCGGCGGAGGGCAACGAAGTGCCTTACGCGCCGAAATGGACACTTAACATCGGTGGCGATTATGTGCGGGAAGTGTTCGACGGCATCGATTTCGTCGGTCGCCTGGATTATCGGATCACCGGCGATACGTGGTTCCATGTGCTGCAGGACGATCGCGAGTCGGCCGACCTGTTCTTCGGCTTGCCAGCCGATTTCTCAAACACGAAACGGACTGATTTCGACGTGCTGAATCTGCGCGTGGGTCTTCAGGGCGAGCGCTGGTCCGTCGCCGGTATCGTGCGCAATGCGATGAATCAGCACATCATCGAGGAAGTGATCCCGGCGCCGGAATTCGGTGGTTCGTTCGTACATCCGGGTCAGAAGCGGACCTGGGCAATCGAGGCGCAGTTCCGCTTCTAGATCACGCACGCGGACGCCGGGTGACGTAACCCGGCGCACGTGTACGTGTCATCGGCAGATTTGCCATGCGCGCCGGACCACCCGGATCCGGCGCCGTCCTTAGCAGGCCGTACCGCCCCGTGACGTGAGCATCGCCGCGACGTTGTCGATGGGCTCGAGATTCTCCACCGCGGAAACCCCCAGGCCGCCATCGCCGCAGGCCGGGAGGCTCGCATCGCGCACACCACCGCCGGTGGCGCGGGCGAGGTTCACATGCAGCTGCCCGATCCGGGTTGCCGTGCCGCCCAGCGCGGCGCCGAGAATATTCAGGAGGGCGGTTTTCGTATGCGCGACGACCGCCGACGGCAGATCCTCGCAGCGTCCGCCGACAGCGTATGCGGCCAGCGCGCGGGTTGTGGACATCGTGTGTGTCGCTACACGACCTGCTCGAACGTTTCGAGGTTCGGGTGGCTCAGGTAGGTGCCTTTTGGTGCACTGGCCTGTGCGTGCGCCTTGCGGAAGTGATCAGATTCCGTCCAGGCCTCGAACGCGGCGCGTGATTCCCACACGGTATGACTTGCGTACAGCACGTAATCGTCGCCGTCAGGCACTTCTACCGCCGGGCCGCGCATCAGCGCGAACGACTGGAAACCGGGGACTTCCGCAAGGTAGGAGTCGCGCTCGCGCCAGATTTTCTCGAAGCCGGCTTCGAAGCCGGGGGCAATTTTGAAACGGTTCATCGCGATAAACATCGACTGGCAGACTCCTCGGTAAACGAAGCCGCATGGTGCAGGAGCGGCGGGGCGGTGTAAATCCGTCGATGGTGTGGCGCCGACGGATTCAGGACTGCGTCAGGCTCGACAGGGCTGTAATCAGGCGATCGACCTCGTCTTCGTCGTTATAGAGCGAAAAACCCACCCGCATGAGTCCGCCGCGAGCAACAAGACCGAGGACTTCGAGCACTTTCATGGCGTAGAAATGCCCGTGCCAGACCTGCAGGCCGCGCTCGGCGAGAAATGCCGCAAGCTGTTCCGGCGTGCGTTGCTCGCACGTGAGCGATACCGTCGGGGTGCGCGGATCGGCGTCGAAGCCGGGTCCGTATACGCGGATACCATCGAGTTGCCGGACGGCGTCGTGGTAACGCCGCGCAAGCGCCATTTCGTAGTCGTGGATGTCGCGCATCGCGCTCGTCACGCATGCGCGCCGCGAGCTGCCGGTGCCGAACGATGCGAGGTAGTCGATACTCGCCGTGACCCCCGCAATGGCCGCATGGTTCAGGGTGCCAGTTTCGATCCGGTACGGTGCAAGCTGCTTCTGCGTGCGCAGCCGATCCGTATCGAGTTCGTCGAGCAGACCGGGTCGCGCGTAGAGCACACCCACATGCGGACCGTAGAACTTGTACGCCGAGCACAACAGGAAATCGGCGCCGAGCGCCGCCACGTCGAGTGGGAAATGCGCCGCGTAATGTACGGCGTCGAGGACGAGCCAGGCGCCGACCTCATCGCACAGGGAGCGGGCATAGGCGACGTCGGTGACCGTGCCAAGCGCGTTCGAGGCCATGCCGAGCGCCACCACCCGCGTGCGCGGATTTACCTGCGTGGCGAAATCGTCACGATCGAGCCGCCCGTCCGCTTGCAATGCAACCTCGCGTACGACGACGCCGCGTTCGCGCAACTGCAGCCAGGGACCGCGGTTCGCCTCGTGGTCGAGCTCCGTGATGACGATTTCGTCACCCGCTTGCAGCGCTCGCACGAGCGCATGCGACAACGCGAAGTTCAGGGTCGTCATGTTCGCGCCGAACGAAATCGCGGCACCGTTCGCGGCGCCAAGGAAATCCGCCATGGCGGTACGCGCCGCGGCAAGCGCGTCGCCAAGCTCGATCGAGGTCCGGAACTTGCCGTCGAAGTTGGCGTTGCGTTCGACGTAAGCCGTGTGGATGGCGTCGAGTACTGCGTGTGGCACCTGCGTACCGCCCGGCCCGTCGAGGAACGCAACGGCATGTCCGTTGACGCTGCGGGCGAGGGCGGGGAAATCAGCGCGTGCGCGCCGGCAATCTGAAGCGGTGTAGGGCATGCAATGATCCACGTGGGCTGGCGCTATGGTGCGAGCGATCATGCGCCGCCCGGTGCGGTCGGGGCAAGTCGGGCGGGTTCAGCTCTCGCGGGCTGCAATGTTCGCCGGCGCCGGTGCCACGAATCATTCGATGCTTCCTTTATACTGCGGTGACCGAATGCGACCAGGTGGCGGTAAGTCATGTCGATACAAGAAGGCAGCGTAGGCCAGATCAATTTTGTCGAGCGCCACGGCCTGTGGGGTGAAGAACAAATTGCCGCGGCGGAACGCATCAAGGCCGATATCCGCCAGCACGACCTGCGCACGATCCGGATCGCATGGGGTGACCAGCATGGCATCGTGCGCGGCAAGAATATTCTCGCGCATGATTTTCTGCTGGCAATGAAGAACGGGGTCGACTTCCAGACCGCAACCCTGTTCATGGATACGACGAACCATTTTATCGCGCCGATGTTTTCGAGCGATGCCGGCATCGGCATGACCGCGCTCGCCGGCGGCCCCGATGCGATCCTCGTGCCGGATCCGGTGACGTTCAGAATCCTGCCGTGGGCGCCCCGCACGGGCTGGGTGCTCTCGGAGATGTTCCTCGCCAATGGTGAGCCAATGCCATTCGATACGCGCCAGGTGATGAAGCGCCAGCTCAGCACTTTGAACGAACAGGGTTTCGATTACGTCAGCGGTCTCGAGGTCGAGTTCTACATTACGAAACTCGAGGACAGGAAACTGCGACCGGAAGAATCCGGCTGGCCGCCGGACCCGCCCGCGGTGAGCATGATTGCGCATGGATTCCAGTATCTGACCGAAGAGCGGCTTGATGAGATCGATCCGATCCTGCAACTGCTGCAGGATAATCTCGAACCGCTCGGCCTGCCGTTGCGTACGGTCGAGGACGAATGGGGGCCAGGGCAGTGCGAGTTTACGTTCGACCCGGTTGTGGGGATCAGCGGCGCCGACAATATGCTGCTGTTTCGTAATGCGACGAAGCAAATCTGCCGCCGCGCCGGCTACCACGCGACGTTTATGACGCGGCCGGCACTACCGAATTTTTTCTCCAGCGGCTGGCATTTGCACCAGTCGCTCAGCGATCCCGCCGGTGAGAAGAATCTGTTCGCGAATCACACCGGTGATGGTCAGGCCTTGTCGGCGACCGGGCGCCAGTTTGTTGCCGGTCTCCTCGAGCATGCCGCGTCGTCGTCCGTATTCGCGGCGCCGACCATCAACGGTTACAAGCGGTTCGTACCAAACTCGTTTGCGCCGGATCGGATCACCTGGGCGCGCGAGAACCGCGCCGCGATGGTGCGGGTACTCGGCGGTCCCGGTGACAATGCCACGCATATCGAGAACCGCGCGGGCGAACCGTGTGCGAACCCCTACCTGTACATGGCCTCGCAAATCGCGAGCGGTCTCGATGGCATCGCGCGGCAGCTCGATCCGGGTCCGCCGGAGATTTCGCCGTACGAGTCCGATAAACCGAAGCTGCCGGCGAGTCTGATGGATGCTGTCGCCGCGCTGCGCGATTCGGATCACTACCGCCGCTGCTTCGGCGACGCCTTCGTCGATTACATCCTGGCGGTAAAACAGGCCGAGATTTCGCGCTTCCTGCTGCACGTTACGGACTGGGAGCAGCGCGAGTATTTCGAGGTCTATTGAGACCCGCAACATCGGGCAGCGCAGGGGAGAACGTACATGAGCTGGCGCGGAAAAAAATTCGGGGCATTGAGCGCAACCGAAATCGACGAGTTTCTGGCCGGGCCGTGGATCGCACGGCTCGCCTGCCTGAAACCGGATGGTGCTCCCTACGTTGTACCAGTGTGGTACCACTGGGATGGCGATGTTTTCTGGATCGTGCCGCGCGCGCGGTCCGAATGGGCGCATTACATGGCCGCGGACCCGCGTGTCTCGCTCGTCGTGGACGAGCCGGAACCGCCGATCCGCAAAGTGTTATGTGAGGGCCGGGCGGTTGTTGTTGAAGAACCCGTGGGGCCGTTACTGGCGAACGGTGAGAAATCAATCTGGAACCGGATCGGTGAGGCGCATACGGGTCCGCGCTATCTCGGCGACAAGGCCGCGGAATACCGCGGCTCGGTTAATGCAGAACCGTGCTGGACGTTCAAGATTGTTCCCGACAAGTTGACAACCTGGCAGGGATTCGGCTGGCACAAGCGCTATTTTCACGCGGAACTGCACACCGACGGCAAGCCGTCGTGAGCGACTCGCTGCTCGGCGCGCACGAACCCGCCGCGGTGAGCGTCGTCCGCCCGCACGGGCGCTCGCCGGTGTTCCTCACGTGCGACCATGCCGCAAAGCGGATGCCTGACCGCCTGGGTACGCTCGGACTCGATGAGGTCGAGCGCGGGCGGCATATCGCGTGGGATATCGGCGCGGCCGGTGTTGCGCGACACCTGTCCGCGATGCTCGACGCGACGCTCGTCGCGCAGAATTATTCGCGCCTCGTCATCGACTGCAATCGACCACATGGTCACGAGTCACTGATCCCCGAGCTTAGCGAAGCAACGGCGATCCCCGGCAACAGGGATCTCGACGAACGCGCCCGTACGCAGCGGTTCGAGGAAATCTATCAGCCTTACCATGATGCTATCGCACAACTGCTCGATGCACGGCGGGAACGGCCGACGCTGCTCGTTGCGATCCACAGTTTTACGCCCGTGTATCACGGCCAGACGCGGCCCTGGCATATTGGTGTGCTCTACGGTGAGGACCGGACGGTTGCGCATCATCTGCTTGCACACTTCGGCGCGCTCGACACCGTTGTGGTGGGTGATAACGAGCCGTACCGGATCGACGACAAGGATTTCGGCATCCCGGCGCACGGCGAGGCGCGCGGCATTCCCCATGTACTCGTCGAAATCCGCCAGGATCTGATCACATCCCCGGCGGGGCAACGGAAGTGGGCCGAGCATCTGCTCGCGTCTCTGCACGAAGCGCTCGCGGCGGTTTTTTCCGCTGCGCCACCGGTTTTGCTATAGTCGCCGCGCATCCGGCCATTGAAGGGACCACACCTATGAGCAACGACGCACTGAAAGCCGTTCTCCGCGACGAGAGCGCCGTACGGGACGTGATCGGCGCCCCGATGGAACTCGCAGTAAAGAAGGCCATCCCGAAGCTCGATAAATTTTCCCGCGAACTGATCGAACGTTCGCCGTTTCTTACGCTCGGGACGGCCAACGCGAACGGCAAGGCCGATGTCTCACCGCGCGGCGACGCGCCGGGTTTCGTCTTGATCCTCGACGACAACACGATTTTTATTCCTGAACGGCCGGGTAACAACCGGGTCGACAGTCTCACGAATATCACGGAAAACCCGAACGTCGGCTTGCTGTTCATGGTGCCGGGCTTTGATGAGACCCTGCGCGTGAATGGCCGCGCAACCGTCGTCCGGGACGCAAGCCTGCTCGAGCGTTGCGCGGTGAAAGGCCGGGTGCCGAAGCTCGGCATCCTCGTCGCCGTCGAGGAAGCGTATCTGCACTGTGCAAAGGCGTTTCGGCGGTCGAAATTGTGGGATCCGGAAAGCCGCCAGGACCGCAAGGAAATGCCTTCGCTCGGCAAGATTATCCTGGCGCAAACGGCGAGCGCGGAGGCAATGCCGAGCGACGAAGAAATCCAGGTTGTCGATGAACTGATCGAAGACAACTATCGCAACGGACTTTACTGATCCTGAACTGATACCGGGTGCTGTCACGATCGTGCCGAAAACGAAACAAGCCATCAATTTCAACAAGCTGCAGCAGCGTCTGCGACGCAATGTCGGGCGTGCGATAGCGGATTTTGGCATGATCGACGCCGGTGATCGGGTCATGGTGTGCCTGTCTGGCGGCAAGGATTCGTACACGATGCTCGATATCCTGCTCAGCCTGCAGGCGAAAGCGCCGGTCGAGTTCGACCTGATCGCGGTTAACCTCGACCAGAAGCAACCGGACTTCCCGGAGCACGTATTACCGGCTTACCTTGAGCAACTCGGCATCGAATATCACGTCATCGAGCGCGACACCTACAGCATTGTCAAACGCGTGGTGCCGGAAGGAAAAACGCTGTGCGGCGCTTGCTCGCGTTTTCGTCGCGGCATACTTTACGATTTCGCGGCCGCGCACGGGATCACGAAAATCGCACTCGGGCATCATCGCGACGACATTATCGAAACACTGTTTCTGAACATGTTCTTCGGATCTCGCCTGAAAGCGATGCCGCCGAAACTCCTGAGCGATGACGGCCGCAACGTCGTCATCCGGCCGTTAGCCTATTGCCGCGAAACGGACATCGAGGCTTATGCCGCCGAGCGGAACTACCCGATCATTCCGTGCAATCTGTGCGGCAGCCAGGATCACCTGCAGCGCGTGCAAATCAAGCAAATGCTACGCGGCTGGGAACGGGAGCATCCGGGCCGCCTGGAGAACATTTTCCGCAGCCTGCAGACGGTGACGCCGTCACATCTCGCCGATACCGCATTGTTCGATTTCCATGCCCTGTCACAAGCGTCCGGCGAACCGGCGCCGAGCGCGGCGGCATGGTTGCTCGATCGCGAAACCGCGTAGCAACCCGGCGCCGCGCGAACCTAGCCGCGCGTGGTGGATTGCGCGCCGTGCCGCTCTTTCACGACGCGGCGCAGGATCTTGCCGATGTTCGACTTCGGTAACTCGTCGACGAATTCGACGTATCGCGGCACCTTGTAGGCTGTTAGCTGAGCGCGGCAATGCGCGATCAACGCGGCGGCGCCGAGGTCCGGATCGCGGCGGATCACAACGAGTTTTATCGCCTCACCGGTTCGCGGATCGTCCACTGCTATCGCTGCAACTTCGGCGATACCCGGATGCGTTGCCGCAACATCCTCGATTTCGTTCGGATACACATTGAAGCCGGAGACGATGATCAGATCCTTCTTGCGATCGACGATCCTGAAGAAGCCGTCGGCGTCCATGACCGCAACATCGCCTGTGCGTAGCCATCCGCCGGCTTCGAAGACATCCGCGTTGGCGTCCTCGCTCTGCCAATAACCCTGCATCACCTGCGGGCCGCGCACGAGCAACTCGCCTGCCTCGCCGACCGCGGCGTCGTTGCCGTCGTCGGTCACAATCCGGCACTCGGTCGACGGTACCGGTATCCCCACTGCACCGGTAAACACCTTCATCTCGAACGGGTTCACGCACACGACCGGGCTCGCCTCCGTGAGACCGTAACCCTGGGAAATGATCGTGCCGGTTTGCGCCTCCCAGGCATGCGCCACGGCGGTCTGAATAGCGGCGCCGCCGCCGCTCGAATATTTAAGGCGGGAGAAATCCACTTTGCCGATATCGTCGTGGTTCAGTAACGAACTGAACAGCGTGTTCACGCCGGCAATACCGGTAAACGGCACCCGTGTGAGTTCCCTGATGAACCGCTTCGTATCACGCGGAT
Source organism: Gammaproteobacteria bacterium (assembly GCA_965216305.1). Classification (GTDB taxonomy): domain Bacteria; phylum Pseudomonadota; class Gammaproteobacteria; genus UBA11873. Next base: position 4,761,078 of record OZ244144.1, on the reverse strand, counting down.
CGGTGATGAGATAATTCAGCGCACCTTCGCGGAAAAACGAGAAGCAATTAACCGTCAACGCGTAGATATGGTAGAGCGGCAACGCGGTAATCACGATCTCCTCGCCGCGTTCGACCGAGGCGACGAGCCATGCGCCCACCTGCATCGTGTTCGCGACAATATTCGCATGACTCAGCATCGCGCCTTTCGATTTTCCCGTCGTGCCGCCGGTATACTGGAGAAACGCGAGGTCGTCGATAGCAATGTCGACGCTCGACAATGACGCTTTCGCGCCCGCTTTCATTGCATCGTTGAACGTCGTTACGGTGACGCCGGGTGGCGGCTCCGTCTTCTCCACGCCGCGGCGCGCCGCGCGGTTGAACACTAGCGATTTCGGGAACGGGAACAAATCGCCGAGTTCCGTGACAACGATGTGCTGCACGTCGGTGCCCGGGAGCGCCGCGTGCACAACCGGTAACATATTGCGCAGCGTCACGATCAGTCTGACGCCGGAGTCAACGAGCTGATGATGCAGCTCGCGCACGGTATATTGCGGATTCGTATTGACGACGATCGCGCCGGCACGCAGCGCGCCGAACATCGCCACGGGATACTGCAGAATGTTCGGCATCATGAGAGCGACGCGGTCGCCGGCGCGAACTTCGCCGTGCCCCTGCAGGAAGGCCGCAAACGCGCGCGAATCGCGTGCGACCTCGGCATAGGTCATGAACGAGCCGAAATTGCCGAACGCCCTGTGATCCGCGAATTCTTCGCACGCGTCATCACACAGTGCGACCAGGGTCGACACCTTTGCGTGGTCGATTTCGTGGGGCACGCCGGGCGGATAGCTCGACAACCAGTGTTTTTCCATGCGGTGATGGCTGACTATGAGCGAAATCGGATAGATGGGATTATAACGGCCCACGGACTGTGCGACCTTAGCGCGCCGCGGCGAACGACGATCGGCACCACGACGGTGCACGGCATGGCAGGCCGCCGTAATTCCAGCAGTAACGAGAAGCGGTCTCAAAAATAGATGGCGTCGCGTTGCGCCCTGAAATCGGTGATGGCAAGGCGCCGTGCGCCGGGAATGGTGGTTCCATTTCCAAGCACGGCAACGCCGTCAGCGCTGATTTCGGGGCGCAACCCGAAGGGCCGGGGCCATTTTTGCGCACTCCGGCGTTACTCATCGCTCATTTAGCCCGGCTAAACCACGCTCTTCGCGCCTTGGATCGCGCAAAAATGACTCCCGGCGCGACGTCATCTATTTTTGAGACCGCTTCTAATGACAACAAACGCCGCGACGATTTCAGGACCCAAGCGTGCAGACCGCCCAACCGCGGCCGCACCCTACACGTGGCGCTATGTTGCGTCGATTTTCCGCGCCCATAAGCGCGAACTCATCATCGCCCATGTCGTGGCGATTTTCGCCGCGCTACTGAGTGTTCCGCTGCCATTGTTGATGCCGCTGCTCGTCGACGAGGTACTGATCGGCGAGCCCGGCAAGCTCGTCGCCGCGATTGACAGCATCCTGCCGGCCGCGTGGCAGACGGATGTGGCGTATATCGGTTTTGTTCTCGTGCTCACTATCGCACTGCGGATCGGCAGTCTGCTGCTGCAGGTGGTACAGACCCGCCAGTTCACGTTGATCGCCAAGGATCTGATTTTCCGCATGCGCGCGCGCTTGATCGATCGGCTGAACCGCGTCTCCATGGCCGAGTATGAATCTCTCGGCGGCACCACGGTTGCGTCGCACATGGTTGTCGATCTCAACACCGTCGATGAATTTACCGGGGTCACGGTCAGTCGTTTGCTGATTTCGGTGCTGATGCTCATTGGTGCTGCCGGCATCCTGTTGTGGATGCACTGGCAGCTCGGATTGTTCGTGCTCGTCCTCAATCCGTTCGCCGTGTATTTCACCATCGCGATTTCAAAACAGGTAAAGCGCCTGAAACGCAAGGAGAACGCGGCGTTTCAGGCGTTTCAGGAAGCACTCACCGAAACCCTGGAAGCGATCCATCAAATCCGGGCGGCGAATCGCGAGCAATACTATCTCGGCGAAGTGAAGACGCTGGCACGCCGGATCCGTACCCATTCAGCCGCGTACGCGTGGCGCAGCGACGCCGCGAGTCGCTTCTCCTTCGTCGTATTCCTGATCGGAATTGATGTTTTCCGCGCAGTTGCGATGCTGATGGTGCTGTTTTCCGACCTCACGCTCGGCGAGATGATCGCGGTGTTCGGCTACCTCTGGTACATGCTCGGACCGATCGAGGCGATCCTGAATCTTCAGTACGGCCTGCAGGCTGCGAGCGGGGCACTCGAGCGCATCAACACGATCGTGCGACTCGATGACGAGCCGGATTATCCGCATGTGAAGAATCCGTTTATCGGCCGCAAGACAAACGCGCTGTCACTGCATGGGATAGCATTTCGTTATGGCGAGGGCCCGTTGATTTTTGACGACCTCAGTCTCGCGATCGCGGCGGGTGAAAAGGTCGCGGTCGTCGGGGCGAGCGGCGGCGGGAAATCCACGCTCGTGCAGATCATTCTGGGTTTGTACCCGCCATTGGCGGGCGATCTGCGTTTCGATGGCGTCTCGGTGCGCGAGATTGGCATGGACGTCGTGCGCGAACATGTCGGGACGGTGCTGCAGCACCCGGCGTTGTTCAACGACACCGTACGCGCAAATGTCGCGCTCGGACGTGAGGTCGACGATGAGGAGATTCTCGCGGCGCTTCGAATTGCCGTCATCGACGACCTCGTCGCGGGGTGGCCGGCGGGGCTCGATACCGTGATCGGTCGCGACGGGATTCGTTTATCGGGGGGGCAGCGACAGCGTCTCGCGATCGCAAGGATGGTGCTGGCCGAACCGAACGTCGTCATTCTCGATGAAGCAACGTCCGCACTCGATGCCGCCACGGAAGCGCAGGTTTACCGGTCGCTGAACGAACACTTTGCCGATCGCACGATGCTGATCATCGCGCACCGGCTGAGTGCGGTGAGGCAGGCGGATCGGGTTCTGGTTTTCGATCAGGGGCGCGTCGTCGAACAAGGGGGCCACGATGAGTTGCTGCGTCAGGGCGGGCTCTATGGCCACCTGTACGGGCATCTGCAGGCGACCTGAACTGGGAAAACCCGATAATTCTGCGGCTAGCGCTCGAATTCCTGCAGCAGGCGACGAATATGACGCGAGTGTTCGCCGTAGACTTTACCGAGGCCGGTAAAATCCTGCGGGTCGAGCTGTGCGAGGTCGCGCAGCTTCGTTTCAAAGTACACGAGTTCTTCGCTGAGTTGGCGCCGTCGTTCATTGATCTCCGCCGTATAGCGGGCGACCATGTCGATCAACGGCGCGATGTCCGCGCTGTTGTCAGCCACCAGGCGCAGATGCGGTTTTCTGTCGTCAAGCATTGAACAATCTCCTCGCGAGGGGAATTGCAGATTCCGTGCCAATCCGGGCAAGTCGATTGCGCTTTTCTTAAGCTGCTGTTTATAAATCCATTTTTCACTATCGCCGAGGGCGCGAACGGTGCGTTCGCGCATCGGGCGAGCGCGGAACGTCGTCAGCGAGCGACGCTTGGGCAAATGCCGTGGGCCGGGGCCGGCCAGCGACGTCAGAACGAATAGCGTTCGCGCAGGCGGATGCCGCGCGTGGCAAATTGCGTCTTCACGGTCTCCGTCACGTCGCCCGCAACGAGCACGGTTGTCGACACGGCGTCCGTGGTGGTGATAAAGCTGTCGAGGCTGGCGATGAGTGCGGCGTTGCCGTCAGTCCATGAGAAATGATCGACCGGCAGCGCAACGACAAGCACACCGGCGTCCGTCAGCATGACGGGGTAATTGTGATGTCCGATAACGCGCACGATGTGACTCGTCGTGAGTTCGTAGAACGCAGCCATCCGCGCGAGGTTGACGAATGTACGGACGTCGGTTTCCGTGGTCGCCGAACTCGCGCTCTGTACGATATGTTCAACGCCCTGCGCCTGTTTCAGAAGTCCGAGGTAACGGGTGAAATACAAGCGTGTACGCGGCGTGAAATTCCGGTTCGCGAGAAACACCGTACGTTGAGCGGTCGATACGCCGGCGGCGGCGAGACGCCCGTCAACGTCCGCATTGATTTCAGCGGCCGACTTGTTTTTCAGGATCGAGCGCAGCCGCTCATCGAGAACGCCGGATCCGAACGCGACCGGGCCCACCTGCAAGGTTTGGGTCGGTGCTACGGGGCCGCGCATTTTGCCCGCGCTGCGCGCACGCGCGAGGGCATCGAGCAGGTTCTGCAGGGCCGGATTGGACGAATACACATCAACATCGAGTTGCGCGGCTGCGCTGCGCTTGTGTGGGCCCGGATCAACGCTGTATCCGCGACTGTCCGCGGGTGCGGCGACGTTCGGGTTTCGATCCGGCTCGGCAAGCGTTTCTTCGAGGTTGTAGGCCAGATTGCCGAGCAGGGTGCCTGCCGTACCGAGTGGATCGGCAAAGATTTCCGCGACGGAATCGCCACCCACGCCGCGTCGCCCGGCTGGCGAGCGGTTATGCGCGGCCGCTGACTTCGTCGCCGGGTGATCGACTTCCGCCAGCGTCATGATTTCATGCAGCCGTACCCGCAGCATTGGCAGCGATGCGATCGAGTACGTGCCGAAATCGCTGTTTACCGTGAAATGGTAGAAGAAACGCGAACGCGTGACTTGTTCATCGATGTCGTAATGCACGGAGCGAAAAAACTCCGACGGCAGCACGTCACGGGCTTTCACGGCGAGTTCGTCCGTCGTTGTCTCCGCGGCGCCCGTGACGGGCAGTAAGCCCGACACCACGAGGTACACGATGCCACGCACGAGTGGCTTCAGAAATTCCAGGGCTCGTGGCATGGTCACGGTGTTTGCAACATCTGTTTCAGGCTCGACAATGTTTCGCGGCCGGCCACTCGCCCTTCGGCGGTGCTGTCGGACTGGCCGCTCCAGGCAAGATCATCGGCGGGTAGTTCAGCGATAAAGCGGCTGGGTTCGCACGCCTCCGTCTGGCCGTAACGACGTCGTGAGCGGGCGAAACTCAACGTCAGGCTCAGCTGTGCACGTGTAATCCCCACGTAGGCCACGCGTCGCTCTTCCTCGATCGTGTCCTGTTCGATACTCGATTTGTGCGGCAGGATGTTCTCTTCCATGCCGGCAAGATAGACATGCGGGAATTCAAGTCCTTTCGCCGCATGCAGCGTCATCAGTGCGACGCTGTCGCCGATGTCATCGTCGTCCTTGCGGTCGACGATGTCGAACAGGGTCAGCGCGGCAACGATGTCCTGCATTGATTTCTCCGCGTCGTTGTCCTGAATGCGCGCAATCCAGGACAATAGTTCCTCAACGTTATCGAGTCGCCGCTTCGCATCTGTTTCACTTTCGCTTGTTTGTTCGATCCAGTCGCGGTATTCGATGTCGGCGACGATTTGGCGCGCGATCACGGCCGCTGATTCATGCTCCGCGGCACGTTGCATTGCACTCAGCCAGGAGAAGAATTCGCCGACGTTCTTTGCCGCCCGCTTCGGCAGTTGCGCCGTCACCGCCGTCGTCGTCCCGGCTTCGACGAGACGTAATGCATGCGTGCCGGCGAGCGCGACGAGCTGTTTGACGCTCGACAGGCCGATACTGCGGCGCGGCGTATTGACGATGCGGAGCAGGGCATTGTCATCCTCGGGGTTCGCGATCAGACGCAGATAGCAAACAATATCCTTAATCTCCGTATAATCGAAAAACGAGCGACCGCCTGACAGTACGTAAGGGATCTCGCGTTCGCGGAAAGCGCGTTCAAACAAGCGCGCCTGGTGATTACTGCGGAACAGCACGGCGTAGTCACTGAAGCGGCGACCTTTCACCATGCGCTCGTGCAGGATCTGGTTCGTGATATAGCTCACTTCGTCGTGTTCGTCGCGCGCGCCGTTGACCCGGATCTTGTCGCCATAGCCGCGTTCACTCCAGAGTTTTTTCTCGAACACGTGCGGGTTGTGCGAGATCAGATGGTTCGCCGCGTTGAGCACCGCGCCGACGGAGCGATAATTCTGTTCGAGCTTGATCAGTTTCAGTGCGGGGAAGTCGGACTGCAGTTGCACGAGGTTCTCGGGTCGCGCGCCGCGCCAGGCGTAAATCGACTGGTCGTCGTCGCCCACCACCGTAAACTGCCCCGATTCCTCGACGAGCAGTTTCACGAGTTCGTACTGGCTCAGGTTCGTGTCCTGGTACTCGTCGACGAGCAGGTAGCGGATCTCATTGCGCCAGTAAGCCGCAAGTTCTGAATGATCACGCAACAGGTTTACCGGGCGCATGATGAGATCGTCGAAATCGACGGAGTTGAATGCCATCAGGGCGTCGTCGTATTGCGCGTAGCATGCGGCGGCAATGCGCGAAATCGGATCCGGGTGGTCGGACTTCAGCGCGAGTTCGGGCGTCATCAACGCCGATTTGAAGGCGGAAATCCGGCTCATGACGGCACGGATTTCCGGCATATCGTTCGCTGAGGAGCGTCGCAGGATATCCGCGACGAGATTCTCGCAATCCTTGCTGTCGACGATCGAGAATCCCTTGCGGTATCCGGCGCGCTCGAAATCCTTGCGCAGGATCCGCAAACCGAGCGTATGAAACGTGGAAATCCAGGGGTTGGGTTCGTTACGTTTGCGATTCAGGCGCGTGCGCATCTCGTTCGCCGCCTTGTTCGTAAACGTAATCGCGGCGATGCGCTCGGGGGCGGCAACGCCGCGCTTGATCAGGGACGTGATTTTTTCCGTGATCACCCGGGTCTTGCCACTCCCGGCACCGGCAAGTACAAGCAGTGGGCCATCGACGTAGCGGATGGCTTCGCGCTGGCGTGGATTTAAGGTAGTCACAAGCTAAGGCGTACCGGCAATGAATGGTTAGGGCGCGTCGATCACCGGAGGTGATGCACGAACTGCCGCGATAAAACGGGTCGCCGTGACCGCAAGGTCCGGATCCAGGCCACGCAACGGCATGGATCGACGGCGCTACCCGTCAGCCGGGCACCGGCGGAGTTTAAGAGTTTGCCGCCATCGATGCCACCCGTCCGGCGCCTCAGCGCGGTGTGCGCGCGGTGGATGAGCCGTCGCGGGAAGGTTTTCTGATGTGGCTTTGTCGTTGGCGGATGCTTTATAGTAGCCGGCATGAAATGATGCGTCGTCGCCGTGCACGAACGCTAACAATGTGCGGCCCCGCAACGCTTCGAACCCGCTTCAAAGTATCTCCCTGAAGTTGCACGACGTATGCCGGCCTCCCGCAGCAGAAGTTCGACGGTACCGATGCCGATGCTTATCGTGTTCGGCCTCGTTTGCACCGGCCTCGGCGGGTTCCTTGGCTATACACTGGCCCTCGATACACGGCTCGGTGCCTATGAGTCCGTGTCGATCGTCGAGGCGGGGCTCGATTTCGATGCCCGCCTCGATACCGGGGCCACGGTATCGTCGATCAATGCGCGCGAAATCGAGGTTGTCGGCAAGTCGATGCAACCGTCGGCGAACGACACGGGTAAGCAAATACGATTTACGCTGGAGAACGGCCGCGGCGAAAGCCGACGCCTGGAAGCGCGGATCGAACAGGTCCGCGGCATCAAGACCTCAGACTGCCAGGAACTGCGCTATCACGTGTATCTGACGGTGCGGCATCGCGGTAGATCGTATCGCCTGTTGGTGAATTTGAATGACCGTAGTGGGTCGAAAGACAAGCTGTTACTCGGACGCAACTGGCTGCGTCACGGTTTCAGCGTCGATGTGACGAAAACGTGATGGAAACAGCAGCGACAGAAAATTACGGCGAGCAGCCGTTCGAGGATGTCGAAATCAACGGCAGCCTGGTTCGTCTGCTCGGCACGGCGCATGTCTCGCGCGCGAGCGTTGCCGCGGTAAAGCACGAAATTGCCGCCAACGCCTGGGATACCGTTGCGATCGAACTGTGCGCGAGCCGGTTCAAGGCCCTGGAAGATCCCGATGCGCTGCAGAAAATGGATCTGTTCCAGGTGATCAAAACCGGTCGCGCACCGATGGTAACCGCGATGCTTGCAATGGGTGCATTTCAGCAACGCATTGCCGAGCAGTTTGATATCGAACCCGGTGCGGAAATGCACGCCGCGATTGCTGCGGCGCGCGAACGCTCGTGCGCACTGGAACTCATCGATCGCGAGATCGGCACCACCCTGAAACGAATTTACCGCAACGTACCCTGGTGGCGGCGGTTTTATCTGTTTACCGGCCTGCTTTCGAGCGTGCTCGTGCACGAAGACATCGATGAGAACGAGATCGAGCGGCTCAAGGAAGGTGACTTGCTCGAGACCACGTTCGCGCAGTTTGCGGAAACCGCTTCGGAGATCTACGAACCCCTGATCACCGAACGTGATCGCTTCATGGCGGCGCGGCTGCGTCAGGTGGCCGCAGGTGGCGCGCCGCGGATTCTCGCGGTTGTCGGCGCCGGGCACCTCAAGGGCCTGGCGGAGGCCTTACGCAGTGGCAGCGACGATCCTGAAGCGACGATCGAGGCGCTGTCGGTTATCCCTCGCGGCAGGTCCTGGACGAAGTTCATCCCGTGGTTGATTGTCGCGCTCGTTCTCGTTGGTTTCGCCGTTGGTTTCGCCCGCAGTCCCTCGCTTGGGATGACGCTCGTCGTTGAATGGATTGTGATCAACGGTGGTTTATCGGCCCTTGGTGCCGCGATCGCGGGCGGGCACATTCTCACCGTGATCAGCGCCTTCGTGGCCGCCCCGATTACATCGCTGAATCCGACGATCGGCGCCGGCTTCGTCACCGCACTGGTCGAAACCTATCTGCGCAAGCCAACGGTCGGTGATTTCTCGAACCTGCGCACCGATACTTCGAGCTTCCGCGGCTGGCGCCACAATCGGGTTGCGCGAACCCTGCTCGTGTTTATTCTCAGTACGGTCGGTTCGGCGGCGGGGACTTATCTCGCTGGTTTTCGTATCGGCCAGCACCTGTTCGGCTAGGCGCAATCAGGGATTCAGCGTCGTCGGGGCGATGCGCTGGTGGTAGCGGCGCCAGCACAGGGCGGTGACGAGCAGCACGTGCAAGCCGATTATCCCGCTGGCAGCAAGGGGATGATCCCACAACGGTGGACGCAGCAACCACTGCACCGCCGTCAAGCCTGCCGATTCCGCGATGCTGGGTAGCAGCCAGGAGATAACCGCTATACAGATAACGGTGGTCGTCTCCACGCGCCGGTGGCTGTCGCCGTACGTGAAGTAATACAACAAGCCGATATTGCGCACGGCATACAGTACGATCACGACACCGGCGAGTCCCACCGCTTCAACGCGCTCGCCGGAATATACCGGCGCCGTCGCGAGCGCAGCGCAAAGGATCGCAAACCCGATCGCGAGGGAGAACGAGGCTGTCCATACCGGGAGCTCTTCAAAGAATCGCTGCCAGTGCCTCGCACGGGCATAGGTCGCCAGGCGGTGAAACGTGAGCGGGTCACGAAACAGGGCGAATGCCGCGAGGTAGCTGGCACCCACCGCAACAACCAGGCCGGCGGCGCCGAACAACGCAAGACCGCGCTCGAGCGGCCACTCCGGGCGGATAAAGGCACCGGCAAAGTAAATCGTGAGATACATTACGAACGCGCACCAGGCCCAGGGTCGCGTGGCGACAGCGAGTTCGCTGCTCATCATGCGATACGCGCCGAACACGGTCCACGCGGCGAGCGCGAACAGCGAGACGGTAAGAAAATCCAGGCGATCACAATGCAGTCCGAACCAGACGATCGCATCGGTAGAGCGGTAGTAAACGGAAAAGTACACGAGCAGGAGCACAATCGCCCCGAGCGCCGACCAGCTTGCAAGCGTACTGCGCGCATGTTTCTCGAGCCGGGTGCCAACGAGCGCGCCGATCAGACTCAATGCCTGAACCAGTACCGCGGCTGCGACGCAACTCGCCACGATCTGCAAACGTTCCGCCAGCGACGGGCCGAAGCGTGCAACCGTGTACACCACGAGGCACACGGTGCCGGCAAACCACGGCATGACCGTCGCGCCGCAGAGCTTGCCCCAGGTCATGGCCCACGGACTCATCGCCGACATGCGTTGTGTATCCCAGGTGCGCTCACGCAGTTCATCGAGCATCGCGTCGCCGGCGCGGTGACTGCCCCACATCATCGTCGCAAGAACGAACAATGACAGCGCCGCATTCGCGACGACGTTGCCCACGCCGTTCGGATCGAACAGGCTGACGAGTACGAAGACGCTCGCGAGCACGACGCCGAGGAGAATCACCCGATGCGCGCTCCACTCGAGCCACAGGTTACGCTGAAACTCGGGATTCACTTACGGCGCCTTCATACTGTCGAGATAAGACTGTTGCAGGTCGCGCTCGAGCGTCGCAAAACTCATGATCGCGATGTCGGCCGCAACAAGCGCACGCAGTAGTTGATGCTGGGCATCGTCCCCACCGCTCAGTTCGCAGACAACACGGCGCCCGTCGCGCCGGATGTTGCTGATGTTGTCGAATGATCCCAGCACGGTGTCTATCGTGGCGTCAGCTTGCGTGAGTTCCATGGCGATTTCGCGCGTGTTCGGCGCAGCGTCCTTCAGCGTGCGATGCTCGATAATGCGGCCACCCCGGATCACGAGCATGTCGGTCGCGTAAGCGCCGAGCTCGGCCAGAATGTGCGAGGAGACGAGCAGGGTCATGCCATCTTTCTGCAAGATACGAAACAGCTCCGCGAGATTATGACGTGCCTCCGGATCAAGGCCGGAGGCGGGTTCGTCGAGGATCAGAACCTTCGGTTCGTGGATGATCGCCTGGCCGATCGCAACGCGCTGACGCAGGCCGCGCGACAACTCGCCAACGCGCTGCCCGAGGCGATCGCCAAGACCGAGTCTGGCGGCCGTCGTCGCCGCCGCTTCCCCCGGATCGCGCTGACTGCCATTCGCGGCCGCCGCATGGATCAGGACCTGACGCACGCTGAGAGCGTCGTACAGGCCGAAGAAATCTGATAAATAGCCTAGCCGCTCATGACTGCGGCGTGGCTGGGCAATGACGTCCACGTCATCAACCGTGACCGCACCGGAAAGCGGCCGCTCGAGACCGCACACACAGCGCATCAAGGTTGTTTTGCCTGCCCCGTTGGGACCGACGAGTGCGGTAACGCTATGCGCCCGGATGGTGAATGCGACATCGTCGAGCGCGCGCTGCCCGGGGTATTCGAATACGAGCCCGTTAACGTCGATCATGCAAGCACAATGACGCTTGACGGTTGCTGCGGCGACAGGCTGAAAGCTGCGTGCTGTTTTGCGTTTGTCGCATAATGGGTGGATTATACCCACACAATGCTGCCGTTCTTAAAACACGCGACCACCCTGCACGCCGCGCGCGTACATCGCGGGCGATGAAGCGCTGGTTGCAGATAGCGCTCAGCCGCGATGTTGTTCGCCGGTCGTTCAAGGTGGCTGCCCTTGTCGGCACGATCCTCGTGTTAATCAACTACTGGGATCGGCTTAACCCTTACTCGCTCGATGCCGCCGCGTATGCAAAGATCGCGCTGACCTATTGCGTCCCGTATTGCGTATCGACTTACGCTTCCGTCAGCGCAACCCTCGCACACATACAGCGATGAAGCGCTCGCTCGCGGAATAATTTGCAGGTGCGAGCGCAGCGCTACAAACGCATCGTGGCAACGCTGTCGCGCCGGCAGCCGGATCTCACCGTGGCCATGGAGAACGTGCACAAAACGCGTAACCTCGGAGCCATCGCCCGCACCTGTGACGCTGTCGGGATCGGACGCATCCACGCGATTGCGCCGGCCGATGCCCGGGTTCGTCTCGGGCACAAATCCGCCAGCGGCACGGAGCGCTGGCTCGAGCTTGTCCATCATTCATCGGCAGTTGGCGCATTCGCGTCGCTGCGCGAAGGGGGTTTCACGATCGTCGCGGCCGACGTCGGTCCGGGCACCCGCGATTTTCGCAGTATCGATTACGTCCGGCCGACGGCACTCGTGCTTGGTTCGGAACGCGACGGCTTGTCGGCAGATTCGATTGTTGCAGCGGATGTTCGCGTTCGTGTGCCGCTCGTTGGCATGGTCGAGTCGCTGAACGTGTCCGTGGCGATCGGGGTAATCCTTTACGAGGCCTTGCGCCAACGAGAACTCGCTGGATGCTATTCGCGCCGTCGCATCGACGACCTCGAGTTTTCGCAAAAGACGTTTGAATGGCTGCATCCGCGGATCGCCGCCTATTGTCGCTCGCGCAAGTCACCTTACCCGCCGCTGGATCGCGACGGTGAGATTCTGGAGCGGGTTACAAAAAACCGGCGCGACGGGTTCGATACGCTTGCCTAGCAGCGCGGCCGAACTAAAATCTGCAGATCAAATCGAACACAACTGTGATCACGCGATCCGGAAGAAGCCGCATGCCGAACTACGATTATTTTTGTGAAGAAAACGGCCAGACCGTCGAAGTCCGTCACGGCATCGGCGCGACAATTACTACCTGGGGCGAGCTGTGCTATGCCGCCCAGGTGCCCCTGGGGGAAACGGATTTTTTCGCGCCCGTACGCAAGGTACTGACGGCGCCGGGTATTGCGTTCCCGACCGGCAACTCGAAACTCAAGGAGGTGGGCTTCACGAAGCTTGTGAAAAGAGATGACGGCGTTTACGAAAATGTCACGCGCACGGGCAAGGAAGAACGCTATATGAAGGCCGGGCAGCCGGAGACGATGCCTCACCTGCACAAGAAGGTTGGCGACTGAAGCGGTAGCGCCCGCCTAGCCCGTCGCTTCTATCCGGCGAATTTTCCCGTTCTGGGTGAGCCGGTAAAATCGCCGCAGCTCGTTTCTGAAGCACGGTTCGCGGTGTGCTTCGGGATAGTTGATCAACAGTGAACGACAATATTTGCCGGCGTACCGGTTCGCATCCTGATAGCGCGCGAGATGATCCGCCGAAAGATCATCGCGGAAGCGCACGTTCTCGAACAGATGCTCGTGCACGTCCTCAATTCCCGCTGTGTTGGCCTGTTCACCGAGCAAGGCGAGCGCGGTGATGTACTTGTCCACTTCGGCTTGCAGCTCGAGTTCGAGCAAGGTCACGGACTTGTCGAAAGACGCGTTCCAGCACACGTAGTGAAAGTGCGATACGCCTTCGAGCGCGAGCATGAACGCGCTGAGGTTGCCGTCGTGCAGGCCCACGAACGGATCGTCATCGCGCAGCAGGTTAAGGGTGTCGCCATCGACGTACACGGAGAGTTCGACCCCCTCATCGGTTTGCGCGACGAGCAGGCGCTCGTCGTTGTCGCGCTCGCCGGCGGGGGTCAGTGCGTCGGCATGCGCGGGGTCGGTGATGAGGAAGTCGTAAATATTGTAAGCGGTCGGCGCTTCGTAGAAGCCGGCCAGATAGTTCTGTACCTGACTTAGTAACATCGGTGCGCTCCCGTTCAGTGCATTGCGCGGCTGCTCGCATTCGCCGACACCACAATCCCGTGTCGTCGGAGTTTCTCCGCACTGCGCGTGCTGCCCGTCCGGAGCCATATTTCGTATAAACGCAGCACATCGGCGTTTGAATTCAAATTGGAGCTGTCGCTGATCACGCCGAGTACATCGACGAGTTGGGCGAAATTTTCCGCGAGTTCCGCAAACAGCGCATGCCGGTCGTGCGCGCGCGTCCCTACGAGATCGTGAACGCAGCTGTACGCCGTTCCGCCCATCGCGATGTAGTAATCGATATCGACAATCTTGCGGTTAAGGCTGCCGGCAAACAGCCCGGAGATGAACAGCGCCACGTCGCCGAGCCGACGCAACGCGAGACTTTTTTCGCTCGCACTCGCTGCATTCAAGGCATCCGCGTAGTGCAGCGCCAGCGGTTTGAGTGCGAGGCCTTCTTCGGTTTCCTCGAATAACTCGCGCGCATTGATGTACGCGGCGAGCAGATTGACGAGATAGGTCGCGGTAGTGTCTTCAACCTTGACCGCCTGCTGCGTCAGTGCAGCGTTCACCTCGTGCTGAAAATACTCACGGATATCCGTTGAAACGATAACTGCCGAATCAGTATTCATCACTATCTGGCCCTCGCAGAATGACAAAACAGATGAACTCGCACGCCGGTATTGCAGGGATGTAGTCGACGTCCGTGACAATTCTGATTCAATTATCGGGCCAAATATTAGATTCGTAACGAAATTTTGTATGTCTTTGAATTTTCGAAGGCGGTTAGCGGACGATTTGTCTGCTGCTAATGAAACTGCGGCAAAGGCTGCCGCAGCGTCGCAATTTGTGCACTGAAACGGTCGCCCGGCGTCACGATTCCGGTGCAACGCACGGTATGCGCACGTGATTTTTCAGGACGCGAAAAAAAACCCCGCCTGGAGGGCGGGGTTTTCAAGGTTTCGCCGGGTCGCGAAAGGGTGGGGCAGATTTACATCATGCCGGGCATACCGCCCATACCACCCATGCCGCCCATGCCGCCCATATCGGGCATCGACGGGCCGTCATCGCGTGACGGTGCGTCGGCGACCATGGCTTCGGTCGTCAGCAGCAGGCCAGCAACGGACGCGGCATTCTGCAGCGCGGAGCGCGCCACTTTGGCCGGGTCGAGGATACCCATGTCGATCATGTCGCCGAACTCGCTCGTCTGCGCGTTGTAGCCGTGGTTGCCCTTCGACTCTTTCACCGCGTTGACGATGACGGACGGTTCGTCGCCGGCATTGGAGACGATCTGACGGATCGGCTCTTCGAGTGCGCGCGACAGGATGTTCAGACCCATCTGCTGGTCGGCATTGTCCGGCTTCACTTTCTGGACAACCGCCTGAACCCGCAGCAGTGCAACACCACCGCCAGGGACGACGCCTTCTTCAACGGCGGCGCGAGTTGAATGCAGCGCGTCTTCGACACGGGCTTTCTTCTCTTTCATTTCGACTTCCGTCGCGGCGCCGACTTTGATCACGGCAACACCACCGGCGAGTTTCGCAACACGCTCCTGGAGTTTTTCGCGGTCGTAGTCAGAAGACGTATCTTCGATCTGCGCACGGATTTGATTCACGCGCTTTTCGATGCCTTTCTCGTCGCCCGCACCATCGATGATGATGGTTTCTTCTTTCGAGATCTGGATACGCTTCGCGGAACCGAGGTCGTCGAGACCGGCCTTTTCGAGGCTCAAGCCGACTTCTTCGGAAATAACCGTACCGTTCGTCAGGATCGCGATGTCTTCGAGCATTGCTTTACGACGATCACCAAAGCCCGGGGCTTTGACGGCCGCAACTTTGACGATGCCGCGCATGTTGTTGACGACGAGCGTCGCGAGGGCTTCGCCTTCGACGTCTTCGGCAATGATCAGCAGCGGTTTGCCGGCTTTCGCGACAGCTTCGAGCACCGGCAGCATTTCGCGGATGTTCGAAATCTTCTTGTCGTGCAGCAGGACGAGCGGATCGTCGAGTTCGACGCCCATCGTTTCCTGATTGTTGATGAAGTAGGGGGACAGGTAGCCACGGTCGAACTGCATGCCTTCGACGATGTCGAGTTCATTGTCGAGACCCGAACCTTCTTCAACCGTGATCACGCCTTCTTTGCCGACCTTGTCCATCGCTTCTGCGATGATGTCGCCGACGGCGCCGTCGGAGTTCGCCGAGATCGTACCGACCTGTGCGATCGCCTTCGTGTCCGTGCACGGGGTGGAAATTTTACGCAGCTCTTCGACCGCGGCGATGACGCCTTTGTCGATGCCACGCTTCACGTCCATCGGGTTGATACCGGCAGCAACAGCCTTCAGGCCTTCGCGGACGATTGCTTGCGCCAGCACGGTGGCCGTCGTGGTGCCGTCACCGGCGACGTCGGAAGTTTTCGAGGCAACTTCCTTCACCATCTGCGCGCCCATGTTCTCGAATTTGTCTTCGAGCTCGATTTCCTTCGCCACCGAAACGCCGTCTTTCGTGACGGTCGGTGCGCCGAAGCTCTTTTCAAGGACGACGTTACGGCCCTTCGGCCCCAACGTCTGCTTGACGGCATTGGCCAGGATGTTGACGCCGGCGGCCATGCGCTGGCGGGCGTCGTCGGAAAAGCGTACTTCTTTAGCTCCCATGATTTCTTACCTCAGAGATTTGTTTCGTTGCCAACGCGATCAAGCGTCGATGATCGCCATGATGTCGTCTTCACGCATCACGAGCAGTTCTTCGTCGTCGACTTTCACTTCCGTACCGGAGTACTTGCCGAACAGCACGTTGTCGCCGACTTTCAGATCCAGCGCGCGCACTTCGCCGCTTTCGAGTATCTTGCCGTTGCCGACAGCGACGATTTCACCCTTGGCCGGTTTTTCGGTCGCGGAATCCGGAATGACGATGCCCCCGGCGGAAGTCGTGTCTTCTTCGACGCGCTTGACCACGACACGATCGTGTAATGGGCGGATGTTCATAGTTTTTTCTCCTCGAATATCCAGTTAACTATATGATTATGCGAGAGTATTACGATTGTTATTAGCACTCTCTGCTCAGTAGTGCCAAGTAATATAGCGGCTATAATCCGGAAGTCAAGGGATGACCAAGGCGAAGCACGCGAACCGCGGGTATCGAGCCTGAAATGCAGTCACGCTCGCGCCCGCGGATCACGCAAGGCACAGGGAAATATGATGAGTACTGACGGGACATTGAACACAATCACCGCTATCGGCCCGCATCCGCGTGCGGGCCTGCGCCGGGCCCTTTACGCGCTCGTCCTGCTCGCCGGTGTGGCCATTGCCGCCGGGCGAGAAGTGCGAACGTTTCAGACCGCCGGCCTCACCATCGTTGTTGCCAGTGCCGATGCGCGCTACAGCGCGTCACGGGCGTACCAGGTGGTTGTGAGAGACGAGTTGCGGACACTGTCGCGTCTGGAAGTGAACCGGGACGGGGTGATCGCGGATGTGTGGATGACGGATCTCGACCGCGACGGCGCGTTCGAAATCGTCGTGGCGACCGATCTTCTGGCGGGCGAAGACCGCGGTGCCGTCGATATCCACGAGTGGCGTGATGGCCGCTTCGCCTCGGCGGCCGTGGCGAAACTGCCGGTGGGCGACCGCCCCGGTTATCGGGGCAACGACCAGTTCAGCGTGGAAGACGGCCAGTTGTGGCGCGCGTACCCCGAATTCACGAGGCCCGACGCGAGCGGCAATCCGGTCCCAACCGGGCGCATGGTGAGGTACCGCTACGACGCCGGGGCCAATCAATGGCAGCGGGACGGGCAATGATGCGGCCGGTTCCGCGTGCGCAGACGCGGACGGGGTTCGCAAAAAAACCCGATGCAATCCCTGATTTTGCGATCGTTTACCCATTGGGCCGGGGCCGGTTGGCTATACTGCATTGCAACTTTGCAGGTATTAGTGCCGCTTAATATTGAGGGGCTCAAACACAGGCTGAAGGAATCATGACTGCTGCCAGTTCAACCGTAGAAGAGTCAATCACCACGTTTCTCACCCATTGCCACCGACGGCAATTTCCCGCCAAGGCCGCGATCATCCGCCAGGGTGACCCTGCCGGAGAACTCTATTACATCATCAGCGGATCGGTAACGGTATTGCTCGAAGACGACAAGGGCCACGAAATCGTCCTCGCCTACCTGAACCCCGGTGATTTTTTCGGCGAGATCGGGCTGTTTAACGCGGATGCGAGCCGCACTGCGCTGGTGAGAGCGCGTGCGGAGAGCGAGATCGCGCAGATCGGCTACAAAAAACTGCGCGGACTGACAGAACTGTATCCGGACCTGATTATCGCCATGACCAGCCAAATCGCCCGGCGGCTGCGTAATACGAACCGTAAACTCGGCGATCTCGCGTTCATGGACGTCTACGGCCGCGTCGCGCGCACCTTGCTGGATTTGTGCGACCAGCCGGACGCCCTGACCCACCCCGAGGGGATGCAGGTCCGGGTTACGCGGCAGGAACTTGCGCGGCTCGTGGGCTGCTCGCGGGAAATGGTCGGCAAAGTCCTCAAGGACATGGAAGAGCAGAAACACATCTCGGTCTCAGGCAAGAATATTGTCGTTCTCGGGGTGCTGCCGAAGTCGTCACGCGCGGCCGACCAACTCGCGGAAATCTGAGCGCGGGGACGCGCCGCCGCCTGCCGCCGGTTGCGCACACGCGGCCGCTGATTCCACCATCGGGGTCCATTCTTATACGCCGGGCATCTCGCCTGCCGGATCTCACGCAGATTCCCTGTCGCCAAAATTCCTCACCGCACCGCGCCTCAACATCTGGATGGCGGGGTATCTCACGACACAATATACTGTGCGCACCGCGGGCCCCCGATTCTTCGCCGGCCCGTCCCCGGTTGTCACGGAGGTACTTCCGCATGCTTCGATTGCTCCTCTGTACACTGCTGGTGTGCAGCGCCTGGTCTGCCGTCGCGAATGAACTCGAGCGCGCCGACAACGCGCTGATGAGCGGTGATTACGCCGCCGCAACAGAAATTCTCGAAACACTCTCCGCTGACGGTAATGCCAGCGCGATGACCCTGCTGGCAAGCCTCTACCACCGCGGCGAAGGGGTCCAACGTAATATCGACAAGGCAGTCGAGTTGTACCTTGTCGCGGCGGAACTTGGTCATCCCGAAGCGCAGTTCAATCTCGGCAATATGTATCTCCTGGGCGAGGGCGTGCCGCAGGACGAATCATGGGCGCTGAGTTTTTATCGTCTCGCGGCGAAGCAGGGCCATGAACTCGCCGCGCAGAACATGCGCGAACTCAATCGCGCGAACGGCGACGACGCGCTTGCGGATCCCGCGGCGACAGCACGGCAGCCAACGGTTGCGCGGGACTCGCCACGATCAATCGCATCGAAGGCGGCCACCGGGGACAAACCTCACAGCAGCGCTGACGAGTCGAAAGTAGCGGCCGCCGAAATACCGGTAACACCGAGCGCGGATCCGCCTCGGCCCGCGGCAGATTCCGCACAGCAATCCGTGGTGACGAGCGAAACACGTGCCGTTGCGTCCGAGGCGCCGATCGTGACGCTCGATCCTGTTGAAGCGCGTGTGGAAGCGCCAGCGCAGGCGCTGACGTCCGATCAGAGCGCCGCGCTGCGCCTGGCCAAAGCCCACGGCATCGCCGTCGAGATTGATCCTGCCGATGCCGCTACGCACGCTGCATCCGGCACTGCGACGACTGCACCTGTCGCGCCTGCCGCCACGAACGCGGCGGATCTTGCCGCGCGGTTCGAACGGGCGGAGCGCATGCTGGCGCTGGAAAACACTGCACCGGCGATCACCGAACTGACGGAACTCGCCGCTGCGGGCCACGCCGTCGCCGCCTGGCGCCTGGCCGGACTTCACGCCCGCGGGCACGCCGGGCCGAAAGACGCCGATGTCGTGCTGCAATGGCAGGCTCGCGCAGCGGAACTCGGCCACGCCGAGGCGCAATTTGAACTCGGCGAAAAATACGCCCGGGGCCTCGGAGTCGCGCCCGACGAGGCAATGGCTATCACGTATTACCGCGACGCCGCGCGCGGCGGCCATGTACAGGCGCAGGAGCGGTTAAGGGCGATTTACAACGAAGCCGGGCTGCCAATGCCGGATCTTGCACGGCGGCGAGCACCCATTGCGATCACGGCGCCGGCCAAGGAGCATCCGGCACAGGCCCCCGCGGCGGCGCCGGTTGCGGCCGCGGCCACGATTTCGCGACGCGATCCGGTCGAGGACGCAATCGTCTCCAGCGCGGCGTCGGCCGCTGATTCGATGACGGGGACGGCACCGATCGACGAGCCGCCGGCAACCGATGCTGCCATTGCGGCGGCGCAAACTGCGACGCGGGCAGAGGCGGAGAACGTGCCGGCCGCAGGCGTGCCGCCTGCAGCCACGGAGACGGTTGCGCCAGTGGTCACGATCGCGCCCGCGACGACGGGTGACGTGGCGACACCGCGTGTTGCGGTGACACAACCGCGGCTGGCCGCGGATGCCATCGTCATCCACCCGGAGCGGATTGAACCACCCGCGGTCGCACTTGCGGACATCGCGGCAGCGCCGCCGGCGAATCACGAGGTAGTGCCGGGATCCGTTCTTGCAACGCGTGACTTCGTCGCGGCGGCGGCGCCAACGTCGTTGCATGCCGCAGTCGGGTCGACCGCGGGGGCTGCCGATGCGGACGTTGTCGCCACGACGGAAGAACCGTCCGCTGCAACGACGGCGGCCGCGCAAGCGCCAGGCGCTGCCGATGATCCGACGTCCTTATCCGCCGTCGTGCCCGCTCACACGGCGGATTTTGCGTCGCCTGTCACACGATCTGAAATCGTCACGCAAACACGAACTGTCGCCAACGATCCGATGGCAAGCGACGCCAGCATCAACGACCGCGCCGTCGCGGCCGCGACGGTTGACGCCCGGGCCGCCCCGCTCGCAAGCGGCGCGACGGCGGGCACCGCGGTGACCGCAGCGACGACGGCGTCTGCCGGGAACGGATTCTTTCGACGTTTCGCGGGTTTGTTTGGCCGCCAATCCGCTTCAGCGCAGGCGGCGCCGGAGTCGGTGCAAGCTGAACTTCCTGCACAAGCGGTCGCGGCCGTGCCTGACAACGATGCGCCCGCCGCGGCGGACGCGCTTCCTACGAAGCCGGTCTCCGAACCACTTGCAGCTTTGGCGGAAGACCCGGTTCCTGCCGTGGTCGAATCAACGCCCATCGATTGGGCAGCCGCAACCGGCGATGCCGGTGAACCTGCGACGGCAAGCGCAATGAGATCTTCGCCGCAACCCGCTGCGAGCGTGGACGTCGCCGCCGGCAAGCGCGCGTTGGCCGCCGGCGACGTGGCGGGCGCGGCAGGAATATTCAATCGCCTGGCGGAAGCCGGCGATGCCGAAGCGCAGGCGCATCTTGGTTACATGTATTACGTGGGGGAAGGCGTCGGCCTGGATCTCTCTCGCGCCGTCGACTGGTATCGGCGTGCGGCGGTTCAGGGGAATCGCGATGCGCAATACAACCTCGCGGTTGCGTACGCGTTCGGGGAAGGTGTAGCGCAAAACGATGAGGAAGCGGCGATCTGGTACCGGCGTGCGGCGGAGCAAGGCAGTGCGATTGCGCAATACAGTCTCGGCATGTCCTACGCGCTCGGTGAAGGCGTCCCGCAGGACGATATTGAAGCGACGAAATGGTATCGCGCCGCCGCGGAACAGGGTTACGCCGCCGCACAGTACAATCTTGGCTACAGCTACCGGACCGGTCACGGGATCGCCGCTGACGAGACCGAAGCTATCTACTGGTTCGAAGAGGCCGCTGCGAACGGCCACGCCTCGGCACAGTACAGTCTCGGTTATATGTATCGCTCCGGACGCGGCGTGGAGCGCAATGTCGAAGAAGCCATCAAATGGTATCGGCTTGCTGCAGAGCAGGGCCATCCGGATGCGCGCGCCGATCTTGCGTCGCTGAACCCCGACGGCTAACTGCATGCATGTTCAGGAATACGGATCGATCCGCGTCGTTGTCACACTGCGATGCATCGTTCCCCCAATTAACGTATTGAGTGTATCGCGCGCGTGAGCATATATCGTGAACGCTTGTTCCCATGGTTGATCGATCGCCTTACCGGTGATGAGAAACTGCAGATGATCCGTGACCGCGTGGTGGAGAAAGCGACCGGCCATGTCATCGAGATCGGGTCTGGCACCGGCGCAAACTTTCTCAGCTACACCGACGCGATCACGTCATTGACGACGGTCGATCCCAATCCGGGGATGAACCGGCGCGCCCGGCGGCGGATCAAATACCTCGAATTTCCGGTTGATGCGCGGGAACTGCACTGCGAATCGATGCCGATGAAAGATGCGAGTTTCGATAGCGCTGTGATGACGTTTACGCTGTGCAGCCTGTCCGATCCTGTCGCCGGTCTACGGGAGGTTCTACGCGTACTGAAGCCTGGCGGCAGGCTGCTGTTTCTCGAACACGGCCTCACGGATCAGCCAACGCTTGGTCGCTGGCAGCAGCGGCTAACGCCGCTGCAAAATCGTCTGTGCGACGGATGCTCGCTGGACAAGCCGATTGCCCGGATGATCACCGACGCCGGTTTCGCGATCGGTGAATTGTCGAATTATTTCCTCGATGGTGTGCCAAAAGTGTACGGCTATATGTACGAGGGCTACGCAACAAAGTAGCTGTGGCACGCCGAGGTGTTAACCGTCGGCGTGCCTTTTTCAGCGTTAATGGTTGACGGCAATCCGTCGGGCCTTCGCCTTTTCGCCCTTCGGAATCACAATCTCGAGAACGCCATGCTTGCCGTGTGCGGTAATCCCTTCGGGATTCGCGCTGTCGGGAAGCGTGAAGCGACGGTAGAAAGAGCCGCTGGTGCGCTCGACACGCCGGAATCCGTTTTGTTCGACGGATTTCTCCTCGTTGCGCTCACCCTTGATCGTGAGGATGCCGTTGTCCATCGTCACTTCGATGTCTTCCGGGGCAACGCCAGGGACATCCGCAGTGATGACGAAGCGTTCGGTTTGTTCCTCGATATCGACAGCGGGTGTCCAGTTGCTTGTTGCAACACTGGATGCATCGTCGGATTCCAGCCCGCTGATGCGGTTCTGAAACGCGCGGTTCACTTCCTGGTGCAATTTCGACAAGGTGCCGAAAGGGTCGTATGAAACTAGTGCCATGGGAACCTCCGGTTGTGGCATTGCTATACCAACAAGGTGGGGGTACCCGCAGCGAATTCAAGCATTCGTCAAGATGATGGAAGTGCGCGCGGTACGCAAGCGCGGTTCGGGGCCGATCAGATCTCTACGGACTCCTCTGTTTCCGCCGCAACAGGTGGTGGCGGCGCCGGCGGTCGTTTCATGGCTTCCTCCAGTTCCTGCGTAAACTGTTCGAGGCGTTTGCGCAGTTCCGGGACGTGTTGTTTGATCTGCTCCTCGATCCGTGACAGTTCCTGTTCGATCTGCGGCAAGGTATGTTCGAGTTCCTGCACCGACCGTTCGATACCCTGTTGCAGGGTATCGCCGAACTCGTGCACCTTTTCGATGACCGCGGCAAGCTTGCCCGCGTTTGCTACCGCCTCGACCGTCCTTGCGTAGTCAACTTTCCAGTCTTCATCTTCAACGACGAGATAGGTTTTCAGCGGGAATTCCAGCGGTTTGTCGCCGCTCACGGTGATGGTGGTATCGATTGTCGCTGTGCGCTCGTCAATGACGATCCGCCCGAGCTTCGCACCACTTATCGGCAATACCTGCTCGACGGATTCCAGTGACGTTGCTTCTGCGGCCGTGATATGTCGCTTTACTTTGCCGGCGTCCCCGGTTTGCAGGGCTTCCCAGAATTCCGCCGCCACCTCGACCGGAGTCGACGGTTTGCCGCACGCGGTAAGGGTGGCGATCAGTAACACCAAAAAAATGTGTGCGTAGTTGGGTTTCATCGGTCGGTGGCGTCGCTCCGGTTTGACCCTATGATAGCCGGAGCGAGGGCTAAGTTCCCGCCGACCCGACACCAGGCCGCCTTGCCGGTGCGGGTTTACGGGGCGTTTACGACGCCTGGTTCGAACTGTCGAGAGCCCGCGGACCGCTGAACGGCATGCGATCGGGAGCCGTAACCTTGCCCATACGGATCACGCGCCGCCATTCGTCATCACTCAGATCCGCGCGATGATTAACGTGCAGATCATCAGCGACGTCGCAAAACGAATCCACCTCTTCGATCATGTAGTACACCTCGAGCAGACGCAGCTTGGCCGAGTAGTTCTTCGGATTCGCGGCGATGACGGCGATGAGTTGTGATTCTGCTTCGTTGTAGCGACCGTGCGCGATGTTCTGATCGATTTCCGCATCCGTGCCGGCGCCGGGTTTCGCAGATTCGCCAGCGGCGGACGGGGCGCTCGCAGGCGCCGTCACAACCGTCGCAGCGTCGCGATTCGCCAGCATGCGTTGCACTTCGCTTTCCATTTGCACGCGATTCGCCGCCTTGCGCGCGACCTCGGCTTTGAAGTCGGCCTCGCGAGCGTGATGGGCAAGCTCGGATTGGCGTTTCTTCATCGCGACGCGAAGCTTGCGCAGCGCAATCGCAAACAGGGCCAGCAGCGCGAGGCCGGCACACACGAGCGCGACGATCGCCATGATCGACAGGCCACTGGCAGACCGCGTATCAGCCGGCATTTCAACCGCCGTCGCACCGGCATCCTTTTCCGGGGTTAAATCAGGGCTGTTGCTTTCATTCGTCGCGACGCTGTCCGCGGGCGCCGTGGCTTCAGCGGTCGCGGGCACCTCGTTCGCCACCTCAGCATCAGCAACTTCATCAACTACCGTGATCTCTGTCGGCGCACCGGCGGCCGGGTCGGTTTGAACTGACTGTTGTTGCGTATCGTATTGTTGTTTCAGCGCACGATATTTTAATCGCAGGCGTTCAAGCTCCGCTGCTAGTTGCGGGTCGCGTAGACGCCAGTCGACTGCCTGCTGCGGTTTGACGCTCGCCTGTTTGCTTTGCGTTGCAAGCGTCGCCGTCGCAACGGCAGTACTTGATGTCGCGGCAGCAGGGATGTTCACAACCGGATCGGCTTGGGTCGTTGCTTGCGGTAACACGGCGGTGGACGTGTCGGTCACAGTTGCCGGTGTCGCTGCGGGCGCTGCGCTCGATCCGATCGGCAAGCGCAACTCCGCGCCACGGATCAAACGATCCTGATTGCCGTTCACGAACGCGTGCGGATTGTCGGCGAAGATTTGCGCAACGAGATCGTTGGTGCCGGTCCCCGTCGTGCGCCCCACGCGACGCGCGATCGCCCACAGCGTATCGCCATCATTCACAGTGTAGTTCGCATCCGTGATCGGAGTGACGGATCGGGCTCGACGTTTCGTTGTGGTAGCTCGCACCGGCGGCGCGGGGTTCAGTGCGAGCGAGTAGTTACGCATCACGGCGTTCTCGCCGACGTAGACTTTTACCCGGAACGCCAGCACAGGTTCGTTGATGACGGAATTCGAGCGCAACTGAATGTAGTTCGTGCCGTTCGCCGTGGTGACTAACTCGGCGCTCATGCCCGAGACCATCGCAGCGATGTCCGAGTTCGCGCGATACGCGAGATCGGGAGAGACTTTTAGTCGCAGCGGTTGCGCTTTGTCGCTTGCGGTCATCCACACGCCGACAGTCGCATCGAGTGGTTGGCCCAGGGCTGAGTGCGTACGGATATCGCCAAGCTGAATCGCTTCGGCGGCGAACATGAAAATACTTGCGGCGAATGTCGCGAGCAGCTGCAGCGAGGTGATTGAACGGCGACGTGCCATGGCTTGCTTCCTTCCCCAATCGTGGTGCAAACGAAATACGCTTTCACGTACGATTCAACATCTTAGACGATGCGTCCGTGCAAAAACACGAACTATTACAACCCCGCAACGCTTGTTAACCAACGGGGTATAACCACGTTATCGGTCCCGACCTCAATAACTTGTGCAGGGGGCCGCAGGGAATCCCATATATGGCGAAACCGGCCCCCAAAGCGCGGAATCCTGACATTCCGGAGTTTGACAAGGCTTACTACGATCGCTTCTACGTCAGGCGTTCGACGCGAGTGGCGGAGCCTGACTATTTCACCCACATCGCGAGGTTCATCAAAGCTTACTGCGATCTGATCGAGGCCGACGTGCGCAGCGTACTCGACCTCGGGAGCGGGATCGGAACACTGCAAAAGCCGCTTGCCGAGAGCTTCCCGCAGGCATCCTATACCGGCGTCGATATCAGTCCCTATGTGTGCGCGAAGTTTGGCTGGGAGCAGGCGGCGGTTGATGAGTATCGTGGCGATCCTGCCGACCTCGTCGTGTGCCACGATGTTTTGCAGTACCTTGACGCGGGCGCCGCGAAGGCGGCAATCCGCAATCTCGCTGAGCACTGCAACGAAGTGCTTTACTTCGGCGTTCTCACGCAAGAAGACTGGGAACTGAACTGCGACCAATCGCGTACGGATTCCGCTGTGTATCTGCGCGATACCTCATGGTATCGGAGCAGGCTGTCGCGCTACTTTCGTAACCTCGGCGGCGGTCTGTATCTCAATCGAGCGAGCGGGATCGCGGTATACGCGCTCGATCATTTCGACTGAATACGTGCGCCGAATCATGAAACTCCAGGCGCGATGGACCAGGTAGCTTTCCACTCGAATCGTGTGCAAGGGGCGGGGATGGGGTGTAGCTAATAATCCCGGTCCCGAACCCGTAGTGTCTCAAGCCTACGCACGGCTGTTCAGGTCGGGGATGGAATAAAACGCAACGCGAGTCCGTTGTTACACCAGCGCTCGCCCGTTGGTTGCGGGCCGTCGTCGAATAGGTGACCTTGATGTCCGCCGCATTTAATGCAGTGGTATTCCGTGCGTGGCCAGATGAGTTTGAAATCCTTCTTCGTATCGAGATGGTCCGGTATCGCGGTAAAGAAGCTCGGCCAGCCGGTGCCGCTGTCGTATTTCATCTCAGAACTGAACAGCGGTAGATCACAGGCGCGACACACGAATACACCCGGGCGCTTTTCCTCATTCAGCACGCTCGAGAATGGTCGTTCCGTATCTTCCTCGAACAGCACTTCATAGGCGTCTTGTGGCAGCGCTTCGCGCCATTGTGCGGCATCACGCTTAATCCGCGCCGCGCTCCGGGCGATCGTTGCGCCGGGATCGAGAAACTCGCGCCAGCGTGACTGAATGTCTTTCAGTGAACGCACGTCTGTCGCGGCCGCCACCCCGGGCGCCCACGTGCCGAACAGCGGCAGCGCGGCAGCGCCACCGAGCGTCAAAATCAATCTGCGTCGGTCCACTGTGAACTCCTTCAATTACGGTTGACGGTCACTTGGTTGCCCGCGCGTCGTCGAAGTTCAATCCCGCGTAAGCCAGGGTCTCCGCGAGACGGCGTTCAGGGGGTCGCGAAATAGTTCGTGAGATAGGTTTCGAGGTCGACGTCGTCGCTGGCTTCGATTTCCGCCTGACGCGCAATCGATTCAGCCGCCAGACGCGTATATTCCGCCGCCTTTGCGGGTTCAAGTGCGCGCTCCCTGAAATATTTTTCGTGTTGCGCGGAAAGTTCGAACGCAAGTTTCGCGAACGGCAGGCTTGTGTCACGCATAGCGGCGAGGATTCGCGCCGACGGCAGCAATTCGAAGTCTTCAAGACAACGACGCTGCTTCGCGAGCGCCTGGCTATAGAGCGGAACGTCTTTGCCGCCATCAAGCGCTGCGCAGACCGCCTCGATGCCATCGAATATCTCGTTCGCCCACGCGAGCAGGGGTTTCATGCCGCTCTTGTGTTGCAGCGCCAGTCCGGGCTCACGTCCGCGCAGCGCAACGGTCAACTCGTTGTACTGAATCGTGCGCTGTTCCGCGACGGTTATCGACGGGCTGTTCTCAAGCAGACAGAAAATCAGGAACGCTTCGATGAACCGTAACTGCTCGACGTTGACCCCGTTAGGTTCGAACGCGTTCACGTCCAGGGCGCGGATCTCGACGTACTCAACGCCGCGAGCATGCAGCGCCGCGGATGGTTTTTCGCCCGGCAGTGTTACCCGTTTCGGACGCACGAAACTGTAGTATTCGTTCTCGAGTTGCAGTGCGTTCGTGTTGAGTTGCACAAACCGATCACCGTCCTTAACGCCGATCGCCTCATATTCAGGGTACGGGGTTTCGATCGCGGTGCGCAGGCTCGTCACGTAATCGGCCAGACTGTCGTAAGAAATCGCGAGCGCCGACTGGTTCTTGTTCTTGTAACCGATATCGCTCATACGCAGTGATGTGGCGTACGGCAGGTAGTGCGTTCCGGAGTCGAAGGACTTGAAGCGGGTTGTGCGACCGGCCAGAAACGATTTGCACACGGCCGGTGAATTACCGAACAGGAACGGGATCAGCCAGCCGATGCGATGAAAATTCCTGATCAATCCGAAGTAATGTTCATCGATAAACTCGCGCAGCGGACCGGCGTCTTCTTCCTCTTCCTGGAACTCGGGCCAGAATTCAGTTGGCAGCGAGTAGTTGAAATGCACACCCGCTATGGCCTGCATGCGACGACCATAGCGATAATCGAGGCCGACGCGGTAGATGTGCTTCATACGGCCGATATTCGAGCTGCCGTAGTTCGCAATGGGTATGGCCTGATCATCGCCGACCGCGCACGGCATACTCGCTGCCCACATGAGTTCGTCGGGATTCAGCGTGGTGTAAAGAAAGCGATGCAGGTCATCAAGGCATGCAACAGCATCGGCGGCTTCCGTAAACGCGGGAGTAACAAGTTCCGTGAGCGCTTCGGAGTAATCCGTCGTGATGTTGGGATGAGTCAGCGGCGAGCCCCATTTGCCAGGATGCGGGGTTTTCGCGACGGCTCCGTCGCGCGAAATCCGCAGGGCCTCTTTCTCGAGTCCCTTGCGGCCACCCTGCAGCAGCGTTTCGTCGCACGCTACAGATAAGTTTTTAAGTCGCTGTTCGGCGCGGCGATACATGAGTGCTGGCAGTACGATAGGTTGCGGTCCGGCGGAGTATATCAGTGGTCCGTGCAAGCTGATATGTTCCCGCAGCGAACGATCAAACGGCAACGCGGCGGGAATTCGACGATCACGCGATGGTCAGAAACAATATGCTTACGATGATGTCGGGAAGTCGAACGTGCACTTGCTCGTAGTTGAAGATGATCTGGAGCTGGCGCGTCAGCTGTGCACGGATTTGCATCACCTGGCTTATACAACCGATGTTGCAAATACGCTGGTCAACGCGCGCAAACGCCTCGCCGACACTGCCTACGATGTGATCGTCCTCGATCGCCTGTTGCCGGATGGCGATGGGCTTTCGTTCCTCGGTGAATTGCGTGCCGAGAGCAATCGTGTGCCGGTGCTGATCCTTTCGGCTCTTGGCGAAGTCAGCGATCGAGTTGAGGGCCTGCAGCGTGGCAGCGATGATTACCTTGTAAAGCCGTATCACCGCGCAGAACTCGATGCACGGCTGCAGGCGCTGGCCCGCCGCAATACGCAGACCGCACCGGCAATGGCGTTAAACGTTGGCGATTTGCAGATCGATGTACTGACGCGTTGCGTTACGCGCGGCGGCGAGCTGATTCGCCTGCAACCGCGCGAGTTCGCGCTGCTTGAATACCTCGCCCGGAACGCCGGCGAAGTCGTCACCCGCGCGATGCTGCTGAAGTCTGTCTGGGGCATGACATTCGACCCGCAAACGAACGTCGTTGATGTCCACATTTCGCGCTTGCGCGCGAAACTCGACGCCGGTGGCGAACCACCGCTGCTGCATACGGTTCGCGGCAAGGGATATTGTCTTGCCGAGCCGAACTGAATCCGGTCCGTCGATCGCTTTCAAAATGAGCCTTGCGTTTGTGCTTGTTCTGAGCGCAACGCTGGCCGCATTCGGCGGGTTTGTGTTCTGGTCCACCGTGGGTTTCATGGAACGGCAAACGAACACCGTGATCGAAACCGATATCGAGGCCCTGTCGGAGGTCTACCAACGCAACGGCCTGCGTGGTCTGATCGCGACGATCGAGTCGCGCATAGAACGTGATCCCGAGCGTTCCGCGATTTATCTTGTAGCGGATGCCGCCCGCAACCCGGTGGTCGGCAACATATCCGCCTGGCCCGACAGCATGCCGAACCCGGAGGGCTGGATAGAGTTCAGTCTCGCAGAACCTGCGGGCGGACAATACACGCCAGCGAAAGCGCGTCCGTTTCTGTTGCGCGGCCAGGTCAACCTGCTGGTCGGTCGCGACATTCGCAGCCTGCAGGATTTGAAGACGCTGATAGAGCGGGCCCTCGTATGGGGTACGGCGCTTGCCATCTGCGTTGGCGTCAGTACCGGGGTGCTTTTATCGCGACGCTTGCGCCGACGCCTGCGCGGCATTATCGCGACGAGCCGCGACGTCATGCGCGGCGATCTGTCGCGGCGGGTTCCTGATTTCGGCAGCGCCGACGATCTCGACGAAGTGGCGCGTAGTCTGAATGCCATGCTCGATGAGACTCAGCGTTTGTTGTCGGGAATCGAGCATGTTACGAACAATGTGGCACATGACTTGCGCACGCGTTTGGCGCGACTGCGTAACCGCCTCGAACAACTCCGCGATCATCACAGCGATACGCAGCAGCCGGCGTTGCGCGACGGGATCGATGCCTGCGTAACCGATGTTGATCATCTGCTGGCTACGTTCGGCGCTTTGCTGAGGATTGCGAAACTCGAGGCGGCCGGCTTGAACGCGGATGTGGGTTGCGTCGACCTGGAGGAAATCGCGAGCGCCGCGGTGGAGCTGTATGAACCGCTGGCACACGAGCGGGGACTGTCGATTCGGACAACGCTGCGTGCAGCGCGGGTGCGCGGCGAGCGTGAGTTGCTGTTACAAGCTGTGTGCAACCTGATTGACAACGCCGTCAAGTTTTCACCTGTTGGTGGCCATATCAACGTGACGCTCGCAGTGACCGCGACGGACGTCCATCTCGAAATCTGCGACGAGGGGCCGGGAATCGATGCGGCCGACCGGACGCGTGTGTTCGAGCGCTTTTACCGCGGTGATCGCGCACGGCACACTGCAGGCAGCGGCCTCGGGCTCGCGCTCGTCAGCGCGGTCTGCAGCTACCACGGCGCCGTGATTACGCTTGGCGACAATAATCCCGGTCTGTGCGTTCGCGTGCGGTTTCCTCCCGCACCGTAGCGTGCGCCGGGGGGACAGCTTCGTGTGGTGCGCTTACAATATCGTTCGTTCGCACGCCATCAAGGATCCAGCACCCTATGAGAAAGCTACTCGTGGCAAATCGCGGAGAAATCGCCTGCAGGGTGATCCGCAGCGCCCGCGCCCTCGGCATCGCAACGGTTGCCGTTCATTCGGAAGCAGACGCCGCTTCACTGCACGTAAAGCATGCCGATGAGGCGCACGAAATCGGGCCGGCCAAAGCCGCCGAAAGCTACCTGAAGATCGACCGCATCCTCGACGCCGCGCGCGCCAGCGGCGCCGACGCGGTACACCCGGGTTACGGTTTTCTGGCTGAGAATGCGGAATTTGCCGAAGCCGTGACGGACAATGGTCTCGTCTGGATTGGCCCGGAACCGGCCCAGATTACCGCCATGGGCGACAAGGAACGTGCGCGCAGTATTGCCGAACAGGCCGGCGTGCCGGTGCTCAAGGGCAGTCCCCGCTTTACCGTCGGCAATAACGACGGATTACAGGCCGCGGCGGCGCAGGTTGGCTATCCCTTGCTTGTGAAGGCGTCGGCCGGTGGCGGCGGCATCGGCATGAAGCTCGTCGAGAACGGTGACGCACTTGAGAAGGTCGTCGAGTCGACCCAATCAATGGCAGAGCGCTCGTTCGGTGACGGCGCGGTATTCCTCGAGCGCTACATCCCGAAAGCACGGCACATCGAGATCCAGGTGTTTGGCTTCGGTGATGGCCGCGCGGTCCATTTCTATGAGCGCGAGTGCTCGATTCAACGGCGGTTTCAGAAGGTCGTAGAGGAAGCACCGGCCACGGATCTGCCGGCGAAGGTGCGCGACGCCATGGCCCGCGCCGCGGTCAGTCTTGCCGAGGCGCAATCGTATCGCGGTGCCGGCACCGCGGAGTTCATCGTGGATGCCACGACGAAGGAATTCTTTTTTCTCGAGATGAACACGCGTATCCAGGTAGAGCATCCGGTCACCGAGATGACGACGGATTCCGATCTCGTGGCGCTGCAAATCCGCCTTGCGCGGGGGGACGACCTGTCCGCGGTTACTCAGCAATCCATCGCGCAATCGGGCCATGCGATTGAATGTCGTTTGTATGCCGAGAATCCCGACAAGATGTTCCTGCCGTCGCCGGGCCAGTTGAATACCTTGATTCTGCCGCAGGCGACGGATAATGTGCGGATCGACACGGGAGTTGCCGAAGGGGATGTGATCACCCCGTATTACGACCCGATGATCGCGAAATTGATTTGTTCCGGTGAGGACCGCGCCGCGGCTCTCGATGCGATGAACGCCGCCCTGGGGCAGACAAAGATCGAAGGTATCGCGAATAATGTCGGGTTTCTGCGGCGTATCATTACCCATCCGAAGTTCGTCGCCGGCGATGTCTTCACGGGATTTATCGACGCCCACAAAAACGATTTGATCGGCTAGCGCCCGCGCGGCAATTCGCGCCGCCGGCTGGCCGCGACGACGGGGAGCACAGGACAAAAACTATGGTTTACGACACGCCCAGATGTTCGCCGGGCGGCGACCGCTTCATGCTGATCGAATTTGGTGACGAATTAACGCTGGAGCTGAATTTCTTTTCCCAAAGCCTCGCCCGCGCGACCGCGGAGCAGAAGATCACCGGGGTCGTCGAGACGGCGCCATGCTTTTCCTCGCTGCTGGTCCACTACGAGCCGGACGACATCAGCTTTGCCGATCTGCAACGCGAAATGCTGCGTCTCGCGCAAACCATCACCGGAAGCGGTGACGTCGAGGTGGACAGCCGATTGCTGTATCTCCCGGCGGTCTACCTCGACCCGTGGACCACCGCGGCGATGGCGGAGTACCGGGAAAAGATCAATCCGGACAAGGAACCGGACCCCGAGTTTATCGTGAAACTGAATGGTCTCGACGACGTCGATCAGTTTGTGCGCGTACATTCCGGTACGGAGTACTGGTGCGCCGCACTCGGGTTCTGGCCCGGCACCCCGTTTCTCATGCCGCTCGACCCGCGCTGCAAGCTGACCGCGCCGAAATACAATCCGCCGCGCACGTTCACGCCGCGCGGCACGATCGGCATGGGTGGTGGCTCGACGGCGATTTACCCGGTTGACGGTCCCGGGGGTTACCAGATTTTCGCGCGCACGCCGGTGCCGATCTGGGATGCGCGTCAGCGGCTCGAACAATTCAAGTCGCAGTTATGGTTATTGCAACCCACCGATCGCATCAAGTTCGTACCCTGCACGGTGGAAGAATTCGAAGAAGTCGAACGCAAGGTTGAAGAGGGCACCTACGTGATGAACATCGCGGGCTACCAGCGTGTTTCCCTGAACCGGTACAAGTCCTGGACCGAGCAGATCGACGCAGGGCAGAGATTCTGATGAGGACGCTCGCATGTTAGAAGTCATCAAACCCGGGCTCGAAACGAGCGTGCAGGATTATCCGGGACGTCACGGGCATCTCAACCTCGGTTTCCCGTGGTCGGGCCCCATGGATTCGTGGTCGTTGCGCCTCGGCAATGTTCTCGTCGGCAATGATGTCGGCGCGGCGGGGCTCGAATGTCAGTTCATCGGGCCGAGTCTGAAAATCGGCGTCGACACGGTGATCGCGCTGACCGGCGCGGACATGCAGGCGAAACTCGACGGGACGCCGATCCCGATGTGGGAGAGCATCGCCGTCACCGCGGGCCAGGTGCTGGACATGAGTTTCGCGAAAACCGGCTCGCGCGGTTACCTTGCGATCGCTGGTGGGATCGATTGTCCGGGGTTCCTCGGTTCTCGCGCGACGTTCCACAAAGCCGGGATCGGCGGCATGGGCGGGCACGCAATCCAGGCCGGGCAATCGGTTCCGCTCGGAGTTGGTAAGGGCGTCCCCGGCCGGCGGGTTGACGAGGCGGCGCGGCCGCAGTTTGCGACGGACAAACGCTGGACGGTCGAAGTCGTGCGCGGACCCAATGACGACTGGGTTGACGAGGCCGGCCACGAACGCTTTTTGAACACGGAATGGAAACTGTCGGCGAAAAGCGATCGCTCCGGATTCCGTCTCGAGGGCCCGGACTGGACATTCGCCGACAAGGCCCACAATAAGCGACCGGAACACGGTTCGGATCCGGCGAACATTATCGATCAGGGCTATCCCGTTGGTGCGATCAACCTTGCTGGCCAGACGCCGATCATTCTCGTCAGCGACGGGCCGAGTATGGGAGGATTCATCAATCCGTACACGGTGCCGCAATGCGCATTCTGGAAGCTTGGGCAGTCGAAGCCGAGCGAACATTATCGTTTCGAGGCCATCTCGGTCGACGAAGCACAGCAAAAAGCGCGTGATATCACCGCGCTATGTACCGAAGCCAGCATTATTTGAGGGACAAGCGCCGATGGCACACGAAGTCGAATTGCAAACCGCGGGCAATATGTGGAAAGTGATGGTCAAACCCGGAGACGAGGTAAAGGCCGGCGATACGCTGTTCATCATGGAAGTGATGAAGATGGAAGTGCCGCATGAAGCGCCGGCCGACGGCAAGGTCACGGCGGTCAACGTCGCCGAAGGTGAGGAAGGGCTCGACGCGGGCATGGTCGCGGTCGTCATCGACTGACGGCAGCGGCGGGCGGCAATTACGCGGTGGATTGCTCCGCCGTGTAGCGCAGGCCGCGTTCAGCGAGCGCGACGGCGCGAAACATGGCGCGGCCCTTGTTCAGTGTTTCTTCCCATTCGAGTTCAGCGACGGAATCAGCGACAACCCCGCAACCCGCCTGGATAAACAATTCTCCGTCCTTGATTACCGCGGTGCGGATCGCAATCGCCGTATCCATATTACCGTTCCACGATATATAACCCACCGCGCCGCCGTACACGCCGCGCTTCGTCGGCTCGAGTTCGTCGATAATCTCCATCGCGCGAATTTTCGGCGCCCCGGACAAGGTGCCGACCGGCAGGCAGGAACGCAAGACGTCGATCGCATCGAGCCCGGCGGCGATTTTGCCTTCGATACTTGACGAAATGTGCATCACGTTCGAGTAACGCTCGATCACCATTTTTTCCGTGACCTCGACCGTGCCGGTAGCGGCAACGCGGCCGACGTCGTTGCGCCCGAGATCGATCAACATGAGGTGTTCGGCAAGCTCTTTCGGATCCGCCAGCAATTCGCGTTCGAGCGCCTGGTCTTCCGCCGCCGTCGCGCCGCGTGGCCGGGTGCCGGCAAGCGGACGCGTCGTGATCGTGTCGCCTTCGAGGCGCACGAGAATCTCCGGTGACGATCCGACGATGTGGAATTCGCCAAGATCCATGTAGTACAGATACGGCGAGGGATTCAGGTGCCGCAGGGCGCGGTAGACATCGATCGGCGGGGCTTCGATCGGTGTCGACATGCGTTGCGCGAGGACCACTTGCATGACGTCGCCGTCGAGGATGTAGCGCTTGATATGTTCCACGGAGTCGATGAACGCCGCGTTGCCGTATTCGGATGAAAATACGGGCTCGGGCGGATCGCTTACGGCGGTGCGTGCCGCGGTGGGCGGGGCCGGCTGTTCGAGTTGTTGTGACAATTCGGCGAGCCGGGCGGCGGCACCGCTCAACGCCCCGTCCGCGGCCGGGTCGACGTAGCACACGAACTGGATTTCGCCCTTCAGATTGTCGAACACGAGAAATTCGTCGGACAGCATGAGCAGGACGTCGGGCGTGACAAGCGTATCCGGCGGCGCGCCGCGACGGAGTTTCGGTTCGACGTAACGCACGGTGTCATAGCCGAAATACCCCACCAGCCCGCCGTTAAAGCGTGCCATATCCGCATCTTCGGCAACCTTGTAACGGCCGAGGTACGCGCGGATAGTCGCATAGGGATCCGGTGCCGTGGCCGATTCGACAATCGTGCCGTTGGTTTTGATGTTGATGGTCTCGCCGCGGATTTCGATCACCGTGCGCGCCGGTAGTCCGATGATGGAGTAGCGTCCCCACTTTTCGCCGCCTTCGACGGATTCGAGCAGGTAGGAGTAAGGTCCCGCGGCGAGTTTCAGATAGGCGCTGAGCGGCGTGTCGAGATCCGCAAGTACGCGCCGGGTAATGGCAACGCGGTTATATCCGGCGTCGGCATAGCGTGCGAGTTGTTCTTCGTTCATGGCTAGAAAGGCTGGCGGGTAAGGATCGTTTGCCGCGCGACGCGCGGGCCGCGAGCGTAAATGACCCGGTCCGCATCCGCAAGTCACCGACAGGTGTGGCCGACGTGAAATTCGCGCGGCCATGCCCGGACGCTGTCCGGGGAGGTTCGCTTGCGACGACGGCGTGGCGTAAATCGGGCCGGATTCATCGGCACCGCCGCGGCCCGAAAATATCGGATTGCAGGTGTACCGCGCGGACGCGCAACGCTGGCAGGACAACCGTACCCGTACGGGTTGATCGCGGCACACCGCGTCAGCGGTAACTGATGAGTTCCTGGGTGTAGTGCCCGGTTTTGAGGAACGGGCTTTCAGCTGATTCCGAGCGGGTGGCCTTAACGAGCCCAACCCCGGGCGCATACCATTCATGATGCTCCACCGCGACTCGTGCCGATGCGTTGCCGCGATCCGTACGCACCGCGCGATTGCCGATGCCGTCAATGCGAATGCAGTTCGCGAATGTCCCCGCCGGCACTGTCACTGCAGCGTCGACGGCGCCGATGGACATTACGAGTTCGAGCGGTAGATCGCGGTTGCCCAGCTTGTCCTGGCGGGCAAACGTACGGCTCTCGATCAGACGCAAGCGGGTCGCGATCGTCCAGCTTGTGCCAGGCTGGCGTTCCGCTGGCAGGATCAGGATCGGGGCCTGCGGTGTTGGTTTCGCGAGCAGGGAGACCCGTACGGCGCTGCGCTCAAGTCCGCGGGCGGTTTTTTGAATCTGTACTTCGCGTCCGGATGACTGACGCTGGATCAGCACGCGGCTGCCGTCAGCGAGTTTGCCGGCGCCGATGTTTGCGACGATCAGGCGTTGCTCGGCGGGTTCGTCGAGGATCGTGGTGCGGGTTGAGAAATACCACCAGCGGCCGTTGTCGAGGGGATAATACTCATCCACCTGATCGCTGCAGCCAAGGAGCAGCAGCAGGCACGCGATGCCCGTCAGACGGCAGGCAGTCGGCGCAAACGGATTCGCGATGCTCATGGCGGCGCATGGTAGCACCGTCGCGCAGCAGTCGGGATTGGCGCTTGCAGCCGCTTCTCCGTCCGGCTGCGGTGGGCGACGCTGCTGCGTCGCCCCGGCTCTCAGGCGGCCAGTGCTATGCGCACAGACCGTTGTCGTTCGTGTAAAAAATACCCGTCAGTTCCGAATCTGCATTCAGCTCCAGCCGCAGCAGGACGCGGGCGCCGACCGCGCGTGCCCGGGTGAATACCTCGTCGGCCATGGAAAACGGGATGAATTGACCGTTGAGGTCAACATAACCGTCGTATTCCACGACTTCGGGGTTTATCTGATACATGACGTTCATTGACGCTACTCCGTGGGTTTCTATTTTTTTGTTCACCCGAAATAAGGCAAGTAGCGTTCCATTCCGGCGGATTCGGCGAAACCGGCGGTGGAAATGAGATCCCGATCAAAGTTTAGCCGCGCGAGTGTGACGGCGTTCGCGTTCGGGATCCGGCCCGCCAGCGGCGCGTTGACGCAAGCTGTCTGCTGGAGGTGACAAAATCACGAAGCAAGTGACGCTGTGCGTCAGGCCGGGTTCGGCGGTTCAGCCGGTGATAATGAACCTCCGACGGCGACGGCGAGATTGATAACGAGGGCGACGAGGCCCGGATGGAAGCCACCGACCTTGCCGCCGACTACAAAGTCGAAACCGCCGAACGCGAGTGTCAGGGCAACGACAATGCCGATGGCGAGACCGGCGAGCGCCGGACCGGCGCGCATTCCCGGGAAACGCAGTCCCACCATGAATACCGGTACCATCTGGATGAGGAGATCGAGCTTGCGGTCGAGCAGGGCGACGAGCGAGGCGTGGTGACGCAGCGCGATCGCGAGGGCGACGAGCGCCGCGATCGTGATCCAGGAGCAGGCCTTCGCCACTCGGGTCAGGTGAGCCTGACTCGCTTCGGGTACGAAAAAGCGGCCGTAGATATCTTTCGTGAACATCGACGAGATCGACAGCAGCGCGGAATCCGCGGTCGACATCATCGCCGCCAGTACCGCCGAGAGCAGCACCACGACAAGTCCGTAGCCGAGCGCGGAATGCTCCTGGATTTCGCGCAGCACGCGGCCGAAGATTTGATCCGAAGCCGCGCCTTCAAGTCCGGGGATATAGGCGGCGGCCATGATCCCTGCGATCAGGGCGATGATCATCGTTGGCAGCGGCATGAACGCCATAACCGCGAGACTCGAGCGCAAGGCGCGCGCGGAGCGTGCGGCGTAAATTCGCTGCACGGCCTGGGGATAAAGCGAGACGGCGAAGCCCGCGGTCAGTATGTAGCTGAGCCATTCGCGATAGCGCAGCGAACTCTGCGGCAGGGCCTTGGCGGTGCCATTGGCGACGTCGCGTTCCATCAGGATGCGGGTGGCGTCGGCCAGCGGGCCGTAACGTTCGAACAGCAGTACCAGCAGTACCCCGAATCCGAGTGCGAGAATGACGCCCTGGATCGCATCCGTCCACGCCACCGCGCGCAGGCCGCCGAGCGTGCCGTAAATCACCATAATCAGCGCGAGGACGACGACGCCGCCGATATACGCCGCGTCCTGGTTGATTGTTGCGAGACCCTGCATCGCGCGCCCCATCGCCATCAGTTGCGCGAGCAGGAAATTGCACAGCACGACGATCAGGGTCACGGTCACGAGCAGGGTGAGACGCTTGTCGCCGAAACGATCGTGCACGTAATCGCTCGGGGTGACATAGCCGCGCGCTTTTGCGAGCGCATACAAACGCGGCGCGTACAGCAGATAGCACACCACCACCGCGGTCATGAAATGCAGACTCAGGATCCACACATACCCGAGCCGGTAGGTGGCGCCGGTGAACGCAAAAAACGTGTTGCCGCTGTATTGCGTGGCAAACAGGGTGAGAAACAGTACCGCGAAGCCGAACCCGGGGCCGGCGAGGTAGAAGTCGGCGAGCGAATTTTCAAGCCGGGCGCGCTTCGCGAGCCAGCCGATCCCGATCAACGACAACAGGTAGCTCCCGATGAACAGCCACGCGCCGGTACCGAACGGAAGCAAGCCGTCCATGGTTTAGTCGTGCTCCTCGTCGGTTTCCGCGGGCCACGGTTTCGCGAGCAGCCAGGCGGTAAACACGGACGCGCACGTCGATGCGGCGATCGCGATGATCACCCAGGCGGGCATGCCGAGCACGACGCTGTGGTCATCCGCAGGCCAGTACCACGGGATGCCGATCGCGAGCA
This sequence comes from Gammaproteobacteria bacterium, assembly GCA_965216305.1. Lineage (GTDB taxonomy): Bacteria > Pseudomonadota > Gammaproteobacteria > UBA11873. The sequence continues at coordinate 4,722,201 of OZ244144.1, read as the reverse complement.
GCAAGACGTAGACGAACGTCGGCCATGTGGCTCCCGGCGGATTACTGCGTGGCGTCTCAGCCATCGTTCGATGTGCTCGCGGGTGCCGCATCATTCCGTTGCGCATAGGGTCTGGCGAGTGGCTCGCCGATAAAGATCCCCTGGCCGGGCCACACCACGCTTTTCCAGTATGCCTCGACAAGCGTGTCGCCATTGAGATAGTGCGTCATCGCGATGGTCGGGTTCGGAAACTTCTGCGGAAAATTACACGGTTCGACAACGGTGCCATAACTGCCTGTCGCGCCGGCTTCGAGCCACGCGAGCGAGCTCATCTGCGGACTGTTCAGCAGCCGGCCGCCGGCGGAAGTAAGGTGATCGGCCATCGCGCCGGGCAGGAAGCCGACCGTATCGAGGAACGGCACGCGCGGGGTGCCGGTGAAATAGAACATGATGTCGAACTTGTCGCGGATCCCGCGCGCGTGTTCGATCCGGATCGGGATTATCGTCCCGAGTCGCCTTCGCGCCTGCGCGAACGCCGGTGCGCGTGCGTTGCGCGCCTTGTCGGGAGTAATCACGAAATATGCCGTTGCCGCGGGCCGCGTGCCATCCGCCAGCACGCCCCGGTCGATGAGTAACTTTGCATTATCCACTGTGCGTGCGGCGATGCTCATCGTCGGGCGGATCTTGTGGTCCGTATAGGGCGCGCTGCTCGCGCTGTTGAAATACGGGTTCGGTGCGATCGCGCGGCAGCCTTTCGCGCAGTGACGCGTCGCATAGCCCATCGCGAACGCTGTCGTGATCGACATGCAGTTCACCCTGATCGGGTTCGCCCACGTCAGCGCGTAAGCCTGCACCGTGTCCGGGGTGAGCGCTTTCACCTCAGCATGGATTTGCTTGAACACGGCCGACGACAGGATCGGCTTGTCCGCCGGGAACCGCGTGTGGATGACGTTCTCCGGCGGCAAACCGCGGCGCTCCGCGTAGTACGTACCGACAGCCACGCTTGCCGGGTCTTCATCGTTGATGATTACGGCAAGTTGCCCCGCACCGAGCGCGGCGTTCGCCGGCACGGCGGCCAGCGCGAATATGAGCAGGGCGACTACGCGTCCCATGGGCCGTCGACGGGAACTCAGTGCGATTTTTTCAGCGCTTTCATCGCGCGTTCCAGACCGTCGACAGTAAGCGGGAACATGCGGTCGGAGACGAGTTCTTTAGTCATCGTTATCGACGGGATGTGGCCCCAGTAATCCTCCGGCTGCGGGTTGAGCCACACCGCATAGGGGTACAGCGCCATCATGCGCGCCATCCACGTTGCGCCAGGCTCCTCGTTCCAGTGCTCGACACTGCCGCCAACGGCCATGATTTCGTACGGACTCATCGTTGCGTCACCCACGAACACAATCTTGTGATCAGCGCTGTAGGTGTTCATCACCTGTGTCGTCGGGATGCGCACGTTCGAGCGCATGTTGTTGTCGCGCCAGACGGATTCGTAAATGAAATTGTGGAAATAATAATGCTCGAGGTGCTTGAACTCGGTGCGCGCGGCGGAGAAGAGCTCTTCGCAGATTTTCACGTGTGGGTCCATCGAGCCGCCGACGTCGAGAAACAGCAGCACCTTGACCGTATTGTGACGCTCGGGAACCATCTTGATGTCGAGATAGCCGGCGTTGCGCGCCGTCGAGGTGATCGTGTCGTCGAGATCGAGTTCTTCCTCTGCACCCTCGCGGGCAAACCGGCGGAGCTGGCGCAGCGCGATTTTGATATTGCGCGTGCCGAGTTCTACCTGGTCGTCGAGATTCTGGAAATTGCGCTTGTCCCAAACCTTCACGGCGCGGCCGTTGCGGCCCTCGTCCTGTCCGATGCGTATGCCTTCGGGGTTGTAGCCGTGAGCCCCGAACGGTGAGGTGCCGCCGGTGCCGATCATCTTGTTGCCGCCGTGGTGTTCTTTCTTCTGTTCCTCGAGGCGTTCGCGCAGGGTTTCCATGAGCTTGTCCCAGCCGCCGAGGCTTTCGACGAGCGCTTTTTCTTCGTCGGTGAGGTTCAGTTCCTTCTGCTTGATCAGCCAGTCGAGCGGAATTTCGCCGATGATTTCCTCGAACAGGGTTTCCTTGCCCTTGACGTAATCAGAGAAGATCTGATCGAAGCGGTCATAGAAACGTTCGTCCTTCACCAGCGAAGCGCGCGCCAGGTAGTAGAACGACGTCATGCTGTAGCCCGCGAGGTGCTTGTCGAGCGCACCCAACAGCGTCAGATACTCGGTAATCGATACCGGGATCTGCGCCTTGCGCAGGTTATAGAAGAGCTCAGTTAGCACCGGTACGCCGCGACATGAAAACGAGTCGTTCGAAAAGATGCATGTCCTGCTCGTTCTTGAGCAGCGCGCCGTAAAGCTTCGGGATCGCCTTTTGCGTATCTTTCTCGCGCAAGGCTTCCGGCGGGATGTCTTCCGCCACGAGCAGCTTGATCCAGTCGAGTAACTCGGAGGTTGAGGGTTTCTTTTTCAGGCCTGGCAGCTCGCGCAGTTCGAAGAAGCATTCCATGGCTTCAGCCAACAAACGCTTTTTGATGTCCGGGAAGTGCACGCGCACGATTGTGTCCATGGTCTCGGCATCGGGAAACTGGATATAGTGGAAAAAGCACCGGCGCAGGAACGCATCCGGCAGCTCTTTCTCATTGTTCGAGGTAATGATGATAATCGGGCGGTGGACGGCCTTGATCGTCTCCTGGGTCTCGTAGACGAAAAACTCCATGCGGTCGAGTTCCTGGAGCAAATCATTCGGAAACTCGATATCGGCCTTGTCGATTTCATCGATCAGCAGAACCGGCTGCTGGTCCATCGTGAACGCTTCCCACAATTTACCGCGGAGGATGTAATTGCTGATGTCGTGGACCCGGTCGTTGCCAAGCTGGGAATCGCGCAGCCGCGCGACGGCGTCGTATTCGTAGAGACCTTTCGCGGCTTTCGTTGTCGATTTGATGTGCCACTGGATGAGCGGGGCGCCAAGGGACTCGGCCACTTCTTCGGCGAGCATGGTCTTGCCGGTGCCGGGCTCGCCCTTTACGAGTAGCGGGCGCTCAAGCGTAATGGCCGCGTTCACCGCCATCATGAGGTCTTCGGTGGCGACGTAGGTATCCGTGCCCGCGAATCGATTATTAGACATTGAGCCTCTCAATATGTGGTCGAAACGCGTATTGTAAAGCAAGCCCGGCGACCGTCACCATCAACCGAAGCCCCGATGATGCCCCGATTCCCAGCAATTGCGCTCCTGACGCTGCTCTTTTTCGTACCGGCGATGGCCTCCGCGGCGGCGGATTCGGCCGCGCTGGACGCGTTTCGGGCCCGCGATTACGGCACTGCACTCGTCAAATTCAAACCGGCCGCCGCCGCCGGGGATGCCGACGCGCAATACTATCTGGGGGTGATGCTGCAGCAGGGCTGGGGCGTCATCGCCGATACGGATGCGGCGGTGCGCTGGTTCGAATCCGCGGCCCGGCAGGGACATATGAAAGCGCAGCACAACCTCGCGCAATTGCTACAGCGCGGGATTCGGGGGGAGCGCGATCCGGCGCAGGCGATTGAGTGGTATCGGCGTGCAGCGAACCAGGGCAGCGCAAAATCCGCCCAGCAGCTCGGCCTTGCTTATTACCGTGGCGACGGGGTCGAACGCGACTACGCACTGGCACTGCGGTGGTGGCGCGAGGCCTACGCGAACGGCGTGGCCGATGCCGGCTACAACCTGGGCGTTATGTACCGGCGCGGGCTCGGCGTGACGCGTGACGGGCAGGCGGCATTCACGCTGTGGCAGGAAGCCGGGCGGGCCGGATCACCGGCGGCGCAGAATGCCGTGGGTTCAGCGTATCTGAACGGCGACGTCGGGATCTACGATCCGGTGCTCGCGTATGCCTGGTTTCGGCTCGCCGCCGAAGCGGGGGTTGCGATCGCGAATTCGAATGCGGAACTCGCGCTGATGCGGCTCGACGATGCGCAGCGCGACGCAGCTTACGATCAGGCGGACGCGTTGAAACAGTCGCTGACCGCGCCCCGAATGTGACATCGCGCACGACCCGTTTGTTAACGAGTGTCAGGCGCGCCCTCCGGGCCGTCGAGTGTGAACTTCATCGCGTTAACCGCCCGCTCACTGGCTTAGTCTCAATCGCGACTGAAACGGACAACGGAGACTGACCACGATGAGCACGACAACTCCGGAGCGGGCCGCGACCGGCTCAAACATCGCATGGCAACTCGTCGATCGTCTCGATGAGCACCGCGGTCATCCGCGCCTGGGTATGGATTGCGAGGTTGGATTTCGTAACGCTGCGGGTCAGCACTGCGTGGCGAAGTTACTGAATATTTCTCCGGACGGGATGCAAATCCGCTGTAATGTCGCCACCGCGCAGGTGCTGCACCCGACGGGCGGCAAAATTTGCCCCGGGCACGCGCCGATCGTGCAGACAGAAGCCACTTTGCTGCTGCCGCGGGGCGAATCCGTGTTGTCGATTTGCGCGCAGCTGACCTACCTCACCACGTTGCCGGAAGAACCACGTTGCGTGATGGGTCTGCGGTTTCTCGAACCGCGTCCCACGGCACAGCGAGTGCTCGACGAATTTTTCGCTGCCGGAAACGAGCTGCCACTCAGCGCCATGGGCTGAGTGCGCGGTTGTCGCGATTAGCGCGGTAGCCACCCGCCGGTTGCTTGCAGTGGCGTGAGTTCGCCGCGCCGAGTTACCCAGACTGCAAGCGCCGCCGGCACTACCGGCGCATTCGCCCCGTTGGCCACGGGCGAAAATTCGATCACTCCGGTATGTGTCGCCTCGTTGTTGCCCAACGCTACCTGCCGTTCGGCGATGACAACGAAGTCATGCTGTAGCTGACGCCCGCGATTCTCTCCGGCGCGCACCTCCGTTGCCAGATCGGCGCCAAGCAAGGCAGCGTAAGCGTCGTACGCGCCGGAGTCGGCCGCCGGCGCAAAGCGGATCGCGACGGTGTCGTCGCTGAAGCGGGATTCGAGTGTGCCCACATTGATGCGTGACGCGGGTCGCGGATGTTTCCGGAACCAACCACGCCACTCCTTCCCGTTTACGACGAAACCGGGCGTATACACGGTGGAAATGCCCCCGGCGTGCGCGTACTCACGCTGCCGCGCGGCGTATTCGGGCGCCGCGAAACGATCGCGCCAGCCGATGTAATCCCAGTAATCGACGTGGAAAGCCAGTGGTACGAACTCGCGCCACAAGCCCGGATCCTGCTTGAGCTGGCTGAACCAGCGATCGGCCGGCGGACAGCTGCTGCAGCCCTCGGAGGTAAACAATTCGATGACAGTGACTTGTTGTCCGCCGCTGGAAAACGTCGCTGCGGTATCCTGCGCGCAGGCGCTTTGCGCGACAAACATCGCCACGCCAGCCATGATGCCAAGGGTCGCGCGGCGCAAGGGGCGAAGGCCGCGAGATTCAGGAACCTTCGCCGAGTTGCGCTGCAATCTCGTCGAGCAGGTTCGCGTTGTGGGTTGCAACGTCATGCTGCGCTTGGACCGCACGTACCTTGATCCGTTCGGTCTGCCGTAGTTGTTTTTCGATCTCGTGCCGGCGTGCGGTCGAAGCCTGCAGGCGTTCCTGTTCCGCCACCCACTCTTCGAGCTCATTTTGCAGCAGGATGTTGATTTCACGTTCCGTACCGTAAGTGCGTTCGAGTCGCTGTTCACTTTCCTGCATCACCCGCACCGCGTTGTCCTCCGCCACAACCGCGGTGCGCAAGCGCTCCGTCGCGGCGCGAGCACGTTCTTCGATAGCTTCAATCTCCTGCCGCAGGGCGGTTTCTCCGGCATCGACGGAGGCCTGGCGCCCGCGCGTTTCGGCGAGTTGCGCTTCGGCTTCGCGTTTCATCGCTTGTGCTTCGGCGCGCGTCGTTGCGGCCTGTTCGAGCTCGGCTTTCAAGCGTGCCGCATCGGCCTCGATCTGCTTGCGTTCGGCGAGTAATTTTGCCGTTTGTTCGGCTTGCAGCGTCGCCTGGGCCTGCTTGTATTCCTGGATAATCCGCTGGGCTTCGGCCGCCGCGGCTTTCTTGGCTGCTTCCGCCGCCAGTTGTCCGCGGCGGGCGCGCTCGATTTCCTCCTCGGTATTCGCGAATTCGGCTTCGAGCTTCTTGCGTTCGGCCTCGAGTTCCGCCTGCAGTGCTGCGCGCATGCGCTGTTCGTTTTCCGCGAGTTCCCGCGTCCGTTCCTGCTCTTTGCGCCGCAGCGCGTTTTCGAGTTCTTTCGCCGCTTCGAGCCGCTCTTTCGTCAGATCCGATTCCGTCCTGAGCTCGGCCCACGCCGTTTCGAGTTCCGCCGCGGAGCGTTCTCGCGCGCGCTCGAGTTCTTCGAGTTTCTCCGCTTGTTCGTGGTAAAGCGCATCGATGCGCGTCTTCTCTTCCTGCAGGCGTTGTTCGGCCGCGGCCCGCAGCGCGGCGTTATGCGCTTCGCGCTCCTGATGGCGCCGGTCGGCCTCGGCCTCGGCAGCGGATTTTTGCCGCTCGATTTCGTTTTTTAACCGCTCCGCCTCGGCCAGACGCGCGGCCACGCGTGCCGCTTCGGCTTCCATTTTCTCTCGTTCGCTCCGCAGCCGTTCCTCCGCAAGACGCTCGTTTTCCGCCAGGCGTGCGGCCACGGCTGCGGCTTCTTCGTCGATTTTCGCGCGCTCCGCCTGCAAGCGCTCGGCGACCAGGCGATCCGCAGCGGCCATACGTGCCGCCACAGCCTCGGCTTCGGCGGCAATTTTCTCGCGCTCCGCGCGCAATTTCTCGGCGACGAGACGATCGGCGTGTTGCTTTGCCGCATTCGCCTCCGCCATGAGGCGCTGCGCCTGTTCAATCTGCAGTTTGGCCTTTTCAAGGTCTGCGGCCAGTGACTGCGCTCGGATATCGGCTTCGACAATGTCATCCTCGGCGCGCGGTGGCGCGGCCGGTCGAGGCGTGCTTTCCCGGGTTTTTGCGGGATTGCCGGCCGTGCGCACGGCAGCAGACGTCGTCACCGCCGGCACTTCGTCGATTGCACCGCCCTCGACGTAACACACGTTGAAACCTTCCTGCGTCAACAGGAAGGCCGCGGCGGAGCTGCGACCGCCGGAATCACAGTAGGCAACGTAGTGTGTGCCCCGATCGAGATCGGGCAGCGCCATCCGGAGGTTACTCAGTGGCACGTTCACAGTGTGTTCCAGGCCATTCGCCGCGCATTCTTCGGGAAAGCGTACATCCAGCCATCTTGCGCCGCCGGCAACGAGTGCCCGCGCTTCATCGAGCGTCACCGTGTTGAGGACCGGCGTTTTGATCAGCGCGACGAAATCCTCTTTCGTCAGACGCGCGAGCTCGCCGTCGGTGACCATGCGCACCGTGGCGTTGCGCTTCGAGTTCGAGACGAGGGCTTCCTCACCGAAACGCGCACCGGGCCCGAGTTCGGCGAGCTTGATCGGCTTTTTGTTGTTCGCGGTGCGCAGCACTTCACAACGGCCGGACTGCACTGCGTAGTAGAAATCTCCGGGTGCGTCCTGCTCGATCACGACATCGCCCGCCTTGAACTCGACGGATTCGAGGGTTTCCAGCAGCCGCTGGATATTCGACGGGGGAACATGCGCGAACAGTTCCGACTGCAGCATTTCGGTCAGCCAGTCGCCGCTGTCGGCCGCTTCGAGTTCCTTGACCTCGAACGCCGGAGCACCACGGTCGGCCGCTTTCTCGACGCTGAGCAGGCGATCCACGAGTCCGCGGTCGACCTTCAATACCTTGACACGAGTTTTCGCCTGAGCCGACATCTGCCGGGGCTGCAACTGCGACAACGCCTGAAATGACGCGGCTTCCCCCCCGACGACGCGCTTTATGAGCTGGTCATCGGCGAATAAGTCAACCTCGCCTTCGAGCACGTAGAAGGAGAAACTATCGCGGTCGCCCTGGCGGAAAATAAAGTCCTTCTTCCGGACATCGACCGTTGCCGCGGTGCCGAGGATCTGCTCGCGCTGGTGCGGCTCGAGGTTGTTGATGGGAACGAGCAGGGCGAGGCGCGCAAGGAGCGGATCGGGTTCTTCCGTGCGGTCCATAGTCTGGTTCATCCCTGCAGTTCCCCCGAAATCCCGTTCAGGCGTCCAGATCGGGTATTAACTCGCTCTTTAATAAGGATATTTGATCCTTCAGACGCAATTTCCTGAGCTTCAGGCGACGCATCATCAGCTGGTCGACATCGTGCTGGGTCGTCAGCCGGTCAACCACTTCGTCGAGATCACGATGCTCTATCTGCAATTCATAGATGCGCTTCTGGATAGATTTTTCCGGTGTATCGTCCAACGGAGTTCGTTCTCGCCGTTACTCAAAAATCGAGTTAGAATTCTACGCTCAAAAGTAAAAAAGTGTGGCATCGGCGATCCGCGCCCCCGACGGGCACGAGCGGCCCAGGTCACACAGGTGCAATTCCGGGCTCTGAACGGTGCCGGCGCAAGGCCGCAGCGGAACGAGCGGAATCATAATAAAAGCAACAACGCACGGATATGCGTGAAGCGAAGGCAGCGCTCGCAAGAATCTCGTTTGTAATGGATTTTTGCGAGCCCAAAGACAAGTTCGCCCGTCCCTTCGAGGGCCGGTGGTGACTGGCATCACAGTTTCCGATTGCCTTGTCGGGAATAGCGTGACCGTTATCACAAAGGTCCTGCAGATTACCTGCGCATAGCCGTTACGGTTGCTTAAATTAGCCTGCGGTTCCGTGCCGCGTGCATAAACACAGCGAACCGTCGATGAAGGTTAGGACCGAATGGCCGCAATGGCAGCATTAGAAGAACGATTCGAAAGCGTCTTTCAGATGCTCGTGCCAATCAGTGGCTTATCGCCGCAGCGCCAGCAACAACTCCTGGCGCAGGCGGAGATCCTCGAGTTCGGGCCGCGTGAGTTCGTTTTCCGCGAAGGCGATCGCGACAACTTTGCGTACTTCCTGCTTGATGGCCGGCTTGAACTGCTGGCCCAGGATCAACTCGTCAAGCGCGTTCAGGGCGGATCGACCGACGCCGTGCATCCTCTCGCGCAACTCCAGCCCCGCCAGCTTTCCGCGCGTGCGAATTCCGGCGTCACCGTGCTGCGGCTCGACCGCGCGTTGATGGATAAATTGCTTGCTATCGACGGCGCGGATGAAATGCAGGAAGTGCAGGTCAGCGAAATCGACGCTGATGACGACGCTGACTGGATGACCCGGATGCTGCAATCGGAACTGTTTGCCCGGGTTCCTGCAGCCAATATCCAGCGGATTTTTACGCGACTTGAACCGTATTCGGCGGGCGCGGGCGAGACCATCGTCGAACAGGATGCGCCCGGGGACTACTACTACATTATCCAGCACGGTCGCTGCGAAGTTACCCGGCAAACATCGACCGGCAAGGTTCCCATCAAGCTCGCCGAACTCGGCCCGGGCGATTCATTCGGTGAAGAGGCGCTGGTCTCGGATTCCCGTCGCAATGCGACCGTCAAAATGCTGACCGACGGCGAACTGATGCGCCTGGTCAAGGAAGACTTTGTCGAGTTGATCAAAACACCCCTGCTCAGTGCCATCGATTTCACTGAAGGTGTACGGCTGGTGAAGGAAGAAAGCGCACGGTGGATCGACGTCCGGTTCCCGGAAGAGCACAAGAACGGAGCGATCGAGGGCAGTATCAATCAACCGTTGAATACGCTGCGAATGCACGCCGAACGGCTCAGCCGTGATTGCAGCTACGTTGTTTATTGCGACAGCGGCTCGCGGAGTTCGGTAGCGGCATTCCTGCTCTCGGAACGCGGGTTCGACGTGTACTGCCTGAGCGGCGGCCTCATCGAGTACGGCATCGTGAACTCCGTTGATCAGCGTTACACGGAAGCCGATACGGCCTGTGCCGACAGCAATTTCGAAATCACGTCCGACGCGAACAACGACCTGCCGGTCACGATCGCCGCGCTCGTGCCGTCATCGCACCGATCGGAAGTCGAGCAGGGACCGGAGAACCTGCCTCGCGGCGATACCTCCGACGGCCTTGTGGACGCGGATGTGCGGGCACAGGCGCTGAAAGCCGAGCTGGCGCGCGCCAACCTGAAGCTCGAAGAGGCGCGCCGGTACAAGGAGCAGGCGGAAGCAGCGCGCGAAGAAGCGGCAAACGCGGCGAAAGAAACGCTCGAAGTGGAGCGCACCCGGCTGGCAGAGGAGGCCCGGCGCGCGAAACAGCAAGTTGAAGAAGCCGAACGGATCAAGCAGGAACTCGCGCAGGCTAAGGAAAAGGCGCAGGAAGAGGCACGGGCGCTGGCGGCACAGCGCGCGAGTGAACTCGAAGAAGCAAATCGCCAGGTTGAAGAAGCGCGACGTTTGAAGAAAGAGCTTGCGGCCGCGAAACGCGCGGCGGCGGAACAGGCGAAAAAGGCGAAAGAGAAGGAGAAAGCGGAACTCGAGGAAGCGAATCGTCAGCTGGAAGAAGCGCGTCGACTGAAGAAAGAGGCCGAAGTCGCGAAACGGGAAATGGACAAGCTGGCCGAGGAGCGTCTGCGCGAGGAGCAGGAAAAGCTCGCTGAAGACGCGCGTCGGGCAAAGGCGGTGCTCGAGGAGGCGCAGCGGATCAAGGAAGAAGTCGCGCGCGAAAAGGAATTGGCCGAGGCGCAAGCTGAAACGGCGCGACAGGAACAGCAAACCCGGTTCGAAGAAATGCAGCGGCAGGCCGAGGAGCGGATGCGCGAAGAAGAGCGCAAACTCGCTGAAAGCTATGCCTGGCAGGCGGAAGAACTCGCGCGTCTGCAGAATATGAAAGACGAGGCCGAGAAGGAACTCGAAAGCGAACGTGAACGCCTGCGCGCCGAAGCCTCCGAAGCGAAGAATCGCTTGCGCGAGGCACAGCGTATTCAGAGCGAAGTTGAAAAAACCCGCGAGGAAAGCTCGCGCGAAGCTGAAGAACGCCAGCAACGACAGGTAGAACTCGAACGCAAACTGCGCGATGAAGTGCAGGAGAAAATTGTTTCCGAGCGGCACAAGATCGAAGCCGAGTTCGCGCGCAATGCGGAGGAGCTTGAGCGGGCGCGGCGCGAGAAGGAGGCTGCCGAGGCCGCGCGCGTGGCGGCGGCGGAAGAAGCCGAGCGCATTATCGCGGAATACAAGAACACCCACGAGCAGTTGCGCGAGCGCGAGCAGGAGAAGCTGCAAGCCGAGCGTGAACGTTTGCAGCATGAAGCGGAAGCGCTGCGCGAGGCGCTGGAAGAGTCCCGTCGCGAACGCGAAGCGGCACTGGAATTACAGCGCGAAACTGAAGCCCAGATCGAGGCGCTGGCGAAAGAGAAGCACATCGACGCCGCCGAGGCGCAGCAGCTTGCCGACGATATCGCGGTGCTGGAAGCCGAAGCCCGTGAAGCGCGCGAAACGGCGGAGGCCGCCGAGGAAGCGCAGCGCAAGGCTCAGGCCGCTGCGGATGCCAACCGCGAATTCATGGAGCAGAATCGCAGCGAGGAAAGCAAGAGCCGCAATCGTTTCGAAGAAGAGATTGCCGCCTGGCTCGAGGAGCAGGAAACCCACGAGTCCAGCGACATGCAACAGCAGATACTCGCGAACCAGCGTGCGCACCTGGAACGCATCAAGCTGCGCGCGCAGTCCGCGCGCGAAGCGGCCAAGCTGCACGATCAATCGCTGATCGACGAACTTGCGACCCGGCTGCGCGAAGACGAATCAACCTGAGGGCACGCGCTTTCAGGGGATTTCGACAAAATAATCCCCGTCCGGATGTTCAATCCGCACCCATTCGAGACGCATGCCATTGAGCGCCACATCGCCTGCGTCCCGCCGGGTCCCGTCGGTACTGAATTCAAACCGGTAGGTGCGAACCAACTCGAAGCCGTGCCGACGCCAGTACACCCGCAACCGCCGCAATACGACCGTGTCGTCGAGCAATTGAACATTGAGATCGCGACAGACTGTACGGGCGATCGTGACTACCCGCTCGTGGGCCGTGCGATTGCCGTGCCAGGCCCAGGCAAGCAGCCCCAGCGCCGCGAGGAACACCCACCCCTCGTTCAAGTGAACACGTCAGTCATCACCGCGTCGCGCCGTGAACCCGATCAGGCTCTCGTTCCCGGCACTCACGTGTAACTCGATTGGACGACAGCACACCTCGCAATCCTCGATGTAGTGTTGTTCCTCCACGGACAGATCCAGGGTCATGGAGATTGTCTCGCCGCAATACGGGCAACCGAAGTCGTGGTCCAGCAACACGGTTCAGTCGCGAAAATTCGTGAACTGGAACGGCAGACCTAACGCCGCTTCCTTGATTTCGCCCATGATTGCCTGCAAATCATCGCGTTTTTTGCCTGTTACCCGCACCTGGTCTTCCTGGGTTTGGGCCTGCAGTTTGAGTTTCGATGCCTTCACGATTTTGACGATCTTGCGCGCACTGTCTTTGTCGATACCGTGACGCGCGGTCACTTTCTGCCGCGCGGCGTTAATTGATTTCTCAACCTCACCAAGCTCCAGGCAGTCAATGTCGATACCCCGCTTCGTGAGCTTTCCCTGTAAGATGTCGAGTACCTGGCCGATTTGGAATTCGGCTTCGGCGACGATGGTCAATTCGCGTCCGTTTTGTTCAACCTTTGCGTTTGTCCCTTTCAGATCAAAGCGATTCGAGACTTCCCGGTTCGCTTGATCGACGGCATTGGTCAATTCGTGCAAATCTACTTCTGAAACGACGTCGAATGATGGCATTTGGCTTCTCCGTGCTCGTGGCTTCCCGATTCTGGTGCGCGGTGATTGGCCGGAAATTATGACTGAAACAGCGCGCGCGGGCATGTCGGATTCCGCGGCGGCGGCCGTTGCGGACGAGACCTCGTAATCGGGCCCATCAGCCCCCATATAAGGGTGAGCTGCGAGTTTCAATTTCGAGAGAGACAGCGTCAATGAGTAACAGTTCTTTCGAGCAAATCGATGCGAGACGTATCGACGCGCTGGGCATCGAGTTCAAATCCTACGTGCATGGACAAACCGGGGCACGACATTTTCATCTCGACAGCGCGGACACGAACAACGCTTTCATGGTGGCGTTTCCCACGCTGCCGGTTGATTCCACCGGCGTCGCCCACATGCTCGAGCACACAACCCTGTGCGGGAGCCGGAAATTTCCCGTCCGCGACCCGTTTTTTATGATGCTGCGGCGCTCGCTCAACACGTTCATGAACGCATTCACCAGCGGTGACAGCACAGCGTATCCGTTTGCGACGCAGAACCGTAAGGATTTCGACAATCTGCTGGCGGTGTATCTCGATGCGGTTTTTTTTCCGACACTCGATCCGCGCGATTTCGCCCAGGAAGGATGGCGACTCGATTTCGCCGATGATTCCGCGGACGCGGGCCTGGTCTACAAGGGGGTCGTGTACAACGAGATGAAGGGCGCGATGAGCGCGCCGACGTCACAATTGTGGCAGGAATTGCATGCGGGGATTTTCAGCGGCACGGTGTACCGCCACAACAGTGGCGGCGATCCGGCGCGCATTCCGGATCTGACCTACGCCGAGCTCACGGAATTCCATCGACGGCACTACCACCCGAGTCATGCCGTGTTCATGACGTACGGGAACTTTCCCGTCGCCGAACACCAGGACAACTTCGAGCGCTTTGCGCTCGGTGAATTCGGCCGCAGCGACGAATCCCTGAGGTGCCCGCTGCAGCCGCGCTTCAACGCGCCGCTGCAGCGCACGGCAAGGTATGCGGTTGCTGACAGCACGGAACTCGAGCGTGGCACGCACGCCGTATGGGCCTGGTTGCTGGGCCGTTCAGCCGCCCCGATGGAACTCCTCGAAGGCCACCTGCTCAGCGATTTCCTGCTCGAACACAGTGGTTCGCCGCTGCGTCAGATGCTCGAAACAACCCCGCTCGCCGATGCCCCATCGGAACTGTGCGGACTCGACGATTCCGCTCAGGAGCTCGTGTTCATGTGCGGAGTGGAAGGGACGGATCCGGAACACGTGGCGCAGTTGCAGAACGAACTATTCGCCGTGCTCGCGCGCGCGGCGCAGGCACCGAGCGATATAGGTACGCTCACCGGGATTGTCGACCGCATGGAAATGGCGCAGCGCGATGTTGGCGGTGACGGTTATCCATACGGCTTGCAGTTGATGAGTCGGGCCCTGCCTGGCGCACTGTACGGCACCGATCCCGTGGCCCTGCTCGACATCGACGCAGGCATCGCGGAACTTCGCCGGCGCATTGCCGAGCCCGGTTATATCGCCTCGCTCGTGCAGACACAGTTGCTGAACAACCCGCACCACGTTTGTACCGTCATGCTGCCGGACGAACACAAGGCCGAGCAGGAGCGCGTGGCCGAGCAGGAACGTCTCGAAGCGATCCTGCGCGCGAGCAATGCGAAGCAACTCGCGGCTATCCGGCGCGCCGCGGCCGAACTCGACGCGCGCCAGGGCGAGCCGCAAAACGCGGATATTCTGCCGCGCGTAACGCTTGCCGATGTGCCGCGCGATCTGCCGGTTGTGGCCGGCGAGCTGAAGACGATGGCCGCATGCACGGCGCACGAATACGCGGCCGCGACGAACGGATTGCTGTATCTGCAACTCGTGCACGATCTGCCCGCGCTCGACCCGGCCGAACTCGCATTGTTGCCGCTGTTGTGCGAATACGTAACCGAACTCGGCGCCGGCAGCGAAAGCTATCTCGATACACAGGCGCGGCGCGCCCGCATCGGCAACTTCGGCGCCTACGCCGCGGCGCGTCAAAGCCTCAGTGACAGCGCGGCGCTCAACGGCCGTTTCGTCGTCACCGCGAAAGGATTGCAACGCCATCGCGACGGCCTCGCCGAAAATCTGTTTGAGGTGCTCAATCGCGTGCGTTTCGATGAGTTCCCCAGGCTCCAGGATTTGATCGCGCAATCCCGGGTTGATGCGGATGCCTCGATTACGGACCGGGGCCATGTGCTCGCAATGCAGGGTGCGGCACGCGGTTTGTCACGCGGTGCCTGGCTCGACGACGTCTGGGAAGGGCCGGACAGTATCGTCACCGTGCAGCGTGCGGATCGCGACGTTCAGGCCGACGCAGCGGCATTAACCCGCCTCGCACAAGCATTCGAAGTCTTGCGCGACAAAATTCTCGCTGCGCCATTCCGGATCGCGGTCGTCGCCGAGGCACAAAACATCGCCGATACCTCGGCAGCGCTGACGCGGTTTGCAACGCCAGCCGCAAGCGGTGCGACGTTTCGCGCATTCGAGGTGCCGGCGCCGAGCGCGCACAAAAACCTGGCCTGGCTGACGAACACCCAGGTCAATTTTTGCGCCAGGGCGTACCGGGCGGTGCCGGAAGCCCATCCGGATGCACCGACGCTCGCTGTGCTCGCGCGTTACCTGAGTGACGGCTACCTGCACCCGGCAATTCGCGAGCGCGGCGGCGCCTATGGCGGCGGCGCCCAATACGACGCCGACAGCATGACATTCCGGTTCTTCTCCTACCGCGACCCGCGGCTCGCGGGAACGCTGGCGGACTTCGATCGCGCGCTGCCCTGGTTGTACGAGAACGGTGACGACCAGCGCCTGGAGGAATCCATACTCGGCGTTATCCGTAACCTCGATAATCCACGATCGCCGGCGGGTACGGCGCTGCGCGCGTTTTTCGATGAGCTTGATCTGCGGACCCCGGCTTTTCGCAAAGCCTTCAGGGAAGCCGTACTCGGGACGACAATTGATCAGGTGCGCGAGGTTGCCGCCCGCTATCTCGATCCGCGCACCGCGGCGACCGGTGCGGTAACCGATGCGGGGCACCGGGCGGAACTCGAGGCACTGGAGATCGAGGCGGTGAAACTCTAGCTCTGGCGGCGGACAGGAGACGGGTGATGAATGCGAAGCTCGAGGGGAAGGACGCGCGGTTGTTGTCGCTCATGCGCTCCTTCACAGACGTTCTTCGCCTTCGCGAGCACCAGGGCGTGACAAGCCGGCGCAACGGAGCAACCCCGTTGCCGCCGTCACAGCAACGGCACTGCCGCGCGGCGTTCCTCGTACTTGCGGTGTGCGGATTGACGTGCGGGAATGCCGTCGCCGAGTTTCACGTCTGGCGCGGCGCGAACGGGCACAAACATGTGAGCACGGTTCCGGCACGCGGCTATCGGGCGGACCGCACGTTACGGCCCGGCTACGATCCGAATTCGATCGTGTACCAACATCGTCGCCTGCGCGAACGCCTGCATTTACTCGACCGCCAGCTCGAACACGAAGCCGCGATAGCGCAACGCGAGGCGAGCGCGGATCACTCCGATCAGTCGCCGCCAGTGCGCCGCGCGCCGCGCGAAGGCGTGATGAATCTCGATGAATTGATCGCACTGGAAAAACGCGGCGGTCGCTGGATCGGAGCGGAAGAAGCTCACGGCGGTGCAACGCGCACGAAGTAGCGATCGAACAAATCCGGATCGTCGAAGTGACGTCTGCCGACGAACGCGATGGCGTGATGCCCGGCCTCGCGCATCGCGCCGGCGGAGCGAATGCCCAGCGGCCACAACACGAATCGCTCGCCCCGTGCGCTCTCGTCGATGAGCCCGTCGGGGCCGAACAGATTGCGTGAGGTGTCGTCTCCGAGCGGGAGATTCTTCAACGCCACGTAAGGCAGCTCGCGCAAGGGCGTTACTGTCGTGGAACCGGTCAATGCCCGCACACCACGCACATAATGCTCGCCGCCGGACAGTTGAACCAGGTATCGACCGCCGTCTGCCTGCGGCAAGGCCTGTGGAATCCACAGCGGTTCCGCGAATTCCCCGACCTCCGCCCGTGGTTTGATCGCGGGACCGGGGAACGCCATGTAATAGCACCCGCAATTGTGCATCGTATCGGCGAGCAGCACGCTGCCGTCGTTGTCGAGCGTCACGCGCCACGTGATCCCGTCGAGCAGGCCGGCGTAGATATCGAAGCGCGATCGTGGCGCGCGGGCGGGAAACCAGACAACGTAATTCAGTTGGACGAGAACCGTGCCCGCGAATCTCGTGTGGCTGACATAGGTGTAAACCGCGGGGTCCGCGGTATCGACATGAACGCTTACACCACTCGCGCCTATCCGCCCGATCCGATCGTCCTCGCCGTCGGCGTGCAGCATGAATACCGGGCTGTATGCGGCGAACAAACGCGCGAGCGCCGTAGCGTCGAGTACCGGTACGCCGAGTGCGTCGCGCGATGCCCGTGCGATCAGTGCGGCGACCTGGTCACTGCGTTCCGGATCCGCGTAACCGTAAGCGATGCTGGTGACGCTGGCCGGGTTAGCGAAAGCGGATGCGGCGAAGTAACGGCGCTCGCGTGCCTGCAGACGCGCTACGCCCCGGAGCGCAAACGGCGCGGCCAGTGGATACAGACCGAGTGCGCGTCGCCAGAGGGAATAGTTATCGTCCACCTTAATCCGCGCAAGCAACGCCGCGAACGCGTTGTCGTCGGCGAGCAGGTTTGCGGTCGTGCGCTGCGCGCATTCGGCCAGTGCCGCGGTTTCGTCCGCATCCGGCCGCGCGTCCGGGGCGAGATTTCTGTGTTCGATGCGACGACTGGCGGTGTCGAAGCCGGCGAGTTGTCGTAGCCAGGTCTCGCGCGCCGCCGGTTCGTCTGGCTGCGGCACGAACGCGGCATGAAAGCGATCGATGCGCAGGCCCGGGTGTCCCGGGATCGCGCGATACTGCGCGTCCCGAACGCCGGCGTGTAAAATGCGGGCATCGTCACGGGCGAACAGCGAAGCGCATGCGGGGCGCGAGTCGGGGGGGACCGTTCCGCGCCACCGCGCGCCTGCGCAACCGCCGATGGCGACGAGGATAAGGACAAGGATGCTGACGGCCGCCACGTGGCGGCGAAAACCTGCCGTGGCGAGTGCGCGACAACACCGGGATGGATCCATGCACCACAGAGTACGCGTTTGTCACCGCTTTGCGCCAACGTCCTGCGGCACGGTTGCTATCGCCGGCGCGGCGGCTAAACGCAACGGCGCGGGCGAGGCTGCATGACCGCCGTTGATGACAGCCTGCTGGCCTTGGTGCTGGCTGATTACGGCTTTACGCTGCACGACGCCGAGCGCGCCGGACACGGCCTGATCAACGCAACGTGGATCGTGCGCGATCCGGCCGGCGCCACCGCCGTATTGCAGCGCCTGCATCCGATCTTCGGGGATGAAATCAACCCGCGCATCAACGCGGTCGCCGACCGCCTCGCGCGCGCGGGCCTGCTTTGCCCCCGTGTTGTTCCCGCTCGCAACGGGGAACTCACGGTCAACCGGGAACAGGCGACGTGGCGATTACTCACCTATATTGAAGGGATGACGCACGACACACTCAGCGGTACCGAGCTCGCTGCCGAAGCCGGCGCGATGCTCGGCCGGTTCCACGCAGCCCTGGATGGTGCGGATTCGCTGCCGGACGTGCGTGAGTCCACCGTGCACGGCCTCGAACGACGCTTGCAGGGCTTGCGCCATGCGCTCGAACAGCACCGCGGGCACCGCGAGTTCACGCGCATCGAAGCGCTCGCGAGCGCCCTGTTCGAAGCGGCCGCGAACGCGCCGGACGTGCCCGCTACCCGCCTCAGGGTTGTCCACGGGGATCCGAAAATCTCCAACTTCCTGTTCAACCGCGACGGGCACGCACTGTGTCTCGTCGACCTCGACACGATCGGACTCATGCCACTCGTGTTCGAACTCGGCGACGCCTTGCGTTCCTGGTGTAATCCGGCCGGTGAAGACACCGTTGCAACGACGTTCTCCTTGCCCTTGCTGCAAGCGGCACTTGCAGGCTACGCGGACACCGCCGCCGACTTTATCGACGCGGAGGAAGTGCGCGGCATCGTGCCCGGGATCGAGGCGATATACATCGAACTCGCGGCGCGTTTCTGTACCGACGCGCTCGAGGAAAATTACTTCGCCTGGGATCCGGCGCGCTTCGACAGCCTTTGCGAACACAATCTCGTGCGCGCGCGCGGGCAACTGCACGCGGCGCAGGCGCTGGCTGCCGTACGCGAGCGTGCGTCGCGGATTGTTCGCGACAGTTTCGCCGGGAAGGGCGTGTGAATGCCGGCACGCATGCCTCCAGCGATGCGATCCGTGCCGCTGCCGTTAAGACGCGGACGCCGCTTCGCGATCTTTGCGCTGCCGCTCGTACTTGGCGCCTGCGTCGGCGTCACGACGCGCGACGTCGATGGCGAGCCCGTGCGCATGAGTCGCGAAGAGTTCGCCGATTACGCCGAACAAACGTTCCGCTACCACAATCGCGTGGTCAACGAACTGATTATCCAGACGAGCTTCGGTGACGAATCCGCGGCAGCAGACCCGGCCCTGATCCGTGCTGAAGAGCGCATGGCGGAGCGCTGCCAGCCGCTCAATAATATGGTTACGGCAACGATCGAGGGCAAGGATTTATCGTACTGGGCAAAAATCCGCCTGCTCGACGCGGTACCGGAGTGCGCGGCGGCGAGCCGCGCCGTTGAGGCACGGGTGCGTGAAATGTTTTGATGCGATGGTGCCGGGAGCGAGAATCGAACTCGCACACCCTTTCGGATACCAGATTTTGAGTCTGATAGTTCGGGATTCCTGAAGATTTCCCGAAATATCTAAATTACTGAAATTATTCAGATACGCCCGTTTGCTTTTTCCTGAGATTCCTCTAGATTCTTCGATATTCCGTGCAACGTGATTGCTATGTGATTGCTAGGCAGGCTCGTTGCCGCCCATTTCTTCGCCGAGGAAACGCCAGTGGCGACCGGGAAAATATCGAAAAGCAGCGTCAATAAGCTCCGGCCAGGGGAAAAGGACGAATTCCTCTGGGACGAGGATCTGCGTGGTTTTGGCGCAAAGGTGACGCCAGCGGGGCGGATCGTCTACCTCGCCCAGTATCGAATTGGTGGCCGCAAGAGCCCCACCCGCCGCGTGACGCTTGGCGAGCACGGCAAATTGACCCCCGCCGAAGCGCGTACCGAAGCCCGCAAGGTCCTCGGAAAAGCCGCCCTGATGGAAGATGTCGCGGAAACGCGTGCCAAGCTGCGCAGGCAGGGCACGGTATCCGATGTCGCGGACCGTTACCTGAAGGAACACGTCGCCCGGCACAACAAACCCAGCACCCAAGCAGAAGCCGAGCGGATCGTGGAGAAGCGCATCCGCCCGAACCTTGGCAAGCTCAAGATCCAGGCGTTGACGCGGGCCAAAGCCAAAGAATGGCACCAGGAGATGCGAGATTCCCCGTATGAGGCGAACCGGGCCCTCGCGTACCTGTCGAAGATGATGTCTCTCGCCGCAGACGAGTGGGAGCTGATTCCGAACAATCCGTGTCGCGGGTTGAAGCGATTTCCCGAGAAAAAGCGTGAGCGTTTTTTGACGGAGGAGGAGCTTGCTGAGCTGGGAAAAGCCCTGGCCCGATGCGAGAAACGCGGCGAGGTGCCCGAAACGTTCTCGGGGGCGCTCAAATTGCTGTCTATTACGGGCTGCCGTATGAGCGAGGTTCTTAATCTCCGCTGGGAGGATGTAGATAGCGATTTATCGGTCGTCCGGCTCGCGGACGCGAAAACGGGGCCGCGAGTCGTGCCGCTCGCTGGCGCGGCGCAGAAGATTCTCAAGAAATTCGACAGGACCGACGGCTGGGTGTTTCCGGCCGTCAAACACGAGATGCCGATGTCCCGACACGCGTTCCATCATTACTGGGCGAGAGTAAGAGACGAGTCAGCAATACCCAATATCCGCCCGCACGATCTCCGGCACACTGCAGGCACCTATGCCGCGCAGGCGGGTTTTAACGCCTTCCATGTCCGGGATTTTCTTGGGCATCGCTCGCTCGCGATGAGCGGCCGCTATGTAGAACGCTCAGCCGACCCGATTCGGGCGACGGCGGATTCTGTCGGTGCCAGGATTGCTAATGCGCTGGAAGGCAACCACGCCGCCCGCGTGGTGACGTTGAAAAAACCGAGAAAGTCGGCCGGGAAGAAGCGTTGAAAGGCCCGGTAAACGCATTCGACCAAGTCCACTGGAATTTGGCCCAGCTAGCTGCATGGGTTTATCTGGGCGACCGGGAATTAGTCAATCAGCATTCTGA
This sequence comes from Gammaproteobacteria bacterium, assembly GCA_965216305.1. GTDB lineage: Bacteria > Pseudomonadota > Gammaproteobacteria > UBA11873. The sequence goes on along the minus strand of OZ244144.1, from coordinate 4,701,195 downwards.
TACGCGCGGCGATGAACCCTCGGCGAATCATGTAGCTGCGGCGTTGACGCAGCACCACGCGTACGAGAAGGCTCAATGGGGAGATGTGCTGAACCAAATCAAGTTCGCCCTTCAGGAAGGAGAAATTGAAGCTTCAGGGGTTCGAGTCGCTACGCATGTGCGGGCAACAATCGACCCGCTCGATTGGGCGGATCTTGATTTCAAGTTCGAACCCGATCAGGCGATGGAAAAAAATCCGAGCGGAATTTGGGAACCACGCTGGGAGAAATTGAGGTTCCGTCGGTCGAGTATTTTATCCAACTGGCCTGAAATAAAAGATTATAACCCCACCGATACGCCGCCGGATATTGAAGCCGAAGACCTTCGCGCGTGGTTAAAACACGACTCTTGGACGGCCGGTGAGGCGCTGCCGATTCTGCACGGCAAGGTCCCGGAGGAGACGTGGTTAGGGAATCACGTGCTGGAGAAACATTTTCCGCAGGCAACGGCCTATTTGAACCGGGCGCTTCAAAGCGGAACGGTAGGTGAGCGAGTACGCGTCGATGGCCAGGCTCAGTGGATTGATACGCCCGTTCGCTGGTTGGATTGGGCCGTTGATAAAATTTCTATTCCGGAGACTGTCCACGCTGCGTTTCTTGAGAACCGGTACGTTGCGACGCCCCGTGTTCACTATTTGCGCGCGAAAGCGTTACTTCGAGAGCGACTTCAGGCGGGTCCTCAGGAAATCGCGATGTGGGTCTTCATGGGCCAGTTGATCGCGTGGCGAGGTCAGGAGCTGGATTCGCCCCGCTTCTATTTCGAATGGATGCCGGGAGAAGACTACGATTATGTCAGCCGTCTCGTTGATACCAGCTTCTCCGGCGAGCAACTGGAGCTATTTGAACCCTATGAACGGTGGCTGACACATGAGGAATTGATCAACAGATGGAGTACCTCGATGTCCCGCGCCGAGGCGCTGAGCCTGATTCGGTCTCGAATGATCAGCGGCGAGCTTGCGGCGGCGCATCCGCTCACCGGAATGCCCAGCGACGACAGCGAACCCGGACTGGAAGACTGCCTTTTTTCCGTTACCGACGCCGAACAGTTACAGGCCGAATTCGGCGTAGAACCACCTGACAACGGCGCCAGTATGAGCGAACCTGCCGGTACGGATACTGTCTCGCACTCAGGACTGATTTCGGCAGAAGTTAAATGCCGGGAATGGCTTGAGCAGCTTATGGACGGCGGCGGTTCATCTGAGAAACCCAAACCGGATTACCTCGCTGAAGCCCAGCAAAAATTTCCAGGACTTTCGCAACGATCGTTCGGCACCGCCTGGAAACAGGCGATTTCAAACACCGGAAATTCCGAATGGTCGAAACCGGGACGGAAATCATGAGGGCGTATCGATACGCCAGTTAAATCGTGACGCCTATTTAGGTGGACTGAACTCCCCCAGATTTCGCTTTATGCCGCAAGTTGTGCGGCGAACTATGGAGCGATCTGGAGATGACCAGCGACACAACCAACGGTAGTCGGCTCTCGACTGACGACGCAGCCGTCTATACCGGCCTCGGCCGTCAAACACTCGCAAAGTTGCGTGTTTACGGCGGCGGGCCCCGGTTCATGAAGCTCGGGCGGCGTGTCGTTTACGACTCGCGGGACCTCGATTCCTGGATGGAATCGCGCAAGCGGTCGTCCACTTCGGAAGGCGAGTAGCGGGGGCCGACCGTCATGGGCTCCCGCAAATTGAATCCCCGTCTCGCCAAGATCCATCGCAACTACACCGTTGAGGAAGTCGCGAGTCTGTACGGAGTTCATCGCAATACCGTCAGGCAGTGGATCAAACGGGGGTTGCCCGTCATCGACGATAAGCGGCCAGCGTTGATCCTCGGTCGCGATCTCGCCAACTTCATCGATACCAAACGGAAGAAAAGCAAACGGCGTTGCCCGGATGGTTATTTGTATTGCCTTCGATGTCGCGAACCCCGTCGACCAATCGGAGATGCGGCGATATACGAGCCGACCAATGAGCGTAACGGGAACCTGATCGCTAATTGCGGCCATTGCAAAGCGAAGATGTATCGACGCGTGAATGTCGCCAAGTTAGACGAGGTCTGGGGCGGAATTCAGGTTCGCTCCGCGAAAAGCCCGCCACGTATATGTACGAACGACTAGCTCTCCCTAAACAGTGCCTTCAACAAGGGTGATAAACGGATGAAAAAACACAACGCAAGTAACGAACGGGTTAAGCGGCAGTATCTGTGTTTCCTGAAGGAAGCCAAGCGGAAAAGCGAGGCAACGATCGACGGTGTAGCAAAGGCATTCGCGAGGTTCGAGGAGCACACCGATTTCCGCGATTTCAAGCGTTTTCACCGCGAACAGGCAATTTCATTCAAGCGGCACCTCGCTGAGGTGCAAAGCTGTTCAACTAGCGGGAAGTTGAGCAAGTCGACGATGCACGCGACGCTCGCTCACTTGAAGCGATTTTTCGAATGGCTCGCCATGCAGCCCGGTTATAAGTCGCGCATTCAGTATACGGATGCGGAATATTTCAACCTGTCGGACAACGATGCGAGGATCGCGACGGCCCGTCGGGAACGACCGTACCCGACGCTTGAGCAAGTCAAATCCACGCTCGCCGGAATGCCGAAAAATTCAGAAATCGAGAATCGAAACCGGGCCGTTATGGCATTTGCGTTGCTGACGGGCGCGCGTGACAGCGCAATCGCGTCAGCTAAGCTGAAACACATCGACATGGACCGGCGGCTGTTTTACCAGGATGCCCGCGAGGTTAAGACGAAATTCCGCAAGAGTTTCCCGACGTACTTCTTCCCGGTAGGTGACGAGGTGTTTGAGGTTTTGCAGCTTTGGCTGGCGTACCTCCGACGTGAGAAGCTGTACGGGGACGAAGATCCAATATTCCCGACGACAAATATTGTTGTGAATGAAGAACAGCGCTTTGAGGCTGCTGGAATTGGCCGTGAACATTGGAAGAACACGTCCCCTATTCGAAAAATCTTCCGCGAAGCTTTCGAAGTCGCCGGTCTACCGTATTTTCACCCGCACAGTATTCGAAGAACTTTGGTTAATTTCGGTTCGAAGGTCTGTCAGACGCCCCAGGAATTCAAGGCATGGAGTCAGAACCTCGGACACGAAGCTGTTTTGACCACGTTCGACAGCTACGGATACGTAAATGAGCGCGATCAGCGAGAAATCATTCTCAGGTTAGAGCCGGGACGAAGTGATCAAGAATCGGAAGTCGAACGCATCGCCGAAGCTGTCGTGCGACGACTCAACCGCGAGTAGGAAAATGCCGGGTTAGGCAACGAAACGCCGGGTCTTCAAGAAAAAGGTCGATCTCTATTGTTTCGTTGGTCACGGTGCCCGAGTAGAGAGAATTCAGCGCCAGAATTTACAACGCCGCCTGGTCGCTCAGCAGACGAAAAGGCACTGAATTCTACGTCCGTGATTGCGACGGATAGCGTCGTGCCGTTCGCTGAACGACTAGGCCCAACTCGTCCCGCGCTCAAAAGGTATTCGAAATCACCAAAAGGAGTATCTGCCATACCTTTTCCTCCAAGATTTTTTTTACTCGATTCGATTTTCCAGTCAAGGCTTTCAAGTTGTGCCTGTTCGATGCGGCGCAGCATCGCGTTTTTCGTTTCAAGTGTAGTATTCAGGCAATGTCTATCTATGAAAAGCTCGGCGATTGGTTAACGAAAAATGCGAATTCGCATCACACGCTCACTTTTGCAGAAATCGAGTCAATTCTTGGTCGCCGATTGCCCGACAGTGCACATCGGTACCCAGCGTTTTGGTCCCGAGGAAATAACGTCGGCAATGTCCTCGTTACGACCGGTTGGCGCGCCCATCCCAAATTGTCCGAACAGGCTGTCGAATTCACGAATTCTGATGATCCGCAATTTCTGAAATTCGAGCCAACCGGAACGCGCAAGTCGCCGGAGCAATTGAATCGCCCGAATATGCAAGGGTCGCAGTTGGTTCTAACGCAGAAAACATTCCGCGATCCCCACCTATCTCGCGAGAATGATTTGAAACGCTTTTATTTGTTGTTAGGCGAGTTGAAATCTCGGTCACGCGGATACCGTTATCTATCGGATTGCCACGGAAGGATGGATTGGCCAACGCGGGGAATCTACTTCTTCTTCGAACGAACCGAGCTGCGGTCCGATACAGGCGATGGCGAACGAGTTGTTCGCGTTGGCACGCACGCCCTCAAAGAAACATCAAAAACAACGCTTTGGAAGCGGCTATCGCAGCATCGAGGTAGTGGTGATACCGGCGGCGGGAACCACCGTGGGTCGATTTTCCGCTTGATTGTGGGTGTAGCGCTTAAGACGCGCAAGTCCGATCTTGATGTCCCTTCCTGGGGCGTGGGAGGGTCGGCACCAGCGGCTGTTAAAGACAATGAGCGCGGACTTGAGCAAGCCGTAAGTGAGGTGATTAGGCGAATGCCATTTCTGTCGCTCGCCATTGATGATGCACCCGGCCGAGACAGCCTGCGAGGGTATATCGAACGTAACTCTATTGCTCTTCTGAGTAATTTCCGACGAAATGAAGTTGATCCTGCGTCAGCAGACTGGCTGGGTCGGTCGTGTAACCGAGAGAAGGTTCGCGAATCAGGCCTATGGAACTCGAATCATGTCGACGAACAGTACGATCCGCGTTTCCTGGACGTTCTGGAAAAACTTATCAAACATCCTGGACGAACCGAGGCTTTCCCGGCCCCTACTACCGATGACGGAAAGTTCGACATCCAGACCAAGCCTGCGCGAAAGGCGCAAAGAACATCGGCTGTCATGTCCCCGCGGTCTGATGATTTGCGGAGGACTCTACTGTTGATTCCTTGTTCCGGGCGTAAAAACTCCTCTCGTAGATTTGAGGCTGAGGGGCCACGCGTGATTGATGGTCTTCCCGAAAAACTCGCGGCCGAGCTGGCGGCAGCGAGAAGAGAGAATTCGCAGCGTTCCCGCCTCGATGAAACATCGCTGGTGCAGGCGTGGCAGCGATACAACGGCACACTGTATCAAGCAGCATCGCGCTCCCTACGAAGCGCGGTTGAAAAAGGCTTGCATGTCCTGATTGTGAGCGGCGGATACGGACTCGTCTTAATGGAAGAACCAATCGGAATCTACGAGGCGGTATTCAAGACTTCGTGGTGGCCACGCGGACTCCTGGAGGATGTGCTTATAGCGTACTGCGCGCAAAATAATTTAACTTCGGTGCGCGCGTTTATGGCGCGAAGCACAGGTTACGGAAAATTAGTACACCAAGTCCCGTGGAAGAAGGCGGGCATAGACGATGCGTTATTGCTCGCTCCGCAGGCAACAACTGGCGCGATGGTAAAGACGCCCCGAGCATTAGGAGAGGCTTTCGCCGCATTTCTAAGTGGTGAACTTGACGAAAACTGGGCAAGCTCGGATGGCCTCCGCCTGGATGCCTGCATCCTCGAATGATTACGGTCGGGGATTTGTCAGTCAAACCGGAGCCCCGATGCGATTCGTTCGCAATATGCACGCATTAGCTTTCGGGAGTGCTTAGATGGCGCGTTTCAAAACCCCGAACGATACGCAGCAACCACAACCCGGTGTTTATGGCTGGTTTCTGGATTGTGAGGTCAAGAATATTCGTCTCTACATGGGCGAGGCGGGGAAGTGAAAGGGTGCCACGCAGCGCGGGGCACTTTACCCATGTATTCGTGCTCGCGAGCGGGGCTTCTGGTCTCGTGAGTATCGCGGTCGAGGGAAAGGTTTCAGAACCTTTTGGCCCCTTGGTATCCGAATGGATCGAAAATCCATCTGCTGGTCGGCAAAAACGCCTGTCTACCTGTGCGATACCCTCGGTATAGGTCCGGCCAATGTCGCAGACATCCGTTATCAGCTTCTCCACAGGACCGCGTCCGCGGTGATCGAGGCGCGCCGTTTTCATGCTGCCGTGATGATGCTGGTTCACTCGTTTAGCCTGACTCACGAGTGGTTCGATGATTTCGCGAAGTTCGCCAAGTTGTACGATGTCGAACCTATGCCCAATGCGGTACCGAAGCTGGAATGCCGGGGCGAGATACCGCTGTTTATCGCCTGGTCCGTTGGAGATGCGCGCTATCTGACGCGGTAAAAGTATTATCGCGACCGCGGACCCGACTCAATTCGCGTTTCAATCGGGCCAACACGCCAGGGCCGCCATTACACCGATTAAGCGTTGGAAAGCGGGTGACGCTGGATTTCTGTAACGAGTCCGTCAATCAGACGTTTTAATGTTCGGTCTCCGGGCCCGTCTTGCAGAGTCGCGGAAAACGAAGTCATAGCGGCAGCGAAATCCTGCCAGTGAATACACCGGACATTAACTTTTCCGAGGACGTTACGAAATGCGGATACGTTCTCCTGAAGAAATCCCTTTACGGTTTTGCTGGAAACTGATGTCAGCAGATCGTCGACAAGGATTTCGCCGACCAGCCCCGGATTAACGCCGACCTGATTCTTGAAAGCTGAATCCGGGTCCGAGTTGAAAATGTACAGCAGGTCGAGGCGCTTGCGCTGGCCTAGCACCATTTCTTCGGCAACGAACAACAGCAAGTACTTAGCGATCTGGTCCAGGGATGTTTTCGCATTGAATTTCAGTTCAACCGCGAGAATAGACTCTTCGTTGACGAAAAAACCATCTGGCGTCGTTATATTGTCGTGCTCGCGCCAGAAGTGCCGCGTTCTGAGTTCGCGACCAATGCATTCATACGGCTGCCTGAGATCCGTTCCAGTGAGTTTGCTGAAGATTTCCGTTACAACGTCGCCCGGCAGCACTGCGAACGTGAGATCGAAAATCTGATTGAACGTTTCCTCCTGACGACGCACGTAGCTCCAGAATTCCTCTCCTGAGCGCACCCTGCGGTAAAGCGGTCCGTTGGAATTCGTCATCGCTTTTGGGATCGAGACTCGATCTTCATCTTCGGTCCAGAGACGCCGTGGGATCGACTTCAGTCCCAGGTATTGTGGGGACCAATACAACTGGTCGACCAGATCCCAGTACTTATCTGTCCAACTCATAATCTCAGTCCGTTTGCTATCTGGTAGTGGTGTATCGGGTGGCCGGGTCGAACCTGCGATCGCAATCCGTAAGAAAACGTCCGTGTACTTGCTAGTGACGGAATCGATCCTGAGCAATCACGTCTAATCTTCCGGGTACGTTCCAGCTTTTGGAATTCTAAAATTAGCTAGCCGACGGCATTTTTGCATCACGTTCGGCGGGACCTTCCAGAAACCCAGTGTACCTTTGCAGGGAACTGGCGCTGGCAGCGATCGAGGATTTTCAGTACGTAGCCGAAGGGCCCCTCGAACCATTTCGATCGATGATCTTCGACACAGTCGACCAGATCGACAAAGCCTATGATCGCGCTGAAAACCGATTCCTCTCTTAGCGGCGGTCTCTTTGATCTGGCCGGGAAATCTGTGAAGTGATGAGGTTGCGCAGACGCGTGTATCGCAATGGTGCCCCGTATGTGCGTAGACCGCGGACGATTCTCGATAATATTACCGCCGCAGATAATCGCGCATCCCCACGGTTGTCTGACACTCAGTGCTCGCATAACGTTAACCTTCGTGAAGTTTAGGGACAGCAGCAGCGGTTGGAGTACTTGTTTGTAACTATTCGCAATTCAGCTTTCTGCGTCGACTCGTTGCACGACAGATACACCGACGCCAACGAGGCGCGCCGTTGCTCGTATGCCAGTACCGCTCCCCCGTATTGTCTTGATCCGTTCTTCCATTGCAGTTGATATTTTGGGCCGCCCCAGTTTCTTTCCGTTAGCCTTAGCCCGTTTCAGGCCGGCCCGAACCCGCTCCTGAATCATACTTCTCTCGAATTCGGAAAATACCCCACACATCTGAAACATGGCTTTGCCGGCCGGGGTCGTCGTGTCGATGCCTTGTTGGTGAAGATAAAGATCAACTCCTTTTGCCTGCACTTCGCCGAGAAAGGACACCAGATGTTGTAACGAGCGTCCGAGTCGATCGACCGACCACGCCATGATGACATCGAACTCGCGGCGGACGGTCCCTTTGCACAGGGCGTCGAACTGAGGCCGCTTCTCGCGCCCCTTGGCACCGCTTATGCCGCGGTCGACGAATTCGCCGACGACTTTCCATCCCATCCGCTCAGCCACGGCTCGTAGCTCAAGAAGTTGGTTCTCAGTGGATTGCCCGTCCGTAGATACCCTTGCGTAGAGCGCGGCGGTGCGGCTATGTTCGGATTTCCGAGGCATGAGATGCTCCCGATTACGGTGACTGAGTCTAGTTTGAAGATTAGTTCCCGCATGTACGGAAATCAAATATATTCCGTACACGTTTTTTGCCTTCTGAAAGAGCCACTACGACGACGCTTTTGAGGCGGGCTGAGGGCGGGGTTTTCCGTACACGAGTAATCACATCGCAGGCACAGCGTAAGTTCAGACATTCTCGTGGCTTTACCGCAAACCGCATACGCGGGTACCTTGCGTATAAATAATCAGAAAAAAGTGGTACCGGAGAGTGAAAGCTACTGAAGCTAAATTTCTAGATTTCCTCAAGAAGTCACCACAATTCGTCATCCCGATCTATCAGCGCACGTATTCATGGACCGAGCGTGAATGCCGCCAGCTTTGGGATGACATCGTCCGTACCGGCGGCAACGATGCCATCTCGGCCCATTTTGTCGGTTCCATTGTCTACATCGAGAAGGGCCTGTATCAGGTATCCAGTCAGTCACCTCTCCTTGTGATCGATGGCCAGCAGAGACTGACCACGGTCACATTGATTCTCGAAGCCTTGGCGCGCCAACTCGAGGACAGCGAGCCCGTTGACGGCTTCTCGGCTAAGAAATTGCGCAGTTACTACCTGCTGAATCCCTTGGAGGAGGGAGAACGCGGATTCAAGCTGCTCCTCACCCAGACCGACAAGGCGAGCTTGCTGGCCCTCGTTCAGCAGAAGGCGCAACCCGCTGAACAATCCCTGCGCGTCACCGAGAATTTCGCCTTCTTCGAGGAGCAGGTGAAGAACCTCGGCTCCGACCTTCCCGCGCTTTGCCACGGCCTCGCGAAGTTAGTCGTGATCGACATCGCGCTCAGTCGAGACCAGGACAATCCTCAGCTCATCTTTGAGAGCATGAATTCGACGGGTCGCGAGTTAAGTCAAGCCGACCTGATCCGAAATTTCATTCTGATGGGGCTGGAGCCCGCTCACCAGACTCGGCTGTACGAAGATCACTGGCGGCCGATGGAAGTGGGTTTTGGCCAGGAGGGGTACGGCTCACATTTCGACAGCTTCATGCGGCACTACCTCACGCTTAAAACGGGAGAAATACCGAACGTTCGAGCGGTATACGAAGCGTTCAAGTCTCATGCGCGAACGCCGGACATGGCCGCTGCCGGTGTGGATGCGCTAGTCGCGGATATTCACGCCTTCGCGGGCTATTACTGCGCGATGGCATTGGGCAAAGAAACCGATAAGAAGCTCGCTGAGACCTTTCGTGACCTGAGAGAGCTGAAGGTGGACGTCGCCTATCCGTTCTTGCTTGAGCTCTACGACGATTCTGCCAACGGCATACTCGAGGGCGCTGACTTCGAGGCTGCCGTCCGGTTGGTCGAGGCGTACGTATTCCGCCGCGCGGTGTGTGCAATCCCTACAAACTCGCTGAACAAGACTTTCGCCACTTTCGGGCGTGCGCTGCAGAAAGACCGGTACCTTGAGAGTGTCCAGGCTCGCCTGCTGACGCTCCCTTCCTATCGCCGATTCCCGGGCGACGAGGAGTTCAAGCGCGAGTTTGTCGTGCGTGATCTCTACAACTTTCCTCGTCGAAGCTACTGGCTGCGCCGACTCGAAAACCATGGCCGCAAGGAGCGCGTTCCAGTTGACGAATACACCATCGAGCATATTCTTCCGCAAAACGAGAATCTGTCTGCGAAGTGGCGGGACGAACTCGGACCCGAGTGGCAACGCGTTCAGGAGACCTGGTTACACACGCTCGGGAATCTTACGCTCACTGGCTACAACGCCGAATACAGCGACAGACCCTTTTCGGAAAAGCGTGATATGAAATGGGGATTCCGGGAGAGCCCACTAAGGCTCAATGAGTGCCTGAGCGGCCTCGACAAGTGGGATGAAGCTGCTATCAAGAACCGCGCGGAACGCCTTGCCGCGGTGGCCACGGGTGTATGGGCGGCGCCATCTTTGCAAGCCGAAGTACTCGAGTCGTACCATCCGCGCGGCGAAAAAGTAGCGGGCTACACTATCGACGACCATCCGCAGCTCGCGATCGGTTCGCCCATGCGCGACCTATTCGAGATCTTCCGTAAGGAGATCCTGGCGCTCGATCCGTGCGTCTCGGAGGAGTTTCTGAAGCTCTATGTTGCCTACAAGGCCGAGACTAACTTCGTAGACATAGTGCCCCAGAAAAGTCGCCTCCGCCTGTCGCTCAATATGCGGTTTCACGAGCTACACGACCCGAAAGGTCTGGCCAAGGATGTCACCAATCTGGGTCGTTGGGGCAATGGCGACGTGGAGGTCGGCCTGAGCAAGCCGGACGAACTGCCCTACATTCTGGGTCTGGTGAGGCAAGCATTCGAGAAGCAGATGGGAAACGGTGAGATTGAAACGTGAATACTCGAACAAGATGATGGGGCTTCGGATGAAACAGTTGAGCGGCAATCCGTCTCCATGTGATCTGGGCGTCGAGCGTACCCTCAATGCGACCATGCTCCCTTTCAATCCTTCGGGGAGACGCTGCAGGCCCTTGAGTGTTTGCAGCTTGGCAGAACATGAGAACTCTCTAGGAATAGGCCAATCATGAGCATCCACTCCCTCTGCAAGCCGCGCTCGTCCGTCTTTTCTTCCGACAGAAGAGCCACCGTTCTAAGCCTCGACACGTTTTTAAAAGGCCAGGTCAACGGCCGCGAATTTTTCGAGGAGAATTTCTTCACGAACGGGATGCTCACGCTGGTCGACCGGGCATTCCGTCATCTGGGAGGCACGGGTGCAGGCTCGTCGGTCTTCCTGCTGTCACAGGCAATGGGGGGCGGCAAGACGCACAGCATGATTGCGCTAGGACTGCTCGCGCGTGATCCCGCATTACGAAAGACCGTACTCGGCGAACAAGACCCCGCTCCAAAGCTGGGCCGCAGTCGGGTTGTCGGCTTCAATGGCAGAAGCACCGATGCAGCAGGCGGAATCTGGGGCTCGATTGCCGAGCAGCTCGGCAAGGCGGAGCAGTTCGCCCGCTACGTCTCACCTTTGCTTAGCGCGCCGGGGCCCGAGGCGTGGAAGCAACTTCTCGGCGGTGATCCGCTCGTTCTCTTCCTCGACGAGCTTCCGCCTTACTTGGAGTACGCGGTCGCCGTCCCTGTCGGGAATGCCGACCTGGGCGTTGTGACGACTACTGCACTCGCGAATCTTTTCGTCGCAGTCGCGGACATGGACAATGTCTGCCTAATCCTATCCGATCTGGCCGGCACGAATTTCAGCATCGGCCAGGCCAATCTCGAGTCAGCGTTCAATCGCGCCGTCCAGGGCATCACCTCAGAATCAAGACGCTACGCAGTTCCCATAACCCCGGTGAACCCGAACGGTGACGAGCTCTACCACATTCTTCGCAAACGCCTCTTCGAGCATGTTGCTCCGGAAGCAGAGATCCAAACCGTGGCAGCTGCATACCGCGAAGGGCTCCGAGAAGCGAACCGGATGAACCTGACCACGACTTCGCCGGAAGCCCTCTATGCTCGCGTCGTCGACTCCTATCCATTCCACCCGGACCTTCGTGAGCTGGTTGGTAAGTTCAAGGAGAACGAAGGCTTCCAGCAAACCCGTGGCGTGATTCGGCTTATGCAAATGGTCGTGTCTGACCTCTGGAAGTCAGAAAAAGCCGCCAACATGGATCTGATCCATCCGTATGACCTGGACTTGAATCTCGATGAGATCGCCTCGGAAGTCCGCACGATAAATCCGTCGCTCAGCGAGGCCATCGCCCACGACGTTGCACACGGGGGTGATGCCGAGGTTGAACAGATTGACCTCACGAACGGCAATTCTGATGCCTCGGATGCCGCCCGCCTCATTCTTGTTGCTTCGCTTTCAACTACACCGGGAGCGATCCACGGACTCCGCGAATATCAACTCGTGGACTGTCTTCAGAGGCCGGGTCGCGATCTCTCCACGTTCAAGACCAACGTTCTAGACAAGCTCGCGACCAGAGCCTGGTACTTACATAACTCTGCCGACGGCCGCCTGTTCTTCAAGAATCAGCAGAATCTCGCCGCCAAGCTGCGCTCGACCGCGCTCGCCCTCCACTCGGAAACCGTCGACCGTATGCTCCGAGAGCATCTGGAGCAGTACTTTTCCGCCTCCCTAAGAGACTGCTATCAGGTCGTCAAGGTGTTGCCGCCGCCCGATGAGGTTGCCGTCGAGCAGGAAAAAACTACGTTGGTAATCGTTCGGCCAGGCGGACAAGCGAACCAGTTACCTATCTCGGCAGACTGGCAGGCGTGGTGGGATCAGCAGCAATACAAGAATCGCGTCCTTTTCCTTACGGGCTCGCGCGATACGTTTCAGAAAGTGCTCGACTCAGCGCGACAGACCCGCGCCCTGCAGAGCATCGAGGATGAGCTCAAGGCCGAAAACACGCCTTCGGATGACCCGCAATGGCGAGCACTGGACGGGCTTCGAGATCGCGTCGGCTTGCAGTTCACCGCCGCATTGAAGGAAGCGTTCGATCATATCGTTTACCCCTCCATCAATTCCGCCCTGCGGGCCACGGGCACCGACCTCGCATTCGCCGGCAATCAGAGCGGCGAGGCGACGATTCGCAAAACCCTCGAAGGCGCGCAGAAGTTCACGACGAATATCGACGATGACAGTTTCCGCGCTCGTGCAGAGGCGCGGCTCTTCGGCTCGGGCGACGCAAAAGTCGTGCTGTGGTCCGACTTCAAACGTGCCGCAGCTGTGAATACTAACTGGCCGCTCCACAAGACGTCGGCCCTCGATGACCTCAAAGCCGATTGTGTCCGTCGCGGTCTATGGCGTGAAGAAGGCAACCATGTCCGGCGGGGACCGTTCCCACCGCCAGTACCCGAGGTTGCCATTCGGGAGCTCTCCGTCCAGGAAGACGGCGACGGTCACACGTTTCTTAAGATCGAACCGCTACACGTACCTGCGATCGTCTATGAAACTGGGGATTCCGATCCGACCCGAGCGTCCAGTCCAGTCCAGACGCCGGCTCGATTTGAAGCGACCGGGTTGCGTTACCGCTTCCTCGCCTTCGACCCAGATGATCTTGCTCGCGATAGCGCGGTCAGGGAATGGACTGCGAGGATTCGGCTCAAATACCAACTGCATAATCGAGGTGACCATTCCGAAGTGGAGCTGCTGGCGTTGCCGAAGGCTAGCGGTGTGGTCATTCGTTACACCACGGACGGCTCTTCGCCTAGCAGCGCCGGTTTCGCGACCTATGACGGACCGTTTCGCGTCCCGGAGAACTGTCGTGTCGTTTGCGCGATGGCCGTGTCGTCTGGATACGATCTAAATTCCGAGAGAATTCGTATTGCGATCCCGCAGAAAGGGAAAGAGGAGTCCACGCTAGATCCGGCGATTCCGGCCCGCTGGAACCAACAGACTAAACTCGATGACTCGGGAGCGGTGTGGGATTTCATCCCGCGCATGGAAAAGGTCGCCGGCATGACCGCCTACGACATTGGTCTCACCGCCGAGAGCAGTGACGGTCAGCAAAACGTTGAATTCTCTGGAGCCTTGGAAGGAGGGTATGACGCTGTTGCGCTGAAGGCAGTCGCGGAAAAACTCCAAGAAATCGTCAGTGGCGGAAGTCTGCGAATGGTCATTGGTTCTCTTGGATTCCCCACTGGGCAAGCACTTCTCGACTGGCTGAAGGCGACCAACCAGCCTTTCAACCTCAGCAAAGTGACTCAGTAAGCCGATGCCGCGTGCGTCTTCATCATCAACCCGAAAAGTGATCGGCCTTGGATTTCTTCCTGACGAAGCGAGACACGGCTTTCTTATAGAAATACCCAAGGGAAAGGGCGCGAGCGACATCATTTGCATTACCGAGCACCGAGGAGAGGAGCTCAATCATTCGGGCAACCGCACAGTGGATGCGCCATCGCCGGGTGACCCCTCGCTGCGGGTTGTCATTGACCGCGCGCGCTGGCTAGCACTTGCCCCGGCGTACTGGGAAGAGGCCAACCGGCGCCTCCGCGCCAATGGCCTGCCGAACCAGAAATTCCATAAGAACCCTGCTAAACCCGTGCCGGTGCATCCCTCTCTGGGCAAAGAGCTCTGCATCCTCTGTTGGGCCGTCGAGGAAGCCTCGCCTGACGATATCCCCAATGCCTTGCGCAACTGGGAGGCGCTTGCACCCGAGGAGCGCTGGTGGCTTTACACCATGACGGTCGCCACCACTGGCCAGGCCATGCAGAAGGGAGTTGGCTGGCGCAAGGCGCTACGTGCTGCGCTGGCCGACAACCCTTTTGTCAAGGGAGAAGGACTATCTCCGAAGGCGCGTCGCGAGCTACTCGGCCACTCCCAACTCACGCTGGCCCTTTGAGTAGCCTCATGTCCGCATTTATCGAGACCCAATTTCCCATTGCTCGACTCTCCGCCGAGTCCTACAAGGAACGTAAAGCCGTTTCTGGCCAGACTCTTACCGGTCTCGGTAAGTGGTGGGGCCGCAAGCCACTCATCCTTGTTCGCGCCTCGATACTCGGTATGCTCATGCCCGCGTCCGACGACCCGAAGCGCGACCGCGAAGTCTTCCTCAAGATCCTCACCATGGACGACGATGGTGCGTGGCAGCGCCAGAAGGGCGACATCCCCGTCGCAGCGTGGATCGACGCCGCTCCACCGGGCATCCAGGAAGAATACTTCACCGCGCGCGGCTTCCAACGCGGCCTAACCGACGAGGAACGGGAGGAGGTCTGCGCCCGCATCTGGGAAAGCCTCGACGCCGAAGGGCGCAAGGCGCTCGATGGCCAGCGGCGTCGCCCGGTCCCTAACCGGGAGGAATACGATGCCATGCCCTACGCGGACCGCATCCGACACTGCGAGCGCCCGGAGAATATCGAGGGACCGACAGAGGAAGCGTGGGAGGAAATCAATGCCCACCTCGGCACCGCCGCGGCCATTCTACCGGAGCTCGTCGAGCAACTCGGCCAGCGCGCCTTTGGCCACACCCCGCGGGTCGGCGATGCCTTCTGCGGTGGAGGCTCCATCCCATTCGAGGCCGCGCGGATCGGCTGCGAGGCCTTCGGCTCCGATCTAAATCCCGCGGCCGGACTGCTCACTTGGGCAAGTTTGAATCTACTTGGCGGTGGCAAGCAGGTGCAGGAGGAGGTCATGCGCGTTCAAGCCCAGGCTCTCGCCGACGCCAACCGGCAGGTGACCGCCTGGGGCATTGAGCATAATGACCAGGGCGAATGCGCCGATGCGTTCCTCTACTGTGTCGAGGTCAAACCCGAGGGCTGCGACTACTTCATCCCGCTCGCTCCGGGCTGGGTGATCTCCGAGAAGTTCCGGGTTGTCTGTAAATGGGTGCGGGCGCGGCGCGGCGACCACCTGCAACCGACAGTCAGCGTGGTTTCCCCTTCGGAGTTCAAAGCCTACAAGGACGGTAAGGGCGCCACAGTCGCCAATAGCCGCGTCATCGATCCATTCGATCCCGAACGCAGCTGGTCGGTCGAGTCCTTGCGCGGCGCGGAAGGCCTGCGCCGGTGGACCAATGAAGACGTCGTTCCGCGCCCCAGCGATGTCTTCCAGGAACGACTCTACTGCATTCGCTGGGGCAAGACGGTGAAGAGGAACGGCAAGCCAAAGCAGGTCCGCCGGTACGCTGCGCCGGAGGCGGCGGACCTTGCCCGCGAGTCTAGGACGCTCGAGCTGCTCCGCGAACGCTTCGCCGGCTGGCAACGCGAGGGCTTCATCCCGTCGAAGCCGGTTCCCGAAAAAGGCGCGGAAACCGATCGGCTCTTCCGCGAACGCGGCTGGACCCATTGGCATCACCTCTTCACCCCGCGTCAGTTGCTCACGCACGGGCTTCTGGCGGAGATTTCCGCGAAGGCGGCCACCTCGAAGCAGACGCAGGTGGGGTGCATACTTGCCGCAGGTCGTCTGGCAAATTGGAATTCAAGGCTTTGCCAATGGCTTCAATCCCAAGGGGGTGGGATAGGCGGAGGCAAAGCGACTTTTGCTAATCAGGCACTCAATACGCTGTTCAATTTTTCTGTGCGACCCGTTAAAACTCTGGAAACGGCGTTTGAGCTTTCATTGCCGCCGCAGAGAAACATGTTCGGTGGCCGTGTGCTACTTTCGGATGCACGAGACATCGACGTTACTTGCGACCTCTGGGTCACCGACCCGCCCTACGCCGACGCGGTGAATTACCACGAACTCGGCGACTTTTTCCTCGCCTGGCAGGACAAGCAGCTCATCAAGGCCTTCCCGGAGTGGACCCCCGACGCCCGCGCCGAACTGGCCGTCCGCGGCGACGGCGAAGACTTCCGGCGATCTATGGTCGACATCTACAAGAACCTCGCCCGCCACATGCCGGATAATGGGATGCAGATGGTGCAGTTCACTCACCAGGACCCCGCCGTCTGGGCCGGCCTCGGTATGATCCTCTGGGCTGCTGGCCTCAAGGCCACGGCTGCCTGGACCATCAGCACCGAGACCGAGGCCGTCGGCATCAAGAAGGGCAACTACGTCACCGGCACTGTCTGCATGGTTTTGCGCAAGCGCACCGCACCTGAGCCTGGCTTCATGGACGAAGTCTACCCGCTCGTGGAGGATGAAGTCCGCCGCCAGATTGCCTCGATGCAGGCGCTCGATGAGGACGGCGAGCCGAACTTCAATGACGCCGACTACCAGCTCGCCGCCTACGCCGCGGCCCTCAAGGTGCTCACGCAATACGACTCCCTCGACGGCCGAGACGTCGAGCATGAGGTCTTCGCCGTCCGCAATAAGAAGGAAAAGAGCGACTTCCAGGCCGTCATCGAGCGCGCCATTGAGATTGCCTGCGACACCCTCATCCCCCGTGGTCTAGACAATCACTGGCGCGACCTTTCGCTTGTCGATCGTTACTACCTCCGCGCGCTAGACATTGAAAGCCGCGGCGAGCGCCGCAAAGGAATGTATGAGGAACTCGCCCGCGGCTTCGGCGTCATCGACATCCGCTCGCTGCTCAAGAGCGACAAGGCCAACGGCGCCCGCATGTTGACCCCCAGTGGCTTTGGCACTGCGGGCCTGGCAGCGCCTGCCGGGGCGGGTGCGGATAGTGCAGTGCTGCCCGAGCGGCGGGGTCGTGCCGCTGGTGGAGGCGTTCATCCCTTTTCCGTGTCTCGGGTTCGTCACCTGCTTTTCGCGATACGAGAGACCGCTACGGCAGACAATAGCCCGGAGCCGGGCCGGCAATATCTGCGCGACACCTTCGGCCAAGGTTATTGGGGACAACGCGAGCGCTTCGTCGGCTTGCTCGAATGGCTAGCCGCGCTCGGGAATGCCGAGGGTATGGAGGAGTGGACAGCTGATTCTACAGCGGCCCGGATTCTCGCTGGTCGACTGCGCAACGACCACGCCTAATGATTCGACGCCATTCCAGTCGCCAAAACCCGCTCGATTATGCGGTGCTGAACCAGCGCCTCAAAGGTGCTGTTTCGTACGATCGCATCGCTGGCTATTTCCGCTCAAGCTTGTTCGAGGTGGCGGGCGAAGCCATCACCACGGTGACGGGCCCGGTTCGAATCATCTGCAATTCGGACCTTGACCCGCAGGACCTTGTGACCGCTGCGGCCGCTCAGGCTGCGCTGCGTCGGAGTTGGTGTTCCGGCCTGCCAGAGGACGCGCCGCCTAGCGCGATGCCGCGTTATCAGGCTCTCTACCAAGCCCTCACGAGCAAGAAGATGGAGGTTCGGGTACTACCCGATTCCGCTTTTGGTCTCATCCATGGCAAAGCAGGAGTCGTTCGCCGGGCAGATGGCACTGCGACCGCTTTCCTCGGCAGCGTCAACGAAAGCGCATCGGCCTGGAAGGTCAACTACGAGCTGCTCTGGGAAGATGACGACCCAGAAACCATTGCCTGGGTGCAGGAGGAGTTTGAAGCACTTTGGAATGATGCCCGCGCCGTCGATCTCGCTTGCTGTCCGTTCATCGCCCAAGATGTTGGGCGCATTATTTCCCGTCGCGTCATCGGACCGGAGGATCTGAAGGCAACCGCCGATACGGATGCTGCGGCCGCAGCTGCCGCGGTCGAAACGCCGGTCTATCGCAAGGAACAAGGACTCTGGCCACACCAGAAGTATTTCGCTCGGTTGGCTCTGGAGCGGCATCGACTTGGCGGAGCGCGTCTCGTCCTTGCCGACCAGGTTGGCCTGGGGAAAACTGTTCAACTCGCGATGGCCGCGATGCTTATGGCGATTGACGATCCTGACGGAGGCCCGATTCTGGTGCTCGCTCCCAAACCACTGCTTCAGCAGTGGCAGGATGAATTGATGGAGCTGCTTCTGCTGCCGTCGGCGCGGTGGAACGGCCGCGCCTGGGTGGACGAGAACGACCTGGAGTATCCGTCGGAGGGTGCAAAATCACTTGGGAAGTGCCCGCGCCGGATAGGGTTGGTGTCGCAAGGGTTGGTCGTACGCGGACTGTCGGAGGCAGTCAACCAGCTCCTGGGGCGCCAGTACACCTGCGTGATTGTGGACGAAGCACACCGCGCGCGCCGCCGGAAACTGCCGAAGGTGGACGCCGGCGCCGATGAAATCGACGAAAGGGCCGAGCCGAACAAGTTGATGGCCTTTCTCCGGGAAATCGGCCCGAAGACCAAGAGCATGTTGCTGGCGACTGCGACGCCGGTGCAGCTCCACCCCGTCGAGGCATGGGATCTTTTGCACGTACTTTCCCACGGAAACGACGGTGTGCTCGGTGGCTGGACACACACAAGCCCATGGTATCGTCCAAGCCATTGCCTAGAGATTGCCACTGGCACCGTTGCGGTACCAACCGACGACGTGCGCGATGGTTGGCAATACGTTCGCGATCCGTTGCCGTCTCGATTTGAGGATTCTGCCTTGAAGCGCATCCGCGACAACCTCGAAGCGGAGGATAACCGCTGGCAGTTCAATCCTGAGAGCCTAGAAGACCTATCTCCAGCGATTCAACGCGTCCAACTTCAGAATAGCCTGCTTCCAAACTATGGTGACCGTTTCAACCCTTTGCTTCGTTGCATCGTACGTCGAACGCGCGCGTACCTTGAGGCGACGATCAACCCGGCGACCGGAAGCTATTTTCTTCCAAAGGTCACCGTGAAGTTGTTCGGCGAGGAAGACGAAGGCGCCCTTGTTCTAGGAGGCTATCTCCGTGAGGCCTATCAGGAGGCAGAAGAGTTTTCCCAGCTCCTGCAGAAGCGGGTTCGAGGGGCGGGGTTTTTCAAGACACTGCTCTTGCGGCGCCTTGGCAGCTCCATGGAAGCTGGACGACGTACTGTGAGCAAGCTCCTAGGCGAAGAAGCCGACGTTCCCGACGACGAAGACGAGGATGACGCCGAAGAAGAAACGCCGCCCCAAGTTGGAAGACCTCCTCAGGGCGTAAGCGAATTCAAGAACTTCACGGACGCCGAGATTGCGTCGCTGAATCGTTGCCTTCAACTCTTAAAGCAAGGTGGCAACAACGATCCTAAACTCGAGGCGCTGATCGGCTACCTCCTTGGAACCCAACCGGGCGTTACGCGTAGCTGGCTAGATCTGGGCTGTATATTGTTTTCACAGTATTACGATACCGTCCGCTGGGTTGGGAATGAGCTGGCCAAGCGAGTGGAATTCGCTGGTACGGACATCGGCCTGTATGCCGGCAGCAACCGCTCCGGTTTCTGGCGCGAAGGCCAGTTTCAGAGATGCGACCGAAATATTCTAAAAGCACGCGTCCGCTCCGGCGAGCTAAGGCTCCTGTTGGGTACAGACGCCGCGTCCGAGGGTCTCAACCTCCAGCGATTGGGAACGCTAATTAACATCGACCTTCCATGGAACCCGACTCGGCTGGAGCAACGGAAGGGCCGCATTCAACGCATCGGGCAAGCGCGCAGCGAAATCTGGATCGCCAATCTCCGTTACCGCGACTCTGTCGAGGACCGTGTCCACCAGGTGCTGGCTGATCGCCTCGAAGCTATCCATGAGCTTTTCGGTCAGATCCCCGACACGCTCGAGGACGTTTGGGTCCAAGTGGCATTACATGACGAGCAAGCAGCCCAACAGCTCATTGACCGAACCACGGCGACAAGAAACCCTTTCGACGTCAAATACAGCAAGGTGGAAGACGCTGAGTGGGAAACCTGCGCTTCTGTCTTGAACGGCATGAGCATGAAGGAGCTTCTGTCGCGAGGATGGTAGGGCGTTGAAGATTAAGTACCTTATACCTACTGTGATAACGTAGGGCACACATTCCAATTTCTTCGTTAGTTTCGCGATACGCGAAGCGTGCTGCCATTAATTGCGTCTCATCGTTTGCCGCTTCGCTACACAAGGTGGGCTGTAGCCATGGCCGGCGGCCGCTTTGTCGAGAGGTCTTCTGCAACTAAGCGCCGATGACAGTTGTGAGGCTTGTGCTCGCTGCACAACAGGCAGCCATTGCTGAACATCTCGGCTGAGAGCGTTGACTCGATGCTGCGCTTTTACATTTATTCGATGAATTCTCGCTCATAGACTGACCAGGAGACGCCATGTTTCTTTGACGTATCGAGTATTTCGTTAGTCCACAACTTCGTTCGCACGCAGTACGGTATACAGGGGCGGAAGAGGGCAAAACCCTATCCCGACATCATATTGGCGGTTCAACGTCAGCAAGTGAATAGCCGGGGAACCGTCCTCGAAACGAAGGGAGGCCAGTTGGATTATTTTGGATACGGCGTATAAGCGGGAAGTGCTCTTTCTCCAAAAATAATCATTTCCTCTGGGACGACTGCGTCCCTGCCTGTGGGCTAGAACTCGTTATGAACGATGGTGCGACGGTTGAAGGAGCGCTGGTGCTCAAGAGTGAATGGAAGGCTCAACTCCCGAGCTACCTCAGTTAGCGTCAATAGCTGCGCGGTTTCCCAACTGTGCAGAAATACTTCAGGAGAGGGGCAGTGGGCTTAGCGAAATCTGAGTGGCTCGAAGCAGAGGAGCGTGGATGGGCAACTCTCGACTCAGTCGTTTGTGAGGATTGTGTTAGCGATGAGTATTTGAAAGCTCTTGTTCGCAATTCGGCCGAAAGCGAAACGTGTGATTACTGTGGTGCTCATCGTGGTGAGCCGTTGGCAGCATCGGCAAATGTCATCCTGGATGCGGTCGGCTCGACGGTTCGGTACTACTACGCTGATCCAACATCCGCTGGGGTCCCGTTTGAAGGCGGGTTTTTGATCGAACCGGTCACTACCTCTGAGCTATTCTGGGCACTTGACCTAGATTGCCATGACGATTTTCGTGACGACCTTATTGAATCGTTTGTCATCGACGGGTGGGTCCCGGCGGCAAATGGCCACTGGGCGTCGCTCCATGACAACGAAGTGTTCGCCGGGTCATGGGAATACTTTTGCAACCAAATCAAACATGCGAACCGATTTTTTATTGAAAGCGAGCAATCTGATGAACTTGAACCCCAAGGTATTGCGCCAAGAGATGTACTGAGATTGTTAGGTCGCCTCGCCGAAAATTTCGATTTAATAAAGCGCGTGGAAGCAACCAGTAGGCTGTTTCGAGCGAGGGTCCGAGAACCGGAGGATAACTGGAACCTCGACGCGGAGTCTTTGGGTGCTCCGCCGTCAGGCATCGCGCCAGCTGGGCGGATGAATCCCGCAGGAATTAGCTATCTGTACCTTGCAAGCGACGAGGTGACGGCAATCGCCGAAGTTCTTCGCACGCCGTTCGGTGAGGTTGCCCTCGCTACGTTCGAGGTGTCACAAGACCTTAGCATCCTCGATTTGACTCAACTACCTGACGTTCCCTCACTTTTTGATAGTACCCGGAGAGCGGACCGAGAGGCATTGCTTTTTTTAGAGCGTTTTCGCAGAGCGATCGGAGAGCCCATTCAAAAAGACGGAAGAGAGCACGTCGACTACCTTCCTTCCCAAGTCGTCTCCGAATTTTTCGCTTTGAGATTCCGTCGTGATGCATTTGTCGATGGACTAGACGGCGTTAAGTTCCCAAGCTCAGTTAACCCCAATGGCTGGAACCTCGTGTTATTCCCTGCGGATAGGGGAATCAAGCAAACCTTTTCAAAAGTTCATTTCGACGTGGCTAATATTAGGTCGGTTCAGTGAGTTCTTTCGCGACAGGGTGATTGCTATGTGATTGCTGGCGAGATTCGGCCGATCGACGAATTCGCCAAAAACATGGTGCCGGGAGCGAGAATCGAACTCGCACACCCTTTCGGATACCAGATTTTGAGTCTGGCGCGTCTACCAGTTCCGCCATCCCGGCCTGAGTGTGTCTGATCCGCGACCCGCGAACCGGGCGCCAGTATAGATAAGGGTCGGCGGAAAAACTACCGGGTAACGTCGGCGTTGCGGCCACGATTGCACAGGCCGCGCTTTGCTAACATAGCGCGGTGAACCTTGACGACTTCCACTACGACCTGCCCCCGGAGCTGATTGCGCAAACGCCAAGTCGCGAGCGACGCGACGCGCGCTTGCTTGTGGTTGGTGGCGCGGGCGGCGTGCTCGCGGATCGCCGCATCACCAACATCGTGGAATTGATCGAACCCGGCGATCTGCTCGTGTTCAACGATACGAAGGTACTCGCGGCGCGTTTGTTCGGACACAAGGATACGGGCGGCCGCGTGGAACTGCTCATCGAACGCGTGCTTGCCGACGGCGAGGCACTTGCGCACATCAAGGCCAGCAAGGCGCCGAAAGCCGGCGCCCGGATCCGGGTGAACGACGGCATCGAGCTCATCGTCACGGCGCGCGAGGATGGCTTGTATCGCCTGCGGCTGGAGGGACCCGCCAGCTTCGACGACGTCATGCGTGATGTCGGACACATTCCCTTGCCGCCATACATCACGCGCGCGGACGAAGCGCTCGATGCCACGCGCTATCAGACGGTGTACGGCCGCCACGCGGGCGCCGTTGCCGCGCCCACGGCCGGTTTGCATTTTGACGAGACGCTGATGCAGGCACTTGCCGCTCGCGGTGCGGCGATCGAATTCGTTACCTTGCACGTCGGCGCCGGCACATTCCAGCCCGTGCGCGCGCAGCGCATCGAAGACCACACGATGCACCGTGAACGTTTCGAGGTGCCGGCTACGGTCGCCGCGGCGGTGGCGCGCACGCGGGCTGCCGGTGGCCGCGTGATTGCAATCGGCACGACGAGCGTGCGCGCGCTCGAGTCCGCCGCGGCTGACGGTGAGGTGCGTGCGATGGCGGGTGAAACCGGTATCTTCATCTACCCTGGATATCGCTTTCGCGTTGTTGATGCCTTGCTGACGAATTTCCATCTGCCGGGATCCACGCTGCTCATGCTGGTAAGCGCGTTTGCCGGCCGCGAGACGATTCTGGCGGCCTATGCGCACGCCATCGACGAACGCTACCGCTTCTTCAGTTACGGCGACGCGATGTGGCTTAGCCGCGTCCCGGAGTCCACGACGACATAACGTTACAATTCCCCGATGCAATTTGAACTGATGCAGCGCGACGGCAAGGCGCGCGCCGGCCGCATGACTTTCGCTCGCGGCACGATCGACACCCCGGTATTCATGCCCGTGGGCACTTACGGCACCGTGAAGGCGATGACCCCGGAGGAACTCGTCGGGCTTGGCGCCACAATCGTGCTCGGCAACACCTATCACCTGATGCTGCGCCCCGGCACCGCGATTATCGAACAACACGGCACGCTGCACGATTTCATGCACTGGGAGCGACCGATCCTGACGGACTCGGGCGGCTACCAGGTGTTCAGTCTCGGCGACATGCGCACGATCAGCGAGGACGGGGTGACGTTTCGCTCGCCGGTCAACGGCGATCGGATCTTCCTGTCGCCGGAGATCTCGATGCAGGTTCAAGCCGCGCTCGGATCCGACATCGTGATGATTTTCGACGAGTGCACACCATTTCCGGCAACACACGCCGAGGCCGAGAGTTCGATGGAGTTGTCGCTGCGCTGGGCCGCGCGCAGCCGTGAAGCGCACGGCACGAACCCTTCGGCCCTGTTCGGCATCGTCCAGGGCGGCATGTTCGCGGATCTGCGCCGCCGCTCGCTCGCCGGCCTGCTCGCGATTGGGTTCGACGGCTACGCGATCGGCGGGCTCTCGGTGGGTGAGCCGAAAGCGGACCTGTACCGGGTGGCCGAAGAAATCGCCGCGGAACTGCCGGCGGACAAACCCCGCTACCTCATGGGCGTGGGTACACCGCGCGATTTGATCGAATCGATCGATCGCGGCGTGGATATGTTCGATTGCGTGCTGCCCACCCGCAATGCCCGCAACGGGCACCTGTTCACCTCGCAGGGTACGATCCGGATCCGCAATGGGGTGCACCGCGATTCCACTGCGCCGCTCGACCCGAATTGCGGCTGCTATACCTGCACGAACTACTCCCGGGCCTATTTGCATCATCTCGACAAGACAAACGAGATTCTCGGCTCGCGGCTCAACACGATCCACAATCTCGCCTACTACCTCGATCTCATGCGCCGCGCGCGCGCGGCGATCGTGGCCGGCACCTGGGCGGCGTTCCGCGATACGTTTCCGGCGGACTAGCGGGCGCTTTAAAAGCTGCCGCGCCCGACAGCCCGCGCTGCAGCGGTGCGCGGGAACTCCCCGGTTTGGCGGCGATGCTGAGCTTACCGCGCGTCAGCACCTCGCAAGCCGTCGTCGCTCGCGACGTGATTGAGGCGCTTGCCGGCGGCGGTGAGATGTGGGTCCGCGGGATCCGCGCCGATGATTGAGAAATCCGCCGATTGCCTGTGTCATAATACGCGGCGATTTCGAAGAGATTACCCATGAATTTCCTAATTTCCGATGCGATGGCGCAAGGTGCGCCGGCGGCGCAGGATCCGGGCATTTCCGGCTTCCTGATCATGCTGATCCCGATCGTGGTGCTGTGGTTCCTGATGATCCGGCCGCAAATGAAGCGGCAGAAAGAGCACACGAAAATGGTCCAGGGCCTGACCAAGGGCGAGGAGGCAGTTACCTCCGGCGGTATTCTCGGCAAGATCACTGAAGTCGGCGAGAGTTTCGTCACGCTCGAAGTCGCGAAGGGGTTTGAGGTCAAGGTCCAACGTCACGCCATCGCTTCAGTGATGCCGAAAGGCACGATTAAAGAATCCTAAACGGGCCTCGCCCGACCGCGACCATCCGGAAGAATCTATGAACCAGTATCCAGTTTGGGGCTATGTCCTGATCGCCCTGATCATCGGCATCGGGGCGATATACGCGGCGCCGAACCTGTACGGCACGGACCCGTCGCTGCAGATTTCCGCGCGCCGCGCCGCCCCCGTTGACGAAGCGCTCATGACCGAGGCGGTCACCGCGCTCGATGCCGCCGGCGCCCCGGCGCTGGCTGCGGAAATCGGCGATGAGCGGCTGTTGCTGCGGTTCGCCAGTGATGAAATTCGCCGCAAGGCCTCCACCGTGCTCGAGACGACGATCGATGCGAAGCAATACGTCGTGGCCCTGAACCTCGCATCGCGTACGCCGAAATGGCTGCAGCAGCTGGGCGGGAAACCGATGTACATGGGGCTCGATCTGCGCGGCGGTGTGCATTTCCTCATGCAGGTGGATATCGACGCGGTCGTGAAACAAAGCGACGAACGCTTCATCTCGGAATTGCGCGGCAGTCTGCGCGAGGAGAAGATCCGTTACCGCACGATAGGTCGCGACCCGGCGGGCGGGATCTCGGCACAGTTTCTCGCCGCGGAAGTGAAAGACGAGGCGCGCGAGTTTATCGACGACGAATTTCCGGACCTCGCGATCGAGGATGTCAGCACGGGTGCGGAATTTCGCCTGAGCCTGCGGGCAACCGAAGAATATCTCGCCGAGGCGCGCAAGAATGCGCTGAAGCAAAACCTCACGACATTACGCAACCGGGTTAATGAACTGGGGGTTGCGGAACCCGTCATCCAGCAACAGGGCGACAGCCGGATCGTCGTGCAACTGCCCGGGGTCGAAGATACGGCGACGGCGAAACAGCTGCTCGGCGCTACCGCGACGCTCGAATTTCGCATGCTCGATATCGATGGTGACGTTGGCGCGGCGGTAGAGGGGCGGGTACCGGTCAGCTCGAAGTTGTACTACGAACGTTCCGGGGAGCCCGTATTGCTGAACAAGCGGGTCATGCTCACCGGTGAATATATCGTCGATGCGGCGTCCGGTATCGAACAGCAAACCGGTTCTCCCGCCGTGTTCATCACGCTCGACGGCAAGGGAGCGAAGATTTTCTCGCGCGCCACGCGCGAACAAATCGGCAAGCCGATGGCCGTGGTTTATATCGAACGGGTGCAGGGGCGGCTGGTGCAGGAAGTGATCAGCATCGCGACCATCCGCGATGAGTTGTCGAAGCGCTTCCAGATCACGGGCCTCGATTCCACCCAGGAAGCGCGCACGCTGGCGCTGTTGTTGCGCGCCGGCGCACTCGCCGTGCCGATCGAAATCATCGAAGAGCGCACCGTCGGGCCGAGTCTTGGTCAGGACAATATCGACCGCGGCATGAATTCCGTCGTCATCGGTCTTGCCCTCGTCCTTGTGTTCATGGCGGTGTACTACAAGGTCTTTGGTCTCATCGCCGATCTTGCGCTGGCGTTGAACCTTGTGTTCATCGTCGCCCTGTTGTCGATGTTGCAGGCAACCCTGACGCTGCCGGGGATTGCGGGAATCGTGCTTACCGTTGGTATGGCGGTTGATGCTAACGTTCTGATATTTCAACGGATTCGAGAAGAGCTTGCGAACGGAAATTCGCCGCAGGCAAGTATCCGCGCTGGCTACGAAAAGGCCCTTTCCACGATCGCCGATGCGAACATCACGACGTTGATCGCGGCGATCGTACTGTTCAATTTCGGCACCGGACCGATCAAGGGTTTTGCGGTCACGCTGTCGCTCGGGATTATCACGTCGATGTTTACCGCGATTATTGGCACGCGAAGCCTCGTAAACCTGATCTACGGCAATCGCCGTCTCGACAAAATCACCATTTAGCTGCCGCAGCTGCTTGCAAGGTAAAACCATGGCCGTGACCCAAGACAAGTTAGATTTCATGAAATGGCGGAAAATTGCTTACGCGTTTTCCGGCCTGTTGTTGTTCGCTGCGGTATTCGAACTCGCGGTGAACGGTCTCAGCCTGGGGATCGACTTCACGGGCGGTACGCTCGTCGAACTCGGTTATGAGCAAGACGCCGATCTCGACGCCATCCGTACCGCGCTTGCGAGTTCCGAGTACGGGGACGCCGTCGTCCAGGCGTTCGGCTCGCCGCGCGACGTGCTCGTGCGCTTGCCGCAAAGCACGGACGCGAACGACGCAGACCTGAGCAACCGGGTACTCGAACTACTGCCGGGAGCGGAAATGCGCCGGGTCGAGTTCGTCGGACCGCAGGTGGGTGAAGAACTTGCGGAAGACGGCGCGTTGGCCATGCTCTACGCGCTCGGCGGCATCCTCGTCTACATCATGATCCGGTTTACCTGGAAGTTCGCCGCTGGCGCGATCGCGGCGCTCGTGCACGATGTGATCATCGTCGTCGGTTTTTTCAGCATGACCGGCGCGGATTTCGATCTGCCTGTATTGGCTGCGATCCTGGCCGTTATCGGTTACTCCTTAAACGATACGATTGTTGTTTTCGATCGGGTGCGCGAAAATTTCCGCCGCTTGCGCAAGCGCGAGCCGCTGGAAGTGGTCAATACGTCGCTGAATCAAACTTTCTCGCGCACCTTGATCACGTCGTTGACCACCCTGCTCGTCCTCATGGCGTTGTTCTTCCTCGGCGGTGAATTGATCCATTCGTTCGCCACCGCGTTGATCGTTGGGGTTGTGATCGGCACCTACTCGTCGATTTTCGTCGCCAGCGCGACAACGCTCGCCCTCGGGGTGGAGAAGGCGGATCTGATGCCGGTCGAAAAAGAAGGGGCCGAGGCCGACTCGCGACCGTGATGACGGCCGTGCCGAGCCGCGGATAGTCTCGGCGGAGTCCGGTTTTGCGGCTGTTCGTTGATCGCGAAATCCGCGGCGCGGCGGAAGTCTTTGCGCGCTTCGGCGACGTCACGCTGTTCAGCGGACGCGCCCTGAGCCGGGTCGAACTCAAACACGCGGACGTGCTGCTCGTTCGCTCCGTAAGCCGGGTGAATGCCGCGTTGCTCGACGGCACGCCGGTTCGTATCGTCGGTACCGCGACTGCCGGTACCGACCATCTCGATCTTTCTTATTTGCAAGAGCGTGGCATTGAGGTATTCGATGCCGCCGGCTGCAACGCGCGTGCCGTTGCTGAATACGTGCTCGCCTGCTGTCTCGCCGCAGGCGTGTTGCAACAGCGCCCGGCGACTGCGCTCAGCATCGGCGTGATTGGCTACGGCAACGTCGGCAAGCAGGTTGCGGCCTTGTTCGCCGCGCTTGGAATGTCGTGTGTGATCAATGATCCACCGCTGGCGGCCGCCGGCTCGACCGTCGCTGGCGCAACGCTCGAAGCTGCGCTTGCCAGTGACATCGTCACCGTCCACGTACCCCTCACCGATGGCGGCGATCACCCGACACGCGGCTTGCTCGGCGCCGCGGAACTTGCCGCCATCAACGACGACGCCCTGTTAATCAACGCGGCGCGCGGCGGGGTAGTGGACGAGCGTGCGCTACTGGCCTGGGCGCAGCAGCGCGAGCGTGCGATCGCGCTCGATTGTTGGGTCGGCGAGCCATCCATCGCACCCGAACTGCTGCGCCGGGTGACGCTCGCAACGCCGCATATTGCGGGTCACACGATCGAGGCGCGCGAGCGCGCGGCATCGCTGCTGGTGGATGCGCTTGCCGCCTCGGTTGGCGATACGGAACCGGCAATGCGGGGCGAACCCGAACACACTGTGATCGATACGACGAATGCCGACGACAGGCTTGCCGGCGTGCGCGCAGCGGTGCTCGCGTGTTGCGATCCGCGCGTACCGACGACGCACTTGCGCGCCACGCTCGAACTCGATCCGGCCGCACGCGCGGGCGCATTCGATCAACTGCGGCGCGACGCGGCGGGACGTCGCGAATTCACCCATTACCGGATTGCAACTGCCGGCCTGCAATCGGATACTGTGGCGTGCCTGCGCGCGCTCGGTTTTCAAACGAATTAGTCTCCGACCCATGCCAATCCCGACGAAACCGATAGGAACTCCCGGAACAGATGGCGCGATGCGTCTGATGCTCCTCGGCTCCGGCGAACTCGGCAAGGAAGTCGCCATTGAGGCGATGCGCTACGGCCTCGAAGTCACCGCCGTCGACCGTTATGCCGGCGCTCCAGCGATGCAGGTGGCTCACCATGCGCACGTCGTCAATATGCTTGATGGCGACGCCCTCGAGCGCCTGATCGTGGCAACGAATCCGGATTTGATCGTGCCGGAAGTCGAGGCCATTGCCACCGATCGCCTGCTCGCGCTCGAAGCGCGCGGCTTCAACGTCGTACCAACGGCCAGGGCGACCCACCTGACGATGGATCGCGAGGGTATTCGGCGGCTGGCGGCCGAGGAACTCGCGCTGCCCACCTCGGCTTACCGCTTCGCCACGAGCGAAACCGCATGTATCGAAGCGATCGCGGAGATCGGCGTGCCGTGCATCGTCAAGCCGGTCATGAGTTCGTCCGGTAAAGGCCAGATCGTCGTGCGCGACGCGGCGGAGGGCGCGGCCGCCTGGGCATACGCCGTCGCCGGCGGCCGCGGCACGACGGCCACCGTGATCGTCGAGGGTTTCGTCGATTTCGACTACGAGATCACGCTGCTGACCGTCCAGCATGCCGGCGGGACGAGCTTTTGCGCCCCGATCGGACATCTGCAGCTTGACGGCGATTACCGTGAATCGTGGCAACCGCAGCCCATGAGTGCTGCGGCCCTTAACGCGGCACAGGAGATTGCGGCGAAAATCACCGTGGCGCTCGGCGGTTACGGCATCTTCGGCGTTGAATTTTTCGTCAAGGGCGATGCCGTCTATTTCAGCGAAGTCTCACCGCGGCCCCACGATACGGGCATGGTGACGATGATGTCGCAGGAGTTGTCCGAGTTCGCGCTGCACGTGCGCGCGATCCTCGGCTTGCCGATTCCGGAAATCGCGATCCGGGGACCGTCCGCGTCGGTTGCCGTGCTCGGCGTCGGCGATGGCAGGAATATCCGCTTCGAGGGGCTGGCCGAAGCGTTGTCGCTTGCCGGCACGGAAGTTCGGGTGTTCGGCAAACCGGAAATCCACGGCGAGCGGCGACTGGCCGTGACGCTGGCGAATGGCACGACGACGGACAGCGCGCGTGAGAAAGCGCGGCGTGCAGCACAAGCTCTGAAAATTGCGGTGGATTGACGGCCGCCGCCCAATATCGCGAGGTACCCACCGATGAGAATGCTCCACACGATGCTGCGAGTGACGAATCTCGATGATTCGCTGAAATTCTATTGCGATGTGCTCGGCATGAAACTGTTGCGCAAACACGATTTTCCCACCGGTAAATTCACGCTGGCATTCGTCGGCTACGGTGACGAGTCAGAAACCACGGTGCTCGAACTCACGCATAACTGGGAGGTCTCAGGTTACGATCTCGGCGATGCGTATGGACACATCGCCATCGGCGTCGATGATGTCTACGCGGCGTGCGACCGCATTCGTGAACGCGGCGGCAAGGTGGTGCGCGACGCGGGCCCGATGAAGGGCGGGACCGCGGTTATTGCGTTCGTCGAAGACCCGGACGGTTACAAGGTGGAGATCGTCGCCGAGCGCCGCTGAAGCGCGGACACATCCGGTGGTTTGTGCTAGATTAGCGCCCCGTCGGACGGGGCCGGGAGCGACGTTCCGGCACCACGGGCGGTGCTTTTTATGCGCCGCGGCCGGCCGCAGAAACCGGCATGCGCCGGATAAGGTCAACTAGTCGCTGAGGACAGGGTATGAAGAAGGTCTGCTTATTTGTTTTCGTCACGCTGATCACGGCTTTCGCCGCCGTCGGTGCCATGGCGATGGAAGCGCCGAGAGACGTGATCAAGACCACCACGGATCAGGTTCTCATGGAGGTCAAAAGTGACCGCGAGGCGCTGCGCGCCGATCCGGCGAAAATGTACAACCTCGTGTCCGAATTGATATTCCCGCATTTCGATTTCCCGATCATGGCCCAGTGGGTGCTTGGTTCGCATTGGAAAGACGCATCTGAAGCAACGCGTAAGGAATTCATCGAACAGTTCCGCAAATTGCTCGTACGCACCTACGCTACAGCCTTGCTCGAATTCTCTAATCAGACAATCAGCTACCCCGATGCCGAAGACACGCAAAAGGGCAAAACCGTGCTCGTGCGTCAGTCCATCGGGCAGACCGGCAGCGAGCCGATCGTGCTCGGCTATCGTCTGCACCGGCCGAGTGAACAATGGAAAGTACTCGATGTCGCGGTCGATGGGGTCAGCCTCGTAAAAACCTACCGCGCGTCGTTCGTGTCGATCATCAAGGAAGGGGGCGTCGAAGGCTTGATCAGCAGCCTCAGTGAGAAGAACAAAGAAATCAACCAGTAAGTTTTTCGTGACCGGCCGGCGGCCGCCTGGCCTGCCGGCCTATCCAGACCCGAGCAGACCCGTCGGGCCTGTTCCCGCGCCAGCAACCGAACATGTCCGGTGTGCTGGCGTCCGATTCCGGTTAGCATGCCCCGGCAAATGAACGACGACCGCGTCGCCGCAGCAACAACGGTGACAGGAGCAGGTAATGACCCCTGAGAAAATCAAGGCAATGATCGAATCCGGTATCGAGGGCGCCGAAGCGCTCGTCGATGGCGATGGACGCCATTTCAATGCCCGCGTAGTGAGCGACAAATTCGCCGGGCTGACGATGATCAAACAGCACAAGCTTGTCTATGCCGCGCTCGGCGACAATATGGAAAGCGCGATTCATGCCTTGTCCATCAAAACCTATACCCCGGAACAGTGGGCCAAGGTAAGCGGACAACAGGCGTCCTGACGGCGCCCAAACCCAGTGGATAAATTACTCATCACGGGCGGCGCCCGGCTTGATGGCGAGATCCGGATCTCCGGCGCGAAGAACGCCGCGCTGCCGATTCTCGCCGCCACGCTGCTCGCCGACGGGCCCGTCACCATCCGCAACGTGCCGCACCTGCATGACATCACAACCACGATGGAACTGCTTGGCGGTATGGGCCTGCAGTTGACGGTCGATGAAAAAATGAACATCGAAGTCGACAGCAGTACGATTTCCGAATTCTTCGCGCCCTACGAACTCGTGAAAACGATGCGGGCCTCGATCCTCGTACTCGGACCCTTGCTCACCCGTTTCGGACGCGCCGACGTCTCCCTCCCGGGCGGTTGCGCGATTGGTTCGCGACCGGTGAACCTGCATCTGCAGGGTCTTGCGGCGATGGGCGCGGAACTCAGCGTCGACGGCGGTTACATCCGTGCAAGCGCGAAGCGCCTCAAAGGCGTTGATCTGATGCTCGATATGGTCACCGTCACGGGGACCGAAAACCTGATGATGGCCGCGACGATGGCGGACGGGATCACGGTGATTCGCAACGCTGCGCGCGAACCGGAAGTCGTCGACCTGGCCGATTGTCTCATCAGTATGGGCGCAATCATCGAAGGCGCTGGCACGGACACGATCCGGATCGAAGGTGTCGAGTCGCTCGGAGGCACGAATTATCCGATCCTGCCGGATCGTATCGAGACCGGCACTTATCTCGTCGCCGCGGCAATGACCGGTGGCCGCATCAAGGTGAAGGACACGCGACCGGCGCTGCTCGAGTCCGTACTCGCAAAACTCACCGAAGCCGGGGCTTCTATCGAAACCGGCCCGGACTGGATCGAACTGAACATGAACGGTCGACGCCTCAAGGCCGTCGACATCCACACCTCGCCCTATCCCGGCTTTCCTACCGACATGCAAGCGCAGTTCACCGCCCTGAATTGCATTGCCGAGGGTACCGGAACGATCACCGAGGCAGTGTTCGAGAACCGGTTCATGCACGTCCTCGAACTCCAGCGCATGGGTGCGCAGGTGAAACTCGAGGGCAATACGGCGATCACCACCGGTGTCCGCCAGCTGATGAGCGCGCCGCTCATGGCGACGGATTTACGCGCGTCGGCTTCTCTCGTACTGGCGGGGCTCGTCGCCGAAGGGGAAACCGAAGTCGATCGCATCTATCACATCGACCGTGGGTACGAGACGATCGAGGAAAAACTCGCGAATCTGGGCGCGCGGATCCGACGGGTGCCGAGCTAGATTATCGTGAACGTTCCGAGTGCAGATCCTGACGGCCTCGTCATCGCCGTTTCCAAAGGCCGTATCCTCAAAGACGCGCTGCCATTGCTCGCCGCCGCGGGCATCAGCCCGATCGAGGACCCCGATGTCTCGCGCAAGCTCATTCTCGATACCGGTGACGGGGCGACGAAACTCGTCATTATCCGCGCCACGGATGTGCCGACGTTCGTCGAGTATGGCGCCGCTGATGTGGGCATCGCCGGCAAGGACGTTCTGCTCGAATACGACGGCGACGGTTTTTATGAGCCGCTCGATCTCGGCATCGCGCGCTGCCGCCTCATGCTTGCCGGGAGTGGGGAACTCGAAGGGGCTTCGCGGCGTCTGCGGATCGCCACGAAGTACGCGAATACGACGCGTCGCTATTTCGCGGAACGCGGCATGCAGATCGAGATTGTGAAATTATACGGGTCGATGGAACTTGCGCCGCTCGTGGGGCTCGCGGATTACATCGTCGACCTCGTCGATACGGGCAATACGCTGAAGGCGAACGGGCTCGTGCCAATGGAACATGTGTGTGACGTAAGCTCGCGACTGATCGTGAACAAGGCGTCGATGAAGATTAAGCATGCGCAGATTACGACGCTGATCGAGCGTTTATCCGGCGTCATTGGTCAGGTGTGATGCATAGCGAATCCCGGCGGATTACCCGCCTCGAAACTCGCGATGCGGATTTCGAACAACGTTTCGAACGCCTCACGAGCTGGGCGCACACGCGGGACGAGACAATCGAGGCCACGGTGCGGGAGATCCTCGCTGCTGTGCGCACGAACGGTGATCGCGCACTCATTGAATATACGAACCGCTTCGACCGGCGTGGCGCGACGTCCGTCGCGGAACTGGAAATCCGCGATTTTGCCGGCGCCGCGCAGGCCATCGATGCTGATCTGCGCGGGGCGCTGGAACACGCCGCACGGCGAATCAGGCGTTATCACGAGAAACAGACGCAGACATCCTGGGATTACGAGGAAGCCGATGGCACCGTGCTGGGTCAGGCAATTACCCCGCTCGATCGGGTTGGTGTCTACGTCCCCGGTGGCAAGGCCGCTTATCCCTCGTCCGTGTTGATGAATGTGATCCCGGCGAAGGTTGCCGGGGTGGGCGAGGTGATCATGACCGTGCCGGCGCCGGAAGGACAACTCGAGCCGGTGGTGTTGGCGGCAGCGGCGATCGCAGGGGTCGACCGTATTTTTTCCATCGGTGGCGCCCAGGCCATCGGTGCGCTCGCCTATGGCACGGAATCGGTACCGCGGGTGGACAAGATCGTCGGGCCCGGCAATATCTACGTGGCGACGGCGAAATCGCAGGTCTTCGGTACCGTCGGCATCGATATGGTTGCCGGGCCATCGGAAATTCTTATCGTGTGCGACGGGCAGACCGACCCGGACTGGATCGCGATGGATCTGTTCTCGCAGGCCGAACACGACGAAGACGCGCAGGCGATCCTGATTTCGCCGGCGGGTGAATTTCTCGATCGCGTCGAAGCGAGCATCGAGCGCCTGCTCGGCGGCATGGCGCGGCGAGCGATCATCGAACAATCGCTGCGCGCACGCGGCGCCTTCATCCATGTCCGCGATCTCGACGAGGCGATTGAACTCGTCAATCGCATTGCGCCGGAGCATCTTGAACTGTCCGTCGAGGCGCCGCGCGAACTCCTTGCCGGGGTTCGTCATGCCGGGGCGATATTTCTTGGTCGTTACACGCCTGAAGCGCTCGGCGATTACTGTGCCGGACCGAATCACGTACTGCCCACCGCGGGATCGGCGCGCTTTTTCTCACCGCTCGGCGTGTACGATTTTCAGAAACGATCGTCAATCATCGAATGCAGCCCGGCTGGTGCCGCAGAACTCGCGGCGACCGCGTCAACGCTGGCCGACGGTGAAGGCCTGGGCGCACACGCGCAGTCGGCCGCGTATCGCGCCGGCGGTACTCAGCGCGACCAGTAATCCGGTCGCGCCCCGACCTCGGTTTCGTAGACGATCGGCGCGCCCAGGCGCAGACCTTCGATACGCACAACACTGCCGGGCCGTGTACCGGCGATCACCTCGAACGCGGTTTGCGCATCGTCTATCGCGCGCTCACCGATGCGCGTAATGATGTCGCCAGGCAGGAAACCTGCAAGGGCGGCCGGTCCGTCGGCCAACACCGCGAGGACCGCGATACCGTCGCTGGCTTCGGCTTTCAGTTCGTCGCGCAGATTCGGCGAGAGATCACGCGCATCCACCCCAATCCAGCCACGCTGTACCCGGCCATAGCGGATCAGCTGGTGCATCACGTCGATCGCGATGCTGGTCGGAATTGCGAACCCAATCCCGGGGTAGCCAAGGATCGCGGCGTTGATGCCGATCAGCTCACCGTCCGCATTGACGAGTGCGCCGCCGGAGTTACCCGGATTGATCGCGGCATCGGTCTGGATGAAATTTTCGAACGTATTGATTCCTACCCGGTTGCGTCCGGTTGCGCTGATAATTCCCTGGGTGACGGTTTGCCCCACGCCAAGCGGGTTTCCGATTGCGAGGACAACGTCGCCGATGCGCACGCGATTCGAATCGGCGATGGTAATCCCGGGAGTTTTACGCGCGTCGATTTGTAATACCGCGATATCGGTGTCCGGGTCGCTGCCGATCAGCCGCGCATCCGTTACGCGACCGTCATGCAGGACCACCTGGATCCGATCGGCCGCGGCGACAACGTGATAATTCGTCAGAATCATGCCTTCATTGCCGACGATTACGCCGCTGCCGAGGCTGGTTTCCGTTTCCGGCTTCGCCTGAGCCGGGAGCTGGAAAAAACGCTGGAACAGCGGGTCGTCGAGCAGCGGATTCGCCGCGCGTTCGCGGGCCGACGCGGTATGCACGCTGACGACCGTCGGCGCGGCTCGCTCGACGGCGCCGGCGAACGTGCGGCGATTCGCAGTAACGTCGTCCAGCAGGCTGCCGGAACCACCGCCGGCCATGATAATCACGAGCGCGACCCCAAGGCCCATGAGGCTGTAACGCAGGATGAACAGCGCGGATGCGGTGATTCGTTCGAACACGGGTACCTCGTAGCTAAAGCATGGTCGCCGGTCGATATGGTAGCGAATTCGAACCGACAGTCCTCGTACGAGCACGCCCGTGGTGCGGCTAACGGCGCGGAATTAGTGATATAATCCTGCTGCTAGCATGCCCGCAAGCTGAACCGGCACGCTATCGAGTGCCGGTTGTCGGGGTCAATCGGCGAAGAAATATTTCATGGTGACACTGCGCGACGAATCGGACGTCACGGCTACGGCCATGCGGTCGCCTGAGAATCGGAGTATGGCAAGGCAATGAGTGAAAACGCCGTCGACGTCGACAGACGCAGGTTTCTAACGGGCACAACCGTCGTAGTTGGCGGTATCGGCGCAGCGATCGCTGCGGTGCCATTTGTAGCTTCTTTCCAGCCCAGCGCGAAAGCCAAAGCAATTGGCGCGCCGGTCGAAGTCGATATCGGCAAACTCGAACCCGGCCAGCGCATCACGGCGAAATGGCGCGGGCAGCCAGTCTGGATCGTACGCCGTACGCCGGCGATGATCGACGGCCTGAAAAATTTCGACGCCGACCTGCTGCGCGACCCGGCTTCGGAAGAATCCGCGCAACCGACCTACGCCGCGAACGCGTGGCGTTCGACAAAAGAGGAATACCTGGTGCTCGTCGGCTTGTGCACGCACCTCGGATGTTCGCCGAGCTTCGTGCCCGAACCCGGCGGCGAGCAGATGGGCGCGGATTGGATCGGCGGCTTCTTCTGCCCCTGCCATGGTTCGAAATTCGATCTCGCCGGCCGGGTCTACACCGGCGTCCCGGCACCGAAAAACATGACCGTCCCGCCGTACAGATTCGTTAACGATACGAAAGTGATCATCGGAGAAGATGCCGGAGGTGCTGCGTGAACGCGATCACGAAACAACTGACGGGTCTGCGCGACTGGGTTGACGACCGTTTCCCGCTGATGCAGCTGTGGAACGATCACATGGGGCAGTACTACGCGCCGAAGAACTTCAA
The DNA here is from genome assembly GCA_965216305.1 of Gammaproteobacteria bacterium. Classification (GTDB taxonomy): domain Bacteria; phylum Pseudomonadota; class Gammaproteobacteria; genus UBA11873. Next base: position 4,663,738 of record OZ244144.1, on the reverse strand, counting down.
TTTCTGGTACTACTTCGGCGTCCTGTCGATCGTCGTACTGGCGATCCAGATCCTCACCGGGATCTGGCTCACGATGAACTACAAGCCCGACGCCGAGCTCGCGTTTGCATCGGTCGAATACATCATGCGCGACGTGGAATGGGGCTGGCTCATTCGCTACATGCATTCCACCGGCGCGTCGGCTTTTTTCATCGTGATCTACCTGCACATGTTTCGCGCGCTGCTGTACGGATCGTACAAAAAGCCACGCGAGCTGCTTTGGGTGCTCGGTATGTTTACCTACCTCGCGCTGATGGCCGAAGCGTTCCTTGGTTACCTGCTGCCGTGGGGACAAATGTCGTTCTGGGGTGCACAGGTGATCATCTCGCTGTTTGGCGCGATCCCGTTCGTGGGTGAGACGCTGTCGCTGTGGATACGCGGTGATTTCGTCGTTTCCGATATCACCCTGAACCGTTTCTTCTCGCTGCATGTAATCGCCGTACCACTCGCAATTATCGGCCTCGTATTTCTGCACATTCTTGCTTTGCACGAAGTTGGCTCGAATAACCCGGACGGTGTTGAAATCAAGAAGAACAAGGGTCCGGACGGCAAGCCCGTGGACGGAATTCCGTTCCATCCCTACTACACGGTTAAGGATTCGGTCGGGGTGATTTTCTTCCTGATCCTGTTCTCCGTTGTCGTGTTCTTCACACCGGAAATGGGCGGCTGGTTCCTCGAGGCGAACAATTTCGTGCCGGCGAATCCGCTCGTGACGCCTGAGCACATCGTACCGGTGTGGTACTTCACACCGTTCTACGCAATCCTGCGCGCGGTGCCCGATAAACTCATCGGGGTTTTGCTCATGGGTGCGGCGACGACAATCCTGTTCCTTTTGCCGTGGCTGGATCGCAGTCCCGTTAAATCGATCCGCTACCGCGGCCCGATCTTCAAAACGGCACTCACGCTTTTCGTGATCAGCTTCATTTCACTCGGCTATCTCGGAACGCAGAATCCGACGACGACGATGACGTGGATGGCACGCGGGTTTTCCGTAATTTACTTCGGATTTTTCCTGCTGATGCCGTTCTACAGCAAAATTGACAAAACGAAGCCGGTTCCGGACAGGGTGACAGGTTGATGAAGAGACTACTCACTGTATTGATGCTGGCTGCGTTGCCGGCATTGGCCATCGCCGCCGGCGGACACGGGCCCGCACTTGAGCCGGCGAACATCGACCTCGCGAACAAAACCTCGCTGCAGCGTGGCGCACGGCTGTTCGTGAACTACTGCGTCAGCTGCCACTCGGCGTCGTTCATGCGCTACAACCGGATCGCGAAGGACCTCGATATTTCGGAAGAAGCTGTGCAGACGAACCTGATGTTCACGACCGACAAGATCGGCAATACGATGACCGTGGCCATGAAATCCGCCGACGCGGAAGCCTGGTTCGGTGCGGCACCGCCCGATTTATCCGTCATCGCGCGTTCACGCGGCGCGGACTGGCTATATAACTTTCTGCTGGGCTTTTATGTCGACGACAGCAAGCCTACCGGGGTAAACAATCTGATCTTCAAAGACACGGCAATGCCGCACGTGCTGTGGGAACTGCAGGGTCTGAAGCGACCGGTCTATCACACGGACACGGCAGCGGATGGTACGGAAACAACGGTGATCGAACACCTCGAAGCGGTGACCCCTGGCAAACTCGATGAAAGGGGTTACAAACAAGCGGTAAGAGATCTCGTCGGTTTCCTTGTTTATGTTGGTGAACCGGCGAAGCTCGTACGTTACCGTGTTGGTTTCTGGGTAATCGTATTTCTCCTCGGCTTTTTGCTGGCCGCCTATTTAATGAAGCGCGAATACTGGAAAGATGTCCATTGATATGACCGGATTAGCGAATAGAAGATCAGTAATGACCCTCTATTCGGACGCGGCCGACCCCATCGGTCATGGCGTACGGATCGTTCTCGCGGAAAAGGACATCAACGTCGACATCAACTATGTCGACGATGAGAACCGACCCGAGGATTTGAACGATCTGAATCCGTATGACTCTATCCTCACGCTCATCGATCGGGATTTGGTGCTCTACGACGCACAAATCATGATGGAATATCTGGACGAGCGTTATCCGCATCCACCGCTCATGCCGGTCGATCCGGTATCGCGCGCGACGAACCGGCAGTTTCGCTACCGCGTCATGCGCGACCTCTACGGCATTGTCACGGACCTCGCGAGTGCGAACGAGATCGCCGCGGCAAACGCACGCAAAACGATCAGAGACAATCTGTTGGCGATCGCGCCAATTTTCTCGCAGCATGAATACTTCATGTCCGATGAGTATTCGCTCGTTGACTGCTGTCTCTCGCCGCTGCTGTGGCGGTTGCAGTTCTACGGCGTAAAGCTCCCCACGCAGGCGAAGCCGATACTGAAATATGCCGAGCGAATTTTCGCGCGCGAAGGTTTTCGGGCGAGTTTGTCCCCGATTGAACGCGATTTATCCGACTAGGGAAAGGCTGTAGTCGCGGGGTCCGGTGTCGGCTGGCATCGCGGACCGTGAGAGAGACCGAGCATGGTATCAACGAGACCGTATCTGATCCGGGCAATCTATGAGTGGGCCGAGGATCACAAGCTCACGCCTCACCTGCTCGTCGATACAACGGTGGACAATGTCATTGTCCCGACCGAATTCATCGAAGACGACAAGATTATTCTGAACGTCGCCGCGAGCGCGGTCGTCAACCTCGACCTCGGTGACGAATACATCAGTTTCGGTGCGCGTTTCGCCGGCGTCGCACACGAAATATTCGTCCCCACGATAGCCGTTCGGGCGATTTACGCGCGCGAGAACGGCGTTGGACTCGTGCTGCCGGACGAGCCGGAAACCGGCGGCGACGAACCCGATGATCCGGATAAGCCCGACGATCCGACGATTCCGGGACATGCCCGCGGCAGCCACCTGAAGGTTGTGAAGTAGGCCCGCCGTCGGGCTCGCGCAAGCGGGCCGCGCGTTGCGGCTGTTGCGCGCTGGCTCAGGATTTGTATTCGAACAACTTTACGACCTTGCGTACGCCGCCGACGAAACTCGCCGCGGTTGCCGCGGTGTCCGCATCCGCCGCCGGCAATATTCCCATCAGGTAAACCACCGAGTTTTCGGTCACGACTTTGACTTTCGTCGCATCGAAGCCATCAAGCGTGAACAGCTTCGTTTTAACCTTGGCCGTGAGCAGGCTGTCGTTGCTGCGGGTAGCCAGGTTCGTCGGCGCACCGATTTCGATTTCGTCGAAGATCCGATTTACTTTTTCCACCTGGGAAATCAGCGAAATCGCTTCCTTGCGCAAGGCTTCGCTTGGTGCCTGTCCGGTGACGAGGACGGTCTGGTTGTAACTCGTGACACTGAGGTGGGTTTGCGATTTCAGATGCTCGCGGCTTCTGATGGCATCGAGCGCTTTCAACTCGATAGTTTGATCCTCGATAAATGTGCCTGTTGTACGCTCGTCGTTCGCCACCACGGCGCTCGTTGCGGCGCCGCCAACGAGCACGCCGGCACATCCGCTCAGCGCGGTAACTACGATGAGCGCCGCACCGGCCGTGGCGAGCGCAGCGAGGGAATGAGAACTCTTAATCGATTTCAACGCGAACTCCCTAATAAATGTTCGTCAACAAGATCGCACAGGCAATGAATAATCATGAGGTGCACTTCCTGGATTCGCGCAGTTGACTGGGCGGGAACCCGGATTTCGAGATCATCGTGCCGCAGGCCGCGTGCTGCTTCGCCGCCGTCGCGGCCGCTGACGAGGATCACGTTCGTTTCCTGCTCGTGCGCGGCATCGATGGCATTGATCACGTTCGCGGAACCGCCGCTTGTTGTAAACGCAAGGACGACGTCGCCCGGCCGCGCGAGCGCCCGGATCTGTTTCGCGAATATGTCCGCGAACTGGTAGTCGTTCGCAACCGAGGTGATCGTCGATGCATCAGTCGTCAGTGCAATCGCCGCAAGACCGGGACGTTCGCGCTCGAAACGGTTTAGCATCTCCGAGGAAAAATGTTGCGCATCCGCCGCCGAGCCGCCATTGCCACAACTCATAATCTTGCCGTTTGCCATAAGACATTCGAGCAGACGGTTCGCGCCGGCTGATATCGCCGGGGCGAGCACTTCGAGTGATTGTCTTTTGATGGCGATACTCTCGTCGAATATCGACCGGATTCTCAGCAGGGGATCCACTTAATCGTCTCAGGCGCGCGATGGCGGGTGAAGCATGAGGCGCTATTATGTGGAAAACGCGTCGGTGATCCAATCGTATTCAACGTCCTCGCCACTGCCGGTGACGCCCACGGCGTCGAAGCGGCAGGCGCGCTCTCGCAAGCCGGGGTTGGCGGCGAGGAAATGCGTCGCCGCGGCGATGATGCGGCGTTGTTTGCGTGGCGTGATCGTCTCCAGCGGGTCACCAAATTCGCGACTGGCGCGGTAGCGGACTTCAACAAAGACCACGCAGTCGCGATGCGTCATGACGAGATCGATTTCGCCACGCCGGCAACGGTAATTGCGTGCGAGTGTTTTCAGGCCGCTGCGCTGCAGGTAGGTTTCCGCCGACTTCTCAAAGCGGGCGCCGATGGCACCCGACAGCATGCGTCCAAGCGGCCCGGCGTTCATTCCTGCAGCGGTTTGGGTAAGCCACCGGCGAACTTCGCCCACGCGAGGTCGCGAATAACATGGCCGTCGCTGTTCACCTGCAACACACCGGTGCTGCCGGGGATGCGCAAGCCCGGTTGATGGCGCATGCGCACGAGATACGGCAGCAGTCGGTACGCGTCCAGGCCGAAGGCAAACAGGCGCCCGCTGCCAGCCGCACTGTCCGGCCAGTAGCGTTTGAACATGTCGATATTCGCGCTACCGGGCGCGCCGAACAACCACGGCATGTCGCCGAATACGAGGCCATCGAGATCCTGATCGAGACCGGGGTTGGGCCGCCCTTCGTAGGTATGTGAGGTGGCGTACATTGGCACGTCCTGCGCGCGGAAGTAGCGGAATTGCGGCATCAATTGCCGTGCGCTGACCGGAAATCCGGCGAGGAAAATTGCATCCACATCTGCGCGGCGGCGCGGTTCGAAATGGATCGTACGACCCAGTGCGCGGCGTAATTCACCGGCGCGGGATTCACTCAGGTCGATATTCAGTGCAGCCTTCACGGCACGCGAGTAAGTCGTTTCTTCGCCGCCGAAAGGCACTTCCGAGAGCAGGGTGCCACCGAGCTCCTGCCAACGTTCGCGGAATGCCGCGGATACCCGCTTACCCCAGTCCGTGCGCGGCGCCATAACAATCGCCCGGCTACGTCCGTCGGCCCAGGCTTTGTCCGCAACCGATTTCGCTTCGTTCTCCGGAGTGAGACCAAACTGGAAAAACGCAGCGCCGGCACTGGTCGCGGGACCGGTGCCAGTGCCGGAATTCAGCGCGAGCGTCCTCACGGATAACTCGGCACGCCGCATCAGATTCTCGACCGCGGGTTTCGTCAGCGGACCGACAACGAAGTCGGCGCCGTTCTCAACCGCTTCGTCGTACACCGCGTTGATCGTGTCATCGCTGACGGAGTAGACGGACACCAGGGGGCGGCTGTCCGTTTGCGGGTCGGCGAACCAGCCGCTCAAAAAGCCGTCCTTGACCGCATTCGCGGCATCCGCGTAGCGACCGTCCAGCGGCAACAACAACGCCACATGCCGCGTGCCAGCGGTGAGATTCTCACCGAGTTCGAACAGGTATTCGACCAGACTTGCGTTTGCGGGATGTCCGGCATGTGTTGTGCGCCAGCGCTCGATGGCTGTTGCGAGCGCCGCGCTGTCGTGCAATGCCGGGCGCGCGGCCATCGCGAGCGCGAGCCAGCCGGCTTCGCGTCCTGTCGCCGTCGCGCGCGCGGCGCCCAGTGCCGTTTCGTCCAGCGACGATAGCGCGCGCCAGGTATCCCGATGCAGTTCCTCGCGCTGCGTGCGCGGCAATGGGTAGGTATCGGCGGCGATGAACGCTTTCGCGGCTTCGGCGAAATCCTGGCGCGCGAGAGCGAGACGACCGCGTACCCGTTCGTACACGCTGCGTTGATAGGGGTTAAGCCGACCATAATCGACAACCGCGAGCTGTTGCGCTGCCATCGCGCCGCCATCGCTGAGCTCGTCGGACGCGGCCAGGGCGAGCGTATACAATGCATCGGCCGCAGCCGGTTGTTGCCCGAGTACGTTTCGCGCCGCCGCGAAATCGCCGCTGTCCGCATAGGCAATAGCGGCAAGGGAACGATAACGCCCGGCCTCCGGAGACCCTGTATTCGCGAGGCGCACGTACTCCTCGGCCGCGGCAAGAAAGTTGCCGCCGCGCAGTTGCGACAGGGCCGCCGCATCGGGTGGTGGCGCGGCCGGTGCAACGGGTTTTACCGCCTGTTGCGGGCCGCAGGCAACGAGCAAGACAACGCTGAAAAACAAGGCGATTCGCGCGCGGGCAAGACGAAAAGAGACGGGGATAAACATGACCGCAGTATCCAGTGACCCCCCAAACCTGTCAATTGAACGACCGGCTCTGTACGTCGTCGCAACGCCGATCGGAAATCTCTCCGACATCAGCTTTCACGCCGTCGCGGTACTCGCTGCTGTCGACCTTCTTCTGGTTGAGGACACGCGTATCGCGCGACGCTTGTTGCAGCGTTACGCGATCGATGCGCCGACGCAGGTCCTGCATGATCACAATGAACGCGAACTCAGCGCCGCGATTGTCCGCCGTGCGCGTGAGGAGCAGCTGGCCATCGCGCTCATTTCCGATGCCGGTACACCGCTCGTATCCGACCCCGGGTATCGGCTCGTGACTGCGGCTATCGAAGGTGGGGTAACGGTGCGCACGGTCCCCGGTGCCAGCGCCGTGACCGCGGCGTTATCCATCGCCGGTCTGGCCACGGATCGGTTCGCGTTCGAAGGTTTTCTGCCGGCACGTGCCGGCGCGCGCAGCGCGAGGCTGAAGGCACTCGCGGCGGAGCCGCGGACCCTGATTTTCTATGAGGCACCGCACCGCATCCTCGCTACGATAGACGACATGCGTGCGGCATTCGGCGCCACACGCAGAGTCGCGGTCGCGCGCGAACTGACGAAATTGCACGAGACCGTCTATCGCGGATCATTCGCGTCGGTCGCGGCATCGATGGCCGCCGATCCGAACGCCACGCGCGGGGAATTTGTCGTCATCGTCGAAGGCGCCCCGGCAAGCGACGCCAGCGAGGCCGAGATCGCCGCGCTTGCCATGGTCGAAGTGTTGAGTCGTTATGTATCGCGCGGCGATGCGGTGAAGGCGGCGGCGGAAATTTCCGGGGTCAAGCGCAACACGCTGTATCGACTCAGCCATGCCGATCCTGGCGGTTGAATCTGCCCGCGGCGAAGCCCACACTAGCGCCGTGAGTCGGCTGGGCGGCCGCTGCGGTCACGTTCACGCGTGGATTGCGGAGGAAAGTCCGGGCTCCACAGGACAGGGTGCCAGGTAACGCCTGGGGGGTGTGAGCCCACGGAAAGTGCCACAGAAAACAAACCGCCAGTACCTGCTGCCACCGGCGACATCGTCGGTAGTGCCGGGTATCGGTAAGGGTGAAAAGGTGCGGTAAGAGCGCACCGCGCCGGCCAACGCCGGTGGCATGGTAAACCCCACCTGGAGCAAGACCAAATAGGGGGGCATGCTGCATTGCAGCGAACGCGGTCCGCGTCAGTCCCCGGGTAGGTCGCTACAGGCATATGGCGACATATGTCGCAGATGAATGGTCGCTACTCGATTCCGATCGAGCACAGAACCCGGCTTATCGGCCGACTCACATCTGAATTTCAGCTCACTCATACCTCGAGTGATTTATTAACTGATCAGGCTATCTTTCTGAATAAAAGGAGATATATTCCGCATCGCACCATGCGCTGAGCGACCATCCCGGCCATCGCGCTAAGTGTTTGTTCAATAAGCAAGAAATGCCCCGTATTTCGGTCGTTGTTCCTTGACACATTTCCGTTTCGCTACGTATAGTTCGCGGGGTGGGGAAATGTGGGGAATAGTGGATCACAGACCGCATCGGAATCGGTCGCAGCGCGCCAGCGTGACGGCCGCGGCCGAGTCGATCCTGCGACCACGCCGGGGCAATGTTCAAAGGTTTCACAACCATCAGCATCGACGCGAAAGGGCGGCTCGCCGTCCCGGCGCGCTATCGCGACCAATTGTCGCTTGCCGATGCCGGTTCCCTAGTCCTCACGATGAACCCCTGGGATCGCTGCCTGTGGCTGTATCCGGCCGCCGAATGGGAGCTGATCGAGGAGAAATTACAGGCCTTGTCCGATTTTGATCGCGAAGCGCGCCGCACGAAGCAAATCATGCGTGGTTACGCAACGGATTGCGCGCTCGACGGTCAGGGACGGGTGTTATTGCCGAACGAACTGCGGCGCTTTGCGCTGCTCGACAAGCGCGTCGCGTTCATGGGCCAGGGCAACAAATTCGAAATCTGGGACGAGGACGTCTGGAACGGGCAGCGCGACGAGTGGCTTGAAGGCGTCACCGCTCGTGACGGGTCGGCGGGCGGCGTGCTCGGCAGTCTCGCGCTATAGGCGCCGGCCGGACAACGTGCATGAGTCTGTACTGCTCGACGAAACCATCGAGTACCTGCGACCGCAGGGCGATGGGACGTTCGTCGATTGCACATTCGGCCGTGGCGGTCATACGCGCCGAATACTAGAAGATCTTGGCGATGGCGGTCGCGTCATCGCGATCGATCGGGATCCGAGTGCGATCGCATCAGGGCGGGAGACCCTGGACGACACACGACTGGAGCTGGTACACGCGCGCTTTTCGGGCCTGGGACAGGTTCTCGAGGCGCGCCAACTGCGGGAACGCGTTGACGGAATACTCATGGATTTAGGAGTGTCGTCGCCTCAACTTGATGATGCCGCGCGCGGCTTCAGTTTTCGCGCCGCGGGTCCGCTCGACATGCGCATGGATCCGTCCACCGGCGTGTCTGCCGCCGACTGGCTCGCGGCGGCGAGTGAACGTGAAATGCGCGAATGCTTCTGGGAGTTGGGCGAGGAACGTTTCGGACGCCGTATCGCCCGCAAGATCGCCGAAGCGCGCGCCACGAAGACGATCGCGACGACGCTCGATCTTGTCGACGTCATTCAGACAGCGGTGCCCGGCTCGAAGTCGAAGATCCATCCGGCCACGCGCACGTTCCAGGCCTTGCGCCTGAAAGTAAACGGTGAACTCGAGGAGTTGGCCACGGCGCTCGATGCCGCCTGCACATCACTGCGGCCCGGCGGCCGTGTGGTCGTGCTTGCGTTTCATTCGCTCGAAGATCGCATCGTCAAGCGTCGTTTCCGCGACCTCGGCCGAGCGCAGGATACGTATGGCCAGGCGCCGTCCACGGTGCAGTTTCGCGTCGTTACGCGCAAACCGGTGCGGCCGGGGGAAGCAGAAATCGAGCGCAATCCGCGTTCGCGCAGCGCGCGCATGCGGGTGCTGGAGCGCGTGCAGTGATGCGGCGGATCCTGTTCGCGTGCCTGTTTCTGAGTGTCTTCGCGACCGCGCTGCAGATCGTCCTGCAACGGCACGAGACGCGAAAACTGTTTACGCAGCTGCAGGAACTGCGCGCGGAGCAGAACGAGCTCGATCGCGAGTGGGGACAATTATTGCTCGAACAGGGTACCTGGGGGACCCATGGACGGATCGAAGACATCGCGCGCAACAAACTTGATATGACGGTCCCTGATTCAAACGAGATTTTCCGGGTGCGCTCGTGAGCACCGGCGCTTTCAGCGTGGGTGCCGACATGCGACGCAAGCTTGTGCTGTCGCTGTTTACCGTGTTTGCCTGCCTCCTCGGCTGGCGCGCGATGGATCTGCAATTGACGAATCGTGAGTTCCTGCAGGACCACGGCGATGCGCGTTACCTGCGCACGGTTGCGACACCGGCGCATCGCGGCATGATCACCGATCGCAACGGTGAACCACTCGCGATCAGTACGCCGGTGAGTTCTGTCTGGGGACAGCCGCGCGTCATGGCGCAACACCGTGACGAATGGCCGCAACTCGCAAGCCTGATCGGCACCACGAAGGAACACCTCGAAGCACTCGTGTTGCCGCGGCAGAGTCGTGAGTTTGTCTACCTCAAACGCCACGCCGCGCCGGAAACAGCCGCGGCGGTAGTCGCCGCCGGGTTCAATGGTGTTGGCCTGATCGAGGAACAGCGCCGTTACTACCCGGCGGTGGAGGTCACCGCACACACGCTCGGCTTTACTAACGTCGACGACGAAGGTCAGGAAGGCATCGAGTTGGCGTTTGACGAAACACTGCGCGGGAAGCCGGGATCGCGCAAAGTGATCAAGGATCGCCTCGGGCGCGTGATCGAACACGTCGAGCAAATCAAGCCGACACAGCCGGGGCGCAACCTTGCCCTGAGCATCGACAAGCGGATCCAGTACATCGCCTACCGTGAACTGAAGGCGGCCGTCCTCGCGCACAAGGCGGAAGCCGGCTCCATGGTGGTGCTCAATCCGAATACCGGCGAAGTCCTCGCGCTCGTGAATCAGCCGTCGTTCAATCCAAACAATCGTGGCCAGCTGAAAGGCGATAACTACCGCAATCGCGCGGTCACCGACGTGTTCGAACCCGGATCGACGATCAAACCGGTCACGATCGCGGCGGCATTGGAATCCGGCCAGTACGAACCCGATACCCCAATCAATACCGCGCCCGGAACATTCAAGGTTGGTCGTCACACCGTCACCGATGTGCGCAATTTCGGTGCGCTGGACGTAGCCGGCGTGATCGCGAAGTCCAGCAACGTCGGCGCGAGCAAGATCGCCTTGTCGCTGGAACCGGAACTTATGTGGCGCGCATTCAACGGCGTTGGTTTCGGCACGAACAGCGGCATCGGGCTGCCGGGCGAAGTGAACGGTTATCTCAGTGACCCGCGGAACTGGCGTGACATCGAACAGGCGACGCTCGCGTTCGGCTACGGATTGTCCGTCAATGTGATGCAACTCGCCCGCGCCTACACGGTGCTTGCGTCCGATGGTCTGCTGCGCCCCTTGTCGATCACGAAAGTCGAAACCGCACCTGTCGGCCATCGCGTGATGAGCGCCGCCACGGCGCAGGCCGTACGCAAAATGTTATTGCGGGTCACGACCGAAGGCACAGGGCGCGAGGCAGCGGTTGCGGGTTATCCGGTCGCCGGCAAGACCGGCACCGTGCACAAGGCCACAACGCGTGGATACGCGGAGGATCGCTACCTGTCGCTGTTCGCGGGAATACTGCCGGCCGATGCGCCTGAACTCGTTGCCGTCGTTCTGATCGACGAACCGCAAAGCGGGGAGCACTTTGGCGGTCGCGTCGCGGCGCCGATTTTTTCCCGCGTTATGGCCGACGCGACGCGCGTGCTCGGGCTCACCCCGATGCCCTCGGAGGATCTCGACGCGCAACATTACCGCATGGCGAACCGGGGTGGTGTGGTCCCGGTGCCCGGGGCGCCGCAATGATGGCCGCGCCGGTGCCGCAGGGATACGGATTGAGCGCGCTGCTCGACGGCTATGCCGACGTGCCCGCGGGTGCGGATTGCGCCATAGCACGATTATGTCTCGACAGTCGCGATGTGCGCTCGGGTGATTGTTTCATCGCCTTGCGTGGCACGGCGCGACATGGCGCGAGCTATGTTCACGAAGCGCTTGCGGCCGGCGCCGTGGCGGTGCTGGTGGATGCCGGCGATGCCGCGCTCAGCGCATCCGTTCCCGTTATTCCCGTGCGCGATTTGCGTGCGGTCGTCGGACCGATTGCGAGCCGTTATTACGGTGAACCGTCGCGTGCGCTCGACATCGTTGCCGTTACCGGCACGAACGGCAAAACCACGGTCGCGCATCTCGTTGCCGATGCACTTGCCAGTGTGCAGGGCACGGCGGGTTACGCCGGCACACTCGGTCTTGGCTGTTTCGGTGCGCTTACGACGAATCCGAATACCACCCCGGATCCGATCACCTTGCAGGCGTTCTGCGCGCAGGTGCGCGACGCAGGCTGTCGGGCCGCTGCGATCGAGGTGTCGTCACACGGGATTGCGCAGCATCGGATTGCCGGCTGCGCGATCGACGTCGCCGTGTTCACGAATCTGAGTCACGACCATCTCGACTATCACGCATCGCTCGCGGCCTACGCGGCGACGAAAAAAACCTTGTTCCGGCATCCCGGTTTGCGTCAAGCGGTGGTGAATATCGATGATGCGGTTGGCCGCAAAATCGCCGAGGAGGTCGCGGGCACACTCGCGCTGTCCACAGTCAGCCTCGACAGCGGCACCGGGGCGACGTTCAGGCGCATCAATTGCAGCGTGCGCGGGGGTGAATCCGAACTCGTGATCGCAACCCCGCAAGCCGATGTGCGCATACACACGCGCCTGCCCGGGGAATTCAATCAACAGAACCTGCTGGCGGCGCTCGCAGCGCTGGCGGCGCTCGAAATTCCGCTTCCGCTTGCCGCCACCGCGCTGTCGAATGCCACCGACGTTGCCGGTCGCATGCAGCGGATCGTTACCGGCGAACGGGCCGAGCCTCTCGTGGTAGTCGACTACGCACACACCCCCGACAGTCTTGCGCGCGCCATTGCCGCGTTGCGCGCGCACACGCAAGGTGAACTCATCTGCGTGTTTGGCTGCGGCGGTGACCGTGACCGCTCCAAGCGCGCACCGATGGGGCGGGCTGCCGCGGGTGGCGCGGATCGGGTGATCGTGACGAGTGACAACCCGCGCGGTGAATCCGCGACGGCGATCATCGACGACGTTCTCGGTGATATCGACGGCGCTGCGAACATCACGGTAATCGAAGACCGCGCCGCTGCGATCCGGCACGCGATCCACAGTGCGTCGGTAAACGATGTCGTGTTGATCGCCGGCAAGGGGCACGAATCGACCCAGGAAGCGAATGGCCAGCGGCAGCCGTTCTCCGATCCTGCGCACGCGCTCGCGGCACTGCGGGTGTGGCCGTCATGATCAGCATGCGACTCAGCGAAGCCGGTCGCGCCACGGGCGCAGTATTGCAGGGCGCGGACGCCGGTTTCGTGGGTGTGTCGACGGATACCCGTACGCTGCAACGCGGCGCGCTGTTCTGCGCCTTGCGCGGGCCGAATTTCGATGGTCACGACCATTGCGCCGCGGCGGCGCAGCGTGGCGCCATCGGTGCACTGCTCGAACACGAGGTCGACACGCGACTTCCGGCCCTGATAGTGCCGGATACGCAGCAGGCACTCGGGGCGCTCGCGCGCGCATGGCGCCGGCGTTTCGCGATCCCGGTGGTGGGCATCACCGGCAGCAACGGCAAGACGACGGTAAAGCAGATGCTCGCCTCGATCCTGGGCGTCGACAAACCGGTATTGGCGACGAGCGGCAACCTCAACAACGAGATCGGTGTACCACAAACCTTGTTTCAGCTCGACCAGACGCATCGTTACGCCGTCGTGGAGATGGGGGCGAGTCAGCTTGGCGATATTGCGACACTGGCCGCGATCGCGGAACCGGATGTCGGTGTAATAACCCTGTGCGCACCGGCGCATCTCGAAGGGTTCGGCACCATCGAGCAGGTTGCGCGAACGAAAGGTGAGATGTATTCCGGACTGCCCGCCGACGGGATTGCCGTGATCAATTTCGACGACGATTTCGCTGCGTACTGGCGGAAAATCGCCGCCGATCGCCAGGTGCTGACGTTCGGCTTCACCGCTGCAGCCGACGTTCACGCGAAAGCGATCGAGGCGCGTGGCCCCGGCCGGGGCATGCGTTTCACGCTGCACACGCAAACGGACTCGGTCGCGGTCACCCTGCCGTTTGATGGTCGCCACAACGTGGCGAATGCGCTCGCCGCTGCAGCCGCCGCGCTCGCGCTCGATAGCTCGCTCGACACCATCCGGCAAGGCCTCGAGACAGCAAGCAATGTCGGTGGTCGCCTGCGCGTGTGCGAAGGCAGGCGCGGTGCGCAGATTATCGACGATACCTACAACGCCAATCCCACCTCACTGCGCGCCGCGTTGGCGGTACTCGCTACCGCCGGCGGAGAAAAATGGGTCGTGCTTGGCGACATGGGGGAGCTCGGCCCTGAAGCGCGCGAAATGCACGAACAACTCGGGCGCGAAGCGCGCACACTCGGTATCGATCGCCTGTACGCGCTCGGGCCGCTCGCTGCGGCCGCGGCCCGCGGTTTCGGCGCCCGCGCGCAGAGCTACACCGATATCGATCGCCTGAACGCCGATCTCGTCGCGGCGATCGGCAGCGACGTGACGGTACTGGTCAAGGGTTCGCGCTTTATGCGCATGGAGCGGGTAACCGCGGCACTCGGCGGGGAGCGCGAAGCATGTTGATGTATCTCGCCGAATACCTGTCCGGCCTGCACTCCGGGTTTAACGTATTTCAGTACATTACCCTGCGCACGATCCTCGGCGTGCTGACGGCACTGTTCATTGCGCTACTCGTCGGTCCCTATGTGATTCGCCGGCTCAGCCACCTGCAGATCGGCCAGAATGTGCGCAGCGACGGTCCGGAATCGCATTTGTCGAAAGCGGGCACGCCGACGATGGGCGGGTTGCTGATCCTCGTGTCAATTGCGGCGAGCACCTTGTTGTGGAGTGATTTGAGTAATCGCTTCGTGTGGGTGGTGCTCGTGACGACGGCCGTGTTCGGCGCAATCGGCTGGGTTGATGATTATCTGAAGCTGACCCGCGGCAATTCGAAAGGCCTCTCGGCGGCGAAAAAATACACCTGGCAGTCGGTCGGTGCGCTCGCCGCCGCGTTCGCCTTGTATTTAACCGCGCAAACGCCCGCAGAGACGTCCCTGATCGTGCCGTTTTTCAAGAACGTCTCAATCGAACTCGGCTGGGTCTACGTTGTGCTGACTTACTTCGTCGTCGTCGGCACGAGCAATGCCGTGAACCTGACCGACGGCCTCGACGGTCTCGCGATTCTGCCATCCGTGATGGTCGCCGCAGCATTGATCGTATTCGCTTATGTGTCGGGTCATATCAATTTTGCCGCGTATCTCGGTGTGCCTTATGTGGCGGGGGTGGGCGAGGTATGCGTGTTTTGCGGCTCTATCGTCGGCGCGGGCCTCGGTTTTCTCTGGTTCAATACCTATCCGGCGCAGGTTTTTATGGGCGACATCGGTGCGCTCGCGCTGGGTGCCGCACTCGGCATCGTTGCCGTGATGGTGCGCCAGGAACTCGCGCTCGTGATCATGGGCGGGGTGTTCGTGATCGAAACGGCATCGGTGATCCTGCAGGTCGTTTCGTTCAAGCTTACCGGACGCCGTATTTTCCGTATGGCGCCGCTACATCACCATTTCGAACTGAAAGGCTGGCCGGAGCCGCGCGTTATCGTGCGCTTCTGGATTATTACGGTCATTCTCGTCCTCGTCGCGCTGGCGACGCTGAAGATTCGGTGAGCGCATGCATATGCCAGCCGAACAGTCGCTCGATAACATGAGCAGCAGCCGCATCAACGCCCATGCAATCATCTTCGGGCTCGGTGAAACCGGCCTGTCGTGCGCACGGTTCCTCGCCGCGCGCGGGATTGGGTTTGCCGCGATAGATACGCGCGAACGTCCGCCCGCGGCAGCAGCGCTGAAGGCCGCCTTCCCGGATGTCCGCGTCGCCACCGGGTTCACTGATCCGGCGCGGATCGGACAGTGTGAACAGTTGATATTGAGCCCCGGTGTACCGCGCGGGCACCCGATCGTACTGGCCGCGCTCGATCGCGGGATCGACGTGATTGGCGATATCGAACTGTTCGCGCGCCACGCGCAGGCACCGGTGGTGGCGGTGACAGGTTCAAACGGCAAGAGCACGGTGGTGACGATGGTTTCGGCAATCCTCACCGCCGCCGGACTCGACGTGCGCACCGGCGGCAACATCGGCACGCCGGCGCTTGATCTGCTGGGCGAAACCGAGCCGGATTGCTACGTGCTCGAGCTGTCGAGTTTCCAGCTCGAATCCACCCGCACGCTCGCCCCGGTCGCGGCCGCGCTGTTGAACGTTTCTCCCGATCACATGGATCGCTACGCGACGTTCGCGGATTACGTAACGACAAAACTCGCGATCGCAGATCACGCACAGACTTTTGTCGTCAATTTCGATGACCCGACGCTGTCGACTGCGCGGACACACGCGATGGTGCGCGGGTTTTCCCTGCGTGGTGCGGCGGGTGCGAGCTATGGTTGTGAGCGGATCGATGGTGTCACATGGCTGCTTGCCAACGGCACACGCGTAATCAAGGCTGATGAGCTTGTAGCTGCCGGTGAACATAACCGGATAAACGCCCTGGCGGCGATCGCGCTCACCGATGCGCTGGCAGTGCCGCCGAGCGCCCAGCGTGACGCGTTGATGCGGTTTGGTGGCTTGCCGCATCGCTGCCAGACGGTGCGGGTGCATAACGAGGTCGAATGGATCGATGACTCGAAAGGCACGAACGTCGGCGCTACGTGCGCCGCTATTGCGGGCGTGTTCGCCGCCCGCAGCGGCGTTCTGATTGCCGGCGGCCAGGGCAAGGGTGCGGATTTCGTACCGCTCGCCGCTGCGCTGTCCGGGCGGGTTCGCAGCGTCATCCTCATCGGTGAGGATGCCGCCGCGATCGCACGGGCGGTGGCCGCGGTGGTGGACGTGCAGTTCGCGCTCGACATGCGCGCGGCCGTAACTGCCGCTGCCGCTCTCGCACGTCCGGGCGAGGCGGTTTTGCTGTCGCCGGCATGCGCAAGCTTCGACATGTTTGCAAACTACGCCGCGCGTGGCGATGCGTTCGCTGTCGCGGTTAACGAGCTGGTGTGCGTATGAGCCAGGCGATCGCGCATACGCAGACCGAACATCGCCCCTGGAGCGATGATTTCGACTACGACATCTGGCTCGTCGGTGTTTCCGTTGTGCTCGTCAGCATTGGTCTCATCATGGTTGCTTCGGCGTCGGTGCCGATGGCGGACAAGAATGGCTACATCGAGCTGTATTTTTTCTGGCGCCAGGTTGCGGCGCTGCTGATCGGTTGCGGGATCGGTTTCATCGTGCTGCAGCTGCCGCTGTCGTTACTTGATCGCGCGAGTACGCTGCTGCTGTTCGTCGGTATCGCGTTCCTGGCGATAATCCTCGTGCCGGGAATAGGCCGTGAAGTGAACGGCAGCATTCGCTGGATCCAGCTCGGTCCGATTTCGGTACAGGCTTCGGAACCCATGAAGCTCGCCGCGATCGTCTACATTTCGTCCTACCTCGTGCGGCATCAGTCACACGTACAAACGGAGTTCGTGGGCTTTATCAAACCGGTCGGGGTGATGACGGTCATCGCCGCGCTGTTATTACTGGAGCCGGATTTCGGCGCGGCAACGGTTATTTTCGCCACCGGACTCGGAATGCTGTTCCTCGGTCGCGTTCCGCTCGTACGCTTTTGTTCGTGGGGACTCGTTGCGCTCGCCATGCTGGCCTCGCTCGCGATGCTCGCGCCCTATCGCATGCAGCGGCTCATGACGTTCATGGACCCGTGGTCTGATCCGTACGACAGCGGTTTTCAGCTTACCCAGGCGCTGATCGCATTCGGCCGCGGTGAGTGGTTCGGCGTCGGTCTCGGTAACAGCATCCAGAAGCTTTTCTACCTGCCGGAAGTACACACGGATTTCGTTTTCGCCGTGCTCGCTGAAGAACTCGGCATGCTCGGCACCGTGTGCATGATCGGCCTGTTCGCGTTTCTCGTCTGGCGGATTTTCTATATCGGCGCACTCGCGCAGCAGCGCGGGCTTGATTTCGCCGCCTACCTTTCTTACGGCATCGGTTTGATCATTGGCCTCGAGGCTTTTATCAATATCGGCGTCAACATGGGACTGTTACCGACGAAGGGTCTCACTTTGCCGCTGATCAGTTACGGCAGTAACAGTCTCGTGGTTGTCTGCGTCATGCTCGCGCTGGTGATGCGCGTGGCCAAGGAGTCCCGAAACGGCAAGCGCCGGGGGCCGAACGCACATGGCTGAGTTCGACCACACCGTACTGATCGTCGCCGGTGGCACGGGTGGGCACATCTACCCGGCGCTCGCGGTTGCAGCGTGTCTGAACGAACGCAAGGTTGCGACCGTGTGGCTTGGTTCGCGCGCCGGGATGGAAACGCGCATCGTGCCGCGTGCGGGCCTGCGCCTGTTTACGATCGCCGTGTCGGGGCTACGTGGTCGCGGTATTCTGCGCTGGTTATCCGCGCCATTCGTCATCGGTTTCGCGCTGGCGCAGGCGCTCGTTGCCGTGATCAGGATCCGGCCGCAAGTTGTGCTTGGCATGGGTGGTTTTGCCAGCGGACCCGGCGGGCTCGCCGCATGGCTGTGCCGCCGACCGCTTGTCGTGCACGAACAGAACGCGATCCCGGGCTTGACGAACAAGCTCCTGAGCCGACTCGCCACAACCGTTTTTCAGGCCTTCCCCGGCTCTTTCCCCGCATCCCGCGGTGCCCGCACGGTGGGCAATCCCGTACGCGCGGAGATCGTCGCGCTGGCACCCCCGGCGGAACGCGACCTGAGCACGGGGCCGTTGCGCGTGCTCGTGGTGGGTGGCAGTCGCGGCGCGCGCGCGTTGAACGAAACAATGCCGGTGGCTGTCAGGGCGCTGGGCACCACTAACGTATCGGTGTGGCACCAGTGTGGCGACGGCAACGCTGCCCAAACCGAAGCGGCGTATCGTGGCATTGCGGCGGACGTACGGGTGAGCGACTTCATCGACGACATGGCCGCTGCTTACGCCTGGGCGAGTGTCGTGGTGTGCCGCGCCGGCGCGCTGACCGTATCGGAACTCGCGGCCGCCGGGCTTGCCTCGATACTCGTGCCGTTCCCCTACGCCGTCGATGATCACCAAACCGCCAACGCGAGGTTCCTCGTCGACGCCGAGGCCGCGCTGCTCGTTCCCGAAGGCGTGGATTTCGCGAAACGCCTCGCCGCCGCGCTCGCGCAGCTCGAAGAAGATCGTGGACGTGTTGGCAGGCTCGCCGGACAGGCACGGGCGCTTGCAATCCCGGACGCGGCCACGAAAGTCGCCGCGCACTGCGTGGAGTTATTGCATGGTTGACGCCGGTGACATCCCCATGCAGCACGTACGGCGGATCCATTTTATCGGCATCGGCGGCGCCGGTATGAGCGGGATCGCGGAGGTTCTGAAGAACCTTGATTACGACGTATCGGGTTCTGATCGCCACGAGAACCGCATGACCCGTCACCTCGCCGCGCTCGGGGTCGAGATTTTCACCCACCACAGCGGCAGCAACGTCGATGGCGCGGATGTCGTGGTGTATTCGAGTGCGATTCCCGGCGATAACGCCGAACTCGTCGCCGCGCGTGAGCAACGGATCCCGGTGGTGCCACGTGCGGAAATGCTGGCGGAACTGATGCGTTTCCGGCGCGGTATCGCCGTTGCTGGGACGCACGGCAAAACAACGACGACGAGTTTGATTGCGAGCGTCCTCGCCGAGGCCGGCATGGATCCAACCTTCATCATCGGCGGTCTCGTACACGCGGTGAATTCGCACGCACGGCTCGGTACCGGGGATTTTCTCGTCGCCGAAGCCGATGAAAGCGATGCATCGTTCCTGCTGCTGAATCCGCTGCTCGCAGTGCTCACGAACATCGACGCCGATCATATGGAAACCTATGCCGGCGATTTCACGAAACTGAAGCAAAGTTTCGTCGAATTTTTCAAACGCCTGCCGTTCTACGGTCTCGCGGTGGTGTGTATCGATGACGACAATGCGCGCTCGCTGTTGCCGGAATTGCGCACCCGGGTGATTACGTACGGCAAGCACGAAAACGCCGATATCCGTGGTTTCGATTTCGTCCAGAGCGGCCCGGTGTCCATGTTCAAGGTTCGCAACAAGCAGGCGGACTCCGAGTTTGAAGTAACTCTGAACATGCCGGGCGAGCACAACATGCTTAACGCACTCGCGGCGATAGCGGTGGCCGCCGAGTTGCAGGTTGAGCCGGCCGCGATGACGCGTGCGCTCGGCTCGTTTCAGGGCATTGGCCGCCGCTGCCAGGCGCTTGGCACCATACGCATCGGCAAGGCGAGCGTAACGGTGATCGATGACTATGGGCATCACCCGAGCGAAGTTCGGGTTACGCTGAAGGCTGTGCGCGATGGCTGGCCAGGGCGTCGGCTGGTGGTTGCGTTCCAACCGCACCGTTATACGCGTACGCGGGATCTGTTCGAGGATTTCGTCGACGTTCTCAACGGTGCCGATCAATTGCTCGTACTCGAAGTCTACCCGGCCGGAGAGGATCCGATCCCGGGCGCTGACGGGCGCGCCCTGTGTCGCGCGATTCGACTGCGCGGCAAGGTGGACCCCTTGTTTGTCGCCGAATCCGAACAGTTGCAGGACGTCCTGGCGGATATCACGCGTGACGACGACGTCGTGTTGCTACTCGGTGCCGGCAGTATCGGACGCGTCGCCGAGCAGATCGGCGCTGCCGCGGGTGTGGAGCATTAACGCCGTGGCGAACGCAATCAGGCCCATCAAGGTACGCGGACGCCTGCGCGCCGATGAACCGATGTCACGCCATTGTTCGTGGCGCACGGGCGGCACGGCGGAACGTTATTTCGAACCGGCGGATATCGATGATCTCGTGGCTTATCTCGCCCAGATCGGCCCCGACGAACCGCTCACCTGGATCGGTCTCGGCAGTAATGTGCTGATTCGCGACGGCGGTATCGAGGGCACCGTGATCGCGACGACGCAGGCAATGAACGCGTGGCGCTGGCTCGACCCGGTGCGTCTGTATGTTGAAAGCGGCGTCGCCTGCGCGAAAGTCGCGAAGGAAGCGACCCGGCAGGACCTTGGCGGCGGCAGTTTCCTCGGCGGTATTCCCGGCACTATTGGCGGGGCCCTGGCGATGAACGCCGGCGCGTTCGGGCGCGAGATCTGGATGCTCGTCGAATCCGTTGAATTACTCGACCGCGGCGGTCGGCGGTTGCGCGTCGACCGCGAGCGGTTCAGCACGTCCTACCGCAGCGTCGCGATGCCTGCCGAGCACTGGTTCATCAGTGCGGTGTTGCGCTTCGACCCGCATGCAGCCGCGGAAGAACGTGATGTGAGGGAATTACTTGGTGAACGCAATGCTTCGCAGCCGACCGGTCAGGCGAGTTGCGGGTCCGTATTCAAGAATCCGCCCGGAGATTTTGCCGGTCGCCTGATCGAGGCCGCGGGCTTGAAAGGAAGTCGCCGTGGCGGTTGTCATGTATCCGACAAGCACGCGAATTTCATCATCAACGATGCCGCCGCGAGCGCCGCGGATATCGAACAACTCATGCTTGATGTACAGGCTCTCGTGGCGGAAAAATTTGGTCAGCAACTCGAACCCGAGGTGCGCATCATCGGCCGGCCCGCCGTGCCGCATGCAAAGGGGGGTAGCGATGACACCGCATAAGCGTCGCGATATTTCCCGCGTTGCCGCCGCGGCCGGTCGTGTTGCGGTGCTCATGGGCGGGCAATCGGGCGAACGAGAAATTTCGCTGAAGAGCGGACGTTCAGTACTCGACGCGCTGCAGGGCGCCGGGGTGGATGCCCATGCACTCGTGTGGGACGGGAACCTGGTTGATGAGATCAGGGTCTGCGCCCCGGATCGCGTATTCGTCGCACTGCATGGCGGTGAAGGTGAAGACGGCACGGTGCAGGGCTTGCTGGAGATGCTCGGATTACCGTACACCGGCAGCGGCGTGCTCGGCTGTGCCTTGTCGATGGACAAGGTGCGTTCGAAACAGATCTGGCGCAGCCTTGATTTGCCCACGCCGGATTTCCACATCGTGCGGCGCGACGATCGCGCCGGCTTGCAACTGCCGGATATCCGCTTGCCCGCGATGGTGAAACCGGCAAGCGAGGGATCGAGTCTCGGCATCTCGAGGGTCGACGAAAGCGCCGCGCTTGCCACCGCCGTTGCGCACGCGATGACGTTCAATGATGTGGTTCTGATCGAGAACTGGGTTGGCGGCGGCGAATACACGATGGGGGTTGTCGACGGCGAACCATTACCGATCATCAAGCTCGAAACGCCACACGAATTCTACGACTACAACGCGAAGTACCTCGCCGACACAACACGATACCTGTGCCCGTGCGGGCTCAGTGAGACGATGATGGAGTCTCTGACGAGTCTCGCGCTCGAGGCCTTCGGTGCGCTCGACGCGAGAGGTTGGGGTCGGGTCGATTTCATGCTCGATAGCGACGGCCAACCCTGGTTGATAGAACTGAACACGGTGCCGGGCATGACGGATCATTCGCTCGTGCCGATGGCGGCGGCCGCCGCGGGCATGAGTTTCGAGGAACTCGTCGTGCGCATACTGGCGACAAGCATGGTGGCGCCATGATGTTCCGACGCAAAGCCAAAAGTGGCGCGCAGGCACTGCGGAATCCGGTCGAAGAGACGCCGCGTCGGCGCGAACCCGTGTTGCTGTTATTCGGCGTACTCGGGTTCCTGATGTTTGCCTACGGTGGATATCTGACCCAGCAATTGCTCGATCCGCAGGCCTATCCGGTCAGTCGGATCGCGGTAGAAGGAGAATTCCAGCATCTGACCGCGGAACACGTCGAGCGGGTTGTTTCCGGCGCCATCGTAGGCGGTTTCTTCAGTGTGGATGTCGCGGACGTGCGACGTCGGATTCTCGACGAGCCATGGGTGTTCGACGCCTCGGTGCGGCGCGTATGGCCGGACACGATTCGGGTCAGCATAGAAGAACAGCATCCGGTGGCGCGCTGGGGCGAGTATGCGCTGTTGAATAAACACGCGGATATTTTCGTGCCGGAGGATGATGCGCTGCCGGCGGGACTCGTGCAATTTAACGGTCCGATCGGAACGGAGGCGGAAATCCTGCGCCGCTACGCGGCAATTTCGCGCCAGCTGTCGGTGAATGGACTGCGGGTTGCCGGAGTTTCGTTGTCCGAGCGGCGTGCCTGGACCGTATCGCTCGCGAACGGCGCCACGCTCGTGGTGGGGCGCGACGCCGTTGATGCGCGGCTCAATCGTTTCAATCGCGCATTCGAAACCGTTCTGCGCGCGCATTGGCAGCACGTTGCGTCGGTGGATTTACGTTACACGAATGGATTCGCGATCAAGGAAAAACCGGGTGACCAGGACAATGGGTAAGCGAATCGAAGTGCAACTGCAGGCACGCGGACGAGGTGCGGTCGGATGGTAAAGAAACCGGACAAGAACCTGATCGTCGCGCTCGATATCGGCACCTCGAAGGTGGTGGCGATCGTCGGTGAAGTATCGCCCGAGGGTGAACTCGAGGTGGTCGGGATCGGGTCGCATGCCTCACGCGGCTTGAAGAAAGGTGTCGTGGTCAATATTGAATCGACTGTACAGTCCATTCAGCGCGCGGTTGAAGAGGCGGAGCTGATGGCCGGGTGCGAGATTCATTCCGTCTACGCCGGCATCGCCGGCAGCCACATCCGTAGTCTGAATTCGCACGGCATCGTCGCGATCCGCGACAGTGAGGTGAATTCGGGTGATGTCGAGCGCGTCATCGATGCGGCACGCGCGGTTGCCATACCCGCGGACCAGAAAATTCTGCATATCCTGCCGCAGGAGTTCATCATCGACGGGCAGGAAGGCATCCGGGAGCCGATTGGGATGTCGGGCGTGCGCCTGGAGGCCCGAGTGCACATGGTCACCGGGGCGGTGAGCGCAGCGCAAAATATCGTCAAATGCGTGCGTCGTTGCGGCCTCGAAGTGGACGATGTGATCCTGCAACAACTTGCATCGTCTTACGCGGTGCTCACTGACGACGAGAAGGACCTCGGCGTATGCCTGTGCGATATCGGCGGCGGCACCACCGATATCGCAATCTTCGTCAACGGCGCGATCCACCATTCCGCGGTGATCCCAATTGCGGGCGACCAGGTCACAAACGATATCGCGGTCGCCTTGCGCACGCCGACGCATCATGCCGAAGACATCAAGATCAAGTACGCCTGTGCGCTGACCCAGCTCGCGAACCCGGACGAGACGATCGAAGTCCCCAGTGTCGGCGATCGCCCGCCGCGCAGGCTCGTGCGCCAGACCCTGGCCGAGGTTGTCGAACCGCGCTACGAAGAACTGTTCAACCTCGTGCACGCCGAACTGAAACGCAGCGGGTTCGAGGAGATGGTTGCCGCAGGGGTCGTTCTGACCGGCGGTGGATCGAAAATGGAAGGCGCGATCGATCTCGCCGAAGAAGTGTTTCATATGCCCGTACGCCTCGGCAGCCCGCAATACATCAGCGGACTCGTCGACGTGGTACGCAACCCGATTTACGCCACCGGAGTCGGTTTATTGCTGTTTGGCAATCACGCCGGTGATTCGGTGGCACAACACAACCGATTCGATAACACAGGGAGTATGTGGGAAAGAATGAAAAACTGGTTTCACGGAAACTTTTAGACCGATGGACGGAATTCATCGACATAAAAATACGACGTCGTGCCGCTGCCGGGACTGGCAGCGATGTCACGGGGTCTTTGCTGGACTGATTAATCAACTTAACGACGAAATGCGCGTAACCTCGCGCAGCACGCAAACGCGGAGGGGCCAACATGTTTGAACTAGTAGATGCCTACAGTCAGAGCGCTGTCATCAAGGTGATCGGTGTCGGAGGGGGCGGTGGCAACGCCGTACAGCACATGCTCGGTGCGCAAATCGAGGGCGTCGAGTTCGTTTGCGCGAACACCGATGCACAGGCGCTGAAAAACTCGTCGGCGAAAACGGGCCTGCAACTTGGCGCCGACATTACGAAGGGACTGGGCGCGGGTGCGAATCCGGAAATCGGTCGCCAGTCGGCGCTCGAGGATCGCGATCGTATCAGCGACGTCCTTGAAGGCTCGGACATGGTGTTTATCACCGCCGGGATGGGGGGTGGTACCGGCACTGGCGGTGCCCCGGTCGTCGCCCAGATCGCGAAGGAGATGGGAATCCTCACGGTTGCCGTCGTGACGAAACCGTTTCCGTTCGAAGGACGTAAACGCACTGAAATCGCGAACGACGGGATCAAGGAGCTGAGCCAGTTCGTCGATTCGTTGATCACGATCCCGAACGAGAAACTGCTCAGCGTGCTCGGGCGTGATATCAGTCTGCTCGACGCGTTCAAAGCGGCGAATAATGTACTGCTGGGCGCCGTGCAGGGAATCGCCGAGTTGATCACGTGCCCCGGCCTTATCAACGTCGACTTTGCCGATGTACGTACCGTCATGTCGGAAATGGGCATGGCGATGATGGGTTCCGGCAGTGGGCGCGGTTCCGATCGCGCCAGACAGGCAGCCGAGGCCGCGATTTCGAGCCCGTTGCTCGAGGATATCAACCTGTCGGGCGCGAAAGGCATCCTCGTCAACATCACTTCCGGCATGGATCTGACGATGGGTGAGTTCGAAGAAGTAGGTAATACCGTGAAAACTTTCGCGTCGGACAATGCCACAGTGGTGGTCGGCACAGTGATTGATCAGTCAATGGAAGACGAGGTGCGGGTGACCGTGGTGGCAACGGGTATTGGCAGCGATAATCGCGCGCGCGACGACGGCCCCTCGCTCGTTCAGAAAGCCGAGCCGCAGGCTGAGTCGCAAGTGGATCCGGATTACAAGAAACTCGAACGCCCGACCGTGATCCGCAACCGACCCGAGGCGGTGGAGCATGGCGAGGAAAAGATGGCCGATCCGGACTACCTCGACATCCCGGCGTTCCTGCGCCGGCAGGCCGACTGAGCCATGTGGCGGGTCCCGCACGACGGATGCCGCCGGCATCTGTCGTTGGCGGTCGCCGCGAAGTGAAAATTCGGGTGCACCCGGCGTGTGGTTCAACCGTGCGGCAAATTTCGCTGCACGGCACCATTATGGTATTATCGCGCCGAAAGTCGCCTTGCTCAGGGGGAAGCGGGGAACAATGATAAAACAGCGCACGTTGAAAAACGTGATCCGCGCTACGGGCGTTGGCCTGCATACGGGTAAGAAAGTCTTTCTGACCCTGCGACCGGCGGCACCGGATACGGGCATAATTTTCAGACGAACCGACCTCGATCCGCCGATCGACATACCCGCACGCGCGGAGTTTGTCGGTGATACGAGTTTGTCGACGAGTCTCACCCGTGATGGCCACCGGATCGCGACTGTCGAGCACCTCTTATCAGCGTTTGCGGGGCTTGGAATCGATAATGCCTACGTCGACGTCAGTGCTGCGGAAGTGCCCATTATGGATGGCAGCGCCGGCCCCTTCGTCTTCCTTATCCAGTCGGCCGGATTCGAGGAACAACCGGTCGCGAAGCGATTTATCCGGATCAAGCAGGCGCTTGAGGTTGAAGACGGCGATAAACACGCCCGCTTCGAACCGTTTGACGGATTCAAGGTGTCGTTTGCGATTGAATTCGATCACCCGTTTTTCCAACAGAGCAGTAAATGCGCGGAAATCGATTTCTCAACAACCTCGTTCGTGAAAGAAGTCAGCCGTGCCCGGACGTTCGGCTTCATGCGCGACGTCGAATTGCTGCGTGAACGCAACCTCGCGCTCGGCGGAAGTCTCGATAACGCGATTGTGGTTGACGACTACCGGGTCCTGAACGAAGACGGACTGCGTTACGAAGACGAGTTCGTCAAACACAAGATCCTCGACGCCATCGGTGATTTGTATCTGCTTGGCAACAGCCTGATCGGGTCGTTTCACGGGCACAAATCCGGCCATGAACTGAACAACCGCTTGCTGCGTGAACTGCTTGCCAACAAGGATGCGTGGGAACTCGTCTCGTTCAAAAGCGAGGGTGTCGCGCCAATATCCTTTATGCAGCCGATGCCGGCAAACTAGACGGCAAACCCCGATCTTTCCCGCCTAGCGATCGCCGTCGCGCTGACGGTGCCCGCTCAACTTGAGTACCGCTTCTCTCAGCAGTGGATCCTCGATCGATTCAGCCTGTCGGCGCATGCCGTCAGCGGTGGTTGCGCTCAGGCCCTGTGCCCGCCGCGTCGGGATCTGGGTGATAGCCTCGGCCGCGGCAACTTTCACCCGGATATTGCGTACTGCGGCCATCTCCGCTGAGGCTTCCATACGTCGCTGAATCACCGCAACCTGATAGCGCAGTTTCGAGGCCCAGGCCGACGAGTCCGCGATGAGAATCACCGTGTCGCCCTTGATCAAGGCGAAGCGCACATGCGCGCGCAAGGGCTCGTCGATTAATTCCCTGATCCGATCGTTTTGCGATCGATTTTCCGCCGCTTCACGGAATAATTGCCTGAGCAAGGAATTTTGGGTGACAATAGCTCCGAGCTTTGTGGGGGATGGCATATTTGCCGCATGCAGTTGGGCCGGGTAGCAGTTTAACCCGACGGCCGGCATTGCGGTAAGCAACGGCAATGGAACTCGTATTTTTATCAAAATCGAGGGGGGCGCTTGCGCGCGTGCAAATACGCCTCTCGGGCGTGCTCGTGTCCACGTTGCTGCTGACGTCCGCGGCGGCCGGACTGGCCTATTGGGGCTACCTCCGGGGCGCCGACGCGATGTCGAACGCCATCGCCTCCGATCCCGAGTACGCCACCTCTTTCTGGCAGGGCGAACTAATCAGTCAACGCAAGCTCGTCAATGATATTCGCCGCGACGTCAATGCCGACCTGAGCACGCTTGCCGTGCGCGCTGGCGGATTGCAGGCACACGTGACCCGGCTTGATGCGCTCGCGGAGCGGCTCGTCAACGCGGCCGGGCTCGATCCCGACGAATTCGGGCTGACGGAGACACCGGCGCTCGGTGGCCCGGCGCCGGAGAATTACGTGCCGCCGGAATGGACGTCATTGCTGGCGAACCTGGAAAATCTGGGCACCGACCTCGTCGTGCGGGAAGATCGCCTGGAAGCACTCGAATCCCTCATCTTTGACCGCCAGCTCAGGGATGATATGCATCCGGACGGTCGCCCGCTCGATGATGGCTGGATATCGTCGGGATTCGGCTACCGGACACACCCGGTCAGTGGCGCCAAGGAATTCCACAGTGGCATCGATTTCGCCGGCAAGCCCGGCCTTGAGGTAAAAGCCGTCGCCTCGGGGATCGTCACCTGGTCGGGCAAACGCTGGGGCTACGGCAACATGGTCGAACTCAATCACGGCAACGGCTATGTAACCCGCTATGCCCACAACAAGAAAAATCTCGTGAACATCGGCGACCGCGTGGACAAGGACGACATTATCGCGCTGCTCGGCTCGACCGGGCGCTCCACGGGCCCGCACGTGCATTTCGAAGTGCTTGAAGACGGCAAGGTCGTCAATCCGTGGAAGTTCATCAAGCAGGCCGCTTCACGCTAGCCGCTCGCCGCTGAAATACACGTCTCGCGCGACTCTCCCGGCGCGGTTCGGCGCCTTTTTTTGCTACACTTCCGCCCGCTTCGATTATTCCGGGCGAACTCGGTTCCGGCCGGGTAGTCACAGTGATATTGCCGTGGCGATGCCCGCCGAAGCGCGGTCCGCAGCATTCCGCTCCGGTCACCCGCCTCGACAGGGCGCGTTTCGGAAACCCGAATCACCGACACAAAATCTACAGTTGAGAGTTGCATGAGCGCGAACCCCCTCAAACTACCGCAAAAGCTGGTTCGCTCAGTATTCGGTAGCCGTAACGACAGGTTTCTGAAGAAACTGGGCAAGAAGATCGGCGCGATCAATGCGCTCGAGGACGAGCTCAGCGCGTTGTCCGACGAGCAACTGGCACTGAAAACGAGCGAGTTCCGTGAACGCCTCGAGAGCGGCGAAACGGTGGACGACTTATTGTCGGAAGCGTTCGCGGTTGTGCGCGAAGCAGGCAAGCGAGTCCTCGGGATGCGACATTTCGATGTGCAGATGCTCGGTGGCATGGTGCTGCACCAGGGCAAGATCGCGGAAATGCGTACTGGTGAAGGGAAGACGCTCGTCGCCACGCTGCCGGCCTATTTGAACGCCCTGACCGGCGCCGGCGTGCACGTGGTGACGGTGAACGACTATCTCGCGAAGCGCGACTCGGAATGGATGGGCAAGCTCTATTCGTTCCTCGATATGAGTGTCGGTGTAGTGCTGTCGGGACTGGATACGGAAGCGCGCAAGCGCGCATATGCCGCCGACATCACCTATGGTACGAATAACGAATTCGGGTTCGACTACCTGCGCGACAACATGGCGTTCTCCATTGAGCAGCGCGTACAAGGCGAACTCGCCTACGCGGTGGTCGACGAAGTCGACTCAATTCTGATCGACGAAGCGCGTACGCCGCTGATTATTTCCGGCCCGACGGACGACCGCAGCGAAGTCTACACGCAGATCAACCAGATCGTACCGAAACTTGCGCGCCAGGCAGACGAAGACGGGCCGGGTGATTATTCCGTCGACGAAAAATCACGTCAGGTACTGCTCACCGAAGCCGGGCATGAGCACGTCGAATCCCTCCTCGCCGATATCGGACTGCTCAAGGAAGGCGAAAGCCTCTACAGCGCGGCAAATATTTCTCTGATGCACCACGTAAATGCGGCGCTACGGGCGCACGCCCTGTTTCAGCGGGACGTGGATTATGTCGTTGCGAATGGTGAGATCACGATCGTCGATGAGTTTACCGGCCGCACGATGCCGGGACGGCGCTGGTCCGAAGGACTGCACCAGGCAGTAGAGGCGAAGGAGGGCGTATCGATCCAG
Source organism: Gammaproteobacteria bacterium (assembly GCA_965216305.1). Lineage (GTDB taxonomy): Bacteria > Pseudomonadota > Gammaproteobacteria > UBA11873. Next base: position 4,634,100 of record OZ244144.1, on the reverse strand, counting down.
CAGGAAAACCAGACGCTCGCCTCCATCACCTACCAGAACTACTTTCGCCTGTACGAGAAGCTTTCCGGCATGACCGGAACGGCCGACACCGAGGCATACGAGTTTCAACAGATCTATGATCTCGAAGTGGTTGTCGTGCCAACCCACAAGGATATGGTCCGCCAGGATCTCGGTGATGTCATTTTCCTCACAGCCAAGGAAAAATACGACGCGATCATCGAAGACATTCGTGAATGTATCAGCAACGGCCAGCCCGTCCTCGTCGGCACGGCGTCGATTGAGACATCCGAATACCTTTCGGACTTGCTCAACCGCGAAAAGATCAAGCACGAAGTGCTGAACGCAAAGTTTCACGAACGCGAGGCGCAGATTATCGCTCAGGCCGGCCAGCCCGGTGCCATTACCGTCGCTACGAACATGGCGGGTCGCGGCACCGATATCGTCCTCGGCGGCAGTCTCGAAGCGGAAATCGCAGAGCTCGGTGATCCGGACGAAAGCAAACTCGCGGCGCTAAGGGAAGCGTGGCAGAAACGTCACGATGAAGTCATCGCCGCCGGCGGGCTGCATATCATCGGCACCGAGCGCCACGAATCTCGTCGTATCGACAATCAATTACGAGGTCGTTCGGGACGTCAGGGCGATCCGGGATCCAGCCGGTTCTATCTCTCGCTCGAAGACAATCTCATGCGCATATTCGCTTCCGAACGGGTCGCGTCGCTGATGCAGAAGCTCGGTATGGAAGAGGGCGAAGCGATCGAACATCCGTGGGTGACGAAAGCGATCGAGAACGCGCAACGGAAAGTGGAAGGGCGCAACTTCGATATCCGCAAGCAATTGCTCGAATTTGATGATGTTGCCAACGATCAGCGTAAACACGTGTACGAACAGCGTCGTGAATTGATGGAAGCCGAGGATGTTTCGGAGAACATCAAGGGTTTGCGACATGACGTGGTTAACGAGTTTCTCGACACCTATATCCCGCCGCGCAGTTTCGAGGAGAACTGGGACGTGGACGGGCTGACGCATGCGCTGCAGCAGGAATACGGACTCACTTTCGACGTGGCCGGGCTGGTCGAGACCGACGAAAGCCTGGACGAGGAGGCGATACGGCAACAGGTTCTGGATCAGACTGAAGCTGCTTACGCAGAAAAAGAACAGCTCGTGGGCCCGGATGTCCTGCGCCAGTTCGAGAAAGCGATCATGTTGCAGGTGCTGGATGGTCACTGGAAGGAGCATCTCGCGGCAATGGATTATCTGCGACAGGGGATTCATCTGCGGGGCTTTGCACAGAAAAATCCGAAACAGGAATACAAGCGCGAGGCATTCGAGATGTTTGCGCGGATGCTGCAGGAGATCATGCGCGATGTCATCGGCATCCTGTCGAAGGTTGAGATCCGCGCGCGCGACGATGTCGAGGCTGTCGAGGAGCAGCGGCGGCAGGACACTTCGGAGATGCAATACCAGCACCGCTCGCCGGATAGCGCGCTGGAGGATAAAAGCGAGGCGACGGGGACGGCCGGCAATGCGCCGTTCGTTCGCAAGGGCAAAAAGGTTGGGCGTAATGACCCTTGCCCTTGCGGCTCAGGCAAGAAGTACAAGCAGTGCCACGGCAAACTCACATGAGCGTTGAGTTCACTCCGTTCGAACAACCGCAACCCGTACGCGGTGTGCGCCTCGCAAGCGCCGCGGCCGGGATCCGGCGACCCGATCGCAAGGATATGCTGCTCGTGGAACTGGCGCCGCACACGCGCACCGCCGCGGTGTTCACGCAGAATCGCTTTTGCGCGGCGCCGGTTACCGTCGCGCGCGAGCATCTCGCGGCAGCCACCCCGCGCCTGCTCATTTTCAACGCCGGTAACGCGAATGCGGGAACCGGCGCCCAAGGGCTTGCAGACGCGCGCACGGTAACCACCGCGATAGCGGCGGCGGGTAACTGTTCCGCGCCGGAAGTCTTGCCGTTCTCCACGGGGGTAATCGGTGAGCGGCTGCCCAGCGATAAACTCTGTGCGCATGCCGAAGCCCTGCACGCCGCGCTCGACGAGAACAAATGGCTGGACGGAGCAACCGCGATCATGACGACGGATACGGTGGCGAAAGTCGCGTCGATTCGCGTCACCGTTGATGATTCGTCCTACCAGATCAGTGGATTGTGCAAAGGATCCGGGATGATCCATCCGAACATGGCGACAATGCTTGCGTTCGTGGCGACCGACGCGCCACTCGATAACGCCTGTCTCGATGCGATTCTGGCCAAGGCGGTGGCGACGTCGTTCAACCGCATCACCGTTGACGGCGACACCTCGACGAACGACGCCTGCGTGCTGAGCGCCACCGGCGCCGCCGGTGGCGAATTGATGTATCAGGATCATCCGCACGTGGCAGCGATTACAGCGGGTGTCTCGCGCGTTTGCGAAATACTTGCGCAGGCAATCGTGCGCGATGGCGAGGGCGCGACAAAGTTCGTGGAGATCGAGGTCGCGGGACCCAACGAACCCGATTGTCATGCAGTGGCAAACACCGTTGCACTGTCTCCGCTCGTGAAAACGGCACTGTTTGCAAGTGATCCGAACTGGGGGCGTATCCTCGCCGCCGTGGGCCGGGCGCCGGTTGCGACGCTTGATCTCGCTGCGATTTCGATTTGGCTGGGGGACTGCCAGATCGTCGAGCGCGGCGAACCCTGCGCGGGCTACGATGAGACTCATGCGGACGAGGTGATGGCGCGCGATGAAATCAAAATCCGGATCATCATCGGGGAAGAGCTCGCCAATTGCCGTGTCTGGACCTGCGATTTTTCATACGATTACGTGCGCATTAATGCCGAGTATCGCTCCTGAACCGGGTATCGACGGGCACTCGGCAAGCGCGCACGCAGAACACGTTTGAGCGACACCCGCCGTTCCGTGCTCGAAGTCGTCGCGGCCGTTATCCGTAGCAGCGATGACAGGATCCTGATTGCGCGACGCCCGCCGCACCTCGACCAGGGCGGCCTGTGGGAATTTCCGGGCGGCAAACGTGAACCCCGGGAAAGCCGTCTCGAGGCGCTCGCGCGCGAACTGGACGAGGAACTCGGGATCCAGGTTCGTTGCGGCACGCCGCTGTTGCGCCTCAAACACACCTATCCGGACAAGGATGTAGCGCTGGATATCTGGGAGATCGCGCAGTGGCGAGGGGAAGCATCGGGGCGCGAAGCACAGACTATCCGCTGGGTCGCGGCCAGTGAACTCGTTAGTTTCGAGTTCCCCGCCGCAAACGCTACGATCATTACCGCTACGCGCTTGCCGCGCGTGCTCGTCATGCCGTCCGCTGCGTTCGTCGCGCGAGCCGATTTCATCGAAATTCTGCGCGATTACCTGCGCACCGGTTTCCGCGCGTTCGTCTTGCCTGCCTGCACATCCGCGACGCTCGAAGCGTGCGCGGCGCTCGCGAAATCATACGATGCGACGATTCATCTGGCTGAGCCTGCACGCGGCGCAGCGCTGCCCGACGGGATCGGTTTGCATCTCAGTGCAGCTGATCTGAGCCGCGCGGCCGAACTCGCGCGAGAGTCATCGGTGACGTCCCGGCTCAGCGCCAGCGTCGCGACGGCCGGGGATTTTCGCCGCGCGCGCGAAATCGGAGTCGCCTGGGTCGTGTTGGCGGACGCGCACGGGAAATTGCTGCGCGATCTGTCACCGGATTTGCGCACCGCCGTGGAGGCGGAGAAGGTTCCGACTTACAAGTCTGCGGCGTTCGACCTGGTCGAGCACTCGAATGCGTTGCGCGATGGATTTCAGGGCCCCGTGATTACGGATGCGGGATTGAACACGACAGCGAACGCGCTCGAGGAATCGTTCCGACGCAGCCTTGCGCGGGCGTCGGTGGTGTTATGAGCGTTGCGGGTCGCTAGAAACCACAGCACTGCAGTTCAAACTGCAGCGGCTCGCGCGCCTGACTCGGACGTCCCTGCGTCTGTGGCTGCCGGAAAAAACGTACGACAAAACGGTGTTTGCCACCGCTAATCTCGGGGAACACATCGATCCCGTCATCGAGGAACAGGCGGATCAGCTGGCATTGCAGCGTCGGGTCGAGTTGTTGCTGATAAAACCCGTCATCCACCCGTATGATGCGGCCCGGCGCGCTTTCGCGCAGCATCCTCAAGACCTGCGCAACCGCTTCGTTGACGACCATCAAGTCGGATAACCAGCCACGAAACTGGCCCGAGCGCTCTTGCGCCGATTTCGACAACCAGTGGTGAAACGCCGGCAGATCGAAGTTGCAGGTTCCGCCCGGGATCGCAAGGCGTTGCTTTACCTGATTGATTAATTCGTCCGAGCGGATGCTCGCGCCCGGATGGCAATCGCTCGACTTCAATCGCCGGATCAACGGGTCAATCGCGCCGAGCGCGCGATCCAGCGCCTTTTCGTCAACGCCGGGTTTGTCACGCAACGGGGAGATTTTCGCCAGATGCCGCTCGAGCTCCTTGATCAACTCGCCCTTGATGTCGGCGCGCGTCAACAGGTCGCTCACTTCGAGCATGCCTATAATTGCGCCCCGCGCATGCCATTCCGTGGTGCCTTCGAGCCCGTCGTCGATAGCGGAGAATAAATGCTCAAGCCGCAGACAGTTGCGTATCCGCTCATTCAATGGTTGTTCGTAGACCGTCATCGCGGCCGTCTCGGGGAACAGGCTGTCCTGGATGGCGGGTTCTGAGGTTGTCGTGGGCATTATTGTTCGGGACCCGGATTCTCGGCGATGTCGGTGAATTTTTCGTGCAGCTTCGCGATCGGGGCTCGCAGCGCTTCGAGGTCGCGGGAATTGTCTATCACGTCGTCCGCGACTGCCAGGCGGTGCTCGCGCGTAGCCTGGGTGCGCATGATTGCCTCGACTTGCGAACGTGTCAAATTATCCCGCGCCATCACGCGGGTGATCTGCAGCTCCTCGCTGCAGTCGATGACCAGGATACGATCGACGTTTTCGTAACCTTGCCGCTCGACCAGTAAGGGTACACAAAGAATGCAGTAGGGTGTCGTGATCGCGTCGAGCTTGTGACGTATCCGATCACGGATTTTCGGGTGCAGGATACTTTCGAGATGTTTGCGCTGCGTGTCGTCGTCGAACACGCGAAGACGGAGCTTCTTCCGGTCGAGCATGCCGTTCGCGCCGAGCACGTCGGTACCGAATGCCTGAACCACTTCCGTGAGGCCGTCACTGCCGGGCATAACGACTTCGCGCGCTACGATGTCCGCATCGACGACGGGCACGCCGAGGCGCTCGAACTCCGCTGTGACCGCGGATTTACCGGAGCCGATACCGCCGGTCAGCCCGACTACGAGACGCGCGCTCACAGACCACCGGGACCGTAGAGATAACGAGTCATGATCGCATCGCCCCACAGCAAAGCGATCCAGCCGGCGATCGCGAGGTAGGGGCCGAAAGGAATGGGTTTCGAGCGGTCGTGCGCAGCGAACATCATTAATCCGATCCCGATACACGCCCCAACCACCGACGACAGCACGATGATTACCGGCAGTATTTTCCAGCCGAGCCACGCACCCAGCATCGCGAGCAGTTTGAAATCGCCGTAACCCATGCCCTCCTTACCGGTCGCAAGTTTGAAGCCCCAGTAGACGCTCCATAATGCGAGATAGCCGAACACCGCGCCAAGTACCGCTTCTTCGAGGCTGACGAACACCTCGAAATAGTTCGCGATCAGCCCAAGCCACAGCAGCGGCAAGGTAATGGAATCAAACAAATACTGGGTATCGAAGTCGATTGCGGCCAGCGCGATCAGCGACCAGGTGAGGGCGAGCGCGAACAGCGTCGCCCAGCTGAATCCGAAGTGGATGGCAACTGCCGCCGCGGCGACGCCACTGAGCACTTCGACCGCGGGATAGCGCAACGATATCGGTTTCCTGCAGCCGCGGCACTTGCCGCCGAGCATGACGTAGCTCAGTACGGGAATGTTTTCGAACGCGCTTATCGCGTGCCCGCAGTGCGGGCAGCGTGAGCGCGGTGTGACGAGATTGAATGGTTCCGCGGCCGCTTCGCCGGCATCGGTTTCAAGCAGTGATGCGCAGTCGCTTCTCCACTCCCGCTGCGTCATCTCCGGTAGGCGGTGGATGACGACGTTGAGAAAGCTGCCTATCAACAAGCCGAGCAGCGTTGTACAGATGATGAGGAACGTGGGGGACGTTGCGAGGAGCTCAATCAAATCGGGTCACCAGGACTTGTAGCGATAAGGTACGCCGGAATGACGTCCGCATGGTCCGGCATACTGGCGTACGGGCGGTGTCGCGGCCGGTGTCAGCGCGCACGGGCGCCGGATATCTCCCCGCCGCCGTGCGCAGTTTGAGTCAGACCACCTGGCCCATCTTGAAGATCGGGAGATACATTGCAATCACGAGCCCGCCGATGATAACGCCGAGCACGGCCATGATCAGGGGTTCGAGCAGGCTGGTCAGTGCATCTACCGCATCATCCACTTCCTGTTCGTACCAATCCGCGACCTTGCCCAGCATCGAGTCGAGCGCGCCGGATTCTTCACCGATGGCAACCATTTGCACGACCATGTTCGGGAACAGGTTAGTGTCGCGCATACTCACTTGCAACTGCGTACCGGTGGCGATTTCGTCGCGCATTTTCATCGTGGCGTCATAGAACACGATATTGCCGCAGGCGCCGGCGACGGATGTCATTGCCTCCACGAGCGGGGTCCCGGCGGCGAACATCGTCGCCAGCGTCCGGGCAAAACGCGCGATCGCCGATTTTTCGAGAATTTCCCCGATGATCGGGATCTTCAAAGAGATGCGATCGAGGAAATGCGCAAACCGCATCGAACGCTTCTTCAGCTGGATGATGCCAACAACGGTGCCGATGATGACGCCGAACAGCAGCCACCAGTATTCCTGGAACCATTTCGACATGTTGATGACGATCGTCGTCAGTGCCGGCAGGTCCGCGCCGAAATTCGAGAACATTTCCTGAAATTGCGGAATGACGAAGATCATCAGGATGCAGGTAATGATGAACGCAACCACGACAACTGCAATAGGGTAGAACAACGCGCCCTTGATCTTGGACTTGAGCGCCTCGGTTTTCTCCATGTACGTCGCGAGTTTGTGCAGGATACTCTCGAGGATGCCTGACTGCTCGCCGGCGGTGACGAGGTTCGTATAGAGTTCGTTGAATTGTTGCGGGTGTTTACTCAACGCCTCGTTCAGCGCCGTTCCTGATTCGATATCGCCCTTGATCGACAGGATCATTTCCTGCATCGCCGGATTCTCGTGTCCGCGCCCGACGATTTCGAACGACTGCACGAGTGGCACCCCGGACGACATCATCGTGGCGAGCTGACGTGAGAAAACCGTGATGTCCTTGGTCGTGATTTTGCCGCCAGCGGAGAAAAATGATTTCGGCTTTTTCTTGACCTTGAGCGGGTTGACCCCCTGACGGCGCAGCGTGGCCTTGATCAGCGCATCGCTCTTGCCGGACATTTCACCCTTGACACGTTTACCGTGCCGATCGACGCCTTCCCAGACGAACATGTCCGATTTAACTGCTGCTTCCGCCATGTCTTACTCCACTGTAACGCGGTTGATTTCCGCCAGGCTCGTGATCCCGGCTTTCGCCTTCGCCAGCCCGGATTTACGGATATCCCAAATTCCCTCTTCAGCCGCCTGGTCCGCCAGGTGGACGGCATTCGCGCCTTCGATAATCAATCGTTTCATGGCGTCGGATATCGGCATCACCTGATAGATACCGCAGCGTCCCTTGTACCCGCTGGGGCAATCGTTGCCGCCGTCGCCGGGGCCAAACAGCTTGATGCCGGCATCGATTTCTTCCTGCGTGTAGCCCTCGTCAAGTAAAGCCTCGGGCGGAATATCGATCGGTACGCGGTAATCCGGGTGCAATCGCCGTGCGAGGCGCTGTCCGGTGATCAGGTTGATCGTCGTCGCCACCGCGAACGGCTGAATACCCATGTCCTGGAGTCGGGTGAGGGTCTGCGGGCCATCGTTCGTATGCAGGGTCGACATGACCATGTGGCCCGTCTGCGCCGCCTTGACCCCGATTGAAGCAGTTTCGAGGTCACGTATCTCACCAACAAGAATAATGTCCGGGTCCTGACGCAGGAATGCCTTGAGCGCTTTCGGGAACGTCATCCCGGTGCGTTCGTCCACCTGGACCTGATTGACGCCGGCGAGGTTGATTTCAACCGGATCCTCGGCCGTCGAGATGTTGATATCAACCTGATTAAGGATGTTGATTCCGGTGTACAGCGAGACGGTTTTACCACTACCGGTCGGCCCCGTGACGAGAAACATCCCGTACGGCTTGTGCAGGTTTTTCAGGAACAGTTCTTTCTGGAAATCTTCATAGCCGAGCTGGTCGATCTGCAGCTTCGCGGCGTCCGAGTCGAGAATACGCATCACGGACTTCTCGCCGAACAGGGTCGGGCACGTACTGACGCGGAAGTCGATCGATTTCGTTTTCGATAATTTCAGTTTGATGCGGCCGTCCTGCGGCACGCGGCGTTCGGAAACGTCGAGCCGCGACATGACCTTGATACGGGCAGCAATTTTCTGGGCGAGCGCCAGCGGCGGTTTCGCGATCTCTTCGAGCACGCCGTCGATCCGGAAACGCACCCGGTAGCTCTTTTCGTAGGGTTCGAAGTGTAGATCCGAGGCGCCTTTCTTGATTGCATCGAGCAAGACCTTGTTGACGAAGCGCACGACCGGGGCGTCGTCGATGTCGGCGGAATCATCCTCGTGCTCGTGCTCGTCGCCGCCAACTTCGAGATCGTCGAGATTGTCGAAGTCCGAGTCTTCCATGTCACCGAGGCCGCCGTCGGCGGCTTCCATCGCTTTCTCGATCGCCTTGCCGAGCTTGTCTTCCTCGATGACCACCGCTTCGGTGTTTGCGCCGATATGGAACTTGATCTCGTCGAGCGCCTGCAGGTTCGTTGGATCCGAGACCCCGATATAAACCCGGTTGCCGCGCCGGAACAGCGGCAGGGCATGATGTTTCGTGATGAGTTCTTCGCTGACGAGTTTCAGTACATCGGGGTCGATTTCCATCGCCTCGATATCGAGTGCCGGCACACCGAATTCCTGTGCCGCGGCATGCGCGATGACTTTCGCGGAAACGAGGTCGTTATCGACGAGGTACTTGACGAACGGAACCTTGTTGCCGACGGCTTGCTGGAAAGCGTCCTGAGCAGCAACTTCCTCAAGCAGTCCGTCGGCCACGAGTTTGCGGGCGAGGCCGCTCAAGGGCACCCGGTTTGTCGATACCGCCATTCTTTACGAGCCTATGTTTTGTCGGACTATTCCAGCCAAAATGGTAGATGAAATGCCGGTAAATAGCTACCGTATCGGCATATTTTGCCGCGGGCTTGAGGCTCGAATTGCGGTAATTTTCCGCCCTGCAATGCGCTCGCGACGGGCCGCCGAAGCGGGCTCGCGGGGCGGCGCGAAGCGCGTGCCGGCAGGTCGACCGCGCCCTCCCACAGCGGCCCTGCGGTTACCGCGGGAAGCTGACGCGGCCGCCGCGGCTCAGGCCGCGTCCGCGCGGGCGCTCGTAAAGACGAATTCGTCGTCGGCAACGTCGATGCGGATTTCGTCGCCAGGCGTGAAACGACCTTCGAGCAGGGCCTGTGCCAGCGGGGTTTCGATCAGCATCTGCACGGCGCGTTTCAACGGCCGTGCCCCGTAGACGGGATCGAAACCCGCATTGCCGAGACGATCGAGCGCGGCGACGGATAAGGTCAGACCGAGGTCCTGTTCCGCGAGCCGCTGACGCAGCAACTCCACCTGCAACTCGGCGATCGAGCGGATTTGCTCCTGCTTCAGCGAATGGAACACGACGGCTTCGTCGATCCGGTTGATGAATTCAGGGCGGAAGCTTACGCGCACCACGTCCATAACGGCCTCCCGCATACGTTCATAATCCGTATCGTCGGACATGCCCTGGATCGAATCCGAGCCGAGGTTCGACGTCATCACGATAACCGTATTGCGAAAATCCACCGTGCGCCCGTGACCGTCCGTGAGCCGGCCGTCATCGAGCACCTGGAGCAGGATATTGAACACATCGGGGTGTGCTTTCTCGATTTCGTCGAGCAACAACACTGAATACGGTTTGCGCCGCACGATTTCCGTCAGGTAGCCGCCTTCCTCATAGCCCACGTAGCCGGGCGGGGCACCGATGAGCCGGGCGACGGAATGCTTTTCCATGTATTCCGACATATCGATGCGCACGAGCGCGTCCTCGGTGTCGAAGAGAAATTCCGCGAGCGCCTTGCACAGTTCCGTTTTGCCCACGCCGGTGGGGCCGAGAAACAGGAACGAACCGTTCGGCCGCGCCGGGTCCGAGAGTCCCGCGCGCGAGCGCCGGATCGCATTCGACACCGCGGTGACGGCTTCTTCCTGGCCGATAACGCGCGAATGTAATGCGTCTTCCATGCGCAGCAGCTTGTCGCGTTCACCTTCGAGCATGCGCGACACCGGTATGCCGGTCCATTTCGATACGACTTCGGCGATTTCCTCATCGGTGACCCGATTGCGCAGCAGCTTCATCTCGCGCATTTCCGCGGTGCCTGCCGCCGCGAGGCGCTTTTCGAGATCCGGGATCACGCCGTACTGGAGTTCGGACATGCGGGTCAGGTCGCCGGCGCGTTTCGCGTTGTCAAACTCGAGACGCGCGCGTTCGAGTTCGGATTGCACGTGATGGGTGCCCTGCAGCGCTGCTTTTTCCGCCTTCCAGACTTCATCGAGATCCGCGAACTCGCGCTCGACGGTATCGAGCTGCGTATCCAGATCCGCGAGGCGTTTTTTCGATGCATCGTCGGATTCCTTGCGCAGCGCTTCACGCTCGATCTTCAACTGGATCATGCGTCGTTCCAGGCGATCCATTTGTTCGGGTTTCGAGTCGATTTCGATACTGATCCGGCTCGCCGCTTCGTCGATCAGATCGATCGCCTTGTCCGGCAATTGTCGATCCGTGATGTAACGGTGTGACAGGTGTGCCGCGGCAACAATCGCCGGGTCGGTGATCTCCACGCCATGGTGGACGGCATAGCGTTCCTTCAGACCGCGCAGGATCGCGACCGTGTCCTCGATCGAGGGTTCTTCGACGAGAACCTTCTGGAAGCGACGTTCGAGCGCCGCATCCTTTTCCACGTTCTGGCGGTATTCATCCAGCGTGGTCGCGCCTACACAATGCAGTTCGCCGCGCGCGAGGGCCGGTTTCAGCATGTTGCCGGCATCCATTGCACCCTCGGCCTTGCCGGCACCCACCATCGTGTGCATTTCGTCGATGAACAGGATGATCTGGCCTTCCTGCTTCGCGAGGTCGTTCAGCACCGCTTTCAGGCGTTCTTCGAATTCGCCGCGAAATTTCGCGCCGGCGATCAGCGCGCCGAGGTCGAGCGCCAGAACGCGCTTGTTTTTCAGACCATCCGGCACTTCGCCGTTGACGATGCGCTGCGCAAGACCTTCCACGATCGCGGTCTTACCGACCCCGGGTTCGCCGATCAGGACCGGGTTGTTCTTCGTTCGGCGTTGCAGCACCTGGATGGTGCGACGGATTTCCTCGTCACGGCCGATCACCGGGTCGAGCTTGCCCTGTTCCGCGCGCTCCGTCAGGTCGATGGTGTATTTCTCGAGCGCTTCGCGGTTCTCTTCCGCGTTGGGGTCGTTGATCGTTTCGCCGCCACGGACCTTGTCGATGGCGGCTTCGAGTGCCTCTTTCGTGGCCCCGGCAGCTTTCAGGATGCGTCCCAGTTCGCCGCTGTCCTCGAGCGCCGCGAGTACGAACAGCTCGCTCGAGATATACGCATCGTCGCGTTGCTGGGCGAGCTTGTCGGTCAGGTTCAGTGCGCGTACGAGTTCGTTCGAGGGGTGAACGTCGCCGCCGGATCCTTCCACTTTCGCCAGCCGGTCGAGCGTCTGATCGAGCCGTGACCGCAGTTGCGTCACGTCACATCCGGCGTTGAGCAAGAGGTGGCGGACCGTGCTGCCTTCGGCATCGAGCATTGCCATCATCAGGTGGACCGGCTCGATGAACTGGTGATCGAGTCCGAGCGCCTTGCTCTGGGCATCGGCCAGGGCAAGTTGGAACTTGTTCGTCATTTTGTCAGCACGCATGGCATGTCTACCCGTGTAAAGCGTTTCTATACGGTCTATATGGGGGCTGCGGCCATTGGATCAAGCGTAAGCCGTGGTGCTCGCGCGCTGGCGAGGCACTATTTTCCGCCGCGACTGCGCGCGCCTGGCCGCCGCAACGGTGCCGGGCTAATCGCTCGCTGCGCCGCGCCCGCTGGCCGCAGCGTCGTCAGCGATCCACGCACACGTGCCGAACCGTCCGGTGACGCCCTCGCGGCGATAAGAGAAGAAGCGCGTCGCTTCACGGTACGTGCACCCCGGGTAGCGCGAAATGCGCGTCATCCCTGCCAGCGCGAGACGCATCTCGGCGAGGCGTGGCAAATCCGCGTGCAATTGTTCATCGCGGCGCGAAAAGATTGCGGCGCTGGTGCGGTCGGCGGCAAGGAAGCGGGCGCGGAACGCATCATCGACGGCATATGCCGAGACACTGATACCGGGGCCGATCCAGGCGAGCAGGTGCGCGGGCGGCGCCGCGAACCGGCGCAGCGTGTTCTCGATGATGCCGTCCAGCAGGCCGCGCCAGCCGGCGTGAATCACCGCCACTTCGTCACCGGTGCGGGAGCACACGACGAGCGGCAGGCAATCGGCCGTGAGGATCGCGCAGACCAGGCCCGGGGCATCGGAATACACCGCGTCCGCGGCAATTGCGGGCGGGTCGGCCAGTTCAGCGGCATGGACAACATGCGTACCGTGACACTGCTCCGGCCAGCAGGGCGGCGCCGGCAGACCGCCGTCGCGATACAGACGCTCACGATTGGTCGCCACATGCGCAGGATTGTCCGCAACATGCGCGGCGAGGTTCAGTGTTGCGTACGTACCGCCGCTCACCCCGCCCTGACGCGTTGTACTGAAGGCCTGTACGCGGCCGGGCGCGGACCACTGCGGCCGGATAATTTCCATCTCTCAGCCCGCCGTTCGCGCGGCATCGGCCGCGCAGGCGTCCGCGAGTTCAGTGAAATCATGCGGCCAGTCGCTGTGGAATTCACAGTTGTCACCGCTGTCCGGATGTTCGAACTCGAGACGCCGCGCGTGCAGGGCCGGACGTGCAAAACCGCGGATTGAGCGATCGAGTTCATCGCTCGGGTCGCGCGGCAGCACGATGCGCGCGCCATAGCTCGTGTCACCGAGCAAGGGGTGACCGAGGTAAGCCATATGGACGCGGATCTGATGCGTTCTGCCGGTCTCGAGCTGAACCTCGAGACGCGTGTGAGCGCGATAACGGGCCGCAACCCGGTAATGCGTCAACGCATCACGGCCGCCGTTACGCACGCTCATCCGCGTGCGCCTGATCGGGTCGCGCCCGATCGGTGCGTCGACGCTGCCGCCGCTGATGACGCGCCCGTTCACGATGGCATCGTAATGACGGCTGATGCGGCGCGCCGCCATCGCCCGGGTCAGTGTCTGGTAGGCCGCTGAGGTGCGCGCAACGATAAGCAGCCCCGAGGTGTCCTTGTCGAGGCGGTGGATCAGGCCGGCGCGCGGCAGCGCGGCGAGTTCCGGAAAGCGGTGTACGAGCCCGTTTGCGAGGGTCGCGTTCGGGTTCCCCGCACCGGGATGCACGACCACGCCAGCCGGTTTGTCGACCACGATGCAATGGGCATCGGCGTGGACGATGGCGAAGGCGACGGCTTCGGCGACGAGCTCACTGCCGCCATCGAGTACGGCCGTGAACGCGATCTCGTCGCCGGCGTGCACCGGATCGCGCGGACGACACGCCGCATCGTTCAGGGTCGCGCGGCCGGCGTCGATCCACGTTTTAAGCGCCGAACGCGAATATTCCGTGAACCGTCGCGCGAGCGCGGCGTCGAGCCGGAGTCCGGACTCGGCTTCGGTGATTTCGATGCGGTGGTGGCGAACTTCGCTCATCGGGTGCGGTCGATCCCTTCGTGTCGTGCGTTATACAGCCGTTTTGTGTCGCGAAATGCTTTAGTCATACAATAGCGCTCGCTGAATCCCGGCATCATCCCGATTAATTATCCGCTGACCGATACGTGAACCCAATCCCGATCCCGACTATAGCTTCCCGACACGCCGCCATCGTGCTGTTGATGTGCATCGCGTTACTTTCAGGCTGCGGCCTTTTCGGTCACAAGAACGAAGAAGACCTGCCGGAAAACTGGCCCGAAGATCAGCTTTACCAGGCTGCCAAGGACGCCTTGCAAACCGGTTCCTGCGGTGGCGCCATCGAGCATTATGAACGTTTGCAGACGCGTTATCCGTTCGGCCCGTATGCGGCGCAGGCCCAGCTCGAGCTGGCCTACTGCTACTACAAGTCCGAGGACTCCGCCGGGGCGCTCGCCGCGGTAGACCGTTTTCTTCAACTCCATCCAACCCACCCGCATACGGATTATGCGTATTACCTGCGTGGCCTGATCAACTTCAATATCGGACGCGGCCTGACGGCGCGTATCGTTGCGCGTGACCCCTCGCAGCGGGATCCGGGCGCCGCGGTGCGGTCGTTCAAGGATTTCTCCGATCTGATCCAGCGCTTTCCAAAGAGCAAGTACGCCGCCGATGCCGAACTGCGCATGCGCCATTTGCGCAATATCCTTGCTCAACATGAAGTCAACGTCGCAAATTTCTACATGCGCCGCGGCGCCTTCGTGGCGGCAGCGAACCGCGCGCGCAACGTGGTTGAGAACTACCAGCAAACCCCTGCCATGCCGGAAGCACTCGTGCTCATGGCGAAATCCTACAAGGTGCTGGAGATGGAAAGCCTCTCAGTCGACGCCCTGCGGGTGCTCGAGCTGAACTACCCGAACCATCCGGGCATTGAGGAAGTCAGAAAGACGCGGGTGCGCTGAGTCCGCCGCTAATCGTCATCGACGAGACGCTCGCGGTATCGAGACGTAATGGGGTAACGGCGATCGCGTCCGAACGCGCGTCGCCTGATCCTCACCCCGGGTGCCGCCTGCCGGCGTTTATATTCATTGCGATCAACCATGCGCGCGATTCTTTCAACCGTTTCCGGATCGAAACCTTTCGCCGCGATCTGCGCCGGGCTCAATTCGTTCTCGATATAGTCTTCGAGAATCTGGTCGAGGATCTCGTAGGGCGGCAGGCTGTCGGTGTCGGCCTGGTCCGGTGCAAGCTCGGCGGTTGGCGGGCGTACGATTACGCGTTCAGGGATTACTTCCCCGTTGCGGTTACGCCACTTCGACAACTCGTAGACGAGCAGCTTAGGCACATCTTTCAGCGGCGCGAAGCCGCCAGCCATGTCGCCATATAACGTCGCATAGCCGACCGACATTTCGCTTTTATTGCCGGTGGCAAGCACGATCGGGCCAAACTTGTTGGAAATGGCCATCAGGATCAGGCCGCGACAGCGAGCCTGGATGTTTTCTTCCGTGACATCCGGCGCCATACCGTCGAATACGCCCGTCAACGCCTCGTTGAAGGCGGCGAACGGTCCTTCGATCGGAATGACATGGCATTCGCAGCCGAGCGTACGCGCCTGTTCCAGCGCATCGTCGATACTGATCTGCGCGGTGTATTGTGATGGCATCGAGATCGCGCGCACGCGATCCGCGCCGATCGCATCAACGGCAACGGCCAGCGTCAGCGCGGAATCGATGCCGCCGGACAGGCCGAGTACGGCACCGGGGAAGCCGTTCTTCGTGATGTAATCGCGCACGCCGAGCACGAGCGCGTCGTAGATATTCTCCGGATTGTGCGTCAAGGGGTCGTCCGGACCCGAAAACCTGAGGCCATCGTCATGTCGTGAAATGTCGACGAGCGCGGTGGTTTCGCGAAACTCGCACACGTTCACGACCGGATTACCACGAGCATCCACGACGAGCGATCCCCCGTCGAACACGAGTTCGTCCTGGCCGCCAACGAGATTCACGTAGGCAATTGGCAGGCCGGAGGCGGCAGTTGCGGCTTTCAGCGCCGTCAGCCGCGCCGCGCGCTTGTCCATGCGGTACGGCGAGGCGTTGATGTTCAGGATCATTTCCGCACCTGCGTCCCGCGCAGCGACGGCTGTTGCCGGTTCCCAGATGTCCTCGCAGATGTTGACCGACAGGCGTATGCCGCCAGCTTCGACGACACAAACATCCGTGCCGGGGGTGAAATAGCGCTTTTCGTCGAACACGGTGTAATTCGGCAGTTGCTGCTTGCGGTAGCGCGCAATGCAGTGACCGTCGCGCAGGATGGAGCAACTGTTGTAAACGCGCCGGCCGTCCGCTTCGGGATGCCCGACGACGGCCGTTATGCCGTGGGTTTCGGCCGCGATGATGTCGAGCGCGCGGCGCACCCGTTCGTGCAGCGCCGGGCGAAACAGCAGGTCTTCAGGCGGGTAGCCGGTGATCGCGAGCTCGGGAAACGCGATCACATCGGCGTTGTGGGTGGTGCGCGCCGCCGCCAGCGCGGCGACGATCATCGCGGTATTGCCGTCGATGTCGCCGACGCAGAAATTCAGCTGCGCCAGCGCGAGGCGGACCATGGCCGTCATCGAAGCGGCAAGCGGGTTGGCTGCGTCGTCGCCGGGCCAGACTTCAGAGTGCGGCGGCCATGGCGGAGCCGAGCTCCGCCGGTGAGCGTACCGTGTGCACCCCGGCTGCCTCGAGCGCGGCGAACTTGTCGTCGGCTGTGCCCTTGCCACCGGAAATGATCGCGCCCGCATGCCCCATACGCTTGCCGGGCGGTGCGGTAACGCCGGCGATGTACCCGACTACCGGTTTCGTCACGTGTTCGGCGATGAATGCCGCGGCTTCTTCCTCGGCGGAGCCGCCGATTTCGCCGACCATGATGATCCCGGCCGTCGCGTCGTCGGCCTGGAACAGGCGCAGGCAGTCGATGAAGTTCATGCCCTGGATCGGATCGCCGCCGATGCCGACGCACGTGGTTTGCCCGAGGCCGGCGTTCGTTGTCTGGTGCACGGCTTCGTAGGTCAGCGTGCCGGAGCGCGAGACGATGCCGATCTTGCCGGGCTGGTGGATCGCACCCGGCATGATGCCCATCTTGCATTCGCCAGGGGTGATGACGCCGGGACAGTTCGGTCCAATCAGGTAGGTATTCGGTTTGCTCATGAGGCTGGCTTTCACGCGCAGCATATCGAGTACGGGTATGCCTTCGGTGATGCACGCGATGATTTCGATGCCGGCATCGGCCGCTTCGACGATGGCATCGGCGGCGAACGGCGGCGGCACGAAAATCATGCTTGCGGTGGCGCCGGTTTCGGCCACCGCGGCGTGGACGGTATCGAACACGGGACGGTCGAGATGCGATTCACCGCTGCGTCCCGGCGTTACGCCGCCGACGATCTGCGTGCCGTAGGCGATCGCCTGTTCGGCGTGGAACGTCCCCTGTTTGCCGGTGAAACCCTGAACGATGACCCGGGTGTTTTTATCGACGAGTATGGACATGAACTATTTCCCCTTGACGGCGGCGACGACTTTTTTGGCGGCGTCCGCGAGATTCTCAGCGCTGGTAATCGCAAGCCCGCTGTCGGCGAGCAGTTTCTTGCCCTCATCGACGTTCGTGCCTTCGAGCCGCACCACGACCGGCACTTCCACACCGACTTCCTTCACCGCTTCGATGATGCCCTCGGCAATCAAATCGCAGCGAACGATGCCGCCGAAGATGTTGACGAGAATCGCCTCGACGTTGCCATCGGAGACGATGATTTTGAATGCCTCGGCGACCCTTTGGGCCGTGGCACCGCCACCGACGTCGAGAAAGTTCGCGGGTTCTCCGCCGCTCAGCTTGATGATGTCCATCGTCGCCATCGCGAGGCCGGCGCCGTTCACCATGCACGCGATATTGCCTTCGAGCGTGACGTAATTCAGGTCGAATTCCTGCGCTTTGCGTTCTTTCTCGTCTTCCTGTGTCGGGTCGCGCCATTCGGCGATTGTTTGTCGGTACAGCGCGTTGTCGTCGACGTTGATCTTGCCGTCGAGCGCCGCCAGGCTGCCGTCGCCGAGGATCGCGAGCGGATTGATCTCGACGAGACTCAGATCCTTGTCGATGAACAGCTTGTACAGACCTTTCAGGAACGTCGTCAATTGCTTGCGCTGGGCGGCATCGAGCCCGAGCGCGAAGCCCATGAGGCGGCACTGGTAATCCTGGATGCCGAGCACCGGGTCAATCGAGACGGTGATGATTTTCTCCGGCGTCGTCGCGGCGACTTCCTCGATATCCATGCCGCCGGCGAGCGAGGCCATAAAGGCGACGCGGCGGCTTGCACGATCGACAACCGCACCGAGGTACAACTCGTGGGCGATATCGGCGGCCGAATCAACGAGTACGACATTGACGGGCTGGCCGTCAGGCGCCGATTGTTTCGTGATTAATTGCGTACCGAGCAGCGCGGCGGCGGCGGCCTGCACTTCATCGACACTTTTCGCGAACTTTACGCCGCCGGCTTTGCCGCGACCGCCGGCATGGACCTGGGCCTTGACGAGCCAGGCGTCGCCGCCCAATGCGCGGGCGTTTGCCGCGGCCTCCTCCGGTGTGGTGGCGGGCTTGCCCGGCAGTATCGTAATGCCGTGGTCCTGGAACAGCGACTTCGCCTGATATTCATGGAGATTCATTGCTTCACCTAAAAATCCAGCATGAGAGTTAATCGTAAAGTCTTCGTCGGGCCCGCCGGGGCTATCGTCGTGCGCAGGCAAGGGCCGGGACGCGATAGGGTCCGGTTTCGCGGCAGACGACGGTGAGATCCGGCACCGCGCGACGAGCCCGCGCATCACCTCGAGGTGATGATTCGACAGGTCATTGAGCGCACAGGCGCGAGAATTGCTTCCCCTTCATTCGAATGCGCTCGCCCGTGGACGCCGCATTCGAGCGGTGAGACTATAACGAATAACCGCGCCATATTGAACGCTACAGACCGTTTAAACCTTTCTCCGGCTGACAACTTGCTAATGATCATCCTGCGGATCGCCTTCATCGCCCTCGTCATATGGATCGCCATGCGACTCGTGCGGCGCTTCATGCATGGCAAGGCGAACAACAAATCTCTGGATAATTTCCGCGGAAAAATGATCGCGTGCGATGTCTGCGGCGTGTATTTGCCGGAATCCGATGCGGTGGCTCGCGCGGACGGCCGCATCAGCTGCGGGCGCCACTGAGTGCGCGCCCGGGCGGCCGCGCCGTGATTACCGCCGTTTGCGATTTCGCCGGCCGCGAGATCACAGCGGGCGTTCGACGCCTTAGTGTCGTGCGGCGGTGGCGCGACAGCCACGTGGCGAAGCGACAGGAAAATGCCCGCTCGCACCTGATTCACGGTTGCGCAAGCGTGACGGTTTGCCGGCACCGCGCGCTGAAACCGCGACCGCGCCCGCCCCGCCCGGCGCGTCGGCGCGTGTGTAAAGACCGTGGCGCTGCCGCGCGACCGGGAACATCGCGGTCATAAACAGCCGGTAGCGCATGAGCACGACAGGAACGGAATTTTCACCACCGCGGATTGATTTCACCGGCACCGTAGAACGCGGTTGGCAGGCGCTGCGCTATTTTTCGCTGTACCGGATCGTCGTCTCGGGGCTATTTGCGGTGCTCGGTCTGTCCGCGAAGCTGCCGCCAAACTTTACCGAATTCGACGTGCGCAAGTTCGCGCTCACGGCGTGTGTCTATCTCGGCTGCTCGGTCCTGGCGCAGATCGCGGTCGAATTTCGCACGGTAAAATTCAAGCTGCAGGTTTATGGCCAGGCCCTGCTCGACATCGTTGCATTGACGCTGTTCATTCGCGCGAGCGGCGGGGTTGGCGGTGGTTTCGGCATTTTGCTCGTGGTTGCACTCGCGGGCGCCTGTCTGTTCGTGCGGCCCCGCGCGGCAATCTTCTTCGCCGCACTGTCGACGCTCGCGATCCTGGGCGAAACGATCCTCGGTACCTGGCATCTCGATTATCCGACCGCGAGCTACACCCAGGCAGGCTTACTCGGCGCGGCACTGTTCGGCACCGCGATTCTCGCGTCATTTCTCGCCGAACAGGCACGGCGCAGCGAGGAGCTCGCGCAGCGGCGCGCGGTCGATATCGAGAACCTTTCGCGGCTGAACGAGTACATCGTGCAACGCATGCGTTCCGGGATCCTCGTGTTCGACGACCGCCAGCGGCCAGTGCTGGTGAATGAAGCGGCGCACGTCATGCTCGGGGCGGACGACGGCTCAGACCCGGATACCCGCTTCGAAATTCCCGCCGATCTGATTGCCGCGCACAAATCGTGGCGCGATCAGGAGGTAAATTCGAAAGCGCCGTTGAAGCTGCACAACGAGGGGGTGGAGGTGGTTGTTTCGTTCACCCACCTCGGCAGCGGCAGCAGTGGCGGCACACTCGTATTTCTCGAGGACGCGGCTGAACTGCGCCAACGCGCGCAGCAACTTAAACTCGCGTCGCTCGGGCGTCTGACCGGCAGTATTGCGCACGAAATCCGTAATCCGCTTGGCGCGATCAGTCATGCCGGACAATTGCTGTCGGAATCTCCGCAACTCGTCGATCAGGACCGGCGACTGACGGAAATCATTGCCGAGCAGTCGCGCCGTGTGAACACGATTATCGAAAACGTAATGACCATCGGCCGGCGCAAGATTGCGATTTCGGAAAGCTTCGCGCTACGTGGCTGGCTCGATGAATTCGTGCGCGAGTTGACGGAGAGCAAGGCGCTCGATGCCGGCGACATTACGTGCGAATGGCTCGTCGATGACGTTATGGTCCGGATGGACAAGAGCCAGCTGCACCAGGTGTTGTGGAACCTGTGCGAGAACGCGCTCAGGTATTCCACGCGCAAGCCCCTGCTCGCGTTTGTTTGTGGTCGCCAGGCGGGTTCGGCACGGCCGACGCTGGATCTTGTCGACCAGGGACCGGGCATGAGCGACGAGGTTGCGGAACAGGTGTTCGAACCGTTTTATACCGGCGAAACGAGCGGTACGGGGCTCGGCCTGTACATCGCGCGTGAACTCTGTGAATCAAATCAGGCTTCGCTTATATTAGTGTCGCATGACACGCGCGGGTGCCGTTTCCGGATCAACTTCGCCCACCCCGAAAGACAGCAACTGACCGATTGAGTATGGCCGCACATCACGCCCTGATCGTTGATGACGAACCCGATATCCGCGAATTGCTTGCGATTACGCTCGGGCGCATGGACATCGACTGTACGACGGCGGCGGATGTCGGCGAGGCGAAGCGCGCACTCGAGGGGGCGCATTTCGATCTGTGTCTGACTGACATGAATCTGCCGGATGGTAACGGTCTCGAGCTCGTCGCTCATATTGCGCAGACGAAGCCGGCGCTGCCGGTGGCGGTGATTACGGCGCACGGCAACATGGAGTCCGCGATCCTGGCGCTGAAATCCGGCGCTTTCGATTTCGTCAACAAGCCGCTCGATATCAACGATCTGCGTAACCTCGTCTCGCAGGCGATCAGGGTGGGCAATGCCGCCGGGGCGTCGACGAAGACGCTGATCGGACAGTCGCCAAAGATCCAGCAGTTGCGCGAAACGATCAAGAAGCTCGCGCGCAGCCAGGCGCCGGTTTATATCGCGGGCGAGTCCGGTACCGGCAAGGAACTCGTCGCACGTCTGATCCACGATCAGGGACCGCGTGCAGGCAACGAATTCGTCCCGGTCAACTGTGGCGCGATTCCGCAGGAACTGATCGAAAGCGAATTGTTCGGCCATGTGAAAGGCAGCTTCACCGGCGCCACCGCCGACAAGCCGGGCCTGTTCAAGACCGCGGACGGCGGCACGCTGTTTCTCGACGAGATCGCTGAATTGCCGTTGCAGATGCAGGTGAAACTGTTGCGCGCGATCCAGGAAAAACGCATCCGGCCGGTGGGCGCGCAACAGGAGATTGCGGTGGATTGCCGGATCCTGTCGGCAACGCACAAGAATCTCGCGAAGATGGTGGAGGACGGCACGTTCCGCCAGGACCTGTTCTACCGCATCAACGTGATCGAACTGAAAGTGCCGCCGCTGCGCGAACGCACGGACGACGTGGAATTGCTCGTGCGGCATTTCATCGGTGTGCTGAGCGAACGCCTCGGCATGCCTGCCCCGACGCTGCAGGACGGCGCTCTCGAGGCGCTGAAACGACACCCGTTTCCCGGCAATGTGCGTGAACTCGAGAACGTACTCGAACGCGCCATTACCTTGTGCGAGAACGAAACCATCGCCGCCGGTGATCTGATTCTGCCGAATGCCGATCCGATCGCGACCACGGCACAGCCTGCCGCGACCGCGCCTGCGGCGCCGCCACCCGACGATGCGAGCGAATTGCAGAGCTACCTCGACAACGTCGAGCGCGAACGTATTCTGCAGGCGCTCGAACAGACGCGCTGGAACAAGACGAAAGCAGCGAAGCTGCTGGGCATCAGTTTCCGGGCGTTGCGCTACCGGGTGGAAAAACTCGAGCTCGAGAAAAACTGAGCCGCTGAGGTGCGCGGGAAGTGACGCTCAACGTCACTTTCTGACTGAACACGACTCTAGCCGACGGCATCAGGCTGCCGCCCGGCGTGCGCAAGAATCCCCGTGATCGGTCGATATCGTTGCCAGCAGACGGTTTTCGGCACTGTCCCGGCAGCTGGCACGGAAAGTGCTTCTTCCTCGGCAACGCGCTGGCGGGTTGTCTCGAAAGCGCCAGGCAAGCGCTAGCGGGCAAGGCAGAATTCAACAGACATTGCCCCGGGCATAAACAAAAAACGCTCTTAAGGAGATACAGAAAATGAAGAAGGTTCAACAAGGTTTTACGCTGATCGAACTCATGATCGTCGTCGCGATTATCGGCATTCTGGCCGCAGTCGCGATTCCGGCCTACCAGGACTACACGGTCCGTGCCCAGGTGACGGAAGGTCTGAGCCTGGCGTCCGCGGCAAAGACGGCGGTGTCCGAATACTTCGCGACGAACGGCTCCCTGCCGACGACGAACGCTTCGGCCGGTATTGCGTCGTCCGAAAGTATTTCGGGTAACCACGTCGACAACGTCAACATCGAAAACAACGGTTCGATTGTCGTGACGTTCTCCGCCAACGCGATTAATGGCGAAGACATCATCCTGAACCCGGAAACCCTGGGTGGCCGTGTCAGCTGGAACTGCGCTGGTGGTACGCTCGACGCGAAATATCGCCCCTCGTCCTGCCGTTAAGTTAAACGCCTGACGGAAAAACGCCCAGCCATTGCTGGGCGTTTTTTTTTCAGCCAGCGACGCAGCACACATCGCCGGTCGTTGGCGCAAAAGTCACCCTCACTCACCTGAACGAGCGCAGCCCGGAACAAGTCATGACTCGGCATCTTGCGCGTGAAATGCACCGACCCGGCGCTCGCAAGCGTCGCGATCGCCGGCGGTCACGTGGGCTCGGCGCCTCGATTTCGCGCTTTTCACGCCCGAACTCATCAGTCAGGACCTGTTCGGAACTCCTTTAAAGCAATGAACAGGAACGCTGCCGATAGCGCGGGGCGAACCGCACTCTTAACTGGTTTAGCCCTGACCATCCTGGTCTACATCCCCGGCATGACCGGTGGCTTTATCTTCGATGACTACGCGAACATCCTGATCAACGTCGACATCAAGCACAGCTCATTGTCGCTTGCCGATTTGCTCGAAGCTGCCTGGTCCGGCGTCTCCGGTCCCCTCAAACGACCACTTGCGATGGTTTCGTTTGCCCTGAACCAGGCAACCACGGGCGACTTCGTCGCCGCCTATAAATTAACGAACCTGGTGATCCACCTCGTCAACGGCGTTCTGCTGTTCGTGTTGCTGCGACGTCTGCTCGCGGCGCCGTGTGTACCCACCCGCGACGAACGCTTCCTCGGCGGGATCGCCGCGGTGGCGGCGATCCTTTGGCTTGTGCATCCGCTCAACCTGACGTCCGTGCTGTACGTCGTGCAGCGCATGAACAGCCTCGCAACCCTGTTCTCGCTGGCGGCGCTCATTTGCTACGTCCACGGTCGCTTCGCACTGATCGATGGCCGTCAGCGCGGATGGCTGCAGATCGCATTTCTCGCGCTGCTTTTCGCCGTGCTCGGCGTTCTGAGCAAGGAAAACGCCGTGCTCACATTACCCTTTGCCGCGGTTATTGAGGTGTGCTTCTTCCGCTTTCGAACGGCACTGAAGCGCGACCGTACCGTGTTGCAGCTTGTCTACGTCGTGTTCCTGGTGCTGCCGTTCCTGGCGTTCGTGACTTACGCGCTGATCGAGCCCGAGTTCCTGACGCGGCGATTCGACCGCCGTCCGTTCACCATGGGAGAACGCCTGCTCACCGAAGCCCGGGTGATGTGGTTTTATCTTGGCCTTGCCCTCATTCCCCGGCTGCGGGAGTTCGGGATTTATCACGACGATTTTGTCCAGTCGGTGTCCGTGTTCGAACCGCTGTCCACGGCGTTTGCGATCGCCGGGCTCGTGATCGCGGTGGGTGTCGCCGCGTTCAACTGGCGTCGCCGGCCGGTACTCGCGTTCGGCATCGCCTGGTATCTCGTTGGCCATTCACTCGAATCTACGGTGGTGTCGCTCGAACTCGTACATGAACACCGCAACTACATGCCGGTGATGGGAGTCTTGTTCGCGCTCAGTTATTACGCCGCCACCTGGCTCGCAGACACCGCTGCCGCCACCCGGACACGCTATATGCTGGCCGTGTCCATCGTCGTCCTGTTCGCGATGGTCACCTGGCTGCGTGCGGGCGACTGGAGCGATCCGGTGACGCTGGCCGCCGTCGAGGCCGAACGTCACCCCGAATCATTCAGGGCGGTGTACGAACTCGGGCGAATTCAGTTCGGCCTGTACAAACTCACGAAAGAGGAGCCGTACTACACCGCCGCGGTCGCAAATCTCGAACGCGCCGCGGTTCTGGGCGAGTATGAAAAGCGCGCACTCGCGGCGTTGCTGAAGCTCGAATACGCGCGTGGTAACGAGCCCAAACCACACTGGTTGCCGGAATTGAAGCGACGCTATGAACACGGGCTGTTCCATCCCGCCGACTCCGCCGATTTGCACCAACTCGTCAAATGCCATGCCCAGTCGGATTGCCAGTTTCCGCGTGATGAAGTCGCGGAACTTTACTATGCTGCCCTCAACAACCCGTCTTTACCGAACTACTCGCGTGCCCAGTTGATGGTGGACCTTGCGATTTTGTACGTTAACGAGGCTGCCGATCTGACACCGGCGCTTGCTTTGCTGGACGACGCGGTGGCGCTCGAGCCGGATGAATTCGGGTTTCGTAGAACACGTGCCGAAGTGCGCCTGATAGCCGGCGAGTACGCAGCGATACGCGAGGAGATCGGCTACATGAGAACCGTTGAGAGATGGAACGATTGGCTCAACGCGCCAACCGAGCTGATCGATGATCTCGAGCAGCAACTGCGTGAGGCCGAAGCAAGCTCCGCGGAACCGCGGTAACAGCGCCACGCACACGGCGCCCTCCCCGGGAGCAGCAGGCAGAGTGCGACAACGAGCAGCAGTGCGTGCCTGGCATGGGCGATCGCATGGGCAATAGCACGGCGCGCACCAGCGGTGGGGCATCGCGCGTGGCGTGCTTAGCCGCGAGTGCCCTGGCCATCATCGGACTCACCGTCGTCGCTTACTGGCCCGGCATGACGGGTGGGTTCGCGTTCGATGATTACCCCAATATTGTCGAGAACCGCAGCATCGTTGCCGGTGACCTGTCGCCGGCGGGTTTGCAAGCCGTCATCGAATCGGGTGTGGCAGGGCCCTTGAAACGGCCGATTCCGATGCTGAGTTTTGCCCTGAATTACCACTTCGCGGGGCTCGCGCCGTACCCGTACAAACTCGTGAACCTGATCATTCACTTGCTGAACGGTGTACTCGTCGCCTGCCTCATTCATGCACTGCTGAGCACGCCCGTGTTGCGGGATCGCGCCGAGCTGCGCGGGAATATCGCACCGATCGCATGGTTGAGCGCGGGCCTGTGGCTCGTGCATCCGCTGAACCTGACGTCCGTGCTGTTCATCGTGCAGCGCATGAACAGCCTCGCGGCCTGCTTTACCCTGCTCGCGCTGATCGCGTATTGCGCGGGACGCGGGCGCATCGTCGATGGCAGACCCGGCGGACGCCTGCTCGTATACGTTGCGTTTCCGCTTATCGGTGTACTCGGCGTCCTGTGCAAGGAGAACGCCGTGCTCGTCGTGCCGCTCGCCGTGCTTGTGGAAGGGTGTTTTTTTCGCTTCAAAGCCGCCTGCCCAATCGACCGCAAATTGCTGACGGTATTTTGCGGCTCAGCACTGGCGCTACCGCTAATCGCGGGACTCGCATTCCTTGTCATGCATCCCGGCTGGCTCACGGAACCGATCGGCGGTAGGGGGTTTTCCCCGTTAGAGCGCGGCTGGACACAAGCCCGCGTCCTGTTTTTCTATCTCGCGATGCTGCTTGCGCCCCGACTCAACGAACTTGCGCTGTACCATGACGATATCCTCATCTCGAGCGGATGGCTCCACCCGCCAACGACACTCATCGCATTCACGGCCATCGTCCTTGCCCTGCTCAGTGCCCTGGCGGCGGTGCGACGCCTTCCTCTCGTCGCGTTCCCCGTGTTGTGGTTTTTCGTCGGTCATGCGCTCGAGTCCAGCGTTTTCCCGCTCGAACTCGTGCACGAGCACCGCAACTATCTCCCCGGAGCAGGGATCTGCTTTGGTCTCGCCTGCGCGATCGTGCTGCTCGGGCACCGTTGGCAGGCTGCCCGGATCGCGGCGTTCGCCGGCGGCGCCGCGATCCTTGTGTTCGCCGCGATCACGTTCATTCGGGCCGGCGACTGGAGTGACCCGGTCACGCTCGCGCTCGTGGAAGCCGAGCGAAATCCCGCTTCGTTTCGTACCGTCTATGAACTCGGTCGCGCGCAGTACGGGCTTTACCTGATGCACGGGGACGAGCAGCACTACCGCGCTGCGCTCACGAACATCGAACGCGCAGCCGCGCTCGACAGTGATGCCAAACGGCCTTTGCTCGAATTAATCAAGATTTCCTATCGTCGCGGGGTCGCGCCGCGGCCGGAACTCCGCGAGGCGTTGCTCGAACGCTATGCCACGGCATTGTTTCGACATAACGACTGGGTCGACTTGCAGCGCCTCGTTGATTGTCGAGCGAGCCCCGGCTGCCCGATCCCGCATGAATTGATTATCGATCTCTACGCAGCTGCGTTGAGCAATCACACCGTCACCCGGCACGCACGCGCCCGCCTCATGTCCGATTTCGCGGTGTTTTACGTCAACGTGCTTGGCGATTTGCAGCCGGCGATAGCATTGCTCGACGATGCGATCGTCTTGCGCCCGACGGAGATCCGCTACCGCGTGCTGCTGATTGATACCCTGGCGCTGGCGCGCGACCACGAACGTGCCCTGGCCGCTATCGCGGCGCTCGAGAACCTGCCAGCCTGGGATCGTGCCGCTGAGGATGAACGGCGCCGGATCGCCGCGCTGCAAAGCCGTATTGAACATCGGCACGACGCTCGTTGAATTTCTCTCGCTTCGCGACGCTCGTTATCCGCGTTATCGAGGTCGCCGTAGCCGTATCGCGGCTTTCCGATGGCAACGGTTCAGCTCGCTTGCGGCCGCCGTGGGGTTAAATTCGCGAATGACTTCGCGTCTTACGCGGGCGGCGCCGCGATGGGGCCGGAACGGTTGCGTAAACCATCGCGGATACCGGCGAGGATCGACCTGCGTTGTGCCTGCGGTTCCCGCGACAGCGTGCCGAACAGCACGAGCGTGATCATGATCTTTATCACGCAGTACGCTTTCCACAGCAACGGTATCGCCGGCCGCTTCAGCATCGCGACGCTGTTGCGCATGAGGTAGCGGTGCCGGTGCGGGCTGCGATAGGGCAGCGTGATCGTCTTGCCCGGCAGTTTCAGGCTCAGTACGTCGTCGCCCATACGGTGTTCGAGTTCGACGGCACTCGTGCCGTACAGCGTGTAGCCTGCCGCGCTCGCCCGAAAACACCATTCCGTTTCGACGTGGTCGATGAACAGCCCGGCATCGAAATGACCAACCCGTTGCAGTACTTCGAGCGGACAGAACGTGCCGGCACTGTTGATCGTGGTGCAACGCACGGCGCCAGCGGCGAGCGTCCCGGGCTGAATCCGCCGATAGCGCAGACCATCGAGAACGTGAAATCCGTAGTACGTGCGCGCGCGAGGTTCGTAGATAGCAGGGCCGAGCACACCGGTTGCGGAGTCGCTGGCACGCAGGCGCGCGAATTCCGCGAGCATATCGTTGATGAAGCGGGGACCGGGGACGCTGTCGTGATCGAGGAACAGCACATAAGCGCAATCGGGGCGCTCGGCTACGATAAATTCGATACCGTGATTTTGCGCTGCCGCGATGCCGGCGTTCGCGGGCAATGCGATCAGCGTTGCGGCATAAGTCGCGGCCAGCGCCTCGATCTGTTGCAGGATTTCCGGGGCCGAGCCGTTGTCGACGAGGATCACTTCGCATTGCGCTTGCAGACTTGCGAGCTGCTGTTCGAACACCGCGAGTTCGGGGTTGAACGTGATCGTGATCGTGCAGACCGCCGGATTCACGAGCGCCCCAGAAAATCGTACGTAAGCTTTTTCAGCGGCTGTTTGATGCCGAGGCGGTACTTGAGCGTGTAGACGGCTTTACGTAAGTACTTGCGATAGATGTCCTGCGCACTCGCCGCCCGCGGTGTATGCAATGCCTTGACTGCCGCGCGCGGCGGTTCGCGATCTTCAACGAGCGCATCGATCAGGTCGACAATCTGCCGCGCGCTGTCACCGAGGCAGGAGAAATTACGTTCACGTTCGGCGATTGCCGCCGCCCGGTAGCGCGGCAGATCCGCGATGATTTGGCTGACGACATCACGCAATCCGGCCTTCGGCGTACGGATCAGAAAATCGAACGGGGCTGCCGGCAACCGCGGCGGCTGCGTGTCCGGCACCATCCAGTCGCTGACGGAAATAGCTGGCCGGCCCTTGAGCAGGGCTTCGATCAGGCAACTCGATTCTTCCGAAACCATGACGTCGCCAATCTCGATCGCATGCATGATGTTTACCGAGGGATCGAGGACATGTACGTTCGGCGCGATATCACGATGCAAGGCATTTGCTGCGGCGACGTTCGCCAGCATGTCCGGCCACTCATCCGTCCACGGGTACTGTTTGAGCAACAAATTTACCGGCAGGTCCATCAGCGCACGGACAAATTCGTCCTGCTTGCCGTCGTTTTCCCACGCGGGTGCGTAGAGCACGGAAATGTCGTGGCGCAGGTCCAGCGAGTCCCGCAATGCCGCGGCGGCGGCGCTGGCTTCAACTTCCCCGGCGCTGAAGATACTGTCGGATTTCGGCCAGCCCAGCGTATATACACCTTCGCGCGGGCAGCTATAGCGGTGGCTACAACTGTCCAGCCAGCGTTGCTCCCACACTGCGCCCGGCAGGATGCCAACATCAAAATCATTCCAGGGTTCGAAGCGCCACATGTTCGGCCAGTTCAACTGGCCCTGACCCATGTCATGGAGCATGACGATAGACAGTTTTGCATGCCGTGGAAAATTGTCATGCGCGCAGTACACACCGATCTCGGCTTTCTCGAACGGCTTGTCGGTCAGGCGTGTGCGGTAACCGCGTTTCTCCGCCTCGGCCGCAACCGGGGTCGCGGTCTGGCTCTCAACCGGATTCGAGTAAAAGAATGTGATTTCCTTGCGGCAACGCATCAGCGCGCATTCCTGTGATCGTGGTACAGCCGCTTCGCGACGCGCACCGTTTTCGCCGCGTAAAAGCGTGCTGCCGCGAGCGCCGTAGCGCCGCGTTGCAACTGTCTGATCGTTTGTTGCGGCGCGCGCAGCATAGTCTTGAATCGCAACCGCGTCCGCGCCGGGTTGCGCCCGAACGCGGCGCTGTTCAGGCGCGCCTCGAAGGCGACGAACGCGTCGAAGTCTGCATCGGTGAGCGCGATGTCGAACTGCGTGGCCACGGCGTGAATAATGCCTGCCGTTGATCGCCAGCGCAGGCAGCGCGCGAGCGTGGGGTAAGTTCGCAGATCGACGAGAAACCAGTAGATGGCGCGCACGATCAGCACGTGCACGCTGATCGGTTCGGCGCTGCGCCATTCCTGATCGATAAACGTGATCTCGTCCCCGCTGTCCACGCAGTTCTGCCAGATCGCATCGATGCGTGTGCCGTCGATTGCGTCATCCGTCGCCATCTCGAGGATTGCGCGAAACCAGCTCCCGGCGGGCGCGAAGATCTCATTGAACTGCGCGCGGTGCGCGAGCGCACGGTGCAGGCAGCGTGTGTGGACCGTCTCGCCGTTTCGCCATGGCTCGCGGTACGGGAGGATCTTAAAACCGTCACGCGTGGCCGCGGCGTCTGCGAGCGGTACTTTTTCAAGCATAACCGCCTGCGTGGTCGCATCGTGATACAGACGGGTTCGCGTCTGGAACGGCTCCGCGCGAGCGCGGTTATACACCACCGCGAGATCGTCCATGCGCACGCGTTGCGTCGTCCCTTTTTTCGCGGCGACGATAAGAAACGAGTTCGCGAAGAATGCGACCTGTCCGTTCGCCGCGAGACCTTGCCAGCACAGGCGTTCGTCGAACGTGGGGGAATAGGGGCGCAAGTAGTCGCGGGAGCGAAAACCCGCGAGCAGCGGCGCGGCGTCGATACGCGCAAACAGACGCTCGGCGAGCACACCATCCGGCACTTTGTAGTCGGGCAGCGGCAGCACGTACTCCGTTGCCGGAAATCGGGAGGAGAGCATGCGTTGCAACTCCGTATAACCGAACGTTCGCGCCTTTTCAGGTGATCGTCGGTAACCCTCGATACCGTCGTAGCGGGTCTTTGTATGGTCTTCGCTCGCCGAGGCAAAGTATTTCAGGCCGAAACGGTTTTCGATCGCAAGCACGAGTACCCCGTCGTCCGTGAGTACGTCGGCGAAATAATCGATGATCGCGGTGTAGGGATCAGCCGCGTCGACGAAACTCGAAGAGTACTCGAACACACCGATACAAAACACGATGTCGAATTTTCGGCGGAAGCGAATGGCCTGGAACGGCGCAGCGATGATCGTAACGTTATCGAGCTCACGGCAGCGTTTGCGCGCGAGCGCGGCGCGATTCGCGGATCCCTCGACGGACACGACTTCCGCGAATGTCTCGCCCAGGAACCGTGTAATAGCGCCGCAGCCGCAGCCGACTTCGAGCACGGCGCTGTCGGCGTCGTAATGGAGACCGTTGAGCAGCTGGGCGCGCTTGCGGCTCAGGTGGTATTCCGTCGGCCAGTCTTTGATGGCTGTTTCGAGTTCGCGTGACGTTGTGCTCAGATCTGTCGCGGCGTCGAAAACATCGTGCAGGTAGCGCTCATTGTCGAGGCCGTCGGAATACGCGAATGGCGGAAAACCGGCGGCTTCGAGTACACCATCGCGATTCAGCGTGACTTCGTTGTCGAACATGCCATTCATCGATGTGGTCGGCTTGATGATTCTGCCCCTGTTATCGGCCGCGCAGCCAATGCCGCAGTTCGCCGAGACGGTTCCTGAACATGATCAGTGCGCCGACGAAATAAACGCTGACCGCGACGCCGATCGCCATGATGATATCGGCGGCCCCTGCGAGTGGCTGCAGGGTATAAACCGCGGCCACCATGACACCGGCGAGCAGCATGCACCGGGCCATGAACCGGGCGTCGATCCGGACCTTGAACGGTGCAATTTCGCGGGTCGCGAACCACATCATGAACAATTGCGTGGCGTAGGTAAACGCAGTGGCCAGGGCTGCGCCGGCGACCCCCAGAGTTGGCACGAGCAGCGCGTTCAATATGAGATTCAGTGTGGCCGTTACAACAAGCACCTTGACGAAGAAGGTCGTGCGTTTACTCAGGTCGATGATGAAGCCGAAGATCGAACACAGGCCAAGCCAGAATTGCCCCGCTACGATCGCGCCGACAGCGAGCGCGCTGAGCACGAATTCCTCGCCGACCATCGCGGTAACCAGCGCCGGGTAGATCGCGCAGAAGCCGAACGCAACCGGCACCGCGACAAACACGAACAGGCGCTGCCCCGCTTCGAGTTGCGCCTGAACCCCGCGCATGTCGCCGTCCTCCCACAGCCGGGTGAGATGCGGATAAATGACGTAGGAAATCGAGGCGTTCAGCAGGAACGCAGACATGATGAGACCGTAACTGAAGCCGTAGACGCCCGTCGCCTCGAGACCGATCAGGTGCGTGATGAAATACCGATCCGCAAACTGGTTGATGGTAAGAAACATCGAGTACGGCAGCAGCGGCAGACTGTAGGCGAGGTACGGACGTAGTGCGCGGAGATTCCAGTCGCGCACGAAACCAAGGCTGCGCTCGCCGGCGAGGTGGATGCCGAGTACGAGCATCATCGTGGTTTCCGCACACAGGTAAGCGATGAGGATGCCGTCGAGAGTGCAATCCGCGGACAGGGCAGCGACGAGGGCCGCGAGCGTGAGCACGAAGCGGGTGCTGTTGTAGATGCTCGCGAGCGTCGAACGATTCATCGCCCGGAAGTAATCCGTAAACAGCGTAACCACGGACCGCAGCGCGAGGTAGACACCGAGCAGAACAATGATCTTCACATTCACGCCAGTGCCGAAAATAACGCGGGCGCTCAATTGCGGGGCAAGCGTGAGCAGCGCAAACGCGACCAGCGACAAGCCGATGATCACGAGTGTCGCGGTCGTGAAATGTTGCCGGCGTACGGCAAGGTCGCGCGCGATGCTCGGAAAGAATCGCACGCAAGCCGTGTTGAGCCGCAGGGTCAGCAATGGCAGCAGCAGCGAGGCTGTCGTTATGATCTGGGTGTAGATGCCGTAGTCTGCGGTACTGAGTTGGCGTGCGACGAGCGCGATAATCGTGAGCGCGATGAGTGCGTTGAGCACGTCCGAGCCGCCGCGAAACAGAATCTCGGAAAACAGTTTCGATGAGGAACCCGGGGCGTTCATAGGGGATGGATACGTGATCGCGTGTGACAGTCCACGATCCGGGATCGCGCGACGATCCTCACGTGCATCGGGACGGCGGCTTGCGGCTCATCTAAACAGGTGTGCGTAAACTTGAGACCCGACGACTTCGGGGCCGGGATCGCACTCTACACCCCATCCCCGTCCCTTCTCCTCCCATCTCTATTAACCTGGGAGGGGAACGGTATCGGGTCCATCGAGCTTGGCGTTTCATAAATAGAAGCACGGTTTTAGTCGGCGAGCAGTGACATCAGATATTCCCCGTAACCCGAATTCACGAGTGGGGCGGCGATCGAGGCGAGTGCCGTCGCATCGATATATCCCATACGCCAGGCGATTTCCTCCGGGCAGCCGATCTTCAGACCCTGGCGTTCCTCGATTACCTGGATGAAGGAACTTGCCTGCAGCAACGACGCGTGGGTTCCCGTGTCGAGCCAGGCTGACCCGCGTGGCAGAATTTCCACGCGCAGGTCGCCGCGTTGTAAATACGCGTTGTTGACGCTCGTAATTTCGAGTTCGCCACGGGCGGATGGACGCGTGTTGCGTGCAATTTCAACGACCGAATTGTCGTAGAAGTACAGACCCGTGACCGCGATATTTGACGCCGGTCGGTCCGGCTTCTCGATGATTTCCATTGCCTTGCCGTGCGCGTCGAACGTAACGACCCCGTAACGCTGCGGGTCTTTTACGGCGTAACCGAAAATGGTTGCGCCCTGTGTTTGCGCCGCGGCGCGCAGGAGCGAGGCTTTCAGCCCGCTGCCGTAGAAAATATTGTCGCCAAGGATGAGGCTGACCGGGTCTGCGCCGATGAACGACTCGCCAATGATGAAGGCCTGCGCGAGACCATCGGGGCTTGGCTGTTCGGCGTAGTCGAGCACGATCCCCCAGCGCGAACCGTCACCGAGCAGCGCCCGGTATTGCGGCAGATCTTCCGGGGTGCTGATAAGCAGGATCTCGCGCATACCCGCCAGCATGAGAATGCTGAGCGAGTAATAGATCATTGGCTTGTCGTAGATCGGCAGCAATTGCTTGCTGATCGCGTGCGTCAGCGGGTACAGGCGGGTGCCTTTGCCGCCAGCGAGTACGATGCCTTTCATGTCAGGGTGTCCGCCATTAGCTTGCGACCATTACGAAACAGGTGGGCGCCACGTCGCGACCCTGCGGCTGCGGGAACGGAATCACTGTCCGCACGCCCTCGTGCGCCCCTTGCCCTTGCCCTTGCCCTTGCCCTTGCCCTTGCTTTGAGGGCGAGGGTACCTGGTGCTGCTAGGCCGGTGGTTCATCATTTTGAGCACGGTTTCAGTTCCTGCGCGAGCAGGCGGTCCCAGGCCGGCAAGTGCAGCCCGAACGTGCCGGTGATTTTGGCGCAATCGAGCACCGTGCGGAGCGGGCGGCGCGCCGGGGTCGGGAATTCAGCGGTGGTGATCGGCTCCACCGGTGTCGTTTCACAACCCGGTGTCGCGCGCAGGATCGCCCGCGCGAATCCGCACCACGATGTGCTGCCGCCGGCGGTCAGATGATAGACCCCGCGTTCGCCGCGCAATGCCTCGGGCGAATAATTGCAGCGTTCGAGGATCGCGACGGTCGCCGCGGCAATAAAGCGCGCCGGGGTGGGGCAACCGATTTGATCATCGACTACGCGCAGTGGGGTCGCAGCGCGCGCGAGGCGTTGCATTGTCAGCATGAAATTCCGTCCGCGGGTGCCGTAAACCCATGCGGTGCGCAGGACGATTGCCGCGTCGCCCTGATCGAGTACCGCGCGATCGCCCGCGAGTTTGCTCGTGCCGTAAAAATTGACCGGATCCGCGTGATCGGTTTCGCGGTAGGCGTTTTCGCTCTCACCAGCAAAAACGTAGTCGCTCGAGTAATGCACGAAGCACGCGCCAATTTCGGCCGCGATTGCCGCGAGTCGCCCGGGGGCGGCGCCATTGAGTTCCAGGGCGCGCGCGGTATCGGTTTCAGCGGCGTCGACCGCGGTGTAACCCGCCGCATTTACGATCACCGCTGGCTGCAGTTCAAGCAAGATGTCGCGGGCACCGGTGGCATCGGAAATGTCGAGTTCATCGCTGCCGAAGCCGCGCACCGGTCCGCAGGGGCTGAGCGCGCGTAGGAGTTCGTAACCGATCTGGCCGTGAGCGCCGAGGATCACGATCGGGCGGGAGGTGGCGATGCGTCGGTGGCTGCTCACGGGAACGTCGGCAACTCCGCGAGCGCGCGGCCTTCGCGATCCCGCCCGGAGATCGTCGGCAACGTGCCGGCCAGTGGCCACTCCACCCCAATCGTCTCGTCATCCCAGGCGAGGCAGTGTTCATCGTCGGGCGTGTAATAGTCGGTCGCCTTGTAGATGACTTCCGTCGTCTCGGACAGGACATAAAAGCCGTGGGCGAACCCGGGGGGGATCCACAATTGCAGATGGTTTTCGGCCGACAGGTGTACCCCGGTCCAGCGGCCAAACGTGGGTGAACTGCGGCGCAGATCGACCCCGACGTCGAATACCTCGCCGCTGATGACGCGCACGAGTTTGCCCTGAGGGTGTTGCAACTGGTAGTGCAGGCCGCGCAGCACGCCGCGTGCGGATTTCGAGTGATTGTCCTGTACGAACTCGAGGGTAATGCCGGCTGCGTCCGCGTAACGTTGACGCGAGAAGCTCTCGAACAGGAAGCCGCGTTCGTCGCCGAACAGCCGCGGCTTGATGATCTTCAGGTCCGGAATTGTCGAAGCTGTTACATCCATAGGGTCTGTCCTGACGCATTCGCGCCACCGTCGTGCACGTGATTGGTATGTTGCCGAAATTCGTTCATTGCGGACCGTATTCGAACACGGAAAGTTTTTCGACAGTGCCAATGAGGCGTGCGCCTTCGTCCGCGAAATTGAAAGCTTTTAAACGCGATCCAATATCCAGGATGTAGACAGTGCGCGGTGTGAGCGCCAGCGACTCACGGATCCGTTGCATCACGCCGAGATACACCTCGCGTCCGAACGGGACAAAGAAAAAGAACACGTTAACCTTGCCATCGGGCACGTAGGTCATTGCGTTGTGCTGTACCACGGCAATTTCTCCGCAATCTGCGGGACGAGCGTAGCTTGCAATATTCGCTTTGCAGATGTCGACGAGCGCGGGCGAAAGTTCGAGGCCGATGGTGCGTCCGAACCCCGACTCGGCGGCAATAAACAACACCCGACCCGCGCCACAACCGTAATCGATGAACGTCGAATCGCGGAACTGCAGCGGCGTTTTTCGGCGCAAGAAGCCAAGGCCGCGACGGATCGTGAACGGCGGCGTCGGACGATAGCGCACGGCTTCCCGTTGCGCCGCCACGTCCTCGAAAGCGAGATCGTCGGAGGCGACGATGAAGCCGGTGTTCACGTTGTTCACCCGATCGAACTTTGTTTCCTGCACCACGTTACCGATGCGGTAGAACAGCCACTTCGCCGCGAGCCAGGGAAAGCGGAATCCTGTTTTGCGCATCGCACCGCCGATTTCTTTCAGCAGTGATAAATCCAGTAATACTTTGGTTGATTCCTGCACGTTGTCAGTCCATCGTTGACGGCTCATCGTAGCCGCGGCGAGCGAGTCGATTCACCACCCGACCGTGTTTATAGCGGCGCTCCGCCCGCACCCTTCAGCAAGGCCCGGTAGCGCGCCGCCGTTGCTACCCAATCGAAGCGCTCCACCACCGAAGCCCTCGCCACCGCCTGGAAGCGGCTTGCCGAGCGCGCGGTGCCGAGCATCTCGGCGAGCGCGTCCGCGAGCGCGTCGACGTCTTCAGGTGGCACGAGGAGGCCGTTCTCACCCGGCGTGATGACATCGCGAATGGCCGGCAGATCCGAGGCGATGACCGCGCATCCGCAACCCAGCGCTTCCACCGTGACGAGGCCCAGGCCCTCCTGATCGCCCGAGCGCGTTACCACGGACGGTACGACGGCGACCGCGGCGGCACTGTACAGCGCCGGCAGCCGGTCCTGCGTAACCGCGCCCATGAACGTCACGCGCTCCGCGATCCCGAGTGCCGTCGCTTCGGCTTCGAGGCCCGCGCGCAAGGGGCCGTCGCCGACGATCCGCAGTTGCAGCCGCGGCAGTCGCGCCTGCACACGGGCGAGGGCCCGGAGCAAAACCGTCACGCCTTTCTTTTCGACCAGACGACCGACGAACACGACTTCATCGCCGAGCCGGGTCACGCCATCGACGGGAACGAAACGGGTCTGCAAGTCCACCCCCATCGACATCACCTCGACCGCGCTTCGCGGGTGCAGGGTCTCGTTGAGGTAATCACGCATGTAGTGGCTCACCACGGTGACCGCTTGCGCACGTTCCAGCACCCAGCGCTTGATCCGGCTCGGCAGCGCGCCGCGCAATCCGAACAAGTCACCGCCATGTGACGTGCACACGAGCGGTGGCGGGGTGGCCATGAACCGTAACGCCGCCGCGCAGGCCACACCCTGCGGGATCAGCCAGTGCGCGTGTACGACGGTATAACGCTCGCGCCTTATCAGCCGATAGGCGGCGATTGTCATGCCGAGCAGGAACACCGGCACGAGCAGGTAATTCAGTCGGTTCGCGCGCAGCTTGTCGAGGATGCCGGTGCTGTAGGCGAGCGTTTCGAAGCGCTCAAACGCGTAGCGAAAACGGTGCACCGTGAGGCCGTCGAGTAACTCGCGGCGTGCCGCGCCCGCCGTATGCGGTGCGAGGACGTGGACTTCGGTATCCGCCGCGACGAGTCGCCGGCTGAGTTCGTGCACGAACGTGGGATCGGTATCGCCGGGCCAGCGCGGAAATGTTGAGGTGACGACGAGGATTTTCACCGCAAGCGCCCGGCGCACCGGCTCTGAATCAATCCCTGGACGCCGGCGATGCAGCCCCGGCGCGGTATGCGCGGCGATTCAGGGGGTAGTGGCAGGGAGTGGGGGTAAGCCATGATTCCAACCCGAAGCCTGAGTGTTGCGAACGTTCAGGCGCGCATTCAGCGCGGATCACGTTTGACGAGGCGTCGTTCGAAATCTGCCTCCTTGTAATGCAGCGACGAGACGAGTTCCGCGAGGATGCCGATCAGGAACGTGAACAGGGATGAGATGAACAACAGCGCGCTCATGTTCGTGAAACGGTGAAACGCGGTGTACGTATAGCCGTAATAGCCAAGGCCGACCAGGAACAGAGCGACGCTCACGGGCAGGAACAGTCGCATCGGCGAGAACAGCGTGCCGATCTTGATAATCACCATAAAGAACCGGGTGCCATCGCGGAGAATCCTGATATGGCTCGCGCCCTGCCGCTGCGCCGCACGGATCGGGATGTAAGCAACGGGAAGGCCGGAGCGGAAGAATGCCATCGTGCACGTTGATGGATAGGAGAATCCGTTCGGAAACAGGTACAGGAACCGACGAAAGTGGCGCGCGCGGGCGGCGCGGAAACCGGACGTGAGGTCGTCGATACGGTTTGCCGTCATGTAGCTCGCGAGGCCGTTGTAGATCCGGTTCGCGAGCTTGCGGCCAGCTGATGCATGCGTGTCCCAGGCGCGCGCGCCGACCGCCATTTCATAGCCTTCGTCGAGCTTTTCCAGCAGGCGCTCGATATCGGCCGGGTCGTGCTGTCCGTCCGCGTCCATGAACACGAGAATATCGCCGCTGGCATGGCGGGCGCCGGACTTGATCGCGGCGCCATTACCCATGGAGTAGGGGTGTGCTACCCGTTTCACGTCCGCTTGTGCGCAAATGTCCGGGGTGCGATCCGTACTGCCATCGTCGACGACGATGATCTCAGCCGCGGGAAAACGCGCCGTCAGTTTCGGCAGTAGTTCGGTGAGTCCGGGTGCTTCGTTTTTTGCCGGCAGGATGATGCTGATCGATTCCGCCATCTAGAACCTCGCGGGTGCGCACGTCGGCCGGGCGCGAATTTTTACAGCTGGCTTGCGCGCAGCACTCGTGAGGCCCGTTTTAACACAACTTGCACACCCACGCTCAGCGCGCGGCCTCGGCGAGGGTCTGCAGCATGTCGCGATGGATGCGCGGCGCGGCGCACAGGATATTGCCGCTTGCGAGCGGATTCGACGATCCGTCGGGCTCGCCGACGATGCCGCCGGCTTCCTGTACGAGCAGCGCGCCGGCTGCGATATCCCACGGTTGCAGGCCATACTCCCAGAAACCGTCGAGCCGCCCGCAGGCCACGAAGGCCATGTCGAGGCAGGCGGCGCCGGCCCGACGCACCCCGGCGACGCGCGGCAGGAACGCGCCGAGAGTCGGCATATAGGCCTTGAGCATGGCGGTGTTGCGCACCGGAAAGCCGGTCGCGAGCAGGGCGTCGTCGAGGCTTTTGCAGTCGCTCACCCTGATCCGGCGGTTGTTCAGCTGGGCACCGGCGCCGCGAGAGGCGGTGAATAACTCGTCGCGAACGGGATCGAAGATTACGCCCTGGTCGAGTTCGCCACGCACTTTCAGCGCGATCGAAACCGCGAACTGCGGGTAGCCATGGACGAAGTTCGTCGTACCGTCGAGCGGATCGATGATCCACTGGAACTCGCTGTCGCCGTGCTCGCCGGATTCCTCGGCGAGGATCGCATGACCGGGGTAGGCTTCGAGCAACGTGCGGATGATGGTGGCTTCCGCTTCGCGATCGATCTCCGTCACGTAGTCGCGATGTCCTTTTTTGTCGACGCGGACATCACCGAGCCGGTTCAGCGCACGGTTGATCACGGTGCCGGCACGCCGCGCGGCGCGCACGGCGATGTTGAGCATAGGATGCATGATGCAGGGTCACGGTTAGAATGGCGCCGACATAGTAACGGATCGGATCGGTACAGCGGTGACAATTTCATCTGAAAACGGTGATGCAGAGGCCTTGCGTGAGCGTTTCACGCGCATGCGCTTCGTTCTCGTCGGCACTACGCACCCGGGAAACATCGGTGCGAGCGCGCGCGCGATGAAGGCCATGGGCTTCGCCGACTTGTGCCTCGTGAGCCCGAAAACGTTTCCCGCCGCCGAGGCCACCGCGCGCGCCTCCGGCGCCGATGATCTGCTCGCGCGCGCAAGGGTCGTCCCGGATCTCGCCGCGGCGGTTGAAGATTGCGCGCTCGTCGTCGGCACGACGGCACGCGAGCGGCACCTGGAATGGCCCGTGCTGTCGCCGCGTGATGCCGCCGCGCGGATCGCCGATGCGCTCGGCGACGGTCCGGTGGCGGTGGTGTTCGGGCGCGAACAATCGGGGCTCAGCAATGCGGAACTCGATCGTTGCCACCACGCAATCCGGATCCCGACGAATCCGGCGTTTAATTCGCTGAATCTGGCCCAGGCCGTGCAGGTGTGTGCGTATGAGTTGCGTCAGTCGCTGCTCGCCGACGCCGGGCGTGAGGCCAGTAACGACGAATCCGCGCTCGATCCGGCAGCCGATGCCGGCGAACTTGATCGCCTGCATGCGCATCTGATTGCGGTTATGACGGCCGTCGGATATTTCGACCCGACAAATCCGCGTCTGCTCCCGCGCCGCCTGCGTCGCCTGCTTAATCGCAGTGAGCTCCAGCGCAGCGAGGTGCAAATCCTGCGCGGGTTTCTCAGTGCCGTGGAACGGCGCGGCGGGGAGCGCTGAAGACGTGCCCCGAATTTCTCACCCTTGACGGACCCGGAGCCCTTGCGCTCAGTTCATCGCGCAGGGGCGCGCTCGGATGCGCCCGATAATTCCGGTTCCGCAGCGGCACGGCCCCGGGATTACGTGCGACTGCTCAGAATCGCAGCTCACCACGATACTGCACCGGTTCGCCATTGCCGGCGTTGACTGCGCCGATGACGCTCACGGTCTCGCCCGCGGCGCTGAGGGCCGCGGCGATCGACTCGGCGTCGGCAGCCGCCACCGCGATCACCATGCCGATACCGCAGTTGAACGTCTTCAGCAGTTCCGCCGGCGCTACCGGTCCGTGTTCGGCAAGCCAGGCAAAAATCGGCGGGCAGGTCCACGCGGCGAGATCGAGTTCGGCGACGAGTCCGTGCGGCAGCACGCGGGGCAGGTTTTCGGTCAGGCCGCCACCCGTGATGTGCGCGAGACCATGGACCTCGAAGCGCGCAATCACTTCGAGCAGAGGCTTTACATAGATCCGGGTGGGTTCGAGCAACACGTCGTCGATCGCGCGGCCACCGATGGATTCGTCGCGCGACCCCGGGTTGTCCGCGAGGATCCGTCGTACGAGGGAATAACCGTTCGAATGCAGGCCGCTCGAGGCGAGGCCGAGCAACACATCGCCGGCGACGATACGCGAACCGTCGATCACGTTCGCACGTTCCACCGCGCCGACGGCGAAGCCCGCGAGGTCGTAATCATCGCCGTGATACATATCCGGCATTTCCGCAGTTTCGCCACCGAGCAGGGCACAGCCGGCGATCTCGCAGCCGCGCGCAATGCCGTTGATGATCGTCTCGGCGGTGTCTACATCGAGTCGGGCGGTGGCGAAATAGTCGAGGAAGAACAGGGGTTCGGCACCCTGGACGATAATATCGTTGACGCACATGGCGACGAGATCGATGCCGATCGTTGTGTGGCGACCGGTTTCGATCGCGAGTTTCAGTTTCGTCCCCACCCCGTCCGTCGCGGAGACCAGGATCGGATCCGTGAAGCCGCATTCGGCCAGCGCGAACAGGCCGCCGAAGCCACCGAGTTCACTCGCGACGCCACTGCGCAGGGTACGTTTTACCGCCGGTTTGATACGTTCCACGAGCGCTGCGCCACGCTCGATATCGACGCCGGCGTCGGCGTAGGTGATACCCGGTCTGTTCGGATCGGTCATGGTCGAACCTGTGCTTGATGAGGGCGGCATTTTGCACCATTCCCCGCGCCACAACCATGCGCCGCGCGTCCGGCTTGCCGCGCGCAGTGCCGCCGCGACCGGCTGTCGGTGGAGCCGGTCGGCGGCGTTGCTTGACTTGTGAAATCGCTTTCGCATAGCGTGCGCCCATGCCTGCCCTCCGCCTAGTTCTGCTCCTGCTCACACTATTCGCGAGTGTCGCTGAAGCCGCCGACGTCGACGATCTGTACAGCGCCCGGGTCGCGGTCAAGGATCGATCAGATGCGGAATTCAAACGCGGCATGGCGCGCGCGCTCGAAGCCGTGATCGTGAAACTGACGGGTAGCAGCGCCGAGGCGCGCACGAAAGCTGCCCGCGCCATCATCGGGCAGGCCAGTCGCCTCGTGCAGCAGTTTGGCTATGAGCGTCCGCCCGCGACCCGGGCGGAGTCTGACGAATTGATCCTGCGGGCGGAATTCGATGCCCGCGTACTCACGAGTGAAATGCGCTCGCGGGGCCTCGTGGTCTGGGGCAAGGAACGCCCGGACACGCTCGTGTGGCTGATCGTCGACGATGGCGGCGGGCCACAACTGCTCGGGTCGCTCGATGAACATCCGGTGCTCGAAGCCTTGCGCTCGCGTGCTGCGGCGCGCGGCATTCCGGTGGTGTTTCCGCTCGCTGACATCAGCGAGGCGACGAGTATCGCGGGCGCGCAGTCGACGGCCGAGATGGCCGCCGCGCTCGGCGCGACATCGGACAAATACGGCGTCCGTTCGGTGCTCGTCGGCCATCTGCAGCAGGTGCTGCCAACGTTGTGGGAAAGCGACTGGACCTTGACCGTTGCGGACGAGTCCCTCGGCTGGGATCAACAAGGGGATCTTGCCGAACTGCTCGGTGAGGAAGCCGCGGATACCCTGGCCGACGCACTCGGACGGCGTTACGCCTCACCGACCGCCCCGCAAGGGGCCGACCGCGTGACCCTGACCGTGCGCAACATCGGCTCACCGGCCGACTACGCCCGCACCGAGCGCTATCTGCGCACGCTGGACAGCGTTACGGGCCTGTTCGTGCGCCGCGTCGATAACAGCGGGATCGTGTTCAATCTCGACGTGCAGGGTGGCGCACTCGCGCTGCGGCAGGGGATCTCGTTCGGTCAAACGCTCGCACCGGATCCGGTCGATCCGGGCGCTTACCGCTTGTTGCCGCGCTAGCCATCGCGGCCGGGCGCTTCGTTGCATGATTTCCGATTCGCAGAAATGGCTCGTACTGGCGCTCACTGTGCTCAGTGGCTGGCTCGTTTACCTGCTCGCGCCGGTACTCACGCCGTTTCTTGTTGCGGCCCTGTTGTCCTATCTCGGCGACCCGCTGGTGGACCGCTTCGAGGCGGTTGGTATATCGCGCACCGGATCGGTTCTGATCGTATTCATTGGCATGCTGCTGTTCGGTATCGCCGGCGTCCTCGTCATCTTGCCTGCACTGCAGGCACAGATCGCGGCGCTCGTGCGCAACATTCCCGTCGCGATCGACTGGCTGCAACAATGGCTGTTACCGAAGCTCTCGACGTTTCTGGCCAGCGAGGACATCCCGATCGACGTCGCCGGCATCAAGGAAGCGCTGACGAGCCACTGGCAGCAGGTGGGCTCGCTGGCGAAGAATGTCATGGGGCACATCAGCCGTTCCGGGCAGCTCGTCGTCGGCTGGCTCACTTATTTGTTACTGATCCCGGTCGTAACGTTCTACCTGTTGCGCGACTGGGACATTCTCGTCGCGAATATTCATGATCTGCTGCCGCGCAGGATCGAACCGCGCGTAGTCGCCCTGAGCCGCGAGATCGATGCCGTCCTTGCCGAATTCCTCCGCGGCCAGCTTACCGTGATGGCGGCGCTCGGCACGATTTATGTGATCGGCCTCTGGCTCGTCGGCCTGGAACTCGCGTTCATCATCGGGGTGATCGCCGGGGTCGTCAGCTTTGTGCCGTATCTCGGCGTGATTGTCGGGGTCATCGTTGCGAGCCTCGCT
Source organism: Gammaproteobacteria bacterium (assembly GCA_965216305.1). Taxonomy (GTDB): domain Bacteria; phylum Pseudomonadota; class Gammaproteobacteria; genus UBA11873. Next base: position 4,590,302 of record OZ244144.1, on the reverse strand, counting down.
GCGCTCGTCCAGTTTCATGATGCCGTGCATGTGATCGCGGTACTCGCCGTGTTCGGCGCGGGGCAATTGCTCGAAGGTATGGTGCTGTCGCCATTGCTCGTTGGTGACCGCATCGGTCTGCATCCGGTGGCGGTAATCTTTGCGGTGATGGCCGGCGGACAACTGTTCGGTTTCATCGGCGTGCTGCTGGCGTTGCCGGTGGCCGCGATCATCGTTGTGCTGTTACGGCATTCGAAGCAGGAGTATCAACGCAGCTCGCTGTATGACACCGCCAGGCCCGATCCGGTTACGGAGCCTGACGAGGCCGAACCGACGCCGCCGCAAGTCTGAGTGGATATGCATACACCAGCGACACTGCGGTCAGGGGATCGGAACGACGTGCCACTCGCCGGTACCGGCGCTTCCCTTCGATTCCAGCGCACGGGATGCAAAGCCCGCGCGCTTGTTGCCGCATAATTCACAACCCGGATCCCGTCCGCCCGTTGCTCACCCGTCCGAGGGATTATCACCGCCGCCATGGCCCTGTCGCTGCCACAACTGACACTCGCACTGTTCGACGATCCGTACCCGGATCTCGGGGATTTCATCGCCGGGCCGAACGCGCTTGCGCTAACCGCGCTGACGGACTGGGCTGGCGGCGGCGGTCCCTGGTGCGTACTCGTTAGCGGCGCGCCGGGCAGCGGCAAATCCCACCTGATCCAGGGCGCGCTGAAAGCCGTCGACGAAGGCCGTGAACGCACGATGTATGTGCCGCTGCGTGAGGTGCTCGAATACGGACCGGCAGTGCTCGACGGACTTGATGCGATCGACTTTCTCGCCATCGACGATATCGACCTTGGCGCCGGCGATCCGGCGTGGGAGCGGGGGCTGTTCGACCTGTTCAATCGCCTGCATGCGGCTGAGCGCCGCCTGCTTCTGAGCGCGGCGAACGGACCGCGCGGATTTCGCTTCACCTTGCCCGACCTGAGTTCACGACTCAGTTCCGCACTCGGTTTCAGGCTTAGCGAGCTCGGCGACGACGACAAGCAGCGCCTGTTGCAGCAGCGCGCGGCGCGTCGTGGCTTGTTCATGCCGGCGCCGGTTGCGCGTTACCTGATCAGCCGCCTGCGACGCGATATGCACGCGCTCAACGACATTTTCGAACGCATCGACGCCGCGTCGCTGAGTTCCGGTCGCGAACTGACGATCCCGTTTGTGCGCGACGTGCTCGGCGTCGCTGAGGGCGACGCCGGCTAGTCGCGATGAAGGCGCACCGCGGTGCGCGCGACGCGGCGTCCGAGCGCAATACACAACTCGCGTTCCGTCGCCGTTACCGCCCGCTCGTTATTCGTACCGGCGACATGGCTCGCGCCGTACGGCGTGCCGCCGGCCGTTGTCTCCGACAAGCCGACTTCCGTATACGGGATACCAAGCACGATCATGCCGTGATGCAGCAGCGGCAGCATCATCGACAGCAGCGTCGACTCCTGGCCGCCGTGCAGGCTCGCGCTCGAGGTGAACACGACCGCCGGCTTGTCCACGAGCGTGCCGGACAACCAGGTGTCCGAGGTGGTGTCGATAAACGCTTTCATCGGTGCGGCCATGTTGCCGAAGCGGGTGGGGGAGCCGAGCGCGAGTCCGCTGCATTCGCGCAGATCGGCCTTGTCGACATACAAGGGACCGGAATCCGGGATCGCATCGGCGGCAATCCCGAGCGGCGGCACGGTGCGCATGCGCGCATGACACTGTGCTTCGAGTTCCACCCCGCGGGCAATGTGCTCCGCCATCGTGCGCGTATGGCCATGCCGCGAGTAGAACAGCACGAGAATTTCATGTTCGCTCACCATCCGTACCGCGCTCAGGCGTCGAACAGTGCGTTGATGTTTTCCGGTGGCCGGCCGAGTACGGCGGTCCCGTTCGCAACCACGATCGGGCGTTCGATCAGGATCGGATGTGCGACCATCACCGCGATCAGGGCATCGTCGGCGAGCGCGTCATCGCCAAGATCCAGTTCGCTGTACACGGCTTCGCCTGTGCGCATGAGCGCGCGCGGCGCGAGCCCGAGCAGGCTGAGCAGTTCCCGCACGGTCGCCACATCCGGGGGCGATTTCAGGTACTCGATCACGACCGGTTCGAGACCGCGTGCCTGGAGTAATTCGAGGGTTTTGCGCGACTTGGAACACCGCGGGTTATGGTAGATAGTGACGGACATGTTTGCTTTCCTGTTCGATTCGCCGGTGCCGGCGGCCTGTGGGGGTGTTTATTCTAAGTATGCGCCGCGGATTCTGGAACGCTCCGGCGGGGAACCGGGTGCATGGAAGATTTTTTCCCGCGTCCCCGACGTCGGTTTTGCCGGCGGATAGGGCGCGTTTGCGGTCCGCTGATGTCTGATTCTTCCGGACTGTCCCGGCGCGAGCAGCGAGGCCGGCGATGCGCCTTGTTGCTCGTGGCGTGCGTGTGTCTGGGCGGCGAACCCGGCAGTGCTGACGAGCTGCCACCTGAACAGCCACTGCCGCCGGCGGCTGCTGCGGCCACCGCCGTGCGTCAGGCGCAGGCAGCGATCGCGCTCGCCCGTGATGCCGGCAATCTCTGGCTCGCAACCCCGGGGCGACTCGCAGCCGCGCGCGCGGCGGTGGCGCGAGGTGATTTCACGCAGGCCGTCGCGAGCGCAGAGCGCGCGCGGCACGAGGCCGAACTCGCCCGCAACCAGGCGCAACTGGAACGCGCGCGCTATCTTCTCGATAACGCCACCGGAATCGATCCGCAGACCCGCGCAACGGTAATCGACCTGCTGTCGAACTACGACGGCAAGACGGCCTTGCGCACGCTCGAAAGCGGTGTCGCAGGTCCATGATCGAGCGATTCAGGCATGAATTGATGGCGCTCGCGGATTTTCTCGGCTACCTGCAGCGTCGCTTCGATGCCGACCACTGCCTCAGCGCCGCGGCGGCGCTCGCCTACACAAGCCTGCTCGCGCTCGTGCCGCTGTTCACGGTGGTGTTTGTCGCGGTCACGGCGTTTCCCGCGTTCGCGCAATGGCGCGGCGATATCGAAACATTCGTGTTCAACAGTTTCGTTCCCGCGTTCGGCGACCAGGTGCGTGGCTACCTCGTCGAATTCAGCGACAAGGCGCGCGGCCTGCAGACTGCGGGCATGATCGTGCTACTCGTCACGGCGCTCGCGATGATGTCGACGATTGAATCCACGTTCAACGTAATCTGGCGGATCAAGAGACGGCGTCCGTTCATCGTACGCTTCCTCGTTTATTGGGCGGTTCTGACGCTGGGGCCGGTGCTCATCGGCGTGAGCATTTTCGTCACCTCCTACCTTGTTTCGCTGCCGCTGCTGTCGCAATCGGTGGGCTCACTCGATGCGCGCGCGGTGCTGCTCAGCGTGCTACCGCTCGCCACTACCACGGTCGCGTTCGTCATGTTCTTCAAACTGATCCCTTACCGGCCCGTGCCCTTGCAGCATGCGGTCATCGGTGGCCTTGCCGCGGCGGCGTTGTTCGAACTCGCCAAGCGCGGGTTTGCCGTCTACGTGACGAGCTTTCCCGCGCAGCAGACAATTTACGGCGCGTTCGCGATCGCGCCAATATTTCTGCTTTGGATCTACCTGTCATGGGTGATCGTGCTGCTCGGCGCCGAGATTACGCAGTGCCTAACGACGTATGCGGCGGCATCGAGCCGCAAGCGATCACGTCTGTACAGCAATCCGCTGTATGCGGCGTTTCGCGTGTTGCTGCGACTGTACGAGGCGCAGGGTGCCGGACACGCGCTCGGCGACAAGCAATTGTTCGCCGCGGAACCGGATCTCGGTTTCGATCCGATCAACGACGCCCTGGAGCGCCTCGACAAGGCGGACTGGATCAGCCGCAATGACGCCTTCGAATGGGTGCTCGTGCGCGATCTGCAACGCGTGACGGTGGTTGACCTGATGCAGATCTCGCCGTCGATCGTGCAGCAGAAAAACGTGCCCTACCTGAAACTCGATGGCGCGGACGAGCGTCTCGTCGCCACGTTGCGCGAACACGCTGCGTGGCTGGAAGAACACATGGCGGTGCCGCTGGCGACGTTGATCGTCGCCGACGATGACAGCGCCGCCGCAGTGGCGTCACCGTGAGCGCACGTCGGGGTTTGCGCTTCAGCGTAAGCGGCCGGGTGCAGGGGGTGAACTTCCGCCGCTCGGCGGCGGCCACGGCGAACGCGCTCGGGGTCGTCGGCTGGGTTGCGAACCGAGCCGACGGCACCGTCACCGGCTATGCCTGCGGGTCCGGGGCGGCACTCGACGAGTTCTCGCTATGGCTTGGCCACGGGCCGGACTATGCGCGGGTCGAGCGACTGGACGTCGAACCCGCGGCAATCGAGGAACACGCGGGTTTCAGCATCCGTTGACTCCGGCCGCGCGCGATGAGTGTCAGGACGTCACCGCGCTCGGCAACAGCTTGCCCTGGATAAAGCCGAGCGCATCGTCGAGCGGAATGTCCTCGCTCGTGTCGTCGGTGCGACCCTTGTATTCGAGCGTGCCGGCATCGAGCCCGCGGTCGCTGAGTACGAGTCGGTGCGGGATCCCGATCAGATCGAGGTTCGCGAACATGACACCGGGGCGTTCCTTGTTGTCACACAACAGTACATCGATACCGGCGGTCGCGAAGCGCTCGTAAAGTGCTTCGGCGAGTTCGCGCACACGGGTCGATTTGTGTGCATTGACCGGCGCGATGGCGACATGAAACGGCGCGATCGCGGTGGGCCAGATAATGCCGTTCTCGTCGTAATTCTGCTCGATCGCCGCGGCCACGATGCGCGAGACGCCGATGCCGTAACAGCCCATCGTCATGGTCACGGACTGCCCGCTTTCATCGAGCACGGTCGCTTTCATCGCGGTGCTGTATTTCTGTCCGAGCTGGAAGATATGTCCAACCTCGATACCGCGCCGTAATTCGAGTTCGCCGCTGCCATCGGGGGCGGGGTCGCCGTTCGTGACATTGCGCAGATCGGCACTCTCGGGCGCCGCGAGATCGCGCCCCCAGTTCACCCCGCGCAGATGCTGGCCCTCTGCGTTCGCGCCGCAGACGAAATCCGCCAGCGCCGCTGCCGCATGATCCACGAAGCACGGCACCTCGAGGCCTACCGGTCCGAGCGAGCCGGGGCCGCAGCCAACGGCGGCTTCTATCTCATGCGCTGCGGCAAACCGCAACGGGGTAGCAACCGCGTCGAGATTCTGCGCTTTCACCGCGTTGAGCTCATGGTCACCGCGCAGTACGAGCGCGACGATACCGCCTTCCGCGCCTTCCACCATCAGGGTTTTTACACACTGTTGCGGGGTCGTGCGCAGAAACGCGCAGACCTGCTCGATTGAATGCTGATCCGGCGTCTCCACCGCAGCCATTGCTTCGCCCGGCGCCGGCGGCGCGCCGAGCGGTGTTGTCGCTACCATTTCGACGTTCGCGGCGAACGTACCGTCGCGCGAAAACGCGATTTCATCCTCGCCGGAATCCGCGAGGACGTGGAATTCATGCGAGGTTGAACCGCCGATCGAACCCGTATCAGCGATCACCGCACGATAGCTCAGACCGATCCGATCGAAGATGCGCGAATACGTCGCATACATGTGATCGTAGGTTTCCTGCAGCGAAGCCTGGTCGAGATGAAACGAATAAGCGTCTTTCATCACGAACTCGCGCGCCCGCATGATGCCGAACCGGGGCCGGATTTCATCGCGGAATTTCGTCTGGATCTGGTAGAAGTTCGCCGGCAGTTGCTTGTAGCTGCGGACTTCCCGCCGGATTAAATCCGTGATGACCTCTTCATGCGTCGGACCAAGGCAGAACTCGCGGTCGTGACGGTCATTCAGACGCAGCAGTTCCGGCCCGTAAGCGTCCCAGCGGCCGGATTCGCGCCACAGTTCAGCCGGCAGCACCCCCGACATCAGCAGTTCCTGCGCGCCGGCGCGGTCCATTTCCTCACGCACGATCGACTCGATGCGGCGCAATACGCGCAGACCGAGCGGCAACCAGGTATAAATCCCGGCCGCGAGCTGGCGCACCATGCCGGCGCGTACCATGAGCTGATGACTGATGACTTCCGTATCGGCCGGCGATTCGCGCAGCGTCGGGAGGAGGAGTTTCGATAATCTCATGCGTTCGGTAGTCTCCGGGCAGCGTGCTGAATTCTCGGTTGTTCGTGCGGCGGCCATACGCCGGCGAACGTCGAACAAGGTTGCGCGCAAACCATCCCGTGCCCTGCCGACGTAGCCACGCGCGAGGGCATTCTCAGGACTACGCGCGGTTTGTGCAATACACGCCGGACGACGCGATGCGCCAGTACACGCTTGACCTGCCATATGAATGCCAGTAGTTTGCCCTGTTCTCTGCGAGTCGGGCGTCGCAAATTTTGCCGACGTCAGACGGGCCTGCGCCCGGGGGCCGATTTCATCGCCGCCCCTCAAAACAGGCTGTTGGAAAACGCAGCGAGTGACGACTGTCGGCCAGCGCCGGCGCGCAGGAATCGCGGCGTAGTCGGAAAACCCCGGGGGATTCCGCGCACCGCCGGAACGCGAGACGTCGCCCGCAGTTGTTTTCCGATGGCCCGTTGAGGTAGACCGACCGCAATAAATCGACTGTATATGCCGTCCTCGAAGGACTCGCGACAAACCCGGCAACGGGACCGCGATCGCCCCGCCGGATCGCATTGTTTTTTGGCCCGACTTGGGCCATTGATATTAGGAAACGTGAACGTGAGCGAGAATCTGAGGGGCGCGGAAATATTCTGCCGCGCGCTGGCCGACGAAGGTGTGGAGTACGTGTTCGGGTATCCCGGCGGCGCGGTACTGCATATCTACGATGAAGTATTCAAGCAGGACGGCTTCAAGCACGTGCTCGTCCGCCACGAGCAGGGCGCGACCCATGCGGCGGACGGCTACGCCCGTGCGACCGGTAAACCCGGCGTCGTTCTCGTTACCTCGGGGCCCGGGGCGACAAACTGCGTCACGGGTATCGCCACCGCCTACATGGATTCGATTCCGCTGGTCGTGTTCACGGGCCAGGTGTCGACGCAGCTGATCGGCAACGACGCGTTCCAGGAAGTCGACTGTATTGGCATCACGCGCCCGTGCGTGAAACACAATTTCCTCGTCGAACGCGTCGAGGATCTCGCCATCACGATCAAGAAGGCGTTTTATGTTGCGATGTCGGGCCGTCCGGGTCCCGTGGTCGTCGATATTCCGAAAGACGTCACCGCGAACGTGGCGGAATACCATTACCCTGAATCCGTCGATATGCGCTCGTACAAGCCGACGACGAAAGGCCATCCGGGGCAGATCAAAAAAGCCCTGCAGCTGATCGAAAACGCGCGCAAGCCTATGATCTATACCGGCGGCGGCGTCATTCTCGATAACGCTTCCGCGCAGCTCACGGAGTTCGCGCGCCGGCTCGGGTATCCAATCACGAACACGCTGATGGGACTCGGCGCCTATCCCGGCAGCGACCCGCAGTTCATCGGCATGCTTGGCATGCATGGTACCTACGAAGCGAACATGGCGATGCATCAATGCGATGTGCTGATCGCGATCGGCGCGCGCTTCGACGATCGCGTCACCGGCGACCTCGAGCAGTTCTGCCCGGAAGCGAAAATCGTGCACATCGATATTGATCCGTCTTCGATCTCGAAAAACGTGCCGGTGGACGTGCCGATTGTCGGCAGCGTGAGCAATGTGCTCGGCGAACTTAATCGCCTGTTGCAGGCTGACGAGATCAAGCCGGTCGACCGCGACACCGATCCGTGGTGGCAGCAGATCCGCGAGTGGCAGCGCCTCGATTGCCTGAAATACGACAAACACAGCGAATTCATCAAACCGCAGTCCGTGATCGAGAAAATGTACGAGATCACGCACGGTGATGCGTACGTCACCTCGGATGTTGGTCAACACCAGATGTGGGCGGCGCAGTACTACAAGTTCGACCAGCCGCGTCGCTGGATCAATTCCGGCGGGCTCGGCACGATGGGCTTCGGCCTGCCGGCGGCGATGGGTGTGCAACTCGCCTATCCTGACAGCACGGTCGCCTGCGTCACCGGCGAAGCCAGCCTCGTCATGTGTATCCAGGAACTATCCACGTGCCTGCAGTACGGATTGCCGATCAAGATGGTGAGTCTGAATAACCGTTACATGGGCATGGTTCGCCAGTGGCAGGAATTCTTCTACGAGAGCCGCTACTCGCATTCCTACATGAACGCCTTGCCGGATTTCGTGAAACTTGCAGAAAGCTTCGGTCATGTGGGTATGCGGATCGAACAACCCGGTGATGTCGACGCGGCGCTGCAAGAAGCGTTCGCGATGAAAGACCGGCTCGTCCTTATGGATTTTGTCACCGACCAGCGCGAGAACGTGTATCCGATGATCGCGGCCGGCAAGGGACAACACGAAATGCACCTCGCGGGTGACGATCGGGAACTCGCATGAGCGAGCGGCATACGATCTCGATTCTGCTCGAGAATACAGCCGGGGCGCTGTCGCGGGTTGCCGGCCTGTTCTCGGCGCGTGCGTACAACATCGAATCGCTGTCTGTCGCGCCAACCGAGGACCCGACGGTCTCGCGCCTCACGCTCGTCACGAGCGGTTCGCCGGAAATCATCGAACAAATCACGAAACAGCTGAACAAGCTCGTCGATGTGATTCGCCTCGTCGACCTGAATGAAGGCCGCGCAATTAAACGCGAAATCATGCTGATCAAGCTGCGGGCTGCCGGCACGGAGCAGCGCGAAGAGATGTCGCGGCTCGTCGATATCTTCGGCGGCCGTATTGTCGATGTCACCGAGACAACGTACATCGTCGAGATCATTGGCGACAGCGACAAGTTGAACGCGTTTATCGAAGCCGTCAGCGCCAAGCGGATTCTCGAAGTCGTGCGCTCCGGTGTACTCGGAATTCTGCGCGGCACGAAAGCAATGCGCGCGTAAGCGGGAGCCGGCGCCGGACGAAATCGCCCGGGCTGCTCGAGCCAAGACTACTTAGAGTTTGATACCAACGGAAACACAACCATGACCATGAACATTTATTACGACAAAGACGCGGATCTCGCGCTGATTCAGAGCAAGAAAGTGGCTATCGTTGGCTACGGTTCGCAGGGCCACGCGCATGCCAACAATCTGAAAGATTCCGGCGTCAACGTCACGGTTGGTCTGCGTGAAGGATCCGGCAGCTGGGCCAAGGCCGAAGCGTCCGGCCTGGCGGTCAAGCCGATTGCCGAAGCCGTGGCGGCGGCCGATGTCGTGATGATACTCGCGCCGGACGAAACCCAGGGCGATCTGTACCGCGAGGAGATCGAGCCGAACATCAAGCAGGATGCGGCACTCGCGTTTGCGCATGGTTTCAACATCCATTTCGGCCAGATCCGCCCGCGTGCCGACCTCGACGTGATCATGATCGCGCCGAAAGGTCCGGGCCATCTCGTGCGTTCAACCTATGTCGGCGGTGGCGGTGTGCCGAGCCTGATCGCGGTGGCCCAGGACGCCAGTGGCCAGGCCAAGGAGCTCGCTCTGTCGTACGCGTCCGCGAATGGCGGTGGCCGCGCCGGCGTCATCGAAACTTCGTTCCGCGAAGAAACCGAAACCGATCTGTTCGGCGAACAAACGGTCCTGTGCGGCGGGGTGTCGGAGCTGATCCAGGCTGGTTTCGAAACGCTCGTCGAAGCCGGTTACGCGCCGGAAATGGCGTACTTCGAGTGTCTTCACGAGCTCAAACTGATCGTCGACCTGATCTACGAGGGCGGCATCGCCGACATGCGCTATTCAATCTCGAACACGGCGGAATACGGCGATTTCACGCGCGGTAAACGCGTCATTGGGCCCGAGTCGCGCGCCGCGATGAAGGAAATCCTGGCGGAAATCCAGAACGGCGAGTTCGCGCGCGAATGGATGGGAGAAAACAAGACCGGCGCCTCCGTGCTACAAGCGAAGCGACGCCTGTCGCGGGAGCACGGTATCGAGGAAGTCGGTGCCCGCTTGCGCGAGATGATGCCGTGGATCAAAGAGAACAAACTCGTCGATCGCAGCAAGAACTAGGAATAAGCCCGAGCTTATGCACTTTCGGGTTTCCCCGCGACGTTCCCTGCCGCTCGACATGAGGGGGAGGGACGCCGCAGGCGGGCGCAGTCGTCACGCCAGATCGCAGCCCGCCTGTGGCGGAATCCGGAACTCCCGTTCACCCGCGTGCCGGTGGACGGGCGTATGATCGCAATGCCGCGACGAAGCGCGCATGCGGTATGCCCGAGCGGCCCGGGTGCTCATCAGTGTGTTTCATGAGCGCCCGGTATGCCGACTAAAACCTATGCCCTGATCGCCCGCGAAGGGCATGTACTGCTACTCCTTGTAGCGGGCTGCGCGGCACTCCTGCACGCGTTCCTGGGTGTCTACGCCGCCTTACCCGCCTGGGGCCTGCTCGGCCTGCTGGCCTATCAGTTCCGTGATCCGACGCAGACACCACCGTCGCTGCCGCTCGCGATCGTCAGTCCAATCCACGGGCGCGTCGAGTCGGCAGGACCGGCACGGGATCCGTGGCTCAAGCGCGACAGCGAGACCGTGGCAATGACCACCGGTATGCTCGATATTCGCAGCATTTACGCACCGACCGAGGGCAAGATCGTCGAGCAGTGGACGGCCATCCCGGACGCGTTGCCGGGCGAGGGCTGTCCCAGGCACTCGAACGCGTTTCATATCAGAACCGATGAACGCGATGACATCGTGCTTGTTATTACGCGCGGCGAGTGGGGCGGTAACGTATCGATTGCCTACAACCCGGGCGAACGGATCGGACAAGGACGCCGGATCGGGTATGCGAACTTCGGTTGCTCCGCACGTCTGTATCTGCCGGCCGGTAGCCAGCTTTCCGTTAGCGCCGGCGACAAGGTGGCGGCTGGAAGCTCGGTCGTTGCAAAGCTGGTGCACCTGACCCGGATGTCGCTGCCGCGCGACGCCAATGCGGGGACAGCAAACCCCGCCGCGAGTGCGATCGAACGCACGGAGCCCGGTGCGCGGTGAACGGCGCAGCGGGCGATCGCAACACCATTCGACCCGAAGATCGTGCGACCGGACACGCGGCAGTTCGTTGACGGCGCGAACAGGGCCCGGTTGCCGGATTAGAGTTGCAAGTGCTTCTGGTCTACAGTTAAGTCAATGAATGACAAGCCGGACACTCACGATTCGCCGCGCGTCCACCCGGTGCCTGCGGCGGCCGACGCAAAACGCCGTCGCAGCGGCATTTACCTGCTGCCGAACCTGTTGACGACGGGCGCGCTGTTCGCCGGCTTCTATGCCATCGTCGCCGCGATTAACGGTCGTTACGAACCCGCCGCGATCTCGATCTTCGTCGCCATGGTGCTCGACGGCATGGATGGCCGGATAGCGCGCATGACAAATACGCAGAGCGATTTCGGCGCGGAATACGACAGCCTTGCCGACATGGTGTCGTTCGGGCTCGCGCCGGCGCTGGTCGCCTACGAGTGGATACTCGTCGACCTCGGCAAGTTCGGCTGGCTCGCGGCGTTCATCTACACCTCGGCCGCGGCGCTGCGCCTTGCGCGTTTCAACACCCAGGCGCATGTCGCGGACAAGAAATATTTTCAGGGCCTGCCGAGCCCGGCCGCGGCCGCCGCGGTTGCCGGCACGATCTGGTTTTTCGAAAGTTACGCCTTGAAATCGCCCGCCACCGCGACGCCAGTATTGTTTGTTATTACGATCGCCACCGCGCTGCTCATGGTCAGCAATATCCGCTACTACAGTTTCAAGGAACTCGACCTGCGCGGTCGGGTGCCGTTCGTCGCGGTGCTCGCGATCGTGCTCGTGTTCGTCCTGATTTCGCTCGACCCCGCCGCGGTGCTGGCGCTGTGTTTCATCGCCTACGCCGTATCCGGGCCGGTCGTGACCCTGGCTCAGATCCGTCGTCATCGACGTGAGCGTCAACGTTCCGACGACGCGTCCCGCGACGCTGCCTGAACGGCCGATGAGAGTCATCCATGCGCCGCGCACGAGTCGCGCCGACCACCGTGCAATACTCGCCTGTATTGCGGCAGCCCGCGCACGATGAATCGAATCGCTGATCTGGCAGCTTTGGGCGTGGACGTCTGGGTGCGGCGCGACCTGCCTGCCGGCGATCCGCTAGCGCCCCCGGCCACCGACGCGTCGCCACCACCCGCTGCGCCCGACCCTGCGGCGTCCGATCTCGATCGCACCGTCGCCGAACCACCCGATCTCGATACCCTCGCCGCGCGCGTTGCTGTTTGTGAACGTTGCGACTTGCACGCGACGCGCACGCAAACGGTTTTCGGGGTAGGTAGCCGCAACGCCGATTTAATGATCATCGGCGAAGCGCCGGGCGCCGAGGAGGACCGCCGCGGCGAGCCGTTCGTCGGCAAGGCGGGGCAGTTACTGAATTCCATGCTCAATGCGATCGGCATCGCGCGCGAACAGGCTTATATCGCAAATATCCTGAAATGCCGGCCGCCGGCTAACCGCGACCCGCGGCCCGAAGAAGTCGCGGCTTGCAGCGATTACCTTGCGCGCCAGGTTCACCTGATTGCACCGCGTGTGATCCTCGCGGTTGGACGTGTCGCGGCCCAGAACCTGCTGAACGAATCGACCCCTATCGGCAAAATGCGCGGGCAGCGATATACTTACGGTGCCACGCAGATCCCCCTGATCGTGACTTACCACCCGGCATATTTATTGCGATCACCACAGGAAAAGCGCAAATCGTGGCAGGATCTGCTCGTCGTCAAGACATTGCTCGAGGAACAAAGCACGTGAGTGCCGTCGCTGAATCACCCCGGCCAGTCCTGCGCCCGTTGCGCGAACACGATCTGAACCGGGTACACGTTATCGAGTGCCGCTCATACGACTTTCCGTGGTCGCTTGGCGTATTTTCCGATTGCCTGCGTGTTGGCTATTGCTGCTGGGCGGTGCTCGATGAACGCGAACTCGCGGGCTACGGCATCATGACCATCGCTGCCCAGGAATGTCACATCCTCAACGTGTGTGTCGACCCGGATTACCGCCGTCGCGGCTACGCCGCGGCCTTGCTGCATAAACTCATCGACTCGGCGCGCGTACGCGGCGCGAAGACTGCATTTCTCGAAGTACGGCCATCAAACGGCGCGGCGCTCGATCTGTACTTGCGCGCGGGCTTCGCACGGATCGGTGAACGCAAGGATTATTACCCCGCGCTCGACGGTCGCGAGAATGCGCTCGTGCTGTACAAAACGCTGCTGGAAGATGACTGACAGAAGCGCCGGAGACGCGCTTGAATCGTGCCAGATTACCGGCTAGCCTTGGCGCGCTGCCACCCGGAAACAACCTTGGAACCCAGCATGAGCCTGACACTACGACGCCTGTCCCAGCTTGCCCTGCCTGTTTGTCTGCTCGCGCTGCTCAGCGCGCCGGCCCTGGCGCTCGACAGCAGTATTTCGCTCGAACTCGGCACCGCTGAGAGCGACGAAGATGCTGATCGCATCGGCTTGTCGTTCAAGCGTGACTGGTCCGCGCAGTGGTTCACGGCGGGCAACTGGTACCTGAGCGGGCAGTGGGAACTCGGCGCGTCCTACTGGGATGGTGACAAGGGCCGCACGGGTAACGATTCGTTGGGTGATTTCCATGTCACCCCGGTATTCCAGTTTCTGCGCAAGGAGTCCGCCGGTTTCACCCCGTTCCTCGAATTCGGCGTTGGCGCGCACGTGCACACCGACGATTCGATTGGCGACAAGGATTTCGACATCCCGTTCGCGTTCGGCAGTCACGTCGGCGCGGGCCTGCGCTTCGGCGAGGGCGGGCGTTATGAACTGCTGTATCGCTTCCAGCATCTGTCGAACGCCGGCCTCGGCGACGACAATCCGGGGATCAACTTCCACCTGCTGCACCTCGGCTACCGCTACTGACGGTACCTCGACAGTCCCGCCGTCCAGGCTGCGGGCGGCAGTCGGCACGACCGCTCGCTCGCGGGTGATCTGATAGGATCGACCGATGAATTATCCGACGATAGAGGATTTTGTCGGCAACACGCCGCTCGTGCGCCTGCAACGTCTGCCAGGCACGACATCAAACACGATACTCGGCAAACTCGAAGGCAATAACCCCGCCGGCTCGGTCAAGGATCGCGCCGCGCTCGGCATGATTCGCGGCGCCGAGGAACGCGGGGAGATTGCACCCGGCGACACACTGATCGAGGCCACCAGCGGCAACACCGGCATCGCGCTCGCGATGGCGGCAGCAATCAAGGGCTACCGCATGGTGCTCGTGATGCCGGAGCACATGAGCGTCGAGCGACGCGCCGTGATGAAAGCGTTTGGCGCCGACGTCGTGCTCACCCCGCAGGACGGTAGCATGGAAGCCGCCATAGAAACCGCGCGCGCGATGGAGCGCGCAGGCGAGGGCAAGATCCTCGATCAGTTCGCGAATCCGAACAATCCGCTTGCCCACTATGAGAGCACCGGGCGCGAGATCTGGCGTGATACGCATGGTGAGATCACGCACTTCGTCAGCTCCATGGGTACGACCGGCACGATCATGGGCACCTCGAAATATCTGAAGGAGCGCAATCCCGCAGTACAGATCGTCGGTGTGCAACCGTGCGACGGCGCATCGATTCCCGGTATCCGGCGTTGGCCCGAAGCTTACCTGCCGAAAATCTACGAACCCGCGCGTGTCGACCGCATCATCGACGTCGCCCAGGACGAGGCCGAAGACATGACCCGGGCACTCGGTGCGCGTGAAGGCATATTCGCGGGGATCTCGTCCGGCGGCGCCGTCGCCGCGGCGCTGCGGCTGTCAGCGGAACTCGCGGACGCCGTTATCGTCGTGATCATATGCGACCGCGGCGACCGTTACCTGTCAACAAACGTTTTCCCCGCCTGATTCCGGCGGCCCGGAATGCGGCCGTCCCCCTGAGCGTGCGCAGGCATTTCCTTTCACCGCAGCCGCTTGGCGCACGGCGCTGGCGACGCGCGAGTCTGGCGCTCCTGCTCGTTTGCTGCTGCGGTATTGCGCTCGCCGCGCTGCCGGCGACGGTTAACCTTGAGTTCAGCATCGCCGATCTAGTCTTCAGCGAGAATTTGCAGTTTCGCGGTCTCAAGCTGCGTTGCGAAACGATCGAAATCAGTGCGGCCGCCGTGGATTGCCAGCGGGCAACACTCACCGCGGCATATTCACCGCTCGGTGCGATCAGCCTGAACGCCGCCGTCAGCTGGCGCGGTCGCGAACATTATCGGCTCAGCGCGCGCGGTCGGATCGGCGATTCGTCGCCAATCGAACTCGTCGTTGATGCGAAACCCGGAGGCCGGCACATGGAACTGAAAGGTGACGAACTTGCGCTGCCGACGGTTTCCGCCTCGCTCTCGGAGCTGCCGTTCTTCAGCGATCACACGCTCGATTCCGGAACGCTTACGTTTGCGGCAACGTGCCGCGACGGTATGTCCTCGGTGCCTGATTGCACGCTCGAAGGGCGGGTCGATGCCCTGAACATGAATGGCAGCAATGTTGCCGAAACACTCGATGCGCGGTTCACGGCGGCGTTCAGCACCGCGGCAGCCGGTACCACGCTCGGGTTCGACCTCGTCCTCGAACGCGGTGCGATCTACGTCGAGCCGGGGTTTAGCATGGGGGGCATCAAACCGGGCTTTTTCGTCAACAGCAACTACGCGCCGATTACGCTTGCCGCGCGTCTCACGGGTCTCGGGTCGGATCAGATCCGGATCAATCATGTGCACCTCACGCATCCCGAGGTGGTGGAACTGAACTTTACCGGCGATCTGTATTTCGCGCCCGAACCGCGCTGGGAGACGCTCGAATTCTCTTTCGCTACGGACAAGATGGTGAATCTGTATCGCACGTATCTGCAGCCCTTGTCGCTGGATACCGCGCTCAGTTCGCTCGACACGGCGGGCGGCCTGCATGCACGGCTCGCGGGCAGCAACAACGAGATCGATGAACTGAACGTGCGCTTCGATGAACTGTATATCGATGACCAGCGCGGACGCTTTTCCTTGTACGGTCTCGATGGCGAGATTGATCTGCACGCCGGCGGCACGCCACGGGAATCGCATATCGGGTGGATCGGCGGCGCGCTGTACAAGGTGCCGATTGGTGCCGGTCGCATCGACTGGACGTCGGCGCGGCGCAACCTGCAGGTTGCAAGCTGGCAGGACGTCGAACTGTTCGATGGCGTATTGCGGCTCGACACGCTGGAAGTACGCAACTTCTCTCTCGACGGTACGGAGATCGCACTCTCCGGCACGCTGACCCCGATTACGCTGAGCACACTGACGGCAGCGTTCGGCTGGATGCCTTTGGCCGGCAAGTTGTCCGGCAACATCCCGTTACTGACATACTCTGCCAACCGTCTCAGTCTCGATGGCGCGTTGACGGTAAATCTGTTTGACGGACAAGTTGCGATCCGGGATCTCGAGATCGACAAACTGTTTTCAACCGTGCCGGTACTGTCGGCGACAGTCGCCGTCGATCAGATCTCCCTCGAGGAACTCACCCGTACGTTTTCGTTTGGCAGCATCAGCGGGCGCCTCGACGGTCGTATCGATGATTTGATGCTGCAGGCCTGGCAGCCGATCCGTTTCGATGCCGAGTTTGCAACGCCACCCGATGATCCCACGCCCCACCGGATCAGCCAGCAGGCCGTGGACAATCTCGGCCGTCTTGGTGCGGGCACCGGTTCGGGCCTGTCACAAGGCTGGTTGCGCTTCATTCCGAGTTATTCCTATGGTCGCCTCGGGATCGGTTGCGAGCTGCTGAACGGGCACTGCCTGATGCGCGGCGTTGCCTCGGATCCGGACGGCGGGTTCTTCATTCTCACGCGCGGCGGTATATTCCCTCCGTGGATCGATGTGAAGGGTTCGGGGCGTAGAATTCGCTGGCAAACACTCGTCGATGGCATCAAGCAGATATCCCAAGGTAACGTGGAGCTCGATATTGGCGGCGCGGGCACCCGCAAGACGCATTAATTTTTGCGATCGCTTCGCAGACAAACGGAGAATTGTTATGAAATTTCGCTCACTCACCGCGATCGGCCTCGGTGCCTGCCTCGTTGCTTGCGTTACGGTCAACGTGTATTTCCCCGAGGCGGCCGCTGAACGCGCCGCCGATCGATTCATTCAGGACGTCTATGGTGAGGGCGAGCCGGCCGCAAACACGCCGGCATCACCCGCGGGCTCACCGCAGAGTTCACGCACGAATCCGGCAACGGTCCTGTTCGCGTTCGGTGCGGCCTTACGCGATGTGATCATTCCGGCCGCGACCGCGCAGTCAATCGACATCAATATCCAGACGCCGGCCATCAATGCGTTGAAGCAGGCGATGGAGCGGCGGCACCAGCAACTGAAACCGCATTACACAAGCGGGGCGGTTGGCATGGCAGCAACCGGTCTGATTACGCTGCGCGATGCTTCGCTCGTACCCTTGCAGGCGCGCAACCAGGTGAAGAAGCTTGTCGTCGACGAGAACGCCGACCGCAATCGTCTGTACGGCGAAATCGCAAAAGCGAACGCGCATCCCGAGTGGGAACCGGACATCCGCGGCATTTTCGCCGAACGCTGGGTGGGTAATGCGCCGGGCGGCTGGTGGTATCAGAGCGGCGGCAGCTGGAAGCAGAAATGACGGACGGCACCTGCGCACGAACAAGATCGCGACAAGCATGAACGTTTTCGTATTCGACATCGAAACAGTCCCCGATGTCGATGGTGCGCGGCGGCTGTGGAACCTCGACGTAGCGGACGATGCCGAGGTGGCGAAAATCATGTTCAACAAACGTCTGCAGGAAACGGATGGACGTTCGGATTTTCTGCGTCACCACCTGCAACGCATCGTTGCTATTTCCGCGGTGCTGCGCGTCGACGATCGATTGTCGGTGTGGTCGTTGGGCGATCCGGCTTCATCGGAAGAAGAACTCATCCGACGGTTTTTCGAAGGTATCGAACGGTTCACCCCCGTGCTCGTATCCTGGAACGGCGGCGGTTTCGATTTGCCGGTGCTGCACTATCGCACGCTGTTTCACGGCATCAGCGCGCCGCGCTACTGGGAGACCGGCGGCGACGATACGAGTTTTCGCTACAACAACTACCTCGGTCGGTTTCACTGGCGTCACATCGATCTGATGGACGTGATTTCCGGTTATCAGGGCCGGGCGGTCGCCCCGCTCGATGATATCGCCGCCCTGCTCGGATTTCCCGGCAAGATGGGCATGAGCGGTGCGCGCGTGTGGGATCAGTACCTCGCCGGCGAGATTGTCGCTATCCGCAACTATTGTGAAACCGACGTATTGAACACCTATCTTGTCTATCTGAGTTTCGAGCGTATGCGTGGACACTTGATCGACGACCAGTACAACGCCGAGTTGCAACGCGTGCGTACTTTGCTCGAACAAGCTGCCGAACCGCATTTCGCTGAATTCCTGGCTGCCTGGCCGGCTGTGTGATGCGGCCACGGGGACGGATCCGCGCCGGGGCAACGCGGAACCCGTCATGACCCGGCAGCTTGCGTGTAACATACCCGCACCCGGCGGTGCGAGCTTGCGCGCCTGGCGACCGTTTCGGTCGCTCCTGGCGCCTTGATTCCGCACAATTCACGCTCAGGCTCTGCCACCAGAATCCGTTAAGCATCCCCGATGAGACGACAGAAACGGCGCGCACCGTACACGCTTACCATTGATAATCTTTCGCACGAAGGCCGCGGCGTCGGTCGCCACGAAGGCAAAACGGTGTTCGTGCGCGGCGCACTGCCGGGCGAAGAGGTTGTTGCGCAGCCGTTGAAGCGGCGCGGCAGCTTCGACGAAGCCGTGGCGCTGGAAATCCTGACGGCGAGCCCGCAACGGATTGTGCCGCGATGCGCGCACGCCGAGGTTTGCGGCGGCTGCTCGCTGCAGCATCTCGATTGCGACGACCAGGTTCGGCACAAGGAATCCGTGCTGTTCGAACTGTTGCGGCATCAGGCGGGAATTGAGCCTGTGACCCGCCTGCCGGCGTTGCGCGGCCCGAACTGGGCTTATCGGCGCAAAGCGCGCCTCGGGGTGAAATACGTCGAAAAGAAAGGCGGGGCGCTGGTGGGTTTCCGCGAGAAGGCCGCGCCCTATGTCGCCGACATCGAAACGTGCTGTGTGTTGCTGCCGGAAGTCGGGGAGCGGCTACTGGCATTGCGTGAACTCGTCAACGGCCTGTCGATTCCCAACCGCATACCGCAGATCGAAGTATCCGCGGGCGACGATGACGTCGCGCTGGTCGTGCGTCACCTCGAGGCGCTGACCGCGGACGACCTCGCGCGTCTCGCGGATTTCCAGGCCAGCAGCGGACTCGGGATTTACCTGCAACCGGGCGGCGAGGACACCGTGCATGCACTGAACGCTGCGACCCCGGTACTGAGCTACCGGATTGACGATCTCTCGATTGCGTTCGTTCCGACGGATTTCACCCAGGTAAACGGCGTGATGAATCGCACTATGATCGCAACGGTCATCGCGGCCCTGCAACCCGGTCGCGACGACCGGGTCCTCGATCTGTATGCCGGCCTCGGCAATTTTTCCCTGCCGCTCGCGGTCCACGCCGGATCCGTACACGGTATCGAGGGCAGTGACGATCTCGTGGCCCGCGCGCGCGCAAATGCAACGGCCAACGGCCTCACGAATACGAGCTTTGCGGTTGCGAACCTGGCCGATCCTGATGCCGTCGATGGCATCGATCTCACGACGACGACGATGATGTTGCTCGATCCGCCGCGCAGTGGCGCCGATGTGATTGTCGATCGACTGCAGCTTCGCGGTCTGAAACGGATCGTCTATGTGTCGTGCAATCCCGTCACCCTGGCACGGGATACGAAAGCGATCATCGAACGGCACGGGTTTACCCTGACGGCTGCCGGGATCATGGACATGTTTCCGCACACATCACATGTCGAATCGATCGCGATTTTCGACCCGAAATAAGCTGGCGGCGTTGCTCGCGCTGGCCTTCGGCGCGCTCACCGCTTGCACGGAACCGGATCCCGCGACGATTCGCTTCGGTCTCGCGACCGCACCGGTGACGTTCGATCCGCGTTTCGCCACCGACGCAACGTCCTACCGGATCGGACGCCTGATCTATCAGTCGCTCGTCGATTTCAATGCTTCCCAGCGGCCGATCCCCGCACTCGCCGAGTGGGAGCAAATCTCGCCCACGCACTACCGTTTTCGCTTGCGCCCGGGGCAACACTTTCACGACGGCAGCGCGGTGACGAGTCGGGATGTGGTCGCGACGTATCGCTCCGTGCTCGACCCCGCAACGATATCGCCTCACCGTGGTTCACTGACGAACATCAAGCGGGTCAGCGCGAGTGCGCCGGACATCGTCGAGTTTGAACTCGAGGCGCCCGATCCGCTGTTTCCGGGTCTGCTCGTCATCGGCATCATGCCGGCGGCCCTGATGGCGCAAGGCGGCGCCACGGTTGCCACGCCGATCGGCAGCGGCCCGTTCGCAATTGCTGAACCCCCGAGCGATACACGCGTGCGTCTGCGGCGGCGTTCCGACGGGCAGATCATCGAGTTCATCACGGTGCCCGATGCAACCGTCCGTGCACTGAAACTCGCGCACGGAGAACTCGATTTGATCCAGGGATCGATGACCCCGGAACTCGTCGACTGGCTCGACCGGCGCGAACACATCGAGGCCGCGCATCGGCCCGGTACGACGTTTACGTATCTCGGATTCAATCTTGGAGATCCGGCGACCGGTGAGCGCAAGCTGCGGCAGGCAATCGCGCATGCTATCGACCGTGATGTCCTGATTAGACATCTGTTCGGCAATCGCGCGCGGCCGGCCGAGGCGATATTCCCGCCGACGCACTGGGCCGGTAACCCCGGATTGATACCCCATAGCTACGATCCTGCTGCGGCCCGGCGATTGCTCGGTGAACTCGGATACAGCGTTGAACATCCGTTGACGCTGGTCTACAAAACGTCGAGCGATCACTTTCGTTTGCGCGTCGCCACGACGATCCAGGATCAACTCGTGCGAGTCGGGATAGCGCTCGAGATTTCGAGTTACGACTGGGGTACATTTTATGCAGACATCAAGAACGGCCGGTTCCAGATGTACAGCCTGTCGTGGGTTGGGCTGAAACAGCCGGATATTTTTCGCTACGCGTTCCATTCCTCGTCGGTCCCGCCTGCGGGCGCGAATCGGGGCCGCTACGCCGATGCCGGGGTCGACGCGCTGATCGAGGCGGCCGAGGCGAGCGCGGATCTCGAAGCGCGCGCCGTTGCGTATCGGCGCATCGAAACGCAGCTGCTGGAGGACCTGCCGTATGTACCGCTGTGGTACGAAGACAATATCCTGGTACGACGCGACTCGATTGCGCACTACGATACCGGGCTCGACGGTTATTATGACGAACTCGTCAACGTGCAGCGGGTGACCACGCATGACTGAGCGCCGGATCACAATCAACCTCGACACCCAGACCCTGTGCGTGTTCGATGGCGACGAGTTGTTGCGCACCTACCCGGTATCCACGGCTGCGAACGGTCCGGGTGAAATGACCGACAGCGAATGCACACCGCGCGGCCGCCATGTGATTGACGAGAAGTTTGGCGACGGCTGCGCGCCTGACACTGTCTTCGTCGGGCGTCGCCCGACCGGTGAAACGTACGCGCCTGCGCTGCGCGAGCAATACCCCGGGCGCGACTGGATCCTCACCCGGATCCTGTGGCTCGCCGGGATCGAACCGGGTCGCAACGCCGGTGGCAAGGTCGACACGAAAGCCCGCTACATCTATATCCACGGCACCCCGGACGACACCGATCTGTCGCGGCCGGGTTCGCACGGTTGCGTGCGGATGCGCAATGCGCATATCACGGAACTCTACGATCTCGTACCGGCGGGAACCCCCGTCGACATTGCGTAGCACGCCTGCGCTTGCTGCCCGACCGGGGAATTCATGCGAGATTCGGTAAATTAACGAAATCTGATGTCAACCGATCGCATCGTCGCGCGTTGTTGGAGTAGCGGCGCAATTCTGCCCGCATACGCAGGAGAACAACGTGAAATCATCAGCCCTTGTGATTGTCGGTATCCTCAGTGTCGGTGCGTTGCCGTTCGAGTCCACGCTCGCCGACACGGACGACCGCGGTGATCGGCTCGACGAGCGTCGTGCGAGGATTGAGCAGTGGCGCTCGTCGGCGAGGAGGGAACAAGGCACGCGGCGCCAGCAACCCGCGCCCGCCGCGCGTCAGCGCAGCAACCGCTAGGGCCTTACGCTACTGGTGAGGTGCGCCGCTGGCCTGTTCCGTCAGGTATTTCGCAAAGCGTTTGATTTGCAGATCGTAGAGTGCGAGTTCGCCGCCGGTTTTAACCGCCGCAATCGCCAGACGTCCGATCAGCATGAGCAACAGGATTGCGATTACCCAGGCGACAAAGTAAGACAGGCGAAAACCCAGCGCCTCGTTGACTTCCCGTACCTGTCCGTTGATACCGGCGTCGGTGGCTGTGGGATCCGTTCTCGAGGTAAGCGCTTTGTCGAGGTTCGAACCCTGTTCGATGGCACGCGCGAGGCGTTCAATATTCTGTGGCTGCTGGTACAGCGACCACGCTTCGTTGATAGTCTTCAAACCGATCCACAAGCCGACGAACATGAGGATGAAGCCCGCCGCACGAACGATCAGGTGAGTGATATTCGTCGTGTTGTCGAACCAACGACTGTCCTGATCGATGTCATCGAATTGATGGCGAGCCACTGCCGATTCCCTGTGCTTGTACGTCGATGTAGGCGGGAACTCTATCACAGCTGTTCGACATCCGGCAGCGACCGTATTCGCGACGATCATCTCTGCGTGCGCTTTGCCGCGGTGTTCCGTTCGGGCTAAGCTTGGGCCTCACGCACAGGCGGTTCCGTTGCGGATATCCATGGGTTCATTGGCCGTGCACCGAATAGCGACGGCGGCGCTCGTTCTGCTCGGTGTTTCCTCGATAACATTTTTCCTGCTCCACCTCGTGCCCGGTGACCCGGTAGAAGTCATGCTTGGGGAATCCGCGAGTATTGCTGATCGCGAGACGCTGCGAACGGATCTCGGACTCGACGAGCCGCTCGCGGTGCAATGGCTCACGTTCCATCGCAAGCTCGCACGCCTGGATTTGGGGATATCGCTGTACTCGAAGAAACCAATCGTGGACGTCCTCGCCGAACGCATCCCGTGGACCTTGTTGCTGGCTCTGACGAGCCTTGCTACTGCGCTCGCGATCGCGCTGCCGCTCGGCATCGTCGCGGCCCTGCGTCCCAACACGCTGTGGGACAGCGTCGCGGCAACCGTGTCCCTGCTCGGGGTATCGATCCCGAATTTCTTACTCGGCCCGTTGTTGATAATCGTGTTTTCGATCGGGCTTGGCTGGTTTCCGGTCAGCGGCGTCGAGTCACCGACCGCGATCGTGCTGCCGGCGTTGACGCTCGGCGCATCGCTCGCCGCGATCCTGGCGCGCATGATCAGGGCGTCGTTGCTCGAAGTCCTGTCCGAAGAATTCATCGTTTCCGCGCGCGCCCGGGGCCTGTCGCCAGCGACCGTCATCGCGCGCCACGCGATACCGAATGCCGCGCTGCCGGTGCTCACGATCATCGGCTTGCAGCTTGGCGCGCTGCTCGGTGGCGCTGTCATCACCGAGACGATTTTTGCCTGGCCCGGTATCGGGCAATTGACGATCGAAGCGATTCAGCGCCGCGACTACCCGCTGGTCCAGGCGTGCGTGCTGATAATCAGTGCCGCCTACGTGCTCGTGAACACGTTGACGGACATCATTTACACGCGGGTCGACCCGCGCATAAGCCTCGGCTGATGCCCTTATCGGCAAGGTTCAGCGTCGCCATCGTCATCGGCTGGATACTCGCTGCGGCGTTCGCGCCGATGCTCATCGACGACGGGAATGCGATCCGCCTCGAGGCGACGTTCGATACGCCGACGTTTGCTGCCGTACTCGGGCGCGATGATCTCGGACGCGATATCGGCCGGCGCGTGCTGCTCGGGGCAAGCGTGTCGTGTACGGTCGCCTTCTCGGTGGTCGCGATTTCCGTTGTGTTTGGCACTGCGTTCGGCATGGCGATCGCGTGGTGGGGCGGGATCGTCGATACCGTCGGCGCGCGCATTATGGACGTTTTTCTCGCGTTCCCCGGGATCCTGCTTGCGATTGCACTGGCCGCCGTGCTCGGGCCCGGGATCGAGAACGTCCTGATGGCGCTCGCGATCGTCAGTTGGGTTGGATTCGCCCGTCTCGCCCGTGCGCAGACCCTCAGCGTAAAGCAACGTGACCACGTGCTTGTGGCACGCGCGCTCGGGACGTCCGCCGTGCGGATCTGCCTGCGCCATATCCTGCCGCTGATCCTCGCGCCCTTGATCGTCGAAGCGACGTTTGCCGTGGCCGCGGTGATCATCGCCGAGGCGGGATTGTCGTTTCTCGGACTCGGCGTGCAGCCGCCAACCCCGTCATGGGGCGCAATGATCAAGGATGGCACGCGTTATCTGCTGATTGCCCCGCACATGGCGCTGGCTCCGGGACTGGCATTGTTTTCGATCGTCATCGCCATCAACACGCTTGGTGACCGTTTGCGCGACGCCTTGCAAATCAAACGCGCCGCGTTTCAGAATTGAGCGTTACCGCAAGCCGGGCTCGCGCGCCACGACCGCCGGGGGCGGTCGGCACGCCGACGAATCTCGCCTGCACACGCTTGCATTGCGTACGGGGATCCGCATGTCGCTAGGACCATTGATGACCGATTTCGAAGGCACCGCGCTCACCGCGCACGATCGCGACGTGCTGCGACATCCGCTCGTCGGCGGCGTGATTCTGTTTTCGCGCAATTATGCGAGCCCGGAGCAGATAAGCGCGGTGATCGACGAACTGCACGCGCTGCGCTCTCCGCGGCTGCTGATCGCGGTGGATCACGAGGGTGGCCGCGTGCAACGTTTCCGCAGCGGCTTCACGGAATTGCCGGCCGCGGCAACAATCGGCGAACTATACGACGCAAATGAGGCCGAAGGCCTGGCCTTTGCGCGGCAGTGCGGCTGGCTCATGGCCGCGGAACTGCGTGCGGTCGGGGTGGATTTCAGCTTCGCCCCGGTGCTGGATTTGCGTAACCCGCGCAGCCGCATCATCGACGATCGCGCGTTTCACGCCGATCCGCATATCGTTGGGCACCTTGCGCATGCATACATCAAGGGAATGCATGACGCCGGGATGGCCGCCGTCGGTAAGCACTATCCCGGCCACGGCACCGTCGTCGCGGATTCTCATGTCGAATTACCGATCGACGATCGTCCCTACTACGACATCGCGAACGCCGATCTCATTCCGTTCCGCTTGTTGTCGGAAAGTCTCGAGGGGGTAATGCCGGCGCACGTGAGATATCCACACGTGGACGAGGCGCCCGCTGGATACTCGCGCGTGTGGATCCGGGACATCCTGCGCCGTGAACTCGATTTTCAGGGGATCGTCTTCAGCGATGATTTGAATATGTCGGGCGCGGCCGATGCGGGTGATGTTGACGCCCGCGCCGAGCTCGCACTCGATGCCGGGTGCGATGTAATCCTGCTGTGCAATGACCGCCCGGGTACCGAGCGCCTGCTGGCGAACTGTCGTCGCGAAATCGAGCCGTTGACCCAGGTGCGTCTGATGCGGATGCATGGCCGCGGTGCACAGCCTGGACTGCAGGCGCTGGCGCGCGATCAGCGTTGGCGCGAGGCGAGCGAACGGGTCGCGCAGGCGGGACGCAGCGGCACACTGGATCTCGGCGATGATATGCTCAGTTGATGAGCATGATCGCCCTTGGGCGGCGCTTCGCCTGCGGCGCGATCGCCTTCCTGCTGAGCACCGCCGCCGCCGCGTTCGTTTGCCCCGAACTGACACCCGACACCCGGACCGTCGATCCGGGCGGTTTTCCCGCGGGCTTGTTGTGGCGTGTCGAGGCTCCTGACGGCGCCGAGAATTACGTTTTCGGCACCATCCATATTTCCGACCCGCGGGTCGCGCGCCTGTCATCCGCCGTAACCACGGCGCTCGATCGCAGCGCTCACTTCATGATGGAAGTGATGTTTGATGCCGGTACCGTCGCGCAGATGTCGCGCGCGATGTACTTTCAGAACGGACAGTCCCTGTCGCAGCGGTTGCCGCAGGAACTGTATAAGCGGGTGGTTGATTTGCTCGCGCGCCACCAGGTCAGTGGCGCGGCGGCCGACCGGCTGAAACCCTGGGCTGCCTACACAACCCTCTCCCTGCCGCCGGATCAACACGCGCCGCCGCTCGATCTGATGCTCATGAACGCGGCGCGGGCCGCCGGCAAAACGCTCTCCGGCCTCGAAACGCTGGACGAGCAGATTGCGGTATTCGCCGATCTGAGCGAGCCGAAGCAAGTCGAATTGCTCACACAGACGGCGTGTCACTACGAGCGTTTTCAGGCGGAAGTCGACGAGATGATCGCCTACTACGAAACCGGGGATCTCGCCGGCATGATGCGGATGGCCGCGCGTTACGAGTCGCCGCTTCAGGAACGTTTCATGGATTTGTTGCTGCGGCAACGCAATCACCGCATGGTCGAGCGGATGCGCGACGGGCTCGCGCAAGGCGGCCTGTTCATCGCGATAGGCGCCTTGCACCTGCCGGGCGCGGAAGGCGTGCTGAACCTGCTCGAGGCCGAAGGCTACCGGCTTACCCGCGTGAACTGACCGGGCGCCGCCGGAACGTTGGAAAACCGGCGGCGCGCGCCTATGATGGCGCCCCGCGCTTGAACCCGGCGCGTGACCCTGTGATGAGAGCACCGGATGGACGTCCCGTTTACAAAAATGCATGGGCTCGGCAACGATTTTGTCGTTATCGACGAGCGTGCGCGCTCGTACGAGCTTGATACCGCGCAACTCGCGAAGATCGCCGATCGGCGCTTCGGTGTTGGTTGCGACCAGATCCTGGTCATCTCGCCCTCCGCGTTGCCGACGGCCGCGGCGCGTTACGGGATCTTCAACGCCGACGGCAGTGCGGCGGAACACTGTGGCAACGGGGTGCGTTGCGTCGCGCGTTACCTGCGCGATGAAGGCAGCGCGGGGTGCGATACCTTATGGCTGGAAATCGCCGGTGAACTCTACGACCTCGCATTCACCGCGGATGACACCGTGCGGGTAAACATGGGCGCGCCCGTTTTCGAGCCCGCGCGGATCCCGCTGGCGGCGAGGACTCTGGCGCCGCGTTACACCATTGTGATCGATGGTGCTGCGTACGAGTTCGGTTGTGTCTCAATGGGCAATCCTCACGCGGTGATGCTCGTCGATGATGTCGACAATGCGCCGGTGGCGGCGATCGGCGCCGCCCTGCAGGCGCACGAAGCTTTTCCCGCCCGCGTCAATGTCGGTTTCCTGCAAATCGACACGCGTGAGCGTTTCCGCTTGCGCGTATTCGAACGCGGTGTCGGTGAAACGCTGGCCTGCGGCACCGGTGCTTGCGCGGCAATGGCGGTTGCGCAGCGCTGGGATTTGCTCGCCGGCAGCGCACGCGCGGCGCTGCGTGGCGGCGAGCTCGACCTCGAATGGTCGGGTCGTGATGACGAACCGCTGTACATGACTGGTCCCGCTGCGCGCGTGTTCGAGGGTATACTCCACCTATGAGCTCGCCCAGCGACGACAACGCCGCGCTCCGCGCCGATCTACCCGATGCCGATGCGGTCGCCGCGTATCTGAAAGCGAATCCGGCGTTCTTCACCACCCACCCGGACGTCCTCCACGAGATCGATATTCAGCACGCCAGCGGCGCGGCCGCTTCGTTGCTCGAGCGCCAGGTCACGTCATTGCGCAGCGAAAATCAGCGCCTGAAGACCCGGTTCCAAGAACTCGTGCGACTCGCCGAATCGAATCAGCAGTTGATCACCCGAATTCACCAACTCGCGCTGTTGTTGATGGAGGCGGCCGGCCCGCGAGCCATCTTCGCCACGCTGGCCGATAAGCTCACGCGCGATTTCGATGCCGAACGAGTCCGTACGCTCGTGTTCGCCGAGCCGGGGTTCGCGGAATCGCCGGCGTTACCGGAATTCCTCGGCGCGGACTGCGACGCGCGCGCGCTGTTCCAGGGCAGTCTCGAACAACGCGAGTCGCAGTGCGGCGCGCTCGACCCCGAACAGCTGGCGTATCTGTTTCCTGCCGCGGCCAGCGGGGGGTCGGCGGTGTTATTACCGCTCGGCGGTAAATCCTGGGATGGTCTGCTCGTGATCAGCAGCGACGACCCGAAACGCTTCAATCACGACATGGGTACGGAGTTTCTCACCTACCTCGGCGACGTGGTCTCGTTCATCGTCGACCCCTGGGTTGCCCGGAGCAAGGTCGGGTGAACACGGGATCGGCGCGCATGCCGGTCGCCGACATCGATGATTTTCTCGCCAGCCTCGGCGGCTACGCGAAAAACACGCGGGCGGCTTACCGGCGCGATCTGCGTCGCTTCACGGATTATTGCGAAACCCTCGGAATTTGCCGCTGGTCGGAAATCGACACTCAGGCGCTGCGCTCGTTCATCGCCGCCGAGCATCGTAACGGCAAGAGCAGCGCCACGCTCGCGCGCATGTTGTCGTCGCTGCGCGCGTTTTATGCCCACCTCGCGCGGCGCGGGATCGTGCGTGCCAACCCGGTTGTTGATGTACGCGCACCCCGTCGGCAACGCAAACTGCCAAACGTTCTTGACGCGGACCAGAGCGCGCGCTTGCTCGATCGCACGGCGCAGGGGTTTGTCGAGGTCCGCGATCTCGCGATGTGGGAACTGCTGTATTCGAGCGGCCTGCGGGTGTCGGAACTCGTTAATCTTGACTGCCCGGATCTCGACCTGCGCGAACGCGAAGTGCGGGTGCTCGGCAAGGGCGGCAAGGAACGGGTGGTGCCGGTGGGACGTCTCGCCGCCACCGCGGTCGAGCGCTGGCTCGGGGAACGCAAGCAGCGGGTTTGCAGCGGCGAGACAGGGATGTTCATCAACGGGCGCGGCACCCGCCTGACCACACGCACGGTGCAGCAGCGCTTGCGCAACTGGGCGCTGGCACAGGGGCTTGACCGGCATGTCCACCCGCACATGTTGCGCCATTCGTTCGCAACTCATGTGCTCGAATCATCCGGCGATCTGCGCGCCGTACAGGAATTGCTCGGGCATTCGAACATCACCACGACGCAGGTTTATACGCACCTGGATTTTCAGCACCTCGCGAAGGTCTACGACGCCGCCCATCCGCGCGCGAAACGCAAGCAGGACTGAGCCGCGCCGCCCGGTCCGGCGGACGATTTCGTGTACAATTTCGCACTCTCCAATACCGTCCGGATTCGATGGAACGCATTCGCTCTACAACAATACTCTCCGTCAGGCGTGGTAACCGCGTCGTCATTGGTGGCGATGGTCAGGTCTCGCTCGGCGAGACGGTGCTGAAAGGCAACGCGCGCAAGGTGCGCCGTCTGTACGACGACAAGGTGCTGGCGGGGTTCGCCGGTGGCACCGCCGACGCTTTCACGCTGTTCGAACGCTTCGAAGCGAAATTGCAAAAGCACCAGGGCAATCTGTTGCGCTCGGCGGTGGAACTCGCAAAAGACTGGCGCACGGACCGCATGTTGCGCCGTCTCGAAGCCTTGCTCGCCGTGGCCGACCGCGAGCATTCGCTGATAATTTCCGGCACCGGTGATGTAATTGAACCGGAAGACGCCGTGATGGCGATCGGTTCCGGCGGTAATTACGCCACCGCGGCCGCGCGCGCGATGCTGGAAAACACCGAGCTCGATGCGGAAACGATCGTCCGCAAAGGCCTGAAAATCGCGGCCGATATCTGCGTGTACACGAACACGAACGTGGTCGTCGAAGTCCTCGACGCGGACGCGTGACGGGGCTGGTGCGATGACTGCATTGACCCCCCAGGAAATCGTCGACCAGCTCGACCATCACATCGTCGGACAGGCTGCGGCGAAGCGCGCGGTCGCGATCGCGCTGCGTAATCGCTGGCGGCGCTCCCAGGTCGAACCCGGCCTGCGCAATGAAATCACGCCGAAGAATATCCTCATGATCGGCCCCACCGGGGTTGGCAAGACGGAGATCGCGCGCCGCCTCGCGAAGCTGTCCGGTGCGCCGTTCATCAAGGTCGAAGCGACGAAATTTACCGAGGTCGGCTACGTTGGACGCGACGTCGAGTCGATCATTCGCGATCTCGCCGATGTTGCCGTGAACATGGCGCGCGAAGAAGCGATGGAACAGGTTCGCGGTGATGCCGCCGATGCGGCCGAAGAGCGCGTGCTCGACGCCCTGCTGCCTGGTGCGCGGACGTTCCAGGATGAGCAGGCGGACACGGAATCCTCTACCCGCCAGCGTTTTCGCAAGATGCTGCGCGAAGGTGGACTCGACGACAAGGAAATCGAAATTGAACTCGAGGCAACGAACATCGGGGTCGAGATCATGGCACCGCCGGGGATGGAGGAAATGACGAACCAGTTGCAGGGCATGTTTCAGAACCTCGGTTCGGGTCGCAAACGCAGCCGCCGGGTGAAAGTCGTCAACGCGATGAAATTGCTCACCGAAGAGGAGGCCGGCAAGTTGATCAACGAGGACGATCTGCGCGCCGGCGCGATGGAAAACCTGGAGCAGAACGGGATTGTTTTTCTCGACGAGCTCGACAAGGTCGCGCAGCGTTCGGAAACGAGCGGTCCCGATGTTTCCCGCGAAGGCGTACAACGCGATTTGCTGCCGCTTGTGGAAGGCTGCACCGTAAGTACGAAACACGGCCTGGTAAAAACCGACCATGTACTGTTTATTGCCTCGGGCGCCTTCCATCTGTCGAAACCGTCCGATCTGATCCCGGAGTTGCAGGGACGTCTGCCGAACCGGGTGGAACTCGATCCGCTCGGGGTCGAGGATTTTGTCCGCATCCTGACGGAACCGGACGCATCGCTGACGGAACAGTACCAGGCGCTGCTCGCAACCGAGGGGGTGGACATAGAGTTCACCGATGACGGCATCGCGCGGCTCGCGGAAATCGCCCATCAGGTCAACGAGCAGAGTGAAAACATCGGCGCCCGCCGCCTGCACACGGTGATGGAACGGCTGCTCGAGGGTTTGTCGTTCACCTCGCCGAGCCTGTTCGGGCAGACGGTGACGATCGATGCGGCTTATGTTGACCAGTATCTCGGCGAGTTCACGAAAGATGAAGACCTCGCCCGCTATATCCTCTGACGCAAACGCACATGGCTACGCACACACCGACGAACATAGTCCTGCACACGCGCTCGCGACTGCTTGAAGTTGCATTCGCCGATGGTGCGGTATTCAAGCTGCCGTGCGAACTCCTGCGCGTGTATTCGCCGTCGGCGGAAGTGCGCGGACACGGTCCCGGTCAGGGTACGCTGCCGCTCGGCAAAGCGGCCGTTGCCATCACCGCGGTCGAACCGGTCGGCAATTACGCGGTCAAGCTCGAGTTCGACGATGGCCACAACACGGGTCTGTATTCGTGGGATTATCTCTATGAGATGGGGCGTAATGAAACGCGCTTGTGGGAGGAGTACCGCGAGAAAGTGGCGGGACTGAACGATGCCGGGTAGCGGCGGGCCGAACGCTCTGAACTCCCGGGCCGATCCTTGCCGGAGCGCGCTCACGGGCGGGATCAGGCCGTGAACAAGCCGCGTACCGGAGCGGACGACGCGAGCGGAAAGGCGGCGGTCGATTTCGGGTTCGAGCATGTCAGCCCGGAGGAAAAAACCCGCCGCGTGCGCGCTGTTTTCGATTCCGTCGCCGATAATTACGATGTCATGAACGATCTGATGTCGTTCGGCCTGCACCGCCTGTGGAAACGCCTCGCCGTGATGGCGGCACGCGTGCGCCCGGGCAACGACATCCTCGATCTTGCCGGTGGCACCGGCGACCTCGGCCGCCTGTTCGCGCGGCGCACCGGCGTCCACGGACGCGTGATTATCTCCGACATCAACGGCGATATGCTGCGGGTGGGACGCGATCGTCTGCTCGACGAAGGCGGCCCGGACAACGTCTGCATGGCGCAGGCTAACGCGGAACTGCTGCCGTTCGCGGATCGTTCGTTTGATGTCGTCAGCATCGCTTTCGGTTTGCGTAACGTGACGGACAAGGATGCCGCACTGCGCGAAATGTATCGGGTATTGCGCCCGGGTGGCCGCGCGCTGGTGCTCGAATTTTCCGAACTGCAGCTGCGCGCGCTGCGCCCGGCCTACGACGCATTTTCGTTCAAGGTGCTGCCGCGGATCGGCAAGCTCGTGGCGAAAGATGCGGACAGCTATCGTTATCTTGCCGAATCGATCCGCATGCATCCGAATCAGGACGCCTTGCTCGCGATGATGCGCGCGGCGGGGTTCGAGCAATGCCGGTATCGCAATATGGCTGGCGGCATCGTCGCCCTGCACGATGGCATACGACTCTGAGGGCGGGCGCGGGGCAGCCGCGGATACACGTCGAAACCCCTTGCTCGCGGGTCTGACCGCGGCGCTCAACCGACTCATCCGGTCGGACGAGAAAACCGCCTACCGTATCGCGCAGCTCGGCGATTGCTCGATAGCATTCCGGCTGAAGCGCTCGGGTTACACGGTGTTGGCACGGGTCACGCAGGGCAGCGTCAGCCTGGCTACTGATGCGGCGTACGCTGATGTCACAATCACGGGCACGCCGGCAGATTTCCTCGCGATGGCAAAAACCCAGCGCGACGGCAGCGCGCTTGCCGCCGGCCGCGTCGAGATCGAAGGCGACCTCGCGATTGCCCAGCAAATACAGGCGCTGCTGGCCGACAGTTCAATCGATTTCGAAGGCCTGCTGGCCGCGCGCACCGGCGATGTGGTCGCGCGCCAGCTTGGTCGCGGCGTGCGTGCCGGCATCGGCTGGGCACGTAATGCACATGCGGCGATCGAACGCGATCTGAGCGAGTACCTGCGTTTCGAACTTGAGCTGTTGCCGCGACGTGAAGACATCGAAACATTCGTTAGCGAATGCGCCGAAGTGGCCGGCGACGTCGACAGACTGCGCGCGCGCTTACAGCGGATCAGCCGCCAGCGGGCGTCTTCGTGATTACCCCGGGCCAGTTCTTCAGGGTTCTCGCTATCCAGCGGATTATGATCCGTCATGGGCTCGACGAGCTCCTGTTTACAACGCCGTTGTTGCGATCCTTGCGCTTCATGCTGTACCTGTTGCCGTGGAACTGGTTTCGCAGCGACCACGGGCCGCGTGCGCTGAGACTGCGGCGGGTGCTCGAGCAGCTCGGCCCGATATTCATCAAGTTCGGTCAGATATTGTCCACGCGGCGCGACTTTTTGCCCGACGATATCGCCGAAGAACTGGCGCAACTCCAGGACAATGTCGCGCCGTTTTCCGGATCACTGGCGCGCGAGATCGTGGAGAAGGCGTACGGCTGCGGGATTGATGAGGCGTTCGACGATTTCGATGAAACGCCGCTGGCCTCCGCTTCGATTGCGCAGGTGCATACGGCGCTGTTGAAGGACGGGCGCGAGGTCATCGTGAAGGTTGTGCGGCCGAATATACGCCGTACGATCGAACGCGATATCGGCCTGATGAAAATCCTTGCAAAGACAGCCGAACGCTACTCCTCGCCAGGCAAGGAACTGCATCTTGTTGCCGTTGTAGAAGAATTCGAGAAGACGATACTCGACGAACTCGACATGATGCGCGAAGCGGCGAATGCCTCGCAATTGCGCCGCAATTTTATTGATTCTCCGAAAATGTATGTCCCCGAGGTGTTCTGGCCCTTGTGCCGCCAGAATGTGCTCGTGATGGAGCGGGTCAGCGGTATCGCGATCGATAACGTGGCTGCGTTGCGGGCCGCCGGGGTTGACCTGCATGAGCTCGCGGAAACCGGTATAGAAGTATTTTTCACCCAGGTTTTTCGTGATCACTTCTTCCACGCCGACGTGCACCCCGGAAATCTGTTCGTGAAACCGGGCGAAAACGGCGGGCCCGCCGTTTATGTGCCGGTCGACTTCGGCATCATGGGGTCGCTGAGCGAGTACGACCAGCGCTACCTCGCGGAGAATTTCAGCGCTTTCCTCGATCGCAATTATCGTCGCGTGGCGGAATTACACGTCGAATCCGGCTGGGTGCCGAAAGATACGCGGGTCGACGAATTCGAATTCGCAATCCGGACCGTGTGCGAACCTATCTTTGATCGCCCGGTAAAGGAAATTTCCGTCGGCGCGCTGTTGTTGCGGCTGTTTCAGACCGCGCGACGGTTCCATATGAAAATTCTGCCGCAATTGTTGCTGCTGCAGAAAACGCTTGTGAATATTGAGGGGATAGGGCGTCAGCTCGACCCCGAGCTCGACCTCTGGCGTGCGGCGCGACCATCGCTGGAAAACTGGATGCGCGATCGCGTCGGTCTGCGTTCCGTACTGCGCAGCACGCGACAGAACGTACCGTTGTGGATCGATCGCTTGCCGGAGTTGCCAGGGCTTGCGTTCGAAATACTCGACCAGGTACGCGGTGGGCGCATCCAGGTGGTCAGCAACGATCCGCAACTCGCGGAGATCCGCAACGAAATCGAGCGCATACACCGGCGTCTCGTACTCGCGGTAATCGGCGTGGGATTGATTATCGGCGCTGGTGTCGTGAATTCCTCGGTGGCGGAGACGACGCGGCTGTTCGGACCCCTACCGCTGAGCGTGTGGGTACTCGGTGGTGCCGGGGTGTTCGCCCTCGTCGCCGCATTCCGCAGTCGCCGTTTGCGCTGAACTCAGCGTTACCTCGGCACCACCGCGTCGATAGCTCTCGATATAGTCGGCGAGTGCAATCACGCGGACGCCGGCCTCGAGTGGCTGCCAGTTCCTCAAGACTTCGATCGTAACGGCATGCGGGTGCGCGATACCGAGCGCGTGCCCCACTTGCTTCGCGCGTTTCACCAACACCGCGAGCTGACGCGTGATCGCTTCGGCAGATTGTTCGTTGTCGATAAACACATCGCGAGCGGTTGCCGCGAGATCGGCCCGCAGCGCCGCCTGCAGGGCAACACTGCCCGCGGTTGTGCGACTGTCCACGAAGAACAGATCGCCGCGCTCGACGATCGCCTGCATCAGCCAGTTCATGGCGTCGCTTTCGCGGGTCAGGCGGCTTCCCATGTGATTGTTGATCCCGACCGCATAAGGCACCGCGGCGAGCGACTCCGTCAACGCCGCGATGATTTCCGGTTGCGACATGTCCATCATGAGCGCCCCGGGACCGAGCGCATGGTTGTGCCCATCGGCTTCCATCGGCAAGTGAACGATCACATTCTTGTGGAGCTCGTTCGCGAGCCGTGCGAGATCTTCAGCGTGCGGAGAAAAGGGCAGAACCGCGTAAGCGAACGGCTGGTTCAGCTCGACGGCAGCGCGACTATTGCGATAGTCATAGCCGATATCGTCGATGATGATCGCGATATCGGCAACGGGGGCCGGGGTCTGCGAGACGAACAGGCAGGCGGCGGCGATTGCGCTCGCAATGGTTGACAAGGCGCTTCCCTTTTTGGTGTTTCGTGCGGGCGGATTATTGTAACGCGCCGCCGCGCGCCTGCAGCAGCGCCATGCCTTTGAGCAGGTTCACTGCTTCGTAGAGTTCGAAGTCCTTGAGCGCGAGATCCTCGCGTTCTTTCGCCGCCGACTTCGTGCTTTCGATCGCTTCCCCGGACGGCACGTCGCCGTCGCCGTCGCCATTACCGTTTTCCAGGTGGCCGGACAGGTTCGCCTCGGTCACGACGTTCGCTTTCGCGACGCTGATTTCCGACAGCGTGAGTTTGTCGACGATGATGTCGGGAACAATCCCTTCCGCCTGGATCGAGCGACCCGACGGGGTGAAGTAGCGCGCAGTTGTCAGCTTCAGCGCCGCTTCGTTGTTCATCGGCAGGATTGTCTGGACCGAACCTTTGCCGAACGAGCGCCGGCCCATGATTACCGCGCGCTTGCTGTCCTGCAACGCGCCGGCAACGATTTCGGATGCCGAGGCGGAGCCCTCGTTTACCAGCACGACGAGCGGTGCGCCGTCGATCTGATCCGGCGGCTTCGCATTGAATTCGAGTTCCGAATCCGCGACCCGGCCTTCTGTGTAGACAATTCTGCCGGTGGTCAGAAACGCATCCGACACCGAGACGGCGGCGCCGAGAACGCCGCCGGGATTATTGCGTAAATCGAGCACGATCCCCTTCAGCTTGCCACCGGCCTCTTGTTTCAGATCGCCGAGGTGCTGCTTCACGTCATCGCCGGTACGCGACTGGAAATGGGAAATGCGCAAATACCCGATGCCCGGTTCGAGAAATCGGCTCTTGACGCTCTTGATCTGAATGATGTCCCGGGTGAGCGTGAAATCCAGTGTTTTGTCGAGGCCATCGCGGACGATCGTGATATGGATATCCGTACCGGCTTTGCCGCGCATCTGCTTCACGGCGTTACCGAGGCTGAGGCCTTTAACCGGGGTGTCGTCGAGCCGGATGATGACGTCTCCGGCCTGGATTCCGGCTCGCGCGGCCGGCGTATCGTCGATTGGGGCGATGACCTTGAGAAAACCCTCGTCCATACCGACTTCGATGCCGAGGCCGCCGAACTCGCCGGTCGTGCCTTCCTGCAGGGATTGATAACCCTCGGGGTCGAGGTAGGACGAGTGAGGGTCGAGCCCCGCGAGCATGCCGCGCACGGCGTTTTCGAGTAGGTCTTCGTCGCTCACCTCCTCGACATAGTCGTTCTTGATCTTGTGAAAGACTTCGACGAGCACACGGATATCATCGAGCGGCAGTTTCGGTGGCTCCTCAGCCACGGCCGGCGTGGCGGGATCCTCGGCGACAACGCCAGGTTCTGCCGCGGCGAGGCCGAGCGAAATCGAAAGCAGGATTGCGGTCAGAAACGCTGGCGGCATGGTCGGGTAGAACTCCTTCGCTGTGCGGGATATGAGGGGGTTAACGGCAACGTGACGTGTGTTCTGTCGAGCGCGATATCGTGGCAGGTTCGACGCGTGCGCGCCACCGTGGTTCAACTGGAAGCCGTCTCGAAATATTCGCGGCCCTGCCGGGAGTGATTTTTTCGCAGTTCAAGGCCCGAGGTGAGCAGTTGGCCAGGGTCAACAGGCGACTAGCAACGCGGAAATGCGAAAACATGGCCCCGGCCTCCTGGCTTAAGCCCTGAAGTCGGCGTCAGTGATGCTGCCGCACGGTGGAAACTGTATCGACCATTCCCGGCGCACGGCGCCTTGCTACCACTGATTTGAGGGCTTAGCAAAACCGCTCCGATTCACTTGCGGCACCATTTGCGCGGATCTTGCGGCGTGCCGTTTTCGCGGATCTCGAAGTACAGGCCGGCGGACACCTGTCCGCCGGTGTCACCGACGGAGGCGACGATATCGCCGGCGCGCACACGGTCGCCGGCGGATTTCTGCAACTCCCGGTTGTGTCCGTACAGGCTCATGTAGCCATTGCCGTGATCGATGATGACGAGCAGGCCGAGATTGCGAAACCAGTCGGCGAATGCGATCCGGCCCGCTGCGATCGCGGCGACGTCGGCACCGGGTGCGGATTCGATAATCACACCGCTCCATTTCGCGCCGCCGTCACGCATCGCCGTACCGGGTGCTTTCGCGATACGACCCGCCGTCGGCCAGGCGAGCTTGCCCTTGAGTTTGTCGAACGGGGCCGGTGCCGGCCCCGGTGAGGGCGATTGATCACGGACGCCGGCGACAAGTTCCGTGAGCTCCTTCTCATCGCGCCGCAGCTGTTCCAGGTTTGCCCGGTTGTCGGCTAACAGCTGCGAGAGCGATTTCGCGACGCGCGTGCGGTTTTCGAACGACTCATTCAGGGCGTTCAACTGCGCCTCGGTCTGCCCCCGCAGACGACGCAGTTTCGTCGCTTCGAGTTTCAACGCGGTCTCGAGTTGTTCGAGTTCGCTCGCGCGAGCACCATGTTCACGGACACGCTCGTCCTCGGCTTGCGCGAGCATGTCGTAGTATTTCAGATTGCGTTGCAGGGCACCGAGGTCGGTGTTTTCGAGGATGACCTTCAGTTTCGGATGTCGCGACTGCTTGTAGCGCGCGAGCAGCAAGGCGTTGATTGCGGCGATCGACGCTTCGCGCCGTTCGTTCATCACGTCGCGACGCGCGCGCAGCGCGTCGATATGTTGCATCTTCGTTTCGAGTCGTGCGCGCAGCCGCGTGTTTTCCTCGCGCGCGGCGTGTAACTGGCGTTCGATTTCGAGTACGGCGGTGCGCGCACTGTCGTACTCGATTCTTCGCTCCGTAAGCGAGCTTTCGAGTTCACTGATACGAGATTTGATGCTGGCGAGATCTTTCGCCGCGGCGCCGCCCGCCCAGGCGCAAGCGAGCATGATTGACAACACGACGGCGAGCGGAGTGCGGGCTGAACGAATCGAGGACAGGGATTCCAACGCGTCCGTATCGTCGCTGTAATCGGACCGAGCTCTAACCACGTGTGTGCAAATCTGCGGCACTACGGCTTCGCGCCCGGAATCACTGTCAAACCCGTTCTGCCTGATTCGAGAAGAAGGGCGTTGGTCATGGACGGCCGGGTTCCGCAAACCGGTGCATGTATCCGGCATCCGGTGAAGGGACCCAAACCGGGATCGCGTGTTGCTTACGCCGCGACCTGTTCTTCGTCTTTCAGCGCGATGAGCGGGCGGCCGGTCATTTCCGGTGGGCGTTTCAGCCCCATCAGCATGAGCATCGTCGGCGCGATATCGCTGAGACAACCATTGGCCGCAATCTTGCCCTGGCGTCCGATGTAGATCAGCGGCACAAGATTGCTCGTATGCGCCGTATGCACCTGTTTCGCTTCGGCGCCGTCGCGCATTTTCTCCGCATTGCCATGGTCCGCGGTGATCAGGATTTCCATGCCGTTCGCTACCGCGCTTGCAACCACGCGTCCGAGGCAGGCGTCGAGCGTCTCGATACAGCGCACCGTCGCGTCGAAATCGCCGGTGTGTCCCACCATATCCGCGTTCGCGTAATTGCACACGATGGTGTCGTAATGTTGCCGATCGATCGCGGCGACGAGCGCGTCGGTTACTTCCGCCGCACTCATCTCGGGTTTCAGGTCGTAGGTTGCGACGGCCGGAGAGTCGATCAGGATCCGGTCTTCACCCTTCGCCGCCTGTTCGATACCACCGTCAAAGAAAAACGTGACGTGGGCGTATTTCTCCGTTTCCGCGATCCGCAGCTGATTAAGGCCGTGCGCGGCGACCCATTCGCCGTACGTATTCTTCAATTCGATGGGCGGAAATGCCGTCGGTACATCGAAATCCGCGCTGTAGCTCGTCATCGTGATGAATGCGGCGAGCGCCGGTACCCGCTTGCGGGTGAATTCGTCGAAGCCCGGATCGGTGAACGCAGCCGTCAGCTGGCGCGCTCGATCGGCACGGAAGTTCGCGAATATGGCGACGTCGCCGTCGTTGATGCAAACGGCACTGCCACCGTCCGGCACAATCGTCGTGGTTTTGACGAATTCGTCGTTCTCGCCGCGCTTGTAGGCGGCTTCGAGCCCTGCGAGCGGCGTTGCTGCGGTGTATTCCGCCTTGCCGTCGACGAGCAAGTCATACGCTTCGCGGGTGCGCTCCCAGTTCGTATTGCGATCCATTGCGAGATAACGACCAACCAGCGTGGCGATGCGCCCGGCGCCGAGTTTCTCGCAGTGGGTCGTAACCCGGTTTATCGAATCGGCCGCGCTGCGCGGCGGTGTATCGCGGCCGTCGAGGAAGGCGTGGAGGTAGATCTGTGTGACACCCTGGCGCGCGGCTGCATCGACGAGCGCGAGCATATGCTCTTCGTGACTGTGGACGCCGCCTGGAGACAACAGACCGAGGATATGCACGGCTTTGTCGTCGGCCGCGGCGCGCTGCATCGCCGGCGTCCAGGCCGCGTTGTCAGCAAACTCGCCATCGGCAATCGCAAGCGAGATGCGGGAGAAATCCTGATTGATGGTGCGCCCGGCGCCGAGGTGCATGTGGCCAACCTCGGAATTACCCATTTGCGCGTCTGGCAGACCCACGTCCGTGCCGGAGCAACGGATCAATTCGTGCGGGTAATCGCGCATGAGCCGATCCCAGTTCGGCGTGTTCGCGGCCGCGATCGCATTGAACGCGGGATCGTCGCTGTGGCCCCAACCGTCGAGAACGATCAACATGACTGGATGGTCGACTTTACTCATGCAAACCTCGGGCTTTTTCTTATCTGTAGCGTGTGTGCAGACTGCGGCCGAAACGGCGCCAGGAGCGTTCCGGGAACCTGGAACAGCTGTTCGCCGACTGCTCCAAATCGCGGATCAGTGTATCATACGCGCCGCCGCCTCCGCCGTGGGAAACACCGGTTTACAATTGCCGTAGTACGACCGTCGGGGCTCCTTTCATATTGAATCGCAAGCATGGCCCAACTACTAGAATTCGCCGGTAATCACCTGATTCTCGTCAGCGCTTTTTTCTTTATCCTCGTGATGCTAATGGTTAATTTCGCGCAGACCGCGGGCAGCAAAGCGGTACTGCCGATCGAGGCGGTGCAACTGCTCAACCGCGAAAACGCGCTGCCACTCGATGTCCGTTCTCGCGACGACTTCGACGCCGGGCACATCATCAATGCCGTCCACATCCCCGCCGCCGAGATCAAGACACGATCCGGCGAGCTCAAAAAGTCCGCCGGCCGGCCGGTCCTTGTTTATTGCGCGACGGGAACGAGTTCGTCCGCGGCGGTAAAAGAATTGACCGCGGCCGGTTTCGAGCAGGTATACAGCCTCAAAGGCGGAATCAGCGCATGGCGCGCTGACAATCTGCCGCTGACCTGAGCCCCGCCGAACGCCGTAACGGACACACGGACGGGCGCTCCCAACTACTCAACCAGACAGGTGATTCATGGCCGACCAAGCAAATCCCGCAGCCAACCCGCAAGCGCAGGGCACGAGCGGGCAGCTCGCAATCCAGAAGATTTATGTAAAGGATCTCTCGTTCGAAGCGCCGAACACCCCCGGCGTGTTCACGGAACAGCTGAACCCGTCGGTCGATATCCATTTTTCGAACGAAACGAGTGAACTCGGTGAAAACCAGTATGAAGTCGTCCTGCAGGTTACCGTCACGGTGAAACAGGACGAGCGCAGTATTTACCTCGTCGAAGCGAAACAGGCCGGGATTTTCACCATCAGCGGATTTCCGGCCGAGCACTTGCCGGCGATTCTCGCCACCGCATGTCCGAACATCCTGTTTCCGTACGTTCGGGAGGTTGTCTCGGATATCG
This sequence comes from Gammaproteobacteria bacterium, assembly GCA_965216305.1. GTDB lineage: Bacteria > Pseudomonadota > Gammaproteobacteria > UBA11873. The sequence goes on along the minus strand of OZ244144.1, from coordinate 4,549,066 downwards.
TGGTCAAGGGAGGTTTTCCGCAGATTCTGCTGGCGCCGGTTAATTTCGAGGCGCTGTACGCGCAGGAACTCCAGCGCCGGCAGGGCGAGCAAGCGAACCCCGTGGTGAATTGATCCGCCGGCATGCAGGCGGGGCTTCGGAACCGCAACGGTCAGCGTAAGCGATGAATTCCGGACGCAATGTACTTGTCCTGGGCGCCGGCGCGTGGGGCACGGCACTCGCGCTGGTACTGACGCGTAATCCCGCCAACGACGTGTGGTTGTGGGGACGCGACCCGCAGGCTATCGCGGCCATGCGCGACAGTCGTCGCAACGCGCGCTATCTGCCCGGCATCGAATTGCCCCCGTCGCTGCGCTTTGTCGATACCGGCACATTGCCGGCGCGCTTCGACACCGTCGTTGCCGTCGTCCCGTTTCAGACCTTGCGTCCCGTGCTGAGCGAGCTGAGTGCCCGTATCGAAGCGCCGAACTGCATCGCGTGCGCGTGCAAGGGGATCGAGAACACGACGTTTGCCCTTGCCGACGAAATCGTCGCCGACCGCTTCCCCGACACGACGTTCGCGATGTTGTCGGGACCGAATTTTGCGCTCGAAGTTGCCGAACAGCGTCCGGCCGCAATCACCGTCGCAACGCGCGACCCCGCGCAGGGGCGCGAGCTTGTGCGGCGGCTGCATTCGCCGTCATTTCGCCCCTACCTGACCGACGACGTGACAGGAGTACAGATTGGCGGCGCGATAAAGAACGTGATTGCGATTGCCGCCGGCATCAGTGACGGGCTCGGTCTCGGCAGTAACAGCCGGGCCGCGTTGATCACGCGCGGGCTCGCGGAAATCACGCGTTTCGGCGTTGCCCGCGGCGGCCGAGGGGAAACGTTCATGGGCTTGTCGGGACTCGGCGATCTTGTGCTCACGTGCACGGACGATATGTCACGAAATCGCCGCTTCGGCCTGAGTCTTGCGGCCGGTAGCGACCCCCAGCACGCAATCGACAACACGGGACTCGTCGAGGGTGCGACGACGGCGTTGGCGCTCGCGGAATTCGCCCGGTGCCATGATATCGAGATGCCCATATCCTGCGAAGTCGCCGCGACGGTCAGCGGCCGCACCACGCCACGCGGCGCGGTCGATAATCTGCTTGCGCGTGACCCGGTAGCGGAGTCTCCTGCGCCCGGGCACGAGTGAGTCGCTGTCCACTGCGTCACGCTTTGGCCGTTACGGGCGCGGATGCCTGTGCCGCTGATCACAGATTCTTTCTGGCGTGGCAGACGCGGGGTCGAAAAACGCAGACCGCGCGCTATAGTTTCCAGCGCACGGGGTGAGCCCGTGACCTGAGTGCAACGACTACGCGAGGAGCATGGCCCTGAACCGGTTCACCACGATAATTTGCCCGGAGTTGATTACGGCGCTGGTGCTGATCGGCGTCCTCGCCGCATTCGTGCAGGCACGCAGCGCGGCACACGTAGCCGAACAGCGTTCCATCGCACTCGCCGGGCTTGCCGGCAGCGTGCGCAGCGGTGCGGCGCTGGCGCATTCAATCTGGATTGCCAACGGCGCCGCAGCCACGGAAATCTCGATGGGTGACGGTCAGACGGTAGAAATTGATCTCGTCACCGGCTACCCGCTGGCCAATGAACGCGGTATCCACCCGTTGATCCCGCGCCTTGGTGGTTTTGACGTCGAAGTAGATGCCGCGGGCGAGACGTTTACCTACTCGCTTGCCGGCGTGCCCGCCGCCGAATGCAAACTCACTTACCGTACCGGTGATGCGCGTGGCGCACCGCCGATCGTAACGGTGATCAACAGCGACAACGGCGGCGACTGCGGCTGACACAGCGGGGCCGGTATCGCTTACCGGCTTCAAGCACCACCGCTGAAGTCATGTTGCCGCCATGCCTCATAAAGCACCACCGCGACCGCATTCGACAGGTTGAGGCTGCGACTCGTTGCCAGCATTGGAATGCGCAGTAGTCGCTCGTGCGGTAAAGCATCGCGTAATTGCACCGGGAGCCCGCGAGTCTCGGGGCCGAACAGAAAGACATCACCCGCCTGGAACGACGTTGCAAACACGCTTGTCGTGGCGTGTGTCGTGAAGCCGAAAACCCGTTGCTCCGCGAGCGTTTGCGTGAACGTCTCGTAATCCGGATGTACCTGCAGGTTTGCGTATTCGTGGTAATCGAGGCCGGCGCGTTTCAGAGAACGATCATCGAGCCTGAAACCCAGCGGTTCGATCAGGTTCAGGGTGACGCCGGTATTCGCGCAAAGGCGTATAATGTTGCCCGTATTCGGTGGGATTTCGGGCTCGAACAGTGCAACTTCAAACATCGCAGTGCCTGCTTATTCGCTAACGTGGTTTCCCACGATACATTTCAGGGATTCCCGGATAAGTCCGGTGCCGGCAGATCGTCTCGACACGGTGCGCGGCCGGTATCAAGAAACTTCGCAAGCACAGAACCGCCGAACCGGGGGCACCGCGCCGGGTCTTCGCCAATTCCGGGCGCAGCTTGCCGTGTCACGACTTACTCAGCGGCCGAGTCGCTGCATCGCGCCGGATTATTTACATCGGGCGGGGTTGCCGGAACGGTCGGACACCGGCTCTGCGCAATGATGAACAACACAGCCGGGATTCAAAAAAAACCGGCGGATTATGAATGCTTATCGTAGGACACGGCACCAGGCCATGGCGTTAAAACCGGACAACTCACCGCGGCTAGATTTCGAATTCTGCGGCCTGCGCTTCGATTCGCCGCTCGTGTTGCTGTCGGGCTGTGTCGGATTCGGCGAAGAATATACCCGCGTCGAAGGATTTTCCAATCGCGATGTCGGCGCGATCTGCCTCAAGGGGACGACGCTCGAGGCACGACTCGGCAATCCGTCGCACCGCATTGCCGAAACACCCGCCGGCATGCTGAATGCAATCGGGCTGCAAAATCCCGGTGCCGACGCGGTCGTGCGTGATTATCTGCCGCGGCTCGATTTTGCTGAAACACGTTTCATCGCGAATGTCTCGGGCTCAACCGTCGAGGAGTACGAAGCGGTCACGCGGATATTCGATGACTCACCGATCGACGCGATGGAGATCAATATTTCCTGCCCGAACGTGAAGGAAGGCGGGGTCGCGTTCGGTAACGATCCGGATATGTCCGCGCGGGTCGTTGCGGCGTGCCGCCGGGCCACGTCGAAACCGCTGATCACGAAGCTGTCGCCGAACCAGACCGACATCGTCAATAACGCACGCCGCTGCATCGACGCGGGCACGGACGCGTTTGCCGTGATCAATACGGTTATGGGTATGGCGATCGATATCGAGCGACGTGAACCGGTAATCGGCAACAACCAGGGCGGCTTGTCCGGTCCGGCGATCAAACCGATCGCCTTGCTCAAAGTGCATCAGGTTTACCAGGCGACAAAAGCGCACGGCATTCCGATTATCGGACAGGGCGGGATCGTCAACGCGAGCGACGCGATTGAATTCCTGATTGCCGGCGCTTCGGCAGTCGGGATTGGCACGGCCTTGTTTTACGAGCCGCTGATCTGCGCGCAAATTAACGCCGGCATCCGCGATTATCTCGTGCGTCACGATTATCCGGACGTAAGCAGTCTCGTCGGTTCGCTCAGCCTGCACGGCGCGTAAGCTCGTGCCGCCACGCGCGGTGGTTCACTCAGGTGCGCGGTTTTTCAGCAGGCGTTTCAGAAACACCTGCATTTCACGTGCAGCCTGTTTATCACCTCTGCGTTCGGCCACGGCAATCCCGTGCTCATAGGTGCTGATTGCAGCGTCAGGCTGGCCGGCAGCGTCGAGGGCCTTGCCGAGGATTTTCCACGCGGCGGAATAATCGGGATCGATTGCGACAGCGCGCTGCAGATGTTCGGCGGCGCGCGCCGGATCGCTGTCAAGCCACGCGTTGCCGAGACTGAATCGCAGCAGGGCGGATTCTTCGCCGGCGGCGAGCATGGCTTCAAGACGTTCGGTCAGCGCGCTCATTGTCGCTCAGCTGCGCCAGAACGACGGCGTTAGCAGGACGAGCAAGGTGAAGATTTCAAGACGACCAAGAACCATGGCAAAGCTCAACAAGAGTTTCGTGCTACTCGGAATATTACCGTAATGCGCGCTGACCTCGCCGAGGCCGGGGCCGAGATTGTTCAGGCAGGCGGCAACCGCGGAAAACGCGGTGACCTGATCGAGCCCGGTTGCCATCACGGACAATAGCAGGACGGCGAACACCGCGACATACGTGGCGAAGAAACCCCAGACGGCATCGACCACGCGATTGTTCACCGGGCGTCCGCCCATCTTGATCGTGATGATGGCGTTCGGGTGGATCAGGCGCTGGATTTCGCGTCGTCCCTGCTTGTACAGCAACACAAAACGGATCACCTTGATACCGCCACCGGTCGAGCCCGCACAGGCGCCGAGGAAGCTCGCGAACAGCAATAACAGGGGCAGAAAGCCCGGCCAGTTCTGGAAGCTCGCGGTGGTAAACCCGGTGGTCGTGCCGACAGATACGGCCTGAAATATGCCGAGCCGGAATGCGTGCAGCCAGTTGTCCTCGTAATTCGTTACCGCGAGCCCAACCCCGCACACGATGCACACCACGAGTGTGAACGCGGCGTACATGCGAAATTCGGAATCGTAAAAATACGGTTTCGTGTTGCGGTAGCGCCAGGCAAGAAAGTGCAGCGAAAAATTGATCCCCGACACGAACATGAACGCGACCGCAATCGCTTCGATGACGGTGTTGTCGAAGTACCCGAGCGACAGGTCGTGGGTGGAAAAACCGCCGATGGCAACGGTGCTGAAGCTGTGTGAAATGGCATCAAATACAGTCATGCCGGCCGCGAGGTAGGCCAATGCGCAGGCGACCGTCAGGCTGAGATAGATGTACCACAGCGCTTTCGCCGTTTCGGTAATCCTCGGCGTCAGTTTCGCATCCTTCATGGGGCCGGGAGTTTCGGCGCGGTAGAGCTGCATGCCGCCGACGCCGAGGATCGGCAGTATGGCGACGGCGAGGACGATGATGCCCATGCCGCCGAGCCATTGCAGCAGCTGGCGGTAGAACAGTATCGAGGGCGGCAGGTAGTCGAGGCCGACGATGACCGTGGCGCCCGTTGTCGTCAGTCCGGAAAGTGATTCGAAAATTGCGTCGGGGGCCGACATTTTCAGGCCGTCTACAAGCATGAACGGAATCGAACCGCTTGTTCCCAGCACCACCCAGAACAACACGACGACGATGAATCCGTCGCGCAATTTCATTTCCTGGTTGACCTTGCGTACGGGCAGCCACATTGACAGTCCGGCCGTGAGGATCACGACGATGGCAATCGCGAATGCCGAACTCGCGCCGTCACGAGTCCAGTGCGCGATCAGCAATGGCGGCAGCAAAGCAAGGCTGAAAATGGATAGCAGTAGCCCGAGAATTCTCTGGATGACCTGGCGTCGCATGGCGGGCTCCTGCCGAAAATGCCTGGCCTACAGGAACGTCACGCTGACCTGGAACAGCCGCTCCACGTCGCGCACGTGGCGTTTGTTCGTGACGATCATGATTACGTGATCTTCGGCCTCGATCACCGTGTCATGGTGCGCCATGATGACTGCATCACCTCGGACAATGGCCCCGATCGTGGTGCCGGGCGGCAGTTCGATATCATCGAGCGAGCGTCCGACGACCTGGCTGGAATTGCGGTCGCCGTGCGCGATGGCCTCGATCGCCTCGGCCGCGCCGCGGCGCAGCGCATGCACCTTGACCACGTCACCGCGGCGCACATGCGCGAGCAGCGAACCGATGGTTGCCTGTTGTGGCGAGATCGCGATATCGATGATGTCTCGTTGCACGAGATCGACATAAGCAGCCCGGTTGATCAATGCCATCACCGTTCTCGCGCCGAGGCGTTTCGCCAGCATCGAGGAGATGATGTTCGCTTCATCGGCATTTGTCAGCGCGCAAAACACGTCGGTTTGATCGATGTTTTCCTCGATCAGCAATTCTTCGTCTGCGGCGTCACCCAGCAGTACGTAGGCGTGCTTCAGTTCTTCTGATATTTCCTGCGCGCGTTCGGCGTTTGATTCGATGATCTTGATATTGCATTGCTTCTCGAGCGCCACCGCGAGCCGTTTGCCGATATTACCGCCGCCGGCAATGATGACGCGCTTGTTCGGTGAATCCAGCCGCTGAAACTCGCTCATGACCGCGCGGATATGTTTCGGTGCCGCGACGAAGAAGACATCGTCGCCGGTTTCTATCACGGTATCGCCGTTCGGAATGATCGCTTCGTGACGACGGTAGATGGCAACTACCCGCGTTTCAACACCGGGCAGCTGGTCGGGTAATTCGTTCAGTTTGTGGCCGACGAGCGGACCACCGTAGAAAGCGCGGGCCGCGACGAGCTGGACGCGCCCGTGCGCGAAATCGAGTACCTGCAGTGCACCGGGGAATTCGATCAACCGCCGGATGTAGTCTGTGACTTCCTGCTCAGGACTGATCAGCACATCGATCGGCAGCGCCTCCTGGGCGAACAATTCCGTGGCTTTCTGGTATTGCGTTTCGCGCACGCGGGCGATTTTCGTCGGTGTACGAAACAGGGTGTAGGCCACCTGGCAGGCAATCATGTTGACTTCGTCGCTGTTCGTGACGGCGACGATCATGTCGGCATCCTGGGCGCCGGCGCGCGCAAGGGTTTCCGGGTGTGAGCCGTGTCCGAGCACGCCGCGCAGATCGAACCGGTCCTGCAGGGCTTGCAGGGTCACCGGGTTGCGGTCGATCACGGTGATGTCGTTCGCCTCGTTGCACAGGTTGGCGGCGACCGATGATCCCACCTGCCCGGCTCCGAGGATGATGATTTTCATGCGTTAGACGATTCTTTGATCTGCTTTGGATCGATCCCGAGGCTGCGTAGTTTGCGGTAAAGGTGGGTGCGCTCGATACCGACGCGCTCGGCGACCTTGCTGACACTGCCACGCAGCGAGTGCAACTGATACTCGAGATAGGCTTTTTCGAATTTCTCGCGCGCTTCGCGCAGGGGCAGGTCGAAGCCCGGGAACGGCAAGTCGCCATCGGTTTGCGGACGTATCCCGAGCGCCGAATTGATTTCCTGGGCCGATACCTGTTCGGTACTCCCGAGTATCATCAGGCGCTGAACGAGGTTTTTCAGCTCACGGGCATTCCCTGGCCAATCGTAATCTGCGAGCCGCGCGCGCGCGCCGCTGGAAAACTCGCGGCGGGGTAATCCCTCGTGTACGGCGAAATAGTTCAGGTAGTAATTGACCAGGAGTTCAATGTCCTCCGCGCGATCACGCAGCGGCGGCACCTGGAGCGGCACGACGTTCAGGTGGTAGAACAAATCGTCACGAAATGTGCCGGCGGCAACGGCTTCGCTGAGATTGCGCCGGGTCGCGGCGATTACGCGAACATCGATCTGCACCGGCTCGCGCCCGCCAACCCGTAGCAGGGATTCGTTTTCGAGTGCGCTCAGCAAGCGCGCCTGCGTGTTCAAATCCATGTCGGCGATGTCTTTGAGGAACAGCGAGCCGCCGTTGGCGAGCTCAAGTGAACCGAACGTCACATGGCCGTCGGTTTCCGTGCCGAACAGTTCAGCATCGGGATTTTCGCGTGCAAGCCCGGCAACCCCGACGGTGACGAACGCTCCACCCGCACGCGGGCTCGCGTTGTGCAAAAAGCGCGCGATGACTTCCTTGCCGCTGCCGGATTCGCCGGTAATAAACACCGCGGTCTTGTGCTGGGCAATTCGTACCGCATCCTCACGGAGCTTCTGAATCGCCGCGCTGTTGCCCATCGGCTCATCGAGCGGTGCGCTGCTGCGTTTCAGGCCGATGTTCTCGCGCTGCAAATCCGCGGTTTCCAGCGCGCGCTGGACGGTGACGAGCAGTTTCGCGATCGACAGCGGCTTTTCGATGAAGTCATACGCGCCGAGGCGTGTCGCCTCGACTGCGGTTTCGACCGTACCGTGCCCCGACATCATGATGACGGGCACGTCCACGTGACCATCGTCGGACCATTCCTTCAGCAGCGTGATGCCGTCCGTGTCGGGCATCCAGATGTCGAGCAGAATGAGGTCGGGACGGCGGTGCCGGCGGGCTTCGCGGGCGCTTTCGGCGTTCTCCGCGACGCCGATTTCAAACCCTTCGTCTTCGAGGATTTCCTTCAGCAGGCTGCGGATATCCGGTTCGTCATCGACAACCAGTATGTAAGGGGAACTCATACCACTTTCCTCTCCAGCGGGCTCGAAGCGGATTCAATATTATCCGGAGCCGCGCGTAGTGTATCGCCAACCCGGGCGATTGGCAGTCGGATCGTCGCGGTTGCTCCCGGACCATCGTTGTTCGTCAAAGTCACCATGCCACCGTGTTCCTCGACGATTTTCTTCACGATCGCGAGGCCGAGGCCGGTTCCGCGGGTCTTGTTCGTGACGTAGGGCTCGAAGATATTCTCGTGCACTGCTTCGTTGATCCCCTCACCCCGGTCCGCGATGCGGATTTCTGCCGATACCCCTGCGTCCGACTCCACCAGCGCCGTGGCCACCGTGATCGTCGGATCGCTGGCTCCCGCGGAACCCTCGATCGCATTCTTCACGAGGTTGTTGATCACCTGGCGCAGTCTGGCGGCATCGGCCGGCACCGCCGGCAGGCCATCGGCAAGGTCGATCTCGAACGCGACTTCATGATGTGCGTTCTGAAACAGTTCGACGACGCCCTCGACGAGCGCGTTCAGGTTCGTGCTTTCCGGATTGATCTTTGGCGGACGGGCGTAGTCGGAGAACGTGTTCACCATCGATTTCATCGTATCGACCTGCTGGATGATGGTGGCTGTGAGCCGTTGCAGCGTATCGGCATCGCGTTCAGGCATTTTGCCGAGGTATTTTTGCCGCAGGCGTTCTGCCGACAGCTGAATCGGGGTCAGCGGGTTCTTGATTTCATGCGCGAGGCGGCGCGCCACCTCGGACCAGGCCGCGTCGCGCTGGCCCTGGATGATCGCGGTGATGTCGTCAAACACGATCACGCTGCCGGTAGCTTCACCCGTATCGAGCGCCATTTTCGCGCCCCGGCACATCAGCACGCGCCGGCCGGTGGGTCGAAACACGACGATCTGTTGCTGCCAGCGATGATCGGGGCCGGTGATCAGCGGCGCGATACCCTCGACGAACGGCTGCAAATGTTCTTTGTGGTCCGCGATTTCCGTCAGCGGCATGCCGGCCACGGCTTGTTGCTGCAGCCCGAGGATTTCGTCGGCGCTTTCGTTAATCGTCGTAATCCTGAGGGCGTGGTCAACCGCGATTACCCCTGACGATAACTGTCCGAGCACGGCGTCGAGATAACGATGCTGCGCTTCGACTTCGCCGCGGGCGATCGCGATTCGCTTCGTCATTTCATTGAATGAGCCAACGAGGAAGCCGATATCGTCTCGCGTTTGTACCGGCAAGCTCGTTTCGTAATCGCCGGCGGCGACTGCGGCCGTGCCCGCCACGAGATCCCGGATCGGCGCGACGAGCCGGCGGGCGGAGTAAAACGCGGCCCAGACCGCTGTGACGATGCTGATCAGCAGCGCGAGGGTCAGCGTCATGGCAAAGCTCAGTTTCAGTTTTTCGCGCAGGTATGCGAGTTCGTTATAGGCCGCGAACGCCGACTCCACGCTGTCGGCAAGCCGGTTCATGCGGGTTGCGATTGGAAACAGCGCGTGCAGGATCCGGCGCTGTGTGCCGATGGATACAACCGGAATATTCACTGCAACGCGGACGTACAGGCCTGCGTCGCGGATCGGATCGAGGCCGATGTAGCTGCGACCCTGACGCAGTTGTAACAGGATCTCGTCCGGTGGCAGGTGCGGCAAGATCGCCGTTGCCCCGGTGCTGCTGCCGAGCAGACGTCCTTCGCGGGTCAGCAGGGTCAGTTCATCCGCACCGCTGCGCTCGCGCAGCAGATCGAGATCGCGCGTTGCTGGCGCGCTGACGTTGGCCACGATCGTGCTGTCGGGGTTTTTCAGTACATCGAGATTGAGTGGTGCCGGTGCCCGCGCTCCGCGTCCGAGTTCGTCGGCGATACGTTCGGTTTCTTCGAGTAAATCGCGCATGCGTAAATCAAGCGCAGCACGGCTCAGTTCGAGCGAGTCATGCAGGGCGCGATCGATTTCGACATCAAACCAGCTGTCGATTCCGCGGCGCAGGAAGTCGAGCGAAAAGCCGTAGACAATCAGCACCGGAATCACGGACAGACTGACGAACATGACAACGAGACGCAGGGTCAGGCGGGAGCCGTGTTCCCGTCGTCGGAGCTGACCCATCAACCGGCGGACGTTGATTGTGATCAAGGCGATGAACGTGAGCAGGCCGATGGAATTGAGAATCAGCAGCCCCGAGTACATGGTGCCGAAGCTGCCGGAATTCTGCAGCGCCGCGCTCATGAGGATAAGCGAGGCGAGCAGCGACAGACCCAGCAGCGAAACCGCTGCCAGCGCGGTCGCGCGGCGTCTTATCGGGTTACTTTCCATTCATACCATCCGCTTGACATGCGCCAGCTCGGCGAAATATACGCGAGCGGCCGCAAGGGTGCGGGCAGCGATTCAAGATCGAGGCGTGCACGCACTTCAATCCGGTATTCGTTCGCTTCATCCAGTAACGCTGCTTCGGCGAGCGGGACTTCGCGAATTTGCCCCAGATCGTGAATCGCCGCCTCCAGCGAGTCGTGGGTGCGGCGATCGTCGGTGACGAGATCGGTAATAACGTAGCGGTCGGTGAGCGCATGGCGTTCGATCTGATAACGCCGGCTCAGGGTGAGGATATCCGGATCCCACAGGTACCGTCGCTCGCGCGCGATCCTGAAATCGACGTCGATATACAGGGCGATCCCGCTTTTCATCGCCTCGATGGCGTCATCGCTGAACGCGAAGGCGAGATCGGCGTTGACGACATACATCTCATTGACGACTTCCGATTCGGCGGAATCAATCGTAATCGAGCCAGCCCGGACGGGGGCGTTGAACGTTGTTGCGCAGGTGAGCGCGAGCACCGCGAGCACAGCTTTCACGTGAGCCGACGGCGTCCGGTGGCGGTGCGTGCCCGGTGCGGCTGCGTTCATTGTCGGCACGCGCGGCGACACGGGCTAGGTATCCGCCACGGGGCGCATCAGCCGGGCGAAGTAAAATCCATCCATATTGTCTGAGCCGGTCAATACCTGTCGTCCATACAGCGTGGTCGCGCCCCAGGTGGTCGCGATCGGGTCGGGCACCGCGTCTTCGGTGCGGTCGAGAAATGCACCGATGACGCTGTCGTTTTCGGCGCGCAAGACGGAACATGTAGCATAAACGAGCTTACCGCCCGGGCCGAGCAGTGGCCACAGGGAATCGAGCAGGCGCGCTTGTTCGTCTGCCAGGCGCAGAATGTCTTCCGGCCGCCGATGATGTTTGATATCGGGATGGCGGCGAATGACGCCGGTGCCCGAGCAGGGCGCATCGATGAGGATGCGGTCGAACAACTCGCCGTCCCACCATGAATCGACGTTCGCCGCATCCGCGCAGCGTGTTGTCGCGTCGACGCCCAGCCTGGCGAATGTCGCCTCGAGCTTCACCACCCGGGCCGCGGCGCTGTCGAGCGCGACGAGTTCCCGCGTCGCCGGGTGCCGTTCAAGTATGTGCGCCGCCTTGCCCCCCGGCGCGGCGCAGGCATCGAGTACGCGCGCCGCCGCCGGCACCTCGAGTACCGACATTGCGAGTTGCGCCGCCTCGTCCTGGACGCTGACCCGGCCGTGGGCGAAATCCGGCAGGGAATCCACGGGGACGGGGTCGATCAGTTGCAGGCCGTCGACGGCATGACGGCTTGGCGTCGCGGCAATGCCGACCGCCTCGAGCTGGGCCAGGTATGCCTCGCGTGTCCCCTGTCGCGCATTGACCCTGAGCGTTAGTGGCGGCCGTTCGTTGTTTGCCGCAAGCAGCGCGGTTGCCGCGTCCGGCCAGTCGGCTGTGAACGCCGTGATCAGCCAGTCCGGATGCGAGCTGGCACCGGCGGGTGTCGCGCTGCCGAGCTCGGCCAGCCGCTCGCGCTCGCGCAGGGCGTTGCGCAACGTGCCGTTGATGAGCCCGCGGGCCCAGGACTTGCGCAATTCCTGACACGCCGCGACGGTTTCGCTGACGGCGGCGTGAGTGGCTGTGGCGAGGAATTGCTGCTGGTACAGGCCGACGAGCAACAGCATTTCGATATCGCGGTCGCGTTCGCGCAGGGGGCGCTTCAACAGGTGTTCGAGTTGCGGCGTGAGGCGCCAATACCAGCGCAGAACACCATAAACGAGCTCCTGCACATAGGCCTGGGCGCGTTTGTCGGTGAGGTTTCGCGTGGCTTCAACCAGCGTCTTGTCGAGCGAGCGGCCGCGGGCGATAACAGCGGTAAGTGCGAGCGCGGCGATCGAACGCGTGTTCTTTGCCATGCGTCAGGGCTGGTCGTTGAGCAAGGCCTGGAAGCCGTTGACGAATTCCGCCGCGCTGAGCGGACGTTTCCCCGCTGGCTGCAAGCGCAGTACCCGCAGCAGCCCGGAGGCGGTCGCGATGTCGATGCCATGCTCACTGCAGGCAACGATGCGACCCGGTGTCGTGTCGACGTGCTCATCGAGCGCAACGGCTTCCCAGATCTTGAGCGGGGTGTCATTCAGGGTCATCGTCGCTGCAGGCACCGGATTCAGGGCGCGTATCCGACGCACGAGTACGCTTGCGCTTTGAGCCCAGTCCAGCACCCGGTCGGCGGCAGTGATCTTTTCCGCATAACACACGAGGCTTTCGTCCTGAGGCGTTTCATGCACCGTGCCGGCGACGAAGTTGTCGATCGTGTCGTGCAGGCAGGTGGCGCCGAGAACGGCGAGCTTGTCGTGCAGGGCTCCGCCCGTATCGTTCGGCGTGATCGGGCAACTGCGTTGCGACAGCACAGGCCCCGCATCGAGTGCCGCGACGACGCGCATCATGCTGATCCCGGTTTCGGCGTCACCGGCCATAATCGCGCGCTGGATCGGTGCCGCGCCGCGCCAGCGGGGCAGCAGCGAGGCGTGAACGTTCACCGCTAAACGCGGCGCCGTGAGCACGGTGTCGGGCAGGATCAGGCCGTACGCGGCGACGACGAGTAAATCCGCTTCGAAAGCGACAAATTCCGCCTGTGCTGCGGGATCTTTCAACGTTTGCGGCTGCACGACCGGTATCGACAGCGATTCAGCGACCCGTTTCACGGGGCTCGCCTGGGCCTTTCGCCCGCGTCCCGCGCGTCGGTCCGGTTGGGTGTAAACCGCGACGACTTCAACGCCGTCGTGTCGCGCCAGGCATTCGAGGGACGCAACGGCAAATTCCGGAGTACCGGCGAAAATGGCGCGCGGGCGCGCGGGCGCAGGGTGGTTCATGAAGACTCAGGCCGTTGCTGGCCAGGTGGATCGGTTCAGGTGGAGGATTGCTTGTGGACCTTTTCGAGCTTCTTGCGAATCCGCGCGCGCTTCAACCGGGACAGGTAATCAACGAACAGCTTGCCATCGAGATGGTCGATTTCATGCTGGATGCACACGGCGAGCAGGCCATCCGCTTCACGCTCGAACGATTGCCCGTTTTCGTCCAGCGCCTGGACCCGGATCCAGTCGGATCGTTCGACGGTTTCGTACACCCCGGGAACGGACAGGCAGCCTTCCTCGGTCTGTTCCATCCCGCCGGATTCGACGACGACGGGGTTAATCAGGCAAATCGGCTCATTCCGGTGCTCCGAGACATCGATGACGATGATGCGCTGATGGACATTCACCTGAGTAGCGGCGAGACCTATTCCCGGCGCGTCGTACATGGTTTCGAACATGTCGCTGACAAGTTTTCGCGTGTTTGTGTCGACAACCTGAACCGGTGCCGCCACATTGCGCAGGCGGGGATCGGGGTAATGGAGGATTTGCAGCTTGGACATGCTCAGATTTCACTTCTCTCGTGTGCGCAGAATACTGATAAGACCCTGATTATTCAAACGGATTCCCGGCACTGTCCGGCATTGGGATGTTTTTCTTTAAAACCCGCAAGAATATCTGCTAAACTACCTTAAAGAATGCACGTAAGGGTATTGAGATGCCTAGAAAAATTACAGTTTTGGCGATTTTGCTCGCATGGCTTTGCCCAGCCGTCGCCGACGAAGTTGCGATCAATCCGAACAACCCGGGTACGTACACCGTCGTCAAGGGGGACACGCTGTGGGACATCTCCGGAACGTTCCTCACCTACCCCTGGCAGTGGCCCGACATCTGGCAAGCGAACCCGCAGATCGAGAACCCGCATTTAATCTACCCGGGCGATCAGGTGTATCTCACGTATAAAGACGGCCGCCCGATCCTGAATCTCGCGCGCGGCGGCATGTACGGCGGACGACGCGTGAAATTGTCGCCATCGGTGCGCGAATACCCGCACGACGGCGCGATAGCGCCGATACCACTGGACGCCATCCGACCGTTCCTGTCGCGTCCACATGTAATGAGTCGTAGCGATATTGAACTTGCGGCCTACGTCGTCTCAAGCCAGGACCAGCACCTTGCGAATGGCCCCGGCAACCGCATCTACATCCGCAACCTGGATAATATCGCCACCGACAAATACTCCGTCTTCCGTCCCGGTGGAGAATATCGTGACGGGACCACGAACGAATTGCTTGGTTACGAGGTGCTGCACATCGGAGATGTCGTGATCGAGCGTGGTGGCGACCCGGCGACGGCACGGGTGGTGCGGTCGAACAAGGAAATTCTCACGGGCGATCGGCTGTTACCCCAAACCGAAGATGAATTCCCCGACTTCGTGCCGCGTGCGCCGGATACCGGGGTTGATGGCCGGATTATCTCGGTCGTGGATGGCGTTTCGCAGATCGGGCAGCACCAGGTGGTGGTGCTCGACCGCGGGCTCGGTGATGGCCTGCTGCCGGGACATGTGCTCGCGATTTACCAGGCCGGTGCCGTAGTCGAGGACGAACTCGCCACGGCCATCGCCGCTGAAGAACGCTACAAGGCGATCCAGCGCGCGCCGGAACAAAGCACCGGGCTCGCCTATGCCCGCGATGCCGCGGTAGCAAACATCATGGCGGCCAAGCGCTCGCTGGATGAGTTCCTGAACGAGCCGAAAGGTGGCTGGCCTGAAACCGTCACCTTGCCCGACGAACGCGCCGGTGAACTGATGGTATTCCGCACGTTCGACAACGTCAGTTATGCGCTCGTCATGAATACCCAGCGCGCGATCCACATCAAGGACAAGGTCAAAAACCCCTGATTTCAGGGTTGGCCGCGCAGCTGCCTGAGCTGCGTCTGCGCGGAGCGCTCGCGGGGTGCAAACGCCGTAACCGCGCGTTACGATGGCGCGCGATGGACAAGGGACTGGACATCGGATTGCGCCGCTGCGTGCTTGCATTCCATGCAGGGGCGCCGGACAGCCCGCGGAAACTCGCGCTATTCGTGCGCCGGCTTGCCGGCGCACAAGCTCACGGCGCGTCAGTCGACGCCGCCACGCGGACGCTGGAAGCGGCAGCGCGCGAACTCTCCTGTGAATTGGACTGGACTGCCGCACAACGCGCAATCGCCTGGGCCGCGCGGCCTCATCACCATGTGCTGACGATTTTCGATCCGGGCTATCCGCGCCTGCTCAAGGAAATTGCTCACCCGCCCGTAGTGCTGTTCGTCGTTGGCGACCCTGAGGTTCTGCAACGAACTCAAATCGCCATCGTCGGCAGCCGCAAGGCAACGCACTACGGCCGTGAAGCGGCATACGGTATTGCCCGCGGTCTCGCGCAGGCGGGTCTCGTCGTGAGCAGTGGTATGGCGAGCGGCATTGACGCGGCCGCACACCGCGGCGCACTGGCGGCAGAACGCCCGACCCTGGCCGTATTCGGCTGCGGAATCGATCGCATCTACCCGCGAGGACATGCCGCGCTTGCCGCGGCCATCGCCGCTGACGGCGCTCTCGTGTCCGAATTTCCGCTGGATACGGCACCGTTACCTCATCATTTTCCGCGTCGAAACCGGATCATCAGCGGCCTCAGCATCGGTACCGTGGTGGTGGAAGCCGCGTTGAAAAGTGGCTCGATCACGACTGCGCAGCATGCGCTCGAGCAATCACGCGATGTATTTGCAGTGCCGGGCTCCGTCCGCAACCCGCTTGCCGCGGGGTGTCACGCGTTAATCCAGCAAGGTGCCATCCTGACTAACGACCACACCGACATACTCGCGCAGTACCCGGATATGGTGCGCGGCGACGCGGTCCCGGATGATGTCGACGGGGGACGCCCGGATACCCCGATCACGTTCAGCGCACGCGAGCGGACGGTGCTCGATGCGTGCGCGTTTGACGCCGCCAGCTTCGATGAAATCGTCCGCCGCTCCGGATTGACGGCACCTGAGGTTTCCTCCATCCTGTCGGCGCTTGAGGTCCGGGGGGCGGTTTGCACGCTCGCCGGCAACAGCTATCTCAGAATTGCCGGGTAACGGCGAGGCGCCGCGCTCACGAATCAAGGCCGGCTGAACAGCCGGTAATGAAATCTGACAAACGCCCCCGGGGCGCTCCCCGCAGCGTCAAATTCACCGCACCGTTGAGACAACATGAAGCAAACTGTTATCGAAGTGCTCATCTATCTTTTCGAGAATTACATCGACGACGAAATCGAGTTTGATGTCGATCAGGAGCGCGTGAAACTGGAACTACGCGAGGCGGGATTCGACGGCGGGCAGGTTACGAAAGCTTTCGATTGGCTGCACGATCTTGCCAGCGCGAACGCAACTGAGACTATGCAGATATCCGAAAACGCGACTTCAGTTCGCATTTACGCCCTTGAAGAAGCGGCAAAACTGGACGCAGAATGTCGTGGTTTCATGCACTTTCTCGAAGAAGTCGGTGTTCTGGACGCGACCAACCGGGAGGTTGTTATCGAACGGATCATGGCGTTGGAAACTGACGAAATTGACATCGAACAACTCAAGTGGATCGTACTGATGGTACTTTTCAACCGTCCCGGTCAGGAGCAGGCGTTCGTATGGATGGAAGATCTCGTGATGGACGATATGTACGGCTGTGTGCACTAGATTCAACGACTCCAACCGAGCGGGATATCCCGACAGGTAGTTATACATATGGCTCGTAATGTTGTGGTGGTGGAATCCCCCGCGAAAGCCTCGACGATAGAAAAATACCTCGGTAAGGATTACAAGGTCCTGGCCTCGTACGGCCACGTGCGCGATCTGCTACCGAAAGAGGGGGCGGTCGACACGGAAGACAACTTTTCCATGCGCTACGAAGCCATTGACCGCAACAACAAGCACGTCGATGCAATTTCCAAACAACTGAAGAAGGCCGACACGCTTTATCTCGCAACCGACCTTGATCGCGAGGGCGAGGCGATATCGTGGCACCTCGTGGAACTGCTTAAGGATCGCAAATTGCTCGAGGGCAAAACCGTGCACCGGGTGGTTTTCCACGAAATAACGCCGCGCGCCATCCAGGAAGCGATCGAGTCGCCACGGGAAATATCGATGGAACTCGTCAATGCGCAGCAGGCGCGGCGTGCGCTTGATTATCTCGTGGGTTTCAATATCTCGCCGCTGCTGTGGAAAAAGATCAAACCGGGATTGTCAGCCGGCCGCGTGCAAAGCCCGGCGTTGCGACTGATCTGCGAGCGCGAAGACGAGATTGAGAAATTCAAGCCGCGCGAGTACTGGACCATCGAATCGGATGTTGGCAAGAAAAAAGAGGCGTTTCGCGCCAAGCTGACCCAACTCCATGGCGACAAGATCAAGCAGTTTTCGATAACAAACGGGAAAGACGCGGAGAAGGCCCGGCAGGATCTGACCGCGGCCGCGGCCGGAAAGCTGACGGTTGCGAAAGTAGACCGCAAGCAACGCAAGCGAAATCCGGCGCCGCCGTTCATTACCTCTACCCTGCAACAGGAGGCGGTGCGCAAACTCGGGTTCACAGCGCAACGCGCCATGCGCACGGCGCAGCAACTCTATGAAGGTATCGATGTCGGGGCCGGCAGCGAGGGGCTGATCACCTACATGCGTACGGATTCCGTGAATCTGGCCGCGGAAGCAGTGGCCGAGATCCGCGAGTTCATCGCGCAGCGCTACGGTGATTCGGAGGTGCCGGCGAAGCCGCCGGAGTACAAGACCCGGTCGAAGAACGCGCAGGAGGCTCACGAAGCCATCCGCCCGACCGCCGCGAGCCGTATTCCTGCGGAAATTAAAAGCTATCTGACCGACGATCAGTTCAAGCTCTACGATCTTATCTGGAAACGGACCGTTGCCAGTCAGATGATCCACGCGACAATCGACACCGTCGCCGTCGACCTGAACTGCGGTAGCGTCGGGATATTTCGTGCCAATGGCTCGACGGTGAAGCACCCGGGCTTCATGTCTGTCTACCGTGAGGGTACGGACGACGAGAAGGAGCCCGAAAACGATGAGAACATGCTGCCGCCGCTGGAAGAAGGGCAGGTCGTCGACCTGAATGAAATTCGCGCCGACCAGCATTTCACTGAGCCACCACCGCGGTTTTCGGAAGCGTCGCTGGTAAAAACGCTCGAGGAGCACGGCATCGGCCGTCCGTCGACGTATGCGTCAATCATTTCAACCCTGATCCAGCGCGAGTATGCGGAGCTCGAGTCGAAGCGCTTTTATCCGACGGATATCGGCCGGATTGTGAACACCTTCCTGACGAACCATTTTCGCGGTTATATCGATTACGACTTCACTGCGCGTCTCGAGGACGACCTCGATGCCGTCTCGCGTGGCGAGAAGGATTGGGTTCCTTTGCTACGCGACTTCTGGGAGCCCTTCCACGCGACCGTCGAAGACAAGGAAGCGAACGTAACGCGGGAAGAAGCGAATCAGGCGCGCCCGCTTGGAACGGATCCGAAAAGCGGCAAGCCGGTCTCCGTGCGGATGGGGCGCTACGGCCCGTACGTGATCATCGGGACCGCAGAAGACGAGGAGAAACCGAAGTTCTACGGCCTGCAACCGGGGCAGCGACTCGATTCCATTACGTTAGAAGAGGCGTTGGAGCTGACGAAATTACCGCGCGAACTCGGCGAATCACAGGACGGCCTCGCAATTTCGACGAATGTGGGGCGTTTCGGTCCGTATGTGAAATACGGGTCGAAATTTGTCTCGCTGAAGAAGGAAGACGATCCCTACACAATTACGCTGGAACGGGCGCTTGAGCTCGTCGAAGAAAAGAAAAAGGCCGACGCAGAGCGCGAGATCCGGATTTTTGAGGAACAGGACATCAAGATCCTCAAAGGGCGCTATGGCCCGTATGTGACTGACGGGAAAAAGAACGCGCGCGTCCCGAAAGAACGCGAACCGGAATCCCTGACGCTCGAGGAATGCATCGAATTGCTCGCGGCGGCCAAGGTACGCCCGAAGCGAAAACGCGCGACGAAGAAGAAAACCACAACGGAAGACTAGATTCGGCGGCGCATCGCAACAGCGGGGTTTGCCGGGCTCGCATGAGTGAAACGAAACGTTTTGTTGCCGCCCTCGGCAGGGCGAATTCAGCACAGATGCGCTGGTTCGAGACGGTTGCCGTCGAGTGCCTTAGACGCGGCAAGGTAATCGTCAACGCGACGGAAGGCGTTTACGGACTCGCGGCGCGCGCCGGCGACGAAAATGCTTGCGCGGCGCTCGGCAGGCTCAAATCACGCGGTCCGGCGAAACCTTTTATCGTTGTTGCGGCGGATTTCAGCCAGATCGCCACCATGGTCGACGTCACCCGGATCGACCTCGAAGCTGTCATCGCGACCTGGCCAGGGCCGGAAACCTGGATTTTGCCGGCTTCGCGCATGGCACCCGAGTGGCTGGTGTCACGGCAGCACACGCTCGCGGTGCGCGTCACTGCACACCAGCAGCTGGCGCGGCTTACGGCTGCCGCCGGGCCGCTGATCTCGACCAGTGCGAATCCGCCGGGGCGCCTGCCGGCGCTGGATCGGCTTACTGCACGCCGCTATTTCGGCAATCGGGTCGCCTGCTATCTGCCGGGAAGCCTCCTGCGTCCGGGCGTGCCAAGTCGCATTCGCGATAGCCGCAGTGGCGTTTCCCTGCGCGGTTGAGGATGTTGGGGACGCCGAACCGGGCGTCTCCGCGCCGGTTGTCGGAGGGAAGCGCGAGCGGTGCTGTCGGCCAAGCGCGCAGCTGGCCGTCCGATCGGACAGAAAAAACGTGGTAGTGGTTGACATAAACCGTGAAAATTCCGACAATTTCCGGCTAACGTTTTGGAGGGGTACCCAAGCGGTCAACGGGAGCAGACTGTAAATCTGCCGGCTATGCCTTCGTAGGTTCGAATCCTACCCCCTCCACCACGAGGCGATAGGATTGGCGCGGACATACCTCGACCGTCGCGGTGGCCGCCAATCCTGCGATTCCGGCAGACCGACCGGGGGGAAGCTCACCAGGGCGGCATTTGGAGCCTGCCGGGATTCGCCGGGCCATTGAATTGTGCAGGGCGAACCGCGAATCACGGGATATAGCGGGTGTAGTTCAATGGTAGAACCTCAGCCTTCCAAGCTGATGATGTGGGTTCGATCCCCATCACCCGCTCCAAACCGACCATCGTCTCGTGGACCGGAGCGACGATGTCGGCCAGCAAACGTTACCGGGCCACAGGCTGCGTCGCAGGACATAAAGGGTTTGGCTCTTCATGGCCCATATAGCTCAGTCGGTAGAGCACTTCCTTGGTAAGGAAGAGGTCACCGGTTCGAATCCGGTTATGGGCTCCAGTTTGGCCTCGCTGCAGCGCGGGATTGAGCTGGGCAATTACCAAAAACTGTCGGCAACGACATTGAATTCTGATTAGTACGGGCCTGATTAGCACGGAGGTCGAGATGTCCAAGGAAAAATTTCAAAGAACCAAGCCGCACGTGAACGTAGGCACGATCGGCCACGTAGATCACGGTAAGACGACGCTGACGGCGGCGCTGACGACGGTATCGGCGACGAAGTTTGGTGGTGAAACGAAAGCTTACGACCAGATCGACAACGCGCCGGAAGAACGCGAGCGCGGTATCACGATTGCGACGGCGCACGTTGAATACGAAAGCGATACGCGGCACTACGCGCACGTAGACTGCCCGGGACACGCGGACTACGTGAAGAACATGATCACGGGCGCGGCGCAGATGGACGGTGCGATCCTGGTGTGCAGCGCCGCCGACGGCCCGATGCCACAGACGCGCGAACACATTCTGCTGGCGCGCCAGGTGGGTGTGCCGTACATCGTGGTGTACCTGAACAAGGCGGACATGGTTGACGATGCGGAGCTGCTGGAACTGGTTGAAATGGAAGTCAGGGAGCTGCTGGATCTGTACCAGTTTCCGGGGGACGACACGCCGGTGATTATTGGCAGCGCGCTGAAAGCGCTGGAAGGCGACGAGAGCGAGATTGGCAAGCCCTCGGTGGAGAAGCTGATCGAGGCGATGGATAGCTACATCCCGGTGCCGGAGCGTCCGGTAGACCAGCCGTTTCTGATGCCGATCGAGGATGTGTTCTCGATCAGCGGACGCGGGACGGTGGTGACGGGTCGTGTCGAGCGTGGTGTTGTTCACGTGGGCGACGAAATCGAGATTGTGGGAATCAAGGACACGACGAAGACGACGTGCACGGGTGTTGAGATGTTCCGCAAGCTGCTTGACGAAGGTCAGGCGGGAGACAACGTGGGTGTTCTGTTGCGTGGTACGAAGCGCGAGGACGTTGAACGCGGTCAGGTGCTTTGCAAGCCGAGTTCGGTGAACCCGCACAAGCATTTTGAAGCGGAGATTTACGTATTGTCGAAGGACGAGGGTGGGCGTCACACGCCGTTTTTCAACAACTACCGTCCGCAGTTTTACTTCCGTACGACGGACGTAACGGGTGCGGTGGAGTTGCCGGAAGGTGTCGAGATGGTAATGCCTGGCGACAACGTGAAGGTGGAAGTGAAGTTGATCAACCCGATTGCGATGGAAGACGGCTTGCGATTTGCCATCCGCGAAGGCGGACGGACTGTCGGCGCCGGGGTGGTCTCGAAAATTATCGAATGATTGCTTGCCGCGGGACGATGTTGTCGTGCCCGCGGCTTGCAGGACAGTACGGATTGCAACAAGTACAGGCCAGTAGCTCAATTGGCAGAGCGGCGGTCTCCAAAACCGCAGGTTGGGGGTTCGATTCCCTCCTGGCCTGCCATTTGTAGTGGCACGATGCATTATCGGTCCTGTACGAACAACGGAACATCGACAAGGTACTAATGAGCACGAAAGCGGAAGCGACGTCGTCAACGCTTGACACCGTAAAGCTTGGCGTTGCCCTGGCTTTGCTGATAGGAGCGGTTGCGGCGTTTTATTACTTTGGCGAAGTTCCCAAGCTTGCGCGCGTGGTTGGCATGCTGGCGGCAGTGGGTATCGCGGTGGCGATTGCCCTGCAAACGGATCGCGGACGCACGCTGGCGGCGTTTATTCGGGATGCGCAAACGGAAGTAAGGAAAGTTGTCTGGCCGACGCGCCAGGAAACAGTGCAAACGACGCTTGTGGTCATGGTTGTCGTGGTCATTGTCGCAATCTTTTTATGGCTGCTCGACATGCTGCTCGGCAACATTGTCAGTTGGGCTATGGGACAAGGGGGCTAGCCGGAACTCATGGAATGGTACGTCGTACACGCCTACTCGGGGTTCGAGAATCACGTTAAGCGTTCACTCGAAGATCGCATTGCGCGCAACGATATGGCTGACAAGTTCGGGCAAATCCTCGTCCCGACCGAAGAAGTCGTTGAAATGCGCGACGGTCAGAAGCGCAAGAGCGATCGGAAGTTCTTCCCGGGATACGTCCTGGTGGAAATGGAGATGTGCGACGACTCCTGGCATCTCGTCAAAGACTGTCCGAAGGTCATGGGTTTCATCGGCGGCAGCAGCGACAGGCCCACGCCGATTACGGAGCGCGAAGCGCAAACGATCCTTAATCGAATTCAGGAAGGCGCGGAAAAGCCGCGGCCGAAAGTTCTTTTCGAAGTGGGCGAACTCGTCCGGGTCAACGATGGACCCTTCACGGACTTCAATGGCGTTGTAGAGGAAGTGAACTACGAAAAAAGTCGCCTCCAGGTCGCCGTTTCGATTTTTGGACGATCGACACCTGTCGAACTGGAGTTTGGCCAGGTATCCAAGGACTAAACCGCTACGGGCGCCAGCCCGTACATCATCAAAATCAACGGGGAGCCGCGAGGCGTTCGTACCCGAGGAGTAGTTGCAAGTGGCCAAAAAAATAGACGCCTATATCAAGCTGCAGGTGCCGGCTGGTCAGGCGAACCCGAGTCCGCCTGTCGGTCCCGCGCTGGGTCAGCACGGGGTCAACATTATGGAGTTTTGCAAGGCGTTCAACGCAAAAACCCAGGGTGAAGAACCCGGCTTGCCGACTCCTGTCGTCATCACGGTTTTCGCCGACAAGAGCTTCACTTTCGTCACAAAAACACCGCCGGCTGCGGTGCTCCTGCGTAAAGCTGCGGGTGTTGCGAAGGGCAGCGGCACACCGAACACGGACAAGGTGGGCAAGGTGTCACGTGCACAGCTCGAAGAAATCGCAAAAGCGAAAGAACCCGATTTGACCGCCGCGGATGTCGACGCCGCAGTGCGAACGATCGCAGGCACGGCCCGGAGCATGGGCCTCGAAGTAGAGGGCGTGTAATCATGACCAGGATGAGCAAACGGCAGCGCGCGATTGCCGAAAAAATCGGCGACCGCCATGCACCACGTCCTCTCGATGACGCGCTCGCGGTCCTTAAGGAACTGGCGACAACGAAATTCGATGAATCTATCGACGTCGCGGTGAACCTGGGCGTCGATCCGCGCAAATCCGACCAAGTTGTGCGCGGGGCTACCGTGTTACCAAACGGCACCGGCAAGCAGGTTCGTGTTGCCTTGTTCGCCGATGGCGAGGAAGCGGACGCTGGCCGCGAAGCCGGCGCCGACATCGTGGGCATGGATGATCTCGCCGCCGAGGTCAAGCAGGGCAATATGGATTTTGACGTCGTCATTGCAACCCCTTCTTCGATGCGTGTCGTCGGGCAATTGGGCCAAATACTCGGACCACGCGGTCTTATGCCAAACCCGAAAGTCGGGACGGTAACCAAAGACGTCGCCGTGGCGGTCAAGAACGCGAAAGCTGGCCAGGTTCGTTATCGCACGGACAAGGCCGGAATCATTCACTGCTCGATTGGCAAAGTGTCGTTCGACGTGCAGGCATTGCGCGAGAACCTCGAAGCTGTCGTCGTTGATCTGCGAAAGATCAAACCGAGTTCTGCGAAAGGTATCTATTTCAAAAGCATCACCGCCTCATCAACGATGGGACCGGGAATAGCGGTCGACGGCTCCTCGGTCGGGGGCGTCTAGCGCGAAGACAAATTACCCCGATGCGCAAGCGCGTATCGGACAACTTTGGGCTGCCGGGCATGCCCGGCAGACGTCAGAGACCGCAGGTCTCGCGCACGACGGCATTACGCAACGGAGAGGCTGATTTTACGTCAACCTGACCGCTGCCTGACGCCGCCGTAAGCGGGTTAATCGTCAACAAACGGCCTGCGCAGGCGGTGCTTCCATTCAGGTAACAAAACCTGGTGAGTGCCGAGGAGCCAACACTGCGGCGACGCACGCGTTGTTTCCGAATCAAAGACGGTGATTTTCATCGTCAATTTGAGGTGCGGTCGCTTGCCGATCATCGGCCGGCGCCCAACCAGGAGAAGTAATTGTGAGTCTGACTTTAGA
The DNA here is from genome assembly GCA_965216305.1 of Gammaproteobacteria bacterium. Classification (GTDB taxonomy): domain Bacteria; phylum Pseudomonadota; class Gammaproteobacteria; genus UBA11873. The sequence goes on along the minus strand of OZ244144.1, from coordinate 4,524,322 downwards.
GCAAAAAAAATCTGTTGTTGCCGAAGTCAATGAAGTAGCAGCTGGCGCGCAGGCGGCCATTGCAGCGGAATATACCGGGTTGACGGTCGCAGACATGACCGCGTTGCGTGCGCAAGCACGGGCCCAGGGTGTATACGTTCGCGTGGTTAAAAACAGCCTGGCGAAGCGTGCGATTGCGGGTACGGAGTTTGAATGCCTCAGCGATTCGCTGATCGGGCCCTTGTTGTTGGTGTTTTCCGCCGACGACCCGGGCGCCGGCGCGCGTATCGTGCGGGAATTCAAAAAGACAAATGATCGTCTCATCCCGACTGCAATTGCATTTGCGGGCGAAGTTCGTCCGCCCGAGGATCTGAAGCTACTGGCTGATATGCCGACCCTCGACGAGGCCCGCGGCCAGTTGTTGGGTCTGTTGCAAGCACCGGCGACCCAGCTGGTCCGCACTCTCGCGGAACCGGGTGGGCAGTTCGTTCGGTTGCTCGCCGCCTACCGGGACAAGCAGCAAGCTGCCTGATCATTGACTGATAACAGCAACTCTATTTTGCCGAATTTTCTAGGAGAAACCTGAAATGGCAGTTTCAAAAGAAGAACTGATCGAAACGCTCAGCAACATGAGCATCCTTGAAGTGACCGAACTCGTGTCCGAGCTCGAAGAAAAGTGGGGCGTCTCCGCGGCAGCGGCAGTCGCCGCACCGATGATGGCGGCCGGTGGTGATGCCGGCGGTGCCGCCGAAGAAGTGAAAGACGATTTCGATGTCGTCATGACGAGCTTCGGCGACAACAAGGTGTCGGTCATCAAGGCCGTCCGTGCGCTCACCGGCCTCGGACTCAAAGAAGCGAAAGAACTCGTCGAAAGCGCGCCGGCCACGGTGAAAGAAGCGATGCCGAAGGCCGAAGCCGAGGAAGCGAAGAAGCAGCTTGAAGAAGCTGGTGCACAGGTAGACCTCAAGTAGCGTCTGCCGGTTGCAAACTCATAACAAAATCAATCTGGTTATGAGCGGAACGACCGCGGCTTGCGGTCGTTCCGAACTCTCTATCCCGGCCGTCACGCACGCGTTCGTCGCGCGCGGCCGCCCATGCCTCGAACCCTGAGGCAACAAGAGGAAGACTATGGCTTACTCGTATACCGAAAAGAAGCGAATCAGAAAGGATTTCAGCAAGCGTCCGGTGATCCTGGACGTACCGTATTTGCTTGAGACACAAATCGAGTCGTATTTCCGCTTTTTGCAACAGGATGCCGATCCGGAGTCCCGTGAGGACGTCGGTCTGCATGCGGCATTCAAATCCGTATTCCCGATTGAGAGCTATTCAGGTACCGCGGCACTGGAATACGTGAAGTATCGTCTCGGCGACCCCGTATTCGATGTCAAGGAATGCCAGGTTCGCGGGATGACCTACGCGGCCTCCCTCAGGGTTACCGTCCGCCTCGTTATCTACGATAAGGAATCCGGTTCCGACAAGGCGATCAAGGACGTTCGTGAGCAGGAAGTCTACATGGGCGAACTGCCGCTGATGACCACGAACGGAACGTTCGTGATCAACGGCACGGAGCGCGTCATCGTATCGCAGTTGCATCGCTCCCCGGGCGTGTTTTTCGATCACGACCGCGGCAAGACTCACTCGTCGGGCAAGCTGTTGTTTTCCGCCCGCGTAATTCCGTATCGTGGTTCGTGGCTCGATTTCGAATTTGATCCGAAAGACCACGTTTATGTCCGCATCGACCGGCGACGGAAAATCCCCGCCACCGTATTGTTGCGCGCGCTCGGGTACACCACCGAACAGATGCTCGAAATGTTTTTCGAGCGCAATGAACTGCGTCTCGAAGGCGACGCGGTGCTGCTCAAACTCGTCCCGGATCGTCTCCGGGGGGAAACGCTCGATTTCGATCTGACCGACAAAAAAGGCAACGTCATCGTTGAGGCCGAGCGGCGGATCAACGTGCGCCACATTCGGGAGATCGAACAGGCCGGGTTGACCGAGATTACCGTCCCGCCGGCATACGCCATCGGCAAGGTACTGGCCACCGATATCATCGACAAGAGTTCCGGCGAAATCGTCGCAAACGCTAACGATGAGATCACCGAGGAATTGCTCGAGAAGTTGACGGAGGCCGGCGTCGAGGAGATCCAGACGATCTTCGCGAACGATCTCGACCACGGCGCCTATATCTCCGATACCCTGCGGGTTGATTCAACGACGAATCAACTGGAAGCGCAGGTTGAGATCTACCGCATGATGCGCCCGGGTGAACCGCCCACCAAGGAAGCCGCCGAGAACCTGTTCAAGAACCTGTTCTTCTCCGCTGATCGCTACGACCTTTCCGGGGTCGGGCGCATGAAGTTCAACCGTCGGGTTGGGCGTGACGAAGTTGAAGGACCCGGCGTTTTGTCGCAGGAAGACATCATCGACGTCCTGCGCGTCCTCATCGATATCCGCAATGGCAATGGTGTCGTCGACGACATCGACCATCTCGGTAATCGTCGCGTACGCAGCGTCGGTGAAATGGCGGAAAACCAGTTCCGTGTGGGTCTCGTGCGGGTCGAACGTGCCGTTCGCGAACGGCTTTCGCTGGCCGAATCCGAAGGCTACATGCCGCAGGAATTGATCAATGCGAAACCCGTTTCCGCCGTGATCAAGGAATTTTTCGGCTCCAGTCAGCTGTCACAGTTCATGGACCAGAACAATCCCTTGTCGGAAGTGACACACAAACGCCGTGTATCCGCGCTCGGCCCGGGTGGCCTCACGCGCGAACGCGCCGGTTTCGAAGTCCGCGATGTTCACCCTACACATTATGGCCGGGTGTGCCCTATTGAAACGCCAGAAGGGCCGAACATCGGCTTGATCAACTCACTGGCTGTCTACGCGCGTACGAACAAGTACGGCTTCCTTGAAACACCGTACCGCAAGGTCAACGACACCATGGTCACGGCGGATGTCGAATATCTGTCGGCCATCGAGGAAGGCCAGTACGTAATCGCGCAGGCAAACGCTACCGTCGATGAGAACGGCAAACTGACCGACAGTCTCGTTTCCTGCCGTTACCAGAACGAATTCACGCTCGCAGGACCCGATCGCGTGCAGTACATGGACGTATCGCCGCGGCAGATCGTTTCGGTCGCCGCGGCCCTGATCCCGTTCCTGGAACACGACGACGCGAACCGCGCGCTCATGGGATCGAATATGCAGCGCCAGGCAGTACCCACGCTGCGCGCGGACAAGCCGCTTGTCGGCACCGGCATCGAGCGCACCGTTGCACGCGATTCCGGCGTCACCGTTTCCGCGTTACGCGGTGGTGTGGTCGATTCGGTCGATGCCAGTCGTATTGTTGTGCGTGTGCACGATGATGAGACGAAAGCTGGCGAGCCCGGCGTCGACATCTACAACCTGACGAAATACACACGTTCGAACCAGAATACGTGTATCAATCAGCGCCCGCTTGTGAGCCCCAACGACCGTATCTCCGCGAACGACGCGCTGGCCGACGGACCGTCGACCGATCTCGGAGAACTCGCGCTCGGGCAGAATATGCTCGTCGCGTTCATGCCGTGGAACGGCTACAACTTCGAGGACTCGATTCTCATCTCCGAACGCGTCGTACAGGAAGATCGTTACACGAGCATTCACATCGAGGAGCTGACTTGCGTCGCGCGCGACACGAAGCTCGGACCAGAAGAAATATCCGCGGATATTCCGAACGTTAGCGAAGGCGCGTTGTCGAAACTGGATGAATCCGGCATCGTCTACATTGGCGCCGAAGTGCACCCCGGGGACATCCTCGTCGGCAAAGTGACCCCTAAAGGCGAAACCCAGCTGACCCCTGAAGAGAAGCTCTTGCGCGCCATCTTCGGTGAAAAGGCCTCGGACGTTAAAGATACGTCCCTGCGCGTGCCGTCGGGAATGAGCGGCACGGTCATCGACGTGCAGGTGTTCACCCGTGACGGCGTCGAGAAAGATGCCCGCGCGCTCGAGATCGAGCGTGGCGAATTGACCCGGGTGAAAAAGGATCTCGACGACCAGCTGCGTATTCTCGAAGACGACATCTACCAGCGTATCGAGCGCTTCCTCACCGGCAAGCAGCTAGAGAAAGGCCTGAAAGGTGTGGCGAAAGGGACGAAGCTGACGAAACAGCACCTCGCGGATGTGCCGCGGGAGAATTGGTTCGACATCCGTACCTCTGCCGACGACGCGAACGAGCAGATTGAACGCCTCGCGGGACAGATCGCCGGACACCAGCAGGACTTCGAACGCCAGTTTGAAGAAAAGCGCACGAAACTCACGTCCGGCGATGACCTTGCTCCCGGCGTACTGAAAATGACGAAAGTCTATCTGGCCGTGAAGCGTCGCATGCAACCCGGTGACAAGATGGCCGGACGCCACGGTAACAAGGGTGTCGTGTCGATGATTGTCCCGGTCGAAGACATGCCGCACATGGAAGACGGTACACCCGTCGATATCGTATTGAACCCGCTTGGTGTGCCGTCGCGTATGAATGTTGGCCAGGTGCTGGAAACGCATCTCGGATGGGCCGCGCGCGGTCTCGGTGCACGCATCGGCGAAATGCTTGAAACGAACGCCGGTGCCGGCAAGCTGAGGGATTTCCTCGGCAAGGTTTACAACACGAGCGGCAAGAAGGAAACCCTGGAAGAACTGGACGACACGGAAATCCATACGCTTGCCTCGAACCTTACCGGTGGTGTGCCAATGGCGACGCCCGTATTCGACGGCGCTCACGAAACGGAAATCAAGAGCATGCTGGCGCTGGCGGGATTACCGGAAAGCGGCCAGACGACGTTGATCGATGGGCGCACTGGCGTGGCATTCGATCGCCCGGTGACGGTCGGTTACATGTACATGCTGAAACTGAACCATCTCGTCGACGACAAAATGCATGCGCGTTCGACCGGACCTTACAGCCTTGTTACCCAACAACCGCTTGGTGGTAAGGCCCAGTTTGGTGGTCAGCGCTTCGGTGAGATGGAGGTGTGGGCGCTCGAAGCGTACGGCGCTGCCTACACACTGCAGGAAATGCTGACGGTCAAGTCCGATGATGTGAACGGCAGAACGAAGATGTACAAGAACATCGTCGACGGCGATCACCGCATGGAAGCCGGGATGCCGGAATCGTTCAATGTGCTGCTGAAGGAATTGCGTTCACTCGCGATTGATATCGAGCTCGATCGCTAGATGAATGCGCCCTGTTTGTTGGTTCCCGATTTAAGGAGTAACCGCCTGTGAAAGACTTACTTGATTTACTAAAGAGCCAAGGACAAGTCGAAGACTTCGACGCGATCAAGATCGGCCTGGCGTCGCCGGAAAAAATCCGGTCGTGGTCGTATGGCGAAGTCAAGAAACCCGAAACGATCAACTACCGGACGTTCAAGCCCGAACGAGACGGTTTGTTCTGCGCCAAGATTTTTGGCCCGATCAAGGACTACGAATGCCTCTGCGGTAAATACAAGCGGCTGAAACATCGCGGTGTCGTGTGCGAAAAATGCGGCGTGGAAGTCACGCTGGCTAAAGTTCGTCGTGAGCGCATGGGTCACATCGACCTCGCGAGCCCGGTGGCGCACATCTGGTTCCTTAAATCACTGCCGTCGCGCATGGGCCTGTTGCTCGATGTGACGTTGCGGGAAATCGAACGCATCCTTTATTTCGAAGCTTACGTCGTAATCGAGCCCGGGATGACGGAACTCGAACGCGGACAATTACTGTCGGAAGAATCCTACCTCGAGGCAATCGAGCAATACGGTGACGATTTCGATGCGCGTATGGGCGCCGAAGCAGTCTACGAACTGCTGAAAACGGTCGACCTTGCCGAAGAAGTAAATACGATCCGCGAGGAACTCCCGCGGACGAAATCCGAGACGAAGATCAAGAAATTCACGAAGCGCCTGAAACTGATGGAGGCGTTCCTGCATTCCGGCAACAAGCCGGAATGGATGGTAATGAAAGTGCTACCGGTCTTGCCGCCGGAATTGCGCCCGCTCGTACCGCTCGACGGCGGGCGTTTCGCGACTTCCGATCTGAACGATCTGTATCGTCGTGTCATCAACCGCAACAACCGCCTCAAGCGGCTGCTCGATTTGAATGCGCCCGACATTATCGTGCGCAACGAGAAGCGCATGTTGCAGGAAGCCGTGGATGCGCTGCTCGATAATGGTCGTCGTGGCCGCGCGATCACGGGCACGAACAAACTGCCGCTGAAATCGCTTGCCGACATGATTAAAGGCAAGCAGGGCCGTTTCCGTCAGAATCTGCTCGGAAAACGCGTCGACTACTCCGGCCGTTCGGTGATCGTCGTCGGCCCGACCCTGAAATTGCACCAGTGCGGTCTGCCGAAGAAAATGGCGCTCGAACTGTTCAAGCCGTTTATCTTCAGCAAGCTCGAACGACGCGGTATGGCAACCACGATCAAGGCGGCGAAGAAGCTCGTCGAGCGCGAAGGCGCAGAAGTGTGGGACATCCTCGAAGAGGTGATTCGCGAGCACCCGGTCATGCTGAACCGCGCGCCGACGCTCCATCGCCTCGGGATTCAGGCATTCGAACCGGTTTTGATCGAAGGCAAGGCGATTCAGCTCCACCCGCTTGTTTGCACCGCATTCAACGCGGACTTCGACGGCGACCAGATGGCGGTGCACGTGCCATTGTCGATCGAAGCGCAACTCGAAGCGCGCGGCCTGATGATGTCTACGAACAATATCCTGTCACCGGCGAATGGCGATCCGATCATCGTGCCAACGCAGGACGTTGTGCTGGGTCTTTATTACATGACGCGTGAATCCGCGAGCGCGAAGGGCTCGGGCATGCTGTTCGCCGATATCGACGAAGTTCACCGGGCTTTTGAGACAAACAGCGCCTCACTGCACGCGAAGTGTCGCGTCCGAATGACGGAGCGCTTTGTCGACGAGAACGGCGAGCAACAGGAAAGCACGAAAGTCGTCGAAACGACGGTCGGCCGCGCATTGCTGTCTTCGCTGCTACCGGACGGCATGCCGTTCGAACTCGCGAATCGCACGCTCGATAAACGTTCGATCTCGCGCCTGTTCGACTCCTGCTACCGTAATGTGGGTCTGAAGGAAACGGTGATTTTTGCCGACCGCCTCATGTATATGGGCTTCCAGCAGGCAACCCGGGCAGGCGTTTCAATCGGCGTTGACGACATGGTCGTTCCCGATGAGAAGACGACGATCATCGCCACCGCCGAAGCGGGGGTGAAAGAGATCGAAGATCAGTATGCGTCCGGTCTCGTTACGACGGGTGAGCGCTACAACAAGGTTGTCGACATCTGGTCACATACGAACGATCAGGTCGCGAAAGCGATGATGGACAAACTTGGAACGGAAACCGTCACTACCGCAGCCGGCGAAACAGTCGAACAGGCATCGTTCAATTCGATCTATATGATGGCCGATTCCGGCGCGCGTGGTTCGGCCGCCCAGATTCGCCAGCTGGCGGGAATGCGCGGCCTCATGGCGAAACCCGATGGCTCCATCATCGAGACACCAATCACGGCTAATTTCCGTGAAGGCCTCGACGTCCTGCAGTACTTCATTTCAACCCATGGCGCGCGTAAGGGTCTCGCGGACACTGCGTTGAAAACGGCGAACTCGGGCTACCTCACTCGCCGTCTCGTCGACGTGGCCCAGGACCTTGTGGTTACGGAAATCGATTGCGGCACGACCGACGGCTTCATCCTCACCCCCATCATCGAGGGTGGCGACGAAGTTGAAGCACTGCGCGACCGGATCCTCGGCCGCGTGCTCGCCGAGGACCTGTACAAGCCGGGAACCGACGAGCTCGTTGGCCCCGCAGCTACCTTACTGGACGAAAAATGGGTCCAGCTTCTCGACGAGAAAGGCATCGACGAGGTGAAAGTACGCTCCGCGATCACCTGTGACACCCGCTACGGCGTCTGCGCGATGTGCTACGGCCGCGACCTTGCGCGCGGACATCGGGTTAACGAAGGCGAAGCGGTTGGGGTCATGGCGGCTCAGTCGATCGGCGAACCCGGCACCCAGCTCACGATGCGGACGTTCCACATCGGTGGCGCGGCATCGCGGGCAGCAGCAGTCAACAGCATCGATGTGAAGTACGGCGGGACGGTGAAGCTCGTCAATATCAAGTTGTTGCAGCGCAGCGACGGGAATTTCGTCGCGGTTTCTCGCTCCGGCGAACTCGCGGTGATGGATGAGATCGGACGCGAACGCGAACGCTATAAACTTCCTTACGGAGCAACCTTACGGGTTGCGGACGGCGCCGAAGTTAATCCGGGACAGTCGATCGCGAACTGGGATCCACATACGCACCCGATCATCACGGAAGTGGAAGGTAACGTGAAGTTCAAGGATATCGTCGACGGGGTCACCGTGACGAAGCAGATGGACGAAATCACGGGGCTGTCGAGTATCGTGGTGACCGATCCGAAGCAGCGCGGCAGCGCGGCGAAGGATTTGCGACCCATGGTACAACTCGTTGATCCGAAAGGCGCAGATCTCAAGATCCCGGGTACGGACCTGCCGGCGCACTATTTCCTGCCCCCGGGTGCGATCGTGAATATTACCGATGGCGGTGAGGTCAAGATTGGCGACGTCGTCGCACGTATCCCGCAGGAATCGTCGAAAACACGCGACATTACCGGTGGTTTGCCGCGCGTCGCGGACCTGTTCGAGGCCCGCAAGCCGAAAGAAGCCGCAATCCTCGCGGAAGCGAGTGGTACGGTTTCGTTCGGCAAGGACACAAAGGGCAAGCAGCGTCTCGTTATCACGCAGGAAGATGGCGAAACGGTCGAAAACCTCATCCCGAAATGGCGTCACGTCACTGTATTTGAGGGCGAGCACGTCGAAAAAGGTGAGACAATTTGTGACGGTGCCCCGGATTCGCACGATATCCTGCGGCTCAAGGGTGTGCGGGAATTGACGCGCTACATCGTCAACGAAGTCCAGGAGGTCTACCGCCTCCAGGGCGTCAAGATCAACGACAAGCACATCGAGGTTATCGTCCGCCAGATGCTGCGCAAGGTTGAAATTGTCGAGACCGGAGACACGCGGTTCCTGCGCGGTGAACAGGTTGAAAAGGAACGCCTCGTCGAGGAAAACGAACGCATGCGCCGTGAAAACAAGGACGAGGCGACCTACGAGCAGTTGCTGCTCGGGATCACCAAGGCCTCGTTGGCGACGGAATCGTTCATTTCTGCGGCTTCGTTCCAGGAAACGACGCGGGTGCTGACGGAAGCTTCCGTCACGGGCAAACGCGACGAGCTTCGCGGCTTGAAGGAAAACGTCATCGTCGGACGCCTGATCCCGGCCGGTACCGGCTTCGCCTACCACGGCGAACGCCGCCGCAAACGGCTCCAGGGATTCGAGCCGCTGGGATTAACGGAGGCCGAAGCTGAAGTGTTGTCCGAACTGCAGTCCGTCGAACCGGCGGAATCCACCGAAGAAGCAGCCGATCAGACGACGAAAAGCGCCTGAAGACTCACCGGGTGACTGCCACGCGCAGTCGCCCGGTGTTCCCGGTTTCCGTCGTCGATAAGCGTTGACATTCGGAGTCCGGACTCTCTATAATTCCGCTTCTGCGACAGGCCGGATGCAAATCCCGCCTGTCGCTGTATTTTCGGCGCCCGGCATCCCATTCCATTGCGGTCGCGTTTAGCGGCCGAACTACCCGCACGCTTCACCAGAAGTGCCTGTGCGCGTAGCCGACGCCTGACGGCCCCGAAAACAAAAAAGAAAACGTGGGGGGAGAACGCGTAATCCGAGGCCCGGTCCGGCCTCTGAGCCCGCGCATCAACCCAAAAACTAACGTAACCGGGATCCGGCGCCTGCGGGCTGTCGGTCGGAAGTCGAGATTTATGGCCACAATAAACCAGCTGGTACGCAAGCCACGCAAGCGTCAGCAGAAGAAAAGCAATGTGCCCGCGCTAGAAGGTTGCCCGCAGAAGCGCGGCGTCTGCACCCGCGTGTACACGACCACACCGAAAAAACCGAACTCGGCCTTGCGTAAGGTCGCGCGCGTACGCCTGACGAACGGTCAGGAAGTCACCACTTACATCGGCGGTGAGGGGCACAACCTGCAGGAACACTCCGTGATCCTGATTCGCGGCGGCCGCGTCAAGGATTTGCCGGGTGTCCGTTACCACACCGTGCGCGGCACGCTCGATACGTCGGGCGTCTCGGACCGCCGTCGCGGGCGTTCGAAGTATGGCGCCAAGCGCCCCAAGGCCTAGGGTTGAGCTGAAATGTCCAGACGTCACGCAGCACAAAAACGCGAAATCCTCCCCGATCCGAAGTACGGCGATCAGGTTCTTGCGAAATTTATCAACCTGGTCATGTCACGGGGTAAAAAATCCGTGGCCGAAAAGATCGTGTACGGCGCACTCGACGATTTGAAGGTGAAAGGTGAACCCCTCGAACTGTTCAAACAGGCGCTCGACAACGTCGAACCGAAGGTGGAAGTAAAGTCCCGTCGGGTCGGCGGTGCAACATACCAGGTGCCGGTTGAAGTCCGCCCGCATCGCCGTGGCGCACTCGCCATGCGCTGGGTGGTTGATGCAGCGCGCAAGCGCAGCGAGAAATCGATGGACAAGCGACTCGCCGGTGAGTTGATGGATGCGGCGGACAATCGCGGCACCGCGGTCAAGAAGCGCGAAGATACGCACAAGATGGCGGAAGCCAACCGCGCCTTCTCGCATTACCGCTGGTAGAGCGAGAGTTTTGGAGTTTCTGTCGTGGCCCGTACAACGCCCATCGAACGCTACCGCAATATCGGCATCATGGCCCATATTGACGCGGGCAAGACGACCACGACCGAGCGGATCCTGTACTACACGGGCGTCTCACACAAAATAGGCGAAGTCCACGATGGCGCTGCCACGATGGACTGGATGGAGCAGGAACAGGAGCGCGGGATAACGATCACCTCCGCTGCGACTACCTGCTTCTGGAGCGGGATGGCGAAGCAGTTCCCGCAGCACCGCATCAATATTATCGATACGCCGGGACACGTCGATTTTACGATTGAAGTAGAGCGCTCATTGCGCGTACTCGACGGCGCGGTCGGCGTATTTTGCGCCGTTGGCGGGGTCGAACCGCAGTCGGAAACGGTCTGGCGGCAAGCGAACAAATACGAGGTGCCCCGGCTCGCGTTCGTCAACAAGATGGACCGTTCCGGCGCGAATTTCCTGCGCGTCGTCGAGCAGATTCGCCAGCGCCTTGGTTCCAACGCGGTACCGATTCAGCTGCCAATCGGTGCCGAGGACAAGTTTGCGGGCGTTGTCGATTTGATCCGCATGCGCGCCATCTACTGGGACGACGCGACGCTCGGGATGAATTTTGACGAGCGCGAGATTCCCGCTGACATGCGCGATGCCTGTTCCGAATGGCGTGGTCGCATGGTCGAAGCCGCTGCGGAATCGATTGACGAGCTCACCGAGAAGTATCTCGAACACGGTGATCTCGAAGCCGAGGACATCATCGCCGGCTTACGCGCCGCAACGCTTGCGAATGAGCTGGTACCCGTTCTGTGCGGCTCGGCGTTCAAGAACAAAGGCGTACAGGCGATGCTCGACGCAGTCATTGAGCTGATGCCCGCACCGACCGAGGTGAAGCCAATACACGGCTTGCTTGAGGATGGCGAAACGGAAGCGACGCGCCCGTCGTCGGATAACGAGCCGTTCGCCGCGCTTGCGTTCAAGATTGCGACAGACCCCTTTGTCGGGACGTTGACATTTTTCCGCGTCTACTCCGGCGTTATCAATTCGGGTGACTCGATTTACAACCCGGTGAAGCAGAAAAAAGAGCGCGTCGGTCGGATTTTGCAGATGCATGCGAACTCGCGCGAAGAAATCAAGGAAGTCCGCGCCGGCGATATCGCCGCGGCGGTAGGACTGAAAGACGTAACGACGGGTGACACCTTGTGCGACGCGAAGCAGGTGATCACGCTGGAACGAATGGAGTTTCCTGATCCCGTAATTGCCGTCGCCGTCGAACCGCGGACGAAAGCGGACCAGGAAAAGATGGGCATAGCGCTGACGAAGCTTGCGGCCGAAGATCCTTCGTTCAAGGTATCGACCGACGAAGAATCGGGTCAGACGATCATCGCCGGCATGGGTGAATTGCACCTCGACATTATTGTCGATCGCATGCGCCGTGAATTTAACGTCGAGGCGAACGTCGGCAAGCCGCAGGTGGCTTACCGGGAAACAATCCGCAAAACGGTCGAAAAGGCGGAAGGGAAATTTATCAAGCAGTCGGGCGGCCGCGGCCAGTATGGCCACGTGGTGCTGAAAATCGAACCCGGTGAACCCGGCAGCGGTTTCGAGTTCGTCAACGCCATCGTCGGCGGCACGATTCCGAAAGAGTACATCCCCGCGGTAGAGAAGGGGATTGCCGAGCAGATGATGAACGGTGTCATTGCCGGCTACCCGATGCTCGACGTCAAGGTCACGCTGTATGACGGATCGTTTCACGACGTCGATTCAAGTGAAGTAGCGTTCAAAATCGCCGCATCCATGGGCTTTCGGGATGGCGCGCGCGAAGCGAGTCCGGTGTTACTGGAACCGATCATGGACGTCGAGATCGTTACTCCGGATGAGTATATGGGTACCGTCAATGGCGACATCAGCAGACGCCGCGGCATCCTGCAGGGAACCGAAGAATCGCCGGCCGGCTCGATAATCCGCGCCGAGGTGCCATTGTCCGAAATGTTCGGCTACGCGACCGATTTACGGTCTGCGACGCAAGGCCGGGCGACGTACACGATGGAATTTTCACGTTATATGGCTGCGCCAAATAACGTCGCTGAAACAGTCAGCAAGCAATAAAGCAGTTAACCGCCTAGTCCTTTAATTGAGGTTGAGTCATGTCCAAGGAGAAATTTCAAAGAACCAAGCCGCACGTGAACGTAGGCACGATCGGCCACGTAGATCACGGTAAGACGACGCTGACGGCGGCGCTGACGACGGTATCGGCGACGAAGTTTGGTGGTGAAACGAAAGCTTACGACCAGATCGACAACGCGCCGGAAGAACGCGAGCGTGGTATCACGATTGCGACGGCGCACGTTGAATACGAAAGCGATACGCGGCACTACGCGCACGTAGACTGCCCGGGACACGCGGACTACGTGAAGAACATGATCACGGGCGCGGCGCAGATGGACGGTGCGATCCTGGTGTGCAGCGCCGCCGACGGCCCGATGCCGCAGACGCGCGAACACATTCTGCTGGCGCGCCAGGTGGGTGTGCCGTACATCGTGGTGTACCTGAACAAGGCGGACATGGTTGACGATGCGGAGCTGCTGGAACTGGTTGAAATGGAAGTCAGGGAGCTGCTGGATCTGTACCAGTTTCCGGGAGACGACACGCCGGTGATTATTGGTAGCGCGCTGAAAGCGCTGGAAGGCGACGAGAGCGAGATTGGCAAGCCCTCGGTGGAGAAGCTGATCGAGGCGATGGATAGCTACATCCCGGTACCGGAGCGTCCGGTAGACCAGCCGTTTCTGATGCCGATCGAGGATGTGTTCTCGATCAGCGGACGCGGGACGGTGGTGACGGGTCGTGTCGAGCGTGGTGTTGTTCACGTGGGCGACGAAATCGAGATTGTGGGAATCAAGGACACGACGAAGACGACGTGCACGGGTGTTGAGATGTTCCGCAAGCTGCTTGACGAAGGTCAGGCGGGAGACAACGTGGGTGTTCTGTTGCGTGGTACGAAGCGCGAGGACGTTGAACGCGGTCAGGTGCTTTGCAAGCCGAGTTCGGTGAACCCGCACAAGCATTTTGAAGCGGAGATTTACGTATTGTCGAAGGACGAGGGTGGGCGTCACACGCCGTTTTTCAACAACTACCGTCCGCAGTTTTACTTCCGTACGACGGACGTAACGGGTGCGGTGGAGTTGCCGGAAGGTGTTGAGATGGTGATGCCTGGCGACAACGTGAAGGTGGAAGTGAAGTTGATCAACCCGATTGCGATGGAAGACGGCTTGCGATTTGCCATCCGCGAAGGCGGACGGACTGTCGGCGCCGGGGTGGTCTCGAAAATTATCGAGTAATTAAGCATCACTGACCGTATCGGCCCGGCCGCGGAATTCGCTCCGGGCTGATAACAAGGTTTTTGATCAACGAAGAAGCGAAGCGCAGAAATGGACCAACAGGTAATCAGAATTCGGTTAAAGGCATTCGACCATCGATTGATTGATCAATCGACGCGCGAAATCGTCGAAACCGCTAAACGGACGGGCGCCCAGATCAAAGGCCCGATCCCGTTGCCGACGAAAAAAGAACGCTTTACGGTTCTGGTTTCGCCGCATGTGAACAAAGACGCGCGAGATCAGTACGAAATTCGTACACACAAACGCTTGCTCGATATCGTCAACCCGACTGACAAAACGGTTGACGCATTGATGAAACTCGACCTCGCCGCCGGGGTTGATGTGCAAATCAAGCTCAACTAATTTTCGGAAGTTAGCGACCATGGCACTTGGACTGATTGGACAGAAACGCGGTATGACGCGACTGTTTACCGAAACCGGGGAATCGGTTCCGGTGACTGTCGTCGAAGTCATGCCGAACCGCGTGACCCGCGTTAAAACACGCGATACCGATGGTTACGACGCGATTCAAATAACCACCGGTGATCGCCACCGCAACCGCATTTCCAAGGCCGAAGCCGGCGAGTTCGGGAAATCCGGCGTCGACGCCGGGCGCGGATTGTGGGAGTTCCGCATCGACGCGGAACAATCATCGGATATGGCCGCCGGTGCGGAAATCAAAGCCGACCTGTTCGAAGCCGGACAAGCGGTAGATGTTACCGGCACGACGATTGGTAAGGGCTACGCCGGCGTTATCAAGCGGCACAATTTCAGTATGGGTGATGCGACTCACGGTAATTCCCTGTCGCACCGGGTGCCGGGTTCGATCGGTCAATGCCAGACTCCGGGCCGTGTCTTCAAAGGCAAGCGTATGTCGGGCCATATGGGCAACGTGCAACGCACGATCCAGGGCCTCGAGGTAGTGCGCGTCGACACTGAACGCAATCTCATCATGATCAAGGGTGCCGTGCCAGGCGCGAAGGGCGGCGACCTGATGATCAAACCTTCAATCAAGGCGCGCGGGAACTAGGCAGCTATGGAATTGCAGGTTCATTCATTCGCCAACGGCGAAACCGCGGGTAACGTTGCGTTGTCTGACGACGTATTTGCCCGGGATTACAACGAGCCGTTGATTCACCAGGTCGTGACAGCTTATTTCGCTGGCGGACGCCGGGGAACGAAGGGCACCAAGAGCCGCTCGGCCGTCCGTGGTGGTGGCGCCAAGCCGTTCCGTCAGAAAGGCCTCGGCCGCGCGCGTGCCGGCACAATTCGCAGTCCGATTTGGCGCGGGGGCGGTGTCACGTTCGCGGCGAAACCGCGCGATTACAGCCAGAAGGTTAATCGCAAAATGTACCGCAGCGCGATGCGCTCGATTTTCTCCGAACTCGTGAGACAAGACCGCATCGTTGTAGTCGATTCCTGCGAAATGGGCGAGCCACGGACGAAGAGTCTCGTTGCTTCACTGCAGAGCTTCGCCATTAAGGACGTTCTGATCATTGCCGAGGACGTCACCGAGAACCTTTACCTCTCGGCGCGAAATCTGCACTGGGTGGGACTCATTGATGCGGCGACTATCGATCCCGCGATGCTCCTCGCTTACGAGAAAGTCGTGGTTTCCAAAGATGCACTGGCCCGGATCGAGGAGCTGTTGAAATGAACCGCGAACGCATGATGCAGATCCTGGTTGAACCCAAGATCTCGGAAAAAGCGGCGCGCGCCGCAGACATTAACCGGCAGTACGTGTTCCGGGTGCTGCCCGACGCATCGAAACCGGAAATCAAGGCCGCGGTTGAAGAGTTGTTCAGCGTGAAAGTGGAGAACGTCACGGTTTCGAACGTGCCCGCTAAAACCCGCCACTTTCGCGGCACTGCCGGTGTGCGTAACGGCTGGAAAAAAGCCTACGTAAAACTGCAACCGGGATTCGATATCGACTTCCTCGCGGGCGAATGACGGACAGGACGTAACTGACAATGGCACTGATTAAATCTAATCCGACATCGCCGGGCCGTCGCAGCGCCGTACGCGTTGTGACGCCGGAATTGCATAAGGGCGAACCGTATGCCCCGTTGCTGGAAACAAAAAAACGCTCATCGGGGCGTAATAACGCGGGCC
This sequence comes from Gammaproteobacteria bacterium, assembly GCA_965216305.1. Lineage (GTDB taxonomy): Bacteria > Pseudomonadota > Gammaproteobacteria > UBA11873. The sequence goes on along the minus strand of OZ244144.1, from coordinate 4,508,125 downwards.
GCATTACGGTACGCCACCGTGGCGGCGGTCATAAACAGCATTATCGAGTGATCGATTTCAAACGACGCAAGGACAACATCCCGGCGACCGTTGAACGTCTGGAATACGACCCGAACCGCTCCGCGCACATTGCCCTGCTGCTGTACGCCGACGGCGAACGGCGCTACATCATTGCACCGAAAGGTCTGCAAGCGGGAATGCCCGTCCGTTCGGGTGTGGACGCACCGATTGCGGTTGGTAACTGTCTGCCGTTGCGAAATATTCCGGTGGGCTCGATCGTCCATTGCGTTGAGCTGCAGCCGGAGAAAGGGGCGCAGCTGGGCCGCAGTGCCGGTGCAGGCATCCAGTATGTCGCGCGCGAGGGTGCTACGGCGACGTTGCGGCTGCGTTCCGGCGAAATGCGCAAAGTACCGATCCAATGTCGCGCCACAATCGGCGAAGTCGGTAACTCCGAGCATTCACTGCGTTCATTGGGTAAAGCCGGCGCTCAGCGCTGGCGTGGCGTGCGCCCGACGGTGCGCGGCGTCGCCATGAACCCGGTCGATCACCCGCACGGTGGTGGCGAAGGTCGCACATCCGGTGGCCGCCATCCGGTCAGCCCTTGGGGCCAGCCGACAAAAGGCCACAAGACACGGTCCAACAAGCGAACGAACAAGTCGATCGTTCGCCGACGCAATAAACGCTGATTGCGGAGCTGAGTATTTATGCCTCGTTCAATTAAAAAAGGCCCGTTCGTCGATCACCATCTGCAGCAAAAGGTGGATGCGTCACGAGCGAACAACGATAAACGTCCAATCAAGACCTGGTCTCGGCGCTCCATGATTGTGCCCGATATGGTCGGATTGACTATCGCCGTGCACAACGGTCGCCAGCACATGCCCGTGTATGTGAGCGAAAACATGGTCGGACACAAACTCGGCGAATTTGCGCCGACGCGTACGTTCCGCGGTCATGCCGCGGATCGCAAAGCGAAGTAACGGAGAATTCCGATGGCTACGGTCGCGAAACTCAAAAATACACGCATCTCTGCACAGAAGATGCGTCTCGTTGCCGATCAGATCCGCGGTTTGCCGGTCGACAATGCGCTGAACATCCTGACGTTCAGCAATAAGAAAGCTGCAAAGATCATCAAGAAGGTGCTCGAGTCTGCCATTGCGAACGCCGAACACAATGACGCTGCAGATGTGGACGAACTGACGGTCAGTCAAATCATGGTAGATGAAGGTCCGACCATGAAACGATGGCGTCCTCGCGCACGTGGGCGCGCGAACAAAATTTTCAAACGCATGAGTCACGTTACCGTGGCCGTCGCGGAAACGGGGCAATAGTAATGGGACAAAAAGTACACCCATATGGTTTTCGGCTCGGTATCGTCAAGGACTGGACGTCAACGTGGTACGCGGATACGAAAAACTACGCGAACTACCTGAATGCCGATCTTGAGATCCGGGAATTCCTGCGCAAGAAGCTTGCGCATGCATCCGTGAGTCGAATCCAGATTGAACGTCCTGCGCACAACGCCCGGATCGTCGTCCACACCGCCCGTCCCGGCATCGTGATCGGCAAGAAAGGTGAGGACATCGAAGCGCTGCGCAAACAGGTTTCGAAACTGATGGGGATTCCCGCGCACATCAGCGTTGAAGAAATCCGCAAGCCCGAACTCGATGCATACCTCGTTGCTGAATCTGTGGCGCAGCAGCTCGAGCGCCGCATCATGTTCCGGCGTGCGATGAAACGCGCCGTGTCAAACTCAATGCGACTCGGCGCGCAGGGCATCAAGATCAACGTCGCCGGCCGTCTTAACGGGGCAGAGATCGCGCGCTCGGAATGGTATCGGGAAGGCCGCGTACCGCTGCACACGCTGCGGGCGGACATCGATTACGGCCTTGCCGAAGCAAACACGACATACGGCGTTATCGGTGTGAAGGTCTGGATTTTCAAAGGCGAGATAATCCAGCGTGTCGAAGAACCCAAAGAAGAGCCGACGGAAGCAGCGGCAGCAGGGAGTTAAGACGTGCTACAGCCCAAAAATACAAAATTTCGAAAGCAGCAAAAGGGGCGCAACCGCGGGCTTGCCCTGCGCGGCTCCAAGATAAGCTTCGGTGAGTTTGGTTTGAAGGCCACTACGCGAGGGCGCGTTACTGCCCGCCAGATCGAAGCAGCTCGACGCGCGATCACCCGTCATGTGAAACGCGGTGCGAAGGTCTGGATCCGGGTGTTTCCGGACAAGCCAATCACGAAAAAACCGCTTGAAGTACGTCAGGGCAAGGGCAAGGGAAATGTCGAGTACTGGGTCGCCCAGGTCAAGCCGGGCACCGTGCTCTACGAGATGGAAGGTGTGGATGAAGAACTCGCACGCGAAGCATTCCGTCTGGCGGGCGCAAAGCTGCCTGTCAGGACTGCATTCGCCAGCCGGAAATTGATGTGATGAAAGCGAAAGAACTACGTGAGAAGTCCATGCAGGAGTTAAACGACCTGCTGATAGAGAAGCGGAAAGAGCAGTTCAACCTGCGCATGCAGGCGGGATCCGGGCAGCCACCGCGTTCTAACCAGTTCGGAGAAGTTCGTCGGGATATCGCGCGGATCAAACTCGTTTTGGGCGAGAAAAAATTAGGTGACGCAGCATGAGTGAGAAAGAAGCCTCGGCCCGAACGCTGATCGGCGAAGTCGTCAGCAATCGAATGGAAAAGACGATTGCAGTGCTCGTGGAACGACAGGTCCAGCACCCGTTGTACAAGAAATACATCCGTCGTTCGACGAAATTTCTTGCGCACGACGAGGGCAACGACTGCAATGAGGGCGATACCGTCGCGATCGAAGAATGTCGTCCGCTTTCGAAACGCAAATCCTGGCGCCTGCAGCAGATCCTGCAACGCGCACCGCAGATTTAATTAACAGAAGTCGAAGTCGGAGAGCGCGACAATGATACAAATGCAATCGATGCTGGATGCAGCAGATAACAGTGGCGCGCGTCGTCTCATGTGTATCAAGGTGCTGGGTGGTTCACGTCGTCGTTATGCAAACATCGGCGACGTGATCAAAGTCACCGTCAAGGAAGCAATCCCGCGCGGCAAAGTGCGCAAAGGCGAAGTTTTCGACGCCGTAATCGTGCGCACCCGCAAAGGTGTGCGTCGGCCCGATGGGTCTTTGATTCGCTTCGACGGCAACGCGGCAGTGCTGCTCGATAAGCAGTTACAGCCGGTCGGCACCCGTATATTCGGCCCCGTAACCCGTGAGCTGCGCGGTGATCGTTTTATGCGAATTGTTTCGCTTGCACCGGAAGTGCTCTGACCCAGGGTATTAGAGATGAAGAAAATCAAAAAAGGCGACGAGGTTTATATCCTCGCCGGTCGTGACAAGGGCAAACGTGGCAACGTGCTGCGGGTCCTGGATAACGATCGCGTTATCGTCGAAGGCGTGCACATGGTGAAGCGGCACACAAAACCGAATCCTCAGGCCGGAGCGCCGGGCGGCATCATCGAGAAAGAAGCCTCGATTCATGCGTCCAATGTCGCGTTGTACAACCCGGTAACGCAAAAGCCTGATCGGGTCGGGATTAAAACTCTTGAAGACGACCGTAAAGTCCGGTTCTTCAAATCGAATAACGAGGTTGTCGACATTTAGTTGTCGCGAGAATGACGATGGCAAGATTGGAATCTGAGTATCGCGAGACTATGGCGCCGAAGCTGAAAGAGCAGCTTGGCCTGAAGTCTGCGATGGAAGTCCCGCGGATCACGAAAGTCACGTTAAACATGGGGCTTGGAGAAGCGACGTCCGACAAGAAGATCATGGAGCATGCGCTCGGCGATCTTGAAATGATTTCGGGGCAGAAACCCGTTGTCTGTCTGGCGCGAAAATCGATCGCAGGCTTCAAAATCCGCGACGGCTGGCCTATTGGCGCCAAAGTTACGCTGCGTCGTGATCGTATGTACGAGTTTCTCGACCGGCTGATCAATGTCGCGATTCCGCGTATTCGGGACTTTCGGGGTTTCAGTAACCGAGCGTTTGACGGCCGCGGTAACTACACGTTCGGCGTTCGCGAGCAGATTATCTTTCCGGAGATCGACTACGACAAAATCGATCAGATTCGCGGGCTTGATATCTGCATCACGACGAGCGCGAAAAACGACGACGAAGGCCGTGCCTTGCTGCAGGCGTTCAACTTCCCTCTGAGAACATAGGGCGCTATCAATGGCAAAGAAATCAATGATCAACCGCGAGAAGAAGCGGGCCTTACTGGCACAACGTTACGCTGCGAAGCGTAAGGCGCTGAAAGCCGCCATCACCGATCAGGACCTCTCGATGGAGGAACGCGACGCAGCCCGGATCAAACTGCAAAAGCTGCCCCGCGATTCCAGCCCGTCGCGCGGCCGAAACCGCTGCAGACTCACGGGACGGCCGCACGGCTACTACCGAAAATTTGGTCTGGCCCGTAACGAATTGCGCCGGCTGGCGATGGAAGGGCACGTGCCCGGCCTGGTCAAGGCAAGCTGGTAACGCTATCGCACCGGTACGCGAGAAAAGAGAGACAACGATATGACAATGCAAGACCCGATCGCCGATATGTTTACGCGAATCCGCAACGCCCAGGCGCGGGATCGGAAAGTCGTTTCCATGCCGGCGTCGAAACTTAAAGCCGCGGTCGCGCAGGTTTTGAAGGATGAAGGTTACATCGGCGAATTCCGTACGCTCGAAGGGGAAGGACACCCGCAATTGGAAATCGACCTGAAGTACTACCAAGGAAAACCGGTTATCGAAAATATCAAACGTTCGAGCCGCCCCGGTTTACGCATTTATCGTGGTAAAGACGATCTCCCGACCGTTGTCGGCGGCCTCGGAATAGCGATTGTCTCGACTTCGAAAGGTCTTATGACCGACCGTGAAGCACGCGCCCAGGGAATCGGTGGCGAAGTGCTCTGTTCGGTGTACTAACTTAAGGACGCAACGATGTCACGTATCGCGAACGCACCGATTACAGTTCCAAGCGCCGTTGAAGTACAAATCAACGGCCAGAACGTAACTGTGAAGGGGAAGAACGGCACGCTCGATCGGGAAATTCATGAACTCGTCGGCGTTGTACTCGAAGATGGTGAACTCAAGGTTAAAGCGCGGAACGAGACAAAACCCGCGCGAGCGCTTTCGGGTACATCACGAGCACTGTTGCAGAACATGGTGCAGGGTGTTTCCGAAGGATTCGAACGCCGACTCACGATTGTCGGGGTAGGGTATCGGGCGCAAATCAGCGGCAAGAAACTCAACCTGTCGCTGGGCCACTCGCACCCCATTGATTTTGATATCCCGGACGACGTAACGATCGAAGCACCGACGCAGACGGAAGTCGTTGTTAAAGGGATCGACAAACAGCGGGTCGGCCAGGTGGCGGCGAATATTCGCGCTTTCCGTAAACCGGAACCGTACAAGGGCAAGGGCGTCAAGTATTCGGACGAAGTTATCGTTCGTAAAGAAGCCAAGAAGAGTTAATAGCAATGAACAAAAAGCTGAGCAGGCTTCGGCGGGCGCGAAAAACCCGCAGTCACATCAAGTTTCTCCGGGCTACGCGTTTGTGCGTGAACCGGACACCACGGCATATCTACGCCCAGGTCATTTCACCCGACGGCGGTACGGTACTCGCGAGTGCGTCAACACTCGACAAGGATTTGCGCGCATCGATCAAATCCGGCGGCAACGTCGAAGCAGCCGCGCTTGTTGGCAAGGCAGTTGCTGAGCGTGCGAAAGCAGCCGGCGTAGAGGTAGTGGCTTTCGATCGCGGGGGCTTCAAATATCACGGTCGCGTAAAAGCATTGGCCGATGCCGCTCGCGAGAACGGCCTAAAATTCTAGGAGTCAGACCATGGCATTCGGATCAGGTACGCAGCAAAGCCAGGAAGGCATGTTCGAAAAACTCGTGGCTGTCAATCGCGTCGCGAAAGTGGTGAAAGGCGGGCGAATCTTCGGCTTCACCGCGCTAACGGTGGTGGGCGATGGCGCTGGCAAAGTCGGTCTTGGGCGCGGCAAGGCGCGTGAGGTGCCGGCCGCAATCCAGAAAGCGATGGAAAATGCCCGCCGCAATATGGAGACGATCTCCCTCGACGAAGACACGCTGCAATACGCGGTTGTTGGTGAGCACGGTGCCGCGAAGGTATACATGCAACCCGCATCGCAAGGCACGGGCATCATCGCCGGCGGACCGATGCGCGCGGTATTCGAAGTGGTGGGCGTACATAACGTACTGGCAAAGTGCATTGGCACAACGAATCCCGTCAACGTCGTACGCGCCACGATTAATGGCCTGAAAAACATGTCGGCGCCAGAAGAGATGGCGGCGAAGCGCGGCAAGACGGTCGCCGAAATCCGGGGATAGTTTCATGGCTGGAAAAATCAAGCTGACACTGACGCGCGGCCTGCACGGTCGCCTGAAATCGCACAAGGCGTGCGTGTCGGGACTTGGCCTGCGGAGAATCTGGCAGACCATTGAAGTCGACGACACCGTCGAGAACCGGGGCATGATTAACAAAGTGTCCTATATGCTCAATGTCGAGGAAGCGTGATGTACCTGAATACGATTAAGCCTGGCGCCGGCGCCCGCAAACCACGCAAACGTGTTGGCCGCGGAATTGGCTCTGGTCTCGGCAAGACCGCGGGACGCGGCCACAAAGGCCAGAAATCACGTTCCGGCGGCTACCATAAGGTTGGCTTTGAAGGCGGGCAGATGCCGCTGCAACGCCGCTTGCCGAAGGGCGGGTTCAAGTCGCGCGTTGGCGTATTCTGCGACGAAATACGGTTGCACGAACTTGCTGCCGTCGCCGCCGATGTGATCGACCTTGATGCACTGAAAGCCAGCGGACTCGTACGCAGCGACGTCAAAACAGTCAAAGTAATTCTGTCCGGCAAGATCGAGAAGGCCGTGACAACGAAAGGCCTGCGGATGACGAAGGGCGCTCGTGCCGCTATCGAAGCCGCCGGAGGCAAAGTCGAAGACTAGTCATGGCAACGGCGAAGCGAAATATTCCTGGTGGCGTGGGCGGCCTTGGCAAGCTCACGGAGCTACGGCAGCGGATCCTGTTTCTGATCGGTGCGCTCATCGTATTCCGGATCTGTACGCATATCCCGGTACCGGGGATTAATCCGAGCGCACTCGTGTCGCTGTTCGACCAACAGCGCGGCACGATTCTCGATATGTTCAATATGTTTTCGGGTGGAGCACTGGAACGGTTTTCCGTCGTCGCACTGGGGATCATGCCGTACATTTCCGCTTCGATTATTATGCAGCTGCTGTCGGTCGTGCACCCGAAACTCGAACAACTGAAGAAAGAAGGTGAATCCGGGCGCCGGAAGATCACTCAGTACACGCGCTACGGTACGGTGGCGCTCGCGTTGTTCCAGTCACTCGGGGTTGCGATCATGCTCGAAGGCCAGTCTGCGGCCGGCATGCAACTCGTGATCGATCCGGGTCTCGCGTTCCGAATCACCTGTGTCACGACACTCGTAACCGGAACCCTGTTTCTCATGTGGCTTGGCGAACAGGTTACTGAGCGGGGTATCGGGAACGGTATTTCGATGATTATCTTCGCCGGCATCGTTGCCGGTTTACCATCGGCCATCGGCGGCACCCTGGAACTTTCGCGTACGGGCGAACTGTCGATTATCATGGTATTGGCTCTGTTCGCGCTCGCGATACTTGTCACCGCATTCGTCGTTTTCGTCGAGCGCGGCCAACGACGGATTACGGTTAACTACGCGAAGCAACGAAACCAGTTTTCCGGGCAGTCGAGCCACCTGCCGCTGAAACTCAACATGTCAGGGGTAATACCGCCGATTTTCGCTTCGAGCATTATCCTGTTCCCGGCAACCATCGGCGGCTGGTTCGGCAATATGGAAGGTATGGGCTGGATGCGCGACCTCGCGAGCACGCTATCGCCGGGTCAGCCGCTGTATGTCATGTTCTATGCGGCCGCGATCATTTTCTTTTGCTTTTTCTACACCGCGCTCGTCTTTAATCCGAAAGAAACCGCGGACAATCTGAAGAAATCCGGCGCGTTCATTCCGGGCATCCGCCCAGGCGAACAAACCGCGCGATACATCGATGGCGTGATGACCCGGCTGACCGTAGCCGGCGCAATCTACATTACCTCTGTGTGCTTGTTGCCGGAATTCTTGATCCTGCGTTTCAACGTGCCGTTCTATTTCGGTGGTACGTCGTTGCTGATCATTGTCGTAGTCGTGATGGATTTTATGTCGCAGGTGCAGGCACATTTGATGTCGCACCAGTATGAAGGCTTGATGAAGAAGGCGAACCTGAAAGGGTACGGTCGGCGCTAACCGCGCCAACAAAAATACGGGATTTGGATAGTGAAAATTCGAGCATCAGTAAAGCGGCTTTGCCGCAATTGCCGCGTAATCAAACGCAAGGGCGTCGTCCGCATCATCTGCAAAGATCCGCGCCACAAGCAACGTCAGGGCTGAGCGGAAGCGCATGATCATACATCTGGTTCGATCGACTGCGCGGGTATCCGCTATGCGGCCGGGCATGGTTTTAAATAAAGCAGGTAACCGGCGGTTATCGGGTGCTGCCCGAATCGCGGAATCCCTGTTCGTACGGGAGAGCTAACATGGCTCGTGTAGCTGGGGTCAATATTCCGGATCGTAAACACGCGGTCATCGCATTACAGCAAATCTACGGCATCGGCAGCACGCTGGCGCGGAAAATTTGCGCGGAAACGAACGTAACCGAGCACGTCATGGTCAAGGACCTGACGGAAGAACAACTCGAATCGCTCCGCGGCGCTGTATCGCGCCACACCGTAGAAGGTGATTTGCGCCGCGAAGTATCAATGAACATCAAACGTCTGATGGATCTCGGTTGTTACCGCGGCATCCGACACCGGCGTGGATTGCCGGTGCGCGGTCAACAGACGCAGACGAACGCCCGGACCCGTAAAGGCCCGCGGCGCATGATCAAGAAATAGGCTCGGAACCCGCTATGGCAACATCAACGACTCGAACGAAGAAGCGCGTTAAAAAGACCATCATCGACGGGGTGGCGCACATCCATGCCTCGTTCAACAACACCATCATTACGATAACCGACCGTCAGGGCAACACATTAGGTTGGGCAACGGCCGGTGGCAGCGGCTTCCGCGGATCGCGTAAGAGTACGCCGTTTGCAGCTCAGGTGGCGGCGGAAAGACTGTCCTCAGTGATGGATGACTTTGGCACGCAGAATCTTGATGTTTTTGTCAAAGGCCCGGGACCAGGCCGCGAATCCGCTGTTCGCGCGCTCAATGCCGCCGGGTTCAAGATCACGAATATTACCGACGTAACGCCGATTCCGCACAACGGTTGCCGGCCGCCGAAGAAACGCCGCGTATAAGGGCGAGGAACTAACATGGCACGATATATTGGACCGAAATGTAAGCTCAGCCGACGCCAGGGCGTCGACCTGTTCCTGAAGAGCCGCGCACGACCGATCGAGTCGAAATGTCAGCTCGAGAAGCCGCCGGGCCAGCACGGTGACAGCCGTGGCCGCCGACAATCGGACTACGCGTTGCAGCTCAGAGAAAAGCAGAAGCTGCGCTACATGTACGGTGTGCTCGAACGCCAGTTTCGCAACTACTACAAAGAAGCGGCAAAACGCAAAGGTGCTACGGGCGAGATTCTGCTGCAGCTCCTGGAACAGCGACTCGACAACGTCGTCTATCGCATGGGATTTGGCAGCACGCGCTCGGAAGCGCGCCAGCTCGTCAGCCACAAGGCAATCCTGGTTAACGGGCAGTCGGTGAATATTCCGTCTTACCAGGTAAATCCGAAAGATGTAGTTTCGATTCGGGAAAAGGCGCGCAAGCAGGTACGTATCGCCGATTCGCTCGCGATAGCAGAGCAGCTCGGCTTACCGGAGTGGCTTGAGGTCGACTCGAAAAAGATGGAAGGCCTGTTCAAGGCGACACCAGAACGTTCAGATTTACCAGCAGATATCAACGAGTCCCTAGTCGTAGAGTTGTACTCCAAGTAGGGCCACTAAAGGAGAATGTCCAATGGCATCAGCAGCAAGTGAAATGTTGAAGCCGAACATCGTCGAAGTAAGTCCGGTTAATGCAAAAACCGCGAAAATTACGCTCGAACCGCTGAACCGCGGTTTCGGCCACACGTTGGGAAATGCGCTACGTCGGGTCTTGCTGTCGTCGATGACGGGCAGCGCGGTCGTAGAGGCCGAAATCGAAAACGTGTTGCATGAATATACGACGATCGAAGGTGTTCAGGAGGACGTTACCGATATCCTCCTCAATCTGAAGGGTCTCGCGATCAACATGCATGCGCGTGAAGAAGCGACGCTGACGTTGAATAAACGTGGCCCGGGCGTGGTTCTCGCCGGGGATATCGTGCTGGATCACGATGTGGAAATCGTCGACCCGACGCATCACATCGCGAGCTTGAGCGAGAATGGCGAGCTGAACATGACTTTAAAGGTTGCGCGCGGCCGTGGTTACCAGCCGGCGACGACTCGTGAGGTTGCCGACGATGCCGACCAGGCGATCGGCCGACTCAAGCTCGATGCTTCGTTCAGTCCCGTACGCCGGGTTGCTTACGAAGTTCAGAGCGCTCGTGTCGAACAGCAAACCGACCTCGACAAGCTGATCATTACGATTGAAACGAACGGTACGATCGACCCCGAGCGTGCGGTGCGCGACGCGGCCGGCATCCTGCGCAGTCAGTTGGCGGTGTTCGTCGATCTGAGCAGCGAAGAGCAGGCCGAGCCGGAACGCGCGCCTGAAGCGGAAATCGATCCGATCCTGCTGCGTTCGATCGACGACCTCGAACTGACCGTACGGTCGGCAAATTGCCTCAAGGCCGAAAGCATTTATTACATCGGTGATCTGATTCAGCGCACCGAAGTGGAATTGCTGAAGACCCCTAACCTCGGCAAGAAGTCGTTGACGGAAATCAAGGACGTGCTCGCTGCACGAGGACTGTCGTTGGGTATGCGCCTCGAAAACTGGCCACCCTCCGGTTTGTATGACGCGGACAAAGTTTCGCTATAAGGCTTAAGGTTGTACTGCAATGAGACATAAACAAAGCGGAAGACAACTCAACCGCAACAGCTCGCACCGCAAGGCAATGTTCCGCAATATGGCGGTGTCGCTGTTCGAGCACGAGCTGATCCGCACGACCGTACCGAAAGCGAAAGAACTCCGCCGCACGGCTGAGCCGCTGATAACGCTCGCGAAATCGGATTCAGTCGCGAAACGCCGGCTTGCGTTTTCGCGCTTGCGCGACGCCGGGGCCGTGAACAAGCTGTTTTCGGAAATCGGCCCGCGTTATCAGGACCGTCCGGGCGGATATATGCGCATACTGAAGAACGGTTTCCGGCCGGGCGACAGCGCGCCGATGGCGATTGTCGAACTCGTCGATCGGCCAATCCCTGAGGACGACGACGAGTAAGACCCTATCGCTGAGACACAATAGCGACAGACAAAAAAACCGGGCCAATCCTGCGCCCGGTTTTTTTTTGCACCACTGTGCGCCTCAGGAATCGGTCAGTTTGCGCCGCAGCAGCTCATTGACTTGCGCCGGGTTCGCTTTCCCTTTCGAGAGTTTCATCACCTGGCCGACGAAGAATCCAAACACCTTGTCCTTGCCCGCCTTGAACTGCGCGATTTGCTCCGGGTTATCGCTTAATACCTGATCAACCAGTGGTTCAATCGCGGCATCGTCGGTAACCTGGCGGAGGCCTTCGGCATCGATTATGTCATCAGCTTCCCGCCCCGTTTCCCACATCGTTTCGAATATCTGTTTCGCGATCTTGCCGGAAACCGTCGCATCCTTGATGCGGGCAAGCAGGCGACCCAACGATTCGGCCGCGACTGGCGACGTCGCGAGGTCGAGGTTCGACCGATTCAGGGCGCCGAACAATTCACCCGTAACCCAGTTCGCGGCGAGTTTCGCATCGCCCGCCGCGGCCACTACACGCTCGTAGTAGTCAGCCGTAGCGCGTTCGTGAGACAGGGCGTCCGCATCTTCCGGACTCAGCGCATAAGTTTCGATAAACCGATTGCGTTTTGCTCCCGGGAGTTCCGGCAAGCGCGCCCCGATGTCCTCGATTGTGGTCTCGGAGATTCTGATCGGCAGCAAATCCGGATCGGGAAAATAGCGGTAGTCGTGCGCATCTTCCTTGCCTCGCATCGAGCGGGTCTCATCCCTGTCCGGGTCGTACAGGCGTGTTTCCTGGACGATGCTGCCCCCAGCTTCAATGACATCAATCTGCCGTTCGATCTCGAATTCGATCGCACGCTCAACGAAGCGAAACGAGTTCAGATTCTTGATTTCAGTGCGTGTGCCCATTTCCGTAGCACCACGTGGACGAACGGATACGTTTGCATCGCAACGAAAGGAACCTTCCTGCATATTGCCGTCGCAGATCCCGAGATAACGTACAAGCGTGTGCATCGTGCGCATGTAGGCGACGGCTTCGGCCGGCGAGAACATTTGCGGCTCCGAAACGATTTCCAGCAGTGGCGTACCGGCGCGATTCAGATCGATACCCGTAGCGTCGGGAAACTGGTCGTGGATGGATTTGCCCGCGTCTTCTTCGAGGTGTGCACGGGTCAGCGCGATCGTCTTCGTGGTTCCGTCCGGGAGCCGAATTTCGAGTGTGCCGCCAGCGACAATAGGGTCCTCGTACTGACTGATTTGATACCCCTTGGGCAAGTCCGGGTAAAAGTAATTCTTGCGCGCGAACACGGAGTTACGGGAAATTTCCGCACCAACGGCAAGCCCGAACAGCACTGCGAGCTCGACGACTCGCGCGTTGAGCACCGGCAGTACGCCGGGCAGGCCAAGGTCGACCGCGCACGCTTGCGTATTCGGGGCCGCACCATAATTCGTCGACGCGGACGAGAATATCTTGCTCTTCGTCGCCAGCTGCGCGTGTATTTCGAGACCAATGACCGGTTCGAAATCCATGGTTATTTCTCCGTGGACGGCCGCGGCGGGAGCTGGACGTGCCAATCCGTTGCGGCTTGAAACTGGTGTGCGGCGGCGAGCACACCGGCTTCGTCAAAGTAATTGCCGATCAGTTGCAGGCCTACCGGCAGGCCGTCGATGAAACCGGCCGGGATCGAAGCCGCCGGCAGGCCGGCGAGATTGACCGCTGTCGTGTAGATATCCGAGAGGTACATCGACACGGGATCGGCGGCTTTGTGCCCCAGCGGGAAAGCCGTCGTCGGCGAGGTGGGACCGAACAGGTAATCAACATCGGCGAGTGCGGATTGAAACTCGTCGCGGATGAGGCGGCGGATTTGTTGCGCTTTGCGATAGTACGCATCGTAATAGCCTGACGACAGCGCATACGTACCCACGAGGATGCGCCGTTTCGTCTCGAGCCCGAATCCTTCGCCGCGCGAGCGGCAGTAGAGGTCGTCGAGGTCCGAGGGCTCCGCGCATCGGTGTCCGAAGCGCACGCCATCGTAGCGCGACAGGTTTGAAGAACATTCCGCTGATGAAATCACGTAATAGGCGGGTATCGACAGATCGAGGCGCGGCATATCGAGTTCGATGAATTGCGCGCCGCGGCTTTCGAATACCGTCCGCGCCTGTTCGAGGCAGGCGGCGATGGCGGGGTCGAGGCCGGAACCGACGAACTGCTTTGGAATCCCGAACTTACGCCCGGCGATGGGGCTGTCGAGCTGAGCCGTGAAATCCTCCTCCGGCCTTGCCACCGACGTTGAATCGCGCGGGTCAGGTGCCGCCATTACGTTCAGCAGCAACGCCAGGTCGTGCGCGCTCACGCCCATGGGGCCGCCCTGGTCGAGACTGGACGCGAACGCAATCATGCCGTAACGGGACACCCGACCGTACGTCGGTTTCAGCCCCGAGATCCCGCACAATGCCGCCGGCTGTCTGATCGAGCCCCCGGTGTCCGTTGCTGTTGCGCACGGCGCCAGGCGCGCCGCAACGGCTGCAGCAGCGCCTCCGGATGAGCCGCCCGGTACCGTGTTTTCGCGCCACGGGTTGATAGTCGGCCCGTAGTAGCTCGTCTCGTTCGACGAACCCATCGCAAATTCGTCCATGTTCGTCTTGCCGAGCATGACCATACCCGCGGCATTCAGCCGGGCGGACACGGTGGCGTCGTACGGCGCGATAAAATTATCGAGCATGCGTGAGCCACAGGTCGTTTTCGTCCCCGCGGTGCAGAAAATATCCTTGTGGGCATACGGCACACCGGTCATGGATCCGGCCGTACCCGCGGCGATCGCGGCATCCGCGGCGGCCGCCTGTTCGAGGGCGCTTGCGTGCGTCACTGTAATGTAGCTGTTGTAGGCCGAATCGAGGCTGTCTATGCGATCGAGGAAGGCTTGCGTCACTTCGACGCTGGAAAATTCGCGGGCGGCAAGGCCGGCCGCGATACCGGCGGCGCTATCGGGGAACGAAGACATCCGATGGTTCCTAATCAATCACTTTCGGCACGAGGTAGAGTCCCGCTTCCGTTCGCGGGGCTGCGGAGAGGAAGCGCTCGCGCTGGTCGGTCTCAAGGACGTCATCGGGCCGCGTTTGCGCGGTCACTTCGAGTGGGTGCGCAAGCGGCTCGACGGCGCTTGTGTCGACGGCGTCCATCTGGGCGATGAAGTCGATAATGCGGGTTAAGTCGTGGGCAAAGTTCGCCACGTGTTCGTCATCGATATCGATTCTGGCGAGCCTGGCGATCGCTTTCACTTCGTCGTTGCTTATCACGAATTCGGGTCCGTTATTTTATTGAAATGGAAAGAGAATCTCAGACCTGGCTCGCTTGCTGAAATGAACACGCACTGTTAAATTACGACGCGTAATTCGTTACTGACACCCGAGATGATCGCGGCCGCACATCGAGCATGAGGCGCACCGATATTCATTCCCAAACCGCGCTCGAAGTGTACCATGAAGACCTACGATCTGCTGACGCCGACCGCGGCGGAAAAGCCGGAAAACCGGCAGCTACAAGCGATCATCGAAGCTGAGGACCATACTGAATGTTCAAAATGCTCAGGGGTGTATTCTCCAACGACCTGTCGATCGATCTCGGCACCGCGAACACCCTGATTTACGCGCGCGGAAAAGGCATCGTACTTAACGAGCCCTCGGTCGTTGCCATTCGTCGCGGGCGCGACGCGAGCAACCCGAAAGCCATCGCCGCCGTTGGTGCGGAAGCAAAACGCATGCTCGGCCGTACCCCCGGCCACATAGACGCCATCCGGCCATTGAAGGACGGCGTCATCGCTGATTTCACGGTGACCGAAAAAATGCTTCAGCATTTTATTCGCAAGGCTCACGGCGACCAGATGTTCAAGCCCAGCCCGCGCGTCCTCGTGTGCGTGCCTTGCGGTTCGACCCAGGTGGAACGCCGCGCCATTCGCGAATCCGCCGCCGGTGCCGGCGCACGCGAAGTATTCCTGATCGAGGAACCCATGTCCGCGGCGATCGGGGCCGGCATGCCGGTAAGCGACGCAAGCGGCTCAATGGTGCTCGACATCGGTGGCGGCACCACCGAGGTTGCGATCATTTCACTGAACGGCATCGTCTATTCGGATTCCGTGCGTATCGGCGGCGACCGTTTCGATGACGCCATCATTAACTACGTGCGGCGAAATTACGGCAGCCTGATCGGCGACGCGACGGCGGAACGCATCAAGCACGAGATTGGCTGTGCGTATCCTGGCAGCGAAGTGCGCGAGATCGAGATCAAGGGCCGCAACCTCGCCGAGGGCCTGCCGCGTTCGTTCACCCTCAACAGCAACGAAATCCTCGAAGCGCTGCAGGAACCGCTCGCCGGGATCGTCGAAGCGGTGAAAACCGCGCTCGAGAAAACCCCGCCCGAGCTTGGCTCCGATGTTGCGGACAGGGGCATGGTGCTCACCGGCGGTGGCGCCTTGTTGAAAGACCTCGACCGCTTGCTGGTCGAGGAAACCGGCCTCCCGGTCATCGTTGCCGAGGACCCGCTAACCTGCGTCGCCCGTGGTGGCGGACGTGTTCTCGAAATGATCGAAGAACATGGGGCCGATATTCTGGCGTTGGAATAGCTGGTCGAATCGCCGGGGGACTACCGATCAAACCGTTATTTACTGACGCGTCATCCCCTACCGCAAGGCTCATCAGCTGTGTCGTTCTTTCGTTCCTGCTGATTTCGATCGATCACCGACACCAGCATCTCGCCGCGATCCGCTCAGGCTTGTCCGTGATGATATTCCCGGTGCAGTACGCAGTGAACGCGCCGATCCGCGCATTTGGACGCCTTAGCGAGCGGCTCAGCACGCACCAGCACGTCGCGTCCGAGAACGAACGCCTGCGCAGCGAGAACCGTGCACTGCGCGCCCGCAGCCAGAAATTCGCGGCGCTGACGCACGAGAACCAGCGGCTTCGCGAACTACTCGACTCATCCGCGGGTTTTCGCGAAACCGTGGTTGGTGCCGACGTACTCGCCATCGAGACCTCGCCATCGGCGCGCCAGATCGTGATCGACAAGGGAACACGCCAGGGCGCGTTCGTCGGGCAGCCGGTAGTCGATGCTTACGGGGTGCTCGGCCAAATCGTGCAGGCCGGGCCGTTCAGCGCCACCGCACTGCTCGTCACGGATGTCGCGCACGCCGTACCGGTACAAATCAATCGCACCGGGCTGCGCGCGATATGCGTTGGCGCGGGTGGTCTCGATGAAATGACCCTGTCTTTCGTACCGACAAGCGCCGACATCAAGATTGGCGACCTCGTCGTCACTTCCGGGCTGGGCGATCGATTTCCCGCCGGCTACCCGGTAGGTGAGGTATCGGAGTTCCGCATCGATCACGGCGAACCGTTTGCGCATATCGTCATCACACCGAGCGCCCAGGTTAGTCGTGCCAGCGAGATTCTGCTCGTGTGGCCGGAGCGGGATCCGCTCGACGCTGCCGCCGTGAGCACGGTAAACCGGGACACTCCGCCTTGATGCTTGCGCCGCGCGGCACGTTCGCAATCATCTCGAGTTTCGTCGTTGCATTCACCCTCACGGCGTTGCCGCTGCCTGACTGGGCAGTGGCGTGGCGGCCGGCATGGGTCGCGCTGGTATTGGCTTACTGGTGTCTGGCCTTGCCGCAGCGGATCGGGGTGCTCAGCGCATGGTCGCTGGGCCTGTTGCTGGATGTGATGAATGGTTCCCTGCTCGGTCAGCACGCGCTCGGTCTCGCTGCGATCGCGTATGTGGTCGTGTTGTATCACCAACAAATCCGGGTTTATCCGTTGTTCCGTCAGGCACTCGTCATCGGCTCGCTTATTTTCCTTTACACGCTGTCGATGCTGCTGATCTATAACCTTCTCGGTTCTCTGAAGTACGGTTACGAACACTTACTCGCTGCTTTCACAAGCACCGTGCTGTGGCCCTGGATTTTCATCGTACTGCGGGATTTTCGCCGCAAAACTGTCGCCGCATGAATCCGGCGGTCACCGTTGCGGGTGAGTCCCGGGCTTGCTCGCGCAGCTAGATGCAAAAGCTCCCGACGCTAAAAGATCCGAACCGTGAACTGCGCATTTTCACCGCCCGGGTGTGGGCCGCGATTGCACTGATGGTCTTGCTGATGCTCACGATTGTCGGGCGCCTCGCGTATCTGCAGATCATCGAACACGGGCATTTCACGACCCTGTCACAGGACAACCGTCTCAAGCTCGTCGCGATCCCGCCGACGCGGGGGCTCATCTACAGCCGCGACGGACAAATTCTGGCCGAGAATCGCCCGTCTTTTTCACTCGAGGTCGTACCCGAGCGCGTCCACGACATCGATCAGCAGCTTGCGGGGATCGCAGCCCTGTTCGAACTGGAAGACAGCGAAATCGAAGACGCGCGCGAGGCATTGACGCACGCTCGTCGTTTCGATGCGGTCGTGGTTAAAGGCGGTCTCGAAGAAGACGAAGTAGCGCTGTTTTCCGTCAACCGACATCGTTTTCCGGGCTTTGCTATCGCCGCGCGTCTCGCGCGTCATTACCCGTTTGCCGACAAGTTCGCCCACGTGCTTGGCTATGTCAGTCGCATCAGCGAGGACGAGCTGACGCAGCTTGACCCCGTGGCTTACCGCGGCACGACGCATATCGGAAAAGTCGGGGTCGAGAAAGCACGCGAAGGAATTCTCCATGGCCGCGTCGGTTACCAACAGGTTGAGGTTAATGCGCAGGGCCGCGTGCTGCGGGTTGTCGATCGCACGCCGCCGGTGCCCGGCAACGACATCTACCTGACGCTGGATACCGCACTGCAGTCACTCGCGATTGATGCGCTCGGCGACAACAACGGCGCAATTGTCGCGATCGAACCTGCCACCGGTGAGGTGCTCGCGTTCGTGTCGAAACCCTCGTTCGATCCGAATCAGTTCGTCAATGGCATCAGTCGGGCGCGTTACAGTGCCCTGCGGGACTCGCCGGATCGGCCGCTGTTCAACCGCGCCTTACAGGCCCAGTATCCGCCGGGCTCGACGGTCAAACCGATGGTTGCGCTGGCGGGCCTGAACGCCGGTAAGCGCGCCGCGCATGATCGTACCTGGTGTCCGGGCTGGTATTCGCTCGACGGTGATGAGCACCGCTACCGTGACTGGCTGAAGCGCGGACACGGCCATGTCGACCTGAGCGATTCGATCGCGCAATCATGTGACGTCTACTATTACAGCCTCGCGCACGATCTCGGCATCGATCGCATTCACGCGATGCTGTCGCAATTTGGTTTGGGCAAGGCGACGGGGATCGACCTGCCGGGGGAAACCGACGGCCTGTTGCCGTCTTCCGCCTGGAAGCGGCGCGCGCGAAACCTGCCGTGGTATCCCGGCGAAACGCTGATAACCGGCATTGGACAGGGTTTCATGCTTACCTCACCGTTACAGCTCGCACACGCGACGGCAACGATAGCGAATCGCGGCGGGCGTTACGTACCGCACGTAGTCGGTCAGATCGAGGACCCGATGGCGCAGCAGGCCAGTGAGACGGGTTTCCACGAGCGCGCCGAGGTGGCGGTACTCAAGCAGGAGTTCTGGGATGCGATTATCGACGGCATGGTGGCCGTCGTGCATGGACCACGCGGTACTGCGCGGCGCGTCGGTGAAAGCGCAAGCTACCGCTTTGCCGGCAAGACCGGAACCGCGCAGCTGTTTACGATTGCACAGGACGAGGTTGCCGATAACGACGAGACGCCGAAGCACTTGCGCGACCATGCGCTGTTCATCACGTTCGCGCCGGTTGAGAATCCCGAAATTGCCGTCGCCGTCGTGGTTGAAAACGGCGGCAGTGGCAGCGGCGCGGCGGCGCCAATAGCGCGACGGATACTTGATTATTTCCTGACCGGCGCCGTGGAGGCCGACGCCGATAATGGTTAACGATCGCAGCCTGCTGTTTCGCGCGCACATTGACCCGCAGCTCTTCGGCGGCGTCATCATCGTTTGCGCACTCGGACTGATCGTACTGTACAGCGCTGCCGATCAGTCGCTCGACGTCGTCCTGCGTCAGGGCATCCGCATGGCGATCGGGATCGGCGCAATGGTTACGGTGGCGCAGATCAGTCCCACCCGTCTCGCTCGCTGGGCGCCGGCATTCTACGCGCTCGGGATCATTCTACTCGTCGCGGTATTTCTGTTTGGTACGGGCCGGGGCGCGCAACGCTGGCTGCATCTCGGCGTGGTTCAATTTCAGCCTTCGGAAATCATGAAGATCGCCGTGCCGTTGACGGTAGCCTGGTTCCTGTACGACAAGGTGCTGCCGCCGAACCTGAGAACGACGATTATCTCCCTGTTGCTCGTACTCGTTCCCGGCATGTTGATCATCGAACAACCCGATCTCGGCACGTCCCTGCTGGTGATGGCTGCAGGGCTGTTCGCATTGTTCTTCGCCGGTGTCCGCTGGCGCTGGATTCTGTCCGCAGCCGCTGCCGGTTTGTGCGCGGCGCCGCTCGCCTGGTACATGCTCCATGACTACCAGCGTCAGCGAATACTCACGCTGTTCGATCCGCATCAGGATCCGCTCGGCGCCGGGTATCACATTATTCAGGCAACGATCGCGGTGGGCTCCGGTGGTATCAACGGCAAGGGGTGGCTGAACGGCACACAGTCGCATCTCGAGTTTCTGCCCGAACGCGCGACGGACTTTATTTTCGCGGTGTATTGCGAGGAATTCGGCTTCATTGGCGTTCTCGTCATGCTCGCCGCCTACACACTGGTTCTCGCGCGCGGATTACGTATCGCACTCGACGCCCAGGACACATTCGGGCGACTGCTCGGCGCGAGCCTGACACTGACCTTGTTCATCTACATTTTCGTCAATATGGGCATGGTCATCGGCCAGTTACCCGTGGTTGGTGTGCCCTTGCCGCTCGTGAGCTACGGCGGTACCTCTCTAGTGACTATTCTCACAGGTTTCGGTATCCTGATGTCCATTCAAACGCACCGTCGATTTATCACTTATTCTTGAATGAGTTAATAAGGATATCTAGAAATATGTTCAGAAGTTTTGCCGGGCTTGTCGTGCTCCTTTTCGTGCTGCCCGCCGGGGCTCACGATGGCGGGCTCGACCAGGCCGCGGTGGCCGATTTCGTCCGCGAAATGGTCAGGGAGCACGATTTCGACGCCAGCGAACTCGATACGGTGTTCAACGCGGCGGTGCGGTCGGACCGAATCCTCGCCGCGATGTCCCGTCCCGCCGAGAAAGCGAAACCGTGGTTCGAGTATCGCAAACATTTCCTTACCGCGGCCCGCATTAAAGGCGGGGTTGAATTCTGGCGGCTGAACGCCGAAACGCTCGATGAGGCGAGCCGGCTCTACGGTGTGCCGGCGGAAATTATCGTTGCCATCATCGGGGTGGAAACCGCGTACGGCAAAATCACCGGGCGTGATCGCGTGATCGATGCCCTGAGCACGCTCGCGTTTCACTACCCGAACAGTAATGCGAAGCGCATGCATTTTTTTCGCGAACAATTGCGTCACCTGTTTCTGTTGAGCCGGGAGCAACGACTCGACCCGTTGAGCCTGTCCGGTTCGTATGCGGGCGCGATGGGAATTCCCCAGTTCATGCCCGAGAGCTATCGCAAGTATGCGGTTGATTTCGACAACGACGGGCGCAGCGACATCTGGTCCGATCGGGCTGATGCGATCGGTAGTGTCGCCAACTACCTGAAATCGCATGGGTGGGCGCCGGGTAAATCGATCGTCGTGTCTGCCGCCACCGACGGTGCCGACGTAAGCGAGCTGCTGACCGACAGCGTGAAACCCCATCTCTCGCTGAGCGAATTCGATCGCCGCGGAGTTGCACCGGCGATTAAACCGAATGATGAACTCGCGGCACTGTTCGAACTCGAAGGTGAGTCGGCCAGCGAATACTGGCTCGCGCTAAACAATTTCTACGTGATCATGCGGTACAACCCGCGGACCAAATACGCCATGGCGGTTGTAAGCCTGGCGGAAGCAATTCGTGATGCACGCACACCATCGGTCTCCTAGTGCAGAGACACCCGTCGTCGGCGCATTTTTCGTTGTCCTGGCGGCAGCAGTATTGTTCTCGGGCTGTGCCGTTGTCACGGAGCGCGATGGCCCGCCGGCGGTAGAATCGGGGCCGACGCCGGATGCCGTCATTACCGAAGAACCGCGCAGCCGTTACGGCAATCCGGAATCCTATGAAGTTTTCGGGCAACGTTACTACACGCTGAAATCAAGCGTCGGCTTTCGCGAACGTGGGGTCGCATCGTGGTATGGCAAGAAATTTCACGGCCGGCGCACGTCGAGCGGTGAAACCTACGACATGTACCAGATGACCGCCGCGCACAAATCCCTGCCTTTACCCACTTATGTCAAAGTGACGAACCTCGAAAATGGCCGCAGCGCTACGCTGAAGGTGAACGATCGCGGACCGTTTCACGACAATCGGGTAATCGACCTGTCGTACGCCGCAGCGGTGAAGCTCGGGGTCGCCGAGAAGGGCACGGCGTTCGTCGAAGTAGAGGCGGTGAGCGCCCGTTCGGCATCGACCCGACCGCCGATGATGGCTTCGGCACCCGCGCCGACGACCCCAACAACCCCCGTCGCGCAGGCGAGCCCCGTCGCGGCTTCCGCTGCGCAGGCGCAAAGTCTGTTCCTGCAGGTCGGCGCGTTCAGCGAACGACCCAACGCGGAACGCCTGTCGGCCGAACTCGGCAAAGTCGTGCCGAATCGCGTTCATGTGCGTGAATACAACGCCGCCGGCCAGCCGGTATACCGTGTCCAGGTCGGCCCAATCGCGACGGTGGACTCGGCCGACCAACTCGTCGCGATGTTGACGGATTTCGGCATCGAACAACATCATTTTGTGACGAACTAACCCGGAGCGCCGCCGCCGTGCGGAACCTGACAACGGAGAATCATGCAGACCGAAAAGACGAAACCACGCCGCGCCTTCCTGGCAACCCTCACATTACTGCTCGGTATCCTTGGGAGTACCGGCAGTTTCGCGATTTCCTTCCCCGGGATACCGGCGCCGCCAAAACTTGACGTCAACTCCTACGCGCTCCTGGATTTCGCCACCGGTGCCACAATCGCAGAATTCAATGCCGATGAGCGGGCGGAACCCGCAAGTATCACGAAGATTATGACCGCCTATGTGGCCGCCGAAGCGCTCGCGAGCGGCGCCATCGCGCTTGACGATGTCACCACGGTCAGCGAAAAAGCGTGGCGTATGGGGGGCTCGCGCATGTTCATTGAGGTCAACAAGCAGGTTACCGTCGATGAACTTCTGCAGGGCGTCGTGATCCAGTCGGGAAACGATGCGAGCGTTGCGCTCGCCGAGCACATCTCGGGCTCCGAGGGTGTCTTCGCCTCCGTCATGAACCAGCATGCCGAACGTCTGGGCATGACGAATACGAGCTTCGCGAACAGTACCGGGTGGCCGGATCCCGCGACGTACTCGACCGCACGCGATCTGTCGAAACTCGCGGCGGCGTTTATTCGCGACTATCCGCAGGAATACGCACGCTTCGCCGAGAAGGAATTCACCTACGCCGGCATCCGCCAGCATAACCGCAACCGGCTCCTTACGCGCGACCCATCGGTCGATGGATTCAAGACCGGGCACACGGAAGCGGCCGGTTACTGCCTTGTTTCCTCGGCGCTACGCGGTGATATGCGACTCGTCGCCGTAGTCATGGGCGCCGCCTCGGATAATGCGCGCACGGAGGCAAGCCAGGCGCTGCTGAATTACGGCTTCCGCTTCTTCGAGTCGCGTAGAATTTACTCGCCGGGCGATACGGTCGCGACCCGCAAGCTGTGGAAAGGGGAGCAGGACTCGATTGCCTTAACCGTCGCCGAACCGTTGTACGTGACGATTCCGCGCGGCAAGTACGACGACGTGGTCGCCTCCGCCGAGATAGCGGAAACGCTGGCGGCGCCGCTCGAAAAACATGCGGTCGTGGGACAACTCGTGCTCAAGCTCGAAGACACCGTTGTCGCGAACGCGCCCCTGGTAGCCGCGAATGCCGTTGCCGCGGGCTCGATATTCTCGCGCGCGATCGACGAAGTCATGATGATGTTCGAGTAAGCCGGGTACACGAACACCGGACCCACTTCCCCATGGAAAATTTGATCTGTTACCTCAACGGTGACTACTTGCCGCTCAGCGAAGCGCGGGTGCCGGTGCTCGACCGCGGCTTTATTTTCGGCGATGCAATTTACGAAGTCATACCCGTGTTCAATGGTCACCCGCTCAGGCTGGCTGAGCACCTCGACCGTCTCGAGGGGAGTTTGCAAGCGGTATACATGGGGAACCCGCTCACGCGTGACGCCTGGGCCGAACTGTGTGTGCGGCTCGTTGCGGACAATGGTGCCGGCGATCAAACCCTCTACGTCCAGGTCACGCGCGGGGTCGCCCCGCGTGATCATGTACTCAGTGCGGCAGTTGCGCAGACTGTCTTCGCGATGTCCTCGCCGCTGAATGTGCCCGAGGAGGTGCCGCCTATCGAGGCGGTGACGGCCCCGGATGAACGCTGGCAACGGTGTGACATCAAGACCACCTCGCTCATCGCGAACGTGATTGCGCGCGAAAGCGCGGCGCGGCACGGTGCTCGCGAAGCGATACTGATCCGCGACGGGCGGGTGACTGAGGGCGCGGCGAGCAACGTATTCGTGGCCACCGACGGATGTATCCGCACCCCACCGCTGTCCCCGCTGATACTCCCCGGGGTGACGCGCAATCTCATTGTCGAACTCGATCCGGATGTGCGCGAAGAGGCCATAACGGAATCCGCACTGCGCGCGGCCGATGAAGTCTGGGTGACGAGTTCCGGACGCGAACTCGTACCAGTGACACGCATCGACGGCGTCGCGGTTGGTAACGGCGAAGTGGGCCCGCTGTTTCGCCAGACCCGCGCGCGTTATCTCGCGTACAAGGCGCGACAGTAAACTCTGCCGCACCCTGTCGCGTGCATCGCGTCGCCGGCTAGCTGCGCAGCCCGATACCGCGTTCGAGCAGGAACAGCGCGAAAGCGAACAGCGCCAGCGTGAATACCACGATGACGGTGAACGCGGTGGCAAGATCGATATCGCTGACCCCGAGAATGCCGTAGCGAAACGCGTTCACCATGTATAACACCGGGTTGCCGAGCGATAGCGAGCGCCACGGCTCCGGCAGCAGATCGATCGAGTAAAACACGCCGCCGAGATAAGTTAGCGGCGTGAGGACGAATGTCGGCACGATCGAGATATCGTCGAACTTGCGCGCGAATATCGCGTTAATGAAGCCGCCAATCGAAAACAGGGTCGCGGTGAGTGCGACCACTGTGATCGTGATCCAGAAAGAGTGGATCGACAGATCGATGAAGAACAGCGCAATCACGGTGACGACGACGCCGACGATCAACCCGCGCGCAACTCCGCCAAGCACGTAACCGGCCAGAATCAGTACATTCGGCACCGGGGCGACGAGGATTTCCTCGATGTGTCGCTGGAATTTCGCGCCGAAAAACGATGATACGACGTTCGCATACGAATTCGTAATTACCGCCATCATGACGATGCCCGGGGCGATGTATTGCATGTAGTTGAAACCGCCCATCGTGCCGATGCGTTGCCCAATCAGGTTGCCGAAGATGACGAAATACAGACTCATCGTGATCGCCGAGGGCAGGATAGTTTGCAGCCAGATGCGCAGAAAACGCGCGAGTTCTTTCGTGAATATCGTGCGGAAAGCAATGAAATTTCCGCGCCGACGCGCGCCGCGGTCGTGAATGTGGGTGCGTTCAGTCATCCTGCACCAGCCGCACGAACAGTTCCTCCAGCCGGTTTGCCTTGCCCCGCATACTCGAAACGCGAATTCCCCGCGCCGACAGCAGTTCAAACACGTCATTGATTGCCTGACCGCTCTTAACCTGCACTTCGAGACGCGTTTCATCGACGTAACGGAACGCAAACGCCTCGCTTTCCGGTGCGGCTGCAACCGGTGTCTCCAGATCGAGCACGAAGACCTCCGCCTGCAGCGTCGCAATCAGGCGTTTCATCGAGGTGTTCTCGATGATTTCGCCGTCATCGATGATGGCGATATTGCGGCACAGATGTTCGGCTTCCTCGAGATAATGCGTGGTCAGGATAATCGTGGTGCCGGCTTCGTTGAGGCGAGTCAGGAACTCCCACATCGAACGGCGCAGTTCAATGTCCACGCCCGCGGTCGGTTCATCGAGTATGAGCAGGCGCGGTTCATGGACGAGCGCGCGGGCGATCATGAGACGACGCTTCATGCCGCCGGAAAGCTCCCGCGACTGCTGATTGCGGCGGTCCCACAAACCGAGCTGCTCGAGGTAGCCCTGGGCGCGAACCGCGGCCTGGGCGCGGCTGATGCCATAGTACCCGGCCTGGTTAAGGACGATTTCGGCAACGGATTCAAACTGGGAGAAATTCAACTCCTGCGGAACGAGCCCGATTTCGGCCTTCGCCGCGGCAAAATCAACGTCGGTATCGATACCGAAAATCTTTACCGTGCCTGAGGATTTGCGCACGAGTGAGGAAATGATGCCGATGGTGGTCGATTTGCCGGCGCCGTTCGGGCCGAGCAGGGCGAAGAACTCGCCTTCCGCCACGCTCAGATCGATACCCGCGAGGGCGCGCACGCCGCTGCGGTAAGTTTTCGTCAGATTGCGGATTTCAAGTGCGTGCATGTAGCGTCATGTCCGCGGCGCCTGGTTCCAGCAAGCGCCGCATAGTACCGCAGCCGGCGGCGTTATGGAGGGCGTTACCGCGCCGGCTTAGCGGTGTAGCCGTCGGGGCGTACTTACAGAGTGCCCGCGCGAGGTTGCGCAACGGTCGAGCCCGGCGTGCGCCGCGCGAGATGGTGCTACCAGTCGAACGTCTGGCCGATCGCGTTGACGATCTTCGTTTGCTGCGCCTCGCCGATCGCCTTCAGCGCGAGCATCAGCTTGTTATCGTGGTTAACGATCAGCTGAAAGTATTTTTTCGCGACCTTCACCAGCGTAGCGTCACCGTTGGCGCGGACGTTCGCATTGCGCTTGCCCGAACCGTCCGGCAGCAGCGCCTGTTCGCCGAAATAATTGCCCTTGAACAGTTCTGCGAGCACGACCACCTGGCCGTCATCGTCGACGACGAAGACTTCGACCGAGCCATCGAGGACAATGTACATATAGTCGCCTTCCTCGGCTTCCCGGACGATGATGTCGCCCGCATCGTAGGATACGACCTCGGTCCAGGATTCGATTCGGTCAAGATCTTTCTTCGACAGCGAACGGAACAGTCGGACGCCGCGGATGAGCATCCGTACGCGATCTTCGTCCGGCGCGTCCTCGATACGTTCGAACGGTATCGCACGTTCTTCTTCCTGGGAGATACCGAGCGCGACGTCCTTCTTCGTGATCTTGAACAGGCTGCTCGTCTGCAGGGCCCGGACACTCGCGTTGCGCTTGCCGGTGGCGCCGGGAAGCAGTGCCTGCTCGCCGAAAAACTCGCCGGTTTTCAGGGTTGCGATGGTGATTTCACGTCCGCCAACGGCCTTGATGCGGACATCGACGGCGCCCTGGAGGATGATGTACATGCAATCACCGAACTCGTCTTCCTCGATGATCGTTTCAAGCGGCTTGAATTCGACAACGCCGTTGTCAGGCGACTGGATGATCTCTTTGAGTTCATCGTCGCTCAGGCTCGCGAATATCGGAACCTCTTTCAACAACTCGACGCTGGCGCGCAATGCTCGCATCGCCGGATATACCCCCCTAGGTGATCCCTCGGGGGTAATCTTACAGTGCTCGCGGATTTATCGAAATAACCAGCGGGAGATGCGTGCCATCAGCGATCGGTCCGGTTCGGGCGCACGATCGACGGGCTCGGGCAAGAGCAGGCTCACCGCGGCTACGGCGGAGAGCTCGGCTTCGTTGCGGATCGCATCGACGGAGATTTCGAACTCGCGTTCGACGTCGTTCATGACGCGTTTCAGCACGAGTTTGTTGTCGGTCATGCAGGCGCGAAACAGCTTGCGGATTTCGCTGCGGATATGGTGTGTGATCACGGCGCGGTTCGCGGCAGTCCGATTGCGTTTGAATGCGGTGTAAATTTGCTGTTTGCCGTAGTAGGAATAGAACGCTACGGCCTGGATCAGTAAATTGCGCGCGGCGAGGAGCAGGATGCCATCGATGTGTTCCGCGACATACGGATTACCGACCGCCTTGAAGACCGTATTGACGATCGCGACGAGGTCGTTCGTCGGCATGAACATAACCTCATGATCGACGAGAAAGATGCCGTCGAACGAACGCTGTACGGAGCGGATCTTGCCCTGGAAGGCGTACAGGCGCCGCACGCCGTCCTCGATTTCGTAGATCAGCTGTGCGCCGAGGATAGAATTCACCGTTTCGAAGCGCGATCGTGCTTCACGCAGGATAGTATTCAGTTCCTGCAGTTCTTCGGCCGAATAGCCGCCGGAAACGTTCGCCAGCAGGTACTCATTCGCGTGCACGAGCGCATGGTGAATCTGCTCCCGGTATGCCTCGAGGGCCTCGAGTTCGTCTGCGCTGAGCCTGGCTAGCAGCGACTTCTGTTCGAAATCCTGTGACAGGCGGTGCGCCGGGGAGTACCCGTCGAGCAGATCATGCAAGGTGGCGTAGCTGCCGAGCGTTTCGGCGAACAGGAATCGCTGGCGCAAATCGCCGTGTTCGGGTACGAAGCGGTCAGGATCGGCGGGCGTAGCGGTGGAATCGGCACTGGCAGTGGATGCCGGGTCCACAACTTCCAGCGTTTTCTCGAACAAGTCGAGCGTACGATCGCCGATTTGCTCGACCTCCACACGCTCGCCGCGGGCAAGCTGTGCGAGCGCCGCGAGATCGAGGGTCGCTTCGTACGCAGTGTTCCCGGCCTTGGCGGCCGGGGCGGGAACGGCAACGGCATGCATCATGATGTATAGCGGACCTGGGGGCGAGAAGTTCAGCACGCACAATGCTGTTGTCGTTTCGTGCTATCCCCGTGTATATAGTCAGCGACTCGGCGCCCGGCCAATCGGGCGCAGGAAGCTGCGATGGAGTTCACGTTCGGATAATGTCTGCTGAGTATCACGTCTCGATCATGCGTCACGCGAAATCCGACTGGGATGCCGGCGGGCGGGCGGATTTCGAACGGCCGCTCGCCCCGCGCGGCGAGCGCGACGCCGAGCGGATGGCGAAGTGGTTGTCCGCACAGGATTTCAGGCCCGGGCAAATCGTCAGTTCGACGGCCGTCAGGGCGGTGCAGACCGCCCGTATCGTGGCCGCGGCGCTTGGCGACATCCCGATTGTCTGGCGCGACCGCCTCTATCTCGCCGAACGCGACATCCTCGTCGAGACGCTGACGGAGCCGCCGGCGCGGAACTGGATGCTCGTCGGCCACAATCCGGGACTGGAGGACCTCGTGGCGTATTGCGATCCGCAGATCAGCAGACAGTCCCGCTTCGCAAAACTGATGCCGACGGCGGCAATCTACGTCGTCGCGTTAAACCCGGAGGCGGTGCCGCTCAAGCCCGGCTGCGCACGCATAGTTGCGCACCGTCGGCCGAAACAGCTCGTTTGAACCGGCACCGTGGTGGTGCGTTGCGGGCGTGGATAGGATGTCGGGTTTCGCGCGTTACAGGTAAATGACGACGGGGAACACGAGCGCGGCCATCACGAAGACGAGCCACTCCATGTTGTGGTCTTCGAGCCAACCGGTGAAATGCAGAATGATGACGGCTATAGCAACCAGATAAAACACGGCAAACAGGATATCGGTCAACGCGTCGTCCCCCTATCGATCGGCGCTATCGCCGTGATTGTGTTGTCGGCCTGGCGACCCGAGTGTGCTTCGGCTTCTCGGCGGGCGCGCCCCCGGGTGCGGCCGATGCACCGTAACCACTTTAAATGATAGACGATTTTACCCTGGCCACCGCCAGATCCGTGGCCACCATAGCGCGAGTCTAGCAATCGCACGGAAGTCTCGTCAGTAATGGCGGCAGTAAGTATCAATTTGTTAACAATTGCCGGTTGCGAAGCCTGCATTGGATTTCCGCGAGTGCCCGTGCCTTAAAGGGGGCGATGGAATCGCGCTAGAATACGCGTGATGGGATTGCAGGTAATGTGAGCGGTGACGGAGATCGACACAAGTGGAACGGGTGGATTCGAGTTCCCGTGTAATTTTCCGATAAAGGTGATGGGGTTGGCCGCGGATGATTTCGACGCGCTTGTGGTCGGAATCGTCGTCAGCCATGTCGGTGCTATCAGCGAAGGCGCGGTCACGGTGCGCGACAGCCGCAACGGCAAATACTCGGCGGTAACGGTGATGTTCGAGGCGCGCGACCAGGAGCAACTTGATGCCCTGTATCGGGAACTGAGTGGGCACGAACGGATACTAATGGTGTTGTGAACATCGTCGTCCGCCAATTCGACTTGATCGATTACCCCGTCACGCATGCGCGCATGCGCGCGCACGTCGACACCAGGACGGGAGATTCAGCGGACGAAATCTGGTTCCTGCAGCACCCGCCTGTGTTTACCCAGGGACAAGCCGGCAAGGCCGCGCATATCCTTGATGCCGGCGAGATCCCGGTCGTGCAGAGCGACCGCGGCGGCCAGGTCACCTACCACGGACCGGGCCAGCTGATCGCTTATGTGATGCTCGATTTGAAGCGTTGCGGCATCGGTCCGCGCGAACTCGTACGACGGCTCGAGCGCGCGATCATCGCACTGCTCGGGGAGCTGGATATCATCGCCGAACGGCGTGACGGTGCGCCGGGGGTGTACGTCGGCGCGGCAAAGATTGCGGCGCTCGGCTTGCGGATCCGGCGCGGAATCTCGTTTCATGGTCTGGCACTGAACGTGGATCCGGATTTGGCCCCGTTCAGCCGGATCAACCCTTGCGGCTATCGCGGGCTCGAGGTGACGAGCCTCGAGAGGCTCGGCGCGAGCTTTGATTGCGCCGGAATTGCGCGGCGCCTGTTGCCGCACCTCACCGCGGCGCTGTACCCGGACACCACGGTGAATTGTGTGCGCACCTGCGGCTTTGACCCGGATACCACACCACCGACGCGCGCGGGCGCCGCCGTCGCATCCGCGTAAGCGCAACCCTGAAACCCTCTGCACGGCGAGCCCGGAACTGGAGCGATCGAACATGACGGACAAGACATCACGAACCCGTGCCCAGCGCGGTGCCGACAAGGTCGCAAGGATCCCGGTCAAGGTTGAACCGACGGTGGGGCCGATTGCGCGCAAGCCGCCGTGGATCCGGGCGAAGGCGCCAACGAGCCCGCGCGTGCGCGAGCTGAAGCAATTACTGCGCGAGCAGCGCCTGCACACGGTGTGTGAAGAAGCCTCATGCCCGAACCTTGGTGAATGTTTTACCCACGGCACCGCGACATTCATGATCATGGGTGATCTGTGCACGCGACGCTGCCCGTTTTGCGATGTCGCGCACGGTCGGCCCGAGCCCCTCGATGCGGACGAGCCGCGCCACCTTGCCGCGGCGGTCGCGGCGATGGAACTGAAATACGTGGTGATTACTTCAGTCGACCGCGACGATTTGCGCGATGGCGGTGCGGCGCATTTCGCCGCCTGCATCGCGGCGACGCGAGCCGCCGTACCGGCGATCAAGATCGAAGTGCTGGTGCCGGATTTTCGCGGCCGGATGGACAAGGCGCTCGACGCGCTGATGGCCGCGCCGCCCGACGTCTTTAACCACAATCTCGAAACCGTGCCGCGGCTTTATCGTCAGGTACGCCCCGGCGCGGACTATATCTGGTCGCTCGAGCTGATGCGCGAATTCGCCGCCCGGCAAACCGGCGCGCCAACGAAATCGGGCTTGATGCTGGGCCTCGGCGAGACGATAGACGAAGTGAAAGCGGTACTTGCGGATCTGCGCGAGTACAACTGCGAGATGCTGACCCTGGGGCAGTATCTGCAGCCCAGCCGCGCGCATTTGCCGGTGGAACGCTTCGTCACTCCCGACGAATTCGACGCTCTCGGCGACTACGCCCGTTCGCTCGGATTCTCGAGTGTTGCCAGTGGACCGCTCGTACGCTCTTCCTATCACGCCGATCTGCAAGCGGCCGGAGAGCGCGTCGCCTGACCGTCGCGATCTGAGTACGTTCGCATCCGCGCGCGATGGAAATTTTCGTCGGTTACATCCTGAAGGCGTTTGCCTTGCCACCTGGCGCGAACCTGTTCGCGATGGCCGTGTCGCTGTGCGTCCCGCGCCGACGGCCACGCTTGCGTGGCGGCTTGTTCGCGGCGGGATTCGTGAGCCTGTGGTTGTGCTGCACACCCTGGTTCGCCGGCACTCTTGCCGCCGGGCTCGAAACCTACCCCGCGCTTGATCGCGGCGCTGCGAACGGGGCCGGCGCGATCGTTATCCTCGGGGGCGGCCGCGATACGCACGCGCGTGAATATGCAGGCAACGATACCTTGCGCGGCGATACGCTGGTGCGTGTCCGCTACGGCGCGGTGCTCGCGCGCGCACTCGGTTTGCCGGTAGCGGTGAGCGGCGGCAGCGTACTCGACCGCAACACGCGCGCGGTTGGCGTCATCATGGGCGAGGTGCTGGAACAGGAATTTCACGTGCCGGTTCAATGGGTGGAAGCGAGCAGCCGCAACACCGCGGAAAACGCCGCCCGCCTCGCGGAAATGCTCAGCACCGGGCGGATAATTCTGGTCACCCATGCGAGCCATATGCGTCGCGCCGTGGCGGTATTCGAGCGTGCCGGTTTCAGCGTCGTTCCGGCGCCAACCGCGTACATCCATGGCACGGGCAGCGGCTCGATAGATATCTTCAGCTGGTTGCCGTCCGCGAGCGCACTCAGCGCGACCCGCGCCGTGCTCCACGAGTGGCTCGGCCTCGCCTATTACGCGCTGCGCTATCGTCGCGCCGCGTTGTGAAACACGCGCGGTAAGCTGCTCAATCGTGCTCGTCCGTGCCGCCGGGCGGCAATGAATCGGCATCCGCTTCGATGGCGGCGACGTCGAGCGCGAGGCGCCCTCGCGCGAGGCTCGCGGTGACTCGATCTCCCGGCGCGTAGTCCGCCGCATCGCGCGCAATCCTGCCCGCGGCGTCGGTAACGATGGCGTAACCACGGGCAAGCGTCGCTTTCGGACTGACGGCGGCAAGTGCACGCGTGGTTTCGTCGAACGCGGAGCGGCGCGCCTGCAATTGTCGCTGCATGGCGGTGTGCAGGCGCTGCTCGGCACCCGCGACCCGGTTGGCCAGTGAGGCCACGCGGTGTCGCGGGTTGCACGCGCGCAGACGGGCATCCAGGGTTGCGACCTGGCCGCGCCGCAATGTAATACCGGTGGCGGCTGCGGCGGGCAGGCGTTGCATCAGTTCGTCGATGCGCTGATGGTATTGCTCGAGGCGGCGTCCCGGGTGTTGCAGGCGCGCCCGCAAATGGCGCAGCTCGCGGCGGTAGTCGTTCAGGGTGGTTGCGAACGAAATCGCGAGGCGTTGTTCGAGGTGCTTCAGCAGGCGCAGAATTTCCGTCGCATCGCTCGAACACAGCTCGGCGCTCGCCGACGGCGTCGGCGCGCGCACGTCGGCGACGAGATCAGCGATGGTGAAATCGATTTCGTGGCCGACTGCCGCAACCGTCGGGATCTCGCTCGCAAACAGCGCGCGGGCGACGATTTCCTCGTTGAAGGCCCACAAATCCTCGAGCGACCCGCCGCCGCGACCGACGATCAGAACGTCGCATTCCGCGCGCGCGTTTGCGGTTGCTATCGCCGCGGCGATTTCCGGCGCCGCACTCGCGCCCTGCACGGAAACAGGGTAGATGACGACGTCGATCGCGGGATTGCGGCGTTTCAGAACGGTGAGAATATCGCGGATCGCCGCCCCGCTCGGGGAGGTGACGACGCCGATCCGCGCCGGCCACGCCGGCAGCGCCACCTTGTGCACCTCGTCGAACAGTCCTTCCGCGGCGAGTCGGCGTTTGAGCTGTTCGAACTTCAGGCGCAACATGCCCTCGCCGGCGAGTTCGAGATGCTCGACGACGAGCTGAAATTCGCCGCGCGGCTCGTACATGCCAACCCGCGCCCGCGCGAGTACTTGCATCCCTTCACCGGGCGCGAAACCAACCAGGGCGTTGCGTGAGCGGAACATCGCGCAGCGTGCCTGGGCGGCGTCGTCCTTGAGCGAGAAATACCAGTGCCCGGAGCGCGGTCGCGCGAGGTTCGATAGCTCACCTTCGATCCAAATCGAGCCGAACTGGCTCTCCAGCAACGCGCGCGCTTCGCCGTTCAGGCGCGAAACGGTGTAGATGTCGCGCACGGCGTCATTGTCGCGCGGTCGTATTCTCAACGGATTACTCAAAGTTTGTTTGCCGCGGTTCGTTTACCGGCCGAGGGCCAGCCCATATAATCCAGCCTCTGTATTCTATGGGATCACCCAGCACCATGCGCATTTACGGCGAAGCGCTGACGTTCGACGATGTCCTCCTCGCGCCCGATTACTCGGACGTCCTGCCGCGAGAGGTCGAACTCGGATCTCGCCTGACGCGCGAAATCGATTTACAGATTCCGCTCATCTCCGCGGCCATGGATACGGTTACCGAAGCACGCCTGGCGATTACGCTCGCCCAGGCCGGCGGCATCGGCATCATCCACAAGAACATGGATCTTACCGAGCAGGCGGCACAGGTTTCGCAGGTCAAGAAATTCGAAAGCGGGGTCATTCGCGATCCAATCACCGTATCCCCCGGCATGAGCATCGGCGAAGTGCTCGCGCTCACGCGCGCGCGGCATATCTCCGGGGTCCCGGTCGTCGACGGTAACCAGGTGGTCGGCATCGTCACAAGCCGCGATTTGCGCTTCGAGACGCGCTTTAACGAACCGGTCCAGGAAATCATGACCCCGCAATCGCGCCTCGTGACGGTAGGCGAGGACGCGGAGAAAGACGAGATTATCGGCCTGCTGCACAAGCACCGGATCGAGAAAGTACTTGTCGTCGGCGACAATTTCGAGCTGCGCGGCATGATCACCGTGAAGGACATCCAGAAAGCGGACGAATTTCCGCACGCCTGCAAGGACGCAGACCAGCGGTTGCGTGTTGGCGCCGCTGTCGGCACCGGTGGCGGTACCCACGAACGGGTGGATGCGCTGATCAGCGCTGGCGCCGACGTCGTCGTCGTCGACACCGCCCACGGCCACAGCCGCGGCGTGCTCGAAACAATACGCTGGGTCAAACAGCATTATCCCGACGTGCAACTCATCGGCGGCAACATCGCCACCGGTGATGCCGCCGAGGCACTCGTCGAGGCCGGCGCGGATGCGGTCAAGGTGGGTATCGGACCCGGTTCCATCTGTACCACCCGGATCGTCACCGGGGTTGGGGTGCCGCAGATTTCGGCGGTCGCCGAAGTGGCGGAGCGACTCGCGAAATCCGGCGTCCCGCTGATTGCCGATGGCGGTATCCGCTACTCCGGCGATATCGCGAAAGTGCTCGTCGCCGGCGCCTACTCCGTCATGATCGGTGGCTTGTTTGCGGGCACCGAAGAAGCGCCGGGCGAGGTCGAGCTGTACCAGGGCCGTTCCTACAAATCCTACCGCGGCATGGGGTCGCTTGGCGCGATGTCGCAAGCCCACGGATCATCAGATCGCTATTTCCAGGAAGCGGGCGAAATCGAGAAACTCGTCCCCGAAGGCATCGAGGGGCGGGTGCCGTACAAGGGCGGACTCACCGCCATCGTCGTGCAGATGCTCGGTGGCCTGCGCGCCGCAATGGGTTACACGGGCTGCAAGAACATCGAGGAATTCCGCACGAAGCCACGCTTCCTGCGTGTATCGTCCGCCGGCATGCGGGAAAGTCACGTCCACGACGTGCAAATTACGAAGGAAGCGCCTAATTACCGCATCGACTGACAGCGCCGTGACCAGCACGGCCAGGCAAACAACCGACGCCGCGAGCCCGACCCCGGATATCCACGCCGATCGGATCCTGATCCTGGATTTCGGCTCCCAGTACACGCAGTTAATCGCACGTCGCGTGCGCGAAGCGGGTGTTTACTGCGAAATCAAACCGTTCGATATGTCCGCCGATGCGATTCGGGAGTTCGGCGCGAAGGGCGTCGTACTGTCCGGCGGGCCCGAGTCCGTGACGCTGGCCGCCGATTTTTGCGCCCCCCCGGTCGTGTTCGAACTCGGCATACCGGTGCTCGGGATCTGCTATGGCATGCAGACCATGGCGCAACAACTCGGTGGCGCCGTGGCGGCGGCGCAGGTGCGCGAATTCGGTTACGCCCGCGTCCGTGCGCGCGGCCACAGCCGATTGCTGAAAGACCTGCAGGATGCCGTCAACGACGCCGGTCACGGTCTGCTCGACGTGTGGATGAGCCACGGCGATCACGTCACGGATTTGCCCGCAGGGTTCAAGCTCATCGCCTCAACCGAGAGCGCTCCGATCGCCGGCATTGCCGACGAGGAGCGTGGATTCTATGGCTTGCAGTTCCATCCGGAAGTGACCCACACGAAGCAGGGCGCCGGTATCGTCAGCCGCTTCGTACACGATATCTGCGGCTGCGACGGCCTGTGGACCGCATCGAACATCGCCAGTGACGCGATCGCCGCGGTGCGCGCCCGGGTTGGCAGCGACCATGTATTACTCGGTCTGTCGGGCGGGGTTGATTCGTCCGTTGTCGCCGCGTTGTTGCACGAGGCGATCGGCGACCAGCTCGTGTGCGTATTCGTCGATAACGGCCTGCTGCGCCTGAACGAGGGCGACGACGTCATGGCGACGTTCGCCGAGCACATGGGGGTCAACGTCATTCGGGTGGACGCCGAGCAACGTTTCCTCGACGAGCTTGCCGGGGTTGAGGATCCGGAGGCGAAGCGCAAGATTATCGGTCGCGTGTTCATCGAGATTTTCGAAGAGCACGCGCGCGATCTCGACGATGTGCAGTGGCTGGCGCAAGGCACGATTTACCCGGATGTGATCGAATCCGCTGCCGCCGGCTCCGGCAAGGCGCACGTGATCAAATCGCATCACAACGTCGGCGGCCTGCCGGCCGATATGAATCTGAAGCTGATCGAGCCCTTGCGCGATTTGTTCAAGGACGAAGTGCGCAAACTCGGCATCGAACTCGGCCTGCCGCCACACATGGTCTACCGTCATCCGTTCCCGGGCCCGGGCCTCGGGGTACGCATACTCGGCGCCGTGAACAAGGATTTCGCCGACGCGCTGCGGCGCGCCGATGCGATTTTTATCGATGCACTACGCCGCTGGGATCTCTACGACAAGGTAAGCCAGGCATTCGCCGTGTTCCTGCCGGTAAAATCCGTCGGGGTGCAGGGCGATGCGCGCCGTTACGATTACGTTGTGGCGTTGCGCGCGGTCGAGACGATCGACTTCATGACCGCGCACTGGGCGCATCTTCCGTACGAATTTCTCGACGAGGTGTCGAGCCGGATCATCAACGAAGTGGACGGCATCTCGCGCGTAACCTACGACATCTCGGGCAAACCGCCGGCGACGATCGAATGGGAGTGACGGCGATTAGCGGTCAATGACCGGTTCCGGCCGAGGCTTGAAGATCGCGCAGCCTGACGGCAGGCCGGATAGAAGCACCGTATCGCAAGGGCCCGGGGGAGGCTGGCGGCTGCAAGCCGCACCGCCACCGAAATCGACGAACGCTTCACCGCGCAGGACGGACAACACCCGCCCCCTGCAAACGAACCGCTGACTACAACACCGACGTAAGCCGGTGCAGCTCTTTCACTTGATCCTGACCAGGCCGACCTGATTCGTGCTGCTTTGATGGATCAATAAATTCCCCGCTTCTGTAACCCAGACATGGCGAACGATGCCCACCCCGGATGGTATGGCCCAACTTTGAAATGATTCGGTTTTCGGGTCGAATCTGACCAGGGCATCGGGTCGCATGCCCGACTCGTTGTACCAGACGATGTCGTCGATAACCGCGAGGGCATAGGGATGGGATTTCGGACCACTGGGCGAATCCCACTCGGTGATCGCACCGGTTTCAGGGTTCAGGCGTCCGATCCGTCCCATGGTGGAGTTGCCGTACCAAACGTTGCCACTGCTATCGATATCAAGGCGACGGACCCGGGTTCGCTGGTCCGGCAACTCATAGTAACGCGCTTCCAGCGTATCCGGATCTACCGCGCCAAGCTTGTTTGTGCCGTTGTAGGCGACCCATATCGTGTCGTCCGGCCCCACCGTAATGCCATAGGGTCGTGGTTCGGTATTGATCTCTTGCAGCTCTCCGGTTGCGGGATTGAGCCGCCCCAGCATTGCTGCGTGCTGGGCCGTGAAATACAGGTGCCCGTTGGGATGGAACACTGCGGAGTGAGGGTCTTTGGCCCGGGTTTTAGTTTCCGTGATGTCGCCCGTTTCGGGATCAAGCTTCCCAATCGTCGCGTTACCGTTGCCCGTGTACCAAATAGTGCCATCCTCACGGGGCACAATGGAGTGTGGCCTCGCCGACGGCGGCAATGGGTACTCCTTCATTTCTCCCGTGGCCGGGTCCAGTCGCCCGATCAAACTGGCCCACATGCCGGTCCACCAGATAGCACCGTCCGGCGCTTCAACCGGATCCCGGGTGCGTTGCCCAAGGGTAGGTGTTGTCCACTCCGTGATGTCGATTTCCACGTCGCCTGGAACCAGCGTGGGTCGTCTCGCGGGATCTTCCGGAAAGTGTGCCGCCAGATAGTCCGCGATAATCGTCGCCTCATCGTCATCGGGATTGATCATGGTCGAAAAAACCCGGCGCCACTCGTCGGGTGAGCTGTATCCCGCGGTGCGAAGAATCGTGGAGTCGCTGTGACAGGTGGTACATAGGGTTTCGACGAGTGCTTTACCTTTTCCTTCGGGTAATGCCGCCGGTGTGCTGTTTTGCGCCGGCGATACTTGCGCAGCGCTTAGCAGAAGGAAAATTGAAGCTAGCCTGGATACGGGAAAATTCATGGGATCCGACGTTGTTTCGTTAGAAGCAGCAGGGTTCTGCAGAGATCCGCTTCGATAATTCCGTCGTGCTTTGGCCGTTGCGAAAACTCGGCAGGTATCAAGCTGACCAGTATTTTCTGCGAACGTTCATTGTTGAACGCCCACCGCCCATCCTCAATCAGCGCAACGCTGAAGCGGAACGATCCGGGTTCCGGTATTCGTTCCGGCACTCGTCACGAAACCGGCAATCGGATGATTCGATGTCAGTGTCCGGTATGCCGGGGGTTCCACACCCGGTACGTCGAGACGTACGAATTGATTGAGCCCGGGATTCAAGCAGGCTTTAGAGAATCCGGACCGTTGGCACACCTCGTTTACCGACACTTGTTGTTCCGCCCCGCGAGAAAATCCGCCGCACTGCGCGTCGCGGTAGCGCTTGTTCATGGTCATTTTCATGGTCATTCCCGGGAATGCGCCTGGATTCCGGATGGAAACGCTGCTTAAAGGCAAATGTCGCTAAGCGCTGTAATTTAAGGCGGCGGTGGCAGTGGTGCGCTAAAATGCCAACTGCGGGCTGCCGGCGTCACGCAGGTGCGAATTAACTTTTGGCCGATAGTCTCCCCGGGAAGGATTGGTCCATGGTATTTGCCATGCGTGCAGTTAGCAGATTCAAGTAGAACAATGATTTTCAGCACGTTTATGAAGCTGATGCCGACATGCGCGGCTCGTTCTAATCGGCTGAAAACCAAAAGAAATCTCCGTCTTATACGAAGCAAATGGGAATAGCGGCCGATACCACGGTGTCGTCACTCGACGAGGACGCGCGCTGGATGCGCCATGCGCTCGCGCTGGCGGCGGCGGCCGCCGAGGCCGGTGAAGTGCCTGTTGGCGCGGTGATCGTCGCTGGCGGCGAGATCATCGGCGAGGGCGCGAACCGGCCGATTGCGTCGCACGACCCGACGGCGCACGCGGAAGTCGTCGCGCTGCGCGCGGCCTGTGCCGCGGTTTCGAACTACCGTCTTCCCGACGCAACGCTGTACGTCACGCTCGAACCCTGCGCGATGTGCAGCGGTGCGATGCTGCACGCCCGCATCGCACGACTCGTCTACGGTACCGCGGATCCGAACACCGGCGCCGCCGGCTCGGTCATCGACGTTTTGGACGTGCCGCGCTTCAATCACCGCATTGATGTCACCGGTGGCATTCTGGCCGCAGATTGTGCGCAGTTGCTGCACACGTTCTTCCGACAGCGTCGCTCAAGATGATCGATTGCAGCGACGAGGCACTGGATCGGCGGGCGCTGGCACTGGGTCCTTTACTGCTCGCCAAGCGGTGCATGATGGCGAGTGCGGAATCCTGCACGGGCGGCTGGATCGCGCAAACCGTCACCGCGATCGCGGGCAGTTCACAATGGTTCGATCGCGGCTTCGTGACGTATTCGAACGAGGCAAAAATGGACATGCTGGGGGTCGCCGCAACGACGCTCGATCAACACGGCGCCGTCAGTGGCGAAACGGCGGCGGAAATGGCGGCTGGCGCCCTGGTACAAGCCGGGGTCGGGATCACCGTCGCGGTGACCGGCGTCGCCGGTCCCGGCGGCGGCAGCGCGGAGAAACCCGTCGGTACGGTGTGGTTCGGCTGGTGTCTCGACGGCGGCGTGCCGGTGACCCGGCGGCATTGTTTCGACGGCGATCGCGAAAGTATCCGCCGCCAGACCGTGGCAGTGGCGCTCGATGGTCTGTTCGAGTTGCTCGACGCCCTGTCCGACCCCGACTGAATGCCCGTCAAGGCCGGGAATCGGGCCCGACCCGGCCGGTATTTGCGCCCGTCACGGCGCGGGCGATGGCTCGCCACCCCCGCCAGCATGCGGCGCTTATGCAGGGATTGCGCGTGGTCTGCGGCCGTGGCGCACCCGCGGATCAGTCGCCGTACAGGCAAAAAGAAACCCCGCGTCACGATTAAACGCCGGGCGCATCTGTGCGATAATTTCGCTCTCACCAGATACCCTGACCAACCCGCGGCGACGCCGCGTACACAAGGCCGGGGATCTCAATTATCGCTGGCATTAACGCGGGGGAGATCGAATGGAC
Organism: Gammaproteobacteria bacterium; assembly: GCA_965216305.1. Classification (GTDB taxonomy): domain Bacteria; phylum Pseudomonadota; class Gammaproteobacteria; genus UBA11873. Next base: position 4,467,673 of record OZ244144.1, on the reverse strand, counting down.
GAAAACCGGCAAAAGGCGCTAGGAGCGGCGCTGCAACAAATCGAAAAGCAGTTTGGAACCGGGTCGATCATGCGCATGGGCGACCCCGGCTCGATCAAGAATATCGATGTCGTTTCCACCGGTTCACTGAGCCTCGATATCGCGCTCGGTGTGGGCGGTTTGCCGAAAGGCCGGGTGGTCGAGATCTACGGTCCGGAGTCTTCCGGTAAAACGACGCTCACCCTGCACGTCGTTGCGGAAATTCAAAAACAGGGCGGTACGGCCGCGTTTGTCGATGCGGAACATGCACTCGATCCGCAGTACGCGGAACGCCTTGGCGTGAACATCGGCGATTTGCTCGTCTCGCAGCCGGATACCGGCGAGCAGGCGCTCGAAATCACCGATATGCTCGTGCGCTCGGGCGCGGTTGATATCGTTGTCGTCGACTCCGTTGCCGCGCTCACGCCGAAAGCCGAGATCGAAGGCGATATGGGCGACCACCATGTGGGTCTGCAAGCGCGCCTCATGTCGCAGGCGCTGCGTAAACTCACCGGCAATATCAAACGCGCGAACACGCTCGTTATCTTCATCAACCAGATCCGCATGAAGATCGGCGTCATGTTCGGTAATCCCGAGACGACCACCGGCGGTAACGCGCTGAAATTCTACTCATCCGTCCGGCTCGATATTCGTCGCACGGGCTCGCTGAAGCGCGGCGATGAAGTCATCGGCAACGAAACGCGGGTGAAGGTGGTGAAGAACAAGGTGGCGCCGCCGTTCAAACAGGCGAACTTCGACATTCTGTACAACGAGGGCATTTCGCTCGAAAGCGAATTGATCGAACTTGGGGTTGCACACGGCATCGTCGAGAAAACCGGTGCGTGGTACAGCTACAAAGGCGATCGTCTCGGCCAGGGTAAGGACAACGTGCGCATCGCACTGAAGGAAAATCCGGAAATGGCCGCCGAGATCGACGCCGCAGTGCGCGCGATCGCACTGCCGGACCTCTCGGCTCTGCCGAAAGCCGATGTCGAGGAAGACGAATCCGCGCTGGAGGCTGAAGCCTGAGCGACGAGCAGGCGCGGCTGATCCGGGAAACCGCGATCGCCGCGCTCGCGCGCCGCGAACATTCGCGGGCCGAGCTGGCAACGAAGCTGTCGCGCAAGGGTTTCGCCGACCCGGACATCCAGGCGACACTCGACCGGCTTGCCGACGAGCGTTTGCAGGATGACCGCCGTTTCACTGAAGCCTATATCCGTCACCGGATCGGGCGCGGTTTAGGACCGGTTAGAATACGCACGGAACTCCGCGAACGAGGCGTCGACAGCGCGCTCGCCGACGTCGTATTCGAAGCCCTGGAGATTGACTGGACCGCCCGCGTCGAGGCCGCCTGGCGCAAAAAATTCGATAATCCGGCGGCAAACTTTCGCGAACATGCAAAACAGGCGCGCTTCCTTCAGTATCGCGGGTTTACGACCGATCAAATCTCACGCGTTTTAACTTCCGATTTCTAGCAAACCATGAAGACCTCCGAAATCCGTTCCGCGTTCCTTGAGTATTTCGAGGAAAAAGGCCACGCACAGGTGGCGAGCAGCTCGCTCGTCCCGGGTAACGACCCGACCTTGCTGTTCACGAACGCCGGGATGGTGCAGTTCAAGGACGTGTTCCTGGGCCAGGACACGCGCGATTACCAGCGTGCGACGACGAGTCAGCGCTGCGTGCGCGCCGGCGGCAAACACAATGATCTCGATAATGTGGGCTACACGGCCCGCCATCACACGTTTTTCGAAATGCTCGGCAACTTCAGCTTCGGCGACTACTTCAAGACCGAAGCTATCGAATTCGCCTGGGAACTGCTTACCGGCCGCTTCGGACTGCCGCCCGAGAAGCTGTGGGTGACCGTATTCGAAGACGACGATGAGGCGGCAAGAATCTGGCTCGAGCACATCGGGGTAGACCCGAAACGTTTGTCGCGGTGCGGTGAAAAAGACAACTTCTGGATGATGGGCGATACCGGCCCTTGCGGCCCGTGCTCGGAAATTTTCTACGACCATGGGCCCGAGATCCCGGGCGGTCCACCGGGTTCGCCCGACGAAGACGGCGATCGTTATATCGAGATCTGGAATCTCGTGTTCATGCAGTACGACCGCGATGCGAACGGCGTGTTGAATCCGATCCCGAAGCCTTCGGTCGATACCGGTATGGGCCTCGAGCGCATGGCCGCCGTGATGCAGGGTGTGCATAACAATTACGATATCGATCTGTTCCGCACGTTGATCGACGCCGTACGCGAACTTGCGCCCGGCCCCGATCCCGAAATCACGTCGTTGCGCGTTATCGCCGATCACATCCGTTCGTGCGCGTTCCTGATCATGGACGGTGTGCTGCCGTCGAACGAGGGTCGTGGTTATGTCTTGCGGCGGATTATTCGACGCGCCGTGCGGCACGGTAACAAGCTCGGCTTCGTTGAACCGTTTTTTCATCGCCTCGTGAATGCGCTCGACGCCGTCATGGGCGATGCGGTGCCGGAACTCCACGCCGCCCGGGAACGAATCGAGGCGGCGCTGCTCGCCGAAGAGCGCCGCTTCGCCGAGACGCTGGAGCAGGGGCTGAAAATTTTCGAAGCGGCGGTGGCCGATCTCAGTGGCAAGACCATACCGGGTGATATCGCGTTCAAGCTGAACGATACGTACGGATTCCCCGTCGATCTGACCGCGGACATCGCGCGCGAGCGCGGTCTCGACATCGATATGCCGGGTTACGAAGCGGCAATGGATGAACAACGCGCACGCGCGCGGGCCGCGAGCCAGTTTGGCGCCGCTGACGGCGCGAACGCGGTCAGTGCGCAGGCGCTCGCGGCGATCGGCACCGAGCAGCGCTTCACCGGCTACGATCGTCTTGATGAATCGGCTTCAGTGCGTGGTCTGTTCCTTGCCGGTGAAGCGGTAACGGCGATCGCCGCAGGTGATACCGGCGTCATCGTCCTCGACACCACGCCGTTTTACGCGGAAGCGGGCGGACAGGTTGGCGACCGGGGTGAACTCATCTGTGATGGTGGCGTGTTCGAAGTGACAGACACGCGCAAGCAGAACGGTCTGTATCTGCACCTCGGCACGGTCAAATCCGGCCAGTTGCGCATGGACGATACGGTGACGGCGCGTGTCGGCGGGCCGCGACGTCAGGCCACCCGACTGAATCATTCCGCCACTCACCTGTTGCACGCGGCGCTGCGGCAGATACTCGGCGACCACGTCGAGCAGAAAGGCTCGCTCGTGGATGCCGAGCGTCTGCGGTTCGATTTCTCGCATCCGCAGGCGGTTACGCGCGAGGAGCTCGATGCGATAGAGCGGCTCGTGAATGAGCAAATCCGGGCCAACGATCCCGTTGAAGTCGAGGTGATGAAATACCCGGACGCTATTGAGTCCGGTGCGATGGCGCTGTTCGGTGAAAAATACGCCGACGAGGTGCGGGTATTACGTATGGGGACGTTTTCGGTGGAACTTTGCGGTGGCACGCACGCCGCGCGCACCGGTGACATCGGCCTGTTCAAAATTATCACCGAGGGCGGGGTCGCGGCCGGGGTGCGCCGTATCGAGGCGGTGACCGGCGCCGGCGCATTCGACGCCGTGCAGGCCAGCGACGCGAACCTGAAAACCGTCGCAGCGCTCGTGAAAGCCGCACCCGATACCGTGGTGCAGAAAGTCCAGCAATTGGGCGAGCGTGCGCGAAACCTGGAGAAAGAAATCCAGACACTGAAATCTCGCCTCGCCGGGCAATCGAGCGGCGATCTCGCCGATAACGTTGTCGAGGTGGGCGATATCAAGGTGATCAGTGAAGCGATCGAGGGCGCGGATGTGGCTACCTTGCGCTCGGCGATGGACCGACTCAAAGACAAACTGCAGTCTGCCGTGGTCGTGCTGGCCACGATCGAGGACGACAAGGTGCGACTCATCGCTGGTGTGACGAAAGACCTTACCGGGCGGATAAAAGCCGGCGAACTCGTGAACTTCGTCGCCCGGCAGGTGGGTGGCAAGGGCGGCGGCAGGCCCGATATGGCGCAGGCCGGCGGCACGGAACCGGCGAATCTGCCGGCCGCGCTTGCAAGCGTCGCCGCGTGGGTCGGAGAACGCGCTTCCTGAGCGCTGGCGTGCGCTCCCGCTCGTTGTAGAATGCGCCGCTGCTGCGGCCGTACCACCCACCCCGTCGTCTGCCGGGGAGGCACCGCAGCCGTTCAGATACTGACAGGATTGAATCAATGAGTCTCATCGTACAGAAGTACGGCGGCACCTCTGTTGGCGACATCGAGCGGATCCGGGCCGTCGCCCGTCGCGCTCTTGCGAGTCGTAGTGCCGGTCATGATGTGGTCGTTGTCGTATCGGCGATGGCCGGCGAGACGGATCGGCTGCTCGGACTTGCGCGCGAGCTCAACGACAAGCCGCGTGGACGCGAACTCGACGTGCTGCTGTCCACCGGCGAGCAGGTCACGATCGCGTTACTGGCCATGGCTTTGAATGAACTCGGTCAACCGGCGCGTTCGTTCACCGGCGGCCAGGTCCGCATCGAGACCGACGAAGCGCATAACAAGGCCCGGATCGTGCAGATCGATCGCGATCCACTCACGAACGCACTGAAACGCGGCGAAATCGCCGTGGTGGCCGGGTTTCAGGGTGTTAGCGGGAACGGTGATATCACGACGCTGGGTCGGGGCGGTTCGGATACCACCGCGGTCGCGATCGCGGCCGCGCTCGAGGCTGACGAGTGCCAGATCTATACCGACGTCGACGGGGTGTACACAACCGATCCGCGGCTTGTCCCGGAAGCGCGGCGTCTCGACCGGGTGACCTACGAGGAAATGCTCGAGATGGCGAGTCTCGGGGCGAAGGTGCTGCAGATCCGTTCGGTGGAATTTGCGAGCAAATACCAGGTGGCGCTGCGGGTTCTTTCATCGTTCGGTGAAGGACCCGGTACGCTCATCACTTCAGAGGACAACATAATGGAAGAAGCCCTGCTGTCTGGCGTGACCCTGAATCGGGACGAGGCGAAGTTGACCATGCTCGGCGTGCCTGATCGACCCGGGGTTGCCGGTGCGATTCTCGGCCCGGTCGCGGATGCGAACATCGAAGTCGATATGATTCTGCAGAACATGAGCGCTGATGGAACAGCGGATTTCACGTTCACCGTGAACCGGAATGATTTCGATACGGCGATGTCGATCCTCAAAGGTATCGCCACGGAACTCGACGCCCGATCGATCGAGGGCGACAGCAAGATAGTCAAGATTTCCCTCGTAGGTGTTGGTATGCGTTCGCATGCAGGTATCGCGAGCCGCGCTTTTCGCGCGCTGGCAGCGGAAGGCATCAATATTCGGATGATTTCGACATCGGAAATTAAGATATCCATGGTGGTGGATGAGAAGTACGCCGAACTCGGCGTAAGGACACTGCACGAAGCATTCGAACTCGATCGCACGCCGTAATAACTGTCGCGCGCTAATGGAGATTGCATAATTAACCTTTTTTTTAAGATTTTTACGTGAGGCTCGGATAGAATGTCCAGCGTCTAGAGTGACGGAATAATACGAACAGCACGGATGCGGTGATATGAAATCTGTTTGGGTAACAATGAATTACAAGCCGATGCACGGTTTGGAGGTCGGGTATGCTGATATTAACCAGACGGGTTGGTGAATCTCTGATGATCGGCGACGACGTCAATGTCACCGTGCTTGGCATTAAGGGAAACCAGGTACGTATCGGCGTGAATGCCCCGAAAGAAGTGGCAGTCCATCGTGAAGAAATTTATCAACGCATCCAGCAAGAGCAGGATGATCCGGAGCGAGTCGTTAACGGTAACGAGTAACGACGACGGTTGTTTACGCAGCCCTGAGCCCCCGGTATCCTTAGCACCCTTGGAGAGGTGGCCGAGTGGCTGAAGGCGCTCCCCTGCTAAGGGAGTATGGGTCAAAAGCCCATCGAGGGTTCGAATCCCTCTCTCTCCGCCATACTTAAACGCCCGCACCAGCGGGCGTTTAAGTATGGCGGAGAGAGAAGCCCGATAAGCACCCTTCGTTCGACAATCTTCCAAAGGAAGATTGGACGCGCCAAGCGCGCCCCGCAGGGGTGAGTAGGCGAGCCTTCGCCTACGAATCCATCCCGACGCTCAAATTCCCCCCTCAGTTACCTACCCGCACCAGCGGGCGTTTAAGTATGGCGGAGAGAGAAGCCAGATAAGCACCCTTCGTTCGACAATCTTCCAAAGGAAGATTGGACGCGCCAAGCGCGCCCCGCAGGGGTGAGTAGGCGAGCCTTCGCCTACGAATCCATCCCGACGCTTAAACTTCCCCCGCAGTAACCCGCCCGCACCAGCGGGCGTTTAAGTATGGCGGAGAGAGAAGTCAGATAAGCACCCTTCGTTCGACAAACTCGCGAAGCGAGTTTAGACGCGCAAAGCGCGCCCCGCAGGGGTGAGTAGGCGAGCCTTCGCCTACGAATCCATCCCAACGCTCAAATTCCCCCCTCAGTTACCTACCCGCACCAGCGGGCGTTTAAGTATGACGGAGAGAGAAGCCCGATAAGCACCCTTCGCCTACGAATCACAACTCGCCTATCACCCCCCCATCTAATTGGCTGCCCGGCAGCGCATCCGGGAAGCAAGCGGTTTTTAGTCGATAATCCACAAACTCACGCAGTCCCCGCTCCCGCTCCTTCCCAATCCCGCCACCTGGATCGACAATAGTCCGATGAACAATAAAACCACTGTCAGCGAGGCGCTTTGCGCCGCATTGCTCGAGCGCGGCGTGGATCACGTTTTCGGCATACCCGGCGATTACGCGCTCGGGATCTTCGACGTGATGACCCGTTCGCCGCTTGAGCTCATCAACACGTGCGATGAGCAGGGCGCCGGATTTGCCGCCGACGCCTATGCGCGGGTGCGAGGCCTCGGCGCCGTCTGCGTGACCTACGGCGTCGGTGGTCTGAAGCTGGTCAACTCGACCGCACAGGCCTACGCCGAACGTTCGCCGGTGGTCATCATCAGCGGCGCGCCGGGTACCACGGAAATCGCCGGTGGTGCGCTGCTGCATCATCGCGTGCGGGATTTCGGCAGCCAGTTACGGATCTTCGAAGAAGTGACCGCGGCCCAGGCGGTACTCGACGATCCGCTATCCGCATTCGGTGAATTACAGCGGGTACTGAATGCGGCAGCTGCGACGAAGCGCCCCGTATACATCGAGATCCCGCGCGATTGTGCGCATATGGTGATCGATACGAGTGCGGTCGTTGCAGCGCGAACCGCCGAGCCCGATCCCGAGACCTTGGCCGAGGCTGTCGCCGAGGCGCTTTCGATGCTGAATGCGGCGGAACGCCCGGTAATCCTCGCGGGTGTGGAACTTCACCGTTTCGGCGTCCAGGACGAATTGTTGAAGTTCATCGAACGCGCTCGCATGCCGTTCGCGACGACAATCATGGGCAAATCCGTCGTCGCCGAATCAACTCCCGGGTTTATCGGCGTGTACGCCGGCAGCCTGTCGAGTGAACGGGTCCGCGAGGCCGTCGAGAACAGTGATTGCGTGCTGAATCTCGGCGCCATGCTCACGGATCTGAATACCGGCATTTTCACCGCGGAGCTGGACCCCTCACGCGTGATCAGGGCGAATGCGGAAACCCTGACGGTTCGGCGCCACCACTACGCCGGGGTCAGTCTCGCAAATTTCGTCACCGCGCTGACAGCCGCGGATCTGCGCACACGCGAACCCCTCGCGCCGAGCACGCACGCGAAGCCGGCAAGTTTTTCGCCGCGCGCCGATCACGCTATCAGTGTGGCGCGTGCGTTCGAGTGTCTCGATGCGGAATTGACCGAAGATATCGCCGTGATCGCCGATCCGGGTGATGCAATGTTCGGCGCGCTCGATCTGACCATCCATTCACGTACGGAATTTCTTGGTTGCGCCTACTATGCATCGCTTGGTTTCGCCGTACCGGCAAGCATCGGGGTGCAGATGGCACAACCGCAGTGGCGTCCCCTCGTGCTCGTCGGTGACGGTGCGTTCCAGATGACCGGCACAGAAATCAGTACCGCCGCGCGTTACGGACTCACCCCAATCGTGATCGTGCTCGACAACGCGGGGTACGGCACGGAACGCCCGATGCTGGACGGCCCCTTCAACGATGTCCACGCCTGGGCCGTGAGCGAATTCACGCGGGTGATTGGCGCCGGTAAGGGTTATACCGTCGCTACCGAGGCGGATTTTCTGGCCGCCCTGCGCGCGGCCCTCGGTGATCGGGAAAACCTTGCGATCATCCACGTCCACCTCGCGGCCGACGATTTTTCCCCGGCGCTGCGCCGTCTCACGAGCAATCTGCGCAAGCGTGTGTGAACCGGCGACCCGCAATAGCGCACCACGGAGCCTGTAAGCATCGGCAGCGCCGGGATATAATGGCCGGCCGGCTTAACCGCGAATAGAAGGAAGGCAGCATGCGCAAATATCTCCACATCGAGCTGAATGACCAGGCGATTCGGGAAGAGACTTTCTCCGGCGAACAGCTTGCGCGCGCGGGTCGTTATTTCATCGCGAAAACGCTGAACGATCTCGGCGCGGCAACGGTCGACCCGCTGGCGCCGGAAAATCCGCTGATTTTCTCCGCCGGTCCCTTCGCTGGCAGTAACTGGTCGAACGCCAACCGCACGAGTGTCGGTTGCAAAAGCCCGCTCACTGGCGGCATCAAGGAAGCGAACTCCGGTGGCTCGTTCGGACTCGCCCTCGGACAATTGCACCTCGCCGGATTCACGCTCTACGGAGCTGCGGACGACTGGGTGGTGATCCACCTGCGCAAGGACGGCAGCTACAGTTTCGATTCCGCCGAGGGGCTGCTGGGACTCGGCAATTTCGACTGCGCCCGCGAACTCCACGAACGCTACGGCAAGAAAGTGTCACTCGCCATTTGCGGACCCGTCGGTGAGCGACTCGGCTTGCTTGCGGGTATTGCGATGAGCGATACAGACCAGCGTCCGGCGCGGCTTGCCGCGCGCGGCGGTGTCGGTGCCGTTATGGGCAGCAAGAAGGTCAAGGCGATCGTCGTCGATTTGAACAAGTTCCCCACGTTCCATGATCGCAAGAAAGTGATCCAGGGCGTCAAGAAGTATGCAGAGCTGCTGAAAGCGGATGCGGGCATCCAGGCCCTGAAGGATTACGGTACGGCCATGATGGCCGATTACACGAATCACATTGGCGGATTGCCGGTGAACAATTTCAGCAGTGGCCAGCAGATTGGCAGCGATGAAGGACCGATGAAAATGGGCGGCGATTTCATTCGTACGCAAAATATCGAACGTGGCGGCGAACCGTCGCATGCGTGCATGCCGGGATGCCTCATTGAATGCAGCAATGTCTATGCCGATGCAAAAGGCGATGAGATTGTCTCCCCGGTTGAATACGAAACGCTGGGATTGATGGGGACGAACTGTGGCATCAAGGATCCCGACGATCTCGCGCGACTGAATTTCGTCGCGAACGATCTCGGCATCGATACGATTGAGACCGGCGCGATGATGGGCGTCCTGCTTGACGCAGGTCTGGCGAAGTTCGGCGATGTCGCCTTCCTCGGGTCCGTACTCGAGGAAATCCGCAACGGCACCGAGAACGGGCTGTTGTGGGCGCAGGGTACAGCCAGGGTAGGCGAGCACTACAAGGTGGCGCGTACTCCGGTGATCAAAAAGCAGGCGATCAGCGCTTATGACCCGCGCGTTATCGAGGTTACCGGGATTTCAATGATGGTGACCGCGCAGGGTGCGGATCATACAACCGGCAATGCGCCGAAGTACGAATGCAGCGGCAAGGGCGTCGATGAACTCGTCGATATCAGCATGGAAATGCAGACGCTGTGCGCAACAGCAGACTCCCTGGGCTTGTGCGTATTCGGTCGCACGGTCACGAACGAACACATCGATTTCGTCGTTGAATCGATTAACAATGCGCTCGGCACATCGCTGGAAGCGTCGTTTTTTCGGGAACTCGGGCGGGATACCTTGCGGCTCGAGGACGAGTTCAACCGTGCCGCGGGGTTTGATGAAGTCGATGATGAGCTTCCGGGATTTTTTTACGACGAAGCGCTGTATCCGAGCAATCAGGTGGCACGCTTCCACGCACCGGAAGTTAACGCCTCGGTCGCGCGCTGGTGGGAGCAGCACGCGAATTGAGGAACGAGGGGCGGACCGCGCAAGTCCGCCCCGTCACAGCACGCCGCGCCATATCGCAACCCAGTAAGTCGCGCAGGCGATGATCGTCAGGCCGCCCCAAATCGCGAGCCAGCGCTGGCCCGCGCGCAGGCCAACGAGAAAAAAACCAATTCCGATCGCAAACGTTAGCCAGACGGTAAACGAAACGAAATCCGTCGACCCCGCATAAGCGCCCTCGACGGGGACTTCACCGATTCTGTAACGCATGGCCTAGTTCCCGGCCCCGGCGGGCTTGTAGGCCACGACTTCGATTTCGACGCGCGCACCCGGCATCATCAGTTCTGAACAGACCGTTGAGCGCGTCGGCGGATTGTCGTTGAAATAGCGTGCGTAGACCGCATTGAAACCGGCGAAATCGCCGACGTCCACGAGCCACACGGTGGCCTTGATGACATGGGATAAATCACAGTCGGCGAGGTGCAGATTGTCGCGGATATTGACGATGCACTGCTCGGTTTGGGTTGCGATATCGTCGCCTGCGAGTTGGCCGTCGCCGCCCAGTGCGAGTTGGCCGGACAGAAATACGAAGTCGCCCGCGCGAACGCATTTTGACAGCGGCAAGCGCGTGCCGTTACCGAGTGTCAGTTGTCCACCGAGGATAGTGTGATGCATGGTATTTCTCTCAGGAAGTTGTTCGTTTCGCCTCGCGGCGCATGATTTTCCACAAACCCGTTGTCAGCAATGGCAGCGTGAAGACGACAAAGAATCCCCACGCGAGGCTACCGTAGCCGCGCGCCACGAGTGCCACGAGGCCGAGGTGCGACAATACGAGACTGCACAACAGTACAAACCCGGCGGCCAGCGCATGGGACGTGGACGACAGTGCGCGCGCATGCCGCTCAAGGTACCAGCCGTCGAGTCGTTCATTCAATCCCTGCAGGACACCAACACCCGTCTGGACGATCGTCGCGAACAAAATGACGACGTACAGCGGTGCGGCAGCCGGAACGAAGCGTTGAATCATCGTGTAGGTCGGCAGTGCCTCGTGGAGCAGTACCGTACCGCCGGCAATAAACGTCAGGTGGAACAGCGTAGCAGGCAACACGCCGAACAGTGCTGCCAGCGCACCAGCCCACAACGCACTCGCGCGGTCGGGGAGGTCGCGCGCGCTGTATAACAGCACCGGAACCAGGGCGCTGTTATAGACCGCGAATTTCATCCCGCTGAGCCACCACCCGGCCTCAACGGCATCGCCGCTCATGTGATGCCAAATCACGGCGTCGTCATCGAACAGTATTGCGGCGCTGTAGGCGAGCAAGGCCGTGAGCAACACGAACGCGCCAGCACCGAGCGTGCGTTCCACGATCCTGCGGCCACAGAAATTCAGCGTGACGACGAGAATAAAAAGTACCCCGATGCCGACGGCGGATGGCACGGCGAGCGCATCGGTGAGCACATTGCCGGCGGCGGCCCCGGTAATGGCGAGAATGATGATCAACAATACGGCGAACATGAGCTCGTAAGCGATCCAGGCCGGGCCAAGCAGGGCACGCAGGAACTGCCGGTAGTCCCAGACCGCGAAAACGCGGGCAAATTCGAAACTTGCGGCGAGTACCACAGCGAAACACAGACCCGCCGCACCAATGGCAAGAAAGCCGCCGTGCGCGCCGTAGGACGACACGAACTCGACGACCTCGCGACCGGTGCCGTACGCACCACCCACAATGACCGACTGAAACACCGCCGCCGGGATGACGATGGCGCGAAATCTATTCACTTGTACCCGGCGTCAGGCTGCGGTTCGGCCCGTACACGTCCGCGGGCGGTGACCCGCTCGCCACGCGGGTCAGGGAGATTGTTTGCGCATCGAGTTCTTCAGCGCGATTTTGCCGTCGCGAAACGTGTAGATATCGCAGCCACGTGCTTCAATGCGAACGCCATCAGTGGCGCGGGTGCCGCTGAAGATCCATTCCGAGCACCCGCGATCGCCAACGATAAAGTCCTCTCCGACCGGTTCAAAATGTGCATCGGGATACATGTCCCACAGCTGGGCGAAGCCCTTGCGAACGTTCTCGCGTCCGAGCCACGACGTCCCTTCTGTCGCGTGACCGACCGAGGCCATGAAAGTGCACTCATCAGCCATGTGCCGCATCAGTGCGTCAAGGTCATGATCGTTCCAGGCCTGCGTGAAACTGGCGAGAAATTCGAGATCGACTTCATCGTGGCGGGACATGGTTTTGTTGGCTCCGGACTGTACACAGGTGGAAATTCTAGCCGCGATCGTGAGCACAGCTCCACTGGAGTCTGTATTGGACTGTCCCTAGGGGGAGTGTGGTGCCGCCAGCAGGGCCGTGGTCCTCGCTGTACTTGACTTCGCCCGGACCATCCACGAGGCTCGGCAATCGCTGCGAGCGGCGGGTACACACCGCGCTTAGAATGACCGCCCGAGGGCGATTCTCAACCGATAAGAGGGGAGCACAATGATGGCGGGATTCCTGTCAAAGGAACGCATAGTTGCCGCACCGGGCTTCAATCGCTGGTTTATCGCACCGGCGGCCCTCGGGATCCATCTGTGCATTGGCTCGGTATACGCCTGGAGCCTGTTCAATCCCGCCCTCGTCAAACGCATCGGGGTGGTCACCAGCGCCGCGGATGACTGGTCACTCAAGAGCGTGGTCTGGATCTTTACCGTGGCGATCGTATTTCTTGGCCTCGCGGCGGCGATTGCGGGCAAATGGCTGGAAGATGTCGGGCCGCGCATGGTTGGCGTGGTTGCGGCAAGCTGCTGGGGCGGCGGCTTCATCATCGGTGGTTTCGGCATCGTGAGCGGGCAACTATGGCTCGTGTACCTCGGCTACGGGGTGATCGGCGGCTGCGGCCTGGGCCTCGGTTACGTATCGCCAGTGAGCACGCTGATCCGCTGGTTCCCGGATCGGCGCGGGATGGCGACGGGGATTGCAATCATGGGTTTTGGCGGCGGCGCGATGCTGGGTAAGCCGATGATCGAAGGGTTCCTGGAGTTTTACTATCGCGCGCCGGAATTCCTCGGCAGTGCCGACACGCTGGAACTCGTAACCGAAGGTGGCCGGCGTCTCGCCGACGTCGCCGGCGAGTTGCGTGAAGTCGTCGTGATCGGTGCAAACGATGTTGCCGGGATGCTGGTGCCGGGCCCGGAGGGAGTTTATCTCGTCGGTACGGGCAGCGTTGGCGCAGCACAAACGTTCTTTACGCTCGGCGGCATTTATTTCTGCGTGATGATGGCCGCGGCATTCGCCTACCGGGTCCCGGCACCGGGCTGGAAACCACAGGGCTATGTTGCGCCCGAAGAAGGCGAGCGCGGCGCTATGATCACGCAGCATGATGTCGATATCGATGAGGCGCTGAGGACGCCGCAGTTCTACCAGCTGTGGATTTTGTTGTGCTTCAACGTCACTGCCGGCATCGGCGTGCTCGCGGTCGCGAAGACGATGATGACGGAGATCTTCGGGACCACGCTGCCGGACATTGTGGATCTCAAATTCGCCGCGACCTACGTGTTGATGATCAGCCTGTTCAATATGATCGGGCGGTTTTTCTGGGCGAGTGCGTCCGACTTCATCGGGCGCAAGAACACCTACCACATATTTTTTGCGCTCGGGATCGTGCTGTACTGCTCGATCCCGTTCTTCGCCCAACGCGTGAGCGCCGATCCGGCAGTTGTCTGGCTGGTCGGTTTTTACGCCGCGACGATGCTGATATTCACGATGTATGGCGGTGGATTCGCAACGATACCGGCCTATCTTGCCGATATCTTCGGCACGCGCTATGTCGGCGGGATCCACGGTCGTCTGCTTACGGCGTGGAGCACAGCCGGGGTGCTGGGCCCGCTCGCCATTACCACGTTGCGCGAAAGCGCCGTAGCCGACGCGATCCGTGATCTTGTTCGCGCGATCGAACCGGCGACGTTTGCCGCAACGTTCGGCGCCGGCGTCGAGCAACTCGATACGCTCGTCGCGGCGAACACCGTTACGATCGCAAAACTCATGGAAATCGCGCCCCCGGGGACAGTCGATCCGACGTCCGGACTCTACAACGAAACGATGTACTTGATGGCGGTGTTGTTATTCGTCGCGCTGCTGGCGAACGCATTCATGCGCCCGGTAGACCCGAAGCACCATATGGCGGACTGAACCGCGCGATTCCTTACCGCATATGCGTGCGCGGCACCACAACTCGCCGGTTCGTCTGGATCGAGCGGATAATCCGGTTCATCGACTGCGTTGAACGCATTTTGCGCGGCGGCGAGGGCGGGCTCATCGCGTCGGGAATTTCCGTGCCCCAGCCGGCCTTGTCAATGTCGACCTTGCCGAACTCGTTCGACACCTCGATCGCGTTCGAGGCACCGGCGTTTTCCTGCGCGAGCAGGATGATGGTTGTACTGTCGCCTTCCACTTCCGCTGCGAAGTGCGTGCCGCGGATGCCGATCGTCGCCACTTTCGTCTTGAAACGGACATTGCCGGGTCGGCGTTTCGCCAGCAGGCCGGTGAACGCACGTACCGTCCCGCGCAGGATCGACATGGAGAAGCTTTCCGGCTCCGCCTCCGGCGTGCTCGTCGTCTTGCGGTAGGCATAGGCATCGACGTTCACGATCGTGCTTGCGCCGAGCGTGATCGTCGTGCCGTCGGTAAACTTGAACTCGAGCTCCGAATCCCGCCCGGTGATCACGCGTTCACCCTGAAACAAGCGGTCGTTCTTTTGCAGCGTGCGCATCGAGCCGCCCGTGATTGCGGCGAACGCCTTGCCGTCGAGCTCTGTCACGTTTGCAACCGCGGATTCGTCGGCCAGCGCGTTAAAACCGCACAGCAGCGCGGCAAATAACAGCAGTCCATGCATCGTGGCGAGGTGAGTCATGTGTGGTTTCATGTCGCCGCTCCTGACTTGATCAATAATGAGAACCCGTCGCTGAGCCCGAGTTCATCCCCGATCCATGATAGCCCAAGCCCGCAGGTGCGGAACACGCATCGCCGGATTCGCACTGGCCATTGTCCTTGCGACGGGCTGCGGCTCACCCGCAACGCGCTTTGATCGCGCGGCGGAAGAACGCGGCATGTCGCGCGCGGATGGCGCGCTGCCACTGTTTCGCAAGGGTGTATTTATCGATGGCGAGCCGGTCCACATTTACCTCGACGGCGACGGTACGCCAGTTTCCGGCAGCGGCCGCATCGCACTCGATCCAACCTCGCGGAAACGACTGATTCTGGACCTGATGGCCGTCGATCCGGCTGCGAGCGTGCTGGTCGGCCGACCGTGCTATCACGGCACGCAACAGGCCTGTGATACCGCGATGTGGACGACGGCGCGTTATTCCGACGCCGTCGTTGACCCGCTCGCAGCAGCTGTCGCAGAGATTATTCAGGCGTATCCGCATTCGCCGATCGTCTTGATCGGCTACAGCGGCGGCGGCACGCTCGCGATGCTCACCGCGCCGCGTCTCAAGCGGGTCGATGCGGTGGTGACGATCGCGGGGAATCTGGATACCGCGGCCTGGACACGGCATCACGGTTACGGGCCACTCACGCACTCACGCAATCCGGCCGCGGAGCCGCCGCTGCCGGCGGCGATCCGGCAGTTACACCTGTTCGGTGCCGAGGATACGAATGTACCGTTCGCGGTCGCGGAAGCCGCACTCGCGCGGCAGCCGGCAGCGACGGTGACGGTGGAAGTGCTGGCGGGCTACGACCATCATTGCTGCTGGCCGCAAATCTGGGCGGCGAAACTCGCCGGATTGTCGCGCCGGACGGACGCCGGCGCGACAGGGGAAAATTAACCGCTTGCCGGTTCAGAAACCGACGCGCACCCCCACTTCAAAGGCATGGACTTCGAGGTCTTCGTACCCGAACAGGCCCTGGTAGCGGAAGAAACCCGTCATGCTGTCGGTGAGTACCGCGGTCATCGCGGCGCCGACGTTGACGAAGTTCCGGTCCGGCCGATCCGTCAGCAGCGTGAACGTCGTGCCCGAGGTGTCGGCGAGGAAGCGGCCCGTGATCGGGTCGTTGTTGTTTTTGAACTCGTGCACGTACTCGACGCTCAGTTGCGGGAAGTAGCGTTCTCCCCACTGCGTCGTCGCGCTGGCGCCGAACGTCATCATGAGCGACTCGAACTCCTGGCCGTCAATTCGCAGCGCAAGACCGGAGCCGAGTGCCGTTGTTTGCGCCATGCGCTCGCTGAAGCCGTCGATTTCGATATCGGCGTATTCAATCCGGCCGTACGGGCTGAGCGTCCAGGCATCGAGGAAATAATTACGCCCAGCGGTCACGCTGACCGAGAATTCTTCGCTTTCGGTGCTGGACAACGCAGCATTCGAAATTGTATTCGACCCGGTGCCGAGACCGCTGCCGGGGCCACCAATCGTGTAGATAACGTTACGCGTTTGATCGTGCTCGTTCTCGGTGTAACCGGCCATCGCGTCGATGTACCAGAAATCGTTCGGGTACAGCGACCAGTACGCAAAGTAGCTGTAGGAATCGGATTCGAGATCACCGCCGTTCGAATCGATATCCGCATCGGAATCCTTGTAGCCGAAGGCGAAACCGAGCACGAAACGTTCCGAGAACATATAGTCGATGCCGGCGGTGACGCCGAAGTCATCAGATGTGAAGCCGGATTCGCGCGAGGTTGAGTCGCGGTCGGAGGTGACATACAGTCCATTGACGAAAAAGCCCCAGGGCGAACTCATACCGTCGCCGGCTGCGCCGGTGGACCAGTTAAAGCCGCTCGCGTGCTTGAACACGAGACCGCCCTTGCCGCCGCCACGCAGGCTCGAGAGGCGATCGCCGATGTTGTCGATCTGGGCGCTGCCGGAATCAACCTGCGTAGACGCAATCACGGCGTCCTCTTCCGGCGCCATCGCCTGCAGCGCGTCGTTCGCGGTTGGATTGTCGCTGAGACCGGCGCCTGCGACTTCGTTACAACGAGCCTGCAGGTCGTCGTCGTTGATAATGGTTCCGCTCGGGCAAATCTGGCCGATGACGAAGCCTATCGAAGCCTGCGGTTCGTTCTCGCTGACGTCGACGAGTTCATCACTGACGAATTTCTCAATCGGTCCGGGCTCGGTCGCAACCGCCAGTTGGGTTATGCAAGTGACGAAAGTTATAGTTGCAATTTTACCAATCAAGGATTTCATTGCTTGCTCCTGATGCGGAAACTCGCGCCGTTACGTGCCTAGTTTCCTATTGTTTTCAGAGGAATAGTGAATTAGTCTGCCGGATGATATCACCGATCCAAGGTTTCGGTAAGTAGCACAATTACCACACAGCGACACGAGTACGTGTTTTCCCGGCAACCCGGCAAAATGCGCCGCATGTCCTCGGTGATAGCGGCACGGTGCTATCGAAACTGATGCCCTGCAGGGTCTGAGCGAGTACTCAAGCGGGCGGTGATCCGCACGTGACGGAACCCCGCGGGGCCCGCTGTTCCGGGGCCGGAAAGACTCTTCGGCAAACGACGTCCGCAATCGAGAGGGAGTTGCATCGTGTTGAATTTATTGCGGGATTTCGGGGCTTCGCTGACGAACTTCACGGAACGCTGGGTGCCCGATTCCTGGGTTATCTGCATGATGCTGACGGCAGTGGCGATTGTGCTGTGCATTTTCGGCGCGGACGCGAGCGTTGAAGAAACCGTGCTTGCCTGGGGCCAGGGCAACTGGCGGCTGTTGACGCTGGCAATGCAATTCACGATCGCCATGGTAGCCGCCCACGCGGTGGTGGCGTCACGGCCGGTCTATCGCCTGTTCGACTGGCTCGCCTCCTTGCCGAATCCGGACAAACCCGTGCAGGCACTGCTTGTTGTCGGCATCTTTTCGCTGATCACGGGCTACCTGAACTGGGCGGTGTGCCTGATTTCCTGCGCGTTGTTCACCCCGTTCGTACTCAAGCGCAATCCGCACACCGACGTGCGGGTGCTGATCGCCGCCGCCTATCTTGGCATTGGCACCGTATGGCATGGCGGCTTGTCGGGGTCCGCGCCGCTGATCCTCGCGACCCCGGGTAATCCCTTACTGAATCCCACGGACATGGCCCCGGTGGTCGACCGTATCTATCCCGTCACCGAAACCCTGTTCAATGCGTACAACCTCGTGATCATCACGGTGATCGGACTTGTCGCACTCGCCACGGTTTGCTTGCTGCATCCGCGCAAGAACGTACGCACGCTGACCGCGGCGCAAATCGACGCGATCCTGCCGGCGCCGCCGCCCGAGGATCCGGCGCCGCGCACGCCGGCGGAATTCATCGACCAGTTTCGCGGCTGGGTATGGCTCGCGATCGTCCTGCTTGCGTATCCGCTTGGTCATGCGATCGCGCGGAACGGCTTCGGCACGAGCTGGACGATCAACGCCTATAACATTACGTTTCTGGTCCTCGCGCTCGCGCTGCACGGGAAACCTTTGCCGTTCCTGCGGGCATGTCGTGCCGGCGTCGATTCCGCGTGGGGGATCATCGTGCAGTTCCCGTTCTATGCCGGAATCTTCGGCCTGCTGCAGTTCACCGGGCTTGGCAAATGGCTCGGCACACTGTTCGCGGATCTGGCGACAACAACGACCTATCCATTCATTGTCTACGTTTATTCGGGCTTCATGAATCTGTTCGTCCCGTCCGCCGGCTCGAAGTGGATGATCGAAGCGCCGTTTCTGATCCCGGCCGGCGAAATTCTCGACGTGTCCGTCGTCACCATCACACTCGCCTATGCTTACGGTGACTCGCTGACGAACCTGATTCAGCCGTTTTTCGCCATCCCGATCCTCGCGGTCACCCGCATGCGCTTCGGCGATGTCGTCGGCTATACCCTGCTCGTCGCGATGGCAGTTTTCGCGGTCACCACCGTCGCGATCTTCATGTTGCCAAACAATTTGTAGGGAAAGCGGGGCCGGATGAAGCGCTTATTCTGCCAGCGCGAAAGAATACATCGGCCCCTGTTGCGTCCTCAGGCGAGTTCCGCGCGCCGCGCATTCGTTGCCGTGTGATCGATGGCGAGCGAATCATCATCGACCGAACCGGTAAACACCACCCCGTACACGTCGCGTGCACGCTCTGCCGTTTCCCAGCGCTCCAGCACATCCTTGCGCACGCGCTCGGGGTCGCGTTCGAGCGGTGAGCCGTAGCCACCGCCGCCGGCGTCCACGCCACGCACCCATTCGCCCGGCTCGAGGTGACATTCGACGACGCCGGGCAGTTTTTCCTCGCTGCCGTCCTCGCGCACCTTGAATGTCGATGCGGGCGGGCCGGCGTGCCCGCCGCGCACGCCCTGCGGCGGGTTCACCTGCGCATCGCAGGAAATCACGATGGTCATCGGATCATTACGCGGCCCGTAGACAACTTCCGCCCCGGGCGAGCCGCGGAACCGTCCCGCGCCGCCGCCGCCGGCAACGACCCGCATCGATTTGAACAACATCGGGTACTTCGACTCATCCACCTCGACACTGCCGCGATACATGAGTCCGCCAACCACCGGCAGACCGTAGTTGAGCCAGCCGTCCGTGGTGGGCGTGCCGGGACCGCCATTCGCAATCACCCATTCCTGGTTGATGTACGGACCGTTACGCCGCGAGTCGTGGCCGGAGATCACGCCGGCGCCGGCGCCCATGCCCATCGCGCCCTCGGCAAGCCCATGGCCGTCGCCAATCGCGGCGAACGCGGCCTGCGTGGTATTGACGATACGGTCGGCGATGTTCGTCGTCGCCATCGAACAACTGAACGGAAACTTCGGGATTCCCGTGATACAGCCTTCGCGCAGCTTCACGGTCACGCGCGAAAAGCTGCCGAAATTGTGCGGCACATCGTGATCAAGGCAATTGAACACGCCCGCCATTGCGTTGCTCGTGGCGCACGCGACGGACTGGTTCAGTCCGAAGGCCTTATTGTCGTCATTGTGTGTGAGGTCGACTTCGATGCGGCCTTGTGCGGCGTCGACGGCAACATCAACCCGGATATCGAGGCCGTCCGGCAGTACGGGCGGGTAGGGGTCGTAGTGGCCGACATTCTTCAGCGTGCCATTCGGCAGCTTCTTGATCGCCTCGGCCATACGGCGTTCGGAATAGGCGAACCATTCCGTAATGAACTGCCGGATCGTTTCCATACCGTAGCGTTCGACGAGTTCCGTGAGCCGGCGCTCGCCGATCCTGGCCGCGCCTATCGTCGCGAGGTAGTCGCCGTACCACTGCTCGGGTACGCGGATCCGCCGCTTGCACATGCGGATGATGTCGTCGACATCCTGGTAGTCTTTCTGTACGCGCACGCAGGGAAAAATCAGCGCGCCTTCTTCGTAGATGTCGCGCGCGTAAGCGTGGTAAGTGCTCGGAATCGAATTGCCACAATCCGCCTGGTGTGCTTTCGCGCAGGTTGTGAACAAATGCTCGCCGTTCACGATCACGGGCGCCATGATCATGTGATCGGCCGGGTGCGTGTTACCGAGGTAGGGATCGTTGTGCAGGAATGCATCGCCGGGTGTGAGGTCGTCATGCAGATCACACATCGCCTGGGTTTGCAGCGAACTGCCGAAGATGTGCACCGGCAGACCTTCGCCGGGACACAGCATGCGATTGTCGCCGGTGACGATAGAGCACGAAAAATCGCGCACCACCGCGAGCACCGCGGAGCGGGCCGTGCGCAGCAGGGTATTCGACATTTCACGCACGATTGCATTCAGGCGGTTCGCCAGTACGGCCATCAGGATCGGATCGATTTCCGAGCTCGGGACGTTCGATTCTGCCTTGTTCATAGTTGTGCCTCCTCCGGTGGGGTGAGGATGTAGCGGCCACCCGTGCTGACTCGGGCGACCGAGCCTGGGTAGACGACAAGTGTTGAGGTGGGTTCTTCGATGATCGCGGGACCGGCAATGACACTGCCGACATCGAGTTGCGCGCCGAGATAGATTGCGGTGTCGACAAGCCCGTCGGCGAAATACGCCTGCCGGTGCCGCGACGCGGATACGGCCTGCTCGGCCGGTTTGCGCGCCGGATCGAGCGACGGTGCGTTCACGGCCGCGATGAGTCGGCCACGCCAGTTCAGGCATTCTACTGCCTGACCCGCATCCGTCACCGCGAATACCCGTTCATGTACGCGATGGAATTCAGCCACGAGCGCCTCCACATCGGCGGCATCGTTGAATGAATTACCCGGCACCGGGATCTCGAGTTCCCACACCTGGAAACGGTAGCGCGCCTCGACAAAATAGCGTTTTTCGATGTTGTCGAAACCGCGGTCGCGCAAACGGGCGGCGAATTCGTCGAGGTTCGCATCGATCGTCGCGAGCGCGGCATTCACGCCCTCGAAGTCGAACGCTTCGGAATGCGTCAGCCGGCTCGCACCCGCTTCCGTGATGATGTCCGAGAATTGCATGCCCGAGGCGCTGAGCGCACCGGCCGTGCGCGGCACGAGTATGGTCTTGCAACCAAGTTCCGCTGCGATAGGCACAATGTTGAGACCACCGGCGCCGCCGCCGGCAACAAGCGTGGAGTCACTCGGATTGATGCCTTCGTTGATCGTCAGTTCCTTGATCGCCTGGATCATGTTTTCGTTCGCGACCGCCATGACGGCATAGGCCGCACGTTCGACGGATTCGCCGAGCTTCTCCGCGAGGCCGCCCAGCGCCGTGCGCGCCGCAGCTTCGTCCAGCTGCATGCGCCCACCGAGGAAATGCGCCGGATCGATGTAGCCGAGTACCACTGCGGCGTCCGTTACCGTCGGTTCGGTGCCGCCAAGCCCGTAACACGCAGGGCCCGGTTCTGAACCTGCCGAGTGCGGACCGACGCGGAGCAGGCCGCCCGGGTCCACCCACGCGATCGAGCCGCCGCCGGCGCCGATGCTGTGTACCGCGACGGACGCCATGCCAAGGTTGTCGCCCACCCATTGCGGGCCGAGCCACGTATCGCGCGAAAACTCCACCAGGCCGTCACGCACGAGGCTCACGTCGAACGTAGTGCCACCGGCATCACAGATGATGACATCGTCGTTCAGATCTTCCGCCGCCACGTAGGCGAGCCCGGCCACGGGTGCCATTGCCGGGCCGGATTTAACGAGAAAAATCGGCCGTTCAACTACATCGCGCAGATGCATCACGCCGCCGAACGACGTGCTCACGAGGACATCGTTAGCGTACCCCGCGGCTTTGATATCCGCTTCGAGCGTAAGCAGGTATTCCTGCATCATTGGTTTCAGCGAGGCATCGATCGCGGTCGACGATGCGCGCCGGTATTCGCGCAGGATCGGGTTCAACTGGTGCGACAGCGTATAAGGCGTACCCGGCAGGATTTCCTCGATCAGTTCGCCAACCCGGCGTTCGTGTACGGGATTGGCGATCGACCACAACAAGCACACCGCCACCGCCTCGATATTTTTCGCCGGCAGTCCCTGGAGCAGGGTCCGCATTGCCGCTTCGTCGAGCGCGGTTTCGATGCCGCCCTCGGCGTTGATTCGCTCCGGCACTTCAAACGTGTAACGGCGCGGAATATACGGATCGGGATACTCCACCTGCAGGTTGTGCGGCTCGGCCTTGCCGCCTTCCTTCAGCAGCAGGATGTCCGGGAAACCCGCGGTGGTGAGAAACGCCGTGCGGGCGATCTTGCGCTCGACGATGCCGTTCGTCGCCCGCGTCGTACCGTAGACGAACAGGCTTGCATCGGCGATCAGTTCCGCGGCGGTGATGCCGATCTCTTCCGCCGCGACCTTGAGGCCGGCTTCGATGCTCGCGAACGCGCGCTTCTTGTCGGTGAGGGCCTTGCCGACCGTGAAGTGGCCGTCGGTGTCAGTGACGACGACGTCGGTGAACGTGCCACCGGTGTCGACGGAAATTCGATAGGACATGAGGTTCGGATCCTTCGCGCTCGTTGGATCAGGGTGTCGCGAGCGCGTTGACGACGCCACTGATTATTGCGCCTTATTCCCGCGAAATCTAATCCGGCGCCGCGCCGTGCCTCACCAGCCGCCGCCCCCGCCACCGCCCCCGCCGCCACCGGAAAAGCCGCCCCCACCGCTGCCGGAAGAAGACCCTGGTGCCGTAGACGAGGTGGCCACGGCGCCGCTGAATGCGTTGCCGAGCGAGTCCGAGAATGCTGTCAGCCGATCGGGCTGCCAGTGCGTGCCGTGATACCACACCGGGGCATAAGCGTCGTTCGCGGCGGCCGCGGCAACGACTTCGCTGAACTGTTCGGCCCATTGCTGTTCGATGCCGAGCGCGATGGCTACCGGTAGATACCGTTCGAACAGCGCGGGTGTGCGTCCGGCGGGATAGCGATAATCGAGTTCGTGTTTCTCGGCGATTTCGACATAACGTCTGAAACCCTCAACCTCGTCGAGCAGGCGTCGCCCGAGCAAGGTGGGTGCTTTCAGCCAGTGGAAGAACGCGACATTCGTGATCAGAACGAGGGCGCAGAACAGCAGCGGCACGGTGGCGCCGGCTTCCATCATGGGCACGACGACGATGATGCCGGCAACCACGAACGGCACCATGAACAGCAGGTGGAACAGGGCTCGCATGCGCGTGGCGATGCCGCGGGCATGGCGCAGCTGGATCCAGGCGTGATACAGGCCGAAGCCTGTGGCTGTCCACCAAATCGCGGACCACATCGCGAGAAAACCGGCGCTGGCGACATCGACCGTGTGGCGTGCCAGCAGCACGGTGATAACGACGATGGCGAGGCTGAGCGCGATGCCGACAAAAAATGGCGTGCGGTTCGTGAGGAAATACTTCGCTTCGTAATCCGTGCTCAGCGCCTGCTCGTGCGCGTCGAGCGCGGCTTTGAATTTCGCATGTTCGCGATTATGCAGCGTGATCCGGTCGCGGGCGCCAAACAGGGCCGTGGCGAGTCGCTTCTCACCGGATGCCATCGATACCGGCGTTCCGGTTTTGACAAGCGAGTATTCGCCGTCGTCGTCTTCAATGGTGAGATAACCCTTCACCGCGAGGTTCAGCACGGCGGCGGTAAAGCACTTGTTGTCGTAGCCCATTTCGGCGATGTAACGCATCGACGCGGGTGAATAGCCGGGCGGCGGCTCATACCGTGCAATGATCACCCCCGGCTCGGGATCACGGCCGACTCTGGCCCACACGATCAGGTAGTAGGCGAGCAGGATCGCGAACCCGCCGAGCCCGGCGATGAGGTGCGCATTGTCGTCAAGCGTCGCGGCGACGCGTTCAGCACGTGTCGGCTCCGCGACGATTCCTTTCGGCCAGGTGACAACGATCGTAAGACCTTCGCGCGCGCGCAGCGGTTCGGTGGTTTTGAACCTCACCTGCCCGAGCGAGGCGATCGTCGCCGTAGCATTGCTCGCCGACGAGCCGCGTTCGCCCGTATAGGCCCATGTTTCGAGCACATCCGACGACACCGGCGCCGGCAGATTCACGCTTGCGCTGGCGACATCGATCGGGAATTCCCACTCGTTACCCGTTACGTTCCAGTACAACTCGTCGTGGGTATCGAAGAATCCGAGCTGTCGATCCGTCCGGTAAGTGATTTCGTAGGTGTGTTGACCGTGCGGCAGCTGTTGCGACTCGCGCCCGATGTAGACGCGCACGCCGTTATTGATCGTCTGCGTGTGATAAGGCTCCGTGGCGCCGTTGCGACGGATCGCGATCACTTCGAAATCCACGCGCAGGCGATTGCCGTGCCGATCGCGATAGTCCGTAGGAAAGTCCCGGTAAATTCCGCGTTTGATCCGCTGGCCCTCGGCGGTGACGGTGATCGTCTCGGTTACCCTCATGCTGCCGTCGACGCGGACGGTAATATTGCTGTCGAACGCGAGGATCCGTTCAACGGCATGAGTGGTCAGCGGCAGTAGTGCGGCGACGAACGCACTGAACAGGAGCGCGTGGCGGGCGGTGGTGCGCGCGCTATTCAGCAGCGGGCGCATAGTCGAAAAATTCAGCCGGTCGGAACCCGAACGCGCGCGCAATGAGGGAATCGGGAAACGAGTCAACCCGGATATTCAGGTTGCGCACCGAACCGTTGTAATAGCGACGCGCGTACTGGATGTGTTGCTCGACATCGGTGAGATTGCGCTGCAGGTCGAGAAATGATTCGTTTGCCTTCAAATCCGGATACGCTTCGGCAACGGCGAGGAGCTTCGTTACCTCGGCCGACAATGCGTTTTCCGCGGCGCCGATTGCGGCTGGTTTCGCGCCGGCGCTTGCGCGCAGTTCCGTCACCGCGGACAGGGTTGCGGATTCGAATGCGGCGTACTGCCGCACGGCTTCGACGAGCTTCGGGATCAAATCATGGCGGCGCTTCAGTTGCACGTCGATGTCGCTCCATGCCGTGTACACACGCGTGCGGTCGCGCACGAGCCAGTTGTAAGCGAGCACGGCCCAGATAGCGATTGCCGCGATGATCGCGATCGTTATCGTCATAGCGTTAGTGTCATCGCAGCTTCCGTCGCATCCTCTGTGTTTCAGCCCCCGGCAGTAGTGCAACGCATCCGGCCAACGTATGGATCGTACGGGCGTTCGGTGTAGACTGCCGCTGATAATAAACGCCGTCAACGGCGTCTGAATCTCGAGCGACGGGGAGAAACACATGCAAGCCAGTAAAGACCGAATTCTGACCACTCATGTCGGCAGCCTGCCACGCGAACGTGAACTCGCGGATCTGCTCATCGCCGACGAAGCCGGCGACGCGATCGATCGCGATCGGCTTAACGAACTCGCGGCCGTCGGGGTCGCACACTGCGTTGCGATGCAAATCGACGCCGGGGTAGACATCATCAACGACGGCGAGCAGCCGCGGGTGGGTTTCCAGACTTACGTTGGTCAGCGTCTGGAGGGTTTCGACGGCGTGAGTGAGCGTGATCCGTTCCGCGATTTTGCTGATCACCCCGATTTCGCCGAAATCTGGGCGAAACGTGGCATGGTCATGTCGAAAGTGTTCGACGCCCCGGCAGCAACCCGCGAAATTCGCTACCGCGATCTCGCGCCGGCCGTACGCGAGTGCGAATTGTTCGATTCCGTGCTGAAAGGGCATGCGGGCGGATATACCGAGCCGTTCATGACCGCGGCCTCTCCGGGCATCGTTTGCACCACGATGCGCAACGGCGGATTTTACGACTCACACGAAAGCTATGTGCGCGCGGTTGCGCGTGAAATGAAGCAGGAATACGAACTGATCCATGATCGCGGCTACCTGCTGCAACTCGATTGCCCCGATCTCGCCATGGAATGGCACGGCATGTTTCAGCACGGCACCTTGAAAGACTTCCAGGACGCGATCGCTATCCATATTGATGCGATCAACGAGGCCTGCGTGAACATCCCGAAAGATCGGATCCGCCTGCATGTGTGCTGGGGCAATTACGACGGCCCGCATGATCACGACGTGCCCATGGCCGATATTCTGCCGGTCATCCGCAACGCGAACGTCGGGGCATTTGCACTTGAATTTGCGAATCCGCGGCACCAGCACGAGTACGCCACGCTGAAACAGAATCCGCTGCCGGACGATACGTTGCTGCTCGCAGGCGTGATCGACTCAACGGTGAATTACATCGAACACCCGCAGGTTATCTGTAACCGGATCCTCGAGGCGGTGGACGCGGTGGGCGACAAGGAACGCGTGATCGCCGGGGTCGACTGCGGATTCGGAACATTCGCCGGCTGGGAGATGGTTGCTGCCTCGGTGGTGTGGAAGAAGTTCGAAGCACTGGCTGAAGGCGCGCGACTGGCATCGGCGAAACTGTGGTAAGTCTCGACGAGCTGCGCTCGACGATTGCAGCAGATCCCGCTTTTCACGCACTGCAACGCCGTCGGGACCGCTTGAATGCGGCCCTGACGGCGCTTGCGCTCGGGATGTTTTTCGCGTTTATCCTCACGATTGCATTCTGGCCGGAATGGCTCGCCGTTCCGATCGGAGCGGATACCGTGATCACGCGCGCGATCCCGATCGGATTCGGTGTAATCGTGATGACTCTCGTGCTTATCGGGTTTTATGTGTTCATAGCGAATCGTACCTTCGATCCGGCGCAGCGAGAGATCGTTGCGCGCGCGACTGCCGCCGCCGGTAAGTCCAGCTCAACGATTCCGCCAGGCGGACCGAATGGGTAGGCATACAACTTCGGCGGCCGTGCCATCGCGCCGCAACACCTTGCGCAACTTCGCTGCCGGTTTACTGGGGTCAGGCTTAACGCCGGGATTCGCGGCGGCCGCGGAACCTGTCGCTGCACGCGGCGTGAACGTCACCGCGGTATCGATGTTTCTCGTTTTCGTTGCCGTCACCCTTGGCATTACGTACTGGGCTGCCCGGCGCACGCGAACGTCGCAGGATTTCTACGCGGCCGGCCGTTCCGTCACCGGGTTTCAGAACGGCCTCGCGATCGCCGGCGACTTCATGTCCGCCGCGTCATTGCTGGGGGTTGCAGGGCTCATATTCATGAGCGGTTACGACGGCCTCATTTATGCAATCGGCGGCATTGCGGGCTGGCCCGTAATCATGTTCCTGCTCGCCGAACGCCTGCGTAACCTCGGCAAATACACGTTCACCGATGCCGTCGCGCTGCGCCTCGATGCGGTGCCGATCCGCGTGTTGTCCGCCTGCGGCACCCTCGTCGCGGTGATCCTGTATCTGATTGCGCAAATGGTGGGTGCCGGCAAGCTCGTGGAGATCCTGTTCGGCGTCCCGTACGAGGGCGCTGTGGTCGCCGTTGGCGTACTCATGATCACCTACGTCACGTTCGGCGGCATGATCGCAACGACGTGGGTGCAGATCATCAAGGCAACCCTGCTGTTGTTCGGGGCGACGGTGTTGTGTGTGCTGGTGATGTCGCACGTCGATTTCTCGGTAGAGAAACTGTTTCGCCAGGCCGTCGCCGTACACGAGAAAGGCCGTGCGATCATGGGTCCTGGCGGTCTCGTCGCGGATCCGGTTTCGGCGATTTCGCTCGGTCTCGCGCTTGTGTTCGGCACCGCCGGACTGCCACATGTGCTCATGCGTTTCTTCACGGTGCCGAATGCCCACGAAGCGCGGCGTTCGGTGATTTTCGCCTCCGGCTTCATCGGTTATTTCTACATGCTCGTGTTCATTATCGGGTTCGGCGCCATCGCGCTCGTCATCGGTAAACCGGAGTATTTCGATCCGGAAACCGGCAAGCTGCTTGGCGGCAATAACATGGCCGCGATTCATCTCGCGCAGGCGGTCGCGGGTAATCTGTTTCTTGGTTTCATCTCCGCCGTTGCGTTCGCGACGATACTCGCGGTCGTCTCGGGTTTGACGCTCTCCGGTGCGTCCGCTATTTCCCACGACATCTACGTCAACGTGGTGTGTCGCGGTAAGGCATCGGAAGCCGACATCGTTCGACTGTCGCGGATCGCGACGCTCGCACTCGGTGTGATTGCGGTGGCACTCGGCATCGCATTCGAACAACAAAACGTCGCCTACATGGTGGTACTCGCGTTTGCGGTGGCGGCGAGCGTGAATTTCCCGATCCTGTTGCTGTCGATGTACTGGCGGCGCCTGACGACGTTTGGTGCCGTTACGGGCGGGGCTATCGGCCTGACAACGGCCGTTGCCTGCATGGTGCTCGGGCCAGCGGTGTGGGTGGACACGCTCGGCAACGAGCGCGCGATCTTCCCCTATAAGTATCCGGCGCTGTTCTCGATGTCGGCGACGTTCATTTCGATCTTCGTCTTCTCACTGCTCGACCGGCGAGGTGCTGCCGACAGTGCGCGGCGCTACGACGCGCAACTCGTACGTGCGCATACGGGGATCGGTGCGGAGGGCGCCGCGGAACACTAGCTGACGGCAGCGTTACCGCGCGGATGATTGCGTGATGTCTTCACGCCATGGATGGCGAGTTCTCAGTTGCAGCGCGTAATTCAGCCGTTCGCCACCGCGGCCGACGGCAGCCGCCGTGAGGCGACGGCGACGCAATTGCGACCCTTGTTTTTCGCTTCGTAAAGGGCTTCGTCGGCCCGATCTATCGCGGCTTCCACCGGTTCGTCGGGATCGAATTCCGTCACGCCGACGGACACCGTAATGCGCTCGATTTCCTTGTTCGTTTTCGGATTGAAGATGCGCCCTGCCTCCAGCCCTGCGCGGAGTTTCTCGGCCGCCACCGCGGCGCTGTCGAGATCCGCATTGTTCAGCACGATGATGAACTCCTCACCGCCGAAGCGCGCGACGATATCGCCGGGAGCGGCGAGTGCGGCAATCGCTTTCGCGACGACCTTGAGGATCTTGTCGCCGAACAGATGTCCATAGCGGTCGTTTACGTTCTTGAATTTATCGATGTCCGCGATGAGCAGGGCGTGGCTCGTTTTGCCGGCGTGCGGTTGGGCCCGCAGCGTGGCGATGCCGTCCTCAAACCCGAACCGGTTCGCAAGTTTTGTCAGCGGATCGATTTTCGCCTGCGCCCGTACCTGTGCAAGCTCCTGCCTCAGGGCGCGGACTTCGTTGTGACTTTCATCGAGGTTAGTATGCAGCGTGGCCGTGCCTTCCTGCATGCGTCGCGTGCTGCGTGTCAGTGCCGTGATGAGATCGTGCAGGTGATCAGAGGTGATTTCGTCACCGAGCTGCTCGGCGCACTCGCCGAGTGATGTCTCGTAGCGCTCAACTTCACTGTCGGCAGCGTTCAGGGATTTCGTGATGGTTTCGAGCAGACGCCGAACCGTATCTTCCGCGTGAGACAGATGTTCCTGTCCCGGGTTTTCAATGTGGTGCCTGTACAGTGCCTGGGTAGCCGCCTCATCAACAGTTTCTCCCTGCTCGAAGGCGCGGTCTATGGTTTCGTTGATGGCCGGAATCTCACCCGAGACATATTGGTACCAGACCCAATAATTCTCGGGCGTGACGGGGACCTGGTTACGCGCCATCAACGGCAGCGCAAGGCGCAACCGTTCTGAAGACTGTTCGAGCGTCGTCTCACCCATATTGCATATTCTATTTGTTCTTCAGCGGGTAGAGAGTGCTATCGGCGCGGCGCGAGCCAACTTTAGGTGCGTGCCACCCGCGAACAGTGCGGCCGAGCCGAGCCGGAGGTACACTCGGGCCCGCCAATCTGAACGCAGGAAAATCAGCCATCAAGCAGGTCATACTCATTCGCCGCGATCTGAAAATGCGCCGCGGCAAGGAAATCGCGCAAGGCTCGCATGCTTCGATGGCGTTCCTTGTACATCGAATGCGCGCGAACGCCCAGGATCAGATGCAGGTGAGTCTGAGTCTGAGTCCGGCGGAACTCGAATGGATAACGCGTGGTATGGCGAAAGTCTGCCTCAAGGTGAACTCGGAGGAAGCGTTGCTCGAGTGTCACACGCGAGCGCAGCAGGCCGGTCTCGAAAGCCATCTGATCCGCGATAGCGGACGCACTGAGTTCGGCGGCGTCCCAACCCTCACGGCGTGTGCGATCGGGCCCGACATCCCCGCGAGCATCGATGAAATCACGGGGGATCTGACGCTGTATTAACGGGCGCGCAAGCGGCCCGGCCGCGACTCAGATGTCGTACACCCGTGCCACGCTGTCACCGAGGAGATTGTTGCGGGCGGTGGGCGTTAAAGCCGCCACGAGCTCCTCGAGTTCTTCCATGTAATTACCCGGATGATCGAAGTGAGGATAGTCCGTGGCCCAGAAGAAACGATCGTCACCCACATAATCGACGATATGCGCGAGCGCACGTTCGTCGGGATCGCCCGAGATCCAGCACTGTCGTTTGAAATACTCGCTCGGTTTGTCGCGCAAGGGGATGCTGTCGCCGAGCGACGTGGCATACGTCGTATCCATGCGATCGAGCGCGGCACCGATCCAGCCCGCGCCGGATTCGAGCAGGATCGTCTTGATGTTCGGGAAACGATCGAACAGGCCCCATTGGAACAGACCGTAGAACGCCTGCTGTGGTCCCTGCATGCCCAGGGCGTTCTGCATCCAGCCGGCTTTACTCATGCCGTCGAAGCGCTGGTACGTGCGGATCTTCGGGTGTTCCGCCATCGGGTGAATCGCCACCGGCACACCGATTTCTTCGGCCGCGGCCCAGAACGCATCGTGATCGGGATGGGCGTGCGGCGTGCGGGACAGCGTGTAGGGTGCGAGAAACGCGCCTTTCGCGCCGGCCTTGACCGCGCGTTCGAGCTCCGTGGCCGCGGCCCGCGGATCGGCCAGCGAAATGTGCGCGGCGGCGATCAGGCGGCCATCGGTATCCGCGCAAAAATCGCAGATCCAGCGGTTGTAGGCCGTGGCATAGGCGAGTGACAGCGCCGGGTCTTCCACTTCGCATTCCCACACGAGTCCGAGGCTGGGATACAGAATCGCCTTGGCGATGCCTTCGCGGTCGAGTTGCTGCATGCGTTCGCGCGGATCCATGGACCCGAACGGTGCCGTCCCCGGGTAGGGCTGGTTCATCATCGTCGCGATCTCGTCGGCGGACTTGCCCATGGCGCCGAGCATGGTCAGCACCTTGATATCGAAAAATTTCGACGCCTTGCCGTCAATCTCGAGTATGTCCTTACCGTCGTGCTGCACGATACGCAGTGCGCGGTCGCGAAATGCCGGGTCGATATAGCGCTCCCAGGTATCCGCCGGTTCGAGGATGTGCCCGTCGGCGTCGATGATGTTGTCGAAATTAAGCGCCATCGTTGTCGTTCCCCCGCAGTGACCACAGCGTCCCTTATACCGCACTCCGCCCACAGCGCGCATTTCCCGCGGCCGGGGCACGCGTTCACAGGCGCTCGGGCGTTGCGGTGCAGCATGCGAACCGGTCCGACGCCAGGCTCCGCGCGCGTCGCCGCCGCCATGCAGACAGGCGCCTAGTCAGCCCCTGGATTGTCGTCGTCGGCGCGTTCGCGCCAACCGTCGACTACTTCAGTGATGCGCGCGAAAAAATCGAGACCGTTCACGATCTGGTTGTTGTTCAGTTCGTCCACGATCAACTGCACGTAGGCGGTGCCGCGCCGGATCATCTCCGCGAGATGGGCTTCGCCGGCGCGCGTGAGGGTGACGATCTTTTCGCGCCCGGAATCCGGATCTTCATCGAGACGGACGAGCCCGAGCTGCGGTTGCGCCATCGCACGCAGGGCTTTTGTGATCGCCGCATTTGAAATTTCGAACCAGTTGCGCAGCGAGCGCACGATCGCTTTGCGATTCATGCGCACGCCGCCTTCACCTTCGGAGTGAATCAGCCACAGGATCGCAACCTGGTGCCGTGACAGGTCGCTGCCGCGCAACGCATCCTCCACCCCGATGCCGGCCTTGTAATGAATCGGGTAATAGAGTTCGAGGAACTGGTAGGCCGCATCAGCGGGGACCGAGAGGCCGGCATGTCGTTTTCGGGTCGCCATCAGCGTTTTCCGGATCGGGTAAACCGGAATGATACGCGCGCAGGCGGGCGGACGGTAAGCGCGCCGGGTGATCGACGGCTAGCGCGCGGGAGCGGGCCGCTGATCAAGCCCGAGATTACCCGGCGACAGCAGGCCCGCTGGATCGACGCCGTGCTTGACCAATTCGAGCACGTGAAAATAGGCATCGCAGGCCTGTACATGACGGGCCCAGATCTTGCCGCTTTTATACGGAATACAGCCGGCGTCGATCAGCGATGTCGCGGTCGCATCGATTGCCGTGAGCATCGCATCCCACTCCGTTTGTTCGTCATAGAACGCGATAACGCCACCGTGCAAACCGCGGCGGCAGACGACAGACGCGGCAGCCCAGAGAAAATCCGGATGACGGTTGCGCTGTTCATCGATGACATCAACAAAGGCGCCGAGCCGGTCGCAGGGCAGCGAGGTCATCAGGATCGCGCACCGCGAGCGCGAGAAATAACCGGCGAACGAATACCAGTAGCTTTCGTCGTGCCGCAGCTTGTGAAAGTAATATTCGTTGAACTCGGGGAACTCGTTGCCGCCATGTTCGCGCGCGAGCGTGACGAGGCGTGCGTGATCTTCGTTGATGGCTGTTTCCGTGCCGCCAAACTCGACCCCGAGGCCGAAGCCCGGAATCGCCGCCGGTGCAAAATCCGGCTCGGCGGCGAGCACGCGGGCGCGCACGGTGGCACCTTCGTAACCCGCGGCATACCAGATATTGCGCGTCAGCTCCTGTCCCTGCACCGCGCCGAGAAATCCGCCGGCGGTGGCTGCATCCGGAAATCCGAAGCTGAACGTTTTCCGTGTCTCCGGCAGCGGATAGAGCCACAGGCACACCGCGGTGACAACGCCGAATACCGCGTCGCCACCAATAAACATGCCGGTCAGATCGGGCCCGAGACAATAGCGTTGAAAGAAACCTGCGCCGCGGCACGCCGCACTGCCGGTGCGCAGCAGCGTGCCATCCGCGAGGACGACTTCGAGGCCGGCGACACAATCGCCCATGCTCTGGTGGCGTGGCGAACCGGTGCCGAGTGCGTGCGAGGACACCGCGCCACCGACTGTTGCGGCCGGCCCCGTGGACGGCACTATGCCAACGGTTTGCCCGTACGGGGCGAGGTGGTCGAGCAGATCGGCGAAGCGGATCCCGGCTTCGACGACGACGATACCGCGCGCGAGGTCGAGTTCGAGGATCCGGTTCATGCGACCGAGATCAATCACTGTGCCACCGGCATGCGGATTCGCCCCGCCGGCATACATCGTGCCGCCGCCGCGGACGTAGATCGGTCGCGCGGCGCGCACGGCGTCGTTGACGACGGCAAGCACTTCATCGGCGTTTGCGGGTTGCGCGGCGACCTCGGCGGTGCCGGGTTTGACGACGGAGCAATCGCGACGGTAGGACAACAGGTCGATGGCTTCATCGAACACCGTGACGTGTTCGAGGGTGTCCGGGGCGGTGGTGTTGCGGCTTCGCTCAGTCACTGGGGTCGGGTTTCCGTGGAGCCTGGTGCGAGGTGGAAATACCGGGTGATGAACTCGGCAAAGCCGAGTACGTTCGCCGGCCGTTCGGCGGCGGACTCACGCAGATGCGCGGCACAGCGCGGGTCCAGGGTCACCGCGACGGTGTCGTCCGGGGTTCGCGCTGTGGCCATGCGTCGTGCCGCATCCGGCTGCATCAGCGGCATGCCACCGCCGGCGCCGCAGCACGGCGCATGCGGCGACGGGAACAAGGGATTCAGACAGTCGATCCCGAAACTCGCGAACAACTCGCGCACCGCGGTTTCGTCCGTTGCGGGTGCTGCCGGGGTGCGCCGTTTCAACGCGCAGGCTTCGAGCAGGTGGATGGCCGCGGGCGGGTTTGCGGCTTCATTGCGCTCGAGCGCGAGCGTGCCTTCGCGCAAGGCCTCGAGTAACCACCCGACCACGCTCAGCGTCGAGCCGGTCCGCCGCGGTGCGAGTTGCTGCTGACATGGATAGCCGGCGACGATTACCTTGCGCTCCGCGCCGAAGCTGTCGGCACAGGCGTGCGCCAGTTTTTCGCCGTTTGCCTCGTCACCATAGCTCGCGAGCGGCGCGCCGCAACATTCCGTCGTCGCGATCTCCGGCGACAGGCCGGCGCGACGCAGCAGTTCGTATCCGGCGCGCGCCTCCGTCGGCAATTTCAGCGCGGCGGCGCAGCCGACGAAATAGATCGGACTCGCTGGATCCACGGTAGCAGACGCGTCCGCGGCCCATGTTGCGCGCACGGATTTTTCCGCTCCGTACGGATTCGCCCGGTCGAGCACGTGCTCGCGTGCAGCGGCAATCGGCGGTGGCATGTCGTTGG
This sequence comes from Gammaproteobacteria bacterium, assembly GCA_965216305.1. Classification (GTDB taxonomy): domain Bacteria; phylum Pseudomonadota; class Gammaproteobacteria; genus UBA11873. The sequence continues at coordinate 4,432,892 of OZ244144.1, read as the reverse complement.
CATCAGCGAGTTCCGCGCGCAGCGCCTCACCAATCGTGGCCGGGCGCAAACCGATGGGGCAGGCACTTTCGCAGTTACCGCACGAGGTGCAGGTATAGACGCGTTCGGCGAGTTGTGCGGCATCAAGCGGCATGCCTTCGAGCACCGCGCGCGCGGCCTCGATAAACCCGCGGCCTGAATATCCGGGTGCCCGCGAGTGGTGGGCCATGGTGACGCAGGCATCGTTGAGGCCGCGTTCAGGCCAGATCGAATCGACGCAGTAATTGCAGCTCGAGCAGTGGTACAGATCGGTGGCAAAGCGCAGCACGAAGCCGTCTGACAGCCGGCTCAGCTTGTCCGTCATCGCCACAAACCGCGCGCGGTTATTGCGCGCGAACCGGACGCGCCGATGTTTTGTACGGGGCGGTTACTGTCGCGCATGGCGTTCGATGAAGCGGCTTGCGACGTGATTAGCCCACGCGGCAATGGTCATCGATGGTGGCCCGCCGGGCGCGCGTGGCAGCGCGGCTGCGTCGGTGACGTAGAGACCCGGGTGATCGAACACTTCACCATTGCTGTCGATCACGCCTTCATCGATGCTGCGACCAAGGCAGGCGCCGCCGGTGGGGTGCACGGTGATCGGCGTTTTCGGCGCGTATATCCTGTGGCCCGTCTTCTCCGCGATCTCGGCGAACGTGCTGCGCAAACGCGCGAAGATGGGGCTGTCGTCGGGGTTGTAGTCGATGTGCAGGCGGCCTTTTTTTAACGTCGCGCGGCCAGTCATATTGTCTTCGCCGAGACCCGCGATCATGTAGGCGCGTTTCATGCGTGCTTTCAGCCACTTTGGCAGCGGATAGCTGTCGACCGCCGGCAAGCCGCCGCCACCGATCAGTGGCGAGGTATCGTCGCCTTTCAGTTTCACGCCGCCGGTGGTTGGCAGTCCGATCGTCTGATCGACGTTCTTGTCGTTGTAGTCCCAGTAGCCGAAATAATCACCATTCGTGCCGAAGCGTTCGCCAAGGCGGGGCATGCCCGTGAGACCACCCGCCTCGCGGCTGCGTAACAGGATCCTGAGTGTATTCAGCGTGCCGGCGGCCACGATCACATTGTCCGCGGTAAGCGCGGTTTCGCGGCCCGTGTGGTGATCGATGAAATCCACCCGGTAGCCGCCCGCGGCCTGGTGCGTGATCGCAGTGACTTCCGCCAGATCGCGTACAGTCAGACCCTGCTTCATCGCCGGGGCGAGATACACGCAATCGAGCGTGGTTTTGCTGCCAGTCGGTGAGCCGAGGAAGCCGTCCTCGCCGGACTGGTAGTCAACCTCGTAACGCTCGACGCCGTTCTCATCGGTTATTTTCCGCGGCTTGTCCGGGTCATCCGGCAGCAGATAACCGATGCGCGGATCCGGGGGCGGGATCGCGGGTTCGATCGCGTCGGAATTCTTGAACCGCACAACCGACGTATTCGGGATCCGGTGGTCGGCCATCGGGGTCACGGATCCCATGCGCTTGAGCACCGCGGTGTAGTGCCGCGACATGCTCGCATCGGAGATATCGTCGGCATGGCCTTCCCAGTAGTTCTCCGCCAGCGGGCGCACGTTGATGGCGGAATACACATGGCTGCCACCGCCCACCCCGGAAGAACACGCAATGCTGCAGCCCTTGGCGAAAAACAGTTCGAACAAACCATGTTTGCTCAGCTTGAGCCGCCCGCCGCCGGGGATCCGGTTGCCGCCAATTGCGCGCAACAGGCGTCCATAGAGATGGTGACCCCGCGGCAGCGGTGAGCGTTTCTCGATGCCCATGGAACGCACCGGCACAGTGTCGCGCCACGGACCGCGTTCGAGGGTGGTCACCCTGAAGCCGGCCTCGGCGATGCGCGCCGCGACGACCGAGCCGCCGAAACCACTGCCGATCACGATGACGTCTGCATCGTTCATAGCGCGTCCTCCCGGTTACCTGGCCTGGTTTACTTTTTCGCCGCGAGCGGATTCACGAACTCCGTATTGAAACCGAGTTTGCGCATACCCACGAGGCAGCATTCGCAGTCTTCTTCGATAGAGCCACCGCTGGCGCCGATGCCGCCGATGATCTCGCCCAGATCATCAAAGATCGGGTAGCCGCCGCCGACGATGCAGATCCGCTCGTCGGTATGTTGCAGGCCGTAACCGAATGCGCCCGGGAGCATGACGTCGCGCACCATGTCCGTCGGGCGCTGGAACGCAACCGCCGTCCAGGCTTTCTTCTCCGCGATCGGGACGTTCGCGATGCGGCCCTTATCGGGGCGCAGTGCGCCGCGCACATGGCCGCCGAAGTCGACGACGACGATGGAACTCGGTCGGCCGACCGACTGAGCATAGGCAACGCCTTCTTTAAGCAGGGTTTCAACTTCGTTGAGTGTGAGTTCGCGCATGGTTGTGGTCTCGCATGTTGTTGCAATTATTCTTTATGTCAGCAACCCGGTGCGCATTGTTTGCGCCACCGGCCGCAGGGTTTCGCGGATCAGGCAGCCGCCTGGTAGCGGCCACCTGGCGTTGACGCCGCCGGCGCCGCACATCGGGCCCGGCGCGGCGGACGGCTTCGGCTTATCGCTTTGTTCATTTGGCCTGAATCAACGCAGCGGGGTGTCGCCGGATTCGCCGCGCTTGTGGGCAACTCACATCGTCGCGCCAGCGTGTTCGTGCCTTAAATTCGAACCTGCATCAGTATGCGACGATCACCTGACGACGTTCAACATATCTTCGCGCCGCACCGGCTACCCATAGCGGGGGGATCCGGATTACAGTTAGGCGACGGTTCCGATTGAGGAGTAGGCCGATGAGCGCGTCCGAGCACCGCCGGTGGGCGAAAACCTATCCGTGGCTGGGTGAAGACCCGATCCCCACCGCGCCCTGTACGTCGCGGGAAATCTATTGCAAGGAAATCGAGCGCGTCTTCACGAAAGTCTGGTTGTGCCTGGGCCGGGTTGAGGAAGTGCCCGAGGCTGGCAGCTACAAACTGAAGCGCCTCGAGTGCGCGAGCACCTCGGTATTGCTGATCCGCGGCAAGGACGGCGCCGTCCGGGCGTTTCACAATACGTGCTCGCACCGTGGCAATACGGTCGTTGCGCCAGGCAGCGACTGGGATGAATTCGGGCAGAAGGGCGCGTTTACGTGCCGTTTTCATGCGTGGACGTACAACACGCACGGTGAACTCATGGGCATCCAGGATCCGCAGGGTATGCCGCCGTGTTTCGCCAAGGCAGACAACGGGCTCACCCCGATCGCGTGCGCAACGTGGGAGGGTTTCGTCTTCGTCAATCTCGATCCGGAGCCCGCCGTCGGTCTCGAGGAATTTCTCGGCGCGATGGGTGATCATTTCGCTGGCTACCCCTACGACAAGCTCACGCATAATTTCACCTACCACACGGTGCTCAACTGCAACTGGAAAGTGGGTGTGGATGCGTTTGCCGAGGCCTATCACGTAACGACGATCCATGCGGGCTCGTTCCCCGGCACGTTTTCAACCGGATTACAGATGGTGAAACTACTCGGCGATCACCGCACTACCGCGGTGTGTTTCGACCCCGGGCGCGAACCGCCGCCGGTGGCGCGCCTCGCGCAAGCGAAAGCACGTGGCTCGCTCGTGAACAATCTCGCCACGCGCAGTCTGCCCCCGACGCTGAACGACGAGGGCCGCGACGATTACGCATTTGAACTGAGCGTGTTTTTCCCGAACTGGTTGTTGCACGTTGCCGAGGGGATCTGGTTTACCCACCAGTTCTGGCCGCTCGGGCACGATAAGTGCCTGTGGGAAGGCAAATACTACGTAGCCGAACCGCGCACGCACAGCGAACGCTGGGCGCTCGAACATGCGATTTGCCTGCAGCGCAACGCGTGGCTCGAAGATACCGGTACGATGGAAGATACGGATTTCGCGCTGCGTTCCGGCGCGAAGCCCGTCATGCAGCTGCACGATGAGGAAGTGCTCGTGCGCCATGGTTATCACGTGCTGGATAAATACCTGCACGCTACGGAGGACAAATAGCATGGCAAACCGGTTACCGGACGGCTTCGAAGCGCTTGAAACCTGGGCCGCGGACTGGGCGCTCGCCACCCATAACGAACGTTGGGACCAGCGACTGCGTTCGACGCATGAAGACCTGCGCGCGTTCTACGATGCGATCCTGCCGTGGCTGGAGCGGATCCTCACTCACGCCGATCAGTTTCCGCTTGGCGAACTGCCGCCCGCATCCGCGCGCTTGTTCGACCTCGCGCTCATGCATGCGGAAATTGCGCCGAACGTGGAACTCTACCAGTGCGACCCGCACGTGCCCCACAGTTTTGCAGAGCGACGATTCATCGCCGCGCACGGTGACGATCTGCACTGAGTCTTCCGCGTGAGCTCTCTCGAACATAAAGTCGAAATGCTAATGGCGCTCGAGGCGATCCGGCGCGTGATCGCGCTGTACGCGAAAGCGGGCGACGACAATAACAATCCCGCGGCGCTCGCTCCCTTGCTCGACGAGAACGCGCGCTGGGAGTGCGCGGGCTTCGGCGATTTCACCGGGCGCGAGGCAATTACGCAGGCGCTCGCGAAAGTCGGGCGTGAACGCATTTTATGGTCGTTGCACTACCCCGTAGCCCCGATCATCGATCTCGCCGACGACCTGCGCTCCGCGCATGCGTTCTGGTGGCTGTGGGAACTGACGACGATGCGCAACGACGCCGGCGACGAAGATAACAACTGGCTCGGCGCCACGTATGAATGCGACTTCGTGCGCGCGGCGGATGCGTGGAAGATCAAACACCTCGTGCTCGATATCAAGAAAATCGTGCCCTACACGCACGCCCTGCCTCCCACGCCAACACCATAGACCTTAGCGCTCGCGGAGCCGTGGGCGCGGTGACTGCTGTACACACGGCGCTTAAGGGCTTTGTTCGACGCCTGTCTTTCACTGGCCCGGTGGATGAACTCGCCGATGTGGTCAAACGTTTGCGCGCTGCCGGCGCTTGCTGGATTTTCTTTGTCGTATTGCCGCATCTGCCCGAACCGGTGGATAACCGGACGCGCGTGATGGAGCGGGTTGGCGGCTCGGTGCGCGGAGGTTCCGTTATCCGCGGTGGTCGCGCTTGAGCCCACGGTGCCATTGCAAGCCGTTGTGAACCGGCGGCTTAAGTGAAGCGGGTTGTACCGACGAGCCGGCGCCGTGGAGTGAGATTCCGTGGTTGGTGAGTTGTATTGTTAAAATGTATAATAATTACATCATAAAACGGAGGCACCGAAATCCTCACTAAATTGAAGCTGACGTCAGGCACGGATAAGCAATTCACGCTTGCCCGCACGCCTGAGCGGAGCATCCTGGCTGTGCAAAACCACCGCGACGGGATGCGCTGTGGTGGTGCTCGGTTATTTCGGTTTGCAGGCTGATAACGTGACTGCACCCATCCACCGGGCGGAACGCAATACAGACACCGCGATGGCGCTGTTCGCGCTCGGCTTTCGTCCGTTCTACTTACTCGCCAGCGTGTTCGCTGCCAGCGCGATCGTGTTGTGGCTTGCGATCTACCTGGGTGCCGTGGACGCGACGGGATACCTGTCTGGTGTGGCATGGCATCGGCATGAAATGATCTTCGGATTCGCGTGCGCCGTTATCGCAGGTTTTCTGCTCACCGCGGTGCGTAACTGGACGGGCCGGCCAACCCCGCGCGGCGCTGGCCTCGCCGCGCTGGCCGCCTTGTGGCTGACAGGACGAATCCTCATTGTCACCGGCCCATCGGTGGCCGCAGCGATTGTTGATGTCGCATTCCTGCCAGTGTTAGCCGTTGTGCTTGCGGTGCCCATCGTGCGTTCCGCAAACGCGAGAAACGTGAAACTTGTTTTTGTTATCGCCGCATTAACGGGCGCAAACGCGGCGTACCACCTATCCGCTATCGGCGTGCTTTCCGAGGCGGTAATGTCGGTCGCGACCACCGCGGCGCTCGACATCATCGCTATCCTGATCGCCATCATGGGCGGCCGGGTTATTCCCGCGTTCACCACGAGCGCTATCCCTGGCGCCACCCCGCGCACGCCGTTCCCGCTTGAAGTCGCAGCGATAGGCACCTTGTTACTGATCTTCATTGCGGGGATCGGCGAACGCTGGTGGCCACTCCCGCAAACGGGGTGGGTGGTGTTGCTTGCCGCGGCGGCTCTCGCCCATGCAATGCGCCTGATGCTCTGGCAACCGCTGCGCACACGGACGCAAGCACTGCTGTGGATGCTACCGGCGGCGTACGCGTGGCTACCAATCGCGCTCGCCCTACGCGCGTTCAGCGCTGCCGGGGTAATACCCCCAACAGCCGCCGCACACGCATTCGCGCTGGGCGCAATGAGCGCGCTCATGCTCGCGATGATGATGCGCAGCGCACTCGGACACACCGGTCGCCCCTTGTCTGCAGGGGCGATCGAGATCACAGCGTTCATCCTCATCCAGTTTGCGACGGTCCTGCGTGTAATCGCGGCGATCGCAATGCCGGCCAACTATCAAATGCTGGTTGTCGTTAGCGGATTCCTTTGGGCATGCGCATTTGCACTGTTCGCTCTCCGTTACGGACCCTGGCTATGTCGCCGACGAATCGACGGACAGCCGGGCTGAGCGTGCCAGCTGCCACGTTAACTGCTACCCGCCGCGCCTTTCTATCGACTGTAAGGAAAGCCGTGGCGTAATTCCGCCACGGCGGCATTCCCCGATTTCATCCACGCGAAACGGGCGGTGACCGGCGTACCGGCGCGCATGCTCTTCGGGCTCGGTATCTATCCAGGTGCCGTCCTGGTCGCCGCGTTGTAAGATAGCGTCACAGCACGCGCCCATAGCTCAGCTGGATAGAGTACCTGGCTTCGAACCAGGTGGTCGGGAGTTCGAATCTCTCTGGGCGCGCCAAACATAAGAACGCCCCGCATGCGGGGCGTTCTTATGTTTGTTGCACCCAGCGACATGATGAGAACTCCTCAGTTCGACAATTTGCGAACGAGCAAATTGGACGACCGAAGGTCGCCCCGAAGGGGTGAGAAAAGCGAGACTTCGCTTTTCGAATCAATCTCTCCGTTAATCAAACGCAGGCGCGCAGGCGAAGCCCGCGGTCGGGCCCTTCAAGTTTGGTGTGCTCAGGGCTTCAATTCGAACTCCTCGTTCGACCATCTTCCGAAGGAAGATGGGACGACCGCAGGTCGCCCCGCAGGGGTAGAAAAAGCGAGCCTTCGCTTTTTCTATCAATCTCTCCCGTCCCGAAGCCCGCGTACTCCACCGGTTCCCCGATTGCAGGCTAATCTCTCTGGGCGCGCCATTTCCTTCTGTATCATAAGTTTAGCGACCGAGTTTGCGCTGCTTTCTATTTCATCAGGTTTTCCCGCGAATTTTTTCGCGCCCGATAATCAATCAGCTAGTGAATCATCGACCGTGTTTTGAAAACCAGGTAGTCGCACAATGTCGAACGGTTGTGCATTTTAATCTTGTGTTCGCGTGGTTGCCGGCGCTCAGTGTGGGCGTGAGGATCGCGTTGATGAGAAACTCGCGCTAACTCAAGATTCGCTTGCTACCTCCGCGTTTTTGGCACCACGTCAGGACAAAAATTCAGAACTTTGAGTCTGCGAAGAGCTGGCTTAAGGAGAACGGGCAGTGTCTCGAGGAGGAGTTCTAGCCAGTTGGCTGCCTAACTCAACCAGGACTGGCCGGGCGTCCGGCGTCTCATCCTGTCAGCCACATCTTCTTCTTCCTCTTCGAGCGGCTCTGACCGGTGGTCGGCATCCGGGAAGTGGAGCAGGGACAAGGTGAAATCGTATTGCTCCGAGAGAAGCGCATGTTCCGTGCATGGCTGGCGCAGCCATACTTCATGATCGAGCTCGCAGACGCCGGTGGAATTGGCAAGCAAACCGGGATTCGCCGCGAGTGACTTGCCGGGTATCTCGATCGGTGGCCTGTTTCGGGTCTTGAAATACAATCCCGAGCGAAGCGCGCGCTTGCTCGAACGCGCCCACAGGATGAAGCCGTCGCGGGACACGACGAGCATCGAGCGCCTTGCTGTGTATTGCAGCCAGCGCAGTGTCGCGGCAACGAGCGAAACATCGTATCGTTCCGCGCACGCGCCCAGCGCATCGAAGTCAGGCCTGGCACTGGCTTCGATTTGCGCCCTGAAGTCATCCAAGGGCATCAGCAGCGTCGCTGCGAATACATTGGCTTCGTTCTCACGCTGTCCGTATTCCGACTCCCACGTCGCCATGTCTTCGGTGCTGCACTGGAAGCCGCCCGGGTATACTTCACGATGAAGCAGGTAATGTCCGAATTCATGCCCGAGCGTGAAGTTGATGCGCCCATGGGAAGTGATGCCGCTATTATAGAAGATGCCCCATCCCTTCTTTCCGGGCGGGGCCGGGCTGAGCGCCCCTTCGAAGCTTGGCAGGACATCGCCTTTGACGACGCTAATCGGCGCGTCCGGGTGCTTCGCCTTCGAGATCTCCATCGCGACGGTTCGTATATCCACAGGGAAATCAGCAACGCCGATCGTCCGCAGGACGATCGTGATCTCGTTTGCTGCTTTCTGCGGATAGAACTTCGTCATTCGTCGTCCCAAACCTCGATCATCTTGCGAACTTTCTCTTTGACGTCCGGCTTCATCTGCCGGTATTTTCGGTAGAACATCTGATCGGTTGCGTCTTCCTCGCTGACCTCATCGTCAATGAAGTAGTCCAGGGTCACGCCGAGGGCCTTCGCGATTTTGGCCAGCTTTTCGGCGGAGGGACGCGGGGGATTCTTGTTTTCGAGCTCCCAGATATAGCTCTTGCTGCTGTCGGCCAGTTCGGCGAGCTCGTCCAGCGTGTAACCTTTGGCCTTTCGTAACGTATTGATTTTGATTGAGATACTTGTGGTCATAGGCGCTCCGCACTGTAATTATTCGGTATTCCGAACATAAAGTCTTGACAGGCGGATTGCAAGAAATTACTGTGAAGTTCGATATTCTGAACTATTTATATGTCTATTTGTCAGAACCGTAAGGATGGGAATAGTCTTCGAATTTAATTGAAGCGGTGATCCATTGGGGCAGGTTCGACATAGGAAACAAAGGAATAAATTATGACCGCACGAATCCAGACTTTTCCGCTCGGCAATGCCGACACGCTGCGCCTCGATCTGGCCGATGACCGCAAGGTGCTCGTCGACTTCGCCTGTATGCGCAACGGCGACGATGAGAACGACAAGCGCTGTGATCTGCCCGCCGAATTGCGCGCCGATCTCGACAAGGCGGGCCGGGACTATTTCGACGCCGTCTGCATTAGCCACCTAGATCAGGATCACTGCAAGGGTTTTGGCGAATTCTTCTGGCTCGATCACGCCACGAAATATCAGGGTGGTGACCGGATCAAGATCACGGAGCTTTGGGTGCCCGCAGCCGCTATTCTTGAGGACAACCTGAAAGACGATGCGCGCATCATCCGTTCGGAAGCGCGGCATCGGCTTCGTGAGGGCAGCGGCATCCGCGTCTTCTCACTCCCTGAGCGCCTCAAACAGTGGATGGATCAGGAAGGGATCGATTTCGAGAGCCGCAAGCACCTGATCGTCGATGCTGGCAAGACCGTGCCGGGCTATTCGAAGGACGGGGCTGAGCGCGCCGAGTTTTTCGTCCACTGTCCGTTCGCCTGGCGTCAGGACGAGAATACTGTCGTCGCTCGTAACGAAGACTCGATCGTAATGCACGTTACGCTCCTCGAAGGCGTCCGGGAGTCGAGGCTTTTCCTCGCGTCCGACGTCGATCACGAGATGCTCTCTGCCATAGTGCAGACCTCGCGCAAGCACGGCAATGAAGGCCGCCTCCGTTGGGATGTCATGAAGCTTCCTCATCACTGCTCGTATTTGTCGATCGGCTCGGAGCGCGGCGAACATGAAACCGAGCCGGTGGCGGACGTGAAGTATCTGTTCGAGGACATGCGTGAAGACCGCAGCTATATCGTCTCGCCGTCTCTGCCGATCCCCGAGAAGGGTGCGGTGGATGACAACGACCAGCCGCCGCACCGGCAGGCTGCCAATTACCACCGCCGCATCACCAACGACTGCGACGGTGAGTTCACGGTGACGATGGAGCATCCTTCGAAGAGCAAGCCGAAACCGTTTGCCTACAAGGTGACAGGTCTTGGCGTCGGCCTCGAGCTCGCGGCACCCATGGTCAGTAGTTCCGCAGCAGCTTCAACACCGCGGGCGGGATGATGGATATCGAAGGTTGGCTATCGTCGTTCGGAGACCCGGTTGCGCCGGAAGCACTAAGGTCTCCCGACGCGGCTGCCCTAGTTTCGTTCGTCTCCCGACACGCCGAGCATCTGGCCAGCCTTGTCGAGATACGTGCCGCTGACGACCGGGAGCTCGTCGTGCTGGACTTCCGGACGGGTCGGCCTCAGGAAAGCGCATACCCCATTAAACGCACCGAGCAAATAGGCGTGCGCTTCACTGTCGGCGGCGCAATGCCCATCATCTACATGTTGCGCCCGAACTTTCCCGACACCGAGCATCAACAGTTGACCCTCGAAGGGTTTCCGCGCGCGATTTGCATAGATGACCGACCGTGGCCGGAGGCGCGCCTAGCGTGGACGCCTGCCGAACTCGTCCACCGTACTCTTACCTGGTTCGAGCGCGCAGCTCGCGGCCAGCTTCACGACGCAAGGCAGCCGATCGATCCGGTTCTTTTTGGGAGTACGCTGAGTTTCCTGATGCCCCGACCGTTGTTGGAAAACTCAGCCGAACACGATCTCGTAGGTGTTCACAACACCGACCACCGGCAGACGCTACGCGTCGAGCCCGCTGCTCAAATGAACGGGCCGCCCGAGAATCGCGAGAGGATCTGTGTCGTGGCCTATCGCGTGCCCCCCGAGCGTATGACGCGCATGCAGTTCGCGCCGAGCGATCTCGGGAGCCTTGCCGACATTCTGTCGCGTCGCGGCATCGACCTGATCGCCGATCTGACCGCACGATTCTCCGGATGGCTCGAAGAAGGTGAGCCTGCCGCATGGCGGCTAAATTCGCGGCTCGTTGTTATCGTCGAAATGCCGATCATGTCGCCGCGTGACGAGCAACAGGATGGAACCGATCTGCGCGCCTACATGGCCAACAGGGCCAATGGCGACATCGCAGTTGCACTCGGCATCGGGCTCCTGGCCGGGCAGCCAGAAGAAGGCAGCAATGTCGGTTACGTCAAGGCCATCACAAATACCGGTGTGGATGAGGCAGCCGTTCGCGATATCGAGGTGCAGGTTGCCGAAGTCCATTACGAATTCGACCGCACGCTTGCGACCCAGCTCGCCGGGCGGGTCGAGGCCGACAATAGTAAGGCCGTAATGGCCGGGGCCGGTGCGATCGGATCGCACGTCTCGGACTGCCTGATTCGGGAAGGTCGTTTCTTGTGGACGGTCATCGATGACGATTATCTACTGCCGCATAATCTCGCACGGCATACCGGGAACCTCGGTGATGTGACGAAGAATAAAGCACGGATCGTAGCGGAGGACATTTCTGCCACGCTCGTAGGTGAAGCGTCCGCGCAGGCGATCGGCGAGAATATTTTTGCGGGTCCGCCGCATCGTGATGACATCGATAGGTCACTCCATGATGCCGATGTGATCATAGACGCCACAGCTTCGGTTCTGGCCGAGAGGTTTCTGTCCGATCATCCGGCGTCCGCCCGCCGCGTGAGTATCTTCTTCAACCCAACCGGTACGGATGTCGTGTTGCTTGCCGAGCCCGCCGATCGGTCGATTAAGCTGCGTGACCTTGAAGCCCAATATCTCGGGCATACGGGACGCGATGATCGCCTGGCGGGCCATCTGGCCACCGGGGAGCAAAGTTTCGCCTACACAGGCGCGTGCCGCGCGGTTACCAACCTGATCCCGGAATCCCAGGTTGTGGCCCTCAGCGGGCTCGTTGCGGGCGGGCTCGGGCGTGCCGTTGACGGATCCGACAGTGCTATTCAGATCTGGTTAATTGGCGACGACGGCGGCGTCAGCGCGTTGGGTTTCTCCACGGAACCGGTAACGCGTATGAAAGCCGGTGACTGGACTGTCATTCTCGACGCGGGCCTGATGGTGCGCATCATGGCGATGCGTCAGGCGAAGTTGCCGAACGAAACTGGCGGCATTCTGCTTGGCGTGATCGACATACCGGCGAAGAGCATCCATATCGTCGATGCCGGGGCAGCGCCGCCTGATAGCAAAGAGACGGCGGCCGGCTTCACGCGCGGTACCGTCGGGGTGCAAGAGCATATTGACCGTGTATCCGATCGTACACGCGGTCAGGTACGCTATGTCGGTGAATGGCACTCGCATCCCCCGCGCGTATCGGCAAGCCCCAGCATGACGGACATCGCTCAGATTGACTGGCTGGCGACGCTATTCGACATGGACACACTGCCCGCCCTGATGCTCATTGCGGGCGACACGAACGCAAGCGTAATCCTTGCAGATATACGGGCCGTGCCCGTCGAGCAGGAAACTGCACCCGAACCGGAAGAGGAAGAATAATGTCCGAAAGTGTAGATGAACCGCAGATCGGACTTGCACTCTCCGGCGGGGGCTCACGGGCGATCGCATTTCATCTGGGCTGTCTTCGGGCTCTGCATGAGCTTGGCCTGCTTGAACACGTCAAGGTTCTTTCAACGGTGTCGGGCGGCAGCGTGATCGGCGCGCTGTATGCTGCTAACGAGGAACCGTTTCCGGCATTCGAGGAGAAGGTGCGGGCTGTGCTGTCGCGCGGCTTTGCCAAGCCCGCAATCCGAAAGGCCGTTACAACCATGGAAGGCCTCCGGGCGCTTTATTGCTGGCTGGTGCTTTTGCTCATCAATGGCTTTTTATTGGTTCTGTTTTGTCTGGGGCGGTTGGTCTCGTATCTGGCTCCGCCAGATCAGCGCCATCGATGGCGCTTTGACCGCAGCCGTGCGCCGCTGCGGCGCTTTGCCAGCCGGACAACGATTCTGCAGCGCGTTTTCGACGATGAAGTCTTCGGCGGGATGCGTTTTCGTGACCTACCGCCTACCGCGCCGCTTTTGATTGTCAATGCAGCCGACCTACGGACGGGCTCGGCCTTCTATTTTTCCCGCAACAGTTCGGGCTCGTGGCGACTCGGGGAGCTCGCGGACCGTGATGTCACGCTTGCGCATGCGGTTACGGCGTCAGCGGCCTATCCGCTGTTTCTTCCTGCGCTCGACGAGAATCTTCCCTTCGACAAGAAGGACCGATCACGCCGTGTCGAACGCGTGACGCTTACCGATGGCGGAGTCTATGACAACCTTGGTCTTGCGCCTCTCTGGCCGGATCGTGATCCTTCCGTCAGCCTGAATGTGTCGAAGGTGGATTCGATCATCTGTTGTCGCGCAGGTTATGGGCTCCGCTTCGATCCTCCCAGCCAGTTTTTTCTGGCCCGCCTCAAGAGCGCCTTTGCAACCGTTCACGACCGGTCACAAAACGCCGCTACGAAGCGCCTGTTTGATCTCAAGAATGCGGGCGTTCTGAGAAATGTATTGCTGCCTTACCTCGGACAGGACGACCGGCGTCTAAAGTATCCGCCGCATGATCTGGTCACGCGGGAGGATGCATACGCCTATCCAACTGACTTCTCCGCGATGCCGCACGAGTGGATCGACAAGCTCAGCCGCCGGGGCGAACAGTTGACGCGAGCCGTCATTGCAGAACACTGGCCGGAGCTTCTGAAGTCAGAGACCGCCACCGGCTGAACCGGCTTATTCAGGATTAAGCATCATCACGGCGCCGTCGTAGGCGTCCTCGCGCCAGTCGGCGGGACCGGTGCCTGCTTCCGGCGGGAAGGTCATCGTGATGCGCGCGGTTGCGCTGATTGCGGGGACCTGTACGGCCACACTTACATATACAAGTCCCCGCGCTCCATCCGCTATCAACTCGGCATCGCCCGGCTCCCGATGGCCAAGGAGCTCAGCGACTTCGACTTCGAGGGTTCGCCCACCAATGAAGCCATGATCCAGGAGATGGCGACCGGTACGTTCCTCGAACAGCAACGTAACGCTGTATTGGTCGGCGGCACCGGAACCGGGAAAACTCACCTCGCCATTGCCATCGCTCGCGCGTGTATCCGCGGCGGCGCCAAAGCTCGGTTCTTCAACGTCGTCGACTTGGTTAATCAACTCGAGGCTGATGCCAAAGACAGCCGTGCCGGGCGGATTGCCGATCGGCTATCGCGTGTCGATCTAGTGGTGCTGGATGAACTCGGCTATCTGCCCTTTGCTCAATCTGGTGGGCTGCTCTTGTTCCATCTCATTAGCCGGCTTTAAGAGCGGACTTCCATACTGGTCACCACCAACCTCGACTTCGCCGAATGGCCAAAGGTCTTTGCCGATCCGAAGATGACGACCGCGCTCTTGGACCGACTTACCCATCACTGCGAAATCATCGAAACGGGAAACGATTCCTGGCGCTTCAAGCACCGCGAATAAAACATTACGAGGGGGGCAATTTTGCGCGATGATCGGGGGCCAAATTTAAACGCCGATTGACAGTGTCGCTCCCTCGACCTAATGAAAATAATCTAAGCACCTAGGGGTCTTTTCGCGGAAAACGTGTCACACGGTCTTCCCAAAGCGCGTTAAATATTGTTACAAAAACCTCACGAACATCGATCGATCTATCAGTACCACCCACTAAACATGGCCCGTTGCAGCGCCTCCCCGAACGCATAGCTACACCCGAGTTGTTGGCATACACGGCTCCCGTTAAAACCACCAATACTAATATTTCGAGTCTAAATGCTTTCGAAATAAGACAGTTGACTAATCAATTCAATCTAGCCGGTTAACTGATGTTCGATTGCTCTTGATGATCAATACTTCTCACGTTTTCTGCTTACACCTCGACCCTACGATGCGCCTACCGCAAATTGGTTAGCTTGGCCGAGCTAATACAAATGAACGTAACATTTTTCGAAACCATCAAGTTTAATGATGGCGACCGAATATAACGAAAAACAACCACGCACGGCGATGATCCGTGCACATATTCCCGGGGGGCGCGCAACACCCATAAGCATAAAAAGTTGGGAAAAGGCACTTGTACATCAGGTTCTAAATAGCATCTGACGCTGAATAAGAACGGTCGTTCACGATGAGAATCGCACTAATTTGCTCTGCAACTTTTATGCGTCAATCAGGTAAACAGGTTTATTGATATTTTTGAGATTCTGGCGGTATGAGGCGAAGGTCCCAAATCTTTTTTCGGCAGGGCCGAATAAAGGAGCAGAAAATGATTGCGTTGACGCTCCATATAGCACTAGTCGTCGGATGTTTCTTGTCCCTCTCAGGCTGCGCTATTCAGTACTATGACAAGGATAGTGGTGTCGAGCATCTGTGGGGGCTCGGTCATTTGCAAATGAAGGCGCAGCAATCGGATACCGGGTCCAGTTCAGTGGTTTACGGAGGAGAAACGATCGGTTTTAGCGCAGGTACAACCGCCGCCGGTGGCCACGTCGCGATTGGGTGGCGTGAAGAAAGAAGAATTTTCGTTTCCCCAAATGGAGCTTCTGTACGTTTTGAATGGCCGAGTTCCGAGTTTTTTAAAGTACGAATCGGGAGCGGATACCCAAGGGCTACTGATGAATGACGAAAACGGGGGAGCAATTGCATGAACATCAAATTCAAAGCCCAGCAGCTTTTCATACTAATTACTACTGCCTTGACGTCTGGATGTGTTGGGTACAACCACACGCTATTTATGACTAAATCGAACGCCGGATTGGATTTCGATTCCACGCCGCCGACGGCCGAAGTTAATATCTCTAGGAAAGAAGCTGTTGTCGCACCGAGCTTTGAAGGTGGACAAACACCGCCGGTGATGGCTAGCTTTGGTTCGAATACTGGGACAGGCGCCGGCGTCGGTCGGTTCTTCTTCGGAGTTGATCAGACTTTCGCAGGGGGTGATGCGGCGGTAACAATGGCGAAGTTATACGACAAAAACGAACCGACCGAACCCGAGGAAACGCTACGGGCTAAATTCGATTCATCCCTTAAGTTAAGCCAATTACCGAATGCCAACAAGACTAGCAGTGGATTGAAGAGATTTTTTTTCGGTTTACCTGGGCCCGGGGAAGTTCGACCATTCATATTCGGTACGGATTCCCAACTTGGATTGAAAATTGGGTGGAATGGCGTGGGCGGACCGTATCCCGATAACTTAAAGATTGGGTACAACCGAAAGGAATTCGCGTACGCCCCAGTAACTATAACTCCGCATAATTCAGATGCAGCTTATCCGTATCGCGTTCGGATGCCTTCGTTTTTAGCAACCGTTGATAGCAACGTCGAAGGTGGTTCCGACGTCAAAGTTGGATGGATGCAATATTTCGCTACGGGGGACGCTGCGAATCAACTCGCTCGTAAACCTGCAGTCCGTACGGCGATGCTAAAGCGTGCCGATCCCGGCCAAGCGCCGGCTATCGACGCCGCCCGAATCGCTGCAGCTAAAGACACCGCGCAGAAGCTTATCGAACAGCAGAATGGGAAAATCAGCCAAATTGTTGTCTGTGTGTCAAACCCAGATGGGTCGATAAACGCAGCGACTATGCAATCGGTATCCGAGCCGGCTTTTCGCGCTGGAGAAATTGATAAATCTGTATTCGATTTCCTAAATGTACAACCCGATGCGACGACACTTCGGAGCGTGCTAGAAGACACCGCTGATGCAGCGATCGAGCCTTTGTTTAAAGGCCTACCAGATCAATGTTCTCCTTAATAAGGAAATACGGAGGTGCTCCATGCCTAAGTCTCGAATCGAAGTTTGCGACTCAGAAGATACAGCGTTGGTTCGACAACAATGGCTCAACGACAGGGGCTACTCGACGAACGCACCAATTCCTCAAGATAGAGTAATTTGGAACCCGGTAAACGTAAGCGGTACGACGCAAATCGCCAGTGATGACGATAGCGAAGTCTGGCTGATCATTGCTACCAAGTAATGGTGAACCGCGATTAAAGTCGGCCGAAAGGAGCGACGGCAAAGGGAGGAGCGTTCAAGCGTCGGCCTGCAACAGCATGTTAGTCGGCTTGAAACGTGTATCTATCGAGTTCAATTTCTCTTGCTTCTCGGAATGGGTTGCTGTCTCGAAGGTTGTTTCGAATTTCTTCGCCGTACTGCCATGGAAACTCCATGTAACACCATTCGACCGAATACCCGTCGCTACCGTCTGGGCAAAAGGTTTCCGGCAAACCCGGGGCGATTCAACTACTGATTTAACCCGCCAGGAAGGACAGATACTTAACCGTTGTGTCGGCGGTTTAAACTTTCGCGCAAATACAACTTCGATAATACCGAGATTCGCCATGATCACAAATATTCCGGATTACGAGCCCGCAATGAACAAGGCAGTATTTGAGTTCAGGGGCAAGCGAAACCGGGAAGCAAGCGATCAAGAAGCCCGCGGAGTCCAGGATACAGGAACTAGGGGGGCGGTAACTGGCGGACAGAATCGCGATGCGATCGAGGTAATGCGCTGGTTGCTGATCGGCGCGTTTGCCTTACAAGTTGGAGCTTGCTCCGTCAATATTACTAATACTGGAGATACGCGAAGCGAGCTGCGGAAGAGCAAATCGCTACAAGAGATTATTCAAGAATCTAAGAGGCAAGAACTCGAGCTTCTAAAAAATAATGAAGCGGATGTGGATGCCAATCTCAAAGCGTACGCTCAAAGACATTTTTCACTTGCCGACGAAACTGCTACTAAGAAATTGCGCCTATATAAAAAGCGCCTGGAATCACGCCCTAATCACGATCTGACGAGTTTTTTGCTGGAGGATTATCATGAGGACCGAGAGTTTCTTTTGAACGCGTCGTTAAGCGCCCCCCTAACGCTGACGGTGGTTGAATCGAACGTCGCCGCCGTCGCATTTCCAACAGGCCGAGTCGTGATTAACAAGGCTCTCGTCGAATCTTTCTTCAGTTCCGAATCTGAAATTAGTAACGCGTTTTTAGGTGTGCTGATTCATGAAATCGCCCATGTTCGTTATGCGCATTCTTTAAAGCAGTGGATAGCTGCGGATGGGGCGAATGCTTTACTGACTGCGAAACTCATACGTGGGGTAACGATGGCAAGTAAACTCCTGCCGGCATTCACTATTGATTATCAGTTCTCCGAGTGGCCGTCGTATAGAAACGCTGAAAAACTTTTAAGCTTGTCGGAATTCGCGGCTGACTTGATTACTGTTCGGATGCTTGAAGAAGATGGTCATGCGTATCGGGACTACGTCGAATATTTAGCTCATATGAATAGCTCAAATTCAGGCGATGAATCCAGTACGTCGCTATTAGGTAAGCGAATTTCATGTTTAAATCTATTCGTTGATGCTGTGGGAATAGATCGCACTTTAAGTAGAATAGTAATTGCTCCAAAAAGCGAACACTACAACCCGACAATTAGGTTCGATATTGATGGCATGCGGCTGCGATATAGTGAGATTCAGAAGCAATTGGAGGCGCAGGTATTGGAGAATGTGGGTGACCCGTCAACACAGGAGAAGCTCAAGTCTGAGCAAGAGTCGTTAAAACTGAGTATCCGCGCAGTTCACTTCCTTGCCTGTGCGTGCCAGAAAACCTTTTCTATTTCGCCTCAGGGTGGTGTGTTGACGGTGCCTAATATAGATTTGATTATGTTCGGTATTTAGGCAAATAGAGAGAGCATCTGTATTGCTCTGCGACTGTTCTGATGTCACTACTAATGATTTCCTGGCGTGTCTTGCGATTTTGCTTTTGCGTAATTCTCATGGGCTGTGCTGCGCGGGCACAGGTGGATCGCGGTATCGGAATTCCGGCGATCGAAGTTCCTGAAGCAGCCCATGGAGGCGTACCGGTTATTGACTCGCAGGTAGACAGTTCGAATGGAAATTGTAGCGGCGCGAAGCCGTGCGCTTTGGAGCACCCTTCAACATCTACCGACGCTCGGATAATTGCGAAGGAGCGCGCCGTTGGCGAAAAACTGATTGACAGCGCGATCGTTCAGTTCGATTCGAATAATGAGGGCCATTATGAAAAGGCTCACTTCTCCGAATTCGTCCAGAAACACAATTTACTGCGTGACAATAGCTCGCCAGCAAAAGTCGTTATTCGACCTTTAATCGACAGTGATGCTGAATCGCCGACCGGTATTAAGCAAGCGCGGGCACGGGCAGAGATACTTAAACACGACCTAGTCGCCCAGGGGTTTGATGAGAGCCGGGTCGACGTTTTAGAGCCAAGCCGCAGGCCCGCGCGCAGTGCAATTGCGACAGTGAGAAATGTGGAGATCGAACTCCACCCTTCTGGAAGCTCATATCATTGGAACGTATGGCTGACTCGAAATGGTGGCACCCCCCTTCCTCCAGCGAAGTTCCTTGCTGTCGATCAGCAATATACGGCTACTGTGGATCTAAGTACGCTTGGTTACACGATCGACGGGATAGATACCGTAACGGTTCGGGAGCAATTTTCGAAGCTCATTAAGGAAAAGACAGCTGCGGGATTGGATGAAATAGTCCTCGATGTTGTACTGGTGGCAGACCAGCGATATTTCACGAACGCCGCGCGCGTCCTTGATCCGATAAAACTTGATCTACGGCGATTCCGGGTGCGAAACCGTGAAGATCGTCGCCTTGATGTATCCGCTCTATACGTAGCGCTAAATAAAGCGGATGTGCCCGATTTCGTGCTCCATCGAATTCAATTCGAACTCCGAACTCGGGCCGCGCACGGATGGGCATCATTTGGGCTGTCCTTGTGGCACGAAGGTCGACCCTTCGACGAACTTGTGTTCCGGCGTTGCGTTGGGGGGATCGGAGCGTGCAAGGCGGATGTAGCGCAATCCCGTACTCTAAGTGGTGGAAGCAATTTGTTCGACGTGTCGCTGGACCAAGTAACAAAGCGGCCCGATGCGGCCTTACATTTCATGCAGCTCAGTAATGACAGGATTGTTGGGATTTTCGTTGACGGGGCAGGCCGCGAGGATGTTGGGATTAATGGAGAGTACGTATGGGATATTAGATTAAACCCAAAGGATTTTTTTGCTCGACTGGCGGAACTGCAGGAAAGCTTTGGCAAAGCGAAAGACTCTCCTGCCTCCGTTGGCCGCGCATTGACGAATTTGTTCTTTCCTCGAACTGACGAGGGGCGCACCGCCCGCCGGGCACTCCAAAAATTTCTCAATCGATATGAGGATCTTGATCTGCTCTCGGAACACCGGCCGATACTATTTGTTCGCTTTTTGAGTCAAACCGAGGGAGAGGATCCGCTTTTCCCAATCGGGCTCTTGAACTTTGGGGACGACGAGGCGTTTCTTGGGTACAGGACAGAGATCCATACGCCTTTATCTATGCAGATCTATCGATCGGAAGCTTGTCCGAATTCTTGGCAAATGGTTCTGCCTATTCACGACGCGAGCAAGGAACTTACTGATGCGCGGAAGCCGGTCTCTGGTCGATTTAACCCGATAGATAGCGTTCCAAAGTTTAGGGTGGCCGAGTCGAGCATTCCAATATTTGCCACGATGAAAGAGTTTGTGGGCTGGATCGGCCCACGCTTCGACAGCATTGAGGATTTAGAGGGGCTGCCGGCCTCTGTTCTTGGGGTTATCAGTCATCACGGAAAGAACAGTCTCTACTTTCATGAGCGGGACCCGGCAGATGCTTTGAACATCACGGCACGCTTTCGAGGCCATTCGATCGCGATTCTTGCCGGTTGTACGACGGGCACGCCAGGAGCAGGCGGTGTAGTAGATACGCTGACTGAAGCAGGTTTCCGTACAATAATTGCAACTAATACGGGCGTTGAGCCGATACTTGCAGGAACATTTTTGGAGCGGTTGGTTTCGTCGATAGAAGAGGCTGACGAAACAATACCAATACGCGTAGTTTTTAATCGCGTCCAGCGGGAGCTAGCTATAGGAAGCGAGAATCCCGAGAAGCGGAATGCATACGGGCCGCGTGTTCTAAGTTTTTCGCTCGCCGGTAATCCTTATGCGCAGGTGTGTTTGCCTGGGCGCAGCATGTGAGGGCGATTTACGTGAAATACTGTTTATCTGCAATTGTTTCCTTTCTCGGCGCGGGAATCGTATTTTGTGGCATCCCAGTAGCCTCGTACGCAACGACTATTGCTAGCGATGTAGAGCTGACGATATTCGTCAGCGACATGCATATGGGTGTCGGGACTGACGGCGACGATCCGAGTGGATGGCACGCGACGGAAGATTTTCGATGGCATTCGGAGTTCAGAAGCTTTCTTGCCGAAATCAATGAACAAGGCAACGAGAAGGTCGCGTTAGTACTAGTGGGGGATATTTTAGAGTTATGGCAAACGAAAATTGCGGACCTTAGCTGTAGGCGCGGGGAGAACACCGGGTGTTCACTTGAGGAAGCGTTGTCCCGAGTTCGTCGTGTGCTGTCGGAGCACCAGGCCGTCTTTGATAGTTTGGGGCAATTTGCGGTGAAAGGTAGTAACCGATTGACGATTTTACCTGGGAACCATGATGTGGCTCTTGCGTTCCCTGAGGTCCGAGATCTAGTTCGTAGCGCGATTCCCGCGCCGGATGAACGAGTTTCCATAAATGAAAACGCATATTGGATATCTGCGGACGGCACAGTTGTTGCGGAACATGGCCAACAGATCGGCGAGGACCCAAACAAATTTGATAACTGGCCTTATGAACCCTTTGTCGATAAGGAAGGAAATCGTTACCTCCAACAGACGTGGGGTGAAGCGTTTGTTCAAAGGATATTCAACGAATTTGAATCGTCCTATCCAACTATTGACAATCTGCGCTCCGAATCAGTTGGTTTGCGATATGCGATTAAGCATTTGGGTGTTTCCGGGACACTTACGAATGTAGCTAAGATCGCACGTTTTCTGCTTTTTCAACAAACAGCGTCGCAGGGGCTGCAGCTCCTAGGGCCGGAAGAGGGTGCATTGCCGACATGGAAGCTCAACGAGCTTTCGAGGACACTCGATACGTCCGCCGCAAGATGGAACTTCATTGCTCAGAGCCTGCCGCCAAATGACAAGATTCGGGACCGCCTGATTGCGGGAATTCGCGAATTGCCGGTCGCGCCCCAGCTTACACCCAGTGAGCTACAGACTGCTTGCGATAGTCGATGGCGTAATCGGAAGCATTACCAGGATGAGGGAATCTATTTGTGCCCCTACGATGGGGTGCTCGGGCTAGGCTCTGAGAGAATCAAGGAAACGCTTTTTCGATCGGCACGCGCCGAGAAATATCGCACGTATTTAGAAAATTTGAAGAACATGCTCGAATCGAGCGGGGAACCTCTTGAAGCGTTTCAGGTGTATGTATACGGGCATACGCACAAGGAGCACCCACGAACGCACGTGTTCGAGCGTGACGCAACATGGAGTCCAGTTATTGTCAACGATGGGGCTTGGCAACGTACGGCCTCACCGGAAATATTTTGTTCGGTGGCTAGGGGCAAAGGTTTATCGGATGCTGAAGCGCTGAAGGAATTAAGGCCGGAGGATTTCCCGCCGTGTTACCCGTTCGTATCTATTAGGAAAGGCACCCCTCCGGCACTCCTGTATTGGGTTCAAGAGCCAGGGAAGAGTGGTAGCATTCGCGCAAACTGTACCGTAGAACCTCAGATTCCCCCTGAGTGTGAAATCTGAAAATCGACTTTGTGGCGCAGGATTACCACGTCGTGTCCATCGTAATGTCACCTGATACATGGAAAAGCCGCTGCTAACGTGAAGTATCCCCCGATACTGAGTAGCACACCGAACGTGAGAGCGAGATGGCCATCTAGAAATTTCGGCTGTGCTGGATTCGTGCTAACGCAAAACCACGGTCAACAGTAAGTGATTGATAAGTCAACTGCGGTATGGAAAGAGCAAGCGCCGTAAGTGACTGATTAATAACGTTACTACATATTCAAATAATGGCTTCGAACCAGGTGGTCGGGAGTTCGAATCTCTCTGGGCGGGCCATTCCTTTCTGTATCAGAAGCTTAGCGACCGAGTTTGCGTTGCTTTCAATTTCTTCAGGTTTTCCCGCGGATTATTTCGCGCCCAATAATCAATTAGTTAGTGAATCGTCGACTGTATTTTAGAAACCAGGTGGTCGCAAAATGTTGATCGGCTGCGCAATTTAGTCTCGTGTTCGAATGGTTGGCGGCGCTCAGCGTGGTCTTGGGAATCGTGTGGATGAGAAATTCGCACTGACTCAAGATTCCTTTGCTACTGAGTTTTGGGGAAACCTTGCCCGAACGATAGGTTCAGTGGTTCCTTCCCTTTAGCCGCTAAAGGAATAGCGAGATAGAATACCGGTAACAGCAACGGAGGGTCGAAACGATGAGTGCCGCCAAGCAGGAAGTCGAAGCTTTATTACGCAAGCTTCCCGATGAATGCACTTTGGAAGACATCCAGTATCACCTGTATGTGATAGAGAAGGTGCAGCGTGGTATTGATGTTGCTGAACGATCTGGCGCGGTCAGCCAGGAAGATGCCGAGCAACGACTCGCTAAATGGACTACCGAGTAAGTTGGTCGCCCGAAGCGCTCGACGACGTCGAGGCTATCGCTGAATACATCGAACGCGACTCGCCGATTTATGCACGGGCTGTCGTCCAGAAACTGCTCGACGCCGCTCGCAATCTCAATACCTTCCCGAACGCCGGCCGCGTTGTCCCGGAACTCGGCGACGACACTATCCGTGAACGCTTCGTCTATAGCTATCGACTGGTTTATCGCGTGCGCGATAAGGGCGCTTAAGCGATTTGGACGCGCGACGCGCGCCCCATAGGGGTAGAGAAAGCGAGCCTTCGCTTTTTCTATCAATCCCCCCGTTAATCAAACGCAGGCGCGCAGTAGAAACCCGTGGTCGCGCCCCTTAAGTTTGATGCGCTCAGTGCTTCAATTCGAACTCCTCGTTCGACATCCTTTCGAAGGAAGATAGGACGACCGCAGGTCGCCCCGTAGGGGTAGTTACAGTAGAACAAGCGAGGTTTCGCTGTTCGAATCGTTCCCCCCCCGACTACTAATGCAAATAACATAGCGGTTTCCCGACACAACCAATCAAACAACTGATTGGGACAGTTCGGCGCGAATATCTCGACCGGGTGGCCTTTTGGCACGCAATTGATCTAACCGGAAAGCTGACGGTATTTCGCGGTCATTACAACGGGTATCGCGTTCATCGATCGCCTGGCGGCACCGCGCCCGATCAATACGCAGGGTTATCGACTCGCGCACCTATTACGTTCGAAAAGTATACTTCTCGACGTCATTGCGACGGGTTGTTTCAGGCTCCAACCGCGGCGTGACGGTGAATTCGCCACCCACTCCGGCCTTCCGAGCATCATTCCGCCGCCTGACGGCGTATTGGGAACTAATCGGGATTGGAGTCATCTAGCAAGGGGCGCTGCATGGACGATAGTTTGCACCGCAAACAGTACACAACGGTCGTCGAGAGCTTCCGATATTCCGAGATATGCTACAGAACGGTAAGTATCATAATGAGGAAGCTCGTTGGTCGGCATGGATGGCGTCCGCAAATAGCGGAAATGAAGACGCTTATCGACTATTGCTCACCGAGCTTGGCTCGGCAATCGAAACCTTCATCCGCATGCGCTTCGGCCGCGTACATTTCCTCGAAGACTGTGTCCAGGAATGTCTGATCGCTGTGCATAACGCCCGCCATACCTACGATCCCGCTCGTGCGTTCGGGCCGTGGATGATTACAATAGTCAAACATAAAACGATCGACATACTGCGCCGCTCGAATCGTCTGGCGCAGCGCGAATTGCCGTTGCCGTCGACTGACCTCGTTCCCGAGGTGATGGCTGGTGAACATGTACACGAAATGATCGACGGTATCCGAATCCTTGAGCGCCTGGCGCCGGATCATCGCGAGGCGGTTGTACTCACGCACTATGCGGGCCTTACGATCCCGGAAGCGGCACGTCAGATCGGCATATCCGATAGCGCATTGAAAGCACGGTTGCGAAGGGGATTGATCGCAATCAAAAAGCAACTTGATGCCGAGGATAGATTCTCGTGAAAGCGCCAAAGACACGGCGAGCAGAGATGATTGAGGATCTGGTTGAGGACCTCAGGCCAGTATATCGTTCGGGTAAAACCGGGCGGATGACGCTCTACTGGTTAGTTGCCGCCTTAGGTACCACGATCGTATTAATGCTTGCGCATGGACCTTTTCGCGTCGGTTTCATTACCCAGTTATTTGAGTACCCGCGCTTTGCGCTCGAATCGTTGTGCGGATTCGGCGCGGTTATCGCGGTCGCAATCGCCGCTTTTCGCAGCGCGATCCCTGGCCCACAACGTGCAATCACGCAAACCGCGATCCCGTTGGGATTTGTGGCTGCATGGCTTGTCTTCTATCTCTACGGGTTAGTCGAGCCTGCATTGCCGCCGTCGATGAACGGCAAGAGGGAACATTGTCACCTGGAGGTCATTTTCTATGGAATGCCGGTATTAGCGCTTGGCCTGGTGGCGCTGCGCCGGCTCTACCCCTTGCGCGGCGCGTTTTCCGGTTTTCTGATCGGGCTGGCAGCGGGCGCTGTCCCGGCCTTGCTCATGCAGTTCGCTTGTGTGTACCACGTACCTCATATATTGCTTCTGCATCTGCTTCCCGCCCTTGGGCTCGCGCTCATAGGCGCGGCTTTAGGCTGGATGGTGCTGCAGACAGAACGATAACAATGCGAGCATCGATTTCCTGATCCAGAGCGTATTGGTAGGTGAGCATACGTACGGAATCCGGCCCACCCGGTACCAGTACCACAAACCAATGCCAGGAGTAGAAGTTCATGAAAGGGATCTTGAGTTACCTCGCGGTCGGCTGCACCGTGCTTTTAGCCGCTGTGTCCAATGCCGGCGCCGCTAATATTACAGTTTCGTTTACAAACAATGCGCCAGGTTTGGGAACCTACCTTACCCCCGCCTGGGTTGGCTTCCACGATGGCGATTTCGATATATTTTCGCCCGGCGCCGCTGCGGGTACTGCGCTGGAACGTCTGGCCGAAGACGGGAACAACGGCCCATTGTCGACGGCGTTTGCCGGATTCGGTGTCGATGGTACGGTTGGAACGCAGCCACTCGCGCCAGGAGCGATGTTCTCATCCACTTTCGCGGTCGCGGAGGATGGCAGCAACAATTACTTCTCATTTGCTTCCATGGTGTTGCCGACTTCCGATTTTTTCATTGGCAACGCAAACCCGTTCAGCACGTCGATTGCCGGGCTCTTAGACGGAACGTTCAATAGCATTTCCGTCAATGTCATTGGCGTCTACGACGCCGGGACGGAGATTAACGATTTCAATACCTCGGCCGGTAACCCACTATTCCCGGGATCTCTCGGCTTGCCCCCAGGCCAGACCGGTCCGAACGAAGGCGCCGACGAGAACGGCGTGGTTACATCGATAACGAGTGCGGCATTTGCCGGATTCGGGAATAGTGGCGGGGTCGATCTGTCGGGTTTCGGTTTCAGCGATTACAGCAGTATCGCAACATTCACGCTCACTCTCGAACCGACGGTCGCGCCCGTGCCGATACCTGCTGCCTTGCCCTTGCTACTCACGGCGCTCGGTGGCCTCGGATTTATGCGCAAACGCGTCACTGCTTAATTATTGTTTCGCGATACCGGGCCGTGCCGGGCACGAAGTCCCTGTCGCGGCCCGGTATATCGGCAATGAGCAGACCCTGTTCCTGCAGGCCTGGTCGATTGATTAGCGGTCTCCGTCCTGCAGCCAGCGCACGAGCAATCCTGTCGCGCGCCGGGGCTTCGTCCGGCGGGCACAACAGGTCTGTGGCTTTGCCGAAAAATTGAGTGCATTCACCGGCTATGCGCCCGGTTCTGGTGGCCGCAGCGTCCGGGGACGAATTGTGTTCGGCGACGTGCCAAGCGTCTTGGATGGGGTGCACAGCTATGGTAGCGAAATCGATAACGCGATCACTGCGGTCGATCATCTCAACGTCACCGCGGGTTATAATTTCGATCCCACAGCGATCGATGATCCCGATCTTGAGGTGGCGGTATGCGCACGCGTCTGTATGGTAAGTGATCTGATCAATGCCATAACCGGCAACGCGCGGGTCGACGAGGATACCTTGCCGCAGGCAACGCGGCATGGCGCGGCCATGACGAACGAGGCACAGTGGGGTTTACACGATGCAGGAGAAGTCTTCTTCTTGAAGAGCGTAACCCATCGCTGCGGAATAAATTTCTTTTTGTACCGCAGCACCGAATTCAGAAGCGAACGGCTCGCGGGAGCCGGCTCGCGCGCGGGCTACGTGTCGCACGACGGCTATTATGAGATCGCCGCGAGCGGTCGCAACATATGCGAAGGACGCGGCATCAATTTCAACAATCTGGCAGGCTTCGTCAACGAACCCGCAACGCTGGGGATGGAAACCTCGACGCGGTTTTAAACATGTTCAGGCTGGCCATCAACATCACCCTGTCAATGATCGTTTGCGCACAAGTGCTCGCGGACTGCGGCCCACTTGATAATTCCCACGCTAAATGGACGGCAGTACTCGAAAAGCATGTGAGCGCGGGGGAGCTTGATTACCGGGCACTGAAAGCCCTCGATGCGACCGCGCTCGATACCTATCTGGACGAACTGTCATCCGTCTGCGCGCAAGACTACGCCGCGGCCAGCACTGAAGAAAAGATCGCGTTCTGGATCAATGCGTATAACGCATTTACGGTGGCGCTCATCCTCAAACACTATCCAATCGCTTCGATCCGGAAGATCGGCTGGCTGCCGGGAGCAGCGTTTCGCGAATCCTTCATTCCAATGCCTACACTGAAAGGCAGCGATATTTCCCTGAACGACATCGAACACGGCACGCTGCGCAGCGCTTTTGATGAGCCGCGTATTCATTTCGCGTTGGTCTGTGCGGCCCGCAGTTGCCCGCCGCTGCGCGCCGAAGCCTATCGCGGTGCCGATCTCGACAGACAGCTCGACGACCAGGCGCGCGAATTCCTGCAAGATGCAGACAAGAACCGCTACCTGGCGGCGACGAACGTTCTCGAACTCTCCGCGATCTTCGACTGGTTTGAGGAAGACTTTGTTGCCGGTGCGGGGACGCTGCCGGCATTCGTCGGACGCTATCTAACGTTTCAAGGCGATACGCCCCCGGCAGTACGCTTTCTGCCGTATGACTGGCAACTCAACGACCGCGCAAAGCGAAACGGCAATGCGCAGTAGGCTTTCAGGAGACGCGCAATGTTAAAACGTACGCTTGTGTTGGGGTTAATCGCTTCGGCATTTTTATTCGGCTCGGCCTGTGCCCTGTACGGGACCAAGGACGAAGCGGGCACCAGTCGCGTCGAAGCATGCAAGGGTTTGTCGGGTAAAGCACGAACGGATTGCGAAGCGCGCAACGGCGGATGAGCCGCCATGAATCGCCGCCCAACATGAGCGGATCCGACATGGAATTCAACGAGTCGCGCAACGCACTTGCCCGCGCATGGTCATGTCTTCCCAACGCGCTGCGCTTGCCGACGCAGTTTCTCGGTCGTCACTATGCGGGCTGCGGCGCCACGATCGGCGCGATGCCGCGCTGTGACTTTCAGTGCCAGGGTTGTTACCTGACGCGTGATGCGAACGGTGCCCAACCGGCGCCGATTGCGGATATTGAGACCCAGCTCGATGAAATCCGTTCATGGCTAGGACCGGCCGGTAACGTGCAGCTCACCGATGGCGAGCTGACCTTGCGCACGGAGTCGGAGCTGCTGTCGATCATTGCTTACGCGCGCCGCATTGGTCTCGTACCGATGCTGATGACGCATGGCGAAACGTTTCGCCGCGATACCGGATTGCTGGAGCGGCTCGTGCGCGGCGGCTTGTCAGAGGTTTGCTTCCACGTTGATACCACCATGCGCGGTCGTCGCGACCAGTACGCAGCAGCGGGCTCTGAAGTAGAACTCGACGGCTTACGGGCGGAATTCGCGGATCTGGTTCGCGCGACGCGGCGGCGTACCGGCCTCCGCGTTGAAGCGGCCTCGACGGTTACCGTCAGTCGCGCGAACCTCGATGAGGTGCCGGCTACCGTGCGCTGGTTTCTCGCGAACGCGGACGCCTTCAAGATGGTTAGTTTCCAGCCCGTGGCCGCGGTAGGCCGCACGGCCTCGACACTTGTCGGCGTCACGGTTGAGGAACTGTGGGCGCAGATCGCCAAAGGTTGTGCTGATCCGGACATAGCGCGCGGAATCGGCTATTTCGGTGATCCCGATTGCAGTCGCTTCGTACAGGGTCTTGTCGGGGGCGGCAGGCGCAAGTTCGTCCCGCTGTACAACGGTAATTCAGCGGATGACATGCGACTCCTCGATCAATTGCTCGCACGACTGGGTGGCAATCGCCCGCGGCACGCTGGCAGGGGAAGCGCCCTGCAGCGCGGCATGCGCATTGCGGCGTCCCACGGATTATTCTTGCTTCGTTACATTCCGAAGGCGTTTATCGAACGTGCGTGGGCATTACGCACCTTCAGGCCGCGCTACTTTTGTCTGGTCAGCCATCATTTCATGAGCGCCGTCGAGATTGACAGTGCGCGCGGGCGCGAACGTTTGGCGAATTGTGTGTTCCGCGTGCCGATAGACGGAAAGTTGGAATCGATGTGCGCGGTAAATGCGCTCGGCTTGCGCGAACAGGTCTACGCGCGGAGCCGAAATACAGGCAATGGACAACCGGTAGCGGCGGCGCCGACGCCTGCTTCCGGGGCCGGGCTCGACGGTGCCGGGGTATCAGGCGCGGAGCGGCTGGCGTAATGATAACCGCCTGGGGCATATTCGCAGCAACCGGGTGCGTTGTATCCATCCTGTGGCTCGAACGACATCGCCACAACATGAGCTTGTCCGAAAACGAATTCTGGACCGCGATGTGCTTACTCGCGCTCGGTGGCATAGTCGGCGCGAAAGCGCTATTCGTTGTTCTTGGTTGGGGACACTATGTCAATGGAGAACTCGAATTCTGGGCGGATTTCGCCACCGGCTTCGTTTTTTTTGGCGGTCTCGCGGGTGCACTCTTCGCCGGTCTGCTGTTCGCGTGGGTACGTCGCGTACCGTTCGCTTACGGCGCTGACCATTTCGCCGTCGCCGCCCCGTTCGGGCACGCTATTGGCCGCATTGGGTGTTACATCGAAGGATGTTGCCACGGCATTGCGGGTCATCCCGTACAGTTGTACGAAGCGATCGGCCTCCTCGGAATTACCTGGGTTGGGAAAGTGACACTAAGCGGCGTCACGTCCGGCCGCGCGCGCGTTGGCGATGCGTTCCGGCTCTATCTTGTGTCCTATGCGATGTTGCGTCTGCTACTGGATCCGCTACGCGCCGACGGCCGTCCGGAGCGCTACATGGGATTGTCTTACCCGCAATTTATCGCAATCGCGGTCATCGCGGGTACCCTGGCCTGGCGCTACCACGTGTGCCGTGGCGCCGAGGCAACTGAAGCTCGCTGACCGTTTTCGGAAAATTGGACGGATCGACGTGTCTGTCGATCGCGAAACGCATCGCTCATCTAGTATTGCGATCGTCGCGAGCACTTGAATTTGAACCACCATATACTTTCATTTCAGCGCAAGCGTTAGGTGACGGCCGTCTTCCGTTTGCCGCCGTGCTCAGCGACGCTATCCGCCGAGGGTGCCGCGCAGGTGTCCACCTATCTGGAAGCGGGCACGTATAAAGGCCGACGTTGACGGAGCCAGCCGCCCGCGACACCAGTGGCGGCGTTTCGACACGCTGGGATAAAAGGGATAAAAGGTGACGGAGGGATTAAATTTTGAGCACTTTCGATCGATAGAAACAGACAACGGATCGCGCCCGAATCAGGCGGACTTGCATATCGCCGACTGGTCAATAAATAATCCCTCCGTCACTTTTCCATCTCCGCAGGGTTTATGCTGTTCGCGCGCGCTGCAGTGCGCGTGCGGGTAGCGGATTGGTCTGTGCACAACACTATTATTGGGTTCACCGTCGTCCTTGGCGGAAGTCCCAAAGTAGAGTTCGGTAAGCGGCGTTTGCGCGTCTAGATTGGAACCACAACATTTCACCGGAGAATTAACATTGAAATCGATAACCTGCTTTCTCGGCATCGCGGTGCTGGCTTCATCGATCGCGGCTGATGCAGCTGTACTCAGACTTCAGTCCGTTGTCGCATCAGCCAGTGTCAGTTTCGACGGAAGCGGTGATTCTGATCAGGGCAGCAGTCTTGTCGAAGCGCTTGATCCGATCGGCTCTACTTTTGCGTTGGCGGATCCGGACAACGGGGAGATCAAGGTTCGAGCGCTTGCCTCCGAGGCTGGAAGGATGTCGACGTCTGCAGTCGGAAACATTCAATTCACCTTTCGGGCCGAGGGTGGTTCGATCTTTTTCCATGAGGGTGCGTTTACCGCCGCGTTCGATTCAACAATGACAAGAAATGCCGTCCTGGGTGTCGAAACGATTGGAGGTGCGGCCCAGAGCGTCGCACAACATCAGGCATCCGTTCTCGGCGGCAGCCAGGGCAGCGGGCTCGGGGCGTTAATCGATGTAACCGACTTCGTCGGCCTTCCATTCCCCCGGATTATCGAACCGAACCCGGTAACGGCTAATTCCGGTGCGAGTGTCGATTGGTCTGTCGGTCATTTAACTTCGAATCTGTCGAGTCGGGCATTCGTTCTCGAAGAAAACCGAACGCTATCGTTTAATCTTGCTTTTCGAGCCGCTGCCACCATAACTGAAAGAGGTCTCGCGGATAGCGACGGTAGTAACACGGCAAGCTTTACCTTCTCGCTACCGGAAGGCGTTACGCTGCTCGACGTCCCCGAGAGCTACTCGTGGATTAGCGTTACCCCAGTACCGCTGCCAGCCGCGTTTTTATTCTTGCTGTCCGGGTTGATCGGATTTCCGCTAGTACGCAACGTGCAACGTAAACGATCGACCTTGTGCACTTAGCTGCTGGTCGAGAATAAGTGCGTCGTCAAAACGCAAAAGGTGACGAAGGGATTAATTTCTGAGCATTTTCGATAGACGAAAATGGATCACGGATTACTCCGGATAACGCGCACCCGGTAACCTTCCACTGGCCAACAAATAATCCCTCCGTCACCTTTCCCGGTTAACGATGCAAATACCGCCGTGAAAGACCAAGCAAGCCAAGGCCACCCGGAAGAAGAAAGCCGCCCGCTGGAAGCGGAACGACCGTCGCGGGGGCGATACTCACCCCGGTCAAAGTGAGCGTGGCGAATTCACCGTGCTCGAGATACGGCAGGTTCCGCAGTTCGAATCCGCGAAACGAGAGGCCGGCGGCGAGGCCGGGGGTCACACCGGGCGAATTGATTTCATGACCGAAGGTGAACCGGTAGCCTGCCCGGATGCCGTTAGTAGATACCTCAGAGGATCCGATTCCCCAGCGGTTAACCGGGATGTCGCCAATGCCGCTGTCTGTATTCGTGAAAATCAGTATGTCGTCCCGACTCGGAAAAAACAGAATATCCGGTGCGGTATTCATCGCGTCGAACTCGAGACGCACGTCCCATCCGAGGCGTGCCGGAAATGGTGCATCTTCGAAACCAGGATCGCCAAGCACAATCGGCGGCGTAAAGTCGAAAGCTATTTCGATGGAATCCGATCCCGTTGAACTTAGGCCGATCGAGCCATTGGTAACATCGAAGCATACGGTTTCGCCGCAGTTCGAGCGGATAAGTTGCACCGGCCCGATTTCGACCCCGACGCAGGCGCATTAACCTCGACTGTCACCGCCTTTTGCAAGTTAATCGAGAAGATCTGCAATAGTCGCCACGACGAAAACCCCGCAGACTTTCAACACTTGTCGAAACCTGACTTGCTTTCACAATCACGTGATCGAGGAAACCTCATGAGTTCAGCCAGCTACGTCGCCGGGATAGGCATGATTCCGTTTGCCAAGCCCGGCAAACATGAAACGTATCCCGTAATGGCGGCATCCGCGGTACGTAACGCGCTGCTCGATGCCGGCATCGATTACGCCCGGATCCAGCAGGCATACGTGGGCTATGTTTATGGTGATTCCACCGCGGGTCAGCGCGCGCTCTACGAAGTGGGGATGACCGGGATCCCCGTGGTGAACGTCAACAACAACTGTTCAACCGGCTCATCAGCCTTGTTCCTCGCGCGCCAGGCGGTGGCGAGTGGTGCCGCCGACTGCGTGCTTGCCCTCGGCTTCGAACACATGACTCCGGGAGCACTCGGTACGGTATTCAACGATCGCCCGAGCCCGTTCCAGCGGTTTGACGAAGTGACGGAAGAACTTGTCGGTCACAGCGAGATTCCGCTGGCCTTGCGCTACTTTGGCGGTGCCGGGCTGGCGCATATGCAAGAGTTTGGAACGCAGCTATCAACATTCGCGAAGATTCGGGCGAAAGCCAGTCGGCACGCGGCCAACAACCCGATGGCTCTGTTTCGGACCGTGGTCTCGGAGGAGGACGTCATGAACAGTCCGGTGCTGTGGCCTGATGTGATGACGCGCCTCATGGCCTGCCCGCCAACGTGCGGGGCAGCGGCCGCGATCCTGTGCTCGGAGGCGTTCGCACGGCGCCACGGGCTCAATCGCGATGTTCGCATCAAGGCCCAGGCAATGACGACGGATTCCGCGGCCAGCTTCGACGCCCGCGACATGCGCGAAGTCGTTGGCTATTCGATGGCTAAGGACGCCGCAGCTCAGGCTTATGAGCTTGCGGGTGTGGGTCCGCAGGACGTCGATGTCGTCGAACTCCACGACTGCTTCGCGCAGAACGAACTCATCAGTTATGAAGCTCTGGGACTGTGTCCGCGAGGTGATGCCGAACGCTTCGTGTGTGATGGGGACAATAGTTATGGTGGAGCGGTCGTAACGAATCCATCGGGAGGTCTCCTGTCCAAAGGTCATCCGCTCGGTGCAACCGGTCTCGCGCAATGCGTGGAGTTGGTGGAACAATTGCGCGGAACGGCGGGGGCGCGCCAGGTGGACGGCGCCC
The DNA here is from genome assembly GCA_965216305.1 of Gammaproteobacteria bacterium. Classification (GTDB taxonomy): domain Bacteria; phylum Pseudomonadota; class Gammaproteobacteria; genus UBA11873. The sequence goes on along the minus strand of OZ244144.1, from coordinate 4,398,949 downwards.
GCGTCGCACTCCAACACAACCTCGGGCTTGGTGGCGCCTGCGTCGTCACCCTGTACGAACACAGCTGAGGACATTGTGGTGGTCGATCGCAAGTGGATAGGGCACCGGCTCGACCCTGCCGTGCTGCCTATCGAACGCAGCCGTTTACAGTTTTTCGCGAAGGCTATCGGGGGAACCGATCCAGTCTATACCAACATCGAGAGCGCGCGCGCCGCGGGCTATCCGGATCTGCCTGCACCTCCTACGTTTTTGTTCGCTGCAGAACTTGATTCCGGCACCAACGATCAACTGATCCGGGATCTGGGGTTCCCGCTCGAAAATCTCCTGCACGGCGAGCAGGGTTTCATCTACCACAAGCCGGTCTGCGCGGGTGACACAGTGACAGTTGAGTCGGTTATCACCGACGTCTATGACAAGAAAAACGGCGTGCTGGAATTCGTGGTAAAGAAATCGCGGGCCACGAACCAGTGCAACGAGTTGGTGGCCGAGTTCTCCACCACCCTCGTGTGCCGGCATTGAGCGTTGCGAATCATGAATGTGCCGAAATTTAACGACGTCGCCGTTGGCGATCCCCTGCCGCCCGTGCGGTTGGCGCCGGTCGATCGCACGATGCTCGCACTGTTTGCAGGTGCTTCCGGCGACCACAACCCGATTCACATCGACACAGATTTTGCACGTCGCGCCGGCATGCCCGATGTATTCGCACAAGGCATGCTAGGCATGGCGTGGTTGGGGCGGGTTGTCACCCAGTGGGCGCCCCAAACGCACTTGCGACAATTCGAAGCGCGTTTTCAGGGAATCACCCACCTCGGCAATGCCATCACTTGTTATGGGCGGGTGGTCGAAAAGCTGGAAGTCGACGGCGAGCATTGTGTCCGCGTGGAAATTCGCAGTGAAAACCAGTACGGCGAGCGCAAAATCGTCGGCAATGCCGTGGTTGCGCTGCCGTGAAATCAAACTACCGAGGTTACACAGCATGACAGGTACACTCGCAGGCAAGGTGGCGCTTATCACCGGTTCGGGTCGAGGGATCGGGCGAGCCATCGCGCTTAAACTCGCGTGCGCAGGCGCGCGGGTGGTGGTGAATGATCTCGATGCCGAGCCGGCGATGGAAGTGGTCGCTGAAATTCAGGCCCTCAACGGCGAAGCCGTCGCCTGTAGTGGCAACGTGACGGCGCCGGATTTCGCCGAGCGCTTTGTCGGCACCGCCACCGATACGTTCAACGGCCTCGACATAATCATCAACAATGCGGGTTACACCTGGGACAATGTGATCCAGAAAATGACCGACGAGCAGTGGTACGCGATGATGGATGTTCACCTCACGGCGCCGTTCCGGATCTTGCGCGCGGCGCAACCCGCGATCCGAGCGCTCGTCAAAGCCGAAGCGGCATCGGGTCGCGAAACGACCCGGAAGATCATCAACATCTCGTCGGTCGCCGGGCTTTTCGGGAATGCGGGACAGGCGAATTACGCCACCGCCAAAGCAGGTATTACGGGCCTGACCATGACGCTTGCGAAAGAGTGGGGGCGACTTAACACGACGGTCAACTGCGTCGCCTACGGCTTTATCAAGACCCGACTCACGGAAGCCGTCGCGAACGGCGACGCCACGGCCAACATTGACGGTCGCGAGATTAAAGTTGGCGTTAACCTTGAACTTATGCAGATGATGGAACGGATGATCCCGCTTGGGCGCGGCGGCACGCCGGCAGAAGCGGCGGGCGCGGTCTACCTTTTCTGCCTGCCGGAAGCTGACTACGTCAGCGGCCAAACGCTGATGTGTACGGGCGGTTTGACCGGAATCTAGTCTTCTCCCAAAGCAACTCGCGGCGAGCAGCCGCGGGTCCCCGCCGACAATGGGAGGGGAGTTGCCTGCCCCTCGGCGATCGTCAAGAATGTCACGCAGCCTGGGCGCCTTTTTTAGGCGCGAACTGGCTCAGCATTCGCGACAATTTGCATGAAGCACAAAAGTGTTGATAGCGCCGGACCCCGATTGACAGTGGGGATCCACTTCGTTCGTGGCATCCTGTCCGGCGTACATGAACGCGCGATCGCCACTGACGATCTGCTGCGTGACGCAGGTATCGAGCCGGAAATCCTCGACGATGATCGCGCGCGCGTCACCGTGCGCCAGATCGCCCGACTATTGCGCGTTGTCATCGACGCGCTCGACGACGAAGCGTTGGGTATGCTCGTGCATCCCGTCCGGCGCGGCGCCTTTGCGCTGCAGGCGCGTTCGGCTTTCGGTTCGCCCACCCTCGCGGTGGCCTTGCCGCGCGTACTGCGCACGTTCAGGTTACTGCATCATGGGCTCGAACTCGTGCGGGTGCAGCACGATGAACTCACGGGACTGGCGCTGGAATTCAGTGACGCGCGTGCAGCGACGAGCATCTACCTGCATGAACAGGTGTTGCGTGTGTATTGGCGACTCTTTGCATGGCTGGTCGGAGGCTATCTCCCGCCCAGACGTTTCGATTTTGCCTACCCGGAGCCGGTTCAGGCTGAAGATTATCCTCACGTATTTCCGGCCACCGTGAATTTCGACGCCGCGCGCAGCGCGGTTTGGTTCGATACCCGTTCGCTGTCCTCGCCCGTTGTTCGTGACGAACAGTCATTCAAGGCGTTTCTTGCGGATGGTCTGACCAATGTTCTATTACCCAGTCGCGATCTCGGGATCAGCGGCCGGGTGAACGTCCATCTAAAGCTGACGCAGCCGCAATGGCCGGATCTGGAACATACGGCCGAGGCGCTCAATATGGCGGTTAGCACCTTACAGCGATATCTCAGTGCGGAGCACACCTCGTTCCAGACGCTCAAGGATCAACTACGGTGCGAAATCGCGGTCCATCGACTTCGAACCAGCGATGTCCCGCTTGTTAAGCTCGCCGGCGAACTGGGTTTTGCGGACGCCGCCACTTTCCAGCGCGCGTTCAAGGGGTGGACCGGGCAACCGCCAGGCAGATATCGAAAGAAAACGATGATGCGGAGCGGCCAGAGATCCTGATCAGGTCGAACATCAAAGCCGGCGTGCGAAAATCGTGTGATATTCGGCGCCGAAAAAATATCGGTAGTCCGCTTTGCGAACGTGCGGATCCGGCGAGGGTGATTTTCCGCCCGCCCAGCAGGCGACAGGTCTACGCAATGTCCGTCTATGTTTCCCTGCTGACGTAATCGAGTTCGAGTTTCGTATCGAACAAGAGCAGCTCGCGAATCTCGCGCAACAGGGTTTCATCTTCGCCGGCCGGCGTGGCTTCCCAGATCGCCTCAATGGCGGTCTCCGCCGCATCCAGCAGCAGGCGGCGGGCCTCGGCCAGGCTCCCGGTTTCATCGGCTGCCTCGATCAGCTTCGAAATTCTATCCGCGTGTTCGGGAGCAGCGGCAAGTCTTTGCGGCCACGTTCGACTCGCAGTACGCAGCGGCGTCACGCTCGCTTCGCACCATTGTTCAGCATTGACGACTCGGGCGCTAACCTCCCGCAGCACACCGAGGGCTGCAACGACTACGGAATGCGCGTAGTCATCGACCAGTGGATCGAGCTGCGTCAATACTTCGGAGCGTAGCTGCGCGCGGACGAGCTCAAGCGCGGCGTGTGGTTCAATCATGTCACGTTTTCCAGAGCGTCGAGCACCATCTTGCGCATCATTGGTAATGTGTAACTCCAGCGCAGCATACGCAGATCATTCGTCTTTCCGTGTAATAAATGATGCTCTGCGTGAATCCAGCTGAGCGCATTGAATACCTGATAATAAACCTGCCAAAACTGCACCGTGCTCCACTGTATGCGCCGTCCGGAACGGGCTTCGTAGCGTTCGACAAAGCGTTCCGGCGCGATCAGATAGCAGGCCAAATCGGAGTCGATTCGGTTTGAAGGAGACAGAACCCAGGCAATATCGCGCATGGGATCTCCCAGCAAGGCAAACTCCCAATCGAGAATCGCCGCGATGTTGTCGTTTTCAAACACAAGATTTCCCGTGCGGTAATCTCCGTGCACGAGGGTGACCTCGTCAGTGGCGGGTGTGTGATTGCGTAACCACCCGATGGCGTCGGCAAGAATCGGTTCCGGAGCGGTGCGGTAATCGTGGTACATGCGTGCCAGGATCGCGATCAAGTCTTGTGTGCGTTCGCGCGCGCTAGATTGAGCCTCGTCCGGGAAGCCCAGACCCCGCCAGTCAAGCGCATGAATATCGACCAGCAGATCGACGAATCGCTCACTCAAGGCGCCGCTGCTATGGCTTGCGAGAAAGTTGCGGCCTTCCGGTGACCAAGGAACCGGAACGAACCCCGTCACCCGACGCATGGCAAACGCCGCGCCATTCAATACAGCGCTATCCGGATCAAACCACAGCGGCTCAGGCGAGGGGATTGCGGTCTTGTCCAAAGCGACGAGTGTGCGGTAGTGGCGTTCCGGATCGACGATTTCCCGCAAGATGCCTTCGGATCGATAGCGCCGAATCGCCAGTGAATGACAATTTCCGTGGTTGTCGTGCGCATCCAGCAAGATCGTGTCGTCCGACATCCCCTGGCCGGCAAGTTTCGCGGATTCGATCGACAATGCTGTGGCGACACCGGACTGCTTTGCGAGATAGCGCGCCAGTTCTTCGTACGCCACACCGGGCAATATTTCCTGTTCTTCGCGCTTCATACTTCACTCAGCTCACGGGATCTGTTTGGTAACATCTTTCAGAACCTCGCTGGCATTGAATCCAAACAACGGTAAACACGGTGACCGGCGGATGCCGGCGTAAGAATGTTATCGTTAATTCCTGAGTCCGCGCTTTCGCCCAGGCTGCAGGACGAAGAATCTCGATCAACGACGCCTTTAACTCGATCGTATTTCAACCCCTCCTTTAACGCCGCAGATTCAGTGCGCGAACGGCAAGGGTTTCACCACGCCCCTGATGCTAGAGCGTCCTGTGAAGATCATCCATTGCAATTCGCATCGCTTGAATACCCACAGACCTCAGTCGGCTCCTAACATGTTGCGCAACGACAGGAGCGACGGAACCCGGTAGCACAGGCCGCACACGCGAACATCTGGGTAGAGAAGGCGACCCTGCGATAAGAGGTGCCAGGTCCCGGATGTGACGGTGTCTGAAAGCCCTGCGAATTATCTGTCGCTTAAAAGAGAAAGCGCATGACGCGAAATCAGCCGGTCGATGAGATGACGCGAACTGCATGGCGACTCAAGCCGAGCGCCGTCATCGCCACCTTTTTGCCTTTAACGCCTTCTCCCCTGTGTGGAACATTAGCGAAGGCTGCGAGATAACGCCTTCGCGTGTTGGGGACTTTCGTAAAAGGTGATGCGTAAAAGGGATGCGTAAAAGGTGACGGAGGGATTAATTTCTGAGCATTTTCGATCGACAAAATTGGACAGGGCACTGCTTCAGAATAATGCGGACCCGCTTATCGCCCACTGGTCAATAAATAATCCCTCCGTCACCTTTTCCGCCGCTGATCGTTTTCCGGGATTTCACCGGGTTTTCTTTAACTGTAATTGCCCGATATAGTCCCACCTATTCTCCCGAAAGCACCCGCATGAAACGTAAACGCTATTACGGATGGCCGCTTGTCGGCGTCGGATTCATCTTTTACGGACTCGGCATCGCACCTGCATACTACAGCTGGGGGTTTTTCGCGCCTGAAATTATTGACGAACTCGGTATCTCTCGACAGGACATCGGCTCGATATTCGGCGCGTTTACGTTGGCTCTGGCATTGAGCAGTGTGCCGGCAGCGGCCGCGATCCAACGCTTCGGGCTGCGCATTACTGTGAGTTTAGGCGCGGTGATCGCCGCGGCTGGCTGGTTGATGGTAGGCAAAGCGGATTCCCTGTTTGAACTCTACTTAAGCTACGCGCTACTCGGCGGTATCGGCATTGGTCTATCGACGCTGTTACCCGCACAAACCCTGGCCGTGTATTGGTTCCAGAAATATCGGGCACGCGCAACCGCGATTATATTTTTTGGTGCGGCCTTGTTCGGTGCCATGGTAACGCCGATTGATGCCATCGTTCTGGAGCAATCGGATTGGCGAACGGCGTGGATCTACATCGCGGGGATCTCCCTTCTCGTTGGGATCGTTAGCGCGACATTTCTGCGCAATCGCCCGGAAGACATTGGCCAACGTCTCGATGGTGAATCCCCTACGGAAACGATCGCCGGTGATACGACGTGCGAAATCCCCCGGCAGGAAACAACCACGGGCCCGGCAAGACATTTCACCGTTTGGCAAGCCTTCGCGACACCACAATTTTTTATTGCCACTTTCGCCGATATTGCCAATGCCATCCCCTGGCGCATCATTACCGCGCACGGGCGTTTGCACCTGGAGAATCTGGGTTTCGCGCCCACCGTGGCCGCGGCGATCCTCGGGGTTCGCGTCGGCATGAGTGGTTTCGGTCGTTTGGCAGGCTCGTTAAGCGACTTCGTCCGCCCCGGTCACGTATTGGCGGCCTCGCTCATGATGACAGCCGCGGGTGTTGGCGGGCTGCGGTTCGTTGAATCAGAGAATCCCGCTTATTTCTGCGTACTGTTGATGGGCATCGGTTACGGCGCGGCGTTCACGTCTATTCCGGTGGTGTTTGGCAACTTCTTCGGGCGCACGGCATTTGTCGGCACGGCCGGTGTGCGGGTCGCGGCGACAGGCATTATCGGATTCGTCGCCACGAGCTGGGCAGGCTGGGTGGCGGATACCGCAGGCACGTACAACCTGGTACTCGTGGCGCTGGCGGTCTTGTGTACGACTGCCGCCACGTTAATCTTTTTTTGCCGGCCTCCCGCTTTGAAAGAGGTGCCGTAACGTGGAAAAGGGGAAAAGGTGACGGGGGGAATAATTTCTCAGCCGCGGAAAAGGTGACGCGGAAAAGGTGACGGAGGGATTAATTTCTGAGCATTCTCGATCGATCAAAGCGGGCAACTAATTACTCCTGAACAATGCGGCCCCGTTTATCGCGGCTGGTCAATAAATAACCCCTCCGTCACCTTTCTTCCGTCACCTTTCTTCCAAGGCGGTCTGTCCGAGATCCCCGTGATACGTTAACGAAGGGCGTCCTTCGCGAGCGAATCCAGTTCCCTTTGGATGTCCGCGGTGTTTCGGCTTTGCAACCATATCGTCAGTTATTGCGGAAAAGGTGACGGAGGGATTAATTTCTGAGCATTCTCGATCGATCAAAGCGGGCAACTAATTACTCCTGAACAATGCGGCCCCCGTTTATCGCGACTGGTCATTAAATAATCCCTCCGTCACCTTTCTTCCTTTCTTCTCGCGACGGCGCGGTCCGGTCCGCGCGCTACGGAAACCGAAGTTCTCCGCAGTGGGGAATCTGCAATGGTTTTCGAACATCTGAGATCGCGCGATATGGACGGCTTTCTGCGCGGGTAAGGAAACGGCTTCAGTAACACGATTGCCGGTGCCCGCAGAGGCGGCCACCGGGTTCTTACCGTCATTTGGTTTTGAAGCCCTCGAAGTCGTTCTCCAGTGCCGCGAGACATTCCTTGCGGTAGTTGCCCGCACCGCCGAAATAGAACAGCACTGCGTGTGGCTTGCCCGGGATATTGTCGCCCATGAACCACGAGCGCTTTGCCTGATGCATCAATGTCGCGTTTACGAGGTCGTTCATGTGCGTTCCCCATTGAGCAACGGCTTCGGCGGTTGGTTCGATCGACGCGCATTCCTTCTCGTGCATCAGTTTTAGTGCACGCCCGATCCAGTCGACGCAGCCATCGATGACTACCGGTATGTTTGCAAACGGACTTTGTGGCCCGCCCACCATGAACAAGTTCGGGAATTCATCGACCGTAATGCCGAGATAGGTTTGCGGTCCGCCTTCCCACTTGTCGCGCAGCTCGGCACCGCCCCGGCCCTTGATATCGATCGCGTTCAGCGTACCGGTGACGGCATCGAAACCCGTCGCGAAGATAATCACGTCGGCCTCGTACTCAGCGTCTGCCGTGCGGATCCCGCGTTCCGTAATTTCGGTGATCGGCACGTCTTTCACATCGACGAGCGATACGTTATCGCGATTGAAGGTTTCGTAATAGAAGTGGCCAAGCGGTGGTCGCCGAGCGGCGACCGGGTGGCACGTTGGACATAGCAATTCCGCTGTTTCCGGATCTTGCACGATCGACCGGATCTTGTTGCGAATGAAATCCGCTACGAGTTTATTCGTGTACTCGTTCGTCAGGATGTCGTCGAACGTCTCAAACAGAAAGCGGAAGCCGCCAATCTCCCAGTGACGCTCGAGGATCCGTTGGGCTTCTTCAGCAGATACATCGGGACCATTGCGACCGGCCGGTTCAAGCGCAAAACCGAAGACATGCTCGCGCGCCAGCTCCCAGATTCTGTCGTAATTTGCGCGTATCGACTTGAGCTCGAACTCCGTCATCGGCGCGTTGCGTGCCGGCATTACATAGTTTGGTGTGCGCTGGAATACGGTGAGATGAGCGGCTGTCTGCGCCACCAGCGGAATAACCTGTACCCCGGTTGCGCCCGTGCCGATGATGCAAACTCGCTTGCCCGCGAATTCCACGTCTTCCTTGGGCCAGCGACCAGTCAGATACCACTCCCCCTTGAATGAATCGATGCCGGGGAAGTTCGGTTTGTATGGCGTGGATAGCGGTCCCGTCGCAGAGATGAGATAGCGGCAGGAATGCTTGTCGCCGTCGTCGGTCGTGACGTGCCACACTTTTGCCACCTCGTCGTAGTGTGCGGCGGTGACACGCGTCTCGAACTGAATATCCTTGCGCATATCGAAGCGATCGGCCACGTGCTGCAAGTAGGAGAGTGCCTCAGTCCATGAGGGATACTTTTCGCTCCAGTTCCAATCGTCCTGGAGCTCCCTGGAAAAGGAGAACGCGTACACCCAGCTCTCGCTATCCGTTCGTGCCCCCGGGTAGCGATTCCAGTACCACGTGCCACCGACGTTCGTGCCCGCTTCGAAAATCCGCGTTGTCAGTCCCAGCTCGCGCAGCTCGTGGAGCATGCGCAGACCGCCGAATCCTGCCCCGATCACGATCGCGTCGAATGTTGTGGCTTGTTCCGGTTGCGCTGTTATCGGCGGGGTACTTGCGGCTTCTCGACTCATAATTGACCTCCTCGGCTCAATCGGTTGATCACGACGGCAAAGGTCCATCGCGCGTGTCCATCAACTGGTGGGGGATATTATAGGGCGTGAGCGGAGGACGGGGCGATCATCTGGTGCGGCCAGGTGGTTGCAGGTGAAGTGAGGCATGAGTGCGTCGACCCGGGTGCGCTGCGTCAAAAACGACCCCGACCGACGCGAACCCGAATACCCTCGCGGTGTGTGCCAGCATTCGTAGAAGCCCGCGATGTGACCCTGATTCACCCCGGCTTCTCAGACGATCGATCTTGTTGACGCCCGGAGCTTACGCGCCAGTTGATTAGCGCAACCGTGCTCGAACCCTGCTGGCGGTGGATAGCCGGTGTCTTGTAAGCGCCGAAATTGAACCAGTCCACCCCTGCGAGCGTGGCGCCTGCCCCCGCTTCGAAATGATGCCGGGTTCCTCGCTGGTTGAACAGTTCGGTCTTGTACCACCGTCCTTACGAGCGGGCGCGAATGGCATGGCGACTCAAGCCGAGCGCTGTCACCGTCACCGCGGGCAGGTAGGTTAGCGAGACGAACGCCGTGCCGAGCAGACCGAACAAGACGATCGCACCAACGCCCCGGTACAGTTCTGAACCCGCGCCGGGCAGGAATACGAGCGGCGCTAGCCCGCAGACCGTCGTCATGGTTGAAATCGCGATCGCGCGCAAGCGCGATTGCACGGCTTCGTTAACCGCGGCCCGTGGTTCCATGCCGTCATCACGATGATTCGTGATCGAGCGATGGACGACGAGGATAGGATTGTTCACCACCGTTCCCATCAGGATCAGGAAACCGAGCATCGAGATCATGTCGAAAGCCTGGTGGACGGGTTGCAGGCCAATCATCGGCAGCAACGCGCCGACGGCATTCATCGCCCACAGGCCGGCGATGCCGCCGGCAATGCCAAGTGGAATCGTCGTCATGATCAGCAAGGGGTACGCCCAGTGTCTGAATATCGCAACGAGCAGCAGGTAGATGATGATCAGCGCGATGAAGTAATTGTCCGCAAGTGCGGCGCGTGTCGCATCGAGTTGATCGCTCGCCCCCGAAATATCGATACTCACGTCGCGTGGTACTTCGCCTGCCGCACGCATCGCACCGACGACGTCGGCGCGTACGCGCTGAACTGCCGTTTCGAGCGCAACGTCATCGGGTGCAATGATGTGCAAAGTAACGGCCCGCTGCCCGTTTACACGGCGTACGATGCTCGTATCGACGGTCTCAACGACGCGCGCAATGGACGATAAGGGGATTGCAGCCCCGAGCGGGGTGTAGATTAGCAACTCGCCGAGTTCGTCCACCGTGACGGCATTGCCTTTGCGGCTGTACAGAAAAATATCGATTTTATCGTCGGCAAGAAAAAATTCGTCCACATAAGCGCCGTTCGTCAATGCGCCAACGGTCAGTCCGAGATCGGTGGAATCAAAACCGAGTTCGGCCGCGCGTAGCCAGTCCGGCCGCACTTCCACAAGCGGTTGCGACAGCGATAATGTGGCCGGTTCGGCCTGAATGCGCGGGTGGTCAAAAACTTCCCGGGCGCGGTCGTAAGCCAGCGCGGAGACGGTGTAAATACTCTGCAGACCCGGGCCGGAAATGTCGAGATCGACGCTGCGCGTGCCGGCATTGTTGCTGGTAATGATCGAGCCGCGCGATACGAAAGAATGCATGCCCGCATACTGTTCGAAATGGGCGTCGAAGGCATCCATCATAGGCACAACCTGCGTGGCCTCAACCGGCTCGGCGATAATACGCAGGCCTTCCGGGGTAACCCGCAGATTGATGTAGCGCAGTGCCGGAACAGCGGCGGAACCCGCGGGTGCTGACGACGCATCCCCGGTTACATACGGCAGAAAATACGCTTCAACCCGTGCCGCGACCGCGGCCATTGCCGGCAGATTGTAGCCGGGCGGCGCACTCATGGTGGCGAACGCCTTCGGTTCCTCGCCTTCCGGCAAATACTCCGCGGGCGGGGTAAGCAGCACCACAATCGCGACCGTGCCAAAGACAATCGCGATGGCGCAACCGAGGCGGCGCAACGGTCGTTCGATGATCCAGCTTATCGTTGCCAGGCAGCTACGCGTCAGCGGTCCGCGTTTGCTTTGCACCTCATCGAAACCGAACTTCGCACAGGCCGTGGGTACAACCGTGATCGCGACCAGCATGGAAGCCAGGATCGATGCCGAGACGGCGATGGCGATATCGGAATACAGTTGGCCTGCTTCTTCACGGATGAACACGATCGGCACAAATACCATGATCGTCGTAAACGTCGATGCGAGCACCGCCGGCCACACACGCTTCACCCCGGCGACCGCGGCAGCGAAGCGATCGCGCTGACGCCGGCGTTCGAGCTCGATGCTTTCGAGTACGACGATGCTGTTGTCCAGGGTCATGCCGATCGCGAACGCGATCCCGGCGAGCGAAATGACATTGATGGTTCGTTCCGCCGCGAGCAAGCCGAGAAACCCGGCGATCGTGCAGATTGGAATACCGATCACGCCAATCGTGGTGGTGCGCGCGGAACGCACGAACAGGAACATCACCCCGGTGGCGAGGACGGCGCCGATCGCGAGATTCTTCCACACGTTCAAGACCGACGCTTCAACGTAACGCACATCGTCGGAGACAAGGTCGAGCATCATGCCGTCTGCTTGCAGAACATCACGATTGATCTCGTCGATCTCAGCCAGTACGGCGCGCTTGATCTCGATGACATTGGAACCCTGTTCGCGCCGCACCGCGAGCTGGATCACGGGTTCACCGTTGATCGTGGATTGTTCGTTCAGTGCACGGTGGTCCAGTACGACCGTGGCGACGTCGCCGAGCGTAATCACGGCATCGCCACGCCGGGCGAGTATGAGTTCTTCGAGATCGCTCACGGCGTCGAAGCGCCCGACCGTGCGGACAAGAAAGCGCCGCTTGCCGCCGTCGATCTCGCCGCCCGAGACGTCACGATTACGTGCGCGCAGCGCATCGCGTACATCGGCAACCGACAGCGCGCGTTCCGCGAGCCGTTCGAAGTCGAGCAGTACGCGCACCTCCCGTTCGGCGCCACCGCGCACTTCTACTTGCGAGACGCCCGGCACGGTTTCCAGCCGCGGCCGCACCTGGTCTTCGATGTAGTCGCGCTGCATGTCCATATCTAGACCACGCGGGTTGCCGGGTAGTGGCGCAATGCGCAGGAACATGAACGCATTGCTTGAGAACGAGGCGGCATAGACGCGCGGTTGATCAACGTTCTCCGGATATCCCGGCACCTGACTCAAGGCATTACTCACGCGTACGAGCGTATCGGTAACGTCGATGCCGAACGGGAATTCAAGCTCGATTTGCGCCCGGCCGCTTTGCGCCAGCGATACGATCCGCTTCAAACTGGGTACCGAGCGCAGGTATTTTTCCTGTTCGAGCAAAATCTCCTGTTCGATGTCCTGCGGCGTCGCGCCTGGCCAGGTTGTACGCACCGTGATCTTGCGCACCTCGAGATCCGGAATCATCTGTACGGGGATGCGAAAAGCGGCGGCAAGACCCAGCACGGTAACGATCAAGGTCACTACCGTTACGAGAATGCCGTTGCGCGCGACGCGCTCAAACACGTGCGTTCGCCCCGTTTGCGGCATCGGGTTCGGTGGTGCGGTTCGTGCCGATCACGGATCGACGATCGACACGCGTTGGCCGTCCTGCAGGCGTTCGTTGCCGTGGATAACAATCTCCATGCCGGGGTCGAGTCCTTCCCTGACCTCGACGAGTCCGGCGAACGTCCGCCCAATCGCTATCACGCGTTCGGCGACGCGGGCATCACCCCCGGTTCGATCAAGCAGCCACACCGTGATTCGACCGTCCGCGTGGCGCAGGACGGCATCGCGTGGTACCACCACGCCATCGCGATCGCCCTTAAGGCGCAAGATCCCGCGCGCCGACATGCCAGGTGCTATCGCCGCGTCGGCCGTGTCAAGACGGCACAGCACAAGGAACGAACGTAACTCGTCGCCGCTCAAGGGCACGACGCCTATGATATGTCCCGGGACTTCGCGCCCGGGTAGCGCATCGAGCCGCACGGCGATGCTCATGCCAACACTGAGATGCGGATACGCTTCCTGCGGCACCTGGAAATCGATCCGCAAGTTATCCGTTGCAACGAGTTCGAGCACTGCATTGCCGGGCGATACCCACTCGCCGGGGTTACTCGATTTGGCGCTGATCGTCCCGGAAAACGGCGCTTTCAGCACGTGACGCTCGAGTATCGCAGCTGCCTGGTGCACATCCGCTTCGCTGCGTTCCACCGCCGCGGCTTTCACGTTGAACTCGGCCTCGCGCGCGAGGACCTCGGTTTTTGCGATCGTGCTATCGAGCTCGAGACGCCGCGCTTCGGCGAGTCGACGCTGTGCGTCGTCCAGTTCGGCGCGGGAGGCGCGTAACGTGGCGCGCGCGCCTCGCAGTGCGATCGTGGCGAGTTCATCATCAAGTGCAAGCAAGCGTTGACCTTTCTCAACGACGTCACCGACTTCGACGTTCACAGCGACGATCGAGCCGGCGATCCGGGTAGAAAGTTGCGACACGCGCGGCGATGTCACGCTGCCGGTAACAGTGATCTCCTGCACGATAGGGGCGCGGCTGGACAGGCCGGTCACTACCGGCGGGAAGTCCGCAGCCGCGTACGCGCCGGCGCTCGCGCACAGCAGCGCGAACGCAAAAAATGAGTAGATTCGGTGCATGCGGTTCATAGGCCCATAAGATATCAGATCGGTTTTGCACGCAGTGGTGTGTTGTGCGCTTTATGCTTTGCGGTCGAACGCGAAAACGCCCGGTGTTGCATTGGCCAACGCGCACGCACGAGCGGCCGTCACCACCAACACAGGCCACGATGCTCAGTCGTGAACGTGTGCGTGTTGGTGACAACAGTGATTGCGGGGACGATTGCCGCGCGTCGGGCCTGTGTGGCGCGCGGAAACGCTCCTTCCGGTTGCACGATCTGCAGCAATCAGCGACACAAAACCGCTAAGCGGGATTATCTCAGCGCTGATTGTCGCGGGTTCCGGCTGCGAACAATACCCGAAGGCGGCGTGTATCATGCACCGCATCCGGCCGGTGCCATCGCGCGGTCGGCGAATCAACCTCGGAGAACAAACACAATGCCCGAAACCAATCGCGTCTGGCGTCTGCGTAAACGCCCGGTAGGTGAGCTCACGAATGACGTCCTGAGTCTGGAAGAGGAGGCCATTCCCGAGCCCGGCGAGGGGGAGTATCTGTTCCGGTTGAATTACCTGTCGCTTGATCCGACAAACCGAATCTGGATGAGTGACATCGACCAATACATGCCGCCGGTGGCAATCGGCGCGCCGATGCGCGGCGTGGTTTGTGGCACGGTGGTCAAAAGCAACAACCCGCGTTTCAAGGTCGGCGAAATCGTCAGTGGCCTTGGCGTGTGGGCGGATTACCAGATCGGCGAGCCCGGTATGATGAATCCGATGGGCGATACGGGTTCGGTACCGATCGCCGACGCGTTCGGTACGTTCGCCGTGGTGGGTCCCACTGCATACTTCGGTCTGCTCGATCTCGGTGCACCCGCCGCCGGCGAGACGGTGGTGGTATCCGCCGCGGCGGGTGCGGTGGGCTCCATTGTTGGCCAGATTGCGAAGATCAAAGGCTGCCGCGCCGTGGGCCTTGCCGGTTCGGACGAGAAATGTCGGTGGATTACCGATGAACTGGGTTTTGATGCGGCGATCAACTACAAGACCGAAAACATCGAGCAGGCGCTGAAAGCCGCATGCCCCGATGGTATCGACGTCTATTTCGACAACGTTGGCGGAGAGATCCTCGACACGTGTCTGAAGCAGATGAACATCGGTGGACGCATACCCACCTGCGGGCTCATTTCGCAATACAACGCAACCGACGTGCCCCCGGGCCCGGTTAATTACCCGATGATTCTGATGCAGCGGGTGAAGGTTCAGGGCTTCATCGTGACGGATTATGCCGAGCGCTACCCGGAGGCGATCCAGGCGCTTGCCGGCTGGATGGCGGAAGGCAAGATCACCGTGCGCCAGGATATCGAAGAGGGACTCGAAAACGCGCTCGAAGCACTGAAGAAACTGTTCACCGGGGCCAATACCGGCAAACTCATGATCCGGGTGGCCGACGCCTGAGGCGTGGCCCGGTGAGTTGCTGCTGTCACACACAGCAGGCAAAACGAAAGCGGCTCATTCCCGGAAGTTGCCGGGAATGCGCCGTGGCGGTGTTGACGAGCGCTAATGTCGCCACCTGGACTGGCGGCATGGGCCGGGTGGCGCGGCGTTGTTTCCCCTGTATTACGGCGATATTCCGACTTTGACTCGCAACCCGATCTGGCAATCAAACCAGCCGCACACCCGGGCTTGGGATTGTGGTCGCGAGCGCTTTTACTCCGGCGGCAGAAGGTCTTGATTTATACCCCATAGGGGTATAGGGTATGCTTCACCATGATGGCACGAAAAGTCATTAGCCTGTTTCTCACCGCGATTCTGAGTCTCGGCGCCGCGGCGTGCCCGTGCGCGGCTGCCGTCAGTGATAGCAGTGTCGGCGACCATGCCGCACACCATGTTGATCCAGCACCGGCTGACCAGGCCGATGAGTCCAGTGAAATGTGCGGGCATCCGTGTGATTCGGTGCTGCAGGCAGCGGCGGCCGAGCCGATGGTGTTGTTCGATTTCAGAACCAGCGAACCCGAGAAACCGGATCTCCTCTCTCCTGCGGAAGTCTCATTCCGCTTCACGCGATTACAACTCGCTTCGAGCGGGCCCCCTTCATGGCAACCAGCGTACCCGCGTTCGACGCCGGTGCACCGCCGGGACGTCTTGCTGAACTAGCGCCTTCCACTCCGCATGACCACGGCTTACCGATGGCAACGCCCGCGGTATCCCGTTTTGAATTCGCAACTCGCGGCGTGCTGAACACACTCACGCGCCCGCGCCGGTTGCCCCGGAGATCAGGAGACGTTCAGTGACAAGCAAAATTGCGCGCGGGAGCGCGTCGAATCCATGAGCGCGGCGGATTACACCCCGCGATTCGTTTGTTACCGGGTTCACGCTCACCACGGCGCGTCGCCGCGGGCAGCGTCGCGGTCGCGCGATCACGACCCCGACAAAAACCACAACCATGGACATGGAGGCCATTGATGCACCCGCAAAACAAAGTCGATCCCGAACGCAGACGCCTGCTCCAGGGCGCGCTTGCGGCCGGTACGCTGGCAACCGTCAATGCGATGATTCCGGCTTATGCCGCCGTTCGCGGCGCACTCACCCCGCCGCACTCGCGCACCCCTGCAGACACCACGATGGACATTACCATCGAGCGTCAGACCCTGGATATCGCCGGTGGCCGGGCCAGTGCGTTCACGCTCAACAATACGATCCCGGGCCCGCTCGTCGAACTGTACGAGGGACACGATGCACGCCTGCGCGTGCACAACAGGCTCGACGAAGAAAGCTCGATCCACTGGCACGGCATTTTGCTGCCGTTCGAAATGGACGGGGTGCCGGGGGTGGTGTTTCCCGGCATTGATCCCGGCGCGACATTCGAGGCCCGGTTCCCGGTGCGCCAGTACGGTACGTACTGGTATCACAGCCATTCCGGTTTACAGGAACAGGCCGGCGCTTACGGCCCGCTCGTCATCCATCCCCGCGATCCCGAGCCGTTCAGTTACGAGCGGGATTACGTTGTGTTTCTGTCGGACTGGACGTTCGAGGATCCGCACGATGTGATGATGAAGCTGAAGAAAATGAGTGACTACTACAACTTTCAGCAACGTACGGCCGGCGACTTTTTCCGCGACGTCTCGCGGCATGGTCTGGGCGCCACCTTGCGCGACCGCCTGGCCTGGGATCGCATGCGCATGATGCCAAGCGATATCGCGGACGTCACGGGATATACTTACACCCACCTGATGAACGGTGTGCACCCGGCAGGGAACTGGACGGCGCTGTTCAAGCCGGGGGAGCGCGTGCGCTTGCGCATCATCAATGGCTCCGCGATGAGCTACTTCAATGTGCGCATTCCGGGTTTGCCGATGACCGTGGTGCAAGCGGACGGCCAGAATGTGGAACCGGTTGAGACCGATGAGTTCCAGATCGGCGTGGCGGAAACTTTCGACGTGATCGTCTCGCCAACGGCCGATGAAGCCTACACGATCATGGCCGAGTCGATGGACCGCAGCGGCTACGCCCGCGGCACACTGGCGCCGCGCGCCGGCATGACGGCCGCCGTGCCGCCGCTGCGCGAGCGACCGCTACGGACGATGATCGATATGGGCATGGATATGAGCGCGATGTCGCACGGGATGATGGGTGGGGATGCCATGAGCGCCATGGACACGCCGTCCGCGGGCGAGGGCGCCATGGCGGCAAGTGGCAATTCGCAACCGATGTCCGGGGCCGCCACCGGCGCAAGTCATCACATGCACGGAATGGCGATGTCGGGGATGGACATGTCCGCCATGTCCGGGGAGATGATGGATCCCGTGGGGCCCGTAGTTGCGCGGCACGGACCGGAAATGCACGGCGCCGGCAATACCTCCGTGGCCACGGTGCAACGTAATCGCCTCGGTGAACCGGGTACGGGGCTCGACCATGTCCCGCACGGTGTGTTGACGTACGCCGATCTGCGCAACGTCAAGGCGATGGAAGACACGCGCGAGCCGTCCACCACAATCGAACTGCACCTCACCGGCAACATGGAACGCTACATGTGGTCGTTTGATGGCAAGGCGTTCAACGAGATCAAGCACACCGTCAGATTTCCGTACGGCGAGCGTCTTCGCCTCATCCTCGTCAACGACACGATGATGGAACATCCCATCCACTTGCACGGGATGTTCATGGAACTCGAAAACGGTCAGGGCGATCACCTGCCGTTCAAACATACGATCAGTGTCAAGCCGGCGGAGCGTTTGTCGTTGTTGATCACGGCGAACGAACCTGGCCGCTGGGCATTCCATTGTCATTTCCTGTATCACATGGAAATGGGCATGTTCCGTGTTGTGGAGGTGGCGTAATGAAAAATCAGCGACTGACGCTCGCGTTCGCCTGGATCGTTTACAGCTTCGCGGGCATTGCGCTCGCACAAAGCGGCGCGACGGTACCGAATACCGGCGCGCCGGTCGGCTGGGGTACGCCCATGATGGGCGGCATGCCGGTGGGAATGGCGTTGATCGATCGCATCGAAGGCGGCTGGGGTGACGAAGACACCTACGTGTGGGATGCCCAGGGCTGGTATGGCTCGGACTGGAACAAACTCTGGCTGAAAACGGAAGGCGAGGGCGTGCAGGGCGAATCGCCCGAAGAGGCTGAACTGCAGGTTCTGTATGCACGCCTGTTCTCCCCGTTCTTCTACTGGCAAGCCGGTGTGCGGCACGACTTCAGGCCCGCGGCGGAGCGCGACTTCTTCGTTGCGAGTGTGCAGGGGCTCGTGCCTTACATGTTCGAAGTGGACGCCGGTTTTTTTGTCAGCGAACACGGTGATGCGAGCGTGCGCTTCGAGGCGGAATACGATCTTCGATTGACGCAGAGACTGATCGCGCAGCCACGCTTCGAGCTCAACGCGGCGTTCTCCGATGTCGGCGAGGTTGATATCGCGAGCGGCCTGAACTCCACCGAACTCGGGGTGCGGCTGCGTTACGAATTCAGGCGCGAGTTCGCGCCGTACATCGGCGTCAACTGGACGCAGCTGCACGGTGATACGGCGGATATCCGCAAAGCGTCCGGCGGCGACGACACGAACGTGTCGTTCGTGATCGGACTGAGGGCATGGTTTTAACGGCATGCGGATTGCTGGTTACGACAAACGTGAGATCACGTACCACCTGTGCGGTCGACGCAAGCAGAGTCCCGCCGGGGGTCGTGCCTGAAACGGAAAATCCCATAATGATCGGCATCCGTCAGTCGTTAACGCCGCAGCACCGCTTGCGGGTCAATGCGGGCGGTGCCGGTTTACCTGCCGGCGGCTTGAACTGATGGGTGCTCGTTCCGCTAGCGCGCTTCGCCGTGGATACCGTTACGCTCGAGCACGTCGATCAATTCGCGGTACATGGCTTCGACGGCCGCGATAAACGCATCCGAGTAGCCGGCCGTCAGGTCTATATGGCACAGCGCACCGAACTGATGGTCGAAGAAGATGGCGTCACGAAAATGATGGCAGAACGCAGACGGGGCCAGTGCATCGGTATCGCTCTTGTCCGCGACGATCTGCTCGAGGCGGGGTTCGAGTTCTGCCCACACCGCGCGCAATTGCTCGGCGACGCTATTGACCGTTTCCGTGACGAGCAGCGCGGCGCGCAAATCGATCGACTCAATTAGCGACAGGCCGCCGGTGGCGCTGCGGTCGTTACCGGCTTCGTCGCTGAAACAATCCGCGACATCGGCGAGCGTCATATCGACGATCGCCTGTTCCATCAACGCTCGGCTGCGGGCGAATTCGGCGGGCAGGGAGGCGCCACGCTGGCTCCCGGGTGTGCCGCCACCGAGACTCAATTCGAGCGCATCGAGAAACACGGCCGCCAGCTGCGGCAGGCGCGCTTCCACCGCGGCCTGACACAGGGAAGCGACGGCATCGGTGGCCGGCACCGGTGCTGGCTCGGCACTTTTAGCAGTGGCCGGCGCGAGGCTTTTCAACGCCTCGAGGGTCTCATCATCCACCGCAAGGAGTCGGGCCTCGATGCCACGCTCGTTGCGCTTGCGAATACGCCCATGCACGGTGATCCGTTCGGTGCGCTCGGAGGTTTTGCCCTTGAATGTCATCAGTATGCCCGCACCGATCGTCGCCCAGCGTTCGTCGACGGCGTTTTTTTGCCCCTCGAACTGGAGCAACATGCTGTCAGCGGACCACACGCGGATGATCATCGGGATTACGGACGGTGCGAGGCCCGCGACGAGCGCGCGGGCCCGCACTTCATGACGTGCAGCGTCCTTGCGGGTCTTGCCGGATCGCTCTTCGGCCATCAGTTTTCTCCTGCGGGATCGGGCTTGGTGCTTACGTTACGAACGTCCCGGCCGACATTCAAGATAGCGGCGCATTTGGCCTCAGCGCAACCCCGCATGGCAGAAAAGCCCGTCGATTCCTTGTTCACGACGCACAACCAGAAAAGGGAATCGCGTCCGCGGATTCATCGCGGGGAGCGAGCGTACATCGCAGTGGCAACGCGGGCAGCGTGCGCCGCCGATCGTTTACCGACGCGCATGGCTGGCGCGACTGCGGGTCCGGCGGCGTCGCTTCCGGCTTACCGGTCCGCGCCGTGGCTTGGCGGTACGCCAGCATCTTCAGGCCAAAGCAGCGAATTTCCGCGACAGTGTTTGCGGGCTTGCCTGCCGATCAATCGCCATGCGGTGCCGGGAGCAGTGAAATATCCGGCAGTGTCAGCGGCGCAGGCCCGCTTGCTTCAGCAAGGGCATGACCGTGCGATCGAAGTGGTCGAGCTCAACCAGGTAATCGTTAAAGCCAAGCACGATGCCGTCGATGCCGGCGGCGGCGGTTTGCTGCAATTGATCGACGATCTGTTCCGGCGAGCCGACGAACGTCATGCCGCCCCAGCCGAGGGCAAATTGTGTCTTCAGTTTCCGCACGGACTCGGCGTCACCGTAGGACTGACCCTCGACCCCGAAGATCCGGGTCAGATTGTCGATCGCCTCCCAATCGATGCTGTCGACCATGGCCTGATAATCGCGTTTCGCTTGTGCCTCCGTATCACGACACACCACCGTCGCGTAGGTCATCGTTGAAATGTCGCGGTTGTAGTTTTCATGCGCGCGCTTGCGCACGGCGCGCGCCGCCGCCTGGCCCATTTCAAACGTCCCCATGGCAACAAAATTGACGTCGCAGCTGCGGGCGGAAAAATCGATCCCGGCAGCAGAGCTGCCCGCGTTTACGAGCACAGGGTGGGGTTGCTGGAGCGGCTTCGGCTCCGCGACGGCGCCCCGAAGATCGAAAAATTCCCCTTCAAAGTCGAACGGATCCGGCTCCGTCCACAGCCGGCGTACGATCTCAACCCATTCGCCGCCCAACTCGTAGCGTGCATCGTGCTCCCGTTGCGTGCCGCCAAACATTTCCATCTCCGCCGCATACCATCCCATGACGAGATTGAGCCCGAAGCGGCCGCCGGAAATGTGGTCGATAGTCGCCGCCTGTTTAGCCGCGACGATCGGGTGCACGGTCGGCACGTGCGAGGTGGCGAAGACCATAATGCGCTCGGTCGCCTCGGCGAGACCGGCGGCCCAGGAGTAGGTTTCGAACGACGCCCCGGCGAAGTTCGTTTCCCCGCCGAAGCCACGCCAGCGGCCCACCGGGACAAGCGCTTCGAAGCCCATGGCATCCGCTTTCAGGGCAATATCGCGCGTGTGCCGCCAGGACAACTCGTAAGTGCTCGGCACCGTGGTCGCCATCATGCCGCCACTGACGTTGAAGCTGAACAATCCGAGTTTCAGTTTCTGTGCCGGATCAAACAGCGGCACCCTACTCCGGCGCTCGCTGAGTGCCTCGCGCGTTTCTTTCATCCAGGTCTCCTGAAGTTTTGTCACCCGGCGGCGGTCGTACGGAACAACCCGCCACCGTCAAACGACGAAACATCTCACATTAAACGCGCAGTTGTCATGAGTTCATGCGAGTCGGGTGCGTGGCCACCCGTGTACGGTACCCGTTTGTCGTCGTGTCCCGCGGCGGTCCCCGACGCCGGCCACGACATCTTGAAGGCGGTCTCGAATCAAACGTGCGGGGTGGACGGCAAGCGAATGCGCCCGTCCATCGGCGCTTCATCACGTCTTTGGAACGCGGGCCGGCGCAGCTTGTTATGGTTCCGTGGCGTGACGTGCGCTCACTTCTACAAATGCGTCGTATGCCGATTGCCCCGTACTGAACGGGAACAATTTCGTCGCCGCATCGGGAATCACCGCCTCGCCCGCGGTTAGATCGTTCAGCCCCGGCCAGCCATCGTGAATCCACAATGTTCCCGGCAGCACTTTGTCGGTGACACTCGCATGGGCATCGAAGCGGCCGCGTTCGTTGTACACCGTGATTGCGTCGCCGTCGGCGATACCGCGGGCCGACGCATCGCCCGGCGCAAGCCACAGCAACGGGCGTTTGTCGCGTCGGGCCAGGGACGGTAGGGCACGCCCGCTGTCATAAAACGCATGAAAATGATTGATCGTTCTGCCGCTGCGCAGTTCCAGCGGGAAATCCGTGCCGGTGGGTCGGGGAGTGTAGACCGGTAGCGGTGAACAACCGCTGTCGGCGGCTTGTTGCGAATAAAATTCGATCTTGCCTGAAGGCGTGGTGTAGCGATGATCGACATGCGCGACGTGGGAGATGTCGAGTGCCGCCATGCCGCCGTTGGCACGCAGCGATTCGATGCTCGCGTGTCCGGTTGCCGGGTGGTCGAGTACGGCGTCGATATGGCCACCGTCATCGTGCCACGGATAGAAATCCTCGAGACCCACGCGCGCGGCGAGGTTACGAATAATGCTCGTCATCGAGCGCGCTTCGCCGGCGGGTTCAAGGATTTTGTCCATCAGGTACACGTGTGTGGCCGTGGCCTTGGCACCGTAATCTTCCAGCCACGTCGTTCCCGGCAAAATGATGTCCGCGTAGCGGCGGCTCGTGTCGTTCATGAACAGGTCATGACTCACCACGAGATCCATCTTCTCCATCGCGCGCCCCACGCGCCCGGCATCGGCGAATGAGGTGGCGAAATCGGAGCCGAACAGTAACAGCGTGCGGACATCGCCGGCTTCGAAAGCCTTGATAATCGCTGACATTTGCGTTGGCACGTAATTGCCCGGCGGCCGGGCGGCGGCGTTCGTGATTTCGTTGAAACCGTACCCCTGTGGCAGTCCGGCGTGGCGCGGGCCGAACCCGGTGCCGGGTTTGCCGAGTTTGCCCGTCAAGCCCGGCAGGCAGGAAATGGCGCGCGCCGCTTCCCAACCGTTCGCATCCTTGTGCATGGATGCACCGCCGATCAGGATCATGGCGCGTTCGGTGCGCGCGTAGTCGCGGGCGAAATCCGCGATCCGGCTGGCCGCGATGCCGCAAATTTCGGCGGCCCATTGCGGGGTCAGTGGCGCAACATGGTCGCGTAGCTCGGCAAAACCCAGGGTATGCGTGGCCACGAACTCCGCGTCGTAAAGTTCTTCGGTGATGATGACATGCATCATCGCGAGCGCGAGTGCTGCGTCGGTGCCGGGCTTGACGATAAACCGGTCGTGCGCGGAGCGGCACGCGTCGCTCATGCGGACATCGAGCGCAACAACCCGGGCGCCGCGCTTCTTCGCCTGCGCGATGTGGCGTGCCGTGTTTGGCTGGCTCGCGTGGTTCGATCCCCATTGCACGATGAGATCGGCATTTTCGCTCATATCCTCTTTCGTATTGATTTGCATCGCGCCCGTCAGCCCCACCCCGAAACCACCCAGACCCCAGCAGATCATGCACGTATCCCACCATTGGCAGCCGTACATATTCGCGAAGCGCAGCGCCAGATAGAGGTTTGCGAGCGGGCCGTAATCGTTGGACAACACGCCGTGACCGGCCCAGAGCGCAACGCTTTCGCGCCCCACGGATTGCATCGAGTCGACAATACGCTGCAGCGCTTCGTCCCAGCTGATCTCGTACCACGAGTCCGTACCGCGCACATCGCGGGCGAGAGGGGTGAGCAAGCGGCGCGGGTTGTCCATGATTTCCTGTGTGGCGAGACCACGCACGCACAGAAACCCTTCGCTATCCGGGTTGCCCTTGTCGCCACGGACTTTCACAAGGCGGTCGTTTTCGATATCGACTTCCATGCCACAGAACGTGGGATGGCAATTCATCGGGCACATTGTGCGGGCGGTGCGAGTGCGGGTTGCGGACATAGCGGTCTTCTTCCGGGTAAGGGTAAGGTTCAGGCGCCGCGCCGGCACGCAAACACAATGGGATCACGAACCGGACCACGCTCATGAGGTGGCTTACACATACGATAGAAGCGCGGTTCCAGAAGTCAATGCTTCACAGGTCCACGGCCTTGAATCGGCGCCGCAGAGCGGAACACCCCGCATTTCTCCGCGCGGTGCATCGCGGTTGCGGCGTGGCAGCGGAGGTTGCAGCGCGCCCGGCACGGCAATGCGGGATGTTCCCATCAGTGACAGCTTGCGTAAACCCGCTCCATAGGAACCGGCGAGCGTGTGTATAGTGCGCGTCAAAACTGTTCGCAAACGACTATTTTCCTGCCGGGCCCACTGCCATGCTGATACGACACCTTATTGCGTTTTCCCTGCTCATCACGAGCGTGCTGACAAGCTCTCTTACCTGCGGCGAGGTCGCCGCGGCGGAGCGGGAGACGTTCGGCGTCCTGTATACGGTGTGGGTTTACCCGCAGGATAAAACAGCAACGGTCAAGATCCGACTCAGTGACAATCCGTCATGGGTGAACTGGCTGCGACTGTACATCGATCCAAAGCGTCACGATGAGTTTCTCGCCGGCGGTGAAGTGAAAATCGACGGCGATGAAGTGACCTGGACACCGGCGCACGACGACGCCTGGCTGCAATATAAGGTGGAGCTCGAGAGCAAGCGATCGAACGGCCGTTACGATGGCTACGTAAGCGACGATTGGGCGCTGCTGCGAGCCGATGATCTCGTGCCGCCGATGCGCACTGACTTCAGGGACCAGACGCAATCAAAGGCGAAAATACAATTCAATCTGCCGGATGGCTGGTCCATCGCAACGCGCTATCCAAAAACCAAAAAGCACCGCTTCAAAGTTGACGACCCGGAGCGTTATATGGACCGTCCCACCGGCTGGCTCGTGATGGGCAATATCGGCACCCGGCGGGAATCAATCGGGAAAACGAAAGTCGCGGTGTCCGGTCCCGTGGAGCAGGGCGTCCGGCATATGGACATACTGGCAATGTTGCGCTGGACGATGCCCACGCTGCATAACATCTTTCCGACGTTTCCGGAGCGGCTGCTGCTCGTCAGCGCCGGTGATCCGATGTGGCGCGGCGCCTTGTCCGCACCGGGATCGTTATACCTGCATGCGGACCGACCCATGATCAGCGGTAATGGCACGAGCACATTGATCCATGAACTCGTGCATGTCGCGATGCGCGCAAACGGTGGTCCCAAGGCCGACTGGATCGTCGAAGGTCTGGCGGAATATTACTCGCTCGAGGTGTTGCGACGTTCAGGCACGATCAGCGAAAGCCGATTCGAAATCTCGCATGAGAAACTCGCCGAATGGGGCAAGGATGTCGAACGGCTCGACGTCGCACGTTCGCATGGTCCGATCACCGCACGCGCCGTCGGCAAGTTGCGTGAAATCGACCGCACGATTCGACGCCAGAGTGACGGCAAGCACTCTCTGGATGATGTCGCGCGTGCGCTCGCTGACGGCAACGAGAAAATCACCCGGCAGCGCTTTAACGCGCTGGTCGAAGAACTGAGTCAATCGCAGTAGCGGCCCCCGCCCGGTACACCAGGTTGCCGCGGTAATTTCGGTACATCCAGGGTTTAAGGACTGGAACCGGCTGCGCGAGCGCACGTTTGCAACAAGGTGCCATCGCGATTCACCAGCCTTGCTGCGCACTCAGCAGCACGCAGTCAACGAGAAAGCCACCGCGTAAAACGCCGGCGTGGAACGGTATCGCTCGCACGCCGGGGAAATGCGGGGTGTCGCGGTTGTTATGCCGTCGCCGGGTTCAGGATCTGCGCGGAACCGGGATCATGTCCGCCGCGCCCAAACCGAGGTGATCGCGTAGTGTAGACCCCGTATATTCCGTGCGAAAAAGCCCGCGGCGCTGGAGTTCCGGCACCACCATGTCGACAAATTCGTCGAATGCCCCCGGCGTATGCCAGGACGAAATCATGAAACCGTCGCACTCCTCGTTGTTGAACGAAGCCTCGATTTGATCCGCCACCTGCGCCGGCGTGCCGACAAACTGCGGCAATATGATGCCTTGCGCATACCAGCGGCCAATGTCGCGCAGTGTCAGTTCGCCGGTGAGACTCGCGCTGCGCGCGGTCTCCAGCAGTCCCTTCGATCCCGGGGCATCGATGTCGCCGAATTTATCGTCCAGCGAATATTGCGAGAAATCGTGGTCGGTGTGATTCGACAGCGTGATCAGACCCGCGATCGGATCGGCCATCTCGTTGTGAAACGCCCGTTTCTCCTGCGCTTCGGCTTCACTCTCGCCAACGAAGGGCAGCAGAGCGGGCAGGATCTTGATCTTCGACGGGTCGCGGCCAAAGTTCGCCGCGCGTGCCTTGATATCGGCGTAGTAAGCGCGGCGGCGCTCGGCGGACGGCTCGATTTCAAAAATCAACTCGGCCCAGCGCGCTGCGTAGTCGCGGCCGCGAGGGGACGAACCGGCCTGGATGATCACCGGGCGGGATTGCGGCGAACGGGGAACGTTAAGCGGGCCGCGAACCTTGAAATGCGGCCCGACGTGATTGACCTCCCGGACCTTCGCCGGGTCGGCGAAAACACCGGTCTCGCGGTCGCGAACGAGCGCACCGGGCTGCCAGCTGTCCCACAGCTTGAAGCACAGTTCGAGATACTCTTCGGCGCGATCGTAGCGCACGTCGTGACCCAGCATTTCGTCATGCCCGAAGTTCTGTGCCTCCGCTTGCGCAAGCGAGGTGACCACATTCCACGCCACCCGCCCCCTGGATAAATGATCGAGCGTTGCGAACGTGCGCGCGATGTCGTACGGCGCGTAATAGGACGCTGATTTCGTCACCGCAAGGCCGAGGCGCTCGGTGGCTGCGATCAGGGCGGTTACGACGAGAGTGGGGTCGAGACCAAAAGCGCCTTGCGAGCCGCGTTCGACCGTACCTTCGATAGAGTCGCCGTATCGGCGTGGTACCGCGAGTACATCCGCAAAAAACAGGAAATCAAACTTGCCCCGTTCAAGGGTGCGGGCGATTTTCTCGTAGTAGGACAGATCGAGTGCGTCACCGCCGGACTTCGGATGACGCCACGCGACATGGCTGTGCGTCACCTGGGACGCAATCATGAACCCGGCGAGATGTAAGCTTCTTTTCATAAGGATGCCGTTCGAATCTTGGACCAAAAGGATGCTCAGTGAACAACGCCAAAGCATACCCTATAGCGCCAGGACGGCCCGACTCGGCAACAGCGACAGTTCGATTCGAGAAATTTCTGAAGTTGGGAACATCCCGCGTCAAAAGGCGACCCGCTGCGGGTCGGCTAGCACGGCTAGGCAGTTGTTCGCGCGTGCTGTTCGCCATTTTCGCGGTGCCCCGTACCAAACAGGGATGCCGTTAATGACATGGCGGCAACTTAACGAACCGGAACCAAACGCAATATCATGAACGGCAAGCAAAGGTGTGATGTTCTGAACGTGCCCATTGTCACGTAACGGGCGTGGGGCTGAAGGGTTCTGCCTAGGCCCGGCTTCGTAGCCCGTTCAGCAGGATTAGCGAGATTTTTTCCGCGATTTCCCGTGACGAATATTCGCCGTCCGGCGAGAACCAGCTCGGTACCCAGTTCACCGTGCCCATGAACGCGAGGATCATGAGCCGCGGATTCTCGTCCGCGATACTGCCATCGCGAATACCGGCATCGACCAGCATGCGGATTTCCTGCGTCACCTTGTCCCGCCCGCGCACGACTTCGAGGCGCTGATCCGGCAGCAGTGCGTCGATCTCGATCATCGCGCCGCCTGCAACGTTGCTCTCGAGGTAGTCGGTAATGAACTCAACGAGGAACAGCTCGAGCTTGTCGGCGCCGGTTCCCTGCATGGCGTTTGCACGGCGCAGCGCGTCCCCGGCAATTTCGTTCGACTGCATGAAGCACTCGAACAGCACTTCGTCCTTGCTTTTCACATACCGGTAAAGCGCCGCCTTGCTCACATTCAACGCCGCGGCAATATCGTCCATCGACGTCGCGTGATACCCGCGCTGGCGGAATTCAATCGCGGCCTGCTTGATCACCGCCCGTCGTTTCGCGGCTCGCACGGCATCGCGATCCAGCGCTTCGTTGTTCCATGTACTCATGATGCGGGGTTCGGTTCCTGTGCGAACGGCGGACCGGATTGCCCGCCTGCCGGGAATCTATCATCGTGTGCACAGAGCGTCACGCGTGCACCGCTGTGCGTGATTCGCCCCGCACGGCTAAGCGGGCAGATCTTCGCGCGCGAGACGTTCGCGGAGTTTCGTTTTCAGGATCTTACCGTAGTTGCTCTTCGGCAGAGTCTCCACGAAGACATAGTCTTTCGGCCGTTTGAAGCGTGCGATGTTGTCGAGACACAGCCGGTCGAGCTCGGCCGCGGCCACCGTCTGCCCCTCGGCCACGACGACGAACGCCACAACCTCTTCACCCCAGTCGGCGTGAGGTCGGCCCACTACGGACGCTTCTGCCACGCGCGGGTGCGTGATCAGGACTTCCTCGATTTCGCGGGGGTAGATGTTCGAACCGCCACTGATAATCATGTCTTTAGACCGATCCTTCAGCGTCACGAAACCGTCCTCGTCGAACACACCGATATCGCCCGTATGCAGCCAGCCACCACGCAACGCCGCAGCGGATGCTTCCGGGTTGTGCCAGTACCCGAGCATCGTAACGTCGCTGCGAAACAGGATTTCGCCGGGTTCGCCGATTGGCAGATCGCGGTCCTGGGGGTCGACGATCCGCACGTCCACTCCGGTTCTCGCGGTGCCGGTACTTGCAAGTCGCTCCAGGTACCTCGGATGCGATTCATCCGCATGTGCGGCCTTGCTCATGCCAATGCCGGTCATCGGCGATTCGCCCTGGCCGAAACACTGGTAGAAACAACAACCGAACGTCGACAGCGCTTTGCGTATGTCGTTCAGGTACATCGGTGCCCCGCCGTAGTAAATGGTCTTCAGACTCGCAGCCCGCGCGCTTGCCGCCGCGGGATGATTCGTCATCCGGTTAACCATCGTCGGCGCGGCGAAGAACGTGATATTGCGATAGCGATTCATCAAGTCAAAGATTTCGCCGACGTCGAACGTACCGGATGGCGGGATCACGATGTGCGACGCCTTCATCAGGTGCGGCAAGCCGTAAAGCCCGCTTCCGTGTGAAATCGGCGCCGCGTGAATGTACGTATCGGTGTGCGAGACGGGGTCGATATCCACGTAATAGCGCCATGCCATCCCCCACAGGTTCCGATGCGACAGCGTTGCGCCTTTCGGAGTGCCGGACGTACCGCTCGTATAGAAGAGCCAGGCGGGTGATTCGTAATGCGCGTCGAACACCCCGGTTGCGTCGTGCCCGAGCAGTGCCTCGTAGTCGCTGCCGGTGATATCGAACACGTGATTCAGGGACGGCACGTGCGCTTTGACCCCGTCAATG
This sequence comes from Gammaproteobacteria bacterium, assembly GCA_965216305.1. GTDB lineage: Bacteria > Pseudomonadota > Gammaproteobacteria > UBA11873. The sequence goes on along the minus strand of OZ244144.1, from coordinate 4,369,517 downwards.
ACGTTAGCGAGTTCAGAATCGACGAAGCAGGCTTTGGCGCCTGAATTTTCCAGAATATAGGCGAACTCCCGAGCGTGCAGTTTCGCATTGATCGGGACGACGCAGAGCCCGGCCCGCCAGCAAGCCAACTGGATCTCGACGTATTCGGGACAGTTCTTCATGGCGATCCCGATCCGATCGCCCGGTTCGACCTGCGTGATCGAATGCAGCAGTCCACCGGCCAGACGCGCGACCCGGGTTGCGAGTTCGGCATACGTCGCGTAGCGCTGATCACCCACGGACAGCGCGGGCCGATCGGCATTCAGCCTGGCGACGGAATCGAGAAACGAGCAGATATTCACGGGCAAACCTCCCGGGCCTGGGCCAGCCTGGTGCAGGCGCGTGAGGCGGGTCGCTGGCGTACCATGCGCCTAAGCACCGTGACGCGCCAGGATGTTGATGCAGGCAACGGCCTCTTCGTTACGATAGAAACCGCCGCCGTTCTCCGCCAATGCGAAGCGCGCGCCATCAACCTGACGCTGACCGGCCTCGTGTCGCAACTGCGTCACGAGTTCGTGAATCTGGCCAAGCCCCGTGGCGCCGATGGGGTGACCTTTGCATTCAAGTCCGCCGGACGGGTTGATCGGGATCGTCCCGCCAATGGAGGTTTCGCCGCGCTCGGCCATGAAACCGCCGTCGCCGTATTCGCAAAAACCCATATGTTCGGTCTGTTGAATTTCCGCGAACGCGCTCGCGTCGTGCACTTCGGCGACAGAGATGTCCGCGGGCGAAATACCCGCCTGCTCGTACGCCTTCGTCGCGGTGAGGCGACAGATTTGTTGATCGAGACGGGTTGCATCACGGTTGGTGCCACCCCCGATAACGGATGCGAGTATTTCAACCGTTCTGCGTTTGTCCGCGCGCAGTTTGTTCAGGCCGGCTTCGTTGCAAACGAGTACGGCGGCGGATCCGTCGCTGATCGGCGCACACATCGCGATTGTGAGCGGCCAGGCGATCAGCTTCGAGTTCAGGACTTCGGCCACCGACATCGGGTTGCGGTACTGTGCGAGGGGGTTGAACTGCGAATGGGCGTGATTCTTCGACGCGACCGCCGCGAGATGTCTCTCGGTCGTTCCGAACGTACTCATGTGATAGCGCGTCAGATTCGCGTAGACATCCATGAACAGACTGCGTTGCCCGGCGCGGGTCGCTTTCTCGGGCGGTACTGTCATATTTTCACCGAGGCTTTCGAGCCCGGCGGCGGTTTCCCCGGCCGTCGTGACATCCCAGGCCCCGTCGAATACCGAGAAACTCTTCGACTTGTCCGCAACGCACATTTTTTCCGTGCCGACGGCCAGGGCAATGTCGCTCATGCCGGCGCGAATATTCGTGTAGGCGAGATGGAATGCCGAGGCTGAACTCGCGCAGGCATTTTCCACGTTCGTGATCGGGGTACGTTCGAAACCCATCTCGCGGAGTGCGATCTGGCCCGGCACCATGTGCTGGCCTTCGAGGTACGACTGCGTGGCGTTTCCAAAAAATGCCACGTCAACATCCGCGACCCCCGCGCCCGCATCGGCCAATGCAGACGTCACCGCGTCGCGGGTCAACGACTTCACCGTGACGTCGGGGAAGCGTCCAAAACGGGTCATACCGACGCCGACTACATAAACTTTGTCCATCCGTTCTTCCACCTTGTTGCTGTGAATTCATCGCGTTCAGCCACGCCGCCGTGCCACCGGTGGCGCAGCGAAACGCTTGGGTGCTTATTGTTCGGGGTAGGCGTGCGTCACGGCGGTGTCATCGCCATAGCGACGCGTTCCGCGGTCAGTCGTGCACGTGTAATTTCCTGCAATGGGCCTGAGTTGAGCGCTTTCCATTGCGCCGGATCGTGGCCGAATATGAGTTCCGCCCCCGCCGCCTGCAGCGTCCTGAACTGACGGAACGTTGCGAGCATCTGTTCCGGATCAGAAACGACTTCCGGGATTGGCAAACGCATGCCTTCGAGCGATTTGCGCATGTAGCACGCGTCTGACGTGATCACGACGTCGCCGTCCGGCAGGCGGATCCTGAGCGATTGGTGGCCCGGGGTATGGCCGAATGTCGGAATACACACAACCGTCCCGTCGCCGAATAGATCGTGTTCGCCGTCGATCTCGATCCGGTCGTGGCCGAGGTCGTAATGGCGCTGCGTGTAATGATTCGCGGCCTGTAAATCCGGTTCCATCGCTGCCGCCCACTCGCGGCGCTGGATGACCCAGCGCGCGTTCGGGATCATCGCGTTGCCGCCGCAATGATCCAGATGCAGGTGCGAATTAATCAGATAGTCGATTGCGTTGACCTCGAAGCCGGCATCGCCAAGACGTGCCGCGATATCTTCCCCGGGGACGTATTGCACGGAGGCGTAGTCCGCCATCGTGGCCAGGGCCGAGCGCACGATATGTTGATCCTGTGATTGCAGGCGCTGCTCGAGCCCGGTGTCGAACAACACCGAGCCTTGCGGGTGCTCGATCAGGAAACTCGGGATCGGTATCGCGATTTTTCCCGTTTCGCCCGCGACAAAAAAATGGAAGTCCATCGTGAGAAAACCGCAAGTCATCGCGTAGAGCCGGACACGCATCGTCAAATTCTCCTCGGGTGCTGTTCATGTGAGACGGCACGGGTGTTCCGTGTCCAGCCAGGACGCAACGGCCCGGACCCAGCTTGCGTCGGACCCGCGGTCACGGCATCGAATTCACGGCCCGAGCGAAGGTGCGACGCCATTTCCTCGAAAGTTACTAATAAGTAACTTTAATGTCAATATGGTAACTATTAAGTTTTCCCCGAAAGGCGTACGGATAGTTAATCTCAAAATACATTGAAATCAATAAGTATTATTGACGTTTGCGGAGTCTGTAGTGTTTGGTTACGATAGTTACCGAATAGTAACTACAGCGGCCGGTTAGGCCGATTAACAGACCGGGTTCAACGAACAAGAGACAGGAGAACAGCGATGAGCGTGTATCTGATGGCAGGCGTGAATAAACATGACGCGGCGCTTTACGATCAATACGTCGAGAAGGCGATGCCAAGCATTGCCGATCACGACGTGGAAGTTCTCGTGATCAGCGATGCACCGCGATCGGTGGAAGGCGAGAACCCGTATGGTCGCTACGTCCTGCTGAAGTTTCGCGACCAGTCGCATTTCGACAAGTGGTACAACTCTCCCGCTTATCAGCAGGCACTGCCGATACGACACAACGCCTCCGAAACACCGTTTATCGTGACGGTGGACGGTTTCTCGCAATAATAATCAGCGGCGTCACCGGTGAGGGGCCCGTGACGCAGGGAGGAGGGCATGGGGATGACGAACTACCTGAAGAACGCCTGGTACATGATCGCCTGGGGTCATGAACTGGAAACCGAACCCTTATGTCGCAAAGCATTCGGCGAAAAACTCGTCCTGTTCCGGGATGAGGCGGGGCACCCCGCCGCGCTGATCGATCGCTGCCCGCACCGGTTTGCCCCGCTGTCGCGCGGTAGAGTGGTCGCGGATGGCATCCAGTGCGGCTATCACGGTCTCACTTTCGGCACGGACGGTAGTTGTATCCGCAACGCGCTCAAGGGCCCGCTGCCAAGAAGCGCGGCGGTCAGGAGTTTCCCGCTGCATGAGCGCGATGAAATCGTGTGGTTGTGGTCCGGTGATCCGGACGCGGCGGATCCGGACACAATCCCGGATTTCTCCTACATCACCGAGGCCGGGCGCAAAAACATCTTCGGGCTTTCGACGATGCAGGCAAACTATCGCCTCGTGATCGACAATCTGATGGATCTGTCGCACGTCGAATTCCTGCACCCGGCCATCGGCGGCGCCTTGTCAGAGAATGGAAAACACGCCGTTAAACACGAGGGAACAACGGTGCACTCGAACTGGCTGTCGGAAAACGTACCGAATACGGTTTCGCTGGAAACCTGGTATCCGACGAATGGCAAACGGATCGACCATCGTTTCGACATGCGCTGGGAGGCGCCGTCGAATATCTATCTCGGGGTGAGTGCCACGCTCGCCGGACAAACGCGCGACGAGGGCTTTACCTTACCGAGCGCGCATCTGCTCACTCCGGAAACAGACTCGAGCACCCATTACTTCTGGCATGGTTCTTTACCGGCGGAGCACCCGCAGCCGCTCGACGAACTGCGCAAGATCTTTACCGTTGCCTTCGATGAAGAAGACGCGCCGATGCTCGAAGCCGTTCAGGAATCGATGGGCGATGCAGACAGATTCTGGGAGTTTGAGCCCATCATGTTGCACACCGACTCGGGGGCATTACGCGCGCGGCGCGAACTCGACAAACTGATCGCAGCGGAATCGATATAACGTGTTGCGCAGGTGAGATCGTCTCGTCGCGTCTCAAGTTTACGCACACCTGTTCAGAAAGGACGTGCGTATGAGGAACCTGACTGAATCCAGAAGCATCCCGCGCCTGTATCGCACTTCGGTGTTTATCGCCATTGGCTTGTCAATGATCGTCATCGGCCGTTCGTAGCTGTCACTGGCGACTCGGGACCTGCGCCTGGGTCTCGATTTCACCCGCGGAACGATAGCCGAGTGCGCCTCTCCCGCAGCCGTAGAGCCTGAAACCATGCGCGACACCGTGTTGGCGCAGGCTTACGCCAATGCGGTGGTGCAGGCCGCCGACGGCGGCCGCTCTATCCTCGTCCGCTTGCCGCCGCACTCGAATGTTAGGCCGGACGCGAGTGCGCGGATTGTGGCAATTCTTCGTCACGCGGCGATACTACGCGTTGACGTTGTCGGCCCATTATTCGGCGATGAGATGCGCGAGGGTGTTGGCCTTGCGATGCGCTGTGCAACTGGCGGCATCGTGGCGTATCTCGTGCAGCGCAGGGAACGCTCCACGCCGCAACGGTCTAACAGATTGTCACTTCGCAAAGGAGCTTGAACCATGTGGCCATTAATCGTCGCGCTTGTCGGCTTCGGCAGCGTCGCCCCGAATGCCAAGCAGGGCCTGCCGGTTGCGCCGGTCGACATCGAACCGGGTCAGCAAATCGTCGAACTGCGTGCACCGATGTACGCGAGAAGCCGCGGTGCGCATCTCGTGCTCTACGTACGGGATCGCAGTAATCTCGACATTAACGACGCGAACCTGGTTGAAGAATTCGAGTCAGCGGTGCCCGCGGGTTCCATCACCGCGTACCTGAGCGGGCCGAATGCGGAGCCACTCGTATTGCGACACAGCGCATACTCGTATTTTCGCGGTTATGCGGGAATCGTGCTCACTGCCGAGTCACCGGATGCTGCCGGTGATTTGTACAACCAGCTTGAGCTGCAGTCCGACGTGCCGTTGAAGAATGTCCGTTTCGTCTGGCTCGATCGCGGCGGCGCACGGGTCGAGGATGTACAACCCTCGCTGTAGCCCGCGCGCTACCTGGCAGTCGCTGCGAGCGGCAAGCGCGCGTCGCGCGAGGCGAACGGGCGCGCGACGCCCGTAGCCGCCGTGGATGCAGCGGTTGATGAGCGCGACGGGCAAATTTTCGGCGTATGCCGCTATCGCGGACTGGCGACTATGAATACCCCGGCAAAGCGATTGGCCGGTCACTTGCCGCGACGGCTTTCAGCCCTTCGCCGATGCCGCACCGTCGGTTTCGAACATGTCGTCGTAGGATTGCTGCCAGATCATTTTCGCTTCGCTGGCTCGACCGAGCATCGTGATCGGATCGGCGTTGTCCACGTGGCCATACAAACCCTTGTACACGGAGTAACCGCATAGCTCTTGCAGGCGTCGCGGAAATTCGCGTGCGCTCTCGAGCGGAATGCCCAGCTGTTGATTCTCTTGCTGGCGGATGAAGCCGGCGCAATAGTAATTCGAGAGGCAGTAGCGGCGCTCGTTGCTGCGATTCATGCCACCCCCATGCCATAAGCTGCCATGCCAGAAGATGACGCTGCCGGCCGGCATTTCCGCGACGACGGTTTCAGCGTCCTGGCCGAAAGGTGGTTTGTCACCGGCCTTATGGCTGCCCGGCACGATGCGGGTCGCGCCGTTTTCTTCCGTGAAGTCCGTCAGTGCCCAAACACAGTTCAATGTAAAAGGCTGATGAGGCTTTCTTACCGGTATCAGTTGATCATCCGCGTGCAAGGGTTGCGCAGGCTGCCCGGGGCACAGCGTAATCGCACTGAGTGATGAGACCTGCAATTCCTCGTCCAGCACAGCTTCCGCGAACGGCAGGGTTTGCGGGTGGATCGGAACTTGCCAAAACGCCGTTCCATGCGCGAGCAGGTTGTAGATCCGGATCGTTTGCCGTCCTTCGAAATCCGTATCGCGCCCGGTGATGCCCTGGTCGTGCTCAACTTTAAGCAACGCCTCGATCAGCTCGGCGCGCAGGTCCGCTGCGATGACGTTTTCGAACACCACGTAACCGTCACGTTCGAAACGCGCCAATGCGCTGGTGAAATCCTGAGTCATATCTGCCTCCGCGATTCGTCGTCCGGCCGGTTCCGTAACGAGCATTGTGCCCCACCGGGTTTTGGTGGTCACATCGGATGCGAAACTGCTCGCAGGCGGCGGTGTGCGGCCCGCCGCTCGGACACGAGGGGTTGCAACGTGGCGCTGCGTTCGCTGCGACTATGAACCGGCATCGACTGATGGCGGTAAGCCCGTGACACTATTGCTGAATCGCCACCAGGCCGGCGCGCCAGCCCGGAATGCGGGCGCGAGTGGATCGCGTGCTTCGACAGGCTCCGCCGTGAGCTCCGTCGAATAACCATGTCGCTTACCCGGGCGGTCGGTTACCCGGCTCGTCGTTAAGCTGCAGGAAGTCGCGGCAGCGTTGCATCGCGGCGTCGCGCGCCGCGCCTTCCTTCCACGACTCGATAAACGAAACGTTCGGTGCGGTTTCCTTCAGCATCAGCGATGTTGAGCGCGGGTGGTAGAGATCGTCTCCCTGCAACACGAGGAGCGGTGTATCGCATCCGGCAACGAAATCTTCATCGACGTTGAACAGCACTTTATTGCCGCCATACATGTTCTCCCTGAAGCCCGACCAGGCGTGCTCGCTGACTGCGGGCATCGACGGCATCAAGGCCGCCGCCCAATCATCGAACATGGCGTAAAACGCATCGCGGTTATTGTCGAGCCCGATGGTCTGGAACAGGGTTGCGGACAGAATGCGCGTGGGTGCCGCCGCAATCAATCCCAGACTGTAGGGGCCGCCGATACACATGCCGGCAACATGAAACCGCTCGATCCTCAGGTGATCCATCAAGCCGAGCTGATCGGCGGTATAGGAATGCCAGCCATCGGTGGCAGACACCGGGGCGGTCGATTCGCCGGCATTGCGTTGATCCATAGCGATGACGCGATAGTGTCCTTGCAGTTGCTGGCGCGGATCCCACGGCGTGTTATCCCAGAATCCGATTGCTGATTTCATACCGCCGGGCGCGATGAGCAGCACCGCGGGCAGATCCTCGCCGGAATCTTCGTAGTGAATGGAAACCGTGTCGCTTGCGTAAATAGCCATCATCGATCCTCTTGTACGTGATGCAGTTCGCGGTGGCGCGGAGTGGCCTGTTTTAGCCCGAATGGACGTGGCTTGACAACGTGTTGGCGGCGCAGCGCCTGGTGCGTCATCGCGGCGTGACGGAACGGATGGCACACGGCCGGACCCGACTGACCCACCCCGGGTTCGCGAACTGGGCAAAACATCCGCCGTTCGCTACACTCGTGCGATGCGCTCAGCATCCCTCATTCTAGTTCTCTTCGCGAGCATCGCGATGCTGTCGCTGCAAATGAGCGGCTTGCACATGCACGCCGATACCTACGGTGAGCCGAACGGCCTGCACGGGTTGCACGTCCACGATCTTGATTCGGACGGCCACGATCATCGCGCCGATGTCGATATCTCGGTGCTCGATCAGGGCCTCGTATGGTCGCCGCTGTCGCCGCTGTGCGCGCTGATCCTCGCCAGCTTGCTGGCGCTCGTTTGGACCCCGGCGCTCGTTCGGCCATCGCCGAACCGTCACCTGTGTGTGCGCCATCGAACCCGCTGGCGTCCTCCGCTGCGCGCTCCGCCGCTTACTTTCTAGAAATTCCTGCCCCTTAACGCCGCCCTGCCGCCGAGACGGTGGTGCGTGCGTGTGCTCTGAATTAATGCGTTCTTCAGGAACGTTCACGGAGATCCCCGGATGAGGCGATCACTTACCTGGCGCGTTGCGTTCGCGTGCGTGCTGCTGATGGGCGGCGTAGAAGGACCCGCGCAAGCCGAACCAAACGAGGCGTCCACAGCGCTCGGGTTCAACATGGCGATGGTGCGCACGCTGGAGAACAATCCGGCCCTGGTCGCCGTTGGCTACGCGATCCGTGCGCGGCAAGCACAATTGCTGCAGGCGGGACTCAGGCCAAATCCCCAACTCGGGATGATGGTTGAAAACGTGCTCGGTACGGGCGATGTGAGCGGTCTCGGGGGCGCCGAAACCACCCTGAGTCTCGGCTGGGTGCTGGAGCGCGGGAAGCGCGAACGCCGGGTGGACGCGGCGCGTGCCGGAGTCTCAATGCTCGAGGCCGAGGCAGAGATACAACGTCTCGATTCGGCGGCGGAAACCGCCCGGCTTTTTCTCACGAACCTGGCCTTGCAGGAACGTCTGAAGCTGACTGACGACGCCGTCGCGCTCGCCGACGAAACCGTGGTCGCGATCAGGAAGCGGGTGGAAGCCGGACGCGCGCCGCGCGCCGACCTGGCCCGGGCGGAGGCGGAACGCGCGCGAATACAGCTGGACCGCGAGGACATCGACCACGAACTGCGCACCGCGCGGCGCTATCTCGCCGCCCAATGGGGTGACACGCAACCGGACTTCGGTCGGGTCGACGGGGATATTACACGGTTACCGATCCCGGACGATTACCCGCAACTACTCGCACGCCTCGAGCAGAACCCGAATATTGCCCGCTACCTGAGCGAACGACGTTTGCGCGACGCTGAACTGCGCCTTGCCGAAGCGCAGGCGAAACCGAACTGGCAGCTTACTGGCGGTATTCGCCGCTTTGAGCGAGGCAACGACGTCGCGCTCGTGGCGAGCATCAATATTCCGCTCGCGATACACAATCGCAACCAGGGACGGATCGCCGCGGCAAGCACGCGCTTAGCGAAAACCGACGCCGATGAGGCCGCGACCCGGGTGGACATCGAAACCCGTTTGTTCGCGCTTTATCAGGAGCTACTGCATAGCTTGCACCGGGCGGAGACGCTCAGTGAGGCGATCGTGCCGCGCCTGGCGGCGGCTCTCCTTGAAACCGAGCGCGCTTACGCCGCGGGCCGATACAGCTATCTCGAACTCAAGCTCGTGCAGGCTGAATTACTGGCGGCGCGCAGCGCACACGTGGAAGCGAGCATCGACGCTCACCGCCGCGTTATCGACATCGAACGCTTAACCGGTGCGTCCACAACCGCTTCGGGGGCAAACCCATGAGAAATTCAATGAACAAGCCCGTACGGAATATCGCGGTTGTCGCCGCAATCGCTTTACTCACCGTAATGCCCGGTTGCGATGCTATCAATCCCATACCGGAAGAAACGATGCAGGATCAGACCGAAACGCATACGACCGAAGCGGCACAGGGGCCGCATAACGGCCGCTTGTTAGTCGATGGCGATTTCGTGCTGGAACTCGCCATTTTCGAAACCGGTGTTCCGCCTGAGTTTCGCGCCTGGGCGAGCGAGGCCGGCGAGCCTGTGGATCCGCGCGAGCTTGACCTCGGCATTGAGTTAACCCGTCTCGGCGGCGTGGTCGACGAGGTGGGGTTCACACCGCACGATGATTTTCTGCGCGGAGATATCGCGGTTTACGAGCCGCACTCGTTTGTTGTCTCGATCGAGGCGCGCCACCGCGGCACCGTGCATCGGTGGCGCTACGACAACTTCGAGGGACGCACCCGGATCGGGGCCGACATGGCGCGAGCGTTTGAACTCAAGACCGAAATAGCCGGCCCGGCGGTAATCAACGAGACGATCACGGTTTACGGCCGCATCGAGCCCAACCCCGAACGCCATAGTGTGGTATCGGCGCGCTTCGAAGGTGTGGTGGAATCCGTCCGCGTGTCCGTTGGCGATGTCGTCAAGCAGGGCCAGACGCTCGCCGTCATCGAGAGTAACGAAAGCCTCAACAGCTATGCGCTGACGGCGCCCCACGCCGGCATCGTGACGGAGCGCCGCGCGAACCCCGGTGAGCAGTCCGGTGGACGGCCGTTGTTTTCAATCATGGACACGACGACGGTCTGGGTTGAACTTGCCGTGTTCCCGGCCAATCGTGACCGTGTTCGCGAGGGCGCGCGGGTGATCGTGGAAGGCGACGACGGCAAGCCGCCGCGTGAAGGTGTAATTGCACGCCTGAATGCAACGGCCGAGCCAAACCAGGCCGTACTCGCGCACGTCGTCCTCGACAACACCGATGGCACGCTGATGCCGGGCACGCGGATAACCGCGCAGATCGAGCTGGCACAGCATCCGGTAACGCTCGCCGTGAAACGCAGCGGCTTGCAGAGTTTTCGCGATTTCACCGTGGTGTACGCGCAAATCGGTGACGAATACGAGGTGCGGATGCTTGATCTCGGGCGCCAGGACGGTGAATGGGTGGAAGTGCTGGGTGGGCTCGAAGCGGGCACCCGTTACGTCACGAAGAACAGTTATCTCGTCAAAGCCGACATCGAGAAGTCCGGCGCGGCGCACGACCACTGAGGCCGCATCATGCTGGAATCCATCATACGATTATCACTCGCGCGCCGCGGTTTCGTGTTGTTCGTCGTGCTGTTCCTGATTGGTCTCGGGGTCTGGAATTTCACCCGTCTGCCGATCGATGCGGTGCCCGATATTACGAACGTGCAGGTTGTCGTCAACACTGAAGCGCCGGGATACACGCCGCTCGAGGTTGAGCAACGCGTCACGTTTGCGCTCGAAAATGCGATGGCCGGGATCGCGCATCTCGACCATACGCGATCGATTTCGCGCTACAGCTTGTCGCAGATCACGGTGGTGTTCGATGAAGGCACGGACATCTACTTTGCCCGCCAGCAGGTTGCCGAACGCATGAATGCGGCCAGCGCCGACCTGCCACCGGGCCTCGAGCCGACCCTCGGACCCATCGCCACCGGGCTCGGCGAAATATTCATGTTCACCGTCGATGCCGAACCGGGCGCAAGCCATGCCGACGGCACGCCGATTACGCCGACCGATCTGCGTTCCGTGCACGACTGGATCATCCGGCCGCAATTGCTCCGCGTACGCGGGGTTGTCGAGGTGAACCCGATCGGGGGCTACCGCAAGGAAATCCTCATCGCGCCCGAGCCGCGGAAACTGTTGGCCTACGGCATCAGCTACGCCGATATCGCCGCCGCAATAGAACGCAATAACGCCAACCGTGGCGCCGGCTTTATCGAACACAACGGCGCGCAATGGTTGCTGCGCGTACCGGGTCAGGCGCAAAACATTGCCGAACTCGGTGCGATCGTTGTGGCGGCGGCACGCGGCGTGCCGATCCGGGTACGCGATGTGGCGAGCGTCAGCGTTGGCAAGGAGCTGCGCTCCGGTGCCGCCACGCGCGACGGACACGAAGTGGTCTTGAGCACGGTATTCATGCGCATCGGTGAAAACAGCCGCACGGTTGCCCGTGCCGTGGCTGAGCGCCTCGAACTTGTGCAGGCGAGTTTGCCGGCCGGCATCACGGCCAACGCGGTGTACGACCGTACGCGTCTCGTCGACAGGACGCTCGTGACGGTGCGCACGAATCTCGTTGAAGGCGCATTGCTCGTGATCGTGGTGCTGTTTGTGTTTCTCGGCAACGTACGCGCCGCGTTGCTCACCGCCGCGGTCATTCCGGTGGCCATGTTGATGACGATCAGCGGTATGGTGCAAACGAAAGTAAGTGCAAACCTGATGAGTCTCGGCGCGCTCGATTTTGGCCTGATCGTCGACGGGGCCGTGATCATCGTGGAGAACTGTCTGCGCCGTCTGAGCCAGGCGGGCAGCGCACGCTTGCCCGTTGCTGCGCGACTCGCGGTTGTCTTCGAGGCCACCCACGAAGTGATGCGCCCGGCGCTGTTTGGCGTATTCATCATTACTGCCGTCTACCTGCCAATCTTCGCACTGACCGGGGTGGAAGGAAAAATGTTTCACCCGATGGCGATAACGGTCGTGCTCGCGCTCGTCAGCGCCATGCTGTTATCGGTCACGTTCATCCCCGCGTGCGTGGCCTTGCTGTTTCGCAACCCCGTCAAAGCGCGCGAGAACGTGCTGGTCCGCGGGGCTCGCGCGCTCTACCGGCCCGTGCTCCTGGCCGCACTGAGATTCCGTTGGGGCGTAGTCGTCCTTGCCGTGGCCTTCGTGGCGTTGTGCGCCTGGTCGGCGTCGCGTCTGGGTGCGGAATTCGTGCCGAACCTCGATGCGGGCGATATCGCGATGCACGCCTTGCGCATACCCGGGACGTCGCTGCAGCAGGCGCTCGAGCTGCAGGAACAACTCGAGGCCGAGATAAAAAAAATGCCTGAAGTGGCGCACGTGTTCTCGAAGATCGGGACCGCGGAAGTGGCTACCGATCCAATGCCACCGAGCGTCGCGGACAATTTCATCATACTCAAGCCCCGCGCAGCCTGGCCGGATCCGGACAAACCCAAGGCCGAACTCGTGCGTGAACTCGAAGCGCAGGTAAGCCCGATACCCGGCAACCGCTACGAGTTTCTGCAGCCGATCCAGATGCGTTTCAACGAATTGATCGCCGGCGTGCGCGCGGAACTCGCGATCAAGGTATTCGGCGACGATTTCGACACGCTCATCAGCCTTGGCGAGACCATTGAACGCATTGTCGCCACGATACCCGGCGCCGTCGATACCGCGGTTGAACAGACTACCGGCTTGCCCGTGCTTACGATTGTTCCCGATCGCGAAGCGCTCGCGCGTTACGCGCTCAGCCTTGACGAAGTGCAGTCGCTGGTGTCGACGGCACTCGGCGGTTTCTCGGCCGGACTACTCTACGAGGGCGATCAGCGCGTTGATATCGTTGTGCGCTTACCGGAATCGCTGCGCAGCAATCCGGATGCCTTACTCGACCTGCCGGTGCCGCTGGCCAGCGGCGATTTTGTGCCATTGCGCGAACTCGCGCGAACGGAACTGGTGCGCGGTGTCAACCAGGTGAATCGCGAGAACGGCAAGCGCCGGGTGGTGGTTACCGCGAACGTTCGTGGCCGGGATCTGGGATCGTTCGTGCGCGAGGTGCAGAGCGCGATTACGGCACAGCTCGATTTGCCGGCCGGCAATTGGGTGGAGTACGGCGGTACTTATGAGAACCTGCAGTCCGCGAGCCGGCGCTTGTCGCTTGTTGTGCCGGTTACCCTGTGTGTGATCATCGGCCTGCTTGTGATGGCATTGGGTTCGATTCGGGATGCGGGTGTAATTTTTTCCGGCGTGCCGTTAGCGCTTACCGGCGGTATCGTCGCATTATTGTGGCGGGAGCTGCCGTTTTCCATCTCCGCGGCCGTGGGCTTTATCGCGCTGTCCGGGGTTGCGGTGCTGAACGGCCTCGTCATGGTGTCGTTCATCCGCGATCTGCGCGCGCAAGGTTGCACGCTAGACGACAGCATCATCGATGGCGCGCTGACCCGGTTGCGACCGGTATTGATGACCGCGCTCGTGGCCTCGCTGGGTTTTGTACCCATGGCGTTGAACACCGGCATCGGCTCTGAAGTGCAGCGCCCGCTGGCCACGGTCGTGATCGGCGGCATCGTCTCATCAACCTTGCTGACGCTAATCGTGCTGCCGGCCTTGTACCGGCTGGTGCACAGAGAAGAACCCACACAGGAAATTCAGGAGACCCGACATGCACACGCATAATCTCGATCTGTGGCGGCACGAACACGTATTCGGCCAGGATCGACAGCGCGCCGGCGAGCGGCGCACGCTCGCCGTTGTTGTGCTGACGGCCGTGATGATGGTCGTCGAAATCACGACCGGTATGCTCAGTGGCTCGATGGCCTTGCTCGCGGATGGATTGCACATGGCGTCGCACGCGACGGCGCTCGGTATCGCCGTGTTCGCCTACGTGATCGCGCGGCGCCTCGCGGCGGATCGACGTTTCAGCTTCGGGGTGGGCAAGATCAACAGCCTCGCCGGCTTTGCGAGTGCGGTGTTGCTTTTCGGCTTCGCGCTCGTCATGGCGAGCGAAAGCATCGATCGCCTGCTGAGCCCGGTCGGCATCGCCTTCGATCAGGCCTTGACCGTGGCGGCGGTCGGCCTGGTCGTCAATGGCCTGAGTGCCTGGCTGCTCGCATCAACGCCCCACGAGCACGGCCATGGCGGGACTCATGAACACGCACATGAGCATGATCACAACCTGCGCGGCGCCTATTTGCATGTGCTGGCCGACGCGTTGACTTCAATCCTGGCGATTGTTGCGCTGCTCGCGGGCAAATACTGGGGAGCGAACTGGCTTGACCCTGCCATGGGGATTGTCGGCGCGCTGCTGGTCGGGCGCTGGTCGTTCGGACTGATCCACGAGTCCTCGCGAGTCCTGCTCGACTGGCAGGCGGACGCGGAAACCGTTAACGCATTGCGTGGCGCGATCGAAACGGGATCTTCGGATCGGGTGGTCGATTTGCATGTCTGGCGCATCGGTCAGGGCCTGTACGCCGCGCAGTTGGCGCTGATCAGCGACAGGCCCGAGTCGCCGGCATACTACAAATCACGCGTCCCGGCGGATCTGGGCGTAGTGCATCTGTGTGTTGAAGTGCACCGGTGCGAATCGCATGCCCCGCCGGAAACCGGCCGGGCACAATCATCGCCTGGCGCGCCCGCTTCTCAACAATGATCACATGGCGTAACGTGCCGGTCCGATCAGGGCGTCGCTCGCGCTGGCCAGACGCTGGCCGACGTTCCCGGTCTTTTTTTCGCCACACGTTCGGTTCGCGCTACACATTATGAAAAACCGGAGACAAATCATGCTGCCAAGAACCATCGCCCTGTTGCTTTGCGCCGTGCTTGCGGTGGCTTGCGACAGCGGGAAAAACGTCACCGGCGCGCCGCTCGCGAACGCGGGCTCGCCTGCACCCGATACCGCGCACGAAGTTCCCGTCGAGGCACGCACGGTTACGGTGTATAAATCGGCCACGTGTGGCTGTTGCGTTAAATGGGCGGAGCATCTCGAGCGCAACGGATTCACCGTTGTGCTGCACGACACCGAAGCGCTCGGCCTGATCAAGGATCAACATGGTGTTCCGGCAGCGATGCAATCGTGTCACACCGCCACCGTCGGTGACTACGTGATCGAAGGACATGTACCGGCTGAGGATATCGAACAATTGCTGACAGCGCAGCCAGAACAGCGCATCCTGGCGGTTCCGGGTATGCCGCTCGGCTCGCCCGGAATGGAACATCCGCACAGGTCCACGCCTTATGATTCCTTGCTGGTCGGCGAGGATGGTGACGTCACCGTGTTCGCGCGACATTAAGCGAGCAGGCGGCGAGCAGTTTATTTTGTGAGGAGGGAGAGCATGTTCAACGGTGACATCGTACAGAACGCCTATGTCGTCAATGATCTTGAGGTGACGATCGACGACTGGGTAAGCCGGCTCGGGGTTGGTCCGTTCTTCGTTCAGCGCAATCTCGAATTAATGGTGAATTATCGGGGTGCGACCACGCCGCTCGATATCGATATCGCGCTCGGTCAGGCAGGGGCGGTGCAGGTGGAATTGATCAAGGTGAATCGACGTGGTGACAATGTTTACTGCGACACCTACCCGCACGGCGTTCGCTGCGGGTTTCATCACGTTGCGACGTTCCCGCGCGATGTCGACGCCGCGGTTGCGACGTATCGAGACCAGGGCTATGAGCTCGCGATGGAGCTGATGTTCGGTGCTACCCGGGTCGTGTATATGGATACGCGCGAACCCATGGGTTGCATGATCGAGTTCTACGCCGACACGCCGGAGATTCGCGGGCTCTACAAAACGGTTGCCGATGCGGCCTTGAACTGGGATGGTCGCGATCCGGTTCGAGCACTGTAGGTTTCGGGCACGCTTACCCGACCGTTATTTTTAGCGTGCCTGGAACGGCGGATACCGCGGTGCCGGGCCTGCGCCGCACCTGGAGCAGGCGGGGCGAGACTGCCAGACCCGTGATTTTCGCGTGCGCATTCGCTACTCCGCGCTACTGTCCGCAACACACGGCCAGCGCTGGCAATCACTGGCTATCGCGGTGTCGCCGGGCACCGCGTAAAGCCCCGGACCGGACTCAGCCGACGCGCTCGCATCAGTGTCGCGGTTTGCGCGGCTGGCGCACCGCGACGCCGCGTTGCGCGATCACGAACGCCCGGCCGGATCGATGCTTTCACGACGCGGGAAGAAGACAAGTACCGCGGCGGCGGTGACGCCGCCGAGCGCAAGCCACGAAATCACATCGCCGAGACCGTCCGCGAGCAGCGCGCTGAACAATCCCGCCAGTGACATCACTGCGAAAGCCGCCGGCACCGGCCACCAGCGCGCGTCGCTTCGCGTGGTGCCGCGCGCGGGGTCCGCATTGCGGCTGCGTTGCTCGGGTACAGCTCCATCGCCGCTTTGGCGTCGGCGCTGCCACCATAAATACAGGCCGCTCGCGAGCACGATGATCGTGATCACATCGAGCACGGCCCAGATTATTTTCAGCGGCATGCCGCCGTAGTCGCCGAAATGCAACGGCTGTGAAAGCAGCAGCGCGGTGATATACCACGGCATCGAACGCGACTCCGTTACGGTGCCCGTTTGTGCGTCGACGAGCACAATATGCAGCAGACGTGAGGTCAGCGACGTGCGACCGCGCAGGAAGATGGCGTAGTGATGGTCGCCCGCGAACGCGGTGCCGGGAAACGCAGCAAAGGCGAAATTGAACTCGGAGACGGCGGCGACGGCGGTCTCTACACTCGTCCCGAATGGGGCGCGGGTCGTTGGCGGCGGCTCAGCTGCGTAGCGCGCGATCATCGTCGCGAGTTCGTCGGATTGCCAGTACTTCAGTAACAGGTCGGCCCAAGTGTTGATCATGCCCGTGCCGCCTACCACGAGCGCCCAGCACAGGGTGACGATACCGATGGCATTGTGCAGATCGAGCCACCGAAGTCGCGGGCCGCGCTCGCGACGCACCGCGCCGAATGTGCGCCCGCGCAGGAACGGCGCGTAAACGACAACGCCCGAGACGATCGCAACGAGGAACAGCAACGCCATTGCGCCGAGGAATAATTTGCCGGGAAGCCCGGCAAACATGTCGACGTGCAGCGCAAGCAGAAAATCGAGTACGCCGCCTTCACCGAAACGGCGCGCGCCGAGGATGTTGCCGGTGTGCCAATCGACGAAGACGCCGATGTCATCGGATAGTGGCGCCTGCGGTGACTCGCCCATACCGACGTAGACGATCGCGTCCTCGCCGGCTTCCGTGAACACGAGGTGTACGTGGTCATCCGGACGCGCGCTCGCGGCCGCGGCGATGACACGGTCGAAATCAAGCTGCGCGGTGCCAGCGGGCACGTCGGCCGGTGTATCGAGTGTGCCGAGGAACGGCTCCAGCTCGTGGTGAAAGATCAACGGCAGACCCGTTATGCACAGCATCAGTAAAAATGCCGTGCACACGAGACTCGACCAGGTATGGACCCGACTCCAGCGACGCAATGAGCCAGCGGAACGTGGTGGGCGTGCGGCAGCCATCAGAATGTGTACTGGATTGAGCCGATCACGGTACGCGAGGGCGCCCGCGTTGCCGCCAGTATGGTGGAACCATTCGCGAAGTAATGCTCTTTATCCAACGCATTCTTCGCGTTCAACTGGAACCGCCACGGGCCCCGCTCATACCACGCCAGCAGATCGACTTCCGCGTATCCCGCAAGTCCGCCCGCATTGCCATTGTTCATCTCGGTCTGCGAAGCCGCGAAGACGCCGCCGCCGATACCGAGCCCGCGCAAGGTGTGGCGCTGAAACGCGTACGTTGAGTACACGCTGCCGCTGTGTTCCGGCACGCCGTAGCGGCGATTTCCCGTTGTGGCGCCGGTCGGGTCGTCTGTTATACGGACGTCCGTGAAAGCGTAGTTCGTATGCAGGAGCCACCCGGGCAGCAGGTAGCCGGTGAGGTCGAATTCGAAACCCTGACTACGCTCACCCCCGGCGTTGACGGAGAACAGCGGATTCGTCGGATCCGATCCGGCAACATCCGTCTTTTTGATGTGGAACGCCGCGAACGTAGTGACGAGTCGCTGATCGAATAACTCGGCCTTGATGCCGGTTTCGAACTGTCGCGACTGCTCCGGTTTGAGCGCCTCGCCGCTGAGCGTGGCGCGGCCGAGGTTAAGGAACGACGACTGTGCTTCGGTGTAACTGAAATACAGCGAGATTTCGCCGCCGGTTTAAACACTACGCCAACCATCGGATTGAACGTGTAGGGGTCCTGCTCATTCGCGGAATTCGGCAGTGTGCCGGGTGTATAGGTAAATTCCTGGTCGGCGTCGAACCACTCGAAGCGGCCGCCGAAGCTGATGTAAATCCGGTCGCGCCAGCCGATGCGGTCCAGCAATAACAGCGAATGCGCGGACGCATCGATCGCATGGTTCTCGTCAATCGCGAGCGGAAATCCGGGAAACGGAAACAGCGGCGACGCCGCGAGCCCCGTGTACACGGGATTGAACGCGTTGAGCGACGTATGCGCGCTGAGGAGACGATTATTGTCCTTGTGCTCTTCTTCGTACTCGTAGGCGGCAAGCAACTGGTTGTGGATGGCCCAGTCCGTGCCGGCAAACAGATCCGTATCGATCGTATGTTCCGCGCGCAGGGTCAGGTTATCGCCTTCAAACGTGGGCACCGCGAGGCTGCGTGAGACGTTGCCCGTTGCCGGATCGAAATGCGGGCCGGCGAAATTGAACAGGATGAAGTAGGCGCCATCCGTTTGCGCGGTGTTGCCGTGCACGGACAGCTTCGTGCGGTGCTGATCGTTCCAGCGGTGATCGAGCGTAGCGACGCCGCGAAACGATTCGTGGTCCAGCTCGGTCACGCCGGGTTCACCGAAATAGCGGTCGTAAGGAACGTTCGCGAGCGGACGACCTCCGACGACCGGCATGCCGGGCTCGGCCGAGTTCTCGCCGTTCGCATATTCGGCGCGAACGCTGAGCGTCGTGTCCGCGCCGATCTGCCAGAGCAGTGACGGGGCGAGGAATACTCGTTCGCCCTCGACATGATCGATGAATGAATCGTTGGTGTTGTAGCTTGCATCGAGCCGGAGGCCGAGTGAGCCGGGAATCGCGTTCCAGTTTGCATGGATGTCCGTGCGATAAGTGTCGTACTCGCCAAGCTGCTGGCGCACTTCGAAACTGTTTTCGAATGTGGGCTGGTAGGTAACGTAGTTCACGAGGCCGCCTGGCTCGCCGCGACCGTAGAGGATTGCGGTTGGGCCTTTGAGCACCTCAATGCGCTCGATGTTCGCCATGTCGGTTGGACCGCTGGGACTGAACAAACCGTTGCTGGCAGTCCCGGCGCGAAACCCGTCCTTGACAAGATCCGCCTGTTCGAAGCCGCGCAATATGAACGTTTCGCCGACGCCGAGATACGAGGCCGAGCGCACCGCGCCACTGACGAAATTGAGCGCGTCCTGCGGATCGTTGACGAGCTGGCGGTCGATCAGTTCGCGAGACACTGTGGAAATTGACATCGGTGTATCGAGCACGGGCGCATCGAGGCGCGCCGCCGCGGATGCCGTCTGGTGATGACCCAGCACATGTACGTGTTCCACCTCGTGCTCGGCCGCGCGGAGGTTTTCCCCGACGATCACGTGGAGAAGGGCGAAGGCCGCAAGCGCAGTAGTCCGCGACGGGAGGAGAGATTGCATCGTGTTATTTCCTGGGTTGAGTGGCACGACGGCAGCAGGACGCGATCGATGCACGGCAGTTGCCATCAAGGGTAAATAGTAGATCAAATAATAATCATAATACGAATCGTTATCAATTACAGTTTGAAGTCGACAGCCATGACGGCTGCGAGAAATGACCTCGCTACGCCGCAGGCCCCGCGATAACGCGATTCAGTACGGGTGCGCCGGGAGGCCCGGACAGGGCAAGGAAGGAGAACCGGGGGACCCGGCGACATCCCGCCGCAATGGGTGAGATATTGCGGTGTTATGCCTCACGGTCGTGGCGTCGCCAGTGCGGTCGACCACGCACTAACCGCGCTTCGCTGTCGCCGGCAGCGCAGCGCGTGGCATGGGGACAGCGTCGAGCGTTCGCCTCGAGCGCGATCGGCGAACCGCGCGACGACGCTGGATGTCCGCGTGTTCGCGGAGCGGGATCAGGGCTTACAGGTAGCTCGCGTAACCGTCCAGCACTTTCAGTACGCTGGATTCGTCGCCTACCGGCAGGCGCAGAATAATTCGGTTCGCGCCGGAATCTTTCGCGTTGGCGATTGCGTTCGCCGGCTGAATCTCATCATTGAGGAAGAACAGTGAGACGTCGAGTTTGTCGGGATCGCGCCCGAGCTCGCGCATTTGGGCGTGAATAGTCGCCAGATCGCGCTTCGTGTCGTCGACGTTGAACGTGAGCGGCAACCAGCCGTCGCCATGACGCGCAACCTGCTGCAGACTGAACGGCGTATTCATCGAGCCCAGCACCACGGGCGGGCCGCCTGCCTGTACCGGTTTCGGGTATTGCCAGATGGGGCCGAATTTGACGAACTCGCCATCGAAAGCGGCTTGTTCTTCGGTCCACAGGCAGCGCAGTGCCTGCAGGCGTTCGCGCAATTCGCGCCAGCGCGTCTTGTGCTGAACGTTGTGGTGCGCCATTTCATCGATGTTCCAGCCAGCACCGATGCCAAGGATTACCCGACCATCGCTCAACTGGTCGAGTGTCGATACCTGCTTTGCGAGATTGATCGGATGGTGCTGGTTGATCAGGCACACACACGTTCCGAGTTTAATTGTCGTGGTGACGGCCGCCGCGGCCGCCAGCGCGGTAAAGGGATCGGACATATGCCGATATTCTTCCGGGAGAAAGAAATCCGCGGGGCTCAGGGGCATACCGGTTTCCGGATCGGCCGGCTCGCCGGGGCGAGGGACGGGAATATGCGTATGTTCCGGCACCCACAGGGATTCGAATCCGCGCTCTTCCACCGCCCGCGCCAGGCGATCGGTACGCATCATGTACTCGGTGTTAAACGTGAATACGCCAATTTGCATGTGGTTCGCCCCTGTTGTTCTGGTCGCGTGTGTCGGACGCGATTGGCGGAAGCCACACCACGTACTGAAAACGTTGCTGCGGGATCCGGCGATCCCGGGTTCATCGGTCGCTGTACGTCCGCTCGGTCAGTATCTCGCCATCGGTCCGGCAAGCGGAATCGACGGCGCTTACCGGCGCCGTGCCGCACAGGCGGGCCGTTAAGCGCGCAAGCGGATCCGGCAAAGCCCGCGGGCGCTGATCGCCGTACACCAGCGCCGCGCGGGGGATGCTGTCGCAAGCAGTGTGGTGCTTGCGTGCGGCAACATCCGGGCCGAGCCCGTTTGCTCAGCCCGCCGACAGTCCGAGTTCGACTTCCTCACTGAGGTCGAAAGCCGGGCGATCGCCCAATTGCTTCAGCTCCGGCACAACATGCTTCGCGAACGTTTGCAGGTTTTTCATCGCCACGTCCGCGGGCATGCCGGCATAACTGAACACACCGGTGAAGCCGCAGCAGTTCGTGCGCGTGTGCACCTGCTTGATCTTCTCGTAGCACTGTTCCGGTGTACCCCAGATCTGCAGGTCGAGGAAGAACTGCGCCATGCCGTCGACGCCGTGCTCTTCGATCGTCTCGTTGAGCGCCTTGTAGTATTCATAACCCTTCGTCGTTTCGAAATGCGAGCTTTGCATCTCGTAATGTTTCACCACCGACTGCCAGTAACCGACAATGTAGTCGCGCGCCATTTCTTCGGCGCGGCCGGCATCATTGTCGCAGGCAACCCACCCGGCGACGTAGGGCGGCGGCGCGTCCACTCCGTGGGTTTGTTTGAACACGGCACTGTAGTCGCTGAGATCTTTCGCGTGCTCTTCCCAGGTTTTCTGCGGGATGATCAAAATGCCGACCCCGAGCTTCGCCATGAGCGAACACGATTCCGGTGACACGGAGGCTGCGTAGGTGCGATTTTTGAACGTGCGGAACGGTTCCGGGCGGATGCGCGCTTTCGGTTGTTTGATATGGGTGCCGTCGTATTCGCAATAACCCTGTTCGAGACCGGTGAGGATCATTTCGGCGGATTCGACGAAGCGATCACGCGATTCGTTCATGTCGACGCGAAAGCCTTCGAACTCCACCCGCCCGAGGCCGCGGCCGATGCCGAAGATCGCGCGTCCGTCGGTCATGCAGTCGAGCATGGAAATCTTCTCGGCCACCCGCATCGGATCGTTCCACGGCAGTACCACCACCATCGTGCCGAGCTTGACGTTCGGGCAACGACCACCGACGGCGGCGAGAAACTGGATTGGATCCGGGGTCATCGTGTAATCGGTGAAATGATGCTCAACCGCCCATACCGATTCAAAGCCGAGATCTTCCGCGGCATAGGCCAGCGCCATATCCTGCTGGTAGATCGAGTAATCACTCTTGCCTTTGTCGTTATTCGGATTCTGAAAAATAGATGCCATACCAACGTGCATGCGAAATCCTCCGTCGTGAAGTAAATGAGCGCGTAAGACCGCAGGGGATCGCGCCCGAATAGAAACTGTGGGGCAGTATAGGGACGAGGGAAATTTACGGTGCGGAGCCTGGCTGTCATAATATCGGCATTTGATGTCACAAAGGGCCTGAGATGTCAGCGATCGAATCCCTGACGATGCCGAATACCTACGTGCGTCTGATGCTGCAGGCGGCGCACGATCCACAGCAGATCCTCATTGGCAGTGGTCTTACCGCGGAACAGGTGCGGCAGGACAATGCGAGTATCGAGGTATGGCAGCAACTCGTGTGCGCACGCAATTCGGCAGCCGTTTCACGCTCGCCGCACTGGCATCTGAACTGGGTTGACCGCATCGCGGAACACTTTCATGGCCCGGTTACCGCAGCCTGGCTGTCGGCGCCAACCCTGGGCGACGGACTGGATATCTTCGTCCGTTACATTCCGGATCGCGCGCCTTATCTGAGTTTCCGCTGCGCGCAGCTCGGCGACGTCTGGCAGGTGGAACTGCGCTCATTGATGGAACTTGGCGACATTGGGGCGATGTTGATCGAATTGCCGCTGCTGACGCTTGCGATCTATATCCATCGGCTGCTTGGCAAGCGCGTGCATGGGTTGCGCTGTGACTTTCCGCATCCGCCGCTGGCCGAAATCGAGCACTACCGTCGCCTGTTCCACGGTGAGCTGACATTCGAGGCCGGCGTTGCCGCGCTCCGCATACCGGCGGCATATCGCAATCTCGCGAATCCGGGATACGACCGCACGATGTGGAACGCGGCGCGGCGGCGTTGTGAGGCCGCGGCCCAGAGTCGTGCTACGCATACGATCATCAATCGGGTCGTCGAGGTACTGTTCAACAGCCTCGATGAACAAGCACCGGAGTGCGTGTTACCAACCCTGAGCGGCATGGCATCGCAGCTGCACACTTCGGTCAGCACGCTGAATCGTCGATTGCGCGCGGCGAACATTACCTACCAGGCGTTGATCGACGATGTGCGCAGCCAGCGTGCTAAGGAATTATTGAGCAATCCGCAGCGCCGCGTGGTCGACATTGCACAGGAACTCGGCTTTCGCGACACCACGAGTTTCGTCCGCTCCTTCAAGCGCTGGTACGGGACCACGCCAGGCCGTTATCGTCGCCGCATCGATACGGTTCACTAATCTTCAATGACGCAAGCCAGAGATTCCGCGACGGTGCAGGCCAACCGGGATGCGGGCCGCTGTCCTGCCGTGTCGAGAAGGGACAGCGGCTTATCATGTGCGCAAGCGCCGGATTCGGCGCGCGTATTCGGCGTTCCGACATGTCACCGCGCCGTAGCGTTGCGCGAGTGATACGAGTACGGCACAGCGCGCTGAATGTTCGCATCCTGGCCCATGACGCGTGATGAGCGGTGGCCTATGATGGCGGGACAGACGCGCGGCCCGCGGCGCTTGACCGCGGACGCGAACAGCCATCAACCCGAACGAAGGAGCCCGACCGGTGACCCTTAGCCAACAATCGACGAGCCGCACCGTCAAGACCCGCGACTGGAACCTCCACTATCACGAAGCCGGCAGCGGCCATCCCTTGATCCTGTTCCACGGTTCGGGACCCGGCGCGACGGGCTGGAGCAATTTCGGCGGTAACCTGCCCGCACTGGCCGAACACTTTCGTGTGATTGCCGTCGACATGCCCGGCTGGGGTGCATCGGATCCGTGCCCCGTGGATAAACTCGAGCACGTCGATGCGGCGGTTCAATTCATGGACGCGCTCGATATCAGCCAGGCCGCGGTTGTCGGCAACTCGATGGGCGGAGTCACGACTGTTCGTCTCGCCGCGGAGCAACCGGCGCGCGTGTCGCATCTGATCACGATGGGCGCGGCGCTGAATCGCGGACCCCGGCTCTACGGCGCGGCCGACGGCCCGACCGAGGGCATTAAAATTCTTGTCGAGGCCTACCGCAATCCCACCACCGAAAACATGCTGCGCCTCGTCGAGATCATGTGTTTCGACAAGCGCTTCGCTTCCGAAGAGCTGTGCCGTCTGCGCGCCGAAGCCGCGAGCGCGGAACCTGAACACCTGAAGAATTTCCTCGCCGGCCTCGCACACGGCTGGCCGGTACCGTCGTTCGCGAGTTTCGATCAGTTAATGGCGATCACCGCGCCCGCGCTGTTGCTTCACGGTCGCGACGACCGCGTTGTGCACTGGGAGCATACCCTGCATCTGGTCACCCACATTCCGAACTCGCGCATGGTCTTGATCAACCGCTGTGGTCACTGGGCCATGATCGAACACGCCGCGGAATTCAATCGTCTCGTGATCGATTTCGTGACGAATAACTGAACGCGGGCGGCGGTGCCGGCCTTGTTCACCCCGATCGGCGTGCGGGGTGCGCAGTTGATAAGAAGACCTGTTCGTATCGGAGGACCTGAGCATGAGCGATGAACATCCGGATCCCAGCACCCTGTCGCTCGATCAGATTGACGTCAGTGATCCCCGGCTTTACCGCGATGATGTTGCCGATGCGTATTTCGCGCGCCTGCGCGAGGAAGCGCCGGTACATTTTTGCGCTCACAGTAACTACGGTCCGTTCTGGTCGCTCACGCGCTACGCCGATATCGTCCGGGTGAATGCCGCCGATGATGTATTTTCGTGTGATTATGAACGTGGTGGCCATATCCTCGGCTACCAGAAACTGTTCCGCGATCACGGGGTTGACGCGCGCATGTTTCAGTCGACCGACGCCCCGAAGCACACCGCACAGCGCAAGGCGATCGCGCCGCTCGTTGCCCGTGCCAGCGTCAAGGACATGGAATCGGTCATGCGCGAGTTGTGTTGCCGGATCCTCGACGAACTGCCGGTCGGCGAGCCGTTCAATTGGGTCGAGCGCTTCTCGATCGAAATGACCACGCAGGTGCTCGCGCGCCTGTTCGATTTTCCCTGGGAACAGCGTCGCCTGCTCACCCGCTGGTCTGATGTTGCGGTAACGGAACCCGGCTTTGGCATTGTCGACAGCTGGGAGCAGCGGCGCAGCGAACTCGAGGCGTGCTTCACGACGTTCGCCCGGTTGTGGCAGGAGCGGGCCGGCGATGCGCCGGCGAATGATTTGCTGTCGCTGATGATCCATTCCCCGGGCACGAAAGATCTGAGTCCCGAGGAATTTCTCGGCAACCTGATCAACGTGATCGTCGGCGGCAACGATACTACGCGTAATTCGTTTACCGGCGGCGTTGTCGCCCTGAACCGTTATCCGGACGAGTACGAGAAACTGCGCGCCGATCCGACGCTCGTGGAAACGATGGTGCCGGAGATCATTCGCTGGCAGACGCCGATCTCGCACATGGCGAGAACCGCGCTCGAAGACACGGAAATCGACGGCAAGGTTATCAAGGCCGGCGATCGGGTCGCGCTGTGGTACATCTCGGGCAACCGCGACGAACAAATGATCGATAACCCGGATGCATTCATTATCGATCGCAAAAAAGCGCGCCAGCATTTGTCCTTCGGCTTTGGTGCGCATCATTGCGTCGGTTATCGGGTTGCGGAACTGCAGCTCAAAGTGGCGTGGGAAGAAATCCTGCAACGCTTCCGCCACATCGAGATTGTCGGTGACCCGGTGCGGACGTGCTCGAACGTCATCCACGGTTACTCGGCCTTACCCGTGCGCCTGCATCGCTGGTAGTTTGCGGGCGGCGAGAAAATCGTGCGGACGCCATACATGACAATCCGCCCACGTAGTCGTGCGAGCACAACCCCGTCGCCACAGGAAACCGGATGATATGAGTAAAACGGTCTGTATTATCGGTGCCGGCGCCTTGCCGGTTGGCAAGTATCAGCGTCCTCGCGACGCCGAAATCCAGGTACTCGAACGCGAGCTGCTCGCGAGAGTGGTCGTTGCCGCGCTCGATGATGCCGGGGTGGGAAAAGAAGACGTCGGCAGTCTCGTATTCGGGATCGAGCGGGATTATCCGAAACAACGCTACTTCGCCACGTTCATGGCGAACTACCTGCGTATCGCCGCGACCGGTACGGTAATGGAAGTTGTTGGCAATGGCATGACCGGCGGGCTCGCGTTCGACAAGGCGGCGGACGAAATTGCGCTCGGTCGTTCGAAAGTTGCACTCGCGCTCGGGATCAACATGGAAAGCGCGATCCCTACCGGTGAACATCTGAATAACTCGATGCGCCACACCGGCGATGTCGATTTCCATACCCCGTCAGGCTTCATGCCGATTTCCTGGTACGCGATGGACGCGATGCGCTACATGCATGATTACGGCGCCACGCGTGCGGAAATCGCTGCCGTCGCAGTGAAGAACCGCTTCCATGCCAGCCTCAATCCGCTCGCGCAATACCGTAAGCCCATCACGCTGGACGATGTTTTCGCCCAGCGCATGATCGTGGAACCACTTGGTCTGTTCGAAGTGCCCGGCCGCGCCGACGGCGCGGTATGCATCGTGCTCGCCGACGAGGACACGGCAAAGGCCACGGGACAACCCTACCTGCGCATGCGCGGCCGCGGCTTTTATCACGAAGGCGCGCACCAGATCAGCGAAGTGCCCAACGACATGACGGCCTTCATCGCCGCGCAGTTCGCAGCGCAAACGGCCTATCGCCAGGCGGGAATCAACGCCGATGATCTCGACCTCGCCGAAATCTACGCGCCGTGCACGATAGTCGAAGTGCTCGTGTCCGAAGCGCTCGGCCTCGCGCCACGCGGTGGCGGTGCACGCGCTGCGCATGAGGGCGAGACCACCCTTGGCGGGCGCATGCCGATCTGCACGTCCGGCGGCTGTCTGTCACGCGGTCATCCGCCGTTCGTTACGGGTTTGTACAATTTCGTTGAGCTTGCCGACCAGTTGCGGCATCGCGCCGATGCGCGCCAGGTGAACAACGCCCGACTCGGCTTGTCGATCTCGGAACTCGGCAACTATAACGCTGCGCTGGTGCACATCCTGGAGGCCGCCTGAATGGGCATCGAAATCATTGCACTGGCGAAACCCCGCCCGTATCCGCCGCGTCAATCCGAATTCACCCGAACATTCTGGCACGCGCTCGCGCGAGGCGAGCTGCAAACCACCCACTGCGGCGACTGCGCGAAATTCACGTTCCCGCCGAAGCCGATTTGTCCCTATTGTTGGGGTGAAACCGTGGCATGGCGGGAATTATCCGGCAACGGCGTGCTGTACAGCTATACCACCGTGCACGCGGCGCCGGCGGTATTTGCCGCCGATGTTCCTTACGATCTCGGCATCATCGACCTAGACGAAGGTCTGCGGATCGCGACCGGTATCACCGGTTCGGGCACGCCACAGCTTGATGCCCCCGTGCGCGCCGTGGCGCTCGTTTACACGGACGGGCCACTGCTCGCCTTCACCCAGGACAACATCTAGCCGGCGACGGCCGATGCCCCGCAAGAACGCAACGCGCCGTATCAGGGCGCGCTGCAGGCGGCGCGTGGGCCTTTCGGGCTATCGATGTCGCCATGCGGCACACCGATTTCCATGCGCGTCAGGGCCGGGTTTACGGTACCGGGTTATCGCGATTTTCCGCTTCGGTGCGATCCCGCGGGCCGCTCGAATCGGTTCCATGGGTTTCCGGTTTGTGCAGGCTCTTGTTGTAGTGACTTGCGGCGGCGCTTTCCATATGGACACGGTACTCGTTGCGCGACAGCATGCCATCGCGATTCGTGTCCGCTGCGTCGAAGCGTTTCAGCACGTCCTGTTGGTGCTCCGTGACAGGCATTCCCTGTTTTGTATCCGGCCGGGTCGCGGATTTCTGTTCGACATTGAGCGCATCGGCTTCGAGCGCTTCGGCCTGATGTTCCGTGGCCGGTAGCTGGGCCGCGGGTGAGGCGGCCAGTGCGGTACCCGCGGCGAGCGTCAGTGCCACGGCTATCGGGGTGTATTTAAATCGGTTCATTACGGCATCCTCCTGGTGGGCCTGTTCTATGTATACGGTGACCTGCAAGTAGCGTGCCGGCGCTGCGCGCGGGCCCTCGCGCGCCGGTGCAGTAACAAACTGTCTGTCGCGCAGGCAGCCCACACCGCCTGGCGGACCAGCAGGCACGGTGCTTTTCAGGTGTGGTTCGCAAACGACGCGGCAGCGGCCAGTTACTTGCAATCCGTACAAGGTGTTGTAGGAATTTCGCGCAGCCGGGCTGTGCATCCCGCATTCGGCGTGCGCTGTTCGTCGGCGATCGACAAAATCTGCAGCGTGATCGACGTTTTCATTCCAACCTGCCGCCGCTCAGAACATGGAACGGATATTGCTCTGTCAACGCTACTGCATGGAGAGGTTGGGCCGCATGGACAAGCTGGCGTCGCGACGGACCGCGAAACCGAACCCTGCAACCCGGAAGCGGGGTGTCTCCATGCAGCCCTGACCCGGCGCGCTGCGCCGGTTCGGGCCATTTGCGCGCAGGACGAGTGGCCTGCAGGCGCTGGTACACCCGCGGTGACGGCAAGGAGGCGCACGTGGCGAGCTGGATTATCGAATTTCTGAACCGCGCCGGTTACACCGGACTTGTTTTCTTGATGTGGCTGGAAAATATCTTTCCGCCCATTCCTTCGGAGATCGTGATGCCTCTGGCCGGGTATCACGTGCAGCGTGGCGAATGGCATTTCGTGGCGGCCGTCGTAGCAGGCACGCTCGGGTCGCTCATTGGCGCTTACCTGTTCTACTGGATAGGGCGCCGCACCGGGGCGGATGGAATCAAGGCCTTTATCTCCCGTCACGGGCGTTGGGTTGCGTTGCGCCAGGACGATATTGATCGTTCGAACCAGTGGTTCGAACGCCACGGCGGTGCCACGGTATTTATTTGCCGGCTGATTCCCGGTTTGCGTTCGACGATTTCCATCCCGGCCGGCGTCGCCGAACAGAACCTGTGGGCTTTTACGGCCTACACCGTTGCCGGTTCGGCATTGTGGTGCGGCATACTCGCGTACTGCGGTTACCTGCTCGGTTCGCGGTTCGAAAGCATTGGCGATTACCTCAATCCAGTCACCTGGCTGGTTGTTGGCTCGCTGTTCGTCTGGTATCTCTGGCGGGTGTTGCACCCGCAGGCGTGAGCGCCGGGTTGGGACTACGTCGCGACCTTCCGTAACGCTTGCGGCGCGTGTCGCGGTTGCCTCATTCAGGCTGCCGCCTTCCTGCGTTTGGCCATGAAGATGATCTGACCGCTAATCGCGGTGAGCAGGATCAAACCGTTCGTGACAATGAAGACATGGTTGCCGATTAGCACGCTGTAGATCAGAAAGCCGGTTGACGCCGCTATCTGCCCGACAAACAACCACCACGATACGCCTTCGGCCGAGCGCGACCGCCACTGCCGGGAAACCTGCGCGATCAGCGTGGCGAGCAGGATGATGGAACTCGCCCAGCCAATGAATTGCACCATCATTCGTGCACGCTCCCCGGCGCGCGCACGCCATCACGCGCGACGGCGTACGCGCCTGCGTTCGCCGCTGCCCGACGCCGCAGCATACGATAGCGGCCTGCGTTCGCCCCGGCTGGCGGTAACGAACGCAGCCAATGATCTCGCGGCGAACCCATCACCGGGCGTCGCGCGTGGCCGCCGAGCGCCGCCTGCGGTTGTTGTTGTCGAGTTCGCCGCAACCGGTGCTGTCGACATAGATCGTGGGTAACACCGTCGCGTCGGGTTGCACGGCTGGCGCCGAAGCCTGTTGTACGGGGTCCATGAGCGGATCCTGTTTGAGACTACGAATTTTCATCGTCCTTGTTCCTCGCATTATCGAACGGCCTCATCCAGTGAGGCCGCTTACTCTGAAATGGATCGATACCGGAACGCTGTGCGTTGCAACCGCCTGGCGCGGTGATGCGGAGCGCATCATCGCTGCGCAGCGGCGGCACGGGAATTTATTCTTCCAGCGTAAAACCCAGTTTGATGACAACCTGCCAATGGCCGATTTTTCCGTTCTCGACATGACCGCGGGTTTCGATCACTTCGAACCAGCGGATGTTGTCGATCGTTGATGCGGCACGCGCCAACGCTTGCTGCACGGCGTCTTCCATGCTGCTTGGCGAACTGCCGGTTAATTCCACGTGTTTGTAAATGTGATCGCTCACGACTATCTCCTTTTGTAATGTCAGTAATG
Organism: Gammaproteobacteria bacterium; assembly: GCA_965216305.1. Taxonomy (GTDB): domain Bacteria; phylum Pseudomonadota; class Gammaproteobacteria; genus UBA11873. Next base: position 4,338,770 of record OZ244144.1, on the reverse strand, counting down.
GCTAACGCCCGACACCGATGCAGGATTTATGCCGCTGGTTTGTGCAAGGTTCGGGATCAGGAAGAAATACGCAGCCGCGAAAGCGTGTTGTGATCGTGAACGGTATCCGCGATCGATGTGGCGTTGCGGATGGCGGCTATTGCGATCGCCGACTCCGGAACCCGGGCCGGGATCGACACGGCATTTGAAAAATTTACATGCGAAATTATGCGGCGCCGTGGTGAGGCGAGGGGGAGCCTCGTCAGCCGCACTTGCACTCATGGTGGCACGAATATTGAACGTGCAAAACGCAATCGTCACCGGGACAAGTGCAGCGATCACATGAACTATACGGCTACAGAATTCACGCCCTGGCTTGGGCTGGCGGGCGGCGCGCTGATCGGACTTGCCTCGGCGCTGCTGCTCATGGTGAACGGCCGCATTGCCGGCATCAGCGGCATCGCGGCCGGCGTCATGACCACGCACCGGCACGAGGCCGGATGGCGTTTGATATTCATCGCCGGGCTGATTCTCGGTGCGCTGTTGTATGGTGTGATCTTCGCGCGCCCGATTCCGCTCGACATTCAGGTAAGTCTGCCCTTGATGCTGCTCGGCGGTTTTCTTGTCGGCTTCGGCACACGCCTCGGCTCCGGTTGCACCGCGGGCCATGGCATCAGTGGCCTGGCGCGATTATCGGCACGCTCGTTCGTCGCGACGGCAACGTTCTTCGCCACCGCGATTATCACCGTCTACGTCGTGAGGCACGTTTTCGCATGAGTACGGCTAGCGAAAAGAACCGCGAACGCAATCCCCTGTTCTACGTTGCAGCCTTGGTGTGCGGAACGATTTTCGGCTTCGGCCTCACCGTCTCCGGCATGATTAATCCGGCGAAAGTACTGAACTTCCTCGATGTCACCGGGCAATGGGACCCGACCCTGGCGTGCGTCTTTCTCGGTGCGCTCGCCATCGCCTTGCCGGCTTACCAATGGGCCGGGCGCAGCGCACAGGGTCCGCTTGCAGGGGACGAATTCAAGCTTCCCGACAACGATTCGATTACCCCGTCGTTGATCGGCGGCGCGGCGATATTCGGCGTCGGCTGGGGGCTCGCGGGGCTGTGCCCGGGCCCGGGACTGGCGTCGCTCGCGACGCTGCTGCCATCCGCGATCACGTTCGTGGCGGGACTTTACGCCGGCGCCGCGCTGTACAGATTCGGCAGCGGCGACTAGCGCAAGCCGCGATCGGCAGCGCCAAGGCCGCATTAACAAGGAGGTGTATATGCAACTGAAACGTATTGAAACGCCGGGTATCGCCCACTTCGCCTACCTGATCGCCGACGGCACGGAAGCGGCACTCATCGATCCCCGTCGGGATATCGATGAGTATCTGACCGCGGCACGCGAGATGGGCGCGACGATCCGGTTCATTATCGAAACGCATCGTCAGGAGGATTTCGTCATGGGTTCGGCGGCGCTGGCGCGCGCGACCGGCGCCGAAATCGTCAATGGCAAGCACGAGCTGTTCGGCCACGGTGATCGCCGGCTTGCCGATGGCGATTGTTGTGAACTCGGAGACCTGAAAATCCGCGCGTTGCATACGCCCGGACATACACCGGAGAGCATGTCCTACGCGGTGTACACCGCCGACGGTGGCGATGATGCATGGGGCGTATTCACTGGCGATACCTTGTTCTTCGGCACGACCGGTCGTACCGACCTGCCGGACGCGGACAAATCCGTTGACAACGCCGGTTTGCTCTACGATTCGGTTCACGAAAAACTCGCCGGGCTTGGCGACACGACGCTCGTGCTGCCGGCTCATGGCCCCGGTTCCGTTTGCGGCAGTGGTATGGCGGCGCGGCCGTTTTCGACGCTCGGTGAGGAAAAACATTACAACGAGGTGTTCACGCTCGGGCGCGCAGCGTTCGCCGGGAAGAAGGGCGGCGAGCGCCTGCCGCGCCCGCCATTCTTCCGGCACATGGAAGAAGTCAATCTCGACGGTGGCCTCGAGCCGGTACTACGGCCCGGCAGTGTCAGGCTCCTCGCTGTTGACGAGTTCGACGCCGCGCGCGAGGACATGCTTGTGTTCGATACGCGCGAGCCCGAGGCCTTCGCCGGTGCGCACATCGGCCAGACTCACAGCATCTGGCTTGGCGGCCTGCCGGTATTCGGCGGCTGGGTTGGCGACGCGAAATCGCCGGTGCTGCTCGTCACCGATGACAACGATGATGTTGATACCGCGGCGATGCACCTGAGTCGCATCGGTATCGATAACGTGCGGGGTGCGCTCGCGAGCGGCTTCGGCAGCTGGCGCAAGTCGGGCCAACCGATGGCAACGGCGGCGACGATCACGCCGCGCGAGTTACACGACAAGCGCGACGATTATCAGGTTCTGGACGTGCGCGAAGTCGACGAGTTCAGTGCCGGGCATATACCGGGCGCGCAGAACCTGTATGTCGGGTATCTGCCGGAACGGCTTCCGGAACTGGGTCTGTCCCCGGACAAACCCGTCGTGGTGACGTGCACGGTGGGTCATCGCGCCGGGCTCGGGGTGAGCCTGTTGTTACGCGCAGGGTTCAGCGATGTGCGCAACCTGCTCGGTGGCATGAGCGCCTGGCAGGCGCTCGAATTCCCGATGGAAAAATAGGCATCGCGACAGCCGGCATTCGCGCTCGCGTACACCGCGGCGATGCCGGTAAGCGTCGCTCAAAGGAGGCATCGTATGACCCGATCAAATGCAGTAAGTCTCGCTCTCGTTGTCGTTACGTGTGCGGCGCTAAGCGCCCCGCGCGCTGGCTTCGCGCAAGCCGCGCACAGTGGCGGCGCGGCGTCCGGCGATGAAGCGACGCTCGTGTATCCGCGGATCAGCGATTACGGCGGCATCTTCCCGATTACCGGCAGCACGAAGATCGCTGCGGGCGTAACGCGACAGATCGTGCTCGATGTGACCGCGGCGAACGAAAAATCCACTCCGCACAGTGGCCTCGAGCATGCCGCACGTGCGCTGAATCTCTATGCGCACGCCGGGGTTCCGGTCGAGCAGGTGGCGGTTGCGGTAGTCGTGCATGGCGAAGCGACGTCGCTCGCACTGTCGGATGCCGCCTATCGTCGCGATCACGGCAGCGCGAACCCGAATACGGCGTTGTTACGCCGGTTACGCAACGAGGGCGTCGACGTAAAGCTGTGCGCGCAGGCGCTGAAACATCACGGCTTCGCGGTTGACGATGTATCGCCGCACGTGACGCTGGAACTCTCCGCAATGACGGCGCTCGAGGAACTTCAGCGTTCCGGTTATGCACTGATTCCGTGAAGGATGCGCACAGTCATCGCGACCGGGTGACCGCGCAGACGCGAATCGCGCGGGGCGGGAACAAACGCTGCATCTCGCCGATCTCGCCTTCGACCTGAACGTCGCGCAAGCGGGAACGCGGGGAAGTGATCGAGCCGGACCTCGTCGCCGACCGCCGCGGTCCCGGCCGGGACATCATTCAAGTTGCGCGAGCAGTGCCGTGCAAAACTCAGGCAGGTCCTGTGGCTTGCGTGAGGTAATCAGGTTTTCATCGGTAACAACAGATTCGTCCACCCACATGGCGCCGGCATTGCGCAGATCCGTTTTGATCGAGGGCCAGGAGGTCAATGTTTTACTGCGCACAATCTCAGCCTCGATCAGTAATGACGGTGCATGGCAGATCGCGGCGACAGGCTTGCCGGTGGCGTAGTAGCCGCGCACGAACGCCACGACCGCCGCGTCGGTGCGCAGATGATCCGGCGAATAGCCACCCGGGATCAGCAGTGCGGCGAAATCGTCCGGGTAGGCGTCGCTCGCCTGCGCATCGACAGTGACGACAGCCTGGCCTTGCTTGCCCGTGAGTTCACGGCCTGCTGCGCTGCCAATCACGGTGAGTTCGTAACCCTGGTCTGTGAGTCGTTGTGCCGGCGTCGTGTACTCCTCATCCTCAAAATCCTCGGCAAGAACGATCGCAATGCGTTTCATGGTCCCGGCTCCCGGTTGTTATGTTCGTCTCGGTCCGCCTGCTCGTTGATGTGTGGACAGCGCTTCATTGATGCTTCCTGATGGCCGTTATCAGTGCCGATTTGTCCATTTTGCTGCGCCCTTCGATATCGAGTTCACGCGCGCGGTTGTACAACTCGTCCTTCGTGCGCGCTTCCAGCGGGCGGTTCGGATTGCCGGTGCCCTGGCTCTTCGCATTCGGCGTCCGTCCTTCCTGACGGCGCTGCTTGTTGACTGTACGTGCGGCGATTTCCCGGGCGGTCGACGCGCTTTTGCCACGCTCGGTTGCGCTCTTGCGGATTTCCTCATACTGCCGTTCATCCTTGTTGCTCCAGGCTTTGGGCATTGCACTTCTCCTGCATTGAACCGGAATTGGTAACGCAAAAAACAGGCCAATCGCAGCCACGGCAACGACAGCGGTACACGGCCGGTTCTCCGCCGCGTGCACCTGTCCGGGCGGACAAGCGCGTCCGGCGTCACTGTTGCTGCAGGGAATTTTGAGCGGCCACGACCGCTTAGCGTGCGGACTTCGAATGTCTGCAACATTTACAAGGCGTCTGTAATCCGGTGTACCGGTGCGACCAGCGAACGCCGTAACGGTGCGGGCGCTGAGCAATTCCACTGGCATGCATGTTGCTTCCTGCCTGTGGTAACGGATGCGCCGCGTGTGCACGCGCGCGGCCTTCATTAACGCGGTTGGGTACAGCATGGTCGAAATCGAATCGAGCGCGACAACAGCCCTCGCCGGAACGTTCGCGCGGCCGGCACGGCACGGGGTTGATGCCGATGGTCGAGTCATCGCCTCGCAAACGGCGTGCCGGACGCGGTGAACATGTCCGGATCGCCGCGCCGCGCCCGATTCAGCTTTCGCCGCGCCACCCGCCGGCAGACGCTGCTGGCCGCTGCTGCCGTGTGCACCGTCGCGATCATCACGGCACTCGCGGTTCGGGATTACGGTCCGCTGAGCCGGCATATGCTCGTTCACGTTGCGCTGATGAACGTCCTCGCACCGCTTATCGCGTTGGCTTTGTTGCAGCTTCCGCGAACACCTCGGGTGGAATTTCTGTTTACCGCCATGCTGGTTCAGTTCGGCGGTCTCGCGCTCCTGCACACGCCGGTGGGATTCCATGCCGCGATGTCGAACCGGGTGGCTGCGCTCGCGGCGCTGGGCTTTGTGCTGTTGGCCGCCGTGTGGTTCTGGGAGTGCGTGTGGCGTCAACTGCCACTCAGGCGCTGGCGCGCCGTCCTTGCGCTGCTCGTCACCGGCAAGCTTTATTGCCTGCTCGGTGTCCTGCTGTTGTTCGCACCACGCATGATGTACAGCCATGGTCCCGGCGGTAGCGCCGCGCTTGCCGATCAGCAAAGCGCCGGCTTGCTCATGCTGATTGCCTGCCCGCTCACCTATATCGCCGCGGCGGTGTTTCTGTGCGTACGCTGGCTCGACGATCTCGGGATCAGCGATCAAGCGATAAGCGCCGGCCGGGATCCGGCATGAACTACGAGCGTTACATGCCGACGCTGCGGCAGGCCGTGGCGGTGAGCAGCGTAACGCTGCTGGCGCTGTTTCTCGGCGTTGCCCTGACGGTCGTCGTCGGCCTGTACTCCGTCGCCGCCAGCGCGGGGCATTTCGGTATTGTCGAAGCATTTCTCGAACTCGCGCTCGCGCGTTCCGTCAGCCTGCACGCGCGTGCCGAGCCGCCGTCCGGGCTCGCCCACGACCGCGATCGGATTACGCTCGGCGCAGCGCATTTCGATGGTGCTTGTTCGAGCTGTCACGGCGCGCCGGGGCGACGGGTAAATCCCTTGCACAAGGCGATGTTGCCGCCGCCGCCGCACCTGTCGGCGAGCGATGTGCTTGAGCAGTGGCAGGTTCGGGAACTGTTCTGGATTCTCAAACATGGCATCAAGTACACGGGCATGCCGGCATGGCCAAATCTCGAGCGCGACGATGAAGTCTGGACGCTCGTCGCATTTCTGCAGAACGTCCAGGTCATGGAGCCGGCCGAATACCGCCGCCTGCGGCTTGGAAACGCAGCGGAACCCTCACCGCTGCTTGATGGTGATCCAGATTTCCGCACCGTCGGTGCCATCGCCACTGCGTGCACGAGTTGTCACGACAACGGTCGTGCCCGGCCGCCGAGCGAACTGACCCCAAGCCTTGCCGGGCAATCCGCGACGTACCTCGCGGACGCACTGCATGCATACGCCGACGGTACCCGCGCCAGCGGCATCATGGAGCCCGTTGCCGCGGTGCTCGATGATGCGGAAATCGCCTTGCTGGCGGAACACTTCAGCGGTCTCGAACCGATTGCGCCCGTTGCGCCGCGACAGCAAGCCCTGTGGGAGCAGGGCCGCCGCATCGCGACTACAGGATTGCCGGAGGCCGACGTTCCGGCGTGCCTGAGTTGTCACGACGCGCACGCGCTGGAGACGTTTCCTCGCCTCAGCGGACAAAACGCGCGCTACCTGCGCACGCAGCTCGCCCTATGGCGCGATGGTGGACGCCGCGACACTGCCGCGGGGAGAATCATGGCGGTGATCGCACAACGACTCGACGCGGACGCGAGCGCGGCTGTGAGTCACTATTTCGAACAGCACCGCCTCGCCCATCCGCCGCGGGGACCTGACGCATGAACGCTGCAGCGACTCAGTTCGGCTTACGTGCGAGCGTCGCGGCAATCGTCGGTGTCGCGGTGAGCGGTTGCGACGGAGTTCAGTCGGCGCTCTCGTTCGACGGTTCCGACGCGGCGCGGATCACTGTGTTGACGATCGTCATGGTCGTCGCCGCGACGGCGATCTTCCTGCTCGTCATGACGGTGCTCGCGTTCGCCCTGTGGGGTTCCGCCAGCGCGCGCAAGCGTCTCGCGTCACCGTCGGTCGTATTCGCCGGTGGCGTCGTGTTCCCGTGCGTGGTTCTCAGTGCCCTGCTCGGGTACGGCTTCGCCGTCATGCGGACCTCCACGCACGGCGAACCGGGGGCGCTCGAACTTTCCGTCGTCGGTGAACAATGGTGGTGGCGGGTTCAGTATCCGGACGGCCGCGGCGGGACATTCGAAACCGCGAACGAACTCGTCGTGCCGGTGGGACGACCGGTGCGGATCGCTTTGACGACCGCGGACGTGCTGCACAGTTTCTGGGTGCCTGCCTACGCCGGCAAGCTGGACATGGTGCCGGGTCGCACGAACTACCTCACCCTGACGGCCGGTTCGCCGGGCCTCGTGCGGGGTCAATGCGCCGAATACTGTGGCGGTGCGCACGCGCTGATGTCCCTGTTCGTGCGCGCATTACCGCCGGCCGAGTTCGCCGCCTGGCGCGAACGCGAGGCGGCTGACGCCGAGCGTGCGGAAACCGGGCGTCAGCGACGCGGGGCGACATTGTTCGCCGGTGCTGGCTGCGGTGGCTGCCATACGATCAGAGGCACCGCCGCGAACGGGCTGATCGGTCCGGATCTGACGCATCTCGGATCGCGTCATTCGCTGGCGGCAGCGACCCTGCCAAACAACGCCGCGGCGATCGCACGCTGGATCGCGCATAACGAGACAATCAAACCCGGGAACCTGATGCCGGAGTATCGCGTGTTCAGCGACGCGGATCTGCACGCACTCGCAGATTACTTATTCGCATTGAAATAAATCCATGCCTGATTTCACCAATTATTCGCTACCCCTGAACGTGTTGTTTTTTACCGTGGCCGCGGCAGCGGTCTGGATCGCGGGCACCCGCATCGCGAACTACGCGGACGAAATCGGCTCTCGCTACAACCTGAATGAAGCCGTGCTCGGTTTGGTCCTGCTTGCCGGTGTGACCTCGTTGCCGGAAATCGCGACAAGCCTGACCGCGGCACACGCTGGCGATGCGAAGCTAGCGGTGAACAACCTGCTCGGTAGTATCGCGATGCAGATTGCCGTCCTCGCGGTCGCGGACTTCGCCGTCAAACACGCGGCGCTGACGTCCGTGCTGCCGGATCCCGTCGTGATATTGCAGGGCGCGCTGAACGTGCTGTTGCTCGCCGTCGTCGCGTTTGCCGTGTTGTCCGGCGACGCGGCATTCGCCGGCGCGGGTTACTGGACGTGGGGTCTCGTGCTTGCTACCTGCTCGAGCTTCTGGATCCTCGGCAAGGCACAAAGTCGCCCGCCGCCGTGGCTGCCGCAGCACGAGACCGCGGTGCGTGCGAAGGCCACTTCGGACACGGCTGACGAGGAAGGTTCACCGGAGCGCAGTGCCACCGGGCTGTTTACCGCAACCGTCATCGCCTCGCTGGTGATCCTCGTCGCCGGCTCGATCGTCGCGAAAACCGGCATGGCTATCGCGAATGAAAGTGGTCTCGGCTCGAGCTTTATGGGCGTCGCATTCGTTGCCATCGCGACGTCGCTGCCGGAAGTGAGCACAAGCCTCTCCGCGGCGCGTCTCGGCCTCTACGTTATGGCGATCTCCGACATTCTCGGCACGAACCTGCTGAATATCGCGTTATTGTTTGCCGTCGATCTCGTTGCCCCGGGTGATCCCGTGTTCAACGGGGTCGGTACGTTCGCCGCGGCTGGCGCGCTGCTCGGCATTGTGGTTACCGCGATCTTCCTGCTTGGCATTGCTGAACGGCGCGACCGTACGTTCCTGCGCCTGGGTTACGACTCGTGCGCTGTGGTGCTTGTCTACCTCGGCGGCATGGCCGTGCTCTACACGATGCGGGATGTCACATGAGTGATACCCCCATCAATGTCGAACCGCTGCCGAATGCCGGCGAGCGGCCGCCCGGTGAGATCGATGAACTGAAACGGATCTGGGCCACCCCGACGGGCTGGCGGCTGCCGACGGCGGTGAACAACACCGTAATCGGACTGCTGTACCTCGGTGCGGCGCTGCTCTTTTTCGTGCTCGCCGGCATCCTCGCACTGATCATGCGCACGCAGTTGGCCGTGCCTGAGAACACCTTGCTGAGCCAGGATCTCTACAACCAGATGTTCACGGTGCACGGTACGACGATGATGTTTCTGTTCGCCGTACCGGCGGTTGAAGCGCTCGGGGTTGTGTTGTTACCGCAAATGCTCGCCGCCCGCGATCTGCCGTTTCCCCGGCTCTCGGCTTTCGCCGTGTGGGCGTACGTCGTTGGCGGGCTCGTCTTTTTCAGCACCGTGTTCTACGACCTCGCGCCGCGCAGCGGCTGGTTCATGTATCCGCCGCTCACATTGAAAGAATATGCGCCGGGAGACAACGCGGACTTCTGGTTACTCGGGATCGGCTTTATCGAAATCTCCGCGATCGCGGGCGCCATCGAAATCATCATCGGCACGCTGCGAACCCGACCACCAGGTATGTCGCTCGACAAGCTGCCCGTGTTCGCCTGGTCGATGCTCGTATTCGCCGGCATGATCGTGGTTGCCTTTCCGGCCGTGATTCTCGCGACGATGTATCTCGAGATCGAGCGTTCCTTCGGCTGGCCATTCTTCAGCGCCGCTCGCGGCGGCGACCCGTTGTTATGGCAGCACTTGTTCTGGTTCTTCGGTCATCCCGAGGTTTACATCATCTTCCTGCCTGCCGCCGGGCTCGTTTCGATGATCGTCCCGGCGATGGCGGGCAAGCCGCTCGTGGGCTATCGGCTGATCGTGATCGCGTTGATCGCGACCGGCTTTTTCAGTTTTGGTCTGTGGGTACATCACATGTTCACGACCGGAATCCCGGCGCTGAGTCTCAGTTTCTTCTCCGCCGCGAGCATGGCGGTCGCGGTGCCGTCCGGGATCCAGGTGTTCGCCTGGATCGCGACGATAGCAGCCGCGCGCGGGCGTTTTCGTATCACGACGCCATCGCTGTTTGTACTCGGGTTTCTGTTCATCTTCGTCATCGGCGGACTCACCGGTGTGATGGTCGCGATGGTGCCGTTCGATCTGCAAACGCACGATACCTATTTCATCGTTGCGCATTTTCATTACGTGCTGATTGGCGGTATGGTCTTTCCGCTGTTCGCCACGTTCTATTACTGGGCGCCGATGCTCAGCAACAAGGCACTGTCGGAACGGCTCGGACGGTGGGCGTTCGCGTTCATGTTCATTGGTTTCAACGTGTGCTTCTTCCCGATGCACTTGACCGGTTTGCTCGGTATGCCGCGTCGCGTGTGGACGTATTCCGCCGACATGGGCTGGGATACGCTGAACCTCGTATCCACGGTGGGCTCGTACATGATTGCGATCGGCGTCGCGATCTTCATCGTCGATCTCGTACGTAATTTCCGGGTTGGCGAGGAGGGGCCCGTCAATCCCTGGCAGGCCGGTACGCTCGAATGGTTGCCAGCCGATGTTTACGCAACGCGCAGTATCCCGCGCGTCAGCAGCCGCGAGCCGTTGTGGGATCAAGCGGATCTCGCGCGCGATGTGGAAGCCGGGCATTACTACCTGCCGAACGCGCCGACTGGCGGGCGCGAAACGCTGGTGACATCACCGATTACCGCGACGCCGCAGTACGTCATCCAGATGCCGGGGCCGGGATGGTCGCACGTGCTGGCGGCGATTTTTACGGCTGCGTGTTTCCTGCTGTTGACGATCAAGGTGGTGGTGCCGGCACTCGTGTGCGCCGTGTTCGCGATCACTTGTTGTCTTGTGTGGGTATGGGGCATCGACAAGGGGCCGGACAAGGGACCGGTCGACGTGGGTGGGGGCTTAACGCTGCCGGTGTACATGACCGGTCCGAAAGGTCATGGCTGGTGGGCGATGGTCGTGCTCATGCTCGTCGGTGGTTCGCTCTACTTTGCGTATCTGTTCTCTTATCTGTATCTGTGGACGGTGTCGCCCGAGGGCTGGCCGGCTGCGGCGGGACTGGCGCTGCCGGATCCCGGTAAACCGATCGTCTCCGGTGCGCTAGTTGCTTTGATGGCGCTGGCCTACCACCAGGCGGGGAAACGCATTCATGCGCCCGGGCAGCCCCGTACGCTGATGGTGCCCGTGTTGCTGCTCGGCGGTCTCGTGTGCGGGATTGGCGCCGTCGTCGCCGAATGGACCGCGCACTGGCGCACCGGCTTGCGACCCGATGATTCGAGCTACGGGGCCGTTGTTTACATGGCCAGCATCCTGAACGCGCAATTGCTGTTCGCGATCGCCGTCATGACCTTGTTCCTGCTCGTGCGCTGGGGGACCGGCAAGCTCGATCGGGTGCGCTGCGGCAGTCTCGAGAACACCCGGCTCCTCGTCTATTACCTTGCCGGGCAGGCGCTCACAGGTCTCGCCCTCGTACACGGATTTCCGCGGCTCGTCTAATGCACGCGCAGGAATCCGAGGCACGCACGCCGCCGGGCTCCACGTTCGGTACGGTCATCTATGTTCTGAGTGGGCCGTTGCTGTGGTCGCTCCACCTCGCGCTCGTGTACGTTGGCCATGAAATCTGGTGCGCCCCGCACGTTGCACCGGCAAGCGCGATTACGGGCGTACCGGTATTCGTTGTAATAGCCACAGCGGCGTGCGGCGGATTAATCGCCTGGATTCTGCTCCGGCCGGTTTATTTTGCACGCGTTCTGCGCAGTGATCAGTATCCCGACGCTGTGGCGACGTTCTTGCGCGGCCTCATGCGCGGCCTTGCCGGCCTCGCGCTCGCGGGTATCCTCTGGGCCGCCAGCGCTATTGCACTGCTTACGCCGTGTCAGTAGTTAGCTACCGCGCTACGCGGGGCTAAGCGTTGACGCCGGCATGAACGAATTCCTCATCGTCATCGGCTGTGCCGTGTTACCCGCGTTTGGTGATTTGCTCGGCGCGTCGTTCGCCGGGTTCGTCAAACCGCCGCGTTGGGTGGTCGGCGCCACGCTGCATGGCGCTGCCGGCATCGCCATCGCGCTCGCCAGCATTGAGTTGATGCCGCGGATTGTCGACGCCTTGTCCGCGCTCGCGGTTGTCGCTGCGTTTACATTTGGCGCCGCGGTATTTGTCGGCCACGCTGGAGGACATCATTCCCGAAGGTGACGCATCGCGCCCGCGAGGCTGGGTTTCCAGCGGCGTTTTCGCCGCCGGGTTTGGCGGTTTCTTCGCGCTGTCTTCACTGCTGGCAAGCGACGCCTGAAACGACGCGCGGGCACGTCGGTGGGCTTTGGCGGGCGCGGGATCCGTGCAGCATGCTTGCCCGCGAACCCCTGCGCGGTTCTTCACCGATCAGTTTGCCGCTCTCGGCGTGCAGGCAAACTTCAACCACAGATAGCCGCTGACCCCGGCGATGAGTGAAGCGGAGAGGATCGCGAGCTTCGCGGTCTCCAGCGCCGCACTGCCTGCGGCAAGTCCAAGACCGGCGATGAAGATGGACATCGTGAACCCGATGCCGCCGAGCAGTCCAACGCCAACGACATGGCGCAGATTCATCGCGGCGGGCAAGCGTCCGAGACCGAGCCGGATGACGAGCCACGTACCGGCCGTAATCCCGATGACCTTGCCCGCGACGAGGCCGAGCAGAATGCCAAGCCCCACTGGTTCCGACCACACGCGCGGGATGGTCGCCGCATTCAGTGCGACACCGGCATTCATCAGCGCAAACAGCGGCAGCACGAACAGCGCGATGGGGCGTTCCAGCACTCGTTCCCAGCGCTGCAGCGGCGTTGAAGCCTGTTCCGCTGCCGACTCGAGCCGCTCGATGATGGCGTGCTGCTCCTTGTCGGCGAGGATCGAGAGCCCCGCGGCGCGGCGTTCTTCCATTTCCTCGAACGCATCGCTCAAGCGGCGGGTCCGGTGCGCGAGCCAGTGGCCGACTTTGCGCGGGCGCGCCGGCACCGCGAGCGCGGCCAGAATCCCCGCCGTGGTGGTGTGGACACCGGAACCCAGCATCGCGATCCACAACGCGATCGCACCCACAAGGTAAAACCCCGGATGACGCACACCGAAGATGTTCAAGGCGGCCAGTCCGCCGAGTATCACGGCGCCGAACACGAGCGCGACGAGCGAAATATTCTCGGAGTAGAACAAAGCGATGACGGTGACCGCGCCCATGTCGTCGACGATGGCGAGCGCGGTAAGGAAGGCCGCGAGACCCGGAACCGCGTTACGGCCGAGCAAGGCGAGAACGCCGAGCGCGAATGCCGCGTCCGTCGCCATGGGAATTCCCCAGCCATGGGTCTGCTCGCCACCAACGTTGCAGGCGAGATAGATCGCCGCGGGGACGAGCATGCCGCCAAGCGCGGCGGCGGCAACGGGCACTGCGCGGCGAGGATCTTTCAGATCGCCGACGAGCACTTCACGTTTGATCTCAAGACCGAGCAGGAAAAAAAACACGACCATGAGGCCGTCGTTAACCCAGTGATGCAGCGAGCCGTGGATCCCGTACTCGCCGACGAATATCGACGCTTTCGTCTTCAGTAAATGTTCGAACGATTCGGCGAGCGGGGAGTTCGCAATGATCAGTGCGACGATAACGCAGGCGAACAGCAGCAGGCTGGCGATACTCGTATCGCGGATGAAAGACTCGAACGGCGAGAGTAGTGTGCGCAGCCTGGAGCCGCGCATGTCACTGGGTGGGTTCATATCGAAGGGATAGCACGCTGATCGTCTTGACCGTCTGTCGCACGCACGACCACCGGTTCAATCCGGTGGCATTCGTAACATCAGGCGGTTCACCGGCGCACCGCGCCGCCGCCATCGCGGCGGGCCAGCGCGACGTAAGTAAAAAAAACGCTCAAGCGCGCGGCAGATTGTTCCCGATGCGTGCCGCCCCAGTGCGGTCGATAACTCCGCCATGGCCGGGGTGCTCACGATTGACGCTGTCGATCTGGTCGTTGAGGGTCCACAGATCGTACAAATAGCCCAGCAGGAACAAGCCACCGGTGAGCGCCCACACGATGCCCGTCAACCACTTGCCGAGATACATGCGATGAATACCGAAGACACCGAGAAACGTCAGCAAAATCCAGCTCAGGGTGTAATCCTTCGGGCCGTCGACGTAATTCCGTTCCGCCGCGCGTTCCATTCCGGGGATCAGAAACAAGTCGACGATCCAGCCGACGAACAGCAGCCCGAGCGTAAAGAAATACAAGGTTCCGCTCACCGGGCGGCCGTAATAGAAGCGGTGCGCACCCATGAATCCGAAGATCCAGAAGATGTAGCCGACGAGTTTGTTGTGGGTGCCTGCGCTGTGAGCCATGAACGTGGTCTCCGTAAGGTTGTCTGAGCGAATGCGTCGGCGTGCCGGTAGCGGTACGGCAGGCGGCGCAAGGGGTTCGATGGGATCCGAGCAATTAACGGGCCAGTTACCCCATGGCTCGCCGGGTGCACCGCGAGTCGCGCCGGTGGTGGTGTGGCGCGCGGATCCGGTCGCCGCCATTTGTACTTCTTACAACAACGTGCAACAAGTACCGCGTGATCATCCCGGCTGGCGCAACTTCCACCCGCGCCGCGGATGCGCTTGCCTGGCACAGTGTTTGCTGCCTCTGCTATGAGACCGAATGGAGACGGGTGAAACAGGAACCGCCCGGGAATCACGCAATGACGCAACCTTGGATAAATGCATTACCGCAAGCCATGCCGACCCGGCGCGCGGGCGGAACTCCGGCTGTCAGGACGGCGCGACCGTGGGTATTGGCACTGCTGATGCTGCTCGTTGCCGGCTGCGGAAACGACACCGATCCGGTGACCAATGCCAGCGGCGGCAGCGCCGAGATCGGCGACTACGTTGCCCGCTTCAATGTCACCCGCGGCACGCATCTGCCGCAAGACGCAGCCGCTGAGCATGGTGTTGAGCGATCGCACGATGTCTATTTGCTTAATGTTTCGGTGTATCCGGCGCAGGCAGGCGTGACCGCGAAACCAGTGGCCGCTTCGATTGACGCGAAAGTCGCGAACGCGAATGCACAACTGGAATCGATCCCGATGCGTGCGGCAGTTGCGAACGCAAGCACGACGTATTTCGGCACCGTCGAAATGGATAATGTTACGCGCCTGGATTTCAAACTGGACATTCGACCCGATGGCAGCGATGAAACCTACGAGGTCGCTTTCCACCGGGATTTTCGGGTTGACTCCTGAGCGATCCCGGTCGTTGCGCGGCGATATTCCGACCGGCGAGTTCCGGTGGATTGCCTTGCGATAGCCCGATCCCCGGCAAGGTAAACCGCAGCTCGGACGCGCCGCGCCTGTGAGTCTGGTCCGCGCGGCGGCGCAACGCCGTGAGTTCACGCAGCGCGAACAGAAAACCATGGAGTGAGCCCACGGCCTGAACGAGATTCGTGCTTTCAGCTCTATAGCGCACGGGTGGCTTGCACAGCCGAACGTGAATCCCGGCAGCCTCGAGCAGCGTGCGCAAGCCCTCGCCTGCGCCACCTGGCAGCACCTGGTCTGTGCGCAGCGGAACGATCGTCTGCGGCAAAGGCTTACTGCAATATCAGGATCTTGCGCTAACGATCGGTGGCGGGCGCCGAACACCGGGCTGACTATCTGCAACGGCCACGAGCGGCACGTTCTGCATGAGGGCTTCGCCGGCAGCGCAAGCAAGCGGTTGCGGACCGAACGAACTGTGCTGACGACGGCACCATCGGCGTCCGTCGCGCCACTCGGTGCGAGTTGCGGGCGCGACAAGCCGGTGCCCGGCAGCCGCTGTAGCCGGCGTCTCGCTGCGGCTGGTCAGTGCAAGGCGCCGGCAGGGGGTGGGGTGCGCATGGACTGGTCCATCGCGATCATCCGCAACTGCTTGTACAGACAATCGCTCAGGTCGGCAATCAGCCAGCGATGATCGAGCGGATCTTCATGCACCGGCCCGATCGTCATGCGTGCACGCCGCGGACACGCAAGCGGTTTTTTCTCCCGGGTATCCATTGGCCCCCTCAAGCTAACGCTCTTTCGATGTCGCAGACCGTTGAATTCGTCAGCGTTTTGTTCACGCTGCGCACGATTCGCATCTCGGTAGCGCTGTGCAGGCTCGGGCGGATCTGCCCCAGTGTTTGCGGATCGGCGACGAGTACGAGATGGCGGAAATCATTATTCAACGTGATGCCGTTCAGATGTTCGGCCAGTTGCTTCGCGAACGTGGCTTCATCGGTAGCGCGCTGATCCTCTTCCGGCGGTCGCTTGCCTGCGGGCCCGTCGTCCAGCAGGTTCTCAGGCAGAAGAATTTTCAGTTTGCGCAATTCCAGATCGCGCTGCTCGGCAATATTCTCGAATGCGACTGCGCGCGTGCCGTCGGCGACGAGGATGTAGGCATTGCGGGGGATTCCGGTATTCATGATGGCTGTTCTCACATTTCACAACATTGCTGCTGGGTAATCAGTTCAGGTTGCAGCAATCATCGTGCCAGCCTTGGCAAACCGCGCGGCGCCGCCACCGATTCCCCCAAGCGTGTGTCAGGACGATTCCGACTTCGGACTAGCGGCGTGGTTGTGCCCGTCGTTCCGGTGTGCCAGAGGATGTGGCGACGATTACGATTGGTGAGGCCAGCCCGTGCTGTGGCGTTCTGGAACGACTATTGCAGCCCTGTGTCGTCGAAGGTCACGCGCGAACGGTCGCGTGTACCGCCTGGAGACGTTCGTACACACCGAGGTGAAGGAAGATGAAGGAACCATTGACCAACCGGATGCAGCGGTCGCATCCACTCGCATTCATGCTGCTCGTCGCATTGTTGCTGGGCGGCTGCAATAACACAGCACAATTGCCGGTGAGCGCGGGTATGGGCGCCGATCCCGCCCTGCCGGCGCCAGAGCAGCCGCTGGTGCCGACCGTGGATATCGCGCCGGCCGAGCGCTGGGACGGCGACGAGCAACCGCGCGCCGCGAATGGTCTGCGGGTGAACGCATTCGCGCAAGGCCTTGAACACCCGCGCTGGCTGTATTGTTTGCCGAACGGCGACGTTCTCGTGGCCGAGACCAATGCGCCGTCCGGCTCCGGTGGCTTCGACGGCATTCGTGCCTGGGTGATGGGTCTGGTGATGAAGCGCGCCGGCGCTGCCGTACCGAGCCCGAACCGGATCACACTGCTCCGCGACAGCGACGGCGATGGCCGCGCGGACATGCAAGCGGTTTTTCTCGAGGATCTGAATTCGCCGTTCGGCATGGTGCTCGTCGGCCGCGATTTCTATGTCGCCAACACGGATGCCGTCTTGCGTTTCGACTACACCGAAGGCGCGACCTCGCTGTCCGGGCCCGGCGAACTCGTGGCGTCGTTACCCGCGGGCGAACTCAATCACCACTGGACGAAAAATATCATCGCGGATCGCGAGGGACAGAAGTTGTATGTAACAGTGGGTTCTAACAGCAACGTCGCCGAAAACGGGATGGACAAAGAGGCAAACCGCGCCGCGATTCTCGAAATCGACCGCAGCAGCGGCGCAACGCGTGTGTTCGCCTCCGGCCTGCGCAATCCGAACGGACTCGCCTGGCATCCGGCGTCCGGTGAGTTGTGGACGACGGTGAACGAACGCGATGAACTCGGTGGTGATCTCGTACCGGATTACATGACAGCGGTGCGTGAGAATGATTTCTTCGGTTGGCCGTACAGCTATTACGGCAACCATGTTGACACGAGGGTTGTCCCGCAGCGTCCCGATCTCGTCGCCCGGGCACGGCGGCCGGACTACGCGCTCGGTCCGCATACGGCGTCGCTTGGTCTCGCGTTCTACGATGCCGAACTGCTCCCCGACGCGTGGCGCGGTGGCGCGTTCGTGGGTCAGCATGGTTCGTGGAATCGCACCCCGTTGAGCGGTTACAAAGTAATATTCGTGCCATTCGAAGCGGGCAAACCCAGCGGTGAGGCGGTCGATGTCCTGAGCGGCTTCGTCAATGATTCGGGCGACGCCCACGGTCGCCCGGTCGGGGTGATTGTGGATACGCTCGGTGCCGTGCTTGTCGCCGATGACGTGGGTAATACGATTTGGCGGTTGACGCCGCAACATTAAGTGTCCGCCGCGGTGCGCCGGCGTTCCGCCGCGCGCTTGCGGTTGGCGCCTTTCCGCGCGGAGGGCGACAGTCACGCGCTATGCCCGCGCCCACAGCTCATGGGTGATCGCCGATCATCGGTTTACGACGCCAGCGCGCGGTCGCTGTTATCAGCATGGAGAGTAAGAAACCGTGGGTGTGCCGTGACGACTGTCTGCATCGTGGGGTGAGAATGTCCCAAGCGCGACGACGGCAGCGGGGGCTCGCTGGGGGACAGCCTCGCTGAAGAGTCACCCGTTCGCTGCCGCCATCGCGGTTGGGGAAAAGTCCGTTTTAAGGGCGTGCGGGCAAGCTGCCCGCCGCCCGCTCGACATCCTTGTTCGAGCGCCGTCTCGTCCTACGCCGCGGCGAGGCCGGCGAAGGCTTCGTTGCAGCGGTCCGGGCTGAGCGGCATCGCGGCCGCAACGTCCCGGGAGCAATCAATAATCCGGGCGTGGTTAACGCTGTGTTGTCAGTGCGTTTATTTCCACGCGGGTTTGCCGAGGTCGACATCGTCTTCATCGGTAAGTGCACCGGCAGCAGCGCCCGCGGCGGCGCCGATTGCGGCGCCCGTACCAAGAGATGCCCCGGAAGCGGCAGCGCCGGCGGTCCCTGCTGCGGCACCGAGTCCGGCGCCCGACAGCGCACGATCCCCGGTGGTGGTGCCGCAGGCACTCAAAGCCAGGGCGAAGAGTATTGCGCTGAAAGAGGTTGCCGTCGGGTGCATGATCGTCTCCTTGATGCGTTGCAATTCTCAGCTCGTACCGATCACCGGCGGCGGATTTCGGGATGCGGACAGAAGCCTGTCAAATACCCCGTGCCCGCGCGCTGGCCCCGGCTACTGCTGCCTCAGGTGTTGCACGATGCGTGCCAGGGAAGCGTGAGCGCACGGATCCGGACCGCGGCGGGAATCGCTGCGAGGGAGTTCGGCGAACCGGCATTGCGAGCTGTAAAAATTACAGGCGCAAGGGAAAAAAGTACCGCAGACCAAAACCGGCCGGCCACAAAAAAACGGCGCACGAATATGTCGTGCGCCGTTCTCGGTGGCGTCCCCACAGCCGCCGCGACTACCGCCAAGCGGGATCAGCGGTCGGGGGCCTGGTTGTCGCTGAGTATTACCGGGTTCGCAGCGAGACGAAGTCGCCCGGGTCGACGTCCGGCAATGCCTTGAGCTCGCTTTCCGAGTACTCAACCACAACGCGATCGTCAGTGGCAGAAGAGCGGATTTTCGACAACGGCACGGCAACTTCCTTGGCGCCGTCGCCCAGCAAGCCGTCGATGCCGATGATCACCGATTGTTCGCCCGCTTTCATCACGACGCGGTCGACATCACCGACTTTCTCACCCGAGGAACTGTAAACGTCCTTGCCTTCCAGTTCCGCCCATTCGGAAGTCTCCGACACGACGTTCTTGCCGTGTGCGATTCGCGCGGACGTCGGGTCAAGCTGATCGGTGTCGACGTTCGCGAAATCGCCGGGATCAACATCCGGCAGCGCTTTCAGCTGTTCCTGCGTGTAGTTCAGGTACATTTTGTCTTCGTCAGCGGCGCGCGTGAGTTTCGCCAGCGGTACGGCTACTTCTTTCGCGTTTGCACCGATGAAGCCATCAATGCCGATGACCGCGGTTTCGGTGCCGTCCTTGATAACGATGCGATCGATATCGCCGATCTGTTCACCGTTCGACCCGATGACGTCCATGCCTTCCAGACCCTGCGATTGTTCATCGCCGGCCCGCAGTGCGAGCTTCGTATCGACGGCGTGCGAGCGGTCATCGCGATCGGCCTGGTGGAAATCACCCGGATCGACGTCCGGTCGCGTACGCAATTCAGCCGCCGTCTGGTTCACGACGAGACGGGAATTGTTTGCCGACAATGAGAGTGCGCTGAACGGCACGGCGATTTCTTTCGCACCGTCGCCGAGCGCGCCGTCAATGCCGATCACAACGAGGCGTTCGTTGCTGCTGGTGACGATACGGTCGACGTCGCCGAATTTCTCACCGTTACTGTCGTAAGCGGGTAGACCCTCGATCTTATCGCGCGCAGCGCCGGAGATTGAACTCAGGGCGCTGTTCGTTTTGTCCATGGTTTTACTCGCGAGATCGCCGGCGTACACGGGGGCCGACAACGCGAGGCTGATTGCGACTGTTAGAGCCTTTTTCATGGTTCTGTTCTCCTTGTCAATGTGACACTGTCCAGATGGATGGCGTGCCCGAATTCATTTCGGGCACCGACACGTTTCAGCCAGCAATAGTTATGCCAAAGAGCGATACCGGGTATGACGCCGCGCCTGTAAGGGAATCTTCACGCGCGCGGCGAAACGCCACGATAGACCGCACAGCCCGCCTGGCGACGGGCGCTTGTAATCCGTGCAAGCAAGCGGAACATTCTTGCAAAACAAAGTGACCGCCAATCGCAGTCACCCGGCCGGAGCCCGCGTCACCGGGTTCAATCTGATCGCACTATCGAGTGTCTGAAACACTACCGCGGTGGTGGATCAGCGCGTTTTCGCTTCACGGCCCTTGAACCGCGATCGCGCGCTGCTCCCGAACGAGGGCTTGGCACGAAAGGTGAATGCACTTCCCCTCAATCATCCATTTCTGTTCAGTAGGGCTAAACCATGACGACGATATTCGAGCGCTTGCGCGAAGACCATGACAAACACCGGACGCTAATCGACTTATGCGCGAAAACGCACGGTGCAAGCGAAGGCCGTGACGAACTCTTTGCGAAAGTACGCGCCGAACTGCGTAGCCATGCAAATGCCGAGGAGAAGGTTTTCTACGCTGCCCTGCTCGCCGCTGATCTGACTCAGGGCAAGGCGCGTCACAGCATCGCCGAACACAAGACGATGGATGATCTGCTTGATGAACTCGGGGAGATGGACCGCAGCAATCCGAACTGGGTGCGCAAGTTTGAAACCCTGCAGGAAGAAGTCGTCCATCATATGGAAGAAGAAGAACTCGAGGTTTTTCAACTCGGCGGCAAGGTGCTTGACGCAAAGCAGAAAACCGATCTCGTGGCGGAATTCGATCACGAGAAATCGAAGGAGCTGAACAATCTCTAGGTTTACACCGGCTGCGCTGAAGCGCGTGCGCGGCGCATGCGGATCGAGAACTGCTGCCGCCGCCATCGCGCTGCTTGCGCTTGCGCTCGTGACAAGCGGCTGCGCGCGGACCTACTACACCGCGATGGAGAAGTTCGGCGTCGAGAAGCGGGACATCCTCACTGACCGAATCGACGATACGAAACAGGCGCAGAATGAGGCGAAAGAACAGTTTCAGTCGGCGCTCGAACAGTACCGAACGGTGATTGCGATCAATGGCGGTGATCTGGAAACGATCTACGATCGACTAAACAATGAATACGAGGAATCCGTAACAAGTGCGGAAACCGTAAAGCGACGCGTGGATGCCGTGGAGTCCGTTGCCGAAGATCTCTTTGCCGAATGGGAACGCGAGGTTGGTGAATACACGGACGCCACGTTGAGTGCGCGCAGTAAAAGCTTACTGCGGCAAACGCGCGCCGATTATGCCCGTCTGATCACAACAATGCGTGATGCCGAGCAGACGCTCGATCCCGCGCTGCGCCTGTTCAAAGACCAGGTACTGTTTCTGCGCCACAACCTGAATGCACGCGCGATCAGTGCGCTTGAGGCGGAGCTCGACTCGATCGAACGGGCGACTGCACGCCTGATTCGTGAGATGGAGCGCGCCATCGATGAAGCGACACGATTCGTCAGCAACATGCAGGCCTGAGGTCCCGGGGGCGGGCAATGGCGTCTGGCTGTCGCTGTTTTGCCGTCGCCCTTGAGGTTACTTCCCGGCGGCGCCGGCACACGCGCCGTCGCCGCGGTTCAGGGCGGTGCAATGCTGCGTCCCGCTCCGGTCGGGACCTGTTCGTGACGCTGATACCGGCCGCCCACCCGATCTAACGAACGGCAACGGCATTCCGATCCGGTACCCTCCGAGCGAGGCTGCACGAGCCGGCGTTTGCGTGCCCCAACCTAGTCCAGCTGTGAAGACTCTTCGTCGTCCGCCGGTTTGTCGTTCAGCATCGGTTTCGCTATTGTCGGTACCAGCGTCAATGTCACAAACGTGAACAGTGACAGTACGAGCGCAATTTCAAGCCGTTGCCAGGCTACCGCGACACCAATCGCACCCGTCGTCCACAATCCGGCTGCTGTCGCCGTACCGGTGACCACCGCATTACCTTTCAGGATGGCGCCCCCGCAGATGAACCCCATGCCGGAAATCACCCCCTGAAGCACGCGCGCGTGGGCGGACTCAGTGGAGAACGCTTCGATGCCGACGAGCATGAAGCCGCAACTTGCCAGGGCGACGAGCGGAAATGTCCGCAGCCCCGCCGAGCGCGCGTGACGCTCGCGATCCAGTGCTATCGGAAGCGCCAGCGTGTAGGCGATGCCAAGCAGGATCAGGTGTGATCGGATCTGGATCCAGTCGAATTCGAACAGCGTCATTCATTCAGTCCCCCGTTGCGTTCCTCACCGCCGACCCGTGCCTGGTTTGATCGCTTGCAACAACCGGCGGCCACAGGAAGAGCAAAGCAAACCTTGTGCCAGCGCGATCGTTCCTGTGGGTGGGAGCGCCGATGCGTGCGGTGCGGTATCGCGCTGCCTGGAGCAATCAGCGGCGAACAAGATGGCGCGAGGTGATCGCCGATGCGCCAGGCGCCGGCGGATGCCGATACGCGCCGGGCTGATGTAAGCCTTACACCGTTCGCGCCAGGGCGGGCATCGCAGGACGACGCATTGCATGCGGACATTGCGGGTGCCAGCGCGTATTGCGCTAACCCGGCGTTTCGATGGCTCTGGCACAAGCCTTGCTTGAGGTTCTCGTATGCGCGCAGATGCGCCATGGCAAGCGGGACCCGAATGCGGGAGCCCGAACAACGTTAAGTTAAAAGGAGTTACGTATGAACTGGGATCAAGTAGAAGGCCGATGGAAGGAATTCAAAGGCAAGGCGAGGCAGCAGTGGGGCGAACTGACTGACGACGATCTTGACGCCGTTGCCGGCCGACGACAAGAACTCGCCGGAAAAATTCAGACGCGTTACGGGAAATCACGCGAAGAAGCCGAGAGAGAAGTCGACGCGTGGTGTCAGCGTTGCTAGCGGACGTTTACGCGACGTGCGCGAATGCCGCGGCGCGGCATTCGGCATTAACCAGCCACGGTGCGACGACGCTGCGGCAGCCTGCGAGCATACGCGCTTGCCGTGCCGGGCAAGGCGGTAATGCCGACGACACATTGGAACAGCTGAAATCCAGGAGGGATCCGATGATGACATTCAGGAAATCTGCGAGCCGGATTGCCGCGGGCGCTCTGGTGTTATGTTTCTGGTCCGCCGAGGCCCAGCTTAACGCGGCCGGAACCGATGACGGGGCCAACCCGGCGAACCAGAGTAGTGACGGACCGGCGGTATTCAACCCATCGGACAGCAGCTACCGTCCCATCGAACCGAATGCGACAACAAACGAGCAACAACGTGACCGCGATTCCGCAGGCGTGCGCGCGGACGAGGCGGCTGATCGCGCGACCACCTTACCCGAACCGCTGGGAGAACCGGACGTCAACCACGACAGGGACGTGCCGGCGCTGCCGGCCACCGATCCGGCCGAAGTCGCAGCGCTGACGTTCAGCGATCTGGACACGGACGGGAACGGAGAGTTCACCGCCGCTGAACGCGCCGAGCAGCGCGTTTTTCTCGAGGCGAAGTTCAAAGCAATGGATACGAATCACAATGGTTCTGTGGACCAGTTCGAGTTCGAGGATTTTCAGCACCGTAAAGAAGCCGAACTCGAGGACGCGGAACTCGAGGACTAGTGGCGTTTCAGACCCGGTTGCGGTGATTGCGGGCGTACTTTAAAGACAGGTCCGCGCCATCGCGTGCGCCGGCGAGTTCCGCTGCCTGGCTCCGGCGCCGACCATGCAAGCGGCGGCGCGCACGCCAGGCAATGCTGTCGATCACGGTCCGCCCATGCGCATCGTGGCGACATCGAAACTTTCGAGAATATCTTCCACCTCATCGTCGCGATAACCCTCGAACCGGAAACGCAGTTGCAGCATCGGGAGATCGAGGGAACCGAGGTGCTTTTCGTCGCGCGGCTCGATGTCGAGCTTGATGTGTTTGTTGTCATCTTCTGCGACAAGCACCCGGGAATCATCGATCACCGTGCACGAACGTCCGCCGAGCGCAGCGGGGAGCTGGCGCAGAATGTCGCGTGGCTTGCCCTGCATTTCGCGGGTATGTGTAACGTTGTCCATTGACTGATTACTCCTTTGAGAATTGCCTCCCTGCGTTGAAATGCACAATTGATGCCATGCCGGCGCCACCGATGCGGGAACGGGCGGTGGTCCGTCGTCCGGGCGCGTATGCCGCGAACCGCGGCTTGGCGCGACGGGCAACAGTCCCCACGCCTCCGTAGACGAATCGCCGCGAGTGTCCGGTCCCGGCGCGGGACGCTGAGCGAGCAGGGATAGCAACAGTTCCCTGTCGCCGGTCGCTGCTGCTGCATGGATTCCGGCGCGCAGCACGCACCCCCTCGAAAGACGCCTCCGCGCGTATCGGCAGCACCGGACTCGCCCGCATGTCACCCTGAAATACTCGCGTTGATGCGTGTCGGCGTGGGCGTACAGCCGGTGATGCCACGCAGCACACCGCGCGTTACCGCGCGCAAGTCGGCGCCGGCTGCAGCGTCCATCGTCCGTCGCCGCCGGCGGGGTTCATGCGAACCAATTGCGCCCGGTCGTTCGCGGCGGTGCGCGTTCCCGTCAGCCATGAGCGACCAAGCCGCACCGACGATTCCCTGCTCCTCACCCGGGTGCTCAATCCATGCGCGACTCGCGTTGTGATGTCACGTCGATGTCATACGCCGTGGCTATAAATCCTGCACTGCCGTGCTTGTACGGCGCTCGGGAAAATTTGCGGCGCGGCGCTTTGAGCCTGCCGCGTGCGAACGAAAACTGATGAACACCTCGTCCAATCAACCGGAAATCATCGTCCTCGGTGGTGGCACCGCCGGCTTCCTCACCGCTTTGACCTTGCGCCGATGCCTACCGCTGGCATCAATCCGGGTTGTCCAGTCATCCACGCTCGGCGTGATTGGTGTCGGCGAAGGCAGCCTGAGGCAGTTACCCGGTTTTCTTCACGATTATTTGTCTATCGACCCCGCACGATTTTTTACCGATGTTCGCCCGACGCCGAAGCTGGGGATCCGCTTCAAGTGGGGCGAGCGTGAGGATTTCAACTACACGTTCTCGCCGCAACTCGACACCGTCTATCCTCACCCGGATCTGCCGCGCCCCACCGGGTACTACTGCTTCGAGGAAATGGAGAATCACTGCGTTGCCTCGGCTTTGATGCGCAACGATTTTGCATTTCTCGTCGACAACACGGGCGAGTTGCTCATCGGCGACGATTTCGGTTACCACCTGGATAACCGAAGCTTCGCTGCGTTCCTGGAAGCGTGCGCAATCGAACGCGGGATCACCATCATTGACGATCTCGTCACCGGCGTGACGCGTGATGGTGAACGCGTAAACTCCCTGGAGCTCGAGTCCGGGCACCGCGTGGAGGCGGACGTCTTCGTGGATTGCTCCGGATTCGCGTCGTTGCTGCTGGGAAAAGAACTCGCCGAGCCTTTTTCAAGTTTCCGCGACAGCCTGTACTGCGACCGTGCGGTAATTGGAGGATGGGCGCGAGGTGACGAGCCGCTGCATCCGTATACGACGAGTGAAACCATGGACGCCGGCTGGTGCTGGCAGATCGAACACGAAGATCGGATCAACCGCGGCTACGTTTACGCGTCGGAATTTATCAGCGACGCGAATGCGCAAGCCGAGTTCCGCCGGAAGAATCCCGCCGTGACCGATACCGCGTTTGTGCGTTTCCGCAGCGGACGGTTCCAGCGAGCCTGGGTGGGGAACGTTATCGCGATCGGTAACTCCGCGGGTTTCGTCGAACCGCTCGAAGCAACCGCGATCGCCGTGATCTGCTCCTCGGCGCGCGCACTGGCTGAATCCCTGGCCGCCAGCGGCGGCAGCATAAACGCCGCCGTGCGGGCTGAGTTCAATCGCTATAACGCCCGCAGCTGGGACACGATCGCCGACTTTCTCGCCGTGCACTATCGCTTCAATAATCGTCTCGATACGCCGTTCTGGCGGGAATGTCGCGCCCACGTCGATCTGCGCGGCGCTGAACGCATCGTTGATTTCTATCGCGCAAACGGCCCCAGCCAGCTGTGGCGCCTGACGCTGGAGGATCCCGTTTGCAGGTTTCGGCTCGACGGCTACTACACGCTGCTGGTCGGGCAAAAAGTGCCACACGCGAAGCTTGATGTCGCCACCGCGCAGGAGCGCAGAACGTGGGAGCAGCTGCGCGCGGCAACCGCTCGCCACTGTAGCAGCGGCATCGGCGTGGTTGATGCCTTAAAGCGCATCAACGCGGATAGCTGGCGCTGGAAACCGGAACATTTTGCCGCCTGAGGAACCCCCGAGCATGTTGAGGAAGTCCACCGTACTAGCCCTGGTCATCGGACTGGCCGGCCCTTGCGTCTATCAAGGCTTTGAACTTCAGGCCGGACAGGGCGAACCCGAGGCGCTGCATGAACAGGTGCTGGCGAGCTTGCGCGCACAACGCGATGTTGTCAGCCAGCCGTTGCCGGACTTACCGCGCAACCTGCCGGTGTTCAACGCCGAAGCCGTGATCCCGCCGCAGTGCTACACAAAAACAGCAGGACAGTTCAACCCCTGTTACGTCTGCCATCAGAATCCGATACCGGATCGCGAAAACAAAATGGCCGACGGCGATCTGCAGCTCGAATACAGTTTCAGCGACGTCGGCATGACGAATCACTGGCGTAATCTGTTTGAAGATCGCAGCGAGCGGGTGGCGCAGATCAGCGATGAAGAAATTGACCGCTGGATTAACACCGATAACTACAGCACGCTCGCTGCACGCCTGAAAGCCGCGGGGTTCAGAGGATGGATACCCGATCTGGTGAACCTGCACCTCGGCAAGGACGCGTTTGATGCCGAAGGTTTCGCAAAGGATGGCAGCCACTGGGTTGCCTTCAACTACAAGCCATTGCCCAGCACATTCTGGCCGACGAACGGCTCCACCGATGATGTGATGATCCGCCTTCCGAAACCTTTCAGAACCGACCTGAAGGGCAACTATTCTCGCGATATCTACAAAGCAAACCTCGCAATCGTGGAAGCCCGGGTAAAGGGCTACGCGGCGATCTCGGCGCTGCCTATCGCCGAAGCGAAAGTGGGCGCGGATCTCGACGGCGACGGCACGCTCGGGGTCGCCACCCGGGTCAGCGCCATTGCGGATTACGTTGGTCAGGCCGCCGGACAATTCATCGACAGTTACCTGTATCCACAAGGCACCGAGTTCCTGCATACGGTGCGCTACGTTGGCGTTACGCCATCCGGTGAGATCGGCGTCTCGAGGCGAATGAAAGAAGTCCGTTACATGAAAAAATGGCGGGCGCAACTCAAGGAGGTGTACGGGCGGTCGTATCAACTGGAAGCCTACGCGAAGGAGGCGGGTCAGTTGCCCAACTACACGATCGTCGGCGACTGGGGTCTCGATAACGGCTTTGGCTGGTCTTTGAGCGGTTTTATCGAAGGGCGCGATGGTGAATTGCGAACGGCCGCTTACGAAGAGAACCTGTTCTGCATGGGGTGCCATGCCACGGTTGGCGCAACGATCGACAAGACGTTCAGTTTTCCGCGGAAAGTTGATGGCGCGGCCGGCTGGGGCTACATCGATCTGCGCGCCATGTCCGACGTGCCAAACATGGGCGAAACGCGCGGCGAGATCCTCACTTATCTCGAGCGCGTCGGCGGCGGTGGCGAGTTTCGTTCCAATCCGGAAATGGCCGCGCGCTGGTTCACCGACAGTGGCGAGGTGGATTATGCCGCGATCGCGAAAGCGGGCAGCGTCTACGATCTGATTACGCCATCACCAGCGCGCGCAAGACAGTTAAACAAGGCGTATCGGGTGATCGTCGACGATCAGGACTACATTTACGGTCGCGATCCGACGGTGACGGCGCCGGTCAACGTTTATGATCATATCGATAACGCGACGGCGCCAACGTTGCCGCCGGAGCTGTTCACGCCGTGGGACATTCGTCTGCAATGGGGCGATGCCCCGTTGCAGCAATCGAGCACCCCGCGCTAGCCAGCACCCCGCGGTTGGCGCGTAGCGCGCGCACGGTACCGGCTCGCGTTAAACCCCGATGCGGTCCCTGCCCGTCCACGGCGATCGAAGGGCGGGTTGCTCATCGCTTGCCGCCGTCCTGCGCCCAAGCCACACCACAGGTACCCGTCGCGCGCGATCGCTGCGCTGCGGCTGTCATCGGAATGCAATATATGAGTCACCAACTCGTCACCCAAGCGCCACAGTTCCGTTACCAGCCTGCAACAGTAGATGCCCAGAATTTGTTCCGGCCCTCGAATCGAGTCAGTGACGAGGGTATCCAGTTTAAAACAGTTAAAACAAACGAGAATTCCGGGAGAAAGAACAATGCGGAAGTTTACGAAAAGTGCGCTGGCGGCTGCTGTCGCGCTTGGTATGGCGCAATCGGCGAGCGCCGGTACGGCACCATTCTTCGTACCTTTAACGAAAGCCGAAATCGTCGAGCCAGCGGACTCGGTAGACGAGCGCAATGCGCCCTGGAGCGCACCGGCAGGTGTGACTTGGGTAAACCTGACCAGCATGGAAGAGATCGAGGCGGACGTGAGCCAGTCGATCGTTCGTGTCGCCGCGAATCAAACGTCTTCGATGTTCGATATGCTGGCCTACGACCCCACCGGTCGATACCTCTTTATTCCGCACGAAACCCCGTTCGGTGCCGGTGTTTCGCGCTACGACACGCAAACCGACACAAGCGAAATCCTGATGAAGGGCGATGAAACCGGCGCAGCGGGTTTCGCGGCGAATACGGATTTCGGTGCTTTCGATCCCTCACGCTGGACGCCTAACGGTACGATTATCGCCGGTGAAGAGTGGGCCGGTACCGGTCGTCTCGTCGAAATCTGCAACCCGTTGGCGGCGGCTCCGGCCGATCCCGTTACGGGCGGCAGCGAACTCGTCGCGGGTGATTGCGATACGAACCCGAATGCCGACTGGCGCGTGCTCGACAATCTGCCGTTAACGGCGCAGGAAGGTCTGTCGTTCTCAATCAACTCTCCCGATGATGTGCTGTATTTCATCGACGAGAACAACACGGGTTCGATTTACAAAGCCGTATTCACCACCCCCGGCAAGTATAACGACGGTGCCGTTACCTACGTGCTCGTCGTTGACGGTTATAACGGTGATGCGTCGGAAAACTGGAACCATGCGACCAACGCCGGTCAGCCACGCACTGGGAACGCCACCTGGGTACCAATCACGGACGCCACCGGCGCACCGCTGCCCGGCGTTACTGATCCCCGCGTACCGGCCGGTGGGCCCGGTGTTTCCGGTCGTTTAGCCGCTGATGACGTGGGCGGTACGCCTTACGGTCGGCCGGAAGACACCACAATTGCAATTGCCGCCAGTGGCAATGAAATGCTGTATTTCACCGCGACATCGGAGAACTCCGTGTACTCGGTGGAAGAAACATCCGCAGGGCCGGTAGTGCGCACGTTCGTGAGTCCGTCGACGCCGAAGAACCTCGGCTTCGCCCCGACGAACGCCGGCCTCAATTCGCCTGACAACCTCGCGCTCGATTCGCTCGGTAACATCTATGTGATCGAGGACTCTCCGAACGTCACGACCGTCGGTGCCGACGGCGGCGATGTCTGGTTCGCGCGTGATACGGACAACGACGGGGTGGCGGAATCAATCGACCACTTCCTGAGTCTCCAGGTGAATCAGTCGGAAGCCACCGGGATGATTTTCCATCCGGTTGACGGCACGAAGTTCGCGATTGCGGTTCAGCATCCGGCCAGCACGGATCTCGGTGACGCCGACAATGACGGCGTGCGCGATTCTGACGGCTTCGGTGACGCTATCTGGGAATTTGATCTCACGAACGTGGCGCCGCCGGAATGCGTCGGTCCGCGCAGTGACTGGATGACGTTCAACGACAAGACGAACCGTTGGGTTCGCGCTTGTTCTTCGCAGCGTGATTTCAACGTTGTGGAGCAGTTGAGCGACAGCGAGATCCCGGGAGACTACCCGGCGCCGTAGGACCACGGTCGCGCTATCACGATGCATGCGGGCCCCGCCAACAGGGAAGTGGCGGGGCCCATTGCGCAGCGATTCGTGAGCGCTGCGAGTCGCCCGAACCAAGGAATTTTGAATCGCGCCGTCCGCGCGCCACGCTACGCCACCGGCAACGTGGATGACGCAACGCGCAACACCTACCAGAACGGAGAATTTACCCATGAGCCCCTTTATCCGCACCCTGTCGCTGAGCACATGCCTGCTTGCGACGGTAACCGTATCGAATACTGCGCTGGCGGCGTCTTCGACAGCGCTCGCGACACTCGACGGAATTTTCGTCACCACCAGCGGCACTGCCGCCGTTACGTTCACCGGCCCTGATTTTCTCACCGCACTCGGCACGACCAGCGCCGGTATCCCGGACGGACTCAGCGACGGTGAGTTGTTCGCCAGCGAGTCGGGTCCATACGGGGAGGGCACCGCCACAAATGCCGGCTTCGGCGATGGCTTGTCGTCCATGTCATTCGCCGACATCGGCATTTTTACGCCAGGAAGCGCGCTGTCGAGTGCAACGACATTCGCGGAGCTCGGGTACGAACTCGAAGGCAGCGGCAATGTCACGTTCGAAATCAGCTACACGCTCGAGGTCGACGCCTTCGGTAGCGATGTCGATGGCTTCGCGCAGGCGTTGATCAGTGCGTCCACGACATTCGAACCCGGGGCAACCGCAATGCTTACGGCAGCGGGTGTCGGCGCGGGTGAGTTCGACTCAATCAGCGATTCGATACTGATCAGCTTCTTCTTCGACGACTTCGGATTCGGGCCGGTTAGCGAAACCTTGTTCATCGAGACGCTCGCAACGAGTGGCGCCACGGTAGTACCGGTGCCGGCGGCGTTGTGGTTGCTCGGCCCGGCGATGCTCGGCCTGAGTGGAATGCGCCGTCGCGCGCTCAGCTGAATGGGCGTCAATCTGTAGCCCGACAACGGCGCCCGCGGGCGCCGTTGTCGATTACGGGGTCGGGCAGCGGGAAGGGGTGGCGTGCCGGTTCTTGGGAGCGGCTGCGTCGATGGTCTTGCTGCGACATACCGCCGTGTAACTTCTGGCGCTCCCGGCGCGGGAAGTCCACCGAGGCTATTCGAGCCAGGATCCTGACAGCGGTCGTAGCGCCAATCTGTTAGTGGCTGTCGAACGGTCGCGCTTATCCGGCGTCGCGCGCCGGCAGACACAGACTACCCGAGCGAATGCAGGGCGACGTTTGCGAAGTGCCTGATCGCTTTCGTCGATGAACCGGCGCGTGCCATCGTACTGATGCCCATGAGGACACCGACTAAATAATCGGCGAGCGCCGCCGGCGTGTCATCGGTGCTGATGTCCCCGTCTTCGATACCGCGCTTGATGCATTTGAGAAACCCGGCGCGAGCGCGCACGAAGTAGGCGTCGACGAGTGCCGTCGCAGCTTTGGATTTTCCGCCCGGACTTTGCGCCGAAACACACAGGAGGCAGCCGCCCCGGCCGTTTTCCGAGGTCATCTGGTTCACCATCGTCTGCACCACCTGTTCAATCGCCGCGCGGCCGGCCCCGGGCTGTTCGAGCGGTGCGATGAATCTTGTCGTGGATTCCGCGGAAAATTTCTCCATCGCCCGCAACAACAGCCCGGGTTTGTTGCCGAATGCGTTGTAGAGGCTTTTCCGCCCCACGCCGGTGGCGGCTTCGAGGGCGGCGACGGAAGTCGCACTGTAGTTGTCTTTCAGGAACGCATGTATCGCCTTGTCGATAACAACATCCTCGTCAAACTCTTTAACCCTGCCCATCGGTTCGTTGTTAACCTCGATTCATCAATGGTGTTTCGACTCTGCATACTCTCACGCCCCCGGGCCGCTTACGGCGCCGGTGCTGTCCGGCGCGGATTCTACCACTGCTGCGGGCG
Source organism: Gammaproteobacteria bacterium (assembly GCA_965216305.1). GTDB lineage: Bacteria > Pseudomonadota > Gammaproteobacteria > UBA11873. The sequence continues at coordinate 4,306,822 of OZ244144.1, read as the reverse complement.
CGGGTTCCGTTCCCGGGCCAGGCGCAAAGCTCGCTGCCACGTTCAGATGGCGCACGTGTGTCCAGCGATATGTGTTCACGGACCGGTTGCTAATACTGATGTTCGGAAGGAATCAGCTGTAAGCGAGAGCTCCCGGGCTTTTACAACAACTGTTGCAGAAAATGGAATTCATGGTTAAATTGCAACTAGCGTTGTAATAAAACTTCAGCATCGCCGGGAAGCCATGCCAGCGGGCAAGGACAAGCTGTTTATCGGTATCGCGACGGTGCAAATAGAACGCCGTGTTACGGGCAGGGGGCCGGACGTTACCGGTCACGAATGTTGACGTGCTGGCGCATAAGGCGGAAACGCGCGCGCGGATTCTGATTCGGCCGCCGCCCGCCGCGATCGATGCAACACAGCGATTGAGTCGCCGCAGTTCAATCACGGATCCAAGCGGATAACAAAATGAAGCTCAGCGAACGGAAATTTCAGGACGTCAGGGTAAATGACGTGGTACTGCGCACCGTTGTCGAGGGCGACGGACCGCTTGTGATTCTGCTCCACGGCTGGCCGCAAGGCTGGCAATTTTGGCATAAGCAGATCGATTTTCGCGTTGCGGCCGGATACCGGGTCGCGGTGCCGGATCAACGGGGTTACGGTGGCAGCAGCAAGCCGGAAGCGATCGAGGCCTACGATATCCTGAAACTCACAGGGGACATTCCCGCCCTGGCCGAAGCGCTGGGCCACGAGACGTTCCAGCTTATCGGTCATGACTGGGGTTGCATCGTTGCGTGGAATACTGCGTTGCTGCACGAAGACACCTGCACCGCGGTGATGGGCTTGTCGGTGCCGTTCTGGTGGCCGGGGCCGGAAATCATCGACCCGCCCGGCGCCGACGAAAAATTCTGGTTCATGCGTTACCTGCAGGATCCCGCGGTGGCGGACCCCGCGCTCGAAGCGGACCTTGCGGTAACGCTACGGCAAATTTATTTCTGCTTGTCGGCCGAATCGCCGCCTTACAGCTTCATGAAGCAGTTCGAGTACCCGCGCGATACGCCACTCCTTGATACGCTGCCGAAGGCGGACAAGCTGCCGGCCTGTATCAGCGACGACATGTTCGACTACTGCGTGGCCCAATTCAGCCGCAGCGGCTTTCGTGGCCCGAACAACTGGTATCGCAACCTGCTGCGTCATGCCGAGTTGACCCCGCAACTCAGGGACAAGAAATTTTCCCAGCCCGCGGCTTTTCTTTGCGGGGTTGACGATGACGTGCCGCAATTTATTCCGGACTGGCGCACGCAATTCGAAGCGGCATTCGAGGATCTGAGATTCCTCGAGATCATCGAAGATGCGGCGCACTGGGTGCATCTGGAACAACCTGACGAAGTGAACAGGTATTTACTCCGTTTCCTGCGCGACACCGGGTAACGCTGCCGGAGCCCGGACCATTAGCACAATGGCTATGTACGTTAACCGTCGCTGCTGCAGTTCTTAAAGAACCCGCTAGAGGTTCCATTACAAAAACTACCGCCGTGTTACGCCGCCCGTCAGGCGCGCCGTGGGGCTGCGGCCAACTCTGGAGGAAGTCATCATGACTGTGAATGCGAAACCGATGCTGCCCGTTATGCGGCCCAAAACCGATGAAGAGCTCGATTCCGGGCCAATCGTCGTCCTTAATTTGCTCAAGCTGAAAGAAGATACACCGGAGAACCTCGAAAAGTATCTCGAATACGTCATGGGTGTCATGTCCGGTTGGGGCGATGTGGGGATGCAGCCGGTTTACGCCGGGAAATTTAACGAACTGGTGTTTGGCGGTTGCGGAGATTGGGACTATATGCTGCTCGTCCACTATCCGGATCGTCGCACCTGGTTCGACATGATGGATTCGGATGAGTACGCGGCTATCCACGGCGGCCGCGAAGACAGTATGAAAATGGCGATGCTCTGGTTTTCCGATCCCGTGCTGCCGTATACCGCGGGGGATGTGCATGTCCCCGGGGGTGCGTGGACCAAGGTTTTCGAGAAGCTCGAAGCACGAAAAGCGCAGGGCTGAACGCAAACCTCGTTGTAGTGTTCAATGCAAGCTTGCGCATCGAACACTGCACGGCGGGCTCGCGGGGGGCGGCGGCTACGTGCCGCCGCCACGCCGGTCCGCGATCGCGTGCTCCTACGCAACGATTTCGCTGCTCACCGCGACCTCACCGTTGAGCAGAACTTCGATCGAGTCGCCCGGATGCACCCGATGGATACCGAGATTCGTACCAGCAAGCACGATATCGCCCGCTTGCAACGGCAATGCGTGCTTCGCCCGCTCGTTTGCCAGCCATGCGAGGGAGCCGCCGGGTCCGCCGGGAAAACACCATGGATGGCCTTGCTCGATCAATTCTCCGTTGATTCGCAGTCCGAGACTGATGCAGTCGTCACCATGGTGAGCGCTGATTTTCGCCGGCAAGACAATGCCGGCATTGAAACAATTGTTCGCGACGAGTTCCTGCAGCGTTTTCGTTGCCGCGCGAAATTCCAGATTGTGTAATTCGATTATCGGGAACACGCGATCCACCGCGAGATCGTCACCCACCCTGATGGCCATCTCCGCCTCGATGGCAAGATTATGAAACGCCCCGGCGCTCAAGCTGCTCCCGCATTGCACGATTTCGTTCTGATAGAGAAAGCCGAACACCGGGCCGCGAATGCCGAAAGCCTTGAGTATTTCGGGGCTCGTACAGCCCACCTTGTAGCCCGCGCGCAGATCACCCGCGTCACCGCGCAACTCACTCATCCGGATCGACACCCGATACGCATCGTGCAGGCTCATCATTGTGGATTGCTCGCCAAAGTACGTTCCGGGTTGGCGCGCGCGGTAGTCGCGCAATTGTCGCCGGGCGAGGGTATTGATCCAGTCTTCTGTCACGATGCTTATCCTGTTGTTTCACCGGCGAGTGGGTTCGGAGATCCCGCCAGGGATGCCGCTGTTCGCTATACCGGGATTGAGTGTCATCCGCGCAACGGTGTTCGGGCCGCCTTGTCCGCACGAACAGATTCGGCGGGTAAAGCATTGCTGCGCCGTTTTTTAAGCAAACCTTATCAAACCCAATCTACCAGCTAACAGCCTTTGAAGACCACGAATTAACTGATCAGAAATCCTGAATACGCGGCTAGATCGATTGTCCTGACTTATCCGGCGCTTCGATCCCGGAATCGATTCTGAACTTGCCGGACGCCGCCCCCCGCTCCGGGAGATTAATCGCGTTTCGTTTGCGCCCGACGTCGATTCCTGATGGCGAGGGTTTCGTCGCTTGCGGCCGTGCGGATGATGCCGAATTCGATGAGCTTATACACTTCGTCCATCGCTTCCCCCATCGTGAGTCCTACCTTCGCGAGAAACTCCGGCTCGATAAAGCGGCGCATGCTGACGAACAGGATGTCGGCGGCGACCGCGGAATTGACCTTGTTGAACGCGCCCGCCTTGACGCCCTGGGTCACGATCGTTTCGAGATCGGCAACGCGGCGCTCCTGGTGTACGAGCAGGGCGCGGCCACCACCGGGAAAGTTTTGCAGATCGCGCAGGAATGCGAACGACACATCGCGCGCTGCTTCCGCGCCGGCACTCAGGTATCCGATCAAACGGTCGGGCCAGCTTGTGGCGGCACCGAAACGTTCGCGGCCGCTGTCACGGGCGCGCGCGAGGTAAAGCTCCACGAGCAGTTCGAACAGTTCCGAACGTCCTTCAGCGAGACGGTACAGCGTGACGTGCGAGCAGCGCAGACGCGCGGCGATGTCGTTCATGGTGAGATGCAGGAAGCCTTCCTGGTGCACGATCGCCTCGAGGTCTTTCAGGATCTGGCGCAGGCGGCGTGAATCCGGCACCGAGGCGAGCAGCGCGGCTTCTTCCAGATCGTCCCCCGTTGCCCAGGCTATGGGTGCCGTGCTTGTTTTGGCGCTCATCGAGCGTACCTCCTTTCATCGCGAGCGCAGCGGGGATCTTCCCGGCTGCGAAAAAACCTTGACATTGTTCGAAGTGTAATATTAGATACTAACCATTACACTAATTACACTTTCGAACAACCGTCATCACGCGCCGCCACCATCAGCGGCTCCAAGCTGCGCCCACCCATCGGCGCAAAGGGGTTTGAACATGGAATTTGGAATCTTCATCCCGAGCGCCCGTAACGGCTACCTCATGTCCGAGACTGCGCCGCAGTATTCGCCGACGTACTCGCACATGCGCGAGATCATTCAAACGGGCGAGGCGAACGGGTTTTCGTTTGCCCTGTCGTTGTCGTGCCTGCGCGGACTTGGCGGCACAACGGGTTTCTGGGACGACGCGCTCGAATCGATGACGCAGATGGCCGCACTGGCGCGCGATACCACCACGATGAAACTGATCGGTTCGGTCAACGTACTCGCGATTCATCCGGCCGTCGCCGCAAGAATGGCCGTCACGATCGATTCCGTGAGTGAGGGGCGCTTCATCCTGAACATAGTACCCGGCGGGTGGCACCCGAAGGAACTCGAAGTGATGAACGTCTGGCCCGGTTACGACTACAACCACAATCGCTGGAAGTACGCCGGTGAATACTGCGAAGTACTGCACCAGTTGTGGGAGACCGGGGTAACGAATTTCCACGGCGATTATTTCAAGTACGACGACCTGCGCGTTGGCCCGCTGCCGCCGAAGCACATCGAAATCGTGTGCGCGGGCACCTCGAAGACCGCGATCGAGTTCACCACGCGCCATGCCGATTACGCGTTCCGTCTCGCATTCGGCGGCAGGGCCGCCCTCGAGAACGTGATGGACACGTTCCAGGCCCAGATCCACAACGCCGGGCGCACGATCAAGGCCTATGCCGCGCTCGGCATCGTCCTCGCGGACACCGACGAGGAGGCGCAGGCAAAGCTCCGCGACTTCGAAACGCATCCCGACGTCGAGGCGATCCGCTACATGGCGGCACAGGCGTCGACGGATAAATCCGGCGGCGGCACCTCAGACAACATCGTCAACGTCGACATGCCGGACGCGGTGCGCATGTCGACGGATTTTCTCGCCGGGTCGCCGGCGACGATCGCCGCCCAGCTCGACGAGTGGGCAACGGTCGAGGGGGTTGCGGGTTACATGCTGATATTCCCGGATTACGTCGAGGATATTCAGCGCATGGGCCGCGAAGTCTTTCCATTAATGAAAAATTATACGGCCCCGGCGGCACCCGCTGCGGCGTCGTGATTCGCGCCGGACTGACAGCCAACGGACAGGGGAAAACGCATGAGAATTGATCTGTTATACGCACTCATCAACCGCAGTGGCGCAATGTCGTGGACGGAGGTGCTGACCGCAACCCGTCGCCACGCGGCCATGGCCGAGGATCTCGGTTTCGATTCAATCTGGCTCGGCGAGCATCACTTCGATACGGACGGCACCGATGCGTGCCCTAACCCGGTGATGCTTGCCGCCGATCTCGCCGCACGGACAAAAACCCTGCGGCTCGGCATGGCCGCGGTATCGCTGACCCTGTGGCATCCGTTGCGCGCTGCCGAGGATCTCGCGATGCTCGATCACTTCAGTGATGGACGCCTCGATGTCGCGTTTGGTCGCGGCATCCTGCCGATCGAAGTGATCAACCTGAACCCCACCGCGAACCGCTGGGAAGGCCAGGACGTGAGCCGCGAGATCTTCCAGGAAAACCTTGAGGTCGTGCGCAAAGCGTGGACCGAGGATCCGTTCAGCTGGGACGGCAAACGCCATACGTTCCCCACCCCGGGAATCAAATACATGCCGGCCCATAACGCACCGTATCACCACGAGTATGCGGACGAAAACGGCGACCTCGTCGCGTTCGGCCTCGTGCCGCGCCCGGTTCAGACGCCGTATCCGCCCACCTATGCCGTCACTGAAACCATGACCGGTTTTACCGGGGCGGGTCGCGACGATCTTGGCGTGATTACGTGGTATCCCACGCGCCAGGTGCTGAAGAATCTGTTCGTCGCCTATCAACAGGAACTCGAGAAGAGCACCGGCAAAAAACTCCCGCTCGGGGAGCGTTGCGGCGTACTGCGCCTGGCGCTGCTCGCGCGCACGGATGCCGAAGCGCGACGGATCGCTGAACCGCACATCAAGTCGTTCTTCGATTTCATCTGCAAGGTTCGCAGTCTCGATGTGTGGCTCGATGCCGACGAAGACCCGAACGATCCCTACATCAAGAACATGGATCCGTGGGAGTTGCTGATGGAGCGCGATCACTTGCTCATTGGTTCACCCGAGACGGTCTATGAGCGCATGGAGCGCATGACGAAATCCCACGGCTTGCGGCACTGGTTATTGCAAATGGGGTTTCCGGGCATCCGTAATCCGGAGCTCGAAGAATCGATGCGCATTTTCTCCCGCGAAGTCATGCCGGCATTACGCCAGCTGTAATTAACCACGACGACATCCACACGAGGAGGAGTCATGACGAAATTTCTAAACCCGGAGAACCTGCCTTACCCAAACTACGGTCTGAACCCAGGCGTCGCCACGAACGGTTACGTGTTTGCCGGTGGCATGGCGCTGGACCTGCATAAACTCGAACGCCTCGCTGAGGCGGATACGATCGCGGCGGAAACAAAGCTGTGCCTGAAGGAAATCGAGGGCATCCTCAAAGCAGCCGGGTGTACGTTGCGCGACGTCGTCAAAACCACGTGTTACCTGTCCGACGACGCCTACCGCGCGGAGTTCTGGCAGGCCTACACGGAAGTGTTCGCGCCCGGCCCGTACCCGGCGCGGTGCACGTTCGTGGTGGGTATCGCCGGTGATTGCCGCGTGGAGATCGACGCGATAGCAGTCCGTCCCCAGGCCAAGCAGTGATGCCGGATCGGGAATTCACGGACTGGCATACGCACCTTTATCTACCCGAGCACATCGGTCCCGTGTGGACCGACCGCGGCACGGAACTCGTCGGGCGTCCCGGCTTCGGGCCGGCGGACGCCGGCGAGCATACGCAGGTGATGGCTGCGGCCGGCGTGAACCGCTTCGCGCTCGTCGGCCTGCAGATCCATCATATTGGCATGATGGTGCCGAATGATTACATCGGGGCGCACTTCGCCGCGAACCGGGAGTGTGCACTCGGTATCGGCAGCGTCGATCCGACGCAGCCGGACGCCGCCGCGGAACTACGCCGCGCGGTTGAACGCTGGGGCTTGCAGGGGGTGAAACTGTCGCCGCCTTACCAGGGCTTTCATCCGCATTCCGATGAGGCTTACGCTGTTTATCGCGCGGCCGCGGACCTCGGCATCTTCATGATGTTCCACCAGGCGAGCGTATTCGTGCCGAACGGATTTCACGAATTCGCGAGCCCGAGTCTGCTCGACAAGGTCGCGCGCGATTTCCGCGGCACGAAGATACTGCTCGCGCACTTCGGCAAGCCATGGATGAATGAGTGCGTCGAACTCATGATGAAGAACCGCAATGTCTATGCGGACGTATCCACCCTGAACGTAAAGCCGTGGCAGTTGTATACGGGCCTGCGGCTCGCGATTGAGGGGCATGTTACTGATCGTCTCGTGTTCGGATCGGATTTTCCGTCGTTCGAACCGCGCACCGCCGCCGATCAGTTCCTCGAAATATCCGAACTGAAGATGCCATTGCCGATTCCACGCGAAGTCGTCGAAGACATCCTCTATAACCGACCATTCGACTTATTGGTGACAACATGACTGATTATCTGAATCCGCAGGAACTCGGTGACTTCTCCGCTGCCGGGCTGTCGTCCGGGGTGGCGTCGGATGTGTTCGTCTACGCGGCCGGCCTCGCACTCGACCCGAAGACGATGAAACGCCGCGCCGATGCCGCCAGCATTGGCGAGGAAACCCGGATCTGTCTCGCCAACATCGAGAAGATCCTGGCCGAGGCGGGCCTCGGTTTGCGCGACATCGTCAAGACCACATGCTATCTCCGCGACGAGTCCTACCGCGGTGAGTTTATCGAGGCCTACAAGGCGGTTTTCGATCCCGGTCCGTATCCGGCGCGGTGCTCGTTCGTGCTCGGACTCGCTGCCGATCTGCGGGTGCAGATTGAAGCGGTGGCCGTACACGATTTCGACGCCGATTAATCACCACCGAAAAAGGAGAGTCCCATGAGCGAAGAAACCTTCGTGTCCGCCGCGCAGCAACTCTACGGCGACGTCGCGCCAAAACTCGCCGAGATGACGGACGACTGGCTGTTCGGCGATATCTGGGAACGTTCCGCGTTGCCGAAACGCGATCGCAGCCTGATCACCGTCGCCGCACTGACCGCGCAGTACCGCACCGAACAACTACCATTTCACCTGAACAAGGCTCTCGACAACGGAGTGACGAAGGAAGAACTCGTCGAGATCATTACGCACCTCACCCTGTACTCCGGCTGGCCCGCTGGGGTGAGCGCGATCATGGCCGCGAAACAGGTCTTCGCCGAACGAGGCCTCGCGTGACGTACTCGCCGCACCTGTCAATGCTTACCGCTTGCGTGCGTTGAACGGCTATGGTCTGGGCTCCGGAAGCACATTTCGAACGGCACCTGCCGTTTGCGCTGCTAACGGGTTTCCTTGGCAGCGGCAAGACCACATTGCTGAATCGCTTGCTCACCGATCCGCGGCTGCGCGACACGGCCGTCGCGATCAACGAGTTTGGTGATGTCGCGCTCGACCAGCATTTCGTCGTCGCGCGATCCGAGGATGTACTCGTGCTCGCGAACGGATGCTTGTGCTGTTTCGCCGGCGGCGATCTCGAACAGTCGCTCGCGCGGATCTTCAGCCGGCGTGACGATGGCGAAATCCCGTCGTTCAAACGCTTGATCATCGAGACGTCAGGCGTTGCGGATCCGGAGTTTGTGCTGCAGGCGATCCTCGACAGCCCGATCACGTCGCGTTTCCTGTGGCTCGACAGCGTCGTCACAACCGTCGACAGCCTGTTCGGTGCGGATCAGATCGAGCGGCATGCGGAAGCGCTGAAGCAGGCACGCATCGCCGACCGGCTCGTCATCACGAAGTCCGATCTGGCCGGCGCCGATGCCCTGCACGAGCTGCAGACTAGGCTGCGCGAGGTCAATCCCGGAGCCGCGCAGACGGTAAGCGTGCACGCCGACATCGACCCCGGCGAACTGTTCTCGCCCACGTTCTTCGATGAGGCCGTGGAGTCGTCACTGATTGGCGAGTGGATCACGCAGGCGCAGGCGCGACGCACGGCAACTGCGGCGCCGGGCGAACACGGGGCGCATGCGGCACGGCACGTCAACGGTATCGCGACGGTGACGCTCACGGCCACGGCGCCGCTGACATGGCGCACGTTCGACCTGTGGCTCAGTCGTACGCAACGTCATTGCGGCGACAAACTGCTGCGGGTAAAAGGCATCGTCAACGTCGCCGCTTCGACACAACCGGTGGTCGTGCATGGCGTGCAGTCCGTGAGCCATGTGCCGGTTGCGCTCGAATCCTGGCCCGATGATGATCGGCGCACGCGCCTCGTATTCATTTTTCGCGATCTGGATCCGGCGGATCTCGCACAGGACTGGCAGGCATTCCTCGCCGGCGGGGAGGAAACCGCGGCGCGCGCCTGAACGTTCGGGCGCAAAACGCATCACCGCAACGCTCGCCGCGACGCTCGCCGCGACGGCAGCGGCGAGCGCGAATTGCACAGGATTGCCCACAGGATTGCCCACAGGATTGCCCACAGGATTGCCCACAGGATTGCCCACAGGATTGCCCACAGGATTGCCCACAGGATTGCCCACAGGATTGCCCACAGGATTGCCCACAGGATTGCCCACAGGATTACCGGTTAGCGCACGGCAACGGTTCGCCGCTGTGCATTAGCAGAGCGTCCGCGCACGCGGCAACCCGGTAACGTCTCGTGCTCAATTGCATTCGAAGCCGCGCGCAACACATCTCGCCGGGCGTCCGTCCACTGCTGGCGCGCGGCCTGGCCTTAAGGAATCAGCGAACCCCGGTTTTCCAGTGCGGCAGGGACTGGTAAGCGGCATGATTCTCCGGCAAGCGCGTTTGTCCGGCGCCGAAATAATGCTCACGTAATGTTGCCGTGTCGTGGTGCGAGCGCATGCGGCCGCGGCGCTGCAGTTCCGGCACGACGAGATCGACGAAGTCGGTGAACCCGGTCGGCTGCACCACCGGGACGAGGTTGAAACCGTCGATCCCCGTCTCATCGATCCAGCGTTCGAGCTGATCGACGACGGTGCCGGGGCTGCCGACGATTTTCGGCATGATGCTGCCGATGGAGACGAATTCGCCGATATCCTCGACGGTCCACCGTCGATCCGGATCGACGGAGCTGAAATAACCCATCAGCCCCTGGATCGCATCGGTCTTGATCTCATCGAGAGACTGTTCGGGTTCGAGTTGCGACAGGTCGAAGCCGATCCAGCCGCTGAACAGGGCAAGTCCGCCCTCCGGGCTGCGGTAGGGCAGGAACGATTCGTATTTCGCCTGGGCTTCCGCGTCCGTCGCGCCAACGACGACGGTCATGCCGGCGAAGATCTTGATCTGGTCGCGTTCGCGACCTTGCTCAACGGCAACCGTGCGGGTTTTCTCCACGTTCTTCTTGCACGATTCGATATTCGGCCAGATGCCGAAAATGGCCTCCGCGTGCCGTCCGGCGAAGGCCATCCCGCGACCGGACTGGCCGGCCTGGAACAGGACCGGCGTGCGTTGCCGTGACGGTTCGCACATATGCGGGCCCGGCACCTGAAACCAGGTTCCGTTGTGGTCGATCTCATGCACCTTGTTCGGATCGGTATGAATGTCTTCGTGCCGGTCCCGGACGATCGCGTCTTCTTCCCACGAGTGCTCCCACAGCTTGTACACCGCTTCCATATATTCTTCGGCGCGGTCGTAGCGTTCGTCATGTTCCATCTGACCGCTGATCCCGAAGTTCGCGTTTGCATCCGGCAAGTACGACGTGACGACATTCCACGCGATGCGGCCGCGGGTCAGGTGATCGAGCGTCGAGAATACTTTCGCCGTGTGGTATGGCGGAAAGTACGTCGTGCTGTAAGTGCAGGCGAAGCCGAGCGAGCGGGTGGCGTAGGCCATTGCCGAGACGATCAGGGTTGGGTCGTTGCTCGGAAACTGCACGCAATGACGCACGGCTGTTTCGCGCGACCCCTTGTACGTTGCATACGTGCCGTGCACGTCGGCGAGGAATAGCGCGTCAAAGCAACCCCGCTCGAGGGTCCGGGCAAGTTCCACCCAGTAGTCGACCTCGGTGTAACCGTGTGAGGAGCGATCGTGCGGGTGCTTCCACTGCCCTTTAGAGTGATGGCAGATCGAGCATTGCGTGAATGCATTGAGGAGGATTTGTTTTGTCATGAGCTGTTCACCCTGGCGGTAAGGTTGTGGAAGCGCGCGCCGGATCGTGTGGTCCGGGACGTCGGTTTCGGCAGCGATGCCCCTGCGCCGCGGCTAAGCGGTGTCGCATGGCGGGTTCGTAACGCAGGCACCCCGAACAAACGGCGGCCCACGGGTAGCGCTCTTTGCAAGCCGGGGCACAGCGCCCGGGCCTTACTCCCGTCGCGTTTCTCGACGCGTGCGACAAAGGACGTTGCGTTGAGGTGTCGTGGCGCACCGTCCGACGCTCCTGTTCAGCGAGTCGCGCTGACTCTGCGTTCCGAAAAACCGATCACACAGGCGATGCCGGCGAGGATCATGGCGGAAGCCTGCAGTACTTTCGGGGTTACCGGCTCGCCGAGCAGAACCGCGCCACCGAGGATCGCGAGCACCGGCACGGTGAGTTGAAACAGTCCGGCCTCGCTCGCCGTGAGACCGCGCAGCGCGCGATACCAGATCGCGTAGCCGAGGCCGGTTGTCACCGCGCCACCGATGATGGCGAGCGCAATGCCACCCGGTGTGGTATGGGTTGCGAGCGGCGAGAACAAGGGCAACAGCAGAGCCAGTGGCAAGGTGCGAACAAGGTTCGCGCGGGTCGCGCGGAGCGGGTTGTGACTGCCTCTGCCAAGCAGGGAGTAGACCGCCCACGCGATGCCGGCGCCCGCCATCAGGAGCCCGGCGAGAAAATGACTGCCCGCAGTGGTCGACGGCCAGAGCAAATACCACAAACCGGCGCCTGCCCCGGCGAGGCCCAGCCATTGTGGCGTGCTGTAGCGTTCGCCACTGCGAATCGCGCTGCCGAGCATCGTCAGTTGTACGCAACCGAACAGGATCAGTGCGCCAAGCCCGGCGCCGAGCACGACGTAGGAATACGCAAACAGCGCGACATACAGAAACAGTGCGATGGACGCCGGCCAGCTGCCGTGCTGCACGCTGTCGGGCTCGGTGCGATTGAACACGCCGACGCAATACAGCACCGCGATGCCGGAAATGATGCGGATCGAGGAGAAGCTGGCCGGATCGATTGCCCCGCTCTCCAGCGCGGCGCGACAAATAACGGAATTGCCGGCGAACGCGATCAGCGCAGCGATCGTCAGTAGCGCCGTCAACATGGCATTGGGCGGCGGCCCGGCCCGCGATAAGCCGCCTCGCGCACCGGGCATCCCGTGCTCCAGTATGCGCCATCGGCACGAACCGCCCGGGCAGTGATAGAGTTCGATATATATGACTTATTAATCATTAAATTAGAAAGTGCGCACGAAACAGCGGCTGTAAATCGCAATAAAAAATCTATAAAAGATAATATATGACAATATTATCATAAATAAATGCTGGCGCATCAGGCCGGAAATGCGTGCCCCGGGGCGCCGCCAGGCGGGTCCGGGCGATTGCTTTCAGGGGGGCGATGGAGTGTGGATTGTTGCGCTAATGCGCAGCCGCGATGGCCGGCGGCGCACCCATGAGTCCGGTGCGGTGTCTGTCGCCTCAGTGCGGGTTTTGTCGCGCAGCGTGCGCGAACCCGGCGGGTAAGCCGCTACCGCAATAGCTGGCGATGGCAGGGGTTTACACCTGCGCCACGCGGGCGCGATCAGGTGTCGTTGCTGTTGAGGGCGAGATGCAGGGCCTGATCGAGGTACTGGCGGACCATGCGCGGGCCACGACGCATGAATTTAAGCTGCGCCACGGGATACGACGAGGCGACGATCAGACGTGCCGCATTCGCCGCCGATATCTGCTGCGCCACGCTGCCGTTTTTTTGCGCTTTGCGGATCGAGCCGGCAAGCATGCGGATGATCCGCTCCTGAAAATCGAGAAACGCATCCCACAGCCCGTCTTCATTGCGCGTCAGTGCACCCCATTCGAGCCAGATCCGCGCGTACTCGGGATCTTCGTCAACGGAGTTCGCGAAGCCGATCAGATGTTGCCGCACGGACTCGATCGGTTCGAGGTCGCCTTTGTGGTAGCGCTGACCGAGCGCCATGTAATAGCGGTCGACGGCTTCGATGATCGACAGTATCAGCACGCGACGGTTACGGAAATACAGGAACACGGTTGGCACGGCGACGCCGGCCTCGCGCGCAACATCGGCATGGACCGTACGGACCAGCCCGTTGCGCGCCGCGACGCTGATCGCGCAATTGAGCAGTTGTTGCTGGCGTTCAGCTTTCGGCAGGTTTTGCCGGGTCCGCTTTTTGCTGGTCATACTGTCAATGGCTCGCGATCGAACGGGGCGGAGTGTGGGCAGGCCAGGATGGGCGTACCGACATTTCCGCTTTGGCTTAACGGCGTAATCCGCCCGCCGCAGTATATCGTGACGTCCCGTGCCGTACCTGCTGGCCCGGGGGCGCCGGAGGCGGCGCGGATCCCGGCGCCGATTGTACGGTTACGGATCGGTGGTGGACGTCGCAACGAGTTCGCGGATCGTTTCAAGCGCCGGCAGCACGGGGGTCGCCGTATGGTCGGTCGCATAGACCGCGTAGGCGGGTAAGGTGAATGTCGGCGCATCCGCGGGATTGCGCAGGCGCCCGTCGTCGAGATAGCGGCTCACGAGACGCCGCGGGAAGTAGCCCGAACCGCCTTCGCCGAGGATGTGCTGCAGCGCCAGCCAGCCGATGTTCACCGTCAGTGCCGGTCCTTCGGCCTGGGCGAATTCCGTGCTGTGGCGTGCATAGAACTCCGGGCCCCAGTCGACATAGACATAATTGTTCGGCGCGCGGGGAGTCGCAGCCGCGGCCGTGGTGACGAAGATCAATGTTTCCTCGAACAGCTTTTCGACGACCATGCCGGGGCGCGATTGCGGCGTGTACATGACGCCGATGTCCAGGCGGCCATCGATCAACCCCTGCATCAAATCGCTCTCGAACCCGATTTCTGCGCGTACCGAGACATCGGGCAGCGTTCGTCGCATCACCCCCAGCCAGCGCAGGAGCAGATCTTCCCACAGTCCGAAACGTCCCCCCAGCGCGATGCTGGCGCGATAGCCGCGTGGCACGCCGACATCGTGGCGGGCCTGTTCGACGGTGCGAATGAGGAGCAAGGCATGACGCTGAAACTGGCGTCCCGCCGCGGTCAGTGAGGTACCGGACTTGTTGCGCACGAACAGCGCGCTGCCGAGGAACGTTTCCAGTGTACGCAAGCGTGCACTGACGGTGGATTGCGTCACATGCAGGTGTTCCGCGGCGTTGCTGAAACTGCCGGCCTCGATGACGGCGAGAAACGTGCGTGCGAGTTCAGTGTCCATCCGCGTTGTCCTGATGGATCCGGTAGAATTAATATCGAATATATCGATTTAATTCGCAATTATCTATCACTTGATGAGTATCATTTTTCCACCTAACGTAGTCATGATGAGCACACGTCCGCATGAAACGGAACCCGATGGGCCGCCTCGTCCGCGCGAAACGTCGAAGGCCTGGCGGCAGGCTGAACGCGCCCGTTTGCTCGAGCAGCGACAAGCGATACCCGGTGCGCAGCGGCAGCGCATCGCGCCCGTGATCGTGCAGTCGATTGAAAGCCGGGTGCCCATGCCGGCCGGCGCCACAGTTGCTGTCTACTGGCCGTTTCGCGGCGAAATCGATATTCGCTTGCTCGCTTCCCGGCCTCTCGGCGCCGACACGATTTTCGCCTTGCCTGTGGTGGTCGAATACGGCGCACCGCTCGAGTTTCATCGCTGGCGTCCCGGCGACCGTCTGATCCCTGGCGTCTGGAACATCCCGCAGCCGGCCCTCAGGCACAGGGTCACCCCGGATTTACTTTTAGTGCCGCTGCTGGGTCACGATGCGGCCGGCTACCGGCTGGGCTATGGCGGCGGTTTTTACGATCGTACGCTCGCGGCGATGCACCCAAGGCCGCGAGCCGTGGGTATCGGCTACGCATGCGCGGCGATGGACACGATCGGGCCGCATGCGCACGATATTCCGATGGACGCCATCATCACCGAAAACGCTACGGTCGAATTCAACCGCGCCACATCCGTCTGACGAACGCGCCGGAGGAATAATGAGTAACGATCAATCAAACAACGATAATCACGACGAGACGGAACGCACCCGTTTCGCTTCACCCCCTTGCGCCATGGCGGACGTCGATCCAGCTTATAACGGCGGCATGCCGGCCGCTGAATTGCTCGCATTGCTCAATGTGTTGCTCGAAGGTGAGCGCGCGGGCGCACGTGGTATTACCGAAACCTGCCTGCCACTGGCGGCGGCGGGCGATGCCGGAGCCTTGCGCGCGGTCGCGGCTGACGAAGGACGCTTCTGTTCGATGCTGTACCGGCACATCGTGAGACTCGGCGGTACCCCGAGCACCGATACCGGCGCTTTCGCGGACAAGCTCGCCCGCAGCGAAACCCTGATCGACGCTCTGCACCTGCTGAACCGGGGACAGGCCTGGGTGGTGCGAGAACTGGCGGCGGCCTTGCCGCGGATCGATGATCGCGAGCTGCACGCCGACTTAAAGGACATGCTGCAAGTGCATGAAGACAATATCGCGCGCTGCGACGACCTGCTCGCCGCGCTGTCCGCTTAGCCAGGCGGTCATGCCCGGCTAAGCCGGCAGTTCGCGAACTCGAAGCCGTACAGCCTTGAAGGAACGTCATCCCGACGCGCGCCGGCACATCCGGTTCCCTTGAGCGCGCTTGCATCACCACCAGGGCGCTTCGTGCAAGGCCGGTGTAACTTTTACAGACCGGCGCGACAACCCCCGTGCCTTAACGCGGCGATAAACGCCGCTACGCTTTCCGTAATCCCTTGCGGCCGTGACCGGCACGCGCACCGCCAGGCCCTGACCGGTGCGCATAGCAGGCAGCGCATTCCCTCCCGCGGCGATATCCCGGCGCCGCCCCGGTTGTTCGTAACGACGACGTGCAGCCCGCGGCGCAGTTGGTACGGAACTTGCGACAGTCTTCACACCGCGCGACGACAGCTCGCTCGCGCCATCAGCACGCAACCGGGAGAGCCCTTATGGAAACGCAAACGCACAGCGGCAGAGACGCCGCGGACACGGAGCGCACGGCGGCTGCCAGCACAGTCGACGCGGCGGCACAATCGGCGCACGACGCCGTCGATCGTTCCGCTGAGGTGTTACACCAGGCGGCGGAGTCGCTGGCGGCACAGGGTGCGAACGTGCACGAACTGCAGGAGAGCGCGCTGAACGCGGTCAACACGTACATGCGCGAGAAGCCGCTGCAAGCGATCGGTCTCGCCGCACTGGCCGGATTTCTGCTCGCGCGGGCCGGTGGTCGTTGAGACTCTGTAACGGCGAGAAAGACGATGTCCACTGCGAACGAAGCGATTGAAGAGGCGGCCGCCGGCCGCGGCAGCCCGCCGTTGTTCCCGCTCGACGATGTGCTCGAGGAACTGCGCGCGGTTTTCAGATCACACGTTAACCATGGCGCACTGCTGGTCGAAGCGACCGGTATTCGTCTGGTGTTTGCGATCGCAATCAGTTTGTTCGCGATGCTCGCAGTCATGCTTGCATGGGCGATCGGCTGCGCAGCGGGTCTCTATTACTTGGCGCTGGCAACCTCCGTGCTGTGGTCAGTGGTGATCGGCGTCGCCGTTCACCTGGCCATCGCGCTCGCGCTGTTCCGGTTAGCCGGTCGCGAAATCGGACGGGTCAAAGCCTATTTCACGGCACCCGCGGGGGTGCGTGAACCGGACTCACAACACACGGCGGTGAGCTGAATGTTATTACGACGTCTCGTACCCGAACTGCGCACTATCGAACGTCGAATCGACGCTTCGAAACTTTCTGCGGCGCACTCGCGGCAGCGCGTGATCCTGCGCGGCGAACAGACCGCGCAACGGGCAGCAGCGGCAATCCGATCACCCACGGCGCTGATGCTCGCTGCTGTTGCCGGTTTCGCCGGCGGACGCCTCGGTGGCACCTCGCACCGCGTTCGCGCGCTCGAGGATGAACTCGAGAGGATCGAACGGTTGATTAGAAAGATGCCCGCTGCCGTCGACGCAAGGACGCGTTCGCGCGAGTCCAGCGACACGCGAGATGGCATCGATCTGCAGGCCGTGCTCGCGAACGTCGCCCGCGCCGCGACGCTTGTGAGCCTCTTCACGTCGTCGCAGAAGGGCGGCGATCCTGATGCGGGATCGGCGCCGGAGGGCGTCGCTGCAGCGGCCGGCGAGTGATGGCCGGGCGGCTTGCAGGACCCGCACGCTGTGCGCTGCGGCAGCGCTACCGGCGCGTTTGTGATCGCAAACCCGGGAACGCCTGATGAGTGAGACACAAACGCACGCGCAACCGGTACGCGGAGCCATACCGCTCACCGGAATATTCATCCTCGTGTGTTTGTACACGCTGTACTTCGCCGCGCCATTGCTGATCCCCATCGCGATCGCAATTTTTCTGAACATCATGCTGTCGCCGGTTGTGCGCCGGCTCCATCGGCTCGGCGTTGCGCGCTCGCTGGCGGCGGGTTTGATGATCGTCGTGATCGTGGGTCTCACCGGTCTCATCGGCGGGACGCTCGCGGGCCCGGCCGAAGAATGGTTACGTGACGCGCCGCGCACGATCCGCGGGGTGCAGCAACGCATGTTTAATCCACGCGGGGCGCTGGCGGATATTCAGGCGCTGGCCGAGGAGGTTGACGGCCTTGCCGAAGTCGACAAGCGCAGGGCCGCGCCCGAAGTTGTGCTGCGCGAAGATGGCGTTTTCGGCGTCGTCGTCGATAGCATGCCGGCGTTTTTCGGTGCCGCCGTGATCGTCGTGTTCCTTACCTATTTCCTGCTCGCATCCGGCGATAATTTATTACGCCGGATCACGCTTTGCGGACGCACGTGGTCGGAACGTCGCCGCATCGTCACGATTGCACGCCACATCCAGAGCGAGCTGTCGCGCTACCTTGCAACGGTCGCGATGATCAACACGGGGCTCGGCATCGCGGTTGCGGCTGCGATGTACGGGCTTGGCGTACCGAATCCTATCTTGTGGGGCGCCATGGTGGCGGTGTTTAATTTCGCCCCCTATGTTGGCGCAATGGCCTCGGCCGCCGTTCTCACAATGGTCGGTTTTACAACATTTCCGACTCTCGGAGACGCGCTTCTCGTGCCCACCGCGTTCATTGTGCTGACGATACTCGAAGGCCAGCTCGTGACGCCGACGATACTTGGCGCTCGCATGGCGCTGAGTCCGACCATCGTATTCGTCTCCGTGATCGCGTGGGGCTGGTTGTGGGGTGTGGCCGGGGCTCTCATGGCTGTACCCATCGTGACCGCGATCAAGGTCGTGTGCCGGTATTTTTCACCGGTGCAATATCTCGGCACGTTCCTGCGCAACGATCACGCCGCAATGCTGGCGGAGACACCGCACATCCGGCTCCACGAACGTTTGCGTAAAACGCTGAGCGCGCGGGCGCGGCTGTCAGCGGATGCGAGACGTCGTTAGGCTTTTTGCCGACGGGGCGCCGGCACACGGTCGCGCCGCCCGCGAAACCACAAACGAGCACGCGTCGGGACCTGGCAGTCAGACTCGGTAGTCCTTCCTTTCTTGTGGTGGCAGCTGCGCTTCAACCGCGAAACGAATGCACGTTCAGGGCGTTCGTCGACGCCCGACGACAATAAGATGTAATGAATCAGCGCCAGGGCGCGCGGGCAGCGTTCTTCTGCTGCCGGCATCGGGACTGTCGATACTCTCACGGACAACGGACAACGGACAACGGACAACGGACAACGGACACGGACACGGACACGGACACGGACACGGACACGGACACGGACACGGACACGGACACGGACACGGACACGGACACGGACACGCCAGTAGGCTGCGCGGGTCACAGGCCTGCTGCGGTGGTCAAGCGTTGCGCGGCTGTAAGGGCGGGGAAAGCGTGCGCGGAATCGGTGAGCTGGCGATCGAAGCGCCAATCAACAACGCATATCGGGGGTCGTAGTGTGCGACCAATTGGCCGCACGGCGGGGGATTACGGTACCGGGCGACGCAAGCGTGTCGTCGCCCGGGTTTTCATCTGAGTTACATATTGCGCGCGCGGCAGCGTTCGTACGCCGACCGCGCCGCTTCGACGCGTTCGCGCTCTTGCTCATTACTGCTGAGCGTCGAGGCGACGCCGCCGATCAGGCCGCCGATTCCGGCACCTTTCTTGGCGCCGCTGCCGCCATCGGCGATTGCGCCACCGGCCGCACCGAGACCGGCGCCAATCGCGCCGCCGACGAGGCCATCCTTGATCACGCCAGAATTATCACGCGTTGCGCCGGCAAGATAGCGATCGCAATTTTCACGCGCGACCTCAGCCTGCGCGACAGGCTCAGGGGCCTGGGCGACCGGCGCCGGTGCCGGCAGCGGCGCACTCGGTGGTGCAGCAGGCGCCGGCTGCGTGATCGACGCCGGTGGTTCGTCTTCGTTCATCATCGCGATTACCGTGCCGGCACCCGCGATAATCGCCACCGTTGCACCGATCGCGAGCGTGGCGGTTTTCCAGTGGTTCGCTTCCGATTCGTTGCGCTTGTCCATAGTAATGACTCCTGATTAATGGTTGCTCAACAGCGCGCCAGGATCACTTCCAGGCCGGTTCACCAAGATCGACATCTTCTTCGTCGGTGAGCGCGCCGGCTGCGGCACCCGCGGCCGCACCGATCGCCGCGCCAGCGCCGACGCTGCCACCTGCGATCGCGCCGCCTGCAGCGCCAGCTGCTGCGCCGAGTCCGGCGCCTGAAATTGCACGATCCGATTGCGTCGTGCCGCACGCCGACAGTGCGAGGGCTAAAGCGCAAACGCCAACAGTGTGATTGATTGTTTTCATATGAGGTCTCCCGGTTTGTTAATTGGATAGTGTTTACCGTGCCGGCGACGCGCATCATCCGCGGGTAGCCAGGTTTGGTAACGTCGATGCGAATTGCGTGCCATGTTGAATTCGGGGTCGAAGCGTGACGGAGGTCTCGTTTTTGCGGGGGGCGTGCTCGATTATCACGATAACTTTTACGACGCCGCGTAAAAGTTACGCAGCGGCGGTTGCGTTGGAGGGTGAATAATTACCGACCAAACATGCGCGCCGTGGTGACGACTGGCGTGGTACTGCCGGGCGCGTACGACGAGGGGAGACGCCACCGGCGATCAACGGGATGCGATAACAATCAGCGCGGGCGCGGGCGCGGGCGCGGACGTGGAATGCCCGCTGTGTAGCGGGTTGGCGTGAGCGGCGTGCGATTACAAACTTCTACGTGAGGTACGCAAGGCCGACGCGGCGAGTGCAACGACAAGCATCACAAGGAAAACGAGGAAGACGAGCTTTGCAAAGCCCGAGGCCATGCCCACGACGCCGGTGAACCCCAGCAGGCCCGAGGTCAGAGCAACGGTCACGAACAATACAGTCCAGCTGGGCATCCTTACACCATCTCCAAATATTCCAAACGATTACGTCGTGTGATCCATCTTTCGTGCCAATTGGGCCCGCAGGCGTAAATGCGCGACAGCGCGGTGGGGACCCAGGCATCGCTCCCTGCTGGTTGTTGCAGTCGTTTGCGCCTCATTCGCGAGCGAGAGAGCCCGCTGATCGACGTACCTGTTGGGCAAGCCGGGGACGGTATGCACAGGCGCAGCCGCGCAAGCGCGTCTCACCTGAGTTACGCGATACGCATCAGCGCGCGGCGGGGTGTAATTTTTTCAATCCAGCGCAAAACCCGCCATCACCGGCGCCGCGAGCACGGCGGCGCGATGCGGTGTGCCCGTCGCGCTTGCGAGCGCAAGACTGCGGCTGCGGCGAGTCTGAGGCTTTGCGCCGCAATCGGCACGCTGATTGCAGCGCGTTGTCCACTATCCCGAACAAAATGGAGGAATTGTCCAATGAATACTCAAACAGGATCCCCTCGCGGGAACACGGATATTGCATTTGCCGCAGCGGTCAGGGCCGCGATCGGCGGTGTCGCGCTGCTTGGCTGCACGCTCACGACGCTCAATGCCGGCGCCGCGGTGCTCGTTAACGAACCCGCGATCGAAGAGGCTGTAGAAGTCAGTGACACCGCCATCCGCGACAGCGGACTCAGATCGGTGATCAAGAACAAGAGCGAGAATCGTATCGATGCCGTTAACCTCGTCGTGCGCTACGACTGGGTATGGAAGGACGAACGCAACCCGGGAGACAACAACCCCGGTTGGGTGGAATTCGTCACCCTGAACGAGGATTTGCAGCCCGGTGACACGACAACGTTCACCTATAATCCCGATCGAACGCTACCGCAGCGTGAAGATGGCTGGTTTATGCCACGCGTCGAGGTAGTCGGATTTACCCCGTACAAATAGCGGTAACGCACTTGCGCGGCGAACAGCAACAGTGTTCGCCGCGTCCGCGATTAATTCGTTAATACCAGGAGCACTGAAACATGGAACACAAACAACCGGATCTGCCTTACGCAATGGACGCTCTGGCGCCGGCAATTTCGCGCGAAACGCTTGAATATCATTATGGCAAGCATCACGCAGGCTACTTCAAGAAGCTCAATAAAGCGCTTAAAACGGCGCCCGACGCTTACGCGAAGCTGGACCTCGAAGCACTCGTGCGCAAGGTGGAGTCGAAGCATACGAGCGTACTGAACAACGCCGCACAGGCGTGGAATCATTCGTTTTACTGGAACTGCATGACGCCGGGAGCGAGCAGTGAGCCGAACGGAGAATTTCTGCAGGCCATCAACAGCGCGTTCGGTTCGTTTGCCGATCTGAAGGAATCGTTTGCCGACGCCGCGAAAGGCCAGTTCGGCTCCGGCTGGGCGTGGCTCGTGTGCGACGCGAAAGGCGATCTCGCCGTGACGGCAACCGCCAACGAGGGAAATCCTCTCCGCGACGGCTGCACGCCGCTATTCGTGTGTGAT
Organism: Gammaproteobacteria bacterium; assembly: GCA_965216305.1. GTDB lineage: Bacteria > Pseudomonadota > Gammaproteobacteria > UBA11873. The sequence continues at coordinate 4,284,660 of OZ244144.1, read as the reverse complement.
GTGTGGGAGCACGCCTACTACATCGACTACCGTAACGATCGCGGTGCTTACGTTGAGGCCTTCTTTGCGGTGGCGAACTGGGATTTCGCCGCAGCACAATTCAAGGATGTCAGCGCTGCACGCGACGCCGCGTAACAGCCGTAAGGCATCATTGGTGTCGGGACCCGCGCCCCTTCCTTAAAAGGGCAGGGTTTCGCGCCAGCCTTCGAAAACCGAACCGACTACGCCCGTTCGAGTGTCTGCGCAATCTCGCGCAATGAGACGGGTTTCTGGAAATAGGCGCGCACATCGAGATCGTTAGACTCCCGACGCAGGTCTGTCAGACTTTGCCCGGTGATAAAAATCAGTTTCGGAAAACCCGCATGCTGCAGTTCCCGGGCAACGTCGATGCCGTCCATCTCGGCGCCGAGTTCCCAATCGAGTACGAGTGCGTCCGCACCAAACACCGGCGCCGTGGTCAGTGCGTCTTCGGGCGTTGCTACCGCTGCGACCTCGAACCCTGAAATTCTCAGATACTGTTCCATTGCGCGGCGTGCGGCCTGTTCGTCTTCAATGATCAGAATTTTCATAGCACTTCTAGGGGCTGTCCGATGCGCCCGGCACCCGATCCACGATCAGATTCGTGGTGGAGCGCTGCAGCCGCGGTGTTCACTCACCGTCCATTGTTGTGCAGTTTCCATGCCAGATTCTTGCGCGGCATGCGTATCACCCGCACTCAGTCCACTTCTCCGATTTTGTAGTCGTTAATCCGGTTGTAGAGTGTTTTCAGGCTTACTCCGAGCGTAGCGGCCGCGGCTTTTTTATCTCCACCGAAATGTTCCAGCGTCGCCAGGATGAGGTCTTTTTCCATTTCCGCGATTGAACGCCCGATCACCGGGGTGGATTTGCGCGACTCGAGCGCCGCGCTGAAATCATCAATATCGAGCGATTCAATTTCATCTCCATCGGACATCACAAAGGCGCGGTGGATCGTATGTTTCAGTTCGCGCACATTGCCGGGCCAGGTATGCGCATCGAGGCCAGACAGCGCATTCTCGCTGAGTACCTTGCTGGTTTTGTATTTTTCGTTGAACTCGGCAACGAGAAAATGGGCGAGCGCTTCCGTATCACCCGCACGTTCGCGCAATGGCGGCAGCGTGATGGGGAAGACCTGTAGTCGAAAGTACAAATCCTCGCGCAACTTCCCCTGCTCGATCGCTTCGGCCGGATTGCGGTTCGTCGCCGCGATCAGGCGAGTGTCGACCGCGATTTCCTCTTCACCGCCCACCCGGGTGATCGTGTCGGTTTCCAGCACGCGGAGTAGTTGGGTCTGTAATTCGAGCGGCATCTCGGTGATTTCGTCGAGGAACAGGGTGCCTCCCGCCGCGCGTTCGAAGAAACCGTAATGGCGTTTCGCCGCGCCGGTGAAGCTGCCTTTCTCGTGGCCGAACAACTCGCTCGAGACAAGATCCTTGGACAGACCGCCGCAGTTGACGGGGATATAGGGGCCGTCGCGACCGCTCGCCCGGTGCACGGCTTCGGCGATGAGTTCCTTGCCGGTGCCGCTTTCCCCCTGGATGAACACGGTGCAATGCATCGGACCCACCTGGCGGATCTTCTCGTAGATCCGCTGCATCACGGGCGACTCGCCAACGAGCAGGCCGAAGTGCGCCGCGCGCCTGGCCGGCGGCTCGTCTTCCTCGTCCGCTTCGGCCGCGGCGCGCGCGTTGATGATGCCGATCAGATCGCGCGGATTGATGGGTTTGATCAGGTACGAGATGTTGTCGCCTTCGAGTTGCCCGATGAACGACGTGACCCCGGAATTGCCGGTTGAAATAATCACTTTAACGCGCGGATGCGCGGACAATTCGCCGAGCAGTTCGAGTCCGTTGCCGTCCGGCAACATTAAATCGAGTAACACGACCGCCGGGAGTTTTTCCTCCAGTTCGCGTCGCGCATCCGCGAGCGAGCTGACGATTCTCGCATCATGACTGTGCAAACGCAGGAATTGGGCAATCCCGGAAGTAAACAGTTCGTCGTCATCGACAATGAGAAAATCAGCCATTGTATTTCGGTACCAGTAATTGATTTCGTGCGCAGCCGCTGGCCCGCGGCTTGCAGGGTAATGTTTGATCGATGGGCGATTGTCAGAGAGTATACAATCTTCAACCATGCAAAACCGCTCCGAATCACCGCATACGACCACGCCCGGCGGCTTTCGTGCGCGCGTTCGTTTTCTGCAACTCTTTCCTGTCGTTGTCGGATGTGCCATTGCGCTGCTCGCCGTCGCCGAGTTGGCCGCGTGGTTTTTCGACATCGACCTGCTACAGACCGCGCTGCCTCGTTCGGGTGCGATGAAACCGAGCGCGGCGCTCGGTTTCGTCGTTTCCGGGCTCGCGATCATGCTGCTCGGGAGTTCGCGGCGACGGGTCGTCGCGGTGCTGTCGGGCATTCTGATAGCACTGGGCGGGGTGAGCATAAGCGCTTATGCGCTCGGCGTGGACGTTGCCATCTTTTCGCCGGCGTTCAACCCCGCGGATGAGTCGCTGCGTACAGGGCTCGGGCGCATGCTGCCCACGAGTGCCCTGTCGTTCTTCTTGCTCGGCGTCGGTATTGCCGCGGGTTTATCGCGCCATTCCCTGGGACGTCATACGGCATTCGCCCTGTTCGTGACGGTGCTGACGCTCGCGTTCGGCAACCTGATCGGATACCTCTACGAAGCGCCGTTCCTGTATTTTCACGACGGACCCATCCGCTCCGCCGAGGTGCACAGTCCTATCGCTTTTGCGCTGGCGGCGCTTGCCTGCCTCAGTGCCCATCCAAGCGTAGTCCTTGGGGAGTTGTTCATACCCGAGTCGATGGCCGGCGCGAACTACCGCAGATTGTTACCGGCCGCCGTGCTTGTGCCCGTTGCGATCGGCGCCGCCTCGCTCGTTGGCCTCGGCACCCGCTATGGGGTGCAGGGCGCCGTGGCACTGACAGCCCTCGGCTCATCGGTCGCCATTGCCTTGCTCGTAACGGTGACGCATTTGCTGTTGAGTCGTTCCGAGGAGTCACTGCGGCTGGAGGACCGCGCACTGGCCGCGGCGCGAACGGGCGTTGTGATTTCGAATCTGGGGCTTGCGGACGAACCTATCGTGTGGGTGAATCCCGCGTTTACTTCGATCAGTGGCTATAGCCGTGACGAAGTCATCGGGCGTAACTGCCGGTTTTTGAACGAGGGCCTCAGTGGCAACGCGCAGGCACTCGAGAAAGTTCGAACGGCCCTGCGAAATGAAACGATGTGCCAGGTGGAACTTCGTAATCGTCGCAAGGACGGGTCGGTGTTCTGGAACAGCCTGTCGCTTGCGCCGGTGTTCGACGGCGTCGGCATAGCGTCGCATTACGTCGGCTTCATCGAAGACATTTCCGAAGACATTCAGCGCGAGCAGCGACTCACGGATGCTCTGAACGAATTGAACAAGACCACGCAGGCGATGGATTCGTTCGTCAGGATCATGAGCCACGAGCTGCGCGGTCCCTTGAATGCGGCCGCGACCTGGGTATCGCTGATCGAAATGGAATCGTCGCCCGAGATCCTGCAACAGGGAATCGCGGCAATTCGCCAAAGCATCGACGACCAGGCGCGCCTGATCACCGATCTGGTGGATGCAACGCGCGCTGCGTCGCCTTCGCTTGAACTGACGCTGGACGCGATCGATATCATCGAAGTGCTGAATTTTCTGCTCGACGAATGGGCGCCGCGAATCAGTGAGAGTGGCTTGACGCTGGTGCGGAACCTGCCGGCGGGATCGTGCGAGATTATGGGCGACCGCGTCCGGCTGCGGCAGGTTTTCGGTAACCTCCTCAATAACGCGAGCAAGTACACGCCGGCGGGCGGCAAGATCTCGGTGTCGCTGCACGAGGGCTCCGAACACGTGATCGTAAAGGTCAGCGACAACGGGACGGGTCTGACACACGACCAGCTCGAACAGGTGTTCGATCCTTACTGGCGGGGAACGAAAAAGATCAAGGGCCTGGGCCTCGGCCTTGCCATCGTCAAGTCACTCGTCAATGGCCACCACGGCAAGATAACCGCGAGCAGCGCGGGCCCCGACAAAGGCGCCGAGTTCACGGTGGTGTTGCCGTTGAACGTTTCGACGGTAGCTGCCTGAGCCGCCCAGCGCCGGGGAAACGGGATCCTGCCGTGGCAATGCGCGCACGCAAGCCCGACTGGCGAAACCCGAAACAAACCCCGCGGCGCAAGGTTCTCGCACCACGTTGATCAGGATGGCGGGATCCCGACCGCGGGTTGCAAGCCCGGCTAACGCGGATCCGATACCCGCCCGGGGAGATCAACCCCGGGCGGCGGCGGTCTCAGGAATAGGCGCGCTCATCCGCTTCCGCGACCGTCCCGCTTTCTTCGCCCGCGGGCGTATCGTGGTTCGGCACGCCAGCGTCAGTGCCGACCAGTTCGAATCGCGGCGACGCGCTATCCGTATCGGTCGCGATGAGGTGGCGCTCCGTCGGATACGCGATGTTGATGCCCGCGTCGCGGAAACGTTCGAGAATCCGCAGGTTCACGTGGGTGTCGAAATGCAAGGCTTGCCAGAAGTCGGCAGGCTCGTAGTGGTACTCCACGATTAGTCGCAAATCGTAGTCACCAAACGCTTCGAATTCGACCTTCGGCGGGCGATCGTCCGGCATACCTTCGTGGTCCGCAAGAATATCCGCGACGATGTCGAGGGCAGCGCGAACCTGATCCGGCGGGGTTTCGTACGTCAAGCCCAGACGAAAGCGACGGCGTATCGTCGGGCGCTCACCGACGTTCGTGACCGCTGTGCTGATCATTTCGTTATTCGGGACCGTGATCAGGTATCCACGCAGCGTGCGCACGCGGGTCGAGCGAAAGCCGATGTCTTCGATATTGCCCCACGCGTCATCGTAGATGACGAGATCGCCGACACGAAACGGCTTGTCACCAAAAATCGTGAACGACGCGGCGACGTTTTCGAGCGTACCCCGAAGTATGAAGTACAGCGCGAGTCCGACGATCCCGAGCCCGGCAAGGAGATTCACGAGGCTCGTATCGAGAACGAGCTTGACGACGACGAGTGCCATCGCCGAGATCACCATGATGCGCAGGAGCCGTTCGAGCATCCTGGTTGCATGACTCTCGATCTCGTGTTCGTAACTTCTGCGAATGAAGCCCGCGGTGCCCGATGCCAGTCCGGGGCACGCGCTCCAGCAGAGCCAGAACAGGGCGCCGACGAGCATCAGGTTAACTGCGCCGTTACAGATATCGCGCAGTACGGTCGGAAGCCAGAGTTGCTGGACACCGAAGTACAATCCGCAGGACAGTGCCGTAAGATACAGCGGTCCGGCGAGCGAGTTGACGACTTGCGCGCTCGAGCGACGTCTTTTGTTCGCCAGCGCGTTGCTGAGCCTGCCCGCGCCCGCGTTTAACGCCCAGGCGGATACGAGACCGGCGGCGAGGCACAGGACGACGAGCACCCAGCGAGAAGGCGCGTTCCTCTGCGTGATGGCGTATTCGATCAAGGCGAGCACGTAGTCACCGGAATCCGCGAAGTCGGACTGCAGCGGCGGCGGCGGATATCCCGCTTCCATCGCGCTGACTACCGTGCGTACTTCCTGCGCGTAATCTTCTCGCAACGTGCCGAGTTCGGTCTCTACTTCGGCGACTCCGAGTATGCCGTCACCCTCGAGTTCCAACAGCGTACGCTCAGTGGCCGCGGCAAAGTCCCGGGTGATGGCGTCGACTGCACGTTGCGTGTCGACGCTGGCGTTTGCGTCCACGACGTCCGCGGTGAAATGTTCGAACGAGGTTCGTGCCAGGCGCAGCGCACGCTCGCGGTCGGCGCTCTTGCTCGAACCCGCGGACGCGCCGGTCAGCGAAAGCAAACCTTGAGCAGCAACCGGCGTCGCGACCGCACCGGTCACGACGATGAGCACGATGAGAGCGAGTACATTGTTGAGCCGAAATTCTGGCGAGGTTTTGCGCTTCATCAGTGCTGGCAGTGACAGTGGGGTACCGGGATCGGGATTAGCGCATACACGCTGGCCGGCTGCTGCCGGCGATAAGGATGGGAATCGCCGCGCGCCGGCGCGGCGGGATCCACCGGCTCCAGCGGAACCGGTGGTCTTACGCTGTCGTGTCTAGCGGCGCAGCAGGGCGGCGATGAGAAAGCCCGCCGTAAACGCAAAACCGGCTGTCTTCAGCGGATTCTCACGTGCATAAGACTGCATCTGCTCGGCGCTTTCGCGTGATTTCCGCGCAACCTGTTCGCGTGCCTCGTTCGCCCTGGCGCTTGCGTCCGCTGCCTGCGCGCGCAATTTCTCTTCCGCGTTCGCGGCCGACGCTGCGACGCGGTCAACGGTTTCGTGCGCTTTTGCGGACGCCCGGTCTACGGTTGCGCCGGCACTGTTAGTCGTTTGGTCTTCATTGAAGTTGTGAATCGGGTCGGCGGTTGTCGACATAATCTTGTCCTCCTGGGATCGATCGGTTTCCATGTGCTGCCTCTATCGACAGCATTCACATATCAATCGAAGCAAGCGTTGTGCCAATCGAAGAAACCCGCCCTCACGCCTGTAATGCTCCCCGACAGTTGCGGATGAAGCCGGGCGAGGCGGCAATTAATACAGCCAGGGTGTAAGAGTTACAGTTGAAATCATATTCCCGCGCGTCCTTACAAGGTCTGTTGCGTGCAATGCGATTGCATGCAGCAATGAACGGCTGGGGCCACGAAGGCGGCTTGCGGGCGCGCCCCCGGATCGGCTGGATCAGACCGCGCTTGAACAGGCCAATGTGACGGCCGCGGTCGGTGGTGGTTCAGAACACCGTTTGCAAGGCACGCGGCTCAACGCGCGACCAGGAAACTCACGACGCTCGCCGGAATGCTGGCAACGCTCCGGCGAGCGGCGCGGGACTGTGCAGCCCGGCGTCCCGGTCTGCCCATTCAGACAGAAGGACGTCGGCCCATCACGAACATCACGATGGCCAGTACGAGAAACACGAGAAAGCAGATCTTCGCGAGACCAACCGCAGTACCTGCGATACCACCGAAGCCAAGAATGGCAGCGATGATCGCGATCACCAAAAACGTCAGTGCCCAACTCAACATGATAAATCTCCTCGATTGTCCGATTGAAAAAGCAGCCTGAGGATCGCGCTACGCCGGTTCCAGACGCGGAATGCGGGGTGGTTTCACGAACGCCAGCCTTGCGCCGGGTTGGAGCAAGTTCCGTGCCAGTGACCCGGCGTTAACGCGACCGCGACCCTGGCGGTGCGCCGCGGGCGTTGCGAGCAGGCAACACTGCGGCCACCTCGCTGGCGGCCTGCTATTCCCCGGCTTCGGCCACGCGGAAAATGACGAACCCGGCGGCGGATCTTGCGTGTACTACTCAGGTTCAACGCGCGCTGGCCCCGTCTGCGGGTTCCGGTGCGGGAATTAATTACCACTGCGCTGGTAGCTTCTACAACGCGTAAGCCCGCAATGTTCATGAAAACCGCCGCGGGCAGCAGTGCGGGGCCCGTCGGAGCCGCGAAACTGGCGGGTCGTACGAGAGATTGGCCGCCGCTCACGTTCGTTGGCACGGGTTCTGCAAGAACCCCTGTGACGTTCACGCGAACGTGCAATCGAAAAGGCGCGACATGGCGTTGCGCCACGGAGCGAACCTGAAGGAGAACGAACGATGAATTGGGACCAGATAGAAGGCAAATGGAAGGAGCTGAAAGGCGACGCCCAGCAGCGCTGGGGCAAGCTTACGAATGACGACCTCGATGTGATCCAGGGTCGCCGTGAGGAGCTGGCCGGAAAAATCCAGGCGCGTTATGGCAAGACACGTGAGGAAGCCGAACGTGAAGTCGACCTCTGGCGTGAGTCCTGCCGCTAGTTTGCCGCACCGAGACCGAATTCGATCAATGACCAATCAAGCCGAACAGGAGGGCCCCATGAGCACTAAACAAGCGAACCAGGGCGAAGGAAACAAGGAAGCCGATAAACGTTATCGCGAGAGCACTCGCGAGTTTGTTGAGTCCGGCAAAGTTGATGAAGCCGCCGCTGATGCGGCGACGATGTCGGCCGAAGAGCTTGAAGAATCCCGGCGTGCGGAAGAGGAAGCGAAATCGCACGCGAAGAAATAACCGGTTCGCGGTTCCGGCAGCGAATATCGCCGCCGGAACTGCAACCTCTGTAGCCACCGCGGGCCAGATGATTCGCCGCGAAATTGGAGTATACGATGATGAAAACGACGAAATTCCCGACCCGTTCCCTGATTGGCGCAAGCTGCCTGATGCTGCTCGTCGCCTGTGATGTCGATAAGACGCAGGAAGCGCAGCTGCCGGACGTCGATGTTGATGCGAAGGCAGGCCAGGTGCCGAAATACGATGTCGTACAAACGCAGAAAGGCAAGTTGCCCGATGTTGATGTCGATGTCTCCGGCGGCCAGGTACCGAAATATGACGTTGATGTGAAAGTCCCCGATGTCGACGTACAAACGAAGACCGTCGAAGCGGACATCCCCGATGTCGACATCAAGAAAAAGAAGGTGGATATCGAAGTACCGACCGGGATCGAGATCAAGCTCGATGAGGACGGAAACGAACGCGTTAACGATTAAGGCATGCCTGCCGGCATGTCGCGGTCGATACTGTGCGGGGACCGCGCCCGTGTGGTGACCTTGTCGCTGCGGCGCATCGTCGGCATCGGGCTGCTGCTGGCGGTGTGCGTCGGCTGCCTCGGCAACCTTGCCACCGCGCGCGCGGCTGACGGCGCAATCGGCATCGGGCCCGACGCGGGTCGCGATGAGCACATCGCCGCGCGGCTGCAGGACATCTACGCTGAAATCAATACGCTCAGAGATGTCACGGTAGGTGTCGACGCAGGCGTTGTCGAACTCTCCGGCACCGTAGGCAGCAGCGACGAGCGTGCGCGGGCCAATGCGATTGCGCAGCGACTCGACGGCGTGGTCGCGGTAGAGGACGGGATCGGCGTCAGCAATGAAGTTGTGCCGCGGCTCACCGGGGCGCTGCACACCGGGCTCGACCGCCTCATGGCTGTGGTGAGTTTTCTGCCCTTGCTCGCGATCGCGTTAGTGATGGTTGTGGGTTTTGGCATCGTTGCGCGTTCGATCTGGCGCAACAATCACCTGTTTACCCGCACGGTCGATAATCCGTTTCTCGGCAATCTGCTGCGTCAGATAACCGGGTTTGCGGTATTGATGGTTGGCGTTCTGAGCGCACTCGAACTGCTCGACGCAACTGCGATCGTCGGCGCCGTACTGGGTGCCGCCGGGGTCGCCGGTCTCGCCATTGGCTTCGCGTTTCGCGACACGATCGAGAACTACATCGCGGGAATACTGCTCAGTTTGCGGCAACCGTTTGCGCCTCACGATTTCGTCGCTGTTGAAGGCTACGAAGGACACGTTGCCCGCCTGACGAACCGCGCAACCGTGCTTGTCACTCTGAGCGGTAACTACGTGCGCATTCCTAACGCGAAAGTGTTCCAGGGCGTTCTCGTGAACTACTCACGTAATCCGCTGCGCCGCTTCGAGTTTCAGGTGGGGATCGGTACCGACGTTGATATTGCCGCCGCGCAGGACCTGGCGCGCCGCACACTCGGGGCAATGGCTGCAGTCCTCGATGACCCGGAGCCGTTGGTAATGGTCGCTGAACTCGGTGATTCGAACGTCATCATAGAAATCAGTGCCTGGGTTGATCAGCGCGAGGTGAGCTTCGGCAAGGTACGTAGTGAAGCAATTCGGCAGATCAAGGAACGTTTCGAGGAAGCAGCGTTCGACATGCCGGAGCCGATCTACCGATTACGCCTGTCAGCCGAGTCCGGAAGCGTGCACGTCGACTCGGCGGAGACGAAGGCGCCACAAGAAAGTCCCGCGCAGGCGCCGCTACGAACGGCACCGGTGGAGCTGGCAGACAACGCCGCAGACGTCTCGCCGGAGCACTACATGTTCGAGCAGGTCGAAGAGGAGCGGCACCGCGTGGAAAGCGAGGATCTGCTCGACGACGCGGCCCCGCGGGAATAAGACATAGCGAGAATTGCAAGGAGACAGGCAATGCAGCATTACAATGCAAGCCACGCACCGTTTAGCCATGAGCGCTCGCGGCGCGATTTTAACGCCGAGCATGCGCACGCGCGCTTCGCACGAGTCGCGCATCTGCTCGACAGTTCGATCCGTCTGCCGGGCGGCTACCGGATCGGGCTTGACGGGATTGTCGGACTGATTCCCGGGATCGGCGATCTCGCCGGTGCCGCGGCATCCAGTTATCTCGTCGTGCTCGCGGCGCGCACCGGGGTCCCGACGTCCGTGCTGTTGCTCATGGTCTACAACATCGTGACGGAAATGGTTTTTGGTTCGATTCCCGTCGTTGGCGACATTTTCGACCTCGTCTGGAAAGCGAACGAACGTAACCTCGAGCTCTATGAAGAATTTCACGCCCACCCGTACAAGGGTCGGCAAAAGCACCGGCTCAAAGCCGCGCTGCCGTTGTTCGGGCTGTTAGGCATACTCACCATCGCCGGCTTCCTTGCCGTGGCGATGATCAAGCTCATCATCCGGCTCGTCGGCGGCGTCTAGGGATCGACATGGGGGGTACGAGTTGCGGTGCGCAAAGCCGTCGCGCCGAGCGTACGGATCGTGACGACGGTGGTTCATGCTGTCGCGAAACTTGCCCGCGCTGTCGGCCGTGTAGCGGCGCCCCTCTGCCCGACGCAGGGCAGGCACACGCATGACCGCGGCGCCTGCGCGTAAACCCTTACTGCTGTCGCTGCTCGCCGCGACCCTGATCATCGCGCACCAGGTTGCCGCGAAGGCGACGCGGGACGCCGTGTTCCTGTCGCAGTTCAGTGTTACGGAACTGCCGAAAATCGTGATTGCGGCCGCGCTCGTGTCGATGCTTGGGGTCATTTCGTTCTCCGGACTGTTATCGCGTTTCGGACCGTCGCGGGTGATCCCCGCCGCGTTCGTCCTGAGCGCGATCGGCTTTTACGTGAGCTGGCTGGTCTATGCGCACGATCCAAAAGTGGTGGCATTGACGCTGTACCTGCAGGTTGCCCTGTTCGGCGCGATTCTGATCAGCGGCTTCTGGTCGCTAGTCAACGAGATGTTCGATCCGCATGAGGCGCGGCGCACTATTACCCGGATTGCCGCCGCGGCCACCTTCGGCGGTGTCATCGGCGGGCTTCTCGCCGGCAGTGTCACGGACATCTGGGATGTGCGTACGATGCTCGCCGTGCTCGCGGTACTGCATCTCATGTGCGCCGTGATCGCACGCGGGATCGGGCGTGTGTGTCCGGCCGTCCGCCAGGAAAAACTCGCCATCCGTTCCGGCTTCCAGGTTCTGTCCGCTTCGCCCTATCTGATTGCAATGGCGGCGCTTGTAATTTCGATAGCGATCCTCGGTGCACTCGTCGACTACGCCTTCAAGGCCGAAGCAAGCGCCATGTTCAGCGACGAGCGCTCACTCGCACGCTTCTTCGGTACGTTCTACGCCGTCATCGGTGTGGTGACATTCGTACTGCAGTCATCGCTGGGTCCGTACGTGATGCAGCGCTTCGGCCTGCGCGCGAGCATCGCGCTGTTACCGGCCATCGTTATTGCCGCCGGCGCCGCGCACCTGCTGCTCGCGCGCGCAGGCTCGGCGATGGTCCTGCGCGCGGCTCAGGTGGCTTGCGCGAATTCGTTTTTTCGGGCGTCTTTCGAAACGCTCTACACGCCGCTGCCGCCTGCGCAGAAGCGTCCGACAAAGACGATCGTTGATGTCGCCGCCGACCGTCTCGGCGACATCATTGGCGGTTCCGTGCTGTTGGGGTTGCTGGCCGGCATTCCCGCGGCGACGCCGACGACGGTGACGCTCGTGGCAATCGTGTTCGCGTGCATCTCGCTCGCGCTCGCAGCGAAAGTCTATTCGGGTTATGTCGCCCAACTCGCGGAGAACTTGCGCGACGGCGCCGCGCCGGACGCAGAACCCGAACCGGGTGCGGCTGTGGCGCGACCGGGAAGCACCGAGCGCGCGCTGCTTGCCGCCCGCTTTCGTGATCTCAAGTTCCGCAGGATTCGCGAGCTCGTGCCGGTATTCCTCACCGACATCGCGTTATCGCGCGGCCGTACACGGCCACGGGCCGAGCCGTCCACGCAACTGGCCGCGACCCTGGCGGATTTGTGCAGCGGCGATATCGCGCGGATCCGATCCACGCTGCGCGGTGATTTCATGGACGTGCGGCTGGCGCCGTTCCTGATCGAACTACTGGAAATCGACGAACTCGTCGATGACATCACCACGGAGCTGCACTGGCTCGTGCCGCGGTGTCCCGGCTTGTTGGCCGATGCCTTGCTGGATCCGGATATCGCGCTGCGTGCCCGCCAGCGATTGCCGGCGGTACTCGAGGTGTCGCACAGTCCGCGCGCGCTACTGGCGCTGGAGCTCGGGCTCGGTGACAGCGAGTTCAACGTGCGCTGCGGTTGCGCGCGGGCAGTGGCACGGATGCGTGCGCGCGATCGCGATATTGTTTTCGCGGAGGACCGGATTTACGATCTGATCCGGACTGAATTCGCCACCGACCCGTGCGGGGCGGTGACAGCGACCGCAGGCGGTTCTTCATTACGCAATCTGACGCACGGGGTGGAGCACGTGTTCACGTTGTTATCGCTCGTGCACGATCGCGACGCGATCAATCTTTGTCTGCGCGCGCTCTACAGTAACGACCGCGCGTTGCGCGGCTCGGCGCTGGAATACCTCGATAATGTACTGCCCGACAGTATTCGCACCGAGCTGTGGGCATATCTGGGACTGGCAACGGAAAGTATTGACGGGCAAGCGTCGAGCGGCAGGATCATCACCGATTTGCTCCAGGACATGCGCGAGGTGCTGCAGCCGCAAACGCGCTAGCTGATGCGCGACGGCGGCGATGCGGGCATGTTCGGGCTGCGCACCGCACCGTCCGCGCACGAACCTTGCCGGCTCGGCGCCCCGCCGGGAGCCGCATTGGGACTGCGACCGCCCCTCCCCGTAAATTGCGGGGGAGGGGACTTGCGCTACGAACCCGTTAGTCAGTCAGCCGCGTCTTCGACCGCCCGTTTCGCATCCTGCACCGCCTCGTCAAGGTTCTCGCCGGCTTGTTCCATCGGTCCCTGCTCTTTCTCGCAGCCGGGTAATACGAACAACAAGGGCATGGCAATCAACAGCGCCAGCGTCCGGGAATGGTTGCGGATATTTCTCATTGCGGATTCCTCTCAAGGTGTCCAGGTTCAGTGACGCGCCGATGATGTCACGAAGCCGCGTGACCGCGCCAGACTGATCGCAGCCGCCACCCGATCCCGACCCCGCAGGATAGCCGGCTGTCCGCCGCATCTCAGCACCCGCCGCCGCTAATAGCGCGTGGGTGCGGCGTCGAAACGTGAATCGATAACGCGCAGCGGGCGCGAGCACCGCCGTGGCCGCCGCACGCGTAATTGCCCGCGCTTGTAAGAATTGCACGGCCCAGGGGCCGAGGGTGGTGTCCGGCACGGCGCTTGTTTCACCACGCCGGCGGTTGCGAGGCGTTTAACGACGTGCATTCACACCCTCCCGGCAGCGGATTCCCGGAACTGGCATAACGCTTGCTTTAACCACACATAGCGATGTCCCTGGGCGCGTCGATCCGGCCAACAGCCGGGCCTGCGGGTAAGAAATCCAGAACGTCGCCGGTAATAACGAGTTGGCAGCAATCCGGATTGAACCCGGGTGCACGATCCTGGAAACGAACGAGGAACTACTTATGAACGGGAACATCAGATCCGTGACCACCGCGGTCACTCTCGGATTGGCACTTTCCGCCTGTACCGGAACGGGGCCCAAGAATGAGACACCACCGCCGGTGGAACCGCCGCGCGTGGTGCCGGTGAAACCGACCCCGCCACCGCCACCGGTAGTCATCGCCGAGCCAGCCGCCCCAAGGTTCGCCCTCACCGATGTGAATTTTGAATTCGACAAAGCAAGCCTCACCCCGAGTGCGTCGTCGATACTGGATAACGCGGCTGCGGTGATCAATGAATTTCCCGCCGTGCGTTACCGCATTGACGGCCACACCGACAGCATCGGGTCGCACGCTTACAACGAGGACCTGTCGCGCCGGCGCGCAAGCCGTGTGCGCGACTACCTTGAAGCGCGTGGCGTCTCGCGCGAGCGTATGGATGTAAACGCATACGGCGAAACACGACCGATTGCGCCGAACGATACAGCGGTCGGGCGCGCGCAGAACCGTCGGGTCGATATCGAACCGATCAAGTAAGGCGATGTCCGCTTGTCGTACGCCTCGGCAGCGGCACCGACACGGCGGCGTGCTCGCGCTGCTGTGTGGGCTGTCGCTGACGGCGAGCCATGCAGCCAACGTCTTTGCGCCGCCGAATACGCACCACACGCGGCCGCTGGCGCCGCAGTACGCGATCCGTGCAGACGGCACTGCAACGATAGCCGTGTGCTACAACGCCTCATGCGCGGAACGCACCCCGGTGACGCTCAGCCAGGCGGATTTTGCGGATGTCGCGCGGCATCTTGCGGTGTGTCCCGATGACTCCGTGCACAATCGTTTGCAACGGGTGCGGATCGCCGTTTGGCGCATGGAGGCCCTGGTCCAGCAGCACCTGCCGGTGCTGGCGAACGATCGCCCGGTGAATGACACTGAATTTGGTATCGATGGGCGCACGGATTGCGTCGACAATGCGACGAATACGACGACCTATCTGCACGTCCTGCGTGATCGGGGTTTGCTGTCTGGCTGGACTATTGCCGAACCACAGGTCCGGCAACGCTTCAACATCGAACGCGTACACTGGACAGCGACGGTCATCGACCCCGCGAGCGGTGCCCGCTGGAGCGTTGATTCGTGGTACCGCCCGAATGGCCACCTGCCGTTCGTGATGGACCTCGCGTCGTGGCTTAACGAGAAACCTGGTTGGGAAGAACCCTACGCCATGCTCAATAAAGCGCCTCGCGACAGCCACGACCTGTGCCCGCGTTCCTGAGGCTTGCGGCCGCCATTTGCGCCGTGCGAGCGGCCGTTCGTGTTACAACATCGAGGCGTCGCGAACGCTTTCGCACCGGCACCGGTCGCGCGCGCCCATCCCCACTGTCAAGCAAGCGGAGATTCGCATGGTGATCCTGGCCGGCGTCGTCACAGTCATTACGATTATCGTCATCCTGATTGTCGCGAACACGATGAGTTCCGAACGCCAGGTCAGGTTTCCCATCGAACACAAACAGGGGCTCTCGGATCCCCAGTTAAGCCGCGAACTGAACGTCGTCCTGGGCCGGCCAATCCTGGCCGGCAACCGAGTCGATCACCTGTGCAACGGCGACGAGATTTTTCCGGCGATGCTGACCGCGATCAGCGAGGCGCGTTCGACGATCAACTTCGAGACCTATATCTACTGGTCCGGCGAAATCGCGGCGAAGTTTTCTGCCTGCTTTGCGGAGCGGGCGCGGGCCGGGATCACCGTGAACGTGTTGCTCGATTGGGTGGGCAGCATCGGCATGGAAGATGAGTTGATTCAGACCATGACCACGGCCGGCGTGAATGTTCAGTACTTCCACCCGCTGCGCTGGTATCAGACCTGGCGCATGAATAACCGCACGCACCGTAAACTGCTAGTCATCGATGGCGAGGTGGGGTTTATCGGCGGCGTCGGCATCGCCGACGAATGGCTTGGCAATGCCAGCGACGCGAAGCACTGGCGCGATTCGCATTTCCGCGTGTGCGGTCCTGTGGTCAGTCAGCTACAGGCGGCGTTTCTCGACAGCTGGCTGAAAACGTCCGGACACATGTTGCGTGGGCCCGCGTATTTCCCGCCACTTGAATCCTGTGGTGATGTCGAGGCGCAGGTGCTTGCGAGTTCACCGACCGGCGGCAGCGAAAGCATGCATCTGCTCTACCACATGAATCTCGCGGCGGCCGAACACTCGATCGATCTCGCCGCGGCATATTTCGTTCCGGATTCGCTGTCGATGAAAGTATTGCTCAAGGCCTGCGCACGCGGTGTGCGACTGCGCGTGCTGATGCCGGGCGGGCATAATGATTCGTTCATGGTGCACTACGCATCGCGCGCGCTGTGGACGCCGCTGTTACAGGCGGGCGCGGAGTTGCATGTGTTCGAGCCGACGATGTTTCACATGAAGATGCTGATTGTCGATCAACTCATGACGTCGGTGGGTTCGACGAACTTCGACAATCGTTCGTTCAGACTCAATAACGAAGCCTCGCTCAACGTGCACGACCGCGAATTCGCCGTGCTCATGACCCGGGTGTATGAACAGGATTTACAACGCGCGCGGCAGATTTCGCTCGATCAATGGCAACGTCGTTCACTGGTGCAGCGGATGACCGAACGCATTTTCGCACCGTTCGCCGACCAACTCTGATGGCTTTTCCGTAGTTCACCGGCGACGCCAGAACCGCAGCGTGGCCGTCCCGACGTCGCACATCCGAGTGGGAAGACGCCGCATCGTCGAGACAAAAAAAAGCCGCCCTCGTAAGGGCGGCAGGGAGCGGGGAGGGTTCGTGTGCAGTCAGTTACATACGGCCCGAGGGAAACTCGCCCGGGCGATCAGCCTGCTCCGGTGCTTTCGCGACTGACGTCATGAACGTGCGGTACTCGGTTGGCGTGAGCAAGGCGTCGCTGTTGGCATCGGCATCGGCGAAGGCGCGAACCGATCCGGTCCAGGTCAACAGCGAGAAGTCACTCGCCTCGAATACGCTGACCACGCCGTCATCGTTACTGTCGGCCGCGGTAAAGCCACCTTCGCTAATCGCCTTGCGATGATTCTCGGCGCTGAATGGCGCAACGTGATACACCACCGGGTGATCGGCCAGGGTCTGGCTTTCCCAATGTCCGCTTACCGCCTGCGGTACGGATTCAGGCTTCGGCGGGAACATGCCGGGTCGATCAAAGGTTTCGAACACGTAGATTTCGTGGAAGGAAAGCTGTTCGTCGGGATCACGATCGGCAACCTTGAATTCCGCCTCCACATCGATCATTTCCGCGGCCGTGAGGTTCTCACGCGGTTCAATCCCGGTGTGCGCGAGACGGTGCCGGGCGAATTCCCGATATTCCTCGACCGACAGCATGCCGTCGGCGTTCTGATCCGCCATGACAAAGCTGTCGAGCAGCGCTCGCTGATGCTGGGTAACCGGCAGCGAGCTGAGTTTGTCGACGTCATACGCATGTTCGTGCGCCGTGCCCTCGCTGTTATCGCGCGCGAGCTCCGCGTTCGCGGTACCCGCGATAAGTGCCGCGCTGATGCTCGCGGCGAGTGTCGTACGCATTAATGATGTTTTCATCATGTTGCCTCCTTGCGAAAAGTGTCAGGTACCCGACTACAAGCAGAATGCGTGCCACCTGCACGGACAGCGACCCCTGATTGCCGGTCGTGGGGCATCACGGCGCGGTTTCACGCTTTTGTGCAGCGTGATGACGCGGTTTCCCCTTGTCTCCTGCGAATGTAATTCGTGACTGCCGACCGCGTAATTTCTACAAGCAAGCAGTGATAGCGGGAGGAACGGGACGGAAGTACCGCGCGGTAATCGCCGCCGCGCCTGATTCTACGCTGGCACGAATACTGCTTGGTGATCACCGTTTTTCGCAGAAAAAAATTCGCAAACAAACCTGGTCGTCGCGGTATCACAACGCGGCAACGCTGGTTTAACCGCGGCGCGTGCGTCGCGCGACAGGAGGAGACAATGGGTTTAGAAGTCGGGTTATTGGGAATCATCATTCTCGCGGTGGATATCTGGGCGATCCTGAAGATCGCGAGCAGCGCCGCTTCAACCGGGGCGAAAGCGCTGTGGATCGTGTTAATCCTCGTGCTGCCGGTGCTTGGCCTGATCCTGTGGGCGATCCTGGGTCCGAAAGCGTGACGGGGCACGCGGCCGGCGTTACTTCCGGTAAACCACGACGAGGGGACAACGGTGCCGGCGCAGCGATGACAGCGATCGCTGTGGGTCCGGTACCGCCTGAGCCAGGCAAGGATTCAACCGAAGCGCGGCGCATAGCGGGTCATCTGTCCGCACTCGACCGCTGGATCGCAATGCTGATGGCGCAAGGGGTTAATCACGCCGACGACGGACTCGCCGCGCTTGCCCGTCGCCGTGAAGGTCTCGCGCAGCAGCTGGGCAGAAACGGGACCACAAGCTGATCTGTCCGCGCGGTCGTTCGCCGCTGCTCCTGATGTCCCGCAATCCGCTCCGGTCGCGGCTGCCGGTGTTGCGGATTCTGTCAGGGTGTTAAGGTGGATGCGTGCATCCATGCCGATGGTGCGAGCGCAATGTCGTGCCGGAATTGATCCGGCACGCTCTGTCCAGCCACCCGCCAGCTCGCACCTGCCGCAGCGCTACGCGATCCGCGCGTGCCGTTGCGCGTGTCGACGGTACCCGAGCCGCCACGCGGTTTCGAGCATGGATTGTCTGTCTTCACCCGACGCGTGCGGTAATCGTAATCCTGTCCAATCCGGCAAGCGGAGACGCAGGACGCTGCGGAGCCGCGGCGCAGGAGAATTAAATGAAACTCGCCATATTGTCATGCGGGCCCAGGGCCTACAGCACACGTCGACTGAAAGAAGCGGCACTCGAACGAGGCCACGACGTGAAAGTGCTGAATACGCTGAAGTTCGCCATCGATTTGCAACGCGGCCAGCCCGACTTGCATTACAAACAGAAAATCCTCAGCACTTATGATGCCGTACTCCCGCGGATCGGCGCCTCGATCACGTATTACGGCACGGCGGTAGTTCGCCAGTTTCAGGAGATGGATGTGTTCTGCGCGAATACCGCGCACGGGATCCTCAACTCCCGCGACAAGCTGCGCAGCCTGCAGATCCTGAGTCGCCACCACATCGGCATCCCGCAAACGGCGTTCGTCTCGAGCAAGAAGGATGTATTGCCGGCGATTGAACGCGTCGGCGGCGCCCCGGTGATTATCAAGCTGATCTCCGGTACCCAGGGAATAGGCGTATTGCTGGCGGAATCGACGAAGGCCGCGGAATCGATCGTGGAACTGTTGCAAAGTCAGCGGCAGAACGTGCTGATTCAGAAATTCGTTGCCGAGAGCAAGGGGCGGGACATTCGTGCCTTCGTCGTCGGCGATCGGGTTGTGGCCGCTATGCGTCGCGTGGCGCAGGGACAGGAGTTTCGCAGTAATGTTCACCGTGGTGGCAAAGCCGAAGCCGTTGACCTGACAGATGAGTATGCGGAAACGGCGGTGCGCGCGGCTCAGATCATGGGGCTGCGGGTGGCCGGCGTCGATATGCTGGAAGGCAAAACGGGCCCGCAGATCATGGAAGTGAATTCATCGCCCGGCCTCGAGGGGATAGAAACGTGCACCGGGCTCGACATTGCCGGGACGGTGATCGAATACATCGCCGCGCAGGTGGATTTTCCGGAGATCGATATCCGCCAGCGACTGACCGTGAGCAAGGGCTACGGGGTCAGTGAAATCTACATTCCGACGGGTGCGGAGTTCGTCGGCATGTCGATCGAACAAACGCGGCTGTCCGAAAAGGACATCAATGTGCTGACGCTATATCGGGGCAACAAAAGCATCCCCAATCCGCGACCGCAACGGCTGATCGAAGCCGAGGACAAACTGCTGTGCTTCGGCAAGCTGGAATCCATGCGCAGCATGGTCCCGGCCAGGGAGCGACGGCGACGGCGACCGCAAATCAAGGAACTGCACGCCTAGTTCGATATCGCGCGAGTCGCCCGGGCGCGGCGCGCATGCTTTAAACGGCGCTCAGGCGTGGTAACAGCTATGGATACTTTCATCTGGATCGGCATTGCGTTGTGCATCACGCAATCGGCGATGTTTTCCGGTCTCAACCTCGCATATTTTTCGATCAGCCGGCTGCGGCTCGAAGCCGAGGCCGCGAGCGGGAACGCACAGGCGCAAGCCGTGCTGAAGCTGCGCCAGGACTCGAACCTGCTGCTCACGACGATATTGTGGGGGAACGTCGGCATCAACGTGCTGCTGACCCTGCTGTCGGGTTCCGTGCTGGCCGGGGTCAGCGCGTTCGCGTTCTCGACGATCATCATCACGTTCTTCGGCGAAATCCTGCCGCAGGCGTATTGTTCGCGACGAGCCTTGCGCGTGGCTTCCCTGATGGCGCCGATGATGCGCTTCTATCAATTCGTGCTCTTCCCCGTCGCACGACCGAGCGCCTGGGTGCTCGATCAATGGCTCGGTGCCGAGGAGATCGGTTTCTTTCGCGAGCATCAGCTCGAAAGCATTATTAAGCAGCACATCATTTCCGAGGACGCAGAGGTTGACGAACTCGAAGGGCGCGGGGCGTTAAATTTTCTCCAGATCGACGATGTCCCGGTCAGTCTCGAGGGTGAGCATGTCGATCCGGCAAGCATCATCTCGTTACCGGTAACGATCGATCTGCCGATATTTCCCGCGGTACGCCGGGAGCGTGACGACGCGTTCATCCGTCAGGTCAATGCGTCGGGCCGCAAATGGGTGGTGGTAACGAACCCGGATGCTCAACCCGAACTCGTACTCGACGCCGATGCCTACCTGCGGGCGGCATTGCTCGATGAAGACGACGTCGACCCGTATCGCTTTTGTCATCGCCCGATCGTGCTCACCGATCCGGACGTACCGTTGGGGCACGTGATCGTAAACATGCGTCGCGACATGTCGGTTAATGATGATCAGGCGATCAGCAAGGACATCGTGCTGTTATGGACCGCCAAGACGAAGAAGGTCATCACCGGCGCCGATTTGCTCGGCCGCTTGCTGCGCGGAATTTCGGCGTAGCCATCCCCGCGTGGTCTGCGGGCGTGGCATCCACGATGATGCCCGCCCAAAGCGCCGTGATCGCAAAGCCGGCCAAGTGAGCGCGGGATCGAGAACGTAAAGTTAGGCAAATCCCGTCGCTATCCCTTCCCAAGCGACGCCCATATCGGTAGCTTACACGCAGCCGTTAACCGATGACCCGGACGCGGCGATGTGCCTGCGTCGGGGTCGGATTAAGTAATTTCACAATGACCTCCCGCACAACGCGCGCCTGGCCGCACCGGATGCTCTTGCCCGCGCTGCTCGGGCTGAACCTGACCGCGTGCAGTTGGCTCGATGTGAGTCGGGAACATCCGCAACCGCTCGCACCGGCGAGGTGGCAGGCGGAACCGGTCGCGGCTGCAACGCCGGGGCCGGTTGCGTCATGGCTCGACCCGGCGGACGATCCGCAACTTGCGGAACTCGTTGCGATCGCGGAACGCTCGAACCATGAACTTGCGGAGCAGCGGGCCGTCGTTGAGCAGGCGCGCGAGGCGCTGCGCGCGGCGGGCGCGGATCGTTACCCGAGCGTGCAACTGGCGCTGGACACGGCAGAACGCCAGGCCGGCGTTGACTTCGCGCGGTCGGCGAGTTCCGCCAGCGCGCAATTGCAGGCGAGCTTTGAGGTCGATATCTGGGGCCGCCTGTCGGATCTCGAGCGCAGCGCGTTGCTCGCCTGGGAAGAACAACAGCTGCAATACGAGGCGTTGCGGATCAACGTTCTCACGGCACTCGCAAGCGACTGGTATTCGCTGATGGAAGCCGAGCAACTCGTCACCTTGCTCGAAGGGCGGATTGAGAATCTGCAGCAGAACCTTGCTGTCATCGAAGACGGCTATCGCCTCGGCCTTAACGAATCACTGGATGTGTATCTCGCGCGCAACCAACTCGAACAGGAGCAGGCAAACCTGCGCGCCCGCTTGCAGACGCGCGACGACACACGGCGCAGTCTCGAGCTTGCGCTCGGTGATTACCCTGCCGCGAGC
The DNA here is from genome assembly GCA_965216305.1 of Gammaproteobacteria bacterium. Taxonomy (GTDB): domain Bacteria; phylum Pseudomonadota; class Gammaproteobacteria; genus UBA11873. Next base: position 4,262,875 of record OZ244144.1, on the reverse strand, counting down.
GTCACCGCGGAGCAGGTACTTCCGGCGCTTGCGACGCAGCCGGCAACCGGCTTGCCGGGGGAACTCGCGGCCCGCCGGCCCGATATCCGCGCCGCATGGCTCGCGCTGCAAGGTGCCGACAGCGCTGTTGCGGCGGCGCGCAAAGCGCGCTTTCCGCGCCTGACCCTGACCGCGGACGTCGGCCGCAGCGCGCTCGAACTCATCAAGCTTGCGAGCGATAGCGTACTCGTGTGGTCGCTTGCAGGCGGCCTGACGCAACCCCTTTTCGACGCCGGCAGGCTGGCGGCAGAGGAAGCACAAGCGCGCGCCCGGGTGGTTGCCCTCGAACAACGTTACCTGCGCACGGTCTTCCTCGCGTTCGGCGACGTCGAACAAGCGATCAGTCAGGAACATTCATTACATGAGCGTTTGCAAGCGGTGAAGCGCGCGCGATTGAACGCGGTCGCGGCCGAGGAGTTGGCGTTCGATCAATACCGTCGCGGCATTGTTGCGTACGCCACTGTGCTCGAGGCTCAGCGGCGATCGTTCGACGCCGCCACTGAAGTCATCGCCTTGCGCGCCGAACTGTGGCGCAACCGCGTTGCATTACACGCCGCTCTCGGCACGCCGCCGCAAGGTCGCTGAACGGAAGCAGGATCCGCCCTATGCATGCAAGCATCCGAATTTTCATCCCTGTCGCCGTGATTGGCGGCGCGATTGCCGTTGCCGTGTGGCTGATGGCGAACCCGCCGGCGGTATCCAGGCGGGCGGGACCGCCGGCACCACAACTCCATGTAGATACGATAACGATCGAACGCGCGCCCTACCGGGTGCTGGTGGAGAGCTTCGGTTTCGTACAACCGCGCACGCAGAGCAATCTCGTGGCGCAGGTTGGCGGCCAGATCACCGAGGTGGGCGCAAATTTTCGCGACGGCGGCTTCTTCGCGGCCGGTGAGCGCCTGTTGCTGATTGACCCGCGTGACTACGAGATCGGGGTAAAAATTGCGGCCGCGGAACTCGTTGCCCAGCGCCAGGCACTGGTGGAAGAACGCGCACGGGTGACGCAGGCGCTGCAAGACTGGCAGCGTCTCGGTGATGGCGGTGAGCCGCCACCACTCGTTTCGCGTGAACCGCAACTGCGTGCGGCCGAAGCCGCGGTTGCCGCTGCCGAAGCCGCACTCGACCAGGCGCGCCTCGCGCTGGAACGTACCGCGGTAATCGCACCGTATGCCGGGCGTATCCGTACGCGCAATGCCGATATCGGCCAGGTCGTTGCGGCGGGAACGACGGTCGCCTCGATTTACGCCACGGATGCGGTGGAAATCGCACTGCCCATCAAGAACCGTGATCTTGCTTTCATCGCATTGCCGGAAGGACGCGCGGGCGAAGCCGATGACTCGCTCGATGTGAACATCGTGTCGAAACTCGCACCGGGCGTCAGCTGGCGCGCGCGGCTCGTGCGCACGGAAGGCGCGATCGATACCACTTCGCGCCAGTTGCGGGTGGTCGCGCGCATCGATGAACCGTATGCCGCGGCGCGATCGGGCGGGCCGGACATCAAGATCGGTGAGTACGTTGTGGCCGAGATCAAGGGGCGGGAACTCGAAGACGTCATCGTGATCCCGAATTCCGCGATCTACCAGGGTACCTATGTATATATCGTCGAGGACGGCCTGCTGGCACGTCGCGAGGTGGAGATTGCGTGGCGTAACGCGGACGACGCCATCGTCGTCAGCGGCCTCGCGAGTGGTGACAGGCTTGTCGTCACCGCGCTTGGTCAGGTCAGCTCGGGTACGCGGGTGCAACCGCTCGGCGCGCCGCGGAAGCGCGGTGGCAGGACACCATGATCGCCTGGTTCGCCCGTCGCGACGTGGCCGCGAATCTGCTCATGATCACGCTGTTACTGTCGGGCTTCGTTGCGCTGAAAACTTCGATTCCACTCGAAATATTCCCCGACCTGCAACTCGATATCGTCAACGTGAATGTCGCTCTGCGCGGTGCCTCGCCGGAGGACGTCGAACAGGGCGTGGCGATTCGCGTGGAAGAAGCAGTGCAGGATCTCGAAGGCATTCGTCGCCTCACGAGCGTTTCATCGGAAGGCGCGGCGTCGATCAGTATCGAAGTGGAGCCCGGCGAAGACCCCGTGATTGTGCTGGATGAAGTAAAAACGCGGGTCGATGCGCTCAACACCTTGCCCGTTGATGCGGAAAAGCCCGTGATCGAGCTCGCACAGCGCAAACGCGAAGTCATTTCCGTTGTCGTCGCGGGTGCTTTCAGCGAACGGGAACTGCGGGAACTCGCGGAGGCAACGCGCGACGACCTGCTGCGCTTGCCCGGTATTACGCACGCCGATCTCGGCGGTGTGCGCGCCTACGAGATCGCGGTTGAGATTTCCCAGGACCGGCTGCGCGAGTACGACCTTTCACTGAACGATATCGCCACCGCTATCCAGACGAGTTCGCTCGATCTCGCCGCGGGAAACTTGCGTGCCGTGGGCGGCGAGGTACTCGTGCGTTCAACCGGCCAGGCTTACCGCCGCGACGAGTTCGAGAATATCGTCGTGAAGACGAACGCGGACGGAACGATCCTGCGCATTGGAGATATCGCGCGCGTGCACGATGGCTTCGAGGAGACCTCGATTCGCACGCGCTTCAACGGTGAGCCGGCGGCGCTCGTCGAGGTGTACCGGGTGGGACGACAAAGTGCGATCGAGGTTGCCGACAGCGTACGCAACTACATCAATGCGCAACAGGATGGCCTGCCGGTGGGGCTCACGCTCACGTATTACGACGATGACTCCCGCATCGTCAAAAGTCGCTTGCGAACCCTGATCACGAACGCGCTGCAGGGCGGCATACTCGTGATCGCCCTGCTCGCGCTGTTCCTCAAACCCGCTGTTGCGTTCTGGGTCTTCATCGGCATCCCGATCAGCTTCATGGGCGCGTTTCTTGTCATGGCGATCACGGGCACGAGCATCAACGTGCTCAGCCTGTTCGGCTTCATTCTTGTGCTCGGGATCGTCGTCGATGACGCGATTGTCACCGGCGAGAATGTCTACACGCACCTGCGCCGCGGCCGGCCTGGTCTCGATGCGGCGATCGACGGTACGCGCGAGGTGGCGATCCCGGTTACGTTCGGCGTGCTGACGACGGTGGCGGCGTTCGCGCCGCTCTCGTTCATCGAAGGCCATCGTGCGATTCTGTTTGCCCAGATCCCGGTGGTTGTGATTCCGGTGCTGCTGTTCTCCCTGATCGAATCGAAATTCGTGCTGCCGGCGCATCTGAAGCATGTACGCCTTCGTGACGAGAACAATGTGTCGCGCTTGTCGCGCCTGCAACAGTCGTTCGCCACGGGCTTCGAGCGCGGGATCCTGCGTTACTACGGTCCTTTGATCGAGCGCGCGTTGCGCTATCGGTACGCCACCATCGCGGTGTTCCTTGCCGCTTTGATCATCGTTCTCGCCGCCGTCATATCGGGGTGGACGCATTTCGTGTTCTTCCCGCGTGTGGAAGGCGAAACGGCGCGGGCGACGCTCGTGATGCCTGCCGGTACGCCATTCTCCGTGACCGACGCGCATGTCGCGCGTATCGCCGAGGCGGCCGCGGCACTCCGCGATGAGCATACCGCCAGCGATGGCACGAGCCTGATTACGAACATCTACGCGTCGAGTGGCTCCGGCGGCGGTGGAGCAAGTGCGCAGAATCACCTCGGCCGGGTGGAGTTCCAGGTGGTTGCGCCGGAAGATCGAAATGGCGCAGATACGGTGACGATGAATGATCTCGTCAAAGCGTGGCGGAAGCGTATCGGTGAAATCCCGGGTGCGGAGGAGCTGAACTTTCGCGCCGAGATCGGGCGTACGAGCTCGCCGGTCGACATCCGGCTGAGCGGGCACGACCTCGAACTGCTGAAACGCCTCGGTGCACAGATCAAGGAGCAGCTAAGCCTGCACCCCGGCATCTTCGACATCACCGATTCGCAGTCGAGCGGCAAACAGGAAATGCGCATCGAGCTGAACGCCGTTGGGCATGCACTCGGGCTTACGCGCGCGGACGTGATCCGCCAGGTTCGCGAGGCTTATTACGGCGCGGAGGCGCAGCGCATCCAGCGTGGTCGCGACGACCTGCGCGTATTTGTGCGCCTGCCAATGGCCGAACGCACATCGCTGCGCGGGCTGGAAGACTTCGAGATCGTCACGGCCTCGGGGCAGCGCATTCCGCTGGCGCACGTGGCTGATCTCGAACCCGGGATCAGCCCCTCGCGGATCACGCGGGTGGATCGTTACCGTACGCTCAACGTGAGCGCCGATGTCGACAAATCAAGTGTGAACATGACCTTGCTCACACAGGAACTCGCCGCGTTTCTCGCCGAGATTACCGCGCCTTATCCGGAGGTTAACTACGAATTCGAGGGTGAAGCGCGCGAGCAGCGCGAATCGTTCGGCAGTCTGAAAATCGGCTTGCTGGCGCTGCTGTTCGTGATTTACGCCTTGCTCGCGATACCGTTCAATTCGTTTGTGCAGCCTCTGATCGTTATGTCGGTGATCCCTTTCGGCCTCATCGGCGCGGTGATCGGCCACTGGCTGCTCGGCATGGACCTCACGATCATGAGTGTGTTCGGCCTGCTCGCCCTGAGCGGCGTGGTGGTGAACGATTCACTCGTACTGGTGCAGTTCATCAATCAGGAGCGGGGAACGAATGCGACGACCCTGATGGCGAGCGTAAAGGCTGCGGGGGTGGCGCGTTTCCGTCCCGTCATGCTCACCTCGCTGACAACGTTCATTGGCCTTGCCCCGCTGCTGCTGGAGAAAGCGACGCAGGCGCAGTTTCTCATCCCCATGGCGGTATCGCTCGGATTCGGCATTGTCTTCGCCACTCTCGTTACGCTTGTTCTCGTACCGGTGAACTACATCGTGCTGGAAGATTTGCGCGGCGGATGGAACCGGCTGCGCAGCGGCGAGATCGCATCGACCGGGGGAAGCTAGCGCGCCGACGACGGAGAGTACGCTCATTGCCGCCCGCGGCTTTTCGTTCGGGCCTGCTCGCATTGTTCATCCGCCGCACGCATACTCGCTGGTCACGAAGAGTCTCAGCCAAGACCCACGTGCAATGCTGCGGGAGCAATGCAATGCCTGATGTCGCGAGCCCGGCTCCGGTCCGCCCCGACTGGGTGCAGGAAGAACTTGTCGTTGATTTTGATGTGTATGCGCCGTCCACTGACGCCGCGGATTATTTCGAAGCGTGCGTCGATTTTCAGCAGCGTAGCGTGCATCGGTGCGTCTGGTCCGCGCGGTATGCCGGGCACTGGCTGCCGACGCGCGGCCAGGACGTGTTCGACATCTACGCCGACCATGCGCGTTTCAGTTCACGTTATTTCTTTATCCCGCCGACCGGCGATCAGGGTCAGCTCGGTGCACTGACGCTCGATCCGCCGCACCACCAGCCCATGCGGGGCTTTCTGAACAAGGGCATGACGCCGAACATCGTTGCGCGAAAAAAAGCGCTCGTCAGAAAGCTCGCGGCAGGATTGATCGAGCGCTTTCGCGACCGTGACGGATGCGAGTTCATCAGTGAATTCGCCGACATCCTGCCGTTGACGGTATTTCTCGACTTAGTGGAACTGCCGTTTGATGCGCGGGAAGATCTTGGCCGCTGGGTGGCGCAAACAACCCGCGAACCGGATCCGGTCGAGCGCGTCGCGGCGATGCAGCACATCGCGACCTGGCTCATGCCGTATCTCACGGCAAGGCGGGCGCAGCCGGGTACCGACATGCTCAGCGCGGCCGCCAACGCCACTATCGACGGACACGCAATCAGCGAAGAGGAAGCACTCGGCGCGGCGATACACCTGATGATGGCGGGTCTCGATACAGTGTCATCAATGCTCGGTTTTGTAATGATTTTTCTCGCCCGCAACCCGCATCAGCGCCAGCGCCTGGTGGCCGAACCGGCATTGATTCCGCGCGCGGCGAACGAGTTAATTCGCCGCTTCCCGACCGTCACGATGGTGCGTCAGGTACGCGAGGATCTGGACGATTTCGGTGTCGCCATGAAACGGGGCGACATGGTGGCGCTCCCCGGCGCGTTCTACAACCTTGATGCGAATATTTACGCCGACCCGTTGACGGTTGACTGGTCGCGCCGGGTAAAGCAGGTTCTGACTTTCGGCAACGGTGTGCATCGTTGCCCCGGCGCCGCGCTCGGGCTTGCGGAACTCGTCATCGTGCTCGAAGAATGGCTCAGTGTGATCCCGGATTTCTCCATCGCGCGTGGCGGCAGGCTGCCGGTGTGTGGCGGCACGGTGGCGAAAATACTCGAATTACCCTTGCGCTTCGGCTGAGCCGCTGTGGTCCGCCCGCGGCAAGCGCGCGACGCCGGCCGATCAATAACCGTAGACAGGAGGCAGGTATCGTGACCGCGCTCGACTGGAAGGCGATCCTCGCGCACATCGAATCAACGATCGCACCGCGCCGCGGCGAAGGACGGGTTGCCGATTACATCCCAGCGCTGGCGGCGGTCGATCCGATGAAGTTCGGCATGTGTATTACGCTCGCGAACGGCGCGGCGCACTGCGTCGGTGACGCCGACGAGCGTTTCTCTATCCAGAGCATCTCGAAAGTCTTCACGCTTTCGATGGCGCTGCGCCGGGTCGGTGACGACGTGTGGCAGCGGGTCGGGCGGGAGCCATCAGGGTCACCGTTCAATTCCATCGTGCAGCTCGAAAGCGAACGCGGCATCCCCCGCAATCCCTTGATTAATGCCGGCGCTATCGTGATCACTGATCATCTCGTGGAACAGGTCGGGCCCGACGCAATGTTGGCCGACCTGCTCGAGCGTTTGCGCACTCTGGCGGACGATGACTCGATCACGATCGACCCCGTCGTTGCGCGTTCGGAAGCGCAGGCCGGGGCGCGGAATCGCGCCCTCGCAAGTTTCATGCAGGCATATGGCAATTTGCGCAACCCGGTGGAAGCGACGCTCGCGGCGTACTTTTCACATTGCGCGATCTCGATGAACTGTCGTCAACTGTCGCGCGCGGCGTTGTTTCTCGCGTTCGATGGCTGCGACCCGGTGAGTGGCCGGCGCTTAATCACGAGCGAGTTCTGCCGCCGCATCAACGCCGTAATGATGCTTTGCGGTCATTACGACAACAGCGGGGATTTCGCCTATCGTATCGGCCTGCCGGGCAAGAGCGGAGTCGGTGGCGGTATTCTTGCGATCGCGCCCCGGCACGGCAGTATCGCGGTCTGGTCGCCCGGATTGAACGCGGCCGGAACCTCCCTCGTCGGCGGTCTCGCGCTTGAAGCGTTCGTCAAGGCCACGGCATGGTCCGTGTTCAACTGAAACGCTTGAGTCGCGATCGGGATCGACGTGCTTGCGCCCGGCGTGCGCAGTGGCGATGAATCGAGACGCGTAAGCCACGCGCCGTCAGTCGCGCGATGTTCCGGTTCGCCGCCGCCGCGGCCACTTACGCCAGGCGCCGATAGCGTAGAATATCGACCTGTCAGGCAGACAGTGCGCCGTATCGAACCGAGCCCGTGGTCCAAGCCAAGCGGCGTCTGACGTTACGGGTTGACGCAAGCAGGCTGCGGGAGCGCTTCATAATGATTTGTCCTAAATGCGAATCCCTGTTCGAGTCGATCATGTTCTCCGAGGTTACGGTACAACGTTGCCTGGGTTGTAAGGGGATCTGGTTCGACAGCGGTACTCACGAGTACCTGAAAGGGATTGAAGGTTCCGAGGCACTGGATACCGGCGACGCGGAAACGGGTGCCTCGAACAACGAAAAGGGTAACTACCGCTGTCCGAAATGCGCCGCCGGTATGATCCGGCTTGTCGACCCGCATCAACCGCATATCTGGTACGAGTCGTGCAGCGAGTGCTTTGGCGTCTACCTCGACGCGGGCGAGTTTCGCGACTTCAAGGAGAAAACCGTGGTCGACTTCCTGCGCGACCTGTTTGCACCCGAGCGTCCGTGATAATTTCGCCGGCGGCTATTGCGTATTAACGTCTCGTCGTGCCGCTTGCCCGCCACCGCGTTCGCACGGCCATGGCAAATGACCGGCTGCACTGCAGATGAACAAGAAAAGCGGGCAAGATGCCTGAGCCAGTGATTACTGGCAGACATGTTTAATCGCCGAGTGGGGTGTTCAACGCACTGGTAGCTGGATCAATGTGTTGCGTTAAACCGTGCCCGTGCCCGTGCCCGTGCCCGTGCCCGTGCCCGTGCCCGTGGTGTTCTATCCTGGCGGGATCTCGCCGACCATCGTCTGCGGTTTCACCCAGGCGTCGAAATCTTCCGCGCTGACATAACCGAGATCGAGTGCGGCCTGCTTCAGGGTGATTTGTTCGGCAAAGGCGCGCTCAGCGATCTCCGCCGCCTTGTGATAGCCGATGTGCGGATTAAGACTTGTCACCATCATGAGCGATTCGCGCAGATGGCGCTCGATGACGGTTGCGTTCGGTTCGATCCCGGACACGCAGCGCGAAGCAAAACTCGCACAGGCATCACCGAGCAGGCGCGCGCTGTGCAATACGTTCGCGGCGATCACCGGTTTGCAGACGTTCAGTTCGAAATGGCCGTTGCTGGCGGCGATGCCGACGGTGACATCGTTGCCCATCACTTGCGCCGCCACCATCAGCAAGGCTTCGGCCTGGGTCGGATTCACCTTGCCGGGCATGATGCTCGATCCGGGTTCGTTAGCCGGCAACGCGAGTTCGCCGAGTCCCGCGCGGGGTCCGCTCGCGAGTAGCGCGATGTCGTTCGCGATCTTCGTAACACTCACGGCCGCGCGCCGAAACGCGCTGCTCAGTTCCGCCATCGCATCGTGGGCGGCGATCGCCTCGAAAGGATTCGGCGCCGGAACGAACGGGCATCCGGTAAGCCGCGCGAGTTCCTCGACCACGCGCGCTGTATAGCCCTGCGGCGTGTTCAGGCCCGTGCCGACCGCCGTCCCGCCGAGCGCGACTTCGCGCACCATGGCGAGTGCGTTGTCGATCGCCCGCAGCGCGTTCGTCAATTGCGCCGCCCAGGCGCTGAATTCCTGTCCGAGCGTCACCGGCACCGCATCCATCAGGTGGGTTCGGCCAATTTTCGTTACCGCGCGAAACTCGCGGGCTTTTTGTGCGCACGCGTCGCGCAGGGCGCTGATGCCCGCCACCGTACACGTTGTCGTCAGCCGCTCGGCAGCCACGTACATTGCGGTCGAGAACGTGTCGTTGCTGCTTTGGCTGCGATTTACGTCGTCGTTAGGATCGAGCGTTCTGGTCTGATCGCTCAGTGCGCCGCCCGCGAGTTCGTGTCCACGGTTCGCGATCACTTCGTTGACGTTCATGTTCGTGTGCGTACCACTGCCGGTCTGCCAGATCACGAGCGGAAACTCGTCGGCCCATTGTCCGGCGAGGATCTCGTCGCACACCGCGATTATCAGCGCGGCTTTGCTGGCGTCGATCGCACCGAGTTCCCGGTTCGTGATCGCCGCCGCTTTTTTTACCAACGCGAACGCTTCGATAATCTCGCGCGGCATACTGGCGCGCGCGCCGATTGGGAAATTCTCCAGGCTGCGTTGTGTTTGCGCGCCCCAGTAGTGCGTGTCGGGTACTTTGATTTCGCCGAGCGTGTCGTGCTCGATTCGGTGTGTCATCGGATCGCTCCGCCAGGTTCGCGGGCGCAACTCGCCCGGTATCGCCATTGTGAGATGCAGGTGTTGATACTGCCGCAGTGACGGCACCCGGTTCCAGTCGTGCCGTACTTCAGGTCGCCATCGTTGCAGCCGCGCACCACGCGAGTACGCACCCGAACCGTGGTGCGCGTGTTACCGGCGCTGCCGCGCCCGCCGGCAGACCGTCGCGAATGTCGTTCTTACGCGATGAACAGCAAGCCTTCGAGATTCTCGACCAGGATCGCAATCCCGACCCCGGCCGCAATGGCGCCGGCGAGGCGGGGTTGCAGTGCGGTCGCACCGCCGGAATCAGCATAGCGCCGCGCGAGCGCTCCGGCGGCCAGCGCGATCCCGGTTTGAACCATGACAAAGCCGGCAAGATAGGCCAGCAAGGGGGTCGCCTCGGCGCCGATGATCGCACCGCCATAAGCCATGCCGTGCGCGAGCCCCGTTATGATGAACAGCGCGAGCAACGGCGCCGCCCGCGGTGAGCGTCCTGCGATTACGAGCGCGCCCATGATGACGACGGACGCGGCCACCGCGATTTCGATCCCCGGCAGCGCTGCACCCGCAACGAACAGGAGGCAACCCGCGGCCGTGGCGACGACAAAGGACAACGGGGCGAGCCGGGGGCGCGACGTGAACGCCGCGACGATGCCCAGCGCGATCAGAAACGCGAAATGATCGATCCCGATCACGGGATGTGCGATGCCGGAGAGGAGACCGGCCATGAGCGTGCTCGGAGCCTCGCCACCCATCGCATGGTGCGCCAGCGCCTGGCTCGCCCACACGCTGCACAATAAACCGGTCGCAATTCTGCTCGAGGAACTTTTCATAGCGGGTTACCTTTAGTCAATCGCTTGTATGTTGGTGCATGCCGGTGCTCGCGACGCAAACGCCGGTGGGCTGCATCCACGGCCTGCTTCTCGCGCGTGAGCATCGCAACGCCAGACCCTCGCGCCGCACGGGTGCTGCCGGATCCGCCGGCCAGCGGTGATAGTAACTGCCATCGGCGACGGCGTCGCCGGCCGCAACGCGCGACACACCGCTTCGTTATCATCGTGCGGCAGATTGTGCAGCGCATCGAGTTCGGCGTTTGGCATCAGAGGGTTGTCGCCAGGCGCGCGACCTTGACGAGAAGGTTTTCAAGCGCCTTTACGCGCAACTGCACATCGGAAAGCGGGGCCTGGTGATTCAATGCGGTCATCAAGGTCTCCGTGTGGCGGCGGATTTGCCGATTGGCTTCGCGTCCGCTGACGGCTCGAAGTATCGCAGGTTTCGCCGTGGTCGGGGAACCCGGCGCGAACCTGGTTCAGCGCGCGTTCGCGTCGTCGCCGCGATGCAATCCGTACTGCTTCATTTTGCGGTACAGGGTGCTGCGGGATATTCCGAGGCGTCGCGCCACCGCGGACATGTTGTGTCCTTGGGCGGCAAGTTCCGCCAGGATCGTGTCGCGTTCGATATCGATCAACGGTATCGATTGTGTCGGCATGCGCCCCGGTGTAGCGGCTTTGAGGGTTTGTCGCGCGAAACCCTCGGGTAAATCCGCCACCGTAAGGACCGGTCGATCGCTCAGGATGTACATGCTCTCCACAAATCCGTGCAGTTCCCGCACGTTACCCGGCCACGGGTGCGCCGCGAGTGCATCGAGCAAGTCCGCCGACAGCGTCTTGCTGCCGAGACCATAAGTTCCCTGCAGGCGGCGCAGGAAGGTATCGACGAGCAGGGGAATATCATCGCGACGCTGGCGTAGCGGCGGCAGCACGAGATTCAGTACTTTCAGGCGGTAGTACAAATCCATGCGGAAGCGTTCGGCTTCGGCCTCGCCGTCGAGATCGCGATTCGTTGCGGCAATAATGCGTACGTTGACCTGGCGCTCGCGGTTGCCGCCGACGCGCACGACGACGTTGTCCTGCAACACGCGCAGTAAATGCACCTGCACTTCAAGCGGTAACTCGCCGATTTCGTCAAGAAACAAGGTCCCGCCGTCCGCTTCCTCGAATTTTCCACGGCGCCCCTTGTCCGACGCGCCGGTAAAGGCGCCGGCCTCGTAACCGAGTAATTCACTCGCCGCGAGTTCCTTCGACAGCGTGCCGCTGTTGACGGCAACGAACGGGCCCGCGGCCACAGTCGAGGATTCGTGGATCGCACGGGCAAACAACTCCTTGCCGCTGCCGGTTTCACCCGTGAGCAGGATCGGCGAGTTCGCGCGCGCCATGCGTTCGCCCCGCCGCATCAATTCGATAAACGCCGGGTTGTTCGTCGTGATGCGCGCGAACGCCGGATTGATGTCGTCCCGTAAAGCCCGCGGGCGTGGCCGGGGTGTGCGCGAGTGATCGATGATGGCGACACCGCCATACCAGCGATCGCGCGGGCCGGCGGGGCGGACGTCAGCGGGCGGCACATAGCGTACGAGGTCGCGGATAACGAGGTCGTTGCCGGCCGGAACCCGCGGGCCGGCCGGCGTGATGGTGAATTGCATCGCGGCGTAATCGTGCGCGCCCGCGGTGGTGGTGATTACCCGACCCTTGCGGTCGAGCAGCACGGCCGAGTGCTTACGCCACCGCGCATCGGCGGCGCGATACCAGTTCAGCAATTGCACGGAACGTGCGAGTTCCTGTGAATGCAAGGTGTGCTCGATTTGATGCGCGGCGGTGACGGCAAGCGAGAGTGTGTGGTTGTCGCTCAGATCGCCGATACTCGTCACGTCGAGAATGCCGAGCAGAGTGCCGTCGCTCAGGTCGTGCACCGGGGAGGCGGCGCAATCCCAGATTTTCGCCGCGACACAAAAATGCTCGGTACTACGCACGATCGTCGGTTTGTCGAGGATCAGCGCCGTGCCGATTGCGTTCGTGCCGCTGGCGGCTTCGCTCCAGTCGTATCCGGGGCCTACGTGTTCGCGCTCGGCGGCTGCAACGAGTTCATCGTTGCCGCGTACATCGAGCAGCACGCCATGTGGATCGGCGACGACGAATACGCTGTCGCTGGCGGCGAGACTTTCGGACAGGACCTCCCAGGTGTGATTCGCGGCGACGAGCAGTTCCGCGTTGTCGTCGAGCAAATCCTCGAACGGCTTGCCGGGACCGACATGCGCCGCGCGGCGGCTTGCCGGCTCGATCCCGTCGTCGCGGCAGCGCACCCACGATTCGAGCACGAGCTGGCGCACCGCGTTCGCCGCCACCGGTCGCCCGGCAACGAAATCCGCCCACGCCGTTTCTACCGCGCGCCGGTCAAAGCCGTCAGGACCAAAATCGGACATGTGTCACTCCTGTTTCACTGTGTCATTTTGCGACACAGTGTCGTATTTTGCCACACATTGCAGGCGCGCGCCGATGTCGGACGAAGCACCGGCGTATGCACGTAAGCCGTTGAAAATCCGCACCCGTCGCGCAGTAATTCGACGCCTCGCGCGCCTGGCACGGAAGGTGCACTAGGGTTCATCACTGCAGCTCCCCGCTGCACGCCCAATGAGGAACTGTCGATGCCAGCGAGCTTCTGTGTCAGCCATCGTACCGCGGACGACCCGGCCTGGACGATCGACCGGTCGCACGAAATTTTCAGTAACGGTTTTTTCCGGCTGCGTCGCGACGAATGTTCATTGGCGAATGCTCCCGGGGTGCGCACGGATTGGTTCGTGCTTGAGCTGCCGGATTGCGTCAGCGTGGTGCCGCTGACGAGCGACGGCCGAATCATCCTCGTCGAGCAATACCGCCATGGCGTTGGCGACTGGGTGCTTGAATGCCCCGGTGGCAGTATCGATGCGAGCGACCCGGATCCCGTGTCCGCCGCCCGCCGCGAACTGTTCGAGGAAACGGGTTACGTCGCACGCGACATCGTCGCACTCGGATCGAGTGCCCGCGACCCTGGCAGTCAGTCGACTCGTGTGCACACGTTTATCGCCCGCGACTGTTGCCTCGGCGACGATCCGTCGCCGGAACCGTTCGAAGCGCTCCGGCTACGCATCGTTACGCGCGATCAACTGGGCGAACTGATTGGCGCGGGCGCGAATTTCGACGCCGCGACCCTGGCATCCCTGATGCGCGCGCTGGCAGCTACGCCGCGCGGTGCGAACTGATTTTCCGCCGCCGCGATCCGCGTGATCGCGGGGCACGACGTAAACAAACCCACAAAAAAACACATCAAGACGAGGAGAAAGCAATGGAAGTTGGGGCATTTTATCTGCCGTCCGTCGGCCGCAAGGAAGACATTCTTCAGGGCATGGCCGGCAAGCGCACGGATTTGTACAAGGGCATGCTGAAGGAACTCAGCGAGCAGTTCGCGCTCATGGACGACAATGGTTACTACGGGGTGGGTTTCACGGAACATCACTTTCACATCGAGGGTGAGGAAGTCTCGACGAACCCGGTGCTGCTCGATCTGTACTTCGGTATGCAAACGCAGAACCTGAAATTCGGTCAGCTCGGCAATGTCCTGCCGTCCCAAAACCCGATCAATCTCGCGGAAAACATCGCGATGGTGTCGCAAATGCTCGATGGACGCGTGTTTGCCGGCTTCGCGCGCGGCTACCAGCCGCGCTGGGTCAACGTGATCGGACAGCAGGTGGGACTTTCCGAGCCGGCGAGCGGCCCCGAGTATGAAGATCTGAAGCGCGAACTGTTCGAGGAACACTTCGAGATCATCATGAAGGCATGGAGCAATGATACGTTCCGCCACGAGGGCAAACACTGGACGATCCCGACGAAGGATATTAAATGGGCCGCGGCCGATGTCTCGCGCAAGTACGGCCAGGGCGTGGACGAAACCGATCACGTGGTTGAAATCGGCATTGCGCCGCCGACGCACGAAAAACAGATCCCGGAAATGTTCATGCCGTTCGCCACCTCGGAGCGATCGATCCGCTGGGGCATGGAGCGCGACATCGTACCGGTAACGATCCTTACCGATGCCGAGGTAACGCATAGCCAGTTCCTCGCTGGCCAGGAAGCGGCGGCGTCCGCCGGTCGCAACCTGAAGTTCGGCGAGCGGATGGCGATGAGTCGCGAAATCATCGTCGCGGACACGGATGCGGAAGCCGAAGCGCTCGCGCGCGAAGCGGGCGCATTCATCTGGAACAACTTTTTCGTCCCGTTCGGCTTCAACGCGGCGGTGGCGAAACCGGGTGAGGGCCCATTCGACATGCCGGCAACGTTCGAAACGATTTCCGAACGCGGACTCGTTATCCACGGCAGCCCGGACACCGTTAACCGCAAGCTCGAAGCGCTGCTCGGCCGTTTTCCGGTGGATTACTTCTGGATGTTCGTCTACAACCACATGCCGCACGACAAGTGCATGAAGAGTCTCGAACTGATGACCGAGAAAGTCTGGCCGAACTTCACCGACCGGGTGGGACGACGCCTCGCGAAGACCGCGTAAGCGGCTGCATCGCCGGGGCCGGGAGCGCTCGCGCGGTCCGGTCCCGGCGTCAGTTGCGTCCGGGCACAACAACCCGCCTGCGAGACAGCGCCGTCGCGCGCAATGGGAACGACGACAAGTTGATGTCATCAATCCTCACGGTGGGCAGCATGCGCGCACCCATGCCGCATTCGCGACCGTTGAACCGCAACGGTAAACGGGATGGCGACCGTCCCGAACCGGATATTCCGCTGCGTTGCGGCCATCGCGGGACGCATTGTGAGCGCCTTTGCGCAGCTAGGGCCAGATACCGCGTTGCAGCGTCACTTTCGCGACTTTTTCAATCGCCACGATCAGTGCGGCGAGACGCATATCGATATCCGCCTGCTCATTCGCCAGCACTGCATCGCGCAAGGCATCGAATTTGTCGCACACGAGGTCAACGGCGTTGTGCATCTTGTTTTCGAGACGTTCATTGACGAGTTCCAGCGGCCAGCTGTCGTGACTCAGGTTCTGTAGCCACTCGAAGTAGCTGACGGCGACCCCGCCCGCGTTGGCGAGAATATCGGGCACGACGATGACGTTGTTCTCCCGCAGTACGCTATCCGCTTGCGGTGTTACCGGGCCGTTGGCCGCTTCGACGATGAGTTTTGCTTTGACGTTGTCGACATTGTCGCTCCGGATCACACAACCGAGAGCGGCGGGGATTAATATGTCGCAAGGCAAACAAATGATGTCGTCATTGTTGATCGTCTGCGTGCCCGCCGTACCGACAACACTGCCACTGTCGCGCTTGTGCGCACTGGCAGCGGCCAGATCGACGCCGTCTTCATTGAGCACGCCACCGCAGGAATCACTGATGGCGATAACCTTCGCGCCGGACTTTGTCAGCTGGCGCGCGAGCACGGAGCCCACATTGCCGTAACCCTGAATGACGATCCGCGCACCTTCGAGCGAATCACGGCCGGGGAATCTCCCGCGCGCCAGGAAGCGTTCGATCACGCGCAGGCAACCGCGTGCCGTGGCGCCGTGCCGGCCGAGCGAGCCGCCGAGTTCGATCGGTTTGCCGGTAACGACAGCGCGATTGCTTTCACCGGGGTGCAGCATGTCGTAAGTATCGAACACCCAGGCCATCGTGGCGGCATCCGTATACATGTCCGGTGCAGGGATGTCCGTATACGGACCGATATTGTCGCCGAGTTCCGTGATGAAGCGACGGGTGATGCGGCGCAGTTCTTCCTCGCTGTGGGATTTGGGATCGCATTCGACGCCGCCTTTCGCGCCGCCGAACGGAACGCCGACGATGGCGCATTTCCAGGTCATCAGCGTGGCGAGGGAGGCGACTTCGTCCGCGTTCAATTCCGGGTGAAACCGGATCCCGCCCTTGCCCGGCCCGAGGACACGGCTGTGCAGTACGCGGTGGCCGGTGAAATTACGCACGGAACCATCGTCCATGACAACCGGGAAATGCACCGACAAGCAACGCGCCGGCACTTTGAAGAATTCGATCAAGCCCTGTTTGAGATCGGACACGTAGGCCCCAGCCTGATCGAAACGGTCGCACTGGAATTGCGTGTGATTAATAGTTTCCGTCGGCGCTGCGTCCGTTGCATTCATGATCGCTCCTTCACGATTCGGGTTAACTGTTTGTCCGCGGCCCCTCCGCGCGTTCGCCGGCTGGTCCGGTCATGCGAGTGCGCGCGTGGTCCCGGAAAAAAAAACGGGGTGCCGCGTCGCCCCCGATTGATGCGGGCCCGCTCCGGGTCGTGGGGTGCAAACGTATTTAGAGTAAATTGGCGCGCAAGGGTTCCACGCATTTGCCGCCGGACGCAGCCAGGAAACGCTGTCCCTGTTCGCGAAGTATCGTGCCGCCTCGTCGATAACGAACGGGCAGATTTTCTCCGACAGTCCGATGGCGATTCAGGCCACGGGGATCTACCGGCGGTCTCGTGAACTCTACGATGACGAGGTTCGGCAGCGGCTGCGCCGGGCGCCGTTACCGTCGGCGCAAGTTCGCGCACGCGCGGCGAGGGGCGTCGGCGAGTAAGGACGCCTAAATATCACGCCGCACTGGCCCCTAAGGCTGCACCTCAATCGGTGTCGATGAGTTGCGCGAGGTGCGATTCCAGGGTCTTCACGCGATGGCGCGTCCTATCGAGTTCGTCGAGCAGATCGAGCGCGACGGCAACCCCGGCCAGGTTGATCTCGAGATCGCGTTGCAGCCGCCGCGCGCGTTGCAGCCGCAGTATCGCGGCGCCGCTGAATCGCCACGTCGCAACATCCTTGCCTTCCGGCGTGAGGATCCCAAACTCGACCATTTCGAGCACGAGGCGCTTTTCGACGACGAAAACCTCGCACACTTCTTCGAACGCATAAGGCGCGTCCGCATCGAGCGGTTCAAACAGATCAGATGAATCAGTCATTTCGATAACCCCGCTTGTGCACGCGGGTCGAACGTAAATTGTTCGCGCATTTTCTCGACGAGTTCGCGCTCCGCGTCCGTCGTCACCTGCGGCACGACGATTTGCAATACAACGTACTGGTCACCCGGTGGTTTCCCCGGCAAGCCGCGCCCCGGCAGGCGCAGCTTTTGTCCCGCACTGGCATTGTTCGGGATTGTCAGCTTGACCGTGCCGCCGAGTGTCGGCACTTCGACACTCGCACCGAGCATCGCTTCCCATGGTGCGATTGGCAGTGCAAGTGTGATATCGCGTCCGTCGACGGCGAAGCGCTTGTCGGCTTCGATGTCAATCTGCAGGAACAGATCGCCGTTCGCGCCGCCGCCAAAACCGGGCCCCCCCTGGCCGCGTAGCCGGATCTTCTGTCCGTGGATGATTCCCGCGGGAATCTTCGCTTTCAGCGTCTTCGTCTCCGGTACGGCGCGCCCGGACTCGTCGTAAGCGTGTGCTGCCAGTGACAAGGTGCGCGTAGTGCCGGTGAACGCTTCGGCCAGGCTTACGCTCAGGCTCGCGTGCATGTCTTCGCCGCGCAGCGAAAAATCGGCGCCGCCGGATCCCGCCCGACTGCCGTAGATCGCTTCGAAAAAATCGCTGAACTGGCGCGGATCGAAATCCGCCGGGCCGGCGCCGCGCGCACCCGCCTGTCGATTCCAGTCGGGGGGTGGTCTGAACTCGCCGCCATCGAAAGCGCCGTGTTTGCGCAGATGATCGTACTCGGCGCGTTTGTCCGCGTCCTTCAGCACCTCATAGGCTTCGCCGACCTGCTTGAACTTCTCCTCGGCATCCGGGGCAGAACTGACGTCCGGGTGATACTTGCGCGCGAGCCGTCGGTAGGCTTTCTTGATCTCATCGGGCGACGCGTCTTCGGCGACGCCCATGAGCGCGTAATAATCCTGCACTTCCATCTCCAGAGCATAGCCCAAAGCGCCGTAATCGGTGCGTGCGCTGGATCAAGAATTCGCGCGCTGTGCGGACGCGCAGTCTGGATCAGATACGCTCCTGGCGGCTTTCTCTACACTGAGCCGCGCGGCCGGCCCCGGGGCGGGCAAGACGGTAGAACATTCCCACAGGATCTGATCCGATGACGCGCAAGACAGTCGCAGACGTAATCACGCGCACGCTCGTGACGACTGCATCGGAGGCAGCGATCGCCGTTGCCGCGCGATGGATGATCGAACATCGTCTTCACCACGTGCTGGTGCTCCAGCACGACGCGCTCGTTGGGCTGTTGCCGAGTTTCGACATCGTGCATTACGTCGCCGAAGGCATTTAGCGGCTGAGTGCATCGCGGGCGCCTGCCCGCGAAAAAAAAGCCCCGGCGATTGCCGGGGCTTTGCGCGCGGTTTACGTTCAGTAGTCCCATGTGGCAAAACGTTCACGCCACGCAATGATCCGGCGGCGCAGAACGGGTCCGTGGCGCTCCAGGATCGAGGCGATGACAATCGCGCAGATACCAACGCACGCGAGCCCGCCCCAACTCGCGAACTCGAAGCCGCTGAACGCATCGTGGAGTTGATGCACGAGACCCGCGAACAGCGTCGCGGCACCGGCGCTGAATACCGTTTTCTGTTCTACCGAGTAGCCATAGATAAGCACCGCAGCGCCGCTGACAATCGCGAGTAATGCGCCCGTGAGCGATGGCCATACGAACAGGTTGACCATGAACCCGACGGCGAGCGTTACGGCGGCCGCGCGCAGATAACGGGCGGAACCGGCTGGCGACGACAGACCGAGGTCGGCAAACAGCGCACTCAGTATGAGCGTGAACACCGGAACCGCTGCCGCTGGCGCAGCGCCCGCGGCGATTGTTGTTGCTGCCGCGCCGAGCGCGACGGCAACTGCAACGGGTGCGCTTGCGATCCGCGCGAACCACAGGCCCGGATTTGCGCTTGTGCTGAGCTGGCGGTATTGGCGCAGGACGACGTAGAGCGTCATGGTGCTGAACGTGAGCAGCAACTCGTCCGTCGGGTACAGGCTGTAGTTGCGGCCGAGCAGGATCGTTACTGGCAGCAGCTGGATCGCGATCGCGAGACGCCCCTCGCGCGTTGCGAGTGCGCTGTCGCGGCGCTGCGCGGCCGCGATCCGGTTGAGACCGGCGACGACGAGGATGAGCGCGATGGCGCCGATGACGACGGGCAGGCGACTCGGTACCAACAGCATCAGGTTACTGCACACATACATTAGCGTGAGTTGCGTAGCGGAGCGTCGCGCAAAGACAGCGAAGCCGAAGTAGGCGATAGGACTCAATACCGCGGCGGCCGTCACGGCGGCGAGCAGCAGCGCCTCCGGACCTGGCGCCACCCATGTCGCGAACGCCGGCACGGCACTCGCCGAATCGCTGACGAGCGAATAGCTCAAGGCGCCAAGGGCCGTAACGCTCACACTGACGGCACCGAGCGCGAGCGCGAGAAACGTTCGCGCTCCCTTGTTTTCGCCAACGACGCGTCCGAGTGCGACCCCGATACCGGCGAGTACGCCGCAATACGTCAATAAGGTATAGAAGCGCGCAAGATCGGAACCGTCGTTCCAGCCGCGAAACAGCATCACCGACAGTGACGCCACGAGTACGGCGGCGCCGGTTGCGCGCAGTACCGCGGACAGACTGCGGTAGTTGAACGGCTGCGGCGCCGGCGCGTCACCGCCGCCGGCTTCCTTGTCGCTCACAGTAGGGGCAATGCTGTTCATGACCGGTCCTCCGCGGATTGTTTGAGGGTTGCAAGTTCGGCCTGCAGTTCGGCGTGCCGTTCTTCGTCGATCAGTGATTGCTCGAAGCGCAAGGCCTCGGGCGCCGGATCGTCGTCGGGTTCGAATTCCGCGATGCGGGCTTCCCAGCGCTCCAGGGTGTCGTCGATATCGATCGTGCCGGCGAAACGTTGTGCTTCGCTGACCGTGCGGGTAGCAACCGCGGCTCGCTCGCGACTCTGCATCACGGTGCGAGTCTGCTCGAGTTCGCGGTAGCGTGCGTCGATGCGTTCTATCGAGGCGGTGAGTTTCGCGATCAGCGTACGGTGACTGTCCAGCGCCTGCCGGGTTGCCGCTTGTTCGTCAACCGCCGTGCGTTTGCGCCGCAGGCATTCGAGCGCCTTGTTTTCGTCCTCGTCGGCATAACGAATCGCGCGTGTGTTCCATTGTTCCGCCGCAGCGCCGGATTCCGCGAGCTTTGCCTCGAGGCGCGCACCGTCCGCCCGGATTCGCCGCAGGCGCGCCTTCGATTTCGCCGCCGCGCTGCGCAGTTCATGCAGCGATGCCTCGACGACGGCGTCGTGGTTTTCCATGGTCGCGATGGCGCTGTCGACATTCGCCGCGAACGTTGCGGTGATGCGTTTGAAAAATCCCATATTCGTTTCTCCTGAAGCTGGTGAGGTTCAGGAGAAACGGTAGGGTGTGGGGCCGTATTTCGATACTAAAAACGCAACAGTGTCGATAATTACGACAAAAAGTATCGTATAAGGCTATCTTTTGGTCGGCGCGCGAGGCCCGGACATCTCCGCCGCGTCTCGCGCCTGCGTCGGATCCGGCAAGCCGGCCGCGGCTAACGCCGCGACGAACCGGCTCGCCGCGTCCGCAGCATTAAATTGTGCCGCACGTGCAGTGCCCGCGCGCAAGTCCGGAAACGCCCGCCGCAGATCCGCCATTTGCGCCGCCGCGGCTTCGCCCCTGCCGGTGGCGGCGAATAATGCCGCCACCACGAGGCGGTTGCGCGCGAGTTCCGGCGCGCGGCGCAGCAGGCGTTCGCCAACGCTGACGGATTCTTCGTGTTCGCCGACGAGGAAATGCGCGAGCGCGAGTTCGCGGTAGAGACGGTTGTGATGCGGATCTTCCGGCGTCGCCGCGAGGGCGCTGCGTAACAGACTGAAGCCGCGCTCGCGATCGCCGCAGTGAATTTCGATCACACCGAGCGTACCCGAAGCGGGCGCGAACCCCGGGTTGATCTCGAGCGAGGTTTCGATATGAACGCGCGCGGCGCTGAAGTCGCCGTGTACGTCCTGATGCACGATCGCAGCGATCAGGTGGGCGAAGTAGCTGCGCCGATCGGCCGCCAGCGAGCGCCCGATCTGTGCGAGCAATCCCGAGCTTTCAGACGCTGTTGGCGCGAGTGGCGAAAACTCGTGTACCCGGTAGCGACAAAACACCATCATGGCATGCGCCATCGCATTATCGGGCTCGCGCGCGAGCACGGTGTCGAGCGCAACGGCGGCCTCGTCGTTGTGTTGATGTGAGGTGATGAAATAACCGGCGGCTTTCGATAACAGGTCGTCGTCCGACAGGCTTGTATTGTCCGCGCCGCGCAGCTTCTCGAACGTGCGCGCCTTGATTTGCAGCCGTACGGTCGAGGCAACGGTGAATGAGATTTCGTCTTCGAGATCGAAGACGTCATCGAGATGACGGTCGTAACGTTCGGACCAGAGTTGCTGATCCGCGGCGGTGTCGACGAGTGCAAAAGCCAGACGCAAGCGATCTCCGGACGCGCGGATGTTACCTTCGAGGCGAAAATCCGCGCTCGTGGCGCCGTCGCTGCCCTGCACTGCAATCGCACTCTGGCGGGTCAGGCCACGCACGATATCCTGATAAAGTCCTGCGGCGAGCGATTCGATTTCGCTGTCACCGCTGATCACTGAGAGCGGCATGACCGCTACTTTCGGTACCGCGTCTGCGGGGGCCGGCTGCGCGCGCCGGGGAACGGTGGCACTGCTCGCGGGTTCTGACGTCGCCGGCAGTAATCGATAGACCGCCACCGGGTTCGCGATATTTTTCAGCGCCTGCTCACCGATGAATTCGAACGCCGCGGAAACTTTTGCTCGCACGCTGTTGTAGACGGGGCCGGAAACATTGATGCCGCCCGGCGACGCGAGGGACTCCAGCCGCGCGGCCACATTCACGCCGTCGCCGTAGATTGACCCATCGCTTTTCTCGAGAATATCGCCGAGATTGATCCCGATCCGGAATTCCATTGCGTGGCCGGCCTCGCGCTCGGTATTGCGTTGCGCCAGGGTTGCCTGGACTTCCGTGGCGGCCGCGATTGCGCCACCGACACTTGCGAACACCGCGAGCACGGAATCGCCGGCCATGTCCACCACGCGGCCGTCCTGGCTTGTTATTGCTGCGCGGAATACTTCGCGGTATTCGTCCAGCGTCGCTACGGTACGCCGCTCGTCGACGCGCATAAGGCGCGAATAGCCCGCGACGTCGGCGACCAGGATCGCCGCGAGTTTTTCGGTCGGTTCATCGGACATTACGCTGCGCCGAACCGACCCGCCCCCCGGCGTTCAGCTTTGCAGCGCCGCCATTTGCTGCTCGAATTCACGCAAGTCGAAGTAATCACGCCACTTCGAGAGTTTGCCATCGACGAATTCGAATGTTCCCATCACCGGCAGCGCGATGCGTTGCTGGCCGAACTCGAACGCGTCGGTGCGTTCTGTGAGGACGACGCCGTTCGCGTCTTCGGCGATGAAATGCACGGTCCACTCAACGCGGCTGGCGGGTTCGAGGAAGGGCGCAATAAACGCGCGAATCGCGGCCTTGCTCGTGAGAGGTTCCATTGGCATGTTGTGATAGAACGGCTCGTCGGCGAATGCCGCGATGATGCCGTCGACGTCGCGGGCTTCCCATTTTGCGATGAAATCCTGGACTTTAGCGAGATTCGACACCGGGTTTGCTCCATTTTGGCTGTGGAGCAGCAGTATACGCGTCGGGGATCAGGATTCGACTGTGACGGGCTTTGCGGGATGAATCAACCGGCGCCCGGGTTTTGTGTTGCCTTGCTGTTCTTCGCACGTTTGCGCATGTACATATGGTGGTCTCCATCGGCAAGCAGTGCATCGACACACTCATGGGTTTTCGGGTCGAACCCGGTATAGCCGCAGGAAAACTCGATCGCAAAACGTCGCCCCGGGGCCTCGTTATAGCGTGTGATCGCCCTATCGAGTCGCGCAATCACCTCGCGGGCTGTCGCGAACGAAGTATTCGCGAACAAAACGGCGAATTCGTCGCCACCGATGCGCGCGAACACGTCCGTTTCGCGCAACTCCTGCTGCATCAGCTTAGCGAACGTAACGAGTACCGCGTCGCCTTCGGCGTGACCGAACGTATCGTTGACAGGTTTGAAGTTGTCGAGATCGATGTAGGCGAGTACCGCCGGCGTATTCTCACGCACGCTCAGTTTCAGCACATTGTCGGCGCGCAAGGTAAAGCCGCGACGATTCGAAATCCCGGTCAGCGGATCGAGCGTGGCGAGTCTGAGCGCGGCAAGTTCGCGTTCCGCCATCGAGGCGAGGTCTTGCAGACTACTGATGTCTTCCGCGCCGAGTTCACGCGCGCTCTGGTCGATGATACACAGCGTGCCCAGCGCATGGCCGTTCGGGGCAATTAGCGGACACCCGGCGTAGAAGCGGATTTTCGGTTCGCCGACTACCAGGGGGTTGCCGGCGAAGCGCGGGTCTTTCGTGGCATCGGGAACCACAAACACATCGCGGCCAAGTATCGTGTGCCCGCAAAAAGAAATATCCCGCGGCGTCTCCAGGGCGTCGAGACCGTCTCGCGATTTGAACCATTGCCGCGATTCGTCGACGAGGCTGACGAGTGCGATGGGGACATCGAACAAGCGTCGCGCGAGGCGGGTGAGGCGATCGAAATTCTCCTCGGCCGGCGTGTCGAGGACATCCAGCTCGCGCAGGGTCGCCAGCCGTTCGTGCTCGCGGGCAGGTATTGCCGGGGGCACGAATCCGGCCGCGCACAGGCGTGCGGGATCTATGGGTTCGTCCATATGTGTTCTTGTCCGGGTTGCGCTCTTCTCATGCCGTGAGAGCGGCCGCGACGGAGCTTTCTTGAATCTCCCCCGCGCGGGCGCCCGCTGGCGCCAAAAACCGGCCACCTGCCTGACGTATAATGCGCGGCCGTGCCGGCGAGACCGTGGTCAGGCCCGGTTTTCACGTCAAGAGGAATGAATTATGAGCGACACCCCCGACATCGTCCGTGCGAGTCTCGGTGAAATCGATTTCGACCCGCAGGCGCTGAAGGCCCGTTACCTGGCCGAGCGCGACAAACGCCTGCGCGACGACGCAAACGATCAATACGTCGAGGTTACGGGTGATTTCTCGAACTACGTTGACGATCCCTACGTAGAGCGCAGCGAACGCGAACCGGTATTCGATACGGTCGAGATTGTAATAATCGGCGGCGGATTTGGTGGTCTCATGATGGGCGGGCGGCTGCGCGAAGCCGGATTCGATGACATCCGCGTGATCGAGCAGGGCGGCGATTTTGGCGGCACGTGGTACTGGAATCGCTATCCGGGCGCGATGTGCGACGTGGAATCGTATTGCTATCTGCCGATGCTCGAAGAGCTGAATTACATTCCGCAACACAAGTATTCGTTCGCGCCGGAAATCATGGCGCATTCGCAGAACATCGCACGCCACTACCGCCTGTACGACAACGCGCTGTTACAGACCACGGTGACCGCCATGAGCTGGGATGAGGACGCGCAGGTCTGGGTGATCGAGACGAATCGCGGCGACCGCATGCGTGCACGTTTCGTTGCAATGGCGAACGGACCGCTGAGCCGACCGAAACTGCCCGGCATCCCGGGCATCGATTCGTTCAAGGGGCACACGTTCCACACAAGTCGTTGGGATTACGATTACACCGGAGGCAGCAGTGCGGGCGGGCTCGACAAGCTCGCCGACAAGCGCGTGGGCATCATTGGCACCGGCGCCACTGCAGTGCAGTGCATCCCGCACCTCGGGGCAGCGGCGAAACGCCTCACGGTGTTCCAGCGCACGCCGTCGTCGGTCGATGTGCGCAACAATCAACCGACGGATCCGGCCTGGGCCGAGTCGCTCGAACCCGGCTGGCAGGAACGCCGCATGGAGAATTTCAACGTACTCGTCAGCGGCGGTGATCAGGAAGAGGATCTCGTGGCCGACGGCTGGACGGATATCTTCCGCAATCTCACCGGTATCGCCGCGAAAACGGCATCGCGCAAGCTCGGCCGCCGCCTCACCGCCAGCGAGAAAGCGCAATTGATGGAGATTGCGGACTATCAGAAGATGAACACCGTACGTGCTCGTGCTGAAGCGATCGTGGAGGATGCCGAAACCGCGGACAAGCTGAAGCCGTGGTACCGGCAGTTTTGCAAGCGCCCGTGCTTTCACGACGAGTACCTGCCGACGTTCAATCGTCCGAACGTCGAACTCGTCGATACGCATGGCCGCGGGGTTGAGCGTATCACCGAGCGCGGGGTTGTCGTCGCGGGCAAGGAATACGAACTTGATTGCCTGATTTTCGCTACCGGTTTCGAAGTGGGGACGACTTATACCCGTCGCGCCGGCTACGACATCGTTGGCCGGGACGGGCAGACTTTGAGTGCGAAATGGGAAGACGGATTGCGTACGCTGCATGGCCTGCAGACGAACGGATTCCCGAACTGTTTCTTCCTCGGCTTTACCCAGAGCGCGGTTACGGTGAACGTTCCGCAGTCGTTGAACGAGCAGGCGCGACACGTCACCTACATCCTGGATGCGGTCCGCGACCGCGGCGCCAGCACGGTGGAAGCCACCCGCGAGGGTGAGGAAGCCTGGGTGCAGGAGATGCGAAGCAAGGCGAAAATGGGCGAAGAATTCCGTGCCGAGTGCACACCCGGCTACTACAACAATGAAGGCAAGAGCGGAAATCCGCACGGCTTTTTTTCGTTCGCCTACGGCGCCGGGCCGCTGCGCTTTTTTGAAATTCTCGATGAATGGCGCAGTAGCGGAACCCTGGAAGGCTGCGAAATCCGCTAGTGCCAACGGCGCGAGCGCGACTGCGTCGCGGCATGGCCCCGCGCGATGCAACTGAACGGATCTGCGTCACGGCTACCCGACTAGCGGCGAAACGCATGCGGCCGTGCGCCGCATTGATTCGCATCCGCCGGGAACCCGCACGTGCCCGATGTCGTTGATCCGAGGTTCATTGCAACGCTACAGGCGCGAGGCCGTTTATCTCGGCGCGGTGCTGATCGTCGCGACGTTCGCTCTCGCCGCGGCGTGCGGACACCCGCTAATGCCGCGCTGGACGGGCCTGAACTGGACGACGCCTGAAGGGATTCCCGCGCTCGTTATCGCGGCGTGGGGGCTGGGGTTCACGTTGCTCGGCTTCGCGGTGCTGCATCCGTTGGGCGCGCTGGCGGGCTACATCGTGTTTGCGTATTCGGTCCAGGGTACGGAACCAACCTACCGTATGCTGTATCTCGAAGGCGGCCTGCACTGGATTGCGTTGCTGGCCGTCAGCGGCGGCGTGTTGTGGCAGGTGCGGCGTAATCTTTCGCTGCGTATCCCGCGCGACCCGCTCGCGCTGGCCGTGCTGGCGTTTCTTGCGTGGGTGGGCGTGTGTTATCTCGTCGCACAGCTTGCGGGGCGGGACGCGCCTGCGCGCTGGAACCGCGAGCCGGTGAATTTCCTGCATTGCCTCGCCGTGTTCTGGCTGGCGCTGATAAGTGTGCGAAGCCGCGAAACGCTCGCCATCGCAATCACCGTCATTGCCACCGTGCTTGCGTTTCGCTGGCTGACATCGCCGGACGCGATCTATAACGAAAGCTATATCGCGAGCTACCTTGCCATCACCTGCCCGCTGCTGCTCGGGGTGGGTTTGATGTTCGACAAACCCGCGGCGCGCGTCGTGAGTATCCTCGCGGCGGTTGCGACGATCGGCCTTATCGTGCACATCCAAACCCGTGCGGCCGTGGGCGCCGTCATTATTGCTACGCTGGTGTTTGTACTCATTTCGCGAAGCCGGATCCGCGCTACGGTTCTGAGTATGGTGGTGATCGCGCTGGTCGTGATCGGCTTACCGCAGACGGCCGTGTGGGAACGCATCAGCGGCCTGCGCGACAACGTGTCACCCGGGGCCGGACGGATCGCATTGTGGCATGCGGGCGTTGCGATGTTCCGCGAATATCCCGTGTTCGGAGTAGGACCGGGTCAGTATTGTAGTGCGGCGCCGTTATATACCGATCGCATCAAATACAGCTCGCGGCTCGACGCGCATAACAGTTTCGTCGAGGTGCTGGCCGAGACCGGCGCACCCGGTTTGCTGCTGTTTTGCTGGATGTTGCTTCTGGCACTGGGTTATTCCTACCAGGTGACGGCCAGTACGCGCGCGAAAGAGTGGCTACGCGGTGCGGCGCGCGGTGTTTTCGCGAGCCTGTGTGCCTTTATCGCTGTCAGCGTGCTCAACAGCCGCCATGATCTCACGCTGCTGTACATCATCTTCGGCATGACATGTTCGCTGCGTGCATGCTGGTTGCAACCGCGCATACCCGGCGCCGAGCCCGGCGGGGCACCGCCGCAATTCCATCAGCGAACAACCGCAAGCTAATATACACGCGATGAACAAGCTGAATTCCGCACCACTTCCGGATGCGCATTGCGACCTTGAAGCCTCATCTCCCGACTGGTTCACGCAAGCGCTCGCGCATCCGTGCCGTTCGCGCTTCGTGGATGTTGATGGCTGCAAGATCCACTATCTCGACTGGCAATCACCGGCGGACCTTGCTCCGCAGCGCGGGATCGTGTTCGTACACGGCGGTGGTGCGCATGCCAACTGGTGGCGCTTTATCGCACCGTTCTTCGCCGCGCAATTCCGCGTTGTGGCGCTCGATCTCAGCGGCATGGGGGATAGCGGTACGCGGCCGGAGTATTCCGCGGCGCTGCGCGCGCGCGAAATGCATGCGGTCATCCGTGACGCCGGCCTTGGCGAGCGCCCATTCGTGGTCGGGCACTCGTTTGGCGGGTATATGACCCTGCGATTCGGGGTCGACTACGGCGCCGACATCGGCGGCGCCATCATCGCCGACACGCCGGTCAGGCGTCCCGGCGACCCACCGCCGGGGCGCGACAAGCGGGTCTTCAATCATACGCGAACCTACCCGACGTTCGAGGAGGCGGTCGCGCGATTCCGGCTGTTACCGGCGCAAACGTGTGAACACGCGTTCATCGTCGAATTCATCGCCCGCCACTCACTGAAACGCAACGAACAGGGCTGGGTGTGGAAGTTCGATCCGCAGGCGATGGGGGCGAAACGCTGGGAGGAACCATTCCACGAACACATACAGAATATGCGCTGTCGCTCCGCGTTGATCCACGGCGAACTGAGCGCGCTAGTCGATGCTGAGCGCGCATCCTACATGTCGGAACTGATGGGGCCGGCGTCACCGGTGATCGAAATCCCGCAGGCGCGGCATCACCTGATGCTTGATCAACCGCTCGCGTTCGTCAGCACCGTGCGTGCCATCCTGCAGGGGTGGATCCGGGCGGAGGGTTAAATCGCTCGCGCCCTATCCTCCGCTTGCTAGTGGCCGTGCGCGAGCGTCGTGTTCAGATCTTCGAGCGAATAGGCGGTTTTCAGCCAGTAAATTTCCACCGGCTCATTGATGCCTTTCAAGTCGGCGGTGCCGCAACGCACGTAGCTCGTGCCGGGTTCGGGATTCGCGCCGACGCGACGCTGAAAATCGGCGGAGCATAAAATGCGGTTTTCTTTCGGGAACAATTCGCTCATTTCCCCGAATGCGGACGGCTGCACCCCTTCGATCCTGAATGTGATGTTGACATCGTTGCCGTGGACGTCGTCGCCGCCGGCCGAGATCGCCCATACCTCGCCGTAATGCAGCGCGATGCGATAGTGAATCGGCAAGTTCGTCGTGCGCTTGTTGCGATATTGCACGTGATCCTCGAGTTTGAGTGCGGCTTTCTGCGCTTGCTCCGCGTTCTCGAATGTGGCGAGGAAGCCGTCGCCCGTGCTTTTGAAAAAACGACAACCGAACTCGTTGAGAATAGGTTCGGCGATTTGCGTGAGGCGCTGTTTCAGATGGTACGCCATGTGGTCGTTTTCGCTCGCGATCATCGACGAGCCGCATAAATCGAGCACAAGAATTGCCTCGATGCGGTGACCAAGGCTGGCGGCCGGAATCATGACCGATTGATCCCAGGGTTGTTCCTCTTCCTGTTCTTCGATCGGTTGCGGCGGGTTGATTTTTAGCGTCCAGTGCGCAATGCGCAGCACGAACGGTGGCGAGAGATCCTGCGCGCCCGCGATTCTGACCCAATCGTCATCGCGGCGATAGAACGACCCGTTACTGCTCCAGTCCTGTACCGTGACCGTGCCGTCGTCGTTCGCGCGCAGTTCAAGATGGCGGCGCGATACGCGGTCGTGGCGCAACAGAATATCGCTGTTCGGATCGCGGCCGACATGCACGGTCGGCGTTTCGACCGTCTCATCAGAAACAGAACCGGTATTGTGATCCCTGACCCGTAGGTTCCAGCGCATGCTCGAACGACACTCCCTCCCGAAGATCACCGATGATACCGGATCCCGCCGGTTGAGCAGTAGCTGTCATCGCAACTCGCGGTACGCCTCATGGACTCGAAGGAGGTTTGTCGCTCGAGGCCTCACGGCGCAGAGCCCGGTTTGACCGTCGGCACGTCGGGTCGCGCCGCGGATTTGCTTACTGGATGAGCATGTCGTCGATTTGCAGTCCGCTCGTCGATGCGAGATTCAACGCGCCGACGAGCGTCCCCGTGCTGGTGCCGGTCGGGTCGTTCAGACAGACGAGTTTTGTCGCATAGCCAACCGACAGCAGCTCACGAACCTGCGCGGCGTGTTCACCATAGCGGGCCGTGTCGACGCTGATGATCCGGTGGCGGTAACGGCGTTCCGTGGCGTATTTCGCGTTCGCAACGAGCGACTGTGCTGCGCCGATACTGACGATTTCGATGAACTCCGCGTTCCACAACCCTTCGTTCGCGGCAAAATACTGATCGAGAATGCGCGCGCGTTCGTCTTCGATAATCGTGATGTTCGCATCGAGCAGAATCACCCGCACACTACGCAGTCGACCGAGGTGTTCGAGCGTGCGACCCATCAGCTGGCAGTTTGCCGGTGCGTTATGGAACAACTCGGCATAGCGGGCATGTTCGTCCTCGCTCTTGCCGCGCGCGCTCGGCACCATGCAGAACTTGCGATTCGGTTGTGCGCGCATCGTCTCGAACAGCCGCGCGACGGTGTCGGTGAGCTCGGACCACGGCAGCAGACTTGCGTCCGCATCGCGGGTGAGCAAGGCGTAGTTCGCGCCGGTCATGCCGTCGTGTTCGCCCTCAACGGCGCCGCGACAGGCGCGCGCGAGCGCCGGGGCGCCACGCTTAAGGTCCGTGTCGCGCTGGGATTCGAACACCCAGACGGGTTCAGCAGCCGGTTGCTGATCCGGAATTTCAGTGGAATGGGCGTCCGCCCCGGGGGTCGCCATGCTTGGGTGCTCTCAGCGTTGATCTCCCTGGGGATAGCGTATCGGCGAGGCCAGATCTTGAGTCCGGGCGGGTTATTTTGTGATCCCGGTCCCGAACGGCCCGGTCGCCGCGGGCATCGGCGGTTCAGGTGCCGGTGAAGCGGTTCGCAGGGCGCGCGAGGCCGAGGTTTTCCCGCAGGGTAGCGCCGCTATAGCGGGTGCGAAACAGGCCGCGACGCTGCAGTTCGGGGATGACGAGGTCGACGAAACGGTCGAGACCGGCCGGCAGAAACGGAAACATGACATTAAATCCGTCGCAGCCGGCGCTTTCGAACCAGTTCTGCATCTGATCAGCGATGTCCGTCGCCGTGCCGACGAGTTCGAGGCTGCTGAAGCTGCCGCCGACGTACTGCGCGAGTTGCCCGACGGTGAGATTGTCGCGCGCGGCCATCGCGATCAGCTTCTGTTGGCCGCTCTGGCTCGCATTGCTCGCCGCCAGCGGCGGCAGCGGGGCATCGAGATCGAAATCCGAGGCATCGGTGCCGAGCAGCACGGAAAGCGTCGCGATACCGCTGTCGGGGTGGACGAGGCTGTCGAGCTCCGCTTTCATCTCCACGGCATGCTCGCGTGAATCGCCGACGACGACGAATGCGCCCGGCAGAATTTTCAGCGACTCCGGCCCCCGATCGAGCGCGGCCATGCGCGCTTTGATGTCAGCGTAGTACGCCCGTGCGTCGTCGAGGTTGTTCGCGCCGCCGAAGACGAGTTCCGCGGTGGCGGCGGCGAGCGACCGGCCGGCCTCGGAGGCCCCGGCCTGGACGATGACCGGCCAACCCTGCGGTGGCCGCCCGACGTTCAGCGGGCCGCGCACGTTGAGATATTCGCCGTGATGATCGAGTACGTGGAGTTTCGCGGGATCGAAATAGATGCCGCTGGCCTGGTCGCGAATGAAGGCGTCGTCGTCCCAGCTATCCCACAGTCCGGTGACGATATCGTAGAACTCCCGCGCGCGCTGATAGCGATCACCATGTTCCATATGCTCGTCGAAACCGAAATTCTTCGCTTCCTGGGGGTTTGCCGAAGTAACGACATTCCAGCCCGCGCGGCCGTTGCTGATGTGGTCGAGCGAGGCGAACTTGCGCGCGATATGGTACGGATCGTTATACGTTGTCGAGGCCGTTGCGATCAGGCCGATGTGTTTCGTCGTCACCGCGAGTGCCGGCAACAGGGTCATCGGATCGAACGAGGTGACCGTCGCGCTGCGTTTCAACGCGGCCTCGGGCATGTTCATCACCGCGAGGTGATCGGCCATGAAGAACGCGTCGAAGCAGCCGCGCTCGAGCGTTGCGATAAATTGCTGGTAATGCGCGAAATTAAAGTTCGCGTCGGCATAGGCGCCCGGGTAGCGCCATGCGGCGGTGTGGATACTGACAGGGCGCATAAACGCCCCGAGGTGCATTTGCCGCGAGGAATTCATGCGGATCGCACTGCTGTGTTCATAGTCTTTTCCGACTGCGTCCGGGCGGATGGGAATTGCGCGACAGCGGGACGATGCGCTGTGTGGGGACGATCGCGCGACTCATGCATTGTGACCGCTATTATGGCCGCACGATGCCCGCAGGCCAATCGTCACCGGGTGCGCGCCTCACTTGTGAGGCAGTTTGATCAAACACCCCGCGGCGAGCCCGCAAACTAACGACGCTGGCGCTTGCCGGAACCGTTACCGAGAAACGCGCCGCCGGCACGACTGTCGCGAAACGCTTGCCCGAATCCACCCGGGTTCGTGCGCCTCTGCGCGCGCGCCGCGCTGCTGCGTGCCGGGGCTGCGCGCCGGATTTCCCGTTGCGGGCTGCGCGTACGGCTTGCCGTCGATGCTTGCCTGCGCGTTGGGCGGGCCTGGGGCGACGGCGCTTTGCTGCGCTGCTTGCTGTACGCCTGCGCGCGTTGTTGCAGCGGCGCGACGCGTTTCGTGATGTTTTGCTGGCGCGGCGCGGCGCGCGGTTTTAGCGCCTTGATGTTGCGGCGTGAATCCGGACCCGCACCGCGTGCCGCCACCCCGCGGTCCGCGCGGGTCAGTTCCCTCGTCTGCTTACGCTCGCGCGGTTGCGCGAGTGCGCCGTTGCCGAGCAGTCCGTTATTCGCCCGGAAGCTATTGCCCGCGCCGATCCGGCGCGCCTCGCGCGAATTGCGGATGCGATCGCTGGCATGGCGCCCGCGCCCGGCGTGGCGCGTGTCGCGCCGTCCGTTACGCCACTTGTCGCCGCCATCGTGGCGTCGATTATTGTGGTGGGCGCGCGGGGCATGGCGGGACCACCCCGAGCGGCGGTCGCGATAACGCGGCGCAAAGTAGCGGTGGCGGAAGTAGGGATGGGCGTGATGGTCGTGCCGGTAAATCCGGATCCCGTGGGTTGCCCAGCCGAGTACGTAGGCCGTGGTCAAGCCCCAGAACGGTCGCGACAGGTAAGGATGCCGTGCCGTGTAGGGGTAGTAATACAGCGGATACGGATTGCTGTAGTAGTGATACACCCGAGTTGTTTGCGGCACGATCACCGCGCTCGGGTTGTAGTAGGGTACATAAACGCTGTCGGTACTCGCGGTATTGATGGCGATGGCGTCCGCGTTACGACTGACGTGCTGGCGCTCGTCGCTGCGCAAATTACCTGCCGCGTAGGCGCGTTCACGAAAGCGGCTGATGGCGCTCATCAGGGGCGCTTCCTGGGCGATGACGGCATCGCCGAGGCGCGCGGTCCAGGCGAGGTCGGAGTCGAGCACTGCAAGTACTTCAGGATAGTTCAGCAGCGCCACGACGCTGTCGTCCCAGTTCTCATCCGGCTCGAGCCCGGGATCGCCTTGTCGCGCTTCGAGAAAGCGGGCGGCCTGCACGATCTGCAGCGGAAACGTCGCCGCCGGCAACACGATTGCGAGCAATTCGTCAGGATACAGCGCGATCGGCGCCGCGAGCGCTTCGAGCGCATTAGCGTCGAGCAGCGGGATTTCAGCGCTGGTTGTGGTAGCCGTGTCGGGGTACGTCGTCGCGGCAGCGGCGAACTCGGCGGCCGCCGTCGCAACCAGCGCAAGCAGCAGCAGCCAGGCTGCCGGTGCCGACTGCGCGCGCTGATTTGCTCGGGTTTTCGACATGCTACGGCTCCTCGACACCCGCGGATTCGGGTTTGCGGACGATGGCTCGATCCTGCGCCCTCGCGGCTGAACCCCTCCTGAATCGGTGCCGGCGCGGCTCAGCGCACGATGACCCACACTACTGTGACCACGATCCAGCTGAGTTCGTTCGCTATTTCGCTAATCAGCGAACCTTTGCGGTTGCGATCGAAGCCGGCTTCACGCAGCGACATGAAAATCTGACCGAGCCGGGTACCGATAGTGAAATGCCCGGTGAGGATGGCGAACATCGACACGCCGGCGCCACCGACGAAGGCGATATTCACCGCCAGGGTCAGTTGCGGCACGCCCTTGAAGAATACCGCGAGGTAGCCGCGCACGAGCGGATCGGCGATGCCGAGCCCATGGCGGCGGCCGATCAGCACGGTGAGCGCAATGCCGGCCAGCGCGATCAGCGTGGTCCAGGTGTCCACGGTGGTCCAGATCACGGCGTCACGCCACAGGTAGATCGCCGTGTCGCCCGCCATCATCGTCGCCCAGGCGGCATAGACGATTACGGTCTGGCGCGTAATCCGGCTGGGCTGCGTTTCGTGCGCGCGAATCGACAGGGACAGGTTAATGAGGAGGAATATCCCCCAGAACACGAGCCAGGTGAGACTCACGCCCTGCGTTGTTTCCAGCATGCGCACACCCTGAAAGACGCCGAAGCCAATCGCACACAGCAATTGCACGATGAACAGCGTGTCGCCGAGGTAGCGTTGCCGCCGCGCGCGCCGCGTTATATTCGCGCCGATTATTGTCTCGCCGTTGCTCACACTGGGACAGCCGTTTGGGTAGCCGCCTATCGAAACAGTTTCCTCCCGGTCGCGCAAGCTGGTGCGGCGCGTTGGAGCCTTGTGATCGATTCGCTATGATGCGGTCCAGGCGAACGTCGTCGGTCCGACCAGAGAAGCAGCATGATCTATGAAGCCCGCACCTACCAGCTGAAGCCGCGCGCGCTGCCGGAATTCTTCGAATTATTTGCGCAAGCCTATCCGGTGCGCGAGAAAGTTTCGAAAATGAGTGGCTTGTTCTACACCGATATCGGACCGCTGAACGAGGTCGTGCATATCTGGCCGTACGAAAGCCTTGCTGATCGCGAACATAAACGCGCGCAATTCAGCTCCGGCGAGATTACCGGCTGGCCGCCGCCGATCGGGCACCTTGTTCGGGACATGCGCGCGGAAATCTTCATTCCCGCACCATTCTCGCCACGAATGGCGAGTGGCTCCCTCGGTCCGATTTTCGAATGGCGCGAATACGAAATTTTGCCCGGCATGCTCCCGGAAATGTACGAGAACTGGGCGAAATACTTGCCGCAGCGTCTCGAAATGTCGCCGCTCGTCGTGGCGATGCACTCGGAGCTTGGCGGCTTGAACAAGTTCGTGCACATCTGGGCCTATGAAAGTCTCGACCAACGCGCAACCGTGCGTGCCGAGGCAATTGCAAAAGGACTCTGGCCGCCGAAGGGGCGGCGTCTGGCGTTAAAGTCGCAGCAAAGCAAAATCCTGCTGGCTGCGCCGCCGTCACCGCTGACCTAGGCGGCGTTACGTAACGGTCGACCCCGCCGCTCGCGAACCGGCGGGGATAAGTTCGGCGGTTCTTGTCTCGCGCAACAAAACAGGAAGGGTGGCGATGAAGTTTGGAAAATACGGGGTGTTTGCCTTTACCGATGTGATGGATGCGGCGGCGCTCGCTGACATGACGAAACGAATCGAAGCGCTCGGCTATTCGGCGCTGTGGTATCCGGAGGCATTTAACTACGAGGCGTTCGCGATTGGCGGTTACCTCCTGAGCTGCAGCGAGAAACTCATCGTCGCGAGCGGTATCGCGAATATCTATGCGCGTGACCCGGCCGCGGCCGTGATGGGCCACAATTCGCTCAACGCGCTGTACGATGGCCGCTTCGTGCTCGGCCTCGGCGTCTCGCACGCACCGCTCGTGTCGGACGTACGCGGCCATGAATACAAGAAGCCGCTGGCGACGATGCGTGCCTACCTCGATGGCATGGATCAGGCTTTCGAAGCGCTCGGTGGTGCGCCGGCGGAAAAGCAGGTCGTGCTCGCGGCGCTCGGGCCGAACATGTCGAAGCTGTCCGGCGAACGTACGCTCGGCGCATTCCCGTACAACATTACCCCGGAGCAGGCGACGATTTCCCGCGATCTGATGGGGCCGGACGCCGCGGTAATTTGTGAGCAAAAAGTGTGTTTGTGCACGGATCCCGTGCAGGCGCGCGCGGTCGCGCGGGCGGCGCTGGCGCCGTATTTGCCGCTGCCGAACTACTACAAGAACTGGTTCCGCCTTGGTTTCAACGAAGCGGATCTTGAAAACGGCGGCAGCGATCGGCTCATGGATGCGATGGTCTACTGGGGCGACGCGGCCGAGATCCAGGCAAAGCTCGATCGGTATTTCGAAGCCGGTGCCGACCAGGTCGTGATCCAGGCCCTGCGCACGGATGACCAGTCGGGCCCGGACTGGGCGGTACTGGAAGCGCTCGCGCCCGGGGCCTGAGCCCGCCCGCGGCGCCCACAGGGCATGGCCGTCAGCGGCGGCAGAAGCCGCGCGCTATTCGCCGCTGTCGCCCGCGCCACGGCCGCTGCCGGTGAGGATCACCGGCGGCGGCACGACGCCGAGCCCCGTGGTTGCCGCGACGATCGCCCGCGCTTCCTCGATGCCGTACTCGTGCGCGTCGCTCTCGCTGCGTGCGGGCGAAAACGGGTCTGATTCCGGGGTGAGCAAACCGTTCTCCGCTTGTTTCAGGTGCACCGTCTGCGTGGGGTAGGCGAACTCGACGCCGAGGCGTTTCGCCAGTCGCAGGCAGTCAACCAGAAAGCGATGCCGTTCGCGTAATTCCGTGCCCCATTCCGGCGTACGCCAGAAAATATAGATCAGGATTTCGAGCGCGGACGCGCTGAATTCGTTCAGATACACGTGATAGCTGTCTTTGCGCGTATAGGGATGCTGACGCACGATCTCGCGTATCCCCTCACAGAACGCCTCGATACGCTCCGGCGGCGTATCGTAGGCGATTGACAGTTTGCAGCTCAAACGACGGTACGTGCGCTCGCCCATGTTGTCGACCGCCGAGGTAATCAGCGTCGAGTTCGGCACCGAAACGAGCGAGTTGTAGAACGTGCGGATCCGGGTGCTGCGGAATCCGATGTGTTCAACCGAACCTTCGACGTCACCAATGATGACCCAATCGCCGACATGGAACGTCTGGTCGAGCAGCACCGTGATCGAACCGAACAGATTGCCGGCGACGTCTTTCGCGGCGAGCGCGAACGCGAGGCCGCCGAGCCCGAGCCCGGCCAGCAGGCTCGTGACATCGACATCGAGGTTATCGGCGATGAACACGATCCCCATCACGGTGACGAACACCTTCATCGTCTTCGTCACCAGTGGTACGAGCGCATCATCGAGTTTGCTGTGGGTGCGTGACGCCGTCTGGTTCAGAAACGCGGCAATCAAATCGACGAGCCGGTAAGCGGCCCAGACCGTGGCGAGGCAGGCGAGAAATTTCACCGACACGAGCAGTATGAGCAGCGCCGAGGCCGGTAGTCCGAGCATGTTCACCCCGGCCCACCAAAGGAACGCCATCGCCATGAGGCCGAACGGTCGCAGGATCTTGTCCGACACCTGGCGGTAGGCTCCGCGTGCCCGGCGCGCGCGCCAGATGCGTACGCCCAGAGCGAGCAGCGTTGCGAGCAGCTTGTCGACGATGAGTCCGGCCAGGATGACCACGGCGATACCAAGCCACTGCCATTGTTCGAGGATGAACCGCGTCTCTTTGAATCGCGGCGGGATCATCGCACGCAAGCGCAGGTGGATTGGCAGTTGCGCCGCGCTGTCGTGGGCGCCTTCCACCTTGTCCTGGGTCGAGACCTCATCGAGCAGTGCCGGCAGCGCCGCGATCGTTGCGCTGCTGAATTGCCAGCCAACGTCGTCCACGAACGCAATTTCTATGGCGCCGTTTTCGTAAGTATTGAAAACATACGGTTTGCCGCTGGTTCGCGTGGACACGCGTTTCGTGTTCGGGATCCGGGTTCGGTCGATCACTTCCTGCAGTATCCACGCCGCGTCGCGACCTTTTTCCTCCCGGATGAGCGGGCTGAGCGCCGACAGGTCGAGGGTGGCGATGGCCTGCTCGATCGCCGCCGTCTCACCTGCCCGCGTTGCATCCATCGCATCGAGGAACGTTTCCATCGTCGCGCGTGGCGAGCGCAGAGATTCCGGGATCGGTTTCGGCTCGTCCGATGGTGCGGGCTCGTTCGCCGTTTCCTCGGCGAGGGCGAGCGGAATGCCCAGCAGGACAACGGCGAGACAGCGGATTATCAGGGACTGGAGGGCGACACGCATAAATTCATTCCGGGATCTTGGCTGGCGGCGCAACCATAGCGTATCTTGCGCTCGCGCTCGACCATTCGCAGGGGATGCTCACGGCTGGTCGCGCAGAATGGGTGCGCGAATAAATCCAACACGAGCGCCAGGGACGTTGGTGCCCTTGCCCTCAAATCGAGAGGAAGGGACAGGCAGGGGGTGCAGCTGTGCGCCGAAACCCCGGCGTTGCAGTGTTGCAAGTTTACGCACGCTTAATTAGTCTCACCCGGACTCACTCAGGGTGTTGGAGGCGAAGATGGTCGAGGTTGCAGAAGTAAGCACAATCGATTTCTCGGTTGAAGAAATGGAACGCCACGTTGCGCGTTTCAAGGATCAGAAAAGTTCCGACAAAGCGTTCATCGACACCCGGATCCCCGGGCACGAACGCGAAATATTCAGCATCATCGGCGGTGGGGTGATGGAAGATCCGGCAATGAATCCGCCGATCGAAGCGCAGGACTTTCATCTCGCGATGATTCGCTCCGAACCCGGCAAGGGCGCGGCGCTGCATTCGCACCTGACGCAGGAAGTGTTCATGCCGCTGAATGGGCGCTGGTCGATATTCTGGGGGCCCGAAGGCGAACGCGAAGTTATCCTCGGACAGTACGACGTGATCTCCCTGCCCACGCACGTGATGCGCGGCTTTCGCAACATCGGCGATGAAACCGCGATGATGCTGGCCGTCGTCGGTGGCAAGGATCCGGGCCGGGTCGGCTGGCCCGAATCGATGAAAGAGATGGCCGCGGCGGCCGGGCTCACGCTCGATGACGAGGGCAATCTTGTCGAGGCTTCGGCGGGATAGATTCACCCGCGCCGCACGCGCTGACCGGAGAGTTCGACGATGCCAGCGACGACGATGCAACTCGGCGAGCTTGAATTTGCCGTAACGGACGAAGGAACGGGCGATCCCGTGCTCATGCTGCACGGCTTTCCCGATTCCGCGCGCTTGTGGCGACATCAGATCCCGCGCCTCGTCGATGCCGGGTTTCGTGTGATCGCGCCGGACCAGCGCGGTTTTGGTCAAAGCGCTAAACCGGCCGAAAAATCAGCCTATACGATCGGTGAGACGATGGGCGACGCCGTGCGCCTGCTCGACGCACTCGGGCTCGAACGCGTCGCCGTTATCAGTCACGACTGGGGCGCGGCCGTGGGCTGGGCGCTCGCGGCGTTCTGCCCGGAGCGCGTGGAGCGTCATATCGCGTGTTCCGTCGGCCATTTGAGTGCGCTTTGGCATGCCGGTATCGCACAGCGGCGCCTCGCCTGGTACATGCTGATGTTCATGCGCGAAGGTCTTGCCGAAGAGATCCTCAGGCGTGACGACTGGCAATGGTTCCGCGATCTGTTCGCGCACCACAGTGAGATGGAAACCTGGCTCGCCGACTTATCGCGGCCCGGAGCGCTCACCGCGGCGCTGAACTGGTATCGCGCGAACGTCGATCTCGATTCCTGGACGCCGGAAGGTTGGGTATTACCGCACGTACAATGCCCGACGCTCGGGATCTGGAGCACGGGCGATGCGTATCTGACGGAAGTGCAGATGGTGTCCTCCGGCGCCTACGTCGACGCCGAATGGTCGTATCATCGCCTCGAGGGTGGCAGTCACTGGTTCATGCTCGATCGCCCCGACGACGTCGCCCGGCTATTCGTCGAGTATCTGCAGCACTGTTCAACCCGGGGTCACCCCCGATCATAAATACGCGGCCACCGCGCTCGCGCTCGCATCCCACACGGCTTGCGTAAACTTGTCGTCGAGAGCCGCGCGCGCCGGCTGGGTGGCACGACAATCGACGAAGTAGCGGCCGGAAACTCCCGCCACCGCGGGGTCATCAACGAGATAGACCGAGGTGCGCGCGCCATTCGCCGGACTGTCACCGGCAATCGAGAAGCCGGCGCGCAACAGTTTCGTGCCGACCACGCCGGGGTGCAGTGAATTCGCGGTAAGTGCCGTGCGACGCAGGTTTTTCGCCAGCTGCCGCGTAAACACGATGTTCGCGAGTTTCGACGCCGCATAGGCCTGGTAAGGGTCCCAGCCATGTTCGATATTGAGCGCCCGGGGATCGAGTTTCGCGCCACTGTGGGTCATCGAACTGACATTGACAATGCGTCCGGCCGGTGCGGCTTTGAGTGCCGGGAGCAGATGATGCGTGAGTACGAACGGCGCGAAATGATTGACCGCGATCGTGGTTTCGAAACCGTCATCCGTGAGCTCGCGACGGCGTGGGTAGATTCCAGCATTGTTCACGAGAGCATGGAGTACGGGCGCTGCCTCGCGAACCTGCGCCGCGAGCGTAACCACCTCATCGAGACATGTGAAATCGCCACTGACCGGGGTGCCGCCGAGGGCAGCCGCGGCAGCCGCGGCCTTCCTGGCGTGACGTCCGTGAACGAGCACGTGCCAGCCGCGCACCGCGAGTTCGGCCGCGGTTGCGCGACCGATGCCGTCGCTCGAACCGGTGACGAGGACGCTCTTGGGGCCGGTCAATCGATCAAAACGAGGTGGTTGGGCAGATCGCTCGCGCCATTCGCGGGCAGTGCATTCGCGAGCAATTCACCCGTGCGCGTGATCGCCGCGCAGAGACCGTCCGCGGCCGCGCCGCGTTGCAGACCATCCGTTACGAGCGTACAGATTTCTTCGAGCATTGCGCTCGACAGCTGTTCCGCCGCACGGTCGTCGGCGAGCACCCTGACGAGTCGCTCGTGCAGGGAAACGTAAATCAGTACGCCGGCGCCATTCGTCGTCGCGCGAATACGTTCACGCTGAAACGCCTCGCGCGCCCCGCGTTCCACCTCCGCGAGCATTTCCGCACTTGAAATGAACGGCAATCGCAAGGCGGTTACGCGCGTGGCGAGCGTGGCGCCGGCGATAAAACCGCCGAGCACGATGATCAGTGCTGCGCCAAGGCCGAGCCCGGACGACGCCCAACTCGCTGTCACGGCGCTGTTGTTGTCGAACACGACCCAGGCGAGCGCAAGTGCGAGCAGTGCGAGGCACAGGCCGAACAGGTCCTCGGCACGATCGTAACGGCCGGAGGCGCTGGTCACGACCGGTACAATTTCCGCCGCGGTTGCCCGTTCGGCGGTTTCGATCGTAGTTTCGATCGCAGCAATATCGTCGCGGCTGAAGAGGTTTGATGCGCGCATATCCGCTTACCAGGAGCCTGTCGCGCCGCCGCCACCGGAGGAGCCGCCGCCGAAGCCGCCACCCGATCCGCCCGCTGTGGCTGACGCGCGCAGGAGAAAAAACAGCGCGACCGCGAGTGCCGCGATCAAGGCCCAGGCCCAGCCGCTGCGACCGCTGCGAAACAGGTTGTAAATCGCGAAGCCGATGAAGACCGCGCCGAGGATCATCGCCGGCAGCACCCACCACGGTCGGGTTGCTTGCGGTAGCTGCAGGCCCCGCGCCATGGCGTCGAGCCCGCGCGTGCCGTCGGTTATGCCGAGCGCGAAATCGCCACGCTTGAAAGCGGGCACGATCAGCGACTGCATGATGTCCGCACTGTGGACATCGTATTCATGGCCGAACCCGGCACCGAGTTCAATCCGCGCCTTGCGGTCGCCAACGGAAACGAGCAACAACATACCGTAATTACGCTCCTGCGAGCCGATGCCCCAGTGATCGAACAAGCGCCCGGCGTAACGCTCGATGCTCATACCGCTGGCCTGGTAGGCGGACAGCGACGGAAGGGTGACGACGAACAGCGGGATTCGTTCGTCGCGGAGCAGGGCGGCGGCCGTTTCGTTGACGGCCGTGCGTGCCGCCGGGTCGAGCAGCTCCGCGCGATCGACGAAAAAGTCCGTGTCCGGCGGCTTGTCGGGGAAATCCACCGCGAACGCCGCCGCCATTGGCACCAATGCGAGCAGCATGAGGACGAGCGTGCCCGCGGCCCTGCGCAAGCGAGCGCTGATGGCGGGCTGGCGGTTCTTCATCGGGTGCTCCCGGTGCTTGCCGCACAACGGTGTGCGACAAGCGCCGTCACAGCGGCGCGCAGCAATCACGGGGCCGATCACCGCAACGTTGCGTTGAGTGCTTTCAGTGCCGTTGCGCCCGGACACAGTTCTTCCTCGTCGAGCGAATTCAAGGGCAGTTCAACCGTGTTCAGATTGCTGTGAAGGTCTTCCGCGTCCGGATCGAGGTAAATGAGGCCAGTGACAATTTCGCCTTCCGCCGCGCGCGCCTGCAGGAAATTCGTCGCCGCAATGTGATCGTGGGGGTCGTAATCTTTCGATATTTTTCGCAGGCGAATAACCGAACCATCGTGCTGAACGATATCCTCCACATTACCTTCGTCGTACTCGGCCGTGATAGGGTCGCGCCGCGGGATGAAGTCGAGGCGATTGAGCACCTCGTTATGCTCGCGCACGTAGTCGTAGCTTTTCGTCGAACCTGCGTGATTGTTGAACGCGACACACGGACTGATCACATCGATGAACGCCGCGCCCTTGTGTTCGATCGCGGCTTTCAGCAGCGGTACGAGCTGATCTTTGTCGCCGGAGAAACTGCGCGCAACGAACGTTGCCCCGAGTTGCAGCGCAAGTCCGACCATATCGATATTGCTGTCCGGGTTGACGACCCCGCGTTTCGATTTCGAGCCTTTGTCGGCGGTGGCCGAAAACTGGCCCTTCGTGAGTCCATAGACACCATTGTTCTCGACGACATACACCATGTTTACGCCGCGTCGCAGACAGTGGGCGAACTGGCCAAGCCCGATTGAGGCCGAATCACCGTCGCCCGAGACGCCGAGATACAGCAATTCCCGATTCGCGAGATTCGCGCCGGTAAGCACCGACGGCATGCGTCCGTGCACGCTGTTCAGGCCATGTGAGCTGCCGAGAAAGTACGTGGGTGTTTTCGACGAACAGCCAATCCCGGACAGTTTCGCGACCCGATGCGGTTCGATGTTCAGCTCGAAAAACGCCTGGACGATGCCTGCGCTGATCGAATCGTGGCCGCAGCCCGCGCACAGGGTGGACACCGAGCCTTCGTAGTAACGGCGCGTATAACCGAGCTCGTTTTTCGCGACGGCGGGATGGGCAAGTTTGGGTTTGGGGATGAAAGTCATGGCGAGGATCCCGACGTTACTTTGTGCCGGTGGAACGCACCGGCGTTTCGTTCAGCGCGGCAATGCCTTCGCTCACTTCGTGCACGATAAAACGCGCGGTAATCGGCGTGCCGTCATAATGCAGCGTCGCCACGAGCTTGGACGGGTCGACCCCGCATTCGTTGATCAGCAGCATGCGCAACTGCGCATCGCGATTCTGTTCGACGATGAACACCTGATCGTGCTCGGCGATGAACTCCGAGACCGCATCGGCGAACGGAAATGCGCGGATCCGGAGTCCGTCGACGTCGATCCCTCGGCGTTCGAGCGTATCGAGCGCTTCGTACATTGCCGGTGCCGTGGAGCCGTAGAAAATCACCCCGAACTGAGCCGTGTGTGTGTCTTCGTACACTTCGGGTTGCGGCACGAGATTCTTCGCGGTTTCGAACTTGCGCAGCAGGCGTTGCATGTTGTCGACGTAGTCCGGACCGGCTTCGCTGTACTTCGCGTAACGGTCTTTCGTTGTGCCGCGGGTGAAGTACGAACCATGCTGGGGGTGCGTGCCGGGATACGTGCGGTACGGAATACCGTCGACGTCAACATCGAGGTAACGGCCGAATTCGTCGCCGCGTTCGAGCATTTCGTGGGTCATGACCTTGCCGCGATCGTAGCGGCGGCCGTCATCCCATTCGAGCGGCTCACACAGACGCTCGTTCATGCCGATGTCGAGTTCGAGCATCACGAACACGGGGGTCTGCAGGCGGTCCGCGAGGTCGAACGCGGTGGCGGCCATTTCGAACGCTTCTTTCGGATCTTCCGGGAACAGCAGTACGTGTTTCGTGTCGCCGTGCGAGGCATACGCGCATAGCGTGACATCGGACTGCTGCGTGCGGGTAGGCATGCCGGTGGACGGTCCGCCGCGCTGCACGTCGAAGATAACGGAAGGAATTTCCGCGAAGTAGGCAAAGCCGATGAATTCCTGCATCAGCGAAATGCCCGGTCCCGAGGTGGCGGTAAACGCGCGCGAACCATTCCAGGCCGCGCCGATCACCATGCCGATCGAGGACAGTTCGTCCTCGGCCTGCAGAATCGCGTAACGCGCGCGCCCGCTGCCCTTGTCGTGGCGATACTTGCGACAATGACGTTCGAACGCTTCGGCGAGCGATGACGACGGCGTAATTGGATACCAGGCGCAGACCGTCGCGCCGCCATAAACGGCACCGAGCGCGGCGGCGCTGTTACCTTCAAGAAAAATCTTGTCGCCGACACTGTCGGCTTTTTGTACCTGCAATCCGATCGGGCAGTCGAAGTGAGACAGGGCGTAATCGCGACCCATCGCGAGCGCCTTGATATTCGACTGCATCAACGCTTCCTTGCCCTTGAACTGTTCGCTGATGAGCGAGGCGATAACCTGCGGATCGATATCGAGCAGGGCGCCGAGCGCGCCGACGTAAATAATGTTCTTGAACAACTGCCGCTGACGCGCGTCGGTGTACGCCTCGTTGCAGATTTTCGTCAGCGGGATGCCGATCGAGCGAACGTCATCGCGGAACTTCGTCGCGAGCAGGTCTTTCGTGGAATCGTAGAGCAGGTAGCCGCCAGGTTCGATCTCGGCAACATCC
Source organism: Gammaproteobacteria bacterium (assembly GCA_965216305.1). Classification (GTDB taxonomy): domain Bacteria; phylum Pseudomonadota; class Gammaproteobacteria; genus UBA11873. Next base: position 4,217,975 of record OZ244144.1, on the reverse strand, counting down.
TCATCCCAGGTTTGCGGGTTCATCGCGACCATCAGGTCAACCCCGCCACGCCGACCCTGCCAGCCCTGTTCGCAGATTCGCACTTCGTACCACGTGGGCAGGCCCTGGATGTTCGACGGAAAGATGTTCCGCGGACTCGCGGCAACCCCCATGCGCAACACCGCGCGGGCGAACAATGCGTTCGCTGAAGCCGAGCCCGAGCCGTTAACGTTAGCGAATTTGACGACGAAGTCGTTTACCGCTTCGATATTCTTCATGCGAGTCGTTATCCGCGTTTGCCAAGCCGCGCTACGCCGACGGATGCGCGGGCAGGGTGGTCAGTGAGACATTCAATTGCCGCACGCCGGGTAAGGAGTTGCGGCTCGCGAAAATCGTGCGGTGCCGGGTTGCGCACGCATCAGGCTGCTTTGGCGCGCCTCTTGCGTTCGCGGCACTTCGGACCGGCATGTTCGACGTCGAGCAGGAATTTCTGCATGTCCCAGGCACCGGTCGGGCAGCGTTCAGCGCACAGGCCGCAGTGCAGACACATGTCTTCGTCTTTGACCATGACGCGCTGCGTTTTCAGTTCCGCCGAGACGTAAAGATCCTGCGATTCGTTGATCGCGGGCACGTTCAGCCGCGGCCGCAAATCGGCTTCGTCGCCGTTCGCGGTGAAATTGATGCAGTCGGTCGGGCAGATGTCCTCGCAGGCATCGCATTCGATGCACAGGTTGTGATCGAAAACGGTCTGGATGTCGCAGTTCAGGCAGCGTTCGGCCTCCGCCACGGCGAGATTCTGGTCGTAACCGAGTTCCACCTCGACCTTGATGTTCGCGAGCGCATTGCGGAGGTCTTTCAGCGGCACCTTGTAGCGCAGGTCGTTCGAGATGTCGTTGTCGTAACTCCACTCGTGGATGCCCATTTTCTGCGACGTCAGGTTCACTTGTGGCGGTGGACGTTTCGACACGTCTTCGCCGTGGCAGAACTTGTCGATAGACACCGCCGCGGCGTGCCCGTGGGCGACGGCCCAGATGATATTTTCCGGGCCGAACGCGGAATCGCCGCCGAAAAATACTTTCGGCACGGAGGACTGGAATGTAAGTTCGTCGACGACCGGCATGTCCCATTCATTGAACGTCATGCCGATATCGCGTTCGATCCACGGGAACGAGTTTTCCTGGCCGACGGCAACGAGCACGTCGTCGCATTCGAACGTCTCGTCGGGCTCGCCGGTGGGCACGAGCGAGCGTTTGCCGTTGTCGTCGTAAACGGCTTCGACTTTCTCGAACGTCATCCCCGTGAGTTTGCCGTTTTCGTGGTTGAACGATTTCGGCACGAGATAGTTCATGATCGGGATATCTTCGTGCATCGCGTCTTCTTTTTCCCACGGCGAGGCTTTCATTTCCTCGAAGCCGGAGCGCACGACCACTTTCACGTCCTTGCCGCCGAGTCGGCGCGACGAGCGGCAGCAGTCCATGGCCGTGTTACCGCCGCCGAGGACGATCACGCGTTCGCCGATTTTCTCGATATGCCCGAACGAGACGGACGACAGCCAGTCGATACCGATATGGATATTCGCCTTCGCTTCCTCGCGACCGGGCAATTTCAGGTCGCGTCCGCGCGGTGCGCCGGTACCGACGAATATCGCATCGTAATCCTCGTCGAGGATGGTTTTGAGCGACTCGATCCAGGTATTCGGACGGAAATCGACGCCGAGATCGAGGATGTAGCCGACTTCTTCGTCGATCACGCGCTCCGGCAGGCGGAACTTCGGGATCTGGCTGCGGATCATGCCTCCAGCGCGCTCCTCGCCGTCGAAGACGACGATGTCGTAGCCGAGCGGCGCGAGATCGCGGGCGACCGTGAGTGACGCCGGGCCAGCGCCGATGCAGGCAATCCGCTTGCCGTTCTTCTTGCGTGCGGGTTTTGGCAGACGTTTGCGGATGTCGCCCTTGAAATCCGCGGCGACCCGTTTGAGACGGCAGATTGCGACCGGTTCTTCCTCAACCCGGCCGCGCCGGCAGGCCGGTTCGCAGGGGCGGTCGCAGGTGCGACCGAGGATCCCGGGGAACACGTTCGAGCGCCAGTTCACCATGTAGGCATCACTGTGGCGGCCGGCGGCGATGAGTCTGATGTATTCGGGGACCGGGGTGTGGGCCGGGCAGGCCCACTGGCAGTCAACGACCTTGTGGAAGTAATCGGGGTTGCTTGTATCGGTGCGTTTCAAATCACACCTCTTGCGGCCGGATCGGCATCACCATCTCCCGGTACTCTGCGTGAACTGCGTGTTGGCATATTACGTGGCAATGGTAGTGCTGCCAAGTGGGCGACCGGCGTAATTGTGCGGGTCGCTCGACACGGTTGCGGCCACGCGCGGCGCGCGTCGAGCGCGCACTCGGGTTAAGCGGCCGCGGGCCGCATTCGCCTATGATTCCCCCTGGCGCCAACGGCATTGGGGAGACATGGATGAATACACTGGCAAAAACCTTTCTGCGCGGACTGCTCGCGTTCCTGCCAATTTTCCTCACACTTTATGCGGTTTATTTTTTCGGCGCGTGGCTGAACCGGATCACAACCGTCGCCTTGACGGCGGTATGGCCGGACGTGGTGGCGATCCCGGGCCTCGGGATCGCGTTTGGCATCGTCGCTGTTTTCATGCTCGGCATGCTGGTCAGTTCGCGGCTCACCCGCTGGATCTACAAACTCGTCGAAATACCGCTGCAGCGCGCGCCGATGGTGCGCGAGCTTTACGGTGCTTTCAAACAGCTCACCTCGTTCGCCTCACCACAACGCGGCCAGCGGGCCGGGGTGGTTGTCAGCGTTGTGCATCCGGACCACGACGTCGCCATGATCGGTCTGCTGATGCGCGACGACGTTGGCGACGTCGGTTTCGTCGATGCGGCGGCTGATCGGGTTGCGGTGTATCTGCCGATGAGTTACCAGATCGGTGGTTTCACTGTGTTCGTGCCGCGCGCCTGGGTCAGTCGTATCGATATGCCGGTGGAAACGGCGTTGCGCGAAACCTTGACCGGCTGGATCAGCGCGGACGCGGACACCACCCGACCTCCAGTTGCGCCGCAGCACGAGGTGGTGTGAACCCGTGCCCGCAACGATGTACTGCCGGGCGCGGCGGAACGGGAGCCGGATCGGCCCGGCTGAAGAGCCGGCCGCCGCTGTGATGATAGCGGGAAACGGGCCGCCGCAGCACCGGAAGGCGGGTTCAGCCGCGCGGGCAGACGGCTGTTTCGAACCAGAATTCCTGCAGCGTACTCATCGCGCGGCACAGCGCTTCGAACGAATCCGGCTTCGCGATATAAGCATTCGCGCCGCCGCTGTACGCGAGCTTCACGTCATCTTCAACCGCGGAGGTGGAATAGACGATCACCGGCAGATTGCGGTATTCGTCGATTTTTCGCAGCTCCGCCAGCGTCTCGTGACCATTCATGCGCGGCATGTTCAAATCGAGCAGGACAAGATGCGGCCGCGGCGCGCTGCCCTCGGCGGCGTACGGGCCTTCGCGACGGAGGTAGGCTAGCAATTCCTCGCCACTGTCGAGGGTGCACATTTTGTTTTTGCCGCCGGCAGCCTCCAGTGCTTCCGTAGTCAGGTACTGATCTTCGGCACTGTCGTCGACGAGCAAAATGAGGTGACGGACGGACACGTCAGACGTTCTCGTGAGGCACTGGCGCGACGGTTGGGTGACACAGCGCTGAAATCAGACGTGCGCTCATGGTAAAAAAAGTCCTGTGCTTACGGTGCGGTCCGTGCCCTGTATCCAGGGAGAACGGAGGTGTCGCTAAGGGTTATTGTCCGGTCGCGGTGCGGACGACCATTTTTGCTGGCGGCGCGATCGGGGCAAACTTTAGTGCGCAGGGATCAACCCCGGGTAATCAGGCAACTGTTTACGAGGTGGAGAACGAATAATGTCGAATGAGTTTATGCGTGGTGCGTATCCCGGGGTCGCACCCGCCAGGTCCCCGATTTGGCCACTCCCGTTGTGCCCCGACCTGCGCTGCGATCTGCCTGCCGCGGGGGCCACGTTGTGCACCGTGCACGGCGCGGCGTGTGCCATCATGCGTTCGCGCCGCCATGCTGCCGGCGGCTGAATTCTCCACCGCCGTACCCGGCATTGCCTGGCCTGCGATCCCGCAGCCGGCCCAGGCCGCGATATTCGCCCTGTGCGCACAGCTCGAGATTTCGCAATGGTGGCCGGCGGAAAAAATCGCTGCACTGCAGCTGGCGCAGGCAGACAAGTTGCTGCAACACGCGTTCTCGACGGTACCGTTCTACGCCGCGCGCTTACAGCGCCGCTATGATCCGCGTCGCCCGCTCGACTGGGCGCGATTTCGGCGCCTGCCGTTACTCACCCGCGGCGACATTCAGGCCGAATTCGCCGCCTTGCATAGCCGGCAGATGCCGGACGATCACGGCCAGGTCAAGGTGGCACGGACGTCCGGATCAACCGGTTCACCCATTGCGGTCCTCGAAACCGGCTTTATGCGCGCACTGTTCGCGGCCATGCACCTGCGGGGCTTTGTCTGGCAGCGGATGAATCTGTCCGCCGCGGTCGCCTCGATCCGCGTGCTGCACGGGGAGGCACGGCAGGAAACGGAAGCAGCCTGGGTGGACGGCGTGCGTACGGGTCCGGCCTATGCCATGGATGTGCGCACGACGATCGACGAGCAAATCCGCTGGCTGGAGCAGCATCGCCCGGCCTATCTGATGACCCTGCCATCGAATCTGAAGGCGTGCCTCAAACGCCTCGCGGCGTCGGACAAGCAGCTCGATTTCCTTGAACAAGTGCATACCTATGGCGAAATCGTCGACGACGAACTGCGCGCCGCATGCCGCAACGTGCTCGGCCTGCCGCTCATCGACACCTACAGCGCGAATGAACTTGGCGTCCTCGCGTTACAGGCGCCGGGGTCGCAGGCGTTCTACAGCGCTGACGAGACGCACATTATCGAAGTGCTCGACGACAACGGGGACCCGTGTGAGCCGGGCGCAATCGGACGTGTCGTGGTGACACCGTTGCACAACTTTGCCTCGCCGCTGATCCGGTATGTGAATGGAGATTACGCCGAAGTGGGGGCACCGCTCGCCGACGGCCGCGGCCTCGGCGTGTTGCAACGGATCATCGGGCGCACCCGTAACATGGCCGTGCGTCCCGGCGGCGAACGTTTCTGGCCCGCCTATGGCGGACCATCGATCAACCGCATCGCACCGCTGCAGCAATTGCAGTTGATTCAGCATACGGAGACGGCGATCGAGGTGCGTGCGGTCGTCGCCGAACCCGTCACCGCGGCACAGGAAGCGGAACTCGTTGCGTTTCTGCAGGATCGGCTCGCCTACCCGTATACGATCAGCTTTACCTATGTCGATGCGATCGAACGTGGCCACGGGCAGAAGTACGAAGAATTCATCTGTCGCGTCGGTGAGCCGGCGGCAACGGCGTCCTAGGCCGGCGCGCATCTGGTATGGCGAAGAAATCCCGCCGCCGAGCGCCGCGCACCCGCGTTCCCGCGCAATCGCCCGGCGTGCGCTCCGCGTTGAGCCATGTGCTGTGGCCGGGTTCCGGCTCGCCGAATACGAACGTGGTGTTCGCATTCCTGTACCAACTGCAACTGAGCCAGTGGTGGCCGCGCGCTGAACTCGAACACGCCACGTTACGTCAATTGCGCGAGATCATCGCCTGCGCCGCGGGCAAACAATGGTACCGGACACGGTTCGAGGCGGCGGGCATCGCCGCCGGTGAAGTGCTCACCGCGGACCCCTGGCGACAGCTCGCGCCGCTGAGTCGTGGCGATTTGGCCGCGCTCGCGGATCAAGGTCCACTCGCGGTGCCGCCATCACACGGCGCTGATGCGCCGATAATCTGGCGCGACGGTGGGCGGGAGCCAGCGTTGCGGCGCTCAGCGATCACGGCGTTCTTCGACGCGGCGCTGCGCCTGCGCGAATTGCAGTGGCACGATCGCGATCCGGGTGGCGCCGTGGTTCGGGTTGACGCCACGCATCCCGGTGCAGCAGGTTCCGTTGCCGGCCGCGATGGCTGGGACACCGCGCTCGGCTGTGTCGCGGCGACGGCAAACCGGGTGGTGCTGGCACCGACCGAGTCCCCAGCGGCAATACTCGCTGCGCTCCGACGCAACGGCGCGGACGTGCTCGAATGCTCGAGCGCGACGCTCACGGCGCTCCTCGCCCACGCGCCAGGGTCGGATCTGCCGCCGTTGCGACTGATACGGATACACGGTGAGACGCCAGACGACGCGCTGCGGGCCGCGGCCGCGAGCACGTTCGGTGCAAGCGTGCGCTTCCACCTCGCGCATGCGCTGACTGGCACGATCGCGTTCGAGTGCGCCGAACACGGCGCGCTGCACGTGCAGGCGGAACACGTGTATGTGGAACTCGTCGATGAGCACGATACCGTGGTGGCGCCGGGTGCAAGCGGGCGCTTGCTGGTAACCGATCTGCACAATCTGCGTCAGCCCGCGCCCCGTTTCGACACCGGCTGGTCGGCACGCTGGGGTGCGCCGTGTGCCTGTGGCCGCGGTCTGCCGGTACTCGAGCTGCCGCCGGGACAACTCACCTGAGGGGGCTCCATCCGACCACGGCGCCCGGGTTAAGGATTGCAACATTGCGCCGCTTTCCCGGATTGTTACCAGCGAACCAACTACGCTTGCGCTACCTGTGATGCATACGAGCACAAACATGAATACGCCCGCGTTCGCACTCAGCGACCCCGGCGGCCCGATGAGGGCGCCATGAGTTTGCCAACAACCTCGGCCCCGTGGGCCATGGCCGAGTATGGTGACGCCCGCCAGGCGGAACTCGACCATCTGTGCGCGCAGGTGGACTTGCCGGAAACCGGCACCTTGCTGGATCTGCAGGCGGCCGGCGGATTTGTTGCCGATGCGATCCTCGCCCGCAGCGGCGGCCGCATCCACTGCATCTGCGTTGAACCGTCGGCGGCATTGCGCGCACGACTGGCACCACAACACACCGTGTATGCCGATGAAATCCACGACCTCGTGAGCGTCGCGGACGCATCGATCGACGTCGCGCTCGGTCTCGCCGGCCTGCATCACAGTCGTTCCGTCGAACGCACGCTGGCCGAAGTTTTCCGCGTGCTCGTTCCGGGTGGCCAGTTCGGATTGTGTGATGTTGCCCCCGCGTCGCCCGTTGCGCGGTGGCTGAACGAATTCGTCAACGAGTACAACCCGAACGGACATGACGGGCGTTTCGTCGCCCGCGAGCGCATCGAGTCGCTGCTCCGCGAGACCGGCTACGTTGACATACACACGTCCGTCGCGTCGGTGCCGTGGCGATTTCCGGCCGATGCCGATCTGCTGCGCTTCTTCGCTGGCCTGTTCGGCTTGCAATGCGACGAGCAGACGATCGCGCGCGGTATCGAGCGCTATTTCAACGTCGATCGCAGCGACGGTGCGGTAACCGTCGACTGGTCGCTGATTTACGCACGCGCACGCACCCCCGGTGCGAACTGAATATGGCCGCGGGGTGAACCCGGGTGCAAGCTGCCGCGGTTGCGGATTTCGGGTACGCTCGTGAGCCGTGCCCGAGCAATGCGAACCGAGGTGCCCGATGCGACTGTTTTACTCACCGTTTCACACGTTCATCCATAAAGTACTCGTCACCGCGCATGAGGCCGGGTTGTGGGACGAGATCACGTTCATCGCCACCTACCCGTTCAAGAACCGCGCCGGCGAGGATCAGGGAGATGCGTATTCGATCGCGGCCCTGAACCCGCTCGACAAGGTACCGACGCTCGCGCTTGATTCCGGTCAGGTTGTCTACGGTTCGCAGGCCGTGGCTGAATGCCTCGACAGCATGAACAGAACCGGCACGCCCCTGTATCCACCGGCGGGCCCGGCACGCTGGGAAGCCATCAGCCGCCTCGCCCTGTCGGACACGATTTTCGAGACCACCGTACAACTCGTGATGGAAGGCTGGCAGCCAGCCGAGACCCAGCGGCGTGCGCTGTTCGAATGGGTATGGCCGAAGTTTATCCGCGGTCTTGACGAACTCGAGCGCTATTGCGCGCGCGGTTTCGGGCAATTCGATATCGGCCAGGCCGCGATGCTGCATGCGATCAGCTATATGGATTTCCGGACGAAGTTCTACGACGCCAAGGATCCACTGTATCCGGATTTCGACTGTTTCGATGGCCGGCCGGCGTTGAAAGCATGGTGGGACGAGGCGCTCGAACGACCGTCCGTGAAGAGTCACTACAATATCGACTTCAGTGGTGAGGAAAGCGCGGCGTATTGCCAGCGCCATGTCGCCGCCGTGCTCGAACTGCAACGTGAAAACGGCCTCAGGTAGGGGCTGCTCGAAATCCCGCATTGCGCCAGCGGATGCCACGGCCGCATAACCGGGAGATGCAAGGTGATCGCGCGCCTTGTGCTCATGCGCGTGAAGCGGTGTTTTTAAGAGGTTCCCTGCGATGATCGACCTGTACTACTGGCCCACCCCGAACGGGCACAAGGCCAGCATCATGCTCGAGGAAGTCGGTCTCGACTACGTCACGAAGCCGGTGAATATTCTCGCCGGGGAGCAATTCGAAGCGGCGTTTCTCGCGCTTAATCCGAATAATCGGGTCCCGGCCGTCGTCGATCATGACGGCCCCGGGGGAACATCCTATGCGCTGTTCGAATCCGGCGCGATTCTGCTCTACCTCGCGGAAAAAACCGGGATCCTGTGGCCGTCCGAGCGCAAGCAACGCTACGACATGCTGCAGTGGCTCATGTTCCAGATGGGCGGGGTGGGCCCGATGTTCGGTCAGAACGGATATTTCCAGGGCTATTGCCCCGAGGACGTACCGCTCGCGAAAAACCGCTACCACAAGGAGACGAAGCGCCTGTACGGCGTGATGAACAAACGTCTCGCCGACAACGCGTATCTCGCCGGCCCGGATTATTCACTTGCCGACGTTGCGACGTATCCGTGGACGATGCCGAAGCAATGGGCATTGCATCGCATCGACATCGACGAATTTCCGCACGTGAAGCGCTGGAATGCTCAGGTCGCTGCACGACCGGCCGTGCAGCGCGGGGTTGCGTTGATGGCCGAGGATCAAAAGGTTGGCAATCCCACGGACGAGGCATACACGCAACTGTTCGGCGACGAACAGTACCAGCGCCGCTGAGCCTGCTTGCTGCCGTCAGTGCGCCAACTCCGCATGCAGCTCGCGGAGCAGTGACGCCGTGGTATCCCAGTCTATGCAGGCATCCGTAATCGAGACGCCGTAGCGCAGCGCGCGCGGATCGGTCCCGAGGGTCTGATTGCCGTGGTGCAAATGGCTTTCTATCATCATGCCGATCAGCGCCCGGCGGCCGTCGCGGCGTTGTTGCATGCATGCGCGCGCGACCACCGGTTGCACGTCGGGATCCTTGTTTGAATTGCCGTGACTGCAATCGATCATGACCGCCGGCGACACGCCCGCCGCCGCGAGTTGCGTGACGGCCGCGGCAACGTGCTCGGGCGCATAGTTCGGCACCGCGCCGCCACGCAGGATCAGGTGCGCATGCGGATTACCGCGGGTGCGGATCACGGCCGAGGTGCCGTCAGCGGTGATGCCGAGGAAATGATGCGGCTGATTCGCCGATCTGATCGCGTTTACCGCGATCGCGACATTGCCGTCGGTCGCGTTCTTGAAACCGCACGGCGCCGACAGCCCGCTCGCCATTTCACGGTGGGTCTGGGATTCCGTCGTACGCGCGCCAATCGCGTACCAGCTGAGCAGGTCGCCGAGGTATTGCGGGATGATCGGGTCGAGTGCTTCGGTCGCGGCCGGCAGGCCGAGATCGCCGATCCGGATCAGAAAGCGTCGCGCTTCGCGAATGCCGTGCTCGATATCGAAAGAATCATCGAGATGGGGGTCGTTGATAAATCCCTTCCAGCCGACCGTGGTGCGCGGCTTCTCGAAATACACCCGCATGGCGAGTCGGAACGTCGTGGCGACTTCTTCCTGCAAGCGCGCGAGGCGTTCCGCATAGACAAGGCCGGCGTCGAGATCGTGAATGGAGCAGGGGCCGACAACGACGAGCACGCGCGGATCACGTTGCTCGACAATGCCAATGATGTCGCTGCGTCCGCGCGCTACCGTCGCGGTAGCGGCTGCACTCGCCGGTATCTCCGCGCGAACCGCACGGGGTGACGGTAGCGGTGCGATTTCCTCAACGTTCAGATTGTCCAGTTGCATCAGATTTGGTCTGTGTTTTCCCGGTTTGTACTATGTGTTGGCGCGCCGCGCGTGGAAATTCGTCAGCCACGCGCAGCCATACGGCGGTAGCACGAGTTCGCCGTGTAAGTCATCGACGTCCTTATCGCTGATCAGTTCCACCCAGGTTTCCGTATTGATCAGATTCAGCTCCGTGAGCGCGATGGGCTGTTCGCTGTCCGTGACATTGTGAAGCGCGAAGATACTTTGTTGCCGCCGCGCGCTCTGCCGCCAGAAGCCGAATATTTCCTTGCCGAAATGCAGCGTGTACTGCGTGGCATTTGGATGGAACGCCCGCTGTTGCTGGCGGATTGCGAGACGGCGCCGGATTTCGTCGAACACCCGCTTGTGCAGTGAGGTACGGTCGCCGAGCAGTTCGTCGAGTTCCCCGATGTTCCACTGGTGCCGGTTTATCGAGCGCAGCCGGCCCGTATTCTCCACCCGTTCGTGGTCGTTCGGAGTTGCCAGCAGACTGTGGATGTAGAACGCCGGGATACCCTCGAGCGCGAGCATGATCGTATGGGCGCAGAGGTAGCGATCGAACTGCAAATCGTCCGCGCCACCGGCAACTGTGCCAGCGAGTGCGTCGATCAGCGCGATGTTGACTTCGTAGGGTTTCTGCGTCGCGCCGTCAAGATGGCGGTAGGTGACCTCGCCGCCAAAGCGCTGCATCGTCGCGATTAGATCGTCGAGTTCCTCGTTGCTGAGCAAACCCTCGGCCGGGCGTACGCCGATGCCGTCGTGGGAGGCGATGAAGTTCAGATAAGCGGTCCCGTCCATCGCCGGCGGCATGGTCATCTGCCAGGTTTTCAGGTGACGACAGTCGCCACTGATCAGGGTATGGATAATCAGCGGCGGCAGCGAGAAATTGTAGATCACGTGCGCTTCGTTGCCATTGCCGAAGTACGTGAGGTTCTCCCGGTTCGGGACGTTCGTTTCCGTTACGATCACGGCGCCGGGCGCGGCCGTTTCCACGAGTAGCCGCAGCAGTTTCACGATTTCGTGGGTCTGTGGCAGATGGATGCACGGGGTTCCGATTTCCTTCCACAGGAAGGCGACGGCGTCGAGACGAAACCAGCGGATGCCGGCGTCGAGATATTGCCGCAGAATGCGCGCGAACTCGACGAGCACCCGCGGGTTCGCGAAGTTCATATCCACCTGATCGTGGCTGAACGTGCACCAGAGGTGACGCGTTCCGCGGCGTGTTTCCACCGGTGCCAGCAGTGCCGAGGTACGCGGCCGCACAACCGCCGACAGATCCGCATCGAGGGGTGCTTCGATAAAGTAACCGCGCCCGGGGTCCTTGTCCTGTTTGTAATTTTCGAACCATTGGCCGCGGCTCGACATATGGTTGATGACGACATCCGCCATCACTTTGAAATCGCCGGCGATCGCGCCGATATCGTCCCAGTCGCCAAGTGACTCGTTCACACTGCTGTAATCGATTACGGCGAAGCCATCGTCGGAGCTGTAGGGGAAGAACGGCAGAATATGCACCACCGTCGCGATGCCGGTGAGTTCGCGTGCGAGGAATTCCCTGAGCGTGGCAAGCGAATGCGCGTCGCCACCGACGAACGTGTCGCCGTAGGTGATGACCACGGCGTCGCGCTCATCCCACTGGTTACAGTGCGGATCGCCGGGCTGCCCGTGCTGCAGCGCCATCACCTCGAGCAGCTGCGCGGCGAGGCCGGGGAGATCTTCGTGCGGGTACACCCGCTGCAGGTGTTCGCACACCCGCGCGTTCAGCTCGCTGCCTGACATACTCCGGGTCGCCTTACACGCCGAATTCGGCGGCGTCGTCTTCTACCGCCTGACGTAAATCTTCGAGAATGTTCGGCACGGCCGAGACAACCCGGTTCCAGCTCGCAATGAACGGCGCGTCCATCGGATTGTCGAGAAAATAATTCCCCGCGCGCATGATGTTCTCGGCGAACAGTTCGACGGCGTTTTCCTCGTTGTGGCGGTCGAGCGAGAGGCCGTTGATCATTGCGTCGTTGTAGTAGGTTTCGACAAAATCGAGCGCGATGCGGTAGTACGTCGCCTTGACGCTGCGGAACGTTTCCATCGAGAAGATCTGTCCGTTCGTCGCGAGTTTGCGAAAAATCGCTTTTGCGATGTCGGTACTCATTTTCGACAGGCCGGCGTTCACGTCATCGGGCGACAGTGACTGGTGTTTGTGGTCGTAGGTATCGGCGATATCAACCTGGCAGATCCGGTTCGTCGCGTAGTTGCGGTTCATCTCTGAGAGGACGCCGATCTCGAGACCCCAGTCGCTCGGGATCCGCAGGTCGTTGATCACATCCGTGCGCATCGAAAATTCGCCGGCGAGCGGATAACGGAAGCTGTCGAGAAACTCGAGGTAATCGAGCGGGCCGCAGATCTTTTTCATTGCGCGCAACAGCGGGGTCACGAGCAGGCGGCAGACGCGACCGTTGATCTTGCCGTCGGCGACGCGGGCGTAGAATCCCTTGCAGAAGACGTAGTTAAAGCGCGGGTTCGCGATCGGGTAGATCAATCGTGCGAGCAGGTCGCGCTGGTAAGTGAGAATATCGCAGTCATGCAGCGCAACCGCCTGCACCCGGTTGGAAGCAAGTATGTAACCAAAGCAATACCACACGTTGCGACCCTTGCCGAGTTCCTTCGGTGCAAGACCTTCGGCGGCGAGTTTCGCGTCGATAGCCTTAAGGCGCGGTCCGTCGTTCCACAACACGCGGTGGTGTTGCGGCAGGCGCGAAAAATAGTCGAGTGCGTGCCGGAACTGATCGACGTCGGCGCGATCGAGCCCGATGACGATTTGCTCGAGGTACGGTACGTGCGTGAGTTCGTCGACTATCGTCCCGAGCGCCGGTCCTTCGAGTTCGGAAAACAATGACGGCAACACGAGCGCCATCGGTCGCTGACGACTGAAGCGCATGAGTTCAGCTTCGAGCTCCTCGAGGGGTCGCCGCGACAGGTTGTGCAGTGTCGTGATTATGCCGTTCTGGTAGAAGTCACCCAATTACCTGCTCCTGTTGTTCATGTGATCCGCGAACGGAACAACTCGTCGAACGCTTCCTGCCAGCCGCGTGGGCCGACAGCCTTAGTGTATAGGCTCGATTCACGCGCGAGCGACCATGCACGCGCATGCGGGTTGTGGACGACCACGGCAATGTCGGCGGCATTCAGCATTTGGGCATCGTTCGGACTGTCGCCGAGTGCGATTGTTGTGATGCCGTCCGCTCCCTGCGGCGCATACAGGCCCACGGTGCGTGCCAGCGCGACGCCCTTGTCCGTGTCGCCGATGACATGCACGAAGCGCCCGCCGCGGGTCACCCGCAGACCGACCCCGGCGAGTTCGCCCGCCAGGCGTTCGAGTGCCGCGTCGTTGTCGCGCCAGAGCAGCGGCTCACTGAATCGCCGCGCCCTGGCTTGCGTCGCGGTCGTGATATCGAGACCCGTGGCGTCCGCGATCGCGGCCACACTCAGCTGTGAAAAAGCGTCGCAGTCATATCGTTGTGACACCTCGAGGGTGAGCAATTGCGCCCGTATCGTCGCCACGGTCGCGCCGAAAATCACGACACGAAAGCCGTGCTCGTCGGCTCCGCTCGCCGACCCCGCGAGGTGCCAGTCCGGATGACCCAGGGGGAGCAGCGCGGCGCTGCCGTTCTCGACGATGAACGGCCCGTCGAGTGCCAGACGTTCGCGCCATACCAGCACTTCATTGATAGTTTTACTCGTGTTCGGGATCACCGGGATGTGGCGGCGCGCGAGTTCCGCGAGCGCGGCGCTGGCCGCACGGTGGTCGTAGGTTTCGTGATCGAGCAGGGTGCCGTCGAGATCGGTAAACACGAGGTAGCGGTGTGACATTCAGGCCATGCCGGCCGCGCGAGGCGGAATTCGCGGTTGCCGCGGGAACGTGAACGGCGCCTCCGGCGCGGCATTCGCCACGCTACTGCGGTGCGCTGATGGCGGTGGACGGCGCGGGTTCATGCGGTCGGCGGCAACGTATATTGCATCGCACAATACTACCCGCGCGGACGCCCAGCGTGAAGCCCGGCGCGCGGCCACACCTGTTCGCGCCGTGCGGCTCCGTTACGGGGCGATCCCGACAGGTTCAATGTAGACGACCTTGCCCGGACCGAAGCGACTCGTGTCCGTCGCGGGATAATTCGCCGGGGCAACAACGCGGTCGATACCGTAGTGCGCCATCGTGGCAACGGACACGAACCAGAAATCTGTTACGGCCGGGTGTTCGAGGCCAATGCGGGTAATGCGTTCGTCAACCCCGAGACGATGGAAAAAATCGGTCTGACGCGCTTCGGCGCGGGTGAGATAGGCGAGCGTGGAGGCGACGAGGCGCGCGCGGGTTGCTTCGCGTTCGCGCGGGGCGGTGTCCGGCAGCACGTCGCGTTCGATCACGGCGTTGATTGCGGCGCGACTCGCCGCCGCGCCCTGGATGGCCGAACCATGCCAGGCGACGACCGCGCCGGGTGCTATTACTTTGACCACGGCGGCCGGGAACACGTAGTTCGCGCACGCCGAAAGGCAGCGGTTCGAGACACGAACGGCGAGTGCCGCCGCGAACACCCATTCGCCGAAATCCATCGCGACGTTAACCTCGCCGCCGCCGGAATCGATTTCGAGCCAGCGTGTGGCACCCGCCGTGGCGGCATAATGCGTCTGTAACCGCTGCAGACCGGCAGCCGTGAGATCCCCGCGATAGACGAGCGTGTCGCCGCTGGTTGCCACTTGCGGCTCGGCTTGCGCACGAACGGGCGCCGCGAGCAGCAATTGCACGAGCAGCAGCGCAATGCAGCGGCAGCTGTGCCGGGTGGTGGGAGAGGCGCGCAGGAAACCCATGGCGCTGCGATCCTACGCGATTGACCCCCGTCAGATCCGTGACAAGTGGCCGCAATTTCGGCTGCCGGGCGCGCGTGCGACAGATCCTGTTCCGGCCGCGGTGGCAGCGGGCAGCCCGTGCCCGGCGAATTAGCGTTATCATGGCGGGCGGTTCAAAGTCAGCGTGTGCGCAACGCCGCGGACGCGGGTACGGATCGGATATTCAATTCAATGAAGACGCGATGAGGAGGCTTAGCGCATGAAGGCAGTGGTTGTCGATGAGATAGATAAATTCGGGGTAACGGACGTCGATCTCGACCCGCCCAAGGTCGGCGAAGTCCTCGTCAGAATGAAAGCAACCGGCGTCTGCCATTCAGACCTGTCGATCGCGAACGGCACGATTCCGAGCCCGCTGCCGGTCGTGCTCGGGCATGAAGGCGCTGGCATCGTCGAACAGGTTGGCGAAGGCGTGACGAACGTCAAGCCCGGCGACCATGTCGCGATTTCGTTTATTCCGAGCTGCGGCGAATGTTTCCATTGCCTGCACCGTGAAGCGTATTTGTGCAGCGTGGCGCCGCAAAACGGCAACCTGTTCGATAACACGACGCGTGTTCACCAGGGCGATCGGGACATCTTCGTCATGTCGTTCTGCGGCCTCATGGCCGAGTACGCGGTGGTGCCGTCGGCCTGCGTCATTGCGATCGACAAGGAACTCGATATGAAAGCCGCCGCGCTCGTCGGCTGCGGGGTCTCCACCGGGGTTGGCGCGGTGATCAAAACCGCGAACGTGCCCACCGGTGCCACGGTTGCCGTATTCGGTTGCGGCGGCGTCGGTCTGAATACGATCCAGGGCGCGCGTATCGCCGGCGCCTCGAAAATCATTGCCTGCGATTTGTCCACCGAAAAAATGGAAATGGCGCGCAAGTTCGGCGCCACGGATGTCATTGATCCTAACGGCGATGCGGTCAAGCAGATTTTCGAAATGACCGGCGGCATGGGCGTCGATTACGCGTTCGAAGTGGTCGGCAGCGGCAAACTCGTCGAGCAGTGCATCAAGGCCACGCGCAAGGGCGGCAATATCGTCGTGGTCGGGGTAGGTCGCCTCGACGACAAGTATTCCATCCGTCAGCCGATCATGGTGTTCACGGCCAAAACGCTGATGGGTTCGATGTACGGCGGGGTCAATTTTAAAACCGATTTCCCGATGTATCTCGAGCTCTATCGCCAGGGCAAACTCGATCTCGATTCACTCGTCAGCAAGACTTACAGTCTCGACGATGCGATGGCGGCGTTCGAAGACCTGGAAAAAGGCGTCAACGCGCGCGGCGTCATCGTCCACGCCTGACGGCGGCGGTGTGATCGCGGGATCCGGATGGCCATCGAGACGCAGCAGCTGATGCGGCAACTCGATGGTCGCGCGGCCGCCGCCGACAGTGCGGTTGCGCCCCGCATCGCGGTGGTCATTCCCTGCTACCGCGAACGCGATCATGTGCTTGATGTGATCGCGCGGATCCCGGCGCTGGTTGCGAACATTATCTGTGTCGACGACGGCTGCCCCGACCGCACCGGGGAACTCGTGGAATCCTCGGCGCCCGATCCGCGGGTTCAGGTGCTCTACAGCGGGCACAATGAAGGCGTCGGTGGCGCGACGAAGCGGGGTTTCCTCGCCGCCTTGCGCGCCGGGGCCGACATCGTGGTGAAACTCGACGGCGACGGCCAGATGGATCCGGATTTGATCGCGAGCCTGACGGCGCCGATCGTCGCCGGGCACGCCGATTACGCAAAAGGCAACCGGTTTTTCTCGCTCGAGAACATCGCCCGGATGCCGCGTTACCGGATCATCGGTAACGTTGTCATGTCGTTCGTGAGCAAATTTTCGTCCGGCTACTGGAACATTTTCGATCCCGCTAACGGCTTTATCGCGATTCACGCCTCGGCGCTGCGCGTGTTGCCGCTGGAGCGCATCAGCAACGATTATTTTTTCGAATCCGATATGCTATTTCGGCTCAACACCCTGCGCGCGGTGGTCATCGATGTGCCGATGCACGCGTGCTATGGCAGTGAGCAAAGTCACCTCGATGTGTTCGCTTCACTGCCGACTTTCATTGGCAAGCATATCGGCAATTTCTCGAAGCGTATCTTCTATAGCTACTTTCTGCGGAACTTCAGTGTGGCCTCGATCCAGTGGCTGCTGGGGCCGCTATTGCTGCTGTTTGGCGTCGCGTTCGGCGCGCATGCATGGCACCTCGCGGAAACCGCCGGGGTCGCGGCGACGGCGGGCACGGTGATGCTCGCGGCGCTGCCGATCATCATCGGTCTGCAGTTTATTCTTGCCGCGATAGACTACGACGTACGCAGCGTGCCGACGGTGCCGCTGCATCGGCTGTTATCGAAACACCTGCTGCACGATCATCCCGCAGCCGCTCCCATCGATTGATCGCCGTGTTACGGCGGTGATGTGGCCAGATGGCGGTCGCAGAGCGCCACGAGCGCCCAGCTCACGGCAATCCCGTAGTAGTAGATCAGATATACGTTGTAGCGCGGCACGCTTACCGAGACCGCCGCATACAGGCTGATCATGACGGCTGCCGGTAACAACATGAGCAGCACGGCGGTTTGCCGCCGCCGCAGCGCGACGACGGCGAGCAGCGCAAGACACGGCACCCCGACCACGGCGAGGTATTTGCCGGCGAGGATGCCGCGCCAGGCGAGCGGCACACTCGCGGCAAGATGACGCACGGGGTGGGCGAGGATTTCCGTGCGTAACAGGTAGGCCGCAAGCTTTTCGCGCTCGCCGCCAACGGCCACGAGGCCGGCGTCGAAGATTTCCTTGCCATCATGGTAGAGATAGGAGTGGGGGTCGGTACCAAGCTTCGCGGTCAACTCCGGCGGCAGGAAACGTGCTGCGAGTGTCTCGCCATGACCGGGCAGCCAGTAGACGAATGCCGCGGCGCCTTCGGCCAGGCTCATGCGGTTGTAGGCAGCGCGGTAAGCGAGGATCACATCGCCGTATCCGCCCGTAACACTGGCGACGCCGAAGTGGTGTTCGTTACGTGCAAGCCACGGACCGATGACGATCGCGAATGCCAGGATCGCAGCCGAGAATCGCGTGATGCGTGCGTCTTCCCGCTTGCACAGCGTGGCCGCGAAACCGGCGATCGCGAGCACGCCGCCGAGATAGAGATATTCCGGGCGGGTGAGGGTCAGGGCGCCGAGGATGCCGCCGACTGCGGCCCAGGCACGCACGCCGCCACGGTCACAGACGACGACGAGCGCAGCCATGAGCGCCGCGAACAGGAACAGCACGAGGATCTCGGTGAGCAGGTGATTCGCGTAGAACATCGGCTTCGTCGAAGCCAGCGCGAGCGCGCAGGCACCCCAGGCCAGCGCATGGCGGGCAAACAAGCGTAATGCGGCAAACCACAAACAGAGCATCGCGCCAACAACGAGCGCGCACTGAATAACAACGATCGTCGTGTACTCGTGAGGGCACGACGCCGTGTTGCCGCGCGCGCCGACCGCGCAACGCAAACTGTCCGCAAGATCGGGGTCGAACGCCATCGCCAGCGCGAGCAGCGCGGGGTACAGCGGACTGTTCGCATTGCCCGGTGGCGGCGCTACATCGCGCCGTGGACCCGACAATCCGAACACGTGGTGGTCGTGTATATTGAGCGCGTAATCAACGTAACGCAGCGCATCCAGTGTCGGGGGCGCCATCTCGAAATGCGAGTGCTGCAGGTAACCCACGATCAGTATCGCTACCAGGAGCAAGCTTAGTCCGCCGCGGACGTCGCCGCGCTGCCGTTCAGTTGATCGCATGGCGAGGCAGTGTACGACAAATTCCGCGCCCGACTCGCACGCGGCCGTACCGAGGCGCGGTCTCACGAACGAGGTCGGCCGTGGCGGCCAAACGCGGCCGTGAGCGGCGGCAGACTCACCTTGTGGATCCTCGCGGTCGCTTCCAGCGCCGCCTTGCTCGCGCTCGTTGTCGCCCAGGTGGACGCAGACGCGGCGCGGCAACTCTTGCGCACTACGGATTACTCCTGGCTTGTCGCCGGTATCGTCGTGCTTCTGCTCGAGGGTTTCGTTACCGCGTTGCGGTTTCGCCTGCTTGCACGCGGCAGCGTCCGCTTGCGCGATGCGCTGCGCGCAACTGCCTGGTATGTCCTCATGCTGATCGGTTTGCCCGCCCGGCTTGGCGAGATCGCGGGGATCGGGATCATCGCGCGCACCCTGCGGCAGCCGCTCGGGGTTGCCGCCGCGAGCCTGCTGTTCCAGCGCGTGTTCGATATGCTCATGCTCATCATGCTGCTCGCGATCGTCACCGTGCTTGCGGTCGCCGGCGAGCAACGCTTGATCGTCCTCGTCGTCAGTGCTGTGCTCGCCCTCATGTTCGCCGCCGTTGTCGTGTTCATCGAACCCTTGCTGACGGCGCTTGCGGTACGGTTACGTCCGCGCCGGCGCAAGAAGTGGTCGCGGCTCGTGCTGCGCGTGCTGCTGCAGGCACGGACTTATTCGCGCCATCACATGAGCGGCGAACGGGTGCTGAAACTCGGTGTCTTGACCGCCTGCAAATGGACCGCGAACCTGCTTGGCATCGCACTGGTCGTTATCGCCGTGGTCCCGGCGCTGAGCGCAGCGACGGCGCTCGGGCTCGGGATCGTCTACAATCTCAGCGCGGTGATTCCGGTGCAGACGGTCGGCGGGTTCGGGATCAGTGAGGTCGTATTGCTGGGCAGTTTTCGCTTGCTGGGCTACGAACCCGGGGTTGGTGCACCCATCGCAATCGCGATTCGGATGGCGCTGATCAGCGCGCCGATTGTGTTCTGGATCCTCGTATTGAGCCTGACCCCCATGCTGCCACGGGCGCCCGTGGCGAGCCGCGCAACATGAACAAAGACGAGATTGCAGCCGATCGCCGGGTCGACGGAATGTATGCACAGATGCGTGCGCGCTACGGCGGTGCGAATTCGCGCGCGAATGGCTACGTGTACGAGGGTTATTTTCGCGGCGAACAGGCCCTGCTGTTCGAACTGCTCGACGACAACGCTGCTGTCCTCGTGGATATCGCCTGCGGATCGGGCTTGATGGTGCAACCCCTGATTGCGCGTCGCCGACAAGTTCTCGGCATAGATTTCAACCGCGATGCCTGCGCGGCGGCGCGCAGCAACGGCCTCGATGTCGTGCGCGGTGACGCCTTCCGACTGCCGCTCGCGAGTGCAACGGCGGACGAAATCGTCAACTGTCAGTTTTTCAATCAACAGCGTCCCGAAGCGGTTGCGCGTTTCATCGCCGAATGCGCGCGCGTGCTGCGCGACGACGGACAGATCGTGATCGTGTGGCGCAATGGCGGCGCCTGGGTGCATCGCCTGGCCTTGCTTGTGTTCGGCACGCTGGAACGCTGGCGCGGCGCGCCGGCATTCCCGTATGAAAACCATGCTTTTGCGGACATCGATGCTTATGCCGCCGCCGCCGGACTCGTGGTCGCGGCGCGCTACGTCTCGTTCCCGCCGTTGCGCTGGCGCAGCGCGGCGGTGACATCGCTCCCGGCACGCCTGATTGGCGCATCCAACATCTGTGTGCTGAAAAAAGCGGTATGACGGTGATCCGGCGACTCGAGCGGATGCCGGATCCGGATTGGGATGCGTTCGTCACAATGCATCCGGACGGTACGGTGTGCCATCTGTCGAACTGGGCCGTGGTGGCGACAAGCGTGTACGGCTGGACGCCGTATTACCTCGTGGCGGATGCGGACGGGGCGATCACAGGCGTCCTGCCGCTCGTGCATGTGCGTCACGGATTGGGACGCGGCGCGCTCGTATCGGCACCGTTTTGTGTTTACGGCGGTGCGCTCGCACGCGACAGCACCACCGCGAACGCGCTCGACGAGGCGGCGGTGGATCTCGCGCGCGAGCTGAACGTAGTCGTACTCGAAATGCGTCAGCGCGAACGCACAAATCCGGCCTGGGCGGGCACGGACCTGTACGCCACGTTCCGCAAGCAACTCGACCCGGACCCGGCACGGAATCTTGCCGCGGTGCCACGCAAGCAACGGGCAATGATCCGCAAGGGCGAAAAAGCCGGGTTGTGCGTTCGCCGTGGTCAGGATGTCGCAACGTTCTATCGCTTGTTCGCTACGGGGATGCGCAACCTCGGCACGCCGGTATATCCGCGACGACTGTTTACCACGCTCGCGCAATGCTTCGGCGAGCAGTGCGAGATATCGCTCGTCGAACATGAAGGGCAGGCCGTCACCGCGGTTCTGTCCCTGTATTTCCGCGACGAGGTACTGCCGTACTATGCTGGTGGCCTACCGGCTGCGCGACAGCTCGCGGCATTCGATTATATGTACTGGTGTCTGCTGGAGCGGGCATGCACGGACGGACTGCGGGTGTTCGATTTCGGCCGCAGCATGCGGAATACCGGCGCTTATGCATTCAAGAAGAACTGGGGCTTCGAGCCGCAGCCCCTGCACTACGAGTTCTGCATGAATGGCTCCGGGGCTCCGCCCGTACTCGATCCCGGGCGACCGCTGTATCGTTATCTTGCCGCGACCTGGCGGCGTCTGCCGCTGTCGCTCGCGAATCTTGCGGGCCCGCTCGTATCGCGCGTGCTGTATTGAGCGCGCGGGTAACGGGGAGCGAAAGGGACCTTAGCTGACATGGAGCGCAACAGCAGAATTCTTGTCTCCGGTGCCGGCGTTGCCGGTCTCACGTGTGCTGCGTGGCTGGGCCGTGGCGGGTTTAAACCGCTCGTGATCGAAAAAGCGCCGAGCATCCGCGCCGATGGTTACATCATTTCCCTGTCGCATGCTTCCTACCACTATGCCCGGGAACTTGGCGTGCTGGAGCAGATCCGCGCACGAAACTCCGGTATTGCACGCTCGAGCTATCACGATCGTCACGGGCGCGCGATGCTCGAGCTCGATTATGCGGATCTGTTCGCCGGAATCGATGTCGTTCAGATCATGCGTGACGACTTGCAAACGATCCTGCATGAGGCCGCGCGTGAGGTCGCCGACATTCGTCTTGGCACCACGATCACCGCGCTGGAAGAGCATGGCGACGAAACCGCCGTTACGTTCAGCGATGGCACGGCGGCGGTGTTCGACGTCGTCATTGGCGCCGACGGATTACATTCGAATACGCGCTCGCTCGCATGGCCGGAAAGTGCCGTGACCCGGCATTATCTTGGCCTCCATTCTTCCGCTTATCGTCTGCCGAACACGCTGGGCCTTGCCAGGCGGTTCGAAAACCACATGGAACGCAATCGGTATATGTGCGTGTACACGACACGCGACGGCGATCTCGCGTGCGTTTTCATCTGGCAATGCGAGGAGCGAACGCCACCGCCCGCCGCAGCGCGAGCGCAGGCCCTGAATCGATCGTACGACGGTGCGCCCGTGTTGGTACGGCAGGTGCTCGACGAATTCCCGGCTACCGGCAGCGTCTACATGGACCCGCTGATCCAGATAGAACTCGGGAGCTGGAGTCGCGGTAATACGGTATTGCTGGGTGATGCGGCGCACTGCCTCACGCTGTTATCGGGCCAGGGCGCATCGTCCGCATTCTGGGGCGCGTGCGCGCTTGCCGACGCGCTGTGCGAGCGGGACCGGGCGGACGCGTTTGCGCATTACGAACGCACGCTGAAGCCGGTTACGACTCAACTCCAGCCCGCAACGCGCCGCGCCGCGCGATGGTACGTGCCGCAAACGCCGTTGCGTTATTTCGTCCGCGACGCGGCGATGCGTTATTTGCCGAATGCGTTCTACCAGCGTTACTTCAAACGCAAGTATTCGAAAGCCTGAACACACGCAATGGCCCCGACGACGTCACGCTATTTCACGTTCGATCTCGAAGATCATCGACCGCTACCCGAGTGGCCGCGACGCTATCCGGAGATTACGCGTGAATTGCTCGACCTCCTCGAAGCGCGCGGGATAGCGGCAACCGTGTTCGTTCTCGGACGCGTCGCCCGCGAGGAGCCGAAGCTGATCACGGAGATCGCGCAACGCGGGCATGAGATTGGTTTCCATTCATTCGCGCATCGCCACCTGACGCGCGAATCCCCCGCGGCGCTGGCGGCACAATTGCGGGAAAACAAGCATTATCTCGAAGATCTCTGCGGGCAGGCGGTACTCGGTTATCGCGCGCCGGCATTCTCGCTCACCCGCGACAGCATGTGGGCGACCGATGTGATCCGCGACGCAGGCTTTGCCTATTCGTCGAGCGTGTTGCCGGCGGCGAGTCCACTGTTCGGTTTTCCCGGCGCGCCGCGGCAGCCTTTCCTGTGGC
Source organism: Gammaproteobacteria bacterium (assembly GCA_965216305.1). Taxonomy (GTDB): domain Bacteria; phylum Pseudomonadota; class Gammaproteobacteria; genus UBA11873. Next base: position 4,194,647 of record OZ244144.1, on the reverse strand, counting down.
AGAATGGCCTGCTCGAAATTCCTGCGCCCGTTGCACGCATCGGGCCGCTCGAGTTCCCGTTCCTTGGTGGCTTCTACCTGCGCTATCTGCCGCGCGCGGTGATCAGATATTGTCTCGCGCGGGGCGCGTCGGCGCAGGTTTACTGGCTCTACTGCCATCCGCACGATTTCGACCACGCGGAGCGGTTCTATCGCATCGAAGGCACATCATTGCTGACCAGCGCGCTACTGTGGTTCAACCGTGCGAACACCCTGCGCAAACTCACACGAATTATCGACAACGATCACGCCGGGTGCCGCTATCGCACGTTCGCCGCTGCACGGGCCGCAGGCGAATTCGCCTGCGCGAGCCGGTACGTGCCGTAATCAAACAGCTGCGTTCGCGAACTCGGCAATTTTGAACAAGGCGGGTGCGACGCGAAACGGCAAGCGACGCGTACGCAGCGGTTTGAAACCGCCTTGTGTGATGTCGGCGATCAGGCGATCGATATTCGTGTGGTGGTAGTCGCCCTTGCCACCGAAACCCGCGATTATCCGCCCGAGTCGATACAGATAATTCTCCGTTGGCCCGGAAATAATCAGACGCCCGCCCGGTTTCAGTTTCAGCGCGAATTCCGCGAGATAGGCCGGCAGGTCGCGGATGTGCTCGAGCACGTCGGCCGCAACCAGCACATCGAGTGACGCATCCGGCACGGCGCCGACGTTCGCCACGAAGCGGGTAGTGAGTCCGCGACGCTCACTCAGCGTGCGGGCATAGTCCGGAAACAGATCGGTCGCGAATACGCGGTCGAAACGCGCGTTCAACTCCGGCAGAAACAGGCCAAGACCGCAGCCGAATTCGAGCGCCGCGTTACCGTCAACGTCGTCGAGGTATTGCGCAATCGCTTCGTAGCGACGCCACATGAGCCAGCGAATGAGGGGATTACCGTGCAGGTAGGACGGTATCGCCATTTCGTCGCGGTCGTGATCGGACATCCCCGCGAGCGTGCTCGTCGTGATGTCACGGATTTCGCTGACTGCGGTTTTGTGCATTAAATCGGAGCGACGCGCGCGGGCATTGACCCGGGCCTACTGGAAGTGCGGCATTACTTCGCGCGCGAATAATTCGACCGAACCCATGGCCTGCTCCCCGCTGATGCCGGGCATGTGCATCCAGCAAACTATTTCGCTGGGGTTGCATGCGGCTTCGTAGCGCTTGATCGAATCGATGGCGAAATCCGGATCGCCGATGATGTAGCGGTCCTTGAAGTTCTCGAATCCCACCTGCTCATGGTCCGTGATCACATTACCGTCGTCTGCGCGCAGCACGCGGTCGCCCGCTGCCGAGGCCTTGCCATAAACTTCGCGGTACAGATGGTTCACCGCGGGCGCGGCGATAGCCTCGGCCTCGGCCGTGGTTTTCCCGATGAACACCTGGCGCATGAGCGGACGTTCCGGAATTTTCCAACCGATTTCCGCTGCTGCCGCTTCGTACGGCGCGTAATGGTGCATCAGCTCATCGACGCCGTGGCGTGGCGACATGATTTGTATGGCATGACGTTTCGCTGCGCGTTGCAGCGATTTCGTCGCCGAGACGCCATACCAGATCGGCGGATGCGGTTGCTGAATCGGCTTCGGCGTCATGACGGTTTTCGGGACCTGGAAATACTTGCCGTTGAACTCAAACTCGTCCTGGGTCCAGGCTATGGTCATCAGATCGAGCGCTTCCTCGAAACGGCCGATGCGTTCCTCACGCGGGATGCCGTGGGCGGCGAACTCTTCGGCGACGTAACCGGGCGCGACCCCGAAAACGAAACGACCCTGCGAGAGGTTGTCGAGCACCGCCACATCTTCGGCAAGTTTCAGCGGCGCGTACATCGGTACGAGCAATACGCCCGTGCCGATGCGCATGGTTTTCGTCACCGACGCGGCGCCGGCACAGGCGATCAGCGGGCCGGGGCACAATCCGTCCGTTTTCGCATGGTGCGTGGCCATGAACATCGACTCGAAACCGAGCGCCTCGGCGCGCGGCAGGCAGTCGAGCATATCCTGATAGGGTTCGTTCCACGGGATTCCGCAGCCCGGGGGCAGCTGGAATGTAAACATTAGGCCAAATTTCATCGAGTCGGGTCCTTTCCTCAGGCGGCGTTCAGCATCACTGGTGTGATTGGGCAACGAATTTCCTCGAGCGTCGCGCGAATCGCATCGGCAACCTCGACGGAATTCGGGCCGTCACCATGGATACACAGGCTTTCCGCATCGAGCTCGATGAGCGAGCCGTCGTTCGCTTCCACCTTGCCGGTTTCGACATAACGACGTACCTGGGCGGCGGCGAACGCGACATCGGTTTCGTGCTTTTCACGCTGCAGGATGAGCGCCCCATCGGGCGCGTAGATCAGATCGGGGTAGATTTCACCGACAACCCGAATACCGAGTTTTTTCGCCGCCGTCGGCATCGCGGCTGTCGTTGGCGCAGGCCAGTAGAGGATGGGGTCGTCGGACAGCTGTTTAATCGCCTCGGCGACGGCCGCGGCGAGTTCCTCGTTCGTTTTCAGCACGGAATAGAACGCCCCGTGCGGTTTGATGTGATGCAGTTTCATTCCCTGCGTCGCCAGGGTGCCCTGAAGCGCACCAACCTGGTAGACGACATAGGCATAGGCGTCTTCGGGGGTGATATTCATCGCGCGGCGGCCGAAGCCGAGCAGATCGGGCAGGCCCGGGTGTGCGCCAACGGCGACGTTGTGCTGTTTCGCAAGTTTGACCGTCTCGATCATCGTCACCGGGTCGCTCGCATGGAAGCCGCAGGCCACGTTAGCGGTGGTGATCCGCGGCATCATGCCAACGTCATCACCCATGTTCCAGTTGCCGAAGCTTTCACCCATGTCGCAGTTGATATCCATCATTTCCAGCATCGTCGCTCTCCGGATTTGTTGATGGCCCTAGTTTACTTTGCGACGCAACAAAGGAGTAGGGCAGTCGCGTGTGAACAACCATCATCGTTTGACACTGTCGCCCGCGATCCCGATAATCCCGCCTCTTCGATGCGCTTGCCATCAGTGCGACGGTCGAATGGTGTAGAATCGCGGAACGAAACACAGCGCCCGTAGCGGAGCCTGATAGAGTACCTGGCTACGAACCAGGGGGTCGGAGGTTCGACAAACTCGCGCAGCGAGTTGGACGCGCAAAGCGCGCCCCGCAGGGGTGAACAAACGAAACTTCGTTTGTGAATCCATCCTTCCGGGCTGGAACCAGTGGCCGGAAAGAGCAGGATGAAGTTACTGTAAGATCGCGAAACGAAACATTGCGCCCGTAGCTCAGCTGGATAGAGTACCTGGCTACGAACTAGGGGGTCGGAGGTTCGACAAACTCGCGTAGCGAGTTGGACGCGCAAAGCGCGCCCCGTAGGGGTGAACAAACGAAACTTCGTTTGTGAATCCATCCTTCCGGGCTGGAACCGGTGTCCGGAAAGAGCAGGATGAAGTTACTGTAAGATTGCGAAACAAAACATAGCGCCCGTAGCTCAGCTGGATAGAGTACCTGGCTACGAACTAGGGGGTCGGAGGTTCGACAAACTCGCGCAGCGAGTTGGACGCGCAAAGCGCGCCCCGCAGGGGTGAACAAACGAAACTTCGTTTGTGAATCCATCCTTCCGGGCTGGAACCGGTGTCCGGAAAGAGCAGGATGAAGTTACTGTAGTATTGCGAAACAAAACATAGCGCCCGTAGCTCAGCTGGATAGAGTACCTGGCTACGAACTAGGGGGTCGGAGGTTCGAATCCTTCCGGGCGCGCCAAATTAAAAAGGGTCCCATCGGGGCCCTTTTTAATTTGTTGTGTCCAGGTTGGAGAGGGCCTCCCGGTTCGACAATCTTCCGTAGGAAGATTGGACGCGCGGAGCGCGCCCCGCAGGGGTGAGGAAAACGAGTCTTCGTTTTTCGAATCAATCCTTCCGGGCGCGCCAAAATTAAAAGGGTCCCACCGGGGCACTTTTTAATTTGTTGTGTCCAGGTTGGAGAGAGCCTCCCGGTTCGACAATCTTCCGCAGGAAGATTGGACGCGCGGAGCGCGCCCCGCAGGGGTGGTTAAAGCGATACTTCGCTTTAGCCATCAATCCTTCCGGGCGCGCCAAACATAAAAAGGGTCCCACCGGGACCCTTTTTAGTTTGGGGTGCATGGACGCCCGCCGCCATCAGCTCAGCCACCCTCGATGCGCGGCAGCAAAAACACATCCGCATCCGCGGGGATCGGTTCGCCCCAGTCGTCGCGATAAATGTCGCCGTTGATCGACACTGCGAGCCCGGCGTCGATACTCGGTTCGAGTTCCGGGTAGCGTTTCACGAGTTCCCGGAACAATTCCCGGATCGTGGCCGCCTCAATCGACACTGAGGCGGCCCCGCCAACCGCGGCACGCAACGAACCGGTGAGTTTTACCTCGGCCATCAAGCGGCTGAGCGTTCCCGCTTCTGCGCATTCAGAGCTTTCAGGATGCGTGGAGGCGACATCGGCACATGCGTCATGCGCACCCCGGCCGCATTCGAGACGGCATTACCGATGGCTGCCAGCGGCGGCACGATCGACGTTTCGCCGACTCCGCGAACGCCGTAAGGATGACCGGGGTTCGGGATCTCCAGAATCTGGGTATCGATAAACGGCAGATCCGAGCACACCGGCACGCGGTAATCGAGGAAGCCCGGATTCTGCAGCCGGCCGTCCTCGCCGTAGATGTACTCCTCGTTGAGCGCCCAGCCGATCCCCTGTGCCGCGCCGCCCTGGAACTGGCCTTCGACGTAATCCGGGTGAATCGCCTTGCCGGCATCCTGGACCACGGTATAGCGCAGCACTTTTGTCGCGCCCGTTTCCGGATCCACCTCGACGTCACAGATATGACTCGCGAACGAGACACCGGCGCCATCGGCGACAACTTCCTTGTGACACGCGATCGGGCCGCCCGTCTTCACCGCCGAAGCCGCGAGTTTCGCCAGCGGCAGCGGTTTCAGATCGCGATGTTTCGCGCCCTTCGCGACTGCCTGGCCTTCTTTCCACTCGACATGCTTGACGTCTATGTTCCAGGTTTTCGCGGCGCGCTCACGCAGTGTCTGAATCATGTCCCGCGCGGCCAGGATGATCGCCATACCGGTGGAAAACGTACCGCGGCTGCCTTCGGTCATGTCGTTATGGCCGAGTGAGCTTGTATCGGCGATGGTGCACTTCACCTGTTCGTAGGGGATGCCGAGTTCCTCCGCCGCGATCAGCGACATCGACGCGCGGGCGCCGCCAACGTCGATCGTGCCAATAGACAGGTTCACGGTTCCGTCAACGCTGACGTTCATGTCCGCGCAGGTCTGACCGCCAAAGTTGAACCAGAAGCCACACGCCATGCCGCGGCCCTGATTCTTGCCCAGTGGCGCTTTCATGTGCGGATGTTTCTTCACCGCCTCAAGCGTCGCACCGATACCAATCGGACCATACGTAGGTCCGTAGGATGCGAGCGTGCCTTCCTTCGCTGCATTGTTGAGGCGTAAATCGAGCGGCTTCATCCCGATCGCTTCCGCTACCAGGTCGAGCGTGCTTTCCACCGCGAATGCCGCCATTGGCGCGGAGGGCGCGCGATAAGCCGCCACCTTCGGCCGGTTCACGAGCACGTCATAGCCGACCGATTTAACGTTCTTGAGGTCGTAACAGGCGAATGATGTCATCGCGCCCAGCATGCCCCAGATGAACGGAAACGCGCCGTCCTGGTAGCGCAGTTCCGCGCTCGCCGCCGTGATCGTGCCGTCCTTTTTCGCACCGATTTTCACGTCGATCGATGTCGACGACGTGGGGCCGGTGGCGCGGAATACTTCTTCACGACTCATGACGAGTTTGACCGGGCGGTTCGCCTTGCGCGACAGCCCGAGCGCAACGGGTTCCATCCATACGTGGGTCTTGCCACCGAAGCCGCCGCCAATTTCCGATGACGTCACTTTCAGCTTTGCGATTTCCATGCCGAGCAGTTTCGAACAGGTGTTACGGAACACGAAATGCCCCTGGGTAGTCACCCACAGTTCACCGTTACCGTCCGGACCGACGCTCGCGAGACAGGCATGCGGTTCGATATAACCCTGGTGCGTCTGTTCGGTCTTGTAGCTCTTCTCGATGATCACATCGGCGTCGGCGAAACCCGCTTCCACGTCGCCGTGACCGAATTCCGAACGCTGCGCGATGTTCGACGCTTTCTTCGGCGTCGGCTCAACACCGATTGTACGAATGTGCGGCTGTACGATGGGCGCCTTCGGCTTCATCGCTTCATCGACATCGGTGACATGCGGCAATATTTTGTAATCGATCTTGATGAGTTTCAGTGCTTTCTTCGCCGTCGGGGCGTCGATCGCAGCCACTGCAGCCACTGCATGTCCGTCGTACAGCGCACGGCCGCGCGCCATGCAGTTTTCGAGGATGTCGTACAGCGCGCGGTCGCCGTTCGTCAGATCCGGCAGGTCCTTGTACGTCAGTACGGCCTTTACCCCTTTGAGCTTCTCGGCTTTGGAGGTATCGATCTTCACGATCTTCGCGTGCGCGTGCGGAGAGCGCAGGACCATGCCGATCAACTGACCCGGGGCGGACTGGTCAGCGCCATAGCGCGCCCGCCCGGTTACCTTGTCGAGACCGTCCGGACGCTCGGGTCGGGTACCGACGCGCTTGAATTTCTGGTTCGTAAAACTCGTGTCCTGTGCCACTTCTTTATCTCCTGTCGATTCGTTGCCGGTCGCGCTGTTGCGGTGCGTACTAGCGGGATTTTTTGCGCGACGTCTTCGCCATGTCTTTTGCCGCGGCGTCTACCGCGCGGACGATCTTGTCGTAGCCCGTGCAGCGGCACAGGTTACCGGCCAGTGCGAAACGGATCTCCGTCTCGCTCGGCGAGGGATTTCGATCGAGCAGCGCTTTCGCCGCGACGAGAAACCCCGGCGTGCAGATACCGCATTGCAGAGCAGCGTGGTCGATGAATTGTCGTTGCAGCGGATGCAGTGTTTCACCGTCCGCGAGACCTTCCACGGTGATGACCTCGCGGCCTTGCGCTTCCGCGCCGAGGACGAGACACGCGCAAACGAGGCGGCCATCAAGCGTAACGCTGCAGGCGCCGCAATCGCCGGTGCTGCAGCCTTCTTTTGCTCCGATCAGCCCCACCCGATCACGCAGCGCATCGAGCAGCGTCTCTTCCGGATGACAGATGTACTCGACGGCATCGCCGTTTACGGTGGTCGAAACTGGAATCCCGGACATTATTTTCCTCCTGCGCGCTGATACGCGATCTTCGCCGCGCGGCGCGCGAGCACCCCGGCCACTTCAGTTCTGTATTCGACTGTTCCGCGCTTGTCGTCGATTGGCGAACAGGCGGCTTCACAAGCCGCGGCGAGTTTCGCCAGCGCATCGTCGTCGAGTTTTGTGCCGATAATCGCTTTTGCCGCGGCCGGCACGAGGACCGCCGTCGGCGCCACGGCACCCAGGGCAACGCGCGCTTCGGTGACGACACCTTTTGTGTCGATGCCGAGACAAACGCCCGCGCTGCATACCGCAATATCCATCTCGCTGCGTGGAATGAAACGCAGATACGCATCACCCGTTTTCGGTTTGCGCGCCGGTAGCGTGATCGCCTCGACGATTTCGCCTTTTTTCAACGATGTTTTCCCCGGCGCCGTCACGATCTTTTCCACCGCCACCGTGCGCTTGCCCTTGGGGCCAACGATGACGGCTTTGGCGCGCGCGGCGATCATCGCCGGCACGCTGTCCGCGGCGGGTGAGGCATTACACAGATTGCCGGCCATGGTGCAGCGGCTCTGAATTTGATCGGAACCGATCAGATTCGCTGCCTCCACTACTCCGGGCCAGGCTTTCTTCAACGCGGCATGCTCACCGAGCGCGGCGGCGGATACTGCTGCCCCGATGGTAAAACCGCTGGCGGTTTTCTTTATCGCTTGAGTTGCCGGGATCTGCTTGATATCCACGACCAAATCCGGCTCCGTCATGCCGCTGCGCATGCGAACCAGCAGATCGGTGCCGCCGGCAAGGACAAACGCCTTGCCTTTCGCTTTCGCCAGGAGCGACGCCGCGGCCCTGGTCGTCGTTGGTGCTTCGTATCTCATGAAAAATTCTTCTCCCTTGTGCATAGACCGGACTCGCGCCGGGGCAGATCAGAACGACAGCTTCGCCAGACTTCAACGCGCACGGGCCTCGCCAGACGCCCAGGCGCCGACCGCAGGGGCATCCGGCGCTGTTGTGAGGCGACGATACGCCCGCCCGCGGCCCGACAGGAACGTCCACGGCGCGTGCGCCTGGATGTGCCTTAATCGATGGGCGTACGCCAGCGTTCATTCGGCGTGAATAAACGGTCCTCCGGCTCCCCGCCCGAGAGTATCTTACTCGTAATGGCGTACGGTATATGTTTAGTTTTTCTTATTTCGCATCAGGGCCAGGCGATGAGTGCAAGGCACCGATCCGCCTTGCCGGCTGCGAGCGGGGCCGCATGCGCCGCGGCAACACGCGGTTATGCCGGCCCGGATTTGTCGCAGACCGGCACGCGTTTGCCGCTGCGGACGCAGGGCGCTTGTCGCTGCCATGGGTCTCGTTACATAATTACTGCGACCCCCCCCCCGTGCCCGGCTGGCGACCGGATTTATACGTCGACGGCGCGATCTGCCCGCAGACGCAAGCCGCTGGCCGGTGACAACCCACCTCAGGCAGGAGTCGAATGGCGACAAAACGCGGTAACAATACCGACGACACGCTGATCGGAACTGCGGTGGGCGATGCCCTGCATGGCGAGGGCGGCAACGATCGCCTGTACGGACTCGCCGGTTGGGACATGGCATTCGGCGGGCAGGGCAAGGATCGCTTGTTCGGCGGCGCGGGTAACGACAAGCTTTACGGACAAGGCAGCGCGGACGAGCTCTACGGTGAGCTCGATCACGATCTTCTCATGGGTGGCGACGGTAACGATCGCCTCTACGGCCAACACGGTAACGACCGGTTATTCGGCGAACGTCACAACGACGTTCTGAATGGCGGCGACGGCAATGACCATCTGCACGGCCAGCACGGCAACGACCAGTTGTACGGCGGACGCCATAACGACGTGCTCAAAGGCGGCGACGGTAGTGATCAGCTGCATGGTCAGCACGGCAAGGATCAACTCTACGGCGGCGCGCATAACGACCTGCTGAACGGTGGCGACGGCAAAGACAGTCTGTACGGTCAGCACGGCAACGACCAGCTTTTCGGCGAACGTCACAACGACATACTCAAAGGCGGCAATGGCAACGACCGCTTGTATGGCCAGCATGGCAATGATCGCTTGTACGGCGCTGCCGACGACGACTTTCTGAAAGGCGGCGACGGCAAGGATCAGTTGTACGGCCAGAACGGTGACGACCGCATCTTCGGTGGTGACGATAACGATGTATTGAAAGGCGGCAATGGCAATGACCGCCTGTACGGCGACGACGGCGACGACGAACTCACCGGGCAACGCGGCGACGACGAACTGTACGGCGGCGGTGAAAACGATCTGCTGAAAGGTGGCGACGGTGACGACCATCTGTACGGACAGGACGGTGACGACCGCTTGTACGGTGCCGGTGGGAACGATTACCTCGATGGCGGCGACGGCCTCGCGGACGAACTGTACGGAGGCGACGGCGACGACACACTGATTATCAGGATCGGCGCCACCATCTTCGCCGATGGCGGCGCCGGACTCGACACCCTGTTGCTCGGCCACATCGGACCGGAAATCACCCTGCACCCGACCCCCATCGCTCCGGCGAGCAGTGCGGGCGGGGTGCTGGAATTGTCGGGTGGGGTCGAAGTGACGTCGCTGGTAGCCGGTGGTGCCACGTCAAGCTTCAGCTTCGCGCTCCCGGACGACAGCAGCGCAGGCAGCATCACGATCGGAACCGGGCAGGGTGGGGGCGAGGTTGAAGTAACGTCCGTGGCCGTGGAAGAGCCGCCGCTGGTGACTATTGACGCAGATTGGGGTGGCGACATTGTCATAAGGCCCGCACCGATAGCGGTCGAAGCGACGCTGTGGAGTATCGAGACGATCGACCTCACCGGCGGCGGGCTGAACCGCTTGCAGCTGTCGGATGTAGACGCCTTCCTGTTGCCGCAGGATAACTACCTGCTGACGATCACCGGTGACGTCGGCGATCGGGTCGATGCGGGCACTGGCTGGGTGCACGCGCCGGCTACGTTCAGTGAACTGTCGAGTGGCACCGTGTATCGCAAAGGCGGCGCGTATCTCGAGATCGCCGATGGGCTCGTGTTCGAAAACGCGCCGCCGTCACCAGACGGCACCGTGATCGTTGCCGGTGTATTCGGCAACGGCGCCGCCCAGATCGACCTCGCGTTCGAGGATCCACTGATTACCCGGGTCAGCGGTGATTTTCCCGAGTTGTTCTACGGTTTCAACTCACTCGCGCTCGGGGCTCTCGACGGCGACGGCCGCGCCGATATCGTCTGGTCGAACGGTCACAGCTACAGCGCGGACGGCGTGGAGACTGCATACCTGTTGCCCGGTGCCGCGCTCGAACCCGGAACTCGGTTAGGCGCCGCAGACGTGTTCGCCGAGTCCGGGCACACGCTTGTGCATGAAAGCGCGAACGCGCTCGTCGGCATCACGGTCACCGTGATCGGTGACGAGAATGGTGACGGCTTTGACGATTACCTCGTGACGGGCAAGCCGGTTGATCCGGTTGACGGCGCACCGCTGGAGGGTGCCCATGTTCCGCAGGATACGGTGCTCGTACGCGGCAGCGAAAATCTCGGCGATGTGCTCCGTTTGCCGAGCGAGACTGACGGCGTAAACGGGGTCCGCATCACCGGCCCGGCGCTGCCGGCGTACGATTTCAGTACCGTGGTTTCCGCCGTCGGCGACGTCAATGGTGATGGCTATGACGACTTCGCTGTTGCCTCACAGCTTGTGAACTTTGACACCGGCTGGTCGTACGGCGGACAAACGATGGTCGTCTACGGTGGCCTCGAAGATCCCTCTACGTTGCTCAGCCCCGGATTCCTGCCGGGCTTTACGCTCACGGGCGCTTATCCGGGCGCGCAAGTCGGGTCCACGCTGGCGGCGGCCGGCGACTTCGACGGCGACGGTTATGACGATTTCCTCGTCGGCGTCGCCGGCACCACCATCAGCTATTTCGACCCCGATCCGGGTGCGGCGTTTCTGATTTACGGCCAGCCGCAGGGCGTGGATCGGGCGCTGAATCCCGATCAGTTCGTCGACAGTCATATCACGGTCTTCCAGGGTCGCGACGATCTCGACCGTACCGGCGCCGCCGTCGCCGGCATCGGCGACTTCGACGGTGACGGCTTCGACGACATCGCGATTGCCGCGCCGACCGCAAACCCTCACGGCGAAAGCTCGAACGATACCGGTGAAATTACGATCGTTTACGGTCGCGCCGAGCGTACCGGCTGGACCGAGGAACTCGATGCGCTGGGCGACAATGGGTTGCGCATCCACGGTGTATCGAGTGGCGATTTCTTTGGCGCGAATGTAACGCATGCCGGTGATTTCAATGGTGACGGATACGATGACCTGCTCGTAACGGCCCCCGGTACCAGCTCCGGCGCAGCGCCGAATGATGCCGGGTCGGTCTACGTCGTGTTCGGCGGCGACCGCATCAGCGGTACGCGCAGCATCGACGGGTTCGGTGAGCACGAAGCGATACAAATCTACAGTAGCGACCTTGCGTTATGGCTCGATTTCGCGAACGTCGTCGGCGGCGAGGATGTGAACGGCGACGGTTATGACGATATCGTCATCGCGGCGCCCTACCTGCCGTCGGAACAGGACTACGGCGGACAGATGCATGTGATTTTTGGCCGCGGCGATGTCAGTATTATCGACGACACGCCGGTGCCCGCCGTGGATTACGAAGGCTCGGACGCCGCGGACACTTTCGTCGGCACCGCGGCGGACGAAATCCTCATCGGTGGACGCGGCGATGACAACCTCGATGGCGCCGGCGGCAACGATGTCATTATCGGCGCGGCGGGGAACGACCGGATTATCTATGACGCAGCGGATACGCAGCGGGTGGATGGCGGATCCGGCACGGACACGCTCGTGGTTCACGGACGCAATCTGCATTTGCCGTCAATCGTGGCGAGCACCGGCACGCTCGCACTCGAACACATCGAAATTATCGACCTCGCAGACGGTAGCGCGAACGCGCTTGTAGTTGATTTCGACACCTTGCTGCGTCTGACCGATAGCGCGCACAGCCTGCGCGTGGTGGGCGACACCGGCGATTTCGTCGTTTTCGACGAGACAATGTTTGGTCCACCCACCGCGGTCGAATTCGAAGGCGTCGATTACGTTCGCTATGCCGCCGGTGCCGCGGAGCTACTTGTCGAGACCGGCGTCACCGCCGGTTTACCCCCGCTCACATTGCTTGACGATGGTGCCACACCCGCGTTCGATCTCGACGAGGACACCGAGATCTACATAACGCCGAGCGTCCTCGACAACGATCACCTGCTCGGTGACCCGTCGCTGCTGCAACTGCAAGCGACTGGACTCGACCCGTATATTCGGACACCGATGTTTTTGAGCATCGACGAGAGCGGCCAGATCCGCGTACAGATCAACGCGGACGGCTCGGCGCACTGGCTCGCGGAGGGCGAGACGCAATTATTCGACATACCGTATTTCGTCACGGATGCCTGGGGTCGCACGGCACAGGCGACGGTGGCGTTGCGGCTTGTCGGCGTCAACGATGCACCGGACGTCGAGTTTTATTCCTCCCTTGGTCCAATCGCAGCCGCATTCACGGAATATGGTCAACCGGCGCGTATTTCCCTGAATCGACTCCACGACGTTGATGGCCATATTGAGGAAGTCATCATGCGGATAGTCGGAGACTACTCACCGGGACTGGATTTGTTGCTTGCGCCGGAGGTCGCCGGGATCACGGCCGATTTCGATAGTCAGAACGGAACACTCACCGTACAAATCGATCCGGACATCGCCAACGTTACACCATACGGATTCTTGCGTGATGTTGTGTATACCCACACCTCGCCTGGCAGTGCGCTCGGCGACAAAGCATTGCAGATCACCGCAACGGACGATCGCGGGGCGGTGACGACGGCGACCGGGTCGATTGTGTTCGACGCGTTCGATGGACACGAGACGCTGACGTCGTTGCTGGAGGCGAACGGCGGCGATGGCAGCGCCGGCTATTATTTCGACCTCACCATCGCGCACGAAATCAGCGCGGGGTCCGATTTCGACGGTGACGGGTTCGCCGACTTCATCGCCATAAACGGGGACAGCGAGCGCGACGTCGCCATCATCGGCGGCGGCCTGGTCAGCGTGGCGAATGCCGGCGATCTGCACGCCGCAATCGATTACGACTCGGCTTTCGCATCGGGATATAACCCCTACACAACCGGAGCAGCGCTCGGCGATATCAACGGCGATGGTTACGACGATTTTCTCGTCACTTCCTTCTACAACGACAAAGTGATCCTTGTGCACGGCAGCGCCCCGGGTTCAATTGCGGGCCTCGCCGACATCGAAACCGCGGGTGACGCGGCTCAGGGCGGTACGTTGTTTACCTCTCGGTCAGGTGAGTACAACGACCTTGGGCGGTTCGTTCATGATGTCGGTGACGTCAACGGCGATGGCTATGCGGATTTCGCCGTCGTCGAAGGCTTGCGTTCCGACAACGGGACATTACACATCGTGCTGGGCCGACCGGAAGGGTTCGGCGGCGTCGCGGTACTCACGGATGCGGCGGCGACGGAATTTGATCCATCGCTTGCGCTTACCATCACCGCATCGCGGCCGGGCGACAGCGGACAGACACCTGGCCCGGGCTATGAAATCTTGCGCAGCGGTGATTTCAATGGCGATGGCTACGACGACATCGTCGTCGACGCGCGTTCCGCGCTCACCCATCATGCGAGCGGATTGTTCTTCGTCTTTGGCGGCGCGTCGGCAAATCCGCAAACGGATCTGAACAGCAGCGATTTTACGCCGGGCGCGGACGGGTTCGTCATCTACGAGCACGAAGATCCGGTTGATTTGCGCGACGGCTGGTTCGATACGCTTGGCGATTTCAACGGCGACGGCATCGACGACTTCGTCGTCCGGGTAAACACCCGGAGCATCGGCGGAGACACCTGGACGACGGGCGCCGTCGTCTACGGCGGACAGGCGTTCGGCGCACTGTACGACCTCCAATACCTGCTCGACGGATCACGCCCCGAGGCCGGGTTCGCGATCACGCACACAACATTCCAGAGCACGTTCGATGCCCGGGTATTCGGGGTCGGCGATGTTAACGGTGACGGTTACGCCGATCTGGCGGTAGGTTCTCCGCAATACCTCATCGATGGCCGCGACAACGCCGGCCGCGTATCGATCGTATTCGGCGCGCCGGATCAGTCCGGCAGCGTCGACATCGACAATCTGGGCACGAGTGACGGTGTTTACCTGGACGGCTATGCCCGTCACCAGGCGCGTGGCGAGGTCGTGGTTGCGCTCGGCGACGTCAATGGCGACGGTTTCGACGATATTTACCTCGACTCCGGGACCTCGGGTACACACACTTCGAACGAAGAGTTCGTGGTTTTCGGACGCGATTTTGCGGATAAGGTGGACTTTCTCGGGCAGGATGAGAACGACGCTCTGACCGGCACTGAAGACGACGAAATCCTTGTTGGCGGACGCGGGGATGACGTGCTCGATGGCGGCGCGGGTAACGACACCCTGAACGGCGGCGCCGGCGACGACACGCTAATCTACGACCCGGCTGATACGGCAAAAGTTGATGGCGGCAGCGGCGTCGATACTTTGTTATTTACCGGCGCCGGGCTCGTTCTCGACTTCGATAATGCGCGCAATATCGAGAACATCGAGGTCATCGACCTCACCGGCAGCGGGAACAATACCGTTAAATTCGACATTCACGATGTACTGGCACTACCGGACCGTGCCGCATTGTTCGACGACGCGCCAACACGCCAACTCCGCATCGAGGGTGACAGTGGCGACACCGTTGAATCCACCGGGCAGGGCTGGCAGCAGGGCGATGCCGTTGATATCGGTGGGATCAGCTACGCGAGCTACGGTCACGGTGATATTGGCGCGCAACTCCTCGTTGATCCGGATATCACCGTGATCATCTCCTAGGAATCGGCTTAGCCGGCAACACTCAGGCGCTGAACCCGCCATCCACCCCGATAATCTGCCCGTTGATATATCCCGCGCCCGGCGACACGAGAAAATCCACGACCGCGCTAACTTCATCCGGCCGCCCCATGCGACCCAACGGCGTGTTGCTTACCATTGCGTTGATTACGCCCTGGGCGTAAGGGTCGCTGACGAGGTTGTCGGCATAGATGATGCCGGCATCGATCACCGCGAGCGCGAGCCCGTTACAGCGGACGTTGTACGGTCCCATCTCGCGCGCCGTCTGTTTGATGAGCGCGGCAACGGCGGTTTTTGGCCCACCGGACATGCCGTCGTGTTCGAGTGTGCGCAGCACGGCGGTGGTGAGAATCATGACGATACTGCCGCCGCCGGTATCCTTCAGCGCCAGCGCGCCGTGCTTGATCACATTGAATGCGCCACGCACGTCAGTGCGGTAGATGCGATCAAAGTCCTCGTCGCTGACTTCGACGAGCGGTTTCAGCGCCAACGCCGGCCCGGTGGCGAACACAATCGCCTCGAGGCCGTCGGCTAGCGCGGCGGCCGTGGCAATGAAATTTTTGACCGACGCCGAGTCGCGGATATCAACCTGTTGCACGGCGGCTTTGCCACCGGCAGCCTCGATATCGCGCGCGAGTTTATCCGCCCGGCCCTGGTTCTGCCCGTAACCGAGACAAACCGCCGCGCGCTGCGCCAGGGTCGCGGCGATGTCCGCCCCCAGGCCGCCGGTGGCGCCGAATATCGCGATGCTTTTCATGCTCTGCGCTCCGTTTATGGTAAATAGTATGGTCAGGGTTTCGCGGCCAGGGCCTGGCGCGTTGAGCACCTGGTAATCTTGCGGCGGCCGTGGTCATGGTGCGCGCTGCGTAGCTGCCTGAACCCTTTTTCCCTTAAGCAAAGACCGAACCCGCGTCGGGCCGGATCAGTATGCCGGATTTGTCAGACGCCAACGCACGTCATCGCGTTACCAACGCTTGCACTGCTGATATTGCGCGCGCATGGCGATCCCGGCGTGCGGAGATCCACCCCCTGGCTGAAAGAAGATCGATTACTGGCGAATCCACGAAAGCCGATCGGCCGTGATTTGGTCGCCTTGCCGGAAAAGAATGCGCACGGGTTGCGCTCAGCCGGCAGCAAGGGTTCCGTTCAATTCGGTTGCGCCGCTCGCATACAAGCCCGTATAAAGGTGCCCATGTCCGATTTCTCCGACCTGAAAGCGCTTTTCGTCAACACGTCGCTAAAGCGCCAAGCCAGCGAAAGCCACACGCAACTGCTGCTCAACGCCGCCGCGGGGATCATGAGTGAAGCTGGTGTTGGCGTCGACCACCTGCATCTGGCCGCGCACGACGTACCGCCAGGGGTCTACCCGGACATGACGGCGCACGGCTGGCCGCGGGATCCATGGCCGGCAATGTGGGAAAGGGTATTGGCAGCCGACATCCTTATCATCGGCACACCCTTGTGGCTGGGGGAGGAAAGTTCGCTGTGCCGCGTTCTGATCGAGCGGCTCTATGCGATGTCCGGTGAGCTTAACGAACACGGGCAATCGATTTATTACGGCAAAGTCGGCGGCAGTGTCATCACCGGCAACGAAGACGGAATCAAACATACTGCGATGACGATTGGATTCGCGCTGAATCATCTGGGCTACACGCTCGCGCCGCAGGCGGATTGCGGCTGGATTGGCGAAGCAGGCCCGGGGCCATCATATGGTGACGAGATTGATGGCGGTAAACGCGCCGGATTCGACAACGACTTCACGCAACGCAACACGACGATCATGGTCTGGAACTGCATGCACCTCGCGCTGATGCTGAAAGGCGCCGGCGGGATCCCGAATCACGGGAACGACCGCCGCGCGTGGGCAGCGGGGGAGCGGTTCGGGTTCTCCGCCGGCGAGAAGTCCGGGGGCTGAAACGCCACCACGCGACGTGAGGGACGCGGCGGCGTCAGCAAAAAGCCGTTCCACTGCAACTGGCTGCGCACAGGCGACGTCAGCGCCTGCACCGCGATAACGCCCCTTATCGCAGCGAGGGATAGCCTTCCGTGTAAACCCAGTCGGTAGTTTTGGCCGGCAGGTGACAGACGTGGCAGTTACCAAGGCCGTCGCCCTGCTTCCAGTTCCCCGTAACATTCACGGCGGGCGCCGCCGCGGTGAACAAGCCCCAACCCCAACCTTCGCCCCACACGGGATTAGCGGGAAAGCGGTTCTTGTCGTCCTTGATCATGACGAACCACACACCCGTTTCGCCGGCCCAGTGGGCGTTGCCTGTGGTCAGCGGCTTGTTCTCGACCGCGCGTACTTCTTTTAACAGCACTGCGCCATCGGGAAACCGTCCAGTCTGTCTGAATGCTTCCGATGTTCCGGGTGAGGCATAAACGTCGTGAAACCCGGGACCGGCCGCGCCGGCATCGCTCGGCACGTACCAACTGCCTAAATGCTCCCAGTTTGCGCGCTCGATCTCGGGCCGGGAAATATTGCCGTCCGCGTCGACGTACGGCGAAAAGGCATGCACCTCGACGAAGCTCATGGCGACAAGCAGGATGGGTAGAGCGGACAAGATTCGCATACGCACTTCAGTCTCCTCGTAATATGTTGGGTGAAGTGCGATGCAGGGTAGGGCTTTACGCACGCGCGGTCTGTCATGTAGATGACAAAACAAGCGCGGGTGCCAGCGCGCCGGGCTCGTTGGACGTTATGCCAACTCCCCGATGCGTTGCAGGACTTCCAGTTGCTCAATGCAAATGTAAGTGCGGGTGTAATGCACGATATTCTGTTCGCGCAGGCGGTTCATAATCGAACTCACCACCGGGCGTGTAGCGCCCACGAATTCCGCCAGTTCCTGCTGTGTCAGTTTCATGTCGATCTCGTGACCGTGTCTGCAGCGTCCACCGTAAGCGCCTGCGAGCTGCACCAGCATCGCCGCAACGCGCTGTTCGATACTGTGGGCCAACAAACAATCGATGCGCCATTCGGAAAACGCGAGGCGCTTGCTTGCGCTGCGAACGAGATGCGTCGCCAGCACCGGATCGTCCATCGACACTCGCATCAGTTCAGCCGTATCGATCCGGCAGACAACCACAGCTCCCTTGGCAAGCGCCGTGTCCGGCAGCGGCGCCGGTTCAGTGACGTGAAGCGGCAAGCCAAAAAAATCGCCTGCATTCACGATGGCGACCACGCAGGCCTGACCATCGGGCCTGAGCCGCGTGAGTTTGATACGACCGGTGATCGCAAGGAACGATTGCGAGGAAACCTCGCCTTGCCGGTAGAGCGTGGCGCCATCGCGGTGGCGCAGGGTTCGTGCCGTGGAGCACGCGTCCTCAAGCCGTTGCTGGATGTTACCGGGATCGCCGATGGGTGCCCTGTTCACGGGGCCGTCACCAACGAAAGCAGAACGAGGGTGCGGTTCGGTCCGGGCCTGGCAGGCTGTCGGACTTTGGGCCAATCTACTGCGCTCATAGGAGAGCGGCGCAAATCCACCTGATTTTTCGTCACATAGCCTGCCTGCGCCAGCAGCGGGAGGCCCGATGGAAAAAGCCCGGTATAAACACGGCGCGACGAAAAGCTGTTTTGCATGAAAGCCTTCTACGGACGCGCTTGATCTCCGTGTTCAGCATTGCTTTTTCCTCCGTACATTGCGCTCTCCCGGCCCATTGCAGTTTATGCAAGCAGCTTTGATATTGCGACCCACACCCTGAGGCCGGGTCCGCCCGTGGTGCCGATGCCGTTATTTTTTGTCTATAGCCTGTGGGTGATTTCAGCAGCAGCGTTTATGAATTGTCCGCAAGAAACTGGCGCAATTTGTACTTCAGGATCTTGCCGCCGACGGTGGTCGGAAACTCGTCGACAACGACGATCCGCTTCGGCGTCTCGAAGCCGGCGAGGCGTTCGCGCGCGAACGCGATGATGGCCTGCTCATCAACTTCGACCGCGCCGGCTTGCGCGGGGATGACGCACGCGGTGACGGCTTCGCCCCAGCGGTCGTCCGGAATGCCGACGACCGCGGCGCGGGCGATCTGCGGGTGTTGTTGCAGCACCGTTTCAACCCGGATACTGGAGACATTCTCGCCGCCCGATTTCACGATATCCTTGTAACGATCAACCATGAGGCGGATCTCGTCGTCGTGGTAGGCGAAGCTGTCGCCGGAATGAAACCAGCCGCCTCTGAGCGCTTCTTCCGTCGCGGCCTGATCGCGATAGTAGCCCGAGAACATCGCCGGCGAGCGGTAAACGGCCTCGCCGGGCACGCCGGGCTGTCCGCGCAGGTCGTTGTCGTCCTCGTCAAAGACCGTGGCGGCCATGATCGGGCTCGGTTTGCCGACGTGATTAATCGCCGGTGCCTCGCGCAGATACATCTCGGGATGGCGATCGATATAAAAGCGATGGCAGGCGACGGCCTCGGTCTGGCCGATGATCTCGTAGACTTTCAGCTGCGGGCGGCACAGGCGGCGAAACGCCGCCAAGGTGCCGGGCGACAGCGGCGCCCAGCCGAAATACATCACCGTCAGCGAATTCAGATCGTACGCGAACGGGGCTTCGTGCACGGCGCCGAGCAAACTCTCGATGAATTGCGGCGAACCACCGAACAAACAGCTCACCCGTTCGCGCGTAATTGTCTCCGCCATCTCGCGCCCTTCCGGTTTGCGTCCCACGATCGCGGTGCCGCCGGCGAGCAGCGGCGCGAGCATGCAGGTGTGATCGCCGATGTGGTAGACCATCGGTGTGAACGTCGCGTGCCTGAGCTCGCTTTCATGGTCGAGGCCGCGCGTGAACGAGAGCAGGTGGCTGTAGCAGGTGGTGTAACTGTAGGCATGGGAAATCATCACGGCCTTCGGCCGCGCGGTCGTGCCCGAAGTGAACAGGATTTCCCAGATGTCGTCCGCATGAATCGTCACGTCCGGTTCGCTTTCGCTGTGGCCTTCGATGAACGCGTCAAAGCCGGGCATGCCGTAATCCGGATCCGTCCCAATCGCCATGATTGGCCGGATGCCGGTGGCGCCAAGTTCGCCGCCGAGCTTCGTCCATTGCACCTGGTCGACAATGGCGACATTCGCCCCGACATGCGCCAGCGTGTCCGCGATGACGTCCGGCGCCATCATCACGTTGATCGGCGCGGCGACGAAGCCGGCCTTCGCGATGGCGATTTTGCTCAGCCAGGCTTCGTTAGAGTTGTCGCACATGAGCGCGATCCGCGCAGCGGGTGGCAGATCGAGTGCGATGAGCGCGTTTGCGATCTTGTTAATGAGCCGGTTAGCTTCGCGGTAGGTAACCCGTGCGTAGCGCGGATTAACCGTGCAGTCCGGGGTCATGATGATCGCGAGCTTGTCCGGCTCGTTCCAGGTCATGCGCTCGATGATGTCGCCGACGGACATGCGGTTCCAGCGGTCGTCGTTACGGCGGTTACGAAAATTCTCGACATCAATGGGCATTGCGGATAACTCCCTGGTTATGCCGCGCACTGGCGCGGCCGCGATTCGTTAATGCGGGTGCTGACTTCCCGTTCGTGGTTTGTACGGAACTTACGAATCGTATCGTCTTTGATAAGCGCGTGGCGATACGCCGAATTTTTGTTTGAACGCACGGCTGAAATGCGCCGGATCGCTGAAACCGCAACGTAGCGCGACTTCGGCGATCGACCCCGTAGCGGCGCGACCGCACCGCAAGGCGTCGCGCGCGTGCTCCAGGCGTTGCGACCACACGTAGCGCATCAGAGAGGTGCCTTGCGCGTTGAACAACTCATTGGTGTAACGCTGCGAATATCCGCTTGCCGCGGCGATCCGCGCGGCATTCAGACCGGGGTTATGCAAGTTCGATTCGACATACGCCATGATCGCGGCAAGCGACGCGGCGCGTCCGCGCGAACGGCCCTGGCGCGAGGGCTGGACGTGCATCAATGCGCTCGCGAGCATATCCACACAAAGCAGCCCCAGACTGCCGAGTTCGGCGTTGTTGAGGCGCGAGATGTTACGCAGGGACTGTTGCAGGAACGTCGCGGCGATTGTGCCGAACGGCGTGTCGGAGCCAATCTTCACCGCGGTGTAACGCTCGATCGCCGGCAGGCGCGAACGCATCAGCTCGCCGGGGACCTGGACAACAAGTTTGGAGAACGGTTGTGGGCAATCGATCCGGTGTGGCCGCCGCACGTCATACAGCGAAATCTCGCCTGCCCTCAGGCAGACCTCACGACCATCCTGACGCAGGCGGTACGCGCCATCGATCAGCATCACAACGAACACGGCGTCGGTACGCAAATGGTCAACCGTGGACGCGGCACGGTGCAAGCTGATCGGGTTGGAACGAATCACGGACAGCTGCCCCTCGCCCCAGGGGTAGATCGCCATCTCGTTGAACAGATCCGTGTGTTTCGGCGCACTGATTTCCACCTCGGCATACTGACGCCCTATTGCTGCACTCAGCCAGGCATGGCGACGTCGTTTGTGCACGTTCGCGGTTGATAGCAGCAGCGGGGTAGGGCGCGGCGGGCGCGCATTGGCGCGCGAGGCGTTCGGGGCAAAGCCTGACATGCGGGGTTCCATTTGGCCGGCGACGACATCCTAAGGAAACGGCGCAATGCTGTAAACGTCCCACCGGATCCGTCACACGCCGTTTGGCGCCAGCAGCTATTGATGTGCATCGAAAGGGAACACCGCTGCATCCAGTTCGCACCGCCGTTCGATCCATTGCCCAACGTCGTGATCCCGTCCACGCTTGTCGGCAGGGTGCGGCAAGTGATGGCCGTATATGAATCAACACGGCGCCGGGAGGTTTTTGTATGCGTGAATTGGCTGAGTCCGGATCGAATATCGTCTTGTTGCGTGGCGCTTGCCTGTGGATCGTGCTGACCCTCGGCCTCGCGTGGTGTCTCGTCGGCCTCGGGTATGAGGTGGCGGCCGTCGAGGCATTATTCCCCGGCAAGTTCACCCGTGTGTTACAGGCGCATATTGATTTCCTCTTGATGAGCGCACTGCTGCTGGGGTTTTATGCCACCGGCGTGCGTCTGCCGCCGCCCACGGCGTGGGCGATGGTTATCGGTGCGTTTACGAATTCGAGTCTGTTCCTGTTGATGGCGATGTTCCCCGTGCTGGACTACGCAACGAACCCGGCCCCGCACTGGGCTCAGCCACTCTATGAGTGCTATTTGTTCGCCAGCCTCTCGCTGACGACTTACGGTTTTGCTACCGCCGCAATTACCGTTTTCAGACGCACGCTCGCGCACCCCGGGACTGCGGCATAGCGGCGCGTTATAAGGGAACACTGAAACCTTCAAGTCTGTTTGCGGGCCCGGTACCGGGTTCTTGGCGATGCTCGCACCGGTCGTGGTATGTTGCGAGACCAACGCTGCTAGCCGATTCCGGGGGGCCAGATCATGTCCGCGCAAGTCGAGACTCAACGCACCAACAGGATTCCACGCTGGGACGAAGAACCCGGGATCATCAAGTTCATTCGCTGCGATGCGATGCAATACGAAGGCGACTGGGCACCTGAAGCTTACGACCCGGCCTGCGCCCGAGCGACGTTCGAAAGCACGATTGCTGACACGAAAGAAGCGGAAGCGCTCGGCTATGACGGTCTTGTCACCACCGAACATCATTTCGACGGCTGGACGATGGTGCCCTCACCGAATGTTTATCTCGCGGCGCTGGCGCGGGAAACGAGCCGAATCCGCCTTGGACATTCCGTGCAGGTGTTGAGCGTGCATAACCCGTGGCGGCTTGCCGAAGAAGCCGGCATGCTCGACATGCTGAGCAATGGGCGCGCGGAGATCGGCGTCGGCAAGGGTAATTTTTCGGTTGAGCGCGCGCGTTATACACCGGCGGCGGGCGAACTCGACGCGCGTTATGAAGAAGGGCTGGAGTTGCTGTTGCGTGCGCTGCGCGAAACGTCGATGACGTTCGCCGGCAAGTATCACCGGATCAGCGAACCCTCCACCGTCTACCCGAAACCGTTCGATCCAAACATGCGCGTGTGGATGCCGGCCACCCGTCCTGAGGTTGGCGAGCGGGTCGGTACGCTGGGACAGAATCTGTTCAGTTTTCTCGCGCCCGCCGCACGGCCGGTTTTCGAACGTTACCGGAGTGCCGCCGCGGCCGCCGGATACAGCGCAGGCGGCGCGAATTTCATCGGTATTACCTCCGTCATCGTCGCGCCCACGGACGCAGAGGCCGAACGGGCACAGGCGCATTCAACGCAGACCGCGCGCACGACGCTCGCGGCGCGCGGGATGCCGAGTGAAGAAGTCGAGATGTATCTGCCCGCGTTCGCCGGCACGGTCGTCGGCACACCGCAAAGTGTGTTCGAGCAGTTGCGCGAAGCGTTGAAAGAAAGCGGTGCGCGCCGCATGTGCATCGTGTTCCGCATGCGTGGCATGCCGGAGCCTGTCGCCCGGCAATCACAGCGGCTGTTTGCCGCTGAGGTGATGCCGCGGCTGCGCGATCTGCCAAGCGAACTCGGTGAGCTTGCCTCGGCGGGGTGAAACGGGCCATGGTCACTGCCGTGCGCGATCATGCGTGCCAGGGCGCCGGGCCGGGGCCGGATCTGCTTATTGTTCGCGCGCGATCTTTTCCATCAATGCCGACATGAGCAGGACGAGTTGACGCATCACCTGTTCGAGATCAACCGGTTCGCCGTATTGTTGCGCGACGAACGCGCCGTTGATCGTGGCACGGCAGAACGGCGCGAAGTCGCGCGCGAAGATAATGGCTGTTGTCGGTCCGAGTGGAGCGAATACGCGAGCAAGAAAATCTTCCCACCACGCGAGCGAGCCGGCACGGATTTCCGCCACTTTATCGCGTAGCTCCGCCGGCAAATTCTGTTCTTCGAGCATCATGATCAATAGCAGGCGCAGGAAGCTCGCATTATTCTCGAGTCGTCGTGCGAGTGATTTGATCAACTCCGCACGTTCATCGTCGTCCCCTGCCAGCTCGGGTCGCCCCGGGATTTTCACCGCAGCGAGAAATTCCTCCGCGGCTTCCTTGATCGTGCACAGGAACAGATCTTCCTTGTTTTCGAAAAACCAGTAGACGGAACTCGCATTCAGCCCCGCCTCGTCGCATATTTTCGCGATACTGGTACCGGCGTAGCCGCTTTGCGAAACGAGTTTCAGCGCCGCGGCGATAATCTGCTCGCGGGTACCGCTCTCATTGCCCTTGTTCATCATCGTCGATCGCGCCGCTCGACCCGCAAAACGGGTTTGCGCAATGGCGGCGCGCCACGAACGCGTGGAGAACTCATGGCCGGGCGCCGCCCTTGTCGAACGGGATCGTCGCGCACCAGATGTTCGCGCGCACCCTGCCCGCCATCATTTCCTCGAATATATTCTTACCGTGCAGCGCTTCGATCGCGGCGACGTACAACTGCCGGCCATCCTCGCCGCCGATCGTGCACGCCACCGGTTCGCCGCCCGGAACCACCACCGCATGGGTACGTTCGCCATTGGGGGTGACACGCACAACCCGGTCGCTGTCGAGCAGGCACGCCCAGCACGCTTCCTCGCGGTCCATCGTCATGCCGTCGATGCGGCTCTCGCCGGTGAAATCCGCGACGATGCGTCCCGCACCGAGCAGGCCATCGGCACCGATGTCATAAGCCTTGATCGCCGAGATCATAGTTTCCGCGAGATACAGCCGGGCGCCGTCCGGTGAGATCACAACCCCGTTCGCGAACGCGAGTTCGCTGGCAACTACGTGCAGTTCGCGTTGCGGGTTTACATACACGAGGCGTCCAGGCGCCGGTTTTTCGCCGTGAAGGACGCGTGCGCCGACGTCATCGACGTAGTAGCCGCCGCGGCCGTCCGCGACGATATCGCCGAGGTAGCCGGTGGTGACGGGCGACAGATCCGCATAGGTAGAAAGTTTGCCGTCGCGGAACTCCAGCAGCTTGCAGTCGAACATCGAGTTGATCAGCAACGTGCCGTCGTCGCGCACAATGAGACCGTTCGGTTGTGTTTCGATCTCGACGATGGTTGTCACCTCACCGCTGTGCACATCGACATTGACGACCCGTTTTCCGAGCATGTCGGAGAGCACGATGGATGTACCGTTCCAGCGGATTCCCTCGCCGAACACGAGTCCGCTTGCGATCTGTCGGGCAATGATTTCCTGCATCGAACTGTTTCTCCGTTAGTTGCCCGCCGCGGCGGTGATGGTGCGGACGATCGGGTCGGCGTCTGGCGGCAGTGATCGACCACGCCAGGCGATATGCTGGTCGGGGCGAATCAGTACCAGCGCATATCCTTCGTACTTCGCCATGGCTTCGGGTTCGGTGATATCGAGAATCTTCAACGGTACGTTCGCGGCCGCGAAAGCGGCGGCAAAGTCGCGGACATCGGGCATCGCGTCACCAAGCCGCAGCAGCGTGTATGCCGGCCCGAACTCGTCGTACAGCGCCGCGCCGTTCGCGCGCCAGAAGTGCGGCGCGCGTACTCCGGGACGCGACGATTCCGTATACCGATCGATCGCGAACGGCGGCGCCTCGCTGCCGTCATGGCAGATAATCGGTGAGGTGTCGTAGGACACGCCGAGCTGCATGCCGATACTGTCGAATTCGGACATATTGTGGCGAGTGATGGCGCGGCCGATCTCCGCGCGGCGGGCATCGGCTGTTGCGCTGTCGGTCTCGAACAAGGGGTCGTCGACGGGAATTTTGTACATCGTTTCGAGTATTTGCGCCGCGGAGCCGGCGACGAGCTGGCCGATTGCGCGCCGCTCCCGTTCGTAGCTGTCGAGGATAGCCGGATCGGCCCAGCCGCGCAGCGTGGCGGCCAGTTTCCACGCCAGGTTCACCGCGTCCTCCACCCCGGCGTTCATGCCGAAGCCGCCCATCGGGATCCAGATATGCGCCGCGTCGCCGCACAGGAATACACGTTCGTCGCGGTAACGGTCGACGACCATGGCACGCGCCGTCCAGCGTTCCTGGCCGAGAACCTCGTAGTCAAACTCAAAGCCAAACGCGTTACGGATTGCCGGACGATGATCATGGGCATCGAGATCCGCGTCGGGACCGAGAAAGGAGTGGTGCAGCCACAAATCCTCGCCGTTGATCGCAACGATATGGCTTTCGCCATCCGGATTGTAGATGCGATGCATCCAGCCCGGTTTGTGCGGCCAGCGTCGCTGGAGTTCCGGTGTCCGCAGGTACGTGGTGCAGAGTTTCGTCACGACTTCGCGTCCGGCGAGTCGCGCTCCCATCTTGTTCCTGATCGAGCTGCGCGCGCCTTCGCACGACACGAGGTAGCGACACCTGAGCGTGTGCGTCTCCCCGCTGGCGAGATGCAGCACTTCGCAGTCGACGAAATCCGCATGCGGCGTGTAATCGATGAAGCGCCAGCCTTCGCGATAATCACACTCGGGGAAGCGCTGCGTGTGCGCGCGCAGTACGGGTTCCATTGCGAGTTGCGACACGCGGTGCTGCGGTTCCGGGGTTGG
This sequence comes from Gammaproteobacteria bacterium, assembly GCA_965216305.1. Taxonomy (GTDB): domain Bacteria; phylum Pseudomonadota; class Gammaproteobacteria; genus UBA11873. The sequence goes on along the minus strand of OZ244144.1, from coordinate 4,168,042 downwards.
CCAGTAAGCGTCGATCGCACCGGTGTCGCGGGTCCGATCGATCACCTGCCGCGCGGAGCGCAAGGGGTAGCGGGTGAGCTCCTTGCCCAGCCAGCGGGTTGCGTAAATGACATCCGTGGGGCGGTCGAGCGGCAGCCCGACCCGTCGGATCGCGTCCGCGCAGCCGAGACGGCGGAAATGTTCCATCGAACGCGCGTTCGTCGTATTGCACTTCGGATTCGGCGGGATCTCCAGGCGCTCTTCGACGAGGACTGAGGCAATGCCGTGGAACGCGAGATCCAGCGCCAGGGTCGTGCCCACCGGGCCACCGCCGGCGATCAGCACCGGGATTTCCGGGATTTCACTCATGCGCAGGTCTTCTCTGTATTAATCATTACAGATTAGAGCCAGACTCAAGGAAAAACAATAATACAAGCCAAAATTCAGGCTGTTGCTGACAATGGCGGTCTTCATATCACCATGTTATAAATATTACAGAAAGAGACGCCGACCGTGGGCCGCCGCATTCCTTCCGCTGCCTGCCCGGGGGTCTGTCGTGGTGGGGATTGCGCCACGCTGAGGCCGCCAGCGGTGAGCAATCGCAATCGACGCACGGGCGCGTCGCGACGGGTGTCGGATTACGCTTGCGACCATCGCCAGCACACGAGAACACGCGCGAGCGTGTCGCGGCGACCGTTGCGGACGCCGGACCGTCGGCGGAGGAATTGTGCGCTCGCGTGCAGACGGCGCCGAGCAAGCTGTTGGTTGACCCCGGGACGGCCACGGATACACTTCGCGCTCGCGAGTCGCCACGGCCATTGCGCCCGGTTGCACGTCCACGCCACGCAAGTTCGGGCACGATCATGGAATACACGGAACTGTTAATACGGCTACAGCAGCGTTACGATTGCGGTGGCGCTGTTCATCGCGATCGCGGTCGTGAACGAATTCGGTTACCGCCTCGGCCGTTTCGTCCAGCTCCAGACCCCGGATGAAGTCAAAACGCTCACCGGATCCATCCAGGGCAGCATCCTCGGCCTGCTGGCCTTGCTGCTCGGGTTTACGTTCAGCATGTCCATTCAGCGTTTCGACAGTCGCAGCATGGCCTTGATCGACGAGGCCAATGCGATTGCCACCGCGGAACTGCGTATCCGTTTGTTGCCACAGGCGCATCAGGCCGAGGCGACGGAACTCATGGCTGAATACGTCCGTATGCGCGTGTTGCTGGGAAACCTCGACCTGACACAACAGCGCAAACGCGACGCGTACCGGCGCGAGCTTGCGCAATTGCAAAGCAGTTTGTGGACGCTGGCGGTGGCGGCCACGGATGTCGATCCGCGCCCGGTAACCACAGGGGTGTTCGTGAAATCGCTGAACGATGTGATCGACAGCGAGGGCAAGCGCAGCGCACTGCTGCAAATGCACGTGCCGGAGGTGGTGTTGCTGTTGCTGTTTGGCGCGTTCATCTCCTCCGGCGGCATCATGGGCTATTCCGCCGGGCTGAGCAGCACGCGCATGCTTATACCGTTGTTGCTTGTCTCGGCGCTGATCACCTTGATCGTATTCATCATCATCGATCTCGATCGTCCGCGGCGGGGGATGATCCAGACCGACCAAAGTGCGCTGATTTCGCTCCTGCCGGCAGCCGTCAACGAACCTCCGGTAGTGCACGAGTAAACCGCGCGCGTGGCGGGACGCCGGCATCGCTCCGTTTAGTTCCTGAGTTGGCGGCAGTGGTGTGCCCGCCAACGCCGCTGACCTCTGGCGGTAGCAACAACAGCAACCGCCAGGCCGCGCGCGTTGCGGTGAGACATAACGATGCCGGAGCGCCGGCCGGGCGTAGCAAATGCACCCGGACCGCGGCGCTTTCCAGGCTGCCTCAGGCGACCGCGGTGCCCTCGATTTCGACAAGTATGCTCGGATCGTAGAGGCGCGCGACGCCGATCAGCGTCGCCGCCGGACTGCAGCCGTCGGCCGCCAGCATGCCGAATAATGCCTCGCCCGCGGCCATGATGCCGTCGACGTCGGTGGTATAGATTGTCACGCGCGTGACGTTCGCCGGGGTCATGTCGGCTTGCGCGAGGGCGTCTTTCAGATTCGACCAGGCGAACCCGAATTGCCCCGCGAGATCGCCGGCGTGCCTTGGCGTGCCGTCGGCCGCGGTGGACGTCTGGCCAGACAGGTACAAGGTCCGCTTGCCGTCAGTGACCTCGACACCGTGATTGATGTTGAAGGCCTGCAGCCAGGGTGAGGGGTTTATCGTGCGTGTTTGCATTTCCAGGGTCTCCTAAATGTCGGGATAAACAAAACGCCGCGTTTCCGCTTGCGTTCACGAAGCCGCCGGCAGCGACCGTCGAATGTCCAGTTTAGTCCGTGCGGCAAGCAGTAGTGACGACATCCCCCGGTTTGACGGTCTGGCCGCCGCGCTTTTCCGCGAGTTATCGGAAGATAATGCGGGATGCCAGCGTTTCCGCCAGTGCGACCTGCCCGGGTGCAGTTCTTCGACGCCTGTTGCGCATAACACCGTCCGAGCGCGTTTCGGTCCCGCCACCTTGCGGGCTCGTGGGCGCGTGTATTTCGTCGACAAGCCGGTTCGAGCCGCAACTATCGTCACCGGATCCAATTCGCTACTATCCATGGCTCTTATTCGTTTCCGGGGAGAACGATCGTGCGAATTATTCTGAGCACTCTGCTCGCGCAAGCCATGCTGTGTCTGGCGGCAAGCTGTATCGCCGCCGACAAGCCGGATCCCACGCTTACCGATCGCGGTGCAGCCTTGTTCCAGGCGAGCTGTGCGTATTGCCACACGCGCAATCTGCCGCGCATGCCGTCGCTCGACGCTTTGCGGGAAAAGGATCCGCGCGACATCTATTCCGCGATCAGTGCGGGAGTGATGGCGCCGTACGCACGTGCGCTGTCGCACGATGAACGCCGTGCGGTGTCTGAATACGCCGCGGGCAAACCGCTCGGCGACTTCGCCTCCGGTGCGGCCGCGATCCCGCAATCGGCCTATTGCGCCAAACAACCGGATACCGCGGTGACGAACATTGACGCCGGCTGGAACAGCTGGGGTAACAATCTCGCGAATACCCGTTATCAGAACGCTCGCCAGGCCGGCCTGACCCCGGCGGAAGTTTCACGACTGAAATTGAAATGGGTCTTCGGCGTACCCGCGGTCACTACGATGTCCGGACACCCGGTCGTGGCCGACGGTCGTTTGTTTTTCGGTACGTTCTCGGGTCTCGTGATTGCACTCGACGCGACCTCGGGCTGTGCGCTGTGGGCATTCGAGGCCGACGCCGGCGTGCGCAGCTCACTCACGCTCGGTAAACGACCCGATGGCAGTGTGCGCCTGTTCTTCGGTGATCTGAGCGGTAAGGTTTACGCGCTCGATCCGAACACCGGCGAGGCTGAGTGGTCGCTGCTCGCCGATGATCATCCGCACATCCGCATCACCGGCACGCCCGTGTATCACGACAATCGACTGTACGTGCCCTTGTCGTCACTTGAAGAAGTCGCCGGCGCAATGCCGGATTACGAATGCTGCACGTTCCGCGGCGGTGTCCTTGGCGTTGATGCAAGCAGCGGCAAGGCACTGTGGAAGACCTATACGATCAGTGAGGCACCGAGCAAGCGCGGCAAAAATGCGATCGGCACGCAGCGCTGGGCGCCATCCGGCGCCGCTGTGTGGACCGCGCCGACGCTCGACCCGGCAAGGAATACGCTTTACGTCGTCACCGGCGACAGCTATTCCGATCCGGCGGCGCCGGAATCCGACGCGGTGATGGCGCTCGCGATGGATACCGGTGCGATCAAATGGACGACGCAAACGCTCGCCGGCGATGCGTACACGATTGCGTGTATGGATCCGTCACCGGAATCCATGGTGGCGTGTCCGGAATCCAACGGACCGGATCTCGACTTCGGCAGTTCGCCCGTGCTGGCCCAACGCAGTGACGGCAGCCGGATCCTGCTCGCCGGACAAAAATCGGGCTGGCTCTATGCGCTCGATCCGGCAAGCGGTGAAATCGTATGGAAAACGAAAGTGGCCGACGGGGGCATCGTTGGCGGCATCGAGTGGGGCTTTGGCACGGACGCGACAAAAGCATATGTGGCCATTGCCGGCGCGTGGGAAAAAGGCCCGGGCGAGGCCGGCGGCATCAGCGCCGTGAATCTTGATGACGGCTCGCTCGCGTGGGAAGTGAAACCGCACCAGGGCAGCTGTAACGACCGCGAACGTTGCAACACCGGACAACTCGCGGCGGTGACCGTGATCGACGGTGCGGTGTTCTCGGGCAGTCTCGACGGCCACCTGCGCGCGTACGATACCGCAACGGGTGCCGTTATCTGGGATGGCGATACGTACGGCGATCACGACGGCGTCAACGGGGTTGCTGCACGCGGCGGTTCGATCAACGGCGCGGGGCCCGCGGTTGTAGACGGCTACGTCTACGTCAATTCCGGTTACGGCATGTGGAACCGATGGATGCCCGGTAACGGCTTGTTCGCATTCAGCATCGACGGCAAGTAGTCATGCCGCGCCGCCTGCCCGCGGGTTATGCGGGTGCGCGGCGCGCATCCCCGCACGTACCGCGGTGCAGCCTCAAACGGGCGGTTCGGTAATCACCGTCCACTGGTTATCGAGCCGCTGGCTGAGATCAACGGGATCGCCCACCCCCACCGAGCCGCGCGCCACCTGGTACGCCCACACTTCGAAGTAGGTCATCGAGGCGCCGCCGAAGATGGTGGAGAACGCCCCATCGACGGCATCCTGCCCGCCGGACACCCGCACGCGGCCGATGCGCGGTACATGAAAGCGGGGGTCGGTGGTAAACCACGTGCCGTCGATATAGACCTCCGCGTACGCATGGAAATCCATGTGATTGGCGGGATCCGGAAAACCGATATCCGGCATATGGCCGGTCACGTAGCGTGCCGGCAGATTGAACGTCCGGTTCAGCGCGATCGCGAGGTGGGCGAAATCCCGGCACACGCCGTAGCCGCGCGCGAGGATGTCACATGCCGACAACTCGGGTTGCCCGGACAAATAACGGTACTCGATATTTTCGTGGATCCAGCGACTGATCGCCTGCACCCGCGGCATACCATGTTCGATGCCGCCAAATTGTTGCCAGGCAAAGTCCGTCAGCTTGTCGGAATCACAATACCGGCTCGGTAGCGTGTAGCGCAGCAGGTGGGCTGGGATTGCAGCGGGTGATTGTGGCACGCCGACGGTGTATCCCGCGTTATCGGCGCGCGATGACAGCGCGACAATCGCATCGTGGCGAAAACAGTTCGTGCCCGGTACGAGCGCAACGCGGGTAACGGCATTGCCGTGGCTGTCGATAAAATCCTCGGTTGGAAGTCCGTCGCCATACGCGAGGGCTTCAAACAATATGGCGCGATCATTTCCCGGCGCGAGCTTCAGATTCAGCAGCAGCGACGCATTGCCGGTGGCTTCGTACACGAGGCTGCAGCCGACGCGTACGGTGATGTCGAAGTCTGGATTAGCGGGAGTGGCAGGCATGCCGGATGGCGCTCGGAATCGTGCGGTGATGGGTTCGCCAGGGTACGCTGCGGCTTTGCGCATGCGCGTCGTTCGGCCCACGTCGTGTGGCTTGCACCGCCGGGCGCTTGCTGACGGGCCGGGGTGGGCAGTGACGGCCTGTCATCGGCGCAATACTAGTGTCACTGTTGCGACACGCGGTGGCTCGCCGCCGCGACAGGCGGTGTGCCGTGAATAATCTGCGCGCCGAGCGCCTGCGTCCCATTGCACACATCATACACGCGCCGCCTGGTGATATGACCAGCGCCGGCGCTTCAGGTGTCGGTGATGCGAAAGCGGGATTCGGTCACCAATCCCGTAATCCATTGGCCGATTGCGCGCTCGGGTCCTATACTCCGGGTGAACAAAATGATCATGGTTCTGCGCAGCGACATACGATGAGCGACGAAGAAGAATTCGACAGCGAAAAAACGCAATTCTGGCTCCCGGGACAGGCATTGCCAGAAAAACCGGTAGCAGGCGCCACCGACGGCAGCCAGGAAGGTGTGAGCCTGAAGAAACCGCAGCCCGGTGCTCAGCCTCAGGGCAAACCTGCAACCGGCGCCACGGCGGCGAAATCCACCGAGATTGATTTCGACCTGACCGCTGAGCAGCCCGCCAGTGGTGAATTGGATTTTGATCTGAGCGCGCCGGCGGATACGAGCACGATGGATTTCGACATCACCGGGGAGGGCGCGAAGCCGCCACAACCCGCGGCTGAGCCGGCGCCAAAGGCGAGTGCACCGGCGCCCGCCGCGAAACCCGTGCATACCCCGGCGCCGCCCGCGAGCAGCTCCGGCTCGGGTGGGGCCCTGTTGTTTGTCGCTGTCGTCGTGATCGTGGCAGGCGTGATCTACTTCCTCACCCGCTGACGGCAAGCGGCATCCGTGGCCGCGGATTGCCGTGCGTTGACCGCAAGTCCGGGCGCACGAGGCCGCGGGTTGGCTGTTGCACTGTCGCCGGTGCGCGCCGCATCGATCGACGGTTTCCTGCCATCCGGCTGCTGGATTCCGGCACGGGCCGGCCGTCCGCCGGCAAGACTGCACTGATGTCTGCACCCACGTTTGGCATGAACGCTGCCGCCGCTACCCGACGCGCGGCGAGGATCGACCCGACCGCGCCGGCGCACGCTATCGCAGCGCAAAGCCACGCTCTTGCCGCGCGAGTCGCACGGCAAGCCGGCACGCTCATCGGTGACGGCTGCCGACCGCTTTGCGATTGTTTCAGCAACCCGGAGCGCGTATTTTGACAGCGACCCGGGCGGCGGCGCGAACACGCGGGTTTCAAATCGACGGTGCAGCGCGAACGGGAAGCAGCGGAGCTCCAAGACGATGAAAGAACTCATATTCCATCGACATTTCCTGCCGGCGCTCGAACGCTACGCAACGAAAACCGCGGTCATCGACGGCACCTACCGGGCAACGTTCGCCGCCCACGGCGAGCGCGTCATGCGCGCGGCGAACGGGCTCAGGCACACGCTCGGCGTGCAGCGCGCCGATCGCTTCGCGGTGATGGCCGCCACGTGCCATCAATACCTCGAGCTCTATCACGCGGCCTATCTTGGCGCGGGTGTGATCAACCCGTTGAATCTGCGTCTCGCGGGCAAGGAACTCGAATACATCGTGCGTGATTCCGGTACCGAAATCGCGTTCGTCGACGCCCATTTCGCGCCGTTGTTTCACGCGGCAATGGAAGCCGCCGGCGGCGCCTCGACGATCCGGCAGACGATCCTGATCGGTGATGGCGATGTACCGCACGACCTGCGCTACGAAGACCTGCTCAGCGCCAGCCAAGTTGTCGTGCCGGACGAACCGGAAGAAACCGATCCGGTCGTGTTGATGTATACCGGCGGAACCACCGGCTTGCCGAAAGGCGTGTTGCTCGAACAGCGCGCGGAGTTACTGAACAGTTATCACGTGCAAATGGCATTGCCACCGTTCAGGGACGAGGTTGCGCTCGTACAGACGCCGATCTTCCACGCCGCCTCGATGCTGTATATCGTCGCGCTGCCGCCGTCGGGCGGCACGCTCGTGCTGATGCCTGCGTTCGAACCGGTCGCGGCGATGAAGCTGATCGCCGCGCACGGGGTAACCCAGACCGCGATGGTGCCAACGATGATCGGCATGATGTTGAATCATCCGGATTTCGATCCCGCGGCCTTGCAGAGTTTACGCACGCTGCTCTACGGCGCCTCGCCGATGCCGGGGCCGCTGCTCGACCGGGTGCGCGATCTGTTTCCCGGGATCGATATTTTGCAGGGCTACGGCATGACAGAATCTTCGTCCGTCCTGACCCTGCTCGGCGCTGAAGAGCATCGCGCGGGCGGCGCCGCGATGCGCTCGGTCGGGCGGCCGGTGCCGGGGGTGAGATTGTCGATCCGTGATGCCGACGGCAACGCACTGGCCACCGGCGAACGCGGTGAAGTGTGCGCGCAGGGCGGTAATTACATGCGCGAATACTGGAACAAGCCGGAGGCGACTGCCGAAGCGTTCCGGGGCGGCTGGTACCACACCGGCGACGCCGGTTATCTCGACGCAGACGGCTACCTGTTCCTCGTCGATCGGGTCAAGGACATGATTATTTCCGGCGCCGAGAATATCTATTCGAGTGAGGTTGAGAACGCAATCGCGAGTCATCCGGGCGTGGCGCAGGTGGCCGTGATCGGGATCCCGCACGAGGTTTGGGGCGAAGCTGTGCATGCCGTCGTTGTCCCGCTGCCGGACACGCAACTGCATGAAGACGCGATCATCGCGCACGCGCGCGAAAGCATCGCCGGCTATAAAGTGCCGAAATCCGTCGAGTTCCGCAGCGAACCCTTGCCCCTGTCTGGCGCGATGAAAGTACTGAAACGCGATTTGCGTGCGCCCTACTGGCAAGATCGGGACGGCGACATCAACTGAGCGCGGCCGCCATTGCCCGCGCTGTGCGTTGGTCGGCGTCGCAGGCCGGCGCCTCAACGTTTGTTCGCTCGCGCCGCTAGAGCGTCCGTGAAAGCGTGGATAAAACTCGCGATTTCGGCGCTCGTCCTCGCCGTCATTTATATCGGCTTCGATGGGCCGGCCGCCGTCGCGCTGTTGCGTGATCTGGATCCCGGCTACGCGCTGTTCGCCGCCGCAATCGGCGCCGTCGACCTCGTTGTGGGTGCGTGGCGCTGGCAGCGGATCGCCCGCGTCAACGGTATTGCCCTGCCTTTCGCGCCGGCGCTGCGGGTAACTGCCGAAGCGCATTTCTTCAACCAGGGGCTACCCTCAACGTTTGGTGGCGATGCGTATCGGATCTGGAGTCTCGCGCGCAGACAGATCGCGCTCAGCGATGCAATTGGCTGCGTCGCGACGGACCGCCTCATCGGTGCACTCGCGCTTGCCCTGCTCGTCGCAGTGACGCAGCTCGAGCTCGTGAATTATCTCGCCGACGGCGCGGCCAGGGTTGCGATCTGGGGCGTTATCGCCACCGTCGTCATCGCCATCGTCGTTGCACTCGTGCTCGCGCGCGAACTCGCGCGCCGGCAACGGGGACCGTTGCTGTCGCAACTCGCGCAGGGGATCGGGCATTTGCAAACCCTGTGCGCAAAGCCGGTGGATTTCGCCGCCGTCATGCTGGCCGGCGTTGCCGGCCACGGCTTGCTCACGCTGATGTTTTTCCTGCTGGCGCTTGCCTTGCAGGTGCCGCTGACGCTGATCCAGGCCGTAACGGTGTTTCCCACCGTATTCCTGTTGTCCATGCTGCCGATCACGGTGGCCGGCTGGGGTGTCCGTGAAGCCGTGTTGATCACGGCGCTCGGCCTTTTCGGAGTGCCGAACGCCGCCGCGGTCGCGCTCGGATTGTCGTTCGGGATCTGCCTGCTGATTATCAGTATCCCGGGGGCACTACTGTGGTTGGCCGAGCGTGGTCGCGCGACCTGAGAATCATCCGGGGTGAGTGACCGCGGTGCGCGCACGGGAAGTCGCGGGAAGTGCGAGCGGGCAAAAACGCCCGGTTAGCGCGCCCTTGCGCCGCCATGACACGCGAATCAGCGCTCGCGGCGCGGCCGATGTGTCGATGCAACTACGCGAATTGCGCGGATTTATATATCATGCGCGTTCCATTCGGCGCTCGTTCGGGCGCCATCGCACTAGATCAAGAGTACAGACATGAAATCAGGAATCATCTACGGCCAGACGCATAAGGCGATCCCGAATACGAGCATCGCGGTGTGTAAGCCCATTTACGACCTCGTCACGAAAGAGATGTTGCCGGACCTCGGCATGGAGGCGTCGTCGTTCTGGCAACGACTCGAAGACGTAATCACGGAAATGGCGCCGAAGAACAACATCCTGCTGTTACGACGCTATCAGCTCCAGGCCGAGATCAATACGTGGCACCAGGCGCGCTGCGACGCCCCGCATGATCCGGTGGCCTACAAGAAATTCCTGCAAAAAATCGGCTACCTGCTGCCTGAAGGCCCGGAATTCCATATTACGACGGAGAACGTGGACGAGGAGATTGCAACGATCGCCGGGCCGCAGCTCGTCGTGCCGGTGAAGAACGCGCGCTACGCGCTGAATGCGACGAACGCGCGCTGGGGATCGCTTTACGACGCCCTGTACGGTACCGACAGCATTCCCGAGGACGATGGCGCCACGCGGGATGGTCCCTACAATCCGGCGCGTGGGGCACGGGTTATTGCCTTCGGCCGCAAATTCCTCGACGAGATCGCACCACTCGCCGACGGCTCGCATGCGGATGCGACGGATTATTGCGTCGACCAGGGTAATCTCAAGGTAACGCTGAGTGACGGCTCGAGCACGTCGCTGGTAACGCCGGACAAGTTAGCGGGCTACAACGGCCGCGTCGATGCGCCCTCGGAAATCCTGCTGAAGAACAACAATCTGCACGCGATCATCCAGATCGATCCGAGCCACCCGATCGGTGCGGTCGATCTCGCGAACGTAAAAGACATCATCCTCGAGTCTGCCGTCACCACGATTCAGGACTGCGAGGATTCCGTCGCCGCCGCGGACGGGGAAGACAAGGCCGAGGTGTATCGCAACTGGCTCGGACTGATGCGCGGAAATTTGAGCGAAACGTTCACGAAAGGCAGCAAGACCGTGACGCGAACGCTCGCCCCGGATCGGCATTTCCTCGATCCCGCGGGAAAACCGTTTTCCCTGCACGGCCGTTCGATGCTGCTCGTGCGCAACGTCGGCCACCTGATGACGACCGATGCGGTCCTGTGGAAGGAACAGGAAGTCCCGGAAGGTATTCTCGATACCGTGATTACGGCCACGATCGCGCTTTACGATCTGAAGCGTCTCAACCAGTTGCGCAACTCGCGTTGCGGCTCGATGTACATTGTGAAACCGAAAATGCACGGACCGGAAGAAGTCGAGTTCACGTGCGAATTGTTTGCGATCGTCGAAGACGTACTGAAACTGCCGCGCAATACGCTGAAAGTCGGCATCATGGACGAAGAGCGACGCACCACGGTGAACCTGAAAGAATGTATCCGGGCGGCGAAGGAACGGCTGATCTTCATTAACACCGGCTTTCTCGATCGCACCGGCGATGAAATCCATACCTCGATGGAAGCCGGCGTCATGGTGCGCAAGGCGGACATGCGCCAGGAAAACTGGATCACGGCTTACGAAGACTGGAACGTCGATGTCGGTCTCGCCTGCGGGCTGCAGGGCATCGCCCAGATCGGCAAGGGCATGTGGCCAAAACCCGATCTGATGCAAGCCATGCTCGACAGCAAGCTCGAACACCTCGAAGCCGGCGCGAGCACGGCCTGGGTGCCGTCGCCGACGGCCGCGACGCTGCACGCGACGCACTATCACAAGCTCCTCGTCAGCGAGCGGCAGGATGCGCTGAAACATCGCCGCCGCGCGAGCCTCGACGATATCCTCACTATCCCCCTGCTCGGCGAACAACAACTCACCGACGAAGAGATCCAGGCGGAACTCGACAACAATTGCCAGGGGATCCTCGGCTATGTGGTGCGCTGGATCGAAATGGGCATCGGTTGTTCCAAAGTGCCGGACATTAATGACGTCGGCCTGATGGAAGACCGCGCAACGTTGCGCATTTCCTCGCAGCACGTCGCGAACTGGTTGCGCCACGATTACGTGCGCCGCACGCATGTGCTGGAGACGCTCAAGCGCATGGCCGAAGTGGTCGACCGCCAGAACGCGGGCGACCCGGATTACGAACCGATGGCGCCGAACTTCGACGAGTCGATCGCGTTCCAGGCGGCGTGCGAACTCGTGTTTGGCGGCGTCCATCATCCGAACGGCTACACGGAACCGGTGCTGCACCGGCGCCGCATCGAGCTGAAAGCCGCGCAACGCGATCACACCTGATCGCGCCGACGGCACATACGCGCTACTGCGGCGTTATCGCGTAACCGATTTTCGGAAAGTGCACGCCGACGTCACCCACCCGCGGGTCGTGACGTCGGATCGTCACACTCGACACGGTCGTACCGACGAGCGTGCCCGTGATCGCCGCCTCGGCATAGTCAGTTGGCGAGATACACACTTGCGTGCCGGCTTCGATGTCGATGGGATCGTGCGCGGCGATGCCGGTGCCGGGTAATGGTTCGGCCGCCTGCGCGATATCGAGCGCGACGGCCGGATCCATTTCGCTGCGCTCGCCTTCGCCGACGCGATCGAGACGTTCCACCCATTGCGCGATCTGCGGCAGGTGCGCGTAGGCGCGCTCCGCCTCGAGTGGCGCGAAGCGAAACAGGAACCACGGATCCCACATCGCGTGGATGTCGACCCAGCCCGGTTTCTCGCCGGTCAGGAACGGTCGACCGTCGGCAAGCTGCTGCACGATGAACTCGGTATGCGCGGCGAGTTGTGCGCGATAGCCGGCAAGTCGCGGACCGAGCGTGTCGGCATTGAACTGGGTCTGCCACATGGCTTTGCGATCGTCGAAAAAATGCGCGGGAAGATTCAGATTGTCCGGAAACGGATCATCGGTACCCATGCAGATCGCGACCGAGGCAACCACATACGGGCCATTCGCCCAACTACCGAGCGCCATACCGAGACCCGGGTTACCGTCCGGGAAGATCGTCGGTTGCGGATGCATACGCTCGAGCAGGGCCGCGATTAACTGCGTGTCGCAGTAAATGTCAGCGCCAATCTGCAACACTGGTGTGCGCCGATAGCCGCCGGTCAAGGGGAGCAGGTTCGGTTTCGGCATCGCCGAAGGTTGAATCACCGATTGCCAACGCAGTTGCTTGATGCCGCAGACGAGGCGAATTTTGTGGGCGAAGGGCGCCTCGTCGTAATGATGCAGGATAAGTTCTGACATGGTTTATTGTCCTGTGTGTCGAGCGTCGTTGCGCCGCGGGTAGGCGAAAAGTTTACCCGGAAATTGTGCTCACCCGGCCTGTTGCCGCAACGTTGTTGCAGCAATCGTGGAAACACACCTGGGGTGAGCCGCCGGCGCTGACCAAGCCGGTCATGTACAGCGTCTGGCTTGGCCGGGGCCGCGCAATCATCGCATGTCAGCGCTGATCGCGGGCACGGGAGATCGCGCACGCCAACGACGGCCGCGGGGATTTTCGGTCCATGCCGGATTGCGCGGATGCGCGCGGTTCGGCGCAGCACGCAATGCTCGACGTCACGTCGTCGCTCACGTTATGGTGCAGCCCGAAAAAAATCGGGCAGGTAAAGGGGTACGCATGACGGAAACACACCGCCGCGGATTTCTCACGCGCACGCGCAACGCACTCGCGGCGCTGTGCGGGGCGGCAGCGCCAATCGGGCTGGCCGTCGCGGAGACGACGAAATCACAGGGCGCGCCTAACAGCGGTTATGGTTCGCGTTCACGCTTCGAAACCATCAAGCGCTGGATTACGCCGTCGCGCTTTCCCACCAGCACAGCGTCGTGGACGCCGCTCGGCGATCTCGACGGCATCATCACGCCCTCGGCATTGCATTACGAACGTCACCACGCCGGGGTACCGGATATCGACCCCGCCACGCACGAATTGCTGCTGCACGGCCAGGTCGATCGGCCCCTGACGTTCTCGCTCGCGGATTTAAAGCGTTTCCCGGTGACGAACCGGATTTGCTTTATCGAATGTTCCGGCAACAGCTATCGTGAGTGGCACGGGCCCGGCGGCGAAGATGTGCAGCAGACCCACGGGCTCACGTCGTGTTCGCAGTGGAGCGGGGTGTTACTGAAAACCGTGCTCGCCGAAGCGGGTGTGCAGGCAGATGCGCAGTGGGTAGTCGCCGAAGGTGCGGACGGCGCGGCGATGACGCGCAGCATCCCGCTCGCGAAATGTCTCGACGATGTGCTGCTGGCCACGGGCCAGAACGGTGAAGCCTTGCGACCGGAGCAGGGCTACCCGGTGCGACTGGTCGTACCGGGTTTCGAGGGCAGCATCAGCGTGAAATGGTTGCGCCGCCTCAAGCTCACGACGACGCCGTATTACACGCGCGAGGAAACCTCGAAATACACCGATTTGATGCCCGACGGCCGCGCACGCGAGTTCACGTTCGTGATGGAAGCGAAATCCGTGATCACCTCGCCGTCGGCGGGACAGCGTCTCGCCGGCCACGGCTTCCACGAAATCCGCGGCCTTGCCTGGTCGGGACGCGGGCGTATCACCCGGGTAGAAGTCAGTACGGATGGCGGCAGCACGTGGCACGACGCAAAGCTGCACGGGCCGGTACTGCCGGTGTGCCACACCCGCTTCACCCTGCCGTGGGAATGGCGCGGCGAAGCGACGGAATTGCTCAGTCGCGCAAGCGACGAGACCGGCTACCGCCAGCCGACGCGCGCGGAACTCGTGGCGGCGCGCGGGCCACATTCTTTCTACCATTACAACGCGATCCAGCGCTGGCGCGTTGGAACTGATGGAATTATCAGAAATGTGTAGTCCTTCGACACCGGTAATGCTACTGTTTGGCGTGCTTGCAGGTTTCGCAGCAACGGTTCACGGCGAGCCCGCGGCGCGTTACGGATTTGGCGAAACACCGGCCGCAGCGACGATCGAAGCGCTCGATATCGCGATCGGGCCCGACGGCGAAGAGCTGCCTGCGGGCAGCGGTTCCGTTGCCGCCGGGGCGAAACTGTACGCCGAGCGTTGCGCCATGTGTCATGGCGCGAGTGCGCGTGAAGGACCGGATCCGGTGCTCGTCGGCGGTCAGGGGACGCTCGCCGGGCCGGAGCCACTGTTGACGATTGGCAGCTACTGGGCTTATCCGACCACCGTGTACGATTACATCGCACGGGCAATGCCGTTCTTTGCACCGGGATCGCTCACCCCGGATGAGGTTTACGCCCTGTGTGCGTACCTGCTGAACGCGAACGGGATCATCGCGGATGATGCCGTCATGGACCGGGTGAGTCTGCCGGCCGTACAGATGCCGAACCGGAACGGTTTCATACCCGATCCGCGCCCGGACGTCGGTCGAGCGGCACACCCTTAGAACGAAAAAAAACGGGATGAAAACCATGGGAAACACATACCGGACTGTCCTGATACTGTTGTTCGCGGCGTTCGCAGGCTCGAATGCCGCGGCGCACGGCGGGCATGGTGGCAGCGCGCAACTGCAGGAACACAACAACGACCGCACGATCGCGGCGCAGGTGTACGGTGGCCTGCACGAAGACAAGGGCGAGGTGAAGATCACGTTCTACGGCAATATCGCGTTCGAAATCGTCTCCCCCCGGGGGGTGAAGATGTTCATCGATCCGTGGCGCAACGACATCACCGGCATGTTCCCGCCCTGGTATGTTCGCGACATGCCTATGGTACGCACGGACATTGGTCTCGTGACGCATGCGCATTTCGATCACGACGGTGTTGACCGTCTCGAAGCCGATATGATTCTCGAGCGCATGGCCGGCAAGTTCAAACTCGCGGATGTGAAGATCACGGGGATCGCCGAGAAGCACGTGTGCGAGACACAGGGCGAAATTCCTTATCGCGAGCTCGTGATCAATTTCATCGACAAGGATCCGTGTCCGCCGAACGAAACCCTGCAATGGGACAACAGCATGTACGTCATTGAAACCGGCGGGCTGCGTATCCTGCACTGGGGCGATAATCGCCAGAACCCGCCGGACCACGTGTGGGACATGATCGGCGACATCGATATCGCGATCCTCGCGATCAGCGACGATGGCCATATCCTGAGCCAGGCCTGGGCGGACGTCGTGATGAAAAAATCCAGGGCAAACATCGTGATCCCGGGCCATTACTTCGTCAAAGGTGTAAACATTCCCGAGGCTTACGGCCTGCTGTCCGCCGCCGAATGGACGGCGAAACACGAACATACCCTGCTCGACTCGGCATCGATTACGCTGACCCCCGATGAGGTTAAAAAATACGACCAGCACGTCATGTATTTTGGCGATCACGTCGCGTTCGAGAGCGGCGGCAAGCTGCCGGTGAATACCGACGGCAAACTCCCGACGGTGCCGGAGCCGGCCCGTGCCTGGGAGCGCTTTGCGCCGAAGCAGTAACGGCAGAAAAAAAACATGTCCAACGTGGCCACCGCGGCCGTGGTCGCGCCGTATGAGAAGTCCTATTTGCTGGGACTTCTTGCCTTCGTCTGTTTCGTCACCCTGTTCGAGGGCTACGATCTGCTGATCATCAATCTCGCGCTGCCGTACCTCGGTACGGATTTCGGCGCGGATTCGAAAACGCTCGGCAACGCGGTGGGCCTGATCAACGTTGGCACCATACTCGCGTTTATCCCGGTGCGGCTCGCGGATCGCTTCGGCCGTCGCCGCGTGTTTCTCGCCGCGGTCGCGGGCTACACGATCTTCACCTTGCTCAGCGCGTTCTCCGTCGGCTTGTACGACTTCGTTGCCTACCAGTTCATCGCGCGCATGTTCATGGTGACGGAAATCGGGGTGGGCGCGATCATCCTGACGGAGGAAATGCCGGCGAAGTATCGCGGCGCCGCGGTGACGCTCATGTTCGCACTGAGCCTGTGCGGTGGCATTCTCGGCTCCGCGATATTCCCGTATGTCGTCGATACGGAACTCGGCTGGCGCATGCTGTATATCATCGGGGCCTCGGTCGCGCCGGTGCTCATATTCTACTGGTCGAGGCTGCGCGAAACGCGTCGTTTCCGCACCGGCGGTGCGGCTGAATCCGGGGTTTCGCTTGTTGCCAGCTTCCTTACGATGAAAGAGGTCTTCCGCGCACGCTACCGTCGCCGCACCCTGGCCGGCGCCACGATCTGGTTCACGGTGAACGCATGGAGCTCGAGCTGCATGTTTTTCTTTTCCTACTACGTCACGAACGAACGGGGTTGGGAACCGGCGGCCGTCAGCTATGCGCTTACGCTGGGGTATTCGCTTGCGATCATCGGTTACGTGACGGCCGGGCCCATGCTCGATTTCGCCGGCCGGCGCCTCACCGCAACACTGTATTTCAGTATCGGGGCGATTGCGGCCTATATCTGCTTTTCCGCCGAGTCGGTGCCGGTCATTACCGCCGCTTACGTGGTCGTGCTCGGCATGCACGCGGTATGGCCGATTGCGGCGACAATCACGAGCGAAATATTTCCCACCGAGATTCGCGGCACCGCGAATGCGGTGGTGAACAATCTGATCGGTCGTACCGGGATGGCGCTAGCACCGGCAATTGTCGGTGCATTGTCCGGCCTGCTCGGCTCGGTGGGCCAGGCGGTTGCATTGATGAGCCTGATCCCCTTCATTTGTTTGCCTATAATCCTGCTAACGGTCAGTGAGACGAAAGGTCAGGAACTCGAACACATCCACACGTGACCCCGCGCATCGGGAGGTAACCCACCATGCAGTATCGCCAGATCAAAGTATCACCCCGCACCGTGGCCATCGGTGCCGACGTCGACGGGGTCGACCTTGGCAACATCGACGATTCGACGTTCGCCGAAATCAAAGCGGCACTCCACGAACACCTCGTGCTGTTTTTCCATGAGCAGACACTCACGCCCCAGGCGCACATGGCGCTCGCGAGCCGGATCGGTGAGATGGAAGTTCATGAGGTGTTCGCACCGCTGGAAGGGCACCCGGAAGTTTCCGTGCTTGAACACGATCGCGAGCGTCCGCCAATCAGCGACTCGTGGCATTCGGATGTGACTTACCGCCCGGAGCCTTCGATGGCCTCGGTGCTGCACGCGCGGCATATCCCGCCGACCGGCGGCGATACCTTATGGCTGAGCGCTTATGCCGCGTACGACACGCTGTCGGAGCCGGTGCGCGACATGCTCGACGGTTTGCATTGTGAACATGATTTCCTGCAGGCCTACGGCAACTACCTGCTCAAGAAACCCGACGGCGCGGCGCGCATCGCAAAGGCACGTGAGGAGACGCCACCGGTGCGGCATCCGCTTGTGGTTGTGCATCCGGTCACCGGCAAACGCCTGCTTTATGTGAATCCGACATTCACGAGCCGGATCATCGAGCTGTCGAAAAATGAATCCGATGCGATCCTCGAGATGCTGTTCAAACACCTGCTGCAACCGGATTTCCAGGTACGCTTCAAATGGTGTGAAGACGATGTCGCGATTTGGGACAATCGCGCGACGCAGCACTATGCAACGGGCGATTACTATCCGGAATATCGTCGCATGCACCGCGTCACCGTTGGCGGTGATCGACCGCGCGGGGTCGTGGACCAGGAGCAATCACCGCCGCCGATCCGCGCCGTGCGCTGAGCGCGCGCCGGCCGACGGCAGCGGCGAAGCGTCGATCAGCGGGCGGAAACAGCCGCTTCCGCCCGCCAGCCAGCCAGCCAGCTTCAGGCGCGGCGGCGATGCCGCGACACCATCACCCCGAGTCCCGACAAAAACATCCACACCGCGGCCGGTACCGGCACGACGCTCGCGCTGTACACAGCGATCCCGCCGTCCGCGTTTTCAAACCCGACGAGCAGAATATCGCCGCCGGTCGGACTTTCACTGCCGGCAATGTAGAACATCGACTCCGGGGCGTAGAACGCGAACTCACCGAGCTCGTTGAAGTAGCCGGCGAACGCCGGGTCGGTAATGTCGTCGACCGTGATGTTCGTCGGGTCCGTGATATCGAGCGCGAGTACGCCGTTCTGGCGCTCGAGCCCGAGGAATGCGATCACGCGGCCATCGATTTCCGCAAGCGTGACGGATTCCGGTTCCGGCCCCTTGTCGTCTGAACGGGCGTCGAATTCACTGAGCAGACCATCGTCGATGTTGTGCTTTGCAGGGTCCAGCGCCGCGAGGACGGTTTCCAGCGAACCGGTATCCCCGACCAGCGTGCCGGTTGCGGTATCCCAGATCGACAATGAACGGGTTCCCGGCATAATGAACTCATCGAAGTCACCGTCGCCGTCGGTGTCACCGTCGGACAGCGATACCCGCAGGCGCCCGAGCGCGTCATCATCCTGAAAATCGCCGTAGATCGCGTCAAGCGCGGCTTCCGTTGCATCATCGATGTCCGCGCGGTCGATGTCCTTGATCCGGATCCGATCCGCGTCGTCGATGCGGAAATCACCTTCGTTCGCTGTCACCGCGTAGGTTTTGCCGCCCGTTTCGTACACCGCGAGGGCATCCGGCATTGGCGTCCCTTTAACGAGGTCGTTGATTTCGATGCCGCTGTCGCGGTCGGACGCATCGATCACTTGCGCGATCGGCGCGAGCGCCATCACGCGTTCCCATTTCTCGGTGGTCAGATCGAACACGGCGAGGCCACTGTTCTCCTGCAGTGTTACAAAGACCTCATTACCGCTCGAAGTGACGAACTCCGGCTCGATATGACGTGCGGGATTCGCGAGCGCGCCGGCGGAGATGTCGTTGTAGCGCAGACCGTCGAGCGCAACTCCGCCGGCGAGGTTCATCGCGCTGAAATCGTAGGTTTTCACGGCCGTATTTGTCAGCGCGGCGAGGTCGGTTGAAAACGTGCCGAACCCGACGCTCGACAGGTCCACCACGCTGAGCGAACCGGGTGCATCCGTCGCGCCGCCGCTCGTGAATTCCCCTTCGTTGGCAACGAAGATGCGCGAGCCATCGGCGGAAAAACTCACGCTGTCCGGGTGAAAACCGACATCGAGCACGTTGAGACTGGCGAAACTCCCGGCGCGAAAATCGAACAGCCCGAGCTTGCCGGTGTTCGTGCCGTTCAATGTCGGAATCAACGATACAACGCCGAAACCGCGGCCGAGCGGGTCGAGTGCAACGGAACTTGCGCTCGCAAGTGTGTCACCGATGCCGGAGAAAGCGCCGGAGACGTCGATCACGCCGCGACTGCTCAGCTGACCAGTGGCATTCAGGGTTAGCAGCTCGACGCCGGTCGATCCGAACGTACTTGCCACCGTATGGTCGAGACTCGAGTAACCGAGAATCTCGCCGTTACCGGCCAGGCCCGAGTAGGCGTCTAGACGGGTGAAATTAATATTGGCCTGCGCGAGCGGCGGTGCGATGAGGCAGGCCGTCGCGACGCCGGCGATGAGCGTGGCGAGACGGCCGGATGCGGGTGATGTTGTCATTGCTTACTCCATATGTGCTGGGATCGATCGCAGCCGGGTCCACTGGTGCCCGGCCGCGAAACAGCGTAATCAGCGAACATGACGGCTGCGCGACACCGCGATGACACGTGCGCGATGAGCACCCCACCGGCACATCGGCGATCCGGCCCGATATTGCGCGTTCTGACGGCGTTTCTGGCCGTGCAGATGCAGGCCGGGTCGCTGCATTCGCGTGGATTGTCATAATCGTGCAACAACGGGCGTAATAAACTCGCGTTTCCCGATCGTCAGAGAAACCTCGCATGCGCAAACCGGAGTCCGGATTCACCCTGATCGAAGTCATGGTTGTCGTTGTCATCCTCGGCATACTCGCGGGCGTCGTCGTGCCCCGGGTCATGAGTCGGCCGGACGAAGCCCGCGCGCTCAAGGCGCAACAGGATCTGCGTGCTATCGGTTCCGCGCTCGACCTGTACAAGCTTGATAATTTTCGCTACCCGTCGACGGATCAGGGCCTCGCGGCGCTCGTCGAACGACCATCGGACCTCGCCGAAGGTGCGCGCTGGAAAAGCGATGGTTATCTCGATCAGCTGCCGCGGGATCCCTGGGGCGGCGAGTATCTCTACCTTCAGCCTGGTGAGCACGGCGCTTTCGATCTCTACTCGCACGGCGCGGACGGCGCACTGGGTGGTGAGGGTATCGATGCGGACATCGGCAACTGGGCGCTCGATCACTAGCTATGCATTTGCGTCGCCCACGTGCCCATGGTTTCACCCTGATCGAAATCATGCTGGTGATCGTGATCCTCGGGGTCGTGTCGAGCCTTGCGGTAATTCGTGCGCCGGGCGGCAAGCGGCAGCTCGAGACGGAGGCGGCGCGCTTCGCCGCCGCGATCGATTTGATGTCGGAACAGGCGATCGTCCGCGGTATCCCGCACGCGGTTGATGTCGGCCCCGCGCAGTACCGCTTGCGCGAATTGCGTCGTGGCGAATGGAAGCCGACGTCGTTTGCCGGGCTCGCGCCCGCGTACAAACTACCGCCGTCGATGCGACTCGAACTCGTCAGCGATGCGGTCGCAGGCAACGCCGCGAACCGGATCGTGTTATTGCCGAGTGGTGAGGTGAACGCGGACGGATTCAGCATGACGGACGCTACGAGCGGCGACACGGTTCGGTACACAGCCACCACCGTCGGGCATTTCGTGCGCGTACCATGACCCGCGCAGCCGCTGGATTTACCCTGCTCGAAGTGGTCGTCGCGCTCGCGGTGGTGTCGCTTGCGCTCGGCGGGGCACTGGGTATCGCGAGCGCGAGTGCGCGCAGCACGCATCACCTCGAGCGTACGATCACGGCGCACTGGGTGGCGCGCAATGTCGCGGCGAACCTGGAACTTGCCGAGCCCGAGACGCGCGAAGCGCTCGCGACGTTCGAGGAAACGATGCTCGGCTACCGCTTCGAAGCTGCCGCACACCTTGAAAAAACGACCGACGGTGTCACCGCGGTATCGATCACGGTGTCGAATGACGCCGAGCAACTCGCTGCTTACAACACCTGGATTTACGAAAACTGAGTACGTGCATCAAATTATGAAACACTCACCTCGATGGCCCAGGTACCCTTGCCCCCGATTCGGGGGAAAAGGACAGGGCCGGGGTGTAGCGTGTGACCCCGGGCCCGAAGCTGTTGCGCCTCAAGTTTACGCGCACCAGCTTGGTCACCGGCGCGAGCAAGCTGCGGGATTCACCCTGATCGAACTCGTCGTCGCGATCGCGGTATTCGCCGTGCTTGCAACCCTGGCCTATGGGGGGCTCGCGAATACACTCGCAGCGCGCACGCAGATCACGCAGGCGAACGATGAACTCGCGCGCATCGAAACCGCGCTGCTGTTGCTGGAAGCGGATATCGCGAACGTGGTCCCGCGGCCGGTACGCGACGAACTCGGCGCTGCAGTACCCGCGCTGCTGGCGCCCGCCGACCGCCGCGAGCTCGAGTTTACCCGCTACGTCGACGACAATTACGCCGACGTACCCGCAATGCGGTTGAAGCGGATCACCTATTCGTTCGCCAACGGCAAGCTTGTGCGCGCTGTCTGGCCGATCCTCGACCGCGTGCCGGGCACCGCGCCGCGGCGCACGACGGTACTTGAGGGGGTGGATGAACTCGCTTATCGATTCCACGACCAGGAATGGTTCGATTACTGGCCGCAGGCCGCGACCGCGGTGAACCACAGCAGCTTGCCGGCCGCGGTTGAAGTGAGTATCCGTTTTGACAGCGGCGACACGGTACGCCGGATCCTGCTGCTCGAGGCGCGAACGTGATGGCCGCGTCGTATGGTCGCGCGCGGGGCGCCGCGCTCGTCACAGCGCTCGTCATCGCCGCGCTGACGGCCGCCGCGGCCGTCGCGATGGCGTCGCGAACGCAACTCGAAATTGCCCGCACCTCATCACAGATCGACGCGGCCCGTCGGGCCGCGCTTGTCGCACGCGTAGAGGCGGGAGTTCGCGAGAGTCTGCGCGATGCGGTGCGCAGCGGCGAGTTCGATCCGGTCGCGGACCAGCCGCTTGAGCAGGAATACACCGCGAGCGCGCACGATATCGCTGCCAGCGCTTCCCTGCAGGACGAACAGCGACGCTTCAATCTGAACAACCTCGCGGAGATCGCGCGCCTGTCGGGCGGGCGCGCCGTGGTTCGTTCGCAGGCCCCCGACGAGGCGGGCGCGTCGGGGCCTGTCGCGGCTGGTTCGGTACCGTCGTCACGCTCCGCGGCGGGGGAGCGATCATCAGACCGGCAAGCAAACGTGCCCACCCCGAGCGCCGCGGTCCCGGGCGATAGCGGCGCGAACGAGCGTGCCGGGCCGGAATTTGTCGAAAAAACCCGCGTCGTCCTCGATCCGTCCGTGGCAAAACTCGTCGGTGGCCGCGGTCGGCCGTCCGAACTTGCAGCACTCGTCGCCCAGTCCGGCGCACCGCGCGTCACCGAAACCTATCTTGAACGGGTCGACCCCATGGCCGCCGGACCCGGGGCCGCGCAGTCCGCCGGCGTCGCCGAAACCGCGAACCCGGCGGTGGGCGGGACGACCGTGAGCAATCCGGCACGCGTAGAGGCGGGCGATGAGGGCCAGACGCAGGCGGCGACACCATCGCCGCAAGCCGGGGCGGCCGATGGCGCAGCGACACCTTCGCGCGCTGTGGCGGCACTGTGGGAGTTGCGTTTCTCGTTACTCCTGGAGCGTCTCGAGATTGCCGCGCCTATCGCCCAGGCCGTCCTCGACTGGGTTGATGCGGATGCCGAAGTTCGCTTCCCGAACGGCGCGGAAGATGCTTACTACCTGAAACTCGAAACGCCTTATCGCGCGGCTAACCGTCCGTTCAGCGATGTCAGCGAATTGCTGCTCGTCCGCGGGGTGACGCCGGACGTTTATGCGCAGCTCGCGCCTTTCGTCACCGTCTTACCGGGCGAAACGGCGATCAATATCAATACCGCGCCGGCGGAAGTGCTGATGAGCCTGGCGCCGGAAATCGATCGACGAACGGCGGATCTGATTATCGCCGCGCGCAAGGTGCAGCCATTCCGTTCACTGGACGCGCTGCTCGCGCTGCCGATGCTCGCGATGACGAGCATCGACCCCACCGGCATCGATGTCGACAGCGAGTTTTTCGCGGCCACGACGGCGCTTGAACGCGGGGTCGATATCGTGCACTCACGCGCGCTGATTGCCCGCGCGCGTAACGGCAACACCCGCATCGTGAGCCGCCATAACGGTTATTTCCATGACTGAAACCGTGCTCATCTTCAATGGCAGCGCCGAGACCCCGGATTATCGCTGGTTCGCATCGGGTAGCGGTGAACCACAAGCCGGTTGTGCTGCAGCCGTCGCGTCCGCGTTCGCGGACCGCGGGCCGGTGACAGTCTTGCTCGGCTCCGCGCACGTATTGCTCACGGACGTTGCGGTCACCGTTCGCAACCGCCGGCTGCTTGCAAACGCGGTTGCCTACGCACTCGAAGACGGCCTCGCCGACGATGTCGAAAACCTGTTATTCGACGTTGGCGCGGAAACCGCCGCGGGCTATCCGGTAGCGGTGATCGCACGCGCACTCGTCGACGCCGTGGCCGCCGATCTCGCGGTCTGCGGCTTCAATGAGGTTCGCTTCGTCCCGTACGTTTTCGCCGTGCCGCATGCGCCCGAACATCGCGGCGTACTGCATGACGGGACGCTGACGGTCGTGCGGACGAGCGCCACGCAAGGGTTCACCGCCGGTGGTGAAGCTGCGCGGCGTCTGCTCGCGCGTCCGCACGCCGATCCCGGGGGGCAAACGCCAACTGCGCATTACGCGCATGCGGATGCCGACCCCGTCACCGCTCCCGACGAACCGCTGCAGCGCATCGCCGCCACGACGTTCAACGAATGGCTCGCGGGCAATCTCAACGCCGGGCCATTACTGGAGTTCAGGCCCGGAGCGACGGTACGAAACCCCCGCAAAGCCCGCAAGCTCATGACCGCTGCGGCGCTGCTGCTCGCCGCGCTCGTCGTCCACACGGCGTTCCTCTACGCCAAGACGGCCACGAATGAGCGGCGACTCGCGGCGGTGGAGCAGCAAACGCACAATGTCTTCTCGCGCGCATTCCCGCAGGTGCGACGTATCGTCAATCCACGCGTGCAGGCGGAACGCCTGCTCGCGGAACTCGCCGCCGGGCGTACGCAGGAACTGGGTTTCCTCGACGGTTTGCACGCGCTCGGCGCGTCCGTTGCGGGCCCGGGCGGGCCGACGCGGCTCAAATCGATCCGGTATCACAGCGGTCGCTTCGACGTGACGCTCGACACCGACGGCATCGCCAGCCTTGAGCAGATCCGCACGCACCTCGCGGAGCGCAGCCTGCGTGCCGAAATCGTCTCCGCGGATAATCGCGCCGAACGCGTCAGTGCCCGTCTGCAGATCGAGGAGGAACCGCTATGAATGCTTATCTTGAGTCGAAATCACCACGCGAGCGCGCGGCGCTCGGGATCGGTTTGTTCGTCGCGGTCACCACGGGTGTCTTCATGCTCGTGACCGAACCTGGCGAGGCGCGCCTGCAACGCAGCCGGGCGCAGCTCGCAAGCGCGGCTGCCACGCACGATCAGCTGCTTGTCATTGCGAGCGAGGCGGCCGCAATCGCGCAGGCGTCTGCTGCAAGCACGGGTGCGGCGTTGCCGCGCGAGACGCTGTTGTCGGTGATCGATGGGAGCGCACAGGCGGCGGGGATAGGCGAGGCCGTGAAGCGGCTCGCGCCCGCGGCCGGGGACGAAGTCAGCGTTGTGCTGGAAGGCGTAGCATTCGACGCCCTGATGACCTGGCTGGCCTCGCTTTACGCGGACTACGGGCTTGATATCGAACAGTTCACGGCGAATCCTGGCACACATAGCGGCAGCGTGAACGTTTCCCTCGTGTTATCGCGCGAGGGCGGCGCTGCCTGAGTCCCGGGCGCGCGTGAATGCGATGCGACGGGTTCCAGTGGTCGGGCGCAAGCGGGGACAGGCGGCGTCCGCTTGCATGGGCCCGGCCGTCGTGCGGGCAAGCCGCGTGCGGATCCGCCGGTCAGAGCAGCTGGTTCATATCGAAGATCGGTAGCAGAATTCCGAGCACGATCACGAATACGACCGCACCCATGGTCAGGATCAGCAGCGGTTCGATCAAACCGAGCATCACCGCAATCAGGGTTTGCACGCTGCGTTCCTGCGCGGCGGCTGCCGTGTCGAGCATCTTCGTGAGTTCGCCGGACGTTTCCCCGTTTGCGATCAGGTGCACGAGCAGCGGCGGGAATACACCGGCTTCGGCCAGCGGTGTGCTCAGGCTTTCTCCTTCGCGTACCCGCGCCGCGGTGCGCTCGAGCAGTTCGCGGATACACACGTTCGATGCCGAACGTGCACATATCGTCACCGCCGGCACCATATTGACGCCGGATGACAGCAGCACGCTCAAGGTGCGCGCGAATCGCGCACCGTCCGTGTTGCGGATGAGCGAACCGAACAGCGGGAGCCGCAGGCCCAGGCGGTGGATCGCACCGCGCACCCGCGGGTTCCGCCGCAAGCCGCGCCAGGCAAAGCCGGCTCCCAGAATAACCGCAAAACCATAAGCGCCATAAGCCGCCGTAAAGTCGCTGACGGCGATGAGACCACGCGTGATTAGTGGCAACTGCTGCTCCATGTTAATGAAAACTTTCACCACTTCGGGCACGACGAACGCCAGTAGGCCGCCAACCACGAGCAGTGAGACGACGACGAGTATGGCCGGGTAAATCGAGGCCACCCGGATCCGCTGCTGAATTTCCTGCCGCCGCTCGAGATGGTCGCTCATGCGGCGCAGGATCAATGGCAGGTACCGTGTTTGTTCCCCGGCGCCGATCGTCGCGGCGTAATCTTCCGGAAACGCGGTGGGAAAAAAGCCGAGGCTTTTCTCCAGCGAATAGCCTTCTCGAACGCGGGCCCGCAAGGCGAGGACGAGTGCTTCGAGTTGCTTCGACGCAGACTGTTTCGCGATTGCGCCGAGGGCGTCGTCGAGCGGCAGTCCCGAGTCGAGCAGCGTGGCGAGTAACTGGGTGAACAGGATCCGATCGTCGCCGGACAGGCGTCGCGGCCGCCGCCCTGGTGCCGCACCCTCGCCGGCGGGTGCGTGACTTGCGGCAACGTCGACAGGGTTCAGTCCGCGTTCGCGCAAGGCGCGTCGCGCCAGTTTCGCGGATTCGGCTTCCGTGAGGCCGCGCACCTGCCGGCCATCCCGATCCAGTGCGATGAAATTGAACGCGGCCATAAACGTTGCGGCTCAGGCTAACTGCGTGACGCGCGTTACTTCCTCGATCGTCGTCAGCCCCGCGGCGACCTTGCGCTGGCCGCTCTCGTGCAGACCGGGCGCCTGCGTCGCCGCCTGACGTTCGAGTTCCTGTTCCGCCGCACCGGCGTGCACGAGCCTGCGCATCGCGGGGTCGAATTCGACGAGCTCGTAAATTGCCGATCGTCCACGGTAGCCGATCCCGTTGCAGGCCGGGCAGCCGGTTGCTGTGAACACGCGGCCGTTCGCTTCTTCCACATACGCGCCGAGAAACTTCGCCGCTGCGGCGTCGATCGACTGACCGCGTTTGCACTGCTCGCACAACACGCGTACGAGGCGCTGGGCGAGCGCGCCAACGAGGCTCGAGGCAAGCAGGTAGGGTTCCGTGCCCATATCGCGCAAGCGCGTCACCACACCGGTGGCGCTGTTCGTATGCAGGGTCGAGAGCACGACGTGACCGGTGAGACTGGCCTGTACCGCGATCTGCGCGGTTTCGAGGTCGCGGATCTCACCGACCATGACAACATCCGGATCCTGTCGCAGCATTGCCCGCAGTCCGCGCGCGAAACTCATGTCAACGCGCGTGTTCACCTGGGTCTGGGCAATCCCGTCGAGAAAGTATTCGATCGGATCTTCCACCGTCATGATATTGCGGCTGTTGTCGTTCAGACGACTGAGCGCCGCGTACAAGGTGGTGGTCTTGCCCGAGCCCGTCGGGCCCGTGACGAGAAAAATACCGTGCGGCTTGTGAATCATGCGGTCCAGTCGGGCGGTGGTCTCCACATCCATGCCGATCTGTTCGAGCTGGAGACGTCCCGCCTGCTTGTCGAGCAAGCGCAGTACTACGCGCTCGCCATGGCCCGCGGGCAGCGTCGAGACGCGGACGTCGACGGGACGGTTCGCCACGCGCAGTGATATACGGCCGTCCTGTGGAATACGTTTCTCCGCGATGTCGAGCTTCGCCATCACCTTGATGCGTGAGACGATCAGCGGCGCGGCGGCGGCGGGGAATTCCGTGATCCGGCGCAATACACCATCGATGCGCAAGCGCACGACAAGCAGACCCTCGAACGGTTCGATGTGAATATCCGACGCGTTTTCGCGGATCGCTTCGGCGAGGACGGCGTTGATGACGCGTATCACCGGCGCGTCGTCGGCGCTTTCCAGCAGATCGAGCGGCTCGGTGAGTTGATCGGCGAGCTGATCGAGATCGAGCTCTTCGCCGAGGCCGGCCATGGCCCTGCCGTTTTCCGCGCCATCGGCGGATTCGTACACGGACTGCAGCAAGCGGTCGAATTCGTCGGCCGGCACTTCGCGGAATTCACCGTTGATGCCGGCAACCCGGCACGCTTCCAGGATTGCCGTCGTCGAGGCATCCGGGCGACACACAACCCCGACGCGCGCCGCGTCCGACTGTTCCACGAACACGCCGTTGCGTTTCGCGAATGAGAACGACACGCTCATTCGAGCAAGCCGTCGAACGCCGGCAGGGTCGGGCCATCGCGATGCAGCAAGGCGCGACCGCCGCGCTGCTCGTGTTCGATCTGAACGCCGCGGATGTGTTCATACTGGCGCCCGCTCAGCGCGACGTTAGTGGCCTTGTCGCGAATAATCGTTGGTCTGAGGAACACCATCAGATTGCGCTTGACGAGATCGGAGGTCGAATTCCTGAACAGCTCGCCGATCAGCGGCAGATCGCCGAGCAGTGGAATCTTCTGCGTGTTCTCCTGCAGGTCGTCGCTGATCAAGCCGCCGAGCACGACAGTTTCGCGATTATCGACGAGCACATTCGTCAGGATCGAACGCTTGTTCGTGATCAGATCGGAGCCCACGGTATCGGCGGCGATGCTCGAGATTTCCTGGCTGATTTCGAGTGCGACTGTATCGCCCTCGTTGATCTGCGGGCGCACGCGCAGGAGGATGCCGATGTCCTGGCGTTCGATGGTCTGGAACGGATTATCCGGGGTCGTTGCGTTGTTCGTGAATTGCCCTGTGATGAACGGCACGTTCTGGCCAACGACGATTTCCGCTTCCGAGTTATCGAGCGTCACGAGCGAGGGTGTCGACAGCACGTTGGTGAACTGATCGCCACTCAGCGCCCGGATCAGGGTGCGCAGATCGCCACCGCTGAGGTAACCCACGGTGAGGCCGTCGAGAAAGCCGACGACATCGGTGGGATCGAACGGGCTGTCGATCGCACCGGCAATCCGGCCCGGGAAGCGCGTACCGGCGACGATGCCGTCGCGTGGCAGGTTCGTTTGCCATTGCACGCCGAGTTCGTCGGCGTGGGCGCTGGAGACTTCGGCGATGACACCTTCGACGAGCACCTGGGCCCGCCGGATATCGAGCTTGCCGGTAACGACCTTCAGCGTTCGCATCACATCAGGCGGCGCCTGGATGATCAGCGCATTCGTTACCGCGTCGGCCTGCACGTTGACCTCGCGATTTGCGCCGCCGCCCCTCGCCGGTTTCGCGCGCGCACCATCAACACTCGCGGCGCCGCCGTTTGCAACCCCTTGCAGGACAGGAACGAGTTCGGCCGCGGTGGCATACTTCAGGTAGATCACCTCGATCCGCTCGTTGCCCACCACCGGGGTGTCGAGGCGTGAGATCAGCAGGCGCAGACGATCCTTTTCGATCTTGCTGTCGCCACCAAGCAGAATACTGTTCGTGCGTGGATCCGCCACCACGGGCAACTGCGCCCGACCCTTCACTTCCGGCGCAGCGCCGTTGGCCGCTTCGATCGATTCGATCAGCGCGAGTACATCTTCCGCTTGTGCATGTTCGAGACGAATGAGTTCGATGTCCTGCGTGTTCTTGCGATCAAGCCGCCGCACCACGCGCAACAGGCGCTCCACGTTCGCCGAGGAATCCGCAACCACGAGCATATTGCTTTCGGGCTGGGCCGCGAGATGCGCCTGTTGTGGTAGTAAGGGCCGCAGGATGGGGACGAGGTTCACGGCCTGCACGTACTCGAGCGGCACGACCGCGGTGATCATTTCGTCGCCCGCCGCGTTGAGGGGATTCGCGGTGACCTGTCCGGCTTCCATCTTCGCGCTGACATCCGGCACGATTTTCGTCACATCGCCGCTGACAATCGCGGTGAAGCCATGCACCTTCAGGATCGAGAGAAAAACGTCGTACAGCGCGGCGCGGCGCGTCGGCGCCGAGGAGACCACTGTTACGGTGCCTTTCACTCGCGGATCGACGACGAAGTTACGCCCGGTCAGTTCCGACACCGTTGCGATCAGCGCATGGATATCCGCGCCCTTGAAGTTCAGCGTGAGTTCTTCGTTGGCATCAAGGTCCGGTTCGGCGGCGATGGCAGTCGGTGCGAGCAGGGTGGCACTAATGGCGAGCACGATGAGCCAGGTGCGCGCGCCGGTCGGGTTCGTGATTGTGATCATGATCGGGGTCGGTTCGTTCTAGGGAGTGGACGTCAGCGGGTTCGTGCTTGCCGGCGCCAGCGCAGGGCGCGACGGCATGAGTTCGGGTGGTTGCGGTAGCGCAATCTCTTCAAGCACGCCGTTGCGTCTGATCACGACGCGGGCGCGTTCGATTGCGTAGAGTTCGATGTTGCCGGGCAGACGATCGCCAATCGCGTTTTCGCTCTGGCGCCCGGCCTTGTCCATGATGACGGCACGGGCGCCAGCGCCGGTACTGGAAGTCACAATACCCGTCACTTGCAGACCCGCGGTACTGGGCGGCAACTCATCGGGTGTTGCGTCCGCCGGTTCATCAGGCACGCTCACCGCGGCGGTGGACGTGGACGGTTCCTCGGTGGCTTCGCCGAACAGGTGCCAGGCCGCAATTTCGTGATAGTCCGGGGGCGGCGTGGTCGCCACCGTCCCGGTCCGCGGGACAGCGCTCGCGTCCGGGTTCGCGAGCGTCGGCACGGTTTCCGGGGTCATCCAGTGCCACGCACAGATAACGGCAAGCGCCAGTGCAGCGAAGCCGAGCGCGGCCGTGTCGCCGTGATCGTCGAGCGCGAACGCGGAATTCATCGCGCATCGCCGTCCGTATAGCGCGCACCGGGACGTTGCAGATACTTGCGCTCGAGATAACGTCGCATCGCGGGCAGCACGTCGTCGGCTCCGACGTTCTCGCCGGTGAGTTCGGAGATCCGGAGCGCGAGGTAGCGGTGCGACTGGCCGGCCATCGCCAACAGTTCAATATCCTGTTCTTCCACCAGGTGGGCCGGGTCCGCGCCGTGGTTGATCACACGCGCAATACGATCGGCGTCGAGTTCAAAATGGCTCGCAAGCTCTACCGGAAAATTCACGAACGCGGGCAACAGCTCCGCGCCGGCGTTGCGGCCATTATCGAGCGGTGCCACCTGGGCCAGCGCGAGCCGCAGGAGGAAGCGGAACACGTCCGATTCGCGTGTGCGCATACGTTTCGCAATCGTCCGGATGCGGTCGTAGTCGGACTGGTTCATGCGCAGTGAAATGCTGCGTTTCGTATCGGGGCTCGCCGATTCGGTCGTCGGCCCGGGGCGGTGGCTGCGCACGATGATTCCCGTCGTTACTGCGTTGAGTCATTGCAACGGGGCGTAATGGTGTCGGGCAAATATAACAACGCCATTACAACCGTGCGGCAGTTGTATTACATCTGCAGGACAAAAGTCCGCGCCTGGCGGAATGTTATGGTTTCGTAATATTCGCTGATTACGCTGCGAGCCAATCCGACCCGCATGGTCGACCCGAACGGTCGACCGGAACAGTCAAGGTGAGCAGTAAAATGATCCGGATATTTATCGGCTTCGACGCACGCGAAACGGCAGCCTACCACGCGCTGTGCCAGAGCATCATCGCGCACGCGTCCGTGCCCGTGGCAATCACGCCGTTACAGCTCGACCATCTCGGCGGCGTCCTCACGCGGGCACCGGATCCGCTGCAGTCGACCGACTTTGCATTCAGTCGCTTTCTCACCCCCTACCTGTGCGACTTTGCAGGTTGGGCGCTGTTTATGGACTGCGACATGATCATGCTCGACGACGTCGCGAAGTTATGGGCCTTGCGTGACCCGCAGTATGCAGTGCAGGTGGTCAAGCACGATCATGAACCCGTCGAGACGAAAAAATTTCTCGATCAGCCGCAAACACGTTACGCGAAGAAGAACTGGTCGAGCGTCATGTTGTTCAACAACGAACGCTGTCGCGCACTTGATCCTGCCACGGTGAACTCGGCCAGCGGCCTCGAACTGCATCAATTCAAGTGGCTCGATGCCGAGGACGAAATCGGCGCGCTGCCGGCGCGGTGGAATTTTCTTGTCGGCTACGACGCGCCGTGCGACGACATCGCGCTGCTGCATTACACCACCGGTGGTCCGTACTTCGAAGAATACCGCAATGTTGCCTACGCGGACGTCTGGTTCAAATACCGCAACGCCATGAACACGGTCGCCAGTCGGCAGCCGCGCCTTGTGGCGCTCACCGCCAAAGGATAGCCAGAAATGAATACCACATCGACGAACGATGGCCTGCAACGCAATTCGGCGACGGCGCGCAAGGGACTGGTGGAGGTCGCCGCGCTGCTGAGAAATGGCGATGTAGACGGCGCCATGGCCGATCTGCACGCGCTGGATGCACACGGCAAGCATGATCCGCGGGTGGATTACCTGTCCGGTGTCGCCTGTCTGCAAAAAAACGATGGCCTCGCCGCGGCCGCGCACTTGCAACGCTGTCTTGACGCGTGTCCAGACGAAGCCGATGTTCACTACCATCTCGGTCTCGCTTACCTGATGCACGGGAGCCTCGAGGAAGACAAGGCGATCGAGTGCTTCAGAAGCGCACTGCTGCTGCAGTCCGATCTGTTCGCCGCCGCGTACGAACTCGGTCGCCTGTACCGGGCGCGCGAAGAATGGGCGCTGGCGCTCGAGTGCCTGCTTCGCGCAGCGAATATCGCAGCCGATCGCGATCGCCTTGACGAAGCGATCCTGGCACTCAACGAGGCCCTCGTGCTGCACCCGGAAGCGCCGGAGCTACTCGTATTCCTCGGCCGTCTGCTGCTCGCACAGGGCCGCCTTGAGCATGCCGCCGCGGCTTTCACGAACGCCTTGCGGCACTCGCCGGACAATGCCGACATTCATAACGAACTCGGCGTTGTGGCCTACAAGCGCGGCCACGATGCGCACGCACAACGCCATTACCGGCGCGCGCTCGAGTTACGCCCGGTATTTCCGCAGGCGCAGAACAATCTTGGCAATTTGCACGCCCGTACGGGCGCGGCAAAGCTGGCGTTGAAACACTATCGGTTCGCGCTTGCGCAACTGCCGGGTTACTCGGACGCCTGGTATAACCTCGCCCGCGAACAGTTGAACCTGGGTGATCGTGCCGGGGCGCGGGTGAGCTGCGAGCGGGCGGTGGAAACCGGCGGCGAAGCGTCGCTGGCCCGCAGCACGCTTGCCGGGATGCTGCTTGCCGAGGGCGAGTTCGCCGCTGGCTGGCGTCTGTACGAATCGCGTGTGCATGCGAACCTCGGTCAGTCCTATTATCCCGATCCGCGTGAACCGAAGCGCGTATTGCCATTACCGTCGACGCTCGATCTGGCGACGCTCGAGGGACGCAAGGTCCTCGTCGCGCCGGAGCCGAGTGTCGGCGATGAATTGTTATTCCTGCGCTTCGTCGCCGTCCTCGCGGCGCGTGGGATCGATGTCGAATACGAGCCCTCGCCAACGCTGCGGCCGTTGCTCGAATCGCGTGCGAGCGCGGTGCGCTTGCGTTCACGATCGGCAGTTGAGCCGGAGTATGCGGCCATCATCGCGTCCGGTGACGTTCCCTTGTTGCTCGGACATGCACGCGCGGGCGCGATACCGGCGCCTTTCACGGTGACGCCGCTAGACGATGACGTCGCGGAACTGGCGATCCTGCTCGAGGATCTCGAACCCGGTCCGATTCTCGCGATTACGTGGCGCGCCGGTCTTGCCGAGGACGGTGTGCACCGCAAGGCACTTGATCTGGCCGCGGTGGCGAAACTGCTGAAAATCTGGCCCGGTCCCGTCGTCGCCGTTCAACGCGAGCCGGAGCCCGGGGAAATTGCCGACATCGAAAAA
Organism: Gammaproteobacteria bacterium; assembly: GCA_965216305.1. Classification (GTDB taxonomy): domain Bacteria; phylum Pseudomonadota; class Gammaproteobacteria; genus UBA11873. The sequence continues at coordinate 4,134,229 of OZ244144.1, read as the reverse complement.
CTCGCCGGTCGGACGGTGCACGATTTTTGTTCGTTCAATGATGATCTCGAACGAATGGCGGCGCTGCTTCATATCGTTGACGAGTACGTAGGTGTGAGCAATACGAATACGCATCTGATGGCTAGCCTGGGTAATCGTGCGCGCGTGTTCGTGAAACACCCTGGCGAGTGGCGGTGGATGGTAACGGGGACGTCGACCCCCTGGGCGCCACGTGCCGTGCTCTACCGGGAGCGTCTCGATTGCGGTTGGGCGCAGGCATGGCGCGAGCTGATTGTCGATCTTGCGGCCGACTACGAGTTGCTTGCCGAATGATCGGTCACGCGACCGGACCCGGTGCGAGCGCTGTCAGTTCAGCGTTTTGAGCGGCATTGCACATGGTAGCCATCGATCGTCCCCACGGGCTCGCTGAGTCCGGTTACGAGGCAACGAACCGCGGTCTTGCGCTCCTGAGGCAGGGTGCGTGTGCCGCGGCAATCGAAGCGTTCACCCGGGCAAAAAACATCGCGCCCGACGATCCGCACATCGACTACTATCTCGGTGAGACGTATCGGCTCTGCGGTGAACACGCGCGTGCGCTCGACTATTTCAGGCTGGCGCAGAATCGCGGATTCAACACGCCGGAGCTGCTGCTGCGTCGCGGACTGGCGCATAGTGCGCTCGGGGACGACAACGGTGCGGAACGCTGTTACCGCACGGCGCTGTTACACCGGCCCGCCTACGTGGAAGCGCTGGCCAATCTCGCGAACGTACTGGAACGCCGCGGTTCGCGCGATGAAGCGATCCGCACCTACGAGCGCGCCTTGCTGCGCGAACCGGGATTTCTCCCTGCGCTCAGGAACCTCGGCCTCCTGTACTTCAATGCCGGGCGCTGGAACGAGGCCGCAGCACACCTGGAACGGGCGCTGCAGGGGCAGGGCGACGACAGCTTCGTGGCCGAAAAACTCGCCATCGCGCTCGGCGAAGCGGGTCGCGTCGACGACGCGATAGCGCGCTACGAGGCGATCCTGCGCAAGGATGCGGACAACGTGGCCGCGACCTTGAATCTCGGCAACCTGCTGTTCAATGTGGGGCGCCCGGCGGCCGCGCTGGCGCAGTTCGCCGCGCTGGCGGATCGTTTCCCGGATTCCGCCGTGTACGAGTTGCATCGTGGTATTGCCCTGTACTCGTTGCTGCGGCAGGCCGATGCCGGACGCTCGTTCCGTCGCGCGCACCGGCTCGCGCCGCATTGCACGGCAAGCCGGAAACTCGGTCTCGAGCGTGTGCTCGGCAGGATCAGCTTCTATGAGGGTGTCAATTACCTTCTCGCCGGTAACCTCGCCGCGGGATGGGAGGGTTACGAATACCGTTGGGCCGCGAAGGAACCACGGCCGCCCGAGATCGAACATCTGCAGGCGCAGGTGTGGGAAGGCAAGCGCGATCCGGCACGCCGGGTGTTTGTTTTTCGTGAGCAGGGCCTCGGCGACGAGATCATGTTCGCGTCGCTGTTCGATGAGGTGATCGCGAACAGCGGGCATTGCGTGATCCAGTGCAGCCAGCGTCTTGGCAGGATCTTCGCCCGCTCGTTTCCGCGCGCCGAGATCCATCCTGCCGAGGAAACACATGACGAATGGGTGCGGCTGTCGCGCCGGCTCAACCCCGACGACCACTACGTGTTTGCCGGCAGCCTGCCGAAGTTACTGCGCCGGTCCCGTGCAGCGTTCCCGCGCCGTGATGCTTACCTGCGCGCGGACGCTCGTGGCACGGCAATCTGGCGCGAACGCCTGTCCGCGCTGGGACCGGGGCTCAAGGTCGGGTTCAGCTGGCAGGGCGGCACGCTGACGAACGGTTCGCGTTATCGCTCGCTACCCCTGGACGCGCTGTTACCCGTGCTCGGCATCGACGGCGTTGTCCCGATCAGCGTCCAGTACACGGATTGCGCCGCCGAGCTTGCGCGATTCGAAAAGACACACGGCATTACGGTTCATCACTGGCCCGCGGCAATGAATGACTTCGATCAGACGATCGATTTGCTGGCCGCGCTGGATCTTGTCATCTCCGTACAGACTACCGTCGTCCACGCGGCTGGCGCGCTCGGGCGCGACACGTGGGTGTTGCTGCCGCGGGCGGAGACCAGCTGGAAGTGGTTCGGACATGGCGACAAGTGCGCCTGGTATCCGTCGGTGACGCTGTTGCACCAGGCTGAACGCGGTGACTGGCACGACGTCATCGCGCGCACGGCGCGCAAATTGGCCGCTCGTGTCGGCGCCGGCAACACCGGCCCGTAAGTCGCCCGTCGCGCGCGTGCATGCGTCCTGTATGACTTGTATTACGTGTGTGTTTCGTTTCGCGAAAATGTCACGAATCGTTCAAACGGGTGACATCAAGCAATTGCAGACTCCTCTCTCGACGCCACCAGACCGGCGGCACTGTGAGCAGTGTGACCCCACGAACATGAACGGACGCCACGGCGCCAGGATTGCGGGGGCTGCGAACAGGCAGGACAACGAAGTTATGAATTTTGTGCGCGCATTCCCCAACGGCATGGTCGCACTCATCAACCGCTTACTCGATAGAAACCTTCGATGGAGGAAATTATGTTGAAGAAACCCGCAATTTTAGCGTCGACCCTGCTCGCCGCATGTTTTGCGACGAACGCGTCCGCGCTCAACGGCGTATCGATGGATAACGTCGGTACGATCAACAGCGGCCTCGGCACCGGCGACATGATTCTCGCCGCGGTGTCAGGTGACAAGAGCCAGTCGCTGGTCTGGGACCTCAGCTTCATGAGTCCCGGCGCCGGCGACCCGGGCGCGGATCTGACGTACACCGATCTTACTTCCTGGGCCGGCGCGAACCCCGGCGGCATGTTCACGATTGCGAACGCGACGGTTGGTGCGACTATCGACTCGAGCTGGCAGTGGCATGTGTTCGGACTCACGAACGTCACGGAAGTGTTCGGTACGACCGTCGTGAGTGTCGGCGCCGCAACCACCGTCGATAACGTCGGCTCGCTGCCTTCAGGAACGACGCTCGGCACGGGAATGAATAACGTTGCGAGCTGGGTCATCAGCCAGAACGTCGGCAACGGCGGCCTGACGGACGACGGTGTCGCGACCGCAATCGGTACGGATACGTGGTTCTGGGATAACACCCAGGGTAACGGGCAGCCCGCGCTCCATGGCAACAACCTCTTTGGTATCGACGTTACCGGCAATGTCGGTGAGACGCTCGACGTGGCGTTGCTGTTGAAACAGCCGGGTTCCTTATTCACGGTCGATTCTCTGACCGCGGAAGTCTCCGAACTCGGGAGTTTCCTCCTCGACGACGGCGGCAACCTCACGTTCACGGCAGCGGCACCGGTGCCAGTGCCAGTGCCGGCCGCGGTGTGGCTGTTCGGCAGCGCGCTCGCCGGATTCTTCGGGTACGGCCGACGCAAATCGTCGGTTCGCAGCTAATAACAATAGTCATCACTGCCGGCGTCAGCGCCAAGGCGCGGCGCCGGCAGCGTCAAATCAAATCAGGTATTGAAGGAGCACTCCTAAAATGAAACGCAAAGCTTTATCCATCGCTGTTGCGGCCGCCGCCTGCGCCGCGAGCGGATCCGCGCTCGCTTACGACCCGGACGTCGCCAACAGCACGGACTACGAGGTTCGTATCGCCGGCGCCACGGCCCCGACCGGAACCCTGCGTGATGTCGTCATCGACAACATTTGCGACGCCGGCCAGCCGATCGACTACTGGATTCACAAGACCGCCAAGCACTGGCAGGTAGCTTGTCAGGACAGCAACGGCGCGAACGTGCTCGTGCGCAAGAACGACGGTGGTTCGGGCGACGGTACGTCCCCGGTTGATAACGCCTCGACGCTCGTCGAGTTCTTCGTCGGCGGCACGTCCGCGTCCTGCTCCGCAATCAACCTCGGTAAAGTGACCGCAATCGGCACCACGTACAACGAGTACAAGGATTGCGGCGGTACCACCGACAATCTCGAACTCGCGGTTGCCGATATTGGTGTTTCCGACGTCGAGCCGACGGCGTTCGTCGACGATCTCGCGCCGGTATCCAACGACGCCGACCCGGTTGGTTCACGCGTAAACTTTGAAAACGAATCGTCGATGCAGATTGAATCGCTCGCCGGCCTCGGTTTCGGTATCGTGGTGACAGAACGTTTGTACCAGGCCCTGCAGGCCGATCAGTTCCCTGTCGGTCATCCGCTGTACAGCGAATGTAACCCGACGAATGCGGGCACCCCGGGCATCCCCGGTACGTACGATTTTCCCGCCAGCGACGCTTCGGTTGCGAATGGTTCGCATATCGAAGGCGCGACGGAAAAATGCATGCCGAACATGTCGTCGAATTCCGTTCGCGCAGTCATGCGCGGTGAATGGCTGTCGTGGGGCCTGCTGGCAACGGCCGATGGCACGAGCAACCTGCTCGCCGATTCCGCCGGCCAGCCGTGGGCCGATGCCACGGGTGGCACGATCAAGCTGTGCCGCCGCGTACAGGGTTCCGGTACGCATGCGCGCACCGCGATCACGTTCCTGCGCACCGGCTGCGGCCGTGGTGGTGCAACGATGGCTCAACCGCTGTGCCTGACGAAGGTTGCGGGTGCGGCCTGCGTGCCGGCACCGTTTGAAGGCGGCGCCGGCTCCGGCAACCTGACGGATTGTCTGAACAACTCCGCGGCGGCCGGAAAATGGGCGCTTGGCTATCACAGCGTGGAAAAAAATGCCGACCTCGTGCATTCATTCCGCTTCGTGAAAGTTGACGGATTCGCACCGACCCTCGACAACATGCTGTCGGGCGACTACGCGAATTTCGGCGAAGTCACGATGCAGCGTCGTGGCAACCCCACCGGCGAAGCGCTCAGCCAGGGCTTCACCTACCTCGGCGCACCGGCGAATGAAGCCGACGTGACGGACCACTTCAATACGATGGTCGCGGCGATGCAAGGCCCCGGCGCGGCGCAGTCGCTGAACTCTGACAGCAAGTTCCGTCATCCGTTTGGTGATACCGGCTGGGCAGCGCGACCGGTGGGTGCGAACAATCCGTATCCGGTGGTCAAAGTCGCCGGGGTGGTTCAGAGCCCGGTCAACCCGCTGACGCATACGGACTTCGCCAACAACGAGCAGAACAGCTGCTTCGGTCCGGTGGCACCGAAAGGGAGCCTGTCCGACTGATAACGCAGTTGCGTAAAACCGGTGGTCCCCGCGGGTGCAGGTTCGGCCCGTGGGTACACCCCGGAAAACTTCGCGGGGACCGGCCATTTTATGGTCGGTCCTCTCGTCGTTTTCGCTTCTTGAACATTGATTATGCCGATTCGTATTCATCCATGGGAATTCTGACCCGTTTGTTCAAGCCCGCTGTTGCCTGCCTGTTCGCAGTGCTGGCGATCGGTGCGCACGCGCTGGAGCAGCCAGCGGCAGAAACGCCCTCGTTTGATATCTGGGAAATCCAGGTCGAAGGCAACACACTCGTCGATTCACGCCACATTGAACGCGCCGTCTACCCCCACCTCGGGCCCGACAAGACGATTGACGACGTTGAGCACGCGCGCGAAGCGCTCGAAAGCACTTTCCGCTCGCAAGGATTTGGAACGGTGCTCGTGAACATACCCGAGCAGGACGTGAATGAAGGGATCGTCCGCCTCAGCGTGATCGAAGGGCGCATCGAGCGTTTGCACGTAACTGGATCACGCTATTTTTCACTCGGCCGGATCAAGGAAAAAGTACCCTCGCTAAGCGCCGGCCAGGCCCCCGAGTTGCCGCGGGTTCAGGAAGAACTTTCCGCCCTTAACAAAGCCACGCCCGATCGGGTCGTTACGCCCGTCCTGCGACCGGGACGCACCCCGGGCATGGTCGATGTCGAATTGAAAGTCGACGACAAGCTGCCGCTCCACGGTTCCGTTGAACTGAACGACCAGTACACGCGCGACACGAGCCGCACCCGGCTGTCGGCGAGTCTGCGCTACGACAATCTCTGGCAGAAGGAACACAGTCTTGGTTTGTCGTACCAGGTGAGCCCGCAAGATCCGGACGAAGTGCAGGTGTTTTCCGGTACGTATCTGCTGCGCCCCGAGAATTCCGATCTGCTCTTCGTGCTCTATGGCCTGCGCTCGAACAGCGACGTGCTCACCGGGACTTCGACCGCCGGGGTCGGCGCACTCGGCAAGGGCTGGGTCGGCGGGGTCCGCGTCGTCAAGCCGCTGCCGAGCGTCGCCGATTTTAATCACAACGTGACCTTGGGGCTTGATTACAAGGACTTCGAAGACACCGTAAACCCCGTCGGTGGCGCGGGTTTTACAACGCCGTTGAGCTACACAAAACTCGTGGCGGGTTACAGTGGTTTCCGCCTGACGGATTCGGCAACGTGGCGCTACAGTCTTGAAATGAACTTCGGCGTGCGCGGGCTCGGCAACACCGAGAAGGAATTCGAATCCAAGCGTTTCCAGGGCAAGCCGAACTTTCTGTTCCTGCGCAACGATTTCTCGGTGGAACAAACCCTGCCGTTCGGCAGCCAGCTGTATGTACAACTCGCGGGTCAGATTGCTTCCGGCGCGCTCGTCAGCAATGAACAGTTCAGCCTCGGTGGTGATTACTCGGTGCGGGGTTATCTCGATACCCAGGTGCTCGTCGACGACGCGATACGCGGGCGCCTGGAGTTCCGATCGCCATCGTTCGCCACCGTACTACCACTGGAATTCATCAATGTCGCCCGCGTCGTCATGTTCGGCGACGTCGCCTATGGCCGGGTACAGGAACCGTTGCCGGGACAAGGCTCGACGACGATGTTGTCGAGTGTTGGTCTCGGCTTCCGGTTTGAAGCGTCGCCAGGCTTCAATTCGAAGATCGACTGGGCATACCCCTTGAGCAATAACGGAGAAATCCGCAGCGGCGAATCGCGGCTCCATTTTTCGTTTGCACAGCAGTTTTGACCACGATGAAATCAGTTCTTCGACGCCGGACAGTTGAATCCCGGCAGCCGCCGCGAACCACGCGAGGCCACATAACGGCCGCCGGTGGTGCGCTCGTAATCGTGGCAGGCCTGATGTCACCCGCGCCCGGGAACGCGCAGTTGCCGACGGTCTGTGCGCCGTGCACCGCCTCCGGTGCGACGGTGACATGGGCGCAGCCGGGATCGAAGAGTCGCTATATCGTGGATGGCGCCGAGGCGTTCGTGAAACAGGCGCTTGAGAGGGAAACGTTCAACTGGCGAACGTTCAACATCGGTCCCGACAACAAGGTGACGTTCGATCAGCCGAGCAGTTCGTCCGTTGCGCTCAATCGTATTTTTCAGAACGATCCGTCACGGATTTACGGTGCCCTGAAAGCGAATGGCCAGGTCATTCTGATCAACCAGAACGGCGTGATGTTCGAGCGCGGCGCGAAAGTCGATGTGAACACCTTAATCGCCTCCACCCTGGATATTACCGACAAGGCCCGTGAATCCCTCGACATCGCGGGGGTTGCCAGAACCGACCTCGATCCGGCGTTCCGCAATACGTCCGGCGGCGACGCAGCGGACGTCGTCGTGAAACGCGGAGCCTCGATCACGGCGCGCGAAAACGGCCGGGTCATCCTGATCGGCGGCAAGGTTGAAAACTCCGGAGAAATCAGCGTCTCCGGGCGCGGCGGGCAGGCTTTGCTCGCCGCCGAGAACGACGAGGTATTCCTCTACGTCGACGACGACCCGAATGTTCGCGGACTCGCGATCGCGTTGACCGAGGGTGGTGAGGTGACGAACGGCGGGGCGATCCTCGCCGATCGGGGCAACGTGACCCTGGCCGGTCTGACCGTCAACCAGAATGGCCTGATCCGATCGACGACGGCGGTGGATGCGAACGGTACGATCCGGCTGCAGGCGCGGGACCAGAGCCTCGACCCGTTCGTGTTGCCGGGCAGCGGTCGTTTCATTCCACCCGCCCCGGTGCGCGGTGGCGAGGTGAATTTCGGTGCGGACAGCGTCACCACGGTGACGCCGCTCGTTGACAATCCCGCCACGGTTATCGACAGCCAGCCGACATTCCAGTCACAGGTCTCGGTTGACGCGAAGGACATAACGCTTGCCGGGGGGGCGAAGATCAACGTCCCGGCCGGCAAGGTGACGCTGACGGCGAAGGCGTTTTCCGATCTCGAATCTTCCGTCGAGGGATCGATCACGATGAACCGCGGCGCCAGCGTCGACGTCTCGGGCCTGGACAACATTGAAGTGTCCGTGGCGCGCAACTTTCCGGAGCAGGAAGTGCGTCGCAACGAACTCGCCGACTCTCCGACGCAACGTGATGGCCCGTTGTTCGGCGAAGTCGTGCGTTTTGATCTGCGCAAGCCATTGCCGTCGATCGTTAACGTCGACGCCGCGGTGTCGAACGTTGGACGTTCTGTCGCCGAACGTTCCACGCCTGGCGGGGAAATCGTCCTGCAGGCCGCGGATCGGATTGATATTGCCCAGGGGGCGCTGCTCGACGTGTCCGGCGGGTCGTTGAACGTGCTCGGTGCTTTTGTCGCATCGACGAAACTGATCCAGGAAGGTCGCATCATCGACATCAGTGACGCGTCGCCGTCGATTCGATACGACGCCGTGTTGGGAGACAACGAGTTCACGCATGCGAAGTGGGGCCCCGAGACGACAGAAGTTTTTTCGAGTTTCGGCGCCGCGCAAACAACCACGACAGCGGGTTTTGAACAAGGTTATCGGGAAGGGAAGGACGCCGGTTCGTTGTCGATCATCGCGCCGCAATTCAGCGTCAACGGAACCCTGCTCGCGACGACCACGCGCGGCCGGCTGCAGCGACTCGAATCCGGTGACAGCGTCGGCGCTAACCGACCGTTCGACGAACTGCCGCGCGGCGGCCAGCTCGCGCTGTTATCGTCCACGCTCGAGCAGAATCTGACCGTTGGCAATGAGGGCTTCGGCTTTGTCGAACGCGGCTTCACGGATTTTTCCCTTGCGCTGAACGAATTCGTGCTCGCCGAGGACGCAAGCTGGAACATTCCCGAGGGCGGTTCCGTCGCTATCCGGGCGGCAGATTCCGTCCTCATAGAAGGTCGTATCATTGCGCCCGGCGGCGCCGTCGAACTACTTGTCAATCCTGAAGCCGAAGGGATCGAGAAAGTCCAGGATGAAGTCGGGTCGATTACACTCGGCGCAAGCGCCAGGATCGACCTCGAAGGCGGCTGGGTTGTCGATGATGTTTTGATGACGCAGCGTTATGTGTCCGTGCCGGAAATTATCGACGGCGGCAGTTTCTCCGCGGACGTCGTTGGCAATTTGGCTGTCCACAGTGGGGCTTTCGTCGACGTCGGCGGCGGCGGCGCGGCCGATCTGTCGGGTAATATCCGCGCCGGCGATGGTGGCGAGGTTAACCTGAGCGCAGCGACGTTTCTGCTGACCCCGGCGACGGTGGATCTGCTCGATTCGTCACTTGCGATCGTCGAAGGACATTTCGAAGGCTACACGTTTCCCGGTGCCGCCGCGGGGTCGCGCTTCAGTTTGACCGCGCCCGGAATTGATCTCGGCGGCGTTGCAGAATTCGCACCCGTCACGGGCACCGTCCCGATCGACGCGGCGCTGCTGTCGGACTTCGGCTTTCACGACTTCTCGTTTTCTTCGAACGAGCGGGTGATCAGGATTGGTGCAGACACATCAATCGATATCACGGCGAAGAATCTCGTGGTGCCGGCCATCGGTTCGCGCTCCGGATCCACAGCCGGGTTCGAGCTGCCGCCCACCGGCACCGATATCGACGAGTTCGCGGTCGCGAAGCTGCTCGATCCAAGCATGCGCACGCCGACGTCTCTCACGCTGGACAGTCACCAGGTGTTTACGGTGACGAGTGGTGCGAGCGCCCCGAACGCCGCACTGCACGTTCCCGCAACGACCCGCATCGCGGTGGACTACGGCGGCCGTGTCACACTCGGCAACGATGGCAGCATAATCGTGAGCGGGGAGATTGCCGCCCGCGGCGGCGACGTCACGCTGGCATTGTCGCCGGTTAGCGATTTCGGCTATCTCCCGGATCTCGGTATCTGGTTCGAACCCGGCAGCCGGATCGACGTATCCGGCGCCGTATTACCAACCACCCTTGATGCGCTGGGACGCGTTGACAGTGTCGTTAGGATCGACGGCGGATCCGTCGATGTGAATGCGGGCGCGGGATATATCATCGGCATGCCCGGTTCGATAATCGATGTCTCGGGCGCAACCGGCACCGTGACGACGACGGTATCCGGTGCGGGCATGGGCCAGCCCGCGACCCGGGATTTCGTCGTCGGATCGAATGCGGGTTCTGTGAGCCTGTTGTCCGGCGTCGGGATCCATTTCTTCTCGCAACTCGACGGATCCGCCGAGCGGACGCTCGGCGCGAACGGCGGCTCGCTGACGATCGCACTCGACGGGAATTTGCGACCAACGAACCAGGTCATCAGCGCCCCGAGCCTGGAATTCCCCGCCGCCGTTGTCGACGGCGTAGAGGAGTTGACGGTTCAATTGGGTGCGGCGCAGTTCCGAGACGGGATCCGCACGGCACAGGCGTTGCCGGATGAGCTGTTCGATGTTGCGTCGTTTTCGATTGATAACTACGTGCAGGGCGATTTCGACGAACTGCACCTGCGCTCCTCGCCAAACCTGGTGCAGAAAGATCCCTCGGCGCTGGCTCTGCGCGGCAGCGATGATCCGCTAATGGAGAGCGTGGTCGAACTCGTCGGCAACGGTAGTCTCGACGTCGGCCGCGTGCTCACCCTCGATGCGCCCGTCGTGCAATCCGACGGTGGTCGCCTGCAGATCAGCGCGGACTACCTGAAAATCGGCTTCGACGAGACGGGCTTCGTCACGAGCGACACCCCGGTGCCTACCGGCGGTACGGATCCGGCGATCAAGTATTTCTCCGCTGCGCCCGGTACCGGCGCGGCAGTATTTACGGCGGAATTTATCGACTTCGAAGGCTTCACGACGTTCCACGGTTTCGGCCCAAGTGGCGACACAACCGCGTCGCCACTGCAGTTTTCAAGCGCCGGTGACATCCGTTTTCGTGGCGTTCGCGCGCCCGTGGACGTCGCGCTGGAACCCCAGGGCGCGCTGATCACGGCAGCCGATCTGCTGCTCGAAGGGCGGCGGATATACGCCAGCACGCTGACGGACTTTCTACTCGCGAACGTTGCTGAAGGTGGCACGATCACGTTCGGCAAGCGGGGATCGGACGCAGTCGCCGCGCCCTTGTCCGCCGGCAGCTCAATCACGGTACAAGCCGATACGATTGTGCAGGGCGGACGGCTTTATGCGCCCATCGGTACGATCGCACTGGAAGCCGAAGCGGAAGTTCGACTTGCCGGTGACAGCCTGACTTCCGTCACGGGACTCGGCGCATCGATCCTGTTCGGACGGATCCAGGTTGAGGACTGGGTGTTTCCGTACAACGACGCGGGTGGCTTGACCCGCGTGTTCGAGGCCGATCCCGATTCGGCATTCGGTGTGCCGCCGGAAAAACGCATTACGCTGACAGCGGACGGGCGTGACCTTGCCGATCAGCCGATCGGAACGATCGATATCGAACCCGGTGCGTTGATCGATGTCCGCGGCGGTGGTTCGCTGCTGGCGACGGAATTTCTGCCCGGGCCACTCGGCAAGACGAACCTCCTCGACGCCAGTGTGCACAACGGCTCATTCGCCCTGCTGCCGGCCTCGGGTGACGTCATTACGCCGATCGATCCGCTCGAGTCCGCGTTCGAATTCGGTGCGCTCGGGCAGATTGAAATCCGCGATGGTGGTGATTCGGGGCTGCCGCCCGGCACTTACGCAATCCTGCCGCCGCGATACGCACTACTGCCCGGTGCCGTCCTGTTGACGCCGGTAGATGTTTCCGCGGAGAAGTCGCTGATTGCCACGAACCCGACCCGCACCGCAGACGGCTTTCCGCTCGTCACGGGTGATGTACGGGAACTCGGACAGCAAAGTTCAGATTTTGACAGTCGCTACTTCCAGGTCGAGAACGGGGCGCAGCTGCGCAATCGTGCCGAGTACCGCGAAATCGGCGCCGACGAGTTCTTTTCCATGCGCGCGCTCGACGGCGATTTTTCGGCGCCGTTGTTACCGCGCGATTCCGGCGCGCTGTCGATATCAACGAACGCGACCTTACGCCTTGGCGGTACGATCGTCGAAGAGATCAATCTCGCGGGTATCGGTTCGCGGGTTGATATCGGTGTGAAGCAGGCGGTGATTGGGAATTCAGCGGCGGATTTCGTCGCCGCACCAGGCGAGGTGTTCCTCGACGCGCGCGGGCTCGAAGCGCTCAATGCGGACAGCATTCTGATCGGCGGGATCCGCTCGACTACGAGCGAGGTGTCGTTGATCGAGAATGTCACCGCGGATTCGATCAGCGTACTGGCCGGGACTTCGATCATGCTGCCGGAAATCCTGTTCGCGGCGAACGACAGCATTACCGTCGAGAGCGACGCTTCGATCCGCGGCGTGGGCAGGAAATCGAGTGGCTCCGCGCGCCTCGAACTCGAGGGCGATGGCGCCATGCTGCTCAGCTCCGCCGGCAACTTGCCCGAGTACACCCGGATCGGTGCGAGCGCAGGGTCGACGGCGTTTCTCAGCGTCGGGGCCGGCGCCTCCTTGTTTGGCGACGGTGCGCTCATCGTCGACTCCAGCGGCGGCGCCTCACTCGACGGGGCGCGGGTTGCGGTCGGCGCCCTGGCCGGCCTGCACCTCGGCGCGCGGCGCATAAACCTTGGCAATGCCCCGGCTGACAGTTCAGCGCTGCGGCTGGATTCCGGTCAACTGGCCGCACTGGCCGGCGGGCAAACGGACGATACCCGCATCGAAACCCTCAGGCTCGTCAGCGCGACGACGATCGATTTTTACGCCGGCGCGGCGCTCGATTCGCTGAACCTTTCGTTCGACGCGGCCGGGTTCAGAAACGCCGGTGGCGTGGGATCGGTGCGCGTTGCCGCCCGCAACGTTCAGATCAGCAATACCGCCGGTTACACCGATCCGGGGACAACACCCGCAAGCGGTGAACTCAATATCGCGGCGTCCGAGGCGCTGACGTTCGGACTTACCGGGATGCCGGATCTGACGGCCACGGATGATGGCGATTTTGATATTCACGGGTTCGGCGTCGTGCGCTTGCGGGCACCGGATCTACGCGGCGAAGAAAATCACCGGCTCGAGGTCCACGACGGCAGCCTGCTCGTGGCGGCCGATCTGATCACGGCAGCGGGCGGAACGGACTTTGAACTGCTCAGCGAAGGGCGGTTCGAACTCAGCCGTTATACGCAGGGTTTAACCGTCACGCCCGACCGGCGCCAGCACCTTGGTGCGCGCATCAGCCTGGGCGGCGCCGATGTCAGCATCGCGTCGAGCATTCTGGCGCCGGGCGGGCTCATCGATATCGAGGCCCGCACCGGCGATCTGATGTTGCGGGAATTGTCCTTGCTCGATGCCGCGGGTATCGATGCCGTCGCGGGCGATCCTGGAACCGGAAATACGCCGGGCGGCATCGTGACGCTCGAGTCGCTTGTCGGCGACGTCAGTCTGGAAAAAAATGCCCGCATCGACGTCTCGGCAGGCGCGGGACAGTTTCATGTTTCGAGCGGGATCGTTGATGTCCGCGCGAGTGCCGGCAGCCTCTCGCTCGATCCCGGCAGTACGCTCGCTGCGCACGGGACGCTGCCCGAACTTGGTGGCACCGCGCGCTTCGACATCGGCGATTTCGCGCCGGGTACGACTTTCAGCGCGTTCGGCAAACACTTAACCGAAGGCGGATTCACCCGCGAGAACACGTTTCGCCAGCGACTCGGTGATCTGCTGGTCGCAGGTTCCGACCGGCTTGAAGCGCGCGAGATTCGGCTCGTCACGGACCAGGGCGATCTGACGATCGCGGGCACGTTGCTGGCCGATGGTTTCGAAGCCGGCTCGATAACCGCGATCGCCGGCGGCGATCTCGTCATCAATCCCACGGCGAATCTGAGCGCGCGCGCAACCGGCGGGTTCCTGTCGTCCGACAACCCGGCGATCCTGTCGATTTATGACGATGGCTTTCGCGGCGGCAGCATTGCCCTGACCAGCGCGGGCGGAACGATTGATTTTGTGGCGTCCGCAGGCGCGCAGGCGACGCTCAATGTCGCCGGTACCGCAGCGACTGCCGCCGGCAAACTCGTGTCGGATGCGTCCGGTTCGATCCGTCTCATGGCGCCGCGAACGGACACGCACGGCGCGGCACTCGGCAGCACGGTCGCGGGCGGGGCATTCGAGTCGGGCCGTATCGAAGCGGCTATCAGCGGTGCCGGCACGATCGATGTCGTCGCGAACAAGGTATACGACGCGAGTGCGGCGGGCGCGGTTGAAGCCGAGGCGAAGCTCGTCGCCCAGACGTTCAGTGGCTCCGGCATTGCAGACACCCCGGCCCGCGTCATGCCCGGGGTCGAGATTCGCGCAACCGGCGATATCGCGAGTATCCATGCACTCGGCGTGACGTACGCGAGCCCGTCGGTTTTCTTCCCGGGCGGTATTTTCAACGAAACGACGGTTGTGCCCGGGGTTCTGACGTTTCGCAGTGCCGGCGACATAACCGTTACCGCCGACCTCGTGGACGGCAAGGTGCTCGAATTTACCTACTTCTCCGAGATCGCGGGTGACAGCGATACCTGGACGTACCAGTTCATCAGTGGCGCGGATCTCGGCAGCGCGGATCCGCTCGCGGTGATCGACGGCGATGGTGACTTCACGCTGCGTCCGAACGTCGATATCTGGACCGGTACCGGGGATATCGTGATCCGCAGCGGCGGTGATTTCATCCAGCAATCCGGCGCGACGATAGCCTCGATTGGTCGTCACGAGGATCTCGTCAACTACCAGGGCGCTTACTCAGGCTCGGTGTTCGGGTGGGGGCGCAACGCGTCGTACCCGGACGGTGGCGGTGATATCGATATTCGCGTCGCGGGCGATATCGACATCGCAACATCGAATCAGACGGTCAAGAGCTACACGAATTATCTCGGCACGATTTCAACGGCCGTCGGAGTTAACGCGCCGCGGGCATGGAACGTCAATCTCGGTGCGCTCAAGCAGAACGTCGTGTCCCTCGCCGGTGGCGGTATCCGCATCGAGAGCGGCGGCGAGCTCAATGGTGGTCAGTTCACGATGGCGACGATCGGGCGTCAGGAAGGCGACGCGACGCTGGGGGCGGGCGGTACGTTCGTCGACGTCGTCTCCGATGAGGTGAACGAACTCGGCGGCGGTCCAATCGAGATAACGTCACGGGGTGACATCAGCGATGTCGACATCACCGTGATCCGCGGGAATGCCCGCGTGCGCTCTTTCGGCAGCATCGGCCTGAACGACGCGGGCGCCGTGTCGTCGAATCCGCGGCTTTTCATCGGTGACGCGGCCGTCGATCTGGAAGCAGCGCGCGGCATTACGCTTGGGACCGTTGTTGATCCGACGACGACGGTAACCGGCGCGTCAAATCCTAAACCAACGAGTATCGGCTCGTTCGATACCGATTTTCTCTCGATGACCCGCAACTCCGCGCTGTTCGGGGTGGCCTCTTCGGGCGACATCGTGCTGGCGAATCAGTCCGTAGCGGAATCCGGAGTCTCTACGCTGTTTCCGTCGTTGATCAACCTGTATCCCGGCAGCCTCGATCTCGTCGCCGCCAGCGGTGATCTCGTGATCAGCCGCTCGATGTCGCTGTTCCCGACGGCAAGTGGGACGATCCGGCTCATTGCCGACGGCCAGCTTGGTGCGCCGTCACTCGAAAACAGCGTGTCGCAAATCAAACAGTTCGAAGGTGACCCGGCGGCACTCGTCACCCGCGACCTGCAATCATTCGTCGGCAATTCCTCGGCGCTGCTCGGCCTCGATGTGCTGGGATTATCCCCGCTGCATCAGTTCGATATCGAGCCAAACCTGCTATCTGCCCGCAACGGCGATATCCGCAATCTGCGTATCGAATCCGCCGAGACCGTGCTGCTCGTCGCCGGGCGTGACATCACGCGCGTATCCACGATCGCGAAGCACGCGAACGAAGGCGATACGAGTCTCGTCAGCGCCGGGCGCGATATCGTGCAGGCAACCGTGCGCAATCCCGTGACCGGTGGCGTGACCCAGGCATCGAGCACGATTTATTCTTTCGCCGGCCCTGGTGAATTTTCGTTTATCGCGGGACGCGATATCGATTTGGGCACCTCGAGCGGCATCGTGACGAATGGCAACGAGAACGACCCGCGTCTGCCGGGCGGTGCGGGTTCGGTCAACCTCCTCTCCGGTATCGCGGATACGGGCGGGCTGTCCGCTTTCGTGGCAGCTTACAGTGACACGTATGCGTCCGCATTACAGACCTATCTGGCGGCGCAGGTCGACCACGGCAGGACGATCCCCACCGGGATGAGCCCAGCGCAGCAATTCGCCTCGCTGGATACGAAAGACCAGGTTCGTTTCGCCGCCGAAGTGCTGTTCGATCAATTGCAACAAAGCGGGGTTGCGGCCTCGTCTCCCGACTCCGGACAGTTTGAAGACTACTCGCAGGGGTTCACCGCGATTGAAACGTTTTTCCCGGGTATGAACTACGACGGGGACGTGCGCACACCGTTATCGACCGTGCAAACACGCGAAGGCGGCAGCATCCGCGTTCTCGCGCCTGGCGGTATCGTCGATGCTGGTCTCACCGCGACCGAAGGCGTGGGCGGGACCGGTAATTTCAAAAGCGACAACCAGCTCGGCTTCATCGTGTTCCGCGAAGGCGATATCAATGCTTTCGTGCATGACGACTTCAACGTGAACAGCACCCGGGTATTCGCTCAGCAGGGCGGTGATATTCTAATCTGGTCGTCGACGGGAGATATTGATGCCGGCCGTGGCGCGAAGTCTGCCGCAACAATCGATGTCCCGGCGCCGAGCTTCGATGCGTTCGGTAATTTTCTCGACAAACCTCCGTTGCAGGTTGTTGGCAGTGGTATCCGCAATTTCGCACCTTCGGACATCGAGCCCGGAACGCTGTATCTGTTCGCGCCGCGCGGCATCATCGATGCGGGTGATGCCGGTATCGGATCCGCGGGTAATATCGTCATCGGTGCTACGGAAGTCATCGGCGCGGACAACATCGACATCGGTGGCGTCTCAATCGGCGTACCGGCCGGTGATACCGGCGGCATCGCCGCCGGCCTGACGTCCGTTGGTGATGCAGCTGCAAACGCAACCCGGGCGACCGAACAACAGCAGTCGCAGGCCGCGCAGCAGGCTGCCGCCGGAGCGGAATCTTTCGACACCGCCGCGCTGTCGATCATCCAGGTCGAAGTGCTCGGTTTCGGCACGTAAATACAGACGAACTGCAACACAACCGTTATATTTCTGTAACAAACGCTGACGATAATCACAGCCCTGTTCGACGTCCCTTAAGGACCTCGCCGAGGGTTTGCGTTTCATGAATTACCGTGCGTTGTTATGTCTGCTGCTGTTGTTGTTGCCGATTGCTGCATCCGCATGGTGGTCACCCGACTGGACCCAGCGCAAAACGCTGGTTGTTAACACCGATGGCACAGGCGCGAACACGCAGCAGTCACTCAGCGAAGTACCCGTACTCGTGCGCCTGCACGGCGGCAATTTTCCACAATTTCTCAACGTGCGCGACGGGGCCGCGGATTTTCGATTCATTGCCGGCGACGACACGACGCCGCTGAAATATCACGTCGAACATTTTGACCCCGTGCAGCAAATCGCGCTCGTGTGGGTTAAGTTGCCAATTCTCAATCCGCAGTCGCCGGAGCAGAAATTTTTTCTCTATTTCGGCAACCAGGCCGCGGTGCAAGGCGGTGACCCTGGTGCGACTTACGACGTCGACACGGGTGCGGCCTTCCATTTCGCGGAATCGACCGGCGCACCGCGTGACAGCACGGCGTATGCAACGCCGGTAAGCGGCGGGGAAGTGATCAGCAATCCGGCATCGATTATCGGCCGCGGCGCCTTGCTCGCCGGTACCGCGCCGCTCGTGATCGCCGATGCGCCGCAATTACAACTGAATCCCGAAAAAGGCCAGACCTTCAGCTTATGGCTGAAACTCGATGCCTTGCCGGAGACCCCCGCGCTCCTGTTTCATCGTGCGCACGACGACGTACGCTTTGCGCTGACCCTGAACGGCGGTGCGCTCCTTGCACGCTACGGCGATGTTGAGGTTACGGCGTTCGAACCTGTCGTTGCGGGTGCCTGGCAGCACGTCGCCGTGGTGCTCGGTAGCGACGAATTGCAACTGTATCTGAACGGCGCGAAAGTTGGTGCAGCCGCCGCCGCGCCGGCGGCGATGAGTGGCCCAATCCATGTCGGCGGCGATGCGGCCGGCGGCGGCTTGCTCACCGCCGCGATCGACGAAATCCGTATCGACACGGTCGCGCGGTCGGCTGATCGCATTGCGTTCGACGCGGCGGTGCAGGGCGAACGCAATAACGCCGTGATGACGTACGCCGCCGACGAAAGCGCCGACACCGAGGGCGCCGGCGATCCTACCGGTCACACGAGCCATTTCGGCATCATCATTCAAAACGTCTTTGGCAATTCGGAAGCAATAGTAGAGCAGCTCGTGATCGGCTTGTGCGGTGTGATGATGGCCATCGCGGTGCTCGTTATGTTCGTCAAGGCCATCGCGTTGTCGCGCTCGCGCCGCGCCACAACCCGCTTCCTGAGTGCCTATGAAGCAATGGGGGCGGACGGCGACGATCGACTCGACGGCCTCGTCGATGGCGAGCAGACGTTCGGCGATTCACCCTTGTTCAATGTTTACGCGCAGGCCATCAGGGAAGTCCGGATGCGGCTGTCGCCGTCTGTGGGCGCACAGGCGGCCGGGCTCGAACGCAAGTCACTCGAAGCCATTCGCGCCACGCTCGACGCCGTCATGGTGCGTGAAGGCCAGAAACTGAACGGCATGCTTGTATTGCTCACGATGGCGATCTCCGGCGGCCCGTTCATTGGTCTGCTGGGTACCGTCGTCGGCGTTATGGTGACATTCGCGGCGATCGCGGCTACCGGTGATGTCAACATCGCCGCCATTGCGCCCGGTATGGCCGCGGCGCTGCTCGCGACGGTGGCGGGCCTTGGCGTCGCCATCCCGTCACTGTTCGGCTACAACTATCTCAGCGCGAAGGCGAAGGAAATCAACGCGGACATGCACGTGTTTGCCGATGAATTCGTCGCCCGTATGAACGAACGCTACGGCATCTGAGTATCAGGGGAACAGTAGCGTGGCCGCCGACATCAAGGGTGACAACGAACCCTACGACGACATCAACATTACGCCGATGGTCGATCTGACGTTCGTGCTGTTGTTGATTTTCATCATCATGACAACCGCCGCGGTGCAGGGTATTCAGGTAAACCTGCCGCAGGCGAGCAGCGCGCCGAGCCTCGAAGTCCCGAAGACGAAGGCGGTAACGATTACCGGCGACGGCACGATCTTTCTCGATACCTACCCGGTAACGCTAGCCGAACTCGAAGCACGACTCGCCAGTTTTTATGCGGCCGATCCCACCTTGCCGGTCGTGATCAAGGGCGATTCAACCGTCCAGTACCAGACCGTCGTCGATGTGCTCGACCTTGTCGGGCGGATCGGAATTACGCAGATCGGTCTCGTTACACAGAAACTCGTGAAGTAGAACGTGATGCAAAAGACACGCCTGACGAAACGTTACGGGCCCGCTGTTGGCGGCGTTCTCGCCATTGCCGTGATCGGCTATGGATTGAAAGCGTTCGTCGACAGTCTCGGTGGCACGAATCCGCCGCCGCCACCACCCGTACAACAGATATCGCTGTTGCAGCCGCCACCACCACCGCCGCCGCCGAAAGTCGAGGAGCCGCCGCCGGAGGAAGTTGTTGAGGAAATCGAAACGCCGGAAGAAGAACCGATCGCGGACGATACGGCGGCCGACGAACCGATGCCCGGCGATGAACTTGGTCTCGACGCTGACGGCACCGCCGGTGCGGACGGGTTTGGACTCAAGGCACGAAAAGGCGGCCGTTCGCTCATTGGCGGCGGCGACCGTTTTAAATGGTACGCCGGTGTGGTGCAGCGCGATGTGCAAAGTGTACTCGCCGGCGTTGATGAAATCCGCCAGGGCAAATATTCCGCCGTGGTGCGGATCTGGGTTGATGCCGAGGGTTTGATCGAACGTGCGGAAATCGTTCGCGGCACCGGCGACTCGATACTCGATACGGAACTCGAACGTGCGCTCGCGAACGACGTAAAGATCAGCAACACACCTCCGGAAGATTTGCCCCAACCGGTGAAACTGCGGATCAGTTCGCGCGCGTAGGCGCGCCCTCCCGAATACCTATAAGACCCAGAACCCGATTATGTCCCGCAGGATTATTTGTTACTTCGTTCTCGCCGTTTGTATGGTCGGACCCAGCGCGGCGGGCGCCAGTCAGCACCAGGAATTGCTGGAGCTGAAAAACACCATCGTCAATCTCGTCGATGCACTCGTCGAACAGGGCGTGATCACGGCCGATCAGGCGCGCGCGATGCGCGACCAGGCCGCGGAAAAAGCGCGCCTTGCCGCAGCGGCTGAAGCCGCCGAAGCGCCGGCCGCCGCGGCCGGGAAGAACGTTGTGCGCGTGCCCTACGTACCGGAATTCGTCAAGGATGACATCCGCAACCAGGTAAAGCAGGAGCTCAGACGGGAAGTGACGGAAGACGTCACGCAGATAGCGAAAAACGAACGCTGGGGCACGAAGGACGCGCTGCCGGGCTGGATCAGCCGTCTCGAGTTGTACGGCGGTTTTCGCCTGCGCTTCGAGAGCACGCAGTACGACAGCGAGAATCAGCCGTTCACGTATCCGAATTTTCTCGCGATCAACGATGCAAACTCGATCTCCGGGCCGGATACATTCCTGAACACGACCGAGGATCGCGAACGCACGCGTATCCGTTTGCGCTTCGGTGCCAACGTCAACGTAAATGATGCCGTGAAAGTCGGCTTCCGCATGACCACTGGCAGTGACGGCAATCCGATCTCGATGAATTCCACGCTCGGTAAATCGTTCTCGCCGGACGATGTGTTCCTCGATCGCGCGTTCGCCAATATCGGCTTCCGTAACGCGCTCGGTGACCGCTGGCTCGAGTTCAACGGTGGACGCATCGAGCGGCCGTTCCTGGCCACCGATCTTGTCTGGGACCCCGACGTATCGTTTCAGGGTCTGGCCGCCACCCTGTCGCACCGATTCGGTTTCGGTGACGATCTGCTGGCACAGGACTTCCGCAATTATGAAGTGTTCATGACGCTCGGCGGGTTCGCGCTGGACAACGACGAATTGCCGTTCGATGACGACTCATCCGACGACAAGTACCTGCTCGGCGGACAGCTTGGTCTGCGTTACCGCGCTAACAACCAGAGCACATTTGAAGTGGCCGCGTCGATCTACGATTACGTAAACATCGTCGGCAAGTTCAACCCCGATGGCGCTTTCGGCAGCACACGTTACGACTGGACCGCGCCGGGTTTCTCGACGAAAGGCAATACGATGTTCCCTATCCGCTTCAACGCGGCCGGCGACCCGACCCTGTTCGGGCTCGCTTCTGATTTCACGCTGCTGAGCCTGACCGGCAAGGCGACGTTATCGTACTTGGCCCCGGTGTTCGTGTCGTTGTCGGGCGAATTCGTCAAGAATGTAGGCTTTGACGACGCCGATGTGTTCCGTCGCACCGGCGTGCGCGTGGCCGATCGCACGAACGGCTGGACCACGCGGGTCGACGTCGGGTGGCGCAACATCACTGAGTTCGGACACTGGAACCTGTGGGCCGGTTACAAATACCTGCAGCGCGACGCGGTGCTCGATGCTTACGCGGAATCGAACTTTCACGGTGCCGGTACGGACGGTAAAGGCTGGGTCATGGGTGGACGGTTCGGCCTCGCACGCAACACCTGGCTCGAACTGCGCTACTTCACGGCTGACGAGATCGACCTCGCGCCGCTCGGTATCGATATCGTGCAACTCGATTTGAACACGAGGTTCTGAGTCGTGGCATCAAACGGTAACGGGAATGTCCGCGGTCTGTGCCGAATCGCGTTGTGCTTGTTCGTGTTCGGTAACTGCGCCGCCCAGCAACCCGCCGATCCGCAACAGACCGCGGCGGCACTCGCCCGCGCCCAGGGCCTGTTACGCCAGCTCGGGCAACAGAAAGCGCAGCTCGAGACGGAGAACGCGACGCTCGCGGCGGAACTGGCCGGCACAGCGCGACGCCTGAAGCAGGCAACGACAAAATCGAACGACCTCGAACTCGACCTCGCTTCGAGTGAACGTCAGCACAAACGCGACGCGAGCGCGATCGAACGCTTGCAAAGTCGGCTCGAGAAAACGACGGAGCGGTTGCGTGAGTTCGTCGAGAAGTTCAAGACAACCGCGAATACGCTGGCGCAAACCGAGGCCGAGAAAAGCGCGCTCGAAGCCGCGCTGGCGCGTACGCAAAACGAACTCGCCGATGCGGAGCAGAAGAACCTCGCGCTGTATACGGCGAATATCGAGTTGCTCGATCGCTATACAAACAAGTCACCCCTGGATGGTCTGCTGCAGCGTGAACCGTTCACGGGGATCCGGAACGTCGACATGGAGAATATTCGCGAGCAATACGAGTACGACATGTACGACGAGGTGAGGGACGCAAACCTCGAAGCAGCACGGGCAATCAATTCGAACCGCACGCAGTAAACAACACAGGTAGAGCACGATGGCGAAACCGAACGTCCTGCATGACCCGATCGATGAACTGAAGGCGACCATCCACGACGATGCGAAACGCAGCGTTTCATTTCGCATGTATACGTCCGATTATGGCCGCCTGCGCTGCATGTCGAATGAACTGCGCGTTGGTGATTCCGCGGTGTTTCGCTTCCTGCTGCGATTTGCCCTCGAGAAATGCGCGCCGCTCTACGACCGCAACGCGTCCGCGACGCAGCGGATCGAACTACTGGCGGATCTGGGTCCGGAGTTTGCAACGTATTTCAATTTCGATGTCGACGAGCTGAAAGCGGTGTTCCAGTGCGCTGATCGGCACGGTGCGGTATTTATCGATGACGAAGACTTCGACCTCGTCGCCGCTTTCGGCATTTCGCGCAGTCTCGTGCGCAAACGGATCGAGAAAATCACCGGCCGGGAATCCTCGGGCGAAGATTTGCACGACGTGCTGCGCCGTTACCTCGTGGAGAAGTATCTCGCAAACGGGAAACTGCTCGCGCTGCAGCGCTCGGCCGGCTGAGCCGGATTATTCCGCTGCCGGCGGGAGTTCGGCCTCAACCATGATTGCCGCATCGATACAGCGGCTGTAGGCCGGTGCGTCGATATTGCTTGCAATGTGCACTGTACCTGGTGCACGTCGGGCGAGCACGACCTTGCGGTTGGTGGTGCGATTGCAGGCGGCGACGCGGGCGAATTCGGCGCTCACCTGGTCACGCGGCGCGAACCCCTCGCGTTGCAGACACTCCTCGTAGAAATGCGTGTCGTTGCCAATCGGGATGTCGAGATACAAGGGCGAACTCGCTACCGCGCGTTCCGTATAAACGCCCGACGAAAGATTGATCCGCTGGCTCGCGCGGGCGGCCCCGGCGCAGCTGCGGTTCGATGCTTCGCGTGAGCTTTCCGTTCCCGTGGCGTTCACAGGCGTGGCCGCGAACACGTAAGCGATTGCAGCGGCGTTCAAGAACACCGCTGGGCGTCGATACCATGTACCTGCTTTCGTGGTTTTGTCCGTGTCCATGCGACCTACTATCGGCCGGTCGGCGCGAACCTGTCAACAATTGTGCATTGCCGCAGGCTGTCATCGAAACGTAACCACTCCGTCATATGACTGACGCCGCTGCCCACTAGTCTCGCCGAAACTCGTGGAGATAGTGCGATGCGTAGCTTTGATAACGTTCGTTCCCGCCGGTTTCGCAGTGTTTGGGTGTCCGATGTTCATCTCGGATTTCGCGGCTGTAATGCCGAGGCGCTGCTGGCCTTTCTCAAATCAACGGAATGCGAAACGCTTTACCTGGTGGGCGACATCGTCGACATCTGGCAGTTGAAGAAACGGCGTTACTGGCCGCAGGCGCACAACGATGTGATCCGGGCGATCCTTGGCAAGGCGAAAGTCGGGACCCGGGTTGTCTATGTGCCGGGAAATCATGATGAGTTTCTGCGTGATTTCACCGGGCACACATTCGGCAACATCGCGATCGTGGAGAAAACGATACATACGCGGGTGGACGGGTCGAAACTGCTGGTGCTGCATGGCGACCAGTTTGACGCCGCGGTCACTTCGTCGCGCTTTCTTGGCAAGCTGGGCTCGTTCGGTTACGAACTCCTGTTACACCTGAACATCGTCGTGAACACGGTGCGGCGTGCACTCGGCTTTCCGCGCTGGTCGCTGGCGCGTTATATCAAGTACAAGGTCAAGAACGCGGTTCAGGCGATCAGTAACTTCGAGCACGCGGTGGCCCAGGCAGCCGCCCGCCACGGGGTGAGCGGGGTTGTTTGCGGCCACATCCACCGCGCCGAAATCACGCGCATCGACGACACCATGTACTGCAACTGTGGCGATTGGGTAGAGAGTTGCACAGCGCTCGTGGAACACACGAACGGCGAACTCGAGATTCTCACCTGGAGCCACGAGAAGGAGGTCGCAGTGCCGACGATGTCCAGCCCCGAAGCGGCCTGATACAGCGATGCGTATCACCATAGTTACGGACGCGTGGAAACCGCAGGTTAACGGTGTTGTCCGCACACTGGGGACAACCGGGGAATGCCTTGAAGACGCCGGCCACACCGTGCAGTTCATCACGCCGGATCAGTTTCGTACCGTGCCATGCCCGACGTATCCGGAAATCCGGCTCGCCGTGCTGCCGGCTCGCAAACTTGAACGCCTGATCGACGGGTTCGCGCCCGATGCCGTACACATTGCCACGGAAGGCCCGCTGGGCCACGCCGCCCGACAGGTCGTGCGGCGCCGGCGATGGCCGTTCACGACGGCGTTCCATACCCAGTTTCCGGAATACCTGCGCTTGCGTGCGCCGCTGCCGGTGGCGTGGAGCTATGCCTATCTGCGGCGCTTTCACCGCGGTGCCGCGGCGACGATGGTGCCGACGCGGTCGCAACTCGCGAAGCTCGAGGCGCGCGGTTTCACGAATCTGAAGTTGTGGCAGCGCGGCGTGGATACCACGATCTTCCGCCCCGACAACCCGCTCGAACTGCCCTATGCGCGACCGCTGCACGCTTACATGGGACGGGTTGCCGTCGAGAAGAACATCGAGGCGTTCCTTGATCTGAATCTGTCGGGCACGAAGATCGTCATCGGCGACGGACCGGATCTCGAGCGCCTGCGCGCCCGCTATGTCGATACCGTGTTTGTCGGCGCCAGGTTCGGGCGCGAACTCGCGCGTCACCTGAGCGCGGCGGATGTTTTCGTGTTCCCGAGTCGAACCGATACGTTCGGCCTCGTCATGCTCGAGGCGATGGCCTGCGGCGTTCCGGTCGCCGCGTATCCGGTGCAGGGACCGCTCGATGTAATCGAGCATCGCCGTAGCGGGGTGCTCGACGATGATCTCGCGCTCGCGATCAAAGGCGCGCTGACGCTCAACCGCGAGGATTGCGTGGCCGCGGCGCGTGCATTCACCTGGTCGCGGTGTACCGCGGAGTTCGTTTCGCACCTGGCTCCACGCAGTGACGCGGCAACCCACGACCGCGAGTGCCCGATCTGAGTCGCGTGCTTTGCCGCGCATCGCACGCGGCGCATAATGGCACTTCGGCAGCGCAATCAGGAGATCCGGGGTGGCAGCAAATATTTCAATCGTCAAAGGGGCGTGTCCGCATGACTGCCCCGATCAGTGCGGCTGGAACGTGACGGTTGAAGACGGGCGCGCAACGGCGGTGACGGGCGATCCGACACATCCGTTCACCGCTGGCACCCTGTGTTCCAAGCTGAAACATTTCGTCGCCCGGGTATACAGTCCCAAGCGCGTATTACATCCGCTTAAACGCACCGGGCCGAAAGGTTCCGGCAGCTTTGAACAAGTCAGCTGGGACGCGGCGCTCGATGATATCGCGGCGCGTACGGCCGATGCCGTCGCGCGTCACGGTGGCGCGAGCGTCATGCCGTACAGCTTTGCCGGCACCATTGGCATCGCGCAGCGCTACGCCGGCAACCTCTTGTTCCGGCGTCTCGGCGCGACGGCCTTGCTGGGTGATTACTGCGGCGACGTCGCCTATACCGGGATCGCGCAGACGAACGGGGCGCAGACCGCGGTATTGCCGGAAGACCTCATCCACGCGCGCTACATCGTGCTGTGGGGCACGAATACCGTGGTGACGAATCTGCACATGTGGAGCGGGGTCGTGCGCAAGGCGCAGGCGCGCGGTGCGAAAATCGTTGTCATCGATCCGGTACGCACGCGCACCGCCGAGCGCGCGGACTGGCACGTGCAGGTAAAGCCGGGGACGGATGCGGCGCTCGCCCTGGGCATGATGCACGTGATCGTGCGCGAGAACCTGCACGACACGGATTATATCGAGCGCTACACGCTCGGATTCGATGAACTCAGCGAACGCATCGCCGAGTACCCGCCCGAGCGGGTCGCCGCGATAACAGGCATCCCGGCGGCGGACATCGTCACCCTGGCGGTGGAGTTCGCGCGCGCGAAGCCGGCGGCGATCCGCATGCTCATCGGTCCGGAGCGGCAGGGCAACGGCGCGGAAATGTTTCGCGCGATCGCGTGTCTGCCGGCGCTCACCGGCGCGTGGCGCGAACTCGGCGGCGGCCTGTGCCAGTTCACCGTGGATCTGTTCCGCGCAAGCCTGAACTACAACGCCACGGTGCGCGCGGATGTGCTGCCGGAACCGCCGCGCTCGGTGCATATCGCACAACTCGGCCGCGCGTTGACGGGTGCACTCGACCCGACGATCCGCTGTCTGTTTGTGAGCAGCGCTAACCCCGCGGTTGCCGCGCCTAACCAGAACCTCGTGCGCGAAGGTCTCGCCCGCGAGGATTTATTCACAGTCGTCCACGAGCAATTCATCACCGATACCGCACGCTATGCGGATTACGTGCTGCCCGCGACGACGCAGGTCGAACATCTCGACATCATGGCGTCGTGGGGCAGTCCGTATCTCGAGCTCAATCTGCCGGCGATCGCGCCGCAGGGCGAAGCGGTATCGAACATGGAGTTGTACCGACGGCTCGCCGCACGGCTTGGTTTCGACGAAGCGTTTCTCTACGAATCGGAAGAACAGCGGGTGCGCGAAATTCTCACCAGCGACCACCCGTTTCTGGACGGCATCAGTTACGAACGTCTCGAACGTGAAGGCTGGGTGCGCCTGAACCTGCCGGCCGACTGGCGGCCGCTGGCCAGCGGTGATTTCAAGACCCCAAGCGGCAAGTGCGAGTTCTATTCCGCGACGCTCGCGGACGCGGGCATCGACCCCTTGCCAACTTATACCGCACCACCGGCGGCGCCCGCGGCGAGTCCGCTGCGCCTCATTGCCGCGAAGACCGCGCACCATACGCTGAACTCGCAATACGCCAACCTGCAGCGGCCCGGGCGCCGGCTCGAACCCGTGGTGTCGATCAATCCCGTCGATGCCGGCAACCGCGGCATCGCCGATGGTGAAGCGGTGCGGGTGTTCAATGAGCGCGGTGAAGTGGTGCTGAACGCCGCGGTCGGCGCCGCGACCGCGGCCGGGGTTGTGTCGATTCCGTTCAACTGGTGGCCGAACGCGATGGCGAACGGTTCTTCAGCGAATGCCTTGACCGCCGACGATCTGTCGGCGATCGGGATGGGCAGCAACGCGTTTGATACCTACGTCGATGTCGCGAAGGTCGCGGACGCCTAGCCGTCACCGCAGGGCTGCTCGAGTTCATCGATCGCGACGAGGATGTCGTCGAGCCGACGGCTGAGTTGCGCCTGCGCATCACGTAGTCCCTGATTGTAATAGTAGGCGCCGAATTCGCGCGAAATGAAATCGAGCAGAAACTCGGTGTCGAACTGGCCCGGGTCGAGATCGAAGTGCTCGCGCAAGTAGTCGCGCAGGGCGTTCGCAAGCCGGCTCCGTTGGGTGGCGGGGAAGGTTATGTCGCTCATCGTCTGCGGCTCCGTCGCGAGTGCGTTCGGCGGCGATGATAACGCGCCCGGTCCGGGCGCCGGGACGTTTGTGGGACTCATCACTTAAGCATAGAATGCTCCGGCGCCGATCTGTGGCGCACGGCCCTGAGCCACCTCCCCGGTCTATCTCGACGATGACCCCAGATGTAACGGAGATAGTCCGAGTATGAGATTCCGCCTTGCACGCTGGATCATGCAGCACCGTGCCGCCGTCAGTGTTGCTTTTATCCTCGCCACCCTCGCCGCGATGGCAGGCTTCCCCGGCGTGGAGATCCGCACGATATTCAACGACCTGCTGCCGAAGGACGACCCGTTCGTGCAGGTGTTTTTCGATCACCGCAATTTCGGCAATCCGCTGACGATGTCGGTAATGGTGAAAAACCGGAACGGTGACATCTTCAACGCCGAAACACTCGGCAAGGTGCATCAGCTGACGCGTGACATCGACCTCGCACCGTCCGTCGACCATGACCAGCTGATTTCGATCTCGACGGAGAAACTCCGCTACGCGCGCGCGACCCCGCTCGGCATCGATTCGCAGCCGCTCATGGACGACCAGCCGCCGTCGACCCCGGAGGAAATGGTGGATTTTCGCCGGCGCGTGGAGAAATCACCGAACGCGCAGCGCTTCTATATCTCCGCCGATCAGAGCGCGACAATCATCAACGCTTCGTTTCACGACACCATCGATTACGGTGAATCGTTCGACTACGTACAAAACCTCGTCGAAGAAGCACGTGACAAGAACCATGAGGTCTACCTTGCCGGGCAACCCGCGCTTACCGGCTGGGTCTATCGCCTGCAGAAACAGACCTACAATATTTTCAGCGTCACGATCATCGCCCTGATAATTGCGCTCGTGTTGTATATGCGTAATGTCGCCGGGGTTGTGACGCCGATCATCTGCGCGGTCGTTGCGGGGATCTGGGGCTTCGGCTTTATCGGCTGGCTCGGGCGACCGATCGAGCCCTTGCTCATGATCGTACCGCTGCTGCTCGTGGCGCGCTCGTTTTCGCACTGCGTGCAGTACACCGAGCGCTATTACGAAGTCCTCATGCATCTGAAAGATCGCCGTCACGCGGCCGAAGTGACGATGGGGATCATGATGGCGCCGTCGATCCTCGGCATTCTGACCGATGTGTTCGGCATCATCTTCATTGCCGTCGCGCCCATCGAAACGATGGTGAACCACGCGATCTTCTGCGGCTTCTGGGCCTTGTGGATTATCCCAACCGGGGTCTTCCTGTGTTCGATCGTGCTGTCCTATCTGCCGGTGCCGAAAAATATCGAATCGATCGTCGGCGGCGCGGAAAAGGAATCCGGGATCCACCTCGCGCAGGAACGCCTGCTCGAAGGCATCGCAACGGTGTCAACGAACAGGCCGGCGCGCATCACCGGCGTGGTCATCGCGGTGCTCGGGATCGCGGCGATCTATCTGAATTCGCAGATCAAGATCGGTAACCCGGTCGAGGGCAGCAACCTGCTGTGGGACGATTCGGAATTCAACACCGCGGTGCGTGCGATTAACGCGCATTTCCCCGGCATGAACACGCTCGAAATCGTGCTCGAATCAAAGGAGAAGGACAACGCGAATCCCGCCGGCCGCACCCCGGAAGCGGTTGCCGTGTCGGCCGCCTTGCAGCGCTTCATGGAATCGGACCCGGTGATGCCGCCGCGCGCGACGCTCTCGTTCACGGACTATATGAGTGAGACGTATCGGCTGTTTTCCGGCGGCAACCCGAAATGGGCGCCGCTGGATCTGACCACCGAGGCCATCGACGGCGCCGGCTTCGCGGCGCTGTTCGGCAGTTCGCCGCTGAACTTTTCGCACGTGATCGACTTTACCGTGCAGAACTCCACGGTCTCGCTCTGGTACAAGGACAACAAGCAGGAAACCGTCGATCATGCGCTCGCCACGGCGGCGCGTGCGGTCGAAGCCGTCGGGGTTGATCACGAACGCTTCCGCGTGCGTCTTGGCACCGGCGTAATCGCACTACAGCAGGCGATGAATTCCGTCGTCGAACGTTACCACTGGTTCATCCTCGGACTGCTGAACGGGGCCGTCATGCTGATCTCGGCCTACGCGTACAGGTCCATCGTCGCGGCATTGATCCTGATGATCCCGGTAAACCTGTCGAACTTCATGCTCGGTGCGGCGATGCATGTGCTCGGGATCGGCATGGACATCAACGCCGTGATCGTCGCTGTCATGGGGGTCGGGATCGGCATCGATTACGGGATTTACCTGCTGTCGAGAATTTGCGAGGAATACAACGCGCATGACCATGATCTCGCGGTGGCCATTCACGCCGCATTGACGACGACAGGCAAGGCGATCATGTTCACCGCGACGGTGATGCTCATCGGCATCATGCCGTGGTATTTCCTCTCCGATCTGAAGTTCATGGCCGACATGGGCCTGCTGCTCGTGGCTATCATGTTGATCAATATGGTTTTGTCGCTCGTGGCGCTGCCAACCCTGGTGTGGTTCGTGCGACCGAAATTCCTCGGCCGCGAGGATCTGATCGTCGGTGAAAGCGTGGATATCTCGCAGTTCACAACCCCCGCGCCACACTAAACAGGTCTGCGTAAACCCGAGGCACGACGGCTTCGGGACCGGAATCACACGCAATATCCCATCCCTTCCCCTCGATTTGAGGGGAAGGGTATCTGGTTCATCGAGCCTGCTGTTGCATAACTCCGGAGCACGTAGTTAGCGCGCCGGCCGGCGAACAGCGGGCGCTGCTACGAACCCTGCGTCAAAGCGGCTGTTCGATTCCTGTCTCCGCACGGGCTCTTTTTCGCGGCGGCCGATGCGGGTACAGTCGTAGTCACTGATACCGGTTCGGAGGTGACGACGCATGGCACCGCACTACGACCTGAAGATCGTCAACGCGATGATCGCGGACGGATCCGGTGGCACGCCTTACCGTGGTGACATCGGCATTCGCGATGGCAAACTCTTCGACGTCGGTATCGCGCCGGGCGAGGCCGCCAGCACGCTCGATGCCAACGGCCACGTTGCCGCGCCCGGCTTCGTCGATATCCACACCCACTACGACGCCCAGGTGATCTGGGATCGCATGCTGACGATCTCGCCGTGGCACGGGGTGACGACGGTCGTGATGGGTAACTGCGGGTTCAGCGTCGCACCCACCCGGCCCGCGCACCGCGAGATGATGATTCGCACGCTCGAGAACGTCGAAGGCATGACCGTTGCCGCGTTGCACGCCGGACTCGGGGAGGACTGGCCGTTCGAGACGTTTCCGGAGTATCTCGATGCGATCGAATCACGTGGCACCGCAATCAATGTCGCCGCGATGATCGGCCACACGGCACTGCGTACCTACGTCATGGGTGACGACGCGACCGAGCGCGCAGCGAGCGCGGCGGAGATCGCGCAAATGCGTGAACTTGTTGGCGCGGCGATGCGGGCCGGCGCACTGGGTTTCGCCACGTCGAAAGCCGTCACGCATGTTGGCTATGGTGGTAAACCGGTTCCGAGTCGCGCGGCATCGTTCGAGGAAATCAAAACCCTTGCCGGCGCGCTGCGCGAAGCCGGGCGCGGCGGCGTGATCCAGGCCACCGTGGGTCCGCAGTTGTCATATCCGCAATTCGCGGAACTGAACGAGATTTCGGGTTGCCCGGTCTCCTGGACCGCGCTGCTTGCCGGCGCCGCGATCAACGACGGCACGGCGCTCGAGCAACTCCACGCCTCGGAAGAGCTCATCGCGCAAGGGTTTAACGTAGCGCCGCAGGTCACACCGCGACCGCTGAATTTCGAATACCAGCTTGCCGCACCGTTCGTATTCGAATCGATGCGCCTGTTCCGACCAGTGTCGGCGGCCGATCACGCGGGCAAGAAGGCGCTCTATGCCGATGCCGGGTTCCGCAACCGGGTCTGGGAAAAACTCGATGGCCGTGTGCCGGAAACGTTCAAGGCGGGCTTTCGCGCCACGATCATCGCCGAGGTACCCGGGCGGCCGGAACTCGCGGAGCGGAAGCTTATTGATTACGCCGCTGAGCAGGGGGTGAATCCGGTTGAGTGCCTGTTCGACCTTGGCCTCGAATCGGATCTGCAGGCGCGCTTTCGCATGCCGGTTGCGAATCACGAGGAGGATGAGGTGGCTGCGTTGCTGACAAGCAAGGCGACGGTGCTCGGACTGTCCGATGCCGGCGCGCACGCGAGTCAGTTGTGCGATGCGTGTCTGACGACGTATCTGTTTCGCCGCTGGGTGCGCGAAAAGCAGCTCATACCGCTCGGCGAGGCCGTGCGCATGGTAACCGCGCGGCCGGCCGCCGTGTTCGGGATTACGGATCGCGGACGCCTCGAAGCCGGGCTCGCTGCCGATGTCGTCATTTTCGACCCGGACACGATCGGTGATGAACCGCTCCGGCGTGTGTGGGATTTCCCCGGTGGTGCGGATCGTCTCGTTGCCGGTGCGACGGGTATCGATGCGGTAATCGTCAATGGCGAACTGCTGAGGCAAAACAACCGGGATTGCGTCGATCCGCATGGCGCACTGCCCGGAAAACTGCTGCGCAACGGTCGCGCGCATTAAGGAGGGCACTGCAGATGTTGAAACCGATCATTTCCGCCGACAGCCATGTGTGCGAACCACCGCATTGTTTCGTTGACTACATCGATGCGAAATTCCGTGACCGCGCGCCGCGGCTCGAGCGCGACCCGAAGCGCGGCGACATCTACCGCATCGAAGGCAGTCAGACACCGATTCCCTTGTCGTTGATCTGCGCGGCCGGAAAACCGCCGGATGAACTCTCGATCTGGGGTGCGGACTTTGAAAAATTGCACCGTGGCGGCTGGGATCCGGATGCGCGCTTGCTTGACCAGGACGCGGACGGTATCGCCGCGGAAGTGATTTATCCTTCCGTTGGCATGGAGATCTGCAATCTCTCCGATCTCGATCTGAAGTACGCGTGCATGCAGGCCTACAATCGCTGGCTCGCGGAATTCTGCGCGCCGCACCCGCATCGTCTGATTGGTCTCGGGCAATGCGCGTTGCGCAGCCCGGCCGAAGGTATCGCGGAACTCGAGGCGATCAAACTCGCCGGGTTCAAAGGCGTCATGCTGCCGGGTTTACCCGGGCAGGAAGATTATGCGCACGAGATGTACACGGAATTCTTCGACGCGCTCGTGGAGCTTGGCCTCGTCGCGAGCTTTCACATCCTCACGTCCGGTGAGGGTTTACGCCAGCGCTTTCGCGGTTCGAAGATCAACTCGTTCATGTCGGTCGTGCGCGGCAAT
Source organism: Gammaproteobacteria bacterium (assembly GCA_965216305.1). Lineage (GTDB taxonomy): Bacteria > Pseudomonadota > Gammaproteobacteria > UBA11873. The sequence goes on along the minus strand of OZ244144.1, from coordinate 4,100,877 downwards.
CAGGAACTGATGAGCATGTTCGTGTTCGACGGCATTTTCATGCGCCATCCGGGCCTGAAAATCGTCTCCGCGGAAGCGGATGGTGGCTGGATCCCGCACTACATGTACCGTATGGACCACGCCTACGAGCGTCATCGTCACTGGATGCGCGGGCGCGAACTCGAACGCTCGCCGAGCGAATATTTCCGCGAGCACATCTACTTCACGTTCCAGGATGATTACACCGCGTTCCAGTTCAAGGATTTTCTGAATATCGAGCGCATGATGTGGGCGAATGATTACCCGCACTCCGATTCAACGTGGCCGCACTCGCAACCGCTGCTCGCGGAGCATCTCGGCAGTATGAGCGAGCAGGAACAGAACCTGATCGTGCACGAGAATGCGGCGCGTTTGTACGGGCTCGACACGGCCGCGCTGCAAGCCGCGGCATAATCGACGGTGGCGGAATGCCCTCGCCCCGGGATCGTGCTACGCCGCGCGGCCCGGAATCCTCGCGCCTGAGCGCAATCGCCGCCGTTCCAGCCCGCGACGTTTGTCTGCCGCGAAGTCAGGCGGGTAAGGCGTGCCGTCGCACCCTGAGGCCGCCGCACACGACGGCGCTGATTAGCAACAGCGCGGCGCCGGGTAAGGGCACGGGGGCGGCAAGCGTCACGGCTGCCGGATCAAACGTGAAATTCGTAACGTATTCCTCACCGAAATCGACATCGATATTTTTTGCCGGTCCGGCCCCCATGTTGTCGGAATTGCGGATACTGCCGGTGCCGTCGCTGTGCAATTGCAACAGCGCCGGGTGAAACCGTCCGGTGTTGTTTTCGTGGCCGTTGAAAACGAACACGTCCGTCGTACCGGTGAGTTCGGACACCTGCAGGCCGTCGCTCAGATCCGCGCCGGCAGCGATACTGAAACTGAGGGAGCTGCCCTGCGCGTAGAACGCGTTGCCGTCGATGTCGCGCTGTAGCGCGAACGCCGCGAAACCCGAGGGGGTGCCGGGTACAAGGCTGCCGCTGACCGCGTAGGAAACGCCGTTCAACGCCGGGTTGGAATAACTGCCGGGTGCGAGCGGCGCGTTGATGTCGATCGTGAACGAAAAAGTCTCGACGTCACTGAATACGGGGTTCGTTGTGAACGCCGCGTCGCTGAATGAGATGACGAATGCGTGCGCGGAAATTGATAACGCAACACCGACTGTAAGCATAAAGCCGGCCGCTGTTCGCCGGCCACATTTTCCGTTTGTCTTCACTGCCTGCTCCTGTGCTCGTTTATGCGTGCGCCGCCGCGGCGGCGGCGATCCTGCTTGCAGTGTAACCGGGCGGTACCGCCGGGAACATCGCCAAACGGCTACAGCGCGCCGCGTGACGGCTTGCCATGGCACGCCCTCATTCGCTGAAACCCCGTTGGCGAAATCCGGCGCGAAACCGGGATTGAACAATGACCGGGATAATTGTTAGCATATTCGCTAAATATAGGAATATTGCATGCTCCCGGCCCCGCAATCCATCGACCGTTCGCTCGCCGCGCTGGCCCACCCGGTGCGTCGTGCGATAGTGGAGCGGTTGCTCGATGGCGAACTGACCGTCGGGGAAATATCCGCGCCCCACGCGATGAAGAAGCCGACGTTCTCGCGCCACCTGAAGATCCTCGAAACCGCCGGGCTCGTCGCACGCCGGGTCCGCGGCCGGCAACATTACTGCCGCCTGCGCAGCGAGCGCTTGCAGGAGTTACGCACCTGGTTCGAACGCTACGAGCGCTTCTGGAATGCGCAGCTCGACAGCCTCGGCGATCACCTCGCACGCCAGGATGCAAACGAACGGAAATGAGCACGCACGGTACACCCGCCGGAGCCCCCGCAGTACGCATTGTTCGCGCGTTCGATGTCAGCGCTGAACGCCTGTTTGATTGTTTTACGGATCCCGCGGAAGTCGCTTGCTGGTGGGGGCCGGTCGGGGTGCGGTGTCCGGGCGCGGAAAACGATTTGTCCGTCGGCGGGCGTTTTCGCTTCGCGATGCGCGCGGACGACGGCAGCATAGACACCGCGGCGTGCGGTGAATACCTCGTAATCGAGCGCCCGTCGCGACTCGTTTTCACGTGGGCCTGGGAGGGCGCGCCGGAACCGGTCACGCGTGTTTCCCTCACGTTCACCGTGGTGACACCGGAGCGTACAACGTTGGAACTTGTGCACGACCGATTCGATACCGATGAACGCGCGGCGCTGCACCGGACCGGTTGGGGCAGTTGCCTCGATTGTCTCGCCAGCGTCGCCTGACATGACAGGAGCACAGAGATGAAAAAGCCGGACATAGTTGACCATGAAGCATGGCTGCAGGCGCGCATCGCATTGCTGGCCGAAGAGAAGGCACTGACACGGGCGCGTGATGCACTGGCGGCGAAACGTCGTGCCCTGCCGTGGGAACGCGCCGACGGCGACTACACGTTTGCCGACGATACCGGCCGCTCGCAGCTCGTCGACCTGTTCGACGGTCGCAGTCAACTGATCGTGCAGCACTTCATGTTCGGGCCCGGCTGGGAAGCCGGTTGCAAGAGTTGTTCGTTCTGGGCCGACCAGTTCGATCCCGCGGTTGTGCATTTGAATGCGCGCGACGTCTCATTCGTGGCCGTGTCGGATGCGCCTTACGCGGAACTCAAAGCGTTCAAACACCGCATGGGCTGGTCGTTCCGCTGGGTCTCGGCGGCGGAATCCGACTTCAGTCATGACTATCTCGTGCGCTACACGCCGGCACAGATCGAAGCCGGTGAGACGTTCTACAATTATCACGCAGGCCTGAATTACGGCGAGCATTCACCGGGTGTGAGTGTCTTCGCCCGGGGCGAAGACGGCGCTGTATACCACACGTATTCGTGCTACGCGCGCGGCCTCGATATGCTGAACGGAACCTATCACCTGCTCGATCTCGTACCGAAGGGCCGCGATGAGGCGGGGCTCGAGGCATCGATGGCGTGGTTGCGGCTGCACGACAGCTACGCCGCCTGAACCGGGCGTACCCGCACGCGTTCAGCGCCACAATCTGCGTAAGGCAAGCGTTGGGCAGGCTCGGGGTTGCCAGTACATAATTGTTCATCGCACTGCTCGCCCCCGGGACCAATCCGGGGCGACATGAACGCAACAGCGTAGATTCGATGCGCGGGAAACAATAGGATCGAGTTCGTCACCAGGCCACGGTCAGAACGACAGTTTCAGCCGGCATCTCGCCGGACCGGGCACGGTTGCAGTGTGGCGACTACAGGGAGCCCCAGGCCAATGATCACACCGAACACGCCGTCGCCAGGTCCGGAGATCCAGTTCCGTGTTGAACGCCTGCTCGCACGTTATGCGCTGGCGCTCGATGAAGGCGATCTCGAAAGCTGGCCGGAAATGTTCTGCGACAACTGTGTGTATCAACTGATCTCGCGCGAGAACGCGGAGCGTGACATGCCGGTAGCGGCGATATTTTGCGATTCGAAAGCAATGTTGATCGACCGGGTCGTATCATTGCGCCACGCGAATATTTACGAGAAACACAATTACCGTCACATTATCAGTCCGACGCTTATCGACGAGGTCGGCGGCGATCTGATCCGCTCGCGCAGCAATTATGTTGTCTACCGCACGCGTACGGCAGGTCTTACCGAGGTTTATAACGCCGGAATCTATTACGACGAGATCGACGCGAGCGGCGGCGACTACCGGTTCAAAGCGAAACGCGTCGTGTTCGATACGAACATCATCGACAGCCTGCTGGCGACCCCGATCTGAATAAGCATGCGTAAACTTGCACCACCATGGCTTCGGATTCGGGGTCACGCCTGCGCCTCATCGTTGCCCCTTCCCTTCGATTTGAGGGGAAGAACGCCGGCTTCCCTGGCGCTCGGGTTGCATTGTTTCGCGCCGAATTCCTGCTGATCCGGAGTATCCACTCATGAGCCCACGTCCCGCAGACGGTTTCGATCAACATCACTGGCCGCAGCCCGACACCGGCTGTGCGGTGCCCTACGACGTGTTCACGAGTCCCGATTACTATGCGCGCGAACAGACGCGGATCTTTCGCGGCGAGACCTGGAGCTTCGTCGCACTCGCAGCTGAATTGAACCGGGCCGGCGATTACAAGGCAACGTTCATCGGTGACACGCCCGTGATTATCACGCGCGACGCGAATGGCGAGTTGCACGCGCTGCAGAACCGCTGCGCGCATCGTGGCGCGCTAGTGTGTCGCGAACCGCGCGGTAACACGGATTCGCTGCAGTGTGTCTACCATCAGTGGACTTACGATCTTGCGGGCAAGTTGCGCGGGGTACCATTCCGCAAAGGTGTGCGCGGCAACGGTGGCATGCCGGAATCATTTCGGATGGCCGATTTCGGTCTGGAGCGACTCCGCATCGACGAGATCGCGGGCATGGTATTCGCCAGCTTCTCGACCACCGTCGCACCATTGCGCGAGTATCTCGGGGCGATGGTGGTCGACAGTATCGAGCGAATATTCAATCGCCCCGTACAGATACTCGGTGATCAGCGCCAGGCGATGAACGGCAACTGGAAACTGTACGCGGAGAACACGCGCGATCCGTATCACGCCAGCCTGCTGCACCTGTTCCACACGACGTTCGGTCTGTACAGCACATCCCAGCAGGGCGCGAGTCTGATCGACGACACCCACAAGCACAGCATGCTGTATACGAAAGCGGGCACGACGGATGCGAAGCTGGACCAGGAAACCTACAAGGACAGCCGCAGTTTTGATGCGAACTTCACGCTCGGCGACCCTTCCGTGCTCGCGGGCCGGACGGAGTTTGACGATGGCATTACGCTCGTAATCATGTCGATTTTTCCGAACGTCGTCGTCCAGCAGATCAGCAACACGCTCGCCGTGCGTCATACCATTACCCGCGGACCCGGACGGTTCGAGCTTGTTTGGACGCACTTCGGTTACACGGACGACGATGACGACATGCGCGCGATCCGGATCAAGCAATCGAACCTGATTGGTCCCGCCGGATACATATCCATGGAAGACGGCGAAGCGGTCGAAATTGTCCAGCGCGCGGTGGTGCGCGATCAGGACAAGCACTCCTACATCGCGATGGGTGGTGGTGTTGCCACCAACACCGCTCACCTGGTGACGGAGTCAGCAATCATCGGGTTCTGGGAAAACTATCGCGAGCTACTCGGCATTTCGGCGTAACGGCACGTGATTCCTGCGGCGGCAAGCGCGGACGCCGGGTTCAGTGTCGATTGCGAGGCGCATCCTCGGTATCGATGACTTCGCCATCCGCGAGCGCGATGGCTTCAATTTCGAACATCAACTCGGGTAGCGCCAGCGATTTCACTTCGCAGATCGTGTCGGCCGGGTAGGGCGGAGTGAAGTACTCCTCGCGCAGTTTAACGACAGTTTCGAACTCGCTGATGTCGGTTACGAAAATCGTCACCTTGACGAGTTTGTCGAGGCCGGAGCCGCCGGCCTCGAGAACGCGTGCAAGATTCTCGATACTCTGTCGCGCCTGGGCGGCGAAATCACCCGCTCCGACGACGACGCCGTTGTCGTCGAGCGCGGCCTGCCCCGAGACGTAAATCAGATCGCCGACGCGGTAGCCCTGCGCGATCCGGAAGTGCTCATAGATGTCATTGTCCGTACGAATACGGTAGGCGTCGGTGGGCATAAATCTACTCCGGTTCCGTGCCAAGTGTGCAGCAAGCGAGGGGCCATCCCGCTACGGCCGGGGCCTGCGGGACGCAAGAGCGTCCCGTATACCACTGGCATGCGCGCATGGGAAGCGCGCACTGTGCCGCCGCATAATGCTAAATTAACGGGCTTGTACGGCAACAACGATGAGAGGTGAAGGGTGGCTGGACCAGAAATGCTGAAAGACAAGGTGGCGGTAGTCACGGGGGCGGGCCGCGGCATTGGTCGCGCGATCGCGCTGCTGATGGCCGAGCACGGTGCTAGTGTCATCGTCAATGATCTTGGCGGCGGTGTCGACGGTAGCGGATCGGACGCGGGTCCGGCGCAGGAAGTGGTCGACGAGATCACCGCAGCCGGCGGCAAGGCGGCGGCGAACACGGGTTCGGTGGCCGAGCGCAAGGACACCGAGGAAATGATCCGCCAGGCGATCGATACGTTCGGCAAGATCGATATCGTGGTGAACAATGCCGGCATTCTGCGCGACACGATTTTCCACAAGATGAGCGAGCCCGACTGGGATTCCGTGATCTCGGTGCACCTGAAGGGCGCGTTCAACATGAGCCGCACGGCAGCCACGTATTTCCGCGAACAGAACAGCGGCGCGTTCGTCCATTTCACGTCAACCTCGGGATTGATTGGCAACTTCGGCCAGGCAAACTACATGGCCGCGAAGCTCGGTATCGTCGGCCTGTCGAAAGGTATCGCATTGGATATGCAGCGTTTCGGCGTGCGCTCAAACTGCATTTCCCCGTTCGCCTGGAGCCGCATGATCGGCACGATCCCCGACGACACCCCGGAGCAGCAGGCGCGCCTCGAGAAGATCAAACAGATGAAGCCGGAACACCAGGCACCGCTGGCCGTGTTTCTCGCCAGCGATGCCGCGAAAGATGTGACCGGACAGATATTCGGCGTACGGATGAACGAAATCTTCCTGTTCAACCAGCACCGTCCGATCCGCTCCGTGCACCGCGGCGAGGGCTGGACCCCGAACACGATCGCCGAGCACATGGAGCCGGCAATGAAAACCTCGTTTACGCCGCTCGACCGCTCGGCCGATATTTTCAGCTGGGATCCGATCTGATCTGAACCGGCGCGCGGGGCAGGCGCTTGTGTGCCTGTCCCGATGCGCTGTTCGCGGCCTGCGAGCGCGCGCAGATCCCGCCAAAAAACCAATCCTCACCGCGTTCGTGCATTGTCGTGCGACCCCGTTCTGGCCGGACACGTGCGCCCGTTCGGCCCCTCTGCAGCGGGCTCTCCGGCCGCCTGCGCGGCCCGCGCCCGTATGCTAGGGTGGCGCGCTATTTACCGGGAAACACGCCATGAATCGACTCCAGCACGAATCCAGCCCCTATCTTCGCGATCACGCGGACGACCCGGTCGACTGGCATCCGTGGGACGCCGAAGCGTTGGCGCTGGCGCAACGTGAAGGCAAGCCGATCCTGTTATCAATTGGTTATCGGGCTAACCTGCGCTGTCGCAAAATGGCGCGCGAGTCGTTCGAAAGCAAGAAAGTCGCGGACTTCATGAACGCGAACTATGTGAACATTCTCGTCGATCGCGAAGAACGTCCCGACATCGATCGCATCTACCAGAACGCCCAACAATTGCTGAATCGGCAGCCGGGCGGTTGGCCGTTAACGATGTTCCTCGATCCCGAGGACCAGCTCCCCATGTTCGGTGGTACGTATTTCCCGCCGCAACAGACGCGCAATCAACCAAGCTTTCGCGATGTGCTCAGCGGCATCGCGAAAACATTCGGCAAGCCGAATGAAAAGATGGCGGACTTCAAGTCGAAAATGCGTGACGCGCTGGCTCCGGCGAACCCGGGGTTTGTCGACGGCGACTTCGATCCAAGTTTGATCGATCGGGCCTGCGGCCAGATCGACAGCAGTTTCGATCCGCAACACGGCGGCTTCGTCGAAGAACCGAAGCTGCCACACCCCGCCGGCCTCGAAATGATGCTCGACGCGATCGAATATCTCGACGAGACGGTGAAATCCGAGCGGGTCACGCACCTGCTCGATTTCACCCTGCTCGCGATGTCGCGTGGCGGCCTCTACGACCATCTCGGGGGCGGGTTCTTTGGTCGCTCCGTTGATGCTCATTGGGATATACCGGATTTCGAGAAACTGCTCTGCGACAACGGTGCGCTGTTGTCCATCTACGCGCGCCGCGCGGTACAGGCCGAGGCTGACTGGTTTCGTGCCGTGGCGACGGAAACCGCGGACTGGATGATCCGGGAACTGCAGCTCGATCATGGCGGGTTCGCCGCCAGCCAACCGGCCGACGTCGACGGTGACGAAGGGCGACTTTATTTATGGCTGCGTGACGACATCGCCGCCGCACTTGGCGATGACTACGAACCGTTCGCGGCTGCTTACGGGCTCGACAAACGAGCGAATTTCGGCCTGCATTGGCATTTGCGTCTCGCCGCGCCGGCGCCTGAATCGTGGCGGCTGGACGGTGATGCGGCGCAATTCGCGGCCGCTCGCGCGCGCCTGCTAGACGTGCGCAACGAGCGCTTGGGCGCCGGTCGCGACGATCAGGTGGTGACCACCTGGAACGCTCTCGCGATCCGTGGGCTCGCCGATGCGGGTCGTCATCTCAAACGGGCCGACTACATCGATGCGGCGATCCGCGCGATTGATTATCTGCGCAAGCATCATTTCATCGACGGGCGCCTGCTCGCGACCACATGCGACGGCAACGGACGGCAGACCGGCAGCGTCGACGATTACGCGGCGCTGCTCGATGCGCTGATGCACGTGCTCGCGGCGCGCTGGCGTGACGAGGATTTCGCCTTCGCGTGCGCGCTCGCGGACGCAATGCTGACGCATTTCGAAGATGCGGCCGGCGGTGGGTTTTTTCTCGCTGCACATGACCAGACGCCGTTGATTCAGCGCCTGCGTCTGTTCGGCGACGACACCTTGCCGGCCGGCAACGGGAACGCGGCGCTCGGACTGGCGGAACTCGCTATTGTCAGCGGTGAAGCGCGCTACCGCGAAGCCGCCGAGCGGACTTTACGTACCGGCATCGCGGAGGCGGAAGGCTGGCCGTCCGCGCACGCTACCTTGATGCGGGCGCTCATGGATACACTGCGCCCGGCGCGCCGGGTTATTGTGCGCGGCGCGGATGACGCCGCGGCCGCAACCTGGCGGGAAACCGCGGAGGCCGGCATCGGGCAGCGCGGCCGTTGCTATGTGGTGCGCGACGACGCAAGCCTTATTCCGGGTCACGAGGATGCACACGCGACGCTGATCCTTGGCACCGGCGCGCCGCAGCGGGTCGACGAACTGGGCGCACTCAAAGCCGCGTTCGATTAGGCCGGGCGGCAGCGCCCGGCAAACGGAGCGCCGCATGGAACCGGTGCATGCGGCGCCGGATTGCGAGTTAGCGGTCTGCGGTCATGCGCAACACGACGCGCAGATGCTGGTACTTCCATTCCCCGTCAATTTTCACGTAATCGTCGTCGTAGCGCAGCGCCATCCAGGTTTCCTTGTCGCCTTCGGCGAGCGTCCATGGACCCAGGATGTACCACATGGCGGTCGCCTGATCGCCGTTGACTTCGATGATCGGGTTCATGATGTTGTGCTGGGAAAACGTAAACATGTCGCGAAATTTCTGGAACAAGGCGCGGATTTCATCATGGCCGACGGCCTTGCCGAACGCTTCGCTTTCCCAGATTGCATCCTCGGCAAACACCGAAGCAATGCGATCGGGGTTGTGCAGGTCGTCACAGATTTCACAGTAACGCGCTTTCAGTTGCTTGATTGCTTCGATGTCTTCGAGGCGGGTGATCCGTTGTTCGAGTGCGGACATGTCCATACTGGTGTCTCCGGGTTGCGGTTGGATTTTTCGTTATCGTCGCGCGATTCTAAACCGGAAGCGCGTGCCTCGCCGCATCGTGGTGTCGACGCGCCGGCCGGGTCGCCGGAGATTGACAGAATTCACGCCGGTGCAAATGCGCGGGAGAGGACGGGAATATTTCACAGCAATGCGCCGGCCGCGGCGCTATGTTCGATCGCACGGGAACTCAGGGTGCAACTACCCCGGCGCCACGAGGCAGGCAATATGTCCGAGAACGACGAGTCATCAAAATCCGCTGCGCTGGCCAATGTCGTACGCGAACAACGCCGTCGCATCGCGGAACTCGAGGCGCAAGTGGATTACCTGACGAAACGGTTTCGGGCCGCGAAGCAGGCGGCCAACTGGCTGGAGACCCGCTTCAAACTGCGCTGGCAGGATTCCTTCGGCACGTAAGCGACCGCGCTGCGTTCACGAAGCACAGCGCGGCCGTCACCCTCACCTGCGTGTACTGAATCAGGCGTCCGCGTAGTCGCGAATTATCTGCTTGCCAAGCGCCATCATATGCACCTGGCACGGACCATCCGCCTGTCGGCACCAGCGTGCATAATTGAACGCTTCGGCCATGAAATAATCGCCGGTGAGGCCGCCGGCACCGTGGATCTGCATACAGCGATCGATCACGGTTTGCGCCATGTTTGGCACCGCGATTTTCGACGCGGCGATCAGATCGCGCGCGTCCTTCGCCCCGACTTCGTCCATTTTTCGCGCGGTCTTCAGCGTCAGCAAGCGCGCCTGCTCGATTTCGCAGAAAGATTTCGCGATGTCCTCGCGGATCGACTGATGTTCCGCGAGCGTTTTGCCGAACGTGGAACGCGATACCGCACGCCGGCACGCAAACTCGAGCGCCCGCTGTGCGCAGCCGATCAGCCGCATGCAATGGTGGATACGCCCTGGCCCGAGGCGCCCCTGGGCGATCTCGAACCCGCGGCCTTCGCCGAGCAGGATATTCGCCGCCGGCACGCGCACATTGTTGAATACGATCTCCGCATGTCCCTGCGGCGCATCGTCGTAGCCAAGCGTCGTCAGCGGGCGAATGAACTCGAGCCCCGGGGTTTCCCGCGGCACGAGGATCTGACTTTGCTGGACGTGCCGATTCGGATTGTCGGGATCCGATTTACCCATGACGATGAAGATTTTCGTGCGTTCATACAAGGCGTTCGTGATGAACCACTTGCGTCCGTTGATGACGAAATCGTCGCCGTCTTTGAGGATTGAGGTTTGCACGTTCGTCGCGTCACTCGAGGCGACATCGGGCTCGGTCATCGCGTAGGCGGAGCGGATCTCGCCGGCAAGCAGGGGTTTCAGCCACTGTTCTTTCTGTGCGTCCGTACCGTACTTCATGAACACTTCCATGTTGCCCGTATCCGGCGCGTTACAGTTGAACACTTCCGGACTCCACAACACGCGACCCATGATTTCCGCGAGTGGTGCGTAATCTGCGTTGCTCAAGCCGCCGTGCGCGGCCGGCACGAACAGATTCCAAAGACCGGCGGCGCGCGCTTTTTCTTTCAGTTCTTCCATCAGCGGGACGGTCGCGAAGCGGTTCTCCATCCGGCCCAGTTCAGCGTGGTAGTTTTTCTCGTTTGGATAAATATGTTCATCCATGAATGCGATCAGTCGATCGCGCAGTTCTTCGGCATCGCCGGAGATGTCCGCGTATTGTTCTGAGCTCATGTGTAGTTTCCGATTGTCAAAAAAGGTGTGCGGTGTTCAGTGCAGGCCAAGCAGTTGCATGCGCGCGCCTGCGGGCGCATGTCCCAACAAGACTTTGCCGCAGTCCTGCATGATTTGATCAGAGAGCAGAATATGTTGCAAACCTGCGTGCGCATCGCGATAACATCGCTGCAGCGCGCTCTTGCGCAAGGCGATCCCGCCGCCGAAATTGTAGGCGAATGTGCACACCTCGGACATCACCTCGTGGGCGTGGCGAAAGCCGAGTTTGATCAGAGCGAGCTGTTCATTCGTGGCGGGTTCCTCGTTCAGCAGCGAATCGTCCAGATCGTTCCAGATCTCGAACACCAGTGCCCGGGCTGCACGCAGTCTGGCCTCGGCGCGTGCGTATTTCTCCTGAAAACTCGCGGCATCAGCGAGGATCCCGAACGGGCCTGCCTTGCCTTTCGCGATCGCAGCAACCTCGTTCAGTGCGTGGCGGCTCACCCCGAGTGCGAACGACGTATGCCCCCAGGCGGTAAATCCGACGATGCCAAGCGAATACTGGAAACCGCCGCGCTCGACCGTGTTTTTGCTGTACACGTAGGTGAGCGAATCGGGCACGAAAATTTCCTCATCAATCGAGTAATCGAAGCTGCCGGTGCCGCGCAAGCCCATCACGTCCCAATTATCTTTCAGTGTAATTGCGTCGCGCGGCACATAGGTGATGAGCACGACCGGCGCGCCATGGTCGTCCATGACGGGCTTGCCATCGTCCATGAGCACGCAACCGCTGTGAACCCAGTTGGCGTGGAAGATCCCGCTGCCGTAACTCCAGTCGCCCCTGATCATGTAGCCGCCCTTAACCCTGCGCGCGAGGCCGCGCGGGATCCCCTGGCCGGCGACGTTTGTTGCCGTACCCTGACTGAATATCGCGTCGCGGCCGGCATCGCTGATCAGCGACCCGCAGCTGCCGTGCTGGACCCCGGCAACCATGAGACACCAGCCGGTGAGCCGTCTATCTGCGCGACCCGCTCCGCAACGGCGAGCCCTTCGGACCAGGGTAGTTCGGAGCCGCCGAGCTCGCGCGGCGTCATCATGTGGAACAGCCCGGCGTCGTGGAGTGCACGGTATGTGACATCGCTCATGCGGCGCTGCTGTTCCGCCGCGTCCGCCTGCGCCGCGATGAGCTCACGAAGATCATCCACGCGCTGTAACAACTCATTGAAGTCGGGAGCGCTCGTCGTTGCTGCCGCCTGATTCATGCTCAGCTCTCCATTCACCGGGGTGTCATGATGCCACCGTCGGTTCGGTGTCGCGACTCGCCGGGTAAGCCGGGGTTCACACCGGGGAAGTTTAATCGCCGGCGCGCAAATCCGTGGCCAGGGCGGTAGCACCGGCGCGCAGCAACAGCACGTCGACCCCGCAGGCGACGAGGTTGAAGCCGCTCGCGAGGCGCGCTTTGACGTCGCCCGGCTCGGTGCCGAAATAGCCCACCGGTTTGCCCACCGCGGCAAACGCCGCACGCACGGTCTCGATCGCCGCGGCGACATCCGGATGGGCGATCTCGCCCGGCACCCCCATGCTGGCGGACAAATCGTAGGGCCCGATGAACACACCGTCGATACCGTCGACGCTCGCGATCGAACTCGCATTCTCCACTGCATCGACGTGTTCGGCCTGGACCATCACCGCGGTCGCCGCGTTCGCATGCTGGACGTAATCGCCACTTGCATAACCGTAGCCGTTCGCGCGACAGACTCCCAGCCCGCGTTCTCCCGCCGGGGTGAAGCGTGCCGCTTGTGCGATGTCGTGCGCCTCGCCAACAGAGTTGACCTGCGGCACGATGATGCCGGCGGCACCGAGGTCGAGTGCACGTTTGATCCACACCGGCTCGTGGTTGGGCAGACGCACCAGGCATGGTGTGTCGCGCGCCGCGACCAGTATGCGTTCAAGCGCTGCCGGGCCGTTCGGTGCGTGCTCCGCCTCAACGAACAGCCAGTCGAAACCCGATGCGGCGACGATCTCAACGACCGCGATCGAATCGAGACTGACGATCGTGCCGATCAGGGCATCGCGTCGCCGCAGGCGTTCACAGAATTTTGCATGCATGGCAGCAGTCCCATCAGAATTTCCGGACCGGGAGTATATCGTCCGCGCCGGCCATGCACCGCCGTGAAATTGCGTGGTATCAAATGCATACCCGCGATGATGGCGTTATGCTGTGCGCGATGTCGTCGTCCGATTACAACGCCTCGATCCCCGGTCCTGCAGCCGCCGCGAAATTACCGCCGCCGTTGCACCTGCCTCGTTCGTGAATACAGCGGCTCCCGTACCGGTTGGTCGTTTCCAGTGGGCCGATATCGTCGCCGGCATCAGCGTCGGCCTCGTACTCGTACCGCAGGCCATGGCCTATGCGGCACTCGCCGGTTTATCGCCCGTTCACGGTCTCTATGCCGCGGCCGTCGCGCCCGTCGCGGCGGCATTGTTCGCGTCCTCGCCGTTCCTGCAATCGGGACCGGTGGCGATGACGAGCGTGCTGAGCTTTGGTGCCCTCAGCGTCGTTGCCGTACCGTTGAGCGAGCAGTACACCTTGCTCGCGGCGCTGCTCGCGCTCATCGTCGGGGCCGTGCGCGTGGTCTTTGGACTCATGCGCGCCGGGTTTGTCGCCGACCTGATGTCGCAGCCCATCACGATGGGATTCACCCGCGCCGCCGGTCTACTCATCATCGGTTCGCAATTACCGAAATTTCTCGGTGCCGAAGTGCCGGTTTCGGGAATCGTGCCGGCGACCGTGTGGACCCTGTCAAACCCGCAGTCGTGGTCACTCGAAGCGTCGGTGATCGGGGGCGCAACTCTGGGCCTGATTGTGCTCGGTCGCCGCATTCATGTGTTGTTCCCCGGTGTTTTGATCGCGGTGGTCGCGGGCATCTTCTACAGCGTTGCGACGAGCTACGCCGGGCCCGTTATTGGCGAGGTGCCGGCCGCAATTCCGCACCTGTCGTTCGCCTTGCCGTGGAGTTACGTTCCGCATCTGATATTTCCCGGTGTCGTCATCGCACTCGTGGGCTTCGCGGAACCCGCCGCAATCGCGCGGACGATGGCGACGCAGACGCGCACGCGCTGGAGTCCCGACCGTGAGCTGATCGCGCAGGGTGCCGCGAACATCGCGGCTGGCTTCGTCAGTGCATTTCCGGTCGGCGGTTCGTTCTCGCGCACCCTGATCAATCGCGGCGCCGGCGCGAATTCACGCTGGAGCGGCATGGTTACGGGCTTGTTCGTGCTCGCCGTGCTGCCATTCGCGGCCGAGTTCAGCCCGTTGCCGCTGAGTATCCTCGCTGCGATTGTGATTCACGCAGTGGTGAAGCTGCTGAACTTCGGTCCGCTGTTCCGCCTGCTGACGATCTCGCCGCCGCAGGCGATTGTCGCCTGGACGACGTTCGCGCTGACGCTCGTGATGTCGCCGCGGATCGATCTTGCCGTCATGATCGGGATCGGTTTCGGGGTTGGCGTGCATTTATGGCGTGAACGTAATGTGCACCTGAACACGGTGTACCGGGATGGTGAACTGACGCTGGAACCCGTCGGCGTGATTTTCTTCGGCTCGGTAACCGTGTTCGACGATGCGCTGATCCGCGAACTCGCCCACCACCCGGATGCGACGCGGTTGACGATCGATCTGAGAAAAATTGGCCGCCTCGATTTTACCGGCGTGCAAACGATCCGCGGCGTCGTCGCCGATGCACAGTCGGCGGGGCTCGCGGTCCGTATCATTCCGGGCCACGCCGTTCAGGGCGCGAAAGTGCTCAAACGCGTGATTGGCGAAGATTCCGCGCTGTTCAATACGGAACACGGGATTGAAATCGATACACGCGGCAAGGCGCCGGAATAGCGCTTCAGTCGATGTGGTGGATCGGCGAATGCGTAAGCTTTGCCGTGCAGATCGCGTAAACGCCGCTCATGGGCGCGGCCACCAGCGCGCGCAGCCGCACCGCGCCGTCAAGGGCGCGGGCGAACGCCCGATCCGGCTTTGTGGTTGCGAAGGCGGGATGGAAATACTCCTCGGTGAGATCGCTGACACCGTTCACGGCCGGGTTTCCCAGCGGGTCGACACTGAAAAATCCCCGCAGGCGCGTGATGTACTCCGTGCACAGCCCCCGCGCTTCATCGTCGGCAACGGATGGCAGCGTGCGGCCGACTTCGATCAGGATCAGGCGGTCATCGGCGACGAAATTCGCATTGATGAAATAAGGCGGCACGCTCGGTTCGAGCGTGAGCGGATCGACGGCGAAGATTTCCAGTAAATCCCGCCGCAACCGATCGAGGCCCCATTCCAGCCGCGAGACGGGTTCGCGGGCAAGCGACTCGACGGCGGGATCGGCCGCAGGTTCGTTTGCAACGGCGCCCGCGGTCGCCAGAACAAGCGTGAGGGTGAATAGTCGTAAGGCTGCGATCATGGCCTGACTAAACTATCAGAATTTGCGCCCGGCATGATGGATTTTGCCGTATGGCGACGCTATGCTGCGGGGAAAATATCACGAACATCTTGAGGGAAGCCCCATGAAGTACAGCCTGCACGTATCGACGCGAATCACGGACTGGAAGCTCATCCAGGAACTCGAGGCATTCGGTTACGATGCCGCCTGGGTGCCGGATTCGCAGATGATCTGGTCGGACTGTTACGCCACGCTCGCGCTCGCGGCGGCAAACACCTCGAAGATCCGGCTCGGCACCGGGGTGGCGATTCCCGGAACCCGGATCGCGCCGACGAGCGCCGCGGCAATCGCGTCGATCAACGCGCTGGCACCCGGGCGCGTATTCTGGGGTGTGGGCACCGGGCATACGGCCATGCGCATCATGGGACAGGACCCGATGGGGATCCGCGATTTCCGCGAGTATCTTCGCGTGATGCGCGCGCTGCTCGACGGCGAGGAAGTGGACTACACCTACAAGGGAACGACCGCCGCGATCGAGTGGGGTGATCACGGCTCCGGGTTTCGCAATGTGGACGACAGGATCCCGATTTACGTCGCCGCCAATGGCCCGCTCGCATTGCGCACGGCGGGAAAAATGGCCGACGGCCTGATCGCGGTATTCAACGACAAGCCGGATGTGCTGGCCTATCACATGGGCTACGTCAACGAAGGCGCGGAAAAAGCCGACCGCACCTTGCCGCAGGATTTCCATTCCGTGTCGTTGACGAACGCGGTAATTCTGCGCCCCGGCGAATCCCTGACCGACGATCGCGTAATCGACGACGCGTCGTCGTGGGCGATAGGCGCGCTGCATTTCGTCTACGAAATATGGCGCTACAAACGTGATGACGCAGTGGTGCCGGACTACATGAAAGGTATCTGGGAGGAGTATTCGGACTACGTGGACAATCTCGATATTCCGGCGGAAAAATTGCACCAGCGCCTGCATGTCGGCCACTGCAGTTTCTGTCCGCCCGAAGAGCGTCGCTTCATCACCCCGGAGATGATCACCGGCGCGGGGCTTGCCGGCACGCCGGAAGAGATCGCCGCCCAGATTCGTGCCGCGGAGGCCGCCGGCCTGAAGGAAATCAGTCTGCTCCCGGGACTGGATTTTGCCCGCGACACTGCGCGTGAGTTCATGGAGAAGGTGGCGCCGCTCGTCTAGCGGCACGTTGCCGGACATGTCCCTGACGGTCTACGGAGATATCTGGTCCGGCAATTGCTACAAGGTGAAGCTGCTGTTGTGCCGACTGGGGCTCGCGCATAACTGGCAGCACGTCGACATCCTGCAGGGTGAGTCGCGCACGCCGGCATTTCTCGCGCTGAATCCGAACGGCCGGATTCCCGTACTGATCGATGGTGACCGCGTACTGTGTGAATCGAATGCGATCGTGCATTACCTCGCCGCCGGGTCGGCACTGCTGCCGACGGAGCGCTATCTGCACGCCCGGGTGTTGCAGTGGCAGTTCTTCGAGCAGTACAGCCACGAACCCTGTATCGCGACGTCGCGCTACATCGTGCGCTACCTCGGGTCTCCGCCGGCGCGGCTGGCTGAACTCGAAGCGAAGCGCGACGGCGGCTACGCGGCGCTCGCGGTCATGGAACAGCATCTTGCCGATCGCGATTATTTCGTTGGCGGGGCAACGACGATTGCGGACCTTTCCCTGTATGCCTATACGCACGTTGCGAACGAAGGCGGCTTCTCGCTGGAACGATACCCGCGAGTACGCGCCTGGCTGGAACGCCTCGCGTGTGAGCCGGGGCATGTCACGATGGCGCAGTTCGCGCCGTGAGTAACGCGGCACGGTTCACCGCTGATGCGATGAAACTTGCGCTCGCGCAGCCGCCCGATGTAAGCGCGCTCGAACCGTTCGTCCGCGCTTACCACGAGTTTGAACACATCAACAGCACGCCGGAATCGCGACAACGCGCCCTGGCACAATTGCTGGAGAACGCGGCGCTCGGCCGCATCTGGTTCATCGAAGCGGGTGGTGAGCGAGTCGGATACATTGCGCTGTGCTTCGGTTATACGATCGAATTCGCCGGTCTCGACGCGTTCGTCGACGAATTCTATATCGCCCCGCCACAGCGCGGACGCGGCCTGGGCGCACTCGTCCTCGAACGGCTTGCCGACGAGGCGAAACGGTGTGCGGTCAAAGCCTTGCACCTTGAAGTTGCGCGCACAAATGAGGCCGCCGCGCGGCTGTACCGCGCGTGCGGCTTCGTCGCGCGCGATCGCTACCACCTGATGACGCGTGAGCTGGCTTAGCTCGATGCGCGCCGCGCGTTGCGTCGGCCGCCGAAGCGCTTCACCATGGCTGTGAGGCAGGTGGCGGATGATCACATGAAACGCGAAAACTTGCGGACCGGATGGCTGACAACCCTGTTCGCGGCAGTGTTGAGTTGCGGTTGCGGTGAATCCGCCACACCGGTGGCCGTCGTGCCGGACGATCCGTGGCTGAATCCTCCGCCGTTGTCGGATATCGTGCCGGAGTTTATCGCTGCCAGCGCGCACGCACCGGTTGCGGCCGAACATATCGCGGAGGCCGAACAGTTTCTGGCCACCGAATCGATCAGCCAGATCAGTCCCGGCGAGGTGAGTTATTTCGCCGGTCATCCGATCACGCTGCCCGCTGTCGCTCGCCCGTATCTCGTGCGCGGGGTGTATCGCAACAATGCGTCTTTCACCGTGGCGATTGTTGGCAATGCCTTGTGGGTGGCGAGTACGGATCCCGCCGACGCCAGTGCACCCCTGCGCCATCAACCGCTCGTGTTGATCATGGATGAGGTGCCGCAAACTGTTTACGTCACCGCAGGGGCGGCGCCGTAGCGGCGGCGCGCGCTGATGGCTCGCGCCGAATTACCGCAGCAGGCCCGGGTTGTCGTCATCGGCGGCGGGGTGGTGGGCTGCTCCGTCGCTTATCATCTTGCGCACGCCGGCATCACCGACACCGTGCTGCTGGAGCGGCAGCAACTCACCTCGGGAACGACCTGGCACGCCGCCGGTCTCGTCGGCCAGTTGCGCGGTTCGCAGAACATGACCCGGCTCGCGAAATATACCGCCGAGCTTTATGCCAGGCTCGAAGTCGAAACCGGACAGGCAACGGGTTTCCGCCAGCACGGTTCGATCTCGATTGCGACGACCCCCGGGCGCTTCGAGGAACTGCAACGGATGGCCTCAATGGCGAAAGTCTTCGATCTGCGTGTTGACGTGCTCAATCGTGAGGCGATAGCCGCGCGCTATCCGCTGATTACGACGGACGACATTGTCGGCGGAATCGCGATTCCCTCGGACGGACAGGTTAATCCCGTTGATGTAAGCCAGGCACTCGCGCGCGGCGCGCGCAATCTGGGCGTGCGGATATTCGAGCACACGAAAGTGACGGCTGTGCACCGCGACGGGCTTCGGATCAGCGGGGTCAGCACGGAGGCCGGTGATATCGCCGCCGACACCGTCGTGTTGTGCGGCGGCATGTGGACCCGCGAACTCGCCGCGGGACTTGGTGTGCATGTACCCCTGCATGCTTGCGAACACTTCTACATCGTGACCGAACCGATCGCACAGTTGCCGCGCGATCTGCCGGTGCTGCGCGATTACGACGGCTGCGCGTACTACAAGGAAGACGCGGGCAAGATCCTGCTCGGTGCGTTCGAACCTGCCGCGAAGCCCTGGGGTATGGACGGGATTGCGGAATCGTTCTGCTTCGACCAACTGCCCAACGACCTCGAGCATTTCGAACCGATCCTCGAAACCGCGATGCAGCGCATGCCGGTGTTGCGGGAGGTCGGGATCCAGACATTTTTCTGCGGCCCGGAGAGCTTTACCCCTGACGTGCGTTACCACCTTGGTCCCGCGCCGGGGCTTGACGGCTGTTTTGTCGCCGCGGGTCTCAATTCAATCGGTATTCAGTCCGCCGGCGGGATCGGCCGTGTACTCGCGGCGTGGATCCGTGACGGACACGCGCCGATGGATCTGTGGGAAGTGGACATCCGGCGCAACCTGCCGTTTCAGACGAATCGACGCTATCTCCGCCACCGCGTGAGCGAAAGTCTCGGCCTGTTGTATGCCATGCACTGGCCGCATCGCCAGTTTGAAACCGGACGCGGGGTGCGCCGATCGCCGTTTTATGATCGACTCGTCGCTGCCGGCGCCGTGCACGGCGCCGCGTTTGGTTGGGAACGGCCGAACTGGTTCGCGCCGCAAGGCGTCGAGCCACGCTACCAGTACAGTTACGGGCGCGCGAACTGGTTCGAGCATGCCGGTGCGGAACATCGCGCCGTACGCGAGGACGTGGCGATGTTCGATCAAACCTCGTTCGCGAAGTTTCGCCTGAGCGGCGCCGATGCGATGCAACAACTGAACCGGGTCTGCGCGAACGATATCGATGTCGTCCCCGGCCGCATCGTGTATACGCAATGGCTGAATGAGCGCGCGGGAATAGAGGCCGATCTCACGATTACGCGGATCGCCGAGGATGATTTTCGGATCATTACGTCCGGGGAAACGGAAGTCCGTGACTTCGACTACCTTGCCCGGCACCTCGACCCTAACGCGCGCGTTCACCTTGTGAATGAAACTTCAGGATATGCCGTCCTGTCGGTCATGGGGCCACGTGCGCGCGAGGTGTTACAGGCACTCACCCCGGATGACCTGTCGCATGCGGCGTTTCCGTTCGCGACGAGCCGGGAGATCGAGCTCGGCTACACCCGGGTTCGCGCGTCGCGAATCACCTATGTCGGCGAGCTTGGATTCGAATTGACGATCGCGACGGAATTCGCGCTTGGCATCTACGAGCTGCTGGCGGCACAGGGGATCCGGCACGCGGGTTATCACGCTTTGAACTCGTTACGTCTGGAGAAGGCGTATCGTCATTGGGGTCACGACATTGGCGACGAAGATACGCCGTTCGCTGCGGGTCTCATGTTCGTCGTACGGCTGGACAAGGCGGGTGGCTTTATCGGGCGTGATGCGCTGTTGCGCGCAATCGATCGCGGACGGCAGCGCGCGCTCGTGCAGTTCCAGTTAGTCGATCCCGAACCCTTGCTGTACCACAACGAACCGGTCTACCGCGATGGCGTGATCGTCGGCTACATCACATCCGGGGCCTGGGCTTACACGCTCGGTGGCGCGGTCGGTCTTGGTTACGTGGCCGATAGCGGCGGTATTGACGAAGCCTGGCTGCGGGCAGGGCGCTTCGAGATTGAGGTTGCGGGTACACGCTGGCCTGCGCGTGCGTCACTCGCGCCATTGTACGATCCGGCGAATACCCGGATCCGCTGTTAGGGCGGTTCCGTATGAGCCCGCGTTCGCGAATTCAAAATGCCGGACGCCGGTGTGCGCCTGCGGCGCAAGCGCCATCGCGGGCGCGCTGTATCGGTGGCCCGCGGTGTGGTGAGATAGGACGACGCGCCGCGCTGGCCGGCGCGACGCCGGAGAATCGACCATGAACAAAACTGCGACCGCGCCGCGTCCCGACTTTAACCGTCCGGACCTTGACCCGCTGTGGATGCCATTCACGCATAATCGCTATTTCAAGCAGCACCCGCGGCTCGTCGTTGCCGCCGAAGGCGTGCATTACACGACCGAGGACGGCCGCGAGTTGATTGACGCGATGTCCGGGCTTTGGTGTTGCAACGCCGGTCACCGGCATCCGAAGATTGTCGAGGCGGTAAAGGCGCAGCTCGACGTACTCGATTATGCGGTTGCCTTCCAGGCGCACCACCCGAAAGCATTCGAGCTTGCGGAAAAGCTTTGCGCGGTCGCACCGGCACCGTTTAAGCACGCGTTTTTTACGAACTCGGGTTCCGAGGCGTGTGATACCGCGCTGAAGATTGCACTCGCCTACCACAAGGCCCGTGGGGACGGTTCGCGCTTCCGCCTGATCGGACGCGAGAAGGGCTATCACGGGGTGGGCTTCGGTGGCATGTCGGTCGGCGGCATGGTGCCGAACCGCAAGGCCTTCGCGAGTGCGATGCTGCCGGGGATCGATCACCTGCGCCACACCCACGATCCGGAGCACATGGCCTTCAGTCGCGGACAACCCGCCTGGGGCGCGCATCTCGCCGATGACCTTGCGCGCCTCATCGCGCTGCACGATGCCTCGACGATCGCGGCGGTTATCATCGAGCCGATGCAGGGTTCCGCGGGTGTGATCGTGCCGCCACTGGGTTATCTCGAGCGGGTACGGGAGCTGTGCACGATGCACGGTATCGTGCTCATTTTCGACGAAGTGATTACCGGTTTCGGACGCCTCGGTGAGATGTTCTCACCGGATCGCTTCGGCGTGATGCCGGATCTGATCACGTTCGCGAAAGGTGTCACGAGCGGCATGGTGCCGCTCGGCGGAGTCCTCGCGACGACGGAAATTTATGACGCCTTCATGCAGGGGCCGGAACACCTGGTTGAATTCTTTCACGGATACACGTACTCGGGACATCCACTCGCGGCTGCCGCCGGGATTGCAGCGATTGACGTTTACGAATCGGAAAATCTGTTCGCACGTGCGCGCGCGCTTGAACCGGTATTTGAACAAATGGTTCACGAGCTGCGTGACGAACGACATATCGTCGATATAAGAAATTGCGGGCTTGCCGCGGCGTTTGAACTCGAACCACGCCCGGATGCGCCGACGGTGCGCGCGATGGAGGTGTTCCATCGCTGTTACGATAATGGCGTGATGGTGCGCTACGCGGGGGATGTTATTGCGATCGGCCCGCCGCTCACGATCTCACAAGGGCAGATCGCGCAGATCGTGGCGACAATCCGCGACGCGATCCGCGCCGTCGATTGATATCGTCCATCGCTCGCACCCCCTTCCGGGTACGAGCGGTGGTTCTATGCTGCCGCAGCCTACATCGGTTCGCGCTTCCCGTCGTGGTCGCCCGAGGGTCCGCGCCGGCGACGGTTTTCATGTTTCGCCATCAGCGCAGCAAGCTCCTTGCGTTGTTCTGCGTTGAGTATCGCGCTGATATCGGCGAACGACTTCGCTGTTGCGAGGAACATTTTCTCGGCCAGCGCCGCCTGTTTCGCTGCGAGATCCTCGATCTGCTCCGGATCGTAGTTATCGCTGGTGAGTATCGCCTGCAGTGCTTTCTTGCCGTCCTTCATGTCATACATGAATTCGCGCATCATTGGACGGTGAGCGTCCATCACCGCGCCGATCTTCGTGCCCTGTTCGCGGCTGACGTCGAGCCGGTGCAAGAGCTTGAAGATGTGATGCGGGCTAAAGCCGCGCGAGGTATGTTTGAAGCCGGGTTCCGCGTGTGCGTTTGCCGCAATGCCGAAACTGCCGCCGACGACGCTGAGCAAGACGAGAGGTAATAACCAACTCTGCTTAGGGTGTTTCATAGTACTGATCCTGGTTCTTTTTCAATCACGTGGTGATGTGATGCACGGTAACGAAGATTATCGAAATCGTGCGTTACACGCATGTAAATGGCGGTTTATATTATGTAAATCTCTGTAATCCCGGCGGCGAGCCGGGGCCTGTATGCGACACTGACGGCGCTTCGGGTAACCAAACGAGGAAAACCTTCCCGCCGATGACCAAGCTACTGCTCGTAGATGACGACGTGGAATTTTGTACGCTGCTGGCGGATTACCTTGCCGGCGAGCAATTCGATGTGGCCGTCGCGCACGACGGTGCCGCCGCCATCGCGAAATTGCGCGAGGCGCCTGTAGACCTCGCGATTCTGGATGTGATGATGCCGATCATGAACGGGTTCGATGTCTTGCGCGAACTGCGCTCATCATCCGCGGTGCCGGTGCTGATGCTCACGGCCCGGGGTGAGGAAGTCGATCGCATCGTCGGACTCGAGCTCGGTGCTGACGACTACGTCGCGAAGCCGTGCAATCCGCGCGAGATTGTCGCTCGCATACGGGCGATCCTGCGACGCGCGCAGAGCGGGAAAGAGACGTCCGCCGCGGGCCCGCTGATAGTCGACGACGTTGAAATGCGCGGCGGCGAGCGTGCGGTCCTGCACAACGGAAAGGAAATCGAACTGACATCAACGGAATACGATGTCCTTGAAGTGCTCGTCTCCCAGGCAGGACGTGTTGTTGAA
The DNA here is from genome assembly GCA_965216305.1 of Gammaproteobacteria bacterium. Taxonomy (GTDB): domain Bacteria; phylum Pseudomonadota; class Gammaproteobacteria; genus UBA11873. The sequence goes on along the minus strand of OZ244144.1, from coordinate 4,077,149 downwards.
AAAGCGGCAGTCTCCGAGGCCGCCCTGAAGCGCGAACTCGGGCCCTACGACCGCAGTATCGACATGCATATCAGCCGCCTGCGCCGCAAGCTCGGTCCGCTGCCGGACGGCGGCGAGCGGATCAAAACCGTTCGGGGCACGGGTTATCTGTACGTTCGTTCAATGGAACCCGGCCGCGATTAATCCTGCGTCCGCCGCACGACTATGAGCCGCCTGTTCGCGAAGATATTCCTCGGTTTCTGGTTAACGACGGTTGCAGTGGTTATCGTCACGGCGCTGGCGATGATGCAGCTGAACCGCGCGGGTGGCGATGATACCGTCGCACGTCACTTCGAACGTACGCAGGCCGCGTACGCGGCGGCGGCGAACGCGATCCTCGATTCCGGCGGTCTCGCCGAACTCGGACACTGGTTACGTGAACTCGATGGGCCGGGGGGCGCGCGCGGACATCTGCAATTGCTCGACGACGCCGGCGGGGGGGTATTCGGAGCGGTGCCGGCTGCCGATGTGAGCAAGGCGCTGGCGGAGCGCAATGCCGGGCCCGGCGAACCCCACCTCGAGGGGCGGGTGTTTTTTGATCCGCTCTACGGACCGGGTGGTGAACGCTATTGGTTTGTCAGCGACATGCGGCGCCATGAACGCCACGGTCCGCCGGGTGGTTTCCCGGCGCCGCCATTCCGTCCGGGCGGTCCGCTTGCCGGCAGCCTGCGGTTTGCGATCGCGATCCTGGTCAGCGGGTTGATTTGTTTCGGGCTCGCGCGTTATCTGACGAAGCCGATCCGGAAACTGCAGGCGGCGAGCGCCGAAATTGCGAACGGCAATTTTGCGGTGCGGGTGGATGAGCACGCGCGACACGATGAACTCGGCGATCTCGGACGCGATTTCGATCGGATGGCGGGACAACTCGAACGTTTGCAGGCGTCGCAGCAACAACTGTTGCGGGATGTGTCGCATGAACTGCGTTCGCCGCTTGCGCGTCTGCAGGTGGCGCTCGGACTGGCGCGACAGCGCGGTGGCGACGCGGTAGTCGGGGAACTCGACCGCATCGAGCGTGAGGCGGAGGCGATCGAGGCGCTTATTCGTCAGTTGCTGTCGGTGGCGCGGCTCGAAGCGGACGTCGGCGAATTCGGCGATGCCAGCGTCGACATCGGCGAACTGCTCGAATATGTCGTACGCGATGCGAATTACGAAGGCGGCAACGCGAACAAATCCGTGGCCTTTACGGGGTGTTCCGGCACCACCGTGCGCGGTGATCGTGCGCTGCTGAAAAGCGCGTTCGAAAACGTTATTCGCAACGCCCTGCAGCACACGCCGGTGGACACGAGTGTCGAGGTAGGGCTGACCCGGGACGACGCGACGCGGCGCTTGCTCGTCGGCGTGCGCGATCACGGCCACGGGGTCGACCCCGATTTGATTCCGGAACTGTTCAAACCGTTCGTGCGCGCGCAGTATGCTCGCGACCGCGACAGCGGTGGTTACGGCATTGGTCTTGCAATCGCTGATGCGGCGGTGAAACGTCATCGCGGCGAGATTGGCGCGCGGAACCATCCCGACGGCGGACTGCTCGTCGAGATTGCGTTGCCGAGTGCGTGACCCGGCTTAAATCCCCGCGCGTTTAACGCTATGCTTCGCGCATGCAATACTGTCCACACTGCCGCAAGGCGCTCGAAACCCTGCACATGGGAGACCGTGAGCGGCTGATCTGCCCGGATACGCAATGCGGGTTCGTACACTGGAACAACCCGATCCCGGTGGTCGCGGCAATCGTTGAACATGACGACCATGTAATCCTCGTGCGCAACGTCGGCTGGCCCGAAACCTGGTATGGCCTCGTAACGGGATTTCTCGAAGCCGGCGAAATGCCGGAGGAAGGCGTGCTGCGGGAAGTCGAGGAGGAAACCGGCCTGCGCGGGACGATCGAATCCTACATCGGCATGTACGAGTTCTACCGCCAGAATCAGCTGCTGATCACCTACCATGTACGAGTGAATTCACGCGATGTGAAAATCCCGAAACACGAGATTGCGGACTACAAGTGGGTCCATGTCGAGGAAGTTCAGCCGTGGACGGCAGGCACCGGCAAGGCCTTGCGCGACTGGCTTGCGGGGCGCGGGATCGAGCGTGAACTCGTCGACTTCGCCCGCGCTAACCGAACGCTTTGAACATCGTCCGCCCGGCGCTTGCCGCGTTCCGCGGGCGACGCCCGCTTGCGCGCGGTGATTGTTTTGTCGCCTGCTAGTCCGGCACCGGATCGAGGCCGCTCGTACCCCAGGGGTGACAGCGCGCGATGCGTTTCATCGTGAGCACCCCGCCACGAAGCGGGCCGTGTTTTTCAGCCGCCTCGATGGCGTATTCCGAACACGTTGGCAGGTGGCGGCAACGTGGTGGTAACAGCGGCGAGATCACAAGCCGGTAAAGCTTCACGAGCGCTATCAGCGCCCCGGATGCGAACCGGCCGGCCGTATTCACGATGTCTCGTTACTCACTTTCGGTTTCAGTGCCCGCGCTTTCGCGAAGCGCCGGCTGCAGTAGTAACAGTCGACGACGTCGCCGTCGTCGAACGTAAGGTAGACCGTCGGATGACCGAGCGCGCCGCCGCCGCCATCGCAACCAATGCTGTCGGTATCATCGTCTACCTGAACAATTTCACGTGAATCCATGATTTCCCATTCTGTCTGACCGGAGGCGCCATTATCGCGCGTATTCGACGCCATGTAAGCAGGCGTGAAGTTTCCGCGGATAGGTTCTAATATTAGCCGCACAATACGGCCGCGACGGCGGGTCTGGTGCGGCTTCGACGACAGGTGGCGGATGCAGAACTATCCGGCGGGAGACAACATGAGCGACGCAAAATACAACGAGGAACACCTCTGGGTGAAGATCGACGACCACGACATGATCGTGGTCGGGATCTCGGAACATGCGCAGGAACAGCTCGGTGATATTGTTTACGTCGAATTACCGCAGGTGGGCCGCGAGGTCAGTGCCGGTGAGGAAATCGCGATCATCGAATCGGTCAAGACCACGAGCGAGATCAGCGCACCGGTATCGGGTGAGATTCGCGAGATAAACGACGCGCTCGCGGACAGCCCCGAGGTCATTAATGAGTCTCCGCTCGACGACGGCTGGCTCATGTGTATCGAGCCCTCCGATTCGAGCGAACTCGACGAACTCATGGATGAAGACACTTACCGCGAATTCGTCGATTCCGAAACCTGATCGGGCACGCTTCTACAGGGAATTCGCGCGCAGATACGCCGCGATTTCCGTGCCGAGCGAAATCTGCGGCAACGATGCCGTTTTCCCTTCTTCCGCTTCGCGCCGGGTAATCCGCTCGGTGGCAAGGCGGAAGGCCTCCACGAGCGAATCGCTGCGTTTGATTGCATGGGCAAACAGCGCTTCGCCGAAATAGGTCCATTCGTTCTCGTGCGCACAGCCGAATGAGGCGCGATCCGCCGCGGCTGCGGTGAGCACAAGCGTACGCGGGCCTGCGAGTTGCTCGATGAAGCTGCCGGAGTAGCACGCCGAGACGATGACCACCCGCCACTCTATACCGTGTGTATCGAGGATGTCGCGAACGTCCGCTGCGGACAGGTCGTTCAGGCCAAACCCGTCCAGCTCGACGGAGATGGTTGCGTCATCGTCGCCGTGGGAACTCAGGAACAGCACGACGATGTCCTCGGATTTATCGATCCGCCCGGCGATGCCGGCGACCGCGCGCTCGAGGTTGTGACGGTTAGCGAGCGGCACGGTCTGCAGCGTCTGCGGGTTATTGATCAGTGAGACCGCGCGGCCGATGGCGTCAAACCGCTGTTCGAAGATCACTCTCGCCTGTTCGATTTCACGCTGAAACACATCCTGACGGGCATACGCCGCAAACCCGATGAAATACAGGTCGACGGTCCCCGGTCGCTGCGGCGACAGTTCGTAGAGGCTTTGGCCGAGCAGGTTCGCCTGTGCGTAGTACGTGGTTTCGACGTCCGGGGACGTCGCCGTCCGCGGTTGCCACGGTTCGACGAATACACCGCTGTGCGGCAGCAGCGTCAACGACGCATAAACTGCCAGCCCGTACAGCACAGAGTAGACAATGGCGGTACGTGCCCGTATTCGCACCGCGCGCACGAGAATACGCGCGAACACGAGCACTTCCCAGGCGAGAAATCCGCACCAGATGGCGAGGTAGTGGGTGTCGAACGCCGCGATCGCGAAGCGCTCTGCGATGTGCTTCATGCCGGCCCAGACGATGAACTGGAACACGAGAACACCCGCCATGGCGACGGCAACCCGCGTGTAGGCGCCTTCGGCGCGGTCGATGACGATGATGATGGCAAGCGTGGCCAGCCAGAAATAGCTCATCGTCGCCCACGACAAGAGTCCCCACACAGAAAACGTGGCGGGAATTCCCGTGGCCACGAGATCGTCGAGTGCGCCGAGGATGCCGAGCGTCGCGACAAGGGCGATGAGTTGGCCGGTTGTGGCCGTAATGGACGCTGGCCCGGCAGGTGCGGGCAGCGACAGCCGCACGCCCGTGAGCAGGTTGCCGAAGTAGCGGGCACCGGCGCCGGCAAGCGTATCGCGGAGACGTGCGGCACTGCGCCGGAGTGAAATTATTCTCGTCATGGCTGCCTTTATGCGCCCTGTACGCGGCGATTCCCGGTACCCGCTGGGCGCGAACTTCAATATACTCGATGCGTGGACATTCACGTTACGGATCGCCGGCACATCGTCAAGCTTCGGAACCCGCGGACCGCTAACCCGAATGTAAATGCAAATGCGGCAACGGGTAGTCCCTGATGCCGCCACCAGACACTGATGGTCGGTGCCGGAGGCAGGTTTTACACCGTGCTTGCCCACGCAAGGATCGCTCAGCGGGAATTCTCGAATGCACAAATTACTGGTCGCAAGCTGCGCGGGCGCAAAACCCCACGCCTTGCTTAGCGCCGGCGCGATAATCGCGGCGACTCCGCCCGGTCGCAACCCGAACCATTGGCCGGCGACGCCGCGATGGCGCTGAACGCGGCCCGCAAGAAAACCCTGCGCGCCGCCGCGCACGCGCTGAAACCCGTCGTGATGATGGGGCAGCGCGGGTATACCGCGGCGATTATCGCCGCGATCGACGAGGCTTTGACGGATCACGAACTCATCAAGGTCCGCGTACGCGGGGTTGAACGCGAGGAGCGGAAACCGCTGATCGAGGCGATTTGTCGCGATCTGGATGCGGAGTTCGTCGCCCTCGTGGGTAGCGTAGCGACGTTGTACCGGGAACGCCCGGCTGACGACGCTGCAACGATAAAGACAACGAAAGGACTGTAACAATGCAAGTAGACCTCGTGGTACTCGGCTCCGGCCCGGGTGGCTATTCGGCGGCTTTTCGCGCCGCGGATCTCGGGCTGAAAGTGGCACTCGTCGAGCGCGATTCGAACCTCGGTGGCGTCTGCCTGAATGTCGGCTGTATTCCGTCGAAAGCGCTGTTGCATGCGGCGAAGGTGATCAGCGAGGCACGCGAAATGAGTGCTCACGGGATTACGTTCGGTGCGCCGGAGATTGATCTCGAACAGCTGATTGGCTGGAAGGGCAAGGTTGTGGGGCAATTGACGGGTGGCTTGTCGGCACTCGCGAAACAGCGCAAGGTAGAAGTTGTGCAGGGTTACGGCACGTTTGCTTCCCCAAATCAGTTGCGCGTGAACTCGGCCAGTGGCCAGACCGAAATCGAGTTCAAGCACGCCATCGTTGCGGCGGGTTCCGAGGCGGTGGAATTACCGGGCTTTCCGAATGACGACCCGCGCCTGATCGATTCAACCGGCGCGCTCTCGCTGACCGAAGTGCCGAAGCGCATGCTCGTGATCGGGGGCGGGATCATCGGCCTCGAGATGGCCACGGTTTATATGGAACTCGGTGCCGAGGTTACCGTCGTCGAGTTACTCGATGGTCTCATGGTGGGCGCCGATCGCGACCTCGTAAAACCCCTGGAAAAACGCCTGAAGAAGCGCCTGGCCGGAATTTATACCGGCACCCGCGTGACCGGAGTCGAGGCGACACCACAGGCCCTTATTGCGAATTTCGATGGCGGCAGCGCACCGGCATCCGCACCCTACGATATCGTGCTCGTCGCGGTGGGCCGTCAGCCGAACGGTGCGCGGATTGGGCTCGACAGTGCCGGGGTCACGGTTGACGAGCGCGGATTCGTCCCCGTCGATCGCCATCAACGTACGAACGTCGAACACATTTTCGCGATCGGTGACATCGTCGGTCAGCCGATGCTCGCGCACAAGGCGGTTCACGAAGGCAAGGTGGCGGCGGAGTTTATTGCCGGTCACAAGGTGGCTAACGATGCGCTCGTGATTCCGTCCGTCGCTTACACGGATCCGGAGATCGCCTGGGTTGGCCTGACGGAAATCGAGGCGAGCGAACAGGGCATCGAAGTCGAGAAGGGCGCGTTTCCCTGGGCTGCAAACGGACGTTCACTGACGATGGGGCGCAACGAGGGCATGACGAAACTGCTGTTCGATCCCAAGGACGGGCGCCTGCTCGGCGCCGGCATCGTCGGACCGAACGCCGGCGACCTCATCGCCGAAGCGGCGCTCGCCATCGAGATGGGCTGCGATGCGGAAGACATCAGCCTGACTATCCATCCGCACCCGACCTTGTCGGAAACCGTTGCGATGGCGGCGGAAGCCTTCACCGGCACGCTGACGGATCTGTATCTGCCGAAGAAAGCGAAAACGGCGAAAAGCTAGCGCCGCGGTTTAACGTCGCCAGCCGCCTCGCAGCATCCGGGCTCGTGCGGCTGCGCTGGCGGTTATACTGTCGGCTAATACCGATCGCGGCCGCTGCCCGGCTGTGAAGAACGCCGCGGCGACTTCTGCACCCGCCACTGCGGGTTAACGCTGGAGGAAGGCATGGTCACCGATCCGAATCCCGACGAACTTGCACAGGCAGTGACGAACGTCGCCGCGAAGAGTGCGGACCTGTTGCGCGAATTCATGCGTGAGCACGGCGTCGATATCGACGCCGAGCCGGACCCGTTCGGTCTCATTCCGGCGTTTTTCGAACTCACCGCCAATTGGGCAAGTAACCCGACGAAAATACTCGACGCGCAGTTTGCCGCGTGGCAGGCCTACATGCAGATCTGGCAGCAGACGATGCAGGCCATGCTCGGGATGCAGACTGAAGCGGTGGTTGGGCCGGCGCGCGGCGATCGCCGCTTCAAGGATGCGGAGTGGGACAGCAATCCGTTTTTTGCCTACCTGAAGCAAACCTACCTTGTTGCATCGAGCGCGATCCTCTCGAGCGTCGATGATCTCGATGATGTTGACCCGAAAACGGCGCAGAAAATCGCGTTTTTCACCAAGCAATTCGTCGACGCCGTGTCACCGAACAACTTCGCGATGACAAACCCCGAAGTGATTCGCGCGACGATTGAGTCCGGCGGCAAGAACCTGCTCGACGGCCTCGAAAACTTCCTCGGCGATCTCGATCCGAAAGACGGCAGCCTGAAAACAAAGATGGTGGACACCGGGGCATTCGAACTCGGGCGTAATATTGCTGCAAGCCCGGGCAAGATCGTGTTCGCAACGGATCTGATGCAACTGATCCAGTTTGAGCCGACCACCGAGCAGGTGTTTCGCCGGCCGCTGCTGATCGTGCCGCCGTGGATCAACAAATACTACGTGCTCGATTTACAGGCGAAGAATTCGTTCATCAAGTGGGCCACGGAGCAAGGGCACAGCGTGTTCGTCATTTCCTGGGTAAACCCGGACGAACGACTCGCCGGGAAAGATTTCGAAGACTACGTGTTCGACGGCCCGCTTGCGGCGCTCGACGCGATCGAGCGCGCCACCGGGGAAGCCGAGGTTAATATTATTGGCTACTGCCTCGGCGGCACGCTTGTCGGCGCCGTACTCGCATACCTCAGTGCCCAGGGCGACAACCGTATCCGCGCCGCAACGTTCTTTACGTCGCTACTGGATTTCTCTGATCCCGGGGACCTCGGTGTGTTCATCGATGAAGCTCAGGTGGCCAGTCTCGAACACACGATGAAGCAACGCGGGTACCTGGATGGCGCGGAAATGGCCGCGACGTTTAATATGCTGCGTTCGACGGATCTGATCTGGTCGTTCGTGATTCATAACTATCTGCTCGGCAAGGAGCCGGTACCGTTCGATCTGCTGTACTGGAACAACGACTCGACGCGCATGCCGGCGAAAATGCACAGCACCTATCTGCGTCGCATGTATATGGAAAACGCGTTTCGCGAACCGGGAGGCATCACGATCGGCGAAACGCCGATCGACCTCGGCGCGATTACCACCCCGGCGTGCTTCGTCTCCGCGGCGGAGGATCATATTGCGCCGTGGAAAACCACATTTCTTGGCGCCCAGATCCTGTCCGGGGACGTCAAGTTCATCCTCTCGAAATCGGGACATATCGCCGGCATCATCAATCCGCCGGGACCGCGTCAATACGGGCATTTCACCGGTCCGGCGGTCACGGGTCTCACGGCCGATGAATGGCTTGCCGCGAGCGAGGCGCACGAGGAAAGCTGGTGGCCACGCTGGGGCGAGTGGATCGGCGAATTTGCCGGCGACCGGGTGCCTGCCCGCGTCCCGGGCGACCGCGACCTCGAGGTGCTCGAAGACGCGCCCGGGAGTTACGCGAAAAGCCGTCTCGGCTGAGGTTCGCGCTCAGGCCGCGCTTTTACGCGCGCCCTCAGCGGCACTGGGCAGTAACAAGCTCATGGCTTCGATCACGGCCTCGTCGGCTTGCTGCATGATTTCTTCCGTGCGTTCCGTATCGAGATCCGTGATCTCCAGCGCGGCCACATCGAATTCCGGCACCGGTTCGTCGGCGTCGGAACGCCACATCGCGGCGCGCGCGATGACGGAGCCGACGTGGAGAATAGCGGCATCGGTGCGGACGGATTCGGGAGCATCTTCAAGTGTAGCGAGGTGATAGCGCACCGGATTCGTGATCCCGTCCGGCAATTGCCAGCTTTCGAGCAGCGCGAGACCGATATCGGCATACGTAAAACCCAGGTGTTGTTGCTGGATCGCCGCGAACGAACTGCCGCCGGCAACAGCCTCGGCGAGGAGTTCCGTGTACAGATCCGGTTGCCGGTAAGCGAACACTAGGGTACCGGTATCGTGCAGCAGTCCGGCGACGAACAGGCGCTCAGGCGAGCCGAAGCGGCCTTCCTTGCAAATCGTACGGCCGACCACCGCGCAATAAACGCTGCGGCGCCAGTAATCACTAATGTGCAGCGACGGCGACTGCAGTTTCGTCAGCGAGCCTACCGCGGCGCCGGCGAGCGCGAGATCATGTACCTGATTCAGGCCGAGCACCTGCACCGCCCGACTGACGGTTTCAACTTTTGACGCGAGCGCCATATAGGCGCTGTTTGCGATCCGCAGAATGCGGCTCGTGAGCGCGGTATCGTTCATGATCACTTTCGTGACGTCATCGAGTGAGGAGTCCGGATCGTTAACCAACTCCTGTACGCGCAGATAGGCCTTCGGCAGCGGGATGAGATCCTGGATGCCATGAACGAGTTCTTCGATGGTCAGCATGCGTAACTTCCCTTGTTTTTACTGGTGCGCCCGATCAGATCCACGAGGCGGGCATATGCACCGCCGCGTTGATAGCGTGTCGGCGCGAGCGGGATGGGGCTTTAGGATTTGCGCCCGGCGCCCGCGAAATTGCGCGCGGCGTCACATCTCGGTGACTAAGCGGATGTTTTTGCTCGCCGAATCGCGTTTGCAGCCCGTTCAGGAATCGGCCTTCCGGGCGCGTTTCAACGCGTGCAAATACTCGAAGCAGCCGGGACCCACCGTTTCCACTGCGGTGACAATGGCGTCCTTGTCGACCGTTACCGTCAGGTCGCAAATATCCGGCGCGATGCTCCAGGGTTCGTAGTCACCGCCGGCGCCACTTATGGTGACCCCGCGACGCCCGTTGATGATCACCGGATTCGGCGCTCCCGGCATGCCGCCGGATACCTGCTGCTCGCTCGAGTACCGCCACAGTGTCGGTGTTTTCAGCGTGGGTTCGCCATAATCACGCTGCAGTGCCGCAACGTCGGCGCCAATATACGCCTCGAGATCGTGCCCGCCTGCGGCACTGCCGGGCACCGTAGCGACCGACAGAACTGCGGCGGCAACAATCGTTAACAACCGCGTTGGGCACGCCGTTACGCGCGCCGGACGTATCATGGACATGAATTTCTCCTCCTCGATTCATTCGGAACTGTAGCGCGTTGATGAAACTTTGACTGTCGATTCACCAGAACTATCCCCGCTCCGGCTCGAGAAGCTGCGGACGCGATCGACTGCGGGTGAGCGGGAGGCGCAATTCCGCTTCGCCGAAGCCTGCGAAAACGGCTGGGGTGTTGCCCGGTCCGCAACGGCGGCGCGACGCTGGTACCGCGCGGCGGCACGCCAGGGACATGCGGAAGCCGCGTTCCGGCTTGGCTCACTGCTCCTGGGCATGGCACGTCCACGTACGGATGCGGCCGCTGTCGCGTGGTTACGGCGCGCCGCGGAAGCCAATCACGGCGACGCCCAGGCCGCGCTCGCCGCGTGTTACCGCAAGGGCTGCGGGATTGCGGCGGACTTGCGTGAGGCATACAGCTGGAGCGCGCGCGCGGCGCAGAACGGCAGTCCGCGGGGTCGTTACGACCTTGCTCTGTGCTATCGCGCCGGATGCGGGGTTGCGCGCGATCCGACGCGTGCCGTCCACTTGCTGACGCAAGCGGCAACGCAGGGCTACGCGCGCGCGCAACTCATGCTTGGCCACACGTACGCGACCGGGCACGGGGTGGCCGAAGACGGCCTTGCAGCCCGCCGCTGGTACGCGGCCGGCGCTCGCCAGGGTTATGTCAAGGCGCGTTACAACCTCGCCCTGTTGTTGCTTGCCGACGGCGAAGCGGAGTCTGATCGTTACGCTATCGATGAACTCCACGCTGCCGCTGCCGCCGGCTACGCGAAGGCGATGTATTTGCTGGCGACGAATTACCGCCGCGGCATCGGGGTTGCGGCCGACCCCGCATGTGCGCAAGCGTATTTGCACGCCGCTGCTGAGGCCGGACTCGCGAAGGCGCAGTACCGTCTCGCGCGGCAGACCGATCGCGTAACCGTCACAGGGGAGCGCAATTACTGGCAATGGATCCGACGCGCAGCGGCGGGCGGACATGCGCGCGCCCAGTATCTGCTCGGCGCGTTGATCATGAGCGTGCCAGCGGGCGAGCGCGGCACCGCGCTGCAGTGGCTGCGTCGCGCCGCGGAAAGCGGCGACAAGCGTGCGGCGTATCTGCTATCGAGCTGTTTCGCGCGCGGGATCGGGGTTGAACAAGACGCCGTGTGCGCTTATCGCTGGATGCTCGTCGCACGCGCGGCGGGGTATGAACGCGCCGAGCGAGCTGCGGCGCAACTCGCGCAGGCACTGCCGCCGCGGCGCGTTGCCGCGATCAATCTCGACGTGCTCGCGTTCATGCGCACAGCGGCCGAGAAGCGTGCACACCGGCGATTGCACATCGAATGAATCGGCAACCGCTTACAGGGCTTCGGGAATGCTTACCTGGCGTTCGCCCGCGGCGTCCTCGGGCGTAACTTCGCGCCGCTCCAGCAACCGGATCGTATCGAGGTAACGCCTGATACTCGCGACGAAATGCAGCGTCTCGCCGCCACGCGCCCGACCATAGCGCGTTTGCCGCGCGACTTTGCGCGTCGACAGCAGGCGCACGTAGTGCCGGACGTCGTGCCATGTGTTTGGATTGCGCCCGGCCTGTTCGGTAAGCTTGCGCGCATCCTCGAGGTGACCGAAACCGATGTTGTACGCTGCGAGTCCAAACCACAGCCTTTCTTCGCCTTCAATAGAAGCAGGCAATCGCGCGATCAACCTCGCGAGGTAACGGCCGCCACCCGCAATCGATTCGGCCGGGTCATCGCGCGATACGCCGAGCGCCGCTGCGGTGCGCCGGGTCAACATCATGAGACCGCGTACCCCTGTTGGTGAGCGCGCCTTCGGATCCCAGTGTGATTCCTGATAACTCAGTGCCGCGAGCAGGCGCCAGTCGACCCCGGTCGCCGCACCCGCGGCCTCGAAATATTCGCGGAAAGCGGGCAGGCGCTCCGTGTAGCCACGCAGAAACTCGCGTGCGTCCACGAAATCGAATTCCCGGTAGTGACCGTAATAGCGATACCACAGGTTCTCGCGCACATGCGCCTGTTCCGTCGCGGTGAAAAAATCCACCAATGCATCGTCGAAGCCCGCTTCGAATTGCCCGGACACGGCCCAGGCGGCGGCACGCGGCGCGCCGAGGTCGAATGCGACCTCGAGCAACGGATACTTCGAGCGCAGGACTTCGAAATCAAGCGAGGGGATTACGGCAAAATCAATCGCCCCGGTGTCCAGCCTCACGAGCAGCTGTTCGGAGGACATATCGACAGGGGCGGAGAACCGCAGCGCCTGCAGCGTACGGGCATGTCTGTCGAGTTCGCCGGGGCCGCCGCCGCCGGCAACGGTTTCTATTGTCGCGCCGGCGAGTTCGGCAACGGATTGCGGGCGTGCCGTACCGGCGCGATAGATCACCTGTGACTGCAGCATCGCGTAGCTCGGACCGTAGCGAATGCGGGTTGCGGGATTCGCCGTGACGGGTAGCAGTCCCGCGGCGAGGTGGACTTTTTTGTCCTCGACGAGTTCAATCGCGAGCGCGCGGCTCGCGACGAACTTCACTTTCAGGTGGATTCCGAGCGTGTCGCAAAACGCGCGTAGCAAGTCGTAATCGAAGCCGAGGATGCCGTCGGGTTCGAGAAAGTAGGTGTGGGGCACGGAGACCAGCGCCACGCGCAGTTCGCCGCCGGCACGCAGCGCATCGATAGACGGACCGGCGCGCTCACAGGCGGCGAGAGCCGTGGCCAACAAGCCGATTGCGCACATCCGACGCGCCACTCGCAAGGCTGGCGTTGAACAAACGATAAGCGCTACCTGCGCAATAACGTAGGCCGCGGCGATCATGCGAGCGCGCGCACAAACGGTTACCGCCAATATACCGACCGGCTCAGTTCGGTCCGGCGCCGATGACGTTCTCGCACTGGGCTGCGATTTCGGCAATGGTGTCACCCTGTGTGCGATCCCGGTAACGTTGGGCGAATTTCTTTGCCTGCGCGCGCAGGCCCGTATCGTTGAGCAAGGTCGCGATTTGTTCGTTGATTACCGGGCTCGGACGTTCGTTATCGGCCACGAGTCCGGCGCCCAGCTGCTTTACCCGCATTGCGACCATCATCTGCTCAGTGTGCGTTGGCAGCAGCAACACGGGTTTACCGGCGACGAGCAAGGCGGCCGTGGTGCCCACCCCGGCATGGCAGATCGCGGCATCGCACTGCGTCCTGACGGCATCGATACGCAGCGGCCGATCGACGAGTACGAACTTGCGCGAAGCGAGTTGCTTGCGCGTGCCTTCGTCGATCCCGGGCACGAACGCGACCGTGCGGGCTTTCATTGCGGACAGCGCTTTCTGGATTCCCATCAGATTCGCGCAATCGGGGCGCAGGTAAACGAACACGCGTGGCCCCTTTCCGGACGGCCAGGGCGCGGGCGCGCCGCTTTCTAGGTTTGCGACAGTGCCCCAGTAACGTGCCGGTTCGCGCTCGGGATAATGATCGAGTTCCTCGTAGGTACACAGGAACGTCGTTGCGGCGCGGAAGACTTCGTGCACGGCTTGATAGGGTGGCGCATCGAGGTGCTTCGTCACCGTGTTGATGCACTCGAGCACACGTGCCTCCGCGCCGGCGAGTGGCGGCGGCGGATTCTTCAACCACCAGCGATACGGGGCGAGCGGGGAGCGGGCGGGCGGGATACCGTAGCCGGTGTCGGACACCGCGGTGGGGATATCCGTGCCGCGAGCGGCGAGCAGCGCCGTAGGCGCGAAATCGCAGAACAACAGATCCGGTGCCAGCGCGGTGTACAGGTTTCGCCATGCGCGACACAGACCGGTGAGGCCTTCGGGTTCGAGGTAGCCGAAGCGGATAAGCGTTTCCGCGCACATCGTCGGTGGCGGCAGGCCAGAGACCGTCGGCACCCAGTGCGGCGCCTGGTAGATGCGATCCTCGGCACCGATCATGATTTCTGCACGCGAGAGATCTTTCAGGACGTAACAAACTTCGTGGCCACGCGCCTTGAACGCGTCGCCGAATGTTTTCAGTCGACTGATATGTCCGTATTCACCGCCCATCTCCCAGGCGAGCACGATCTTAGCCAAGCGACAGGTCCTGTGGTGGGGGCGGGTGAGACGTAGGCATCTTCGGAGCTAATGTAACAGCCGTGGGCGGCGTGTCCAGCGCGCATCGAACGATGGGTGAACGCGCCGCCGCGCGCAAAAAAAAGGCCGGGCGTGGAGCCCGGCCTTTGTTCGCAGTGAGTCGGGCCGAAGCCGCGACTATTGTTTGCGGCGTCGTCGACGCAGTGCCGCCACCGAGAGCAGCCCGGCGCCGATCAGCGCCGATGTTGCCGGCTCCGGAATGGTTGCGCGCTGCTGAACGGATGGCGAGTTCGGGATCCCGCCACCACTACCATTATCACCAAGCGGGTACAGCGGGTCGCCAGTTCGTACCGGCAGCGATAGCCACGACGCCTGGTAGGGAGCATCGGCAGCATCCAGCGGTGAAGAGAACCCGAACCCTCCGCAGCTTTCATTTTCAAAGATTAAGCCGCACTCTTCACGTTCTTCCACCACCGCCGCGAATGTCTGTGCCTGGAACGATTCCGTATAGAAGTGCAGAACCTTTTCGACGTTCGTGAACGGGTTCGTTCCTCCGCCGGCAACGTCGTAGGCGAGATCGAAGATGTCTTTCCACGGATCGCCGTCGAGCGACCACGCGGGAACCGCATCATCGTCGTTAAAAAGACCGTCACCATTTGTATCTTCAGTGCCCCAGCCGGTGAAGGGATTCCGCACGCCAACTGTTTCAATCGACCAGCTCCAGCCGAACGGCGTGATGATATCGGTGATTTGGCCATCATCGAACCACGGCAGTTCCCAGTCGACAATGACGTTGTTGCCCGTTCCCGCATAGTACGGATCCGTCGTGTTGCATACGCGATAGCGATAGACCCAAGCTCCGGTCGTTGTATCTTGCTCCGCGGCGCTAGTCACCGCCGAGGAGCGCTCGAGGACACCGTTGTTGTCCGCGATTGCGTCTATATAATCGGGGCAGGCGCCCGGTACCGGCACGGCGCTGACGTTTTGAATCATACCGAGTGACCCCAGTATCGCGAGCGTCGATACGGTTGTTCTCACCTTGTTCATACCACTATCCACCTAAGTTCGTCTGAAATTCTGTCGTCACCCGTGACCATACGGCGCTGCGGGGATTCGACTGGTGCCGATCAACTAGCACGAATCGGGCCAGCTCGACGAGCTGATCTCATAAGCTAATGTAAAATATGATGATTCTGGCGCCGCAGGCGACGCGAGCGAAGGCACGTATCGGCCGATTGTGTCAGTGCGCTTTACACTCGGTTCCGTCTTTCAGAACGACGGCATTTAAGCTGCTGAATTTAAAAGGGAATTCTGAGCGGAATCCGTGAGTATCATATCTTTCCCGCGTATCTGTCTGATAATGCTCATTAATTCAGTCAGTTGCACGATGTTTCGGGAGCGGCGTTGTCAAGAAATTTTACATATCGTTACCCTCGATTCATGGTCTGCCCGTTTGTCACCCTCAGGCCGCCCGGCGGACGATCCTGGAGGCGAGAGGATCCGTTCGTACGATCACGCGGGATCCAGTGAAATGCATTGCGAATCTTATTCGCGGAAACGCTCAAAACCCCGGCCACTAATGATATGATTCGCGCCCGTTGCGTAACGTGCGTGGGGACCAAATTTGCCCTGGTTACGCTCCGCAGGGGTGAGAACGCGCGACTAGCGCGTTGGAATCCAATGAGTTGTCCGGCGATGCGACGCATCGCATTGGCGATTGATGAAGTGATGTTTTCAGGAGAGGTGCCTTAAGTGGTCGAATGGGGCTGACTCGACACCTTTCCGCAGGAAAGTGGACGCACGCAGTGCGCCCCGCAGGGGTGAGAACGCGCGATTAGCGCGGTCGAATCCAATCAGTTGTCCGGCGATGCGACGCATCGCATTGGCGGTTGATGAAGTGATGTTTTCAGGAGAGGTGCCTTAAGTGGTCGAATGGGGCTGACTCGACACCTTTCCGCAGGAAAGTGGACGCACGCAGTGCGCCCCGCAGGGGTGAGAACGCGCGATTAGCGCGGTCGAATCCAATCAGTTGTCCGGCGATGCGACGCATCGCATTGGCGGTTGATGAAGTGATGTTTTCAGGAGAGGTGCCAGAGTGGTCGAATGGGGCTGACTCGAAATCAGAACTCCTCGAAATCCGACCAAAAATCCTTCCCCTCAAATCTTTCAGATAATTCAGCCTGTTACAGGCGGTAAATTCACGCCCGTAAATTGCTCTGCCTGATTCGTGTGTGACCATTCGTTGAGTGTTGGTGTCACGCGGCGTAACATCTCATTCCATCAAGTTAAGGGTTTTTGTGTGACCTCTAGTGTCACCAAATTGGGGCTGATTACTTCCAGTCCACAACGCTGAAACCCTTATGGAGTCATGATTTGGGGCTGATTTATGCCGAAGCGCGAACCGTTATCCACCGATAAGCAAGTGAAGCAGCTCAAGGCTGAATCCAAGCCGTACGAACACTCGATAGCAGATGGGCATGGGCTGCGAATTCGGGTCAGTCCCAAACAGCAAGCGGGCTCAGGTGGTGTCGTTGCTGTGAAAACGTGGTTTTACCGATACCGGAGTCGCATCGAGACCGTGCGGGAAGGCAGGGATGGTAAGACCGTCGGAAAGATCGAGCGAATCAAGATCGGAAACTATCCCGGCATGTCTCTCGCCAAAGCCCGGCAGGAAGTCGAGTATCACCGGACGATCGTGGTACGAGAGGGCAGCGCCAAGCACTTCCGAGACGCGAACCTAAAAGAAAAGGCTACCGCCAATCAGGCGCGGAAAGCGAAGCAGAGCCGTGATGCCTACACTGTGGGAGCGCTCGCCAATGAATTCGTGGAGGCTATAAGCAATCCTGCCCATACCGATCATTACATCCAGAGCTGGGCAGAGTATGAGCGCTCGTTACGCAAATACGTGCTCCCCAAGGTTGGGGATATTTCTGCCCACGAACTGAGCCGCGATACCCTGAAGACCAAGGTGCTCGCTCCTCTGAGAGAGCAAGGTAAGGTAGTTCTGGCAAATCGCGTATTAGCGTATGCAAAACGTTGCTTCAATTGGGGTATCGAGGAAAGCAAGGTCGAATCCAATCCCTGCGCTCATATTAAGAAGGCAGATGAGGCGGGCGGCCGCAGACCGCTGACCCAAACCGAAATCAAACGATTACTCTCGAATATGCCGGGCTCGTCGTTAGAGCCTTGGTATCAAGATTTCTTGCTACTGATACTGCTGACCGGACTGAGGCCAAGTGAGGCCGCTGAGATTCAGCACAGTTATATCGACGAGGATCGCCAGCTGCTGACACTCCCACAAACCAAAGGCGGCAGGATCAAGAAAAAACAGCGCTCATTTGTGATTCCGCTGAGTGAACAGGTGATAGTGCTGATTGAACGTCGTCGTAATGACTCTGAATGGCTGTTCCCCAGCAAGACCAACCCCAAGCGCCCGATCCGCGGGGACCGAATGCAATCGCCGCTACGAGAGGCTCTCCCAAACTTAAAAGTGCTGCCATTTACGCCTGCATGCCTTCGTACGACCTTGGCGACGGAAATCAGCAGCGTTCGTGACCAGGACGGAATAAAAATCACGCGCTTCATGAAGGAAAGACTACTTAATCACGCTGATTCGTCGGTGACAGGGGTCCACTATGACCAGTACGAATACTTAGATGAAAAACGGCACTGGCTCGAAGTATGGGGCGCGCACGTCGAATCACTAGCAGACAAAGCAAACATTCGGGCGGAGGCGATGAACAATGTCTGAAGCACCGAAAAAAATCGAACTTCCTGTTGGCGTAGCCGACTTCGGATTATCGGAAGTTGCTAAGATTCTCCGCCTCTCGAAACGAGAGGTACTCAGCCTGGCAGCGGAAGGTAATTTGACGTTTTCTTACCGTGACGCAACCGCCCAAGTTTGCTACTTATGCGCCTCGACGATGTGCAATTTCCGCGACGCATACGAAGATGGCAAGAAAACCGTTTCAATAGTCGAAGCTTATCTCTCCATCGAGGGTGCGCGTCAGCCCGTAGTACCGGCAGAGCAACCCGAAGACGAAGGAGAGGGGGAGGAATTAGAGCCTCATCCGGATCACAGAATCGCGATTGATGACATTCGGTTCAGGAAACTATTCGTGATGCGTGAGGAACTTGTGAGATTTGTGTCTAGCGCCGGCAATGTCGAAACACTCGATTCGCCAAGCATCGAAGACGCAATACTCGAGCCCGCCGTCGAGACCGCAATAGAAAAACAAAACCGCTATGCGCCACGAAATCCGCTTACCCGTTTATTATTTCGCGTCCTTAACGATGAGTACAAACAACGAAAAGGGAGATTCCCGCCGTACAAAGAGCTAATTGATTTGGCGCTTGACGCCGATGCCGCCGATGACGAGAAAACTATCCAGCGAGTAGACCGCGCAAATGAAATCGTATTCTGGTTCGACGCTGACTGTAACCTGCAGAAGTCTGATTTTAAAAACGTGGCGAAACGGGTTACTAAAATGCGCAAGTGCATCAAAGAAAAATTCCCATAGGTTCGTTTTTTGTTCCCCCTAGAATCGCAAATTCCCCGTAACGTTCCCCGTAACGTTTCCGCTAACTCGGCCTCATAAAAACCCATGTTTTTCTTGCAGCACTACTTGTTACGGTGCGTGCTGCGATAACGTTTATTCAAACGTCACCAGCCCCAATAACAAACCGAAACCGCGTCGTTCGCGCGCTCGTGCAAGTTCCCATTACCAGAGGAACACGATAATGAGCGATTGCAAGCAAAAACGTAGGCAGAAACGGACAAACCACCGCTCGTACGACGGGTACAACAACCGCACGCAGTTTGGCGAGCGCCTGAACAAATCGAGGCAAACAATCTGGCGTTGGGAGCGTGATGCGCTTTTGCCGCCGCCTGATGGTCACGACCCGTACGGCAATCCGCTGTGGCTCGATTCAACGATCAAACACTTCGTCGCCAGTAAACCGACGGCAGCGTAAGGAGAACCCCTAAAATGACGAACACCGCAATTAATGCGGCGTCGTCGGGGCTGGGAATTGAGCTTGGCAGCTGCAATTCTACTCCCGCGACACCTAAAAACAAACTTCCTAATGTCCAAGACTCGGCCGATTGTCGAAACGTGCTAACGCCCTTATATAGGCAGCGTTCGGCGCATTTTGCGGTCAATAGGCCAAAGCACATCAGTCGGGCGATGTATGAATATTTGCTTCCGCTCGAAAGCTACCTTCGCGAAATGCAGGAGCGTGAAATTGAATCGGGCGAATTTACGCAGGGGCTGTCTCGCTGTATCGACATTCTCGATAGCAAAGGAGGCGCCGAGTGATCGCGGAATTCATAGAGGCGATGTCCGAAGCCGGGATCGTCACCCACGCCGATCTCATAGCGGACGGTCAACTGCAGCGGTTCTATATTGAAGGTGATCGGCGCGATTCCAAAAACGGATGGGCCGTTCTACACAACGATGGCATAGCTGCCGGCGCATTTGGAAACTGGAAGACCGGCGAGCAGTATACGTGGCGTGAAAAATCGCAGGGCGCTATGACTACCGCAGAGCGCGAGATTCAGCGACGGGCAATTGAATCGGCAAAGGCGATACGTGTCGCCGACATTAAGGAAAAGAGGGGGAAGGCGGCAGCGGAAGCTCAGAGTCAGATTGTCGCGTTGCAGTTTGAGGCTGGACAGCATAGATACTTGCGCGACAAAGGGATTGAACCGTGTGGTGTGCGCTCTGACGGCGTGAACTTGGTGATTCCGCTGTATGACGCCGGAGGCCGTATTCATTCGCTTCAAACGATCGCCCCCAATGGGACGAAGAAATTCTTAGCCAATGGCGCGATATCCGGTCATTATTACCCCATAGGCAACCCTAGCAATATACTTTATATCGTTGAAGGCTTCGCGACCGGCGCAACCGTACATAAAGCGACGGGGCAAGCCGTTGCCGTCGCGTTCAATGCGGGGAATCTAGAGCCTGTAGCGAGCGCTCTACGCGCCAAGTATGTCGATATAGACATTGTTATTGCTGGCGACGATGACACGACACCGGGCAATCCAGGACGCACGAAGGCGGAGTACGCAGCGTATCGTGTTAACGGCAAGGTAGCCGTGCCCGACTTCGGTAATAACCGGCCGCTAGGTGTCTCAGACTTTAATGACTTAGCCGCGCTGCACGACTTGGACATGGTTTCTGAGCAGCTACAACGCGCGCATTCGCCTCAAAAAGTCGATCCATGTCTTGATGCTCCGCTGCCTTTGCCTGGTGGTTTGCCGGACGTCCCGGTGTTTGATCTAGCCATGCTTCCGGAAGCGCTGCGCCCATGGGTTGGGGACATCGCAGAGCGCCTGCAATGCCCGCTCGACTACCCTTCTGTCGCTTTTGTCACTGCCTTGGCGGGGGTCATTGGAAAAAAAATCGGGGTGCGGCCGAAGCAGCAAGACGACTGGACGGTGGTGCCCAATCTGTGGGGAGCCATAGTCGGCCCGCCTGGCGTTCAAAAATCGCCCGCTGTTAGCGAAGTGTTCGCCCCGCTGCGTGCGCTTGAGGCCGGGGCGCGGCAAAAGTACGAAAATGACGTCGAGGCGTTCGAGATTGACGCGATGGTTGCAGCGGCAGAGAAGAAAGCGTTGCAGGAGAAGATCGCCAAGGCAGTGAAGGCTGGTGACGACCCGCGCGAGATTGCGCTAGCACATACGTCGCCGGATAAGCCTGAGCCAGTCCGCCGCCGGTACCTGACGAACGACACCACAGTCGAGAAGCTGGGCGAATTACTGGCAGACAGTCCGAACGGCTTGATGGTATTCCGCGATGAGCTTGCCGGATTTCTGAGGGATCTTGATAAGCAAGGCCGTGAAAGTGCGCGCGCGTTCTTTTTGGAGGCGTGGAACGGAAACGGGCGTTTTACCTTCGACAGGATCGGACGTGGCACTGTCGATGTCGAGGCGTGCTGTGTGAGCTTGTTAGGGACAATCCAGCCCGGGCCGCTAGGTGATTACATAAGCTCGGCGATGAAGGGCGGCAGGGGCGACGACGGCCTTATACAGCGGTTTCAATTGCTGGTATGGCCGGACGTGTCGGGCGAATGGAAGAATGTTGACCGGTGGCCGAATACTACCGCCAAGCAGCAAGCGGACGAATTGTTCACGCGCCTCGATGACACAGACCCCGCTACCTTTGGATGCGAATTCGACGGTGATGCCGCCTTTCTACGATTCGATGCGGCGGCACAGGCCATCTTTGACGGGTGGCGGGAAACACTCGAACACCGGCTGCGTGGTGACGATATCGCGCCTGTTCTTGTCTCCCACCTGTCGAAATACCGCAGCCTGATCCCCTCGTTAGCCCTGATATTTCATTTGGCTGATTCGCCAGGCGGCGGGCCTGTTTGTGAAGAAGCGCTGATCCGTGCCTGCGCGTGGGGTGAGTATCTGGAAGGTCATGCCGTCCGGCTGTACAGCACCGCCATTGATGCAGACATGGCGGCAGCTCGGGAGTTGGACAAACGCATCATGAAAGGTGACGTGCCAAGCCCGTTTTCCGCGAGAGACGTGTACCGCAAACACTGGCGACTGCTCGATAAGGAAAGTACCGGCAAGGCGTTAGAAATCCTCGAAGACTACAACCGCGTGAGTAGCGACACGGTGGTAACAGCCGGTCGAACGGCAACCATCTGGAACGTCAACCCCAAGTTAGTGAGGGCGGTGTGATGAGCTATTTAGATCAGCTAAAAGTTTTAGGAACAGCCCCTCTAGGGGGTGACAAAGGTGCCAAAAGCCCTTTTGTCACTTATGTCACCCCGCGAAAGGACCGTCTGAAAAACAGAAAACGCGGATCTCACCCAGGTGATTTTCAGCGGATTCTGCTCCAATTCGAGTTCACCGAGCCCGAGTTACGCGAGATGGCTGGCGATGACTGGCCGGCAATGCTTGAGGACTTACATCTTGCCGAAGTATTCGCAGATGCAGCCCGTACCCGGTTGACCCGCGAGGCTTGCGAAGTGCCGCCAAGTTACGCGAGCACAACGAATTGCCGGAAGTGCGGGCCGGTGCCGATTTGGCTCGAATGCCCACCAGCAGTAGAGAACTGCCCGTGGTGCTTTTCGCGGCTTGCCGGTGAATCCGTACCGAGCACACCATATGCCGCATAACCCGTGAATTCCGGCGATGCGTACCGTTTGTTGTTGCCGCTTTTGTTTGAAACGTGCGCTTTCTTGACAGGCCGCCCCACTGTTCGGCCCGTGACGGCCTGCTGTTCTTCCCGGTGCTCGGCTAGCGTTGCCTCGAATTCTTCGTCGGGGGTCGACGCTATCTGCTGTGCGCGGCTGGATAGGTCTTTGCTAATTCCTAGATCAGCAAGAGTCGTCGCCGCCTACTCTTGCTGATATTGCCCCGGCTTCGCTCGCGCGCCATCGTCTTGGAGCATGCCCCCATGCGCCGCTCGGCGCTAACCCATCACAGCAATTCTTCATCGCCGCTGCAGAGAGCGATCGGTTCGCCCATTGACCACCCGAGTTTGTCTTTGCGCACAGACAGAGGTGTTCCCGCAGACACCCGCTTGTAGCTTCGAATCTGCTGGTAAGAAGCATCAGATCAATCGAGTGACAGTGCTTACATTTCGCGGCACTGCGGCTCGCAATATTCCTCAAATGTTGTGATTGAGTGATTGCCAACGGTGTATTCGTTACGCGAGTGCCTTACTATCCTATTGAGGCAATTTTTAGGTGACTTCTGCTAACGTCATGTACAAAATAATCATTGCACTACCTGTATCACTCTCAATTATCCTCAATTGTGCTGCCGCCGAATCAAGAACCCGGGAGCTAATGGTAATCGGAAAGATGACGGGCGCCTGCGGTATTTTGGGTTCAATGGTTCATTTTCAATCGACAACGGGCCTCGACGGAGGGGATGAGTTCGTGACGAGATTCTGGGCAACAGAAGCGGCAAGGTTGGGAATTTCAGACGAGCAACTTGCCGAACGCTGCAAGAAATCAATAGCAACGTACAACCGCATCACGAACACTTTGGATGAACTCGGCGAGTAGCCGGCATCATAGTCTTGCCTGAAAATCGACCATAATCACAGTCTTCTGGCATGCGCTTCATTAAGTACAAGCTCCGAAAATGGGGGGAACGATACAGCGGCGACACCCAGGGGCAAGGGTTCGCACCAGAAACACCGATTGCTCGGGCGATGGTCCCAGGTCGTATGTTGGGAACGCCGTGGCGACCTGAGGGGCTGGAAGGCGAGCAAGCAGCTCTGATCGACATGGACAGAGCGATTAATCAACTACCCCCGAATTTACGAGTAGTCGTTATCGCGGAGTACACGGTACCCGGCACCTACAAGGACCGTTGCGCAATGGTCGATATGCCGCGCTCAACGTATTACAGAAAGCTCAAGCAAGCGCACCACGTGTTAGAAGCGGTTGAGTTATTGGGGCAGGTAGTCGGCTCATTGGCCGTAGACGACATAAAGGCAAGGATGGCTGAAGTTGGCGGAAGTGGGAATTAACGTGTAATGTGTGCGTATCCTGCCATTCGTGCGGCGAAAGAGTCTTGATGCCCGCCGTGACTCAGCGCTAAATCCTCGGTGCCCAGCCCCCACGCTAATTCACGTCGCTCTAATTGTTTTCGGACTGCTCCTTTCATTCCCAAAAACAACTGTTTTTAACTACCGACGACCCGCGACCGTAAGCTACTGAATTACCTTGACTCGGACAGGTGGAATACACCGGGGTTTTCCGAATGGCCGTTTCCGCTGTGACTTTCTAGGTTTGATAGTTAAAAACTATCAATAATCCGAACAACTGTTAAACTACGCTATAAACAAACAGTGGACGGTAGTTATGGCAAATTCCCAGAGTCGCCCGGTTAAGGCGGAAGACGAATTATCTGAAGCTTCTATCCGGACAGCGCGGCTTGCGCTGAAAAGCAGTCGGCAACGTGCCGATGAATTTGGCCCCGGAGAGCAGCGAGCGCTGCTGTTTTTCTACGTTGCTACTAAGCAGGTGACGGCATGATGTTTGTCGCGATGACCGTAGTCCGCGAGACATTACGTAGACAATCATCCGAGCTGAGCAGCGAACTATATGGTCTGGCGGATGATCCGCTGAGCTGGGAATCAGACCGCTTCGAAGATATCGCCCATCGCATCCGAGCCCTTTCAAATCTCGCCGACTTACTCTCCGGCCCGGAGACGATAAACCTCACGCACGAAGTACTGCACTAGAGATCAGGAATAGCAAATGGCCACTAATCCCTTAATCGCCCTTCAGGCTCAGGGCCTTGATACCGCTTCACCGATTCAACGCCTTATCGATAATCGTGATCGCGAAGAGGCCCGGGACCTCAAAGGGGCGCAGGTTCAGCAGGGCCAGGAGCGGTTGGCGCTGGAGCGAAGTAAATTCGTGCAACAGCTTGAAGCTTTCGAGCTTGAGAAGCTGGATAAAGCGCAGAAGCGTCGACTGACCAACAATATCCGCGATAGCGTCGGTGCCTTGGCCGCATTTGATTCCGGCGGTGAGGCGGGGCTAAAAGCGTTCGTAGCCAGGAACCTTGAGCGGAACGCCGCCCAGGGGCTCGACTCCCGGGAGACTGAGGAAATCGACAATCTGATTTCTTCTGGGCGGTTGGATGAGGCGGTACAAATACTGCGCACGAACGAGCACGTTGGTACACGCCTCGGTCTTATCCAGCCAAGCGCGGAAATCAAAGCGCCGGAAAGCCGGGTTATCGAGCGTGGCGGCGAAAAGATCACACAGGAATTCAACCGTAAGACTGGCGAGTTCGAGGACATTGCGTCTGCTCCGCGTTTCCAGGCAAAAGATGCACCGCAACCGCTGACGGCGATTGGCAAGGCGCGAAAGGATTTAATCGACGGCAGCCTCACGCAAGCGGAATTCAAGTCTATCGTTGCTCAGGAATCCGGCCTGAAATCACCTGAGCAAATCAACCAACTGGCGACTATCGAGCGAATGAAGGCGGACATCGAAAAGGCCGATCCGGCCTATCGCCTTAGCATTCAGAAACTGGAGCAGGACCTGGCCGCCGGTAAGCTCAAGATTGATGAAAGCGAAGACACGCTTCGCCGTGCGAACGAATTGAAAGGCACGGCATTAAGACTGATTAGCTCGTTAATCGAGAATCAAGACGGCGTGCGTGCAGCGGTCGGTCCGTTCGATTCCAGTTTCGCATCGCCGACGTTCTTCAAAGGCACGCTAAAGGCGCAGACGGCGATTACTCAGCTTCGCAACATTCTCACGGCGGAGAACCTTGGACTTATGTCCGGCGTTTTAAGCGAATCGGATGTGAAAATTATTACCGGCATTGCAGGTGGCGGATTGGACATTGAGGGTGATGACGACGCATTTCTTGATGAGCTGAACCGGATGAAGACCTCATTCGAAGCCGAAGGCATTTCAGCAGAGGCCGGGCAACTGGACGAACCCGTGACGCTAGAGGGCGGCGTTGTCATGCGGAGACGCCGGTAATGCAAACATTTGAGTTTGAGCTGCCGACTGGCGAGATATACGAATTCGACGCGCCGAACGAACAAGCCGCGCTAAACGCCTTCAACCAGCAATTCCCGCAGGGTAATCTCGAACGGTCACAAAGCTTCATTAGCGGTGTCGCTTCTGCTGGGCTCGAGGGCGCAACCTTGGGCCTCGACGACGAGATAAAGAGCTTTATCGCTGCAGCATGGGCGTCGCCTTTTGTTTCTGACAAGACGTTCGGCCAGCTAATGGTTGATGCGAGAAATTCACTGCGTGAAGACAAGACAAAGTTCGCCGAAAAAAACCCGAAAACGGCGCTTGCAGCAAATATTGCTGGCGGTATCGCAACCGGTGGTGTTGGTGCGACCCGGGCGGGCGTAACGGCAGCAGCAAAGGAGGGCGGCAAGGAGCTTGTAAAAGCTACTGCCAAGTTCGGGGCAGTAACAGGTGCGGCAGCCGGCGCGGGCTTCGCGGATGCGGATGAGTTCATTTCAGTCGAGACCGCGCTGGGGGCTGCGCTAGGCGCCGGAGGCGGCGCGGCGCTTGGGGCAGCGGGTGCGTCTACTTCGGCTGCGCTGCCGGGAATTAAGCGGTCTGTAACCGAGGCGTTCCGCAATTTGACTCGAAAGCCGGTCATGCAAGTATTCGACGATACCGGGCAATTCACCGATGACGCGATGCAGGAAATCGACAGGCTCCTAAAAAACGGAAGCGTCACCGAAGACGAGATCAACAGCGTTGCGCGCAACGCGATGGTGGCTGATGGCGTCATGACCCCGGAACAAGCCGCCCGGTTCAACCTCATCAAGAGCCGGGGCATTGAACCGACGCGCGCCAACATTACGCAGTCTGCCGATGATTTTGCAGCGCAGCAGTCTGCCTTAAAACGGAGCGGCCCCGTAGCTGAGCGTGTCGCCGGCCAAGACGCGCGCTTGCAGGAATTGGCCGAGGAAGGCGCGGACGCAATCAGCACGCGGGCCACGAGTCTGCCGGAGACTAACGCCAACGTATTCCGCGCGGTCGATGACGTCGTTACCCAAGCTGATGACGCGGTGACAACGGCTTACCAGTCGGCCCGAGAGGTTGCGCAGGGGCAGCCGCGAGTACAGGCCAACAACCTGCTAAAAGCAGTCAGCGACAATCGGGGCGGAGAGAACGTCTCAGGCGGCGTCATTTCGTCTCTACGGGGCGTTCTCAAAAACAAGGGATTACTGCGCGCCGGGAAAGACATCGACATTAACAAGCGGGGAGAGCGCGCTACGGGCCTGATTGGTCGGAAGATGACAGTCAAGGAAGCGGAGGAGATCCGCCAGCACTTGAACTCGCTGCATGATTCCGTATCGCCTCAGGGGCGGCGACTGATTCGCACGCTGAAAGATGCGATCGACGACGACGTGGCCGAGGCGGTAGGCGAAGACATTTTCGCGGAAGCCCGGCAGGCTAAGTCCGCGTTCCATCAAATGATCGAGCGCGGTCGTCGTAACAAGTTCGACAAGACCCGGGGCGGCTTTCTTGAGGATGTGATCGACAACAAAATCCCGGAAGAACAAATCGTGCCGAAACTCTTGCGCGGCCGCGACGATGACTTCCAGAAGTTCAAGCAGTTCTTAACCGAGGATGCCGGGGAGGCTGGCGCGCAGGCGTGGGATGACATCCGCGCCCAAGTGCTGCGGAACGCGCTGGATAAAGCCACGTCAACCGTACAGAAAGGCGAGGGCGGGCAAGGTGTTTTCAATGTTCGGTTGTTCCGGAACGAGCTAGACAAGCTCAAAAAATCCCAAAAATGGGATGAGTTGTTTAACAAGGAAGAACGCAAGCTGATTTCCGACATTATCGAGATTGGCAATTTACGGTTGCCGGTGTCGTCTGTGAGTCAGGGCAAAGGCCCGACAGAGCTTGCTGTTAGCGAAGCGCGGAAAGCCGTATTGCGTAAATTGCCGGTAGTCGGCGAGCGGGCACAGGAACTGCTTGATGCGGTGGCGAATCTGCGAACCGATAAACGCCTGCTAGACGTTACTCGCGAGACCGAGGCGGCTCTTATTCCCTAAACGGATTTGCCCGGGCCAAATGAATCTGCTTCCTCGGACGAACCAACGAAAATATTTCTTATCGATTCTAGGTTCTGTTGAATCGTCACTTTTTCATCCGGCGACACCATGAGCACATCTTTGATTACGCGGGTATTGGGATCACGAAGCAGGAAGATTCTAGTCTCAATTTCGACTCTACTGTTATCTGTGTCGGGAGACATCAAGACGATCGTGTCACGATCTTCCCAATAGATCCGATCGGAGAGCGGGCGCGGCTCGGGCGGTGATTCTTTTAGTAAAGAGTATAGAGGGCTATAGAAAAGCGCCAGCGCAATCGCCCCTATAGTCGGCAACGGCTTCCACGTCATTCCCCAATTCTGCTGTGCATACAGTAAAGCGTAAACGACCAGCCAAACGGCGACGATCCCTTCCAGGGAAAACGCCACCCATACGAGCGGCATTTTGATTCCCAGGTGTCGAAGGAAATGGGCGATCATTCGTTCGGCGCAACACCCAAGTTTCAGAGCGAAAAAAATCGTAACACGGATACGCCATTACGGGCTATCGAGCCTCCATTTTTTATAGGTTGGGCAGTTAATGCCGTCGGAAGGCAGATAATCTACGCAAGATGCGTGAAAGCCCATCCTATTTGAACCGCTGCCATCGCCAAACAAGGCGTTCTCGGAGTCATTTATTGGTTGGGGCTGGGAGTTACCGGACGACAACGCATGCGCGCGACGCCTAAACTCAGAACTGGTAAAGGAACAAAGAAGTACCCAAGGCAAATCCGCCTCGAAGGTGCTTAGCTTTCGGATACCCAACCCAACCGATATCGCCGGTAAACCGCCCGACTCGGCGGGAACTGCTCCGGGTCATCGAGGCTACCTGCTGTCACATCGATACGCCCCAGTTGCTTGTCGCCCTGCCAACTCAACGTGGTATACCGCACCTCGAGCAGAGTTTACGGACGACGCCAGGCGATGATGCGTATTCTGCGGGCACCCCTTCAGTGAATTCGAACTTGTCGGCAGAAACGAAGAAATAGGCCACGGTATGGGCGCTCACCGCGCGCCGGCAGCCCGGACAGTGGCAGACGACTACCTGCTCGGGTTCGTCGGTTAGGGGGTGATTGTCGAGTCAGGCGACTCACGCTCGCCCGCGGATTCGGTCGCCGCGCCTCTTGTGGGCATCAGAGTTCCACGCCAGCACACCACTGACGACGAGCACGAGTAACCCCGCAATCACGTAGCCAAACACCAGCGCTATAGCGCCCAGGGCGGCACACACGGCGGCTAGGACGATATTTGCGATTGCCCATCGATACTGGGTGGTGGCGGCGTCGAAGCGGTTGAATGTGCTCATACAAGCATTATCCCCTGTAGAGCACGGAAGTGAAGAATCGTCACCACTGGCTCTTTGCGCCCCCCCTCTGCGTCGGGGATTGACGCCATGCGCTGTGTGCGACTGGCCAAGTTTCTGGATGTCCCTAGCTCCGTTAGGGTCGGGTTGTCGCCAGCGCCGACAACCCTGTGCTGGTTTTTCGTGCTGCCCCGTCATTCCGCTATGCCTATTGCAGCATCACAGCCACGCGTCGCTCGGACCGAATGCATATCTCGCTCGCATCGACTCCCGCGCTATTTGCATTCCTGCCGATCTTCGTCTAACTTAATTTCACGGGGCTCGTAACCCCTTCAGAGCGGATAGCACCGCACTCGACAGTTGTGGTTTTTTTGTGCCTGAAATACGGCACGGGCACGAAAGTCCTCTACGTCGGGTGTCCACGAATAAAACACCCGCGAGGGGAATAAGTGGGCCATCTCTCTGAGTGGTTACGAGCACCCGACACCCTATTTGCTCGTAACAAATCGGAGAGGATCAATGCAAAATCAGACCTTGAGCGCTATCACGTCGCTCGATCCCGAACTTCCCGCGAACGCCGCCACGCAGCCTGCCTGGTGGACCATCAAACCCGGTGAGCCCGTCTGCGGTCGCAAGCTCGCGGATTCTTTCGAGGCCTTTGCTGAAAATATCGGTTCGCTCGGTAAGCTGCTCTGCGACAGCCGTACCATCGCGACCGAAGATTCCGCCCACGTTGGTCGCATCCTTAGCGACTACGCAGCGGAAGCGCGCGGCCTGGTTGCCCTGTGGCACCGCACGCATCGCGGCCAATGACCCATGGGAGCGACAATCGGAACCGAGGATAAACCGCATCCTCAATCCCCTGCATGGTGCCGGACCAACGCGGTCGGCGCCGTTTCCGACAACGCATTTGCAGAAAGCCTCGGAAGTTTCTTCGAACGCCTGAAACTGCTCGGTAACCTCGTTTCGCAGGCAGACGAGCTGGGCGGCGACGACGCATGCACGCTCGGAATGTGGTTAGCCGATATGGCGAAGGAAGGCGACGCCTATTCCCAGCAATGGTGGCAGGACACTCAGGCGCCGAGTCTGCGCAGTGTCGGAGGCGGGACTGATGAATGAATTCAACGCCGCTATTGCCGCTGCGGTTTCCGAAGCTCTCGAACCCCACGTCCAACGCATCGAATCGAAGCTTGGCGCCGTCGAAGCCCGGATTGGCGCATTCGTACCACGGCGCGACATCACTGAAACCACCCGTAAGAGACATAAGGAGGTGATCGCCGAGCTTGGTAGACGTTGCCCGTGCTGCGGTACATCCGAAGTGCTCTCGGTACTCGGCGAAGTCGTAAACGCGGAATACGACCATTTCTATTCCCGCGAACGACGTAATTTTGAAGAAACCTGGCTCATCTGCAAACCCTGTCATCTGACCATGGCCGACAGAACACCGCATGTGGCCGCGTTTCAGGCTTACCAATCACGCGCGAAGCAAATCAGCGCCGGACAGCTCACGCTGTTCGACGCGTAGGAATAAGGCGTCGGCGCACAAACAGGTACGACTTTAGCGCCATTGATGCTTTCCCCCGTCTACCCTCCAAATCCGAGGAGCCAGCAATGCCAAGCACGAATG
Source organism: Gammaproteobacteria bacterium (assembly GCA_965216305.1). Taxonomy (GTDB): domain Bacteria; phylum Pseudomonadota; class Gammaproteobacteria; genus UBA11873. Next base: position 4,046,392 of record OZ244144.1, on the reverse strand, counting down.
AAATTATCAACGACCTCGACGCCGCATCTGTAATCGCGAATCGGTCATCAACGGCCTTATGGCGGCTTAAAAAGTTACTCGAACAAGAAGAGTTAGACAATTTGAATCGCCATCAAGCCCTGACGTTGATCGAGGGCTTGATCCCGATGCCCGGCGAAATACTGAGCGCATTGAAGTGCGCCGCAGACCAGATCGGGAAGGAGAATTCGGCCAATCGCACGGGCAGCGAACCCGAGCAGGTTCATATTAGTCTTCGAAATGAGTATGAGGACATTTTGCGCGGCAAGTGTTCGGCCCTTGCCTTCGAGGATGCGAGTGACGATTTACTGAGCGCATCCGAAACGCTCGCGACCATCTCAAGTATCGCGGGTGACAAGGACTGCGGCGAAGCAGCCGACTGGCTGCTGACGCGGGCGGCGTACCATACCGCCACGTTGATTAAGCTTTCAAACGCATTCGAGGCAGTGGGCAAAACATTTGCCGCGAAGGCGTAGCGACTTCCTCTGCATTGTCGAGGAAGTATGTTCTCCCTGCGTGCGGACGCGAAGAAATGCCGTTGGGCATCGCTTTACGCCAACGGATCTCCCGCGCGCACTGGAAACGACGTTACGTCGAATTTATTTATGTGAAGGAGGCAGACATGCCAACCAACAGACCCCTGCGCGAAGCTCTAGACGAGTTGCATTTGAGCGCGGCAAAGATCGATGCCATCGCCGATGTGATGGTTGTCGGGACAGATCTGGAACAAAGTTCGGTCCAGAGCTTCGGCGTGATACTCGCTGATTTTGCGAGCGAAGTGATCGCGATCACCAAACAAATCGGGGAGGATGTGTAAATGGCCGTCAAAACCCACATCCAAAAGCGCCGCCGCGCAACGGCAACTGTTTACACGGGGCGGCGTAGTGAGCTGCTTAAGATCGAAGGCATCGAGCCTGAGATGTTCCCAAGGAAGGGCGGCAAGAAAAAGACTAGCCCAACAGCAAGATACGACGAGCCGGGCTGGTACTGCACTATTGCACAGCCTGTCCGTCGTTGGCGAGTCGCGCTATTCAAGGAGAAGATCGGTCATCCAACGGCGGGCAAAGCGGGCAAGATCACGAAATTGAGTGAAGAAGCGGCAGCGGCGCGACGGGATTCGAGAGACCGTCATGCCCCACCGGCAGAAACGTCGCATTTGACCGCCGACGCTTGCCACGTCGCGGAAGGCTGGGAACTACTACCGCCGCGCCACAAGGCACACATCATTGCTCTGATCGACGATGATTTTGCTGAACTGGTGGGGTCCCCAACGTTGCGCGCCCTGTACAACAACGCTAATCGTTACCATCAGGCGAGATTTGAGCGCGTATACGCGCAAGAGTGCTTGAAACGGCGGTGAACTCGGATTGCCGGCCCGCACTTCCCATTTCGGGACGGGCGCGGGCGTGTGCCCATCGGGTTGCCGTTTTGGCAACCCCGTCGCTTTCGCACCGGGTGGGATAAAACTGCAAATTTGCAGAATTAGGTTTCCCAACTTCTAGATTCGCACGTCCTGCCGCCACCATGCCGCGCGGGCTCTCGGCTAGATGGCGCCGATGGAGGTCTAGGCTAATCGTGTAACCGAAGCAGGCTAATGCGCCTATAGCACAGTGACGTGATCACAAGTATTCGCCGGCTGTTGTACTCTCGATACTCGGGAATGGCGTGTAGTCGGCGGTATGCTATCGCTCAACCTGGTCGCGGGTCGTTTGGTGCAAGAATTGTCGCGACTCGAGAAAGTAGGCGATTGGCCCGAGCGGCTCGCCCCTGTCAGATCTAAACCTACGTACCGCTGACTTAAATCGGCTTAGACGAAACTCGTATCGATGGAAGTTCAAGAACGGGTAATTTATCTCTGCGCTGATCTCACGCTTGACAGAAACACGCTTTGGTTCATGCGGAGGCAACTTACGATCGTCGCAATGTAGTTCGAGACGTTCACGGCTTTCATTGCCATCAGGGTTGTAGCCAACAAAGGTGATAGATCGAGGCAATGACGTGGGTCGGTAACCGATATTAGTAATGTCGAAATCGGTCGTAAGCTTCAACAGGTCCGCTCGCTGATCGTACTCACGTCTTACGATCTCAATGCGAAGCCGCGGGCGTTCGATCCACCAGAGTGCGAAGAAAAGAATCCCGCCAAGAGACCCTATAACGGTGAACGTATGATAGACCCAATGATCCGTGATGCCCATTGCTGTGCCACAGTGTACCCACGAGTATTATAGGTCAGGAGTGCCCTCTACTCTGTCGAGAGTGCTCTACGCGCTTGAGTGCTCGGGGGAATGCTCACCCACAGAACTAAAAGGCCCTAGAGCGGGCCTCATTCTCTGCGATGTCGGCACGGCCCGAGTATTTCTGTGAGTGCCTCTCGGGTACCGGATGCTACGTTCCGGTGTCCGGTGGATTCTACGCGCCCGATTGTCGATGTAACTGTCAACGAATCAATAAGCGCTTCAATCGTCTCGGGGCGATATCGCCAACCCTTCCGGGTGGTACCGCACTTCACGACGGGGATCGGATGCCGGTCAATAAGCCGAAAAAATTGATCTCGCGAGATCCCGAGCTTTTCAGCCGCTTCCTTATTCGTCAGTAACGTCACTTTCGCGCCTCCTGAGCGGCAATTTCGTCCAGGTAGTCCGCCCAAGCCTGCATCATGCGTTTTCGTTCGGGCAAGTGCTCAGCACGGTTGTACGCTGCGCGCGTGCTGTCTTTCTCGGCATGTGCCAATTGCCGCTCAATCGCGTCGTGATGCCAGCCCTGCTCGTTCAGCAGTGTCGATGCAGTGGTCCTGAACCCATGGCCGGTCATCTGCTCCCGTGTGTATCCCAGGCGCCGCAGCGCGGCGTTGATGGTGTTCTCGCTCATCGGCCGCGATTTCGTGCGGATACGCGGGGACACGAACCTACCGCAGTGACCGGCTGGAGTTTGCGCAGGGTTTCGGCGGCTCTAGAACAGGCTGGTTAGCTACCACTTAGAGCCGCGTAACGCTGGGGGCCAACCCCTGCTACACATAGTTATCCAGCATCAATATTGGCCTCGGCAATGCAGGCTGGAATCGAAGCCGCGTGCTCGATCAAGGTCGCAGCATGTTCACTCACTGTTTTGATTTTCGTGGCGAGTTCCTTCGCTAAAATTTTTGCTTTTTCGGTGTTTTCTTCGCGCTCCTTAAATGCCGTAAGCTCGTCGCTATATTTTTTCACAAGCTCAGCGTCATCATCTCCAGGATCGACAGGCGGCGATTCAGGGGTAATTTGCTCGGCAAACAATCTGACCCGCTCGGCCGTAGAACTCCCCTTAGCGCTTTTCGTTACGGCATCATTAACCTCAGCCAATTTGGTCTGCATTGCCTTCGTCAGCTCCTCAAGAGCCGGACGGCGCGTTCTCAACTCTCGCCGCAACTTAGCATCTACGTTTGCTAACGTTTGGGCCGCTTTCTTGGGGGTAGTTTGCGCTCTGGCGATCGCGCTCTTCGTCAATGACAGGGCCTCTGCTCCGCCTTCTGCAGCAACGGTTAGCGCAGCGATAGCCGTTGGATCGGTATTGCTTCGCTTCTTGTCGTCATCTAGGAAGTCCACGGCCTTTATCGTCAATTTTTGGAGGCTGTGTTCACCAGTATTGTCTCCGTATTCGGCTGACAGTGAATTGACTAGGGGCCAATGAACCTGCATATCAATAGCAGCGCTACTGACGCAATTACAAACTCCTTCGCCCCACTCATAGAATCCTGCGGCAGAATTCACATTCGCGTAAGCCTTCAATCCGCCGAGTGATGCGCCAATAGCTCCAACTCCAAAAGTTGTGTCTGGGTGTGAGCCGTAGAAAATTGTACTTAAGCCGGCTAATGCAGCCCCCATGATTGGCATATCAAACAACCATGTGTCTTCATTAACTAGCTGCGCGGCTCGCCTCCCGTAGTTAACTCCCTGTTTTTGCGCGCAATCTTGCTGAGTTTCGAGTCGGACTTTCGGATCTTCGCTCACACTGGCTGTGCATTCGTACGGACGGAATGCGACAAAAGAATCTGGTCCGAACGCGCCGATTTTCAATCCGTTCCATTTACTATCGTGCTCTGATGGAGCGCGTCCACCGTAATCGAAGACGGCGCATCCGGAAATGCTAGTAGCAAGAGAACAGATCGCGAAGACGTGTTTAAACGTTGTCATGACGGCCCCTCATCGCCCCTACCCGTCATCCACATAATCACGTGACCTGTCAGCCTGTCAATTAATCGGCTCGAATTGTCTTGCTAGCTTAAGTTCGTGACGACAAGTAGTGCTATCATTCGCCCGGCTTTCGAGGTGCGTGCGATAGACACGCCCCTCATCTGTGGGCGTCTGTGTGACCAATAGTGACACTAAAACGGCCGAAGACAATGGAGAGGTGCCAGAGTGGTCGAATGGGGCTGACTCGAAATCAGTTGTCCGGGTTTCCCGGACCGGGGGTTCGAATCCCTCCCTCTCCGCCAAAATCTATTTGAAATCAAAAAGCTGGAGTACAAGCCGAACCCTCGGTACGGCTCCGGCTTTTCGTTGTCAATTCCAGATCATTCAGCGAGTTAGTGCGTACCTCGGCACGGATAGGTCGCAATTTGGGCGCTAGGTTAGACACGGTCCTCCCTGTCGTGGGCACACCCACGAGCGAGCGCTATCGGCACATCGATGCGCAGGTCGCGCTCAATACAATTTAACGCGGCCCCGCCACCGAACGCTGTTACCGGGCCCGAACTTTGCCTTACCATTGCCAGACGCACTCTCGAATGATGGCGGGTCGCGTGCGGCCATTCGCCCGCGCTGGCGTTCGCCGCCGACCCAATCCCGGCAAGGAGTACCGAACAATGCGAAGTACCACCACAGTCCTTGCCCTGGTCGCCTTGCTGCTGGCAAGCGCCGCCGCGCAGGCCGCGCGCGTCGTGCATGTCACGTTCGACGCAATCAATTTCGAAGATAATTTTCGCGGCGATGCCTCACCCGTGGATCACGTGTACGGAACGCTCTCGTTCACCATCCCCGACGTGCTGCCGATTTTCGTCGGGGCCGGTGGCGGCGGGCTGCTGGTGCAGGCAGACAGCGCGTCGATCACGCGCGGCGATGCCCATTTCGACGAGCACGAGATCGCCGTGCGCCTCAGCATCGATGAAATCGCCGGCTTCGATTTCTCGGGGCGCCATATCATTCCCGGTGAACCTGTCGACAAGCTGACGATATTGGGATCCAAGGAGGAATTCGATCTGCAGGATCCGACGACGAGGCTCGGGGTCATCGGTTTCGAATTCTCGGACCAGTTGCAACGCGATCCGGCGTACAACCCCACGGTCGTGGTTTTCACGGAAATATCCGAGGCCGATCTGATGAACCCGCCCGCCGGCGGCGACCTGGGGTTTTTCGTGGCACGCGCGGATTCCGTTCAATACAGCTTGACCGTGGTTCCGGTGCCGCCCCTGATGCTGCCATTTGTATTGTGCGCAGTGCTGCTGTTGCCGCGACGGGCGGGTTGATCCCGCTTCGCGGCGGGAACCTTACCGTGCCGCCGGGTGCACCGGCCTCGCGGTGCACCCGACCGGCAACGCGGGATTGATGATCAGCGCGCCTCAGACATCCGCCACCCGGATCATGAGTTTGCAGGTGTTCGCACCGGTGAACAGTTTCTTCAACACCTCGAGCGCGTTGTCCAGGCCGTCCTCGACATCCTGGCGAACCTTCAGTTTGGCTGCCGCCATCCAGCCGGCGAGCGCCTGGATCGCTTCCGGATACCGCGCGGCGTAATCCGTCACGACGAAGCCCTGACCTTGAGTCGCTGCATCAGGATCATCGGGTAGTCCACCGGATTTCATCGCGCGGCTGGCGACCTTGGTGCCGAAACCGCGGGTCAACCTGACGCGCTCCCACGGTGTATTCGCGCTCAACAGCGAATATCGCGCGCGGGTGACGCCGGCGAAGCGGGGCAGGGGAGGTTAGCCTGTCACGACAGTGGAACCAGAGGAGCCTGCGCCAGCCGAATGCCGCGCTGCGATGACCTGGGCACAGCACCTGAAGCGGGTGTTCGAAATCGACATCGAGACCTGCGTGGCCTGCGGCGGAGCGATGCGGATCATCGCGTGCATCGAGGACGTAGATGTCATCGAGAAGATCCTCGCCCACCTGGATGCGCAAGGGGCTGAATGCGAAGCCACCCGGCTGCCACCGAGTCGAGCGCCACCGCGGCGGGGGCTGTTTGAGCGCTTTGACGAGACGAGGTGACCGCAGGATGACCTACTTTGGTCTGTGGCTTCAGCGTCACGGCCATGGCGGCGGCTGGCCGAAAAACAGGCGGGGAGAGGTAAAGCGCGCCGGCGAGGGGGTCGTCGGGAAGAATTCAGGGGTGTGACGCCGATCTTCACGGTGCCGGGCGAGCCGCCGCGGCTTCCCGGTGACAGATGCCGACGCCGATCAGGCGGGGCTACGCGCTGTCGACCCACCGAAAAGACGTTTTTTGCTGCCTATTCTCTTGTGTGTATATACGTATATGCGCACATTATGAACTCGAATTCACCTCGGAGAACCCAGATGAGCAACGTCCGATGGTCTATCGTCGTGCGCGACGACGTGGACAAAGCCCTGCGGGCCTACCTGGGCCGGCGTGGCACGAAGAAGGGTGCTCTCTCCCAGTACGTGGAGGAGGCGGTCCAGGTGCGCCTGTTCGAATTGACGGTGCAGGACGTCAAGCAGCGCAACCGGGAGTACTCGCAAGATGAGCTCCTGGAGGCGATCGACGAAGCTCTGGCCAACGGCTGACAGTTTTGCGGGTCGTTCTTGACACTGGAACCCTGCTTGCCGCGTTGATCACGTCTGGCACACCGCCCGACTTGATCTATCGGACCTGGCGCAAGAATACCTTCGAACTGGTCACCTCGGAGTGGCAACTCGAAGAGCTCCGCCGGGTTTCCCGCTATTCGAAATTGCGAAAGTACTTCAAACCTGCCGAGGTGGGCACGCTGCTGAATGGCCTACGGCGGCAGCCAACCGTGCTACAAGAACTACCGGAGGTGGAGTTATCGCCAGACCCTGACGACAACCCCATTCTGGCCAACGCAATTGCCGGCGCGGCTGACTATTTGGTGACAGGCGGTAAACGCGACCTGCTGTACTTGGGAAAGGTGGAAATGGTTCAGATCATCGCAGCGCGCGGGTTCGCCGATATCCTTGGTCTATCCAGCGCCGACTGAGTAGTCCCCGACCGGTTCCCGCTTGACTCACTCGTTACACCGCACCGAGAAGCTGGCTCAATATTGCCGGATGGGCGCTGAACACAGGGGCACCTACCAGCCTGAACGCTAGACACGATCTGGACACGGTGCCTCTATAAGCCGTTGAAATAAAAAGGAACACCGAAAGTTCGAATCCCTCCCTCTCCGCCAATTATCGGGTAAAAACAAATATTTAATAACTAATTCGGGGCAGCTCTAAATTCCCTCGGTCCGGTCGGAATTGCCGCTTCTTTTCAAGCAGTTGGCCGCACGATCGGAGTATTCTGCACTCCGTGATCGCGCTGGGATATAGCCACGGATCCGGACGCGATCGCAGGGATGTACCAGTCGATGCTTGTCTAATCCGTCACCGAATGCTGGTGATCCCTGCTGCCAGCAGTCGAGCTCCCCGCTCTTTTCCCCAGCAACCTCAAGCGTTCCGGCAACGCTGCACGTAGCACGGCGACTCCAAGGCCGAAGCCACGTAGTGGCCGAGCAATCCGACTCCTTCCGCGACACCTGCAAAGATCGAAGTCGTGAAGGCTTATTTCGCCGGTTTTCTCGACTAGGCCGCCACTCGTAGCTGTGAACCGCGCCGGGGATCCCGGAGGCTGTTTATTTCGGGACCGGCTCGACTATCGCCGACCCCCGTTCATTCAACTAAGCGGCGACGCTGATCGAAACATGCATGCCCAGCCGGTGGGCCATGTCGACCAGGCTGTCGAGGCGAAACGCGTTGATCTTGCCATTCAGCAGGGCACTGACCCGCGGTTGGGTGATATGCAGCACCTCTGCCGCCTGCTTTTGCGTCAGTCCTTCTTCTTTGACCCGTTCCGCGATTTCAATCATCAACGCAGAGCGCAGCTTCAGGTTTTCCTGACGTACCGGATCGTCCTCGATGGCATCCCAGACGCTGTTAAACCGATCTTTCTTGCCCATGACGTTATGCCTCTTTCAGGACCTGCCTCAGTGCGTGCTTCGCAGCATCGATATCCTGTTTTCTCGTTTTCTGTGTTTTCTTCTGGAACGCGTGCAGGACATGTATGGCATCCGCAAACCGTGCCACGTAAATCACCCGGTACTGGCCCTGATGCATGATCCGGATCTCGCGAACGCCCGATCCAATGGACGGCATCGGTTTCCAATCATTCGGCTCCAATCCGCGCTGAACCCGATCGAGCTGGTACCCCGCCTCGCGTTTCACATCTGAAGGAAAGCCGCGGAGCACATCGAGAGAACGGCCACAGAACCGGATTTCCTTCATCCTTGGAATATACTTTTACATATATATATATTCAAGTGCCGATATAAAATCTGATCGCGTTGCTCGTAGCAGCAGTCCTTCGAGCGACGGGCTGTGTCACTCCGCATTTGGGAAAAATAGACACGATCTGGACACGGTGCCTTTTCGACCTATTGAAAAATATGAAAGTACCGGATGTTCGAATCCCTCCCTCTCCGCCAAATTGAAAATGGCCCCATCGGGGCCTTTTTCAATTTGGCGCAGTGGTCGGCATGATGAGAATCCCTCGGTTCGACAAACTCGCGACGCGAGTTTGGACGCGCGCAGCGCGCCCCGCAGGGGTGAGAAAAACGAGCCTTCGTTTTTCGAATCAATCCCTCACATCAGAAATCGACACGCCGACGGAGTCCCGGGGGGCCTTTTTCAATTTGGCGCAGTGGTCGGCATGATGAGAACCCCTCGGTTCGACAAACTCGCGACGCGAGTTTGGACGCGCGCAGCGCGCCCCGCAGGGGTGAGAAAAACGAGCTTTCGTTTTTCGAATCAATCCCTCGCATCAGAAATCGACACGCCGATGGAGGAGGCCCCACCGGGGCCTTTTTTAATTTGGCGCAGTGGTCGGCATGATGAGACCCCCTCGGTTCGACAAACTCGCGACGCGAGTTTGGACGCGCGCAGCGCGCCCCGCAGGGGTGAGAAAAACGAGCCTTCGTTTTTCGAATCAATCCCTCACATCAGAAATCTATACGTCGATGGAGTCCCGGGTGGGCCTTTTTCAATTTGACGCAGCGGTCGGCATGATGAGACCCCCTCGGTTCGACAAACTCGCGACGCGCGTTTGGACGCGCGCAGCGCGCCCCACAGGGGTGAGGAAAACGCGGGAATGCGACGGGGACGCGTGCAAACGGGGCGCTCGTTGACGAACACGTCCGGCCTTCAGCGCGGCACACTCAAAAGACACGATCTGGACACGGCACTCTGACAGTTCCTGGAAATTTCGGGAAACGCCAGAGTTGTTAGCATCCCTGCCTCTGCGCCAAATCAACGAACCCGCACCGCCAAAGCACGGATTGGCACTGTGCCGCGCTGCGCGCGAAGCACCGGACGCGGCTATAAGCATTTGAAATACCTCGAAACGCCGCGACGTCCGCTGCGCTCGCGTAAACCTCGTTCATGACCTTCCGGAGATTTCCGCATCATTGTCGCTTTACCTGTTGAGCGCCCGAATACCGGAACCGCTGTTAGCGATTATTCACACCGTGCCCGGTACGTGCTCGCAATAACAACACCGTACTAAAAAAATACAGGCATCAACGACATGACACGTGACCCGACATCAAACGCCGCAGTGCAGGTAAGGCACAAGTTACTTCAGGGTCTTGTCGTTCTAGTGACGTTCGTGCCCAACGCGGGCGCGATCGAGTATTCCTTCGGATTGAGCGATCAGTTCGCCTTCGGGACGTCCCATGGCAGCGCACGCTTTGAGTATTCCACGGGCGATGCATTGATCGCGCGGGTCAACGAGAGCCTGTCGATCGGCGGTATTACCGGCAGTCGCGACGCACAGATCACCCCTCAAATCGGGCCGATTCCGGAAATCCGCGGCGACACGCGTACGGGTCTGAAGCTTACGGCGGGTGTCGACGCCTACGCGGGAGTCGAGCTTTTCGGTGGCTTCGAATTCGGCGGTAGCAATATCTCGGGCAACTATGCGTTCGGGCCACGCTTATCGTTGCCCGACCAGGTGCGCGCGGGCGAATTCTTCGCGCCGCGCGGCCAGACCATCATTGGCACTGCGGATCTGGATCTCGACGTTGGTTTGCCCACGTTCGACCTGGGTATGGATGTGCGTCTTGGCGGTAGTGCGAACGGAAAACTGGAGTACGGACTCTTCCCGTTCGTGCCCTACGACATTGGTCATTTCAATCTGAATTTCCCCTCAATTGATTTGCCGGTCTTCGATTTCAATGTCGATCTGAATTTACCCAAACTGCCTGATTTCGGGTTTCTACCCGATATTCCGTCACTGCACATACCCAATCTCACGAGTGGCAACGACGGCGCATTTCTCAGGAAGAAATTACCGGCGATCGATCCCCTGAAACCCGGTGCGCCGCCGCTGCTGCTGTCTGCCGGTGAGGTGGTTTTGTGGAATCCAAGCGAATCGGTGGCGTCACCGGCAAGAATTGAAAATGGCGCTATCGTCACCAGGAAGAAAGGTGACCTTCTCGGAATCGCACTCGATCTCGACGGTCTCGCCACCTTTGCCACCACCGGCGTCTCGTTTTCCGGCCTGGAAATCGATATCAAGCCGGGTTCGGTCCCGCTCGCGACGCTCGGCTATGACCTCATCGATGTGAAATACGGCTTTGAGGTGGGCTACGAGATCGAAAGCCGGGTGGACACCTTCCTGGAAGTGGATATCGCTTTTCTCGATTCGAACGGGGATGCCGTCAGTGTGCTGCAGCGTTACGGTGATGCGGTAACTACGGGTACGCACTTTTCCGGTCGTTTCGATCAATTACCAGAGCTCGCCTTGCTGAGCGATAGCGACGTAACGCTGGATATCGATTTCACCGGCCTCAAGCGTCAACTCAATCAGAAAGGATCGTTGACGTTCGGCGACTACATGGAGTTGCGGGCGCTGGCGGCAAGGGCCAGCGTGCTCGGCGGCGTGGCGAGTGTTGAACTGGGCCCGGTGTTCTACAAGAAATTCGAACTCGCCGGGCAGCTCGCCGGGCTCGATATTTACGACGTGTCACTGACGTTGTCCGATCTCGGGTTTGCCGACGACCTGTTCGACGGCACGGCGACAATCGAGGCGATTCCCAGTCAACTGGCCTACCTCGCGTCGCCGTTCGCGACAATCGGAAGTTCCCTTCATCCGAGCGGGTTCAGACTCTTGTCAAACGGTGCAAGTGCCACGAGCGCAGATACCACGGATCTGGTCTTGGCGATCGCCGGCGCTACCGGCACGTCGTCAACCAAACTGGACCTAACCGCCAAGAACGTATCGATCACAGGCGATATCAGCGACCGGGGGATCGCCGGACTATATCTAGCCGAAGATTCGCGGCTCAACGCCGGTTTGGTGAGCCCCGTCGACGTGAGTTTTCGTCTCGGTTCGATCGAGAACGATGGCTATGTAACGAGCAAACCGAACGCCTCAGCCAGTCATTCGAACCTGCTGTTCAAGAGCACGACGCCAGACGGCGTTCTGCGGATCACCGGCAACGGCGAGATCAATTTTGGCGGCACCGGCGGGATCGAGGCGGGCATCATTATTCACGGCAAGAATCATACGCTCACCTATTCAAGTGGCTCCTCGGCGCCACTGCCGACTCCCGGTTCGCGTGTGCTCACAGCGCAGTTCCAGCTGTCGAATGAAGGCACGATCCAGGTGCGCGGCAACAACCTGCTGGCCATTCTCACGCCGAACTTCGAGAACCACGATGGCGCGCTGCTGAGTGCCAGACAAGGATCGGAAATCGCGATGCGCTCGGCGGGCCATCAGGTTCCGTTTCGATTCGGTAACCAGGGTGTGGTGGAAGCCAACGGCACCGGTGCGCGTTTGAACATCGCAGCCTCGACACTCGATGGGGTATTCGCCAGCGTGTTCAACCCAACTGCCGAACGCGGCGTATTTCAATCGATCAACGGCGGTCGCGCGGATTTCTGGGATGGCAAGGCAGAACGCTCCGGGGATCCGGATGGCCTCCAACTCGTGCTGCAGAACCGGCTCAGGTTCCTGACCGGTGTAGCGTCATCAACGACGTTCCACGCTGAAGTCGAAGTGGACGGTGACGTGTTGTTCGAAACCGAAGCCGGCGGCTGGCTGACATTGAACGGTTTGCAGAGGACGCAAGAAGACGCGCAAGTGGAAATCATCAACGCCGGATTGCTGGAACTCAAATCCGGCGTTACGTCCTTGCGGCCACCCGGCGGCGTTTCGTGCCCGGGTTGCCCGCCGCCGGTGCCGGCCATCAAACCGGTCGACCTGTCGAATTCGGGTACGGTTCGAGTCCGCGCCGGCGCCGGGTTCGCGTTTGATGTTGATATCGTAGATTACGCCGCGGGCGGAGCAAGCCTGGATGCGGGGACGTGGGAACTGTTCGGCAACACGAAGATTTTCGCGAATACCGATACCGTATCGATCGCGGACCGACGCGGCGACGTTGCCATCATCGATGTCCGGGTCAACGAGGTGTTTGGTAACGCCGGCCGGTTCGAGGATTACGCGTTCGATGAAGTACTCGATGCGAACGGCGACGTGGTTGCGGTGGGATCGGATATCAGTCAGCTTGATACGCGACTCGTCTACAACGACGGAACGGTGCGCTTACACGGCGCCGCGAAGTTCGATTACTTCAATACCGTGGCGGTCAACCGCGGGACTCTGGAGATTGCCAAAGGTCATCAGTTCTATAGCGATGGGACGCTGCACAATCGCGGCGGTACGCTCAACGTTGACCAGGCCGGCGGGCTGCATGTCGCCGGTGCGCTGATCATCGACGGTGGTGAAGTGAGCATTGGACGACACCCGTCAACCGAACTGACGTCGAACAGTTTTCTCACCGTCGAAGGTGCGCAGTTGAAGCAAATCGACGGTACGTCGGCGCTGCTTCATGTGGAGATTAATGGTGGCACTCTGCACCTCGGGCCACATGCCGATCTGAGTGGTGAAACCGGCATTCCGGGGTTGGGGGGACCTCCGGGTAACGGCTTGATGGAAGCCAGCGGGCATGGCGGTTTCGCGCTCATAAGCGGGCGGAGTTGGGTGATCCGCGATGCGCTGGAGACCCTGGATAACGGCAACGAAGTCATTACCGCCGGTACGGTCGTCCTCGAGACGCGCGGCGGCGTTCTGACTGGCGATGCAAACGCCGGTGTTGCCGAGATCCATGCGAATCACGCCGAAGTCACACTGTCCGGCGCGAATGCGCGATTCGGGGGCCTCGAGTACCTGAGCGAAAACAGCGGTTCACTGACCTTGCTCGGTGGCGCGACGCTCACCCGGCTCGATTCGGCCGCGGTCGCTGGTAACGATTTCACGAATTACCTCTCGGGAAAACTCGACATCAACAGTGGCCGGTTGGTTTTCGGTGGTGACAACAGCCGCCTCGCCAACGCGGGCGACATCACCGTCGGGCAAAATGCGTATCTGGCCACCGACGAAATTACCGCACTCGGCACCCTGAAAGGCACCATCGACACTGCCGGTCATCTCAGCGTGGCGAATGGGCTTGCTGCCAGCGCACTCACGCTTCGCGGTGGTATTCTTGCGACACCCGCCATCGATCTGAACGGTCGTAAAGGACGCGACGGAGCGGTATCCGCCTTTGCGACCGAGCTGACACGCCATGGTGACGATGGTACCGACGGGGGCCTACTGCACCTGCTCGGCGGCGCAATCGGAAGTGCGAGTATCTCGGGCATCGGCGGTAGCGGCGGTAATGGCCTTGACGCACGCGGCGGACACGGCGGCCGCGGCGGCCGCGGCGGACGGGGCAGCGAGCTTGTCATCGACGGTGGGCTTCTGCTCGTCGATGGGGACGTCGACCTGCGCGGCGGCAGGGGCGGGGACGGTGGTAACGAAGATTTTCCGTTCTCCGAACCGCAGGGCGGGAACGGCGGTCGTGGTGGAGACGGCGGTAGTATCACCCTCCGGGACGGCGCGCTCGTATTGGCGGGCGGCCAGATCGATCTTCGCGCGGGCCGTGGCGGAGAACGGGGCGTCGGAGGTACGTTCGATGTCGGGTTCCTCGGCTTCACTGTCACCGTCGCGGACGGCACTCGCGGTGCGTTCGGCGAACATGGTGACCTCAGGCTCGCGGGGGGCACTTTGACGTCGACCGCGGCACGGCTCGACAACGATATTCGCGGCAACGTCGTATACGACGCTGGTACCTTGCATTTCACCGACGACCTGTTCGAACTTGGGCATTCGAGTGCGCGGCTGAATGCACTGCTGGGCGGTGCGGACAAGACGCTCGGAGCGGGGAAAACCCTCGCGTTCGATCACGTGCTGCGGATTGGAGCAGGCGAATCGCTGGCGCTCGCCGGAGGCGTACTTGTGGCCGGGGAAATCGACCACGGTGCTGACGACTGGATGCTGATCGACGGTACCTTGTCGGCCGGCACATTGAACGCCAATCTCGTTCAGCACGGTGGACGCCTGGCGCCCGGTCTGTCCCCGGGGCTGATGACAATAGCCGGCGATTACGCGATAGACGGTGGCATTGTCGAGATTGAACTGGCGGGCTCGACGCGTGGCGACGAATACGATGCGCTGGATGTCTCGGGTACCGCGACACTCGGCGGTACGTTGATGATTTCATTGCTCGATGCATTCGTCCCGGCGCCGGGGGATTCCTTTCAGATCCTTGCAGCCGATACCATCTCCGGTGCTTTCCAGACGCTGCTGTTCGATGCCCTGGCCGAGAATTTGATCTGGAAACTGGATTACGATCTTGACGTGTCAGGAATGGATTTCCTGACCCTGACCGCGACGTCTGTGCCATTGCCGCCAGCGCTCTGGTTATGTTCCGGGGCATTGCTGTTTCTAATGCGTCGCCGCGGGGAGACGATCACGGCGGCGCGCGCAGCGTCGTGAAAACGGCTACACAGAAAGCCCGTAAGCAGATTTTCGGAGCGTTCAGGCGCCGCTGCCCGGGCTGCCCATTTGAACGGCGAGCCATGCCTTGGCCGCCTTGAGATCATCGAACACGGTACTCTGGCCGATGCCAAGCGCTTCGCCGATTTCCTCGTAGGTCATGCCGCAAAAATACATGAGCTCGAGTGCGCGCGCGGCGCGTTCGTCGAACGTCCACAATTTCTTGAGCGCCGCGTCGAGATCGATTATGTCTTCGTTGGACAGGGCGGTTTCATCGGGCCATTCCGTCATGGTCACCCGGACCTGCTCGCCGCCGCGCTTCACCCGGCACTTCGCGCGGGCATGGTCGACCAACACCTGCCGCATCGCGTTTGCCGAAAGGGCGAGAAAGTGACGCTTGTTCTGCGGGATTTGATCGGCCCCCGCAAGCTTCAGATAAGCTTCGTTGACCAGCGCCGTTGCCTGCAGCGTGTGGCCAGGCTTTTCCCGCCGCATATGACGCTGCGCGATCGAATGCAATTCCGCGTAAATCGTCGGTCCGAGTGCATCCGCTGCGTCCGGCTCTCCGTCGCCTACAGCCTGCAGCAACGCATTGAATGAATACGTCTCCATTGTGGCGCCTGTGTGAATCATCTGTTTTGTCACCGGGAACATCTGTTCAGCAACCGGTTTCAAAATAGGTGTGCGTAAACTTGAGACACGACGACTTCGGGACTGGGATCGCTCTCTACACCTCATCCCTGTCCCTTCCCCTCGATTTGCGGGGAAGGCTGCCTGGTCCATCGAGGTTGGTGTTTCATAATTTGAAGCACGTATCTAGTATCCGCTGAGCCTCGCGCATGTCATGCGAACTGGTTCCGCTTTCGGGCATGTTGTTGGCAGCCTCGGTTACGAGCTGTCGCGCTCGCTCGGTTTCGCCCTGTTCGATCAAGGCGCGGGCAAACGTCACCGCAGTGCGCAACGCCCACAAACTTGCACCCCGCCGATTCGCATCGGCGAGCGCTTCGCGGAAGCTGGCATCGGCGTCGGAACTCCAACCCGACTCGCGCACGCGGCTGATCGCGATGTAGCGTTTGATTTCCGAAATCGCCCAGTACTCCTCGCCGCGTTCGGCCATCGCCAGTGCGGAGGCCGCCGCTTCGCGGGCCTCGTTGTAGCGGCCGAGCTCTGCGAGGCAGGCGCTGTAGTTACCCAGCAGCAAGGGTGTATAGATGTCGGTTTTGGTCTCCTTGATGAAGGATAATGCGTTCGACATCTCTTTCGCCGCGGCGGCGTACGCTTTGTTGTGGTACAGATACATTGCGCGACTACCTCGGCAATGACCCTTGTAGGCCACGAGATCGTGCTTGTCGATAAACGCGTTTGCGATCTCGATGTATTGCGTGAGCCCGTCGAGTTGCCCCAGCTGTCCGAGAAAAGGAATATGCGCGAGCGTGTACGCCAGCGTATTTCCGTGATCGAGATCGACGGCGTAGTGGTAGAGCTTCTCGATGCGTGTGGCCGCCTCGCCGGTTTCACCGATACACACGAGCACAAACGCGTGATTGATGCCGGCCGAGACGGAAAAATCGAGGCCGTACTGCCACGCTAATCCGGCATCTTTAGTCACATCATGCACGCGGCGAAATGCTTCGAATTGTTCGAGCGCGTCCGCGTATTCGCCCATCATGGTCTTACTGGCGCCCAGGGTTCGGTAGGCAATGCTGCGCAGAACCCGGTCGTCTTCGCGTTCGGCCTCGGCGGCCATTTCGCGTCCGTTCTGTAGCGCGGCCGGATGCTGACCCGCAGCATGCATAATAACCCAATGCCCGTAGAGCACCGGGAACCTGTACGGGGATTCCCCGACCGTATTCAACAGCGCGCGCGCCGCTATATTCGCTTTCACCGTGGTCGGATGCGCGAAGCCATTTACCGCGGTAGAGGCGTGACCTCGTTTGACATGCAGGTTGAGTTCGAGCAGCCGCGACTGTTCACTGTCGGGAAGCAACTTCGCGCACTCGGCGCCGCTGGCGAAATGACCGATTGCTTCCGTGAATGAGGCTTGTTCCATTGCGCGCACACCGGCCTCCTCCCACAACGCCAACGCGTCCTCGTACCGTTCCGCCTGGGTGGCATGAAACGCGAGGATTTCAGGACTGGTGTTCTGATCCGACCGCAGGTATTCGAACAGATTGGCATGAATCAGCCGACGTTCGGATTTCAGTAAGCTGTCGTACGCCGCGTCGCGCAGCAGCGCATGTTTAAAGATATATCCTGGTTCGACACCAAGGTTTTGCCGAAAAACGAGGCTCGCTTGTTCCAGCTGGTCAAGCGCAATACGCAATTCGCCATCGACCATTGGCGAGATTTGGTTCAGCAGGGCGAAAGAAAACTCGCGACCAATGCATGCCGCTGCCTGCAGTACGGGTTTGATTGATCGCATTCGATCGAGCCGTGCAACGAGCGAATCGTGCAAAGAGCTTGGAATGGCATGCCGATTCAGGCTGCGCTCGGAGACCGTGGTGGTTTCCAGCAGCGTTTTCGTCAATTCTTCGGCGAACAGCGGCACGCCGTCGGTTTTTGCGACGACATGTTCGAGTATAGCGCGCGGCAAATGCTGATTACCGGCCGTATGCGTGATGATTTCTTGGATAACCGTTTCGGGCAGGCGTTCGACGCGCAGCAATGACGCGCCCGGGTTATTGAGCAGCGCTGGCTCGAACGGTGGTCGACTTGTCATCACGCACAGCACACGCCGTTGTTCGATATCGGCTTGCAGGCGATCTATCAGGGCGAGCGTCGTGGGGTCGATCCAATGTGCGTCCTCGATAATCAGCAACAACGCATTCGCGTTGGCCGCATTGTGTAAATGCTCGACGATAACCTGGAGTGTGAACTCGCGCTGCACCTGCGATGTTTCAAACCGTCCGGAGAGATCGGGCAGATCGTTGGCGTCGATTGCAAAAAGCGGCGCGAGCAGCGCAAGCGCTTCCGGCAGGCGATGCTCGTCCAGATACAGGGCATCTGCCAACCGGCTCAGTCTTTCGGATGCCGTGGCGTGCGGATCGATCCCCGCGAAGCGTCCGAGTTGCTGCAGCACCGGATACAGCGCCGTATCGGAGTAGTACGGCGAGCATTGATAAACGATACCCGCGGAGCCGTCCTTCCCGACCCGGTCTGAAAGCGCATTGACGAGACAGGACTTACCGATACCGGCGTCTCCGCACACGACAAGTATGCGACCGCGGCCGCGAAGCGCCGACTGCCACGCCGATTCCAATCGCGCGAGTTCGCTTTCACGCCCGCAAAGACGGGTATCGTTGGCGTTTCGTGCGGCAAGGAAACGACTCGCGGAAGAGCGAACACCGGCGACGCGGTACAACACTTGCGGCCCGAGTTCGTTGTCGTCGTGATCTCGTGCGGTGAACGGCGTGAATTCAAACGCGCTTTGCGCAATGCTCATCGTGGCGGCAGCCACAATGACACAGCCCTGCGGTGCCGCGTGCTGAATCGCCTCGGCGATAGTCGGGGTTTCACCGGTGGCGACTTGCTCCTGGAATAACGCACTATCGGACGCGCTGAATACCACCGGCCCCGTGTTGATTCCGATCTGCGCGCGCAGCCTGTGTCTCAAGTCGGTACCGTCGGTATCGAGGTTTTGTGCCGCCAGCCTGGCGGCAATTTGCAGGCCGGCAAAAATGGCGTTACTCGTATCGTTCTCGTGAGCAGTCGGGTAGCCGAAGTACGCGATCAATCGTCCGTCCGAGAATTGCGCGAGGTGGCCGTGATACCGGAATATCGCCGCTTCGGCGAGGCGACGGAAGCGAGCCGCGAATTCATACAGGTCCTCCGGATCAATTTCGCGCGACAGCGCAGCGTAACCGGCGATTGAGCAGCTCATGATGCTTATCTGGCGGCGCTCCGGCTTTGCCAGTGCCGGTGCGGCGGAGGCGCGGTGTCGCTGTCCGCGGATCTGCCCGATGGGCTCGTCGAACGGCAGGTGTAGTTCTTCCATCAAGCAGGTGAGAACGTCTGCGAGCGCACAGGCGCTTTGCGGACGGTTATCAGGGTTTTTAGCCAAGGCGCTGTCGATGCAAGCCTGGAAACTGCGCAGGTTCTGTGGCAGTGGCGGCAGTGGCGTGGTCAGATGCATTACTCCGGTTGTGACAGCCGAGTCGTTACTGAACGGAACCGCCCCGGCGAGTAGCTCATAAAGAACGACGCCGAGACTGTAGACATCGCTACGCGCATCCAGCTTGCCGCCGCTTATCTGCTCAGGACTCATGTAATCCGCTGTCCCAAGCATCGCACCGGTACGCGTTAGTCGGGTCCTGGAATCTGTCGCTCGGGCGATACCGAAGTCGACCAGCAGCGCACGATCGGTGTCGAACAGAATGTTCTGGGGTTTGACATCGCGATGCAGGAACCCCTGGGCGTGTGCGTACTCCAATGCACCGGCAATATCGATAATCACCCGCAAGCCCTGCGCAAGACTCAGCTGTTCGATGCGTTCGTGGAGCGTGCCACCGCTGACATAGCGCATCACCATAACGGTGCTTGCGCCGGAATCTGTTTCGAACAGCCCGAAAACGGGCACGATATTCGGGTGGTTCAGTCGCGCGAGGATCCGCGCTTCACGTCGGAAGCGTTCATGGTCGGTCACGCCGATCTGGCGATGATCAACGACTTTGAGGGCGACTTCACGGTTCAGGCTTTTCTCAACCGCCAGATACACGCGCGCGCTGGCGCCGTGCCCGAGTTCCCTGATGACCGTGTAATTCGGATGCGAAAAGTTCATGTGGAAGCGATCTCAAAACGCGCCGAATCGGGTCGGCCACCCGGCACGCCTAGGTGGTTATCAAGCCAGCCAGTTCGTCGCGTATCGATTCCATCGATTGGGGTCTCAGGCCGGGGTCCTTTTCCAGCATACCTGTTATCAGTCGCGCGAGCGCCGGCGGCGCCTTACATTCCAGTGTGGCGTCACTGTCAAGCGTGCCGCGAGGGCTCAATACGGCGCGGGCGATGCTGGCATGGTCACTGCCGCGAAACGGGACGTCGCCGACACACAGCTGATACAGCACGATTCCGAGCGACCAGATATCGCTGCGGAAATCGACGTCTTCCCCACGCCATTGCTCCGGCGACATGTATTTGGGGCTACCGATCATCTGCCCCGTCCGGGTGAGCCTCGTACCCTCAAGTTTAGCAATGCCGAAATCAATGACATAGGTTTCGTCCGCCCGGCCAAGGATAATATTCGTTGGCTTGATATCCCGATGGACGATTCCGTTTCGGTGCGCGAGCGCGAGTACGTCTGCGACCGCTATGCCGATTCCAAGGGTTCGTTCGATCGGCACTTGCGCGTAAGACATCACATCTTCCAGTGTTTCACCTGACAGCCGTTGCATCGCGATCGCGGCGAAATATTCCGAGCGAATCACCTGGTGGATCTTTCCCATAGCGGGATGGGAAAGCCGACGCAGAATTTCTACCTCGCGGAAAAACCGCGACTCGATGTCCGGATGGCGCAGTAGCCACTGCGGGAGGATTTTCACGGCGACTTCGCCGTGCCGCGGATGCATTGCACGGTGGACTGTGCTCATTCCCCCGCTGCCGAGCACCTCGTGAATGTCGTACTCGCCAATCCGCTTTGGAATCGGCATATCCAGCTTGACAATGGGCTGATCCAACTTGCCAGGCATATCGTCGTGCGCAATCAGTATCGCGTCGAGTTCGCGCCTCAGCTCGTCATCGCCGGCGCAAACCATGTCAAGGTAGTGTCGTCGAAAACTCGGCGTCTCATCGCAGATGTGGTTGAAGATGTCCTTGATTTTCGACCAGCTGTTCTTGTCCATGAGAATTCCCGATGATGTGCTCAAAACAACTGGTCGATGACGGATGGAACCGCTGCGGGCCCCGGAGAACAGAGAAAATGCCCTGCGGCCAACCATCGCGAATACGCTCGCGAGCCAACGGTCAGTTCAGGGAATACAAGGGACAGCCTGTTTCCTGATTCGTTCCGCCCTCGATTGTCGCGCGTGATGCCGGGTCATTCGCCGTCGACGTATTGTGATGGGGTTATGCGACGAGGTTCGTGAACCGCGCTGACGTTTACGCGCAACTCCAGGGAGAGACGCGAAAGGTGACGGAGCGCGAAAGGTGACGGAGGGATTAAAAACTAACCAGTACTGCGATCATCGGATTTGTTGGGACGGCCCCGCGACATGTATCCCGGCGGTAGCCCGAAACGACCTTCGATTTTCCGCCGAAACGATTCGCTTCCGATGGGTTGCGAATAATGGGTCGCCTGGCGGATCAGGGTGATGTCGGATTCGCGTGGAGAGGTTTGAAACAACGCTGTGTATGCAATTGCGCGACTTGCCCCGTCGCGACCAAGCGCGCAGTAAATTTCGTGCGGGGTCAGCCAGTCTAATTCCCCGGATGTGTTCATCGAATGCGAGGACCACTCGTAGTCTCGCGCCGTTTTCACCATGCCGGCGCGCACGGGGTTGGATTCGACGTATCGATAACAGCTTAGGAGATAGGTTTCGGAATCGATTAGGCTCGACCGGTGCCGTCCTTCCCACAAGGTACCGCTTCGACCATGACGTTTGTTGAAATGATAGGCGTAACGGCTGCCCACGACCTTCATCGTGCAGGAAATCGCCGCCGGTTCCGGACTGCTGACGATGAAATGGATATGGTTCGACATCAGACAGTACGCATGCACGTTAACGCCGTACCAACGCGCTTTGGTCCGCCAAAGATCAAGATAGAAGCGGAAATCCGCACGGTCGGCGAAACAGCGTCGCCGATCATTACCGCGCTGGACGAGATGATAGGGCATACCGGGCAGGTAATTCCTTTTTCGACGTGGCATCGCAAATCCTTTTGCTGACGAACATCGAAGGAAAGATTATCGCAATCGGAACGGCCGACCAAACTGGCTAATATTTAATCCCTCCGTCACCGTTACTCCCATTCTTTTCACTGCCTGAACCGGCCGTAGTATTTATTTACCCGATTAATTAATATAGGAACGAACAGGCCGATTCGTACGGCAAGCGGCGCGCGAGCTGGTGAGGGGGCCTCCATCGGACGCGCCGAAGATCCAGAGTCACGTCCGCGGGGAGCGCTATGAAACTTGAAGGGATTGCCGAATTTCCTTACGAGCCGGCCGCGGTCTGGCGAGCGTTACATGATGTCGACATCCTTGCGAAAACGATCCCGGGTTGTAAATCGGTGGTCACCACCGGCGAGAACGAATATGACGTTGCGGTCGCCCTCGGGGTCGCCGCAATCAAGGGCGAATACGAAGGCCGGGTCCAGGTCGACGACGTCGAATTTCCAAGTTACTACGTGATTAATGGTGAGGGCTCCGGCAAGCCGGGTTACGTCAAGGTCAGGGTCGATTGCCACCTCGACGCGACCGAGCTCGGGACCTCGATGCGTTGGTCGAGCGACGCGGAGGTTGGCGGACTCATCGCCGGTATTGGCGGTCGCGTATTGACCGGCATCTCGAAACACATGGCGAAGCAGTTTTTCAAGGCGCTGAACGAAGAGATGAAATCCGTTCAGGATGTAACGCAAGGCTAACACGCGAAAGGTCGACTCCTATGAAACCGGCACCCTTTGATTACTACCGGGCGAAAAACATTGAGCACGCGTGCCAGCTGCTGGCCGAGCATGGCGAGGATGCGAAGATCCTCGCGGGCGGCCAGAGCCTGATCGCCGCGATGAATTATCGGCTCGCACGGCCGAGCGTGCTCATCGACATCAGTAACATCGAGACCTCGAACGAGGTCCGGGACGAAGACGACGGGATCCGGATCAAGGCGACGACAACGCAGGCGTTCGCGGAAAAACATCCGGATTTGCGCCGTCGACTGCCGGTTCTCGCGGCGGCGATAGAAAATATTGCGCATTTCCAGATCCGCAATAAGGGCACCGTCGGCGGCAGTATCGTCAACGCCGATCCCGCTTCTGAACTACCGGCGATGTCGTTGCTTCTCGATGCGGAACTGGAGATCAGAAGCACGTCGCAAACCCGAACGATCCCGGCGGAGGAATTGTTCATTACCTATATGACGACGACGCTGGAACCCGACGAAGTGCTCGCTTCGATTCTGTTCAAGGCACCGCCGGCGGACAGCGGCTGGGGGTTGCATGAAGTCGCGCGCCGCGCCGGTGATTTCGCGCTCGTCGGTAGCGCCGCAATTCTGGCGCTCGACGAACAGGGAAAATGTACGTACGCGCGGGTCGTTCTGTTCGGGGTTGCGGCGACTCCGGTGCGGGCGCCAGAGGCCGAGGAGACACTCATCGGCGCGGTTTGCTCGGAAGAACTCATCGCATCTGCGGCGGCTTCGGTGACTGCGGTAATCGATCCGGAAAGCGACGTCCATGTGACCGAGACGTATCGCGCACGCACGGCGCAGGTGTTGACGGCGCGCGCCTTGAAAGACGCCTGGAACATGGCCATCGGCGCGGCTTAGTCCGAAAGGGAGCAACAGAAAATGCCCGACAAGAAAAAAATCACCCTCGTCGTCAACGGTGACAGCTACGACAAAGAGATTGAACAGCGCACGCTGTTGTCCGACTTCCTGCGTCACGAACTTGCGCTCACCGGCACCCACGTCGGTTGTGAACACGGTATCTGCGGCTCGTGTACGGTTCTCATGGACGGTTTACCGGTGCGATCGTGTCTCACGTTTGCGTTACAGGCTGAAGGCCGGGTAATCGAAACGGTCGAATCGCTGGCTGCAGACGGCGAACTCGATTCGCTGCAGAACGCGTTCTGGGAGAACCAGGGTCTGCAGTGCGGTTTCTGTACCCCCGGGATCCTCATGAGCATGAAGGCGTTCCTGAAGGACAACCCGCAACCGAGTCGCGAAGAGATCCGCGATGCGCTGTCCGGAAACCTGTGCCGCTGCACTGGCTACCACGATATAGTCGATTCCGTCGTCGCTGCCGCGGCGGCAGCAGTCGCGGCCAAGTAAGCTGATGCGGGGTGTCATGAGATGAGCGAAGCCAAGGTCATAAGCGGCGCGACGAAGTACATCGGTGTGCCGCGCAAACGCAGCGAAGACCCCATGATCCTGATGGGCCGTGCAAAGTATGTCGACGACATCGATTTGCCCGGTATGGTCGAGGTTGCATTCGCGCGCAGTTCGCACGGGCATGCGCGGATCAGCAATATCGATCTGTCGAAGGCAAAAGCGCACCCGGATTGCATCGATATTATTACGGCGACCGAATTCGCCGCGAGCACGACATCGTTCGTCCCCAATACGCTTGGCAAGCTAGAGCCGGTGACGACCCCGTTTATCGCCAAAGACAAGGTGCGCTTCGTCGGCGAGATTATCGCGGTCGTCGTCGCACCAACCCGGTATCTCGCCGAGGATATCGCGGAGTTGATCGAAGTCGAATACGAAAGCCTGCCGGCTTACAACAACGTTGAAGACGCGATGCGCGATGACGCCGCCCTGATTCACGAGGAACTCGGCAGCAACGTCTATTATTCGGATTCGTTCACGAATGGCGACATCGACAAGGCATTCGCGGATGCCGATCTAATCGTGAAGGAAAAAGTCTGTACCGGGCGGACCTCGGCCACACCGATGGAAACCCGGGGCGTGATCGCCGCCTGGGGCTGGGACGATACCTTGACCGTCTGGTCCTCGACGCAGATGCCGTATCCTCTGCGTACGTATATCTCGGTGAACCTCGGGATCCCCGAGCAAATCATCCGCGTGATCGCACCGACCGTCGGCGGGGGCTTCGGGCAGAAGGCGCACTTCTTTCCCGAGGAGTTCATCCTGCCGTGGGTGGCGAAACGGATACGCACACCGGTGAAGTGGACGGAAGACCGCCGCGAACACATGCTCTCGGCCGCACACGCGAAACAAAACACGATCTACATGGAGGTCGCGCTGAAACGCGACGGTGAAATCCTCGGCATGAAGATCAAGAACATCGGTGATTCGGGCGCGTACTCGCAGTTTCCCTGGACTGGATTGATCGAGTCGGTCGTCGGCAATACCGGATCACCGGGCGCGTTCAAAATCAAGAATATCAAATACGAAACCTTCGTCGTTACAACAAACAAAATGTCGACCGGCGCGTACCGCGGGGTCGGCTGGTCGGCGGGATGCTACGCGCGCGAAATGCTACTGACGAAAGCGGCGCGGGAACTCGGTCTCGATATCACCGACATCTACAAGAAGAATTTTATCGGCAAGGATGAGTTTCCTTACACCACCGTGACGAATCAGGTTTACGACAGCGGTGATTATCACCAGGTGCTGGATAAATGCCTGGAACTCTCCGATTACCGCAAACTGAAACAGCAGCCGCGCTTACTGCCGAACGGGAAACTGCGCGGGATAGGCTGCGCGTTTTTTGTCGAGCAGACGAACTGGGGCAGCCGTTCGGCGCAACAGAGCGGTTTCCCGGCAACTTTGCACGACACGACAACGGTGGAAATGGACCCTGGCGGCAAGGTGACCGTGCGCAGCGGACAGTTCAGCCACGGCCAGGGGCTGAAGACGACGATGGCGCAGGTTGCTGCGGAGACCTTGGGGATTCAAATCGAAGACGTCGTTGTTGTTGATGGAGATACCGAGACCGGCGCCTACGGTATGGGCACATTTGCCAGCCGCAGTGCCGTCATCGGCGGCGGCACCGTGATCCGGGCCGCAACCGATGTGCGCAACAAGCTGCTCACGATTGCAGCCCACGTGATGGAAGCAAACGTCGCCGATCTCACGATCGAGAGCGGGAAAATATTCGTCCAGGGCTCGCCCGATCGCAGTATCACGGTCGCGGAGATCGCCTACATCACGTACTTCGATCGCTTTCGCCGACCGGACGAGAACGAGGTTGAACCAACCCTGACGTCGACCCGGCATTACGACCCGCCAGCGGCGTATGCGAACGGTTCGCATGCCGTAATCATCGAACTCGATCCGGAACTCGGTAGCATCGATATCAAACGTATTGTTG
The DNA here is from genome assembly GCA_965216305.1 of Gammaproteobacteria bacterium. Lineage (GTDB taxonomy): Bacteria > Pseudomonadota > Gammaproteobacteria > UBA11873. The sequence goes on along the minus strand of OZ244144.1, from coordinate 4,020,313 downwards.
CCGTCGAGGATTGCGGCAACATGATCAATCCGAAGATCGTCGATGGTCAGATGCGCGGCGGTGCGGCCCAGGGTATCGGCATGGGGCTGCTCGAAGACATCGTGTACGACGAGAACGGCCAACTCCGCAACGCGTCGTTCATGGACTTTCTGATCCCGAACGCGATGACGCTGCCGGATATCGAATGCGCCCACATTGTTACCCCATCGCCGTATACCGAAGGTGGTTTCAAGGGCGCGGGCGAGGCCGCGATGCTGTCGATCCATATCGCACTCGCGAATGCGGTGGCGGACGCGTTGTCCGATCACGGCAACCTCGTTCCTATGGTTACACCGCTCGGTCCGCAGCAGGTGATGGATCTGATCGACAGCGGCGCGTGATCGGATCGCGCTCGAACTGATGGATGCACACTACCAGGCGACGGTTGCCGAGCTTCGCGCCCATGGCTACGTTGCCGACGCCGAGATCGCGACAGCGTTGTACCTCGCGGACGAACTCAACAAGCCGATCCTGATCGAGGGCGAGGCCGGAGTCGGCAAGACTGAAATCGCGCATGTTCTCGCGCGAATGAAAGACACCGAACTCATCCGGCTGCAGTGTTACGAGGGTCTCGATTTCAACGCGGCGCTGTACGAATGGAATTATCAGAAGCAGATCCTGAGCCTGCGCCTGCACGAAGCGCAACACGATACGAACATCGCGCTCACGGATTTCTACAGCGAGGAATATCTTTCCTACCGCCCGATATCGCGTGCGATGATGGCGGATCGACGCGTTGTGCTGTTGCTCGATGAGGTCGACCGGGCGGACGAAGAGTTCGAGGCCTTGCTGCTCGAGACCCTGGCCGAATACCAGCTCACGATCCCTGAGCTTGGTGCGGTCACGGCGAAACACATTCCCTATATTATTCTCACCTCGAATCGGACGCGCGAATTAACCGACGCGTTGCGCCGACGCTGCCTCTACCTGTGGATGGATTACCCGAGTTACGACAAGGAACTCGAGGTGATTCGGCTGAAAGTTCCGACGCTCGACCTGGAGCTCGCGGCACAGGCCGCGAAATTCGTCCAGTGCCTGCGCGAGATGCCGCTGAATAAAATACCGGGCCTGTCAGAAGCGGTCGACTGGAGCATGGCGCTGCGGAAAACGAATGTAACGCGCCTGAACGAATCCGCGGTGATCAATACGCTCGGATGCCTGCTGAAGGACCATCACGACATCACGCGCTTCAAGCAGGAAATGCTGCAGCCGCTGCTCGCCAAAGTCACTAGAAGCGGTCTCAAAAATAAGTAGCGTCGCGCCGGGAGTCATTGTTGCGCAATCCAAGGCGCGAAGAGCGTAGTTTAGCCGGGCTAAATAAGCGATGAGTAACGCCGGAGTGCGCAACAATGGCCCCGGCCCTTCGGGTTGAGCCCTGAAATCGGCGCTGACCGCGTTGCCGTGCTTGAAAATGGAACCACCATTCCCTGCGCACGGCGCCTTGTCACCACCGATTTCAGGACTCAACACAACGCTACTTATTTTTGAGACCGCTTCTAATGAGCAGGACGTTTAACAACGTCGATCACGGCATCGAGTTCTCGCTAAGGCTGTTCGGGCTGTTGCGTGAAGAGGGCGTAAAACTCGGCATTGTGCAGACGATCGCGTGTACCCGTGCTATCTCCCTGATGCAGACCGTCGAACCGGACGACGTGCTGCGAATATGCCGCACGACTCTTATCAACCGAAAGGAAGACCTGCCTGCGCTGCAGCGCCTGTTCGCGCTGTTGCTGCAGTTATATTTCTCGCCGGCTGATCTTCAGGAATCAGACCTGAAATTGCTGGGTCCCGATGAGGTGGTGACGCAAACCGATGAACTCACGCTCGGCGACAACACGAACGGCGCCGAAGACGACGAAGATGCCACGGAGCTGCAGGGCTACTCCGTGCAAGAAGTCGATCACAACAAGGATTTCCGCTTGATGACAACGCAGGATTTTCCGGCGGTTCTGCAGCTGCTGGAACAGATCGCGCACCGACACGCGGCGCTGACCCGGCGGAAATCAAAAAAGTCGAAACGCGGTGGCGTGATCGATCTGCGCGCCAGTATTCGCGGCAGTGTGCGTTTCGACGGGGAAATATTCGAGTGGCGGTTCAAGCGAAAAATACCGACCCACACCCGGCTCACCGTGCTCGTAGACGTCAGTGGTTCGATGGAGGTGTACAGCGTGTTTCTGCTGAATTTTCTGCACCTGATCAATCAGAATCACAGGCTCAAGATTGAGGTCTTCGTGTTCAGCACCGAGTTACAGCCCCTGACGCAATATTTTCGCCTGAAGAATTTCCGTAATATGCTGAACAAGGTGTCGATGAACTTCTCGGGCTGGTCGGGCGGGACGAAAATCGGGCAGGCAATAGCATCGCTGAACGATTCCCACGCCGCCGCGGTGACAGCAAAGACCCTGGTCACAATTATGAGCGATGGCTGGGACACCGGTGATTCCCCGCTGCTCGATCGGGAAATGGCGAGGCTCAAGCGCCGCGCTAAATCAATCGTGTGGATCAATCCATTGAAGGGCGACCCGGCCTACGAACCGCTCGCGCTCGGTATGGCGACGGCGCGGCCGTATTGCGATGCGTTCATCAGCGGTCACAGTATTCAGTCGCTCGAGGCATTCGCCGACTTGCTCGTGGACTAAAATGGGTCCGGTGACGTCGGCCCGGGGAGCACGGGCGGTCGTTCGCTGATGAACCCGTTACACATCGACAAACCCCGCCGCGTGCGGCGCGTGAGCGCTTGCGCGAACGCCTGCATCATCGGTGCCGCCGCGCGTATTCGCCGTATCGTTAAAGCGGGGTCCGGTGCGCGTACGTTCAGGATCCGGCGACGAGGCGTATCGTCTGGATTTCCGTCGCCGATGCCTGCAGCAGCTCGCCAAGGCTGTCGCCGGCGTCAACGGGCGCGAGGTAGCGTCCTTCGAAGCGCAACTCGATACCGTCGCGGTCGAACGGATACGGGGTCAGGGCATACACACCTTCGCCGGCAGGCTTGATATCGATAGTTGCATCCTCGTTTGCATTCATCGGTACGTGGGCGAAACACGCTTCGCTGCGCTCACCTTCCGGCACACAGTTGAAATACAACGCAAGTGTGTCGAAAAACTGCAGCAGCTTGTAGTTCTGGAAAAGGCGCGACTCCTCAACCCATTCGGCGGTTTCCGGATCGGCTTTAAGCGCCGCTTTCAGGCGCTCCTGGCGCGCGATTTCACCGTTGAGCATGCCGTCGGCGGCGACGCGGTTGTCGTCGGCAAGGCTGTCCAGCAGTACCTTGTCGGACATACCGTAGCGGCCGTTGTACAGTCCCCAGCTGTGCATGCTCGAGAGCAACTCACAGTAGGGATGGGTCGCGCCGTTGAAATCGGGTGATGCCTTGCTCGTCGCGACAATGTGTTCGAATGGCGTCTGTACGAGGTTGTACGGCAGTCCCGTAGCGGGGTCGCGTAGCGCCATTTTGTCCAAATCTTTCCAGCCCGCATCGTGATTCGCAATGACATGCAGCATCTGTGCGCGCGGCTCGACGGCCTCAAACTGTTCGTTGCCGAAATGCTCGGCAAACTGCGCGGACAGCGCAGTGTGCTGGTCCATCGTTATAACGAAATGCGGACTTTGTTCCTCAGCCATCTGTACAATCATGCGGACTCTCCTTTCAGCTCACTGGGCGACGTAGCCGCCGTCGACCGGCAGTACGGAACCGACGACGAAACTCGCATCATCGGAGCACAGCCACACGACCGCGGTGGCGATTTCCTCCGCGCAGCCCATGCGGCCGATCGGTTCGCGGCTCGTAATGGCATCGACGATCTCCGGTTGTCGCGCAACGATTTTGTCGACAAGCGGTGTCTGCACGGGACCCGGGCAAACTGCGTTGACCCGGATCCCGCTCTGTGCGTATTCAATTGCCGCGGTTTTCGTCAGACCAACAACGCCGTGCTTGGCCGCGGAGTAGGCCGGCATACCATTCGAGCCGACGAGACCGAAGTTCGACGAGTTGTTGACGATCGCGCCGCTGCCCTGTTTCAGCATCTGCGCGATCTCGAACTTCATGCACAACCACACGCCCTTCAGATTAATCCCGGTGATGCGATCCCAGTTTTCTTCCGAGCACTCGGCTGTCGGGCTGAGTTCGCCCTGGATGCCGGCATTATTGAACGCGCAGTCGAGGCTGCCATACGTGTCGACGGCGGCGTTGACGAGTGCTTCGACGGCATCGCTGCGGGAAACGTCAGCGGCGACAAAGCGGCCGCTACCGGGCAGGCCGCTCATCAGCGCGACGGTCTGTGCGCCACCGGTGCTGTCGACGTCTGCAACGATGACATTGGCGCCCGCGTTCGCGAACGCAATCGCGGTTGCGCGCCCGATGCCGGAGCCGCCGCCCGTCACGAGGGCCGTTTTGCCTTTGAGCGAAGTATTGTTCACCGCGAATCTCCCGGGATAGCGGGCCGGAGGGCCGTCATTGATAAGCGACGAAGCGATCCGGATCCACCATGTTGAGATTTGCCGGATCTTTGTACATCTCAACGAGCGGGGCGACTTCCACCAGCGACAACGCCATGTCGCACAGCCGCTGGCCGTTTTCCGGCAGGTCGTCGTAGGGGTACTGGTTCAGGAAGATGATAATTTCCTCGAGCTGTTGCGACATCGCAGCGTGGAATTCGATGATCTCGTCCATTGGCGTTGCGACCCGTTTCGCGATGCGCTCGGTTTCCGTCGCCAGTGACCAGTCGAGGAAAGGCTCGAGTTTGCGGAAGCCTTTCGGCAGGGCATGCTTGCTCATACGCGTCCCATCTCCCGTTCAATCACTTCATGGAAATACCGGATCGTGATCTCTTCATCCTGCATCACCATCGCGGAGCGCGCCCGTGAGGCCAGGCCTTTTTGTATTTGTTCGTGCTGGAACGCGTCTTCCATCAAGGTGTCGCGCAGGCGCCCGATGCTCCATTCCTGGGCGAGCCGCTGACCGACGTTTTCCGCGGGCGGAAAGTGGTAGCGCATTTCCCAGAGGCAGCGATCAACGGCTATCGGCCAGAAGTTGTAGGTCATGAAAAAGTCGCCGGAAGCGCCGGTAAACAGTAACAGCGCCATGTTCGGGAAGATCAGGTACCAGTCGAAGTCACCGATCCGCTGGCTTATGCGCACATTCTGCAGTGCGCCGTCCATACGGTTCAGCACTTCTTCGGTCGGCAATTGCTTGTGCCCAGGGTTGTACTCGCACGACCAGACGCTGTGGTAGTTGTACAGATTGACGTTTGAAAAACGGCAATACTTGTTGTCCTTCAGCATGAACGCGTCGCCGATGGTGTAGCGGTGCTGAAACGGTAAATGGTACAGCTCGTTCTGCGCGTCGAGACCGGTCTTCCAGTTTGCCTGCTCTTCGATTTTGTAGGTTTTCAGCAGTTTCATTTCGCTGAAAGGCGCACCGTCGAGTTGGGTCGCGACACCACCGAGAAATTCACGCAGCGTTTCGGCCGGTTGCGGCGCGAGGTTGATGAAAATGAACCCGGCCCACACGTCGCAGTGGATCGGGCTGAGTCCGTATCCGCTCTTGTCGAGATCGAAAAAATTTTCCTCGTCCGGTACGAACGCGAGTTTTCCTTCGGGGGTAAATGCCCAGCTATGAAAATTACAACCGAAGCGGCCGGGACACTTGCCGCGCTCGTTCAAGACGAGCGTATTACCCCGATGCGGACACACATTATGGAAAGCACGGACCTTGTCGTCGTTACCTCGCACGACGAGTATCGAGACATTGCAGACTTCGAACTCGCGTACGAAATAGTCGCCGGGCGCGGGGATCTCATCGACCCGACCCATGTTGATCCAGTGACGGCGGAAGATAAGCTCGCGCTCGCGTTCGAAGTATTCGGGTGAGATACACGGCTCCGTCGACACCGGTCCGGTACCGACATCAGGGTATTTCTCTGACCATTGCTTATCGATCATCCGGGTCTGCATAGGACTGTCCTCCCGCCTAAGAGGGTAATCACGCGAAAAGGTGGCTAATGCCGCTCGTGTCTAGATTAATTAATCGTCTAAATAATTACCAGTGTGACGTGCGCTGGAGTCAACTCGCCGGGATATTCGATACGTGTGCCGCGACAATCCGCCAGCCCTCTTCGAGACGCACCCAGGTGTGGCTCATGCGGCCGATCCCGGCGATATCGGGTCGCAGCAGTTCACAGTTCGCGGTGCCGAAATCCTCGCCGAAGCTCGTGATCACCACCCGTTGCACATCGAGTTCCAGCGGTCGCCCACGCTGGCTGTTACGGAAAGCGGCGATCGCCTCGATGCCATAGAGATTTTCACCGGTGCCGTAGCGCAGCGTGTGTGAGCTGTGCCAGAACAGTGTGGTGACCGTATCGATATCGTTTGCGATCACTGCATGGGTGTAGCGCCAGAACGCCTCGGTGATCTCCGCGTGTACCGCCGGGATATTGATTTTCATGGCACGCTCCTGCATCGATTCGATCATGGCTGACGGGGTCGCGGCGGACGGTACCGTGATCTCCACCGCTGCGTCGGCAGTACCCCGCACCTGAACGTTCCTGGAGGCGGTTGGCGCGCCGGATAGCTGCGGTACGGCCGAACCGCGGAGTGCAGCGACGAAAGCGGGCGTGGACGGTGGTATCGCTGCAATACACTGCGTTCATGACCGTCATTTCCCGCCTGTCGCCTGCCCGGGATCAGAGCATAGACGAACGGGCCGGGTGCAACCAGGCGACACGCAACCAGGCCCGCCGTTTGGGTCTTGCGGGGAAGTCCGCCATAATCGGCACGGGTTTTGTGCATAGAATAAGTATCTTCATGGAACAGCATTTTCCCGGTCTGTCGTTGCGCGTGCACGCACGATGAGCGTCGCAAAACAGCCGCGTCGACCGGGCCGCCCGGCGGCCGAACTCGACACTCAGCCGGATAAACGGGAGAAAATCTTCGACGTCGCCGAGGAAGTGTTCGCCGAGCGTGGTTACGCACCGACATCGCTGCGCCAAATCGCGCAGCGGGCATCCGTCAATCCTGCGTTGATCGCCTATTACTTTGGTTCGAAAGAACGCTTGTTTGAAGAAGTATTCAAACGCCGCGGAACATTGATCGCGCAGCGCTGGGACGAACTACTCGACGAACTTGAGGCGCGGCCCGGGCGCCAGCCGACAGTGGAGGAACTCCTCCGCGCCTATCTGACCGCGGAATTCGAAATGAAAACGAGTGGGCCGGGCGGGCAGCGCTTCGTCAGGTTGCAGGCCCGCGTACACGACGAAACGGACGCGATGCATTTCCGCTTGCGTCGCGACGTGTATGACGTCACCACGAAACGCTATCTCGCGGCGCTCGAGCGTGCGCTGCCCAACCTCGATCCGGCCGATATCTACTGGCGCATGATGTTCGTCATCGGCGCGTTCCTGTACATGATGTCCGGGGTTGATCGGCTCGACGACCTGTCCGGCGGGCGTTACCAGTCCGACGACGTGAACGAACTCGTCGAGCGCCTCACGACGTTCGTCGTTGCCGGTATGCAGGGGCCGACGACGGAGTTGCCCAATAAGGACAAGTGATCGCTTGCTTGCAGTTCGGGAGGGCATAAACTAGCATTTAATTATTCGGTTAATTAATTAACGAGCACGACGAAGGAGCGCCCGATGTCACCGATCGCTGACCTGGATCCGCAGACCCGCAGGGCTATCGAGAAAACGCGCACGGAACTGAACGAGGCGAGGCATCTGCCGGGTATCTATTACACGTCGGAGGAGATTTTTCAGCGCGAGATCGACACGATCTTCATGCGCGAATGGCTTTGTGTTGGGCGGGTCGAGGAATACGAGAAGCCAGGTGATTACCACGCCTTGCGTATCGTCGGCGAACCAATCGTGGTCTGCCGCAGTGAGGATGGTGAATTGCGCGCGTTTCGCAATTTGTGTCAGCACCGCGGGGTCGAAGTCGCCGTTGGTCAGGGCAACGCGAAGCGCTTTACATGTCGCTATCACGCGTGGACGTACGCAACGGACGGTCGCCTTATGGGCGCCCCGCATAACGATAATGTCACGGGCTTCGATTTCAGGGCCTGCCGGCTGCCGCTCGTGCAGCTCGATACCTGGGGCGGTTACGTATTCGTCAATTTCGATCCCGATTGCCGACCTCTGGGCGACTGCCTCGACGATGACAGCGTGCGTGAGTTCGCCGCGTTTTTGCAACCCGAAAATACCCGCACGTCGGACAAGTTTGAATTCGAAGTCCCGTGCAACTGGAAGTTTGTGCCGGAAAACCTGATGGATATGTATCACGTCGGGGTGATCCATAAATCGTCGTTCGGTGCGCACTTTCCCGTCGAGAATTTCCGCTTCAATCTCACCGGCAAAGGCTATAACGCGGTTTACGAAGCGCTGACGATGTCGCCGAACGGGGTGACTTTGTTCGGTCCGATGCCGTGGCTGGACGGCAAGGTCTCGGACAAGTTTGCGTGTACGACGTGGGTGCGTCCGACGATGAACATCTTCGGTCGCCACGATCTGATCCAGCCCTGGGTTGCGACGCCGATCGATGTGAACCGGACGCGGATCACGGTCTATACCCAGCTCCCGGAGACGTTTTTCGACATGCCCGGGTTCGCCGAGAAAAACAAGATTTATGCGGATTTCATCCGCCTCGTCGCGACCGAGGACGAGGCGATGCTGGAGTCACTGCAAACCGGGGTAAGCTCGAACGGCTTCAAGCCCGGACCGACGGTCAAACTCGAGCGTGCCATTCACCACCTGCTGAATTACTACCTCGACGCATTACTCGACGAGGATCCGCAAGCGCGCGCCCTGCGCATCAAGGACGGTGCTGCGTCGCTTGCCGAGGGCAACAAAAAATATCCCGAACCGATCGACGGTGGTTATTCAAAATCGTTTGGACCGGCGCACGTCTGAGCGGGGAGAGAACGATATGGCGAGTGCATTAACGGAACTGTTTGTCGAGGAATTCAGGCTGTGCGAGATCGGTCGCGGGCAGACGGTCGCGGTATTGTCCGAGGGTGATCAACTGCGGGATTATGCGGAAACGTCGCTTGCTGCCGCGAGTGCGCTCGGCGCCGAGGTGATCGACGTCAACCTGAACGTCGAGCACGCGGTCGATGCGAGTGAGCGCATTGCAAATGTCGGCAAGAATCCGCTGGCCGATCATCCGCAGTCGCTGCAGCAATGCTGTGATGCGGATATCGTGATCGACCATATGCTGCTCCTGTTTTCGCACGAACAGATCGCGATGCAAAAAGCCGGTGCGCGGGTACTGCTGGTCGTCGAGCCCGAAGAAATACTGCAGCGCCTGTTCCCGAGCCCGGCGTTGCGGCAACGGGTCGAGGCCGCCGAACGGCGCCTTGCGAACGCGAAGCGCCTGCGTTTCACGAACGCAGCGGGAACCGACGTAAGCTACGAATTAGGTCGCAAACCGATCCTCACGGAGTACGGCTATACGGCGACGGCGGGACGCTGGGACCATTGGCCAGGTGGGTTCCTCGCAACGCTCGCTGCGGACAACGGCGTTAACGGCCGCGTGGTGATGGACGTCGAGGACATTATTTACCCGCTGAAGCGCTTCGTCCGCTCGCCGATTGAATTCATCATCAAAGACGGCGCGGTCATCGAGATCAACGGCGGCGCGGACGCCGACGAATTGAAGGCATTCATCGCGACGTATGACGATCCGCGCGCGTTCGCGATTTCACACATTGGCTGGGGGCTCAATCCGGGCTGCGAATGGTCGGTGGAGTTGCCCGGCATCGGGATGGATGGACGCGCATGTTACGGCAACGTGTTGTTCTCTCTGGGGCCGGACACGGAGTTCGGCGGCAGTAACGACACGCCCTGCCACCTCGACCTGCCGATGCAGCATTGCACCCTGACCCTCGACGATGAACTCATCGTCGACGACGGCCGCATCGTGCCCGCCGATATGCGGGCTGCATGAACTTCACCCGTTGAACGGACAGTGATCGTCGATACCGGGCAGGCCCGGATCTTTGTCCGCGAGGAGGGCGCTGGCGAACCCCTGCTGTTAATCCATGGCCTCGGCATGAGCAGCGCCCTGTGGGTGCATCAGATCCCGGAATTCGCCCGACACTTCCGGGTCATTGCGGTCGACTTGCGCGGCTTTGGCGAATCAAGCAAGCCGGATTATCCGGGTGCTTACACGATCGAGACACTCGCAGACGATATCGCGGCGGTGATCGACGAACTCGGCATCGCCGGTTGTCATTGTCTCGGGACTTCGATGGGCGGTTTTGTCGCCCAGGCACTTGCGCTCGCACATCCAGCACGGTGCGGCTCTCTGCTGCTGTGTCACACGGCACCCCGTATGAGCATACCGGCGGACGTACTCGCGACCCGGGTCGAGGCCCTGGCGCAGATGTCACTCGATGACTACGCCGATATCGTCGTCGAACAGGCACTGTCGCCGCATGCGACGGCCGGACTGCGCACATGGCTGAAGGCGATGCTCGTGCAGAACGACAAACGCGCGTACACACAGGTCCTGACGGAGGGCCTGCGGGATTTCGATGCAAGTGCGAAGCTGGGTGCGATCGGGCAACGCACGCTCGTTATTACCGGTGAATCCGACCGGGTCCTGCCGCGCGAGGGCGGACTCGAGCTCGCGCGCCTGATCCCCCACGCAAGCCACGTCGAGATTCCGCGTGTCGGTCATCTCGGTTATGCGGAGAACCCGGCGCTGTTCAACGATGCCGTGCTGTCGTTTCTTCGCTGAACGGCGGTGCGTCGGGGCGCCTCCCGGCGAGGGCCTGCGTTTGTAGTCGAATGAACGCGGGAATGAGGATTAAAAAAATCCGGCTGATGCTTGCGCGGACGCAGCATCCCTTGTTCCGGCGAGCGGTTTACGGTGGAATCGGGATACGCAGGATCACGCACGCGCGAGGAGTCTCGGGATGAATGACAATACAGCCATATCTGGCGTCACGAAATACATCGGGGTACCACGCAAGCGCAGCGAAGATCCCCAGTTCCTCATGGGGCAGGCAAAATATGTCGACGACATCGTGTTGCCTGCAACACTTGAGGTCGCGTTTCTTCGCAGTACGCACGCACATGCACTGTTGAAACGCATCGATACCAGTAAGGCGCGACAGCATCCCGCGTGCATCGACATCATTACCGGCATTGAATTTCCGATCACGACCTCCGTTTTCGCCCCCACGAATCGCGGTGAACTGAAGCCTGTACCGATGCTGTTCATGGCCAGAGACAAGGTACGGCATGTCGGCGAAATCATCGCCGTGGTCGTCGCGCAGAACCGCTACGTCGCGGAAGACATCGCCGAGATGATCGAGGTTGAGTACGAATCACTCGAAGCGCACAACGATTGTGAAGACGCGATGAGGGAAGATGCTGCGCTGATACACGATGAGCTCGGGACGAACGTGTATTATCGCGACTCGTTTAGCGCCGGTGATATCGAGGGCGCATTTCGCGACGCGGCGGTCGTGGTGCGCGAAAAAGTCAAAAGCGGGCGTACCTCAGCCGCGCCGATGGAGACGCGGGGTGTGCTGGCGAACTGGGGCTGGGATGAGACGCTCACGGTGTGGTCGTCGACACAGATGCCCTATCCGCTCAGAACTTATTTATCGAACATCCTGGAACTGCCCGAGCAGATCATTCGGGTCGTGGCACCCGCAGTCGGCGGCGGCTTCGGCCAGAAGGCGCATTTCTTTGCCGAGGAATTTATCGTGCCGTGGCTCAGCCGCCGGCTGCGCAAACCGGTTAAATGGACCGAGGATCGGCGCGAGCACCTGATAGGCACGGTCCACGCGAAAGACAATACGAGCTACGTCGAGATCGCGCTGGCTAAAGACGGCGCGATCCTCGGTTTGAAGGTGAAGCACATCGGGGACTCCGGAGCGTACTCGGCGTTTCCCTGGACCGGGCTCATCGAGTCGGTAGTCGGCACGAACAGTCTGCCGGGCCCGTACAAACTGCCCGCATTGTCGTTTGAAACGGTGGCAGTGCTGACGAACAAGACGCCGACCGGTGGCTATCGCGGCGTTGGCTGGTCTGCTGCCTGCTTCGCGCGCGAGGTCGTATTGTCGAAGGCAGCCCGGGCGCTTGGTCTCGATATTGCGGACGTCTTCCAGCGCAATTTCGTCGCTAAAAATGAGTTTCCCTACACCTCGCTCACCGACCAGGTCTACGATAGCGGCGATTACGCGAAAGTGCTGGACGCGTGCCTCGTCGCATCGAACTATCGCGAACTGCAGTGCCAGCCGCGTAAACTCGCGAACGGTAAACTGCGCGGCATCGGGGTGTCGTTTTTTGTCGAACAGACGAACTGGGGCAGTCGATCGGCGCAGCAAAGCGGATTTCCGGTGACGTTCCATGACACGACGACGGTGGAAATGGATCCGGGCGGGAAAGTTACGGTACGCAGCGGCCAGTTCAGCCATGGTCAGGGCTTGAAGACCACGCTCGCGCAGGTTGCGGCCGAAACCTTGGGTGTGCCGATCGAGGACGTTGTCGTCATCGACGGCGATACCGCGACGGGCGCCTACGGCAGCGGCACGTTCGCGAGCCGCAGCGCCGTTATCGGCGGCGGGAGCGTGATCCGCGCTGCAACGGATGTGCGCCACAAGCTACTGCGGATCGCGGCTCATGTGATGGAAGCGAACGCTGACGACCTGATGATCGACGACGGCCGGGTATTTGTCCGGGGGTCGCCGGATCGCCATATGTCGGTCGCGGAAATTGCTTACATTACGTATTTCGATCGGTTTCGCCGGCCTGCCGAGGACGAGGTCGAGCCGACGCTGACGTCGACCCGCCACTACGATCCGCCGGCGGCGTACGCGAACGGTTCACACGCGGTTCAGATTGAACTCGATCCGGAGACAGGATTGATCGAATTGAAGCGCATCGTCGCGGTTGAAGATTGCGGGAATATGATTAATCCGAAGATCGTGGAAGGGCAGATGCGCGGCGGTGTGTCGCAGGCGGTAGGCATGGGTTTGCTGGAGTCTCTGGAATACGATGAGAACGGACAATTACGCAATGCCTCGTTTATGGATTTTCTGCTGCCCAACGCGATGACCTTGCCTGACATCGAGTGCCATCATGTTGTCACGCCATCGCCCCTGACCGAAGGCGGATTCAAGGGGGCCGGCGAGGCGGCGATGCTTTCGGTTCACGTTGCCCTCGCAAACGCCGTTGCGGATGCGCTGTCGGACTACGGCAACCTCGTGCCGATGAAAACGCCGATCGGGCCGCAGCAGGTGATCGACCTGATAGCGCAGGGTCAGGCGGTCACCTAAGACAAGCACCTCGCTGGCACGCAGGCGCCGTTTTCAATCAGCTGATTATTCTGTGTCCCTTATTATCGTTCTTGGAAGTTGGGGTCGGACCAGGCTATCGCCCTGATTTACTTCAAAAATATTCGTGTTCGGCTTGCCTGAGCTTGCTTAGCCAGGAAAATGCCGGCCGGTTTTCGCACCCTAAGCGGTCGCTGACGCCGACGGTTGTAGGTATGCCCGTCATGACCTTCGGCGATTTGCAGCTTGCGTGACTTCGAGCAGTTGCCACGGGCGTAATTCATCAGGGGATGTACAGGATAGCGATGACGTCGCAATTCAGAACGCGGATGTCGTGCCGGCGTTTCGCGTCGTGCAGTCACCGGCGCATAATGCAGCGATCCGTTTACGCGCGCAGAAAAAACTCGCGATCGTGAGTTCGATGCGAGCTATCCCACACTGATTCCGGCAATTGGCCAAGTTGGCACCGAGCCTTGCGCTCTGTGTCTGGAACCGTGCTGCAAGACCCGTCCGTTCACGCCAGCGCATCGGCAGAAATCGATGGTGTAGCCCGTGAATAGACAACCATTGCCGTACTGCGACACGTTCGTTCTTCCGATTTCTGTCTTCGGCGCGCCTGGCGGCCGCATATTTCAGGCCCAGCCCCCCCGAAGTAACGGCATCAGTGCGCTAAATTGTAAATTCAAAGGCTTAAGTTGGTCCGACCCCTGCGCTTCCATGAATCGAGTAAATAAATACTACCGCTCGTGTCGCCTCCGGACGCGTCTCGGTCGATCCGGGATGGCCGACTCAGCTATCGCCCGGGTCGCGTCGTCCGATGTCGGCCAGCACCGCTGAGAGGGTGTCGACAACTTTTTCAGCTTTCGGCAAATCCAGCGCGTCCGGGTGCGGTGGCGCAAACTCGCCTTTGTCGTTGTCGAAGTACTTCCCCGACGCAGTCGCGAATTCCTCGTCAAGCGCGGCCCGAAAAAGGATGTCCGAACCGATGCGGATATCGTTGCCGGCCCGGCCAAAACCCTCTTTCACCATCTTCGTAGCGAGCAACGAGCCGGGGTTTACGGCAACGAAGACCACGTCGCGAGCCTCATGCACACGCGCCATGGTGCCGGACCACATGGTGAGCGCCAGCTTGCTTTGTGCATAGGCATTCAGTTGATCCGGGATCCTCACTTTTCCTGCCAATGCTGCCAGGTCGACGGGCGCCTGCGCCGCGGACGAGAGGTTGACCACGCGCGCGCCTGCGGGCAGCAGCGGCAGGAGTCGTTCGGTTAATAAATACGGTGCAAACGTGTTGACGGCAAACCGCACGTCGAGGCCGTCATCGGTGAAAGTGTCGGCGGTTTTTAATACGCCGGCGTTGTTAATCACAACATCGATTGTCTCGTGGTTCGCAGCAATCGCGTCGCCAAGCGCGGCGACTTCAGTCATGCTCGACAAATCAGCGAGGTAAGCCGCGAGCGGCGCCTGATTCACCAGCTTGCGGAGCGTTTCCTGCGTCGCCTCGAGTTTCGCGGCGCTGCGCCCGTGGAGCAGAACGCGATGTCCCTGCAAGGCCAGTGATTTGGCGACCTCGAAGCCGATGCCATCGGTCGAACCGCTGATGAAAATGGTTTTTAACATGATGAATGGTCCTTCACTTGTTCGCAGCGATGCGCGCCACGGTGTCTGTGACTATTTCGCCGGAACGATTTCGTAGCGGCCATCCGTGCGCACATAGAGCGTGGTTTCGACGTCCGATCCCGATGACAGCCGATGCACGGTTTCTTCGCTCGCGCCGAAGTAGCTGGCCGGTTCAAGTGTCTTGACGTCGTCGCCGAGGTACTGCGCTTGCCCCGTGATCACCACGGCGCGGAACGTGGCGCCGTGGCTGCGTATCGCACCTGAAAATCCGCGCGGCAGCTTCACAAACGTGCCGTTCGCCTGACCCGCGTTCAGGCTGCCCCAGAGATAAGCGACTTTCGGTCCGGTCGCGCTGGCCGGCATGCCGGGCGGATCGACCCAGACGATATTCCGCGCGTCCACATTGATCGGCCGCTCACCGCTGTCGAACGCTTCCTCAATCGGCTTCACCAGATACGGTCCGCGATCAATCTCGACCAGCGCGATCGTATTCGGCCCTTTAGCCGCGGTGATGTGTGACTCGCCTTGCGGTTGGGTCCAGAAGGAACCCGCACCCATCCACATGTGGGCAGCCGCGGGGTCATCGTTGTGGACGCTGCCGCTAATCACCACCGCGCGATACGTTGCGTTATGGATGTGCGGCGGCGAGGAAAACCCATTGGCGAAACGGGCGAGAAAACCTGTTGCTACCGTACCCTGGCGATCACCCCAGAGTGTGGCGGCCTGCGGGCCTGCGTCGCCGCGAGCGGGGTTGAGCGGTTCCCACTCGACCTCGCCCGCCTGGACCACTTCCCGACGCTCATCTGCATTCGCCGCGTGGATCGCGAGCAATGTTGTCAATGCGATTGCTATAAATCTGGTTTGCAAAATGTCACCTGTACTGTTGGGGTGCGAACACGTCATGTTCACGGGTTCAGAGTTTCGCTTCAAACACCTGGCGCCGAATCCTGAACGCGCGCTGCTGTCGGCCGCACTGTTGCGTGATCTGTCTGAGGCACGGTTTCAGGTCTCGATAACTATCTTGCCAATGGCGCGTCCGCTCGTGAGACGTTCGTGTGCCTTGCCAGCTTCTTCAAGTCGGAATGATGTTTCGTCGAGCAGCGGCAAAACCGCGCCCGCATCTACAATCCCGGCCAGCGTTTCGAGAATGGCGCCATGTTCTTCGCGCTTGTAGTCGTGCAGCATCGGGATCAGCATAAACACAACATGCAGCGACAGGCCTTTGAAATGCGCTGGTGTCAAATCCAGTTCCAGCATGGACACAGTAGTAACGATATGTCCATTCAATGCCGCTGCCGCAAAGGAATTCGAGATGTTGGCGCCGCCGACGGAATCGAAAACAACATCGAAACCCGCACCGTCGGTATATTTCGCGACATAGGCGGCGACATTATCCACCTTGTAGTCGATCGGGGTGGCGCCATACGTTTCGATGATTTGCATCGACTTGCCGCCGGACGCGGTGGCATAGACCTCAGCGCCAAAGTGTCGGGCGAGTTGCACGGCAACATGCCCCACGCCGCCCGCGCCGCCGTGAACCAGAATCTTCTGGCCAGCTGTGGCGCCGGCTCTCTTCAAGCCTTCATAAGCTGTAATGCCTACGAGTGGCAGCGCTGCTGCTTCGCGCAGCGACAACGATTTCGGCTTGTGTGCGATGAGCCTGGCGTCCGCGAGCATGTATTGCGCCAACGTGCCTTGAAGATCGGTGATGCCGCCGGCGCAGCCGTACACTTCGTCACCGGGTACGAAGCCGGTGACGCCTTCGCCGACCGCTGTCACGGTGCCGGCGAAATCCATTCCGAGAACAGATGGAAGGTCGGGCGCGAGCGGCAATTCCTTGCCCATGGCACGGATCATGGTGTCGACCGTGTTAACACTCGTCGCGGCGACCTGCACGATCACGTGCCCGGCTGTTACGGTAGGCGCGGTCAATTCTGCTGGCTTGAATTGTGCATCGGCGCCGTATTCATCGAGGACCATTGCTTTCATTGAATTTTCCCTGTGTTTTGTGTGTTCAACAGATGCCGCAGGACGTTTGGTGTCGCTGATATCGCGCACACGTCACTGTAGCCGCGGGCGTGTTGGGGCCGGCCCAAAATCCCGCCGACAACTAACCCCTCGTTAGCGCGGCTCGACGATGAGTTCGTAGGACACGTCCAGCGTGCCATCGCCACCCTCGGCGGGAACGGCGCCACCACCAATTTGCGCGATCCGACCGGCAATACCGGCAAACGCATCGCGGCCGCTGCCGTTGCTGATCTCGCCGGCAGCGTGGAAACCGTTGGCATCCCAGGCGCCAGACGACGTGTAGGCGAAAACACCGTCGGCACAGGTGACGTCTGCGGCGATGTCAAAAATGCCCCAACGACCCTCATCGCGACCGTACATCGTCTCGACGATGTCAACGGTGCAGCCTTCGAAGTCACCGCCCCGCAGCGCTACCTGGTAGGCCACCTCAACGCCGTTCATCGGCTGGGCCGCGGTTTTTTCACCGATACCGGTATTGAAAGCGACTTTAGAGCGCGACGTTTCGGCCGCGACCGGGTTCGTGAGTAACAATGCAGCGATAGCTGCCACGTAGCCGCTGGATAGTTTGAAGTTCATGGCCGAAATCCTCCTTTGGATGCGGGTGACAATCAGACAGTGCGGGGAAGATAGTTGTTCTTAATATTTAAATAAACGGCTTATAATTGATTTCATAATTCGTAAAATGGATATAATTGAATGGACACTGAAAGCGTTCGGCTGTTTGTGCTTGCGGCAGAAAAGCTGAACATCAGTGCCGCCGGTCGCGACCTGAACATGGCGCCGGCGGTGGCCAGTGCCAGGCTCGCAAAACTCGAGAGAAAACTCGGGGCGGATCTGTTGCGCCGTTCAACGCGCAAAGTGGCGTTGTCGCTGGAGGGCGCGGAGTTCCTCCCTTACGCCAGGGAGATCCTCGCCCAGGAAGATGCTGCGCACGCCGCGTTGGGGCGCGGCAATATCGTGCCGACCGGCACGTTGAGGTTCACGGCGCCGAGCACGTTCGCCCAGCTTTACATCGCGCCGATCCTGCCTGAGTTTCTGGAAGCGCATCCTGGTATCAGCCTCGATCTCCGACTGACCGACATGGCGTTCGACCTTATCCAGGGCAGCTTCGATCTTGCACTACGCAACTCGGCACTCCCTGATAGCAGCCTGAAAGGGCGCAAGCTCGGTAATGACAGGCGCATCCTTTGCGCCTCGCCCGCGTACCTTGCGCAACACGGCGCACCTGCACATCCTGATGAACTCGCAAGCCACCAGCTGATTGCGTTCAAGGAACAGTCACCGCTACCGTTGATTGCGCAAGATGGTGCAACCGGGCGGTTTGATCCGCGCCTGGCCGGATGCAAACTGATCGTTGATGATGGTTTGAGTCAGAAGATTGCCACCATCGCGGGGGCCGGGATCTCGATGAACTCATTGTGGAGCGTTCACCGCGAGCTCGCCGACGGCTCGCTCGTGCGCGCCCTGCCAGACTACGAGGTCGATGATCAGACCGCCCTTTGGATTGTCTACCCGAAATCAAACGTGCTGACCGCGAAAGTCCGGATCTTTATCGACTTCCTGCTGGAGAAAATCGGTGAAACTCCGATTTGGTCCATGGCGTGATTATGTCCGGGGTTGGACCCGCTGATCACTCCGATTCAGCTTAAGAATATTGGCGTTCGATCTGTCCGGGACTGCCTGGTCCCGAAAATGTCGCTGGTTTTTGCACCGTAAGCGCTCGTTGACATCGACGGCCCCGATTCAAGATGAAAGCGCTCGCGTGCGCAAAAATCCCGGCGCGGTTCGCGTGGCGGAGCTAAGGATATGCCTCATTGGGCGACTTGAAGTTCTGTCGTAGTGAGAGCAGTTGACGACACACCCGCATTATTGCGGCACAGTGATGCACACAAACAGCCGGGCGCCACCCGCATCGCTGCTGTATCGGCGATGTCCACTTGCCGGAGGTTCACGCACGTGTTGAAATCTCTGCTGTCCTGGGACGGCCAATAATAACCAAGAAGTAAAAAGTGACGTTGGGATCAGGGAATATCCGCCGCGGCAACGCTCGTTGTCCGGCCAGTCCAGTCGTAGCATGACTGTCTGCTCCGCTTCTGCAAGTTCTTCTACAAGACAATAGAGAGTCGGTAATGGTAAAGCAGTGGTTCACTTGGGTTGTGGATAACCCAAGGACAGTCGTGTGCGCCTGTATTCTGTCGATGTTCGTGTTCGGCATATTCGTGCCGCGCCTGTACAAAGACACCTCGCCCGACGCCTATATCGAACCGACTAACCCGGCCCTCATTTATCGCGACAAGGTCAAGGAAATTTTCGGTCTCGACGACCCCTTCGTCATTGCCGTGGAGGCGCCGGAAGGCGAGACGATTTATTCGATTGAAGCGCTCGGACTCATCGCTGAATTGACCGAGCTGATGATGGCTACGTCGAATATCGAGCCTGATCGCGTGGTCAGTCTCACTACCGAGAAAATCATTTCCGGCACCGCGGACCGAATCGATATCTCCACCGCGTACGACGAGCCGCCGTCGAGCCAGACGGAAGTCGACGTCATACAACAACGGGTCGAGGCGTTCCCGGTGTTCCTTGGCAACCTCGTCGCGCGTGACGGCACGATGGCCATGATCGTCGGGGAAATGGTCGACCAGTCGAAGAGTCACCAAACGTTTCTCGATTTGTCGACAGCGATAGACAGCGTTCGCGGGCAGTATGTGGGAACGGTGCATCTTGCCGGTGAAGCTTCCACCGCAGGCTATCTCGACAGCTACATATCCCAGGATGCGCGTCGCTCTTATCCGCTGGCGGCCGCGATGATCATCTTGGTGCTGAGTGTGGCGTTCCGTTCCGTCGCCGGTGTCCTGTTGCCCTTGTCGATCGCGGTCGCCACCGCCATCGCGGCGATGGGGATCCGGGCATATTTCGAAGTTCCGTTCTACGCTATCTCGAACGGACTTGTCGTCGTGCTGATCTCCATAGCGGTTGCCGACGGCATCCATATCATCAACGAATACCGCAATGAATTGTGGTCAGGCAGACATGCAACGGCACGCGACGCGCTGCTTGCGGCGCTCGTTTCCATCACCCGTCCGGTGGCGCTGACGACGATCACGACTATCGCGGGATTCGTCGGTATCGTTTTCGGCTCGGAAATGCCGCCCATGAAGGCGTTCGGGCTGTATTCGGCCATCGGGGTACTGGCCGCGTGGTTCTACACGATCGCACTGCTGCCGGCGGTGCTTACCCTGATTCATCGGAATAAACCGATAGCATCGATCTGGCCGCAGAAACAGGATCGCGGTCGCGATCTGTTGTCCGCGTTTCTCGCCGCCCTCGCGGAAATCGTCGTGCGTTACCCGAAGCACGCAATGACATTGAGCTTTGTTTTTCTGGCCGTGTGCGTCTATGGGACGACGCTCGTGGTCGTGGACTACGATCGCATCGACAATTTCGCCAGGAACGAACCGGTTCGCATCGCCGATCAGGTAATCAACCGATCGATGGACGGGTCCTATCGCTTGCTCGTGGTCGTGGACGCAAAGCGCCCGCAGGGGATCTTCAACCCGGATATCGTCAAACGTATCGAAGCGCTGCAGGAATACGTCGTAACGCTGCCCCACGTCAACGGTGTCTCTTCGATTGTCGACACCCTGAAGGAGGTTAATCAAAGCGTGTCGGGAGGCGACCCGAACGAAAAGCGGATCCCGGACAGGGAATCATCCATCGCGCAGCTGTTTCTCGCCTACGAATCGGTCGGCGACCCGGCCGATCTGGAAGACGACATCGATTTCGATCAGCAGATCGCACTGATCAATGTACGTACTGACGCGGGGTCGTTTGTGAAAACGAAGCCGATCATTGAGAACCTGGAAGCTTATCTTGCGTCAACATTCAACGCGCCCCATGTGCAAGGCAGCCTCAGCGGTCGCGTGTATTTGAACTACCACTGGCTGAAGAGTATCGAAGCGAACCACCTCGTCAGTGTATTGATTGCGGTAGTCCTGGCGCTCACGATCGCCACCGCGGCGTTTCGTTCGTTCACGGCGGGGTTCTTTTGCCTCTTTCACGTTATATTCGCTGTCTTCATGGTCTATGCGGTTATGGCGATGTTCGGCATCGGCCTCGGTGTTACGACGTCCATGTTTGCAGCGATTACGATCGGTCTCGGTGTCGATTTTTCCGTGCACTCAATCGAGCGTGTGCGCAAGCTGTCTTCTTACGAAGGTGTTGTGTCCGCGAAATCAATTCGCGATGCATTTCAATCCACGGGACGCGCGCTGTGGTTCAACATGTGGGCATTGTGTCTCGGCTTCTCGGCGCTGCTTGCAAGCAACAACCCGACCGTATCCGAATTCGGTGGCTTATTGATCGTCGCGATCTCGGCGAATTTTCTCGCCAGCATGACGGCGCTTCCAGCGGTATTGCTGGTGCTGAAGCCAAAGTTTCTGCTCGGCGAAGTACCCGTCGAACGCCGCGGCGCGGCGCGCACGGACGGCAATACCGGCACCGTGCTTGCACTGCTTTGTGCAGCCGGCCTGGCAGCGTTTCTGATGCCGGTGAACGTGGCCATCGCCGACGCCGTTGACGCAGAGGCGGAAGCGCCGGACATCGAGCCGCCAGCGGTGTCGTCGCCCGCAGCGCTCGAGGTGGTGCGCAATACTGACGCGCGCGACCACGGCGAGCATCTGCTGCGAGACCTCAAAATGATACTCACGGACAAGCGCGGCCGGGAACGTGTGCGCGATGCGAAGGGCATCCGCCTGGACGCTCAGGATGAACGCCGCGCGCTCATCGTGTACAGCGGCCCGGCGAACATCAAGGACACGGCTTTTCTCACCTATGACTATATCGATCCGGAGCGTGAGGACCAGCAATGGCTCTACCTGCCATCGCTGCGTCGCTCCCGCCAGGTCTCCGGCGCCGAACGCGGCGAGTATTTTCTGGGTACGGATTTAACGTTCGAGGATTTGAAACAGGAAGGCCGGATCAGCGAGGAAGATTATGTATTCGACTTTACCGCAGAAGCCGATCCCACACCCGGCGTCGCCGCCATCAATGGCTGGCCGAAGAACGCGGTGATCGCGAAGGAACTCGGATATGGGCTCGTTCAATCCCGCATCGACACCTCGAACTGGACGATCCTCTCGCATAAAATTTTCGACACTACCGGGCAGATACTGAAGACCTTGCGCTATGAGGAATTCGTCCAGGTGGACGGCATCTGGACAGCATCGATCATCGATGTGGACAACCATAAAACCGGACACAAAACGCGTTTTGAATTTTCGAACATCGATTTTCAAACGGACGTCCCCGAAACGCGGCTCGATCAACGCAACCTGAAACGCGCCGGCAAGTAGCCGGAGACGCAGCGGTGCGGCCATCACGCAAAGCGAGCCACCAGGTGAGGTCGTCCCAGGCCATCCGCATCGTCTGTGCGCTGGCGTGGGTCGCCGCGTTTGATCCGTCGCCGGCGATGGCGGAGCCGGTTGATGTTAGCGGCGTACTCAATCTCGACTACGGTATGGATTTCGACGGCGACAGTGTGCTCAGCCGCGCCAGCCTCGAGCTTACGGCTTTTACGCGCCCGGCCCACTGGCTGTCACTCACGGGAATCGGGCGCGCGCAGGTTGATCTGAGCGACCGCCTGGAGCCTGGCAAGCCAGATCAGGATAACCGCTCGCCCGCAAGCCGCCGCTTGTTCATCGGCGACAAGGGGGAAATGGAACTGCGCGAACTGTACGCCGATATCAGTATCGGTGACATCTTCGTGCGTGCGGGTAAACAACAAATCGTGTGGGGGCAGGCCGACGGCCTCAAGGTTCTTGACGTGGTTAATCCGCAGTCGTACCGGGAATTCGTGCTCGACAAATTCGATAGCTCGCGAACTCCGTTATGGAGTATTGCGGCGCAGATCCCGCATGGCGACGTTATGCTCGAGCTTGTGTGGGTCCCGGATACGACGTATGCGGATATCCCCTCCGCTGATGCGTTCTACGCAATCTCCAGCCCGCAACTCGTATTGCCGCCGACACCAGGCAAGCGGCCGGTGATCGCAGATACGGATCGACCGGGCGCGGTGATCGCAGACTCCGACATTGGTTTCAACCTGAGCGCTCCCGCTGGTAACTGGGACCTCACCCTGAATTATCTGTATCAGTACAACAACCTGCCGCAATACCGTTACACCGACGACGCGACGACAACGACGATACGACCCGTTTATCTGCGCACCCATATGGCCGGGGGCAGTTTCAGCCGGTCGATCGATGACTTTACCTTGCGCGGCGAGCTGGCGTACTTCTCGAATCGCCCGTTCACGATCGACCGAACGATTGACAGCGTGGGAAGCGTTACGAGAAGTGAGGTTTCCTACATGATTGGGGTGGACTGGATTGGTTTGAGCAAGACGTTTGTCAGTGCGCAGTTATTTCAAAGCGATATTCCGAATTACCGCTCGGGCATCATCCGCGACGCGCACGAAACGAACGTAACCGGCCTCATTCGCTATACGTTCAACCACGACCGCACGAAGCTTGGTGTGAGAGACGTGACGAGCGTTAATCATGGCGATGGTTACGTCGAGTTTTCCGTCTATCACGAACTGATGGATGGCGTCGGGATCGGCGCGCAAATCGTGCAGTTCTATGGCGAAGCGCGCGGCTTGTTCGGCGAGTTCAACGACCGCGATCACGGTCGCCTCAGTCTGAGCATCAGTTTGTAATCGCGTGCCCGCACGGTGCCCGGCGCGGTAGTGGTTTCGCACCTGAATTCATCTAGATAGACGTGCGTAAACTTGAGACACGATGACTTCGGAACCGGGATCGCTCTCTACACCCCATCCCTGTCCCTTCCCCTCCCATATCTATTAACCTGGGAAGGGTACCTGGTCCATCGAGGTTGGCGTTGCATAATTTGAAGCGCGTATTCAGCTGGGGACCGGCGGATTTGCGTTGTCGCAGCAGAACGTTTCGTCCACGCGAGGGGGAACTTTGGGCCGCTCAGACCGCCGTCACGAGCCAGCCATTGTGTCTGTACTGTCCGTTCTGAACCTGCTTGTGGCGACGCGTTTGCGTGCCGACGGGTCGTACCGTGGCTTGGAAACTACTCTGGCAGCTTGTGTTCAGCTGCCGATGAATGATTCTCCGTCAGATTGAGCAGCTCCGCGTTCCCGCCCCTGGCAACGGTATTGTCGGTGTAGGTTCTTTCAACCACAAACCGGTGCAGATAAAAAGGCCCGCCCGCTTTGGGCCCGGTACCCGAAAGGCCGTGGCCACCGAAGCAGTTTACGCCCACTACAGCGCCCACCATGTTGCGATTGACATACGTGTTGCCAATACTCGTTGAGTGAAAAACGTGTCGTGCGAAACTTTCGATTCGACTGTGAATTCCCATCGTCAACCCGTAACCAAGGTCGTTAATCTCGTCGAAAATTGTTGCCAGCTCGGCGGTCTGGTATCGGATTACATGCAGTATGGGGCCGAATACTTCACCGGACAGTTGCGTGATGGAATCAATTTCGTACAACTGAGGTACAACAAAGCTGCCCTTGTCCAGGGCATCGCTCCCGACACCCTGTCCGACGAACCTGGCTTCCCGGCGCATCGTGCTTTCATGCCTGTCGAGCGCCTTTTTTGCCGCGCCATCAATGACCGGCCCGACATCCGTGGCGGCAAGAGACGGATCTCCAACCACGAGCGTTTCAATTGCGCCGCGCAGCATCGAGATTACTTCATCAGCCACGTCTGCCTGAAGATAGAGCACGCGAAGTGCGCTGCAGCGCTGACCGGCACTCTTGAATGCAGACACGATGACATCATCAACCACCTGCTCCGGTAACGCGGTTGCGTCGACGATCATGACATTCTGGCCACCGGTTTCGGCGATCAAAGGCAGGATCGCGCCTTCCCGCTCAGCCAGCATGCGGTTTATCCGTTGCGCGGTCGCCATGCTGCCGGTAAACGCGACACCTGAGAGACCTGGGTGTCTCAGCGCTTGTGCACCCACCGTTGGACCATCCCCCGGCAGCAGATGAAGCACGCCCTTCGGGATGCCTGCCTGCAGCAGAATGCCCACGGCCTTTGCCGCAATCAGCGGAGTCTGCTCGGCGGGTTTTGCCAGCACCGCGTTACCGGCGACCAGTGCCGCACAAACCTGTCCCGTAAAAATAGCCAGGGGAAAATTCCACGGGCTGATGCATAAGAACGTGCCGCATCCTTTAAGCGAAAGTTGATTCATCTCACCGGTCGGGCCCGGCAGCTCGGTAATTTCAAAATCCGCTCGTGCACGTTGCGCGTAGTACCGACAAAAATCCACTGCCTCCCGGACTTCAGAAATCGCATCATCGATGGTCCTGCCAGCCTCCAGCACGATCAGGGCGACGAGGTCCGTCATCGACTGCTCCATAAGATCCGCGGTCTTCTCCAGGCAGCGTGCTCGCTCGTTGACATCCGTCGCATCCCAGTCCGGTTGACTGCGTCCCGTACACGCCAGGGCGGCCGTTATGTGCGCTTCGCCCGCTTCGATCACGGTCCCTACGATTTGCCCCCAGTCGGCCGGATTCCGGATCTCTCGGGTCGGCCCAGACATCCACTCACCATTGATGATCGGCGCCGCGTGGACCTTTGCTTCTTTCGCATCCTGAATCGATTCTTCGAGCGCCGTCAGCGTCGCATCATCGCTTAAATCCACGCCCGTCGAGTTTTTCCACGG
The DNA here is from genome assembly GCA_965216305.1 of Gammaproteobacteria bacterium. Classification (GTDB taxonomy): domain Bacteria; phylum Pseudomonadota; class Gammaproteobacteria; genus UBA11873. The sequence goes on along the minus strand of OZ244144.1, from coordinate 3,994,641 downwards.
ATGCTTCGCTGATGAGTAGATAGCGGAAGGAACCGGAATATTCGCGTTACGCCGGTCTTGGGATGAGAGCGTCTGTTCAATGGGGTCCTGTATCAAATCTTCGGCGGCCACTTGCTCATCGAAAAACCGGCTGACGAATGAACTGTTCGCGCCATTCTCCAGCAGGCGACGAACCAGGTACGGCAGCAAGTCTTTATGTGAACCGACCGGGGCATAAACTCTAACCGGACGGTCACACCCGCTCTCGGCCATCTGGTCGTACATGAGGTGCCCCATGCCGTGTAAACGCTGGAACTCGAACGCGGAATTTTCGCCGGCAAGCTGCGTCACCGTCGCCACGGTATGCGCATTGTGGGTTGCAAACTGGGGGAACACCCGGCCGTGGGCATCCAGCAATATCCCGGCACAGATCTGGTAGGAAAGATCAGTGTGGCATTTGCGGGTGAACACAGGATAGTCCGGCATGCCGTGCGCCTGCGCATGCTTGATCTCCCAGTCCCAGTAAGCCCCTTTAACGAGCCGGACCATGAACCGTCTGTCTGTATCTGTCGCCAGGGAGACCAGCCAGTCAGCCACATGCACGGCTCGCTTCTGATAGGCCTGCAGAACAAATCCCAACCCGTCCCAGCCCTGCAGCTCCGCATCTCTCACCAGCACCTCAAAAATATCGAGCATCAGCTCAAGGCGGTCCGCTTCCTCCGCGTCCAGGCTGAATCCCAGGTTAGCGCGACAAGCAATCAATGCGAGGTTCTTTACCCGCGGCATCAGTTCGGCGAACACAAGGCGCCGCTGCTTTGCTTCAAACCGGGGATGCAGGGCTGACAACTTCACCGAGATCCCGTCCGCGCGCTCAACGTCAGATGCGGTGTTGCTTTGTGATATTTCCTGAATGGCGTCCCGGTACGCAGCGAAATAGCGATCGGCATCGAACCGTGTGCGTGCGCCTTCGCCCAGCATGTCAAAGGAAAACCGGGTGCCTGCGCGATTTCTGCGTTGGCCGCGAACTGAGGCCTCACTGATCGTACGGCCAAGCACGTACTGACCACTGATGATTTTCACCGCCTGCTGGATCGCCTGCCTCACAACCGGGGCGCTCAGCTTTTGAATCATGTGAGAAAAGATCGGGTGGGCCTCTTCGGATTCAACAGAAAACATTTTGCCCGTCAGCATCAATGCCCAGACCGATGCATTCACAAACGGTGAATGCGAATGCAGATTGTGATCTGCCCAGTTTCCCGATTGGATTATCTCTGCAATGAGTCGATCGGCAGTCTCATCGTCAGGTATCCGAAGCAGCGATTCCGCCAGACACATGAGCGCGACACCCTCGCGATTGGATAAACCGAACTCCAGCAGGAAAGCGTCCAGGGTGCCTGCGCGGTGACTGTTTTCGCGACAAGCATTCACCATCTGGATTGCGGTCTCTCGCACCCGGGTCCGACGCGCGTTATCCAGGATTGAACGAGCAAGCAGATCTTCGACGGCGTCGTGCTCTCGCTGATACTTCGCCCGAGTTATCCGCTGCTTCACCGCAGTTCCCGTCGCCTCTCGAGATCAGGAAATTTTACTTCTACTTGCCGCGGATGAAGTTTCAATTCTTCCTCTTCCTGAGGGGACTTTCATGGTGTGCAATGTTCATATCGGATTCCCTTCCAACCGGCCTGCGAATCGTGCGCAAACACAATGAGAACGTCATTGTTCCCGATCGAATCCGGCATTCAGTGCCGGGCGCCGCTCGCCAGTCCGCAACACGGCACCCCATACTACCCAGGTTCGTAACGGCTTTTAAACCCCGCGAACCCAGGGCAGTGTTGCGACTGGCGTGTATTTAATTGGTATGGCGGCGCGTGAACGATATAGTCGGGTTGCAACAAGCGCCGGGCGGTTCCCGTACCGGTACTGACGCCACGCCGCGCACAACACGCTCGACGGCATTGGAGCGAGCTTTACCTCAACAATTGAACCGATGAAACCATGAGTTAATCGCAATGTTTAAATTGAAACGAATCGGATGGTCGACGGTCGCATCGCGCGTTTTGGTGTTTTCGTTCTTGTGGTGGATCCTCGCCGGTGGAAACGCGCAGTCGTGGGGCTTTGGTACGCTCGCTGTGTTGGGCACGGTGATTGTCAGCGCAGCGTTGTTACCGACGGTACCGATCGTATGGCGCGGGGTGCTGGAATTTGCACCGTTTTTCCTGTGGCGTTCCTTGCAGGGGGGCGCGGATGTGGCGTGGCGGGCGTTTCATCCCCGCATGCCGATCGCCCCGGCGGTTATCGATTACCCGCTGCAACTGGCGCCGGGGCTGGCGCAGGTAATCCTTGCCAATATCGTGAGCCTGCTGCCGGGCACATTAAGCGCCTCGCTCAACGGGCAAACACTCACGGTGCATGTGCTCGATGGCCGGGGCGATTCGATGGCCGGGCTGAAAGACCTGGAACGGCGCGTCTCACGACTGTGCGGCGGGTAATCAGACCCGCGCCCGGGGGACGCATGGAATTCGACTCGCAGCAATTCGATTGGCCGGTGACGGCGATCAGGCCACCCGGGTTTGCGGCAACACCTGCGCCGGGAAATTGATCGCACATGCAAACTTTTTACACATTGCTGGCCTTGTTTTTATTCCTGAATCTCGCTGCGGGCATGTGGCGGGTGTTGCGCGGCCCGACCGCGGCCGATCGCATGCTCGCGGCGCAGCTGTTTGGCACCACCGCGGTTGCGATAATACTGCTGCTTGCGGAAGCCACGGGCAGGGGGGCACTGCGAGACGTGGCGCTGGTTTTCGCTCTGCTGGCTACGGTTGCGGCCGTCGCGTTCGTCCGTCGCGCATGGCCGGAACGGAAAATTCATGATGACCCCGAGTGATTACGTTTCCGCGATACTGGTGAGCGCCGGCGCGCTGTTCTTTTTGGCGGGCACGATTGGGGTGTTGCGGTTTCCCGATATTTATTCACGCCTGCACGCTCTCACGAAGGCCGATAATGTGGGCCTCGGTTTAACCGTCGTCGGGCTCGCCCTGCAGGCCGATTCCTGGGCCGTAGCGGGAAAATTGCTGCTGATATGGGCGTTGGTGTTACTCGCCGGTGCCAGCGTGTCGTATCTAATTGCTGAAGAAGCGTTGCGACGGGGGATACGTCCATGGAAGCGCTGATCTCCAGTACGCTCGACGTCGCGCTTGCCGCTGCCCTGACAGGCCTGGCCTGGGGGGCGCTGAACAGCACCGATCTGTTCAAGGCGATTATCCTCTTTATCGCGTTTGGGCTGGCGATGGCATTAGCCTGGGTACGGCTTGACGCGCCGGACATCGCCCTGGCCGAGGCGGCAATTGGTGCCGGCGTTACGGGCGCGCTATTGCTCTCGGCGTACGCAAAGATGCGCGCTTTCGTGCCGCACGCGGAAATTGATGACGCACGGTATCGGCGCGGTCCTCGCGCCGCCGCGGTGTCAACTCTGATCGTGTCGCTTGCCATCGCATTGGCCTATGGAACCCGTACGCTCGTGCCCGCCGATATCGGACTTGGGAAAACTGTGGCCGCAAACATTGAGCAAAGCGGTGTCGGCAACCCGGTAACGGCGGTGCTGCTCAATTTCCGGGGTTATGACACCTTGCTGGAAGTGATGGTGTTGTTGCTGGCGCTGATCGGCGCGTGGTCGTTCGGTACAGGCAGTGCGCAACCGGAACCGGGTCCCGGTCTCGTGCTCGACAGCTTGGCGCGCAGTTTGGCGCCATTGGTGATCCTGGTCGCCATGTACCTGTTGTGGGCCGGTGCCGAAGCGCCGGGTGGCGCCTTTCAGGCCGGCGCCGTGCTTGCCGCTGCCGGCGTGTTGACGTCGCTCGCGGGTTGGCGTTTACCGGCCGCACTTGCGGGCCTGCCCTTGCGGCTTGTACTCGTGTTCGGACCGGCAACGTTTCTGCTCATTGCCGTCATCGCTTTGCAGCTGGACGGCGTGCTGTTGCAATTCTCCCCGGAGTCGGCCGGACACTTGATTTTGATCATCGAAACGAGCGCGGCTCTTTCGATTGGCATCACCCTCGTGGCGCTGTTCCTGGGCGCGCCGCCCGAGGTAGAAGACCGGCAATGAGCACTCCGGTTTTCTACGCGATTGCCGGCACGGTACTTTTCTGTCTCGGGCTGCATGTCGTGATCATGCGCCGTCATTTATTGCGCAAGATTCTGGCGGTGAATGTTATGGGCAGCGGTGTGTTCCTGGTGCTTGCCGCCCTGGGCACGAGCGATCATGCGGCGATGCCGGACCCCGTGCCCCACGCCATGGTCATCACCGGCATTGTCGTTGCGGTTGCGGCTACGGCTTTGGCGCTCGTGCTCATGCTCAAACTCACCGAGGAAACCGGCCAGGCTGTGTTATCCGACAGCGAGGACGAAAACGCGTAATGGCCGATGTCCCGACCGCAATTCCATGGGGCCTCATGCTCATTATCATGCCGTTGGCGGCGGCGATGGCGGCGTTTGTAGTGCCGCGCGCCGCTCGGGCGCTGGCGCTGCTGTGCAATCTCGCCCTCGTGTTGGCCGTCGCCGGCCTGGCGTGGGATCTTTGGCACCATGGCGTGTTCCGGCATACGGTGGGCGGCTGGGACGCGCCGCTGGGCATCGTGCTGTACGTCGACGGACTGAGCCTGTTGTTGCTGAGCGCAACTGCCCTGATAGGGTTGGCCGTCAATGTCTACGCGGCCGCCTACTTCAGCACGGCGGACGCGCATCGTTTCTGGCCGCTCTGGTTGTTTTTGCTCGGCGGACTGAACGCACTGTTTCTGTCGGCCGACGTGTTCAATCTCTATATCACCCTGGAGTTGTCGGGACTCGCAGCCGTCGCATTGACTGCCCTTGCGGGTAACGGAGAAGCGCTTGGCGGGGCTATGCGCTACCTGCTCGCCGCACTGTTGGGTTCGCTCGCTTACCTGTTTGGTGTGGCGCTGCTGTATCACGCGTTCGGCACCGTGGACATCGCGACCCTGACCGGGCGGATCGAGCCGATGCCGGCGGTATGGATGGCGCTGGGCCTGATGAGCGCCGGACTAATGCTCAAAACCGCATTGTTTCCGCTGCATTTCTGGTTACCGCCCGCCCACGCGAGCGCCCCTTCCCCTGTGAGCGCCGTACTCTCGGCACTGGTAATAAAAGCTTCGTTCTATGTCTTAATCCGCTTGTGGCTGACGCTCTTCGGCCCGTTCGTCAGTGGCGCCGCAGCGACGCTCGCGGGTCTGCTCGGTGCTGCGGCCGTGCTGTGGGGATCGGTCGAGGCATTGCGCCAAACCCGCCTTAAGCTGCTGGTTGCCTATTCGACCGTGGCGCAGATCGGCTATCTGTTTCTGGTCTTTCCTGTGGCTGTTGCCACGGCGACAGCTTGGGCTGCCGCCGCCTATCTGGCGTTGTCCCACGCCCTGGCCAAGGCTGCGATGTTCCTGGCAGCGGGTAATTTATTGTATTACGCCGGTCACGATCGCATCGCGGACCTCGACCGTGTGGTACAGCGCCTGCCGATCAGCACGTTTGCGTTCGCCCTGGCCGGTATCAGCTTGATGGGGGCGCCGCCGAGCGGTGGCTTCGTCGGCAAGTGGCTGTTGCTGGAGGCGGCGCTGGCGCAGGGGCGCTGGGGCGTAGTGGCGGTCGCGCTGATCGGCAGTCTGCTGGTGGCGGCCTACTTGTTCAAGGTCCTGGGTAAAGCGTTCACCCACGCGGACGTGACATTTGAGCCAAGAACGGTTCCCGCGCCCATGGAGTGGACGGCGTTGTTGCTCGCCTGCAGTGCAATTGGGTTGGGCTTTCTGACCGTGCCGGTACTCGCCCTGCTGGATATCGGTGCACCGTTCGGTGATGGGTCGGGCACGTGAACTGGGGATCCTGGTTACCGCTATTGGTCGTGGCGAGTTCACTGCTGCCGGGGCTGATCATCTTCACCTTGCCCGAAGAGAACGTGCGCGTTCGCACCGCTCTGAATTTGAGTGGCGCCGTGATCAAGTTGCTGCTGGTGGCATGGATGTTGTGGGGGGTCGCGCGCGGGAACCACTACGAATCGCGTATCGCTTTGCTGCCCGAGATCGATCTGGTTTTACGGGCCGACTCGCTGGCCTTGCTGTTCGTCACACTATCGGCGTTGCTCTGGTTGCTGACTACCGTTTATGCCATTGCCTACCTCGAAGGCTCCCCTTATCGCAGCCGTTTCTTCGGATTTTTCAGTCTGTGCGTAACGGCGGCCGTCGGCGTGGCACTGGCTGGCAATTTATTGACCTTCCTGTTGTTCTACGAGTTGCTGACGATAACGACTTATCCGTTGGTGGTGCACCGGGGCACTGACGTGGCTCGCCGGGCAGGGCAGGTCTATCTCGTCTACACGCTGACCGGCGGCGCGCTATTACTGATGGGAACGGTGTGGCTTTATACCTTGACCGGCACGTTGGAATTTACCGAGCGCGGTTTTCTGCACGATCTCGACCCGACGCACCGTCCCGCACTGGTTGTGATCTTTTTTCTGCTAATGGTTGGACTGGGCGTGAAAGCGGCCCTCGTACCGCTGCATGGCTGGCTCCCGCGTGCCATGGTGGCTCCGGCGCCGGTCAGTGCCCTGTTACACGCGGTGGCGGTGGTCAAGGCCGGCGCGTTCGGGATCGTGCGCGTTGTCTATGACGTCTACGGCATCGAGTATGCCCAGTCGCTCGAATTGTTAACCCCGCTCGCATTTGTTGCCGCCTTCACAATTATTTGGGGCAGTCTGAGCGCACTGCTACAAGACGATCTCAAGCGGCGCCTGGCCTATTCCACCATCAGCCAGGTCTCTTATATTGTGGTCGGTGTTGCCATGTTCGGTCCCGTCGGCACCGTCGGCGGGCTCGTTCATCTCGTCCATCAGGGGTTAATGAAGATCACCCTGTTTTTCTGTGCCGGTAACTACGCGGAGACGCTCGGTGTCCATAAAATCCGTGCGATGGACGGCGTCGGACGACGCATGCCGCTGACGACACTTGCGTTCAGCATCGCGGCGCTCGGCATGATGAGCGCGCCGTTCACCGCCGGAGCAATCACCAAAACCTGGCTGACTGATGGTGCTGCGGCCGAGGGCAAGGCCTGGGTGGTGTGGGTGCTCTGGACATCCAGCGTGCTCAATGCCGCGTATTTTCTGCCGATCATCTGGCGGGCCTGGTTCCGCCGGGCCCCGGGCGTGTGGCCGGATGAGCAGATAACTTCGCATAAGGGGCGTGAAACCGCCTGGTTGTTACTTCTGCCTCCACTGGCCACCGCTGCCGCGACAGTGGCAGCGGGTATCGATCCGGACAATCCACTCGGCCCGCTCGCCTGGGCGCAATTGATCGCGGCGCGTGAGTATTTCCCGGCCGCACCGTAAGCCGGCGGCGCACTGAAAAACCCTAACCCGATCGCGTAATCGAGCGATCGGGGACCCGTTTATCGACTCCTCAATGAAACGTTGTGGGGCACCTTCAGCGATTTTCTGATCATATTGTTGTCGTGGCCGGGCATTTTTGGTTTGGCGGAGAGGGAGGGATTCGAACCCCCGGTGTTTTCTCATAATTCAATTGCTTGAAAAAGCCGCGATCGAGGGATAAGCGAAATTACAGAAGCGATGTTGCTTAATCCCTAGGTCGGAATGTGCCGCCGGGTTTTCGCGCCGTAAGCAGTCGTTGACATCGACGACTATAGGCTCGCTCGTTACGGCCTTCGGCGATTTGCAGGCTGCGCGGCCCGGGAAGCAGTCGCCACGGGCGCGAGTTGTCGTGATCCGTTTCCGCGCGCTGCAAAAACTCGCGATTGTGAATTTGATGCGAGCTGTCCCACATCGATTCCGGCAATGAACCAAGCTTCGCGCTGAGCGTTACGCTCCGTGGCTGGGAACGTCCAGCAAACCCCGCCCGATTACGCCGACGCATCGGCAGCAATCGGTGTTATGCCCCGTGGAGAGACAGCCATTGCCGTACTGCCTGCCGTGCGTTCCACCGGTTGCTGTCTTAGACCCGCCGCGCGGCCGTATATTTCGGCTTTAGCGCCGCTAAATAACACGACTAGCGCGCAATAATCTGCTAACTCGGAGATTTAAGCTGGTTCGACCCCTGTGCTTTTCGCAGTTCCAGTATCCCGGCTTCAACTCGACCAAAGGATCGCGCACAATCCCGCGGGTGCCAATGTACGCGACGGACAAACCATGAGTGACGCATCGCGTGATGGCGAAATGAACGCTCGTTGCCATCGCTTGATCGAACGAATGTGTCACGCCGATGACGAGGGGCTCGCTGAGTTTTACGATCTGACATTGGGAAAGACTTATGGGCTCGCACTCAGGATCACGGGCAGCGCTGCCGATGCAGAAGATGTTGTGGCAGAAACTTATATTCAGGCCTGGCAGCAGGCTGCACGCTACGATCCGGATCGGGGCGCGCCGCTTGGCTGGTTGTTGGAAATCTGCCGGTCCAGGGCGATCGATCATCTGCGGAGACGTGATCCGGCGTTCTTGCATCCATCGCCGGAGTTGCTGCGTAACACGTTAAAGGATTCACACATCGTCACGGACGTGGTCTTGCTGGACCTGATCGAGCGTGACCGACACAAGGATTTGTTCGCCGCGCTCGCGCAATTGCCTCCGCTTAGTCGTGAACTGCTGGGGCTTGCGTTCTTCGGTGGCTACACGCACAAGGAAATTGCCGGCATTACTCAGCTGCCGCTGGGAACAGTCAAATCGCATGTCCGGCGGGCGTTGATAGCGATGCGCGCGACGCTGGGCGAGCGGCCATGAGTGCCACCGCCGCTATCGGCTGATTGCTGGGGACTGATGATGGTAGAACACGACGATCTGACAGATAACGATGCGGCCCTGTTGGCCACTGCGTTAATCGAGCAGCGCCCGCCGGCGCACCGGGCACACGCCCTGAAGGCGCGGATACTGCGTGAAGCGGCGGGTATTGAGCAGGCGACGCAGACAGCGTCGACCCTGACGGTTCGCAGTGAGGAAAGAATCTGGGAGCAGCGACCTTTCGGGCTGGAAGTCTGTACCTTGCATGAAGATGCCCGTACGCGCGCTGTACTCGTGCGTATGGCACCCGGTGCAATGCTCCCGCCGCACGACCATGAAATGGACGAAGAAAGTCTAATCCTCGAGGGCGATGCGATGATCGGGGAGGATATTTATCTGCAAGCGGGGGATTATCATTTTGCGCGCGCCGGGGTTCGCCACCCGACCATTTCGTCGCCGAATGGCTGCATCGTCTACGTCTATGGAGACCGCAAGATGCCGCTGCGGATGACTCCCGGCTTTCTGCGCAAACTCATCAGATTCTTGCTGCCCCGAAAGGGTGGCGATCGCGGAACGAGTACAAAGCGGTAGAGAATGGAAAACCCCCGGTACGCGCTCCACGGCCCCGTACCGGAGGTTTCAATTTACCTCGACTGGCCTCCTGCTTCAGGCGGCTCGGCGACGCCGCGCGAAGGCGAGGCCACCCATTGCCGGAAGCATCAGCAATGCGGCGGCCGGCAGCGGAACCGGGCTTACCGCGGCGTTCACCGTCTCGATAAGCAGTACTTGCCCGCGGATTTCCCCGCCCGGAAACGCGGCGGTGTGCACGTTGATGTACCACAGTTCATCGAACAGCTGATCAGCTTGTTCTGTGCTCAAAGTTGCGCTGCCGATCGTCGGGTTTACCGTGTGATCGAACGCGACCTGGACCCCCGCATTGTCTCCGGGAGCCGCCGGCCCGTGAAAATGCCCGGCGGTCGGCGCATCAGTCAAACCCTCCCAGGCGATTAACCAATCGAACGCGTTTGTATTGCTGTTGAACGTAGCCGTCGCCGAACCAAGACCCAGCGAGCCAGAGTCCGCCTGGTCGCCGTTCAACAGTGCCTGAAACACGGAGATGTGGGCCGCGCTGGCGCTTGCCGAGAGTCCGACGAGCGCCAGTGCAAGCACCGTGTTGATAAGTCCTTTCATTAGTATCCTCCTTAATCCAATAATTTTTGTTCGTGCGTCGCGCACGGAGTAAACCGGACAGATTGGGTCCGATGCTGCTCTACGCTGTCGCATTGGAACAGGATGCAGCTAATCTGTTGCAACGCTGCGAACTGTGATCAATTACCGGAAACGGTGAACTGGCGATAGGTGTTGACCCGTGAATCTCAGATTGTTCAGATCCGGGTTGGAGCACGTTATCGCCCTGATTGTGCTTGAGAATATTGAGGATTGGACTGCCTGGGCATGTCTGGCCCGAAAAACAACCGCGGGTTTTCTCGACGTAACGCGCTGGGGCGCCGACGATTGGTTCACGGTAACCACTCGTCCACGGCTCCGGGGCTCGGCGATAGTGTCATCGACGCGAGTGCGGTCGCCGAGTCAGAGCTTGCGCGAGTGCGGCCGGTCGCCGCGTTGTTTGTGTGCCGTGCTCGGCTCAGCCGGCCTGAACGGCCCTCACCTGAACCGCCACGTCCAGTGCCTTGAACGCGTCCGGGCTGCCGATGAAACTGCCGGATACGGGCATTGTTTGTGCGATATTCCGCGCCACGGCGGTTGGAATGAGGTTGAACCCGCCGACGCTGCGGTTAGTTGGATCGAACACGATCCAGCCTGCTCCCGGCACATAGACTTCCGCCCAGGCATGCGTTGATCCCGCGCCCTGAGATCCCACTGCATCCTCGCCCGGGTCATACAGATAACCCGACACGATCCGCGCGCCGAATCCAAGGCTGCGTACCGCATCGACAAACAATACGGCGAAGTCACGGCATGAGCCCCGGTTCCGGGCGAGCGTTTCGGCTGGCGACTGGGCAGCGTCGGTTTCGCGGTATTCGTAATCGATCCGCGACGCGACGCCGGTGCTCAGGTCTTTGAGCAGTGCAAGTGTGTTCGTGGCGGGAGCAGTGACAAAACCCTGCGCCCAGTCGCGCAGGCAGCCGTCGCTGTCGAGGTAAGTCTGCAGCCGCAGGGCGCCGAGGTCGAGCATTTCTTCGGCGGACAACAGAAACGGGTAATTCGCTGCCGAGGCTGCGATCTCGAATACGGGCCATTGCTCAATGTCGAGTTCGAGTTCCGCGAAACTCTCGATGACGAGCGTATCCGCGGGTTGCTGAAACGTCGCGCTGGCGACGGCGTTGCCGGACACGTCGTGCGCCCAGGTAATCGTCGCGGCCGGTGTCAGTTCCAGCGTGTGGTTCAGGAGCCGCAAATTGCGACTCTCCCGCGGGCGCAGCATCAACTTGTGCAGGCCAAAAACCAGCCGCTCGCGGTATTCGTACGTCGTTCGGTGGGTTATTTCGAGTTTTTTCAAAGCCAGCCTCTGCAGCGCGGCGCTTGCATCCATTGGGACTGCGGGCAGATCAGCTTATCAAGCTGATCCAATCGACTGGTTTCGACGGCTGGTTTGCATGGGATCGCATTAACAATACAGGACGGCACACTCACAGTTTAACGCCGATACTCCACGGAGATGTCCCTGCCGTGATCCGGCACCGGAGCGGGCGGCGGACGTTGCCCTAACGAGAGCGTAACCGGACGGGAGCCGCGAGCGACGCAGGAGACGGACGCTGGCGTCGGGATTGCATGTCCGCCCGTGCACAGCGCCCGGATTCGCCAGGATCCTCTCGCGCCCGATATCGCTGCGGCTGCGCGCAACGTGCCACGCAATGACTCGTCCGCGGCTCAACGACCATGTCAAACCGGGTGGAAAATTCCCGCATAACACTGGACCAGCGCTTGCCTATTGTTTGTGGTCCGGCGGGGCATGCGGTTGCGTGTAGACATCACCCTAACTGTATCGTACCGTACGGTATCGTTTCAGATTCCGGTGACAACAGCCATCGCCGGGAACGGCGACGTTGACTTGCAGGGGAGGAGAAACAGGCATGCATGGAATAATCGTTGGCGCAGGCATGGGCGGGCTTTTTGCCGCCCTGGCGCTGCGCGAGTCAGGCAGATTCGAATCAATCGACGTCTACGAGCAGACCGCCAGGCCAAGTACCGCCGGTGCCGGCATTACGATGCCGCCCAACGGCGCGCGCTTGTGCAAGTGGCTCGGCGTCGACCTCACAGGCGGCGACCCCAAGGGGCCGCACGGCGCCGTGGACGGCGGCCGCGCGGCGATCCTCGAAAACACCCGCATGGTGATGGACGACGGATCCATCTCCGTAAAACCGCTCGATCACAACACGAAGGCAGACGACCAGGCCGGTTTTCACCACATGCACCGGCTCGATCTGCTCATGTGTCTGCACAAGCGCTGTCTCGATTTCGCCCCGGATACGGGCGCGGACTGCCCGATCCGGATTCACATGTCGTGCCGACTTGAATCGATCACACAAACTGACGATCGCGTGACGGTCGCGTTCGAAGACGGTTCGAACGATACAGCAGAAGTCGTGATTGGCGCTGACGGGTTGAACTCCAGGGCAAGGAAGATCGTTTATCCCGAAGCACCGCCGCGACGCTGGACATTTGTTGTGTGCTATCGGGGACTCATACCGCGTGACAAGGTTGCCGAACTCACGAAGGAAGATGGCAGCCCGATGAATTTCAACCCGATCAATTCCTCGAGCATGGATGCCCGCAAATCCGAATTCGGCTATGTCGTCACTTACTGGGTGCGCGACAGCGAGCTGCTCAACGTCTGGTTCGGTTACTACGAACCCAATGCGGACGAATTTGAACGCGGCGAAGGCGACTGGTTTCCCGCTGACCGCGCGGAAATGATCGCGAACGTGAAGAAGGCGTTCGCCGATGATGTGCGCATGGATGATGCGGTCGCCCTGGTCGGGGGCGTAGAGAACCCGACGAAGTGGGGTCTCTATGATCTCGATGCGTTTCCGAGTTGGCACAATGGCCGGGTCGCGCTGTTAGGGGACGCCGCGCACGCCGTCTTGCCGACATTCGGCCAGGGCGCGGCGCTCGCGATCGAAGACGGGGCCGCGTTGGGCAAATGTTTCGAATTGCACGGCGACGATGTCTACAGCGCGCTGCTGCATTATGAAAGAGTCCGCCACTATCGCGGCACCCGTGTTCAGTTTGCATCGAAGTTTCTGCTCAAACATCTCGAACCCGTGGACTCGCCTGAACGCCAGAAGATTCTGAAAGCCCTGGATGAGCGCGACTACCCGGTCTTCGACCATGCCAAGCGCGCCGGTGGCGATGATTCATGGCTGTATGCATTCGACGCGAGAAACATTGGCGATACAATTCCCGCGAAACGGCTCGGGCCGTGGGATTTCCGCTCCGCACAGGCTGTGCGTGAGGCACGCAGCGACGTAATGCGCAATCTCTGGGTCCCCGTAGTGTCGCGCCAGGGCGATCGCAAGGTGACGCTGGACGAAGTTCGTCAGCACAACACGTTTGATGACTGCTGGATTATTATTCACGGCAAGGTTTACGACTTCACGGAATGGAAGGACCACCACCCGGGCGGCCCCTTCGTCGCGCGAATGTTTGCCGGCAAGGACGCGACGGCCGAATTCGGCACGTTCCACAGTCGCATGGCAGAGAAGCATATGGCGCATTTCTGTGTTGGTGAGCTGGTCGTTTGATACCGGTAAACGCACGCACCGCAGCTGGTATCAACGCAGGCGCTGCCACTCGCCGTGACGCGGGCGCTTGTTACCGGCACGAAAAAACGGAACCAGAACCCCGGCGATGAAGCCCCTTACCGCGTCACAGGCAAAGCGTCAGCGCATCCTTGCGGTGGCCACGGAGCTGTTTCTGGAGCAAGGGTTCAGCGGCGCCAGTACCTCGGAATTGCAGCGGCGGGTTGGTGGTTCCAAGACAACGATCTATGCGCATTTTGGTGATAAAGCCGGTCTTTTCACCGCGGTGGTCGATGAAATGCTGGCGGACTCCGTGTCGTTGCTCAGCTCGCTCGACCTCGCGGAACTCACGATTCGCGAAGCCTTGATCAGAATCGCTGAACAGTATTTGAAGGTTGTGCTGTCGCAACGCTACATCGATTTCATGCGTATCGTGGTCGCCGAAGTGAACCGGTTTCCGGAAATCGGAGAGGCGTTCTACGAACGTGGACCGGGATTGAGCTATGCGAAGTTCAGGGACTTGCTGGAAGAACGGATCGCCAACGGTGAACTCGCCATCGGGGACACGTCCCGCGCGACGGATTTGTTTTTCGGCACGCTCCTGCATCGGGAACTGATGGCGCGGTTCTATGGCGTGAAGAAAACCCCCTTGCGTAACGTCGCGGCAGTTGCCAGCGCGGTGGCCGATGAATTCCTGGAACGATACGGAAACGCCAGCTAAGGAACCGCGCGACTAAAACCGTGCTTCAAATTATGCAACACGAACCTCGATGGACCAGGTGCCCTTCCCCTCCCAGGTTAATAGATATAGGAGGGGAAGGGGCAGGGATGGGGCGTAAATAGCGATCCCGGTCCCGAAGTCGTCGGATCTCAAGTTTACGCACACCTATTCAGAATCCGGCGACTGACGCCGATTCGTTTCGTGCTCCTCGCCGCCACCCGGCAGTGGCCGCTCAGGCGCCTGTCCGCTTAGTCGCAGCCTGCGGCATGTAAACAACCGAACGCACCGGCACACGGGTCCTGGCGCATGCATCGCGCAACGGTTAAAACCCCGGCGTGCCGGTCTCCTGGCCGGACTTTGCAACAAACTGCCGCTCGCTCGGCAGTGTGGACGCGCTTGCGGGCTGCCGGATCGTGCGCCGGGGTGCTGGTCGACGCTACTGTATAAGCAATCATCGTCGCCCGGGACCGCACGCGGCTGCGGCGCTTGTGCAAAACGCCCCGAACGCAGTCGCGCCGGTTGAAAACGGCCGCGCGCCAGACCGGACGCGCCGACGATATCGGGGTGACCGTGGAGACGCTCGCGGACGCGGCCAGGAGCGCGGTACCGGGGTCGGGATTGCCGCGGTGGAACCCGGCTCCGCCGCCGCGGGGCTGCGGCCCGGCATGGTGATCCCGCAGCTTGATCGCGAAACGCTTGCCAGGTCACCGAGTTCAACGCGCTCATGCGCGAAGGCGGCAAAGACAACCGTGTGTTGCTGCTCGTTGCCAGCGCGCGCGGGTAGCGCTTCGTTGCACTGCGCGGGTAACACGAGGTGGCGACACAGCACGCGGCGTTTCATTGCGGCGGCGCGAACGTGTTGCCGTTCGCACAAGGCAACAACGCGCAACGCGGGCTATTATTGCCCTGCATCCAATAACGAGTACACATGATGGGCATAATGGAGTTAGCCGAGCAGGCGCTGGCGGAAGTCGCGGTCATCACCAGCAAAGAGGCTCTGGCGCGTAAAGAGGATGGCGATCTCGTCTTCGTCGATGTCCGCGACGTTCGCGAGGTTGAGCAGAGCGACACAATCGAAGGCGCACACCACGCGCCGCGCGGCATGATCGAATTCTGGTTCGACCCGGGCAGTCCGTACTACCGGGAAATCTACGGCGACAAGGACAAGACTTACGTGCTGTTTTGCAACGGCAATCCTCGTTCAGCGCTTTCGGCGAAGGCGCTCAGGGACATCGGAATCGACAACGTGGCACAGCTCTCCGGCGGTATGCCGGCGTGGCGGGAAGCCGGTGGGCCGACGGTCGAGAAAAAGCGCAAATAAGCCCATACCGAACAGCGCATGCTGTTCCGGTGAGACTGCCACGGCACGACCGCGCAAATACGCGCCGGGCCTCCACAGCCGGACGCACGAACTGCCGCACGCCTGTTTCAATCCGGTTTGATGCGAACGCATCTGCGGATTATGTCCGATCACGCAGCCGGCGCCACGAGGCAGGCCGCGGCAAAGCCTGATGTACCCGCGAGCGTCGCAACCGCCGCGGCGGACAGTCCTTCGGGTCCCGTGTTGAAGATGAAACGCCTGCGTTCGGCACGCGGGTTCGTTGATTCTGCAGGCATGGCTGTTTTCTCCCGCAATGCTGTCAGTGGCGACGGCGGGTGCCGGCGCTCTGAGTGTAAATGCAACGAAGGTCGAAAAGCTTCCCGATATGATTGCGAGGCGCCCGGGCAGGTGCGGATTCGCCGGCTAAGCACGCGAACGCGGATTGCCGGTTGCGGCCGCAGGCTCAATAACGGATCGGCATTTTCATTGTCGCCAGGTAGATTTCGCGCAACAGGCACAGCAACGCACCGATCAGGCACGACATGCCGGCGACGAAGCACCACACGATGGGGGCGGTTACCGCGAAGCTCACAATCGAGGCGAGAAAAATGATCGCCACCACGGTGCAGATCAGCAGCGCGCAAATCACGCAGAGGATAATCGCCGTATTGATGATCCGCATGCGACGCGCAAGGATGAGTACCTCGGCGGCCAGCGGTTCCGGTATATCACCACCCGCGTCGACCCGACCATGGAGCACGCGCGAGCGGTCGACCGCGCGCGAAAGGCGGGTGGTCAATACGCCGAGTAATGAGCCGACGGCCACGAGCAGAAACACCGGCGCGAGCGCGAGTTGAATCGCGTGGGCAATCGTATCAATGTCAGAGGGCATATTCGTGGTCCGCGCGCAACGACAGGGGAACTGGCAATGTCGCTATCATCGCATCCCCGATCCGCGATTTCACGCCGCCGGGCGCGCGCTCGTCACCGCGACGCCGGAGCGCAGGTCGACGCGCGGTCCAGCCGGTACGAAACTCGCGTTCGTCGGCTGATTCCATGACAGAAAATACCCGTCCTTTGCCGCCTGCAGATCCAGCGTTTCCGCGAATGCCGTTTGTGCACCCAGGTGGCCGAGGTAGGCGGCGACGTTGGGATAATCACGAATGAAGTTTTCGTTGAGCCGGTACAGCGAATGATAAATCGCATCGAAGCGTGCCAGATGCGGATAAGCATGAACATCCGCGAGCGTTAAGGCTTCGCCGGCAATATAGGGCCCGGTGCGCGCCAGATGGGTATCGAGTTGCGCCAGCGTGGCGAATACCCGCTCGCTATTCACGTTGTAGTCTGCCTGGTTCTTCGCAAAACCCGCCCGATACAGGGGACTGATCAAATCGTCGTTGAGTAGACGAATAATGGTATCGATCTGCTCGCGCTGAGATTGTGGATACAGCGTCGCGTGATTCGTGATTTCGGCGGCGACGGCATCGAGCACGGCCACGATTTCGGCGGATTCATTGTTGACGATGGTCTGCGTGTGCGTATCGAACAGGACCGGCACGGAAGCCCGGTCCGCATACCCGGGCGCGGCAAGCGCATAGATGCCAGGCAGGCGATCGATCTGTGGCAGCGGATTCGGCATGCTGTCAGCACCGGGGTAGATTGCGCCGAGATCCCAGCCTTTTTCGGTCTGCACGGAGCCGGCAATCGTCAGGCCAATGGCGTGGTCGAGCCCGGTAAGTTTCCGTGCGAGTTCGGCGCGGTGCGCAAACGGGCAGAGTTTCGCGGTAAACAACCAGTAGCGTCCGGGTTCGAACGGGTAGCGGGCGCTTCCCAGCTCATCGCGGAATGACGTCGTGGTGACATGGCACAGTTCATCGGGTTTCATCACTGGCTTGTGCATTCGTTAATACCTCTCTCGGTTGAATGTGACCGGGCGCGGATCGGGCGCAGCCCGATCCGCAAAACCGCTCTCAGGCGAATCAGGCCGCCTTGTGCCAGTCGAACTTTTTGAACGGCTTGTCCACCGGCGTGTCCGCCAGGTGGTTCGTATAGTTCGACATCACTTTTTGCGCCAGGCCGAGCACTACCTCGAGGATCTGTCGGCGGTTGAAGCCGGCGTCGAGAAAAGCCTGCACGGCACTGTCGTCGATATGACCGCGATTACGCACCACGTTCAGCGTAAACGTGCGCAGGGCTTCGAGGCGTGCGTTCGGCAGCGGGGTCTCGTTGCGCAGCGCGTCGGAGATCGCGTCGCTCACACCCATCGACTGCGCGATCGCGGTATGTGCGGGGACGCAGTAGTGGCAGTCGTGCTCCACGTTGATCGTCTGCCATACAACCGTGAGTTCGTCCGCATCAAAGCTCGAATCGGCGAACAAGCCGTGCACCGTCTGATAGGCCTCGAGCAGACCAGGCGCTTCAGCCATCACCGCGTGCAGGCCCGGGATCATGCCGAAGGCTTGCAGCGAATTCGCGAGCAGGGGTTTGCTCGCCGCAGGGGCGGTGTCTTCGGTATGCAGGGTGAATTCAGTCATCGTAATACTCCATTAAACGGCAGGGAAGGAATGCCGGGGTCAATTAGTCTGTACCGACTGGTATAGATTAATTATATTTAGACCAATTGGTCAACACAGCGTATAGGCTGTTCCGGACTATGCTTATGCCGGAAAAGGCTGGTTAGTCAGGCGTATTCAATCTCGTAGCGACCTGGCAGTGAGGTGTCGCGTAATCTGTTCCCGGCAATAATTAGAACGAACGGTATAGAAGTGCTACGATGCCGGGGTATCGCAGTTGGTGGAACGCAGGCCATGCCCTGGGAAAAATCATTCGACGAAGAAGCCGCGCTGGAAAAGGCGATGAACGTCTTTTGGAACAAGGGCTACGACGCCGCCTCGATGGCCGAGCTGATAGCGGAAACCGGGGTTAATCGCGGCAGCCTCTACAACGCGTTTGGCGGCAAGAAACCGTTGTTCGTGCGGGCCTTGCTCAAGTACGACCGGGATTGGCGCAAGGCCACGTTCGCCGAGCTGGAAGCGCTCGATGATCCGCGACGGGCGATCGGCGATTTCTTCGACCACATCCTCGCCGAAACGGTGGCCGATACGGATCGCAAAGGATGTTTCCTGTTCAACACGGTGCTCGCGAGCAGCGCGCATGATGCCGAAACGAACGCGATCGTCGCCAATGGCTTGCGTGAAATCGAGGGCTTTTTCCGTCGCAGCATCGAAGTGGGACAGGCGCGCGGAGACATCCGCAAAGACATTGATCCGACCACGAAGGCCAAGGCCCTGCTCGCGCTCGCGCTCGCGGTTCGCGTGCTGGGGCGCGGCCCTTACGCGGTGAGCGCGCTGCGTACGATCGCCGAAGAGGCGAAGAATCTCATCGTCTAGGGCTTAAGCGGCGATATCGGAGCCCCGTGCTATAGCGCGGCCGCCCGTTTAAATGCCGGCCGTTGTATCAGACGCGCGTAATAGCGTTGCGTATTCGGCTTGAATCCGCCCGCCAGACCGAGCCTGTCAGCGAGAAAAAGTGCGTAGCCGACACAGATATCGGCGATCGTAAACCGGCCTGCGCACAGATAGTCGCGATCGGCAGTGGCGCGTTCCACGGTCTTCAGGCGCGAAAAGAACCACTGCGTGTAGTCGTCCACCGCCTGCTTGAGGCGGCGCTCTTCGGGTTCCAGTTGTGTATAGCGCAATACGATTGTTTGCGGAAACGTCAACGTGGCGTCGCTTCGATGCAACCAGTTCAGGTACGTGCCGTAATCCGTATCGCCGGGCTTGAGCGCAAGATCCGCAGGACCGTAGGTATCGACGAGATATTGCGCGATCCCCGCAGACTCCGTCATTTCAACCTCACCGTCGATGAAATACGGCACCGTGCCAACGGGATTGATGTCGGTATAACCCGCATGCCGCGCGCGCGGCGGAAACGGCATCGTCTCGAGTTCATACGCGAGACCCATTTCCTCGAGCGTCCACAGCGGTCGCACCGAGCGCGCGCCTTTGCAGTGATAAAGTTTCATCGTGTTTGTCTCATCCGCCCGTCGCGGGCTCATCAAGTCGGGTTCGATCATAACGGTGTGCGTCGTGCCTTGCATGAACACGGAAGCCCGGGCGCAGATTACGAATGACGGCAAGCGCGCGTGGCGCGGCGAACCCGCGGGGCGGTTGATTTGCATGACTGCTTGTCGCCGTCGCTGCGGCTCGGGGCGAATGGCCCCGTCCCATGCACGGCATTTTTCGTCATCAGGCAAGCCGTGCCGTGGCGTACGCCAGCGTATGCTTGCCAGACCTCGCGCCCGGCACCAGAACGCACGCGTGGCTCGCACCTGCGCAGCCGTTCGACGCGCCCGATCTGCTTCAGAATGCCGGTTCGCGGCCGCTACAAACACCGGAAGCCCGGGTCCGCTGGAGGTCGCTCGCCGGTGCTCTTTGCAGCAATCCGAACCTCGTAGTCGAAACATCCGCCGACACTCATGAGCCTTACATCGAAAGTGATCGCATTTTCGGGCGTTCTTATGTTGCTGGGCGTATCGTTGGTCGGCGGCACTCTGGCGAGCTATTTCGTCAATGCCCTCAGCGACGTGTCTATCGAACGTCTCGAGCATCTCCAGGAAAATGTTGCCGGCATGCTGCGCGGGGAGGTGATGAGCGCCCGCCGCGATGTCGCATTTCTCGCCGCATCGCCATCCCTGCGAGGCCACAGCATCAACCAGCAACATGTTGAGGAAGTCTTCAAGGCGCTGCTTCAGAATACGGCGGCGTATTCGCAAATCCGCTTCATTGGAATCGATGACAACGGGCGCGAACTCGTCCGCGTCGAACGCCGTGGCGATGAAATCCAGCGTGTGCGTGACGGGAATCTGCAGTCGAAAGCCTCGCGCGATTATTTTCGCCAGGCGCTTGCGCTCCCTCCTGGCGAAATTTACGTTTCCGCCATCGATTTGAACCGCGAGCACGGCAACATCGTCGTGCCGCATCTGGCCGTGTTACGTATTGCAATGCCGGTGCGGCCAGGACTTGGTCCCGCCGAGGTGTCCGGGATCGTGATTATCAATATCGAT
Source organism: Gammaproteobacteria bacterium (assembly GCA_965216305.1). Taxonomy (GTDB): domain Bacteria; phylum Pseudomonadota; class Gammaproteobacteria; genus UBA11873. Next base: position 3,974,016 of record OZ244144.1, on the reverse strand, counting down.
GTCGAGAAGTTGTTTACCGAGGCCCGCGCATCACTTCCGCACGATTACGATCTCTACATCACGAACAATCACGGTGATTATCTTGTCCATCCGGATGCATCAAAGACATTTGGATTCGATCTCGGCCGGGCCTATCGCGTACAGGACGAGTTCGCGGACGCCAGCGCGCTGTTCACGAACGGGAGCCACACTATCCGTATCATCCGCGCGGAGGAAGACAGGCAAGCGGGACAGATAGTATCGCTTGCGCGCAGTAATCTCGTCCCCGGTACGCGTGGTAATGAGATAGTGCTCGGAATCTCGGCGCCGCTGACCGAGGTCAACGCGATAGCGAATAAACTCGTTTCCCATAGTCTGCTGATCACGGGCATTGTCGCGAGCACCGGTTTGTTGCTGATCGCATTCCTGATTTGGCACTTGATGCGGCCGTTGCGCGACATTACCCGTGCTGTGTCGAACTACGACGGCGGTACCTGGGAACGCACCGGCACGCTCGACGGAAGCGATGAGTTCGGCGCGCTCGCGGGTCATTTCGAAGCCATGACCGAACGCCTGGATCATCAGTTTCGCGAACTGAACGACCAGCGCGGCCGGCTCGACAGCCTCGTAGAGGCTGCCGTCGATGCAATCGTGCTGATTAACGAGGACGGTATTATCGAACGCTGCAATAAAGCGATCGAACCGCTGTTCGGTTACTCACCGCAAGAACTGCTTGGCCAGAACGTCAAAGTGCTGATGTCCGGCATGCATCATGAGAATCACGATCAGTACCTCGAGCGCTATCTGCGTACGGGCAAAGGCGAAATCATCGGTATCGGGCGGGAGGTAAGCGGACGTCGGAAGGACGGCGAGGAAATACCCCTGTACTTGTCGATTGGCGAGTTCACCGGTTCAAACGGGCGCCAGTTCACCGGCATTCTGCACGACATTTCAGATCGCAAGCGCCTGGAGGCGGAACTGCATACGATCGCGAACACAGACCCGCTCACGGGCGCTCACAACCGACGGTATTTTGTTGATCAGGCGGAACTCGAGCTGAACCGCGCGCAACGTTATCAGCACCCGTTGTCGCTCATGATCCTCGACCTGGATTTCTTCAAACAGGTCAATGATCAATATGGCCACGCGGCTGGAGATGCCGCACTGAAAACCGTAGTCGACATTTGTCGGCAGATGTTGCGTGAGCAGGATACCTTGTGCCGCCTCGGCGGCGACGAGTTCGCGGTGCTGCTGCCGGAAACCGATCTCGCGGGCGCGACGCTCGTGGCTGAACGAGCGACTGAAGCGATCGCAGGTGCGGTCGTCCCGGGCACGGATGAAGAATTACAGCTTAGTATCAGTATCGGGGTCACCGCGCTTGACCCGGATAGCGATGCCGAGTTCCAGACGTTCATGTCGGCCGCCGACGCCGCACTTTACGAAGCCAAGACCCATGGGCGTGGCCGCGTTCAGGCCGCTTGAGCTTAGTGCAGACGCTCGCTGTGAGTCGCCGCGCAACAGCGTAGCCGCAAGGCTGGAAGCAAAACCGCACTGGTGTCGATAGCGCCGTGGTTGCCCCCGCGGTGCGAATGTTCCGACACCCCCGTGGGCCGACCACGAGTTTCCTGCCAGGCAGGCGGTGATTGCCACCGGCACCCCGCTTGGGTCCAGCGCCGCGGCCGGGCAGTTAATTCGACCCGACGGTTTGCGCAACGACCCTCGCCTGCGAACTTGCGTGTCCCGGCTTGTTGATGTGACGCCGGTGCAAAGTCGCAACTTGCCGCACTACCCGGCGTGAACCCGGGTGTTGTTCGCAGCGCGTTGCTGTTTTGCGTCCGGCGCGGAGCGGTTAAGGAAGTCGGTCCGGGTGGCCGCGCGCGACAACTTTCCTGATGAGGTTCGATTCAGGGTGCGGGGAGGAACGAGGTCGATGAGGCATTCGATTCCGAGTTCCCGCACGATTGCGCCGCGCAGTTGACGGATCAAATCCAGACGTCGTCCGGCATCCCGTTGCCGGCACTGCACCACGAGTACAATCTGCTCGCCGCCCTCGGCGTCCGGGACGGAAAAAGCGGAGGTGTCACCGGTGCGAACTCCGTCGCATTGTTCCGCGAGGAACTCAAGGTCCTGGGGCCACACGTTACGTCCGTTGCTGATCATCATGTCTTTCTCGCGGCCGGTTACGAACAGGCGGCCGGAAACCACATAACCGATGTCGCCGGTTGCGAGCGCCGTGTCCGGAACCTCTATTCGCGGCCACTGCCTGTGCTCATCGATATATCCGGACATTGTGCTCGGCCCACGGACGAAAATTTGTCCACAATGCCGATCCGGTAGCACGATTCCGTGCGGATCACGGATTTCGATCGTGTGTCCGGGCAGCGGCCGCCCGCAGTCGACGAATACCGCCGCCGCCCGCGCAAGCCGTGGACAGTGCGTGTCCGGCAGCGGAACCGCGCGATGGGTCTTCGCCAGGGTGTCGCTGTCGATGGTTTCGTAAGCAATTCCCGCGTTCAGCCGGCCCAGGGTCACCGCGAGCGTAGACTCTGCGAGTCCGTAGCAGGGCAAGAATGCACTTTTGTCGAAGCCACTGGGCCGCATCCGTTCGGCAAACGCAGCCAGCGTCGCGGGCCGGATCTGATCGGCGCCGATGCCGGCGATCCGCCACCTGCTGAGATCGATGCGTTCGAGTGTCGATTCGTCGATGTTACGCGCGCACAACTCGTAACCGAACGGTGGGGCGAATGAAATCGTCGCGCGGCTCGCGGACAGTCGCAACAACCATTGTCGCGGCCGCATGGCGAACTCGCGCGAACCGAGATAATCGACCGACATCTGGGTGGACATAGGCGCCAGGATCATGCCCACCAGCCCCATGTCGTGGTAGTACGGCAACCAGGAAACCGCGCGGTCGTCGTCGTTCACCGCCAGGTGTTGTGTTGTGCCCAGCAGATTACTCATCAGCGCGCGGTTCGAAATCATTACGCCCTTCGGGAAGCGCGTACTGCCGGACGTGAATTGCAGGTAAGCCAGTTCATTGGCTGTTGAGGGACGTAGCGGGATGAATGCCGGCGTCAAGTGTGAAAACGCGTCGAACGAACCGACGAAACGCATGCGCAAATCGCGAGCAGATTCGTGCATCACCGTATCGCAGTGTTCCGGCCCGACACAAACCCCGGCGCCGCTGGCTTGCAGCAAGGCGCGCAGGTGGGCGGCGTATTCGTGGCGTCCGCCAAGCTGCAGCGGCGGCGGCACCGGAACGGGAGTGAGGCCCGCGTAGTGGCACGCGTAGAACATGATATGGAAGTCCGCTTCCGTAGTCGCCACGATAGCGACGCGAGTATTGCGTGACAGCTGCATCGCGGCGAGTCTGTAGGCCCATTCCATGGCCCGGGTGCGCAACTCCGCGTAGGTGAACGTCGCCGTAAGTTGTCCGCGTCCAGTGTAGAAATTGACGCCGGTGATGCCGTCCGCCGCGTAATCAAGCGCCGCGGTCAGATGCGGGAACTGCTGCCGTATCCGGCGCGCGCGTTGGGTTGGAGTTGGTGTCAGGTTCATCGCTGTTTCCGGCTCTCGTTTATGTGCTTGACTCAGGGCGTGACGTGCGGCACCCGCAGGGGTTGTCGGCGCAGGCGGGTTGTCTACGACGGCAAGCGCTTTCAGGTGGCGGGTCAGCGTACGGTTCTGCGGTTTGCGTACGGACTGTCTGCAGCGTTCGCCTTCGTTGGCGCAACCAGGGCATCAAGACTGCGTTCGGTATCGCTACGCAGTTTCTTCCCGGCGGCGACCAGCGAGCGCCCTTCACTCATGCGGGACTCGGCCTTCTTGACTGCTTTATGACCCTTTTTGATCAGCTTTTCACCGTCGTCGATGTCGTCGAGCGCATCTTCCCAGCGGTCGGCGACCTTATCGAACTGTTTCGCTTCGTCGGCAACCTCGTCCGGGTCCGTTGCACGTCCCGAGTCGTTCGCCAGCGTACGGTACTGATTCCGGTTATCGCGCACCGCCTCGTTTCCTTTCGCAACAAGAGATTCTCCTTTTCTGATCCGGTCTTGCGCATCCTCGAGATCGTCCTTGGCATTGCGGATCAGTTTCTCGCCTTTCTTCACGAGAGACTCTGCCTGTTGCATATTCTTCTCGATGGCTGCCGGGCTCAGTTTCGGCGCGTCGGAATATTGCGCAGCTTGCGCGTTGTAGCCGGCCAGGATCGACGCGGCGCAGAGTGTGCAAAGGGAAAACATGCTTAAGGTTCTTGTATTCATATTCATTCCTGCCGTTGGTTGTTGTGGTGTTTCGGCGCGCGTGTGCGGGGCACCTCGAAGCATCGTTACAGCGACTGATTGAATGCGTCGTTGCGCGACCGTAGTTGCGCGATCAATCCGCCAATCCCTTCGTTCGCAACGGTCGACGAGAAGCTCACCTGGTAGTTCCTGACCATGCTGATTCCGCCGAGGTTGACGTCGATAACTTTCCACGAGTCAACCCATAACAAGCGGTACGCGACGGGAAAACCGGTGCCGCCTGGCTGCGTAATCGTTGACGAGACGAGGACCTGACGGTCGCCCTTCACGCGCAGTTCATCACCAAAAGCAATGATGTCGCTCGGCACGTCGCGGGCTTTCAGATACCCGCTCAGGGCCTGGGCATAAAAGCGGGTCAGAAACGCGCGGAATTCATGTATGAACGCTTCGCGCTCGCTTGCCGAGGCGTCCTGCCAGTGCTTGCCCAGGACGAGCGCCGAGGAAACTTCGAAATCGATGTGCGGCACGAGATGCTGCTCAACCAGCGCCTGCAGGTCCGCGGTGGAGCCGCGGGCATGCGGATCGCGCAATGCGGCCATCATGTCGCCGGCCACCGTCTCCAGCATGGCGCGTGCGGCTTGCGGGTCGCGCTCCGCGGCCATGCCGGTTCCGCCTGTGAGAATAAATGCCAGCAACAGCCAGCGAGTGCTTCGCGGCCGCAGCCACGAGTTGGGGTTTGCGTGTTTCATCACGTGCTCCTGTATCCATGGCGTGAGTTCTTGTCCGGGTAATGTCGTAGTCGACGATCCACGGAGCGAAATCACGCGTGTTAACTGGAGCGAGACAGTAAGGTTCGCGACGTAATTAATCAAAAATTTTAAATAAATATGATATTATTAAAAATAATATTTGTTGATAGATTCTATGGACCTGGAACTCCTGCGCACCTTCCTGCAGGTGGCAAACACCCGGCACTTCGGCCGCACTGCCGAGGCATTACACCTGACTCAAGCCGGCGTCAGTGCGCGGATCAAGCTGCTGGAACAGCATCTCAGTACGCGTCTGTTCGATCGCGACGGGCGTAATATTCGCCTGACCCCGGCGGGTAACCGGTTGGTTCGCCATGCCGACCTCGTGCTGAGTGAGTGGAGCAAGGCGCGCCAGGAAGTTGCGGGTGGCGCGCGCGACCAGTTATCGATTGGCGGTAGCCTGCGACTCTGGGACGTTGTGCTGCAGGACTGGCTGCATCGCGTGCGCCGCGAGCATCCACAGCTGGCGATGATCGTGGAATCTGCAACCGCCGCAGAACTGGGTCGGCGTTTGATCGCCGGCGTACTGGACGTTGCTTTTATGCTGGAACCGCCGCAGCTCGAGCTGCTGCAGATCCGTAAGGTTGCGCGCATCGAACTGCTGATGGTGACGTCACACGAAGCGATTACGCTGACCAGGGCGCTTGAGACCGATTACGTCATGGTCGACTGGGGTCTGGCTCACACGCTGCAGCACCGTCGTTCCTTCCCTGATGCGCCGGAGCCGAACATCCGCCTGGCGCAAGCAAAGATGGCGCTGGCGTTTCTGCTCAACGTTGGCGGTTCAGCCTACCTGCCTGCGCAAATGGTGGCACCGCATATCAAGGCCGGTGAATTGTCTGTGGTGGACGCGGCGCCTATCATCGAGCGTGACGCGTTCGCGGTCTACCCCATCCGCTCGGACCAGGAGCAACTGATCCTGCGATTACTGGAACGGTTTTGAACTGTCCGCTGTAAGCCACGCGCGCCATGACAGTCCCCGGCGCTGCTATTCCTGTCTCACTGATCCGTGCTAACCCAGCGACTTCAGAAAACGCAGGATCGCGGCGGTACTTGCGGCGGGTTTTTCCATCTGCACCCAATGCCCGGCGCCATCGATGATTTCTACAAAGCGCAGATCGTCGAACCAGGGATCGAAATCGCGCCGCCAATCGGGATCGAGCATCAGGGCAACGTCTTTGGAACCCGCTGCGAATGCCGCCGGTCGGCGGAATCGCTTGCTCGCGATATCGGCAGTGCTCTCGTTATGCGTCGGAATGTTGCGGTACCAGTTGTTCGGGCCGGCAAATCCACTCTTGCGAAATTCTCCAACGTAGGTATCGAGATCGTCGGGAGTAAGCCAGGCCGGCAGCACCGCGGGTGGCGGGAATACGTCGCGGAAGCTCGCCGTTGCCGGGTGTTCGAGCTGGCGCAAAAACGTGCCAGCGGGGACATCACCACTGAGGCCATAGTAGATACCCGCGAGCGAACCGGTGAGATCAGCTTCGAGGTCGGCCTCGGCCAGGCCCGGCGTCTGGAACAGGCGGGCGTACCAGAAACCATCGGGCGGCGGGTTTGTGAAGTCGGATCCGAAACGCCAGAACGGGATCGAAAGGCCCATAATGGCAGTGCAGACGTCGTCGTGCAGGAGCGCGGTATTCCATGCCACGACGCAGCCCCAGTCGTGACCGATCAGCGTGAACTCATCGTAGCCCAGGGCTGCGGCAAGACCGACGACATCGGCGGCGAGTTCGCGCACCTTGTACGCTTCGATTTCCGGCGGCGCGCTGCTGCCGCCGTAGCCGCGTTGATTCGGCACCGCAACGCGGTAGCCGGCGTTGGCGATGGGATCGATTTGGTGGCGCCACAGATACCAGCACTGCGGCCAGCCATGCAACAGGATGACCAGCGGGCCTGTGCCTGCGACTACAAGCTCGAGGCTGATCCCGTTCGTGTCGATTCGCTGGAGTTTGTGTGCAGGCATAGGCGTTTCCCTGGTGGATAGTGAACCTGGCATCACCATTGTAAGTCGGGTTTTGACTCACCGGCGAGCGCCACAGCCGTGAACCCCTCGGCTGTGGTACGCCGGTGCCGCTGGCTGCGTTGCGGCAGAGCTTCACCCGGCGTTGCCGCGGTGAGCGGGCGACAAAGCGTGCCCGGTGTCAGCACCGCCGTCGCGCCACGGCCGGAATCAGCCGGCAAGTGGCGGTCGAATCACGCCCATTTCGCGTAACAACGGTGAGATCTCGCGGGCAAACCTTTGCGTATCGTTCAGGTAGGCCTGAAACACCATCAACACCGCATCGAGGCCGCCGTCGTAGAGCTGTTTCAATTTCTCCGCCACTTGTTCCGCAGTGCCAACGACGTGTACGGCACCGGCGCCGACGGTGAACATATCGAGCGTGAACTGATCGAACGAGCCGCTGCCAATCGCGGTACCATCCATCCAGTTCTGCGCCGCCACCGCATCCTTGTGCTCGACTATGCGGGCAATCTCCGCGTGTGCCTCGTCCTCGGAATCGCGCCACAGCACAAATGGAAACGCCGCTGTGTTGACGTTGCGGCCAAGGGCAACGGCACGTGCCTTGATATCACTGACGATCGCGGCCGTGGCTTCGATTGACGGGGTCGATAAAAACGACCAGTCGCAGTGGCGCGCGGTCAGGTTCTTGCCGTCTTCCGACGACCCGGCATTCGCGATTGGTGGTTGCACCGCGGGTTGCGGCAGCGAATAGCCGTTTGTAATCCCATACCATTTCGATGCGTGATTGAACGTGCCTGCCGGCTCACCCCACAACCCGCGCAGGATCTCGATGAATGCTGCCGTCCGCTCATAGCGTTCCGTGTGTTCTTCGAGCGCGATGCCCATCATGCCAAATTCGCTTTCACTCCAGCCACTGACGAGATTGAGACCCCAGCGGCCGTTGCTCATGTGATCGAGCGTTGCGCCCATCTTGGCGACCGCGACCGGGTGAAACACGGGCACATGAACGGTCGAAAAAATCTTGATCCTGGACGTGGCCTCGAGGAGGCCGGCAGCCCAGGTCATCGTTTCCAGGGAGGTGCCGAGATAATCGGTTTCGCCGCCGAACCCGCGCCAGCGGCTCACGGGAAACAGCAAGCGGAAATCCGCGGCTTCGGCTGCGCGGGCAATCGCCTTGTTCGTCGCGTAAGGCCATTCGTCCTCGACGATGCGATAGGTCGAAATCGCAGACAGGTTTGAACAGTTCGGCATGAATAATCCGAGTTCCAATTCGCGTTCAGCGGTGTGCAATGCATCCTCCTCGTTTCATGATCGTGAGCACCGCCCACGATACCAACCCCGTGCGGATTAATTAAGTTCTCTCGCCGCCGGCGCTGGTGCGCGAGAGCACCCGGCTCGAATGCTGTACTCGCGGTCAGTTCATCGGCGGCTGAATTCAGTAAACTGTGGCCAGTCCTCCTGAATCCCGGAATGAAGCCTGTTGTCCACCGTGCCAGATGCGCAACCCTCGCTCGCTACTGCGATCGATATTCCTCTGTGGCTGGAACGCGACCGCGAGACGCCGTGGGCTGAACGTGTGCGCCGCGATCGCGCGATCGGACGCGAAGCGGCCGAACGATCGCCGGCCGCGCGGGTCATGCACTGGTGGCAGCGTGTGGCGCCCGCAAGCGCCAGGCCGGAGCGGGGCGCGGCGGCGAATCGGATATTGCGCCGGCTCGGGTTCACCATGGTCGTGGCCGGAGGGTTGTCCGGTGCCGGTCTGGCCGCCGCAGTGTTGCGCTACGACGGATCCGATCCCATCAATATCCTCGTTGCGTTCGGTCTGCTCGTCGCGTTGCCAGCCCTGTTCCTTGTCTGCTCGCTCACCTTGCCGCTGTGGTCGAGCGCGAGTTTCGGCGGGCAAACGAATGCCGGCCATATCGTGCTTGGCTTTCTGCGGCGGCGTCATCCTGCGCTTGATGAGTTCTTCGCCACCCGCCACGCTGATCAGGCGCGCGACCGTGTGCTGCGCTGGCGCTTTACCTTGTCGTCCCAGCAGATCGGCCTGGCCTTTTCCATAGCAGCACTTGCGACCTTGCTCATCAAGGCGAGTTTCAGCGACCTTGCGTTCGCCTGGTCGACGACCCTGAGCGTCGATGCGCGGCAGTTACAGCAGGCGGTGCGCGTTATTGCGAGCCCATGGTCCGCGTGGCTGCCCGATGCCGTTCCCGACTTTCGTGTGATCGAGCAGTCGCGTTATTTTCGGCTGCAAGCCGACGGTCGCGAACTCAATGCGATCACGCTCACCCCGTGGTGGCGGTTCCTCGCGCTCAGCATCACAACGTATGGGGTGATCCCGCGCGCCTGTGCGTTCGTATTTGCATGGCTGCGAGCGCGTGCAACGGAGCGCGCGATGCTGCTTGCGCACCCGGAGGTCCGCGCTTTGCTCGACCGCCTCGATGCGCCCGCGATCGCCGCCGGCGCAACGAGCGCGGAGCAGATCAGCGCCCCGACAAACGCCGTCGCGCCGCTGTTCGATGGTCACGCCGACGGTGACGTGATTGTGATCTGGAACGACGCACTGCCACGCACGGCGCTGCCCGCGGACACACTTGTGATCGAAACCGGCGGTGAGCGCAGTCCCGACGAGGACCGCGCGGCATTGCAACAGATCCCGTCCACGCTGCACGGGACCGTGCGCGTCGTGACGAAGGCCTGGGAACCGCCGTTACTGGAGTTGCACGATTATCTGACGGCAATGCGCGCGCACATCGGCGCTGACATCTCCATCGTGATCCAGCCCTGCGGTGAGGCGCAGGCACCAGCGCAAGCGCAGGATCTCGCGGTGTGGCGCACGAGCCTCGCGCGGCTCAATGATCCGGGGATTTACGTGCAATGATCCCCCGCTTCGCCGTTGTCGGGCACCCGAACAAGGGAAAGAGCAGCATCGTATCGACCCTGTCCGAGGACGCCGCCGTTGCTATCGCACCGATCCCCGGCACCACCACGGCGGCGCGAACGTTTCCGCTGCAGCTTGATGGTGAAACCCTGTACGAATTGATCGATACGCCGGGTTTCCAGCGTCCGCGTGAAGTGCTTGCGTGGCTGCATGAGCGCAGCACCGGCGCCGCGGATCGCGCCGCTACGGTCGAGAGTTTTCTCGCCGCGCATGCCGACGATCCGCGCTTCCACGACGAATGCGAACTGCTGCGCCCGATTACGGACGGGGCGGGAATACTTTATGTGGTTGATGGGTCGCGACCGTATGGTGTGGAGTACGAGCCGGAAATGGAGATCCTGCGCTGGACCGGGCGTCCGCGCATGGCGTTGATCAATCTGATTGCCCACGGGGATCACGTCGAGGAATGGCGGCGGGCGCTCGATCAGTATTTTTCGATCGTGAGAGAGTTCGACGCGCTGCATGCCGATGTGAGCAAGCGCCTCACCTTGCTGCGCAGTTTCGGCGAGTTGTACGCGCCGTGGCAAGCGGGGATCACCCGCGCCGTTACCGCGCTCGAAGACGATTATCAACGACGACGCGAGCGTGCTGCGCGCGCGATCACCGCGCTCATTGTTGATGCCCTGACCCTGCAGCGCTCGCAACGAATTGCTGAAGACGCGGACCCGGCGCCGGTGATCGCGAACGCACAAGCCCGCCTGAAGCAAGACCTTGCCGAACGCGAACAGGAGGTCCGCCGGGAGGTTGAGGCGATTTATCGTCACGAGCGCGCTGTATGGGCGGACGGCGCGCCGGCGGTGATCGATGCCGAACTGTTTTCATCCGCAAGTGAGCAGCTGTTCGGCTTGTCGCGCACGCAACTCGTCGCGACCGGCGCGATGTCCGGCGCCGTTGCCGGTGGCGCGATCGACCTCGCGCTCGGTGGCGCTTCCCTGTTCGCAGTCACCGGGATCAGCGCGCTGGTTGGGGGCCTGTCGGCATTATTCGGCGGCGACAGGCTCGGCAAGGCGAAGGTGCTGGGCCAATCTCTTGGCTCGCGCGAAATTACCGTGGGGCCGTTTCGCGATGCGAATTTGCCGTGGATCCTGCTCGGCCGCGCGCTGTTGCACCACGAGGCGATCGCAGAACGCAACCACGCGCGACGCGATGCCATCGTCATGGCGGTGGCAGACGGTGGACATCGGGCGAACGCGATCGATCCCGCATTGCGAAAGCGGCTCGCCAGCGAGTTCGAAACCTCGCGCCGCGAGGGACCGCGCCCGGACAGCGCGCGTCTCGAATCGCTCGTCGCTGAACTATTACGCCCTCACGCCGAGCCCGGCAACAGCGATTCGTAACGGCCATAACGGGGTCGCGACGGGTGCAGGCTCAATGCACCGAGTGCGACGGCAAGTCGCTTTCCCGCTTGTTACAGCGCCCTGTTGCGCACGCGCGATGTGGTAACAGATCACGTTTTCGGCACGCAATACCCTGTTTTCCGGGTCTTGTTCCCGTCACCGTCGGGTCAGGCTTATTTTTATCCTCCATTGGCCGATAGTCCTACGCAGATGCATGGGGCCTGATTCCGGACACACCAATGGTCATTAACAAGCGAGCACACCGACGCTATCCGCTGGCGTTTCCGGTGCACGTCAGCGTCATTAACGACGCGCAGCCGAGCGGGTTCCGAACGGACTGTGTCGAGCTGTCGGTGGATAATCTCACGCTCAGCTGCGATGAAAGCCTGATTGGCGCGCTGCTCGGACAGGCGCATTTCCCGCGCACGTGTACGCTACGGTTCGTCCTGCCGGAACACTCACAGAGCTTCGAAATCGATTGTCATGTCGTCAGACACCGGCGCTTGTCGCGGCGCCATTTTCATGTCGTCGCGGTGTTTCGTCATTTCCGCCACGGCAAAGGGGACGCGCTGGCAGATTACCTTGCGAACCTCCATACGGCGTTCCGGCACCGTACGATCACGCGGCATGCGTCGCACTGATCCATACATCGTGCCCGCTTAACGTCCCCTGGCGACGCGGGTGCTATGCGCACAATTGCACGCGCACGGCCCGGTCGCCGGGAGCCGGGCGCGTCATCGTGCCGCGGTTCGCCTCTGTCATCACCGGCGAGAGGCGCGATCGGCTCAGGCCGCTTGTCGGGCGACCACCGCATACTGCGGAGATTGCCGCACCAGACAGCTCGCGGATCCTGCCTCGCATGGTATGGTCCGGCGTGCGCGGCGCAACTGCTGGCAGCGTAGCTCGATCCAATCCTTCCCGGCGTAAACGGTATGAAGAAGAAATCCGCAAAGAAACAGCCTGACGGCATCGACGGTTCCGACGACCTGGCGTTCCGGCTCGGTTTCTACATCCATGATACGTCGCGTCTGCGCAAACTGTTGTTCGATGCGCACTTCAAACCAACGGGGGTTACCCGCGCGCAAGCCTCCGTGCTGTCGTGCCTGTGGGCTCAGGATGAGATCACGCAATCGGAGCTGGCAAAGAAACTCGATCTCGGGAAAGTCGCGCTCGGTTCACTGATCGACCGCCTTGAAGCCGCGGGCATGGTGGAGCGGCGAGGTGACGCCGCGGACCGGCGCGCAAAGTTGATCGTCGTCACGGCGGCCGGTCGCGCAGCGCTGTCTCAGTTACGCGAGCTTGCGAGCACGACGAACGACATTGTTCTCGCGGGTCTGAGTGCGCGTGATATCGAAATCACGGCACGTACGCTAAAGCGCATGAAAGCGAATGTTATCGATGCACTCGGCGCGGATGCAGCCGCAGACCCTGCAAGTAATGCCGGGTCTGCGAAGCGTCAGGCTCGCGGTTAAGGGGATCGAACTAGGCCGCCGCCGCGCGTTCCGCGGCCCACCCGCGCAACACCGGTATGCATTCGTCATTGAATAACTGCATACTGCGCGTAGCCACGTCGAGGGGCGCGCCGCCGAAGCGGAACACGCACAGGATCCCGTAGTCGCCCATCAGCTCGAAGCGTTCCTCGAAGCGGCGCAGGATCTGATCCGGCGTGCCCCATATCTGCTGATCTACGTAGCCTTTGATCACGTTCTCCTTGCCAACTTCGCGCATCGCGGCAGCGGCATCGGCATAGGTCGGGTAGCCCTTCGCGGTTTCGAATTGCTCGCCGAGCATTTCATAATGATCGAGCACGGAAATTCCGTAGTTTGCAACGTAGCGTTCGGCGTTTTCGCGCGCGCGTTGTGCGTTCGTGTCGCACACCATCATTTCCGTCATCAGCATCGGCCGTGATTCACGACCGTGGTAGTGGCGGAACCAACCGCGGTAATCGTCGTATTCCGCGCGCATCTGTTCGATCGGTTTGTAATTGAAAGCCATTACCTGGGCGCCGAGCTTCGCTGCCTGTTCAGCCGAGTCCGGGCTCATCGCAACCTGTGTGAAACGCGTATCGCGCCATTCCCTGTTCAATGGTGCGGGACGCAACGGTACGCGCGGCTGCGTGAAGTACTTGCCCTTGTGCTCGGGGAAGTATCCGGTTTCCAGTGCTTCGATGATCAGCGGTGCCGCTTCATCGTAACGCTCGCGCGATTCATCCATGGGGATGTTGAACTGATCGAACTCACGCCGGGCGAGTCCGCGTCCGAGCCCCAGGATGAAACGCCCGCCGGATAATTGATCAAGCATCGCTGCGCGCTCGGCGATGCGCAGTGGTTGCGTATGCCACGGTACGATGACCGCGCCGGTTGCGAGCTTGATGCGATTTGTGCAGGCGGCGAGGTGGGCAAGAAATACGAAGTTGTCGGGACAGAATGAGTAATCCTCGAAATGATGTTCCACCACCCACAGGTGGTCGTAGTCGAGTTTGTCGGCTTGCATCGCGAGCTCGATTTCATCCATGTAGACCTTGTTATCCGTTACCGAAGCGTCATAACCAAAGCTCGGCAGCAGCTGCGCTATTCCGATTTCCATCGTGGTCCTCCTGCATGTGATCGGGCCAGGTAGCCCTGGCAATATAGTAATCAAGCGTATAATAATTTAACGTACTATATATCCGGACGCGGCGCGACCGCAGTATTGGCGGGTAGGGCAAGACCCTGGGGTGCGTCGCGAAGTTCCGGTTATGAGTGGCCCGGGGCGACGCGCAGGGTTCAAGGCCGGAAAGCGCGATCATGTCTGCCGGTAAATCGATGGCAGCAACACTGGCGCCCTGCGAGTTCGCTGCCTGGCGCGTTGTGCCGATCAGAAACGCGACCTTGCGCGCGCGCCCGGCACACGCTCGTTTGGATGCCGATGCGCAGGGCGGACGCTGGCGCAATCGCCACAACGGGCCGGGTCTGGCAGGTGCGAAATAACGACCCCATACTAAGGCAAGGTAACAAGGTTAACGGAATCTACGAGCCTGAAACCGGCGGACCGGCGGCTCGCAATTGGAGGCATGCATGGAGTTCGGTTTGGTTTCCTACAACACGGAGTACGGTATCCGTCCTGACGATGCGGCGCGCGAAGCCGAGGCCCGTGGCTTCGAGTCGATCTGGTTCCCCGAACACACGCACATCCCCGTGAGCCGCGAAACCCCGTTCTCTCTCGGCGGCGAGCTGCCGGAACAGTACAAGCATTTCATGGATATTTTCGTGTCCATGACCGCCGCTGCTGCGGCGACGGAAACGATCAGAATCGGCGCCGGGATCTGCCTGCTCGCACAACACGACCCGATCATCGCCGCGAAATCCGTGGCCACGCTCGATACCTTGTCCGGTGGTCGCGTACTGTTCGGTATCGGCGGCGGCTGGAACCGCGAAGAAATGGCTAACCATGGCACCGCATTCGCAGACCGGTGGAAGATTCTGCGCGAACGCATCACCGCGATGAAAGCGATCTGGACCGAGGACGAGGCGAGTTTCCATGGTGAGTTTGTCGACTTCGATCCAATCTGGAGCTACCCGAAGCCGGTGCAGCGGCCACACCCGCCGATATTTCTGGGCGCCGTGAGTAAAGCGGGCCTGCGACGCGTGGTTGATTATTGTGACGGCTGGCTGCTTGTCGATCCGCAAGACGGCGCGCTCGATCGCGCCGTGCCGGAACTCGATACCCTGTGCGCGGAAAGCGGGCGCGCACGCGAGTCTGTGTCTCTGACCGTCTTCGCGACAAGCCCGCTCGACTGCCCCTTGCTCGATGCTTACGCAGCCGCGGGGGTCGATCGGGTGGTCTCGTTTCTGGCCCCGGAAACATCCAGCGCCGCGCTCGAAGTGATGGACGCGAATGCGCAATTCATTGGTCAATACCGACAATAAGCAGCCGCGCGGCCGATCGCGCCCAAGGTTCGCTACCATTGCGCGCGAGCCCGCCCGCCGCATGCGGAGACGGCTTGTACCTACGCCGCCGTGACGCACGAGGCCCATCCGCCAGGTATGCGCACCCGCGCTGCAACCGGTCGGCTTGCGTCGATCAGGTTGGTACGATAGCGTACTAGTTTTGCGCGAGCGACAGCGGCCGGCTACCGGGCCGCTGCTGTCCTCCCGCCCCGCACCAACGACAGGAAAGCGAATATGACGCTTACGTTCGAGCAGATAAAGCAGCGTTACCAGGCTGAACAGACGACGCCCGTCACGCCGATGACGCAAGCCGATATGCCGCCCACTTACGAATCGATTACGCCGCAATGGCTGACCGACGTACTCGCGAACGGCGTACCCGGTGCAGAAGTGGAATCGCATGTGCTCGGACCGCAAGACGACGGGACGTCGAATCGACGCAAGATCGCCGTGAAGTGGAACGCAGCCGGCAGAGCAGCGGGCTTGCCCGACAAGTTGTTCTGCAAGGGAACCCAAAGTCTGGAATCGCGTTACATGCTCGGCATGAATGAAGGGGTACAGGCCGAGGTCAATTTCTACAATGTGCTGCAACAGAAGGTTGGTGTTATCTCGCCGCCAAAACTGTTCGCGCGCTACGACCCTGCGACGCTGAACTCGATCATCGTGCTGCAGGACCTCAGCGACGAGGTCGACTTTTGCACCATGGCAACGGATTTGAGATTCGAACACTGCCAGAGTCAGATGCGCTTGCTGGCGGCCTTACACAGCAAGTTCCATGAAAGCCCGTTGCTCGAGACCGAGCTTCGCATGTTTTCGAAATGGGAAACGTTTTTCCGCATTACCGCCTTCGACGCCGGCTTCGAAGACTCATGTATACGCGGATTCACCGAGGCCGAAGCGGTGATCCCGCCGCGACTGTTCGCGCGCGAAGCGGAAGTGTGGCCAGCAACACTTAAATGCGTGGACCTGCACGAAACGATGCCGCGCGGCATGACGCATAACGACGTGCATTTGAAAAACTGGTTTATTCGCCCCGACGGCGAAATGGGTATTAACGACTGGCAGAATTCCGCCCAGGGTAATGGCAGTCGCGACCTCGCCTACTGCATTTCAACCGCCGTGGTGCCGGAGAAGCGGCGCGAATGGGAGCGCGAACTGCTGAGTTACTACATCGAAGAATTCGCCGCGCGAGGCGGTCCGAAACTCGATTTCGATGTGACGTTCAGACGCTATCGTCAGCAACTGTTCGCCGCGCTCGCGTGGTGGTCCGGCACGCTCGGCCAGCCGCCGGATGCGCCGGCGATGCAACCGCAAGACACTTCGCTGGAATTTATCCGTCGCGTAACCGTTGCGATCGATGATCTCGACGCGCTCGACAGCTTCGAGTGAGTGCGGGCGGTTTTGGCCCTTACCCCGTTTCCGTTCGCAGTAATGCCTCACTAAACCCAATCGAGGAGAAGTTTCATGGCCAGTCCCCAAGCAGGCGCGATAGACGCCTTGTTCGATGGTTTCGTCGGTGCTCTTGCGGCAAACCCGCAGATGGAGATCGACGAGTTGCGCGACATGCTCGAACGTTGCGGCGATCTTGCGACCGATCCGGGCGCGGTGGATTATCTCGATATCGACGTCGACGGCACGCCGTGCCTGTGGGCCGTACCGCACGGTTGCGACGAAAGTCGGGTCCTGCTCGCACTGCACGGCGGTGGTTGCGTTACGGGCTCACGCTTTTCGCACCGGAAAATGTTCGCGCATATCGCGAAAGTGGTTGGTTGCCGCGCACTGATCGTCGACTACGCGCGGGCGCCGGAAAGCCAGGCGCCGTCGCAGGTCACCGAATGCCTGAAAGTGTATGAGTGGTTACTCGACCAGGGCATAGAAGCAGCGCATATCGCCACGGTCGGTGATTCCGCCGGCGGCAATCTGTGCACCGCCGTCGTGCTCGCGGCTCGGGACAAGGGCGTGACTCTGCCCGCCGCGGTGATGCCGCTGTCGCCGTGGTATGACATGGAATCGAGCGCGCCGTCGTTCAAGACGAATGCGGAAGTCGATCGACTCATCTCACCGGAGATGTCACACAACATGGCGCAACTGTACATTGGCAGCATTTCCGCCACCGATCCGCTCGTGAATCCGCTGCACGCGGACTTCACCGGCTACCCGCCGACCTACATCCAGGTGGGCGGTTTCGAGGCCATCCTCGACGATTCGCTGCGAGTTGCGGAACGCGCTCAGGCCGCGGGCGTGGATTGTCAGTGCGAGGTATTTCCCGAAATGCAGCACGTCTTCCAGTTTATGGCCGGACGTGCGCCGGAAGCGGATGAGGCGATCTGGAAGCTCGCGCAGTGGGTGCGGCCGAAGCTCGGCCTCGCGTAGCGGACCAGGGCAGACACGTGGCCGCGGTGCCGTGCGACCGACGGCGTGCGCGCCGCGGGTGCTCACGGGCCCGGCCAAGCGGAACCGGCATCGCCGCGCAACCTGACAACCCTGGCAGTATTCGTGTTCAGGCAGCGCGGCTGCGACGAAACTAAAACCGTGCTTCAAATTATGCAACACGAACTTCGATGGACCCGATACCGTTCCCCTCCCAAGTTAATAGATATGGGAGGGGAAGGGACAGGGATGGGGTGTAGAGTGCGATCCCGGTCCCGAAATCGTCGGATCTCAAGTTTACGCACCCCTATTTAGCGGCAGGTTCCGCGTTTGTCCCCGGCCTCGCGGGACGTTTACCGTTGCTCAGCGGCGACGCAGGACCATCGCGGAACTCGGCACCGCATTACCGCCCGAGACGAACGCATGGTTTGCGTCCGCGACCTGACAGCGGGCGGTACCGCGCAATTGTCGTACGGCTTCGATGCAGTTCTGCATGCCGTGCAAGTAGCCCTCGGACAGATTGCCGCCGCTCGTATTCAGCGGCAGCTCGCCGTCCGGCCAGCGCAGGCGACCGCCGGCGATAAAATCCTTCGCTTCCCCGCGCGCGCAGAAACCAAAGTCCTCGATCGCCATCAGCACGAGCGGGGTGAAGTGATCGTAGATGAACAGCACATCGACATCGGCGTGCGTAATGCCGGCATCACGAAACAGATGGCCGGCAATAACGGTGGATTCATTCGTGTCGGACTCCACGTTTTTGACCAGCGCCGGCGCGTTCCAGGCGCCGCCGCCAAGTCCGGCCGCGGCAATGTCCACCGCTGGCTGCCGACAATCGCGCGCGCGTTCCCGGCTCGTGACCACAATCGCCGCGGCACCGTCAGTTTCGAGGCAGCAGTCGAACAGTCGCAACGGTGCGGCAATGAGGCGGGAATTCCGATGGTCGTCGATGCTCATCGGACGCCCGTACATCATGGCATCGGGATTGTGATTCGCATGGTGGCGACACGTCACGGCGATTTCACCGAAATGCTCGGTTCTCGTGCCGTACAAATGCATATGCCGACGCGCCGCCAGCGCGGCCATATGCGCAGGGCTCAGTGCCCCGTACGGCGCGAGGTAGGAATGTGAACCGACGGCACCTGCGCCACGCGCGGCCTGGCCGAGACGCCGGGTACCGCGGCCGGAACGCTCGTTCATGGCGCGGAATGCGACAACGGCGCGGGCCTGTCCGGTAGCAACGGCCATCGCGGCGAGAAGTATCGTACCGACCGGTCCACCGCCACCCGTATAGCCGCATTCCGCGAAAAAGCGCAGGGGGCCGAGGCCAAGGTTGCGCGCAATCTCGATCGGATCGTTGTTGTCCATCGTGAACTTCGTGATCCCGTCGACCTCCGCCGGGGTGAGACCCGCATCCGCGATCGCGGCACCAATCGCCTCGCACGCGAGGTGCAATTCGCTGCGCCCGGAATCCTTCGAATATTCCGTGTGTCCGATCCCGACGATACTCGCGTGGTCACCGAGAAGTGGCATGAAGGGTCCTGCGTCGGGCATCGGTCCGGATACGGCCGCGCTTCAGTGGGCGGTATTCGTTGGCGCGGACTCGGCTCGTCGCGGTGTCGGCACAACGTATCGTCCCGTTGTCGTTGATTGCGGTCATGCGTAATTGCGCTGGGGACACCGGCGCGCTGTCACGGTAGCCACACATCGCATCACGGCTCGTCGCGATGCGCTACCGGAGTGAATACGTCCTGCCATGCGCTGGCCGCGGCCGCATGGCGCCCGAGCGTGTCATAGCAACCGTGCAGCATCGCGTCGAGTCGCTCGCGTTCGCTTGCGCTGGCGGCTGCCGAGCGTGACCGGGCCTCCCTCATTTGTGCTGACAGCAGCGCATGTATTTCCGCCCGTAATCCAAGCAGATTCGGCGTGCTGCTGCATCGTCGATCGAGTTTCTGCGCGAAAATAGCGACCATCGGTGGCGGGTCGCCGAGAACTTCGGCGAAACCCTTACACAAGGCAGCAAGCTCGCGACATTCACGTTCCGAGCGCGGATGCAGCGTCTCGAGTTCACGCGCGGCGCTCTCGATATTTTTGATCGCGGCGCGCAGTTCGCTGCGCAACGCCGCCGGCGTCACCGGCAGCACATCGGTTTTGAGGAACGCGGCGGTCGCGTTAAACGTGGTGAACGGGTCCGGCATTATGCAGCCGTCCGCGACGCGACGGTACGGAGCAGCAGCGATCCGAGCCGGGCATCGATCCACGGCAATGCGCGGCCGAGCATGAACAGTACCGGTCGCGCCAGGCGGCTTTGGTCGGGCGTGATGCCGGCGATAAATATCGACGCAAGTTTCACGAGTGAAAACATTTCCCAGTAAAACAGCCGCCGCGGATCAACGTCGGTGTCCGTCAGCTGCGTATACGTTGCGAGGTAATCTTCACGCGACAATAAGCCACCGACGAGATCGTCATCGGTTTGCCATAGCAAGGTCCAGGCGAGATCTTCGAGCGGATCGCCGACATGGGCGAGCTCCCAGTCGAGGATGACGCTGCCCGCCTGTTCGTCGTACACAATATTATTTGTCTTGAAATCGCCATGGATGAACACCGGGGTGGCCGCGGGCGGTGGATTCGCGCCGAGCCAGTCCGTCGCGGCACCAAGAAGTGGACTCGTCAGATCTGCGCGGCGTTCGATCGTTGCAGTCCAGCGCGCGAGTTCCGCCCGCGGTGAGCCCGCGTGCGGCACAAGATCCACGAGCGTCGATTGCCACGGCAACGCGTGGATTTCGGCTTGATGGCGCACGAGAGTGTGTCCGAGTGCCGCGCGATTGCGCGTGCCCGGCTGCTGCGCGAGCACCTTGCGCAGATCCGTCCCGGCTGCGCGCGCGATGATCATGAACGGAGTTGCGATGCCGTCGCAGGCGGGTGCATAAAACCATGCTCGCGGCACCGGCAGGCCAAGCTGGTGCAGCTTTTCGAGGAGCAGGAATTCTGTGTGCATGGCGCTGTCGATGAGGCCATCGGCGTAAGCACGACGCAGCACCAGCGACAGCGTCGGCGGAGTGCCGCCGGCAATGGTGGCATCGAACGCCCAGGTTTCGTGCGACGCGCCGCCGGCGAGCTGGCGCATTGCACTGATGGTAACCTCGGCGGCGAACTTGCGGGTCAGAAACGCACTCAAGGCACTTGTCAGCCGCTCGCCCGCGTTCGCCTCCAACGCTGCGCTCACGCCGTGAAACCGTAGCGCGGATACGCGCCGTATACCTGGGTTTCGAACGTACCATAGCCCACCTGGCCATCATCGGTTTCCATTCGGCACATCACGTGTGTCGGTCCGATCCGCGCGGTGACGTCGGTATCCGTCAGGTCGTAGCTCACGGAGTCCTGCCATGTCGCACCCATGTACTGGCCGTGACGCCATGCGTCCGGCCCGCCATAGCCCGTGCCCGCGCGCAGGTAGGCGCGCACAAGCGGGGTGAGCCGCACCGTTCGCCGGCTGCCATCCGTATCGATGAAGCTGACGCTCGAGCCGGGCAGCAATTCTCGGGTGGCGTGGTCGAAGATCAATTCATGCTCGGCGCCACCCAGCGTCTGGCTTGCGCCGCCGTGCTCGATGTTCGCGACTTTGCGCACCGTCTCGATCTCGCGTGTGCCATCCGGATACTCGCCGATCGCGAAGTGTACGGTGTAAGCCGGAAACTGCATCGGCGACCACATCCACAGCGTTGTGCGCGCTGCGGCGTCAGCGGCATGCGCCTGTGCAATGCCGCGCGGTTCACGTTCGAGGCCGATAGAGCGCACACCCCACGATCGATCGCGTGCACCCCAGGCCGTAGCGGGGTCGAGTTCGAAATGTTTATCCCCGCAACGGATTGTGCCGGACCAGTAGCCGGTCTGAATGAAGCGGGTGCCCTGTTCGATCACGCGGCCGAGCGTGCGCTTGAACAGGGGTGGTTCGTCGAACGCGGGCACGGCGCCGTTCCACGTGAGGTCGCAGGCGACGGTTTCCGAATCGTCCACGCACTGCACCCGTAGTTGGCGCAGCCCGTCGACAACGTCGACCGAGAACGGGCCGACAGCCGCGGTATCGAGACGGTCGTTACCGAGTTCCCGCGACGCCCGTGTTGTCGCCTGCATGGCCCCGCTGGCGACGGACGCAAACGCGTCGATGACGCCGAGGTTCGGGTAGTTCCCCATACCGATCATGAAGAACAAGTCGTCATTGCAGGTGTGGCCGGTGAAGAAATAGCGATCGTAGAAGCGGCGATCGCTCGTCGCCGCGTAGCGGATCGGATCGGGGGTCTGATGGATGAGAAAATCATCGGCGGGTCCGAGCATGGCGGGCGGCTTCCTTGTGGTTACAACGCTACGGCAATTCTGCGCGGAGCCGTAGCAGGCTCAGGCGTGCAGGGTGTGGCCCGCGCGGCGGGACGCGCGGATAGCAGCGGCTTGGGGCGCGATTTCGCAACCTCGAGCGTGGCCGTTTCGTACGCGTAATGTCGGGTCATGATCAGTTCAGCGCTGTCGCGATTAAACGTCTTTCGATTGCAGGATGCCGGCAGCGCTCAGCTCACTGATCTCGGCATCCGTTTTCCCCAGCAATTCCGCCAGGATCACGCGGTTGTGTTCGCCGAGTAGCGGCGCGGTGTAGTCGTTGTCGGCCGCATAACGCGACGAACGGATCGGGTGGCCCGGGATCTGGAACTCACCTGCTACGCGATCGTTTACCGTGCGCACGGTGCCGCGCTCGACGAGATGCGGGAACGTCAGCGTTTCCTCAACCGACAGCACGGGCGCGCACGGCACGTTGTGACTGTCGAGGTGGGTGACGGCACTGGCGACGTCGGCAAACGATTGCAGCCACGTTTCCACCGTCGCGATCACCTCCTCGACATGCTCCAGCCGCGCCACATCGGTGGCCCACGCCGGATCGTCGATCAGATCGGGACGTTCCATTGCCGCACACAAGTCGCGCCAGTGATGCAGGAAAGCGGCAAGCACGACATAGCCGCCGCTGGCGCGATAAACCCCGGCCGGGCAGACATAGCCGAAATGGCTGCCATTACGCTGCGGTTTGATTGTCCCCCCGCTCGCGCTCGCCTGATGAACGTTCACTTCGTGGTAGTGGTAGTAGCAATCGAGCAGCGCGATATCGAGGTGCTGGCCCTTGCCGGTGCGGTGGCGGTCGAGCAGGGCGGCTGCAATTGCGAACGCGCCCGTGACGCCGGTGCTTGCGTCACCGATCGCGGCGAGCGGCAGACTCGGCGGGCCATCGGGATCGCCAATCATCGAAGTGATGCCGGCGTAGGCCTGGGCGATGAAGTCGTAACCCGGTTTCGACGACAGCGGGCCACTCTGGCCCAGCGCGGAAATTGAACACACGATGATGTCCTCGCGCAGTTCGCACAACGCGTCGTAGCCGAGGCCCATTGCGTCGATGATGCCGGGCTTGAAATTTTCCACCACCACATCGCAATGCACGATGAGTTCACGCACGAGCGCAAGTCCTTCGGCGGTGCGCAGGTCCACGCACAAGCTCTTCTTGTTCAGGCTTTGCTGCACGAGATACAGGCTGCGCTCATTGCGTATTTTCGACATCGATCGCGCCATCTCGCCATCGGGTGCCGGTTCGACCTTGATCACATCGGCACCCATTTCGGCAAACATGCGCGTGCACGTCGGGCCGGCGACGGCCCGGGTCAGATCCAGGATCCGGTAGCCGCTCAACATGTGTTCATTGTGTTTCGCCATAACCTCAGCCTCCCGCCGGGCGGAAAACCGGCAGCTTCTGTCCCGCGGGATGCGTTTCGAAACAGACCTCGAGCGGCATGTCGAAATCGATCGCCGCGTGATCACATTCGACGAGATTGCTGACCATCGTCAGATCGGCTTGTTCATCGAGGACGACTTCGACGACAACGTAGGGCACGCGCGCCACCGCTGCCGGATGGATCGGGTGGGTGATCACGGTCCAGGTTTTCACTGCTCCGCGCCCGCTCAGTTGCGCCCAGGTGTACTCCGCCGCGCCGCAATACGTGCACAGCGGGGCCGGGTGCCAGCGGAACTTCGCGCATGCGTCGCAGCGTTGCATGACGAGGCGCTCATCGTTGCACGCCTCCCAGTAGGGTTCCGCGCCGTACTCGGGGATCGGGTAGGGAAACGCTGCTTCGCTGCTCATAGGTCTCGCCTCAGAATCATCGCTGACGTCGGTACGGCATTACCCGCCGATACGAACGCATGTGTTGCATCGGGCACCTGGCAGCGCGCCGTGCCGCGTAACTGACGCACGGCTTCAATGCAGTTCTGCATGCCGTGCATATAACCTTCCGACAGGTTGCCACCGCTCGTATTCAGCGGCAGCTCACCATCCGGCCAGCGCAGCCGTCCGCCGGTGACGAAATCCTTGCCCTCGCCGCGGCGGCAGAAACCGTAATCCTCCAGCGCCATCAATACGAGCGGTGTGAAGTGGTCGTAGATGAACAGGACGTCGATATCGTCGTGGGTGATCCCGGCGTCCCGGAAAACGTGCCTGGCAATCACCGTCGATTCCGTTTCTGTTGATTCGACGTTCTTGAACACGGAGCGATGATTCCACGCGCCGAGACCGAGCCCGCCGGCGGCGATATGCACGGGCCGGTGCCGAGTGTTGCGCGCACGATCCGGGGTGGTGATGATAACGGCGGCGCCGCCGTCGGTTTCGAGGCAGCAGTCGAGCAGGTGCAGCGGATCGGCGATCATGCGCGAATTCTGATGATCATCGAGCGTCATCGGCCGACCGTACATCATCGCGTCCGGGTTGTGGTTCGCGTGGTGGCGACAGGCGAGCGCGATTTCCGCGAAATGCCGCGACTCGGTGCCATACAAATGCATGTGCCGTCGCGCCGCGAGTGCAACCATCTGCGCGGGACTGAACAAGCCATACGGCGAGAGATAGCTCTGCACGCCGCTTGCGCCTGCGGCAGCCGCAGCCTGACCGAACCGTGGCGTGCCACGCCCCGATCGCTCGTTCATCGCGCGAAACGCGACGACGGCCTTTGCCTGCCCCGTTGCCACCGCCATCGCGGCCAGCATGATCGTACCAACCGGACCACCACCGCCGCCGTAAGCGACCTCGCCGAAATAGCGCAGATGCGGGATCCCGAGGCTGCGCGTGATGTCGACAGGATCGTTGTTGTCCATCGTGTACTTCGCGATGCCGTCGATGTCGGCCGGGGTGAGTCCCGCGTCTTCGATGGCCGCGCCGATCGCTTCGCAGGCGAGCTTCAGTTCGCTGCGACCGGAATCTTTCGAATACTCCGTGTGACCGATACCGACGATACATGCCTGGTTGCTGATTGAATCCATGATGAACCGCGCTCAGTCCTGCAGCTGGGCGCCGGCGAGTGCGCCGATGATCCGGCACGGTTCGTCGTACGGATTCTTCCAGCGATGCATCGTGCCGCTTTGCACGACCACGTCGCCGGCCGTGAGTTTCGTCGCCGAGCCGTCGTCGAGTTCGAGCACGCAGCGGCCGGAGATCACATACAGCATGTCGGTCGTCGCGGAGCGGTGCATGCCGGGATCCTCGGGATCGAAATGCCCGAGCAAACCGGGGAATAGTTTTTCGGCGGCAGCGCCGATCTCCGCCTCATCGAGATTCGTGTCCGGCGGTGTACTGTCGGGCGCGAGGACGAATTCGATAAACCGTACGCCGCCGAGCGGTGGAAACCATGCGGGATGCGCGGCTTCCGCGCCCGTGTCCGGGTAGGAATAGGCGCCGTCGGCGCCCCACAGCGTGGTGAGATAAACCCCAGGCAGTCCGGGTACCTGCACGCCTTCAACTGCGTTGTCTGACGCGACGACGGATTTGCCGTCGCCACGATGACCTGTTACGACCCGTCTGAATGTCGTCATGGTGTTCCCCCGGAGAAAAATTTTGTTGTTCTCGCCCGTTGACCGGGCGGATGTTACGCCTCTCAAGCCGTGATGAGTTTTAGTTCGCGCAGCCCCCGCGTGCCGAGATACGGCAGCCATTGCAGCGGACCCGGCGCGAGCCGTAAATCCGGAAAGCGCTTCACGATCGCCGGGATCGCGATCCCGGCTTCGAGTTTAGCGAGTGGCGCGCCGAGGCAGAAGTGGGGGCCGAGCCCAAAGCCAACATGGCGTACGAGTCCGCGATCGAATCGCAGATGGTCCGGATCCTCGAATACCGCCGGGTCGCGATCCGCAACGCCGAGGATCAGGAACACGCGCTGCCCCTGCTTGATCGACTGCCCGGCAAACTCGAAGTCTTCGCGCGCAACGCGTACGACCGTTTTACCGGGTCCGTCATAGCGCATGAATTCGTCGAGCACGTCCTTGATGTCCACCCGGTCTTCGCGCACGGCCGCGAGTTCCCCGGGATGCCGCAGCAGCGCGAGTACGCCGTTGCCGATGAAATGCGCGGTGGTTTCATGGCCGCCGAACAGCATCAGGGTCAACGTTGCCATGAGTTCCGCATCGGACAGGGCATCGTCTTCCTCGCGTGCACGGATGAGGGCGGAGATAAGATTGTCTTCCGGCACCGCTTCGTAGCGTGTGATGAGCTTGCGGAAATACTGCACCAGACTGTCCATACCCTCGGCGACGCTGCCGTAGCGGGTTGGGTCGTCGAGTCCCGTGGATACGAGCGGGGAAACTTTTGCCGCCCACGCTTCGAAGTCCTCACGATCGGCAAGCGGTACGCCGAGCATTTCAGCGATGATGATCGACGGCAATGGCGCGGCGACGGCTTCGATCAAATCAAACTCACCGGGATGCGGTACCGCATCGAGCAGTTCGTCGGTCAATTCGACGACGCGCGCGCGCAGATCGTTGATCGATTTCGGCGTAAATGCCTTGCCGCACAAGCGTCTGAGCCGCGTGTGCTCGGGTTCGCCCTTGAACACCATCCACCCGCTCAGCACCTCGAACGCCTGGCGCACGAGCGGATCGGTATCGGGACCGGACAGCTTCTTGCGGATGTAGGGCTCGATGCGATCCGATGAAAAACGCTCATCGCGCAGCGCGGCGGAGGCATGTTCGTAACTCGTGACGATCCAGGATCGGTAACGTTTGTCCCAGAACACGGGGTGTTCGGTACGAAGTTCCGCGAAGTAACCCGAGGGGTCCGCGATCGCCGCGGGTGCCATCAGATCGATATCGATGCTATCGAGGGCTTGGGTTGCTGCCATCTCAATGGTTCTCCTCGTGCCGCCGGATGCCGGCGGGTGTTGCGATCTCAGGCTACGGCGCTTGCAACTGGAATGTCCTGCCAGGTCTTGAGCTCCGGGATCACGTCCTTGCTGATCAAGCGCATGCTTTTCTCGACCATGTCGAACGGCATGCCGCCATAGCTGACGATGGAGTTCCATTCATAGTGACCGATGTACTGGCGCCGCGCCTCGAGCTTGTCGAGGATCTGTTGTGGTGTGCCCCAGGCTTGATGCGTGATGTAGTCGTCCACCGCGGCGTCCAGGCCGAGTTCGTTCAGGAACGTGGCCGCTTCGCCGTAGGCTTCGTAGCCTTTGATTTCCTTGTGATAGTCCTGCATGAACTCGTAGTGCTGCAGGATCGACAGGTAATTCGTCGCCAGATACTTGCGCACGACTTGTTCCGCTTTCGCCGCATCGTTGTCGCAGTAGCAGAAATCGAGCAGCAACGGTGCCGGCGCCGGGCGGCCGTGCGTGGCGAGATGCGCGTTGCGGTAGATGTCGAAATTCGGCACGTGACGGTCCATCGAGAACTGCACGAAACACATCATGCGTGCGCCGAGTTGGCCAACGATTTCCGCTGACTCCGGCGACATCGCCACGGCATACAAACGGTCTTTCAGATCCTGTTGCGGCGCCGGGCGGATCTCGGTGCGTTGTTGCGGAAAATGCGGGCCGTCGCCCTCGATGTAACCGGACTCCATGGCTTTGATGATCATCTTCGCGGATTCGTCGAAGCGCGAACGCGTTTCGTTCATCGGAATCCCGAACGACTCAAATTCATTGCGCGCGAGCCCGCGCCCGAAACCAACGAGGTAGCGGCCGTTCGACATCGCATCGATCGTTGCGATCTTCTCGACCAGCCGGATCGGCTGCGTCCACCACGGCAGGATCAGCGCGGCCGAGCCGAGCTTGATGTTTTTCGTGCGCGCGGCGAGCCACGTGAGGATCTGGATATTGTCCACCGCCATCGAGTAGGTTTCGAAGTGGTGCTCGGCGCACCAGATCGCGTCGTAACCGCATTCTTCCGCGAGTTCCGCGAGGCGCATTTCTTCGCGGATCATGTCCGCGTCGGGCAGCTTCTCGTGCAGATTCGCCATCATGATCATGTAACCAACATTCATTTGCTTCATCCTCCGAGCCGTCGGGACGCCAGGTTAATTGTGGAGCCGGATGCCGCATCCGCAGCGTCTGAACGCGCGGCATCGATCTGTTCTTTCGCAACGATTAATTCCTGTTCCAGCGTCACACGCCGGGTTTCCGTGGCCACAGGCCACAGTTGTAAGGCCGTGCCATAGGCCATCTGCGCGCGAAAGCCGGCATCGCTGATCTCTTCGTGGATCCAGAAGTCGAGCACGCCGAGGCAATGCGCCATCAACGAGCGCGCGAGGCTCGCTGCGTCAAAAGCGGTTGACGGGGCATCCGCGCGGAGGATCCCGGTGAGCGCCGTTTGCCAGTACTCGAGTGAGCGTTCGATGAAGCGCGGTCGGTAAACCGGATGCGCAACGCCGAGTAACACCTGGTACAGCGGTTTCAGCAAACGCGGATCGTCGAGAAAGAAACTCACCGCGTTATCCGCGGCTTCGAGCACCCGGGCGACGGGATCGGTCGACTTGAACGCGAGACCGTGCACCGTCAGGTCGTCAAGCGATCGTGCGAGCAGTGCATACAGCAGGCCCTCTTTCGATCCGAACAGGTTGTAAGGCGTGGCCGGCGCCGTTTCCGCGGTGGCCGCGAGCGAGCGCATGGAGAAATCCGTCGCGCCGGATTCGCGGATGATGCGCTCGGCGGTATCAAGGATCCGCTTGCGCCGTGCGGCCATCTGTTTTTCTCGTAGAGACATAGAGCAAAATATAACGTTAGAGCATGATCTAATGCAAGCGGTTCTCTGGTCATGCGAAAAATTCTTGATTAGCCCGTGTGACGCGCGCGAAGCGACAACACAACTAGGGCGCTATTGCTAGGTGACGCCGCCGGCGTGTCGCAATCGAACGCTGCGAGATATGCCAGGATGAGTGCGGGAGTCCGGTTGCGTTCTGGCACGGCAACGATTGGTTAGACAGGGTGAGTCCCGCGCGCTGACCGGAAGCGGAGAGCGATGATTGCGCCAGGCAATACCACAGTCGGCAGCCGGGAGCGCCGCGGAGCTTTTCGCCGGCGCATCGATCCGCAATGCTTCAGCAGTCCGGCGGAAGGTCACGTTGTCTCGCTGGCATTCAGATATTGCATCACCGTATGGTAATGATGCCGCAGCGCAAGTTCGTGATCATGGAACACGAACTCGCGAACGATTCCGGCGTCGAGTGCGCGCTGCGTCCTCTCGAGCGTGTTCGTGTCTTCGAGCAGCGTGTCGCGAAGCTCGACGAGCGCGTGTTCCTGGGCGAAGCGCTGCGCGGCGTTAACCGCCGGGCGCATGTAGGCACGCATCTCGTAACGGACCCGGTTCGCGGCGAGCGGCCACACCTGATGCGTGAAGTACATCCCGGTACCGATTGCGATGAGAAATGTCGGGAAGAAACATGTGACATCGAGTGACCATGACGGGTTGCGCGTCGTGTTCAGGCCTTTCGGTAACGCGAACCCGTCATCGGCACGCCCGCTCGTGATTGCCGGGCCGGGCGCGTTCGCGTAGGCCAGCCCCTGTACCGGACCCGGCTCGTAGGCAGTGTTGGCCCACAGCGAGATCGTCCGGTGGCGGCCTTTCAGGCGGATATCGATCAGTCGGCACGCCGGGTTGTCGCCACCGGCCATCGTGCGGCCGATACTGCGTCGATGCAGCGCCGGCAGGTGATAGCTCTCGCAGAATGAATCGACCATGCATTTCCAGTTCGCGCCAATCTCGGCCGCGAACGCGAAACGTTCCTGACACGCGTCGAACGGGTAGCCGATCAGATCGGCACCTTGTGCGCCGAGATACTCAGCCAGACTTTGCACCGGTTCATCGCCCGGGTAGATGAAGATGAATCCTTCCCATATCGCCAGCGGGACCGGGCGCAGCCCGAGCTTTGATTTGCACAGGCCGTGAAACCCTTCCGCATCGGGTACCCCGCGCAGAGCACCGTCGAGCCCGTAAGTCCAGGCATGGAATCCGCACGTGAACGCATTCGTCTTGCCGCATTCGCGGGCTTCGACGACGTGACCGCGGTGGCGGCACGCGTTGTGAAACGCGCGCAGATCGCCGTCGCGATCGCGGCATATCAGCACTGAGTAACCAAACGTATGGATTTGACGCACGAAGAACTGTCCGGGGGTAGCAATCTCATCGACCCGTCCAACCCAGATCCAGGTACGTTTGAAGATTTTCTCCAGTTCCCGCTGGTAAATTTCGGGGCGATGATAGATATCCGTGGGCACCGGGCCCGTGCCAAGTTCGGGGTGACGTAACGTCAGGTTCGGTGGGGTGACTTCGTGTGCTTCGGTATTCATCGCTGGGTGCCCTCGTCAGGTGTTTGATGCATCAGCTCGAAGCGGGAAAACTCGAAGGAATCCGGTACCTGCGCGCTACCGTACCATTCCACCGCGGTGCTCACTTCGGCAAGCGCTAGCATCAGTTTTAACAGCACCGTGCCACTTGGCGGCAATTCATCCGGCGCATAACGAGCGAGGTAGGCCAGCGCGGGTTCCGCGACGGGTTGCATCGCGCCATAGAATTCGCGTAGAGCGTCCATATCTGATGCCTGACGTTTCGCCGCACGCGCGCGGGAATCGGGCAGGAGCCAGCTGTCGACGAACGGTTCCAGTGCCGAGAATCCTTCGGGCAGACGCCGGTCGCGGATTTCTTGCGCCACCATTTCATCAGTGTTCCTTGTACACATTCCGCTGCACTCCTCTACTGTCGCGTGTCGGGGAATCCCGCGGCGACGATAAGCCAAACTCGCCAGACCCCGGGTTCTGTCAAAACAATGCATCGCCGGTGCACACACTAACGCGGCGGACTCGATAGTCCTGGCGGTACAGAGTTGAACGCCAATCGGTAGCGCTGGACACCGAAATGTAGCGAATGCTACATTTGACTGCAAGCCAGCTGCGCAAGGCTTAGAAACCCAAAAACGGGGACGCGACGAATGATCAAACTTGCAGTCCTGCTAAAACGCAAAGCCGCGATGTCTTTCGAAGAATTCGACGCCTACTGGGACGGCCCGCACGGGGATCTCGTCGTTGGTATTCCGGAATTCACGCGTCATGTCAGCCGTTACAGTCAGTCGCATATCATCGACCCGGCGTATGCCGGTGAAGGGATGGCATGGAAGCGCGCCGACTACGACGGTATCGCCGAGGTCTGGTTTGAGAACACCAAGCGCATGGTGACGGCGTTCAACGAACCGCGCTTCGTTGATCTCGTTGGCGCTGATGACAGGAACTTTATCGACCCGGATGCGGTATCGATTCTCGTCACCGAAGAACATGAAAAGATCGCGGCCAACGGTAGAGCCGGGGTGAAACTCTCCGTCGTGATCAAACGTCGCGCCGGCATGACGTTCGCGGAGTTCGATCGCTACTGGGACACAAAGCATGCAGAAATCGTCACGAGCGTGCCGGAATTCACCCGACACGTGCGGCGCTACGTGCAGGCTCATGTCGTAACGGACTATTCAGGTGACGCCGATCAGAGCAAACTCACAACGCAGTGGGGCGTGGCGGATTTCGACGGTATTGCCGAGCTCTGGTTCGATAGCGTGGACGACATGGTGCGCGCATTCAATGAACCGGCATTTATCGAAAAGATTGCACCGGATGACGAAAAGTTCGTCGACCCGGTGGGCACCCAGTTATTCGTGCTGAACGAAGTGGACAAATACCCTGTCGGCCAGGCGGACTAATTTATGTCCGATCAGCGCGCAGGCGTTCGACAGACGCGAGCAGAGATGCGTCGCGCGCCCGGGCTGCACGCTGCAACAGATTACTTGTACCGCGAACGATCCGGTGGACGTTTTTCGACGAATGCCGTCATGATCTCTTGCGCGGCCGGCATCTCGAGCAGTTCCGCGAAGCGGGCGATTTCCGCCTCGACGCGCGCGCCAAGCTGTTCTTCCGGGCGCCGCATCAGCGCTTTCGTGGCGCGTAATGCCGCGCGCGGCTTCGCCGCCAGTTTCCGCGCCGTCTCCTGCGCCGTCGCCAGCAGCCGATCGGGCTCACATAACGCGCTGACGAGCCCGAGTTTCATTGCCGTCGTGCCGTCGAATGCCTCGCCCAACAACAGTAACTCCGCGGCTCGCGGATACCCGATCAAGCGCTGCAACAACAACGAGGAGCCAGCTTCCGGACACAGGCCGAGATCGGTGAACGGAAGGCGAAACTTCGCACCAGCAGTCGCGTAGATGAAATCACAGTGGAGCAGCAGGGTCGTACCGATGCCGACGGCATGGCCGTCGACCGCTGCGATGAGTGGCACCGTGGAGTTCGTCAGCGCACGGATGAAGCGATGCGCCGGGCGCGGCGCACGCATGTCCGTGCAGGCGAGGAAATCCTCGAGATCGTTGCCCGCCGTAAAGCAAGCTTCGGAGCCCGAGATTACGAGTGCGGCAACGTTATCCGAGCGTTCCGCGTGCTCGAGTGCCTCGCTCATTGCGTTATACATCGTGGTATTCAACGCATTTTTCTTGTCGGCGCGGTTCAGGCGCACGGTGC
Organism: Gammaproteobacteria bacterium; assembly: GCA_965216305.1. GTDB lineage: Bacteria > Pseudomonadota > Gammaproteobacteria > UBA11873. The sequence goes on along the minus strand of OZ244144.1, from coordinate 3,941,619 downwards.
AGATCGCATCTGCAGTTTCAACAGTAACCAGGTCAGACATTCGGAAGCCTCTGTAACGTTCGATAAGCCGATCGTCGAAAGGAGAATAAGATGGAAGTAGGAATTGCACAGCTCATCGCGAGTTTTGGCTATCCCGGTATCACTGATCAACAAGTGTACAAGGAGGAGTTGCAGGTCGCGATGCTCGGTGAGGAGCTCGGGTTCGATCACATCTTTTGCGTTGAGCATCACTTCGAGGATTATTCGTTCTGTCCGGATAATTTCGTCTACCTCGCACACCTTGCAGCACGCACCGAGCGGATCAAGCTCGCCACAGGGGCGGTGATTTTGCCATGGAATGCGCAACCGCTGCGCGTCGCGGAGAAAGCGGCCTTGCTCGACACCTTGTCTGAAGGCCGCGCGATCCTCGGTATTGGCCGCGGACTATCGCGACGCGAATTCGGCCCGCTCGGGATCGCGATGGAAGAATCGCGCGAACGTTTCGACGAAGCCGCGCCGATGATCCTCGAGGCACTCGAGACCGGGGTGATGGAAGAGCACCACGGCAAATTCTACGATCAGCCGCGCGCGGTGATCCGGCCGAAACCGTTCAAGACGTTTCGTGATCGCACGACGCAGGTTGCGATGAGCGCCGATTCCGCACTCGTTGCTGCGCGGCTCGGGGCGCAAATGATGGCGTTCAACTACAAGACGCCGGAAGACATGAAAGCCGACATCGATTTATACCGCAATGAATTCCGACGGGTGCACAACACGGAACCCCGGCCGGTGCTGCTTACGGAAATGAGCATCTGCGACTCGGACCCGAAGCGCGCCCGTTCGAATGCTGAGAAATACGTGGCGACCTACCTGCACAGCGTGTTGCACCACTACGAGATGATGGGTGAGCATTTCAAGGATGCGAAAGGCTATGAGACGTATGCACTCGGTGCCGAGGCGCTGCGCGCGGCAAGCATGGAGGAGCGGGCAAAGGCGTACATTGAAGGGCAAATCTGGGGTACACCGGACCAGATGCTGCGTCGTTATGAAGAGCGCCGGGATTTTATGGGCGACACAGGCGCGCTGTTTATTTTCCGTTTTGGTGGCGCGCCGATGGATGTGGTTGAGCGCAGCATGCGTCTAATCGGCGAAGAGGTTTTGCCGGTATTGAAGAGCTGGGCGACGCCGGAACCTGAATCAGCGTCTTTGCAATCCGCCGGCTAGGGACGCGCGGGCGAGCGACATGCCTTGTATCAGCAACGCCGGGGTACGGATCTTCTATGAAGCGTATGGCAAGGGAACAGCGGTTGTATTCCTACACGCCGGCAGCCTGAACAGTGCCGCGTGGTTCCATCAGGCAATGCCGTTTGCAGCAACGCATCGGGTGGTGTTGATCGATCACCGTGGGCACGGGCGTTCGGACAAACCCGAACGCGGATACACCATCGCGCAGCACGCAAACGATGTTAGCAAGGTGCTGCAAGCGCTCGGTATTGAGCAGGCCGTGTTCGTTGGTAACTCGCTCGGCGGCATGGTTGCGTTGCAATTTAATCTTGATTATCCCGAACGGGTGCTCGGCAATATCGTTATCAGCTCGGCGACCGGCCTTGGGCGAAACTTTGCCGCGGCTGATCGCGAGGAATTTCTGGCCGATTTCGCGACGTCGTTCGATACGTTGATGGACGGCTCAGTGTCCGCGCAAACGCACCGCGAACAACCGCAATTGCTCGACACGCTGAAAGCCCACTCGCGGGTTGCGGATAATTATCCGGAAGCGGCGTTCGCCGCTGCATTTTCCGATCCGGATGGCCCATTCAATTGGGACATCACTTCGCGCCTCGCGGAAATTACGGCACCCAGCTTGGTTTTAGCCGGCGCCGATGATGCGGTGATTCCGGCCGCGGAAAGCGCGCGCATGTCGCATCTCATGCCAAACGCGACGTTACGCGTGATCCCCGATGTCGCGCATTTTTATCAGCTTGAGCGGCCGCAGTTGTTCAACGCTGATCTGCATGAATTTCTGTTCCGGATCGGCAGATAGAGGCGCATGCGCGCAATCGCGGACGCAGCGCTTCGCTAAAGGCGACACGAGTCGGCTAGGGCTTAAACTCGCCGGGTCGCCATTTCTATCATTAAATCATATACAGAGGACCACGCCATGACTTGCCAGGTAATTCTTGAATTCCACGTAAAAGATTCGGCGATAGAGGATTTGCGTGCGTGGCTGCAACGTATTCTGCCGGATACCCGGGCTTTTGACGGCTGCGCCAGCATTGCGGTTACCCGGAATCAGGACGACCCCACCGCGATTGCTGTCGTTGAACAGTGGCATACCCGTCAGCATTACGAGAAATACCTGCAATGGCGAACAGAAACCGGGTCGCTCGATGAACTCGTCGCAATGATGGCCGATGAACCTTCATTCCGTTTCTTCGATTACTTTGGTGTCTGACAGCAGCGGGCGCGGACAATGAACGCGGCAGGCATTTCGCAATGGCATGCGAGCAGCGATGTCATTGTGATCGGCTTCGGGATTGCCGGTGCGTGCGCGGCACTCGAGGCGCGCCGAGCCGGCGCCGATGTGCTCGTGATCGAAGGAACCGGCGGTGGCGGGGGCACGAGCGCGGTGTCGTGCGGCATTTTTTATCTCGGCGGTGGCACCCCGGTGCAAACTGCGTGCGGCTACGCCGACTCCGCGGACAATATGTTTCGCTATCTGGAAGCCACGATAGTCCCACGGGATCCCGCCCCCTTGCGGGCGTTTTGCGACGGCAGCGTCGAGCATTTCCATTGGCTCGAGGCGCAGGGCGTGCCGTTTGAACGCACTGGCTACGATGGCAAGGCGATGTTTCTCATGACTACGGAATGCCTGCTCAGCACCGGTAATGAAGCCGTGTGGCCGTTCAGGGAAGTCGCCGCGCCGGCGCCGCGCGGGCACGCGGTGGCGGAATACGGCGAAACGGCGGGCGCCGCCGCAATGCGGGCACTAATTGCCCAATGCGAGGATGCCGGTGTATGCACGCGCTACGACACGCGCGCGACGGATCTGATTACCGATGAGCATCATCACATCGCCGGCGTGCGCGGGCGTCACGCAGGAGCGGACTACGACTTCCGCGCGCATCAGGCCGTTATCATCACGGCTGGTGGTTTCAGCTGTAATGAAGCGATGGTGAAGCAGTATTTTCCGGACTTGCCCGATACTGCAGAGCCATTCGGGATCCCGACGAACGACGGGTCCGGACTGTTGCTCGGCCAGGCGGCCGGCGGCGTTCTCGATGGCATGGAAGGCATCATCGGTACGGCGTCATTCTACCCGCCGGCGCAGTTAATCAAGGGCATACTCGTGAACAGCGCCGGCGAGCGCTTTGTCGCGGAGGACAGTTATCACGGCCGCACCGCGGCGCACATCCTGCAGCAACCGGGTCAGCGTGCCTGGCTTATCGTCGACAGTGAAACATTCGCGTATCCGGAACTCGATTTCGCTCATCACACGCTTGTGGATGGCTGGGAAACGGTAACGGCTATGGAAGCCGGATTGTCGCTGCCTGCCGCATCGCTCGTGCGCACGCTCGCCCGGTACAACGAAGGCGCGAGTATGGGTGCCGACGCGTTGTTCCACAAACATCCCGATTGGTTGCAGCCGCTCGTGAACGCACCTTACGCGGCGTTCGATGTGTCGTTTAACCGCTCGACGTATCTGTACCTGATGCTCGGCGGATTGCGCACGAATCGTTTCGGCCAGGTGCTGGACGCGGAAAATACGCCCGTTCCCGGACTCTACGCGGCTGGCGGGTCCGCCGCGCATCTCCCGCGCGACGGCATGAGCTATGCCAGCGGCCTGAGTCTCGCGACCGGTTCGTTTTTCGGCCGACAGGCGGGCAGGCACGCCGCGACCCGGCAGGCGACATCCTCGCTGTCCTGAGGCATCACGCGCATCTGTTTTCGGTCGTGCACGAAGGAGTTCCAGTTGTATCCAGGCGGAAATGAAATCACGCGGCGCGACGAGCCCTGTTTCATCATGGCGACGGCGCGCGAATCAATCACCTGGGGTGAGTATGACGCACAGGCAAACCGGCTCGCGCACTACCTGCGCGCGGCTGGCCTGCGGGTGGGCGATCATTACGCGATACTGATGGAGAACAACTCGCAGTATTTCGCCGCATGCGGGGCCGGCGTGCGTGCCGGCTTGTACTACACGTGTATCAATTCCCATCTCGCCGCAGACGAAGCCGCCTACATTATTGATAACTGCGATGCGGAAATTCTGATCACCTCGCGCGCCCTGCGCGACGTCGCGCTCGCGGCGGTACAACGCTGTCCCAAGGTAAAGCAGACGCTCGTGGTTGGGGGCGGTGACACCGAGCGGGACGTTGCGGACTATGCCGCGACCCTGGAGTGTTATCCGAGCACGCCGATTGACGACGAGCGGCTCGGCGCGGCGATGCTTTACTCCTCCGGCACCACGGGGCGGCCGAAAGGGATATTGCGGCCGCTGCCGGACGTCCCGCCCAGCGGACAACTCGAGGTGCACACGTTTCTCAGTGGCTTGTGGCAATGTCGCGAGGGCATGGTGTACCTGTCCCCGGCGCCGCTGTACCACTCGGCACCGAATACGGCGATGAATCTCGTTGTGCGCGCAGGGGGCATGAACATCGTTATGGAACGTTTCGATCCCGAGCAATTCCTCGCCCTGATCGAGGAGTTTCACGTGACGCATACTCAGCTTGTACCGACGATGTTCAGCCGCCTGCTGAAGTTGCCGGCAGCGGTGCGCGAAGCGTACGATTTGTCGTCACTTGAATTTGTCGTCCACGCCGCAGCGCCGTGTCCCGTGCCGGTGAAACAGGCGATGATCGACTGGCTTGGCCCGATCGTGCACGAATATTACGGTGCGACGGAGGGGCTGGGCTTCTCCTATTGTGACAGCCACGACTGGCTGAACCATCCGGGCACTGTCGGCAAGGTGCTGCTCGGTGAACTCGAGGTTCTCGATGACGACATGAATGCGTGCCCCGCTGGCACACCCGGCACGCTCTGGTTCAAAGGTGGTGCGGCGTTCGAGTATTACAAGGATGGCGCCCGCTCACGCGAATCGCGATCGCCCGACGGTTCGCTGTGTACGGTCGGTGACGTGGGTTATCTTGATGAGGACGGGTATCTTTATCTGACCGATCGCAAAACATTCATGATTATTTCCGGCGGCGTGAACATCTACCCGCAGGAATGCGAAAACCTGCTCATCACCCATCCGAAGGTTGCTGACGCGGCCGTATTCGGGGTACCGAACGAAGACCTCGGTGAAGAAGTCAAAGCCGTCGTCCAGCCGATGCCCGGCGAAGCCCCAAGCCCGCAACTAGCGGACGAACTCATCGCATTTTGCCGCGCTGAACTCGCGCACCTGAAATGCCCGCGCAGTATCGATTTTATGCAAGAACTGCCGCGATTACCTACCGGCAAGCTGTATAAAAAGGCACTCAGGGAACAATACTGGGCGGCCCGTGAATCGAAGCTCGTTTAGCACGGGCCGGAAGATTCACGCGCAGGGACGGGAAGCGCCACCCGGTCGAGAATCGTTGAACAAGAACACAAGCAACAAGAGAGCACCGACATGAGTAGCGATACAAAATTGAAAAAAGGTCTGGAAGTGATGAAAAAGCTGTTCGGCCGCGCCCCGGATCCCGCAGCGATCAACAGCGATTTTATGCAGGTTACGGTGGAGAACCTTTTCGGCGACATCTGGAGCCGTCCGGGACTGCCGATTGAAGAGCGTTCGTTGATCACGATTGCGGCGCTCACCGTGCTCGGCCGCGAGAACGAGCTGAAAACGCATTTACGCGGAGCGAAGAATCTCGGCTTCTCGCGCGAGAAAATTGAAGAGATTATGCTCCATCTCGCACATTACGGCGGCTGGCCGACCGGCGTAGCGGGGCTGCGGAATCTCGATGAGGTTTATGGGAAAAAGGACTCTTAGCAAGCGGTTGATAACCGACTGCGCTCGACATCCCGCGTCCCGGTGGTGCACAGAATCCTCGCGTAATTCCGTAGTCGCTACGGCGGAACGCGACCTGTCGTCGTTCGCTGCGTTTTCAATTGCCTGTTAGAACAGGCAGACGATCCGGCGGCGGCGCGTCACAGGCGGATCGCGACGGCCTGAAATCCGCTGCGCACGCGGTGTTCTAGCGTTTGATTTTCGCGGGTTTCTCCAACGATGGCGTCACGACATCCGCGCTTGCTTCGAACACTTTCAACGTTGCGTAAAAATCTTCCTGTCCGTAGCCATCGGCGATCGCCCGCTGATATATCTCCGCTGCCGCTTTCGCCAACGGCACCTCGGCGCCGAGCGCATCGGCGGAATCAATGGCGACGCCGATATCCTTCGCCGCGATCGACAGTGCGAATACGCCGAGATCGAAATTTCTGGACAGCGCCATCGGTGCGATGCGCATCAACGCCGAGGCGGAACTCGCCTTGAGCACCTCGCTGAGCGCATTCGGATCCATACCGGCTTTCGCGCCCATGACGAAGCCTTCCTGCACGAGCACGCTCGCGGCGAGAAATAACTGGTTGTTGATCAGTTTCGCCATGGTCCCCGACCCGGCGGGACCGAGGTAAAAAATGTTGCTGCCGAAGCGTTCGAGCAGGGGCCTGGCGTTGGTGAACGCGCTTTCGTCGCCGCCGACCATAATCGCGAGCGACCCGTCGCGCGCGCCGGCCTTGCCGCCGGAAACCGGTGCATCGAGGTAGTGAATGCCGGCAGCGAGTGCCCTGGCGCTGATGTCGCGATTGAGTGCGATCGAGTTCGTCGACAGGTCCACGATCGTTGCGAGCTTACCCGCGTGCGCCAGCAGGCCTTTGTCGCCGAGCACGACGTCTTTGATCTGAGGCGGACCAGGGAGCGATAAAAAGATCGTTGAACATTCCGCCGCCAGTTCCTGTATGGAAGCCGCGCGGTGCGCACCTTTCGCAAGGAGCGGCTGCATCGCGTCCTCGTTCGTATCGAATACGCTGAGCCCGCCCGCGGCCGTGATCAGATGCGCCGCGATCGGGGCGCCGATCGTGCCGGTGCCGATAAACCCTGTGTCACTCATGTTCCGGTTTCCTGCAATTCCTTGAACGATAGGCGTTTGTTGTGACTGGACGAACTGCCAGCGTTATTCCAGCGTGAAGCCGCTGTAACCGTTAGCCGCGACGTCATCGCATTTCTCGCGATAGCGCGGAAGCCCTCCGCCGTAGGCCAGAAACATCCGCTTCTTGCCGGGGATGTTCGCGCCCATAAACCATGAATTCGCCGTTGGAAACAACGTACCCGCAACGACTTCTTCACAGTGCTGCTGCCATTCGCGTTCGGCCGTTTCGGTGGCCGCAATCCGCCGCAGCCCGTTTTCGCGCAGGTGCGCAATACAGTCGCTTACCCATTCAACGTTCTGCTCGATACAGCGTGGCACATTGCAAAAATTCGCGGCGTTGTGTGCGCCAACAACGGTAAACAGGTTCGGGAAACCGGCAATCTGCAACCCGAGGTACGTTAACGGTCCGTCCCGCCATTTGTCCCGCAACAACTGCCCGCTTTCTCCCCGGATATCCATGCGGGTAAGGGCGCCGGTGACGGCGTCGAAGCCGGTCGCGAAAATGAGGATGTCGAATTCGTATTCCCCGGTAGCGGTTTTAACGCCCGTTTCAGTGATGCACTTGATCGGAGTTTCCTTCAGATCGACGAGCGCAACGTTCGGCTGGTTGTAAACTTCGTAATAGCCGCTTTCCAGCGGCACACGCTTCGTGCCGAAGCAATGATCGCGCGGCGTCAGCTTTTCCGCGACTTCAGGATCCACAACGCGTTCGCGGATCTTGCGCCGTACGAATTCGGCAATCGTCGCATTCGCGTTTTCGTCCGTCATGATGTCGTGGAAGTTACCGAGCCAGAATCCAAAGCCCTGTTCAGCGTACAGTTGCTCGTAAATTGCCTCGCGCTCCGCGTCGTTCACGTCGAACGCGGAGCGGGGATCGAAATCGTGAATGAAGGCGCCGAATGAATTGCGGCATTGCTCGAACATCTGATCGTAGCGGGCGCGCAACGTCGTCTGTTCGTCTTCGGTAATCTTGCGATTGTTCAGTGGAATGCAATAGTTCGCCGTACGCTGAAATACCGTCAGGTGGCCGGCTGTTTTAGCGACTTCCGTGATCAGCTGGACAGCGGTGGCGCCGGAGCCGATCACCCCGATCCGCTTGCCATGAAAATCCACCGGCTCGTGCGGCCAGCGCGCAGTGTGCCAACTCGCGCCCCTGAACGTCTCGCGCCCGGGAATTTCCGGTGTATAGGGCGCCGAAAGCACGCCCACGGCCGTGATCAGGAATTGCGCCACGGCGCGGTCGCCGGATTCCGTGACGACTTCCCAGCAATTGCCCGGTTCGCTGAACGTCGCGCTTTTGATGCGGGCGTTGAATTCAATGTCGCGGTTCAGATCGAGGCGGTCGGCGACGAAGTTGAGGTAGCCGAGCGTTTCGGGCTGCGGCGCGAAGTGTTCTTTCCAGGCCCACTCGTCGAGTAACTCCCTGGAAAACGAGTAGGCGTACGTATAACTCTCGGAATCGAAACGGGCGCCGGGGTAACGATTCCAGTACCAGGTGCCGCCGACGCCGGCGCCGGCTTCGAAAACGCGGACCTTGAGTCCGAGCTTGCGCAACAGATGCAACTGGTACAGGCCGGAGATGCCGGCGCCAATGATGATCGCATCGAAGTCCGGTGAGGGAATCCGGTCAGGATTGTTGTCGGCGGATTGTGTTGCAACCATACGCGTACTTCCCGGATGATATTCAAGGGATTCGTTTTCACGAATTGTGCAGCAGAAAACGGCCCGCCTATAATAGCAAATGTAGTAGGCGCTACATATCGCTATGATCATCGCGCGCGTGAACGGCGACAGCCGTGTTCGTTGCGACGCAGCACGCGGCGTCGGAAAACCGTGCGACGGCCAGGAAGTCGCACGTCGGTGCGGCTGGCGATAAGCGCAGGCGACTGTTAACTGAACCGGAGCACCCGCATGAGCAAGCCGTACGTAGATCTGTCCGACGGTAAAAGTTTTTCCCGAGGGTTTCCGCACGAATTTTTCACCTGGCTACGCGAGAATGAGCCTGTGTATTGGCACGAGCCCACACAAGCGACCCCGGACGGCGAGGGATTCTGGGTGATCAGCCGCCATGCCGACGTCGATGCTGTGATCATGGATCCGAAGACATATTCCTCGGACAGGGGCGGCGCGCGCAGCGCTGGCGGAACGACGATCAAGGACGAAACCTCAGCAGGCAACGTCATGAACCAGACCGACGACCCCCACCATCGTCGCCTCAGGGCGATCGTGAACAAGGGCTTCACGATAAAGGCAATCGCGGCGCTCGAAGACGAACTGCGGCGTCGTACACGAGCGATGCTCGGCGAAATTCAGCGCGGCGAGCAGTTTGATTTCGCCGCGCGCGTATCGCGGGAAATACCTACGCAGGCAATTTGCATCGTACTCGGCGTGCCGGAGGAAGACCGGCTGATGCTCACGGACTGGGTCGATCGCGGTATCGAGGCGCCGTCGGACGCCGTGATCGCGCTCGAATATACGAAAAAGATCCGACGCTATGCGCAGGGTTTGATCGAAAAGAAACGAGCGTTGCCACAGGACGATATTTTCTCCGCGATCGTTCACGCCCGGTTCGAAGCCGACGGATCCACGCTGTCGGATCACGAACTGCGTTCATTTTTCGGCCTGCTGTTCCCGGCCGGCGCGGAAACGACGACGCGCTCAATCAGCGGCGGCTTGTACGCACTCATCGAGCATCCCGCATCGTGGGAACAATTGCGCGCCCAACCAGAATTGATAAAAACCGCGGCCGAGGAGATCGTCCGCTGGACCACCCCATCGTGCTACAAGCGCCGCACCGCCACGTGCGATGTTGTATTCCAGGGCAAGCGTATCCGGGAAGGCGACAAGGTCACGTTCTGGGAGATGTCGGCGAACCGTGATGCGCTTGTGTTCGAGCGCCCGTTCGAGTTCGACATTGCGCGTTCGCCAAACCCGCATCTCGGCTTTGGGGCCGGCGTGCATTTTTGCCTCGGCTCGTCGCTCGCGCGGCTTGAATTGAAAGTTGTGTTCGAAGAGCTGCGCGACTGTGGCCTCAAGTTCGAACTCGCCGGGGAACCGCAGTGGACATCGAACAACAGGCTCGTTGGTCTGAAGCGCTTTCCTGTGCGCGCCGTGTAAGTCCAAAGGGTGTCCCCGTGCGTCCGTTTGCCGCTTGCATGAAAATGTAGCATTCGCTACATTCTAGCTCTCTGCGACGCTTCGTCAGCGAATCGAAGCACTTTCCAACCCCCGACGAACCGTTTCCCGCAGCGGTTTAACACGCGATAACAGGAGAGCCAGGCCCATGAAATTCGGATTGTTCTATGTTCTCGAAGCGCCCGACGGTGACTACCGCAAAGCATGGACGCGCATGATGGGGCAGATTGAGTACGGTGAGGAACTCGGATACGACAGCGTCTGGCTCGCCGAGCATCATGGCTCGCTGTACGGCACGATGCCGCGTCTTGCGGTCGCCGCTGCGGCGATCGCCGAACGCACGGAGAAAATGCGCATCGGCACCGCCGTCACGATACTGCCGTTCGATAACCCGGTACGCACGGCGGAAGATTTCGCCATGGTCGATGTGATCAGTAACGGCCGCCTGGATTTCGGGGTCGGGCGCGCGTATCAACCGCTCGAATTCAAGAACATGGGGCTTGCGGATCGCCAGGACCATAGTCGCGAACTATTCCAGGAGTCCCTCGACATCATCCTCGGACTGTGGAGCAACGAGTCGTTTTCGTATGCAGGCAAGCACTGGCAGCTCGACGATGTGCAGTGTCATCCGCGTCCGATCCAGCAGCCGGTGCCGATTCATGTCGCGGCGATCAGTCCCGGTACGTTCAAAATGGTCGCGGACAAGGATCTGAACATCATCCAGGCCGCGACCCTGATGCCGCTCGTCGAACTCAAGACGTTCTGCCTCGACGCGAAGCGCGCGCTCATGTCGCAGGGGCATCGTCCGCAGGATCTCGATTTCCCGCTACTGTGGATCACCCATGTAGCGAACACGTTCGACGAAGGCAAGCAGCGTTCGGCGGATGCGCTGAAGTGGTACTTCGATACGCTGCTCGCACTCGTGCCGCAGGGCGCCGAAGCGCCGACATCCTATGAAGCGTTCGCCGCCGCGGCGGACGCGTACCATGAGGCTGGCGGCTTCCCGGTGGAGACGCTGAACGACATCGGTAACCTGATCCTTGGCACGCCGGAATTCGCGGCGTCACGCATGGACGAAGTACGCCGCGATATGGGGCAACAGGAAGTGATCCTGTGGATGCAGGTGGGCGGCCTCGACGACGCGCATGTGCGCGACTCCATGCGCCTGTTCGCCGAGGAAGTGATGCCCCGCTTCAAGGGCAGCGAGCCGGTTGTACCTGACGCCCTGCTGAAGGCGCAAGCATCGTGAGCACGCGCGCCGGTGCGCTTCGCCCGGACGCTTTCCGTACTGCCAGGCGGAAATATCATGTGGGCGTTTGAAACCGACCCGGAATTCCAGCGGCAACTCGACTGGATTGAGGATTTCGTCGAGCGTGAGGTGCGGCCGCTCGATCACATTTTCGGCAGCCAGTGGAATATCCACGACCCGGAGTTCGTCCGCCTTGTGCGGCCGTTGCAAGAGACCGTCAAGGATCGCGATCTGTGGGCCTGTCACCTCGGGCCGCATCTCGGTGGAAAGGGCTACGGCCAATTGAAACTCGCGCTGATGAATGAAAAGTTCGGCAGCGCGCGTTTCGGTCCTATCGTGTTCGGATCGCAAGCGCCGGACACGGGTAACGCGGAAATCCTCGCGCACTACGGTAGCCAGGCGCAGAAAGCACAATTTCTCCAGCCCTTGCTCGACAACGAAATCGTCTCGTGTTTTTCCATGACCGAGCCGCACGGCGGTGCGGACCCGCTCGTGTTCACCACGAGCGCGCGCCGCGAGGGTGATGAATGGGTTATCGACGGCGAAAAATGGTTCTCGTCGAACGCACGCTTTGCGGCGTTTTTCATTGTCATGGCCGTGACCGATCCGGACGCGAAACCGCATCGCCGGATGTCGATGTTCATTGTCCCGGCCGCGACCCCGGGCGTCGAGATCGTGCGCGATCTCGAAACTTACGGCGAGCCCGAAGCGACGCACGCGTACATGCGTTACACCGATGTTCGCGTGCCCGTGGAGAATATGCTCGGCGAGCGTGGGGACGCGTTCGTCGTCGCACAGGTTCGGCTCGGCGGCGGGCGACTGCATCACGCCATGCGCACGATCGCGCAGGCTCAGCGCGCGCTCGACATGATGTGCGAGCGAGCCTTGTCGCGCGTGACGAAGGGGGAACCCCTCGCGGCTAAACAGATGGTGCAGGAAAAAATCGCTGATTCGTGGGTGCAACTGCGCCAGTTCCGCTTACTCGTCCTCGAAACGGCGTGGATGATTGATCAGCGCAAGGACGAACGGGAGATCCGGCGGAATATTGCGGCGGTGAAAGCTACGATGCCGCAGGTACTCCATGATATTGCTGCCCGCGCCTTGCATCTGCATGGATCGCTCGGGATTTCGACGGAAATGCCGTTCGCGGACTGGGTGATGCATTCGTTTCACGTCGGGCTCGCGGACGGCCCGACGGAAGTACACAAAGTGACGGTGGCGCGGGAAGTGTTAAGAGCCTATGCACCCTCGACGGCGCTGTTTCCCGACTATCACGTCCCGGCCGAACAGGCGCGCGCGATGGCGACCTACGGCCCCGATTAAGCAGGGACTAGGCTTGCTTGCCGCGCTTGGGCGAATGCGGCCGCCGCGATTCCCGGACCTTGCTCGACAGCACTTTCGCGGCGACGTCCGCCTCGTCCGCGCGACCGATGTAACGCATCATCACGAGGCCACACGCAGCGGCGACGAGCGCGGCCACCTGGTCGCGGCGCACGCGCGCCGGCGCATCAAGACGCGCTTCGAAGTACTCGAGCCAGACATTCACCACCCGGTTCGTCATCGAGCGGTAAAGCTCTTCGCCCTGCGATGCATGTCCGAGTGCGTCATACCAGATCCGCAGGTACGGTTCGTATTCGGGTGCTTTCAACAGGTTCCACATGCGGGCGAGCAACAGATCAAAGGGTTGCCGGCCGGTCGGCAGCATTTCGCTCAGTCGCGCGGACAGCCGCTGCACGAAGCACTCGAAAGCCGACACCATCAGATCGTTCTTGTCGGCGAAATAATACAGCAGCATGCGGTCGCTCGTGTCCGCGGCGGCCGCCAGCGAGCGCAGGCTTGTGTTACTCAGGCCCTCGGCGAGCATATAGTCGACTATGGATTCAAGTACGGCGTCGCGCCGATGCTCACGGAGGCTGGAATTCGTCGACGACACGGTGGCTTGCGTAAGGTGATTCACAGCGTGGAAGGTGAGCCGGAAGGATAAACGATCTGCCGATGCATTGGCACACGCAATCGTCCAATTGCAGCGCCTGAACCGGGGCGGATACGGAAAGGTCTGCCGCTTTTCGTTTCCGAGTTTAATTCCCGCCCGTTAGCGGGCGGTTTAGTCAGGAGAAAGTACCGATGATTACGATGATAGTTTTCGTTCGCCGCGCCGGGCACCTCACGCGCGAAGAGTTCACCCGTTACTGGCACGATAAACACGCGCCGCTCGTCAAAAGCGTGCCGGAATTTATGCGCCACGTGCGCAAGTACGTACAGCACCACAGCGCCCCTGGCAAAGCTGAAGCCGGATCGCTGTTTGGTGATATCAGTGACTATGACGGCGTCGGCGAAATCTGGTTCGACAGCCGGGAATCGATGCAGGCTGCGCTGAGCGAGCCGGTTTATCTCGAGAAGATTAAACCGGATGAGCGCAGATTCATCGATCTCGATGGCTGTTTGTCGTTCATTGCACAAGAACACGTCATGTACGACGAAACCTGAGCGTGTTGCGGGCAGAGCGGCCGACGTTCATCCCGCGCGGAGCGCACCGAGATCCGTTTCGTGATCTTCCATCAACATGAACCGGATCGATGATTTGTCGAACAGCTTCTCTTCATCGGCGCCGATGATGGCGGCGGTCTCGGGCTCCGTCAGGTAAGCCATGCCGCGTTCGAAATCCGCTTCGTCATCGAACCAGATTTCCGTGAGCACATCGTAAGGCGGCTCGGCGTCCGCGCCGTAGACCTCGTTGCCGTACGGCCGGATGAAATGACGCACGTAACGTTTCAGGTTTGGCACTTTGCTCGCGCCGAGCGGCGCATGGTTACCTTCGTAGTAGTTGATGAAATCCTCCATGCTCATGCCGGGCTTGCGTTTGATCATTACCATTACTTTGAACACGATGGATACTCCTTAGCGGTGGTGGATCATTACCATTGCATCATGAAATCTGCGATGTCCTGAATGTGTTGTTCTTCCTCGCGGCTGAGCGGCTGCGGAAACACCCGCGGCATCGGTGCTCGCGGATTCTTGATGAACTCGACGAGTTGCGCCCGATCCATGCGCGTTTTCACTGAACGTAATTCGATCGGGTGCCAGGCGTTGCCGTCCGCCCCGTGACAAACGGCGCAGGACGTGAGGTAAGCCGTGCGCCCGGCATCGATGCGCGAAGCCTGGCTTGAGTTCCGCGCCGCGATTACCGCATCGGGCAGCGCCATGATCACGACATGCGGCCTGCCGGTGGCACCGAACAGTGAACGCGAAATATTCCCCGAGGTGATCGCGACGTACTGTTTGCCGCGCACCTCGTAGGTGATCACGCCGCCGGACAGTGAGCCACCGGTTTCGATCCGTTTCAGGATGTCGCCGTTCGCGCTGTCGAAGACGAAAAACGCGCCGGCGTTATCGCCGCCGAACACCACCCCGCCGGCGGTGGGCGTGATCGCACCGACTACAGCTTCCTCTGCGTGGTAGCGCCATTTTACGGCGCCGTTGTCGGCGTCGAGTGAATAGATCCAGCCACGCGGTTCACCAATGCCGGACCAGCGACCGCCCATCAGATAGCCGCCCGCTTGTGGTTTCGAGGTGCCCGGTTCGCTGATGAAGATCGCGCAGTAGTCCAGCGCGCCGACGATGAGGCGATTCAGCTCAGGGTCGTAGGCGGGACCATTCCATTCCACGCCGCCCGCGGGTCCCGGGCAGGCTTTCACGCCTTCCGGAGTGGGAGTGACGACGGGTTCATCCACCGTCGTGACGGCGGTTTTCGCCACGAGCTCGTGCGTGCGCCGATCGACAATGTGCAGGTAGCCATCTTTGCCGGCCGCTGCCATGCGTTGTTCGTTGTTACTGTCACGGTAAAGCACGGGCGCGGCGGCAAGATCATGATCGAGGCCGTCGTTGGGCGCGAGCTGGTACCACCATTTGAGCTCGCCGCTCAGTGCATCGAGCACGAGTACGGAGTTCGTATACAAATTGTCGCCGGGACGTTCGGCGGGGACGAAATCCGGGATCGGGTTTGCGACCGGGATGAACACCTCGGCCGTCGACGGATCGAGGGCGAAGTGCGACCACGTACCGCCACCCCCACCGCCGGTGTCGTTCCAGATCGTGTTACGCCATGTGTCGGCGTTCGGCTCGCCCGGCGCCGGCACCGTGTGGAAACGCCACAGCTCGCGTCCGGTCATCGTGTCGTAGGCAATGACACGCCCGCGTACGCCGAACTCCGACACCGCGGTGCCAACGATGAGGATTCCGTTCCACGCGATCGGGGCGCCGGTCACAATCTCGCCCTCGCCCGGATTGCCCACCGTGTTCGCCCACAACTCATCACCACTGCGGGCATCGAGCGCGATTACCTGGCCGTCGTCCGTGCCCCGAAACAGGCGACCGGCGTAGTAGGCGACGCCGCGGTTGACCGGAAACGGCGCCGCGCGATCGCGTCGGTGCCGATGGCGCCACAGCACTTTGCAGTTTGTCGGATCCATCGCCAGCGTATCGGTGGCGGTGGTCAGGTACATGACGTTGTCGATGACGATGGGGCCGGCCTGGAACGAGCCGTTATCCGCCACCTTGTACCGGCATACCTCGCCGAGTTCACCTGCATTGGCCGTGTTGATCTGCGTCAGCGGCGACCAGCGCTGTCCGTCCAGTGTCTTGTTGTAACTCGGCCATTCGCCGCCGGCGCTGTGCTCGGGGAGGCCGGAATCCGGGCTTTGTTCCGCGGCGCGACTCTCCCCGGCAATGGCGAACACGGTTATCGAGAGCAGGATTGCGCGGCGCGCGCCCGGGATGGTCATGGTTGGAATCTCCTGCCGTTTACGTGGTTACCGCGGATGGACGCAAGGGCCGGCGCTGGTACGGGCGGGGTGGCTGGGCGCCGGCACCGAGGTGCAGGAATCCGCGTACGCGAATTCCTGCCGGTGGAGGTCCCTCAGCTTTGTGCGGTGTCTGCCGGCCAGCGTTCGCGCCAGTCACGATCGAAGTCCGCCACGGTAACCGCGCGCCGCAAACTCAGGTCTTCATTCAATAGTTCATAGATCACATCGGTATCGGTGCGCATGCCGAAGAAGATGATCGCTTCCTCCTCGCCGCTGCCCTCGATGTGGATCTCGCCTTCGCCGCCAACCGAAAAACTGCCGGCCGGTTTCACCTTGATCACTTCCTTGCCGTCAAGCTGTTCGCGGACGCGGAGTTCGCCCTGCAGTACGAGCGTCTGTGTGGTCGCGGCGTGGCGGTGGTACATGCACTGGCTGTTCGGTTCGAACTTGACAATCATGTCCGCGGTGCCGGCGGCCAGATCAACATTCAGGATCCGGTAGAACGTACCGTCGGTAAAAAAGTCGCCCCATTCCACAGTCGAGGAATCAAAGCGAAAGGCCGGGTTCTGGTCGTTGTGGATCCGTGCGGCGGCGCTGGACATGCTGGATTCTCCTTCAACGCAATGTAGTGACTGCTACGGTAGAGCGTTTTGCCTGCCGTCGTCAATCATTGTGGTGTTGCTGCAGCACAAAAACCGGGATCTCGCGCTGCGTTTTTGCCTGATACTCTTCGTACGGCGGGCACACGCGCGCCATCAGCGACCACAGGCGCCGGCGTTCGTCACCCGCCGTGAGCGTCGCGGTAGCGGTGAACCGCGCGGGGCCAACCTGGACGTCGACCGTGGGCGCCGCAAGCAGATTGAAATACCACTGCGGGTGGCTATCCGCACCGCCTTTCGAGCCAACAATGACGTAGCGGTCGCCGTCCCTGCCGTAGACGAGCGGATGGGTTGTTGCTTTGCCGGAACGTCGCCCGACGGTCGTCAGCAGCAGGCACGGCACCGGGCCGGAGCCACCCACCGCGGTGGCGTCCCAGTAATGGCCCTGTGCGCCGCCGGACGCCTGGTAGGCCTGCACATGATCGGAGATCCACTGCGGCAATTCGCCGCGGTCGATGTTCGCGACCGTTTCATCAACATAATCATTCATCGTCCTCGAACCTCCGTTCAGAGTTTTCTTTGTGGTCGCCGGGCTTTGCCCTGCGCCGGTACGTTACGGCGGTGTCCGGTTGTTTTATGAACCCGATTCAATTCCGGATCACGCTGTTGATGCGAGCTGTTAGTCGCTGTCTTCGTGCGCTGCTTCCATTCACCATTAGAGCGTCGCTGTCTGCATGCAACAGTAACGCCGGCAGAAAAATCATGAGGGACGGGACCCCGGGCTCAGACGTCCCACGCACACGGCAGGTTCAACGGCCCCCGGAACGCCCAGCCGCCAAACCGCACGGCCGCGGGTTCTTCGAGGCGCAAATTCGGCAGACGTGAGAAGAGCGCGGGCAGCGCCACGTCCGCGATCAAGGCGCGCGACGCCCAGGCGCCGGCGCAGAAATGCGGACCGGCGCCGAACGCGAGCGACGTTGCGGTATTACGCATGACATCGAAGCGGTGGGCGTCCTCGAATACGTCTTCATCGCGGTTTCCCGAGCTGAACATGAGAAATACCCGGTCTTCCGGTTCCAAACGCACGCCGTTGAGTGCGTAATTCTGCGCGACCCGGCGCGGCGACATGCCGATGGGTGAAATCCAGCGCGCGTATTCCTCGAACGCCTGTAACCAGCTTGCGGTTCCGGCGTGGATTTTCGCGAGTTCGTCGGGATGCGTGAGCAAGGCCCAGGCGGCGCCGGCGATCGCATCGCGCGGTTCGTTCTGACCGCCGGAAATGGCGAGTTTTATGTTCGCGCGGATCTGCGCGTCATCGAGACCCGCGGCGAGTTGTACCGACAGCAGTGAATGATTGGGGCTGGCCGCGAGCTGCGGCAGTATCTCATCGATATGGCGGTCGATGGACGCCGTGCAGTCGTGACAGTTCGCCTCGATTGCGGGATCGCCGGTGTAGTTGGCGCAGCCGTCGATCATGCCCTGACTGACCCGGTTCATTTCTTCCGGCGCCATGTTCGTCAATCCCGTGATTGCGCGCAGCGCATCGCCCGACAGCAGCATCGCGAACTCGTTCAGCAAATCGGCCCGGCCGCGCGGTGCAAGCGTCGAGAGCAGGCGATCGGCATCCGCCCGGAACTGCGCCAGCCACACCTCCCTGACCGTGCGTGGCGACACCGCGGGAAAGATTGCCTTGCGCTCCGTCTGGTGCGCCGCGCCGTCCTTGCGCATCAGGTTCTCGCCCATCAGCGTTGTCATCAAACCGGCGGGTTGCCACGAGGAAAAGATGTCGGTCTTTTTCTCGTTAACAAAAATCGCGGCATGCCGGGTGAGCAGGGTCGCGCCGAGTTGTGGCACCTGGCAGATGGGCATGTGTTCGCGCATGCGCGCGAGGTCGGGATACGGATCGGACCAGAACGCGGCCACGTCGATTTCGTAAGCGGGTGCGTCGGACATCGTCGTGCTCAATACCTCGGAGTCCTGATGATAGCATCGGCCCGAGCGACGTCGGCCTCACGCAGCCGCGGCGTGAAGCGGAAGCGAAAAAAATTGCGCCGCCGCGAGTCCGAAGGCGGGTCGCCATCGGGTACACTCGAACAGGCCGGGTTGTTACAGTGGCGCCGGATCTGATCGATGCGCCAACAATAAGAAAATGCCATCCCCGCTCGACCGACAATCCAACACACCACAAGCTCGAGGACAAGGAGAACAAGATGAAATTCGGGATCATGTACGACTTCCGCAATCCGCAACGATGGCACATGTCGCCGCCGCTGTTTTATCGCGCCATGCTCGATCAGATGATCGAGGCGGAAGAACTCGGCTACGAGCATATCTGGCTGACCGAACACCATTTCACCGAGGACGCCTACAACCCTGCCTCGCTGTCGATGGCCGCCGCGATCGCAGCCGTGACGACCCGGATCCGGATCGGCACGTTCGTCCTCCTGTTGCCGTTCATTCACCCGGTGCGCGCGGCTGAGGACATCGCTTTGGCCGACATCCTGTCTAACGGACGCTTTGATATCGGGGTTGGTCAGGGCTACACGCACGATGAGTTCAATGCATTCAAAATCGATCGCAGCGAGCGCGCACCGCGTCTTGTCGAAGGCATCGACTTGATGCAGCGCCTGTTTACAGAAGACAACGTCACCTATGACGGCCGCTTCACGAGCGTGTCGAACATGACGCTGGCGCCGAAGCCCGTGCAGCAGCCGCATCCGCCGCTATGGATTGGCGCGCGCGGCCCGAAGGCGATCCGACGCGCGGCCGAACTTGGCGCGAACCTGCTGACTACGCTCGGGCCCGATCCGGCGCCGGCTTACCTCGATGCCCTGCGGGACTGTGGCCGCGATCCGGATGCATTCCGGATCGCCCAGTTACGCATGGTGTATTGCGCACCGTCCGAGGATCAGGCGTGGGAGGAATGCCAGGAACATTTCGCGCATGTGTTCGGTTACTACGAACGCGTCCTCGCGGAAGCTGCGGACGTGGAAGGTGATGATCAGCCGTTGCCGTTCAGCAAGCCCGAAGAAATCCGCACCTCGCCACTCGCCGGTACGGCGCTGTTCGTGGGGACACCGGACCAGGTGGGCGAGCAACTCGACCGCTTCTGCAAGGACTACAAGTGCACGGATTTCATCCAGTCGAGCCATCCGGCCGGTATCGATCCGAAATTGAGTTCACGTTCGAACGCGCTGTTCGCGCGCGAGGTCATGCCGGCGTTCGCCGATCGGTGACCGCGCGGGGACGCATTGAGCGACTCAATGCGTCCCCGGTCCTTCTCAAGCCACCGCTGCGAGCGCTACACCGGCGAGAAAGCCCGCCACGAGGCGCGCAAACGCTGCGCTCTGATCGAACGCGGCGATGCGTCTGACGCCCGCGAGCGTGGCGGGACCTGCGCCATCGATGTGGCCTTGCCCCGCCGCGCCATGCGCCGCCGGTACCACGACATCCTTGCCGCCCGTGACGACAAGCGTCGGTGCCTTGAACCGGCGCAGGTCGCGCACAACCCCGGTGTCGGGGATCGGCCACTGGCGTTTCGCGCCGGCGCAGCGCTTAAGTAAATCCTCCGCATGCGCGTCCATCTTCTCGCGGGCTTGTCTTGCATCTGCGAAACGTCTGCGACGGGCAGCCCGCCGGCAGTTGTGGATTTGCTGGTTGAATCGGGGGCGCCAGGACCGCCGCGCCCGCCGCCGTCCCTCGTCCACCGTTCTCGGGACATAATGCGAACCATGACGCAGGATCCCCAACACCAACATGGCGGCTTCCAGACCGCCGGCGACAGCAGCGAACATCATTACATCCACCGCATCGGCTGGTTGCGCGCGGCCGTACTCGGGGCGAACGACGGCATTGTCTCCACCGCGAGCCTGATCGTCGGTGTTGCCGCGGCCGCTTCCGGACACCACAGTATCCTGATCGCGGGCGCTGCGGGACTCGTCGCCGGCGCGATGTCGATGGCCGCGGGCGAATATGTTTCCGTCAGCTCCCAGTTCGATACCGAGCAGGCCGATCTCGCGAAGGAGCGCGAGGCGCTCGCGCAAGCGCCGGAAGAAGAACTCGCGGAACTCGCCGGGATTTATGCACAGCGCGGGGTTGAAGCCGGTCTGGCACAGGAGGTCGCGGCGCAGTTGATGGCTCATGATGATCTCGCCGCCCACGCGCGTGATGAACTCGGCATTTCGGAAACCGTAAACACACGTCCGCTACAGGCAGCATTGACCTCGGCGGCGACATTTTCGATCGGCGCACTGCTGCCACTGACGGCCGTTGCGATCACACCGCTCGCGCACGTCATCCCCGTGGTTTCAATAACCGCACTCGTGAGTCTTGGTGTGCTCGGCTCGATCGCCGCGCGGGTGGGTGGGGCCAAACCCGTGCGCGCGGCAGCCCGCGTGATGCTGTGGGGCGCACTCGCGATTGCGGCGACGGCGGCGATCGGCGCGCTGGTCGGTACTGCCGTGTAAAGCGTGCCATTCGCATCAACGAAATCCCGACGACCCCTGCGGTAGTCCGGGTCGCCGTGGGAGTCGGCCGTTAATCGGTCTCACCGCTTCGGGCGCGTGTGCATCCGACCGGATGTGGCAAAACAACGCGCATCGATGATGTCGGTGGGCCGCTCGTGAGGCCGATGGATCGCCGGCACAGCTGACGTAAACTGTCGGTTCTGCGGGGGAATATTCATGACGCTCGAAGACATCATGCGAACGAACGGCACGTGCCGGTATTACCGCAATGATGCGGTTGATGACGACGTGCTGGTCCGGGTACTGGATTGCGCCCGTTGGGCGCCAAGCGGAGGTAATCGTCAACCGCTGCGATTCGTCGCCGTGCGCGACCGCGAGAAAAAGCGCCGCCTCAAGGCGTTGTATCTGCCGCTATGGAACGATTTCCTCGCCGCGCTTAATGTCGGTGAGAAAAATTACGCTGCGCGTCCGCAACTCCTTGTCGACGCCGATCACTTCGCGAATCATCTCGAGCAAGTACCGGTCATGCTCATCGTCTGCGCGCGCCTCGCTGACGTTGAGCCCACCGACGCGGCACTCGATCGCCTGAGCGTGGTTGGCGGTGCTTCGATCTATCCCGCGGTGCAGAACGTGTTGCTCGCGGCACGCGCGGCGGGACTCGGCACCGCGCTGACGACGTTGTTGTGTGCGGCGGAGCCGGCCGTAAAAGATCTGCTCGATATCCCGGACGACATTGCGACGGCGGCGATGGTGACACTGGGCTGGCCGGCGCGGCCGTTTCCACGCCGGCTTAACCGTCGGCCGCTCGCGGCGTTTGCATTTACGGATACTTACGGCGCGGGCGCCCTCGCGACAACGGCGCCTGCTCGCGCGTTGTGATCGTAACGCCGTCCGGCCCGCGCGAAGCGCAAACACATCGCGACTGATACGCGACTAAACCTTGAGGACATAATCGATGCTATTCGGCATTTTCGACCACATGGACAAAAGCGGTGTGCCCATGGCGCGCCAGTATCGCGATCGGCTGAAACTGATCGAGGCCTATGACGAGGCGGGATTCTACGCCTATCACCTCGCGGAACATCACGGCACACCGCTCGGCCTCGCCTCGAGTCCGAGCGTGTTTCTGGCTGCCGTGTGCGAGCACAGCCGGACGCTGCGTTTCGGACCCATGGTTTATACGCTCAGCATCTACCATCCCTTGCGTGCAATCGAGGAGATTTGCATGCTTGACCAACTGAGCGGCGGTCGCCTTGAGCTCGGCATCGGCCGCGGCGTATCGCCGATCGAAATGGGCTTCTACGGCGTTGGCGAGGAGTCGCGTGCGATCTACGAGGAAGTGAGCGAAATCATCCTTGCGAGCCTGTCACAGGAGCGGATCAATTTTCAGGGCAGGCATTTTTCGTTTGACAACGTACCGCTCGAAGTGGCGCCGGTGCAGCAGCCACATCCGCCGCTGTGGTACGGGATCGGACCACCGGAACGCACGCCGTGGGCCGCCGCGCGCAAAATGAACATCGTCACGAACGGCCTCGCGACAACCGTACGCAAAGTCACGGATCAATTTCGCGATGAGTGGGCGAAGTGCGATCACGGCAATGAGCCTTTGCCGAAGGTTGGCATGAGTCGGCATATCGTGATCGCGGAATCGGAGGACGCGGCCATCGCGAGCGCCGCGCCGGCTTACGAGCAGTGGTTCAACAGCCTGTTGCATCTGTGGCGCGTACATAACATCCCGATCCCGATCAGCTTCCCGGAAAACTTTTCCGATGCCCGCGCTGAAGGACATTGCATCGTCGGTACGGCGGCCGAGGTGCGCGACAGGCTGGCCGTCGAGATCGAGACCTCAGGCATCAACTACCTGTTATGCCGGCTCGCGTTCGGTAATTTACCGGTGGAGCAGTCACTGGAATCCGTTGCGTTGATGCGCGACGAGGTGATGCCGGCACTCGCATCGTTATGAGCTCCCGGCGCTGAATTCCCCGCCCGGATCCGGCAAGCGGTGCCGAAGACGGGACGCTTACGGCAATTTCAGCGCGACCCCGATGAACAGCTGATGGATCATGCGGTCGCGCGCGCGGTTGTCGAAGAACTGGTTCTGGTAACCGATCTGTCCGTTGAGTTCGGGCGACAGCGCACGAGCAAAGCCGATGAACGCGCGGTTTTCGTGAAAACCGTCCCGCTGGCTGCGCGCGGTGTCGTTCAGGCCGATGAAAGCCTCGTTCGCGAGCATAAAGCGCCACGGCGAGTTTGCGAACGGCAGATCCGCGCCCGCTTTCAGCCGCACGCGCACCGGCACGCCATCGATATGATCGATAAACCGTTCCTCTAGACGCACCCGCAAGGTTGCGACGATCGGCGCGAAATCATGTGACACCTGGTACTGCTGCCACAGGCGTTGTTCGACGAGATCGCCCGGCGCGTGGATGAAGTGCGCATCGTAGCCGAACGTCAGCGCCTGGCGCGGTGCGAAATGATAGGACACGGCGGGTCGCAATAGCGTCCGCTCAAGGCGATCGATGTCGTCATCGAAGCGTAATTGCACCGTAAGGTCGGCGGAAACGTCTTCGGTGAAGCGTTTCGCCACGGTCGCCGATGTCCACAAGCCGCTTTCTTCCTCGTTGGCGGACGCGGCTGTCGGGACGGCGAACGATGCCATCGTCACGATGATGGCGCACAGGTAATGTCTCAAGAGAAATCCTTCCGTGGTGGGATGGCGGGCTGCGTGGAGGGGCATTGTCGAGTGACATCGCCGATCGTGCAAGCGCGCCAGCTCTCGCGGCCGCCCGGTTTGCACGCGCCGTCGCGGTCAGCGTGCCGGGACAGCGAGTATCGATTCGATGATGGTGCGAATTTCCATGCGGCAGGAGCCGCAGTTCATGCCGGCCCGGGTTTCCCGTCCGACGCCTTCGACAGTCTCGTGGCCGGCGCGGACCGCGCGGGCGATTTTCTGCATCCCGACAGCATTGCAACTACAAATCAACGCACCCTCATCGCGATCTCCCGTCGCCGCCGATCCGGCCAGTACGCACCACTCGCGCCCGGGCACGAGTGACTCGTCGAGCAGCCCAACCGCCCAGGTTCGTGCCACCGCCACCGGCTCGGGCGCCACGTACAGCAGGCCAAGGAGATGCCCGTCGGCTATCGCGACGGCGCGGTAATGCCCGCGGGCCGGATCGCGGTACGCCGTGATTTCCGCCGTGGCGGGCAGCGGCCCACACAAATCACGGAACAGGTTCTCGAAGTCCGTTTCCGGGGCCGTTGATCCGAGTTCCGTACGCCAGCCCTGCGCGGCTCGCATGCTGGCCCAATACGCTGTGCCCGGATCCACCGGACGCTCGCGCGTGACCGCGAAGCCGTACCAGACAACCGGCACCCGGGTCAGCGACACGGCGCTGTGCTTCAGCTCCGGTTGTCCGGACACCGGATCACAGTGCGCCGGGAACAGTCGGTTGATGAGACCATTCGCCGTGTTTTGATCCGACCAGTGCATGGGTACGAACACCATATCCTGTGCGACACGCCCGGTAATCAGTGCGCGCACGGTCGCACCCCCGGTAGTGCTGTCGAGCGCGACGATCTCGGCCGCGGCGATGCCGAGGCGCGCTGCCGTTTCCGGATGGATCTCGACATACGGTTCCGCGATATGCGCGGCGAGGCGGGGCGCGAGACCGCTGCGGGTCATTGTGTGCCACTGATCCCGGATCCGGCCGCTCGTGAGTCGTAATGGAAAGGTGTCGTTCGGCACGGTCGCCGGCCCCTGCCATTCGGCAGCGATGAAGCTCGCCTTGCCATCAGCGGATGGAAACACACCGTCGCCGCACAAGCGGTGCTGTCGCGGCGGCGACGCATTGTCCGGGCAGGGCCACTGGAACGGCATGAGCATGTCGTAGCTGTGCGAGCGGATATTGCCCAGTGCGCCCAGATTGAGCAGGCGGGGCCGCGTGCCGGGAAGCGTCGTCGAGCGCGCGTACTCGCGAAAAATATCCGCCGGATTGCGGAAATCGAACGCGTCGGAGTAGCCCATTGCCTGGCCTACGCGGTTGATAATCCACCAGTCCGGCCGCGCCTCACCGGGTGCAGGTTTGAACGCGCGTTGCCGCGAGATACGCCGTTCCGAATTCGTCACGGTACCGTCCTTCTCGCCCCATCCGGCTGCCGGCAACAGCACGTGGGCGTAAGCCGCGGTATCGGTTTGCCGCACGACGTCGGAGACGACGAGAAACGGGCACGCCGCGAGCGCCGCGCGTACGCGGGTGCTGTCCGGCAAGCTGACGGCGGGGTTAGTCGCCATTATCCACAGCGCCTTGATGCGGCCGTCGGCGACGGCGTCGAACAGTTCGACCGCTTTGAGGCCCGGTTTACGGGCAAGCCGCGGCGTGCCCCAGAAATCCGCGAGCGCCTGCACGCCGGTG
Source organism: Gammaproteobacteria bacterium (assembly GCA_965216305.1). GTDB lineage: Bacteria > Pseudomonadota > Gammaproteobacteria > UBA11873. The sequence goes on along the minus strand of OZ244144.1, from coordinate 3,915,844 downwards.
TCGTCGTCGAATTCGATGTGCGAGGCGAGCGTATTCGCCAGGCCGCCGGTTTCGCGTCCGCCCATCGCGTTCGGTTGCCCCGTGACCGACAGCGGGCCGGCACCGGGGATGCCGATGCGACCCGTCGCGAGATGACAATTGATGATCGCATTGACCTTGTCGGTGCCGGCGATCGATTGGTTTACGCCTTGCGAGTAAACGGTAACGACGCGCGGCGTGCCGCTGAACATGGCATAGAATTGCGCGATCGCCGCCGCGGACAGGCCCGTGATCCGCCGCACATGGTCGACATCGTAGCGTGCAACCATCGACGCCGTGGCGGCGAAGTTGTTCGTCGTGCGCTCGAGCGTTGCGGGATCGCAGACATCGCTTGCGAGCAGGTGTCGCAACAGACCGTTGAACAACGCCACGTCGCTGCCGGGTGTGAGCGCGAGATGCAGATCGCATTCCGCAACTGTCGCGGTCGCCCGCGGGTCGATAACGACGATACGGGTACCGTTCGCGGCACGTGCCGCGAGCAGGCGCTGGTGCAGCACGGGATGACACCAGGCGAGATTGGAACCAACGAGTATCACGAGTTCGGCCTGTTCGAGGTCGGCGTAGGTACCGGGAACGATGTCTTCACCGAACGCACGTTTGTGGCCGGCGACCGACGACGCCATGCACAAGCGACTGTTCGTATCGATGTTCGCCGAACCGATGAAGCCTTTCATCAGTTTGTTCGCGACGTAGTAGTCTTCGGTCAGTAGCTGGCCCGACACGTAGAAGCCGACGGCATCGGGTCCGAACCGTCCGATCACCTCGCCGAAGCGTTCCGCCACGGTCGCTATCGCGCGCGTCCAGTCCACGCGCTGGCCATCGATTTCGGGATGGTGCAGGCGGCCGTCCGTGCTGAGCGTGTCGCCGAGCGCCGCGCCTTTCGCGCACAGGCGGCCGAAGTTCGCGGGGTGCGCGGGGTCACCGCTGACGGCGAAATGACCGTCGGGTTCGCGTTCGACAACAACCCCGCAGCCAACCCCGCAGTACGCGCACGTCGAACGTACGGCTGTTCCCGCCTCGTGTTGTTGTGGTGTACTCATGCGGCGTTATCGGCCGCCTCGGGAAGCCCCAGATAGAGGCGACCCTCAACGTTGCGGATCGCCAGCGTGCGCACGCAGCCGTGATCCGCACCCTGAGCCGAACCCGTCTCGAGACCGATCACCCAGTTGTGCAGCGGACACGTGACGGCCGTGCCGTGCACGATGCCCTGACTCAGCGGGCCGCCGTTATGCGGACAGCGATCCTCGATTGCGAAGATGCGATCATCGAGCGTGCGAAACACGGCCACGGGCATCCACGGGGTTGTAATCTGACGCGAGCCGCGGCGCGGAATGTCGCGCACAAAGCCGATATCGAGCCAATTTCCGGGTTCGTTCATGGTAAGGCAACCTCGCGCCGCGCGATGCGGGTTAACGGACGGAATTCATTGATTTCCCTGCCGTGTGCGCGGGCCGCCCACGGGTCATGTTGTGAGTAACGCTGTGCGTTCGTGAACCGCTCGTAGAGTTCGCGTCGCCGCGCGGCATCCGCAACGACCTGCTCCTGTACGGACGCCAGCCCGACGCGCGCGATCCAGCTATGGATGCGGTCGAGGTAATGCGCCTGTTCGCGATACAACTGGACCACGGCGGCGGTGTATTCGAGCACGTCGGCTTCGTTGTCCACGTGGCCGAGGACGGTGGTTTCCTTGACGTGGATCCCGGCGGCGCCGGCGACGTGAATGTCATAGCCGCTCTCGACACAGATAATGCCGATGTCCTTGATCGTCGCTTCGGCACAGTTGCGCGGGCATCCCGAGACGCCGAGTTTTACCTTGTGCGGGGTCCACGCGCCCCAGAGAAATTTTTCCAGCCGTATGCCGAGTCCGGTTGAATCCTGGGTGCCGAAACGGCACCAGTCCGTCCCGACGCAGGTTTTGACCGTGCGCAAGGCCTTGCCGTAAGCGTGACCGGAAACGAGGCCGGCGGCGTTCAGATCCGACCACACCGCTGGCAGATCCTGCTTTTTCACGCCGAGCAGATCGATTCTTTGGCCGCCGGTTACTTTCACCGTCGGGATCCCGAAACGGTCCACCACATCGGCGATCGCGCGTAGTTCATCCGCGCTCGTCATGCCGCCCCACATCCGCGGTACGACGGAGAACGTGCCGTCCTTCTGGATATTCGCGTGCGCACGTTCGTTGATAAAGCGCGATTGCGCGTCGTCCTCGTACTCCCCGGGCCATGTCGAGAGCAGGTAGTAGTTCAGCGCTGGGCGGCACTTCGCGCAGCCGCACGAGGTCTTCCATTCGAGCTGTTGCATCGTTGCGTCGATGGATTTCAGCTTGTGGGCGACAATGAGACGGCGCACTTCGTCGTGACCGAGGTGGGTACAGGCGCACATCGGCTTGATCGCGTCGGCGGTGTAGTTGTCGCCGAGGCTCAGCATTAACAACTGTTCGACGAGCCCGGTGCACGATCCGCATGAGGATGACGCTTTCGTACGGGCACGGACATCGTCGACGGTGGTGAGATTCTCCGTCGCGATGGCAGTCATAATCGGGCCTTTGCAGACGCCGTTGCAGCCGCAAACTTCCGCATCATCCGGCAAGGCTGCAACGGCCGCCGTAGGGTCCACGTTCGGACCTCCGGCGTAAGCCTGGCCGAAGATCAGCGTATCGCGCAGATCCGAGATATCCGTGCCGTCTTTGAGTTGTTGATAGAACCAGGGGCCATCGCGGGTTTCGCCGAACAGCACAATGCCGATGATCCGGTTATGTTCGATCGTGAGGCGCTTGTAGGTTTTTCGCGCCGCGTCGCGCAGCACGATTTCCTCGCGTTGCTCGCCGTCCGCGAAGTCGCCGGCGGAATACACATCGATCCCGGTGACCTTCAGCTTCGTTGACACCGTGGATCCCTGGTAGCTTCCGGATTCGCCCTTGAGCTCCGCAGCAACGACGCGCGCCATGTCATACAGCGGTGCGACCAGACCATAGCAACTGCCCCGGTGCTCGACGCATTCGCCGAGCGCCATAATGTCGGGGTCGGAGGTGACGAGTTGATCGTCGACGACGATGCCGCGATTCACAGCCAGCCCGGCACCCTCCGCAAGCGTGACGTTCGGACGAATACCAACCGCGACAACAACGATATCCGCCGGTAGCGCGCGCCCGTCTTCGAGTTCCACCGCGGTGACGCGATCCTCGCCAAGCAGCGCCCGTGTATTGCCGCCCGTAATCACATCGATGCCGCGGGCGACGAGCGCCTCGCGCAACAGAAAGCCGGCGGCCGTATCGAGTTGACGTTCCATCAGGGTCGGGCCGAGGTGGACGACGGTAACGTGCAGTCCGCGCTGTTCGAGCCCGGCTGCTGCTTCGAGACCGAGCAGGCCACCACCGATGACGACGGCGCGACGACCCGGCGCGGCCGCGGCAAGCATCGCTTCGACGTCGTCGAGATCACGATACGTCACGACCCCATCGAGGTCGGTGCCCGGCAGCGGCGGAATAAATGGGCTGGATCCGGTGGCCAGCAGGAGTTTGTCATAGCGGGTCGAAGTGCCGTCGAGCGCGGTGACTGTTCGTTGCGCGCGATTGATATCGATTACCGGCAGGCCCTTGTGCAGCGTGATGCCTCGTTCCGCATACCATGCGTCGTCATGGATCACGATGTCTTCGAATTGCTTTTCCCCGGACAGTACCGGCGATAGCATGATGCGATCGTAATTTACGCGTGGTTCGGCGTTGAAAATCGTCACCTCGTAAGTTGGCTCGCCGCTCTCGAACAGGTGTTCGAGTACCCGTCCCGGCGCCATGCCGTTGCCGATGACTACAAGTTGCTTGCGCATTGAATCTGCCCCGTTGTGGACCGCGATCACGCGGCGTGCCGTTTATCGGTGAGTGGTTTCGTCGGTGTTGAAGCCGCCGCCGCGGACTGGTTGCCGCCTTCGTAAGCAGCGAGGAAATCGAGTAGCTCGCGGCGGTACTCGTAGTAACGTGGGTGCTTTAACAGCGCGGCCCGCGTGCGTGGTCGCGGGATGTCGACTTCCATGACGTTGCCGATCCGCGCCTGGGGTCCGTTGGTCATCATGACAACCCGGTCGGCGAGCAGGATCGCCTCGTCGACGTCATGGGTGACGCACAGCGCGGTGACCCGCGTGCGCGTCCATACTTCCATGAGTACTTCCTGCAATTCCCAGCGCGTGAGGCTGTCGAGCATGCCGAACGGCTCGTCGAGGAGTAACAACTTCGGCGACAGCGCAAACGCACGCGCGATGCCGACGCGTTGTTTCATGCCGCTCGACAGTTCGGCGGCGGATTTTTCCATTGCGTCGCCGAGACCCACCCGATCGAGGTAGTACTCGATGATCTCGAGCCGCTCCGCGGGACTCGCGTGCGGGTAGACGCGATCGACGCCGAGAGCGACGTTCTGTTTCGCCGTAAGCCACGGCATCAGCGACGGCGCCTGAAACACAACCGCGCGATCCGGACCTGCGCTGTCGACCTCCTTGCCGTCCAGAATGATGCCGCCGCCGGAGATTTCATTGAGCCCCGCGGTCATGGACAACACTGTCGACTTGCCGCAACCCGAATGTCCGATGAGCGAGATAAATTCGCCCTGGCGCAGCTTCAGATCGAATTCCTCGACCACGGTCAACGGCCCGGTCCGGGTTGGATAGGTTTTGGATACTTTGAAGAACTCGACATAGCCGCGCTCGATGGCGCTGCGCTTCATTTCCTGGTAGGCCTTCGGCGGTTTTGTCGCGTCAAAGCGAATCGGTTCGACGGCGGGCAAGACGCGTTCTTCCGCCTCGACCGCGTCGCGTTGTTTGCCCGCGTCGAGCAGGAAACGGGTGATATCGGCACGCAGGGCCTTGAAGTCCGGATCGCTGTTGATCGCGGCGCGATCACGTGGACGCGGGAGGTTGACGGGAAAGTCCGGTCCAAGGGTTGCGCCTGGTCCCGGCGTCATCGGAATGATGCGATCGGCGAGCAGTATCGCTTCGTCTACATCGTTCGTGATCAGGACGACCGTCTTCGCGTCATCGGCCCAGATGCGTTCAATCTCACTTTGCAACTTGCTGCGGGTCAATGCGTCGAGCGCGGACAGGGGTTCATCGAGCAGCAGCATGTTCGGGCTCATCGCGAGTGCGCGCGCAACGGCGACCCGCTGGCGCATGCCACCGGACAGTTCCGCCGGCCTGCGATCGGCGGCATGCGTGAGGCCGACGAGGTCGATATAGTGCTGCACGCGGGCCTTGCGGGCGGCGCGCGATTCCCGCCGATGCACGGCATCAACGGCGAGTGCGATGTTACCGCTCACCGTCAGCCACGGCAGCAGGGAATACGACTGGAACACAACGCCACGGTCGGGGCCGGGCCCTGAAATGTTCTCGCCGTTCAGGCGTACGCTACCGCGATCGACCGTTTCGAGTCCCGCAATCGTCGAAATCAACGTGGTCTTGCCGGATCCGGAGAAACCGACGATGGCGATGAATTCGCCTTCGGCGACACTCAGGTTAACGTCGCTCAATACGTTGTTCGTGCCGAATGATTTGCACACATCGCGCAGTTCAAGAAAGCTCATGCCGATCGCTCCTTCGTCTCAGCGGTTGGTGGAATAGGTGAATGCGGTTTGCAAGGCGTACATGACCCGATCGAGGAGAAAGCCGATTAGACCGATCGTGATCACCGCGACAAGGATTCGCGCCAGGGACAGCGACGAGCCGTTCTGAAATTCATCCCAGACGAATTTCCCGAGTCCGGGGTTCTGCGCGAGCATTTCGGCCGCGATCAGCACCATCCAGCCAACCCCGAGCGACAAGCGCAGCCCGGTGAAAATCAGCGGCAGCGATGACGGCAGAATGACCTTGACCACGGTAGTGGCGGTCGACAGTTTCAGCACGCGGCCGACGTTCATCAGATCCCGATCAACCGAGGCCACCCCGAGCGCTGTATTGATGAGCGTTGGCCACAGCGAACATAAAGTAACCGTGATCGCGGACACGACGAGCGATTTCGGTAGTGCGTCGAACTGGTCGACGTAGACAGCGGAGACGATGATCGTCACGAGCGGCAGCCAGGCGAGTGGCGACACCGGCTTGAATAATTGAATCAGCGGGTTCAAAGCGCCGTTCACGGTGCGTGACAAGCCGGACGCGACCCCGAGCGGCACGGCGATGAGCGTTGCCACCGCGAAGCCGAAAGCCACCGTGGCAAGGCTTGTGGCGATCTGATCGATGAACGTCGGCTTGCCGGTATAGGCCCGTGTTTTGACCCGATCCGCCTTGCCCGCGTCGATGAGTTTCTGGTTGCGCGCCTCGAGCCGGGCATAGAACTTGTCGGCCTTGATACGTTCGGCCCGGTGGTCTTCCCATAGTGCGCCGGCTTGTTCCCACACCTGCGCCGGGCCCGGAATGGCGCCAAGCGAGGTGTTGATCTGCGGTGCGGTGGCAGCCCACACGGCGAGGAACGCAGCGATCCCGAGTAGCGGGATTCCGAGCAGCTGCCACAGCTCGCCGAGTTGATGTTTCGCTGAATCGCCGGCGGCGATGCGCATCAGCGGCACCGTCCAGCCCAAGCCGAAAACGTTCAGGTAGGTTGCGGCTTTGGCGATGCGCGCGAAACGCAGCTCGCGCCGTTGTTCGGTAATCGGATCAGGTAACGTCGCGGCGGCGGCGGAGCTCGCGCTTGTCATAACAATGTCCTCTTGTCGTCGATAGTCGGTTTCATATTTGCCGGGTCGTGTCGCCGGTTCATTGCTCGTTCACGATGTCCGAGCCCACGACACGCGCTTGCGCCTTTAAACCGATCGGGAACGAGTCGATGTAGGCATTCGGTGCGCGACCATCGAACACGACGCCGTCGATGAACTCTGACTGCGGATCGCGGTAGCCATCGCTGGTCCAGGGAAAGTCGGCGGCGTCAGCCTGGCCTGCGTCAACGAGCAGGCGTGCCGCTTTTATGTAGATGTCCGGGCGGTAGACCTTGCGCGCGACGGCGTCATACCAGGCGTCGTCACGGGCCTCGGCGATCTGGCCCCAGCGGCGCATCTGCGACAGGTACCATACGGCGTCGGAGTAGTAGGGATAGGTTGCGAAGTAGCGGAAGAACACATTGAAATCCGGCACTTCACGTTTATCGCCTTTCTCGTATTCGAACGTCCCCGTCATCGAGTTCGCGATAACTTCCCTGTCCGCGCCGACATATTCCGAACGCGAAAGTATGTCGACGGCCGCGGCGCGGTTCGCGTTATTGTTCTCGTCCAGCCATTTCGCCGCGCGGATCAGGGCCTTGGTCATCGCCAGCGTCGTATTCGGGTACTTCTGTGCGAACGCGGCGGTGATGCCGAACACTTTCTCCGGATTGTTTTTCCAGATTTCGTAGTCCGTGATCACCGGGACGCCGATGCCCTTGAACACAGCCTGCTGGTTCCACGGCTCACCGACGCAGTAGCCATGGATCGTCCCGGCTTCGAGCGTGGCCGGCATCTGCGGGGGCGGAGTGACGGAGAGCAGCGCATCAGCCTTGATCTGTCCACTGATGTCCGTTGGCGAATAAAAACCCGGATGGATGCCACCGGCAGCGAGCCAGTAACGGAGCTCGTAGTTGTGCGTGGAAACCGGGAATACCATACCCATGTTGAACGGCTTGCCTTCGGCGCGGAACTTCTCGACTACGGGCTTCAGTGCATCGGCCCGGATGGGGTGTACAGGCCTGCCATCTTCGCGGACGGGGATGTGTGGCTTCATCATCGACCAGACATCGTTTGAGACCGTGATCCCGTTACCGTTAAGGTCCATCGAAAACGGGGTGATGATGTGTGCTTTCGTGCCGAAACCGATCGTCGCGGCAAGCGGCTGGCCGGCGAGCATGTGCGCGCCATCGAGTTCACCGGTGATCACTCCGTCGAGTAACACCTTCCAGTTCGCCTGCGGCTCGATGGTGACGTAGAGGCCTTCGTCCTCGAAATATCCGTTCTCATAAGCGATCGCAATTGGCGCCATGTCGGTCAATTTGATGAAGCCGAATTTCAGCTCATCCTTCTCGACGTCGAGCATTTCTTCGGCGCGCAGCGATGTGCCGGATGCCAGCGCGAACAGGAATACCGCCAACAGGATCCAGCGTGATGGATTCGCATTGGATAAAATCATTACGTTCAAAATAACTTCCTCAATCCCGATACCCGCGGCGGTGCGGCGGGTATCGCCAGGCAAAAAAAAACGTCGCGTTGGAAGCCGCGCATCACAATCAGCGATGTGCGTTCCAAACAGCGACGTTGCTGCGGATCCATCTTTGGACCCTTTGACTTTACCGTTGCAAGTTACAGGCCAACCCTGCGCCCCTCGTGTAAGCGATTGATGACAAGCCAGATTGCCCGATTACGCGTTAATCACCGGCACTGTGTTGCATCATCTGTGCGCACATCCTTGGTTCAACGCAGGGGATCGTCGAACCGAACTGGTGCGCGTGTCAGGCGTTCTGTGCACCGAGTTCGGCAACGGAAACCTTCAGACCATGCACGTCGAATGCCTGCAGGTAGGCTGTGATGTCACCGGGATCAAACCGGTTGCCGTCGAAAAAACGATCGGCGCCGAGCGTTATCGGCGCGGACGCGTGGGCCAGGGTCCAGGGTTCGGTGTGAGTGCCTTCGGACTTGTAATCGATGAGCGGATAGGGAACGCCGGCGAGCGCGGCGGCCTCGCGGAACGGGCGCGGCCGGTACACGGCCTCGGCGACCGCGCGGATATCGACCGACTCCTCAACCTGTCCCCAGCGGTACATTTGCGAGATCAACCACATCGCGTGCGAACGCCACGGGAAGTTTGCCGCGTACCGATAAAACACATTGAAATCCGGTACGGCAACGCTGTGTCCGTTGCCGGTGCTCAGGTAATGCCCGCCTAGCGGAAGCTGCGACAATGCCGGTGATACATTGAGGTAGCGGGGATGGGCCAGCAGTTGCGCCGCCGCGACCCGGTTCGCCGGCGCGTCCAGCCATCTTGCGGCATCCAGCAACGCCCGTAACAACAGTCGGTGGGTGCGTGGATACTGCGCGGCCCAGGCGCGGGTAACACCGAAAATTTTCTCCGGTCCGTTGTTCCAGATTTCATAACTCGAGATCAGCGTGCGGCCGGCGCCTGCATGGACGGCGATCGTGTTCCACGGTTCTCCGACGCAAAAGCCGTCGATCAGACCGGCTTGCAAATGCTCCGGCATATGTTGCGGCGGTATCACCAGCAACTCGACATCGCGGTCGGGATCGATGCCGGCGGCAGCAAGCCAGTAGCGCAATTCATAGTTATGGCGCGAAAAACGCGACACCATGCCGAGGCGTACACGCACTTTGCGCTCGTTACGCCGCGTGTCGATGAGCTGTTTCAACGCTGCCGCAGTGACCGGGCGGGTGCGCAGCAATTCGGGGTCGATAGCGAGCAGGTGCTGAAACAGCGTGTCGGAAACCGTTATCGCATTACCGTTCAAATCGAGACTGAAACTTGTCTGCATGCGTTCTTTTACCGGCGACACGCCGAGCTCTATTGCGAGCGGGGTTCCGGCGAGCATATGCGCTGCATCGAATTCGCCAACGGCAACCTTGTCGCGAATGTTCGCCCACGATGTTTCCCGGTGCAGCTCGACATCGAGGCCGTAACTGGCGAAGAAACCCTGTTCGAGCGCTACGACGAGCGGCGCGCAATCGGTCAACGGCATGAAACCGAGGCGCAAGCGGGATTTTTCCGGTGTACTGGCTTGTCTGAGCGCGTCGGCTTCGCTGCTTGCGATCAGATTCGCGAGTCCCGCAACCCCGAGCAAGGCGCCGCTGCGGGTGAGAAACTCACGGCGTTGCGGATTGACGGTGTTGTCGGATGAATCGCGATTACTCATGTCGAGGGTTCCCGGTGAAATATCTCAAAACTCAAGCCCCGCGATCCCCGTTCAACCGAGCAGCTCCGACGCGGCGATGATGCTGCGCGCGAGGTCGGCCAAACGCAGATTGCGATCCATCGCCATTTTTTGCATCGCGCGATAGGCCGCCGGCTCGTCAAGGTTCTTCTTGCGCATCAGCAGGCCTTTTGCCTGGTCGATTACCTTGCGATCGGCGAGGCTCGCGCGCGTCTGGGCGAGTTCTTTGCGCAGGGCCTGGTACTCTTCGAAGCGTGCGATGGCTGCATCGAGCACCGGACGCACACGTTGGGCGCTGATCCCGTCGGTGACGTAGGCGCTGACGCCGGAGCGCACCGCGCGCCGGATCGAATCCTGGCAGTCGTCATTCGTGAACATGACGATCGGTCGCGGGTCTTCGTCGGAGATAGAGCGCATGGATTCGAGTGTGTCGCGATCGGGCGACTCCATGTCGATGACGATGATGTCTGGCCGGTAGCGTTCGAACGCGGTTTGCAGGTTGCCGGTGGCGCTGACGCGAGCGACCACGTTGTAGCCGATGGCGCTCAGGGTGGCGTCGAGCATATCAACGCGTGCGGAACATTCGTCTACGAGCATGACGCTCAACGGCAAGGGTTCCGCACTCACGGTGGCGACCGCCGCAGTGCGTGACCTAGTAATCGAACTGCAACCACACCCATGCTTTTGTCACGTCGTTGTTCTGCCCGCCGCCGGCACGTGCGAGCGCGGTGCGATTGCGATCGGCAGAGTAGAACGCCGCCTTGGCGCCGATGGTGAAATGCTCACGGAATTTTCGTGCATACAGCACGTTTAATTCATCGCCATAGGCATAGTTCATGTGGTCCGATTCGAGCATGTGGTAGGACACGACGAAACGGCCGCCGAAAACCCCGCCGGCAACCATCGTGATGTAGAAATCCTCGATACCGTCGGCCGGGGTGGTGAGAAACCGATCCGCCCAGCCTTGAAACGCATGCGCTGTGGCCAACGGCGTGATGAATGATCCGCGGCCGTCGCCCTCGAGTACTTCGTAATCGAATTTCACGGTCAGCGTATTGAACACCGCAGTGGGGTAATGAAGCGACAAGCCCGCTTCGCCGAGGTAGTAGTTGGCGTCGATATCCGTCGGGTTAGCACCGCTATCCGACTGCTCGGCGAACTCGGCGGCGTAGACCAGCCGCCACTGTTCGTTCAGGGGGTATGCGCCGCTCGCGCGAAGACCAAACGTATGCGTCGAATTGGCTTGCGCGTTCTCCACCTCGAGCAGGTAGGCATAGGTTTCCAGCTGCAGGTAATCGAAGCCATCGTAACCGGCATTCAATAAATGACAGTCGCAGTCGAACACGTCAAACGGACCTGGTGCATCGTCGCCGAAGATGCGGTTGACCTTGTTGACGAATGCGTAGCTGAACGTGAAATCTTCCGCGGGTTCAAGCTTGAAAGTTGCAGCATCGTAGGTCTGCCAATTTTGGCGCCATAAAACATTACCGATGAACCGATGAAACGGTGCTTTCCGGTAGGTGATGTCCTGACGCCCGATCGTCACGTCGAGCCAGTCGTAGCCATTGAAACGCACGTAGGCCTGGTTCAGCTCCGTGCCGGCCGGGTCCGCAACGACGGGATAGAGGCCGGCTTTCGTTGGATCGAGCGGCCCCGGGCCTTCCTTGTAGTCGTCGATGAACAATTGCGCTACGTGCTCCATTTCGGCGTAAGCGCTGAAACCGCGCCACACACCTGTTTCCCACCCGAGCGCGATGCGTAAGGTTGAAGCGGCAGCATCGTTTGCCGGCACGAGATCGTCGTCAACATGTTCAAAACGGTAGCGCAACTGCACATGCGGCTTGCCGGCCATCAGCGCTTCGATCGCGTCTGACCTTACCTCGCCGACAGCTTCTGCCGCATGGGTGTTCAGCACGGTGCAAGCGGCGCATACCATCGCCCAGCGCACCAGCAACGTTGAAATTGAATTGTTCACGTGTGTTATTCCTGCACGAAGTTGATAGCTCGAAACCGCAACCCTTACCGACCCGCGTAGCAGGTGCGATACAGACATGGTTCCTCCTGGCCACCTGCTTCGTTGCAGGCCTACACTGGTCCGGGCAGCAGCGCTGCGCCCGGTTAGCGCCTTGCATGTGGCGGTGCAATATCCGGGCCACACACCCTCGCGCGTGGCGCCGAAGCGCGGCTGGCCGGTCCGGCGGCTTGCCGCGACATTGGGGATCAGTATCCGGGATCCCGGAGATGCCCGGAAAATCAGGGAGTTGGCTGCGATGCGTCTGCGTGGCGCGAGCGCGCGCGGTATTTCATCGCGAGAGGCGGCGCCATGCACCTTGCCGCTGCCGCTAACCATCACGCGGGACGCGCAGGCTGGCACGCCACTATTGGTGCACCGACGCAAGCGCCTGCACCACGAAAGCACACGGCGCGCGCTCCCGGGCGTCGGCTCGATTCTATTAATTAGAAAAAACTAATATAATAAACCGAGTGGTTGGCATCCGCAGGGTCGCGGCATGCTGGCAGCCCACCCCGCGCTGGGGTCCGACTCGCGCATGCGCGCTCGTCACCGGCGAATCCGCGGCGCGGTCGCGAAATAATTTCGCGGAGGAAATGCACTGAAACATTATCTGCCGATCCTGGACTGGGGCCGTTCCTATTCGCGCGCCGAGCTCACGAGCGACGTGGTCGCGGCGGTCATCGTGACGACGATGCTGATCCCGCAATCCCTCGCCTACGCCATGCTGGCAGGCTTGCCGGCACAGTTCGGCTTGTACGCCTCCATCGCGCCTTTGGTGGTCTACGCGGTTTTCGGTACGAGCCGCACGCTCGCCGTGGGACCGGTTGCGATTCTGTCGCTGATGACCGCCGCGGCCGCGGCGAACATCGCGATCCCGGGCACCGCCGCGTACATCGAGGCGGCGATTGTGCTCGCGCTGCTGTCGGGTGCGCTACTGTTCGTGTGCGGATTATTGCGCATGGGGTTCCTCGCGAATTTTCTCAGCCACCCGGTGATCTCCGCATTTATTACCGCCTCGGGTGTATTGATTGCCGTGTCGCAACTGAAGCATGTGCTCGGGATCGACGCGCACGGTCACAACCTGATTGAGATCGGCGCATCGCTCGCTCACGGGATTCACCACACGAACATCTCGACCGCGCTGATCGGGTGCGGCACGCTCGCGCTGCTGTTTCTCATGCGCGCCTACGGTCAGCCGCTGTTGCAACGGGTCGGCGTGGGCGCGGGCGCCGCGGCGATTATCAACCGCACCGGCCCGGTGTTCGCAGTCATCGCAAGTATCATCCTCGTCGCGACCCTGGAGCTCGATAAAGCGGGGGTGCGGATCCTCGGTGACATCCCGCGTGAACTGCCCGCGTTTGGCCTGCCGCATTTCGACTTCGCAGTTTGGCGGCAGCTGCTCGCCTCGGCTGCGCTGATTGCCCTGATCGGATTCGTCGAGTCCGTGTCCGTGGCTCAGACCCTGGCGGCGAAGAAACGACAGCGCGTGGATCCGAACCAGGAACTGATTGCCATGGGACTCGCGAACCTGTCGGCCGGTGTCTCGAGCGGTTTTCCGGTTACCGGCGGATTGTCACGTTCGGCGGTGAACTTCGACGCGGGTGCAGCGAGCCCGGCGGCCGGCGCGTTCACCGCGATCGGGATTGCGCTGGCAACGATATTTCTCACTCCGACTCTGTATTACCTGCCGCAGGCCGTATTGGCTGCGACGATCATCGTCGCGGTTCTGTCGCTCGTCGACGTTCACGCGATTCGTACCGTATGGGCGTATTCGAAAACCGATTTCGCAGCGATGGCCGCGACGATCGTTGTAACCCTGGGATCGGGGATAGAACTCGGCGTCACGATCGGCGTCGGCTTGTCGTTGTTTCTGCATCTGTACAACACGAGCCGGCCTCATTTCGCCATCGTCGGCCAGGTTCCCGGCAAACATCATTTCCGCAATGTCGATCGCCATGCCGTGGTGGTGCCGGCGCATGTGCTCACGATCCGGATTGACGAAAGTCTGTATTTCGCGAACGCCCGCTTCCTCGAAGAGTCGATCTACAGCGTGCTCGCTCAGCGCCCCGATCTGAGTGATCTGATCCTGCAGTGCCCGGCGGTGAACCGGATCGATGCGAGCGGCCTCGAGAGTCTCGAAGCGATCAATCTGGCCCTTCGCGATGCCGGTGTGCGCTTGCATTTATCCGAGGTAAAAGGGCCGGTTATGGACCGACTCAAAACAACCCGGTTTCTCGCGAACCTCGGCGGCAAGGTGTATTTCAATCAGTACGAAGCGATCGCCGATCTCGATCCCGCGTGCGCCGCCGCTGCGCTCGCGGGAACCGCGCCAACGACGGATCCCGCCTGCAATCCTCCGCCCTCCGTTGCGCTCGGTGGACGGGGCCGGGGGAACGCCGGGTAACGTCGCAGCTGTGTGCTTGCTGCCCGGCGGTTTTCCCGTCGCGCGTGACAACCGATCCGCAGGCATAGGGATACCGCAACGCAACATCCCTGCCGCGGGATGAAACCGTGAGGTAATTCATTGCAGCTCTGGCAGCGTACAGCTCAGATCGAGATAATGGCATTGGGATTTCAACCGGGCCTGCGCCCGCTGAGGACTAGCCTATGAAGATCGCGTGCTTTCATCTGATGCCTTATCGGGACCTGCCTGATGACTTTCACAAGACGCATGATTCAGCCTGGTTCACGTTACCGTTTGATAGCATCGCCGACACACAATTGTGTTCGCAGTACTACAACGACACGCTCGATGAACTGATCCATGCGGCCGAAGTCGGTTTCGACGGCGTGTGTACGAACGAGCATCACCAGAATGCCTACGGCTTCATGGTGAATCCGAACATGATGGGATCCGTGCTCGCACGCGCAACGCGCGGTACGGACAAGGCGATCATCCAGATGGGCGAAACCGCGGTATTCCTCAATCCGCCGATTCGGGTGGCCGAGGAGTACGCGATGCTCGACTGCATCTCCGAAGGTCGGGTGGTGGCGGGGTTTCCGGTTGGCCTCGGCGGCGACTTTGCCTACAGCTATGGCTTCGCCCCGATGGAGCAACGTCTGCGTTACCGTGAAGCGCATGCTCTGATCAAAAAGGCCTGGACCGCCTCGGAACAGTTCGCGTGGAACGGCAAGTTCTACCAGTTGCCGATGGTGAACTTATGGCCGAAGCCGCGCCAGCGCCCGCATCCGCCGGTGTGGGTGCCGGGCAATGCGAGTCCGAGTACGTGGGATTTCGTCACCGACAACAACTACTGTTATTGCTACCTCACGTATTTCGGTTCGAAGGGCGCGGGTACGATCGTGAACGGCTACTGGGACAAGGTTGAGGAGAAGGGGCTCGATCGCAATCCTTACCGCATGGGCTACCTGGTGCCGGTCGGGGTGTCGGAAACGGACGCGAGCGCGGAGCGGGAGTACGGGCCGCACATCGAATATTTCTATCACAAGCTCTTGCACATGCCCGAGCAATTGCTGTTGCCGCCGGGTCATGTCACGCACTCGTCGCTCGAATTCCTGCTCACGAAGCGACCGTTCCCCGCTTACGACGAACTCAACAACTACAAGTACAAGCACTTCGAAGAACAGGAGTTCCTCGTCACCGGCAGCGCGGCGACGGTGGTGGACAAGCTGAAAGACATCATCAAGCGACTCAACGTCGGCAATCTGATGATCCTGCCGCAGTTCGGCTCCATGCCGCATGCGCAGGCGATGGAGAATATCGAACGCATCGGTAAAGACGTACTGCCACACCTGAAACCGATTTGGGATGACGAGGGCTGGGAGAATCACTGGTGGCCGGAGAACGCGAGCCCGAATCGCCCGGCTAAAAAGTCATCGGCGGCAGCAGCCGGTTAAGCGGGAGAAACCACCATGCATGAGGTCCGCAAACAAACGGTCTCGACACTCGGCGGCAGACTTGATATCACGGTGAACATCGCCGGCAGCGGTGATCCGGTTGTCTACCTGCATTCCGCCGGCGGTTTTTACTGGGACGATTTTCTCGATGGCCTCGCCGACAAGCACACGGTTTATGCGCCGTATTTTCCCGGCACGGAACCCGGGGTACCGGACGGCATCGATGCGCTCGATGAGCTGTGGGACGCCGTACTTGCCTATGACGATTTACTCGACGGGCTTGGTCTTGCGTCGACGAAACTGATCGGTCATTCGTTCGGCGGCTTGCTCGCGAGCGAACTTGCGGCGCAGCGCCGCGACGCAATCGAGAAGCTCGTGCTGATTGCACCGATCGGCCTGTACCACGAAGACCATCCGTATACATGCGCGAACTGGTGCGCGCTCAGTTTCGCCGAAATTCTAACGACCCTGTTCTACGATGCCGAAACGCCGCGCGTGAAGAAGCGTATGACCCCACCGCAAGACCCGCAGGCCCAGGCACTGTGGACGCGCGATTTCATCTGGACGCTCGGTTGTACCGGCAAGCTGATCTGGCCGATCCCGGACAAGGGACTGAACAAGCGTATTCACCGCATCACGGCACCGAGTCTTGTCGTGTGGGGTGAAGACGACGCATTAATCCCCACCGCCTACGCCGAGGAGTTCAGACGCGCGATCCCGAATGCAGATCTGTTCTGGCTCGCGCAATGCGGACACGAACCGCCGCTTGAGCAAACGGAAGCCCTGGCCGAACGTGTGGGAACATTTTTCGCTACCTGAGTGGCACCGATACTCCGCCGTGGCCGCCACGTGATAGCGCGCTAGTCCCGGCGCGCCGCACGCGGCAGGCGCCGTGCAATCTCGTCGGCAAGTGAGTCGCTGTAAGTGGCCGTCAGGTGGCTGTCGTCACTGAACATGATGGTTCCGTTTTGTACCACGGGGCAGGGCGATTGTGCACAAATGACGTCCGTGAGATCGAGATGATAGGCGTGCTTGAAACGCGCTACTTCAGCGCGTTCGGCGCGATCGACGGGCACCGCCGTCGCTGCGTTCAAATCGTAGCGGCATTGCTGCACTGGCGAGCGGTTCTGCCACGCTGCCTGCGACAGACACGCGGGCGCATCGAAACCGATATCCGGCGTATCGCGCAAGACGACGAGCTGCGCCCCGGAGGTTGCAAGCCGGTTCAGCGTATCGCGTAGCCCGGCTGCCCACTCACGTTCGATTCGCGACGGCGCAAAATCGAAATAATCCTGGGAGTTCGAGAGCACGACAAGTTCCGGATTCAGGCGATTGATTTCCCGCAGCACGGTCTCGCGCCAGCGTGCGCACTCTGCGTACAAACGGTTCAGCGAGGGCAGAATCAGATTTACGCTCACCGACGGACAGGACGATTTTGTAAACGTCATGAGACGTCGGCCGGACCGCTCGGCGTATGTGTGGAACGCGGGATGCCAGTGCATTGCGTGTGAGTCACCGAACAGTACGATGACGCGCTGTGAATCGACCGCACCGTCGACGCACGGCGTTGCTTCCTCGTCGAGGATATCAACATGACAACCGCGCTTGTAAGCGTCAGGTACGTCATTGCGCGCCGCGGTGTAGCGCTGCTGTGCGGGTGAGGCCAGCGCGTCCGTCGCGAGCGTACGGACCGCGGCCGCGGCACCCGCGACGAGGAGCAGAATTAACAGACAAATCGTGAGCGAGCGCCGTGGCTTTTGTCGTAAACGCGGGCTGAACCGAAACGGGTTCTCGATCAGATAGTAGGTGAGTGTGGCGAGTAACACGGCGATTGCTACACCTGCAGCAGCAACGCGCCCGCTCGATTCATAACCGTACAGGCGCAATCCTTCGAACACGGGCCAGTGCCACAGGTACAAGGAGTAGGAAATATCGCCGAGAAAGCGCACCGGCCGTGCGCTGGCACAGCGTGCGGCGAATGTGCTGTTGAGGGTCACAGGGCAGGCGAGGATCAACATCGCGCCGCCGGTCGGCACGAGCACGGCCAGACCCGGGAACCGGGTTTGCGACGACAGCAGGACCGCGGCAGTTATGATCAGCGCGAGACCAAGTATGCCACCGGCAAGGAGCAGTGTTCGCGACAAGCGCAAGCCCTGTGGTGCCACGACGGCAAGGATCGCACCGAACGCGAACTCGAATGCGCGCGTGGGAGAAGCGAAGAACGCGTACGGCTGTGCGTACGCGGTGAGTGCGAGCGCGGCGGCAAAGGACGCAAGGGCAAGCACGATCAGCGTGATGAGAAGCCTGCGTTGAAACTGCACCTGCCCCATACCTGCGACGGCGAAAAGCAGCGCCGGCCAGAGCAGGTAGAACTGCTCCTCGACCGCCAGCGACCAGGTATGCAACAAGAGGCTGCGCTCGTCGCCGGCGAGGTAATCCGTGGCCAGATGCGCGAACCAGAAATTACTGACATAAGCCGCCGTCGCGAGCGCGTCGGAGCTGAACGTTTTCAACGTTAACGGTGCATAAGTGAGGTAAGCGAATGCGATCGTGCTCATAAGTACGAGCGCAGCCGCGGGCACCAGACGCCGCAGGCGACGGCCGTAGAACGCGACGAAATCGATGCGGTCGCTCGCGGCCAACTCCTGCAGCAGCAGCTGCGTAATGAGAAAGCCCGAGATAACGAAAAAGACATCGACCCCGACGTAACCGCCTGGCAAGCCGCTAACCCCACTGTGATAGATCACGACGAGGCTGACCGCGAGTGCTCGCAGGGCGTGGATGTCGGTGCGAAATGTCAGCCTGGGGTGCATTGGAACCAAGGTCGTACTACGTTCAGCCGTCACCGGCGGCATGCGGTCGCCGAGAGATAATTACATCGCCGTTTCGGCGGTTTTTCTCCGCCGTCGCGGCATAGCGGCTGCGGCGGTTCTACGCTAGTCTAGCCCGGATGTCGAACGGCGGAAGGTGCCGATCATGTCAATGAGCCAGGCAGTGCGCAAAGCGATAAGGGGTTCGCGGCTTTGTGCGCGTTACGCGCGTTCTCGCGATCGCGTGCGGCGGAATCACTGCCAGCACCTTACCCCGGTTCAGCGCCAGGCCCCGGGGCAGGGACGATGAGGCGAATTCTGTCCACGGCCGTGATCGGCAGTTACCCGCAACCGCCGTGGCTTGTCGATCACGACGTGCTGAAATCGAAACTCGTGCCGCGGGTGCGCGCGCATGATATCTGGCGCATACCCGAGCCATGGCTCGAAGCGGCGCAGAATGATGCAACACTGCTCGCGATCCGCGATCAGGAACGCGCCGGTATTGACTGCATCACCGACGGCGAGATCCGGCGCGAGAGCTATTCGAATCGCTTCGCGACGGCGCTAGAAGGCATCGATACGGCGCAGCCGTTCATCCGCCGGGTGGAGGGTTTCGAAATTCCGATGCCGCGTATCGTCGCGCCCCTGGTGCGGCCAGGCCCGGTCGAGGTCGAGGACTTGCGGTTTCTCAAGGCGAATACGGATCGCGAGATTAAAATCACCTTGCCGGGCCCGTTTACGCTCAGCAAGCAGGCGAGTGACGAGTATTACAACGACCCGGAAGCGCTCGCGATGGCTTATGCCGAGGTGGTGAACGCGGAAGTGCGGGATCTCGCTGCCGCGGGCGCCGACGTCATTCAGCTCGATGAGCCGTGGTTGCGGCAGGACCCCGATGGCGCGAACCGCTATGCGATCGCAGCGCTCGACCGGGCATTCGATGGCATTGCGGCGACCACCGCGATCCATCTGTGTTTCGGCTACGGTTTCGTGGTCTCGGCGGACAAGCCCAAGGCCTATGCGTTCCTCTCGCGCCTGGCGGATTCGTGCGTCGCGCAGATTTCCATCGAGGCCGCGCAACCGCATCTCGATCTGGGTGTTCTCTCCGACCTGGCCGACAAGGACATCGTGCTGGGTGTGGTCGATTTATCGTCGAATGAGGTTGAGTCCGTCGCCACGCTCGCGGCGCGAATCCGGCGTGCGCTGCCGTTCGTGGCGCCCGAGCGTTTGATCGCAGCGCCGGATTGCGGGATGAAATATTTGAGCCGGGATGCCGCGTTCGGCAAGCTCGACGCGCTTACGCAGGCCGCGGCGCTGGTGCGCGCGGAACTTTGACGGGGGTCCCGACCGGCCGCATCGTACCCGGACGCAGGAGTCACCGGGCTCGGGTATGCGGGAGGGCTCCGGACGTGGCCGGGCCGCGAGATTCCGGACCGGGGAATTTAACTACGACGCGTCGGTTCGTCAGGGTGCCGCCAACCCGAGGCGCGCCGCGAGTTCGTCGAGATTCGCCGCCGACAGTTGCCGCTGCCCGGCCTCTATTTCGTGAACCATTGCGATCACGTGATCGTTCAGGGGGACGGCGTGGCCGCGCGCCTTAGCGCGTCGTCGAATGTAGCCGTTCAGAAAGTCGATCTCGCTTTTGCGCCCGCGTTTCAGACTTTCCAGCGTCGAGGGAGTGACGCCGACGTACTTGTCCACGAACGCACGCGTTCGTTCGAGCAATTGTGCACGTCGCGAGGGCGAATCGGCGGGGTCCCAGAAATAATCGTCGGGATCGACGATCACGGATTCGATTGTGACGCCCTCGGCACGGGCAGTGCTGACGGATTCGTGAAATGCCTGCAGAAACAGTTCGCGCCCGATTGCGCAGTCGAACAATTCGCCGAGCTGCTTGCCGCTGATCGCGCACAGACCCGAGACGGCACCGTTCCAGATTAATTTGCCCCACAGCACACCCACAATGTTCGTGCTGATTTCCGTGGGCACGACGTGTGCGAGTATGCCTTGCAAGGCGTCGAGCCGGACGCTCTTGCTGCCATCCATTTCGCCGATGATGAGGCGACCCGGGGTCGTGCGTCGATAAACGCCCGGCGCTTCCATGGTTGAACCGAGGGCGACGGTTGCGCTGACAACGCGTTCAGTGCCGACGGCGTCGCCGATCGCATCTTCGACAAAGCCGTTCTGGAACGCTACGAAGCAAGCGTCATCGCGTAACACCGCGCGCGCCGCCGCCGCCGCAGTCACGACGCCGCCCGCCATCATGGCGAGAAACGCGCAATCGTAGCGGTCGCTGGCCGGCAGTTCGTCAAGCGTTGTGTACGCTTCGGCGGCAACATTGAAGTTGCGTTCCGGCGTTGCGAGCGAAAGGCCATTACGGTTGATTGCCGCGGTAATCGCCGCGTTGCCGGTAACGAGGGTAATGTCGTGTCCGCTGCGGATAAGCTCGGCGGCGAGCCAGCCGCCGACACCACCCACGCCCTGCAGCAGTATCCGGTTCATACGGACTCCGCGCTTAGTCGAGTACGGACGAGCGCGGGATCCGGTGCAGGCGCCCGCGCATCGTCAGCCGCCGTTCAGCGCGTGCTCAGATCAACGTAATCGCGTTGTGTGTGTCCGGAATACAGTTGTCGCGGCCGCCCGATACGCTGGCTCGGGTCCTCAATCATTTCGTTCCACTGCGCCACCCAGCCGGTGGTCCGCGCGAGCGCGAACAGGGCGGTGAACATCGTGGTCGGAAAACCGATCGCCTTCAGCGTGATTCCGGAATAGAAGTCGATATTCGGGTACAGGCGTTTTTCAATGAAGTATTCATCGGACAGTGCGATGCGTTCGAGTTCCATCGCCACGTCGAGCATCGGGTCGTCCTTGATGCCGAGTTCGGCGAGAACTTCGTGACACGTTTCCTGCATCACGCGCGCGCGCGGGTCGTAGTTCTTGTACACCCGGTGGCCGAAACCCATGAGGCGGAACGGGTCGTCCTTGTCTTTGGCGCGTTCGATGAATTCCGGGATCCGGTCGACGGTGCCGATTTCCGCCAGCATGTTCAGCGCCGCTTCGTTCGCACCGCCATGTGCCGGTCCCCAGAGGCACGCGATCCCGGCCGCGACACACGCAAACGGGTTGGCGCCGGAAGAGCTGGCGAGGCGGACGGTGGACGTCGAGGCATTTTGTTCGTGGTCGGCGTGGAGGATGAAGATTTTGTCCATTGCGCGAGCGATCGTCGGACTCACCTTGTATTCCTGCGCCGGCACCGCGAAGCACATGTGCAGAAAATCCGCCGTGTAATCGAGGTCGTTGCGCGGATAGACGAAGGGCTGGCCAACAGAATACTTGTAGGCCATCGCCGCGATCGTCGGCATTTTCGCGATCAGGCGCCGGCTCGCGATCATGCGCTCGAGCGGACTGTTGACGTCCGTCGAGTCGTGGTAGAACGCGGACAGCGCGCCCACCACCCCGCACATGATGGCCATCGGATGCGCATCGCGACGAAAGCCGGAGAAGAATTTCAGTAACTGCTCATGCACCATCGTGTGATGCGTGATGGCGTGGTTGAATTCCTCGTATTCCGACTTGCTCGGTAATTCCCCGGTCAGCAGCAGGAAAGCGGTTTCGATGAAATTACTCTGCTCGGCGAGCTGATCGATGGGATAGCCGCGATACAGCAGGATGCCTTCGTCGCCGTCGATGTAGGTGATTTTCGACTGACAGCTGGCGGTCGACGTAAATCCCGGGTCGTAAGTGAATTGACCCGTCGTGCCATAGAGTTTCGATACGTCGATAACGCTCGGTCCGACAGTGCCTTCCATCATCGGCAGTTCATAGGTCGTGCCATTGGTCGTCAGGGTTGCCACTGCGGGTTTCGGACTGTCTGCTTTAGTCATGCGGTTTCCTCATCGCCAGGGGTCTTGCGCTCCTGGTCGAAAGATTTCGATTGTACGAAGACGCGCCGTCGTTATTATGAATTTGCGCGTCGCAACAAAACTTATAGTGTTGCAGCCCACGCGCAGAGTCAATATGCCGCGGACTCGCCGGGCGGGGTCCTACCTGCCAGCGGCAAGTTCCGTGGCCGCCGTTCCACGGCCGACGCGGGCGGCCGCGCGCAGTGTACGGTATCCCGGCACCTTGGCGGTAAACGCGGGGGCAGATTGCCATGGCGTGTGCCCGGCGTTGCTATGCGGCAAACGCGCGTGTTAGTTTCCTGCGGATGAACCGGGTGCACCTGCGATCATGGCTGTTCTGGCTGCTGCTGCTTGCAATGCAGTCCGGTGCGTTTGCGCATGCATTCGACGCTGACGCGCATCGGCACGGCGAAGTCTGTGCAATCTGCGTCGTGCTGCACGCCGCTGATGGCGCGCCGCCGCCTGGCACGGTCCTGTTCGCCGTCGTCCCCTGTCACTCCGTCGCGCCAGCGCTACGTTCCGTCGCCCAAGCGCACGATTCACGCCTTCGCCCCGGTCTGATCCGGGCTCCCCCGATCCCCGTGATTATCTGAACAAGCCTGCAGCGTCGCCCGGGAGACCGGGCACGCGAACGTGTTTCTGAGATTTTCATAAGGGGACGTCATGAAGACGCATTCTTGTGCAGCCCGGGTGTTCGGCCTGGCTGCCGTTATTACTGTGGCGCCGGTTTCGGCTGCCGAAACCCACGGCCACCCGCATGATCACGAGATACCGGAGATCATTGTTACCGCCGATCCACTCGGTGATGTCGATGGCCATTTCGTCGCACCGACGACGGTACTGGGCGCCGATGCGCTTGAGCGCGAATCAATGCGGTCGATCGGTGAGGCGGTCGCCAACCAGCTCGGCGTGAGTTCGAGTGACTTCGGAGCGAGTGTCGGGCGGCCCGTGATACGCGGCCTGGGCGGCGCCCGTGTGCGCGTGCTGGAAAACGGCATCGGGACGATGGATGTGTCGACCATCAGCGCGGACCACGGCGTTTCCGCTGAACCGCTGTTTGCGGAGCAGATCGAAATTCTGCGCGGGCCCGCGGCCCTGCTGTATGGCAGCGGTGCGAGCGGGGGTCTCGTCAATGTGTCGAATGCTCGCATCGCGAGTGAGCTGCCGGATGCGGCGGAACTTGAGCTGTACGGCCACTACGACACGGCGGCGCACGAGTGGCTCGGCGCATTCAAACTGGACGCGGCGCTCGGTCGCCACGTGGCGGTGCACTTTGACGGCCTCAGGCGCGACAACGACGACGTCTCGATTCCCGGTTTCGCGTCGCGCCCGCCGGATCCGGAGGAGCGCCCGGGCACGCTTGCGAACAGCAGCGCTGATGCTCACAACTACACCGGTGGCGCGAGCATCATCGGCGACGATGGGCATTTCGGTATCGCGATAAGCCAGTACGACAACGAATACGGGGTGCCTGGTGTCCACGGTCATGACGAGCACGACGACGACGATGACGAACATGACGATGACGTTGGTCATGAGGCCGGGGAAGACGGTGGCACCCGGATCGCGATGCGCCAGTCACGTTACGATCTTGCCGGCGCCTGGCATCTCGATCGGTTCATGATCGAACGCGCAAAAATACGCTGGGGTTTCAACAACTACGCTCATGACGAGATCGAGGCCGACGGCGCCGTTGGGACGAAGTTTTCGAATGATGAATGGGAAGGGCGCCTTGAGTTCATTCTGCAACCGATGGGACGTTGGGATGGCGTCGTTGGCTTCCAGTTTTCGGACAAGGATTTCAAGGCGATCGGGGAGGAAGCGTTCGTGTTCCCGTCCAGCCGCGACAGCCAGGCGCTGTTCGTGTTCGAGAAGGCGGACTTTGGCAAGGTTCACGTCGATCTCGGGTTCCGGCTCGAAACGCAAGCCGCCACGAGCAGCGCGGTGCCGGGCACGGTGACGCATAATCTGTTGAGCATTTCAGGAGGCGCGAGCTGGCACTACCGGCCGGATCAGGAACTCGGGTTTTCCGCCTCTCGCTCGCAGCGCGCGCCTTCGATCGAGGAACTGTTCGCGGGCGGTCCGCACCTCGCTTCGAATACGTTTGAAATCGGTGATCCGGATCTCGGTGAAGAAACCTCGCACAGTCTTGATTTGTTCTGGCGCCGGACTGCGGGACGCGTGCGCTTCGGTTTCACCGCGTTCGTCAACGACATCGCGGATTTCACCTATCTGCGCTTCAACGATCGTAACGCCGACGGCATCGCCGACCGGGTGGAAGATGATTTCGCCGCCACTGGCGAGATCGTGGACGAAGACGACGCGTTGTTGCTCGTAAACCAGACGCAGGCCGACGCGTTGTTCTGGGGCCTGGAACTCGAGGCTGAAGCGACGGTATTCGATAATCACCACGGTGTGCTGGATCTGCGCCTGTGGACGGATCGGGTCAGTGGCGAGTTCGACGACGGTGCTAACGTGCCCCGGCTTCCGCCGCCGCGCTTCGGGGGCGCGCTCAACTGGTCGCGTGGCAACTACTATGCGCGAGTCGCGGCCACGCGCACGACGCAAGGCGATGATCTTGCGGTCCTCGAGACCCGTACCCCGGGGTTTACGGAGCTGAATGTTCAGGCCGGATTCCGCGCCGCGGTGGGGGCGACGGAACTGTCTGTATTCGCTCGCGGCTCGAACCTGCTCGACGAAACGCAGCGTCGGCACGTCTCGCTGGTGAAGGATCTCGCGCCGCGACCCGGTATCGCCGGGCTGATTGGCGTACGCCTGCGGTATTAGGCGTGGCGTGTAAATGGATGCAAAGCGGCTATCGCACCCGGGCCGGATAAACTACGGTTTATATGGGCGCAGCTTGTGCCCCGGCCGGGTGTGCACGGCCGCAATTACGTCAGGGAGATCGTTATGAAAAACACGCTGATCGGGATCGCACTCGCGGTTCTGTGCTTCACCGCAGGCGCTGCCGAAGCCCGCGGCTATGGACATCACGGCTACCGTCATGGTGGTCACCACCACGGAACTCACGTGCAATCCCTCATCGGTGGCGTCGTACTCGGCGCATTACTAACAACGCCGCGTTACGCCGCCCCCGCGCCGGCGGTCGTTTACGTATCGCGTCCGGCACCGGTCGTTGCTACGACCGCGCCGCCAGTGGCCACCGGTGTCCGGCAATTGCTTCGTGACAGCAACGGGAACTGTTTTGAACGGCGCCGCGACCCGCACGGGCGCGAGTACAGCGTGTCGTTGTCACCCGCGGAGTGCATGTAGTAGCGCACATGCTGCCGCGCGCGCGACAGCACATGCGGCAGCTTCAGGTGATTCTGGCCTCTACCAGCCATGTCGCCGCCGGCATGATCAATCCGGCCGGCGTTGCATGCGGTTCCATCGCGGCACGCATTGCCGTGATGGCAGCTTCACGCAGGTCGGGCGCGGCCTCTTTCAGCGGTTCCGCGGTCGGACCCATTTTCGTCATGAAATCGAGCGCCGCCGAGAGTTCTCCGAGGTTCAGCGTTTCATCGACGGCTGACAGGGAAATGTCGTGAAACCCGGCATCGCGCAGGATGCGCTCGACTTTTTCCGGATCCGCGAGAGAGAACGGTCCGGGCGCATCCGGATCGGGCGTTTCCGGCCGCGGCAGGATTGAAAATGCCGCGGCTGCCGGCACGCCCATCCATGGATTTTCCGGCAAGGCGCGCCAGCACAGGAAAACAAGCCGACCGCCGGGGCGCCCGGCGCGGAGCAGGTTGGCAAACGCGCGCGTCGGCTCGGGGAAAAACATAACGCCAAAGCGGGACGTGATCAGATCACAGCTTGCCGGTGCGAAAGGGTACACCCCGGCGTCGGCGGTGGTGAACTTGAGATTGTCGCGGTCGGCGTAACGCTTGCGCGCGACATCGAGTATGACCGCGGACACATCGGCGCCGTCGACCTGGCCGCTGGCGCCGACGGCATCGGCGAACGCCGCGCTCGTGGCCCCGCCGCCGCAACCGATATCGAGGACGCGTTCGCCAGGTTGTGGCGCGGCGCGTTCGAGCAGGTGCCGGTTCATGACCGCGAGCATCGCTTCCAGGCGGTCGATATTCTCCACCCAGCGTGCACCGCCGGTCTCGTTCCAATAAGCAGCTTCGGGGTTTTCGTCGCGCATCGTCGGCGGGCTCCTGCAGGATGGTGGAAGCGGGCGATTATTGCATGGCGCGCCCCCGCGCAGGCGGGGTAGCCAATGTCCGTACTTGACATTATCCATATATCTATTAATCTCGATATATGGATAAATCAACGGCACTCGAAGCACTGGCCGCGCTCGCGCATGAGACGCGGCTTGAAGTTTTCCGCTTGCTCGTGAAGGCGGGTCCGGAGGGCCTCGCCGCGGGCGCTATCGGCGAAGAACTTGGCGTGCGCCAGAACACGATGTCGTCACATCTGTCGATTCTCAATCGCGCCGGACTCGTGACAAGTTCGCGTGACGGCCGCGTGATCCGTTATTGCGCGCACTACGGGCAGATGCGCGAGTTATTGCTGTATCTGCTCGAAGACTGTTGCAGCGGCAACGCTGAAATCTGCTCACCCCTGCTCGAAGCCGCGCGCTGCGCGTGCTGAGCCCGTCCACCCTGGAGGTTCCCGATGAAACGGTTGCACATCAATCTGACGACTGCTGATCTGTCGCGCTCGGTTGCGTTCTACACCGAACTGTTCGAGCACGAACCCACCGTACTGAAGGCGGATTACGCGAAATGGTCGCTCGAAGATCCACGCGTTAATTTCTCCTTATCGACGCACGGTAACAAGCCGGGGATCGACCATCTCGGCATCGAGGCCGGCGAGCCGGCGGAATTCGAAAGCCTGCGCGCCCGGCTGCGTGATTCGGCGCATGACGTATTCGAACAGCCCGATGTCTCCTGTTGCTACGCGAACTCGTCGAAGGCCTGGGTGCGTGATCCGAATGATGTGGCGTGGGAAACGTTCATCACGCACGGCGCGAACACCACCTATGGCGACGGCACGGTGGAACGTGCGGAAGGCGCCGACGAACAGACCGCCGCGGCAGCCTGCTGTAGCCCGGCGGCGGAGAAATCCGGCAGTTGCTGCGTGTGAATGGCGTACGGTAATTAGAAGCGGTCTCAAGAATAGATGGCGTCGCGTTGCGCCCTGAAATCGGTGATGACAAGGCGCCGTGCGCCGGGAATGGTGGTTCCATTTCCAAGCACGGCAACGCCGTCAGCGCCGATTTCAGGGCGCAACCCGAAGGGCCGGGGCCATTTTTGCGCACTCCGGCGTTACTCATCGCTCATTTAGCCCGGCTAAACCACGCTCTTCGCGCCTTGGATCGCGCAAAAATGACTCCCGGCGCGACGTCATCTATTTTTGAGACCGCTTCTAATTGTTGATCAGCAGGTAGAGTATTTCATGGGTGTGTTCGAACGTTATCTGAGTATCTGGGTCGCCGCTTGTATTGCCACCGGTGTTGGCCTCGGCACGTTGGCGCCGTCGCTGTTCGCAGCTATTGCCGCGGTCGGGTACGCGAACGTGAACTTCATTGTCGCGGTCCTGATCTGGATCATGATCTATCCGATGATGATCAACGTGGATTTTGCTTCGTTGAAAGACACCGGCAGACGACCGAAGGGCCTGTGCATCACGCTCGTGGTGAACTGGCTGATCAAGCCATTCACGATGGCGGCGCTGGGCGTATTGTTCTTCGAACACGTCTTCGCCGGGTTGGTGCCGCCCGGCGATGCGCAGCAGTACATCGCCGGGATGATCCTGCTCGGGGTCGCACCCTGTACGGCGATGGTGTTTGTGTGGAGTCAACTGACGGACGGCGATCCGAATTACACGCTCGTGCAGGTATCGGTGAACGATCTGATCATGGTCTTTGCGTTCGCGCCGATTGCCGCGTTGCTGCTCGGTCTCACCGATATTGTGGTGCCGTGGCAGACCCTGCTGTTGTCCGTCGCGCTTTACGTCGTGATACCGCTCGTCGCGGGCTACCTCACGCGGCGTGTCTTGCTCGCGCGCAGTGGTACTGACGGGGTGGCGGCTTTTACGCACGCGATCAAACCGTATTCCGTGATCGGGCTGCTGGCGACTGTGGTGATCCTGTTCGCCTTGCAGGCGCCGACGATCGTTGCGCGACCGCTCGTGATCGCGCTCATCGCGATCCCCTTGCTGTTGCAGACCTATGGTATTTTCGTGGTTGCCTATGGGTGGGCGTATCTGTGGCGGGTGCCACATCGGATCGCGGCGCCGGCCGCATTGATCGGCACGTCGAATTTCTTCGAACTCGCGGTTGCGGTCGCGATCAGCGTATTCGGGCTCAATTCCGGCGCGGCACTCGCGACAGTTGTGGGCGTGCTGGTTGAAGTCCCCGTGATGTTGTCGCTCGTCGCGTTCGTGAACCGCACACGACACCGGTTTCCCGGTGAGCCTGAACTCGCGACGTAAGCGGTGGCCGGCGACCGCGCCACTCAGCGTATGTCGAATTCCACCGCGCCGAGCGCGCCGTAATCCACCAGGTAATGTCCGGGTTTGCCCGCATGCAGGCCGGTCAGTGCGCCGGGGATAATCACGTGGGTCGGCTCCACTGTGTAAGCATTCGCGACTACGAATTCATTGATCGTCCACAACAGACGTTGCCAGATATCATCTTCGGATGTGGCTCCGGGACGCGCGCCGATTTCATTGCCGTCGTGGACGACGCGGACATCGAGCCGGTCGAGATCGATCCCGGCCGGGTTGCGCGCCGTGCCCGTCAGGATATGCGAGGCGGCGACGTTCGTCGCGATCAGCAACCGTCGCAGGTGAGTGAACTGCTCGCGCAGCGATGCGAGGTCCGTATATGCCGCATCCGGTAGTTCAATCGCCGGAAATACGGCGCACGTGGCCGCGCGTAGTGCTGACACATCCGCGAACGGCGTGGTCCGCCGGGCGCACAGCTGAAAGCCGATTTCCGCTTCCACCAGCAGCGACTGAAAACGGTCGCGCGCGATGACCGGTGCACCGGTGAGGCGGCCATCGGCGAACAGCACGCCGCCGAGCGGCGCGCGCGGAATGAAGCCTCCTTTGTAACCGCCAATACTGTCACCGGCAGCCACCCGGAGCGCGACGTAGCGGTGCCCGATGGTGTAGAGCTCGTTGTCGTCGAGCGCGGGGTTGATGCGCACGATATCCGGGAACGGTTGCCCGCGTGCGTGGGCCGCGTACAGGAGCTCTGCGATATATGTCGTATCGGCGGGTTGTGCGGCGTGTGTCGTCGCGACGCACAACAGCGTCAGCGTGCAGAGAATCAGGCGGCGCATCGTTTCCTCGTCGTGAATAGCAAAACCTGTTGCCAGTGTGCGGCGAACGGCCACCGGGAGCAACGGATGCGCTACGCTATGCCGCGCCTGCGACAGAATTACGGAAATCGAACATGGCTGAAATTATCCTCATCACCGGCGGCGGACGCGGCATTGGCGCGGCCACCGCCGAACTCGCGGCCCGGCGCGGTTACGATGTGTTTATTAACTACCGCGCGGACCACGCGGCGGCCGCGGCGGTGGCCGAACGCGTGCGCGACCTGGGCAGACGTTGCGTCACATTGGCCGGCGACGTCGCGATCGAGGCCGATGTCATGCGCATGTTCGAAGTTTGCGACCGCGAACTCGGTACGCTCTCGGGGCTCGTGAACAACGCCGGCACAGTGGGGCTGCAAACCCGGGTGGAGACGATGGATGCGGCACGCATCAATGCAATCTTCGCCACGAACGTCACCGGCAGTTTTCTCTGCGCCCGCGAGGCCGTGAAGCGCATGTCGAGCAAACACGGCGGCAGCGGCGGAGCTATCGTGAATCTTTCCTCGGCGGCGTCGCGGCTCGGTTCGCCGAACGAGTTTGTCGACTACGCGGCGACGAAAGGCGCGATCGACACGTTCACGCTCGGACTCGCGAAAGAAGTTGCAACCGAGGGCGTGAGAGTGAACGCGGTGCGCCCGGGTTTGATCGACACGGAAATTCATGCAGCCTCCGGGGAAGCCGGCCGGATCGATCGCCTGCGCGGCGCGATACCGATGCAACGGGAGGGGTCGGCAGTGGAAGTGGCCGAGGCGATTATGTGGTTGCTGTCGCCGGCGTCAGGCTACACGACGGGCAGTTTTCTCGACGTGTCCGGCGGGCGTTGACCGGGTCTGGCGGCCCACCGCGGGCAGCTATGCCTGCATTGCCTGCTGCAGTTCCTCGATCAGCGTCTCCATCACTTCGCCGGTGGAACGGATCGCATCGATGCGATCGCACGACTCGCCGCAGTACAGTGCGGCTTCTTCGAGGTCGCCCTCAAAATTCAGTAACGGCGGCGTAACGGTGTAGCGCGGCAGTTCCAGCGGTTCGTCTCCGGCTGCGAGGTGGCCGATTACGGCGCCTTCATCCGGACGCGCTCCGGGTTCCGGACAGCCTGCGGTTTCCCAATCCGCGTAGGCCTGATTGCGCAGCACGCGATGGGCTGCGTCGGGCCACCCCTGGTCGAACAGTTTCGTCAGGACGGTATCTTTCGAGTGTGCCCGTGTGAGCATGTCCTTGTAGCTGTCCAGTACCCTTGATTCGTCCGAGGCCAGGAATCGCGTGCCGATTGAGACCGCGCTTGCGCCAAGCTTCAGCGCACGCGCAACATCCGCACCGGTTGCAATGCCGCCCGAAGCAATCACCGGCAGCTTGCCGAGTTCGCGCACGGTTGCCGTCACGACGTCGGCAAGTGGTCGCGTCGCCTTGACGTGCCCGCCGGCTTCGGTGCCCTGAACGATAACCCCGTCCACCCCGGCCTCGGCCGCGATCACGGCTTCTTCGACGTCACCGCACTGCGCGATAACGAGCATGTCGCGTTTGTGAGCGTCGCGTACGTACGGTTCGGGATCGCCCCAGAACAGCACCATCAGGGGAACGCGCTCGTCATAGCACGTTTCGATCTGGCCCGGCTGCATCATCGGCATGATGATGTTGACGCCGAATGCGCGCCGCGTAAGGGAGCGGGTCTCGGCGATCAGATCCTGCATCACGGATGCTTGCAGGCCGCCGAGGCCGAGCACGCCGAGTCCGCCCGCGTTCGACACCGTGCTTGTGAGTGCCGCGCCGGCGATACCGAGGCCCATGCCAGCGCTCCAGATCGGCACCTTGATGTTCAGTCGCTCGTGAATTCGGCTCATACGGTTTACCTCGTGAGGAAAAATCCCGGCGCGGGCATGCTGTTATCCCGCGATACCGAGTGCCGTGATGGCGGCGATAATCTGCGCGTGAATTCCCTGCGCGGCGCATACCACACCGCGATTTGCATCGAGTGTCGCTCCGCGTGAGAAATCGAGGCGCTTGCCGGTGATATCCGTAACGACGGCGCCGGCTTCTTCGGCGACCAGCATTCCGGCCGCGTGGTCCCAGATTTTCTCGACATAGCCGGCGCGCGTTGGCAGGCGGAGATAGGCGTCCGCCTGGCCGCGTCCAACCACGGCATACTTGCATTGACTGTCGAGACGCGCCGGTTTGCTTGTGGCGTGCAGGTGTTCGAGGATGCGCACCGTATCGTCCTGCTTCGAATGCGCCGCTTCGACGGACTCGCACACACGCAAGGCGTCCAGTGCTACCTCACCGGCAGCGTGGATGCGTTCGGGCGCGGCATCGATGGCCGTCGCCGGCAAATACCAGCAACCGCCACCGCGCGTGGCGTAGTAGATGCAGCCCTCGGGGTCGGGATCGTCAAACGAACGCGAGAAATCAGCGGATAAATTCGTGCACCCCAGTACGCCCAGCGTGACCTCGCCGTTTTCAATCAGTGCGAGCGACACGGCGTACTGTCCGCGACGGAGAAAGCCTTTCGTACCGTCGACCGGATCGAGCGTCCAGTAGCGGTCCGCGCTCGCATCATGGTTGCCGAGATCGATTGCATCGAGCACCGCGCTGTTGTCGATTCCCGGGCGTACGGTTTGCACGGCCGCGGTGATCGCGCGCGTTAATTCACCGGCTTGTTGGGTACGCAAATCGGCCGCGCTTTCTTCGCCGACCAGCGCGATCGCGCCAAGCGTATCGCGCAGGCGCATGGCGACCACTGCCTGGGCGGCGAAATCGGCGACGGTAACCGGGCTGCGGTCGTCCTTCGTGAGCTGGCGAATTTCGTCGAGGCCGGACTGCACGCGGCGGGTAATCGAGCAGGCTTCGGCTACCGCGTTGAGTGCGCTGTTGAGTTCCTGGGGGCGGGTGTGCATTGAAATACCGTCGAACCGTGTCGTGGATGAATGCGCCACACGATAGCGGCTGGACGGGGCGCAGGCAATCCGGTGTAAACATCGAATTGCGCGCCCGGATCGGGCCTGCGGCACGGGCGGGCCGCGAAAACGCTATGGTACAATTTTTCCCACAGCGAACGTCACAAACGGGTCTTGCAACGGCGCTTGTGATGCCCAATAACAGCGCAGGAAACAGCCATGTCCGAGTCCAAGGTTTATCCGGTATCCGCCGACACCGCAGCGCGCGCGCATATCGATGCGGCGACTTACGAAACCATGTACAAGCGTTCGATCGACGATCCGGAAGGGTTCTGGGCGGAACAGGCCGAAAAATACATCACGTGGTCGAAACCCTGGGATCGCGTGTGCCAGTGGGATTTCAAGACGGCGCAGATCAGCTGGTTCGAAGGCGCCGAACTGAACGTGAGCGTCAACTGCCTCGACCGCCACCTTGAACACCGCGGTGACCAGACGGCGATTATCTGGGAGGGCGACGACCCCGCTGACGACAAGCACATCAGCTATCGACAGCTTTATGAGGAGGTGTGCCGGTTCGCCAATGCCCTGAAAGCGAAAGGGGTGAAAAAGGGCGACCGGGTTTCGATCTACATGCCGATGGTCCACGAGGCGGCGGTCGCGATGCTCGCGTGCGCGCGCATCGGTGCCGTGCATTCGATCGTGTTCGGCGGCTTTTCGCCGGATGCGCTGAAAGACCGGATCCTCGACAGCGATTGCAGCGTTGTGATCACCGCGGATGAGGGCGTGCGCGGTGGTCGCCCGATACCGCTGAAGGCGAACACGGACGCGGCGATAGCATCGTGCCCGAACGTACATACGGTGTTCGTCGTCAAGCGCACCGGTGGCGACGTAGCGTGGCAGGATGGCCGTGACGTCTGGTACGAGGAAGCCATCGCGGCGGCAAAACCTGACTGTGAACCGGAAGTGATGGGGGCCGAGGACCCGTTATTCATCCTCTACACGTCGGGCTCGACCGGCATGCCCAAGGGCGTGCTGCACACCACCGGCGGCTACATCCTGTACGCCGCAATGACGCACAAGACTGTATTCGATTACCACGACGGCGACATCTACTGGTGCACGGCCGACGTCGGCTGGGTTACCGGGCATACCTACATTGTTTACGGCCCGCTCGCGAACGGCGCCACGACCCTGATGTTCGAGGGTGTGCCGACGTATCCCGATGCCGGACGTATGTGGGAAGTGGTCGACAAGCACAACGTGAATATTTTCTATACCGCGCCGACCGCGCTGCGTGCGTTGATGGGCCAGGGTGACGACTTCGTCACCCGTTCGAGCCGCAAGTCGTTGCGCATCCTCGGGTCGGTCGGCGAACCGATCAATCCCGAAGCGTGGGAGTGGTACTACCACGTTGTCGGCGACGCGCGTTGCCCGATTGTCGATACCTGGTGGCAAACCGAAACCGGCGGCATTCTCATTACGCCGCTGCCCGGGGTGACGGCGTTGAAACCCGGGTCGGCGACGCGCCCGTTTTTCGGCATCGTGCCGGTACTGCTGGACGAGCAGGGCAACGAACTCGAAGGCGCAACATCGGGTTCGCTGGCACTGGGAGGCAGTTGGCCCGGACAGATGCGCACGGTGTATGGCGATCATCAAAGATTCATCGACACCTACTTCAAGATGTATCCCGACCATTACTTCACCGGCGACGGTGCGCGTCGTGACGAGGACGGTTACTTCTGGATCACCGGACGGGTTGACGATGTGATCAACGTCTCGGGGCACCGTATGGGCACCGCTGAAGTTGAAAGCGCGCTCGTGTTGCACGACGCGGTAGCGGAAGCCGCGGTTGTCGGCTACCCGCACGAGATCAAGGGGCAGGGCATTTACGCGTATGTGACACTGATGAACGGGGTAGAGCCAAGCGACGAATTACGCGCGGAACTCGTGGGTCACGTGCGCAAGGAAATCGGTCCGATCGCGACGCCGGATGTCATCCAGTGGGCGCCGGGTCTGCCGAAAACGCGCTCCGGCAAAATCATGCGGCGGATCCTGCGGAAGGTGGCGGCGAACGAACTCGATACCCTCGGCGACACGAGTACGCTGGCGGATCCGGGCGTGGTCGATAACCTGGTCGAACATCGCGCCGTTAAATCCTGAGATGCGAAATCTCCCATGAACGGACCGTCGGACTGGCTTAACGCGCAGCAGCAACTGTGGCGACAGTGGCAGTCGTTCATGGGCGGCGGCAAGCCGACACCGCAGTTCGGGGCGGAGAGTTTCGCGAATTTCTGGCGGCCGTTCGGTTTCGATCCGGCGGCCACGGCCGAGCCGGCGAGCCTGTTTTCATCGATGTTCGCCCCGTGGACCGCGGCCGGCGCGCAACCGGGCGGTACCGCCGATATCGGGCAGTGGCTGCAGCGCCTGCTGGAAGGTCTGCAGAACGCTGCTGGCGGGACGACGGCCGCGAATAACCCCGCGGCGTTCGTCGAGTCATTCCTGTGCTCGCCGTTCGGCCCGTTCGGTAATTTTTCTCAAAGTCCGTTTGCGGGCGGCGACTGGATGAACATGAAGCCGTCCGAGTTCGCGGGATTGTTCGATCTGCCGCCGCTGGGTCCGGGGCGCGAGTGGGAAACGAAATGGCGCGAGCTGCACAGCGCCGCGAAAGAGGAATTCGAGGCCAACGGCGCCCTCGGGCGTCAGCTTGCTCAGGTCTATTATCGCGCCCTGAAGGATTTTGCACGGACACTGCGCGACAACGACCCTGCTGATGGCGATATTACGAACCTGCGCGAACTCTACGACCTGTGGATCGACGTCGCCGAAAGCGCGTACCGCGAACGGGCCATGACCGACGACTACGCGCGAACTTTCGGCCGCGTGATTAATGCGAATTCGCGCTCCCGTAATGCGTGGCAGACGCTGCTGAGCGATTACCAGGAAGCGCTCAATGTGCCGAGTCGCCGCGAGATTGATTCGCTGATTGCCCGCCAGTCGGAGCTTGTGGCCCGGGTCAACGAACTCGAGGCGAACGCAACGCCGCACGCTGCCGCCGAATTATCGGCACGCCACGCCGAGCTTGCCGCGCGCGTCGATATGCTCGAAAACGCAGGAAGTTCATTCAGTACCGACAGCCTGATTGCAACACAGGCGGATCTCGCAGCGCGGGTCGGAGCGCTCGAAGCAAATACGCCATCGTTCGATATCGATACGCTGATTGCCCGCGTCGAGGATATCGACGGACGTGTTGAGGGACTGATCCGACGGCGTGCCGGCGCGGCGGCTACCGCGGGCAAGCAGCGCGGCCCACGCAAAGTGTCAAACCGGAAAGTCAGGCGGCCGGCGGACCGTGCGAAAGCGGCGAAAGCGAAAACCGGATCGACGCGGAAAGCGTCGAAATCCGAATCCCGGGTCGCTGCTGCTGACGAGTTTGATATCGGCAATCTGGGCGGCGCAACGTGATTACGTGCTGACCACGCATGCCGCGACTCAAAATCACCCCCACGACCTTGCGCGCCGAAATCAGGCAACTGTCGCAAACTATGGCCGGCGCCGCCGCTACGCTTCGCGACGCACATGACGTGCAGCTCGGATCGTGTGTACGCGAGGTGGTTCATCGTCTCGACGGTGTCGTGCTGTATCACTACAAGCCCCTTGTCGCTGTCCGCGACACCGCGCCGTTGTTGATCGTCTACGCGCTCGTTAATCGGCCGGAGATGGTGGATCTGCAAGCCGATCGTTCGCTCATGCGTTCACTGCTCGCGCGTGGACTCGACATTTACCTGATCGACTGGGGATATCCTGACGGCGCGGATCGCGAGCTTGGGCTCGACGACTACATCGACCGTTATATCGACCGCTGCGTCGATGTCGTTGCCTCACGGGCCGGCGTGGACAAGGTCAATTTATTCGGGATTTGCCAGGGCGGCACGTTCAGCACGTGCTACAGCGCGCTTTATCCCGACAAGGTCAGGAATCTGATCACGACGGTCACTCCGATCGATTTTCACACCGGCGACGACATGCTCAGTCATCTGTTTCGCTACGTTGATGTGGATGCGTTGACCGATGCAAGCGGTAATTTGTCCGGCGATCTGTTGAATAGGGTGTTCTTGTCGCTGAAACCGTTCCGGCTCGCGCAACAGAAATATATCCATATGCTCGATACGCTCGACGACCCGGGCGCGATGCAACTGTTCATGCGTATGGAAAAATG
Organism: Gammaproteobacteria bacterium; assembly: GCA_965216305.1. GTDB lineage: Bacteria > Pseudomonadota > Gammaproteobacteria > UBA11873. The sequence goes on along the minus strand of OZ244144.1, from coordinate 3,878,903 downwards.
GATTTTCGACAGCCCGGCGCTTGCCGGCCGCGCGTTTCGCGAATTTGCCCGTGATTTCTACCAGGCCAATGGGCTCGTGAACAATGCGATCAGGATTGGTGAGCGGCCGGTTGATCTCGGCTGCCTGACGATGCCGGTATTGAACATCTATGCGGAGAACGATCATCTCGTACCACCGGCTGCTTCGCTCGCGCTCGGCCGGCATGTCGGTACCGATGACTACACAGCGCTGGGGTTTCCCGGCGGGCATATCGGCTTGTACGTCAGTTCACGGGCGCACAAGGTGCTGCCGCAGGCCATCGATGAATGGCTCGCCGAGCGCTGAAGCAGGCCCCGGTTATGGCTCTTGAGGGGAAGCGGTGATGGGACGAAGCGGGTTGCTTGAAAACATTCTGGGACAGCTGGGCGAGCTGCGTTTCAGAAACCTGTTCCTGATTGTCGCCGCGCTGCTGCTCGTCGACCTCGCCATCCCGGACGCCGTTCCGTTGTTCGATGAGATTCTGCTTGGTGTTCTGACCTTGATGTTCTGGAGGTGGCGCAAGCCGGCGCCGGCGATCGACGCGGACGGGGATTAAAAAGAACCCCTCGAGCGCTCGCGGGACGGGCGCAGGAGGGGTCAGTGGAGGCCAGTATCAGTTGACTGTCTGATACGGATAGTGAACTGGAGACGTCGAAGGCGCGGTATTTACGCGTTTTCTCCCGTGGCCGGAACGAATTCCTGTACGGTGGCGCCTGCATTCTGCAGACCGGCCTCGAACCATGCCTGGTAGGCAGGCTGGGATTCCGCAACGATTTCCGCGGCTTCCTTGATCGTTGAGATAACTTTGCCGTTGAATTCGCTCGACAGCTTGATCTGCTCGTTGACCAAACCCTGCACGTCGCTCGGGTTGCCGAGCAGCGCAAAAAACTTGTTGTTCATATCGATGGTAGAGTTGAACAGTTCCATGTTCTTGCGGGTGAGTTTTTCGAACAGCTGAACGTTCAGCGTTTCGAGCTCTTTCGCGGAATCCATGGCGGCTTGGCCAAACGTGTTCATTTTTTCGAAACCTTTGTATTCCATTTGAGTATCCTCCACTAGCGTGTGTGTGACTCGATTGTTGCGACGCAACATATGTTGCAACGCACAATATCGCCGCGGTTGCGGACTGTCAAGCACTTTATCGCGCTATTTTTACGGTCGCGTTAAGTTCGTCTTGAGATCGCCGACCGGTGGCATCGGGAGTCTGCCGGTCCAGCACCGGAACGCAAACACTGCAAACCCGTGTCCTCGAGCGCACCACTGTCGGGCGGCGTTGACGGAAGTCGTTAAGAATCGTGATTATTTTCCCGATTCCGGCCTTGCGACCTTGCGCTTCCCCAAGCCTGTTCGTTACGATCCGCGGTTCACCTTTTTCCGGCCGGTAAAACGGCATTCCAGAACCATTTAACGGGTCCGCAAGCGGTAGCGCGGCCACGGAGATTATTTTTATGACGAGTAACCCCGAATTAGCGGCGTGGGTCGAGGAAGTCGCGTCGTTAACAAAGCCGGATCACATCCATTGGGTGGACGGTTCGGACGAGGAACATGAAAAACTAATCGCCGGGATGCTCGCTGACGGGACCCTGGAAAAGCTTAACGAGAAAACTCACCCGAATTGCTTCCTGCACCGCTCGTCGCCAAATGATGTGGCACGGGTTGAACACCTCACATTCGTATGCACGAAAGACAAGCAGGACGCCGGCTCGAACAATAACTGGATGGCCCCGCCGGAAGGCCACACGAAGGTCGATGCACTGTTCGACGGTTGCATGAAGGGACGCACAATGTACGTGATCCCCTACCTGATGGGGCCCTACGATTCCCCGTACTCGCGCGCCGGGGTAGAAATTACGGACAGCGCTTATGTCGTCGCGAACATGCGCATTATGGCGCGCATCGGTAAACGCGCCCTCGAGCACATCGAGGCCGGCAATTCCTTCGTCCGTGGCCTGCATTCCATTGGCGACCTCGACCCGGACAAGCGTTACATCATGCATTTCCCCGAGGAGCTCATGATCAAGAGCATCGGCTCCGGCTACGGCGGAAACGCCCTGCTCGGCAAGAAGTGCCACGCATTGCGGATTGCGAGCTGGCAGGCGCGTACGGAAGGCTGGCTTGCCGAGCACATGCTCATACTCGGCATCGAGGATCCGCAGGGTAATACGACCTACGTTGCGGCCGCGTTCCCGTCGGCCTGCGGCAAAACCAACCTCGCGATGCTTGTTCCACCCGCCGGATTCGAGGGCTGGAAGGTATGGACCGTCGGTGACGATATTGCCTGGCTCCACCTGGGTGAAGACGGCCGCTTGTGGGCGATCAATCCGGAAGCCGGTTTCTTCGGCGTCGCGCCGGGGACGAGCCTGAGCACAAACCCGAACTGCATGAATACGCTCGGGCGCAACGCAATCTATACGAACGTCGCGGTAACCCCCGACGGCCAGCCCTGGTGGGAAGGCATCGATGGCGACAAGCCAGCCGAGCTGATCGACTGGCAGGGTAATCCGCACAATCCGGAGAACGGCCCGGCGGCGCACCCGAACTCGCGCTTTACCGTTGCGGCATCGCAATGCCCGAGCTATTCCGATCAGGCGAATGTGCCGCAGGGTGTACCGATTTCTGCACTCATATTCGGCGGTCGACGTTCAACCGTGGCCCCGCTCGTGTTCGAAGCACTGGATTGGGAACACGGCGTGTTCGCTGCCGCCGCGGTTGCTTCCGAGACGACAGCTGCGGCGACCGGCGCGGTCGGCAAGGTCCGACGCGATCCGATGGCGATGAAGCCGTTCTGTGGTTACAACTTCGCTGATTACTGGGCTCACTGGCTCAGCTTCAAGGAACGTTCGGAAAAATTGCCGAAAATTTTCCACGTCAATTGGTTCCGCAAGGACGAGCAGGGCAAATTCATGTGGCCCGGGTTCGGCGATAACATGCGCGTGCTCAAGTGGGTGATCGAGCGTTGTAACGGCGAGTCCGAGGCGGTCAAGACACCCGTCGGATTCGTACCGAAAACCGACGCTATCGATGTATCGGGGCTCGAGTTAACCGATGACGTTGTTGACGCGCTAGTGAACGTTGATGCGGAAGTCTGGCGCGCCGAAATCGAAGACATCGACAAGTACTTCAGTGCCTATGGCGATCGTCTTCCGCAAGCTATTCGCGGGCAGATCGAACGCATCCGCGGTGAAATCAAGGCGTCGGAGAAGGCGGCTTAGTGCCGGTGTAAATACGCTGGCACCGGTTGGTCCCGCTGCGTCGCACGACGGGCGGGACCCACGGCTGCCGGCGGCGTCAATCTTCGTCGGGTTTGTCTTTCTTCTGACCGGATCGCATGCCGGCGGCGGCAAAGAAATTGTTCTGCATCTGCTTCCACAGATCCATATTTCTCTGCGTAACTTCGGCGAACGTGGCGGAAACAGGATTGCTCTGCAGCGCGCCCGTTACCTGCTCCTGAAACCGTTGTTGCTGTTCCTGGAACAGTTGCAGGCTGCTTTGAATGAAATCGCCAGCCTGTCCCTGCATCGACTTGCCGTAAAAGCCGATCATCTGTTCAAGGACGTCCGTGGTGAACATCGGATCGCCATCTTCTTCCTGCTCGATGATGATCTGCAGGAGGATGCTGCGCGTGATGTCCTCGCCGGATTTCTTGTCAATGACACAAAACGCAATGCCGTTGAGAACGAGCTCACGTACGTCGCTCAGCGTAACGTACTTGCTTTCCGCCGTATCGTAGAGTCGACGGTTGGGGTATTTCTTTATGATGCGTTTATCGGACGTGTCATTCATCATTGTCTCCCGTGCCTGGTGCGCTGCCAGATTGTTATCGTTCCACCGCCAGCGCGATGCCTTGTCCGCCACCGATACATAAGGTCGCGAGTCCTTTGCGGGAATCCCGGCGAGTCATCTCGTGTAGCAGCGTAACGAGAATGCGTGTGCCCGAAGCACCGATCGGATGACCGATCGCGATTGCTCCGCCGTTTACGTTCACTTTCCCGGGATCCCATCCAAGTCCGCGATTGACCGATATCGCCTGCGCAGCGAAAGCCTCGTTCGCTTCGATGAGATCGAGATCGGCGGGGGTCCATCCCGCCCGTTCCAGGCATTTCTGACTGGCTGGAATTGGTCCCGTACCCATGATTGATGGATCGACGCCCGCACTGGCATATGCTCTGATCGTGACCAGCGGTTCGAGCCCGAGTTCCGCGGCCCTGGCCGCGCTCATGACAATCACCGCGGCAGCGCCGTCATTGATACCCGAAGCGTTGCCGGCGGTTACGCTGCCGTCCGATTTGAACGCAGGGCGCAATTTGCCCAGCGCGTCCGCAGTTACATCGGCACGCGGGAATTCATCCCGGTCGAAGAGCAGGGGTTCGCCCTTGCGTTGCGGGATTTCGACGGGAACAATTTCATCTGCAAAGCGGTTCGCGGCGAGCGCGGCCTCGGCCTTGTTCTGTGTCGAAGCGGCAAACGTATCCTGTTCGGCGCGGGAAATTCCGTATTGTTCCGCGATGTTCTCGGCCGTGATCCCCATGTGATAGTGATTGAACGCGTCGGTCAGGCCGTCGGTGATCATGGAGTCGATCAGCGTCCAATCGCCCATTTTCGTACCGTTGCGGGATTTTGGCAGCACGTGCGGTGCGGCACTCATGTTTTCCTGGCCGCCGGCAATCACGATGTCGGCATCGCCACAGCGTACGGCCTGTGCGGCGAGTTGCACGGCTTTCAGTCCGCTACCGCAAACCTTGTTGATGGTGAGGGAAGGGACGGAGGCCGGCAGTCCGGCGGCCATCGCGGCCTGGCGCGCGGGGTTTTGCCCACTACCGGCTGTCAGTACCTGGCCGAGGATGACTTCGTCGACCGCGCCCGGGTCGATCCCGGTCTTCTCGAGCAGCGCCGCGATTACCCGCGCGCCGAGTTCCGGCGCAGGAATCTGGCTCAATGTGCCGCCGAAGGAACCGACGGCTGTCCGTAGTCCGGCAACGATCACCGCGTCTTGCATAGGGAGCCTCACAGGTTATTACGCACCAATTCGGGCACGTACGGAAACCCTAATCTAAGTTGCACTGCACCAATATGCAAGTTGCGCTTGCGGCCGTGCAACAGGGCCGACCGCAGCGGTGAGACAGCAGCGAAGCGGAGGGAGCGCGACCGGCGTGTCCCGGCGTGGCAGGGACGCGTCGATCGCGGGTGTAACGATGGCGTGCCGGGTCAGATTTGCAGCAGCATGCGGGTCGGGTCCTCGACTGTTTTGCGGATTGTTTCGAGGAACTGCACGGCCTCACGTCCGTCAACGATGCGATGGTCGTAGGACAGCGCGAGATACATCATCGGGCGAATCACGACCGCGCCGTTTTCGGCTACTGGCCGGTCCTGGATCTTGTGCATGCCAAGGATCGCGCTTTGCGGCGGATTCAGGATCGGGGTTGAAACGAGGGAGCCGAAGACGCCACCGTTACTGATCGTGAATGTGCCGCCGGTCAGTTCATCGAGCGTGAGTTTGCCATCCCGGGCGCGTTCGCCGTAATCGCGAATTTTGCGTTCCACTTCCGCGAACGACATCCGTTCGACGTCGCGGAGGATGGGCACGACGAGCCCGCGCTCCGAGCCGACGGCAACCCCGACATCGTAGAAGCCGTGGTAAATAATGTCTTCGCCGTCCACGCAGGCGTTGACAATGGGGAAACGCTTCAGCGCTTCCACGGCGGCCTTCACAAACACGGACATGAAGCCGAGCCGAACGCCGTTTTGTTTCTCGAATTCGTCTTTGTGCGCACCGCGCATGTCGAGAAACGGTTGCATGTTGACCTCATTGAATGTGGTCAAAATTGCATTTTGCTGCTGCGCCTGCAGCAGGCGTTCCGCGGTGCGCTTGCGAACACGGGTCATTGGCACGCGTTCTTCGGGACGCGCGGTAGCCGGTGCTTCCGGGCGCGCCTGGACCGTAGTCGTTGCCGCCGGCACGTCTTCTTCCGCGTTGCCGCCTTCGAGATGGGCAAGAACGTCAGCTTTGCTGAGGCGGCCGTCGCGCCCGCTCGCCGCAATAGCATTCGGATCGAGTTCGTGTTCTTCGAGCAGCTTTCTCACGGACGGTCCGAAGCGTGGCGTGCCTTCATTGCTCGCCGCCTCGGCGCTGTCCGCCGACGGCGCCTCCGCTTCCGGGGCATCGCTGCTGTCCGTTGTCGCGGCCGCTTCAGTATCGATCACGCACAGTATGGTATCAGTGAGCACGACATCGCCGGGCTGATGAAGCAGTTCCTTGATGACCCCCGCTTCAGGCGCGGCGATTTCGAGCGTGACCTTGTCGGTTTCGAGATCGATCAGGTTTTCGCCACGGCTGACGGCTTCGCCAGCTTGTTTGTACCAGTCCAGCAGCGTCGCATCGGGAACGGATTCGGCGAGTGCGGGGACCTTAACTTCGATTAGCACAATAGGCTCCTTTGACAATAAGGGATGGCGCAAGGATCGCGGCGCAAAGACCGTGAAACTGCCGCGAAAGCATGGCGCTTACGCCGATCGTTTCTGATCGGCTTGCTCCGCCCGGTTGATTCCCAGCGCCTGGTCTACCAGTTGCTGTTGTTGTTCCAGGTGCAACGAGACGTAACCGACCGCCGGCGACGCGGAATAAGGACGGGCGACACAGTACATCGGCTTCTCGTCGGGGAAGCAGCCGCCAAGGTGGCGCTTTGATAACAGTGTCGACCAGGCACCCTGGTTGCGAGGTTCTTCCTGTACCCAGATCAGCTCTTCGGCATTCGGGTAAGCATCGATTTTCTCGACAAGTTCCTCGCGCGGAAACGGATAGAGCTGTTCCAGCCTGATGATCGCGACCGTGTCGATATTGTGTTCGCGCCGTGCTTCGAGCAAATCGAAATAGACTTTACCGCTGCACACGAGAATGCGTTTCACCGCGGCCTTGTTGATGTCGTCGATTTCGTCGATCACGTTACGAAACCGTCCGTGCGTGATCTCCTCGAGGCTTGAGGTCGAGAGTTTGTGTCGCAGGAGGCTTTTCGGGCTCATTATGATCAGAGGCTTGCGGAACAGGCGCAGCATCTGTCGACGCAGCAGATGGAACATCTGCGCAGGGGTAGTCGGATACACCACCTGCATATTGTCGTCCGCGCACAATTGCAGATAGCGTTCGAGGCGCGCCGATGAATGCTCCGGACCCTGGCCGTCGTACCCGTGCGGCAAGAACATCACGAGTCCGCAAAAACGGCCCCATTTTTCCTCGCACGAGGCAATGAATTGATCGATCACAACCTGCGCGCCATTCGCGAAGTCGCCGAACTGTGCTTCCCAGATCGTCAGGACTTTCGGTTCGGCGCTCGAATAGCCGTACTCGAATGCGAGCACGGCCTCTTCCGACAACGTTGAATTGATGACGAGAAAGCTGGGTTGGTCCGTCGACAGGTTTTGCAGCGGCAGGAAGGTATCGCCGGTCTTCTGGTCGTGGATGACGGCGTGCCGATGAAAAAATGTGCCGCGCCCGCTGTCCTGACCGGAGATGCGTACCCCCGTGCCTTCGTTCAGCAAGGCAGCGTATGCGAGATTTTCGGAGAAGCCCCAATCCAGTGCTTTTTCCCCGTTCCCCATCGCGCGGCGATCAGCGTTGATGCGTTTCACTGCCCGATGCAATTCGAACGCTTCCGGCACCCAGGTCAGCTTTTCGGTTAATGCGGAGACGGTTTCCGCCGCAATGCTCGTGTCGATTTCATCGCGCCACGTGGCGAAGCGATAGGGTTCGTAGTTGATCAGGAAACGGGTGTCGGTGACATTCGCGTACGGCCGCGAGACGACGATGTTATCGTCCAGCGAGGCGATGTATTTCGCGGTCATGTCTTCGGCTTCGCCCGGCTGAATCACGCCGTCGTCCACGAGCTTGTCGGTGTAGATCTTGCGCACGCCCGGATGGTTGCGGATGTGCTGATACATGATCGGTTGTGTCGCTGCCGGTTCGTCCGCTTCGCTGTGACCGTGCTTGCGATAACAAATCATGTCGATCACGACGTCCTTGTTGAACTCCATGCGGAAGTCGAGCGCGATTTTCGCGACAAATGCAACGGCCTCGGGGTCATCGCCATTAACGTGGAAAATCGGCGCTTGCACGATCTTCGCGACATCCGTGCAGTACAGCGTGGAGCGCGAGTCGAGCGGGTCACTTGTGGTGAAACCGATCTGGTTGTTGAAAATCACGTGCACGGTGCCGCCAGTGGAATAGCCCCGAGTTTGCGACAGGTTGAATGTTTCCATCACCACGCCCTGGCCCGCGAACGCGGCGTCACCGTGGATTAACAGCGGCAGGACGGAATTGCGCTCGATGTCGCCCCGACGATCCTGCCGTGCGCGCACCGAGCCTTCGACGACCGGATCGATAATTTCGAGGTGCGAAGGGTTGAAGCCGAGCGTGAGGTGCACGGAACCGCCCGGCGTTTCGATGTCGGACGAGTAGCCGAGATGGTATTTAACATCGCCCGAACGCGCCTCGCGGCTGCGCCCCTCGAATTCGTCGAACAGTTTCGACGGGTGCTTGCCGACGATGTTGACGAGAACGTTCAGGCGCCCGCGGTGGGCCATACCCAGCACGATTTCCTTGACCCCGGCGCGGCCGCAATCCTCGACGAGCTGATCGAGCAGCGGGATCAGCGACTCTCCTCCTTCGAGCGAAAACCGCTTCTGTCCGACGTATTTCGTGTGCAGGTACTCTTCGAGCGTTCCCGCGGCGATCACACGGTCGAGAATATGGCGCTTGCGCTCGGCGTCGAACCCCGGGTTGCCGAGCGTGGGTTCGAGACGCTGCTGGATCCAGCGTTTTTGCGCGGTCTCAACGATATGCATGTACTCGGCACCGATGGTGCCGCAGTAGGTGGTGCGGACGATATCGAGTATTTCGTGCAGCGGCGCCTGGTCCGGGCCGTGCAAGGAACCGGTGTTGAAGACCCGGTTCATGTCGCTTTCGTTCAGGCCGTGGTAGGCAGGGTCGAGTTCCTGCACATGCGGGCGTTCATACTGGTTCAACGGGTCGAGATTCGCCTGGCGGTGGCCGGTAAACCGGAATGCGTTGATCAGCTGCAGCACCGACACCTGCTTGCCGGAATCCAGCGCCGGGCCAGCGGCTGGGGTGGCGGCAATCGCGCGGTTGGCAGCCGTGCGCCCGAATTCGAGCATGCGCTCGCGGGTCCCCGCATGGGATTTGTCACGCACGCCGGCGCCCAGTTCCGCCTGCAGGCGGTCAAAATAATCCTGCCATTCCGGCGACACCGCGTTGCGATCCTCGAGATAGGATTCGTAGAGGCCCTCGATGAACGCGGCGTTGCCGCTGTATAAACCAGAAGCGGGTTGCATCAATTTTCACCTGATACCGCTGTCAAAAAGCGGCCTGTTCGGTCGTAGATCGTTGTCTTCAAGCCCCGTTCGCAATAATCGGCCGGGGACCCGCAATCTTTGATCACTGGGCATTCAATGTCACGGAATAATCAACGATTTCACCGATGTAAGTGATCGAATTCAGCGTCATCATGAAACGCGGGCGGAATTTTCAATGTCCGCGGCCAGCACGTCCGGTGCCCTTGCCGCCGGGATCCAACTTGCCGGTCGAACGGGGGGGAAGTTATCCTACCGTGCTGTCGTGACCGCGCCCGCTGCTCCGCGGGGACGCACGACGAGTCGCGCGCCGCCGCCGTGGGTCCGTCACCGGGCCGACGAATACGCAGGAATAGAGGGCTTCTATGAATACACGCACGGTTACGATCACCGATAACAGCACGGGAAAATCGATCGAATGTCCGGTCCACGAGGGCAGTTACGGCGCGCCGGTGATCGAAGTCGGCAAGCTCTACCAGGAACTCGGCATGTTCACGATCGACCCGGGTTATGGCGTCACCGGCAGCTGCCGCAGCGCGATCACCTATCTCGACGGTGAGGAAGGCATTCTGCTGCATCGCGGGTATCCGATCGAACAACTCGCGGAGAAATCCTCGTTTATTGAAGTCGCCTACCTGCTGATTCACGGCGAGCTGCCGAACGCGGTGGAAATGCAGGAGTGGGACCGTGCAATCAAGATGCATGGCATGACCCACGAACACCTGCACCGTTTTTATTCCGGTTACCGCTACGATGCCCATCCGATGTCAGTTCTCACCGGGGTGGTTGGCGCCGTGGCGTCGTTCTACCACGATGGCATGGATGTCTATAACCCGCAGGAGCGACTTCTCACGGCTCGCCGGGTAATTGGCAAAATGCCGAACTTGGTGTCGAAAATCTACCGCTATCAGTCGGGTCTGCCGTTCGTCTACCCGGACAATTCCCGCAGTTATGTCGAGAATTTCATGGCCATGATGTTTTCGTGGCCAACCGAGCCCTATGAACTCAACCCGGTTGCCGTACGCGCGCTCGAATTATTGCTGATCCTGCACGCGGATCACGAACAGAATGCCAGCACCTCGACGGTGCGACTCGCCGGCAGCGCCGAGAGTAACCCGTTCGCCTGCGTCGCGGCCGGGGTTGTCACGCTGTGGGGCAAGTCGCACGGTGGCGCGAACGAGGCCGTGATCCACATGCTCGAGGAAATCGGTGATGCGAAGAACATCCCGCAGTTCGTCGCCCGTGCGAAAGACAAGGACGACCCGTTCCGACTGATGGGTTTTGGTCACCGCGTGTACAAAAATTACGACCCGCGCGCCACGATCATCCGTCAGGCCTGTCACGAATTGCTCGATGAAATGAACGTCAATCAGCCGCTGTTCGAAATCGCGATGGAGCTCGAACGAATTGCGCTCGACGACGATTACTTCATTGAACGCAAGCTCTACCCCAACGTCGATTTCTATTCCGGACTTATCTACCAGGCGCTGAACATTCCGAAGAGCATGTTTACGCCGATGTTCGCGCTCGCGCGTTCAGCCGGATGGATCGCCCAATGGATGGAAATGATGGCCGACCCCGACTTCCGCATCGGCCGCCCCCGCCAGCTGTATGTCGGCGCGAAACAGCGTGAATACACGCCCATCGAGCAGCGCGGCTAAATCGAAAACGTTACCTATTCATCAATACGAGACCCGATAAGATCATGAAATCACCTGTACGCGTAACCGTCACCGGCGCCGCTGGCCAAATCTCCTACTCGCTGTTGTTCCGTATCGCCGCCGGCGAAATGCTTGGCCGTGATCAGCCCGTTATTCTGCAGTTGCTCGAAATCACGCCGGCGATGAAGGCACTCGAGGGCGTCGTGATGGAGATTGACGATTGCGCATTCCCGCTCGTCGCCGGGATCGAGATGAGTGACGATGCGAATGTGGCGTTCAAGGACGCCGATTTCGGCATGCTCGTCGGGGCGCGACCGCGAGGACCGGGCATGGAACGCGCCGATCTGCTCGAAGCGAACGGCGGGATTTTCAAAGTGCAGGGCAAGGCCATCAATGAAAACGCCAGCCGTGATATCAAGATCGTTGTCGTTGGTAACCCGGCCAACACGAATGCATGGACATGCATGAGCAGTGCGCCCGACATCAACCCGCGCCAGTTCACCGCAATGACCCGCCTCGACCATAACCGCGCGATGGCACAACTTGCACAGAAGACGAATGCGACCGTCGCCGACGTGCAGCAGCTCATGATTTGGGGCAACCATTCCACGACGCAGTATCCCGACATCAGCCAGGCGAAGGTTGGTGGCAAGCCCGCGCTCGACCTTGTCGATCGCAAATGGTACGAGAACGATTACATCCCGAGCGTGGCGAAACGCGGCGCCGCTATCATCGACGCACGCGGCGCCTCGAGCGCCGCTTCGGCGGCAAACGCAGCGCTGGAGCACATGCGCGACTGGGTGGCAGGCACAGCGAGCGGCGACTGGACCAGCATGGGCGTCATCAGCGATGGCAGTTACGGCATTGAGCAGGGTCTTATCTATTCGTTCCCGGTCACTACGGCGAACGGCGAATATACGATCGTGCAGGACCTGCCGATTGATGAATTCAGCCGCGGCAAGATGGCAGCGACTGAAACGGAGCTGAAAGAAGAACGCGACGCGGTCCAGAAACTCCTGGCCTGATGTCTGCCGGTTTCTGAGATCGCGCACAGGTACGCCAGCACGACACTTCAATGATTGACCGCGAGGGATATCGGGCCAACGTCGGCATTGTCTTGCTGAACGATATGGCGCAGGTGTTCTGGGGACGGCGCATTGGCATGTCAGCATGGCAATTCCCGCAGGGCGGCATTCACAAGAACGAATCGCCGCGCACTGCGATGTTTCGCGAACTCACCGAAGAAACCGGTTTGCTGGAAAAGCACGTTGAGGTGATCGGATGTACGGACGGCTGGTTGCGTTACCGGCTGCCGAAAAAATACATCCGACGCCACCAAAAGCCCGTCTGTATCGGACAGAAGCAGCGCTGGTTCGTGCTCCGCCTGGCGGCGGACGAAAAGCATGTTGATCTCAATCAGGGCGAGGAACCGGAGTTCGACGACTGGTGCTGGATCGACTACTGGGACTCGCTCAGCGGGGTGGTTGAATTCAAACGTGACGTGTACAAACGCGCCCTGTCGGAACTCGCCCCCCTCGTGCGCGAGACCACGCAGACGGACTTGCCCCTGACCCCGCGATTCTCGCCACGGGGGCCGCGCGCGCGCTGAACCTGTCGCCTACCCGCCGGCTTTGCGTATCGCGAGTTCCGGCAGGATCTTGCGGGCGGCGCGATTGCGGATCCGGTTCGCGAACCCCGTCGCATAGTCGGCACCAAAGCCCATACCCGTAATCGTCGTTTCGAGATCCGCAAGTTTGCTGCGGCATTCGCCCATGGCGAAATCGGCGGCCTGGCGGATGTCCGCGAAGTCACCGACTTTGGCGATCGCTTGCGAGTAGATACAGTTATCGTAGAGCGATGCGGTCTGCATCATCGTTAACCGTTCTTCGACCGACATATCACCCGGCGAACGAGCCGTGCTCGCACCCCCGGGTTCGGCGAATGCCGCAATCGACAACGCCATAGGCGCAAGCGCAACGCAAAGTCTGATTCTTGAGGTCATTGATTAGCTTCCGTGGTGAATTGAGCCCGCTCGATGGCCCAATGTTGTGCGCGACCGCCGACGAGCGTACAGCCAAGCTTCACCGGTGGCTCCCCCGGGGCCGCGGTGCCGGTCGCGCGGCCCCATTGAGGCACGTCGACGTGGTAGCGGATGAGGCGAAACTCGATCGCTTTCGACGGATGACGGTTGTGCATGACAGCCAGCTTGCCGCCCTCGCTGAGGTTGTGGCAGCGACCATCGATACGGTCTTCGAACGACAGGTAGCTGGCCGCTGTCCCAGGCTCCTGCGGAGCCGAACCGGCGGCGGGCAACGCCGCGCACATGAATAGGGCGGCGACGGTGCCGCTGAACCGGGGAGGTGCTTTCATCGCGCGCTATGTTAACCCGGATCGCTGGCCGGCGGTGCCTGGCTGGCTCGTCCAGCGTGGCCCGTGCGCGGCGCCGCGCGGCGGGCACGAGGTGCGGCGGAGCGGGCAAAAGGCGCGCCACTACTGGGTATTTCGGGGTTACCCACAAAAGCTGTGGATAACACTGTGGAATGATCGCGGATCAAAGCCATTTCGCGCGGTCAGTGTCGATCTAAACGCTAAATTGCTCAATAATTAAGCAATTTTAAATATCTTATAAATATCAATTACTTATAATATTATCTCGACCGATTATCGGAACAATCCGGGCCGAATCGCGGCGCGGTGGGGATTTTGCCGGCGCGTGTGCATAACACGAGTTTTTTTCTGCTTTCAAGGGTTGATTTCGTAAATATTCTGTGGTTCGACGAGGCTTGAAGCGACCCCCGGCAGCCTGCTGATGGCCGCTATACTGTGGCGCCAAGGAGCCGTGCCCGGAAACCCGACTGAATGCCACAACAAGCTGTATCTCCCGCCGCGCGCGATCGCTGCTTTATCGTCAATCTTGGTCGCTGCGGATCCTCGCTGTTGGGTGCCGTACTGGCGGACGCAGGTGCGGACTTCGGCATCGCGGCGCCCGCATCCTGGGACCCGCGCACCGGGCAGATGGAGACCGACGAGATCCGGCGCGCCGCCCATCATTTCCGCCGCGCATACGATATCAGCGAAGGACGAAAATTTATTCTCTCACCCGTGATCGAACGCAAGCTGCGTTTGCGTCGCGCACGTCACTGGCTGCGCGCCGCGCTGGCGGACAGTCGTTTTCTCAAAATTGGCGATCTCGATCTTGTCGTCCAGCCGGCGTTCAAACTCGGTTACGTGCCGGCAGTGATCGTGAATTTTCGCCAGCTCGAGCCGATGCTGCCGAGCCTGCTCGTGGGCCGCACCTACGTGGGGCCGGATGAACTCGCCCGCGAGTACGTGCGAATCTATCGTCAGGCATTAATCCTGCTGCAGACGTTCGGGGGTTGTACGGTCGAGTACAACGATTTGCTCGATCCGCGGTCGCTGGGCTGGGCCGATGGGCTCGCCGTCATCGCGGGTTGTAAGCCCGACGCGCTGCTCGATGCGCGGGCGGCCCGCGTAAACGGCGAGCCGGACCCGGCGGAGATCACCCCCGTGTACAAGGAAGCATTCGCGCTGTTGCAAATCTTACGGTCGTACCGGGGCCGCGCAGTCGCGCGGTCGCGCCAGGTGGCGCGCGCAATCGCGGCGCGCGAGTGAGACATCGTGTTGGCATCGGTGGCGTGCGGTTGCCAGCTCGGGATGTACAAATTAATCGCGACAGAGACCGTACGCGCCGTGCTTGCCGGCAAGACCATAAGGCATTGACCGGCCTCGTCGCTTGCGCCTTCGCACCGGATCCCGTCGCGGTCGCTGAATGCACGACATGAAGCTGTCCGGGGATCGCGTTGCCCATAAATTCTCAGCGCGCTTCACCCGGACCGTATACTTGCAAACCCATACACACGAACACGCGGAGTAGTCATGGCGGCAAGCAAACCGATCGAACAACCCGTCTTTGCATTCGACGACAGCCTGATTCAGTGGCAGATCTTTCCCGGCCTCGAACATCTCGAGTTCGCCTTGTGTGATCTCGACGAGGAGCGGCAGGTGATCGACCTGATCGTGAAATTCGCCGCGAGCGAGGTCATCGCGATCCATAATCACGTCGCGCAAACGAATATGTTCATCATTCAGGGCGAGCTGCGCATGTATGAGACCGATGGCTCGCTGAAGGAAGTTCGCCCGGCAGGTAAGTACTGTCGTGGACGGCGCGACGATTGCCACAGCGAGGGCGGCGGCCCGGATGGCGCGATCGTTTTCTACAGCATTCGAGGCCACGGCAGCGACGAACTGCTGGAAATTCTCGATGAGAACATGACCGTGCTCGCGAGGATCGGGATGGATGATCTGCGCGCGCTGTGGGCGGCGCAGCAGGCTGCCCGGTAATCCCGTCCGCCCGCGCCAGCGCATCGCACCGCGCGAGATTGCCGCGCCCCGCCGCACGCATCGCGGTCGCATCACCCGACAATGAATGACACCGTCGTACTGCAATCGCACGCGCTGGCAATGCCAGGTGGCTGGATCGGAGAGTGCGTCGCCTCGGTTCATCGGTGGGCTCGTGCACTTGGCTACGACTACCTCCGTCTTGGCGACGAGTTATTCGACTTCATAGCACCGGATCTGCGCGCGAAGACCGCGACGCAACGTGTGATCACCACGGATCTGGCGCGCCTGCTGGCCGCTCAGTCGCTGCTCGCCGAGGGTTACGCAACCGTGGTCTGGTGCGACGCGGATTTCCTCGTATTCGCGCCCGGCAATTTCCATCTGCCGCCTGCAAGCTACGCGCTCGGGCGCGAGATCTGGGTGGCGCCACACGCCGGCAAACCCGGCACGTTCACCGCGCGCAAGCACGTTCACAACGCGTTCCTCATGTTCCGTCGCGGGAATACGTTTCTTGATTTCTATGCGGAAACTGCCGCGGGCATGCTCGCGCGAAACACCGGCTCGATGCCGCCGCAATTTATCGGCCCGAAACTCCTCACCGCGCTGCATAACGTGGTTGGCTGCCCGGTGCTGGAAACGGCGGGGATGTTGAGCCCGGCGGTGATCGGCGAAATCGCCGCTGTGCCAGGTGCGGCGCTGAAACTGTTCCGGCGGCGTTCACCACAACCGCTTGCGGCCGCGAACCTGTGCGCATCGCTGCATGCGCGGGGCGAATTCAGTGATCTGACGGTGCAACGGTGTATCGAACGCCTGCTCGCGCATCAGACCGTATAAATGCGAACGGATGGACGTCGATTCAGTCAGGTCGCGGTAACACCCCGGTGAGCGAAGTGCGCGCGGAGATCTCGATCCAATTGCCGTCCGGGTCACAGACGAAGCCGTAGCGGGCGACGTCGCCGTGTGATACCGGGGCGCGGCCGAGTCGGCCACCGCGTGCAACGATCGCATCACAGGATTCGTCCGCGTCGAAGATCTGCACGGTCAGGTAGCGGAACGCCGGTCCGATGAAGTCGTCCGTGACCGCGCCGCCCTCACCCTGTTCGACGAACAACAGGCTGTCGCCGCAGCGCGCGACGTGCGTTCCCGCTTCGTCGAACTCCATCGCACCGAGATAGAAATCCATCATTCTGGCCGGCTCCGGCGTTGTCACGGTAATACCGATGCCAACCACACCGTCGGTCCCCGGCGCGACGATACGCACGCTATCGCCGTCCGGATGCCGGGCGGACACTGGCGCGCGCGCTTCACTCGCTAGCGTGAGTCCCGTGTACCCCGAGCGCGGCATCGGAGCCAGTTTTTCGGTAACGTGATTCACCTTGATCACGGAATCATGCGCATCGTAACGATGTTGCACCCAGCCGTTGCCGAGTTTCAGCTCGTGATCGAGCCGCAAGCCGATGGTGTCGTTCCAGAACGTGCGGTGCGTATCGATATCATTCGTGAACAAACCGATATCGAGATGTGGTTTTGCGAGTTTCATAGTATTCAGTGCGGCAACACGTCGAGTGCGTCATTGTCGAGGATCTGATGTGCACCCCCGTTGACCATTTGCATGAACATGCGATCGCCACGTTCAGTCTGTTCGACGATCACGGCGGCAGCGATCATCACGGCGAGAACGGCGAAGCTGTAGTGCTTGTAATCAGCCATCAGGTGCTCGAACGGATAATCCTTGACGCCGTTCGCGGTGAGTTCGTCGTGGTACAGATGCAGTAGTTCCTGCTCGTGCGCGCGACGGGTCTCGCGGTCGAACACCCCACCGAGAAAGTACGCAACATCCATCCCGCTGCCGAGAAAATTGCTCGTCTGCCAGTCGACAACGGCAACCCGATCGCCGCCAAACAGCATGTTGTCGGGGCGAAAATCGTTGTGCGAATAGGTCTTCGGGAAATCGCGTGGCGCATTCCAGGCCGCGTGATTGCGCACGAACTGGTCACATACCGCAAGGACATCGGGTTCAAGGCGGTCTTTGTAGGTTTTTTCGAAATGCACCCAGGAACTCTCGATCAACTCCGTCGTGTAGAACCCCTGCGCGCCTTCAGGCACGTACAGCCAGTCCTGCTGCATCAATTCCGTATCGTTCCAGAACGCTGCGTGCAGTTTCGCCGCTTCGACCAGCGCGAGACGGGCGTCCGCGACGCTGCAGCCGCGCAACTGATTGCCGGGCTCGGCCGGCGCCAGGTCTTCGAGCAGCAGGATGAAGTTGCCGCTGGCCTGATCCAGTTCGGCGGCGTAGACGGCCGGCGTCTTGATCACGGCACGATGGGCGGCTTCGCGGTAGAACATGACTTCCGAGCGATAGAAGCCCATTTCCTTGCCGGAGGTCGCAGCAACTTCATTGTCGGAGGGAAATTTGCCTATCAGCGTCGTCGGCGCATCCGGCGGCGCGGCGCCGGCGTAGGTGAGCCGAAACCGGCGCGTCTCGCCGAGTTGGCCGGTGCCGACTTTTTCCATCGCGACGTCTGCCACGGTCGCGTCGATTTCGCGCGCACGCAGCGCCGTCGTCAGCCAAGCCGGGGTGACGCCGCTCGGGGCGACAACCGCTATCCGTTCATTCATTGGTGTTTCGGTTCCTTTATTAGTCTGAGTTGTGGCTGTCCAAAAATAATTACTCGCGGCCCGGCGAGGTTTGTTCGGCGGCCTGCCGATCAGCTTCGCACTGGTATTGCGGCGATTCATCGCGCGGCGCGCGCGTGTCTCCGGAACGTGTATCGGTGGCCTCGCGCTGCCAATCGTCGTCGTCAGACCAGCGACAATCGAGATCGATGATGGTGCCCGGGCTGCGGATCGTTTCGAATGCATCGAGCGCCGCGTTCACGATTTGGCGTTGATTCTCTGCATCGAACGGTCGTCCCACGCTGTGCCCGAGCGGATAATCGACGAATACGGAGCGCGGTGGCTGGCCTGCCTGCAGGATATCGAGCGCACTACCGACGATCACGGTTGCGATTCCCAGGCCTTCGAGATGACGCGCAAGCAGACACACGGTCTGATGACAAACGGGTCACATCGGCACCATTAATACGGTATCGACGGCCTGGCGCTGAAATTCACCAACGAGTTCCGGGAGGAGTTCCTCGCGAACCCGCCGTTGCGAATAGATCCCGCCCATGCACGTCAACAGTTCCGGGGCGAGTTCGCCGATGCGGCCGTTCGCCGCGGCTTCATGCAATGCGGTAATGGGCAAGATGCAGTCCGGATCCTTGCGCGGATTCTCAAGATAGTTTTCCGTGATGTGGGAAAAATGGATCGCGGCGGGGGGAGTGTCTGATGGAATCGCGCGCAGGGACGTGTCGTCCTTGTAATGAAACGCGCGTTGCCCGATGGCGTACGCACCGGCGGTGGATAAAACCCCAAGCTTCGACGCCGACAGCGGCTTGCGCAAGGCCATGAACGGCGGCGGCGAATCGGCGTGAAACCAGCGGTACGGCGCGTAGCCGAGTTCTTCGTAACGCCGACGGATCGATTCCATATATTGCACTGCCACAGACGCTGTTCCTTCCTCGAGTGAACCGGCAGCAGTGTAGATTATTCAACCGGACCGAACCACCAAGGCCTGGAGCGCACTACCAACTTGGTAATTGACCACGGGCGTACTCGTTGTACGCTAGAGCGCATTCGACTCGAGGTGGCAATGCAGTGGCAACGAACGCGAGTGAACAGGCGGACGCGGCGTGCGCTGCACGGGCGATCGAGCCGCGGGAGTTTCGCAATGCGCTGGGCCATTTCGCCACCGGCGTTACGGTAATCACGGCGCGCGCGCCGAGCGGCGAACTCGTTGGTGTTACCGCGAACAGTTTCAATTCGGTCTCGCTCGATCCCCCGATGGTCCTGTGGAGTCTGGCGCGAGCGTCGCGCGGGCTCGCGTTCTTTACCGCCGCTGAGTATTTTTGCGTCAACGTGCTCGCTGCCGACCAGGTGAGACTGTCGAATCATTTCGCGAGCCGGCAGGAAGACAAATTCTCCAGGCTGGATTTCGAGTCCGGGCTGGGCGGTTCGCCTTTATTGCCCGGGTGCGCGGCGCGCTTCCAGTGCAAGAACGCATTCACGTATGAAGGTGGCGACCACTTGATCTTCGTCGGCGAAGTGGCGGCGTTCGATGAAACCGGCAAACCCGGTCTCGTCTATCACCAGGGCAAGTACGCGGTCTCCGATGTGCATCCCTTCCACGCCGGCGAGCCGCCCGCACACGCGGCCGGCGGAGGCTTCGTCGATGATTATCTCGACTACCTCCTGAGTACCGCGGCACACCGCTTTCAGCGCGGGTTTCAGAACGTACTCGACCGCACCGGTCGCCATGTGCACGAATGGCGCGTACTCGCGGTGCTCAGCGATCAACCCGGCGTTTCCTTCGGCGTTATTCTCGCGCGCACCCTGATTGATGTCGCGCGCTTGCGGCCATTGCTTAAAGCGATGGAAGCCGACGATCTCGTCTCGAGTCAGGCATGGGGTTACGAAGAGGAATTCTTTCTCACCGATCGCGGTCGCAGTGTGGTGCTGAATCTGCTGGCGGCGGCAAAAGCACACGAGGTCGACGCGCTCGGCGAGTGCACCACCGATGAAGTACGCGCGCTGAAACTCACGTTGAAAAAACTTGTTCATACGATCGAACAGTAATCACGAACCGCTGGAGGCGACCACATACCCATGCAGAAAATTTCCATCATCGGCAGCGGCACGTCCGGCATGCTCGGCGCGATCGCGTTGCAGCAGCGTGGTTACGACGTCACGGTCTATTCCGACCGTAGCGCGGACGACTGGCTGCACAAGTCCGCCCCCACCGGCACCGCGTTTATTTACGATGCGAATATTCAGATCGAACGCAATCTCGGTATCGAATACTGGCAGAACGATGCGCACCACGGCGAAGGCGTGCTGCTCGATTTTCAGCCCACGAACGGTGCTGAACGCCTCGTAATGGCGGGCCGCTTCGAGAGTTCGCGCGGCGCGGCGATCGACATTCGCATGCGCGTGCACCGCTGGATGAACGACTTCGCCGCGGCCGGTGGCAAAATTGTCCTCGGCGCGATCAGCGCGGAGCAACTCGACAGCATCGCCGAGGAATCCGCTCTCACGCTGCTGGCCGCCGGCAAAGGTGAGATTTCGCAGGTTGTTCCGCGGGATGCCGAACGCAGCGTCTACGACAAACCACAACGTAATCTCATGATGGTGATCGTCGAAGGTATCGACAAGATCGCCGGCGACCGCATCGATTTCAATCCCGTGAAGTTCAATTTCTGGGCCGACGCCGGTGAGTATTTCTGGGTGCCGTATACACACAAATCCGGCAAGCATGCCTGGTGTGTGCTGTTCGAACCGAAACCGGGCGAGTACCTCGACCGTTTCGCCGAAGTGACAAATGCTGAAGAGGCAGTCGATCAGGCGAAGGCCGTGATCCGGGAATTCGCGCCTTACGAATACGAGTTCATCGAGAACATGCGACCGATCGCCGGCGATGAGTATTGCTGGTTGAAGGGGCGCTTTCCACCAACGGTGCGCGAGGCCTGTGGCAAGACCGCTTCTGGCGGCCTCGTCGTGCCGCTCGGCGATACCGCGATCACGTTCGACCCGATTGGTGGGCAGGGCGGTAACTGCGCGCAGCGCAACACCTGGCATTGGGTGGAGGCGATTGTCGCGCGCGGCGAACGCGCTTACGACGACGCCTGGGCGCAGCAAACCTGGGAAGATTTCTGGGTCAAGCACGGTCGCGCAGCCTACGAATTCAACAATCTGCTGCTCGAGCCCCTGACCGAAGCAGGCCGCACGATCCTCGGCTACGCGGCACAGGATCGCGTATTCGCCGACACCGCGTTCATCGGCAATTTCCACGCGCCGACGAATTTCTTTCCCTGGTTCGTCGACGTCGCAGCGGCGAAGCAGAAAATCGATTTATTCCGGCGACCAGGGCAGACACAGCTATGAACAAGGACACAAGAAAAGTCGCGATCGTCTCCGGTGGCGCTACCCTCATCGGCCTCGCGTGCGCGCAGGCGCTGATGGCAGGCGGCTACCGGGTAGCGCTTGCAGATATCAACGCCGGCGACGGCGAGAAGATGGCCGCCGATCTCGGGGCTGATGCCCTGTTCGTGAAGACGGACATCACGCTCGATGCGGATATCGACGCTTGCCTGAACGCTGTTGTCGAACGCTGGGGCGGGGTGGATGCGCTCGTGAACGTCGCCTGTACGTATCTCGACAACGGCATCGAGTCCGCGCGCGAGGAATGGCTTGCGGCATTGAACGTTAACGTTGTCGGCGGGGCGATATTCGCGCAGAAAGTCGCGCCGCTCATGCAGCAACGCGGCGGCGGTTCGGTTGTGAATTTTGGCAGCATCAGCGGCAAGCTTGCGCAACCGGGACGCATGCTCTACGCGGTATCGAAAGCCGCAATCCTCGGCATGACCCGCAACCAGGCGTTGCATCTTGCCGACACCGGTATCCGCGTCAATTCCGTCTCGCCGGGGTGGACGTGGTCGAATGTGATCCGTGATTTCAGCGGCGACGATCGGGGCAAAGCCGATCGCGTGGCGGCGCCGTTTCACTTAAATGGCCGACTTGTCGACGCTGAGGAAGTCGGCCGCACGGTGGCATTTCTGTGCTCGGAGGCGGCGTCGGGCATCAACGGTACGGACATCGCCGTGGACGGGGGGTACACTGCAATCGGTCCGGAACAACAGACCGATCAGGTGTCCGTGCTCGGAGAGTGAGGCCGCGTCCCCGCCATGGCGGGGATGGAGGGTAATTTGATGAATGCAGCTGCAGCGCCAGGCCGTCCGTCGCACGTGCCCCCGGACCGCTTTATCGACTACGACATCTACGCGCCGCTCGTCGATGGCAAGGACTTCCACGAATCGTGGAAGGCGCTGCAGGCATCCGGCGTCCCCGATGTCGTGTGGACGCCGCGTAATGGCGGCCACTGGATCGTCCTGCGTGGTGCGCTCGTCGCCCGCGTGCTGTCGGACTACGCACTGTTCTCGAACCACACGGTACTCGTACCGAAAGATACGGCTGGCGAGGCCTACCGGCTGTTACCACTGTCGCTCGATCCGCCGGCGCACGCGCCGTTTCGGGCGCTGCTTGGAGCGGGACTGTCGCCGCGGGCAGTGCGCGGCGTGGAACAGACGATACGCGATTTGACGGTGTCGCTGATCGAGGCGTTACGCCCGCGCGGCGAATGTGATTTCACCACCGATTTTGCCGAACTGCTGCCGATCCGGATCTTCATGCAAATCGTGGATTTACCGGCCGTCGATACACCGAAGCTGAAGCACCTCGCCGATCAGTTCACGCGGCCGGATGGTAGTCTTACGTATCCCGAAGTCGGGCAACTGTTCCGCGACTACATCAACCCGATTATTGCCGCGCGCCGCGGCGGTGACGGTGAGGACATGCTGAGCCGGATGATCAACGGTGACATCGACGGGCGACCACTCAGCGACGAGGAGGCGGCGAACCTGTGCATTCAGGTTCTCGTCGGTGGCCTCGATACGGTGGTGAATTTTCTCGCCTTCGTCATGCTGTTCATGGCGGAGCATGCCGAGGCGCGAGCGGAACTGCGGGCGCATCCGGAAAAATTGCCGCTTGCGATCAACGAACTCGCGCGGCGCTTTCCGCTCGTCACGGTGGGTCGTGAAGTACGTGAGGATGTCGAATTCGAAGGCGTGACGCTGCGCGCCGGCGAAATGATCATGGCCCCGACGATCCTGCACGGGCTTGATGAGCTCGAAAACCCGGATCCGATGACGGTCGATTTCGCCCGCCACGACGTCAAGCATTCCACGTTTGGCAGCGGTTCGCACACGTGTCCCGGCGCGCATCTCGCGAAAACCGAAACCCGGATCCTGCTCGAGGAGTGGTTGCAGCGGATCCCGGAATTCACGCTTGCGCCAGGACACGAGGTTAGCTTTACCGGCGGCATCGTCGGCAGTGTCGACGGCTTGCCGCTACGCTGGAAGTCGGTGGGCTGACCGGCTGCGGCGTTGCGATCGAGTGCAGCCGTTCACACTCCTGGCGGGCGCGAGCGGAAGTGCCGTTCCGTGGCGTCGTCGACCGGGAATCCGGTCTCGATAAACAACTCCTGCAAGGTAATATCCTGAGGCGCGCCGAGCGTTGCGATCGTTGTGAACAGGCGAATTTCGTGCGCGTCCGTTTTCAGATGCAGCGGCATCATGAATTGCGGCACGGAGCTCATCCCGCCGTCCTGACCGGCGCGTGCCGCGCCCTCGAAACCGGTGATTTCCGTGTAGAGCTCCGCAAGCGCCGGATCGCCGGGAAATCGGCTCATTGAGCGCCGCACCCGTCCAACCATGTACGGTTCAAACTCGGCCCGGTTCACGATGTTCGGTCGCAGTCCGTCCGGATGCAGGCAAATTCGCATCAGGTTCGTGGCCGGGCCAACGAACAAGCCCGGTTTGCGTGTGAATACCGCCACGAAATCGAGAAACGCCGCATTCGCGAGCGTAATATTCCAGTAGCGATCGATAATCATCGTCGGGTACGGCAGCGTCGATTTCAGCACGAAATCGAGCACCCGCCGCACCTGGCCCATCTCCGGATCCGTGAGGCCGGTCTCGCCGTATTGGGGTGCGTAGCCCGCGGCTTCGAGCAAGGCGTTACGCGAGCGCAACGGAATCTCGAGTTCCTGTGCCAGCCGCAACAGCAGCGCGCGACTCGGATGGCCGCGGCCCGTTTCGATAAAACTGACATGGCGCCCCGAGGTCGCGGCGAGTTCCGCGAGCTGCAACTGACTGAGTCCTTTTTGCGTTCGCCAGTAGCGCAACAATTCGCCGAGTGAATTCATAATCTGTGCGTCAGCCTGGTCGTGTGTCTCGCAACGGGTAATCCTGGCAAGTGCTCCGTGCACACCCGGCGTGGCCGGGGTCGCGCACGGATCGTTATACTGCCGTGCTTGCGCCGCCGCGTCATGCTCGTTCGCGTACAGCACGGCCGGACTTGTACCGGCGCCAGGCCACAAACTCGCCGGGGAGTAACCGCATGTCGAATGAAATCCTGTTTGATGTTGCCGATCATATCGCGACGCTCACGCTCAACCGCCCCGCTAAACTGAACGCGTTTACCGATGCCATGCTGATGGAACTCGTTGATGCGCTCGACGAGTGCGAGCAGCGCGACGATGTGCGTGTGGTCGTGCTCACGGGCGCCGGGCGGGGTTTTTGCGCCGGTGGCGACATCACGACGATGGGCGCGCAGGCCGACAACCGCGCCCGGGTGACAAAGCGACACCTCGTCGATGTTATTCAGGCGTTTCCGCGCCGCATCGCGACATTCAACAAACCGATCATCGCGGCCGTGAACGGCGTCGCGACGGGCGGCGGCATGGATCTCGCGCTCGCTTGTGATTTCCGCACGGCGGGGGTGTCAGCGAGGTTCGCCGAGACTTACGCAAAAATTGGTTTGTTGCCGGGCGGTGGCGGGGCGTACTACCTGCCCCGGATTGTCGGCACGGCGCGTGCGCTCGAACTGCTGCTCACGGCGGATTTCATCACGGCAGCCCAGGCGCTGGAGATCGGTCTCGTCAACCACGTTTTCGACGATGCGACCCTGCTTGAGGAAACGCGTGCAATCGCCACCCGCATCGCCGCGTTGCCGCCGTACAGCGTGACGATGATCAAGCGCACGGTTTACCAGGGGCTCGAAGTTGATTTCGCCAGTGCACTGGAAATCGTCAGCTCGCATATCGCGATCGCGAAAGCGAGCGACGATCACGCTGAAGCCATCGCGGCGTTTCGTGACAAGCGCGCGGGCCGCTACACCGGCTCGTAGGCAGAATCGCCGCTTGACTGAACCGGGGTCGCGCGGCGGCGAACGGGCCGCTTCGTGCCGCGATCAGGCCAGGGTTGGACTGCGATTGTTGCGCCGCGATTTCAGCAATCGCCTGTGCGTTACTCGCGTGTGTCGCGCGACGGTAACAGGCGCGCGCCGCGGGGCCGGGCCAGACACGTCCGCATGACTGCAGTCGCGCGAGGCGGGCGGAACGCCTGCTATGCTTGCACACAAGTCCGAACGAGCAACAGGAGACTGGCCCGATGTCGAGCACCGCTGCACGTGCAAACGCACCCGCCGAACACTTCGACGCCGTCATCATCGGCGCCGGGATCTCCGGCATGTATCAACTGTATCGCCTGCGCGAACTCGGCATGTCCGTACGCGTGCTCGAGGCCGGCACCGACATCGGCGGTACGTGGTACTGGAACCGGTACCCGGGCGCGCGGTTCGACTCGGAAAGCTACAGTTACGGTTACTCGTTCTCACAAGAGATCCTCGATGAATGGGACTGGAGCGAACATTTCGCGGCACAGCCGGAGATCCTGCGCTATCTGCAATTCGTCGCCGAGAAGATTGATATACGCAAGGATATCGATTTCAGGACGCGGGTAACGGCCGCCACGTATGACGAGGCCGACAACAGCTGGAACATCGAAACGGAAAATGGTCGCGTGCTCAACGCGACGTTTCTGATCACCGCGGTCGGGCCGTTGTCGGCACCGCAATTTCCGAATATCGCAGGCCGCGAGCGCTTCACGGGCGAGGCCTACCACACGGGTTTGTGGCCGCATGAGCCGGTCGAGTTTGCCGGCAAACGGGTCGCCGTAATCGGCACCGGCGCCACCGCGGTGCAGTTGATTCAGACCATCGCGAGCCAGGTCGAACACCTGACCGTGTTTCAGCGCACCCCGAACTGGTGTGCGCCGCTCGGCAACAGCAAAATTTCACCGCAGGAAATGCAGGACATCAAGCAGCGTTATCCGGAGATTTTCGCGAAGTGCGACGAGTCTTACGGCGCGTTCCTGCACGCCATGGATCCACGCTCGACGTTCGATTTGTCGAGCGCAGAACGCGAAGCGTTTTTCGAGAAACTGTACACAATGCCCGGCTTCGCAATCTGGCTCGGTAATTTCGGCGACACGCTGACGGATGAGAAAGCGAACGCGGAAATCACGAAGTTCATGGCGAAGAAAATCCGCGAACGGGTAACCGACCCGGTGACCGCAGAGAAGTTGATCCCCACGAATCACGGCTTCGGCACGCGTCGTGTACCGATGGAAAGCGGTTATTACGATGTCTATAACCGCGCTAACGTTGAACTCGTCGATATCCGCGCGAACCCGGTTGAATGCATCACGACAACCGGGATCAAGACAGCTGAACGCGAGTTCGAATTCGACATGATCATATTTGCCACCGGCTTCAACGCCGTCGTCGGCGCGCTCGAACGGATCGATATCCGCGGGATCGGCGGGCAGCCGCTAAAGGAAAAATGGAAAGACGGCCCGCGCACGTATCTCGGGGTGCAAACCGCGGGGTTTCCCAACCTGCTCACGATCGTGGGGCCGCAGAACGGCTCCACGTTTTGCAATATCCCGCGCTGTATCGAACAGAACGTGGAATGGCTGACCGATCTGCTGCGCTATATGCGCGAGAAAGGCTACGACACCGTCGAAACCACCGTGGATGCGGAGGACGCCTGGACGCAGCACGTGTATGAAGCGGCAATGAAAACGCTGTTTCCGACCGCGGATTCCTGGTTTATGAATGTGAACCAGAATCTGCCGGAGAAGAAACGCACGTTTCTGCTCTACGCGGGCGGCGCGCCGGTCTACAAGCAGAAATGCGACGAAGTGGCGGCACAGGGCTACGCCGGCTTTCAGTTGCGTTGAGTCGGGTTGCCGCCAGTCGGTAGTCCGCGCGCACGCCCCGTTCGACGCACGCGATACGCACTCGCGACGGTGCGGCGCGAACGACCGCAGCGCATGTTATCCGGGGCCGCATCCGGGTTAGTGTTTACGCAACGTGCGGGTGCCTGTAACAACGCGAGTGCGGAACGCACATTTACGCTGCGCAAGCCCGCGCGTACGAGCATCTCTGCGGAGATGTGGCGCCGTCGCACGACGACGGCGAGAGATCGACTGGCGGATTCCCGCGCTCACCTCGCGCCCGACGCGGCGACGCCGGAGCCGGGACGTGTCATTAACCGAAATCCGGATCTGCAATGACGTTGCGCCGATGAAAAAGGACTACTTTTCTGCCCAGGCCGAGCGCTACGTGGCATTTCGTCCGCATTACCCCGACGCCTTGTTCGACGCGCTGTGCGGCGAACTGCCCGCTGACGCGCTCGTGTGGGATTGCGCAACCGGCAACGGTCAGGCCGCGGTAATGCTCGGACGCCGGGTTGCGCACGTGATCGGATCGGATCAGAGCGCGGCGCAACTGCGCCACGCGCGCGCGCATGCGCACGTCAGCTACGTGCAGGCCTATGCCGAGCTGATGCCCTTGCCCGCGCGCAGCGTGGATTTGATCACTGTTGCACAGGCGCTGCACTGGTTCGACTTCGAGCGCTTTTACGCCGAGGCTGCGCGGGTGCTGAAACCTGGCGGCATCATTGCCGCGTGGACGTACAGTTTCCTGACCGTCATGCCATTGCTTGGCGACGATATCGAGCGTGTATTGCGCCGCTTCTATCACGACGTGGTGGGACCTCACTGGCCAGCGGAACGCCGCTGGGTTGACGAAGCTTACCGGTCGATCCCGTTCCCGTTTGCCGCGTTCGATATCGGCGAATTCTCGATCGAGCTTGCGTGGGACCTCGCCAGCGTGCTCGGTTATGTCTCTTCGTGGTCGGCGACACAGCGCTATATTGCCGCGACCGACACTGATCCGCTGCCGGCGCTTGCCGGGGAACTCGCCGGCGTATGGGGCGACCCGGCGACCGTCCGACACGTTCAATGGCCGCTGAGTATCCGTGCAGGGCGCGTGTTGCCGACACCAGCGCCTTAAGGCATGTGCATTACCGGTCGGGTGTGCCGGCCATGGGTGGCGCCTATAATCGCAATGTAAAACCGGTTAACCATGAGGGGAGATCCGATGGATGCAGCGACAAGAGAAAGCTGGCTCAAGAAAGCCCTGATCGCGTTCGGCGTTATATTCTTCCTGATCTATCCGCTCAGTATCGTGTGGCCGAGCGGCTGGCAGTGGCATGGCGGCGAAGGCATGTACTATTTTCAGATGATCTGCGGCGTGTATGCGACACTCGGCTTCTTTTTGATCCGCGCGGCGGGTAATCCGGGCGCGCACCAGTCGCTGATCGATTTCACGATCTGGTCGAGTATCGTGCACGCGCTGATCATGGCGGTACAGGCAGTCGGCGACGAACATGAAACCGGCCACCTCATCGGCGACGTACCGGCGCTGCTGCTCGTCGCCGCGGTGCTGTGGATTCTGTCGCCATCGAAATCCGCTAACTGAACGTATGCAAACAAGCTATGACACGATTTCGCTCGAACGGATCGGTGCGCACGTCGCGCTGTTGACGTTCGATCGACCGCAACGCGCGAACGCCATGAACACGCAGATGGGCATTGATCTGCGACAGGTGTTCACGGACTTGTACGTTGATGCGGGAGACATCCGCTGTCTCGTGGTGACGGGCCGCGGCGAGAAGGTCTTCTCCGCCGGTGGTGATCTGAAAGACCGCGACGGCATGACGCAAGCGCAATGGCAGAGCCAGCATGCGATCTTCGAGCAAATGATGCGGGCGTTACGCGATTGCCCGATCCCCGTGCTCGGCGCGATCAACGGAGCGGCTTATGGCGGCGGCTGCGAATTCGCGCTGGCCTGCGATTTTCTCTACGCGGCGGAGCACGCACGCTTCGCGCTCACGGAAATCACGCTCGGTATCATGCCGGGCGCAGGCGGCACGATGAACCTGCCGCTCGCGGTTGGCGAGCGACGGGCGCGCGAAATTATCTATACCGGTAAACCGTTTACGGCGGCTGAAGCGTTCGCCTGGGGGCTCGTGAACCACGTCTGCCCCGGCCCGGCACTGCTTGAAGAAACGCTCGCCACGGCTGAACGGATTGCGGCGAATGCGCCGATTTCCGTGCGCCAGGCGAAGAAATCGATGGCGGTGGCCACCCAGGTTGATCGCCATACGGGCTACCTGTTCGAACTTGAAGCCTACAACCGGATGATCGCAACGGAAGACCGGCTCGAAGGGGTGCGCGCGTTCAATGAGAAGCGCGCGCCCGATTTCAAGGGCCGCTAATGAGACGACAAACGAGGATATCTGCATGAACAACGCGCGCGACGTCTGGATCCGCGAAGTTGGCACCCGCGACGGACTGCAAAGTATCGCCACCCGCTTCGACACGGCGGACAAACTCGAATGGATCCGCCGTGAAGCCGCGGCCGGGGTGCCGGAGATCGAGGTGGGCTCGTTCGTGCCGCCGAAGTTGTTGCCGCAGATGGCGGACACAGCCGATGTTGTCGCCGGCTCGCTCACAATCGAGACCCTGCGCACGACCGTACTCGTGCCGAACCTGCGCGGCGCGCAGGCCGGGATGGCGAGCGGGGCGCACCAGTTGAATTTCCCCTTGTCGGTATCGGAAGCGCACAGCCAGGCGAACCTGCGCAAATCCGTCAGCGAGGCGATCGGCGACCTCGCGAACGTATTCACGTATCGGCGCGAGCACCCGGAGTTCGCGCACGTGCGTATCGGCGCGGGCCTGGCCACCGCGTTCGGTTGCACTATCGCCGGCGTCGTGCCGCTGGACGACGTCTTGCGCGCAGCGGAAAAAGTGCTGGCGCTGGCGCCGGACGAGATCGCCGTCGCCGACACGGTGGGTTACGGCAATCCCGCACAGTGTCGCCAAATCTTCCGTGCGATTCTCGATCTCGCCGGCGACATTCCGGTAGCGGCGCATTTTCATGACACGCGCGGCCTCGGACTCGCGAATGTCGACGCGGCGCTCGAGGCGGGAGTGCGTCGCTTCGATGCTTCGCTTGGCGGCCTCGGCGGCTGCCCGTATGCACCGGGCGCGAGTGGCAACGTTGTCACCGACGATCTCGTGTTCATGCTCGAAGCGATGGGCCTGCGCACGGGCATCAACCTCGAGCAGCTGCTCGATGCACGACAGTTCATGGAGCAGCATCTGCGCGGCGAGGCAACGTTCGGCTCGATCGCGACCGCCGGCGTCCCGAAAGGGTTTACCCCCGCAAACGCGCGGATCTGAACCGGGACGCCGCCGGCGCAACTTACGCCGCCATGATTCGCGATCTGTCACTCGCCGCCAGGGCACTCGTCCCGCCCCGGGTGGTGCTGTTCGACTGGCATGCGACGCTCGTCGATACGTTAGACGCCATGTACCACGCCGTCGACGACGTCCTGCCCCGCTTGCCGGCGCTCGGTCTCATGAGCGAACTGATGCCGCCGGAGCGCTGGCGCTCCGCGCATGATGGACGCCTCGTTGATTACGTCAGCACGCACCTGAAGTTGCATCCGAAGATCAAGGCCGAGCGCAAGATCTCGCGCACGGATATTTTCGAGATCCTGTTCGGCGACAACGAAGACGCGAAGCACACGGCACATGAAGCGTTCAACGAGGCCTACCGCAATCATTACGGCGAGGTGCATCCGTTCGAGGGTGGCGAACTCGCGTTGTTGCGCGAGTTGCACGAATACGATGTGAAGCTCGGGATCCTGACGAATCGCGATCGCGAGTTTTTCGAACACGAGTTCGCCGTCGTCGAAGACGGCGCCTGGCTCGGCCTGTTCGATACGACGATCTGCGGTGGCGACACGTTCCGGCGTAAACCGAATCCGGAGCCAATCCTGAAGGCGCTCGTCGAGCTGAAGGAACTGCCCGGGCCGACTTGCTGGTATGTCGGTGACAGCGCGACCGACGTTGCGGCCGCACGCCGCGCGGACGCGACCGCGATTTTCTTCAATGGCGCGGGCTGGGAGCCGGGGTGGCTCGAGCAGGTGTTCCCGGGTACGCCGACGCACCCGCACCAGCCGCACGCGATCGTCGACACTTTCGCCGAGTTCAAATGGCTGTTCGAGACCGTCTGGGCCCGCGCCATCGGCTGAGCGCGGCGCGCTGCCCACGGCGTTCTGCGCGTGTGGCTGCCACGAACAAACGGGGCGATAAGCCGCACACCGCGCGGGGCGCGCCCGTGCATCTGCACGACGGCGACTGGTGTATCATGCTGCGGTGCGGTCTCCGGTGCCTTCGCAATGGCGGCGGGGCCCCCGCACACGACTGCTCTTTTTCGTTCGATTACCGGGTTGATATGTGAAATGACGATTCACGTCGCACTGAACCACACCACGAGCTACCGTTACGACCGCCGGGTCGAGCTTGGCCCCCAGACGATTCGCCTGCGCCCCGCGCCGCACAGCCGCACGCAG
This sequence comes from Gammaproteobacteria bacterium, assembly GCA_965216305.1. Lineage (GTDB taxonomy): Bacteria > Pseudomonadota > Gammaproteobacteria > UBA11873. The sequence continues at coordinate 3,847,237 of OZ244144.1, read as the reverse complement.
ATCGTGAGTTACGCCCTCGATATCTCACCCAAAGAACACTTTATCAATTGGCAGCAGGATCCGTTCGGCAACTTCATGGCCCGGGTTGTGTTTCCGGAGCCGGTGCGCGAATTCGTCGTCAAAATCGATCTCGTCGCGGACATGGCCGTGTTCAATCCGTTCGACTTCTTTCTCGAACCCGCGGCCGAAGAAGCGCCGTTCGCGTACAACGCACTGACCCGTCGCGATCTGTTGCCCTATCTCGATATCGATCCGGTCAAGCCGATCTTGCAGAAGTGGGTCGATTCGGTGGACCTGACTCCGCGGCGCACGATCGATTTTCTCGTGGAGCTGAACCAGCGCCTCGAACAGGAAATCGACTATGTCATCAGGATGGAGCCCGGCGTTCAGAGTCCGGCGCTCACACTTACCTCGAAGCGCGGTTCGTGCCGCGACAGCGCCTGGTTGCTGTGCCAGATCCTGCGCAACCTCGGTTTCGCCTCGCGTTTCGTGTCCGGTTATCTGATCCAGTTGAAGGCCGACCAGGAAGCACTGGACGGCCCTTCGGGGACGACGCAGGACTTCACGGATTTGCACGCGTGGACGGAGGTGTATCTGCCGGGCGCCGGCTGGGTGGGGATGGATCCGACTTCGGGCCTGTTCACCGGCGAGGGTCATATCCCGCTTGCCGCCACCCCGAATCCGTCGACGGCGGCGCCGATATCGGGTCTTGTCGGTGAGGCTGAATGCGAGTTCTCGTTTGTCATGGACGTCCGGCGCATATTCGAATCCCCGCGCGTGACGAAGCCATATACGGAAGACGAGTGGCAGGCAATCCTCGCCTGCGGCGAACAGGTCGATGCGGAACTCGGCAGCAACGATGTACGCCTGACGGTCGGCGGCGAACCGACGTTCGTCTCGATCGATTATCCCGAAGGCGATGAATGGAATACCGCTGCCGTGGGGCCGACGAAACGCAAGTTCGGAATCGAACTGATCAAGCGTCTGCAGAAGCGCTTCGCGCCCGGCGGCGTGCTGCACATGGGGCAGGGCAAATGGTATCCGGGCGAGCAGCTGCCACGCTGGGCGTTTGCGCTGTACTGGCGACGCGACGGGCAGCCGATCTGGGCGAATCCAAAATTGATCGCCGACGATGAGCCAGCGAAGCCGGCGACGATCGGGCAACTGGAAAAGCTCGCGCACGGCATCGCCGCTGCGCTGGATGTCACGCCCGAGGGGGTCGCCCCGACATATGAGGATCCATGGCATTTTCTCGGCAAGGAAGCGAGTCTGCCGCCGAACCTCGATGCGGCGAACAACAAGCTCGATGATCCGCTCGAACGCGAACGCCTCGCGCGTGTTGTCGAACGCGGCATCAGCAAAGTCGTCGGCTTCGCGCTGCCGGTACAGCGCTGGAATGCGGCCGACAAGCGAACCGGCTGGCGCACGGAACGCTGGAAAACGCGCTCGGGGAAACTGTTTCTCGTGCCGGGCGATTCCCCGGTGGGCTACCGCCTGCCGCTCGGGTCCCTGCCCTGGATCCGCGAGAGCGATTATCCGAACGTGCTGCCGCGCGATCCGTTCGCCGAGCGCGAACCGTTGCCGGACGCCGAAGCGCTGTGGCAACAGTACCGGATAGCGGCCGCGCCGGTTGCCGGTCCGGGCGACGACGGTGGCGTCGGATCGGGCGACACGGTGGTCGGCCGCGAAGTGCGCACGGCCATGGCATTTGAAGTGCGCAACGGGATCCTGTGCGTGTTCATGCCGCCGGTAGAAGCGCTCGAGGACTACCTCGAATTACTCGCGGCGGTGGAAGCGAGCGCGGGCGAACTCGATCTGCCGATCCACCTCGAAGGCTATCCGCCGCCCCACGACCCGCGCCTGTGCGAGATCAAGGTGACGCCGGATCCCGGCGTTATCGAAGTGAACGTGCAACCGGCGTCGAGTTGGGCGGAAATGGTCGAGATCACCGAGACCTTGTACGAGGAAGCGCGCAAGACCCGCCTCGATACGCAAAAATTCATGACCGACGGACGCCACACCGGCACCGGCGGCGGCAATCACGTCGTTCTCGGCGGTGCGCGGCCGGCCGACAGCCCGTTTCTGCGCCGCCCCGATCTGCTGCGGACGCTCATCGCGTACTGGCAGCAACACCCGTCGCTGTCGTACATGTTCTCCGGTTTATTCATCGGACCGACGAGCCAGGCGCCGCGAATTGATGAAGCACGTCACGACAGCCTGCACGAACTTGAACTCGCGTTCACGGAAGTGCCGCGTCCGGACAGCGGCCAGACGATCGCGCCGTGGCTTGTCGATCGGATCTTCCGCAATCTGCTGATCGATGTCACCGGTAACACGCACCGGGCGGAAATTTGCATCGACAAGCTGTACTCACCGGACGGCCCGACCGGGCGCCTCGGCCTTGTCGAGTTCCGTGCGTTCGAGATGCCGCCGCATGCGCGCATGAGTCTTGCGCAGCAACTGCTGTTGCTCGCGATCGTCGCGTGGGGCTGGAAGCAGCCGAATGAACGCAGCCTCGTGCGCTGGGGTACGCGTCTGCACGACCGGTTCATGCTGCCTGAATTCGTGTGGGCCGATTTCGTTGACGTTGTTGCTGATTTGAATGCCGCCGGCTATCCGATCGACGCGTCCTGGTTCGGCGCGCATTACGAATTCCGGTTTCCGAAATACGGCTCGGTGCAACATGGCGACACCACGCTCGAACTGCGCCAGGCGCTCGAACCGTGGCACGTGATGGGCGAAGAGGGCGCGGTGGGCGGCACGGCGCGTTATGTTGATTCCTCGCTCGAACGTTTGCAGGTGAAGGTGTCGGGTTTCAATGCCGAGCGTTACGTCGTCGCCTGCAACGGCCATCGGGTGCCGCTCGCGAGCACCGGCACGGCCGGTGAGTACGCTGGCGGCGTACGCTTCCGCGCGTGGAATCCGCCGTCATCGCTGCATCCGACGATCGGCGTGGATGTGCCACTCGTGTTCGATTTGTACGATCGCTGGACCGGCCGTCCCGTTGCCGGCTGCACATACCACGCCGCGCACCCCGGCGGACTCAGCCCCGAGGATTTTCCGGTGAATTCGAACGCGGCGGAGAGTCGCCGCCTAGCGCGGTTCCAGCCCTTCGGTCACACGACCGATCCCTACCCGGAACCCCGGCTGAAAACGCGCGAAGAGTTCCCGCAAACGCTGGATCTGCGCTGGCCATGAGTTCTGTTGGCGACCTCACCGAGAGCTGGAGCGGGCTCGGCACTTACCGTCCGGGTGCCGGCTACGACGAAATGCTCGATTCCAGGGGCGGGCTGCGACCGCACTGGGAAAAGCTGCTCGACGATTTCACGGCACTGGGGCCGGAATCCCGCGGCGAGGCGCGCGGCACGGCGGAACGACTGCTGCGGGAGCACGATGTCACGTTCACGAAGTGGACTGACGAGCCCCAGACTCCCTGGCGACTCGATGTCCTGCCGATGGTCATCGGCGATCAGGAGTGGCGCTCCCTCGCACGCGCGCTCGAGCAACGTGCGCGGCTCGCGAACGCGCTGGTGGCGGATCTGTATGGCGATCAGAATGTCCTGCGCAGCGGCGCGCTGCCGCCGGCGATTGTATTCGGCAATCCCGAGTTTCAGGTGCCGTGCAATGGTTACGAGGCGCCGGGCGGGATGTTCCTGCAATTACTCGCGTTCGATCTGGGGCGTTCACCGGATGGCAAATGGTGGGTTCTCGATCAACTCACCGATACCCCATCCGGGGTTGGCTATGCGCTCGAGAACCGCATTGTCACCTCGCGGTGTCTCGCCAATCTGTTCGAACAACGCAACGTGCGCCGACTCGCCGGTTTCTTCCGTGATTTCGGTACGTACCTGCGCGGCCTCGCGCCGCAACATCTGGCCGTGGTGTTGTCCGGCGGCCTGGAAGAGAACGATTACTTCGAACATGCATTCATCGCCCGTTATCTCGGCTACCCGCTCGTCGAAGGTGCCGATCTGACGGTGCGTCGCGGCCGCGTCTTTCTCAAGACGCTGCGCGGGCTCGAAAATGTCGATCTGATTCTGCGCCGGCTCGATTCGGCGAACTGCGATCCGCTCGATTTGCGCGCACAGTCGAATCAGGGTGTTGCCGGCTTGTTACAGGCAGCGCGCCGCGGCAACGTGATCACGGCGAACGCGATTGGCACCGGCGTGATCGAGAATGATGCGATCCAGAGTTTCCTGCCCGGCTTGTGCAGCAATCTGCTCGGCGAGGAACTGCGACTGCCGAGTGTTGCCTCGTGGTGGTGTGGCCACCCCGACGCGCGTGACTACGTACTCGCGAATCATGAACGCCTCGCCTTGCGTTCGGCGTTCAGGCGCGCGCTTCCGCTCACCGCGAACCCCGCCGATCACAATATGTCCGATCCCGAATTCGCCGATCGCGTGCGCCTCGAAGAGGCGCTGCAACTGCACCCGCATGAAGTTGTCGGACGTGAACAGATCGCGTTGTCGACGATACCGATGGTCGCCGCCGACGGCTCCTTGTCGGCTTCGCCGATGACGATGCGGGTTTACGTCGCGGCGACCGCGGAAGGCTATCGCGTGATGCCGGGCGGTGTGGCCAAGGTGGTGGAGCCGACCACCGGCCTGGGTTACAGCAAGGACGTCTGGATCCTGTCCGACGAACCGGTCGAACCGATCACGCTGCTGACCCCGTTGCGGGTTGAACAACTGCGCCGCAGTGACGAAGACCTGCCGAGCAAGACCGCCGACGATCTGTTCTGGCTCGGGCGTTACATCGAGCGCGGCGAAGGCGCCGTGCGACTGTACCGCAGCCTGTTCATGCGCTTCACCGGCGAAGACTCCGGTGGCAGCGAACCCGTCGCGCTCGAAGTGCTTACCGGCCTGTTGGTCGCCCAGGAACTGCTCTCCCAGCGGCGTGCGCGGCGCGCACTCGCGCGCAACCAGCAGGCGGTGGGCCAGGAATTGTGGAACACGATATTCGACGAGGATTCGCTCGACGGTCTGCCGAACGTGCTGCGCAACGTAGAACGCACGGCCGAGCAGGTGCGGGAACGTCTGTCGTCGGACGCCTGGCGTGTGATTGAGAAGCTGACGAACGTGCCGTCGTTGCGCTGGCGCGTACGCAACGTGGCTGATGCTGTGACCCTGCTCAATGATCTGCTGCACAGCCAGTCCGCGGTGTACGGTTTGATCCACGAGAACATGACCCGAGGTTACGGTTGGCGCTTTCTGAACATGGGCCAGCGGATCGAACGCGCACAGTTCAACATCCGGGTATTGCGCGCATTGTGCGTGCGCGCGGATCCGGAGGCCTCCGGCGTGATCGGCCTCGTACTTGAACTGCTCGACAGCACGATGACATACCGTTCGCGTTATCACGCGAGTCCGGAGCTGACGGCGGTGCTCGACCTCGTGCTCGCCGACCACACGAATCCGCGCTCGCTGTTATTCCAGCTGCAGATGCTGGTTGAACATCTCGAGGTGATGCCGCTCGAACGCCTCCAGGGACGGCCGTCGAGCGCGCTCAGGACGCTCTTGCAGGCGCATTCGGAGGTGGGCCTCGTGGAAGTCGAGAAACTTGCCAACGTGACGAATAAGTCCGGCAAGCGCACGCACCTCGATCGCGTATTGCAGCGTACGGCCGCGGCGATGACGGAACTGACGGAGCGGGTGGGCGAGACGTATTTCACGCACGCGACGGGACATCGCGTGACCGGGTTATCGACCCAGGGCCGCACGAATGATTTATGACGTCACGCACATCACGACGTTCAATTACGCGCAATCCGTTTCGATCTCGCAACAGGTATTGCGCCTGAAGCCGCGCTCTTTCGATCAGCAATCCGTACTTTCGTTCGAACTCGATATAAAGCCGCGCCGCGGTCCTGTGGAGTCGTGGCAGGATTACTTCGGCAACGACGTGGTGGAAGTGCTGGTTGAGAAGCCGCACCGTTCGCTCGAAATCGCCGCGCGCTCGCGCATCGATGTCACCCGGGAACAACGCGTTATGCTCGAACTGAGCCCGCGCTGGGAAACAGTTGCCGAGGCCTTGCGCGCACCCCGGTCGGCCGCGGCGCTCGAGGCGTCGCAGTTCTGTTTCGCTTCGCCCTACATCGACGAACAGTTCGTCGCCTGGGAGTACGCGCAGGCGAGCCTTACGCCGGGTCGTCCGCTGCTCGACGCGGTGATGGATCTGACCTCACGCGTGCATGCCGATTTCACTTACCAGGGTGGGGTCACGGACGTTCACACACCGGTTGCCGAAGTGTTCGAGCAGCGTGCCGGTGTGTGCCAGGATTTCGCGCATTTGCAAATCGCCTGCCTGCGCGCGCACGGCATTGCGGCGCGCTACATCAGTGGTTACCTGCTCACCCACCCGCCGGAAGGGCGCGAACGCCTGGTCGGCGCGGACGCCTCGCATGCGTGGTTATCGGTGTGGTGCCCGGAATTCGGCTGGGTCGATTTCGATCCGACGAACGACGTGATGCCAGAGTACGAACACATTACCGTCGGCTGGGGTCGCGATTATGGTGACGTCAGCCCGGTGATGGGTTTCATCGTCGGTGGCGGCAGCCATGATGTGCTCGTGTCCGTCGACGTCGCGCCGGTAGCGACAAGCTGAGGGCGAAGCGACGGCGCGTTCTGCAGGCGCTGCAGCGTCGTGCGTATAATCGTCCGCGGCAACAGTCGCGGAGATAAGCACATGTTCATTCGCAATTCCTGGTACGTCATCGCGGAGTCGAAGGAAATCGCCGCGGGCGCGCTGCTCGGACGCACCGTCCTGAACGAAAAGATCGTCGTCATGCGAACTGCGCGCGGTCAGCTGCGGGCCTTCGCGGACGCCTGCCCCCACCGTTTCGCGCCCTTGTCGGCCGGCAAGGTCATCGATGAATGCATTCAATGTCCCTATCACGGTTCCGTCTACGACGCCGACGGCCGCTGCGTGAAAGTGCCGGGGCAGAGCGGTGCACACGGCATGGACATCGGCTTGCAATCCTACCCCTTGCTCGAACGCTACGGTTATCTGTGGATCTGGATGGGAACGGCGCAATCGTGCGACGACGGCGCGTCGATCCCGCAGTGGTTTGATTACGCCGATCCGGATAACCCGCATTGGCGCGGGCGCGCCGATCAGTTTCCCGCGATGCCGGTGTACTACGAGCTGATCAACGATAATCTCCATGATGTCTCGCACGTCGAGTTCGTGCATCCGGAAACGCTCGGCACGACGGTCATTCCGGAGATGTACCGCATGCGCGACGACGAGCAGCGCCCGGATCGCTACGTCAAAAAAACGTTTGACGACACCACGCTCAACGTCGATTTCCATGCCGAGAACATCCAGGGTGGCCCGGTGCTCCACAGCATGATTGCCTACCAGCGCGAGCAGCAGGCCTGGACGGACAATGTCGACTGGGATCTGACGCTGCGTTACGCGACGCCGGGGTATTTTCTGTTCAATCACCGAACAAAAGCCGTTGGCGAAGCAGACGAGCAGGCGATCCAAATCGCAAGCCTGCATGCGCTCACCCCGGAAACGGAGACGCGTACGCACTACTTCTTCTACACCGCCAACAACCTCGCGGCAGACGAACAGCGCCGACAGGAGTTCACGGATATCTGCGCTGACGCTTTATTGTTCGCGTTCAACCAGGACAAGGTGCTGATTTCCGCGCAGATGGAGCGCGTGCCGGACGGTGGGCGCAGCCCCGCTTCGCTCGCACGGGTGTCGTTTATGGGCGATGCGACGCCGATGCTCGGGCGGCGCATGATCGCGCGCCAGCGCGACCGCGAGTAGGTTTATTGTGGGGCTCTCCGCGAAGCGATGCTTGGCGCCGGCCGGCGTGCAATCCACCGGCGACTTTCGTTGCATACGATCACTTGTGCGGCGATGGCGAAGCGCGCGCTGCGGGAACGTCAGCACACACGGTGTTGCCGCTCCGGCATCGCGCGCACGCCTTGTGTGACGCTTCGCCGCTGCTGTGGCCAGTCGCCTAGGCGTGTCCGTTGCGCAGCAAGTGCCCCGGCGTCGAGCCTGTGTTTTCGCCATCGACAAACGTCACTTCGCCGTTGACGAGGGTGTAACGGTAACCGATCCCTTTCGTAATCCGCCGCCAGTCGCCGGCCGGCAGATCGTAGGCTTTCTCGGCTTCCGTCCAGCCGAGTTCGTCGAAGTCGTAGATGAGAACGTCGGCGGGGCTGCCAACGCGGATGACACCGCGATCATGCAGGCCAGCGTACTGCGCGGGAATCGCGCTCAGGTGCCAGTGAGCGTACTCCAAATCGACCATCTTGCCTTCGCGCACGTAGTGGACGAGGTATTCCGTGCCGTAACGTCCAAACGCGGAAAATTTCATATGCGCGCCGCCGTCGGAGATGCCGGGGATCGTATAGGGCTTCTGTAACAAGGCCTTGATCTCGGCCGGGTTGTACTTGTTCGGCGGGGTGGAGAACGTCGTGCGCAGTTCGTCGGCAACCGCGATATCGAGAATGACGTCGCAGACGTGCTTGTTTTCCTGTGCCGCGATCTGGCGGATCGTCATGCCCTCGTATTTCAGAAGGCTGTCGTCGTCGACCATGACGACGGTGTTGTCCGCGATCGTACGGAACTGCACCAGTCCCGTCGCGGAAATATCGTTATCGAGGTTCGCTTTGATCTCTTCGCGCGTGGCGTCCGCGACCGCATCGTACTCTTTCCGGATCGCAGCACGCCGCACGGGATCCTGCATTTTCTGCAGCTTTTCCGCGATCGTACCCATGCAGATGTCGCGCCAGTGCGGGCTGAAATCGTAGAGATTCCAGTCTTCGAACGTATACGTGAAATCAATGCCCGTTGTGACGGCCTGGGCGCTCACTTTGAGTCCGCGCTGGTTAGCGTCTTCCATCCAGTCCGTGAACGACTCCCACGACCCTTCCGTTTTCATGCCGTGCTGATCGCATTCGAGCGCGAGGACGTTGTAAATCACATTCGCGCCACTCGCCACGCAAACCCGCTCGGTTTGTTCCGGCGTGAGTCCAAGTACCTGCACGGCGCCACGGCCCTTGTCTTTCAGCACCGAGACCATGTCGAGAAAATCATCGAAATGCATGATGTCGGTCACGTTCGGCGTGCCGTCGTAATCGCGTTGCACCGAGGTATCGCCGAGATTCTGCGACGAGATCCCGCACGCGCCGGCGTCCATCGCGTCGGAAATCAATTGTTTGATATGCCCCATTTCATCCTTGCTCGGGCGCCGCGTTTTCGCGTTATCGACGCCGCCCATGACGTAGGCGATCAACGGCGACAGAGGTATATAGGTGAGCACATTGATGCCCTTCGGCGTGCGTTCGATCGCATCCATGAATTCAGGGAACGATTCCCAGTCCCACGCCAGCGCCGCCGACATCGCGTCGTATGAGATCGCTTCATTACGGGTGAGCGAAAGCATCGCGCGCTCGCGACCCTCTTCCCGGACCGGCGCGATGCCAAAGCCGCAGTTGCCGATAACGACGGAGGTCACGCCATGCCAGCCGCTCGTAGTGCAGTAGGGATCCCAGAAAACCTGGGCGTCGTAGTGGGTGTGCAGATCGACGAAGCCCGGTGCGACGATGAGGCCTTCAGCGTCGATGTCGCGGGTTGCGGTTTTCTTTGATAAACCGCCAAGCCCGGTGATCGCTTCGACCTAGCCATCGATGATGCCAATGTCGCCCCGGTACCGCGGCGTCCGTTGACCATCGATAATCATGCCGCCCCGAATAATGACATCAAAATCAGCCATAACATTTTCCTCAGTTTGGTAATGTGGATCGCAAGCGCGCAGGTGTTCGATTGCGTGCATTACGGCCGTTAAGTTTGTGTCGTCGTCGCAATAAAGGCTGCGCTCGATTCGATACCGCCTGCCGCTTCAATCTACTTTCGCGAACTCGACACAGTAGTAACCGTTGCGTTCGAGCAGTTCATGCACCGCTAGCGGACCCCAGCCCTCCCGACGTCCGAGCGGACAGCTGCCGGTTTTCAGATCGAACAGGTAACCGTGCGTTGGGCACTTGATCCGGTTGCCGGCCACTTTGCCGCTGGCAAGATCCCCGCCCGCGTGAGGGCAGATGCGATTAATGATCGTCGGCCCGTTTTCACTCACCACCAGCAACACGTGATGACCGTCGATCTCGAACGGATGGATAGCGCCTTGCGCCAGTTCGCCGAGTGGCAGTAATTCATGTATCGCCATGCAGTCGCTCCGGTCGGGCAGCACACGCTGCGGTATCGCTATGTAGTTGCAATATCGGGGCCAGCTTCGAACGCGGCTAAAACTGCTACAATTTCAGCCCAAGTGTTCCACTTGTAGACACGTGGTGGAGGCTACATGTCCCGGATCGCTACATTGTCAGTCGCATCGCGCAGGCGTGCCTGGGACAAATTCTGCGCGACCGGAGAAACCGGCCATCTCACCCATCTGCCGCCACACGTTGTGTCCTCGTGGCAGCGTTCACGCGACTACGGCGTCGATCCCGGCCTCAATTCCGTGCCGCTGGCGCGCAAAACGCCGCTTGAAGATGACGCGAGCCTGCGTTTGTGCGCCGCCACAGGGCGAGTATTGGCGCGGCTCGAAAACGAAATTCACTCGAGTTCGATGCTCATTCTCCTCACCGACCCATCGGGCACGATCATGCGTCTCGGCGGCAGCCCCGACATGCTGAAGCTTGCGGAAACGATCGAACTCGGGGATGGATCGAATGTTGCCGAGCGCACCTCGGGCACGAACGGCTGCGGATCATCGCTGGCGGTGGGTGACATCTCGCCGGTCGATCTGTACGAGCATTACTGCGAGGGATTTTTCGAGTGGGCGGATGTTGGTGTCTCCGTTGTCGATCCCGCGACGAAAACGGTCCTCGGCGCGATCGATCTGATCCGCTGGAAACAAGCGCTGACCCCGGAATTGATCGTGCTGGCGCGGGCCGCCGCGCTGAACGTGCAGTTCGAAATGAGCCGCCAGGACGATGGCTTGCGGCGACGCCTGATGAACGAGTTTTACCGTCGTAGTAACCGCGCAACACCGGAACTTGCGATTGATGCGAACGGCGTCGTCGTCGCCGCGAATACGGCGTGTGAGCGCTGGCTGAAAACAGACCATGCTCGACTCATCGGAACGCATCTCGACGACCTCGCGGCCTTCGGGGCCGCGGCGCGGGGAGAGGCCTGTCGGGTTGCGCTATCCGGCGAGGCGCAGGAATTTAATTTGTCGCCGGACGGGCAGCGCGCCGTCGCGGCACCGCTCGTGGTGCAACACGGGCAGGCCGGTGCGGTAATTACGGTCGCTTCAGCCGGCCGGGGCTTGAAGCGCGCCCGCCCGGGAGCAAACTCGTGGAACGCACGTTTTGCGTTCGCAGACATCATCGGCAACGACCCGGATTTTCGCGCGATTCTACGGCTCGCGGAACGCGCCGCACGCAGTGAATTGCCGATCCTCATCACCGGCGAAACCGGCACCGGCAAGGAACTCGTCGCGCATGCGGTTCACAATATGAGCAGCCGCGCCGGACAGCCTTTCGTCACGATAAACTGCGGCGCGATCCCGGAGGAGCTGATCGCAGCCGAACTCTTCGGTTATGAGAAGGGCGCTTTTACCGGCGCGGCACCGACGGGAAAGATCGGCAAGTTTATGCTTGCCATCGGCGGGACGCTGTTTCTCGACGAAATCACCGAAACCTCGGCGGCGTTCCAGGTATCGCTGCTGCGAGTGTTGCAGGACCGCGAAGTGGTCCCGATCGGCGCTGACGAACCCCTGCCGACGGATGTCCGCATCATCGCCGCCTCGAATCGCGAACTCGAAGCGCTGACGGGCGCGGGTTCGTTTCGCGCGGACTTGTATTATCGACTCGCGAGTGTCGCGCTGAAACTTCCGCCGCTGCGCGAGCGAGCCGGGGATATCCGCCTGCTCGCGGAGCATATCCTGCAAGCGGGCGGCTACGATATCGGGATCGACGCCGAGGCGTGTGCCGCGCTCGAACGTTACCGCTGGCCCGGCGATATTCGGGAACTGAAAATGGTGCTTGAAGGCGCAACGCTGCGAACACGCGACGGCGTGATCACGGCAGCGGACCTGCCGGACGGGGTCACTGCGCGTGAAACGCGCGACGTACCGCTGACGGGCGGTCGCGCGCGAACGCTGCGCGAACGCGAACGGCAGGTATTGATCGGCGCGATCGAGGAACATCGCGGCAACGTCCGGCAGATCGCGCAAGCACTCGGACTCGCGCGCAGTTCGCTGTATCGCAAGCTGGCGAAATTCGAACTCGAGGAGTTACTGCTCGCGGCGCGCAGACCCGCGCAGCGGTGAGATAGACGGGCGGCGTCGTTGGACGCCTAAACCACTACAGCCCGCCCGCTTTCGCGCGGGACTTACAACGCACGCAAATCGCCGTCCAGGTATTGCTCGACGAGTTTGAATTTCTGAATTTTGCCTGATTGCGTCAGCGGAAATTCTTCCACCGCAAACCACAGATTCGGCGTTTTGTGCGGCGCGAGGTGTTCGCGCAGATAATCGTGCAGCATCTCTCCGCTGCAGGCGGATCCTTCGTTCACCCGCACGAAAGCCGCAACCTGCTCACCCCAGCGTTCGTCGGGGATGCCGGCGACGGCAACGTCCGCGATGGCCGGATGCCTGAACAGGCGTTCTTCGATTTCGCGGGGATAGATGTTCTCGCCGCCGCGAATGATCATGTCTTTGAGGCGGCCTTCGATGTAGCAAAAGCCGCGCTCATCCATCGAGCACAAATCGCCTGTGTGTAACCAGCCCTCGCGGTCGATCGTCTCGGCGGTGGCTTGTGGCATGTCGAAGTAACTGTCCATCACGAGATAACCGCGCGTACACAGTTCGCCCGGGGTGCCGATCGGCAGCGTTGCGCCGTTGTCGGGATCGATGATTTTGATTTCCGTATGCGGCAATGCCTGACCCAGGCTTTCACTCTTGTCTCGCGGTGAGTCCTCAGGCCGGGTCATGTTGATAATGGGCGAGGTTTCAGTTTGTCCGAATATGATCGACAGGCGCACATCCATGATCGCTTCGAATCGATTGACGAGATCAACCGGCACCGTCGCACCCCCGGACACCACGACTTCGAGGCTCGATACATCGCGTCCGGCAGCCGCCATTGTTTCGAGCAGGGCGATCAGCATCGTCGGTACGGCGACACTGAACTGTGCGCGCTCCTGTTCGACGAGCTCGAGGAATGTGTACGCGTCGAACTCGGGCATCAGCACGAGCGTGCCCGCGGTCTGCACGGTGCCCAATACGCCAACAACGCAGCCCCCGGCATGAAACAGCGGCATGGCGGTGAGATCGACCGTGCCGCGCTCGCCGCCACGCCGGTATGCGGCCATGCGCGCATTGTTCGTGATGCCGAAGTGGTGCAGCTGAGCACCTTTCGGAAAGCCCGTGGTGCCGGAGGTGTACTGGATCATCGCAGGATCGGCCGGCGCGACGCGCGGTAGTTGCCGCTCCGGTTCGGCATCGCCCATGAACGTCGCAAAGGAATCGAGACACACGGCGTGCTCGCACAGGGGAAGCTGCGGCATCACTTCCGCGATCACGTCCGACATCGAATGACCGCGGTAATCCGGTTGATGGAATATTCCCCGGGCGCGGGATTGCTCGAGCACATACTTGAGCTCCGCCGGCCGGTAGGCTGGATTTACCGTCACCATCACCATGCCGGCAAGCCCGAGACCGTATTGCAGCAGCACCCACTCCGGGCAGTTCGCCGCCCACACGGCGATTCGATCGCCCGGTTCGAAGCGGTTCAGCAGCGCGACGGCGACGCGTTGCGCGTCGCCCAGCAGTTCGGCATAAGTCCAGCGGCGACGTGCCGGGTCCGTAATTCCCTCGACCAGCGCGGTGGCGTGTGGCGCGCGCGCGGCGGCCTCCGCGAGCACCGAGCCGGTGGTTGTTGGTCGTAGTTCCACATCGCTGCTGGCGGGCCAGTAGGCGCTTGCCAGTTTCATCGCGGGTTTGCTCCGCGCTTCAGCGGCGCGCTCAGACACTGAGGCAAATCTTGCCGAAATGTTGCTGCGATTCCTGATGCGCGAACGCCGCGCCAATCTCGGCCAGTGGGAACGAGCGGTCGATCACCGGTCGGAATGCGCAGGTTTCAAGCGCCCGCACCATATCAAGCTGATGATCGCGGGAGCCAACCGTAATGCCCGAAACACGGATGTTGCGCCAGAGCATGTCGAACGTGGGAACTTCGCCGACCCAGCCCGTCAGCACACCGATCAGCGACACGTGGCCACCAACCCGGGTTGCGGCGATTGATTGTGGCAGGGTTCCCGGACCGCCAACCTCGACAACTTCATCGACGCCGCGACCGCCCGACAAGGCCATCGCTTTCGCGCCCCACTCGGGTGTTTCCTTGTAGTTGATAACATGGTCGGCGCCCATCGCGGTGAGGCGTTCGAGCTTTTTGTTCGACGACGAGGTGGCAATAACGGTCGCGCCCGCTGCTTTCGCGAACTGCACGGCAAAGACCGATACACCCCCGGTGCCTTGCGTCAGGACCCAGTCGCCGGGGCGGATGTCGTTTTCCACGAACAACGCACGCCAGGCCGTCAGTGCCGCGCACGGCAGGGTGGCGGCTTCGGCCATCGTGTAAGACCGCGGGATCGGCGTGAACGCCATCGCAGGCCGACACACATATTCCGCTGCGAAGCCGTCGACGTGATCACCCGGAACACCGAGCGTGCGCTCGGTCGACACCGGACCGCCGGACCAATGGGGAAAAAACGTCGACATGACCTCGTCGCCAACCGCGAACAGATCGACACCGGGCCCGACGGCGACGACTTCACCGGCGCCGTCCGACATCGGAATGCGGCCATCAGCAACCGGGATCAGCCCCGCAACCGCAGCATAATCGTGAAAATTCAGCGAGCATGCGCGAATTCTGACGCAGATTTCGCCGGGCCCCGGCTGCGGCTCACTGTGTTCGGTCAGCGTCAGGGACTTCAGGCTCGCCGGGTTACGGATTTCGATGACTTTCATGTTGTGTCTGCCTCAGGAAGTTGTTGCCTTGTGATCGCTCGCCCGCGTGATGCGCCTGTCACGCCGCGGCCTGGCGTACAGGTGCATGTACGCCGAGCAGTAAACGGGCGTGGTCGCCGCGTGCGCGGGCGATTGCGACGAGCAGGTAAGGGAAAGTAAACATGCCGCCCCAGATCACACAGAACGCGCCATAGACGCAGCCCTTGAAGCCGCCGCCTTCGCGCCAGGCAACCCACACGCCCATCAGGCCGAGGTGGATCACGAGATCGGCGTTGAATTGCGTTCGCCAGTTGAACGCTGCAAGGTCGCCAATGAATACGCGCGGCCAGTTATAGCCGGCCGTGCCGATCGCGTTGAACGTGATCGCGAAGATGATGATCGTAAAAACCCACAACGCCGGTTTGAGCATTGTCATCGTGCACACCTCGGTCAGCAGCGATTGTTTGCTCGGGACGACGCAGCGTAGTCCCGCCAGGCTGGAACTGCTTGCCCCGGGATGCACGAAGGTTTGTCTGTCGCTGCACTCCCGGCCTTGCGCGATCGGATCGGGAGACCAGGCGAGTCCGGGGTTTGCCGCCGCCCGCCGGTCGCGGGCGTCAATCAAGGGTCGCCGGGGATAGCGTCACGCCGGTAGGCAGACGGTGTTTTGCCGAAACGGCGTTTGAACGTCCGGCTGTAGTGGCCCAAATCCTTGAACCCCCACTTGAAGGCGATATCGGTGATCGACCATTCGCCGCTGATGACGTCGTCAGCGCTGCGCTCGAGGCGCCGTTTCAGGATCCATTCGCCGATCGTGCAGCCGTCGTGCTCGAACAGTTTGTGCGCATAACGGGTGGAAATCTCGAACGCCGTCGCGAGCGTTACAGGCGAGAGGGATTCATCGGTGATGTAGCACTCAATGTAGTTCTTGATTTCGCTGAGCAAGAGATCACGATCGCGCGGTGCCTTGTACAAACTCGCGAGGACGGCATCAAACAGGCTCGTCGTCACGTTACTCAAGGAAATCTCGTAGGGCCGCAGCTGGCTGTTGAGAAACCGCGCCAGTGTCGACATGTGCTGCACGCAGAGTTCGGACAGTACGTTGCTCTTGTCAACGTGGGCGCAATGCAGTGCTTTGCACATCTCCTCGCCGGCGCGCAATACACGTTGCGGCACGATCACGGAAATCTGTTCGTAGTCGGTGCCGGTCAGGGCAAAAGCGAGTGGCTGTGTACTGTCCCAGATCGCGAGTTCTTTCGCGCCGATAAGCGTCGTTGTGTCCCGCGCAGTCAGTGCAATTGCGCCATGGAGCGGCATGACGACCGTGAGGTAGGGTTCCGGGTTCGAGCGGATATCGGCAGCGGTCCGTTGGCCGCGCCATTCGCCAAGACCGAGCCCGAGACGAATCCAGCTGATCCGCAATGGTCCCACCCCGCGGGAGGCCACATTGCCGGTGAGTTCACGCGTACTCGTCGGGTCGAAACTCCATGACAGATGTGACATGCCGATCGCCCGACTGAGTTCGCCCCCGCCAACCCGTCGGTCGATGGCCATCACATCCCGGTGCGCATCCTTCATGTCGTCTCCGCCGTGGTTGTTGCGTCGCGTCAAGCAAACGCGCGCTGTGATGACGTGCCGCCCGTGTTGATTATGCGCGATTCGGGGCGGCATGCGGGTGCGGGCAGTGTGCACTGCGAAGCAAGACGCCGTGCGCTGGAATGCAAGCGCGCGGTCGCGCGTGCCGTTACCATTTGCGCCAGTTTACTCATTCTTGCGGAGATCCCAGTAGTGGCCACACCGATCACGAGCATTAACGATCCGTACGCTGTCGCACTCGAAGATATCGACATGAGTGACCCTTCGCTGTTCGAACGCGATCTGGCGCCGGCGTATTTCGAGCGCCTACGCAAGGAGAGCCCCGTGCATTATTCACGCGGATCCGATTGCGGACCATTCTGGTCGGTGACGAAATTCCAGGACATTATCGACGTCGACAAGAATCACAAGGTATTTTCCGCCGACTCTTCGCACGGCGGCCATTTGCTCGGATACGAGATGTGGTTCAAATCCGACCCGGACCTGAAACTTCCGATGATCATCGCGATGGATCCGCCACGGCACGATGTTCAGCGCAAAGCGGTGAGTCCGGTCGTTGCCGCCGAAAATCTGAAAAAGATGGAAGTCGGGATTCGCGCAAGCGCGCAGGAGATTCTGGATTCACTCCCCGAGAATGAAACGTTCAATTGGGTCGAGCGCGTTTCCATTGAACTGACCACTCGTACGCTCGCCGTGCTGTTCGATTTTCCCTTCGAGGAACAGCGCAAGCTGACCCGCTGGTCCGATGTCGCCATGTCGATACCCGGTGACGGCATCACCGAGAGCTGGGAAAGCCGCAAAGCGGAAATGCTGGAAATGAAATCGTGTTTCGAGCGCTTGTGGCGGGAACGCAAGACGAACACGGGCGGTTTCGATCTCGTTTCGATGCTCGCCACAAGCCTCGACGACAGCGCCATGAGTCCGGAAGAGTACATGGGCAATGTTGTTCTGTTGATCGTCGGTGGCAATGACACCACGCGCAATTCGCTGACCGGCAGCGTGCTCGCGCTGAATCGATTTCCGGTTGAGAACACGAAACTGCGCGCGAACCCGGATCTGATCCCGAACTTCGTTTCCGAAGCGATACGCTGGCAAACACCGGTAGCGCACATGAAACGCACCGCGCTTGAAGACACCGAGATCCGCGGTCAGAAGATACGCGCCGGCGACAAGGTGGTGATGTGGTATGTGTCCGGCAACCGCGACGAGGAAATGTTCGAACGGCCTTACGAACTGATTGCCGATCGTGCGCGAGCACGCAACCACCTCTCGTTCGGTTTCGGCCTGCACCGTTGTGTTGGCAACCGGCTCGGGGAATTGCAGTTGCGCATCGCGTGGGAAGAAATTATCAAGCGCTTCGAAGCCGTCGAAGTTGTCGGCGATCCGGTGCGCGTTTATTCGAATATCACCATGGGCTACTCGGACTTGCCAGTCCGGGTGAAACGTTACTGAAACGAGGCGGGACCAATGACGACGATCACCTATGTAGAATTTGACGGTACACAACACGCAGTAGAAGCACGGCCCGGCGATACGCTGATGTCGGCGGCGGTGGATAACAGTATTCCGGGGATAGACGGCGACTGCGGCGGCAATTGCGCCTGCGCAACCTGCCACTTGTTCGTCGATGGCGCACTCGCCGGTGGTGCGAACGATGAAGAAAAGGACATGCTCGCAATCGCCGACGATGTGCGCGAGAACAGCCGCCTGGGCTGCCAGATCGCTATCACCGAGGACATGGACGGGCTCGTGGTGCGCTTGCCGATGGGTCAGCACTGAAGCGGATTGTTGCGGGCGTCATGGGCAGCCGACTTCCCGCACCGTCGGGTGCCGTTGTCGACGAAACGGCCACCGGCAGCGCGCAAACCGGACGGCAGCAGCGGTCAGCGGCGCGGGCGATACAGCAGAATCGTCAGATCATCCGGCTTGCCTACCTGTCCGGGCATGGCCCCGGCCATACGCGAGACAGCTGCCGTGGCGAGCGCCTCGCACGCGGGCCCGATTGGGCCAAGACAGGCGAGTGCGGCGATTTCTTCGCTCAGCAGGTTGTCGAACAAGCCATCGCTCGCGATCACAACGGTATCGCGTTCGGCGAGTTTGAGAGGTACGCCAATTTCGACCGACATGGGCGACATGCCAAGGATGTTCGACACCACATGGCGTGAGGCGTGCTGCATTGCCTGGGCTTCACTCAACAGCCCCGCCTCCACGCCGTAACCGGTTGGAGAGTGAAAGACCGTCTGAAATTTTAATTTCCCGCGTCCGCCGACAATGCAGATCCCGCTGTCACCAACGTGATAGCAACGCGCGGTTCCGTTTGAGATTTCGCCCACGACGAGGGTCGTGGCCGAGCCGGGGCAGCGCGCGTTGATCTCGGATTGCGCGGCTTCGAACGCATTGAGAATCGCGACGCGTAATACGGCCGCGGGGTCTCCTTGCAGTTCGTCAACGAGCGCCTCGATTGCGATCCGCGCCGCGGCATCGCCCCTGGCATGACCGCCGGCGCCGTCGGCGACGGCGAGGATGATGCTGTTGTCGCCAAACGGAATCACCGCCGCGGCGTCTTCATTGACACTGGTCTTGTCCGGCGAGGGGGCACTGTACAGCGCCGCCGACCCCGCGATGAGATCGATGGATTCCGGCACGTTCAGGGTGCCCGCGAAGAGGGTTAATGCCTTGTTCAACTCTGCCACTCGATAGTCCGTAGGTAGTCGCGCAA
This sequence comes from Gammaproteobacteria bacterium, assembly GCA_965216305.1. Lineage (GTDB taxonomy): Bacteria > Pseudomonadota > Gammaproteobacteria > UBA11873. The sequence continues at coordinate 3,827,945 of OZ244144.1, read as the reverse complement.
TTGCGCCGCGGTGCGGTATTTCTTCAGGATCAGGGTTTTCTTCAGTCCACAGCAGATGGCTTTTACCTCTTTCGGTTGTTTCGCATAGTGACGCGCGCCGCCGAGTGAGTCATAGAAAATCCGAATCAAATCGCAGATATCTTCCTTGATCAGTTCCCGCTTCGGCAGCGGGTGAACGAACATGTCGATCAGCTTGACTTCGAAACCGAGGCCGAATCGACGCACGATAATGTTATCGGTGTGCAGATCGCCATGGTATTCGCGTGCATTATGGATGTCCGCCATGCCGGCCGCGAGTGCATGCAGCAGGTGCAGCGCCTCAAACACCGGCAGCCGACCACCGGAACGGCGCTTCAGCATCTCCGACAGCACCTCGCCCTCGACGTACTCGGATACGAGCACGGTGACGGCTTCGTTCCTGCACAGGATCTTCTCCTGGGTAACGTACTGGATCAGCACCTGGCAATGTCGCAGCTTGTGCAGTTTCGTCGCGTACTGCTTCGCTGTGCGATTGCCAGGGTTGCGCTGCGGGAAAAATATCTTCGCGGTACGTTCGATGCCCGTGGCCAGTTCGCGGATGAGATAAACCTCACCTTCCCAGCCCGCACCGAGCTGGGTGACAACTTCGTAGCGGTGGCCAATCAGCTGACCATCGCGAAGATCAAAATGTTTCATACGGGGCATACTCCGTGGACACGGCCAGGCGCGTCCAGACGAAACCGTCGCTTAATGCTGTGATAAGAAATTTTTACTTTTCCGGGCTGGCAAGTTCGTATAAAAAGCGCTCGATCTTGCTTGAGGATGAAATCATGAGCGACGAAGACGTCAACGACACAGACTGGGACGACAGCGACGAGGAATACGAGTCCGTCGTGGAAACCCGCCAGGTGACGCGCGCCTCGACGCTCGCATCGCGGCGACGGCTCGAAGATCTGCAGGAATTGAAACGCATGCGCGAGTTGCTCGGCGACGACGACTTCGTACTCGATTTCAATTAACCGGCGCCGCCGGGAGCTCGGCGGGCGCCATCACCTCGTCCAGTAAGCCGGCGATCAGCGCCTGCAAGGGATTGCGACGATGCCACAACGCGTAGACGGTGCATTGCAGCCGGGGTGAGCCGTCGATCGCCCTGAGACCTCGTGCCGGCGGTTCCGGCAGGAGCGCGAACCCGCCGTTGGCCCGGACGAAATTTTCCGCGATCAGATGATCGTTCGCACTTATGCGCGGCGTTCCGCGTAACGCGATCGTCGTGGCCAGTTGCATCCGCACCGCCTTGCCCCAGTCCACATGGACGTGGTCCCGCGCTTGCAGACTCTGGATGCCATGTCGGCCGCGCGCCTGCAGGCTCAGCGGCACCGTGGACACGGCAACGCTGTGCAGATTGTCAGAATCCGGATCTGTCACGAGCAGGGCCAGATCCAGTGTTTGTGCCTGCAAGCGTTTTACGATCTGGACGTCGTTGTGAATCTCGGTTGCGAACGCGAGATCGGCGCGCCGGTCGGCAAGTTGGGCCAGTAGCCGGTAGCCGTCCAGGGACCAGACGCCGGCGGGCGCCGCGAGTGAAATGCCGGGACCCGCATCCGTCGCCGCCCCGATATTCGCTTTCGCGTGCTGCCAGGTGGAGAGTATCGTCTCGGCGGCGCCGACGAGCTGCTCGCCGGCCTGGGTAACGTAAATATTGTTCTTCTCGCGGATGAACAGACGCGTGTTCATCACCGATTCGAGTTGCTTGATCCGCTGGCTGACGGCTGCCTGGGTGACGTGCAGGTTATCGGCGGCTGCGCGGAAGTTGCCGAGACGCCTGACCTCGAGAAATGTGCGCAGCAGATCAATGTCCATCGCGAAGCGGGATTCCCAAAAACGGCGCGCCGGAACATCCGGTGGCCTGCTGCGGCGAGCGTACTACGGTTTTTCATTGTCCGGTAGCGCACGGATCAGCGCCGCAGCGGGCTCCGTGACGGCTCGCTCATGACATCGCGGAACGGGCGGACCGTGGTCCGGCGCGTCGGTGCTCAGGCCGCGATCGTTGTGGCGTTCCAGCTGCGGAGTTCCGGCATCACGTGTGCGGCGAACGTCCGCAGGGTACGTTCCGTAACTTCCCGCGACGTGCCGGCGAAGCGCACGCACAACAGCGGATCGTACGCACCGAGGTAGTCTCTGCGCGCCTGAATTTTCTCCAGAATCTGGCTCGGTGTCCCCCAGGTTTGCGCGGCGAGGTAATCATCGGCGAGCTGTTCCTGGCCGGCTGCGGCAAGCAATTTCGCCGCTTCTCCGTATTCCGCGTAGCCGTCCATTTTCGCGAAATGATCGCTCATCAGTTCGTAATGCTGCATGAGACTGACAAGATAGCCGCGAATATGGCGGTCCGCGTTTTCCGCCGCGCGATCGGCATTCTCGTCACAGACGCAAAAATCCACGTAGGTCGGGATCGGGGGTTCGCTCGCATGACGTTCGCGGTACTGCGTCGCGTAAGTTTCTATTTCCTGTTTATGTACTTCGAGCGGCTTGTAGGCAAACTGCATCATCTTCAATCCGTGGTTTGCCGCTTCGATGATCGAGTCCGCGGACATGGCAACCTGCGTTGTACGTCCCTTGAATGTCTTTAAGGGGCGTGGCCGGATGGTGGCGCGCGGCTGGCTGAAGTATTCGCCTTCGTGCGCTTCCATAACGCCGGTTTCAAGCGCATTGAGGATCATCGGCGTTGCTTCGTCGAAGCGACCGCGGGATTCGTCCATCGCCACCCCGGTTTGAGCATACTCGAGACGCGACAGGCCGCGTCCGAGTCCGAGCACGAGACGACCGCCGCACAGGCTGTCGAGCAGCGCGGCTTTCTCCGCGACGCGCAAGGGCTGGGTATTCCACGGCACGATCACCGCCCCGGTCATCAATTTGATCCGCGAGGTCTTCGCTGCGAGGTGTGCGAGGTAAACGAAGTTGTCCGGACACAGGGCGTAGTCCTCGAAATGGTGCTCGACCATCGAGACGATGTCGTAGCCGAGTTCATCGGCGAGCACCGCGCTCGCGATTTCCTCTGCATAGACATCGGTGTCGCTGATGTTGTCGTAGCCGAAGCTCTGGGCGATCTGGCAGATGCCGATTTGAGTCATTACAGGTCTCCTGTCCGGTACCGTGGGGCGGGGTGTGCTTCCAGTATAGGCAATCCATAGCCGTCGTTACCCGCAAGCGGTGCACGCGACGAAATGCTGCGCTGCGGTTAATAGCGCTGCGCTTGCCTAGACGGAGACTGCGACATCTGCGCTATTCTGCACAGTTCCAGGCGTTACTCACACGCAATCAGCGACGTGGCGGTCGCACCACCCACAACAGGAGAACCTGCATGCAGATCCCGGGACTTGACGAGTATTCGCAGAAATACGAGCACATAAAATTCCACCGCGAAGACGGCATCCTGCAGCTCACGCTGCACAGCGACAACGAGGATCTCGTGTGGGGACTCGCGCCGCACCAGGAGCTTGGTTATTGCTTTGGTGATATCGCGAGCGATCCCGAGAACAAGGTCATTATCTTCACCGGCAGTGGCGATACGTTCATTCACAAGGAGGATCTCGGCGGCGTCGGTATCGACGCGCGCGCATGGTCGGAACACGTACTGCCGGACGCAAAGCGTCTGTTGATGAATTTGCTCGAAATCCAGGCGCCGATGATTGCGGCCGTCAACGGTCCGGCCACCGTGCACGCGGAGCTCGCCTTGCTGTGCGATATCGTGCTTGCCGCCGATCATGCAACGTTTCAGGACGCGCCCCATTTCCCCAGTGGACTCGTGCCCGGTGACGGCGTGCACGTGGTGTGGCCGATGTTGCTCGGGCTCAATCGCGGTCGTTATTTTCTCCTCACCGGGCAGATCCTCGCGGCCCGCGAGGCGCTCGATCTCGGGGTTGTGAACGAGGTGATGCCACAGGCCGAACTGCTCACCCGCGCCTGGGATCTCGCGCGCGTCATCCGTCAGCGACCGGCATTGACGACCCGGCTCGCGCGCGAAGCGATGCTGCACCAGGTGAAGCGCGCGATGCTCGACAACCTGCCTTATGGTCTCGCGCTCGAGGGGCTTGCGGGGTGTGATTTCTGGCCGGGCGAGTTCGCGGCGGAGGACATTTCACGCTAGCGCGACGCTGCCGGCCTGGACCGCCTGCCCAACCCGCATCGCCACAACATTGAACGGCCTGCGGGCCACAGCACCCGCAGGCCGGCTGGTCAGCTTGCCTTTTTCGATGCGCTGAAATGGGCGACAAGGTCGGGCGATAATTTCTCGCTGCCTTTCGCGCGCGCGTGCTCGTCCATCTTCGCCTGCACCGCCGAGGTCAGCTGGCCCTTGAAGTGCGAGTTGTTCTCGCGCAGCCATTGCTCGGAAGCGAGCCGGTTGCGATTCAGCCGATTAATCTTCGGGATTGCGTAACGCGCGATCAGTTCATAGGAACGTTTCGTTTCGGCCCAGTCTGCCCAGTGATTGTCGAGATTCAGAAAGCAGCCGAAGCCGCCGGACTGCTCGTGCATACGTTCCATTTGCTGGACGAAATCGTCCGGCGTTCCGATAACGGCAAAGCCGGTCGAAATCATGTAATCGATCGGATCCGTCCCTGGCGGTGGCGCCAGGGGGATGGCGGCAACTTTCGTCATGTAATCGATCCAGCGCTCGAGACCGAAGCGGACATTCTCGCGCGCTTTCTCGCGCGTCTCCGCGATGTGCACCGGACCGACGAGACGCCAGGCCGAGCGATCGACGGCTTTGCCGTGATCCTTCGCCGCTTCTTCCGCTATCGCCCAGTTCGATGCCAGGGCGTTGAAGCCGCCGGCCGACGTTGCGCCAATCGATAACAAGCCGAGGCCGTGTTTGCCGGCCGCCGTCGCGCCGGTCGGCGAAACCTGGCTCGCCACGGCCATTTCCACCCCGCGGTCGTTGTACGACACAAACTGCAATTGCGCGTCGTTGAGTTCGAACCAGTCGCTCTTCGCGGTCACGGTTTCGCCGTTCAACAGGCGCACGAGCGGTTCGATCGCTTCATCCATTTGATCGCGCGCCTGCGCGGTTTCGAGTCCCATCATGTGAGAATCCGACGGCAGGGAGCCGGGTCCGACGCCGAACATGGTGCGACCTTTCGTGTGGTAATCGAGTTGCCGGATCCGATCGGCGAGCGTGTAGGGATGATGATAGGGCAACGAGGAGACGCCGGTACCGAGGCGGATGTGCTGCGTGCGTTGCGACACCGCGGCGATGAACAACTCGGGGCTGCTGGTGATTTCCCAGCCGCCGGAATGATGCTCACCGATCCACGCTTCGTCGAAACCGAGTTTATCGAGCCACACCACGCGATCCATATCTTCTTCGAGGGCCAGCGCGGGATGTTCTTCCGGCGGTGTGTGGGGAGCGATGAACGTGCCGAAGCGCAGTCGGGATTGGGTCATGTCGATGCCTCTCAGTGGGGGCCGCCGAAACGCGCGACCGCCGTTGCGTGGATGAATCACCGCCGTAAACGCGTGCAGCCCGCGCACGTGGCATACGGGCACTATACAGGGCACCGGCAGAAAAATGACCGGTGTCACCGCCGCAGCCGTTGGGCGGAAACATCGACGGCCGGCGTGCGAGCGGGGTGTTGAATGCGGATCCGCCGTTGTTGCGAAGCGCCATGTTCCCCGCGAGGCGAATCGCGATCACCGAGCCGTCGCGCCGCGGATCACTTATCCGGCACGGGTGATGCGCGAACCTTCAGCCGCGGACCGATACGCGCGCGTTGTTGCTGCCGATGGGGCGTCGAAACTTTACTCGTGTCCCGGCGTGACTATAGATTCGATCCTCAGGCATCGGCGCAATCCGAGCCACAGGCGTACGCACGCACGCCTTGGCAGGCGGAGATTCTGAGGACAAAACAGGATATTGCCGGCGTCGGACGATAGTTAAGCAACGGCGAATGAATATGCATCCACACACACCGGTACTCGTTGGCGTTGGCCTTGTCATGCAGCGCGAGGAAGATCCACACCGCGCGCGCGAACCCCTGGCACTGATGATCGAGGCGGCGCGCGCCGCCGGCCGGGATTGTGGCGCGCCGACCCTGTTGCGGGAAACCGAACGCATCGCCGTGCCGGTGGGGCGCTGGGCGTATCGCAATCCTGGTCGCCTGATTGGCCAGGCGCTTGGCGCCGCGCGTGTTACCTCGATCAGTGCCGTGCCCGGCGTGTCGCAACAAACGCTGCTCAGCGACGCCTGCTCGGCGATTGCACGCGGTGACATCAGCGCCGCGATGGTGATCGGCGGCGAAGCAGGGTACCGCCTGCAGTGCGCAAGGCGTCGCGGCATCGCGCTGAACGACACCGCAAGCACGGACGTGCCGGATATCGAAATGACGCCGCACGAGGAGATGTTGCCGGACTACGAGCAGGCCAGTGGACTCGGGTCGATGCCGGTGGGGTACTACGCCATCGTCGACAGTGCGTTCCGGCGAGCACGCGGTTACACCACCATGGCCTACCGCGATCGCATTGCCGATCGCTACAGCCATTTCAGCGCGGTGGCCGCGCGCAACCCCCACGCCTGGTTGCGTCGACCACTCGGCGCCGCAGAAATTCGCGATGCCACGCCAGACAACCCGATGCTCGCTTTCCCGTATACGAAGCTGCACAACTCGCAATGGAACGTCGACCAGGCCTCGGCGCTGTTGTTCTGCTCGGCGGAAAAGGCGCAGGCGCTCGGGATTGCGCGGAAACGCTGGGTGTTTCCGCAAGTGTTCACCGAGGCGAACCATATGCTGAACATCACCGCGCGCGGCGCGCTTGATCGTTGTGTCGGTGCTGAACTGGCCGGCCGGGCCGCATTCTCGCGCGCCGGCTGTACGCCGGACGAACTTGATTTCCTCGAACTCTACAGTTGCTTTCCGGTGGCGGTGGAATCTTACGCGGTCGAACTCGGGATCCCCGGTTCGATCGACTGGAGCGTTACCGGCGGCATGCCGTTTGCCGGCGGTCCGTTCAACAGTTTCGTTTTGCACACCGTCGGGCAGATGGCGACGCGGATCCGTGCGCAAGCGCACAGTCGCGGCATGGTGACAACGGTCTCCGGGATCATCACAAAACAGGGTTTCGGTATCTGGGGCGCGGATCCGAATCCGCACGGCTACGAATTCCTCGACGTTACATCGGCGGTGGTCGCCGCCACCGACGAACGCGAAGTCGTGCCGGATTACCACGGTGACGCAAGCGTCGCGGGTTACACCGTGATGCACGATCGTAGCGGTGCGCAACGGGGTGTCGTGGTGGTCGACCTGCCGGGCGGGAAACGCAGCATCGCGAGCAGCGACGATGCACAGGTGATGACACGGATGATGAGCACGGAATTCTGTGGTGTCCGGGTCAGCGTCCGCGATGGCCGGTTCGAATGCACGGCTTGAAACGCCATCGCGCTACAATCCCCGCACAATGCGCACTAAGCGGCATGAACGAACGGGCGCGCCATGCGCGGTCAACGATACAGCATCGACGAGAAGCAGCATGCAACTGAAAACACGGTTCACTGAACTCGTCGGGGTTGAACACCCGGTCATGCAGGAAGGCCTGGGACCCTACAAGACCGTGCACCTCGCCGCGGCGGTGTCGAACGCGGGTGGGCTGGGTACCGTGAGCATCCCTGGCATCAGCGAAGAACCCGCCGCCGGCGCGGCGAAACTGCGCGCCTACATCGAACAGGCCTGCACGCTCACGGAGCGTCCGTTCGCGGTGAATATTCCGGTTGGCACGGACAAGCACGGCAACGTGCCGGCTTTCAGCGCGGCTTATGTCGGCGCGGTCGTTGCGGCCGTGAAGGATCGCGAAATTGCCCGTCGCTTGCGCGTTATTACGACCTCGGCTGGCGCACCGGATGCTGCCCGGCGCATGATCGACGGGTCGGGTCTGATCCATGTGCACAAGGTTGGTGGCACGCGGCATGCAGAACGTGCAGCCGCGGCTGGCGTGGATATGCTGATTGCCTCCGGCTATGAAGCGGGTGGACATACGCACACGCGCCCCGTGCATACGTTCGTGCTCGGGCCGAGCGTTTGTCAGGCCGTCGAGTGTCCGGTGATTCTCGCCGGCGGGATCATGGATGGCCGTGGTCTCGCGGCCGCGCTTGCGCTCGGTGCGGACGCGGTTGCGCTCGGCACGCGCTTCGTCGCCAGTCACGACAACCCCGACTGGCATGCGCACTATGCGGCGCGCATCATCGCGGCGAACGAAGGCGACGATATCGTGTTCCAGGCGCTGTACGGACCATCACGCGCCTTGCCGAGCGGCGCCATCAGCGAACTTGCCGAGCTTGAACGGGATGGCACGCTGAGCGAAGCAGAACTCACCGCGTTCAAAGACGAGCGCCTGATCGCCGCCCAGCGTGACGGCGACATGGATGGCGGTATTCTGCCGGCGGGGCAGGTGGCCGGGGCGATTCGCGATCTCGTTCATGTGGCGGAGTTCGTTCCCGGCATGGTTGCCGAAGCGATTGCCCAACTGCAGGCCATCAATGCGCGTATCGTGCCCCGGTGGCAGTAGCCGGTCGCGCTCGCAAAAGTCCGTCGCCATGACGGCATCGGGCGCGCGTGTTCCGTGATTGGTGCGTTCACATTGTTGCTCGTCTACCAGACGTTCGGCGAGGTTATCGTGCAACTCGCCGAACTGCCGGTGCCGGGTCCGGTGATCGGCATGCTGCTGCTGTTTGCCACCCTGTGTTACCGCGGCAGCGCACCTGCCTGGTTACGCGATCCGTGCCAGCAGTTGCTCGCGCACCTGTCACTGTTATTCGTGCCGGCCGGGGTTGGCGTGATGTTGCACTTCCAGCGCATCGGCGCGGAATGGTTCGCGATTTCGCTCGCACTGATTGCGAGCACCGTGATCACGATTGGGGTTACGGCACTCGTGATGCAGGCACTGCGCAAGATTGCGCTGTCGGAGCGCGACGAATGAGCACACGCCTGACGGAAATCTGGGTTTATCTCGCGACGACCCCGCTGCTCGGCCTGACGGTAACCCTGCTGGCTTATCAGTGCGCTTACTGGCTTTACATCAAGGCACGGATGAATCCCCTGGCGAATCCTGTGGCAATTTCCGTCGCGGTTCTCGTCGCCTTGCTCTGGTTTACCGACACGCCTTACGAGACGTATTTTGAAGGCGCGCAGTTCGTCCATTTCCTGCTCGGACCGGCCACCGTTGCCCTTGCGGTGCCGCTGTTTGCGAATCTTGCGCGCATGCGTCGCGACCTCGTGCCGCTTGCGGGTGCGTTGCTGGCGGGTTCGATGACAGCGGTTGTGTCGGCGATGGGAATCGCATGGCTCGCTGGCGCGGGACCGGAAACCGTGCTGTCGCTGGCGCCGAAATCCGTGACCACCCCGATCGCGATGGGAATTGCGGAAAAGCTTGGCGGCCTGCCATCCCTGACAGCCGTTCTCGTGGTTTCTACCGGGATTGTCGGCGCCGTTCTCGCGCGCAGCGTGCTTGCCTGGCTGCGTATCGAGGACCACGCCGTGAGTGGCTTCGCGCTGGGGGTTGCCGCGCACGGGATTGGCACGGCGCGGGCGTTTCAGGTTTCGCCGACGATGGGGGCGTTTGCCGGGTTGGCGATGGGCCTGAACGGGATCATCACGGCGATCCTGTTCCCGCTACTGCTCAAACTCCTTGCTTGAACCGCGCCCGCCAAGCGCGCCGGGGGTGACGGGGCTGGATGCGCAGCGTCCCGCGTGCGCATCCAACCCCGATCTTCAGGCGCGTGACAAGTCCGCAGGCGGGTAGTAGTCCGCGTCACCGAGGGCATCAACTGCGGCCCAGAAGTCGGGGCCGGCGTTCAGTTCACCCACCGACTCCGGATCCAGCATCATGCTCTGGCGACGATAGTTCCAGCTGTCCGGCGCGAGGCGCGAGGCGGTGGCGAAATGCTGCTTCGCCGCGTCGAGTGCCTTGTTTGCGAACAGGTAACGACCGAGTTTCACATGCGTCGCGGCAAGCACATCATCCTCCCCGGGACCACGCAACCGGCGTTTCACTTCCTCCGGCGACAGCGCAAACGGGCTGTCAGCGCCATTGCGCACCCAGTCTCGCAATGCGTCGATGTAGCTGTTGCGGGCGTCCACCCCGTTCGTTGCCACGTCTTCGGGCAGCTCGAACGTCTCCCGGTTCATGTATTTCGCCATATCGACCACGCCGGCCGACTCGGCCGGGCGCACGATGTGTCCGCGCTCGTCGATCCATACCGCCTGCGGCACATTCACCATGCCGTAGAGATCGGCGACCGTATGGCTTTCGTCGATTAAACAAGGGTAGGAAGGCGGAGATTGTCGCTTCCACAGCTCAGGTGCCCAGCCCATCAGGGCCGCGAGTACGTCGGGGCGTTCGTCGATGTCGGCGGCGCGGATTCTGCCTTCAACCGCCGCGGCGCCCGCGGCGTCGAATGCCACCGCGATAATTTCAAGTCCTTCGTCGCGCAGTTCTTCGTAAATCACCTGCCACACGGGCAAGTCAAAACTGCAGCCTCAGTAAGAGCCCCAGGAATACATAAAGACTTTCTTGCCGCGATAATCCGACAAGGAATGCAGCTTGCCGTCGAGATCGGGCAAGGTGAAGTCGGGCGCTTCAAGGGAGAATAACTGGTCGCGCCGCGTGTTAACCGACGCGCCAAAAGCCCACGCCTTGCTGGCTTCGTCGTGCACCATGGGCTGGCCCATATGTCGCGCGAATGCGCTCAGATCGATACGGCCGGCATCGTCGAGCCATGCCTGATCGGTGCGTACGCAGGCGTCACCGCGGCACAGGCCGACGGATTCGAGTTTCCAGCCGGTCGCGGCGAAGAAGTCATCGGCTGCAAGCCACACGCGTTCGCCGTCGACCTCCGCCGTGTCGACCTCGGTAATGCGGTCGTCGTACAAGATTGTTGTTTTCATCACTACTCCAGATTTTCGCCAGGACTGACGATGATCAATGTAACGCCAGTGGCGTACGAAAAACAGCCGCGAGGCGGGCGCGGCGCGGACCCGGGTTGTGGGTGTGCTGTCACCGGGTTCAGCGTTTGAACAGCATCCCCATGAGGTCGTCGGCAACACTGCCATCGCCGTCAGCGTCGAGAAACGACGTCAACAGGTTTGTCGGGGCGCCGCTGTCGCCGCCACCGAACAGGTCCGCGAGACCGCCGCCGGGCTCGGCGCGTTGCTTGCTCAGCGCTCCCATGACCATGGTCGCGACGACCGGCAGCATTTTTTTCAGGATGTCGTCGCTGAGCCCGGTTTTGCTCGCGCCGTTGCGGGCAACCTGACGACTGACTTCCTTGCTGCCAAACAAATGACCGAGGATCGCATTGCCGTCGTTGATCGTATCCGCCTGCGCCAATTGCGTCGGTTCATCGAGGTAGCGGGCGTGGCTGCCGTTCGTCAACGCGCCGACGAGGCCGCCAAGCCCGCCCGGTTGCGCGATGTTGTTCGACACGCCCTTGCCAAGCGCGGGGACAAGTTGCGCCAGTGCCGACTCGGCCTGGGTACGGTCGAGTCCGAATTGTGCGGCGAGGTTTTCAACCATGCCGCCGCCTTGTGCCGTAAGTATGCTGTTCAGTAAGCTCATGCGATTTCCTCCGTGGGGATTGCCACGCTCAACCGAGCGGAATGCGGATCTTCTGTCCCGGAAAGATCTTGTCCGGGTCCTCAATCACCTCCCGGTTGGCGTCGAATATCCGCGGATACTTGTTCGCGTTGCCGTAGTAGTGCTGCGCGATTTTTCCAAGCGTGTCACCCGACTTGATGACGTAATACTCCACCGCCGGTGCCCCTTCCACAACCGGTACGGTCTGTTGCGGTGAACTGGCCGCGGGCGCAGTTTCCATGCTCACCGGTTGCGCAGATGGCTTGATCCGTAATTTCGAGGTGTAGACGTCGATAACACCCTTGACGTTGCCGGCCATCAGCACCGCCTTTTCAAATGTTTCGGCGCTATCGCACTCGCCGCACAAGTCGACGATACCGTCGTCGTATTCGACGCTCAGATCGGTGATTTTCAAATCACTCGACTGCAGATGCGCGGCGATTTTCCCGGCGGCGTCTTCGTCCCGCTTGAACACATTTCTGCCGATGTCCTTAACGAATCCGAATAAACTCATGCTGCATACCCTCGCGCAATCGCTTGCGCATCTGGTGGGTCCGGAGCGGACCGTGGTTTCGATTCAAGTTGCCGCAGGCGCGATCCGCCCGGTGCCCGGGCGCCGCTGAACCGGGCCAGGAAACCGGTTCGTGCACGCCGTCGGCGTACTGATCGGTTTGATCCCGAACCGGTGCCTCCGCCAGCGCAGCCGCTCGGCGGATGCAACACCATACTTGCGCGCCGATAAGCGGTCCAGGCGGGGTTCCCGGGCGCGGAGCTGCCGCTCGGCGCGGAGGCTGGCGAGGTGACGGAAAACGCGGCAAACTGGGCTCCGCTTCCGATAGCAGACACAGCAACGGGGAGATGCCCATGGAAACCAGCACGAGATCGACCGTGACGGAACGCGACGACCAACTCGCCCTGCAAAAGCTGATCAACGCCTATCACTGGCATGCCGATCACTTCGACTGGGTTGCCTGGGCGGCGTGTTTCACGGCCGACGCGGAATTCGATTTTTCCTCGGAGTTCGGCACGATGCGTGGCCGCGAACAAATTCACGACATCTGCAAGAGCAACATGGACCACGTCTACGAGGCGATGCAGCACGTGATGGTGAACCTCGATTTCGACATCACCGGGACGGACACGGCGCATGGCCGCGGGAATCTGATTTTCACCGCGATCCCGGATCGCACGCGCCCGGAGCAGAACTTCCAGTCCGGCGGCCGCTACCAATGGGAATTTGCGCGAACCCCGACCGGCTGGCGGATCGCGAAAGCGAAACTCGAATTCATCTGGACGCGCGGAGACAATGTCGGCGACGTCTTCCAGACCGGATCGCTGGACACCGCAACCGGCTGAGATTGCCGGCGCGAGCCGGATAGGGACCCCGTTAGGGCGGGGTGCGCCATCCCTGCAGGCCGAACCCGCCCGGGTCAGCGCTTGATACCGCCGGACGTAAACTCCTCGACCGTTGCGGTGTGCAGGACCGTGCCATCAGCGGCGAGTACATCGAACAGTTTGCCGTCGACAGCCATGCAGCTGAAATAAACGAGCGTGCCTTGTGGTCCGCCATACTCCATGTGCACGTCGCCGCCGGGGTTCGTGGCGAAGAAACCCGGCCGGCGCTGCTTGTGTACGGTTTCGTGGTCTTTCGTCTCCACCACGTTGTGTTCGCCTTCGAGCACGAGCAGGGACGTCTCGCCCACGTGTCGGTGGTAGTGGCAGTAGCAGTTCGGCTCCCAGCGCGAGAGGAAGTCGATGCGACCGGATTGTGCATCGACGTGCAGCACCGCGACCTGATAGTCGATGGGATAGTCGAAACGTGGCGTGCCGGTAATGCGGGTCCACTCGTAATCCTGCGCGGGATACGTTGTGGTGTATTCGGCTAGAGTGGCAGGTACGCCCATCGGAATTCCTCGAAAGAATGGCAGCAATAGCGCAGATTTTGAGCCCTATCCGCCTGGGGTGCAAACCCCCGGCCGGCGCTGTGAGCCCGGTAAGTCCCGCGGGCGGCGGGCGCCTCGCGGGCAGCGTGTTGGTGAGGCGTCGTGCCACGTCGTAATCGCATCGATCCATGGAGCGACCTGCATGCCGTACCCGCGCGCGGACTGTTTACCGGCAACCGCGGCTGCCTCGTCGACGGGAACGAAAATGTCGTGCGTCATCACGGCTCATCACTATGGATTATTTGCGCATTGAAGTACCGCGACTGGCGCTGGCCATTGGCGCGGCCCCGGCGCTGGACCCCGATATTTTTTCTCGATGAAGCCGTGGCGCTTGCGGCCGGCCACCGGCCCTGCGGACTCTGCCGGCGTGATGCCTACCATGCGTATCGCGACGCCGTCGGCGTGGCGAGTGGCGCCGCGCAAGCGCTTCGCGCAGCCGATCTTAACCGCCGCCTCAATACCGAACGCCTGCGGCGTGGGCGCGGGATCTCGCGCCGCGCCGATCGCCTGGTGTGGTCGCTGCCGTTTCGCGATCTGCCCGCCGGGGCCGTGATCGTCGACACCGATGGGGTGCCGCTGCTCGTGCAGGAGGATCGCCTGTTGCGTTTCACATTCGACGGCTGGTGCACGCCTCTCGCGCGCCCGCTTAACGGTCGCGCCAATGTCCTTACGCCGCCAACGTCCTGCGCGGCGCTGCGTGCGGGATACACGCCTGTGCTGCACTGCAGCGCGCAGGCAGACTAGGTTTGTGCGGCCGCGACCGCGATCGCCAATGCGGTAATATTCACGCCGGTGCAGCCCACGCCGCCGCCGAACCAATCAGTACAAAGGACCGACCATGTCAGGACCGCTCGCAGGTTTACGGATACTCGATATTTCCACGATCATCGCCGCACCGTTTGCGGGCACCTTGATGGCGGACTACGGCGCCGAGGTCATCAAGGTTGAACTGCCAGGGATCGGCGACGGGCTGCGCGGGTTTCCCCCGCATCGCGATGGCAAGCCGCTGTGGTGGAAGAACGCAAACCGCAACAAGCGGTTCATCAGTCTCGATTTACGTAAACCCGAGGGCCGCGACCTGCTGCTCTCGATGTTGCCGAAGTTCGATGTCCTGCTGGAGAATTTTCGCCCCGGCACGCTCGACAAGTGGGGGCTTTCGAGCGCGGCCTTGTGGGCGGCCTGTCCGCGCCTGGTGATTCTGCGCGCAACCGGCTTTGGTCAAACCGGCCCCTATCGCGACCGTCGTGGCTTCGCGAAAGTATTCGAAGCGATGGCCGGGTTGACCTACATCACCGGTGATCCTGACGACGTTCCCATGGGCTCCGGTTATCCGATCGGTGATGCGGTCGGCGGGCTGTTCGCGGCGACATCCGTGCTTGCGGCGCTGCTCGGCATCGCGCGCGGGACGACGGAAGCCGGTGAGGAAATCGATCTTTCGCTCACCGAAGCGATGTTCCGCGTGCTGGACTCGCAAACAATCTCCTACGATCAAACCGGCGAAGTACCGCAACGCAATGGCAACCAGAGCTACTATTCCGCACCGGCGAATGTGTTCCGCACGCGCGACGAACAGTACGTTTCCCTGTCGGGCAGTACCGAGGCGATTTTTCGCGCGAACGCGCGCGCCATCGGGCGACCGGAGCTCGGCGAGGATCCGCGCTTTGTGTCAAACGTTTTGCGAATCGAGAACCGCGCCGCCGTCAATGAAATATTCGCCGCCTGGTTCGCGGTTCATGATGCCGACGAGGCGATCGCGGCGTTCAATCGCGAAGGCGGAACCCTGACCCCGATCTATTCCATCGACCGGATCTATGCCGATCCCCAGTTCGCCGCGCGTGAGGCGATTACGACAGTCCCGGATGAGGACTTCGGCGAGGTGCGGGTACAGAACGTGGTGCCGAAATTTTCGCGTAATCCCGGCGAGGTCAGGCATACCGCGCGCGATATCGGCGCGGATAACGCCACGGTGTTTGCAGAGTATCTCGGACTCGATGCGGACGAACTGGCCGCGCTCGCCGCGAAGGACATCATCTGAGGCGATTTACCGCCAGGCATTCTTTCCATTACCCCAAAGGAGTCAGCTAATGCGTTTTCATCACATGGCAATTTTCGTCTCGGACCTGAATGAAGCGATCCATCTGTGGCGCGACGTAATGGGGTTCGAAGTCGCGGTGGAAACCGTGATCCCCGACGGACCGGCAGCGGGCCCCGATACCTATATGTATCCGGAACTGCTGGACGACATTTTCAAAGTGAAAGGCGCGCGTTCGAAGATGGCCCTGCTGAGTTCGGCCGAGGGCGCTCTGATCGAACTGCAGGAATGCGAGAATCCGGCGATTGAACGCACGCCGCCGGAAAACCTGCGCTACGGTCATACCGGATTTCACGAACTCGGTCTCGTCGTTGATGACATCGATGCATTCTTCGAAAAAGTTCGCGCCGCGGGTTACGAAACCCAGACCGAATATGTCTGGCAATGCGCAAACATCGGCCGTTCGTTTCTGTTCTATGATAAAGACGGCAACATGATCCAGATGTGGGAACACAGTGATAAGGCGGGTTGGAAGTAGGGCGATGAAAGACGTTGATGCAGTTGTGATTGGTGCCGGGTTTGCCGGTTTGTATGCGGTGTACCGCTTGCGCGAAATGGGCTTGTCCCTGCGCGCGTTCGAGCGCGGCAGCGGTGTCGGCGGCACTTGGTACTGGAATCGTTATCCCGGCGCAAGTTCGGATTCCGAGAGCTGGGTTTATTCCTATACGTTTTCGCCGGAACTCGAACAGGAATGGACGTGGACGTGCCGCTTCCCGGAGCAGCCGGAAATCCTGCGCTACCTCGAGTACGTCGCTGAGCGCTTCGATCTCGATAGCGCGTTCGATTTCGAAACGAGCGTAACGAGTGCGCATTACGATGCCGCCAGCGAACGCTGGCGGGTGTGCACGGATCGGGGAGAAACGCTCGATGCGCGCTATGTCATCACCGCCGTCGGCTGCCTGTCCGCGGCCCAGGTGCCGGCAATCCCCGGGCGCGAAACGTTTGCCGGCAAGTCCTACCACACCGGTGAATGGCCGCATGAAAAAGTTGACTTCGACGGCCTCCGGGTCGGCGTGATCGGAACCGGATCCTCGGGGATCCAGGCGATCCCGATCATCGCCCGTGAAGCTGCACACCTGACGGTGTTTCAACGCACCCCGAATTTCAGCGTGCCCGCGCGCAACCATACACTCAGCCCCGAGCGGGTTGCAGAACTCAAGCGCGAGATCCGCGAGATCCGCGAGTTCTGTCGCTGGTCGACGATTGGCCAGCCGTATGACTGGAAGGACGAACAGGCGCTGCAACGCCCGCGCGAGGAAGTCGAACGCCAACTCGAAGCAGACTGGCAGAAGGGCGGCTTCGCGTGGATGTTCGGCAGCTATGCCGATCTGCTCATCGAGCGCGAGGCGAACGACATCGCGGCGGAATTCGTGCGC
Source organism: Gammaproteobacteria bacterium (assembly GCA_965216305.1). Taxonomy (GTDB): domain Bacteria; phylum Pseudomonadota; class Gammaproteobacteria; genus UBA11873. Next base: position 3,810,936 of record OZ244144.1, on the reverse strand, counting down.
GGGAAGATCCGCGCCATCGTCGACGATCCGGAAGTGGCGGAAAAGCTCATGCCCCGGGGTTACCCGATCGCGACGAAACGCCTCCCGCTCGATAACGGCTACTACGAGACGTTCAACCGCGACAATGTCGATCTTGTCGATTTGCGTGAGACCCCGATCGAATCGATCGTGGCGACCGGCGTGCGCACGAGCGAGCGGGTACATGAACTCGATGCGCTCGTGTTCGCCACCGGCTTCGATGCGCTGACCGGGCCGCTCACGCGTATCGACATCCGCGGCCGGCGCGGTGAGTCCCTAAAGGACAAATGGGCGCAAGGCCCGCGAACCTATCTCGGCGTGGCCACCGAAGGCTTCCCCAACATGTTCATGATCACGGGGCCCGGCAGCCCGTCGGTGCTCGGCAATATGCCAACCTCGATCGAACAACACGTCGACTGGATCTGTGATTGCCTGCATCACCTCGAACAACGCGGCGCGCGCCGCATCGAGCCGACCACCGCGGCGGAATCCGAATGGGGATCGCATGTCCAGGAACTGGCTGACGACACCTTGTTTCCCCACACGGACTCGTGGTATCTCGGCGCGAACATTCCGGGCAAGCCGCGCGTGTTCCTGCCGTATATCGGCGGCTTCGGGACGTACCGGGCCTTGTGCGACGAGGTGGCGAACAAGGGCTACGAGGGCTTCTCTATCAGCTGAGGGAGGCGGCGCGCCGGCAGGCCGTATGGCCGGCGCATCACAACCCGGTTATGCCCGCCGCGCGCGCCGGGCCAGGCGGCGACGCCAACGCCGGCCAGGCATCGGTGTTCAGGAATATTCGAGCAACTCGTCGGACGCACCACCGCGCCCGCCGAGCAGGTGGTGCAGGTAGTCGTGGTAGGACTCCATCCACATACCGGTTGAGCGCTCGCGTCCGGCGGCGGCGTCCGTCTTCGTCGTTTTCAGATACCAGTTGTTGCAGCGCAGCCAGACCTTGCCTTCCGCGCCATCCTTGCAGCGTTCCGTCCATGCGGCCACCGCCTGTTTCGTCGGTTCCACTTCGCGGTGTTTGTTCGCCGCCATGGTCGACACGAGTTCCGCGATGTACTTCGCCTGCTGTTCGCACAACAGCGTCACGTTCGTTACCGGGTTCAGGCTTTGCGGGCCAATCATCATGTAGAAGTTCGGCATCTCGTCTACGTGTATTCCCCACAGCGAATGGGGTTGGGTCATCTGGTAATTGTTGGATGCGTTCGCACCGAATTTGTCCGCGAGGCTCGCGCCATTGCGCCCGTAGATAGGGAACGGAATGAAATTGCTGTCGAAACCCGTCGCATAAATGATCACATCAACATCGAAATGATCGCCGCGCGCGATTTTGAGTCCCGTTGCGTCCACTTCGACGACCCCGCCGGGATCGTCAACGAGCGTGACGTGCGGTTTGTTGAACGTCGTGTAGTAGTCGTCGATGAACAGTACGCGCTTGCAGAAGAACGGGTAGTCGGGCGTGAGTCGTTGCGCAAGTTCGGGATCGTCGACGTCGTGTTGGATCAGCTTGCGCAGGTCGGCACAGATTGCTTCGTTCTGGGCTTCATCGTGCAGCGCTTCCCAGTCGATCTCGAGAAAGACATCATCCGGATCGAGCGGCGGCAGTTCACCCTTCCAGTCGACGGCGCGGATCTTCTCGCCATAACCGCCGGCGCGGAACTTCTCCTCGATATGCGCCGGGGTTGGTTCGTCGTCCCGGCGCATGCACCACGTGGGCGTACGTTGAAATACGTGCAGGCTTTCAACTTCATCAACGATTGCGGTGATAACCTGCGCCGCCGATGCGCCCGTGCCGATAATGCCGACACGTTTTCCGGCCAGGCTCGCGTTGCGATCCCACTGCGCGGTATGAAAACTCTCGCCGGCGAATTGATCGATGCCCGGAAACTCGGGCATGCGCGGGCTCGACAGGGGGCCGTTCGCACTGACAACATGGCCCGCGGTGACACTGCGGCGATCCTCGCCACTGACGGTGTCTACGGTTGTGATCTGCCATACATCAGCGCCGCGGCCGAGGTATTTCACTTCGACGACCTTGCGCGAAAAGCGGATCCGATCACGCACGCCGATGTGGTCGGTGAGCATTTCCGCGTAATGTGAAATCTCTGTCTGGCTGACGTACTTCTTCGACGGAATGAATCCCGTACGGTCGAGAAACGGCAGGTACAGGTAGGACGGCACGTCGCACGCCGCCCCGGGGTAGGCCCCCACCCCGCCGTCGCTCCAGACGCCGCCGACCGCCGGGGTCATTTCGAACAGACAGACATCATCGATGCCGGCGTCGGTGAGATAGCTCGCGCACAGCAAGCCGGAGAACCCGGCGCCGACGATGACGACGTCGAAACGGGTGCGGGATTGTTCGGACTTGCCGTTGCCTGGGCCTGGGTTCGTACGCATGCGGTTTCCTCGGGTTTCGCAATGGGCCGGCCTGCCGCTCGTTGCGCGGCCGACCGTCCATGGTATACGAAACGGGTGTGGATTTCGGCCGTAACGGAGAATCAGGCGTGCATGGGGCATCGCCAGAACGCCGCGATGACGGCTTCAAATGCCTGCCGCGCTGACATATAAGGAAACGAAATACCGAGGATCGACGCCATGAACGCCACCAGTGACAATGAGGCTGTTGTAGAACTCGACGAGCTTGAACTGCTCGTCGTCATGGACAATGAGACAGACACTTTATCGAGCGTCGATGAAGGTCTGCCGCAGCTTCCCGAAGTGTCCCAACTCGCAGCGCGCCTGCCCGCGAGCCGGCATTATGAAGGACACGAGTGTAAAACGGTGTTCGACCAGTTGTGCTGCGGTTGTCACGGATTGTCCGTGTTAATCACCGGTCGGCGCGGCGATGAAGAACACACGATACTGTTCGACGTGGGGCCGTATCCGCAGTACTGGCTCGACAACGCGGAGCGGCTCGCCATTGATCTCGCAAAAATCGAATGTCTGTTCCTGTCGCACTGGCATTTCGATCACAGCGGCGGATTTCCCGAAGTCATCGCGGCCATCAGCGCCGCGCGTCACGCCGCCGGGCTGACGGCGCCGCTCATCGTCGACCTGCACCCCGATCGCCCCGATCAACGCGGCGTCATGTTGCCGAGCGGGTTGATGATACTGTTACCGACTGAACCCGGTTTCGATGCCATACGCGCGAGCGGCGGCGAGATCGCCACCCACGCCGAAGCGCATGCGCTATGCCACGGTTTCTTTTACGCCAGTGGTGCGATCGAGCGCGTTACTTCCTACGAAACCGGTCTCGATGGCCATCACTCGTTCCGCGGTGAAGTGGCCGAGCCGGACCCATTGATCATGGACGAGCGCTACCTCGCCGCGCACGTGCGTGGGCGCGGGGTCTCCGTGCTGTCGGCGTGCTCCCACGCCGGTATCGTGAACGCCTGCCTGAGTGCACAACAACGATTCCCGGACGCGCCGATCGATGTCGTACTCGGCGGTTACCACCTCGCGGGCAAAACCATGGAACTGCGCATCGCCGAGACGATCGAGGATCTCGAGCGGCGCATCGATCCACGTGTCGTCGCGCCCGGGCATTGCACCGGGTGGCGGGCAAAGGCGCAACTCGCCGCGAAGTTTGCGCCCGGACGCTATGCGCCGAGCGTAGTCGGAACCCTGTATCGTCTGAGCGCGAATTAATGGCAAGCGTATGCGCGCCCGCGCCGGGGTTGGCGGTAAAGATGCGTTAACATCACGCGCACACCACAGGCGGGAGAAAGTATCCATGCGTGCAGCTGTCTATCACGAGCCGGGCGCCCGGCTCACGATCGAAGAAGTTGTGGAACCCCGTGTTTCCACCGGCGATCTCGTGATCGCGGTGCACCGTTGCGGGATCTGCGGTTCGGACCTGCATATGGCCGACGTGCACGGTCCCGATGCCGGCATGGCGCCGCTTGCCGCGGGTACCATCATGGGGCATGAATTTTCCGGTGAGGTTGTGGAGACCGGAAAAGATGCGGGCGACTTCCGCGTTGGCGATCGGGTAACCGCGATGCCGTTTATCGCCTGTGGGCGTTGTGCCGCGTGCCTCACGGGGGCCGGGTACCGCTGCGCGCAAGCCGTGTACTCGGCGCTCGGCGAGGAACCGGGTGCGTACGCGCAATACATGCGGGTAGGCGCGGCGGAGACCCTGCGCTTGCCGGACGGGGTAGACGATAACTGCGGCGCGCTCGTTGAGCCGTACGCCGTGGCGCTGCACGCGATCAACGCCGCGCGGATCGTGGCCGGTGAACGCGTGCTCATCATGGGTGGCGGGCCGATCGGTCTTGCGAGCGCGAGCTGGGCGCGCTACTTCGGCGCCCGCGACGTGATCGTTTCGGATTTCGTGCCGGAGCGACTGGCGCTGGCCGAACGCCTCGGGGCAACGGCCACGATTGATGCCGGCAAGGAAAGTGTCGTCGGTGCGTTCAAGCGCCATGCCGGGCAACGACCGGATGTAATTTTCGACTGCGTGGGTCTGCCGGGTACGCTGCAGCTCGCGACCGATTACGCTCCCATGGGCGGACGCATCGTCGTCGTCGGCGTGTGTATGGCGCCGGATCAGCTGCGGCCGGTGAAAGCGCTGACGAAGGAACTGCAAGTCAACTTTGTGTACATGTATCGCCGCGAAGAATTCGAATTGACGATCGACCTGTTGAACCGCGAACGTCTCGACCCGACGCCGATGCTGACCCGCACTGTTGGTTTCGCGGATTTTACCGAGGCGTTCGAAGCGCTGAAGACGGACAAGACGGCGTGCAAGGTATTGCTCGACCCGCGCCGGTGAGCGCTGCGGATGCGAGCGCGCTCGGGAACCGGGTACGCAAAAATGCACGCCATCTCGAACGCTGGGCACGCCGCGCCGGGCTCGAGGCCTACCGCCTGTATGACCGCGACATCCCGGAGTTCCCTTACGCAATCGACCGTTACGGCGACTGCTTGCATGTGCAATTGTTCGACGGCAAGCGGGCCTTGTCCGACGACGATATCGACGCTCACCTGAATGTACTCAGCGACGCGGTGAATTGTTCGCGCACACGGATCGTGCTGAAACACCGTCAGCGGCAGCGTGGCAGCGCGCAGTATGAACGCCTGGCCAAGGACGGCGAATCGTTCACCGTGATGGAATACGGACTGCGTTTCGAAGTTAATCTGCACCGTTATCTCGATACCGGCCTGTTCCTCGATCATCGCGAAACGCGGCGTCTCGTGCGCGAACAGGCGCGCGGGCAACGCGTGCTCAACCTGTTCGCCTACACCGGCAGTTTCAGCGTGTACGCGGGCGCCGGTGCGGCCAGCCGCGTGGTGACGGTGGATTTATCGAAAACCTACCAGGACTGGACATGGCGCAATCTTGTCCTGAACGGCCTCGACGACCGCATGAAACAGCAGCTGATTTGTGGCGATGTACTGAAGTTTCTGCACACCGCCCGTGCTGCGGGCGATCGTTTCGATTTGATCGTGCTTGACCCGCCGAGCTTCTCGAATTCGAAACGCATGCAGGCAACGTTCGACGTGCAACGCGATCAGGTGCCCTTGCTGAGCACGACCCTGGCGCTGTTGGCGCCTGGCGGCACGCTGTATTTCTCGACGAACCGGCAGGGATTCAGACTCGCCGAAGAACTCACGGAGCGCTGGGCGTTCAGTGAACTTGGAAGCGAAACCCTCGCCGAGGATTTTCGTCGCCGTCGTGGTCATCGTTGCTGGCGGGTGACGCGCGCGGCCTGAATCCGTCTTGTCGCGCGCCATTGCGCCGACCTTGTAATGCCTCGATCGGTTAGGATGGCGGGCCCGGTCATCCAGACACTGTCCCGCGCAAACGTTCGATGTCACATAGCCAAGAAGCCGACATAGCACCCCCGGCGCGGTTCGTGCTCATCAATCTGTTGTGCGCGATCGGGTTCGGTCTTGTCGCGATGACGATTTGCCTGCCGTCGATGCCGCAATGGGCGCAGCTGTTCGACGCCACGCAGGCGAGTGTGCAACTGACATTCAGCATGTTTGTCGTCGCGTTCGGCGTCACCCAGGTGATCTACGGGCCCCTGTCCGACCGCTACGGGCGCCGTCGCCTGCTGTTGTTCGGCTTCGCCATTGCGGCCGCGGGATCGGTGGGCGGGGCGATGGCGCCGGATCTCGCCAGCCTGACCTTCGCGCGCCTGGTGCAGGGCGCCGGGGCGGGTGCCGGCATGGTGCTCGGGCGGGCAATGGTGCAGGACTTCTTCAGCGGCGCCGATCGATCCCGGGCAATGGCCTACGTTGGCATGGCGATGGGCTTGTGCGCACCGATCGCGACGGTTGTGGGCGGGCAGTTGCACGTCCATTTCGGCTGGCGTGCGAATTTCATCCTGATCGCCGTGCTTGCTTGCGTGCTCATGCTGGTCACGTGGCGCGTGATCCCGGCCGACACCGTAAGCCGCACCGGGCGCGCGCACTGGCTGCGGGAAATGCTCGACGCCTACGCGCAACTTGTACGTGTGCCGGCGTACCTCGCTTACGTTGCAATTCTGGCCTTGAGTACCGCCTCGTTCTACATCTATCTCGCGGGCGCGCCGAGCGTGCTCGTGAACTACGGGGTGGGACCCGCCGAGGTGGGGTTTTTCATCATGTTCGTGCCCATTTCCTACATCGTCGGCAGCTTCCTGACGAGTCGCCTCGTGAAATATTTCGCCGACGCCGGCCTTATGTTCGTCGGGCAGTGCATCAGCCTTGCGGGTCTCGTGATCCTGCTGGTGCTTGCTGTCATCGGAGTACCATCGCCATTTGCCGTTGCGGGGCCGTTGATCCTGCTCGGACTCGGCCAGGGACTGCTCATGCCGCCGACCCTGGTCGGCACCGTCAGCGTCGTGCCCGCGCTGGCCGGCGCGGCGGCAGGCGCCGCCGGACTGGCCCAGCAATTGTGCGGCGCATTCGGCGGCTATGCGATTGGATTGTTCGAACACCGCGGAGCGGTCAAACTTGCACTGCTGATGCTGTTGTTCATGGGCGCGGCTTTCGTGAGCCAGTTGGTTCTGCGGCGCCTGCACGCAAGCCAATGAGCCGTGCAGGCGGAGCCCGCGCCGTGGTAATGACAGTTCGCCGGATCCGTATAATCCGAACGCGTTGAGCGCTGGCGTTTCGCGCGTGTGTGATTCAGGATATCGACCCGCAATCACTACACCAGGAGATAAACATGTATTCCCACGTCATGGTTGGTAGCAATAACATCGACCGCTCGAAGAAATTTTATGATGGCCTGCTCGGTTCGCTCGGCGCGAAGCCCGGGATGGTCGACGACAAGGGTCGTCTCATCTACATGAACAAGGATGGTTTGTTTCTCGTCACGCCGCCGATCGACGGCAAGCCGGCGACCGGCGCAAACGGCGGAACGATTGGTTTCGCGTGTGAATCCGAAGCAGAGGTTGATGCGTGGCATGCCGCTGGCGTCAAGAGCGGCGGCACCAGCATCGAGGATCCGCCGGGCATTCGTGAGGGCGGTTTCGGCCAGCTCTACCTCGCCTACCTGCGCGATCCGGATGGCAACAAACTGTGCGCACTTCACCGGGTCGGTTAAGCGAAATCGACTGGCGCTGCGAGCCGTAGGCCCGGTAACCGGCGCTTCGCGGTCGGATTCCATACTGGCGGTCATCGCCTGGGCCCGGAATCCGACCGCTTCTTCGGACGCCGCTGCCGGCCTGTCTGTTTACCGCGCAAGTCGGGAGCAAGGACGGAACTATCGTCGGTGACGGCACAACGTTTGCGGCCGCGAATGCGGCCTTCGAGGGAGATAATAAGTGAAAAAAGTTCGTTTCCTTACGTTCATCGCGGCGCTCACGGTTGCGGCCGGCGCTACGGCGGAAGAAAAACAGTGGTGGCCGTCGAAATGGGGCGCGCAGGACACGCTCGGCTCGTTCAATTTGCTTGGCCCGGAGCTCACCCTGAAAGCGGCAAGTCTGATCAAGACCGGCAAAACCTACCGCCTCGGTATTGAAACGAATCGCGCCACCCCCGCATATCCGCCGCGCTCCTTCGAGGTTACGGTGGTGCTGCCGAATCAGTACAACGGCACCGCTTACGGCGATAATCAGTTCAATTTTTTCGACGACAAGATGAACGGCTGGATGGGCGTCGGCTCGCAGATCGATGGTCTTGGCCACGCGGCAACGGATGGCGTGTTCTATAACGGCTTCAAGGGCAAGGATTTCGCGAAGGTTGACGGGCTGCAACGGATGGGCGTGGAAGATTACCCGCCGATCGTCGCGCGCGGCGTGATGCTGGATATTGCCGCGTGCATGGGCAAGGACATGCTCACCGAAGGCACCGTGTTCAACCGCGCCGAGATCATGGCGTGTGAGAAAAAACAGGGCATCAGCATCACCAGGGGTGATGTCGTGTTGTTCAATACCGGCTGGATGAAAATGCTCGATACCGATCCCGAGCGTTTTGGCAAGGTGGAACCCGGGCTCGGGGCCGATGGTGCGCGCTACCTGGTGGAAAAGGATGTGGTTGCGGTGGGCGCCGACAACTGGGCGCTGGAAGTGTTGCCGGTTGAAGATCCGAAAATTCTGTATCCCGTGCACCAGGAACTGATCAACTACGCCGGGGTGTACATCCTCGAGAACATCGATACGCGTGAACTCGCGGCGGACAAGGCTTATGAGTTCATGTTCGTCCTCGGTCCGGCGCGCATCACCGGTGCGGTGCAGATGATCATCAATCCAATCGCGATTCGCTGAGGAGAGCCGGCGATGACCGATACGCTCGAAAGTCTCGCGGCGCGCGTGCGCTACCTCGAAGATCTCGAAGCGGTGCGCCACACCTGGCGCGACTACTGCATTCGTCTCGACAGCAAGGACTGGTCCGGTCTCGCGGATGTTTATACGGAAGATGCCGAACTCGAGATGATCGGCCTGAAGGGTCTCGGCGACGGGCTCGATGGCGTGTTTCGTGGACGTAACAACATCGTCGAGGCGTTCTACAAGCCTGCGATGTCCGGCGTTTATGATGTTGCCGGTGGCATCTTCACCACCGGGCATATCAGCACGAATATGCAGATCGAGCATCTCGGCGACGAGGCGACGACGCTCGCGTACTTTTTTGAGATTGTCGCGAACGACACGATTCTGATCGGCACCTATCAGCACCGGATGCGGCGTGAGCCGGATCGGTGGCGCTTCCACCGCCTGCGGATCACGGTGCGTTATCACGCCGTGATCGATGTCAGGGAGACGGCTGGCTGCGCGCTGACAGACGTACTGGCGCGACCGATCTGAACGTCCCGCTACGGGTCCTGCGATGCCGTGCGTCACGACAGGAGCGGTGCGGGCTGGTCGTGCCTTGACACCGGTGACGCCGGTCCCTTTGGGCTTGCAGCGGGTTCCGTATGCGCACAAAAAAAAGCGGCCCGGGGGCCGCCTTTCTCTAAACGTTACGGCACCGCGAAGGTGCCGCAGCGGTGTCAGGCCGCTTTGATGTTGTCGGCGGCGAGCTTGCCGCGTTCCGTCACCACATCGTAGCTGATCCGCTGGCCTTCGCTCAGCGTCGACATACCGCCGCGTTCGACCGCACTGACGTGAACGAACACATCCTTGTCGCCGTCTTCCGGTGCGATAAAACCAAAGCCCTTTGCAGGGTTGAAAAATTTAACTGTTCCGATAGGCATATTCAGCCTCCATAACAAATAGTCGCGCGCAAATCGGGCGCGTAAACGAACAACTGGAGCGTAGCGGGTAGTCTTTGAAACGGAGACCGGGGAACCCGGCAGGTAGCGAAGAGATAAGCCGAAACGTAAGTCGCCAGCGCATGGTGCGCGCTTTCCCGCATGAATGCAACGCAATTTTCATGCGCGCCGGATCGGAGCCGGGGAGGGGTGCAAGCGCGGCGGTGACAATATAGTTGCATCTACAAACATTGTAGCTACACTTCAGTCATGAACAGCCATACTTCAAGACGCGCGAACACCCCGCGCGGCTGCACGAATTTCAAGTTGCGCCAGTTGTTACGCCGCGTTTCCCGGCTCTACGACGCGGAGCTTGCACACGCCGGGCTCAAAGGCACGCAGTATTCCCTGCTTTCACACCTCGTTAGCATGAGTCCGGTTTCTCCGGGCGAACTCGCCCGTCGGATGGAGATGGATCCCTCGACCCTTACCCGCAATGTGCGTCTGTTGATCGAGCAGGACTGGGTCGAACGCCTGGCGGGTCCGGATACGCGCAGCTACCGGCTCGCCATCACAGCAGGCGGCCGGGCGAAACACGTGGAAGCGAAAGCGCACTGGAAGCGAGCGCAACTGATGTTGAACGCGCAGCTTGGCGGCCCGCAGGTTGCCACGCTGCATGCTCTCATCGATGGCGCGCTTGCGTCGCTCCACGAATCCGACGACGTAACGGCGGAGGCCTGAACATGACAACAGCAAGCTGGCACAAAAGCGCATGCAATCTTTGTTACGTGAATTGCGGTGTCGAGATTGAGGTGCTCGGCGACGGGGCCGATGCACGCCTCGGCCGCGTACGCGGTGATCCGGCGCATCCGCGCACGCGCGGTTACCTGTGCAACAAGGCGCAGGCGATACCGGCTTACGTGCATCATGACGATCGCCTCACGACGCCACTGCGCCGGCGCGCGGATGGCAGCCACGAAGCAATCGACTGGGACACCGCGATCAGCGAAATTTCCGCGCGCCTGCGTGAGATCACCGCGCGCCATGGCGCGAATACGCTCGCCTTGTATGGTGGCGGCGGGCAGGGCAACCATGCCGGCGGCGCGTTTGCGAACGGTTTCATGCGGGCACTTGGCTCGCGCCATGTGTTCAATGCGCTCGCCCAGGAAAAGACCGGCGATTTCTGGGTCAACGGCCATTTGTTCGGCGCGCAGACCTGCCATTCCGCTGAAGACATCGAGCATTGCGAGTTGTTGCTCGTAATCGGTGCGAACCCGTGGCTCGCGCATGGTTTCAGCAATGCGCGTCAGCAAATCAATGCGATCGTGAAGGATCCGGCACGCAAACTCATTGTCATCGACCCGCGCCGCAGCGAAACCGCGGCCCACGCCGATTTGCACGTTGCCGTGCGCCCCGGCGCCGATGCATACCTGATGGCAGCCCTGCTCGCGCTGCTGATCCGCCGGGAAGCCATCGATGCGGACTTTATCGCTGCGCATACGACGGGTTATGCAGCCGTACACGCAACGCTCGCCGCGATCGACATCGAGCGCTTCGCTGCGGCAGCCGATGTGTCGCTCGACGTCCTCGAACAACTCGCGGATAGCGTGACGGCGGCAAAATCGATGGTTGTACGCGCGGAACTCGGTATCCAGCAGGGGCGTTATTCCACCCTGAACTCCTACCTCGAGAAACTGCTGTATCTGCTTACCGGAAACTTCGGCCGCGCGGGCACGAACGCATTGCATGGCTGGTTGCAGCCGTTGTGGGCTAACGGCCGCGGCCAACGCTACGCACCGCTCGATATCGAAGTGATTGCGGGCCTGCTGCCGCCGAACCAACTCGCCGAGGCGATCGAGAGCGAGCATCCCGAACGCCTGCGCGCGTTGTGGGTGGACAGCAGCAACCCGTTCAATACCGTTGCCGACACGAAACGGCTTGCGGCGGCGCGTGAGCGACTCGATCTGCTCGTTGCGGTTGACGTCGCCTACACGGAAACGACGGCCCAGGCCGACTATGTATTACCGGCAAGTTCGCAGTTCGAGAAATGCGAATACACTCTGTTCAATTTCGAATACCCGGTGAATTACTTCCACGTCCGGCGGCCGCTGCTGGCGCCGCTGGCGGGGACCCTGCCGGAACCTGAAATCTACTTGCGCCTGGCCACGGCGCTCAATCTGCTGCCGCCAGCCGATGCGCTGGCGGAGGTGATGCACGCCGCGAACGCGGGGGCTTGCGAATTCGCGTCGGCATTTGCGGGCCTTGCGCGTGAACATCCGGATGGGGCGCGAGCCGGCGCCTTGCTGCTGTATGCAACCTTGGGCCAAACCCTGCCGCATGGCACCGCGGCGGCGGCGCCCCTGTGGGCATCCGCGCAGCGGCTCGCGGCAACTCGCCCGGCCGCTGTCGCCCGTGCACTCGGGGTGTCGGCTGACGTCGAACCGCGTGAACTTGCTCAGCAACTGTTCGCGACGGTGATCGAGTCGCCATCGGGAACGGCATTCAGTGTCGATGAGTCCGTGTGGGATCTGATCGAGACTGCCGATCGGCGCGTGCATCTCGAGATTACGGAGTTGCTCGCCGCGCTCGAAGCGCTCGATCCCGACGACGCGCTGCCGTCGCCGGATTATCCGTTTATTCTCGCCGCCGGGCAGCGCCGGATGCAGAACGTGAACCAGATCCTGCGCGCGCCGCATTTTCGCAAACGCGATCCGGACGGCGCGCTGTACATCCACCCGGCGGACCTTGCCGTGCTCGATGTGGCGGAGCGGGCATGGCTGGTGGTGGAATCGCGTCGCGGCGAAGTGGTCGCGCGCGCACGGGCCGATGATGGTATGCGGCGCGGGAACGTATCCCTGCCGCACGGTTACGGTCAGGCTTATCCCGCGAACGACGGCGAACGTCGCGTGTGCGGACCGCGGATCAACGAGCTCACGGACGCGCAAGCGCGTGATCCGATCGCCGGCACGCCGCTGCACAAGTATGTGCCGGTGCGCTTGCGCGTGGCGGACGAGGCCGAGGCCGCCACTGCGGAGCTGAACTCGCAGGCGATATTCGCGACGAACCGGAGCTGAAGCGATGGCGGCACTACGGATCTTCTCCTATACACCGAATCCCCGCGTATGGAAAGCGACCATCGCGGCGCGTCTCACCGGGATCGACATCGAGCTGCGCGGCGCCGCGCCGGATGAACTCGCGGACTGGCTGTGGGATTTCGACGCGCGACCTCTCAGCGATGCGGACCGTGCTGATGACTCGACCCGGCAGCTGGGCACCGTCGGCTTCGGCGGCACGCCGTTGCGCAAAACCGCGGCTTTCCTCGATGCGCATCCGTTCGGTACCGTGCCGGCGGCATTCAGCCCCGACGGAACTTGCGGCATATTCGAATCGAACAGTATTGCGCGCACGGTCGCTCGTTTGGGTGCGGACACGCTGGCGCTCTACGGTAGCGATCCGTATTCCGCTTCGCGAATCGACAGCTTCCTCGACGCGAGCCTCGTGTTCGGCCGCGCGACACAACCCTACCTGCTCGCCCTGCTCGGTGACACCTTGAACGCGGAGATTCACGCGCAGGTGAGTGCGGCCGTGGCAAGCTATCTGGGTGGACTCGAGCGCGCACTGGCGCCGGCACGCGAGCATCTCGTCGGCGCTGGCATCAGCCTCGCGGATATCTGTTTCGCCTGTGAACTGACGATGCTGTGGTATGAACGTCCGCGCCATGACTATCTCGCGACGCTCGGCCTGGCGCCGGTGTTGCCAGTGGATTTCGCAGACGCCTACCCGCTCGCCGCCGCGCATTTTGCGCGCTTGCGCGCGCATCCGGCTTTCGCAGCCGACCTCGCCGCCCATCTCGAGCGCCTCGAGCGTCACGATAAATCCGGTGCCTGAAACGCCGCGGTGGAACGAGACATCACGGATCACGACGTCGGCACGAACAATGGTGCGCTAATCCCGCAGCCATTACCGAGCCCTGCGCACTCGCGTGTGCCATATAACGCAAGGGATTAATCAGCCATGCAGAAATCTTCGCAATCATCATCCGCAGCCCCCGGCGTTGCGCTTATCGTCGGCGGCGGTCCGGGTATCAGCGCGAGTTGCGCCCGTTTGTTTGCCGGCAAGGGACTGCGGGTTGCCGTCGCCGCACGCGATCCGGACAAGCCGGTGATGCGACGACTGGAACTCGAGTTCGGCGCGCAGCGTTTCGCCTGTGACGCGAGCGATGAGGGATCGGTCGCGGCCCTGTTCGACGCCGTGTCGACAGATCTGGATACCCCGCGGCTCGTCGTGCACAACATCGATGGGCGCAGCATGGACGTATTCCGTAAAACCATCGACGAGGTGGATCCCGCGCTGGTTCGGGGCGTACTGGATAATTCCGCCTACAGCGCGTTTCTCACCGGCCAGCAGGCCGCGCGTCGAATGTTGCAGCAAGCGCCGGATTCCGCCGGACGTCGGGGCACGATCATCTTCACGAACGCGAGTGCCGCGCTGAAGGGCTTCCCGCGCAGCGCCGCGTTTGCCATGGCGTGCCATGCGAAGGCCGGCCTCACGGAAAGCATGGCGCGGGAACTCATGCCGCAGGGTATTCATGTCGCGCAGGTGCCCATCGACGGCGCGGTCGGCTGGGAACAGGAGGACGGCAGCCGTCAGCACCGGCTCGCCGGTACGGACGAGAACGACAACCTGCTGCATCCCGATCACATCGCGCAAGCCTACTGGATGCTGCACGAACAGCACCGTTCGACATGGGCGAGCGAAATCGTCCTCAGGCCGTGGGTGGAGAACTGGTAGGCCCGGTACCACGCCGACGCCGGGATTCTTCCCCGGCGGTGCGTTCACCAGGCGCGGTGCCGGATGCCCGCGCGATATCATAGGCATCCAACGCCACCTAACCACACGGGAGAACACCGGCATGTCCTTTGATCCGTCATCCAAAGTCCAGGAGCTGCAGGGCCGGCTTACGGCGTTCATGGAGCGTCACATTTATCCGAATGAGCAGCGGCATGTGCGCGAGGCCGAGGAGTACGGCCCGTGGAAGGTGTTGCCGTTGATCGAGGAGCTGAAACCGCTCGCGCGCGCGGAAGGCCTGTGGAATCTGTTCCTGCCGGAATCAGAGTTCGGCGCCGGACTGACGAATCTCGAATACGCGCCGTTGTGCGAAATCATGGGTCGCTCACTGCTCGCGCCCGAAGTGTTCAACTGCTCCGCGCCGGACACCGGCAATATGGAAGTACTCGCGCGTTACGCCGCGCCCGAGCACCAGGAACGCTGGCTGAAGCCCTTACTGGCCGGGGAAATACGCTCCTGCTTCGCGATGACGGAGCCGGACGTCGCCTCGAGTGATGCGACGAATATCCAGTCGTCGATCGTGCGTGACGGTGACGACTATGTGATCAACGGACACAAGTGGTATACGACGAACGCGACGGACCCGCGCTGCAAGATCTGCATCTTCATGGGCAAGAATGATCCGGACAATCCGGATCGTCACCGCCAGCAATCGATGATCCTCATTCCCATGGACAACCCGGGGGTTGAGGTGGTGCGTGCCATTCCGGTATTCGGTTTCTACGGCATGCCGGATCGCGCCTCCGAGGTGATTTTTCGCGACGTACGGGTACCCGCTTCACATATGTTGCTGGGTGAAGGCCGCGGTTTCGAGATCGCGCAGGGGCGTCTTGGCCCGGGACGCATTCACCATTGCATGCGCGAGATCGGACGGGCCGAGCGCGCGCTCGAGCAGATGTGCCGGCGCACGTCGAGCCGGGTTGCGTTCGGCAAACCGATTGCCGAGAACGGCGTGACGATGGAGCGGATTGCGGAATCCCGCATCATGATCGAACAGGCGCGACTGCTCACTCTGAATGCGGCCCACCGCATGGATACGGTGGGTAACAAGGTGGCGAGAACCGAGATTGCAATGATCAAGGTTGCGGTACCGAACATGACGGGCAAGGTTATCGACTGGGCGATCCAGGCGCATGGCGGGGGTGGCACGAGTAATGATTTCGGGCTCGCGGCCTCGTACGCGATGTCGCGCGTGTTACGCCTTGCGGACGGACCCGATGAAGTGCACCGGCAACAAATTGCGCGCCTCGAGCTAAAAAAATATCGCGAGGCGCGGTGAGGACGGCGCGCGCCACGGTGTTTGCGAACGTCGTGGCGGGGCAGGCGCGCGTCGAACGCGCCTGCTGTTCGGGCAGTGGTCTACGCCGTGGCGGCCCAGCTGTCGTAATACGTACGTTCGGCGGCGGGGATCCGTTTGCCGGGTTTGAAATCGTCGCCCGTGTAATGCGCAACGGGCAGCAGCGCACCCTGCGTGATGTGATCGGGGATGCCGAGCAAGGCCGCGACTTCTTTCTCGTAGGCGAGGTGCAGCGTCGTCCACGCCGCGCCGAGGCCGCGCGAGCGCAGCGCGAGCATGAGTGACCACGTCGCCGGCAGGATGGAGCCGTAGCGCCCCGCCTGCGCCATTGGGCCGTCGTTCTCCACCCGGCCCTCCGTGCACGTGAGAATGTGCACGGGTACGTCCTTGAAATGTTCCGCAAGATGTTCCGCCGAATCGTAAATCCGGTTCGCGTAGTTCTGTTTCTGTGTCCCGAGATAGGCGTCGAAGCTCTTGCGGTAGTACGCGGCGATCGCGGCGCGCTTGTCCGCATCGGTGATCACGAGGAAGTGATACTTGCCGAGATTGCCGCCATCCGGTGCCTGGATGGCGAGGTCGATGCATTCGCGCACGACGGCGAGATCGACCGCGCGTTCGAGGTCGAGACGCTTGCGCACGCTGCGGGTCGTGGTGAGTACGTGGTCGATTGAGGCGAGATCCATGGCGCGGTTCCTTCGATGCTGTTTTAAGGAGGCGTATTGTAACGGCTGCACTGGCGCCCGGGCGCTGGCGGCGTCACGGGCGACCGGCCGCGGCTATCGCCAGCGGCGCGGAAACGGGCATCAGCCGTTGGCGAAGCGTTTGCCGTAGGCTGCGGTTTCGACGAGTGCGGTGTCCATGTATTCGATAATTTCGCAGATTTTCCCGTCGCGGATCCCGAACACAAACGCGTACTCGTTGTTATACGGCTTGCCCAGCGTGGTTGTGGATTCGCCGCGGGACAACACCACGATGCGGTCACCATCGCCGATCATTTCATCCACGCTGAGCGTGATATGACCGTCGATTTGCTTGCTCCATGGCGCGAAGAAATCATTGAAGATGGCCTCGAGTCCGCGGTAGGTGCCGGACACCGGGGTGGTGCCCTTGAGGCTGTAGGCGATGTCGTGCGTACACAGCGCGAACGCGGCCTGGGCGTCGCCGTCGGCGATGTGATCGAACCATTGTTTAACGACGGCGCGGCTGGATGACATGGGCGGCTCTCCGGTTGATGTAAAAATTCTTGCGTGAGCTGGGGGCTCGCCTATGTCCGGCGTTGCCGGCGTAAACCGCGAGCCACTGTTGAACTGTTTCTAACCATCGCGCGCGGGTACGTCGCCAACGTCGTGCCGCTGCGCGAACTCCGTGGCTGAATTCACGTGGGGAAACGGCACGTCCGGCACCGGCAGATTCAGCGCTTCACATAACGGTGCCCAGCCATCTTCAACCTGCCATTCGAGCAGGCGCGCCGCCGGCGCTTGCGCGCGCACTTGTGCGTTGTGCGCCTCGTAAGCGGCGATACAGGCAGCCTTGTCTTCGATTTTTGTTGTGAAACGATGTTCAAACAGCGCATCGATCATGCGACGCCACGCATCGTCCGTTGCCGCCAGCGTCGCCGGAAAGATGGTCGAAGAAGCGCTGCGCCACCATGCCTCGGCATCGCGACGAGTAGATAAAACGATCAGGGCCTGCGGGAACGCCGCGGCGAGTTCCGGCCAGAACGCGGACGCGGGCCAGTCTACCGCCGCATTGAATTCCGCGAGAAACGCCGGCCAGTCCGGCATCCGGCCAAGCGCGGCTGCGTGCCACACCGGGATGTCGTCCGGCCGGGGAAACACCTCGTGCATGTGGTAACAACGGCCATCGAGCAGCTGCTGCAACGCAAGCTGGAGTGAATTTGTTCCCGTGCGGCCAACGCCGGCCCCGATTACCCGTAATGTCATAGCTGCCTGCTCTGTGTTGTGCGTGCTTGAAAATTGATGCCCGGCGCGGACCCGCGTGTCAGCTAGCTTGCATCCTGTTTGCTCACGAGCGCCCCGGACGCTTCGAGATCGCGCACCTCCTGTTCGCTGATCCCGGCGTACTTCGTGAACACCTCGACGTTGTGCTCGCCCATATATGCCGCGGTCAACTCCGGATGTCGGGGTGCGGCGGAAAAGCGCAACGGCATGCCCGGCACCTTGTAGCTGCCGAACACCGGGTCGTCGATGGTGCGAATCGTTTCGCGTTCGATCAGATGCGGATGATTGACCGCCTGCTCAATGGACAGGATCGGTGCCACGGGCAGGTGATAGTTGAACCCCCAGTCTTCCGCGGCCGCGATCGCGGTGGGGTATTTCTTCAGCGCGTCTTCGATGAACGTATTCAGGACCTCGCGGTTTTCCACGCGTTGGGTGTTATCGATAAACCGCGGATCGTCGAAGAATTCCGGTTTACCAATGGCCTCGCAGAAACTCTGCCACTGGTTCTGCAGCACGGCGAGCACAATGTAGCCCTCGCGACACTGAAAGACGCCGAGAGGTGATACCGCGTAGTGATGCGCGCCCGAGCGATGCGGCTTGATCTCGCCACCGGACGCGGTGTGCGCCTGTACGTTCACTTCATGGCAATGGAAGTACGAGTCGAGCAGCGATGCTTCAACGTGTTGACCGATACCGGTTTTTTCGCGGAAGTACAGCGCGCCGGTAATCGCAGCGAGCAGGTGTACGCCGGTGGAGACGTCACCAAGACCCACCATGTAGATGTACGGGGGGCCGTCCGGCTCGCCGATCATGCTGAGGATGCCGGCATAGGCGGCGCCAATATAATCGTAGCCGGGCAGTGTGGACAGCGGCCCGGTCTGGCCGAACGCGGAGATCGAACCCATGATCAGGCGGGGATTGATCTCGTGCACGACGTCCCAGCCGAAACCGAGACGAGCAATCACGCCCGGGGCAAAATTCTCGACCAGCACGTCGCACGACTCGACGACTTTCTTGAGCAATTCGATCGAGCGCGGATTCTTGCGGTCGATGGCAATGCTTTTCTTGCCCCGGTTCTGCTGGATGTAGTAACCCGAGCGGCCGTTGCGGAAGTACGGCAGGGCGCGCGATACCTCGCCGTTCGGCGCGAGTTCGACCTTGATCACCTCGGCGCCCATTTCGGCCATCAGGCGGGTCGTGGTAGGGCCCGCGAGCGCTTGCGTGAAATCGAGTACCCGGACGCCATCAAGAATGTTCGTCGGCTGCGCCATACAGTGTCTCCTCACAGAAAAAGTGCGACCGCTCGCGTCGACGCGATATCGAGTCGTTCGATACGGGATGCCGCGTGGGCAAAAAATTCACGGAAATTCCCCGACCGTTGTCTCCGGCATCCGGGGGCGGAAATGTTAGCACGAGCCGCCGACGGATCCGTTGCGCGAGCGAACCACTTCGGTGTTGGGGTATCGACAACCTCGGTTCACCGGAGGACGCGGGTGCCGCCGAGCGTGATGCGACGATGAGTAACAAGCCGCCGCGGCGAGCCGGACGGCTCGGCGCTGGCGCGGGACAGCGTAAGCACGATCTCCTGCAAGCTTGCCCCGTGCCCACGTCGCAACCGCATTGCGGCCAGGTTGAAACTACACAGTAAAAACACTTTGTCCGGGCGCGGAACTTAAGCCCGCACGGGTAGTCTTACGCTGCGTTCGACGGGCAATGTTCTTTGCCTGTCGTCTCGTCCGTAGCGCATTCCCTCGTCGCTTGCGGCGTCACTGTTATTTTCCCACGAGGCAAGGAAGTTACATTAGATGAAGAGAGTTCTCTTGGCCGTTTCAATGGCCAGCATAGTGTCTGCTGTGAACGCTGAACCAGCTACCGCACCTTATACCGCCGATTCGGGCCCCCGCGCGGGCAGTTATGAAGCGACCCTGAGCGGTAGTGGTTTGTCGGACGACAAGTTCAAGGATTCGAACTTCGGCGTGACCGGTTCACTCGGTTACTACTACTCGAAAAACGTGCTTTTCACGGTGAAACAAGGCTTGCAGCTCAACGACGCCGGTAACAGCTCGCTCGTTAACGCGCGCACGGTCTTGCAGACAGCCTACCAGTGGGACCTCGATAAATGGCAACCGTACGTCGGCATGAACGTCGGCGCGATCTACGGCGCCGGCATCAAGGACGACGCGATATTCGGCCCCGAGGTCGGGGTGAAGTATTTCGTTAATGAAAGCACATTCCTGTACGGCAATATCGCCTACGAAGTGCCGTTCGACGAGTGCTGCAAGGACGGAATCGTGCCTTACACGCTTGGCGTCGGTTTCAACTTCTGATTCCAGTAGCAAGCCGGGGCGCGAGAACGCCAACCACAAACGTTCGGTCGCCGCGCGCATATGCAGTGCGGCGACCGCAAGAATGCTATTGGGGAGTAACGAGATGACAACAATCAACACTGGGAAAGTCGTGAGCGTATTGCTCATGCTGACGGGCTTCGCCGGGCAGGCGCTGGCGGTGGAAACGGGCGACTTCAACGCGCGTCTCGCCAGCGAATACCAGGCGCTGGCCACGGTCGAGGCGGCGATGGGCGATCGCCGGGATGCCGCGGATTACGGCGCGAAAGCGGCTGCCGCGGCGGCCGGGAACCCGGCGGAGCCGGCGCGTGTGGAAGCACGCGCGCACCTGAAGGCACACTACGTGCAACCGCTTGCAAACGCCCGCGAACGGCTGGTCGATGCCTTCGAAAAAGCCGGCCGTGCGAAGGCGCCGGCGGCAGCGGCACGCGCACAGTCGGGTTACGAGTGCTGGCTGGAGCAGGCCACGGAAGACCTGCAGCCGGACCATATCATGGCGTGTGAGCAAGCCTACGTTGCGGCAATCGGGGAAGTCGAGGCTGCATTGGCCGTCAAGGTTGCCGTGGTTGCTCCGGATCCGGACAGCGATGGGGATGGCGTGCCTGATTCACGTGACGACTGCCCGGGAACCCCCGCGGGGACCAGTGTCGATATGCATGGTTGTCCCGAGATCCCGAACCTCGAAGGCGTGCATTTCGAGTTTGGCAAAGCGGCGCTCACCGCGCAGGCGCGCAACATCCTGGAACAGGCTGCTGCGATCGTTGAGCGGAACCCGCATGTGCGGGTGGAGGCGGTGGGTCACACGGACTCCGTCGGGTCTGACGGCTACAATCAGCGCTTATCGCAACAACGTGCTGACGCGGCGCGCGATTTCCTCGTGGCGCAGGGCGTCGCCCGTAGCCGCACGACCGCACGCGGCATGGGCGAATCCGCGCCCGTTGCGGATAACGCGTCAAGCGATGGCCGTCGCATGAACCGGCGGGTGGAGCTGACCGCGCGACCGAACTAAAAGAAAGTCCGCAGCAGGGTCGCGCGCGTCGGTGCCGGCGCGCGCGATTTTCATTCAAGCCTTAGCGTTTGACAGCTTGCTCCCCGTCTGGCGATACCTGCCGCGCACAGTTTTGTTCCCCGCAGGCACCGCGGATCGTCGCTGCGCACGCCGCACCCTGGCAGCGCACGAAGTCGCTGTCAGTTTTCGTGCGTAGCTTTCCGTTCAGCGCCTAAGCTTCGTTTAGTTCGTCGATCGCAGCGGAAGCCGCGAAGCGGCGTAAAACGTTTCCTGTCATGCGCGCCACGTTATTGTCGTAGTTGTTATGTGACAGGCTGCCGCACCAGGCCATCGACGATGCGCTGAAAACAGCGCCGCCGTTGCGCGTGGTGAAATAGATAATGTCCGAGCGCACGAGCGGATTGTCGCGACCGCTGATGCCGGGGTAGACGAAGTATTGTTCTTCGGGCACGAGCAACGCGTTCTCGTTATGACCGAAAGAACATGCCAGCAGCATCGTATTCGGTGGCGTCCCGAGCGCATAGTCGATGCGGTCGATCTCGAGGCCGGCGGCGCCGCCATTAACAAGGCCGAAGTTGCCGATCACTTCATCGCGTGCAATGCCCTCCATGATCCAGTCGAGTCGTGGATCGGCCGCGTCCGCCATCTGGCGGTAGCCGGTGGATACGTCGAGGCAATGCGCGGTGTAGCCGGTGCCCCAGATTTTCTGCGGCGCGCGCGCACGGTGACGCCACAGCCCGCCGCGCTCGCCGGTGGTGCTGTGGTAGAGCTCACCGGGGCGGGCACGCCAGGCCTGGTCGCCACTCTCACCCTTGCGCACTTCGATCAGCCACGGTTTTTCGGGATGCTGACTTGCAATCCAGTAGAAACCATTGGCGCCGAGGTACATGCCGCGCCCGCCCTGGGCGAGATAGCCCTCGTAGGCATCGAGCATTTCCCAGCTGCTGTATTCTGCATGCGACGGTGACAGCACCGTCGCGTACGACGCCAGCAAGGCAGTCCCTTCGGCCTGCAAATCGTGATCGGTGAGCACGTCAAACGCGAAGCCTTGCTGCGTCAGCCAGTCGATCAGGTGCAAGTCGGCCGGGAACTGCCACACGGCGCCGAACTCGTGCCGATAGTCCGGCCGCATATTCAGGATCGGTCGCCGCCAGCTGCTGTATTGCACGCCGCGGCCGTCGCGATGGTAATCATAGGTTGAGCGACCGTAATGCGGATGCGCATTCAACTCGAAGTCGATGTCATCGAGCGTGGTCATGATCCCCATGATGGCCTGTCCCGTCTGCGCGTTTTGCATCACCTGCGAGTTTGCGTAGGCGAGATAGCTGAACGTCGGCATCACCACCGCGATTGAGGCGCCGGGCTGGCCCTTTGGCGGTGCGACGAAAAACGGGATCCGATCGAGCGTCCCGTCCTGTTCGAGTTTGATCGCGTATACGCCGCTCGGTAAATCGTCCGGGATCGTGAGCGAGAAATCGGCCTGCCAGCGACTGTCATCGAGGCTGTCGTCATGAAACCAGAGCGCGCCGTACTGTTCCGGGCAATGCACGAAGTTTTCCTCGCGACCCTGCCAGTTCCAGCCGGTCATGCCCCGGTCGGGCTGGTTGATACATACGCCGTGATGCGCATTACCGGATTGATCGACGACGCGATCGCTCGCAATACCCTCGCGCCCGATGCCGGCCGCGAAGTCCCACGCCGCGCGCGCGCCGGCAACCCGCTCGCCGGCGTGCAGCCGCGCCACCTCATCGTCGCCGAGGGCACGCGTGAACAAGCTCGGGCGATCGATCTTGCCATTGTAATTCGCGATCACCCAGGTGCGATCCTCCGTCATCGTTTCCGTGAGGCCACCGATCACGCAGGGGGCCGCCGCAACCCCGGGAGCCGTCATCGGCGCTTGCGCCCGGGCATCGCTGTCGAGGTCGACGACGTGACCGAAGCGACTGTTGACGCTGTTGAGCACAGCCCGCTGTTCGAGCGTTCCGGTGCCACTGTCCGGATCGATGCGCGCGACAACGGAATACCACACTTCAGGAAACAGCGGTTTAGGACAGTCGACGCGGGTGACGGATTGTCCGTCAGCGGAGACGAGCGACAGTTTGCCGTTCTCGATGATCAGCGCCCACCCACACCCTGCATTTTCCGCCCAGCGCCCTATCACGCCCTGGCGCAGATCCGGCAGCGTCGGCCACAGGAACAAATGCACGGTAAGACCGTCACTGCCGGCGAGTGCGGCCTCCTCATCGCGAACCTCGACATAGCCGCCCACCTGGGTGCGCTGTGCACGCGCCGGGTAGCTGCCCGCAAAAGGCGCCTCGACGGTCTCCTCGCGATAACCCGGTCCCGCCGGATTACGGTCGCCGTGGATGAGGCGCACGAGGCTGGCGTTATACGTGCCCGCAAGCGGCGTGCTGACAAACACCTCGAGCTGCTCGCCGGGGCGCACGTTCGGTCGGTCGCAATAGCCGCGGATCGGACGCGCCTTCATTTCGCCGTCTCCGGCGAATCGGACGGTAACAGCCCGAGTGTCTGCAGACGCTCGAGGAACACCGCGTGGATGGCTTCGCGTTCGCTCGCGTATTGCGTGGTCTCGTCAATGCTCGGGGCGACCCCGCGCGCGCGCATGACGCCAATCTGGTACGCCGCGTACGGGCGTGCGGCATAGGCGAACGATTTGCCGTCGGTGGGTTGATTGTGGATGAAGTCGAGCACCTGCTTCAGCGCGTAACTGTGCGGCGTGTGTTCGCCGCGGGGATCCGAGCGATGTTCTTCCAGCAGGCTTGCACTGATCAGGGGTGCGAGCTCGAGCGCCCGTCGGCGCTGGAAGTCGGCGGTCCAGGCGGCGGTTTTATCCGGGTAATGCTGCGGGTTGGTAATTGGCACGGAGGCTCTCCTTCGGCGTCGGGTTTGCCGTCGCGCTGGAATTCAGGCGACCAGCCGGACCATTATCTATCCGGTGCGTGCAACATGCTGCACGAATCTGTTGCGCCGGTCACGACCGCGCGCGGCGCGCAAGCCGGACGGTGTTGTCGGCACAGGCACGGGCGCGAACGCCGTTGGCCCGCAATGCGCGTGGGACGAGCTGAACCGGTAGTCGGGTGTTGCACTGGCGCGGGCGTTGGCGGGCGGCACCAGCTTGCGTACGGCGGGAACGAATGTGGCCTTGTCCGGAGGCAGGTGGAACCGGGCCGGCAAACGGAGAATACACCGCGTTGCCAGCCCGGGAATTGGCTGTCAGGTACGACACCCGGGCCGGCGGCCGCGGCAAGGGCCCGGCGCCGGTTCGGGTGAGTGTTGCAGTGGCTTACATCATGCCTCCCATTGAGCGCATGTCGGGCATGCCGCCACCGGCATGCTCCTTCGTCGGCGCATCGGCAACCATGGCTTCCGTGGTGAGCAACAAGCCGGACACGGACGCGGCGTTTTGCAACGCGGAACGCGCCACCTTGGCGGGATCGAGGATGCCCATTTTGATCATGTCGCCGAACTCGCCGGTCTGGGCGTTGTAACCAAAGTTACCTTTGCCTTCCTTAACCTTGTTCACGATCACGGAAGGCTCCTCGCCCGAGTTTGCGACGATCTGGCGGATCGGTTCCTCGAGCGCGCGGGCAAGAATCTTCAGCCCCATTTCCTGGTCGCTGTTATCGGCTTTCACCGCTTTCACTTTGTCCAGCACGCGCAGCAACGCAACGCCGCCACCGGGAACCACGCCTTCCTCTACCGCCGCACGGGTTGAATGCAGGGCATCTTCCACTCGCGCTTTCTTTTCTTTCATTTCGACTTCCGTTGCCGCGCCAACCTTGATCACGGCGACTCCGCCAGCGAGCTTCGCCACGCGCTCCTGGAGTTTTTCACGGTCGTAGTCCGATGCGGTGTCTTCAAGCTGCGCGCGGATCTGGTTGACCCGGGTCTCGATCGCTTTCTGCTCGCCGGCGCCGTCGATCACGATCGTTTCATCTTTCGTAATCTGGATCCGCTTTGCAGATCCGAGATCGGCAAGGGTGGTTTTCTCGAGCGTTTTCCCAACTTCCTCGGCGATGACAGTGGCGCCTGTGAGCACCGCGATGTCTTCGAGCATGGCCTTACGCCGATCACCAAAGCCCGGCGCCTTGACCGCGGCGACCTTGACGGTACCGCGCAGATTATTCACAACGAGTGTAGCCAGTGCTTCACCGGAGACGTCCTCGGCGATAATCAATAACGGTCGGCCCGCCTGCACAACGGCCTCGAGCAGCGGCAGCATGTCGCGCACGTTGGAAATTTTCTTGTCGTGCAACAGCACCAGGGGATCATCAAGCTCGACGCTCATCGTTTCCTGGGTGTTGATGAAGTATGGCGACAGGTAACCACGGTCGAACTGCATGCCTTCGACGATCTCGAGTTCGTTGTCGAGCCCCGAACCTTCTTCCACGGTGATCACGCCTTCCTTGCCGACCTTATCCATCGCTTCGGCAATGATGTCGCCGACCGAGCTGTCGGAGTTCGCCGAGATCGTGCCGACCTGCGCTATGGCCTTTGTATCGGTACATGGGGTAGAAAGCTTTTTCAATTCGGCGACCGCCGCGATAACACCTTTATCGATGCCGCGCTTGACGTCCATCGGATTGATGCCGGCCGCAACCGCCTTCAAGCCTTCACGGAAAATCGCCTGTGCGAGCAGGGTTGCCGTCGTAGTACCGTCTCCGGCGACATCGGACGTCTGCGACGCAACTTCCTTCACCATTTGCGCGCCCATGTTTTCGAAGCGGTCTTCCAGTTCAATCGCCTTCGCAACGGAGACGCCGTCCTTCGTTACCGTCGGCGCACCAAAACTCTTTTCGATCACGACGTTGCGGCCTTTGGGACCGAGCGTTTGCTTCACCGCATTCGCGAGGATGTTGACACCGGCCGCCATGCGCTGGCGAGCGTCGTCGGAAAAGCGGACTTCTTTAGCACTCATTGATTTATTTCCTTGTAAATACTGTAGTGGCTTGTCGACGCCTCAGGCGTCGAAAACGGCCATGATGTCGTCTTCGCGCAGCACGAGATATTCTTCGTCGTCGACCCTCACCTCGGTACCGGAGTACGTTCCGAACAACACCTTGTCGCCGACTTTCGTGTCGAGTGCGAGGGTCTTGCCGTTGTCCAGCAACTTGCCGTTGCCGACAGCGATAACTTCACCTTTCGAGGGCTTTTCGGCGGCCGAGTCCGGAATCACGATACCGCTGGCGGTGGTGCTGTCTTCGAGCGTTCGTCTGACCACAATCCGATCGTGTAACGGGCGGATTTTCATTGAGCTTCTCCCTGAGTATCAGCCTAACAATCTGATAAATAGTTGATTGCAAAAACTCTGTTAGCACTCTTTTAAGAGGAGTGACAAGAACTATAGACCTAATCAATGCGAAGTCAATCGGTAGCTGCAGGGTTGGCGGCACGGCGATCGGGACGGGCGAACAGCACAGGTAGTCGGTCGGTTCGCGCGCGCCGTTTGATCCGATCGTTAAGGGATCCCGGGCGTGCGGGGTCGGCGAAAAAGTGCGTCGCTGATGCCGGCTCCGGATGCCGGTGCATGCCACGACCGCGCTTTGACGCGGCGCCGTGGTGGGCGTCGAATCACGGTGCCACCCGGGCAGGATTGCGGCACCATGACGGCGCGAGCCTGCCGGAATTCCACCCGCGCGCGCGGGGCCCTGGCCGCTTCGCAATAGCGCCCCGATTTAACCGGACGGGCGGCGCGTAGTCGGCGGGTTGATCGAGAAACCGGTCTCGCCGACCCTGGCCTTCTTCGCGGAGCGTTTCTGTTTCATTGTCAGTAGCGGTTTTTTCTTTGCCTCGCCATTGCTTTTGCGTTCCCTGGACATCCTGTTTGCTCCTGTAGTTGCGTGCTTGGCGGTACGCGGATAAGTCCCGCTCGCGCCCGTTTAGAGCGTCTGCCGGTTCGGGCGGTCACGTTAACCATGGGCCGGCGAAGTAATCCTGACCCGCTTCGTCGAGGACACCTCAACTCACACCCCGTGCCCGGCCGGCAACATCACATTCGCACCGCACCAGGCAATCCGTAGAATCGCCCGAGCTCCCGGTGGCGGTAAGAAACCACAGATCCGTGGCGCGCATGCTCGAGTATCACCCGTTCTCTCGCGATCAGTCTGTACATGACCAGATCCTGTTGACGATGTGCCGCACAGCGTTTCGACATTTGCGCGCTGACGGCGCTCGCGAACAGTCGTTGGACCCTGGGTCGCTCGTGAGGCGGCGCGCATACCCGGGGTTATGAAATTCTGTCGGTGATTGACAGCGCGCACGCCGGTAGCGCGGCTGTGGTCAATCCACACCCTCGGGCGCGCCCCCCAAGAACACCACGCAAGATCTCGCGAGACGATACGCAGGATTAACTAAATACGTGCTTCAAATTATGCAACACGAACCTTGACGAACCAGGTGCCCATCCTCTTCCAAGTTAATAGATATGGGAAGGGAAGGGACAGGAATGGGGTGTAGAGTGCGACCCCGGTCCCGAAGCCGTCGTGTCTCAATTTTTCGCACACCTATTTTGCGTCGGTCGCATAAATGGTCGCAGCGACGGTTCGATGAGACGTTGTCGCCAGGAGCAATACCGGCAGCGGGCGCAAGGGCCATGTCCAGCCCGCACTGTCGCGGCCGCGAGTACGGTTACGACCGTACTCACGATGCAACCGCGCCGCGAATATGCTTGCAGCCGCTGCTACGTCGCGGCTGCGATGCCAACGAGGTAACGATCAAGTTCGGCGTGAAAATGCCGCATGCGTTGTTCCTGCGCGGAAAGTCGCGCGCCCCGGTAACCGCGCGAATGCAGGCCACGCTGCACGTGAGGAATCAACGCCATATCCTGCAACAGTACATCGCCGAGCGAGGGGTCATCCGAGGCCAGGGTTTCGCGTGCGGGACGCGTGTTGCCGCTCAGGTCCGTTCCCGGCGCCACGCCCATGTAAGCCGGCAACACATAGTCCGGATCGGCCACCTTGTGGTGGAGGACGATGATGTCGTAGTAGAACCGCTCCGGATCGCGTGCGTGCGGCCGGAAGCGCATCACGAGCACGCCTTCGGCATGAATATTCAGCGTGATGTTCGGAAAGATGTTGTAGTTCCAGTCGTCCGTGAGCTGGTCGTCGATCAAGCCGGAAAAGTCCAGCCCGAAGTTCGTCGCGAGTTCGCGCTTGCGGTGCTGAATTGCCGCACGCACGTCGTGTGCGTTGCCGCTGAACCCGGCGGCATCGATGCCGACCTCCGCGAGCATAAAACGCAGAAAATCGTTCATCTCACCGGGCTTGTCCGAGCGCGGACTGTTCATGCTGACAGGAAAAATGATGCGACCGATCCCGTTGTCGTACAGATCCCATTGCGCATGGTATTCGTCCATGAACATCAAACCCTGCGGGTGTACGCAGTGAACGTGATAACCCTCCATGAACGCGTCGATGCCGGTCTTCCAGTTCGCCGCCACCTCGACGGTTACTTCCTTCGCCACGGCCATGCGTTCGAAGCCGTAAGGCGCCAGGTGGTGGGGGAGCACGCCGAGCTGAGTCGTCAGCGGTGGTGCCTGTTGATCCATGTTCACGAACACGAAGCCGCCCCAGGTGTCACATCGCAGCGTCTGCAGGCCCGGTTGATCGCTGACCACCTCGCGCCGGAACGTTTCCTCATCCGTTATGGATTGCAGCGATCCATCCACGTTCCAGGTCCAGCCATGAAACGGGCAACGTAGCTGCGCCGCATGCCCGCACGGGGTGCGCACGAGGCGGTTGCCGCGGTGCTGGCAGACGTTATAGAACGCCTTTATCTCGTTCGGTGCTGCGCGCATCACGATGATCGACTCACGCCCGAGTTCGAATGTAATAAACGATCCCACGGCGGGCAGATCCGATTCCCGTCCCGCGAGCAACCAGGTACGCGTCCACAGATGCTCCCATTCCCGCGCCATGAACGCGGGGTCGTAATAGCGTTCCGGGGTGATCAGGCTCGTACCGTTGTCGACGCGCGGCGCTTTCGCCTCGATCGCCTCAGGTGTCGCATCGGGGTAAAGAATCCAGCTTTCTTCGGCGGGAAACGGCGCTGCTTTCACGGATCTGGCTCCTGTGGTGGCGGGCACGGATCGGGTGGACGCCTGGCGCGCTGGCCGGGACAGTCAACCACTACGTGAGCAGCATAGACGCGTGGTAATATAAAAACAATCCGTAATGTTTGTTTTTTAAAACTGAAGATGAGCGTCTATTGCGCGTCATGCACGATTTGATGCAAGCGCGCACTGAGTACCCCGAGGAGCCGTTCGATGCGCGCCTTTGCGCCCTTGCCGCGCAGGTGGCCGCCCAGCACCATGCCTTCCACGAGCGATTGACACAGATCGATGGCGAGATCAGTTTGCGCGCCGTAGATGGGTTCGAACAATTCATAAGCAGCGTCCTCCCATTCCTTGTCGAAGCGGCGTGCAAGGGGGTTAAGCGTCGCGGCGAGGTCGCGATCCGTGCGTGCGGCAACGAACAGCTGGTGGAAGGTCCAGAAATCCTGCGTATTCGTAATCCGCCAGTACGCGCGCAGCGCATGGTCGATCAGATCCTTCTCCAGCGCGATAGCGGCAATCTCGCGGCGCAGGGTTGCAAGCCGTCGCTCGTGCAGCATGCGCACGGCAGTTGCGATGACATCGGCTTTGGCAGGAAAGTGATGCATCATGGCGCCGCGCGAAACACCTGCTTCGCGGGCGATATCCTCCATCGTGACCGCGCCGTAGCCGGATTTACGGATACAAGACAGCGTTGCGTCGACGACAGCCTGGCGGGTTGCCGCGCTTTTCTGCGCCTGGCGACCGTGGGGATTCTTGACGACAGGTTTTTGCATAAGCGTTCGCAAGCGTCCGGGTAAGCCGGGGATGCCCGCAAGTTTAACTGCCGCGCCAGCACGTGCCCAAAACGGGGCGCGCGTGCGCGTGTCGCAGGTTAAGGCGGATCCGCGCCTTGCAGCATGAACCCGGCCCGGCGGTGTCCGCTGCCGATGTTGCGGTGTCCGCAAACGCGACGCACGCCGAGCCAATCCGCAGCATAATGCCGTGGTGGGACGGCGCGGTCACGGTCGCGGCGGTCTGGCACCCTGTCGAGAAATCAACGAGGAGTAGTGACGATGAGTTTGAAGTTCGGAATCCTGTGGTCGTTCAGAAACCCGGCATTCTCCCGGGTGCCCTGGCCTGAGCTTTATCGCAGTCATCTCGATCTGGCCGTGGCGTCCGAAGCGCTCGGATACGACAACATCTGGTTGACGGAGCATCATTTCACCGACGACGGTTATTCCCCGTCGCTGATGCCGATCGCAGGCACGCTTGCCGGGCGCACGAAGACTATACGAATCGGTTCATTCCTGATCCTGCTGCCGATGCATAATCCCGTGCGCGTGGCCGAAGATACCGCCACCGTTGATCTGATCTCCAACGGGCGTTTCGATCTCGGGGTGGGTCTCGGCTACCGCCCGGTGGAATTCTCGTCTCAAGGGATCTCTCCCGGCGAGCGCGGCGCCAGGCTCACGGAAGGCGTACAGATTATCCAGCGTCTCCTGCGCGGTGAATCAGTTTCTATCGACGGCAAGTTCAACCAGTTGACGAACGTGCAAATCAGTCCGCCCGCGCTGCAGCAGCCGCATCCCCCGATCTGGCTCGGTGCGCTGGCACCGAAAGCGATCGAGCGCGCGGCGCGCCTCGGCTTTCATTATCAATCGGTGGGTCCGAGCGCATTGAATGCAATCTACGACGAGGCGCTCGTGAAGCATGGTCGCCGACCGGAAGATTTTCAGATTGCGCAGGCGCGTGCGATCTATGTTGCGCCGAGCCGCGAGCAGGCGTGGGAGATTGCCGCGAAGCCCTTGCACTACATGACCGAGCAATACCTGCGCTGGTTCGCGGAAGCGTCGGACATGTCCGGTTCGGACGCAGCCGAGAGTGCGCTGCCGAGCGTTGACGAGATGATCCGCAAGCAGCATTTCGATTTTCTCGGCGAAGATGCGATCGTCGGCACCCCGCGCGATGCGATCGAGATGATCGCGGAATACCAGACCCGCGGCCGGATGACACACTTCGTGTGTTATTTCCCCACATCCGGCATGCCAGCGCATCAGATCCGTGACGGCATGACCTTGTTCGCGAAAGAAGTAATCCCGCACTTCAGGTAAGCGACCCCGCGGGCAGCGCCGGCATCACGCGACGGGGTGAGGGCGCTGTTGTCGCGGCGAGCCGGGTTACTCGATCCCGATCAGGATTTCGATCAACCCGGGCCGGCACGACGCGATGGCCTCGGCAACGGCAGCGCCGATATCGGCCGCGCGGGTAATGCGCTGCCCCGGTACGCCCATCGATTGCGCGAGCGCAATGAAGTCAATTGCCGGGGTGGTAATGTCCATGCCGATGAATTGCCCGGTTTGTGCCGACAGGTAGTGTGGCTGCGAGCGCATGAAGTTCTTGAGCACGTTGTACTCGCGGTTATTGATCACGATGAATGTCACCGGCAGGTCTTCGTTCGCCGCGGTCCAAAGCGCTTGCGGCGAATACATCGCGGCGCCGTCGCCGACGAGCGATACCACCGGCAAGCGGCCGAGACCGAGCGAAAAACCCACTGCCGCCGGCATCCCCCAGCCGAGTGCGCCGCCGCGCAGGAACGAATACTGACGGGTCGAACCATTATTCAGAAAGCTGCGCAGGTGGCTCGCGGTTGCGATCGCCTCGTCTACGATCGGCGTTGCGCCGATGCTCTCAGCGAGCGCCCGCGCCGCGACGAGCGGATGGATCTCGGCGTTGTCCGCCAAAGCGGCGGCGCGTTCATGCAGGGAACGTTTGCGCGCCGCGTAGGCCTGCCGGGCGGCGTCCCGCGCGGCGGCGAACTCCGCGGCGCGCGGTGCGAGGCGCTTTTCGATCAAGGCATTCAAGGCCTTCAACGACAATTCGATGTCGCCCACCATCGACAGCTTCGAGCGGAACGTGCGTCCGAGATCGCGCCCGTCGACGGACAACTGAAACAGCTCACACGCTTCAGGCAGCGCTGAGGCTTCGCTGTAGAGGATCGTGATGAACGACTTGCCGCCGAGTGCGAACACGCAATCGAACCCCTGCATCGCCTCGGCAATACCCACCGCGCGGGTCGGCAAATTGCCCTGCCACAGGTAGTGACTCGTGGGAAACGGGATATGCGCCGGCCATGAAGAACCGAACACCGGCGCGGCGAGTAACTCCGCGAGATGCACGACTTCCTTGTACGCATCGTTCTGGGAGATTTCATCGCCGGCGATGATCGCGACCTTGCCCGGGGCGACCGCGGTCAGCTCGAGCGCAAGTTCCGGCAGCGAACCGGCCACGGGCCGGCGGTCGACATGTGACGTTTTAGGCACCCGGATCGCGCTGCGTTCCTCCATCACATCCATCGGCAGCGACAGAAATACCGGGCCGCGCGGCGTCGCCTGGCTGTCCTGAAATGCGCGATGCATGAGGATGGGGATCTGATCGGGCGAGGTAATCTCGGCCGCCCATTTGCACGCCGGACGTGCGATCGAAACCAGATCGCCCTGCAACAGCGGATCGGTGATCGCGTGGCGCGAATCCTGCTGCCCGGCCGTAACGACGAGCGGGGTACCGGACGTATAAGCATTGAGCAGATTACCGAGCCCGTGACCGAGCCCGCCAGCCGTATGCAGATTGACGAACGCCGGTTTGCCCGCGGCCTGTGCGTAACCGTCGGCCATCGCGACGACGGTCGCTTCCTGCAGACCGAGCACGTAATGCAGGTGTGGACGATCGACGAGCGCGTCGATCAGGGGTAACTCCGTGGTCCCGGGATTGCCGAATACATACTCGCAGCCTTCGGATTCGAGTACGTCGAGCAGGATATTCGCGCCGGTCCGGCCCTGGGCGTCCGCTTTGTTCATGATCTTTGCTGTCCTTGTACGGCGGGCGTCCCCCGCATCGCGTGTTCAGGCCGACGGCAGGCGCAGGACGAACTTCGCGATAATGTTGCGCTGGATCTCGTTGCTGCCGCCGTAGATCGGTGTCGGGCGCGCATTGTAATACGGGAACAGCGCATCGATGGTGCCATCCGCGGTGTCGACGCCATCGATCTGCGCTGCGCCGTTGCCGGCAACATCGAGGATAAACTCGGACAGGCGTCCGAACGTTTCGCTCGCGAAGATTTTCAACAGTGACACATCCGCGCCCGGCGTTTCACCACGCCGGATCTGGTCGGCGAACGATTTGTACAACGACTCCAGCGCCTCGACATCGAGCGCGAAACGCGCATAGCGATCAAGGAATACCGGATCGCGGTCCAGCCCGCGCGCATTCGCGAGTTCGGCGCTGCGGGCAAGGGCGAAACGGCAGTATTTCGGACTGCCGATAAAAAACCGCTCGAAACCCAGCAAGGCTTTTGCGATCGTCCAGCCGTCGTTCAGTTTGCCGACGAGATTCGCCACCGGCACTCTCACGTCGTCGAAAAACACTTCGCAAAATTCCTCGTCGCCCGCAATGTTACGGATCGGGCGCACGGTGATCCCCGGCGTCGCAAAATCGATCAGGACGAAACTGATCCCGGCCTGCGGCTTCGCTTCCGGGTCGGTGCGTACGAGACAGAACATCTGGTTCGCGTCCTGCGCCATCGTCGTCCAGATTTTCTGCCCGTTGATGACGAACTCATCGCCCTCGCGCACGGCCGAGGTGCGCAGTGAGGCGAGATCGGAACCCGCATTCGGTTCGGAATAACCCTGACACCAGATGTGCTCGCCGGACAGCGCTTTCGGCAGGTAGTAGTCCTGCTGTTCCGGGGATCCGTGCTGCATCAGCAACGGCCCGACCATGATGATGCCCTGGTCCGGCGTCCGCACCACCCCGAGGCGTTCCCGCTCTTCGATGAAGATCAGCAGCTTGTCCGGTGCGAGACCCATGCCACCGTGTTTCGCCGGCCAGCCCGGGGCGGCGAACCCGCGTGCATAGAGTTTGCCGTACCACTCGCGGCACTGCTTCCAGCGCGGGCGATAGCGGAGGTTCCTGAGTTCCGCGGGATAGTTTGCGGTGTGCCATTGCCGGACTATTTGGCGGAATGTCTCGTTGTCGAGCGCGTTCCAGTCTCCGTTCGGTGCCTCGCGATCGGCGAGCGAGCGATCGGCGTCACCGTAGACGTCGACGTTTGGCGCGATCGTGGTGAGTTGCCGGCAGCGGGCGACATAGGCATCGGCGCGGCCGTAACGTGCTGCCACGACGAGGCCGCGATTGACGAATATGCCAACGTCGCATTCGTCGGTGTAACCAATGGCGCCGTGGATCTGGATCGCTTCACGCGCGACCAGGCTGAGGCTGGCGCCACTGCGCTCGCCGGCGCGCCCGGCGGCGCGCAACGCCGCAGTACCCGCCGCGCCGGCATCGACCGCCGCGCAGCAGTCGCCGACAACGGCATCGGCAACACGCAAAGCGAGATAGGCGTCGACGAGGCGGTGCTGCAATACCTGGAAGCTGCCGATGGCCTGGCCAAACTGCCGCCGGGTGGCGACGTAGTCGAGCGTCATCGCCAGCAACGTGTCGGCGAGTCCGAGTTGATACGCGCTCGCGGCAAGTTCTGCTGCCACGCGCGCGGCGGTGTGCGCTTCGAGCGCAGCGTCACCGCGCGAGAGCCGGATAGCAGCAGCGCGATCGAGGACGAGGCGTGCATCGCGACTGCCGTCGGCAAGTGCTCGCGGCATTACGTTAACGCCGGCAGCGCCGGCTTCGACGCGGAACCAGGCCGGTACGCCAGCGTGGTTCGCCGGAATCAGCCAGGCATCCGCATCGGCGCCCAGGGGTACGGCAGCAAGCGTACCGGTGAGGATTGAAGCGTCGTCATCACTCGCGGCGTCGATCATGGTAAACGGGTTGTCGCCGATGGCGCCGAGGATCGCGACGATGACGGAATCACCGTTCGTGAGTGCATCGAGGGATTGCTGATCAGCGCCGCTGCGCTCGAGTACGATGGCCGCGGCCACTGCGGTTTCGATCAGCGGTTCAGGCGCGGCGACGGTACCCAGCGCGCGTGCGAGCGTGGCGGCCCCGCGTGTTCCAACCCCAAGACCGTTGCGATTTTCCGGCAGCACGACGCCGAGCCAGCCGAGTGCGGCCATTTCATTCCAGCACGCGCGATCGAACGGTGGGGTGGCGCCGCGCAAGGCACGCAGGCGCGTGCGCTCGAGCGCACGTGTGCAAAAGTCCTGCGCGCTGTCGCGCAGCATCGTGAGCAGATCGTCGTCCGCGTTTGTCAACCCGGTGTCCGGCGCCGTACTCATCGTCGCGCCCCCGACCTTGCGGCAAGGTTCGGCACGTGTCGTAAAGGATAGACGGCGTTACGCGGCAGGCAAGGGCGGCGCAGGGAATCGTCGCCGTCGCGGGCGGCGCGGTGACCCGCCGCGTTGCAGTTGCAGTTGATGTTCATGGGCTCGCTGAGTCTCCTCGTTCGTTGCTCGTAATTTCCTGCTTCGTGACGCGCCGGCCGGGCTGTGGGAGCGCCGGCCGCTCAGGCACCGATCACGCGACGCAATCTCATCTCGAAGCGGCACGCGTCCGGTGGATGCACGGTGCGCGAAACTTCCAGCAAACCGCCGCGTTCATCGATGAAGCGCCGTTCCACGCACATGACGCCCGCCCCGCACTCGAGCCCGAGATCGTCGGCTTCGCGCGCGTTCGCGCCGGTTATGGAAACCGCCTGGCGGACTTCAGCGAACGTGCACGCGTGCATGCGCTCGACGATGACGAACAAGGGTTCCTCGGAAGTTTCGAGCGCCGCTACCGCGTCGGCGAATTCGTCCGGCACCCAGATTAGCGAGGAGGCGATCACGGGGCCGCCGGGATCACGCTGACGCCGCGTATGAATTTCCCACCACGGGTAGCCGGGCGCGCATCCAAGCTGCTCGCCGAGCGCTTCGTCGACGAGCAGACGCCGGACGCTGATGATTTCGCGTGGCGTCGCGGCGGCGTACTGCAGGACGTCTTCGATCGAATCGCAGCCATGGCTGTATCGCGGCGCGGCCGCAACATCCTGCACGATCGTGCCGCGTCCGCGCTGGCTGATGATGAGCCCCTTGTCAGACAACGAGCGCAACGCCGCGCGCACGGTATGCCGGGAGACGCCGAAGCGACGGGTCAGTTCCGGCTCGGAAGGCAGCAGATCGCCCGGCGCGTACTTGCCGTCGTGGATCTGTCGAACGAGCTCCGTGGCGACCGCGGCGTACTTTGGCACATCGCGTGCGGACGTTGGGTCGCTGGCTTTGGGGGAGCTGACGGGCATGGCGGAATAGTAACAAGTTGTACGGATGTTTCAATGGATTATTCGCGGAATAAGCCCGTCATAGCAGCAATAAACCGTCGTTGACTTAATTTGTACGTACATATAACGTGCAGGCTCGAATCGCGGCGGCTGGCGCGCAAGCCGCGATCGATGTGGCTGCCGCGGACCAGTGCAGCCGGATCGCAAGCGAGATCGCTTCGCCTCAGAAAACGTGCGCCGTGGACGATGCCGGTGCTGCCGCGCAGGAGAGACGCAACATGACGAAACAATATGACGCCGTAGTGATTGGCGCGGGTGTATCCGGCCTGTACGCACTCCACAAGCTCCGCGAGGCCGGACTGTCGACGCGTGTATTCGAAGCTGGCTCGGGAGTTGGCGGTACGTGGTACTGGAATCGCTATCCGGGTGCGCGCTTCGACTCCGAGAGTTACAGCTATCAGTACTCGTTTTCGCGCGAACTGATCGAAGAATGGGACTGGAGCGAACAGTTCGCCGGCCAACCCGAAATTGAGCGTTACCTGAATCACGTTGCGGACAAGTTCGATTTGCGTCGCGATATCGCGTTCGATGCCCGTGTGCGGTCGGTGGTATTCGATGAGGCGAACCGCCTGTGGGATGTCCACACCGAGAATGGCACGCACGTTCGCGCGCGCTTCATACTCGCCGCGACGGGTTTCATGTCCGCGCACCAGATCCCGCAAATCGACGGCATGGATTCATTCGCCGGGATCGCCGCGCACACGGCGCGGTGGCCGGAAGGCGGGATCGATCTCGCGGGCAAACGCGTCGGCGTAATCGGCAGCGGCGCGACGGCGGTGCAGGTGATTCAGACGATCGCCCCCGAGGTCGCACATTTGTCGTTGTTTCAACGCACGCCGAACTGGTGCACACCGTTACGTAACGAGCCCATCGACGCCGAACAGCAGCGCGATCTGAAACGACGTGCCGACGAGATATTCGACCTGTGCGGTAAGACTTACGCAGGGTTCATCCACAGCGCGGACGAGCGTGCGGGTGCGGAGATGTCACGGGAAGCGCGCTGGGCGCACTACGAGGTATTGTATCAACGCGGCGGGTTCGCATTGTGGCTGGCGAATTTCAACGACGCGTTTACGAACCGCGAAATCGCCAGCGACATCGGTGAGTTTCTGGCCCAGAAAATCCGCGCGCGCGTGCACGATCCGAAGCTGGCGGAGAAGCTGATCCCGACGGACCATCTGTTCGGCACAAAGCGTCCGCCGGGCGAGAAAAACTACTACGATATTTTCAATCTCGACCACGTCGAGCTCGTCGATCTGCGCGATACGCCGATTCAGCGCATCACCCCTGCCGGGATCGAAACCGCGGGCACCGCGGGAACCCGCCTGCACGATCTTGATGTGCTGATCTACGCGACCGGGTTCCGCGCCATGACCGGCGAACTGATGCGGCTGGACATCGTCGGCGAGAATGGTCTCACCTTGCAGGAGAAGTGGGCGCAGGGTCCGAAAACGAATCTCGGCGTGCAATTCGCCGGTTTCCCCAATTTCTTCGCGATCCTCGGGCCGCACAATCCCGCAGCGTTCTGCAATATCACCCGCTGTGTAGAAAGCAATGTCGAGTGGATCATCGGGTGCATTGACCATCTGCGCGAACATGGATTTACTACCATCCAGGCGAGCGAAGCGGCAGAGGAAGCCTGGACGCAGCGCTGTTACGATTCCGCCGCGGGCATGCTGTTCGCGGATGTCAGGAATTCCTGGTTTTTCGGCTACCACAACGACGGGGGCGAGCAGGGCCGGTTTCTCGTGTTCACGGAAGGCGTGCCGGCGTACCGCAAGATTTTCGCCGCGACCGCGGCGAGCGGTTACGATGGCTTCGAGTTGCGTTGAGCTGGCGGGCGTGCCGGTACGCGCGGCCGCATGAATGCTCAAGCACGGACCCGACGCCGATAGCTCTAATGCCGCCGGCGAAGCCGTACCGTATGACGACTGCCAACTGATTTGAAGAGACACCAATGAACGAAGAAGAACGTAAAGAGACGATAGAACAGATCCGCGATACCGTGCGCAAGGTCAGTGAGGAGTTCGACGGTGAATACTGGCGCGCAAAAGACCGCGAGCGCCAGTACCCGAAAGAGTTTGTCGACAAGCTTACGGAACTCGGGCTGCTCGCCTCCCTGATCCCCGAAGAATACGGAGGCAGTGGCTTGCCGATTTCGATCGGTGCCGAAATCCTCAAGGCGATCCATGAGTTCGGCGGCAACGCGGGCGCCTGTCACGCGCAGATGTACACGATGGGTACGGTGCTGCGCCACGGCAACGACGAACAGAAGCAGCAGTACCTGCCGGCGATAGCCGCGGGCGAACTGCGCCTGCAGGCATTCGGGGTGACGGAACCGACCGCGGGTACGGACACCACGAGTATTTCGACGATGGCGGTGCGCGACGGCGATCGCTACATCGTGAACGGTCAGAAAGTGTGGACGTCCCGCGCCGAATATTCGGATCTGATGATCCTGCTCGCGCGCACCACGCCGAAAGACCAACTGAAGAAACGCACGGACGGCCTGTCCGTGTTTCTGATCGATATGCGCGAAGCGAAGCAGAACGGCATGACGATCAAGCCAATCCGCACGATGGTTAATCACTCCACCACCGAAGTCTTTTTCGACGACGTGCCGATCCCCGCGTCCAGCCTGATTGGTGAAGAAGGCAAGGGGTTCCGCTATATCCTGTCGGGGATGAACGCCGAGCGCATACTCGTTGCCTCGGAGTCGATCGGCGACGGTCGCTACTTCATCCGCAAGGGCGCCGACTATGCGCGCGAACGCGTTGTGTTCGGGCGCGCGATCGGACAGAACCAGGGGATCCAGTTTCCGATTGCACGCTCATTCACCGAGGTCGAAGCGGCCGAAGCGATTCTCGACAAGGCGTGTCGCCTGTATGAAGCGGGCGATGCACGCACGGGCACGTATGCGAACATGGCGAAGATGCTCGCCTCGGAAGCGGCATGGAACGCCGGTGACACGTGCATGCAGACCTATGGCGGTTTTTCCATGTCGGAGGAATACGACATCGAACGCAAGTTCCGCGAAGCACGCCTCTACCGTATCGCGCCGATCTCGACGAACCTGATCCTGTCGTTCATTGCCGAGCACGAGCTCGATTTGCCGCGCTCTTATTGATGTAAGCAGCGGCCGCATTTCGCGCTCGGGTGGGGGCAAGGTCCGGCTTTCGGCGGGCAGGTGAAACAAATCCGGAAGCCGTACCCGCGCTATTGTCGGTGCGCGTGTTGATCCTGCCGCTGCGCTCGATTGTCGAGTCGGGTGAGTACGGGGAAATGTAAAATAACATTGCAGCGGGCTCGATGACGCCGTCGTTCGAGTGCAGTACGAACTGCGTGCTTGTATATTATTCCAGCGTCGCTGCGAGGAACGCTGTCCGCAGCGACGACGAGCCAGTCATCAACGCAGGGCAACAAAGCGACTCTGCACAGCATCGGATACCTGCCATGATCGACCGGACACGCGTGCCAGATTTTCTCCCCGCCGAGCGCTCAAGATCAGTGCTATTGCGTTCGCTTGTTTTCCTCTTGACCGTGCTGGGCTGTGCGGATGTCTTCGCGGCTACGCAGCACCTGTTTCTTCGCGAAGTCAGCATTCTGACAGGCAGCGATGACGCGGAATCCGACGTCTTCGGCAATGACTTTACAAGCAGGAGCACGGATCTCGAGTTGCCGCGCGAGCTCGATGTACAGCAGGTCGTGGGCCTTCGGTTTCGCAACCTCGACATTCCGGCCGGCGCCACGATTCTCGATGCGCGCATCGTGTTCACGGTGGATTCCATCGCCAATGCAACGAGCTTCGGCTACGACGCGCCGATCGATCTGATTATTGTGGGCGAAAGCCTCGCCGGTTCGCGCGCGTCGTTCAGTGCGTCGAATCAACCCGAAGATCGCCTCTTGAACGCAACGGCGACGACGGTGGACTGGGAAACCGCGGAATTTCCAGGAGTTGGCGAAACGCTCACAACACCGAGCGTCGCGCCGATACTCACGGAATTACTGCAGGACAGCGCATGGCCCGAGAACGGTGGCGTCGATGTCGTGTTTGTGTTGCTGCAGGATCCGGAGCCGACACCGGGCGCAACCGGAAGCCGGGAGGTTGAATCGTGGGACGGAGGAGGGCCGGCGCCGCGTCTCGAAT
The DNA here is from genome assembly GCA_965216305.1 of Gammaproteobacteria bacterium. GTDB lineage: Bacteria > Pseudomonadota > Gammaproteobacteria > UBA11873. Next base: position 3,770,360 of record OZ244144.1, on the reverse strand, counting down.
ATTCGTACAGCGTAACCGTGGTGCCATTGCCGCCCGCACTCGTTTTATTTGTCGCGGCGTTTCCCTTCGTGTGTCGCCGGGTTCGACGTCGCCCGTGCATGCACCGGCGTCCGGCAGCGGCACACGCGTAATGCACGGACGTCCCGTGTGAACGTCAATCGTTGCCAAGCCCTCGGCGTCCGGGATTCCGCGCGCCGGAAAGTGCGAGGCAAACTCCGACGACAGACTCGCTGGCCTCTCCGCTAGCCCGCTGACTGCACCCGATAGGCGTGCGGCGACAGCCCGCTCCAGCGTTTGAACGCGTGGGTGAAGTTCCCCGGTTCGCTGTAACCGAGCGTGCGCGCGATCTCCGCGACCGTGAGAGTGGTGACGTCGAGGTACTGGCGTGCCAGCTCGTAGCGCAGGTCGTTGAGTATGCGGGTGTAGGTCTGTCCGGCTTTACTCAGTTGTCGACGCAGATTCCGCGGAGACACATTCAGGCGGCGCGCCGCTTCATCAACGGGCGGGAAGTTGCCGGGAGATTCCAGCAACAGTTGACGGATCTCGGTGACGATTGCCGCACCGGAATTCAGCGTAGCTTGCAATATTTCGCACTGGTATTCGCTCATGCGGGTGGTGCTGGGGTCGCTGTGCGGCAGTGGCGATTCGAGTACGACGCGGTCGATGTGCAATTCGCTGCACGGCGTGCCGAATTCCACCGGGCATCTGAAGTAGGCAGCGTATTGATCCGCGAACTGGCTTGCGCCGTGCAGTAAATCGATCCGCTCCATCGGCAGTGGCCGCCCGAGCAGCTCGCTGACAATAAGAAACAGGGCGGAAGCATCCCGATCAGCGATAACCTGCGTGCAATCTTCGTAATCCTGGAGCGGCACGAGCCGCATGCAGGCGCCATACTCCAAGCGCTGCAGTGTGATGTCGTGGCACGTATAGGTGAGCCCGATAAAACGAAACGCCAGCTTCAACGCGTCTTCAAGCCGCGGCGCGCTCATCACGGCATAACCCCAGATCCCGTAATTCGGCAGGTGGTATTGAGCCCCGATGGCGAGGCCGATGAGCGGATCCTCCGACAACCGCATGACATTGCGATAGAACGCGACTTCCTGCTGCAGCGACACGCGTAATTCCGGGCGATTGAGGTCGTTGCTGGAAACGCCGGTGCCGGCAAGGCAGTCGCCGGCTGCAATTCCACGCTCTTGCAGCGCGCCGAGTGCCACCTTCAGGCTTTTGACCCCGTGTGATGACAATGGTGGATTTTGCTGCATTAGCATGAGTTAGTAATTCTGATCCGCTCGCGCCGATTCTATTCGCGGCCATGGAGTGCGTCGAGCGGTCAGCCTACACAATAATCTGGCCTCTCGGCATATTCTGCTTCACCCCGCGCCAGGGTAAATTCTTTATGGCCGGATCCGGATCAGCAGCCTCCGCGACGAACGCAATGTTTGCACCGCATTCGCGCACCAGGGGCAGAACGCATAGCCATCCGTGAACGGCGCGGCAAGCCGGTTGATTCGGTGAATTCGGGGACCAGGCGGATTCGGAGGACGCCGTCGGGTATCCGAATACGCGGGGCAAAAGTTGCGACTACCGCGCGATGGGCTGGTTGTGGCTCCCTCTCTTTTGCTCCCGTTCGATTCGAGGGGGAGGAAACGGCGCATCGAGACCTTGCGTCCGCAGTCCGGGCTTTTTTCAGCTCAAACGCAATTTGGAGCAACCATTAATGTCAAAGCGAATCTATCTGAACGCATTCACGCAGGCGTGCCCAACCCCGCAGTCCGAAGGACAATGGAAAAATCCGCGCGACCGCTCGGTTCCGGGGTTCAACAATACCGGATTCTGGATTGAGCTGGCCAAGACTGCTGAACGCGGCTGTTTCGATACGCTCTTCTTTGCCGATGTGCACGGCGTGTACGACGTCTACGGTGGCAACATGGATGCGGGTATTCGCCACGGGGTGCAGGTGCCGGGAAACGATCCGACCTTGTTGCTCGCGTTACTTGCTCACGAAACGAACAACCTCGGATTTCTCGTTACCTGCAGCACGACCTACTTTCCGCCCTATGTCACGGCAAAAGTGTTTTCTTCGCTTGATCATTTCACTGGCGGCCGCATCGGCTGGAATATTGTCACGTCCTACCTCGAAAGCGCGTCGCGTAATGGACTCGGCGAACTCATGGACCACGATGAACGCTACGAACGTGCGGAAGAATATATGGATGTTTGTTACAAGCTGTGGGAACGGAGCTGGGATGACGATGCGTTCGTGCTGGATGTGGAAAACGATGTGCTTGTGGACCCCACCAGGGTCAGAAAGATCAATCACCGCGGCAAATACTTCGCGGTAGAGGGGCCGCACATGTGCGCGCCAACTAGCCAGCGAACGCCGTATCTCGTGCAGGCTGGGCAGTCGCCACGTGGCTACGCGTTCGGCGCGAAACACGCCGAAGCGCTTTTCGTCGTGTTCCAGAACCGGCATAAAGCCGCGGAGGGCGTGGCGAAAGTGAGGGCGCTGGAAGCGGCAAACGGGCGCGCCAGTGGTGCGGTGAAATTCATGCAGGGAGTGGGGGTTGTTGTCGCTGAAACCGAGCAGGAACTTGAGCTGAAGGTCGCGCGATACAAGGGCTACGCAGCGATCGAAGGATTGCTCGCGCTATTCGGCGGATGGACCGGCATCGACCTGTCGGGCTTCAGGCCGGAAGATGAAATCGGCGCATTCGATTCCAATCATATCAAGCAATTCGCGGCGTTCTTCGCCGAGATTGATCCTGACAAGCGCTGGACTTTTGCCGATGTGTGCGAATACATGAAGCTGGCGTCAATTACGCCGCTCATCACCGGCACGCCAACCAGGGTCGCCGACGAACTGGAATTATGGATCGAGGAAGGCGGTGTCGACGGGTTTAACCTGATTCCGATAGACCAACCCGGATCACTGACCGATTTCGTTGACCTCGTCGTGCCGGAATTGCAGCGGCGTGGCAGGGTACAGAAAGAATACGGCCCAAGAGATCTCAGTCTGCGAGAGCGTTTCAGTGGCGCCGGGAACGCGCGGCTGCCAGCGGCGCATCCGGCGAAACGTGTGTGAAACGATCGACCGATGGGTACAGAGTAATGCCGGTACTCGCGTTTTGCGGCATAAGAGCCTGAGTGTCGGGCGGGGAGCTGCCACCTGCGGAAAGCCACCCATAAGTTACGATGGCAATCACCCGCCGCGGCGCGATCGTGACAGCTAACCGTCGTTACCGATCTACGCGTGGCCGAATCTCAGCGGATGCCCCTGCAGGCCACATCGAGCCGGCGGGACTGCGCGGGTGAAAGCGACGCTCCCGGCCTGAAGTCTGATTACCGCAGAATTTACGACGTGAATTCAGTTCAGCCCAAGACGCTCAATGTCGCAACGCCTGTACGGTTTCTCAGTATTCCGACAGGTGATGACGCAAGGTGCTGCCGGTGTATTTCTTTCTGAACCGTCCGCGACGTTGTAATTCCGGCACGACGAGATCGACGAATTCCTCGTAGCAGCCCGGCACGTAAGTTGAAAAAATCATGAATCCGTTGCCGCCGCCGGTGTCGGCGTAATCTTCGATCTGATCGGCGATGTCGGATGCGGAGCCAACGAGAATCGGCGCGGCGCAGCTGATACCGTAAATCTCGGCGGCATTCCTGATGGTCAGCGGTTTCGACGCATCGCCGGCCGCCATGATCGCTTCGAGCTGACCCACGGCGCCCTCCATTGCGGAATCCCTGCCTGCCTGTCGCATATCAGCGTCGATATCGAATTGCGACAGATCAAGGCCAAAGTGGCCCGACATGATCGTCAACGCGGCTTCCAGCGACATGTTCTCGCGCACCTCGGCGTATTTTTCTTCCGCTTCCGCGCGGCTTTCCCCGACGAACGTTTGCAGCCCGAAGATGATTTTTATCGCTGCCGGATCGCGACCCGCGCGCTCGAGACGGGCCTTGATGTCATCGGTATAGGCGCGCATCGTCTGCGCGGTCGGCGCGACATGAAACACGGAGTCTGCGTGGCGCACGGCGAAGTCGCGTCCCGAGGATGAACCGCCGGCCTGCCACAGCACCGGGCGGCGATGCGGTTGCAGTGGTAGCGCGAACGGCCGCGTCTTGCAGCGCATGTACTTGCCCTGAAAATCCACTTCGCGCACCCGGGACGGATCAACGAACGATGCCTTATCTGTATCCCTGATTACCGCATCCTCGCCCCAGGCGTCCCACAAGGCATAACAGATCTCGAGGAACTCCTCGGCGCGTGCATAGCGTTCTTCGTGTTCGACCATCGCGTCCATCCCCATGGCCGCGAATTCCGCGCGCGCATATGAGGTGACGATGTTCCAGCCCACGCGGTAATCCGTGAGGTGCTCGAGCGTCGAGAGCTGGCGCACGATGTGATAGGGCGGCACGAACGAGGTGGACAGGGTGAGACCGATGCCGAGCTTCTTCGTGGCGCCCGCGATCACCGGCACGAGCGCGGCCGGGTCGTGCACGGGGCACTGCACGGCGTAGCGCAGCGACGTATCGGAATTACCGTCGTAGTTAGTGTACGGCGCGAGGACGTCGGCGACGAAGATCGCGTCGAACTTGCCGCGCTCGAGCGTGCGCCCGAGCGATTGCCACATTTTCGGTTTCGCGAAACCGCCATCGAAGCCGGCGTGGTGTTGCGGGTGGGTCCAGATGGACTGCGTGTGATTGACGAGACCATTGAGCACGAAGCCGAGCAGGTGCAGTTTCTTTTTCTTGTTGTCGTTCGTTGCTTTCATCAGTTCCCCCCATGAGGCAAGTGGATCACGATCAGGCCGTACGTTGGCACGGCCCGGACGAAGCGTTGCGTCAGTACCAGCCAACCGGCGGCGGCGTGCCTTCGAGCAGGTATTCGCCGATGGTATGCCGTTTCCAGTCGACGGGATCATGCAGTGTAAATGTGCGCACATTGCGCCAGTAGCGATCGAAATTGTTCGTGCGCTTGCCGGCGGCGCGTGCCCCCATCACCTGGAAGATGCGGCCGGTTACCTCAAGCGCCGCTTCGGTGGCGAGCACCTTGGCACGATACACCGCGATCGCGGCTTCCGGTCGCTCGGCCGGATCGATGTGCGCGCGCTCGATCGCCCGCGCGGCAACGTACAGCAGCTGCCGCGCGGCTTCGATGCGAATACTCATGTCGGCAACATGGCCGCGTATGTACGGGTCTTCGACGGCCTTTTCGATCGGCGCATCGGCCCACGGCCGGGTCGTCGAGCGCACGTACTCAACCGCCGCTTCCAGGGCGCCGCGCGCGAGACCCACGTACAGTGCCGCCCAACCGAGCTGGAAAAACGGCCCGAACAGCAGGAGCTTGTAATAGTCGCCCGGCGCGCCGAGCACATCTTCGGTCGGCACGAAGCAGTCTTTGTAGACCGTAGTGCCGCTCGCGGTGCCGCGCTGACCCATCGCGTCCCAGTTGTTCGCGATCGTCACCCCGGGATTGTCGCGGTGAATCACCGGGATGATCATGCCGTCGGTCAGCGTTTTGCCTTCGACGATTGCGGTGAGCTGAAACCAGGTGGCGCCGGCGGAGCCCGTGGAGAAAACTTTCGTGCCATTGATGAGATACCCGCCCGCGACGGGCTTGGCCACGGCCTTGACGTCATAGACATGCTTGCCTGTTTCGCCGCCCCAGATTACGTGCATCGCCCCGTCGGTGACGATTTCCCGCGCAAAGCGCGCGCGCTGGTCCGGCGTACCGAGGTAATCGAGGATGCCAATACAGCCATTGTGGTTGTGCCACACCTGACAGGTTGAACTGCAGCCTCGGGCCAACTCTTCAACCGCGGTGACTGCAACGAGCACATTGCCGTGCAAACCGCAGCCGAGGCCGCCGTATTCGCGATCAACGGCCAGGCCAATCAATCCCGCGCGATGCAAGGCGGTGAAATTCTCGTGCGGGAAACACCCGTTCATATCGGTTTCGGCCGCTCGCGGCGCGATCTCTGCGTCGACGACCTGCCGCAAACGGGCAAGGATCTCGCGCTCCTCATCATGACGTAAAAAATCCATCGTTTATTCCTTGATACGCGCCACCGGATGGCGCCTGCCGTTGGCAATCTACTGTGACCATGGCGCGCAGAGAATGTGTTTTCAGGACAGATGCTTGTGCGCTCGTGACGGCACGCGGATTCGCGTCCCTCACAAGCAGCACAGCTGCGGCGCAAGTGAGCGGCGCAATGCCGCATCGGATTACGCGATGAAGCGCAATCCCCGCCAGCGTTCGATCAAATCGGGCTTGTTAACGCACGTAATAGAAACGATTATGTTCTGTAGCGGATTGAGTGCGTCAGCAAGGAATTATTCTATTAAATTTAGATAAAACAAACAGATAAATATAATTCGGTGTGTGGAATTCATTCCGATTCTGAGTTCGATGCGCGTTATTGACGGCAAAGCATAGAAACGTTAATGTTCCATCCAACATACCTGTTCCGCGCGACAGTCCTCGAGCCTGGCAGCTTGTCCCGCCAGGGCTCCGGCGCAATCGGGAACCGCATCAGCATCTGTAAGTGAGGCTAGTCATGGGTTTCGACCACAACATCATCATCAACGTCGACAACTATAAGCACTGCCACTATTCGCTCTATCCGCCCGGCACCGAGTATGTGTCCAGCTACATCGAGTCGCGGGGTGGCGAATTTCCATCAACAATGTTTATCGGCCTGCAGGCGTTTCTGCGCGAATACCTGATGCGCCCGATAACGCTCGACGACATCGACGAGGCCGAGCACATCGAGCGCGAACAGGGTGTACCGTTCAATCGCGATCTGTGGATGGGCATACTGAACGATTACGGCGGCTTCCTGCCGGTCGAGATCGAAGCCGTCCCCGAAGGTACGGTGTTGCCGCCGCGTAATGTCCTGGTGCAACTCGTCAACACCGATCCGAAGTACTGGTGGGTAACGAGCTTTTTCGAAACCGCGCTGCTCCGCGCGATCTGGTATCCAACGACAATCGGCTCGGTCAGCTGGTTGCTGAAGCAGGTAATCCGCGACACGCTGGAACACACGTCCGATAACCCGCAGATGGCGCGTTCGATGCTGCATGACTACGGCGCCCGCGGCGTCAGTTCCATGGAGTCGGCGGCGCTCGGTGGCATGGCGCACCTCGTGAATTTCAGTCAAAGCGATACCGTGCCCGGCATTCTCGCCGCGAAGCGTTATTACAACGCCGGTAATATTTCGAACTCCGGCCCGAACTCCGAACACGCGGGTTTCAGTGCCTGGGGCCGCGAGAACGAAGCAGCGGCGTTGCGCAATATGCTCGAGATGTACCGCAACGACGGCTGTGCGCTGTTGCTCACCGATACCTACGATCACGAGAACTGCGTGAAGAATATCCTCGGCAAGGAATTGAAAGCGGAAATCGAGAACTTCCCCGGCCTGGTCGGCGCACGACCCGATTCCGGCGATATCGTCGAAGTCACCGCGGATACGACGGAATGGTTAATGGATGCGTTCGGCTACGAAACGAACTCGAAAGGGTACAAGGTGTTGCCGCCGTACATCCGCGTCGTGCAGGGCGACGGGGTCAACTTCGCCGTCTTGCCGCACGTGTTCATCGAAATGGAGCGACGCGGCTTCTCGGCGGAAAACGCCTTGTTCGGCATGGGGGGCGGTCTGCTCCAGCACCACAATCGCGACACGATGAATTTCGGCCAGAAAGCGAATGCTGTGTGTGTCAATGGTGAGTGGCGCGACATCTACAAAGCGCCTTCCGGTTCCGGCATGAAGGTTTCGAAGAAGGGGCGCCTCGCGCTCAAGCTCGAAAACGGCACGTACACGACCGTGCCGCGCGATTCGATCCCGGCGGAGCAAAACGAACTCGTCCCTGTGTTCCGCAACGGCCAACTGCTGAAAAAATGGGACTTCGCCGAGCTGATCGAACGCAGCGAGCGTGAGTATCCCGAATCCTATTACCTCGATATCGTTAAACCCCTGCGTGATGCCCGGACGCAGCGTGGCGACTAGCGAGAGCGCTGCGATGCAAACCAGGCAACCGAGGACGCGATGACGGTGTTGCATGTCTTCGATATGGACGGGACCCTGTTGCGCGGCTCGGCATGCCTGGAAATATCGCGCGCGGCGGGAGTGTTCGACGAGAACCTCGAAATTGAACGGGCCTGGGCGGCCGGCGAATTCAGCGACGACGCGTACTGGCAGCACTGCCTGCCGTTGTGGGAAGGATTGACGGACGCGCATATTGACGCTGCGTTCGCGAACGCGCCGTGGCTCGACGGGGTGGAAAACGTGTTCGCCGATATTCGATCCCGTAACGAACACAGCGTCGTGATCTCGCAGTCGCCGAAATTCTTCGTCGATCGCTTTACCCGCTGGGGTGTGAACTTCGCTTTCGGTGCGCTCGTCGCGCCCGGTGCTGGCGCCGATGTCGAACAGATGATCACGAGCGACGACAAGCTCTCGATCACCCGCCGGCTGCTGGCCGAGCTGCGACTGGCAGACGACTGCTGCATTGTTTACGGCGATTCCCTGTCCGACCTGGCTTTGTTCACCACACTCGAGCACACGGTGGGAGTGAACGCGAAGCCCGCGATCCGTGAACTCGCGCGCGTGGCCTACGACGGTACGGATCTGTGGGCGGCTTACCTCGCCGGTCGCGCACTGATGAGCACGTGCAACGCGAATTGATAGATCGCCGGCGGGTCGTTTCGTGGCGGCGCGCCCGTCACGACCAGGCGCACGGCGCAAAACCGCCCGCTGCGCGCACCCGGTTCGTTATTGAGGAGGAGGATATCCAATGGTTGCTGCAACCAGTACGGCAAAATCGAAAGGTGCGCGGATCAGGGCGTCGGTACAAAAGCGTGCCGCCCGCTATCCGCGCCACATGCGCCACAAGGATATCGCGGCGATGCCGCGCTACCGCTTTGTGCCGGGGATGGAAAGCGGGATCTTTATTTCACGCGAGCGCGACGAGTCGCGGTTCTACAGCCAGGGTTTGTGTTTCCACGATGCCGATATGGACGATCTCGTGTGGGAAGAAGTGAGCTGGGACGAAGCGTTCTACTGCATGAAAGGCCAGCTCGTGATCCTGGTCAAGGACATCGAGGGCAACGAAGCGGAATTCGTCGTCGATGAAGGCGACCATTTCTGGGCGCCGGCGGGTTACACCTACACCTTGCGGGCGTCGGGGGTTGATTCGATTAATTTCTGGACCATGGCGCCGGTGCTGCACACCGGTTGGCGCGACACCGGCGACCCCGCCGGGCCCGCGTACAGCGACATGCTGATCAACGCGAACGCACCGAAGAAAAAATCGACCCGCAAGAGGAAGCAGTAAGATGCCAGTTACCCAGTTTCAGATTGCACCGCTGAAGGACGACAGCCTGTGGGGTTATCTCGAGGTTGCCAGAACGATGCGCCTCGCCACTGTGATCGGCCGCCAGGCGATCGAGGTGAGTCCGGTCTGGTTCGTCGTGCGCAAGGAACGGATTTATTTCGCGATCGACCCGGTGGTTGGTGATCCGGGGCGCGCGGCGACCCCTTCGGCACGACACCTCGATGCACTCGAGAAGGATAGCCGGGTGTCTGCGGTGGTGGATGATGGCGAAGACATCACCACGTTCCGCGGCGTGCAAATCGCCGGCAAGGCGAAGGAAATCACGCAGGAACGGCTACGCGACGAGCTTGTCGACCTCGTGCTGGAAAAATACTTCTATATGGGGCATCCGCATCTCGAAGCGTATCTCAGCACCGGCATGATGCTCGCGCGACGCTGGTTCCAGCTCGAGCCGGAACGCATCGAAGGCTGGGACCGGCGATTGTTGCCGCAAGCGCCAACAATGGAACGCCGCGTGCTGCCCCCGCATCTGCGCAAGCGCGGTTGAGCAGCGTTCCGACAGCATCCGGTTCGCCCGCGATGGGCGGCCCGCAATTTATTCGACATCAGCAGCAGGAGGTGGCCATGGGCGCCAACGAGGAACTGAATTCCAAACCGCAACGATACCCGAAAGTGATGACCCCCGATGAAATCGAGGAGATGCCACGCCTCGAGTTCAATACCGGTATCGAAACCGGGATCTTCATTTCGCAGGAACGCGAAGACGCGCGTTATTTCCGCCAGGGCATCTGTTACGCGAAGCCCGATCACGAACCGGTGAACTGGACGCAGGCGAATTTCGATGAGTCGCAAATGTGTCTCACCGGCATGATCCGCCTGCGCGTGCGCGATTCAGCCGGCCGCGAGGTCGTGCTCGAAGCGCGTCCCGGAGAACACATCTACCTGCCGGCGGGGTATACCTACACGCTCGAGGCAACCGGAATCGAAAGCACGTTCCTGTGGACGAGCGGTCCGTCAAACGGACCCGGGATCGTCGAGGCGCCGAGTTACAGAAAACAGCTGCAAGCCTTGAGGGGGTAAATCGATATGGCACTTTTGCAAAGCAACGCATTCGTTGAAGTCAATGCGAGCATGGCGGCGCCACTGCGTGGCAAGAAACGCTGGGCATATCTTGAACGACAGCGAACGATGCGATTGGCAACGACGAACGCGGACGGTTCGATTTACCTGTCATCGTTATGGTATGTAATACGCGACGAGACGATATACCTGCCGATCGATGCGGCGGGCAAACACGGTGAGAACATCAAGGCCGGGCGCAGCTTGGCCGGGATCGTGGATAGCGGCGATGAGTATGCAACCGTCGCCGGGGTCAGAATTCTCGGCTCGGCGGTCGAAGTTGACGATGACGCACTGTTCGCGGAGTTGCAGGACCTCGTCTTTAACAAGTACTTCTACGAAGGACATCCGTACGCGGAACCGTACTTCCAGTTTGGCCAGACCGTCGGCCGGAAATACTACGCTCTGGTGGCGGACAAGATGATCGGTTGGGACTGCCGTGAAACCGCCGCACCCCAGGCGGTGGAATCGCGCACCTTGCCCGATCACGTCACGGATCGACGACTCTGATCCGGTAACGCCACGGCACGAGCCCGCGGGGACGTGTCGTGGTGACTGCAGGCGAGATCCGTGCGCGCGCATGCGCACGGTGAGTGATCGCACGATTGTGGCGAGGGGGTGACGACGGGGGTGGCTATGTAACGGCCCCTCCCCGCACGCCATGTACGGTGGCAGCGCTAACGCTGCCGCGACCCGCTGCTCAGCAATAGGCCCGGGTCATCGCCGTGGCGATCTGCGCGGCCGTGGGCATGCCGCCGCGAGCGCCGGCGGCGCCCACCGAGAGCGATGCCGCGACCACCGCGGTCTTGACCGCGAGCAACATCTCATCGCCGGCGGCGAGACGCGTTGCCAGCACCCCGTTGAAAGTATCACCGGCGCCGGTGGTATCGGTCACGTCGACGACACCGGGTGCCGGGATCGCCGTCACCGAGCCATCCGGCAGCCGCACTGCGCAACCGTCGCCACCGAGGGTGACGATGACCGGCGCGCGCGTGTGCTCGCCGATCGCCGCAAGGCATTGCTGGATTGTTAATGGCGCGTCCGTCGCGGATCGATCACCATTGAGTTGACGCGTGAGTTCCCGCAGTTCGATCGCGTTCGGCGTAAGAATCGGCCCGTAGGAGAGCATGTCGATGAGGCCCGCGATCACGGGCGCCGGATTAAGGATGCAGCGGATGCCGGCTGCCGTCGCCGCTGCAACTGCGGCCGCGACGGCGGTGGCGGGAATTTCCGTACTGACGAGCACGGTGTTGCTGTCCGGGAGCGCGGCCTCGAGTGCGGTACGCACCTGGTCCGGCGTGACGGCGCCGTTCGCTCCCGGCCCGATCGCAATCTGATTTTCGCCGTTAGCATCAACGACGATCAGGGCGGCACCCGTCGGGGTGGTCTCGAGCACCGACACGTAGCGGGTATCAACGGCGTCGACCTGCAGTTCGCGGTTTGCACGCGCGCCGCTGTCATCATTGCCGAGGGCGCCGACGAGCGCGACGTGCGCTCCCGCACGCGCGGCCGCGACGGCCGCATTCGCGCCTTTACCGCCGCCGAACGTTTGCAGTCCGCCGCCGACGACCGTTTCTCCCGGTGCGGGCAGGTGCGGCGCGGTGATCACGAGATCGGTATTAATCGCCCCGACGACGATCACGCGTTCGGACATGGGTTTAATCCTGTGCCGGCTTCGCCGCGGATTCTCGCGCGACGACTTCTACCGGGTAGGGAGCGGGGATGACCGGATCGGACTCGCCCTGGATCAGATCGAGCAGCAGGTTCGCCGCGCCCATCCCCATTTCATGAGCGGGTTGCCTCACCGTTGTCAGGCGAGGGGTGAGCAAGGGTGCCATAGGCACGTCGTCGAAACCGACGATGCTGACGTCGCCGGGGACGTCGAGACCGGCCTGACGGCAGTATTCGAGAGCGCCGATGGCCATCATGTCATTCGCGCACAACAATGCGGTCGGTCGTGTTTTGCGCGGACCGCTGAGCGTTTTTTGCGCCAGTTCGAAGCCGGAATCCTGACGATAGTCACCAATCAGCACGTCCATGTCGTCGGGGTCGAGCCCACCCATGGCGAGTGCCTCGCGATAGCCGGCGAGACGCTGCTCGGCGGTCCACAGCGCGGTGGGTCCGGCGATACAGGCGAAACGCCGGTGTCCGAGTCCGACCACGAGCGCCGCCACCTCGCGCGCCCCGCGCCTGCCATCGGCAACGACGGCTGGCAATTCGGCGCCCGGGATGCGCTCGTCGACGAGAACCACCGGGCCCAGCGATTGCAATTCGAGCAGCGAAGTATGGGATTCATACGAACCCGTCAGGTAGACTACCCCGTCGACGCGCTGACTGCGCAACAGTCTCGCATTGCCGGATTCCGCCTCTTCGGAACTGTCGGAACTGCACAACACGACGAGCACATCGCGCAGCGCCGCGGCGCGCACCACGCCGTGGGTAAGCAGGCTGAAAAACTGGTTCGTCAAATCCGGGATGACGAGCCCGACCGTCGCCGCGCTCTGGCGTTTCAGACTGCGTGCCGATTCGTTCGGGGTGTAGTTCAGTTCGCGTACGGCGTTCATCACGCGCGCGCGACGGTCCGCGCTGACCGGGCCGGTGTTGTTGAGGACGTAACTGACCGTGCTCACGGACACGTTCGCATGCACGGCAACGTCCTTCATTGTAGGACGCTGGTTCGACTTGATTCGGGTGGCGCGGGCCATCCGCCTAGTTTACCTGCCCGCGGCCCACGAGACGATCGATTGCCACAATTTCGCGTAGTGCGGCCACGACATGAATTCCGGTGGTGCCCAGTGCGGGGCGACGTCGGAGGCAAACGCCACCGAGCGACCTTTGCCGACATCACTGACGGCCAGCAAGGCATCGTCGCCATGCGCGGCAATCACCGTTGCATCGGCCTTCGCGCGCAGCTTGTTGTAGCCGAGCAGGATCGGCCACTCAGGCGGCGTGCCACCGAGTGCCGCGTGATCCGGCGCGGGAAATGTCGCGACGAGCCCTTCGGGCGCTTCCACGCGGTCGTCGTAGTCGAGCATCGTTACCGGCAGCACGGCGGCGAGCGGGGTCGCCTGGTAACGCGCGCGACCGTCGATGCCGGCAAACGACATGTACCCGCCCACCATGAGCAAGCCGCCGCCGTCATTGACGTAGTCGGCGAGCAAAGCCAGGCGGTTGACGGTGCGTTCGGAACGCAGGAACGTTTCGTCGCACAGCAGGAACGAGTTCGAGCCGATGTCGCTCAGGATAACGACATCGAAGCGGTCGAGGTCCGCTCTCGTGGTGGGAAACCGTTGCGAGACTTCGTGCGCCCTGATGTAGGTGACGGCATAACCGGCACCCTCGAGTGCGGCGAGAAAGACGCCGGCGCCTTCTTCGTATTCCGTTGTATGGAACTGGTCGAAGCCTTTCAGGTGAACGGTGTGTTTGATCCAGGATTCACCGACGACCAGTACGCTAATCGCGGCGCGTTTATCTGCAGCCATTGCTCTTCTGCCTCCTTAAGGTTGATTCGCCACAGCAGGCGGCGCAGGTGAATAATTACGTGCGCCGTACGTCATCGCGGCCGTGCCGAAACTGCCCGCACAATCAAAGGGTTGGGGCGCACGTCGAGATGCGGATGATGGGGATGCGATAACTCTCGACCGGTGGCACGCGGCGGCCGCGGATTTGTCCCTGCCATAGCGTTGTCTCCGGTGTGGGTTGTGCCCAGTCAGCTGCCGTCACTCAGAGGTCCGTTCCGTGCAGACTGGATTGCCGGTCTGGGATGCCGTCGAAGCTCGAGTAGATTCGTTTCTACTTTAATCGACCCGAGATGCCATCGTCAAGACGGCGCAGCGATCCGGCACGCGTCATCTCCTGCGCCTGAAAACCTGCCCGGGCGGTGCCCGTGAACGTCCGCAAGCGAGCATGAAACGGTATTCGTCTGGCCTCCGGGAGCCAGCCGCCGGCGGCGTCCGCGGTTGTGACGGTGTTTCCCGACCCGACGGAATATCCCGCTGTTTAGCGGTCTCCAGCGTACGGCCGCGCACTGTCGGGGGCACCGGCGCCGATTCGGGCACGGCGCGCGGGCACGGGCCGCCGGAGCATGTCGCGATCATCGCCTCGACGTCATCCTCATGTGGCCAAGGGTCGCCGGGACGGGGCGCGAAGACGGTGTTTGTTCAGGGTCGTAAACGGTTAGAATCGTTTATTACGAACGCATTACTGTCACGACAGAACGGGGTTGGAATGAGCGACTCATACAGGCATCACCGGGGCGGCCCGCGGCGGCGCGCGGCGACCGGCACGCGACCCATGGTCGGCCACGCGTGTTCACAGTCATCCATCAGCGACAGGCGGGCAGCTGCCGCGAAGGGCCGGACCCTCCCGGACAATAGACGCGGGGCGCCCCCGGTCCCGCCGCACGGCGTTGCCCTGCCGAGCCGGCTTACAAGCGCAAACCCGGCGTCGCGGCGCCATTCCCCGCTATGAACCGGCGTGCTGTCATCATCGATTGCGATCCGGGTCTCGACGATGCGATCGGTTTATTCCTCGCGATGGCCGCGCGGGACCAACTCGACATTCTTGGCATCACGACGGTGGCCGGGAATGTGCCGCTGGAATTGACGCAGCGCAATGCACGGCACGTCTGTGATATCGCCAGGCGCGAGGACATTCCCGTATTCGCGGGCTGCACCGGCCCGTTGCAACGCGAACTGATAACCGCCGAGCTGATACATGGCCCCACGGGGTTCGGCGAGATCGACACCATCACGCCGCGACATCCGCTTGAATCCCGCCACGCGGTCGACTTCATTATTCGGACATTGCGCGCTCGGCCGGACAATGCCACCACCCTCGTGCTGACCGGGCCGTTGACGAATGCGGCGACGGCGCTCACACGCGATCGCGAAATTCGGCGGAAAATTGCGGAAATCGTCGTCATGGGCGGGGCTATGCGTGAGGCCGGGAATTATTCGCCGTCGGCGGAGTTCAATTTTTTGCTCGATCCCCATGCTGCCGAAATCGTGCTCGAGTGTGGTCGTCCGATCACGATGCTCGGCCTCGACGCAACGCATCAGGTACTGGTGTCGCGTGCGGTGCGTGAACGGATTGGACGGATCGACAACGAACCCGCACGCGCAACCCGGCGCATGCTGGACTTCTATGCGCGCACCGGCAGCGAACGATTCGGCGACGGCGCGGTGCCCCTGCACGATCCGTGCACGCTCGCCTGGTTGTTGCGACCTGAACTGTTCGCCGCGCGCGATTGTTTCGTCGCGGTGGAAACGCAATCCCCACTGACCATGGGACACACCGCGGTTGATTTCTGGGGCGTGACCCCAAGCATGGCGAATGCAGCATGGGTATATGAGGTCGATGCGGCGGGTGTTTTCGATCTGTTAATCGCACATCTCGAGCGCTTTTGAGAGCGGTAGAGCCGGCGCGGCGGGTGCGCACCGACGGTAACGGCGGGGTGCGGTATGCGCAAGCGGGCCGGGTGCTGAGGTTCCTGGCTTGCGCGCCGCGATCGTTGCCGCGGCGCCGTTGCGGCACCTTGCTTGACCGTCCCGCGGCTTCCCTATATCGTAATATAATCGTTTCTACTCGGTACGACGCGGCTTCGCGGGGTGCCGGCGGGCAGAGCCGCTTGCCGTCGCGCCCGGCAGCGTTCTCCGCTTGCGTCGTGCAAGCGCCACTGCGGCGTGATCGCGTCGCTGACAACGCTGCGGACCACCGCTATCCAGTCGGCGGATTGGCGGCAAGGACGCGAATGCCAGGCTCTGCCAACAACCGGAATGACGACCATGTCGAACACAATCCTTCCGTGCCGTGACGCCACAGCACAAGCCCCGGTGATGAATCGCGGGTACACCCGGCACGCTACCAAACCGCGCGGGGCACTGCGCTCAAGGGCGAACGTCAATCCGGGCCGCCACTGGCCGGCCCGCAACGAAAGCCGCTGGTGCCGGTGCGAAGCAGACCTCGCCGCGGGCGCGCGAAACGCGCACACCGAGCGGGCAGCCGGGCTGGATCGTGTCGGCACACGCGGTGGATCGGTGCACACCGGCATCATGCCGATGGTATTTCGCAATTCTCATGCTGCGCTGCCGTCCATGCCGGCTCGAACGCGGGGGGCGACGTCGCGATGATGCTCTTCGCCGGTAATGCGCATCCCGAGTTCGCGCGCGCCGTCGCCGCGTATCTGCAGGTGCGCCTGGGCAAGGTTGCTGTCGGTCGCTTCAGCGATGGTGAGGTGAGCGTCGAGATCGAGGAAAACGTACGCGGGCGGGACATCTTTGTCGTGCAGTCCATTTGTCGTCCGACGAATGACAATCTGATCGAACTGCTCGTGCTTATCGACGCCTTGCGCAGAGCATCCGCGTCACACATTACCGCGGTTATCCCGTACCTCGGTTACGCGCGGCAGGATCGCCGCACGCGTTCCGCGCGCGTGCCGATCACGGCAAAAGTTGTCGCCAATATGATCGCGAGTGTCGGTACCGACCACGTACTTACCGTGGACCTGCACGCGGATCAGATCCAGGGCTTTTTCGATATGCCCATGGACAATATCTACGCCTCGCCGGTTTTGCTCGGCGATATGTGGAAACAACAGTATCCCGAGCTGATTGTCGTTTCGCCGGATATCGGCGGGGTGGTGCGTGCGCGCGCCCTGGCACGGCGGCTGGGAAATGCGGATCTCGCCATTATCGACAAGCGCAGGCCGCGCGCGAACGAAGCCCAGGTGATGAACGTGATTGGTGACGTCGCGGATCGCAGCTGCGTGCTCGTCGACGACATGGTCGACACCGCGGGTACCTTGTGCAAGGCGGCAGCGGCACTGAAAGAACGCGGCGCACGGAAAGTCGTCGCATATTGCACCCATGCCGTGTTGTCCGGCGTGGCGCTCGACAACATCGCGGATTCGGCGCTCGATGAAGTCGTTGTCACCGACACGATTCCGCTGTCCGCGCGCGCGCTCGAGTGCGACAGGATCCGGGTACTCACCGTGGCTGAACTGATCGGTGAGAGCATCAACCGGATCGACGAAGGTCAGTCGCTGAGTTCGATGTTCGTCGAATGAACCTTCTGCCGGACGTTCGGATCTCCCGCGCTGCAACACCCTGGGTGGCGCCCCGGCAGGCCCGGCACGATGCCCCGCCATGGACAGCGAATTACTAATTGAACAAACAGAATAGAATCGATTCTTTTTCGAGATTTCCGTCCTGAAAGAAGATCGCGAGCGGCAAAAAAACGCAGTATTTGCCGCATATAGTGCATAAATTCGGTAAACGCGGCGTGGAAATTTATCGGGAAATTGAACTGTTGATCGGGCTTACTAGAAACGTTACCATTTCAATCGTTCGCTGGAATCACTGTGAGGTTGGAAGCCATCCTGGCTCGCCAACCGTTAGTTAAGGACGGCCGTGGCCTTTAACAACAACATCGAATACCGAACGTCGTTAAGCGCGGCAGGTGACAGCAAGCGAGCGGCGACTGTCGCGCGTGAAACGAACCCGGTCCTGCCGTCTCGCAACCACCCCGTTCCCCTCATTCAACACGACCGGCGCCGTCCTCCAACCGCAGTTGGAGTTGTGCCTGAAGCATCGCGATTCGGCCGCGAAATCCCTCGGTTAGGCTGATCAATACTGGAGGCTATCTCAATGAAATCACCCATCGGCGCTTTAGCGATAACAGCCATCGGCTTGTTGTCATTCATTTTGTTGCTGCCGTCATCCGCAGTGGCTGAAGAGATGATTCTGGGTAAGCCTTATTCGGTGACGCCGGGTGAGGAACCCGGCACATTCGTGTGCACCTGGGGTGACGAAACCGTCGAGTGGAAGCCGCAACCCTGGCATCCCCGTGACTACAAGGACGTGGGACCAAATATCTACGATCGCTGGGTTCAGCCGAACCTGCCGTTCCCCTGGGAGCAGTCGCTCGAGGAGCGCTTGCAAAACGATGGTCGCGAGGTGCACGACCGCTCCTACACCGCGCTTTACTTCAACGAGTTCGGTGAAAACTACATTACGGAATGGTCCATCGACCTGACCTCTCCGGACGGCACCCAGCGCAACAAGAAGCTGTTCGAATGGATGCTGTCCTATCGCCTCAATCAGGAAGGACTGCCGAAGGATCTCGCGGAAAAGGTGCGCGCGCAGTACATGTTCACGTTTGTCGCGCCGAATGATTTTCGTGGCCTCGGGATTGCGACCACGATATACCACGGCGAAAAATTCAACGACGAGTTCCTCTACACGCCCGCCGCGCGGCGTGTAAGACGTTTGCCACAGGCGGCCCGTCAGGACATCGTCCCCGGCACGATTGTGCGCTGGGAAGACTTCCCGCAGGTAAAACCGTTCCCGGACATCGACTACGAAATCGTCGGTTACACGCTGTATGCGGGACAGCCGGACGGTACGTTCGGATTCGCCTTCGAAACGGAAGGCGAGAAGATCAACATCGGTATCGATGGCGTCTGCGAGCCCGCTTACATCCTCGAAATGAAACCGCAGTCAAAGTCGTACTGGTACGCGAAACAGCGCCGCATCATCGGCATGAAGACCGGCAGCAGCTGGTACGAAGAGGTGTACGACTCGAACGGCGAAATTATTCGCAAACGGGTTAACCGCCGTGCAATCGCAACCTCGGATCCGCGCTTGCAGAACGCGAATGACGAGCTTGAAGACTGGCAGATGATCTGGGCCGGCGAGTTCTTCTTTGAACCGAAGAGCGGCTTTCGCATGGACTGGTACATGAACAAGTTCTGGGTGAATTACGACGCGATGCCACGCACGGTCGTCAACGTCGACAACCTCGCGAAAGAGCCGGTCCGCAAAATCCTGTTCTGGGAATAGGACGAGCGGATAGCAACGGCACCGGATCAGATACAGACATATGGAAAAACTCGCTACATTTCTGGTCCGGTTCCGCTTCGCATTGCTCATTGCGACGCTCGCCATCACCGGCGTCGCGGGCTACCTGGCCTCGTCACTTAAAATATACGACGATCCGAATCGCTGGCCGCCGGAAGACGATCCGGCGGTAGTCCTGAACGAACAGCTGCAACGCAAGTTCGGCGGCGCGAACCTCGTCACCATCATGGTGTCGCGCAAGGACGGGCAAAGTATCGTCCAGGCCGACACGCTCGCCACGGTCAAGCGCATCACGGACGAACTGCGCGAAGTACACGGCGTCATTCCGTATGCGCTGCGCTCGCTGTCGACGATTAACTCGCGCTACCTGCGCGGTACGGCCGATACGCTGGACGCCGGCGTGTTGTTCGACAATCCGAACCGGGCACCGGAAACACCGGAAGAACTCGAACGCGTTCGTTTCGGTATTTCGAACAACGCCGCACTCAATGGCGCGCTCGTATCGAAAGACGGCAGCGCAGTGATTATCCAGGCGGATTTCCGTACCGGCCTGCAGGATCTGCGCGCGGGGCTCGAACTGCCGGTGACCGATCCGATCGCGATATACAAGGAAGTCCAGCGCATTATCGGTCCGGAAAACGACGCCACCCACGACGTTACCGCGGCCGGCTCGCCAATCCTCATTGGCTGGGTCAACAGCGACGGCTTGCCGTACATATTTGGTGCGTTCCTGCTTGTTGTCGCCGGCATCACCACCGTACTGATTTTCGCGTTCCGCTCCGTGGTCGGCGTGATTCCACCGCTGCTCGTTGGCATCGTTGCCTCGATCTGGGCGTTCGGCGCTCAGCACGTTCTGGAGGGCGACGTACTCAACTCCTCCGCCGCACTGCTCGTGCCCTTCATCCTCATGGCCGTCGCGGCTTCGCACAGCGTGCTGTTCATCAAGCGCCTGCTTACCGACGAGATGCATGCGGGCGGCTCGCTGCTCGAAGGTTTGCGGCAGACCCTGATCCACCTGACGAAACCCCTTGTCGTGGTGCTGTGTACTGATCTGATGGCGTTTGTCGTGCTGTCTTTCGTACCGTTCGACAATGTGCGCGTACTCGGACAGATCACTGCCTTCGGACTCGTCGCTATCATGGTGATCATTCCCACTTTCCTCGTCGCGCTGCTGTCGCTTGTGCCGGAGCGAACGATCCGCAAGGCCGTTGCGCACGCCGAACAGGGGCGCGAATCCTCGCGCGGGCTGATCTACCGGGTTACCGCCGTGATCGTACGGCCGCTGATCTATAGCCGACGCGCGCAATGGACGGTGCTTGGTGTTGCCGGCGTCGCCGTCGCGGTTTCGCTGAGTATCTGGACGTCGATTCCGTTTGGTGGAGACACCGCGCTTGGGCGTTTTCTGGCCGACGAAGTGGAGACCGGTCAGAACAATACTTACGCGGTGCATAACCTGCTCACGCGCTCGTGGAAAGACAACGAATTGTATTTGATGGAGCAGGAAATCACGCGTCGCTTCGGCGGCGTCTACACGCTTGCCATACTGGCCGAGGGAGAGAACCCCGGTGACGTGAAAACACCTGAAGCGCTGCTCGCGATGGACGGTCTCGCCGAGCACCTGACCGAGGCGGAGGAGGTATCGGCCGTTCTTGGCCTGCCGTTCTACGTCAAGATCATGAATCGCTTCCTCAACGAGGACAAGGACGAGGCATTCGCGATCCCGACGGAAGGCCGGGCGCAGATGGCCGTTAACGAAGCGATGTATTTCCTCACCGGCGGCATGCCGGGGGCGTTCGATTTCGTCGTCGATCCGAACTACCAGACCACGGCGTTGATGGCCTTCGTGCGCGACACGAGTCCGCAGACCGTGACGAAACTCGTGGCGCGTGCGCGCGATTACCTCGAATCCAACTGGGATGCGGCAAAGCTGAATGTTTCCATGCAATTACCGGCGGGCAATATCGGTATCGCGGATGCGTTCAATCGTTCGATCAAGAAATGGATGGTGCTGGCAACGGCGCTCAGCGCGCTCGCGTCCTTCGTCGCGGCGGCGTTGATGCTGCGCTCGCTCGTGGGGCCGCTGTTGCTGATGTTCCCGCTCGCGATCGGAATTCTGATCTGGATCCTGCTCATCCACCTGATTGGTATCGAATTCAACTCCAATGTTACCGCGGCGCTGGCAATCGCGAGCGGCGTGGGCATCGATGCCGAGGTGTATCTGCTGTACCGCTTTCGCGAGGAATACCCGAAGGACGGGGATTTTCATCGCGCACTGTTCGACGCGTTCACGCTCGTTCGCGAGCCGTTGATTTTCTCATTCACAGCACTGTTCGCCGGATGCCTCGCGGTATCGGTGGTGCCGCTTTACGTCGGCTACGTGGGTTTCAGCATGGCGCTGATCCTGCTCGCGACATTTCTGTTCAGCTTTTTCGCGGCTCCCGTGGTCTGGAGCCTGATCCAACCGCGCTTCCTGACGCGCGGTCTCGAGATGAGCGGCGTAGCAGCTCATGCGGGGCAGGGGCACAAGACCACGACGCAACACCCGGGCGCGATGTCGTTCGGGGCGGCGTCGTCAGGCACCAAGGGTAACTAGTTGTGGCGTCTCAGTTAATTCGAAGGGGAGAACTCATGAACAACATTAGTCGACACTGCACAGTCGCAGTTTTTATGGCTAGCGTACTGATCGCGATGGGGTGGTCGGGACTGGCTTCGGCCCGTATGTCTTTCGGTAATCTGGAAGTCAGCGGTGAGATCTTCTCGGCGGCTGAAATACGTCTTTCGGGTCGCGATAACGGACCACGGGAATTTTCGCTCGCGGTTGCGCCCGGCGTATTCCTCGGCCCCGGTGACTTGCCGGCCACCCGAGGCACGCCGAACCGCGACCGCTACGATACGCTGACACAGTGGCGTACGGAGCTACTGCTTGAGTTCTCGTATCACGGGCTATCGAATGTGACGCCGGTGCTGAAACTTCGCCCCTACTATGACGCGATGTTCGACATCAACGACAAGGGCAACGGCATCTCCAATCCGTGGGAGTCGAACCTCGTCAGCGGACTCAATGACAAATGGGATCCGCTGATTCGCGAGGCTTATCTCGATATCAATTTCAACCCGGTTCATGTACGCGCCGGGCGCCAGATCGTCACCTGGGGCCGTTCCGACGGGGTCACCGTGCTCGACGTCGTCACGCCGCGCAACTTCCGCAACCCGCTTACGTTCGAGCAGGAGCGGTTCATGATCCCGCAGTGGATGATCAATACGACGCTCGACCTCAGCGGGCACGAGTGGATCCCGGGTGGTATCTCGAAGGAACTTCAGGTGGTGTGGAACCTCGACTACACCCCGTCGAGATTCCCGGGCTTTACCCAGCGCGAAGAAGGACAGCATCCGTGGACGCTGCGCGTGGTCGATTACGCGAATCAGATCATCAACGTGTCCGAAGGTCTGTTCGGCGAAACAAATTTCTTCGACCACGACAAATGGGATGAAGGCGACGTCTGGGACAAATCCGAAGTGTTCGTGCGCTGGCAGGCGCGTACGGGCGGTGGCCTCGGTCCGTTCTCGGACATGACGTATTCGTTCCATTACGCCTATCTGTACGAGGATCTGCCGATCTACGAACTGCAGAACCGGGATAATTTTGGTTTCGCGTTCAACATCGCCACGGCACGCGCGCTTGGCGGCGGTATCGATTTCGACCGCAACCGTTACGAGCTCGCGGGTTTCTCGTTCGACAAGGCGTTGATGTGGCTGCCAGGCCAGTTTGAAGGCACGGTGATGCGCGGTGAACTCGTTTACAACTTTAATCAGCGCTTCTACGAACCGGATTTAAACGACATCGAAGCGGACAGCATCACGTTCCTCACCGGTTTTGATCAGTACCTCTACATCGGCCCGAGGAACTGGTTCAAGACGCCGTGGTTTACGTCGTTCCAGTACTGGCGTGATGAAATTCTGCGCGATCCCGGGGTGGGCCAGTTCACGAACATCGGTTCGGTGGCCTGCGACGCGCAACCGGGTTGCGGCAGCAAGGGTTACATCATCGGTGGCGAATCGAACGGTTTTACCGGCCTGCGTGGCCGGACACGTAACGTGCTCACCCTGTTCATGTTCAACGACTTCCTGCCGGGTAAAACACTGCACGTGGAGCTGTTCGGTTTGCATGAACTCGGCAATCGTCAGAACAGCACCTGGGTGCGCGGTGTCGTTGGCTACAATTTCAACAGCAACGTGTCGGGACGGGTTGGTATCAACGTTGTCGAAGGCAAGGGCGACGCGTTCTTCGGTCAGTTCAGAGCCAACGATTCGATGTTCTTCGAGTTGAAGTACACGTTCTGATCGCGGAGACAGCGTAGTGAGCGTTGCGATGTGTCGCCACCGGCATGCAGCGCGTGCCGGCGCCGGGGTGCGAAACCCCGGCGCAGCGGCAGACGATGCACCGAACGGGTGCTCGCCGCCGGCCGTACACCACCTGACATTCACACGCCCCCGGAAAGCTAATTGAAAAAGCCGCTGCTGATGCTGACGGCGTGCGCCTTCGCGCCGGCTGTCGCGGTTGCGGGCCCGACGTTCGAAACTGCCGCCAGCCTGCTTGCCGCGTGCGACGCACCGAACCTGAGTCAGCACTGGTATTGCCTTGGCTACGTCGCCTCGATTGCCGATTTGCACGTTGAATCCGGCCAGGTCTGCCTGCCACCCGGTGCGAGCAAGAACGATCTGAAACGCGTGGTTGAACAATACCTCGTGGCGAATCCCTCGACCACGCGTGAACCGGCCAGCGCCGGCGTGCTTTACGCCCTCATGGACGCCTATTCCTGCCACCCGGCGAGCACCACCGAGCCAGCGTCCAAGCCGGCGGCGAATTGAGCTAGCCGATCTCCGCGCTTGGCGGTGTGTGGCCTTGCTGCTGTTTCCTTGTCTTCACGCTATACGCCACGATGACGGCGCCGGCCGCGGCGATGATGAGCACGGACGTCAGCACCGAGCCGCTCGTGGCAGTTGCGTTATCGGCGTACATAATCCCGGCGATCGACGCCGCGAGGTAGGAGGCCAGCGTGCCGCAAATCATGGCGCGCAGGCCGATCCGTGCGAGGTCGTGACGACGATCAGGCGCCATACCGCCGACGCCCCCGATGAGGATCGCGACAGAGCCGAAGTTCGCGAACCCGCACAGGGCGACCGTCGCGATCAACTCGGATTTCGCATGCAAGATCCCGCCGTCGAGCAAGGGAACCATCTGGCTATAGGCGACAAACTCGTTGACCACAAGCTTTGTTCCCATCAGGCCGCCCACGGCGGCAGCGTCCTGCACGGGTACACCCATTATGATCGCCGGGTAGTAGAACACCGCGCCCAGTACGCCGCCCAGGGTGAGATTGCTCAGGTTCATGTTCAGCACGATCACCGGTTCGCTCGTGCTGTAGAACGTCGTGGCCAGATACAAACCGGCCTTGCCAATGCCGAAGTCGAGCATGGCGACAAATGCGAGCACCGCGATCAGCACCGCGCTCGCGGCAACCCCTACCTTGAGCCCCTCGACCGCGCCGCCGGCCACGGCATCGAGCGCGTTGACGGATTTCTTCTCCACACTCAGTTTTATCCGGCCCCGGGTGATCGACTCCTCAACCTCGGGATACATGATTTTCGAGATCACGAGTGCACCGGGTATTGCCATAACGCTTGCCGCCATCATGAACTCGGCCGCGATACCCATTTGCATGTAAATCGCCATCATGCCGCCGGAGATACACGCCATGGAGCCCGCGAGGATGGCGACGAGTTCCGATTCCGTTGCCTTCGACAGGAACGGCCTGATGAGCAACTGGGCTTCGAGCATGCCGATCAACACGCTGGCCGCGTTTGAGGTTGCTTCCGAGCCGCTCGCGCCCATGATCCGGTAAATCACATAGGCGATGAACTCGACAACTTTCTGCATGATTCCGAGGTAGTAGGCGAGGGCGGACAGAGAGGACACGAAGATTAGCGTCGGTACGAGTTTGAACACGAAAATGAATGCCCCCCCGGGGCCGAACAAAGCAGTCATCTTCTCTGCATCGTTCAGCGGACCAAGGACGAAGCTCGCGCCGTAGTTCGCGAAACCGAGGAGCGTCTCCACCGCGCGCCCGAGCAGTTGGAACAGGCTCTGTCCCCACGGTGTCTGCAGGATGAAAACGGCAAGTATCACCTGCAGACACAGGCCGCACACGACGAGTCGCCCGTTGATTGCCTGCCGATTGCGCGACATGGCGTAGACGCTGGCGAATATTGCCGCGATGCCGATCAAACCGGTAAATTGGCTCATGGTGGGCACTCTCTGCTCAGTTGCATGATGTCCTGATCGAAGCGGCGGTAAGACTTCTCAAGTCTATCAGTTTGCGGCGTGGCATCGGCATCGATGTTGCAGATACTGACGGCTGAATGTCATGCCGAAGCCTGTGTGATCGTGTGCAGTGAACCGCGCGCGGATACGCAGCGATGACGTCCGACGGGGTCAGGGATCCGCGCTACAATCAGGCAACCGTGCCATCACCGTTTGCCATGTGTCGGAACGGCCCCAGCCCTCATCAGGAGTGTGCCATGACGCAATTATCTTTCGATCATCTGCCGTATCTCGATCGGGTAAAAATTCAGACGGAAATACTGCTGCCCCTGTTTCGCCGGATGCGCGAGGAACTCGGTAATGAGCGCGCCTGCGAAATGCTGCGTGGCGCGGTAAGGGAATATTCGGTCGCGTTCGGCGTAAGCCTCGGCCAGTCGAAGGGGGCGACATCGCTCGCGCGCCTGCGCAATGCTATCCCCATATTCGCCGCTGATGACGCCCTTGGCGTTGAACCGCTTGCCGATACGGACGACGAACTCACGTTCAATGTCACCCGGTGCAAGTACGCGGAATATTTTCACGAACTCGGTGAACCTGAATTCGGCGCGATTCTCACTTGCGAAATCGATCCGCCGATGACGAAAGCCGTGGGTCAGGATCTCGAACTCGAGCGCACGCAAACGCGCATGGGCGGCGCCCACCACTGCGACTTCCGCTGGAAGCAAGGCTAGTCCGCGGGAGCGCGCATTGCTTGCTGCACGTAAGCCCTCGCATGGCCTGACGGTCAGCGCCGCGCCGCGTGCAACCGCGCGCCGACGCTCGGCGGTCGCAGCCATCGTTGCAATAATCCTGGCAGCGATGTGGGATGAGGTGCCCGCAACGCACGGCGACGAGCCGGCCGCGAAAGGCGAGCGGCAGATTTCAATCGCGATAACGACTCCCGCGCTCGAGCCTGGCGCGGATTTTTTCGCGGCCTATGAAGACGCCGTCGATCTCGCCGTCGCTACCGGTATCGATCTCCCCGGTGAACTCGCAATCGGCTGGGCCACGGCTGAGCGGCGCTCACTGTTCGGAAACATCCGGTTCGAAGATTACGGCAACGAACGCGCCATAGAGATTATGCGACGTAAACGATTGCCTGTGGTCATCACGTTGATGGTATTCGAAACCGCCGCGAGCCGGATTCCTGCCGATCTGCAGGCGCTGCGCTACGATGACCCGAAATTGCTGCGACGGCTGCACCGGTACATCGACTGGGTCTATTCGCTGACTCACGACCTCGATGTTCGGGCGCTTGTCTTCGGCAATGAATTCGATGTACGCCTTGCGTTGGAGGCGGCCCGCAATCGCGACCGCTGGGCGGAACTGGAACGCATGATCGCGAGTGTCAGAGCGCACGTGCGGGCCAAGGCGCGCTGGCGTAACACCCCGTTCGCGCTCGAAGCAACGTACGACGGCCTCACCGGTGCCGCGCGTGATCGGTTGCTGCAACTCAATCAACAGGCGGATGTCATCGGGGTGAGCTACTACCCCCTGGCGGAGAATACCGTGCTCGCGCCGGCGGTCCTGCGTGATCATTTCGCACGCTTGCTCGAGGTCTACCCGACGAAGGATGTGCACTTCTACCAGTTCGGCTACCCCAGCAGCACGGCGATTGGCGGCAGTGCAGAAAAGCAGCGCGAGTTTGTCATCACGGCCTTCCGGCTGTGGGATCACTACAAGGATCGGATCAAGTTAATAACGTTCACTTGGCTATATGATTTGCAAGCGACCGACATCGACGCCGTGAGTGAGGCAACCCTCGGGGACATTACGCCGGCGCAGGCGTTCAGCGAGTTTATCGGCAGCCTGGGACTGCTTGGTCGTCGGGTCGGCGACGCGAAGCCCGCGTTTACGGAACTGCAACAACAATTGCGGCTACGCGGCTGGACCGTCGGGCGCTAATCCGGCGCACTCGCGCGTGCTGCTGAGGCGCGGGGCCGGTTCTGCCCGCTGGTATCGCGCGAACCGTCGCGGCTAAGTACGTGCTTCAAATTATGCAACACGAACCTCGATGGACCAGGTACCGTTCCCCTCCCAGGTTAATAGATATGGGAGGGGAAGGGACGGGGATGGGGTGTAGAGATCGATCCCGGTCCCGAAGTCGTCGGATCTCAAGGTTGCGCACGCCTGTTTAGCGCAACGCTTTCCGCTGGGCGGGTTCGCCCCGTCTACCGTAGTAACCAGCCGATTAAGCCGGCTACCGCAACGAGCCCGATCCCCCATTGGCGCCACGGCGCGCTACTTGCGCTCGCGGCGGGGGTCTCGGTTATCGGCGCATGCGCTTGCTGGTCGGCACGCGGCACGATCAACTGTTCGAAATTGCGGAAGAATTCGCCGGCGAGCTTGCGCGCCGTATTCTCCACGAGCTTACCGCCGAGTTGCGCGAGTTTGCCGCCGATATCGGCGTTGACGTCGTAAATCAGAATCGTCCCCGCACCATCCTCCTTCAAAGCCACGCTCGCGGTAATTTTTGCATGGCCGGCCGGACCACCCTTGCCTTCGCCGGCGAGTGTATAGCTCACGGGTGGATTGATATTCATAAGCGTTACCTGTCCGGTGAATCGTGCCTTTAGCGGGCCCACCCGTGCGCCGACCACGGCGGCGAACTGGTCGTTGCCAATCGCTTCAAGTTCTTCGCAGCCGGGGATGGCCTGGCGCAGGATGTCGGGATCATTAAGGGCGGCGAACACGATCTCGCGAGAGGCGGCAATAGAAATATCGTCTTTGAGATTCATGCTGCTTCCTGCCATGAAGGACTTTGCTTGCTGCCGCCGGTCGTGCCGGCAAGGGAAACGTTTCTGCGCCGCGCGTCGCGGCTGAGTCACGGGCGGGCAGGCATTTCCGCCACCGTTGCGGATTGTATAAGTAAATAAATGATAAATAAAATAATTACGAGGAGTACGAATTATCTGCATATAAGTGCCGAATTAGCTGCGTTAAATACATATTATATTCTCGTGTTTACATTAAATAATCATTTGAGTAATAATAAAACCTTCACTGTGAGAGCGCCCGAGCGGCACCTCACGTCGCAGGAGTATTGAGAGCATGCAGAAACTGAAGACGGGCAGGTCGGTGCAACACGTGCAAAGTGATAACCGCGCTGTACAGGACGTGGTCGCTACGGTGATCGACGATATTCGCCGCGACGGCGACGTCGCCTTGCGTCGCTACTGCCAGGAGCTCGACCGCTGGGATCCGCCATCCCTGCGGCTCTCGCCCGATGACATTGATGCGGCGATCGCCGAGCTCGACCCGCAAACGCTCGAGGACATCCGCTTTGCGCAGGCACAAATCCGCCGTTTCGCGCAAATCCAGTTGGCGACGCTGCGCGATGTCGAGGTTGAGACCCTGCCAGGCGTGATCCTCGGCCACCGCAATATTCCGGTGCGTTCGGCCGGTTGCTACGTCCCCGGTGGCCGCTACCCGATGGTGGCATCGGCACACATGAGCGTGCTGACGGCGCGCGTCGCCGGTGTTCAGCGCGTGATCGCCGCGACTCCCCCGTTTGAAGGCCGCGCGAATCCGGCGGTAATCGCGGCAATGGCCCTGGCCGGTGCGGACGAAATCTATGTCATGGGCGGCGCACAGGCGATCGCCGCGATGGCGCTCGGTACCGATTCGGTGCCGGCCGTCGACATGATCGTGGGACCGGGTAATGCCTACGTCGCCGAAGCCAAGCGGCAGTTGTTCGGTGAGGTCGGCATCGATCTGCTGGCGGGACCAACGGAAACGCTCGTGATATGCGACGACAGCGTCGATGCCGAACTCGTTGCCGTGGATCTGCTCGGGCAGGCCGAACACGGTCCCACCTCACCGGCCATCTGCGTAACCACGAATGAAGCGCTGGCGCGAGCGCTGCCCGAGGCGATCGCGAATGTACTGAGCCGTCTTGCCACGGCCGAGGTCGCGGCGAAAGCCTGGGAGGATTACGGTGAAATCATTCTGTGCGACAGCGACGAGGAAATGCTCAGCGTTGCCGAGGACATCGCCTCGGAACATGTGCAGGTGATGACGCGCAACCCGGACTGGTTCCTCGAACACATGAGCGCTTATGGCGGCCTGTTTCTCGGCTCGCGCACGAACGTCGCGTTTGGCGACAAGGTGATCGGAACGAACCACACCTTGCCGACGCGCCGCAACGGCCGCTTCACCGGTGGTTTGTGGGTCGGCAAGTTCATT
This sequence comes from Gammaproteobacteria bacterium, assembly GCA_965216305.1. Lineage (GTDB taxonomy): Bacteria > Pseudomonadota > Gammaproteobacteria > UBA11873. Next base: position 3,740,504 of record OZ244144.1, on the reverse strand, counting down.
AAAACCCATACGTATCAAAAAGTCGTAACGGACGCAGCCGCGGTCCATATCGGCGAGTACTGTTCGCGCCTGTGCGCGATTGAAAATTTCGCCGGCCACCAGGAGCAGGCCGACATCCGCGTCCGGCGCCTGTCCACCGGCGACCACAACGTTACCCGTTAAGGAGTGAGACCATGGCCTATACTTTTCAGCCCGGCGCACGCTACCGCATGCCAACCCACTTCGGGCCGGCACCGGGACCGCGCTCCGTCCCCGCCGACGTCAGCATCGATCATACGCGCTACCCGCTGACGACAGCCGTGACCGCGCGCTTTCTCACCGATGCCGCAATGCTCGAGAACATGCTGCCGCCCGGCTTCGAGCTCAATGGCGATCCGATCGTGTCGCTCGATTTCGCTTACATGGAGCAGATCCAGTGGCTCGCCGGTCGCGGTTACAACATTTGCCTCGTGTCGTGGCCGTGCCGTTACCGAGGTACGCAGGACAACGTGGCCGGACGCTTCGCCGCGGTGCTGTTCGAGAACGCGGCCGATCCGATCATCACCGGACGTGACGAACTCGGCCATCCAAAAATTTACTGCGAGATCCCGGCACCGGAAGTGCTCGCCGGCGAGTGGACGTGCCGACTCGGCTGGGCGGGCACGGAATTTCTGCGCGTGTCCGTAAGCGATCTGCGTGATGAAGGCAGCATCGCCGCGATGCCGCCGTCAGAAGGCTGGTTGCAGTACAAATATATTCCCGGTACGCCACCGGAAGCCGGGCCGGATTGCGCCTACGCAACCGTGTCGCCGGATCCGCTGGATCCTGATGCGCATGCGAACATGACTATCACTGAGCGCCAGTTCGGCGTAGCCGGCATCGAGGCGCGTGCGGTGCAGTGGCGCGATATGCCAACCGTCCATCATGTTGCGAACGGGCTCGCCGCGCTGCCGGTTATCGAATCGCTCGGCGGCTGCGTGAGTCGGGTGACCGGCTGGATCGGCGATGTGGGTGACACCCGCCGTCTCGCATGAGCGTAACGGCCGATCCCGGTGTCGCACCGCACGGCGCGCTGGCCGGCCGCGTGGCGCTCGTCACGGGTGGCAGTGGCGGCATCGGCTCCGCGCTGTGCCAGCGTCTCGCCGCGGAAGGTGCGCAGGTTATCGCCACCTGCCGTTCGAATCTCGCTCGCGGACAGGCCCTGATCGCCGGACTGCCGGGCAGCGGCCACCGCATCGCGATGGTGTCGTGCACGCACAGCGATCAGTTTGCCGCGCTCGTCGATGAGATCCGTCGTGATTACGGGCGACTCGATATGCTGGTCAACAATGCCGGCACCACCCGCGTTGTGCCGCATGCGGATCTCGATGATCTCGACGATGAGACGATCGACGAGATCTTCCGGGTCAACTGGCGCGGCTGCTTTGCGGCCGCGCGTGCCTGCCGTGCCGAACTCGCGCGTTCGAACGCGGGCCTGATTGTGAATATTTCCTCAATCGCGGCGCGCACCGGGGTTGGCAGCAATATCGCTTACTGCGCGTCGAAAGCCGCACTCGATTCACTGACCATGACCCTGGCCCGCGCGCTTGCGCCAGCGATCAGGGTTGTATCGCTGTCGCCGGGCTGGGTTGAAGGGGAGTACGCCGAGCGCGCGCCAGCGGCCTACCTCGACGAGCAACGTACGCGCACGCCGCTCGGACGTATCGCCAGCCCCGCCGATGTTGCCGATGCACTGTACGCGGTGGCGGTCCATTTACGCTTCACAACCGGCACGATCGTACCGGTTGATGGCGGCCGTCCGCTCAACTAGGGTCACGTTTGTAACGTAATGAATGCCGTGATCGATATGGGTACTGTGCGACGCCGTTATTCGGCCGATGAGCGCCGACGAATGATCCTCGAGGGCGCAATCGATTATTTCGCCGACTTCGGCTTCGATGTGCGAACGCGCGAACTCGCCGAGCACCTCGGGATCAGCCAGTCGCTGATCTTCCGTTATTTCCCGAACATGGCCGCGCTTGTGGACAGTGTTTACGACGTCGTGTTCCTGAATCGCTGGAACCACGAATGGGAAAGCGCACTCGTCGATCGAACGCATCCCTTGCGCACGCGCCTGCTCGGATTTTACCGCGACTATTTCCGCAGCATCGGACGATACGAAGTGATCCGGATCTCACTGTACTCGGCGTTACGGGGCGAGACGATCAATCAGCGCTATATGCAACTCGTGCGCGAACGTCTGATCCACCCCATCGTGATCGAATTACGCGTAGAACTGGGCCTCGACGCGCACGCGGATCAAACGGTAACACCGCTCGAAGAAGAACTTGTTTTCGGTCTGCACGGCAGCGTGATCTATTCGATTATCCGCAAGCACGTGTTCGGGCTTGAGGTTGCCGACGATGTGGATTTCATGCTCGAGCTGTTGATCGATAATTTTCTCGCGGGTATCGGCGATACGTTTCGCCGTGCTCTCGATGCTCCCGCGCAACCGCGGGCGCGCTGAACCGCGGCGCGCTCACGCCTCATCGCAACTGGCGCGCGCTCAAGCGCGTCACCCGGATAATCAGGAATCATGAATGAATTACTCAATTGAATGCGTCGTCGCGTGCAATAACCACCTTGGCGAGGGCCCGGTATGGGACGTCGAAGAAGGTGCGTTGTACTGGGTGGACGGAACCGGACGCCGCGTCGGTAACCCGGGGCTGTGGCGGCTCGATCCGGCCAGCGGTAAAACCCGCAGCTGGATGCTGGGCCACGACGTCGGCGCCATGGCGCTGCGCGAACGCGGCGGCGCGGTGCTCGCGCTCGATGACGGGTTCTATCTGTTCGACTTCGAGCGCAGCGAACTCGAACTCATCACGCTGATCGATTCCGGTCAGCCGCGCAGCCGACTCAATGACGGCAAGGTGGACCGGCAGGGACGCTTCTTCGCCGGCGGCATGGACGACGAAGAGGAGCTTAAGCTGTGCGGTTTGTGGCGGCTCGATCCGGACCTGTCGGTAACCCGGGTCGACGATGGCATCATTTGCTCGAACGGACCGTGCTGGAGCCCGGACGATCGCACGTTTTATTTCGCCGACACGTTTCAGCAGGTGATGTGGGCCTACGATTACGATCCCGCGACCGGGACCCCGGGTAATCGACGCGAGTTTGCCAGCACGCTTGATGAGCCGGGGTTCTTTGATGGCAGCACCGTCGACGCCGAAGGGTGCGTCTGGAACGCGATGGTGATCGGCGGCGAATTGATCCGTTATACGCCGGACGGCGAAGTCGAGCGCCGGATCGGCATGCCGGTCAGGAATATCACGAGCGTGTGCTTCGGCGGGGATAAACTCGACGAAATCTATGTCACGTCGATGGGGCGGGTAAGCCATCCCGCGACGCACGATCATTTTGCCCGCCAGGTGCAACCCCAGTTCGGCGCGGGCAGTTTGTTTCGCATCACCGGCCTCGGCATCGAGGGCTTGCCGGAACCGCGCTTCGCCGGCTGAGGGAGTTGCGCCGCGCCGCAGCGCTGTAGTTCCGCGCGGCCTGAGCCCGCGCGAAACCCTTGCGCAGATCTGAAAACCCGCCCCCGGCGAGGCAGCACGAACGCGGCAGTGAAGGCGTTATCGCAACGGCGTGTGCCGCGGCCAGGGGGTCGCGCACTGGTTCAGATTGCTGCCTTGCCGGCGACCCGCAGCATCTCGGACACGGAACACAGCTTGCGACGCGGCGCGCCATTTTGCGCATGGGTTTGCTCGTGGCGATCGATCAACTTCCAGCCGGAATAGTTCACAAACCCTGGTTGCCGCTCGCGCACGAGTGCGATCAAATGTTGTTCGCCGTACGCCGGCGTCGCGAGCTTGCCGGCGCGTGCGTCAGCGAGTAACGCACGAACGGTTTCTGCAGCGCACTGCTTGTTGCTGCCGATTACGCCCCGCGGCCCGCGCTTGATCCAGCCGCAGACATAAGCGCCGCTCGCCACGCCAGCGCTGCCGCCGGGAATCCGGCCCGCAGTGTGCGGGACCGTGCCCGATTGCGTATCAAACGGCACCTCCGGCAGCGGCGTCGCGCGGTACCCGATGGCGTGGATGATGAGCCCGGTATCGAGTTGTTCGGTGTCACCGCTCGCAAGCGCGCGGTCCAGGCCGTGCGCATCGGTGGTGAGTGTATTACGCATTACCGTGAGGCCACTGACCCGCGAATCGCCGTGGATTTCCAGCGGTGAGCTCAGGAAGCGGAATTGCAGACGCTTCGGCGCGCCGCTGCGTGGCTGTGTTGCGTAACGTTCGAGGATCTCGCGTCGTTGCACCAACGTGAACGAATCGTCCCAGCCGGGCGCGGCAAGATCCTCTGCCGCCACCGCGATCGAGACGTCGTCCATGCAGCCGAGCTCACGCAGTTCCGGGTGCGTAAAGCTTGCCTGCGCCGGACCGCGACGTCCAAGGATAACGACGTCACGAATGCGCGAGTTCGCGAGCGCCTCACGCGCGTGATCCGCGGTATCGGAGGCGGCGAGTTCAGCGGCCGATTGCAACAGTACGCGCGCCACATCGAGCGCGACATTACCATTACCGATGACGACCGCGCGCGCGCAGCTCAGATCGATCGCATGTCCGGCATGGTCGGGATGACCGTTATACCAGCCGACGAACTGGCTTGAAGACCAGCAACCATTCCGGTCCGCCCCCGGTACATCGAGCGGCTCGCTGCCCGCCGCGCCGCTCGCGTAAATTACCGCGTGATGGTGCGCGAGCAGTTCATGATGGTGTACATCACGACCGAGTTCCACATTGCCGAAAAACTCGCAGCGACCGCTACTGCGCGCGAGCTTCTCCGTCGCCGCGATGATGCGGCGCCGTTGTGCATGGTCCGGCGCGACGCCGGCGCGGACGAGCCCGCCCATGGTTGGCAGGCGGTCGAATACGTTGACCGTCACCACCGGATCGCGCTGTCGGGCGAGTTCTGCTGCCGCGTAGAGTCCCGCCGGGCCAGCGCCGACGATGGCGACGCGCAAGGCCGCACTCATGTACGCTGTCCGCGGCGAAAGTAGGCGGCGTTTATCTCCGCATATTCCGCCCATTTTTGCGGCAACTTGTGTGCCGGGTAAATTGCATCGATCGGACAGGCTTCGGCGCAGGCATGACAATCGATACACAGCGACGGGTTGATATAGAGCATTTCCGTGTGCTCGTAGGCCGGCGACGTCGGTCCCGGCTGAATGCAGTTTACCGGGCAGACGTCCGTACACACGCCATCGTTCACACAGGAACCGACGATCACGTAGCTCATTGCGCGACCTCCCGCAGCGATGCCTCGTTGGCGCGGTCATGGGTCGTGGTCGTCGATTCGCGCAAGGGCACAACGTTCACCCGGGTCAGATTCAGCAGCGGCGTTTGCGACAGCGGATCGATGTCTTGATCGTTCACGAGGCGATTGCGGTTTTCGCCCCAGGATTCGAACTCACCCGGCCGATTCGCATCAAAAATACGCGAGCCCCAGCCGTGCGGGATCGTGATGAGGCCGGTGCGGCCGCCCGCGCTCGCCGTAACCGTCAGCTCTATTGCGCCGGTATCCGAGTTGATGCGTACCCGATCGCCTTCCTGTAAACCGAGCTCGAGCATGTCTTCAGGGTGCATCTCGGCCTGATTGCCGCGGTAGTGCTGAAACAGGCCGGCATTCTCGTTCATCCAGGAATTCAGTGATTCGCGGTGACGGCGGTTGATCAACGTGAATGGAAAATCCTCGCTCACCCCGGCGGGGCGGCTCGCGAGCAGTCGCCGACATTCCTCCATCAGCGCCGGTGGCGCGCATTCGACCGCCTTGCTCGCGGTGCGCAAGGATTTTGCGAGATCGCCGTAACGCTTGTCGTCGTACAGATACCCGTGCGGCGCACGCTTGATGTCCTTTAGCTTGATGCGACGTTCCGCCGCCACCATCAACCATTCGAACCAGGCCGGACCGAATTCGAGCGCCGCGAGTCCGGGAATTTTCGCCAGGCGACGGCTTGCGCGCACGACGCTGTTGACGCCTCTGAAACCGAACAGGGGTCGCTTCATCGCGAGAGCGAGGTCGGCATAGAAGCGCCATTCCTCGCGCACGCCGGCTTTGGGTTCGAGGCAGCGACGCGCGTACTGCGCATAGGGTTTGTCCATAAGGCTGCCAAACGCGAGGTGCAGGCCTTCACGCTCCAGCCAGTGGGTGCCCGGGATCAGCCAGTGTGCATGGCGATGACTTTCGCGTTGCACGAGATCAACCGCCACCAGCAGGTCGAGTCCGGACAGCGCGCGGTCGAGCTTGTCGCCAGCGGCACCGGACACCACGGGGTTGCCCGAGCAGATCAACATGCCGCGGATCTGCCGTTCACCGGGGGTGAGAATTTCGTCGGCGAGTTCCGTTACCGAGTGGTAACCGGCGATGGTCGGGAGATTGCGCAGGCGCGTGCGGTGTTTCGATTTCGGCGCCATCATGCTCCACGCCTGCGGTAAATCGACGTAGCCGCGCTCGTAACGTTTGCCACCCGGCATATCCATGCGGTTCGTAATGATATTGAGCAACTGGCTGAGCCATTCGGCGACAGTGCCGGTGCCGGAGTGCGCGACCCCGGTGTGGGTGACGCAGGCCGCGGTGCGCGCGTGGGCGAAGCGCCGCGCGACATCGTGCATTTGGTCGATGGGAACCTCGCAGCGGTCCGACAACGCCGCGAGATCCGTTGCCCGCACGAGATCAAAAAACGCCTCAAGGCCGTTAACCGGCACCGCTTCGGGCTGTTTGTTCCAGCCTTCGTCGACAATGATCCTGATCAGGCCGAGCAGAAACGCCCAGTCTTCGCCCGGTTTGATCAACACGTGCGTGGTGGCTTCACGCGACGACGTCGTTACGCGCGGGTCGACGACGATCAGGTCCGCGCCCTTGTCGCGCGCGGCGAGCGCACGACTCCAGCCACTCGGGATCACCTCGATCCAGCCGAAGCGACTGACCGCCGGATCCATGCCGATCAACAGGAAGCATTCGCAGTCGTCGACGTCCGTAGGCACGGACATCAATTCGCAGCCGAACATTTCTTCCTGCACCACGTGCAGATTGTTCTGATCGAGTGAGCCCACCCAGAAGCGGTTGCCGGTGCCGATTGCGGCAAGCAGGCCGCTGTGCACGGTGGAGTCGCCGAAATTATGGCCCAGCGGATTACCGTGGTAGGAACCGACGGCATCGGGGCCATGTTGCTCGATGATCCGGTTGAAGCGCTCGGCGATGTCCGCGATCGCTTCTTCATACGTCGCTGCTACGTAGCGATCGCCGACGCGTCGCATCGGGGTTGTGAGGCGCTTGGGATGATCGCGGATTCCGGCTGCGCTCTGACCCTTGCGGCAGAAGTCGCGCCATGAGAACGGGTTGTCACGGTCGGGTGCGATGTTCAGGACTTTTGTATTCGCGTCATCCACATCCACGGCGATACCGCACAGGGATACACAATAGTGGCAATGCGTAAAAACCGTCTTCGTCATGCTCGATTCTCCTCGCGGCGGGCGCGATTGCGAATGAATGAATGAACATCGCTGGTCGCCAGGGCATCGGCATCAGCATCGGCGTCGGCATCGTCACCGCCGCCCCCTCAAGTCTGGCGACCAGCGCTCATAACGCCGGCAATGATTCTCAGGAGAAGGCCTGCACCGCGACGGCTGTATTCATGAAGTCGCGAAAGCGGATCCACTTGCCGTCCTTCAAGGTGATCACGTGCACGAAATCGGAGTCGATCACGCGACCGCCCGATTTCGTCGTCAGGTTCAGATGGCCCGGGACGATCACCTTGTCGTCGACGGCGAGCATCTCTTCGGGATCGAACTGGTTGATATCGATCGACGACAGTACGGTTTCGAAGAACTTCCGGGCTTCGGTCTTGCCGTGATACGTGCCCGCGTAAGGAATGACGTCGGGGCCATAGAATTCGATCACGATGTCGTCGTGCAACAAGTCGATGATTGCGGGAATGTCATGGCTGCCGAAGGCGGTGAACAGTTTTTCGGTGGTGGCAAGATTCGCGGTCGTGGTCATGGCTCGGTCCTCAGTCGTCGTGTTTTCCGGTGCCGGGCGCTGATCAGCCGCGGCGAAAATTAATCGTCAGCGCTGCAAAGCTGTGCGTGAGCAGACTCGCGGTCTGCGGCACGGGAACGGCGGCGCCGAGTTCGAGCTTTGGAAAGTGCTCGAGGACGACTTCGACGAGTGCCGCGGCTTCCGATTTCGCGACCGCAACCCCGAGGCAGTGATGGATCCCCATACCCATACTCACATGCTGGCGCAGGTTTTTGCGCTCCAGATTGAACGTCCCGGGCTGCGGGAACACCGCGGGGTCGTGGTTCGCCGCGCCGAAGAACAAGGCCACCCAATCACCTTTGCGGATCTGTCGTCCGCCGATTTCCGTGTCGCGCGTGGCGATCCGGAACAGGCGCTGGGGCGGCCCCGTATGGCGCAGGCTTTCCTCGATAAATGCGCTGACGAGTTGCGGTTCGCGGCGCAAGCGGGCTGTTACGTCCGGCATCGTCGCGAGGTTATAGAGCAAATTCGTCAGCAGGAATGTCGTGGTTTCGGCCCCGGCGACGATGAGCGTGAGGCAGAAACGGATCACTTCCTCGAGGGTCAGCGTTTCGCCATCGACCTCGGCGGTAAGCAAGGCGGCAATGAGACCCGCTGGCGCCGGCTTGCCCGCGGCGAGATCGCGCGCGAGTTCGCTCACTGTCTGCGTGAAATACGCCACCATCGAGGCATTGCTCGCCTCGCGTTCTGCGGGGCTGAGATCCGCTGACAGCATGAACGCTGTTGCCCAGCCGCGGCACTGCGCGGCGTCCTCGTCCGGACAGCCGAGCAGACGCATCATCACGCGCGCCGGGATTACGGACGTGAGGCCGGAGACCACTTCAAGATCACCCTCGCCAATCGCCTCGAACATCTCCGCGATGCGAGCGGCGATCCACGGTTTGATCAATTCGATTTCCTTGCGCGAGAACGCCACGTTCACGAGCGCGCGCAAGCGATTGTGTTCCGGGTTGTCGTGATTCACGAGCATGAGCGTCGGTGCCGACGATTGCTCCTGCAAGGGATCGCGCGACGAAAACGTCGCGTGATCGCGGGCGGCGGCCGCGACGTCGGCATATTTCATCAACACCCAGGCGCAAACCGCTTCGTCCTGGCCGGGCACGGTGCCGGGTGAATAATCGCGATAGCCATAGATCGGTGTGGCGTCGCGCAGACGTTCATAAACCGGGTAGGGGTTCGCGATTGTCGCGGGGTCTGGCAGTGCGGCGACGAGCAGCTCGGCTTCGTTGTCCGGAATGATGGTTTGCGGCGTGGTCATCGAAGGGTTACCGGTTATGGAGACAACATAGATATAGTTGAAATAGTTTACTTTGTAAATTATTACTGAAAAGCCATTGATGCGACGGGCCGCCGCGCGGATACCTCGCGACCGTGGGCGCCTGCGCACCGGCGCCGCAATGCTGGTCATCGTGATCGCGCAAAGGGCGGGGCGCCGTGGCCCCCCGAACGGGGATACCTCGCGCGGCGGCGCATGGAAATGGACTCCGGGTACAGCGGCACGAACATCGTCGGGGCGCGACGCACCTGGGCAGACCAGGGTGGAGCAAAAAACTGACGCCGGCTGCGGCGGCTGGCGACCCGGGTTTGTGCTGCCAGCGGCGGTGAAGAGATGCGGTGCGGTGAGCTGAGCCGTTACGGTAGCGGCAGCGCGGGCGGGATCAGACTTCGCTCCATTGCCGCACGAGGTTGTGATACAGCGCCGTCAGTCGCGCTACCTCGGCGGCGACCGACGCCGCCTCGTGCGCGCTTAGCGCCTGAATACTCTGATCGAGATCGAACAGCATCGCGCGGTGAGTGGCGTCGGGTACGAGGCTCGTGATCCAGAAAAAAGCCGCGATACGGGCACCGTGGGTGACGGCTGCAACCTGATGCAGGCTCGTCGACGGGTAGAGCACGAGATCGCCGGCGGCGAGGCGGATCGCCTGGGCGCCGTAGTCGGCCTCGATGACGAGTTCGCCGCCGTCGTAATCAACCGGGTCACTGAGAAACAGGGTTGCGGACAGGTCCGTGCGGATCAGCGTGCCGTCGTCGGGATGATGCATGATCGCGTTGTCGACGTGGGTACCGTAGTGGCCGCCGTCGCGATAGCGGTTGAATTTCGGCGGAAAGATCCGCCGTGGCAACGCGGCTGAGGTGAACAAGGCATGTCGAGCGAGGCGCTGCACGATCGTGTCACTGAGTCGGCGCGCAACAGGGTCGCGATCGTCGATCTGCTCATTCGATTTGATCCGGGCGGCGAGATCGCCGGCGGTGGCGCCGCCATCCAGCCACGTCGCCGCCGCCAGTTCGCGACAGAAATCGGCCGCTTCGGCCGGGCTCAGGACTGACTCGATAACACTCAGCACGGCTTTGTCACCGCGTCGATATTGCACGGGTCGAACAGAACCCGGGGACCGATGTCGGCAATCCGGGCGCAGCCGGCCAGCGCCATCGCGAGTTCGAGTTGTTCGCGGAGCAGCCGCACGAGGTGGGCGACACCGAGTGCGCCGGCCACCGCGAGTGCATGTAATTGGGGACGTCCAAGCAGCACCGCGTCGGCGCCGAGCGCGAGCGCGATCAACACGTCATTGCCACGACGGATGCCGCCGTCCAGCAACACCGTTGCGGTAGGGCCCACCGCGGCGCGCACGGCGGCAAGGCAGTCGAGACTCGCCGGCAGGCCATCGAGGGTGCGGCCGCCGTGGTTCGAGACGATAACGCCCGCGAGGCCGGCATCGAGCGCGTGGAGCGCATCGTCCGCATGCAACACGCCCTTGAGCAGCACCGGCAGCGGCGAGCGTGCCGCCAGCCAGGCAACATCGTCCCAGCGCGGCGCATCAGCCATGAAGCCCTGAAACACGACACTCGCACCCGGTGCCAGAGTGCGTGGCGGCGCCGGGGTGGCCGGCAGGTTTGCGGGCGTGAGGTCCGGTGGCAGCGCGAAGCCGGCGCGCAGCGCGCGCTCGGGCACCGGTGCAACGGGCGCGTCAGCAGTGAATACGATGGCACCGTAACCGGCGCGCGCGGCGCGTTCGGCGAGTTCGAGCGTGCGTGCGCGAGTGTCCTGCCAATACAGTTGAAACCATTTCGGGCCGTCGCCGGCCGCGGCGACCGCTTCGAGCGAGCGTGAAGCGAGGGTACTGACGACCATGAGCGCATCGGCCGCCGCCGCACCCGCCGCGGTAGCGCATTCGGCATCGGGGTGAACGAGGCCATGATGTGCAACCGGCGCCAGCATGACGGGATGGGCGAGTGGGGTATCGAGCACGCGGGTTGCGGTATTACCGGCCGCGAGGTCGCGCAATACCCGGTTGACCACGGGGCGCGCGGCGAACGCGGCGACGTTTGCCGCGAGCGTGCGTTCATCGCCGCTGCCGCCATCGATGTAGGCGCGGATCGCTTCGGGGACGTGCTCGACGGCGAGGCGAGCGTAATCCGCCGCCGTGAGCACGGCAGGCGGAATGCGATCGAGTTTCGGTTTAATGGATGAGGGCTTGTTCACGTATCGATCGTCGCGGCAATGCGGGGCTGGTGCAAGCCCCGCACGGCCGCGGTGATCAGAACGAGTACGTCAACGTAACCCGCGCATTGCGCGCATCACCAATGTAGGTGAACGCACCACTGCGGTAGCCGGCGAGGTAGTAATCCTCGTCGGTGATATTGCCCACGTTCACGCGCACTTGCGCCTTCTCCGTGAGATCCCAGGTCGCGAACAGATCGAGTACCGTGTAGTCGGGAACTTCGTAGGAATAATTGTTCGTGGTGGTGTCGAAGCCCGCGGCGGCGTCCGGTTGCCCGGTATACATCTCGCTCGAGTACGACACGGTAGTGCCGAACGCGATTTGCGGGGTGAGTTGATAACGCAACTGCCAGAACAGGCTGTCGTTCGCGAAATTGCTGAGTCGCAGTCCGATCGTGTCGCGATCGAATGAATCGCGCACTTCCGATTCCATGATCGCGAGACCAAACTGCGTGCTCAGTTCGCGCGTGATATTGCCGACGAGCGAGAACTCGAATCCGCGCACCCGGTTTTCGCCGGTGTTCAGCGTACCGAGCGTTGCGTAATCATCACCGACGCTTTCCATCACGTCGTCTTTCGTGATTTGGAACAGCGCAGCCGTTGCCAGCAGCTTGCCGCCGAGCAGGTTCCACTTTGTGCCGAGCTCGAGGTTCGTCGTCATTTCCGGGTCGCTCGCCGGCACCTGTGTGGTGTCGCCGCACAAACCGCCATAGCCGCAGCTACCACCGACGTCGGATTCGCCGCCATTGATGTTGGCGGACGTACTCCAGGTGAAATAGACGTTCGCGGACGGTATGAACTGGTAGACGATGCCGGCATGTCCGTTCCACAGCTCGTCGGAGTAGGAGAAGCTGGCCGGGACGCCGCGGGAGACGATGTCGTTACGGTAGTCGAAGCTGTCGAGGCGTACGCCGAGAAACAGCGACCACTGGTCTGTGATGTCGATGGTATCCATCAACGCGACCGAGATCGTTTCGATGTCGTAATCGGCATCGACCGGACCGCGCTGGACTTGCCGCTGCAACAAATCGTCTACCTGGGAGACCGTGTTACCCCGGGCATCAAGCAGGCAGAACCCTGGCGACGCGCCCCCGCGACCTGCGGTTACACAGTTCGTCGTGCCGTTGTTCGTGACGTTATAGACGCCGTTCGTCACCTCGAGATCGGAGTACTCGATACTGAACAGGGCCTGATGGTCCATGTTGAGAAACCTGAAATCGGCGAACAGGTTTGTCTGGTTGACGATGTAATCGACTTCCTGCCAGCCCTGATGCGTGCTCAGCGATACGGTGGGCACATTCGGCGCGAACGGATCGCTCGGCGCGCGTGTCGTCCCGCGGGCGCCGGTAACGACATAGCCGTTGTCCGTGGTGCCATAGCGCGTGGCGTTGTGGATGTTCAGCCAGTCGTTTGCTTCGTAGCGAATGCGGAACGTACCGGTATGCACTTCCGTATTGAGAAAATCCTCGTCCTGCGTGTAGACCGGGATGCTGCCCACCGGGCTGCCACCGTTTGGCACGATATAGGTACCGAGATCGGGATCGTCCTTCGCGTTCAGGTAATAGTAGTCCGCCACGACTTCGAGTTGGTCGCTCAGTTCGTACAGCCCGGACACGGCTGCGCCCCAGCGCTTGCGATCGGCGGGGTTGCGATCGGGAACGTCCTCGAACTTGTACAGCAGGTTCACGCGTGCGGCGAACTCGTCCGAAAGTCTCTGGTTACTGTCGACGCTGAAGCGATGGTAGTCGTCCGTGCCGCCGCCACCCTGGACGCGGGTGAAGTCGTATTCCGTGCTCGCCTGTTTCGTCACGCTGTTGATCGCCCCGCCGGTGGAGCCGCGCCCGGCAAACGTGGAACTCGGGCCCTTGGTGATTTCGATCTGCTCGACGGCGAAACTCTCGCGCGTCGTCATGCCCGGATCGCGCAAGCCATCGACAAACACATCGCTGCGCGCCTCGTGACCACGGATCACGTAGCGATCGCCGAATGCATTGCCGTTCTCGCCGGTGCCGAGTGTGATACCCGGCTGTGCCTGCACGATAGAACGCAGATCGGAACGCCCCGACTCCTGGATCTGCGTTTGCGTGAGCACCGTGATCGTCTGCGGTGTTTCCGCGAGTTCCTTGACGTGACGCGGGTCGCCAGAGACGCGCGCCTTGTACGGCGCACCCGGTTCCGCATACGGGTTAGTGTCGATCGTGCGCTCTTCAACCTGCAGGGTATCGAGCTCGATCGTCTCGGCCTCCTGGGCGTGGGCAGCGCCGCTGCTTGCCAGTGCGGCTGAAATGCCGAGCGCGAGCGCGTTGCGGGCGGGGTGCGCGCTGTCCGCGCGGGACGGGTGACGCAGGCTGACTGGACGGCTGACAGCCCTGGACTGGTTACTGCACATGATGGTGTTGATACTCCGGTTTGCTTACTTGGTGATGAGGGAAAATTCGATGGGAATCGCGAGACTGAGCCGATCGCGAGCGAGCGCGTCCGGGATCGCGGGGACCGGGTTTGCACGCGCAACCATGTCCAGCGCGGCCTGATCGAGCGCGGCGTAGCCGGAACCGGTTTTAACGCGCGCAAAAAGCACGCTTCCCGAGCGTTCGATCGCGAACTCGAGCGTGACAACACCCTGGTGTTTCGCCTTCTTTGCCGCGACCGGATAGGCCTTGTGGCGCGCGAGCCACGCCATCAGTTCGCGGAAATAGTCGCGCGCCGCCCGCGGATCACCGCGACCCGTGCGGCCGGAGCCGCTCGCACCGCGGGCTGACGCCGTACCGTCCGCGGATCCCGCCGCGTCGGTCGATGCGGACTGGCGGCGCGGCGCGCTTGCTTGCGATTCTGCATTTTCAGGACCAGTGGCCGTTGTGGTGGTCGCTGCCGGAGTCGGTGTCGCCGGCGGCATTGCCTCCGGCGCCTGGTTTGGCGCTGGCACTGGCACGGGATCGGGTTCAGGGCGCGGTGTTGCTGCCGTGACGACCGCTGCCGGCATTTCCGGCGCCGGGTCGAGTACCGCGGGCGCGGGTTCAGGCACTGGGACGGATTTCGCTACGGGGGCCGGAGTCGGCGTCGGCACCGGCGGCGGTGGCGACGCTTCGGGCGGCGCGGTTTTCTCAGTCACCGTGGGCGCAGGCAGCGGCGTCGGTGTTGGCACCGCGGTTGGTGGGTCTGCTGGCTCGGCGGCGACCGGTTCGGTTGCGGGTGAGTTCGCTGCTGCAGCTGCCATACCGGTCACCGCGGGCCCGTCGTTCGCGGCGAGACCAAGGACGACACCGCCGTCACCGAATCCATGACTGGCAAGCGGCGGCATCGGCGGCTGGTACAGGAAGCCGAACGCGATCGCGGCGTGCAGGCCGACGGCGACGGCGAACGCGGCGCCCCAGTTCAGGCGGGCCATTCAGGGTTGTTCCCGCTGACGGGCGTACAGGGTGACGGTGTCGAAGCCGGCGCCGCCGAGCGCGCTCAGAATCGGGGCAAGATCGGCTGCCAATACCTCGCGATCCGCGGCCAGTGTGATGTCGGTGTCGTCGGCATAGGTGGCCAGCGCCGGCATCAGATCGGGTGCCGCGATTGCACGTCCGTTGATGCGCAACATGCCGTCGCGCCCGAGGACGAGCAATGCCGGAGTTTCCGGCGCCGGTTTACGGCTCAGCGACTGCGGTGGTTCAACCCGCTGGTCGCGTTGGGTAATTTGTCCCGCGACCATGAAGAAGATCAGCAACAGGAAGACGATATTGATCAGTGGCACGAGCTGGTCATCGATGCTTTTGCGCGGACGTGGCGCCGCATGCGGATCGCTGTGCATCATTCGACCTGCGGCGCTACTGGCGCGACGGCCAGCGTGCCAAGTGAAACCTTGCGCGCCCCGGAGCGGAGCAAGGCTTCGCTTGCCGTGACGATGGTGGCAAGCCGGACATCCGGCCGCGGTCGCACGATCACGTCGCGATCACCGTCGAGTGCCGTCGCATCGAGCGTTGCGAAATTTCCAGGGTCGATCGCGTTATCGGCACTGTGAACACGACCGTCCGCGTCGAGGATCAGTTGCAGTGGCGGGTTTGTCGCGGTTGACGGCGCCGCGGATGGCTTCGGTGTTTCGAGTGCCACCGTGTTCCAGCGTACGAAACTCGAACTCAACATGAAAAACAGGAGCAGGATAAAGACGACGTCGATCAGTGCCGTAATGCTGACGCCGCGACGGCGGGCGACGAAAGCAAGCACATTATCGTGGGTGACTGCCGGGCTCATGCCGGTTGTGCCTGTGCCAGGGCGCCGGTCCGCGGCGCGCGCGCGAGCGAGGTGAACACGCGATCGAGATCATCGCGCAGCAGCGCGGCCACAACTTCCACCCGGCGCTCGAACCAGCCATGCGCGAGCGCCACCGGAATGGCGACGGCGAGGCCGGCGGCGGTGGTGAGCAAGGCTTTCCAGATACCGCCGGACAGCACCGCAGGATTGACTGCATTGCCGGCGGATTCCATCGCCTGGAACGCTTCGATCATGCCCAGCACCGTGCCGAACAAACCGAGCAAGGGGGCAAGGCTCGCGATGATTTCGAGGATCCGCAGGTGGCTGGCGAGATCAGCGACCGCCGCGCGTGCGCCGCGCAGCGTTTCCTCGCGCAGCGCTTCGTTGTCGAGTTCGTTTTCGTCGAGCAGGCGCAGGGTCCGCGCGAGCAAATGTGCGCGCGGATTGGCCTGCCCATTCACGAGCAACAGGGCGCGCGGGCGTTCGCCGTGTTCGAGATGCTCGAGCGCGGCGCTTACCGTGCCCGCACGCGCGGGACGCAGCTGCCACCACTGCCAGCACTTGGCGACGATAACGGTGAGGGCGACGATGGAGAACAGGCCGAGGATGAATACCACGGGTCCGCCGATAACGAGTAACTCGATGGCGTCGATAAGCATTGTGAATATTGATAATAATGAGAATGAGAACGATTCGCATTAATAATATCGACATTGCCGGAACTGTCAAGCCATTTGCTGAAGGACGATTGAGGGCGCAATTCCGGATGTCGATTACCGCTGCTGAACGCCGGCTGTGTGCTACCCGTCACGGTGGCGGCTTGTCGCTGTTCAAGGAGCGGTGCCTCGCGCGGTAACCCCATTCGAGGCTGTTTCCTTGCGCTCGGTTTACGCGTTGCGCGCAACCTTGCAGATCATCTCGGTCCTGGTTGAACACGATCGTGCGGCCGGGTATTGCTACCGGTCCCGCGCTCGCGACAGCCAGTGGTGCAGGGAAGTCCCGGGCAGCGCATTACCTCGCAGGTATTCGCTGCGCAGCGCGGTTTCCGCTAAACAGGTGTGCACAAACTTGAGATCCGACGACTTCGGGACCGGGATCGCTCTCTACACCCCATCCCTGTCCCTTCCCCTCCCATATCTATTAACTTGGGAGGGGAACGGTACCGGGTCCATCAAGGTGGGTGTTTCATGATTTGAAGCACGGTTTTAGTCTCGCTTACGCTGAACCTTTCAAGGAGAGTGCAAACATGACGTCGACAAGCTCATCACACGTTGTGATCTTCCGCGCCCGTCACCGTCCCGACATTGGCGACGATTACCTGCCCACCGCGATGGCGTTACGGGATCGGGCGCTCGCCGAATACGGTTGCGAGGAATTCGTTTATGCGACGACCCCCGAGGGCGAGGAAATTGCGCTCTCGTTCTGGCCAGATGTCGCGAGCATCCAGCGCTGGAAAGCGGACGAATCGCACCTCGCCGCACAGCGCAACAATACGCGCTGGTACAGTTCGTTCCGGATCCAGGTTGGCGAAATTTACCGCGACTACGGTCGCGACACCTGAGCGTCCGCATCCCCCTCCGGGGCGACCCGGGCCGCGACCGACGGCACCGCGCGATGCCGCGCTGGCTCGCGCGCCGCCACCGATCCGCACGAGGACAATGCGGGCCCGATCCGCATTGCGCTATCTCGTGCACGCTGCGACGGCGTTAACGACGCGCACCACGATCGCGCTGCGGCGACAAGCCGTCGTGGCGATAAGCGTCAACGACGGCGGTGCGATGCCGAACCGCAAACCGTACAACCGTTCCGCCGGGCGCCGATTGCGTGCGGTTCACGGCCAGGGCCCGATTGTTCCCGGCGCCGGGGTACACTGGAGCGCGACGACACACTCGGCAGCCATGGCCCACAATGCTCCTGATTATTTATATAGCGCTCGCGATCGGCGTATCGTTTATCTGTTCTATCCTTGAAGCAGTCCTGTTAAGTCTGACCCCGGCGTACGTGGCGGTTTACCGCCAGGCGCATCCGCGACGCGGGCGCACGCTGGCCACACTGCATGGCAACATCGAGCGACCGCTGGCCGCGATCCTGAGCCTGAATACGGTGTCACACACGGTCGGTGCGGCCGGCGCCGGCGCCGAAGCGGCGCGACTATTCGGCAGCGCCTCGATCGGTGTGTTCTCCGCATTGCTCACGCTGGCCATATTGTTGTTCAGCGAGATCATTCCGAAAACGCTTGGCGCCGTGTACTGGCGCGGCCTGACCCCCGTTGCCGTCGCCGTGTTGCCCTTACTCGTCCGCGCGCTGCTGCCACTCGTGTGGTTGTCGTGACGGATCACCGGCATGTTACAGGCGCGGGAAGCGCCGAAGATGAGTCGTGAGGAAATTGCCGCGATGGCCGAGATTGGCGCGGCCGACGGGGCGATCGAAGGGCGCGAATCGGTGTTATTGAAACACCTGCTGCGCTTTCGCGAGGTTGAACTGCAGGATGTCATGACGCCGCTCAGTGTCGTCGGTTCACTGGAACACACAGCAACCATCGACGAGGAACTCGCGCGCCGGCTGCCGTTTTCGCGGATTCCGATTTACGCCGGTACCCCGGAACGGATCACGGGCTATGTTATGCGCGACGATCTGCTCGAGAACATTGGCGGCGAGCGATGCGTTGGTGATATCGCGCGTGCGATATTACGCTTTGATGCCAGCGTTGCACTGCCGGAAGCGCTCGATGCATTTATTGCACAACGCGAGAAAATTGCCGCGATCATCGGGCCCGATCAGGTAACCGTGGGTATTGCGAGTCTTGAGGACGTCCTTGAAACGCTGATCGGAATGGACATCGTCGATGAAGGGGATCCGGTGGTTGACATGCGCGCACTCGCGCGCCAGCGGGCGGCGGCGTTCCATGCCCGCCAGCGCAAGCCGCTGGCGGATCGGTGACGAAGCGCCCGGGCGCGCAGGCGGGATCAGAATCCCGGCAGGTATAACCACGCCAGCAGGTAACTGAGCACGGCCCACAGCAGCAGGCTCAAGGGAATGCCGACGCGTGCGAAGTCGCCGAAAGTGTACCCCCCGGCATTCATCACGAGCAGATTCGTTTTATAGGCCATGGGTGTCGCGAAGCTCATGTTCGCGCCGAAAACCACGGCAAGTACAAACGCTTCCGGTGGCAATTCGAGCTTGCGCGCGATGGTCACCGCGATGGGTGTGCCAATCACGGCCGCGGCATTGTTCGACAGCACGTTCGTGAGCGCGGCCATCAGCAGCATGAGCCCGCTGATGATGAGCGGTGCCGGCGCGCCGGCACTGACGGAAAGAACCGCGCTGGCAATCAGATCCGCGCCGCCGGTGCGTTCCAGCGCATGCCCGAGCGCAAGACTCACGACGACGATCATGATCACGGGAATGCTCAGGGCTTGCGGTACGTCGCGCCAGGACAGGCAGCCGAGTAACAGCATCGCAAGGACGCCGGCGACCGCGCTGACTGCAATCGGTAACAGGCCGAGTGCGGCGGCGATCACTACTGCGGTCATGATTGCGACGGCAAAACCCGCACGCCGCCCGAACGGCAGGTCGACCGTGGCGTCGAGTACGAGCAGCGTGCCTTCACGCTTGAGGCGGCTGATTTGTTCGCGTGCACCCTGTACAAGCAATACATCGCCGCTGCGCAGGCGGACGTCGCTGATCCCCCGCGGCATCGACTCGATCACCGAGCCGGCACGGTGGATCGCGAGCGTGACGAGCTCATACAGATTCGCGAAGCGGATCTCGCGCAGTGTTGCGTTCTCCAGCGGTGAACCGTCGACGACGACGATTTCGGCGATCTGCTGATCTTCTGCCTTGAGCGGATTATCGGCGGACACCGGCTCGTCGCCGCGATACAGGGTGGCGCCGAGTTCCTGCTCGAATTCCTTCAGGCGTGACGGGGTATCGGTCACCATGAGTCGATCGCCTGCGTTCAGTACCGCGTCCGGCAGGGTGACGGAGTATGCGTTCTCGCTCTTGCGGATCCGTTTGATCTGAATGCGCCCACCGGTCTTGTCCAGCACCGCCGACACGGTCTTGCCATCGGCGAAGCTGTCGGCCGGAATGCTCAGCTGAGCGCTGAACACGCGCGGTGATTCCTCCAGCATGATCGGTTTGCGATCCGGAATGAGCCGGGGAGCGATTACCGCGAGGTAGACAAGGCCGATGGCGCCGGCGATCGCCGCGGGCAGCGCGAAATAGAACATGCTGAAACGTTCAACGCCGAGATCCGCCGCGACGCTGACGACGAGCAGATTCGTCGACGTACCAATCGTCGTGGTCATGCCGCCAAGCAGGGTGGCGAAACCCATTGGCATCAGCACGGATGCAGTGCGGATCCCCGTACGTACAGCAACGTTAAGCAGGACCGGGATCATCAGCACGACGACCGGCGTATTGTTGATGAACGCGCTCAGAACCGCGGCCGACAGCAGCATGGCGAGAAACGACACAAGCGGATGCGATTTCCAGTGTGACGCGAGTATGCGGCCGAGCGGCTCGAGCGCGCCCGTGCGGACGAGCCCGTGGCCGGCGATCATGAGCGCGCAAACCGCGACGAGAGCTTCGTGACCAAAACCGCTGAACAGGTCGACAACCTCGAGCGCGTGTCCGTCGCGCTCGTAGGGGAACAGCGCAAACCCCGTTGCGAGCACGACGAGAACCGCGAGCGAAGAGGTTTCCAGCGGAATCCACGCGCGCGTAAAACTGTACAGCGCGGCGATCGTAATACCGAGGACGGCCCAGGTATGGACGTCTGCGGTGAGGGCGATGGAATCGATCATGACGCTATAGGGTAGCACCGCGATGTTGTGATCGAGAGCGAATTGATCCCCGCCGCGGATCACCGGTCGGACGACACTGCAGCGCTGGCCGGGGCGCACGCACGCGACAGTGTCGCCTCACAGCGTCATGCAAACGGGCGGGAGCGTTAACGCGAATCCTGCCCGTCTGTGACCGGATCGGATTGCCCGTGATCGTTACCCCCCCCACAACGACCGCAGTGTAAGCACCCGGGTCCGCCGGCGATGGTAATCCTGTGGATACAGTACAAGCTGCGCGCACTGCACTGCGGGCGCATCGCCGTATTGGCATCGGCTTGGGCCATGTTTGCACCGCAAGGATTGCGCGCAATCGGCACCTGGAGGAGGTGGCGTGTGCCGCTCATCCGCATCGTTCGACGGCGGCCGTTGCCTGCGTGGCAGTACACGAATTGAAACCGTGGCACCCGCTTGCGTGCCGCAAGCGGTGGTGCTGCTTGAACGGGACACGGCCACCCGGCCGCAATGCTTCGAGGCGTTGCCGCCTGTCCCCGCTCCGCTTGCGCGGGCCTAGCGTAATTGGAGGTCGAGATCAAGGTATCGCGTCGTCTTCGTGTTTAAAGTTTTTGTGACAGGCACCTAAAGTTCGCGCTTCGGCGGTCGATACCACGTGCAAGAACAACCGTTTGCTTTCTTACATTGACCTCTGTGATCGACTTATCGCCGCGGACCGTTAACTAGGCGCCGAACCAGCCAGCTCATGCAGCGGCCGGGGAGACGCCTTGCGTATCCCGGCCGGAGCTAACAATGCCGCCACGTGCCGCTGTTTCGAGTTTGCCAGTCCAGCCCCGTTCGTTACGCTTGACCGCCGTGGTGGCGTTGCTCGCCGGCCTGGCAAACGTCGCTGCTGCCGATAGTTTTTCCCGACTCGTCGGTGCCGGCAACGACGACGCCGAACAGACCTTGCCGGCCGGTGTGGTTGATACCGGCAATTTACGCCTGCAACTCGGGGTGGCGGGCCTCGTGGCCCGAATCGTTGGCGTGCGCTTTGTCGACATTGCCATTCCCCGGGGCGCGAATATTACCGGGGCCCGAATTGTCTTTACCGCCGACACGGCGGACATCCTCGGCGCCACGTTCAATATTGACGGCGTTGCCAGCAGTAGTCCCGATCCGTTTGCCGCAAGCCTCTTTGATCTGAGCGACCGCGCGCGCACGACCGCAACGGTGGACTGGGACAGCGTTCCCGCCTGGAGTGGCGGTGCTTCAGGCAGCGCTCAGACCACGCCGGAGTTGATCACCATCGTGCAGGAGATCGTCGACCGCGGCGATTGGGTGCCCGGTGGTGCGCTGGCGTTTCTGATTTCCGGTGTCGGTAATCGGGATGCGCGTGCATACGAAAGCGGGAGCGGCGCGGCACGACTCGAGATTGAATTCGATCTCGCCGCCGCGCCCGAGATCGTCCTCAGTAAAACCGTTAGCGCCGACGCAGACCCCGTGAACGGCACGAGCACACCGAAGGCGATTCCCGGGGCAACAGTGCGCTACCGCCTGACCGCAACGAACTACGGCAGCGGCGCGGATCCGGATTCCGTCACGATCGTCGAGCCCGTGCCCGAGAACACGCGATTGCTCGTTGCCGATATCGACGCGCCGGGCTCCGGACCGGTGCTGTTTACCGATGGCGTTGTCGCCGCCGGCCTCAGCTACACGTTTCTTGCCGCGGGGCACCCGCTCGACAGCCTCGATTTTTCCAATAACGGCGGCACCAGTTTTGATTATGTCCCGACAGCGGCGGCTGACGGGACGGATTCGGCTGTGACTCACATCCGGATATCCCCCAGCGGCACGTTTGGTAGTGCCGTAAATGGCAACGCACCGAGTTTCGCTCTCGAGTATCTCGTGGTTGTCGATTGATTACTTGCTTCCCTCTGTTATGGCTTCTGCCAAGGAGATGTAAATGAACTTAATACAACTAACCCTGCCCGGTTATCGCGAAGGCCGGGGCAGTTCCCTGCTCAGCCGCTTGCTGGTTTTCTGGTGTCTGCTCGTTGGCGCCAGTCCCGCCGTGCTCGCGATAGGAACCCCTGCCGGGACCGCGATCAACAACCGGGCAACGGCAACGTTCCAGTCCGGCGGCGCCGCGGTCAATGTAGACAGTAACTTGCTGACGCATACGGTGGACGAGGTTATCGACGTCGTGGTGACGGTGCAGACCAGCCCCGTGGTTACGGCAAGCCCGGCCACCGATCAGGCGATCCGCTTTCTCGTGACGAACACGGGTAACGGCATCGAAACGTTTGGCCTCACGGTTGATGACGCTCTGGCTGGTGACGATTTCGATCCGACATTCACCGCCATTTATATCGACGATGGCGACGGCATATTCGAACCGGGCACGGACGACGTTCTGCATAACGCAGGCGCGAATGATCCGGTGTTGAACGCGAATGTCCCGGCAAACGCGTCGGTAGAAGTGTGGGTTGTCGTCTCGATCCCGGGAGCCGAGGCCGATGGCAACAACGGCGACATCGAACTCCTGGCGGAATCGACGAACCCCGGCGCTGCCGGATCGGCCCCCGGCACGACGCTCGCCGGTCAGGGTGACGGCGGCACCGACGCAGTCGTTGGCAACACGAACGCGGACGGTACGGACCAGGGCCGCTATACGACCAGCTCTATTTCCGTTGCGATCGTCAAAAGCGCAACAGTACTCGATCCGTTTGGTAACGCGACGGTTATTCCCGGCGCCGTAATCACCTATACGCTCGTCGTCGACGTCACCGGCACCGGAGTCGCGACCGGACTGGTCATCAGCGATCCCGTTCCGGCCGATACGATCTACGACCCGGGCAGTATCACGCTGGATGCCGCACCACGCGGAGATGCGGATACCGATGGCGATGGCGCCGACTTTAACGGCACCACTGCCAATGCAATCACGGTTGATCTCGGTAACGTGACCGCGCCCGCTTCGCACACGATCACGTTCCGTACGGTCCTGCAGTAAGGAGAATTCCCATGCATAGTTTCACAGCATTCACGAGTGCAGCGCTGCTTTGTATCGCACTGTCGGCCGCCCAGGCGGCCGACTCCGCGGCGGCCCCGGTTCGCCTCGTCGCCGAGGCGAAGCAGGAAGTCATCAAAACTGCGCCCGATGGTTCGACAACACGCGAATGGGTCGATATCGACCGCATCGTTCCTGGCGATACCGTCGTCTACATCATCACCGCCCACAACGAGGGTGCCGAGGAGGTTACCGGAATCGTTCTGGACGACCCGATTCCGGCGGACACGGAGTTCGTCACCGGATCGGCAGTGGCGCCGAACGCCGAGATCCGGTTTTCCGCCGATGGCGGTGACAGCTTTGATGCCGCGGAATCCTTGACCCTGGTTGAGGAGGACGGAACGAGCCGGATTGCGACGAACCGCGATTACACGCATATCAGGTTTGCGTTGAACTACCCGGTCGCGCCTGGCGACACCGCCCGTGTCCATTTCAAGACGGTCGTTAAATGAAAATCAGTTGGACGCGCGCGACCGCGTCGCTTGGAGTGTGGGTATGAAACAGCGCATCTTCTTTATCGCGCTCGCGATAATGAGCGGGCTCGTTGCTACGAGTTCGCACGCGGCCGGCGTGTTGTCCGGAACAGCGATCAACAATCGGGCCATTATCAATTTTCAGGTTGGTGGTACGCCCCAGGAACCGGTGGAAAGTTCACCAAACGGCAACAGCGTTCCCGGCCTGGGTAACGGTAGCGATACAACGTTCGTCGTCGACAACCGGGTTGACCTGGTGGTTGCCGAAGCGGACGGCGCGTATACGATCGTGTCGCCGGGCCAGGCCGTCGCGGTTATGTCTTATGTGGTGACGAACACGGGGAACACAACCCAGGACTACGCGTTGACGGCAACGGCAAGCGCAACCGATCCCTGGGGCGGGACGGTGAGTTTCTCGCTTGCTGTGATCCTGGTTTTCGTCGATTCGAACGGCAACGGCACGTACGAGCCGCTGGTTGATCTCGCGACATTTATCGATGAACTCGAGCCCGACGAAAGCAGGACGGTGTTCTGCGTCGTCGCGATTCCCGGCATTCAGATTAATGGCGACATCGCCGCTGTGACCTTGTCGGCAACGACGCACAACGCTGGTACGAACGGGCTGATCGGATTGCAAACGGTTGCGACCGTAGGCGCCGGCGATATCGCGAGTGTCGACATCGTATTCGGCGATGGCGCGGGCGACACGGACAATCAGTTGTTACCCGACGGCATATTCTCCGATACCGACGCGTGCCATGTGCAGGTGTCGCCGGTGACGGTGGCGAAAGCTGTCAGCGTGCTTTCCGACCCGATAAATGGCACGACGAATCCGCAGTCGATTCCCGGCGCGATTCTCGAATACACGATCACCGTGGAGAACGATGCTGGTGCTGCACAGGCGGCAACGAGTATCACGCTAACGGATCTGCTCACGAGCGAGCTCGTGGCGGGAACGCTCGCGTTCGTCTTCGATGGGTATAACGGTCACGGTACGTGCCCGAGCGTGCCCTGCGGATGCCTCGTAACCGCGCCGAATATCAACGCTGGCGCGGCGCTCGCATTGACGAACATCCTCGATGCCGATGTCGGCGATTTCAACGGCACAACTGCCAATGCCGTAACCGTGGGCGGGATCGATCTCAGCCCGGGCGAGTTGGCGACGGTGCAGTTCCGCGTCGAAATCCAGTAACCGATGCTCGGAGCCCGGCGTTTAGCCGGGCGGATGTTGCGGACAATGCCACCCCGATTGTATGCAGTGAGCCGCAGCATCATTGTGCTGTGGCTTGCTGCCTGCTTTGTCTCCGAGGTGTCCGCCTACGCGGTCATCAATATCGCCGACGGTCGCATGCGTCCGAACGGCGGGCCGCTGATCACGTTCCAGTCCAACGCCGTCGCGTATAACGTCAGCCCGCCCGTTGCGGCGCGCATGGAGATCATGCAGCACGCGGGAGACTCGCCTGAAGCGGAGACCGTTCCGGTATCGACATCGCAATGCGGTCCCGTTAACGGACCTTATGTGACGCTTGGCTCGACCGTGACGACGGCCGGGTTCGCACTTGAGGTGCCGGGACCGGTTGAACTCCAGACGACGCGCGTCGTGAAGCGCACGGATCCGATTTTCTTTCGTGTGACCGATTTCAACGCAAACCCGGATCCGCTCGTTATCGATACCGTGGCGGTATTCCTCAATGTGGGGACGACGGGTCAGCGGGTCGAGATACTGATCCGTGAGACCGGCGTGAACACTGGCGTGTTCACCGGTTACGCGCTGCTGGACGCATGCGGACTGAATATTGGTCTCAATACCGAGGTTACGATCGAGTACACCGATCCGACCGACCCCGGTGATGATGTCAGTGCCGCGATAATCGTCGATCCGTTCGGGCGCGTTTTCGACAGTGTCACGGGCGCCATGATCGACGGCGCTGTCGTTACGCTGATCAGCGAGGACACCGGCCTGCCTGCCCAGGTGTTCTCGGACGACGGTGTGTCCGGCTATCCATCGACCGTTACGAGTGGTGGGACGGTTGTGGACGCCGTGGGTAATCGGTTTGACCTCGGCCCGGGCGAGTATCGCTTTCCGTTCGTTGCGCCAGGCCGGTACCGGCTCGTTGTTGTGCCTCCGCCCGGTTACCGCCATCCCTCGGTGGTGGGCAACGATGAGTTGCAGGCATTGTTCAGCGCGCCATTTGAAATCGTACTCGGATCACGCGGTGAGATTTTCGTCGTTAATCCCGGTCCGGCGCTCGAAATCGATATCCCGCTCGATCCGATCGATGGCACGCCGTTTGTCACGAAGCGTGCAAGCAAAACCACGATGAGCATTGGCGATCTCGTCGAGTACGTGATCAACGTCAGCGGTGCGGATCCGAACCGTGACCTCGATGACGTCGTGGTCACCGACAATCTGCCGCAGGGTTTCCGCGTGCGCGAGAGCAGTATCCGGATCGACGGGAATGAGCCTGCGCCCGGGCTCGTCGATATCGACGGTCGGATTGTCCGCATACGGATTGGCGATGTACCGGCCGGAACGAGCACAACCGTGCGTTACGTTGCCGAGGCGGCCGCGGGCAGCAAGACCGGTGAAGCCGTGAACACGGCATTCGCAAGTACATCGACCGGCTTGTCCTCGAACGTTGCGAGCGCCACGATCACGGTTACCGATGATCTGTTCCGCGATCGCACTCTGATCCTCGGACGGGTCGTCGTTGACAGTTGTGACGGCGATCCGGCCAGCGACGAACAGGGTCTTGGCGGGGTCGGCATTTACCTCGAAGACGGCACTTATGTCGTAAGCGATACCGATGGCCGCTACCATTTTGAAGGCGTGCGACCCGGTACTCACGTGGTGCAACTCGATCCGACGACGATCGACGAACAATTCCGCGTGGTGCCGTGCCTCGACAATACCCGCACCGGCGACGGCTACTCACAATTCGTCCAGTCCTCTGGCGCGGCACCGTGGCGGGCGGATTTCCATGTCGAAACGATCATCAAGCCCGGCGCCACGGCGGCGGCGCCGGCTGAATCTGCACCAAGCGACGAAGGTTTCGTCGCGTCGTTGCCCGCCTTTAACCGCGACTGGTTGCAGACCCAGGGACCGGAATACGAGTTTGTCTATCCGGATACCGAACGCAGTCCGCCGATCCCCTCGACGCACATACTGATCAAACATGCCCCGGGGCAACGGCCGGAACTGCAGGTTAACGGAAAAGATGTCGGTGCCCTGAATTTCGATACGACGTGGACGAATCCGTTGCGTACGGCAGCGTTGAGTCACTGGCGTGGCGTCGATTTGATCGACGGCGACAATGTGGTGAGCGTTCGCCTGCTCGACCGGGACAAGCGCGTCGTGAGTACGAGCGAACACATCATTCATTACTCAACTGCGCCGATCACGGTTGAACTTGTCCCCGAGCTGTCCACCCTGGTTGCCGACGGCCGCACCCTGTCGCGGGTGGCGGTACGCTTGCGTGACAAGGATGGTTACCCGGCCCGCGCGGGTATCGGCGGGCATTACTCGCTCGAGCCGCCTTACCGTCCCTATCGTTCCATGGATGAGGACGCTCGCCGCGCGCTCAACATCATTCCGGACGAGCGACCCGCCTACCGGGTCGGCGACGACGGTATCGCCTATCTGCATATCGAGCCGACGAATGAATCCGGAGAGATCGTCGCCGCGCTGAGTCTGGACGAGACGATCGAACGCGAGGTCCGCACGTGGATGGCGACCCCCGTGCGGGACTGGATACTCGTGGGTCTTGCCGAAGGTACGCTGGCCCATCGGAAACTGTCCGATCATGTTGAACAACTGCCACCCGGGATGAGCGAGGGCTATGACGCGGACGGACGGGTGGCGTTCTTCGCCCGCGGCCGGATCCGCGGTAAATGGCTGTTAACGCTCGCTTACGATTCGGCGCGCAAGACCGGCGAAGCGTCCGATTCATTGCGCCAGCAAATTGATCCCGACGAATACTATTCCGTTTACGCGGATGCTTCAGAACAACGCACGCATGCGCCGAGCGCCGGAAAATTGTATGTACGCCTCGAACGCGAAACGTTTTTCGCCGTACTCGGTGATTACGAAACGGGGCTGACGATTACCGAACTCGCGCGCTACAACCGCAGCCTGCACGGCGTGAAATCCGGCTACCGGGGCAAGAACGTTTCTTACAGCGTGTTCGGCGCCCATACCGACAATCAATTCGTCAAGGACGAAATACGCGGCGACGGTACGTCCGGCCTGTATGCCTTATCGGCGCGGGACCTTGTTACGAACTCGGAGAAAATTACGCTGGAAACCCGCGATCGGTTTCATCCCGAGCGTGTCATCAGAGCACAGCACCTTACGCGCTATATCGACTACAGCATTGATTACCGCGACGGTACGATCTTCTTCAAGCAGCCGGTCCCGACCCGGGATTTCGATTTCAACCCGGTGTTCATCGTCGTCGATTACGAATCCGGCGGATCGCGCAACAACGACATTGTTGCCGGTGGCCGGGTTGCGGCGCATCTCCTGGAAAATCGTCTGGAAGCCGGGGTGAGCGGGATCTATGAAGGGGCGACGGGCAATCAGGCCGATCTGCAAGCGGTGGATATCACCTACCGGCCCGACATCCATACGACGATACGTGCCGAGGCGGCACGGTCCGGGAAGGAAGCCACCGGTGGCCGCGAACACGGTACGGCGTACCTCGTGGAAGCCGAACGCAGCGACGGAAAGCTCGACGCGCGCGCGTATTTCCGTCGTCAAAGTGAGTCATTCGGGGTGGGGCAGCAGCGCGGTTCGGAAAGTGGTACCGAGAAATTCGGGGGCGAGCTCGAGTACGCGCTCGACGAAAAATGGCGCCTGGATCTCGAGGCATTTCGACAGCGGGGACTCGAAACAGAACGCTACCGCGAAGTCGTCGAAGCGCGCGCCAACTACCGCCTCGAACGCGGCAATCTCTACAGCGGGTTGCGGTGGGCGCGTGACGCCGGTGACGGTGAGGATCCGGGTTTGTCGGTGAACGCACTGGCGGGCGGCAGCCGTTCGATATTCTCGGACCGTGTGCTGTTGCGTTTATCGAGCGAAATCAGCGTTGCCGGCAAGAACGACAATCCGGACTACCCGACCCGGGTTCTCGGCGGGGCCGATTATCGCTTCAGCGATGCGCTCACGTTTTTCGCCGAGCACGAACTCACCGCAGGGGCCGAACGCGACACGCACGACACGCGGATCGGCACCCGCAGCACGCCATGGCGCGGCGCCCAGGCGACGAGTTCGATCGGCCGCGCGATCAGTGACTCGGGCGACCGCATCTTTTCGAACTCGGGTTTTATACAACGCTGGCAACTCAACGAGCGGTGGAGCGTGGACGCATCGATCGACCGCTCGACCACAATCAGCGAAAACAACTACATCCCGCTGAATATCAACGTGCCGCCCGCGTCCGGGACGCTGGATGAGGATGCGGATTATTCCGCGCTGTCGGCCGGCGTCAATTACCGCCTGGACAATCTGCTCGCGTTCTCCCGTTGGGAGTTACGCATGAGCGATCGCAGCGATCGCGCCAGCGTGGGCCTGGGCATGTATCGCGAGCTGACCGATGGTGTTGCCTACAGTGGCAATTTCGATACTTACCTCGAAGCACGCGCGAATGGCGAGCGCGACGTAGACGGCGAGTTGAGCCTCGGTCTCGCGTGGCGCCCTTCGTTGTCGCGCTGGCTCGTACTCAACCGCGGCGACTTCTCGTATGAACGCCGCGATCGCACCGGCGAGAGCAACAAAACGTACAAATTTGTCGCCAACACGCACGCGCAATACCAGTGGCGCGAGCACACCTCGATCGCCGGACGCCTCGGCGCGAAGCTCGCGCATGATGTGTTCGAAACGATCGAGGCGACCGCCGTCACCACGCTCGCCGGTATGGAAATGCGCCACGATCTCTCACCGCGCGTTGACATCGGTATCCACGGCGACGTTCTGCGTTCATGGAAAACCGGCACCATGGATTACTCGCTCGGCGCGTCAGTGGGCTTCAGTCCGATCGACAACACGTGGATCGTTGCCGGCTATAACGTCAGCGGCTTTGACGACGAGGATTTCGCCGCCGGTCAGTATCTGCAACGCGGACCGTACGTGTCTTTACGGCTTAAGATCGACCAGAATTCCGCGCGGTCGCTGCGCGACTGGTTGTCGGGGCGCGTTGCGACGCCGCGCTCGCGGGATTGAGCGACACTGATTTCCTGAGGTGCCGAAAAACCGCGATCGTGGCCGACGAATCCGGCCGATGGGCGGGTTTCGACCCCGTCGATTCGCGCGTTGACCTGCCGCGGTTTCCGCTTGCCCCGACCTCGCGTGAACGTGAGACGGGGGAACCGGAATCGCTCTTTTTGCAGGTTACCCCGCATGGACGTTCTTGAGTGCATAAATGACGCTGAGGAATATCGCCTCGTACAAAGCGACGGCT
Source organism: Gammaproteobacteria bacterium (assembly GCA_965216305.1). GTDB lineage: Bacteria > Pseudomonadota > Gammaproteobacteria > UBA11873. The sequence goes on along the minus strand of OZ244144.1, from coordinate 3,709,935 downwards.
CCATCCGCTGGGTAAGTTTGTGCGGGCGCGTGTTCTTCGACGAACAGGATGAACCTGTCCGCTTTCCCGGCGTTGGGGTGAACCTCACGACCGAGCGCGAAGCGATTGACGCCCTGCGCGAAGCGATTGACGCCCTGCGCGAGGCGGCCAAGCGCAAGGATGAATTCCTGGCCACGCTCGCACATGAGTTGCGTAACCCCCTGGCGCCGATCCGCAGCGCGCTGAACTTGCTCAAGATTCACCCGTGCGATGGGCAGGTTGATGGCAGCGATGCACTGTACTGTCGAGGTGGCGAACGACGGTCGCGGCGCGCCCGATATCGCGCGGTGGTTTGAGCCGGAAGTCGTATTGCCTGATATCGGTATGCCGGACATGGGCGGCAACCAGATTTCGCTGATTCCGCTGACTGCAGGCGTGGACACACAATGGTTGCGCCTGGCCGGGCTTACAGGGTTGTTATCCCGCGAAGCGCGTGCGGGCCATGCCGCGCAGGGAGAAGAGCAGGGGACGCACGCGCGTGGTGTGCGGGCGAGAACGGCCCGGGCTTCGCGGTAATCAGCGCGACGCCGGATTCAAACGTTGCGTCCCCATAATACGTCAGCCAGCCGAGGCTCGCGGCAATGCACACGCCTCGCCGACAGTGTCCATACCGAGGGTTGCGAGCAACCGCCCGTAGCCCACGAACATGGAAATACGCCAGCCAAGCGTGATGATTTGACGCTCCGTGAAGTGTGCTCTGAGATCGTCGTACAGTGCGTCGGTGGCCTGGTGGTGATCACCCGCGAGGATGTCGACATAGCGGAACGCGGCTTTTTCGCGGTCGCTGAAGCGGTCGTCGCCTTGCGGATCGTTACGCAGAGAAGTAATGAGGTCGTCGGTCACGCCTTGATCCCTCGCCGAGGGATACACGACGCCGCGTCACAAATAGCACGCGTTGTGTGTTGCCACCCGGTGGCGGACCAGTTCAGTCAGCCGGATGTCGAGGCCTTCGCGATCCACCATGATGTGGTCGTAATAAAAACGCGCAAAGTCTTTGTACAAATCAGGGGATTGCGCCATCACCTGGATCCATTCGGAGCCGCCGAGCGCCTGTTCAGAGGCGTCCATCAGATCGCGAATGCCGTCGTCGACCTTGTCGGCCGGAACTTTCGAAACACGTGTATACATACAGAGGTCCTCCTCGGTTGACGCGGAAATAATTCCACAACCGGTGCCGGCGTCGCAAGCGGCGTGGCATGGCGCCGCCGCGTTGTGAACATCGCGCGACGAGTGCATTGCCACCGGCGAGTACACCGGCCTGGCTGGCGCCGGGGAGCGCTCTGGGCTGCTGCGGTGCCTGCAAGCACCACTGTGCGGGGCCTCGGCCCGGGGCGGTGAAGGGCGTCTGGCAGGCCCTTCGGTTCGGCTTGGCGGAGATTGGGCCGTTACCGATCGCCGGGCCCGGTCCTGGTTGGCGAAAACCGTTACGGTGCAGCGGTGTCGGCGTTCGGTTTCGGCTTCGTTTTCAGTCGATCGATAAACGCCGCCTTCGCGGGCTCCGCGTAGATTGACGCCGGAACGATAATATAGCCACGGTCGCCCTCGCCGGTCTCGATAAAATAAACTGTGACATCGTCGCCAGGGTCGGTGCCTGCATCGGCAGATTTCGAATCGACGATGAAACTGTTCGCGGCATCGTAATGTTTACCAAGTTCTGCACAGACGAGCTCGTTGTCGTCGTAGGCCAGATTGTGACTGAAGCCGCGTGCTCGCGCGTCGTCGAGAATATCGATGAGAGTCATGATTTCGCTTCTCCTGTGTTGTTATTGCGGGCGCGAGGACGAGTCTGGTGCAGCTCCGCCATCGCGTTGTGCCGTCGGCGGCCGGCCGCGATGTTCAATCGTCGGCGCCGCTATGTAAGAAGAGGTGCAAGATCCGCGCCACTGTCCGAGGCGGCGAGCGGTTCTGGCGCGCAGCGCGCGCGTGTTGGCATAGCGTCACTGTTCCGCTACCTCGCGCGGGGTGCATGCGCGGCTGTGCCCAGGCACTCATGCATGCCGGGTGCAGTACCGCCCCGCGACGCGGCGGGGAGAGACCGACAGCCCGGGGCCGATGCCACAACCGCGATGCGGCCGCGGGCAATCATCGTATTCGGGTAATCTTGCCGGACAAGCCCGTCGCCCATTCGTTAAGGTAGGCGACGGTCCGCTGCCCGGGGCGCAGCGAGCCAGCCTTTAACACTCGAATTGGAGATGAAGATGATGCGTAATGTATTGGGCCGCACTTTTAACCTTATCGCGCTCGCGGCGCTGGTGACGCACGGCGGCACCGCCGCGGCCGCCGTTGTTGCCAGTACGTTCGACAGTAGTGCGGACGGCTGGATCATCAGCGGTGATGCAACGTCGGGTCTGCCGACATTTCTTGCCGCCGGCGGTAATCCGGGCGGCCACATCGAAGCCGACGACAGCGTGTCGGGCGGCATCTGGTATTTCCAGGCGCCGGGGAAATTTCTCGGCGACCTCTCCGGTGCTTACGGCGAGTTACTCCAGTTCGATCTGAAGCAAGTGGGCTCAGGGGCGCAAATCAGCAGAGACGATGTGATTCTCAATGGCGGCGGCATTGAACTAACGCTCGACACGCTCGCGAACCCGCTGCCCGTTGGCGAGTGGGTGTCTTACAGCGTTCGTCTCGATGAGAGCGAGAGCTGGATGAACGGCGGAGCAACGGCCACCGCGGGCGATCTGCTGACTGTTTTGAGTTCGCTCGATCGCCTGCGCATTCGCGGCGAGTACATCAATGGGTCGGACACGGGCAGTCTCGACAATGTCAGCGTCAGCGTGGTGCCGATCCCCGCGGCGGTGGTATTCCTCGGCAGTGGCCTGCTCGGCCTGCTGGCGACGCGCCGAGCCGGGTAAGCGGACGGAAAGGGGTTTACTGGCAGCGTGCGCTGACGGGGTAGTCACCGTCAGCGCATGCACTCAAGCGCGCGGGCCCACGAATGCGAACATTGCCCCCTGCGGGTCGAGTGCGTTGACACTGAACTCGCCGCCGGGAATTTCCATCGGGCCGACGATGAGCTGACCGCCGCCGGCGTTCGTGCGCTCGATGGCGGTGTCGATATCAGCGACGCGGAAGTAGTAGCTCCACAGTGATACCGGCATTTCCCGCGGGCGGGTCATGACCCCGGCGAAGATGCCTTCGATCGCACCGCGGCGGAGGAACTCGTACGCGCCCAGCGGCCCCATGTCCATTTCGCCGTCCTTTTTCCAGCCGAACAAATCGCCATAGAACCGCATCGCGCCGGCACGATCGGACGTTGCGAGTTCATTCCAGGCGCAATGGCCGAGCCGTGGGCGGTCGTAAGCGAACGCGTGGCTTTCCTCGTCGCTCGCGCCGCGCATCACGTAGAACGGCGCGCCCTGCGGATCCGTCGCCATCGCGATACGACCAACGGCCGGGATCTCCATCGGTGACATCTGGATTGCGCCACCACCCGCGGTGATCGCTGCGACGGTTGCATCGACGTCGTCGACGGCGATGTAGCCGAGCCAGACCGGGCGCGCGCCGGCGGATGCCATATCGTTCGTGATCTGCATGAGCCCGCCGAGATTGCCTTCGGCAGATGCGAGGATGCGGTAGTCGATACCCGGCTGACCCGAGTCCGTCGCGGTCCAGCCGATGACGTCGGCGTAGAACGCTTGCGCAGCCGCCGCATCGGTGGTCAGTAATTCGTACCAGATGAAATCACCCTGAAAATTTGCCATCGTTATTTCTCGCTATTGCTCCAGGGTGACAACCGGGGTGAAGCCGCCGAAGATCAGGCGCTTGCCGTCGAAAGGCATCGGGTTCTTCGCCGGGTCCATGCGCGGGTCGCCTTTTTCCGGATCGTTCATCCACGCCATCATTGTTGCCATGGCGGCGTCGCGCGTGGCTTTATCCGGCCATTCAACCCACGAGAAGACCACCGTTTCGTCCTCAGTTGCCTGTACGGCCCGGCGAAAATCCGTGAGCTCACCGTCATGCACATCGTCTCCCCAGCATTCGAGGATGCGGGTTGCGCCGAGGTCGATGAATACGCCGTCGGCGTTCCTGGCGTGATCGATGAACTGCTGTTTGTTCGCCGTCGGTACGGCGATCACGAAACCGTCAATGTAGCTCATGTGTGTGCTCCTTATGCTGCTCCCGGATCACGATTGATCACGGACCGCGGCTTCGAGTGCCGCGATATCGATCTTCATCATTGTCATCATCGCGTCGAATGCGCGCTTCGCCTCCGCACGGTCGGCACTCGTCGTTAATTCAAGCAAGCGGCGCGGCGTAATCTGCCATGAATGACCCCATCGGTCCTGACACCAGCCGCACGCATTCTCGGCCCCGCCGTTACCCACGATCGTGTTCCAGTAGTGGTCGGTTTCTTGCTGATCCGCGGTGAGGACCATAAAACTCACGGCCGCGTTTGGCTGTATGTGCGGTCCGCCGTTCAGGCCGATGAACCTGCGCCCGAGGACCGTAAACTCGACCGTCAATTCACTGCCGGCCACGCCGCCGGGAAAATCACCGGGCGCGGTATTCACCCGCGTGAGCCGACTGTCGGGAAACGTGGCCGCGTAGAATTCCGCTGCCCTCGCGGCTTCGCCGTGGTCGAACCACAGACAGGTCACGAGTTCCGTCATGATATTCACTCCTGAAAGGGGGCTAAACCGCGAACGCTTGCGTCAAAGCCCTGTTGATGAACATTTGTTGTGAATTGAGCGCGCTTGCGTGCGCGTCTCGCTGCAGTGCGCGTAGTGGTTCCAAGGGTTTGTGCGTCCACGCTTGCACTCGGGGTTCAGGCGGTGATTTCGGATCCGGCAAACCCCACCGGTTTGTGCAGTGTTTGTCGGGCGGCGCCGCAAGCGTGTTATGTGCGACGGAAAAAGTAGCGCGCATTCAAAGCGACCTCGCGAGCGCCGCGAGCTGATCGGTGGCTTTGCCCCAACCGTCATGGAAGCCCATCGCCTCATGCTCGGCCCTGGCTTCGGCTGTCCAGTGACGGGCTATTGCCGTGTATTGCGTCTTGTTGTCGGCGGTTTCGACAAAGCTCACTTCCGTGGTCATGAAAGCACGCGCCGACGGCACCCAACCGGGCAGGAACGCATCCGTCGTGACGAGGCGCCGGCCGGGTTCGACGGCGAGAAAGACCCCCGTGGTCGGGAATTCCTCGCCCTCGGGACCGTGCATGATGGCAGAGAATTCTCCGCCGGGTTGCGCGTCGATTATCGGATCGGAGACGGTCCAGGGGTGCGGGCAAAACCACTGTTGCAGGAGCCCCGGCTCCGTCCAGCAGCGCCACAGGTTTGTGACGGACGCGTCGATGATCCGTTCGAGGATCAGTTCGTGAGTATTCGCTGGCATGGCGGGTTTCCTTGTGAATTGGCGACACGGTGTTGCCTTGTCTCGTGTCGCAATGCGAGCTTCGGGGCGGGATCGATAGCAGCAAGACGGTTGCGACGGTGTGCGCGACGTGATCGTCGGATCCCGGTACAAAACTGCTGTTCAGCAGCGGTGAGCTGGCTGCTGTCGGTCATGACGACGCGCCGTGCGCGCGCCCGGAACTGAACAGCAGCTCCACGTAGCGCCGAAGGTGGTCGACGCTTTCGCGCGCGACGCGGCGATCGCCGGTTGCTTTCGCGAGCACAAACGCGCCCTGCAGCACTGCCTGGGTATGTCGCGCGAGACTGGCTGCCGTCCAGCCCGGTTCGGCCCCGTGCGATTTCATCGCCGCCTCGATGTCGGGCTCGAGCGTTGCGGCGTGACCCAGAATGCTGTCGGCGCACGCGGTGCGTATGTCCGGGGACGTTGCATATACCTCCTGCGCCAGCGTGCCGGCGAGGCAGGTGAACTGCGCGATATCGCCGTCGATGATGGCGCTGCGAAAGTCGATGTAGGCGAGGATCCGGTCGAGTGGATCGGCATGATCGTGATAGGGCGCAGCGCAAAACAGTGCCTCGGTTGTCTGCGACCAGTAATCCGCCGCCGCCACGCCGAGCGCTTCCTTGCTCTTGAAATTGTGAAAGAACGCGCCGGACGTTACCCCGGCGGCGGCACACAGATCGCTCACTGTGGTGGCGGTGAATCCTTTCGTGCGAATGACGTCGCGCGCGGCTTCCAGCAGTCGCGTGCGGGCGTCGCCCCGTTCGGGCTCTTGTTTCGTTGGTCGCGGCATGGGCGAAACATACAGATTAATTGGTATGTATGTCAATCCCTTCAAACCAGACAAGCAACGACGGTTGCTGTCAGCGTTGCGCCGGGGTCGCCGGCGCGTGGGCGGGCCTGATTTCCGGCAGCGGTAATGACAGTGCGACGGCGACGGCGACGAAAGCAGCGGACCACCACAAGCAGCCTTCCAGTCCGTGGGTCTGATAAGCCCAGCCGGAGATCACCGTGCCGGTCAAGCGGCCGCCGGCATTGGCCATGTAGTAGAAACCGACGTTCATGGCCACCCGGTCCAGATCCGAGTAGGCGAGGATGAGATAGGAATGCAGCGCGGAATTAATCGCAAACAGGATCCCGAACAGCGCGAGGCCGCCGCAGACGACGAGGACGGGCGGGAGATCGTACTGCAAGCCGAGCGCGATCCCGGCCGGGACGAGGCAGAGTACGACACCCCAGCCTCTGGCCGCGTTGCCGCCGGGTATGGCGCCGTCACGCTTTCGCCGCAACAGTGCCGGTGCGCTGGCCTGAATCACCCCGTAGGCAATCACCCAGGCCGCGAGAAAACCACCGACTTCGGTAAATCCCCAACCGAGCGTGGCGTACAGGTATACCGGCAGGCCGACGACGAACCACGCGTCGCGCGATCCGAACAGGAAGAATCGCGCGGCGGCGAGCCAGTTGATTTCCGCGCGGGTGGAGAACACCTGCGTGAACTTTGGTTTGGATTTCATCTTGCCAACCCCGCTTGGCAGCGCGAGCGCGGTAGCAAGGAGCACGACCGCAAGCATGCCCGCCAGGGTTGCGAGCGCGCCGCGAAAACCCACGTGGTCGAGCAGCGCGGCACCGACAAAAAAGCCGACGCCCTTGAGCGCGTTCTTCGAGCCGGTGAGCACCGCGACCCACTTGAATAAACCGGCATCGCCGCTGTCGCCCGCCAGCGCTTTTACGCTGGCCTTGGCCGACATCTTGTTCAGATCCTTGGCAATTCCGGACAGCGCCTGCGCGGTCATGACATAGGCAACGGACAACCAGGCGTCCGGTACCGTCAGCATCGTCAGCGCCACCACCTGCAGCCCCATACCGACATGCATGATCACGTTCAGTCCAATCCGCGCGCCGAGCCAGCCGCCGACAAGGTTCGTGACAATGCCGAAGAACTCGTAGAACAGGAACAGCATCGCCACTTCCAGTGGCGAATATCCGAGCAGGTGGAAATACAGCACCACGAGCATGCGGATGGCGCCATCGGTGATCGTGAACGCCCAGTAGCCCGCGGTAACAATCAGGTAGTTGCGCAGACTCGCATCCATACGTTCGTCACAGACTCGCGGCGAGGAGTTTCGCGATATCGATCAGCCGACAGACGTAGCCCCACTCGTTGTCGTACCACGCGAGGATCTTCACCTGGGTGTCGTCCACGACCATCGTCGCCGGCGCATCCACGATCGATGATCGCGGATCATTGAGGTAATCCACCGACACGAGCGGGCGCTCCTCGTAACCAAGAATCCCCGCGAGTTCGCCCTCGGCCGCGGACCGCAGCAAGGCGTTGACCTCTTCGGCGCTGACCGGACGCGCGGCCTCGAAGACGAAGTCCGTTAAAGAGGCGTTGAGCAATGGCACGCGGACGGCGTGGCCATTCAAGCGACCTTCGAGCTCGGGAAAGATTGCGGTGATTGCTTTCGCCGACCCGGTCGTGGTCGGGATCAGGGATTGGCCGCACGCACGCGCGCGGCGCAAATCCTTGTGCCCCTTGTCGACGATGGTCTGGGTGTTCGTAATGTCGTGGATCGTGGTCATGCAACCGTGGACGATGCCGATTTGTTCGTGCATCACCTTCACCACAGGTGCAAGGCAGTTCGTCGTGCATGACGCGGCCGTTACGAGATGATGCCGCGCATGATCGTAGCGCTGATGATTGACACCGTAGACCAGATTCAGCGCCCCTTGCGTGGGCGCTGCCACGAGCACTTTGCTCACGCCGCACTCGAAATAGGCGTCCAGGGCCTCGGCCGATTTGTGGTGCTTGCCGGTTGCCTCGATCACGATGTCGCAATCCGACCAGTCCGTCGTCCCGATCGCCGGCTTGCTCGAGTAAGCCAGCGGTTTATCGTCGATGAGCAGTGTACCTTCGTCCGGTGCCGAGCAATCCGTGGGCCAGATTCCGTGCACGGAATCGAATTTCAGCAGGTGCGCCGAAGTCGCGGCAGGACATGCGATTTCATTGATACGGCAGAATTCGATTTCAGCCTCGTCCCAGCCGGCGCGCAGGGCGAGCCTGCCCATACGGCCGAAGCCATTGATGCCTATACGCGTACTCATTGCGGACCCTTTGCAATTCCCCGCGCAATTGTGCAGCGCCCGGATGAAAGTTTCATGTCAGGCAGTCGTGTTTGCGCCCGGGATTGAACGAACAGACCCCGTGCGTGGCGCCGTTGCCGTCCGGTTCCCTGTCCGCGTTTCCCGCCGCGTGTCGGCCCGCTCCTTGAATCAGATCGAATCTGCGGTCTTGAATGCGTCGCGCGCTTCGAGTCGATCGGCATACGCCGCGAGATTCGGGCGGTCGCTGAAATCCGCGCCGAGACGGCGCGATACGATCACGGCATGGCCGGTGACGGTGTCGGCGATGGTAAACGTATCGGCGAGGAACTCGCGTGCCGTCAACTGTTCCTCGACGGCACCGAGCGTGCGGTTGAGAAGTTTGAGCGAGCGCGCCGCGATTTCCTCGTTGCGGCGTTCCGGCGGCAACAGGATCGTCTCGACGACATAATTATTGATGGGCGGCATGATCATGCCTTCGGCATAGTTGAGCCATTGCAGGTAAGTGGCGAAATTCGGGGCGTCGGTAGCCGGGATGAGATCCGGCGCGTATTTTGCGCCGAGATATTGCGCGATTGCCGTGCTTTCAGTGATCGTCGTCTCGCCGTCGACGAGCGTCGGCACGCGGCCGTTCGGATTAAGCTTCGTATATTCGGGACCGCGCATTTCTTTCTGCCCGAGCGAAAACCGAACGAGTTCATACGGCAGTCCGATCTCCTCGAGGAGCCAAACCGTGCGCACGGCTCGCGAGTTCGGTGCGAAGTAGACTTTCATCGTGCGGTTCCCTCATTTTTTTTAAAGCCGGGGTTGCCGCGATCCCACGTATCGCGACGAGCCCGGCTTTTTTCGTTCACAGCAGATTACGGGCTACGGATCACAACGGCTTACGGCGGTGCCGGCGTTCGCCCGCTAGTCGCGCCCGCGCCGGACGATGTACGTGAGGCGACGGCAATCCGGTTTCCGTGCGGCAAAGTATACCCCCGTGCGCGTTCACCGTGCTAAGCGGGTTCGTCGATATCGCGCCGGTCAATCGCGCCGCCGGTGATCCTGGCCTCGATGACGTGTTTCGTTTCGGGTGCGCGTGAAACAACGGTCCGGGCGCCGAGCCATCGGTCGTGAATCAGGACGCGATAAGAGGTGGGTCGTCGGTTGCGCCGATGCTGCAGCAGAACTTTCGGCTGCCGGTGCAGTCTGTTTCTGACATCACACGTATGTTGATTCTCGACAGGGGAGGAAATGATGGCTGAGGTGACAACGGGAGTTAAGCATGTGCTGGTTCCCACCGACGGTTCCGAGGGCGCACTGAAGGCGGCCGCGTTTGCCGGTCAGCTAGCGCGCGCGCTCGATGCACGCGTGAGTGTGCTCATCGTCCAGAGCGAAGATCTCATCATGCCGCACGCCTGGGGGGCCGGGGATTATCCAACTGCGGCGCCTTTCGGATCCATGACGGTCGTGGAAATCCGCGACATGCTCGAAAAACGCTTGCAGCAAAAGGAAGTGCCGGACACTGTCAGTGCACTCGGTACGCTCGGTCACACGCCGGAATCAGCAATCGCATGGGGGCATCCCGCTGATGAGATCTGCCGCTTCGCAGACGAACACAACGTCGATCTCATCATCGTGGGTTCGCACGGACGCACGGGGATCCGCCGCGCCTTGCTCGGCAGCGTCAGTCATGCCGTCGCGAACGAGGCGCCCTGTCCCGTCACGATCGTCAGGTAGCTGCGAGAGCCGCGCCAGGCGCGAACGACGGGATCGGGATTGCGTTCAATGTTTGTGCTGGCGCGCTGATTCACTGACGGTGGCCCACATTGCCGGAGCGCAGCGTACGGGCAAACCATAAACCCGACCCGCCAGCGTTCGTTCATGCGCGTTGCGCACGGATGCGCGGCATTCCTTCGCGAGCGGCGCGTACCGCACGCGCGTTTCAGTCGGCAATTTTTCGCGCGATAAAGTAGCCGTAACCCACAAACGCCGCGTAGCGCTCGTACAGTGCGATCTCGTGTTCTTCCGCCGCCACAATCGCTTTTGCCGCCGTCGAATGCTTGTTGCGCGCGAGGAATTCCGCGCTGCGAGCCTGCAGTGGATGGTAGTAGTTGTTCAGCCAGCAGCGTTGCGGGAGCGTGAAGTAGCCGACGGGCGAATAGCCATTGTCCTGCAGAACCGTCATTTTGGCCGCTGCCGTATCCACTTCCGCATAGGCAGCCAGCCAATGGTCTTGCAGCGCCGCGGGCCGTGCCTGCGTCAACCACGTTAACTCGGATACTGCCAGGATGCCGTTCGGCTTCAGAAACTGATGCCAGGCCCGGATCCCGTGTGTAAAGCCCATATTGTAGATGGCGCCTTCCGACCAGATCGCGTCAAACGATCGTGTAGCGAACGGTAAAGCGTCCATTGACGCGATCACTGTCTCTATGCGGCCGCTGTGTGCGGCCCCGTGCGGTGCGCGGTTCAGGTCGCGGATGAACGCCGGCAATCGATCGACAGCTGTCACCGTGGCGTCGAGTTCGTGCGCAAGCACGCGCGTCGCGGCACCGGTGCCGCAAACGATCTCCGCGATCCGGAGGTTTCGGTCTGCGCTCAATCCCGCGAGCGCGATTGCGAGTCGCGTTTCATCATCGCCACCAGGGCCCTGGCGTTCGCCATCCCGGTGCAGGTCGATTAGCAGCGAGAGCTCGTCCGGTTCGTCCATTGGTGGTCCAGAATCATCACGACGTCATGCGGCGCCGGTCAGGGCTGCGCTAATCGTTCGCGGGCACCCCGCGCAGCATCGGGATACCTGGCAATACGAATATACGGCTCCGGCACCATCGCGCTCCCGTGATCGTAGGCACGATCATGATTGTGCGATTGTCGCAGACAACACGGTGCCCGGAACGCCGGAGCGGAGTTGTTGCCGAGGCTTGAGGCCGCCGCTTGCACCGCCCGTACGTACTTACACAGGCGGATTGTATCGGCAACATGGTACTGCGCCGGCGAACATTTGCATCGCTTGAACCGTGGCGGGGAAGCACGCGGAACGTTGTGCATCTTCGTTCGTACGGGTCATCGATCCATGCTGCTCCTTGCGGCGACAGCGTCGATCAGTAGTCGGCGCGCAGGATTGGCATACCGCGCAGCAGAAACGCGACAAATTACCTGAAATATCCTGCGCCAGGCCCGGGCCCGGGCTTGTTTGCCATTTTCGAACGACGTTTACTTGTTCTCACCGTCACCGCGTTCATCTGCAGGACGTTACCGCAATGCCACGGAGGCCGACATGAAGCAGCGATTGTCTCGACGCGAACGATTCCCCGCCTTTCTGCTTGCATTTGCCTGCCTGCTCGTCACGCCACCCGCGTGGACCGCAACAGTGACGGTCTCGGGCGACCCCGGCACGCCCGGCGCGACCGGCACGACCCTGGTTCCAGATGGCGGCGATGGCGACGATGGGGACAACGCAAGCGCAACCATCGATGCTTTTCCGCCGGCGGACAGCGTCTACACCGCGACCGCATTCGGTGGCGCGGGCGGTGCAGGGGGTGCCGGCACTACGGGCGGCGATGGCGGCGACGGTGGTGATGGCGGCAACGCGACGGCACATGCGGTACTGAATCGCGACACGGCGGGACCGGTGACAGTGAATGCGAATGCACACGGCGGTCGTGGGGGACACTATGGAAACACTGTTCCCACTGGCACGAGTGGCGTCGGCGGACTCGGTGGCGACGCGCATGCGTTCGGCGAGGGTACAACTGCCAGCGCCGACAACGTCACGGTGCGCGTATTCAGCGACGGGGGCGACGGTGGTCGCTCGAGCAACGGCCGTCCCCCGGATGGCGGCAACGCGTTCATTGATGGCGCGTTCGGACAATCCGGTGGCGGACGCGTCATCGTCGAGGCAATCGCGAACGGTGGCAACGGCGGTTCCGGTTTAAACAATGCGAATGGTCTGTTCGTCGGCGTTGGTGGCAACGGCGCTGATGTCGTGCTCGATGACGCGGTCGATGGTGTCACTACCGGTAATATGTTTCTGACACAGCACGCGCGCGGTGGTAATGCCGGTGGTGGCTTGCGTGCCGGGACGATGTCGGTAGGCTTCCCGGCGGCACGCGCGGGAAGCGCCGTAAGTTTGCTCGAACGCGCGAAAAGCCAGATCGGCATTCTCAACGTCACGAGCAATGCGACGGGTGGCAACGGGGCGGAGGATACACTCGGACAGGGAGCAGGTGATGGCGCGCACGGCCAGGCACGTGCCGTGAGTCACAACCTTATCGGCGCGGCCGCGGCGATCGCTAGAGCCGAGGGCGGTAGCGGCGGCAGCAGTAATCCTGGCATCACGAATTTGCTGCGCGGACCGGCCGCGGGCGATGGCGCTGACGCCGATGCCTATGCTGAGGCCGACGGTGTCAACGGCGCGATCCTCGCCCGCGCGACGGCATTTGGCGGGCGTGGTGGTTTCATTCTGAACAACCTGAACGATGCGCCGGGTAGCGGCGGCGATGCGCTTGCGCGCGCCGTCGGGCGCCACGGTGGCAGCAATCAGTTAACCGTTGAAGCCATCGCGGACGGCGGCTGGGGCGGGTTGCCGGCGGGCGGTAATCCGGGTCCGTTTATCACGTCGCGCGGCGGGGGCGCCGAAGCCTTTGCGGACGGTACGAGCACCGGCAGCGCCGCCAGTGTTACGGCATTCGCGCGTTCGTCGAACGCGTTCAATGCGTCCCCGGCACTCGCGCATGCGCGCGCGACAGCGCCAGGTGGCGCAATCGAGGCGCGTGCCATTTCGGCCGCGTACGGCATGACCACGGCGACATCGGGCAGTCTTGACGTCACGGTCGGCGGCAACATCGCGGGCAGCACGGAAGTGCTCGCCAGTGCATACCATAACGGACTGGCAGGTGGCGCCCCCCAGACCGGCGCAGCGCAAGCGGGGGCGACGGTCGGCACTCGTATGCTGGGTGGCGTGCTCAACGAGATCTCGCTGTTCGCCGCCGCCGATCCCGCTGCCCTTGGCCCGCAGACATTCACCATGGCGATCGATCTGCGCTATGCCGAGGATCCGGCAATTACGCTATCGCCCCTGGCGCCACTCCTCATTGACCTCAGCGCAGTGCAAATTGCTGCCGCCGGTTTTGACCAGATAGACTTTAGCGCGACATACGTGAATACCGGCGTAACGGTTCATCCGACCCTGGTAACCGTGAACGATGCACTGCTGTTCTTCTCGGCACCAATCGATCTCGGCCCTATCGGTAATCCGTTCCTGAATGGTTCGACCCTGGACTTGCTGATCCGCTTCAGCGTAACGCTCAGCGCACCGGGGCAGAGTGTTGCGCTCGCCGCGGTACCGCTACCACCGGCGATGGCTTTATTGGCATTGCCGCTGCTCGCGCTCGCGCGCCGTCGTCGCAAGCGGACGGTGGGGTAATTTCTCTTCGCGCTGCAACGACGCGTTTATTCCTCCACCCACTTGCGGGTTCCGCGATCGAAATAGGTCTCGCGCGCGATGCGACTGTTCTCACCCCGACTCATCAGCGCGGTCGACAGGCAATCGAGGTGATGCACGGAACGATCGAGCGCTTTCGCGCAGGCATTGATTGAGGCCTTTGTGCTGAACGTTGGCCACGGCGGCTGGTTGCAGATTTCTTCCGCGAGTTCGAACGCGCGTGGCAGCAGGGCGGCATCTTCCATGACCTCGTTGACGTAACCGTATTCCAGTAAGGTCTCGGCAGTGTAGGAATGACCGAGCAGGATCATTTCCTTCGCACGCGGTGCGCCGACGAGTTGCACGATCGCCGGGATCGTATGCCAGGTGAGGTTAAAACCGATGCTGACTTCGTTGATCGTGAGTTTCGTACTCGTTGCGGCAAGGCGGAAATCGCACGCTGCCGGCAGTACTGCACCGCCGCCGATACAGTAGCCGTGCATGCAGGCGATCGTGATTGGGCCGAGGTTCGTCAACAGATCGTACATGCGTTCACCGGCGCGCGCGTTGTCGATCCATCCCGTGGCATTCGGCGACAGGGCATTCAGATCGGCGCCGGAGCTGAAGCTCTTGCCTTCGCCACGCAGGATCACGACCCTCACCTTGCTGAGATTATCGAGCTCGATGCAGGCCTGGGTGAGGTCTTTGATGATCTGATCATTGATCGCGTTATGGATACGCGGGCGATTGAGAACAAGTTCCCGGATCGGGCCGTCGCCGGCAATGCGTAGCGTGTCGAATTCCATGGTTTCTCCTCGACTGAAGCGAATTGATTGGACGCACGGCGCACTTTATCTGATCGCCGCGCGCCCCGGGATCATCCGCGCTTGCGCCCGGCAACGCGCCACGCGGGCGATGGGTCGGGATTGCGCGCAATTGAAGCGATTTCAGCTCGTAGACGAAAGTAAAGCCTTGTTGCCAGCTGCGCTGGTAGCGCCGATCGGCAAGAACCGTAATGCCCGCGCCAAACTAGCGGTCGTCAATCGCCACCCTCTGCGTCGCACGTCCGCTCTCCAGGGCGGGACGACGAATTTATTGAGCGCGCGCAAGTGCCGGTGCGTTCGTGCAATCGGCCGTCGTGGATCGTCAGGCCCTGGGTAAGCGCCGACGGCATGTGCAGAAAGGGTCTCACCACCGGGCTGATGCACCTTGCCCGGCCCAGTCACAGGCAAGCGCAGCCGTGCTTACCGTCAGCAGGATGAATACACCGCGCAGCGCCGTGCGCAGGAACGCATCGTCACAATTAGTATTCGGGCTGTGCGTCGACCCGCTCGCAGTGAACCGCAGCCCGGAGCCGGGACAAGAAGCGTGGCGAAGCCATCGGTGGGCTAGCCGCAAGCGCGTCGGGAAAGAGATGATGTGGTCGAATTTCGATTAGCGATAGGGCGAAACACATGGTTCAGGATTCCTGTTTATCGACGCAGGGAATCCCCGTCAGAGCCCGCCCACCTTCTGACCGGCTTGCATCTTGTATGCTATCGCTTTCCAGGTTTGTTCGTCCGCTATCGTGTCCGAGACTTTCGACCCCGCAGCCGTTCCGGTGAAACCCGCAGCAACCGTAATTCTCGTCGACGATCGGCCGGAGCTGCACGTGTTGATGCTGCGGCGAACCGGCCGCGTGGTGTTCGCGCCGGATATGTGGGTGTTTCCCGGCGGCAGGGTCGACCCGGAGGACCATCTTGGCGAACTCGATCGCGTGATCTCGGGTCTGTCGGACGCCGAGGCGTCACAGGTTCTCGGTGTCGAACGCGGCGGACTCGCGTGGTGGCTAGCTGCGTGCCGGGAAACGCTGGAAGAGTCGGGCTTGCTGCTGGCGCAGACCTCGGCCAGCGACGAGCTCGTGATCGCGCTGCGCGATCGCGTGCGGGAGAATGAATCCGTGTTTGCCGAACTATTGCTCGAAACCGGGATTGTGCTGGACGCCACCGCGATTGAGGAAGTCGCGCGCTTTATTACGCCCGTGGGCGCACCGCGTCGTTTCGATGCGCGATTTTTCGTCGCGCGGGCGCCATCAAACCAGCAACCCCATCACGACGACGGCGAAATCGTCGAGTGGGAGTGGGTGACGCCACACGATGCGCTGGCGCGGTGGTCGCAAGGGTCGTTCGCGATGATGTCGCCCACAGTGCGCATGCTTGCCTGTCTCGATCGCTACGCGGATGCCGACGCGGTGATGGGCGCGGCGCGGCGCCGCGCTCCGTACCGTCGCGTGCGCGTGGTCGATCCCGAGGGTGAATACCGGGTGGTACTCCCGGGCGAAGCGGGTTACGAAACGGCGGAGCTGGAAGTAGAAACCGGCTGGGTCCGTTTGTGGGGATCGGCGTAAACGACATGCCCGATGTTGAGGTTCGTCGCGTTGCGTCTCGGCTAAGCTAAGCTAAGCGCAGCGATCGGCGGTGAACACCGTACGCAAGAGCCGGCAGACCGCCCGGAGCCCTGCTTCAAGCGGCAAGCGATATGGTGAAAATCTTCGCCGTCTCCCCGCGGAAGCGATCCGCCAATTCGGCCGCAATTCATTCTCGCCTGCGGCGATAGAAAGCGCGCGTCGCGGCGTAATGTGCGGCACTCGACGTGCCGATATCGCTCGGCTACTACCAGTTCGCCGTAGCGTGCTTGCCGATTCCGCCGCACGGAAAACTCTGTCTTTCATTACCGCTGTACGCATGATCATTTCCCCTCCGCGAACAACGCCGCTTCCCTCAAGCCCGGATTGGTCGAAAAATGCGCTAAGTAATTGCGCTGTTGGATGCCGACCTTGCAGCTGATGTTGATCGCGCCGCTAGCCAAGTGACAGGAAATATTTCCGAAAAATTCGCCAGAGAAGGATTGACTACGTCCGTCATTCAGAGGTTTACTCAAAACGCACAAAGACCGGGAAAGCAGAAAAGGATTCGCATTTGTGATTCGCGATCTGGACACGGATGGCATTGTTGAGGACACATCGGCCGATTTGCCGCGTTCGAACAACGGCGTTGACTCTGGTTTCAATCCCGGTATCTCAAATCCGAATCAAATATAAGCGGCCCCGCGGTGCCAGCTCCCGTCACGCCTTGTTTACAGGCATTGAATGGGTGAATTTCAGCAACGGTAATCGATCATTAATTATCCGGGAGGAACAGACGTTGTTTTCTGTCAGTCGATCTGAAGCGTTCGCGCAAGGCCTTTTCAGGTATGTCGCCGTGGTTGCCTTACTCACGGGCTATTCGCTACAGGGTCACGCGGACCCGCTGGAGCCGTTTTCCGAGCCGCGAATAAACTATGACGATGATGAGCTTCGCGCAGCCCAGGAGCAACAGAGCCTGAACCCTCACTCCATCGGTATTTCAACCATTAACCTGAATCCCGGCGGGAGCATCGTAAGCCCGGGCCCGTTTACGCTGCAGGCGACGGACTTCTGGGTGAATCGGGGTGCCGTCGTCGACTACACCACCGTCGGTGCAACCGGGGGGTCTACCGCGCCCTGGGCCTATGCGTCGGCAACCGCAGAACTACTGGAAAAAGGCACTGGCGCGACGCATCGGTCGGTGTCTGCGCGAGCGGATCTGGTCTATTTCGTCGAGATTGGATTGGGTCCCCCGATCGAGACGGATATTGGTCCCATCTTCGATCTCGGATATGTGCCGATCGAAGTGGTATCCCATGCCTTCAGGAATACCGAACAGCTGCAGCCAATAGAGTACGGCCACGGCACCGGAACGCTGACATTAAAAAACCGTACGACCGATCTGATTCTGATCGACTATTCAACCGATCGAGACCCGGTAGTTGGCGCAAGCGCGGGGTCCACCCAGCCCAACAGATTTCAATTTGATACTGAAATCTCCGTGTTCGATGTGCTGGAGGTTAGTCTGCAGGCGGAAGCTTACGCCGTGGTGGATAACAGCATCGACCCGGATGCGGTGCTGTCGGCGAGTGCCGAGGTGTACGTCGACCCCTATTTCCTGTTTGACGAGGAAGCCTACGATAACCTGAGGGCACTTGATCCTTCGTTGCCGGATGTGGAGCTCGCAGATGTGTTTACGTTTCAGGTCTCCGGCAACATCTACCAGGAACCCGTTGTTGTACCCGTGCCTGCAGCGTGGCTCATGTTCAGCGCGGCGGCAGGATTGCTCGGTTTGCGCAAGAGGCACGGTGCCCGCCCGAACTAACCGTCACCGGTGTCGCACGCTTCCGGCGCGCGGTGCGCATCGGGAGCGCAACACGTTGCGGCGGCGGCCGGCTGTGCCCGTGCTCACCGCCAGACCCGGCTCGCGCCCCGGAGCTCTGCTTCAGGCGGCGAGCGCTTTCACAAAGATGAGCTTGCCGTCTCCCTGGCCATAAAAGTCTGGTAATTCGGCCGCGATCTCGTACCCCGCGCGAGCATAGAAACCGCGCGCCGCGGCATAATGTGCGGCATTCGAGGTTTCGATATAGATCCGCTGGCCTCCCGCTTCACGCACTCGGCCTTCAACTTTCTCCATCAAACGGGCACCGGTGCCGTGTCGTTGCGCCTTCGGGTGTACGGCGATCCAGTAAAGATCGTAGCGATCCTGCGTGCCGGCGATTTCACCGTAACAGGCATAAGCGAGGAGTTCGCCTGCGTGTTCGGCGAGAACAAATTCGTAACCGGAGGCAATGCCACGCTCGATACGCTCCCGCACAAGCTCGCCCGCAATCGGGATTTCCGCGGCATTGAAAACGCCGGCCGCGACAACGAGGCGCAGAATTGCTTCGATATCCCCATGCGTTACGGATTCGCGGAATTCGAGCAATGGTGCAACGGCCGTAGCGGTCGATGCCGCGGGTACCGGGCGCCGCTGCGGCGGTGTCCGTGCGATAGCCATCGCGAGACCGGCGAAAAAGTTCCGCGCGTTCACGCCGAGCGTGCGCACCCGATAGCCCCCTTCCTGGACGACGACAACCGGCAGACCCGTAGCTCCGATCAAATCGCCGAGTGCATGGAAATCCTGAGCGCGATTAGCCCAGGTGCCGGTCGGATCATCCTTGGCGGTGTCAAAGCCGAGCGCGAGCACGAGGAACTCCGCACCATGACGTGCAATGCGCTTCAGCGCGGTGGCGAGGACGCTGCGGTAACGTTCTGGTGTTACCGACTCGGGCAAGGGCAGATTGAGATTGAATCCCGCGCCTGTACCGCGACCGGATTCTTCGGCGAATCCGCTGAAGTAGGGATAGGCAAAGCGCGGGTGGCCATGGATCGAGACGGTAAGGACATCGCTGCGCTCGTAGAAGATGTCCTGCGTTCCGTTGCCGTGGTGGTAGTCAATGTCGAGTACGGCGACACGACCGCGTTCGGACAGGTAGTGCGCTGCGATCGCGGCATTATTGAAATAGCAAAACCCGCCGAACGCCTTGTGCTCTGCGTGATGCCCCGGCGGGCGCACCAGCGCGTATGCCGCGCGAGCGCCTTCCGCGACGATGGCGGCCGCCGTCAGCGCACAGTTCACCGCCCCGCGCGCGGCCGGGTAGGCATTGCGGTTGAGTGGCGTAAACGTATCGATGCAGTAATAACCGGCGAGTACGGAACGCTCGCGCGGTCGCCGTGATGCGTTACGGATCGGAAACACGTAGGGGTATAGTGATTTTCCTGCTTCCGTTTCCGCGCACGCACGACGAATGTAATCGACAAGTCCGGCATCGTGCACGGCGCGGATATGACGCTCGCCGAAGCGACGGGCCGGCACGGTGTGGAACAGATCGGTGCGCGCGAACTCCTGCAGTATCGCGCTGATTCTTACCGGCGCTTCCACGTAGCCACGCTCGCGCACGTGGTGAATATCGTGCTCTTCGTTCACCACGAGCGCGATATTGATCGGTGCGGCTACGGCAGTCCGCCGACCTTTCAGATAACGCAAGGGGCGCAGCGCAACGGCGTCGCGGCGAATGGATTTCATTACCATGGCGACGTATTGCGGCGGACACAAGCCACCGTATTTACGTTCGAGGATCGCGCGCACGATCCGGCGCAGTGCGGGCGCGGGCGGCAACTCGAAGCGGTCGAGACCGTCGAAGACAAGATAGGGCGGGTCGCTGGTATCGGGGTTAACGGGGGTTTCATACGCCGTGCCGATAATCGGGCGCGCACCGAAACGTTCGTAGAATCTCAGCCGCGCGACGTTCTGCTTGCGGATAGCGGGATCGGGACTGAGCGCGGGATCGTCCGGCAGGCATTCGAAATACAATCCTTTTACGCCGCTCGCGCGCGCTTCTTCACGGATTCTTTCGTATAAGGCGGCGCCAATGCCGCCACCGGTCTGCCCGGGCGCGGCGGAGATCGTATCGAGGTAGGCAAACGCGAGATCCGGCACAATCAGAAGCAATGCGAACGCTCGCTGGCGATCGGATTCGTCATGAGCAATGAACAACTCGCTGACGAAGCGGTAACTGAGTGGGTCCTCGATCTGCTGCGGCAGCTTCGCGATATCCGCTTCGTCCATGTCCGGGAATTGCTCGCGCATGATGCCTTGCGCATCGCGGATCGCCGCCTGGTTTCCCGGCGAGCGCGCGTCGCTGATTTTCCGGATCCTGAACATCAACCGGTGTGCCTCTGTGTTACCGGCGTGTACGCAACGCCAGTGCCCGCGCTGCGCAGGAGGAGTTCCGTCAGCGCCTCGAAATCGAGCGCGGCCTGAGCGGCGGCCGCGACGAAGCCGGCATCGGTGCCGAGTCCGGGATTCGCGTTGATGTCGATGACGAACGGCTGGTCGTTCGTATCGACGCGAAAGTCGATACGCGCATAGCCGCCAAGGCCGAATGCCTGCCACACCGCGCGGGCATACTCGCCGAGTGCAGCAGCGAGCAAAGGCTCTGTCGATTCGATTCCGAAGCGCCGCGGTGTATTCACGTAGGCAGCACAAGCGGGGCGCCACTTCGCCTCAAAGTCGACGATTCGAGCGCGGTCGTCCGGCCAGTCGACGAACAATGTTTCCTGGATCGGCAGCACGTAGGCGCCGTTCCCGTCGTCGATCACCGCGACATTAAATTCGCGACCGGCGATGTAGGCCTCGGCAAAGAAGCGGGTTTTGAACGTTGCTTCGCGTTCCGGGCGTTCGCGTTGCATACTGGTGCCCGCCACCACCGAGGCGTGATCGATCCCGAGCGAACCGTGTTCCCATTCGGGTTTCAGGATAACTTTCGCGGGAAACGACTCCGTGTTGCCGATCGTTCGTGGCGTCGGGATCCCGGCCGCGAGCAGCAGGCCCTTCGCGCCGGGCTTCGACGCGGTAGCGACAAACGCCTCGAAACTGTTGCCGGTAAACCTGAGACCCGCACGTGAGAGGTACCACGGCGCGAGCAGACAAGCTGCGGCGATGCCATCGACAGCCTCAACGAGATTAAAAACGCAGGCCGGTTCGCGTCGCGCAAGCGCCGTGATTGAACCCGACTCCGGTACGAAGCGGACAAGCTCAGCAGCATAGCCGAGGCGTTCGAGTGCTGCCTGCACATGCTGTGCGGTTTCCAGCGTATCGGCTTCATCCGGTCGCCCGGCGGTGGCGGCGTGGAGCACAGGCACGAACGCCTTCGTCGGCGGGCGATGCCTGCCGCGCGCGGTATCGAGACCGTAGCGCCGTGCCGCGCTCGTGACGATTGCGTTCAGCAGCCAGTCGTAGCTGTGGCCGGCGCGGCTCGCCGCCATCGGCAGATCGGAATGGCGCGGGTGCAGGCCGGCGAGCGGGTTCGCTTCGAGGAAGCAGGGCACTCCGTTCGCGTCACAGCGAACGTCGATACGACCCGCATCGCGACACTGCAGTGCCCGGTACGCATCGAGGGCAACCGTTGAGGCGGCTTGCGCGACCTCGTCGTCTGCCGTGAGATAGCTCACCCGGGTTTCGCACGCTTCTTTGTTTGTGTACGAATACACGGCGTGCTGGTCGCTTTCGTTGACGACGATTTCGAGCAAGCCCACCACCTCCGGGCCCCCCGCGCGATCGACAATCGCAACCGTGAACTCGCGGCCGGGCAGAAACGGTTCGATCAATACGGATTGACCGAAACGCCGCTGCAGCTCCGCAACTGCCGCTTCGAGTGCACCGCGGTCGTTACACACGGAGGCGAGTTCACAACCTTTGCCGGTGCCTTCGGCGAGCGGCTTCACGAACACAGGCAGGTCGAAACCGATGGCGGGCACGTCCTCGCCGCTTGCGACGACGGCGAACGGCGCCGTCGGCACCCCGGCGTCACGCACCACGCGCTTCGCGATCCCCTTGTCCAGCGAGACGGCAAGCGTCGTCGGATCGGAAAACACGTAGGCTTGTTCATACAGTTCGCACAGGGCGGGCACCTGCGCTTCGCGCGCGCGGCCGCCGAGTCCCTCGGCGATCGAGAACACGAGGTCGTAGCGCGCGCCGTCGGCGAGGCAGCGCGCGAGCGCGCGGCCATTACCGACGCGCACGATACGATGACCGAGCCGCGTGAGTGCGGCCGCGAGGAGGTCGATCGTTTCTTCCGAATCGAACTCCGCGACGGCCTCTTCGCTGTATCCTCGGGCAAGGTACTCGCTACGTAAATCGTAGACGAGCGCGAGCGTCAGGCCGGTCACTGAATTACGCCGTCGATCGACGACTGCAGTGCGTTCCCTGGAACGCCACCGTGGCCGGGATAACGGTACACCCCACCTTCAAAATTTCTGAGGATGATGTCGTCACCTTCCACACCGAGAACGTAGTTCGGTAGTAAGGGAATCTTGCCGCCACCGCCCGGCGCGTCGATAACAAAGGTCGGCACTGCATAGCCGGTGGTGTGACCGCGCAAGCCCTCGAGGATTTCCAGGCCTTTCGCAACCGGCGTGCGAAAGTGCGCAGAACCGGTGATCGGATCGCATTGATACAGGTAGTAAGGTTTCACCCGTCGCATGAGTAATCCATGCATGAGTGTTTTCATCACTGCGACGTCGTCGTTTATCCCTTTTAGCAATACGGTCTGACTGCCGAGCGGAATGCCGGCGTCCGCGAGCCGTGCCGTGGCTTCCGTCACTTCCGGCGACAGCTCGTGCGGATGCGTGAAATGGATGCTCATCCACAAGGGGTGATACTTGCGCAGAACCCGTGTGAGTTGCCGGGTAACGCGCTGCGGCACGACCACGGGGACTTTTGTGCCGATGCGTATGAACTCGACATGCGGGATCGCACGCAGGCGGCCGAGCAGGTAATCGAGTTTGTCATCGGACAAGGTCAGCGGGTCGCCGCCGGACAGCAGTACGTCGCGAATTTCCGGGTGCGCGGCGATGTACTCCAGCGCGCGGTCCCATTGACGGCGGTCGAACCGGTAGTCGCCACCGGCTTCGCCAACCATGCGCGATCGTGTGCAGTAACGGCAGTAGGTGGAGCAGAAACCCGTGGCGAGGAACAGCACGCGATCCGGGTAACGGTGGACGAGCCCCGGTACGGCGGTGTCATGATCTTCCCCGAGCGGATCGTCGGCTTCTCCGGGTGAGCGCAGGTACTCGTCGCCAACCGGTATATGTGTACGCCGCAGTGCTTCGGTCGGGTCGTCGCGACCCATGAGCGAGGCGTAATACGGCGTAATGCCAACGGGCAGCGATCCGGTATGGCGCTCGACCGCGAGACGTTCGTCCGCGCCGAGAACGAACATGCGTTCGAGATCGCTGAGCGAACGGATGCGCTCACGCAATTGCCAGCGCCAGTCGTTCCACTCAACCGGTGTCGTGCCGGGGAAGTGTTGTTTGTAGAACGCGCGCGCCGTCGCGCTTACGGGGAACGGATTGGTTTTTGGTCGGGGCGCCTTGGCGGCGGAGATGGGGATGACGGTATCGGAATGGAAAACCGCAGTGCTGGCCCGCGGTCCGTTGTCGGCGGAGGCATGACGTAGCGACGGAGGCTCATCCTCCTCGGCACTCAGGCGATTATCAGTTTTCATCAAGTTGTTCCTTCTTGAAGCTGAAGAGGCCTTAAGGTTAGTTCCGCCGCCCGACGCTGCCTCTGTTCGACTTCGGGTACGGCCATTCGTCAACCGAATTTGCGCGCGTATATTCAGTCTTTCCGCCGTAAATGCAAGAAAAATTTTACCGCTCGGGTGGCCGTGATTTGTGGCGCCTTGCGGACCATCGGTGGCGGTGCCGCCGGTGAGTCGCGAGACCCGGTTCGGCCGTGGCCGGCGCAGGGTCTTAACCTGGTTGCAAGGTGAGTCCGCACGCTTCTGAGTGACGAGCCGGGTGCGCAACAATAACCTTGCCGCGTGCGCGAGATTCCTGCATGCCACCGCGCAGCAGGTCGGCTGGATCACGGCGTGCATCGGGCCGTTCCGTGGCCGGGCGCAAATGGCGTCGTGAATCAGGAATGCGGAAATCGGGCAGGATTGTGTGGGTTACGGATCGTAAGCAGCGAGCACCCGGGTGCTTCACTGCGGCGTTTTGTCACTTATACCAAGCGGTACGGCCATGTGACGTCCGGCCATCGAGTGGCGGATCCCGTGCAACCGCGGCGCCTGCATTGGCCCGGACCCTGGCCCAAGCAAACCCCAAGTCTGGCTCGCGCCGGGCGTTACTCCCGAAACTCAATGCGGCCCGCCGAGATGACTGCCGCGCCGGTTTCGTTACAAAGCGAAAAATAAATCCGCGCGCGTTCGCGACGAATTTTGAGCTGTAGCGTCGCGGGCATAAAGACCATCGATGAAAATCGCCCGCTGATCCGCTTGACGCGCGCAGGCTTGCCGTCGAGCAACGCATTCACAATCGCTGAGCTGGCCAGCGCCAATGATGCGGTTCCATGCAGCAGCGGTTCGGGCAGGCCAGCGGCATGCGCCGTTGCCAAATCGCTGTGAACGGGGTTCCAGATCCGCGCGCACTCGGTATAAACCTGTCCGAGGTTGGCGGCGACGTTAACGGGCGCTTCCAACGGCGTTAACGCGCCGGTGCTCTCGCCGGGATCAGGCATTTCCTCGATCCAGCGCGAAGGTCCGTCCAGGGTTTCGCCGAGGAACAGATTACCCTGGTAGGTGCGGCTGAGCAGCGCGCCGCTGGCGTTCGTCGTGTCGATCCGCCAGCCGAGATAGATGCCCGGTTTGCGCTGCTCCACCCCGATAATCGTGGCGCATGTGTGCAACTCCATACCCGGATGGAGCGGTTCCACAAGGTGCAGATCATGGCTCGCGTGGACCGTATAGCGCATATCAACATTGATGTGGTGAAGGCTTTCCACCAGTGCCGGCCACTCGACACACACCGGGAAAACAGGGTGGGTTGCAAGCCGCTTGCCGTCCGCGTTATCGAAATAGCACCGGGCCATATCACCCAGGCTCGCGGCGTAAGCCATCGACCAACGATCATCGAGAACGTGCTGGAACGTCCGGCCGGAATATCCAACGATTTCGTGTGTAATCGTCATGCTGCGAACAATACGAATGAGTCACCATCGAGGCGGGTCTCAGTTTTTGCATAATTGCGCGGCGTTCGCAACGGCCATCGGGGGACGTCGATCGGAACGCAAGATGCGCGAGCCTGATGAGTACCGTTAACCAGTCGGGCTGTATGAGGGAGATCGCACGCTGATCATGAAATTATGTGCGTTACGGGCGTGTCGCCTGACCTACGAGGTGAGCCGGGTATGAGAACGATCTGTCCGTGCTCTTGATAACTTGGGGTCGGACCAGATTATCCAACTGATTTAGTTACACTTTACATCCACACCACCGTGTTCAAATCTGCTTAGACTGCAAATCGCACTGCGATTCTTGGTTTTTAGTATTCCGTCCAGAATTGCGGTGACCTTGGCGTTCTTTCCTTTGAATCTAACCGTCGAAAATCCGGCACAGGCCGAACACAGCCTTGGTGATGTCTCGCGCGCCGGCCGCCGGGGGACAGGAAATCACGCGGAAGCGTTTCCACATTCTTGTAGCGGGGTTGAGTCGGCGAGCGCAGGTCACAAACCATCGTCCGGCTCCCGCGCTCCGCTTTGTAAAATTTTCCGGTTCAGTGAGCACCTTGCCACCACAACAGATCGGAGAGGGTAGCCCTGTGATCCCGCTTGCGCCTGCGGTCTGATGCGATCAGCTGTCGCGACGACCGGGCTGGCATGGAAATTGCCGCTTCTGCAGGTGCCGGAACAGCACAAAGCACGGCTGTCGGTGGCAACCACAAGGATTCCGCACGGAAACAAGGAGTATCACTATGAAATACGAATGCATCGCGAGCGCGATGGCGCTGGCCCTACTGAGTACCCCGGTATGGGCTGAAACGTCCATCTCCACAGAGTCGTCTACCTCGGTTACAACCTCACAGGGGGCGACCAAATACAGCACGACGGAGAATGAGCAAAGTGTCGACATCGACGGCACCGTGACTGAACAGACTCACTCCTACGAAATCGATCCCGATGCCGCGAGCAGTAGTGCCACGGTGACTACGGTCGACCCCGATGGCGGTCGCACCACGGTCAAGAAAGAACACTCACTGAAAACTGAAGACGGCAAGTTGGTAGAAAAGGAGACGACGACCGAATCGCGCGTGCAATAAATAACAATTCTGCATGACCCCGCGCGCGCTGCGTCCGGCCGGCGTACCCAACCGGGTGCAGCGCCGGTTGGGGCGTCGTGCACGTCGTTTCCGGGAAGCGTTCGGGGCAGGAGCAGCTTGCGTAATTGAATCGGCTGCGCTGTTTCCCCATTAGTATTCTGTCCGCAGTAGCGGTGACCTCAGCGTCGGTTTAAGCGACTTTTTTGCATCTAATCACCGTATAGGGTCTGGGATTCGACATTTTGACTGTCGTTTCAAACGCCAGGGTGGTCCGACCCTGAGGAGACGGAGGAGCTCAAGCGTGGGGAGATGCGATCGAGCACAGGCCGCGGATTCGGAGATTCCCGGCTAACTCAAGGCAACTGCCGGCGTCGTCAACGTCTGATGGTTTGCGCTGCGGGATTGATCGTTGTCGGGTTGTGCGCGCGCCGGGACTGCACTTTCAGCCCGGGCCGATGAAGGTGACAAAGTCCTGCAGAAACCGGGCGAGTTCTTCGCGGATCCGTTCATCGGTGAGTTCGTTCTCGTCGTCGAAAATCTCATTGGCCCGCGACACCATGAGTCGGCCACCGAACCAGGGGCGCATCGACAAGGTGCGAAAAACGCTCAACCATGCGTCCTGGGCGAGAATCGTGCCGTAGCGGCCCGGGGTCGCGCCAATGCACGCAACGGGCTTGTCGCGGAACACGCCTGCGCTGTCGGCCGGCGGTCGCGAGGCCCAGTCAATCGCGTTTTTCAGAACCCCGGGGAGTGTGTTGTTGTATTCCGGGCTTGCCAGCAAGAGAGCGTCCGCTTCGCGGATGCGGGCTTTCAGATCCTCAACCGGAGCCGGGATGCCGTTGGCCTCGATATCCCCGTTGTAGAGGGGGATGTCGTCGATCGGGACAAGTTCGAGCACGCTGCCAGCCGGCATCAACTGTGCGGCCGCGCGCAACAGCGCGGTATTGAATGATTGGCGCCGGAGACTGCCGGACACCCCTGTTATCGTCACCATGTTTTGACTCCGGATGGTCGTTTCGCTGCGTGCGCCAGTGTGCACGTGTCACTGCTGCCGCGACGATATCAGCGCCGGGTCGACTTGCAGGTGGTTATGCACATGGCGCACACCGTAGACCGACGCCGTACAGGTTTCGGCGCGGCGTTTTTCGTTGCGCGAGCCGACCTTACCCCGCAACGTCACTTCCGCGTCCTTGATCACCGCTTCGATCTCCGAGGTATCGATGTCGCGATCGCTGGACAAGCGTTCGCTGACCCGCTCGAGCAGGAAGCTCGCGGCGCGGTCGCCGGCGCGTTCCGAACTGACAGGACTCGCGACGACAGCCGGGCCCTGACTCTCATTGTTACCGTGCGCCGGATTATCGGCCCATTGCCCGGCCGGCGCGTGCCAATCGTAACCGCCGTGACTGGCTTCCGGTGAGCCGGGGTTGAACGAACCACCGACGCTCTGATCGCTCTCAGCCTTGCCTGCGCCTCGTGATGAGGACGCGCCATCCTGACCCGGTTCTGCCGCACCTGCCGCGATCGCCTGGCCAAAGTAGTTTGAGGCGTGCGGCGATTCCGGCGCGGTATCCGCACCGAACAGCTCGTCCGCATCGAGTTGCGCGTGATCCCGTGGATCCGGCGCAGCGTGTGTTGTGCCATCGGTCTTGCGCGATGGAGCGGACGTCAATCTGTCGGCGGCACCGCGTTCGGCTGCATGCGGTCGGGAATGGCGTTCAACGCGATTTCGCTGATTCATAGTGGCATCTCCTTTGCGTGTGTCACGGTCGCCCGTGTTTACCCATCAGGCAAGCAACGTTCATACCAGTGCACGTTCCATGAACGTGATCCCGGCATCGCACGCCTATGGCAGCACGCACGGCCTAACCGGTTCGGGTGCCGCCGACGCCAGGCGGGCCGGATTGTATTTTTTACTGCAATCTTTGCAATTGCGGAGTCGCGCGACGAAACGGCGCGCAGCGGTTGGGAACCCGGGGTCGGACCAACTTATCCAGCTGATTCACGTAAACATTTCGCGCACGGCACGGTGTTCAAGCCTGCCTGGACTGAAGACTGTCCTGTGGTTTTTCGTTTTTTGGAATTTCGTCCCGAATAATGGTGACCTTAGCGCCTCATCAAGCGGCCCTTTTTTTATGTAACCACCGTACACGGTCGAGAATCCGGAATTTGGGCGTAATTTCACGGGATTGGGTGGGTCGACCCCTGCGCTTCCTGAGCACTCGTTGGCTTCTGCGGGATACGGCAGGCTCCGTGCCGGACATTCACTCCATGGCGGAATAGACCACCGCGTCAGCGATCAGGGTCGTCACAACGCGGGTCTGCCCGATGTCCGTTAGGGGAATTTCCAGCGGATTGCGATCGAGCACGATCAGATCCGCCAGCATCCCCGGCCCGATGCGGCCAATCTTGTCTGCCTCGTCCAATTGGCGCGCACCGCCACGGAGACAATCACACCGTCTTTGACTGCAACAGCTTCTGCCCATCCGTGCGCAGCGTAAACACGCCCATGGGTAAGCAGCAGATCGACAGGTTCGGCCGCGGCGCAGAGTTGATCGCTACCGATCAACAGGAGCAACGAGCCCGGCAGGCGCGGTAAATTCCGAACTGTTTTCTCCGAAGCGCATCAATCGTATCAACGCCTCGTCCCCGACAACACAGGAAGCCGCGAGAGCAGACTGGCGGCCGCGCGGGCCCGGGCGCGTAGACATCACTAAACTGTGCGGAACCCGGCCTGTTCCAGGAACTTGCGGTCGGCCCCGCCTATAGCGGGTGCGGCCAGATGCGCAGCAAGTAAGCCTTTACGGTATCGAACCAGGAATTTTCTGCGATGTCTGCCATTGTCAGGTTGTGGCAATGTTCCGAGTCGATGAGAAACTGTTGTTCGAGCGCGTCGCCGAACGCGCGGTCGATTATGACCGTGTCGATTTCATAGTTGAAAACAACACTGCGATGGTCGAGATTCGTCGAACCCACGATCGACCAGCGCCCGTCGAAGACCATGGTTTTCGCGTGCAGCGTCGCGTTTGTTAGCTCCAGGATCCGGATACCGTTATCGAGTAGTTTTTCATAATACGACCAGGCGACCGTGTTGACGGAAATTGCATCGGATCGCTGCGGCAGCAACAGGCGCACGTCTACGCCCCGCCGCGCGGCAGCGATGAGCGCGTCGAGGTGTTCGTCCGTGGGCACGAAGTAAGGCGTGGTAATCCACGCGCGATGCCTGGCATAGCGCAGCGCCGCGAGAGTCATCGCGTAGGCTTCGGGCACCTCCTGATCCGGGCCGGTATCGACTACGAGCAGCGTTTTATCATTTGCCGCGGAGACAGCTGGATACAGTGCCGACGATTGAATCTCCGTGCCCGACTGCGTTTCCCAATGTTTGACGAACAGCCGCTGGAATTCATGCACCGCGGGTCCGACGATACGGATAGCGGTGTCGCGCCACGGCAATGATTCGTCCGCACCAGAAGGTCGGCCCAGCGGTGGCAGGCTACCGAGATAGGATTTGCTGATATTTATTCCGCCAGTAATGGCCACCGCGCCGTCCACAATGGCAATCTTTCGATGGTCGCGCTCGTTCAACGACCAGTCCGTTTCGGCGTCAAGCGGATTGAGCGGATTAAACGGCACCAGGAACGCGCCGGCATCGTCGAGTTTGTCAAAGAACGCGGGGTCGGTATTCCCGCTGCCAAACGCGTCGTACAGGATGCGGACGTCAACCCCGGCGTTGAGCTTCTCAACCAGCAGATCACTGAGTGCGACGCCGTCGTGGGATATTTCCTCGAAAATATAATATTCCAGATGAACGTGAGACCGGGCATTGGCCACGGCGGTAAAGATTGCGGCGAACGCTTCCGGGCCATCGATCAACAGCTGGACATCGTTGCCACCCGAGACTTCCGCATTCGTCACCGCACGCGTCAGGTCGAGAATCTGCTCAATGGAGTCCGCGCTTTCCGGATCGTGGCGCGACCCATGTGCCGCCGCATCGGTACCCTTGCGGGTAGCCGCTTCGTCGAGCTTTTCCTCGACATCCGGTACGTTGGCGCAGCTGCCGGCAAGCAGCAACGCCGCGACGAGAATGGCGCGGTAGTACTGTCGTTCCATGATAGACGTCTGCTCTTCTGACCGGGTTCCCGGCGCCACGCGTGCGCGGCGCAAGGCAGGGACTCAGTATAAACCGTCACCCCCGGGGATCCGCGCCACCCGCCGTCCTGGGACGATTGTGTACGTAGACGGATCGAGAAGGGGTTTCATGCGCGTTGCGCCCAGAGTTGTCGCTGCGCACGAAACAGGTCAGCGCAGTCAGGCGCAGCAGATAGTCCGACCCTGGCCGTTCTGACCGTAACCTTCCGAGGCGCTACATCATCCGAGCCGCATAAGGGTGTTGCCGCCGACTTACGGTCGAATCATTTCCGCTTGCCCGGGGGCGATTGAACGGAACCAGCCAGGGGGCGCTCCGGCCGATTCCGCGCCACTTGTATCTGCAACTATTGTAGTTACAATGGAATCATGGCTGAGACGATGACCACCCCGCTGGGCTGCACTAATTTCAAACTGCGCCAGCTGCTGCGCCGGACGTCGCGGCTGTACGACAAAGAGCTGGGCCGAGCGGGACTCAAGACCACGCAATACGCCTTGCTCGCTCAGCTGGCCAGTCTGGCCCCGATCGCGCCCGGCGAACTGGCGCGGCGCATGGGCATGGATGCCTCCACGCTCACCCGTAACGTCCAGTTGCTCATTGAGCACGGTTGGGTGAGTCAGGGTCCTGGCCGCGACACCCGTAGCCGCAGTCTCACCCTCACCGACGCCGGCCGGGCCAAGCAGGCCGCGGCAAAGGCGCACTGGAAACGCGCCCAGCTCGCTCTCAATGCCCGGCTCGGCGTTGAGCAGCTTGCGACGCTGCACACCCTGATAGACGGGGCACTTCTGCAGCTCGACGAGCCTGACGATTCGACGCCCTGAGAAGGAACACAAGTCATGCAGATTTTGACCTTGTACGAAACGGCGCCGCAGCCGTGACCGCTTCCCGCCCGGTCGCCGTCGTCACCGGTGTCGGTTCCGGCACGGGCGCGGTCACTATGAAACGTCTGGCGGCCGCGATCCCCTGCGCGCACGACTACCACGGCGACGTCACCGCTACCGCAGCCCTGGACATGGCGCTCACTGTTTTTCAACCATCCGGAGCACAACGATGATCAAGCTTTACGGACCGAGCATCAGCAATTACTTCAGCACCGCGAAAGCCGCTCTGATAGAGAAGGGCCTCCCGTTCGAGGAAGTGGCCGTGTTCCCGGGTCAGGACGAAAACATGCTCGGCCTCAATCCCATGGGCAAGGTGCCGGTCATCGAGGTGGACGGCAAGCTGCTGAGCGAGACGAACGTGATATTCGATTATTGCGAGGACATCAAACGCGAGCCGGCCCTGTACCCGGCCGACCCCTGGGCGCGGGCAAAGGTGAAAGAATTGATCCGCGTCGTTGAGCTCTATCTCGACGCACCCGCGCGCAGGCACATCGCGGCAGTGTATTTCGGCGCCGCGGTGGATCCCGCAACGGCCACCGCCGTGAAACCCGAGCTCGACAAGGGCGTTCGCACGCTGAAGACGCTGGCCCGGTTCGGCCCGTATATCGCGGGCGACACATTTACGTTTGCCGACATCGCGGCCTATTTTCAGATCCGCTTCGCCAATCTCCACGCCGACAAAGTCTACGCGTGGGATATTCGTGATGATGTGCCCGGGCTCGGTGCCTACCTCGATATGCTCGGCGAGCGCGACAGTATCAAGGCGGTGGACGCGATCATGCAGCGCGACTTCCAGGCCTTCGTCAATAAGTAAGCCGCGCAAGCGCGGCATTGTCCACTTGCCTGACACGGTCGTAACCGACCCAGGAGCCTTCACATGTCAAATGAACCGGGTTTGTTCGAAACCATGCACACGATGCGGACGATGCGCCGACTGAAACCCGATCCGGTGCCGGATGAGATGATCAGGAAAGTCCTGGCCGCCGCGGTGTGTGCGCCGAGCGGCCAGAACACGCAACGCTGGGCCTTTCTCGTCGTGACGGATGCCGAAGGCAAGCAGTTCTTCGGCGAGCGTTACGATTACTGGCTGAAGGCCCGCTTCGGTGATGCCCTCAATGCAACGGATACCGCCACGCCGATGGGCCGCACAATCAAAGCGGCGGTGCATCTCTCTGAACACATGCATGAGGCGCCTGCGCTGATTTTCTGCTGCGGCAAGCGCGACTGGCCGTTCAAGGTGGCGGAGAAGGATCGCGTTGGTCTCGCCCCGCCATCGTATGGCTCGATCTATCCGGCCGTGCAGAACCTGCTGCTCGCCTGCCGCGGCCTGGGGCTGGGCGCGAGCCTCACTACGATGCACCAGATGTTCGAAGAAGAGATGCACGAGTTCTTCGGCATCCCCCTCGATTACGGCGTGGTCGCGGTGATCCCGATCGGGTTTCCCACCGGCAAGTTCGGCCCCATCAGCCGCGAACCGGCCGAGCGCAAAACCCATTTCAATCGCTGGGGTGGCGTCAAGGCGGGGCTGGCCGAAGCGGACACGGCGTCATGAGCACGTGTGCATTCGTCACGTCCATGACAGGAGCGAGCGCCAATGAGTGAGGTCGTTCAGGATGTGTTCGAGATCATGCGTACCACGCGGCCGATGCGGCGCCTGAAGCCCGATCCGATCCCGGATGAGCTGATCGAGCGTGTTCTCGATGCCGGTACCTGGGCACCGAACAGTCTCAATTCCCAACCTTACCGCTTCCTCGTTGTGCGCGAGCGCGAGAGCGTGGCGTTTTTCGCCGAACGCTACGATAAGGGGATCAAGCGCGGCTTCGCCGGTCTGACCCTGGACCCGGCAGACAACTCCCCGCGTGCGCGCAATATCCGGGTCGCCTTGAGCTTCGGCGAACGCATGGCCGACGTGCCCGTGCTGCTGGTCGTCTGCGGCGTGCGCGACTGGCCTTTCGGCGTGCCGCAGGATCAGCGCACCGGTGTTCCGCCACCGTCTTACGGCTCGGTCTACCCTTGCGTGCAGAACATGCTGCTGGCCTGCCGGGCGCTGGGCCTTGGCGCGAGCCTCACCACGATACACCAGCTGTTCGAAGCCGAGTTATGCGCACGCTGGGCCATCCCGGACGAGTACGGCATCGTCGCGGTGCTGCCGATCGGTTACCCCTTGGGCCGCTTCGGTCCCGTGGGTCGACGGCCGTCGCGTGAGATCACCTGGCACGATCGCTGGGGGCAGCGCGCGCCAATAGCACAAGGATAGACGTCACGATGGGCATGTTGATCGAAGGCCGCTGGCGCGATGACGATCTCGCCGGGTTCAAGCGCGACGGCAAACAGGTGCGCTTCAGCAGTGGTTTCCACGCGGTCGTCAGCAACGAAGCTGATGCACCATACCCCGCGGCTACCGGGCGCTATGCGCTGTATTGCAATCGCACCTGTCCGTGGTCGCACCGCGCGGTTGCGACCCGCGCGTTGAAGGGTCTGGACGCGTGCATCGATCTCGTCTTGCTGGAGCCGGCCATGAGCGCGCAGTCCTGGTGGTTCGGCGAGCGCGGCGAGTACCGCGACCCGGCGCTCGGCGCGACGTACCTGCACGAACTCTACAGCGCGTCCGATCCGGACTTCACCGGCCGCGTCAGTATCCCGGTGCTGTGGGACAAGGCAAGCGGCCGCATCGTCAACAACGACTCCGGCGCCATCGCGCGCATGTTCAATACGCAGTTTGATGCGTTTGCCGCGCGACCGGACATCGACCTCTACCCGTCTGCCTTGCGTGACGACATCGACGCGTTGAACGATTACATCGGCGACCGCTTGAACGACGGTGTCTATCGTTGCCTCCTGGCGGCCACGCAGGCCGATTACGAAACAGCTTTCGATCGTCTGTTCGAAGCGCTCGATACCCTTGATGCGCGTCTCGCGCACTCGCGCTATCTGTTGGGTGCGACGCCCACCGAGCCCGACTGGCGGCTGTTCGGCGTGCTGGCGCGCTTCGACTGCGTGTACTACCCGCTCTACAAGTGCAATCTCAAGCGCATCGTCGACTACGACTACCTGTGGGATTACACCCGTGATCTCTACCAGTTGCCGGGCATCGCCGACACACTCGACATCGACGTCATGAAAGCCGGCTATTACGGTACGGTGAAACGTGGTGGTCTGGTCCCGAAGGGCCCGCTGCTTGATTTCGGCGCGCCGCACGGGCGTGGCTGAGCGCGTCGTTTGACGGAGATGAAGCGATGATCGACCTCTACACCGCAGCAACACCGAACGGCTGGAAGATTACCATCGCGCTCGAGGAACTGGGGCTGCCGTATACCGTCCATGCAGTCGACCTGGGCGCTGGCGAGCAGCATGCGCCGGCCTTTCGTGCGCTGAATCCGAACGGCCGCATCCCGGTTATCGTCGATCGCGAATCCGGCCTGACCGTCTTCGAATCCGGCGCCATCCTGGTGTATCTCGCCGAGAAAACCGGCCGC
This sequence comes from Gammaproteobacteria bacterium, assembly GCA_965216305.1. Taxonomy (GTDB): domain Bacteria; phylum Pseudomonadota; class Gammaproteobacteria; genus UBA11873. The sequence goes on along the minus strand of OZ244144.1, from coordinate 3,675,011 downwards.
CTGATGCCGCACGATCTCGCGGGCCGTTTTGACGTGATGCAATGGCTCATGTTCCAGATGGGCGGCATCGGTCCGATGCAGGGTCAGGCCGTGGTCTTCGAGCGATACTTCGACGAAGACGTGCCGCGCGCACGCGAGCGCTACAAGAACGAGACGCGCCGCTTGTACGAAGTGCTCGATTCGCGACTCGCCGATCGCGACTACCTGACCGGCGATTACAGTATTGCCGACATCGCCAATTGGTCGTGGGTCAAGGCCTGGCGCTGGGCCCGCGTGCCGACCGCAGGGCTCGATCATCTGGCCGCCTGGATCGACCGTATCGCCGCGCGCCCGGCCGTGATGCGGGGTATCGAAATCCCGGCGCCGCCGGGAAGCGCGGATCGTTTGAAAACCATGGGCGCAAGTATGACCACGCGATGATTGCCAGCACTGCGTACTACCCGCGACGAGCGAACGAATGCGCGTCGTTCACGCAAATCGTTACTCGCTTCGCTGCAGCCTGTATCGCTTGGCCACGCCGCTTGAACTATTGATGCCCGGGCGCTAGCGTATGAGCTGCAGGCAGGCAAATGTGGACTAGGAGGTTTACATGTCGTACAGGACAGGGACAGTCGATCGAACGCAGCAAGCCCTCAGCATCCGGCAACACCTCGCGGCGTGCACACGCACGGTCGCCACGGTGGCGGTGGGGCTCCTCGTAACGGCCGGCGTTATGTGCCCGGCATCTGCAACGGCCCAGGGGTTCGAAACCATCCGGATCGCGAGCGGCCTGGATCGGCCGCTGTACCTGACAACGCCGACTCATGACAGCAGCCAGCTGTTCGTGATCGAGCAACATTCCGGCAACGTCCTGCGTGTGGATCGCACCGGAGGCGCCGTTGCCGCGACGCCGTTTTTAACCATCAGCGATCTTGCAACAGGCGGTGAACAAGGCCTGCTCGGGCTCGCGTTCGATCCCGACTACGCCAGCAATGGTTACTTCTACACCAATCACACCGATGCGGGCGGCACAACCCGGATCACACGCTACCAGCGCTCCGCCGATCCGACCATCGCGGACCATGCGAGCGCGACTCCCGTGTTGAGCTACACGCAACCCCAGGCGAATCACAACGGCGGCTGGATGGGCTTCGGTCCGGACGGCATGTTGTATGTGGCCTCGGGCGATGGCGGCGGCGGTAACGACGACGATAGCGGGCATACCGCGGGGATTGGCAATGCCCAGGACATCACGAACAATTTACTCGGCAAGCTGCTGCGTCTGGACGTCAGTGGCGATGATTTTCCGGGCGATGATTCCCGGAACTATGCGATTCCCGCGGACAATCCTTTCGTTGGCGGCACCGGCGACGATGAGATCTGGGCTTACGGGCTGCGGAACCCATGGCGCGCCAGCTTTGATCGCGCCACGGGCGATTTATACATCGGCGACGTCGGCCAGAACGCGCGCGAGGAAATCAACTTTCAGCCCGCCGGTGACAACGGCGGCGCGAACTATGGTTGGCGCTTGCGCGAGGGCACCATCGCAACCCCGCAGGTTGGCGGCGCCGCACCTGTTGATGCGTTTGCGCCAATCTACGACTACGCGCAGGGCGGCGGCGACCTGCAGGGTAATGCCGTGACCGGTGGTTACGTCTATCGTGGTCCGATTGACGAGTTGACCGGGGAGTATTTTTTCGCCGATTTCATCAACGAACGGATCTGGTCACTCACATTTGACGGCAGTGCGCCGGAAGATTTCGACGGCAGCAATTTCTCGACGTTTACCGACTGGACCGATGTGCTGATCCCCGATGCCGGCACCATTGGCAACATCGCGTCGTTCGGGGAAGACAGTCTCGGCAATCTCTACATTGTAGACCTCGACGGCGATGTTTTCGCCCTGCGGCCGGTTCCCTTGCCCGCGCCGGCGCTGCTGCTGATGTCGGCGCTGTTGATTGTGGCGCGACTGAGACGGGTACCTCGGCGCACGTGCTGACCGCCACGCGCCTGCGCCGACACGGGATGCTGCGCCGTAGATTCCCGCAGGCGGCCGATCGATCTGCCGCGGCCTTATGTTGACTTAACAGCGGACGCGGCCCGGCGTGTATTTGCGTCAGGCGAGATCACACCCTGCAGTGGCGTGAACGGGACAGGATTTCACGTCAACATAACGGAATTGCGTAACGCTTCCGGTGGAAATGATTCGACGGTATCGCTCGTGGCTGGACTCAGGGTTTCGTATCAGTAGGAAGGGTATGTTTAAGGGAAGCTTCGCGGCGTCGTTGATTGAGATCGCGCTCTCGGCACAACATTCCGTCTCCCACCGCGCCTGCGTCGGCCAGCGCCAAGCACCCAGCCCGCCACAGCCGTGGTCAGCCAGACCAGACCCGGCACCGGCACTGGGGCAGCCCAATTGGCTCCGGACAGCGAGGTAATTTGAAAATCATTCACGATAGTGCCGTCAAGCTGTTGCAGTCCTGTGCTCCCGCCCCACTGTACCGACGCCGTAAATTCGGCAACCGATCCCGAGTTGGGAAATGCGGAGTTCGTCCTCGCCACCGCAATACCTTTCGTGAAAATGCCGAGGTCGAATGCTTCACCAAGCGTGATGATTGCCACGAACGTCGCCGTGTCGACGATGCCCGTTGCCAGCGGTCCTCCGCCCGGCGGCACCAGCTGTTCCCATTCCGCGTGCTGTACGGAGGTGGAGACCGGCTTGGCAAATTGCCCGGCATGAAACCCGGGGGTCGATGCGGGTAATCGAAGCTGATTCACGTACGGCTCTATTCCAACGTTCGCTGAACCACTGAAGCCGCTGCCGCCATAAGTGCTGTGCAGATTGATTTCAAACGTCCAGGCCGCCTGCGTACCGTTGAGCAGCGGATTGCCGCTGGTGAGGGTCACCGTATCAACCCAGCCCCCATGCGCGAGCGCGGCCGCTGACTGACCCACCCCGGGCACGAAGACTTGCTGCGCACGTCCGCCCAGGGTGACTTTCGCGAGTCGCGCGGTGCCATTGGAAGTGGCTTCACTGGTGGGGTTCGGAGTTGATGGCGGATACATGGCGAGTGCGGATGCGACGCCGTTACCGACAAAGGGGTTTTCGACCTGGTGCGGGGTAAACGCGAATGCCGTCGCCGGGTCGAATCCGGGCGCCGGGTTTGTCCCGTTAGCCAGGCCTGAAATGGCCGTAATGAACCCGCCCGGGCGGTCGATCAGGGTTGGTTCGAGAACGCCGGCAGTGCCGGTGACGATGTCTTGTGAGAACGCCGCCAGGACTTGCGGTGAGACAAGATTCGCGCCCATCAGCAAACACATCGCGAGTGCGCTGCGGCACGGTCGATAATTTTTGCCCGCCGATGAGGTCCGTGATCGGTCACTGATATCCATAGGTGCTCCTGCGGTTTCGGTGCAAACGACGATTGTCGCTGGCACCCTGCCAATGATTCTTTTCCCTGTGCCCACGTTATTGTCCGTTCGCGCAATGCCGTCGCCAAAGCACGCCTGGCAGCGCCGCCAACAGCAATAGCGCGGCACTCGGCAACGGCACGGCGGTTACTTCAAGCCGGACGGTACCGCCGTTCAGGAAAACGCCGAACTGACGGCCGGCGCAGTCGATGCACATAAGCGTGCTGAAGTCTCCGCCCACGCTGAGCGCAGAAATAATGTCGAAGCGATCACCCAATCCGGGCCGGAAGCCGTCAATCAGCGTAATGACGAGGGTGCCGCCGATGTTCGCATCGCCGCTGACGGATAACGCATCGTACTGCCCTGGTGCGAGCCCGCCGAGCTCGAAGTCGAACACGGAATTTGCGTCGGAGATGAGGGTGGTGTCACGCAAGGTGAGCGTACCCGCGGAGCTGCCCGGCGCCAGGGTGCCACCGCTGTTATCGAAATTCCCGCCGTCTACATCGATTACTCCGGTCCCGGTGACGGTACCACCGGTATTGTCAAAGTCGCCGCCGTTCGTCAGCTTGACCATGCCGGACGCGCCAACGTGAAGTCGTCCGCGATTGACAATACCGCCGCTCCCGGCGCTATCCACCATGGCGTTCGTGACGTCGATCTCGCCACTGCGTTGTACTTCGATCGTCCCCACGCCCGGGTTCAGGCGCAAAACGGCGCCATCGAGGACCTCGGCCAACGCGTAGCCGTGAGGGGAATCGCTGCCCACTACGAGCGACGCGTTGCTGCCCATGGTAACGGCGGTGCCTGCGCCCGTAATGGTGACGCGTGAGCTCGAATTCTGACCGGAGCCTGCAATGCGGGCGCTGCCGAACGTGGTGACCTCGGCGCCGGATTCAACCCGCAACGTGCCCTGTGAGTTCGCGGCGCCGGAGAACCCCATAAACAGAAACCGCAGAAAACCCTGCGCGCCATGGAGAATCCGTACCGTCCCCGAGCCGCCGTTCTCACCAATATCCAGCCTGCCGTTGATGTCGAAATTCGTGGTGACACCACCGGCCGTCACCGTCGCGCCCGCAACCCCGATACCCACGCCGAGGGCCTCGGTGCCGGAGAACGGATCGATTGCAAAGACACTATCGGAAATATCGATGTTGCCCCCGGGTCCGAGTTCGAGGTAGTTGTCGATCGAAAAACGTCCGCCGCGTTGCACCCGCAGGTCGCGACCGAGTGCGAGCGCGAAATGGCTGTCTCCCGAACCCGAGAGACGCCCGCCGTCGATCAAAACATCGCTGAAGCTCTCGAAACGACCGCCGCTGGCACCGGTACTGAACAGGTGTACCCAGCCTGTCTCCTTGATGGTGACGCCGTCACGACTTGTTTGCATGCGTCCGTTGTCGAAAATACGGACCACCGCGCTGCCAGCGCCCGCATCACCCCCGATGAGGAGCGCGCCACCGCCTAGCTGCGCAATGACTGAACCCGGATCGGAAATATGAACGAGGGTGTCGGTTGACGAACCCGAACCGCCAATACTGAGCGCGCTCGTGTACAGACGCCCGTTGCTATTGATATTCACGACCGGATCACCGGCAATGCCGCCGATCTGCAGTGCGCCATCGAATGTTGCCGTGCTGCCGCCGGTAACATTGAATACCGAACTGCCAAGCGCTCCGATCGTATTCTGGGCACTGCCGACACTGTGAAATGTCGTTACGCCGTCGAGATCCAGTTCACCGCTGCTGAACAGGCCCGGGGCCATAAGCAGCCGGTTTACCGTGAGTCTCGCACCGGCGGCTGTGTGAACCCGACCGGTCCCGCGAATGTCGAGCACGCCCCTGACAATCGCCGGCGCGACAATGGCAACGCGGCCACCACTGACACGCAGATTGTCGGCGGTGAAAGCGGTTGCGGCGGTGTTTCCGGTAATCTTCTCGATACTGAGCAGCGTTCCGGTTCCGGACACTTCAACCTGCGCCGCGCCGTCGTCGTCAACGTCAAGCAGGTAACCATTGGTGCGTAAAATGATCGCGTTTGACAACATGAGCCCGTTGATTGGCGCGGTATCACCGAACAAGCTGATGTCGTCGCCTGCGGGCGTGTTGATGAAGACCTTGTCGAGGTCGGTCGGCACCCGGTGAATGCTGAAAGGGGAGCCGAACGGATCCCAGTTAAAAGTCTGATGCCAGCTGTTGTTGAAGCCGCCGTTCCAGAAAATGTCGGCGGCACGTGCCGACGGCAGTGCGGTCGCTACCGCGAACGTGAACAGGGCGAACAGGTACCGGTGCCGGTTTGTGTTTTGCGACGGACGATCGGTAGTGCGCATTAGCGGTCCCTCAGTGCGGCCGGCTAAAGACGGGGTCCTTGTGGGGCGGCCCGGGCGAGCACACGAGCCTCAACAGGTGTCATCGAGTCGCGGAACGCGCCCGACACCCGGGGTTTTGCCACAATGAGCGTAACCGACAGCGCGTGTGTCGACGACGTCCTAATAGGGTGTAGAGCGGCGGCTAGGGAACGAGGTCTCGCCCCGCTATCGGCGACTAAACAGGTGTGCGGAAACTTGAGACCCGACGACTTCGGGACCGGGATCGCGCTCTACACCCCATCCCTGTCTCTTCCCCTCCCATCTCTATTAACTTGGGAGGGGAACGGTATCGGGTCCATCGAGGTGGGTGTTTCATAAGTTGAAGCACGTATTTAGCCTGGCGTGCGGCGTTCGTCGATACCGGCCCGCAGTTCTTCGCGGTGTCGGCGCAGATAATCGAGCATACCTCGACGTTTTTCCTGACCCCGGTGCGCGCCGCCTGGTGCGTCGACGAGATCCGGCGCGAGTTCGGGTGCAACCGACGCGACACGTTGATAGATGCCACGCCAGCGGCTCTTTACCGTCGGCACGGCCACATTGAGATGTTGTGCAATCGCGATATCGGTCAAACCCGAGAGCGCCAGGCGCAACAGCGCCTTCTCGCCGTTGGTGAAGCGCATTCGCGGCGGCGTATGGATGAAAAGGGCTGCTGCGAGTTCGCCCGGGTTGTTCAACACTTCGTGCCGGGTCAGACCGACGAGATAAGGGCGCCGTCCGGGCGTGGGTGTGGCCTCGCCGCGCCGCGAATAGTAATCGTCGTACTCGCTGCGAACGCTACCCCAGCCGTTGATAATGAACTCGGTTGCGATTTCGTCCCAAAACTCCTGGATGATGGCCTTGACGCGAAAACAGGCGAACGTCGCCATAAACGACTCCATCATTTTGTAGCGCACCGCCATCGTCACGTCGGCATCAAGCCCCGGCGCTTCGGCGTAGTGCAGGTTGAGGACGTTCAAGCCCCGGTGCGCATTTTCGCGGCCGATGTCAGGGGGACGCAGGATGGGTGAGGGATCGGCGCTGAGCGTGCGGGCCGTGACCCAGGGCGTTTCCGCCCGCTCAATCTCCGCGAACCAGGTATCGGTGACGAAAACGCCGCAACCGAAGCCGACGATACGCTGTCCGTCCCGATCCTTGATGGCAACGACTTCGGCCTGCAGCGCCTCGGCATCCAGCAGATCGCGCCACAGGCGGGGGAGTGCGGCAATCAGGTCGTCCGCATAGGCGAGCCGCCCCTTTAACAACGCCGCGCAGTCCGGCGCGTCGCCCGCCACCATTGCTCGCGTGATGAGATCCATGCCGCACCCTTATGAATCAACGAACCCGACGGACCAATACTACCCGGATGATGGCGGTAATACCCGGGTTGCGATGCCGGTCACGTTGCGGGCGCGCGGTGCAAGCGCAGCAGACGGGAATGCGGGGCGGGAACCCGGTTGCCATAAAGCCCTCGTGTACGTCATACGCACTGTGGTCGTGCCCTGCCGTTGGCGTCGTGATGACGCAATATTGCGCTCGCTGCGGGTTGTTCGGCCAGCGCGATGCGCCCCGCGGACCGCAGCGCATCCAGACACCCGATCCGTTTTACGCGCTCTTGCAACCCGCCCATTTGCCATCAACACATGCGGGCGCTTCGTCCGCGCAGTGATTCCCCGCAGCGGTGGCATACAAATTGCGGCGGGTTGGCTGACAATCCAACGGCAACGTCGTCCGGGCCCGAACGGGCGCATCGGTGCGCCTGCTGGCGGTCGCGGCTTTATTGACGCTCGTATCCGACCATGCAGAGCGCCCGCATCGCACGTGGTGGCCATGAGTGTCGGCCGTGTTCCGTGAAGCTCGGGAAGGCTTCGGGTGCGATGGAATTCGCAACGGCTGGTGATGTAGCGATTACAAGTGGATTGTAAGAATTGCGGGACACAACCGGTTTAGTGATTGGGAAATATTGCTCATTACCGGTACCGGTACGGCGTTATTTCGCGGTTTCGTGGGTGCCGGTTTCACTGCTGCCGAGCGCGGCTGGAAACACCGCATTGGAGACCAGCGTTTGAGCGCGGTGTGCCGCGTGTTCATGGCGTCCGGATCACGTCGGGATCACCGGACGGCCGGCGCGAAAGGATTACTGTTTGGATCAAACTGGAGTGGCTAATTATGGTAGAGGAGTTAAAGGACGGCGAAATTCTGGATGGGAACGAAACGTCGTTCGGTATTCTATATCCCACGGGTTACATCATTGCGGCTTTGAATTCTGACGAGGCGGCCATGCGCGGCAAACAGGCTTTGCTGGCGGCCGGTTACGCGGAGGATGAGGTTGATGCGGTGTCCGGCGATTACATGATTGCCGATATTGAAAAGGGCACCGAGGACGCAAGTTTACTGACGCGTGTGAAGCAAGCGATTTCCGCGGGCATCGGAACCGAGGCGAGTTATTGGGAAGATGATCTCGAGCTGGCGAGGAAAGGTGCCGGGTTTTTGCTGATTTACTGCCCGACAGGCCATGAAGCGAAGCGCGTGCAACGCATACTGGCATCGGAAAAGCCGAAAAACATGCGGCGCTACGCACGCCTGGCAATCGAACAGTTAAGCTGAACCCCGCCACTGTTGGGTGAACCGGCCCGTGCAAATCGCGATGCGCGCCGGTGATCCCGATAGCCCTTGAATCCGTCCAATCCTGTGCTCCGGCAACGCGCGACAGCGCTGACGGGCGCGGCGATTGCGTTCGGCGTGGACAAGGGTTTTGCCTGCGGCATCGGCGCTGCACCGAACCTGCAAAGCCCGCCTCGATCGCAGACTCGCGCATAGCCGGCACTCGCGAGGGTCACGGCGGGTTGCCGCCGCGCCCCACGGGCGGCACCGGTCCTGATTAGCGCACAACGAGGTTGTTCGCGACCTCGCGGACTCCCGCCGCACGCATCGCGGCTACCGTGGCGGCATTGCGCGCGGTTTGGGAATCCACGAACCCGCCCAGGCTCACGACACCGCGATTGACTTCGACATCGATCACGAAAGCGCTCGCAACATCATCACGCGCAAGCTCCGTGTTAACGCGCGCGAGGAGGATCTTGTCGTCGATGTATTCGCCGGTGCTCCGCGGGCCTGCCGTCAGGCGCAAATTGTTCTGCGTCGAGACAACCCCGGCGACGCCGTTGGCGATATCGCTTGCGCGGGCAATCTCCGCACCGGAATCCGCGAACCCATGGAGTTGCACAACGCCGCGATCGACTTCCACTTCAATATCGAGGCCGTCGGTTGTGGCATCGGCAAGCAACGCCGATTTCACGCGCGTGCTGATGACGGCGTCGTCGATTACTTCGCCGGTGGAGCGCTGGGCGCCAGCGCCCGCGCAACCGACCAAGAGAACGAGGATTGTGGTGAGGTACACACCGCGCGCCGTATTGGATGTGAAATTGTGCTTCATGATCTTGCTTCCGTTAGTTAGTTAACCGGCGCACGGTCCGGTTTTCATCCGTGCGCTCGCGGGTGCGGGCTCGATAGCGTCGGCCAGGGCATGACGCATCTATTTTCTGTCACGCAGTTGGTCTGCCTTGTCCTCGAGTGCATCGGCTTTCGTTTCCGTCCGGTCTCGGACTGCCTCAGCCGCACGTTCCGTCGCGTCGGAATCCACGCCGGGGTCGCTGCTTTCGATGCCGTCGGCTGCTTCTTCGCCGTCGTTTCTAACGACATCCGCGCGCTGTTCGAGTCTGTCCGCGCGGTTCTCGAGTGCCTGTTCTCGCTGCTCTTCCTCGGGCGAGTCACAGGCGCCCAGGATCAGGGGCAGCACCGCGGACAATGCCAAAAGTACTTGTTTCTTCATGGTCGGCTCCTTCGAAATGGTGGGCGCATCCATCTGCCCGTGTTCCTTGCAAAAATTACCTCGTGTTTGTACGAAGTCGTTCTGTAATGCCCGCTGTTCGTTTCGCGTGGCGTGGGTGCTCTCACGTCACTATGCGGCCGGTGCGGCAACGAACTGTTGCATGGAAAGCTGTGGCAAGTTGCGTGCCAGCGCAGGTTCCCGCGCAGCAACTCGTCGGCGCCGTGCCGTGGGGACTCTGGTAACGTCGCTCACCCGCGAAGGAAAAATGCATGGCATAACTGCAATCCATCGACCCCGGTTCTCATGGCACGAAACGCACGGCGTACGCCGGTAAACGGTGGTTGGTCCGTTAATTGCAAAACTATTCTTCGCAACGCCAGCGCGAATCCGTCGGGCTTGTGAACCGGGCGTTCCACGGAGCGCCGCGATCGATTGCGATCAGGCATAAGGTGGCGGTCACGGTGTTGTCGCCGGGAGCGTTCGTGCGGCATTTCGCATCGTCCCGTGTTCCGGATAAGCGCACAGTGGCAGGCAAGCGTTTGCGGGCGTGGCACCGTTCACGGGATCCGCAAGCGACAAAGCAACAGTCTTCGGGCAGAAAAGTCCGCATGCGGACGCAGGAGCGAATCATGTCAATCGAAACGGGAAAGTACGCAGCGCTCGGCCTGTTGTTCATCGCCGTTGTGGTGGTGGCCGAGCCACACGAGGACGACCTGGCGAGCGATGAAGGTGGTGCGCCCGTCGTGATCGGTCCGGATGACGATCGCGCGGCCTATCGCGACCCGCAGGGAAGCGTGCATTACAAATCCGATGTGCTGGGAACGGAAGTTTGTACGCGGATAGACGAGCCCGATCCGTCGATCGCATTCGACCAGGGCGCAACCTATGTCACGCCGTGTGCGGACGACGCCCGATAGACGGCGGTTTCAGGCGAGCATCCGTGCGCCGCGATTGCGTATCGCGCAATCTCGACTGAGTGCGGGGAACGGACACTCCACCCCGGCTATCGCCGCAGATCCGCTTTCTGTAACAACGGCATCATCGTGTGCATCGAGATGCTGAGGCGCTTTTCACAACAGCGGAATTTGCGGACCCAGGGTTTCTATTTCCGCGTTGAACAGCACCGGTTGACGCTTGAGGCAGGCATAAATCGCAGTCCGCTCGGCGGCCATCGCTTCGGCGCGGGATTCTACCCAGTGCTCGATGACCATGGTGGGCAGCAAGCCGGAGCGCCGGTACAAATCCCGGATCCAGATGTACAGCGGACGAAGACGGTCGGATTTGATCCACCAGGGCAGCTCGTCGGGTTGCGCTAACCTGGCGGTTGTCAGGTGTTGTCGGAATCTCCTGCCGGGCGAATTCGTTTGCCCGACATAGCAGACGCTGCGCAGGTCACGCGGGTCGTACAAATAATAAATAGCAATAGACCCGGGCGGCGTCCCGGAATTGTCGTACAGTTCATGGCGTGTGTGCCGGCTGATTACGCCTCGCAAGCCGGTCGCTGTGTCATCGCTGCAAACCGCAGAAGCTGAAGCATCGCGCCGTTTAACGAGCGTGCCCATCGTTTGTACGGTACCAGAACATTCTCGGTGCCCGTTTCTTTGTCCGTGGAGAACGCATTGTAACCGTTGTCCCCGATACCCCAAATCTGCGTGCACGTGATCTGCTGCACTATGTCCGGCACCGAATTCGAACGACCAACATCCGCGCCGGCCCTGATACAACCCGGATTGTTGACGCCCGACTGAACGCATCGTGCATCGATCCGGATAAGACGGCGAACGGCGAGAATTGGCGAGATCCCGACGTCTGTTGGCACGATGGTTGCTCATTATTCAGCGCAAGAAGGAACTTCATTCAACATTATCCCTGGAGGGAGCAAGCATGAAAAACAATCGGCCAAACTGGTACACCGACGAACACGATTCTCTGTGGGAACGCACGAAAGCGGCGTTCGCGAATGACTGGGAGCAGACGAAGAACGACTTCGGCTCGGACACCGCCCGTGATCTTGACCAGGATGTGGACGACACCTTGAAGCAGGCGGCTGGATCCGATAACGCGTTTGAGAACCGCGAGCAGGCGTTTCGTTTTGGCCATGCCGCCCAGCACTCGCTGCGCAATGAGTATCCGACGTGGAATACAAATCTCGACAGCAAGTTGCGCGCGGATTATCCCGGTGATTACGATGCCGACCGGAGCTATATCCGGCACGCCTACGAGTACAATTACTTACCGTAGCCGGATCGCTCGCGCCGGCCGAATACTGTAGCCGGCAGAAGCCGCGCGATATGGCCGTTGCGGACACGATCTACGATTGGACAGACATCGTCACCTACGGCGAAGCGGACGAATTACCGCTTCGCCGTCAGGTTTGCGGACGCGGATTTACCTATCGCGATGCGGCCGGGAAAGTGGTGCGTTGTCCGCGCATCCGACAGCGGATCAAGGCGCTCGCCATCCCGCGGGCCGGAGCCGGAGTTCACGCCGCGATTACTGTTTTTTCGATTGTGGCGTATTGCGATCTTCCTGTTTTTCGTTTTGCAGGCGTTCCTTCGCTTCCTCGAATTCACTTCGATCACGATCTTTCTCGCTGCCGTGTCCGTGCGGATATTGCGGGTTGGGTTTAGCCATGGTGTCGCTCCTTGTCTGTTTACAGACCTTGTTTGTGATTGGCATCTTCAAATGAGTCTTCGCCGCGCTCATGGGGGCGGCGGGGTGTTGGACATCCGGTAGTCGATTGGGGTGCAATGAAAGTTGTTCGACTGTCCGGCAGTGCAAGCGGTCAAACCGATAATCAAATCCATCTTCGCTTCGAACACGATCTGATCGCCGGGACGACTGAGCGGGGGAAGGACTTCAATCTCGCCTGAGGCGGGGTCGACGTTTACATGCATGAAAATGTTGAACGCGATGGGGATCCGATCCGGCGGGATCGCATACGGCCGCAGTACCGTCTCGAGGTTCCCCTGGCATCCGGGCAGCGGATCGGTGTGGCCGTAGATAATCCGGAACGTATCTTTCGAGCACGGGGTCAGCGTGAAATCGTGCCGGCCCACGGTATCGGCGGCAATGCGGAACATCGGATTGCTGCGATTGCTGAAAAGCACATCCCCCGTGGTGAGAAACAAGCGGCCCGCATAGTCGATACTGCGCCCGGATGACAGGTATTCCATCGTGTCGGCGCGGGCGTAAGCGACGAGATCGGCCACTTGTTCGCCCTGTGGGTCGCGGACGGTGAGGTACTGCCCCGCGCGGAGTTCGAACGCACGGGCGGAACAGGCGTCGATACGCTCAAACGTCATCGTCGTTGCCCGTCGCTGCGCTCGTTTTCGGTTCGAACGGGCAGGTCCAGTCGTCATTAAGCTGTCGCCCGCTGTATTGCAAAGCCTCGGAGTCCTCACCGAAATCCGTCAGCATTGGATTGACCGACCCGGCGAGATCCCGATCCCGTTCCCGTATCACCGACTGCAATCTGTCGTATCTGCCGTCTTCGCGGATCCGTTCGAACTGCGCATGCAAGTTGAATACGAGCGCGGGGTACGGGAAGCGACGAGCCGGTCGCGATGCCCGCGGATGCAGGCCGACGACGAAAAACGCGAAGCCGCCGATGCTCATGGAAAAGTGTGCGGAGTCCGGATCGTTGTCCACCGAAGCGTCCCATGCCTCACCGAGTACCGCGTCAAAATTATGCAGGTTCTGCAGCCGGTTCCACAGCGCGGTTTCGAATTCATCTTCGTCAAGCGTAATCGGTCCGGCATACACGACGATAAACGTCTGGAGCGGCGTATCGTCGTCATCGCTTGCGCTCTCGGCATCGATGCGCTGGGCAAATCGGCCGAGCGCTTCATACAACTCGGGGTCGTCGACCGGGCGGGTTATATCGCGCGCTACGAGCAGGTCTATCGTATCGCGACGGTTCACGGACTTCGCGACCACGCAGGGATAATTCTCGTCGCCGAGAAACTTGTCCAGCAGGGCGCGGACCTCCTCGTTGCGCAAGGCTGACGGAATTGCCGCGGCTTGCGGTGTGCGCGCGTGCAGGGTTTCCGGGTGGGCGCCATCGTCCTTGAAATGCGGTTCATCCCTCATGGCTTACTGACTCCTTGTCCGTAATGTCCGACGTCAACTCAACGTCTGGCACTGCAAATCACGGGCCAGAATTCCGTGGCACGAATTCTGCTAAGCGAACGGCATGTGTGAAATGCCCGCAAGCTGCGATTGTTCGGCGCGCCCGCACCGCCGGGTGCAGCGACCAGACGCACGCGATCCCCGATTTGGTGCCGGGCGCTGTTCAACGACCCCGACAACCGTTTTCCGAGCGTGAACGTCATGGCAGCACGCGCTTACTGGAAAGGCCAAATCCGAATTGCCCTCGTCTCGATTCCCGTCGAAATCTATGCCGCGACGAGAAAAGGCGCGCAGATCTCGTTTCGCCAGATTCACGAACCGTCAGGCAAGCGGATCCGCTACGAGAAGGTGGTTCCGGGTATCGGACCCGTTGACCGGGACGAAATCATCAAGGGTTACGAGTACGAAAAGGGTAACTACATTCTGCTCGAAGACGAGGAGATCGAGGCGCTCAGGATCGAGAGCAAAAAGACCTTGCTGCTAACGCAATTCGTCGACGTCGGCGAAATCGACATCATGTATTACGACAAGCCGTATTACGTTGTACCCGCCGACGAACTGGCCGAAGAAGCCTATGGGGTTCTCCGCGAAGCGCTGCGCCGTACGGGCAAGGTGGGCCTGGGGCAACTCGCCGTCCGCGGCCAGGAACATGTTGTGAGCCTGAAGCCATGCGGCAACGGCTTGATGCTGGAAACGTTGCGCTACGCCGACGAAGTAAAACGCGCGCAGCGATTTTTCAGCGATATCGAATCAGACAAACCGGATGCAGAACTGCTCGATCTCGCACAAAAGCTGATCGAGGACAGAACGGAGCCGTTCGACGCCGCGAAGTTCCATGATCGCTATGTTGATGCGCTGAAAGATCTGATCGAGAAAAAGCGCGAAGCCGGCGGCAAGAAGATTCTCGAAGGCGTGGACAACAGCGAGCCGACGGGAGGCAACGTGGTCGACCTGATGGCCGCATTGAAACGTTCGGTCGAAGGCGACAAACCGGTGCGGCGACGGCGCAAAAAGAAGGCGGCGAAGGGGTAATTCGCGATGGCTGCCGATCCGCTCGAGTCCTACAAGGCCAAGCGCGATTTTACAAAAACGCGCGAACCCGAAGGCACGCCCGGCACCGGTTCCGGCAATCTGTTTGTTGTGCACAAGCACGCCGCCCGCCGTTTGCACTTCGATCTGCGGCTCGAACTGGACGGTGTGCTCAAAAGCTGGGCCGTCACTAAAGGCCCGAGCCTCGATCCCGCGGACAAGCGCCTGGCCGTGCGCACCGAGGATCACCCGCTCGCCTATGGCACGTTTGAAGGCTGCATTCCCGAGGGTGAATACGGTGGCGGTACCGTCATGCTTTGGGATTACGGAACCTGGGAACCCGTGGCCACAGAGCAGACCGATCTTGACGCCGGCAAACTGCACTTTCTCCTCCATGGCGAACGCATGAGCGGCGAGTGGCTGCTGGTGCGCATGCGCGGAAAAAAAACCGCCAAGCGTGAGAACTGGCTGCTGCGGAAAATCGAGGACGACGCAGCGGGCGGTGCGGATGAGCTGACTGCGCGCGCACTGACGAGTGTAAAAACCGGACGCTCGATGCGGGAAATCGCCGTCAACGGTCAAGCGCGCGCAGCCGGTAGCCGCGTCGTCCGCAAGCCAGCGAAAAAACCGTCACGCAAGCAAGCCCAGGCAGGGAAACTACCGCGCTTTCGCCAGCCGCAACTCGCGACGCTGGCTGACAGCGTGCCGGCGGGAAACCATTGGTTGCACGAAATCAAATACGACGGTTACCGGTGTTTGGTCTCGGTGGCCGGAGCGCGAGCCCGGCTGTTCACTCGTTCGGGCAAGGACTGGAGCAGCAAGTTCCCCGAAATCGTCAGCGCGGCGGCAGCGCTGAACGTGTCCAGCGCACTGCTGGACGGCGAGATCGTCAAGGCTGACGAACAGGGCAATCCCGACTTCTCCGCGCTGCAACGGGCGCTGAAGACAGGCACTGGTGGTTTCAACCTTTTTGCTTTCGATCTGCTCGAACTCAACGGCGCAGACCTGACCAACCTGACGACGGTTGAACGCAAGGAACGTCTCGCTGCGCTCCTGGCGGGTCACGGCGAGGTGATCCGGTTTGGCGATCATGTGATTGGCGCCGGCGAAAAGCTCCTGCGGGCGATGTGTGAGGCAGGTCACGAGGGCATCATCTCGAAGCGGGTTGATACGCCGTACCGGCATCGCCGCAGCCGCGACTGGCGCAAAATAAAATGCACCCGGCGCGAGGAATTCGTGATTATCGGCTGGCGCACTTCGCGCGCTGTCGGGCGCCCGTTCGCATCCATCCTGCTCGCGCAGCATGAACACGGTGAACTCGTCTACAAGGGACGCGCGGGTACCGGTTTTTCAGCTGAGCTTATGGACGAACTCGCAAACCGGTTCGCACGGATTGCACGCAAGACCCCGCCTGCGCTTGTGCCGAAAGAAGATGCACGGGATGCGCACTGGATCACGCCACGGCTGGTTGCCGAAATCGCGTTCACCGAGTTTACCGCCGACGGCCGGGTACGCCATGCGAGCTTCGTCGGACTACGCGACGACAAGGACGCCACAGAGGTAGCGCCGGAACGAAGTATCACTTCCCACGCGACGATCCGTGACGTGCCTGAGATTGCGATCTCGAACCGCGACCGCGTCGTGTTTCCCGATGCGCAGGCAACGAAGGGAGACGTAGCGGACTACTACGCGCGCGTGGCACCGTTGATGTTGCCATGGCTCGCCCACCGGCCGCTGAGTATCGTTCGCTGCCCGCGGGGCCGCGCGAACAAATGCTTCTTCCAGAAACATCATCCCGGCAGCTTTGGCGAGCATGTGCATGCTGTGCCGATCGCGGAAAAAGAAGGCGGGGTTGAGGATTATCTGTATGTGGCGGATCGATCCGGCCTGCTCGAGTGCGTGCAGATGGGCACGATCGAATTCCACGGATGGGGCGCATCGATCGATCCCCTCGAACAACCGGATCGTATGGTCTTCGATCTCGACCCGGGCGAGGGGGTTTCATTCAACGACGTCAAGCGCGCGGCCGACCGTATCCGGCGCCAGCTTGCCGAAATTAATCTCCTATCGTTTGCGCTGCTTTCCGGTGGCAAAGGTATCCACGTCGTTGTGCCGCTGACGGCGGCAGCGTCGTGGCCGGTGGTGAAAGATTTCGCGCGCCGTTTCAGTCGCGCGCTGGCGCAAATGGCGCCTGATCGCTTTACGGCGACGTCATCGAAAGCGCAGCGCACGGGGCGGATTTTCATCGACTGGTTACGCAATCAGCGGGGCGCAACGTCCGTATTGCCGTATTCCGTGCGAGCACGTCCGGGTGCGCCGGTGGCGGCCCCGGTTGCCTGGAATGAATTTGCGGCCTGCGAATCCGCGGCCAGATTTTCGATCGCTGACGCCGATGCCCTCATCAAGCGTGCCAACTCGCCGAACCTGCGTCGCTGGGGCACGGCGCATCAGTCCTTGCCCGACGTTTGAGCACCGAGTGGGGCACCGATGGCGACAGAAACAGGTGAACGGCAAGCACGGACGAACCTCGGGTCGGGGCGCGATGGTGGACTTGCGCGGCTGCGATTGATTATCGGCCAGTGGCTGAGATGGTTGCTTGCGTTCGCAATCAGTTGCGCGCTGATGGCCTGCGATGATTTGCCGCGTGACCCGCAACGAACGCTCGAGCGGGTTCGGGCGGATGGTGAATTCAATATTGGATTGAGCCAAGGCATAAGTACAACGACTACGCCGGCCGCCCGGGCGTTGATCGCGCACATCGAAGCGCATGCGGGTGCCACGGCGCGTTATGAGCGCGGCGATTCTGAATTGCTATTGCGCCGTCTCGAAGCGGGCCATGGCGTGGATATCGTGCTGGGTTACTTTGGCAACGACAATCCGTGGCGAGGCCGGGTTGTATTCGCCACCCCGATTGCCCGTCGTCACGCGCCCTCCGGACCGCCCGTTTTGCGCGCCGTAACGATGAATGGCGAAAACGCGTGGGCCGCGGTGATCGAGACTGCTTCGTATCAGGTGCAGCGGGCGGCTCGATGAAGCACGGTGTCCCGCAAGCGATCGAAGCAGACCTCGCTGCTGCCAGGCGACTCGAGTGGTGGACATTGTTCTGGATGAGCACGGTTATCGCCGCGATGGCCGCGACGATGGGCTCGAGTGCCGCGATGCGCACCGCATTGTTCGAGGATGGCCTTGGCTTGTTACCCGCGGCGGTATTCCTGATCGCCGATCGGTTCGAGCGCCGGGGCGCGGAGCAAAAATTCCAGTACGGTTATTTTCGCGCGCATAGCCTTGCATTCGCCATCGCGGCGAGCGCGCTCGTCGCGATTGGCGGCATTCTGCTTGTGCGCTCCGGGCTGTCGTTGTTGCGAGCGGAACATCCATCCATCCCTATGGTTCATCTGCTGGGGCGTGATGTCTGGCTCGGGTGGCTCATGGTGATCGCGCTCGCATACTCGATGATCCCGCAGATCATCCTCGGACGTCTCAAGCAACCGGTGGCGAAACGACTTCACGACAAGGTCCTGTATACCGACGCCCTCATGCAAAAAGCAGACTGGACAACCGGGATCGCGGGCATCGCCGGGATCCTGGGGATCGCGGTGGGCTGGTGGTGGGCGGATGCCGCGGCGGCGCTGCTGATCTCGTTCGAAATTCTCCGCGACGGCCTGCGTCAGTTACGCATTGCCACCGCCGAGCTTGTTGACGGCGTGCCCCGGGAACTCGACAGCAACGCGATCGCCGCCGATGCCGCGGCGCTGGAACAAGTGCTCCGGAATGAATTTCCCAACGCCAAGATTCGCCTGCGGGAGACCGGTCGCTACATTCTCGCGCACGTCGAAGGGGCGAGCTTGACGCCGTCTTTACGGCCGCTCGAAACGTACTGGCCGGGCCGAGAAGACACGGCCTGGCGTCTTGCCGGAATTTCGTTCGACCCGGCAGCAGAGACTGCCGCAATGTGTAGACCAGGTGATTATCAAGGAGGAAAACCGAATGAATACTGTGCCGGAAATCAATGAAGACGGGCTCCCCGGCAAGGAAGCCCAACTCGAACCCAAGCCAGACTGGGTTCCCCGCTACCCGGGTTCCCAGCGGCTCTTGCACAAGGTTGCGATCATCACCGGCGCCGACAGCGGCATCGGTCGCGCGACGGCAGCCCTGTTCGCGCGCGAAGGGGCCGCCATCGTGATTGCGTATCTGAAGGAAGATGAGGATGCGCAAAAGACGCTCGATATCGTTACCGCGGAAGGCGGCCGAGGGCTTCTTTTTCGCGGCGATCTTGGTGAGGCCAGCACCGCGACTGCGCTCGTGGAGCGGACAATCGAGGAATTTGGCAAACTCGATATCGTGGTTAACAACGCCGGCGAGCAGCATCCTGACAAATCGATCACCAACATCACCGAAGCGCAGCTGCAGCGAACGTTCCAGACGAACATTTTCGCAATGTTTTATCTCGTCCAGGCTGCGCGCAAACATTTGTCGCACGGCGCCGCGATCATCAATTGCACGAGCGTCACGATGTATAAGGGGTCGGCGCCGTTGCTTGATTATTCCGCCACGAAGGGCGCGATCACGGCGTTTACGCGTAGCCTGTCGGAGAACCTGATCGGCGACGGGATCCGGGTCAACGCGGTGGCGCCGGGGCCAATCTGGACGCCGCTGAACCCCTCGGGTGGCGCCACCGAGGAAATGCTCGAAGACTTCGGTGAGAGTACCCCCATCGGTCGTCCGGGCCAGCCGAATGAGGTTGCTCCCTGCTTCCTGTTTCTCGCCTGTGAGGACTCGAGTTATATGTCCGGCCAGGTGCTGCATCCGAATGGCGGCACGATTGTCGGGTCGTGACCAACGCGCGAGCAATGCGCCCGTCGCGCGACGCCTGTTTTTGCTGTAATGCTTGCAGGCGTTTGTAAGGTTTACATCCCGCCGTACGGCGGAGCGGGTGCGATCGCCCGCCCGTCCGCCGACTTTCGGCGACCGCTGATGCGCGCCCGTGAAACCGCGATTTCGCGCGTTTCCCCGGCGCGAACATCCTGGCACGCGTAATGGAACATCATTTGCATTACGAGGTATATGAATAAAGGACAAGTTGCTCCCGGTAACGCTGAACCCGTGCAGAAAGACGCCGCACTGCGCCGTGAGTTTATGGATCATATGGCCGGCAAGCTCGATGAGCTTGATGCGCATTTGAGCCGCATTGAACCGCGCGCTCACCACGACGATCGCGATGCGGAGGCTTACGCTGCTTACGAACGGCAATTCGCGTCGCTGCGGCAGCGCCGTAACGACATCGAGCAGTCGATTGCGCGTGCACTCGCCGATCCCGATGACGCAATCGATTGGGCGACGCTCAAAACCGAGATGGAAGAAACCTGGCGCGACATCCTCAACGAGACGGAAGCCGCCGGCAAAGACGTTGCAAACGGTGGGCTCGGACAATGAGCCTGCATCTGACCGCGGCAGGAGGAGCGCGCGCTTGGCGCGTCGTGCGCGGAGCGTCGCAAACTCACGTTGCTTAGGCCGGCGAGATGAGCCCTACACCACTTGCGGACGAAAAACCGCTCGTATTGATCACCGGCAGCGGCGGTTTGCTCGGCTCGAAACTGGCCAGCCGCCTCGGCGAGCATTACCGTCTGGTTGGCATGGAGCTTCACTGCGACGAGGAATCGGCGGCGGAATGCCTCGAGGTCGACCTCGGCTCCGATGACGCCGTCGAATCCACGTTCGCCACTTTTCGCGAACGTTACGGGAACCGGATCGACGCGGTCGTCCATCTCGCTGCGTATTTTGACTTCTCGGGTGAGCCGCATCCGCTGTACGAGCGCGTCAATGTTGCCGGTACCGGCCGCCTGCTGCGCGCCTTGCAGCAATTCGACGTTAACCGGTTTATTTACGCCAGTACGATGCTCGTGCATGCACCGAGCGAACCCGGGGTGCTGATCAACGAGGATTCGCCGTTCGAGGCGAAATGGCCGTACCCCGAATCGAAGGTGGCCGCCGAGCGGATCATCGCGGATGAGCGCGGCGAACTGCCGTGCACGATTCTCCGCCTCGCCGGTGTCTATGATGATTGCGCGACCTTGCCGCTGCTGGCGCACCAGATCCAACGGATCTACGAACGCGATCTGGAAAGTCATTTGTTTGCCGGCGAACCGGCACGGGGTCAGGCACTCGTGCACATCGATGACGTCGTAGAGGCATTCGCGCTGACGGTTGAGCGGCGCAACGACCTGCCGGCCGATGACGCAATGCTGATCGGAGAGCCGGTCGTGCAGACCTACGAAGCGCTGCAAAATGCCTTCGGGCGCGCCCTGCACGGCGAAGAATGGGCGACGATCGGGTTGCCGAAACCGGTGGCGTACGCGGGTGCCTGGGCGCAGAAGCTCGGCGAGAAAATCGTCCCGGACGCTATCGACCATGGTGAGGAACCGTTCATCAAGCCGTTCATGGTGGCGCTCGCCGACGATCACTACGAACTCGACGTCACCCGCGCGCGAGAACAGCTCGGGTGGCAGGCCCGACATGCTATCCGCGATGAGGTTGACGGTCTCGTCGAGCGCTTCCAGGCCGATCCGCTGGGGTGGTATGAGCACAATGGTATTCGGCCGCCGGGATGGTTGAGCGCGGCCGGAGACGACGCCGCAACCGACAATGAAGTAACTGCGCGCATCGAACAGGCGAACAGCCGGTATGCCACCGAGCATGCCCGGTTCATCTGGGCGCATTTCATCAATCTGGGGCTCGGGGCGTGGCTCGTCAGCAGTCCGCCCACGCTCGCTTACGAACAGTTCGCAATGACGGTCAGCGATGTCGCCAGCGGCGCACTCGTCATGTTGTTCGCATTGCTGTCGCTGTCCGCCCGGATGTCCTGGGCGCGCTGGGTGACTGCCGCGATCGGCATCTGGGTGATGTTCGCGCCGCTCGTATTTCATACACCGAACGCCGCGGCCTATCTGAATGGCACCCTGGTGGGCGCACTCATTATCGGCTTCGCGGTTGCCGTAAAGCCGGTGCCGGGCCTGGATGCACTCACGCGGATCAGTGCCCCCGATATGCCGGCCGGCTGGAACATGAATCCGTCGGACTGGACACAGCGATTGCCGATCATTGTGCTCGCATTCATTGGTCTGTTCATTTCACGCTATCTCGCCGCGTTTCAGCTGGACCAGACCACGCTGGCGTGGGATCCATTGTTCGGGGACGGTACGGAACGGGTGATCACGTCCGCCGTGTCGCGGGCCTGGCCGGTGTCCGACGCGGGTCTTGGCGCGCTCGTGTATGTGCTGGAAATCCTCACCGGAATTATCGGTGGACGCAGCCGTTGGCGCACGATGCCGTGGCTCGTGATGCTGTTCGGTTTGATGATCGTGCCGCTCGGTGCGATCAGTATTTATTTCATCGTGATCCAGCCGATCGTGATCGGTACCTGGTGTACCTTGTGCCTCGTGGCGGCTGCGGCGATGCTGGTGCAGATCCCGTACTCGCTCGATGAATTGCTCGCCACGGGTCAGTTTCTTCTCGACCGTAAGCGCGCTGGCAAGTCGGTTTTGCGGGTTTTCTTCCGCGGCGACAGCGGCAATGGCGGCGACCCGGCGCCGGCGACGAACTTCGCGCGTTCCGGTTCGAGCGTGCTGCGCGATGTGGTAACCGGCGGCGTCAATGTACCGTGGACGCTCGGGGTCTCAATCGTTCTCGGCGTGGTGTTGATGAGTACGCGTCTCGTGTTCGATACCGCGCCGCCAATGGCGCATACGGATCATCTGATTGGTGCCATGGTGATCACGGTCTCTGTTGCGGCGCTCGCGGAATGCGCGCGCCCCTTGAGGTTTATCAATATTCTGCTGGGCCTCGCGTTGATCGCCACACCGTGGATGCTGGACGGCGCGGGCATGGCCGGTACAGCCGGTGCCGTCGCGATCGGCATCGCCCTGATCGGGCTCGCCATTCCGCGGGGCCGCGTGGAACAGGCATATGGCGGGTGGAACCGCTGGATTGTGTAGTGCGCGGTCGCCGCATCACTCGCCCGGCGATAACCCAGCAGCGCCTGTCGCTCACACCGAACGGCAACGTCCGGTAGCCGTTGAAGATGCCGGACCTACGACTGTGCGATCCGCGTTACGAGTGCGATGGCATCCCTGCTACCGGGTAGCGCGATCATTTACTGCGGCACAGCGCTCAGCGTGAGGATGCCAGCGGACTGCGGCCGATCCAGCGGTTGAACGTTCGCACGAGCGCTTGTTTTCCGCTGATGCGCAACGCGTTGTCTCTGCGCAGAGCAGAGAAGGATCGTCGGCCAAACCACAGATCCACGAGCGCGTTCAATTCGGAATCTACGTAGACATCGATGTCATGGCCGGGGTCGGTGTCACACAGATCCGCGCCATCCTTGTCGAGCAGCAACCACCACGTTTGGACGGAATTTTCGTGTCTCAGATCCATCCGCATTGCACAGCGTTCGGTCTGTAGCATGTGCACGTCGAGATTTCGTCGAATGTCTTCCATAAGTACGTAGCCATCGGATTCGTCGGCTGCGATGTGACGGTCGGCCCAGCGGATTCCCCAGATGCCGAGGCGTTCGATAATCGGCGCGGCCTCATTGCCCGCCTCGGTAAGTCTGTAGACCGCGTGTAATCCGGACGCCGCCTGCTCGCGGCGCACGATACCTGCCGCCTCAAGTTTTTTCAGCCGCTTGATCAGCAGTCCCGGCGAGATTTTCGGCAGTCCGCGTTGCAGCTCATTGAAGCGAGAGCGTCCCTGCAACAGTTCCCGGATGATCAGCAGGGTCCACTTTTCACCCAGTTGCTCGAGTGCCTTCGAAATCGGGCAGTACTGACCGTAACGGTACATGTTGCTTATCCGGAAAAATTCAACTTCAGAAACTGCAGTAGTTCCGCCCGATTCCGCTGGCTAGCATAGCCGTCCTGATCATCCGGAGGATACTTCAATGGCAACAGTATTCAACAACGTGTCGGAGGCTGGCTCGCTACGCGAAATCTGCGGTCTCGACCTTGAAGAACGCAATAACCTTGACGACGAAATGAAGCTCATGGTCGCAGGCATCAAGAAGAAGTACGGGTTCCTGCCGAACTTCGTTCGATTGTTCGCATCCGATAACAAGCGTTTGCGCGCTTTTATGACACCCTATATGGAACTCATGCGGCCCGATTCCGGATTGAGCCCGCTGGACCATGAGCTAATAGCGTTCGTCTGCGCGCAAACGAATGGATGTGCGTACTGCTGCGCGCACCACGGCGCCCGACTTCGCGGACTGTGTGATGACCCCGTATTCGTCGAATATATCGGGCGCAATTACCGGCTTGCGAAACTCGGATCGCGCGAACGCGCGATGCTCGATTTCACACTTCTCGTACTCAACGATCCCGAATCTATCGGCGACCCGGAACGGGATCGCCTTCGCGACGAGGGTTTTTCGGAAGATGCCATCTGGTACGTTGCCGCCACGGCGTCGTTTTATGCCGGCACAAACCGGCTCGCCGTAGCCGCCGGACTGGAAGTCACGCCGGAATATCTGACGATGAACCGCTGAGCTTGCGCGGCAATGTCAGGTGAAGGGGAAGCATTACCCCGTCCCAATTGCTGGAACGATAGCGCTGCGTACGATTACGGCGCGGTGGTGGACGCACTGGTCCGCTATCTCAGGATTCGTACGCTGCCGGTCGGTATGAAACGCTTTCGAACGGAAGCGGAAATGCAGGCAGTGCCGCGCATCCGGCGGCCGGACCCGAACGAGAAACTCGCTACCGATCAGGTAGTAGCGCAGGCCCGCTGGCTAGGCTGGACGCTGGGGATCACGATGGAAAACCTCATGGGCGCCCAGTGCGGCGCCGTCGTTGGCCTGCATCCCCGCAGCCGTGACTGGTTGAGCGGACGGGAAATGCACGGCGTATGGTTCGCCACCCGTGAAGACAGTGCTGCACACCAGACCGCGATGACGTGTGCGTCGTACGGCGATTATGCGGCGCTCGCAGTATCGCCTCTCGCTTCGGGTCGGCTGGACAATCCTGACATCTGTCTGATCTATGCGACGCCGGGCCAGATGATCACGCTGATCAACGGTTTGCAGTACACCGGCTATCGCAAGTACGCATTTACCGTCGTGGGCGAAAGCGCGTGCGCCGACTCATGGGGACGTGCGCTGGCTACGGGGGAACCGTGCGTATCGATTCCGTGCTACGCCGAACGTAAATTCGGCGGCGTGCTCGACGATGAATTGCTCATCGCGCTGCCGCCGAGTTATCTGCCGGGACTAATCGAAGGCCTGGCGGCGCTCGATCGCAACGGACTGCGCTACCCGATCCCGAATCACGGTATTCAGAAATCGCCACTCGACAGCGTTCAGAAAAGCTACGGAAACTGATGGAATCCGACGTGGGCCCGTACCTGCCGGAGTGGTCCGGTTGCCGTATTCGCCGGGGCGTGCGCTAATTCCATGACGGCGCCACGTGACGTTGTCGCGGTGGCGTATTCGAGCGGAGAGAAATGAGGAACCCGGATGGCCCGAAATAGCGACTCAAGTGAGTTTACACCCACTGCGGAGGCGGTTGCCTCGATGACGACTTCACGTCCGCCCGGCAACGGTCCGGTACGCGCATACGACTGGATAACACACCACGCCGCTAACCGGCCGCGCAAGGAAGCAGTCCGCGACCTCGGATCAGGGCGCAGTTTTACCTACGCGGACCTCGATGCCCGGGCCGACGCACTGGCCGCCTGGTTTGCCTCCCGCGGAATAGCTCGCGGCGATCGCGTCGCGGTTCTGGCGCATAACGGCGTTGAGTATTTCGATATCCAGTTTGCCTGTGCCCGCACCGGGGCGATCTGCGTGTTGCTGAACTGGCGTCTCACCGTAAGTGAACTCGAGTACATCATCAACGACAGTACGCCGAAGCTGCTCGTGCATGACATCGAATTCACCACAACGGCCGAAGCGCTGGAGCGGCACTGTCACATCGACATGACCCTCGGAATTGACCGTGGTGCTGCGGACTGTCCCTACGAGACTGCGTTGCTCGAGGGGCAGGACCGGACTGCTCCGCGTGAACAACTCACGCACGATGACGTCGTCACGATTATGTACACCTCGGGCACGACAGGGCGACCCAAGGGCGCAATGATCACGCACGGCATGAATTTCTGGAACTGCGTGAATCTCGGAATTCCCGCGGGCATCGGTCTCGATACGGTGCATCTGAATGTGCTGCCGCTGTTTCACACCGGTGGTTTGAACTGTTACAGCAACCCGGTGCTGCATGCCGGCGGGACCGTGGTGCTGTTGAAGCAGTTCGATCCCGGCGAGACGCTCAGGGTGCTGGGCGATCCGGCCCACGGTATAACGCATTTTTTTGCCGTACCGGCCCCGTACCAGTTCATGATGCAGCATCCCGAATTCGCCGGCACGGATCTTTCGCGACTGCGGGTGGCTGGTGTCGGTGGTGCGCCCTGCGCGTTGACGATCATGGAAGCCTGGACGGCGAGGGGCGTACAACTCGCTCAGGGCTATGGCATGACTGAAACCAGCCCGGGTGCGATCCTGCTCGATCCGGATGACGCTTTGCGCAAGATTGGTTCAACCGGTAAGGCGCTGCTGCATACCGAGTTCCGGATCGTGGACGATAGCGGTGCCGACTGTGGCCCCGACGAGGTCGGTGAACTATGGCTTGCCGGCCCGCACATTACGCCGGGTTACTGGAACAAGCCGGACGCCACTGCCGGTTCGTTCGATGGGCGGTGGCTCAAGACCGGTGATGCGGCACGCCAGGACGCCGAAGGATTCGTCTACATCGTCGACCGCTGGAAGGATATGTATATCTCCGGCGGAGAAAACGTTTACCCGGCGGAGGTGGAGAACGTGATCTACCAGCTGCCCGAAATCGCCGAAGCCGCCGTTATCGGGGTACCTGATGAACGCTGGGGGGAAACCGGGCTTGCCGTCATCGTGCTCAAGGACGGGCACGAGATCGATCGGCTCGCGGTGGTGGAGCATTGCCTCGGCCGGTTGGCGAAATTCAAGGTGCCGAACGATATCGCCATTGTCGATGAGCTTCCCCGAAACGCCACGGGCAAGGTGCTGAAGCGCGAACTGCGTGCGCGTTTTGTCGGTGACGATGCGCCGCAAATCACGTGACGGCCGAACCGGTTCAGGCGGACACAAATCCTGTTCTCGCGGCTGCTGCTTTGTGCGTTCGCGCCTTCACGGAACGGGTATCCGAAGCGTCTCCCGCGACGAAGACGGCATGCGACGTGGTAAAAAAGCCCCGACGCGCTACATCGCTCGCAGGCCAGCGCTGCGCCCCGCGGTCCCCCGACCCTATTCGGCAAGATGGCGGCTAGCCACTGTGGTCGGACAGCCCGTTTGAGCGCAGTGCCGAATGCATCTACGTATGCATCGGCGATGCAATGCATCAATGCGATGACGCATTAACAACGGATTGCAGATTTCCGATGCGCTGACTGCGTGATTGCCCCCTTCATGACGGCTCCTGACGTCGCGCCCGGATCGGAACTTCATCGGTGGAACGTTTACTTTGTCATCCGGTGACTTATCCGCGCGGCGACGGCCGGCCGGATCGGATTTCCATGGAAGCGTTGCACAACGCCCGCCTTGACAACCGGTTTTGGCACCTCGGACAAAGCCCCGAAATGGCTGCCAGCGTTCAGCGGTAGTTATTCCCCTGCCTCGTCGATTCGCGGAAGCGTTCGCGAAACGAAGCAGGTCCACGCCGTGCGCAAAGTTCGCAACTGTATCGGGCAATTCGTGGCACGGATCCCTGCCGGCTTAACGCAGACCCCTTTGGCGATAGTCGAGACAGAAACACTCCGTATGGTGGCGCACGGTCGGGTCGCACAAGGTGACGCGACACGCTCCACCAACCCCGCCAGCAGCTTTCCGGTTCAGTGGTGATCTTCCCCATCTGCTTGTCGTCCAAAGAAATATACAAAATTAATCCAAATTGACATTATTTGTGCAGTTTGTTCTAGTGGCACACCGGGCTGGCCCGACAGTCGGACAAGCGATTCAGGCGAGAGGAACCGAACTATGGAAATTGGCATGCTATGCATCCTGCAAAATGCCCATGACGGACTGTCCGACGCGGACATGCTCCGTAAGGAAACCGAGATTGCGCTGCTTGCGGAAGAAGTGGGATTGGATTTCCTGATGCTGCCGGAACATCACTTCAACCCGAATTACTCGATGATGCCGGACAATCTCCAGTGGCTCGCGTATCTCGCCGGCAAAACCAACCGTATCAAGCTGGGTGCCGGCGCCATCATTCTGCCCTGGCATGAAAACCCGACGCGCGTCGCCGAGCGCATCAGCCTCCTGCAGGTGATCCTGGGCGAGCGTTTTTTGCTGGGTTTCGGTCGCGGACTCGCACGCGAGGAATACCGCGCGTTCGGGGTCGACATGGCGACTTCGAGGGAACGCTTCGACGAGGCGGCGGAGATCATTCTCGACATCCTCGAAACCGGCGTCGCGGAATATGACACGAAGTATTTCACGCAATCGCGTACCGTGGTGACGCCGAAGCCCGAGTTCGGCTACCGCGATCGCGGCTTTTTCTCGGTTGCGATGACGCCGGATTCGGCGATGGCGGCCGCGAACATTGGCGGCACCATGATGACGTTCGTACAGCTGCCATGGGATCAGCACAACGCCGCGATCGAGGCGTGGCGCGCCCGCTTCCAGGAACTCCATCCGGCCAAGCCGCCGGGTGCACCGGTGGTCGCCGACTTCACCTATTGTCATGAAGACCCGGCGGTCGCCGAAAAGGTCGCGAGGGAGTATCTCTCCAGGTATTACCTCAGCGTCATCCGTCACTACGATTTTGACGGTTCCCACTGGAGCGACACCAAAGGCTATCAGACCTACGAAGTGAGTGCGGCAACCATCCGCGAAAGCGGCCTCGAAGCTGCCTGCGAGACGTTTGCAGACCGCCAGATCTGGGGCACACCGGAGCAGATAGTCGATAAATGGACCCGGCGCTACGAGACGAGCGGCGAACTCCGTCCGGTGATGGCCATGTCCTACGCCGGCATGCCGTTCGAGATGGTCGCTGACAGCGTGCGTTTGATCGGCGAGAAAGTTGCGCCAGAGTTGCGTAAGCTCGGCGGTAAGGCGCGCGCAGCAGCTTAAGGAGCGGGCGCGGGGCCGGCCGACGCTGGTAACGCGAAGTGCTGATCCCGGGTGCTCGCCGGCTACGGCGTGCTGCTGGGTACTTGTAACGGAAAAATTTTGGTGCGCGATTTGAAATCGCGTTCCTGGTTAAACGACAAATGACCACCACCGCAATCGATTTGAACCTGACGCGTCGCAAGGAGATCGGCCTTGAACGTCGCGAACGAACCAGGATGCGATTACTCACCGCTGCCGCGAGGGTGCTTGCGGAGCACGGCGAGAAAAAGGCGACGATCGACGATTTCGTGCGGGCGGCAGGGGTAGCTCGTGGCACGTTTTACAACTACTACCGAACCGTTAGTGAACTGGTCGAGGATCTCTGGACTTACATCGGTCACGATCCGTTCATGGCGATCCAGAGTGCGTGCGCATCGATCGCTTCACCAGCCGAGCGCCTGATCGCGACAAGCCGCTTAGTACTCGAAGTTGCGGAGCGAGATGAAGTATGGGGCTGGGTTGTCTATTCCATGTCGGCCAGCGAAGAAACCCTGAACGAGGAACTCCTGAGTTTCCCGCAACCCGTGCTGGAAGCGGGCCTCGAGCACGATGAATTCCGGTTCGACGATATCGTGGCGGCGAACGACCTGACTGTCAGTACCATTCGCGGTGCGTTGCATCGCATTCTTTGCGAGCGGCGGCCGAACGGTTATTCCGCTTCGGTGTGCAAGCTGCTCTTGAGGGCCTTGGGGGTCACCGGGACGCGGGCCGCGGACATTATCAGCCAGCCGCTGCCGGATCTCGACCGGCTCACGCGGCGCTCACTCGGAGACAATCAATCGTGAGCGCCGTCTGCCCGGGAATCTATATTCGTCACGCGAAGCTTCGCTCTTCGCGCCCAACACGCTGTGTCGACCGCCGTTCGGCGACTGGCGGGAGAACATCAAAATGAACACCTCATCAGCGACGCGACTGTCACATACAGCCGACCCGGTATCAGGGCACTACCTCGATGCGAAGCAGATCGGCAGCATTCGGCAGATCGAGAATATCGTCAGTCAGGCAGACGGCGAGTGGGCCATGATGGGCGGTCGCTCGGGCCTGCAGGAAGATTTCGGCGCCTTCCGCTTCCAGCTTGCTTTTGCGGGACTCGCGCTGGCGCTGAGTCACTACCATCGATTGCCTAATGCGCCGGGCGTGTTCAAACCGATCTTCGAGAAGCTCATCCACAAGCTACTGCTGCCCGGCGTATGGGTTTACTGGCAGTACGTAAGCCAGGCCGGCGCGCCAAACGGAAACGCCCATCTCTGGGGGAAATTACCCGGACAGTGGGACCCCGTGAAGAAAGACAACATCATGTACAGCGCTTATCTGATGTTGCTGACCCGCCTCTACCACTATCTGTTCGACGATGATCGCTACACCAGGAAGGGTGCGTTGACGATGTCGATTAACCCGTTCACGTTTGGCGAGAACATGGTATTCGAGTATGACGAAGAAAGCTTGAGCGAAACCATCTACTGGCAGATGGTGGAGAACGGATATCTGGGTGTGGCTTGCGAACCAAACTGTATCTTCCAGATTTGCAATCAGCCGTCGATTCTCGCGTTTCGCTGCGAAGATTTTATCAAGGGAACTACCCGGGCGGATGAGGTTGCCGAGGGCTATTTAAAAGCCTGGGACGAATTTGGTTTAACCGGTGAAAACGGCCATTCAATCGTTAACATTGCGCACGACAGTCGCACGCCCATACCGAATGCGTTGCCGTGGCTATGGTCAGACGCCTGGCTGGCAGCGCTGATGCACGCCTGGAATCCGGAACATGTACGCAATACCTATCCGGGCCAGCTCGAGGAATTTCTAATTCCCGGCCCGGACGGGACGTGCGCTATTCGGCTTTGGGAACCTATCGATCTTCGCGGTTCGATGGAGACCATTGATACGGCCGATTTTGGCTGGGCGGCGGTTGCTGCTTCAGAGCTTGGCGACGAAGCGACCTTGTCAGGGCTGTTGAGCCACGCCGATCGCTACATGAATCCGACCTGGCCGAATGGCGGACTGTACTATCCGCGTAACGACACGCGTTACGACGAAGACGGGATTCTGCGCTTGGTGGAGCCCATAACGACGAACGCGCTGCTGCCTTATGCGCGTCTTAACGTGAGCAACGGTTTGCGCGAGTTCTACACTCAACCGTGGACGGCCAAGCATTACGAAGAACCGTTGATTGATGAAGTATCCGGCAATATTGACGTACTCGAAGCATCGTTCGACGAAAACACTCATGCGCTGCGATTTACGCTCGCTGCTCGCGCGGATCGCACCGGCGATACGACATTACGCATCAGGAATATTTGCCGCCCGGCAAAGAAGGGCTGGAAGTTGTTCATCGACAACGCAGAGATTTCGCACGGTTCCGACGGACGTGCAGAAGGAACCGACGGAGCCAGTGTCGTCGTCAACGATAACGCGCTCGAAATCTCGATGCCGAGGGCGGATATCGGGTGTTATTCGTTGCAGTGGTCCTGAGGTCCGCTACCGGAATAAGGGGAAGCTTATGGCGGGCATCGGCAGGCCTTCGTTCAGCCTGATCGATCACAATGGCCGGGAGGTGTCCGAGGGGTCATATCCCGGCCTTTGGTTGATGGTGTATTTCGGTTTCACTCACTGCCGCGTCGTTTGTCCACGGTCTTTGTCGCGCCTCTCGATAGTGCTTGACGCACTGCCGACCGAAGCCGGGAAAGCGATTCAACCGCTTTATATTTCCGTCGATCCGGAACGTGACCGCCCGGATGTGATGAAGCGCTATCTCGAAAACCAGTATCCGCGTTTTACCGGCTTGACGGGAACGCCCGAACAAGTCGAGGCGGCAAAAGCATCATTCAAGGTGTTCGCCCAACGCAAAACCGATCCGGAAGATCCGGATGGCTATGCGGTCCCGCACACATCATTCACCTATCTGATTGATCCCGCAGGTAACTACGCGACTCATTGGATAGAAACCAAAAGCCAGGACGAGATCGTCATGGATATCGAACATCGTCTTCATCAGTCGCAGGAACGTCTGAAAAAGTCATGACCCGACATCCTCCGTCCCCTTAATCCCATGTGTACGCCGCCCGGCCGGCGACGGTAGATCGGTGCGTGCGACAAACTGCTTGATGATTCCGCCGGTCCCGGGCTGAGAAACAGAGCACTCGTCGCGATGCTAAATAGGTGTGCGTAAACTTGAGCCACAATGGCTTCGGGACTGGGATCGCTATCTACACCCCATCCCTGTCCCTTCCCCTCGATTTGAGGGGAAGGGTACCTGGTCCATCGAGGTGGGTGTTTCATAATTTGAAGCACGTATTTAGTAGAGGGCCAGCACAATCGACGCCGAAGCCGGGTTCATCAACCACATTCCCCGCCTTGATGTACATCCCGGAATGTGTGCGGAGCGCGACTTCGCGATAATCATTATCCCGCCGGGCGATTGGCTTAAAACTCGCGCACAGGCGAACCGGCGCGCCTAATCGCCGCGGCCGTTAGTGACGAATGAGGGTGTAAATTCTGCACACCGCATGTAGGAATTTCAGCTTGTCGTGACGGACTGCGGGCGCATGGGATCTGAAACCGGGCGCGCGAAGAAGTGTTCAGGCATGTTGGATGAATGCCCGCGCGCGTCGGGCACGAGGCGCGGGCTTCGCAATCGATACGACGCATCCTGGGACAGGGTGGAAGGTGGCACATATCATGCACCTCTGTGTGGAGCCCGGAGGGCTCGCGCGCCAGGATAGCGCGCGGCGGGTCCCCGACAAGCCACGCAAACAGTCATGTGACAAGGAGTCCTGATATGTCGTTCAAGTCTGAGGCCATCACTGTGCTGACCAGCGCATTGCTGATGCAGATCGCGTTTGCCGGACAAGCGCCAGGCGCCGCCACACCCAATGATGTAACCGTTACCGCCGATATTGTTGATGCAAGCGGCAAGGCGCTCGGCATTGCCGTCGTGTCCGACACGCCGCAAGGCATCGTGTTGCAGCTCGATGCTGCCGGCCTCCCTCCCGGCAAGCATGGTGTGCATTTGCACGAGACGGGCAGCTGTGAACGCCCGTCGTTCAAATCGGCGGGTGGACATTTCAACCCTGGCAGCGAGTCTCATGGCTATCTCGACGGCGACGGTCACCACGCGGGCGACCTGCCGAACCAGATCGTCACCACAAACGGGGAGCTCGCGGTATCACTGCATGCGCCTGATATTCGACTGAACACTGGCGGCTCGGCGCTGATTGACGGCGACGGCAGTGCCCTCATTGTTCACGCAGGCGTCGATGACTATTCCTCCCAACCGTCCGGTGACGCGGGCAAGCGCCTCGCGTGCGCGGCGTTTACACGTGGCTTGATGAAAGAGGCGCTGGGTCCTGGCCACGACAACTGAGTGAGTGGGCGAGCGACCCGTTACCCGACCGGAAGAAACAATACAGGGAGCAAAGACCATGAATGAATCCAACCACCACGATCCCCGTCAGGATGACGATCGGGATCTGAACCTCATCGACCGTATCGTGAGAGACGTGCAGTCGTGGCTGCGACATGCGAACACACAATGGTCGCAACGTTCCCGGGCGGCGGGTAGTACCCACCACCGCCATACGGGCACCCCCGGCGATGCCGAGCACCGTCATTACTACAGCGATGACCCGGATGATTTCGGGTACGCGCCGCACCGCGGAAAAGGGCCGAGAAACTACGCGCGCCCGGATCCGAGTATTCACGAAGACGTGTGTGAGCGGCTTACCGGACACGGCGGTATCGATGCCAGCGACATTGCGGTCACCATTACCGGCGGGGTCGTTACGCTTGAAGGCAAGGTCGATTCCCGTGCGAGCAAACGACTCGCGGAATCGCTGATTGAGTCGATCAGCGGCGTGCAAGACGTGGACAATCGGCTTGAACTGCAGCGCGATCGCCCGGTGGGCACGGCTTAGCGCGACCGACGGCGGAATCTCCGCGCCGCCCAAGAACCCGGTTCAGCGGTAGACCCGTAACCGGTCGACGGCGCGAGGCCGCCGGCATCCGGAATCAATGCATGGCGGCCAGTGATTGGGTCTCCGGAATCTCATGCGCGCGAGACGGGTCTTGCGCAGGCAGCGGAGTCGTTCCGCGCAACCTTTGCAGCATCAGGGGGTAGGAAACGTTCTCTCCCTCATGTAACGACAATCTACGCCGCAGGCTCGTGATCAGGGGCGCCGCGTCCGATTCGAGCGCAAACGACCACAGACTCGCCCCGTTCACGGTAACCTCGGTCAACTCCCCGCGTATACGATCAGCGGCAAAGGACCGACGTCGCTTGCGCACATGCATTACGGGCGCCGACGACCCTTCAATCGCGGCAACAAATTCAGTGGCGCTGCTCGCACGTACGCACTCCGTGCGGAAGCGGTTAACGAACAGAATCGCGAGGGGATCATCAAGGGGAAATGAAAAAGAGCCCGCGGGACGCCAGAGCTCAAGGTCTGCCTTCCTGTTGATGCGCCGTTTCACATCGAGTCGACCATCACGGATCTTGAGATTCAGGTCGAGCCGCTCGGGCACTGGAAAATAGATCGCCTCACTGCATTCGGTTTCCGTATATTGAAGGTGACCGTGGAGTCGTTCGCCGAGATCGCAGCACTGTTCCTTAGTGCCGAACAGGCGGAATTCATAGCGGGGGGTCATGATGCCACCCCCGGAGTCTGCGGCAGCCAGGTCTTCAGCAGCATCCAGGCCCCCATTCCCACCATCATCAGGTTCTCGGTCAGGGAAACAAACCCGAGCGGAACATTGCTGCCACCGCCCACGCAGGCGCACTTGATGTCGCGTTTGTCGATGTAGACGGCTTTGAATACGGAGACCGCGCCGACCGATCCGATGAACAAGGCGATCGGGGACGCCACCCACACGAGCGCGCCGGCGATCATGAGAATACCGGCTACTGCCTCGCCAAATGGATAGAGGTAGCCGTAACGCACCCAGCGCCGCGCGAGCAGGTCGTAGTTCAGAAACATCGTCGAAAAGCTTTCCACGTCTTTCAGTTTCTGCAAGGCGAGCAAGGTCATCGAGATAGCGACAAACCACTCTGCAGTTCTGAGGGTGAAGACAGTCCCGAACGTAAACCAGCTGAATGCCAGCGCTATCAGGGCCGCTACCGCGAAGATTGCGATGACCGGTGCGTAGCTTTTCTCGTCTTCGCCTTTCACGTCCTTGCCGAAATACTCGCGCAGCGCGTCGTAGCCGCCGATGCGTTCGCCATCAATCCAGGTCTGCGGCGTCGTACGGACGTCGTGCGCACGCTTGAACGCTTCGGTTTCCTGTTCCGTTGTCAGCGGGTGATCGTTCACCTCGAAGCCTTTGCGCTTGAGCAAGTCTTTCGATTTGAGACCATAGGGGCAGAGGTGATCCGGCATCACCATGCGATAGAGGTCGGCTGTGCTGGCCATTCGCGATCCTTGTCTTCAATCCACGTGCCGCTACGAAACGCCCCGGTATTTCCTGGCTATCTGCAAGATCCCCGGGGGCCGCGTTTAGAACGGCAGCGCTGTGTTAGTTACGAAGCTGTTGCTACTGGGCCGCGCAAATTTCATGCCGGTTTAACCATGCCGGGCGCGAGCATCCCACGGACGCGCATGCGGCAAAGACATCGCCGCCGCGAGCGGCATCGCAACGAGGTCTAATCGAAGGCGAGCGAAGACACACTGCACACGATAGGGGAGGCCGGGGCGTCGAAAGATTGCAACAAATCGCCCTTGTTTTGTAATTTTTGCCCAAACATCACGCGAGCCTGGCGGGGCTCGCCATGTCCGGGCAGCCGATATATGCAGTGCGCGAAAAATTACGTAATTGGCCGGCTTATTGCTGGGTGAAACGTGTCGCAATAAAGGACACATCATGTTGCCAATTCCGAAGACCCGCATTTCCGCTCCCCGGAGCCACGTGCGGGTTTTCCCCACCGGCGCTTCGCGCGTGGCCGACGTCCACGCGAAGCCTGACTGTTGCAGGTTCGAGCTATGCTGGAAGCGTTGATATTCGGCATTCTCGGATCCAGCTCGCTCGTGCTGGGCGGTATTGTCGGAGCGCAGTGGGCGGCACCAACCCGCTTTACCGGCGTAATGCTGGCCTTCGCGAGCGGCACCCTTATTTCGGCGCTTTCGTTCGAGTTATTTCCCCAAGCGGTGGAACTCGCCGGCGTATGGGTCGCCGGGGCCGCGCTGCTGGCCGGCGGCGTTGTATTCGTTGTCGTCAATACGTGGCTGGATGCACACATTGCCGCGTCAGCGGGTAACCCGGAGAACGTGCCGGCGCCCGCGTCCGTCAGCGAAAAGCTCTCCGGTGCAGAAGCGGATCAACGCGAGAAGATCGAAACGGTCGCCAGCAAGGCGAACCCGACTGTCGGCTTCGCCTTGTTGGCAGCCGTTACGCTGGATGGCGTGCCGGAAAATCTCGCCCTGGGCGTCTCGCTACTGGGGCCGGAATCCGCGAGCGGGGCGCTGACCTTGCTCGTCGCGATCTTCTGCAGCAATTTTCCGGAAGCCCTTGTGGGCGCTGTCGCCATGCGTCACGCACAGCGGTCGCGCAAGTTTACAATTATCATCTGGACCGGTACCGCCGCGCTTTTGACCATTGCAGTCATGGTGGGTTATGTCGCGCTCGCGGAAGCGAACCCCGTGGTGTTGGCAACGGCCCTGGCCTTTGCCGGCGGGGCCGTACTCGCCAGTCTTGCCGATACCTTGATGCCGGAGGCATTCGAGCACGGCAGACCTTTGAATGCGTTTGCCACGGCACTGGGTTTTTTGCTGTCGTTCGTGGTCGCCGGCGGGGGCGGATAAGTCGTTGGGCGGCTATTCGCCCACCGCAGGAATTTGAGCGCGCGCTGGCCGCGTGCGATTTGCAGCAAGTGCCCGTGATGCAATTCCCCGCGCTACCGGATGGGCGGTTACGGTGAAAGGCCGCCAGCCGAACGCGGCGCCACATTACTCGATTCGCGAGAAAACACCCCTGACACGCCGACCGGAAGTTCCTTAAACTATCCCCGGGGTTTTCGATGTCACCAATTCACGACGGGATATGATCATGATCCACACGCCACGCTGGATGAACGAAGAGCATGTCCTGCTCCAGGATGCCACGCGCAAGTTCCTGGCCGCCGAACTCGTGCCGAACATGGAGCGCTGGCGGGAAGCCGGTATCGTCGAGCGCGATTTCTGGCTGCGGGCCGGCGAGGCGGGACTGCTTGGCGCCACGATCCCGGAATCCTTCGGCGGGTCTGGCGGTACGCTGGCGCACGATGCCGTGATCTGTCTCGAGCACGCGCGCACCACCGATAGCGCCTGGGGCTGGGGCGTGCACAACATCTGCACACATTACATCACGACATACGGATCCGAGGAGCAAAAGCAACGGTGGCTGCCGAAGCTCGCCAGCGGCGAGATCGTCCCGTCGATTGCGATGAGCGAACCCGGTACCGGCTCCGATCTTCAGGCTGTGCAAACGACCGCGGTGCGCGCTGGTGATGAATACGTAATAAACGGATCGAAGACTTTTATCACGAACGGTCAAGCCTCGGACATTGTTATCGTGGTAGCGAAAACCGATCGTGCGGCGGGTTCGCGCGGTACCTCGCTGATTGTTGTCGAGACCGACGAAGCACCCGGTTTTCGCCGCGGCCGCAATCTGAAAAAGCTCGGTATGAACGGCCAGGACACCTCGGAGTTGTTCTTCGACGACGTGCGGGTGCCGTTAACGAATCTGATCGGGCCGGAGGAGGGGCAGGGCTTTGTCCAGTTGATGACGCAGTTGCCCTGGGAACGTCTGATCATTGCCATTCTCGGTATCGGTTTCTGCGAGTCCATGGTCGAGGAGACCCTGGCTTATGTCAAAGATCGCAAGGCGTTTGGGCAGCGCCTGATGGATTTTCAGAATACCCGTTTCAAACTGGCCGAGTGCAAGACGAAGCTTGAGGTCACCCGTTCGTTCGTCAATGACTGCATCGAGAAAGTCGTCAACAGTGAACTGGATGCCGCCACGGCCTCGATGGCCAAGTGGTGGACGGCGCAGGTGCAGTGCGAGATCGCCGACGAATGCCTGCAGTTGCATGGCGGCTACGGGTACATGATGGAGTACCCCATCGCGCGGCAATACGCCGACTCGCGCGGACAGCAGATCTACGGCGGCACGCGGGAAATCATGAAAGAGCTTATTGCGCGATCGCTCGACACCTGAACAGGAACAACTGCGTAGCCGCGCCGAAATATCGGACAGCTTCAGTGCCTCTTGCGCGGAATTCCGGCCTGCACCGGAATGACATCGGCGTGGGAGAATTTCTGTATAAGTACTTTCAGCGAGGGTAACGGAATGACTGCCTACCAGACGATAAGCGCCCAACGCGACGGCGCAGTGGAGCGGCTTACCCTGAACCGCCCCGACAGCCTGAACGGTTTCACGCAGACGATGGTGGACGAAATCCACGACTACCTGACGGCCAAGCACAACGATATGGAAACTCGGGTCATTGTCATGCGCGGTGCGGGGACGGCGTTCTGCGCCGGGGTGGACATCAAAGCCAAGCTCAAAGGCGAGGACAGCATTGAGTTTCCGCATGGCGCCGAGCGCCTGTTTCAGCTTGTCCCGCTGATGCGCCGGATCCCGCAGCCGATCGTCGCCTTGCTGCACGGCGCGACCTGCGGTGGCGGCATGGCGCTGGCGCTGGCTGCCGATTTTCGTCTGGCCGGGGAGAGCCTGAAGATGAATGACGCGTTTGCGCGCATCGGGATGTCCGGATGCGAGATGGGGCTGAGCTATTTCCTGCCGCGACTGGTCGGTTTGTCAGTCGCGCGCGAATTGATCTATACCGGACGTTTTGTCGATGCGGATCGTGCGCTGCGCCTGGGGCTGGTCAGTGAGGTCGTCGCGGACGCCGACCTGGAGGACGCAGCGGCGCCTTTGATCGCCGATCTGCTGGCAGTGGCACCAACCGGGTTGCGGCTGAGCAAACGCACCCTGGATACGTGTCTGGCCGTGGACGATCTTGAAACGGTCATTGCCATCGAAACCCAGGCGCAACGCGCGTGCCAGGATGTCGGCGATTTCGATGAAGCCATGCGCGCGTTCGTGGAGAAGCGCCCACCCAGGTTTTACACGGGCGCGTCTCGCTGACGTCAGCACAGGCGTCTTTACAGCGTGCCCGGGCTCGAGATATCAAAACGCCTGATTACACCCGGTTCAGAACCAGCCCTCCGCCTTCATCTCGTTCAGGGTGGCGTCAAACGCGCTGACCAGATGATCGATGTCATCCGTCGACATCGGCGTCGATAGCGCGCCGATCCCGCGCATCGACAACTGCACTCCGCGATTGCACAGCCCGAGGAACGTTAACAGTTTCAGATCCGGATCCGTGGTTGCCGGTCCACGCGCATCATGCAGTTCCGCCCGCGTCCAGTGAACCTGAAACAGCGAACCCGCACCACTGACACCGGCCGGCGCGCCGTGCGCCAGAAGCGTGGCCGCGAGTCCCGTACGTGCGTGCGCACCGAGATCGTTGATGTGCGTTATCGCGGCCTCATCGAGCAGGCGCATTGCTTCCAGTCCCGCCGTCATCGAAAGCGGGT
Organism: Gammaproteobacteria bacterium; assembly: GCA_965216305.1. GTDB lineage: Bacteria > Pseudomonadota > Gammaproteobacteria > UBA11873. The sequence continues at coordinate 3,635,541 of OZ244144.1, read as the reverse complement.
TCGCACTGAACGTGCCCAGGTTCGCTACCGTGCCGCCGGCGCCCGGATCGCCAAGTACGCGCATGAACTCGCTGCGCCCGCCCACGGCACCGATCGGAAAACCACCGCCGATCGTTTTCGCCATCGTGGTCAGATCGGGATCGAGGCCGTAGTAGCCTTGTGCGCCGCCAACGGCGTGACGCAGGCTGATCACCTCATCGCAGATGAGCACGATGCCGGCCCGTGCAGTTTCCTCACGCAGGACCGCTAGAAACTCGGGGTCGCCCGGAATGACGCCGCCTGCGCCGAGGATCGGTTCAACGATGATGGCCGCGAGTTCATCGCCGTAACGCGCCACGGCTTCACGCACCGCCTCGGGATCGTTGTAACGCATGAGAACGACGTCCTGCGTTGCCGCGTCTGGCAGACCGGCAAGATCCGGGCTTGGTACGGTAACCTTAACGGGGTCGTCCGGTGCCGGTACGGCGTGGCCACCAAGCATGACGAAATCGTACGAACCATGATAGGCGCCTTCGAATTTGCCGATGCGATTGCGACCCGTGTGCGCGCGCGCGATCCGCAAAGCCACCATCACCGCTTCGGTACCGGAATTGTTGAACACGATCTGTTCGACACTGCGGATCCGATCGCACAGGTGTTCAACAAGCTCAAACTCCTGCGCGCCAGGTGCCGAATAACTCGTGCCGCTTGCGAGCTGCTTGTCAACAGCCGTCCTGATTCGCGGATGGCCGTGACCGTGAATCATCGTGGTGTAGTTGTTATGAAAGTCGATGCGCGTATTGCCGTCGAGATCGGTGCTGCGAATGCCTTCGGCATGAGCCACGTAAAACGGAAACGGCTGATGTTGCAGCAGTGATCGCGATGTGCCCGTGGGAATGCACGCGCGCGCCCGTTCCGCGTGAGCGCGCGAGTTATCGTTTTGCTGCAAGTAGGTTTGGTAGATCGTCGATTCGCGGACGTCGGTCATGTGCGGGCTCCTTCAGCCTTTACGAGTGCACGAAGTTCTTTCAGATCTTCGCGTTTGATCCGGCGCGCCGTGCGCGCATCGCCGGTGGTGATGGCGGCCGCTATTGCTTCGTGATACGCGGCCGTCTTCTCGAAATAGGGCGGTTTCTCCGTCAGCATCCGCCGCAACGCGGCAGTGCACAGCGGCACGCCGCGCATGCGTAACATCTCGATGATGTGTAGCGACAAGGGGCTGTGGGCGGCCTGATAAATCGCGAACTGGTATGCACTGTTGCATTCGAGTAGCTCGTGCAGTTCGCCGGCCGCGAGCGCCTCGTTCAAGGCTTTACAAAGGGTTGTGATTTGCGCGCGTTCTGCGGCGCTCGCACTGCGGGCCGCCTGCGCCGTTGCCTCGCCTTCGAGGTTGATTCGCAAGCGCCACAAATCGTCCTCCTCGGCGGCGCTGAGCGCAGGGATCCGGATCCCGCGATTCGGGATCACTTGCAGTGCCTGTTCCGCGGACAGGCGCGTAACGGCCTCGCGCACCGGCATCATGCTGGTGCCGAGTTCGGCGGCGAGTTGACGCAAGGTCATGGTCATACCCTGCTCGATGCGCCCGGCCAGAATCGCGCGTTTCAGGCGGTCGTACGCGAGTTCGTTCAGCGTCGTCCGCTCGATCGCGTCAAGGGGTAGCGCGCTCTTCATCCAGAATCCCGATATTTGACAACTGTGATCACAGATCACTATAGTCGAAGCTCGGCAAAGTTCAAGTCAGCAGCGAAGACACGAGAGCAATGCAAGCATGATGACGAGTGCTACCATGGCCGGTTGGCGAATTACGGTGGATACGGGCGGAACGTTTACCGACATCGTTGTTGCCGATGATCAAAACCGGCTCACGATAGGCAAGGCGCTCACCACGCCCGACCGGATCTTCAACGGCATGCACGCGGCGCTCGACAACGTCGCCGCACAGCTCGACATGCCGCCGGACGAACTGATGCGGGCCGCCGATGTGCTGATTTACGGCACGACCCGGGCGACCAATGCGATTGTTACCGGGCAGATTGCAAAGACCGCGCTGCTGACGACGCGCGGTTTCCCCGACGTACTCGTCCTGCGCGAAGGCGGCAAGCTCAATCCGCACGATTTCTCCAGGCCCTATCCGAAACCTTACATACCGCGCCGGCATACGTTCCAGATCACGGAAAGAATCAATGCCGAGGGAGGCATCGTTGTCCCGCTCGACGAGGAAGCTGCGCGCGCGACGCTGGGCGAGTTGCAGCGCCGGGGATTCGAGTCGGTCGCGGTCGCTCTGCTGTGGTCGGTAGCAAACCCGGCGCACGAACTCGCGCTCGGCGAGTTAATCGGGGAACTGCTGCCCGGCGTGCCCTATACACTGTCGCATCAACTCAATCCGATCCTGCGCGAATACCGCCGCGCGTCGTCTACGTCCATCGACGCCTCGATTAAACCGCTTATGCAGTCGCATCTGCGACAGATGGAAGGTGATCTGCGCGCCGCAGGCTTCACTGGCGAACTTCTGGTCAGCACGACGATCGGCGGTTGTCTCGATATCGCTAACGTTGCTGCGCGACCCATCAATACGGTGCGTTCCGGTCCGGCGATGGCGCCGGTCGCCGGCCGTCGTTACGGTGCGCGCGAACTCGAGGCGGAAACCGTTATCGTGGTAGACACCGGCGGCACCACGTTCGACGTGAGCCTTGTGCGCGACGGCGCCATCGTCACAACCCAGGAGACCTGGATCGGCGAACGCTTCACAGGACATATGCTCGGCGTACCCGCGGTTGATGCGCGCAGTGTTGGTGCCGGCGGTGGCTCTATCGCCTGGCTCGACGACGCCCGCTTGTTGCGGGTGGGGCCCGATAGTGCAGGTTCGGAACCCGGCCCGGCCTGCTACGGGCGGGGCGGCACAGCCGCGACCGTGACCGACGCGGCGCTGTTGCTTGGTTATATCGATCCGATGTATTTCCTGGGTGGCCGGATGACGCTCGATCGCGAGGCCGCGGTGCGGGCCATGCAGGCGATTGCCGAACCGCTCGGTCTGTCGATCGAAGCGGCGGCATTTTCCGTGCTCGCGGTGGCAAACGAAACGATGATCAACGCGATCAAGGAAATCACAGTGAGCGAAGGTGTCGATCCGCGTGAAGCGGTCGTAATCGCAGGCGGGGGCGCGGCCGGACTGAACATTCTTCAGATCGCGCGCGAACTCGGAACCCGGGCCGTACTGTTTCCGGGCACCGCGAGCGTGCTGTCGGCAAGCGGGATGCAGTTTGCCGATATCCAGATAGAACAGAGTCTGAGCGCGCCGACCCGCTCCGGCAGCTTTGACCGCAAGCGGGTTAATGCGGCGCTCGATGCGATCCGGAACACCCTGCGCGAGAAAGCGGCGCCGCTACTCGCACGCGGACTCACCGAAGGCCCGATTACTTATCGGGTGGACGCGCACTACGCGGCCCAGGTGTGGGAGATTGATGTCACCCTGCCGGTGTTGCGGTTTACCGCCCGCGCGGATGAGGAAGCCCTCGCGGACGCGTTTCACGCGAACCATGCGCGCATCTTCTCGGTTGCCGACCCCGCCAGTGAGATCGAATTTCTGAACTGGACCGGGCGCATGAGTCTGCTGTTGCCACGTCACGACGTCGCCGAGGTTAGCCGGTCGCGCACCGGCGCGGATTCCGCGGTAAAACATCGCGACGCCTGGTTTGGCGCCGAGCGGGCATCCGCGACCGCCGTGATCCGCGACGCGGCACTCGTAGCGCTGGAACCGATAACGGGGCCGGCAATTATCGAACAGGCAACGACCACGATCGTGGTTCCGCCGGGCCTCACCGGTAGAGTAACGGCGGCAGGCAGTTTTATCGTCGAGATCGACCACGACGTCGACTGACAGGAGACACGTTGTGAGGAAAGAAACTGAGCCCGCCACACTATCGCCCATGTTGCTCGCGGTGCTCGCGAACCGCTTCGATGGCGTCGTGCGCGAAATGTCGAACACCTTGCTGCGTACCGCGCGCTCGGCCGTGATCAACAGCGCCCGCGATTTTTCCTGCGGCATCACCACGGGCAACAACGAGATGTTCGCGGCCGCCGAAGGCTTGCCCGTACACACCTTCGGTTTGCACCTGCAAACACAAGCCATGTGCGCGCTGCATGACGACATCGCCGAGGGCGATGCGTATCTGCACAACGACCCTTACCTCGGCAATACGCACGCTGCGGATCAAACCACAATCGTGCCGGTCTTCTGGGAAGGCGAACACTTGTTCAACGTTTGCGCCAAGGCGCACCAGGCCGATATCGGCAACAGCCTGCCGACCACCTATCACGCCGCGGCCCGTGACGTGTATGAAGAAGGCGCCCTGATTTTCCCCGCGGTGCGCGTGCAGCGAAATTACACCGACAACGACGACATCATCCGCATGTGCCGGCGGCGGATCCGGGTGCCCGATCAATGGTACGGCGATTACCTCGCGGCAATGGGTTCCGCGCGCACCGGAGAACGCGCCATTCACGACATCCTGAAGAAATACGGCGCCGCGGTGGTCAAACAGTTCATCGCCGAGTGGTTCGATTACAGCGAACAGCGCATGAGGCAGGGCATCCGCACGCTGCCCGATGCGACGTTCTCCCGTGAAGGTTTTCACGATCCGCTACCCCCGCTCATGCCGGACGGTATTCCGGTGCGGGTAACGATCGAAGTCAACACCGCCAGCGCGACCATCCGGGTCGACCTGCGCGACAACATCGATTGCATGGACAACGGTCTGAACCTGTCGCAGGCATGCGCCATCAACAACGCCGTGGCGGGCGTGTTCAACTGCCTGCCGGCCGACATTCCACGTAACGCCGGCTCCTTCCGCTGCATCGATCTGCAACTGCGCGAGGGTTCGGCAATCGGGATCCCGACGTTTCCGCACAGTTGCTCGGTAGCGACGACGAACGTGTCCGATCGGCTCATCAACACGATACAGTCCGCGTTTGCACAACTCGGCGATGGCTACGGCCTCGCCGAAGGCGGCATCGGTATGGGACCGGGGATCAGCGTTGTGTCTGGCCAGGACGCGCGCCACGGCGGCATGCCCTATGTCAATCAGCTTATCCTCGGCTCCGGCGGCGGCCCCGGAACGCGCGAATGCGACGGCTGGGTGATGTACGGGATCCCGGTGACGGCCGGGGTGATGTATCGCGACAGCGTCGAGATCGACGAGTTGAAATATCCGATCCTCGTGCGCGAACTCGCGCTCAAACAGGACATCTGCGGCGCCGGACGCAACCGTGGCGCGCCGGCGCTCGAAATCGTCTACGGCCCGCGCGATCAGGCGATGACGGTGGTATTCGCGGCCGACGGCCAGCAACACCCGGCGCGCGGTGTACTCGGCGGCTACGACGGCAATCGGGGCGAGTCGTATCGCATTGCCACTGACGGCACCGAAACCCGCATTCCGAACATCGGCCAGTTCGAATTCGAGCCGGGCGAGTGGCTGCGCGGCGTGGATTGTGCCGGCGGCGGTTACGGGCCACCGCACGAACGCGATCCAGCAATGGTGCTCGAAGACGTACTCGAAGGCTATATCAGCGTTGAACACGCGCGCGCGGTGTATGGCGTCGTCTTGTGCGGTTCCCGCGATGAGGAGACGCTCGCGGTGGACGAGCGGGCCACGAACGAACAACGGCGTACAACCACGCCCCAGGAGAACGAGTATGGTGACGTCAATGGCGCCGACGAACGAAGATGAACGCCTGCCGATGTTGCTCGGGTTTCAGCGCGTCGCGGACAACCGGGCGCAGAACACGAGCTTTATCGACCACGGCAAGGGAATCTACGTATACGACACCGACGGCCGCGAGTACATCGAAGCGACGGCGTCGTTCTATGTTGCAGCGCTCGGGTACCAGCACGAGGAATTGATCGATGCGATCGCGGCGCAGTACCGGGAACTGCCGTTTTATGTGTCCGCACTCCAGCGCACGAGCAAAGCCTCGCTCGATCTGGCCGAGAAGCTACGCGAAATTCTGCCGGTACCGGATCCGCATATCCTGTTTGCCGTAACGGGATCGGAGGCGAACGATTTCCTGATCAAGATGCTGCACTTTCAGGCCGTGGCGCGCGGTACCCCGAACCGGCGTACGATTATCGGCCGATACGACAGCTATGCGGGCGGCACACTTGCCGCCGCCAGTCTCACCGGCGGTCATCACGCGGAGTTCGGTTTGCCGCTGCCGGGTTTTCTGCACGTCTCGCAGCCCGACTATCACGGCGCGCGTGAGCCCGGTGAGTCGGAACCTGAGTACTCCGCGCGTCTTGCGACGGAACTCGACGCCCTGATTGCGGCACAACCCGAAGCGTCGGTGGCCGCGTTCTTTGCGGAACCCGTCAGTTTCTCGGCCGGACTAATGGTGCCGCCCGCGGATTACTTTGCCGCCGCAAGCCGGGTTCTGAAACAACATGACGTGAGTTTTGTCGCCGACGAAGTGATCACCGGCTTCGGGCGCACCGGCAGCCTTTTCGGGTGTGAAACGTTCGGCCTGGAACCGGATCACTGCGCGACGGCGAAAGCGATCACCGGCGGCTACTTTCCACTGTCGGCGATCGCGCTGGGCCGTGAGTTATATGCCGATCTCGAAGCCGGCTCGGACGCGGTGGGCGTACTCGCCCATGCGGCAACGCACGCCGCACACCCGGTAGGCGCAGCAGCCGCGCTGAAAACGATCGAAATCATCGAGCGCGATGGCCTCGTCGCTCACGCCGCGCAAATGGGTGAGCATCTCGGGCGGCGGCTGCATGCGCTTGCCGGTCATCCCCTTGTGGGCCGGGTTCGGAACGTAGGGCTCGCGGGCGCGGTGGATTTCCTGCGTCGCAACGCACACGACGTACCAGTCAACAACGACGCCGAGGCAATCGCCGGGCGTGTTTTCGACAACATGCTCAAAGCCGGGGTTGTGGTGCGACTCACCGGGCGCAGCATCGTCATTGCGCCGCCACTCATCATCACGGAATCCGAAATTGATGAAATCTGCGATCGCCTGATCAGGGCACTCGACGCCTCGATTGAACGCGGCCGGTGAGATAATTGATTGTGTGGGGTCGGACCAGGTTATGTCGCTGATTAGTAAATAAGTTCTATCGACAACACCCGGTAGACGGCTGCTTGGATTGAATTTTTGGCTCCAGTTCTTGTTCTTAAACCGACTTGCGCGGCGGGTGCGACGACCTTAGTCCTCAATAAAGCGCCCGATTTTTGGATCTAGCCGCCGCCCGCAGCCTGAAATTCAGTATTTTGGCTGTAAATTCAGGGACGTTATCTGGTCCGACCCCGGCGACCATCGGATGCGCTTATTAACGTTCGGTGATTAACCCGGCCATGTCCCAGCGCGGCTCGCCACGCAGCAACGGTACGCAGTCGTCTGGAAAATCCGTGGTGAACTCAGCGCCCATATCCTTCGCCGCGCGAATGAATCGATCGAGATGCTTCATCGCCTGCGGGTAAACGTCGTGCAGTACGAGAACCGGCCACGCCTGTGCCTGAATCTGCTGCAGCGCCGTGTCCACCCAACCATCGGCGTCCAGCCAGTCCTGTGGAATACAGTTCCAGAGCACACAGGTGTAGTGTTCCCTTAGCAGGTAATCGTAAATCGACCGGGACAGGACGTGCTTACCCAATTGCCCGCCCTTGCCTGTTGGGCGGAAAAGGCGGGCGGGATCTGCGAGGTCACCGATTTTCTGCGCCGTTTCCTCGATTTCCCAGATCCCCTCGGCCACATCGTCGAGTTCGCCGAATGCGATGCTGTGCGTGAATGTATGGTTGCCGATGCGGTGCCCGTCGTCGCGCTCGCGGCGCAATACGTCTTGTGCCGCGCGCCCGAACAGTTGCCGGCCGAGAACGAAAAAGCATGCCTTCACACTGTGCGCGTTGAGTGTATCGAGGACACCGGATGTGACGCCGGGCTCCGGGCCGTTATCGAAAGTTAGCGATAGCTTCATTCTGGATCGGTTCTATAAAGTGGACAAAATTAGCCCTTGCTTGGCCGGTGATGGCCAATATTAGCCAATTTAATCGTTGAAATCGGAGCACGCCACGAGTTTCATCAAAGACTACAACATCAAACGAGTTACCTGTCGAAATGCCTGACAGTGCAGCTATTGCGCGGGTTAACGGTGCCCGCGCGCGGCTTCCTCTGACGCCGCTGCAGCGCGCATAACCGTTCTGGCATGTGTTGTGCAGACTCAGGAAACGAGGGCCGGCCGCATCATTGTCCCGGTCTCTTGATTATCCGACCGACCATGAAAATATTCTTACAAGCGTTCGTTGGGAGGTAAACCATGCTGAGCACGGTAGAAACGGCAGATATTGATCTGTACAGCGACGAGAGTCTTTTGGATCCTTTCGCCAACTACGAACTTATTCGTGATCTGGGTTCCGTCGTTTATTTGAACAAGCTCGGGATGTACGCCACCGGGCGATACGAAGTCGTCAAGGAAATTCTTTCCAGGTCTGACGTTTTTGTTTCCGGCAAAGGCGTCATGATGAATGATACCGTCAATGGTATTTTTGCAGGCGGAATCGGTCTGTGTACAGACAAAGAGGAGCATAGGCGTATCCGGCGAGTCGAGGCCCGGCCGCTCAGCCCAAACGCGCTCGGGGGACTCCGCGACACGATAACCCGGGAAGCCGACGCACTTGTCGCAAAGCTCGTGGACCGTGGGTCCTTCGATGCAGCAACCGATCTTGCTCAGTACCTTCCGGTCACGATCGTGTCGAACCTTGTCGGTCTGCCCGAGGCAGGACGCGAACGTATGCTGGACTGGGCGGCTGCCAATTTTGATTCGTTCGGACCGATTAATGATCGGACGGCCAGCGCGCGCGATACGTTCCAGGAAATGTACGACTATGCAATGACTCAGTGCGTGCGCGGAAAGCTGAAAGCAGGCAGCTGGGCCGAGATGCTCCACGACGCCGCCGATAACGGCGAGATCAGTGCCGAGGAAGCGCAGTTGATGGCTTTGTCTTATGTCGCGCCTTCGCTGGACACGACGATTTTCGCGATTGGCAGCGCGGTCTGGCTATTTGCCAACAATCCCGAACAGTGGCAACTGCTCCGGGACAACCCGAAGCTCATACCGGGCGCGATCAACGAGACGATACGAATTGAATCCCCGATCCAGGGCTTTTCGCGGTACGCGATCGCCGAGCATGAATTCGATGACGTTACGGTTCCGGCTGATTCGCGGATTATTGTGCTGTTCGGTTCGGCCAATCGGGATGAACGACGCTGGACGGATCCGGAGACGTTCAACATTCGGCGCGAGGGCGTGGCGCGGCACGTCGGATTTGGCTACGGCGAGCATGCCTGTATCGGGATGAATCTGGCGCGACTGGAGATGGCCGCGCTTTTCGGCGCGCTGGCGAAGAACGTTGAGCGCTTCGAATGCCTTGCATCCGAGCGCGTCCTTAACAGTACCTTGCGGGGATTCAGACACCTGGACGTCCGCGTCCACACTGATTAACCGGGTACGAACCGTTCGGTTCGTACAGACCCAACCGACTGGGGAGAAATCACCATGGCTGCTACAGAAATCTCACGACGCACAACTGTCAGTGCTAACGAGTTACTCGAACGCGTTAATGCACTATTGCCGGGCATCGCCGCTCGCGCGCAGCAAGCGGAAGTGGAACGTCGGCCGCACGACGATACGATTCGTGAACTCGTTGATGCCGATATGATGCGCATGCTGGTGCCAAAGCGTTTCGGTGGTCACGAGCTCGGCCTCGAAACACTCACCGCGGTTGGCCGCGCACTGTCACAGTCGTGTATGTCAACGGCATGGGTGACGGCGTTCTACCTCGGGCACAACTGGATGTTGACGAAGTTCCCGGAACAGGCGCAGAAGGAGTTCTTCGCGGAGAAGTCCTACACCATGGCGCCGATCCAGCCGTCGCCGATGCTCGAGATCAAGCCGGTCGCCGGCGGCTACGAGGTGAACGGTCGTTCGAGTTACTCTTCGGGAATCATGCACGCCGATTGGGTGATTCTCGCGAAATCCGGCGGGCCCGATGCGCGTGCGTTCGTCGTCCGCAAGGAAGAGATTGAAGTCGACGATGTCTGGTTCATGAGCGGTATGTCCGGTACCGGGAGCAACGATGTGATTGCGCACAATCTGTTCGTGCCCGAGCACCGCACGCTCGATTCGAAAGCGCTGTTCAACACGGTCGATTCAATCCACGACAATCCGATCTACCGCATACCGCTGCTGCCGTTCATCTACTGCGAAGTGATGGGCGTCTACGTTGGCGGGCTGGAAGGCGCCACACGCGCCTATGAGGACATCGTGCGCAAGAAAACGCGAGCCCATATCGGTGATAAGGTTGCCGAACGGCAGTCGGTTCACGTCAATCTTGGCGAAGCGCACGCACGCCTGCAGGCGTGTGGCGCTTTGCTCGACCGCCTCGTTACCGAAACGCAGTCGACCGCTGAGAGCGGCGCTTTCGATATCGAAAAGCGTCTCGAACTGAAACTCCGTGCCGGCTATATCAATGATCTGTGTCGACAGAGTGTTAACGATATGGTGTCACTCAGTGGCACCAGCGCGTTCCGGCAGGATTCGCCATTGCAGCGTTTCTTCCGCGACCTGAACACATTGGCGACGCATGCGTTTACGGATCGCCAGGGCGCTTACGAATTATGGGGGCGGCAACGGCTCGGGTTTGAGCCCAACAGCCCGCTCATCTAGCGGCTTGCTCCCGGCAAACGCACAAATGCCGGATGAAACGTGGCTGGCTCGCGCCGACCACATTGGTAACTGACAGACATCGCCGCCAAGCGCTTGCGAACTGAAGAAGCGGCTGCATGCGGCATCAAGAGGGAAACGACCATGGATCAAGCAACGCCGGGCGTCCACATTACGCGCCACCATCACATAACGATCGCCACGGGTGGCGCGCAGGAGGATTACGACTTCCACACGAAAGTGCTTGGACTGAAGAGCATCAAGAAAACGCTGTTCTACGACGGCAAGAAGCCCATCTACCATTTGTACTACGGTAACGACAACGGTGACGTGAGTTCACTAATCACCACGTTTCCCATGCGCCACACCGGGGTAAAAGGCACACCTGGCTCGGGGCAGATCAGTTACGTGGCGCTATCGGTACCGGTCGGTGCGATCGATTACTGGAACGCCCGCCTCGCGGAACACGGAATCGAGGCGCTGGAAACGGAACGTTTCGGCGAGCGATATCTCGATTTCAAGCACCCGAGCGGGGTGAATTACACCATCGTTGAGATCGATAACGATCCGCGCGCCCCGCGCACTGCCGGTCCCGTGCCTGCCGAGGTCATGATCCGGGGAACGCACTCGATCGGCGTGAGCTTGCGCGACATGGACATGATGGACGAATTCATGCAAACGGGCTGGGGTGGTACCCGGATAGACGACGATCGCAATCTCGTGCGTTATCAGTTGGGGCAAGGCGGCACCGGGGCGCTCGTTGATTTCGTGGTGGAACCCACGCGCAAACCCGGTAGCTGGATCGTCGGGGAAGGTACCGTTCATCACATGGCCTTCGAAGTGCCGGATCACAAGTGCCAGAACGAACTCCGCTCGTTTCTTGAGGGGATCGGCTACACCGACATCTCGGAAGTGAAGGACCGCGGTTACTTCGACTCGATCTACGTAAGAACTCCATCGGGCGCGTTATTCGAGGCGACGGTCTCGCATGATCCCGCCTTCACATGCGACGAGACGTGGGAGAACCTCGGTACCGACGTTATCGTCTCGCCGCAGTTCGAGAAAAACAAGGATGAACTGATCTCGCAGATCGGCTACCTGAAAGACTGACGGTAGTGCCGGAAAGGAACTCAACCCGATGCAAGACGTTACTGTGATTGGCGGCGGGCTCGCCTGTAAAAGGGGACGGAGGGATTTAAATTTGGCCAGTGGTTAAAAATTAATCCCTCCGTCCCCTTTTTCGCTTTTCTCGTGAGGCAACGTGGGTTCGATCCTCCGAACGAGTCTGAGGTGCACGAAATCGAGGCAACTTCGCGAGCGGCAAGACCGGACACCGGGGACGGTTTTGAGTACGCACTCGCCATCAGGAATGTGCTGCCAGGGCTCCGGTAATACTTCTCAAGACGCTTATATCCAGCGTTTGGATCAACCGGAAAATTTGCTACGGTGTACGCGGAGATCTGATCCAGACCAGATAGTTCGCTGAGCGATACTTCCCCTGAGCAGGTCTCGTGTTGTCAGTTGGTTTACGCAAGAGAAGCTAGTAATAGGAGGCCTCAAGAATGAAACGTGAATCCCTGGTGCTGTCGTTAGCACTTACGTCGATAATGTTGCTGGCAACGAGCGCCAGTGTGATCGCCGCCACCGTCACCATTCCGCAGACAGGTTCATCGGCAGCGAATGACCCCGTTACCGACGGTTGGGACATCATTATCTCCGGCGCAGGGACATTGGAGATCACACTCGTCCAGGCTGACTACAGCGAATATTTCGAATGGAATCTGGCGGGTTCGCAAAGCGGAGGCGGCGAGTTTACCCCGGATCCCTACGTTGGCGTGTCCAACACTTCACTGGGATCCTGGGCCAATAATGCGCCGGGCGCATCGTATTCATTCACCGCGACGAATTATCCCGCGACGGGTTTCCCGGGTTTCCCGATCGATTACACCCTTGAGTTTGCCTTTACTTACGATGAACTGGATGGCCTTAATCCGCCTGACCGCATCATCGTCACACCCAATGCGGTACCGTTGCCCGCTGCTGTCTACTTGTTTGCCCCGGCTTTGCTTGGTGTGCTCGGGCAGACGCGGCGCAGATTCACAGGCTAAGGAATTATTTCTGGTAGCTTGCAACGGCGGTGCATCGGGGCGCGGGACCGGAAACCCGGCTCCCGCCACGTCGAATCGACGTACAAAAAATACCCGCCAGCTGCTGCAACATAAGTGAACTGACCCGGTAATTTCCCTGGGGCGATTCATCGTAAGTTGCAAAGTTTGCACGTTCACAAGTGTTAATTTGTCCGTAGGCTGAATGGTGCAGCTTGGACGACATCACTTGGTGCCCCGACTGATTGCGCAGGCAAAGGCGGCGTGTCACGATCAGCGGCTCCGACTGGCGAAAACTCGAGGAGACCAATCGTGCGACTTCCCGCCTATTTTGCTGCTCTTGCGATCTTGCTGCCTGGTTCCTCAACCCTCTACGCGGAGCCCATTGTCGAGTGCGTGCCGAAGGCCAACGCACGGCCGGTTTGCGGGTTCACGAATCCCGAGGACATGGTCGCGCTACCGGGTAACCAGGCGATCCTGATCGGGGAGTACGGTGCCTCGGCAGAGGCCACGGGCAGGCTCCTGGTCTTCGAGCTTGAGAGCGAAAGGCAACACACGGTGTATCGTGGCGGCGACGGAAAAGGTGCGGCGGAGGCGGGCTGGGGCGATCCGGGCTGCACTACGCCACCCGCGGAGCCGTTCAACAGCCATGGGATCGACCTGGTTCGTCGGGACGACGGACGGCTGCAGTTGCTGGTCATCCAGCACGGCAGCCGCGAGGCTGTCGAGTTGTTCGAGGTGCTGGGTGCCGGGACCGACTGGCGGGTGGAGTGGCGGGGCTGTGTACCGGCACCGCCGAACGCGTCGCTCAACAGCGTCGCGGCGGTTGCCAACGGGGACTTCTACACGACGCAGATGATTCCGCTCGCGCCAAAGATCGATCTGAAGAAGAACATACCCCGCTATATTACTGGCCATGCGTTCGCCTGGTCCCAGGCAGACGCGCGCTTTCGAAAGATCGGCGGCACGGATGGCGCGATGCCGAACGGGATCGTCACCTCGCCCGACGGTCGCTACATCTACATGAACGCGACCGCGGAGCACAGCGTGCGGAAGATCGAGGTTCTGAGCGGCCGCGAACTCGGCCGTGCGACGGTCGACATGCCCGACAACGCACGCTGGGCCCCCGATGGTCGCGTACTCATCTCATCCCTCGCGAGGGATCTCACGCCACAGGACTTCGCCGCATGCCTGAGCATCGAGCGCGGTGCCTGCAGCATTCCATTCAAGATTGTCGCGCTCGATCCTGATTCGATGACCATCGTCGAGACTCTGTATGAGACCGATGGCGCGCCGATGGGAGCTGGCACGGTCGGTTTGCGCGTCGGCGACGAACTGTTCATCGGTTCGTTCCATGGCGACCGGATCCTTCGCGTGAACCTGAAGGGGGAGTAGTCATGAGTAAAAGGGGACGGAGGGATTAACTATTAACCACTGGTTAAATTTAAATCCCTCCGTCCCCTTTTCCACAGCAGCTATGGGGCGACTTTTGCATTCGACTTTGTCGTCGCCAGTGCTGCACCGGTGCCTCTGCCGGGCTGCGCTGCAGTTTTTATCATGGCAAGTTTATGGATGTTCCGACGCCGAGGATCGACGTTGTAGGCCTGTAGTGTGCGATATGCCCGCTACAGACGTTGCGACGTACTTTTCAGGCGAGACGATGTTGGAAATGACCGCATCGCCTCAACTCAACTCCCGCGCCTGATGATGCGCGATCGCCTGCACCCGATTGTTCACTTTCAACTTGCGATAGATATTGCGCAAATGGAATTTGATAGTTGCTTCACTCAAGCCGATCTCGTGAGCAATGGCTTTGTTAGGACGGCCATTCGCAAGTAGTCCGATAATTTCGCGTTCGCGTTGGGTCAGCGCATCGGCGCTGCTGCCGACATAGGCAATGCCGCGGGCTGGTACGGGCAGCGTCGCCCGGTGTGCCGGTAGATTGATTTCCTCGTCCGCGAACATTTGTACAGAGCAGGAGCCCTGGAATGAACTGGTGGCTTCGTTAATCAACCGCGTATGAGCCGCCGCGTCCCCTTGGGCTTGCGCCAGGCGCGCGCGAAGCAGCAGCACAGTAGTGCGCGCTCGCGGGACTTCGATTTGTTCAAGTTGTGAGTTGAGTTCGTCGAGCACGTGATCCGAACGCTCGAACTCCGCTTTCCTGATCGCGATTCGAACACACAGCACGCCAGCCTGGAATCGTTCGCGCCACGTAAAATAGGCGGGGTCGTCGTTCGCGTCTGCGCGGAAGTGCAATTCCTGCGGCAACCGGGGATCCGTGCCGCTGCGCAACGAGAGCATCGCGCGGTGAAAATCGAGATGCCAGCCGAGGCGCGGTAGATCCCTCGCGGCGGCGAGACTCTTGCCACGGCTCAGAACCGACGTGGCCTCCGCGATCTGCCCGCGATCTGCCGCGATACGCGCGGACGTGATATGCGCGAGTAATTGCGCTTCAAACCAACCTTCCTTCGCGCCGAGTCCATCGAGCGCGTCTTGCATAAGTGCCGCGGCCTCATCTACCTGGCCAAGTTCTAACAGCAGCCAGCTGTTAAACACACGACACAACCATTGCAGGCGATGGTCCGCCGGAAAGAACAGCCGCTGTAAGCAGGACACGAGTTTCGCCTCGGCCAGCGCTTCGTCGAGTCGGTTCTGCCAGAAGCGGATGATGATTCGATGCAGGTGCATGAACAAGCTGCCATAGAGGCCGCCATCGGCGGTGAACTCGCTGATCGCGCGCTCCACATCGTCGTCCGCGGCCGTGAACTCCGCGCGTTCGTAGCGCATCCAGCACAGCAGGTTGCTAATGAAACCCTGGTACAGATGGTCCTCATCCGTCAGTTGTTCGGCGACGTGGCCCAGCGCGAACTCGCGGTCCTGCGGCAGGCGGAGGTCGGAATACGCGGCGAGCAAAGTACCGGCGACGAGACTTTCGCGCCGTAGCAGCCCGCCATCCACCGTCGTAGCGCCGTTCGGGTTCACGTCCGCTTGCCCGCCAATGCGTTCGGCAAGCGCAGTCGCTTCCTCGGTCCGCCCTTGTTGCGTCAGCAACAGCACTTGCGACCATTGATACAAGGCGCCATTGTCGGAAGTCGCGTCCTGCATCTGTTCCAGCGCGGCGCGCAGTACCGGCACACCGAATCGCAACACCATCGAAGACCCGCCAATCTGCCGGAACAATTGCCTGGTTCCCGCCGCATCGTCGGCGGCCATCGCGTGCAGCAGCGCTTCGTGCAACAGGCCGCGCGCGGCGAACCAGGTTTCAGCCCGACCATGCAGCTCGCGGCGCTCGTCTCCATTCATCCACTGCAATTGCGATCGCAGGCTTTCGCGGAACATTGCAGGAAACTGAAACAAGCCGGTGCGCGGATCGACGATGAGCAGTTCTTCCTCACGGTGCAGTCGTTCCAGTTCGGCGCTGACGTCGCGCCCGAATATCGCGTGTGCAAGCGACACATCGAAACATTCGACTATGGCGAGGCGGCTGACAATGGGTTGCAGATCGTGCGGCAGACAGTCGAGTACGCGCTCGCGATAGAACTCCTGCACGTTATGCGTCCACGACAAGGCCGCGCGCGGCTGCTCCACGGCCGCCCGCGCAAATCCCAAAGCGACGGCGACGCCATCGGTTCGCGAGTGCAGACTGTGTACATAACCGGTCGGTAATTGCGCTTCAAACAGCGATTCGACTTCGCCGACTGAAAAACGCAGATCTTGTGAACCTATCTCCTGCAGCAGGCCTGCGGCACGCAAGCGTGCCAGCGCGAGCGACGGTCGTCGCTCCGCGGTCGCGACGATCTGCAACTTGTCGACGTACAGCAAAAGCGCTTCGATCAGTGTGGTGCCGGCGCTCGCTGCAAGTTCATCCAGGTCGTCGATCAGCAGGCACGCTTGCGGTACAACTGACCGCATCGCAGCGACAAGAATTCGCGAGGCCGCGACCGGATCAAGCTCAAACTGTGCCTGCGCCGCGTGCACCGCCGCGGGCTCAAGATCGAATCCGGCTTGTTGCAGCACCCGGACGAGGTACGGGAAAACGGCGCCCGGCGCGCGATCGCCGCGATCGATGGATAACCAGCCCACCGCGCGATGACGTTCGGTGAGGCGTTGCCGCCATTGCGCGAGCACTACGGATTTACCGTAACCGGCGGGCGCGCGGATCAGGATCAGTCGCGCTTGCGTGTGACGCTCGATCTCGCGCAGCAAACCGACACGGGGCAACAGGCGAACGGCGCTCGGGGGTGCACGGAATTTCGCCTCGATGAGAGTAGTTGCGGAAGCCAAGCGCTATCAACCTTAAGGATAATCAGTGCACTATCCACGTCCGACGCGTTCAATGCCAGCACCTGGGAATTTCGATGCCAGCTGGCAGACGGCTATTGTTCGCACCACGCGCGGATCCGCTCCGGGGTCAGCGGCAGACGATTGTCGATGGCCACGTTGCCGAGCGCGTCCTGCAGGGCATTGGCAATTGCAGCGGGGATGGGGATCACGCCGCTTTCGCCCACGCCCTTCGCTCCGGTAGCGGAATATGGCGTTGGAGTTTCAAGATGCAGCAGTTCAATTGGCGGCAGATCGGCAGCGAGCGGCACCGGGTAGTCAAAGAGCGAGCGCACAAGCGGGAGGCCCTGTGCGTCGAAGCGCAGTTCCTCATACAGCGCACAGCCGATACCTTGCGCGATCCCGCCCAGTACCTGGCCGGCGACGAGCGCGGGATTGATCTGTGTACCGCAGTCATGACCAAAGACGATACGTTCGAGACACAGGAGGCCGGTGCGCGTATCAACTTCGAGATCCACCACCACGGCCCCGTAGGCGACGGCCAGATTGATCGGGTCGAACACCACTTGCGCTTCGAGTCCCGCCGCCATATCTGCCGGCATCCCGGCGCCGCGATACGCAGTGCGTGCGAGCGCGGCAAATGCAATGTTGCGCTCGGGCTCGGCACGCACCCGTGCGTGTCCATCGCGCAAGTCGATTTCGTCCGGCGCTGCCTGCAACACATGCGCGCCGAGCTGTCGCAACTTCTCCGCGATCTGGCGTGCTGCCAACGCCACGGCGGAACCACCCACCCCGGCGCCGCGGCTACCGCCGCTGGCATAGGCGGTGTAGGAGCACGACTGCGTATCGCCGTGCACAATTGCGATATCCGTGGGCGTGAGCTGCAATTCATCGGCGCAGATCTGCGCGAGCGCGATCTCCACACCTTGCCCCATCGGAGTCTGCCCCGTATGTACCGTGACATGGCCGCTCGGTTCCATACGCACCGAGGCCACATCGAAACCGCCAGCCGCGACTCCGATCGCGTTCGTGATCACCGAGGGCCCGAAGTTCGTGACTTCCATGTAGAACGCAAATCCTCGACCTTTGCGCAGGTGGCCTTGAGCCGCTTGCGACGGCCGGGACCAGTGCGCACGCGCCGCGACCGCTTCGAGCAACTCCACGTAACGGCCACTGTCGAGACCGATACCGGTGGCCGTAGCACTGGGTAAATCGGCTGCTGCGGGTAGATTACGGCGACGGATTTCCAGCGGATCCAGTGCCAGCCGTTTCGCGGCGATATCGAGCGTTCGTTCCATCGCGAAATTCGCTTCCGGTTGCCCGAATCCGCGGTAGGCGCCGGTCGGCGTCTTGTTCGTCACCACGCCGCATGCCTCGATGTCGATCGCTGCCACGCGATAAGGACCGGTGAGCAACGCACCGGTGATCCAGGCCGTACCGATTGAGGTGCGATAAGGTTCCGCGCCCTTGTCCAGCACAACGCGCCCGCGCACGGCCAGCAGCTGCCCATCGCTCGCAAATCCGGCCGTTAGCGTTACGCGTACGTCGCGCCCATGGATGGAACTGACGAACGCCTCGGCGCGTGTCTCCATCCAACGGACCGGCTGGCCGAGTTGCAACGCGGCATAGGCGACGAGAACTTCTTCCTGATACAGGCATGCTTTCTGCCCGAACGATCCGCCAATATCCGGCGCGATCACGCGCACCCGATGTTCGGGCAGCTGCAGGCACGTGGCGATGCCTTCACGAACCTGGTGCACGGATTGTGTCGGGCTCCATACGGTCAGCGCGCCGTCACGCGGGTCGACGGACGCCACCACACCCCGCGGCTCGAGCGGCAGCGGATACACGCGCCCACTGATAAACGTATCGCTGACGACGACAGCCGCCTCGGCCAGTACGCTCTCGACATCGCCTGCTTGCCACTGGCACCGCGCGACGACATTGTCGGGCCAGTGTGCGTATAGCCTTGGCGCATCCGCGGCGAGCGCCGCGTCTATAGTCAGCACCGCCGGTAACGGTGTGTAGTCGACGACAATCAAATCGCACGCGGCGCGTGCGGCGGCTTCCGTCCGGGCAACCACCGCCGCTACTGCATCGCCGACGTAACGCACGTGCGTGCCGGCCAGGGGGCGCAGGTTCGCTTCGCGCTGTCCCGGCAATTGCCATAGATTCTGCGGTGGCACGAGATCCTTGACATCATCACCGGTGTAAACAGCGAGCACATCGGGCGCAGCTCGCGCCAGCCTTGTCTCGACGCGGTCGATGCGCGCATGGGCGCAGTTACTACGCACAACACAGAGCCATGCAGCCTCCGGCAGGACATCACCGATATAGCGCCCTTCGCCCCGCGCGAACGCGGCCGTGCGCGGGCGCCGCGCGTCTTGTCCGATATGGGCGGTGGCGGGCTCGGTCATGGGGCGCGATCGAGCGGCGCCTCGGCCGCTGCAGAATTCGGCCCTTGTCGCAGGGCCTGTTGCACCGCTGCGAGGATCGGCGCATAGCCGGTGCAACGGCAGATCGCCGCCGACAAACGCTGCCGCAACTCGCCTTCATCCGGCACGGCCTGGCCGCGGAATTCGGCGAGCAGTTCCAGCGCAATCATGAGAAAACCCGGGGTGCAGTAACCGCATTGCGCGGCGTGCTGATCGACGAAGGCCTGTTGCAGGCGCGCGCCGTCGGCGCGGGCTGCGAGGCCTTCAACGGTGATCACCGTACGGCTGTCGATCTGCGCTGCGAGTGTCAGACAGGAGCGCACGCTGTGCCCGTCGATATTCACCGTGCAGGCACCACACACGCCTTCTTCACAACCGAGATGTACGCTCGTACAGCCGCGCCGGCGCAACAGGCTGGCGAGCATTTCATGACCTCGCACCGGTGCCTGCACGGCGACGCCATTCAAATTGAATTCGACGTCATTACCGATACCGTCGGTCATGGATTTGTTCCCGCAGCCGGCGTCGCTTGCGCACGTTCCAATGCTTCCAGACCGAGTTGCAGACGGTACGCTTGCGGCCAGCGCGCGACCGGTTCGATGTCCTCATCTCGCGCCAACGCCTGTTCGAAGCTCATGCGTGGATCGACGATCTGCTCTGCGTGCAAAACGATCGGCGTCACCGTGAGGCCGGCGACTACGGCGCGTGCAGGTTCACCCGCATCACAGCGGATGACGGCGGCAACGATTGCGCGGCCGCCACTCGGACGCAGCGTGAATTCGCAGAACCCATAAGCACTGCGCACCGTCTCGCGAGGAATAATAACGGCCGTAATCAGTTCGTTCGCATCTAGCGCTGCGACGCGGTGCGCAGGCTGCAGCAAATCCATGGTGGTCTCACGCTGGCTCGTAACTATCACCGCTTGTGCCGCATGCAGCAGCAGGTTCACTTCGGACAAACCATCCGCGAGCGCGACATGGCCGCCCAGGGTCGAGCGGTTGCGTATTGTGTGATTCGCCACGCACGGCAGCACCTGCTTGAGGATGGGTAAGGCGCGTAGTGCCATTGGATTGCTCAGGATCTCGTTGAGCGTGGCTGCGGCTCCAATACGTAAGCCGCGCTTGTCACTGACGATGTCGCGCAGTTCCGCCAGATCCGCGATGTCGACGATGAGTCCGCAATGCAGTTCGCGCCGGTTGAGCGCAGCGATCAGCGTCTGACCGCCGGCGAGATAAGCCGAATTTTCCACTGCGGCGTGATGCGCGACGGCATCGGCCACGCTGTGTGCGCGATGATAAAGCGGCATATCAATCAGATCGTTTCTCTTCGCCACTTGTACGTGAGCAAGACCGGATGCTGAGTCGTCACCGAATCGATCCCTCGAAGCGTCCAGTTTGACACGCCCCGCGTCTGTTTTCCGACAAAACCGGCACGCAATGCAGAGCCGCTACGCTGCGCTCGCCATTTTCAATCTGCGCACAATTGTCTGTGCCAACGGCAGCGCGGACGCCGGGTTCTGCCCGGTTAAAACGTGACCGTCGCTGACGACGTTCGCTTCGAACGGCGCGGCCGCAAGGTAGATCG
This sequence comes from Gammaproteobacteria bacterium, assembly GCA_965216305.1. Taxonomy (GTDB): domain Bacteria; phylum Pseudomonadota; class Gammaproteobacteria; genus UBA11873. The sequence goes on along the minus strand of OZ244144.1, from coordinate 3,614,440 downwards.
CGCCAGCCTTTTTCAGATGCTCTTCGGGCAACAGCGGCACGACCTGCGCGACCCCGGCCAACTCGTCTTCCTGGTTGCTAATACCCGTGGCTTTGCGCCCCTTGAGCAGCGTTAGTCCATCCTCTGCCTGCGCCGATATCAACGCGAGTACGCCGTGGCACACGCCGGCAATCAACGCGCGGCGCGCGTTCATGGCTTCGACGAGTCGCTTGATGTGTGCATTGTTCGGGAAGTCCCACACCGTTCCGGATCCGCCGACAAAGAAGATCGCGTCGTACCCTGTATCGTGCGCGGTCGAAATCGCGGCGGTGGTATTCAGTTTTTCCTGCGCGATGGGGTCGTTCAGGAAGCGCATGCCGGCGTCGAGTAGCCAGTCCGAGTTGCAGCTGAGCGGGTCCATGGGCGCCGCGCCGCCCGCGATCGAGACGAGATCCACAGTGAGGCCGGCCTCGAGGAAGGTGTAGTACGGCGCCGCCAGTTCTTCAAGCCAGCTGCCGGTCAACGAGCCGGTATTGCCCAGCTGTTGATGGGAGGTAAGGACCATCAGCACTGCACTCGTCATCGCTTGCGCCCCCCTGGTTTAACTACCTGGAACCATGCCCTAAGCGTGCGCTTGCGTCGACCCGTCCGATCGGAGAGGTTGAGTGCCTGTCCATTCGGACGGCTTGCCCGACGCAGCGTACTTTTGGATAGTGTGAGGCTCGCGCCGTTTTGTAATGGAGCCACCATGTCCACAATCCAGCCCAGTTCCCCAGCTTCGATTGACAAACCGCGCTCCGTCACGCGACCGACTTCCGCAGCAGTGCCGTTCGAAGGTGAGGACGGTTTGTTCACCCAGTCGTGGTTTCCGATCTGCGTCTCGAGTGCGGCGACGCAGGATTTCGTGCGCGGCTTTGATTTCCTCGATGGCCGCGTCATTGTATTCCGCGATGCCGATAATCGTGCCCATGTGAAAAGTGCGTACTGCCCGCACATGGGCGCGGATCTGTCGATCGGGGACATGGTCGACGGCAACGTTCGATGCGTGTTTCATCATTGGCAGTACGGCGCCAGCGGTCGTTGCATCAGAACACCGGGCGGCGAACCACCGCCGCCAACGGCACGCCTGTTCGAATTCCCGACCATGGAAAAGTACGGCCTCGTGTGGGCATACAACGGCGTTGATCCACATTACGAGATACCTGGCCTGCCGTACCCGGATGAGGAGCTCGTATACAAGATCAAAGTACTCGGAACCGCGCCGGTTGATCCGTGGATTCTCGTGGCTAACACGCCCGACATCCAGCACATCAAGTACCTGCACGGGATCCAACTCGATGGCGACGATCCGCATGCGCAGGTCGAATGGACCGACCATTCGATGTTCTACAATTTCGGCGGCGCACATCCGAGCGGACAACCCGTTAGTCACCGCGTCGGCATCGTCGGCACCAGCATGTACTGGCAGGCCAGTGATTTCGGTGGCCAGTGGTTCGGCTTCGTCGCGCCCTTCGGCATGCCGCGACCCAACAAGACGATCATTTACTTCGTCGTCGCCGCGCGCAAAGACATGGGCAGCGCGGAAGAAATCGACCAGTTCCTCGATTTCGTGCTGGATGTGGAAACGAAGGTCGTCGTCGAAGACATGATTAACATGGACACGATCCATTTTCACCCGGGGGTTGTAACCAGGGCCGATCTGACCCTGACCCGTTTCTTCGATTACATGCGGCAATATCCGCGCGCGCATCCTTCGAACGATTTCATCAAGTAGTTTAGGCTTTGAAAAGCGCTGTGGTCCGCCATAACGCCATCAAGCTGATTGCAGGAAGTATTCGCGATGCAACCCCGCCGAGCCCCCGCACGAGCTGCAACCGTGAACGGCGCATTAATCGTATGTCGGGAGCCTGACGCAGGGGCCGATAACATCGAAGCAGACAAGTCAGAAATGCCTGGTCCAGCGACAGATGAGGCGGGGCGCGATAGCAACGATCAGACTGAAAGTTCCCCCACGGATACCCCCGGATTTCGTGATAGAAAATAACTGTGCACGCTGCGTAATTGCGTGAGAAGTTACGCCCGAATTATCGTGCTGATTGCGAACGGCTGATTTTCTCGCCAAAGTTTTACGCTGCGATTCAGCATCCGAATGCGGAACTCGTTACCTCAGGCATCAGGTGCATCGAACCCGGCGGCGTTCGTACGGCAGACGGAAACCTACGCGAACTCGACGTCCTCGTCATGGCCACCGGTTTTGTGGCCGATAGTTTCATTCGGCCCACCACCGTTCTCGGACGAGATGGCATCAACCTCGATGATGTTTGGTCCAATCATCCGATCGCCTATCTGTCGATTTCAATTCCAGAGTTTCCCAATTTCTTCATGCTGAATGGTCCGAATGGTCCAGTCGGCAATTTTTCGCTGATCCAGTATGAAACCGCCGGACGGCCGCGGCGGGAAGGTTCGGTTTAGGCTTCGGCGCAAACCTTATCGCTCCGGTTGGTCGGGACCGCTCTGCGTGCGTCCTGCGCATTGCGCTTAGCGCGCAACGCTAGTCGAACCCGGAACGCGTCTGCTCACCCACACCATCTCTCCAAAACAAAGAAACGGCATGAGGCCGGTTGTTTCGTTTGGTGGAGGTGGAGGTGTCGGGAATCGAACCTGAAGGCGATTCAATAAAAACAATAAGTTACATGCCGACGTTGTCCGGATGCTGCCCAGTGGAAACACGCCCGGTACCGCCGCACGGCGTAGCGGATTCGAAGGCCAGGAATACCTGAGGCCAGCGATGATTCTGGAAAATGCATGCATTTGCTATCAATGATGGCGTATGCCAGCATTTAACCATCCTGAATCTTCGATGGAGGTTGCCATGGGAAATTTGAGTGTCAGAAAACTCGATGACGAAACGCTGTCTCGATTGCGGATACGTGCGGCCGAGCACGGTGTTTCAATGGAGGAAGAAGCGCGCCGTATCCTGAAGAATGCGGTTAGCGCACCGGAGCGCCTCGGCGATTTGGCCGTTCGAATCTTCGGTCCGAAGCACGGCGTCGACCTTCAACTACCCGCCAGGACTCCGCACGAACCTGAGGATCTGTCCGAATGATTCTCCTGGACACGAACGTCGTCTCAGAAGTGATGAAGGTGACGCCAGCTGCGGTCGTTTTGAACTGGCTCAACGCGCAGGAATCGAGTGCACTCTACGTGTCGACAATCACGATTGGAGAAATTACCTACGGACTACGTATTTTACCGGACGGTAAACGCCGGACGGGACTTCACGATAAATTCGAGCAGTTTATTGCCCAGGCCTTTGCGCAGCGTGTTGTCGACTACGATGAACCTTCCGCTCGCATTTACGGCGAGATCATGGGGGCGCGGAAGGGCTTGGGGCGACCTATGAGCATTCCCGACGGTCAGATAGCTGCGATCGCTCGGCGCAATCGACTGACAGTGGCGACGCGGAACGTCGCTGATTTCGAAGCGTGCCGTGTTGGTCTAATAGATCCGTTTTCGACCGCGGTTTAGTAAGCAGTGAGAACCGCCGTGCGCTTTATCGTTAGACATGGTACGCAGCATGCGATGGATGCACGATCATCGGAAGTTAGATGGATCGGACTGGCCGGCTGGGCTCAGACTAAACGATTTGCGGTAAATTCGGCGTGATTCATTCAGCTAATTGATGGGATCCCTAAGCCCTCCGTCTCCTTAATCCATAAACTTTTCCCGCAGTCCCTGTCCGCCGGTTCACATCGAGGCGGCACTGCGTGCGTCCTGCGCATCGTGCTTGGCGTCCCATGCTTGTCGAACCTGTAACACGGTTTCTCACCCCGGGTCGAGGTCGCGAGCAGCCGCGAGCTCGGTCGTGCGACGGTCGACATGCCCGACAACGCACGTTGGGCGCCCGATGGTCGCGTGCTCATCGTGTCCCTCGGGGGGCCTCACGGCGCACGAGTTCGCCGAATGCCTAAGCATCAAGCGAGGAGCTTGCAGTATTCCATTCAGGATCGTCGCGCTCGATCCCGATCCGATGACCATTGTCGAGACCCTGTATGAGACCGATGGTGCACCCATGGGAGCCGGCACGTTCCGCGGCGACCGGATCGTGCGCGTGAATTTGAAGGGGGAGTAGTCAGGTAGCGCTGCAATGCAGCTGTAAGCCCGGTGACAGAGGTCTCGCGAGCCTGTAATTCGGGCATTGCCTTTGGTGACCTTTCCGATTGCAGGATTTTTAGTTTCGCCAGCGACGGACGAATATCGAGAACACACCGGGCAAGCGACCGCTTGCTCAGCTGCGGCGCAGCAGGTCGTGGCTCGTGGTGGTCAGCATCTCGCTCGCATCGTCGCCTATGACGATTGTGTCGGAGAGGAAGGAGTCGCCGTGCTGCGAGCGCAGCAGCCAGCTCATGAGGTGGAACACCATGCCGGACCTGAGTTTCATCTCTGAGCCGGCGCGCAGGCCCACCGGCACTCCGCCTCCGGACCAACTCGGCGGATAGCCGATGCCGACTGCGTAGCCACAGTGATGGCGGCGGTAGGCGCCGAGCCCGCGGCGGTCGAGCACCGCCTGCCAGGCGGCGTAGACGTCGCCCGCCATAACCCCGGCGCGCGCCGCTTTCTGTGCCGCTCGCTGCGCCTCCTCGCACACTTCGAGCGCACGACGCGCGCTTGCCGGTACGTCGCCGATGTTCACGATGCGGCCGATCGGCGCGTGGTAGCGCCGATAGCAGCCGGACATCTCGAGAAACAGGATGTCGCCCTCGACGAGTTGCAGGTCGCCCCAGGTGCCGTGTTCCTCTAGCAGGTTCGCCGACGATCGCACCAGCGGCACGAAACCCGGGTAGGTACCGCCGCGCCGGAACATGGCGTCGTAGATCGCCGCCATCAGCTCACGGTGGTGGACCTCGATACCGGCAGCGGCGATGCCGGCCTGGATCATCGCGTCGGAGATCACCGCCGCGCGGCGCGTGTAGGTGAGCTCGGTTGGTGATTGCACCTGGCGCAGTTCGTCGACCAGCCCGGTCGCATCAACCCAGGTCGCCTTGGGCAGGCCTTTCTGGATACCGTCGGCGACGCGGAAGGAGACGAAGCTGCCGCCCATCTCCATGCCCAGCGTGCCGCCGGGCAGGCCGAGCTCGGCCAGCGCGCGGCAGGTCGCGTCGACCGGCGGCGAGAACTCGGCGTCGGCCGCCGCGCGGCGATTGAGCAGGGGCTCGACGAACAGGTTGCCCGGGATGTCGGTCTCGAGCGCGAGGTTGTGCTCCTCCGCGCTCGGCGGCACCGGCGGCGGCGTGCTGCCGTCGGTGTAGCCGACGTGCACCAGGTGCGGTACCTGCAGCTCGATGGTCGCGCGCTCCATAGCGCGGGTCACCAGTACCGGGTCGCCCTGCGCCGGCAGGATCAGCATCTGGTAGGCGAAGTAACCCATGTGGTCGAGGCCCGAGAGGTAGTAGAGGTTCTCCGGGGTCGAGATCAACACGGCATCCAGGCCCTGGCGTGACATCGCCTCGCGGGCACGCGCGCGGCGCTGTTCGTATTCGGCCTCGGGGAAGGCGCGCAGGGGGTTGTCGTCGAATTGTATGGTTGGCTCGCTCATGTTCGCGGATGGTACCTCTACGGTATCGATTCGTGCACTTGCACTGTAATGCGCTGCGCACCGCGCAGGCACACGAGGTTGGCAACCGGTACCCGCTTGTCGTCGCAATTCGCTGCCAGTTGTCCGCAATGAATATTCATCCGATCGTCATCGCCTGGTTGTCCGGATTTTTTCGGGGGCGCCGGTCAAGCGGTTGTCTGCCATTTGTAGCGGCGGCACAGCCTGCCCGGACGGAATCGTCCGACGATTCGAGGCCTCGAAAGCGTCGCTTCTCCGCAGGACTCCCGCTGTGCGCGTCGCGAAGTACCGCGTAGCCGGGACACTTACTGCTCGACACAGATTTACCAAAAAACCGGACTACCTTAGGCATCATAGCTGTTCGACAGCGTGCCAATCCCATCGATGATGACGTCGATGGTCGCACCCGGTTTCATGGGCAGGGCGCCGGGGCCGGTCCCGCAGGCGATGATGTCGCCGGCGAAGAGGGTGAGGTCGTGAGACAGTGTGCTCACCAACTCGGCCGGCTGCAGAAATAAATCGCTCACCGGATAGTTCTGCCGCTCCCGACCGTTTAACTCTGCGCGGATTATGGCACTTGCGGGATCGATATCCGTGGCGATTACCGGGCCGAACGCGCCGAACGTATCGAACCCTTTCGCGCGCGCCCATTGCGGGAAGGTCGGGTCCGCATCCAGAATTTGCAGCGCCGTGATGTCGTTTACGCAGGTATAACCAAAGATATAGTCAGTTGCGTCGGCCATCGAGACGTCTTTGCAGTCTTTGCCAATGACAATACCCAACTCCGCCTCATAGACTACCCGACCGTCATAGGAAGCGGGTTTGCGGATGATGCCACCGCTGGGCAGGAAGGTATTGGCTGCCTTGATAAAGAACAGCGGATGGCCCGGTTGTTCAAGGCCTTGTTTCTCGGCCGCCGATCGGGAGTTGTTCCACAGCGCGACGATCTTCGTCGGCGTACACGGCGTAAGCAGTGTGACCTCACCTGGCGTGAGACTGTCTCCGGTTGGGGATGCTTCGCCCAACATTGCACCCTCAAAGACAGCTATGTTCTCGCCGTTGAGCTGGCCGAAGCCTTCTTCGCCATCCCATTCGAATCGGACCCAATACACCATTATTGTTCTCCTTGAGTTCGTGATTCGGCTTGTCCATCCCGAAAATCGGATCAGCATTATGCCGGGAGTCGAGTGAATCTGACCTGCCCGGCTATTTTCGGACCATTTGATTCTTGCGAGTATGGCGCTCGGAGGAGGGAGTCGCCATGAAGAAAGGACGATATAGCGAAGATCAGATGGTCAACATTCTGCGTGAAGCAGATAAGGCACCGGTCGCAGAGGTCGCGAAACGGAACGGGGTGAGCGAAGCCTCGATTTACACCTGGCGCCAGAGGTATGGCGAGCTTGATGTCAGCGACGTGCGGCGCCTGAAGCAGCTCGAACAAGATGACGCGCAGGAAGCACTAATATCGCGGGCGCAGGACGCGCAAGAGCGATTAACGCACCGCTGAAGAAGTTGCTGGCGGAGCGAGATCTCGAGATCGAGGTGATGAGCGAGGTGAATCGAAAAAAGTGGTAGCGGCGGGCGCCCGCCGACAACAGGTGGCTTACGGGCAGCGCCGACTGGTTTCGCGGTCACGGCCGCGGCCGCTCGCCCCCGAGATCCGCAATCAGGTCTGGGCTTACGACATTGTCTTCGATTGGTGTGCGAACGGCCAGGTTCTCAAATGTTTGACCATTGTCGACGAGTTAACACGCGAATGCCTGGCTATCGACGTTGCCGGGCGAATACGTTCGGCACACGTCATTGAACAACTCGCACGGCTGATTAGTGTGCACGGCGCCCCGCGTTACCTACGTTCGGACAACGGCTCGGAATTTGTGTCACGGGCGGTGTTGAAATGGCTGACCAACGATCGTATCAATACGGCATTCATCGACCCAGGCAAGCCCGGGCAAAACGGCCTCGACGAAAGCTTCAACGGAAAGTTTCGGGACGAATGTCTGAATCTCGAATGGTTTCGTTCAAGAGCCGAAGCCAAAGTGTTCATCGAAAGCTGGGGACGGCAGTACAATCAGATTCGGCCCCATTCGAGCTTGAACTACTTAACGCCGAATGAGTTCATTCAAACGAAAACCCGTGACTTGGTTAGTCCCGGGTGGTCTAGGGTGGGGTGGTGTTTGGTGGAGGTGGCGGGAATCTAACCTGGCGGCCCCCTAATTAGAACAATAAGCTACTTATTCATGTTGTCCGAATGCTGCCCGGACAGAGCCGACTTGCCAACACTTGCGGGTCCCGAATATTCATGCGGCTTTTGGAAAGTAGGAAAGCCGGACCCATTTTAGGGTCCCCGCCTGTGGCGAAGGGATGCGGCGTTACGTCCCCAGCAGCCTGCGAGCCAGCACGGACTGCAGTTCTCTGCGGCCATCTGCAATCAAATAAATGATGACTTGGCTGCCCGCGACGCGGTAGATCATCCGGTAGGGCTTGAACGTGGTTTGCCGATATTCCTTGATCCCGAGTGCGACCAGTTCTTTCGGGTAGCTTCCACGCTCAGGGAACCTCGACAAACGTTCCACGGCCTTCATCAATTGGTCGAGCACGTGGTTGGCATTGGCCGCACTGTCGAATGCCGCGATGTAGTCGTGGATAGCTTCCAGGTCCTGCTCCGCGCCCTCGGTGAGCAGGACTTCGAACCTGGCAGACGTGCCTGCCATCAGTCGGAGACCCTCTTGGCCCGCAGCCGGGCGAAAACGTCCGCTACAGGCTTGACCTTGCCGGCCGCCACGTCCTGATTACCCAGCGCGAGGATCTTCAGCAAAGCGAGGGTTTCCTGGGTTTCCTCGAATGAGGCCACGTCTTGCAATACGGCTTTGGCTTCACCGTTTTGCGTAATGACCAATGGTTCTCGCTGCTCCGTCAGGCGCGTCAACACTTCGGCGGCGTTGGCCTTGAGGTAGCTGATCGATTTGACTTGAGATGAGTAGCGCATGACGGTGCTCCTGAAATAGTTAAAGACTGAATTTAGTCTTTATATGGTCTCTAATCAAGGTGGCGGAATTAACCGTTGGTGCGACTCCCGAAAACTCGTAGAACTCTATTCCGGTCGCGTATGGGTGGCGGATTGATAAATTTTCGCGTGAATCGGACTTACCCTGCCGTCTTGGGCGTCGATGTTTGTCGGATGTTTAATGCCGCCGCTTCCGGTCAGCCGACATTGAGTTACATCAGCACCGATCATGACCTGTCATTTCGTTTTCGCCGATGGCGCGCAAATTTGTGAGTCAGTGAGATAAATGAGGTCAAGTCAGTATCGTATGTGCCGACTTCACATCCGTTCGTCGAACGATTGATCGGGACGATTCGACGCGAATACTTCGATTGGGTGTTCTTTGGGAACTCAGTCGACCTGACCCGAAACTTGGCGGCATTCCGAGATTATTACAATACGGATCGCGTGCATCGATCGCTTGGCCGTATCGCTCCCGATCACTGCGCTGGTTTATGGGCTCGCACGCCAGCCGGGTTCGAACATCACCCCCGGCGAAATAATTACTGCGGACAGTTTCAGAGGCTGCTGCCGGGGGTGACTGCGAATTCGCCATCGACAGCTTGTATAAAGTGGGGAATCGACCGAAATTCACATTCACAAGAAGCTTGGAGGCGAAACGGCCTGCGGCCGCGGCGGGAAGGTTCGGTTTGCGCTTGTTGCGCAAACTTCATCCCTCCGGTTGGTCGGGATCGCACTGCGTGCGTCCTGCGCATTGCGCATAGCGCGCAATGCTTTTCGAACCGGGGACGCGGTTTCTCATCCGGGAGGGTCCCGTTACTGGCTACGAGCGTTGATGTGAAACGGCCTGCGGCCGTGGCGGGAATGGTTTTATTTCGCGTTGCCTCCGCGAAATAAAATCCCGGCGTTCGCCGGGACCGACCTGCGGTCGTCCTGCGCATTGCTTGCGCGATGCTTGTGAACCCGGAACGCGGTTTCTCATCCGGGTGGGTCCCATCACGGACAACGAACGTTGAAATGAAGCGGCCTGACGGCCGCGGCGGGAAGGTTCGATTTGCGCTTAGGCGCAAACCTCATCCCTCCCTTTGGTCGGGACCGCACTGCGTGCGTCCTGCGCATTGCGCTTAGCGCGCAACGCTTGTCGAACCCGGAACGCACCTTCTCACCCCACGGGTGGGCCCTGTTAGATACAACGAGTCTTGAAATGAAGCGGCCTGACGGCCGCGGCGGGAAGGTTCGATTTGCGCTTAGGCGCAAACCTCATCCCTCCCGTTGGTCGGGACCGCACTGCGTGCGTCCTGCGCATTGCGCTTAGCGCGCAACGCTTGTCGAACCCGGAACGCACCTTCTCACCCCACGGGTGGGCCCTGTTAGATACAACGAGTCTTGAAATGAAGCGGCCTGGCGGCCGCGGCGGGAAGGTTCGGTTTGCGCCTGTTGCGCAAACCTCATCCCTCCCGTTGGTCGGGACCGCACTTCGTGCGTCCTGCGCATCGTGCTTAGCGCACGATGCTGGTCGAACCCGGAACACGTGTTCTCATCCACGCCATCTCCCCAAACAAAAAAACCGGCACAAGGCCGGTTGTTTTGTTTGGTGGAGGTGGCGGGAATCGAACCCGCGTCCGCAAGCCCTCTGCCGTCGGTTCTACATGTTTAGCCGACTCTATTGATTTAACGACTTGCTACCCGAACGGCAGGGAAAACAAATCGCGAGTCCGTTAGGTTTTAGTGCATCCGCTCCGGACAAGCTTCAGCACGATCTTGTGAGATATGACGCCTGGTACTGGACGCACAAGCACGGCTCCAGCCAAACGGCACCCTACTGGGTTTTAAGCAGCGAGTGCGTAGTTGTCGTCGTTGGCAACTAAATGGTTTGCAGTTGGATTTACGAGGTGCTCTGCCCCTCGACATGCCCCTTCGGTTTCGCGACCCGCGTCGAATCCAGGTCACCCCCGAAATCGGGTTGTTCACGGTGCGCCGGCTGTGGCGCGCGTGAGCTTCAACGTCCGTAGTAGACCACTTTTCGGGTCCGTAGTTCCAGTGTTGTCGGTTGCGGTCGCGCGTCACGTGCCGGCGCATGCCCGCAATTACATGCCCGCGCCTAACCGGATTTGAGAATGCGTTGCTTCTCGCGGCTCCAGTCGCGGGCTTTTTCCGTCGCCCGTTTGTCGTGTTGCTTCTTGCCTTTCGCGATCCCGAGCTCGGCCTTCGCGCGGCCGCGTTTCCAGTACAGCGCCGTGCACACGATCGTAAATCCCTTGCGTTCGACGGCGCCGATGAGCCGCGCGATCTCCTGCCGGTGCAGGAGCAGTTTGCGCGATCGTGTCGGATCGGTCGTGATATGCGACGACGCGGCCAGCATTGGCGTGATGTGGATGCCGAGCAGGAACGCTTCGCCATTTTTGAGCAGGACGTAGGTATCAACGATCTGCACTTTGCCGGCGCGCAGGCTTTTCACTTCCCAGCCTTCGAGCACGATGCCGGCTTCGATCCGTTCTTCGATGTGGTAGTCGAAGCGCGCCTTTTTATTCAACGCAATCGTCGCGCTGGGCGTTTTGCCGGATTTTTTCTTGTTAGCCATCGAGGGATCGTCCACGTGCGCGAAGCGACAGGGGGCGGGATTATAACAGGACGTGCCGACCTCACCGTTCATCTCGCCATGTTCGCTTGTACGGCAAAATCCGATCCCGCAAAATGCTTCCAGGCAGGTGCTTTTTCAAGGAAACGGACGATGGCGGGAGCGAGGGAATCGATACACGGTCAATGGTCGTCCCGCTGGATTTTTATCCTTGCGGCGACCGGTTCGGCCGTGGGCCTCGGTAATATCTGGCGTTTCCCGTATGTTACCGGCGAAAACGGTGGCGGCGCTTTCGTACTCATCTATCTTGCGTGCGTCTTGCTTGTTGGTTTGCCGATCATGATGGCGGAAACCCTGATTGGGCGGCGCGGACGGCAAAGCCCGATAAACTCGATGCGTGCGCTCGCGCGTGACGAAGGGTTGAGCGAGCACTGGCGCTTCCTTGGCTGGCTTGGCGTTGTCGCCGGTTTCATCATCCTTTCATTTTATTCCGTCGTTGCCGGTTGGTCCGTCGCCTACATTTTTTACGTCGGCGGCGGTGTCTTCTCCGGGACTTCAGCCGATGCGTCCGCGGCGCAGTTCGATGCACTCACCAGTTCTCCCTGGCGGCTGCTCGGCTGGCATACGGTATTTATTGCGCTGACCACCACGATTGTTGCCCGCGGAGTCAGTGGCGGTCTCGAAGTCGCGGTGCGCTGGCTCATGCCGGCGTTGTTTATCTTGCTGATCGTCGTCGTTGCTTATGCCATGGGCACGGGGGATTTCACCGGCGCGTTAACGTATCTGTTCGAACCGGATTTCAGCGAGGTCAGCGCGAATTCCGTGCTTGCGGCGCTTGGTCAGGCGTTTTTTTCCTTGAGCCTCGGCATGGGGGCGATCATGATCTATGGCTCCTATCTGCCGGCCGATGCGTCGATTCCGCGTACGATAGGCGTCGTGGCAATGTGCGATACGCTTGTTGCCGTGCTCGCCGGCCTCGCGATTTTTCCGATCGTGTTCGGTTTCGGACTCGAACCGGGCAGCGGGCCGGGATTGGTCTTCATTACGCTCACCATTGCCTTCGGACACATGCCCGGTGGGCAGATTTTCGGTGCCTTGTTCTTCGTCCTGCTCAGCGTGGCGGCGTGGACCTCGGCGATTTCCCTGCTCGAACCGGTCTCGGCCTGGCTCGTGGAATCGGCCGGCATGTCGCGACGGCGGGCGGCTACCGCCGGGGGTATTGGCGCCTGGATACTCGGGCTCGGCTCGCTGTTGTCGTTCAACGAGTGGGCCGACGCAACGCTCTGGGGCATGAACTTTTTCGACTTCTGCGAGTTTGTGAGCACCACGGTGATGTTGCCACTCGGCGGATTACTGATTGCGCTGTTCGCCGGCTGGCGTATGGCCCGTGCTACCACGCGCGATGAACTCCAGCTGCGCGACGGTCCACTGTATGCAACGTGGCACTTTCTCGTGCGGTTTGTCGCACCCGCCGGGGTGCTCGTGATTTTTCTTAACGCGCTGGGCGTATTCGGCCAGCCTTGAGCCAGTCTGCTTATGCCTGAAGTGAGGACCGCGGAGTTCATTCCGTACAGCCAGCAACAAATGTTCGAACTCGTAAATGACGTTGGCGCCTATCCGCAGTTTCTGCCGTGGTGCAGCGCTGCCCGCGTAGAGCGTCGTCTGGAGCACGGGATTGTCGCCACGCTGACTGTATCCAAAGGACCGTTACAGCACTCGTTCACCACCGAGAACCGCAACACCGGATCCGAGCGCATCGAAATGGCGCTACTCGAAGGACCGTTCAAACGATTTCACGGCGTCTGGCGTTTCGACCCGGCACCGGGCGGGTGCAATGTCTCACTCGATCTTGATTTCGAGTTCTCGAACGGATTGCTGGCACGCGCGTTGTCGAAAGTGTTCAAACTGCTGACCGCATCGATGGTGGATGCGTTTCGCGAACGCGCGCGTCATCTGTATGGCTGAGGCGGATCAGATGCTCGGCGTTGAAGTGGTATTCGCGCGTCCCGAGATCCAGCAAATCATCCCGGTACAGGTGCCGCGCGGCGCGACGATTCGTGCAACGATCGAACGCTCCCGAATCCTTGAGCGATATGCGGAAATCGACCTCGCGGTAAACCGGGTTGGCATTTTCGGATCGCTCCGTGACCTGGGCGATACGGTCCAGGATGGCGATCGGGTGGAGATCTACCGACCGCTGCAGGTAGACCCGAAGGAAGCGCGGCGGCGCAAGGCAGCGGCCGCGCGGGACCGCTAGCAGTACTCAGTACGGGCGATTGATGCTATCGGGATCGGTCGGATCACGATAGCGACGGTCGTCCTGGTTGACCTCGTCGTCGTCTTCATCGTCATCGTCGTCGGCTCCCAGGCCCACGGAGTCCACAATACGGCGGAAAAACCCCTTCTTCTTCTTCGGCGGCGCGCCTTCGGGCACCGTCACCGAATCCGTGTTCGCATCCGCGATCAGCTCATCTTCATCGCTGTCGTCGCCGATCAGATCTTCGTCGCTATCCTCGTCCGGGGCTGCCGCAGTGGTGTCGCCGCCTTCCTCGTCCTCTTCTCCGGTTGCTTTATGCTGCGCTGCGCCATCGTCGGTGAACGGCATGGAATCGGCAATGCGCCCAAGCAGGCTCTTGCGGTATTCGCCCGGCACCTCGACGGAAGTATCCTGGTGACGATCGACTTCGAGGCGACCGAGCGCCGCCTTGATATCGCCTTCTACCCCAATCAGCTTGCCATCCTCATTAAACACGGTGGTAATCCGGCGCCGTTCGGTGCCGCCGCCGCCTTCGTGGAACGTATAAATGTAGTCCCAGCGCGAGGAATGGAATGTGTCCTGGACGATCGGGGTGCCCATGACGAAGCGGACTTTCTTCTTGTTCATGCCCAGGCGCAGCTGCGCGACCATTTCCTGCGTCACCACATTGCCCTGCTGTACGTCGATTTTGTGCACGAACGGAATGCCTGGCCGCGGAATGTAGGGCAGTGGGGAGTGACTGCATCCGCCGACGAGCAGGGCCGCGAGCAGAATAGACGTGAGGCGGGTCGGGCGCATGATTTCTATGAGGATTCTCCGGTACCGCCGTAGCAGCGGTGCAATTAGTGCTAAGATCGTAAGCATCGGCGGCAGCACTTTCGGGCCGGGAGTATAGCCGATTCCGAACTGCCGCTACGAATCCTGCGCGCCACTCGACGACACGGAATTACGCTCAAGTGAATACGAACGATCTGAAAAAAGCCGGACTGAAAGCAACGCTGCCGCGCCTGCGGATCCTGGAGATCCTCGAGAACAGCGGCGAGGCCCATCTGAGCGCGGAAGACGTTTACAAAGCGCTCATCGACAGCGGCGAGGACGTCGGCCTGGCCACGATCTACCGTGTGCTCACGCAGTTCGAAGCCGCCGGCATCGTGCAGCGGCACAATTTCGACGGCGGTCACGCCGTGTTCGAAATTGCCGGTAACGATCATCATGATCATATGGTGTGCGTAGACACCGGCGAAGTGATTGAGTTCTTCGACGAGGAAATCGAAAACCGCCAGCGCCAGATCGTCCAGCAGCACGGCTATCAACTCGAAGACCACAGCCTCGTGTTGTATGTGAAGAAAAAACCGGCCTGAGCCGGTTTTTTTAATGCGTGAGTAGTTCGCGCGCGTGCTCGCGCGCTTTCTGCGTGACTTTTTGCCCGCCAAGCATGCGGGCGATTTCCTCCACCCGCTCATCCGGGTCGAGCGCGCGGACCGTTGTTTCCGTAATTCCGCCCGCCACGATTTTTCCAATCGACAGATGATGGTCGCCGGCTGAAGCCACCTGCGGCAAATGCGTGATGCACAGGATCTGCCGGTGCTGCGCAAGCTCACCGAGATAGCGACTCACCACATCGGCAGTGGGCCCGCCAATCCCGGTGTCGACTTCGTCGAATACGAGGATCGGAATACCGGACGTGCCGGTCGTCGCAACCTGGATCGCGAGGCTCACACGGGATAATTCACCACCGGAAGCCACCTTGCGCAACGGTGCGAGCGGCTGATCGGGGTTTGCCGTGACGAGAAAATCGACATCGTCGATACCATGCGGACCGGGGCCGCCCGTCGCCCGTGCCAGATCGACGCTGAACGAGCCGTGCACAATCCCGAGTTCGCGCAGGCGGGTGGTGATTTCCTTGTTCATTTTTTTCGCCGCGCGCTGACGCAGTTTGCTGAGTTCCGCGGCGGCCTGATCGTATTCGGCACGCGCGCCGGCGACGGCATCGTCGAGCGTGGTGAGTTCGCCTTCGCGGTTTACGAGCGTATTCAATTCTTCTTCAATCGCACGTAGGCGCGCCGGAATGTCACGCGCCTCGCAGCGATGCTTGCGTGCAAGATCCTGAATCGTCTGTAATTCGCGGTCGATCTCCTGCAACCGCACCGGATCGGTTTCCATCTCATCGCGCAGATGGGTGAGTTCACGCTCTGCTTCTTCAAGGTTGATCGCGGCGGTGTCGAGCAGTTCGGCAACGGTTTCAATGCGCGGGTCGATATCGCCCACTGCGCGCAGGACTGTGGCGGCGCGAACAGTGCTGTCGAGTGCGCTGCCGTCGGCGGTGAAAGCGGCTTGTGCGGCACCCTCGCACGCCTCGATCAGGCGCGCGGCGTGGGCCACGCGTCGATGTTCCGCTGTGAGCGCAGCGAGACTGTCTTCGCTCAGGTCCAGCGCGGCGATTTCTTCCGCCTGGAAGCGCAGCAAATCGATGCGGCTGGGCACATCGTCGGCGCCCTGGGTGAGTTCCTCACGCCGCCGTATGAGTTTGCGCCAGGCCTCGTAGGCTGAGGTGACGTTCGTGGCAACTTTGCCGGCTTTGCCATACTCATCGAGTACGGCGCGCATAACCGGGCGCCGGAGTAAGGAATGATGGGCGTGTTGACCGTGGATATCGACGAGAAATTCACCGATCTGTTTCAGCAATTGCACCGGTACGGGCTGCGCATTACAGAACGCGCGGGAGCGCCCGTCCGCGTTCATCACGCGTCGCAGGATGCATTCCTCGCCGTCCTCTAGGTCGTTCGCGCGCAGGAACGCCGTCAAGGCCGGGATGTCGCTAATCCCGAACGTCGCGGTTACCGCCGCGCGTGCCGCCGAATTGCGGACCATCGTTGAATCGGCGCGGTCACCGAGCGCGAGCCCGAGTGCCTCGATGAGAATGGATTTGCCGGCGCCGGTCTCGCCGGTGAGGATGGTGAGGCCGGCTTCAAATTCGACGTCGAGTTGGCGTATTACCGCAAGATCCTGAATCGTCAGGGCTTTCAGCACGGAGCGCGGCCCCAGTGCAATTTGGCCCGCAGGTTCGCGAAATGATCGTGATCGGCCGGGTGGATCAGATGCACGGTTTCATCGTGGCGGCTGATCCGGATCCGGTCGCCGGCCTCGAGCGCAGGCATGGGCTCACCATCGCAGGTTACCCGCACTTCCGTTGCATATTCATCGCCGATCTCGATCTCGATCCGCGCGGTGTCTTCGAGCACGATGGGACGATTCGACAGTGCATGGGGGCAAATCGGGACGAGTACGACGGCGCGCAATTGCGGGTGCATGATTGGGCCGCCGCCGGACAGCGAATACGCCGTGGAGCCGGTTGGGGTGGAGATGATCATGCCGTCGGAACGTTGCGAGAGTACGAAGCGGCCGTCCACGTAGGTGTCGAACGCGATCAGGCGTGCGGTATTCCATTTCTGGATCACGATGTCATTGAGGCCATCGCTGCTGTGTATGGCTTCGTCGTCGCGGACGATTTCCGCCCGCAGTACGCAGCGTTCGTCGATTGTATAGTGCCCGTCGAGCACGCCGCCGAGCGAGTCCGGCACCTGCTCGGGGTTCAAATCGGTGAGAAAGCCAAGGCGGCCGAGGTTGACGCCCAATACGGACGCATCGCCGGGAAACGCGAGTTTTGCCGCCCGCAGCAATGTGCCGTCGCCACCGATTGCGATCACGAGATCGCGGCCGTGGGCGACACCGGGCTCGGGTACGACTTCCGCGTCCGCGTTGCCGGCGACCTGCGCGCAGTTCTCATCGATGGCAACGCTCAGCTTGCGCCTGGCGAGTACCGCCAGCGTCGCGGTAACGGCCGCGCGCACGTCATCATCGGCGGACTTCGCAATAATCCCGATACGCTCGAACATAGGCCGCCAGTGACACTCTTCCCCCGTTAACCTGCCACGTTAGCATTGAGCGAAATCGTGAAGCAATTAAAACTTGCCGGAGCGCGGCGGCGGCATCCTTGGTAATCGACGAGGGAGAATGCTAAATTCGAGCCGACCCTCTACAGGACGTCGATCGACACTCAAACCATGGCCGAGCAAGGACAGGAAATCGAGCTAAGCGAACGCGCCCAGTACTTATTCAAGTGCCTGATGGAGCGGTATATTTCCGACGGGCAACCGGTTGGTTCGCGCACCCTGGCACGCGACGCGAAGCTGGAACTCAGCACCGCGACGATCCGCAACGTCATGGCCGATCTCGAGGACTGTGGACTGATCAGTTCACCGCACACGTCCGCTGGCCGCGTGCCGACCGTGCGCGGCTACCGTCGCTTCGTGGACTGCATGGTGACGTTCAAGGATCCGGAACCCGGCGAGCTGCTGCGACTGAACGACGAGGTCAGTTCCGAGACGGACGTGCGTGTGCTGATGGAGAAGACCTCGTCGCTGCTGTCCGATGTCACGAAGCTTGCCGGTCTCGTCATGATGCCAAAGACCGACCACCAGGCCTTGCGCCAGGTCGAGTTTTTGCCGCTCAACGACAACCGGGTACTCGCGATCCTCGTCGTCAATGACCGCGAAGTGCAGAATCGGGTTATCCACACCGAACGTCGCTACGGACCCTCGGAACTGACCCAGGCGGCGAACTATCTTAATCGCGCATTTGCCGGCAAGAACATCAACACGGTCAAGCAGGACCTGCTGCGCGAAATGAGCGCGACCCGTCAGGAAATGAATTCGATGATGCAGGCGGTCGTCGAAATGACCCAGAAGGTATTCATCGAGAAGGAGTCGTCAAACGATTACGTCCTCGCCGGGCAAACAAACCTGATGGACGTGAACGAATTATCGGACATCGAGAAGCTGCGCAACCTGTTTGAAGCGTTCAACCAGAAGCGCGACATTCTGCATCTGCTGGATCAGGCGCTGAATGCTACCGGGGTGCAGATTTTCATTGGCGAGGAATCGGGCTACGATGTCCTCGACGACTGCAGCGTCGTCACCTCGCCGTACGGGGACGGGGAAACGCTTGGCGTTCTCGCGGTTATCGGCCCCACCCGGATGGAATATGAACGGGTCATCCCCATTGTCGATATCACGGCAAAAATGCTCAGCGCGGCCTTGAATTCGAGATAAACGTCCCCATCTCCCCGTCACGGGGTTGAATTACCAACCAGATCTAAATGTAACCGGCAGTGCCGGTGGTCGCCGAGTGCGGCCCATACCGAGAGGTAGCAGGTGTGAGTCACGATGAAAAAATTCCAGTGGAACCAGATGATCCCGACGCGGACGTCGTCGCAGGCGAAGTTGTCGAGGAGTCTCCCGAACTGTCGGAGCTGGACTTGTTGAGAACCGAACTCGACAGCGCGCTTGGCGCTGCGGCCGAGGCGCGTGATGAAGTCCTGCGGGCGCGCGCGGAGGTGGAGAATATTCGCAAGCGCGCAGAGCGCGATGTGACCGCCGCGCACAAGTTCGGCCTCGAGCGCTTTGTCGGCGACCTGCTGCCGATCAAGGACAGCATGGACCTTGGATACAGCGCGCTCGATACGGCTACGGATATCGAGGCGATCCGCGAGGGCATGACCCTGACGGCGAAGATGTTCGACACCGCGCTGGAAAAAGCCGGCGTCGTGGCGCTGGACCCGATCGGCGAGGCGTTCAATCCGGAATTCCACCAGGCCATGACGATGCAGCCATCGACGGACGCGGCGCCGGGGACGGTGCTGGCGGTGATGCAAAAAGGTTACGTGCTGAACGAGCGCCTGATCCGCCCGGCGATGGTCGTCGTCGCGAAAGCGCCGGACGCGGAATGAAGAGGAAGGCCCGAATGATCATCCGGGTCTTGAAAACGCGGTTTACGAACCCACTTAACTAGGCAATGACAACAGCGAATCACCCGATTCGCCAACCAGGAATTGAGAGAGGCTTGCGATGGGCAAAATTATTGGAATCGACCTCGGCACCACGAACTCGTGCGTGGCGATACTCGAAGGTGGCAAACCGCGTGTGATCGAGAACGCGGAGGGCGCGCGGACGACCCCTTCGGTTGTTGCATTCTCCGCTGATAACGAAGTCCTCGTCGGACAGTCGGCAAAACGCCAGGCGGTGACGAATCCGGAAAATACACTGTTCGCCGTGAAGCGCCTGATCGGACGCCGTTATGACGACGACGTCGTCGCGCGTGACCGCGACATGGTGCCGTACAAAATCATCAAGGCGGATAACGGCGATGCCTGGGTGGAGGCGAATGGCGACAAAATGGCGCCGCCGGAGATCTCCGCGCGCGTTCTCATGAAGATGAAGAAAACGGCGGAAGATTACCTCGGCGAAACCGTTTCCGAGGCGGTCATCACGGTGCCCGCGTACTTCAATGACTCCCAGCGTCAGGCGACGAAAGACGCCGGCCGTATCGCCGGCCTCGAGGTCAAGCGCATTATCAACGAGCCGACCGCGGCAGCGCTGGCCTACGGTATGGACAAGCGCGGTGGCGACGCCAAGATCGCGGTCTACGACCTCGGCGGTGGTACGTTCGACGTGTCGATCATCGAAATCGCGGAAATTGACGGCGAGCACCAGTTCGAAGTGCTGTCGACGAACGGCGATACGTTCCTCGGTGGTGAAGACTTCGACATGCGCCTGATCGATTATCTCGCCGATGAGTTCAAGAAAGAGCAAGGCATCGACCTGCACACCGATCCGCTGGCGCTGCAACGCCTCAAGGAAGGCGCGGAGAAGGCGAAGATCGAGTTGTCCTCGAGTAATCAGACGGACGTAAACCTGCCCTACATCACCGCAGACGCGTCCGGCCCGAAGCATCTGAACGTGAAGATCTCGCGTTCGAAACTCGAATCGCTCGTCGAAGATCTCGTCGAGCGGACGATTGCGCCGTGCCGCATGGCACTCGACGATGCCGGCCTGATGGCGAGCGACATCAACGACGTCATTCTCGTCGGTGGCCAGACGCGCATGCCGAAAGTGCAGGAGGTCGTGAAGGAATTTTTCGGCCGCGAGCCGCGCAAGGACGTTAACCCGGACGAAGCCGTGGCGGTTGGCGCTGCCATCCAGGCCGGTGTGCTCGGCGGTGACGTCAAGGACGTGCTGCTGCTCGACGTGACCCCGCTGTCGCTCGGGATCGAGACGCTCGGCGGCGTCATGACGAAACTGATCGACAAGAACACGACGATCCCGACCAAGGCGAACCAGGTGTTCTCCACTGCCGACGACAACCAGACGGCGGTCACGGTGCACGTGCTGCAGGGTGAGCGGGAACAGGCTTCGGGCAACAAGTCGCTCGGTCGTTTCGACCTCGCCGACATCCCGCCGGCGCCGCGCGGCATGCCGCAAATCGAGGTAACGTTCGATATTGATGCAAACGGGATCCTGAACGTGTCGGCCCAGGACAAGGCCACCGGCAAGGAACAGTCGATCGTCATCAAGGCCTCGAGCGGTCTGTCGGACGAAGAAATCGACCAGATGGTGAAGGATGCCGAAGCGCACGCGGAAGAGGACAAGAAGTTCCACGAACTCGTCAACGCGCGTAACCAGGCCGACGGCCTCATCCATGCGACGCAGAAGTCGGTGGAAGAACTCGCCGAGCAGGTCAGCGACGATGAAAAGAAGAACATCGAGTCCGCGATCGAGGATCTGAAAGCGGCCATGGAAAAAGACGACGTTGCCGAGATTACGGCGAAAACCGAAAAACTCGGCGAGTTGTCTGGTCAGATCGCGCAGCGCGCCTATGAGAAAGCCTCGGCCGACGCCGGCGACGCGCAACAACCGGAAGCGGAAGCCACGGCTGAGGCGGGAGATGACAACGTCGTCGACGCCGACTTCGAAGAAGTCAAAGACGACAAGTAAACGGGCGCTCTATAATAGCGCCTGCTCCGCCCGGCGTGTCGCGCCGGGCGGCGCCCCCGAAGCGGTCTCCCGGTGAGGCCGCTTCGTTATGTAAGGGTCCAGAAAAATAAACCTCGGCAGGTGATACCGGTTAACTATGGCGAAGCGTGATTATTACGAAGTCCTCGGGGTCAATCGCTCGGCGAGCGACGCCGACATCAAGAAGGCGTACCGCCGCCTGGCCATGAAACATCACCCCGATCGCAATGAAGGGGACGACACCGCAGAAGCGAAGTTCAAGGAAGCGAAAGAGGCGTTCGAGGTACTGAGCAATCCGAACAAGCGCTCCGCTTATGATCAATTCGGACATGCCGGTGTGGAGCAGAGCGCGGGCGCCGGCGGATTTGGCGGCGGCGCCGGTTTTGGCGACATTTTCGATACGGTTTTCGGCGACATTTTCGGCCAGGGCGGCGCGCGCGGTGGTGGCAACCGGGCCTATCGCGGGAGTGATTTACGGTACGACCTGTCGCTGTCGCTCGAAGACGCCGTGCGCGGTACGGAAGTCAAGATCCGCGTACCGACATTAATTAATTGCGACACCTGCAGCGGCAGCGGCAGCCGCACCGGCGCGGCGCCGAAAACCTGCGATACCTGCGGCGGCGTCGGCCAGGTGCGGATGCAACAGGGCTTCTTTTCCGTACAGCAGGCCTGCCCGAAATGTCGCGGCCAGGGGCAGGCCGTTACAGACCCCTGCGCCAGTTGCGCCGGCACCGGCAAGGCGCGAGGGAACAAGACGATTGCGGTGAAGGTGCCGGCCGGGGTGGATAACGGGGATCGGATCCGTCTCTCCGGTGAAGGTGAAGCGGGGCAGGGCGGCGGACCCGCCGGCGATCTTTACGTGAACGTGGTCGTCAAGGAACACCCGATATTCTCGCGCGAAGACAACAATCTCTACTGCGAAGTGCCGATCGACTTTGTCGTTGCCGCGCTCGGTGGTGAACTCGAAGTACCGACGCTCGAAGGGCGGGTGATGCTGAAAATTCCGCCCGAAACCCAGACCGGCAAGATGTTCCGCATGCGCGGCAAAGGCGTACGCAGCGTGCGTGGTGGTGGCATTGGCGATCTTATTTGCCGCGTCGTGGTGGAAACGCCGGTGAATCTGAGCAAGGCGCAGAAGGATGCCTTGCGCGAGTTCGGCGCGACGCTGGCCGAGGGCAAGAGCAATAGCCCGCGGGCCGACTCCTGGCTCGACGGGGTTAAGAAGTTTTTCGAGGACATGAAGTTCTCTTGACACGAAGCCTCGCGTTGTTCGCGACGACGGGAAAAAAGGGGAACACATGACAACCGCAACGAAAGTCGCGATCGCGGGCGCGGGTGGCCGTATGGGGCGCGCGCTCGTGGAATTGAGCCAGGCCGAACCAGCGATCGAGCTGTACGGCGGATTCGACCACCCCGACGCCGCGATCTGCGGCACCGACCTCGGGCTTGCAGCCGGCGTGGCGGCGCTGGGAATGCCCATTCACCGCAGCATCGAAGACCTCGGCGACGGCTTTGACGTCCTGATCGATTTCACCTTGCCGGACTCCACGCTCGCGAACGTTCGGCACTGCCGTGCGCTCGGCAAGCGCATGGTGATCGGCACCACGGGCCTCGGCGATCAACGCGAGGCGATCGATGCGGCCGGCGCAGACATCGCGATCATGTTTGCGCCGAACATGAGCGTTGGTGTCAATCTGTGCTTCAAACTTGCCGAGCTCGCAGCACAGGCGCTGGGCGATGATTTTGACGTCGAGATTATTGAAGCCCACCACCGCAACAAGGTCGATGCGCCGTCGGGCACGGCGGTGCGGCTTGGCGAAATCGTCGCCGCTGCGCTCGATCGCGATCTCGGCGAAACCGCGGTCTACGGGCGTGAAGGTCACACCGGCGTGCGCGATCGCAAGACCATCGGCTTCGAGACCATTCGCGCCGGCGATATCGTCGGCGACCACACGGTCATGTTCGCCGGCGCCGGCGAGCGGATTGAGATTACCCACCGCGCGTCGAGTCGAATGACGTTCGCCGGGGGCGCGCTGCGGGCGGCAGCCTGGATCGTGCGCCACGAGCGGGGAGTTTTCGACATGCAGGACGTGCTCGGACTGCGATGAACGCTGGCCGGCGCCCGACGGCCTGCATCCGGTACAATTGAACCGAATCCCCTCGGCAGCGTACTAACAGTTCATGAGCAGGCCATCGCACAGCTATTCGACGATGCCAGTGGGTGCCGTGTGACGCGCGGGCGCGGCGACTGGCGGGAACGTGCCGGGGGTGACGCGGCAGCGGCCCCCGAGCGCCGTGAGGTGGCGCGCCTCGAGGCGGTAGCCGCACAGGACCGTGACGCGTTCGACGACCTCTACCGCGAATATTTTCCGCGCCTGCTGGATTTCCTCGCCCGGCTCGTCGGTCACGGCGGGCTCGCCGAGGAAGTCATCAACGACACGATGTATGTCGTGTGGACTCGCGCCGAAACATTCGCCGGCCGTTCGCGGGTGTCCACGTGGATTTTTGGCATCGCCTACAAACAGGCGATGAAGCGCCTCGAGCGCGAAGGCCGGGCGCGGCTCGATAAACTGCCCGACGACTGGGATCCGGACTCGCGACATCTCAGTGTCGACAGCGCAATTCCGGCCCTGCAACTGCAGGACATGCTCGACAAGGCGATGCAGCGCTTGAGTCCGTCACACCGCAGCGTGGTCGAACTTACCTATCAGTTCGGTTACTCCTACGCCGAGATTGCCGACATCGTTGGCTGTCCGGAAAACACGGTAAAGACCCGCATGCACCATGCGCGGACGCACCTGAGAAAAATTCTGGAGATACTCGCGAAGCGCGAGAGCGAATGAGCATGAAACCACTCCCCCCTGATGCGAAATCGGCGTACGACGCCGAGCACTCGCGCGCGGCGCTCGATCTGCCGTGGTATGTGAACGGCACGCTGAACGCGACCGAACACGCGATGGTGCGCGCCCATCTGTCGCGCTGCCTCGTTTGCCGGCGAGAGTTGGCAACCCTGACGACGCTCCGCGAAGCGGTCGCGAGGCGATCGCGTGAGCCACGTGCCGAGGCCGCGCTGGCGCGTATTCATGCGCGCCTGGAACGTGCGCCCGCGTCGCGTCGCCTGTTCCCGTGGGCGGCTGCTGCCGCGCTCGTGATCGTTACCGGCCTCGCCGGGTTCGTTGGCGTCAATACGGGTTTGCTCGGTGGTGCTAGCGACGAACACGGCTATTTGACTCTGGGTTCCCGTTCCGTCGATGGCGCTGACCCGGATCACGTCACGGCGCGCATCGTGTTCGGGCACGGCACAACGGAGCGCCAGTTGCGAGAATTGCTGCTTGCAGCCGAAGCGGAGCTCGTTGACGGTCCAACCCCGCGCGGCGCCTACACCATCGCGCTGCCCGAGGTGTCGCGGGGCGATGATTTGCAGCAGGCCGTCGCCACCCTGCGCGCATCGGAACGCGTGCTGTTCGTTGAGCCAATCGTTTCGGCCCGCCAGCGACGGCGCGCCAACTAGGGGCTGCGGCCACCACGCCGGCGCACGCGGGCATGGCGAAATTCTGTATCGCAATCGCGCTGATCGCACTGAGTTGGCTGTATTCGCAACTCGTTGACATCCCGGTCGCACAGACGCCGTCCCTCGCGAGCGGCAGATCAGCGGAATTGCTGGTCATCGTGAATTCCAATGTAAGCGCGCGCGCCGCCGCGGCGCTCGCCCGGCGCCATGCGCTGGA
This sequence comes from Gammaproteobacteria bacterium, assembly GCA_965216305.1. Classification (GTDB taxonomy): domain Bacteria; phylum Pseudomonadota; class Gammaproteobacteria; genus UBA11873. The sequence goes on along the minus strand of OZ244144.1, from coordinate 3,589,427 downwards.
ACTCGGCGGTGGCTGGCACATCGTGTCACTCGACCGCGATTGTTACGTGTTCACCGGTGGCGCCGCCGAGCTGGCCGCCGCACTCGAACCGCTTGCCGCTGATCCGGCAGTTGAAAGTGTGCAAACAACCCGCTTGTTTCACGTCGCCGGCGCAACACCCGAGCTTGTCGACCCGTATTTCAATCTCCAGCATTCGCTGGTGTCCGCACGCATCGATGAAGCACAGCAACTGAGTACGGGGGCCGGTGTGAAAGTGGCGATCATCGATACCGGGCTTGATCGCACGCACTACGATTTGCGCGGCCGGGTGGAAGCGGCGTTGAATTTCGTCGACGCGGACCAGACCATCGAAATCGTTGAATTCCATGCGACCGCTGTTGCCGGCATCATCGGTGCGGCTGCGCACAACGGGCGCGGAATTGTCGGCATCGCTCCGGACGCCAGGCTCTACTCGTTGCGGGCGTGTTGGGAATCGATCCCGGGGACGAGCCGCGGTCAGTGTTCAAGTTTCGGTCTCGCGCGGGCGCTCGACTGGGCCATCACAAATGATATGAAAGTGGTCAACATGAGCTTGCAAGGGCAGTACGATCCGCTCGTCTCGCGGCTTATTTCGCGCGCAACACAGCGCGGACTCGTCGTCGTCGCGGCAACTGATCTCGGTGACGAGACACTGTCGTTTCCCGCCTCGATGCGCGAGGTGATCGCGGTGAGTTATCACGATCCGCTGCGCACGCTGGACTACACGCGCAATGCGGGCAAGGTATTTATCGCTCCCGGCGAGGAGATCCTCACGACCATGCCGGATAACACTTATGATTTCGTATCCGGCTCATCATTCGCGAGTGCACACGTCGCTGGCATCGTCGCGCTGCTCGCCGAGCACGTGCCGGATATCGATGCCCACACCGTGCGCGCGGTGCTGCGCAGCAGTCTCAGGATCGCAAACTGGGATGTAACGATAGACGCATGTACCGCGCTCGGGACGGTCACCGGGGCGGAGAACTGTCGGCCGCCACCGCCGTAAGTTCCGGCCGTCGGCCTATACAGGGCGCGGGATCGTTGATATCGTGCCGCCACGAGCTTCGTCGCCTGATGACAACAACCAACGACCCCGCCGCGCGACGAACCGACCGGGCCCACAAGCTGTCTCGCCAACGACTATGAAGACATTACGCGCCGCCGTCATCGGGGTCGGATATCTTGGCAATTTCCATGTGCAGAAGTATCTCGCGCTCGACGGCGTCGAACTCACCGCCATCGTCGAAACGGATCCACGCAGGCGCGCGGAAATCGAGCACAAATACGGCGTGCGTGGCTACGCGGACTATCGGGAAATTCTTGGCGCTGTCGACCTCGTATCGATCGTCGTACCGCCTGACCGTCATTTCGAAGTGGCGCATGCCTGCATCGATGCCGGTATCCATGTACTCGTGGAAAAGCCCGTAACCGAAACAGTCGCCGAAGCCGAGATCCTGATCCGGCTGGCGGCGCAACGGCAGCGCCTGTTTCAGGTGGGACACCTCGAACGCTTCAATCCGGCTGTCATCGAACTGCGCGAGCGCGTCACGGCGCCGCGCTACATCAGCGCGCAGCGTTTCGCGCCGTTCAAGGCACGCGGGACGGAGGTGAACGTCGTTCTGGATTTGATGATCCACGACATCGATATCGTATTGAGTCTTGTCGCCAGTGACCTCGTCGCCGTTAGTTCGTCGGGTCGTTCGGTCGTCACCGGCGACATCGACATCGCCCATGCCAGGCTCGAGTTCGCAAACGGCTGCATTGCCGAGCTTGCGGCGAGTCGGGCGGACAGCGATCAGGTGCGCGCGATGACGATACGCGAGGCGCGATCCTATATCTCCGTCGATTACATGCAGCATACGCTGCTGGTGGGCGAAATTGACGCCGACGGCAACACGGACGAGCACAAGGAAATTTCGTTCGAAACCCACAAACTCACAGGCACCGATGTCCTGATGGCGGAGATCCGCTCGTTCGTTGGCGCCGTCGCCGACGGGCTGCGCCCGCAAGTGACGGGGGAGGACGGCAAGCGGGCACTCGAGGTTGCGGTGGAGATTTCCCGCCACATCAACGAGGAGTTGAGCCGCAGCGGCGCAGACGGGGTTGCGTTCGCGCCGCCGGCAGACTGAGACACGCCGCGCCGGGTGCGCGGCACGGATACCGGGGCGGCGGAAATCCGCGCTTGTGAACAGGCCCGATTCCGGGTTGCGGCCTTCCTTGCTCGTCGGGCCTAAAGTACAATGCCGCCGACTTCTTACACGGGAGCGCCTGCTTGGGCGCTCCCGTTCTTATGTGGGCAAATATTCGGTGTCTAAATCTGCGATTCTGGCGTTGGCGGACGGGAGCGTCTTCCGCGGCCGCGCTATCGGTGCGCACGCTTCGGCGGTGGGCGAGGTCGTATTCAATACGGCGATGACGGGCTATCAGGAAATCCTGACCGACCCGTCCTACAGCCACCAACTCGTCACCCTGACGTACCCTCACATCGGCAATGTCGGCACCAATGGTCTCGATGCGGAAGCGGACCGGGTCTTTGCTACCGGCCTGATTATTCGCGACGCTTCGATGGTGGCGAGCAACTTTCGCTCGACGCAGAGCCTCGGAGACTATCTGACCACGAACGGCGTCGTTGCGATCGCGGATATCGATACCCGCCGTCTGACCCGATTGCTGCGCGACAAGGGTGCGCAAAACGGCTGTATCAGCGCTGGCGAAAACCCTGATGTCGACGCGGCGCTGGCGCAGGCGCGCGCATTCGCCGGGCTCAAAGGTGCTGATCTTGCACAGGTCGTCTCAACCGGTTCTCCGTACAAGTGGCACGAGGGCAGCTGGACACTGGAGGGTAACCGGCACCGGGCCGGAGAGGTCAAAGCGGGCCGGCGCGTCGTCGCCTACGATTTCGGCGTGAAGCACAATATCCTGCGTTTGCTGGCCGATCGCGGCTGCGACATCGAGGTCGTACCGGCGAAAACCCCGGCCGAAGACGTCGTTGCACGCAATCCGGATGGCGTGTTTCTGTCGAATGGCCCGGGTGATCCGGAACCTTGCGATTACGCGATCACGGCAATCAAACGGATCCTGGAACTCGGGATTCCGACCTTCGGCATCTGCCTCGGCCACCAACTGCTCGCGCTCGCCTGCGGTGCGAAATCGCAGAAGATGAAATTCGGCCATCATGGCGCGAACCATCCGGTACAGGATCTGAAGAACGGAAATGTACTGATCACGAGTCAGAACCATGGGTTCGCGATCGACGAGAGCACCCTGCCTGCCACTGTCATCGCCACACACCGCTCCCTGTTCGACGGCACCCTGCAGGGAATCGAATGCACCGATGCGCCCGCGTTCAGTTTCCAGGGTCACCCCGAAGCGAGCCCGGGACCACACGATATCCAACCTCTGTTCGATCGGTTTATTGCCGCGATCGACGCTTATCGTTCCTGAGCCACCATGCCAAAGCGCGAAGATCTGAAATCCATACTCATCATCGGTGCCGGCCCGATCGTCATCGGGCAGGCGTGCGAGTTCGATTACTCCGGGACGCAGGCGTGCAAGGCACTACGCGAGGAGGGCTATCGCACCATTCTCGTGAATTCGAACCCGGCGACGATCATGACGGATCCGGAAATCGCCGACTCTACTTATATCGAGCCGATCCGTTGGCAGACCGTGCGCGAGATCATCGAACGCGAACGTCCGGATGCCGTGCTCCCGACGATGGGCGGACAGACCGCACTGAATTGCGCACTCGATCTGTCGCGCCACGGGGTGCTCGAGGAATTCGGTATCGAGTTGATCGGGGCGAGCGAAGAAGCAATCGACAAGGCGGAAGATCGGCAGAAATTTCGCGAAGCGATGACGAAGATCGGGCTCGATACGCCGCAATCGTTCATCGCTCACACGATGGCGGAAGCCGAGGCGGCGCAACAGGAGATCGGTTTTCCGGTGATCATCCGGCCGTCGTTCACGATGGGCGGCAGCGGTGGCGGAATAGCTTTCAATCGCACGGAACTCGCCGAAATCTGCCGGCGCGGGCTCGACGCCTCGCCAACCACGGAAATCCTGCTCGAGCGTTCCGTGCTCGGCTGGAAAGAATACGAAATGGAGGTGGTGCGCGACCGCAAGGACAACTGCATCATCATCTGTTCGATCGAAAACCTCGATCCGATGGGCGTGCACACCGGCGACTCGATTACGGTGGCGCCGGCGCAAACGCTGACCGACAAGGAATACCAAATCATGCGTAATGCGTCGATCGCCGTGTTGCGCGAGATCGGCGTCGATACCGGCGGCTCGAACGTGCAGTTTGCGGTGAATCCGGAAGACGGCAGCCTCATCGTGATCGAGATGAATCCGCGCGTTTCACGCAGTTCCGCCCTCGCATCGAAAGCGACCGGTTTCCCGATTGCAAAAGTCGCGGCGAAGCTCGCGGTGGGATATACGCTCGACGAACTCGAGAACGAGATCACGGGCGGCGCTACCCCCGCCTCGTTCGAACCCTCGATCGATTACGTCGTTACGAAGGTGCCGCGTTTCACGTTTGAAAAATTTCCCCAGGCTGACGATCGGCTGACGACGCAAATGAAATCGGTCGGCGAAGTCATGGCGATCGGACGCACGTTTCAGGAGTCGTTTCAGAAAGCGCTGCGTGGCCTCGAAACCGGCATGACCGGCCTCGACGAAATCGCGGTGCCGAACGAAGCCGCCTTGCACCGTGAACTGAACGTTGCCGGCGCCGAGCGGATCTGGTTCCTGGCGCAGGCGCTGCGTGATGGTATGTCGTTCGACGAAGTGCAGTCACGTACGCATATTGACCCGTGGTTTCTCGCGCAAATCGCCGAACTCGTGGAGATCGAAGCCGAAATCCGCGGCGATGGTTTCGCGGCCCTCGACACCGAGCGCTTGCGGTTTTTGAAACGCAAAGGGTTCTCGGATGCGCGGATCGCAACGATTACCGGACGCGAGGAGTGCGACGTACGCGCGCGACGGGTGGAGTGCGGGGTCAGACCGGTGTACAAACGGGTGGATTCGTGTGCCGCCGAGTTCGACTCTAGCACGGCCTATATGTACTCGACGTATGAAGAAGAGTGCGAGGCGAAGCCAAGTGAGCGCAAGAAAATCATCGTTCTCGGCGGTGGACCGAACCGGATCGGGCAGGGCATAGAGTTCGACTATTGCTGCGTGCATGCCTCGATGGCGATGCGCGATGCTGGCTATGAATCGATCATGGTCAACTGCAATCCGGAAACGGTTTCCACGGACTACGACACCTCCGATCGACTGTATTTCGAACCGCTGACACTCGAGGATGTGCTCGAAATCGTCGCGCTCGAGAAACCCGCGGGTGTCATCGTACAGTTTGGCGGGCAGACCCCATTGAAACTCGCGCGTGCGCTCGAAGCTGAAGGTGTGCCAATTATCGGCACCACTCCGGATTCGATCGACCTCGCCGAAGATCGCGAGCGCTTCCAGAAATTCCTGCAGGAGATTGGCTTGCGCCAGCCGCCCAACCGCACGGTACGTTCCGCCGAGGCGGCGCGGGCCGCGGCGGCGGAGATCGGCTATCCCCTCGTGGTTCGTCCGTCGTATGTACTGGGTGGGCGCGCGATGGAGATCGTGTACAGCGAGAAGGCCCTCGATAAATACATGCGTGAAGCGGTCGCGGTTTCCCACGAATCACCGGTGCTGCTGGACCGCTTCCTCGAAGCGGCGATCGAGGTTGATGTTGACGCGATCGCCGATGGCGATGATGTGGTCATTGGCGGGATCATGGAACATATCGAGCAGGCGGGCGTGCACTCCGGCGATTCGGCATGCGCATTACCGCCGCACACTTTGTCCAAGGCGATCCAGGACCGGCTGCGAGACCAGGTGACGGCGATGGCCCGCGGGCTCGGGGTCGTCGGTCTCATGAACACGCAATTCGCGATTCAGGGCGAGGAGATTTTCGTCATCGAAGTCAATCCGCGCGCCTCGCGTACGATCCCGTTCGTGTCGAAAGCCATCGGGGTGCCGCTCGCCAAGCTTGCGGCGCGCTGCATGGTGGGCGAAAAACTGGCCGATCTCGGATTTTTGCGCGAACGCGTACCGAGTTATTACTCGGTGAAAGAGGCCGTCTTCCCGTTCGTCAAGTTCCCCGGCGTCGATCCGCTGCTGGGGCCGGAAATGAAATCAACCGGCGAAGTCATGGGCGTCGGCGCGACGTTCGGCGAAGGTTTCGGCAAATCGCAGCAGGGTGCCGGCATGGTCTTGCCCGAGAGCGGCCTTGCGTTCATCAGCGTGCGCGATCAGGACAAGGCCGCATGCGTTGAACTTGCACGTGACCTCGCCGCAACAGGATTTGAGCTCATCGCGACGCGCGGTACGGCGAAGGCGATCAACGAGGCCGGGGTAGCATGCCGTGTGATCAACAAAGTGCTTGAGGGGCAACCCCATGTCGTTGATATGATCAAAAATGAAGAGATCGATCTGATCGTCAACACGACGGACGGCGAGCAGGCGATTGCGGATTCATTCGAAATTCGCCGGGAGGCGCTGCAGCGCCGGATCGCCTACACAACGACAATTGCCGGTGCGACTGCCGCCGCAATGGCGATCGCAACGTCCGACAGTAATTCCGTGCACCGCCTTCAGGACCTGCACGAGGAGTTTTCTAAATGAGTAAATCACCGATGACGGAAACCGGCGCGCAGGCGCTGCGCGATGAGCTGCATCAGCTCAAGACCGTCGAACGTCCGAGAATTACCGCCGCAATCGCGGAGGCGCGTGCGCATGGTGATTTGAAGGAAAACGCGGAGTATCACGCGGCGCGCGAGCAGCAGAGTTTTGCCGAAGGCCGGATTCGCGATATAGAGGGCAAATTATCTAACGCCGAGATCATTGATGTGACGAAGATCGATGCTGGCGGCAAGGTGATTTTCGGTGCCACCGTCGACCTGTTGAACCTTGAGACAGAAGCGGAGGTCACGTACAAAATTGTTGGCGAGGACGAAGCGAACATCAAAGCCGGTATGGTCTCGGTGGGCTCTCCCATCGCCCGCGCGGTGATCGGCAAAAAAGCCGGCGACGAGGTTGTCGTACGGGCTCCCGGTGGTGAGATCGAGTACGAAATCATCAACGTACGTTACGTCTGAAGCAATCAGACCACGACTGGCCGCATGGCCACGCGACGCTCGAAAACCAGGCAATGGGTCCGCCGCCAGGCTGCCGATCCCTACGTCAAACAACGCGAAGCAACCGGGTTGCGCTCGCGTGCCGCGTTTAAACTTAAAGAAATCCTCGCCCGCGACCGACTTCTGAAGCAGGGGTCGACGGTTGTTGATTTCGGCGCGAGCCCCGGCGGCTGGAGCCAGGTGGCGTCCGCTGCAGTTGGTCGCAGCGGCAAGGTTGTGGCGGTCGACTTGCTGCCGATGGAGCCACTGGAAGGCGTTGAATTCATTCAGGGAGATGCGCGGGATCCGGCGATTATCGCGCGGATGCGCGAGGCACTCGGCGATCAGACAGTCGACCTTGTTATTTCCGATATCGCCCCCAATATAACGGGTATACGCGATCTCGACGAAGCGAATTTCCTCGAGTTGGCCGAAAACGTCCGTTCGTTCGTAGAACACGTTCTCGGAACGAACGGCGCACTTGTGATCAAATTGTTCCAGTTTCCCGGAACCGACGACTATATCCGGGACCTAAAAACAATATTCGGGTCGGTCGCGCGAAGAAAACCCGATTCTTCGCGCAAGGCGTCCCGGGAGTTCTATGTCGTTGCCACTGGGTTTAGGATATAGTCAATTGATTGTACGAATGTTTTTCAACGAAGCCGGGATGATGCGGAGCAAGTGAACGATATGGCACGGAATATGGTTTTGTGGGTGGTCATCGCCCTCGTCTTGATGCTCGTGTTCCAGAACTTCACGCCGAAGCATGGTACGTCACAAGAACTCGAATACTCCGATTTCGTCAAGGAAGTGAAATCCGGCCGCGTCGCCAAGGTCCTGCTGGACGGCCAGACGATTGAACTCGAAACGCACGATGGTTCCCGCCTGTACTCCTACAGCCCGGAATCCGACAACGGCCCGATGATCGGGATGCTGCTCGACAATAATGTCCGGATCGAAGCGCAGCCGCCGGATCGCCAGGGCCTCCTGATGCAGATTTTCATCTCCTGGTTCCCGTTTCTCCTGCTCATCGCCGTGTGGATATACCTGATGCGGCAGATGCAGGGCGGTGGTAGTGGCCGTGGCGCCCTGTCATTCGGCAAGAGCCGCGCGCGAATGCTCGGCGAAGACCAGGTGCGGGTGACGTTTAACGACGTAGCGGGCGTTGACGAGGCGAAAGAGGAAGTGAAGGAACTCGTCGATTTCCTGCGCGACCCCGGTAAATTCCAGAAGCTGGGCGGCAAGATCCCGCGTGGCGTGCTTATGGTGGGCTCACCGGGAACGGGCAAGACGCTGCTCGCGAAAGCAATCGCCGGCGAAGCGAAAGTCCCGTTCTTCACGATCTCCGGATCCGACTTCGTGGAAATGTTCGTCGGCGTTGGCGCCTCGCGCGTACGTGACATGTTCGAACAGGCGAAGAAGCATGCACCGTGCATTATTTTCATCGACGAGATCGACGCAGTCGGTCGCCATCGCGGCGCCGGACTCGGCGGCGGTCATGACGAGCGCGAGCAAACGCTGAACCAGTTGCTCGTGGAAATGGACGGTTTTGACGGCAACGAAGGCGTGATCGTGATCGCGGCGACGAACCGTCCCGATGTGCTCGACCCGGCACTGCTGCGTCCCGGTCGTTTCGATCGCCAGGTCGTTGTGCCGTTACCGGACATCCGTGGCCGCGAACAGATTCTGAAAGTGCACATGCGCAAAGTGCCGATCGACGACAACGTGAAGCCGGCACTGCTCGCGCGCGGCACCCCGGGTTTTTCCGGCGCCGATCTCGCGAACCTCGTTAACGAGGCAGCATTGTTCGCCGCGCGCGGCAACAAGCGTCTTGTCGATATGGACGAATTCGAAAAAGCGAAAGACAAAATCATGATGGGTGCCGAGCGGCGCTCGATGGTGATGAGCGAAGACGAAAAGAAGCTCACCGCGTACCACGAAGCGGGTCACGCGATTGTCGGGCGCAGCGTTCCGTCGCACGATCCGGTCTACAAGGTCTCAATAATTCCGCGCGGTCGGGCGCTCGGGGTAACCATGTTTCTGCCCGAGGAAGATCGTCTCAGCTACAGCCGCGAGCGACTTGAGAGCCAGGTATCGAGCCTGTTCGGCGGGCGTATCGCCGAAGAACTGATTTTCGGCGCGGACATGGTTACGACAGGGGCCTCGAACGACATTGAACGGGCCACCGAGATCGCACGCAATATGGTTACGAAGTGGGGCTTGTCGCAAAGACTCGGACCCATGAGCTACAGCGACGACGAGGGCGAAGTGTTCCTCGGCCACTCGGTCACCCAGCACAAATCGGTGTCCGACGAGACCGCGCATACGATCGACGAAGAAGTGCGCTCGATCGTCGACCGTAATTACGCCCGCGCGAAGCGCGTTCTCGAAGAACAAACGGACAAACTCCATGCGATGGCGGAAGCGCTGATCAAGTTCGAAACCATCGACAGCGAGCAGATCGACGCGATCATGGCAGGCAAGGAGCCGGGGCCGCCGAGCGACTGGATGGACGATGATGGAAACAGTCCGACTGCCGCGACGGATGATGGCGACGAGCCGAAAACCGATACCGAAGGTCCGATTGGAGGTCCTGCAAGTTCGCACTGAGTTGTGAAGCGGGAACGCGATCACAAAATCGATTCCCGGCGCGTGAAATTGTGTTGCGCGTCACGACCAGGTCCGGATCCGAAGCGCGATCGCGTCTACGCTTTAGCTTCGTAATAAAAACAAGGTTAAGGGCGGCAGATGGCTGATAAAGAACGCAAGTATTTCGGTACGGACGGTATTCGCGGCACGGTGGGCCAGGCACCAATTACACCGGATTTCGTCATGAAACTCGGCTGGGCCGCGGGGCGCATTTTCACCCGCGGCGGGTCGAGCCGACGCAAGGTGCTCATTGGCAAGGACACGCGCGTATCCGGCTATATGTTTGAATCCGCACTGGAAGCGGGCCTCGCCGCCGCCGGGGTAGACAGCCACCTTCTCGGTCCGATGCCGACGCCGGGTATTGCCTATCTCACGCGCACGTTCAGCGCAAACGCGGGGATCGTGATCAGTGCCTCCCACAATGGCTTCGAAGACAACGGCATCAAATTCTTCTGCGGTAACGGCTCCAAATTACCCGACGAAATGGAGTTTGAAATCGAGCAGGAACTCGAGAAACCGATGGAGTCCGTCAGGTCGCGCGAGCTCGGTAAAGCGCATCGGGTGACGGATGCCGCCGGGCGCTACATCGAATTCTGTAAAAGCACGTTCTCCAACGACATCAATCTGCGCGATCTGAAGATCGTCGTTGACTGCGCCCACGGTGCGACGTACCACATTGCGCCGGCGGTTATGGCCGAACTCGGCGCGACGGTGATTGCACTCGGCAATCAGCCCGATGGTTTCAATATCAACGACGGCGTCGGCGCGACATCGCCCGAAGCGCTGCAACAGGCCGTACTGGCCGAAGGCGCCGACCTCGGCATCGCCCTCGACGGCGACGGTGATCGCCTGATCATGGTTGACCACACGGGCGCGGTCGTCGATGGCGACGAAATTACTTTCATCATCGCCCGGCAACGATACCAGCGCGGGTTGCTGACCGGTGCCGTGGTCGGCACGCAGATGAGCAATCTCGGGTTCGAGCGCGCGGTGCAAACGCTCGGTCTGGAATTCAAACGGGCGAAGGTTGGCGACCGCTACATCCTCGAAATGCTGCAGGCGAACGGTTGGGTACTCGGCGGCGAAACGAGTGGACATATCATCTGTCTCGATCTCACGACGACGGGAGACGGTTTGATTTCGGCGCTACAGGTGCTCGAAGCGATGGTCCGCAGTGGGCACAAATTAAGCGCGCTGAAATCGGGCATGAGCAAATTCCCGCAACGGCTGGTGAATGTCCGCATGGCTGAACGCCAGGATGTAACGAACATCGCAAAGATCCGCGAGGCCGTCACCGAGGCGGAACAACGACTTGGCGATACCGGTCGGGTTCTGTTGCGTCCGTCCGGAACCGAGCCGCTGCTGCGCGTAATGGTGGAAGGCCAGGATGCAACGCTCGTTGATGAACTCGCTGAGGATCTTGCCGGCGTCGTGCGTGACGCCGTGAGTGGCGACGGTAACGCCGCGGCGGATGCGGGGCAAGCTGCTTAGGACGCAACGCCCTGCCGTTGATTTCTGCGTTGCACGGGGCGGCTTATTCCGCCCCTGACCGGTGCCCGCGTCAGATGTCGCGCAACAGCTCGTTAATCCCGACTTTCGCGCGCGTTTTTGCATCGACGCGCTTGACGATCACGGCGCAATAAAGGCTGTGGCTACCGTCCGAGGAGGGCAGGCTGCCCGACACGACGACAGAGCCCGGCGGCACATAGCCGTGCGTGATTTCGCCGCTTTCGCGGTCGAGAATCTTCGTGCTCTGGCCGATGAACACGCCCATCGACAATACCGAACCGGCGCCGATGATGACGCCTTCAACGACTTCGGAACGCGCGCCGATAAAGCAATTGTCCTCGATGATCGTCGGGTTCGCCTGCAGCGGCTCGAGTACGCCGCCGATGCCAACGCCACCCGAAAGGTGAACGTCCTTGCCAATCTGGGCGCAACTGCCGACCGTCGCCCAGGTATCGACCATCGTGCCGGAATCCACGTAGGCACCGATGTTGACATAGCTCGGCATTAACACGACGTTCGAACCGATATAGCATCCGCGACGCACCGCTGCCGGCGGCACGACGCGGGCGCCGATACCCTGGAATTCGGCCGTCGACATGCCGGCGAACTTGCTCGGCACTTTATCGAAATAATTCGCGTAACCGCCGTCCATGACGGCGTTGTCGTTCAGGCGGAACGACAACAGTACGGCTTTCTTCGCCCACTCATTGACGACCCAGTCGTCGCCTTGTTTTTCCGCGACGCGCAATTCTCCACTGTCGAGCAGACGCAGGCATTCATCGACCGCAGCGCTGGTTTCCGGCTCTGCCTTGCCGGGTGAGATTTCGGCGCGATTTTCGAACGCGGCGTTGATGATAGCCTCGAGATTGTTCATGTGTTGTCCTCATTCATGGATTTTGTCCCGCCGGCTCGCGGTCCTGCGTGGTTCAGGGATTCGAGCAGCGCGGCGATGCGCGAAGCACCGGTGACGCATGTCGCGAGATCGTCAGTCAGAACAATCCGGATCCGGTTTTGCCCGGGATTGCCGCCGCGATCGTCACGCGCAAGAAAACGACCCGGCAATGTAATGACGTTTTGTTCTTCGATCAATCGACGACAGAACGTAACGTCGTCGAGCGGAACACGCGGCCACAGATAGAATCCGGCTTCGGGGATCGCGATGTCGAGATGGGCTTGCAGCAGTGGTACGACGACGTCGAATTTTTCACGGTACAGGGCGCGATTTGCCGCCACATGTGCTTCGTCACGCCACGCTGCCGCGCTAGCGGCCTGAACCTGCAGCGGCATCGCGCAACCATGGTAGGTTCGATAGCGCAAAAAATCGGCGAGAAGCCCGGCGTCCCCGGCAACGAACCCGGAACGCAGTCCTGGTGCATTGGACCGTTTCGACAATGAATGCATGACAATGCAGCGACGAAAATCCGTGCGGCCCATATCGCTTGCAACCTGCAATAAACCGACCGGCGGATTATCCTCGTCGCGATACAACTCCGAATAACATTCGTCCGATACGAGCGTGAAGTCGTAGCGATCGGCAAGCTCGATCGCGTTGGCAATCTGGCCCGGACTCATAACACTGCCAGAAGGATTGCCCGGTGTGCAGATGTACAGCAGCTGGCAGCGTTCCCAGGTCGCCCGGTCGATGCTGTCGAAATCGGGAATAAAGCCGTTATCTTCGGGGCATGGCACATAGACCGGTGAGGCGCCGGCCAACAGTGCCGCTCCTTCATAGATTTGATAGAACGGATTCGGCATCGCAATCGCGGCACCCCGCTGGCGTGGGTCGACCACGCACTGGGCAATCGAGAACAGCGCTTCGCGCGTGCCATTTACCGGCAATACGTGGCGCTCCGGGTCCAGCGAGCTCGCATCGAGCCGGAAGCGCCGGCACAGCCAGGCCGCAATGCTCTCGCGCAAATCCGGCCCACCGCGGGTGGGCGGGTATTTTCCAGTGCCGGCCTGTGCCGCGGCGAGCGCCGCGTGGATAAATGCCGGTGTGGGGTGCTGCGGTTCGCCGATCGACATATTCACCGGTGCCAGGCCGGACGGCGGATGCAAATCCGCGCGTAGTTCAGCGAGCCGTTCAAACGGGTAAGCCTGCAGCAGTTCGAGTCCGGGATTCATCGGGTGGCCGTGGTGCGATTCGAGGCGGCAGTATAGTGAAACACCCGGTGCATTTCGCGCCCGGGCACGGGATCGGCCCGGTGCGACCTGGACTGGCGTGATTCGGCGTGGATGGACGGTGTTGCCGCCCAGACGATTACGGTATCCTACGCGGCTTTTCGCGAGTCGCTGGACGGACTTCAATGAGCAAAAAAATTCTGATCCTGCCGGGTGACGGCATTGGTGCCGAAATCATGGCGGCGACGACCCAGGTTATCTCCGCATTGCGCGACCGCTTCGGGCTCGCGCTGGAAATCGAGCATGCGCTAATGGGTGGTGCTGCGATTGAGGATTGCGGCCGGCCGCTGCCGGACACGACCTTGCAGCTTGCGCGCGCCGCGGACGCAATTCTCCTCGGTGCCGTCGGCGGCCCGCAGTGGGAGAAAATCGAGCGCAGTCTGCGGCCCGAACGGGGTCTGCTGGCGCTGCGCGCGGAGCTCGATCTGTTTTGTAATCTGCGACCAGCGGTATTGTTCGAACCCCTTGCCGCCGCGTCGAGCTTGCGTCCCGAAATCGTGGCCGGGCTCGACCTCATGATCATCCGGGAGCTGACGGGCGGAATTTACTTCGGCGAACCCCGGGGCATCAGTGAAGATGCGAATGGGGTCCGTACGGGTACGAATACGCTCGTTTACAGCGAACCGGAAATCTCGCGTATTGCACGACTCGGATTCGACATTGCCGGCAAACGAGCTGGCCGGCTGTGTTCCGTGGACAAGGCGAACGTGCTCGAAGCCACCGAGCTCTGGCGCGAGGTTGTCACCGGGCTCGCAGGTGACTACCCGGACATCGAACTGTCTCACATGTATATCGATAACGCCGCAATGCAACTTGTGCGCGCGCCGAAGCAGTTCGATGTGATCGTCACGACGAATATGTTTGGCGATATCCTGTCCGATCTTGCGTCGATGCTGACGGGATCGATCGGCATGTTGCCGTCGGCGTCGCTGGACGCGAACGGCAAGGGTATGTTCGAACCAATCCATGGGTCGGCTCCCGACATTGCGGATAAGGATCTCGCGAATCCGCTGGCGACGATCCTGTCGCTGGGGATGTTGTTGCGCTATTCGCTGGATGAGGCGGCGCACGCCGACCGTATCGACCGGGCCGTCGCGAGCGTTCTCGACCAGGGTTTTCGCACCACTGATATTTTTAGCGACGGCATGACCCGGATCGGCACCCGTGAGATGGGCGAGCGGGTTGTTGCCGCGCTTGACTAGACGGAAGTATTTTTATGAGCAGATCATTTAATGTCGCGGTCGTCGGCGCAACCGGGGCCGTTGGCGACACCATGTTATCCATCCTCGCGGAGCGCAACTTTCCCGCAGCCAAGGTGCATGCCGTGGCAAGTCACCGTTCGGCTGGTTCGCGGGTTCAATTCGGCAGCAAGAATCTCGTCGTCGAGGACCTCGACACGTTCGATTTCGACGGCATTGATATCGGCCTGTTCTCACCCGGCGCGAGCGTATCGGCGGTACACGCCCCGCGAGCGGCTGCGAGTGGTTGTATCGTCATCGACAACACCTCCCAATTCCGTTACGACGACGACATTCCGCTGGTCGTACCGGAGGTAAACCCCGATGCGGTGGCGGATTACCGCAATCGCAATATCATCGCGAATCCGAACTGCTCAACGATCCAGATGGTCGTGGCGCTGAAACCGATCGACGATGCGGTCGGGATCGAGCGAATCAACGTCGCCACCTACCAGGCAGTATCCGGCACCGGCAAGGAAGCGATTGAGGAACTCGCGATGCAAACCGCGAATCTGCTCAACGCCAAGGCGATCGAGCCAACTGCGTATCCGAAACAAATTGCGTTCAATTGTCTGCCACATATCGACACATTCCAGGACAATGGCTACACGAAGGAAGAGATGAAACTGGTGTGGGAGACCCGGAAGATTCTCGGTCGTGAGGATATCGCGGTGAATCCGACGTGCGTGCGGGTGCCGGTTTTCTACGGCCATTCCGAAGCCGTGCATATCGAGACACGCGGCAAAATCTCGGCTGAGGAAGTGACGGTATTGCTGGAAAATGCGCCCGGGATTGTCGTGCTCGATGGTCGCGCGGATGGTGCCTATCCCACGGCAGTCACGGAAGCGGCGGGCAGCGACCCGGTGTTTGTCGGCCGGATTCGTGAAGACCTCTCGCATCCCCGCGGGATCAATCTTTGGGTGGTGTCGGACAACGTCCGTAAGGGCGCGGCTCTCAACAGTGTACAGATCGCTGAAATATTGGTAAAAAGCTATTTGTAAGCTATAGTTAACACCCAATTATAAAGTTTATTCGAAGATCGTTTTGGCGAGTTGGACGGCGCTTGGCAGCCTGTTGCCGCTAGCGTTGTCGCGCCGGGCGACCGCCGACCAATGAACGACTAAGGAAGCGACCATGCTACGGAATCCCGCCGCTGCTTTGGCTTTACTGCTGGTGTCCCAGACCGTTTTTGGTCTCGGACTCGGCACTCTCAAGCAGTCCTCTGCGTTGAACGAGCCGTTCGACGGGCGGGTCGAGATCCTCGGCGCGAATGCACGCGACGCGGATACCATCACGGTGAAACTCGCCGACGAGTCGCAGTTCGAGCGCGCCGGCGTGCTGCGCGAGGCTGTGCTGCTGCAGTTGCGTTTCACCGTGGTTGATGAAGGCGCGAAAGACTACATCCAGATCTCCTCGCGCGAAGCGATACGCGAACCGTTCCTGAACTTCCTGCTCGAGCTCAACTGGGCGAACGGCCGCGTGGTGCGCGAATACACCGTGTTACTCGATCCGCCCTTGTACGATCCCGCACCGCGTCGCCCGAGCACCCCGACCGTGGCTACGACCGCGCCCGCTGCGCCGGCACCGCAAGCGGCAACAACGCCGGCACCTGCCCCGGAGATGGCTGCGCCGGCATCGAGCCCGCGACCGGCGGCGCCGATGGCCACACCGGGTTCGACACTTGGCGTTGTGGCGGCAAACGACACGTTATGGTCGCTCGCGAGCAACAACCGGCCGGACGCCTCAATCAGTGTGCAGCAGATGATGCTCGCGCTGCTGCGCGCGAATCCGGACGCTTTTGGCGACGGTAATATCAATATCCTCAAACGTGGTGCCGTGCTGCGCATGCCGGATAACGATGAGCTTACCGCCCTGAGCCGAAGCGAGGCCCTGGCTGAAGTTCAACGGCAGCACCAGATCTGGAACGGGTACCGTGACACAGCAACGGAAACCGTCGCCGAAGCGCCACTCACCGGCAGCGACGAAGTGCCTCCTGAACCCGTCGCCGAGGAAACGCAGGCGCCCGCGGACGAGCCGGTAGCGGATGCGACTGACGACGCCCGCCTCGAACTCGTCGCGCCGGGCTCCGACGACGATCAGATGGGCGCCGGTGACGGGGATACGGGCAGCGCTGATGTGACGCTGACGCGCGAGGAACTCGACGCCCAGATGCAGGCGAACTCGGAGTTGCAGGCGCGCATCGCGGAAGCCGACGAAATTATCGATTTGATGCGCCGTCAGGTTGACATCAAGGATGATGAACTGGCGGCACTGCAGGCACGCCTCGCGGAACTCGGCATCGACGCACCGGACGACCTGACCGTCGGCAGCGACGAAGAAGGCACGGACGACGAAATGATGTCCGCACCAACGGATACGCTGACAGCTGAGCAAGTGGACGACGCGGACGTTGCGCCGGCAATGAGCGACGAAGTTGATATCTCGATCGGTGACACCGATGAATCGGTGGCGGAAGACGAAGACGTCGAACTTGCGGGCCCCGGCGATGGCGCTGCCGACGATGTTGCCACTGACGATGGCGGAGGCGACAACGCATCAGGCTCGTTTCTCGGTGGCCTGATCCCGGCGCATATCGCAAACATGGTCCCGGGTGGGGCCATGACTGTTTTGGGCCTCATCGGCGCGCTCGTATTGGCGTTGCTGGTCGGCTTGATGAAGCTCCTCGGCGGACGGCGTGAGGAAGCCGCGGAACCGGCTGCCGGCATTGCCACCGAAGCGGACGACGTCACGGCGTTAACCGAAATAGCGGACGACGACGAGCCGATCACGGAAACCCGTGATCCCGACGCGACGATAAGCGCGGACCACGATACGGTCGAAGCCGATGCCTACGACGGCGACGTACCGCCGGAACTCCAGGCGACCTCGCCGGATCTCCAGGCCACGATTGAATCATCTGCCGAAGAACTGGCGCAGCGAGCACCGGCGGCGGAGCCGGAAGACGACCCGCTCGAAGAGGTCAATGTATACCTTGCCTACGAGCGCTTCGACCAGGCCGAAGAACTCGTGCGCAAAGTCATCGCCGACCATCCGGACGAGCACAAGTACAAGCTGCGTTTACTCGAGGTTTATTACTCTTCGAATGACAAGCTTGCCTACGAAAAGGCTGCCGGCGAACTACGCGACGTCGTCGGCGAGGACGACCCCTTGTGGGAGAGCGCGGTCGCAATGTGGGCGGAGATGTCTCCCGATCGCGCACTGTTCGAAGAAGGCGGCGACTCGGATGCAGCGGCGGGCCCGGCTGAAGGAAGCGGGCGCGGATTCGTTGATATCACGGCAGAAGACGACGACGACGCCGGCGCGAAAACGATGTCGATGGCGCCTGGCACTGACGCCGTGCTCGAGAGCACACAGGTCGGTCTTTCGCCACTCGACGATGACGATGAGCCCGGTGGCCTCGATTTTGACCTCGGCGCGGAAGCGGATGGTGAAGAGGACGGCGGTATGCTCGATCTCACCGGGGGCATGGCGGAATCGGCGGACGACGAAGTTTTCGACCTGACCGCATCCGCCGAGACGCCTGATGAGCTCGATTTTACCCTCGATGACGAGCAAGCGGACCCCGATGCGCTTGACCTCGGAGCCGACACGGCCGAGGCGCCTGACGCCCTCGATTTTACCCTCGATGGCGAGGAAGCGGACACCGACGCACTTGACCTCGGAGCCGATACCGCCGATCTCGACGCGGCGGATGGCAGCCTGCTCGATGTCACGACTCCGGAGCCCGGCGACGGGCACGACCTGCTCGATGTGACAAAGACCGGTGAACTTGCCAGCGGCGAATCCGAGGACATCCTCAACGTAACCTCGCCCGGGCTCATGAGCACGGACGAAGCTGACGCGGACGACGACATCCTCGATATTTCCGGTGACGGCGCCGCTGTTGATTTCGATATCAGCGATACCGTAGCGCCGGCATTCGATGAGCCGGAAGATGACGCCGCCGCAGCAACGGACGACGCCGTGTTCGATATCACATCGGATGCGGACAATGCGGCCGGAGAAGAACCGGTCGGGGAGCTCGATTTCGATATCGGCTCCCTCACTGACGAGGACGTCACCGCGGAGTTCGAACCGGTCCTCGACGACGGCAGTACGCTCGACATCACCGGGGGCGCCGACACGCTCGACATCACGGGCGGCACGGATGCGGAAATCGAAGCGGACGCTCGCGAAATGCTCGAGGACTCGCTCGAACTCGACATCCCGGATGCCGAGGAAGACAGCATCGACACGGTCGAAATGGAAGCGCTGTCGCTGGACAGTTCCCGAGATACCACGGATCTCGATGACGCCCTCGTCGATACCGATACGGTACCGCTGGAAGTTCGTGCGGAAGCCGGCGCGGCGGCCGATTTCGACTTGTCGCTGCAGGGCAGCGAACTCGATGAACTCAGCATCGGTGCGGACACGGTTGGTGGTGACGACCCGACGGATGCCGCCGGCAACGAGGAATCCGAAATCGAATTCGACCTTGCGCTGCAGGATACGACCGAGATGGACAGCCTTGTCATCGACGATACGCTTGAGCTGCCGAAATCGCGCGAGCCGGATGAAACACTCGATGACCTGACAAAATCGATGGAAGAGAGCATGGCCGAGCTCGACATCGATGACGACGAAATCGAACTTGATGACGATGGCGAGCTCGATTTGAGTCTCGCGGACACGACGAACAGTCTCGACCTTGAACTCGACAGTTCGAGCGAGCTCGACGACGATGTCCCGAGCCTGGATTTCGACATCAACGACCTCGACATCGAGGATCTCGATCAAGCCGATACGGTGGCGATGGACCTGGGTTCCACAACATCGCCAGCGAGCGAGGAAACGGTGGTCATGCCGGTGGACGAATCGGTCGAAAGTCAATCGGAAGCCGACGAAATCGACACGAAATTAAATCTGGCGAAGGCCTATATCGAACTCGGGGACAACGATGGCGCCCGCTCGATCCTCGATGAGGTTGCGCGTGACGGATCAG
Organism: Gammaproteobacteria bacterium; assembly: GCA_965216305.1. Taxonomy (GTDB): domain Bacteria; phylum Pseudomonadota; class Gammaproteobacteria; genus UBA11873. Next base: position 3,569,679 of record OZ244144.1, on the reverse strand, counting down.
AACCTCAACAGACCGAAGCGCAGCGCCTGATCCAGCAATTGAGCTGACAGGAGGAGCCGCGCCGGATGTTGCGATGAGAATCGCGCTCGGACTCGAGTACAACGGCACGGGTTTCGCAGGTTGGCAGCGCCAGGACAAGGGGCGCACCGTACAGGCTACGGTTGAACGGGCACTGTCAAAAATTGCCAATGGCCCGGTGCTTACGCAATGTGCCGGACGCACGGATGCGGGCGTGCACGCGTGCGCCCAGGTAGTCCATTTCAATTGCACCGCCACGCGTCCTGAACGGGCGTGGGTTCTCGGCACGAACTCTGCACTGCCGCGTGACGTCAGCATCCAGTGGGCACGGGCCGTTCATGACGACTTCCATGCCCGCTTCTCAGCTGAAGCACGCGCTTACCGCTACGTGATCTGCAACCGCGCGACGCGTCCGGGGTTGATGGCCGGCAAAGTCACGCATATTCATTCCCCGCTTGATGTCACGGCAATGGATGCAGCAGCCCGCTGTCTGCTTGGTGAACAGGATTTTTCATCCTTTCGCGCGGCCGGCTGTCAGGCTCGTCACGCCGTGCGCGAGGTGCAGGCGATTGCGGTTCGGCGAGCCGGTGAGTTCGTTATATTAACGATTACCGCTAACGCATTTCTGCAGCACATGGTGCGTAATATCGTCGGCACCCTGCTGCCGGTAGGACAGGGCAGCCGCGACCCTGACTGGGTCGCGCAAGTCCTTGCTGCGCGCAACCGCGCCGCCGCCGGTGTAACGGCACCGCCCGATGGCTTGTATCTTGTGGCCGTACGCTACCCCGAACGTTTCGGCTTGCCGTCGAGTACAGCAAGCGATGAGTCGGTATTATTGCGCGGCGTTCCCCAGGGTGACGGAATTCCCGCGTAAGCGGGTTCGTTTGGCCGCGTCAGGTAGGCGGCCAGCTTGGGAAGTGAGATAATACGGTTTCACACTCGCTGGCTGCACGATGCTTCAAAGGACGCGCGTTAAATTCTGCGGGATCACGCAGTACGAAGACGCAGCCGCGGCGGTGGCGCTTGGCGTCGATGCGCTGGGTTTCGTGTTCTATGCGCCGAGTCCGCGCAATATCGGGATCGCGCAGGCGGCGGCGATAATCGCAAAATTGCCACCATTCGTTTGCAAGGTCGGCTTGTTCGTCGATGCCGGAATCGAATCGGTGCGGGCGGTACTCGACGCTGTACCGCTCGACATCGTGCAATTTCACGGTAAGGAAACGGCGGCGGAGTGCGAACAGGCAGGGCGACCGTACATCAAGGCGATCCGCATGGCACCGCAGATCGACCTGTTTGCCGAAGCGGAACGCTACGCGCAGGCATCGGCCCTGTTGCTTGATGCGTATGACGCGGATGCCGTCGGGGGAACCGGACTGGCGTTCGACTGGGCGCGGATACCGCGCCCCCTGCCGTTACCCCTGATCCTGGCGGGCGGTCTCAGCAGCGCAAACGTGGCCGCGGCAATCGAGACAGTGGCACCGTACGCCGTCGACGTAAGCAGCGGTGTTGAACGGGCCAAGGGGATCAAGGATCCCGAGAAAATGAAACAATTTATGATTGAGGTGAAATCCGTTGAGCGCTAAAGCAGTCCCCGCGACGCCTACCGCGACGCCCGATGCGTTGCCCGACAGCCGCGGACACTTCGGCGCCTACGGCGGGAAGTTTGTCGCTGAAACGCTGATGGGACCGCTGGCGGAACTTGAAGCGGCCTATCACGAGGCGATGAGCGATCCGGCTTTTCTCGAGGAATTCGCCGCCGATCTGCAGCATTACGTGGGGCGACCTTCGCCGCTCTATCACGCGAAACGCCTGTCGCAGGAACTCGGTGGCGCACAAATCTACCTCAAACGTGAGGATCTGAATCACACCGGTGCGCACAAGGTAAACAATACGATCGGGCAAGCGCTGCTTGCGCGGCGGATGGGCAAACGGCGCATCATCGCCGAAACCGGTGCCGGACAGCACGGGGTTGCGTCGGCAACCGTCGCCGCGCGATTCGGCATGGAGTGCGTCGTGTACATGGGCGCGGAAGATATCCAGCGTCAGTCGCCCAACGTCTTCCGCATGAAACTGCTCGGGGCCGAGGTTGTTCCGGTGACGTCCGGGTCGGCGACGCTGAAAGACGCGCTGAACGAAGCACTGCGTGACTGGGTATCGAACGTGGACGACACGTTCTACATCATTGGCACGGTTGCCGGACCACATCCGTATCCGGCGATGGTGCGCGATTTTCAGTGTGTCATCGGGCGTGAAGCGAAGACGCAGGCGCTGGCACAGATTGGCCGCTTGCCCGATGCGCTCGTCGCTTGCGTCGGCGGCGGATCGAACGCGATCGGCCTTTTTCATCCGTTTCTTGCGGACCCGGACGTGCGAATTATCGGCGTCGAAGCGGGCGGGGACGGGGTAGAGAGCGGACGCCATTCCGCGCCGCTGAACGCCGGCCGCGCCGGTGTCCTGCACGGTAATCGTACCTACCTCATGCAGGACGATGATGGCCAGATTATCGAAACCCACTCGATTTCGGCAGGCCTCGATTACCCGGGTGTCGGGCCGGAACACGCCTGGTTGAAGGATACCGGGCGCGCGCAGTATGTCGCCGTGAATGACGACGCTGCGCTCGCCGCGTTTCATCAGCTTACGCGCCTCGAAGGTATTATTCCGGCGCTCGAATCAAGCCACGCGCTCGCATACCTCGCGACGCTGGCTCCGACGATGACGCCGGATCAGTCCATCATCGTGAATCTGTCGGGTCGCGGCGACAAGGACATCCAAACAGTCGCGGCACTTGCCGACATCACGCTCTAGAATTTCCCTTATGGACGTCACGAACAGAATTGAACAACGCTTCGCGACCCTCGCCGATGCGGGCAGCTGCGCACTCGTTACCTATGTCACCGCCGGCGACCCGGACCCGACGGCGACGACCGCAATCATGCGGACCCTCGTCGACAACGGTGCCGACGTGATCGAACTCGGCATGCCGTTTTCCGATCCCATGGCCGACGGGCCGGTGATTCAGCGCGCGAGCGAACGCGCGCTGAAACAAGGTATGTCGTTACGCGGGGTGCTCGCGATCGTGCGCGAGTTTCGTCGGCACGATAGCGAGACCCCAATCGTTTTGATGGGCTATCTGAACCCCGTTGAGGCCATGGGCTACGAAACGTTCGCCACCGAAGCGGTCACGGCGGGCGTCGATGGCGTACTCATCGTCGACGTGCCGCCGGAAGAGGCGGGCTCTCTGAACGCTGCGCTTGGTGCGCTCGGGCTGAACCAGATCTTCCTGATCGCGCCGAATTCGAGCGACGAACGTATCGCGGGCGTATGCGAGTTCGCACGTGGTTTCGTCTACTACGTGTCCGTGAAAGGTGTTACCGGCGGTAAAAACATCGATGCGGTCGAAGTTGGTGCGCACATCGCAAAGTTCCGCAAACATTTGTCGCTGCCGATCGGAGTTGGATTCGGCATCAAATCGGCCGAGGCTGCCGCGGCGGTTGCGAATGTTGGTGACGCGGTGATTGTGGGTAGCGCAATTATCGAAATCATCGAGGCGCATGCCAGCGACGCGGCAGCGATGAACCGCGCCATCGCGGAATTCGTCGCGAGTTTGCGCGCTGCGCTCAATCGCAGCCGCGCGGCCTGAATGTGCCCGCTACCGCAATCCCGGCGCCGCGCGCCCACGACCTCGACACACCGAATTGCGAGTAGTTACGCATGGAGATGAACTGGTTCAAGAAGCTCCTGCCATCGCGGATCAGAATCGATAGCGCCGGCAAGAAATCGATCCCCGAGGGAATTTGGGCGAGTTGCCCTGAATGCAAAGCCGTACTGTACAAGGCGGAGCTGCAACGCAACCTCGATGTGTGTATGAAATGCGGCCATCACCTGCGTATCGGGGCCCGTCAGCGGATCAAGTATTTTCTCGATGAAGGCAGCGCGGAGTATCTTGCGACGAATCTGGCGCCGGTTGACTTCCTTAAGTTCAAAGACAGCAAACGCTACAAGGATCGACTTTCGGCGGCCCAGAAAAGCACCGGTGAAACCGATGCCATGGTTGTCGCGAAGGGCACGCTGGAAACTTTGCCAGTCGTTGTCAGCGCGTTCGAATTTGAATTTATGGGCGGCTCCATGGGGTCGGTTGTCGGCGAGCGCTTCGTGCGTGGGATACGCACCTGCATCGAAGAACATCGCCCGATGATTTGCTTTTGCGCCAGCGGTGGCGCGCGCATGCAGGAAGCCCTTGTGTCGTTGATGCAGATGGCGAAAACCAGCGCCGCGCTCGCGGAATTACGCGAAAGCCGTTTGCCATATGTCTCCGTTCTCACCGACCCGACGATGGGTGGTGTGTCGGCAAGCATTGGTACGCTTGGCGATCTGATCGTCGCCGAGCCCAATGCACTGATTGGCTTCGCGGGCCCGCGGGTGATCGAGCAAACCGTTCGGCAGGTGCTACCCGAAGGTTTCCAGCGCGCGGAATTTCTTCTTGAGCACGGCGCTGTCGACATGATTCTCGATCGTCGCCACATGCGCGCGCGTCTCGGCTCGATTCTGCGCTTGTTGATGCATTGGGAGATCGCGAGCGAACCGCCGGTCGACGGTGACGTTCCCGCTGTGGCTCCCGACGGCGGTGCGAGCGTGGACGATGAGCCGGGCGAAGTCATCGACGATGAGACTTAGGGACGCCGGCGGCAGCCAGGCTGTCGTGCGTAACCGTGCGTCGCGGGGGACCGGCCTGTGGCTGCTAACAGTCCGCTGACGACACCGGCTTTCACGACGCTCGATGAATGGTTGCGTTGGCAGGAATCGCTGCATGTAACGGATATAGAACTCGGTTTGGACCGTTGCCGTATCGTTGCCGATCGCATGGCGCTGACGGCGCCGGCGCGAACGGTCGTCACCGTCGCCGGCACGAACGGCAAGGGGTCGAGCGTCGCAATGCTGGATTCAATCTGGCGCGCGGCCGGGTATTCCGTCGGTACCTACACCTCGCCACATCTGATGCGCTACAACGAGCGAATTCGGGTAAACGGTCGCGAAGCGACGGATGCGGCGATCTGCGCCGCGTTTCACCGGATCGAGCTCGCACGCGGCGAAACGCCTCTCACGTATTTCGAATTTGGCACGCTCGCGGCGCTGATTCTGTTTGTCGAGGCCGAGCTCGACGTCGTGATTCTGGAAGTGGGACTGGGCGGGCGCCTCGATGCCGTTAATATCGTTGATGCCGATGTCGCGCTGATCGCAACCATCGGCATCGATCATGTGGAATTTCTGGGCCACGACCGTGAAACGATCGCGCTCGAAAAAGCCGGCATCATGCGGGCCGGAAAGCCCGCCGTTTGTTCCGATATCGATATGCCGGCGAGCCTGATGGCGTACGCGGCAGAAATTCGTGCGCCGCTCGACGTGATTGGCACGACGTATCGCTGCAGTGACGAAGGTGAGACGTGGTCATGGTGGTCGGGCAACAGCGTGCACGAGGACTTGCCGAAGCCTAATCTGGCCGGAGCGTACCAGACGAGCAACGCGGCCGGGGTTTTGCGCGTCGTCGATCTGCTGTCCTCGCGCCTGCCGGTCGATGACGCAGCGCTGCGTCGCGGTTTACGCGAGGTGGAACTGGTCGGCCGGTTTCAGCGCCTGCCGGGCGACATCGAAACGATTGTCGACGTTGCCCATAACGCGCAAGCAGTCAAGGTGTTCGTCGAGACGCTGCGACAGCAACCCGCGGCGCGGCGCACCCACGTTATCCTCGGGATGCTCAGGGTCAAGGATCGCGAAAGCGTGATCGAGGCGCTGGCGCCGGTCGTGGATAGCTGGCACCTCGCTACCGTTGTCGCGCGCCGCGGCGCGACGAGCGCGGAATTGATCGCGTCATTTCGGCGTGTACTCGGCAACGGACCCAAGGCACAGACCTACGACTCCGTCGCCAGTGCGTATCGCGCCGTCAGGGCGGCGTCGGCTCCCGGCGATCGGATAGTCGCGCTGGGTTCGTTTCTGGTTGTCTCTGAAGTCATCGCGGGTTCGCGGGCTGCATCATGACGGATATTCGACAATGAGACAGAGTGTAAGAACCTAGTGGATGCGCAGTTGAAACAACGCGTCGTTGGCGCCGCCGTACTCGTGGCGCTCGGCGTTATATTCATCCCCCTGATGCTCGATAACGGGAGCGATCCCGGTCCCGCGGTTGATCTCGATATCGGCTCACCGGCGCCGACGGACTTCAGTTCCCGCGTTGTCCCTATCGACGACGCCACGATGGAACGGGTGGAACGCGCGATGGACGCCCGGCCGGAGACGCTCACCGACCCGGCACCCGCCGGCGACGGCTTGCCGGACGCCATGATCACTGAAGCCGAAAGCGAACCTGTCACTGACGTCGCTCCGGACGTCGCTCCGGAAGCCGCGCCGGAACCGGTGGCTCAATCACCGCGGAAACCGTCGTCTGCCGGGGAGCCGGTGCGTGCGCCAGCCGGGTCCAATGTCGCCGAGACTGCGACACCGCCACGCACCGGGGTTGATGCCTGGGTGGTACAACTTGGCAGTTTTACGACCCAGGCCAACGCCGACGGACTCGTCGAGCGCTTGAAAAAGTCCGGGTATACCGCATTTATCGAACCATCGGACGATGGGGGCAAAACGACTTATCGTGTGCGCGTAGGACCGGAGTTGACGAAGTTGACCGCGAAGCGAATTCGCGACGATATCGCGAAGGACGTCGAACTCAAGGGCATCATCATGCGGTACCCCTGACCTGTCCACTTTGCTAAACTTCGTGCTCTCCCGACAGCGACCCCACGTATGAACTGGGCCGATATCGCCATCCTGTCCATTATCGGTATCTCCGCAATACTCAGCCTGTTTCGAGGCTTCGTCCGGGAAGTACTGTCGCTGGTGGCGTGGGTGGCGGCATTCTGGGTTGCGTTCGCATTCACGGAACGCGGGGCTGGTTACCTGTCGGAATACATTTCGATTCCGTCAGCCCGCTACGTCGTCGCGTTCGTCGTGATCCTCGTGGCGACCCTGTTTGTGATCGGCATCGTGAATCACCTCGTGGCCAGGCTGATCGACAAGACGGGGCTGACCGGCACCGATCGCATGCTGGGAATGGTCTTTGGAATCGTGCGCGGCGTGGCGATTGTCGGGGTGATTGTTTTTCTCGCCGGCCTGACACCGGTTCCACGCGATCCGTGGTGGAGCGAGTCGATACTCATGGGACATTTCCAGGAGCTTGCGCTGATTGCGATCAGTTTCCTGCCCCCTGACTGGATGTCTCATTTCAGTTATTCCTGAACTTACGCCGGAAGGGAGTCATTTAGAACAATGTGTGGAATAGTCGGAATCGTTGCGAAGTCGGCGGTGAACCAGTCCTTGTTCGATGCGCTGACGGTGCTCCAGCATCGTGGTCAGGATGCCGCTGGCATTGCAACGTACGAGGACGGGCGGTTGTTTCTGCGAAAATCGAGCGGGCTCGTCCGCGACGTGTTCCACACTCGCCATATGCTCAATCTGAAGGGCGCGATGGGTATCGGCCACGTGCGTTATCCTACCGCGGGCGTCTCTTCACATGCAGAAGCGCAACCGTTTTACGTCAACTCACCGTACGGCATCACGCTTGCCCACAATGGCAATCTGACGAATTCCGAACAGTTGAAACGTGAATTGTTCGAAGACGATCTGCGCCACATCAACACGGATTCCGATTCCGAAGTTCTGCTCAATGTGTTCGCCCACGAACTGCAACGGATCGGCAAGATTCGTATCGACGCCGACGATATTTTCGCCGCCATAGAGCGGGTCCACGAGCGTTGCCGCGGCGGCTATGCGGCGGTGGCGATGATAACCGGCGTTGGTATCATCGGTTTGCGCGATCCGCACGGCATTCGCCCCATCGTTTACGGCAAGCGCGAAACCGAGCAGGGCACCGAGTATATGATCGCCTCGGAAAGCGTCGCCATTGACGTACTCGGATTCGAACTGCTCGGCGATATCGCGCCGGGCGAGGTCGTGTTCATCAGCAAGGCGGGTGAGCTGCACCGCCGCCAATGCGCCCCGGTGCAGGAGTCGGCACCGTGCATTTTCGAACACGTCTATCTCGCGCGCCCGGATTCAATCATCGATGGTATTTCGGTACACAAGGCGCGCATGCGCATGGGAGAAGCGCTCGCACGCAAGATTCAGCGCGAATGGCCCGATCACGGCGTTGATGTCGTTATTCCGATCCCGGACACCTCGCGCACGGCCGCACTCGAACTCGCGCACGAACTCGGGGTGAAATACCGCGAAGGATTTATCAAGAATCGTTACATCCCGCGTACGTTCATCATGCCGGGACAGGCGCTACGCCGGAAATCCGTCCGCCAGAAACTGAACGCGATCGATCTCGAGTTCGAAGGCAAGAACGTGCTGCTGGTTGATGATTCGATCGTGCGTGGAACCACGTCGAGCCAGATCATTCAAATGGCCCGCGATGCCGGCGCAAACCAGGTGTATTTTGCTTCCGCATCGCCGCCGGTGGCATATCCCAACGTCTATGGCATCGACATGCCGACGGGAGAGGAACTCATCGGTTACAACCGCTCGGTTGAACAAATTTGTGCTGAAATCGGCGCGGACCGCCTGATCTACCAGGATCTCGACGACCTCGTGGAAGCCGCGCGCCGCGGTAACCCGAAAATCAACCACTTCGACCTGTCCTGCTTTAATGGTCAGTACGTCACCGGAGACATTAACGCAACATATCTGAATCGGATTGGGGCAATGCGATCAGACGAGGCCAAGGCGAAGCGGGCGGCGTCCGAGAACTCCCTGAATGATCTGCACGCCTCTGAAGAGCTTTCAGCCGACGGCTAATCCGCCGGGCCACAGCCAACCCCGCGTTGACTTCCTCTGGTGATAGCTATAACGTGCGCGCCATTGACAGCGCCGATTTGACGATCAGCTTGCGGGCGCTATAAAAGAACAGCTAAAGCGAGCAAGCCTGCTTTAGTCCCGGCTGTCCGGCCCCGCCCCGCAAACTTGTCGTCGCTGTTCGTGCGCGCATTCATGAACGAGCCAGCCAGGACAAGCCGATGATTCCAGATCAAGAAACAGACCTCGCGATGGCGACGATTGCCTGCCATACCGGCACTGTGCAAACCGCCGAAGGCGAGAACAGCGACCCGATCTTTCTGACTTCGAGTTTCGCCTACGCGAACGCCGCCGAAGCGGCAGCCCGGTTTTCCGGTGAACAACCGGGTAACGTGTATTCACGCTTTACGAACCCGACCGTGCGGACGTTCGAAGATCGCCTGGCCGCACTCGAAGGGGGCGAACGCGGCGTCGCGACGGCGTCCGGTATGAGCGCCATTTTGACCCTGGCGATGAGCGTGCTCAGTGCGGGTGATCATGTTGTTGTTTCTTACAGCGTTTTTGGCAGCACGATAAATCTGTGTCGAAATATTCTGGCGCGCTTTGGCATCGAGTTTACATTCGTCGATCTCGTCGATCCCGAATCGTGGTCCCGGGCAATCAGGCCGCAAACGAAAATGCTGTTCCTCGAAACGCCATCGAATCCGCTGGCCGAAGTCGCGGACATCGCCGCACTCGCGGACCTCGCTCACGCCGCCGGCGCTCTGCTGGTGGTGGACAACTGTTTTTGTACGCCGGTTTTGCAACAACCTCTCGCGCACGGTGCAGACATCGTTGTGCATTCGGCGACGAAATACCTCGACGGCCAGGGGCGCTGTGTCGGCGGCGCGATTGTTGCCGCTGAGACACTGGTTGAGGAAAAGCTGATCCCGTTTATGCGTTCCGCCGGCCCGGCGATGAGTCCGTTCAACGCGTGGGTGTTCCTCAAGGGGCTGGAAACACTCACCATCCGCATGCAGCAACATTGCCGTGGAGCGACCACCGTGGCCGAATGGCTCGCCGCGGAACCCCGGGTACGCACCGTCCATTATCCGGGGCTCGCGACGCATCCGCAGCACGCGATCGCCCGGCGGCAACAGCGCGGCTTCGGCGGCATCGTGTCGTTCGCGATCGATGGCGACCGGAATGATGCATGGCGGTTCATCGATGCACTCCGATTGTTCTCGATTACGGGAAATCTCGGCGACAGCCGCAGTATCGTCACACATCCGGCAAGCACAACCCACAGCCGGGTGAGTGCGGCGGACCGGGAACGCTCGGGAATCGGGGAGAATCTCGTCCGGCTCTCGATCGGCCTCGAGGATCCGGCGGATCTGATCGCCGATCTCGACCGCGCACTGAACACGGCGTAAGCGATGGACCTATCCAGCGCCCGGGTGCAATGGCACAATTGCCCCTTTACGCCCAATCAACGGAGAACAACCAGTGACAATTTCAGTAGGCGACAAAATGCCGGAAGGTGGATTTGCGGTAATGACGAGCGAAGGTCCCGGCGGGCTGACCACAGCGGAGCTGTTCAGCGGCAAGAAGGTCGTGCTTTTTTCCGTTCCCGGCGCATTTACACCGACGTGCTCGGCAAAACACCTGCCCGGTTTCGTCGAGCAGGCCGCAGCGCTCAAGGCGAAAGGCATTGACACCATCGCATGCCTGTCGGTGAACGACGTATTCGTGATGGATGCCTGGGGCAAGAGCGCGGGTGCGGACGGCAAGGTAACGATGCTGGCCGACGGCAATTGCGATTATTCGAAAGCCCTCGGGCTTGAACTCGATGCTTCCGGATTCGGTATGGGCATGCGCAGCTCGCGCTTCGCGCTCCTCGTCGATGATGGGGTCGTGACACAAACATTCATCGAGGCGGCGCCAACGGAACTGAAGGCAAGTTCGGCCGAGAACGTACTGAGCAGTCTGTAAACCTGCCACAGCCGCTTCAAAACCACGACCGTCGCCGCCTGCGGCACAGCGGCGACGCGTCGTGGTGGCGGCAATGCCGTCAGCATCGGGGCCAGGCCCGTCCACACCGCTGCAATTTCCCGTGCCGGGGCAAGTAGTAATCAGGCATGTCAAATAACGAGAACGCCGGGTTTCATATGAGCCCGGAGGAATTCCGGCGTCAGGGTCACGCATTGATCGACTGGCTTGCGGACTACGCGGCCAATGTCGAGCAATATCCGGTGTTGTCGCCTCTCGCGCCAGGAGAAGTTGCAAACGCGCTGCCACTATCCGCGCCACAGCATGGCGAAGAATTCACGGACATCATGGCGGATTTCGAGCGCGACATCCTGCCCGGAATAACTCACTGGCAATCGCCGAATTTTTTCGCCTACTTCCCCGCGAATACATCCGGCCCGTCGATCCTCGGCGAACTACTGAGCGCCGGGCTCGGCGTCCAGGGCATGTTGTGGTTGACGAGCCCGGCGTGCACGGAACTCGAAACCCGCGTCCTCGACTGGATCGCCACAATGCTCGGGCTGCCGGCGAAATTCACCTCACGTGGCACCGGCGGCGGCGTCATCCAGGATTCCGCGTCGAGCGCGACCCTGTGCGCATTGCTGGCGGCGCGCGAACGCGCGACCCGGTTTCAGGCCAAGCGCAGCGGACCAAACGGGCGCCTGATTGCGTACTGCTCGACGGAAACCCACTCATCGGTCGAAAAGGCCTGTGCAATTGCCGGGATCGGGCTCGATAATTTGCGCAAGATCCCCACGCGTGATGATCTCTCGATGGACCCGAACGCGCTCGCGAGTGCGATTGCCGCGGATCGTGCGGCAGGTCTGATACCGTTTTTCGTCTGCGCCACAGTCGGTACGACATCAACGCTCGCGGTCGACCCGATCCCGGAGATCGGTGAGTTGTGCGAAAGCGAACGCGTGTGGCTGCATGTCGACGCGGCGATGGCCGGCACCGCCGCGATTTGCGAGGAATATCGTTCCCTGCACCTCGGGCTCGATCACGCCGACAGTTATTGTTTCAATCCACATAAGTGGATGTTCACGAATTTTGATTGCGATTGCTTTTACGTGAGTGACCGCGAAACCCTGACGCAAACGCTGACTATCCTGCCGGAATACCTGCGCAATCAGGCGACGGAGTCCGGCGATGTGATCGACTACCGCGACTGGCAGATCCCGCTCGGGCGGCGCTTTCGTGCTTTGAAACTCTGGTTTGTCTTGCGTTTTTACGGCGTACAGGGCTTGAAACATCACATTCGCGAACATATCGGGCTCGCGGCACGTTTCGCTGACTGGATACGCGCTGCGGACGACTTTGAAATCGTCGCGCCGCCGAGGCTGAATCTCGTGTGTTTCAGGCACCGTGCCGGCGATAAGTTCAACCGCGCCCTCGTCGATAAGCTGAACCGCAGTGGTCGCTTGTTTCTCTCGCACACGACGGTAGGCGGCGTGTATTGTCTGCGCCTGTGTATCGGTCAGACGCATACCGCCGAATCCCATGTTGCCCAGGCGTGGCGCCTGATCGAGGGGACCGCACGCCAGCTTGCCGGGTCGGACTAACCGCGCCGTGGAATCACTGCGGCGGCGTTTACTAAACTCGCATTAACCCCGCGTTATCGCCGCGGAAAAGGAGGTCATGGCAATGTTACGAAACTTGTTATTTACGCTGGTTCTGTGCGCGTCGGCGACGCTAGTCTGGGCACATGATAACGATCCGACTTACGATCGGGTGTCGCTCAGCGCGAGCGCCGAACAGGAAGTCGAGAACGATACGCTCGTTGCCGTATTGTTCGCGGAGCACCAGGCGCAGCGCCAGAAGGACGTGTCGAAGGTTGTGAACGAAGCCGTGCGCTGGGCGCTCGACAAGGCCAAAGGCAAAGCCGGGATCAAGGTTCAGACCACGCAATACAACACCTCGCCCGTGTACACGAAGAATGTCGTCACCGGTTGGCGTGCGCGCCAGTCGATCCGGCTCGAAAGCGAGGACGCGGATGCGATCGGTGAATTGATCGGCGAGTTGCAGGAACAGCTGTCGATTGGGTCGATCAATTACGCCGTATCAAAATCCGCGCGCGATGCCGTCGAAGAATCGCTGACGAGCGCCGCGCTCGAGCAATTCAAGCGTCGCGCGGATCTGGTCGCCCGTGATCTCGGGCGCAAGACTTACCGTATCGTACAGCTGCATATCAATACTCAGAGCGGCGGACATCAACCGGTTGTGTATGCAGCCCGGGTGGCGAAGATGGAAGCGGCGTCCGCGCCCGCAATCGAGGCCGGCGTACAGACGGTTACGGTTGATGTGTCGGGTACGATCGAAGTGGACGCGGGTACGATGTGAGGACGCCCGGACAACCGGGCGCATGGTTTACAAGAATCAACGACAGAATCGGGAGGCGAGATGACTACAGTCAATATCAAAGAGAAAGTGGCGGCGTCGGCGGATGATGTGTGGCGCGTGCTGAGCGATTTCGGCGGGATCGAACCGAACGACATGATCGCCGGCTGTACGCTCGAAGGCGAGGGTATTGGCGCGGTGCGCACGATTACGCTGAACGGTGGTGGCGAGATAATCGAACGGCTGGAGAGTCACGACGATGCCGCGCGCACATTCCGTTATGCGATCATCAACGACTGTCCCTTGCCGGTGAAAAACTATTCCGCAACGGTCGCCGTCCTCGCTGCGGGTTCCGGGGCGGCCGAGGTCGACTGGACGGGCGAATTCGAGCCCGCGGGCGCACCCGAAGACCAGGTGGTAGCGCTGATAGAGGGCGTCTACCGTGGTGGTATCCAGCGTGCGCGCGACAAGCTTGGCGTGTAACGCCGGCGCCGGGTAAGCCAGCATACGGTGAGCCAGGCACCGGACAGCAACGGCAACGCCGCGGGTACGGGTACGACGGCAACTGCAAGGTTCTGATTCGCATTGATGGTGGCGCCCGGGATCGGCCCGAGCCCGAGCAAATCGAGTGCGAGGTTGCCGCTGTCCGCATTGCGGATCGGCTGGCCGGAATCGGTGTACGCGGGTTGGGATGTGCCGGGATCGGTCCGCGTGAACAGATTTAACGCGTAGAGATCGGTGCCACCGGCTATCCCGGGACCCCACACATAAAACGGGATCGCGTAGTTCTCGGCATCGTTATCCGGGCTGTGCCCGTGCGTGCCGAGACGACCGCCGTGATCGGCGGTGAGAACAATCGCGGTCTTGCCGTCAAGGCGCGGATCGCTTTCGATCTGGCCCAGCACTTCCCCGAGCAGATCATCGACCGCGGTTACAGCGGTGAGATAGGCGCTGCCCGGGGTCAGGTCCCAGGTGCTGCCGTGCCCGGCGGAATCCGGATCGCGCAAATGCAGCAGGCTGTAGTTATACGGTGTGTTCGCCATATCGGCGAGGTAGCGGGTGACCAGGGCCGCGGTATCGCTGTCGTAGACCCAACTGTCGATCTTGTCGCGGCCATTGTCCGTGCCGGTGACGTCCAGCGCGCCGGATGCGGCGTCGAAGCTTTGCTCATAGATGATGAACTTGTCCTTGCTCGCATACAGGCCCGTCGACAGCCCGTGGTCGTGCGCGACATCGAAAACACTCGCGACGTAACTGCCTATTGTGGTGTGCAGTGTCGTCGTCGGCGCGGGCAAACCATTACCGGTGTAGTTGTGTCCGCTGGTGCCGTTAACGCTGCGCCCGGTAAGCATCGATGTGTGGTTCGGCAGGGTGTTCGTGAACTCGGCGTCCGTTCGCGCATTATCGGTAAAAGCACCTTCGCTGCGCAGGCGAAAAAAATTCGGCGCGTTACCTGCACCGAGTGTCGTTATCGCGTCGGGACGCAAACCATCGACGCTGATGTGGATGACATACTCGATTCCGGCGGCGAACGTGGCGTGTGCCAGCGTGCTCAGCAACAGGGCCGCACCAGCGACGAGACGCGCTCTTGTATGAATCATCAACCTCTCCTGCTTGTCGCGGGGTGAGGAGTCGCCACCACGCTTTTCCGCTCATTGTCGACGACCTCGCGCTGACTTTGTAAGCAGTTCGCGCCGCTAACCGGCGGTTTAACGATCGTTTGCGATCCCGCGATCGCCTCGCGGCGACGTGTACACGCGTACGAGGACCGGGAGATTCGGTGCAGGGCGGGGATCGCGAGGCTTGCCGCGGGCCCGAAGCACCTCGATCCGGTCTTGACGCCGTATTGCTGGGAAGAAAGATATAAGCGGAAGAATTTAATTAAAACAGCATATTAAGTTATTAATATAAAGTAAGTTATAATTATATTGCTATGACTGCGCCCATGCCAGACACATGCTTCCCGCCGCCCTCACGGACGCCCTCAGGTCTGCGTCGGTGTCTGAGCTTGCGTCCGCGCGCGATAGTTCGCTGCCTCGCGCTCATCATCGCCGTGCTTTACTGCTGCCAGGGCCGGGCCGGCGACAGCAGCATTGACGGTGGCGGCATCTATTACGACGTAACGGACGGTTTCGCGGACACCCATGGCGAATACCTGCGCATGTTTTACGACGCTGGGGCTACTGATGATTTCACGCTTGATCTGACCCGGCTCGATCGATTCGGCGACGAGGGCACGCAGTTTACGGCGGGTAATATCCACCAGTTCTCCGAGCGCTGGTTTACCCAACTGTCGGTTGCGGGTAGCGCCGGGGGATTCTTCTTTCCGGAGGTACGGGTGGATGGCGCTGTCAGTCGTCGATGGTTCGCGGACAAGCGTCTCGTTACCACGGTGGGCGGCGGGTATTTCGATGCCAAGGATGTGCATGAGGACACCCGCTTTTACGTCGAAGGGATCTATTACTTCGAGCAGGCGATCGTGCTGCAGGGCGGTTTTCAGCTGAATATCAGTAACCCGGGATCGGTTGATTCCACGTCCGGCTATGTGGCGGCATCTTACGTAAACGACAAACGAAGAATCGTGTCACTGCGCGGCGGATTCGGTGATCAGGCGTACCAGGCGGTGAACGAAACGACTCAGATGATCGACTTCCCGTTCCATTCGATTCGCGCAACCTGGCGTGAATGGATCGGCAAGACATGGGGTATAAATGTTGCCGCGGAACACTATTCCAGTGACGTTTACGACCAGAATGGCTTCGAGCTCGGATTCTTCAAAGAATTCTAGAGGGCGGCGCTTTCGTAACACGGCGCGCGAGCTCGTTGTGCGCTGGCGTTACCGCGGTCACACCGGGCGTCTGATCAGACGCCACCGCGCATTGCGCAGCCTCGACGTACAGACGTCGAGCATCGTGCATCCGTTGGGGCTTACGATTGCCGCGCTCGCACTGGTGATTTGCTCGCGCAACATCATCACGCAGGCATGGGCGAACATTATTGCGTTCTGGTGCAAGAGCACCGGGATCGAGATTGCGGTATCGATGCGCCCGGCGTTGGCCGCCAGGGTATTCCGCTACTCGGTTCCCGAACTGAAACTCCCGAGTCCGCTCCCGGGTTACGACACGCTGGCAAGCTCATTTGCACTGGCAATTGCCGCGATGCTCGTCGCCTATATCTGCTTGCGCCGGTTTCTGCCCGTTGCCTACCTCATATGGGCGATCGGCATGATTCACCTGTGCGCAATTGCGACGTTCTATTTTTCGCCCACAGCGTTTCCCTACACGATCGGCGGACATGTCTCCGGCAGTCTCGAAGTCGCGCTCATGCTACTTGTCATGATCCCCTTGATCCTGATGGTCGCTTATTACCCGCTCAATTTCTCGCTGGGGAGAAAAGTCGGCCTGACCTTGTTCATGCTCGGCATGGTGTTCCTGTTCACCCCGCACTTGTACGCCTGTCACATCGTGATGATGTCATCCCATTCCGTGTTGTATATGCCGATCCTTTTCGCGATTTTCGGTGCGTTGCCAATCATGGTCATCATCATCGCGATCTACGGCTGGGGTATGAGTTGGGAGCAGCTGCGGCAATAGCCATGTCAGTGAATCGCCGACGTTTCGCCAATGGATTTATCACCCGTTCAGTGCTGGTGCTCGGGCCGCTCGCCCTCGCGTTCTATGGCGGTGCGGCGGTATTTGCCGCGGTTGTGTCCGGCGACAGCACAGCCGTCGTACCGCATACAGCGTTATACGTGCCGAAGCTTATACTCGGCGCGATCATCGTGGTTCTCGCGATCTTCATGCTGCGACACCTGATCTTCACCCTGAACCGCTTGTTCGGCCACCAGCGCCACCCGTATCTGGACGTTGATGTTGCTGACTGGCCGCGTCTCGCGGTGTTGATCCCGGCGCACAATGAGGAAGCGGTCATCGCCAACGCACTTGGCGCGCTCGTGGACGTGGATTACCCGGTTGATCGCTTGCGGATAATTCCGATCGATGACCGTTCCGATGATCGTACCTGGGACATCATCTGCCGCTTTCACCGTGATTTCCCCCACCTGATCTACCCCTTGCAACGCGAGTCGGGAACGCAGGGCAAGGCCGCCGTGATTCGGTACGCCACCGAGCACGTCGATGAAGACATCGTCATACTTTTCGACGCCGATTACGTGCCGGGACGCGGCCTGCTGAAGCAACTCGCGGCGCCGTTTTTCGATCCCGAGGTAGGTGCGGTCATGGGCCGGGTCGTGCCGCACAATACGGGCACTAACCTGCTCACGCGATTGCTGGATCTCGAACGCGCTGGCGGCTACCAGGTTGATCAGCAGGCCCGTATGAACCTGCAACTCGTACCGCAGTACGGTGGATCCGTCGGTGGCGCGCGTGTGCGCGCGTTGCAACAGGTGGGTGGCTGGCGTGAGGACGCGCTCGCAGAAGATACGGACTTGACCTATCGCTTGCTGCTGAACGGCTACAAGACAGTCTACGAGAACCGCTCCGAGTGCTACGAGGAAGTCCCGGAAAACTGGCAGGAGCGTAACCGTCAGATCATGCGCTGGGCCAAGGGCCATAATCAGGCGGCGTTCCGTTACGCCTGGGCCCTGCTGCGAACGCCGCACGTGCGATTGATAGAACGTCTCGATGCGCTGCTGCTGCTCGGCGTCTATGCCGTTGCACCCCTGTTGCTCGCCGGCTGGGTGTGTGCCCTGTTGCTGTACTTCAATGGCGAGCAGACGCTCGCAAGTGTAGGTGTTGTGACATTCGTCTTCGTCGGTTTCGGCGCGATGGGCAACTTTGCCGCGTTCTTCGAAATCGCCGCGGCGTTGCATCTCGACGGGTCCGGCAATCGGGTCCGTTTGCTGCCGCTGAACTTTTTCAATTTCCTGGTCAGTCTGATCAACATCACGCGCGCATGTTTCGGTCTCATCTTTGTCGACTACCTGCTCGATCGCGAGGTGCGATGGGCGAAAACGCGGCGTTACCGACGCTGATGGCCGCCACCGTGCAGATTTTCTTGTTGTTCACGATTACGCTGTTGATGCTGTTGTTGACGCTCGTCCCCGCATTGCTCGAATGGTATGCCAAGACCGATGCGGAACCGTTGCGGGTGGTGCGCGAGCAGGATACGAGTATTCGTCATTTTGCGACCTCGTTCCGCACCCAGGTCAACACGTTCTTCGACGACCACGGAATTGAACTCGACAACCCGCCGACCCCGTTCAATGCGGTGTGGCATATCGATGAACCGGTCAGTTTCCTCGGCGCCACGCCCGCACCGGAATTCTCTGCGGACGAAATCAAGGCGCGCCGCATCAACCGGGTGCTGATTGGCACCAGCAGCATGTTCCTGCCCGGCGACATGGTCTATGAAGAGGAAGTCTACTGTTGCGGTGATCTGACCACGGGCGATCGCACGGCGTATCGCGCTCTGTATGCTGAACGCGATATCGCGCTCGGCAACGAATCTGTCGTGGTGCGCTGGCTGCATGCCGGCAGCGCGGTGACCGTTGGCAACGGCAGTCGTTTGCTCGGTCGACTCTCGGCCGACCAGAGCGTTACGCTCGGAGCCGACTGCGAGTTCGAACGCATCAGCTCACCGGTGATTCGCTTCGCCCCGGACAGCACTGTCGCACGACACCTCGCCGAACCGCCAACGCGCAAACACTGGAACCCATCCGAGCCGCTGCAGTCCATTGATAGCGAGACACTGAAAGCGACCGCTACGCTTTCGATTCCCGACCATGTTCGGGTTGAAAAGCACCTCATCGCGAAACGCGCGCTGACGTGTGGTAGCGGGGTCGAAGTGATGGGTGACACGAAAGCGGGAAAATCCATGCGTATCGGTCGGGGGGCGGTGATCCGGGGATCGCTCGTGTGCGCCGGCCTGATCGAAATCGAGGCCGATTGCCGCATCAAGGGGCCGGTGATCTCCGAGCGCGGTATCCGCATTGGCACCGGCTGCGTTATCGGCACGCCGGCGCAACCAACGACGGTTTCCGCGCCGCAGATTGCGATCGCACCGGGAGCTCAGGTTTCGGGCACGGTGTGGGCGAGCGCGGGCGGCCAGGTCGGCGGATGAAACAGACGGATCCGGCTGAAATACGGGTTGATGACAGCCCGCATGGCAGAAACCGCGCAAGAACAGCCGCGCGTGGCCGATCATTGTCATCAATGGTGAATTTTACCGCATTGCGCTGCGCGTTCCGTGGCACCAGGAAGTAAGATTATGGTTATGTCGAAAACGGGTTTTACGAACGTCCAACGCTGCGCGCGCGCGGCTATCGCTATGCTCATGTTCACGCCTTTTGCCGCGCTTGCGCTCGGGCCCGTCGACTGGATCGGCGCGGACGGCAACTGGGAAGATGGCACCCAATGGTCGTCGGGAGCAACCCCGGGGGTGGCCGATGACGTAACGATTGGCGGTGCCGTCGTTGTGAGTTCGAGCGGCCTCGCGAACGAGGCGATGAGTGTGCACAACGCGGCGACACTGATGGTCAGCGGGGGCTTGCTCGACATCTTCAGCTTGCTTTTCAACGAAGGTGACATCATCACTGCCGGCGGCCGTCTCGAATCGAACTCCCTGATCAACGACAGTGCCGGTGACGTCCGTGTCAGCGGCGGCGCGAGCGAGTTGTCGGTGGTCATTAATCTGGACAATTATGGCGCGGTGACGGTGTCGGAATCGGCAACGGCGAACGTCGGCAACCTGACGAACTTTTCCTTGCTGGAGATCAATACCGGCGGCGCCGTTGCGAGTGAAACACTGGCAACGACTACGGGCGCGCAAACGCGCATCGATGATGCCGGCACGGCGGTTGAAATTCTTGGCGACATTACGAACCACGGAACGTTCGCCGTCGGCAATGGGGCCAGCGCGATGGCCGAAAGTATTACGAATTCGGGTGCCGTAACGGTTGATGAGAGTCTCGTCGAAGCGAACAGCATGATCAATGCGACGGGCGGATCGGTCGCTTTGAGCGGCGTAACAACAAACTTCCGCATTAACGGCAATATAACGAACGACGGCACCTTGACCGCGGAGGCAAACGCAACGGCGGATATCGTCAGTATCGATAACGGTAATGTGTTCGAAGTGTTCGGTGGCGCTGCAGTAACACTCGAATCGATCGACAATGCGTCAACGGGCCGTATCGATATTCATGATCTGGCCAGCCGGCTTGTGCTGACCGACAACCTCGAGAACGACGGCAACGTCAGCGTCGCCGCAAGTGGCGCGCTCGAAGCGTTGAGCATCAGCACCGGTGGATCGCTGACAGTGTCGAGCGGGGCCGCGATCGTGACGGCGAGTATTACGAACAAGAGCACCGGCACGGTCACCATCGAGGGGCCGACGACGTCGGTGGAACTGGATAACAATTTTCAGAACGCCGGCACCGTTTCGATCTCGGCTGCATCTTCGGTCACGGCCGGCAGCGTTGTGAACAGCGGCGAGATTGCAGTTGATGCGCAAGCCGCTCTCACCACAACCACCTTCGTGAACGCGACCACCGGGCTGACCTCAGTTACGGGCGCGGGCAGCAGTGTCGAGGTGGCCGGGGTGCTGGAAAATAGCGGCAGCTTGCACATCGATGCCGGCGCCGTCGTGTCGGCCGGTCATTTCGCGCAGTTAAGTGGCCAGACCGCGCTGAATGGCGGAACCCTGATCGCGACGGTGGGTGGTATCAACATCGTCGACGGACGCCTGGACGGCGTCGGTTCATTCACTGCCGGCGACATGCGAGCGTTCGCCGCTGCGGAAATTGCGCCGGGCACTGCCGCAACCCCGACGACCACCTGGGATATCGACGCCAACGCCATCTTCGGCGGTACGCTGTTCATCGATATCAGCGCCACCGGGTTCGACGTGCTTGATATAACCGGCGATGCCCTGGTCGACGGCGTGCTGGATATCAGTCTGCTTGACGGCTACGCGCCGGCGCTTGGCAGCACGTTCGATATCGTCCTCGCGGCTACCGTCGCCGGGGCATTTTCCGAGGAGATCCTGCCGGTCTTCGACGGACGGACGTTCGCGGTGCTGGTTGGCGCCGACTTCGTCCGTTTAACGGTGACGGCGGTGCCGATCCCCGCGGCTTTGTACCTGTTGCTGCCCTCGCTGGCGCTCCTGTGCGGCCGCCGGCGCGCCGCCATACACCGCAACTAACAAACAAACGCCTGCGGTTCAGCACGCGCCCCGAACGCCGACGCGTACGCGCGGCGGCGAGGCGCAACTAAGCCCCGCTGCCGACGGCTTTGCAGCTTACGCGTTCCGCGCGCAATACGGCCAGCGATCGCAAAGCGGGCAGGGGCCGCCGTCGCGAGGCCGGATCCGGGCGCGGGCACAATACTCACGGGCGCGAATCAAGCCGCTCACGCCAGCGCGTGTTGAAGCGCGTCGAAATCCGTGACGGGCGCAAGGCAGTGCTGCCCCTGGCAGACGTAGGCCGTCGTGTCGCCAAGCGCGCGACGTTCCCGGAGCAGGCCAGGCAATGCGGAAACGTCGTCCGCGATGGCGAAACACAGGCGGCCGGGGCGGTAGCTGTGATGAGCAGCGCGCTGCCAGCGACGAATATCCGCCGGCTTGCCGCGGATGATGACTATTTCGCTTGTCGCGAGGTACTCCTCCAGCGCCTGCAGCAAGGCATTGTGCGCGCCCGGCGCAGCGGAGATGGCTTCCCACGCCGCGCGCACGGTGCGCGCGCTCGCGTCGAGATAACGCATCTCGCCCAGCAAGTGACCGAGGCGCGCGAGCGCCGTTGCCGCAACTCCGTTGCCCGCCGGCAACGCGTCGTCGGCGAACGGTTTCGTGCGCAGAATCAGGGTTTCGTGGTCATGGGCAGTGAAGAAGAAGCCGCCAGCCTCGTGGTCTTCGAAATGCGTTAGCAGGCATTCAGCGAGTGCAATGGCGAATTCGAGATCTTCATTGCGCCAACGCGCCGCCAGTGCATGCAGCAATGCGTCGAGGAGGAACGCGTAGTCGTCGAGATAGGCGCCGAGATGCGCATGCCCATCCTTGCAGGTGGCGAGCAGGCGGCCATCGCGCCATAGCTGTTCGCGGATGAAATCGATGGCCCGCTGCGCGGCGTCGATCGCGTCACTGCGATCGAATATTTCACCGGCGATCGCGAGCCCCTTGATCATGAGTGCGTTCCAGGATGTGAGGATCTTGTCATCCAGTCCCGGTCGTACACGCTGCGCGCGGGCCGCAAACAATTGTCGTCGTGCCGTTTCCACCCGTGTTTCATGCTCTGCGGGATCGCCGCCGAGGACATTCGCAATTTCGTGGTACTGCGCCACAACATGGAGATGGTAGTTGCGGTCAAAATTCGGCTCGCGCGTGAGTCCGAAGCGCCGCGCAAACGGGGCGTACGCCTCGGCGCCGATGATGCGTTCGATTTCGTCGCTCTGCCACGCATAAAAGCGCCCTTCGACGCCTTCGGAATCGGCGTCGAGACTCGAATAGAAGCCGCCGGTGGGCGCGGTCATTTCGCGTGTTACCCATGCGATGGTTTCGTCGACGACGGTGGCGAAACGCGCATTACCGGTGATCTGCCAGGCCTCTGCGTACAGCGCGAGCAGGGGCCCGTTGTCGTAGAGCATTTTCTCGAAATGCGGAATCATCCACTGATTGTCCGTGGAGTAACGGTAGAAACCGCCGCCAAGTTGGTCGTAGAGCCCACCGTCGGCCATGCGCTGCAACGTAAACGTTGCCATGTGCAAGGCATGTTCATCCGTGCCGTCGCTGCGCGCATGGTCACGTAATAAACGTTCGAGACTCGTCGGATGCGGGAACTTCGGCGCGCGGCCGAAGCCGCCGAGTCGATTATCGAATGCGCGCGCAGCCTGTTCACGCGCGGCCGCGAGCGGCGTATCGTCGAGGTGGTCGCCGGGTACCGCCGCGTGCGCCTGCAGCTGCGTGAGGGCGGCGATAACCTCGGTATTCTGCGCACGGATGTCGCCCTCGCGTTCGGCGTAGGCGGTGCGCACACGTTGCAGCAGATCGCGAAACGACGGGAGTCCATGGCGCGGCTCCGGTGGGAAATATGTGCCACCGAGGAACGGGATCCGGTCGTCCGGGGTGAGGAACATCGTCAGCGGCCAGCCACCCTGATTTTGCGTGAGCAGGTACTGGGCGGTCTGGTAAATTTTATCGAGATCCGGACGCTCTTCGCGGTCGACCTTGATGTTGACGAAACCTTCGTTCATCACCGCCGCGGTGTCGGGATCCTCGAACGATTCATGCGCCATAACATGGCACCAGTGACAGGCGGAATAGCCTATCGACAGCAGGATCGGTTTGTTTTCACGCGCGGCTTTTGCCAGCGCTTCCGGCCCCCAGGGGTACCAATCGACCGGATTATCGGCGTGTTGCAACAGGTAGGGACTGGTCTCTCCGGCGAGCGCGTTCATGGGCAGTTTCCAAAAGATGACGTTATGGCGGGTAAGGTCGCGTGGAAAAGCGGACGGTCAGCATGACGGTTGGCACCTATTCTAGAGATGCGCCGCCGGATCCGAAACCGCCCGGCTCCGAAAGCCGTCACCGCCTTGACCGACCCGCGCGTCACCCCGCTTCGCTGCGCACAGCAGGGGCGGTTACGTGACTCCGGGCCGGGACGCCGCTTAGGCGATCGGCTCGCGGGAATGCGCACGGGGGCGTGCTAGAATTCCCGGCCTGCCATGCTGCCCTTCCCGACCATTAATCCTGTTGCCATCAAGCTCGGACCAATCGCGATCCACTGGTACGGGCTCGCCTACCTGACCGGTATCGCGCTGGGCTGGTGGCTATTGCGGCGGGCGGCCATGCGCAGCGGATCGCAGTGGTCGCGGGACGATGTCGCCGACGTCGTGTTCTTTGCCGCGATCGGCGCTGTGCTCGGCGGACGGATAGGGTATGCGCTGTTCTACAATTTCGCCGATTACGCAGCGAACCCGCTCAGCATCCTCGCGGTATGGCGGGGTGGCATGTCGTTTCACGGCGGCGTTATCGGATTCATCGTCGCGATGGCGCTGTTCGCCCGGTCACGTGGGCGGCGGTTTTTCGCGGTCACGGATTTCGTCCTGCCGGTTGTACCCGTCGGGTTGTTTTTTGGCCGCATCGCGAATTTCATCAACCAGGAACTGTGGGGTGCACCGACGACGCTGCCTTGGGGCGTGTTGTTCACGCACCCGGCTGCGGGGGGCATTGCGCGCCATCCCTCGCAGCTCTACGAAGCCCTGCTCGAAGGTGTGGTGCTGTTTTTCATCCTGCGCTTCGTGGCCGCGCGCAGCACGCGAACCGGCGCCGTCTCGGCGACGTTTCTGCTTGCCTATGGCATCATGCGGGCCGGCATCGAATTCGTTCGCGAACCCGACCAACACATCGGATATCTCGCTTTCGGCTGGGTGACCATGGGCCAGATACTGTCCTTGCCGATGGTGATCGGCGGGTTGTTCATCCTCATGCTGGCAGGCTCACGAACCGACATACGGACAGGGTAGGGACATGCAGGTTTATCTCGACTTATTGCGGCATATTCGCGAGCACGGTGTGGCGAAAAATGATCGCACCGGCACCGGCACGCTGAGCACGTTCGGCTATCAGATGCGCTTTGATCTTGCGCACGGGTTTCCCTTGCTGACGACGAAAAAGCTGCATCTGAAATCGATCCTGCACGAATTGCTGTGGTTCCTGCGCGGCGATTCAAACATCGGCTATCTGCACGAGCATGGCGTGACAATCTGGGATGAATGGGCGGACGAGGACGGCGACCTCGGTCCCGTATACGGGGTGCAGTGGCGTTCGTGGCGCGGCGCGGACGGTCGCGTGCACGACCAGATTGCCGACGTTGTCGAGGCGCTGAAAACGAACCCGGATTCCCGCCGCCATATTGTCAGTGCATGGAACGTCGGCGAAATTGAAGACATGGCGCTCGCGCCGTGTCACGCAATGTTCCAGTTTTACGTTGCCGACGGACGGCTGTCGTGCCAGTTATATCAGCGCAGCGCCGATGCGTTCCTCGGGGTGCCGTTCAACATCGCCTCATATGCACTGCTGACGTTGATGATCGCGCAGGTCTGCGACTACAAGCCCGGGGATTTCGTGCATACGCTGGGCGATGCGCATCTGTATCTGAACCACCTCGAACAGGCCGACCAGCAACTTGCCCGTTTGCCCGGGCCGCTGCCGACGATGCATCTGAATCCGGCGGTACGTTCGATCTTTGATTTCACCTATGACGATTTCGAATTGCGCGATTACCATGCGCAACCGAGCATCGCGGCGCCGATTGCGGTCTGAGCAGTCCGTGATCGTCACGCAAGCGGGACGCGAGCTCCCCGGATTCGCATGCGGATAAATATCGTCGTCGCGAAATCCGACAATGATGTGATCGGACGCGATGGGGATTTGCCCTGGCGCTTGTCCGCAGACCTGCGGCACTTCAAGGCCACCACACTTGGGCATCCCCTCGTGATGGGTCGGAAAACCCACGAGTCTATCGGACGGCCATTACCGGGCCGGCTGAATATCGTCGTCACGCGGCAAGCGGATTATCCTGCCACAGGGTGTCGCCTCGCGGCTTCCCTCGATGAGGCGCTCGATGTTGCGCACCAGGCGACGGAAATCATGGTCATCGGTGGCGCGTCGCTGTATGCCGCGGCATTGCCCCGCGCTGAGCGGATCTTTCTGACCGAAGTGCACGCGCAGATCAGCGGCGATACGCACTTCCCCCCTCTCGACCGCGATGATTGGCGGGAACTTGCGCGCGAGCGCCATGAGGCCGATGAAGCAAACGATTACGACTACAGCTTCGTGGTGCTCGAGCGCATCCGCAATATCCGCTGATCAATCCCGGATTGGCAGCGCCACGGACGAGTCAACATCGAAGAATTCCTGATCTTCGAGCCGCATTGCAGTCAGTGTGCCGCCCCACACGGCCCCCGTATCGAGCGCAAAGATGCGCATCTTGCGCATTTGTTCGCGTGACAGGTGCAAGGCAGACCAGTGGCCGAACACAATCGCCTCCCGTGTCGCCGGCAATTCGTAGTATTCATACCAGGGTGCGAGCGTGTCCGGCTGGGTGCCGAGCGGGCCTTTGAATTTGAAATCGATGTGGCCGTCGGCGGCTGTGTAACGGAGCCGGGTGAGGTAATTCGTGATCAGGCGTAAGCGTTCCCAGCCGGTGAGCGTGGGATCCCAATTGTCGGGCTGGTCGCCGTACATCTTTTCGAAGAACGCGACGGCATTCTCGCCGCGTAACACGGCGGCGACTTCGTCGGCACAGGCTTCGGCGACGTCGAGAGACCAGTGCCGCGGCAAACCCGCGTGGACCATGGTGTAGCCGAGTTCGCGATCGCGGTGCAGTAGCGGCTGCCGGCGTAGCCAGTCGCTGAGTTCGTCGGCGCGCGGCGAACGCAGAACATCGCCGAACGTGTCCTTCTTGCCCGGGGTATAGCGCTCGACGTACGCACAGGCAAGCAGGTGGAGGTCGTGATTACCGAGCACGACGACCGCCGCGTCACCGAGCTGGCGCACGAACTCGACGACCGCAAGCGATTGCGGACCGCGGTTAACCAGGTCGCCGACGAACCACAGGCGATCGGCGGCGGGATCGAAACGGATCCGATCGAGCAGGGCACGGAGTTCGTCGTAACAACCCTGGATGTCGCCGATTGCGTAGGTTGCCATGGCCAGGATGCGCCAGCGGTGCAGGAGCGCGGCGGCCTAATGCAGCACGTTGGGCATGGACAAACGGAACGCGGCGATGGGGGCATCGAATGACGTGCCGTCATCGGCCACCATCTGGTAGCTGCCGTGCATCGTGCCGACTTCCGTTTCGATCATCGCGCCACTCGTGTAAGTGAACGACTGCCCCGGGGCAAGGTGTGGTTGTTCGCCGACGACGCCTTCGCCGCGAACTTCCTGAATATGACCTTTTGCGTCCGTGATCACCCAGTGCCGCGAAACGAGGCGGGCACTGACAGTGCCGGTGTTCGTGATCGTGATCGTATAGGCGAAGACGTAGCGATCGTTCTCGACCGACGATTGTTCGGCGATGTAAGCCGTCTCGACGTCGATGCGGATGTCATAAGGGCTGCTTGTCATGCGGTGTATCAGTGCGGGGCCGGGATGCACTGTAAGCGAATCACCCAATCGGGGCAAAGGGGCAGCGCTGCCGGGTTCATGGCTTGTCGCCCGGCCCGCTGCGATCAAGGCGGCGCAGATTCAGCGCTTCGGCAACGTGCGCCAGGCCGATACGCGGCTCACGCGCAAGATCAGCGATGGTACGCGCGACTTTGACTATCCGGTGGTAGGCGCGAGCGCTGAGGTCGAAACGTTCGAATGCCTGCCGCATGAAATCGCGCGACGCCGAATCGAGATCGGCATAGCGCTGCAAATCCTCGCTTTGCAGTTCACTGTTCAGACATCCCTGACGCCGCTGCTGCAGCGTGCGGGCGTGCAGAACCCGATCACGTGCGATAGCGGTGGTTTCGTTCGTCGCCTTGTCGTTCGTATCGAGCCAGCCGCGTTCGCGTGCAATTTCAATCTGCAAATCGATACGGTCGAGAAGCGGCCCGGAAATCCGTCGGCGATAACGCCCGATCGCCTCCGGGGTACACACGCAGCGACCGGAAGGATCACCGTGGTAACCGCACGGGCACGGGTTCATCGCGGCTACCAGCTGAAAGCGTGCCGGAAATGTCGTACTGCGCGCCGCCCGGGCGATCGTGACGAGCCCCGTCTCGAGCGGTTCACGCAGAACTTCGAGTACGCGTCGCTCGAATTCCGGGAGTTCGTCGAGAAACAGGACCCCACGATGCGCGAGCGATACTTCGCCCGGTCGGGGCATCGTGCCGCCGCCGATCAGCGCCGCGGCGGAACTCGTATGATGCGGGTTGCGAAATGGACGCACACGCCAGTTCTCCGGCACAAAGCCCCGTTCGCCAAGCGCCTGGATGGCGGCAGCCTCAAACGCTTCGTCTTCTTCCAGCGCTGGCAGCAAGCCGGGCAAGCGCGAGGCGAGCATGGTCTTGCCGGTGCCCGGCGGCCCGAGCATGAGCAGGTTGTGGCCGCCGCTCGCGGCGATTTCCAGTGCGCGCTTGCCCTGGTACTGACCCCGAACGTCGGCCAGATCGGGGTAGTTGCCGGCGCGGGGAACGGTCGGCACGCTGGGTGGGGTGGCGGCCAGCGGCGCAGCGCCATTGAGGTGGCGACAGGCGATGTCGAGTGTGGCGGCAGCGTAGGCATCGAGCGAATGCACGAGCGCGGCCTGGATATCATCGCCCGGCGCACTGAGCATTGCGCGCGCGGCACGTCGGCACGACAACGCCGCCGACAATACGCCGCCAACCGGGCGGAGGTCTCCGTTAAGCGCGAGTTCGCCGATGCATTCAACCGTGGACAGGCTGTGCTCGTTAATCTGGCCGCTCGCGGCGAGAATGCCGAGCGCGATCGCAAGATCGAAACGGGTTCCCTGTTTCGGCAAATCGCCCGGAGCGAGATTTATCGTAATCCTGCGGGTCGGGAATTCGTACCCGGAATTGATGATCGCCGAGCGCACGCGGTCCTTGCTTTCGCGCACCGCGGTCTCCGGTAAGCCAACGAGATTGAACGCCGGTAAGCCCGGTGCAAGATGGGTTTCAACGCTGACGAGCGGCGCGTCGATCCCGACGCTCGCCCGCGAATAGACGATGGGTACGGCCATGTGTTGCGCTCCCTGCAACATCGTTCGATAACCCCGTCATTCCGTGACGGGGGCGGCGGGAAATCTCGTGCGGATAGTCGCCGTGGAAATTTCGCGCCGCTCTAGTTCTCGAGTTCCGCGACGAGCCGCTCGAGTTCTTCGAGTTTTTCGCGCGTCCGGCGCAACAACAAGGTTTGCGCATCGAATTCGTCACGCGTCACGAGATTCATCCGCGCGAACGCGGATTCGAGCACGATGCGGACATTATCACGCACTTCCTCACGCAGTTGCGTGCCGCCGGACGGCAGGACTTTCGCGATGCCGTCCACGAGTTCTTCGATTTTCTTCAATTCGATCAACGGCATTCACTCCGTGTTACTGACGCTGCTAGCCGTCACTGGGCCGGTGCGACAGCCCGCGTCGCCCGACATTCCGCGACGCCGTCCCTGGCTGCAGCCTACACACCCGCGCAGTGAAATTAAACCCGCCCCGGCCGGCAACCCTGAGGAACCCTCGTGTCGCGTCCTGGTGCACCAGACTTGCGAGTCAGGCCGGTGCGCCGCCGTTCATTACGCACCGAACCGGTGCGCAGCCGTGAGGCGCGACCCAGAACAGGGCGTGCAAACCAGTGCAGGTCGTTGATCGAGCTACTTCGTGTAGTCATAAATTCCCGCTAACCACATGAATAACAACAGTTAATTTATTGTGGCACAGCACGTGCATAGACGCTGTACCAATTACCTGATCAGCGATGATCAATTCAACGCCGACTAATTCAATCGCACAGCGCGATAGGGGACACAATGACATGAAACTCGTCACCGCAATCATTAAGCCATTCAAACTGGATGATGCGCGAGAGGCGTTATCCGCGGTTGGCATCCAGGGGCTCACCGTTACTGAGGTGAAAGGATTCGGGCGCCAGAAAGGGCACACGGAACTCTATCGCGGCGCGGAATACGTCGTCGATTTCCTGCCAAAATCGAAACTCGAGATCGCGATCAATGATGATCAGCTCGACGCCGTAATCGAAGCGATTTCGAACGCAACGAGCACCGGCAAAATCGGTGACGGCAAAATCTTCGTTCAGGACCTCGCCAACGCTGTGCGTATCCGCACCGGTGAAAGCGGTCCCGAAGCCCTCTGAAGGGACTTGCATACGCATGTCCCGGTCGATTCTCAAAACCTACTTTTATCTCAAAAACCTCTAGGAGGGTGCTTCAATGGACGCTTCCGTTGTTGAGCTGAAATACGCGCTCGATACATTTTATTTTCTTGTTATGGGCGCCTTCGTCATGTGGATGGCGGCGGGTTTCGCCATGTTGGAGGCCGGACTTGTTCGCGCCAAAAACACGGCTGAAATTCTCACGAAGAACATTTCGCTGTATGCCGTCGCATGCATCATGTACATGCTGATGGGCTACAACATCATGTACCCGGGCGAGGCGGTGAACAGTGTCTGGCCCGGCATTTCATTCATGCTCGGCGCCGACAATACGGCTGAGGCCGTACTCGCCAGCGGGGGTGACACCTACTATTCCGCGCTGTCCGACTTCTTCTTCCAGGTGGTCTTTGTCGCCACGGCGATGTCGATCGTATCCGGCGCTGTTGCCGAACGGATGAAGCTGTGGGCGTTCCTCGCGTTCGCGGTTGTCATGACGGGTTTCATCTACCCGCTTCAGGGTTACTGGAAGTGGGGCGGTGGTTTTCTCGATGCGAACGGCTTCCTCGATTTCGCGGGGTCCGGTGTCGTACACCTGACTGGTGCGACCGCGGCGCTGGCGGGTGTTCTCCTGCTCGGCGCGCGTAAAGGGAAGTACGGCAGCGACGGTAGCGTCAACGCCATTCCGGGAGCGAACCTGCCGCTGGCAACGCTCGGTACATTCATCCTGTGGCTGGGCTGGTTCGGCTTCAACGGCGGTTCGGAACTGAAAGTCTCCGATGTCGGTGAAGCGAATGCCGTGGCCATGGTGTTCGTGAATACGAATGCTGCCGCCGCGGGCGGGGTGGTCGCGGCACTCATCACGTCGCGGATTATGTTCGGCAAAGCGGACCTGACAATGGCGCTGAACGGCGCACTCGCGGGCCTCGTGGCGATTACCGCCGAACCATTGACCCCGACGCCGGGCATGGCAACGCTGATCGGGATCCTCGGTGGCGTGCTGGTCGTATTCTCCATCGTCACGCTCGACCGGATGAAAATCGATGACCCGGTGGGCGCGATTTCGGTGCACGGCGTGGTTGGCATGTGGGGCTTGTTGGCTGTGTGCCTGACCAACGATGATGCGACGATCGGTGCTCAGTTGATGGGACTCGGCACGATTCTCGTGTTTGTATTCGCCGCTTCCGCGTTGACGTGGTTCGTGATCAAAATGGCCATGGGCATCCGCGTTTCCGAAGAGGAAGAGTACGCTGGCTGCGATGTGGGCGAGTGCGGGGTGGAAGCGTATCCCGAGTTCGTTACCGGTCAGAGCTAGTCGCGCCGGCATAAAGCAAACAACAAGCAACCCGGGGGCGCCGCAAGGCGCCCCCTTTTTTTTGCGGTACGATAATAATACTGGCGGAGCGTCGCGCGCACTGAAATAATCCAGTGCGTAAGCGGGATCCCGTTGGCGGATCGCACGCGCGGGATAGAAGCACCCGCCGGATCGGGTGTGCACTAAACCGGCCATCTGTGATGACGCAATGCAAATCGGCAGCGCAATCATTAAAGCGTCCGATGGCACAGCGCGTCCAGGTGCCCGAAACCGGTGCACATCAGATCGCGCAGCATTGACGGCAGGTCGAACCTTAACGAAGAATAAAGTCGGCACCGCAACGCCCGCACACCATCGAACCGGGGGATAAACGATGAAACTCGTAACCGCTATTATCAAGCCATTCAAACTCGACGAAGTCCGTGAGGCGCTGTCCGAAATTGGAATCCAGGGCATGACCGTAACCGAATTGAAAGGTTTCGGTCGCCAAAAGGGCCATACCGAGCTGTACCGCGGCGCCGAATACGTCGTCGATTTCCTGCCCAAGATCAAAATTGAAGTGGCAATTTCCAGCGCTCAGGCCGACGAGGTTGTCGAAACGATCCGCGCAGCGGCGAATACGGAATCTATCGGCGACGGCAAGATTTTCGTGCAGGACTTGCTGCAAGTCGTTCGGATCCGCACCGGGGAGACCGGCGAAGACGCGCTGTAATGCGTCACCACTCAGCGACGAAGGTGCGGCGGTGGACCGCATGTCGATGCTTACGTGAGACAGCGCGCGACGGCCGCAATGGCCGGGTGCCTGCGAAAAAATAACGGGCCGGCAAAACGGTCCAGTAGTTTCGGGAGGGGAACCATGCGAAAGCAAGTGGGCTCGACAGGGTCATTTTTTCTCATGCTCGCAGTGTGCGGCAATGCGCGGGCCGACGCCCTGGACAGCGGCGACACGGCCTGGATGCTGACATCGACGGCTTTGGTGCTGTTCATGACGCTGCCCGGCCTGGCTTTGTTTTATGGCGGGCTGGTACGGACAAAGAACGCACTGTCGGTATTGATGCAGTGCTTCGCTATCTGCTGTCTCATGTCGCTGCTGTGGATCGTTGGCTGTTACGGGCTCGCATTCGGTGACGGCGGCTCGCTCAACCAGTTCATCGGGCTTGGCAATTTCATGCTCTCGGACGTCACGCGCGAAACGCTCAGCGGCACCATGCCCGAATCCGTTTTCGTCATGTTCCAGATGACATTTGCGGTTATTACCCCCGCGCTCATCGTTGGCGCGTTTGCGGAACGCATGCGCTTCTCCGCAGTGCTGCTGTTCAGTGTGCTGTGGATGGTGCTTGTCTACGCCCCGGTTTGCCACTGGGTCTGGGGCGGCGGCTGGCTTGCCGATATGGGCTTGCTCGATTTCGCCGGCGGTACCGTGGTGCACGTCAACGCCGGGGTGGCGGCGATCGTGGCCGCGCTTGTGCTCGGCAACCGGCGTGGTTTTCCGACGACGGCGATGCCGCCGCACAACATGACCATGGCGGTTACCGGCGCGGCGATGCTGTGGGTGGGCTGGTTCGGCTTTAATGCCGGCAGCGCGGTGGCCGCAAACGGGGACGCCGGGATGGCGATGCTGGTGACGCACATTTCCGCCGCGGCCGGATCACTGGCCTGGATAGGGGTGGAATGGATCAAGCACGGCAAGCCGAGCGTGCTCGGCATTGTGACGGGGATGGTTGCCGGTCTCGGCACGATCACGCCGGCGTCAGGCTACGTGGGTCCTGGCGGCGCACTCGTGATCGGCCTGTCGGCCGGGGTGTTGTGTTATTTCGCGACCCAGTTCATCAAACGGACACTCAAGATTGACGATTCGCTCGACGTCTTCCCCGTCCACGGTGTCGGCGGGATCCTCGGCACCCTGTTCGCGGGCATATTCGCCGCCGAAAGTCTCGGTGGTGTCGGCTATGCGGACGGTGTGACGATGGGCCAGCAGCTTGGCGTACAGGCTATTGGCGTTATCGCGACGATGGCCTGGTGCGGGATCGTGAGTTATGGCTTGCTCAAGCTCGTAGCGCTATTAGTTCCGCTGCGCGTGACGGAAGAAGCCGAGGTACAAGGCCTCGATTTGAGCGAACACGACGAACGCGGATACCAGCTGTAGCGCTATTCCGCGGCCGGCCCTCGCCGGGCAAACTGAACCGCCCGGGGCCGGCTGCACCCGGGCGGGTGACACCCTGCGCCAGTGCTGGCTGGGGTCTGCGATCGGGGCGTTCGGCGTTTGGTTAAATTTTCATACAGAATGCCGGCGCAACTTTCCTTCGCTCGGGCGAATGCATAGAATAGGGTGTTGATTTTCCCGAACTTCCAGGATTTTCGTGCGCTTACGCGAATCTTGTAATAGTGCTACGAGCATTGGGGGAAGTCGGCGACAACTGAAAGCGACGATCGTTTTCAATCACCACGGAAACTGCAGCAGACTCGAACATGGCCGACGGTAAACTTGTAGAAAAAGCGGTGCTAAAGACGTTGGTTCCGCCCAACGCACTGAATGCAGAGAACTTTCAGGAACTCGCTGGTAAGGCCTTCGTCGAGGAAATCGCGGCCGGCAAGACAATCTTCAAACTCGGCGACCTCGATCGCAAAACCACCTACCTGCTCGACGGCCAGGTTGAAATGACGGCCGAAGATGGTCAGGTGCAAATTATCAATGGCAGCACCGATGTGGCGAAGCACCCGCTCGCAAACCTGCAGCCACGCAAGCATACGGCGAAAGCGAAGACGACCTGCAAGATCACCCGCTTTGACAGCGACCTGCTGGATATCCTGCTCACCTGGGATCAACTGTCCGGCATCGAAGTCAGTGAAATCCAGGTCGAGGAAGACAATTCCGACGACGGCGACTGGATGACGAAGATTTTGCAGTCGCGTGCTTTTCTGCAGGTACCGCCGGCGAACATCCAGGCGATGTTCATGCGCATTCAGGAAGTCCCGATGAGCAAGGGCGAGACCGTTCTGAAGCAGGGCGATGATGGCGATTATTACTACATCATCAAAACCGGCAAGGCGAAAGTCACCCGCGCGTCGAAAACCGGTTCCGAACTGACGCTTGCAACATTGAAAGACGGCGATGCGTTCGGCGAAGAGGCGCTGTTGTCGGAGGCGAAGCGCAACGCCACCGTGACGATGGACACCGACGGCACCCTGATGCGCCTGTCGAAAGAAGATTTCAATGCGTTGCTGAAAGAACCGATGCTGAGCTGGCTCGAACTCGATGAAGCTCAGGAGATGGTCCGCAATGGCGCCAAGTGGCTCGATGTCCGGCTTGAAAGCGAACACGCGAATACCGGCATCAACGACAGCGAAAATATCCCGCTGTTCATGCTGCGGCTGAAGGTGGATTCGCTTGATGCGAACACGCCGTACATCGTGTACTGCGACACGGGCCGCCGCAGTTCCGCTGCCGCATTCCTGCTCAGCGAACGCGGTTTCCAGGCCTTTTGCCTCAAGGGCGGCCTGATGGAACAGGCGCCGGCGGAAGACGCCTGAACGCGGCGGCGGGCGCGCGCCCAGTTTGCTGACCGCACTGCTGCCGCGACGACAATTGCTGCTCCCTCATCGCTTGCCCGTGCGCAATGTCACGCTGGTTTGAACCCTTCCCGGGCGACGCGCCGGGTTTCTGCGTCGTCGGCTCTCCCATAGCCCACAGCCGTTCGCCGGCAATCCACACGGCGTTCGGCAAGCAAACGGGCACCGCCGTGTATTACACCCGGGTCGAGGTAGTAGCCGGGGAATTTGCCGCGGCGCTGGCCGAATTCGTTGCCGCCGGTGGTCGCGGTCTCAATGTCACCGTGCCATTGAAAGAGGAGGCCTGGTCCGCCGCGCAGCGACACCTGCCCGCAGCCGCTGCGACTGGCGCCGCGAATACGATCGTCGTCCACACCGACGGCCATGTACTTGCCGACAACACCGATGGCCGCGGGCTGGTTCGTGATCTTGCCGTAAACCTCGGCGTACCGCTCGCGGGGCGGAGGATCCTGTTGCTTGGCGCTGGTGGTGCTGCGCGCGGCGTCATTCCGAACCTGCTCGAGGCGGCGCCGGCCGAACTCGTCATTGCGAATCGTACGCTGTCCCGCGCAACCGAACTCGCGGACCGCTTTCGTCATCTCGGCCCGCTCCGGGCATGTCGCCTCGATACGCCCGGGGCGGGGCCGTTCGACCTCATCGTCAATGCAACGTCGTTGAGTCTTAGCGCCGCGGTGCCGCCGATCCCGCAATCGGCGGTTGGCAGTCGCACGTGGTGTTACGACATGATGTATACGCCGTCAGGGCGTACGGTGTTTCTCGACTGGTGTCTTGCCGCGGGCGCGACGTCGGTGTCCGACGGTTTCGGGATGCTCGTTGAACAGGCCGCCTGCGCGTTCGAGTTGTGGCACGGCGTGGCGCCGGACACGGCACCGGTGATCGCGACCTTGCGGCAGCCGGAGCGGGTTTAACCGAAGCCGTTCAGCCTATCCATCAGATCCGGTAGCCAGCGGACCAGATCGGGAAATGCGATGAGCAGTGCAAGCGTTGCCAGCTGCATGAGTACGAACGGGGCGACACCTCGATAGATCTGCTGGATCCGTATCGATGCCGGAGCAACTGCTTTCAGATAAAACAGGGAAAATCCGAACGGCGGGGTCAGGAAAGACGTTTGCAGGTTGACCGCGATCAGGATGGCGAACCACAACAGGTCGAGGCCGAGCGCCGAGGCGATCGGGGCGAGTATCGGCACGACGATGAAGCAGATTTCGACGAAATCCAGGAAAAAGCCAAGCACGAAAATTACCGTCTGACTCACGAGGAGGAAGCTCCATTCGCGACCCGGAAGAGTCCTGAAAATCTCCTCGACCAGGCGGTCGCCGCCCATGCCTTTGAACACGAGTCCGAATGCCGTGGCGCCGATCAGGATAATGAAAACCATGCTCGTCAATTGCATCGTCTGCAACCCGGCCTGGCGAACATTATCGAGTGACAATCGCCCGTGCGCGGCGGCGAGCAACATTGCGCCAACGCCGCCGATGGCTGCCGATTCCGTCGGTGCGGCGATGCCGAAGAAAATCGAGCCGAGCACGGCGATGATCAGCACCAGCGGTGGCACCAGACTTTTGAGGACACGACGCGCGAGCCCGGTGGGGTCGTCCGTTGCGGCGTCGATCACCGGTGCGCTGGCCGGATCGAGCCATGCTTTGATGCCAACGTAAATCACGTAGCTCAGAATCAGAATCGTACTGGGGACGATCGCTGCGATGAACAGCGAGCCGACCGGCACGCCGATGCGATCGGCCAGCAGAATCAGCACGATACTCGGCGGCACGACCTGCCCGAGCGTGCCCGCGGTGGCGATGGTGCCGGTCGCGAAACTTGGCGAATAGCCGTGCTTGAGCATTGCCGGCAGCGCGATAACGCCCATTGTGACGACCGTCGCGCCAACCACGCCGGTCGTTGCGGCCATCAGCGCACCGACGACGATCACCGAAAATGCGAGGCCGCCGCGCACGCGGCCGCATAACGCGGCCATGGTTTCGAGAAGTTCCTCGGCGAGGCCGCTCTTCTCCAGTATTACCCCCATGTACACGAACAAGGGCACTGCGAGCAGCGTGAAATTCGTCACGATGCCCCAGATTCGCAACGGCAGCAGCGTAAAGAAGTCGAGGCCGAGCGCCACGGCGCCGAACACCATGGCAACCGCACCCAGCGTAAACGCGACCGGATAGCCGATCATCAGCGCGACGATTGCCACCGCGAGCATGACGAGTGCCCAGCTTGCCATTGCTCAGCCCTCCGGCCGCAAGAGGCTGCGAATGGATCGGATGGTGTTGACCAGAGCTTGCGCGGCGAGCATGGCGAAGCCGAGCGGAATCACGGCTTTGAGCAACCAGCGGTATTTCAGGCCGCCCGGATCAGGCGAGATTTCCCCACGCACGAATGCGTCGTAGACGAACGGTACGGAACTCCAGATGATCAATAGGGCGAACGGGAGCAGGAACAGCAGGTTTCCGGTGATATCGATAAACGCGCGATGACGGTCGCTGAGCCGCGCGCTGGCGTAAAACACGTCAACCCGGACGTGCTCGTCGCGTTGCAGCGTCCAGGCCGCGCCGAGCAGGATGATGATCCCGAACAGATGCCATTCGAGCTCCTGGGCAGCGATGGAACCGCTGCGGAACAGGTAACGCATGGCAACGTCGTAGAGCGTCAGGCCGACGAGCGCGACGACCAGCCACGCACTCAGGCGGCCGAGCGCGGCGTTAAAACGCTCGATGCTGTCGAGTACGGTGTCGAACAAGGACTTCAATCAGGATCGACCTCTGCGGCGTCGTATTGTCCCGGTTGGCGGGATTCTTCGTGGTCCATTTGTGGTAAATAAGCACCTTGTGCTCGCGGCGCCGCTGGCATGGTACGCGAACGTGGTGCGGAACACGAACCACGACGAAGCCTGGCGACACCAGCGGCGCACCGCAGCACGTCTGGCCCTACCGCATAGTCCCGCTGAGCGCGTCCGCAGCTGCGCCAGGGAGCTCGCGGCGGGCGCCGGAAGCGGGCAGCGGCGCGCGCCTGCCGGTGCGGCCGGTAATTTTTGACTGCCGTCGGCGCGGGCATCGTTTTGGGGCTCGTGAGCGCTAAATTCGGGGCTTGAGCCATTCCCTTATGCACACGTGATGAAGCATCGCCACAAGAACATCAGCTTAGCTCAAGGGGGCGATGTCGATTCACGGAAATAGAACATAACTATTTGTATTATATAATAATTAACAAATTGTTTAATTCTTGTTCGATCTAATCGAAACGCGCCACGCAAGCGCGAATTTGTCACAAGCAAGCCATCTATACACAGTGTTATCCACAGATTCTGTGGGTAATTCCACTGAGGCCATCAGGTCAACAACTTAACGTGCTTTATTACAATTTGGTTAAGGTGTGAGAGCCAAGTTAGTTATTGAACGAGCGCGCGGGCGAGTTGAATGTAGTTGTCCACCGGGATGTCGGCGGGACGTTTGCTGACATCGATGCCGCAGCGAGCGAGGACGTCGGCAGGATAAGATTTGCCGAGCGTATTGCGCAGGGTTTTACGTCGCTGGCCGAAGGCGATGCGAGCGCATTGCTCGAGCGCGGCACGCTCTGGCACCGGCAAACCGTGCGTATGTGGCGTAATTCGCACAAGTTGTGATGTCACCTTGGGAACTGGATCAAACGCCGCGGGGCCAACCTCGAAACTCGCTTCCACCGTACATGCGCTCTGCACCATCACACTGAGGCGACTGTAGTGGGCGGTGGCGACCGGCGCCGCGAGGCGCTCGACAACTTCCTTTTGCAACATGAACGTCATGTCTGCGATGACTCCGCTATGTTGCAGCAAATGGAGAATCAGCGGCGTCGAGATGTTATACGGCAGATTACCCACCACGCGGAGCGAGCGCTCGACGGCCAGCCCGGCGAAGTCAACCGCGAGGGCGTCGCCGACAAGTATCGCAACGTGCGCCTGACCGTCGAAATGTAGCTTCAGCGAACTGCCGAGATCGCGATCGATTTCAATCAGCGTCAGGCGTCCGGCGCGGACGGACAAGGGATCGGTCAGTGCGCGGCGACCAGGCCCGATCTCCACGATGTGATCCTCGGGGCCGGCTCCGATCAATGTCACGATGCGCTCGACGACAACCGGATCGGTGAGGAAATTCTGGCCAAAGCGTTTGCGCGCGCGGGTCGCGTTCATGCATTACCCGCGCCGCACAAACGGATTGCTTCGTCGAGCGCGGCCTCGAGACTCGCGCAGCGCGCGCGCCCGCTTGCCGCGAGTTCGAGCGCGGTGCCGTGATCGACGGACGTGCGCAGCAGCGGCAGGCCGAGCGTAATGTTCACGATTTCGCCGAACGCGAGCGCCTTGATCACGGGCAATCCCTGATCGTGGTACATCGCGACATAGGCGTCGGTAGTCTGTCGCAG
This sequence comes from Gammaproteobacteria bacterium, assembly GCA_965216305.1. Lineage (GTDB taxonomy): Bacteria > Pseudomonadota > Gammaproteobacteria > UBA11873. The sequence continues at coordinate 3,530,370 of OZ244144.1, read as the reverse complement.
CGGCGGCGTAAAGGCGGTATCCGCGGGTACCGGACCCGTCACCGTGACAGTACCCGGGTTGAATGATTCAATTGCGGGCGCGATTACTGAATCATCCTCCGAGCCGAAGTGCCCGTTTTCGCCCGCATGCGGGTTCAGTCCGCAGACGGTGATCCGCGGATTCTCGATTGCGAACCGTTGGCGCAGGCTCGTCGCGAGCGTATCGATGGTATACGTAACAGCCGCGCGCGTGATCTGATCCGGTACGTCGCGCAAGGCGAGATGGGTGGTTACGAGCGCAACGCGAAGGTCGCCGCTGGCGAGCAGCATTACCGGTTGCGGTTGCGACGGGCACGCCGCGGCGAGGTATTCCGTATGTCCGCTGAACGGGATCCCGGCGTCGTTGATCACGCCCTTGTGCGCAGGCCCGGTGACGATCCCGTCGATATCGCCATCGAGGCAAGCTGCAATCGCCCGATCGAGGCATTCGAGCACGTACGCCGCGTTAAGCGGATCGAGTGTGCCCGCGACGACATCGCCGCGACGCCGTACGGGCACTACCGCGAGTGTCCCGGGCCGGTGAGGCGGAATCTTGCCGACGTCGGAGAACGGAATGAGTTCGAGGTTGAGACCGAGCGCACGCGCGCGCGCGTTCAGTACCTCGGGGTCGGCAAAGCATGCGATTCGCGCGGGATATGCGCGTGCCGCCGCGGCGACGGCTATGTCCGGGCCGATACCCGCCGGTTCACCCGGACACAATGCCAGTAGGGGGAGCTCTTCACGGCTCATCAGTGCGGAATTCGACGTAAGCCTCGTCGCGCAAACGACGCAACCACGACTGGTACCGTTCGTCCTTCTTCCGCTGGGCGATGGCAGAGCGCGCTTTCGCCCGTTTGACATCCTCCGTGCCATCGTAGGATCGGCGGTCGAGTACCTGCAGGATGTGCCAGCCGAACTCACTGCGAAACGGTGCGCTAATCTCACCGATTTCCGTATACAGCATGACTTCCTCGAACTCCGGCACCATCTGGCCCTTGCTCACCCAGCCCAAATCGCCGCCGTCGATTGCCGAACCGCGATCGTCGGAGTTTGTCCGGGCGAGCTCGGCGAAGTCGTCGCCGCCGTCGAGTCGGAGTTTCAATTGCTTCGCGCGATTGAGCGCGTCTTCCTCGCTCACGAGTTCATTCGGCGAAAGCAGGATGTGACGCGTTTTCGTTTGTTCAACGAGCACTTCTTCGCCGCTGCGTTTGTCGCTCAGTTCGATGACGTGATAACCGCTGCGACTCGTGATGATGTCGCTGACATCGCCCACTTCCATATCGCGGATAGCGGGCGCGAACAGGCTGGGAATTTCCTCGGCACGACGCCAGCCGAGATCGCCGCGCTCGAGCGCGTTCTGGCCGTCGGACATCGCGATGGCGAGGTCGCCGAAGTCCGCACCGTCACGTAGCCGGGTTACGACTTCGTCAGCGCGACGGCGCGCCTCGAGTTGTTCTTCGCCGCTCGCATCCGATGGGATGGAGATAAGAATATGGGAAATCTGGAATTCCGCGTCGCTGCCGCCGGCGTTGAATTCATTGCTGATGTAGTTATCGATCTCACTCTCGGAAACCTGAATCCGGCGATCAACCTCCTGGCGCTTCAGCGAGGCGATCATGATCTCGTCGCGGATTTGTTCGCGAAACTCGGAAAACTGGTAGCCGTCCGAGCGCAGAATTTCCTTGAATTGGGAAAGATTCAGCTGGTTCTTGTTCGCGATGTCCTGAATCGCGGCTGCGAGGCGCTCGTCGGGCACTTCCACGCCGGATTCCTCGGCGCGCTGGATTTGAATTTTCTGCAGGATCAACCGCTCCATGATCTGCCGTTCCAGCACGCTCGTGGGCGGCAATGCGGTGCCCTGCTGGCGCAACTGGTCGCGGACCCGACGCATCTGACTTTCGAGTTCGCTTTGCATCACGACGTCTTCATCGACCACCGCGATAATGCGGTCGAGTTCCATCGCCATCGCCATCGCGGGAGAAGCGCAGGCAAACCCCAGAAGCAGCAGTAAGGTAAATCGGTGTTGCATATTCAAATCAATTGGTTAGCGAGTTCTGCTAACGACGTTTTAGTTACCCGGCGTGCATTTCGAAGCCCCTCGGGCCGATCCGGACCGCGCGTATTCTAACCCAGAATAAGGTCGCCGAAGATCGGGGAGCGGCGAATCCGGTGTGACATTAAGATGGGGGGTAGCGCGGATGGTTCAACCGCCTCTCGCGGCGCTGCCGGCGCGCTCAGAAGTAGCTCTCGTAGCCGGGGATACTCTTGCGCAGGAACGACGCCGTGCTGCGGCCGTAACCTGCCAGGCCCTTGAATTCGAACTGAAAAAAGATGCCGGTATCGAACTCGCCCTGGGTGTTACGAATGAAGCGGCGGCCGACCACGCGCGTGCCCCAGCAACAGCTCTCATACTCGATACCCCCCACGAGTTCCAGCGTACGGGAGTCCTGCAGCGAGTAGTTCCAGCGCCCGAGCACGCTCATTTTTCCGGTCAGTGGGATGCGGAAGGAAAGATCCGTTTGTTCAATATCCGCGTTCGTACGTTGGCGCCGGTAGCTCGCATTAATCGCGACGCCGGTGCCTGAGGGGCGATAGCGCAGGTCGTAGGACGAGCGGTCCATCTGTGATTCGTTCGGGTCATACTGGAGCACGGCGCGGGCGGAAAAGCCGTTGCCCAGGTTTGACGCGAACTCGCCGACGAGTTCCGAGAGATCGTGCTGTTCGCTGGCGCGATTCGGCAGTCCCACTTCCCGGTCGTCGAAGAAATAGATCTGACCGAGGCTCGCGCGAAAAATTTCACGGCCATCTTCGATACGGATAAAGCGTGTCGTGGCCGCGAGGGACACGCGGTTCGCATCGCCGATCCGATCGCGGCCGGTAAACCGGTTCTCGAGGAACAGGTTGCGATAGGCGACGTCGTACTGGCCACTGTCGAAAATCGGAATGTCGTCCTGGCTGACATGGGGCGTGTACACATAGTACGCACGCGGTTCCAGCGTCTGCAGCATCGGCATGCCGAAGACGTTGATTATGCGTTCGGCAAACAAACGCGAATCGAGACTCAGGACCGGCACCGTACGGGATTCGCGATTGTCGAACGCGCCGGTTTCGTCGAGAAAATATTCCGTATGACGGACGCCGATTTTCGGCACCACGCGCGCGAAACGCTTGATGTAGGGCAGCGACAGCGACGGGTAAAGATCGACGCGTCCGCCGGTCACGCGATCGGAGTGATCGAAATACGTCGTTTGCGCTTCGACCTGCGGGTACCAGCGCAGGTGGCGTTGCGGGCCGAGGCTGCGGAACGTCACCTGCGGCAAACGGCGATAAGGACCGGCTCCGGTCGCCAACGAATCGTCGATGTCCTGGTAACTCTGGACGAGTGCGGTCAGGTTGAATTGCCGCGGGCGGCGCCAGCGCATTTCAACGCTCCGGTTCAGGAAGCGCTGACTCGTAACACTAAGGCTGCGACCAAAATCCTCGAGGTATTGTGCGTCCGATACATTCTGGATTTCCGCAAACAGACGTGCGCGACGTTCGTCGAAATATTGCTCGTGACGTAATGACAGGAATGAGCGATCCCGCCCGTTCGCGAGATCGTCACCGGGCAGATACTCGAATCCGATCTGGCCTTCATAGTTCTGCTGCAGGTAGCGATACTGACCCCCGAGCATCACGCCGCGCTTATCGAGCAGGCGCGGTGTAATCGTTGCGTCGTGATTCGGGGCGATATTCAGGTAGAACGGTACCTTGACGTCAAAGCCGGACTCATTCGAACTGCCGATAGTGGGAATGAGGAGACCGGTTTTGCGCCGGTCGTCGAGCGGGAACGTGATCCAGGGGAAGTAGAAGACCGGCACGTCGTGAACTTTCAGCAGCACGTTCGTCGCCGAACCGCGGCCCGCGTCATGATCCAGGCGCAGTCGGGTCGCGGAAAAGCGCCACGTTGTCGCATCCTTCGGACAGGTCGTGTAGTCGACCCCGCGCAGTGTGGAAATGTTCTCGGCGCGGTCAATTTCCGCGGCTTTGGCATAGCCGCGCCCGCGTCCGCTCGTCATCCAGTAATTGCCGTTGTTCAGCAGGCCGACATCGGAGTCGAGGTTGAAATCCGCTTGCTCACCACGCCACACGAGCCCGGCATCCCAAATCGTCGCATTACCTTCTACCGTGATCAGTGCACGGGCTTCCTCGTAGGTGAGCAGGTCGCCGCTCATCGAGCGTGAATCGCGGATCATTTCGACATCGCCGGCAAACAACGTTGTCCCGTCCTTTTCGATACGGGAGGTGTCGGCGCGAATCTCGGTTGAACCTGGCGCGAGTGGCTCGGTGTACAGGGGGCGCACAGGAACGTCACGATCGGCGGGGCACAGCCACCAGGTGTCGCGGTCGCTGAATTGTGCCAGGGCAGGGGTGCTCAGCGCGCTTAAAGTACCAAGCGCGAGGAAGAATATGAGAGTTTTTCGCATCTACTTTCGGATGCTTGTCTTTCTAATTGTCGAGTCCAGCGTGGCGCTTAAGTTCGCACAGATCGGTGCGGGCTTCAACCGGCACCCGCGCTTGCGGCAGTTTAGCTTCAGTGCAATCCGGCACGCACACTCGTGTATCAGCCGGCACCGTGTTCAGCGTGGTCAGGTTTAGTTCTTCTGCCCGTCCTGACGCAGCTGCCTGAACTCGTTCGAAAGACGGATCAGCAACTCAATCGGTTTATTGATTTCCAGCAGCGACACCTTCGTTGCGATACTGATCGGCAGGTACTGGGCCAGCATATAGGCCAGTGCGGCGCTGCCCGACGGCGTGCTTCGCCGGTCACCCTCGAGGGGTGCGTTCGCGAGGATTTCGGTCAGCAATTCGCGCAGGGAGCGAAAGTCCTGCGGTAGCGGCACGTCGTCGATATCGGCGAGAGGATGCACATTCGCGATGAGCAGTTTGTCGTCCTGCAGGCGGGTATTGATGATGCGAAAACGCGTGGTTCCGCGAATGACGACGTTCAGCAAGCCGTCACCGCCGCGATCGAAATCGATGATACGCGCTGTCGTGCCCGTTGTGTGGGGCAGTGCGACACCGCCGGCTTCACGACCCTCGAGAATGCCGACGACACCGAAGCCCGTATCGTCGCGCATGCAGCGCCCGATCAGGTCGACATAGCGGGGCTCGAAAATTCGCAGTGGCAGGGTATTGCCCGGAAACAGTACCGTGCCGAGGGGAAACAACGGCAGTTCATCGTGGTCGTGAATCTCCATTACGCAAGTCCTTTGTCCAGCGCGTTCAGTAACAACTCGTGAATACCGGCAAACGCGCCGTTACTCATGATCACGATATGGTCGCCGGACATTGCAACCGCCGTGAGCGCCGCGACAAGCGTATCGATTTTCTCGTGCACATGCGCTTTGGCGCCAAGTGGCGCCAGCGCCTGAACGGGGTCCCAGTTGAGCGCGGGATCGCCATACAGGTAAACCTCGTCAGCTGCGTTCAGGGCTTGCGCGAGCGTTGCCGCATGGATCCCGAGCCGCATCGTATTTGAACGCGGTTCGAGTACACACAGAACCCGCGCGGTACCGACGCTGTTGCGCAGCGCCTCGAGCGTCGTGGCGATCGCCGTGGGGTGGTGCGCGAAGTCATCATAGACGGTGACGCCGCGTGGTACGCCGATGCATTCGAGGCGGCGTTTTACGCCACCGAATTCTCCCGCGCTCGCGGCGGCCGTTTCCACGTCGACACCGACTTCGACGGCGGCGAGCACGGCGGCGGCAGTATTTTGCATATTATGGCGGCCAAGCAGCTTCGAGCGCACGACAACCGGGTCGCCATGGCCGCGATGTAATGTGAATTCGTTGGCGCCGGCGCTGGCAGCGACCTCGAGACGACAGTCCGCGCCGGCGGCAACCCCGAAACTCAGACGACGACTCCAGCAGCCACGCTTGAGTACCTCATCGATCGCATTCTCGGCGGCGGCGTGGAGCACGAGTCCGTTCGCCGGAACCGTCCGCAGGAGGTGATGGAACTGCGTTTTGATCGCATCGAGATCGGGAAAGATATCGGCGTGATCAAACTCGAGATTATTGATAATCAAGGTCGTGGGGCGGTAGTGAACGAACTTCGAGCGCTTGTCGAAAAATGCCGTGTCGTATTCATCGGCTTCGATCACGAAGTAGTCACTGTTGCCGAGGGTCGCGGGTTGCTCGAAGTCGTGGGCAATGCCGCCGATCAGGTATCCCGGCTCCAGCCCGGCCTCGCGCAGGATATAAGCGAGGATACTCGTCGTTGTCGTCTTGCCGTGCGTGCCGGCCACCGCGATGACGTGACGATCGTGGAGAACGTTTTCAGCGAGCCACTGCGCGCCGGAACAATAATGCAGGCGTGCATTGAGCACGTGCTCCACCGCGGCATTACCGCGTGACAGTGCGTTGCCGATGATCACGAGATCAGGGCGGACGCTGAATTGCGCCGGGTCGTAGCCTTCGTGGATGTCAATGCCGCGTGAGCGCAGAAACGTGCTCATGGGGGGGTACACGCTCGCATCGCAGCCGCTGACCCGATGCCCGAGTTGTACCGCGATTTCCGCGATACCGGCCATGAACGTGCCGCAAATGCCGAGTATGTGAATATGCATTAATCGTCTGCCGGGTCCGCACGGGGAGTGTCAATCGTAACGCCGGTGTTACCGGATTGCGCGCGGTATGCCGCTATCCCGGAGCGGCGGAGGTGGTGCCGGGCCGCGTCGCGGCACCCGGGTGCCGGCGCGATCAGGCCGGCGTCGTCGAATCGTTGCCGGCGTAATGCGCGTCCACGTATTCGTTCAACAGGGCCTTGAAGTCGTCGGCAATATTGTCGCCGCGCAAAGTTGTGACCTTCTCACCATCGATGAACACCGGCGCTGCGGGAGATTCGCCGGTACCCGGCAGACTGATGCCGATATTCGCGTGTTTGCTTTCGCCGGGGCCGTTAACAATACAGCCCATCACCGCAAGACTCATGTCTTCAACGCCGGGATGAGTTTCGCGCCAAACTGGCATCTGTGTCCTGACATAAGCCTGGATATCCTCGGCGAGTTCCTGGAACACGGTGCTCGTGGTGCGCCCGCAACCCGGACAGGCCGTGACCAGCGGGGTGAAAGAGCGCAAGCCCATCGTTTGCAGGATCTCCTGGGCGACGATCACTTCCTTCGAGCGGTCGCCGCCAGGTTCAGGCGTCAATGAAACCCGGATCGTATCGCCGATCCCGTGTTGCAGCAGGTAGCCCATCGCAGCGGTCGAAGAGACGATCCCCTTCGAGCCCATTCCGGCTTCCGTCAGTCCGAGATGCAGCGCGTAGTCGCAGCGCGCCGCGAGTTCGCCGTAGACCGCGATCAGTTCCTGCACGCCACTGACCTTGCATGACAGTACGATGCGATCGCGGGGCAGGCCGAGTTCCTCTGCTTTCGCCGCGCTTGTCAGCGCCGAGGAGATCAAGGCTTCACGTGTGACTTCGGCGGCGTCCCTGGGCTCCGCGAGTTTTGCATTCGCGTCCATCATGCTCGTCACGAGCGCCGGATCGAGGCTGCCCCAGTTGACGCCGATCCGGATCGGTTTGTCGAGGCGGGCCGCGACTTCGATCATGGTCGCGAACTGCGCGTCCTTTTTTCGCCCGAAACCAACGTTGCCCGGATTGATGCGAAACTTCGCGAGCGCCTCGGCGCATTCGGGATATTTCGTCAGCAATGTGTGTCCGTTGTAGTGGAAGTCCCCGATCAGCGGCACGCGGCAACCGACGGCATCGAGCATGTCGCGAATGCGGGCAATTTGTGCCGCCGCAGCTTCCGTATCAACGGTTACGCGGACGAGCTCGGAGCCGGCCGCCGCGAGTTGCTGGACCTGTTTCGCGGTGGCCGCGGCGTCTGCCGTATCCGTGTTCGTCATCGACTGGACGACGACGGGATGCTCACCGCCGATCGTGACGGGGCCGACTTTTACGCCGATACTCGCGCGACGTTGATAATTGGGAATTGCGGTCATGGACACTCTGCCGGTAAATCGGCGTTTTCAGTCTGCGATGAAGGGGAAATGCCGCGTGGATTCTAACGTAAGGAATATGGCTACGGCAAAGAAGATCGCGCCGTCCGCTGCGCGCCTTCGCGCCGGCAGCGGGATTATCGGATCGGGATGGGTGACAGGTCCATGCGCATCGGCATAGACCTTGGCGGCACGAAGATCGAAGGCATCGTGCTTGATGACGACGGTGCGATCCTCGCGCGCCACCGCGAACGCACGCCGCGCGGGAATTATGCCGCCATTGTTGCGGCCATTGCCGGCGTTGTCGGGCACCTGGAGGCCGGAGCCGGGCAGCGCTGTCCGGTGGGGATCGGGATGCCGGGGTCGTTGTCACCGTACTCGGGGCTGGTGCGGAATTCGAACACGGTTGAACTGAATGGGATGCCGCTCGACCGGGATCTCGAACACGCGCTCGAACGCTCACTGCGTTTCGAGAACGACGCGAATTGCTTCGCGCTGTCGGAAGCCGTCGATGGTGCGGCGGCGGGCGCAGCGAGTGTATTCGGCGTTATCCTCGGCACCGGTACGGGTGGCGGGCTCGTATTCGCACAGCGGATCGTCCGCGGCCTGAACGCGGTTGCGGGCGAATGGGGGCACAACCCCTTGCCGTGGCCACGCGCCACAGAATCCCCGGGATCGGCGTGCTACTGCGGACGCCACGGGTGCCTGGAGACCTATCTCAACGGCGCGGGGCTGATGCGGTCGTACACCGCGGCGGGCGGTGCGGAGCTGCCCGCGGATCAGATCGCTGAATTGATCACGGCGGGTGAAGCGACAGCGCTGGCGGCACTGTCGGCATACGCCGATCGCCTGGCCCGTGGCCTCGCAACGGTCATCAACATTGTCGACCCCGAAGTCATCGTACTCGGCGGTGGGCTGTCCAATATCGACGCGCTCATCGGCTATACGCTGCGGCTGCTGCCGGAGTACGTCTTCAGCGACGAACTTGAGACGAAACTCGTGCAGGCCCGGCACGGGGATAGCAGCGGTGTTCGCGGCGCCGCATGGTTATGGCCGCTGGCGTGATAAATCCGTCCCGTCCAGCGGGCGGGACGTGGTAGCAATGATCCGGCAGGCGAGGTCTGCTTGCGATGAGGCCGGTCCTGAGCCCCGCTTCGGCTTGATGATAAATAGTTTTTATTAATTAAAATTAAATAAACAATTAAATATATTTATATTTCGGTCACGCGCAACATGGTGCCCTCCAATTGACGAGGAGCGCCGAAAATGACTGCCACACGAAATCGAACCGTTGCGAGCGGGTTGGCGGATTTACTTGCCGACACTTACACGGTTTATCTCAAAACCCACAATTTCCACTGGAACGTTACCGGCCCGTCCTTCCATGCATTGCACGGCTTGTTCGAAGCGCAGTACACGGAACTCGCGGTTGCGGTCGATGAAATCGCTGAGCGTATCCGCACGCTGGGCGAAACGGCGCCCGGCAGCTACCGGGCGTTCGCGGCGCGGACGAAAATCGTCGAAAGTGAATCGGTTCCCGTGGCCGCGGACATGCTCGCGGAGCTGGCGGCGGATCAGGCGACGCTTGTCGCTACCGCGAAGCGGGTCATCGGCGATGCCGAAAGTGCGGGCGATGCTGCGACGGTTGATTTGCTCGTGCGTCGCATCGACACGCACGAGAAGAATGCGTGGATGCTCAACAGCTCCCGCTAGCAGGATGCTTGCGACGTTCGGGGGGCGCCGTGGCGCGGCGGCTACGACGTAATCCGTTCCAGCCGGTAACCGTGTTGGTAGATGGACGAGAGCTTCCACCCCATTTCCGGCGCGAGCGAGAGCTTCGTCCGGATCCGGCTCACATGCGTATCGACGGTGCGGGTATTGATGTCCGGGTTCCGGCCCCAGACGCTTTCGAGTATGTGAGCACGTGACAGGATGCGTCCGATGTTGCGAAACAGGAACACGATCAACTCGTATTCCTTTTGCGTAACCTCGACCCGGGTACCGTCGCGCTTGACCTCATGGTTGCCGAGGTCGATCGAGAAAGGTTCGTATTCGAGTTCGTTGTGTGAATCATCGACCGGCGATGCGCGGCGCACGACGGCCGAGATCCGCGCCACGAGTTCGCGTTGCTTCGCGGGTTTTACAATGTAATCGTCGGCGCCCTGTTCCAGTGCCCGTACGATGTCGTCCTCGTCATCTTTCGCGGTGACAAATACGATGGGTACCGGCCAGTCGAAGTTCTCGCGTACCCAGCGCAGCACTTCGTAGCCATCCATGTCCGGTACCATCCAGTCGAGCATGAGCACGTCGTAGCTGTCGTGTTTGATGTTGCGAATGAAGGGCTTGCCGGCAGCGAAGTGTTCGCAACTGTGTCCGCTGGCTTTAAGCCACTCGGTGAATAACGCCGCCTGGTCGAGGTCGTCTTCGAGTAGTGCGATTCGCAATGCCAATCTCCCGCGATTGTTCATGTACCGGCGGGTGCAGGATTCCCTGTACGGGCCGGACGCTGTCCGTAATCATTTATAATAGCCGAAAAGCGCTGGCGGGGAATGTCCCGTCCGGCGCTGCCGCTGTCGCCGAAGGCAGCGCGTACCCGGAGGCCGTGATGAAATATCCGGTCGACTCGACCTCGATCGGCAGCCGATCAATTACCTTGAGGACGCGCAAGCTCAAACTCCGGGCCGGGCGCGTGCCTCGGTGCTCATTGGAGAGTGTAACTATGGTCAAAAAAATCATTAAGGATGACGCCGAATGGCGCGCGAAACTCAGCCCCGAAGAATACAGTGTGTGCCGTGAACACGGGACGGAACGGGCGTTTACAGGCGAGTACCACGCATCGAAAGAACCGGGTACCTACGTGTGCAAATGCTGCGGGACACCGGTATTCGAAGCTGAGCACAAGTTTGATTCCGGCACCGGATGGCCGAGCTTCTGGCAGCCTGCTGCCGACGATCATGTGACCGTGCGCGACGATACGAGCTACGGCATGGTCCGCACCGAAGTGCTGTGCGCAGCGTGTGACGCCCACCTTGGGCATGTCTTTCCGGATGGCCCCGCGCCGACGAATCTGCGTTACTGCATCAACTCTGTAGCGCTGGATCTGCAGGAATCGTCGGACGATAACTAACAGGCCGTCGCGAATGCCGTCGCGCCGTCCGCGTGCTCGGCGCGGCGGCAGCAATGCAGTGCCCGACCGGAACAGTGGGCGGTGATCGGAAACGCGCGCGTGTTTTTTTCAGTAGGCTTTTAGCTGTCGCCCGCCGGGTTAGCGGCTTCAAACCAGGCGAGTTTTTCGCGCAGGCGTACGACTTCGCCAACAATGATCAACGACGGCGCGCGGAATTCGGCCGCGCGCGCACGTTCAGGCAAATCACCGACGGTGGCCACGAGCACGCGCTGTTCCGGCGTTGTGCCGCGTTCCACGATCGCGGCGGGTAGCGCGGCCGCCATGCCATGTGCCATCAGCTGTGCGCATAGTTCATCGAGTCCGTGGACGCCCATATAGATTACGACCGTCTGCTGCGGCGCGACGAGTTGCGCCCACGGCAGCACCGTACGCCCGTCGCGCTGGTGGCCGGTGACAAACACGCACTGTTGCGCATAGTCGCGATGCGTCAACGGGATGCCGGCGTAGGCGGCACAGCCGTTCGCTGCACTCACGCCGGGGACAATCTGGAACGCGATGCCATGCGCGGCCAGCGTCTCGATTTCCTCCCCACCGCGCCCGAAAATGAACGGATCACCGCCCTTGAGTCGCAGTACTCGCTTGCCGTCACGGGCAAGCGTGACGAGGAGGGCATTGATCCCCGCCTGGTCGAGCGCACGCTGGTCGCGCTGTTTGCCAACGTAGACCCGTTCGGCGTCCTTGCGACAAAGCGCAACAATCTCGCTTGCAACGAGGCGATCGTAGACCACCACATCCGCTTGCTGCATTAAGCGCAGGGCACGGAATGTGAGCAGATCGGGATCGCCGGGCCCGCCGCCCACAAGATAGACTTCGCCGCCTGGCGGCGACGTCGGTTGACGCTCGAGCATGCGTTCCAGCGTGCGCAGGGCCACACTGTACTTGCCTTCGAAGATCCGCTCCGCAACCGCGCCCGTGACCGCGTTTTCCCAGAACCGGCGTCGCGCTGTGGCGTTCGGTAACGTTGTTTTCACGCGCTCGCGGAATTCTTCCATCAGCGCCGCGAGGCGTCCGTATGAAGCCGGAATCAGCGTTTCGAGCCGCGCCCGCAACAGGCGTGCCAGCACCGGTGCGGCGCCACCGGTCGAGACGGCCACGACGACCGGCGAGCGATCGATAATCGACGGCATGATGAAGCTGCACAAGCGTGGATTATCGACCACGTTCACCGGTATCCGCCGTGCCGCGGCGAGCGTGGCGACGGTTTCGTTGAGGGCATCGTCCGCGGTCGCCGCGACTACCAGCAGCGTGCCGTCGAGGTCGGCCGGAGCAAACGCGCGTTCGTGCAGTTCCAGCGCGCCGGCTGCGGCGAGTTCCCGGATCGCGGGAACAACCGTCAGCGCAACGACAAGCACCTCTGCGCCAGCGTTGCGCAGGGTTTCGATCTTGCGGCAGGCGACTTCGCCGCCGCCAACAACGAGTGAGCGACCTCGCTTAAGGTCATAGAAAATCGGCAGATATCGCATCGGGCGGGCTGTGTGTCCTGGTGGGAAATCGGTGCGTTGATACTACCAAGGGAGCGCGGTTGGGTCGCGGTGAATCAGCGCCGTCACGACATGCTGTAACAACCCGCAAGTGGCGTTTCGCTGACTAAAGTTTCCAGCAAGAAATTCCGATATCCCGGTTACACGCGCCGAGGGTTGATCTTCCCGGTCGCGCGGACCGGACCTCACCGGATTTTATTCAAGGAGCAAACGTGGATTTAGCAACGCTGATTGGCCTGATCGCGGCATTCGGTATCGTTCTGGCCTCAATTTTCGTCGGCGGTAGCGCGATGACTTTCGTCAACGTGCCGTCGCTGCTGGTCGTCGTTGGGGGCACCATCGGCGCGGTCATGATGAAATTCACGCTTGGACAGTTTCTTGGTGCGTTCAAAGTCGCACTGAAAGCATTTATGAGCAAACTCGACAAACCCGAAGATCTGATCGAGCAGACCGTCGAAATGGCTAACGAAGCGCGCAAGGGCGGCTTGCTGGCGCTGGAAGGCAAGGAAACGAAGAATGCTTTTCTCGCGAAAGGGATTCAGCTGATGGTCGATGGTCACGAACCGGAAGTGGTGCGCCAGACTTTGATGACGGATATGAACTCGGCGCTCGAACGACACGACGTCGGCAAGAAGATATTTCGCGCCATTGGCGACACGGCACCGGCGATGGGCATGATCGGAACGCTCATCGGCCTGGTGCAGATGCTGTCAAACATGAGCGATCCGAAATCGATTGGGCCGGCGATGGCCGTTGCGCTGCTGACGACGCTTTACGGCGCCATGATCGCGAACATCTTCGCCTTGCCAATCGCCGACAAGCTTGCGTTGCGGTCCGGCGAGGAACGAATGATCAAATCGATGATAGTCGACAGCCTCAGCGGCATTCAGGAAGGCCGCAATCCGCGCGTGATCGAGGAAATACTCAAAACCTACCTGCCGAGTTCGAAGCGCGGCTCCGACGACGACAAGTAGCCCGATCGGATGGAAGACCAGGCACCCCCAAAGGACGACGACGAGGCGGGCGGCGGATGGATCATGACGTTCGCCGACCTGATGTCGCTACTCATGTGCTTCTTCGTCCTGTTGTTGTCGTTCGCGGAAATGGATCTGAACAAATTCAAGGCGATTGCAGGTTCGCTGAAACTCGCGTTTGGCGTGCAGCGTGAAGTAAAAGCCCCGGATGCGCCGGTTGGTACCAGTATCATCGCGCAGGAGTTCAGTCCCGGCCGACCGCAACCCACCGCGATCAACGAAGTACGCCAGACGACGATGGAGTCGAACAAGCAGACGCTGGAGTTTACCGACGCGCTCGAGAATGATGATGGACAGGGTGAAGGTCAGAACGGTACGCAACAGGCACAGAACGAAGACACGCTGGCGGACGCAGAGACGCTGATGGAGGCGCTCGCCGAGGAAATCGATCAGGGCATGATCCAGATCGAAACGGTTGGCACGAAGATTATCATCCGCATTCGTGAGAAGGCATCGTTCCCGTCCGGAAACGCCACGTTTCGCAAAAGCTTTCTGCCGGCGATCGCAAAATTGCGCGAATCATTGAACGAAGTGGATGGGCGCATCGTGGTCGCCGGCCACACCGATAACATTCCGATCAAAACAGCGCGCTTCCGCTCGAACTGGGAGTTATCGTCTTCCCGTGCGGTGTCTGTCGTCCATGAATTACTCGATGGTGGCGAGCTCGATCCGGCCCGCTTTGTGATCGAAGGCCACGGCGACGCACATCCACTGACTACGAACGACACCCCGGAGAACCGGGCGCTGAACCGACGGGTAGAAATGACCATCGAGCAGGGACGTGATGAGGAACCCTTGCCGGATGAGCCGATCGCCCGACTGGAGACGAACGCGACCGGGGATGCACCGGGAAGCGCTGGCGAGACGCGCAACGTCGCGCCCATATTCTCCGCACCCGCGGTGTCCGGGCAGACGACGACACCGTAATCCGGGAGAGACCGATGACAACCGAACGTCGACAATACTTCAGGATCCAGGACACGGCACTCGTGAAGTACCGGGTGATTCAGGATCATATGCTCGACAGCGAGCGCCGCGGCGTCTACCTGAATCAAATCAAACTCGAGAATGCCCGCGCCGCGCTGTTCGGGCTCGAGACGAATTTGCAGGAAGTGCTGGAGAAAATTCGTCCCGCCGAACCGCTCGTCGTCGAAGCGCTCGAATTAATCAACCGCAAGATCAATCTGCTCGAACGCGTCGTGTCGCTCGAACGCGCGCCGAACGAGGACGGCGACTTCCTCGAACACGAGCCGCGCGAAATCAATCTTAGCGGAGGCGGTATGGCGATCATGGCGGACACCCCAATCAGCGCCGGCTCCAGTCTTACGATCGACCTCGTACTGTTACCCGACAACGATCCGATGCGCATCTTCGGCAGCGTGGTCGATTGCCGCAAGCACGATGGGCTGTATACGATCTCGATCGCGTTCGAGGAAATCCGTCAGGAAGATCAGGACCGCCTGATTCAGCATATCCTGCGACGCCAGACCGCGGAGCTGCGGGCACAGCGCCAGGCGGTGCCGGCCGGCTGAGCGGTGTCTACGTCTTTGGCAGCGTAACCCCGGTCTGGTGTTGATACTTGCCGCCACGATCGCGATAGGAAACGGAACAATCCTCGTCTGATTCGAGGAAGATGACCTGCGCAACGCCTTCGTTCGCATAGATCCTGGCGGGCAGCGGGGTTGTATTCGAAAACTCCAGCGTGACATGCCCTTCCCATTCCGGTTCCAGCGGCGTGACGTTCACGATGATGCCGCACCGCGCGTACGTTGATTTGCCAAGGCAGATCGTCAGCACATTGCGCGGAATGCGAAAGTATTCGAGTGTTCGCGCAAGCGCGAACGAGTTCGGTGGAATGATGCAGACGTCGCGGTTCACGTCAACGAAGCTTTCGGGATCGAAGTTCTTCGGGTCGACAACGGCGGAATTGATATTCGTGAATACCTTGAATTCCGGTGCGCAGCGAATGTCGTAGCCGTAACTCGAAACGCCATAAGAAATGACGCGTTCACCGTTGAGCTCACGAACCTGCGCGGGCTCGAACGGTTCGATCAGGCCGTGCCCGGCCGCCATACGCGTAATCCATTTGTCTGACTTGACCGGCATGCCCGCCCCTTCAGGTGTTCTGTACGACGATGTTCGGAAATTTCGCCGTGTAATCCTTTGCCCGGGTAGCGAGTTTGCAGGCGACCCTGCGCGCGATGTCGCGATACAGTTCGCTCGCGCGCGAGTCCGGCTGCAAGGCAACAGTGGGTTTGCCGGTGTCCATGCCGGTGCGGATCGCGGCATCGAGCGGCAGCTTGCCGAGCAGGTCGATGCCGTATTGTTCCGCCATCGACTCGCCGCCGCCGGTGCCGAAGATGTGTTCTTCGTGCCCGCACTGGCTGCAAATATGCACGCTCATGTTTTCGATCACGCCGAGCACCGGTACATCGACCTTCTCGAACATCTTCAGGGCTTTGCGGGCGTCGAGCAGGGCAATGTCCTGCGGAGTGGTGACGATAACCGCGCCGGTAACCGGGATTTTCTGGCATAGCGTCAGCTGAATGTCGCCGGTGCCGGGCGGCAGGTCGATGATGAGGTAGTCGATATCCGACCAGTTGGTGTCATTAAGCAGTTGTTCGAGCGCACCGGTGACCATCGGGCCGCGCCAGATCATCGGCGTGTCTTCCTCGATGAGATTGCCTATCGACATCGACTGTATGCCGTAGCTCACGATCGGCTCCATCGATTTTCCGTCACGGGATTCGGGTTTGCCCTGGGCGCCGAGCATGCGTGGCTGGCTCGGCCCGTAGATGTCGGCGTCGAGGATCGCGACGTTCGCGCCTTCGTCACGCAGCGCGAGCGCGAGATTCGTCGTCGTCGTCGACTTGCCAACCCCGCCCTTGCCCGATGCGACGGCGATGATATTGCGCACTTCGGCCAGTCGTTTCGTGCCGGTCTGCACCGCATGGGCGACCACTTTTCCGGCAATATCAAATGTCACTTCGAGTCCGCTTTCGAGGGCTTCGATCGGAGGGCGGAGCATTTCTTCGAGGATCGGCCCGTAGCGCGTAATCGGAACGCCGAGCCGGAGCTGGACGGTCACGCGCTTGCCATCGACGGCGACCGCTTTGAGCGCGCCCGCGGTGACGAGATCCGTGCCGATATACGGGTCGACGACGGTCGCGATGGCGGCATTCACTTGCTCGGGAGTCACGGACATTGAAAGTCTCTCGGATTCGTGGAGGCGGCTATTCTACACAATGGGATCGCGCGGCGGTGCATGGAATCGGGACGGTCGAGATGGTAACGTAGCGCGTCCCGAAACTCGCCTGCAACTCTCACCGATGGCCGTTACGAGGACACCGGGGCGCCGCGGTGGCGGGGTATGGTGTGCAAGCCGGCGCCGTCGCAGGCAACACAACGCCACAGCGGCTGCAGCGAACGCGCAGCGCCGCTGCCAGAGGATTGGCGATCACAATGACCTATCGGTGAGAGTTGCAGGCCGGCGCCGGGCGCGGCGCCTGACGCGCCGTCTCAAAACCCTCCGAGCCAGCTGAGCAGCATGACCCGACACAAGCGAAGAATCCTCGTCACGAGTGCCTTGCCGTATGCGAACGGCCCGATCCACATCGGTCACCTCGTTGAGTACCTGCAGACCGATATCTGGGTGCGTTTCCAGAAAATGCGTGGACACGAGTGCTACTACGTCTGCGCGGACGACGCGCATGGCACCCCGATCATGCTGAAGGCTGAACAGGAAGGCGTCACCCCGGAAGCCCTGATCGCGCGGGTTGGCGCGGAACACCAGCGCGACTTCGCGGGTTTCGGTATCGAGTTTGATAATTACCATTCCACGCATTCGGCGGAAAACCGCGAGATTGCCGAACTCATCTACACCCGCCTGAAAGCCGGAGGCCACATCGCGCGCCGCACGATCACGCAGGCCTATGATCCGGTCAAGAACCTGTTTTTGCCCGATCGCTTCATCCGCGGTACGTGCCCGCATTGCGGCGCCGATGACCAGTACGGTGACAGTTGCGAGAACTGCTCGCGTACGTATTCGCCGAACGATCTCGTGAACCCGAAGTCCGCACTCAGCGGCGCTACGCCGGAACAGCGTGAATCGGAACACCTGTTCTTCCGTCTCGCGAACTTCGAACAGATGCTGAAGAACTGGCTCGCCGACAACGATCTCCAGTCCGGCGTGGTGAACAAACTCAACGAATGGTTCGAGGCCGGCCTGCAGGATTGGGATATTTCGCGCGATGCACCGTATTTCGGCTTCGAGATTCCCGGTGAACAGGACAAGTATTTCTATGTCTGGCTCGATGCCCCGATCGGATACCTCGCGAGCTTCCATAATCTGTGCGCACGCACCGGGCTCGACTTCGAGGAATTCTGCGGTGCGGACAGCACTGCCGAGATGTACCATTTCATCGGCAAGGACATCATGTATTTCCATACCCTGTTCTGGCCGGCAATGCTCAGCGGTGCCGGATTCAGACTGCCGACGAACGTGTTCGTGCACGGTTTTCTTACCGTCGACGGCCAGAAGATGTCGAAAGCGCGCGGTACGTTTGTCGCCGCCGAAACCTATCTCGCGCATCTCAATCCCGAGTATTTGCGCTATTACTTCGCCGCGAAACTGTCGAGCGCAATCGAGGATATCGATCTGAACCTCGGCGATTTTCAGCTGCGGGTCAATTCCGATCTCGTTGGCAAGGTCGTCAACATCGCGAGTCGCTGCGCCGGTTTCGTGACGAAACGACACGCAGGCCAATTGCACGCGGAACTCGACGAACCGGATCTCGTGCAGAGCGTGCGCGCCGCGGCGCCCGCAATCGCCGCAAGCTATGAGGCGCGGGATTTCGCCCGCGCCATGCGCGACATCATGGCGCTGGCCGACAGCGCTAACCAGTACATCGACCGGCGCAAGCCGTGGGCGCTGGCGAAAGACGAGCAGGCGAGCGACGAAGTGCACCGGATCTGCAGCACCGGCATCGCGCTGTTCCGCCTGCTCATGATCTATCTGAAGCCGGTTCTGCCGCGCACGGCCCAGGCCGTCGAGACGTTCCTGGATTGCGAACCGCTGAACTGGTCCGATCTCGGTCACGACATCGGTGGACATACGATCAAGCGGTTCAAGCCGCTCATGCAGCGAATCGAAACGGAGAAAATCGAAGCAATGATCGAGGACAGCAAGCAAATGCCGGCGGCCGCCACTTCGGCGCCGGCCGCCGCGACGGCGGAACCCGAACAGCCCCCGACAATCACCATCGAGGATTTCGCGAAGATCGACCTCAGGGTTGCCACCGTGGTCGCCGCGACGCCGGTGGAGGGCGCGGACAAACTGCTCCAGCTCGAACTCGATGTTGGCGATTCCACCCGCACGGTGTTCGCCGGCATCAAGAGCGCTTATGAACCGGATGCGCTGGTGGGCCGGCAGGTCATCGTGGTGGCGAATCTGAAACCGCGCAAGATGCGTTTCGGGGTATCTGAGGGCATGGTGCTTGCGGCCGGCCCCGGTGGCGGGGAACTCTTCCTGCTGAGCCCGGATACCGGCGCGAGTCCGGGCATGCAGGTGAAATAGACGTGGAGCACGCCGTCGCCCTGATGCTTGCAGGCGCGGTAGGGTCCGATCTGTTGCTCGTCCATCTGATCGGCGTGTGCCCCGCGCTCGCGATTTCGCGCAAGCTGGAAACTGCGGCCGGGCTCGCGATTTCAAACCTTGTTGTTGCGCCGCCCAGTGCCTTGCTCAGCTACGTCCTGATCGGTGCGATGCCGGTATCCGGCGCGACCACCATCCTTGCGCTGCCGATTATCGTCGTCAGCGCTCTCGTGTGTCTGTATCTCGTGGCGAGCATCGGCGAGCGGGTGTGGCTCAAGGGACACGACTGGCTCGAGCCGTTCGTGCCGTTGATGACGGTGAACTGCACCTTGCTCGGGGTAGTCCTGCTGGTGACGCTCGCGCCGGCGGGGCCGCTGGCCGTTTTGTTGCACAGCGCGGGACTCGCGGCCGGCTACGGGATCTTCCTGGTCGTGTTTTCGCAAATCCGGGAACGCATCGCGGCGGCGCCGGTACCCGCGGCTTTCCGTGACGCGCCGGTCGCTTTGCTCAGCATGGCGATTATCGGCATGGCGCTCAGCGGTTTCGGTGGATAGCCCGTTCTGTTGCCGGCTATGTTGAGCGCGTCGCTCGTCCTGTTGATCCTGAGCGCACTTGCCGCGTGGATGCTGCTGCATCACCTCGAACCCGAACGCGATTCGCGCAGCCGCCTGATCGCGCGCGTCGACGAGATCCTGCCGCAGACGCAATGCCGTGAGTGCGGTTATGACGGTTGTCGACCGTATGCCGCGGCGATCGTCGATGCCGGCGAATCGATCGCGCGCTGTCCGCCGGGTGGCGATGGCGTAAGACGATCACTCGCGGAACTGCTCGGGCGCACAGCGTATCCTGAACGGCGCGCGGCGGATCTCGGCGAGATCAGCGAGGTGGTCGTGATCGACGAGGCGGTTTGCATTGGTTGCACGAAATGCATCGCCGCTTGTCCCGTCGACGCGATCGTCGGTGCGGCAAAGCAGATGCATACGGTGGTCACGCCCCTGTGCACCGGTTGCAAGTTGTGTATCCCGCCGTGCCCGGTCGATTGCATCGACGTGGTCGATGCAGCGCGCGGCATCGACGACTGGCGCTGGCCTGCGCCGGCTTACGCGGGGCCGGACCGTCGCCACAGCGTACGCGCATGAACGCGCGGCGACTGTTTACGTTCCCTGGCGGGATTGAACTCGCGGCGAATAAAGCAGACATCCGCGATAAACCGTCACGTCGCCTGCCGCTGCCGGATCGGCTCATCCTGCCATTACGCCAGCATGTTGGTATCGCCGCGGTGCCGGTGGTCGAGCGCGGCAGCCGGGTTGCCCGCGGTGAATTGATCGCCGAGGCGCCCGGGTATGTCGGCATGCGTTTGCATGCCCCCACCTCGGGCACGATCTCGGCCATCGGCGAGTTTCCCGTTATTCATCCGAGCGGTCTGCCGGCGGCGGCGATCGTCCTCACACCCGACGGTCTGGATGAAGCCGCGGTGGCGACTTTGGCGCGCGCGGATCCGGCGACCGTGGCGCCACGGGAAATTTTCGAACGGATCGCGGCGGCCGGGATCGTCGGACTCGGTGGCGCGGGATTCCCGGCGCATGTGAAGGTCCGCGAAGGAGCGACGCAGCACGTCGATACGCTGATCGTGAACGCGGTGGAATGCGAGCCTTATATTTGTTGCGACGAGCGCGTAGCGCGGGAAGCCGCGGATGAAATTGTCGCCGGCGCGACGCTGCTTGCGCGGGCCATGCATGCGCGCGAATGCGTGATCGCGGTGGAGGACGATATGCCGGATGCCCGGGCCGCGCTTGCGGAGGCCGCCGGGGACAATGTCGCGGTGGTGAGCGTGCCGGCGATCTACCCGGCGGGCGGTGAGAAGCAGTTAATCACGGTACTCACCGGCAAGGAAGTGCCAAGTGGACTGCTGCCCATACACGTCGGGGTGGCGGTATTGAACGTGCAAACTGTACGTGCAATTTATCATGCCGTGAGCACGGGCAGTCCGCTGATCGAACGCGTGGTCACGGTAACCGGCGACATCGCGGATGCGGGTAATTTCCAGGTCCAGATCGGGACGCCGGTGCGTCACGTGCTCGAGCATGCCGGTGCGCTGCCGCTGGGGCGACGCACGCTCGTCGCGGGCGGGCCAATGATGGGCATCGGGGTGGGGGACGTCGAAGCGCCGGTAACTAAAACCGTGAATTGCCTGCTTGTGCGTAACGCGTCGCCAACCGTCGCCGTGCCCTCGCCGTGCATCCGTTGTGGTGACTGCATTCCTGTTTGTCCGGTTGGCCTGAATCCGCAGCACTTGTTCGAATCCGTGCGCACGGCGGACTTCGATACAGCGCAGGATTATCATCTGTTCGATTGCATCGATTGCGGCTGCTGCGCTTACGTGTGTCCCAGCCGGATACCGCTGGTGCAGCATTACCGTCACGCGAAATCCGCGATCGAAGCGCTCGACCGGGATCGCCTTGCAGCCGATCAGGCGCGCGCGAATTACCTTGCGCATTCCGAACGCGTGGCCACGCGCACCGCCGTGTCGACTGAACGCGTGGTCGCGCTCGCCGATCTGGCGGAACTCGACGACGATCGCTTGCAGCGCGAACTCGACGCCGTGCTGGCGCGCACGCGCTCGAAACACAAACCGGAGAACGAAGCGTGAACGCGAGTTGCCCGGCGCATGAGTGAGCAAACCGGGATAGTGAGTGCGCCGTACGAGCACGGTGCGCACACCGTGAACTGGATCATGCGCCAGGTTCTTTGCGCGCTCCTGCCCGCGCTTCTCGTCTACATTTACGTGTTCGGTTTTGGCGTGCTCGTACAACTCGTGCTCGCCATCGTCACGGCTGTAGCTTGCGAAGTTGCGGCGCTGAAAATGCGCGGCTACGCCTGGCGCGAGACGTTGGGGGACAGCAGCGTCATCGTGCTCGCGTGTCTGCTCGCGCTGGCTTTGCCGCCGTATGCCCCGTGGCCAATCGTCGTGCTCGCCAGCGCAGTGGCAGTGTTCCTTTGCAAGCATGCGTTCGGTGGACTGGGGCATAATATTTTCAACCCGGCGATGGTGGGTTATGTGTTTGTCCTGCTGTGCTTCCCGTTCGCGCTGAGTGTATGGCCGCAAGCGGCGAAGCTCGCACATTACCCGGGGCCGTTCGACAGCCTCGCCGCAGTGCTCTGGCAGGCACCGGTGCTGGACGGGATGACGGGCGCCACGGTGCTTGATCACGTAAAAACGCAGGCGGCCTTGTCGCGGATGATGTCCGAAATCGAAACCGACAGCGTGTTCGGGTTCGTCGCCGGCCCGGGCTGGGAATGGATCAACCTCGCCTATCTGCTTGGCGGCATCTGGTTGCTGTGGCGACGCGTGATCACGTGGCGCTTGCCGGCAGCATTCCTGGCCGGCCTTGTTTTCAGCGCACTCGTGGCGCACATCGCCGATCCGGAACTGCATCGCGGGGCAATGTTTCACCTGTTCGCCGGCGGTGCGATGCTCGCCGCGTTTTTTATCGTCACCGATCCGGTATCGTCCGCAACCACTCCCCGGGGCATGCTGATCTTCGGCGCCGGCGCCGGCGTGCTCACGCTCGTGATGCGAGAGTTCGGTAGCTACCCCGATGGTGTTGCTTTCGCGGTGGTGACGATGAATGCTTGCGGCCCCTTGATCGACCGGCTCACTCAGCCGAGGCTCTATGGACAAGCTCGAACCCCTGACGACCCCGACAGCGCGCCTGGCCGGTAGTCTCGCGACGATTGGCGTGCTGCTCGCAGCAACGCTACTCGTTGCGCGTATGCTCGGCGGACCGCTGGAGCGGGCGGTCGTGCGCGCGCAAGCCGCCGCAGAACGCGCCTGGATCACCACGGTCCTCGGCGGTTCGCCGCGAACGATCGACCTCGACGCGCTCAGCGAACATGTCGATCCGGTGTTGTTCGCGACAACGACGCCGGTAATGCTCTACGCGCCGATGCGCGGCGCCGGTGGGGAAAGCAAGGCTCTCAGCTTGACCACCCCGGACGGCTATAATGGCCCTATCAAATTCGCCTTCTCCGTTGCCGCGGATGGTCGCATCGAATCCCTTGGCGTTATCTCACATAGCGAAACGCGCGGGTTTGGAGCTGAAATTCTCAAACCGGATTCGCGCTGGCTCGCCGCATTTCGCGGCCGTTCGCTCGCTCGGCCTGAACGCGGCAGCTGGCGCCTCCGGGCTGACGGCGGCGCAATCGACGGGGTCAGCGGGGCGACGGTAACGGCGGACGCGATGATCACCGCGATCAACCGCGGCTTGCGTTTCCTCGAGCGCCGGCATGCAAGTCACGGGAGCGCGGGGATGGATCATACGGGAGGATCAGTTGGACGTTAAGCACTGCGCGGGATGCGTCTGTTCCGCGATCGTCTGCAACCGGGCCGTAGTGCGTATGCTTGGCCTGTGTCCCTTGCTCGCAGTGTCGCAAACGTGCGTGCAGTCGCTCACCTGCGGTGTGTTGTTTGCGCTGATCGTGGGCGTGTGTGGCGCGGTCGCCAGCGCATTGCGACACTTTGTGAGCTGGCGCCTGCGGCCGCTCTATCATGCCTTGCTCGCCGCCTCGGTTACCGCCAGTGTCGTCGCGCTCGCGCAACTCGTGGCCTACGACGCGATTGCCGCGCTCGGCATCTACCCGGCATTGATTGCCGGGAATTGTTTCGTCCTGAGTCATATCCAGGAGCGGGCCGAGCGGCAGCCGCTGGCGACCACGGTTGCGCTTGGTGCGCGCGATGTCGGCGCCATCGTCGGCTTCCTCGTCGTGTTCGGCGCGGCGCGCGAAGCGCTCGCCTACGGTCGGGTGTTTGGCGCCGCGACGGCAGAACTCGACGGCGTGTTGCCGATCTTCGCTAGCGCGCCCGGCGCTCTGTTGTTGCTGGCGCTCGTGGCCGCTGCCGCGAATCGCCTCGCCTCACGACAGGCGGACAGCTCGCGCACCGAGGTTTCCCCGGGTACCAGCAACCACGGGCCGCTAACCGCGGCCGCAAGCACTGAGCGTTGAATGCGCGCGAGCGAATGAGCATGGATCTGCAACAGCGTCGACTGTTCTTCCGGCGGCTAAAACGCCGTAACCCGACACCAACGACGGAATTGAACTACAACTCGGAATTCGAATTGCTGATCGCCGTGATCCTGTCGGCGCAGGCGACGGACGTCGGCGTCAACAAGGCGACCGCGAAGCTGTACGCTCGGGCGAACACGCCCGAGGCAATCCTTGCGCTCGGCGAAGCGGGGCTGAAGCACTACATCAAGACCATCGGCCTGTTCAATGCGAAAGCGAAGAACATTATCGCGACCTGTCGCCTGCTCATCGAGCAGCACGGGTCGCAGGTGCCGCGTGAGCGGGCGGCCCTCGAAGCGCTGCCCGGGGTTGGACGTAAAACCGCGAACGTGATCCTGAATACGGCCTTTGGCGAACCGACGATTGCGGTCGATACGCATATCTTCCGGGTGGCGAACCGAACCGGGCTCGCGCCTGGCAAGACTCCGCTCAGCGTCGAGAAGGGGCTGCTCGAAGCGGTGCCCCGGCGTTATCTGCGCGACGCGCACCACTGGCTGATTCTGCATGGTCGTTATACGTGTCTCGCGCGGCGCCCGAAATGCGACGAATGCTGTGTTGCTGAGCTGTGCACCTGGGACGGCAAACATGCGGCGCCCTAGCGACGGTGCCGACGGGTTTGCCGCCGCGGCGCCCAAGTTCTGCCCTTCTGTGGTAACGTTGCGGCCGTGTACAGCGCGCAGCCGGCGATGGCGGGAATCAATACACTAAATGTTCGCTCAAACGCGTGAAGAGGTCAGGGCTCATTTCCTCGCCGTATGGCAAAAAATGGCTGCGAAATCGCCCCTGGAGCCGATCGAGGCGCTGCTCGCCGACGTGATCGAACGCCATCCCGAATACCATGCCCTGCTGAACCGGCCCGATGAGGTTCTGGATGCGGACTTCACCAGCGACACAACGGGGGTGAACCCGTTCCTGCATATGAGCCTGCATATCGCGATCCGCGAACAGTTGCAGACCGATCGGCCACCCGGCGTGGCCGGTACCTACCGCGCACTGGCCGAGAAGCGCACGCTCGACCCGCACGCGATAGAGCACCGCATGATGGAATGCCTGTCGGCCAGCCTCGTCGACGCCCAGCGCAAGGCTGCGGCTCCCGATGAAGCTGCCTACCTCGATTGT
The DNA here is from genome assembly GCA_965216305.1 of Gammaproteobacteria bacterium. Classification (GTDB taxonomy): domain Bacteria; phylum Pseudomonadota; class Gammaproteobacteria; genus UBA11873. The sequence goes on along the minus strand of OZ244144.1, from coordinate 3,504,886 downwards.
CTGCGACGGATCCGATGAGCAAGGACGCACGGGTCGAGCCGGTCTTTCAAACAAGCCGCGCGACGCCGGAAGGCCTCGCCGGTCTGCTGGCGGAAGTGACCCACGAATTTGCGAGTTCCCTGAATGTCGAGGAAACACTGCAGAACGCGATCGACCAGATCATCGTCTATCTGAATGCTGAAGCCGCGTCGATTTTCCTGCTCGAAGAGGAGGGGCAGGCGCTGATCTGCCGCAAGTGCGCGGGGCCGGTGGATGTAACGGGTTTACGTCTGCGCCCGGACCAGGGCATCGTCGGAGAAACGGTAACGCAGAACGAGTCGCAGATTGTGCGCGACGTTTCCGAGAATGATAATTTTGCCGCCGTTGTCGACAAGGACACGGGTTTCGTCACGCGTTCGATCATGTGCGCACCGCTGACCGTACGCGGCCAATGCATCGGCGCACTCGAATTAATCAATAAGCGCAGCGGCGACCGGCTGTTCGCGGCCAGCGATATGCACCTGGCGACCGCTGTTGCCTCGGCTGCGGCACTCGCGATCCACAATGCGAGGATGGCCCAGGCGCTGGTCGAGCAGGAACGGGTACGCAAGGAACTGGAACTCGCAAGGCAGATCCAGATGAGCCTGTTGCCGCCCGCGTCCGGCAGTGAATCGCCGGTTCGCGGCGTGAACATTCCGGCACGCGAAGTGTCCGGCGATTTTTACGATTACTGCGAAGTTACCGGCGGGCGCATTTATTTCAGCCTCGCTGACGTTTCGGGCAAAGGCATGAATGCGGCGCTGCTGATGGCGAAAACCACGAGCCTCCTGCGTTGCCTTGCGAAAACGGCGGCCGGACCGGCGGAACTGCTGACCCAGGTAAACGCCGAAATCTGTGAGACCGCATCGCATGGCATGTTCGTCACCATCGTCGCCGGCTATATCCACCCGGCCACCGGGCTCGTCGAATTTTCGAACGCCGGTCATCAGCCGCCGGTGCACTGGCGCGCCAGCGGCGATTACGCGGAACTTGTCGCGACGGCGCCACCGATAGGCATTCTGCCGGACGTGAAATTTGAATCCACCCAACTGCAGTTGAACGGTGACTGTCTCTATATCTTTACCGACGGCGTGACCGAGAGTCTGGCGCCGGATGGCAGCGAACTTGGCGTGGATGGATTGTGCGATATTATCCGTGCCGTCGCGTCCGTCGATTCGCACGAGCGGCTCGATCGGATCGTCGCGGACATCTATGCGCAGGAGCGTAAAGTGCACGATGATTTGACTTTGCTAATGATCGAGACGCATGCGCATGGCTGAATCCCCGGCTCTGGAGCTGCGCTTTGCGTCCGACCCGAAGAAACTGCGCATGGTGCGCGAACGCGTGCAGGAAGCTGCCGAAGCTATCGGCTGCTCGAAGAAACTGATCTCGGATCTCGTCATCGCAATCAACGAGGCCTGCATGAACATCATGCAGCACGCCTACAAAGGCGATAAGAGCGGCGAAATTATTCTCGAAATGCAGCGCGACGCGGGCACACTCGAGGTTCTGTTAACGGATTTCGCTGCACCGGTGGATCCCGATGCAATCCGGCCGCGGGATCTCGAAGACGTGAAGCCCGGCGGACTGGGCACGTACTTCATCAGCGAGATTATGGACGAGTGCGTCTACGGTAATCTGGACAACTGCGCGGGTAATTTTCTCCGGATGCGCAAAAAGATCGTCTGATTTTCCACGCCGGCAGCGCTGTCGATGCGGGGCCGGTAACGACGAATAAGGCTATAATCCGGGGGTGCCGGGCGGGTGCGCCGACGACGATCAGCCGGACATCGGGGATCGCCGGAAAAGTTCACCGGGCACCTTAGGATATTCGCCGGCGGACCGACATAATACTAAATAGGTGTGCGTAAACTTGAGGCACGACGACTTTGGGACTGGGATCGCTCTCTACACCCCATCCCTGTCCCTTCCCCTCCCATATCTATTAACCTGGGAGGGGAAGGGTACCTGGTCCATCGAGGTGGGTGTTTCATAATTTGAAGCACGTATTTAGCTGCCACACGGTGCCCAACGGTGACCAGGCTGTTGGTAGCCACACGACGCATCGAATTCGAAAGATCTAAACGGGGCAACTTGAGATGGCATACGAGATAAAAGACGACCGCGGTTTCGCTGTCGTATTGCTGACGGGAGACGTGGATCTGTCCTGTTCCCCGGAAGCCCGCAAAACGATTCTGGAGTGCCTCGAGTCAACGAAGCATACGCTCGTCGATCTGTCCGACGTGTCATACATCGACAGTTCGGGGGTCGCGAGCCTCGTGGAAGGCTACCAGACGGCGAAGAAGAAGAACCTCAAGTTTGGTTTGCTTGGCGTCAGCGGCCCCGCCATGAGCGTGCTGGAACTTGCCCGGCTCGACAAGGTATTTCCTATCTATGCAGATATCGAGGAGTGCCTGAACGCGGATGGCTAACGCGCGTGCCGGTGATGTGCGGCAGTCGATCGAAAGCCTGGGGCGAGGCACCGTCGCCTTCGTCGAGGAGTTCGGCTATTACCTCGCGCTTGTCGGCGAAAGTTTTTACTGGGTAATCGTCGGCCCGTTCAAGCGCCAGCCCGTGCGCTTTGCCGCTGCCGTTGGTCAAATGGTCGAAAGTGGCATCGCGGCACTTCCCATCGTGTTCATCCTGTCGTTTGCGATCGGCGTCATGCTGGCGATTCAGGGCGTCCACACACTGAAACAATTCGGCGCCGAGACCCAGGTCGTGCTGGGCATCGCCTTGTCGGTAACGCGTGAATTCGGACCGCTGATTACCGGCATACTCGTCGCCGGCCGTACCGGCTCGGCGCTTGCCGCACGCGTCGGTACGATGCAGGTGAATCAGGAAATCGATGCCTTGCGCGTCATGGGCATCAATCCCGTGCGCTACCTCGTTTCGCCGGTGATGCTCGCGATGATCGTGATGATGCCGGCAATCACGCTGTTTTCCGACATCGCGGCGATGTTCGGCGGCGCGGTCTATTGCAATCTCGAACTCGGACTCGGTTATATCGCTTACTGGGATCAGGGGACGGCGTTTATCACGGCGAATGACGTGATGCAGGGACTGACGAAGAGCGTAGTGTTCGCTGTCATCATTACGCTGATCGGGGTTAGCAACGGATTCTCCGTCACGGGCGGAGCGGAAGGCGTTGGCCGCGTGACCACACGGGCGGTGGTTCTGGCAATTTCATACATCGTGCTCGCCGACATGACATTCACTTATTTTCTGAATCGCTAGGCCCCGATGGAAGCCGACAACGCCATCGAAGTCGAGAATCTCGTTACCCATTACGGTGCGCGAAAAATCCTCGACGGCATCAACCTGGACATACGCTATGGCGAGATTCTGATCATTATGGGCGGCAGCGGCTCGGGCAAGAGTACGTTGTTACGCCACCTGCTCGGGCTGCACACACCGACACAGGGCAGTATCAGATTGCTCGGCAAGGACATTACACGGGTGAGCCCGCGGGAAATGCACGAATTGCGCACGAACATGGGGGTCTCGTTCCAGGGCGGGGCATTGCTCAGTTCGATGACGGTGGGCGAGAACGTGCAACTGCCATTGCGCGAGCATACGAAGCTTGACGACTCGACGATGGGCATCATGGCGCGGATGAAGCTCGAGGTTGTGAACCTCGGCGGTTTCGAAGACCTGATGCCGTCACAACTGTCCGGCGGCATGATCAAGCGCGCCGCACTCGCCCGCGCCATCGTCATGGACCCGAAGCTCTTGTTCTTCGACGAACCTTCCGCGGGGCTCGACCCGGTGGTGGCCTCGGAACTTGACGATCTCATTCTGAAGCTCCGCGACTCGATGAAAATGACGATTGTCGTGGTAACCCACGAACTCGAAAGCGCATTCAAGATCGCCGATCGCATTACAGTACTGGATAATGGCAAAATCCTGCTGACGGGTACCGTCGCGGAAGTAAAAAATTCGACTATTCAACGCGTCCAGGATCTGCTCAATCGTCGCTCACGTGACGAGGAGATTAACGCCGAAGAGTACATGGATCGACTGACGGGAGGTGCGCAATCATAATTACGGCAACGCGCATGCGGCTGGTGGCGAGTACGCCGTCAACTGCTGGCAACCACAATGAATCAGTTCCATGAAGCGCGATAACGTCAATTACCTGCTCGTCGGCTCATTCGTGATCGTTATCCTGATCGCGTTTTTCGTGTTGATGTACTTCGTCACCGGCAGCACCGGCCCTGCCGATCGCTACACCGTACGCTATGACAACGTCGCCGGCCTCAAATTCGGCACGGGCGTCTATTACGAGGGTTATCATGTCGGGCAGATCGAGGAAATCCGACCCGAACCGGTTGCCAGCGGTATGCAGTACGTACTAACGCTGAGCATCGCGCGAGGCTGGAAAATCCCTGCCGACAGCGTGGCCCAGGTGGTTGCCTCCGGACTGATTTCCGCGGTGCAAATCCATATCAAGGAAGGCCAGAGCCCGGAAGCAATCATGCCCGGTGGCGAGATCAACGGGCGTGAGCAGCAGGATCTGTTTGCCGTAATGAGCGAAGCCGCGGGTCAGTTCCGATCGCTTTCCGAAGATGGCGTGATGCCGGTGCTGCAGAATCTGAACAACCGTATCGACGAAGTCGCCAACGAGATACTTGCGTTCAGGCGCGAGCAACTCGGACCGCTGGTGACGTCGTTCGACCGGCGTCTGAACACCGAACTCCTCGGTGACGCCCAGACGCTCATCGCGAAGCTCGGCAACAGTGCGGAACAACTGGAAAAGATCCTCGGCTCGAAGAACCAGGTGCAAATCGAGAAATTCCTCGTGCATATTGACCAGGCCGCGGTAAATCTGAACGATTTGATCACCCGAATCGAATCGACGCGCCAGCAGATGGGAGAAACACTGGTATCGATCGAGCAACTCGCCTCGAACAACGATGAGGCGATTGGCGCTGCCGTCGAGAACGCAAACCAGTCGATGCTGGAAATGCGCGATGCACTGAGAACCGTTAACGAGCACCTGGGCACCATCATGTACAACGTGGAAGGCAGTACGCGGAATCTGAAAGAATTCTCACAGGCGGTGCGCGACAATCCCGCGCGCCTGATCCGTGGCTCGGGGCAGCCAGCCGATGCGCCCTGATTCCATGCCGCGGATGCTCACGCTGGCGCTCGCGGCTGCGGCAGTGCTGGCCCTCGCTGCGTGTGGCTCCATGAAGCCGCTGCCGAGCGACACGTTTTACCGGCTTAACGTCCCGTTGGCGGCACCGGCGGCGCGAGCCTGGCCCGGGGTGCCGGTACGGGTCGCGAAATTTGTTGCCAGCGGGGTTCATCGCGAACGCCCCATCGTCCATTCCGGCGCGGACGGCGTTGTTGTCGGTCAGCACCGCTACGATTTGTGGATCGACAGCCCGGAGCGGATGTTACAGAACGAACTTGTGCGCTACCTGCGCGATGCGCGGGTGGCGCCGGTGGTGACGGGTTCGAGTGTGTCGGGTAAGGCCACCGAAGTTCGCGGGCGCATCGACCGGATGGACCATATCGCCGAGGCTGGCAACTCCGCTGTGATCGTCGAACTGCATCTCGAACTCGTCGTTCGCGGACAGCGGGACGCGGTGGTTTTCGCCCGCGCGTACCGCGAATCGCGGCCGTTGGCCGGTAGCACCATGGCTGCCGTCGCCGGCGCCATGTCGGCGGCGGTTGGCGCCATTTTTGCGCAGTTTACGGCGGATGCCGGCGGCGCCCTGCAAGGGGATACAAATGTCAGCCTTCTTTTCGAAGATTAAGGACAACGGAGTTCGAATTGGTCTGAGCTTTATTGTTCTGCTGTTTTTCGTATCCCATGCGGCCGACTGGGTGCCTGTCGGCTTCATCCGGCAGATGGAGAATATTGCGTACGACAAGCGCCTGTTGCTGACGATGCCGAAAACGGTCGACGACCGCATCGTCATTGTCGATATCGATGAGGCCAGTCTGACCGCCGAGGGCCGCTGGCCCTGGAGTCGTGACAAGCTTTCGGATTTTGTCGAAATCCTGTTCGAGGAATACGAAGCTGCAATCGTCGGCTTTGACATCGTGTTCGCGGAAGCCGACGAATCGTCCGGTCTCAAGGTTCTCGAACGGCTCGCGGAAACGGCGCTGAAAGACGACGAACTGTTCCAGGCGCGCCTGCAGGTATTGCGTCCCGATTTGGACTACGACGGTCGCTTCGCGGAAACGATCCAGAAATACCCGGTGATCCTCGGCTATTACTTCAACTTCGTTGCCGGCGACGTGGAAGCCTCGAAAATTGGTGAATTGCCCGCCCCGACGTTTGTGAAGGGCACGTTCAAGGGCAAGCGCATCGCATTCCATGAAGCGGACGGTTACGGCAGCAATATCGGGCAACTGAATTCGAGCGCACTTGGCGCCGGACACTTCAACCCGATTCCCGACCCGGACGGGGTCGTGCGCCGGGTGCCGATGTTAATCGAGCATGACGGGGCGTATTACTCGTCGATGTCGCTGGAGATCGTGCGCCACCTGTTCGGATCCTCGGAGATTGTTCCCCGCTTCGAGAAGCCGGCGTTCGGCGGCAAGGACTATTCCGGCCTTGAATGGCTGCAGGTTGGTGAAAATCTCGTCCCCGTCGATGGACGGGTACAGACGCTCGTGCCCTATCGTGGCTACAAGGGCAGCTTTCCTTATGTCTCGGCGACGGACGTATTGCATCGTGATGCCGACAAGTCCGTGCTCAAGGGCGCGACAGTACTCGTCGGTACGACGGCGCCCGGCTTGCTTGATTTACGTGCGACCCCCGTGGCCGAGGCCTATCCCGGGGTCGAGGTGCATGCAAACCTGATCGCCGGCATCGTTGACGGCACGATAAAGCAGTTGCCTGAATACGCGCTCGGTGCCGAGGTCATCCTGCTTGCCCTGTTCGGGATCGTCATGGCCGTGGTGGTGCCGATTCTCAGTCCGCTGGCGGCAACGCTGGCGACCGCGGGGCTGGTGCTGGCCTACCTCGCGTTTAATTTTTTCGTCTGGACCGTGGGGAATTTCGTGCTGCCGGTCGCCTCGGGCATGATGATGTTGCTGACCATGTTCGTATTGAACATGTCCTACGGATATTTCATCGAAACCCGCGGCAAGCGCCAGATCACGGGCTTGTTCGGTCAGTACATTCCGCCGGAACTCGTCGACGAAATGGCGGAGAACCCGGAATCCTATTCGCTGGAAGCGGAAAATCGCGAAATGACCGTGCTGTTCTCCGACGTGCGCGGTTTTACGACGCTTTCCGAAGCGCTCAGTCCGAAAGAACTATCCGAGTTGATGAACCTGTTCCTGACGCCGATGACCCGGATTATTCACGAGCAGCGTGGCACCATAGACAAGTACATGGGTGATGCGATCATGGCGTTCTGGGGCGCGCCCCTGGAAGACCTGAATCACCCGCGAAATGCCCTCGAGGCCGGTATGCAGATGCTCGACAAGCTCGCCGAGGTCAATGCGGAGTTCGTCAGCCGTGGCTGGCCGGAAATCAAGATCGGGGTGGGCCTGAACACCGGCATGATGAGTGTTGGCAACATGGGCTCGGAATTCCGCATGGCCTATACCGTGCTCGGTGACGCGGTCAATCTGGGCTCACGACTCGAAGGCCTGACGAAAGGTTACGGAGTATCGCTGATCGTCAGCGAGACGACGAAAGAAGCGGTGCCCGAATACGCCTATCGCGAACTCGATCGGGTGCGGGTGAAAGGAAAAGACAAACCGGTAGCGATATTCCAGCCGCTGTGCCTGCGCGAAGAGCTCGACAAGCACTGGAAGGACGAACTCAAGCTTTATCGTGAGGCGTTACGCCTGTATCGCGCTCAGGAGTGGGACATGGCGGAGATGAATCTGCTCAACCTGCAGCGGACATCGCGCATGCCGGGTTTATATCAGGTCTACGTCGAACGGGTTGCCCAGTACCGCGAACATCCGCCCGGCGAACACTGGGACGGCGTTTTTACACACACAAGCAAGTAACGCTGTGCCGCGGGCAAAGCGGACGGGAGTGCCCGGGTTGCAGCGCTGCACCGCTGTGACGGCCGCTACGTCCCTCAGTACCTGATTTTATCGCCAGGGGGCCCCACCAGCACACACAAGACACACGCCGGGCGCTGGTGGCTCCGGTAAGGAAAGGGGGTCTAGCAAGGGGCGGACGACCGCCACGGCGCTGCAGCTGCTGCTCGCGGCGGCGAACAGGGTATCGTTGCGCGCGTGGCGGCTTAGTTGCTCAGGCTGAATTCCATTTTGATGCCGGCGAGTTCGATGATATCGCCGTTCGACATCGTATAGGCCTGCGGCCCAATCGCGGTGCCGTTCACAACCGGGAAATTGTTGTTCTGGCCGTCGCCTTCGATATGGGTGAGGAAATATCCCTGGGGCCGGCGCGAGATAACCGCAACCTGGACGCCAGGCTTGCCGAGCGTGATCAGGGCTTTCGTCAGTTCGAGTTCCTTGCCGGCGATGGGTCCGTTGAGCACCTGCAATTTCCCGAGCGGCATGCCGCTCGATACCGGCGCCGGGATCGGTGTCCCGCCCGTCGTCATTTCCTTCGGATCGTCAGCGGCGGCGGCGCCCGCATCCTCCGCGGCCTTGGCCGCGGCAACGGCAGCGCTGGCTGAACCCGGCCGGATGATCATTGTCTTTTCGAAGTCTTCGTCGTCCGCCGTGGCGTGCTCGTTGACGTACTTGAGTTCATGCTTGCCGATGCCGACCACATCGCCGTCGCGCAGCGCGTGCTTTTTAATCAGTTTGCCGTTGACGTAAGTGCCGTTTGTGCTGCCGAGATCCTCAAGAAACGAATCATCAAGGATGGTAATCACCAGTGCGTGTTTACCACTTACCGCGAGATTATCGACCTGGATATCGTTGTCCGGCTTGCGCCCCAGGGAGATGCGTTCCTTGTTGAGCGGATACTCCCCCTGAACGACCCCGTTTAAGCTGAGAACCAGTTTAGCCATCGTTTCGCCTTATCTAGCTGCCTCTCGTCAATAGGCCCTTGAACCGGGATACCGCACCCGCTTTTGCGGGGAATGGAGCCCGCGGCCTTGCGAGTACCACCGAGATGTTGTCTTTACCGCCACTTTCGTTCGCGAGCCGCACTAATTCGTGCGCTGCTTCTACAAGATTAGCACTATATTTACTTAGGGTTAAGCGAATTTCTTCATCATCTACCATATCATTCAAACCGTCCGAACAGAGGAGGTAGATATCGCCGGTTTGGGTCGCTTCCTCAAGCACATCCACCTCGACGGTTTCGTCAATTCCGAGTGCCCGGGTGACGAGATTCTTTGGTGTGTTCGCTTCGGCTTCTTCCGGTGTAAAGAAGCCCCGGTCGATCAATTCCTGAACCAGCGAATGGTCGTTCGTGATCTGTACGAGTTCGTCGTCACGCATGCGATAAACCCTTGAATCGCCAACGTGAGCAACGGTCACCTTGTTGTTGTAAAAAAGCACCACGACGACGGTTGTGCCCATCCCCTGGCATTGCGGCACTTCGGTGGCGGTTTTGAAAATGTGGTGGTTCGCGGCAACGATGGAATCGCGCACCAGTGCCCCCTGGAGCGATAAGGCCGACTCCGGATCCGGGACATTCATGCGCGCGGTGACGATTTCCCCGCGAACAGCATCCAGAATTGCCTTGGCGGCTATCGCACTGGCAACCTCTCCGGCCTTGTAACCGCCCATACCGTCCGCAACGACGGCAAGACCGGTGACGGGGTCGGTGATCGCCGAATCTTCGTTGTGGGGCCGCTTGAGGCCCGTATCGGAGACATTGACGAGCTCGATCTTGGAGGAGAGGTCCACAGCTGCTTTTTCGTCCCGTCTTCTAGCGTGTTCGCCACCGCGATCCGGTGTTCCGGCACGCGGCAAAATGCGGCAGGCGCCGTGGCGCCGTGCCGGTTATTTCTTAAAGACCTGTTTCGCGCACGCCTGAATGTCTTTCGCCATTTCCCCGCCTGTCTGGTAGCGGAGGCTGACATCCTTCTGCAAGGCCTTGTCGATGATCGCGGCGATGCACGGCTTTTGCTCTTTCAGATCGGGCCTCAACTCGAAGATGCCCTGATGTGGCTCGTTCGCGATCTTGTACATTAGCGTCGCCATCGAGTCACCCTTGAACGGGAGATTGCCGGTGGTCAGCTGATACAGCATTACACCGAGCGAAAACAGGTCCGAACGTCCGTCGACTTTCTTGCCGGACAGCTGTTCCGGTGACATGTAAGACGGGGTGCCCAGCACCATGCCGGTCTTCGTTTTGCTCGAGTCCGTGATTCGGGCAATACCGAAGTCGGTGAGTTTCACCTGCTTCTTATCCGGCTCATACATGATGTTCGCCGGTTTGATATCGCGATGGACGACGTTCTGCTTGTGCGCAAAATCGAGCGCCATCGCGGATTTGAATACGATGCCCATGACGATGGGCAGCGGCAATAACTGGTCTTTCTTCGTGTAGCGGGCGAGGTCGTGACCCTCGAGGAACTCCATCGCGATGTAGGCGAGATCATGTTCTTCGCCGGCGTCGTAAATCGTCACGATGTTCGGGTGCTGCAGCCTGCCCGCCGTTTCGGCTTCGCGGAAGAAGCGGTCTTTGACGTCCTGCAGTTCGTCGGCCTCGAACTCCTGTGCCAGCGCCATCGTCTTGATCGCGACCACGCGGTTGATCTTCGGATCCTTGCCGAGATACACCACCCCCATTGCGCCTTTGCCGAGTTCCTTCTCAACCTCGTAGCGGCCGAGCATCGGTTTCGAAATCGAACCGTCGAGCAGCATCGTACCGGCCATGCCGCCGCCACCGCCGCTGCCACCGAGCAGCACGGTTTCTTCCAGCTGTTTCGCCCGGTTGACCTTTACCGCGATGTCCTTGAACTTCGGATTCTTGTCGGCGATGTACTGGTAAACCGCGGCCGCCTTATTGAATTTCCGCTTCGTTTCGAAATCGATCGCGAGGTTGTAGATCGCCTCGAGCGTGGAATCGTCGGCCGGACAGCGCCGAAAGTAGTCGAACGCCTGGTCGAGTTCGCCTTTGTGCTGGTGTTGCAATGCGAGCTGCTTGTTGCTGATCGCGGAATCCGCATCGAGACGGATTTTGCTCGCCTCGGTAACGAGAAAGCGCTTTGTCGTCAGCAATATATGCCCGATTACGAGCAGCACGGCGGCCGTGATCAGCTGCAGCCACATGCCTTGCGAGACCATCATCCCGAGCTCCGTGCCAACCAGCGCCAGCAGCGCGAACAGGCTGATCAGCGCGCCGGCACCGGCGTTCAGTTTTGGCAACAGCAGCGTCAGGTAGGCGGCGATGAGTACGATTGCGAGGAATTCAGCGAGCGTTGCCCAACTCGGTTGGACAAAGAAATGTTCGTTCAGAATGCTCGCCACCGTGTGCGCCATGATCATGACGGGGCCGTCCACTTCGCCGATCGGGGTGTGCAGATCGGAACCGACGCCGAACGCGGTGGCGCCAATCAGTACGATCTTGCCCTTGAAGTTTTCGATCGGCACGTTGTCCTGGATGACATCGATAAACGAATAGGTATCGAACGCCGGCCGTCCACCCTCGCGCCCGCTGTAGAAAAACGTATTCAGCGACAGATAGGGGTCGGTTTTGATCGTGAGGCCGCCGAGTTCGACGCTGTCGCCGAGGTTTACGCGAATGTCTTCGGGGCCGAGATTCAGGCTCGCGGCGGCAATTAACAGCGACTGTGCCGGAAACATGTGGTCGTAATATGAAATCACGAGCGGCTCGGTCCGGACGCCGCCGTCAACGTCGAGCAGACTGATCAGGTGGCCGATGCCGCGGGCCTGTTCGCCGAGTACCGGGATTGGCTGAAACGCCTCGATCGTCTGAATCGGCTGAAAGTTATCGCCACTCGGGTCCGTGATATTGTCTTCGGGGATCGCGAAGCGGGTGACGTAGTCGGGCAATGCCTCGTCGGGATTGCCGATCGGCTCGCCGGGAACGAACTGCATCGCGAGGATCGTGTTACCGCCGTTGCTCAGGCTTTCCGCGAGGATCCCGTCAGTGTTCAGTTCGCTCTCGGCTTCGGCCAGCGTGCCGGGTATCAGTTCCGCTTCGGGGCCGGTGAGCGGGACATTCGCGAGCAGTCCCTTCAGGCGCCGGATCCAGGTTAAACCTGCATCAACCTGGGCTTCGGAATAAAAGATGGTGTTGCCGATGGTCTTGGCGCCGCCGGCGGCGAGTTTATCGATCATCTGCGCGTGGGTTTCGCGCGACCATGGCCAGCGGCCGATGTTCTGGATACTGCGGTCGTCAATCGCGATGATCGCAATCTTCTCGCCAGGATCGGCGGAGGACATGCGCACCCCGAGGTCGTAAGCATCGCGTTCGAAACCGCCGAGGACCGCGTTGCGGCCGAGCCACAACGACAGGAAAACGAGGGAAATAATGAGCCCGACAAACCAGTCGGATTTCCAGAAAGCCTGTTTCATTCCCGCCAGTAACTTCTTGTTAGATCAAGGTGTTCCGTATGGTACCTCGATTTTCTTCGACAGAGTAGCTTCTTCGGCCTGTGCGCGCCGACCTCAGCGGCACCAATTCTCCACCGCGGCACGCGCGTCTGCCATAACCTCGGCGTGGGCGTCATCGTCCAGGATCACTCGCTCGCCGGCGGCATCTTTCGTGTAGATGAACGCGGAATTCTCGTATTTCTGCTGCGTTTCGCGCGCCTTTGCACAGCGTGCCTCGCGTTCCTTTTTCTGCGCCACGGCCGCGGCGCGTGCGGCTTGCTTCTCTTCACGTTCCGCGGCGAAGGATTGCAGCAGGCGGGCGGTGCGCTGTTGTCGTATGTTGATATCGGGATCAACCCGCGGGGGACGCCGCAGCAGCATCTCGCGCCGCTCCGAGTCGGCAGGGGGCCGATCACCGTAATGCACGTTGCCGTCGTCGTCGGTCCACTTGTAGACCTTGTCGGCCGCGACGTTGAACGTGGTCATGGCAACTGCCAACAGCGCAACCCACCGTGTCGCGTCGCGTTGTCGGCGTTGCCGGATTCGCTTCTGCATCGTATCTGCCCGGAAGATGTCCGCACTAGCGCTTTATTGGACCTCACGGCAGGTGAACGCTGCAAGTGTCGGGGCGTGTCGAGCGCCTGGCGGGTCGGGTAGCGAGGCGCGCGTAAAACCCCCGGTCAGGTGCGGTCTGGCGGACGGCTGTACCGGGAATTCCTCCTGCGCGGCGGTACCCGCTTGCCCGGAACCCCGTTCTTTAGCCGCGATTAGAAGGTTAACTAATTGATAATTCTAATTTAATTGGCGCGCCGTGATTGTGGCCGAAAGCATTTTACCGGGCGCTGGAAATCGCTAGTCTGCGAGGCGAGCGGGCAGGGACGCTCGCTCTGCCGGCGTCGCCAGGGACGGCAACGTCGGGTTTCCGTCACCGGAAACAAAAACCGGACTCGCTTGCGTCCGGCATACCCTCCTGTTTCGGCCGCCGTTTCGGCGGCCGGTTTTTTTTCCCAATCAACGTTCGAGCAGGTCCAGCTTGTCCGTTTTTTCCTTCCACTCGTCCGCGTCCGGCGGCGGATCCTTCATCTCGTTGATCACGGGCCATTCGCGCGCCAACTCGGCGTTCAGCTCGAGCATGGGCATTTCCTCTGCGGTCAGATCATCTTCCGATTTGATCGCCTCGGCCGGACATTCCGGTTCACACAACGTGCAATCGATGCACTCGTCGGGATCGATGACCAGCATGTTCGGGCCTTCGTGAAAGCAATCGACCGGGCACACTTCGACGCAGTCGGTGTATTTGCATTTAATACAATTCTGATTAACAACAAAGGTCATGTTTCAAGCCATCAAGCTGTCCAAGGAGCGCGCATTATAGCGCCGTAGCGACGGCCGCCGAAAGCCATGCGCGTGCCGGGATCGCAGCGCCCATATCTGCTCGCGACGCGTGCATGTTCAGCGTTCTTCCGGGTCGATGAGGCGGCGCAATTCGTAGACGAGTTCGAGGGCGGCCCGCGGCGACAACTCGTCGGGATCCGTGCGTACGAGTGCGTTGCGCAAGCGCTGCTCGTCGGTCTCGAAGAGATTGATTTGCGGGTGTTCCCGGACGGCCGCTTGCGTCGGTGGCGATCCTTCGATTGCGGCGAGGCGGCGGCGCGCATCGGCGATGACACTTTTCGGCATCCCGGCGAGCTGGGCCACGGCGAGCCCGTAGCTGCGGCTGGCGGGTCCGTGTTTGACCGCATGCATGAAAACGATATCGTCGCCGCTCTCCACCGCGTCGAGACGGACGTTGTCGATTGCCTCGAACTCGTCCGCGAGGACGGTCAACTCGAAATAATGCGTCGCGAACAGACAGAAGGCACGGTTGACCCTGGCGAGATGTTCCGCCGAGGCCCAGGCCAGGGCGACACCGTCGAACGTGCTCGTACCGCGGCCGATCTCGTCAATCAGCACAAGACTTTGTGCCGTGGCGTTGTGCAGAATGTTTGCGGTTTCCGTCATTTCCACCATGAACGTACTTTGTCCGCCGGCGACGTTATCGCTCGCGCCGATGCGGGTAAAAATCGCATCTATCGGCCCGATCAGCGCGGCCGTCGCGGGGACGTAGCTGCCCATGTGCGCCATGAGCACGATCAACGCGGTCTGGCGCATATACGTGGATTTACCACCCATGTTTGGCCCCGTGACGATGAGCATGCGATGCGCGTCGTCGAACATGAGATCGTTCGCGACGAACGGGGTGCGGCTTGCCTGTTCCACGATGGGATGTCGTCCCTGATCAATTTTCAGTACCGGGTTGGCGGTGAACTGTGGCGCTACCATCGACAAGGCTTCGGCACGTTCGGCGAACGCAGCGAGAACATCGAGTTCCGATACTGCGGCGGCGGTTGTCTGCAAGGTGCCGACGTCAGCGGCAATCGTTGTCAGCAGTTCGGCGTAGAGTTGTTTCTCGCGCTTCAATGCGTCGTCTTTCGCGGTGAGGATGCGGCCTTCGAACGATTTCAGCTCCGGGGTCGTAAAGCGCTCGGCCGATTTCAGCGTCTGGCGTCGGGAATAATCATCCGGAACGACGTCACTTTGAGACCGGTTGATCTCGATGTAGTAACCGTGCACCCGGTTATAACCGACTTTCAGCGATGCCAGACCCGTGCGCTCGCGCTCGCGGCGTTCGAGGTCGATGAGAAAACGATCCGCGTCGTCGCTGAGACCGCGCAACGCATCGAGCTCGGCGTCATAGCCTGCGGCGATCACGCCGCCGTCGCGGATCAGCAAGGGCGGTGAAGTGACAAGTGCGCGTGCGAGCAGGGCGGCGAGCCCCTCATGTTCATCGATGCTGGCAACGAGTTCGGCGATCCGCGGGCTGTCGAGTTGCCGCGCGCGTGTGCGTATACCGGGCAGGGCGGTGAGCGACTGCAACAGTTGTGCGAGATCGCGCGGACGTGCCGTGTGCATCGCGATCCGGGTCGACACGCGTTCGATATCGCAAATCTGCCGCAGTTCGTCGCGCAAGGTGTCGAGCTCGGGGCTGAGCAGCAATTCGCCCACGGCCTGGTGGCGCAATCCCAGTGCGGCCTGGTCACGGATCGGTGCCTGTAACCAGCGCCGTAACAGTCGCCCGCCCATGACGGTTGAGCTTGTATCGATCAGGTCGATCAAGGTCGGGGCGCCGGTCTGCTGCACGAGCGACGCGCTCAATTCGAGGTTACGCCGCGATGCCGGGTCGAGGATCAGGATTCCGTCCGTGCGTTCGAGGCGCAGGCCCTGCAGGTGCGGCAGTTCTCCGCAATAACTCGACTCACAATACGTCAGCAGGCAACCGGCGGCACCGATCGCGGTTTCCGCACCACTGATGCCGAAGCCTTTCAGATCACGGGTGCCGAAGCGCGCGCACAGCCGGGTGAGCGCCTGGGTGTGATCGAACATCCAGTCCGCCTGCGCGCGCCGGTGGGCGCCGCTGTAGCGCAAGGTCGTGGCATCGAACGTTTCCGGTAACAGTAATTCGGACGGATGCAGGCGCTCGAGTTCCGTCGCGACGGCGGCGAGTGACCCGGGGGCGCTCAGATGAAAGCGGCCTGAACTGACGTCGAGCCAGGCGAGGCCGAACGAGCCGCCGGCGTAATGTAACGCGGCAAGCAGATTGTCTTCGCGTTCATGCAGCAACTCGTCTTCGATCACGGTGCCGGGTGTGATGACCCGGGTCACCTTGCGTTCGACCGGACCACGTGACGCCGCCGGGTCGCCGATCTGTTCGCAGATTACTGCCGATTCGCCCTGGCGGATCAAGCGCGCGAGATACCCGTCCACCGCGTGGTACGGCACCCCGGCCATCGGAATGGGCTCGCCGTTGCTGGAACCGCGTTGTGTCAGGGCGATGTCGAGGAGTTTCGCCGCGCGGCGGGCATCGTCGAAGAAGAACTCGTAGAAATCGCCCATGCGATAAAACAGGAGCGTGTCGGGGTGTGCCGCCTTGATCGACAGGTACTGTTGCATCATGGGCGTGTGTTCAGCCATGTCGGTCCTGGCGTGGCGCGTTTTGTTGTGTTGGCGGCAATTCGGGCTTGAGGTCTTCAGTGGGCGGTGCCTCGCGGCAGGCGGGCCGCACCGCGACGGCCAAGTTTACCGCGGAATACGATCGATCCAAGCGGATGAAGAAAGCGGAGGTGGCACGGGGCGGAGAATCAGGGTGTGCCGACGTCTTCCGGCGGTGGATCGAAAATCGGCGGCGTGTGCATGCGTAATGTCGCTTCGGCCATGAGCGGGATATGTTGTTGCGGTTCACGGTCGAGACAGTCGCGTTCGAAGGTGTCCGAAGCGGCAACGTAACCCGCGCCGGTACTCGTCCAGGCCGAGAACTGGCCGGTTGCCACCGTTCCGGACGGGCCGGTGCCGGAGTCGCCGCCGGCATTGCCCAGGCGCAGCAGCGCGTTGATCATGCGGTTCACAAATGGCACCGGCATTTCCGCGCAGTACAGCAAGCGGATCTTCAGCAGGTTTGCATCCTGGATCGACAGCTTGTTCGGGCCCGTACCCTTGAGCGTGGCTTCACGGTACATGAGGCTGTCGTTCGGTATCAGGCGATCATCACCGTCATCGATACCATGATTGTCGAACGCCTCGGGGGTTGGATTGATGATCTCGATATCGACGAGCCCCGCGTCGATTTGGTCCCATACCGTCGAACGCGCCCAGCGCAACCATTCGCGACCGGAACCGTGCGTATGCAACGGCACGAGTCCGCGCACGGCGCCGGCCTGTAACGCCCAGCGTTGCGCGTTATTGAGCGAACCGCTGCGTGCCGATTCGAACGCGGCGTAGTTCAGTTGCACCTTCGTCTGGTACAGCAAGGCGAATTGCAGCGTGCCGAAGATCAGTACGAGCATGACCGGAAACACGATCATGTATTCCGTCATGGCCTGGCCACGCGTGAACCGGCTCCGGTTCAAGCTGTCGCGGTATTGGCGCTGCGCATGCATACGTTCAGTTTACCAGTTCGTCAATTGCACGCTGGATACGCACGCTCTTCTCGTGCAAGGGATCGTCGTCCTGCGTGAGCATCTCAAGTTCGAGAAAGCTCGCACCGGCCTCACGCAACTGGGTGACGGCGATGTTGTGCCAGGCCTTGACGTTGCGGGAATCGCGCACGAGTGCTTCGCGGTAGCACGCGATAGCGCGATCGTAGCGTTGGGTGCGCGCGTACACGTTTCCCAGCTTGAACCAGGGTTCGACCTCTTCCGGCGCGCCACGGGTCAGGTTGAGGTAGTGCTGCTCGCTAGCGGCCCAGTCCTGCTCATCATAGGCGGTGGCGGCGAGGCGGTAGATCTCGGCGAGATCCTGCGCAGTGGCCTGGTCGGGTTTTGTCGACGTCTGCGCGCAGGCGCCGAGCGCGAGCGCGAGCAGTATTACCGCCAGGCGGGACATCAGGCAGCGCACCAGTGCATTTCCAGTTGCGGTTCGATGCCGAGTGCCGCGGCCTGTCCGGCCGCGAGTTCGAGCGTCATGCGGGCCTTCCTGCACGCCGACACCCGCCACGGCTGCATCGCTTCCACCCGCCGCATTACCCGGTAGTGTTGATCAAGATAGACCACGTCGATGGGGTAGGACATTGCGAACGTGTGCACGGACGAACACGGATCGATCAACAGGCCGGCGCCGGGCCGCGGTGCGCCGCGAAAGAACAGCCCGCACATGCGATCGAGGGCGTTCGTGGTGCGCAGACACGGCGAGACGATGTCCCGGCCAGCGTGCGTGACGAGTCTGCCTTCGGTCACAGAATTCCTTCGTTGAGGAATTTCATCGCAATCGGAAAACCGAGAATGATGAACGTTACCGGAAAGATGAAAATGATCAGCGGGCCGACGAGTTTGATCGGCGCTTCCATGGCCATTTTTTCGGCGCGCTGGAAGCGCTCGTTGCGGCGTTGCTCGGCCTGCACGCGCATTACCGTGGCGAGGCTCGAACCCATGCGTTCCGCCTGGATTACGGCGCTGACGAAACTCGTGGTTTCCTGGATGTCCAGACGATCGGACATCCGGCGCAAGGCATCGGAGCGCGAGAGACCGGCGCGCAAATCGCGTAAGACGATCGCGAATTCGTTACGCAAGGGACTCGTTGGCGCTTTGTCCATTGCCTGTTGCAGCGCGCCCTGGAAGTTAAGGCCGGCTTCAACGCACATCGTGATGAAATCGAGATACGTTGGCATACCGCGAATGATCGCGTTTTCGCGCCGCGAGCGGTTGTCCGCGAGCCACATGTTCGGGTGCGCAATACCGAGCAGGATCGCGCCAAGCACAATGTACGCGCCCCATTCGCCGTCGTAACCGACCGCCGCCATCGTCAGGATCGCCACAAGTGGCCAGGCGATAATGCTGAAGATTTGCAGCCCGAGAAACTGTTCCGCGGTGAGCAGGAAACTGACGCCGGTGCGTTGCAGTTTCTTCTCGACGCTTTCGAGGATTTCATACGGCAGAAAACTGCAGCCAAAGTAGGCGATGACCTGAACGAACGGCCAGATGAGCTTGAGCATCGGCGGCAGCGGATCCATGTAGGTTCGGTCTTCCGCTTCGACCATGCCGGAAATCATATTGCCGAGCACGATGAAACAGAAGACACACAAGCCGGTTGCAGCGACGGCGAGGATGTAGAGGAACGGCGAGATAAAATCCAGCATGAGTCTATACGTCGATGGTTGTGATCTTGGAAATCATGAAATAACCGAGCCCGAGCATGACGATGATGATCGTGAGCACGACCCAGCCAACCGGGGTGGTCCACAATTTTTCCATCGCTTCGGGTTCGAGAAAGTTGAGCAGAACACCGAGCAGGATCGGCAGCCCCGTCATCACGATGCCCTGCAATTTACCCTGCGCCGTGAGACTGTCGATCTTGCCTTCCATCGTGTGTTTACGTCGTAGCGTATCGGCCAGTGATTCGAGTACTTCCGCGAGATTACCGCCAACCTCGCGGCTGATTCTAAGCGCTGAAATCACCATGCCCAGATCCGCTATCGGCATGCGCTTTTCCATGTGCGCCAGCGATTCTTCGAAATCCACGCCGATCCGTTGCTCGCGCAGGAACAATTGAAATTCCTGTGCCAGCGGTGGCTGTTGTTCCTTGACCAGGCTCTCGAGCGCGATGCTCAGGCTCGCGCCGGCACGCATCGATCCCGAAATCATCGCGAGCCCGTCCGGCAATTGCTGCTCGAAGCGCCGTTGCCGCCGCTTGCGCGCGGAACTGTAGAGAATGTTCGGAATGAACAGCAGCAGAATGAAAACCACGAACGCGAGCTTCCAGTCCCGGAACAGCACCATCACGACGAGCGGAATCAGCAATACGGCCGCGATGTTGATATAGAACAGCTTCACCGGGTCGGCGAACGAAAACATGTCCGCCAGACTGTTGCTGGCCGTTTCCGTAAACGCCGTCTTGTACTCGGTCATATACTGCTGACCGCGCATCATCGCCGCGAGCATCAGCATCGTGGCGCAGGCAAATACGGTGACGAGGGCGACGAGCCATAACAGGTCGCCAGCGAGGTTTAGGATCGTTGCCATCAGTACACTCTATTGAAAAATACTCATGTCGACTTTCAGACCACGCGAACGCAATTCCTCGTAGAACTCGGGTATGCGCCCGGTGGTTTGAAACTCACCCGCGACGCGGCCGTCCGCGTCGAAGCCCTGTTGCTGAAACTTGAATATGTCCTGCATCTGCACCACCCCGGATTCGACACCGGTGATTTCGCTGATGTTCACGACTTTGCGCGACCCATCCGAGAAACGGGTTTGCTGGACGACGAGATCGACCGCCGATGCAACCATCTCACGAATTGCCTGTACCGGCAGTTCCATGCCCGTCATCATTACCATCACTTCGAGACGCGAGATTAAATCGCGCGGGGTGTTCGCGTGCGCGGTGGTGAGCGAACCGTCATGGCCCGTATTCATCGCCTGCAGCATATCGAGCGCTTCGCCGCCACGACACTCACCGACGACAATTCGATCCGGGCGCATACGCAGACAGTTCTTGACCAGATCCCGGATCGAGATCATGCCCTTGCCCTCGAGGTTCGCCGGGCGCGCTTCGAGGCTGACAAGATGCGGCTGGGATAATTGCAGCTCCGCCGCGTCTTCTACCGTGACGATACGCTCGGTCTCGGGGATGAAGTTCGACAACACGTTCAGCAGGGTCGTCTTGCCGCTGCCGGTACCGCCGCTGATCAGAATATTCAAGCGCTGTTCGACCGCGACCTGAAGGAACTTCACCATGTTCTCGTTGATCGCGCCGAAACGGATCAGGTCGTCGTGGGTGAGTTTATCCTTCGAGAACTTCCGGATCGTGATGCACGGTCCGCGCAGTGCGAGCGGCGGGATGATCGCGTTGACGCGTGAACCGTCTTTGAGGCGTGCATCGACGTAGGGAGAGCTTTCGTCGATGCGGCGTCCGAGCGGGGAGACGATGCGTTCAATCGCGGACATCACGGCGTCGTCGCTGCTGAACGTCACCCCGGAGAGCGTGAGCTTGCCGGATCTCTCGATGTAGATTTCATCGAACTTGTTCACCATGATTTCGGTGATTTCATCGCCCTTGAGCAGTTCCTCGAGCGGGCCGAGGCCGACGGCCTCGTTCAGGACGTCTTCTTTCAGTTTCCCGACGTCCACGTCCGCCGGCAGTTTGCCCTCCATCTGCACGACGATCTCTTCGATCATCTTCTGCACGTGATGACGCAGCTTTTTCTCGTCCATCGCGCCGATATCCGTCCGGCGCAGATCCATCATCTCGAGCAGTGCATCATGCACGCGGTTGCGCCACATGAAGCGCTCTTCTTTGAAAATCGACTCGTCTTCCTTGATCTCGGCGTGAGAATGAACGCCGATCATCGTTTTCAGCATTTCTTCATCGACGTCTTCGACGTATTCGTCTTCGGCGCTCGCATCGACGCCCACCGTGATGACGTAAGAGCCGATCTCGATTTTGTCCGAGGTGCGCAGCGGGCCGTGACGCGTAACCGGCTGGCCGTTGATCAGGACGCCGTCGCTGCCGGTCTTGTCCTCGACGTAGACGCCGTCCGAGTGGCGGCGCAGTTCGGCGTGATGGGGAGCGATTTTCCAGCCGCGTAACTGGATCAGATTATCGCGCGCCTTGCCGATCCCGCACTCGTTCACCGGGCAGCGGACGCCCTTGATTTTCTTGCCTTTATTGGTGTTAACGACGATATCGAACATAGTGTCCTGCCTGTACCTGAAAAGTTATTCGAGGATCTGGAAGTCGGGTTCGTCCACCGCGTCCTTGAATCTCTGGATGTTTTCGTCCCGGCGACGGATGTAAGCCTGGTTGATTTCGCTGTGCGCATCGAACACCGTCGGGGTAACGAAAATTACGAGTTCACGTTCGACGTTACGGACATTGTTGTTGCGAAACAATCGACCGAGGATCGGGATATCGCCGAAGCCGGCGAGCTTCTCGATGTCTTTCGCGGCCTGCTGATCGAGCAGCCCGGAAATCACCAGCGTTTCACCGGCGTTCATGCTGACTTCCGTCGAGGTCTTGCGGGTGAGGAACCCGGGAATACCATCGACCGCGACGGAGTTATCGATCGCGCTGATTTCAGTTTCCACCGAGGCGCTGATGCGATCCTGGTTGTCGACGACCGGGTTGATTTTCATCGAGATACCGAATTCCTTGAACTCGACGTTCGCCTGCCCGAGCGCGCCGGTAACCGGCAACGGAACTTCACCGCCGGCGAGGAACTCCGCTTCGCCGCCGCTGCGGGTGCTCAGGCGCGGTTCGGCGAGGATCAAGGCATCGCCGCTGTTGACGAGGAAATTGATGCGTGAGGTGATTTCAGTCGCGATGCCGAAATAACCCAGCGGGCTCGTGGTGAGATCCACGGGCAGCTGGCCGAACGTCGCCGACTCCGATGGTACGCGGAACGTTTCGTTCGCGGCCACGTCGACGGCGAACGCTGCGGACGGACCGGCAATTGGGTTCTGCCAGTTGATACCGAGATTCTTCAGTTTGTTCTTGTTGAACTCGGTCATCTTGATATTCATGAAAATCATGCGGTCCCTGGCGAGACCGCTCGATGTGGTGAGGTCCATGATTTCCTCGAATTCGCCGGCGACTTTCTCGATTACCGGCAAATCGTACTGCGCGATATCGCCGCGCAGGACGACGTGTTTCCCCACCGTTGACACCTCGACGCCGTCAACCCCGGACAACAGTTCGCGCACGACGTTTGCGGTCTTGTTCGTGACGTTGATGACATTCGGGTATTTCGTCATCACGGCGTCCACTACCGGCCCGAATTCAGGCGGTACGTCGCCGTGCAGCACGATCTGGTCGCCGACCACTTCAGCCTCTACACCATCGATACCCGCAAGCAGGTTGTTCAGCGTCTGCGCCATCGTTGCCTGGTCCTTTTCGGCAACCCGCACGGTGTACTGCGCCTCGCGCCCGTTTTCGAACCACAGATGCACGGTTGTTGTGCCTTCCGCTTCGCCGAGCAGCAATAACTGGCCGTTTTCGAGCAAAGAGGTACTCAGTACCGAACTCTGACCGACCGCGACGCGTTCGATCGGCGACAGGCGTAACAGCTTGATTTCACCGACCGACATCGTCATGCGCTGGTTGGCACCAGCAGACAGACTCACCGCCATAATCACGATCGCAAAGATTACCTTGCGCATAATGCTCCCCTTAAGCTTGTCCGCACCGGTGCGAGCCGGACGGATTATAAAATTCATCGTTATCATCATTTTTGTACCGGCAGGCGGCGAACTTTCGCTTTTGCATCTTCGCTCGCGCCACCAATAATCATGCCGACATCGTCAACCTTGTAGACCCGTCGCGACGCCGTATCGAGCGGCTCACCGGCGGTACTGCTGTCCACGCTGCCCGCTGCCCCCGTAGCAGTTGTACCAGGCGCTGTTTCCGGCGCTGCCACCGCGATCGTCGCGGCCCCCGTCAATGCGAGGGCCGCGAAAAGCAAACGTAGACTCGGGCGATTCACGCGGCTGGCCTATTTCGTGATCGGAAGATCCGTGACCTTCGCGACGCCGTCTTCGCTCGCGCCACCGATGATCAGTTCGACCGAACCCGGATCGTCGGGCACAACATCGGCAAGCACGCTGCCCGTGGTGCCGACACCGACCCCAGCGAGGATCTTGCCGTCCTTCGTCCGTACCGTGCCGTCTTCGCCGATCACGAGGTCGCGCGCATCGTGCAGTTTGCCGTCGGGACCCACCACCTGACCGTTCTCGTTGACCCGCATACCGGTGATGATCTTTCCGTCCGGGGTCATCACGGTGCCGTCTTCGGCAACAATGAAACCCTGTTCGTTAACGGTTACCGGCGGACCCGCGAGTACTTTGCCGTCTTTCGTCATGACGGTCCCGTTCGCGAGCACGACGACGTCGTCCTTGTCGATCACGTTGCCATCCGCATCGACGTAATCGCCGTTCTCGTTGACCGTGAGACCCGCCTCGGCGAGCACCTGCGCTTTCGTCTTGACGCTGCCGTCGGCGCCGACGATCAAGTCGTCCGCGGGAATTTCATTGCCGTTCGCGTCGACGAAACGCCCGTCGGCGGTTCTCACGACAACGTTCTCGGCTTTCACGACATTGCCGTTCTCGTCGACGAACTCGCCGTTCTCATTCACGGTCATGCCTTCTTTCGCCAGCAGGCGGCCGCTCTTCGTCGTCACCGTACCGTCGTCGGAAATCACGAGGTCATTCTTGTCGATGACAGTGCCATCGGCGGCAACCCAGTTGCCGTTTTCGTCGATCGTCGCCCCGGCTGCGGCGGCGGCTGCACGCAATTGCGCATCGGCCGCCATCTGCGTCGCGAACTCGAACAGATCCGATGGCGTCACGCCGACAAACTCCGCGAGGCTGCGGTCGTCACGGTTACGCAGAAACGCCTGCAACTCGCCCTTGTCCTCGGCGAGCCGAATCAGCACCGCCTGTTTCGGGCTGACCGCGAGCGTGATGGTGGAATAACGCATGTCTTCACGTTGCTGCGGCAGGTTCAGATCGTCGAGATGTTCCTCGTACGGTTCGCGGCCCGTCGCCAGCACGGTGACGTCCTGAATCACCGGGATGATGATGTCCGAAGCCGGAATCTCGCGGACCTTTTCCGCAACCTCCATCCACGACGGTGCTGCAACCAGGTCGGCGATCGCGTTCTCGTCGATTGGCAGCGGGCTGACCCCGGATTCGCGGGTGGGGATGTTCACGAACAGGTCGATCTTGTTGCCGGGGCGCATCATCGCCGCCTGCGAGCCCTGATCGCTGATGTTGATCGTGATAGCGCGCAGGCCGAGGTTGATCAGATCGGAGAAATCAATCGGAAACTCATCGACGAGAAACGTCTCGAGCAGCGGCTTGCCGGCCTCCAGATCCTCGGCGAGGAAGCGGTGGCCATTCGCTTCAAAGTACGCCGGGTAGATGACGCTGCCGTGAACATATTCGCGTGGCATCTCGCGAACCGCGAAGGCGCCGCGTGATACTTGCGTGCCGCGCGGCAGGTTCTCTGCTGCCACCACGACCTGCACGTTCTGCAACTTGTCGCCTTCGAGGCGTTGCCGTATTGCTTCCTCGCGACTCTTCAGATAAAGCGCGGAGAACAATGCTGCGACGACACCGAACCCAATGGCGCCGACCAGCAGCAACCAAACCCTAGAACCCCGTTCCGATGCCATAGTACGCTCCCAAACATCAATTTTTTATTAAAACCAGTCACGCGCCCACACGGGCACGACGTGCAATATTTTTCAGGCTCCGAAGTCTTGCGCTTCGGTTGTGGGTATGGTGCCGGCTCTGGTGGCCGGTCTGTTTGTCGTCTGCGCGGGCGCCCAGCGGCGGCACCTGCGCGGGTAACCGTCTGCTAAGGCGGGAACCCCCCAATCAAATCCGAAAAATCCGGTGGCAGCGCGGAGTCGATCGCGTCGTCGATGAGATCGGGTCCAAGCTGATCGAATATGCCGAGCGCGTCGTTGTAAAACGTGCTGATCGCGTCCACCTGGGAGCTGATGTCCGGTCCACCGAGCAATGTCGCGCGTTCGTCCGACACGCCCTGGGCAATGAGCCACTGGCGGTAATTGTTCACGAAGAAATCTTCCGGTTGCGTATCCGGCGGTACATAAACGGGGATATTGCCGCTCGTACGTGTGCCGGTATCAGCCATTGAGCTGTTACGGTCCGGATCCCAGCCTGACTGGATTTCGATCGGTTCGGCCGAGCGGATATCGAATTCGGGCCACTGCGACAGCGACATCGCGTAGGAATAGCCCTGGTAGTTATTCTTGATCACGGACATCGTCCAGGCGATCACATCGGCACCCGGCCCGAGTAAAACGAGGATGCCGAGCGAGGTGACAATGGTGTATTCCACCATGCCCTGTCCGAATTGGTGCCGCATCGTAGTCATAGCAATTCGTGCGTCACTTCGTTCACGACAATCTGGCTGCCGCCTTGTGTTTCCGACAATACGAGGTTTATCCGATTGCGTCCCTTGCGTGCCGCAAGCACGTGCATCATGCCGCCGACGGAACGATCGATATCGAGTGCCCAACCCTGCGACTGGTAGCGATCGCGGTAGAAATCGATGTTCGTCCGCAGATCGTGCTTGTTGCGCAACCACATGGTGCGTCCGGATTGTCCCGGATCGCGGCTGACCACTTCATTGAGGATTTCGCTGTCGCCGACGGTCGGAAAACCTTCGCCGAGTTTAGGCGGGCGGTGGCGATCTGGCAATCGGCTGATACCAAGCAGACCTTCGGTGCCGTCATCCGCGGTGGGGCGCACCTGCACCGTCATCAGATAATCGTCTTCGATACGCGTGATGAGGACCCATGGCTCTTTCAGATTCTGGATCGTGTAGCCCGGCTCACCGTTCGTCTCGCCCCATTCTTCGCGGTAGAAATTCACCACGTCGGGGGTTGCCTCTTTCGTGGTGAACGTGCGCACGACGACGTCATTACCATTCACGCGCATGGTCTGGCCGAGACGCGCCACCCGGGCATCGTCGGGCAGGGGGATTTCCGGTGTTCGCGCCCACGCCGGTGCGAGTCCGAGCGTGCCGATCACCATCACGGTCGCAAGCATATTGGCGATACGCAGGGCGATCACGGGATGCACTCCTTCTGGCGCGTGAATGTGTCGGAGAAATCGCAGCGACCGGCTTCGTCACACGCATGCGTTTCACTGCCATCGTCGAGACGATCGCGATGCACGGCCTCGCTGTCGACATGGCCGAACCACAGGCTGCCGACGTCGTCGTCCCAGTGCGGCTCGTCGAGATTGAACGGGTTCTCGAGATAATTCGGTACGTTGCAGCGGCGCAGTTCGGGCGCAAGGATGGCCGTGATGATGTCCCACGCGGTTGACAGCACGGGGAGGTTTTGCAGCGCTTTCAGCCCGCTCGTGACCACCATGCCGGAGGCCTGGTTATAGGTGTGCTCGCGGCCGCCGGCGTTCCAGCCGTCGGTCAGTACCGCGGCATTGCCCGTGAACGTGAGATTGGGACCGTCTTCGAGCGTCATTAATGTCTTCACGGCGTCGGAATCCATCGTGATGGTGACCTCGGCCGCGGCCATGCCGTCAGTGTTGATCGCATCGAAGCCGGCATCGCTGCCGAGAAAACCGAGCACATCGGCGAACGCGCCGAACACGATTTTCACCACGCCGAGGACAACGTCGAGGATGGTATCGATCACCGGCAGGCCTTCGGGCGAACGCGAACTCACGGGATTGCCGCCACCGACGGTATCGTCGACCATTTTCGTCGCCGTGTGGTCGTACCACAGCAGGTTCGTCGGGCCGAGCGTGCCGACATCCGGTCCCACGGCCTGCAAGGGAGTGCCGTTCGGTGATCCGAGGAAGCGCACGATCGCTTCACGGCGTGTGTCCGCCCGGTCCTTGAAAGGCATTGAATTGTGCGCCTCGAAGCCGCCCATCGGGCATTCTTCCGCATCGGCGACGCCAAACGTAAACACCTGGCGCTCACAATCTTCCGCATACCACACGGTGTATTCCCAGGCCTGATACCGCGCCGCCTGGATCGACGCATGGCGCATGTCGATGAACTTGCCGAATGCCGGAATGATCAAAAACAGCGGCACCAGGATGAACGTGGCCGTGATCACCACCTCGGTCATCGCCTGCCCGCGCATCGCACGGCGTCGCGGATGTGACGGCTGCCGGATCATGCGCCGCCTCCCGGGAACAGCAGGCCGAGGCCGATGTCGTCGAGGAAATCCGTTACGGGTCCGAGTAGATCGTTCAGATCGCCAAGCACGGTGCTGATGATTTCCGTCGCGCCGGTGAAATCCTCACCCTGTTCCATCATCAGCGCGGTGACGCTGTCGAGATAGGGCATCTCCGTCAGCCGCGCCTGCCAGTACGGGTTGAATGCGCTGCCGTGTTCTTCACGACCATCGAGGCGGGTGAACCAGTCGAGATCGCTGGGGCGTTTGAAATAGACTTCCGAGCGCGCCACCGTGTGGAGCTTTGGGTTACTGCCGATGAGACCGTCGGCCATGCTGTCCGTAAGGCGCAGGCCGTTGCTCGTCATGGCCGTGTCCGGGGAACCCATTTCCGGATGGTCGCCGGCGGTGGCCGTATCGACGAGCGCTTCAGCGCGGTCGAGATCGTGTTCGTCCTCGTCGAGGACCAGGCTCACGGTCAGTTGCGGCGCGCCGAAACCGAACACGGTTTGTTCCTGCCCCGAGGTATCGATGTAGCCGGGCAATCCCGGGTAATTCTTGTTTACACGGTTCGTCTGATCGCCGTAGAACGTGCCGATCGCCGTATCTGAACGCGGTACCACCCCGGGCGGCACCACCCCTCCGGCCGGCCCGAGAATCACGCCCTGGGGCGGAAACGCGACCGGGGGTACGCCGGGCAGGTTCCATACGGCGGTGCGGTTCGCCGCACCCCCGTACGCGTCTAGCGGCACATTACCGCCGACGAGCGTGTTCGTCATGGTCGCGATTTTCTGGTTGTTGGGGCTGTTCTTGCCGGCCTCGGTAAACGCAGCGCCGAACGGTGCCGAGGTTGGGAACGGGCTCGTGAAAGCCGGGAATATCGTGACGTCGAATGGTCCGATCGAGACCTGGACGCCGTCGAACACAAGTTGTTCGTCGCCGAGCGCAAAACCGGCATCGCCACCAACTTCGAGGCGACCGACGACAGGCAGTTCGACCCAAACCGCGAAATCGACGCTGGCGCCGAGATAGGCCGCGAGTGAACTCGTATCTGCGCTCGACCAGTTCGCGACGCTGCCGGCTTCGAAGCGGCCGGTCTTCGGGATCAGCAAGCGGAGTTCGCTTGCGCCCTCGCGCACCACACCGATGCCGAAGTAGAAATTAAGATCGAATTCCACCCCGCCATCGACGCCGACGTAGCCGACGAGCGGGACGTCGACCCCCAGGCAGATACCGAGGTCGTCACACAGACCGAACTCGAACTCGAGATCAAAGTTGATATTGCCGTCCTGCACCGACAGAAACGGGAGCGGGTCGATCAAGGGCTTCATGAAATCGAAAGGTTTCAGTTCCCAGCTTCGGTTCTGGGTAAACGGATCGCCGGAATCGCGCACAATCGCGGCGAAGCGCTCGAAGCCCTCGACCGCGCCCTTGTCGCCGTTGGCGTAATCGGACGCCTGCACGCGGCGCCCCGGATGGTAGTACTGCACGAACTTCGAAAACTGGTTCTTGATTTCTTCCGGCGTGGAGTCCGGCAGCACGGAGACGTCATCGAAACGCCCGCCCGAGATCCGCGACAGCGCGTTACCCGCCGAACCATAGCTCGCGAAATGCGTGACCAGCGACATCCAGCCCCAGTTCGACACGCTCGTACCCGGCGGGGCGTTCTCGTCGAGCAGTTCGCTGATCAGACCCGTGGATACGAACACGGTTGCTACGTGGTAGCCCCACTGGGCCCAGCTGTAGACTGTATTGGAGACGTGCATGAACGTCGTGCCGACGTTTCCGAGCAGCCCGAGGAAGCGCTCCAGCGTACCGCCGGCGGTTTTGAACACGCTCGCGACACCACCGACGATGGGGGGCACCACCTGGCCGATGATCGGCACCGGTTCCAGCGGTTTTACGTAGGCGGTGAAAAAATCCCCATAAGATTTAACGAGTTGCGCCCACGAAGCAAGGCCCATGAGCTGGCCGATGGCGACCTCATTGGCAACCATGGCGCGGTTCAGGTAGGCCGCGAAGTTCAGATCGCGGGCCTCGGACAGAGAGATGCTGTACGCGATCGCGTCCGCCGCGTTCTGCATCTCCATCTTGTCGGACGTGATACGTCCTTGCTTATACAGAAAATTTAACGATATCAGAAGGATACCGAGGAAGAGGAGGACAAATACCGCCGATTGGCCGCGCTCGCGCGCACCAGCCGGGGCAGCACGGGGACGCCGTGCTGCCCGAATCTGCGTGGCGCTAACGGCGTCCCGGGACGCTGTCACAACAAGGCGTGGTCAAGCTATTGTCGACGTGGACGTCAAGCCTCACTCGCCGTAGGTTGCTTTGCCGGCGTAGTTCGACAGGCCGGCGGCAGAGGATTCGGCAACGGCCGAACCTGCCGCGGCACCGGCGGAACCGACGGCGCCAGACCCTGAGGCGCCGGACAATTCGGAGGCCATGCCGCCCACCTGGCTGCGCAGCGTGTCGCCGAAGAAACCGTATGCCGCGATCGCCGCGATGGCGATCAGCGCAACGATAATGATGTATTCCGTCATGCCCTGGCCGAGTTGCCGAGTGAATCGTTTCATAGCGCTTCCTCTAAATGTGGGTAGTCTGTTCATCCAACGGATTGATCAATAGAAACGAACCCGCCGCGGGCGCATTGCCGGGAACTGTTCGCCTAACGCATGTATTATGCGTCGTACTTGCCTGACCAACAACATTTATCGGTAATAATCCCGTGCTCATTTTCCGGCTCCGATCGGGCCGAAAGCGGGCTTCTGGCTTGAATTTTGCGGACTCAGTCCCTACCTTTCGCGCCACCTCACTCATTTCGACAACGTTGTTTACATTTGACCATGGCCCACGACACCGCAAAAGAAACGCTCGGCTTCCAATCGGAAGTCAATCAACTCCTCAACCTCGTCATCAATTCGCTGTACAGCAATCGCGAGATTTTCCTGCGCGAACTCGTCTCCAACGCTTCCGATGCCGCCGACAAGCTGCGTTTCGCGGCGTTGACGGACGATTCCCTGTACGAAGGCGACAGCGAACTCGAAATCACGGTGGATTTCAGTGAAAAGCAGAAGACCGTGACGGTCAGGGATAACGGGATTGGACTGTCCCGGGATGAAGCGATTGAACACCTCGGCACGATTGCAAAGTCCGGCACGAAAGAATTTTTCAGCCATCTGAGCGGCGACGCGCAATCCGACTCACAACTCATCGGACAATTCGGGGTGGGTTTCTACGCCGCCTATATCGTCGCTGACAAAGTCGTCGTCACGTCCCGTCGCGCCGGCCTGTCCGAAGACGAAGCGGTGCGCTGGGAATCCGACGGCAAGGGCGAATTCACGGTCGAAACCGTGAAACGCAAAAAGCGTGGTACGGAAGTCGTGCTGCACCTGAAAGACGATGCCAGCGAGTTCGCGGACGGCTATCGGCTGCGCGGCATCATCAAGCGCTACTCGGATCACATCGCCACCTCGATCAGGATGCCGAAGCAAGGCGAGGATGAAACCGGGTTTGAGACCGTCAACAGCGCAACGGCATTGTGGACCCGCAGCAAGAAAGACATCTCCGACGACGAATACAAAGCGTTCTACAAACATATCGCGCACGATTTCGAAGACCCGCTGGACTGGGTGCATACGAAGGCGGAAGGCAAGCTCGAGTACACCACGGTGTTTTTCGTCCCCGCGCGGCCGCCGTTCGATTTGTTCGACCGCGATGCAAGTCACGGGGTGAAGCTCTATGTCCAGCGCGTGTTCATCATGGACGATGCTGAACAATTGTTGCCGAACTATCTGCGCTTCATGCGCGGTATCGTCGACGCGAGCGACCTGCCGCTGAACGTCTCACGCGAAATTCTCCAGCACAACAAGGCCATCGATTCGATTCGAGCGGCATCGACAAAGAAAATACTCGGCCTGTTCGAGCGGATTGCCAAAGGCGAACATTACGCGGATTTCTGGAACAACTTCGGTCGCGTACTGAAAGAAGGCGTCGTTGAAGACGCATCCAATCAGGCGCAAATCGCGAAACTGCTGCGCTTTACGAGCACTAACAGTACAGGCGATGCCGCCGACGTATCGCTCGAAGACTATGTGTCACGCATGGTTGAAGGACAGGAGGCGATTTACTTCCTCACCGCGGAGACGCTCGCGACCGCGCGTCACAGTCCGCACCTGGAAATTTTCAACGACCGGAACATCGAGGTTCTGTTGTTGTGCGATCCGGTGGACGAATGGGTGACGACGCACCTGAACGAATTCGACGGCAAACCGCTGAAGTCGATCCTGCACGGAGAACTGAACCTTCCCGGCGAAGACAAGGATGCGGACGCCGGTGACGATGCGGAAAACGCGAGCGACAACGCGGCCGTGATCGAGAAAATCAAAACGGCGCTCGGCGAGTCGGTGAAAGATGTTCGCGCAACGGCCCGCTTGACGTCGTCGCCGGCGTGTCTCGTCTCGGACGATAACGACATGAGTGCGAACCTCGAGAGGATACTGAAAGCATCGGGTCAGGCCCTGCCGGAAGCAAAGCGGATCCTCGAAGTCAATCCAAAGCACCCGCTGGTGCAGCGTCTCGAGCGCGAAAGCGACGAACAAAAACTCGGCAACTGGGCGGCGATGCTGTTTGAGCAGGCGCTGCTCGCCGAAGGCGGGCGCCTTGACGACCCCGCCGCATTCGTCAAACGCATGAACGATATGCTGCTCGAAATGAGTGCCGGGTAAACCCGCCCGGTGGTGCCGCGGGGAGCGAGTCTCGCGGCGGCGCCAGGCGGTGTGCACGCATCGGGCGGTGTACCCCCGGGGTAAGGCGTGATGGCTGTCCGGCCGCAGACGGGTCCGACGCGCAGCGTGCTCGCGCTGTTTGCGTTGTCCGGCTTTGCCGGCATCATTTACGAGTCGATCTGGTCGCACTACCTGAAACTCCTGCTCGGGCATGCGGCATACGCGCAAACGCTTGTGCTCGTCATGTTCATGGGCGGCATGGCGCTCGGCGCGTGGCTCGCGTCGCGCATAGACGTGCGCGCCTACGACCTGCTCAAACTCTACCTCGCCGTCGAGGTCCTGATCGGGGTTGCCGGCCTCGTCTTTCACGACGCCTACCTTGGCGTTACCGGTTTCGCCTACACGTCGCTGTTCCCGGCACTCGACAGCCCGGCTGCCGTCAGCGCAGCCAAGATCCTGCTCGGCGCGATGTTGATTCTGCCGCAGTCGGTGTTGCTCGGCATGACGTTCCCGCTGATGACGGTCGGCCTGCTGCAACGCGGACCGGCGGCCTCGGGGCGTACCATTGCATCGCTGTATTTCGTGAACAGCCTCGGGGCCGCGATCGGGATCCTGGTCAGTGGCTTCGTGCTGCTGGCCTGGGTTGGCCTGCCGGGTACGATCCGGATCGCGGGGATGCTGAATCTCGGCATCGCGCTCGCGCTCGGCCTCGTACTGTTCGCGCGCGCCATGCCGATGCGGTTACCGCTACGCGCGCCATCGACCGTTCCGGGCGCCACCGGACCCGGACTTGGCGCCACCATGCTCATCGTTGCGTTTGCCACGGGCGCGGCGTCATTCATCTACGAAATCGTCTGGATCCGTCTGCTCTCGATGGTCCTCGGCGCGAGTACGCATTCGTTCGAACTGATGCTCAGCGCGTTTATCCTCGGACTCGCGCTCGGCAGCGTGTGGATCCGGCGGCATATCGGTGCGATCAGACATCCGCTCGCGGTTCTGGGCTTCATCCAGCTGGCCATGGGCACGCTCGCGCTGACTACGGTGATGTTCTACGACTTCAGTTTTACGCTGATGGCGGCGGCATTGCTGACCCTCGCGAAGACCTCGCTCGGTTACGTCGCGTTCACGCTCACGAGTCACGCGATCGCGTTGATGATTATGCTGCCGGTAACGATCTGCGCCGGCATGACGCTGCCGCTGATCACCCATGCCTTGATTGAGTCCCGGCACGGCGAGCGCAGTGTCGGGCGTGTTTACGCCAGCAATACAATGGGTGCAATCGTCGGCGTGATCGTGACCGTACATGTGCTGATTCCCGTGCTCAACCTTGAACGCGCGCTGTACGTCGGGGCGGCCATTGACCTGCTGATCGGGCTCGGGCTGCTTGCACGCTGGCTGCCACCCGCGCGGCGTCGGCTGCTGCTGCCAAGCGTGCTCGGCGCGGGCGCATTTTTCCTGTTTGCCGTGGGGTGTGTCGACGTCGACCCGCGCAGGATGGCGGCCGGGGTGTACCGCACGGGCGTCGCGGAAATCGGGCCGGAAGCACGCATCGCACTGCGCCGTGATGGCAAGACGGCGTCCGTTACGGTGATGCGGATCGCAGACTCCCTGCGCGTGCTGTCGACTAACGGCAAACCTGACGCAAGCATCGAATTCGATCCCGCCAAGCCTCCTTCGCGTGATGAAACAACCCAGATACTGACCGGCCTGTTGCCACTGATTGCGCGTCCCGCGGCGCGAACGGTGGCGATGATCGGGATCGGCTCCGGGCAGAGCACCCATGCCATCCTTGCGAGTCCGCACATAGAGCGGGTTGATACGATTGAAATCGAAGCGGCAATGGTAACCGGCGCGCGCCGATTCCTGCCGGCCGTGGCCCATGCGTTCGACGATCCGCGCAGTCATATCGTGATCAACGACGCGCGCAGCGTACTCACAACCGGGCGCCGCGAATACGATGTGATCGTCTCCGAGCCATCGAATCCGTGGGTCAGCGGGGTGGCGGGCCTGTTCTCCACGGAGTTTTATCGCCTCGTCACCCGTCATCTCGCGACGCACGGCGTATTCGCGCAGTGGATGCAGACCTATGAAATCGAACCGGCCCTGGTCGCGAGTGTGTTCAAGGCGCTCGGATCCGTGTTCGGGGAGTTCACGGTGTACGACACCGGTTCCGGTAATATGCTGATCATCGCGTCCGTGGAGGGCGGGCACGCGGAACGTCCCGGCGTGCTATTCGAATTTCCTGCCGCGCGGGAATTACTCGCCCGTATCGATATTTTCGACGAGGGCGATCTGATTGCGCGACGGGTTGGCGATGAGCAACTGCTGATGCCCTTGATGAACAGCTTCGCCTTACCGGCAAACTCCGACTTCCATCCGTACCTCGATCTGGGCGCAGCCGCCGCGCGTTACCGCGGCGCGCGTGCGTCCGGCCTGCTCGACGTGGCGGCCGCCAGCGTGCCGCTGCGGGACGTGTTTGGCGAACATGCTGCCCCGGCTGGTGCGATTTCCCCGGACGTCGTGACGCCGTCGTCGCTTGCAGGGAATGTGTACGCCTGGTTCGTTGATTCTGATTCGAGCGCTGCCAATGCCTTGCCGGATGAGGTCCGTCGCCTCGGGGCCGCGCTGCTGGCCGGCGCCGGCGACTGTGTCGTCACGCTGCCGCGTCAACGGGATCTGCTCGCCCTGACACGACTCATCTATCCTCATTTCGATGCGCCGTACCGCATTCGACTTGCGGAGGTCATTGCGGATCGCACACGGTGCACCGGCGCGGAACCGGCCACAGACTTCGTGCACGCGCTTGCAGCCGGCGAGCCAGCGGCTATCCGTGCGAACGCGACGGCGCTACGCAAAACATTCGCGGGGGATTTCGAACTGTCTGCTTACCTTCTCGAGGCGATCCTGTTCGCGAATTTGCTCGCCGATCGGCCCGCGGCAAACCTCGTTGTGTGGCAGGGGACGGTGCCGGCGCAGCGTGCCGCACTGTTGCAGCGTTTGCCGCTGCGATTATTGCTGGCACATTCCGGTTGGCGGGGCGAGTGATGGAACACAAGCCGGCAACGCCGAGCGCACGCAGCCTGGTCCTCGATGCCGAGCAGCGCTTTATCGATGCCGGACTCGTCTTTGGTCACGGCACGGACAACGCGCGCGACGAAGCGGTGTTTCTCGTTTTCGACACGCTCGGGCTCGCCTTCGACTGTCCGCCGGCGTTACTCGATGCAGCCCTCGACCCGGCGGCCATCGCTCGCGTTGCCGAGGTGATCGCGCAACGGATAGAAACACGTCGCCCTGCTGCCTACCTCACCGGTCGCACGTGGTTCGCGGGGCATGAGTTCAACGTTGATGAACGCGTTTTGATCCCGCGTTCGCCACTGGCCGAATTGATCATTGCCGAATTTGCGCCGTGGCTGGATGCGCGCTCGCTGCGAACGGTCGTCGAAATCGGCACCGGTAGCGGATGCATCGCCATCGCCTGCGCGCACGCAATGCCAAACGCGCAGCTCATTGCAACCGACATCTCGGCCGCGGCGCTCGATGTTGCACGGGGAAACGCCGCCGCGCACGCGCTCGGCGAGGACCGCGTGCGTTTCGAACTCGCGGATCTGTTCCCGTCCGCCGCCGGGCTGTGCGACCTGATCATTACGAATCCGCCCTATGTTCCCCGCGCAATCGTCGATGCCTTGCCCGCGGAATATGCACACGAACCGCGCCTCGCGCTCGATGCCGGTGACGACGGTCTCGACTGTGTGCGGCGGATTTGCGCGGGCGCCCGCTCGCGCCTCGCCGACGGTGGCGCGCTGCTCGTTGACGTCGGTGAAATGGCGGACTTTATCGACACGGCCCTGCCATGGGTAAATTTCACCTGGGTAGACCTCGAGCACGGTGGCGAAGGCATCGGTATTGCTTACAAGTCGGATATCGGCGCGCCACCGTAGCGCGAACGCATCCGCAGGCTGCAATCAATGCCGGACCGGGACGTCTCTCGCGAGTCGTCTGTATTACAATGCCCGGATGTCTGGTAATACATTCGGAACACTGTTCACCCTGACCACCTGTGGCGAGAGCCACGGTTACGGTTATCTTGGGATTGTTGATGGCTGCCCGCCGGGTCTTGAACTCGACGCAGCGGATCTGCAGCGCGATCTCGACCGGCGCAAGCCGGGCCAGAGTCGCCACACGACGCAACGGCGCGAGGACGATGAGGTCCGCATCGTTGCCGGCGTCTTCGAAGGGAAAACCACCGGTACGCCAATCGGGCTCGTGATCGAGAACGCCGATCAGAAGTCCAAGGATTATTCCAACATCGCGGACAAGTTCCGCCCGGGGCACGCGGACTACACCTACATCCAGAAGTATGGCGTGCGCGATTACCGTGGCGGCGGTCGCTCGTCCGCGCGGGAAACGTGCATGCGCGTCGCCGCGGCGGGTATCGCGAAAAAGTATCTCGCGACGACGTACGGCATCGAAATCCGTGGCTACCTTGCACAGCTCGGAGAAATCGAGATCGGCTTCGGCGCGTGGGATGGCGTGGACGACAATCCGTTCTTCTGTACGGTGCCGTCACGCGTGGCGGAACTCGAAGCGTACATGGATCGCCTGCGCAAATCCGGCGATTCGATCGGTGCGCGGGTCAACGTCGTTGCCAGTGCCGTACCGCCCGGACTCGGTGAGCCAATTTTTGATCGCCTCGATGCGGACATCGCGAAGGCGATGATGAGCATCAACGCGGTCAAGGGAGTCGAAATCGGTGACGGTTTCGCCGTGATCGCGCAAAAAGGCACGGCGCATCGCGATGAAATGACTCCTGACGGTTTCGTCGGTAATTCAGCCGGCGGCATACTTGGCGGGATTAGCAGCGGGCAGGACATCGCCGTGAGCATCGCCCTGAAGCCGACTTCGAGTATCCGCATCTCCGGTAATACGATTGATCGCGACGGGCAGCCCACGGACATCGCCACGCTTGGGCGTCACGACCCTTGCGTCGGGATCCGTGCGACCCCGATCGCGGAAGCCATGCTCGCGCTCGTACTGATGGATCACACGCTGCGTCAACGCGGGCAGAACGGCGACATTACGATCCCGACCACACCGATCGCGCCGCAGCGCGGCGGTGCTTGATGCAATCGATGGCCGGGCGGGATGCGGCCGGCGGCGATGCCGCGGGTGCACTCGAAGCGTTCGCGGAACAAATCAGGCGGGCGCGCGAAGCGATGCACCCGCTCGACATCGTCGGTGGGGGTACGAAGTCGTTCTATGGCCGCGCGACGTCCGGTGAGCCGTTGGCGACGGGCGATTTCCGCGGCATCGTCGAGTACGAACCGGCCGAGCTCGTTGTCACTGCGCTCGCCGGTACGCGCCTCGGCGAGCTGGAATCCGTACTTGCCCGTGAACGGCAGATGCTTGCGTTCGAGCCGCCGTCGTTCGGGGCGACAAGCACGATCGGCGGCGTGGTCGCGGCCGGCTTGTCGGGTCCGCGCAGACCCTATGCGGGTGCCGTGCGCGATTCGGTGCTCGGGGTGGAAATAATGACCGCCGATGCCGAGGTGCTGCGTTTCGGTGGTCAGGTCATGAAGAATGTCGCCGGCTACGATGTGTCGCGATTGATGGCAGGCTCGCTCGGGACTCTCGGCCTGCTATTGTCCGTATCGCTGAAAGTTCTGCCGCTGCCGGAATGCGAACGGACTCTCGTGTGGCAGCGGGGCGCCGGGGAAGCGCAGCGATTAATGCGCGATATCGCACGCAGGCCGTGGCCGGTCAGTGCGATGGCCTTTGCTGAGGAAACGCTGCGGGTGCGGTTGTCCGGCAGCGCAGACGGCGTGGAGGAGGCCGCGGCCGTGCTCGCCGCGGATGGGGACGAAGACGGCGCGTTCTGGCGCCGCCTGAACGAGCAGCGACTCGATTTCTTTGCCGACCCGACGCCATTATGGCGCTTGTCCGTGCCGCCGGCTGCCGGGCGGATCGATCTGCCCGGCGTCTGGCTGTGTGACTGGGGCGGCGCGCTGCGCTGGTTGAAGACCACGGCACCGGCGAGTGCGATTCGCGCGCAAGCGCAGGCGGCTGGCGGCCACGCCACTCTGTTTCGGGGCACCGACGACCTGCCGTTTACGCCGCTCGACCGGGTAAACGCAACGATCCACGAGCGACTGAAGGCAGCGTTCGATCCGAACCGCCTGTTCAATCGCGGACGGCTGTACCCGGCGTTGTGATGCCACGCGTTCCGGCAATCGATGCGGTATTCGGGGGCATCCCGGCGCGCGGTACAACGCACGCGCGGGAGGGTGACTGAGTGCGGGCAAAGTTTTCCGACGCGGTCCTCGATTCGGCGAACGGGCGCGAAATGACCTCGATGTTGCGGGCCTGCGTGCATTGCGGCTTTTGCAATGCAACCTGTCCGACATATCAACTCACCGGCGACGAACTCGACGGGCCGCGCGGCCGCATCTACCTGATCAAGTCGATGCTCGAGGAGGCGGCAGTGGGGGAGACGACGCAACGCCACCTCGATCGTTGTCTCACGTGCCGCGCGTGCGAGACGACGTGTCCGTCAGGCGTGCAATACAGCCGCCTGCTCGATGCCGCGCGTCCGCTCGTCGACGCGAAGGTGCCACGTAAACCCGGCGACCGCCTGCAGCGCTGGTTGCTGCGCCGGATCGTGCCGTACCCGCACCGGTTTCGCTGGCTCGCCGAGCTGGGGCATCGCTTCAGGAAAATCGCGCCGCCGCGACTGGCGGAAATGATACCGGCACCGCCGCGTGAGTTCGCAGTGGCTTCCGTGCGTGAGCACGCCCGCCGCATGCTGCTGCTGGATGGATGTGTGCAGTCGACCGTGTCGCCGTCAATCAACGAAGCCGCGCGCGAAATTTTTGACGAACTCGACGTGACGCTTGTGACCCCGCCACGCAGTGGCTGCTGCGGTGCGGTTGCTTATCATCTTGGCGAGGTGGAAGAGGCGCGCGCGTTCGCACGCCGCAATATCGACGCCTGGACGGCGGCGCTTGATGCCGGTGCCGAGGCCGTGCTCGCGACGTCGAGCGGGTGTACGGTGATGCTACGCGAATACGGCGATTTGCTGCGCGATGATCCGGTCTACGCCGCGCGTGCAGCGCGGATTACCGAGCTTGCCCGTGATCCGGCCGCGGCCATCGAACCGGCTGATCTTGCGGCGAAATACCGCGTGCCTGCCGGTACACGCATCGCGTTTCAATCGCCGTGCACCTTGCAGCACGGTTTGCGCGGGGCCGACGCCGTGCAGTCATTGCTCGTGGCCGTCGGTTTTAGTTTGACGGACGTGCCGGATGCGCATTTATGCTGCGGCTCGGCCGGCAGTTATTCGCTGTTGCAACCCGAGTTGTCAGGTCAGCTGCTGGACAACAAGCTGGCGGCGCTGGAGAGTGGCGCGCCGGATGTTTACGTCAGCGCGAACATCGGCTGTCTCATGCACCTGCAGCGGCGGGCCGAACGGCCGGTAATGCATTGGCTGGAAATGATCAGGCCCCATCGCATGGGGCCTGAGGAAACGTCGGATTGAGCGCGGTTCAGTAAACTTTGAGGATGGCCGAGTCGCCCTCGCCATCGAGGTATTCGTCGAATCCGTCACCGGGCGGGTTGCCGTCATAGATCTTGAATTCGCGCTGCTGGCGGTAGGCTTCGCGCACGAACGTATACGGGTCGAGTGCGGCCTGGTCGCGGATGTTTGTCGCCTCGAGCAGGTTCGCCCGTGTGTTTACGGCATTGACCACGTTCAGCGGAATATTCACCACCGGGTTCAGGTAGGTCAGCGGGTTCGTGAAAATCGCCGACACGATGCCCGGCGCGTCACGGACTGAACTCGGGCCACCGAGAGGCAGGTTCAGGTAAGCGCCTTCGCCGGCACCCCACACGCCAAACGTCTGGCCGAGATCCTCGTCGTGGGCGGCGAGACCCATTTCGCGAGCCGGATCGAACAATCCGCCGATGCCAAACGTACTGTTTACGATGAAGCGGCCGGAATCGCTGAGAAATTGCATGCCCTTGCCCTGCAACAGATCGTTTGCGATCACGTTCAGGTAACCCGCGTTGGCAAAGAAATTCGTGAAGCCCGTGCGGATCGGTTTCGGCGTCACGTCGACGTAACCGCGTGCGACCGGTTGCAGGACGTTGCGGTCAATGGCGTCGTTAAAGTTGTAGATTTTGCGGTTCGCCGATTCGTACGGATCGCCCGGATCGCCGCCGGGGTTTGATGCGCATCCCGTGATCAGACTTAACAACAAAACGAGCGCAGCGATGTG
The DNA here is from genome assembly GCA_965216305.1 of Gammaproteobacteria bacterium. Classification (GTDB taxonomy): domain Bacteria; phylum Pseudomonadota; class Gammaproteobacteria; genus UBA11873. Next base: position 3,464,198 of record OZ244144.1, on the reverse strand, counting down.
CGCCATTGTTCCTTCGTGCTGCATTTTGCTTGTCCCGATGAGTAAATTGAATCAGCGTTTATTCTTGATATGTTGTTATTTGGCCACGCTCGCGCGCGTTCCTGGCGGTCTCTAGCGTCCGCTCTCGCCGTAGCTCGATACTTTACCATTTAATTGCGTTATGAGTGAGTTAAAACCCTCATTTTTGATAACGGCTGTGTAATCTGCGCGCTTGAGCGAAAGGTCGGAAACACCTTCGGCGATAACGTTAACAATTTGCCACATCCCGTCGTTTTTGCGCAGCAGGTAATCGAGACTGATTTTTTCGCCGCTGGCTTTCACGAGCACGGTTTTCACGAGCATGTTGTCCCGTTTCGCCTCGCTTGCGAGCGTCTCGAATCGCTCGCCGCTGAAACTGCTGAAGTTCGATGCGTAGGTGGCCGCGCTCAGGCGCGCAAACAGGGCCGTGAATTCGGTTCTTTGCGCCTCATCGAGCTCGTTCCAGGCGCGCCCCGTGACGATGCGCGAAATCGTCCCGAAATCATAACTCTGCGCAAGTACCGGGGTGATAGTCTCGACCCGGCCGGCGTAGCCGAGCGCGTCGGCATTCTGCATGATATTCAGCAGCGCGGCGTGCAGCGATTCGACGACTGCCGACGCCGGTGTTTCGTCAGCTATTGCAGACGATTGCGTGCCGAGGATAAGGAGCAGTGCGAAGGCTGCCGCGTTCACTGTCTTCATAATCACTTCAATCCTGTGTCGTCCGTCGATTTCTGATCGAGCCCGCCGACGCGGTTTAGTTCATTGCCATAAGATGCGGGCGATGTCCGCCGGCCGCCTATACGGTCCCGTAAGAGCGATTTTTCCAGCGCGAGCGTTCGCCTCGCGTGTAACGTACTGCTGAGGTCCAGGTCATGGCGAGAAACAGCGTGGCCGCCAGCGGCAAGGTCGCGATCCAGGTGAGGCCGAGGCCGTAGTAGCGGATCGTGGGTGCATAGGAGACGAACATTGCGCCAAGGGCAATCACGGCGAGCGCAATTGCCGCGCGGTCGCCGCTGAACAGCGCCGCGATTGGCACGACATAGGCGAGCACGAGCAGCAGTGAACACACCGCAAGCCAGAGCGGTGAGTAACGGAGTTGGGTGTAGGCGGTGCGGGCGACCATGTTCCAGATATTCGCCAGCGTACCGTAAGGCCGCAGTGCGCGCGCATCGTTCGACAATCCGATCCAGATCCGCCCCGGTCGCTGCTTGATCTGCCTTGCCAGTGTGCAATCGTCGATAATCGCGTCGCGCAGGCTGTCGAAACCACCGATCGCGTCGAGCGCCTTGCGTCGCAGCAGAACACACCCGCCCGCCCCGGCCGCGACGAATGAGCGCGGGTTGTTCGCGAGCGCGAACGGGTAGATCAACTTGAAGAAATACACGAACGGAGGCAGCAGCAGGCGCTCCCAGAAATTCTGCATGTGCAGATTCGCCATGATGGAAATCATGTCGAGTTGTTCGTCTTCGAGACGCTTGAGCAGACTCGCAACGACGCCGGGTTCAAGCCCGATGTCTGCGTCCAGCAGCAGCACGTAGGGCGACTCGCACTGCTGCAGGCCCTGGCGCAACGCCCACAGCTTGCCGCTCCAGCCCGCTTCCGGGGTGGTGCCGGCGAGCACCGTGAGAGGTTCGATGCCGGTAGCGCGCGCGATATCCCCGGTACCGTCGCTGCTTTGGTCGTCGATTACGATGATGCGGCTGAAGCGCCCCTGACGATTGAGCCGCGCGAGCGTTTCTGCGATACATGAGGCCTCGTCGCGTGCCGGTATGAGCACACTGACAGCGCCGGGATCCGGCGCCGCCCCGGGGTCAATGACGAGACGTTCGCGCGTGCTCCATGGTCGCCAGGGCAACAGGAGCAGGCCGACCCACATGCATGCCGCGCCCGCAGCCAGCCATGTGATCATGATGGCACCGCCGTCAGTCGTGGCACCGTGAAACGGTGTTGGCGGCGGTCAGGCGACCTGTTTTTCGCTGGTGGATTTCTCAACATCCTTGCTCGCCACGAGCAACGGCTTCGCTGGCACCGCTTCGTCGTCGTAGTGAAACGGAACTTCCGGCGCCATTTCACCGTCCGTGCGCGGGCCGCGCAGGAACACCCCCAGTGCTTTCCACGGGCGCGCGACGGTGTCGTTAACCGCGGTGGCTTCGTAACCGCTGTGGACCATGCAATCGGCGCATTTCGGATTGACCCCGGTACCGTACTTGTCCCATTCCGTCGCTTCGAGCAATTCGCTGAACGTTTTCGCGTAGCCTTCACCGACGAGCAGGTAGCACGGTTTCTGCCAACCGAAGACATTGCGCGTCGGATTGCCCCACGGCGTGCAGTGGTAGGTCTGATTGCCGGCGAGGAAGTCGAGGTACAACGACGACTGGTTGAAGCGCCATTTGCGGCCGCGGCCGAGTTTGAAAATGTCGCGAAACAACTGACGGCTGCCTTTGCGTTTGAGAAAGACATCCTGTCGTGGTGCCCGTTCGTAGTTATATCCCGGAGAAATCGTCACTCCTTCGACACCGAGCGCCATCATCGTGTCCATGAACTCGGCGACTTCTTCCGGTGATTCGCCCTGGAACAACGTGCAGTTGACGGTGACGCGGAAGCCGCGTGCGAGCGCCTTCTTGATTACGGCAGTGCACTTCTCGTAGACGCCCGTGCGGCACACCGACGTGTCGTGGCGATCACGGTTGCCGTCAAGGTGGATCGAGAACGTGAGGTAAGGGGAGGGGCTGTAATCGTCCATGCGCCGATCGAGCAGCAGCGCGTTCGTGCACAGATAGACGAATTTTTTGCGCGCGATATAGCCCTCGACTATCTGCGGCATCTCCTTGTGGATCAGCGGTTCGCCACCGGCGATCGAGACGATGGGGGCGCCGCATTCATCCACTGCGCCAAGTGCATCCTCGACACTCAGGCGTTTGTCGAGTATGTCTTCCGGATAGTCGATCTTGCCGCACCCGGAGCACGCGAGATTGCAGCGGAACAACGGCTCGAGCATCAGCACAAGCGGGTAGCGTTTCACACCTTTGAGCTTCTGACTGAGTATGTAACGACCTACGCGGTATTGCTGAATCAGCGGTACGCCCATGATGTGCCTCTGGAAGATGTTGGTTTAGCGAGTGAATCTGCCGGGTTGATGGTCTTGCGACTGCCAGCCGAATGGGGCGCTAAGATACTGTAATGATTCTGTAAAGTACAGGCCTTGCGCTGCACCATGAGGGAATCTTCGGTGCGGCGTGCTAAGGAAATTAACGCTGCGGTACGCTAACAGACCAAGGCGATTTTCGGCCCGTAAGCCGAGTCGATCATGTTCGCAGTACGCGGCGCGATCATTTGCCGGTCACTTGCTAGCGGTTGCTGCGCGAATCGAGGATAATGCGGCAGCTCGGTGCTTGCCCTTTTGATGTCTTAAAATCTACCCGATCATGAACGGTAAAACGAACTATCCATTGCTTGATAATTTGAACTCGCCGGAAGATTTGCGGCAACTGCCGGAATCGTCACTCGAGCAGGTCGCGCGCGAATTGCGCCAGTTCCTGCTCGCATCGGTCAGTCAAAGCGGTGGCCATTTCGCTGCCGGGCTCGGTACCGTCGAGCTGACGGTCGCGCTGCATTACCTTTACAACACGCCCGAGGACCGGATCGTGTGGGACGTAGGCCACCAGGCTTATCCGCACAAGATCCTGACCGGGCGCCGCGACCGCATCCACACGGTGCGCCAGAAGGGCGGCGTTGCGCCGTTTCCGAAGCGCGACGAGAGCGAATACGACACGTTTGGCGTCGGCCACTCAAGCACGTCGATCGGCGCCGCGCTGGGTATGGCGCTCGCCGCGAAAACTACCGGTACGGGCCGCCGCGCGGTCGCCGTGATCGGCGACGGTGGCTTGACCGCCGGAATGGCGTTCGAAGCGCTGAACCACGCCGGTGATACCGGCGCCGATATGCTCGTCATCCTGAACGACAACAATATGTCGATTTCACCCAACGTCGGCGCGCTGTCGAACCGTTTTGCGCAATTGCTGTCCGGGAAGATTTACAAAACCGTGCGCGAAGGCAGCAAGAAAGTGTTGTCCCAGGTGCCGAATGCCTGGGAACTCGCGCGCCGGGCAGAAGAGCACGTCAAGGGATTTATCGTTCCCGGCACGCTGTTCGAAGAATTCGGTTTTAACTACATCGGGCCGATTGACGGTCACGATTTGCCGACGGTGCTGGCCACCCTGCGCAACATCCGGGGCCTCGAAGGCCCGCAGTTCCTGCATATCATCACGAAAAAAGGCAAGGGTTACGCGCCGGCGGAAGAAGACCCGGTGAAGTACCACGGCGTCACCCCGTTCGATCCGAGTGTCGGTATTGTTTCGAGCCCGGCGGCCGCGCCGTCGAAACCGAATTACAGCAAGGTTTTCGGCGACTGGTTGTGTGATATGGCTGCGCTCGACAAACGCCTTGTCGCGATCACGCCGGCCATGCGCGAAGGTTCCGGCCTTGTGCGTTTCGAACAGGAATTTCCCGACCGTTACTTTGATGTCGCGATCGCCGAGCAGCATGCCGTAACCGTTGCCGCCGGCATGGCGTGCGACGGCCTGAAGCCGGTTGTCGCGATCTATTCCACGTTCCTGCAGCGCGGCTACGACCAACTCGTGCATGATGTTGCCTTGCAGAATTTGCCCGTGCTGTTCGCGCTGGATCGCGCCGGGGTTGTCGGCGCGGATGGACCGACTCACAACGGCAGTTACGACAACAGCTTTTTGCGCTGTCTTCCTAACATCGTGTTGATGGCGCCGGCCGACGAGAACGAATGTCGCCAGATGCTCTACACCGGCTTCATCCACGACGGCCCGGCCGCGGTGCGCTATCCGCGCGGCGGCGGCCCCGGGGTGGAACTCGAAGCGCAGATGACGGCGCTGCCGCTAGGCAAGGCCGAGTTGCGACGTCGCGGCCGCGGTATCGCGATACTGGCGTTTGGCACGATGGTTGCGCCAGCCGAAGTCGTCGCGGAAAAACTCGATGCCAGCGTCGTGAACATGCGCTTCATCAAGCCGCTGGATGAGGACATCATCATCGAGATGGCGCACACGCACGATGTCATCGTCACAATCGATGAAAACGTCACCGCGGGCGGGGCTGGCAGTGCGGTTAACGAAGTGCTCGCGGCGCACGCTATGCCGAAGCTCATATTGAACCTCGGTCTGCCTGATCGCTTGCTGCAGCATGGCTCCCGCGACGATATGCTGATTGATGGCGGACTCGATGCCGCACACATCGAAGCGTCGATCACGGCATTCCTCGACAAGGTCCACGGCACGCCATCCGCAGCTCAAAGCGCCTGAACCCCCGGCATTCGCCGGGCCGATCATCAGGGTTCAGGCGGCAAGCGCGGCCGTCAGCGCCTGTTGCAGGCGGCTGATGTCGGCGCTGCCGATCTCCCCCATCATCGAGATTCTGAAAATCGATTCGGCGTAGCTGCCCTGCCCCGCGTAAATAACAAACCCCGCGGCCTTGAGAGCATCGTGCAGGCTTGTGTAGTCCGTAGCCGGCGGCAACTTGTAGGCATGCAGCACGCAGGAACACACCGCGGCATCCAGCAGCGGTTCAACCCCGAGTGCGACAAGCGTTTGCCGGATCGTCGCCATGCGCGACTCATACAGCGCGCGGCGCGCTGCGACGCCGCCGGATTCCGCGAGCTCGTCGAGCGCTTCGTCGAGTGCGTAAAACGTCTGTATCGACTGCGTAAATGGTGTGCCCGCATTGTCCTGGGCACTCACATAAGCGCCGAGATCGAGGTAGAGGTTGCGCGGATGGGCGCGGTCGAGTGCGGCGCGCGACGTTATCACGAAGCACGTTCCCGGTACGCCGTGCAGGCACTTGTTCGCCGTTGCCGCGCAGGCCGCGATGGGCACGTCAGAAAACGGAATCGCTTCGGCGGCGAAACTACTGACGGCGTCAAGTAATACCGCGACGTCGTGTCGCCGGCAGAGGTCCGCAAGGGGGGCGAGATCGTTCAGCCGGCCGGTAGTCGTTTCGTGATGCACGACGGCGATGTGCGAGATGCCCGGATCGGCTCTTAGCGCGGCATCGACTGCCGCGAAATCGATCGGCGCCTGCCACGCCTGAGTCACGCGCGAGACGGGGATCGCGTAACGTTCGGCGATTCGGCACATTCTTTCCCCGTATACGCCGTTCTCGACGACGAGCAACTTGCCATCGCGCGGCACGAGACTCGCTACCATCGACTCCACCGCGGCGGTACCGGAACCCGTGATCAGCGCGGCCGCCCAGTCGCTTGCCGCAAGCTCGTAGCTTGCGAGCAACTTCTCCCGGATTCCACTTTGCAAGCTCGCGAATTCCGGTTCGCGATGGCACAGGTCGTCGCGCAGCATGGCGTTACGTACACGCGGGCTCAGCGTTACCGGGCCGGGGTTGAGGAGGATAGTTTTCATTGACGGATTTGCTCCAGCAGCCGCTCGAGGACCGCGGCCGGGGTAATGGCGGGACGCGGCAGATTATCGATCGTGCCGGTGCTGATTTTCATGTGTACGAAGCGCGGGCCCTTACCCGGTGGCTGCGCCAGAAACGCACTTAATTCGTCGAGTGCAGCGGCGCGCGATGCAACCGCGTAACCACAAGCCTGAGCGATGGCGGCGAAATCGATGCCGGCGGAAACTGTTGCCTGGGCGCCGGTCGAATCGTGCGCTTCATTGTCGAGCAACACATGCGAGAGGTTGCCGCCGGCATAGGCGCCGAGGGTCGCCAGGTTGCCCATGCGCATCAGACCCGCGCCGTCACCATCGATGACCACGACGTGCAAATCCGGGCGTGCCAGCGCGAGTCCAAGACCAAGGCTGGAAGCACAACCCATGGATCCGACCATGTACAACTGGTTCGCGCGGTCGGCCGCCGCATACAGTTCGCGGCCGCTGAAGCCGGTTGTGGCAATAACAACGGATCCATGCTCGGGACTCGCGTCGATAATCCGCGCGAGCGCCTGCGCACGGCTTGGGCGTGCGGCGGCAGCGCATTGTTCGCTGCTTGCCCCGGTGATCTGTGTGGCGCGCACACGTTCCACCGGCGGCGGGTTAGACAGCGGGTGCGGCGAGACCGTGCCTTTGCGCATGACGAATGCATAGGGCCGCCGTTCGCGCCTGAGGTAGGTCTGCGCACGTTCGAGCGCCGGATCGATCGCGGCGGTTTCGTCGGGGAAGTATTCCCACGGTATCGCCATCGTGTCGAACAAATCACCGGTGATCCGACCCATGAGTTCATGCTGGGGTTCGTCGCTGAGCCCGGGCGCGCCGCGATGGGTGCAGATCACGAGCATGGGGATACGGAACACATACGACAACGAGGTCAGCGGGCTGACGGCATTGCCGAGGCCCGAGTTCTGCATCATCGCAACCCCGCCGCGGCCGCCGATCGCGGCACCGCAGGCGGCTGCTACCGCATCGCCTTCGTTCGCAGCGGAAACATAAGTGAGTGCCGGATCGCCGATTACATAATTGATAAACGGGGTGAGAAACGAACACGGTACCCCGGCGTACCAGTCGAAGCCGGCGGCCCGCGCGCGGTCGACGAAATCTCGCGCTTCGATCATCTGAACGTCAACCCGCTCACGAATCCTGTTCCGCGGCGAAATCGCCCGCGCGTTCGAGATCGGTCAGCGAATTCACGTCGAGCCAATGGCCGTGGATGTACCACACGCGGACGTCGCGTCCGGCATCCACCATCGCATTGATCAGTTCGGGCAGTCCGAGTTCGTCGAAATCGCTGCGTTCCGACAGCTGCCTGATCGCGTCTTCGAGCCATGCGCGACCTTCCCCGGTCGCCCGGATCATGCCGATCCAGCGACCACTCGGTTCGCCGTTCGCACCGGGATCGCGTCCTTCGATGATGCGTTTCAGGCTCACCGCCTGGCCCCACATCGAACGGTCGTCCGGTTCACTGCAGTAGGCAAAATCCTGAGTGCCGTTCGTATCGCGTTCGTCCGTTGCGGAATCCACAACGACGCTGAGATGCGCATCGCTTTCCATCAGATCGCGCAGGATATAGCTGCGGAATAACAAATCGCCATACATGATCACCATGTCGTCACTGAAACGATCCATCGCGCAGCGCAGTGAACTGAGTTCGCCGGTGCGCGCGAACGCATCGTTCACAAGCAGATTGATTCCCTGGACGTCGATGCTTTCCGCCTTGTAACCGGCAACGACGGTGATGTCATCGATGCCGCGCTTCTTGCACTTGTCGACCAGACGCCGCAGCAGCGGAATACCGGCGACCGGAATCATCGCTTTCGGCCGTTCTGCGGTGAGGCCTTCGAGATCGCCGCCGCTGCCGCTGCCGGCGGCGAGGATGATGGCTTTCGTTTCGGCCTGGTAGCTGGAGAAGTAACGATCCTCGGCTGCCGCGAGCTCGTCCGCACCCTGCAGGCGGAACAGTTCGTCGACCCGGGCAATGCGGTCCTCCACCTCCGTCAGTGATTCCGTTTCGTAGATCACCGCGGCTGTTTTCTGCATTGCCTGCACGGCGCTGCGGATCAGATGGTTGGCCCAGATCACGAGGCTGATCTCCGCTTTGCGGAACACCTCAACCGGCGTGCTGTAGTATTTCGTCGGCACGATAACCACCGGTGCGCGGTTCGCCCATTCGGCGGCGAACTCGACGATCTGATCGGGGCGCGAGAGTTTGCTGTGGATCAGAATCGCATCGGCCCCGGCCTGCCGGTAAGCTTCGGCCCGGCGCAATGCTTCGCCGATATCCCAGCCCGCAATCAACGCTTCGACACGTGCGACGATACAGAAGTCGTCGTCGCCCTGGCTGTCCTTGCCCGCCGCAATCTTGCCGCAAAATTCGTCCGCGTCCGCGAGCGGCTGGCGTTCGCCACCGATGAAACTGTTCGTTTTCGGAAATATCTTGTCCTCGATGCACACGCCACCGATATCGCGTTGTTCGAGTTTGCGTACGAGTCGGCGCATATTGTTGAAATTGCCGTAGCCCGTGTCGCCGTCGAGCAGGATCGGGATGCTCGTGGCATCGGACATGAACTCGAGCATATCGACAACCTGGGTCCAACTCGCTTCGTTGTTGTCGCGTACGCCAAACTGCGCCGACAGCGCGAGCCCGCTGGCCCAGATCCCTTTGAAACCGGCTTCCTCGGCGATTCGGGCGCTGATGCCGTTGTGCGCTTCGAGGATGAACTCGAGTTGGTTCGAGCTGATCAGCGAACGCAGGGCGCGTGCTTTCGTCGGGGAGGCGGTATTCATCATTGAATTCTCGGCAGGATTTGATCGTTGGCGCGCGCGATATCTTCAGGGAAATCGATTTCGACCCAGGGACGGCCGGTAACGTCGACAACATCGAATACCGCGCCCTGCGACAGCACGAGATCCCGGATTGCCTCTTCGTAGGGTTCGTTGCGACGATCTGCGGCGACATAGTTGTCGGTAATGTCCGCGAGCGCCGCCGCGGTCGCGGCCGTCAGCGAAAAAAATCCGACGGATTCCCCGGCATCGTCGTAGCTGAGGTCCGGCGCAAGTCGTTTGCGAAACTCGACCACCCGGCCGCGTTCGAGGCAGATTTTTACCGGTTCGTCACCCGGCTCGAAATCGCGGTCGCAAAGAAAACGGTTATGCACGGGAGCGGCAGCGAGCAAGCGCAAAAGATCGGCGTCGTAGAGCACATCGGCATCCATTAACAGGATATCGTCACCGGCGCGCAAAGCTTCACGCATCGTCCACAGGCTGACGACACTGCCCTCACGGTAGGCGGGGTTCGAAATTGTTGTGACCCGTGGTTGTGTGTGGCGTGCCAGGGCTTGTTCAAGCAGTTCACGTTGGTAGCCGGTGCATACGGCCACGTCCGTGATGCCGGCCGCGGCGAGATTGCTCAGGTGCCGTTCGAGCAATGTCATCCCGCCAAATTCAAGCAGGCATTTTGGCCGCTCACCATGGGCGCCAAGACGGGCACCGACGCCGGCGGCGAGGATTATGGCTTGCATGGATTCGGATCGCGACGGGTATGGTTCATGGTGTCGGTTTGCGGCGGCCGCGACTGAACACTTGCCGGAAGCCGAAATAGGCAATTGCGTCCTTCATGTTCGAAACGAAACGCAATACCGGATGCATGTGTGTGCTCGTCAAATACTCGAGCGTGAGTGCAACCCGACGCTCGTCAGCGGCGAGCGGGGTGATGCGGTGATACAGCTTGTCGCCGTTGAACATGACGAACATTCCGGGTTCGAGCTTGATGCTCAGGGTTTCGGTCGCGATCGCCGGGTTTTTCGTGTGCAACTGGCATTCGAGGCGGCAGCTTGGCGCGGCGACGAGGCCAATCAGGATAGTGTACCGCGCACCATCGTAATACGAGGTGTCGTAGTGATAGCCGATGTGGTCGCCCGGCTCGGTGTAGTAGTACAGGGCGTAGGTGTGGGGATCGCCGAGGGGACAGTGGCTCAACTCGCGTCCGCACAGCGCGGTCATGAATGTCATCAGCGCGTCGGCCTGGTAGAGCTCGCAAAAGCGCGGCGCGGTTCGGTCAAGGTCAAATCGGCTGACGCTGCCGCCCTTTTTATGCTTCGGGATGAAGTTTCGGTGCACCACCGGTTCCAACGCGGGCAAATCGCCTAGCAGGGAGTCCAGCGTTGCGGCCGGCAGGAAATCACGTACCACGACAAACTCGTCCTGGGCCACGAACTCGCGCTGCAACTGCTCCATATCGAGTGCCTTCAGGTGCTCGGCGAGCGCGGTGTTGAGGTCGGAATGCATGGGAATTGATCGTCGGGGTCGAACGGCGGTTGCAGGGTACAGCGAGCGGCACGCTCAATCAATTGCGAGGTGGAGACGCCGATAAAGCTGTGAGAACATGCGCCGATCGATCCCGCCCCGAATTCACAGGAATCCTCTGACCGAGTGATGCGTTACGCCAAACTTCTCTTTCTCGTCGTCGGCATCGCCTTGCTCGTGTGGGTCGTCAGACAGGCGAACATCGGTGAGATCTGGCGCCAGGTGCAAACCATCAGTGTGGCTGAGATCGCCGGCGTATTCGTTATCTACGCGTTGTACTTCGGCGCCGACGCCGTCAGTTGGCAGGTCACGATGGATTCCGTTGCGATGAACCTGCGCTGGGCCGGGCGCCTGTTCGTCGTGCGCATGATTGGCGAGGCTTACAACAACATCACGCCGATGGCGTCGCTCGGCGGCGAGCCGATCAAGGCCTGGTTACTGAAAACGAACTACAACGTGCCCCTGAGCGACTCCGGTGCGTCGCTCGTACTGGCGAAAACCGCGAGCATGTTCTCGCTCGTGGTCTTTGTTGCGATCGCGCTCGGCTTGATACTTGCTCATGACGATTTGTCCGCGAGCGACAAAACCATGGCAAGCGTCGGGCTGGCCTGGCTCGTGTTCAACGTGATCGTGTTCTTTCTCATGCAGCATCTGAAATTGTCCACGTTCACCGCAACCCGGCTCGGCCGGACCCGCCTTGGGGAGCGGATGACGCATTTCATCGCGGGGCTGCAAAGTGTCGACGAGCAGTTCGCGCGCTTCTACAAGTACCACCGTGGTCGCCTGATGTTGTCGATGTCCTACGCGATGGCGAACTGGCTGCTCGGGGTGGTGGAGCTGTATTACATCCTCGCGCTGATCGGACATCCGGTGACATGGTGGGACGCCTGGATCATCGAAGCGATGGTGCAAATGATCCGCACCGCGGCGTTTTTCATCCCGGCCGGGATCGGCGCGCAGGAAGGTGCGCTCATGCTTGCGTGCAATGCACTGGCGGGTTCGCCGAATATCGGCGTCGCCGCCGCACTCGTACGGCGTTTCAGGGAACTCGTGTGGATCGGGGTCAGCCTCGCGATTGCCGCCGCCATGCACGTGAACCCGAAGCTCGCGCGCGAACCGGTCGCGACGCAGGACGCCTGAAAACAGCTGCCGCGCTTACGCCTGCGCGCGAAACCAGGCCACCGCATCCTCGAGCGCGGCGCGCGCGGGGCGTGCCGTGTAACCAAGCTCCGTGATTGCACGCGAGGAGTCGAAGAACATTTTCTTTTTCGCCATGCGTAGTCCGTCGACCGTGGCTTGCGGTTCAGCACCGCGCGTCAGCCAGGCCCAGGCTTCGCTGGCGTAGGCGACGGGATAAATCAGTCGGCGCGGCAGGCGCACGCGGGGCGGCGATCGGCCGCAGATGGCCGCGATCAGGGTCAGGATTTCACGCAGGCTCATATCTTCTCCGCCGAGAATGTAACGGCGACCAATCTGGCCATGATCGAGCGCGAGCAGATGCCCGGCGGCGACATCATCGACGTGCGCGATGTTCAGGCCGGTATCGACGTAAGCCGGCAGGCGACCCGCCTGGGCGTCGCGCACGACGCGCCCGGTTGGCGTTGGTTTGATATCGCGCGGACCAATGGGGGTCGAGGGGTTGACGATAACGGCCGGCAGGCTGTGCGTCGTTACCAGTTCGTCGACGGCACGTTCGGCGAGAAATTTCGAACGTTTGTAATGCCCGATCATGTCGTCAAGCGTCACCGGCGTCGTTTCAGTACCGGGGGTGCCGTCGCCGGGATTACCGAGGGTCGCCACGCTGCTGGTGTAGACGATCCGCTTGATACCCGCAGCGAGCGCGGCGTGCATGAGCGCGCGCGTGCCGTCGACGTTTGTACGGTACAGCTCGTTTGAGTCGCGGGTCCATAAGCGGTAATCCGCGGCCACGTGGAACAACGTATCGCAGCCGACCAGCGCCCGCGCGAGCGAGTCCGCATCGTTCAGATCGCCCTCGCGCGGTTCCGCATCGAGGCCGTCAAGATTGCGTCGATCGGCCCCGGCCCGAACCAGCACGGCAAGTTCGCAACCGCGTTCGACCAGCAGTCTTGCAACGGCGCTGCCGACAAATCCGGTCGCGCCGGTAACGAGTGTTTTCACATCAACGCCCGCAGGCCGTACTGGAGCGGATGAACTGCACGGCAACAACGATCAGGGCGAGCGGGGCGCCGATCGCAGCGGCATACAGAAAGCCGACCTCGTTACCGCTCAGCGTGACGAGCGGAATCAGATAGAGCACATCTTCGGTTTCAAAGCCGGCGAAGCTCGCCTGCCGCACTGCGGCTTTGCCATGCTGCGATTCGATCACGTGGCGCAGTTGAAAAATGCCGGCAACCGCGAGTCCCGCGACGAGGCCGTAGGTCACAGCAGCGTCGCCGAGCGTCGCGCGCAAACCGAGACCAAGGCCGGCGAACAGGCCGACAGTCACGAGTGCATCGCTGAGGAGGTCGTAGCGATGCCCGAACAGGCTCATTTTGCCGCTCATGCGGGCGAGCTCACCGTCGGTGTGATCGAGGAAATTCGACAGTACGATGCACAGTGCCGCGAGATTGAACTGCGAACCGGTCGCGAACAGCCATGCGCCGGCGAGGCCCACGAACAAACGCAGCGTCGTCAGCGCGTTCGGGTGCAGCCGGGTATCGATAAACGGCCGCACGAGCAGTGCCGCGGCGCGCGCATCCCAGGGTTTTGCGTTCATACCGTTCGTGCAGGCGCAAACTGTTTCAACATCGCCGGCAATACTAGCAAGGTGCACACGAGCGTGGCCACGATACCGATGGTGAGCATGACGCCCATGCTCGCGGTGCCAGCATGGGTGGACGTTGCCAGGTTACCGAAACTCACAGTTGTGGTGAGCGCACTGAAGAACACGGCTCGGGCCGTACTCGTTTGCAGCAGATTGCCGTGCTCCGGCAGCGCGGTTTTGTAACGGTGGAGCATATGCAGCGCACTGTCGACGCCGATCCCGAGCAACAAGGGCAAGGCAATAATGTTCGCGAAGTTAAACGGCAGGGAAAATATCACCGACGCTGCGGTGGTGAGCAGCCCCGCGAGAATCAGCGGACTCAGCACGATGGCCACGTCCTTGAACGAACGCAGGATCAGCCACAGCAATGCGGTGATCACGATAAACGCATAGGAGAATGCCTGAATAAACGCGAGCACAACGGCGTCGCTCGCACCGAGGTTGATAACCGGGGTACCTGTGATCCGATCGCCGAGTACTTCGCGGACGGATTCCACGAACTGCTTCATCGCACGCGGGTCATCCATTGCCGCGGCTGGAAAAATTTCGAGGCGCCGGGTGCCGGACGGCGCCACCCAGCGTTCGCGCAGGTCCTGCGGCAGGTCGGCGGCGTCGAATGGCACGGGCTCGAGACTGTCGTTCAACAGGGCGAGGCGGCCGTCGAAACTCGTCAGCAGTTTCGCCTCGAGCGCCGCAAGCGCGGCGGCCTGAGCCGCCGGGTCGATCGTCGCGTACGTTTCGCGCCATGCGGCGAGCGCGGCGTGCAAGTTGGCGGCTGCGGGCATCGTGGCATCATCGGCCAGCGCGGCGAGCAGGGCGTCGATTGATGCGAGCGTCGCGGTATGGTTCACGGCGGGCTTGGGCTGCAGTGAGAGATCGGCACCGAGTATGAGCGCGAGATCGTCAACAACAGGGAGTTTTTCTTCCTGTTCCGCGGGTACGAGATCATCGAGACCACGTACGGATTGCACCGTGTCGAGCGCAGCCAGGACCATCCTGGCATCGGCGACTTCGGCGGCCGAATCGAACAGCGCGGAGATCGACATGGGCGAGTTCTGGTCGTCAGCGATGAGATCCCGGTAGGTGGTAACGGATTGCGCCTGCGGATTATTCAGGTTCACCGGATCCGTATCGAATTGTGCACCCGGAATCGCGAGCGCGCCGAGTATCCAGGCGACGGTGGCGACACCGAGCAGTGCGCGCGCATGCCGGCGAGGAAACGCGGCGAGCCCGTCGGGCAAGGTAAACGTGCGCGTCGGGCGGCCGGGCTGCGGCAGCACGTGCAGCAGCGCTGGTAACAGGGTCACACTGACCACGAGACTGATGAACATGCCGACGCCGGCGATGAGGCCGAGCTCGGCAACGCCGCGATAGGCTGTTGGCAGGAATGCGAAAAACCCGGTTGCGGTTGTCAGCGCGCACAGGATCAGCGAAACGCCAACATGACGACTCGCACTGTTGACGGCGAAATCGGCCTCCTCAAGCTGGAGCATTTCGCGGTAACGCAGGCAGATATGAATCGCGAAGTCGACACCAAGACCAACATACAAAACCGCGAATGCGATCGAAATCATGTTCAGGGTGCCAACGGCGACGGTGGCGAAGCCGGCGGTAAGAATGAGACCGACGATCAGCGTCATCAGGGTTGCGGCCACAAGCACGATCGAGCGCAGGCCGAGCAACAAACACACAAGCACCATCACAAGCGCGAGCGTGCCGGCGCTCTGCGAACCTGTGATCACGCTGTCGAGTTCATCGTAGGCGAGCGCAGCCGAACCGGTGAGACGGACGTTTACACCGTGTTCGCGATCAAGCGCCAGCGCCGCGGCGTGGGCTGAGATGGCCTGCATGGCCGGTTCGGCGGGCAGCAGGGCGGTGTAATCCAGGCGCGGTCTGAGCACGATAAATTCGCGATGAAGCACGTCATCGTTGTCGTCGGCGTCGCCCGTGAGCAGGGATTGCCAAGACAGGGGTACGGTGTCGCCGCGATTCAGTTCGTCGATCGCGGTTGCGATCCGCGAGGCAGCCGGTGCTATCGCCGTTGGCGTCGGCGCTGCCGTTACAGCGTCGTGCAGCAGATTGAACAGCACCGCGCTCGAACGCTCGGCGCTTAACCGGGCGAGAAAGGGTTGGGCTTCGCTGAGTTGATCACTGAGCGTCTGCAGTTCGTCCGCATCGAGATACAGCAGCTGGTTGCGCCGTAAAAACGGCTCGTCGAGCGGGTAGAACACGTCCCCGGCGATGTCGTCGGCGGCGCGCAAGCGCCGGCTCAGCGCTCCCGCGGCGTCGCGGGCGACGTCGGCGGTGGCGCCGTCGATGACAATCACGATCGTATCGGAGAAAAACGGGAAGTCCTGCGTGTAGGCCACATACGTGGCGCGCCACGGCAGCTTCTCCGACAGCATCGCGCCGGTGTCGGTATTGATCGCAATATGATTTACCGCGTACCCGGCGACCAGCGTCGCCGCGAGCATATAAGCGATGACAACCGGCCATGCGCGGCGTTGCGCAGTGTTCACAAGACGGCCGATCAGGCCCTCAGCCAGCGGGTATAGCGTGGCAAGCATCGCTTTCAGGCAATCTTGGCGCGTTCGCCGCGAGAACCGGTGGCAGCGAACGCCGGACGCAACAGCATCGCCGCATGCTGCAAGGTCGCGAGCGCCGCGCGATGCCAGCGCGCAAGACGCAGCAGTGCCGGCAAGTCTCCGGGGTGGTGAGCGAGCGATGAGACGACCGACCAGGCGCGGGTGGTGCCGTCGTCGGCGAGCGCGTCCAGCGCGATGCGCGGGATCGCGAAGGCGGCCGGATCGACCACTGCGCGCACGGCCACGAAGCGGACGCCCGCGGCGACAGCCGCCGCGCCAATTGCCGCCGACTCCATGTCCACGGCAACGCACTTTGTGGTGCGATGGAGCGCGGCTTTTTC
The DNA here is from genome assembly GCA_965216305.1 of Gammaproteobacteria bacterium. Classification (GTDB taxonomy): domain Bacteria; phylum Pseudomonadota; class Gammaproteobacteria; genus UBA11873. The sequence continues at coordinate 3,447,691 of OZ244144.1, read as the reverse complement.
CGCGGGGTCGGTGAGCGCGTGATCGCTGGTGTAAGCGCAGCCTGTGCGCACGTCGGTCGTACGCAACGCATGAAGGATGTCGCGCTGCCAGGTTGGATCACACTGGCGGTGTATGCCGCTGCTATCCACCACGTTGGTGTAGACGAGCAGTTTGCCCGCGGGCAAGTCCGCGCTCAGCGCGCCTGCGGTGCCCCAGGATACAAGCGCATCGACCCGCCCGCCGAGCAGGCGCTCGGCGCCCGCCGCCGCGTTTTCGGGTCCGATACCGGTAACAATAATCTGATGACCGTAGGGATTTCCGTCGCGCGACACGGCCGTATTCAGCGTGCGCGCCTCGTCGGCCATGGCCGTGACAAAACCTAATCGCAAAATCGTGTTCCGGGTTGAGTGTTCAGACGACGCGGGATTCCGCGTCGTCGATTACCGTGGGCGTCGTGGCCGTGATTTCCTGTTGCGGCAGACCTTTCGAGGCCAGCGCGAACAAGGCCCACAGCCCGGTGTTCGAACGCACGAGTGCATTCGTGGAAAGTACAGTTGCCTTGACGCTGCGACGCGAAATTTTTACTTCGCTGCCATCGGCGTAGTCACGCCGGTGGTTCAGTTTCCGCAGTGTGAGCACGGCCATACCCAGCGCCCACAAACAGAATCGACGCATGCCGGTTTCCTCGCGCGGCAGCATGCATGTATACCGCAAGGCATTGCGCAGGTGACCGTGTGCGACACCGATCAATTCCCCCAGGGCCTCTTCGAACCCCGCGCCGCCGCGCCCGGGGGCAATGTCGGACAGGCGCACGCCGCGGGCCGCAAAGACATCAGCCGGCAACCAGCACGCTCCTCGGGCGCGATCGTCCCAGATGTCCTTCAGGATATTCGTCATTTGCAGACCCTGGCCGAACGACACCGCGAGCCGCATCATTTCCGCGCGTTGCGGCTGCAGTTGGGGGCAATGGTCGCAGAACAAAGCGGTCAGCATTTCACCGACAACCCCGGCGACGTAGTAACAGTAGCGATCCATGGCCGCCTGGTCGGCGAGTCCGTCGAGCGTTTCCTGACCCTGGTAGTAGACCATGCCATCGGCCATTGTGCGCACGCAGGCTTCCATTGCCGCGCGCTGGTTCGCGTTGAGATTGTGCGTAATCCGGATCACGGCCGGAGTTTCGGCGACGAGCTCGCGCTCCGCCGCCAGCGTATGCGCAGCGAGACGTGGTGCGAGCGCGGCGGCGAACGCCGCTGCGTCGCCATCGCCGCGGACAATATCGATGAAGTCTTGTGAGTAGCGCAGCTTGTCGTCGAAAGGCAGGTCGGCGTCGTCCTCGATCGTATCGGCGATCCGGCACAGCAGGTAAGCATTCGCTACCGCGTGATACAGCGCCGCGGGCAGCGTCGGTATCGTCAGCGCGAACGTTCTGGACACACCTTGCAGGATACGGTCCTGAAATGCGGTGTCGCGCTCACTCGGTGGGGTACTCATGGGGGGCATAGTGTATCCGCCTTGGGTCATGCGGAGCCAGTCGCCTGCGGTAACTGCGCGACCGCGCCCGCAACGCGCGTTATGATCCCGGCCCATAACATTGCGCGGGGCTGTTGCCGACGCGGGAGCGGGGATGGATTCGATCACGGAAATCAGCGTAGAAACGACGGCGCCCGGCGCGTTCACGATCGCCTGGCCGGAGACGTTTACGCGTGAACCCGTCAGTATCGGCGCTAGTTCTTCGCCGGAGGGACTGGCGCAGGCCGAACCGCTGCTCGATGGTGCGCGCGGCGGCTGCACGCTCGATGGATTCGCTCCCGATACGCGGTACTACTTCCAACTGCGGCGAGCCGACGGCGAGGACATTATCGTCGCCGAGCGCAATGTTCCACTCGCCGGCGCGGTGAATTTCCGTGATCTCGGCGGTTACGCCGCGGCCGACGGCCGGCGGGTGCGCTGGGGACGCCTGTTTCGCTCCGGCCATCTGTCGACCTTGACCAGCACGGGACAGGCGGCTTTCGAACGGCTCGGAATCGTAACCGTCTGCGATTTCCGCCTGGCGACAGAACGCGCCCGGGAGAACATGACGCTGCCGGGCGGCGTTACGCTCGAAGGGATTGAAATCCCCCCGGGGGTGCGCGATCCGGAATATTTCCACCGCGTTTTCCGGGACGCGAGCGGGCCGGACGACGTTGCCGCTGCGGTACACGAGGTTGTCCTGTCGATGGTCAACGAGTCGGCCGATCGCTATCGCCGCCTGTTCGAGGTCTTGCTTGAACCGGCCGAGCGCAACGTATTGATCAATTGCTCGGCGGGGAAGGAGCGGACCGGCATCGCGGCGGCACTGCTGCTCAGCGCTTTGGGCGTGCCGCGGGAAACGATTTATTATGACTTCATGCTGTCGGCGGTGTATTTTCCGGCGCTGGCTGAAATTCCCCGGGTGTTGGAAAAGTACGCCGTCAGCGCCGTCGGTGATGCCGCGCAACGTCTCGTGATGCCGTTACTTGAAACGCGCGCATCGTATTTGCAGGTGGCGTTCGATTCGATCGATCGTGAATGCGGGGACACCGAGACGTTTTTGCGCAGTCACTACGATCTCGGCCCGGCGGAATGTAGCGAACTGCGGCGACGTTACCTTGTTTGAAGGTGGACCGATCGCAACGATAACGAAAAAGAGATTAAGGAAACGTCATGGCCAGACTCTATGCAGACGGGGACAAGTACGGCTACCAGTCGGACTTCGCGATCGTCGAAGCCTACAACAGCGCGGTGAAGGACCTCGTCCGCAAGCGCTTCGCTGAATCGGATCTCGCGTGGCGCGATTTCGTCGCCGACGACGCCTGCGATGCAATCACTAAAGACGATATGGCGGCAATCGAGCAACGCCTGCTCGGTTACGGTTACCGCTTTGAACCGTCCGCGATGTCCTCGGCAATCGAGCGTCCGGAAGCGTACAAGGATTCCGGTCTGCACGATGAGGACTTCAGCTTCGAACACCCCGACGCGCCAACCGCAAAAGCTGATTCCAGCGGGCGGGAACTGCGCGGCGCCGGCGATAATGTTGTCAGTCGCGCGGCCAACGTTACCGGCATCGCACGTTATGTGCGTACGAGCGACAAGGTGCTCGAATACCTGACCGACGGCGTTCCCGAGAATACGATCGCCATCGTCGACGACTCCGGCGGCACGCTCACCGCGCCGATCCTCGAAAAATTCAAAGCCGTGTTGTGCGCCGGCGGCACCACCCGCTCTCACCTCGCGATCCTGACCCGCGAGTACGGCATTCCGTGTTTCATGAACGCGCGTCTGAGCGGGATCAGCACGGGCGATACGCTCGAGGTGGAAGCGACGGCGAAAGCGAAATCGGGCGACGACTATGCCAGCGGCAGCGACGTCTCCGGCAAAGTCTGGCGGCTCGAGGCGGCCGGGGAATAGCAATATGTCACAGAACAAGATTACCTACGCGCAACTGCTCGAAACGAATAACCTGATTCAGCAGAATGCGGATGAAACCTACTGGCTGTGTGCCACCCGAACGGTGCAGGAATCGAAGATCTTTCCGGTGTCGGCCTACATCCTGTTTTCCTATCTGAACTGCTTTTATCGCTATCCGACGCTGCTGAAAAAAATTGAAGCGAGCATGTCGGCCGAGGAAATCGGCGATCGTGCGCGCAACCAGGGTCAGAAGATTACAGCCTGGACGCTGCCGTGCTTCTACCTGCTCGGCCGCGAAATGCTGATTAACTGGGGCATGATCAAGCCGACCGATGCGGTCGAGGACGTGATGTACGTACTCGACTTCTGGAAACGCTTTCAATTGTCATGGCATCGCAATAACGGCAACCTGACAAACCGCCAGGCCGGACACCGCGCGCAGGTGTTGCCGGAGCAGAAGTTGCAGGTATTCCATGCTGACGCATTTGAATGCCGCGAGGGCGATCCCCTGCACAAGGCCGCGCAGGCTTTTATGGCCACGACCGCGCAGTACGGCTTTCTCGTTTCATGCGAAAGTCGCCTCACGATGCACAACCACGGCCCGTACAAGATTTCGGATCGACGCGAAATGCTCGTGCGGGACTTTCGTGAGCTGTCCGAGTACGACGTGCCGTGGCTCGATGGGGTTGGGCGCGACATCCCGTTCAATAATCTCACCGTGACGATGATCCTCGAGGATTGCCACATCAATCTGCTCGACGACTGGGGTTCGTTCGAATCCGAACCGGAAATGCGCGCAGAGCACATGGTTGCGGTGGGTCTGTATACGGCGGACAACCTGTCTGATGGCCATATTCCAGTGGGCATGGGCAGCAAGCAGGAACTGACGGACACGTTCCTCGACCTGACGGAACGAGTGAAGGTTGCGACCGGCAAGCTGTGGCAGGAAATGTCGGGGTGGACGCGCGACCAGCAACTCGATGCCGGAGCGCTGACGTACTTCGCCGTGATCAAGGAATTCGCGCACTATGCCGGCGTGTACGACGTGGACGACTGGATGATGATCGACGAGCGCGCGGAGCGGTTCCGCCCGTTGCTGAATGATGAGTACGGCAACCTGTTCCTTGGCGAACTCGTCGGTTACATCACTACACCGAGCCAGCGTATGCACGACTACACGATGATGCAGCATACGGGGCAGCCGGCGCGCGCGCTGAGTTATTTCCCGTATTCCATCCTCGACGACGGTGACTACACGGCGTCGGTGGGACCGATGCGCCCCGGCACGAGCAACTTGCCGGCGAAAGTCGACCGCTACCGCACCACCGAGGGGGTGCTCGGCCTCGAACAATACAATCGTCGCAGTCGCGAGTTCGTGCCGAACAGTTGTTCGCCGCGTTTTCGGTATTTATGCGCCGACTGGGTGAAGTACCACCACGAAACGCCGTTGGCCGATGAACTGTTCGCGCTCGAGCAAAAGGACTCGCGTCTGCTCAAGGGCGAGGGGGCGCGCCTGCGGCGCGATGACATCGAGCGCTTGCGTGCCGCGAACGAAGCAGGGGAGTAGTCAGATGATCAGCGATCTACATCGGGTGATGCACGGTATTGCGATCAAGAAACACGCGACGCCGGCCGCCATCGCCGCGCTCGCCGGCGTCACGGTGGAAACCGCGCAAACAACGCTCGCGGCCGCCGAGGCGGGCGGGCGGGTCGTGGCTGCGGACGGCAAGTATCTGCTGTCGCCCGCGGGACAGATGATCCTGCTCGGCGAGTATTCGCGGTTCTACGACGGCTTGCGCCGCGAGTCGGCTTTCGTCGACGCTTACGAGCGCTTTGAAATTATCAATAACGATTTGAAGAGCCTGATCACGGACTGGCAGACGATGGATATCGGCGGCCAGAAAGTACCGAACGATCATTCCAATGCCGACTACGACGATCGGATCATTGGCCGGCTCGGCGATCTGCACGAACGCTTCGAGCCCGTGCTCGGCGTGATGGTCGCAGGCGAACCACGCCTGCAGTGGTACGCGGACAAGCTCACCGAAGCGCTGGAAAAAGCGGAGGACGGCGAGGTCGCGTGGGTCAGCGATGCGACCATCGACAGCTACCACACCGTGTGGTTCGAAATGCACGAAGACCTGTTGCGCCTGCTCGGTCGCGAGCGAACTGAATAGCGCCGAGCGCACAGCTGCGCAATCAATATCACCACAGGAACAAAAACACCGTGACAAGACTCGCAGGAAAAATTGCTTTAATCACCGGTGCCAGCTCCGGTATCGGCCGCGAATGCATGTGCATGTTCGCGCGCGAAGGCGCCAGCGTGTTCGGTATCGCGCGAACGCAGGCGAATCTCGATGAGACGCTCAAACTCGTCCACGATGCCGGCGGCGAAGGTGCCGTTTTCAGTGCCGACCTGTCGAATCCCGAACAGGCCGAGGCGGCGGTAAACGCGGCGATAGCCCACTACGGTCGCATCGACATCCTGATCAACGCGGCGGGGGTTGGCTACAGTCTCAAGGACACGAGCCCGGGCTCGATGGATCCGATCGATACCACCCCCATCGACAAGTGGCGCGAAGTGATGGCAATCAATCTCGACAGCCTGTTTTACGTCAGCCGCCTCGTTGTACGCCAGATGAAACAGCAGCAAGCCGGCTCGATCGTGAACGTCGCCAGCATCTTCGGCATGGGTGGTGCGCCGGATGCGCATACTTACACGGCAACGAAAGGTGCGATCATCAACCTCACCAGGTCGATGGCGGTTGCGTACGTCGATGACGGCATCCGCACGAATGCGGTCGCCCCCGGTTTCGTGACGACGCAGATGGTCGAGATCGTGCTCGATGTCCTCTTTTCAGAGGAAAACGCCGCGGCTACTTCGCCGATGAAACGCCCGGCAACGACGGCGGAAGTTGCCTACGGCTGTCTGTATCTCGCTTCCGACGAGGCGTCGTACTGCAATGGCACGATCCTCGCGATCGACGGTGGTTCGAGCGCGCGCGCCTGATTGCGCGCGGATTACTCGCAGGGAAAAGCGCGATTCAGCGCGTTCAGGACGATGCTGCTGGCCTCGTAATCGAGTTCACCCGGGTGTGACTCGAGGTAGGCCATGACGGCGCCGAAGGCGTGATCGAACTTGTCGCCCTTTGGAAAGCAGATCACGCGTTCGAGCCGTCCCCACAATGCCCAGGTGGCGTGCGTCTCCACGGCTGCGAGGATGTAGCCGTCGCAGTAGTGCTTGCCGTTTTCGCCTTTCGCGCCCGTGCAGGATTCAAGCAATTCCCGCCCGCTTATCTGATCGGCCAGTACCGGCCCGGCGCATGCACAGAGGAGCGCGAGGGTGACGGCGAGGCGGGTGATGGTCTTCACCGGTGAGTTTCCTGCGCTCGAAAAAAGAACTCTTGTGACCGCACGCGGGGGGCATCGGTTCCCCGATCCCGCCCCGCGATGCAAGCAAGCAACCGTGCGGCTCGCCGATCAGGCAGCTGCGATCGCCGTCGCCGCCTCGCTCGCGGCAGCGCCGTGGCGCAGCAGCTTGCCGGAGTAGGTGTTCGTCTGCTGATCGTTTTCGATCGTGACCTCGCCGTTGATCAGAATGTAGCGGTAGCCTTTCGCCCGCTGCACCCGGCGCCACTCGTCGCCGGGCAGATCGTGGACGACTTCCGGTGGCAGGATTTCGAGGTTCTCGTAGTCGTAGACGACGATATCCGCGGGCGAACCGATTTCGAGCGTCCCGCGATCCCGGCAGCCACACAATTGCGCGGGTAAAGCCGACAAGCGCCAGTGGGCGTCTTCAAGACTGAGCATGCCGTGTTCACGCACGATCTTTGTCAACGTCTCCGTCGGGTAACGGCCGGCGGTGAGGAATTTCGTGTGCGCGCCACCGTCGGAGACGCCGAACAGAACGTAGGGGTTGTCGACGATTTCCTTCAGGTATTCGATGCGGGTATTCGGCGGCATCGAGAAAAATTCCGTCTCGAGATTATCCGCAACGACGATGTCGAGCATTGCGTCAACGACGTGCTTGCCGGTTTTCTCCGCGACGAGGCCGACGGTGTGATCGAGCCATTGCTGCGTTTCCTCACTCTTCGGGCCGGTAACGACGATTTCCTCGAACGGGCCGAGCACGAATGCGGGGATCTGCTCGCGCAATGCAGGGCGGCGGGCGGGATCGCCCAGCTTCGCGAGCCGCTCTTCGTGTGAGCCAAGCGTCGCGTCGCGCCACGCCGGGCATTCATCGAACAGGTTCCAGTCTTCAAACGTGAACGCGTAACCGGCGTCCGTGGTCAGGCCCTGGCCGTAGACCCGGACGCCCTGCTCGCGGCAGTGTTCGAGCCAGGCGAGTACCTTGCGGTGGATTTTCGGTTGCGTGTCGGTGGCCTGGACGACATTGAAAATCATTGGCCGGCCGCTGATTTCTGAAAGTTCCTGCAGGTGCAGCTGATCGGCTTTCGGATCGCCGGAAACCATCGTGCACTGCATATGCCCCTCGTTGCGGCGGGCGAGCACTTTCGCGAATTCGATCGCGGTTTCGTTGTGCATGACGTCCGTGGGCATCGCCGTGCCGTCGTAATCGAGCTGGGCGCCGCCGGGGCCTGAGGGCGGCAGCCGCTGCATCGACCAGCCACAGCCGCCGGCGTCGAGCGACTCTTCGAGGACGCGACACATCTCCGCGTGTTCCGCATCGGTCGGCATGCGTCCCGCTTTCGCGTCATCGAGGCCCATCACGGACACCATGATCGGGCTGATCGGCACGTAGGGCACGATGTTCATCGCCTTTGGCGTGCGCTCCACGCTGTCGAGGAATTCCGGAAACGTTTCCCAGTCCCACGGCATCCCGGCTTTCATCGAGGCGAGCGGGATTGCTTCGACCCGGGTCATGGTCAGCATCGCGCGTTCGCGCGCTTGTGGCGCCACGGGGGCGAAGCCGAATCCACAGTTGCCGATGACGACGGTCGTGATCCCGTGCCAGCCCGAGATCGTGCAATACGGATCCCAGAACAACTGCGCATCGTAGTGCGTGTGCAGATCGACGAAACCCGGTGCGACGATATGGCCGGAAGCGTCGAGCACCTTGTCCGCACGCGCGGGATCGATGTACCCGATTTCCGCAATCACCCCGTCCCGGATAGCGACGTCGCCGCGATAACGCGGGGTGCGCGTGCCGTCGATGATCATGCCGCCTTTGATGAGTGTGTCGAATTCTGCCATCGCTTTTGTCCTGTACGGTTCTGCCGTGAAGTTGGCGGGCATTATTTCACGGGCCAGTCGGCGTTCAAACCATCCTGCGCTTCGCCGCACGCGGGACGCGAGCAAATATTGCAGCGCCGCATGCGTATTCTCGATGCGAGCGCCGACGGCAATGGCTCGCTTGCATCCGGCTGCTCGTCAGGCGCGCACCGGCCCGTTATATTCCCCGGCGCACAAGCGATGCGACATCTGGTCGGATCCGCCATTACGGGGAAAGCATCATGGATCTTGGATTAACGGGAAAACGCGCCGTCGTCACCGGGGCGACGCGTGGTATCGGGCGCGCAATTGCGGAGCGGCTCGCGGCCGAAGGGTGTTCCGTCGCCATCTGCGCGCGCAACCCGGAGGCGGCGCGTGATGTCGCCGCCGCGATCGAACAGGCGAGCCCCGACGGGGTACGAGTCACCGGCACCGCGGTTGATGTTGCCGATGCGGCTGCGGTGAAACGCTGGATCGACGCGGGCGCCGAGCAGTTCGGGGGTCTCGATATCGCGATCGCGAACGTCAGTGCACTCGCCGTGGTCGCGGACGAAGACGCGTGGCGTCAGGGCATGGAAATCGACATGCTCGGCACCGTACGCACGGTGGAGAGCGCGTTGCCGTATCTCGAACGTTCCGATTGCGGCGCCATCGTCGCGGTATCCTCGACCGCCGCGCTCGAAGCGTTTGGCGGCCCGCGTCCTTATAACGCGATCAAGGCGGCTGTGATCAACTACATCTCGAACCTCGCCACCGTCGCCGCGCCAACCGGCGTGCGTGCGAATACAGTGTCGCCGGGAACGATCTATTTCGACGACGGCGTGTGGGGCGATCGCAAGCGTGAAGCACCCGCTGTCTACGAAGCCGTGCTGGCGCAGAATCCGCTCGGACGCATGGGCACGCCGGCCGAAGTCGCGAATGCCGTGGCGTTCCTCGCGAGTCCGGCGGCGAGCTTTATTACCGGCGCAAACCTCGTTGTTGATGGTGGCATAACCCGCCGGGTGCAGTTCTGATCGGTGCCTTCGTTCGCGTCGCCGCGCGGCGAGCGAGGTTGCGGTGCTTGCGGGCGCAGTCCGTTGTCCCCGTGCGATCGTCCTGCCCGGGTGTGCCGGTGAGCGACGCGCACCCGTGAATCGCCTGTTCTACGGCTGGGTAATCACGGCGAGCGCGTTCGCCGTGTTGTTCCTCACCTATGGCGTGCAGTATTCGTTCGGGATCTTCGTGCCCGCGATGGTCGCCGATCTCGGCTGGCCGCGCGCGGCGCTCGGCGCGGCTTTTTCCCTCTACGGGATCGTCTACATGTGCGTCACCGTGATCAGCGGTCGCCTGACCGATACGCTCGGGCCGCGACGAGTGGTTACTGTCGGCGGGCTGTTGCTCGGTGCGGGGATAGTCGCCACCAGCCAGGTGACGACGCAATGGCAGCTGTTCGTGAGCTACGGCATCGTCGCCGCGCTTGGCATGAGTACCGCCTATATCCCCTGCAATATGACGGTTGTGCGCTGGTTCCGGCGCAAACGCGGGCTCGCCGCGGGCCTCGCCTCGAGCGGCAGCAGTTGCGGCATTCTGATCATGCCGATGGTCGTGTTTGCGCTGATCAGCGCGACCGACTGGCGCACGGCGATGTTGTGGTGTGGTGCGGGTCTGTGTGTGTTGACGATTCTCGCGGCGAGCTTTTTCGTCACCGATCCGGCCGCTGTGGGTCTGACCGTCGATGGTGATCCGGCCGATATCGACGATGCCGCACCAGGCGCGCCGCGATCGCTCGACAGCGCCGCAATCGCGCCTGGCTGGAGCCTGGCCAGCGCACGCGGCAGCCTCAGCCTGTGGCTGTTCGTACTCGGCTTCGCCGTTGCCCTGGTGACAATGACGGTGCCGTTCGTGCACCTGCCGGGGTTCGCCGAAGATCTGGGCCTGCCGGAGGTGGCCGGTGCGGCAAGCGTCAGCGTGATTGGTCTGTTCGCGCTGCTCGGCGGGGTGAGCCTCGGTGCGCTCGCCGATCGGATCGGTCATCGACGCGCGATGCTCGTCGGCCTCGGCGCGCAGATCATCGCGTACGCGGCGCTGTATTGCGCCGACGGGCTCGGCCTGTTGCTCAGCGGGGCGGCCTTGTTCGGCGTTTTCTACGGCAGTTTCGTGGCGCTGTTTCCCGCACTCGTGGCGGATCTGTACGGACTCGCCCATGCCGGTACGATTGGCGGTTTCATCGTCGGCGGCGGCGGTTTGCTCGGCGCCTGGGGGCCGGCGGCAGCGGGCTATCTGCGCGATGCCGACGGCGACTTCCGGCGTGTGTTCGTGCTTTGCGCAGTCACCGCAGTCGTCGCGCTCGGCCTGTTTGTGACCCTGCCGCGCCCACGGCCCACAAGCTGAGCTCGACCCAGTCGCACGAGGATCGCCGCGCCGCCGTCACGGCGCTATGATGGGTAGAAAAACGAGGGGAGAACACTCATGAGCACGCCGCTCAAAACAACACTCGACGACATTCTTGCCACGACGACCTCGCGCGCCGGCGGCGCCCCCGGGGTGGTGGCGATGGCAACGGATCGGGATGGGAATTTCTATGAAGGCGCGGCCGGTGTCCGCGAGCTCGGCCGTGACGACCCGCTGAACCTGGATGCCGTCATGTTGCTTGCCTCGTGCACGAAGGCGCTTACCGGCACGGCGCTGATGCAACTCGTCGAAGAGGGGGCCTTGTCGCTCGACGACCCGGCGCGCAACTACGTTCCGGATATCGCCGAGATCGAGGTGCTCGAGGGTTTCGGCGCGGACGGTACGCCGCAAACGCGCAAACCGCGTACCGAAATCACGCTGCGTCATCTCATGCTGCACACCTCAGGCATGTGCTATGACTTTTTCAGCGACGACTTGCTGCGCTTCCGCACGGCACGTGAGATTCCGTCCATCCTCAGTTGCACGCGCGAAGCGATCAAGGACGTGCTGCTGCACGAACCCGGCGAGCGCTGGACGTATGGTTGCGGCATCGATTGGGTTGGGCTCACGGTGGAAGCCCTGCGAGGCAAGCGACTTGGTGAAGTATTGGCCGAACGCGTGTTCGCACCGCTCGACATGGTTGATATCGCGTTCAACATGACCGCGGACATGCGCGCGCGACTCGCGACGATGCACACGCGTGCGCGCGATGGTCAGCTCGTGGCGCAGCCGGACATTGTGCTGCCGCAACCGCCGGCTATGGATATGGGCGGACACGGGATCTACTCGACAATCGGCGAATACATGAAATTTATTCGCATGATCCTGAACGATGGCGAGGGACCGCACGGCCGCGTACTGCAAGCCGACACCGTCCGGCAGATGGCGACGAACGGGCTTGGCGAACTCGAAAGCGGTGCGTGGACGAGTTCGAACCCGGATCTCGCCAACAGCGGCGACTTCTTCCCGGGTTTGCCGAAAGGCTGGTCGTACACATTCCAGGTGAACAAGGAAGCCGCGCCCACGGGGCGTCCCGCGGGGCAGTTGTCGTGGGCCGGTCTCGCGAATACCTACTACTGGATTGATCGCGAAAACGGCATCGGCGGCGTGTGGAGTTCGCAGATCCTGCCGTTTCATGACGTCGCCTCCTATCCCGGCTTCGTCGATTTCGAGGCGGCGGTATACCGCCACCGCTAAGCCCGAGCGCGGAAGCGTTCCGCGCGGATGGGAACGCGGAGGCCTTCCGGCTAGAATGCCGCCTCCGCTTTTTTCCGCTCGTCGGCCGTCGCCGCCGCGAGGCAGGGCCAAACATTTTGCGAGGTAGCTCATGACCCCAGTCGTCATCGTCGACAGTATCCGCACCGGGCTTGCGAAAGCCCACCGCGGCACGTTCAACCTGACCCGTTCCGACGAACTCGTCGCCCATTGCATCGATGCACTGCTCGCGCGCAACCCGGTGCTCGATCCCGGCGAGGTTGAGGACGTCACGCTGGGTGCGGGTCGGCAAATTGGTGAGCAGTCGGCGAATGTCGCCCGCCACGCCGTCGTGTTGTCGAAATTGCCGATCACGGTGCCGGCGATGACGATGAGCCGCGCATGCTCGTCCGGCCTCAACGCGATTTCGATCGCGGCGACGCAGATTGCGAGCGGCAATGCCGAAGTGGCGATTGCCGGCGGGGTTGAATCGATTACCGGCCTCGATCGGGGCACCCCGGCCGAGTTCGAGGAAAACGCGCGACTGCTGGCGGAAAAGCCCGAGATTTTTATGGCCATGGGCAACACCGCGGAAGTCGTTGCGCGACGCTATCATGTCTCGCGCGAAGCCCAGGATGAGTACGCCTTGCAAAGCCAGCAACGCTATGCCGCGGCCCAGCAAGCCGGCCTTATCGACGAGGAGATCGCGCCGATGACGGTTAAATGGCGGAAACTTATCGACAAGGAAACCCGGGCGACTGAAATCGTCGAAGGCACGGTCGATCGCGACGAATGCAACCGCCCGACGACCACGCTCGAAGGGCTCGCGAAACTCGCGCCGGCATTCGAGAACGACGGCTCCGTCACGGCGGGTAATGCTTCACAGCTTTCCGATGGCGCGTCCATGACCCTGGTCATGTCGGAAAAGCGCGCGCAACAACTCGGGCTTGAACCGCTCGCATACTTCCGCGGCTTCACCGTGGCCGGCTGCGAACCGGATGAAATGGGCATCGGCCCGGTATTCGCGATCCCGAAGTTGCTTGCGAACCACGGCCTGAAGATGTCGGATATCGATCTCGTCGAACTGAACGAAGCGTTCGCCTCGCAATGCCTGTACTGTCGCGACCGGCTCGAGATCGACAACGACATCTACAACGTGAACGGCGGCTCGATTGCGATTGGCCACCCGTTCGGCATGACCGGCTCGCGTCTCACCGGCGTGTTGTTGCGGGAACTGAAGCGCCGCGACAAGAAGCTTGGCATTGTCTCGATGTGTATTGGCAAGGGTATGGGCGCGGCGGGCTTGTTCGAAGCCTGCTGAACCCGAATACCGGTGCGCGACGGGGACGGCTGCGTTGCTCCCGATCGCGCAAGCCCCGGTACTTTCTTATCCACCACGCGGCAACCGGGCGCCCAGGTCCACGATGCAAGTGAACACCGATATCGAATCGACGTACGCGTGGCTCCGGCTCGCGGCTTCGTTCCTGCTGCTGACGATAGGCGGGTCGGCGATGTATCTCGTCGTTGTGGTCATGCCCGCGATCGAACTCGAGTTTGCCGCGACTCGCGCCGAAGCGTCGCTGCCGTATTCGATGATCATGCTGGGCTGGGCTGCCGGCACGTTCTTCATGGGCCGTCTGTTCGATCGCTTCGGGATCCATATTCCGATCGTGATCGGCATTGCGGGCTTCGGCAGCGGTTTCATACTGTCCGGCTACGCGCCGAACCTGTGGCTGTTCGCCGCCGCGCATGGCCTGCTGATCGGTTTGCTCGGCACCTCATCACTGTTTGCGCCACTACTCGCCGATGTAACGCACTGGTTCGATCGCCGCCGTGGCATCGCGATCGCGATTGTCGCAAGCGGTCAGTACGTTGCCGGTGCGCTGTGGCCGCAGCTTGTCCAGGCGATGATCGCCGACATCGGCTGGCGCGAAACCTACATCTCCGTTGGGGTGTTCTGTGTGGCCACGATGTTGCCGCTCAGTTTCGTATTGCGCCGCCGGATCCTCGTCACCACGCATGCAAGCGCCGCGGCGGCGGCGGCGGCCGACCAGCCGCCGATGTCGCTCGGCTTAAGCGCAAACCGGACCCAGTTTCTGCTGTGCATCGCCGGTCTTGGCTGCTGCATCGCAATGGCCATGCCGCAGGTGCACCTCGTATCGATGTGCATCGGGCTTGGCTACGGACCGGCGCGCGGCGCGGAAATGCTCGCCCTGATGCTTGGATGCGGGGTTATCAGTCGGCTTTCCTTCGGCGTGATCATGGATCGGATCGGCGGTCTGAAAACGCTGCTCGTCGCGTCCTGCCTGCAATGTCTCGCCTTGTTTTTCTTCCTGCCGGTGGAGGGGCTCGTGTCCCTGTACCTTGTCGCCGCGCTGTTCGGTCTGTTCCAGGGCGGGCTCGTGCCCTGTTATGCGCTCGTCGTGCGTGAGTATTTCAAGCCGTCGGAAGCCGGCGCGCGGATCGGCTTGCTGATCACGGCAACGCTCGTCGGCATGGCGCTCGGCGGTTGGGTGTCGGGCGCGATATTCGATCTCACACGCTCCTACCAGGTAGCGTTTCTGCACGGTATCGCGTGGAATTTCGTTAACATTGCGATTGTCGCGTTCCTGCTGTGGCGGCGTGAAGCCGTGTTCAGACTGCAACGCGCCGTCGCCTGAGGAGCGGGTGGTGCGGCGACAGCGCCGCTCCCGGAATCACGTTCAATCGGAGGACTCAACATGCCGGTTTATGAAAAACGTACCTACACGGTCATCGTCGGCAAAATGCCCGAAGTGATCGAGCACTACACGAACGCCGGCTGGCCGGCACTCGAAGCAGGCGGGTTCGGCGACAAACTCGTCGGCTACTTCAAGAGCGATACGGGCACGCTGCACCAACTCGTCCATCTGTGGCGCTTCGACGATGACAACGACCGTCGCGACTTCTGGCAACGCCTGTATGCCGATGAGCCCTTCATGGCCTTTGCCGCCAGTATCCGTCCATTGATCGCATCGCAGGACGTGCAACTGCTGTTACCGGCCCCGTGGGGTCCGACACCCTAGTTATTACCCTCGCGAGATTCCTGGAGAATCGTATGAAAATCAAAGCTGCCGTCCATCGCGCCCTGCACCAACCGCTCACGATCGAGGATGTCGACATTGCCGATCCGGGACCGGAAGAAGTTCTCGTCAAAACCGCGGCTTGCGGCGTTTGCCACAGCGATCTGCACGCACTCCACGGCGCGATTCCGGCGGCGACCCCGGGCATTCTTGGCCACGAGCCGGCCGGGATCGTGCTGGCTGTAGGGGAACGGGTGCGACATCTCGCGCCCGGTGATCACGTCATCGCCTGTACGTCGATGTTCTGCGGCAGTTGTTCGCAATGTATTCAGGGGCGACCGCACCTGTGTATCGACCGTGGCGCGTGTATGAGGAGCGAGGACGAAGCGCCGCGCATCACCTCCGGCGGCGAAATCGTCAGTCAGTTCGCCGATCTCGGCGCGTTCGCCGAAGCGATGCTCCTGCACTATCGCGCGGTCGTGAAGATCGACAAGGACATTCCGCTCGATCGCGCGGCGCTTGTCGGTTGCGCGGTGACCACCGGGGTTGGTGCGGCGCTGAATACGGCGCAGGTTGCGCCGGGTTCAACCGTGGCTGTGTTTGGTGCCGGCGGCGTTGGTACCTCGGTGATGCAGGGCGCGCGCATCGCGGGCGCGCGTCAGATCATCGCCGTTGATCTGCTTGACGAAAAACTGAGTAATGCGGAGAAATTTGGCGCGACGGATCTGATTAATTCGGGCAAGACCGACCCGGTCAAGGCGATTAAAAAATTGACACGTGGCGGTGCGGATTATGCGTTCGAAGTGGTTGGCATCCCGCAATTGCTTGAACAGGCGTTTTACTGCCTCGCGCCGCACGGCACCGCGGTACTCGTTGGTGCGATTCCGGTGGGCGAGAAGATTTCCGTCAACGCGGCGCATTTTTTCGCCGAGAAACGCATCATCGGCTGCATGATGGGCTCGAACAGGTTCACGATCGATGCCCCGCATTACCTCGATCTGTACCGTCAGGGAAGGCTCGATCTCGATGCCATGGTGACGCGGCATGAACCGCTCGAGCGGGTGGACCAGGCATTCGCTGCAATGGAAGCCGGCGAGGTCACGCGTACGGTGCTCATGTTCGACTGATTACGCAACGGAACGATTACTATGACCAATCTCGACACGAACGATCTCGGCGTCTCCATCGAAGACTATGTGGCGACGGTGGAACTCCGTCGCCCGCCGCACAACTTCTTCGATGTCTCGCTGATCAACCAGATTGCCGACACCTATGCCGCACTCGATACACGCGATGATTGTCGCGCGATCGTGTTGTGCGCTGCCGGCAAGAATTTCTGCGCCGGGGCAAACTTCGGCGCGCGTGACGACACGGCCGACAAGACCAGTACGGACGGGCAGTTGTCGAACGACCTGTACCGACACGCGGTGCGGATTTTCCGCAGTACGAAGCCCGTTGTCGCAGCGGTCCAGGGTGCGGCCATCGGCGGCGGCCTCGGGCTCGCGGTGGCGGCGGATTTTCGTATCACGTGTCCTGAAGGGCGCTTCAGCGCGAACTTTACGAAGCTCGGATTTCATCCCGGCTTCGGACTCACCGTCACCTTACCGGCGCTTGTCGGTCAGCAGCGCGCAGCGCTGTTGTGTCTGAGCAGCCGCCGGCTGAACGGGGAGCAGGCGACGGCCTGGGGTCTCGCCGATGAGTGCGTCCCCCTGGCGGAAGTGCGACCGCGCGCGACTGCGCTCGCCGCCGAGATCGCCGCGTGCGCGCCACTCGCGGTGGTGTCGACGCGCGCAACCTTGCGTCATGGCCTCGCCGATCGCGTGGCGCGACAAACCGATCACGAACTGGCGGAACAGAACGCGTTGCGGGCGACGAGCGACTGGGCCGAGGGTGTCGCGGCCGCAGCGGCCCGGCGCGAACCGCAGTTCACGGGAACGTAAACCCCGGCACGTACGAACCAGCCGGGCGTGCTACGCTCGACACGAACAGCGTCGAACACAAACCGATCGTCGGCCAGGGCGTGTATCCGCGGTCTGGCACAGCCGCCGTTGGCGTGCGCAGGTACAACGACGACAACGAGGAAACCGCTGAACAAGTCATGACCCGGCGGCTTGCGCCCGAACAAGGCGACATCAGCGTTGCGGCGTTTCGCGGCAGCGCCGCCGATCCGCGCCTTGTCTTCAAGCGTATCCCGGATCTGAGCTGCTCGAGCCCGACGAGCTCCGAGGTGTCTTAACCAACAGGGGAAACGATTCATGAAACTTGCGTTATATCTGCCCAACTTCCGCGACAAGATCACCGTCGATGAAATCGATGAACTGGCCGCCGTGGCCGAGAAGCTGGAATTCGATTCCTTATGGACGCTCGATCGTATCGTTGTGCCGGAAGCCTCGGACCGCGGCGAATTGCAAAAGCCGTTCGGCGCGATGAAAGAGTTTCCGCCGCAACTGCCGGTTAGTTCCCGCGGCGAGTACCTGCAGGGTTTGCCGCTGATCCCCTACCTTGCGGCGACGACGAAGAAGATTCGTCTCGGGGTCAGCATCATAGTCACGCCGTTTCGCGCGCCCGGCGTGATGGCGGCCGAAGTGGCAACCTGGGATCAACTCTCGCGCGGGCGGATTAACGTCGGGGTCGGTTCCGGTTGGATGCCCGAGGAATTCGACGCCGCGGGTGCGGGACATATCTACAAGAAGCGCAACAAGCACGTGCGCGAAACGATCGAAGTGATGCAGGGGATCTGGGGCAACGAAGTGTTCGAATACGACGGCGAGTTCGCGTCGTTCCAGAAATGCGGTTTCGGCGCCAAGCCCGTGCAGAAACCCCGCCCGCCGATGTATTTCTCCGGCCTCGTCAATCCCGAGATCGCGGCGAAACGGGTGGCGAAGTACGCGCTCGATGGCTGGATCGGTATCATGGATACGCCGGAAGCGATCACCACATGGCGTACCGCAATCAACGACGAACTCGAGAAAATCGACAGTTCGCAATCCGTCGACAAACTCGAAATCTCGAGCATGATGCCGTTTGAAATCACGCGCGAAGAAACCGATCAGACCCCGAACGGCAAGCTGACCCCGACCATGGTTGGCACCGCGGCGCAAATCACCGAGAACCTGCACCGCTACAAGGAGGCAGGCATGACGATGCCGATGCTGTGGCCGCCGTTTGCCGGCACGCCAACGTCGAAAACGATTGAAGATCTGCATCAACTGAAAGAAGACATCATGCCGAACATCGACTGATCGCCGCACACCCGTCGTTTCGTCGATACTCGATCCCGTCCCGCCGGCGCCGCGCGCAATCGCCGCGCGGGTCGGCGCACCCTTGAGTTTATCCGCATTCGACGTGATCAGAATGCCAGGGTCTGCGTCATGCATACGTGCGGGGACCGGCTCGAGGCGCACACGTGAGAGGATGCTCATCGACGCTGACACCAACGCCGGGAATGCCTGGCGTACGCCCACAACCACGCCCGGGCCGGTCGCGTTCAAGGGACAATCCGCGCCGGTTGACGTGTTCGCCCTGCGGGGAAACCATCCGAGCTGTCGTTCGCTTGTCGCGGGCGATTGCTGCTTTGCGACGCGGCGAGCGCTCTTCACCGCGCCAGATCCGACGCACGGTGTTTTGACGGCGCGTGCGTTTTCAACGCGGAGTGGACGCAGCGACCGAAGATCGCTGCACGCGATCAGGCCGGCGTCGTCCATGCACTCGCCATGATGAACAGTCCGAGTACGAACAGCAGGAAGAAGACAGCGCGTTTCAGCGTGGCATCCAACAACTGCGGCGGCCGCACGCGGCCAAGCCAGGCACCGAGCACAACGAGCGGGAACGCGATCGCGGATAACCACCACACCGTGCTGCCGAGTCCTCCCTGATAACCGACGATCACCGTGCGCGAGAATGTGCCGAGCCCGAAGAAGCACAGCATCGTCGCGCGGATGGTGACGAGTGCAAGCGGTTGCCGGTAAAGAAACCAGCCGATCACGGGACCCGAGGCGGAAAACAACCCGCCGATGATCCCGCCGCTGAACCCGGCGACGACGCAACTGAGCCGCCCGGACACCGCTGCCTGCGACGCCGGTCGTATCATCGTCGATAAACTGCCGCCGGCGATGAACAGGCCCAGCAGAAAGCGCAACACCGCCTGCGCTTCGCGGTCGAGCAGCGTGAGCAGGAACAGGCCGAGTATGACCGCCGGGATCTGACTCACGATGAGCCAGCCAAGTACGCGCCGGTGCACCACCGCGACGTGGCCCTTCAAGGCCACGACAATGTTGACGAATGAAATAATACTGACCGCGGCGGTCAAGTCCGGTAACGACACCGCGTCGCTCGCACCGACGATCGCCATCACGATCATGCCCATGGCGAAGCCGATTACGGATTGCACGTAGCTGGCGACAAAAACAGCGCCCGCGAAAATCAGCCAGCTGGTGGGTTCCATAATGTTGCTCTGGGCGTTGGGGTCACGGATTCTAAGATGCCGGTCGCGATTGCGCGAGGCGGTGGCGTTTGGGTTGCTGCAATCGCGTGGTGTAAGGTGGCCCGACCACGTACCGGAGGTCGCTGCGATGCTGTGTTGTGTCATTACTGGTGCGCTCATCGCACTGTTGCTCGCGAAGCTCAGCCGGCTGCCGCTCATCGGCCCGCTGTTCGGCCGCCTCACGCCACAACTCGACGATCCGTCGAACTGGCGACTCGACACGGGCGACAGCCGACGATGAGCGCCGTCGCGCCGCCGCGGACGCCGGACTCCGCGACCCCGTTACGGGCATTCGGTCCGCTTACCCGCTGGCGTCTGCAGCGGCTTGGCCTGGTCTATCTCGCGCTGTATGTCATCGGCATCACGCTCGCGCTCGTCGCCGCGAGCCCGGGCATGCAGGCGTTCGGCCTTGGGCTCGCGTTTCCTGGCGGCGGCTTCCTGCGTTACCTCGCCGGCGATGCCGGTGGCATTGCCCTGCATCTCGCCTGTGCCGTGCTCACGTTTGGCTTGTTCGGGTTTGCCCTGCTGCTGTGGTTTGGAACCGGTAACCAGGCGGCACCGGTCATCGTCTGGCTTGGTGGCGCGCTCGCCGCGGCCGCGATGAACCACGCGCAATCGTTCGCCGCTTCGTGGTTGCTGGTCAGCGCGCTTACCGCGGTGAGCGGCGCCGGTGCGTGGTACGGGCACCGCCGCTTGCTGGCCGGCAAACTCGCGCGGCGTGAACGTCGCCGTGCTTCGATTGGTACCTGGATGCCGCCGGCAACGGCGCTAGCTTCAGCCGGTCGCCCCGTGGTTGAAGAACTTGACGCCGACGACCTCGCGGCGTTGCGCTACGCACTCGACCGGGCCCTGCAGCCCGTGGATCAATTCAACGGCTTCGATTTTATCGATCAGTTCCAGCCGGCTGCAGTGCGCTACCAGATCAACAACCTCGGTTATGCCCTGAGTCTCGCGAATGCCATCCGCCTGCCGGCAATGCGCGGATACCTCGTCGCTGCACAGCGGCGCCTGATCGAGAAGAAGAAACAACACCGCGTGTGGAAATACTGGGCGCTGGAGAGCCTGTGGGGTAACTTTCGCCACGAACCAAACCCGATGGCGCGCGACAATGTGATGTACTCCGGTTGGTACGCGGCGCAGATCGGCCTGTTCGAAGCGGCTACCCGCGACTTGTCGTATACGGAGCCCGGCGCGCTGACCTTGCGCGCCGCGAACGGGGCGGAATACGTGAACAACTTCCATACCCTCGCCGCAACCCTGGCGCAGAACGAACGTGGCAGCGAGTTCTGTCTGTTTCCGTGCGAGCCGAACTGGATCTATCCGCTGTGCAATAACCAGGCGGCGCTCGGGCTGCGCCTGCACGATCGCCTGCATGGCACGCATTACTGGGGCGACATTGAAGCGCACTATCGCCGCCGCCTCGAACAGGAATTCATCGATGTCGACGGTCATCTTGTACCGCTGCGATCCACGCGCACGGGTTTGACGATTCCGGGCCTGCAGTCGTGCAGCGAAGACGCGATCCCGGCGTTCTGGATGCACCCGCTGTTTCCGGATATTGCCGCTCGCTGGTGGGAAATCGCGCGCAGCGAACTGTTCCGACCTGCCGCCGGCGGACTCGAATTATTGCCGTTGAAACCGTGGCTCGATGCCGGCAATTATCGGTTCAATACGGCCTACGCACTCGGCGCACTCGGCATGGCAGCGTGCGAACTCGGCGATGCCGATGCCGTCGCGGCCGTCCGTGGTGCGATCGGGGAACTCGAAACGACCCGCCACGGCGGGGTTCTGAGCTACCCCGGGTGTTCCACCTGGTCGCACACATTCATGCTGAACATGCGCCTTGGTCGCGCGAACGGACTCAGCGATGTCGTCAACAAGGAACCACCCGCAGCCTGGCGCGACGGGCCTTATATCGACGACGCGCCGTATCCGGACGTTTTGCCGGCGCGTGCTGTCAGCGACGGTGCCGCGCTCGCGGCGGTGTTGTATCCCGGTGCCGGCGGCGGCCCGGCGGCCATTGTGCTCGGCGGTTTGCGCCCGGGAGCCGGGTATCGTTGCGCTGGCGCCGTCGAGGAGAACGCAACGGCGAGCGCCGACGGTCGCCTGCAGGTCGTGGTGGAACTCGACGGCCGGCGTGAGCTCATGGTGAGCCCGCGCAGCTGAGCGTCGCGCCGCGGGGCGATGTGCCGTCCCTGGCCCGGACTCACCGGTGGCGAGGATCCGGGCGGCTGTTCGGGACGGCGTGTTTCCGGCGGGGCGTGGAAATTGTTGGCGTGCTTGCGATCGAACCCGCGCGCAACTGATCTTCCGTCCAAAATGCTGTCCGCCTATGCGCCGCGCTTCGTCGCGGGAGCGAACATGATCAGAGTTGCACGATGCGCAGGGCGCCGACGGCCGCAACGGTTGCGATGGGCGGGGTCATGGCGCGGCAGCGACGAAGTATTCGTTCCGTCCCCGCTAACGCAGGATACGGCAACGCTGCGAGTCGTCACGACATGCTGGCCGGGCGCCCGGCCGCGCGCAGACTCCGGTATCATGACCGACCCCGAAACCCCGTAGCCCCGAGGAGGCCCTGATGGCAGATCTGCTAGTCGAGAAAAACGATGGCATTGCCACGCTTACGTTCAACCGGCCCGAGGCGCGCAATGCGCTGAGCATCGATATGCGCGCGAACCTGCGCGATGTGCTGGCCGAGATCGAACACGATGACGAGATTCGCTGTATCGTCATGCGCGGTGCCGGCGAGCACTTCATGGCCGGTGGCGATGTGAAACGCATGGGCGAGTACATCAATCTCCCGGCGGCGGAAATCAAGGCCTCGTTTACGCAGCGGATCCACGATCTGCACCCAATCATGTTCACGATGCGACGCATGCCGAAACCGATTGTCGCCTGCGTCGCTGGCGCCGCGGCTGGCGCGGGCGTGAGTATGGCGCTGGCCTGCGATCTCGTCATTGCCGCCGATTCCGCGTTTTTTACGCTCGCCTATGTGCACATCGGTACGAGCCCGGACGCATCGGCGTCGTTCAATCTGCCGCGCGCCGTCGGCATCAAGAAAGCGATGGAGATCGCGCTGCTCGGTGATCGCTTCGACGCCGAGACCGCGAAGGATATCGGCATGATCAATTTCGTCGTGCCCGAAGCGGACCTTGACGCGGAAACGACAAAGCTGGCGACTCGGCTCGCGAACGGTCCGACCCGGGTGTACGGCAATACGAAACGCCTGCTCTACCGGTCGCTCGAGAACGCGTGGGAATCGCAACTGCAACTCGAGGCGGAAACGTTTGCCGATTGCGCCGCGCACGCGGATTTCCGCGAAGGTGTAACAGCTTTTGCGGAGAAGCGGAAAGCGAAGTTTACCGGCAAGTGAAACGGCTGCCGTCGTCGGCCTGAAGACGTGCTGCGGATTCCGAAGCCCCGACCCTGATGCACCAGGCAACCTTCCCCGTAAATCCGGGAAAGGACAGCGACGGGAATCAGAACGGGAGCCCGAGCCGGAAGCAGGGCCCGCATTTCCGTCCGGCTGCTGTCGCTACGGCCGCATGAACGGGTAGTCGGTGTCGGGATCGAGATTATCGATGGTGTAACGCAGTTCCGCCGCGATATCCCCGACCGGACGGCTGTTGCGCCAGATCCCGATCGCGGCGCTGATCAGAAGGCGGCCGAGCAGATCTTCCGGCGTGCCATAAGCCGCCGCATCCGCGAGCAGGTTTTCGACGTGAGCATTCACGAGTTTTCGATCGGCGGCGCCCATGGCAAATCCTCCAGCTGGCCCAGGGGTTGGTGACTCACAGCGTATGCCGTGTGTCACACGTCACCTTGATCGCCATCAAGTGCCGCGTCGGGCCGCTGTGGCCAGCGCCAGGCGAGCCGGGGCGGTGTCACCGGTTTGCGCTACCAGCCGGCTGGCGGCGTCGGCCAGGGATCACACGGTGTTTGCGTCCGCAAGCAGGCGTCGCTCCCGGTGGCGCATGCGCGCGCCAGTCGCGTCGAGCCGGCGTTATGTTTCGCGAGCGTCGTCGTCCACCGTGTCGCCGCGGCTGCAGACCTTAAACGAATGCGGCTAAAATTCACCTCAGCCGTTTCTCGATTACACTACCGCACTATGACGCTATTACTAATCCGTCACGGCGAGACCGATATGAACACGAATCGGGTCGTGCAATTTCCGCATACGCCGCTCGGCGAACACGGTCTCAGGCAGGCGGAACGACTGGGGCAAAGCCTGCGCTCACGATCGATCGCGCGTGTCCTCACGAGCGATTACGCGCGCGCTCACGCAACCGCCGACCATGTCGCGCGCCACACCGGCGCTGAGCTTGTGGTGCTGCCGCGCTTGCGTGAGCGCAATTTCGGCGACATTCGCGGTACGTCGTACGCCGATCTCGGCGAGCTTGATATTTTCGCCCCGCATTTCGCGCCTCCCGGCGGTGAAAGCTGGGAAATGTTCGACCGTCGGGTCGATGCCGCCTGGGCCGAAGTGGTGGAGCACGCGGCGACACTGAGCGGTGATATCGCGATCGTCACCCACGGCCTCGTATTGCGTTCGCTGTTTTCGCGCACGCTCGATGTGAGCGGTCACGCGCTGGAAGCCGACATCGTGGTTGCGAACACCTCGGTGACGACAGTCGATCGCGAGCCGCCGTGGCGGGTGCGCGAGCTCGCCAGCATTGCCCATCTCGACGGCGACGTACGTGCCGTCGCACCGGCCTAGGAATCGCGACCATGACAGATACCCCGTTCACGCGTCTCGTCGGCTGCCGTTACCCGGTGCAATCCGTGCCGATCCCGGGGATAGCGACGGTGGAATTCGTCGCCGCGATCTGCAATGCCGGTGGTCTCGGCATGCTGCCGGGATCCATGGCGTCGGCGGATGCCGTGCGCGGCATGCTGGGCAAGCTTCGCGATCTCACCGCGGCGCCGCACGGGGTCAATTTCCTCATCCCTTTTCTCGAACCCGGCTACGCCGCCGTCAGCGCGGCCGCAGAGCACGCGCGTGTGATCGAGTTTTTTTACGGCGCGCCGGATCCGGAGCTCGTCGCGCTCGCACATGCGGGCGGGGCGTTGTGCAGTTGGCAGGTCGGATCCGTCGATGAGGCCCGCGCCGCGGCAGCGGCCGGCTGCGATTTCATTATTCAGCAGGGCGTGGAAGCCGGTGGACACGTGCGCGGTACGACGGATTTGTACGCAGTCCTTGGTGCGACGCTCGACGCGGTTACAGTGCCCGTGCTCGCCGCGGGCGGCATTGCCACCGGCGCGGACTACGCTGCCGCGATAGCCGCGGGCGCTGCCGGCGTGCGCGTCGGTACCCGCTTCGTGTGTTCGCACGAAGCGAGTGCGCACGAAACCTACAAGCAGGCGCTCGTCGCCGCAGAAGCCGATGATACGACGTACACGGAGGCGTTTTCCGTTATGTGGCCAGACGCACCGCACCGAGTGTTACAAAGCGCGATTGACGCGGCGAACGCCTGTGCGGACGACGTCGTCGGCGAATGGACGCTCGGTGGCGAGCGGCTCGCGATCCCGCGTAACGCCGTGATCGCGCCGACCGCCGACACGAGCGGCCGGATCGAGGCGATGGCTCTGTACGCCGGCCGTTCCGTCGCCGGGATCAAAGCCGTCGACAGTATCGAACAAATCATGACGGAACTCGTGGGCGCCTGAAGCGCTCGTTGCCGCGGCGACGCGATCAACCCCAGTACCAGTCCTCGAACCGCAGCGACTGTATGCGCTTGGCGATGCTGCGCCGGGTGGCCGGAAACCACGCGAGCTCGCGGCCGGCGCCATCGCGTGATTGTGCCGAACGGGTGCGCACTCCGCGCAGATCCGCGGCGTGCGCGCGCAATCCTATGGGCTGGCAAACTTCGTGCGCCACCGGCTTGCCGTTCAGATCGAACGGATAGTTATCATGCAATCCTGCTTTCGCGACACCGAGACGAGAGTGGACGTCGGCCACCCGTTGGCCGCGCGGCAGGGTGGCCGCGACGAGCACCGGACCGGTGTCCGAACGCAGGTCTTCCGGTTCGTACGGCCATTGGCGGATAAACGCGCGCAGGTTCAGCCGCGCGGTAACGTGATCTTCGTTCAGATACAAGGTGGGAAAACTGTCCGGGGGATTCCAGCGCCCACCGCGCGTTTGCGCGAACGCGGGATCGAGCGGATCCCGCCAGGCCGGATCGGCGATCCGCCACCACGTGTGCATGTTCGGCAGACGCTCCGACTGCAGTCCCACCCGGCTGGTTTCCTGTCAGGCCTGTACCGACGCGAAATCGAACATCGCGCGCACCGTGGTGAGTAACTCACGGCCGTCGCCGCGCGCAAACAAGTCCACCAGTGATACGCCGCCACACGCCGCGATCGGGCGACGCACGACCGCGGGGATACGATCGCGTTTCAGGTAGTGCACGAGGATATCCGTGGCGACGGCGAGATCACCCACCATCTCCAGGCGTTCAGCCGGCGCACCGCGGGCGAGCCATTTCGCGATAGCCTGACGACTGATCCCGAGCAGACGTGCAGCTTCGGACTGGCTCAGACCCCACACCGAGAGCGTACGGGCAAGCGACAGCCCCGAGCGCTGGCGGTCCAGGTGCTCGGTGAACGTGTCGAGCCAGGCTTTTTCGCCGGCGTGCGCGCGGAAGATGCGTTCCGCTGCCTCGCGCGGGTCGGGTTGCGGGTTTTTCGTATCCGTCGTCATGGGGTGACTCCTTGGTCTGCAACCGTATGTCAACCGCAACCTGATGTCAACTTCGCGTGCAGACCATCGGCCTCAGCGGTCGCGCGCGATGACCGGCAGCACGAGGTGAGACGGGTGCGCCTCATCGTGCAGTACGGTATTCGCCGCGACGACGAAATCCGCTGTCGATTCCCCGGCAATCACCCCGCCGGTGTTCGTATTGCGGTCGAAGCGCGGGAAATTGCTGCTCGATACCTCGAGACGCAGCCGATGTCCGGCGGGAAACACGGTGGCCGTCGCGACGAGGTCGATCTCGATTCGCTGCACTTCCCCTGGCGTCAAAAGCTGCGGGCTGGAGAAGCCGTTCCGGTAACGCAAACGCAGGATACCGTCGGTGACGAGCAGCGCACGCCCGTCGGGATAGACATCGACGAGCTTGCCTGTGAAGTCGGTGTCCGGCGCCGATGAACGCACGTACAGCACGAGGCTCAGGGGGCCGGTCACCTCAAGGTCGTGCTCGAGGATCGCGCTCGTGTAGCAGAGGACATCCGCGCGCGTTTCTATTGCGCGCTGATCGCGCGGCCCGGCATTGGCCGCGACGAACAGACCCGGCAGGAAACTCGCACCGCCGACCGTCGGCACCGGATCGGCGGGGTCGTAGGAAAACGTGTCCGGTGGTTCGTCGCCCGGTGTCGCGAATGACAGCGTAGCCTCGTTCGCGGCCGCGCTCCCATCACTGTGCAGGTAGAGCTTGCGCCAGTCGGTGTCCGGTAGCGGCCAGTCATCCTCTTCACGCCACACATCCGGGCCCATGATGAACAGCTTTACGGGCTTGTCGGCTTCGAGTCCGTTGTCCGCGCCCTTGAGCCAGTGATCGAACCAGCGGATTTGTTCGGCCGTGACATCGGCGACGGCATCGTGCGCGAACATGCCGAAATTGCGCTCCGGATAGACGCCCCCGTTATAACCGTGCACCCAGGGTCCGATAATCAGCTTCTGCCGCACGCGGTCTTTCATCGCGCCGTAGTTCGCCAGCGTGCCGCCGAGGAAGAGGTCGAACCAGCCGCCGAAATTCAGCGCCGGCACCGTGATAGTGTCGCGATTTTCGGCCGGCGCGATGCGACGCCAGTAGTCGTCGTAAGCGGGATGGGCGATCCAGTCGCGCACATACGGCGCGAGATCAGCGAGTTCGGGCAGGTCGCTGAGAGGTGTATGCCAGTAACGTTCGTCAACGCGATCGGCGACGGCGATCGCGGCGCCGATCGTGGCGGGCTCCGCTTCGCCACGGCCGAGACGTCGTGCGGCTTCGCCCACGGCGAACGTCGCGCTCGCCCACTGCAGGATGAAACCGAGCTGAAACGCGCCGCCCTGATACGTCCACTTGTCATAGTACTGATCGGTGGTGATGAACGGCGCGATTGCCTTCAGCGCCGGTGGGTTTTTCATCGCGGCGAGCCATTGCGTCGCGCCGTAATACGACGCGCCCATCATGCCGACTTCACCGCTGGACCACGGTTGATCGGCAGCCCACGCAATCGCGTCGACGCCGTCATCGGCTTCCTGGAAATACGGATCGAACGTTCCCTGCGATTTGAACGTACCACGACAATCCTGCACGACCACGGCGTAACCCGCCTGCGCTACGCGCAGGATGTCGCCGGCCAGGAACAACAGCATCGGTTGCTCCTTGCTGTAGGGCAGACGCAGCATGACGACGGGGTAGCGGGACGATCCCGCGGGTCGGTATACGTCAGTGGCAAGACTGATCCCGTCGCGCATCGTTACCGGCAGATCTTTTTCGATCGTCAGTTGCATACCCATCCCCCAGTTATGGTGTTCGTTCAACTCGCCTCATTGTTCCACAAACGCTGCCACCATGGTGCGAGGGGTTCGTCCGGCAGTACGCCCGGGGAGTCGTCGGGCTGCGGCACTGCCATACCGGTGAGTCGCTCCAGGCGTCGCGCTTCCTCGCGCTGGCGGGCCGGGAGTTCGGTTGCAAGATAGTGTTCAGCGGCCTTGCAGCGCGGCTCTCCCTGCCACGGGTGGCGGACGACGTAGCGACCCTGGAAATTTTCGCGGTCGCCGGTTTCGATAAACAGGAGGTCGGCGGGAAATTCCGCATTCGCATAACGTAAATGCAAACGCGTGACAAAGACGTTCGCGCCCGCGCGGACATTCGCCTCGTCGTCGAGCCAGAACACGCCGAGGTCGCGTAGTTGCACAGGGGACAGGGGATCGGCCGCGCACGGATCGCACCACGCCATGTCCCAGGCGTATTCGAGCATCGCGACCGCGTTGTTGTTCGCGGCCAGTTGTCGCGTGAACAGGGTCTTGTAGAACGCGCCGAAATCATCCTTGATCGACACCGGCAACTCCATTCCGCTCGGCACGCGCACGGTGCGGTAATTACGGGTCTCGACACGGCCGGTGCGGGTGAGCGCATAGACATAGAGCTCCTGGGGACCCTCTGCATTGACCATGCCGAGCCGGATCGGCAGCATGAATTTCGGGCTCTCATAGGCGAGCTGCAACGGTCGCAAGTACGTGTAGCCAAGTGCCTGTTGCGCGGTGAGGTTCACTTTCGCGACGAAGAACTTCATGCCCTGTTTCAGGTAACTGCCGATTGTCGGCACGGCCCCCGGTGGTACCCGGTAGCCCGATTCGTTCAGCCACGTAAGCAGGCCGCCGCTCTCGGTCGCGGATAGTATTTTTATGTCGTATTCGCCCACGGCGTACTCCGCTTCGATCGTCACCCCGAGGCTCCTGGCGCGTGACTCGGCGGCTGCTGGCGCCACCGCGTCTTCCATCACCATCGATTGCATCATGTCCATGCGATGCATCACGCGGCACGGGTCCTCGTCGAAGTATTCGACGAGACGCGGCGCGGTATACGCATCGAGGTGTTCGATCAGGTTGCGCTCGGCGACGTTGATCTGGCCTTCTTCGAGCACGGTTGGTACCGGCACGACGAGCGCGAAGGTATCAACAGCGCCGCGAAAATTATTGTTCATCGTCATTACGGTGCGGTTGCCGTCGCGTACGAGCACAACCTGGGATGCGTCGTTGTACAGCGCCGTGTCCGCGCGCGCGACATAGAAACCGCAGAACGCGTTCGCCGCGCCCGACAGCAACGTGGTGAGGATGGCGGCCGTGGCCGCGAGTGGTTTAAGGGCAGGCATGGTGTTCTCCTTGCAGGGTGGTTTGCGGACGGTTCGGGACCGGAATGTGTTCGGCTTGGCACGTTTGCGCGGGCCACAGGCGGTTTGCCAGCGGTACACACGGGGCACAGATAACGAGCGCCACAATCGCGCCGTGCGGGCGAAACAATGCGAATTCGATCCACGCGGCGATACAGGCGACGAGTAACGCGAACGCGATCCGCGGGCCGCGGTTGAGCGGTGTCGTCCGCGGGTCGGAGATCATGAAGAACGCGAAAATCAACAATGCACCGTTCGACAACGGGTGGAGCGTCACCACGATTGGATCGCCAAGATACCAACCGCGCGCGAGCGCAATGACGATAAAGCCGGCGAGGAAAGCGAAACTCGTGTCGAGTCTCGCGGCGCGTACGACGACGAGGCAGCCGATCCCGGCGATGGCGACGCCAATCAACATGGCGTGTCCCCACTGGCCCGGGGAAATCCACGCCCCATCGCACAGGCTCGTGACGACCACGATGGCGCAGGCCGTGGGATTGAACACATGGCGACCGTCGATCCGGCATGCGGATTTGCTCGCGATCGCGAGCATGGCGGCGGCTGCGGCCAGCACCGGATCGTGCGTTCGTAACAGCAGGCACAACGACAGCGCGGAGATCAGCGCACTGCGCGGTTCGAAGCGGGTGCGCGGGGCGAACCGTTCGGCGAGGAGCGCGCTGGTGATTATGGTCGCCGCAATTATGGGGTCGAGCTGCAGATAGGACATCGCGATCCCGGTGCCGAGGAGGATTGCGAGGGCGGTAATTTGCAACACTCTCGGGTCGGCGGTGAGCTGCTTCAGGGTGTTGCGGTGCGACATGCGTGGGGTCCCGGTGGTTTGAGCGTGCGACACCCGTGGCCGCCTGCGATGCCTGTTAACTTAGGGCGAATTCGCTCGGGGCGTTGTAAAAGCTTTGTAAAAGCGCTCGCCATACTGCCCCGGAGCACGGCCGGAAACGGGACACGAAGTGTAAAATTTTTGATAAATCCGGCGCTTTTTGGCGGTGCGTTGTGTAAAGAATCCTTTACAAATCCGCCGCCATGGCGGGGGCATTGATCGACTGGTTTGACCTAACGTACGGAATTTACAGCCAGATTCTGGCGAAGGAACGAATTTTGCACTGAAACGGATCGACGATGGACACGGCAACTCGCCGCCACAGCAAATACTATGGAGGGTACTTTCATGCAGCATAAACTTCGTTCTCTCACCATGGGGGCCGCCGCATGCCTCGCGCTGTTTAGCGCGACGATGCCAACGGCGTCCGCAGTTGTTTTCGACCAGGTGGTGCTCGGCAGTGATGCAATCTGGCTCGCGGGGCGGACCGACCTCGCGATCCCGCCGGCCGGAGTGCTCTGGCCCGGCGGTCTCGCACGGCACCCGATCACCCCCGAACTCATTCAGGAAACGCGCCCCCCGGTGTTCAGCGTGAACCCCGGCGATACCATTCGCGTCGCGGACCCGGTGGATGGCGCGGTCAGCTTTTTCAATGGCTTTGGCGGGGTCGTGTATGGGCCCGAGGGCAACGGGGTGCCCGGATCCAGCCAGTTGGATTCCTTCGGCGGGATCAGTGGCTATACGGGCACCGAAGGCGCGCTTGTCGGACTGTTCCTGAACGATGACATCCCGAATGGTGTCGCACCGTCGCAGCTGAATTTCTCGAATGTCGGGGTGGACCCGCTCGGGATCGAATTTCTCACCCTCAGCCCCGGGCTCGGCCAGGTGTTCTTCATTGGTAACGGAGTCACGAGCGGCGGCGAATTCCAGGAGTTCATTGCCCCGGCCGGCGCCACCCGTTTCTTCCTCGGGGTGCCGGACGGATTCGCGTTCAATGGCGTCCCCGGCGCCTATGACGACAACGACGGCTCCTATCGGGTCCGGATCGGGATCAACGAAATTCCGACGATTCCGGAACCCGCTACCGCGGCGCTGATGTGCGCGGCCGTTGCCGGCTTCGCGGCGTCACGCCGGGTGTTGAAGCGCGCCTGACAGTCCGCACTGAAACCGGGCGAATGTGATTGCGGGCCGCGCCTGGCGCCCCGCAACAGGTCAGATCGCGGTGACCGCGGCGCTTCGCGCGGCGGTCACGCGCATGCGCGCTCATCCGTTTTCGTACCCGCCTGAATTCCGGTAGGCTCTGTCGTTCCAACGGGCCGCGTACGGCCGCCCGTGCCAACAAACATGAGCGCCCGAGTCCATGCGAATCCGCAAACTGCTCGTCGCCAACCGCTCCGAAATCGCGATCCGCGTCATGCGCGCGGCAACCGAACTCGGGATCCGGACGGTGGCGATTTATGCCAACGAAGATCGTTTCGCCCTGCATCGTTTCAAGGCTGACGAAAGTTACCTGATCGGCGGCGGCAAGCAGCCGGTCGCCGCCTACCTCGATATCGACGGGATTCTCGAAATCGCGCGCCGGGAGGACGTTGATGCGATCCACCCGGGATATGGATTCTTGTCGGAGAACCCGGATTTCGCGGAAGCGTGCGCGAATGCAGGGATCGCATTCGTCGGGCCACAACCGCAAGTTATGCGCACGCTCGGCAACAAGATTGCCGCGCGCGAGGTCGCGCAAGGCGCCGGCGTACCGGTGATGCCGGCAACTACGGCGTTACCGGCGGACAGTGCCAAAGCGGCGGCGATGGCCGCGGCGATTGGTTATCCGCTCATGCTGAAAGCGAGTTGGGGCGGCGGCGGCCGCGGCATGCGCGTGATCGAGTCGGCCGCAGAACTCGAGGGACAGATCGCCGCGGCGCGACGCGAGGCACTCGCTGCGTTCGGGAACGACGAGGTCTATCTCGAGAAGCTCGTGCAGCGCGCGCGGCATGTCGAAGTCCAGGTGCTCGGCGATACCCATGGCGAACTGATCCACCTGTTCGAGCGCGACTGCTCCGTGCAGCGTCGCAACCAGAAAGTGGTGGAGCGCGCCCCGGCGCCGTATCTCGATGATGCCGGGCGGGCGAGTCTGTGTGAGTCGGCCTTGAAGCTCGCGCGGGCAGTCAGCTACAGCCACGCAGGCACGGTTGAATTCCTCATGGATGCGGATACGAACGATTACTACTTCATCGAAGTGAATCCGCGTATCCAGGTTGAGCACACGGTGACCGAAGAAGTTACCGGCATCGATATCGTCAAAGCACAGATCCGCATCACGGAGGGCGCGCGCATCGGTGATGCAACGAGCGGTATCCCGGCACAGTCCGAGGTCTCGTTGCGCGGGCACGCCCTGCAATGCCGTGTGACGACAGAGGATCCGGAAAACAATTTCACCCCGGATTACGGACGCCTCACGGCCTACCGCAGCGCCTCCGGGTTCGGCGTGCGGCTCGACGGTGGCACCGCTTATTCGGGTGCCGTCATCACGCCGTACTACGACTCGCTGCTTGTAAAGGTAACCACCTGGGCGCCGACGAGTGAGGAGGCGATCAGGCGTATGGATCGCGCACTGCGGGAATTCCGTATCCGCGGTCTGGCGACGAACCTGCAGTTCCTCGAAAACGTCATCAACCACCCGGAGTTCCAGTCCGGCGCGAGCACAACCCGGTTCATCGACACAACCCCGGCGCTGTTCAAGTTTGCCCGCCGGCGCGACCGCGCGACACGCCTGTTGCGTTTCATTGGCGAGGTCATCGTGAACGGGAATCCGGAAATGAAGGGCCGCGAAGCGCCGCGGGAGACGCCGCCCCCACCGGTATTTCCGGCCTTCGATCCGAGTCGCGCGATCAGACCGGGCAGTCGCGACCGTCTGCGCGAGATGGGGCCGGCGGCTTTCTCACGCTGGATGCTGGACGAACCGCGGGTGTTGCTGACGGACACGACGATGCGCGATGCGCACCAGTCCTTGTTCGCCACGCGCATGCGTACGCGCGACATGACGCACATCGCGCCGTTTTATGCCCGGGAACTCGACGGTTTGTTTTCGCTCGAATGCTGGGGCGGCGCAACGTTCGACGTGGCGCTGCGCTTTCTCAAGGAAGATCCGTGGGAGCGTCTGCAGCGATTGCGCGAGGAGATCCCGAACGTATTGCTGCAAATGTTGCTCAGGGCATCGAATGCCGTGGGTTACACGAGCTATCCGGATAATGTCGTGCGTTACTTCGTCGCCCAGGCCGCGGCGAACGGCATCGATGTGTTCCGCGTCTTCGATTCGCTCAACGGGATCGACAATATGCGTATCGCGATCGACGCGGTTGGTGAGGCGGGCGCGCTGTGCGAAGGAGCGATCTGCTATACAAGCGATTTGTTCGATGCGAAACGACCGAAATACAATCTCAAGTATTACGTCGATCTCTCGCGTGAGCTCGAGCGCGCCGGCGTGCACATCATCGGCATCAAGGACATGGCCGGCGTCTGTCGTCCGCGCGCCGCGAGCACGCTCGTCGCCGCGTTGAAGGATGCCGTCGATCTGCCGATCCATTTCCACACCCACGACACGAGCGGGATCAGTGCCGCGAGCGTACTCGCGGCGGTCAATGCGGGCTGCGACGCGGTTGACGGAGCGTTCGACAGCATGTCGGGGTTGACCTCGCAACCAAACCTTGGCGCGATCGCGGCGGCGTTAGCGGGCACGGATCGCGATCCCGGCCTG
This sequence comes from Gammaproteobacteria bacterium, assembly GCA_965216305.1. Classification (GTDB taxonomy): domain Bacteria; phylum Pseudomonadota; class Gammaproteobacteria; genus UBA11873. Next base: position 3,413,440 of record OZ244144.1, on the reverse strand, counting down.
TCGAGCGACAGCATGCTCGCCGTTTCGCATTACTGGGAAGGGGTGCGCGCGTATTACGCGCCGTTCGAGGCGGATATCCGGTCGGGCACATCCGATGTCTATCGCCACGAGATGCCCGGCGGACAATACACGAACCTGCGCGAGCAGGCGCGCGCGCTCGGACTTGCGCCACGCTGGCCGGAGATCTCGCGTGCTTACGCCGAGGTCAACCGTATGTTCGGCGATATCGTCAAGGTGACGCCAACCTCGAAAGTTGTCGGTGATATGGCCTTGATGATGGTGGCGAATGATCTCGATGCGGCGGCCGTACTCGATCCGGGCCGTGAAGTCGCGTTCCCGGAATCTGTCGTGTCGTTGTTCAAAGGCGAACTCGGTTTTCCGCCCGACGGCTTCCCGCCAGAGCTGCAGCAAAAAGTACTTGCGGGCGAACAACCCTTGAGCGGCCGACCCGGCGAGCACCTGCCGGCCGTTGATCTCGATGCCACGCGCAGCGAAGTGGAGAAAACCATCGGGCGCGCGGTAACGGATACGGATCTGGCCTCGAGCACGATGTACCCGAACGTGTTCCGCGATTACGCCGCGCACCGCAGTCATTATGGTGATGTGTCGCGTTTGCCAACCCCTACGTTCTTCTACGGCATGCATGAGGGCGAGGAGATTGCGGTTGAGCTTGAGTCCGGCAAGACCTTGCTGATCGAGTTCGAAGGTCAGACCGACGCGTCCGACGATGGTGAAGTGAAATTGTTTTTCGAACTGAACGGGCAGGCGCGCGGCGTGCGCGTGGCAAAAGCCGGGGCGGAAAAACTGCGCGAGCGTCCGCTCGCAGAAGCAGACAATCCCGACCACATCGGCGCACCGATGCCGGGAATGGTGGTCGCGGTTGCGGTCAGCGCGGGGCAGAAGGTGAAGAAAGGCGATCCGCTGCTGTCAATCGAGGCGATGAAGATGGAAACGCAGATCCGCGCCGAGGCTGATGCCACCATCAAGCAGGTAAACGCGCGGCGCGGGGTGAGCGTGGAAGCGCACGAATTGCTGCTCGTCGTGGAGCATGAACCGGGCTGAGTCGCCGCCCGGCCCGCGCGTTGCGCTCACGGTTGCGCGATCACGCGCGCAAAATTCTCCGCAGTAACCGGCGCCATCTTGTCGCCGTCGAGGATGCCACGTTTGACAAGATAGGGCGCCGCGAGTCCGGTCAGGATGAACGAGATGTCGAACGGGACGAAGCCGGGTGCGACGTCGTTCGCCGCACCGATGATCACGTTCGTACAGTTCGATGTGATGGTGTTGTACCAGCGCGGTTGAGTTGCTAACGCCATGGTGTCGCGCAAAAACCGCTCAAGATAGCGACGCTGATCCGCAAGCGGCTGGCGCACCGGGTATTTTCGTAACTCATAGCCGAGGTATTGCACGCGTCGTTCGACAAGATCGGCCGCCGTGGCCCACGTGTACGTGAGCTCGAAACCGCGCAACGCGCCTTTCAGCAAGGAATACTCCTCGACGCGTTCGCGCCGTGTTTCAACGGATACGCCGAGCAGGGGTTCGGCGTAGTCACCGGTGAATTCGAATACGACGAATGTGTGTGCGATGAGGCCTGAACGATCGAGCGGCTGCTCGTAGAATGCCATGCCGGTAAGGTCAGCGAAGCGGTACGTCGCAGCGAATCTGTCCCGGCTCACCGGCCCTCGCGACGAGTAGCGCCAGGCCCGCGCATCGCGGATGGTGAAGTGCGTGGCATCGTTCGCGATGCCGACCTCGGCGAGGACGGCGACATCGTCATCCCAGTTGCGATCGAGTCGCGGGCTGCGGAGCAGGTTTGCGGCAACGAGCAGGGTTGCGAGTGCCGCCACCGCGAGCAGCCCGCGGACGAGAATCCGGCGGCCATTGCGCGAGGCGATCATTCAATCATTGCCGCCCAGTGCCATCGCAATCGCGTCGTCGTCCAGGCCCGCCTCGCGCAATACCTCGATGCCGTGCTCGCCGAGCGCGGGCTGATGTTGGCGCACGGGCAGCGGTTCGCGGTTGAGGCGCAGGCCCGAATCCAGCAACTCGAGTGGGCCTTCGCTGGGATGTTCGTAGGGACGGAACATACCGATGGCCTGCAGCTGCGGGTCGGTTTTCAGATCACTGAACAGGTTGATCGGTCCGCACGGGATTTCCGCCTGGCGCAAGGCCTGCAGCCAATCTTCGGTGGAGCGCGCGAGCAGCGAGGCGCCGGTGCTCGCATACAGCGTGTCGATATTGCGCGTGCGATCAGCGAGCGTGCGGTAACGCGGGTCGTCGGCCATTTCGGGGGTCCCCGCCAGAGCCCAGAACGCTCGCCAGTGCTGGTCGGTATACGGGAGCATGCACAGATAGCCGTTTCGGGTGGCATAAGGTTTACGTTCGGCGGAAATCAATCGGGTGTAACCCGGCGTGCCTTGCGGCGGGTTGAAGATCGCGCCGTACTGATGTTCGAGCAGGGTATAGGCGACCATGCTTTCGAACATGCCGATCTCCATGTAAACACCCTTGCCTGTACGCAGGCGCTGAAACAAGGCCGCCATGAGTCCGTTCGCGGCAATGAGCCCGGCGCTCTTGTCGGCGATAACACTCGGTGCAAACGCGGGTTTACCGTCGCGCGCGAGAAACGCGGCGGCAATTCCGCTTTCGGCCTGGATCACATCGTCGTAGGCCGGGCGGCCCGCGTAGGGGCCGCTTTCTAGATAACCGTGAAATGCGCCGTAAACAAGGTCCGGCTTGCGCGCCATAACGTCGTCGGCGCTGAACCCGAGCGCGGCGACTTTTTGCGGACGGATGTTGTGCACGAAGACATCCGCGCCGTCGATCAGGCGCCACAGCGCCGCGCGCGCGGGCGCGCGCTTCAGATCGAGACACACGCTGCGCTTGTTGCGGTTGCAGCCGAGAAAGCCCGCGGCCATGCCGGGATTGCGCGACGGGCCGATCCCGCGCGTGGGATCGCCTCCGGGTGCCTCGATCTTGATCACATCCGCACCGTAATCGCCGAGCATCTGGGTCGCGTACGGTCCGAACAGTACGCTGGTGAGATCGATGACCCGGATCCCGGCCAGCGGCGCCGTGAGCGTGTCCGCCTTCACAGCCGTCCGCCGGGCGCCGGGGATGGCGTCGTGCCCGGCATGCTCATTTCCGGAACGCGGCGAGGCGCGCTTCCGTGTCGGCGGTGTCGAATGGATAATCCGTGGCCGCTTCATATTCGAGCCCGGCGGCGAGGCCGCCGTCTTCGGCGCGACGATACAGATCCTTGTACGCAGCGAAGGCCGCGGCGCTGTTCGGTCGCATTTCCGCGATCAACTCATCGATTACGGCGTCCAGGTGATCGTCGGCGGCGAGCGCGTTTGCAAGCCCCAGCGCGAGCGCGTCGGCGCCGCTCAGCGTGCGTGCGGTATAGGACAGCTCGCGCGCTTTCGCGATACCGATCCGGGCCGGGAGCCGCTGACTCATGCCCCAGGTTGGACGCAGCGCCCATTTCGCGTGCGTATCGCCGAGGCGTGCGCTTTCGGCCACCACGATCAGATCGCAGGCCAGTGCCAGCTCCAGCGCGCCGGTAAAACAAAAGCCATTGACCCGCGCGATGACGGGTTGCGCCGTCGTCGCAATCAACTGCGTCAGCGCGCGTGCCGGCAGGTCGAGGATATCGCCCACCTTGCCGCGTTCGAGCTTGCGCTCACCGAGCGCCTTCAGATCAACGCCGGCGCTGAACGCGCGCCCCGCCCCTGTGAGGACGATGAAGCGCACGTCGCTGTCCGTGGCGAGCGAGGCGAACGCCGTGTTCAGTTCCGCGAGCATGTTCGGCGTGATCGCATTCAGGGCATCGGGCCGGTTCAGGGTGACGGTGGCGACATCGCCGTTGCGGGACAGGAGAATTTCGGAGTATTGATCGGACACGCTTGGGTTTCCTCGTTCGCGGATTGCAGAATTGCCAGCGGCTGCGGGCAATTCCACAACCGGGGGTGATACTATCCTTGTGCCGCGCCGGCAGCCAGTCCGGCCCGGCGCACAACGGAGAACAGCACCCTTGACGAAACCCGCGCCGCAGAAGCTACGTCATGTCAACCGGATTGGACGTTACGAGATTGTGGCGAAAGCCGGGGAAGGGACTTCGGGGATCGTTTACCGCGCGTTCGATCCGGCGCTGGACCGCGAAGTTGCGATCAAACTTGCACGACTTGAATCGCTCGATGACGCCGCGATCACGCACGTTGCGGCCGAGTTTTGCCATGAAGCGAAGATCGCCGGGAAATTCGCGCATGAAAATATCGCCACGATCTACGACGTCGTCAACGAAGGGCGACTGATTTATCTCGTCATGGAGTTCGTGCCCGGACGCTCGCTCGATGATTACATGAAGGCGACAGGCCGGCTCGACCTCGCCGAGGCGCTCATGATTACGTTCAGGTCTTGCGTGGGCCTCGCCTATATCCATTACAACGGGGTGATTCATCGCGACATCAAACCGGGCAATATCATGTATCACCCGGCGCACCGTATCGTGAAGCTGATGGATTTCAGTGTCGCGCACAGCATCGAGCAGCCGCCGCCGCGCGATACCGGCACGATTGCCTACATGGCGCCGGAACACTTCGATCCCGCGCGGCGGATTTCGCAACTCACGGATATTTTCGCACTTGGCTCCACGCTGTACCGCTTGTTATCGGGGCAGTATCCGTTCAGTCGCGAACATACGGCATTCCAGATCCTGCACCAGGATCCTGAGCCGATCCGGTCACTGCGACCCGATTTACCGCCGGCCGTCGCGAAACTGATCGAGCGCGCAATGGCGAAATCGGACGCTGATCGTTTCCAGTCCGCCGCCGAGCTTGCGCGCGAAGTCGAGCGGGTCTGCCGAGAGGTTCTGCCGCACACGAATGTGATCGATACGACGGCGCGCTACCTCGTGGCCTGATCGGCTGCTTTCGCGGCGGCGCGATGCGGCGTTCAGGCGAGGGCGGCGGCGACGTTGTCGAGCGACGCGCCATACAGTCCCTCGAAAGCAGCAACGAGATCCTCTTCGGACAGGTCGCCGTTCGGTACCCAGGTACTGCCCCACGTGACGGTACATGTGCCGTCGCCAAGGTCATCGACCTTCATCGTCGCGACATAGTCGGCGATCGGGATCGGGCTGTCGCCGATCACCCGATACTCAAAGCGCATCCCCGTCGGGTCGAAAGCGTCGAGGCGTTCGGTAATGCGCCCCGCGAATCCGGTAGCGGGATCGAGGTCGGCGCTGCGGGTCGCCCCCGGCCCTGTGCCGACCACGGTGACGGGCCCCACGCCGGGGATCCATTTGTGTGTATCGCCCCAGGCGGAAACATAGGTCCATACCCGCGCGGCCGGCGCGGCGATGGTTTTTGTTACGGATACCTTGGCCATGAACTAGCTGCTCCTTTTTTCGGTGCCTTTCAGCGACCCTTGAATACGGGGTCGCGCTTCTCGACGAACGCGCGGATGGCTTCTTTCGAATCTTCCGTTTTACCGAGTTCGCCGGTCATGCTTTGCTCGAAGCGATAGCCGTCGCGCAAGCTCGATTCCTCGATTTGATTCAGCGTGTGTTTCGCGAGTTTTATCGCCACTGGACTCTTCGCGGCGATTTCGCGCGCAATCTCGAGTGCTGCATCCATTAACTCATCGGCTGCCGTGCAGGCCTCGACGATGCCGAGGCGATACAGCTCCGGCCCGAATACGCGCAGACCGGTGAGCATCATGCGGCGCTGGCGCGAGTGACCGAACAGGCGTTGCGCATGACGGCCGCCCCCGAGCAGGCCAACGTTGATTTCCGGCAGACCAAGGCAGGCATTTTCGCTGGCGACGAGGATATCGCATGACGCCGCGAGCGCGAGACCGCCGCCGAGCGCGGGCCCGTTGATCGCCGCGATAACGGGTTTTTGGCATTCCATGATGCTGTGGTAGGCCTCGCGCGCGCGCCGCGAATTTTGCCAGTGATCGCCCGCATCACGCTTCGCGCCCGCGCGTTCCTTGATATCGGCGCCAGCGCAGAAGCATTTGCCGTCGCCGGTGAGCACGGCGACGCGGATGTCGTCGCGGTCGCTGATCGTATCGAACGTCCAGGCGACTTCTTCGAGCAATTGCTGTGAATGCGCATTCACCGGCGGATTGGCGAAGCGCACAAGCGCGATATGCTCTTCGACGAGATCAAGTTTAACGACTTCGGGTTTCACGATGCGGGCCTCCGGGTTGATGCGCCTTGAATTACGGCGCGGGGCCGCCGAGTTTAACGTGCGGTTCGCCGCTTGGACACGCGCCGTTACTTGCCGGGTCGACGCTAACGCAACTGGCTGTCCTTGCTGCCGCGTCGATTAATCGGGCCCTCGCGGTCCGCGGTAGCGTCGGCGGCTTCCTGACACGGGACGCAGCGACGCACCCCGGGAACGGCAGCCTGGCGTGCAGCCGGGATCGCGGCGCCACAATCCTCGCACTCCGCGCGACTGATACCGTCGCCGATCGCCTCGCGCGCGCGCTTCACGGCGTCCTCGACGCTGGCGTCGATCTGATCCTGTACCGCACCGTCCCGTGACCATCCGCCGGCCATGTCATTCTCCTCAAGCTGCGCTGTTGCCAGCGATACTCGCGCTGACGGCTCGTCGCGTCAACGCCCGCGGGCCGGGACAATGCCCGTGTTGTTGCAGTGCAAAGGCCGCGCCGCGACGGTCCGGCAGGGCCGCACGAATTATCGTGTTTGCCGTACGCTTGCGCTCGTCGTAATCAAGGTGTGGCGTGCCGTCGTGTGAGGTCCGGTGCGCCCGCGGCCGGATCCGAACTGTCGCGCACTCATTGCTGCGGGAGATCCGGCCGCCGTACGTGTCTCAGGGCGGGGAACCGCGCGGCACGATCGCCCAATACCTGACGTCGCGTTTCGCGTCCGGGTCGAGATCATATTTTTCCGCATAGGCGCGGCGGATCGCATCGAGGGTGTCTTCGTCGGGCACATCTACTGCGCGCACCGGGTAGACGTGTGGACCGATCTTCAGGCGTATGTCGCGATCCGCTGCGAGCCAGCCGGGCCAGTTCTTCGTGTCCGGATCACGCGCGCCGATGTATAACTGACCGTGAAGCTGCGCGCACCAGATTGTCACCGAGTGCGGCAGGAAGTACGGCGTGGCGACTTCGACGAAAATTTCCGGGTGTGCATCCGTGAACGACCAGTCCTGCGGTGGCGGATCGATAACGTCCCCGCGCAACCAAAGACCCGGTGTGTGATCGCTCGGTTCACAACCGGCCAACAGGAGCAGGGTGCCGCATGCCGCGATAAGTATGACCAAGGAGTTGCGCATCGAGGGTGACGCGCGATGGAGGTTTCGCCTGACTGTCATGCTCCCACTCTCACTTGCGTAGTGCCGGCCCTGAGCATAGATCGTTTGCGCGACTCACGCAGCCGTCACGTCCACCTCTGCGGGAGTCAGACCGCTCGGTTACCGTCGTCCTCGTGACATCCGAAATTGCCGCACGCAGGTGCCCGCGACGGCGCCGGCTGCTGCGGCCGATTATTCGCTGTGCGTCATCGCTGCGCGTAACTGCCGCAGACAGAGCTTGTTGTCATGGCAGGGAATCGCTTTCCGTCTGGTCCGGGCTCGCGAAGCCCGGCACGGTGAGCAGGCGCGTGATTCGCTGGTGGCTGACGTGCCCGTGTGCAGCGCACCGGATTGAAGCCGGCGCGGACGCGGGCACGGTCCTAGCCTGTTTCCCGATGCGCTTCGCGGCGACGTGCGCGCACCGCGGCCTGGTCGGCGCGGCGCGCGTCGCCGGCGGCGCGCAGCGCGTCGATATTGTCCGGCCCCACGCGCAGAAAGTTCGCCTTCCAGTCGTCCCCGCCGGGCCAGACCAATGGCGTCTGCACGGTTTTCCCCGGTGCCTCGGCGGTACGCAGACGCTCCAGGGCCGTGCCCATGATGATGTGCTTACTGTCGTCGTCGTACGGTCGGCCGCACGGGTTGCCGAGCGGATAGTCCGTAAACACGAAACGCGGTACACCGCAGTACTCCACGATATCTTTCGCCGAGCCTATGATCACGCTGGCGATGCCATGCGCTTCGAGTTGTCGTGCAACCAGACTCACGGTCTGGTGGCAAACGGGTCACAAGGGAACGAGCAGCGCGACATCCACCGCGTCTTCGACGCAGGCTGCGACGATTGCGGGCGCGTCGCGTTCGATCGTATGGCGCTGACTGTATTGTGTTGGCACGCAGTAGAAACGCGGTGCAAGCCGTCCGAGTTCGCCGGCTGCGATACGGCGCTGCAGTTCACGCACGGGGAAGTAGCTGTCCCGATCATCGGTATGTGTCGCCTCACGATCCCACGCCAGGTCGCCGGTAAAAAAACCCGCCGGCGGATCGTTGAGGTCACCAATGTGCAATCGGCGATGTTCCTTGCGATAGCTCGCATCGGGCATCGAAGTCGTCACGATGGTCGCGGTACAGTCGCTGAGTTCGCGCCGTGGGCGGGTGAACGGAATGTCATCGAAATGCGACCACACGTAGGGCTTGCTGTAGCCCTGGGCCGCGTAATAATTTCGCGTGCGCTCCATGTAGCCAACGCTCGTGTCTGCTTGCATGCCTTCTTTCCGTAATGATTGATTGTGCTTCATGATGATACGCGTCCGGTCACCGTCGCAGTAATTCACGCTCGCCGGCGATGTCGCTGGCGACGACCACGGCGCGTTCTATTCCAGCGCCTGCCAGTGCGCGGTCGAACGCTTCATCCGGGCGCTCAAGGTGCGCCTGCAGGCACGCCTCGCTGGTCCACTTCTCGATCAGGCGGATTTCCGCGGGGTCCTCGAGGTTTTGCGCGAATACGTAATCGATGTTGCCCTCGTCGCGGCGGCTGCGTACCGCGCGGCGCTCGAGGGCGGGCAGCAGACGTTCGGCTTCGGCAGCCGATTCGAGCCGGATGGTACCGAGGATAATGAGCACGGGCCGCGCTCGATTACGCGAGATGCGCCGCGAGCGCGGCGCCGACGATGCCGGGATCCGAGCGGCGGGTGTAGTTGTCCGACTGATCCATCCATACCACCATGCCGCTGGCATCGACAAGCAGCGAAGTCGGTACCGGCAAGCTGGGACGACCCGGCATCCTGAAGTTGTTGAAGTTGTGGTTGCGGTAGCCGAACTGATCGATTACAGCGAGTTGCGGATCCGCGAGCATGATCGCGTCGAGGCCGTGCAGCCGCCGGCTCACGGCGATTTCCTTCGGCGTGTCGGTGGATATCGTCACGATTCGCACGCCGGCCGCAGCGAGCGTCGGGCGCAGTTCTTCCCATCGCCGCAACTCGGCAACACAGTAGGGTCACCAGTGGCCACGAAAGAATTTGATCAGCAGGGGATTACCCGCGAGCTCGCGGCTGTCGAACGCATTACCGTCGGCATCGATCGCGGAGAATGCGGGGATTGCGTCGCCAACGCGGATCATGTCGTCGCCGGTGCGCTGGCTACCGGTGGTCACGAAGTAAAGGAACAGGAAACCGAGCGCGGTGGCCCCGGCCGCGGCGCCACCGCCGGCGAACACGAGCGCAAGCAACCCGAGCGCGCCACCGGCGCCCCAGGCGAGTGCGAACGGCATCGGGTTGCGCGGGATGTCCACCCGGAATGCGCGGCGAAACCAGAGTACCGTGGTCACGAGTACAACGGCCAGCGCGATGGGTCCGAGACTTGTCATTAGGTCACCCACTCAACTCGGCAATCGGTATTGCAGCATAACGGGTGCGTTTCGGAGGCGCAATTGCGCACGGCCGGGGCCCATTTCAGGATCGCGCGCTACGTCGTACGCCGCGCGGGAGCGAGATAGGGTGTGCAAGCGCTGTCGGTGAGCAGTGATTCAATCCGGCTGCGGGCCGCGTCATCGAGTGCTGTGTAGCGGTGGCACAGATAGTCGTAGCATTTCGCCTGATAGCGGTAAACCGGTTGCTCGTAGCGCTGGCCATCGATGTCAATCGCGACCGACGCGGCGCCGGCATCGATCGCGCGGCGATTCGCTGCGAGGAACGGCAGGTAGTAGCGGCCCGCGAGTTCGAGCAGGCCGGGGATCACGGCGCTGGTTGTGCTCGCCCAGGCACCGTCAACCCCGGATGTGTCATCGAGACGCAGCACCCAGTGTTCGGTTCGCGGCGCCGTCGCGCGCATGATTTCCCGCGGAGTGGGGTCGGCGGCGAGCGTCTTTAACTGCGCATACAGACCGAAATCGCCCAGTGCCGGGCGGCTGCCAAACAGGAAGCGATCGGTGGCGACGTTCGCTTCGAGCACGGCGAGCAGCTCATGATAAAAGCGTTCGAGCAAGGGCGCATTCGCGGCGGTGCAGCCGACGAGCCCCATGCGTGAAGTCTGGCGCGCGATAAACTCAGCCGTCAGCGTCGCGAGTTCGGCGTGACCCAGATCCGGGTGTGCGTCGTCGATCACCCAGGCGGCGCCGCTGGCCGCATCGGCTTCGCGACTGAAGCGATAATGGAAAAGCGATTTCGTCAGCCATTCGTCGGCCATGTCCTCGATCAGCGCACTCACGAACGCATCGCCCGCCGCGTCCGGCACGATGCTGCGCGCGCCCGGGTGACGCTGCTCGAGTTCGTCGATGATTGGTGTACTGTCCGTGCGATAGGCGCCGTCCGGGTATTGCACCACGGGCATGATCAGCGGCCGCACGGCGAGCGTTTCGTCGTGAAACTGCGGCATGCGGGCAATCCATCGATAGGGAATATGGCGATAACGCATAACGGCCCGCACCTTCACCGCGTAGGGGGAAGATTCGATGCCGATGATTCGATACGGTTTCATCGCGGGTACCTCGCGCGTTCGCTGGCGGCAGGGATTGCAGGTACATCATAACGAACCCGGACCCCGGTGCTTGCGATACTTCCGTGGTGCGCGAAAGTCGGCGCGCGTGGCGATTGATGCGATAATCACTGGTCCTGTAGCCGTGGATCAATTTGTCGTGGGCCTGACGCTCGAAAGCCTCAACATTCACCATCCTGCCGTATATGCCGCCGAGGGCTCGCCGTGGGCGGCGTGGGACCTGCTGCGCGCGCAAGCGCCGGTGTACTGGTACGAACGCGATGATGTCGAGCCGTTCTGGGCCGTCACGCGCTACGCGGACATCATGACCGTCTCCGATCATCCGCAGGTGTTCATCAACGGGGGCCCGCGGTTGCGACTCACCCTGAAAGGGACGCCCGAGATCCTGCGCGCCGGGGTCGACTCGTTCGGCGAGGAGCGCGGCTGGGATCCGGCGGAGCCGCCGGACATGGTGTTCATGGACAATCCGCGGCACCGGCAGTTGCGGCGACAGTCGAGTTGGGCGTTTACGCAGGGCGGCATGCGGCGTATGGACGCGCATTTCAGGACGCTCTCCGAGCAGTTCACGCGTGAATACATCGCTGAGCTTGAAGCGGCGGCGCCGGACGGAAGCGTCGATTTCGTCAGCGGCCTCGCGTGCAAACTCCCGCTCGCGGCGGTGGGTGAGATCATGGGCCTCGCACCCGACGACTGGAAGCAGATCCTGATCTGGTCGAATGCGCTCCTCGGCGAAATCGAAGAGTGCGATCGACTGCCCGGCGAAAGCCGCGGCGCGGCGGGCTATCGCAATATGTACGAGCTGCGTTCCTATCTCGAGGGCCTGATCCACGAAAGTCGCGAACATGGCGCTGCACGCGGCGGTTTCATCGACCACATGGTGCATCGCGAGGTGGCGGGCAAGACGCTCACCGATCAACAGTTAATCGGTTACCTGTTCCTGTTGATCGCGGCCGGTAACGATACGACGCGCAATGCCCTGACCGGCGGGGTGGCGGCGCTGATCGAGCACCCGACGGAATGTGCGCGCCTGTGCGACAACCCGGACTTGCTGCCCGGTGCGGTCGAGGAAATCCTGCGCTGGACGTCACCGGTGGTGAATTTCCTGCGCACCGCCACCGAAGACTTCGACCTCGCGGGCACCCGCATCGCGGCGGGCGATACGGTCGGTCTTTTCTACCCGTCGGCAAACCGCGACGAGCGGATTTTTCCCGATCCCTACCGCTTCGACATTACGCGCGCACCAAATCCGCACCTGGCGTTCGGCTTCGGGGTGCATTTTTGCCTCGGCACGAATCTCGCACGCGCCGAGCTGAAAGCGAGCTTACGCGCGTTGCTGCCCTACCTGGAGCGCTTTGCAATCCACGGCGAGCCGTCACGCATCGCGCAAACCCACGTCACCGGTTTCTCGTCGCTGCCGTTACGCTTGCGCTGAGCCCGGCTCGGACAGCGTTGGTCCGTCGCCGGCGACCCGGGTTTGCCGCATCAGCCGACGAAAGCGATCTGCATCGAAGCCGGTACCCCGGTGCAGCACGCAGCGGTTGTCCCACATGACCGTTTCGCCCGCGCCCCAGCGGTGGCGATAGATTCGTCCCGGCGCTGTCGCGAGATCACACAACTCGTCGATCAGCCGTCGTCCGTCGATCCCCGACCAGCCGACGATCGAGCGCGCATGCGAGCCGACGTAGAAATTTTTCGCCCCGTGCGCCGGATTTACGCGCACAAGACGGTGCTCGATCGGCGGCAGCGAAGCGGCATGGTTGGGATCGACCGGCGCTACCTGACTGCGCGAGAACACGTAGTCGTGCAGCACGAGCAGGGGATCAATTTCAGCCTGTCGTGCCGGCGGCAGACGCGCATAGGCGGCGCGCTGGCTGGCGAATTCCGTTTCGCCACCTTCTGCCGGTGCTTCGTAGGAGTGGTTGATCGAAAATTTCGTCGGTACGCGGCGAAACGATGAATCCGAATGCCACAGGTTGTTGCCGCGTTGGTAACGCGTATGCGGATCGTCGTTGCCCTTGTGCTGTTCGGCATCGATGACATTGCCGATCGTGGCGAAGTACTCCACCCGCCCGGTGGCGCCGAGGGTGACGTGATTGGGCTCCGGTTCGCCGAGCAGACGGGTTAACGCGAGTTGCGCCTCGTCGCTCATCGCCTGATCGGGAAAGACGAGGACGGAATACCGGTCCATCGCGTCGCGGATTGTTGCGATAACGGCTGGATCGAGATTGCGCGTCAGATCAATGCCGCGCACACGCGCGGCAAAATCCTCGTGCAGCGGTTCAAAAAGCGGATCATGCATGGTTTGTGTGACATCCGTTTCCGGCAATCGTTGCGCGTCGGCCACGTGCGCAAAACGCACGCACTCAACGGACAGGACAGGCGATCGGATCGACGAGCGGCATGCGCAACTCACTCGTGTAACAAAGCCCCTGAGCGTCCGTGAGCCATGGCCGCGTCGTATCCGGCAACATCTCGCTGATGCTCACCTCGTTACCCGCCTCGCGTTCATGTTTCAGGATCCGTCGCGCGATGTCCAGCGTCGGCGGCGCAGTGAAATCGACGTACACCGGTTTCGTTTCGCGCGGCGCGCGGATGAACACCTCCCGCGGCAGGCCCAGTGCGCGCTGCCAGTCGCACGCGGCCCGGAATCGCTGGGCCGGCGAGCGGCCGTCGAGGAACGGAATAGCCGCCGCGGCCACCTGCCAGCTTTCGCGACGCAGGATCAACTCGTCGAGATAGATGCGCGGCGTATGCGCGCCCGCGGCGAACGGCTGAAAACCGTTCATGACCGCAAGTTTGCACACGGCCTGCAGGATTGTCGCGAGCGGACGGGAGGTGTCGGTGCGGGTATCGAGAATTCTGATCCCGGCGCCGACCTCGGCGAGCTGCAGGAACGCAACATCAACGCACTGCCCCGACGGGCGAGCGGACGGCGTGGCGTCCAGCATGATGGCGATATCGTCGTCGGCATCGACAACGCCGCCGGCGATCCTGTGGCCGCCGGAAAAATTCCGCGACGGGGTGAACGAAAATTCCGCGCTGGCCTTGTCGCTTGTGTAACAAGCGCGCATCGCGGCGGGCTCGGGATGTACGGACAGCATGCTCCGGTGCAGCGCCGTGTTCATCGCTGCGTGGAATTCCCCAAGCACCCATCGCCAGCCACCATCACGATGTTCGTACAGCATCAGATCCGGGGTGTGAAACCGCGCCGCGGGCCAGCCTGGATGGGGCGCTGCAAATGTTGCCCGGACCCGTTCGCGGAGTGCGGCGCTGCGGTGGCGAACGCGGCGTGCGACGACGGGATTGGTCAGGATTGCCGCCCACCGCTTTTGTAGTTCCGTTGTTTGCCGTGCGGCGATCCGGTGCGCGATGCGGGTCATCACATCGATGAATGAAGCGAGTGGCGCCTGCGTGATCCGCTGCCTGCGCAAATGGGCGCGGACCTGCGAGCTGACGGTTTGCTCGAACGTTGTCGCGATGGTGTACGTATACCAGCGTGCGCTGGTGCCGAGCAGCGACAGCGGTGTTGCGATCTTCGCGAGCAGTGACGCCGCGAGCGTGACGTCGATGTCACGCCGGCAATCCTCATAGGCAAGCGCGCGGCCACCGTAGGTGCGTCCGGGATTGCGCCTCGGCGCGACGCCGGTGAGCCGGGTGAAGCCGGCATCGAGTTGTCCGAGTGCATGGTTCAACTGCGCGGGATCGCGACCGCCGGCGACGTTCGTCATCGCCCGTATGCGATCGAGGTTTGCCGCGAACCCGCGCCATTGCGCGATCAGGTCGTCGCGCAAGCCGGGATCTCCGATAGCGTCGAGTTGCGCCTCGATGTACGGTTCCGGTGCCTGCGTTACGGGAACCGTGAACGCCCAGTCGATGGCGCGAATACCGACGAGTTGATCGAGTACGCGATAGCTTGCTGCGATGTGAGGGATCAAGCCCGAGCGCTGCAACTGGCGCGCGATCGCATGCGCCGTTGCTGTGCCACTGCAAAGGCGCAGCACCGCGCCGGCTGCGCCTCGCAAGGGCACGCGCGCGCTGCTTGCGTTGACGAAGTTGTCGCCGTCGATACGGCAGCGCCGGGACCACCGGGGCCGCAGCCACGGGCGCATGCCCGGCTGTTGCGCAAATGCCGTACAAATGCGATCGAGCGCCCAGTACTCGAACTGAATGTCGCGGTGGGCGAGCAGTGAGGAACCCGGCACCAGCCTTATGGCGGCACCGTCCGCGGCCAGCCGGGTCCAGGCGACGGGACCAAAAAAGCCGATCGATTCGTTCTTCGTCCGGTAGCGATACCAGTAATGCAGCAGCGCAAGCGCGAGTGCGTTGCGGGCCGACCG
This sequence comes from Gammaproteobacteria bacterium, assembly GCA_965216305.1. Lineage (GTDB taxonomy): Bacteria > Pseudomonadota > Gammaproteobacteria > UBA11873. Next base: position 3,398,292 of record OZ244144.1, on the reverse strand, counting down.
TTTGCCGTTGTGCGCGGCAAGCGCGACGCTGTGATTCAACAAGGCGCGATTCTGCCAGGCGAGCGCTTCGCGGAAGCGGGGTTCGCGGCTCAACTCCACGATCAGGGCGTCGCGTTGTTGTTCCTCGGCGGCGAACGTGCGTTCGAAGCTTGCAGTGGCCGCGTCGAGTGCCGCCAGCGTCACGCGCACATCGCGGCAGCGGGCAGCAAAAACCGGGTCGTCGCAATTGTCGGGGACGGTTGGACGTGACCGCTTTAACGCGCGCCGACGCCGACGCCAGAGTCGTTTCGCCTGCACGTCGGTTGCGGGCGTCTGCTCATGGCAGTACCGCAGTGCCTGTGCGCGCGCGGATTCGAGCGCCGCGTGGCAATCGCGGACAGCCTCGAGCCCGGCGGCGCTGCGTGGCGCACGCAGGCGCGCCAGTGGTTCGACCGGGAAGCCGGCGCTACGCAGACACGCATGCCGCCACACCGTCCAGCCGTCGGCCAGGGGATAGCGATGGGTCGGCAACGCCCCGGCGAGATCCCCGACAATGTACGCGGGCAGTTCCCGCGCCCGCATCAGCCGAGTGTATTCGCCGCCGACGGGAAATTGTTAATGCCGTAGGTAGCGCGAAAATCCTCACTCGGCTTCATAACCATCGGTTCAGCGCTGATCCCGATCCCGTTCGCGGCACGATCAACAAGACTGAAGTCACCGGCGATGAGCGAGGCGGCAACCACGGCGGCAGGACCCATTGCGCTGTTGAGCGCATCGCGCGCTCGATCGAGCGCGGCAGGATCGCTGCCGATCACGGCGTCGGCGAACGCAAACAGTTCACGGCCATGGTCGATGCCGCTGTCGCGATTAATATCAAACACACCATCAAGATTGAGATTTTGCTGCAGGGCTTTGCCACTCTCACGGAGGACATGGGTGTGCCAGGTGGTTCAGTAAAAACACTGATTTAATGCCGAAACCCGCGCCGCGACGAGTTCTATCTGCGGCCGGGACAAGGCTGCGTGAGAACTGAACTTCAGATCGAAGATGGTTTCCATCGAGAAGTATTCGCGCGCCATCATGCGGATCAGACGGCGCGCTTCGTCCGGCACGAGACTCAGGGAGCGCAGGATATTCGCCGCCTCGCTGCCACCGTAAAGAGATTCTGCAACTTCCCCTCCGGCCGGGGCATTTGGCACGGTCGCGGTGAAAAAGCCCTCGTTCGTCGCCACTGCCGGGCGCTCGAACGTCGGCGGTGCGTCATCAACCGGTGTGCCGAGCGCGCGCGCTGGCACCCCGATACCACGGGCAAACACATCGAGGTGCGCGAGCCGCGCAACGAGCCCGACGATCTCGACATAGGCGCCTTCCGTAACGCCCGTAGCCTGGACGTCGGCGCAGTACTCGCGCGTGATTGTCGTCCCACCGAGCGCGACATCGCGCGCAAGCTGGCGCGCTGCCGTGGGCAGCGCGGCGCAGTCGGCGAGGTGTTCATCGCCGATTGATTCCTGGACGCCGGCGTCAACCCGGGCCTTGCGCGCTTCGGCCGCAATCGCGGTGCGTTCGGCCGCCGTGCCCCACGTTCCGGGTGTGGCGTAGGACTGTAACTCGTCGGCATGCAGTGCGGCAGTTTCGGCGGAGACGGGGAAAACGGAATCGGCGTATAGCGACATGACGTATCCTCGATTGCGGTGGCGGGGAGTTCGAGATTAACCCAACAGGGCCGGGCGTGGCGACCACCGCGGCTCAATCGACCGCGCCGATGATAATCGACGTTGAACAGTGGTAGACATTCGTCGTTGTGCCCATGCACCAGTTAATGTCGTTGCTCTTGCCCGGGTTGTACACGGCGCGGTCGCCTTCGTTACGCGAACACAGGCAGCGGCCGCAACTGCTTTTGCCGCAACAGTCGTTGTAGGAAATGATGTAGTCCTTGTCGTCGCCCGGGTTGCGGCACGTGCCGATCCAGATGACAGTGGACATCTCCGTCCCTGGCGGGCAGGTGTTCTGAGAACCCCCCACAGCAGCTGCACAGATAGCCGTCCATCGCGCAGTTGCGCCAGTATTCACACGCGAGCGGGTCGCCTTGCGGACCATCGATGAGCGCTTCATCCGGCGCCGGCGCGCGCCGGCGCAGCGGCACGCGCTACCGGCAGCAATGGCAATAAACTGCCGCCGACGAGCAACTGGCCGAAGCGAGCAAGAAAGCCGCGGCGAGAATGCCCGCGCGCGAGCCGCCGGCCGAGACGTTCACAGTGGGCATCGAAGCGGTTCAGCAGCATACGATTCTCGCTAGCGGTGGCCGACCGGGGTTTCGATGCCCGTCGGGGTGTAAGCAATCTGTTCGACGGTGCGCAGGAATCCGCGGCGCACACATCGATGGCGTTGCGCGCAGTCCCTCGCATCGGGTTCGCGGCCTGACGCGTGCGTAAGCGCCCGGCGCCTCGCCTGACTCCGCCGCCCGGTTTCGTCGTTGCTGCTCAACGGCGAAAACGCGCGCCGGGGTGATGGTCGGGCAAGCGCGGTGCGCCAAATATTTTCTCGCGCAGTGCACCCTCGGCGTAGTCCGTTTGCATCAGTCCGCGTTGCCGCAGAATCGGTGCCACCCCGTCGATGAAGTCGACGAATGTGCCCGGAGTTGTTGCGTAGACGAGGTTGAAACCGTCGACCCCGGCGGCCGCGAATGCTTCCAGCCGCTCGGCAATCTGCTCCGCGCTGCCGACGAGCCATTGCCCGCTCATCTGCCGTCTGGCGAGATCGCCGAACGTGAGCGTTTTGTCCGGCGTCTGGTCGGCGAACGTTTTGAGAAACCCGAGCACCCCGTTGAAATCGAACTCTGCGATGGGTTTGTCCAGATCGACATCACCGAGATCCGCACCGAGATGTCCGCTCATGTGCGCGAGTCCGGCCTCGGCCGACAGGGTTTCGCTGAACGCCTCGGCTTTTGCCCGGGCCTCGGCTTCCGTGCCGCCGATGATCAGGGACACGCCGAGGCAGAACTTCAGATCGGCGGGGTCGCGGCCGAATCTTGCGGCCCGAGCGCGCACATCGGCGATCAATTTTTGCTGTCCGCCTCCGACGATGAATATGCACTCCGCATGGCGCGCCGCAAACTCGCGCCCGCGGTCCGAGGAGCCGGCCTGGAACAACAACGGGGTGCGCTGGCGCGACGGTTCGCACAGGTGCGGACCCGGGACTTTATAGTACGGTCCGTCGTGATCGATACGGTGGACTTTCGTCGGGTCGGCATAAACGCCGCGGCTGACGTCGCGCACCACCGCGTCATCCTCCCAGCTTCCTTCCCACAGCTTGTACAGGACTTCGAGATAATCGTCGCCGCGGTCGTAGCGATCATCGTGGCGGGGGAGATCATCGAAACCGAGGTTCTGCGCCGCGCTCGGCAGATAAGACGTGACGATGTTCCACGCAATGCGACCGTTCGTGAGGTGATCGAGCGTGGAGGCGCGACGGGCGAAATTGAACGGGTGTTCGGCGAGCACGGAACCGGTGAATGCGAAGCCGAGATGTTGGGTTGCATGCGCCATCGCGGGGATCAGCAGACTCGGATCGTTGATCGGGATCTGCATGCCTTCGCGGATGGCGGTCTCGGCGCCGCCCTTGTAGTTGTCGTAGACCCCGCTGACGTCGGCAAGAAACAGCGTATCGAACTTCGCGCGTTCGAGCAGCGTTGCGAGCTCCACCCACGGATCGAGAGAGGCGTACTCGAGCTGTCGCGTGTCCGAACGCCGCCACAGGCCGTGATGAATGTGCGAGACGCAGTTCATCGAAAATGCATTGAACAGCAGACGTTTCGGCGGGTTCATCGATACGCAGGGTCAGTCAAGAATGGGTGCGGGCCTATCGTCGCCGAAACCGGTCCCGCTCGCAAAATGCCTGCGCGGGTGCACGCCCGGACAGCTGCAAAACCTTGTGGGCAGGCTAGCTTCGCGGTGCGTTTGATTGTTGCGATGCAAAATAATTTTAACGTTGTTAAAATAAAATGCCTGTGCCATTATCCGCCGCATGAGCGACCCAGAAGTTTCCGTTCGCGAATTCAACATGGAGAAACGGCGCCGCCGTATCCTCGCCGAGGCGCGCCGTTTAATCGCGCACGGCGGCATCGAAGCGCTGAATCTGCGTACGCTTGCGGCGGCGGCCGAAGTCACCGTCCCCACCATCTACAACCTCGTCGGCAAGAAAGAAGCGCTCGTCATTGCGCTGTTTTCCGAAGTGCTGACGGAGATCGAACAACGCGTGCGCAGCGTCGAGAATGGTTCGGCGTTCGAGGCAACCGCGGCGGTGGTCACCGAGTCGACAGGGCTGTTCGCGGAAGATGAAGCATACTTCCGCAGCGCCTTTGTTGCGCTCGAACACCTTGACCAGACGCGCGCGCATCACGCGGCGGCGAATGGTGTCTATACCTGGGGTCGCAGCCTCGTGCTCGCAGGCCTCGACGAATGCCGCGAAGCGGGCCTTATCGAGGGCCGCATCCCGGCGGCCTTGCTTGGCGATCAAATTCTGCGTGGCTACCGCACGAGTTGCCGCGCCTGGGCATTCGGCCAGATTTCGATCGAAGCTTTCCGCGCGTCGGCGCTCGGCGACGTATACACATGTCTCGCGGCGGATGCCGTCGAAACATTTCATGCTCAATTGATCAGGAAAATTGCCGCGCTTGGTAACCGCGCGGCTGCGTCTGAACAACGTCGCACTGGCGACGAAGGAGTTAGCACATGAAGCAATCGGCCCAGGTGGATCTACTCAAGGAAATGCTGGCGATGATCGATGCCGGAACCGCACCCGACACCGGACGTATCGTCAAGAACCCGACGTCGTCGTATGTGTGCAAGGAGCGCGCGCAACGAGAATGGGAAACGATGTTCGAAAATCATCCGCAGGTGATGGGTTTGTCCGGCGACCTGCCCGAACCCGGCAGCTTCATGACGAACAACGATCTCGGTATTCCGATCCTCGCGACGCGAGACAAGGCGGGAAAATTTCACGCCTTCGTCAACGCCTGCCGTCATCGCGGCGCCCTGCTGACGGAAGCCGAGCGCGGCAAGAAGCATCGCTTCGTGTGTCCTTTCCATGCCTGGACGTTCGCCGACGATGGCCGTCTGCTCGGCATCCGTGAACCGAAAATGTTCGGCGAAATCGATAAGTCGTGTCACGGACTCGTTGAATTACCCAGTGTCGAAAAATACGGCCTGCTGGTCATACACCCGCAAGTGGATGGTGTAATCGACGTCGACGCCTTGCTCGGCGATCTTGGCCCCGAGCTCGAAACGTGGGATTTGGGCGGCGCGCGATATCTCGGTGGGTCGCCGCTCGAGAAAAACCTGAACTGGAAGATCGCGAACGACACGTTCGGCGAGAACTATCACTTTCACACCCTGCACGCGGATAAACTGAATAATCTGTTCCACGGCGACGCCACCGCGTACAAGGAATACGGGCGCAATCATCGCCTTACCGTTGCCAGTCGTTATCTCGACGTCATGCGCGAGCAACCGGAAACGAAATGGAATGCAACGGACGCAGGGATCGTCGTTTATCACCTGTTCCCGAACATCCAGATTGCATTGTTCAACCGGGTCGTAAGCGTGTTCCGGATTTATCCGAATCGCCAGGAAGTTGGCCGTTCGCTAACCCGGATCTCACATTACGAAGCACAACATATCGGGTCGGCGGTCGCGGACGAAGGGATAAAGCTGGATGCCGATTCGCTGTATTCGACGGACATGTCCACCCGGGTCGAATTTAATCTCGAAACTCAAATGGAACTCGTGAACAGCACGCTTGAACACGAAGACTATTACATGGGTGAAAAGTCGCAGCAGGCCGCATCAAGTGGACGGGTGGAGCACTTCATCTTTGGTCGCAACGAGCCGGCCCTGCATCATTTCCATCAAAACTACTGCGACGCACTCGGCTTGCCGCCGTTGGAGGAATATCGCGCCGCGGGATAAGCGGGCGCGGCAGGAGGTTGACGACCGCCGGTTTGCGCACCCAGTCGCGTTGCAAGGCCTGTGACGGAATTCGTGCAATTCAACCACCGCCGCGGGCGGTGGTTGAACTGCAACGCGACAGTCAGCGTGCTCAGAAGCCGGCTTCTTTCGTCGTCTTCACAATCGCAGCGGCAACTTTGTACGGATCCGCGTTCGATGCCGGGCGACGATCTTCGAGGCGGCCTTTCCAGCCGTCCTCCACCGTGCCGATCGGGATTCGAATCGACGCACCGCGGTCAGAAACCCCGTAGCTGAACTGTTCAATCGACTGCGTTTCGTGTTTACCGGTGAGACGTTTGTCGTTGTGCGCACCGTAGACATTGATATGGCGGCCGATGTTCTTGCCAAACTGCTCACAGATCTTTGTGAACGTGTCTTCGTTGCCGGATTCACGCATGGCAGCGTTGGAAAAGTTCGCGTGCATGCCCGAACCATTCCAGTCCGTTTCGCCGAGCGGTTTCGGATGCCATTCGATCGCATAACCATGCGTCTCCGCCGTGCGTTCGAGCAGGTACCGCGCCACCCAGGTTTCATCTCCGGCCTTTTTCGCGCTCTTCTGGAACACCTGGAACTCCCACTGGCCCGCGGCCACTTCCGCGTTAATCCCTTCAACGTTCAGGCCGGCTTCGAGACACTGGTCGAGATGCTGTTCGATGATTTCGCGGCCGTAGGAGTTCTTCGCGCCCACTGAGCAATAGTACGGACCCTGGGGGCGCGGATACCCCGCGCGCGGGAACCCGGGCGGCAGATCCGTTTCCGGATCCCACAGGAAGTATTCCTGTTCGAAACCGAACCAGAAGTCCTCGTCGTCGTCAGCGACGTCGATCGTGGCGCGACCGTTCGAGACATGCGGCGTACCATCGGCATTCAACACTTCCGTCATCACGAGATAACCGTTCTTGCGGTCGGGATCGGGATAGACGGCGACCGGTTTGAGCAGGCAGTCCGAGGCGCTGCCATCGGCCTGTTCCGTCGAGCTGCCATCAAAAGACCACATCGGGCAGTCTTCGAGCTTGCCGCTGAAATCTTTCTCTACGCGGGTCTTGCTGCGCAGGCTCTGTGTTGGTTTGTATCCGTCCAGCCAGATGTACTCCAACTTGCTTTTCATGATGTCGTGCGCTCCTAAATCGTCTGCAGGATTGTCAAAGTAAACCCCGTCCCTGCAATAAGCGTTCCGTTTCGGTGAGCCGTGCAACCGCATCGCTTCGGGCGCTGCCGGTGGCGTGAGCGGTGGCAGCGAGCGGGAGAATTTACGTCGCTGATACAGCAGCTTAGTGAAAGCCCGGGGTTGCGATGGTGAGTCGACATCATTGCCAGGGGAAAACGCCCGGCGGTCGCCGGCGCACGGTATCAGTGCGTGAATGCACCAAGCCGGCGCAATAAGCCAATTGCGTGCCTCATTATGGGGCGGGCCGGCGCGAAGTCCCGCCCCGGCGCCGGCTAACGCGAGCGCCGATGGCGCTTGGTCCAGTCTTCCTGCAGCAGACGAATCAGCTCGGACCAGTTCTGCAACCTTTCGGACGGCGCTTTGGCAATGCATTGCATCGCGACGTTCTCGAGCAGTCGCGGCGGCTTCGGCGTCACGAATTCGCTTGGCCATGGCGGGTCGACATTGTTGATCTGTTCGATCACCTCATCGACCGTTTCGCCGGGTGACGGCAAGCGGCCGCTGAGAATTTCATACAGCATGACCCCGAGGCTGTAGATATCCGAGCGGTAGTCGATCGCGGGGTCGCGGCGGATCTGCTCCGGGGACATATACGCTATCGTCCCTTGCAACTGCCCCGCATTCGTATCCCGGCTGACCTTGCGTCCCGTATCGGCGGCGGCCGGTTCGGGCGCCTCATCATCGTCGGGTTTTTCGTCCCACACTTTTGCCAGTCCCCAGTCGAGCAGCAGGACTTCGCCAAACGGGCCGACCAGCACGTTCTCGGGCTTGATGTCGCGGTGGATCACATGATGGCTATGTGCGTACTGCAGGGCGTATGAGACCTGGATAACAACATCGATCAACTGACGTAAATCGTAGCGCTCGCGAAAATCCAGTACCTCGCGCAAGGTGTAGCCGTGCACGAGTTTCATGGTGAAAAAGTAACGCCCGCGCCCGTCGCGGCTCAATTCGTAGGTCGGCACCGTGTTCGGGTGCTGCAGCATCGCGCTGACCCGCGCTTCGCGCAGCAGACGCCGTTGTTCCACCGGGTCATCCTCGAATTCCGGACGCAGCGTTTTGTAACAGACCGTGCGCCCGAGGTGCAGATCACGGCACGACTGAATCACCGATTTGCCGCCGCGCGCGATCGTCTTGAAATAGGCGTAGCGCGTGCTCTGGACGATTTTCTCGGGTAAGGGCTTGTCCGTGTCTTCGCGATAGAGAACGGCGTAGGCATCGTCTGGGGGTTCAGGAAATGTTGTCATCGGATTCGCGCCTGTCGGTTGGGGCTTGGGGTTAACCGCGTATGCAAAATAACGCGTATCTGCGAAAACGTCTAAACCGGATCGCTTTGCGGGCGCGGGTCTTCTGCCGGGTTCCTTAACGATGCTACTCTCGACGCCGGCAACACCAGCGGGCGAGCGTCGCGATGAATGAGACGAATACACCAGACACCACGGTGGGCGCGGATCCCGGGCCGTGGCGTAACCGGGTGCTCAAGCTCACGACCTGGATGCTGGCGGCGGCTTGCTTCTACGCGGTCTACGGCAAGATCGAAGTTGCGGCGGCGCGTGAGCAACTGGACGCGTTCGCTTATCTCGCGCGATTCTTCGCAGACGCGAACTGGCTCGCATGGCTCGCGATCATGGTGCCGTATTCGTGCTTTTTCTTCATCGTCGATGCCCATGCAACGTGGCGGGTCGTGCGCTGGTTCAACGCACCGGCGTTTCGTTTGCGCAGCATGTTGCCGATCCGGGCCAGCGCTTACATCCTGTCGCTCATAAACGAGCAGGTGGGTAAGGGGGCGATCACGCTGTATCTGTGGCGGCGTCACGGCGTACCCGCCTGGGAAGCCCTGTCGAGCATGGTCTTACTCGGCATGATGGAGGTTTATCAACTGCTGATTTTCTCGGCCATCGGTACGTGGCTGTATTTCGATCTTGTTGCGAGCGCTTCGAGCGTTTTGCCGCTCGACCGGATCCTGCCTTGCGTATTCGTTCTCGCCGCACTCTACTTTCCGCTCCACGTCGCGTACTTTTCCGGGCGCGTGTTGCCGCGCAGCACGGTGCGCGACAAGGGCATTGCGCGCGCATTCACCCGCGCGCGCCTGCGCGAATATGGATTGATCATTTTATTCAAGGCACCGAATCTGTTGGGTGCGGTTGGCGTCTATACGTTCGCGCTTGGCCTGTTCAACGTTGACGTCGGCTTTGGCCAGATGCTCGCGTTTCTGCCCGTGATTTTTCTCGCCGCGGCGCTCCCGCTGCCGTTCCATGCCGGCGCCTTGTTGTTGTGGACCGTTTTGTTCCCGGACTACCCCGAAGTTGGTGCGTTCAGCCTCGTCATGCACACGTTCTTCGTGCTCTTCAATGCAACGATCGGCTTGTTGTTTCTGCCCGTGGCGAATCGGGAGTTGTTTGCCCCACCGGCGGATGGCGCGGATCAGGAACCGCGGGTCGCATGAACGAGGTGCCAGGCACGTTCCAGGATCGAACCGCCGGTGGTAACAACCAGCAACCAGCCTATGCCCATCGTGATGTCGCGCAACACCGCGAAATCCGAAAAATAAAGGTGCACCACGCTCATTGTCGTCACCGCGACGTAGTAGGCGATCCCGTTCACCCGGCCGAGGCGCGAGGGTCGTAGGGTGCGCTGCCCGACGAGGTGCGAATCGGCCACGTACTGCACGAACGCAAGTGCGATCAACGGTGCAAGCGGGCCAGGCAATAACGCGATGTGCGCGCCGATGCCGGCGAGAACAGTAACGAACACGGCATCGGCCCCATGGTCGAGCAGGGTCCCGAACGCGGTGGCTTGCCGCCGGCGTCGGGCGACGAAGCCGTCGAGCAGATCGCTCGCAATGACGAGCACGAGACCCGCCACCGCGGCCGTTGCGTGGCCGTCGTGCACGGCGCAGGCAACGAGCGGGGTCAGCACGATACGCATGGCGCTGATAGCGTTCGCGAGATTCAGCGCGGCAGCACCGGTGGCGGGGTGGGTGGACATAGCGGGAAGTGTACCGACTCCGTACCCGGGGTCGCGAGTTCGCGGCACCTGCGCAGGCGCATGAGCCGGATTCTCGTAACGGGCGCGAACGGACATCTTGGTCGGCGACTGCTGCCGGTGCTCGCAACCCATGCGGATGTGGTGGCGCTGGTGCGCAGTGAGCGTGCGCGCGACACGCTGCTGCGCCACAGCGGCAAGCTCGAACGTGTCACGGTAGCGCTTGCCGACCCGTCCAGAGCCGCAGACATTAACCGCGTCGCCGCTGGCTGTGAGCACGCCGTCCACCTGATCGGTACGATCAAGGCGACCGCAAAAAATTCGCTCCGCGCGGCGCATGAAATACCTGCTGTCGCCCTCGTCAAGGCAATGGATACGGTGCCGATCCGGCACGTTGTCTACCTCAGCATCCTCGGGGCCGGGGACACGAGCGCGAGCGAATGCCTGCGCGCGCGCGCTGCGGTGGAGCGCATTTTCAGTGAGGCGCCGGCAGCGGCAACGATGATCCGTGTGCCGATGGTGCTGGGCGAACGTGATCGCGCGAGTTTCGCGCTCGCGAAGCGGGCGGCGGCGAAGCGGCCGATAGTCTTTCGTGCATCGAGCCTGGAGCAGCCGATCTACGCCGGCGATGTGGTCGCGGCTTTGGGACACACGCTGACGCAGACGCCGGCACACAACCGGACGTTCGATCTGGCCGGGCCGCGTTCGCTCTCGCGGCGTGATTTGATCCTCGCTGCAGGACGGCTTGTCGGGCGGCGTCCGTCCGTGGTTTCGCTGCCGATATTGTGCGGTATGGCGCTGGCGCGCGTGTTCGAGGCAACCCGCACGAATCCGCCGCTGACGCGCGACATGCTGCGCATACTCGATCACGATGACGCCATCGATCCGCTGCCTGCAGCGGCAGCTCTGGGAATTACGCTGACCCCGCTCGAAGAGATGCTCGAACGCTGTATCGTCGGGCGGCTGCCTCAAGCGTTGACGGTGTAGCGGAGCATGACGCGCGAGCCTTCTGCCAGACCTTCACGGAAACGCGGTCCCCACGAATCCCACTCGTGCGCATACTTTTTACCGTACAACTCGAGGATAGTCGCGTGCGCGGCGGGATCTTCCTCGAAGCGGCCTTCGATCACGAGATAGAGCGCGGAGCGGTAGCGGTTCTGCGCCCGTGTCCACACGCCGAATTCGCCAATCCAGCAGGCGGCCCGGCGCAGGCCGCGCCGCACGGCTTCCGCGCGCCATGCGTCAGAACGGGTGACGACATACACCTCACCGGCGTGGTGCACGAACCAGACTTCGCCGTGACACGCGCTCTCGGTGCCGTCCGACTGCAATGGCGACAGATAGATCAGCTTCGACTTGTCGAGAAAGGCGACCGCCGGGGACGTGGCCGCGGCCAGCGGCCTGATTCCGCCGAGGCCGGCGGTGAGTAATGCGGCCGCGCCGCCGAGAATCTGTCGTCGCTTAATCGCCATCAGTGCTGCTCCTCAAAGCGGGTTTATCCAGGTGCACACCGGGTATCAGGGTGGAACATGCAGTGTGCGTTTCGTCTCCGGGCTCAGGCATTAAACTGCGCCCGTGCGCGCCACAAGGCGAGCATGGGTACCGCGAACAACGCGGCGGCAATGAGGCCGCCGACGATTCCGCGGCCATGCGCATTGATCACGTTCCAGACGAACATCGCGATGACAACCTGCGCGGCGTACACCGCCGCCCAAGGCCACATCCAGGATTTCATTTTCCAGAATCCGTAAACCCCGGCGCCGTAGATCAGCCAGTGCAGCGGTTCCGTCGCTTTCGCCCACCAACCGGTGAGCGCCACGCCAAACCAGATTTCGTGATCCGCAGCAACCGGCTTCACGAACATATCGAACGGCATGTACACGAACGTCATGTAACAGCAGAAGTAGAACAGCAGGTTCATCCACCAGGGCCGGGATGCCCAGTCGTTGCGGATTGCAAGCACCGGTGTTGTCATCTCTGTCGCGGACTCCGTCGGGATTCGCAGCGCGAATAGTGCGCATGTGCTGCAGCAGGATAACACCGCCCTACGGCTTCGGCAGCACGCGCGAGGGCATGGTCGCGCCGGTGCCCATCGCGAGCTACCCCGTCGTCGTCGATTCATTCAGACTACTGTCGGGGTTTCAACACAGGAAGAACTGTCATGCCGGATTCCAGTACGCTCGCGGACACACTCGCGATTACCCACACGATCCAGGAAGTGGCGCGCGCGTTCGACGACAAGCTGCACCACGAGTTATTGCCACAGGTGTTCACCGACGACGCAAGCGTGCTGTATCGCCTGCGCGGGAAACGCTTCGATTTCTCGATGCCGGATGGTCCGGCGAAAGTGAAGGGTTTCCACGATCGGTGTTACTGGACGCAACATCTCGTGTCACCGCAAGTGCTGTCGATCGACGGCGATACGGCGACGGCGCGGTCCCCTGTGCATGCCTTGCATTTACAAATCCGCGATGATGGATCGCAGAACCATTGGGTGATCGGCGCCGTGTATCACGATGAACTCGTGCGCCGGAACGGACAGTGGCGTATCGCCAGGCGGCTCGCGTTGTGCCCCTATGTCGAAGGAGATTTTCTCACCGACGGGGTAAAGTCATTTCCGCAATTGCCGGATCTCGACAGCGAACCGATCTAGAAGCGGTCTCAAAAATAGATGACGTCGCGCCGGGAGTCATTCTTGCGCGATCCAAGGCGCGAAGAGCGTGGTTTAGCCGGGCTAAATGAGCGATGAGTAACGCCGGAGTGCGCAAAAATGGTCCCGGCCCTTCGGGTTGCGCCCTGAAATCGGCGCTGACGGCGTTGCCGTGCTTGGAAATGGAACCACCATTCCCGGCGCACGGCGCCTTTTCATCACCGATTTCAGGGCGCAACGCGACGCCATCTATTTTTGAGACCGCTTCTAAATACGTGCTTCTATTTATGAAACACCCAACTTGATGGACCAGGTACCGTTCCCCTCCCAAGTTAATAGATATGGGAGGGAAGGGGCAGGGATGGGGTGTAGGTAGCGATCCCAGTCCCGAAGTCGTCGTGTCTCAAGTTTACGCGCACCTATTCAGGCCTGCGTGGCGCGGCTAGCCAAACCAGTACAGCGTAAGCACAGCGCCACACACGATGAGCACCCAGGCGTCGGCGAGCAATTTCAGCGGCAGGGCCGCCGTGCGCACTTCCATGAAATAACGCAGCACGAAACGCACCTTGATAAACGCGACCGCGATCAATGCACTCGCCACAAGGCGTACTTCACTGCCGGGTCCGCCGGCGTCACTGCCCATCCACCACGACAGCCCCGTCGCGGCCACGAGCAGCAGCCAGACGGGCGTGACCCGGTTGCGCAACAGCGTTGTGACGGAGCTGCTCATGGCAACAGGTACAGCAGGGGAAACAGAATGATCCACAACAGATCGACCATATGCCAGTAAATCGCGCCGCTTTCGAAGATGCGTAACTCGCCAGCCGTTTTGACCCCTGCACGCAGCATCGACAACAGGTAGATCAAAACCCCGAGTCCGATGATCACGTGGACGAAATGCAGTCCCGTGAAGATGTAGTAATACATGTAGAAATCATTCGTCATGATGCCGAAACCCGCGCCGAGCTTTTCGCGGTATTCGACAATCTTGACGAGCGAGAACCCGATCCCGCACAACATCGCGAGTCCGAGCAGGCGCGCGGCATAGCGCGCCGCGTGCTCGCGCACGTCGATCACCGCCAGCACGACAAACCAGGAACTGAACAGCAGCAACAAAGTGTTCAGCGCGCCGTAGTTTTGGTTCAGCGTTGCCTGCGCAGCGCGGTACAGCTCGACATCGAGTCCGCGGTAATACACGAACACGGTGAAGAACAGGCCGAACACAAACATGTCGCCGAGTACGAACACCCACACCCCGACCTCGCCGGGTACGACGGGGTGATCTTCAGGCGCCAGCACGGCGCTCGTACTGTCCGTCATCTCAGGCGCTCGCAGGGGTCCGGATCGCCTTGACCAGGGCGATGGACATGACGATGTACCAGAGAAAAAATACTGTCAGCGGCAGCCAGAACGCGAGCAGGCCATTCCATGCGAAAGGCCCGGTTTTGAAGAACGTGAGCAGGCCCCCGGGCAGAAACAGAATCGCGACCCAGATGTTGAAATAGCCCACCCAGCGCGCGAATACCGGTTGCTCGTGGGTGTCGGAGACGATGGCGAGACCGATCGCGACAAGCTGCAGGAAAAATGGTGGAAACGTCATGATCAGAGTGATCCAGCCGAAGTCGCTCATTAACTGGATCAGCTCCGGGGTGCGCTCCGGCCGAAACGCGGCGACGGTCCAGATCATGATCGGTATCGTCAGGAAGACAACGGTGCCGGCGCCGGCGACGAGCTGGCTCGCGGTCCACACGGGGAACTCACGTTCGGTGCGCCGCAGTTGAACCCCGATGACGGCGATCCAGGGAATCGTGAGCGAGGCACTGATCATCGTGAGCAGCAGACCGAAGCGTATCGCGCCGGTGTTTGCGCCGTAGAATTCTGCGATTGCTGCGGCATCGAGCGAGGGTGACGGCGCGGGCACGAGCCCGGCAATAATGATCCAGCCGAGTGTAAACAGGGCGACAAATGCCGCGCCGCACACGACACACGCGTATTGCGTCTTGTAGTTCATGAACTTCTCCCCCGGATGGTGGACGCTGGCAATGCGCCCGGATAATTATTTCGTTATTGAATCCTTCTGCATCAAGTCTGCGCCAAACCGTGCGCGTTCACGCGGCTCGGACTGGTTACGGCACGAGGCCACGTCAACCCTGCTTACCGTAACGCTGATGCGGCGCGTAGGTCGGGTCGTGGCGCGTGCCGTCATAAGCTGATCCGGTGTGCGTAAACTTGAGACCCGACGACTTCGGGACCGGGATCGCACTCTACACCCATCCCTGTCCCTTCCCTATTAACCTGGGAGGGGAAGGGCACCTGGTCCATCGAAGTTCGTGTTGCATAATTTGAAGCACGTATTTAGTTATGCACCCCGCCATCAACAGTGAATTCACTGCCGGTGCAATAGGAACTTTCATCGCAGGCGAGGAACAAGGCGAGATTTGCGACTTCGAGTGCCGTGGCCGTGCGTCCGAGCGGGATCGATTTCACGACCCGGTCGAGTTTGCCGGCCTGGATATACGGCAGGTCCTGCATCATGTCCGTGTCGATCAGGCCCGGATGAATCGAATTGACGCGGATGTTGTAGCGACCGAGTTCCTGGGCGGCGACTTTTGTCATGCCGCGTACGGCCCATTTACTCGCGCCGTAGGCGGTGCAGTTACGTGTGCCTTCGAGGCCGGCGACAGACGAAATGTTCACGATGGAACCACCGCGATCGGCCTGTTTCATCGCCGCCGCGATCGTTTTCATGCCGAGAAAGACACCGGTCTGATTAATCTCGATGACCCGGTTGTAATCCTCGAGCGTAGTGTCGAGCAATCCCGCGGACATGAAGATCCCGGCGTTGTTCACGAGCACGTCGACACCGCCATGCTCCGCGACCGTGGCCTTGCACACGTTCTGCCAGGCGGCTTCGTCACGCACATCGAGATGATGGTAGCTGGCGTCGAGTTCGGCGGCGACGCGCTCGCCGACATCGTCGAGCACATCGGTGACGACGACCGTCGCCCCCTCGGCGGCAAACAAGCGGGCTTCCGCTTCGCCCTGGCCGCGCGCGGCGCCGGTAATGATTGCCACTTTTCCCTCGAGCCTGCCCATCGTCATGTTCCCCTCTCGTTCGTTTGTTATTCGATAATCATCCCAGACGCAG
This sequence comes from Gammaproteobacteria bacterium, assembly GCA_965216305.1. Classification (GTDB taxonomy): domain Bacteria; phylum Pseudomonadota; class Gammaproteobacteria; genus UBA11873. The sequence continues at coordinate 3,382,357 of OZ244144.1, read as the reverse complement.
GCCGCCGGGGCCAGCACATGGCTCAGTCCGTTCGCGCGCCCGCCGCGATCAGCGCGTCGAGTTCCGCGATTGCCGCACGCGCTGCCTCGCCTTCGGGGATTGGCGTGCCGGAATCGCGCCACTCCACCGCCGACTTGAAGCCATGCGCTTCGGCCTGGCGGCGAAACCACATGCCTTCCGGATTGTGTCGCGTGATGCCGTCGAACAGCGTCGATAAGGTCTGGCTCGACAACAAGCCCATGCGCTCCATCGTTTCGTTGACCACCATCTTCTGCATCTGCAGCATGCCGCGTGGCACTGCCGCGATGCGGTTCGCGAGATGCGTGACAACCTCGTCGAGTCGTTCCGGCGCCGTGACTTCACTGACAAGGCCCCAGCGTTCGGCGGTTGTACCGTCGATCAAATCGCCCGTGAGTAACAGGCGTTTCGCGCGTTCCGGCCCGAGCCGGTACGTCCATTGCGCGGTTGTGGGACAGCCCCACACGCGGGTCGGCATGTAGCCGATCCGCGCACTGTCTTCCATCACCACGAGATCGCAACACAAGGCGATATCGGAGCCGCCGGCAATGGCGTATTTGTGTACCCGCGCAATCGTCGGTTTCGGTGAATGCCACAGGCTCATGAAATCATCGGTGTAGGCGCGCATCGTGCGATAGTCGGCCATCGGATCCCACGGTTGCGCTTCCTGGCGGCAGGGGTGATCGAGTCCCGATTCCGCGAACTGGACGATGTCGTAGCCGGCGCAGAATGCCGGCCCCGCACCCTGCAGTACGATCACGTGAACATCGTCGCAGGCATTCGCGGCCTCGACCGCGCGACGAATCTCGCCCGGCGTATCGAATCCGATCGCATTGAGACGTTGCGGACGATTGAACGTAATACGAGCGATGCGCGGGTTCGCGGCATCCTGGCGGACGCAGAGCGAGCTGAAATCGCCGGCATCCGGCAGCGGCCGACCGGCATCCGGATCCGCGCCATTGTGATCTGCTGTCATCGTCGGTTCTCCCATCGTCGTTGCTATCCCCGGATTGCTGCGGGCTAAATAGGTGTGCGTAAACTTGAGACCCGACGACTTTCGGACCGGGATCGCTCTCTACACCCCATCCCTGTCCCTTTCCCTCCCATCGCTATTAACCTGGGAGGGGAACGGTATCGGGTCCATCGAGGTTCGTGTTTCATAATTTGAAGCACGTATTTAGTATTGCTTGCAAGGCTCACGTTAACCGCGAACCTGGCGCGGCGTCGAGCGCACAGGCGTGCGGGCGCGTGGGCCGCTTGCGCCGAACCCGCGTTGAGAGGTGAAGTGTCGTCGCCGTCGGTTCGCATACACGCAGTGTGCATCATGCTCACGTGTGCTGCGCCGCAGTGGGTAAGATTTGCGTCCAGCGATTGGGTAAACTCGGTTTGGCGATATCCATGAGTCCACAGATGAACCCGCACAGGAGACTGAGATGCCGTTAACAGTAAGACCCGACTGGCTCGCGCAGGTGCCTGAAGACATCGTCGATCCGCAGCGGCGCATCGTCGATCCCCATCATCATTTCTTCGTTGCGAGCACAGACTTTCCGCACTACGAGCTTGCGGACCTGCGTGCCGATACTGCATCTCATAACGTGGAACAGACGGTGTATCTGCAATGCTGGGAAGGCTATCGCAGCGACGGGCCCGAGGAACTGCGCGTTGTCGGCGAAACGGAGTGGGTGGATGGCATCGCGCACGCAGCGCGCAAGCAGGCTGACGCCGTTCAAATCGGCGCCATCATGGGAACCGCAGAACTGCGCCTCGGCGCGGCCGTGCGTCCCGTGCTCGAAGCGCATCGCGCCGCGAGCCCCTTGTTCCGCGGCATTCGCCAGGCGGCGGCCTGGGATGCGGACGACACCATTATGTCGATGCCGGGGCTCGGCGATGCGGCGCTGTATGCGGATGCGGATTTTCGCGCCGGGGTAGCGGTGCTCGATGACATGGGGCTCGTGCTCGATACCTATCACTACCACCACCAAAATCCGCACCTCACGGCGCTGGCGCAAGCATTTCCCGGGCTGTCGATCGTGCTCGACCATCTCGGTACGCCGCTTGGGGTGGGGCCATATGCCGGCCGCCGGGACGAGATATTCAGAGAATGGGCGCGCGGCATTGCCGAAGTCGCCAGGTGTCCGAACGTGACGATGAAACTCGGCGGGCTCGCGATGCCGTGGAACGGCTTCGGCTATGACGACGCCGAGCGGCCGCCAAGCTCGGATGAACTCGTTGCCGCACAAGCACGCTACTACGAATACGCAATCGAACAATTCGGGCCGGAGCGCTGCATGTTCGAAAGTAATTTCCCGGTCGACAAGTGCGCGCTGTCCTACGACGTACTATGGAATGCGTTCAAGAAAATGGTCAGCGCCTACAGTGAAACGGAGCAGGACGCGATGTTTCGTGGCACGGCAACCCGGGTTTACGCGCTAAGTTGAACAGTGATTCGATAATCCGCGTTCTGCGGGGCGCGGATTGGAATCGTCCCGTGTGCCGCACGTTCGACGCGCGAGCCGGGGAGCACTGCGGCGCCTGGTAGCGGCGGCATTAGCCCCGCGATTGCACAGATGCCGGTTGTCGCTTGCGTCGCCGGTGAGGTTCAGTCTTTGCTGAAGCCGTTGATGAATTCCGTCGCGGCCGCGGCGTCGAGCGTGGCGTACGCGGCCGATGTGCGGTCGATCATGTCGCCGTAGCGGGTCTCAATCTGTGCCGCGATCGCGGCCGGTGCGCCACGCACCGCGAACGCCTCGAGGATATCGTCGGTGATCACTTCACCCATGGCGACCCAGTCACCCTGTTTCGACATTGCGTTCAGGGTGGGCTGGATCTCACCGGCGCCGATGGAATCGAGCACGGGTTTATACGCGGGCGTGGAGCCATAGAACGCGATTTGCTGACGCATCTGCGTTGCCGCCGCGTCGAGTTCACGTTCATCGCGCCCGGTGATTGAAAACACGGGATAGGAAATTTCGAAATCCGCGCGCGACTTGCCGGCTTTTGCGAGACCGCGTTCGAGCGCCGGCAGCGTGACGTTGCGCAAGTACGCCGCGGTGGTGAAGCCGTGCACGATCAGACCGTCGGCGACTTCGCCGGCCACTTCCGTCATCTTCGGCCCGACCGCGGCAAGGTATACCTTCGGTGCCCCGTGTTCGATGTTCGTCGGAGTAAAGAACGGTGTCATCAGTGTGTGCGTGTAGAACTCGCCATTGAAATCGAGCGGGCGATCGGCGTGCCAGCAATCCCAGATCGCCCGCAGTGCGAGAATAAACTCGCGCATGCGCGCAGCCGGCGCGGACCAGGGCATCGAGAACCGTTTCGTTATGTGCGGGCGGATCTGCGAACCGAGGCCGAGGATGAACCGCCCGCCGGACGCCGCGTTCAAATCGTGACCGACCTGGGCGAGCGTCATCGGCGTGCGCGCGAACGCGACGGCGATGCCGGTGATCAGATCCACCGAACGCGTGTTATGGGCGGCGGCAAGCAGCGGCAGGAACGGATCGTGCGCGGTTTCAATCGACTTCAGCCCGGCGTAGCCGATCGCCTCGAGTTCCTGTGCTTCGCGGCCGGCCCGGCCGAGGTCCCACGTGATGCCCGTATCGACTTTCATGGATGCGCTTCCCCTGCAGCTTCGTGACGGCGGCGAACGCCGGTACATTGCGCGTTATTGTAACCAGCCCTGAGGCTTTCTTGCTGCCTTGACTCACGGACGCGCGAGCGCCACAGTGACTGTTACTCCCGCGGCGGCGAGCCGCCAGGCGTGACTGATTGGAGAACTCCGCATGACCCGTATCACGGTGAACGGCCAGATTCACGACGTGGATGCCGCGCCGGACACGCCCCTGTTGTGGGTGTTGCGCGATCATCTCGGCATGACGGGTACGAAGTTCGGCTGCGGGGTCGCCGCGTGCGGCGCCTGCACCGTGCTGCTCGACGGTGAACCCGTCCGGACTTGCGTACTCCCGCTCGCGGCCCTGGACGGCCAGTCGATCACGACAATCGAAGGCCTCGCGGCGGATACCCGCCTGCACCCCGTACAACAGGCCTGGATCGATCACCAGGTACCCCAGTGCGGCTACTGCCAGTCCGGCTTGATTCTCGCTACCGCGGCGCTGCTCGGGAAAAACCCGCGCCCGGACGAAGCCGATATCGAACGCGCGGTAACGAACATCTGCCGTTGCGGTACCTACCCGCGGGTGAAGCGCGCGATCCTCGCGCTCGCTGAACGTGCCGCGGCGAACGGGCCGGAGGACGAGGCATGAGTGGCGGCCACAACAAGGGGCGGCGTCGCTTTTTAATCGCGACCGGCGCGCTAGGCAGCGCATTGGTCGTCGGTTCGTGGTGGGTGTACCGCAAGCGCGACATGCTCACCGCGCCCGCGGCGCTCACCGCCGGCCCCGGTGAATCAATTTTCAACGCGTGGCTCAAGATCGATTCGGACGGCCGCATCGTCGTGCAGGTGCCGCGACAGGAAATGGGGCAGGGGGTCGCGACCGCGTTGCCGATGCTCGTGGCTGAGGAACTCGACGCGAATTTTGCGCATGTCACGTTCGAGCAGGCGCCGATTGCCGATATCTATGGCAATGGGCTCATGTTTGGCGAAAGCGTGCCGTTCCGGCCCGAGGACGACAGTTTCATTGCCGAGATGAACCGGCTGACGCAATTCAAGGTGGGGCGCATTCTGGGACTGCAGGCAACCGGCGGGTCGACGAGCGTGCGCGACGCCTGGGAACCGATGCGCCAGGCCGGCGCCACCGCGCGCGCGATGCTCGTGGCCGCGGCGGCCGCACGCTTCGGGGTGCCGGCGGCGCAGTGTAGCGTGGAAGCCGGCGTCGTCAGTGCGGGTGGCGAATCAGCGACGTTTGCTGAACTCGCGGCCGCCGCGAGCACAGCGCGGCCGCCATCTGACGTGACTTTGAAATCGCGCGACACGTTCCGGATCCTCGGGACCTCGCCGCCGCGCATCGACATACCCGCGAAGGTGGACGGATCGGCCCGCTACGGTATCGACGCGCGACCACCGGGCATGGTGTACGGCGCTATCGCGCAGAGCCCGGTGACGGGCGGCGCTGTCGTGAGCGTGGACCGAGAGCGGGTAATTGAAAAGCCGGGTGTTCGCGCCGTGCTCGAATTGCCGGCGACGAGCATGTCGGAAGCGGCGGTTGTCGTGGTTGCCGAGCATTACTGGCAGGCGAAAACCGCGCTCGACGAATTGCCCGTCGAATGGTCGCCCGGACCGCATGCGGGCCACGACACGGAGGCACAACGCGCGCGCTATGCCGCGCGACTCGACGCCGAAGACGGACGCGTTTACGACCAGGCTGGCGACCCGGCACAGGGATTCGCGCAAGCCGCCACCGTCGTCGAGGCGGATTACCACGCGCCGTATCTCGCCCATGCGACGATGGAGCCAATCAACTGTACGACCGTGGTCCGGTCCGACGGCACGGCCGAGGCCTGGGTTGGCAACCAGGCGCCGACGGTTGCCCGCTGGGTCACGGCGAAGGCGGCCGGTCTCGAAACGGAGAACGTCACCTTGCACACGCCGTATCTCGGCGGCGGTTTCGGGCGCCGCGGCGAAATGGATGTTGTGATGCAAGCGGCAATGGTCGCACGCGAACTGCCCGACATTCCGGTACAACTGATCTGGTCGCGCGAAGAAGATATCCGTCACGACCTGTACCGTCCCATGGGTAGCGCGAAGTTGCGCGCCGGTCTCGACGCGTCCGGCGGGCTCGTCGCACTCGACGCGAAAATCGCCGGCCAGTCCTGTGTGTATTCGATCACGGCGAGGCTGATGCCGGGCGCGGAATCGACCCTGCTGAAAGACAAGACCACCGCCGAAGGGCTGTTCGACCTGCCGTATGGCGTGGCGCACCGCCGGATCGCCCAGATCACGACGGAAGAGCCCATCAAGGTCGGCTTCTGGCGCAGCGTCGGGCACAGCCATCATGCATTTTTCGCCGAAGGCTTTATCGACGAATGCGCCGTTGCGGCGGACCGGGATCCGCTGGAGTTCCGCCGTGCCTTGCTCGCCCACGCACCGCGGCACCGCGCGGTCCTCGAACTGGCGGCCGCGCGCGCAAACTGGGGCGCGGCGCTGCCGGCGAACCACGGTCGCGGCATCGCCCTGGCCGAGAGCTTCGGCTCGATTTGCGCGCAGGTGGCGGAAGTTGAAGTTAACGGGCGCGACGTCCGCGTACATAAGGTCGTGTGCGCAATAGATTGCGGCTTCGCGATCAATCCCGACACCGTGGTCGCGCAAATGGAAAGCGGGATCATCTATGGTCTGACGGCCGCGTTGTACGGGGAAATCACGTTCCGGAACGGACGCGTGCAGCAATCGAACTTCCCCGACTACAACATGGTTCGACTCGATAACTCACCATCGATCGAAGTGCACATTGTTGAATCCGGGGTAGAGCATCTCGGTGGCATCGGCGAACCCGGAACGCCGCCGATTGCCCCGGCCGTGTGTAACGCGATCCATGCGGCGTGCGGTAAACGCCTGCGCGAACTGCCGATCCGGGTCTGAGCGCGGTATCCACCACAACATGCGCGAATTGTCATGAGTCTTACCGTCAAGGTGCTGATCGGCATGGTCGCGGGGATCGTTGTCGGGCTCGCGATTAATCTGAGCGGCGCGAATGCCGCGGGTTCATTCGTCAATACCTACGTCGTCGACGGTCTGTTCCATGTTGTCGGTACGATGTTCATCAACGGACTGAGAATGCTCGTGGTCCCGCTTGTATTCTTCTCGCTCGTCTGCGGCGTGTGCGGCATCGGCAACATCAGCATGCTCGGACGTGTTGGCGGCAAGGCGTTCGCGCTCTACATGCTCACGACCGCGATTGCGATCGCGGTATCGATCAGCATTGCTACCGCATTCGATATCGGCGCCGGCATGCAGCGGGACGGTGGCGGCGACTTCGCCGGACGGGAATCCCCACCGCTGACGCAGGTGCTGATCGACATCATTCCGAGTAACCCCGTCAGGGCGATGGCGAATGGCGACATGCTGCCGATTATCGTGTTCGCGATTCTGTGCGGAGTGAGCATGCTCATGGTGGGGCGCAAGGCGCGCGGTTTCGTCGAGGGCGCGGAAGTCGCGAACGAAATCATGATGAAGATGGTGATGATCGTGATGGCCGTCGCGCCGTACGCAGTGTTCGCACTGATCGGCAAGGCGCTCGCCGAGCTCGGTTTCGATTTGCTGATGTCACTCGCGGGTTATGTCGGCGTACTGGTCACCGCGCTCTTTTTGCATCTGTTCGTGACGCTGATGCTGGTGCTGAAAGTTTTTTCGGGGTTGAGCCCCGCGATCTTCCTGCGCAAGTTGCGCAGCACGCAGGTATTTGCGTTCAGCACCGCGAGTTCAAACGCGACGATCCCGGTGACGATGCGCACGGTCACCGAGCGACTCGGCGTGAATAACTCGGTTGCATCGTTCACGGTGCCGTTCGGGGCCACGATTAATATGGACGGCACGGCGATCATGCAGGGTGTGGCGACCGTGTTCATCGCGAATGTTTACATGATCGATCTCAGTATCGGCGATTACCTCACCGTGATCGCGATGTCAGTGCTGGCCTCGATCGGTACTGCGGGCGTGCCCGGAGTGGGCTTGATCATGCTGTCGATGGTATTCGTGCAGGTGAACCTGCCGGTCGAGGGGATCGGGCTCGTGCTGGGCGTGGATCGACTTATGGACATGCTGCGTACGGCCGTGAACGTCTCAGGCGACGCGACGGTCTCGACGATCGTGGCGAAGAGCGAAAATCGGATCGATGTCGATAAGTACAACGATCCGCTGGCCGGGCAACTCGAGGACACCGCGACAATTCGCATCGATGATGCGGTGGAAGCGGATCTTGCCGGCGCGATAGAGGAAGTCCACGAACGCCGCGACTGAACTTGCACGCCGCGTTGGAGCGATGGCGCCGGGCTTGTAAATTGCCCGCCGCCCGGATTGAATACGGCTCACCGCAAGCGCGGATTTTCACCATCAATCGAGGTACAACGGCTATGGCCAAACGAATTATCCCTGCTGAGATGCAGAGCTATTATGACGGTTATCATTTCGCACCGGCCGTGATCGACGGCAAGCACGTGCGTTGCTCAGGGGTTATCGGCACGAACCTGACGGACGGCTCGGTCTCGGACGATCCGGCGACGCAGTTCAAACAGGCTTTTGATAATCTGAAACTCGTTTTGAAAGCTGCGGGCGTATCGTTCGCCGATGTGACGGAAATGACAACGTTTCACGTTGGCCTGCAATCCCATATCGAGACGTTCATCGCGGTGAAGGACAAGTACATGAAAGAACCGTACTGCGCCTGGACGGCGATCGGCATCACGGAGCTTGCCGTGCCCGGCGGCATTGTCGAAATCCGCGTCACCGCGCGCAAGCCGGATTAGCCGCAGCGGTAAGGTCGCGGGCGGCGAGCGTTTGCCGCCCGTATTCTGCTCAACGGTCGAGCCCGACCGAAAACACCGCCTCGAGGTCGTGCCGCGAATACGCCTTGAACGCGATCATCGTTTCCGTGTGCTCAATTCCTTCGATGGTCACCATTTTCTGGGTGACGAGATCCGCGATGTCCTCGTTGTTGCGCACGCGGATGATTGCAACCACGTCGTGGCTGCCACCAACGGAATAAACCTCCGAAATTTCCGGCAAATCGGCGAGCGTTTCAGCAACGTTATTGATGCTGCCGTGCCGCGTGCGAATCAAGACGATGGCGTTGACCATGGGTGCCGGTACCTCGGGCTGGTGTGCAGGAGTTCGTCGACGACAGATTGTCGACGGACGCCTGCATGGTAACCGGTGCGGTGAAACGACGAAAGACGAGGGGCGGCGATGCTGCGCGGCGCGCACGGCACCGGGATGCGCGAGGCTGCAGCTGTGGTCGTGGCACCCACAGGCGCAGCGGTGAATCGACAGTTTAGTTGATCGCACGCAAGCGCCTCGCGCGCACCGCGGCTACAGTTCATCGCTACTGCTGAGAGCAGCCACATTGCACAGACACCGGGGAACGCCGATTATGCTGCATTACGTTGCCGGCGACATCTTGTTGACTCGCGCCGTCGCGATCGCGCACGGCGTTGCGCCCCGCGATCATTTCGATGTCGGTCTGGCTTTATCGTTGCGCGAGCGCTGGCCGGCGATGGTTCGGGATTTCCGTTGTTACTGCCATACCGGTGATCCCAACGCGGGTGACATCCGGGCGTGGGCTGCCGCGGACGGTAAATGGATCGTGAACCTTTTCACGCAACAAGCGCCCGCAAGTCGCGATCAACGACCCGAGCCCGCGAACGAAACCGATGTCGGCCACGCGCTGCACGCACTGGCCGGATTCCTCGCCGCCGAGCAGATCCCGTCACTGGCTTTGCCGCGCCTCGCGAGCGGGGTTGGCAAGCTGTCGTGGGATGTGGTGCAGCCGCTGATCGAGCGACACCTCGGGCCGGTTGAGATACCCGTTTACGTCTACGCCAGCTATCATGCCGGTCAGGCCGCCAGGGAAGTGTGAATGGCGGTTGTCGCGGCTTTCCTGTCGTGTGTGTCGATCCGGCGTAACTTATACTCGACAGCGCGGGTTCGAGACGAAACGCGGCGTCGCGCGGTGCGTCCCGGCAGGGCCGCCCAGTAACAAGCATTCACCCCCACCGAGAGCAGACTGATGGATCCAATCGCAAAAATGAAAGCCGCGGCGCGCGAAGGCTGGTCGACGTTTGCGCCGTTCGAAAGCGCCACGAGCACCGCGGCGCCGGCGCTCGTGAGATTTGCCGGAATACACGCCGGGCAGCGTGTGCTCGACGTCGCTTGTGGCACGGGAGTCGTTGCGGTGACCGCGGCGCAGCTGGGCGCCGAAGTGCGCGGACTCGATCTCACGCCCGTCTTACTCACCCGCGCGCGCGAGAATGCCGTGCTGGCCAATACATCGATCGAGTTCATCGAGGGCGATGTGGAAGCCCTGCCGTTTGCCGATGCCGAATTCGATTGCGTGGTCAGCCAGTTCGGGCACATGTTCGGGCCGCGGCCCGACATCACGCTCGCTGAAATGCTGCGGGTGCTGAAACCCGGCGGCACGATCGCATTTTCGACCTGGCCACCCGAGCTTTATACCGGCGCGATGTTCCGCCTGATCGGTGCTTACGCGCCGCCGCCGCCGCCCGGCACATCGCCGCCGGTAGCGTGGGGTGATGCCGCGATCGTGCGCGAGCGCTTTGGCGATCGGGTGGCTGAGATTACTTTCAATGCGGGCACGATGTGGTTGCCCGCGCTGAGCCCTGCGCACGTGCGCGAATTCACCGAGGTCAATGCCGGCCCGGTCGCGCGTCTGGTGGACATGCTTGCGGACGATGCGTCACGCCTCGCACAGTTTCGCGCCGAATTCGAAGCGCTGGCGGCGATCTACTTCGTCGACAACCGCTTGCGCCAGGATTACCTCATGAGTCGGGGCAGGAAACGCTGAGCCGGCGGCGTCCGTCCGTAGCGCACTACATATACGTACTGCCCTTCATGCCGGTCGCGATGTCCTGGCGCATGACGACGTTGATGAGGGCCGGCTTGCCGGACGCAAACGCGCGTTCCAGCGCCGGCGCGATGTCCTCAGGACGCTCGCAGTGTTCGCCGTGGCCGCCCATGGCTTCGACGATCTTGTCGTAACGGGTCTGGTTCAGTTTTGTCGCCACGAGCCGGTCTTCGCCGTAAACCTGCACCTGCGGTCGCGCCATCTGCCCCCACGCAGCATCGTTACCGACGATGCCCACGATCGGCAGACCAAAACGTATCGCGGTATCGTATTCGAAACCGTTCAGTCCAAATGCACCGTCGCCGTAAATGATCAGTACGCGTTTATCCGGTTGCGCAATCTGTGCGGCGAGCGCGAACGGCATGCCGACGCCGAGCGTACCGAGCGGGCCCGGATCCATCCAGCAGTTCTCCTTAGGCACGGGCAACACTTTCGACGCCTGGGCGACGATGTCGCCGCCATCACCGATCAGGATCATGTCCTTGTCGGCGACGTAGTCGCGGATCTCGCGGCACAAACGCAGCGGATCGATCGGAACCTCATCGGAATTCAGCTGGGTCGCGAACGCGGCTTCGAGTTCATCCTCGCGCGCGATCAGCGTGTCACGCCAGGCACTGTAATCGAGTGCCTTGCCGCTGCCGGCGGAAGTCGCGACGAAAGCATCGAAGGCCGCGGCGAGGTTGCCGACAACGGCGGCATCGGGCGAGCGGTTCGTGCCGATCAATTCATTTTCGATGTCGAGCTGAATGATTTTCGCATCGGCCGGAATCGTCGCGCCGTAGCCGAGGCGGAAATCGAGTAACACGCCGGCACAGACGAATACGTCGCATTTCGTGATCGCTTCCTTGCGCACGCGGTTCAGCAACTCCGGTGTGCCTGGTTTCACCGCGCCGCGACCCATGCCGTTGACGAACGTCGGAATATGCGTCGACTCGATGAACTTCTGCACGGCACCGGACGCGTTCGACCATTTCACACTCGTGCCAACCATCATCACGGGGCGCTCGGCGTCGGCAAGGATCGCGAGTGCGGCATCGACATCAGTTTGCGGCGGTAACATCAATGGCGGTTGCGTGCGGATCTTCGGGAAGCGCACCTCGTCCCATTCAACTTCCGCGCTCAGGACATCCATCGGAATTTCGAGAAACGCGGGGCCGGGATTACCCGACACCGCGTGACGGATGCCCATTTCAATGTAGTCGGGGATCCGCTTCGTGTCGTAGCAGGTATCGGCCCATTTCGTGATCGGCTGCATCACCGCGACGTGATCCATTTCCTGCAGCGAGCCGCGGCGGAGATTGTGAAACGGCCCCTGGCCACCAATCACGAGTATCGGACTGTTCGCGCGCCAGGCGTTCGCAACGCCGGTGACGCCGTCGGTGACTCCGGGGCCAGCAGTGAGTACGGCACAGCCAATCTTGCCCGGATTGAGTCGGCTCCACGCGTCCGCCGCGTGCACGGCGGCCTGTTCGTGGCGTACGTCAACGATGGTGATTCCTTCATCGAGGCAGCCATCGTAAATGGCCATGACGTGGCCACCGCTCAGTGTAAATATGCATTCGACCCCGGCCTGTTTCAGCGCCCGTGCCGCGAGTTTGCCCCCATGTACACCCATCGTTTTTTGCTCCGTCTCGGTTATGCCTGAATGCTATCACGCGCACCGGCCTGCGGCCGGCGCAACGTCGCCCGATAATCCGGCCGCCGATTGCTGCACTGCATTGCACGGCACGCCACTAACACCGGAGAAGGCTGCGCTACTGCGCTTTCGTTGATCCGGTCCGGCGTACGCGCCGTGCGGGACATTGCCAGCGCCCGGAGCGCTAGCAGCGCCGCGCGTTGCAATCGTGCGTTACGGTGCCGCCTGGAGATCAGCCCGTGGCGCCGCCGACATCGATCCGAGTGCGGACATTCAGGCGTCCGTACCGGTGTCCTCAGCGGACATTTTCTCGACGAGTTCATCGAGCAGTTCGTAGAGCAGTTCGAGCTTGCCGTAGCCGAAGCGCGCCGTGATGTCGGCATATCGCGCTTCGTTGATGGGGGAGAGTTGTTCGAACAAGGCGCGTCCGCGCGGGGAAATTGAAATCATCGATCGACGCTGATCCTCACTCGCCACGTTGCGTTCAACGAAACCACGGCGATGCAGGTTCTGCAGGATGCGCGACAAGCTGGGAGTGAGCAGGGCACAGCGTTCGGCGATTTCCGTTGCGTCGAGACGATCATTTTCAACGAGGACCCGAATCACGCGCCACTGCTGCGGCGACAAGCCGTGTCGCTTCAGCGCCGGGGCGAACTTTTTCATCACGACTTCGCGCGCCTTCAGCAGCGCCATCGGCAAGGAGCGATCGAATTGTCGCAGCGGCGTCTGTGGCGTCGCCGCCATGCTACTGCGCTTCGCCGACGCTCGGGTCATCGATCACCCCGTTGCGTAACACGCCGATCCCCGGTACGTCGATTTCGACCACATCGCCCGGGACGAGGTAGCGCGGCGGATCGAATCGTGCCCCGGCGCCAAGCGGTGTGCCGGTCGAAATGACGTCGCCGGGTTTCAGGATAAAGAACGTCGACAGATAACTGACGAGAAAGCGAAACGGGAACATCAGGTTAGCGGTTGTGTCGTGCTGGCGTTGCTCGCCGTTGACCCGGGTCGTCAGCTCGAGATCGTCGAACTGCGCGAACTCGTCGGCGGTCACGATCCATGGACCCATGCTGCCGGAACGGACGAAATTCTTGCCCTGCGTAACATTGAATTTCGCGTGGCGGATCCAGTCGCGCAAGGTGCCTTCGTTCAGCAACGTGAGGCCGGCGATATGATCGAGCGCATCGCGTTCCGGGATGCGATGGCCCGGCTTGCCGATCACGAGCGCGATCTCGCCCTCGTAGTCGAGCTGACTGGACTCCGGCGGACGCCATAAGGGCGCATCGTGCCCGGTAAACGAATCGATCGTGCGCATGAACAGGCTCGGCCATTCCGGCTCGTCCGAGCCGTCCTTGTACTCCGCATTGCGGTTCGCGTAGTTGACGCCGATGCAGGCGATTTTCTCCGGACGTTCGACCGGTACCTCGAACGTGACCTCGGCGGGGTCGTGGTCGGCAGCGGCGGCGGCCGCGAGATCGCGGGCTTGCGCCAGTGTGTTGTTGGTCAGGGTCTCGGTGACACTGCCGCCTGTCCGCGCGCCGAGATCGACGATGCCGCGATGGTCGATCACGCCCCAGGACCGGGAACCGTCAATCGAAAAGGTACAAATTCGCATGGCGTCGCCTGATTAAAATTAACATGTTAACTATAAGCCACGTCGTTTATACCGTGCAACACCCATTGGGAATTCGATAATTGACGAAAACTCCGGATATATGCTTGCCTCTTGCCGGGTGCGGGATCAGGAGACGCGATCAAATTGACGAAAATTAGTTAACAGGTTATGTTTCTATTTCGCTTTCATGCTGGCACCACCGATGACCGAACTCGATCAGAACCTGCGCGCCGTTGCGCCGTATCTCGAACGCTACCGTACCGGCACGACCGGGCATTTCATCAATGGCGAAATCGTCGCGCCGTCCGCGGCCGTCACGTTCGACAATCTGAGCCCGGTTGATAACGCCTCGCTCGGCGCCGTGGTCCGGGGCACGCCAGCGGACGTTGACGCCGCCTGTGCCGCCGCTGCGGCGGCGTTCCCCGCGTGGCGCGACACGAGCGGCGCGGAACGTCGCAAACGTCTGCATCATTTCGCCGATCTCGTCGTCGCGCGGGCAGAGGAAATCGCCCTTGTCGAAGCAATGGACTGTGGCCAGCCGATTCGTTTTATGAAACAGGCTGCCATCCGCGGCGCGGCGAATTTCCGCTTCTTCGCCGACAAGGCGCCGGAGGCGCGTAACGGGCAATCCTTGCATCAGGACGAACACACGAATTTCACCATCCGCTCGCCGATCGGACCGGTCGCAATTATCACGCCGTGGAATACGCCGTTCATGCTCGCCGCCTGGAAAATCGCGCCTGCACTTGCGGCCGGTTGCACGATCGTGCACAAGCCCGCGGAACTGAGCCCGCTCACTGCGATGATTCTGGCGGAGATCAGCGCCGAGGCGGGCATTCCGCCCGGCGTGTGGAATACCGTCAACGGTTTCGGGGAAGACGCCGGCAAACATCTCACAGAGCATCCGGCGATCAAGGCCGTCGCGCTGGTCGGCGAAGGCGAAACCGGCAGCCACATCATGCGCCAGGGCGCCGCAACGCTGAAGCGCGTCCATTTCGAACTCGGCGGCAAGAACCCCGTTGTCGTGTTCGACGATGCGAATTTCGACCGGGCGCTCGACGCCGTCGTATTTATGATCTACAGCCTGAATGGTCAGCGTTGTACGTCGAGTTCGCGCCTGCTCGTACAGTCCGGGATCCGCGATCGATTCGTCGATGCCGTTGCCGCGCGTGCGGCGAAGCTGATCGTGGGTCATCCGCTGGATCCGCGAACGGAAGTTGGTCCACTTGTACACAAGGAGCATTTCGCGAAAGTACAGAGCTACCTCGATGCCGCGCGCAGCGACGGCGCGACGATCGCGGTTGGCGGCGAGCCGCGTGACGATCTCGGGCCCGGTAACTATATGAACCCGACCCTGTTCACGCAGGCGGACAATCAGATGCGCATCGCGCGCGAGGAGATCTTCGGTCCCGTCCTGACCGCGATGTCGTTCGACACGGAAGACGAGGCAGTGGACATTGCGAATGACACGCCGTACGGCCTGGCCGGCTACGTGTGGACACGGGATGCGGGCAGGGTAATGCGGCTCGCACATCGCATCGATGCGGGTATGCTGTGGTTCAACTCGGAAAACAACCGTAATTTGCCGTCGCCGTTCGGGGGCACGAAAATGAGCGGCATCGGCCGCGACGGCGGCGATTACAGCTTCGAGTTCTACATGGAAACGAAGAACGTCTGTATCGCGCACGATACCCATAGGGTGCCGGTGCTTGGCCGCTGACAGGAGAAAATGATGGGCGAGATTGCGTTCGCGGCGAAAATTACCCACGTGCCGTCGATGTATTTGTCTGAGCTCGATGGGCCGCACAAGGGATGTCGCGCGGCGGCGATCGCAGGTCATCAGGAAATTTCGCGCCGCTGCCGTGAACTCGGCGTCGACACGATCGTCGTGTTCGATACGCACTGGCTCGTAAACTCGGGCTATCACATCAACAGCGCCCCGCACTTTAAAGGACTGTACACGAGCAACGAGTTGCCGCATTTCATCAAGAACCTGCCGTATGAATACGACGGCAATCCCGAACTCGGTGATTTGATCGCCGCGACGGCAACCGCGGCCGGCGTGCACACGCGGGCGCACAACGCGACGAGCCTGCCGCTCGAATATGGCACGCTCGTACCGATGCGTTATATGAACAGCGACCGTGCGTTCAAGGTGGTGTCAGTGTCGGCGATGTGTACGGTGCACGACCTGCAAGACAGCGCAAAACTTGGCGCCGCGCTGCGTGAAACGGTGGAACGCGATTACGCCGGCAAGGTCGCGATTTTTGCCTCCGGCTCGCTGTCGCATCGTTTCGCGCAGAACGGCGTCGCCGATCAATATCTGCATAAGGTGTGGTCGCCGTTTCTCGAGGAAATGGATCACCAGGTGCTCGAATTGTGGCAGGCAGGTGACTGGCGGACGTTCACAGCGATGCTGCCCGAGTATGCCGAAAAATGTCATGGCGAAGGTTTCATGCACGACACCGCGATGCTGCTCGGCGCGCTTGGCTGGGATGCCTACACGGGACAGGTGGAGATCGTCACGCCATACTTCGGCAGCTCGGGAACGGGCCAGTTGAACGCCGTGTTCCCGGTGCGCTGAATCTGCCAGCTGCTAACCCGAATGCCTGCCAGGCCGAGCCGCGAACCTATGCTTACAAGCGCACAAATTGATGAAGCCGCGCGCCGCCTGCACGAGGCGGAGCAACAGAGCCGACAAATCCCGGCATTGACGCAGTCTTATCCGGACATGAATCTCGACGATGCCTATGCGGTGCAAAGGTGCTGGGTCGAGCGCAAGATCGCCACGGGCCGTTCCGTGGTTGGCTACAAGATTGGTCTCACCTCGCGCGCGATGCAGATGGCGATGAAAATCGACACGCCGGATTACGGCGTCCTGCTCGACGACATGATGTTCGCGAACCGGAGCCGGATCGCCGCCGGTGATTTCACGGACCCGCGTCTCGAAGTGGAGTTCGCGTTCGTGCTCAAACGGCCGTTGTCCGGCGCCGACGTGAGTCTCGATGAAGTGATCGCGGCAACGGATTACGTGGTCCCGGCGCTCGAACTGATCGCCGCGCGCAGTTATCGCGTCGATCCGGACACCGGCTATACGCGCAATGTGTGCGATACGATTGCTGATAACGCCGCGAACGCGGGTGTGATTAGCGGCGACGTGCGGGTGGATCCGGCAACCGTCGATCTGCGCTGGGCCGGCGCGCTGTTCTATCTGAACGGAGAGATCGAGGAAACCGGGCTTGGCGCCGCGGTCATGGATCATCCGGGACACGGGATCCGCTGGGTGTGCAAACGTTTCGCGCCGCACGGCATCGGCCTCGAGCCCGGACAACTGATCCTGTCCGGATCGTTTACCCGCCCGGTAATCGTAAAACCGGGCGACCATGTGCGGGTGGATTACGGTCCGCTCGGTGATATCACGGTCGATTTCGTGTGAGACCCCGGCGATGACGTTCCCTGAAAACAAGTTCAAGCGCGGCCTCGCGAGTGGCGCCACGCAATACGGTCTGTGGCTCGGCCTGCCCGACAACAGCGTCGCGGAAATCGCAGCCGGCGCCGGCTTCGACTGGTTGTTGATCGATCACGAACATGGTCCTTACGAACTCACGCACGTGCTCGCGCATTTGCAGGCCATCGCGGCATATGACGTTGCGCCGATCGTGCGCCCGGTTGATGACAACCCCGCTTTACTGAAACGCCTGCTCGACATGGGTGCGCAATCATTTCTGGTGCCGATGGTGGATACCGCGGCACAGGCGGCCGCGATCGTCGCCGCGTTGCGTTACCCGCCGGCCGGCAAGCGCGGGCTTGGTACGTCGATGGCGCGGGCGGCGCGCTGGAACGGGGTGCCGGACTACGTTCACCGCGCGAATGCGGAGTTGTGTCTCATTGTTCAGGTTGAAACCACAACCGCGCTCGCGAACCTCGACGACATTCTTGCGGTAGACGGGGTGGATGGCGTCTTCATCGGGCCGTCGGATTTGTCGGCGTCGATGGGGTATCCCGGTGATCCGGGGCATGCCGAAGTGCTTGCCGCCATCAACGACGGCCTCGAGCGGATCATCGCGGCCGGCAAGTACGCGGGCCTGTTATGTCTCGATCCCGCGCTCGTGGAACAGTACCGTGGGCGAGGGGCGCACTTTATCGGCGTTGGCGTGGACGCCGTCGTGCTCGCGAACGGATTGCGGCAACTTGCTGCACGTTATCGCGATGCCGGCGAGCGCAAACCCGGGGACACCGGATACTAAATCCGTGTGCGTACGCCAGAGCCACGATGGTATCGGGACGACACGCTACACCTCATCCCTGTCCCTTGCCCTCGGTTTAACGGGAAGGGCGCCTAGCCCACCGAGCTTGGTATTGCATAATTTGGAGCGCGCAATTTAGGTGCGCTATCCGCCGCTTTAGGCGAGGTGCGAAACGTTCGGGATCATCTGCCGCGCGCCCGCGTCGGCAAACCTGCCGAGGGGCCACAGCAATCGCCAGGCAAATCATTTCCCGGCGGGCACGCGCCTAATCCCAGTCAACGTACAGCGTCGCCGGACCACGAAACGTGATATTCGGGGAAAACCGCAGCGTTTGATCCGGCACGAGACGCAGACCCGGCAGCCGCTCCGCGAGCACTTCGAGTGCGATCTGCGCTTCGAGACGCGCCAGGCGCGCGCCGAGACAGAAGTGGATCCCGTGGCCGAACGAAATATGTTTGCGCGCGTTCTCGCGGGCAATGTCGAACCGCGATGGCTGCGGGAACTCCGCCGCTTCGTGGTTTGCCGCGCCAAGGCTGAGAAAAATCTGCGTACCGGCGGGGATGTCGATGTCGCCGAGCGTGGTGTCGACGAGGGCAACGCGGCGCCAGCTCGTTTGCGGCGAATCGTGGCGCAACACTTCTTCGAGCGCGTTCGTGATCAGCGACGGGTCGCGGCACACCGCGACCCAGTTCGCGTCGCGGTCGGACATCAGCTGCACGATTGCGTTCGCGATAAAATTGCTGACAATTTCGTGGCCGGCGAACGACAAGCCATAAACCACGGATTCGACTTCGCGGTAAGTCAGTTCCTCAGGCGCGGCCGTGTGCGCGGCAAGCAGCTCCGAGGTGAGGTCGTCAGCCGGTTCGCGCTGACGCAGCGCAACGAACTCACGGCAGTAGCGCCAGTAGTGCAGCATGTTTTCCGCGATCTCAACCTGCTCGTCGTCGCTGGGCCTGCCCCAGGTGAACTTGAGCCGGTTCGATGTCCAGTCGATCAGCTGTTCGTCGTCGGCATCCGGGAAACCGATGAAGCGGAAAATTATCTGCCCCGGCAGCGGATGCGCGAACGCGCTGACAAACTCCACCGGCCCGCCGGCTGCGAGCATCTGGCCGACGAGTTCTTCGCTGCGCTGTCGGATGTAGGGTTCGAGCAGTTTCATCCGGCGCCCGGAGAAACCTTCGCGCGTGTATTTGCGGATCCGCGTATGGTCCGGCTGTTGCCGGTTCGACATCACGGCCTGCGGGTTATAGTCCGCGGCGCCGAGGACATTCGCGGCCCGTTCGCACAGCGGAAACACAGGATCCTGGACGTTCTCGGACGAAAAGATTTCCGGTTGCTTGAACACCTCGATCACGTCCTCCATACGGGTGACCACGAGGTAGCCGAGCTCTTCGGCGTAGAAGATCGGCTGCTCGGTGTTCAGGTGTTCGAGTTGCGGATACGGGTTCGCGAGATAATCCGGTGCGAACGGGGTGAACGCAGGGTCGACAGGGCAACCTTGCGGCTTCGTCGCGGCCGCGATGCGGATTTTGTGGTAGGCGTCAGCCGATTCTGCGGCCATCCCGCGATCCTCTTGCAAATTTCAGCGCGCTTGAAGCGCGATTGTACATGCCCGGATCGGTCCTGCGATCAACTCAGTACGTCACCGGCATGTCGCGCAGCGATGCGGGCCACTGTCCTTCCCAGGTCCAGTGATCTTTCAGAATCTTCGAGCTGTATTCAAGGCAGAACGGCATCGCCGCATCGGGATAGAGCCGGTTCATTTCGGTGCGCAGCGCGGCGGCATCCGGCGACTGTTTCATTTTCTCCGCGAACGTCTCGATATAGCGCCGCGTGTAATCGATCGAGGCGGGCGAAAGGTACTTGTTCGAGGGCGCGTGACCCGGCACGACAACTTCCGCTTGCAAGGCATCGAGCCGGTCGAGCACGGCCAGCCATTCGTTCATCATCGCGGGAGACTTCGTCGCTGATAACCACGAGTGCGCGTGATCGTAGACGGTGTCGGACGCCACCAGGGTGCGGATTGAGGGGATCCACACGACGCTGGAGTTCGGGGCATCGGCGTGGAACGGGCCGAGGATTTCGAGCCGTTGCCCTTCGAGCATAATGACAGGTTCGGCCAGTGGCTCGACCACGATGGATGTTTTTGCACCGTTATGTCCGAGCACCTTGTTGCCCCAGTACTCGAGCTTGAATTCCGCGCTGCTGTTTACGTCGTCCGCGATCACGGGCAGCGAGACCACGCGCGCAGCGGGAAACGTCTGCTTGATCACCGGCAGGCCCATGAAATGATCGGGATGCACGTGGGTGATATAGATGGTGGTGAGTTTGCGTCCCGTCTCGATGATTTCGGCGACAAGGCGGTGCGCGTTCGACAGCGTGAACTGCGCATCGACGAGCACGGCGTCGCGTTCACCATAAATAATCGCCGACGCCACACCGAGGCCCATGTGTTCTTCGGAACTCATGAAAACCTCGACGTGCAGGGGTTTTGTTTCAACCGCCATCAAGTGGGACGACCACAGCAAGGCGTACATGATGCCGGGAAGGAGCAGATTTCTGGCGCGCGGATTCATCGGATTCTCCTGTTGTTGCGAAAACAGACGGGTCGAGCTATGCAATATCCGGTCGTTGAGCAGCGTGCGTAATGTCCGCGCCTGTGCGGCGTAATCGCGACGCTTGCAATATCGGGCACCTTGATACCACGAAACGCGCATCGACCACCCGGCACAATCCGGGCTGGCGCCGGCTTACGCGACGTGCGATGGCGCCGCCAGGCCTGGCCGATCGGCATACGCGGCATTTTCATCGCCAGGCGCTAATGTTGAATGTTGCCGGTAAGAGTACGGGCCCCAGGCCGTCCCGGCTGGCTATCGACACACCCGGCTCAGGCGCTGCGACGCTGTTTGTCGAACGTGAGTTCGCGCAGCGCCGGCGCGACTTTCTCGCCAATCAGCCTGAGGCTGTCGTGGACGAGATCAAACGGCATGCCGGCGTAGGACACGGCCATTGCCGGGCGCACTTCACCGGTCATGGCTACGCGGTTCGACCATTTCTCGACGATTTGATCCGGCGTGCCCCACGCCTGGTTCTGCACGAATCCTTCGCACGCGGCCTCGATACCGATGTCCTTGATGGCGCTGGCACCGGCCTGGTAGGCCTGGTAGCCCTGGGTTTCGCCCCAGTGCGAGCCATCGAAATCGTAATGGCGAATCACGCTGAGGTAGTACTTCGAAAGATATTCGCGCGCGACTTTTTCCGCTACCGCCGGGTCCTCGTGGCAGTACGTGAAATCGGAGAACACCGGCGCGCCCGGGGTCCTGCCGGGATGGACTTCAGTGAAACGCTGACGCCAGGCTTCGACGGCCGCATTATGCTGCTCCCAGGGCAACTGCACGAACGACATCATCGTGCCACCGAGATTCGCTGCCGCCATTGCGGAATCCGGCGTCATCGCAACGGAGAAAAATTCGCGGTCGCGATAACCGTGTTCCGGTTTCGGCGTGACGTTCGTGCGTGATTGCTTGAAGTACTGCGTATCGTATTCCGCGATACCGGTATCGAGAATGTCGAGAATGATTTCCGCCGCCGTGTCGAAGCGCTCGCGTGCACTCGCCATATCGACACCGAACGCGCGGTACTCCTCGCGCGCAAGGCCGCGGCCGAAACCGAGGAGGAAACGATCGCCAAGCATTACCTGCAGCAATGAAATTTTTTCCGCCACGCGGGTGGGGTTTTCATGCCAGGGGAGAATGATTGCGCCGGTCCCGATCTTGATCCGGTTTGTCTTGCCGGCGAGGTAGGCAAGCCATTGCATGTTGTCCGGCATGATCGAATAGTTCGGATCGAAATGGTGTTCCGGTAACAGCAGGAAATCCATGCCGACTTCCTCGGCGAGGAGCGCGACATCGGTTTCGCGGCGCATCATATCCGCGTCCGACATGCCTTCGTGGGTATTCTGAAAAATGAATTGCAGGCCAATTTCCATTGCGTTCATCCTCTCGATTGCGTGCGGACCGCCGCCATCAGCGGACCCCGGTTACCGGCGATTCTAGCACCGCCCCTGCCGGCGGCGCCCGTGAGGGCAGGGCGCCCGGCCCGGCCCGCACGGGCACGCGGCGGGCGCGCTAGCCGTCGAACTTGTCGTGGTAGCGAATCGCCGGCGGCGCCGTCAACATGCCACCGAGTGCTTCCATGACGCCGGTTTCCGTCCGCCACTGCAGATATTTTTCCTGCTGTGCGCGGGAATCCCAGATCTCGTAGAACAACACATTGCCGGGCGTATTCTGGTCGATCCAGATATCGAACAAGCGGCAACCGTCATAGGCTCGCGTTTCCGGCGCCGCGCCTTTCACGGCCGCGAGGAAATCATCCATTTTGTTCGGGTCTACCGCGAGATTGAACGTGACACACACTGTCATGATTCGTCTTCCTCAGGTTGTTTGTTGGACCGCGAGCATAACGAAAACTCACCGCGGCGCGATAGCACAAGCGCCTGTGGTGAGGCGGGTCCCAGGTGCCAGCGTTGTGCGGGCGCTGCCGGCGGTTTCTGCTGCACGGTGATTTTCGAGTGCAGGGTACCGGGCGATTCGCGGCGCTCGGGCGCTGGCTTGCTTCGGTGCGGTCCGGCTAGCCGCGCTCGGCTGAGGTCTTAGGCAGCGAACGCGGCCTGATGCAGCGATACCGCGAGACGGCACGCCGGTGCTGTGCGCCCCGGCGTCGCGCCCCGGATTGCTGGCGTCGCAAGAAATCAGCACAAAGCTGTGGCCATCAGGGCGTGCAGGCTATAGAATTGAGAATAATTCTCATTCGCATTTAAGTGTTGTCTCATGACCAGCATCGATCTCGCCACCGTCCGCAGAGCCCGTGCCGCCGGACCGTCCGGCATTATCCGTCCGCACCGTCCGGATGACCGCATCGTCATCGACGCCATTTCCGTACCGGGCAGCGCGCGTCCGTTCGGCTACTGGGAAGTGCGGATTTTCGATCCGGCCGGGCAGTTTCATCACTATTTCGCCTCGCGCGCGTTATTGCACGTGCAATTCTGGAATCCCTTCTTCGGCGTCTCGATCCTGTCGCCATCGCGCCTGAGCGGATTCAACTATGAGGCGTTTCCGCTCGACGAATGGAAATACGCCTCGCCGGACTACGACGATATCGCCGCGCGTTTGCGCGCGAACATCGGCGTGCACGCACCGGACGAGGCTTTCGTGCGCCGGACGTGTCAATCCACTGCCGCTGAAAGCGCGTCGGCTGAAGCGCGAACCGTGCCGCCGGCCCGAGCCTCTACAACTCTTTCCCGCCAACGCCAGTGAGCGTCATTCAACATTCTGTAGCAAGGAGCTTTCCTTATGTCGCGTAAATGTGTCCTTAAACATATCGTTCATGACGGCGCTGATCCGAACGCAGTGCCGATTGAAGCGCTGCACGCGAGCAATATCCGGCTGATGACGCAATTCATGTGTCATCCGTCGGCGGAACTCGCGCAACTCGTCATACGCATGCTCGAAGCACTGGCCGTGCATGATGACCGTTTTGGCAGCGATGGTGAGATGAATGTCTACGCACAGGCTACCGCGGCATGGCAGCGCCTGGTGCACGATGCAGCGACCGCGGAGGCGTCGATGCCCGCTGACCACACGCTCGTGCATTGAGGCCGTTGCGACGGGATCGCAGCCGGTCACCGTTGTGCTAACGTAATCGCCGAACGATAGTCCCGGTGCCGGGTTGTCCGGTGCGGTGGCGAATATTCATTGCGGTGTCGGCGCGGGTCGTTCACCGCGACGCACACACGGCGGTAAATCAGCACCGCGGGAGCCCGTCCGATGAGTAAGCAGCGAACGCCTGGTGTAGCCGACGCCGCGCACGACACCGCAAGCCTCGAGCCGCAGGCCGTGCGCGATTTCTGGTTCGGCGACGGGTCGCTCGACGACCCGGCGTATCTTGCCGCGCGCATCGATGTCTGGTTCAGAACCGATTTCGATTTCGATGCGGCGCTGCGCGCGCGCTTCGCGGCTCTCGTTGAACACGCTCGTCGCGGTGGATGTCACCACTGGTGCGAGGACCCGCACGCCGCGGTGGCTCTCGTTGTGGTGCTCGACCAGTTGCCGCGCAATATCTACCGCGGCCAGGCCACCGCATTCGCCAGCGATGCCGCGGCCCGGGACGTTGCCGGGCGGGTGCTCGGCGCTGCCGCGGCCGTGTCTTCGCTCAGTCTTATCGAGCGCGTGTTTCTGTACATGCCATTCGAGCATGCGGAGGATCTCGCGTTACAGGATTTCTGTGTCGCCGGCTATCGCGAACTGCATGCGGTGGCGCCGCCGGCTTTCAAGGCCTTGATGTATTCGTGCGTCGAGGCGGGGGAGGCGCACCGCGAAGTGATTCGCCGCTTCGGCCGTTTCCCGCACCGCAACCCGCTCCTCGGACGTGAGTCGACGCCTGAAGAACTGGCCTGGGCCGAAGGGCACCACGGCTGGGGACAGGGTGCGGCAGTGTTGGCGCGGCAGGATACGGGCGCGCAACCGGAAACGTAAGCGTACGCCCGATCGTCGCGCGCTTACGCAACACGCCGTGCAGCGCGGCGGAGTCCCGACGGCGACACCGTTGTCACGCGAACAGCCTGCGCACAGCGGCGATCAATCAACGCTGGCGCTGAACGTCCCGCAATGGAGACCGACGTACGTGCGCGCCACTGACGCGGTTGCAGCACCGCGCGGGTTGCCGAGCCGGCTCCCGTTGCGCTGCACGGCGCCGCCGGACACGTCCGGGTGCGCGGTCAACGCCGGCGCATTACTCGTCGCAAATGTGCGAACCATCCTTAGTCCCGGCATCGGGCAGCGTGATTTTCGGCATCATTCCTTTCATGTACTGGCGACAGCCTTGCATCTTCTGCATTTCCGGTGAGGCGTTCACCTGCTTGCCGTAGGCAATCGCATCAGACAATGCCTGTTCGCGTTTGCCGGCGGCGCACAGCGCCTTGATTTTCTGTTGCACGGCCTGCGCGTCGCGCGCCATCGCCTCCATCGCCGAGGCGTCTATCTCACTCATACAAGCCTGCATCTTCTGCGCGTTCTCCATCATCAGCTGCATTTGCGCGGAGTCCATGCCGGTTGCCGGGTTCATGCCCTGAGCGAGCGCCAGCGGCGCAAAGGCCGCCGCGAGGAGCGTGAGCGTGACGAGCGTTTTCCTGTGCAATGTAAACATATGATTTGTTCCCTCAGGCAGTCGATAGATCGATGCAAGATTAGCAGGCGGCCGAACGTAAAACCGTGCAAGCCCGACACTCACGCAACCATCACCGCGACTTGCACGGTTCTCAACGACTCGTCGCATGACGTCGGGGTGCGCGCGTTTGCGACGTCAGGATTCGCGTTAGAAGTCCTGACCGCTACCGCGATGGTTCCACCAGGCAAGATCGGTATACGCGCGGATATCGAGTTCGTGCGTCCAGGTAGAACGATGCTGCCGGGCCAGATGCAGATACGTCTCGGCAAGTTTTTCCGGCAGGATCAGACCATCGTGCTCGAGCCCCTTGCTTTTGCGCAGGGCCTGAAATTTTTCCGGCCCCAGCATTTTGCCGATCGTGTCCGGTGCATCGACTGCGCCGTCGATGAGGATGTGCGCGACGTGGATACCCTGGGCCGCGAATTCCGCATTCAACGACTGGCACAACATACGCCGGCCGCCCATCGCTGCCGCGTGTGAAGCCTGGCCGGCATTACCCCGCATCGCGGCCGTGGCTGATGTCACCAGCAGCGTGCCGCCGCCGCGTGTGACCATACGCGGGAACACGTGGCTGGCAAGGCGGTAAAGTCCGAACGTGCCGAGTCGCCAGCCCATTTCAAACGTCTTGTACGAGGTGTCCGCAAGCGCGCGATGGCCGACCTGGGCGCCGAGGTTATACACGACAACCTCGATTGGGCCGATGTCGTTCTCAATGTTCTCGATCAGGTTTTCGAGGCTGTCAGGTTCGACAACATTGAGCAGGAATCCCGTCGCATCACCGCCCGCGGCCTGAATGTCATTGACGATTTTATCGAGGCCGCGGCCATCGGTACGACGACACAGACAGGCGTGGTAGCCGTCGAGTGCAAAGATTTTCCCTACATGGCCACCGATCCCGGCACCCGCTCCGATGACCAGACACACTGGTTTGTCCATAGCTGATTCCTCGTTAGATGTATGTTGTCCGCCGATGCACGAGCGCGCAATGCGATCGGTGCGGACCCGGTCGCCCGATTATGCGGGATCCGGCGGTCCCGGGGCGTTTCCATTCGCTTTTCGCCACCCGGGCGACGAACCCTTCAGGTGTCCGCCGCGGAGCGGAGGCGGCGTCGAGTTCCGCTTGCGTGCGTGCCCCGGCGCTTTTCACCACGGTGCCCGGGCATGCTTCTATCAGGCTGGCCGAACGGTCTATGCTTGCGCGATGAGCAAGGCCAGCGCGCCGCGGATGGCCCGTGGGCCGAAACGGACGCCCGCGAAGAATCGACGCTCCGCGTCGGGAAACCCGTGAACGGCCCGCGTGTAGCGACGCAAGTTGCGCCGCGCACGCATCGCGGTCAACGTGCAACGATACACATTCATTAAACCAACAGAGCATTACCTTATGTCCGACAAACCCATCAGCCGGTACCCGGTACCGGAGATCAATGATCTGCCCGACGACATCAAGGCGCGTATCCTCGCCGTGCAGGAAAAAGCCGGCTTCATACCGAACGTGTTTCTCGCGCTGGCGCACCGGCCAGAGGAGTTTCGTGCGTTCTTCGCCTTTCACGATGCACTGATGGACCGTGAGGGCAACCTCAGCAAGGCGGAACGCGAAATGATCGTCGTGGCCACCTCGAACGAGAACAACTGCCAGTATTGCGTGGTCGCCCACGGCGCGATCCTGCGCATCTATGCGAAGGACCCGCTGATTGCCGATCAGGTGGCCATCAACTATCGCAAGGCGGACATCACACCGCGACAAACGGCGATGCTCGATTTCGCGATGAAGGTGTCGAATGACGCGAAGTCGATCAGCGACGCGGATTTCGAAACTCTCCGCGGGCACGGGTTTGACGAAGAGGATATCTGGGATATCGCCGGCATCACGGCGTTTTTCGGTTTGTCCAATCGCATGGCGAACTTCACCTCGATGCGGCCAAACAGCGAGTTCTACGCGATGGCGCGCGGTTGATCGTTTCGCGCCCGATCAATCCGGACGGACACCGGCAAACGCCGTTCAGTGCCGCCGGCGATCCCGGTGGGCATGACGGAAATCCCGGGCAGCCCGGTAACGCCTGATGGCGACAGCGGCAATGCCTTCAGTGCGGATTTTGCTCCGGGCGTTCGATGCCGTAAGCCTTCATGCGACGGTATAAGGTGGTGCGCGAGATCCCGAGTTGCCGGGCGATCTGAGCCAGGGTGACATTCGATTGCGCGAGTGCGTTGCGGATCGCGTTCGCTTCCAGCTCGTCGAGCTTAACCTCGGCGCTGACGTTCGGCTGCGGCTCCAGTACATGCGGCACGAGGCGGCCGATATCATCGGGCAGATCCTGCAGGGTCAGGATCGGATTCCCGCTCAGGATGTACATTCTTTCGAGCACGCCATGCAACTCGCGAACATTGCCCGGCCAATGGTAACTCTGCATCGCGCGCAGCAAGCGGTTCGACAGGGTCTTTATTCCGAGGCCGTAGTTCTCGTGCAGGCGACGGATGAAGCGCGTGGCCAGCAGCGCCACATCGCTCGCGCGCTCACGCAATGGTGGCAATGCGAGGTTCAGTACTTTGAGGCGGTAATACAGGTCCATGCGAAAGCGTCCCGCTTCGGCTTCGGTCTCGAGATCGCGGTTCGTCGCAGCGATCACCCGAACGTGGGTCTGGCGCTCGATGTTGCCGCCAACGCGCACCACGACGTTATCCTGCAACACGCGCAGCAGGTGCACCTGCACGTCGCTGGAGAGTTCGCCTATCTCATCGAGAAAGATTGTTCCGCCGTCAGCCTGTTCGAATTTGCCGGCATGGCCGCGCGGCGAGGCGCCGGTGAATGCACCCGGCTCGTATCCGAGCAATTCGGAAACGGCAAGTTCCTTCGACAGGGTGCCGCAGTTAACGGCGACGAAAGGGCCACTGGCAACAAACGAACGCGCATGTATCGCGGCGGCGAACAGCTCCTTGCCGCTGCCGGACTCGCCGGTTAGCAGCACGGGCGCGTTCGATTGCGCCATGCGCGCCGCGACATCGATGCAGTCCATGAATGCCGGATCAGCGGTGATTACGTGGGCGAACTCGGGCGGGGTTGTTCGCGTTGCAATCACGGCTTCGCTCCCGATTGCCCGCACAGGTGTTTTCGCGATCGAGAGCAGAACAATTCCGCCGGCCCATCCGGCAGTATCCGTCGCGCGCGTTTCATCCCCCACCCACTCGTTACGAATCGTCTCCGCGATCGCATAATTACAGCCGTCGGGCACCACCGGCGTGGTCCCGCTGATGGCAAATTTTTCCGGCGCGGTTCCGAGCGCTTCGTAAACCCGTTTGTTGGCGACGATTACGCGTCCTTTCTGATCCAGCAGCAGCGCGGGGGTATTCTGAAAGCGCGCCTCGATGCCGCGATACCAGCTGAGTAATGTGATCGTTCGCCCGAGCGCGATTGAGTGCAGAGCGTGTTCAATCTGCTTCGCGGCCGTGATCGCGAAACCGAGAGCATGCGAGGGACTCAATTCGCCGACACTCGCGATATCGAGGACACCGAGGATTTCCCCGTCCGTGAGATCCCGTACCGGCGCCGCGGCACAATCCCAAATCTTCGCGCTGGCCAGGTAATGCTCGGCGGTCCGCGTAATCGTCGGGTGTTCGAGCGCAAGCGCGGTGCCAATGGCATTTGTGCCCGCGGCACGCTCACTCCAGTCGAACCCCGGGGCGACGTTCTTGCTGGTAGCGGCGCGTACGAGCTCAGGATTGCCGTGAACATGCAGGATCCGGCCTCTCGCGTCCGTCACGGCGACGAGACTTTCGCTTTCCAGCAGGTTGACCGAGAGCAACTCCCAGGTATTTTTCGTCGCCCCAATCAGCGCCGCGTTTTCCTGCAGTAAGACCTCGAGCGCATCCGCGTCGCCGATATGCGGCGGGTAATGGGTTTTCGCCGCGAGGCCCGCAGCGGCACTGCGTCGCCATGATTCAACGATCTCATCGCGAACGTGGTGCAGCGCCGGATTTTCGCCGGCGACGAATTTCAGCCACGCATCAGCGACCGACTTGCGATCGAACTTTGCGATTTGCGCGTCGTCCGGGAGTAGCAGGTTGTCGATTTTCATGTTCTCGATGTGTCAAACAGAAACAGGCGAGGGCATAGTTTGTTTCATTCTGAAACAGAACGATACACCCGAAACGTCTATTCGATCATTCGGCATTCAGAAATCATCGATAAATCAGCGGGATATCCATTGCCCCCCGTTTGGCACGACGATTGCTCCAGTCCTTCCGAAACATCGACCAGCAATTCACGGTGTGTGGATTCATGATCCAAGGAGAGATTCGAACATGGTAGCCGGTGCCAGTAACGCGCTTGTGCGCGCCCGTATTGCGGAAATCGAAACGCATGGTGTTTGTCGGTGCAGGGCGAATCCGTCGCCAGCATTTGCTTGCAGAGCGCAAGCGCATTGCCGGCGGTCCGGGCAATGAGTACGTCCGGGCACGATCAGACCGCGCGCGACCCGTTAGACCCGCAGGTGTTGGGTTTCGACCCGGCGCAGGTACGACGGAAATATGCCGAAGAACGCGCCAAGCGCCTGCGCGATGCCGGCAACGAACAGTTCGTGGAAGTGGCCGGTGAGTTTGCCGAATTCGATGCCGATCCGCATGTCGAACCCGGATTCACGCGTGAAGCAATCAGCGAGGAACTCGATGCGGTAATACTC
Source organism: Gammaproteobacteria bacterium (assembly GCA_965216305.1). GTDB lineage: Bacteria > Pseudomonadota > Gammaproteobacteria > UBA11873. The sequence continues at coordinate 3,352,415 of OZ244144.1, read as the reverse complement.
GGGGGCGGCATCGGCGGTCTCATGTGCGCAGTGGAGTTGCAAAAAGCCGGCATCAGCGATGTCCGCATCATCGAGAAGGCCGGCGATTTCGGCGGCGCCTGGTACTGGAACCGCTACCCCGGTGCCCAATGCGATACGCAGTCGTATATTTATCTGCCGTTGCTGGAAGAAACCGGCTACATGCCGCGGGAAAAGTATGCTCACCGCCCGGAAATCTTCGCCCACATGCAGCGGATCGGCAAACACTTCAAGTTGTACGAACGCGCGTGTTTCCAGACTCAGGTGCGCGAGGCGCGCTGGGTGGAGGACGCGGGGCGCTGGCGGATCGAGACGGATCGTGACGATGTCTTCATGGCGCGCTTTCTCGTCATGTCGAGCGGCCCCCTGCACCGGCCGAAGTTGCCTTCGATCCCGGGCATAGATACGTTCAAGGGGCGCGCGTTTCACACCAGCCGCTGGGATTATTCCTACACCGGCGGCGACAGCAGCGGCGGCATGACCGGCCTCGCCGACAAGCGCGTCGGACTCGTAGGCACCGGCGCGACGGGGATCCAGGTGCTGCCGCATCTCGGCCGGGCCGCGCGCCACACATATCTGTTCCAGCGCACGCCGGCTTCGGTCGACGAACGCAACAACGGGCCGACCGATCGCGACTGGGCAAACTCGCTGCACCCGGGATGGCAGACGGAACGCGACGAAAATTTCTGCTCGATCATGGCCGGCCTGCCGGTGGAAACGGACCTCGTTAATGACAAATGGACGGATTTTTTCAAACTGACGTACCGCATCCTCGATACGGGCGATGAAGCAAACGTATCCGCCGAACGCCAGGCGCTGATCCGCGAAGTCGCCGATTATCAGAAAGGCAACGAGATCCGGGAGCGCGTGGCCAAGATCGTCGCCGATCCGGACACCGCCGAGAAGCTCAAACCATGGTACGGTCAGTGGTGCAAACGTCCGGCCTTTCACGATGAATTCCTGCAGGCATTCAACCTGCCGAATGTCGAACTCGTCGACACCGACGGCAAGGGTATCGAGCGCATCACTGAGAACGCTGTCGTCGTCGATGGGGTCGAGTACCCGGTGGACTGTCTGATCTTCGCTACCGGTTTCGAAGTCGGTACGTCCTACACGCGACGCTCGGAGTGCGAAATCTACGGGCGTGACGGCAAGACACTGAGCGATGCGTGGGCGAACGGGATGCGCACGTTCCACGGCGTTCTCAGTCACGGGTTTCCGAACTGCCTGCACACGGGACTGACGCAAACGGGGCTCGCATTCAACTACACGTACACAGCGCGCGGGCAGGCTGAGCACGCAGCGTATCTTGTGCGCGAGGTCGTCGAGCGCGGTGCGACATCGATTGAAGCAAGCGCGGAAGCCGAGGCGGCTTATGTCGACCTCGTATCCGCGCCGGGCCCGATGCGCAAGTATCAGGAATCGTGCACGCCTGGGTATTACAACGTCGAGGGCAAGAATACCGGGCAAAGTTTTATCGATAATCAGTACCCCGAAGGTCCGGTACCGTTTTTCAGGATGCTGGCGGCCTGGCGGGAAAAGGGCGATCTCGAGGGGCTGATAATCGAGTAGGCGCGTTAGACGCCGAACAACACCGGGCGACCAACAACGGCGACTACCACGCCGTTGTTGCGCTGCCTGCAACACCACTATTGAACTACGAGGGATAAATCGATGCGTTTTGGACTAATGGAAGATTTTCGCAACCCGTTGCAATGGCGCCGGCCGTTTCCGGATTTATACCGGGACATCCTGGCGCAGATCAAAATGTCCGAAGACCTCGGTTACGACCATGTGTGGTTAACCGAGCATCACTTTACGGAAGACGGCTACAACCCGTCGATTCTGACCACGGCTGCCGCAATCGCCGCGCAGACGAACCGGATCCGGATCGCGACGTTTATTCTTCTGCTGCCGTATAACCATCCGGTACGGGTGGCGGAAGACGTTGCGAGCGTCGACATTATTTCCAATGGTCGTTTTGATTTCGGGGTCGGGCAGGGGTACTCGTACCACGAGTTCAAATCCTTCTGCCTCGATCGCTCCACCCGGGCGCGCCGACTTTATGAAGCGCTCGATATCTACAAACGCATTCATACGGAAGACCGGGTGACGTTCAAGGGAGAATTTACCCAGATCGAAGACCTGCACCTGTCGCCGAAACCCGTGCAGCAACCGCATCCGCCGATCTGGGTTGGTGCGCGCGGGCCGAAGGGTATCAAACGTGCGGCGAAAGCCGGTCACAATTTCATGGCAACGTTCGGTCCCGACCCGGCGCCGCTGTATCGCGAAACACTGAAAGAGGAAGGTCACAACCCGGACGATTTCAAGATCGCGCAATTGCGCATGGGGCACATTGCCGAGAGCGAAGATCAGGCCTGGGACGAATGTCAGGATCACCTGTTCCACTTGCTCGAGTTCTACCACGACATACTCGAAGGCGCGAACGACGCGGACGGCGACGACGCCCCCTTGCCGGTGAAGGAACCACGGGATATCCGTGACTCCGTGCTCAAGGATGTGTTTCTCGTGGGCACCGCGGATCAGGTTGGGGAGAAACTCGATGCGTTCTGCAATGAGTTTATCTGCACGGACTTCGTCATGGACATGCAACTTCCCGGCATGGATGTTGCGACGTGTAACCGTTCGATTGAGCGTTTCGCGAAAGAAGTCATGCCGGCGTTCCGCGACCGGTAGTTGTTCGACCCCCGCCGGACGCGGCGCGTGCGAACGTCCGGCGGGAACCCGAGTACCGCTAATGGGGAGCGCCCCGCATGGCCGCGTCGTCCATGTTGTCAGGTTCGAGTCGCTCGCGGTGCCCGGCCGCCAAGGTGCAGAAAGCACGCTAAGTTTCCGGGGACCGCGATGGCACTGCGCAATCGCGGTGCCGTGTGTCTGACCGCGTTGTACGCTGCGACGGACTACTCGACGACGGAGGAGTCGATATTCGCAATCTAGCCGGCACTTTGAACCGCTACCGCTACCGTTAACGTAGCCGCACGCGACGCATACTGCTGACGCATTGCTGCCTACTCCGGTCGCGAAAATCACCCCGGTGACGTCAAACGGTACCTGATCTGTACCGGCTCCGCTTGAGGTGAGTTCCAGTGTTTCGCTACAGTGCGGGACAAACATCAAAAGGACAGCACGCAATGCCAATACCTGAACGCCTTCCCGAGGTTACCGATTCTTTGAGAGCGTTGCGCGCCCTTGGTGTTCCGGTTGAATGTGTTCTCGATGTCGGGATCCTGCATGGAACCGCCGGCTTGATGCAGGTATTCCCCGATGTAAAACACCACCTGTTCGAGCCCGTCGATAATTATTTCGACATCATCCACAAGGCGTACAGCAAGCTTGATTACGAGTTGCATCAGGTGGCGCTGTCGGACTCCGACGGCAGCGCGTGGCAAATCGGTATTTGCCGTGACGGCACTGGCCAGGTAACGCATTCGCAACTGCGCGATGAGCCGCAATCGGCCGATGACGACCCGGCGATTGTGAGTTGTACGCAGGTAAAGAAAGCGCGGCTCGATTCCCTGCTCGATGGCCTTGGTGCGGCAACCCCTTACTTGCTCAAACTCGATGTCGACGGCATCGAGTTGCAGATTATCGAAGGCGCGGCCCGGACGCTGCGCGACGCTTCCGTCGTCGTCATTGAAATTACAAACCAGACGTTCCTGCCGCGCGCCAACGCAATCGCGCAACACGGCTTCAGCTTTTTCGACCTCGTCGATCTCACGTATTACTGCGGTACGTTCTACCAGGGCGACGCGATCTTTATTCGCGATGACATCGTCGCAAGTCTCGATGCGCTACGCCCGATGCAGGTAAAGCCGTTCGATCAGAGCCAGTGGTTTCCGGTGTCGTACAAGGTGCTCGGGGTCTAGGGACTACAACTAATGGGGACAGAAATTGGGGCATCCCCTAAGTGATCGCTAGAAAATTGCGTTAACAACTTTCACGTTAGGCAACCGTGTGGTCACGTGAATCGTACGGTGCGCGCAATCGTTCGGAACGTCCAACGGCGAGTTGGCTGGCCATCAGCAGGTACGTGCGAACTCGACAGGAAGCACCGCGCGTGCGCGCAGGTTCCTTCGTCGTGATAATTAAACTACCGTTTTGTACGTGTTCAGATTCCTCAGGAGATGTCCCCGTATCCGACGACACCGCGCACAACGATCAGATGCTCAGGTCCAGCGCGTTGTAATCTCGCAGATCGGATCGAGCGCGATCGTTCCAGCAGTACTCGTGCAGGGTGTCGGTCAGCGGTGCGTAGTCAACCGTCGCTTCGTGCGGGTAATGCGTGCGCCGCGCGTTGATGGCATAGCCGAGTACGCGGGTGCGTTGGCGGATCCGGGCATCATCGTAGACGGCGACGTCGTTGTGCACCCCGCCGGCTTCAATTCCGAGCACGGAGCGGCGGCGGTGAAACCCGAGATTGAGTGAGACGCGCGCATCGGGGCTCACGTTAGCGAACGAGCCGTGTACGGTCTGCCGGTTGCAGATGGAGACATCGCCAGGACCGCACAGCACGGGCACGGCGTCCGGCAAGCGGTCGCTGCCGGCGCGTTCGACCATCGTCTTGATATCGAGTTTGCCGTGACGATGCGAACCGGGAACGACCCACAAGGCGTTCGCCGCGGTGCTGCCATACAGTTGCACCTGGAAGTTGAAGCCATGCGTGCCGGGATCGAGGTCGGGGCTGTCCCAGTGGGTGACCCCATCCTGGTGCCAGGCGACGGACGCGCCAATCCCGGGTTGCTTCACGAACAGGGCTTCATTGAACGGGGTGAAGTCGTCACCGTTGACGGCTGCGGCGATGCGCAACAGATCGGGATGTCCGTAAAGTCTCAGACACGCATCGGAAAACTGCAGGATGCCGAGTATCAGGTACACCGACTTTGCCGGTGCCCGCGGCGCGGCTTGCGGTTCGAACATGCGCGCGGGGTGGCGGCCGTTCGCGAGCTCGGTACCGCCGAACGGATCGGCGAGCGGGGCGGACCAGAACAGGGTAGGCGCTTCATTCTCAGCCGTCAGTGGCGGTTGTCCTGACGCATCGGTGTCCGCTCCCTCCGTCACCGGCAGCCGCGCCCACATCGCGTTCAGATCGGCTTCGAGTTCGTGCAGCTCCGCTTGCTGAACCACGCCGGTGAAGACATAAAAACCGGTACGCCAGTACGCCTCGAGGATATCTCCGGCAAGCCGGCCGTCGTCGCCGTAGCGAACCGGGCCACGATTACCGAGTGCCGCCGCGCGTGCTGCGCCGGCTTCGAGGTAGGCTCGCATTGCATCCTCGCGGTCGCCGTAACCGGCCAGCAGTTCGTTGCTGTGTGCTGAAAGTGCCATGTTGTCTGCTCCGGTAGGCCGGATCGATATGGTGCGCACAGCGCGGAACCGATGCAAGGTTTAAGTGAGAGGTTAATGGAGATATCCCCATAAGGGAGCCATATTCGAGTTGGCCAACCGCGCAGCCGTGTGAATGGTGCCGCGCCGGCAACCGATCGCAGCGTCCAATGGCGAGTTGTTCGACAATCAGCTGATCACTTGCAACCACGACAAAAAGCACCGCGGTCGCACGCAGATTCCTTCATTTTTGATAATCAGCGTATGGCTTTGTAATTGTTCAGGATTTCACGGGGATTCCTCAGGTGACGTCCCCATTCCCAATCGCGTGTAGTTGGTCCGTTCCGGGGAAAAATGGGCGCGTCGGTGTCCGAACTTTCTTCCTGCTGATCTGCGCTACCGCATCGGATTGACGCGCCGTTTGCGAAAGCATGAATAAGCCAAGGGAAAGAAGCACAGTAGCAGGGCCGGTGGTACAGGAACCGGGTAGGGCGGGCTCGAAAGGAAGCTTCTTGCCTTAATTTCAATGCTGGTTATTAGAGGCTGCGGGCTGAAACCCGCGCTCGTGCAAACATCTACTGCCGTCAGACAGTCAAACAAATTCAGTCGTGTTTCGTCTGAATTGAACGAGTGGCTACCGCCGTCAACCTGCACACGAATCGCTCCCAGGATCGTTTTCTCGACGATCGGTGTGAAATCGACAGGCGGCAATATAAGCGTAAGGTCATTTAATGAAGGGAACTCGAGTGACCCTACAAATGCAGTTATGCCGCCGGATTGCAGCTTGCTCTCAAAAGCGGTCAGTTCCATTGCGCCGTCGAACAATTCGATTGTTCTTAGCGTTCCAGAGGTGCTTCCTCCCAGTTGAAAAAACATTAGATGCGGCGTGACGGTGAAGTCGGAGGGTGCGCCCGGTATTTCAAATTTGATCTCGGCGAAATTCGAACTGTCCAAGGTGTGTTCGACAGCGAACGCGACGGGACTGACAATCGGGAGAATTAAAACGATCACACCACAAACGTATTGCTTCAATCCCATTTTCCTGCTCCGTTGTTTAAGCCAAAAATCGTCATTGCCGCCGGGCCCGGGTCCACCGTCAACTCTGGTGCGCCACCACGGCGCGTACCCGCTTCAGCGCTGCAAGGCGGTTCGTAATGTCGTCGTGCCAGGCGGATAGCTGGCGACAAACAAACCCGCCAGTGCGCTTGGTATGAATAACGCTGAAGGCGGCAGCGACATCGGGCGATACAGGCACCCCCTACCACGATGATCAATGCTGCAAAAAGCGCAACCATGCCGGGCAGGTAATTGTCGACCATCAGATTTCTCCACGCATATTTCATCGTGCAAGTTGACGTATTGTGCCCCGGCAGCCGCACGCGAATTGTTACAGTTTGATTCCTGAGTGCCTGGCTTTTTCGCAAAAGAGAAATCCGCGCCGCTAAACCACACATTCTGACTCACTCAAGGTATGGCTTGAGAAAATGGCGGCATCCCGTTAGGGGATCCCCGCGAAATGGCGTCGGCAATATTCAGGTAGCGTTGAAAGCGCTATGTCGCTTCTTCCGGAATGCCGGATTCATTTGGTGTGTACAGCACGATACCAATGCAGGGTTTACCTGGGAAATTAATGGCGATATTCCACGTTTATTGCGGTTCCGACGGGCGCCAGGGTCGAGCGAGGTTAGCAATCTGATTTGCTGGATATCGTCCGTCTTCGAATTGCAGAATTTGGCGCAGGTCGCGAATACAACGGAATTGTTGGGATGTAAGGCAGGTCCCGGAGTGCGGTCGAACGGAGGCCATGCAAGCCGGCGGGTTGTCTGATCCGGTGGGGTGCAGACATTTCCTCCTTCGCCGCCTGGAATCGAAAGCATCGCGGTGAATTACGGTCTAAGCAGCTCTCCGGCGGCTAATCTGCAAATTGCTCCCACCAAATCAACGGGCTAGCTTAGTCCGACCCCACCTAGCTTAAATCCACACCAACGAGTTGCGCATACACCTGACTCGGCTCCGTCGCAGCGGCACCGTGGAGATTGATGCTGATATTCGTGGAGTCGAAGTAGTCGTACCATTTCGCATCGCCGGCAAGCTGTTCAAACGCGAGCGCGCTGTCAGCATTATCCATGCCGAATACACCGATGAAACCCTCATCCGGCGCCCGTTCCAGTCTGCTGTCGATTTCACTCCAGCCGAGTGTCATTATCCCCGCGGCACGTGCGTCACGGATTACATCATCAAGCGATCGCAGATACGCAACCTTATCTTCGTGACTCAGCGCCTCCCAGCGGGAATTCGGCTGCCAGACTATCGCGACTATTTGCATGAGACATTCTCCGGGTGGTGTTGATAGTGGATTCATTATCTCACTCATTCACCTCCGTCGCGGAAAAGCGAGTGCGCGCCGACGATCTGTCTTTATCAAGTGCCCACAAAATTCCGACGTTGTCGGATTACCTCCGGGCGCGCGCGAAGGGCGCCTCGCCCCGGGCCTCGCAACCGAAGCCGCCTGGCCTCGTGTAAGATCCTGTAGCCCTTCCTCAACAGAAAAAAGGCAGCACACGCATGCTCCCGATCGATTCCGAACGCCTTGATCTCGTCCAGCAATTCCACGCAAGCCCGTTTGGACCGCACAGCGCCGACCTGCTTGATGTTCTTAAGATCCTGCGGTGGGCGCCCGTGGATAATCGCTACATCATCGCGCAACCTGAGCCGAACGGCGCGTACGTGATCGTCAAACAAACCGGGCTCCGGGATTCCCCGCTCTACGCGGTTACCGGAGAGACCTACGACGATCTGCCGGCGGCGCAATGCGCGGTGTTCCGCAAGCGCTGGGAAGCCAGCACGGGATGGAGACTCACGCTGCAGGCCGACGGCAGCTGGAGCACCGGGGTGCGGGTAGCCGACGCTCCGGATGAGTTGAAGCTGCTGGCGCGAATCGAAAAGCCGTTGCTCGCCTACCCAAATGAATTCAGCGTCCGGCCGGGTGAGACGATCGAATTCAAGGTGAGCGCGACCGGTGGGGAACGGTTTCGCGCTTCGCTCGTTCGGCTCAGGTGCGGCGATGCGACCGCAGGTGGCGCTGGCTACAAGGAATACCCGGTCGCGGCCGCTTTCGCCGGGGATTATCCGGCGTTCACGCAAGCGATTTGCGCGGGCTCGTACGTTGAGTTCGACGACGATCCGGCCTGGCATGCGCGTGCGTTTACGGTGCAAGTATGGTTGTGGCCGACCACCCCGGGTTTGCGGCGCCAGCATATCGCCGGCACCTGGGACGAGAGCGCGGGCGGCGGCTGGGGTCTCCAGCTCGATGAACATGGCGCCGCGTCACTCGTTCTCGGCGACAACGAACGTCAGGTGGTCGTGAGCGCCGGCGTGCCGCTGCGCGAGCGGGCGTGGGTATTCGTCGCCGCAAGCTATGATCCGCAGAGCGGTCGCGTTGACATATTGCAGCGTCCGCTCGAACAGGATCCGCACCGCGAACGCGCGGTGCACGTTACCGCAAGCTGTGATCTGGAACCCGCGCAAGGCAAGGCCTTGCGCCTTGCCGCGTGGCACGAAGCTGCTGCGCCGCCGCACTGCGCGGGTGGCCATTACAACGGCAAACTCGAGGCGCCCGTGCTGACCGAGCGCGCATTAAAGGTCGAGGACATCGATGTCCTGCTCGCAGCGCCTGCGGGCGTGGACTATGGTGACGATGTGATCGCGTGCTGGGATTTCGCCGAAGACTTCGCCGGCACCCGCATCGTCGATCGCGGCGCGGGCCGTCGTCACGGCCGTACGGTCAATCAACCGACGCGCGCAATGAAAGGCGTTCACTGGGACGGTAGTGAGTACAACTTTCAACATGCGCCAGCGCATTATGGCGCGATTCATTTCCACGACGACGATCTGCATGACTGCGCCTGGGACACAAGCTTCGCCTGGACCGTGCCGGACGACACGCCGAGCGGTATTTACTGCGCGAAACTCGAGCAAGACGGCACCGAATATCTCGTGCCGTTCGTCATCAGCGCGCCGCTCGGCGAGGCGCGCGCGCCACTGGCCTTAATCCTGCCGACCGCGAGTTACTGGGCGTACGCAAATCATCTGATTTTTATCGAGTGGCCCGAAGTCGAGCACGTGACGGGTGTATTCACTGTGGTGGACGATACGGGCTTGTTCCTGTTTCAGAATCCGGCCTTCGGTATGTCGATGTACGATCATCATCGAGATGGCAGCGGCGTGTGCCACTCCTCGCGACTGCGGCCGGTGCTCGATCTCGCCCCGAAGCAGGCGTTGTGGCAGTTCCCCGCGGATACGCATATCACCGACTGGCTCGAAGCGGAGGATCTCGACTATGACGTCATCACCGAAGATGACCTCGAACGTCACGGCGTCAACTTGCTTGCGCCGTATCGCTGCGTCACGACGGGCACGCATCCGGAATACCCGTCGCTGCGCATGATGGAGGCGTACGCAGCGTACCAGGCAAACGGCGGCCGGTTTATCTACATGGGCGGCAACGGATTCTACTGGCGTACGCATTATCACCCGGAACGAGCCGGCATCGTGGAGGTGCGCCGCGCCGAAGACGGCATTCGCTCGTGGGCTGCCGAAGGCGGCGAGTATTACGCGAGCTTCACCGGCGAACTCGGCGGCATGTGGCGACGGATGGGGCGCGCACCGCAAACCGTCGCCGGCACTGGCATGACGGCGCAAGGCTTCGATTCCTCAACGTACTTCGAGCGCACCTCTGACAGCTTCGATGCGAGGGTTTCGTTTGTCTTCGAGGGAATAGGGCGAGACGAACGCATTGGTGATTTCGGCATTGTCGGCGGCGGCGCCGCGGGCTCCGAGATCGACCGCGTCGATTTCGCGCTGGGCACACCGCCACATGCGCTTGTCGTTGCCCGCGCCGATACGTTCAGCAGCGCTTACCACTGGATGAAGGAAGAAATGACACACACGCATACGGCAATCACCGGGCCAACCTGTCCTCAGGTGCACGCCGATGTCACGTTCTATGAAACGCCGAACGGCGGCGCGGTATTCGCGATGAGCTCCATCGCCTGGGCCGGCGCGCTCGCGCACAATCATTACGACAATAACATCGCGCGGATCACCGGCAACGTGGTTCGGCGCTTCATCGATCCGGAGCCGTTTCTTTGAGCAAGCCGGGTTCGGACCAGGCTTTCCGTCTGATTCGGCAGTGAAAAATGCGCATTCGAGGCGCTGGAGCACGCCTGGCTTGAAAATACAGGCGGATTGTTGAAACGTAATGCGCCTGCGCAGGAATGGTTGGGCTGATTGCATAAAAATGCAGAAGCGTTTCCGGAATTGACGCGGGCGGGCGCGCCGATCGCCCTGCAGCCTATGAGCCATAAAAGCGCCGTGGATTACGGTTCAAGCACTCACAGGCCGCCTATTTCTCGATTTTTCCCGTTGGATCAACCGGATAGCCTGGTTCGACCCCGATCACGTGTTGAGCAACAGCGCAGTCGCGTACATTCCCAGCCCGAACATCGTATGGGCCAGTACGCTCTTGAGGCGCGTGACATTCGGCTTCGGTGTTTTCGATCCGGCAATGCCAAATCCGAGCGCGGGCATCATGATGAAGTAAGGGGCAACAAGAAACACAAGCGAGAGGAGGACTGCCGGCATCACGGTCGGCTCCCGCAACCACGCACCGCCATTCACGGCGATGAGCAGCAAGCCATAAGCAATACCAATTCCATAGTGGAACGACCAACCGATCGTTGCTTCGCCATGTACCGGTGCCACAGCCCCCATGTTTTCGTGGCGAAATTTACCTGCAGGCATGTGACCTAGCCAGCGGCCGACCATGCGCCAATTGGTCGCCGGTGTGCCGACCAGGCGTTGAAGCATGGTCGCCCAGACATCCATCACGACCGTACCGCCAATGCCGACGATTGCCGCACTCAGTGCCACTCCAAATTCAAAGCTCATGTTTCGTTCGATCCCTTTCCGTCGCCGGCACCCCGGCAATTCGTAGTTCCACGCTGCCGCGGCGATTCAACTTTTCGACCGCGTTCAAGTAATGTCGCCGGCGCGATCCAGGTATCGAGGCTGTTGTATTCGGTGGTGCGGTTTTCCGCCCGGGTCCATAAGCCGGGTGATTGGTGGGCGACGCCGTTCATCGTGAAAGCGTTCCAATAGACTCGGCGCTCAAGGCCTACCTTTTTGTATGCACTGCACAGCGCGGCGGAGATTGAATCCGCGAGCAGGGCCGTAGCAAGTTGGGATTGCAGTCCGCACAAGCTGCGGTGCTACTGTTCGAACAAGGACGTCACGGTCACGCGGCGATGTCGATGGAAAGCCGGCAAGGTCTGCATGCCAGCTTTGGCTACGCATGTCGCCGCCAAGGCCGGCGCCAAACAACAATCTGCTACCGCGCCAGGTTCGAATGCCCCCCGCGGGCAAGCCTGTGACTGTAAAACTCGTCCAAATCCAATCGATGCATCCAAAGCGCGAGTTTCTCCGCATATGCTTCATCTTCCGCGTTGCGAGCGCGCCCTGTTGCAGATTGCGACTCGGGTTCGGTCATTCATGACCGCCACTGGTCGGTCAGGTCATGCCATCGGCATAGGGCGTCAGCACGAACAGATACTCCTTCGTTACATCACACACTCTGGTGCGACCCTACTGGCGCATGCCAACTGAAATCGGCAGACCATACGCCTTCCAATCAAGGACACCTTCGCCAAGGTGTGTCGCGGTAAAGTTGTTCTCACGTAGCAGATCGACTGCCTGTCCGGACCACACGCAATAAGGACCCCGGCAATACGCCACAATTTCCTGGTCCGATGGCAGTTCCGCAATCCTGCTTTCCAGTTCGTCGATGGGAATCGAAATCGCACCGCGGATGTGGCCGCTCACGTACTCTTCGTGCGGGCGGACGTCGATAATCGTAATCTCGCCGTCTTTTGCGCGTCGGAGCAGCGCTCTGCGATCCAGCGGTTCCACCGGAGACCGTCCGGAGAAGTATGCGCTCGTGATTCGTTCCAGTTCCGCGAGGCGTGATACCGCCAGCACCTGCAAGGTCCGATAAAAGTCCGCGACCGTGTCATCCGCAATGCGATAACGAACAAACGTGCCGTCGCGCTCCGCGGCCACCAGGTTTGCTTCGCGCAGCGCCCGCAAATGCTGGGACGTCCCGGCCTGGCTCGTGTGCGTGGCTGCTGCCAGCGCATCAACGTTGCGCGGTGCCTGACTCAGTAAATCCAGAATTTCCAATCGCGTAGGATTGGAAACCGCCTTTCCTATGCGCGAGATCTGTTCAAAGATGGATTCCGTCAGGTGTCGATCTGTTTTATTCATCGGGTTCCCGTAACTGTCTTGCATGCGCTCGCTTGCGATACGCGCTCGAGTGAACCGGCTCGATGCTCGTCAGCCCGCAGCCGACAATTGAGCTTGAACCTGAAATATTATTATATAAGTATATAAGGATATATTTATAATAGTATCGAAACGCAATCCAATCGAACACTGGTGCGGAACGCCAGGACATTCGCAGTCAACTTCGGGGGCAACACATGAACGACGATGCACGAACCCACAGGGATCACGTACTGGTGGCCGCGATGACCGGGGCGGGAGCCAATCCCAACTGGCTGACGGCCGATATGATGGATGCGCTGCTCGGCGGCCACGGGATGCTGAATATTGCCGTGATTAATGTCGCCGACGTGATCGCCGCCGAACTGAGGCGCGGGACGGACATCAAGCTGCGCTTCGCGAATTCCGCGCAGCAGCCGATAGACGAGGTTCTGGCGAAGGCTATCGCCGCGGGTAAGGCGGCCGGCGCGGACACCGCGAATGCGGCGTTGATCTCCGCGGTTCTGCTGTATTTTGCCGGCACGAACGCGCAGGTGGGGATCCCCGCGGGAAATCGCAAGCTGGGGGCGAGCGCGAGAATGATTGCGGGGGTCGACCGTTGCGGCGTCGCGGCCATTCCAACCTCGAAGAAGAACAACAAGGTATCGGGATTCGCCGCCGTCATGGCAATCCATCAGGCCATGATCGCCGGCACGCTCTCACCGATCAGCGGGCACGACATCGCAGTCTCCGGCGGACCGTTGGTGGGACACGGGCGCCTCGGCGAAGACATCATTTTTCCAGCGATGGCAAAGAATGGTGCGCGGATCGGGACGCAGGCAATGATCGATGCGATGGCGGGCGCGGGCTTCAAGCCATCGGCGTTCGAGGCTGCGCTGTTCGGCGCTGCGGCCATTCTCGAGATTATTCATCCCGACGCGGACGTTGCCGAGGAGTACGGCCCTCACGGCAAGGTCACCACAGCGTTCGTCGCCGGCAAGACGGCGGCGGAAACCGCCGGGCTGCCCGAAAAACTCACGGTCAGAATCACGGGTCAGGAGTATGCGACCGGCCAGGTGATAGGCGATCTCGGGCTTATCCTCAAGGATATCGGCGGACCGTCGGTGATCGGCATGATGGCGGTTGAGGAAATCATGGGAATGTTCGAGGAAGGGATCGCCGGTGCGTCGGCGGGGCCGGTCAATCCGCCGCTTGGTCATGTCTGCGCCGACGCGATCATCGCCATGAAATGTCTGATGGAAGAGGGCGCGACGCCGGAGTCCGTAGCGAAGGCACTGCGCGAGCGCCGTTACAACTTCGCCTTCGATCCGGAAACGTCAATGGTGGCGATGAACATCGTCGCGAAGAAGGCAGCACAACTGAAGAGCGGACCAATCACGAACGCCATGATCCTGTCGTCCGAGCCCGTGCGCGCACGCGCGCTCTATCGCCGTGCGGCGAAAGCTTACGACGATCTCGAAAGCGGCAAGGCACTGGCCGACATCGTCCGCGAACTGGACGACGAGCGTAAAACAACCGTGGAGCGGCGCCTCGGCGCTTTTCTGAGCAAGATGACCGGCAAGGAAGTGTCAATCCGCATGACCCACATCGGGCCCGGCGCCCGGCGATCGAGCAAGCTTGCCAAGGAGTGGTTTGCATTCGATGCTCATATCGACGCCGAAGTCACCGTGGACGGAGAAACGGTCAAACTCGAGCGTTACTCCGATCAAATTATCCCTGACGTGGCACAGGGCAAGCGTCAGGATATCGCGTGGGCGGTGCCGATGGTGCTGCCGCTGGCAAGCGAGATTCTGCTCGCCTCCAATGTCATCATCAACGTCACCGTACCCGCAGCGGTGGCGGCAGCGATGGGCGTTCATACCCCCGAGGAGGCCAGCAAACTCGCACAGCGGGCCGGATTCGTTTCCTCCGGCATTCCGGGCTCGAACGTCAATGCGGAAATCGCAGCGAAGCTCGCTATCGAGGTAATGAACGCACCGTGAGCGATCCGATGCTTTTGATTATGGCGCAGGTTGACGATGTGCCCGGTGAGCTTATTGGCGAGTTTATCCAGCGTGCCAGCGCGCTCGGTGCAAGAAACGTTCAGGTGATCCCCAGCATCACGAAAAAGAATCGTCCCGGTTATGTCATCTACGTCGATGCGCCGGAATCACTCGAAACTGACATTGCGGCGCTGTTGGGAGCAGAGCTGGGCACCTGGGGATATCGCATAATCGCTGCCGAGCACAAACACTTCGAGATTGAGCGATTCAGCGTGCGGTTGACGGTATGCGCGCGTGAAGGCGAGCGCGTATTTGAATTGCGCGCAAAGCGCATTTCGCAAGCGGGTGTGTTTTCGCGTATCAAAGCAGAATACGATGACCTGACAAAAATATGCGAGACCTTGCGCGAGAACGGAACGAGGGTATCGCTGACGGACGTCAAGGCCGCTGTCGAAAGTACCTTGAGAACGAACGAGCAAGCATCAGAAATTACTGTGTCAATCTGATCACCGGGCGGAGATTGTCTTCGCCGGAAGGAGAAATTCATGAACAACCGTAAGCTTGTCGCCTGTCTGGCTTTCATCCCGGGTGCCGCCTTCGGCCATGAAGGCATCGATCCCGCAAGCGTGCTGCACCAGCTCGCGCATTTGGGTGAATCCTGCGGTTTACTCCTTGCGATCCCGGTTGCGCTCGCGATTGCGGTCGGTTTGAAGCGACGGCGCGCCGGTGTAAAGTCCGACGACTAGCCAATGCGAGCGCGTAGCGAAAACCGCCCTCACATTTATCAAGGGCATTAAGCCACTGTGCACATTCACCTGGATCTTGTCGGGGGCATTGCCGGCGATATGTTTGTCGGCGCCCTCCTTGATTTACGCCCTGAGCTGGCGCAGGGGGTTGTTTGCGCGATTCGCGATGCCGGCCTCGATGCGACAGTCGGCATCGACATCAAGACATTTTCGGACGGCGTTCTCAGCGGACACAAATTTGATGTTCAGCCCCCGGGGACGGCTGGGCATCATCACCATGTACGTTGGGCGAGCCTCAGAGACTCGTTGCGTAATTCACGGCTGGACGGGGCTACGCGGGACAGGGCGATCGCAATTTTTGCGGGCCTGGCCGAAGCGGAGGCGCGTGTCCACGATAAAGCCGTCGAGGACGTGACGTTCCATGAGGTCGGCGCATGGGATTCCATCGCTGATATCGTCGCGGCGGCATTCCTGGTGGAAGCACAGGGGACCTGCAGCTGGTCGATCGGCAAGATTCCGCTCGGGAGCGGCCGGGTGAAGACCGAGCACGGACTGTTACCCGTGCCCGCGCCCGCGACGACGCTGCTGCTGGAGGGCTTTGCCTGTTTCGATGATGGCTTGCCCGGGGAGCGGGTGACACCAACCGGCGCGGCAATCATCAAGCACCTCTCGCCACGATCCGGCATCGGTATTCACGCACGGGTTTTGCGTGGCACCGGAGTCGGATTTGGCACGCGCAAGTTCGAAGGCATCAGTAACGTGGTGAGGGTGCTCGAATTTGCGGATGTTGCAGATCAGCACACAGCAAGCGATCGCGTGGCCGCGATCAATTTTGAAGTTGACGATCAAACGCCCGAGGACCTGGCCGTTGGACTGAATCATATCCGCGCGAACGAGTACGTCCTGGATGTGATGCAGTCTCCCGTGTTCGCAAAAGAAGGGCGACACGCGACGCACGTGCAGGTTCTCGCTAAACCCGAAATGCTGGACGCGGTGTCTGAGCTCTGCTTTCAGGAAACCACCACCATCGGGATTCGGGTGCAGCTTTGTGATCGAATCATCCTGCAACGACGCGAAGCAAAGACTGAAGCCGGCGCGAACGTCAAGATTGCGGATCGACCCGGTGGGCAGACCGCGAAAACGGATATCGCGTCATTCGCTGATGTCGAAGGCCATGCCAAGCGGGATGAATTACGTCGGCAGGCTACCGCGGAGATACTGACGGCCGCGCGCTCCAGGGAGCCGAAGCAATGATTAGCAAACTGCAGGAACTGAATCGGATCCTGAACCAGGAAATCCCCGCGCCCATCGCGGTTGCGGTGTCGGGTGGTGTCGACAGCATGACGCTCGCGTACGCTGCACACCACGCCCGCGGTAAGCACGTAACGATGTATCACGCCGTGTCGCCCGCCGTGCCCGTGGCCGCGACGGCCCGGGTTCGTTCGCATGCCGCATCCCACGGGTGGCATTTACAAGTTATATCCGCCGGTGAGTTTGACGATCAGGATTACGTCGCAAATCCTGCAAATCGGTGCTTCTACTGCAAAACCAATCTGTACGGGGCGATCGCCGCGCAAACTACCGCCTCGATCGTCTCGGGCACGAATCTTGACGACTTGAATGATTGGCGGCCGGGGCTCAAGGCCGCTGACAACCATGCGGTCCGACATCCGTTTGTAGAAGCCGGCATCGACAAGGCCGGGGTGCGGCAGCTGGCTCGCGAATTCGGTCTGGACGATATTTCCATCCTGCCCGCGGCACCTTGCCTCTCCAGCCGGATCGAGACAGGGATTCCCATACAAGCGCCCGACCTTCGTTTTATCGACGCGGCAGAACAGCTCGTGCGCAAACGCATTAACGCACAAGCGGTACGCTGCAGGATCCGCAAGCAAGGGATCGTGATCGAACTCGATGCCGATGTGCACGACGAATTGAGCGGCCGCGAGTGTGAGGAAATGACGCAGGAAATTTCCCGATTGGCTGCCGGGCACCGCGTTTCCGGCCCGATCGCATTTGCGCCGTACAAGATGGGAAGCGCATTCCTGAGACCCGCCAGATGACTGACAATGAAGTAACGCTGGACGTCGACCGTGAACGAAGAATCGGTCTTGACGAGGCCATCTTCTGCTCGCGTAAATCCGACGAGCAAATCGAAATCATCCTTGGCCGGGTGTTGGAGCAGGAACGTAGCTGCCTGCTGACGCATCTCAATCGAGAACAGTACGGCCGCATAAACGCGGACTATCGCGATCGAATCGATTTCGATGAAGTCACGAACACGGCCTTTTTCAATTGGCACGAACGCGATGACAGGGGTGTTCGAGTGGGCGTGATCACCGCCGGGAGTTCGGACGTGCCAGTGGCTAAAGAAGCGATGCGGACACTGCAATATTTCGGCGTTGCCACATTACCAATCTTCGACGTTGGTGTAGCAGGGATATGGCGGTTGCTGGACAGAGTTGAAGAGATTCGTGATCTGCCGGTTGTGATCGCAGCGGCGGGCATGGACGCAGCGCTCCCCAGTGTGCTTGGCGGGCTCTACCCGGGACTCCTCATCGCGATACCCACTTCGGTTGGCTACGGCGTCGCGACCGGCGGTAACACCGCACTGAATTCGATCCTTGCATCGTGTGCGTCAGGGATAGTTACGGTGAATATCGACAACGGGTACGGGGCGGCGTGTGCCGCGATCAGAGCGCTGGGCTTGCGCCATGACCCCGCGAAGCCCTCGTTTTACGCTGCGGCGAGCACGAAAGCGTAAAAACAAATATCGGGCGCTGATTTGCCCTGCAGCTTGCTTCCAATAATAAACAGAGTTGCCGTGATGAGGATTACACCTTTGCGTCGGAGAAAATGTTGCGCCGAACGACTGGAACGCGCTTATTCTTCCTGCGCGCTCAGGTGTGCCTCGCCGTCGATAATCTTCAGTGGCATCGGCGGTGCGGTGCCCTCGCGTGGCTGCCCGAAATAGATCGTGGAGTGCGGAAACGGGATCTCGATGTCGGCTTCGTCGAAGCGCAGTTTGATCCGGCGATTAAGCTCGCGAGTGATCCGCCACTGCTCGCCCGGCACGGTTTTCAGCCTGATTTTGATCGTCACGGCGCTGTCGCCGAGCGAGTCCACACCGAGTATCTGGAGCGGTTCGAGCACCGCGGCGGAGAACGCGTCTTCCTGGCGCAATTTCTCACTTATCTGCGTCAACTCGGCGCACACATCGTCGGTATTTTCCCGGTAGGCAACGCCAACCTCGAGCAGGGCGAAAGCAAACAGCTTCGTCATATTCTTCACCACGGCGACCTCGCTGTAGGGAATGGTGTACACCGTTCCGGCCAGATCGCGCAGTGTCATCACCCGGATCCCCATTGATTCGACTGTGCCCGCGTGACCGTCAATGTCAACAATATCTCCGACCGAAGCGGAATCCTCGAGCAACACGGTGATACCGGTGAGAAAATCCTTGACCAGCGACTGGGCACCAAAACCGAATGCGAGGCCGAGGATGCCTGCGCCAGCGAGTAGCGGCGCGATATCGACCCCGATTTCAGACAACAGCAGCAGCACGCCGAGGATCAGAATCGTGATATGCAGAACCTTGCTCATCAACGGCGCCAGCGTCTCGAGGCGGTTGCTGCGCCGTTGTCCCTCGGCGGAGCGTGCGTGCTTGCGCAACGAGCGGACGATGAGCAAATCAACCACATTCCACAAACCGACGAGTAACGCCACGATCAGCACGATGTCGACGACCGATTCGGCCCATCCGGTGTCTGCGGCGTCGGCTAGCGCTTGTCCGATGTTGCCGCCCCATATGACCAGCAGTGCGAGCAAGGCGGCGACCACGATTGCTGCGGTTAGCATGCGTCGCAGAATCGGCGGGACGTGACGTTCTTCAGCGGCGCTCGAGGCTTCGTCGCCGATGTCCAGGCCTTCGTCGTGGGGGTCGCTTCCGTTGAACAGTCGCGCGAAGATTCTCTCGGCCGTACGCAGGACGAAATACCGCGCCAGCCACGCCGCGAGTAGTATGAGTACGGTGCCGGCGATGCGCTTCAATAGCTGGATCGGGTCGATGTTCCATAGCGAATCCCACCAGCTTTCGATGCGTTCGCGTATACGCGACCATAATTCCATGCTGTCTAGGCCGCCCTCGAGCGTCGCTTCCTTTTCTTCTTCGCTCGACGCTTTTTGCAGCAGTTGTAATTGGCGGATCAGCGCGGAGCGCGCGGTCTCGTCCGACAAGGTTGCCACGATTGCGCTGATTTCCGCGTCGGTCGGCGGTACGCCCGGCGATGAATCGCCATCGGCGCCGCTGGCGGTTTGCGCCACGGCGTTTGCGCTAATGAACAGCGCCAGCGAGATGAATGCGACAGCGATACCGGGGATCAGGATACGACGTACGGGTGCAAAGAGTGGGCGCTTCACGGGTTCTCCCTGTTTGATTGATGACATGGATGGGAACAGCACGCGCGGCCGGCGGGCGGAGCCCCGGCCCGGCGCGCGAAATCGCACGGCGGGCTGGCTACTGCTGTAGGACCGCGTCGATCCGGCGCAGGTTCTCCGCGTCGAAGAGTTCGTCCGGCAGATCTTCCGTATAGGCGACGTTCGCGTATTCGATCACCGTGAGCGAGTTTTGCTGGACGTCGCGCATTTCGACATAGAGCGGCACTGGTAATTCATTAACAACGGCCATCCGGGTAAACGTCTGTACTTTCCAAAGGCGATCGGCGCGGTCGAAATACTCCCGCCTTAGCGGCAGCAGGGTTTCCGGGTCGACCTGTGTGACGAGGCGCGAGTAATACCATGAATCTGCGGGTACGAATTCGATTTCATAAACTGCTGTGCCATCGTCCGCGGCGGTGCGCAAGAACCGCGTCTGGCCGCGACGGTCAACAAAACCGAGGTCGGCGTAGGTGAAATCCGTCTGCAGAAAGCGCTGGAACGCGTCAGCCGCAGAGACCTGGCGTACCCGATCGAGCGCGGGGAGGTAAATCCACATCGCATCACCGGATGAACTATCCGACTCCGCGGATTCCGCGATGAGCAGCGCTGTGCCCTTAAGGTGTTCCGGTTGTGTGAGGTACAACAGCGAACGTTGCCCGTCTGACAAGGGTTTGCGCGCCTGCAGGCCCGTCCAGGTCTTGCTGGCGCCAGTATCGGTTACAACCGTGATCGTCACATCCGCGATTCTGGGTTCCGGCGGTTCGAACACATGCTTCATCTGTTCAATAATTTCGTCCGGATCAGATGGCGCGGCCGCGGCGTGATTCAATGAACCGACGATAAGCAGCGTGAAAATCATGGACGGGATGTAGTGTCGTGTTCGTCTCAATGACAGCATGGATGGCCTCCTCGCGCCTGCTTGTTCGATGTGTCACCCACATCGAGGCAAATTGCATGCCGGGTGCTTGCGTTATGGAATGGCGCGCCTGGCGCCCGGGCATCGCGACAGGTATCCGCCCCCGTGCTGAAAAGCCTACAAATGAATGTAAGATTTTCCGGGTTTCACGTCGGGTTCGCCGCCGTGTTGTGCGCACATGGCTAAATTCGCTGACGTTGCGTGGCCGCCAAACGCCTGCGCCAAAAATGCAGAAGCGGCGATCCCGGCGTCCTCGACAATCCGGCGCTTGGGCAAGCGGTGGACGAGTACTGCGTCCGGCCCCGCGGGCTCCTCGCCATGCTGCGCAAGCCGTGGCGAATCATGATGGATCCGGGGTCGGACCAGGTTATCCGCCTGATTTAGCTGAAAAACATTCGTTTTCAAGTCGCTGGAGCCCGCTTAGGTCGAAAATTCAGCGGGATTTTTGAAACCCAACGCCCGGTCGAAGGGCCAGGCATACCGGATGACGAATCACGCGGAAACGTTTCCGCGATTGCCGGGGCTGCCGTTTTCGTCGCATCGCAGCTTACGTGCCAGAGCAGCGTTGTGGATTGCAGTTTAAGCGCCCGCTGGACGTCGATTCGTAGCAAGTTGTCTTTTAGATCAAAAGGGTAGGTTGGTCCGACCCCGGCGTACTATCAAAGGGCCGTGCGAGTTCTCGTCCCGTGCAAAATCAGGGATCGGCGATGGTTGTTCGCTTTCACGGGGTCGGTGGGTTAAGCCACCATGACATTAGCATGGCGTCGTCGTTCCTTTCGAGTGAGTTTTAGGCAACTACAGGCATGGGGTGGGAGCGTCGTGGTTAAAAGAGAAGCGGGCCGCGGATTCACCATTTTCGCGGCCCGCCAAGGGGCGACAGACTGTCAGAGACGGTTTAGGAAAACTTATCCGGCGCTGGCGAGTTTCACTTCCTGGTGGTCGTTGAGATGGTTCAGACGGAGTAACTGGCCCGGGGTCTTGCCCGTACATTCGCCGTCCTTGAACGTGACGGTACCGTTGACCATGATCCAGCGGTAGCCCTCTGCACGCTGCACACGGCGCCACTCACTTGCCGGAAAATCGCGCGCGATTTCGTAGTCAACCTCCGGCGTTCGGCGCAGGTTCTCGAAGTCGTACACGACGATGTCCGCCGGTGCGCCTTCCCGCAGGAAACCGCGGTCCGTGAATCCGGCGGCCTGGGCCGGCAGGTAACTAAGCCGGTAGTGCGCCTGCTCCAGTGTGATCTGTTTTGTCTCGCGCACGAGCCACGTGATCATGTCAGTCGTATACGAGCCGCCGGTGAAGAAGCGCGTGTGCGCCCCGCCGTCGGAAATCCCGGGAATGATGTGCTGATTACGTACGAGTTCGCCGACTTTTTTCGGATCCGTGCTCGCAATATCCGCGGTATGGAACAGGACCTTGAGGTCACCGGCGACACCGATGTCGAGCATTGCATCGATGTGATGTTTGCCTTCGGCTTTCGCGATGTCGCCGAGCGAACGCCCGTGGTACTTCGCGAGTTCCGGGTGTTCCGGCGTATCCTCCACCACGAGCCCCTCGATTGGACCGCCGACGCCGGTGGTTACGAGGTCGTCTTCCTCGGCGATCATCTGCTTGCGAATCGCGGGATCGGACAGCTTGCGGATTTTTTCATCGAACGTGCCCGTCGTCGCCTGACTCCAGGCAGGGCTGGAATCATAGAGATTCCAGTCGTCGAGTGAGAAGATGAACGGCGCGCGCACGGTTACCGCTTGTCCGTAGATG
This sequence comes from Gammaproteobacteria bacterium, assembly GCA_965216305.1. Lineage (GTDB taxonomy): Bacteria > Pseudomonadota > Gammaproteobacteria > UBA11873. The sequence continues at coordinate 3,329,874 of OZ244144.1, read as the reverse complement.
CGCAAGCCGCGCTCGAAGCACTCATCGATCCATTGCATCGTTTCGAGATGAACGGTTTCGCAACCCGGTTCGTCGGACGCGAGCAATGCGTTATAGAGAACCGGACGGCCGGTACGTCGAGCGACTTCCTCGATGAACAGGCGGTCTGTCTCACTCTGGTTGTTCACGGCGTCCGCGTTCTGCGCATTCAGGAGCTGGACGAATCCATCGCCACGTTGGCCCAGCAGATCGGCGAACGATAGCAGCGTCTCGTCGGGGACGATGTCTGTCGGCATCGGTGTGCCGTCGAAGTCGGCTTGTACAGAGTTCTTGCCGAAACGTTGAAAGCTGAAACCCATCATGCCGGCATCCATGGCTTCGTCGATGAGCCGATTCATCTCGCCGAGTTCATCCTTCGTCGCGTGGCGTCCTGCCTTCGCGCCCTCGAGACCGAGGACGTAGACGAGCAGTGGATTCAACGGAACATAGCTCAGCAGATTCACGCCTTTCGGGATCCGATCGAGGTGGTCCATCCATTGCGGCAACGATTCCCACTCCCAGTCGAGACCCATGCCTTCGACCATGGTGTCGTAGGGGATCTGTTCGGTGCGGGTCATCATCTGCAGGAGCCGTTCGCGGTGGTCCTTGCGCGCCGGCGCGAAACCGAAGCCGCAATTACCAATGGCGACCGACGTCACGCCGTGCCAGCCCGAAATGGTGCAGTACGGGTCCCAGTGCACCTGAGCGTCGTAATGTGTATGCAGATCGACGAAGCCAGGCGCGACGACGAGGCCCTCGGCTTCTATGACTTCTGCGCCGTCCGCGGCATCGACGCGTCCGATGCGGGCTATCCGGCCGCCCCTGATGGCAATATCGCCCTTGAATCGGGGCAGCCCCGTGCCGTCGATAATCGTTCCATTTTTAATCACCGTATCGTATGTACTCATCAGGCATCTCCCGAGTGGATTTGTGAGCCGTTGTGATTGTTGTATTGGTCCGAGACGGCATGGATATTACGGGCGATTGGGCTATAGTCCTTTGCATGTCACGACATATTCTTTGCACTTAACGACAGCGCGCGATGTCGACCAGCCCGGTCATCGTCAGCGCGAGTCTCACCGGGACGCGCGAGCTGATCGCGGAACTCGGGGCGGATCCGGAGCCGCTCGTGGCGAATTCCGGGTTGCCGTTGCGCGCTTTTGAGGAACCTGATCTCTACGTCCGTGCAGACCGCGTGCTCGATTATTTCGAACTCGCCGCGGACGCCTGCCGCCGTCCTGAATTTGCGCTGATCCACGCCCGCCGTCTGCCGCTCGCGACGCTGGGGCACGGCTGGATGATCATGCGTTCAGCGGAGACGATCGGCGATGCGCTGATGGATTTCGTCAGGCTCTACGGGCTCTACACGGATGCCGGTACCCTGCGCAGCCAACGGCATCCGGAAGGACTGTTGCTGGAATACTCGATTCTGCCCGTCGGTCACTACGGTGCCACCCAGATCATCAACCTCACGCTCGCCTGTCTGTGCGTGTTCGTCCGCGAGAGCCTCGCCCGGCAGTGGTGTCCCGTGCGCACGAACCTGAGTCAGGCGCAGGCACCGCGGGATCCGCGCTCCTACGTGGAGCTGTTTGGTCCCCACGTCCATTTCGGCCAGGACACTGACGCAATCGTGGTCGATCAGCACACGCTCGCGATCCGTCTCGGTGATGGCGCTGCGCGTCGGGAGATACATCGCGCGATGATGCACCAGGCCGGTCGCGGACCCGCCGTGATCGCCCAGGTCAAGGCACTGATCCGTGCGTACCTGCGTTTCGAGCATTTCACCGTGCACACGATCGGCGCCGCACTCGGCATTTCCGGACGTACCCTGCAGCGTCGCCTGACGGCGGCTGATACGAGTTTCCGCGAGGTTCTCGACGAGGTGCGTGCGGACTTCGCGTGGCGCCACGTGCGGCGCTCGAGCCTCCACTTTGGCCATATTGCGGAACTACTCGGGTACGACAGCCCGGCCGCGTTCAGCCGTGCCTTTCGCCGCTGGCACGGCACGAGTCCCCAGTGCGCGCGCGCGATGTGCGCGGGCCACCCCGAGCGGGAGGACGACGTGACCGGAAGCGGATGCACTGAACGCCCTGGCCGGCCTCTCTCGGGTTTCGCGACGAAAGCGGCCCGGTAATACATCACGGCATTCGGCTTGCATGTAATAGGGGGTTGGCCGATCAAGCTCTCATCCTTGCGAATTAAAGATGGCCTCGGGTGGCCGGCAACTCGCCGTAGCTAATGGCCAGATATTGACTACCGCGATCGTTGTGACGAGGCCAGGGTAGGACCAGGCCGGCGATCGGTTTGATGCAGCGGTGTTGCTCGCAATACGCCGCGTACCCCAATCGGACTCAGGAAAAGAGCGTCATTTTCAGACCCCAGGCCTCGCACGAGAGAGGACGTCAAACTTGGATCGTCGTTAACGGCGTTTATTTTCAAGCTAATAGCCATGTGTGGCCTGAAATTTTATAATTCACCCTTAATTTCAGAGGGATAGCTTGGTCCGTCCCCGGAACCGGAGCCGGATCAACTGAAGCTCTGAATGCTACCGCTCAGGGCGGTTGCCAAATCAGCGTTCGTCCCGCCGGGTGTCCGGTGAGATTCACATGATCGACCCGCGTGCTTGCACACGCCAGGGACGGTCCGAACGCACCGATGGCCAGGCGCAATCGCGTGACATTGGTCGAAGATTCAGGCAAACCGGCGTTCAGCACCCGCGATTGTTGTTGCGCACCGTTTGCCACCAGGCGGAGAGTTTAATGGCATGGGTCAAACAGTCGGCGGCGGTCGCGCCACTCCTCATCATGCACGGTGTTCTCGCCGGCACGAACACGGTGGAGTTCGGACGCGCCGATTTCGAATTATTCGAGGCGCAGGAAGAAATTCGCCACGGCTGGGACAGTGGCGATGCGCTGATCGCGACTTTCGGCGGATCAGGATCAGCGGGCTCGATAACGGGCGGTAAAAACGTCGTCGTCGTACCCGAAGTCACGGTAGCCGGAAACACGATCGTCCCCGAGGTCACCCGCGACACACGCAGCGGGATCAGGCTGACAACCGAGTACGCCGGGCGCACCGGAGTCCTGCTGTCGGCTGGTATGACACTCGGTGGTGACGGCATCGGCGGACTGCTCACTGCCGGCCCGACGCTCGCGCTGCCGGACGCCGTACGCGCCGGCCGATTTTTTTCGCTCACCGGCTCGACGGTCGTCGAATCATCCAGCTACCTCGATCTGAACCTGCCGAAATTCGATGCCGGGATCGATATCATCATCGAGGGTTCGGCGAGCGGATCGCTGGAATATGGTGCGTACCCGCTGACGGGGTACCAGATTGGCGATTTCACGTTCAACATCCCGACGATCACGCTGCCGGCGATCGACTTCAACCTCGATCTGAACCTGCCGGAGTTGCCGGATTTCAATTTCCTCACGTTGCCGCAGATACCCGCAAGCGACAAGGACAACACCGCGTACCGCAAAACGTTGCCGAACAACCCGCTGCAGAGCTTTGGTGAATTCGCGGTGAGTCATCCGGGCGCGACCCAGATATCGGATTCCGAGGTCACCGAGGGCGCGATCATTGAGACCACCACCGGGGATCTCGCGCGGATCGGTCTCGATCTCGATGGTATCGCGTCCTTCGCGGTTGCCGGCGCCTCATTCACCGGACAGTCGATCCCGATAAAACGCGGCGAAACAGAGGTCGGCACGCTCAGGTACGACACCATCGACGTAAAATACGGCCTCGAACTCGGTTATGAAATCGAGAATCGTCTCGACACGATACTCGAGGCTACCCTGAGTTTCGTTGACCCGGTGACCGGGGAGGCAGCGAGCGTGCTGTTGCGCGAGGACGATTCCGTGTCGTTGGTCACGTCCTACACCGGGCGCTGGGATCAGTTGCCGTCGCTCGCGCTGCTCAGCAGCAGCGATGTCCAGGTCGATATCGATTTTACCGGGCTGCGGCGCGAGCTCACGCAGACGGGGAGCCTCACGCTCAGCGATTACATGGAACTTCGCGTGCTCGACCTGAGCGCATCCGCACGGTTCGGCCTCGTCGGGATCGAACTCGGGCCGTTGTTTTACAAAAAACTCGAACTTGCCGGTGAACTCGCGGCGTTCGACATCTACACCGAAACCCTGAGCTTGTCTGACGGCGACCTCACTGACGGCTTGTGGGACGACAGTGTCCTTGTCAACGCGATTCCGTCGATCGACACCTACCTGAATTCTCTCGGCGGCGCGCTGGAGCCCGCTAACCTGCGCCGTCTCGACACCCACGCGGCTCCCGCGACGCTTAACGACGCGGTAGTGATGATCGGTACGGCGACGACGGACGCGACTATGCGCAGCGACATCACGCCGGGTGCGTACACCGATCGCGGTTCGCGGGCAGATGTCACCGCGCTGTGGCAGCGGAGGTTCGGCGGCGTCCTCGAACGGACCTATGAAGACTATGCCGATCCGACGACGTTCACCGATATCGAGGGCTTGTTCGTGCCCGCGGGCGGGCAATATACGCTTGGAGATCCATCGCTGCACAACGCGCGCCGTTTTCGTCTGCTCGACGTCGAGAACAACGGTGCGATCATCGGCGACGGTTATCTCGGATTCAACAGCCCGGAACCCGATGCGCCGCTCTCGATCGGTGGATCCGGGACCATAGTTTTCAATTCGGTTGGCGAGATCACGGCCGGCTTTTTGCTTCACGGCGCGGGTCACACCATCGAATTCCGTAACCGGGCGGCCTGGTCGAGTTTTCTCGAGAACGTGCGAAACCCTTCCGGCACGAACAGTTTACTGGCCACATTCTCGACGAATTACTACTTTGACGAACATGATGGCAGTCGTATCCGCGTGCGCGAAATCACCGCCTCGGAGCAATTCCTCAACCTTGGCACGATTGTGTCGAACGACAGTGCGCTGACGATCGCGAGTGCCGATTTGACGAATGCCGACAGCGGCGTGCTGCGTGCGGTCAACGGCGGTCGCCTCGAGATCACGACCGCCGATGGCTGGTTGCGCAACTATGGTCTGATTGAATCAGCCGGTCCGGATAATGCCAGGGTCAACGTGACCGCGAGCATCATCGAGGGTGTATCGCCGGCAGTCGGCGCCGGGACGTTCGCCGCAGCCGATGGCGGTACGCTGGCTCTTTACACCGACCCGGCTGTGACCCGCAGTGTAATCCTCGCGGAATCGCTGCAATTCGTGGCGCGCGATGGTGGCACGATCACGTTCAACGATGAAACCGTCCTGCAACATGAGGCGCAGGTAAATTTTGTCACGGAAGCGAACGGCACGCTTCGCCTGAACGGACTGTCCCTGTCGCGATCCAGCGCGACCGCCATGATCGATAACGAGGGACTGATCGAGTTCGTCTCCGGCAAGAACTCGTTGCGCGAACCGGTCGACCCGCGCAACCCGGGTGCGGGCGCGCGCATCATCCCGATAAACCTGAATAACACGGGCACGATCCGGGTGCTGGCCGGCGCGGAATTCGAGTTCGACGTTGATATCGTCGAATACGCCGAGGGCGGCGCTACGCTCGCCGGCGGCACGTGGGAACTGCTCGGACAGAACACGTATTTTTCCAATACCGACAGCGTCACGAATACTGCCGCGACGGCCGTGATCGATGTCAGGGTCAGCGAAGTGTTTGGAGCCGCCGGCGTGTTCGGGGATCTGTTGTTCGAGCGGACGACCGATCCGGACACCGGTGAAATCAACATCACCGGGATCAGCGATCTCGACACAACGCTCGCGGTGAATGCATCGAATATCGTCATGAGCGGCGCCGCAAGTTTCGAGTACCTGAACACGCTGCGCGTCAACGAAGGCACGTTTACGCTACGGGACCAGCACCAGTTTCACACCGTCGGGTCTTACGAGAACCGGGGCGGCACGACCGTGGTTGAGTCCGGCGCCGGGTTGCACGTGGCAGGCGGGCTATTCGTCAACGGCGGCAGCGTGACGTTCGGCGCGGCGACGGAGATCGGCATCGATGGCACCACGATCGTGCTGCCGAATGGTGAATCTGCCGAGCGGCACATCGACGTGAACGGCGGCCAGCTCGTGTTCGCCGAGGGCGCATTCCTCGACCCGGACATGATCTCGCGCAACCATGCCAACGGCGTGATACTGAAAGAAGACAGAACCTGGCACGTGCGTGACTCGGTCGCGTCCACGCCATCCGATGAAATCGTTGTGCCGGGTGTGATCGAGTTCGGTATTACCGCGCTGAACGGCACCGCGGGCATCGTCCGCAACGACGCGACCGTCATTATCGCGGGCCGGGAAGCCCGGTTTGATGCGCTCGAGAACCACCTGACGGAGCAGAACGGCACGCTCATCGTCCGTGACGGGCAGGTCTACGAGACACCGCTCACGCTGTTCGATAACCTCGGTACGCTCGTCGTCGAGGGCGCGCAGTTCCTGCAGCCCCTTGGCGAATTCCGCAACCAGGGCACGCTGACGGTCGATGGCGACGGCTACCTTGGCGTGGACTTTCTGAACCTGCTCGACGGCGATGTCCGTATCGACGGCGTGGTCGATGCCAATACGATAGCGATTGCAACGAACGTTGCATTCTCCGGCGGCTTTTTCAATGGCGAGTCAATCGAGCTGTCCACTGGCGAAGCATTTGTGATTGCGGGCGGTACGCTGTTAACGCGTTCATTCGATGGCGCGCTGATCCTCGACACCGGGAGCTTCGCGCCGGGTCAGTCGATAGGCACCGCCGAAATCCTCGGCAGCTACGAGCAGCGGGCCGGTGGTTCGATCGAAATCGAGTGGGGCGCGGCTGGCGCCGACTTCGTCAGCGTGCGGGACACGGCGACGCTGGCGGGCACCGTAGAACTCGTGTTACTCGACGGCTACGTCCCGGCCGTGGGCGAGTCGATCGAATTTTTGACTGCGGCGGGCGTGACCGGTGCGTTCGATCCGTTGTTGCAGATCGAAGGTGCCATCGCCGGTCGCGATTTCGCGCTCAGAGTGGCCGGCGCGAGCGTGTTCATTGACGTCGTTGCGTCGCCGGTGCCGCTGCCGCCTGCAAGCGTGTTGCTTGTCGGTGCGCTGGCGGGAGTGTTACGTCGCCGGCGCCGGATCACCATAGCGTCGCCATAAGGCCGCCGAGGAAAAGGTGACGGAGGGATTATTAAATAGCCAATGGTCAATAGTTAATCCCTCCGTCACCTTTTATCTGGGTTTATGGCTGGTCGCGGCAATGCGCCGCATCGGTGTGCCATTGGCGATTGAACGTTGGGCCGGCGCATTGAATCGCGTCGCGTCATTACTGGACGCATTCGGAACGGACTGCGGCGCGATGCTGGTCAGCCTCAGAGGCGTTGGCCGCAATGGCGGCGAATTATGTCTGGAGTGGCATCTGACTGCGCGCTCCGGACATGGTCCGGAAATTCCATGCATGGCGGCGATTCTCATGGCCCGCAAACTAGCGCGCAACGATGTCGCGGCTAGGGGAGCCTACCCGTGTTTGGGTCAACTGGAGCTGGCTGACTTCCAACCAGAATTTGCCAAATGGGGCATTGCAACGACCATTGAAGAGCGGGTGGCTTGAGCAAACCATTGCATATTGGAAAATGGTAGACATAAACAATGTTCGAATATTGTTTGGTGCGGGGCTCGGCGACGCGTTCTTCCACTTGCTCTTTTTCATGCTCGCTAAGCGGCTCGCGGTCACGTACGGCTAACATGGCACACGGCAAGCTGATTTTTATTATGCCCGCGAGTAGCACGGACGCATTTGAAGCTTTTTTCAATCACAGCGTCAGAGTTAAATGGGACACTCTACTCAGTGTCAACTATGTGGAAGGTGGCGGAACGCATCCCTACGTCGGGGCAATTTCCATGAATCGCGGGCGCGGTTGGAAAACTAATCTAGCGATGCGTACGCGTTTCCTTTCATACGATCCCCCGCGGCAGGCGTCTGCGCAGATGGTGGCACCAACAGGGCCTTTCGCTGTGTGGGCTGCATCGATGCGTTTCAAAAATCGCGATGATGGTACGTCAGAATTAACCTACGTTTTCTCGGTCAAGCTTCGACCGAAATTGATCGGTCGTATGTTCAATTGGTTGGCCGGCAGGGTATTTGCCTGGGAAACGCGACGACGATTTGCGGCCTTGGCGGACTACCTAAGAAAGTAAAGCTAATGAACCGTCGATTGTGTCGTGAGCGACATGAATCCTTAGCGTCACTTTCTCCGTAATCGAATAAACGCGATATAAGGGCCTCAGGTTTAGGCTCTTTTTTTGGATTCTTGCATGACCGAAGTTGCCTAGTTTCCGCCTAAGGCAGCGTCACATGGTAAGGGTTGCTAAGGAAAAAAGGTGAAAAAAGGTGACGGAGGGATTATTAAATAGCCAATGGTCAAAAGTTAATCCCTCCGTCACCTTTTACCAGATCGCGCGGACAGAATAATAGCAGCTTGCGAAGAACTTCGATTGGTTTTCCCCAATCTCAATTAGTCCGATCAGGTAGTCGCCTGTGCAATTTGATCGATTCTTGGCCGGACCGGCCGATTCCCGCACCACATCTGCACCACCACCGGAAACTATCGGGATCGGAGGGGGGCTGTGTGGCGGGTAAGTTCTTGTTTTAAATGGTCGGGGTGACAGGATTTGAACCTACGACCCCTGCCTCCCGAAGGCAGTGCTCTACCAGGCTGAGCTACACCCCGACATGATCTGGAAATCTGTTGAGACTTTTAGGAGCTGCGGTGAACTGCGAAACTCGCAAGTGTGCACAGTGCATCCGTGTAAGGCGAGGGCGGTAATCCGCTCAGCGCCTCTTTCGCTTTGGCAGCCTCGGCCTCGGCGAGCGCGAAAGTGTACGTGATGGCTCCGGTTGATTCAATCGCGGCGGAGATGGCTTCGATTTGTTCGAGTCCGCCTTTCTCGATCGCCTCGCGAACGATCGCGGCTTCCGCCTGCGTACCCTTCCACATCGCGTAGAGCAGCGGCAGGGTGGGCTTGCCCTCGGCGAGGTCGTCGCCGATGTTTTTGCCGAGTTCTTCGAGCGAGGCGCTGTAGTCCAGCGCGTCATCGACCAGCTGAAACGCGGTACCGAGATGGCGCCCGTAGCGCGCGAGCGCCGTTTCGAGATGTGGCTGGCCGCCGCTGATCACGACGCCGAGTTCCGCCGCCGCTTCGAACAGCTTCGCCGTCTTGTTATGTATCGTGTCGAGGTAGCGCTGTTCCGTGGTGTCGGGGTCGTGGCAGTTCACGAGCTGCATCACTTCTCCTTCAGCAATCGTGTTCGTCGAGTCCGCGAGGATTTCCAGGATGCGCATGTTCTGCAAATCCACCATCATCTGGAACGCACGCGAATACAGGAAGTCGCCGACGAGTACGCTGGCTTCGGAGCCCCACACGAGGTTCGCGGTTTCGCGTCCGCGGCGCATCTTGGAGGAGTCGACAACGTCATCGTGGAGCAGCGTTGCCGTGTGGATAAGCTCGATGATGACCGCGACGTCGATATGGCGCGTGCCGGTGTACCCGGTGGCCTTTGCTGCGAGCAGCGCAATGACGGGTCGCAGGCGCTTGCCGCCGCTGCCGATGATGTACTGGCTCAGCTGATTGATGAGTACAACCTCTGAGTACAAACGCGCCTTGATCAGGCGATCGACGGCGGCGATCTCATCGGCCACGAGTGCGCGTACTTCGGCGATGTCGATGGTCGGGGCGGTGGCGGACATAAGATAAGGTGTCTGGATCAAGGCGGATTGGCGTCTTGCCGACGCGCCGCTATCTTGCCAAGAACGGCGGAAAATTGCCATCAAAATCAAGGCGCAGGGCAAACCGGGCAGGAGCACCTCGCGCCTTGTGCAGCGCGGGAGAATTCCGTAGAATCGCGCGCTCGCGGACACCTCCCCTACGGGCTGAAGACAGGATCTTATGAATTACATTATCAAAACCGGCGGCAAGCAGTACCGGGTCAGTGAGGGCGACAAGCTCAATGTCGAGAGCATCGACGCGGCGCCCGGCGACAAAATCGAATTTCCCGAAGTCCTGATGCTGCGCGACGGCGATGCTGTTGAAATCGGCACGCCGGTCATCGAAGGCGCAGCTGTCACCGCAACGGTGATCGAGCATGGCCGGGGCGACAAGGTCCGCATCGTGAAATTCAAGCGTCGCAAGCATTACCGTCGTCAGGCTGGCCACCGGCAGAATTACACCCGGGTAGAGATCACCGGGATCGAACGAGGATAGAATCGAATGGCACACAAGAAAGCAGGCGGTAGTACCCGCAACGGACGCGACTCGCAATCGAAGCGACTTGGCGTAAAGCGATTCGGTGGTGAAGAAGTCGCCGCCGGCAACATCCTGGTGCGCCAGCGCGGCACCCATTTCCACCCCGGACTGAACGTCGGTTGTGGTCGCGACCACACCTTGTTCGCGACGGTGGATGGCCGGGTTGAATTCATCACCCGCGGCCCGAAGAACCGTAAATTCGTGAGTGTCGTGCAGGCGTAGTACCCGGTCGCACACCGCACGAGCAAAACCCCGTGTTTCATACGGGGTTTTTTGTTTGTGGCGGAAGCAGGCAAGCCGGTTGCGGTTATGAAATTCATCGACGAAGCAAAAATCAGTGTCCAGGCCGGCAAGGGGGGCGACGGTTGCCTGAGTTTCCGGCGCGAAAAATATATCGCGCTTGGCGGCCCCGATGGCGGCGACGGCGGTGATGGCGGTTGCGTCTACCTCGAAGTGGACCCGCGCCTTAACACGCTGATCGATTTTCGCTACAAGCGAATCTTCAAAGCACGTAATGGCCAGCCCGGCATGGGCAGAAACCGCATTGGCAAGAGCGCCGATGATTTAACGATACCCGTACCGCCCGGCACGCTTGTTTACGACGCAAACACGGACGAATTAATCGCGGATATGACCGCCAGCGACGAAAAACTACTCGTCGCCCAGGGCGGTTTCCACGGTCTCGGCAACGCCCGCTTCAAAAGCAGTATCAATCGCGCGCCGCGCAAGACCACACCCGGCAGCGAAGGTGATCAGCGCGATTTGCGGCTTGAGTTGAAACTGCTCGCCGATGTTGGCTTGCTCGGCCTGCCGAATGCCGGCAAATCCACACTCATCGCGCAAATTTCAGCCGCGCGGCCGAAAGTCGCTGACTATCCGTTTACAACCCTGCGCCCGATGCTCGGGGTTGTTGCCGTCGATGCAGATACCTCGTTTGTGGTCGCCGATATCCCCGGGATAATCGAGGGTGCTGCCGAAGGCGCCGGCCTCGGCTTGCAGTTTTTGCGGCATATCGAGCGTACGCAGCTGTTGTTGCATGTACTGGATGTGTCGGGTTTTGACGGCGAGCGCGATCCGATCGAGGATTTCAAAACGATCTCACGCGAGCTGGGTGAGTACAAAGCGCAATTGCTCGAGCGCGAGCGCTGGGTGGTGTTCAACAAGATCGATGTCTTTGGCGACGACTACGCGGAGTCAGCGGAGACGTTTCGTGCCGCGACGGACTGGTCGGGTCCGGTATTTCACATCTCGGCCGCCACCGGCAAAGGTTGCACGGAACTCGTGAACGCGGTGGCCACGCACATCGTCGCGGCGCGCGCGAGCGTGCTCGAGGAGGCGGCCGATTGAGCGCGGATGTACGGCAGGCTGTCACCGGCACGCGCCGCTGGGTCGTCAAGATCGGCAGCGCACTGGCGACGAAGCACGGCATGGGTCTGAACGTCGCGGCGATCGACGACTGGGCCGCGCAGATGGCGGGTTTGAGCGAACGCGGGCGCGAGATTGTCGTCGTCGGTTCGGGTTCGGTCGCCGAAGGCGCGGTCCGCCTCGGCTGGCGTACGCGCCCGCACTCCATTCACGAACTGCAAGCTGCTGCCGCCGTCGGGCAGATGGGGCTCGTCCGCGCGTGGGAACTTGCGTTTGAAAAATTCGGCAAGCTCGCGGCGCAAGTATTGCTGACGCACGCCGACGTAGCGGACCGACGTCGCTATCTGAATGCCCGCAGCACTTTGTGGACGCTGTTACGGCTCGGGGTTGTCCCGGTGATCAACGAAAATGACACGGTCGCGACGGACGAGATCCGGTTCGGCGACAACGATACGCTCGCCGGACTCGTGAGCAATCTCATCGACGCGGATCTGCTCGTCATTCTGACCGATCAGGAGGGGCTGATGAGCGCGGATCCGCGCCATGATCCGCACGCTCGCTTAATCGAAACGGCCGACCTCAACGACCCCGCGATCGAAGCGCTCGCTGGCGACGGCGGCGACTGGGGACGCGGTGGCATGCGCACGAAACTCACCGCGGCACGACTCGCGGCACGGTCCGCCACCTCGACGATCATCGCGTCCGGTCTCAACGAGGGCGTCCTCACGAAGATCGCGGACGGCGAAACCGTCGGCACCTACCTTGCCGCACCCGGCGCGAAGCTTGCGGCGCGCAAGCGATGGCTGGCGGATACGTTGATCGCGAAAGGCCAACTCGTGCTCGACGACGGCGCGGTGCGAGTGCTGCGCGAAGAAGGACGCAGTCTGCTCGCAGTCGGGGTGACCGCGGTTCGCGGTGGTTTTGAACGCGGTGAACTGGTGTCGTGTATCAATACGGCGGGAACGGAAATTGCGCGCGGGCTCGTGAATTACGATGCGGCGGAAACGGCGAAAATCTGTGGACAGGCCACGCAGCGCATCGAAGGGATCCTCGGCTACATCCGTGAGCCGGAGCTTATCCATCGGGACAACCTTGTTCTGCGCTAGCGCAACCGGGCAACTACCGGCGAAAAAAAACCGGCACGTGGCCGGTTTTTTCGGAGGACTTTGCGTCTCAGGCGAGGGCGCGGATACGCGTATTCAGCCGCGACTTGTGTCTGGCTGCCTTGTTCTTGTGAATAATCGCGTCGCCCGCCATCGTATCGATCACCGGCACCGCCAGCTGGTAGGCGGCCTGCGCTTTTTCCTTGTCGCCTTCTTCTATGGCCTGCACAACCTGCTTGATGCGCGTGCGCAACAGTGAACGGCGGGCGGCATTGTGGCGACGTCGTTTTTCGCCTTGCCGAGCGCGTTTGCGGGCTTGTGCTGAATTGGCCAATGGTCTGCTCCGGGGCTTGTGCTGGAAAAGGCCGCGAACTATGCGACGGATCGCCCCGTTTGTCAACATTTTGCGGCCTGAAAGCGCTGTTTTTCAGCCTCGCTTACGCCACATTCATGGCCGAGATTACGTCGTCATGAACACGCTGACGAAAGCGGTAGGAAAGGGCGCACCGACGCTGCAAACCCGCGGCTCTGCGCGCCCACGGTATCGATCGTCGCGTGACGCTGGCCGCCTTGTGCACGCCGCGCGGATGAACTGCAATCCGGGGCCGCCCCAGTGAGTACGAGTCTGTTCAAATCAACGGCGGTTGTCGGACAGATGACGCTGCTTTCGCGGATCCTCGGCTTCATCCGCGACATGATCATCGCGCGGCTCGTCGGCGCCGGAATCGCCGCGGACGCGTTCTTCGTTGCCTTCAAGATCCCGAATCTGTTTCGACGCCTGTTTGCGGAGGGCGCGTTCTCGCAGGCGTTCATTCCCGTACTCACGGAATACAAGACCACCGGCGATCAGGATCGCGTTATCAATCTTGTCGGTGCCACCGCCGGCGCACTCGCGCTCGTGCTGTTCGGGGTTGTCAGTGTTGGCGTGCTCGCGGCACCGTACTTCATCGCCGTATTCGCGCCGGGCTTCACGCAGGACGTGGCGCAATGGGAACTCGCGACCTTGCTGCTGCGGATTACGTTCCCGTATTTGCTGTTCATCTCGATCACCGCGCTGTTCGGCAGTCTGCTGAATACTTACGGGCGGTTTGCGATCCCGGCGGTGACGCCGGCGCTGCTCAACATCGCCTTGATCGCGGCCGCCGTATTCGCCGCGCCGCGTTTCGAGGAACCCGTGGTTGCACTCGCGATTGGGGTTTTCGTTGGCGGCGCGCTGCAGTTCGCCATGCAGTTCGCCGCCGTGCTGCGGCTTGGCGTTTTGCAGCGCTTGAGTTTCGGGTTTGCGCATCCCGGGGTGCGGCAGATCCTGAAGCTGATGGCGCCCGCGATCTTTGGCGTCTCGGTTGCCCAGATCAATTTGATGATCGATACCATAATCGCTTCCTTGCTCGAAACCGGCAGCATTTCCTGGTTGTATTATTCCGATCGTCTCGTCGAGTTTCCGCTCGGCGTGTTCGGCATCGCGCTCGCCACCGTCGTCCTGCCGAGCCTGTCGCGGCATCACGCGGGGGGTCGCAGCGAGAATTTTTCCGCGACGCTCGATTGGGCGCTGAAGCTCACTTTGCTGATCAGCCTGCCGGCGGCTTGCGCGCTCGCGCTGCTGGCGCAGCCGATGTTGAGCGCCTTGTTCCAGTACGGCCAGCTTGTCGAGCGCGATGTGGTTATGGCCGGGCGGTCACTCGTGGCCTACTCGGCGGGGCTCACCGCATTTATTCTGGTCAAGATACTCGCGCCCGGGTACTTCGCCCGACAGGATACGAAAACCCCGGTCAGAATCGGCATCATCGCGATGGTGGCGAACGTCGTGCTGAATCTCATCCTGGTGTGGCCGCTCGCACACGCCGGCCTGGCGCTCGCCACCTCGCTGTCCGCATTCCTGAACGCCGGCCTGCTGTTGCGCGGCCTGGTGGCGGACGGCACGTACCGGCCCGGCCCGGGTTGGGGGCTTTATGCGGTGCGGGTGCTCGGCGCCGTTAGTGTTATGTGTGTCGCGCTCGTGCTGCTGAACGAGGAGCAATCGGTGTGGACCGCGAGTGGCGCGCTCACCCGCGCAGGCATGCTGGCGCAACTGGTTGTCGTCGGCGCCGCGAGCTATTTCGCCGCGGCTTTCCTGTTTGGCATACGCTGGCACGCGGCGCCGCGCGATTGAGACCGTTGCATACCGTATAATTCCCGTCAACGGGCCACAGGTAACAGGACGGCGGCGCAATCACGATGGAACTCATCCGGGGGGCACATAATATTCGTCCGCGCCACTACGGGTGCGTAGCGAGTGTCGGCAATTTCGATGGCGTCCACCTGGGACACCAGGCGGTGTTGCGGCAACTGCTTGAGGCTTCAGAGCGCCACGGCGTGCCGTCGACGGTGATGATTTTCGAACCCCAGCCCGCGGAATATTTTCACGCTTCGGCGCAGCCACCACGCTTGTCCGCGATGCGCGAGAAACTCATGCTGCTGCGCGATTTCGGCATCGAACGCGTGTGCGTTATGCATTTCAATGAACGGTTCGCAGCGCAATCGGCGGAAGAATTCGCCACGACTACGCTGGTTGAAGGACTCGGGATCCGGGAGCTGATCATCGGTGACGATTTCAAGTTCGGCAGCGCCCGCGGCGGTGACTTTTTCGCCCTGAAGGAATTCGGCAAGGTCTACGGGTTTGCGGTGCGGCGCACGCACTCACATATCATCGACGGGCAACGTGTCAGTTCAACCGCGATCCGGGAAAAGCTGCTCGAAGGCGATTTCGCCACCGCAGCCACCTACCTTGGCCGGCGTTATTTCATCGCGGGGCGGGTAGTACATGGCCAGCACCGCGGCCGCTCAATCGGGTATCCAACGATCAATCTGAAACTGAACCGTCTGCGCGCGCCGCTCGAAGGCATCTACGCGGCTCATGTGCGGGGGCTCGGCGCGAAGCCGATGCCTGCGGTTGCCTACGTTGGCACCCGGCCAATCATTGAAGACCCCACCTATGTCCTCGAAGCGCACGTGTTCGATTTCGATGAACAATGCTACGGCGCGCATGTGGCGGTGGAGTTCGTCGAGCACATTCGCGACGACTTTCCGTTCGTGTCGTTCGAAAAATTACGCCAGCAAATTGTCGAAGATTGCACCGCGGCGCGGAAGATTCTCGGGCTGGCGTCGCCCGCGGAGGCTTGAGTGAAATTCAAGACCGCGCACTGGCTTGCGCTGGCGGCCGTCGTCGTAGTGCTCGATCAACTGACAAAGTTCGGCGCCAGCGCGGTGCTCAACTACGCGGAGCCGGTGGCTATCTTTCCCGGCCTCAACTTCACGCTCGCCCACAACACCGGCGCAGCATTCAGCCTGCTCAGCGAGGCCTCCGGCTGGCAGCGCTGGTTTTTCGCCGCGATCGCGCTCGTGGTCAGTATCGTGATCACAGTATGGCTGCGCCAGGTTGGCGATGAGGAATTGTGGTTGCCGCTCGCGCTGAGTCTGATCCTCGGCGGGGCACTGGGTAATTTTATCGACCGTCTGAATCTAGGTTATGTTGTTGATTTTATACAGGTTTATTATAAGACCTGGTATTGGCCGGCATTTAACATCGCAGATTCCGCGATCTGCGTCGGCGCCGTTCTGCTCGTTCTGAGCGGCTGGCAGCAAGCACCGAAAGACGAAACCCGGGCCTGACTGCCAACATTGTGATTGCCCGTGCGCCGTACGTTGGCGAGTGCGGCGTTTATCATCGATAATGGCGGGCCGATCCCGCAACCGCCAACTCACGTTCGCGCAAGGACTTAAACAACCATGGAAATTCATCTCGCCAATCCCCGCGGCTTCTGTGCCGGCGTCGATCGCGCAATCGGTATCGTGGAGAACGCGCTCGAAATATTCGGCGCGCCTGTCTACGTCCGCCACGAAGTCGTCCACAACAAGTATGTGGTGGACGGTTTGCGCGACAAGGGCGCCATTTTTGTCGATGAGCTCCACGAAGTCCCCGACGACGCGACGGTGATCTTCAGTGCGCATGGTGTTGCGAAAGCCGTGCGCGAGGAAGCCGCACGGCGCCAGTTGCGCGTATTCGACGCGATCTGCCCGCTCGTGACGAAAGTGCACATGGAAGTGGGTAAATACCAGGAAGACGGCCGTGAAAGCATTCTGATCGGCCACGCGGGACATCCGGAAGTGGAGGGCACACTCGGCCAATACACGGTTAAAGACGGCCGCGGTGGTATGTATCTCGTTGAATCTGTTCAGGATGTTGAGAAGCTCGAAGTGAAGGACCCGGAGTATCTCGCGTTCGTTACGCAAACGACGCTGTCGATGGACGATACGGCGGAAATTATCGACGCACTGCGCAAGCGGTTCCCGAAAATCGCGGGACCAAAGAAAGAAGACATCTGCTACGCCACCCAGAACCGCCAGGATGCGGTAAAGCGTCTGTTGGAGAATTGTGACCTGATCCTCGTCGTCGGCTCCCAGACGAGCTCGAATTCGACGCGTTTGAAGGAAATCGCGGAAAAGCAGGGAATACCCGCCTATCTGATTGATAATGCAGATGAAATCAGAACCGAATGGCTCACCGGCAAGCTCAGTGTCGGGGTTACCGCCGGGGCCTCGGCACCGGAAGTGCTGGTAGAGCAGGTGGTCGAAAAATTGAAGGCCTGCGGCGGTCACACGGTGAACGAAGTACCGGGGATCACCGAGCAGGTTGTGTTCAGCCTGCCGCGGGAACTCGTCCGCGCCTGAACCGAACCCGCCGCGCGCCAGGGCGCGCGCCGCCTGGCGCGCTCCCCACACGCTGACGACACCGCGACGTTGCCAGCGCGCCCTGGCGTGACCTCCGTCACAAACTGCTTTCCCTTCCTGCCGTTCATCGGGCCGCAACAACCGTTCACGGGATAGCCGCAGACAACGCTCGTCCGGGTTGCTAAATAAGCTCCCATGAACAGACAAAACCACGCCGGGTTCACCATCATCGAGTTGATGCTGACCATCGCCATCGCGGCGATTCTCCTCGCGTTCGCCATCCCGAGTTACACCGACATGGTGCTCAATAATTGCCTTACCTCGAAAGCAAATTCGTTTGTCGGGGCATTGCAGTTAGCCCGCAGTACTGCGATTACGTTCCGCGAGGATGTGAGCGTCGGGTCGCTCACGTGTCGCATCGACGAGACGAACAACGGCTCCGCGAACGGCACCTGTGATAATGCGGACGACTTCGGGGAAGGTGTCGTTGTCTATCGCGACATTGACGCGGATGGTCTGGCCGACGAGCTCGTTGAAGATGTCAACGGTAATGGAGCGCTCGATCCCGGCGAGGATCTCAACGGCAACGGGATACTCGATACGGAAATTCTCAAGCGTGTCCAGTTTACGTGCGCTGCCACGATGGACGAGACCACCGAAACCGGAGTCGATACGATCAATAACTCCACTGTTCTCGTATATGGTCCGAACGGTAGCGCAACTCCCCGCGCCACAATCAATATCTGCGACCGGCGCGACGGCGCCGATTATTCGGGACGGCGGATCAGTTTAAGCGCCACCGGCCGACCCCTTACCAACACCACGTTTACGTGCCCATGAAAACACATCGTCCACCCAGAAATTGTTTTGGTTATGGCCGCACGAAACCATCGCTTGGCTCAGCGGGATTTACACTGCTCGAGGTGATGGTTGCGCTCATGGTTCTCGCCGTGGGGGCATTGGGCATCGCGGCTATGCAATTGCGCGGTCTGCAATACAATCACGATGCCTATTTACGTTCTCAAATCAGCGTCCTCGCATACGATATGTCGGACCGCATGCGTCTGAACCGCGCGCTTGCCGCCTCGTATACGAGTACCTACACGATTCCCACGACAGCGCCTACGGGCTGTCAGACGGCGCTCGCAACCCCGGCCAACGATCTGGTGTGCTGGCAGACACAACTCTTCAATGCGCTCCCACCAGGTAGCACGGCTGCGATTGCGGCTGCGGGCAATGAGTACACGATTGATATCGCATGGACCGACCGGGATGGTACTGCGCGTTCGATCGAATACACGTTTCAGCTATGAAGAATCCAGTCATGAAGAAACAGCAGGGTTTTACCATCGTCGAATTGATGGTCGCAGCGACGTTGGGCTTGTTGGTGCTTGCTGGCGCCATAACGATGTTCATTTCGAACAAACGCGTTTATTCAGAACAGGACGAAATGGGGCGGTTGCAGGAAAACGCGCGCTTCGCTCTCGATATGCTCGTCCGCGATATCCGCATGGCTGGCTATGCGGGATGCGCGGACGAAATAGATGCCGTAACGAACCACGTCAATGGATACGACAATGACGATACGCTGTATTTTTTCCGGCCGGTTGAGGGTTCGGAGGACGCGGCGAATTGGGATCCCAGTAACAGTGCGGAAGAAGTCGGGAACATGCTCGACGATTCCGATGCCATTACCGTCCGCTACCTTGGGCCGACGGGAATTTCCGTAATGAATCCGGCGATGACGACTGCATCGGCGGCTATCCACATTACGACGAACAGCGGGCTCGAGAAGGGGGATATCGTCGCCATTACGGATTGCAACAGCGCTGATATCGTGGTGATGACAAGTGACCCGAGCAACACGGGCTGCGGGCCCGGTGCAGAGTCGACGAGCCCCGACGACAGCTGCAAGTCGACGTTCAATCACAACACCGGCTCGGTCACGGGCGCTGAACCGGGGAACTGGTTGAAAGATCTCAGCAAAACCTACACCAGCGACGCCATGATTCTGACCTATGTCACCCGGCGCTATTACGTCGGCAACAATGGAACTGGCAATGAATTCGTCCTTTATCGCAAATCGGGTGTCGCGGCGGCGGAGCCGGTGATCGATGGCGTGGAAAGCATGCAGATTCTCTACGGCGAGGACACGGCGGGTAACGATCAGATCGCGGATACCTATGTCACGGCAAGCGCTGTAAGCGACTGGGATAACGTGGTCAGCGTGCGGGTTGGGTTACTCATGCGCACGGTCGATGAATTCGGCGTTGACGAGGACCAGCGTACCTACGACGTGAACGGTACAACGATCAATCCCACTGACGACCGCCGCCGCCGCCGGGTTTTCACCACAACCGTTCAAATCCGCAATCGAAGCTAGGACAGGCCAAACGATGAACAAGCACGGAACAGTTATGGAATCGCAACGTGGAGCCGCGCTCGTGACGGCATTAATCCTGTTGACGGTACTCACCTTGCTCGCGCTCACATCAATGAGCACGACTTCGCTTGAGGAAAAAATGGCGGCGAATACCCAGGAAGTCAATCGCGCGTTTCAGGCGGCCGAGAGCGGTTTGCGACTTGCGTTCAGCGACGATTCCGCGTTCAACACGACAAACGCGCTCGATGATAACGGTACGCCGTTCAATCCGGCCGATGATATTTATGACTTCAATGGCCAGGATGTGGACATCGGCACCTATAGTGCGGACACCGAATACGGGGCATATTTCCAGCAGAAAACGATACCGAAGCGCGGCAGTGGTTGGGATACGTCGATGGCGTTCTACCACTTTGATCTCGTGAGTCGGGGCGATACGGAAACAGGCATTTCGACGACGCTCCATGCAGGAGCATATCAGGTGGGCAAGAAATAGATCCGCTTGATCAGGAGTGAAGTAATCATGAGATTTGCAAAAATCAATTATCTGGTCTTGACCTCATTGCTCTCGTTTGTAGTGGGCAACACCTCGATAGTCTACGCAGACGACACCGAAATCTACCTGAATTCCTCGAGCACCGCCGGTGCCGCGAATATCTTATTCAGCCTCGATACGTCGGGTTCGATGTCCTCGACTGTAGACGAGAACAACAACGGTACTATCGACGCCGGCGAACGTACGCGCATGGAAGTGCTGAAAGAAGCGATGATCACTGTGCTCGACAGCCTGCCACCGCTGAATGCCGGACTCATGCGCTACCACTACTACGGCGGACCGATTCTGTACCCCGTCGCGAACATCGACGAGTACGCGTGTGTCATCGAGGGCAATTGCACCGCAGCCACGGTGACCACCGGGATCGTGACCACGACGAACGTGATCACAAATGGCGACGATGATGTCGAACTCGAAGACGGTACGACAATGGTGCTCGATCGCGTGTCTTTGAACATGGGCCATCGTGCGGGTGGTATTTGCACACCGGGGTCCGGCTCAGTCAGCATCAGCGGTGGCATAAACGATGCAGAATCGAAGGTAGTCGGCAACGGCTATACGGATACTAGCTCCGATCTCGAAATTCCGCGCGAACGCAGCGAGCAGCAAGTGATCGGTATGCGCTTCCAGAATGTGGATATTCCGCGCGGCGCCACGGTCACGGACGCGCGTATCGAGTTTATCGTCGACGACACTGCACGTGCCCTGAGCGACGGCTACATCGCCCCGATCGATATCATCATCGTTGGCGAGAACATGGCCGGCGGGCGCGCAAGTTTCAAAATGGCGGCCGACGAGCCGGAAGACCGTCTTGCGAACCCGACGAACGCGACCGTAAACTGGGAAACCGGTGAGTTTCCGTCTGTAGGGCAGCCTCTGATCACAGAGAACGTGTCGGCGATTCTGAATGAACTTGTCAACGATCCGGCCTGGCCCGCGTCTGGTGGCGATGACATGGTTTTTCTCATGTTCGAGGATCCGGCGCGAAGCGCGTTGTCCACCGGCAGCCGCGAGGTGGAATCGACCGACTCCGGCCCGGCGCCGAAACTGACATATACCTATGAGACTTGCAGCAGCCCGACCGGCACGAACATGCGTACGGGGCTGCGTTTCACAGACATCGATATTCCACAGGGTTCGACGATCACCGGCGCGCGCATCGATTTTGTCAATACGACATTAGCGATCGGCAACAATCCGACGTTTTCGATCAAGGCTGAGAATGCTGACGATGCAGCGCCGTTCGTGGCCGCCACGCCATTTACCTCGCGGACGTTCACGAGCGGCATTACATGGGATACGGGTTCTACTCCGGCACTAGGCGACTGGGCGCCGGTGGACCAGACCTATTCAACGCCGGATTTGGCTGCCCAGGTACAGACCATTGTCAATCGCGGCGGTTGGTGCGGCGGCAACGACATAATGTTCATGATCGAACGTACCGGGGGTGACCAGGGTTTGCGCACGGCATACTCCGTCGAGGGCGACAGCCAGAAAGCCCCCGTACTGTCGATTACCTACGATGCCGGCAGCAACCCGACGGGCTGTACGCGGACGACTATCGTCAGCGTATTGACGGGTACGAATAACGACGCGGAGGAAGATACCGTTACCGGCGATATCGACGCGACAAGCAGCGACCTCGAGATGGTGGAGGAATCCAATGAGCAGGTTGTGGGGCTGCGTTTCACGGAAATTCCGATCGCGAAGAACACGACAATCACCAGCGCGAAGCTCACGTTCACCGTGGACGAGGTTGGCAGTGGCGCGACGTCGCTCGTGCTGAAAGGGCAGAAATCGCCGGACGCGGAAATCTTCTCGACGAACACAAACAACATTACGAACACAACGAACCGACCGCGTACCAGCGCGTCCGTGTCCTGGGCACCGGCCGCGTTCTCGGTGGCGGGTGCACTTCATGACACCCCCGAGCTGAAAACGATCATCCAGGAAATCGTCAATCAGACCGCCTGGGAAGCAGGTAATGATCTTGCCTTGTTCGTATCGGGGTCCGGTAAACGTGTGGCGCAATCTTTCGACCGTAACCCAGCGGCCGCGCCGCGCCTCACGATCACATTTGAAGGCCAGGCGACGACGGTGAAGGCGACGGTACGTCAGCGACTCAAGAGTATCGTCGAGGAACTCACCCAGGCAAGCGGCACACCGATCGCCGGGGCAATGCTCGAAGCGGCTTACTACTTCCGTGGTGAGGACGTTTTGTACGGCCGCCAACGGGGGACGCAGTCATCGAGTTATCGTGTTTCGCGCGTGAGCCATGCAGCATCGTATACGCCAAACGGCGCGACGGTGACCTACCCGGGTAGCTGCTCGGAGGAGAATCTGAACCATTCGGATTGCTCAGACCAGGTGATATCCGGCGGGGATCCACAGTACAAGAGTCCGATTATTTCTGAATGCCAGTCGAACTATCTTGTGCAACTGACTGATGGCGCCGGGTATTACACGGGCGCCGGTCTGAACAACAACCTGCTGCCCTTGCTCAGCATCGACGAGCAGGATCGTATCGAAGCGCTGCAGGCGCACGACGATGACGGAAATCTCGTCACACTCGGATCGTGCGATACGCCAACGCTGCTCTCGGGCCTGATTGGATTTTCCGGTGACTCGCACGACGAATGCACGGTGAAGCTCGCGAAGTTTCTGCATGAAAACGATCAGATCTACTCGAGTGGTCAGAATCTACAATCGGGAACGGCGCCAATCGCGGACTCGCAGACGCTCGATATCTATAACATCGGTTTCAATTTATGCGGCACTGGTAACGTCACGGCAGTTGATGACGCGACCGGAGAATCGATTTGCTGTGCGGTAGGTAATTCAACCGACAACGGTGACGGTACGCGTTCGTGCAGCGCGCCGAGAACGGATCCTGAGGCAATTAGAGTACTAAAAGCCCAGTCTTCGGTCGGCGGCGGGAAGTACTTCAACGCGAATACGGTGGACGAACTCGTCGCCGCGTTTACAACGATCACGAACGATATCCTGCAGAAAGATACGTCGTTCGTCGCCCCATCAATTGCGGCAAACGCGTTCAACCGCCTGTTCTCGCGCGACGAAGTCTTTTTCGGTCTGTTTGAACCGGCGGAACAACCCCGTTGGGACGGCAACGTGAAGAAATATAACGTCTGCGTCGATCCGGATCCGGATGGCACGCCGGGTAACGGTGATGATTGCCGGCTTGGGGACGTACTCGATGCGAACGGCGTGGAGGCCATTGTTGAAAGCCCCAACCCGGCGAGTCCCTTAGCCGACGACGGCCTGTTTTCCACCGCGGCGCAGAGCGAGTGGAGTGATCTGGTTGATGGTCGCACAACGAGGCTTGGGGGCGCCGGCGGTGAGATCACGAATTTCACGGAGCGGACGCTGTACACGGATTTCTACAATGGTGCTTTCGCAGCGTCCGGTCAGTCGCTTGCTGATACCGGTTTCAAGATAGACAGCACGAACTGGGATTCGGCTGACGCAGCGGCTGTGCGCGATCAGGTGTGCGCGGATCCGACCGATGTGAGTGCGGGCTCGGATTGCGAAATGCGCATGCTGTGGATGCTGGGCAAGAATACGTTTCTCGACGCGAATCCGCCGGCGGTTTCCGCGGGCACGCGCTGGTGGTTCCAGGATGTGCTGCATTCGAGCCCGGTCGCCGTAACCTACGGGCAGAACGCGTCACAGCAATTCATCGACAAGGTGCTCGTTGGGACGAACGACGGTGGTCTCCATTTCATCAATGGCACAACCGGTGAAGAAGAGTGGGTGTTTATGCCTCGCGCGGTGCTAAGCGCGCAACCGGCGCTGTATGACAACACCGCCATTAATCATATTTACGGGATGGATTCGACCCCGATCCTCTATGTCACTGACGTCAATACCGACGGCACGATTGACCCCGCGGCTGGCGATTCGGTGAAGGTGGTGATTTCGCAGCGCCGCGGAGGCGACAACATCTACGCGCTCGATCTCACGCCGTCAGCGAAACTGACGAGTACGACGGCGCTTGATTCTGTCGTACCGAAATTCCTGTGGAGCATATCGAGTGCCACGCCGGGCTTTGCTGCGCTGGGCCAGACCTGGTCCGAACCGGCTCTTGTAACGATCGACACGTCCAGCGGCCCGGTCGCTACGTTCATCTTCGGTGGCGGTTACGATGCGAATCTGGACGACGACGACGGTTCCGGCATCGCGAAGAACTTCGGCGCCGAAGCGGGAACACCGAATGCCGGCAATGCGATATACATTGTCAATGCGGATACGGGTGATCTGATTTTCTCCGTGAACGGTGACTCCGCCACTCCCGCCGGGAATATTTACGTTCCCGAGATGCAGTACTCGATCCCCTCGAACGTTACGGTATTCGACTCCGACGGCGACGGCTTCGACGATCGGCTCTACGTGGGTGATACGGCCGGGCAATTGTTCCGCGTTGATCTGACGAACATCGATCCTACCGCGAACGACGACACGAAAGGCAAAGGCGATTCCGTCGTCGGCATTCTCGCTCGCGTTTCGACCGCCGGGACGCTGGCGAAGGAACGCCGGTTCTTCTACAAGCCGAGCGTTGTACAGGTAATCGACACGGAGTATTCCGATGCGGCAGGCGGTGAGTACGACTACGTCCTAATCGGCACGGGTAATCGTGCGAACCCGCTCGATACGGAGGTGCAGGACCGGTTCTACGGGTTCCGCGATGTCACGACCGGGCTGATGGCCGATACGAACTCGAACAATATTGCGGACAGCTATCCGCTGAATATTGACGCGACCGCGAATGGCGGGCCAATCGTCGATACCGGATCGAACCCTGAATTGATCGACGTATCGACCGCGGTGCTTGATCCTTCCTCTGACAGTACGATCCCGGATGCGCTCGGTTGGTATATCGATTTCGCCACCGCGAACTCCGGACGGGCCGGTGAGAAGGTGCTCGCCGGATCAGGCGTGTTCCAGAACATCCTGATTTTCACCACTTATATACCGGACGATGTCTCGGTGATCCAGGATCCGTGCAAAGCCGCTGAGGGATCCGGGTTTGCATACAACTTCAATATACTTTCCACTGCCGCGGCGCTCGACTGGGACGCGGATGACCCGACGAATCCATCGTCGTCGCCCGATCCGATCACGAATCGCGCGGCCGAGCTGGGCTCCGGTATTCCGTCGGAGGCGGTACCAATCTTCACCGCTGAAGGTGTGACGGTGCTCGTGGGTACCGGCGGTGGTGCGGAGAATCTTGGCAAGGTAGCGGATTTGCCACGCTTCAATACATACTGGTACGAAGAATAATCGGGGCGGCCGCGGAGTCGACTACCCTTGCGCCGGAATTCAAACCGACGCAAGGGAGTACAACGGTGCAATTAGGTAGAATGTTATGAACAAATCCCTGCGATACACGCCGCCAGGCTTCCGCGCGATGCGCGGGGTAACCCTGGTTGAACTCATGATCGTGGTTGCCATCGTTGGCATCCTCGCCGGGGTTGCGTACCCCGCCTACCAGGAATATGGTCGGCGCGCGAAGCGCGCGGAGGCACGCGCGCACCTGCTCGATGCGGCGGCGCGTATGGAGCGCCTTTATTCCGATACCAACCAGTACACGAACAACCTCGCAACCGCGAATATCGCCCCAACGTCGGAGAATAATCATTACACGATTTCCGTAACCGTGGGCGCGAACAACCAGTCGTTCACACTAACTGCAACGCCTTCGGGCTTTACTGATACGAAATGCGGGAACCTGACATACACGAACACGGGCGCACAGGGGCAATCCGGCTCGGGCGACGACTGCTGGAATCGCTAGACGACGTTCCCTGCACTAATGCGTTCATTCGCGGCAAGTCACGGCGCCGGATTCGGGAGCCCTGCTGCAGTCCGCGATTAGACGAATTCCGCCGTTCACGATCACGCTTATGAATCAATCTCCGCCCTTAGCCGGGCTCGCACTCATTGCCGGCGCCGTGGCGCTGGCCGCCGTCTTCGCGAACGCCCTGGAACAGCCCCGGATCCCGCCACGGGGTGCGGAGTCCGTGGCGGCGGTTGCGCCCGCCCCTGTAACGCCTGCGGCGCAATACGACTACAACAGGCTACGCCAGAAAATTACGTATGGTCGCGCCACGCTCGCCGATGCGCGCCGCGCGCTGACCGATCCGGATCCGGTATCACTTGCGAACACGATCCATGCGCTGTACACGATGCGGCAGCACCGCGGCGTGATCCATTTGCTGGACGGGATGTGGGCAATCGACGAGGCGAAGTTCCCCGAATTGGCATGGGAGTCCATCGCGCAACCGCCGGCGCGGATCGCGCTCGCCAGCACGCTGAACCGGATCCGCATCGTACGTACGGAGATTTATATTGACTACGTGCGTGCACATAAGGACGATGCGCATGAGTTCAACCGCGCCCAGGTTGCGGTGGCACTCGGATTCAACGGGCATCTCGATGATTTGTCCTACCTCGAGGCGATGAGTGACGGCGATAACCACTACGTGGCGCAAAGCGCGATCACGGGTCTGTCGCTGTTTGGTGGTAAGCAGGCACGGAATATTCTGATCAAACTCGCGGAAAAATACCGCGGCACCTCGCGTGGCGATTTAATGGCCGAGATGTTACGCCAGGCTTACCGTTGGCCGCCGCCGAAACGGGTGCCGGCGGCAGAAGAAGGGCGGGATAACGCCTGACTGTAAAATGAGGCGCGCGGTATCCTCAGGTGAGAATTCGCGGAATGTTTTCGCTGGCGCGCGAGCCGGGAAGCCACGACAGGGCGCCACAAGCGGCTGTCAACGTTAGTTACAGAACTTCGCGATCGCCTCGTTCGCTTTTTTGATCTCCGCCTGACGCTGGTCTTCGCCGATCCGCACCCGGGTACCATCTTCCTTCACCTCGTTGATGCGTGGGCGCTTCAGGCTCGTCGCGCGCTTCGTCGCAGCGACGCAATTCTCGCGTTTCGCCGCAGCTTCCGCCTCGGCCGTGGCGCGTTCCGCAGCGGCCTTGGAGGACGTTTCGGCGCGCTCCTTGAACGCCGCGTCACGTTCCTGCCACGTCGCGCGGGTATCGCTTGCTTTCGAGTGCGTGATTTCGACGGTCGCGACCGGCACTTCCTTCTCCGGTTGCCGCTCGGAAAACTGGGTGACGCCGTTCTCGTCAACCCATCTATAGATCTCGGCGCTCGCACTGTTGGCGCAAAATGCGGTGGACAGGGCGATCAGCAGATATAAAGGCGATGTGTTCATAGTTGCTGCCATAGCTTCCGGATAACAATCGGATTAGACGTTAGATATCGCGTCATGTTCCGCGCTTAAGTTGCGCAATTCAAGCGAATTAACCGGATCGGGCGCTAAGTGCCGGAACCGGCGGTGAGACCACCTGTGGATACGGTGCGGGAAATCCCGGGGCCGTATCCGTGCCATGCCGAGCCGGCGGCGGCAGCTTCATAGTCCGGCACGAGCCGGGCGGACAAAAAAAAGCCCCGCGAGCGCGGGGCTTGATGGTGACTGTTGGGAACTCTCAGGCCTTCTTGCGGCGGCGTGCGCCCAGTCCGGCAAGTCCGAGGCCGAGCAGTGCCAGCGTGGTGGGTTCTGGCATCGCCGTACTGCCCCCATCCATGGTGGGGTATTGCGAGATGGTGAAATCGATGGGGCCGGTGTCATTGACCACGGTGAGCATGAAGTCGACGGTAAAAGCGCCACCGGCTTGAGGGACCGTGCCGCCCGACAGATCGACCGTGATCGTGCCGCCTGAGTCGGTAAGGTTGGTTTGTACGTGGGCTAAAGTGAACGTACTGGGCACCAGGCTTCCTAGGCCTACGGTGTCGGCACACGACGCCAGGGGATCCTGATTCTGCGCAACACAGGCATCCGAGAAAGAGAACGCGATCTCT
Organism: Gammaproteobacteria bacterium; assembly: GCA_965216305.1. Taxonomy (GTDB): domain Bacteria; phylum Pseudomonadota; class Gammaproteobacteria; genus UBA11873. The sequence goes on along the minus strand of OZ244144.1, from coordinate 3,301,580 downwards.
ATGTGGTAATCGAGCCAGTCACCACCGGGTATGGTTGGAATACCGCTGACGGAGTTGTTTGAGATCGATTCGGAGACGTTAATGGTCTGGCCGCCACTGGCATCGAAGCTACCGCTGAAAGCAACCGTTGACAGATCCAGAAACGATTTTGTAATCGTGAGATCGTTGCCGTCGACATCAACATTCGCATTTCCAAGGTTAGATGCGCCAAACGCGTAATTGACCGAACCGTCCGGGGCAGTTACGCCGCCATCCAGCGAGATTGCAACAGCGTGCGCGGCCGAGCCGCTGGTGATGAGTGCGAGTGCCGCAATCAGCTTTATCAGGTTTCTAGAGCGTTCCATTGTTTTTACCTCAAGCGTCCAACTGGATTTATTGACGGATTACCGGGGAAAATGCAAATACCGGGCCACATAAAATTTATCAAGGATAACAATGACTTGAAAATACCCCGACGCTGCCGTCGGCGGTTCTGTAAAGCACGTTGACAGGATCCGCCAACGGTTTCCACTGCCGTAATACGCGCGGGGCTAAAAATGATCATATTTTCAGCGGCTTAGCCCGCAAAAAGAGCCGCATAACGATGTAAAGGATATTGACACCTCATGCCTTACTCTATTGTCTGCGCGGCTACCCGCCGCTTGGCTGTTCATTACTGTATCCGGACCCAACCGGGCAGGCTCCGCGGATTCCGACACAATTCGCGATATAGACAGAGTCTAATTCTCAGTTATACTGCCGCCATGGCCGCGCCGACCGACAATTTCACCCCCGACCGCGAAGCCCTGGCGGCCTTGCTACAAGGGCACGGAATTTCCCCCACCGCGCAACGCGTTGAAATCGCCGCAATATTGCTGAGCAAGCGGCAGCATCTCTCGGCCGACCAGGTACTCGGACGCCTCATCGCACAGGGCGCGGCGGTATCGAAAGCCACGGTCTACAACACGCTCGGCCTGTTTGCCGAAAAATCGCTCATCCGCGAAGTCATCGTCGACCCGGCAAAAGTATTCTACGACTCGAACGCCGACACCCACCATCATTTCTACAACGTTGACGACGGGACGCTGATCGACGTTGATTCTGCGGAATTGCCGATCGAACAGCTGCCGTGCCCACCGGCCGGTACGATTGCCGAAGGCGTCGATATCGTCATCCGGATCCGTAACAAGCAAGCCTGACCCGAGCACCGCCTCCGCGTCGACTTACCCAGGCGCACAATCCGTATTCCGCCTGCACGGCGAGGCAGAATGCCCACTTCGCAAGCCCACACACTACGAGAGTCCGGCAACGATAAAAATGTCACCGCGAACGCCCACACGGGCGGAATTTTGCGTTATCATCGCGGCCGATTTGCCACCCGGCCTGTTGCTACGGTTTGCACTGTAGCTCCGCGGCGCCGGACACGGCACAAATCTCTCCGATGCCGGAATAGCTCAGTTGGTAGAGCAACGCATTCGTAATGCGTAGGTCCGCAGTTCGAGTCTGCGTTCCGGCATACCTTTCAGAGGCTTATGTACTGGATAAATATCCAGGTGGGGCACAGAACGCGGTTTGGGGCACAGAATTGCTCAAAACATGTTCGATCTGACGTCCGAGCCACACGGCGTTTGGTAATTGGCGGGGCGCCGTAAATAATGCTTTTCCACGGCCGATCTGAGTGCGCTCGAAGCGTCATTTGCAGCTAACGGTCCCGATTAACCGAGGCCCCGCTTGCGACGCTCGAGCAGTACCGGCACGCGACGAGGCCGTCGGCGAGATTGAAACCACCACCTCGGCTACCTAACGCATCGGAACAACTTCTACGTCGGCACCTGCAAACGCGTCGCTTACGTCTATCAGCATACTTTTAACGATATCCGGCTACTTTTTTAACCCGCGCGATTCGATCTTTGCATTTACGCAAAGTCTCGCGTTGGAGAGTTTTTGATTTGACTCTCTGGCATGGGCTCTGCGGATCGCGAAAGGAGAGATGAAGGTCCGTGGTGATCGTAATTTGAACGGACTGCTCTCTTTCAGCCAGCGCTGGTATTCGTCCCTAGTGACGGCCTCCTAGATCTTAGCGGCCCGCGCTTACGACCGAGCGGAGCCTACGCGGACCCGAAAACCTCCCTGGCTGTGTGCCAGCAGCTCGTACTCAAGCTGGAGCAACGCGAAGGCGCGATGAGAGTCAAGCAGGTTGACACCGGATACGCTTATGCAGCCGACAAGGGGTTTCAAACGCGCCGCGCGGCCCGGTAAGAGCGGCGATGAGCGCGGACATTAGCGGCGCGGCAGCTTACTCCTGCGCGGACGCAGTGAGATCTGCATCCAGGATCCGAGCTATAAGCTCAAGGCCGAAACCGTTGTTGTGGCAATATCGCCGCACAGAGGCAGACTCACGCTCGGCCTCGGTTTCGGACGCAGAAAAATCCGGAACGACCAGCGTGTCTGAAAGCTTGAGGAATCCTTCTACTGATGAACCGTGCAGGAGGCCGGACGGGTGTTCGTAAAGTGATTTGCCGATCTCCATATCCATCGCTTTCAGCCGATTGGTAATTGACGAATCAAACTTGCACAGCATCGCGAAGAACGTGCGGGGGCGGTCTCTCTCAATCAGGTTGCGCCATTTCTGAAGCCGAGAGTCATCCAGCAGCCCGACGATGCGATTCCGGCGCCCGAAGATATAGCTCCGCGCCTTCTTTTTTTCTTCAGCCGCCTCATGTCCGACGACCGGGCGTTTGAAATCACCCCATAAAGCCTGCGTTAACGGCTGGAGTTTTTCGTCTGCCACTTCGTCATATTCCTCTTCCGCGTTGAATACCTTATCCATCGTATCGCGTCGCAGCATCCCGCTTAAATATCGCCGGTCGCTATCGAGTGCCCACGCCAGATACGCGCGTAGCCTTTCGGAGATCTCCTCGATCTCCGTGATCGTGAACTCGGATTTCGGCCAGATACCGGGCGCCTTCGGGTTCAATATCGCCGAAATCTGCAGGTTCAGCTCAAATGCCGAACGCCAGATCAGTTCGAGCAAGAACGTTGATTTCCCGTCGAGCGCCGCGATGGCGGCTTTCGCTTGCGTCCAGTTCCTGGTCCACAGGACCAACCACGCGAGGCGTTCCGGCGAAACCTGCCAGGTGGCCGCGATCTTCAGCGTACTCGCGCCTTTACCGAGCGTGCGTATGAGTTCTCCCTTTGTCCCTTCCCAACCATCAGCAAGCTCCTCCCAGTCCTGATCCCAAGCGTTGGGAAACTCGAACTGCAGTTCCGAAAATGGGTCGGTGTCTTTTGTCACAAAATCCAACCAGACATGCTCGCTTTTGTTTGCCCGCTACCACCTTGAATGACAGCGTAACCAATTCGCTTAAAGACAATCAAACCGACAGAACTCAAGCCAGAGGAGCAACGCTTTGACTACCGATATTCTTGACCTTCTTAAGACCGATCCCGGGCGCCGCACGATAGGCGAGCTAATTCAGGAGCGGGAGGAGGCGCTGCACGAAATCCGCACGCTCCGGGCCGAAATTCAGAAGCTCCGGGGAGCAAGGAGCCGCAGCGGTGCCTTGGCGACTGACCGTGATAACACCGAACAACGCGCCGCTATGGCCGGTCAGCTCCTAGTCAGGCTGACCGATCTCTGCGAGCAGCTCGCTGTTTCGCGCGGCACCATTTACCGGTGGCTTAGTGAAGGAAAATTCCCGCCGCCTGTTCGTATCGGTAATCGCGCCGTGCGCTGGCGAGTGGCTGATGTCGAAGTATGGTGTCGTAGCTTGGAGCACGTTAGCTTCTGAGCGTGCTCACGCCGGCGATGCGCTCGGAAACCGTCCGGGCGATTCGCGGAACTCAGCAGAGCATCGTTGGGCGTTGCCTGACAACGGGCGCCCGAAATTACGTAATTAAAAAAATTAAGGTTGCTGGCCATCCTCATAATGCGAAGGTCCGCAACTCACGTCAGCAGGCTCGGCATGCCTTTGGGTAACTTACTTACCGCATAAATATTAGGATGGGTCATAGAACGCGGTTTGGGGTATAGAATCGGTCGAAATCAGAGTCCCGGGTCATGCGGCTTCAATGATCGGGGTCGCCGCAAATAATGCTTTTTAACGACGGCCAATTTCGATCCAAGTAATTCTGCCGCGCGAGTTTCTGAATCGGAATCCGACGCCGTTTTGGCGCGAAGGTCATGTTCCTGAAACCGCTCGCTGACTAACTCCTGTTCCAAACATTTCTGCATCCATCGCTGCCACAAGCTGTCGAAGCCGCTAGTTTTGTCGTTGTCCTTCACGTAGCAGGCTCCTTTCCTCGTGTGAAACAACCAGGGCGCAATATCTTTCGGCATGAGCAAACGCGCATTGTCGACCGCGGCGGTTAGCGTCTCGTCCATTTCGTAGAGTTTGCGCTCGCCGGTTTTGCTTTCGGTAAGGGATAGCCCGGAGTCCGTTATATCAGCGTTACGGATCCGCAATATCCCGGATTTCCGCGCGCCGGTGCACAGCTTCACGGGTATATAGGCGCGGATAAGCGGTGGCGCGATGGCGAAACACGAACGCAGTTCGTCGGTTTCTACGTACCGCGCCCGGCTGCCTTGGGAGTGACGAACGACCCGACCTTTGACCGGATGATCTTCGCGTAAACCCCAGCGAATTGCATACGTGCACGCGTGGGAAATAATCGCCACCATCCGATTGCCTTTAGATTTGGAATCGACGGCATCAAGCATTTGATAGACGTGCACTGCGCTTAGCGCGACTACGGGAATGTGGCCGAGGAAATCTTTCAGCTGGGGTATCAGTGGAAGTTCCGTGTCCTGCGTTCGCAAGGCCTTCTTCGGGACGATCTCGAGTGCGTAGCGATCGAGCAGTGCGGCGACACTCGCTCCCGGTTCCGACGCGTCAACCCGACCGGCGAAAACGCGATACGCTTCAGATAACGTTTTACCCAGGCGGAAGCGGACTTTGTCGTCCCAAAGGTGCCGGATCTCCGGCCTTGGCCGGTAATAGTAAGCGCCGTGATGGTACTCCCATCGCGACGGCAATCCGGTGTGCTGCGGTTTACGGTTTTTCCGGGACATTGGCGACGTACTTCGCGTGTTTCGGTTGTTCTTGCGCAACGAAATGACTGCGCAATACGATAACACGGCCCCGGGCGTTGACCCTAAAAGGCACGTTGAACAAGGCCAGCCAGCGCTTCTGCGCTGACGTTCTACGGACCCCGGTCAGTTCAAAGAGTTCGCCTTCTGATAAAAAAAGGGGAGTCGAATTCGTGTCCATGATTTCGCCTCGTTGGCTTGGTATTGATTACAAGTGATGGTGCGAACGTAGCGCCGCTCCCGTCGTTCGCGAATCCCGTAAATGATCCAGTCAATGGTACGAACGCTTTCAGGTAGAAGGTCGCGGGAATAAACCACGATTGCGCTCGCGCCAAAATCCGAAGGGTCGCTTAGGTCCAGGATGTTGCCGGGTCAACACGATTTGCAAAAACGTTAGCACGGGGAAAAATTACCAGGCAAAGGAAAAATGTTTAGCACCCGGGTAAAGGCAATCACGCCCGGATCGAAGTGATGACCTCAGACAACTGGTCCGCTAAAGAGCGAATCGTTCAACTGCTTCGCCAGAGCCAACGTCGATTCGGACAGGACGCGAACACGCTACGAATCCCGGTCGGGAAGATTCGCCTACCCGCCACAACCGTCCAGCTGCCGCGAACGGGTTGACGGAATCCCGATACCGATATCGGAAACGCTCCGTTGCAGCTCGGAAAAATTCAGATTCCAAGAACGCGACTTTCCGAACCTAAAGCGTTACGACCTGCTACGAACGGCTACACGTTGTGTGCGCGATTAGATAATGCTCATGTGATCCGCAGGAAGAATTCCCGCGCGATATTGAAATCAATAAATCTGTATAGGAATGGCATCCAGATACCGTCGGCCTGAGTCTTGAGATAATCCGAGGTGCGATTAGCGTTTCCGAACGACTTCGGTCAGACAAAAAATTCACGAAATTGACGCAAAAATATTTCCAAAACTCCGCTTCTACACAACCGAACTGCTGGAGAGCACCCACCGCGTTCCGGCGTGCAGAGGGTGCACAATTTTGTTAGCAGAGCGATAAGAAAATACCCCGGCTGGTAGCTTGATGGTGAAAATATCCATTGCTACTGTCGGCAACTCGCAAGTGGAATCGACTGCAATCTACATCGCTTGGATAGGCGGCCTGCAGCTCGGTAATCGGAAACACAGCACGGCCAATAAGGACACATGGTCGGACGTCGAGATCAGGAGCGATCGAATTATGACGAACAATGAGGTTGTCAGTCAGTCGTATCGAAAGTCGGAAGGTGTAATCCAATGAACCTGCAAACCTTCCTGAAACGTGCGACGAAAAGGGAACGCGCCGAGCTCGCGACGGTTTGCAACGACTCGGTGCAATACCTCTACCAACTGGCAGGCCAGCATCGATACGCGAGCCCGCATATGGCGATGCGGATCGAGCAGATGAGCCGACAGATCGCCGCAAAATCGGATGGCCGGCTCGAGCTCGTTCCGCGTGAAAGCCTGGTTCGGCATCCTGAGATCTTCTCCGGGTTACTGATCGGGGCTTAGTTGATGGCTCGACAATCGTCCGGGTCGACCGGATCGGAGCCGTTGCCGCACCAGGTGATGATGGATATTCATCGGATCCAACCGTATGAACGCAATCCGCGACACGGCGCGAACCCGGAGTATGCTCGTATCAAGGATTCGATACGTCAGAGCGGGATCGATCAGCCTCTGGTAATCACGCAGCGACCGGACTCACCTGACTATATTGTTCACTCGGGTGGCAACACCCGTCTGAAGATTCTGCGTGAGCTACTCGAGGAGACTGGAGAGGCGCGGTTCTCGGAGGTTCCGTGTCTCATCAAGCCCTGGCTATCCGAGTCGAGCGTGGTCCTAGCGCATCTGCGGGAAAATGATTTGCGCGGCGACCTGACGTTTATCGACAGGGCCCGCGCGATCGAAGATGCGCGGAGACTCTTCATTGAAGAGCTGGGTCTCGAATCGCTCACGCAGCGCCGTTTCGCTGCAGAACTCGGGAAGGCGGGCTACCGGATCGGCCACCCAAGTCTGTCGCTGATCGCCTACACGACGAATAAGCTATCCGGGTTGATCCCGGTGGCTCTGGAGAGCGGGCTGGGGCGAGACAAGGTCACGAGAATTCGCGCGCTGGAGCGGGCGGGTCTTGCAGTCTGGCTTAACCATTGCACAGGCGGCGAGCCGGCGTTCGAGTCGGTCTTCGCGACGCTTTGCCAACGGTACGATGCGCCGGAATGGGATAACACGGTCTTGCAGGGAGCACTCGAAACCGAAATTGCGGAAGCATCGGATTCGAACCTGCAAACAATCCGCGCGGCGTTCGACGCGGCCCTCAACCAGCGGGAAATCGTCATTCCGGCATTCGTTCCGATCAAAGCCCCGCCGGAGCCGGGGAAAGAGCGGCGGACCGACGAAGATTCGACCCCAGACGACCCCCGATCCGGCGAGCCGGATAGCCGCAGTGCTTCGCCCGGAGGAGACGTTGACGAGTCGCCCGAAAACACTGAAACGTTGGCCGAGTCATCGGCTGATCCGGAAGGTTCGGACGACGGATCCCTGCGTCTGCCGATCGATACGGGCGAGGCGATCGCGAACGATTTGAAGACCCTGCGCGGGAGGGCGTGGACGCTTGCCGCGCGGATCGCGCAACGTAACGGGATCGGGGAACTCGTGTTACCGCTGTCCGGCAAAGGACTCGGATACGTATTGCGCGATGTGCCCGATCCGGATCTCGCCGATCAACTGGACGACACCGCGCTCGCCCAGCTGAGCATCCTGTGGTGGCAGCTCGCGGCCTGTGCCGAGATGACGGCGGCGCCGCTGGAGTCCCTGCTGCCGTACCTGCCTCCCGATTCCGTTCTGCGCCGAGCGCTCCAGGACGATGATCCGGATCTCCTGTTCAAGAGCGTCTGGACGCTGGACCCGGGACACACAGGCTACCGTCTCTGGCGCCTCATGCACGACCGCGACTGGGTCGATCTGTTGAGTCTCATGGACAACTACCGTCGGATCCGCCACCTCGCGACCCAAACCGGCGCGACCCTCTGGAACTAGCATGGAAGGCACGAAGGAAGCGGACCTGGTGGCTTCCGTTTTGCTGTACGCGATGCGCTGCCTGGCAGAAGGTGACCAGGCGGCGCTGCGTCACATGAATTTCGGGGTTAAGGAAATCGAATCTTTGCGCGAACTGAAGGTTGCTGATCTGTATCGGATTGAATCGCTACGGGCGCACTGCCTCGAGATTGCGCTCAATCGGGAAGTCTACTGGCCGATGATCGGCAATCTCTGTCGCCAACGGGAAATGGAGGACACGATCCAGACCCTGATCGTTGCCGATGCCCCGCAGGAAATGATGCAGGTGTTGTTTGGCCTCAATCAGCGTGATTACACGCGATTGCGACGGACCCTGATGGTCGATCCGGCGGTAGGCCGGCCTCCCGAGGTGGACGATGAAACCTCGCACCGACTGTGGGCGAGTTGGTCGGCGCGCGTTGATGACGATTCATCCGGACTCTTAACGCCTGAACAGTACCTCGATATCCACCACGAGACGGAACTGCCGATGCGCGCTATCTGGACGCAGACGCAACGGTTCGCGAAGTTCGGGCACCTCAACGAACCATCCGAGACGGTGACAACGCCGGCTGGTGCCGATGAATGAACGCGCCGCCATCCCTCGCGTAGAGACACTCGCCCTCGAAGCCGTCATCCAGGAGGCGGTCGCCGCGGCCGAGGCGTCGATCGATGACGGAGCATTCGACCGAATGGTCTTCCTTGGCAATCACCACCAGTCGATCCCCGTTGCGGTGGTGAAGGATCCGGTCCTCGAACCGGTCGACAAGCTCGTCTGGATGGTGATCATGCTCGCGGTCCGGGACAGCGGCAATCACACCGCGTTTCCCGGATATGACGCCATCGGCCGAATGGCTAACGTCGCCTCGCGCTCAACGATCGCGCGTGCCATTGCGATCTTGCGTGCTACCCGTTGGCTGACCCTGTGCGCAAAGCGCCGACGGATCAACGGCCGGTTCCGCGGCCATGTCTACGCGTTGCACGACGAGCCCATCCCGCTCATCGATGCGCTGCATCTCGATTCGCACTACCTCTCGTTCCTTCGCAACGCTCAGGACCACGGACACCGGCGCGTCGCAGCGGTCGCACGGGCGGTGCTTGATTCGATTGACGACGATATCAAGGCGGGCGGTGATGCGTGGGTGCAACCACATCCAATCGAGCGGCGCTTGCGCAGCACCATTTCGAACGACGGGACCGTTTCGGGACGCAGCTTTTCGCTGACCAGGGACAGTGTTCAGCGCCTGCGCCACGATCTACGGCAGCCGCGCACCAGCCGGCCGCACCGTGATCAAAATTCGAACACCGCGGATCACGATGTCCAAAAATCGAACTTGAGTAGTAGTAGTAATAATAAAAATACTACTACTACGAAAAAGGATAATTCGAAATTCGACACGAAAGGGGAAAGCGACGCGCCGCTAATCTTCCCTAAACGTCTCTGCGATGATCATCGAGACACCGCGATGCGCTACCTCGAGACTCTTCAGCCCGAACAACGTCAGCCAGTCCTCGACGAGCTCGAAGGGCGTTTCAACGCCGAAGCCAAAGGCATGAAGCCCGTCTATGACGAGCTCAGTTTCCTGCAATCCCTGTGTAACCTGACGCGCCGGGGAAAATTCAGACCAAACCTGGGCCTGCGGGTGAAGGAGGCTCGGCACAACGAAATCGCGCTACGGCGCGCAGCAAAACGTCCAGCGAAGGAGACGGATGACGAACGCCAGAGCCGGGTTGCCGAAAGCCGGGCGCGTCTTGCCGAACTCCGGAAAGTTCTGGTCGGCGCGCCGGTGATCAAAAATCAGAACGTTATGGCCAAAACTTAAACCTAATAGGTTGGTCAGGCCCCGACCAAGCGGTCAATTCTTGTCCAGATGTCGAATATCGACACTCGATGATCGGAAAGTCTGACGTACGCGGCAATCGCGCCGCGTGATCCCTCTATAAATCACGACATGATTCGAATGGATTCTCACTTGGCTCCGTAGACCCGCTCGGTGCTCACTGGTGTCATGGATGCAGAGCCGATCACTACAGAGCCACTTACCGGCGCCAATCCGCAAGGTGCAATCGAACCGAGTCCTCCCGGCGCCTTGCACGGCGAGACGTGGCTAACGTTACAAACGCACCAGGCATTGATGCTCGTTCACGGACGGGAAGCGTTGCCGGATAAGCCCGCGATCGTCGGGCTCATCGGTTTCGCCGATCGACTGCGCGTGATCTGGCAGGGCGCCCGCAGTGATGACCCTTATGCCGACTGGTGGTTGATTCGAATCGACGAGGCGATCCGATCCGTCAGCGATTTCGTCGAAGCCCAGCAAGCCACGGTGTCGAGTCAGCTGGAACAGCTGTCTTCGATCGACGTCGCCGTTGCGAGCTCGGAACGGCCAACCCGGATCCGCCTGCAATTCGCGAGCCCTTATGCCTACCAGGCAGCGGGCCTGCTGGCACGCTACGACGAATTGGTGTGCGCGGTCGTGACGGCTGCACACGTCGGGCTCCTGGGGCTTGAACGCCGACAACAGATCCAGCATTCGTGCGCGAGAAAGCTCCGTAGCCTTTTCATGCTCCCGCAGACTTATCGGTACCTGAAACTGAGCCGCGCGACGGTCCGCGCGCGGACCGGCAGGACGCACGAGGCGCGCAAAGCGATGGGCGAAATCCCCGAAGACATTCTGAACGGTGAACGTCGGCCGCCGTTTGCACCTCGTCGATCAACCACGCCGGCCGCGCTGAGTAGCCCCACGAATTTCACCGCGCTGCGGCCCTCCATGCCCGCACCACACGACGAAAAGAATGCCGACGGCTAATGACTGGATTATCGCTGGCGAGGAGATGATCGAAACCCGTAGGTTTGCCCCAATACGCGCGATGTCCGATTGGCCATCGAATGGCTAGAGTAAAACCGACCACGCGCATTGCGATGCAGCTCGATCCTCGAATTGCACTGGAGGCGATTATTTTGAATCGATTGGAGCGTACCCCGGCCACGCGCCGCCAGGAGTGGCTGCGAAGTTTATTGCTCGCTGGTTTCAGAGCCGAGTGCCAGGCACTTCAAAATCCACCGGACGCTTCCGAGCACGGCAGGACAATCCCCATTTCCACGTGGAACGCACCCGGCCACCGAAACGCGCACGCATCGAGACGAACTGCCCCTTGTGCACCGGCACCCCAGCAATCGGAACCTTGTGCTGGCGCCAAACCGTTTGCGGCGCTCGCACGAGTGATCGGTTATGGCGTACGCGTGCTCCCGGAAATATCACCTTAGAGATCGACAACGATGACGACCGAACTCAATCCGGCGATCCCGACCGCGATAGGTCTCGACGATGGCTATGCGTTTACAAAGCTGGCACTACCGGATGGTCGGTTAATAGCCCTGCCGTCACGAGCCCGGATCGGGCAATCAGCGGTGACCTGGATCAATGACGCCGAGCGGCGCGTCTTCGAGTACGCAACGGAAGACGCCGTCTACTCGGTCGGTCCCATTGATGGCGCACCGACGCATTTCGAGGGATACCCGTGGTCCGGGTTGAATCGTGCCATCGTGCAGCACGCCCTGCAGCACGCAGGGCTAAGGGGGCAATCCGTCCATGCGGTGTCGGGCCTTCCTGTCAGCGCCTTCTACCGCAAGGGTGGTGAACTCCGGAACGATGCGATAGCAAGAAAGCGAGAGAGTCTAAGAAAACCTGTACAGCCCTTGTCGGGCTCGTTGCCGGCCGCGATCGCCTTTCACGAAGTGATCCCGGAAGCATTGGCCGCCTGGTACGACGATGTGATCGTCGAACAGGGCGATTCGATCACCCTCGATGCCGAGCGCGTATCGGTCCCCGTCGCCGTCGTCGATATCGGCGGGCGTACCACGGATTACGTCGTGGTCAAGGATCAGGGGATCCTCCATGAGTCGTCCGGGTCTTTGCAGTGCGGCATGCTGAATGTGAAACAGCTCGTCGCCGACGAGATCCAGGCGCGGTTCGACCTCGAAGTGCTCAGCGAGCAGCGCGTCGACTACGCCGTGCAGCACAACGTCGTGCGCTTGCGCGGCACCGATCATGATGTCACCGCACTGGTCGCGGCCGCAAAACGCGAAGTTGTCGAACGCATCTATCTTGAGACCCGGCGACAGCTGGGGCTCGGTGTCGAACTCGATCGCGTCCTGTTCGTCGGTGGTGGCGCCGTTGCCCTGGCCGAGGATATCGCGGACTGGTATCCGCATCAGGCACTGGCGGCGCACCCAGCGTTTGCGAACGCCCGCGGGATGCTGAAGTACCTGCGCTACGTCTGCGAGGCATCCGATGTGGCATGAGTGTTTCACCCCAGCCGAATTTATCCGTCGTCACTGCGGCTCAGTGGCAATCGAGGCACCTTCAGACCGTGCAACAGGTGCACAACGGCGATTCGTTCGCCGTCGGTCTGTCTTCAGAAAGCCGATTGGTTTTCATTCGTTTCACCCTGGTGGGCAAGTCTCCCCGCCAGGGGTGCGCTTGCTCGAATCTCAGTTACGTTCAAGGAGTAAGCGCAATGTCGTCTAACGAAACAACGAAGTATTTCGATCTTCATATCGACGGGATCGGTTATCTCAACCGGATCCGTGAAGTCACGCCCAAAGAAGGATCACCCTTCTTGAGCGTCACGATTGCTGCCCTTCGGGGAAGCGTGGAAAACGCCGAGTACAGCTACTTCGAGTGCGTCGTCTCGGGTAAGCAGGCGCGGGAAATCGTGCGCCGCTTGAAACCCGCGGTCGACTGCGATCTGAAGGTGTTGCTCGGTTTCACGCTGAGCGATCTTTCCGCCGAACCCTTTACCTATAAAAGCGGAGCCAAGGCCGGTGAAATCGGGATCAGCCTGAAATCACGGCTTCTGCGCATTGCGTGGGCCAAGGTCGACGGGCAATCGTTCTACAAGCGGCAGGAGGCCGCAGCGTAAATCAAGACGCGGCCGGGTAACCCAGTTACCCGGCCATCTTTACCACCCGGTGGGGGATCTTCCCTCCACGGGTTCGATCTCCCGTTCCATTGAGGAGATCAAGCATGAAACAAACAGGGGATCGGTTCGCCGATCTAAAACTCTCGGTACTCAGCGATGCGGAGAAAAGATCGTTGGTCGGCTTGGCGATGAAAATCCTGGCAGGTAAACACCGTGTCGGCAGCGCGTTAAGTTGCGCTGCGTCAACTCGGCAATACCTGAGTCTTCGGCTGGCGGATTACCGTCACGAGGTGTTTGGCTGCCTGTTTCTGGATACCCGGCTTCGGGTAATCGCGCTGCGGGAATTGTTCCAGGGCACGATTGACGGCGCGACGGTTCATCCCCGCGTCGTCGTTCAGCAGGCCCTAGATGTCAATGCGGCAGCCACGATCTTTTTCCACAACCACCCGTCAGGGGTCGCAGAACCAAGCCATGCAGACGAAGCGCTCACGCGCAGGCTCAAGGATGCCCTCGCGCTGATCGAAGTTCGCGTGCTGGACCACCTCGTGGTATCGGCCGGCGACAGCGTCTCATTCGCGGAACGCGGTCTGCTTTGAGCGAGATTTTTTTATCCAACCCTGTCCGGGAAGCGCGTTCTTCCCGGGCAGGGGAGGAGGTGAAACCCGGACACATTCACATGAAGGAGCATTAATATGTCTAACACCTCAAACTCGCAGTCACCCGAATATTTCTTCGGGAACGTGATTTCTACCTATTCCCGTGCGCAAGCCATTGCGGACGGCGTCCTGATCGACCCCGGCGCAATTGCCAAGGAGGCGGGCATTGTCTGGCCAATCGCTATCACCGCAGAAGCGTGGGCCAATTGTGTCGCTTGGACTGAAGCCGATAGTGAGAAGCAGGTCTATCAGGATCAAGCGGGTCGGTTATGGGATGTTATCTACATGGCCTCCCATGCCATTCGTACGTGCAAACGGCAGACTAACGAGCTGCAACTTCAGGTCTATCGGGTGCCCCGCGATGGGAAATCGACGGAGCCGGAGTTGACGACGCTCAAAATGATCGCTGGGCCTGGTGACGCCGGCGAGCCGGTTATTACCGTGCTACTGCCACACGAGGACTGAAGCCTCTTTTCCAAACCACAACCCCGCTGGAGAGACAATCTCTCCAGCGGGTGACGAGAACGGGATATGGTTGTAGTTTCTCGGAAAACTCCATATAAACGTGATGTTCGCCGACACGTCGATCGGATCGTCACGATTCATCGATTTTCGGTTCCGGCAGGCAATCCGCAAACGTCTGCTGAATTTTCGGAATTTTCCCAAGCTGTGCCGTATCGCCTGAAAGAACTACAAGTAGCATGCCGGTCATTATTGAGACGCCATTCGACGCTTTTAAAACCTGCCGGAGTAACCGTGGCGGATAACCTTTACCGTGGCGATGAATAGCGTGTATGCCGCCGTGGACATATGAGCTCAACGGCTTCCAGGAATATTCTTTGAACTCAATTAGCTGATCCATCGCGTCTCGAGGGGCTTTTCCCTCAAGGGATCTAAGCATCTCAGTAAGCATTGGCATTTTTTGGGCCTTTCTGGCCGTGACCTCGGTGAGGTCGCTCGCCAGTTTCGATACATCGGCTTCTGATGCGCCATAAAGCAACCACATTGCCCTGACGAGAGCCTCATACTGCAAGCGAACAAGTCCGAGCGCCGAAGTGAAGTTGCCGGTTGCAATGAGCATTTTCGCGCTCTCGGAATGTTCCATCGCAACCCCGCACACGGTTCTACTGGATGCGATTCGCGCAGAATTATCGTACGGCCTTAATTTCAGGAATGCAGTTAGCGTTTCTTCCAGTTCCGCCGATCGGGTCAATAATTCGTTAATGCTGGGATACCTTTTGATTCAACATGAGAAAACCATGTGGCGCCGTGCCGTTTTCGTAATAAACACCGCGGCAAAGTTGTCATTTAATCGGTTCGGGTATTTCTCCACGCGCCCATTCGCTCACGAGATTTTTTCACAGCTGCTTCACTGAATAATTCCGGATGTCGGAGGATTACCGCCTCAAACGCGAAATCTTCCAATCCCATCGCGACCAATGCCGTGTAGCCTTGGGTTTCCGCGTCGCGGTTAACGGCTCGCTCGACAGACTCAATAATTCCGTGGCGTTTAATCATCTGCCAGGTGCGGGAGGCTCGAGTCCGTTTGCCATTTTTCCTTGTCAATACCTCTTCATAGGCATAAATGGCTTGTATCGCCTCGTTCTCAGCGGCCGATTGCGCGCCGTATTCCTCTGCGCGTATTTCAACCGCTCTTCGCTTAGCCTCATTCGCCAGGTCCGGGCGTCCTCGCTCCTGCGCGTTTTTAGCGAAAATTTCGCAGCCCTTGGCGGTTTTGATCTTTCTTACACGCTCATCCATCGATCAAATAACCCAGTGCTTCGAGTTTTTTCCTGGCCACTGTGAGTTGTTGCTCTGTAAACAACTGCTTCCAGGGTTCCTGAATAACGTTGCTTCCATCGAGATGTCGAGCCTCTTTTCTTCCCAGAGTCTGGTCAAACCTTCGGAATACGCGTCTGAATTAAGCAGCGTTCTTGCCGTCTCGAGTCCGCCGTCCGTATTAACCATTTGCAGGAACCGGATTGCGGAATAGCCACATTCGTGCTTCGCTTGAACATATATTTGTCGCATGCGCTCGTCGAAAGCAGTTTCCAGATCACTAGGATTGGCCATTGTTCTTCTCGACTCCTGATTTGTATCCTTGTTGCCGGAAAAGGCGGCATGGATACTGGCTATCGGAGGGCGTTACGCTGAACGATAATTGCCGAATCGCTTGGTTACAAGCTGTGGTGAACGCTTTCAGATATTTGCTAACCGGGAAATCTGACCAAATCGTAATGCACTGCGTCGAAGGCTCATGGTTTTCGAAAGAGTCACTTGGTTTCACCATCAAAGGTAAAACGAACTTCAGACTCTCGCGCCATGAGCATGAAAAACGAGGCGGGATCCCGTAGCTGTAACTAGGCGCCCTCGTCACTAGCGAGCGCAGCGGGGTAGTGACGAGGGCGGAGTCCCGTTAACGGCGCGGGTTTGCGATTGGATTTTCGGATTACGGCGGGGTTATGTGTTCTTAGAATGCCGCCCTCGATCGAATTCATCCGCGGCCACTGCGGCAAAGTGGCGATAGCGCGTCTTCGGATCCAATAACGCGCAGCGACATTGAGTCGCGGATCCATCTTCGAAACCGAATCGACCATTCAGTCGATTCACTCATTCAGGCAACCGCCTGACTTCAACTGCAGGGCCGAATCCATCGCGGTAGCGATGCCGTTACGGTTCATTTTTATTCGCCGCGGAAGTTTTCCGCAATTTCAAAAAAAGGAGGTGCAGCAATGCAACGACAACTCAAAGCAGGCCCTTGACGGGCACGTTGGCCAATGCCGGGCCATTACCCGACAGGGAAAAACGGCGTTGCCTGAGACCAGGCACATTCAGGTCTATTGGGATTGGTGTCCCACGGTCTGTTCGCGCGAGCGAGCCGGGTAGCTGCGGTTACCGGGTATGACCGACAACACTGACCAACTGGAAGAAGCACCGTGAGAGATCTGAACTACCAACTTAAGCAACTCTGCCGCCGCAATCGTGACGGCAGCTATGTCACGCAGAGTAAGCGAATGCATCACCTGATGTTGATCGCGAACCAGTTACACGATGCCGGCTTCCGCGGGATGAAGGCGAGATCGCTGAAGCCGAAGCATGTCGATAGTTTGGTGAAAGGGTGGCTGCAGCAGGATCTCGCCATCGGAACCATTAAGAACCGGATGGCGGTTCTGCGTTGGTGGGCGGAGAAGGTAGACAAGCAGAACGTCGTCGCACGATCTAACGAGAATTACGGGATCCCGGATCGACAGTTCGTGACGAACGAGTCCAGGGCGCGGACTGTGGATACGCGGGATCTTGAGAATATCGAGGATCCCTACGTCCGGATGAGTCTCGCACTGCAGCAGGCATTCGGTCTGCGTCGGGAGGAGGCGATCAAGTTCACGCCGAGTTTCGCGGACCGTGGCGATCACATCACGCTGAAATCGAGCTGGACCAAGGGCGGGCGTGAGCGCGATGTGCCGGTAAGGACGGATGAACAACGCGCCGTACTCCACCGGGCGCGATTGCTCGCAGGCACCGGGTCCCTTATTCCAAGTGAACGCACGTACGTCCAGCAACTGCGTCTCTATGAGCGGCAAACGAGCAATGCCGGGTTATCAAAACTTCATGGCTTGCGACACGCCTACGCACAGCGCCGATACGAAGACCTCACCGGGTGGAAACCGCCGGCGGCGGCCGGGCCCGCGACCAGGACGCTCAGTCCCGGTCAGAAAGTCTTGGACCGCGTGGCGCGTCAAACTATCAGCGAGGAACTCGGACACGCCCGTCGTCAAATCTCGAGCGTCTACTTGGGCACGTAATTGTCGTCGTGGAAACCCCGCATCGTCTTGAAGTCGTTATCCGTTCAGCCGGTGTCGGCATTCTGGAATGATGCGCATCCGACCCTGAACGGTGTCGAATCGAACGTGCGAAAGAAGGCTCGAATAATGAGTGATCTGAAACCCGTGATCGCGGTGATCACACTGTTGGGACTGCCAGCGGCGTTTGCGGGCGAGCACGTTAACTCGCCCGCACCAAAAACCGGCACAAATGAATCCTCAACCACTATGAGTCGGCTTTCAGAAACAGAACACACGCGCGCGAAGCTGTGGACCTTATCGGCGACGGAGTGGCAACGCTATCAAAGCCTGATGCAGGGGATCCGCGGAAGTATCAGTCCCGCGACGATATCACCGATCGAGGTGCTCGGGATCCACGCGCGCAATGAGGCAGAGCGCCGGCGTTATGCGGAGCTCTGGGCACAAGCGATGCGTGATGATGTCGATCGGATCCTTGCGTTTCAGCATGCTTACGACGCGGCAGTGAAGCGTCTATACCCGGACGATCCGTTGATCGATGTGAATCGGCTGCCGCAACAAACTGATAAAAATGCCGACTATCTCGATACCGATCGCCTGCTGTTTTTTGCAGCCCCCGGGTGTTCGGCCTGCGACGCCCTCGTAGCGACGTTGCTCGGGCGCATCGATGCGGTCGCCGGGATCGATATCTATTTGGTGGGTCTCGATGCCAACGACGACGCGACCGTCAGGACCTGGGCAGCGACGCACGACATCGACCCCGAATGGGTCCGGTCCCGTCGCGTGACGTTGAATCACGACGGTGGTGCGTTGGCGAAGCTGGCGACCAGTACGGCCGATCTGCCGATGGTCTTCCGCCGACACGGCGACCACGTGGCGCCTATCGACGTTTCGGCGCTGTAACCGGTGGGGCAATTCAATCGTCATACGACAGGGCTATTGGTCCTGTCGCTGGTGCTTCTTCCGGACGCTGCCTCGAGCCGCGGGCCGATCCCGCCAAGATACGAATCTACGGCAGCTGCGTTTGGGATCCCGGGCCCATTGCTTTATGCCGTCGCCCTCACCGAGAGCGGAAGGGCGCTCGGGTATTCGAATGCGCTTCGCCCGTGGCCGTGGACGCTGAACGTGGCAGGGCAAGGCTACTATTTTGAGTCCCGGGTAGCGGCTTGGCGTGCCTTAGCGGGCTGGCTCGAAGCAGGGCGGCGGTCGATTGATATCGGTCTGATGCAGGTTAACTGGCGATATCACAAACATCGATTGGGTACCGCCTGGCAGGCGCTCGATCCGTATTACAACCTGGCGGTGGGGGCGGCAATCCTGAAAGCCTGCGCGACCAACGCACGTGATTGGATGGTGAGTGTCGGTTGCTATCATGCGCCGTCGGATCCGGATAGAGCCGCACGGTACCGTGAGCGTGTCATCGCCCGGTTGCAGCAGATCGAGAACGGCGGGTAACCGATGGTTCGGTCTGCACGGGCGTGGTTTTGGATTTTTTCGCTGTGTTGTTTGCTCGCGTCGGTTTCGACACATGCCGCGCTCACCGTCATTGCCGACACCGGTCGGACTGAGCCCATCGCTCCGTATCTTGAACCGTTTGACGCGGAGGACGCAATGCCGGAATCGCCGGTGACTGATAAGCCCGCTATCGGTGCGGCCGATCCGGACACCTGGCTGCCGATCCGATCTCCCGGGTTAACGCCGGGACCGGTCGAGACGCGATCGCATCAGCGCGCGTTCACGCGCCCGTTCTTTCTGGTCGGTTCCGATCCCCGTTCCTGGCGCTGGTTAAAGAAAAACCAGCCGCGACTACACGAAATCGGCGCTGTCGGCATGCTCGTACAGGCAGAGACCGTGGGCGATCTCAAGGTGACTATCGAATTGGCACGCGGGCTGCCCATCCTGCCGGCCTCCGCGAGTGACATCGCAAAGGCCTTAAGTCTGACGCACTACCCGGTACTGATTTCCCCACACGCCATCGAACAGTGAGCACCCATCCAATTGAGGCCCTGTTGCGGCCGCCGGTCGAACTCTGGTCGACGCTGGCAGCCTACGCGGCAGCGGCGGTCGCCATACTTGCTCCCTGGGCGCTGTTTATGCCGCCCGGGGTCGCGTACGGTGCCGGTGCCGCGCTCATCGTGATGGGCTCGATACGTGCCCGGCAGGCATTCCGGGTGCTGCGCTACCAACGCAACATGCGGCAACTGCCGACCTATCAGATCCCGTCAACCCGGATCCCGCTTAGTCGTCGCAAACTCTTTCTGGGGAAAGGCTTCCGCTGGAGCCAGAAACATACCCAACGGTTGCGCGACACCCTGCGACCGGAAGTGCAACGCTACGTGCAACCCGGTGCGCTCTATCGATGGGCCCGTCGAAAAGAAGTTGCCTGGGAATCGACAGCAATGCTCGGTTGGGTAGCTCATCTAATCCAAACACGGGCGTGGTGGAATCCGCTCTCGCCGTTGCCTGCCGTTGGCGGGAAGCCGGCGATACATGCCGTTGAGCTCGAAGAACAGGATGTGTGGATGGACAACGCCGAGCGGGTGGGTCATACCCTCGTGCTCGGTACCACGCGGGTCGGCAAGACGCGTCTCGCTGAAATCCTGATCACCCAGGACATCCGACGCGGCGACGTCGTGATCGTCTTCGACCCGAAAGGGGACGCGGATCTACTGCGGCGGGTTTACGTGGAAGCGAAGCGTGCAGGCCGCGCCAGGGATTTCACGCTGTTCCACCTCGGATTCCCGGAGGTTTCCGCCCGTTACAACGCGATCGGTAATTTTTCGAGGATCACCGAAGTAGCGACCCGGATCGCGAATCAACTGCCCGGCGAAGGCAATTCGGCAGCGTTCAAGGAATTCGCGTGGCGCTTTGTAAATATCATCGCGCGGGCGTTGGTCGCGCTCAAACGGCGCCCCGACTACCAGCAGGTGCGACGCTACATCAACGATATCGAGCCGCTGTTCGTGGAGTACACGAGAGACTATCTCGCTCGGCACGGTGCGCCGGATTGGAAAGTGCAGGTCGACGCGCAACTCGGCAAGACCAGCGAACGTAACCTTCCCGCTGCGCTGCGTGGCCGAAACGTCGAAGCTATCGCGTTGATGCGTTATGTCCAGAGCCAGGACTTCTACGATCCGGTCCTCGACGGACTGGTGTCGGCGTTTAAATACGACAAGACCTACTTCGACAAAATCGTCAGTTCGGTCGGACCACTGATGGAGAAGCTCACAACCGGCAATATCGCCGAACTGATCTCCCCGAACTACCTGGATGAAACCGAATCGCGGCCGATTTTCGAGTGGATGGACGTGATCCGAAATAAGGGGATCGTTTACGTGGGGCTTGATGCGCTGACCGACACCACTGTCGCGGGCGCGGTCGGTAATTCAATGTTTGCCGATCTCGTTTCTGTCGCGGGCCACATCTATAAGCACGGCGTTTCCGGTGAGGCGAATGCACCGCCGCCGACGATCTCGATGCACGCCGACGAGTTCAACGAACTCATCGGGGATGAGTTTATCCCGCTGTTGAATAAAGCCGGTGGCGCCGGGTTCCAGGTGACCGCCTATACCCAGACCTGGTCGGACGTCGAAGCGCGGATCGGTAACCAGGCGAAAGCAGGGCAGGTAGCCGGCAACTTCAATACGTTGATCATGCTTCGGGTTAAGGAACTCGCGACTGCGGAGATGTTGACCGAGCAACTCCCGAGCGTCGAGGTGTTCAGCTTGATGAGCGTCTCCGGCGTGGATGATTCATCGGAGCCTGGATCAGGGGTCGATTTCAAGTCCCGTAACGAAGATCGGATCAGTGTCTCTGAAGTGCCGATGTTGACGCCGGCGGAGCTCATCACCCTGCCGAAAGGCCAGGCGTTCGCATTGCTGGAGGGCGGCCAGTTGTGGAAGATCCGAATGCCGCTGCCGTCCTCGGATCCGGACATGCCGGAATCACTCGCGGTGATCGCGAACGAGATGGAACGCACCTATATCACGAACGATCACTGGTACCGGTCCGAGAAGGCGTGGTGGACGTCGGTCGGGGACAGTACTGTATCGACCGACGCATCAATAGCGCGTAATGGCCGAGCAAGCCTCTGACCCGCGACGACGCGCGGTCCAGGGTGGGATTGTTTCACGCTGCTTCACTGCAGCAGGAACCGCCATTCTGTGGCTGATATTTTCGCTCGTCTTCTCAATACTGATTGAATGGGTCGGTATGGTGTTCTGGTGGCCGGAAGAGGGCGTAGAACATAGTCGAGCGATGCTCGCAAACGAGATCAGTTATCTCGATAGCGAGTTTGCCCGGAGCATGGTCACGTCAGACCCTGTGCAGTTCGCGAGAGGTGTCGCGAACAAAACTCATTATGTACTCTTCGAAGCGACGCGCTTAATCGATCTGGCTCGCTGGGCATCCGCCTCGCCGGAACAAAGCGAACGGGGGATGCGATCTGCCTTGCACGCAATGTATGCGCCGATTGCCGAATTTGTCATTGCGATGATGCAGGTGACGGGGGTCTTCTCCGTACGACTTGCGATCCTGACCCTGGCAATGCCGGTATTTTTATTGTTCAGTCTCCTCGGCCTGATCGACGGTCTCGTACAACGCGATTTGCGCCGTTGGGGCGGAGGTCGCGAGAGTTCCTTCGTGTATCACTATGCGAAGAAGGCCATGATACCCCTCGTGGTGATGACCTGGGTTACCTATCTCGCTTTACCGTTCAGTCTGCATCCGACCGTAATCGTGTTGCCGTTTGCAATGTTCTTTGCGACGGCCATAGCCATTACGGCCAGTACGTTCAAGAAGTACTTATAGGTCCATGGTCGCAGATCTGAGTCCAACGGGCCGGATTCTAGGAAATCTTATGATCAATCTAGATGAACCGAATTACCCAGCTAGCATTGACATACTCACTTAGAGTGGCCTGAGGGAGGCGGGCGAGCCTGCGTGTAGCGTAGAGAACGACGATCTGAGCAGATTCAAGTAAGATTGCAGTAATTTCGCGTCTATTTTTGCTCTATCAGGGTGACTCGTGGTCTGGAAGGCAAACGCCATCGAATAGACACTGGAAACTATCGCAATAACAGGTTGCTGCATTGATTTTGCCGTTTTCGAGAGATTTAATCTTCGTCTTTTGTAAAACCCGCTTTCGCATATCGAGTGGCAAGGATGGAAATGGCTGCTAGTAGAATACATTTTATTTTTGGTGGAATGTGTGGAAGTAGTTGACCTATTTTGCGGAGCGGGTGGATTGTCGTTCGGCTTGAAGAAAGCTGGATTAGCGGTAGTCGCTGGATATGATAATGACCCCGATTGTCAATTCGCGTACGAATCAAACGTAACGTCCAAATTTTACCTGCGTGACATCATGACACTGACGGCCTCTGAGTTGAGCGCCAATTTTTCAGGTAAATCGCCCCGAATGATTGCTGGGTGCGCCCCCTGTCAAAAATATTCAAGCCTGACAAACAAGCAGGGGCGTAGCCGATCAGGGCGATGGCGATTAGTAAAGAAATTCGCTCAGCTAGTACTTGAGGTGTTGCCCGACGTCGTCACGATGGAAAATGTGCCGAACCTTCGAAAATCCAATGAATTTGCTAATTTCCTTTCCGGCCTAAATGCGGCCAAGTACAGTGTTTGGTTTGACGTAGTCGATTGTTCCAGGTTTGCGGTACCGCAACACCGGAAAAGACTTGTGCTGCTCGCTAGGCGGAGTGGCTCGATTCAACCGTTGAAACCGCAAGGCATAGAAATTTCTGTGCGAGATGTGATCGGCTCGCTGCCTGCAATAGCGGCCGGCGAAACCAGTGACGACGATCCATTGCACAGATCCGCCGGATTGACGGCGATTAATCTGCAGAGAATCCGCAGCTCGCGTCCGGCGGGCAGTTGGAAAGACTGGCCGAAGAATCTTCTTCTCGAATGCCACAAGCAAGGCGAGGGTACAAAGTACACGCCAGTCTACGGTCGAATGAGTTGGGACGCTCCCGCACCGACTATCACTACTCAATCATTCAATTATGGATCTGGCCGATTCGGTCATCCTGATCAGGATCGATGCATATCACTGAGGGAGGCAGCTCTCCTTCAGAGCTTTCCGGAGGGCTACGAATTCCACCCCCCCGGAAAAGAATTCAGCTTAAGCAGGGTGGCGAAACTGATCGGAAATGCTGTGCCACCGGGTTTGGCTAAAGCAATCGGGGAGCAGCTCCAAGACATGCCGCAGGATCCATGACGAACAAAGGAAAATTCCATTTCTCGGCCTCGGCCGCCCTGCTGAGGGAGCTCGGGGAACGCTTAGTTGGATCTCCAGCTCTCGCGGTCGGAGAATTGATCAAAAACGCGTATGACGCGGATGCCACCAAAGTATCCGTAAGGTTCGAGAAAAACAGCCTGATTGTCGAAGACAACGGTAGCGGAATGACAATTTCCGAATTTAGGGATTACTGGATGAAAGTGGGCAGCCCTCACAAACAAAAATCCTTAAGTTCGCCCAAATACAAGAGGCCACTCACCGGGTCCAAAGGAGTGGGGAGATTAGCCGTTCAATACTTGGGGCGAACGTTAAAGCTTTCCACAACTTCTAGGAGAGAAAACCGGGAGCTATTCGTTGAAATCGACTGGGATGACGCAATTGAATCCGAAGATCTACAAGAAGCCGAAGCTGATTTCGAATATCGCGATGACGGTTTTGAATACCTAGGATCAAAATCCGGTTTCAGGTTAGAGATTGGAGGTTTAATTCATAGCTGGGATTCCCAGCGTCAATTTAAGGACCTTGCCCGAGATATTTGGAAACTGTCTCCCCCGCTCCGCGCAGATAATGTAGACCGGCTAGGTACGTTTAGCGTAGACCTTGAGGGCGTGTCGCCGGGTGCCGCCGAAAGCTTCTCTAACGTGATGAACATCCTTGATTCCGTTTGGCACGCGCGCATCACGGGTAGGCTTGTAGAATCACGCCCTTCTGATTTAGACAAGAGCCGTAGGCTACACCTCAAAATCGAATTTCAAAATCCGCGCGGGAAAATAAGCAAAGAGTTCCTGCTTGAGGATTGTCACCTAGGATACGTGCAATTTGATATTCTCATTTTCGATTTCGTCGGGAGGCAACCACTAGGCATCAAGGTGCGCGAGCTCCGAGAATACATGGATCATCACGGTGGCGTCCGAATCTTTGATTCTGGCTTTGGACTCTCAAGTTATGGACTTGAAACCGACTGGTTGAATATCGAGGAAGACCATTCGCATCGTTTAAGCAAATCGAAGTTACTGCCCAGTTCGCTTCAAGAGACCGATGGGATGAATAATCTTCCCACGCAAACTCGCATGCTTGGGGAAGTTCATATTGACACCGGCCAGGAGTTTCGCAGCAGGGGCGACATATCGTCGCCAGATGAAATACTCTCGATCGCGGTGACTCGAGACCGCCTCCTCAACAACAGCGCATACAAATCGCTCGCGAAAACCGTACGCATAGGAATCGATCTATACGCGATGGAGCAAACTCGTCGGCGACTGAGGCAAGCATCCAAATCTCTTGAAAGAATCGAATCGTCTGGGACTGTTACTGTTGATTCGGTGTTAAAGCTAGTACGCGAGGCGCAAGATGTGATCCCTGAGCCTGTTTATGGCGCGGTGCATAGACAGCTGATGAAAGTCGCCAAGGCAGAGGGGGCGAGATCGGAGATTATCCGGCAGGAACAGAGTTTGCTCGGGGCTCTTGCGACGGCAGGAATCAGCGCAATCGCATTCGAGCATGAGGCTGTAAAACAATACAGAAAACTGTCGCGAATCGCTACGCAACTCAAAAGATTGGCGAGAGATAACGATCTGGATGAATTGAACCATGTCGCTGCGAACATCAAGACTTGGGTTCAACATTCACAGGATACAAGAGCAATATTTGCTCCGCTAATGGATGAAGAAAACCGCTTAGAGCGCGTTTCGATGAAGGCTCATTCGCTACTTGAGGAAACGATAAGCCAATCTCGAGTATATCTTCGGGGCATTAAGCCAGACCTTGAAGGATTATCGAGCTCGCTTAAGTTACCAATTGGCACATATGCTGAATGGAGTTCGGTTTTCCAGAACCTATTAATCAATGCGGCTAATGCGGTGGCCAATTCCGAAACGAAGACAATTTCTATTTCGTCTTATGCAGACGAAAACACGGGTCAGATTTTCGTACAAGACGTAGGCGTTGGAGTGAACTTGGAGACTGCAGAGGAGTTGTTCGAGCCTTTCGTTAGACGAGTATCACTTAGCGATAGCAGGAGAGCGCTTGGCGCGGGAGGCGCGGGGATGGGCTTGGCTATAGTTCGCCTGCTGTGTGGCGGTCTTGGCGTTGATTGTAATTTTGTCGAGCCAGACGATGGTTTTAAGACGTGCGTTATGGTTTCGTGGGAGCGTTGATTGGAAAACCAGAAATTATTATTGATCGATGACGAGACAGATTTCCGGGACTCGTTATCCGAAAGCTTACCAGAGTTCGTGTCGAAAAATCATGAAATCGTTCCGTTAGATCAGGAAACTTTCCGGAATGAAATTTCCCTACTTGAAGAACGAAGGAAGAATGCACGTTCGCCTAATGACAAAACCGAGTCTCCATCAATTTTCGATTCAGCAGCTTTTGCCTTCATCGATTTTGATTTGCTGGAATATGACGACAACGTATTTTTCACAGGTGAAGATGTTGCGTATTTAGCACGAGGGTATTCGGACGTTGGGGCGATTGTTATGCTGAATTCAGGGCCCTCTAGTCCCACTTTCGATCTAACCCTTCGACCATCGCTTACATCTTTCAGTGACTTGTCAGTATCGGCCGAAGACGTTCGAAACCCGAGGCTGTGGAGTCAATCAGACGGTAGAAGCTATCGGCCTTGGTCATGGCCATTATTAACCCGGCGGGGCATCCTTGCACGGAGAAGAGCAGCAGAACTCGAAACCAAACTAAGCGACCCGCTTTTAGATGTACTGGAGTTACGAGATATCATTTCGGAATTCGATAGAGCGTATATCGACCTACTTGGCTCCGACTATGAAAGTGCATCGATCAGAGACTTTGTTCGGAAATCGCCGATGGGTTTAAAAACCCGCGACAGCTATACGAGGGATGACGCTCCAACGACAATTTCCGATTCTCGGATTGCACTGGTCGCACAAAGTCGGATCACTAGGTGGTTGGAGTTCGTACTTGCGGGTCAGCATATCTTGGTGGATGCACCGCATTTGTACGCTCGCGCACCGGGCGCTTTCAATGGCGTTTCATTAGAAGACTTCCCTGAGCAGTTGTGTGGACTTCACGATGAAGCTAGGCCAACAAACACTTACACATACTCTCCACATATAGAGGGAGCCCGATATGAGCATCAGGACTGGTTAGGCCGCGACGTGTGGAATTGGGCGAAACTAAAAAATGTCGACCTTGAAGAAATCATGGGGGACCTCATCGATACTCCCGATTTCGGATTCTGTGAAGATTTGTCGGGCTTTAGACCGATCGATCAATGTCATCGTTTTCGAGCAGACATTCCCACTTCTTATCCACTGCGGTACGTTGCGACAAATCTCGTTGCCCCGACTGACGGTGGGAACATTGAAGTGGAGTATAAGCCGAAGGTCCGACTGCTAACCTAGCGTGGGGAGCTAATGGCTAACGACTGGGACGATTTCCTTGAACTATTAACCGCCGTTCAGGACGATTTAGGGAGAGATATTGACAGTTTTGGAGAGTCCATAAATGCGATGGATTGGAGGTTCCCGAGGGTTAGCGAAAGTATC
The DNA here is from genome assembly GCA_965216305.1 of Gammaproteobacteria bacterium. Taxonomy (GTDB): domain Bacteria; phylum Pseudomonadota; class Gammaproteobacteria; genus UBA11873. The sequence continues at coordinate 3,274,299 of OZ244144.1, read as the reverse complement.
ATAGATAGTGCTCGATCATCGCCGAAAATGGGAATATCGAGGCAGCACGTCCTTGCGTATCGTGAAGGGAATAGATCTGTACAGTTCGTTTTCCGAGCAAGGACAAACACCAGAGGGGAAGTCGTCGCCCAAATTGTAACTATCTTCACGGCTGGGGATGATCGAAATAAATCCGCAATGCGATTCGAAACGCCGTCATGTTACGAATTTGACGCGAGTCAGAGCGATGGGGAACACGACTTCTATCACATCCAATTCTGTCAATCGCTCAGAGACAAAACGGAAACAAGTTTCTCATTGCCCCTCGGGTTTGAGGACTCATGGCCAACCATTCCGTTGGGAATCGAGTCATCTTGCGAATTGCTATGGACTGCATTACTGGCTGTATTCGGCCGCAAAAATATTAAACGGCGATATAATTTGGCAAAGCTCGGAGGCTTGTCGGACTCGGCGAGACAGAATATTCAGAAAACGCTTGGGTGACATTACCCTCTTCGGCCAGAGTTCCGGGCAGGTGCCATTGTGCATCGATCAAAAGAAGTAAAATTATTGACGGTATTATTTGCGCTAACGTTAAATTTTACTCGTAATAGTCGTGGTAGGCGCTTGAGAGTTTCTTTTTTCGATACTGTCCGCCCCGTCGAATTTTCAAAGAAATTTTCTCGGTTAACAGCCCCCATACTGAGGGAGCGTCTTTGTAAGTGGTTTGGTGCTCTGAAAACCGATCTAATTTGAGTAACGTAGACTAATGCGAATTTAGATACCGCTTTTAGCAAAGTTGAATGTTTGCCCGTCGGCGTAAGCGGAGGCAGATGAATCGTCCTCGATAACACAAGTTCCCCATTTTCGCTCCAGAGCTCAAACATAACCCCTCACAAGTCTGAATTGATTTTCCATAGATAGCCCTCCCGTCGTCGCACATCATGCGCGTCGTGTTCAATCCAGGGAGGCATCGATGCGTAAGGCACCCTTGCTTATTCCAGGCCTGCTGGCAGGCCTCATTCCTATCGAATTCTCGCTAGCCGACACGGACGGCGAGCGCGCGATGCTCGCGCGAATCACTCATGAGTTGGTCGCGATCGAACCGCTGATCGAGAAAGCCCGGTCTCAAGCTGATCCCGATGCCCGGATCAAATTCAACTACGACTGGTTGCGCCAGGATCTGAAGCAGGTCCGGCTCGGAATCGAAGCACACATCGATGCGCCACGGTCACAGCCTCGAACGTTTCCGCCGCTTCGCGGTGATTACCGTCGGTGATGTTAACTCATGACCGCAGCTCAGAACGTAGCATTCCAGGCGGGTTCCGGCGTTTCCCCGGAGAAGCTGCTGACGGCGATTGCGTCGGTCATTCTGGTGCTCGTTTTCGTCTGGTTGATCTGGGTAAGCCTTGGCACATTTCGCGCGTGGCAAAACGGTCAGATCGTGTTGTTCGACGTGGTCTGGAGCACGTTGCGCGCGAGCATCGTGCTCATGGTGCTGGGATTTTATCTGCGGTAGGGCCATCGGTTGCTGTCGCGTTGACTCGGGGCACCCCGATTTTCATAACAACGGGAAACCCCGTTATCTCGGAGAGAAAACAATGTTGCAGAAAAGCATGAAACGAGCGGCGACGGGAGGCGGTTTGCTTGCAATGTCTACTGTGCAATCGGTATGGGCTGCGTTACCGACGCCCGTCGCGCCCAGTACGGCACCGGCGGCAGGCGACTGGATTGGACTCATCAAGGGTTACATCAAGGACGGTGGGCTGGTCCTCGGATTGGCGATCGCTGTGATCGGCTTCCTGTGGGTCGCCTATCTCGGATTCGCGAAGTTCAACGAGGCCCGACAGGGCAAGGCCGAGTGGGCCGAGGTTGGGGTCCTGGGAATTGTCGGGGCGGTCGTACTCATCTTTGCGAGCTTCCTGCTCACCGAAGCCGCCGGCGTTATCTAATCGATGACCGAGCGCGACGACATTCTGGCCGACCGTCTCAATGTGGAGCCGACCATTTTCAAAGGCTGTTCCTCCTCGGAGCTTGGCGTCATCGTCGTTGTGGCCGCGCTCGTCTGGTTGCCCGTCAGCCTCGTCCTTGCGGGTCTGATGGGCGCGGTCACGATGGGGTTCGGTTTGGCCGGGGTCGGGGTCGTTGGGACGGTGATTGTGATGGCCGGTCTCCTGCAACGGCTGAAACGCGGTCGTCCTGACGGTTACTACCAACAGCGGGTTCATATCTGGCTCGCTGATTTCGGCATTCGGCCGGCGCGCTTTATCAGGCGCAGCGGCACGTGGGACATCGGGAGGACTCGCGTTGCGACGTTACCGGACCGAGATCGATAACGTCCGCGCTCACCTGCGTTCGTTGTGGGTCGTGATCGGACTGCAGTTCATCGTTATTGCGGTGCTCTGGTTCGGCTGGAGTCAGGCACCCAAGCAATTGACGGTGCATGTACCGCCCGATCTTCGTTCCGGCGCGACGCTGTCGGTCGACGAAGTGCCGGCGGCGAATGTTTATGCGTTCGCGTTCTACCTGTTTCAGCAACTGAACCGCTGGCCTGAGGACGGTGCCAAGGACTACGGCAAAGCCATTTTCCGGATCTCACCTTATGTCACACCCCGATACCGCGCGGATCTGATTGCGGATATGGAGCTTAAAGGTCGCCAGGGAGAGCTGAGCTACCGGGTGCGTGGGGTGCACGAGATTGCCGGACACGGTTACGAAGAGCGCCGGGTAGACGTGCTGGCACCGGGCGTGTGGGTGGTGTGGTTGGACCTGGACCTGCTCGAGTCCGTGAAAGGCATGACGGTAAAGAAGACGGCCATCCGTTATCCACTACGGGTTGTGCGTCTGGCGGTGGATGCGAAAGCAAACCCGTGGGGTTTGGCGCTCGACGGTTTTGCTGCCGAGGGTCCTCGCCGGCTGGATGAGTCGGATCTGGTCGCCGATGCAACGCAATAGCCGCAAACGGAGATCGGTTATGGACGAAGCGTATCCCTTCCGAGCCTTCAGCGCAGTTTGTCTCTCGGTTGCGCTACTGGCCTTTCATTCTTTCGTTTACGCCGCGCCCGCCACGCTTCAGCGGATCGAATGGCAGAAGGTCCCTATCGAGGTACCGCTGGTTGTCGGCGAAGAACAGCGGATCGAATTCCCCGCGGCGGTCAAGGTTGGTGTGCCGGGTTCGATCCAACCGTTGCTCCGAACGCAGAGCGTAAACGGGGCCGTTTATCTATTGGCCAATGCGCCGTTCGATGCCAGTCGACTCATGGTTCGGGAGATTGGCAGCGGTCGGATCTACCTCTTTGATTTAACGGCAGCGGAGAAGGGCGCGCCCGGTGATCCGATCAGAATATTCGTGGCCGAACAGACGGAAAACGCCGACGGTCTGACGCGTAACGGTAATGAGCCGACACCAAGGCGAACTGGATACATCGAACTTACGCGATTCGCCGCCCGACAACTCTACGCGCCATCACGCCTGGCGAGTTCGATACCCGGTGTCGTTCGCGTTCCAATCGAGCACGAGCCATTCGATTTGGTCCATGGCGGCGCCGTTGAAGCCGTACCCCTCGTCGGTTGGCGCGGGAACGGGTTCTATGTCACCGCCGTGAAACTTTCCAATCGAACGCCGGAAGCCCAGACCCTGGACCCGAGGGAACTCAGGGGAGAGTGGGTGACCGCGACGTTTCAACATCATCGGTTGCTGCCGAAGGGTGATGAGGCCGACACCACAGCGGTTTACCTCATCTCAAAACGACCGTTCGACGTCGCACGGTAGGCCGACCAATGCCCGTCGCAACCGCCAATCGACTGCTGCCGATCCTCGCCGGCAGCGTGCTGTTAATCCTCGCATTCGTGACGTTCAAATCCTGTTCAGACGAGCGCCTGGCGTCGGAGTCGCTCAAGTCCGTACCGAAGGCACCCTCGCCGGACGCGGACAGCCCTGCAGACACGATAAAAACCCTGACCGCGAACGTGGCCGCGATGACCGCGGAGGTGCAGGCCTTGCGGAAGAACAACGATCAATTACACACGGAGAATCGCGAGCTGCTGGCGAACCGGGAGCAGATCGAGGAGAACGTCGCGGTCCGGGTCCAGCGCAAACTGCTTGCCCGCCAAAACGATCATGGCGCCCGCGATCAACTTGAACCCGGTGTGCTGTCATCGTTGACGGCGCGGGTCGACGCGCTGTCGCAGGCGCTCACCGAAAGTCGGTTGGCCCAGGGACCGAGCGATCTAACCGTCGGGTTGGGTTTCGATGATTGGACCAGTGGGGTGTCGCCCGACAACGTGATCTGGGTTGAACCCCTCGACGGCGCGGAAACCACCGCGACGTTGGGGGAACCCGATGGACTGTTGGGCCGCGCCGGGCAGTCGACGCGTGACACGTTCGACGCCGTGTCTGATCCAACACGCAATCTCTTTGATGCTGCAATTTCTGAACGACCCGTCTATACCGTACCGCGCAACGCCACGTTGATTGGCTCAACCGCCATGACGGCGCTCGTGGGGCGGATCCCGGTGCAGGGCCAGGTGCGCGATCCGATGCCGTTCAAAATCATCACGGGTGCAGAGAATCTCGCCGCGAACGGGCTGAGTGTGCCCGGGGTCCAGGGCATGGTCTGGAGCGGGACTGCGATCGGTGACTGGACGCTGTCCTGCGTTACGGGCCGCCTCGATTCGGTCACGTTCGTCTTTGACGACGGCACGATCCGGACGATCTCGGGTGATGATCGCGAGAACCAGCAAGGCGGCGCCGACAAATCACTCGGCTGGATCTCGGATGAGCGGGGGATCCCCTGCATCACCGGTGAGCGCAAAACGAACGCGCCGGCATTCCTGACTCAGCGCATCGGCGTAATGGCGATCCAGGCGGCGGCGGAAGCCGCGGCGAATGCCGAGACAACCTCGGTCGTAACCGACGCCGGCGGGGTGACGAACAGCGTGACGGGTGATTCGAGCCGGTACGTGCTCGGCAAGACGTTCTCCGGTGGCACCGATGAGATCTCGAAATGGCTACTCGAACGTCAGGCGCAGAGCTTTGACGCGATTTTCGTGCCGGCCGGCATTCCCGTCGCCATCCACGTTGATCTCGAACTCCCCATCGATTTCGAAACAACCGGCAGGAAACTTAAGCATGAACAATCCACTGATCCGACGCATCACGCTCGGCTTGATTAGTCTCACCCTCGCGGGCTGCGCCGGATCGAAGGATTCGGTGTTGCCGCAGGACGGGCCGACGATGGCGATGATCTACTCGCGGCATATCCGGCAAGTGAACGCCGAAAAGCCCGAAGTGATCCGGCAGTCCCTGGGCCCGCGCCCAATCCAATCAGGAGAGCGCGATCTGTACGGTTACACGCGTGACGCATTCAACGAGATCGATGTCCTCTTTCCGAGGCTTCCGAATCCGACGCTCGTGATGTACGTGTTTCCGCACCTGGCCGGCGCGTTGCGCGCGCCGGTACCGGGTTACGCAACGGCGTTCACGCTTTACGAGCAAGTGGAATACGCCGTGCCGGGAGAAGTGCCGACAACCCGGCGCGGCGAGCACAAATGAAGTTGAACCGGACGCATCCCGAATCCGTCGGGCAATCGGAAGACACACCCGTCACCACGCGGCAATTCAAGCAACTCTACGATCGACCCCGGTCGTTCACCGATCTGCTGCCTTGGATGGAATACAACCCGGTGAGTCGATCGTTTCTACTCGAAGACGGGGTGAGCGTCGGTGCCTTGTTTGAACTGACCCCGGTCGGCACGGAAGCGCGTACCACAGCATTCATGACGCAACTGCGCGACGCGATCCAAACAGGCCTCACCGACGCGATCCCGGAAGACGATGGCGCGCCGTGGGTCGTGCAGGTGTACGTGCAGGACGAGCCGAGTCTTCATGACCTTAGCGCCGGGTTGGCAGCCTATGCGAAGTCCAACAAGGCCGGCTCGGAATACACCGGCGTCTTTCAGGACATGATGGCGGAACATCTGGCACGGATAACCCGGCCGGGCGGTTTATTCGAAGACACCGCCGTGACGGGCACGCGATGGCAGGGACGGATCCGCCGCGTGCGTGCGACGTTGTACCGCCGTATACCAACCGGTGGCCGGACACCCTCGGCCGTGGAAATCGAGGAAGCATTGAACGACGTCGCAACGAAGTGGGTGGCGTCTCTGGCATCGGCCGGGATCCGGGTGCGCCGCGGGACCGGTGCGGATTTTTATGCCTGGCTCCTGAAATGGTTCAATCCGAAGCCGGACGTTGCCAGTGCTGATCCCGACAAACTGCTGGTCCTTGCGCCGTATCCCGGTGACGACGCATTGCCGTTCGGCCACGATCTGGCCGAGTGCTTAACGTTGAGCACGCCCCGATCGGATAACGATTCCGCGACCTGGTGGTTCGATGACCTGCCGCACACGATTGTCTCCGTGCAAGGGCTGCGTCGCGCACCAACGATCGGACACATGACCGCAGAGCGCGAAGCCGGGGACCATGTCTACTCGCTTTTCGATCGCTTCCCGCCAGATACCGTCATGGTGCTTACGTTGACCGTCAGGCCGCAGGACGTGACCCGCAACCACATCGCCCAGGTCAAGCGCGCGGCAGTCGGCGACTCCGCCGAGGCGGATTTGACGCGCGAAGCAGCCGAGGCCGTCGAACGGGAAATGGCGCAAGGCAATAAACTCTATCCACTCAATATTGCGTTCTATGTTCGGGGCGACGATCTGAAAAATCTCCGTGCGAACGTAAACCAGTTGAACGCGTTACTGCTGCCGAATGGTTTGCAACCGATCGTGCACGAGGCGGATTTGCTCGCACTCGATAGCTACGTAAGAAACCTGCCGATGGCGTATGACGTGGCGTTGGATAAAAGCACGCGTCGATCGCGCCTCGTATTCTCGAGCCACACGGCGAACCTGTTGCCGTTTTATGGTTGTTCCAAAGGAACGGGGCATCCGGGCCTCGTCTTCTTCAATCGAGGCGCCGAGCCGCTGGTATTCGATCCGTTACACCGGGCCGATCGAAAAAAGAACGCGCATATGCTGATCCTGGGGCCGACGGGCGCGGGAAAGTCTGCGTTGCTCGTCTACCTCCTGCAGCAGATGGCCGCGATCCATCGACCACGGATCTTCATTATCGAGGCCGGCGGCTCATTCTCGCTATTGGGGCAGCAATTCCGGGCACACGGCCTGGCGGTCAACCAAGTGACGTTGAATCCGAACACCGATGTGAGTTTGCCCCCATTCGGCGATGCCCTGCGCGTATTGGACAAGGAGCGCCAGCGTCATCTGGGCGACGATCCCGATGCGCTCACCGACGACGATGAGGTGTCCGAAGACGACGGTGCCGGACGTGATGTCCTCGGCGAGATGGAGATCGCTGCCCGGATCATGATCACCGGCGGTGACGAACGCGAGGACGCGCGCATGACCCGTGCCGATCGGCTGTTGATCCGGAACGCCATCTTCCTCGCGGCCAAAACGGTGAGAACCGCAGATCGGGATCAGGTGCTGACGGAAGATGTCGTTGCAGCGCTGCAGCAGATTGGACAAGACAAACGCCTCTCGGATCATCGGCGTGCCCGCGCGAGTGAAATGGGTGACGGGATGGCGCTGTTCTGCTCTGGCCTCGCCGGGCATTTCTTCAATCGGCCCGGCACGCCCTGGCCGGCTGCGGATGTGACCATTCTGGAGATGGGGATCCTCGCTCGCGAGGGTTACGAGGATCAGCTGACCGTTGCCTATATCTCGATGATGAGCCACATCAACGATCTCGTGGAACGTCATCAGCACGATGCGCGACCGACTCTGGTCGTCACGGACGAAGGACACATCATCACGACGAACCCCTTGCTCGCCCGTTACGTCGTCAAGATCACGAAGATGTGGCGCAAGCTTGGTGCGTGGTTCTGGATCGCGACGCAGAATCTCGAGGACTTCCCGGACGCGAGTCGCAAGATGCTCAATATGATGGAGTGGTGGCTGTGCCTCGTGATGCCCAAGGAAGAGGTGGAGCAGATCGCCCGCTTCAAGGATTTGACCGATGTGCAGCGGAGCCTGTTGCTCTCGGCGAGAAAGGAGCCGGGCAAATACGTCGAAGGCGTGGTGCTGGCGGACAACCTCGAGGCATTGTTCCGCAACGTACCGCCGCCCTTGTCCCTGGCGCTGGCCATGACGGAAAAACACGAGAAGGCCGAGCGTGCCGCCATTATGCGTGAGCGGGACTGCACCGAGCTCGAGGCGGTACACGTCGTCGCCGAGCGCATTGCTGAAAAGCGGGGCGGGTGATGAGCGTGCCGTGTTATTCGACAAGGCCTGGAGCCGCGTCTCGTCAGGCGAGGCGATTCTGCCTCTGCCTATGTGCCCTGATCCTGAGCATTTCCGACACCAGCGCCGAACCGGACGTGCCACGGATTGCGCTCGAAGTGTTTACGACATCGCAACGTCCGGTTGTTGCGCTTGCACCAAAAAGCGCGGCGAACGCTATGTCCGGCTATGCCGTCGCCGTGTATGAAATCGACGGGCTTCAATTCATAGAACGCAAGCTATCGCACGACCTGCCCACTGACCGCGGTCAATCCCGGCACCTCGCAATGCGGCGTCTTCAACGCCTTGAAGAACCGGAACTCCGGCGGATGCGCGGCGCCGCCATGGGCCTGGCAAAGGCAATCCAATACGGCATCGATCGCACCCCGGCCGTGGTATTCGATGGCGAAGCCGTTGTTTACGGGGTGACCGATGTGTCAGTAGCGGTCGAGGCCTACGAGGCGTGGCAAATGGAGCAGCGCAAGCGATGAGAAAACCGTTGTCCGCCGTAATCCTCGTGCTGCTGTTTTTCATTCCGACGGTCGGGATCAGTGGAACGATTACGACGCCTCAAATCATTGCGCGGACAACTTCGGCTGCAATCTCCTGCATGCGATGGACTCCTGTGGGTCTGTGCTTCTGGCTTCGATGTTCGTTCTCCGGCTGCAAAGTGCGTACGTCGATCAAGATCGGTCATTACAATCCCGATCTCGTGGTCAGCGCTTACAACGATATCGGGGGTAATCCCTGGGCCGAGATCCGCGCGACCCTGGGCCTCGCTCAGAAGGTTGCGACGGCGGGTTTGCTGGGCGCGCTGTTGCCGATTCCCGTTGGCAGCGCCGGGAACCGGACGGAAGGTACCTCGGGCCGGGACCACAAGAACCTAGTTTATCGGGAGACGGATGCCATCGGTCACCCGTTGAGTTCAATGTCCGGAGTCGCTGCCGGTATCGGACTCGTCTGCCCGTCGCAAACCGCGCCGTTGCTGCCGTATTTTCAATCAAGCCTCGATGCCTTGTCGTGGCGGCAGGAAGTCCCGGAGATCTTCTATCCCGCGAGTCTCATCCCCGGTCTGCGCGAGGTGGGCACCTGGTCGGCCCAATCGTGGGGTGGGGTATACCCGCGAACGGGTTGGACGACCCAGGCTGACGAACCCAAGGCCGCGGCGCTCAACGCGCAACGCGCTGGCGATATCGTGACCCGCGTGGGTCAACCGCACATCTATTTCCCCGTGATCGGCTCGCCCGGATCCGGAAAAGTATGGCCGCCCGGCTCGCTGGTTGAAGGTGACAGTCACACGGGCACCTGGCAAATGCTGACCCCGCGAGCGGAATCAAGCTGCAACGTCTTCGGGACGAGCGATCTCACGGGTTTGACTTCCTGGGGCGGCGGTAAGGTCGATAGTGGCGGCGATTACGCGTGGAACCTGTGGCGTCCCTACAAGTGCTGCCGGCGTCGCGGTCAATGGTTTTTATTCGACATCGACTGGGTGACCTACCCGTGACCCGGCGAACCGGATCCGCGAACGTACGTCGCCAACTATGCGTAGCGCTTTTACTCGGGTCTCTGAACATGGACGCGACTTACGCCGTTACAAAGGGACCAACGGAAGACGGTCTGTGGTACTACGAGATCGGTGGCGCAACGCCGGTCTCGGCGCCGGCGAACCCTTCCGTCGTATCAATTACGTTGGGTGGCTCCGCCCAACTCGGACTCGGCTACAGCTGCGGGAAGTTCGACCCGGTTGCCGCCGTCACGAACACACTGAACAACATCGGTGCCGGGGTCGACAGCATGTTGAGCGCCATGACAACGGCGGCGAGCGCGGCTATCGCATCATTACCGGCGCTCATCCTGCAGCGCGCGAACCCGGGCCTTTACGACTTGTTCCAAAACGCGTTGTTGAAAGCCGAGGCCACCGTCGAGCTGGCCACGAAATCCTGTGAGCAGATGGAGGCCGAGATTGCACAAGGCAAAAATCCCTATGCCGATCTGATCACGCTGTCCAAGGGCAACGACTGGAAACGCCAGATGGGAATCGGCGGCAACGACGCCGTCAAGGCAAAGAAATCCGTGGAAACGTCCAACGGGAAGAATGGTGTCCCGTGGATCGGCCGAAATGCAGGCGGCCGAGGCCAGCCGGTGCTGGCATTCACGGGCGACATCGTGAAGGCCGGCTACAACATCAATATGAATCGCGCGATCACAGCGACAAGCCGACCCACAAAGGTGGCGCGCTTAACCCAGCACTGGAAAACCCCGGCCGCCGCCAGAAACTGGGTGGTCGATGTCGTCGGCGAAAACATCGTGACGACGTGCGATACCTGTCGAAAGGACACGATCCCCGGCACAGGCCTCCTGCCGAAGCTCAACGAGGAAGCGGCGGACGTTACCGCGGATCTACAAAAACTCGTCGATGGCGCGACGCCCTTAACATTAGCGAACCTGGACAAAATCACCGCGCCCGGTGTTGCGATCACGCGTCAGGTGATCGAGTCGATCCGGGAGATGCCGTCTTCAGAACAAGCCCTGATCATCGGGCGCCTCGTATCGGAAATCAGCACGGCGCGTACGGTGGAGAAGGCCTTACTCGCGCGGCGGTTGCTACTGAGCGGCCGGCAGGTGCCGGAAGTCTACGCCACCGAAGTTGCACGCGAACATGCGGACACGGCGATCGCGGAGCTCGACCAGGAAATCGAGGATCTGTTGTTCGAAACCCGAGTACGGAAGGAGGTGGTCTCGGAGACGATTGCAACGCTACTCGAGCGCGCGGCGGTCCGGCGGCAAGCATCCTTGCAGACACCCGGCGTTCCAACGATCGACCCGAAGCCTTTGCGCAATGGACGAGTCGAGTAGTCGGTCGGCATCGAGTTATCGCTGGTCCGTTCGATTAACGCTGCTGGCGATGACGTTGACGGTAATCGTCGGTTGGGCGCTATGGCAATCGGTAGCACTGTCTTCCATTAGCGAAATACAACAACGGATCGATTCCATGCAACCCACCATCACCGGGATCCGGCTGAGTCTGATCGCACTCATCGCAATTGCCTGGCCTCTCGTCATCAACAGTATTCAGCAAAGACGGCATCTCAGTAGCGAAGACGTTACCGCGCTGAAATCGCTGCGATGGCGGATCGTGATCTGGCTCATCGTGATCGAACTCCTGCTGGGCCAGAACCTGATTGGCCAGATGCTCGGATTGCTGCAGGCTGATCAAGCGTGAGCGTAGACAGTTATCTCGAATTATTCACGACGCTGTTCGGATGGACGTTCTATCGCGTCCTGTGGGATGTGCTGGTCGCTACGGGCATTGTGTTCCTGCCGTTCCTCGGGATCCTGATCGATAACTGGCGCGAACCGGCCGAGGGCGGAGAGTTCGGTACCGTGACGGGACTCTCGTTGCGTCGAATGGAACTCGAGCTGTTCATTGCATTGCTTGTCGTCGTACTCGCCGGGCAGCCAGCCGCACTGACGCCATTGCAGGCGACCACGCTAAATTACACTCCGCCGCCGACATTGAATGAGCCGTCCCCGGCGACGGCGACGGTCGCGGCACCGCAGAGCACCTACGGATCCTCGGGATTCGCTGGATCGGCGGGGACGGTAAACATTCCGATCTGGTGGTATGCCGTGCTATCTATGAGCGCCGGATTTAATCATGCCGTGATCGAAGGGCTGCCGTCCGCCTCGGATATGCGCACTTACGAGCAACAAGCACGATTAGCCACGATCGCGGATCCGCGATTACGCCAGGAGGTCAGTGACTTCTTCAGCGAGTGCTATATTCCTGCGCGGTCGAAATATCAGGCAGAACGCCCTAGTTCGGTATCAGTGAACGCTGCCATCGCAACCTACGGCCACAGCGACCCGGACTGGCTCGGCTCGCACGTTTATCGAACGACCCCGGGTTACTACGACACGCTGCGACCGTCGATTCCGGTGCCGGGCTGGCGATACAACGCGGCCCGCGACACGGAGTACGAAACCGGATCACCACCGATCTGGGGCAAACCTTACTGCAAGGAATGGTGGGAAGAGAGCACGAACGGTTTACGGAAAAAGCTGGTCAACGAAGCCAATGCGACCGCCGCTGGTTTTTCGAGCCTCGTAGTCTCCGTCGCTCCAGCCTTAGCGAGTGAACAACAATCCGATGCCGTCGCTAAAACCATTCTCGCCAATTCCCCGCCATCTTGGTCGAACAACGACCTAATGTCGCGCAATGCGGGAACGACGGAATTACTGAACACGGTAGAAAATACGCTGAAAGCCGGGCTTGCCGTCGGCGGCACACTGGTCGCATCGGCGCTCTTCTCAGTCACGATGACGGCAGTCCTCGCCGGACTGCCGATGGTGCAGGCGCTTTTGCTCCTCGGCATTTACGCGCTTCTACCGATGATTGTTGTCCTTTCGCGATATTCTGTGTCGATGATGGTGACCGGTGCGATGGCTATCTTCACCGTTAAATTCTGGAGCGTGCTTTGGTACCTGGCCTTATGGGTCGATCAGAACCTGATTCAATCGATGTATCCGGATGTGAAAATCTTTCTGCAGATTTTCGCAAACCCGGGTGAGCATGACGGGAAGCGAATGTTGCTGAATATGATTACGACCAGTCTTTATCTGGGGCTGCCGCTGCTGTGGAGTGGAATGATGATGTGGGCAGGAGTGAAAGTAGGTCGTTCGATCGATGCGGCCACTAGCCCGCTCAAAGGTCCAGCCATGGACGCCGGTCGCCAGGGAGGCGCGATCGGCAAGGGAATCGTCACGAAGGGAGCAGGCGCCCGCCGTTAGTCGCGCCCGTACCAACCGTAAGGATCGGTGCCGTCGTCGAGCTTCCCGGTTCGGTAGTTCAGGACGCCGCCTCTAATCGAACTATTGAGCACATCGCTGGCGGGCGTTGTCCGGGCGTTCGCTGCAAGGAAGCGGGTCATTCCGGCGAGAATGCGAACAGCGATGCGGATTGCACTCCAGAGAAGCCGTAACGCGACCCCGAAATAATGCCGCGGCGTTCGAGCGCTCATCCGTTGTGAACCTGGCAGCCTGGAGGCGTCTCTGTTTTGCCGTATATCCGAGGTCAGCACTAAAATATTATAGTTCACCACGCAGGTCTTCGACAGTGGCACCTGGATGGATTCCGAACGCTCCGCTGTCAGAAAAATTGCGGGCTGTTCAATTTCAAAACTGTGCGGAATCGCGCCGTGGCGAGCTTGGTAATCGTGTTTGTGTCATCGATTGCATGGGCGATCCCTCACAGGTGCTGCCGGGGAACAAACGGGGAAGCTCAACTGGTCAGTTAATTGAGTCGCACCGGGTTTCGCGTTGGCAAAGGCCAGATCCGAGGTTGGCTGCGCTCTAATCGCCATTTTCAGAAACATTAAGAAACTCGAATTCAGTGTAGAGATTCTGCAAGTGCCTGTGGTTGATCCGGAATTGGTTCCGCCTTTTCAGTTTCGGCGAATCGCTCGAAGCCTTTTCAAGTTTGATCCCCGGGTCGTAGTAAACATGGCCTTCCGAAATTGCGGAGAGCAACATGTTGAAGTCAGTGCCGGACCCGAGTTCCACATCCGCGCCGTAACTGTATTCGTGCTCACGCGCTGGCCCGGTTCGTCTGATGCAGGGTATGTACACCGCCTGCGCATGTTTGCGTTTCCAGTGATCTATCAGCTTTGTGTAACTCCAGTGCGCCGCGACCGATTCCACATTGTCCAGCAACGTTATCGCACCGCTTGCATCGGTAATGCGGCAGTCGTCGCGATCGAACCCCGTCAGAACAAGGGTCAGGCCCGTGCCTTCGACCCGTATGCCGAAAGTATGTTTTCCGCCAATATTGAGCCTGTCGGGAACGCCGGATTTGTCAGGGTATCCGTACCGCCTGACAAATTCTGCTGCTCCTTGCTGCCGGTAAAGGCCCCCGTCCGGTTCGGGAGTGAAAAGTGTTGTTGGCTTGGCTCCGCGTTTCGGAAACTCCGTTACGCCGAACTGCTTAACCTCCCAACCCAGATAATCTGGTTCGGCATATCCGTTTGGTGAAATACCAAGAAGCGCCTCAAGCGTATAGCCTCCGCCGTTCGGTGCCTTGTAGCGAGAGGAATTTCCGTCAGCGTTCATCTTCTGCCCGGCGATCCATCCGAGCTCGCTTATCTCCTTTAGCTTGGCCGTCAACACTTCCTTCGTTGATTTTCCGCTGAGCGAGTTATTCACGCGGATTTCCTGTAGTGCACTGCCCACGTCGACCAACTCAGTTTTTTCAAGCTGGCTCGCCAGGCTGCTTCCAGGGGTTGCCAGATACGCATAGACGGTACCGTTTCGATTAACGCCGAGAATCATCCAGCGACCTGGCGCTCTCCCCCGACGTGCGGGGTTCATCCATTCGCTCAAGTTGACGGACGAACCTTTCAGAAAACCGGAAAATCGAACTTCGGGATATTGGGGGTAGTAGATCAGCTTGGCGTTTGGGGCGTCGTGCAGGTGCCCTTCTGGATCCAGCCAGGCGAGGTTCATCGGAGCCTGAAACTTCACTTGTCGGTTGGAATCTGCAGTCTTTTGCGACCGCGTCCCCGACGGGATTAGCTCCCCGGTGGGGAGGAACGCGACCTCGGTCAGATGTCCCGCGAGATAGGGTTGATTCTTGCTGTTGTCGTTCGGGGCCAGCTGCTTCGCATAGATTTTCTCGGCGCCAAGGTCGTCGAACATGGAGAGAAGCACCGCCAAACCCAGATCTTTTGCTTTCTTGGTGTCGTACGTTCCCGGCTGTTGTGGCACAGAATCAATCCCCGGTTCAATATCGCCAATCCCGCGGCTTTTCCTTGAGCCATGCCTCCAACCGATCAATTTCCCTTTCAATCCTCCTAGCGGGTTTGCGTTTTATGCTGCACTCCCAAAGGGTAGTCACGCGCCATCCCGCGTCCCGGAGTAGTGCCATGTTACGTGCATCGCGCGTCTTGTTATTGAGGATTTTCGTCCGCCAGAACATTGCATTTTTCTTCGGCCATTTAAACAGTTCACACTCGTGGCAGTGCCAGAAACAACCATTAACAAGGATAACCGCGTGGTATTTCGGGAAAACAATATCGGGCGTGCCGGGTAAATCCTTTCTGTGCAAGCGGTAACGGAAGCCGCGGCGGAAAAGAGCCTTTCTCACGACGAGCTCCGGTTTGGTGTCCTTTCCCTTGATTCCTGCCATCATGCGGGAGCGCTGTTCCCGCGAGACGTCATCCGCCATCAGGCTGCTTTCTTTTTCTTTCGGGTCGCCGCAGCCTTGGTCTGCTTAGCCGCATTTTTTGCGGCGACCTTTTGCGCCTCCAGAATTGCAGGTTTCATGAGCAGCGCAACTGCTTCGAAGACCGGGACGACAACGCTGTTTCCGAACTGCTTATACGCTTGGGTGTCTGATACAGGGATCTTGAATTTGCTTTCCCGCGGCTTGTCGAAGCCCATCAATCGGGCGCATTCCCGTGGGGTCAGTCTTCGAGGGCGCATATTACGCCCACGATCAATCAGGATTTCGGAGCCGTCTTTGTAATACCGCGCGGATAGCGTACGCGTCGAGCGATCCTCCGCAGTCACTTTGCCAAACCCAAAACCATTGCCCGCGGCTTTGTGCTTGTCGGCGTAGTCCTTAAGGTATTCCCAAAGTTTCGGGGTCAGCGTGTACCTATCGTCGACCTCTGATTCCGACTCAAGGATATCGCCTACTTTCGGGGGGCTTTTCGGGAAAAACTTCTTGATGTCAGCGAGCGTTAGTCCTTGCGCCACATTCAAGTCACGCCGGAATGCTGCCAACACAATCCGTTCTCGGTTTTGCGGGACGAAATTTTTCCCGTTTATAATTTTAGGATCAGTGTCGCCCAACGAATATTCGGCATCCAAGACCTCGTAACCAAGTTCATCTAGCACATCCATGATGACACGAAAAGTCTTGCCACGATCATGGCTCTTCAGATTTTTGACGTTTTCCAGCATCAATGCGAGCGGTTGCTTGGCCGCGATTATCCGGGCTACGTCGAAAAACAGCGTGCCTTGGGTGTCACACTCGAATCCATGGGCACGTCCAAGCGCATTCTTCTTCGAAACGCCGGCAATCGAGAAAGGCTGACACGGGAATCCTGCCAAGAGGATATCGTGGTCAGGAATCGAACGCCGAATATGCGCTGTCGCCTGGCGTTCGCTCATTCCTGGTGACTGCGTTATGTCCCTGATATCGCCTTGGATCACGTGATCGCAGTAATGGTTTGCGAGGTAAGTTCTGACGGCATATTTGTCGTATTCGCTGGTGAATACGCACTTTCCATTCGCGGCCTCGAATCCCCTTCGAATCCCACCGATTCCGGCGAAAAGGTCGATAAAAGTGAATTGGTGTTCCGATTGACTCGGCGACGGAAGCATTGCGTTCAGGCTCTCACGCTCAACCCATGTTAGCCATGCCTTCTTGTCAGCGCTTGCACGCTCTTTCAGCCAACGATTGACAACTTCCCTTGGGTGCTGAATTTCGTCAGCAATAGCTTGCTGGGAATAGATGGAAGCGACAGTCGAAAGGAGTTCGAAATCTGTTTGCTCACGCATCGACCTACCCGTTCGTGAATTGTAAAAAGGGGGAGAATAATGTGACCGATAGTCACACTATCGTTCCAGCTTGTCAACGACGAAAATCGCTTTTATGTCAGGTTGGAGGTGGGACGCGTGGGAATGGCTTACTATAAATCTGGACGGCTCAAGTTGCGCCGAAGGTTAGCAAAAATGGTCGATTCAGCCACCAAAATTGTCATTCTTGTAAATCGTCTGTCACCGTGGGTCAAATACGGGAATGCGGGATCAGAGCACCGCTTGAGTCAAGAGTTTCTTTGGCCGCGTGTATCCGTCGTTTCCGGTGGCCTTCGATTTCTTCCCATCAGAAACCTCCAAGCCTGAGAATGAACCGCGCCGGGAATCCCGGGGGCCGTTTAATTCGAGTCAGGCCGCGAGGGTCGACTCCGTTTCGTGATAACACGCGTTCTCTTTCTCGACGGGTGGTACGTCGCCGATCGATTCCAGCATGATTCGACCCAGTTCGGGGTTGCGGACTCGAAGGACTCTAACGTCCGCTAGTGCCCGTGTCGACGGATCGTTCTCCGCTGTCATTGCAGCTGGAAAACGCCGTTCTGCGCCATCAGCTTACGGCTTACCGATCGACGGGGAAAAGACCCCGCATCGCACCGTCTGATCGCTTGTTCTGGTCCATTCTCGCGAAGGTACGGTCGCAGTGGCGGAAAGCCATATACTTTGTTCAACCGCGAACGGTCGCGCTCTGGCAGCAAAAGCGATTTCGAGATTATCGGCGGGTACTAAGTCAAGGCGGTTGTCCGGGCCGGTCAAAGATCGCGCCCGAATTACGAATTCTCATCAGGCGGATGTGGCGGGCTAATCCCGCTTGGGGATTACCGAGAATCGCCGCTGAACTTCAGGAGCTCGGGATCGAAGTCGCGAAATCGACGGTGGAGAAGTACAAGCCGCATGGGGACAGGCTACCGCCCGCGACTTGGCGGACATTTCTCGATTTACATTTGAAAGAACCTGTCGCTGTCGAATTCTTCATCGTGCTAACGGCGAAGTTCAAAGGGTTGTTCGCTTTTCTCGTATTTGCCCATGATCGGCGGCGCATACTCCATTTCAATGTGACAGAACATCCCACGGCTCAGTGGACGGCGCAGCAACCGGTTGAAGCGTTTCCCTTCGATACGGCTACGCGTTACTTGTTACGGGACGGCGACGGCATTTACGGAAACAGGGTCCGGCGAAGAATTGATTCTCTAGGAATATAGGAGGTCGTTAGGGCGCCGGCTTCACCTTGGCAAAACGCTTATGCTGAATGTGTGATCGGTAGCCTTCGTTCATAACTCCTGGTTCACGTTGTCATCCTCAATGGACGGCATCTCAAGCGATTGTTGTCGTCGTACCTTGGTTATTACCATCCCTAGCGAACGCACCGGTCTTTGGACGAGGATGCACCGGAGGGCTGCTCGGTACGAGCAGCCGATCCCGACAACGTTCTCGAGCTTCCTGCCGTCGAGGCCTCCACCATTACTACGTTCCGCTCGCTGCGTGATTGTTCGGGGTCCATAGGTGCAATAAACTAGCAGGGATAATATTCAAGTTCAGCGATTCGTCTGCAGCTTCACAATTAGGAAGGCGCGGCAAGGATTTCAACCGTAGCTACTCGGGAATCGTCGTGAGAAAAGTTACCATTTCGCCACCGGTTTTAGCGCCTTGGATGTCTCGCCAAGAGCAAGAGCAAAACATCATTTTGATTGAGTTGGAGCCAGATGCGATTAATGAAAATCGATTGCGCCTCGATTTGAATGTCGTATTTAATCCGATCAGCGTAAGGCGGGGTCATGTCCGGCGAGCAGATTTCTATATCGGATGCAGCGGGGCCGAAGTACTCATCGAAGCTTTTTCAGGCGAAATAGATCAATTTACTGAGGCCCACCAAATTGATGTTGAGTACGAAAACCGATCCATTATCCGGCGGAAATCGACCATGATCCTTGGCGCTAACTCGCCGACTCTTGGGAGCCGAACAAAGGTGCCCGCCCCGGAAATCCGGTTCGACGCCGATGTTGAGCGAAGTTCATCTGCGACGTTCTTGAGCGCAGAAAGAATGCTGGACGTGATCAACACTAAGAACAGAGTGCGTTGGGTCATTGCCTTGCCCCGCGGTGAGAAGGTCTTTCGAGATTTTCTATTCGGCAATTTAGTTCTGTATGCGGAATGTTCGTGGCTCGAAAAACCAAGAATCGGTTCGTTCATGGTTCGGCCATCGGAAGTAGGATTATTCGATTCCGACCGACGCCCATTAGGGGCGATGCAGTCGCTAATGATGCGCTACACTTTGTGGAAAAAAGGAATCAAAATCAGCAATGAAGAAGGTTTGAAAGCGAAATTCGCTATTAGCGGTGAAGAATGATCAGATCCGACGAAAAAGTAACTGAGGAGATCGTTATTGACGACGAGGTTTTCGAGAAACTAAATCGGTTTGCAGCCGCAGGCGAGAATGCAGCCAATCTCGTGAAAGCGGAATCCGTGAAAGAGGCGGAATTTCTTCAGTTTCTGGCAGAAACTAACCAGCTTGATAACCCAGCGGGTGTGAATTTGTTAGCGGCTGCTCGAAGCGTCACCGATACATCACCTCTACCAACACCAACAGGCCACAGTCTGGCATTTTGCCCAGCTAAATTCACCAATCTCTCCGAGGCTTTAGATTACGCTGCTCAGGGCGAAACCGGGTGCAATTTCTATACCGGGACAGGCAAATTGTTCGCTGTCCTGCCGTATCGTGAGTTGCGCGAACAGGCCCTAGAAATTGCCTACCGACTCCATGGCCTAGGGTTGAAACGCGGCGACCGGGTTGCACTCGTTGCCGAGACTCACCCTAATTTCCAACGGTTTTTCTTCGCATGTCAGTACGCCGGCCTCGTGCCGGTGCCGGTACCTCCGCCGCTTCAACTCGGCGGCGGCCATGAGTACACTGGCCACCTGCGACGTCTTCTATTGGATTCGCAGGCCAGAGTGTGCGTCGGTCCTACCGAATACGGCGAATTTCTTGTCGAGGCCTCGGAGGGTCTGCATCTCCAGTTCATCGGTTCCGCCGATGCGTTTTCGAATTTCCCAGCAGTACCGGTCGCCCTGCGTCCGCTGCAAGCCGACGAGCTGGCGTATCTTCATTACACATCCGGAAGCACCCGCTTTCCTCGCGGCGTCATGATTACACAGAACGCGGTTCTCAGTAATCTTTCGTGCACGGTCGAACATCTGCAGATCCAGCCGAATGATCGCGCCGTGTCCTGGTTGCCGTACTACCACGACATGGGCCTCGTCGGACTCGTGCTCGCACCGGTGGTGTCGCAGATGTCGGTCGATTATCTCGGTACGCGAGAATTCGCCATGCGGCCCCGGCAGTGGCTCGTGCGCATGTCCGAGAGTAAAGCGACGATTTCATTTGGCCCTCCGTTTGGATACGAGCTGTGCGCCCGACGCTTGCGTCGCGAAGACACGGAAATGCTGGATCTCAGCGCATGGCGCGTCGCTGGGATCAGCGCGGAAAATATCCGGCCTGAACCGCTGCTGAAATTCGCCGAGGCGCTGGCTCCCGCACGGTTCGACGGAGCCGCGTTCCTCTCGTTCTATGGACTCTCCGAATCAACGCTCGCGGTGAGCTTCGCACCACTTAGTGTCGGATTGCAGTCGGAGTGGATCGACGCCGAGCGTTTAAGTGTGGAACAGCGCGCTATTCCGCTTGATGAGAGTAACGCGACACGACAAAGCACGCGCGGCAACGAATTCGTAAATTGCGGTAAACCCCTGCCTGGGCATCAGGTCGTAATCCGTGATGAAAACGGCGATGAACTCTCAGAGCGGTGCTGCGGCAGCGTTTTCGTCCGCGGTCCGAGCGTTATGTCCGGTTATTTCGGAGACAGCGATAATCTCCCGGATGTGCTGTCCAAGGACGGTTGGCTCGATACCGGCGACATCGGCTACTGTGTGGATGGCGACATCATAATTACGGGACGCAAGAAAGACCTCATTACCATCAACGGTCGCAACATACGGCCACAGGATATCGAATACATCGCCGAACAGCAGCCGGAAGTCCGGCCTGGTAATGCTTCCGCGTTTTCGGTCCCCGGAACGGGTGGAGTGGAGCAGGCCGTTATCGTTATTCAGGTTCGTGAATCGGATGTCAATAAGCGGCTCAATCTTGTCGAGCGCGTAGACCGCGAAATTCGGGCAGAACTCGGTATTGATTGCGTCATTGATTTGGTGCCATTACATACTTTGATCAGAACGTCGTCCGGAAAATTGTCACGGTTCAGGACGCGACTCGATTACCTAGAACGTGAGCTGTGGGATCAGGACGCACAAAGCAAAACTGCATGAGGAATGGGGCCGTGTGGGGGACGAATTCGCAGTTACACCGAGGGACGGAGTCTGAAACAGCCCGTCGCAATGATGTCGCCAAGTGTAATGTTTGAATGCAGCAGGCGTCCGAGTCGATAAACCGGCGCAGTGATCGGGCGCGGTACCGATCAATTTGCCGGTGCCTCACAAGTTCTTCAAATCGGTTCTCGCAGAGCGAAAGAGCGGGGGATACACATGTGGTCATTCGTCATGCCACACGCTGATTCGAATAAACTGTTGGAAGATTTTCGAGCGCCCCCGACCTACGTTGAGGTCATGGCTGGAATAAACCTATTGGAGGAACTGGTCGGAACCAAGAACGAAAAGGAAAAAGGCAGAAAACGGGCGATGTGGCCGCATTGAGTGCGGTAAACCACGTCATGACCCCGGCCGGCTTGCGTTGAATTGGGCAGCTAGCATCGTGCAGAACAGAAAACCACAGACTCGAAGAATAATTGCTGCTCATATAGGGGGACCGTCGGCTCCTCTCTAGTCTAGGAGTCAACTGCCTATGACGCCGTGTACTCTATCCCGATCGACCACAGAGGCACTGCCCACACTGACACCATACGTCGAGGAAGAGGACGTTACGAGCGGAAGGGATGCCGCGATTCGGCACTGGCAGGGTCTCTCCGCCAATGGTCGGGCTGTGTTTACGGGATGTCTGGAGCCCGTCCTGGAATACGCAGCGCTTATCCAAAAGCGCAACTCCCATCTTCCTGATGGTCCCCACGA
Organism: Gammaproteobacteria bacterium; assembly: GCA_965216305.1. Classification (GTDB taxonomy): domain Bacteria; phylum Pseudomonadota; class Gammaproteobacteria; genus UBA11873. The sequence goes on along the minus strand of OZ244144.1, from coordinate 3,252,354 downwards.
CGTGGCTTTCTCGCTACCCGAGTCGAGGGCGCTCTATGAACCGGTACTCGATCGCTACGGGCTGAATGTCGCGACTGCATCGAGCTACGACGTCGCTACGAGCCTGCCAACATTCGATGACGCCAGCCTGCAATTCGCCCTCGCCGAGATGCTCTGCAGGATGCCTGAGCGTGAGCGTGCGGATTATCTCCGGCGTTTCGATGAGAAGGCCGATTCACGTTGGTGATCTCGCCCGGAAGAGCCGGCTTGGTGATGAAGGCTTGCTCATTAGTGAACGAGGCGCAACCGTCGTAGATGTCTCCCCGAATAGTGGAAAGTATGTACGCAGTGAACCCTTTGAGTCGTGCAGATGGTTTGAGTGGAACACGATCACGCTCGAATATCGAATACGACGTCAAATGAATCGGAGATCCTTCGCACCATGCCCCAAGCGTCGTGCATTTTCGTGCGATCTTGCACGTGAGAATCTTCCGGAGCCATCGGCGTTAGTATCTTGTTCCAGAATTGCTTAATCGAGGTGACCGAATCGAGTGGCGCATCCTCCCCGTACTTTCCGTTCAACATGACTTCGATCACTCTGCCAACCAGGGCTTCCCCTGCCGGCTCGCGTCCTACCGATGACAGAGAGAACGATCCGGTGACTGCGGATTCATCGAATCGGAGCAGCGCAACGGGTCTTTCGATGGTTCTGTTCCTGCCCGCGAATTTCATCGGTTCACTCACGAGCAGAAAATGACGATAGTGACGCAGGCGCTCGTAGCGAACCGCCTTCTCGGCCCGTGACTCGGTGCCGGGAATCGTAGCCTTCATCCCGGCAGGTTGCAGCTTGAAGGTGAGACCGGTTGGAGTCGCGTTGAACCTCCCTTCGTCGGATAGCCGCGAAAGCTCAAGGGCTACCCGCTCGTTTCGTTCGGCAACGACCAGAGTCGCCTCGTCCGGAAGGGTGTAAAGCGGGTAGACATCCGACGCATCGCTTTCTCGCTCGTCGACGCCGGGGTAATCGATGACTCGTCGAAAGCTGACGAAAAACGCCCAGTGCGCGTCGATGTATCGCTTGAGATCGGCATCGTCCGGCGGCGGATAGACGACGAATGCAGAAGCGTTGGCCAAAGCCTCGTTGGGAGTATCGTCCAGCGTGTATCCGAACGGGCCGAACGTCTCAAGCCGTACCGGATTCCTCTCGTCCTCCTCAATTGATACTGGATCCTTATACGGAGCTGACGGAGGCAGGTGGTGATCGGGCAATGGGCCCGCGCGATACGGAAATACCCCGGTGATGTCCTCGCCTATATCCGGAGATTCGAGCGACAAGCGCGCGGCCAATCGCTCGCCGACGCCGTATTGCCTGAACCAGGTCTCGTCGAGAAGTACGAGAAACGGTGTCACGAAACGATTTACCCAGGCAATCGGGTCATCACTCAAGGATCGTGTCAGCGGGAGTACGGCGAGAATCTTCGGCGGGGCGATATCGGCCGTCGGCGGGAACGGTGCGACGACCCGTTTTCGGGTTTCCTCTAACAACCGTCCCTCGAATCGGATCGGCTTCTTCGCCGTGATCGACCGATATCTCTCTTGCAGGATCGGCGCGTATCGAGACCGAAGCTCAAGGCCATAACGTAAATAATCGCCGACCAGAGAACCGTCACGTTGGTCGGTCTGCAATACTGTCGTGACCGGCGCAACGTCGGCGGCAACGTCCGGCGTACCGGGTCGCCGAGGCCACTTGCCGGTGATCTGCGGTCGCTGTGCGAAACCCCGGTCTAGGCTTGCGAGTTCTTCCCAGTTTCGAACCGCCTCGCTATCGTCCCGAAGCGATTCGTCGAATGCGTCGTCGGGCGGACCGCTGGCGAGCTTTCGCCGATGTGCCTCATCGACAGGGGGGACCACCTCGCCATCAAAAATAGGGCGGTTGCGCCAGGCCCAGCGATCCCGGTTCAGGACGAAGCGATCCACCATTTGCAATAGCGACGGATCGGACAAGCGCGACTCATCGAAATTTACGACGACCGATTCTGCTTCGACGGCAAGTTGCAGCGCAGTGTAACAATCTTCGGCGTCCGGAAGCGTGGCGTCAGCAGACTCCACAAGAATTCGCGACGGGGGAAACGCGACGTATCCGGCCCACAAATTCGCGTCGACGGAGAACGTCTCCGGTCGCATTCGTGCGAATCGGTTCTCGTAATCATCCGCCGCCACCAGCGGGTAGACACTGATCAGGCAATAGTGGCCGCCGGGCAGGTCGAATCTGATCTCACGAACGGGTAGCGCATCAAGTTCCTGTTTTGTGGGAATGGTTCCACCAGCGGCGTACGACACCTTGAACTCGAAGTGCTTTTTGCGGTGGGGCAAATCGTCGCGATTATCGACATCGTCCAGCGACTTTGCTGACAACCTGATGCTTGCGTGCTGACCATTCGGTCGGAAGAAATCGATCTCGACGCCGACTGCTTGTACCGCCGGGTCGTGAACGAATCCTCGTTCCATTGCGTCCTTGTATTCGTTTCCCTCAAGTCGCGACACCGCATCCGAAGATCCTGGCGCACACGTTGCGCGTCTGGCCGCAAGAATGTTCCCCATCGCGACCTTGTAGTCGATTTTGTCCGCCTCGACTTGGGCCGGAGTCGCATCGGTCGGGGAGACGATCCATCGCAGCAGCGTGAACTCGTCGATCGATGGTGCGCTGACGATGAATTCAACAGACGGGCGCTCTGCGGAAAACGCTTCACCTGCGAACAGCAGCGCCGAGACTACATTGTCAGTCTCCTCGTAGACCGCCGCCCACCACTCCGTTGCGCGAAGTGAAACGCCATCGGGTATTGGGATCCAGCCGCCGGAAGATGTCGGCTGGACGTTCAACTCACCGACCGGTCGGCGTCTGCGATACCGGACCACGCAGCTATCCGGGACGTCGAACGCCGTTTGCAGTCTCGTCGGATCGAATTCCCACGGCTTCTCGGTCGAGCGAAGTTCTCGGGCGAGACCACCTGCGTTGTCGACTAGCGCGGCTGCAAACTCGTACCAGTCCCCGTAACGCATTACGGGTGCTGCGGATACCTCGGCCTCGAGTGCAAGATTCGGCGGACCCGCGTGTCCTTTGAACAATCCAAGCGCTTGATAATAGAACGGCGCCTGGTCGAAGACCTCACCATGCGACGCACTCTCGGCCGTGCCTGTACCGCAGTATGCAAGCTCTACGGGGTTTTGGACCTGTCGAGGCTGCCCGTCGTACGACCTGTCCATGCGCAGCACGCCGTCCTCGAAATTATTCTCTTCGGGAATCGGCAGCAAGCGGGGCAGCCATGTTTCGGGTGGCGTATTCGGCCCGAACAGCTGAGTTGTCATACGGTCTAGCGCCGCGAGGCCCGCCGACGGTAATCGCCACTCAGCGGTCTGGAGGTCTGCCTGAGAACCGCTTGCACGGCGAACGAGCAACAGATGTCCGACCACATCTTCGAAAACGTCGCCGCCGCCGTCGCGGACACTCGGTAGCTCGGGCGCCGTGGCGGCGTTTTCGTGGATAAGGCGTGAATCCGCCGAGCCAAGAATCAGATCGACCGGTTCGGCGCCCGTCTCGGCTGGCACTCCGTCCCCGTTCGCGTAGGCATCAGGGGCGCCGCCGACGCGGGCTTCAAAAAAGGGTTCGACATAACGTCCAATAATAGAATCGAGCGCTGGTGCGCCGTGGAACTGCAGGATATTTTCGGCCGGAATCGGTAGCGTGAGTTCACCGGGAGCATCCGGGTCGACATTGGCCGGCTCCGCTAACAGGATTGATCGCAGTGCGTCGACAATCGTGCGATCGCTGAATCGCGCACGCCAGCGTTCCACGATCTGATCGGTGAGATATGTGCGGAACCACGCGATCGTCCCCGCGGCAGAGTCTGCTTTGGCGAGCGCCGAAAGATGGGCCCGACCCTCGTCGTCCAGAATTTGCGCGAAGGCGGTATGCATCTGAGCAAGTTGGCGATCCTCGATCCGCTTGGCGCGTTCTGCTTGGGTGCCTCCAAGCGCATCGGTACCAGTGCCCCACGTGCTGTTCAGCACCGACCATTCTGCGGCATTGTCCGTCGTCGTTCGCGCCAGCTCATCTAACATCCTTGAGAAAACCCTGCGCAGGATATCAAGGATAGTCGATTCCCCCGCCTGGGACGCGACTGCTGCCAGCAACGCACGATCGTTGTCGAGCTGAATCCGCAGAAGGCGAGCAAGACCCCGAAGATTATCCAGCAGGTCGTCCGATTCGAGGCCCTCTGCGAGCGGATCGGGAATTAGATCGACGAACTCTTTGTCGGGGGGGACATTGAAACCGGTGCGGCTCGCCTTGACGCGCGAAACCAGATGAGCGAGGGCTGTTTTCAGTACGTTCTCGATCCAGTCCTTGGCGGCACGAGACAGCCGTGAGCGCATCATGTCGACCAACCAGAGCTTGCGTAGCAGCGCAATCTCGTCTGCGGTGACGCCGCGGCTTTGCGCGCCGGTCGTAACGTGCTGAAAGGCCAGCCGGCTCCGATATTCTTCGCTGTCGAGCTCCCGCAGCTCGGAGAATGGATCGAGAATACCAACGACCCAGCCCTCGGCCATTGCGAACCTATGGTCGCCAAGGGAAACGGGCAGCCAGTACGACGTCAAATCGAAGCTCCGTCTGACGTCGGGCGTAGCGACGTCATTCAGGTCGACCAAAGCACCATACGCGGCCGCGTCACCGGCGTACGCTTGCTTCCAGATCTCGAGAGCGGGATCCTTCGCGGGGTGGCCGACGAGATCGAGTTGACCCGCCTCCGCGTTTATCCGTGCCGGGGCGAGCCACAGATAGCGCGACTTCGGCTCCCACCCCGCGGCTGTGCGATCGAATAGTGCGTTCCTTTCGATCTGGACGTACGTGGTCGCTAGCAGCGGTTCGGCGAGTCCGGGCGGTAAAGTGGACAGGAAAGCAAGACGCGACGGAACATTCTTTCGCAGAGCATTCTCGATGTCATCTTGCGTTCCGATGCCGGGTATCTCACTCGGGAAATAGGTCCTGAGGCTCAGCGATTCGAGCACCGAAGCAGTTTCATAGTTTCTTGTGATGGCCTGTTTAAGTTTGTCGTGAAACGCGGGCTTTGCCGATGCTATCGACGACGGGGTCAATTCGGCGCTGTTAATTGCGGTAACGGCGTCGTCCTCCGCAATCGAATAGGCCGACACCTGCACGGTGTCTCCGGAAAGGACATTCAAAGACCACGGCCAGAGATAGGGCAGGGCCGCGAGCTTGTTCGCGGGGTCCGCGTCGAATCCGCCACCAATCTGCAAGGCAAACCAGAGCTTGTCGTTCGCTTCCAGCGAAGCCTGGCCGCGGGGGCCAACGAATGAAGGGGTCAGTGCGACTCGAAGCATCTTGGGTCACCAATCGAGATTTTTGACGTACGCATCGATGACTTCGTCGATGGGCGGCGGCATTACGGCCGCCGCACCGACGGCGCGATTCCCGCCACCTGCAAATTTCATGGTCACTTGAGAACGGACTTTCAGTTTGAAGCACCAGGATATTTTGATCGTAATGGAAACGTACCCGTAGCCGGTCATGCTGCCGTCGCGATATTCGATCCGCATGCCGAGCCGGAGGTAGGCGGAGGCGATCCCGAGTACGCTGAAGCCCCCCCACACGAGCAGACCGATGGAGATCGCGTAGCTGCTGCCGCCGCCACTTTTCCAGTTCTTGTAGAAATCGAGACCGACGGTAAACAAGATCCCGGCTGATCCGTGCACAACGCCGAAATTGATCGCGATAAAGGCGCCGGCTGAAATTCCCACGGAGACCCGGGTCTCGAATACTCTTGGCGGGCGGTAACGGGCATCGACGCCGAACCAGCCTCCGCCGCCCAGGAACAGAATTGCGAGGCCAAAGGGCCGATCCGGTTTGCTCAGCCACAAACCCGTCGCAACCTCGAATCCGTTGACGACAGTCAGGTCGAAATGCGAATACAGCGTGATGCCGGTCAGCGTGAACGCGCCCGTGCCGACGTCGGGGAGCGGGATCGACAACTCGGTTTTGATTCCCCCCGGCGCGACCGGCGTTATGGTCAGGCCATCCTGTTCTGGAAAGAACTGTCGGATCGCATCGGTAACGAACTGTAGGGCGGGTGCGAGCTGTATCGAGTCGATATCGAAATCGAAGCGGAAATCGCCGTCGCCATCGAAGAACAATCCCCCGTCCTCTATGGTCAACACCGGCTGGCCGCTCAAGCTCAAGACCCAGTCCGCCGTCAGCTGCCCTTGCGTTTCCTGGCGAACCGGGCGTCCTGCTCCCGCCTCGATTCGACTGTGAGACTTGAACTGGGGCGCGACGACGTTGAGCGCCAGTGGGGGCAGCTCGAATAATTCGGGCTTGCCGTCGAACCGTTTGTCGATGCGGATTTCTGACCAGGCGCTCAGGCGGTCTTTGTCGAACCCGTGCTTGTGCGTTATCCAATCGTACTCACGCAACGGATCCGGCGGGACCGTCAGTCCTTCCAGCAAATGGTCGAGGCGTAGCCCCGCAAAACTCGGAAAGAGTTTGTTGACGTCGAAATTCGCGAGGTCCGGCAAGAGCCGCTCACGGATCCGGTCGAACGGCAATCGTGTCGATAAGGGATTCAGGATACCCGCGCCGAGTTCATTGAAAATCGCGGCCGCATTCGTTACGTCGAGATGATCACGGGCGGCGTTGTAGTAATAGCCGAGGTATTCACGCGAGCTCCTCAGCGTGTCTGTCACCGGCCCTTCGGCAAGTGCACGAACGAGCTCCAGCGCACCGTCTTCGAGCCCTTCGAGGCCATCGCCGACCTCCTCGGCGACTGCTGTTTCGAGTTGATCGCCGAACTTGCGAAATCTTTGCGCGACTTGTTGCAGCGCTTCATCTACCTGCTCGCTGACCTGTCCGAGCTCGGCATTCGCTTTAGAAATCTCCTGGTCGAGTTTATCCAGCAAATCGAGGATGCCGTCAGTGCCGTTCCCCAGCAGGGCATCGATATCGACATCGTCGAGAATGTCTTTGAAATCGCGACCGCGGATATAGTCGACCGCTTTCTCGAACAGTGAATAGTCGCCAGGGAGCCCCTCGATGATCTCCCGGCCGAACGCCGTGACTTCGTCGTCTACAGACTGGACGAGAGCGTCGACGACGGATCGCATTTTGCGCTCGAACTCACCGACATCTGCGAGTGCTTCGTCAATCTTCTGCTCCAAATCGCCGAATTGTCGCTCGAGCTTCGTACGTGCATCATCGAGTCGACGTTCCCAATCACTCAGGGCACACCCGATTGCGTTCTTGACGCTTTGGGTCAGGTTATCGAATACGGCTTCGAGCTTTGTCTTGAACTGATCGAGCGACAAATCGTCCTCAAGGGCGTCCCAGTCAGGCTCGGCGAGAGCGAACGGTGGTAGTGATTCGTAGACGACGAGTTCCACCCTGCGTGAGAAGCGTTCAAATTCTGTTTTGAGCTTCGCGATCGTCTGACTGAGCGGGCCGGCACCATTAGCATCCACGACTTCACCGATGAGCGGACCAAGGCCATCGTTCAACGCGACAGTAGTGTTGTCCAGGAGCTTCTTCGTCGCGGCCTCGGCACTCAGTAGGACCTCGAGCAGGTCGGCCTCCAGCCGATCGGGATCGACGGAGTTGAATTCACGTTTCGCGCGGCCGATTGCATGGACCATGGACTGTAACAAGGCTGCGACCGAAGAGACCGAGTTCCCGCGAAGGTCGGAGAGTGTCCCGGTGATTGCGTCGACCGCCTGTTTCGGGACGAAGGGCAGGCGTTCGAGCTGCGCTATCGCCTGGATCTCTGTCGCCTTTAATGCGCTCGATAGCAAGGATTTCGCTTGTGCCTTCGACAATGCATCCGCATCGAGATCCTCGGCAATCTTAGAGATAATCCCCGATAGCTCCGACGGGGAACCCTTGGCGAGAAAATGCCGCCAGGCGTCTTGTCCGAGTCGAACTGCCTTTTCCTGCTGGCCAAGCCACCCGTTCGCTGCCCGGACTCGGTCGCCCCGGTCGGGAGAGATCGAAGCCTTCAAGCGACGAACGTCGGATGTTACCTCTTTGATCACGTTTGCCATTTCGCGGCGCGCCCCGCCGACGGAATCCATCGATTGCGGGCCGCCCTGGGCGCGAAGCTCACGCAGGTGCGCGGCGACTTCACGCAGCCCATCCGAAGCCTTGGCCTCGGTCGCGGCAAACACCGATCCGATCGTTGCATCGAGGTTTGACGGCGTTCGCGTGACCGGCGGAGCGCCGCGCGCGATGCTCACGTTCCTGACACGAGCATCTACCGCATCTACCGGGCGGTTATGGACGAGATTCACGCCCTCGTCGACAGGGTCCAGCGTGATCGTGAAGCGCCGTTGACCGTAATCGAACGGAGCCGCATCGGGCTGGCGCGACGCTCCCGCGAAACTCGGAAGGCTCTTCAGCCTAGGCGCTTCAGGACGACGCGTCACCGCGAAGTCTACGTCGGCACGAGCTTTCCATTGATCCGGATCGCCGCCCTCACCTGCACGCGTCGAGGAGAAGAAGCGCAATTCTTCGGGATTACTGACGCGCTGACTAATCGCTCCCTCACCCTTCTCGCCCGCTCGCCCGAGTTCCAGGAAGATCGTTGGGAAGGGGTAGAAGGGCGCCTCTGATTCGTCTAATGGGCCACGCAGGCGAATGACCCATCCCTCATTTACGTCGTATCCCCAAGATGATTTGACCGGGATGGTCACGGACTCAAACGTGGACGCCGTGAGAGGACCGGATTTCACCCCGTCGTAATCGAAGTCCGGGTAAGCCCGCCGCGCCTGCGTGATCTCGACGAACTCGCGTACTTTCCGGAGCGCAGCCAGTCCCTCGAAATCGGCCGGTTGGTTGTTGGCATAACGCGGTGCCGTACGCGTCGTGCGCTCGTACACGATAACGTGCCGCGCATGATTCCAAAGGCACGCGATGCGACCGACGCGAATGATCGTGAGCTTGTGGATGCGTCCCTGAACGGTTTCGGTAATGATGATCGTTCGACCTTCATCGAAAACGGCTTCCTGCGAGCCCGTTCCACCGAGCGCACCGAATGCCAGGCCTGAAATTGACCCTTGTGGCTCGCCCGGGAGCGACGTTGCTTGATTATTCAGAAACGCATCGTAGATATTGGGCGACTCGAAACCGAAATCTAGACCTCCACGAAGCGGAAGCCGTCGGTCCTCACGGTCCAGTGGATGGAGCTCATTCGCCAGGCCTTCCGAGCGAGTCTCCGGATTTAGCTCATGCAAAGTGAAGGGATTGGCGGTCTGACGGAGAATTCTTCGGTGGAATGACAAACCGTCGCGAATAATCACGCGCTCGCGGTTCTGGAAATTTCTGAATGCCGTCAAGTTCATCGGCCGACGCATCAGCCCACGAATCCAGTCGCGATACCGTCGGCTGTATTGGTGCGTTCGATTCGTATAGTTTGAATTGACTCGTCGCTCCAGATGAGCCAAAAGATCATCAGCGAATGGAATCCGCCCGACGAAAGCGTCCTGATCCGCCAATCGAAGGTTGGCACTCTCGTCGATGTGAGATAACAAACCGTAGAAGAGTTCGAAGTCGGCCGCGACAAGCGCCAGACCGGTGACACCCTCGCGCCGGTCGAGCAGGCGGCGCAAGGCCCACGCTGCGGTGACGCGTGCGGTGGGAATATCGTTGCGATCGAGGACGAGCTGCGTTGAAGGGCTGAGGCGAAAATCGAACGTTTCGCCGCGGACAGGGACCGGTATCTTGTCGGATTCGGTCGACACCACAAGGTCCGCTTTGATCATCTCCTCGCCGATCGCTTGTGGCGGCAGCACGAGTCGCATGTGTCCCGTGTCGGTCGAAAACACCCACCCTGGTGGCCCTTCGGGCGGATCCCGAAAAATCGCAACCACGGCATCCGGCTCGAACGAGGTTTCGTCCTCTGAGACGACCCGTGCAACGGAAAACGGATTTCGATCCAGGACGACCACGTCGGTCGAGTATTCCGTAGCGCCGTTCGTGCGCACGATGAGCTGCAGAAGCCTTGAGCGTCGCTGCGATGCCGATTCAGTGATTGCTACGCGCGCAGATTCGTCAGCGTTCGCCTCGCCGAGATCGAAGATGATGGGTTGTTCACGCTCGAGCCAGGCGTCTTCGAGCGCAAACCCGCGTTCGGGATCCTCGCTGCCCGGTCTCGGTAGCTCGCAGTTGAAGTGCCAGGCTAGGGTGATGTCAATCCGGCTTCGGTCATAGAGCTCGTTGAAATCCGGACTGGGGTGAACTGCGAGCAGATTTGTCGGAGCGTCCGGATCCATCACGGTGTGGCCCGAGCCGATGTTGACTCGCACGCCGCCGATGAGGAATTCACCGAGTGACTCGTCGTTGAACTCGACACTCAGTGACAATAATTCGGGCGCTGGCGCATCCTCGCGCCTCTCGAAATCGAGAAACGGTTGGGCCCGGGTCGACCGTGTCAGGGTGGCGCCGAAGACCGGGTTTGATGCATCAGTTCGTTCGCAGGCACCGAGCTCGAGCCGTACCGGTTCATTCGCAGCGGGAAATATCTCCATCGACGAGACTGACCAACAATCGCTTGGCCTGTAAATCGGGCCAGCGTTGTCTAGATGCGCAAGGCACCGAAGAATCCACCGATTCGATCTGATATTTTCAGGTACGATCCCGGACGGAACGAAACTCAGATGGTTGACCGCACTCGACGAGTGCAGACCCAGGGTATAGTGCTGGGCGAGCGTTCGCCAGAGAGTCGAGAAAGCGAAATCATCGTGTTTGCCCTCGACGGAATCCGCCGGTATACCGCGCCACTCAGTGAGCCACGACTCCGCTTGCCGATCGACCCCCTTGGGCGCCGCGATGCAACGAATCTCAAATGGATCGCGGGCAAACATCGGCGCCATCGGCGTGTCCGGACGTTCGCGAAAGCCGAACATTGATACATTGACCCGTCGGTCATCAGCATCGGTTTTCAGCGAATCACCGATATATCGGATGAAGATCCGCAGTGGCTTTTGGTCTCCGATCGCCTCGAACGCGATGTTGTACACGTCGCGGTTCCCGATATCGTCGCGAATGTCTTCGCTTGGAGGGAAGAAGTGAGCTTCAAAGCTTCGATCGAAGAAGACGCACGATGCGACCGAAGGGCGGTCGGAGCCTTGGCGTCGGCCGAACCAGAACTTTTCTTCGGAGTCCTCCAGTGCATCACTCCATGCGCGGACGCCCAGTAACCTCCGCGATCGTGTGATTGAACCGGTTGCCCACTCGGTGAGATCGCGCTTCCAATAGAAAATGCTTCTGCGGCCGTTGAAGTCGACCGCATAACCGGATCCTTCGCGGGCGATCGTGAAGGTAAACCAGCACCCGGCGCTGAATGGAGATAACGGATTCGGATAATGGAAAGAGAAACGGCAGTTACTGCCTCGCTTCAATTCGACATGAATATCGTCGCCGTGACGGCTATTCTCGTCGAGGCTCTTGTCGGGTATCTGCAGTGCGCTTTCGGGCGGCAGCGTGGATGGCGGCTCGATTCGAGATACTGGTAATGCTTCGAATGCGACCCTATCACGTGACTCGCCATGTTCGAGGTCCTTGAACACGATCCGGGTGAACCCGGCAAATCGGGTTTCGCCGCCGGCGCGTCTAGCAGTAATGGGCCCCTCGAACCGCAAGATATCTCCGAGAGTGACTCGGTTGATCGTGCTCATCGATCCTCCCCCTATTGATTCAGCTCCAACTCACCGTCTGCGCGCTTCACAATCCATGCGCGTCCCGTCGAGTCATACGCGCCGGCGCCTTCAGGAGCGCCACCCTCAGACGCATACCAGAGATCACGATGATGCGCGGCGTTGCGGTACGTCTGCTTGAGTGCGGATCCCCAAGAGTCGATGAACTTCCTGTCGCCCCCATCCGATTGGTAAATTTCATCGATGGTCGCCGCGGCGCCGGCCCGCTGTTTTAATTCGCGCCAGAAATTCTCGCTGAAATGAACCCCGTGCGAGTCCTCGGGCATCTTGTGGAGGCCATACCACCCGAGCACGACGGGACGAACGTTACCTGGTGATACGGCACTCACCCAATCCTGCCAGACTCTCCCGCGCTTCGGGTTCGTTCCGCTGCAGCCCATGATCAAGATGAGCCGGACACTTTCGAGCATCCTTGTTACGTCGAACCGGCCGGCGCGCGTGACGTATCCGCGCTTCGAATTCACGCCCTTGTTGCCGAAAAACGTTATGCCAGCGCGCCGGGTGCCGCTATCAACATAAATCGATGGCCACAGCGCCGTGTAAAAGTAATATTTGATTCCCTTCCGCAGCTGGTCTTTGTCCTCGATCCCCCACAGGTAAAAGTCGTCGCGATCGACATTACCATGGTGACCAGCCAAGACGAGAACCGATGCGGGGCGGCTCACGACATCTTCGAACCATCGCCCGAAAACGCCGCTGCCCTTTGGCGCTGGGTTGAAGGGCTTCCGAAGCCAGGCATTGAAACTGACCCGTCCGAGTGAACGAACGACGTGTCCGTCGATGGTAGCCGTCTCGATGCCACTCGACTGTACGCGATCATGACTGTCGAGCAATTCATCCGACCACGACGCGCTCGCATCGTCCATGGCATCGGATGTAATCAGGTTCGATGCTAATCCGAACTTTTTGAAGCGAAGGTCTTCGTTGAGATTCTCGCCCTTGACGTGAAAGGTCAGATTAAGCATTCGGCTCATAGGATTCGCTCGCCTGTATTTATTACGGCTTAGGGCCGGCGACCCTCAGCGGAATTGGACGCCAGGATTGTTCGCCAGTGTACGTCGAATCGATTCGACGTCTGGTATCGCTATTTGTAGGAATGGCACACATTCTGAACGAATGACTTCGTTCGAATGGTGCCTAGACTCGTCGGAACTTGCGTAGCGCGCCGGGCGCACGACTGGCGGTATTTCGAGAATCATTCTGGCGCTCTTCGATTCTTGTTCTGGTGTTCTTGTTCTTCGATTCGCAAGCCTGTTGTTTGATATAGACCCGTTTATTCCAAGGTCTCATGCTCGGCTGGGTGTGTGAGATGATCCATAATCCAATTGTAGTAACCCGCAATCAGAAATGTCTTTGATCGCCTCTTTGAAATCGTGCTCCGGTTGTTACCGGTACTCGCGCGACGCTTTGTAAATGTGAGCATAGCCAGCATCCATCGTGAACCTCTCAATGCGTCGAGAGGAACAATCGGCCAATGTTCGGCGATGTAGAAAACAATCAACGCTAACTATCGAGCGAAAATTGTTGAGCAAGTTCGGAAAACCTACCCCGAATTACCGGCGCTCCCGCGAAGATGCAATATATAAGCATGGAGGGTGAGTCGATGATCGTGGGGAACGTTCCAAGGGTGGATCTTCCCGAGCGTCGGTAACTCTATGATGAGCGTACTGAGGTTTTTGGCGATGCAGCATACGGCCTTGAGGAAAATCGGCCAGCAATTTCACCGTGAGTGGCGATCAAATCTGTTTGGGTTACGACGCGTCTCCATAGAACCATCGTACGTGTGCTCGTGACAATCGATCGAGAACGTCGCTACAGCCCATTCCTGATCGATGAGTCTGGGTGCGCTTGTGATCGACAAATGGTCGTGTGAATGTCGAATGTTACGAGCATTGTCGATCCCCGACATCGCCGGGATCGGTTGTTTCGGGACGTCTCCGATGGCAAGATTGACCGGTCGTTGCTCGGGCGCTTATCCCTAGCAGGTTCCCTTACTACCGACTATAGTCCTTTGGCGAACGGACTGATAAATTAGTCGCTGTTCTGCACGATGATGGCAAGCGCGTGCGTACAGCAGACGAAGAACACAAAGAATGATGACATTGACGTACAGCCGTTCGCTACCTGAAGTAGTGTTTCAGGCTGGTTTCTCGCCAAAAGGTTTCGTGTATGTGCTCGGAATTACCGCTGCGCATTTCACGCCACTGTTGCGATATATCGAGCTCTACTTCGCGTGCTTTCGCCACGCGGATTAATGGGCGCTTACTTCGCATCGAGTTATTTTGTAATTCCCCAGACTTGGTACGTAATACGCAACCTTGTGTAAATCTAGGCCTTTACTATGCTGTATTCATAGGTTTGGCCGGAGCGTAGATATCAGGTGAAGCAAGCCATTGTGATCATGCATGGAATGGGCGAGCAGATCCCGATGTCTACATTGAACTCCTTTGTTCGTGCCGTCTGGACAACGGATGACAGTCTCGTTGATCGGAGCAAACCCGATCCCAACACTGGCGGCGCGCGGGACGGAAATGCGTCGTGGGCGAAACCAGACACCCGTAATAACTCGACTGAACTTCGGCGCGTAACAACCGAACGGGACGCATCAGGCAACTACACCGATTTTTACGAATACTACTGGGCCCATCTGATGCAGGGCAACACTTGGGAGCACGTCAAGAGCTGGCTCCAGGACTTGCTGTTACGAAATCCTTTCACTCGGGTTCCCGCAGGTGTATTTCATGCTTGGGTGGTACTGTGGCTGATCGCTTTGATCGTCATCGCGGTCGCCCTTTATGGGATGTGGCCAAAAGGGGATGCCCCAGAACCATGGGTTAGCTTTGTCCTGTCACTGATGGGGCTCGGGTTGGCGGCGTTCGTCTCGAACGTTCTGATCAAGCGCTTCGGCGACGTGGCGCGCTATGTCAATGCTTGGCCGCCCAATGTCGCCAAACGTCATTCGATCCGGCAAGCAGGGGTCGATCTACTGATCAGGTTGATCGATTCAAAGGATTCCAAGGGCAATGAGGAATACGACCGCATTGTCGTAGTCGCCCATTCGCTCGGAACAATCGTGGCCTATGACATCCTTGCCATGGTCTTCGATCACTACAACGGCGAGTTCGACAGCTCAAAAAGCCAGCCCGAGCGCGACAAGCTCGAACAGATGCTCCGCGATGCGCTGGCCTCCGGGAAATTGGACATCGATGCATTTCAGGTCCAGCAGGCCGCCACCTTGGCCGAGGCGCGTGATCACGGCGCGCCGTGGAAGATCACCGATTTCGTGACGCTCGGATCCCCGCTCACTCATGCGGAGTTTCTGATGGCCGAGAGCCTTGAGGATTTGCACGCACGTCAAGCTCGGCGCAACCTGCCGACTTGTCCGCCGGTGATGGAATATGACGGAACGACCAAGCTGCATCACTTCACCTATTCTGGCAAAGCTGATCGAGAGCCATCCGATCCGCGCACCCCGCACCACGCGGCGGCATTCGGGTATACGCGGTGGACCAACCTGTTCTCCCCGGAAAAGTACATTGTTTCGGGCGATCTGATCTCCGGACCCGTCGGAGAGGTCTTCGGCTCAAAAGGAAAGGATCGGCTGATCCAAGGCATCCGCGACATCGCGGTGCTTCCCCGATTGGATGAGCAAGGGCAGATCGCGCCGGGGCACCGGCGCTCAGGTTTTTCGCACAACAACTACTGGAACATGGCTAAGGGCACGGAGACCGGCGCTGTCGCGGTTCCCCATCACATCGAAGAACTGCGCACGGCGCTGCGTATCCTGAGGTAGAGCGGTGCGGTTCATTGATAGGAAAGACATTACTCCGCCGGAGCTGCTGTTCGACAAGCGAACCGACGAGGCGCGGCGGGAGGTTGATCGCTGGATCGAACAATCACAGTCAAAAGGCGGAACCCGGCGCCCGCCGTCCTCGGACTGGTTGGACGAGGAGCCGGACTTCCGGCGTCAGGTGGCGAAGGAATTCCACGGGTGCTGCGCCTACTGCGAAAGCAACACACCGTTCGACGACGCAGATCGCCAGGGTTTGGTCAGCCGCCATCGACCCAAAATGCTGGCACAAGACGAAAGCGGGCGCACTGAACTGACCGCCTATGCGTGGCTGACCTATGACTGGGAGAATATCATTTGGATCTGCTCCGTGTGCTCGCGACTGAAAGGGAACAACTTCTTCACGAGAAATACCTCGCGCTCGATTGGCGAGCCAATCGCGACGCTGCGTGAGGTGGAAGGAGCTCTGATCCTTGACCCAACTTTCGATGATCCTGCTTTACACCTTGGTTTCCAGAATGACGGGCGAGTGTCTTCCGAGAGTCCGGAAGGCAAGGCAACCCTCAACCTTCTCGAGCTCAACCGCAGTGATCTCATTGAGAAGAGGCAAGGGGCCTTACGCGCGTTCGCTCATCAGCTGATCTCGGGGGATATCGCCACCGGGCCGGGCGTTCTTTCGACCGGGATATCGGAAAACCCGTTCGCCCACTCGGGCGCCGTAACGCAAGTCGTTCGGCAGCTGCTTATTGAGCGCTCGTCGGAGGAAACGAGTGTCGAGGAACTTGCCGAGCAACTGAACTCGATGCGTCCTTCGGAACGTCATGTGATTGCCGACGAGTTGCTCGGCCCCATCGCACCCAAAGCAGACGTTCGCGGTGCAGGCGTCGTATTTGGACGTTCGTTGCCTCTCACCATCACCGGCCCTCGTATCCCAGACATCCGTCATCTTCCAAGCGCAGATCATCCAATTACACGTGTCGAGATCTCAAATTTCAAAGCGCTCCGTCAAATTGAGTTTAACCTGCCCAAGCGCAACGCGGATAGGGAAAACTCACCGTGTATGCTGCTCTTGGGTGAGAACGCGACGGGCAAATCGTCAGTGCTGGAGGCGATGGCGCTCGCCGTGGTCGGCGCGAATGAAGCGGCGAAGCTGGATCACGCAATCAAGCACGAGGACCTCTCACCGCGGAACCTCATTCATCGGCCGGACCCTTACCACTGGGAGCAGACCGCCGACAATATGGCCGTGAGGCTCTCGTTTCTGGACAGCGAGCATGAAATTGAGCTGACGGCAGACGCGGGGGACGCGCGGTTCTCCGGTGTCGACCATTGTTCCAAGGTAGTACTCGGCTATGGCCCCCGGCGGTTTTTCACTTCCCGCAAAACACGACGCCTCCGCGCGCCTGCGAACCGCGTGCGTTCGCTGTTCGACCCGATGGACATGATCGCAAATCCAATCTACTGGTTGTCGGGTCTGAACGATGATGCCTTCTTTGCGGCTGCGCGCGCGTTGCGGGAAGTTCTGATGCTGAACGTCGAAGATGACTTCGAGCGCGACAATGATCCCGACACACCAGGCCAAATCTATATCCGCCAGGGTGGTCAACGGATGGCGATGAAGGACGTGTCGGTCGGCTACAAATCCGTAATCGCGATGGTCTGCGATATCATTCGCGAGTTGCTGTATCACTACGACAACCTCGAATATGCCTGCGCTGTCGTGTTTATCGACGAGATCGAAACTCATCTACACCCGCGCTGGAAAATGCAGATAATGCAGCTGTTGCGCCGGGCCTTTCCCAAGGTTCAGTTCATCGTCACAACACATGATCCGCTCTGCCTGCGCGGCATGTATGATGGGGAAGTGTTCGTCCTGCAGCGATCGCCGGAAGACAATGTGGAGCGCATTGCCGATCTCCCTTCGATCAAGGGAATGCGGGCAGAACAAATCCTGACGTCAGAGTTTTTTGGCCTGGGTTCAACCGATCCGGAAACCGATGCGCGGCTGGTTCGCTACAACCGATTGGCTGCACGAATCGAAGACCTGAACGACGACGAACGGGCGGAAATGGGCCGCCTACGTGACGCACTGGATGATGGGATGGTTCTGGGATCGACACTTCACGAACAGGCATATGCCGAGGCTCTGCAGGCCCGCGTGAAACAACGCCAGGTAAGCCCTACAAGAGTACCTTCGCCGGATCGTGCCGAACTTAGAAAGACGTTCTCCGCACTATTTGAAAGCGGTTCACGATGATTCCGGTGGTTCGCACAGCCTGCCCTCCGTCGTTGGATCCGAATGACCCGAACGCTAGTGGTCCTAAGGAATTTCGCAAGATCCGGGACATGCTGGCCGCCGGTGAAACGGTAAAGAGCGACGACTTCGATGCATATGGTAGTCGCGCAGTCCGCGAAGCGCTGCGCGAAATGTTCCATGGAAAATGCGCATATTGCGAAAGCAAGATCGCGGGAAGCCAAGATACCGACGTCGAGCACTACCGACCCAAGAAGGGCGTGACTGAAGCTGAGGAAGCCGGCGTCATCCACCCCGGGTATTGGTGGCTGGCCATGGTCTGGGAGAACCTGGTCTTGTCTTGCCAGCACTGCAATCAGTCGCGCTCCTATCACGTAATCATTCCGGACGATCTCGAGACCGAGGACGAGCTTATCGAATTCCTGCAGAACCAGCGCACCAGCGGGGCCGGCAAGCTAAATGCGTTCCCGACCGAAGATGGTTTCTGGGCGCTTGGCCCACAAGATGATTTGGCCACCGAAAGACCGTTAATCCTGAATCCAGTGGATACTGATCCCGAGAACCATCTGGACTGGGTGCTTTTTCAAGGCGCCTCTACAGTACGCGCCCGAAATGGCAGCCCGGTGGGTGAGGCGACACGTAAGATCCTGGGGCTAAACCGTCGCTGGCTAGAGGAGGACCGCCGTATCCACCTCCTCGAGATGCGAGAGGATCGTAACGATATCATCGATACGATCAACAACTGGCTAACGGTCAACAATCAGGACGAAAAAGACCGGTGGAAAGCCCAGGCCGATCGCGCGATAGATAGGCTCGTCCGGCGCACAGCAGATGAGAAGCCCTTCGCGGGAATGGCAAAAGCTTTCCTTGCCTTGGTGCAAGAAGAAGTTTCTGAAATGCAACGGCAATAGCAGGTGCAGGCACTCCAATTTCTATGCAAGAGCAAAAAGCCACTACCGAGCACTAAGACTTGCTTCCAATCTGCTCAGACGGCCAAGGTTTGAAGAGGAGGGCCGGCGACGGCGTGTGGTGACCTTTGGGTCGTCGTTTCGACATCCTTAATTACAGCCCTTAAGTAAATGAGGTGCGTGCGGTGTAACCGGTAGGGTCAAGTCATTGGTGTATTTTAGTAGTATCGTCAGGAGCGCGCGTCGGGGACGCCAGCTCCCAGATGCCCTCCAAAGCCACCCTTGATCTAGTCGGCAGCAGGAAGAAGAGAATCATTTCGTTCATCGTGATGACGATTTCGGCGATATTCATATCGGGTTGTATATGGCCGAAGATTAGAACAACTGGTATCCACAATCCTGCCCCAGCGATCGAACGGGAGGAACGGCTCTCGGTGGTTTCATGGAACGTACATGGCGCGCCCGGACCAAATCCATGCAATAGTCGGGCAAAGGGTCGCCGATCAATTGAATGCGATCGCTCCCGATATCGTTTTGCTGCAGGAGGTGTTCAATTCTCGGCACAAAGCTATTCTGGAAAACGAACCCGCGAAGTACTACGAATTCATTGATATGGAAAAGATGTTGCGCGGTCCAAATTATCCAGTCATAGGGTGAATCACCGGTGACCGGAAAGTCGGCCTTCTTATTCTGGTTAATCGCGCGAGTGAGTGGGTACGGATTCTTGGATTGCCTCTATTTTATGCGTCTATATCCAACCCGCGATGGTCGTATTTCTACCAGGGCGACTGGCTTGCACACAAGGGGGCATTAACCGTCACAATTTCTTACGAGAGATTCGGAGAGACAATCACGGAAGCAAATACCCATCTTCGGGCAAATTACGGATTCGCCAAGCTCCACGGAGTCAGAGCTAATCAGCTCCGTGAATTGTTGGATTAATTCGCTTCCCACGACAATCAGGCGGTAGTAATGGGTGGCAATATGAATTTTGAACCGGATTCTCCAGCTCAGGACCCCGATCGTATCAACGCCTCAGTTTACGAACGGCTCGCTAAGGATCGCGTCGATTTGACATTGTCGTTCCGCGATACTCACGGAGGCGTAACTCACGGAGGCGTAACGCATGTATCAAAGGACGGCGGGGGCTGTACCGATTACATTTTCGTATCCGAATCTTTCCATTCAATTGGCAACCACGAATTTGGATTAATTACGAATACCTCACCGGACTGTCCGTATTTGGACCATGACGGCTTGCATGCGAGCCTGCTGGCCGACGACTGGTTGCCGCAGATTCCGGCGGACATGTTGGCGGCCGCTGGCCTGAGCGCGTGGTCGTGCGCCCGACTGTCGTCGAGGATTCATCGTAGACGCGTATATCGTAGAAAAAAGTTGCGCTCCTTGCAGGTCTTCAGGTGATGATCATGCCGATGTATGTTCCCGGATCTGCGGCATGCCGGTTGCCGGTGTACAGGGACCAATCGCTCTCAGAGGACACGTTTGCTGTAATTGGCGATCTTCAAAGGACTTCAGCGTCGGAGCGTTTTTTTTGCCGCGAGCACAATGATGAATCACAGGACGCTCTTATCGAGCATCTTCTCGTGCAGGAATTCGGAATGATCAAGATTATTGGCGATCGTGTATTCCACCTTCGGTCCGCACGTCAGTGGGTCCGTTTTGACGACTTGCTCGGGCGATCACTGGTCCCGATCCTTCACACGTTGGACCACAGGTACACACCTGGTGAGTTCGCGAACGAGCGCGGCAACGTTGTGGCAAATGCTAAGTCGAGAACCAATATGTTGCGAGATATGCTAGTGACGGGTGTAAGTCTGGTTCGCCGGTTCTCTCAACGTCCAACTCCTTCAGGAAATCGGACCGACGACCGCTCATTCCCACCAGCAGCTCCGCGGCCGAGTTCCTGTTGAACAATTGTTTTGACGCGATCCCCTTGTCGGCCATTGCGCTGGCCTATCGGCTTCAAGCGTGCCATTTGGCAGCAAAATCCCAGATGCGGTCTCGATGGCTGCTTCGCACACATCACCGATCCTGTCCCAGATACCCACCGTCTCGGAGCGCACTTGATCGATCGCTGCATCATTCGATGGTTGAGCTGACGTTTGGAAAGGAAGATTCTGGCAAATGGTAGCCAAATCGTTGACACTTTGGTGCCGGTCATGCAAGCGGTCATTGGCAGTGAGTCGCGTTCATTTTCGACCAACTCGCGGGGCGCGGCTGTACGCGGCCAATGCATATTAATTTCGTTACAAGCACGGAGGGACAAATGAGCAGGCTGCAAGTTACCCTTCTGGTTATTTGCATTGCGATATCCGGTTGTACGCACCATGGGTATATTCGCGACCGCGACAGAATCACCCGCGATGGAATCCCATCCGACGACATCGCGCTTAGTCATTTGAGTAGGCTGGTGGAAGATGCGTACAGAAACGCACCACTGCATTCGAAAACATTCAACGTCCTGGTGTTGTCTTCAGGTGGTCAGTTTGGCGCGTACGGCGCCGGCGTTATCAACAGCCTTTATGAGTCGGACAAACCGACGTTCGATATCGTTTGTGGGTCGAGCATTGGCGCAATAATGGCCTCTCACGCATTTCTTGCGCACTTGGACAATTCGCCATCGACCAAGGATCGGCTGAAGAACTTTTTCGTGAAATCCACCCGGAAAGACTGGTACAGAAAGAAGGGGCCGTTGGAAATCCTATTTACAGGAAATTCGTTGTATTCGACCGTGCGATTGCGCGAGCACATCAAAACGTTGGTCACGCAGGAGGTCTTTGATGCAGTTCGGGGTGAGGTCACTGAAAACCCAAACAGAAAACTGTTCGTCGCGACGATCAATGCCGATCAAGGGTATCGGCAAATCTGGAATATGGGGGAGATTGCAAAGTCGAAAGGCTATGACTACTACATCGACGTTTTGACCGTCGCGGCAGCAGTACCTCTTTTCTTTCCGGCGAAATTTACTGACCTCAAGTCGTTCGCGGACGTCAGGCGAAGCAAAAATTATTCAATGCACATTGACGGTGGGGTCCAGGCACCGTTGTTGTTCCGTGAAGTTGTCGGAAAAATCCCCACCGGGGACAAAAAACCTTATGTTGTCGTAATTCAAAACGGCTACTACCGCGCCGCGGCCACCACCGTGGACAACACGCTGAAAGGTCTATCGGTCCGGACGTTTAAGTTGATGATTGCAGAAATCCGCGAAAGCAGAGTTGCACTCATCGATACGATAGTCACTGAAAAATTACACGGAGATTTTCGGTACACCCACGTGCCGGACGACTTCAAAATCAAAAAGGGTGAGACTGGATTGAGCTTCAATCAGAATACTATGCAGAGACTCTATGCTGTGGGCGCCGATCCCAAATGGCTGTCCAGAGCCCCGCCCCCGGCCGCGAACGACCCTTACCCGGAATCCAAGTGAGCGTTGCTCCGGCGAGAATCGGGACATCGCACGGATTCGTGATTGCGCATGTGGTTATTGTCGAGAGCGCTATCCCGATAAGGCTGATGACAAGCCGAAATGCGAGTATTAACGTCAATTCGCAGACCTCGTTGTAAACTGAGTGAGGAGACCTGCTATGGCCAGATTAGTTATCGGGCACACAACGGATAAATCGAGTCGCATCTGGGTGCGAGGCGATGCGTCTTATCCATGGGCGTTCGTAGTCGTGGTCGGCGAATCCTATCGAAAAGAAATTAAAATCGAAACATCGGCAAAATCAAACTACTGCGCGACCGCGACTTTTGCGGGGCTCGATCCAGAAACACAGTATTCCACGTACGTCACTTTCGGATCGACGCGTTCGACGCGAGAGCCGCTACGCGTTACGTATGGTGGGACTCACGGAACCTTCAAAACGTTTCCCGACCCCGTAGAAATGGCACCGCTGACACTATTGCTGGGTTCCTGCAACTTGCATTCGATGAGCGATTCCGGCGCGAGCGACAGGGCATTCGGGGAAATCATGAAGATCTCCGAGTCGCGGGAAGTAGATTTCGCGGTCCATTGTGGCGACCAGATATACTACGATTATCCCAATCTTTTCCGCGGGCCGGACGAGAAGAAGTACGCGGCGTCCTACCTGGACGCATGGGGCGACAGCCGCCTCACGCGAGAGTTTTTAACGAGAATGCCGCAATACATGGTCCTGGACGATCACGAAATCGTGAACAACTTCAGGAACGACAAGGAATCTATCAAGGGCCATAGTCCCAAGGAGTGGAAAACGCCCGCAATTAAAGCGTACCGCGATTTCGTTCACCTGAGAAATCCACAAACATTCGACGATCAAGTGCTGTATTACACGTTCCAGTTTGGACAATACGGATTTTTCGTGCTGGATACGAGGTCAGAGAGAAATCACAGCAAGGGGCAAATTGTCAGCCCGGAACAACTCGACCGCTTCCTCAGTTGGCTGAAGCGAGGGCCGGGACTCGTCAAGTTCGTTGTGACGCCAGTTCCAATGATTGGCGACCTGTCCGATGCGGACCGAGATGACAAATGGTGCTCGAAGCATTTTGTTCGCCAAAGAGAGAAGGTGCTCGCCACAATATTGAAGAACGACTTGAGCAACGTTGTGTTTCTAACGGGAGATGTGCATTCGGCCTACCACGCATCGATGCAGATCGAAGATGAAAATGCGTCGGTAACCGTGCACGAGCTGATGTCCGGACCTATCTGTCACTTCTCGAAAACGGGGTACGGCGCGTTCGAGTCTGGACACAAATACACCTCGCAAGATGAGGCGTTCAACTACACCACAACGATGCGACGTTCAGAGTTCGCCAAAACGCACTCGAACGTGATGGTTGTATCGATCGACCAAGCAGAGATTCGATACGAGGTGATCCGCACTTCGGATTCCAGGAAACGTCTGTTGAATGGCTCGTTTCAAGTTACTGTCGGCTGACGTTGGTTTGAACCGTATGGAAAAATTTGGATCCGAGGTTATCGAGAGCACCTGTGTAAGGAGGTACCGGGATGCCGGACATCTATGATTGTATTGTGATAGGGGCTGGTATTGCGGGGGTCACTGCAGCTCGAGATGTTTTGGCGAGCGACAGGTCGCGGTCAGTTCTGTTGTTGGAAGCAACCGATCGGATCGGTGGAAGAATCCGTACGAATACCGAGTTTTTTGATGGAAGCCCGGTCGAGGAGGGGGCGGATTGGGTACACGTAAGCAAGAGCAAATACCCGGAGTTCTACAAGGAATTGAAGGAGAACGATTTCGGGGTTCTTCGTTTCGAGAAAACCACGGCGAATATGCTCGGCTTTCCAACGCCGACGAGCACTCAGCCAGCATGGATCCCTCCGAGAACGACCATCGATAGCGTCTTGACGGACTCTCACTTGATGAAGATTGGCCGAGGCAAGTCGTCTCTGGAGAATCAGATAGGGCGGTTGCGTTTTCCGGCAGGTAGGGACATTCCTGCCGGTCGTTTCGTAAACGCACTCGGATACCAGGGCCGGGCCGTTGATTTGGCGCGTTACGCGTTATCGGGACACACGCCGGGGCAGCTCGATCCGGACGATTCCGCACTTGACGACATCAGTATGGCCGGATTCCTGAGCGACAATCTGTCCGTTCAGTTGTTCAAAATAATGTCGGAGTACGAATTGCGCCGAAGGGGCAATCTCGAAGAGCCGATTGGTTATGACAACCTTCCCGCGAAGATCTCGAAAAAATTCGATGACGATGGCGGCACCATTAGACCAAATAGTCCGGTAGCGTCAATTGCACGTGCACCGCAAGATAACCTCGTAGAAATCCGGTTAGGCACCGGCGAAAGCTTGCTGGCCCGCTCGGCGGTTGTGACAACTTCAGTCGGGGTGTTGAAAGAAGTATCAGATTTCATCGATCCGAGCCTTTTGTCCGCCGAAAAGCGAGCGGCGCTCGACATCGTGCGCATGGGTAACATAGTCAAGCTGGGTGTCCAGTTCCGGATGCCATTCTGGCAGCAAGCCAGAAACACACTTCGGCCCCCGAGTGTCATCAGTCACCCCACCGGCGCCGCTCTGCACGAAACCAGATCGTTCTTCGCAGCGTTTCCGAACGCTACGAATCCGCCATTCGTTTTGGCTGGCTTGTTGATGGGGCCGGATCTACAGGCCGGATCCTTCGATGACCCGATAGTGGTCGCGCGCGATTTCGTCGCGACGCTGAATAAACTCTACGACGACGATTGGCAAACCGAACCATGGCAGTTCGATGACGTCGTCGTGCACCAGAACGGTACGCCCAGAGTGCACATGACGAATTGGGCGAACGAGCGTTACTTTCTGGGCGGAAATTCCTATATCGGCTATGTACCGGGGCAGTCAGTAGCCGATGCGCAATCCGCGAGATTCAGGCTCATGGATCCGCGTCAATCGATACCATTGTTCTGGGCCGGAGAAGCGACTAGCTCCGCGTACGACCCCAAGTATCAACCGCTCTCAGTTCACGGTGCCTGGCGTAGCGGTTGCTGTGTCGCCGAAGACATCGACTACTTTCTTCGCTCGAACCGGGATGCCGGCGCGTTTCGAAACTACTTCGACGCCAAGTACCTGTCTGGCAGCGAGCCCGGTTTGTACCCGACGTCTTCGCTGAATCGGCTTCGGGAACTTGCGGATAGTCATTTCGACGGCAATATCGACGACGCAATCGATGCGATGATTTCGGCGCACGAAATGTTGAGTGAAGAAACTGATGACGACTGAACTGCTAGCCCCGAAGTTTCGTTGCATGATCAGGTTTCCCTGAACAATTAGCATCCGAAAGCTGTGCCGATTACGAGCTCCCCGCCTTATCGCCGGCGGCACGACATGTCCACGGCGGCGGCCGACTGGCGTCTGAAATCATTCGAATTGCGTTGTCGCGAAGTATCGCGTTAACGTGATCTGGCGCGCGAAGGCGAAGCGAACTCACGTGGCGGTCGAGATACGTGGCCCAATGGGGTTCGATCGTGGTCATATACCAGTCCGTTCCGAATAACACTCGGTCGGCGACGGTGCCGTGGCCATCCGGAAGCGGTACGTTGAGTATCTCGGTTAATCGGTCGCATGCGTAGTTGTCCCTGTTCGCACTGCATTCCAGGCTGCTCCAGAAACCCAAGTCGCCATACACGCGGCCCGAATTTTCCAACTGCATGACCTTTGTCGCGATTTTCTTTGTCGACCAGTCGGGCAGCGGACCATCGTTCGGACCAAAAAACTGATCCTGCCCGCCAAAATGAGCCAAGCTGATTGTTGGCAGGCGGTCGGGGCAACGTTCCCGCATTTTTTCGAGCAGGTCCTTCCAACGATCCGGGTCGGCGAGGGTGTCGTGCTCGTAATCGCGGCCTTTGGACAACTTGGTGTGACTCATCACCAATATCCCGTGGTCCGCGAATGTTTCGAACATTTTCAGAAGGACATCGTCTAGTTTTCGCAGATCAGGTCTTTGGAATGAATCGATGTCGCCTGTCGCGACGTTATTCCAGGGCGCGTACCCCATGGGTGGATAGATCTTCACGCCGATGCACCCATGCTGATCGTGCGCCTCGAGGCAACGCCGTAGTGACGCCCCTTCTTCCTTGATGTCGGTCCATGGGTTATAGGCGGCAAGCGGTTTCATGAGCCCGCCCGAGAGTCTCGAAATCAGAGCGTGCAGTTTGATTTGATCGTCATGCCCCGAGAGCGGCGGGCATTGCAGCCAGTAGTCGAAATCAACCAGTGAGCCCCACACTTCTACGACCGCCACGTCTTTTCGGCGGCAGTGAACTTCCTGGTACCGGACCAAATTGCTGGAGCGACTGGAAAGCATGTGACACAAGAAAACCAGGATGCTGCTGGACATGTCGGCGTTCGTGGCCCTGCTCCTTGACGGGGTTACATCGAGGTTCATCGCGCCGATTACGGCGCGTTTTACGGAACCCTCGTCGAGCTTGCTAACGTCAAAAATGCCTCGTTCTGCTCTCGAATCGACCGCGAATTGGTTGAACCGTTTTTCGAATTTGGAGCCCGCCATCCTCTTGGCGAATGCCCGACTGATTTCGTCCAGCTCTGCTTCTGCGCGCTTTTTCCACTCGTTCCAGGATTCGGGTGGGCGTTTCGTAAGTTCGTCAAACTCTTCTTTAGCGGTGGGGGCTTTCGTGGCAATCCAGTTGGCAACGGGTGCAATCAGCTTGAGAAGTTCCGCAACGACCGGGTGTTGACTGTGTCCGAAGGAATGTGTGAGGTACCCTTGTATGGGTACATCAGAAGCGTTGAAGAAATGCGCATGGGAATCGACAACCGGCAGGTCGGGTGAATATTGGCGCGTAACGGCGAGCGAAGGTCGTACGGTTTTCGCACGCGCTTTGGAAATGGAATTAGCTGTGGGGAACTGCCTGAACTGACAACAGCCGGTAATTGTACTTGCTGCTGTTGCCGCGAGGCCGGCGCACAACTGTCGGCGAATGGAATCCATGGTCAACCTGCTCTCAATATTTTGTTCAATCGTTTTGTTGCGTTCCTTGCGGTAGTGGGCAGATTCATGCGCAAGGCTGCGGGCAGCCATTGCGTTTCAGGCGGCGGTAACGGCATGACATTGGTGCCTATCCTCATGGCTCCGGGATTCGCTACCACGGCTACCCGGGAAAAGCGTAACGCCAACTCGACAGCGATTGAAAGCATTTTGGACTCGGGTTGTAGTCTGTTCAAAGGTCTGGCGAAGGAGTCCGTGAATGAGATTCTGATGGTAGCGGTGACAGATGCATTCGGTGCCGAGAGTGGCTACCAGCACCGTATGTTAGGCGACATCGGACACAATTCGCCGTTTCTACAAACTACTCATTATTGGCGACGCACAGATAAGTGATCAGGATTTACGATCCGTATTTAGAGTAATCGGTCGGAAAAATTTCGAGTGCTGACATTCTAACGAAGCTTCGCGACGTAAAAATGAAGGCTGCTCTGCTATATTTGCGACGCGTATTGGAAGCTCTGCATTTGATTCATATATTCGACCACTTCTGACCTCACCAAAAAATAGCGATGCCCGATGCCCGAAGCCACTGTACCCAATCAAATAAACGACTTTTTTCAATGTGCTATTGATGTCTGGAATAGGTTCCTGGGTACGTAATATGTTCGGGCTGGTAGTAACAACTATAGAAACGTTTTGCAATGGGAAATCTCGCTTGGATAGCTCGGCTAATATGTGTTGTGCTAACTGCCACCGGTAACGTTTGTTAATTAGCAAGATAACGTAGTCACTTTGTTCTGCCAGAATCATGGCGACTACTTCTTTGGCGCGCGCTGGCCATTCGGACGGGTCGCTGGGGTTCAGCTTGTCCATCTCGAAATGAAGCTGTGTTTCGCTGCCAAACGCAAAATTTAGTTCGCGAGTCCAGTCAAAATCGTTTACATTTTCCGTGAGTATTTCGGCATAGGTCTTCCCAGATCTGTCGTTGCCAGATTTTGCGCGTCTTATCGATTCGTAAGTACCTCTTCTACTTGGCATTAATACGAACACCTTATCCCGGCGGGAGGCCAAATGTAATCCATTGATTCCCGTAACCGGTTGAATGGACACAAACCCGTCGCGATAGATTTGGTCCAGACACCTTTGGTGCTCGTTTCGATCGAGTAGCGTAAAGAAATTATTCGGGGATATGTGTTCGTAATTGCCAAATGATAGTTTCGCTTTTGACCGAACAATTCTTCCGAAAGCCCGACGGAATTTCTCGATACGACCGGAGCGCAATTCTGGATCGGAATCCCGAAATATATATTTTCGCAAAGCGTAATACAGCGCGTAAAATTCAGAGATAGTCATTGCGGATCTTGCGCACGGCCGGTTTTCGGAGTCTGTCAAAAGATTCGGATCCGCGTCGTCAGGGCGAATGTCTGTGAACATAAGCAAATCATGGCCTGACTCGAATGTCTTTATCGCCGCGTTCAGTATTGTGTTTTCGAAGTGCTCAAGATTCTCTTCACACCTCCCCTTTTCACCCGTAATTGACGGTGCCAATAGATTATCAGCCACCACTAAACCTTCAAAACCGGTGCCGGTTACTTTTCCGGACGGAAGTTCGATAGCTTTCGTTCCTCTCAAGATTCCCTCTACGATTTCTTTATCAAAAGTAACGTTGCCAGAACTCACTGCGGAAGCTGTAAAGTGCGACGTCATTACCGCGATGTTCTCGAATTTAGTCAGCTGTCTGAACGGATAGATAGCGTCATCCATTAACCGCGCGTTGTAATCGCTCGTTGCTAAGCCCGGGCTATGAAATCCAGCTTTCGTACCGCCGTGCCCAGGAAAATGCTTCACCACTGGAATGATCTGATTATTTACGGATTCGGTAATTGATATTTCGCCAAATTCGGTTACTACTCCAAGATCTGAGCTGTAGCTTCGGTCATTGATAACGGAATCCGCGCGCGAGGTTAGCGCGTCCAAAACGGGCGCGAAATTCATATTAAAACCAAGGGAATGCAGCTCCATGGCGCCAATAATGGCTGCATTTTTCGCAGCGATTGGGTTACGCGTCGACGCAATTGCCATTTGGGCTGGAATGGATGAGGTTATACCGAGTTTCGTCAGCGGGGCAGTGCTGCCTCCTTCATGGTCGGTTGCGATAAAGAGAGGAAAAATGGAAGATTTGTGTGCCACATCTTGAAGATGTTTCGTTAGCGTGATTAGACGATCTACTTTGTCGGCCCTTGGAGTGTTCTCGTTAGGCGCGTAAATACTGTGTTGCAGTAATACGATGCCGCCAACGTTTAAATCGTCGATTAGATGGGAGCCAATATGAATTTCTGGATCATCCACACTTTGGTACGGAAACCCGACGATGAATATTTGCCCGAAGTAGTCTTCAAGCTCAGATGCGGTTAAGTCATCGGTATTAAGGCGCTGGTGACTTTCACCGGTTTGGAGATCTAAAGCAATGGGGGCGGAGAGAAAAGTTTCTTCAACGCTGCTGATCGCAGTGTTCGAGAAATTCGCGTTGAAGAATTTGTACAGAGAGACGTGGCTTTCGTCGGTGATCTTGGTAGGTTTCGCGATTGAAAAATGATCGCTGTTCCCAATCGTTGTGGGGACTTTTTGAAAGTAAAGTTCTGTGTCCTTTTCGTCGACCACCAGGGATCTGTTCAAAAAAGGAATGTATCGGAATATAGGGAACACCAACTTGCTTTCAAATAGGTCGATTCCAACCAAGTTTGGAATAGCCTTTTCAGATTTTATTTTTCTAAATTTCGCGTTTATTTTATCTAGGTATTCGTTTTGCCTCTCTAATTGCCGTGCCATTTCGTTACCGAATAATGACGCGAAGGAGCGGAAGCGGTTAGCCCATTTAGACCCGTCTCCGGGTGACGCTAAAAGCACAAGTCCGACATTCTTAGCGGCGAATGCTTCCGGGTGATTCGCTAGTATGTCTCGCACTATTATTCCGCCCGTGCTGTGGGCGACGAAAACGACATTCTTCTTGTCTAGCGGAATTTTTAGGTGGACGTCGTCCGGTGTCGTCAAGTAATCGAATAGGGTCTTCGCGGCGTCGCTGATGTCGTATCGACCACTTCCGACTTTTGTATAGTAGCCCCCTAAATATATCGCCGGATTACCGAACCGGTCATCATTAAAAACTAGCTTCGGCCAGTATTGTTTTTCGGGGTCATTAGATGTCCATGATGAGATTGAATCAGAAAGAATCCCATGCACAAAGACTATGACAGTGTCACCATCCCTATATTTGTACCAGCGTCGATTTGGTTCTTCATACCCAGTTTCATGAGAGCATGAGCTAAGGACGAGTAGCACCGGCGTAGATATAAAAATGTAGGTTAATAGATACACCCAGCTTCGGTTAAAACTAACACGCGGCTTTGATCTGCTATCACTACAGAGACCGAATTCTGTAAAAGGCATACGTTTGATCCAAACTAAATTCACATCGGCACGGCGTGCGCACGTAAGGAGCCGAATTTCGCTTGACCGGCGAAGCTCGGTAGTACTGCCGTAAGCTTGACCGCTAAGCGTACAACCCAAAGAATAGGAATTCTGGCGTTGTAAATGACGTAGGCGGAGCAATTCGCCGAAACCGTAGTATCCTCGTTGTACCCGACCAATCAAGACCATCTCAGTGTAGAGTTGCAGCGAAAAATGATCCAATCGGGTTAAAGGATTGGTCGACTGGTAATTTCATCGCACAAGATCTCTCGAAAGCAGGCTGGCGCGCGAGTCCTGATTTTGTAAGATCGCTGGTGCGATTCAGAAATAACGATGCTCTGCCAAATAGGCCGAAGTACACGGAACGCATGGAACAGTCTTAAACTTCAGTGACATGAATAACTCGAAGATTGGCTTTCCATCGATGAAACTTGAACAGCGGGGCCATCGACAGGATGTGCGCGGACAGAGACCTCCATTATCTGTCGCGAATCGCGCCGGGAATTCGAGAGCGCGCGCGAGTTGAGTCGAACACGTCGTTGTGGTCAGACGGGTTCCCGTTCGAATGGCTGGACGCGACGACTCCTAAACTGAATTGCTCAGGGCCCTCCGGATGTCATCGGGTAAGGTTTCGATCCGCGCTTTGAGCTGCAGCCTGAATTTCTCCGGCATCGCCTGTGCTGCATCCAGCGCCAACCAAACATCACCGGGCCTGTCTTCCAACAATAATGCGAGCAGCTCACTTGCTTGTTGAATATCCTTGTTGGCTTTCGTCTGCTGTGCTGCGGGTCTGGGTTTAGATACGACGAGTTTATGCAATGCAAACCGGGCAGGGTGGGGGACATTAACGAGTATCCCGCTACGGAATGGAACCGCGGCGGCCTGAGTATCGGCCAGCAAGAATTCGAGAAAACGAACCGGGTATGCGTAGGTATTGAAATGCGGCAGGAAGGTCGGTTCGCTGGATGTTTGCCCCTTATGTGGTGTCAGCAGATCAACAAGAAATTCCTGTCCACGAATCTTGAAACTCGTAGACGGTGACTTGCGATCAAGCGCGGGCACCTCGAAAAAACTCATACCAGATTCCATTAGCACGGCTTTCACGTCAGGTGCATCGTGCCGCATGGCCACTTCGATTTGACGGGGGCTTGCGAGGTCCATGTCGCGGGTTTGGATCGACGCGGTGTTCCAATGGATGCCTAACATGTTTGAATAAATGTTAAAGGCATGAGAACCGACCACGACACCGCCGCTCATGAATACACCAGCTTGGGAGAGCATCTCGAGCACGCGCCCGTCCGGTGCGCCGGGAGACCAAGCGTCGCCGCTTATTAGCATTGCGACGAGTTTCTCGCGCTGTCTGATGTCGGGTTTTGCGTCTTCAGAAAGTGATTTCTGCCGCTCGATTAAATCGCGTAATTCTTCCGTATCACGACCTAAGGAAAACTGCCGCTTAGTGCTGCCGACAACGATCTCCATGTACCAGTATCGATTTCCGCTAACCGTCTTGGTGCAGAACGAAATTCCTCGCAAGTTGGGCAAGGTGACAGCAAGCTGGTGCAGTAACTCTGCGTACAACGTTTGTGTTGTTTGCGATAACCGGGTCATTGTCGTGCTGTCGAGGGGCGATTGATTTATACGGAGTATAATAATTAGCTCCGTATAAATCCGCAATTGCCGGTTTTTATACGGTAGAACGCGTATCACTCCGTATAATTTCAATGGCGCATGAGCTGTTTACCGCTCATCCGGTCGGACCTTTCTGAAGACCGAAACGGTGTAAAAATCCGGCAAGAAAGCTGGGGCACAACTGCGGACGAAACAGCACGGATCAAACCGTTGCGGCGGTCTATCGGCGATTTCTGCGCCCCACGGGAGAGATATAACGCATTGAATATTAACCGGAATTTAGAGTTAGAAAGCCGCATTCGTAATGCGTAGGTCCGCAGTTCGAGTCTGCGTTCCGGCATACTTTTCAATGACTTAACTGCTGTATGCTTTTTTGTTTGGGGCATAGCGCCGCTTATAACATTATTTTGCTCGGTCCCTTTCCTCTGAACGGATCCATCGATTCTTTCGGTGTTCCACTGCAAAAATCGGGCATGCCCAGTAAAAATCTTTTTCGTTGAAGTACTTGCTCGATGGGCTAGGCCGGATGGCTGCCACGAAGTCGATGGTGACTAATGAAAGTTCGTTCGTTCTTAGCGCTCTTGTTTTGTGCGTTTCTCGTTCGGTTTTTTCGTCGCTCTAGCGCCTCAGACGGAATCAATCGTTAACTTCCCCGGGAAATCGGATTCGGCAAGGGCGACGGCTCGCTCGAGAGCAGGCGACCAGATAGCAATGGGTCGTTTTTACCAGAGAAGCAGAAACGCGAGTGCTGAATATCCAATCCCCCCCATCGTGCAAAATTTTCGAAAGACCAGAAAGCTTCGCAGCACCCAACTTCACCCTTTGAATTTCGACCGTATCAGACCGCCCGCAAACGTCGCTTATGCGGCGCACAACGGACGGTCGCGGGCGCGGCACGTACTTCCGTTATGTGCCCATTGGTTTTGCCCGGTACTAATAGACAGTTAACAAAGACCGACTGTCTGTTTCTCGAATGCAGCTGGGCTGAACTAGCGCAGATAGCCATGTCGGCGCTTTCGATCGTAAAAACATTCGATGTACTCAAACATAGCGGACCGCGCTTCGCCACGTGTTCGGAAGCGTGTACGGTTGACGCACTCCCTCTTAAGCACACCGAAGAAACTTTCCACCACCGCATTATCGTAGCAGTTGCCTCTGGCACTCATTGAGCACTGGATGCTGTTTCGCTCAAGCGCGGAGTGGAAGTCATCGCTCGTATACTGGGCGCCGCGGTCGGAATGGTGGATCAGATCCGCCTCGGGTTCCCGGCAACCCAGCGCCATCGATAAAGCGTCCCGGTCTGCCGGACATTTTCGCGCTATGTTTAGAGCATAGGAGAATTATTGGCACCGTCCTGGCTGTCTCGGCGTTCAAAACCAACTATGTACATAAGCATGAAATCAATTGCGCTTGCGTCAGTGGTCAAACTAAAGTTCCGCAGGGGTTTGTGTCATTAGCATAAGATTCGATAACGAGCGGAATGGATGCCTGTATGCTCATTCCATGAAAGCGTTCTGAGAAAAATTTCGGAATTATTTGCGGATGCTTCGGCCGCGCGACTATGGCGATCAGACCGAGGACGTCTCGGATTGTCGTGTGACAGTTGGGTCTAATCGGTGCGAGAGTGATGTATCTTCAAGTTTTTGAGTTCTGCATGCGATGACGGATTGCGGGTGTGAAGTGCGCGAAGCGACGACTGCCGACGAGCGTCGCGTCCTGCTTGTTGCCCTGAGTCTGAATGCCGCCATGGCGGTGGTTGGTGGCCTGGCCGGCTGGATTGCCCAGTCGACCGGACTTCTGGCTGATGCGCTGGATATGCTTTCCGACGCTACGGCTTATGCGATTGCTCTTGTCGCCATCGGGCGTTCGACGTTATTCAAGATCAAAGCGGCGAATCTCAGCGGTGGGGTCTTGCTCGTATTGGGGGTTATTGTTCTCGTCGAGGTCGGTCGTCGCTTAATCTACGGCGCCGAACCGCTGAGTCAATGGATGATTGGCACGGCTTTGTTGTCACTTGCGGTCAATCTCGTCGTATTAAGGTTGCTGGCGCCTATGAAGTCGGGCGAGGTACACCTGCGGGCAACGTGGGTATTTACGCGCGCCGATGTGGTGGCAAACCTTGGCGTAATTCTTGCGGGGCTGTTGATTCTTTGGTTCGGCACGCCCTATCCGGACTATGTGATCGGCACTCTCATCGGTCTGTATGTCATCAGGGAGGCGGTCGAGATTCTGCGGGACGCCAGGGGCGAAACAACCGGTCTCGAAGAAGATCGACAGCACGCCCGTGAGTGATAAGGAATACTGGGAGCGCCACGCGCGCAATTATGATGCGTCACTGCGCTGGGTACTCGGACGACCGTTGCCACGAATGCTGGAACTGACCGGTGAGGCCGTTAGCGGTAAGGGAACGGTACTCGAGGTCGCGGCCGGTACGGGCATCGCTACCTCGGCCATCGCCCGGCGGTGTGACTCCGTTATTGCTACGGATTACGCATCAGCAATGGTCGAGGCACTGGAGCAACGGGTCCTGGACGAAGGACTCGAGAACGTCACATGTGAGCAAGCTGATATCTATTCATTGTCGTATGGGGCTGGCGCATTCGATGCTGTGGTCGCGGCCAATGTTCTTCACCTGGTACCTGATTTTCCGGGCGCAATCGAAGCGCTGCGGAAAGTGACTGTGACGGGCGGAACGCTTGTTGTTCCGACGTTTTGCCATGACGAAACAAAAATGTCGTGGCTGGTTTCTCGCTTACTTGCCGTAACTGGGTTTCCGGGGCACCGTCGCTTTACCCTGCGGTCTCTGAAAACTGCGCTGGGCGATAACGGCCTTCGGGTGGTCCATGCGGAATTATTGCCGGGGCTAATTCCCGTCGCGTTTATTGAAGCGGTTTTCGCTTAGCAACAGTCGCTTCCCGCTTGCACCGGCGGGCACTTAACGGATCCGAACGAACAGTAGACGCAGCAATCTCCGGCGAGCGGACGGAGCAGCTCGCCGCAGCCCTTGCAGTCGTAAAAGAACTGGCAAGCGTTAACGGGCATCGTCTCGGTTTGTACGTGACTACACAGCGGGCACGTGAGCTCGGATTCCAGTGTTATGCCCTTGTTCGCCATGCTATGTCGATGCTCGACCGACGCCCCGCATGCGCTCCGGCGCTTCGCCGTGCGTTTCGGCGCATCGCTTCGGTAACCGCCCGGAGGATGATTGTGCAAGGGTCGAATATTCTGTGATTAGGCGATGCGTAAGAGGCAGGGTGGTAATACGTATCATGTTCGAGTGAATTGTCCCGGTTACAAAGAAGCTGCTTGCAAAGAAGTAATGGTAAGGCCTACGGGTTCTTCGAACACCTTTGCGAAAGCTAACCTGCTAGCCTATTAAAACCGCGCGCGAGTTACGCTGGCATTTTTTTCCACCGACAGTGGTGCGGTTGCAAAATTTCCCGTACCCTTAGCCGCACTATGAAATCCAAAGTCGTACTCCTGCTGTCAATCGCCGTACTCTTCATGAGCGTCGAGCGCGGCATCGACTTTGCGTGTGCGACCGATCTGGAGCCGGATCATCACGCAGATTTCCAGGGATCGACCGCGGCGGACCCGGTGCCGGGAGAAACTGACCACGATCCCGCGCTCCCGGATTGCAGCCACTGCATGCACGGTCATCTCGCCGGGATCATTGATAGCGAGCCCGCACTCAACGTCGTGATGTTGGGCAGAACGTTACCTTCCGCGCGTTCGACTCTGATCGATCAGCCGCAGGAACCGCCAACCCCTCCACCAAATATCTGACTCAACGCTTGATGCTCTGCGCGGAACGCCGTTGGTGCGTGCCGCACGTTCCCATCAGTTGAGGAAGATTAGTCATGTCAACGAAACATGCTCGTATCGGGCATACGAGCGCGGCCGCCGCGCTACTCGTTATTCTTCTTTCCGCGAACGGCCCGTCGGCATTCGCGATGTCGGCCGGCGTGTGCTACGCGGATTACAGCGTCGAGTCCGCGCCCCCGGTTACCGGGGATCTCACGCTCGGACAGGTACTGGATGCCGTCCGCCGCGCTTCCCCGGCAACGCGAATCGCGGCGCTCGAAAGCGTCGCGGCGCACCACGACGCGGCACAAGCTTCGCGCCGGAATAACCCCGCGCTATCTGTCGAAACGGAAAATATCGTCGGCAACGCGCCGTTCGGCGGGTTCGACGCCGCCGAGTCGACATTCGCCTTGAGCCAGACTTTCAGGCTTGGCAATAAACGACGCCTCGAGGCGCGCGCAGCTCAAGCCCGCGCGGCGCTGACGGATTCCGGGCGGCTCGTTGTGCTGCGTGCTGCGGAACTCGAAGCGTCCCGTCGATTCTTCGAATTAGCCGCGGCGTTTGCCGTCGCGCAATCCACGGAAACAATTCTCGATCTCTCGGAAGCGTTCGGTGAGGCCGTCGCGAAGCTGGTCGATGCCGGCAAATCGCGGCCGGCGGACCTAGCGCGTTCCCGCGCTGCGACCGCCCGCGCACGCGCCGTGGCAGCCGATGCGCGTGCAAACGCGGCGGCATCGCGGTATGCGTTGTCGCGATTGTGGGGCGACAGTGCTCCGTCGTTCGACGCCCCGACAGCAAATCTCGACGCGCCCGTCGCGTTGCCGTTCGACGCAAACCCCGCAGCGCTTATCGAACGTCACCCGCAGGTCGCGGCCGCGGTTGCGGGCGAAGCAGCGCGGCAAGCCGAGTTTCGTTTCTCCCGATCGCTCGCCTACCCGGACTTGACCGTTGGTGTCGGGGTGCGGCGGTTCGAAACAGCCGGCGAAGCCTTGGTCGCGAACATCAGCATTCCGTTGCCGTTGTTCAATCGTAATCAGGACGCTATCAACGCCGCCCGCGTGAGGATCGAAGGGGCTCAAACTGGTGCCGCCGCGGTACGCCTTGCGCTGACGACCGAGCTCGCGCAAGCGCTCGTGCGGGCCCGGGGTGCCGAGTCAAGGCGTGCGGCGCTTTTGGACGAAGCGCTCCCGGCATCAGAAAGCGCCGAACGCGCGATTCGCGAAGGTTTCGTTGCAGGCAAATTCGATTTGACGACCGCGCTCGCTGCCCGTAGCGCGCTCATCGACGTGCGGATCGAGACCATCGAAGCGAGTCTCGACGCGCGTCTCGTGGAAACCGAGGCCCGGGCGCTCGCGAGCGCCGCGCCTTTTGACGTAACCGAGTGTGGTGGAGACTTACGATGAAAAACATGCGCAAGCGTTTCGAAGCGCTCTTCTGGATCGGCATCCTGATACTCGGCATCGTCAGCGGTGCGTCCGGAGCGGAGGATGACGGGCACGGCCGCGACGACGATCACGACGATGAGGGCGCGGCCGATGTCGTTCTGATGTCGCCCCAGCAGGCGGAACGTTTCGGGATCGCCGTCGGCACTGCGGTCACGGCTCCATTGTCGGGCGACGTCGAATTGCCCGCCGAAGTCCGTTTCGATGCGAATAAACTCGCCAAAGTCGTTCCGCGTGTCAGCGGAATCGTTCGGACGCTCGAGGCTACGGAAGGCGACCGCGTCGAAGCGGGTCAGGTGCTCGCGGTGCTCGACAGTCGTGAGCTGACCGGTCTCAAGGCGGATTTCCTCGAAGCAGCGGCTGCCGAACGCCTGGCCGGCGTGACATTCAGGCGCGAGAAGCAACTGCGTGAGGACGGGGTGACGTCCGAGGCCGAATTTCTGCAGGCCGAGGCAAGTCTGGTGGCCGCGCGCGCCGCTCGTCAGAGCGCTGAGACGAAACTGCATGCGGTCGGCGTGTCGCACGACGCGCTTGCCACGCTCGCGGATCTTCCCGATGGGGAACTCGGGCGTTACAACGTGACCACGCCACTCGGCGGCCAGGTACTCGCACGTCATATCGCGCTCGGTGAAGCACTCCCTGCGGGAGAGTCCGGCGGCTCCGAAGCATTCGTCATTGCTGATGACGATACCGTCTGGGTGGACATCGATGTTTATGCGACGGATCTGGGGCGGGTGCAGGCCGGTGACGTCGCGACCTTGCACGACGACGAAGGTGGTGTCGTTGCGGAAGGTGAAATCGCATTCATCACCTCGCAGCTGGCCGAATCATCGCGCACCGCTACCGCCCGAATGATTCTCGACAACCCTGATCGACGATTGCGACCCGGCTGGTTTCTAACCGCGCGTATCCGTCAGACGGAGGGCGGAAAGGGTGTCCGTGTGCCCAGCGCCGCGGTGTATGAAATTGAAGGCGGTCCGGCGGTATTCGTTCCCGCCGAGGGCGGTTTCGCTTTGAGAGCCGTTTCGCTCGGGGCACGATCATCTGCGTTCGTAGAGATTCTATCTGGTCTTGAACCCGGCGATCAGTATGTGGAGCGTGGCGCATTCACGCTCAAGGCTGAGCTCGAGAAAAGCGCGTTCGGCGACGAACACGCGAACTGAGGGAATTTCGATGTTCAAATTTATGTATCAAATCAGCGCGGGTGGCCTGCTCGCGGCCATCGGCGTCCTCGCGGTGGCCATCGCGGGTGTTTGGGCTTTTCGCGCACTACCGGTCGACGCATTCCCGGATGTGACACCGTCACTCGTGCAGGTGTTCACCGAGACCGAAGGCCTCGCCCCGGAAGAGGTCGAACGTTACGTGACGTTCCCGATTGAAATCGCGATGGCGGGGTTGCCGCGGCTCAAGCAGATCCGCTCCGTTTCGAACTTCGGCCTGTCTGTCATCAACATCTATTTTGAGGACGGTACCGACGTTTATTTCGCCCGGCAGGTGGTGGGAGAGCGGCTGGCCGAGGCCCGGGACGCGATCCCGTCGGGATTTGGCGAGCCAAAAATGGGTCCCATCTCGACCGGGCTCGGGATCATTCTCTATTACATGGTGATCGACGAAAGCGGCACGCGCAGCCTCGTCGAGTTGCGCGAGATTCAGGACTGGATGATCAAGTTTCCACTGCAGACCGTTTCCGGGGTGACGGAGGTACTGTCGCTCGGCGGACTGGAAAAGCAGTATCAGGTTCAAATCGATCCGGCGGCGATGCTGCGCTACGACGTGGCCGTTGCCGACGTCATTGCCGCGCTGGAAGCGGGAAACCGCACCACCGGGGCGCAGTTTCTCGAACTGGACGCCGAGCAATACGTCGTGCGCGGCATCGGTCTCGCGCGTGATCTCGCCGATCTCGGCGATGTGGTACTGAAAGTTGACGACGGCACGCCCATTCGCGTGCGCGACGTCGCGAAACTCGAGATCGGCGGTGGCGTTCGTCAGGGTCTCGCCACGGCCGACGGGAACGGCGAGGTGGTCGCCGGCCTTGTGTTGAAACTCTATGGCGAAAATACATCACGCGTGATCGAAGCTGTTCGTGAACGTTTCGACGAAATCAACGCGACACTGCCCGACGGCGTGCGAGCGATCCCGTACTACGATCAGGCAACACTCGTAAACAAGGCGTCGGCCACCGTAACGGGTGCGTTGTGGCAGGGGGCCCTGCTTGTCGCCATCGTGGTCGTCGTTTTTCTCGGCGGGTGGCGCCCCAGTCTTGTGGTGGCGTTATCGATCCCGTTCTCGGTCGGGTTTGCATTTATCATGATGATCGCTTTCGGCATTTCCGCGAACCTGATGTCGTTGGGCGGCGTCGCGATCGCGATCGGCATGATGGTCGATGGCGCCATTGTCATCACGGAGAACGTCGATCGGGTACTGCGCGAACGCCCGGGAGAGGATCGCCGCTCGGCCGTCGCGGAGGCAGCGGCGCAGTTGATCGTTCCGTTGGTTGCGGCGGTAGCGGTCGTGATCATCGTGTTTCTGCCATTGTTCGCGCTTCAGGGCGTCGAAGGCAAAACGTTCAAACCACTCGCGGCCGCAGCCGCACTCGCGATGTTCGGATCGCTCATCTACGCCGTACTTTTCGCGCCGGCGCTCGCTACTACCGTCATGCGTCCAGGCGGAACCTCGGATGCGAGCGAAACTGGAATCTTCGGGCGGATACTGCGGCCGATCACGGCCCTGTTCGTGCGTTATCGTCCCGCGAGTGTCGTACTGGCGCTGTTGATGCTCGCACTCGGCGCCCTCGTGGTGCCGCGCCTGGGTTCGGAGTTCACCCCGGCACTGGAGGAGGGTGATATCTTGTTGCGCACGACGATGGCGCCTTCCATCTCGCTCACCGAAGCTCGCGCAACCGTGACGCGCCTTGAGCGGGAGATCCTCGAGACGTTTCCGGAAATCGAACGGGTGGTTACCCGAATCGGTCGCGGTGAAGTCGGTGCCCATGCGGATCCGACGAACAGCGCGGAATCCTTCCTCGCGTTGAAGCCGCGATCGAAGTGGCGGGCGGGGATGGACCCGGAGGCACTCAGATCGGAAATCTCATCGAAACTCGCCGAATTCCCGGGCGTGCTCGTCAATATCTCGCAGCCCATCGCGATGTCAGTTGATGAATTGCTGACCGGGACGAAAGCCGAGCTGGCGGTCAAGATATTCGGCCCTGATGCGGTTGCGCTCGAACAAGCGGCGCAAGGCTTGCAGCGGGTCCTTCAGAGCGTCGATGGCGCGAGCGACGTACAGGCCGATCAGGTGTCCGGAGCGCCGCAATTACAGATCCGTCTGAACCGCGCGGCAATGGCCCGGTACGGCATCGCGATCGCCGACGCACTGAGCACCGTGCGCGCGGCCGTAGGTGGCGCCGAGGCCGGCACCGTGTTCGAGGGTGTCCGGCAGTTTCCGATCATCGTGCGTTACGCTGAGTCCGCGCGCGAAACGCCGGCAGCGATCCGCCGGCTGATACTCGAAACACCAACCGGTGCGCGTATTCCTTTGTCCGCGATCGCAGATATCAGAAAAGTCGTCGGTCCGCGGCAGGTCAGCCGCGAAGACGGGCAGCGATTCATTACCGTGCAGACGAACGTTCGCGGTCGGGACATCGGATCCTTTGTTACCGAGGCTCAGGAGCGCGTTGCAGCAGAGCTCGATCTGCCGCCCGGATACCGACTCGTCTGGGGCGGTCAGTTCCAGCTTCAGCAGGAAGCGAACGAACGCTTTGCGGTCGTATTGCCGCTGACACTCGGCATCGTGTTCGTAGTGTTGCTGTTGACATTCGGACGTCTTCGAACCGCTATCTTGATTTTGCTGAATATTCCGCTTGCCATGACCGGCGGCGTACTTGCGCTATGGCTCACCGGCATTCCCCTTTCCGTGCCGGCGACCGTCGGCTTCATCGCGCTGTTCGGCATAGCGCTCGGCAACGGTATGGTGCTGGTGAGCTATCTCGATCAATTTGCGTTGGAGGGCCGACCGCTTAATGCTGCCGCGCTCGAAGCCGCGACCTTGCGCGCACGTCCGGTGCTGATGACGGCTGTCACTACGGCGATGGGCCTGGCGCCATTGCTTGCAGCCACCGGGGTCGGAGCCGAAGTGCAGCGACCGCTTGCCACCGTTGTTGTAGGCGGCCTCGTCAGTTCGACCATCCTGACGCTGCTGGTCCTGCCGGCAGTGCACAAATGGTTCGCGCCGCGCCCTGCCACGGAGACACCGACTCACCACGATCCCAGTTTGCCTTACCACCTGCAGCCGGATCTCGACTCATAAATACTGCATCGAAAGCTGCCCTTTACTGCAAAAATTCAGAATTGTGACTAGACTCTGTTCAATGCGAAACAGAAATTCATCATTAGCTCGAGTCCTGTTTGTCCTCAGCGTCCTAATCGTTGGACCTCTGCAGGCACACACAGTATTTCACTGCGCGATGATGGACGACGTTATGCTTGAGTGCTGCTGTATTGCGAGCACGTCCAACGATGATAGCGAAGTGGCGCTCGATTCCAAAGACGATCTGTGTTGCGAACGTTTGCAGTCAATTGCGTTCGACGTAGAGGCTAGTCAGGATACGTTGATTGCCAAACCGGCCGAAGTTCGATCGGATGTAGACCCACCTAAAAGCATTGCGGTAAACATCACGGAATTCGATTTGTTGCCGTGGCGCGCTGAACAGCGTGGCGACTACCCCTCGGCAAAATTCTCCCCAACCGCATCTAAAACCTACCTCGTAACGCAGCGACTGCGGATCTAAACGTTTCCTTATCCATACCGCGACTCAAGCATATTCCGTGCTTGAGTCCATTGCATTACCTACTTGCAATTAGGGATAAGGAGATGGGCCTTGCCTACTCAAGCATTTCGAAACGTGGCTATCAGTGTCACGTTAGTACTAATTTGTAGCGCTGCACCAGCGGATCATGCCGCACCGCATCTCGTTGAACACGCGGAAGTACTAAACGCTGACGGACTCGCGGCGTGGGTTCTCGAACGTAACCCGGGAATCATAGCGATCAAAGCGACAGCGGAGGCCGCGGCGTTTCGAATCGAACCAGCGGGATCGCTCGATGATCCCATAATGAGCTACGCTTTGGCGCCACTGACTGTGGGTGGAAATCGGAGCTTAAATCAACGATTCGATCTCAAGCAAAAAATTCCGTGGCCAGGCACCTTGGCAGCGCGGGAAAGCGCGGCTCAGCACGAAGCAAATGCCGCGGAACTTGACATCGACCGGCTGCGATTACGTGTGGTTGCGCAAGCAAAGGCGGCATACGCAGAGTGGCATTTTGTTCACTCCGCGATACAGATCCACCATTCAACTCAGAACTTGCTCGACGAGCTGATATCAACGGCCGAAACACGTTACGCGGCCGGACGAGCCCTCAAGCAGGATGTGCTGCAGGGAGAAGTGGAACAGACGAACCTAGAGAAGCATTTGTTTGGCTTAATCAGGCTCGAAGCCACGGTGAAAGCGCGTATTAATGCTCTGCTTAATCGGGCGCCGAGCGAGCCGTTACCGCCATCAGGCGGACTTCCAGAAGTGACGGAGCTTTATGCACTCGAGAGCATGCAAAGATTGGCTATGGCTCAACATCCTGAGCTTGCCCAATTGGAGACACGGATTTCGGCGTCCGAGAGTCGTATCACTCTGGCAGAGAAGGCGTTCTACCCGGATTTACAGCTGGGCGTTGGATATAACCGCCTTTGGGACGCCACAGAAAAACGCACCACAATCGGTGTTTCTATCAACATTCCCTTCAATCGAAGTAAGCGTCGTTCCGAACTCGGTCGCGCCCAGGCTGAGAGGCGAAGTGCTGAGTGGACCCTGATTGAACGACGAGCAGGGCTTCTCGCTGATCTAGCCAATGCCCATGCGGAAGTAGTGGAAGCGAAATCATCAGTTGATTTAATACATGACCGCCTACTCCCTCTGTCGGCGGAATACCTTGAAGCTGCGATCGCTGACTATCAAAGCGGAATAGGTGCGTTTCTGAACGTCATCACCGCGGAGCAACGCGCGCTAGATACCGAGTTAGCTTTGGCGCGCGCTCGTTCGGACTACGCACGGCGAGTAGCCGAGCTTGAGCGCTGGGTTGGTGGGCCCGTCGATGCTACAGCGACATCAACTTCTGGAACGCAACAATGAAATTTTCACAACACTATCCACGGGTCATCGGTCTTCTGCTGCTTGGTAGTGCAGCAGGTGCGATCTACGTAGTCAGTTTCTCGGGCGAGGGCGATGCGCCTGAGGCGGCCGTCACTAATGACATGCCAAAGTATCGAGCCGGTGACTTCGAAATTGCGGTCACCACCGATCCAGAGACACCCCGCGTCGGAGACAACAAACTAATCGTCGAAGTGCGGGATGCTGCGGGCAGCCCGGTGTCGACTGCGATCGACGCTTTTGCTGAGATGCCGGCGATGGGTGCTATGCCGG
Organism: Gammaproteobacteria bacterium; assembly: GCA_965216305.1. Taxonomy (GTDB): domain Bacteria; phylum Pseudomonadota; class Gammaproteobacteria; genus UBA11873. The sequence goes on along the minus strand of OZ244144.1, from coordinate 3,208,389 downwards.
CGATGCGGGCACCTGCTGATCTGAAGGAAACTTCCCCGGGTCGTTATGAAGGCGTCATGGATTTGCCCATGAGAGGGGAGTGGCCGCTAACAATGCGCTTCACCCCCGACGGTGGATCGCCGGTTCGCCTGCAGTTTGATCTCGCAACCGACCGATCCGAGATGCCTATCGCCGCAGGGGGTACTGCGATCGGCAATGCCAGCGTGAGCGATGGAACTGCTGTCGACAGCGGTATGCCGCGTTATCGGGCGGGGGATTTGGAAATTGCTATCGACATTGACCCGGGTACGGCGCGGGTCGGTAACAACGCACTCATGATCGAATTGCGAGATGCCGACGGTCAGCCGATCGAAAACGTCGATATCGAGGCGTTCGCGCAAATGCCGGCCATGGGTGCTATGTCGGCGATGCGCGCACCGGCTGATCTGGAACCGATGGGGGCGGGTCGCTTTGAGGGATCCATGGATCTGACTATGCGCGGTGAATGGCCACTCACGGTGGAAATCAGAGACCCGATGCGTGGCGACAAACGGCTGCAGTTCGATCTGGCTACGGATCGGGAGGGTCTAACGATTGCGGCCGGTGGGACGCCAGTCGGTGGCGTGGCGGGCGGAATGGCAAGCGACGACGACGGCAATACCATCACAATCGACAACCGGCGCCGACAGATGATCGGTCTTGAGACCGGTGAGGCCACACACCGAGACCTGGTGAAGTCGATTCGTGCGGTCGGGGAGGTCACATTCGATGAGCGTCTGTTATCGAACGTCACCCTGAAATTCGACGGCTACATCGGTGATCTCAAGGCCGACTACGTCGGAACGGAAGTCACCAGGAACCAGGTGCTGTTCACGGTATACAGTCCGGAGCTGCTGTCCGCGCAACAGAACTATCTGGAAACGTTGACACGCCGCACCGGCGCCCAAAACGGACTGGTGCGCGCCGCTCGTAAACGACTTGCACTATGGGACATGCGCGAAGCCGAAATTCGAGCCCTTGAAGAACGCGGCACACCGCAAGACTATGTGGCCATTTATGCGCCTCGTAGCGGCACGCTGATCGAACGCAATATCGCCGACGGCAGTGCGGCAAAGATGGGGCAGACCCTGCTCTCGATCGTTGATTTGTCGCGCGTCTGGATTGAAGCTGAAGTTTTTGAGGCTGATCTCGACCTGGTCAGGGTCGGCATGAACGCGGATATCACGTTGCCCTATCTGCCGGGTCGCATCTATCCCGCCACGGTTGAATACGTCTACCCGTACCTGCATGGCCAGAGCCGCACGGGGCGAATTCGATTGTCACTGGAGAATCCCGACGGCGAACTGAAACCCGACATGTACGCCGAAGTGTCGCTGCAGGTAGATCTTGGGCACCGGCTCAGCGTGCCCGAGGAAGCCGTCATTGTTGCGGGAAAGAGTCGCGTCGTGTTTGTCGATCTCGGCGCCGGGCGCCTGAAACCCGTCTGGATCCAGACCGGACGGACGGCAAAGGGTTTCATCGAGGTGCTGGACGGGTTGTCACTCGGTGACACCGTCGTGACTTCAGGCAATTTTCTCATCGCTGCGGAAACCCGGCTGAAGACGGGGATCGACCAATGGTAAATCCTCATGACAACGGTCCGAACCACGGGCCGCTCGAAAAGCTGATCAATTTTTCCGCCCGTAACTGGCTGCTGACGATGATGCTGGTACTGGCCGGCGCCTTGTGGGGCTATCGGTCGCTCAGTATGGCACCGCTTGATGCGATCCCCGACCTCTCCGACGTACAGGTCATTGTCTTTACGGATTGGCCAGGGCGCAGCCCCGATTTGGTGGAAGATCAAATCACCTATCCGTTGACGACGACGTTGCTCGCCGCGCCTGAAGTGCGCTTCGTACGCGGTCAAAGCTTCATGGGCTTGTCGTTCGTCTACGTCATTTTCGAAGACGGTACCGACATGTACTGGGCGCGCTCACGCGTGCTCGAGTACCTGAATTCGGCGGCGCCCAAGCTTCCGGATGACGTTCGACCGACGTTAGGCCCGGACGCCACAGGCGTCGGCTGGGTGTACCAGTACGCTTTAGTCGACAAGAGCGGTAACCAGAGCCTCGCTGATCTGCGCAGTCTGCAGGATTTTAACCTGCGCTACGCGCTTGAAGCCGTCAAGGGGGTGGCTGAAGTGGCGTCGGTGGGCGGTTTCGTCAAGGAATACCAGATCAATGTAGATCCCAACAAACTCGCGTCGTATGACATCCCGCTACACAAAGTGACGATGGCCGTGCGCGCCTCCAACAGCGATGTCGGTGGCCGCGTGCTGGAAATTGCGGGCCATGAACAGTTCATTCGTGGGCGCGGCTACGTTAAATCCGTGGACGATCTGAAAGAAGTCGTCATCGGGGTTGCTGACGGCGGCATTCCGATCCGCGTCGCCGACGTGGCGAGCGTCAGCCTTGGGCCTGCACTGCAACGCGGGCAGGCCGATCTCGACGGTGAAGGGGTCGCGGTGGGTGGCATCGTGGTCATGCGTTACGGCGAAAACGCGCTTGATGTAATCGACCGGGTCAAGGACCGGCTCGACGTATTGCGGCAAAGCCTGCCGGAGGGTGTCGAGATCGTGCCGGTCTACGATCGCTCGAGCCTGATCGAGCAGGCGATCGAGACGCTACGCAACACGTTGATCGAGGAATTACTGATTGTCTCTCTGGTCATCGGTCTATTCCTGTTGCACGCGCGATCCGCCTTCGTGGCCATCCTGACGTTGCCTATCGCGATCCTGTTGTCGTTCATTCCGATGTTCTACCAGGGGCTGACGGCCAACATCATGTCTCTGGGGGGCATCGCCGTGGCTATCGGAGCGATGGTGGATGCGGCCATTGTCATCATCGACAACGTCCACAAGCGGCTGCATGGCCAGACATTGGAAGGGGAGTCACGAACCAAGGTCGTCATCGAGGCCATGCAAGAAGTGGGGCCGAGCATTTTCTTTTCCCTTTTGATCATCACGGTGTCATTCATACCGGTGTTCGCGCTGGAAGGCACCGAGGGACGGTTGTTCAAACCACTGGCGTTTACCAAAACCTACTCAATGTTCTTCGCTGCGCTATTGTCGGTGACCCTAATTCCGGCCCTCGCCGTCTTGCTGATCAAAGGCAGGATCGGGGGCGAGGACAGCCGTCTCAACCGGACCCTGGTAGGAGGTTATGCGCCGGTCGTTAAACTCGCCGTGCGTTGGCGTTGGCCAGTTGTGATCGCGGCAGTGCTCGCGCTCGTAGCAACGGTGCCGGTGTATCGAACATTGGGCAACGAGTTCATGCCGCCGTTGAACGAAGGCAGCATCCTCTACATGCCGACAGCCCTTCCGGGTATCTCAATCGAAGAGGCCACGCGGGTCATGCAAACCATGGACCGGGAGTTGAAGAAGTTTCCAGAAGTCGAGCGCGTCTTTGGCAAAGTCGGGCGCAGTACCAGCCCAACTGACCCGGCGCCGCTATCCATGATCGAAACCAACATCATGCTGAAGCCGCAGAGTGAATGGCGTGATGGCATGACCTGGGACAAACTGGTCAGTGACATGGATGGTGCCATGCGCTTTCCGGGCATGCCGAACATCTGGTGGATGCCGATTCAAACTCGCACCGAAATGTTAGCCACCGGCATTCGCTCGGCACTCGGCATCAAAATCTTCGGACCTGAGCTTGGTGTTATCGAGCGCACCGGAGTCGATATCGAACGCGCCTTGCTGGACGACGAGCGCACCGCACCGTACACCCGCAGCGCGTTTGCCGAACGGGCGACGGGCGGGTACTTCCTGGACTTCGACATCGACCGGCAAGCGGCTGCGCGGTTTGGGCTGAATGTCAACGACGTCCAAAGCGTCATCGAAGCGGCCATGGGCGGCGTCAAGGTGAGCGAAACAGTCGAGGGCCGCGAACGTTACGGCATCCTGGTCCGGTACGCTCGTGAATACCGCGACAACATCGAGGCGCTCGAGCGGGTGTTCGTGACCACCTCGGCGGGTGCGCAAATTCCCATCACTCAAGTCGCCGACATTCAGTTTCGCACCGGCCCACCGGCACTGCGCAACGAAGACGGGCAGCTGGTGAGCTTCGTGTTTGTTGATGTTAACGATGACATCGGCATCGCCGACTACGTTGCTCTGGCACGCGAAGTGGTGGCGGACAAGGTTGAGATTACGCCCGGCTATCGTCTCGATTGGGCCGGACAGTTCACCTATTTCGAGCGCGCCAAGGCCCGGCTCACAATTCTCGTACCGCTCACGATCTTCCTCATCTTTTTTATGCTTTACATGCACCGCAAGTCGCTGATCGAGACGCTGGTGGTGATGACGGCGTTGCCATTTTCACTGATTGGCAGCGTTTGGTTGCTGGCGGCACTCGACTACAACCTGAGCGTTGCGGTGGCGGTTGGAATGATTGCAGTCGCGGGTCTGGCGGTTGAGATGGGGCTATTGATGATGCTCTATCTGGATTTAACCTGGCGACGATACGTAGAAGCCGGCTCGCTCAATGATCGGAGCGACCTAAGACAAATGATCGCAGAAGGTGCTAGCCAGCGTATTCGTCCGATGTTGATGACCGGCCTATCGACCTTCTTGGGACTGGTGCCGATCATGTTCAGCACCGGTAGTGGCGCCGATGTCATGAAACGCATTGCTGCCCCGATGCTCGGCGGCGTGGGCTCGGCGTTAATCCTGGTGCTGATTGTCTTCCCAGTCATTTTTTCGTTTTGGCGCGGTCGCCGAGAAAAATCGTGACGGACAAGTTGAGAAGCTACAGTGTAGTCCATCGCGAGTTGCTTCCCGAGGCGATTCACGATTCGTCTCAGTACGCAAACAATCGCGCTGTATTGTCACATCAACCAACACGATATCCAGCATCGTAATCACAAAGCTCGTATCGATCTTCAATGTCTGCGCCGGCAGACTGAATCACGCCGGGAATTCCGGAGCCCATCCAAGTTTAATCAGGCGCGTCGTCACGGTCAGGCGGGTTCCCGTTTGGGCGACCAGACACACCGATCCCTAAACTGAATTGTTCAGGGATATTCGGATATCATCGGGTAAGTTTTCGATGCCCGCTTTAAGCTGCAGCCAGAATTTCTCGGGCATCGCCTGCGCTGCATCGAGCGCCAACCAAACATCACCGGGTCTGTCTTCCAGCAATAATGCGAGCAGCTCACTTGATTGTTGAATATCCTTGTTGGCTTGCGTCTGCTGTGCCGCGGGCCTGCGTTTAGATACGACGAGTTTATGTAATGCAAACCGGGCGGGGTGGGGGACATTAACGAGTATCCCGCTACGGAACGGAACCGCGGCGGCCTGCGTATCGGCCAGCAAGAATTCGAGAAAACGAACCGGGTATGCGTAGGTATTGAAACTCGTTCTTAGCGCTCTCGTTTTGTGCGTTGCGCGTTCGGTTTTTTCGTGGCGTTAAAAAGCCAAAAAAATCGGCAAACGCGTGATGCCCGCTGTTCGCCATTGGTCTACAATTGACCCTCCACGCCGCCAGGCCTTAGATCCGCGCTTTAAGGAACCTGCGACGCGAGTACGAACGAACGATCTCCATACATCTTCATCTCGGAGCAACGAGGGCCGCTGACGACAACCGCGATGACGAAGATTACCCCCATTACGGTTACGCATCCCACGGATTGATCACGTCAACTCCGCATGCCTCGAAGTCCTTATTGTTTCGGGTCGCCACGGCGGCTCCACGCGAGCGAGCGATTGCGGCAATCAGCGCATCAAACTGCGAGATCGGCCTGCCTAGTTTGCGGCGACCGACCACGATCTCGGCGTAGGCTCGAGCCGCGGTACCGTCAAAGGGCAAGATTTGACCGGCTAAATCCTCTTCGAACATCCCGGAAATCGCCCGCTCCAGGACGTCCTTTCGTTCGCCATCCGGGAGCAATGCAACGCCATAACGAATTTCCGCCTCCGTAATGAATGTAGAAAACAGACTCGAAGCCGGGTGCCCCGCGACCCAGTCAGTGACCTGCGCGTTCGGCTCCGCCCGCATTAGCTCCGACAATACATTCGTGTCCAGAATGATCACGATTCAAATTCGGGCGGCTCTCGCACCGGCTCCCTGGTTGGAATAAGGAGTTCCGTATCTGGAATTTCTGTAAAGCGGCGGCGAATGGCACTCGCGAGGTTCACCGGCGCTGGATCCACAACTGAGAGCGAGGTCCGCAGGATATCCCGCGCCTCGTCTTCCATCGACCGACCGTGCTCGGCGGAACGTATACGCAGACGGCGCTTTAATTCTTCGTCCAAGTTGCGGATCGTGATGCTGGCCATGGCTGCCATCTCGCGGTAAACAAAACCTATTATTAATCATTGATTGCATATACGTCAATGATTAATATAAAGATGATGCAGTTGTCCTTCCCGAATATTTGTACTTGTTGATATCGTCGCCGAAAATCCTGACTAAAGTGTGGGCGGGGAATTACTAATCCACTCGGCGATTGGCATCTGAGTGTGAATCGGCGCCAGGGGTTGACCCCCTATCGGCACGCAAGCGGACCCCTCATCCGTAATAAAATCCGTTGTTAGTTCAGCTAGTTGCACGTGCGCTCCAAGGGTCATTATGCAATGCCGGTCGCCCTATCGATCCCCCGCAGATCCACAGCTGGTCTCACGCTAAGCTCCCAACTCCGAATCAGGTGACCGATAGTTCGATCCCCTCTGCTCGCGGGCAGAAAAACGGTCAGAAAGTTGGGGCACAAGCACGTACGAAACGGAGTAAATCAATACGTTACGACGGCCTATCAGCGATTTCTGTGCCCCACGGGGTCGACATAACGTGTTGAATATTAGAGAGAATTCAGACTTAGAAAACCGCATTCGTAATGCGTAGGTCCGCAGTTCGAGTCTGCGTTCCGGCATACCTTTCAATGACTTAACTACTGTATGCTTTTTTGTTTGGGGCATAGCGGTGCTTATAACAATATTTCGCGCGGTCCCTTTCCTCTGATCCGGTCCAATCGATTCTTCCGGTGTTCCACTGCAAAAAGTCGGGCATGGCCGGTAAAAGTCGTTTTCGTTGAAGTACTTGCTCGATAGGCTCGACCCGATGGGTACCATTAAGTCGATGCGGACTAATGAAACGGCGTTCGTTCCTCTCGCCTTTGTTGTGTGCGTTGCTCTTTCGGTTTTTTCGCCGCGTGAGAAAGCCAAAAAGCCGGTAAACGCGTAAGGCGCGCCGTACGCCACTGGCGTATTAAACGGTCCTCCGCGTTCAGGCTCAGGGCGGAGTACAAAGTAGGCGTCTCGTCTCCAAGCATCGCGCATTCGGATACTCAGCAGCATGGCGACGGCCGCGCCAAATTTACATACGCGTGCGGGCGCCCTGGAGTTTTCTATGAGGCGAGCGCCGCGATAGCTGCGGCCACGCGCGCCGGCTCGGTGATATGCGGGCTGTGCGCGGAGTCCCAGCGTTCCGTCAGCCAGGCCGGATCGGCTTCGAGGCGCCGGATTAGGGGCTCGCCGTGCGCAATCTCGAAGCGCTCGCAACGGATATACAAACGCCGCGGCACGCTTTCCCACGCACCGCTGAGTTTGAGCGGATCTTCGAACGCGGCGAGCGGGTGCGCCGTGAGACGGCGGTTGACCCAGGCGGCGTCGCGAGGATCGTCGACGCCGAATCCGCTCGCATCGAACGGATTTCCGGCCGGTACTTTCCAGCCGCCGCCCGACGCCGCGGCCTGCTGGCGAAACAGCGCCGGTATGCCTTGTGATTCGCCCATAAAATCCAGCATCGACTCGCCGTTACCCGGCAGCGACGCGTCGAGATAAACAAGCGCCTTTACGTGCCCGGCAACGCGATCCGCAACGCCGGTGATCACGGCGCCGCCCGCGCTATGTCCGCACAGGACGACGTCGCTCAGTTCCTCTGCCTCAATCAGATTGACGATATCATTGATATGGGTGTCGAGATTCACCGCGGGCGACAACAGATGCGAACGGTCGGCGAGACCGGTGAGGCTCGGGGCGAAGACGTCCCAGCCACTGCCACGCAGTTCGCGCGTTACGCGCGCCCAGCACCAGCCGCCGTGAAATCCGCCATGAACGAAGACTGCGACCGGCGGCGCGGTCATCGGACAACATCACCCGGTTCGAACCGCAAGGGCAGCGTCACCATATGGCGCGTGTTGCCCGTTTCATAGCGCGGGATGAATGTTGCCGGCACCGTGAAGTCCGGGATCCGCGACAGGAACACCTCGTAGCCGATACGCAGCACAAGTCGAGCCAGATGTTCCCCGATACATCGGTGTACGCCCGTTCCGAACGCAACGTGATAGGTGCGTTCGCGGTCCAGCTTCACGTTGTCCGGATCCTCGCACACGTGCGGATCCCGGCAGGCGGCACTGAACGACAGCAGCACGCGATCGCCGGCGCGCATCTGCACGCCGCCGACTTCGGTATCCTCCGTCACGCTGCGCGCCATATTGGCAACGCCGGGATACAAGCGCAGAAATTCGTCTAGCGCCCGCGGAATGCGTGCGGGATCGGCCGCGAGCCAGGCGCGATCCTTGGGGTGTGTCGCGAGATGATACAGCCCGCCGGACAACGCGAAGCCGGTGGTTCCGATCCCGCCAATAGTGAGTTGACACAGCGTACCCACTTTGTCCATCCAACCGAATCCGTCGTGCTCGAAGTCGAGCAGTGCGTCGATGATGTCGCCGCGCGGCGGTTCGTCCTTACGCTGCTTAAGATAGGCCTCGATATGTGCCATGCCGCGCTGAAAGTTCTGCGGTCGCTCTTCGGGCGGCGCGACGAAACTGAACGCTTCCAGCAGGTAGGGCATTTCCGCGACATCCATGCCGGCGATGGTCGACGAGAAAACGTGCTGCGGTAAGGGATTCGCGAACGCGTTGACGATCTCCACTTCGCCCGCCGCGATGAAGCCGTCGATGAGTTCGTGCGCATAAGCACGCACGCGCGGTTCGAATGCCGCCAACACTTTCGGCCGCAGAAACGGTTCGAGCGCGGAGCGCAGTTTGCGTTGCAGCGGCGGGTCGACTTCCGCCGGAGCGAAATACGGCATACCATCCGGGCGATTGACGATGAAGCCGTCGCGCGAAGAAAACGTGCGCCAGTCCTTCGCACATCGCGATACGTCTTCGTAACCGTTGACAACCCAGTAGCCGTCGCCGGTGTCACTGCGTGCCACCGGGCAGCGCCGGTGCAGGTCGGCGACAATTACGTCCCAGTGCTCACTCAACTCCGGATCATCGAGATCGTAGTCGACGTGATAATCGCGACGATACTCCTTCACCTGTGATTCTCCTCTGTTAGCGGGATGTTCAACAACGAGCAAGGAACGCTCGAAAACCAAGTGTGGTGGGGTAGCTGAATGTTAGCAGAGAGTTTCTCTAACCTCGTGCTTGCAACAGGAATACGTGCTTTTTTTGCAGAGTCCTTGGTGTCCTTTAACAATAATGTCTTTCGCTGGGCTTGCTGTGAGAGCCCGCCCAAGAACCTGCGTACTTTCCGAGGACAAGATCGCAAAATAATCACTCGAAATTGGGCAGCAGCAATTAGACTTTCCCACTACTCTCGATCAGATTAAATACGAAATCGTGAGCCGCAAAGTCACCGGGTTTTATTCCGGTTTCCTGCAATACTGTTAAGAAGTGCGGGGAAAGGCCGGGCATTCTGGTCAGCAAGCATCGAAAATTTTCGAGATAGACTTCAAAACTCTATTCAAAGCATACCAGCTGGGACTGGCAGTCCGAATGACTCGGTAATTCGCCCGGAAAAACACCTGGTTGAACAGTAATCCGACGCGATACACTGCCATCAGGCTCGGGACGGTAGAAAGATGTTGAACTTACCTAACGGACTTAAGCTACGGACGGGAACATTTGCGACCGTTAATGCTGTATCTGTGGCAATACTCTTTTGTCTACTCGCTGGCGCTGCGCACGCGTCGAACGGCGAAGGATCCTTTTCAATAAGGGTGTCCACCAGTACGGAGTTTCTCGATATCACGGCAGTGGACGCGGGAACCCTATTGCCGCTGTCCTCCATATTCCATGCGAACGACGCGGGTGAATATGCTGCTACCGGATTGTTCGTGCTTGACGGTGATACGGACAATCCTGTCGGCGATTTCGAGGTAACTGGTTTAGGCGATCCGCATCTTCAGACCCAGGTCACATTCAACCTGGAACGATTGATATTTACACCCGGCGAGCCTTCAACTGATTTTGTCCTCTTTATCTCCTTGATTGCCGCTATTGAGATCAAGGACGCAAGTGACGAACCTGTTGAAGGGCCAGAATTTCGAATTCAAACAGTTCAAACGACAACCACAACGAGCGACGGCCGCACACCCTCCGAACCGTTGTTTCACCATACCAACGTGTTTCTGGATACATCGACCGGCGAGGAGGTCCGAGCCGATGGCGCAAGCACTTCTGGCCCGATCAACGTTCCTGGCACGATTACCAATGATTCGGGTCTTGCCCCACTTCCGTCATTCCCAGACGGATCGGCGGCGACTTCATTCGATGTATTGGTGACTCAGGTGGATTTTGCTCTGTTTGATCTTGAGGATACTTCCATTCAGCTCACGTCGGTTTCGCGCACCGAGATCTTTAAGGCAACTGTCGTGCCCCTGCCTCCGGCGCTGCTGTTATTTGCGTCGGCCGTAGTCGTGTTGTGGCAACGAAGCCGCGGCATCTCCGTCTCACATTAAGGTAAGGGGAAAGGCCGACGGCAGAACGAACTGCTCTTATTGGCCGGTTTCCGCCCGATGACGAATCTGGGTGGCCGTCTCAGTTGGGGCCCAAAGCCGACCTTCGACATGACCGCCGCGCGAGCCATAGGCTAAGCTCGGTCCGAACGAAACGCGGGTATGCCAAACGTGAATCGCCGCGGGTTAGGCGGAGCCCATTCAAATTCAATCGGGCGCGTCGCCACGGTCAGGCGGGTTCCCGTTCGGAGAGCTTGGCGCAGTGATATCTAAACGGAATTGCTGAGGGATTTCCGGATGTCGCCGGGTAAGGTTTCGATCCCCGCTTTGAGCTGCAGCCTGAATTTCTCGGGCATCGCCTGTGCTGCATCCAGCGCCAGCCAAACATCACCGGGTCTGTCTTCCAGCAACAATTCGAGCAGTTCCATGGATTGTTGAACATCCTTGTTGGCTTTCGTCTGCTGCGCCGCGGGTCGGCGTTGAGATACGACGAGTTTATGCAATGCAAACCGGGCAGGGTGGGGGACATTGACTAGTATCCCGCTACGGAATGGAACTGCGGCGGCCTGAGTATTCTCCAGCAGGAATTCGAGGAAATGAACCGGGTATGCGTAGGTATTAAAATGCGACAGGAACGTCGGCTCGCTGGATGTTCGCCCCTGATGTGGTGTCAGTAAATCAACGTGAAATTCCTGTCCACGGATCTTGAAACTGGTGGAAGGCGACTTGCGATCAAGCGCGGGCACCTCGAAAAAACTCATGCCAGATTCCATTAACACGGCTTTTACGTCAGGCGCATCGGGCCGCATGGCCACTTCGATTTGACGGGGGCTTGCGAGATCCATGTCGCGGGTTTGGGTCGATGCGGTGTTCCAGTGAATACCCAACATGTTCGAATAAATGTTAAAGGCATGAGAACCGACCACGACGCCGCCGCTCAGAAACACACCCGCCTGCGAGAGCATCTCGAGTACCCGCCCGTCCGGTGCGCCGGGAGACCAGGCGTCGCCGCTGATCAGCATTGCGACGAGTTTCTCGCGCTGCCTGATATCGGGTTTCGCGTCTTCAGAAAGTGATTTTTGCCGCTCGATCAAATCGCGTAGTTCTTCCGTATCACGGCCTAAGGAAAACTGTCGCTTGGTGCTGCCGACAACGATCTCCATATACCAGTATCGATTTCCGCTAACCGTTTTCGTGCAGAACGAAATGCCACGCAAGTTCGGCAAGGTGACAGCAAGCTGGTGCAGTAACTCTGCGTACAACGTTTGGGTTGTTTGCGATAACCGGGTCATTGTCGTGCTGTTCACGGTCGATTGATTTATACGGAGTATATCAATTTACTCCGTATAGGTGCTCGATTGCTGGTTTTTATACGGTAGAACGCGAAAAACTCCGTATAACCTTAATGGGGCGTGAGACACTCACCGCGTATCCAGTCCGTACTTTCTGAAGACTCAAACGGGACAAAATCCGGCCAGAAAATTGGGGCACAAGCATGACTAAAACAGCCCGAATCAAACCGTTACGACGGTCTATCAGCGATTTCTGTGGGTAGCGTCCCCGTGCGTGGTGTAAATCCGTCTCTGCCAGCAGGGTCGTATTCGATTACAACGCCGCGAGTTTAGCGACGTCGATGTTCCGATCGTCGCATACACTCCCGATAGTCTCCAGCGTCATGTATCGACGCGTCACCGCCCATTCGTCGTTCTGCTCGAGCATCATGGCACCGACCAGGCGAACGATGGCTGCGTCGTTCGGGAAGATCCCGGCCACGCGAGTCCGTCGTTTGATCTCTTTGTTCAGCCGCTCCAATGGATTCGTCGAGTGCAACTGCGACCAGTGTTCGCGAGGGAAGGCCTTGTAGGCGAGCACGTCGTGCTCGGCATCGCTCATCAACTCAGCAAGCTTCGGATGAGAGCCCTCGAAGACGTCGATGAGCTGGCGCCATTGTGCATGAGCCGATTCAGCATCGCCCTGGTCGAACGCCGTGCGCAATGCCGCAGTCACCATCGCCTGCGCGCGCTTCGGTACCCGCTGCAAAGCATTGCGCATGAAGTGCACGCGGCATCGCTGCCAGCCCGCGCCGATGACCTTGCGCACGACCGCTTTGAGACCTTCATGCGCGTCAGAAACGACCAGCTTCACGCCGCGCAAGCCGCGGCGCGTCAGGCTCCGCAGGAACTCGCTCCAGAACACTTCCGATTCACTCGGCATCACCTCGATCCCGAGCACTTCCCGGCGGCCCTCGCGGTTCACGGCCACGGCCACGATGATAGCCACGTTGACAATCCGGCACGCCCTGACGCGTGCGCACATACGTCGCATCCAACCACAGATACGGCCAGTCGCCTTCCAACGGTCGGTTCAGAAACTCACCCACACGTTCGTCGATCGACGCGCACAGCCGCGAGACCTGGCTCTTCGACACGCCGCTCATACCCATCGTCTTGACCAGGTTATCCACGTCTCGCGTCGACAGACCGCCGATATACGCTTCCTGGATCACGGCGACCAGTGCGTGCTCCGACGCCCGGCGTGGATCCAGGAATTCCGGGAAATAACTTCCTCGCCGAAGCTGCGGGACCTTTAAATCCACCGTCCCCGCACGCGTCTCCCACGCGCGGTCACGATAACCATTGCGGTAGTTCTCTCGCTCGTCGTTGCGCTCGTAGCGGCTTGCCTTGCACAGCGATTCAACGTCCAGCTGCATCAGACGGTTCGCTACGAAGCCAATCATCTCCGAGAGCAGCTCCGCGTCCGAGCCCTTGTCCAGTAACTGTTTTAGCGCGATCCTTTCATCGGCCATTGCGTTCTCGTTTGGCTTTCCGGTTGAGTTGTGGTGACACAACCCTAGCCGGGGAGACGCGATGGCCGCTACAAGGCCTTCGAAGATAGAATCTTAATTTCCACCACTTCCGGGGACGCTAACGATATTCTTCGCTGCCCGGCAAAAATCCTTTTGTTGAAGGACTTGCTCGATAGGGCGGAAGCGATGGTTGCCATCAAATCGATGGGCATGAATGAAAGGGTGCGCGTTGATAGCGCTTTCGCTGTGTGCGTTGCTCGTTTCGGGTTCTCGCCGCTTGAGAAAGCAAAATGCCGTTAGGCGCGGAATGCTCGCTGTACGTCACTGGCGTACAGGTGGTCCTCCACGTCGCCGGGCTCAAACGCCGGGTACGAAGGACACATGCAAGTCTGCTGGTCTGGGATCCGCGCTCTAAGGCGGAAACGCGAGAACTGAATATCCAGTCATCCCCTCTCGCAAAGTTTTCGAAAGTCCAGAACGTTTTGCTGCAACTTCGCGCTTTGAATTTCGACCGTATTTGATTGCCAACGAAGGTCGGTTACACGGCGCACAGCGGCCGGTCGCGGGCGCGGCACGTACTTCGGCTAAGTGCCCATATCGGTCCTTCAGTGATTGCTAATATAAACACGTTTTCAGCATTGGTAGCGGCTGGGTGGAAGGGATTTGTCAGGATTCTTTACAAATCACTGGCCCCAAAGAGCCTAATATTCTTAGATGCTTTACACGCGGGAACTAACTGTTTGATTTCATTTAGCAGAATACTGGCACCAATATTGCAATCCCTGAGGTGACGAGCCGATCGTCGGCGAACGCTTAATGATTACCGAGGAATGTTAGATGCATTTACCCAGCAGACTATTAACGGCAGCAGCGGCTTTCGTTGCCCTCGGCGTTATCGCTACGCCCCGTATCGCTAGCGCGGTTCCCATCTTGCAAGCTACGGCTATCTCGAGTCCGCAAGGCGACCTTGGCGGGTTGGCCAACATTATAAACCAATCCGGCTTATCGGCGGGGTACACCAGCGGCGTGACCGATTTCGCGACTTATACTGCGGCTACGACGCACGCGGGATTGAGCGGAGTAGGTTTCACGGGTACAGAGACGTCTGGTCCTCAGCAATTCAGTTTGGATTTGGGTTCGGTACTTGGAATTGACGGCATCGCTATCTGGAATACGAGTAGCGTCGGTGCAGTTACTAGCTTCCAAATCTGGGCCGATAATGATATGAATTTTGGGAATGGTACTACTGGTCTGCTCCTAGGTTCGACTGCGCTTGGCGCGGCGGGACCAGCGCAGGTATTTGGATTCGGAGCGACATCAACGCGGTACATCCACGTCGAAGGACTCTCGAGTTTAGCTCCGCCGGATTTTTATGGGCTCGCCGAGGTGGCATTCCGTGGTGCACAAATTCCAGAACCGACTTCACTTGCACTCGTTGGGCTCGGTCTTGCCGGACTTGGCTTTAAGCGACGAAAAGCGTAAATACGTCGCGTTAATTTCGTTCAGACCCCGCGTCCCAGCGGGGTTTTTTTATGTTTCCGAAAAGTCCGCTTATTTCGATGAGCAAACTCGAGCTGTTGAACATAAAGTCTACACAACTTGGGAAGAGCTGAGCGCAGATCAGGCAAGGATCATAAAGCTCTTTTTGATCTCTATGCTCATCCATTATCAAGTTAATTATTTGCAGCACGCAGAAGGCCAGCTTGACTATGGGACTTGGACCGCCGGCAGGCGCGCTACGAAACCTTTTTTACCGGCCCTTGCGGCTTGGTGGAAGCTCGCCGGCGTGGATGCATTCGCTCAGACCCTCGTTGAGGAAGTAAATCTGATCATCCTGGAAACGCCGTTAGATCGAACTGAATATTTCGATGAAGTAAACGATCTCGCTAAGAATATTGCCGAAGACGCCTAACCGTTTCGGCGCTTCGCTACCGCACCATTCGATACCTCAGACGGGCCGATTAATTTCGCTTGTGAACGTCGCTTCATGGCCGTTCGCGTCGATATTGAGACGGGGCGCGTCGGTCGGATCAGCGCTCAATAGCGGACGCTGGCCTAATGGGTGACTCGTTAACCCAAAAACAGGAAGTCGCCCATGTATGGATCACCCCGGCTTTCCCGGAGGCCTGTTAGTTTGAGCCAGACCGCCAGGCTCTTGGCACCCACGAATTCATGGGTGTCGCGTAAGGACCTAAGCCGTAAGCGTCGTAATCGGTCAAACAGCACTTCAGCTTGCTGGCAGCGGGTTGACCACCGTCAAATCAGCGAAGCGAGAGAAATCCCGGTCGACACTCCACAGGACCCGCACGCCGTGGAAAATACACAGGGCGGCGACTCGGGCGTCATGTACGATCGCACCTTGCAGCAGGGCAGGCCGGACGATCTGCTCGAGAACACTGATGTAACCTTCTCCCTCGGCAAGGAATCCACCGGGTACCGTCGCGAGGAGCCGTTTGACGGCATCCAACGCGATATCCATCGGGGTGGGATCTTTGAAGATTCGAGGATTGGAGACTACCGCGAGGAACTCGTGCGCGCACGGCCACGGAACACAAACGGGTTCCGCTGCAGCAACCGCCTCGGTCAGCACCGATCGAGCGCGTTCATGGAATGGCATTTCGGGGCGGTGTGCGTAGACGAGCAGGTTCGTGTCGATCGCAATCACGCGCCGCGTTCTCGGTAGATTTCATCGCGGATCCGACTCCAGGGCGCACCCTGCAACTCGTCGGTCAAGCCGCTGCCGCCGTAGCTCGGAAAGTCGAGCTCGCTGGGCCTTGGCTGGCGCCGCGCTTCGAGACTCCGTTGCAGGCCCTCTTCCACGAGTGAGCGGAGTGAGGCACCTTCTTTTTGTGCGACACGCCGTGCTTGTTTGATGAGCTCGTCCGGAAGCTCGATCGTTGTTTTCATGTGGGTCACCCATATCATAAATATGGCCATACCGTACTCGTTGCCATAGCCGCACGCAAGTTTGCAAATTCAGCTAGTCGTCCCGGTCAACCTTGTCCTGTTCCGGTGGACGTTTTTCTGCTTCCGGTTGGACTTACCCTCGCGTGCCAACGACCAATCGCAGAGAGGGTGTTTTGAGCGATGGTGACCTATGCGGATTTTTGAAAAATATCTACCGTACAGGTCGGACGAAGCGCCCGTTCGAGGGCCTGAAATCCGGGGCACAGGGAACGGTAAAACGATGAGAGACAAGTCCTTACGAACGCAAATAAGCGAAAACTGTGCCCCACTATCATGACTTAACGTATTGATTAGGAAAATAAATTTCGAATTAGAATCCCGCATTCGTAATGCGTAGGTCCGCAGTTCGAGTCTGCGTTCCGGCATACCTTTCAATGACTTAAGTACTGTATGCTTTTTTGTTTGGGGCATAGCCGTGCTCATAACAGTATTTCGCGCGGTCCCTCTCCTTTGATCCGGCCCAGTCGATTCTTTCGCTGTTCCACTGCAAAAGGTCGGGCATGCCCGGTAAGAGTCGTTTTCGTTGAAGTACTTGCTCGATAGGCTAGGCCGGATAGTTGCCATGAAGTCGATGATGACTAATAAAAGGTCGTTCGTTCTTGGCGCTCTCGTTTTGTGCGTTGCTCGTTCGTTTTTCGCCGCGTGACGAAACCAAAAAACCGGTAGACGGGTCAACCGCCGATGGCGCGACCCGCGTGACCGTACGTGGCTGATTTAGCGACGCGTCACAGATTCCAGCCGCTGTTTTGCACAAGGGAAATCTGTAGACTCAATCCAAGCGTCGCGGTTTCGATGAATCGTCGCAGGGCTGGCGATTTCGCGGTTCTCGACTCTGATCCAAACTCGTCGCGCAAACCCGCTTGCCAATGGTGATGACAATGTCCGAAAGTTCCAACCGTTGTTCAGTAGCTGTGGTTGCCTTCCATGGCGTCATTCCTTTCCATCTGTCGGTACCTTGTTTCGTTTTCGGCGCAGTTGCATCCCCGAGCGTTTTCGATGTCGTGGTATGCGCCGGTGAATCCGGCAAAATCAGGACGACCGCAGGATTCGGTCTCACCGATCTCGCGTCGATCAAAGTTCTCGAAACAGCCGATGCCATCATCGTCCCGGGTTGGCGGGAAGAGTTGGATGCGCCGCCCCCACGACTGCTCGCGGCGCTGAAACGTGCGCACGATCGGGGCGCGGAACTTGTTGGTTTGTGTCTCGGCACTTACGTACTTGCGGCGGCAGGCTTGCTCGAGGGGCGGCGCGCGACGACCCACTGGGAGTGCATCGACGAACTGTCGAGCCGCTTTCCGTCGGTTCATATGGAGCCAGACGTACTCTACGTCGAAGATTGCAATATCTTGACCTCAGCCGGGACCGCGGCGAGCCTGGATGTTTGCCTGCACGTACTCCGTAAACGACTTGGCGCGACTGTCGCCAATCGTACCGCGCGGCGGCTTGTTGTAGCCCCGCACCGCGATGGCGGACAGGGCCAAATCATTGAGCAACCCTTGCCTGAGACATCCGGCGACTGTCGGCTCACCGCATTGTTGAATTCCGTCCGCACGCGCCTGCAGGAATCACACACCGTGGACGCGCTTGCCCGGGAAGCACGGATGAGTCGCCGGAGCTTCACGCGACACTTCAGGGCATTGACAGGAACCAGCGCCGCCAATTGGCTGTTGAAGGAGCGATTGCACTATAGCCAGCGCTTGTTGGAGTCCTCAGACAGCTCCGTCGACGCCGTAGCGGACGCTGCGGGATTTGGTTCCGTTGCATCCTTTCGACGCCACTTCCGTGAGGCGTTCGGCTTTACGCCCACTGTATGGCGCGAGCAATTTCAAAACCCCCGCGAGCGTTCCGCTGTAACCACGCCATCACTGCTTCGAGGGCGAGCCGCGGCGCGTCTTCCGGGCCAGACAGGTTCCAAGCGGGCTTCCTCAGCAAGCCCCTGAGCCGATCAGGCAGCAAGTTGACGGCGAACGTCACCGGTGTCGAAATGCGCGCGCTTTTCGACGATCTTCCCGTCCCTCACGGTGAGCAGCATCATTAAGGAAATTCGCACGTTCTGTCCGCGCGCCGGCACGCCGAAGATGTCGGTGCGGTAGCCTTTACCCTCGAACCTCATGTAGGCGGCAACTTTGTCGCCTTCCGCCACGAGGGTATCAATCGGGAAGATGAAGCTGTCAAAGGCATCGAAACTCGGCTTTTCCGAATCGGCCAGGCCCTGTACACCCGGCTTCGGAGTGTCGATTTGACTGTAGAATACGAAGTCGTCGTGGACCATGTCGTGCAGGGCTTCAAAATCCCCTTTTTCAATCGCCGCATAGAAGCGACGCACGAGTTGCTTGTTGGCTTCGAGTGACATTCTGTTTTACTCCGTTGCGTACATTCGTTGTGTTTGGATCAGCGGCCACGCTTATAGCGCGCAGGTCTCGCCGTCCTCTGGTACGAGCACCCGGTCGGTCATCGCATGCTCGGCCAGAAAGTCACGGAGCGCGGCACGTGTTAGCGTGGCATGGTTCACCGCCTCCATATGGCTCGCGACGATGCGGGCCTCAGGCGCCGCGCGATAGACTTCGCGCACGTCTTCTTTGCTCATGATGATCGAGCCGAAACCCACGACCTGAGCATCGCAGCAGTTGAGCACAATGACGTCCGGTAAGAAGGTGCGCAGATTGCCCGCCACGTAGTCGTTGAATACCGTATCGCCCGCGAGGTAGAGCGTGGGTTCGGAAGGATGCCTGAACACGACCCCGCAGACTTCTCCTAGAAGGTCGTAAATGGCGGTGACACATTCATCAGAACCGTGCTGGCCCGGCGTCTTTATCAATTTGACGCCTTCGAATTCCGGGTTACCCGTGAGCATGCGCACATCGGTGAAACCAGCAGCTTTGATTATCTCGCGATCACCTGGATGCTGTACGAAGAAAGGAATGTCCTTCGGCAGCGCGCGAGCGGCATGGTCGTCCCAGTGATCGGGATGAACGTGCGTCAGGACGATTGCGTCTACGTCCAGGAGCTCCTCGATGGGAACAGGTAAATCGACGGTTGGATTGGGAATGTGACTGTTTGGCGTGCCGTCGAAGCCAGGGAAATCACCTTTGGGACCAAACCAGGGGTCGGTGAGGAAGCGTTTGCCGGCGTACTCGATAACAAGCGTGGCGTTTCTGATCTGACGGATGTTCATAACACTGGAGCCTTCAAGGAAAATGCATTGCTCATCGTAGCTATACAGCACTGCTTGTCGCCAGATTCGGGCGGGACAAGATCAGTGAAGTTTGGGCCAATCGGCGCGCCGGCCAGACCCGAAGCTGAGCAGACTGTCGAACCGGACCTTCGATCAATCCAATTTGGGAAAATGAATCGCGCGGGGATTTCCGGAGCCTGTTGATATCGAGTCGGAAATGTAGTCACAGTTAGGCGGGTTCCCGTTCGGAGACCTTGGCGCAGCGATCCCTAAACGAAATTGCTGAAGAATTTCCGGATGTCACCGAGGTAAGGTTTCGATCCTCGCTTTGAGCTGCAGCCTGAATTTCTCGGGCATCGCGTGCGCTGCATCCAGCGCCAACGAAACATCACCGGGTCTCTCTTCCAGCAATAATGCGAAAAGCTCACTTGATTGTTGAATATCCTTGTTGGCTTTCGTCTGCTGTGCCGCGGGTCTGCGTTCAGATACGACGAGTTTATGCAGTGCAAACCGGGCAGGGTGGGGGGGACGTTAACGAGTATCCCGCTACGGAACGGAACCGCAGCGGCCTGAGTATCCTCCAGCAAGAATTCGAGATAACGAACCGGGTATGCGTAGGTATTGAAACTCGTTCTTAGCGCTCTCGTTTTGTGCGTTGCGCGTTCGGTTTTTTCGTGGCGTTAAAAAGCCAAAAAAATCGGCGAACGCGTGATGCCCGCTGTCCGCCATTGGTCTGCAACTGACCCTCCACGCCGCTAGGCCTGAGCTCCGCGCTTTAGGGAACCTGCGACGCGAGTACGAACGAACGATCTCCATACATCTTCATCTCGGCGCAACGAGGGCCGCTGACGACAACCGCGATGACGAAGATTACCCCCATTACGGTTACGCATCCCACGGATTGATCACGTCAATTCCGCAGGCCTCGAAGTCCTTATTGTTTCGGGTCGCCACGGCGGCTCCACGCGAACGAGCGATTGCGGCAATCAGCGCATCAAACTGCGAAATCGGCCTGCCTAGTTTGCGGCGACCGACTACGATCTCGGCGTAGGCTCGAGCCGCGGTACCGTCAAAGGGCAAGATTTGACCGGCTAAATCCTCTTCGAACATCCCGGAAATCGCCCGCTCCAGGACGTCCTTTCGTTCGCCATCCGGGAGCAATGCAACGCCATAACGAATTTCCGCCTCCGTAATGAAGGTAGAAAACAGACTCGAAGCCGGGTGGCCCGCGACCCAGTCAGTGACCTGCGCGTTCGGCTCCGCCCGCATTAGCTCCGACAATACATTCGTGTCCAGAATGATCACGATTAAAATTCGGGCGGCTCTCGCACTGGCTCCCTGGTTGGAATAAGGAGTTCCGTATCTGGAATTTCTGTAAAGCGGCGGCGAATGGCACTCGCGAGGTTCACCGGCGCTGGATCCACAACTGAGAGCGAGGTCCGCAGGATATCCCGCGCCTCGTCTTCCATCGACCGACCGTGCTCGGCGGAACGTATACGCAGACGCCGCTTTAACTCTTCATCTATGTTGCGGATCGTGATGCTGGCCATGGCTGCCATCTAGAGGTAAACAAGACCTATTATTAATCATCGATTGCATACGCATCAATGATTAATATAGAGATGATGCAGTTGTCCTTCCCGAATATAAGCCCTTGTTGAAATCGTTGACGAAAATCCTGACTAACGTGCGGGCGGCGAATTACTAATTCACGCGGCGATTGGCATCTGAGTGTGAATCGGCGCCAAGGGTTGACCCCCTATCGGCACGCAAGCGGACCCCTCATCCGTAATATAATCCGTTGTTAGTTCAGCTAGTTGCACGTGCGCTCCAAGGGTCATTTTGCAGCGCCGGTCGCCCTATCGATCCCACGCAGATCCACAGTTGGTCCCGTGCTGAGCTCCCAACTCCAAAATCAGATGGCCGATAGTTCCATCCCTTCTGGTCGCGGCCAAACTTCGAGTCTGTCTTTGAGATCGTTTCGAGATCGACAGGTCTATGATTCGGATTAGATTTATGACGAAAAAGCGACTAAATCGTCGCGGCTGATTTTGTAAGCTTCGGCTCGACGGAGAAGCCGAGCGGGCGGAAAAACGGTCAGAAAGTTGGGGCACAAGCACGTACGAAACGGGGCAAATCAAACCGTTACGACGGCCTATCAGCGATTTTTGTGCCCCACGGAGTCGACATAACGCATTGAATATAAACGGAAAAATAGACTTGGAAAACCGCATTCGTAATGCGTAGGTCCGCAGTTCGAGTCTGCGTTCCGGGATACCTTTCAATGACTTAACTACTGTATGCTTTTTTGTTTGGGGCATTGCCGCTTATAACAATATTTTGTGCGGTCCCTTTGCTTTGAGCCGATCGAATCGATTCTTTCGGTGTTCCACCGTAAAAATCGGGCATATCCAGTAAAAATCATTTTCGTTGAAGTACTTACTCGATGGGTTAAACCCGATGGTTGCCATGAAGTCGATGGTGACTAGTGAGAGGTGTTCGTTCTTAGCGCTCTCGTTTTGTGCGTTGCTCGTTCCCTTTATTCGAACCACCCGAGCCTGTGCGGCGACATTGAAGGGGCCGCAGGGTCGCTGTCGTGTTGAGCATGGAAACCGCCGAGAAATTGCGCCGACGTGCGGAATTTCTGCCGGCTCAGGCGCGCATTTCAGGGCAACGCCGCGCCGAAGTGCAGGTTGACGACGGTTTGATGAGCCGACGATACTCGACGGGATCGCGGGAAAGGACGTTTGTTCGTCCTATACTCCCCGACTGATTCGTCGGCGTGCGCAATATCGCGTTGTCCGATGGGCAATCCTGGGTTGAAGAACTCATCGCCGATCTTATTCCGTGGGACGCAGGTTCCGAACGCGGCAGAGATTTTGATTTTTCAAATCGCCCGACATCGCCGCCTGATGTGATTCGAAAGGAATTCGATTCGCCCTTTATTGGCCAGCCAGCGGTCGCCCGCGTGCAATTTCACCGTCAAGCCGTACCGTTACCGGCGACAGTTTGGCTGATGTTGGGCGGGCTTGGCGTGTGCTGCGGTCGCTATCGTCGGAAGAAAAACCACGGCTGCTTAGCCGAAGCGAATTAACGAAAGCGTAAAACCGTATCGCATACCCCGTGCTTGCAGATTGGTTTTTGAAACTACCCCGGTTGTTTGGATATCGAAAACTGGGTGGCACGTCTGACATTTCCTTACGTTAGAGCACCGCGGTTTTCTTGCATCGTTAACGTAAGCATGGGTCTTTGTTATCCCTCGTACTCATCCATCGTTCCCGGTTCGTAAGAATACGTGCACCGTCATCGAAACATCTCGAGACCGTCACACAATCCTCACGCCGCTGTCATCTCGAGGATCGAGACTCGTGAAAACGAACTTCGCGAGCTTGATAAGAGCGCTGAGTCTCGCGCTATGAAACGCTCAGCGACGCTCGGGAATAGAACGTCGCAACGCTAGAAATATTACAACAATTGATAGTCACCGTTGGAGGAGTACGCGTGAACTTGACCAAATACATCATCGCGACGGCTGTGCTGATCTCCGCTATCGAAACCGCTGCAGCAGCAACCGTATTCTCCGGTTACGACATTAGCTTCAATCGTGTTGACGAAGTCGATTGGACGCTTGAGGAAAATCAAGATCGAATTACCGAGAATGTTTGGATCACGCGCGCCGACAGACAAGGCTTGTTTAACATCGCGCCGGGGCAAGAAACGAGTTACGACACGGCAAACCGGACGTCACCTGTAGGGACCCGCTGGGCGTTCGGCAATGCCGATGATTACGAGAATTTGAGCTTTGATAGCTGGGAAGGTTGGAACGGCGCCCACCCGCCGGATATGGTCGGCCGTGATGCCGTAGTGCACCTCGTCGAAGATGATATCTACCTCGACATTCGGTTCACCCAATGGGGAAACGGCCGTGCAGAAGCGCGGGGTAGCTTCTCTTATGTTCGCGCAGACGTCGCGCCAATACCCGTCCCCGGCTTGGCGCTCGGTTTTACGTTCGCTGTGGGACTTCTACTCCGTTCAAGCGCCCGTGCGGCGTAACCAGCCCATCATCGGATAGTGAACGCATCCGTATTCTACGAAGAACTAACATCCAAGACGCTATATTCGTACGACGATGTCTGCGATGCTCCTGCCGAACCCCACCGGATCCCGCTCGGGCAGGCTAACGTGCGACGACGCGGTGATGATGTGACCATCGTCGCGCTTGGACGTATGGTCGGCGTTGCGGAGCAGGCCGCGGACGAGGTTCGCGCGCAGGGGATCGGCTGCACGATTGTCGACCCGCGAACGATTTCTCCGCTCGACGAGACGACGATCCTCGATTCCGTTCGCAGCACCGGGCGCCTTGTCGTCGTCGATGAAGGCCATCCCCGTTGTGGCATGGCCAGCGATATCGCGGCGATTGTTGCCCGCCAGGCGTTCGGGGATTCGAAAGCACCGGTATCGTGGGTTAGCGCACCACATACCCCCGTACCGTTCGCGGCGGACCTAGAGGCCATGTACGTGCCGACTGTAGCGGATGTCCGCAGAGCGGTTGTTGATGCCGTCAATTATTCGTAAGCAAGTACATGACGTTAGGCATCGCCGAAGAGAAGCGGTAGTTTGCGACTGTGTGCCTGAAGCCCGGAATCAGGGATTTCCGGATCCGCGATTTACGTCATTACTGCGGGTAGCCTCCCGTACGACGCATCGGAGACTGCGTTGACTTGTTGAACGGACCGGTGGGTTCGGCAATCCTCATGGAGGTCTTCGGCACGATGTTCGTCCATTGCGACACGTTCCTTAGACACGATTTGGAGCCGGATAAATGCGTAGCACGCAACGGATCTTTGACCCTGGCGGATTTCGCGGCGCCTATGCCGTCCGAACTTAGCGCCACCCTCGAAGAATCCCACGACGTACCTGAGTCTCCGGTAACGAGCGAAGGACGGAAAGGGAAACTGATATTGGCGGCTTCGAATGGGGTACTCGTTGAACAATTCTTTCGTAGTTCATCGCCACGGGTACTCAGGTTCGCACGCCTCTGGGAACCTTCGCACGGTTCAACGACGCGATTTTATTCGTAACCGGAGACTCTGCGTTCGCAACCCAATTGGTTTGGAATCGTAGATTCTGATGGTCTTAGGTAGTCCAAAATACTGCTAAATAGCTGATCCAAATTTTGCAACACTGAGCGAGCGTTGCTGGCCGCATGGCATCGATGGGTTGGAGCAGGCGCCGATGATTGAACCAATCCAGCCAAATACAGCGTGGCGTATTCCACCGCTTCCAGATACTGTCAGAGCCCTCGATGGTTAATAGGACCGGTCGAATTAATCTTCACTGACTGAGCCAGTTCGCTACTCGGAGATCCGGAACGCGCGAGAATTCGTCAGTGTTTGCAGTCACGACCGTTAAGTCTTGCGCGCGCGCATGGGCGGATATCAAGAGATCATTGGGACCAATGGGCGTGCCTCTACTCGCCAGTTGGTGACGGATCATTGCGTAGTGCCGGTCGACGGGGGATTCGAGCGGGAGCACTTCCATCGCGGAGAGAACGAGATTAATGCATTCGATGAGAGTCTGCGATCCCGATTTCTCGCCGCCGAACCGAAGCTCACCCGCGACAAAAATGCTGGTGCAAACGCTAGCCTCGCCGAGCTTCGTAATTCGTTGGGTGACTGTACCCTGCGGACGTCGAATCAGATCCGAAATAATGTTCGTGTCCAACAGGTACCGCAGCGACACTTGTCAGAATTCCACATCGTCGAGCGGCAGCAGGTCTTCATCCACGTCGGGGAAGTGCTCCTTGAGGGGGGCGAGGGTATCGAGCAAGGCGAGCAGGCGACCCTTTCGAACCGGCTCGACGATGAGGCGATTGCCCTCCTTGCGGACAATGGCCTCGTCACCCTCTAGCTCAAACTCGCGAGGGATTCGGAGCGCCTGATTTCTGCCATTTCGAAACAGGCGGACAGGTCGTTCAGGTTCGGTCACTGTGATATTCGCATAATTGGCATATGCCGCAGCATGGGCCGAATGCGAATTTGGATCTAAGCTTCCCGCTGCAAACGTTCCTGTAAATCGGCACACGGCTTTGCGAGATGCGGAATTTCGGCAGGTAAGGGACTGAGTGCATCAGTTCGTATGTACGCGAACTAGTGGGGCACAAATCCGCTCTTAAATGCTAAAAACAATACCTTAGAGACCCGTAACGGCAATTGTTGTGCCCCATGTTCGCCCTCTAAGCATTTGATTGATTTAATAAATTCAGCGTTGGAAAACCGCATTCGTAATGTGTAGGTCCGCAGTTCGAGTCTGCGTTCCGGCACCATATTTCAATCGCTTACGTACCGTATGCCTTTTTGTTCGGGGCACGCGTCGCCTGTAACGATCACTCGAACCGTTCTCTCCAACTCATTTCGTTCAAGCGAAATACTCAGCGTTCACCTCGGAACCACCACGTCCGCACAGCGGATTGCTGGAATGTGAGAACTGATCCTCCACCTGATTACCGCTGGCGCAAGCGAAAAGGGCTACGCTGGCAAACAGAGGCGGTGATTTCATCTGGTACGAATAGATGACGGGGAATTTCAACACGTAAGGCACCGGCACGCAGGGCGGGCATCAGCCGTTATCGTCAGGAAAGCTACTTGCTCGTCTGAAACGCGCTGGCGGCAACCCGTAGCGGTCACTGAATGCACGTGTGAAGTGTGCCTGGCTATTGAACCCCCAGGCATAACCGATTTCGCCGACCGGGCGATAGCGATTGAGCGGATCCACGAGTGCCTCACGGCAACGCGCGAGTCGCAGTTCGAGCAACAACTTGCGGAGCGTGGTGCCGCGCCATCGCAGCAGATCTCTCAGGTAGCGTTGCGAAACGCCTACGTCCTGCGCGATCGCGTGCGCATCGAGATCGGGTTCAGCGAGGCGATCCCGTACACAGGCGGTGATGCGCGCGAGATGCCGCGTCCGCGCGGCGTTCGGGCTCACACCGTCGGCCTCCATCGCGGCGCTCGCGACGGTATCGAGCAGGCTCACCAGCGTGCGCGAGATCCGCCGCTCCTCGGCGCCCGACAGCTGCTCGCGGTTGGCATAGACGCTTTCGAGGAACGCCTGGCAGATAGCGGTGGTGCCCATCCCGGCGGGCGCCACTAGCGTGACGGTATCGCAGCACGCGAGTGTCGATCCGGTCAGGAGCGGTGCCGGGATTACGACCACCCGCAAGCGCATGTCGATGGGAAAGTTCATCTCGAATGGCCGGCCGGCATGCAGAAACAACATATCGCCAGGCGCGAGCACGCAAGCACGATCGGGGGCGACGAGATGACACTCGCCGAGGAGTGGCGTTACGGCAAGAAAGAAGCTGGCTTCGCCGGCTTTTATCGAGGCAGGGCGGCGCCGGATCCGGTGGGCCGGACCGCTGAAGTCGTAGAGCCGCAGCGGACCCAGACCATATTGCGCAAGGGCACCCGGAAAGGAACGCGGCGACGGCGCCTCCATCTCGAAGCGCATGAACACCGCTCCGACGCGATCCCGCCAGGCATCAATCCCGCAGGTGCCGCGAGCTCGCTCGTTATTCGTTCGGAAGAGCACGGCTCACGAACCCGCAGGAATCCCGCGCGGAGGCGGCATCGGAATCAATTCGGTGTGCCGTTTCAGGCAAGAATCGGCCCGCCCGATCCCTATACTCCGGCGTACCAGACACGGAGAACGACGGCCATGGCGATAACCACGCGTCGCGCAATGCAGCGGATGGTGCAGGCGGTGATTCTGCTGATTTACGGAGCGGGTGGGTTGGCGCCGGCATTGACAATCGAGACGTTCACGGCCCGTGGCAGCGGCATCGCCGAGAACGCTTATCTGATTATGGGCGAGCATGACGCGGTGCTCATCGATGGCGCATGGCTGCGCGTTGACGGCACCTCGCTTGCCGCGCGTATCGCGGCCTCGGGTAGAAAGCTGCGGCAGATCCTCATCACCCACGGTCATCCGGATCACTACATGGGCCTCGGGCCGGTGCTCCAACGTTTCCCAGACGCAAAGATACTCGCACGACCCGAAGTCCGCGAGGAGATCGTGTCGGAATTCCGTGCCAAGTGGCGACATTGGCAGCCGGTATACGGCGACGAACTGCCGCGCGTCCCGGTGGTGCCGCAATCCTTCACTGGCGAGCACACGAGCCTCGAGGGCGAAAAGATTGTCTGGCTCGATATGCCCCCGGCGGAGACCCGGCATGCGACGGTGTTCTACGTACCGTCACTACGCGCGGTGATCACCGGTGACGTGGTGTTCTCCGGTATGCACGCCTATTTCGCCGATCTCGACAACCCGCGCGGCTGGCTGAGCGCACTGGAGCAACTGCGTACGCTGGCTCCAACGCATGTCTATCCGGGCCACGGACCCGATGGAGATGCGAGCCTGATCGACCGGGCCCGCGACTACATGCGCGACTATGAGTCCGTGTCCTCGATAGGCGTACCGGTGCAGGAAATTGTGCGGGAGATGACGGCGCGCTACCCGGACCTGTTGGCCCCGGAAATTCTGTGGTGGACCCGCGGTCCGGGTTTCGGTGCTTTCGGACCACGCGCCCATGGCGTCCCGGCTGATGTGCTCGATCGGATGCCGGAGCCGCTCGCCTACCCTGCGCAAGGAAGTGGTTGCGGCCCCGCGCAGCGGGACTTAATCACCACGCTTTTCCACAGGGGCTTTACGGGTGCCGACATGACGGTACTCGACGAGGTGTTGAGCCCGACGTTCGAGTTTCACGATCCCGCGTTCCCGCCCGGTATCGCCGGACTCAAGGCGCTGGTTCGCAAGAACAATACAAGCTTCGAAGGTTGGCGGTTCTCGATCCACGAACAACTGTGTGACGGCGACAGGATCACCGTGCGCTGGAGCGCCTGCGGCCGCCATGTCCGGGCGTTCATGGGCGAGACGCCGACGGGACGAGACATCGAACTGAAGGGGATCTCGATCTACGAGGTCAAGGATGGTCAGATCCACGCCGACTGGGTGATACCCGACAACCTCGGCTTCCTGATTCAGCTCGGGGTCCTGCAGCCTGTCGACATCACGGCGCGGATGGCCGACGAAGAGACTGCCAGCGTCTTCGACAGGCCGTTTTCGACCGGGAGGGCGTCCTCCAGGTGATTTTATCGAGCGGGCGCGGATGTTTGACCCGAGAGAATGCACATTAACGATCACGATCGGGCCAGGCATAAACGTCGCGCCGGAAGCCGGCGTAGTGCTTGTAATATCACTACAGGATCATCCCACTACAGGATCATCCCACTCCGGCAAAGACTAAACCGCTGTCTGTTTTCGGGTGCTCCGATCCGCGGGTGACGCCCCGGCCTCGGCGAATATTTACCGATCTTCGCTGCCAAGAAGTGCCAAATACCGGATCGCGAACCCTGATCACCCAGCGTTGATAGCCTAGCAGCGCTGAGTGATGCCCGGGAAACGGTGGGGCACTCCCTGCTGGTAGTTCTGCCCTGGCAATCGATCTGCTCAACAGGGATCACCCGAGTTCCATTAATGGCCTGGAATTTCCGCTGCGTTGTTCAGTCGAGCACGTGATTAATCCGTTCCGCCGCAGCCACCATCTCGTTGAGCAAATCATAAAAAACCGCTTTCACCGACGTCTCCTCGTGCATGTCGCCGACGATTTGGCCGACAGGGTAGGTGAGGAAATCATGCGCGCGCACCCGTTCAACCCGAGTGCGGCCTTCGCGCCACCATAAATAGTTTTGCGTCGGCGCCGGCAGTGGGGCAGGCGCACCGGGCATCTCCCAGGCTTCGGAAAATCGGTTGCGCAGCGTGCGGCAGGGCTTGCCGGTGACCGTTTTTGTGAGTATCGCGTCACCGGCTTCTGCGTCGAATAATTTTTCGCGGATCTCCGGAATGATTTCGCTTTGTACGGTCTTCAACCACAACGAACCGCACCATACACCTTCGCAACCCAGTACCAATGCAGCAGCCATTTGTCGGCCATTGCCCACGCCGCCGGCCCCGAGTACCGGCAGCGGCGCGACCGCGTCGACGATGCTCGGCCACAGGACCAGCGAAGAAATGTCACCCGTGTGCCCTCCCGCTTCCGTTCCGACCGCCACGACGAAATCGCAGCCCGCCGCTTTGTGCCTGAGTGCGTGTCGGGGTTTTCCTGCGAGCGCGCCAACCTTGATCCCTTGTTGTTGCGCAGCGTCAAGAAGTTGCGGCGGGGGTGTTCCGAGCGCATTGACGATCGCCCTGATTGGATGACGCATCGCCGCCTCCACCATTGCGAGACTCTCCGCGGGCGTGAAGTTTACCCCGTCGACGATTTCGCGCTTTATTTCCTCTTCTGCTTCCTTGGGCAGCGGCGGAATCCCGGCCTCATCAAGCATATTGCGCACGAAATCAATATGCTCCTGGGGAAAGATTTCATCGGGATCGAATTTCTGCGCACTGCTGTCTTCGAAGCTGCTCGGCATCAGTACGTCTATGCCATACGGTTTGCCTTCAATGTTGTCGTCGATCCAATTCAATTCCTGTTCGACGCGTCCCGGATGCATGCGCGCCATACCGAGTACGCCGAAACCGCCCGCTTTGGATACTTCAACAACGACATCGCGGCAATGTGAAAACGCGAATATTGGCACGTCGATCCCGAACATGTCGCACATCTGGCTTTTCATTCCCGGCTTCTCCTCATCAAGTAAGAACGACGCGAAATTTCTGTCCGTGATTCGCGTACTCAGTCGCCGACGCGTTCCATAACCCGAGCCCAATCATCGAGCGAATCACTTAAATGCGGAAGCACGAGGAAGCACACATTTGTGTAGCCCATGTCAGCCATTGCTTTAACGCGGTCGGACAATTCTTCAAGGGTGCCGGAGCAGGATACGTTCCGAATGAATTCTCCGCTCACAAGCGGTGCTTCATCTTCGCGCATAAACAAGGCGTGGCCTCTATGAAGCGTTAAATACCGGGCATCATCGGGCTGGTAGCTGTCATACAATGCCTGGTACGCCGCAAGCAGCGCCTCATCGTCGATCCCGCCGGTTCCCAGATCGCCGTACTGGCGCTCCATCAGGTTATGCAGCACCATCACGGCTGTCGGTCCCGCTTGTTTGCGGACGCGCTCGGAATCGTAGCTTTCGCCGTCGCGAATCAGGCTGCCGAAAACGTAAATTGTCTTGCGAAAACCATCGGGATCGTGCCCTGCTGAACGGTAGGCATCATCCATGGCAACTGCATCGGCGCGCGCTTGTTCCTGATTCGCGTAAATGGCAATCCAATGGCTCGCGCTTTGGGCAGTGATTTGTCGCATGCGCGGACCGCCGGCCGCGATGTGGCAGGCGATTGGGTCGGTTGTGTTGATTAAATCGAATTCGGGATTGAGGAAGCGAATTTTTCGGGTCTCGCCATCGAACGGCCATTCGATCGTTTCGCGCGCGAGTAAACCGCCGACCGCCTCGATGTAGCGTTGCGTATGACGAACGCTTAGCGCCGGCAAACCCATCGCGCGACGTCCCGAGAAGCCCGTACCCACGCCCCAGTCTATGCGGCCGGGTGCCAGGCCGTTAAGCGTTGCGAGCATATTTGCGGTTACCGGCGGGATCCGGTTTGACGGGATACACACGCCGGTTCCCAGGCGAATGCGCGATGTATTCATTGCTGCGGCTGCCATGACGACAAACGGATCCGCCGCGATCATTTGGCTGTCTTCGAACCAGGCGGAAGCGAAACCGAGCGCTTCGGCTCGCTGTGCGACCCGCCAGCTATCGGATGATGTGGCCATTACAACGTCGAATTTCATGTCGTGATTCTCCGCATTGAAGATGTCGTTGGCACAATCAGATGGAGCATGGGCTTCGTGCCATTTGCTTCCGCAACAACGTCCGCTTGAGTGCGCCGGACCCGACCTGGCCGCCGATAGAACTGATTCAGCATGACCTGATGTCAGTACGATTTCGGCAGATTCAGGACGTGTTCTGCAAGGTAAGACAGCAACAACGGCGGACTGACGGGTGCGATGCGGTGAATCATGACTTCACGCAAATAGCGTTCAACGTGATACTCCTTCGCGTAGCCCATACCGCCGTGCGTCATGACGGCGTTCGTGCAGGTCTCGAATGCCGCTTCCGCGGCGAGATACTTCGCCGCATTTGCTTCCGCGCCACACGGTTCGCCGCGGTCGTACAGATCCGCACCCTTGAAGGCGAGCAGGTTCGCCGCTTCGAGTTGTGCCCAGTTCGCCGCGAGCGGATGCTGTACCGCCTGGTTCATGCCAATCGGCCGACCGAAGACGACCCGGTCGCGGGCGTAACTCGCAGCACGCGCAAGGGCGGCGCGACCGAGACCGACGAGACCGGCGGCAATGAGGATGCGTTCCGCGTTTAGTCCATGTAACAGGTAACGAAAACCTTTTCCCTCTTCGCCGATTAAATGTTCCTTTGGAACCGGCAGATTGTCGAAAAATACTTCGTTGGAGTCGACGCACTTGCGTCCCATTTTGTCGATCACCCGGATATCGACAAAATTGCGATCAAGGTCGGTGTAAAACAATGACAGCCCATCAACCGGCTTTTTGCATTGCTCGATCGGCGTCGTACGTGCGATCAGCATGATCTTGTTGGCGACCTGTGCGGTTGAGATCCAGATTTTCTCGCCGCTAACGACGTAATCATCTCCCCGGCGCTCGGCGCGGGTCTTCAGGCGGGTGGTATCGTGGCCCGTGTTCGGCTCGGTGACCCCGAAACAGGCAATGTCATCGCGACGGATGATGCGAGGTAACCAGGTTTGACGCTGCTCCTCGGAGCCGAAAGTGATTAACGGGTTGAGACCAAAGAAGCCGACGCCAATGGCGGACAAACCGCTGTTCCCGGCGCCTGATTCGCTGATCGCCTGCAGGACGATTGCGGATTCCGTTACGCCGAGGCCACTGCCGCCATAGGCTTCCGGGACGGCGACGCCGATCCACCCGTTATCTGCGATGGCGCGGCAGAAATCCTCGGGGAACACACCATCTTCGTCGCGCGTTAGCCAGTATTGGTCGTCGAACTGCGCGACCAGTTTTAATACGCTGTCGCGGATCTGTTGTTGTTCTGCGCTAAACGTAAAATTCATTCTGAACCCCTCGCAGTAATGGTCCGTGTGTTGAGAACCACGGAGACCATGTCGATCCAGCGTTTGATAATTGAATCGATATGACCGGGATCGACACTGAAGCTTTCGTGGATCACCAGGCCGCGTAACAAGCATCGGCTCATCGTCATGATTTCGATCACGGCCGCATCTTTTCCAGTGTTACTTTTGTATAGCTTGACCATTTCTTGATCGATTGCCGCATTCCAGTCTTCGAGAATTGGCCGGATTCTTATGCGCAGCGGAAGATCAGTACGTATCGCATTGAGGATTTCAAGCAGGGCGAGATATTCCCTGGTGTGGATTAAGTTGCTCCACAAATCCTGTAATTCCCGCCGAAGTGATCGTCGTGTACGCACTCCCGGCGCTGCCATCACGGCGAGTGAACGATGCATCAGATGTTCGGCGGTGGCGGCGATCAGATCTTCCTTGCTACGGAAATGATGTTGCAAGGCGCCGCGCGAAACATCCGCTTGCTCGAGCACACGGCTGATCGACGTTGCTGCATAGCCGTGTTTGTTGAGACAGTCCACCACCGCGTCGACGATCGTGTTGTGCATCTGCAGGCTTTTCGCTTTTTGCCGGCCCGCGGGTTCGGATGCTCCGCCCATGATTACCGCCACTCCACCGTGTTCCCACTGCGATTGACTGTAATGGAAGTAGCGGTATAAAACAATACGATCGGATTGTAATGCCGCAGACACCGCTTCCGGGGAGCAAGCATCGGAGGTCTGTTCTATACAACTTGCAATCAGCCGCTACTGCGCCGATCAATCAGGATTCGCGATGTCCCACTGCGAGGGTCGACTATGCGGGCGACATTCGCTTTCGCGAAAACACTTGTTCGATTGCTGCGGCGCGATGGTCGCCGGCACGTCGATGGGGATTGAAGAGCGAATAGTCCGCATCGGAACATCGCTGCGTGGTACCAGTGGGCGAATGGCCCTGGCTGACGCTTGCGGACGCTATGTCATCCCCGCGACGGCAGTTACCCATGCGACGAGGTCGCCGCGCGAAACGGCCGCCGTGAGTGCATGGTCGTCGTCAATCTCGATCAGCCGCGCCGACGGATTGGTCGCGGCGATTTCACGGCTGTCTGTAACGGGCACGACGTCGTCTTCCGTAGCATGGACCAGCAACATCGGCACGCCGCCCGGCACCTGCGGCTGCAAGCCATAGCGCAAGCCCGCCTGCGCCAGCAGCAGGGTGGGGCCAGGCCACAATTCGCGCTGTACCAGCGCTAATGCTACAGCGCCGCCGAATGACGAGCCCACCAGGACATCCACGCGACGCGCTGCGAGGTGCGCAGCATGAAGTTTGACGCAGCTTTCGAAGTCCGAGGTGTCCATTGCCAGTGTCTCGGCGTCGAAATGCTGAGCGAGGACCCGCGCCTTGCGGCTCGTCGGGCTGCTTTCCAGGCCGTGAATGAAATGAACTTTCAACATAGTCATCGTCCTGTTTGTTTATCCGGGCCCGCGATCGATTCGAGAACTGCTGCACATCAGGCGGCGCTCGCTTCGTGCAAGGCAGGTTTACTGCGACGCTCCTCCAGCTTCATCAATAAGGGTGGCAAGAGCAACAAAACCGTGAACAAAGCGCAAACGATGACAATGGAAACAGAGAGCCCCATTTTCGAGTTCAGACCAAAGTGAGAAGTTACCAGCACCAGGAACCCGGCGACCAGAACGATCGACGTGACGACAAGCGCACGTCCGACGGTATTAAACGCGTACCTTACCGCACCTTCCGGGTCCAGGCCTTTCTCGCGTCTGGCGCGCAGGTATTTGCTGAGAAAATGCACCGTGTCGTCTACGACAATGCCGAAAGTCATGCTCGCAACAAGGGACAAGGCCATGCCGACTTCGCCGTTGATGAGTGCCCGGATACCGAAGCCCATGCCGATCGGCGCAAGGTTCGTGACGAAACTCAGTGCGCCAATCTTTACCGAACGCTAATACGGTCGTGCGCGATGCGGGCAAGCGTCCGAAACTTATCGAGTTGTATCAGCTTGCAATCGATCCGCTGTTTGCGGTTTAACCCCGGTGACGACCTCGCCACCCGTTCACCAGCCGGCGGCGACAGCATGCGCGATTTGTGCAAGGTACTCGTCGGTACGGGCGAGTCCGGATCGCAAGGTGGCCTATTGGGGCTAGCGAACTCGAGACCGCCGGTCATCGCACGAGTGTGCTGTTCGCGCTCTCACGCGTGTCGTGCGCGAATAATCCGAAGGGCAAAGGCTTGCTGAGCGTTCTGGTGCCTGTATGGAGCGACGCGATCATAACGGCCATGCGCAATTATTATGATCTGACCGGCGCTGGGATCGAGGTGCTGCCAGCGCTTGCGGGCGGCAAGAATGCAACGCAGGTTGCCGCGATCCGTGATACATCGATCCATACCGTGCGCTCGCAGATTAAATCCATCCTGACGAAGATGCGGCTAGAAATGCAGCTCGATTTGATCCGCCGGTGGTCGAACGCTCACGGCTGGCGTACCTCGCGGATTCCTGTCATGCAAGCTAAAGTTTTGCCGTCGCGCGGCATCACTAATCTTCGGTATGGCCAGTGGGTGCCTCTGATACGGGCGGGGAAGCGGCAGAGCGGAGACGCCGCGCGGTGAGAATCACGCATAAACAGCGAGCCGCAAGTCCGGAGCGAGCCGGTTCGGCTAACCATTTCCCGCCGGCTTATGGGGCTGCGGCCAAACCGGGGCGCGTTCAGACCTCACGCAAGCATACCGGCCAGATCCCGGGGAGTCCGCTGCCGCACGGGCGCTCAATGTGGCCGGCAGATGCCGGCATGCTGCGAGTTTCGATCCCCGCGCCCATCCGTTCTCCTGCGAGGTCGTCCCGCGCCCGTTCCGGGTGCAGATCAATCCGGCCCCAATGCCGGGTCGCGGGCAACAGCGCTCACTTCTTCGATTTCGCTGCCGCGAAGGCCGCCGCCAGGGCGCCGTTCGGCCGGTGCTGTTCGCGCTCTTGCTGCGGGTTTCGCGGTTTACTGCGCGAGTGCTTGCCGGATGTGGAGCGCTTGCCGCGAGGTTTCTGCTCGTCATTGGCTGCGTGTTCCTGCGCAGAGTCACTCAGGCGCATGCTCAATGCAATGCGTTTTCGTTTCCCATCAACCGACATTACCTTGACCTTCACTATATCGCCCGTTTTCACCACATCACGCGGGTCTTTGACAAAGCGATCGGCGAGCGCCGAAATATGCACCAGGCCATCCTGATGAACACCGATATCAACGAAGGCGCCAAAGTTCGTTACGTTGCTCACCGTGCCTTCCAGGATCATGTCCGGCGTGAGATCAGCCATTGATTCGATACCGTCCCTGAAGCTTGCCACCTTGAACTCAGGGCGCGGATCGCGACCTGGCTTGCCGAGTTCGGCAATGACATCAACAACGGTGGGCAGGCCGATGTCTGCGCTGACGAAATCTTCAGCGTTCAGTTCTTGCAACGCCGCCTTGTTTCCGAGCAACGCTTCCACGGTGCAGTTGTTCTTCTGCGCGATCTTGTGGACGAGGGCGTAGGATTCCGGGTGTACGGCCGAGGTATCCAGCGCGACGTCACCGTTTTGAATACGCAAGAAACCGGCTGCCTGCTCGAACGCCTTGGCGCCCAGGCGCGGCACTTCCTTCAATTGCGCGCGATTCCTCATGCGGCCGTTAAGGTCGCGCCACGCGACAATGTTATCGGCCTGCGTTTCGTTGAGTCCCGATACGCGCCGCAGCAGCGCGGCCGACGCGGTGTTCACTTCCACCCCGACAGCGTTTACACAATCTTCAACGACTGCATCAAGCGATTTCGCCAGCTTGTATTGGCTCACATCGTGTTGATACTGGCCGACCCCGATAGATTGCGGATCGATCTTGACGAGTTCCGCGAGCGGGTCCTGCAGGCGGCGGGCAATTGATATGGCGCCGCGCACGGTAACGTCCAATGCCGGGAATTCTGCAGCCGCGAATTCCGAGGCGGAATAAACGGATGCGCCGGCTTCATTGACAACCACTTTAGTGAGTTTCAAATCCGGGTGTTTACGTATTAGCTCGGCCACAAGCTTTTCTGTTTCACGCGATGCGGTGCCGTTGCCAATGGCGATCAGCTCGATGGCGTGTTGCCGCGCCAGGCTATCCAGGGTCGCGATTGACTGCTGCCACTGATTCTTCGGTGCGTGGGGAAAGATCGTCGTGTTATCGACATACTTTCCCGTGCCGTCAACCACGGCCACTTTAACGCCGGTACGCAGGCCGGGATCGAGACCAATGGTTGCGCGTTGGCCGGCGGGTGAGGCGAGTAGTACGTCAGCAAGATTCGCCGCGAATACTTTTATCGCTTCGGCTTCCGCTTTTGTGCGCAAGTCGCCGAGCAAATCAGTTTCAATTTGCTGCAGCAGCTTTACGCGCCAGGTCCAGCGCACGACCTCGGTTAACCATTGCGTCGCGGCAGGCTGGCCGGTGAAATCCCCGTGCGGGCAGTAAGGTAGGTTGAACGCACCGGCAATCGCGGACTCGCAGGGATGCGCGTCGGTGTTCTCGAGGTCTGGAACATCGAGTTTCAGCGAGAGCACACTTTCTTTGCGGCCTCTGAACAGTGCCAGGGCGCGATGCGGCGGGATTTTCGCAACGGGTTCACGATAATCGAAATAATCGCGGAATTTTTCCCCCGTTTCTTCCTTGTCTTTGAGTACCTTGCTCATGAGCACGCCCTTGTCGGTGATGATCTCACGCAAGCGGGCGAGCAGATCCGCATTCTCGGCGAACCGTTCCATGAGGATAAATTTCGCGCCGTCGAGCGCCGCTTGCGCGTCCGCAACCCCGTGCTCGTCGGAAACGTAACTCGAGGCAACGGCTTCGGGGTTCAGGTTGACGTCGGCCATGAGTGCATTGGCCAAGGGTTCGAGACCGGCTTCGATGGCCATCTGTCCTTTCGTGCGACGCTTTTTTTTGTACGGCAAGTACAGATCTTCGAGACGTGTCTTCGTCTCGGCCTGCTCGATCGCCGCGCGCAGCTCGGGACTTAACTTGCCCTGTTCTTCAATACTCGCCGATACGCTTAACCGGCGCTCGGCGAGTTCGCGTAAATAGGCCAGGCGTTCATTCAGCTGGCGTAATTGCGTATCGTCGAGGCCGCCGGTGGCCTCTTTTCGGTAGCGTGAGATAAACGGGACGGTGGCGCCTTCGTCAATAAGAGTAATCGCGGCTTCAATCTGCGCGAGTTTTACGTTCAGTTCCTGGGCGATAATTTCGGCAATCGAGAGCATAGAGAGAGTCATCAATCGGGTTAGCGGGTGTTTGTCACCCTGGTTATCATCAGTATCCCTTCACGGAAGGGGTGCAAAGTATAAGCAGAATCGGGGCGGTTTCTGCACACGTATGGTGGTGTTGATGATTTCGCCGAACGGCGCACACACAAAATATCTGATGTCGCTGAATTAACGGGCCCGAATACCCGCTATTGAATCGGTAACGGTCTCCCGACTGGCTTACTGATGCCTGTAACGCCTCGCAATGCCGGCTGCGCGATTGCAGGCGGTAGTTCCGGAGTCGGCCAATCGCTTGTCGCGAAAATTCGATTCCTCGCTTAAGCATCTGAGTAAACACAGCCCGCCACCCGACCAGGCGACCAAGTGCGGCAACGATGCCTGCGGAGGTTCTCGTAGTCTTGATTCGTGAAAAAGGTGAGCAATCCAGGCTGCTACCCGGGTTACCCGGCGAGATCCCGGGATCGCCGGGTAAGGTTTCGCCACTCGCTATTCGTTGCTGCCCGCACCACAAGGGCACGCTGGTATTGCCCGCGGCGAGAAAAAAGATCTCGTCGGGGTTGCCTGCCGGCAAGATTGCCGGCAATTCACGGGATCGTTGGCGCGACTCAGGTTATTTCGACCCCCGCTAGGCAGAGGTACTTCATCTCGAGAAACTCCTCGAGCCCGTATTTTGAACCTTCGCGACCAATCCCTGATTCCTTGACCCCACCGAACGG
Organism: Gammaproteobacteria bacterium; assembly: GCA_965216305.1. Lineage (GTDB taxonomy): Bacteria > Pseudomonadota > Gammaproteobacteria > UBA11873. The sequence goes on along the minus strand of OZ244144.1, from coordinate 3,169,640 downwards.
TGCGACTTCATTGGATATGACACCGGTGTTGATGCCGACGATGCCGTATTCGAGCGCTTCGGACACGCGAGTAATGAGTCCGACATCGCGGGCATAGAAATAGGCGGCGAGACCGAATTCCGTGTCATTCGCCATCGCAATCGCGTCGGCTTCCGTCTTGAATCGAAACAACGGTGCCAACGGGCCGAAGGTCTCGTCCCGGGCGACCTGCATGTCCGGAGTCACGCCGGTCAGCAGGGTTGGCTCGAAAAACGTACCACCAAGATCGTGGCGCTTGCCACCACACACGACCGTGGCGCCCTTGGACACCGCATCGGCGATATGTTCTTCGACTTTCTCGACCGAAGCCATCTCGATCAGCGGACCCTGGGTAACGTCTTCGTCGAAACCGTTGCCGACCTTGAGTTCACGGACCGCCGTGGCAAGTTTCTCTGCGAACGCGTCGTAGACGCCGTCCTGTACGAGGATACGGTTTGCGCACACACAGGTTTGACCCGTGTTGCGGTACTTCGACGCCATCGCACCGTCAACCGCGGCGTCCAGGTCGGCATCTTCGAACACGATGAACGGAGCGTTGCCACCGAGTTCCATCGAGACTTTCTTGACCGTACCGGCACATTGCTCCATCAAGACCTTGCCGATTTCCGTGGAACCCGTGAATGTGACCTTGCGCACGGTCGGGTTTGCGGTCATTTCGCCGCCGATTGCACTCGCCGAACCGGTTATGCAATTCAACACCCCTGCCGGAATGCCCGCGCGGTCGGCGAGTTCACACAGCGCAAGCGCGGAGAACGGTGTATAGGTGGCCGGTTTCACGACCATGGTGCAGCCGGCGGCGAGCGCGGGGCCGGCTTTACGGGTAATCATCGCCGCCGGAAAATTCCACGGCGTTATTGCCGCACACACCCCGATCGGCTGCTTCAGTACGGTGATCCGGCGATCAGCGGTCGGGGAGGGGATCGTGTCGCCATACACGCGTTTGGCTTCTTCGGCGAACCACTCGATAAATGATGCCGCATAGGCGATCTCGCCATGTGATTCGGCCAGCGGCTTGCCCTGTTCGGCAGTCATCAGGCCGGCCAGATCGTCCTGGTTTTCCATTATCAGATCGAACCACCGCCTGAGTATCTGCGCGCGCTCCTTGCCGGTTTTTGCGCCCCAGGGTGCCAACGCAACACGTGCCGCCTCAATCGCGCGGCGAGTCTCGTCAACGCCCATTTTCGGTATCGTGCCGATAACGTCGCCATTCGAGGGATCAGAGACATCAATGGTGACGCCGCTATCGGCGTGATGCCACTGACCATCGATATAACATTGTTGCCGGAGCAATCCGGTGTCCGCGAGTTTAAGGTTCATGTGACCTCCTGATTTGTGGCATCGGTAACTGCAAGGCGATCCCCCTGTAGCGTGAGTACGGGTTCGATAGCTTCCAGTCTCTCGTTCGTGTGACAGCGTCGCGCCGGTGATGTTTCGCGGTTCCAGCGGTTTCCGGTGAAATTGTTGGCATTTATCGGCCGCTCGCGGCAGCAACTGGCAAACGTACGGCTGCCGCCTGGTGGCGGCGCGAAAGTGCCCGCCGCCATTTTGCGGGTGGCAACTCCGTTGCGTTCACGCTCTCAGGCTCAGGAATCGATTGGGCAGGGGCCGCGCCATTGTCTCTTTCGCCCGACGCAGTGGCCGCGGCCGGACTGCGGACGGCGCGCATAAATGCCGATGACTGTGTGAAACACCACATGATCGCCGGTGCACCCTGTACGCGTCGGCGCGCGAGTGCACACGTCCCGGCGAGAGTCTGCGATACTATACGGCTGCCTTGTGCCATCGATAAGCGACTTTTCGGATGTTGAACAAAATTTTCTCAAGCGGCAGTGGTCTGCGGCGAATATTGGTGAGTATCGCGCTCGTGATACCAATCTGCAGCGCGCATGCCGAGGACACGGCACCGCTCGTTACCGTGGCCACCCCGCTCACCGCGAATATCAGCGAATGGGACGAGTACACCGGACGATTTGTCGCGAAACAACGCGTCGACGTGCGCGCGCGCGTGTCCGGATACCTCGATTCCGTACATTTCCACGAGGGGCAGTCGGTCGACGCCGGGCAGTTGATGTTCGTCATTGATCCACGACCGTTCGAAGCCGAAGTCGAACGCAGGCGCGCCGAACTCGAACGGGTTGAGACCACGCTGAAAGTTGCGAACCTCGAATTTGAACGCAGCGAACGTCTCGAATCCTCGCGCGCCATGAGTCGCGAAGAGATGGAGGAGCGGCGCGCAATCCGCGATGCGGCTCGCGCCGGAGTCGCGGCGGCACGCGCGCAACTGCGCGCGGCGGAGCTTGATTTAAGTTTTACCGAAGTCCGCGCACCAATGTCCGGACGCGCATCAGACATCCGCATCGATGTCGGCAACCTCATTTCCGGCGGCGCGTCCGATTCGACTGTGCTGACCACCATTATCCTGCTCGATCCGATCGAACTCGAGTTCGAAGGGTCGGAATCCGAATTTCTGCGCTACACACGGCTCGACAGCGCAGGCACACGACAATCCTCGCGCAATTCGCCGAATCCGGTTGAAGCGCGTCTCATCGATGAACAGGAGTGGGTGCACAAGGGCGTGATGACGTTTGTCGACAACGAGATCGATCCGTTGACCGGGACCATGCGTGGGCGCGCGACGTTTCCGAATCCGGACCACGTACTGCTGCCGGGCATGTTCGCGCGTTTGCGACTCTTTGCTTCCGCTGAACATCCGGCGATCCTGATCCCGGACGCCGCGATTATGGCCGACCAGGCAACGAAACTCGCGTTGGTGGTGGACAGCGATGATGTAGTCGTGCCGACCCCGGTAATCCTGGGGCCGCTGGTTTACGGGCTGCGCGTCGTGCGCAGCGGCTTGAGCGGGTCTGAGCGTATCGTCGTCAATGGCTTACTGCGCGCGCAGCCGGGTCGCAAGGTGACGACACAGGATTCCGTCATCGAAATGAACGCGGAATAACGGCCGTGCGCTTTTCGCATTTTTTCATCGACCGACCGATTTTCGCTTCCGTCATCGCGATCGTTATCACCCTGGTTGGGGCGATCGCGTATTTCGCATTACCGGTCGCGCAGTACCCGGAAATTGTGCCGCCGACGATCCAGGTTTCCGCGACGTATCCCGGTGCGAGCGCGGAGACAATCGCGGACACCGTGGCGAGTCCGATTGAACAGGAGATAAATGGGGTCGACGGCATGCTGTTCCTGCAGTCCTCGTCCACCGGCGATGGACGTCTCACCATCAGCGTGACGTTTGAACTGGGCACGGATCTCGATATCGCCCAGGTGCTCGTGCAGAACCGGGTCGCCGTGGCGGAGCCGCGCCTGCCGGAAGACGTGCGGCGGCTCGGCATCAGCGTCGTCAAGAATACCCCGGACATGTTGATGGTGTTGCATTTGTCCTCGCCGGACGGTTCCCGCGATACCACGTATCTGAGTAATTTCGCGCGCACGCAAATCGTCGATCGCCTCGCGCGCCTGGAAGGTGTGGGGCAGTACAACATTTTCGGCGAGCGGGCCTACGCCATGCGGATCTGGATCGATCCCGAACGCGCCGCCGCGCTCGACCTGACCGCTCGCGACATTGTCGACGCCGTCCGCGCGAACAACGTGCAGGTGGCATCCGGCAGTATCAATCAATTACCGGTGCCGGAAGCGGCAGCATTTGAAATCCCGGTCGAAAGCCAGGGGCGCTTTCTCGAGCCCGGGCAATTCGGTGACATCGTCGTCAAACGCACGGCTGAAGGCCGGGTTACGCGCCTGAGCGATGTCGCGCGCATTGAACTCGGCGCGCAGGATTATTCGACCATCGGCTATCTCGATGGCAACGTAGCCCTGCCGGTGCCCGTATTTCAGCGACCCGGTTCGAACGCGCTCGAAACGGCAGAGTCAATTCAAACCTTGCTGGAAGAAATCGAACCGTCATTCCCCTCCGGCGTGGCGGCAACGATTGCGTTCAACCCGACGGATTTCATTCAGCAATCCGTTGACGAAGTGTATTTCACGATCTTCGAAGCGATGATCCTCGTCGTCATCGTGATTCTGCTGTTCCTGCAGTCCTGGCGGGCGACAATCATACCCATCGTCGCGATCCCGATCGCCTTGATCGGCACGTTTGCGGTTATGCAGGCATTCGGCTTTTCGATCAATAACCTGACCTTGTTCGGACTCGTACTCGCGGTTGGCATAGCGGTCGACGATGCGATTGTCGTGGTCGAGAATATCGAGCGTTATCTGGGTACGGGCATGTCGCCGCTCGAAGCGGCACACAAAACGATGGATGAAGTGGGTGGCGCGCTGATCGGCATCGCACTCGTACTGACGGCAGTGTTTGTGCCGACCGCGTTTATCAGCGGTATCTCCGGTGAGTTTTACCGGCAGTTTGCCCTGACGGTTGCAACCGCTACCGTGATCTCCGCGCTGGTCTCGCTCACGCTGTCGCCGGCACTCGGTGCGCTGCTGCTGAAAGCGCATGACGAGGAACATAAACGTTCGCGTCTCGCGGCCGTATTGATGTCGCCCTTAACCGCCATCGCAACGGTGTTCAACCGCAGCTTCGACCGCTTCGCCGGTGCGTACTCATGGCTGACCCATCGGCTGCTGCGGATGGCCGTGATCATGTTGCTGATCTATGGCGGTTTGATCGCGTTGACGGCCTTGCAGTTCGAGAACGTCCCGTCCGGCTTTATTCCGCAGCAGGATCAGGGCTATCTGATCACGGTGTTCCAGCTCCCGCCGGGTGCCTCCGTGTCGCGTACGGACGAGGTTATCCGGCACGCAACGGCACTGTTGATGGATATGCCGGAAGTATTTCATGCCGCCGGTTTTGCCGGGTTCGACGGCGCCACGCGGACGAACGCGCCGAACGCGGGGGCGATATTCGTGCCGCTCAAACCGTACGAAGAGCGGGCCGCGATGGGGCGGACGATTGAGCAAACCGTGGCCGAAGCCCAGCGGCGCCTCAGCGGTATCCAGGAAGCGATGGCGTTCGTGATACCGCCGCCGCCCGTTCGCGGGATTGGCACCGGCGGTGGCTGGAAACTGTATGTACAGGATCGGGCAGGCTCCGGGGTTGGTGATCTCGAAAACGTTACGCGCGAGCTAATCGAACGCCTGAACGCCGATCCACGACTCGAGCGCGTGTTTACGTCGTTCAATACCGCAACGCCAAAGGTGTTTGCCGACATCGATCGCGTGCGCGCCGAGAAACTGCAGGTCCCGGCCGAACGTGTCCTCGATACGCTCGAAATTTATCTCGGCTCGGCTTACGTCAATGATTTTAATTTTCTGGGCCGCACTTACCGGGTTACGGCCCAGGCGGAAGGTGCTTATCGCGATGAACGCGCCGACATTCTCAAATTACGTGCACGTTCGGACAGCGGCGCGATGGTTCCGCTGGGCTCGCTAACCTCGTTTCAGGATCTGACCGGACCGCACCGCGTGTCGAGATATAACTTGTATACGGCAGTTGAAGTGCAGGGCGTCGGGGCGGCGGGCGTGTCGACGGGTGATGCGATCGCGGCAGTCGAGGAAATCGCGAATGATGTGTTGCCCGCGAGTTTTGGTTTTGAATGGACGGATCTGGCGCTACAGGAAAAACTTGTCGGCAACACCGCGCCGGTGGCTTTTGCGCTGGCCGTCGTGTTCGTGTTTCTCGTTCTCGCGGCGCTGTACGAAAGCTGGATGTTGCCGCTTGCGGTAATTCTGATCGTGCCGATGTGTTTGCTTGCCTCAATCACCGGCATCGGACTGCGCGGCATGGATAATAATGTTCTCGTGCAGGTTGGTTTTATCGTCCTGATTGGTCTCGCCGCGAAGAACGCGATCCTCATCGTTGAATTCGCGCGGCAGGCGGAACAGCAAGGGCTCGATCGGGTTGCGGCCGCGGCCCAGGCCGCACGAACCCGCCTGCGCCCGATCCTGATGACCTCGCTTGCGTTCATCATGGGTGTCGTCCCGCTTGCGATCGGTACGGGGGCCGGTGCCGAGATGCGCCAATCGTTGGGCACAGCGGTCTTTTCCGGCATGCTGGGGGTGACGATATTCGGGCTGTTGTTCACGCCGGTCTTTTATATCGTCTGCCGCGCGGGGTCTGCGCGGTTCAGACAAATTCGGGATGGGCGTCGCGCGGCAGTCACGCGCGACGCATCGGTATGATACGGCGTCGATATAGTCTCGCCGGCGTCGCACTCACGCTCGGTGCTTGCGCCGCGGTGGGGCCGGACTACGAAATCCCGGAGCCGACCGTCGTGGAACAAATCGAGACGTTTCCCGCGACGCAGTCTGCCGGCACTGCGCTGAGCACGCAGGCACCGGTGGCCGCGTGGTGGCGCCAGTTCGGCGACCCCGAGCTCAATGCGCTGATTGCGCGCGCGAGCGAGGCGAATTTTGATTTACGCATCGCCGCCGCAAACGTGGCAGCGGCGCGCGCGGCAGTGCGCGAGGTCGATGCGCGTCGGGTGCCCGCCGTTGACGTCAACGGGAACGTCCAGGAGCGACGTGACGCATCGGCGCTCGTGCCGCAACTCGATCCCGAGCAGCGCCTGTCGACAACCACCCGCGCTTCCTTCAGCGCTGATCTGACGTGGGAGATTGATATATTCGGTCGCGTGCGACGTTCGATCGAAGCCGCAGCCGCCGATCTTGGCTCGGCCGAGGCGCTGCGCAGAGCCGTAATGGTTTCCGTTTTCGCCAACGTCGCCCGCACCTACGTCGACCTGCGTGGCGCGCAGCGACGCCTCGACGTCGCCGAGCGCAATACGGCGGTGCAGCGGCAGACGCTCGAACTGGTCAAACTCCTGTACAAGGATGGCGCGGCTACACAACTCGATGTGGCGCGGGCGAACACCCAGTTATTGTCGAGCGAAGCCACGATCCCGCGCCTTCAGGCCGATGCTGTTACAGCAATGAATGCGTTGACCACATTGACCGCGCAACCCCTCGGCGCCTTGCATGCAATGTTGACCGCGCGGCGGCCGCTGCCGGCGTTGCCTGAATTAACCGCCGTCGGATCACCCGCGGATCTCGTACGTCGGCGACCCGATATCCAGGCCGCCGAGCGCGCGCTCGCCGGTGCCGCCGCGCGCATCGGCGTGGCGACGGCGGATTTGTTTCCGAGCGTCTCGTTCGGTGCCGGCGCGGGCGCCGGTGCGGCGCCCCTGTCCAGTTTCAGCACACCCGGCACCGCGTTCTTTTCCCTCGGTCCGCGTCTGAACTGGAACCTGTTCGATCGCGGCGCGATCTACGCACGCATCCGCCAGGCCGACAGCGCCGCGGCGGCAAATCTCGCGCGATATGAGCGCACAGTGACGACCGCACTGCAGGAGCTTGATAGCGCGATCAGTCGCTACGCCAACGAACGTCTGCGGTTCGCGCGTTTGCTTGAGGCGCGCGAATCCAGCCACGAAGCCTCCGTTCTCGCGCGGTTGCGCTATCGCGAAGGCGTTGAAAATTTTCTGACCGTGCTCGACGCGCAGCGGAGTTTGCTTGAAATCGAGGATCTGCTGGCGCTCTCAGAGATTGCCGTGATGCAAAACCTGATTGCGATCCATCTCGCGCTGGGCGGTGGCGGAGACGTTAGCGACGGCCCGGCATATACGCCATATACGGAGACCGTTGCGCCGTAACACGCCCGGCGCAATAGCGCACCGTTGTCACCGTCCCGGTCGGGTATGGCGATGTCACGCAGATCACAGCGTCAGGAACGCAATCCTGGCGCGTGGATCTTCTGCATCGTGCAAGCGATACGAACCCTACGCGAGCGCAGCGTGCATGCCGTTAATCATGCGTGCGCCGTCGGGCCAGACAGTTTCGCCGCAATACGCATGGATGAACGACATTGTCTGTGTGGGCGTGATGCGGGGCTTCGGAGGTGGCGAAGTGGTTTACGATTTGTTCGAGATCCTTTAACCCCACGCAGGGCCGCATCAACGTAGCGCTGTGTTAGTTACAACAGAACGGGAGTGACGCGATGGACTTTGGATTGCAGCTGCGATCCTTGATCAAGGACGATAATACACTGGAGCTATCTCTGGCCGAGGTGGAGATCCCCGAACCGGGTGCGGACGAAGTGCTTGTGCGGGTACAGGCCGCACCGATCAACCCGTCCGATCTTGCCTTGCTGCTCGGGCCGGCCGATGTGGCGAGCGCAGTGGCAAGCGGCACGGCCGAGCGGCCAGTGATTACCGCAGCGATACCGCCCGCATCGATGGCGTCGGTCGCGAGCCGGGTTGGTGAATCAATGGCGGTGGGGAATGAAGGTGCGGGCGAGGTTATTGCGGCCGGCTCGGCGCCGGCGGCCCAGGCCTTGCTCGGCAAAACCGTCGGCATGTTCGGCGGCGAAATGTTCAGTCAGTATCGATGTCTGAAAGCGACCCAGTGCCTGCCGTTGCAAGCGGGCACGACCGCGGCCGAAGGGGCATCGTGTTTCGTTAATCCGCTGACGGCCTTGTGTATGGTGGAGACGATGCGACGGGAGAATCACACCGCACTCGTGCACACCGCCGCGGCGTCCAACCTTGGTAAAATGCTGAACCGTCTGTGTCAGGCGGAAAACATCGAACTCGTTAATATCGTACGTAAACCGGCGCAGGAGGCGTTGCTGCGCGAGCTTGGTGCGCGCTATGTGCTGAACTCGACCGCACCCTCATTCGATGCCGATTTGATCGCCGCGCTGACTGCAACCGGTGCGACGCTCGCATTCGACGCAACCGGCGGCGGCGAACTCGCCAGTCGTATTCTCACGAGCATGGAAACCGCGGCGGCGCGCAATCTCGACGCCTATAACCGCTACGGCTCGGACGTGTACAAACAGGTTTACATCTATGGCGTGCTCGATCAGCGTCCCACAACACTCGTGCGCGATTACGGCTTTTCCTGGGGCGTAGGCGGTTGGCTGCTGACAAACTTCATGCGCACGATCGGTATGAAAGAAGTCGTCAAGTTGCAGACCCGGGTGGCGGCAGAGATCAAAACCACGTTCGCGAGCGATTACGCGCACGAAATCTCACTCGCCGGGGCTTTGAGTCCCGAGGCCCTGAAAGGTTATGCATCGCGATCGACAGGCAACAAATACCTGATCAACCCAGCCGCCTGATGTGGCTGAATGATCGGCTTGCAAGCAATGCAAGGTCCGCGCATCAGCAACAATCTCACCAACATGACAACGCCGCGATCGGGCAGGCGTCAGGAGTAATTACATGAAAATCGGAATTATGGGCGAGCCGTGGGAAGCGCGCCTCGAAGATATGCTGCAAGACGTCGCGCTGTTGCAGGCGGCCGGCGGCGCAACTTACTGGCTGGCGCAAGTGTGGCGCTACGACGCGCTTACCGTGATTCCGACGCTCGCGCGTGAGGCGCCGGACGTTGAATTCGCAAGCGGGGTGGTCGCGAGTTATTTACGCCACCCGATGACGCTCGCATCGCAGGCACTGACGACCAGCGCCCTGAGCGGCGGCAAGTTCACGCTCGGTCTCGGCCTTATGCATAAACCGCTGATCGAAGGTATGTTCGAGATGTCCTACGACAAACCGGCGCGACATATGCGCGAGTACCTCGATATTCTGCTGCCGTTGCTGGCGCAGGAAGAGGTCAGCGTAAGCGGGAGTACGGTGAGTTACCACGGCGGTATGGATGTCCCTGACGCCGGCACGTGCCCGGTGATGCTGGCCGCGCTGGGCCCAAAAATGCTCAAGCTTTGCGGTTCGCGCACGGACGGCTCGATTACCTGGATGACGGGGCCGGAGCCGTTGCGGGACACGGTATTACCCGCGCTGCAGGCGGCGGCAGACGCTGCCGGTCGCAAGCCGCCGCGTCTGGCGGCACTGGCCCCGGTGATTGTGACGGACGATATCCGTGCGGCGCGTGAGCAGGCGGCGCAGAAATATGCCGTCTACGCCGAAATGCCGTCGTACCGGGCGATGCTGGACAAGGCCGGTTTCGGTGGGCCGGAGGACTACGCGCTGATCGGTTCGGAAGATCACGTGCGCGAGCAGATCGCCGCCTACGAGGCAGCGGGGGTTACGGATTTCGGGATCCAGATCGGCGGTGAGCACGAAACCCGGGAACGCACGGCGGCGTTCGTCGCCGCATTGGCGCGCGAATCCGCGGCCTAGGCACTCCGTCCGGCGCGGCGGGTTTTCGGTGGCGGCTCGTGCATCTCTGTTGCAATCGTGAAATCCGGCGTCGCGAACGAGATCGTATCTGCCCCGCCGAAATCCGCGTCCGCGTGAACACCGCTCGCAAACTCCGCCAGTGCCGACTGACCGGGACCCTCGGCGTGCAGTCACACGTCTCCGCTCGCGGCGCCCGCTGCTACCGCGCAGGGGAACCGATTCGGGGAGCCGCTTGTCTGTGTACAACGTGCGTTCAAGGAGGAAAGAAGCATGAAATATCAGACGCTCGCGCAGATCGCCGCCACTTGCTGCGCAGCATCGGCTGCTGTCACCGCTGAGTCGCTGTATCGCTGCAAAGGCGGCATCGTCAGCATTGGTGATTCAACTTTGACCGTGCGGGAAACGTGCGGTGAACCGAACGACGTCGTTACCGTGTCCGGCGGCGGTGCCGACGTCATCGAAGAAATCTACGCTTATGGCGGCGGTTCCAGCATCCCGTATGTCCTGCGACTGCGCGGTGGGGAACTCGTCTCTATCGAACGTCAGGCGCATTAGCTGCGACACGCACGGGGCCGGTTTGACAGTGGCTGCGTGCGGACAACGGACCCACCCGCGGGGCGGACACAGCGGGCGGCCGGGGCCGTCGCGGGACAATCGTCGCGTTTGGTCTGTAACAATTCCTCACACAGCAGTGCTTGTCTTAGCGCACGGTTTCAAGCACGTTTGGTCCGGGGTTGGCCCACGCCGATGCGTGCGGCGCCGGTAAGAGACAGGACTCCGGAGGCCTGGCGCTTACCTGGACGATCGAGGTAACTATCGGATTAATCAAAATTTAATCGCCGAGGTCCGGAAATTCGGCTGAGGAGCTGCGCGATGAACAAGCGCGTTGTACGTTACTTGCGCTGGTGCGCGTTCAGCGTGCTGGTGCTGACCGTCAGTGTGGTTCAGGCCGTGCCAATCGTGGTGCCATTCACGGTGGAGGTGGTCGACAGCTTCCCGTCGCCGCAATTCCTCGGCGCAACGGGTTCCGGGTCGATTACTTACGATGATTCGCTGCTTACCGGGGTGGGCATCGAACTGCTCGGCACGAGCGATTTCATGGTCGAGCTCATGTTATTCGGGCAGACGTTCACGAACAGTGACGACATCAACTTCCCGCTTTTTCCGGAGCTCGGTTTCATCGACGGCGACATTGTCGTACTGGATTTCCTGATCTCGGAGTTCGCGTTCGATCCACCAGCGAATCCCGTCTTGATCGACGAACCGAATGTCGTGGGAATCGATCTGTTCGACGCTCTACCGATCGCCGGGGCACCGGGTTTATTCATACCCGTATTCATCACTACGCCGATCCCGGCGCCGGCAACGATTCCGTTGATGGCTCTCGCCGGGCTTATCGCGATGCGTAAATCGAAGCGTCGCTGAACGGTTCGAACCCGGCGGGGACGACGAGAAAGGCGCCGATTATCGGCGCTTTTTTTTTGCGGCCTCCCGATGCCAGCCCGGGAACCGTCACTGTATCGCGGCGCGCGGGTAATGTCCGCGAGCAGTACCCGGTACCGGATCCCGAGCACGGATTTCCCGGTGGCCTTGAGCTGGGTTACGCTATGCGCCGCCGGGCTGTGAAAGCCGTGTCCGGCCCTCACGGACGGCCGTTGCCGTCCCGTGCAATAAACCCCGATCCGCTATGCCACAAGCAGGAATTCGCGCGTCGTATACGGGTCACAAGCAGTATGATTTCCTGGGCCGCGGCTACTTGATGGTACGCGCTTCGACGCATCCACCAGCGCACCCAAAAGGCAACGCAGGCCGCCTGTAACTTTCGCGGCGGCACCGAAGCGTGGCTCGGCCGACGCTGTAATCCACAACCGCCAGATTGATATCGGAACTGTTGAATACCTCGAATCCCCCTGTTGTTGCGTCGATCTGCGACGGTTGGAGCGCGCGCTGCGGTTTCCCGCCTAAAACCTCGATGCGCACTCTGTGGGTGCTTGGCGCGCGCCGCGAAGCCTTCGACGGGGTTGCGGCGCTGCTTGAGCAGGTCGCGCGTGAGCAGCCCCGGCTGCGCACTGTGGTGTCGGCGTCCACCCCGGAACTGCGGCACTGGCTCGCGCAACGTTTTCCCGCATATTCCGTCTATGCCTTGCCGGCGGAAAACCAGTGGTTGATCGAGGCCTATGTTCGCCGTAGTAATATTCGCGCCGTGATGATGCTCGAGGATGCGTGCCCGTTAGCAGGGACGCTCGTGCGGGCGCTGCAACAACGGGCAGTATGCCTGCTTGCGGTGGCCGGGCGCGAAGGCGCGCCGTTGCCGGCATCTACGATTTTGGATGCGTGCGAACTCCGGCTTCGCGTCAGTGCGACCGAGCGCGCGTCGGCCATGCCCACCCGTGACGCGGCCGAGGACAGTGTGAACGTGTCCGCGCGCCAGGCCGCCACAATGCTGGGTGACATACTCGGACGGGATTTGAAAGCGCGCCGTGCCGCGCGTGCCCCGGCTCGTTCCTTGTGGCGCCATGCGGTGGACAATTGCGGTCGCTGGCCGCTCAGCCTGCGGCTGCAGTGCTATCGCGACGCCGCGTCGCTCAGCGACGCGTTGGACAATCCGGCTACGATCCTGTGCCTGGGCAACGGGCCCTCGAGTGAACATCCCGAGTTGTTGCGTGAACGCTATGACGCGCTGTTCCGGGTGAACCATAAATGGCTTGCGCGGGGTTTCCTGCACGAGCCGGACGTCGTTTTTACGGGCAGCCGGCCGGCGATGACGAGCCTGAAGCGGGTGATCTTCGGTCTCCAGAACGAGCACCAGGCACGGCGTCTCGCCGCGCTCGCGGTGTTCGATCCACGGCGGGGGCGAACGGGCTTCTTCACGGTTGACGATATTAACCCTGGCGCCCGCGATTTCGCCTGGGGGACGTTGCGTCCGACGAACGGGGCGACGATGATTGCGGCGGCCGTGGCGTTGCAGCCGCGGCGGCTGGTTGTGGCGGGGATCGATTTGTTTCAGCATCCCGAGGGCAGCTACCCGGGCGACACGGAGACCCCGAACGCGTTCTCGCCGGCGCATTCGCGGGGCGCGGAACTCGCATTCCTGCTGGCGATGTTTGATCGCTTTCGTGGCGAACTCGTGATCCACGGCGAGGTGCTGGCACGGGAATGGCAGCGTCACCGGGACGAACAACGTGGCGCCTGAGCGGCCACACCGCGGGATAATGGTTAAATCGTAATCGATAAGGTTCAACATCTTGGCAGAAGTTTTCGCAAAAGAGCGCCAGTTCGAGACTCGCTGGCATCATCGCAAGCCGGCGTACTGGTACCGTAAGTCACCACCACGCGCTGCGGGCGATCGCGCTGCACCGGTGGTGGTGCGCTTCGATGTCGCACCGGGAATCGAACCGAGCCCGGCGCCGCCGGTGCGGATTTTTCTGGGCACGGAACCCGAGCAGTACCGCGCCGAGCGCGTGTTCATCTGGTCGGTACTGCAGACACGCGACCCGTCGCGCGTCTACGAAATTCATCTGATGCGGGATCTCGCCGGTTATGACCGCACGGGCTGGAAGACGGGTTTCACGAAATACCGTTACGCGGTGCCCGCGCTCGCCGGCGGACAGGGCCGCGCAATCTACAACGATGTTGACCAGATCTATCTCGCTGATCCCGCGGAATTGTTCGACATGGACATGGGTGACGCCGCTATGCTCGGCCTCACGCCGCGCGAGACTTCCGTGATGCTGCTCGATTGCGCCGCAATGAACGCACACTGGAAAATCGACGACGCTAAGGCCGGTTGCAAGCATCGTTACTTTCGGGATATCACCCACGCGAACAAACTGTGGGGCCCGCTCCCGGCGGAATGGAACGCACGCGATGAGGAATATGTGCCCGGCCGCTCGAAGTGCTTTCATTTCACAACCTTGCAGATGCAGCCGTGGCAGCCGTTCCCGCGGCAATTGCATTACCAACCGCATCCTGACGGTGAGGTGTGGTTCGCGCTCGAGCGCGCGGCCGACGCGGTGCGCTACACGGTGTTCACGAAAACGGATCCGAGCCCGCGTTTCGAAGCCATGGTGGCGCAGTACCGCCTGTTGCATGAACGCGGCGAAGCCGAACTCAATCTGGCCGCGGCCGACACATTCGATGGGCATTCCCTGAGCAAACACGTCAAGGAAATCGCGAAACTCATTGCGCGCACCGGCGCCAACACATTGCTCGATTACGGCGCCGGCAAGGGCGGCTCCTACGTCGCGTGGCCGGGTGAAGCGGCCGACGGTTGTGTCAAGGCGAACCCTGCATGGCCCGGGGTGAAAGTGACGTGTTTCGATCCGGGCTACGCGCCATTCGCGAATTCCTACGCCACGCACTTCGACGGCGTGATTTCCACCGATGTCGTCGAACATATCCCGGCCGAGGATATCGGCTGGATTCTCGATGACATGTTTGCTGCCGCGGACAAGTTCGTGTTTGTGGTCGCCGCCTGTTATCCCGCGCGCAAACACCTGCCGGACGGCAGCAATGCGCATTGCACGGTGCAATCAGCCGACTGGTGGTATGGTCAGATGCAGCTCGCGGCGCAGCGTCATCCGGGGCGTGAGTGGGTTTTGTGTACGGAGCACAAGACGCGTTTCGGCAAAGTTCGCCGCCATCGGGTGGGCACGCCGGGCGCAGCGCGCGACGGGGCGGCTGCGCGCGCATGATTCGTTTCGACGATCTGAGTTTCGACTACGAGCCGTATCCCATCGGCCTCGCGCGCGCGGCATTCGAGCCATCCGTGTATCGCGATCTTGTTGCCAGCCTGCCGCCACTTGAACTCTACGAACACAAACCCGAGAAGGGCGGCAAGTATTCGCTCTCGCAAGTGAATCACCCGCGGCAATACCGTAATTTCGTTTCGCGTTCACAACCGTGGCGCGCGTTCCATGAGTACATCAAGTCGCCGCGCTTCATCAGCGCGACACTGGATGTGCTGCGCGCGCATGAATTCGACCTCGGCTTCCCGGGGCCGGGCTTCGGCGAACGCGTGTATTTGCGCGCGCGGGCGCTGAAACGGGGCAATCCCTTGCCGCATTTTCCGCGCCTGAAAGCACGCTTCGAGTTTTCCGCGATGCCGATCACGGGTGGTAACATCCTGCCGCATACGGACCATCCGAAAAAACTCGTAACGATGGTGATCCCCTTGTTGCGTGAGGGTGAATGGGATCATGCCTGGGGCGGCGGTACGACGGTCGTGTGGCCGCGCGAGCGCGAGCGTATTTTCAACCGCGTGAATCACTATCTCGGGTTTGATGAGGTGGAGAATCTGAAGACGTTCGCGTTCGAACCGAACCAGTGTCTCGTGTTCATCAAAACGAACAATTCCTGGCATGCTGTATTGCCGATGACCGGCGATAACCCGGCGATTGTGCGCAACACACTGACGATCAATATCGAGAGCAGCTGACGCGCCGCGAAGCGGCGCGAACCGGGGTGAGCCTGATGTTTCACAAGATGATCGATTACCTGGGAGCGCGACTGTTCGGTCGCGAGACCTATCGCTACGCGCAGTACAAGCGCGCGAAGAAGCTCGCGCGACGCCAGGGTTACGAAATCTATAAATCCCACCTGATCTGGTTCGAGGATCCGGAGTATCTCGCGGCGGATGCGCGCGTCCGGGAAAAGCGTATTACCGGGATCCCGAGCGATCGT
This sequence comes from Gammaproteobacteria bacterium, assembly GCA_965216305.1. GTDB lineage: Bacteria > Pseudomonadota > Gammaproteobacteria > UBA11873. The sequence continues at coordinate 3,153,813 of OZ244144.1, read as the reverse complement.
TGCTATGTGTTGCTCGAGTTCGCCCGCCAGGTTCGGGATGTGCCCGGTGATATCGCGGAATGTGGCGTGCGTTACGGCAAATCAACAATATTTATATTGACCGGGGCGGGAGAGGAATCGCGCAAGGACGCGCATATTTTCGATTCGTTCGCGGGCTTGTCAGAGCCGGCGCCGGAGGATCACAACCCGGGCGGGAAAACGGTGTGGGAATCCGGTGAACTCGCGGTAACAGAAGATACGGTGCGTGCAAACCTGGACGGCTTCGTCGATCGCATCACCCTGTACAAGGGCTGGATACCCGAGCGTTTCGACGAGGTGGCGGCGAAACAATTCGCGTTCGTGCATGTTGATGTCGACCTGTACCAGCCGACACTCGACAGCGCCGCGTTTTTCTATCCGCGGCTGCAATCCGGCGGCGTGATGGTGTGTGACGACTACGGCTCTGCTTATTGTCCCGGTGCGAAACGCGCGTTTGATGAATTTTTTGCCGATAAACCCGAACGCGTCATCGCCTTGCCAACCGGGCAGGGCGTCGTGATCAGGCATTAGCAAGTGTGCGGCCGTCCACGCCCGTTCGCGGTGAAGTAGCTGCGGGCATCGTGGAAGGGGCGCCAATTCGAGAGAAGAACGCATGTCAGAAAGACTGTCAGTGCTGAGCAATGCGGCGCAGGCGGAGAAGCATCTCGATCCGTTTCCGTATGCCGTGATCAGAAACGCGCTGCCGGCCGAACTATTCGCGCAACTGTCCGCCGCGTACCCGCGCATCGAGACGATCGCCGGCGGCGGTGCGCTGAAGAACAATACGCTGTATCTCAGATCCGCCCGCGAAGTCGTGAACGATGCGGTTTACCCGACGCTGTGGCAGACATTTTTTGCGCACCACTGTTCGCGCGCGTTCTTTCTCGAGTCGCTGGATTTCTGGCGCGAACAATTACGCACGACGCACGCGGACATTGAACACACGCACGGCAAGCGGTTTGATGACTTCACGTGCGGTATGCGACATCTCGGTGATCGCGACAACCCGGAGAACCGGAACGAGGACATTCAGCTCGATTGCCAGTTCGGCGTAAACAGCCCCGTTGACCGCATCACTTCAGTGCGCGGCCCGCACGTCGATACACGTTACAAGCTGTTTGCGGCGATCCTTTATTTTCGCGCCGAGGGTGACGATTCGAGCGGTGGCGATCTGGAGTTCTATCGCTATCGCGATCCGGCATTGCGTTTCCGCCCCGGCGCGCCGATCGACGTGGGCTTCGTGAACAACTGTCCGGCCCGCGCGCTGAACCGCATTCGGCCGATGTATGTGGAGAAGGTGCGGACCTTCACGTACGAACCAAATACGCTCGTCATGTGGCTGAACACGCCCCAATCAATCCACGGCGTGTCGCCGCGCGCATGCACGCATTGGCCGCGCCGCTACGTGAATTTCCTGGGTGAGAGCTACGGCGGGATACAGGACGGTTTTTTCGCCACGAAACGCCGGCGGGGGCTCAGGGCGCTGCTGGCGCGGCCACAATTTGTGACAGCACGCCGGGGAACCGCTTGAACGTTTCCGCGCCTAAAGCCCGTGCGCCCGCGCGTTGGGTGTGGCAGGGGATTAACCAGGGAGAGAACGATGAAGAAACCAGGATCCAGCCGGCTCGCGCTCGCCGCTTTCGGCCTTGCCTTGCCGCTCGTCACCACTGCCGCGATCCCCTACGAGATTGAGACGAAATTCCGTGACGCCGGATGTCGCATCGTTTCCGCGCAGAAGGTCGCGCGTACGGATCTCGACGCGCAGCAGGTGTACGTCGCCTGGTGCTCGGCGATTGATGTCTATCTCATGGTCGTGAAATGCAAGGGTCGCCTGTGCCGGGTGGTCGGCTAGCGGGCGGAGATCCGCACCGCACTCGGCATCGACGCTTGCAACCATGCCTGTCGCCGGCATTGCGCCCGGCATCTCCGCATTGATAATCCGCGCTGCGCCGCGCGACGAAAGGCCCGCCGGCCCACCCGGCCGGCGTGGTTGGGTTCCACCCTGAGCCGCGTTAGTATTGGTCGCAAACAACAATGACGAATGCAGGAGAAACGCCGTGAAGCTTGAGCCCCTGATGGAGTACTACGCGGATCTGGAGCCGGGTCTCGACCTCGGCGAGGATGGTCCGTTCGGCAAACGCGTGATCGTCGAAGTGACGGGCGGCGAATTCACCGGACCGAAACTGAACGGCAGGTTTCGCCAGCTCGCGGCCGCCGACTGGCTTATTTTTGATCGCGACGGTCTCGGCCATCTCGACGTCCGGGTGACGATGCAAACCGATGACGGCGCGATAATCTATCTGCAGTATTTCGGCCGCATGGTTGTAAACGATGCCATGGCCTCCGCGCTGGCCAAGGGTACGGATTGCGATTGGGGGCAGACACACTTCTTCACCCAGCCGCGTTTCGAAACCGGTGATCCGCGGTATAAATGGCTGAACCAGGTGATTGCCGTCGCTGAGGGCCGGGTAATGAGCGGTCGGGTTGAATACAAAGTCTATCAATGTGTTAACGACTAGCCGGCAATCGGAGAGCCCTTGTCCATGAACGTAAAGCAACCGACCGACGATGAACTGCGCTTTATCGCGGCCGAATATCATCTCGATCTGAGTGATGCGGATCTCGCCTCGTTCCAGGGTCTCATCACCGGCTCGCTCGCGGCGTATGAGCGTCTGCATGAACTGACCGAACCAAAACCCGAGGTGAAGTATCCGCGTACGCCCGGTTACCGTCCCGAGCCGGCCGACAACCCGCTGAGCGCCTGGTATTACCGCACCTCGATCAAGGGCGCGACACGCGGCCCGCTCGCCGGTAAAACCGTGGTCATCAAGGACAACGTCTGCGTTGCCGGCGTGCCGATGATGAACGGAACCGCGGCGCTCGAAGGGTATGTACCGGATACCGATGCGACTGTAGTCACCCGGATTCTCGATGCCGGCGGCGAGATCGTCGGTAAGGCCGAATGTGAGAGCCTGTGTTTCTCCGGTGGCAGCCACACGAATGAGAACGGGCCAATCCGCAATCCGTACAATCCCGCCCACACGAGCGGCGGTTCATCGGCCGGCAGCGCGGCGCTCGTTGCCGCCGGTGAGGTGGACATGGCTATCGGCGGCGACCAGGGTGGTTCGATTCGGATCCCGAGTTGCTGGTGCGGTACCTACGGGCTGAAACCCACCCATGGTCTCGTGCCGTATACGGGGGCGTTCCCGATTGAGATCACGATTGACCATCTCGGGCCGATCACGGCCACCACCGCGGATTGCGCTTTGCTGCTCGAAGTGATCGCGGGTAAGGACGGTCTCGATCCGCGCCAGTACGACGTGAAAACCGAAGCGTATACGCAGGCGCTCAGCGGCGACGTATCCGATTTACGAATCGGCATCGTCGAAGAGGGTTTTGGCTGGGCGAATTCTGAAGCGGACGTGGATGCAAGCGTCCGCGCCGCGGCGGATCAGTTCGCCGCGCTCGGGGCCACGGTTGGTGCGGTATCGATACCGATGCATCTCGACGGCCAGGCGATCTGGACCGGAATTGCGACGGAAGGTGCGACCATGCTCATGGTCAAGGGAAATTCCATGGGCACGAACTGGAAGGGCCACTACACCACGAGTCTGCTCGACGCCTACGCTCGCGGCCGCATCACGCGCGCGAACGACTTGTCGGAAACGACGAAGCTGGTCTTTCTGCTGGGACAATACCTCCAGGACAAATACCACGGCCGCTTTTATGCCAAGGCGCAGAACCTGTCGCGTTCGCTCAAGGCTGCCTACGACGCCGCGCTCGATGAGTTCGACCTGTTGCTGATGCCGACCCTGCCGATGAAAGCGACGCCGTTGCCCGATCGTGACTGTCCGCGTGAGGAATACGTGGTGCGGGCACTTGAAATGCTTGCAAATACCTCGCCGTTCGACGTGACGGGGCATCCGGCGATGAACGTACCTTGCGGCATGTCCAACGGCCTGCCGATCGGCATGATGCTGATCGGACGTGACTATACTGAAAGCACGATCCTGCGCGCATCGCACGCCTTCGAAATGGCCGAAGACTGGAAAGCGCGCTAGTCGCGGCGGAATTCGTAACGTAACTGCAAGACCAGCACACAAGGACAAGACTATGGGTTCAGCGCATAACCGGCCGTTGAGCGACCCGGAAATTCGGGTCAAGGCCCTCGAATCACTGCTCGTCGACAAGGGCCTCATCGATCCGAAAGCGATCGATGAACTCGTCGACATTTACGAGACGAAAGTCGGTCCGCATAACGGCGCCCAGGTGGTCGCGCGTGCGTGGACGGATCCGGCGTACAAGCAGCGTTTGCTCGCAGACGGCACCGCGGCAATCGCGGAGCTCGGTTTCAGCGGCATGCAGGGCGAAGACATGGTCGTCGTCGAGAATACGGCCGAAGTGCACAATATGCTCGTGTGCACACTGTGTTCTTGCTATCCGTGGCCAACGCTGGGCCTGCCACCGGTGTGGTACAAGGCGGCGCCGTACCGCTCGCGTGCGGTGAGCGATCCGCGTGGCGTACTGCAGGAATTCGGGGTGGAGATCGGCGACGATAAGGAAGTGCGCGTGTGGGACAGCACGGCGGAATTGCGCTACATGGTGTTGCCGGAACGGCCCGCAGGCACCGAACATCTGAACGAGGAGGAACTCGCTGCGCTGGTCACGCGAGATTCCATGATCGGGGTCGCGCTCGTCAGCGCGCCGGAATAACGGGGAGGCGCTCGCGATGAACGGAATACACGACCTCGGCGGAATGGACGGTGTCGGTGAGATCGAAGTCGAGTCTGATGAACCTGTGTTTCACGCGGAGTGGGAGAAGCGGGTCTTTGGCCTGTTTTTCGGTCTTGCGCCGCACGGATTTTTCAATCTCGACGAATTTCGACACGGCATAGAGCGGATGGGCGCGGCGGCTTATCTGAATACGTCCTACTACGAACACTGGCTCGGATCGTTCGAACGGCTGTTGACGGAATCCGGCGCGATTTCCGCCGACGAGCTCGAACAGCGTTGTCGCGAAATCGCCGAGGGCACGAAGTAATGGATATACTCACTGCGGAAATCGTTCCCGGGCTCATCGCGAAAGGTGCTTCCACCCGTGTGGAAACTGACGTCGCGCCGCGTTTCAAAGCGGGCGACGAAATCATCACCCGCAACATCAACCCGAGTGGACACACCCGCCTGCCGCGCTACCTGCGTGGCAAACGCGGTGTGATCGATCGCGACCACGGCGTGTTCGTGTTTCCGGACACCCATGCCCATGGTCAGGGCGAGAAACCACAACACGTCTACAGCGTGCGATTCAGCCACCGCGAGTTGTGGGGCGAAGGCCGCTCCGCGAAGGACTCATGTATGGTCGATGTGTTCGACGACTACATGGATCCGGCCTGAGTTCGATGGCGATACCACCCAGCATCAACGACCTGAAACAGGTGCCCGCGATGCCGCTGGACGCGGACGGCGCGGTGTTCAGTTCACCTTGGGAGGCAAAGGTGTTCGCGATGGTCGTGTCCCTGCATCAGCAAGGCCATTTCGCCTGGACGGAATGGGCGGCGACGATCAGCGACGAAATTGAACGCGACAAGGGTAACGATCCGGAAACGCCATACTACGAGTTGTGGCTGCGTGCGGCCGAGCGGATTATCGATGCGAAAGGGTTGTGCGCCCAAGCGGACATGACCGCGAAGAAAAGCGCGCTGCTGGCGGAACAGCAACACCCGCACGATCATTCGCACTGACAACGGCGCCGCTCGCGTGGTGTTGACGCCGCGCCCGGTCGTTGCCGTTAGCAGTGGTGCGGTCGATACACACGAAAGGCCGGCGTGAAGCGAGCCGGGAACGGGAGAGCGAACATGGGCGCGGTATTCTTGCGCACCGTCCAGGTGCTGGCGGCAACCCTGCTGGTCGCGCTGGCGACGCTCGGGGTGCTGTGGGTACTCGGCTTTATCGATCCGGCGGCCGCAAAGACATCCGCGGTGCGGATTGGCGGCGTACTCGGTATCTGCCTCGTCGCGGCGCTTGCGATGGTCGCCGTGTTCAGTATTGGTGGGCGTAAATCCGAGTAGTCCTCCGTCGACGTCAATTCCGCCCTCAGGCCGCCCGCGAACCGACGAAGCTGCGCGCGAACTTTTCAAAATCGCCGGTTTCGATATCAAAGCTGAGTTTCAGGCTGGGTATTTTACGGAACTCAGGCGGCAGGTATTTCGCCAGAACGCTCGCGATGCACGCCTTACTGCTATGGACCTGTTCGTCGTAGGGTGTGGAGAAACCTTGCCTGACCCTGAACGCGTGCTGGCTGGGAATTTTTTGCACGGTGAATTTATCCGCGATTGCCGTCATCAGAATCCAGTGAATCCACCATTCGCGTCCGAACGTCAGCGCACCCGGGTTGAATCGCGCGAGCTCACCGGGCCGGGCGAAAAAATATCCGTAACCATCCATGATACCGTCGAGCACGGCGGTCGAATTAATCGCGAATTTTTCCCCGTAACAAACGGTTTTGCCCTTGAGCGCTGCGAGTTGTCGCGCGAGCAACGCGGGCTCGTCGATGAATACGCCTGGCTGGATTACGCCGACGACGTCGGTTGCAGCAGCATTGGCCTCGGTGAGGATGGCGCGAAACGTAACCGTTTCGCCCGCTCCGTGGAGCGCGGATACATCGTCGGTTTGCACCACCTTCACCTCCGGGTACAGCGATTTTACCGCCGTGGCGCTGGTGCTGTTGTTCACCGACACCACCCGCCATCCGGCCGCAAGCCACGATGCCACGCCCGGATCGTTGCCACTTCCGTCATCCGGCAGTGAGGTGACGATGCTGATTGTCGGCAGACTCGAGCGCGCATTGGGCTTCATCACGCGCGGCTTTTTCGTCTGCGCCGGGCGGCTCAGGTAGCGCTTGGCCGGCAGATTTGAATCGCGCCATGCGCGCAGTTCGAGCAGTTCCTCGTCGGTGTAACGGATCGGTGCCGGGACGTCCTCACGTATCGTAGTGCCCTCGCGGCGCAAGCGCGCGAGCTCGCGTTCAAGCAAATCATTGGCTTCAAGTGTGTAACCCGAGGCATCCGTACCAACTTTCTGGCCTTCGTGGTAGCGATAGCCTCCGAGTGTCCACTCGAGCGTGTGCAATTCGGCGTAGCGGAAAAACCGCGTCCACAAATCCCAGTCACCGGCGTAGTACAACTCCCGCGCCAACTGCGCACCTGCCTTATCCCACAAACTGCGGCGCCAGAACGTGCTCTCCTGCTGAATCGTGCGCAGATCTTCCGGGTCGAGTTGCCGGGCCTGCGTCCAGTACATCGGATCGAGTACGCCGGTGAGTGTGCCGCGGTCGTCCCAGAACGTGTACAGGCCGGTCACCCAGTCGACTTGTGGACGCGTCATGAACGCGTAGCTCACTTTCCACAATGCATCGGCGTGATACTTATCGTCCGAATTCAGCCACGCCATGATTTCGCCGTCCGAGCGTTTGAAGCCGGCCTCGATCGCCGCGTACTGACCGTCGTCGGCGCCGCTCTGCCAGTGCGACAGGTATTTTTCGTAGCGCCGGATGATCGACACGGACTGGTCTGTACTGCCGCCATCCATAATGATGTAGTCGAGGTTTGGATAATTCTGCGACAGGATTGAATCGATACACGCTTCGAGATAATCACCCTGGTTGTACGATGCCGTCACGATACTGATCCGTGGCGCTTCGCCCGGTAGCAGAATTTCCGGGCCGCGTGGCAACGGCGCCAGCGGCGGGGCGTCCGCCTGCACCAGGTGCTCCGTATTGTCGAGCACTTCGGTAACCTGGCGCGCCATTGCCATAAGTTCCTCGTCGTCCGGTACCGCCTCCAGATAGGCGGCCAGGCTGGGCAGGCAATCGCCGAGACGATTCTCGGCCGCGGCGCATTCGATCAGATTGATCATCGCATCACGTTCAGCCGGACGGAACTTAAGCGCGGCGACAAAGCTGTCGATCGCCTTCGCGTTATCCCCGCGGGCGGCGAACAGGACGCCGAGATTGTTATGCGCGAGCGAGAACCTGGGATCGACGGCCACCGCATCGAGGAACAACTGAGCCGCGGCGTCGAGATCGCCGGCCGAGAAACAGGCTTCACCCTCCCGCGTAAGTGCATCCGCCGATTGCGCCGCCCGGCCGGCGGTGTCGAGGAGCGCGAGCGCCGCGTCGAAGTCGTAACCCATGGCGGATACGAGTTCCGTGCCCAGCTCGCCGAGCAACTCTATCCCGAGCGCAGCACGTTCGGGATCGTCATAGCTTGCGCGCCAGCGCTCCGCATAGTCGTTGACGGGTCGCGTGTGGCGCGCGATGTTTTCCTGATCGCCGAACTCGCTTGGCGCGAGTGGTGTCGCGCCATAATCGAGCATCGAAGGCGTGAAACTAATTCCGAGCCGCTGGCACAGATTACGGATTTCGCTTTCCGGCTGCGCGATCAGGTTTTCATAATGGACGCACACGGCCGCGTCGCCGAGTTCGCGTACTGCTTCCATGATCCGCTGCGGGCCCACAACGCAATCGACGGCATTCTTGTTCTGTCGAAACGCCTCGACATCGCCGTCGAACCACGTATCGAGCGCTGATGCTGCCACCGCGAGCGGGTGACGCAGCAGAAAAATGTAGCGTGCCCCGGGGTAGATGGCGCGCAGTTCCGGCAGGATGTAGAAATAACGCGGCGTTTTGTCGAGAAAAACTCTCGCGCCGCTGCCGTGCAGGGCGGCGGCATACAGGCGGTCGGTCATGGCGCGGACTGCGTGGTGATAGGTCTGGGCGCCACCGCCGATCTGCTCAAGGAAACCGCCAAGCGCGCGCGCCGCGAGTGCGGGTTCATAATTCGCCTCGACCCCGGCCTCGCGCAGCCCATGACAGGCATTCAACATGATCCAGGGTTCCGGCAAGGTGTGAATGTCCGGGTGTGCACCGAGGAGCCGCTGCAATAGCGTCGAACCGGAACGTGGTGCCGATATCAGAAACGCGAGGTTCGCGCCTGGCGTATCCGCTTGCTGGAGGTAAGGTAGCGTGAGCGAAGGCAGGACGCGGGTCTGGATCTCTCGATCCGGCTCGAGCGCGCACAGCGCGCGCGCTGCCGAAGCGCCGAACTCCGGCAGTTCAGCCTCGAGGTGGCGGCTATGCCGCCGCAGCGCCTGGGCAACCGCTTCCGGGCGCGGCAGGGACAAGGACCGCACTGGCAGCGCTGCTGGTGACGTGCAGAATCCCGGCGCCTGCAACGACAGCTGCAGCGCGATTTCCCAGCGTTCGCACCCGGCCGTCGCCGGATCGAACGGGGCGAGTCTGTCGGCCAGTTCGCAAGGAATCAGTAACGCGCCGCCGGCCAGCCCGGCCTCGACGATCGTGTTCAGGGTAGCCGGCCCGATCGGCAGGCCGGGGCCTGCAATCGACCACGTCGCCGCGTCGAGCGGCGCGGCAAGTGCTGCGAGATAATCCGGCGGACACGTTTCGTCCGCGGCGACAAAACCGACGAATTCGCCACGCACGAGGGGCAGGGCAGCGTTCAAATCGTCCGCAATGCTGGCGCCGTTTGCGTGTGTGACTACGCGCAAAGGGACGGCCCCGATACTCCCGAGACGCCGCAATGACGACACATTGAGTACCGTTTCCGCACCGGACAGTACGATTTCGATCGGTTGGATCGTTTGCGCGACGATAGCGCGGAAACAGTTTTCCACCGCCTCCGGAGCTGTCGATGCAGCGATGACGATGCTGATGGAAGCACTAAGCACAGGAACTTTCTCCACTCGATCCGGAATCGGGAAAGACCAATGCACGATCCGTTCCAGCCTCAAGTCGCGTGCCTGTATGCGCTTGCGGCGGCAGCCGCCAGCATGAAAGCGGCAAGGTCGACGGCGCGTCCCTGCCGCATTGCACCGGCACGAATCCGCATCGGCAGCAGGGTTATTTGCTGTGGCACGGAACTTGCTCGACTGGGTTTGCTGGCGAAACAAACCAATGAAGCAGGGGCCGAACATGCGGCGCAGAGCGGAATTTCGATGTACAGAGACAACAGGCGCCGACAGTTTCTTGACAAATCGCACAGAAAACGCGGTTTGTGTCGGACTATTGACGGCGGTGGCTCCCCTCGCTGACCGGGTCGGTTCACCTTGGTGTTCGCACTTCGTACAGGAGAACAGGCATGTCCGCTGATCCGGCGCTGATCCGCCTGCCGCTGCAGGCTCAACTCACCCGTCTCGATACCGGATCCGCCGCACGCCGGGTGAAAACGCCGCCGGTGGACATCCCGGTTGCGCTGCCCTTGTTGCCGCGTTGGGACGAGCTCGCATCCTGGATGCAGCAAATCGACCGCTCCCGCGTCTATACGAACCGCGGTCCGCTCGGCCACGAACTCGAAGCGCGTCTTGCCGTGCATTACGGCCGCGCACCGACAGACGACGCCGTGTGCCTCACGGCCAGCGGTACGCTTGGACTCGTCGCCTGCCTGCTCGCACTCGATCTCGAACCCGGCAGTATTTGCGCCTTACCCTCATGGACGTTCGTCGCCTCGGCCGATGCCGTTGTCGCCGCCGGCCTCGTGCCGTACCTGCTCGACGTGGAACTCGATACCTGGGCGCTCGCCCCGGAACACATCGAAGAACAGATCGCGAAAATGCCGCGTCGTCCGAGTGTCATCATGCCGGTCTCGCCGTTTGGCGCGCCGGTGGATACGCGCGCATGGGAATTGTTCGCGGCGGATTCGGGCATTGCGGTCGTCATCGACGCGGCAGCGGGCTTCGACGCCGTCGTCGCCTCTTCGCTGCCGACCGTGGTAAGTCTGCATGCGACGAAGACGCTCGGGGTCGGCGAGGGCGGGTTCATCTTGTGCACGGACCAGTCCCTGGTTAAACGTCTGCGCCAGGTCACGAACTACGGGTTCTCCGCGATGCGCGTCGCGCATCGTGTGGGACTCAACGCGAAAATGAGCGAATACCACGCCGCTATTGGTCTCGCGCAACTCGAGAAATGGCGCGCCACCCGGCGCACGTGGCTGCGCGTCGCGCGTTATTACCGCGATGCGTTGCAGGACCATCCCGCGATCGAATGCCTGCCGGGCTACGGTGAACACTGGATTGGTTCGACCGCGGTGTTTCGTTTCGTCGGTCATGACGCCGGCGATCTCGCGGAACGCCTGCGCCACTACAACGTCGACTCGCGCCGATGGTGGCATCGCGGTGTCAATCATCATCCCGCGTTTGCGCACACACCGGGCGTGGATCTCGTCAACGCCGAGCGTCTTGCCGATGAAGTACTGGGATTGCCGTGCTATCTGACCTTACGCAACGCGGCGGCGAGAACGGTCGTCGAGGCAGTGCAGAAAATCATCGGTCCTCCGCCGCGGGTGGAAGCACAGGAGTAACCGGATCGGCGCGCGCCGCGGCTGATTTCGCGCCCGGAATCAGCTCGCTGCGGCAACGGCAGGGGTTCCGATCGCCTGTGCATGGGCAGCGGCGAGCGATGCCTCGAACTGGCGTGTAAAGCGCTCCGCATCACACAGGACAGAACCGCGGATCTTTTCCGGTACTGCAGTGCGTAGTGCATTCATGGCCGCAACATCATTGCCGAGAGTAACCGCCCGGGCGACGTAATCCGCTTCGCTCCAGGTAACGAGTTCCTCGAGTCCACAGTTTTTGAGTATCGAATACGACACGCGTTGCGCATGCGTGTCGCCGGCGAGCGTGACTACGGGCACGCCCATCCACAGTGCTTCACAGCTTGTCGTCGTGCCGTGGTACGGAAACGTATCGAGGACGATATCGATTTCATTGTAGGCCGCGAGGTGTTCATCGCGTGACGGCAGCGGCCCCAGCAGTACGATCCGCTCCGGTGCAATGCCGTGGCGGGCGAACTCATCGAGCAAATGTCCTCGCGTTACATGCTCCTGCGCGCGTCGCGACTTGATCACGAAACGCGAGCGCGGTACTTCGCGCAACACCGCACTCCAGGCGGCGATCGTTTGCGGGTTGAGTTTGCGGATGTTGTTGAAAGAGCCGAACGTCACCACGCCAGTGCTTGCGGCCGGGGTGCTGGCGACGCGCGCAACGTCTTCGAATTTCCCGAAGCAGAGAAATGATTCGGGCATTTCGAGCAAGGACTCGCTGTAGCGCGTGCCGTCGTTGCTCTCCGTCCAGGGGTCGCAGATGCGGAAATCCACCGTTTGCAGTCCGCTGGTATCCGGATAGCCAAGGTAAGTGACCTGCACCGGCGCGATACGGTGGTTCAACACCGCGATCCGGGAGTCACGCGTGTGCCCCGCGAGGTCGATGAGCACATCGATGCCGTCGGCGGTGATTGTGCGCGCGAGCTCGTCGTCGCTCAAGCGCGTGACGTCAACGAAGCGAGTCGCGCAGGCCGCAATCTGCTCGGTAAATTGATCGCGAACTGCGCTGTTCGAGTAACAGTACACTTCGGTCCGTGCGGTATCGTGGGCGGCGATTACGTTGTGAATGAACAAGCCGACGGAATGATCGCGAAAATCCGGCGACAGATAGCCAATGCGCAGTTTCGCGTGCGGCGCGGCCTCGCGGCGGGGCGTTTTGCCGGCCGGCAAGGATGCGGCCCACGCGCGATGGCAGCTGAACATCCGCGTCGGCGCTACACCATGCAGCGAATGCAGCAGGATCAGGCCGCCGGAGCGATGCGCGGCGCGCGTTGACGGTGCTTCGAGCAGCGCCAGCATGCGGTCACGCGATTGTTCGATCGCAGGCCAGTCGCAGGCATCGAACAGCGTTTCCCACGCGTTCACGGCGGCACCGCCGGCATCGGACATGGCGAGCAATTGCTGCGCGCAGGCGTACTCCTCGTCGAAGCGATTCGTGCGTCGCAGACTGGCGACGAGTTCCGACAGGGTATCGGCATTCGCCTGCAGTGCGAGTACGGCGCGAAACGTGTTGATGGCGTCGTCTACCGTGCCCAGGCGCAGCTGACAGGTACCGAGATTATGTCGCGCGATCCAGTAATCGGGCGCGGCTGCCACCGCGGCGCCAAGGTGCTGAGCGGCTTCGTCTAGCTTGTTCTGATCGAGATAGTTTTTGCCGAGATTGTTCAGCGCGGTTGCGTTGGCCGGGTCCGCGCGCAGTGCCGCGCGATAGTGTTGCTCGGCGGCAGCAAAGTCGCCAAGTGCATTCAGCACCGCGCCGAGATTCAGTTGTGCACCGGCGCGCGCCGGCTCGCGATCGACCACGCGCGTGAGCAGGTGGCGCGCGCGCTCGAGTTGCCCCAGTTCATAGGCAGCGACCCCCGCGAGGTTCAATGCATCGAGATGTTTGGGTTGCTTCTTCAGGATGCGCCGTAATAGCGGGTCAGCGTCGGCTGCTCGCCCCGCCGACAAGTGCGCCGCAGCTTCACTCAGCAACTTCGGAATATTCATGCCCGGATCTCTCCCTCTCCCCATTGCGGATAGCGGCACGAGAAGGCGGAAATTGAGCTGCATGACGCGCGAAAACACCCGTCAGGGCGGTAATTAATTGCCGCTTGTGGTTTGCCGCTTTGCCGCCGTGGCGACAATATCCCCGTGTCGTCACGCAGGTTGATGCTGCAACGGAACGGTGCTTGCGGCACGACTGACTGCAGGGGCGAAAGCGGGGTTTGTGGCGGATACCATGCGCTCGCCGCACCGCTGGTGCGGGTCAACCGCGACGGACGCGCGGCGTGATTGAAATGATTTGGTGGAGCCGGGGGGAATCGAACCCCCGACCTTCGCATTGCGAACGCGACGCTCTCCCATCTGAGCTACGGCCCCAGCAAGGGCGCAATTCTAGCTTGCACCTGCGTCATGCGCCAGTAGGGCAGGCGAATTCGTTCGTGGTTTTTGTGTGCATCCCTGGTTGCGCGAGACTGATCTTCACGGGATCGGTTATGCTCAACCCTGATCCTGTGCTTTTCATCCGGCCCCGGGTTGTGGTTGCTTGCGCGCGAGCAGCGACGATTGCCGCGGAAAAGCGAAACCCGAGAGCAAACGCGCGAAATACCGCAACATGAGTGTACCGATACCGCTGGAACCGTCCCGGCGCGCAAGCGCAGATGTCGCGCCGGCATTCCCGGCTGTCGCGCGGGGTGAATTGCATACGCTGCAGGCGAACCTCGGTTATCGCTGCAATCAGGCGTGCACGCATTGCCACGTCGATGCCGGCCCGAAACGCACCGAGATGATGTCGCGCGACATGATCGAGACGCTGCTCCGGTTCATCCGGCAGCAGGGTATTCAAACGCTTGATCTGACGGGCGGCGCGCCCGAGCTGAATCCGCACTTTCGCACCCTGGTCGTCGCCGCGCGCGACCTCGGGGTTGAAGTGATCGATCGCTGCAACCTCACGATTCTGTCGGAGCCCGGCCAGGAGGGCCTGGCGGAATTCCTGGCGGACAACGCCGTTTCGATCACGGCGTCATTGCCGTGCTACTCCGAGGGCAACGTGGATCAGCAACGCGGTACGGGCGTTTTTGCCCGCAGTATCGCGGGCTTGCGTCGCCTCAACGAACTCGGTTACGGCGTTGCCGGTTCCCCGCTTGCACTGAACCTCGTTTACAACCCGACGGGCGCGTTTTTGCCACCAAATCAACTCGAACTCGAAAACACTTACCGCGCGCGTCTGGCCGCCGATTACGGGGTGACGTTCACGGCCTTGCTGACTATCACGAACATGCCGATCGCGCGCTTTCGCCACGCGCTCGCTCGCGATGGTCAGCTGGATACATATATGCGCGAACTCGTCACTGCGTATCGCGAAGACAATCGCGCAAACGTGATGTGCCGCAACCTGATCAGTGTCGACTGGCAGGGCTATGTCTACGATTGCGATTTCAACCAGATGCTCGGCTTACCGCTCGGTGCGCGCACCGGGGCAACGCATTTGAGTGAGCTGAGTCGCTGGCGGGCGGACGGAGAAGCCGTCGCCGTCGCGGATCATTGTTACGGCTGTACGGCCGGGCAGGGCAGCAGTTGCGGCGGAGCGCTGAAAGCCTGAATTGCTCACCGACGTGGTGCCAATATCCGTCGTCATTCCCACCCTGAACGAGGCCGGCGCAATCGTCACCGCGCTGACGCCCTTGCAGGCATGGCGGCGTGCCGGACATGAGGTCATCGTGGTCGACGGTTACAGTGCGGACTCGACGTTCGCGCTGGCCGCACCGCTGACGGATAAGTGCATCACCGCGGGTCCCGGACGGGCGGCGCAGATGAATGCCGGCGCGGCGCTCGCAAGTGGTTCCCTGTTGTTGTTTCTGCATGCCGATACGCGCTTGCCGCCGGATGCGCTGCGAATTCTGAGCGCGTTCGCCGAACGACGGCGCGCGCTGTGGGGACGGTTTGATGTCACGCTTGCCGCGCCCGGGTTCGCGTTTCGCGCGATCGAGACGCTGATGAACCTGCGCTCGCGCCTGAGCGGTGTGGCGACGGGCGATCAGGCGATGTTCGTCTCGCGTGAGATGTTCGAGCAGCTTGGCGGGTTTCCGCCGATCGCGTTGATGGAAGATGTCGCGCTCAGCAAACGTCTGCGCCGCGCGCACTGGCCCCAGTGCCTGCGCTCCCGCGTGCAGACGTCGGCACGCCGCTGGCAACGCAATGGTGTTTGCACAACCGTGGTTCTCATGTGGGGGCTGCGCCTTGCTTACGTCTGCGGTGTATCGCCGACGCGTTTGCGGACGGTGTATGAACGTCGGCGTGGTCCGGCGTCGTGACCGACTCCCCTGGCGGCGCCCTGATCGTGTTTGCGCGCGCGCCGCGCCCCGGACGTGTGAAATCGCGCCTCGCCGCGACGCTCGGCGCCACGCAGGCGAGCGCAATCTATGCGCGCCTCCTCGAACATGCGCTCACGCTCGCGCCACGCGACTGTTTTGCTACCCGCCATCTGTTCTGTGCCGAGGCTGACGAACACGACTATTTTTCGCGCCGCCTCGCGCCCGGAGGCTGGCGTATAACCGTGCAATGCGGTGCGGATCTGGGTGAACGTATGTTCAATGCCTTCGCCGCGGTACTGCACGAGGCACGTTTCGCGGTGCTGATGGGATCGGATATTGCGGACAATACGACGGCGGACCTCGAGCAGGCGTGCGCGGCGCTCGCGATGGAGACACGGCACGCGGTTCTCGGGCCGGCGGCGGACGGCGGCTACTGGTTGATTGGATTACCGCGCGTGCGGCGGGCTTATTTCACGGGTATCGGCTGGGGCGGCGAGCAGGTAGCGGCAACAACGCGGGCGCGCTTGCAACAAGATGGCTTGCGGGTACACCACCTGCAACAGCGCCATGACATCGATGTGGCCGATGACCTGTCGTTTCTCGCGGGGTGGGATGGGGCTGAAGGTCCGGGTTCAGACGCTCGCTAGCGGTATCGATTCCGCCTGTACGCCGAGGCGTCCGCGCGCGGTGTAAGTGCGTTCGCCCGGTACGCGCCCACGCAGGATATCGAGCAGTGAACTGGTGAACAGTTGACTCGATTCGATGGCCGCGCCGTTAACCCGGTTCGCCTGTTGCGCGCGATGCATTAGCACGCGCAGTTCTTCTGCTTCGGCGCCGCCAGCCTCGGGGTCGCCGAGCAGCGCGCTGATATCGGTGCTGCGCGCAGCCGCATCGATGCGTGCCACGAGGGATTGTTTGGCCTCGGCGATACGCGCGAGTTCGCCGGTATCACGCTCGCGGATGGCGTCATACTCGGCGGCCAGCAGCGATGTCAACTCGAGCAGGCGAGCTTCGAGTTCCGCGTGGGCAATATTTTTTGTGCTGCTCACGGCCATCGCACTCAGCCGGCGCGCGCGAAGTCCGACAGCATCGATTCAATCGCGGTCAGTTTTTCCGCCACTGCCTGGGGATCGATTTCGTAGCTGCCGTCGGCGACGGATTGGCGAAATTGTTCGATTTTCTCCTGGTCCGCCACGGGTAAATCTGCGACCGACTGGGTCAACGCCTGCAGGCGGGCGGCGAGGTCTGTCAGGGTGACGACTTCGGCGCCCTGGCCACGTGTTGCTTGTGCCGCATCCGTTGCGCGCGTTTCACCGATTTTAGTACCTCGCTGGTCGAGGCCGGTTACCGCGGTGGTCCGCGGTCCGTTAACTTCGGAAACCATAGTGTGCTACTCCGTTCCTGGTGACTGGGATAACGGCATCTTGACGCCGGGGCTTTAGCCCCGATTGGTCAATCGTGATCGCCGTCTCATATTCTATTTCATCGCCGCCCTGATAGTCGCGTGGCGCTGCCGGAAAGTCGCCTCGCGCGGCCATCAGCGGCCTGCCCGGGGCTTGCCTATAACGACGAGTCCGGGTTCATGAACCACGCCCTGGATCACCCGGTTCGAGCTCAGGTTACGCACCGGAATGCGCTCGCCGCGGCCGCCGTCGCGCAGTGCGGTGCCGGCGACGCGGACGGCGACGGTGCCGCTGTTCAGCGATAGCATGACCCGCTCGCCGCGTTTAACGAGTTTCGCCCGTTTCACCATGTTCTCGGTATACGTCGTTCCCCGGCTCACCGCGCGGGTCGTAATCTTCCCGATAAGTCCTTCTTTTGCCGAGAAATATCCCCGTTTCAAGCGCGCGAGGCTACGTTTCGCGTAGTGCACGTCCGAAGCGCCGATCGCGTGACCGCGCGGCAGGTTGTCGACCGCGACAGCGACATTCACGAGCCGGTCGATATGCAGCGGGACATAAAGAGACCACGCTTTCGGACCGTCGCAGCGAACGCCGACCGTTGTGTGGCCGATGTTTCGCGCGCCCGGCGAAAAGTAGGTGTTCAGCGGATGCGCGCAGGCTGTCAGGCGCAAACGCGGGTCGAGCCGACCCACTTCAATATGTACACCGTCGGCCTTGGTGCCGACCTCAGCGATTGCGTAATCGCGCACCGCATTGCGGATGTTTTCGAGCTTCTCTATCGCCGCGCCGGCCGCGTTACCACACAGCGTGAGACAGAAAATTGTCCCGAGGAAAATATCGCGCACGTCAAATCTCCGACTAATTCAGGCTTGCAGGCCGGTTAGATGCAATGTCCGTGCCTTAATAGCGTCAGGAAACCGGTTTGCCAGCCGAAACCAGCCGTTGCGCGCTGCGGCCACGCACGAGACGTGCCATTACCTGCTGCGCGATGGCGGACGCGCGCGGTGTCCGCCGCCACGGCGATGGGGTGACGGCAGACCACTGTTCGCGGCGGCAGCGCAGGGTGCCGGGGCTTGCCGCCCGGCGGCACCCGGTTGCCACTGCCGCGGCGGCCCGGTGCCCATAAATGCGCGATTTCCGCCGAGTTTTCGTGCTTTTCGAAACTTGGCACGAGATTCGCTTATACGACCTCGACAGTCACAGCGCGACGATTGCGCGAACGAGGGGAAATTCATGCCATCACTTGACCAGGCACTCGGCATCCATCCGCAGGCGATGAAATTGCGTGCCCATCGCGCCCAGGTACTCGCCGCGAATCTCGCGAATGCGGAAACACCGAACTACCGGGCACGCGACGTCGATTTCCGCAGTGTTCTGAGCGACGCCGGCGGGGCAACCCGCCTCGCAGCGACCCGTAATGGCCATTTTTCCGACGCCGCGCCGGGATTCGGTGGCATCGATCTGCTGTACCGCGAACCAACCCAGGCGTCGCTCGATCAGAACACCGTGGACGTGGCGGCCGAACGCGCCCGCTTTGTCGACAATTCATTGCGCTACCAGGCGAGCCTGCGCTTTCTTGATGGCAAGCTGTCGGGCATCAAGTCCGCGCTGAGAGGGGAATAACCATGTCCTTGTTTGCCGTATTTGATATCGCGGGCTCCGCGCTCGGTGCGCAATCCATTCGCATGAACGCAACCGCCAGCAACATGGCGAATGCGAACAGCGCGAGCAGTTCGATCGATCAGACCTACCGCGCTCGCGTGCCGGTGTTTTCCGCTGCGATGGAAGACTTCGAGTTCGAGCCCGGCCCCGGCAGTGGCGTGCAGGTTGATGGCATCGTTGAAAGCCAGGCCCCGCTGCGCAAGGAGTTCCGGCCCGGGCATCCCCTGTCCAATGATGACGGCTATATCTACCTGCCGAACGTGAACGCGGTTGAGGAGATGGCGAACATGATCGCCGCCTCGCGCAGCTACCAGACCAGCGTCGAAGTTATGGACGCATCGAAACAAATGCTACAGCGGACCCTGACCCTGGGTCAGCGCTGATTGAGGTTACGACTATGGATAATCCATTCGGTTTACTGCCACCCGGGCTCGAATCGCTCAGTGTCGACCGTCAGAAAGCGGCCGATCCGAAAGCCGGCGCCCTCGAACAGGAACAGTTCCTCGAACTGATGCTGACGCAGCTGCAGAACCAGGATCCACTGAAGCCGATGGAAAGCGGCGAATTTCTCGGTGACCTCGCGCAGTTCGGTACCGTAAGCGGGATCGGTGAGCTAAAGGATTCCTTCAACACGCTCGCCGCCTCGTTGCAGTCCAGCCAGGCCTTACAGGCGTCCACGATGGTCGGTCGCAACGTGCTGATCGAACGCGATAGCGTGAAACTCGGCGAACAGGCCGAGGTTTCACTTTCCCTTGAACTGCCGGCGGCGGCGAGTGCGGTGCAGATTGTCGTCGCTGACGAAGCCGGTCAGACCGTCCGGGAGTTTTCGCTCGGTGCGAAAGAACAGGGTCTCGTCAATTTTGAATGGGACGGGTTAACAAACGGCGGTGAACGCGCGGTGCCGGGCATTTACACGCTGAAAGCGTCGGCAGTGCTCGGCGGTGCGAGCGAAGCCGTGCCTACATTTATCCAGGCGCCGGTCGAGAGCGTGACCCTGTCACGCGATGGCCAGCCCCCCGTACTCAATCTTACCGATATCGGCGCCGTCGAACTCGGCACCATCAAACGCGTTTTATAAGCAGACCGCTACGAGTCAGCAGGAGTATCAAGACATGCCATTTCAAATAGCGATCAGCGGACTTCGCGCCGCGCAAACCGATCTCGAAGTTATCGGTAACAACGTCGCCAACGTCAACACGACGGGCTTCAAGGGATCGCGGGCCGAGTTCCACGATGTGTACACGGTTGCCGGCCCCGCGAGTGCGGGCGACGGTCCGGGGCAGGGCGCCCGGACGGCACGCGTGGCCCAGCAGTTCGCGCAGGGCAATATCACGTTCACCGATAACGGTCTCGACCTTGCGATCAGCGGGGACGGTTTTTTCATTCTCGACGACAACGGCGCGCGCGTCTATTCGCGCGACGGTGCATTCGGTCTCGATCGCGAGGGTTTCGTCGTGAATTCGAACAACCAGCAGCTGAATGCTTACGGCGCGGATGCAACAGGCACAATCACGAATGTTCTCAGCCCCTTGCAAATTTCGAATGCGAACACCGCGCCGAATGCGACAACGCAGATTTCCATTGGCGCTAACCTGGATTCGCAGGCGACCGTGCCGGTAACCGCGGCATTCGATCCGACGGACAACACGAGCTTCAACAACACCACGGCAACGACGATCTTCGATTCGCTCGGCGGCTCGCACCTGATGCAGACCTACTTCGTGAAAACGGCGACGCCGAATGCATGGGAAACCCATACCATCGTTGACGGTGT
Source organism: Gammaproteobacteria bacterium (assembly GCA_965216305.1). GTDB lineage: Bacteria > Pseudomonadota > Gammaproteobacteria > UBA11873. The sequence continues at coordinate 3,133,271 of OZ244144.1, read as the reverse complement.
GTCGGTGTCCGGGCCGACCGCGATGACATTCGACTCCACCGGCGCTTTGCTGACCCCTGCCGGAGGTTCGTTCACGATTCCGGCTTTCACGCCGGCACCGGGTACCGCAGCGTTGAACCTCACCGTCGATATCGGCCAGGCAACGCAATTCGGGGCGCCGTTCGGGGTCACGCAGCTGAGCCAGGACGGTTACACAACCGGGCGTCTTGCCGGGCTTGATATCGATTCGGAAGGCGTCATCTTCGCGCGTTACACGAATGGTCAGTTCGAAGTGCAGGGCCAGGTCGCGCTCGCGAACTTTGCGAACGTACAGGGGCTGCAGCCGCTCGGTAACAACAACTGGTCGCAGACGTTTGCTTCGGGTGAGGTTCTCGAGGGTGCTCCCGGCACCGGCAATCTCGGTCTGATGCAGTCCGGGGCGCTCGAGGACTCCAACGTCGATTTGTCTGAACAACTTGTGAAACTGATCATCGCGCAGCGAAATTTCCAGGCGAACACGGAAGTAATTTCCACCGCAGATTCGATCACCCAGGCCGTGATCAATCTCCGTTAGGCACTTGCGGATTCAGCACGGGTAACCGGACAAAAACGTTATGGACCGAATGATCTATCTCGCCATGTCAGCGGCCAAGCAGATGCTCACTGCGCAGTCGATGACGGCACACAATCTGGCGAACGCGGACACCACGGGTTTCAAGGCCGATTACGAGTCGTTTCGTGCGATGCCGCTGTTCGGTCCTGGCCATCCGAGCCGCGCATTCGCGATGACCGAACGTTCCGGCATCGACAGCCGCAACGGCGAGCTCGAAATCACCGGCAACGATCTCGATATCGCGGTGGGCGACAACGGTTTCATCGCCGTGCAATCGGCGGACGGGAGCGAGGCGTACACCCGCGCCGGCAATATGCACATCAGCGTTACCGGCCAGCTGTTCACCGGCGGCGGTTACCCGGTGCTGGGCAATGGCGGGCCGATCGCATTGCCGCAGTCGCAATCGCTCACGATCGGCGACGACGGCACGATCTCTATCCGCCCGGTCGGTCAGGAAGCGACAACGCTCGCGGATATCGACCGGATCAAGCTTGTGGCACCGGATTTCCGCGACCTCGTAAAGGGCCCTGACGGCTTGTTCCGCATGCGCGACGGCACGACGGCCCCGCCTGACGCGAGTGTGGTGCTGCGCAAGGGCATGCTCGAGCGCAGCAATGTGAATGTTGTCTCCGAGATGATCAGCATGATCGAGAATTCGCGTCAGTACGAAATGGCGGTCAAGGCCATGAGTACGGCGCAGGAAAATGATGCAGCGAGCGCACGCGTACTGCGCATCGCCTAATTGAGGGGAAGTTTCAGATGCCACTAGCATTACATATCGCCGAAACCGGCCTGAGCGCACAGCAGACGCGCATGTCGGTGATCGCGCACAATCTCGCTAACGCGGGGACTACGGGGTTCAAGAAGGGCCGCGCATCGTTCGAGGACTTGCTCTACCAGACCGTGAGCCAGCCGGGCGCATCGTCGTCGCAGAATACGGAATTGCCTTCCGGCCTTATGCTCGGCAGCGGCGTACGCACGGTCTCGACGGAGAAAATATTCACCCAGGGTTCACTCACGCGTACCGACAGCTCGCTCGATGTTGCGATCCAGGGTCGCGGCTTCATGCAAATCCTGCTGCCGGATGGTTCCACTGCCTACACGCGCGACGGGTCGTTTTCGATGAACTCGCAGGGTCAGCTCGTCACCTCGAGCGGTTATGAACTCGACCCGAGTATTACGATTCCGAGCGAAACCCTGTCGGTTACGATTGGTGATGACGGTACCGTGTCGGTGCTCACGGCCGGCAGCAGCGCGCCAACCCAGGTGGGTTCGCTGCAACTTGCGGATTTCATCAATGAACAGGGTTTGCAGGCCATAGGGCAGAACATGTTCAAGGAAACGGTGTCGAGCGGCAGTCCCCAGACCAGCACACCGGGCCTCAATGGCCTCGGAACGCTGATCCAGGGCTCGCTCGAAACTTCGAACGTCAACGTCGTCGAAGAACTTGTTTCGATGATCGAAACGCAACGCACCTACGAAATGAACTCGAAGGCGATTCAGACCGTTGACGAGATGCTGCAGTACGTTTCGCAGCAGTTATAGGAATTAACATGTTTAGACTCATTCAGACCTTGGCTGTCGTGGGGACGCTGGCGTCGCTGCTCGGTGGCTGCAATACGGCACCGATTCGGGATCCCGCCTACAGCGCGTCCTATCCGGTTGCCTTCGAACAGCCGCGCCAGGCGTACACCGGATCCATTTACCAGGCCGGCTATGACATTACACTGTTCGAGGACATCAAAGCGCGCCGTGTCGGCGACATCCTCACGGTACAACTTGCGGAATCGACGAATGCGTCGAAGTCGTCGACGACGGACATCGAGCGTGACCAGTCGAGCACGATTACGAACCCGACGATCCTTGGCGCGACGCCCCAGTTCGGGGTGCCGGGCCTGTTGCCGCTGAGTCAGACCACCGGCAATACGCTCGACAGCAGTCTCAGCAGTGCTCATGAGTTTGGCGGGGCCGCGGACAGCGCGCAAAGCAACAGCCTGTCGGGCGATATCACGGTGACCGTGGCCGACGTATTGCCGAACGGCAATCTGATCATCCGCGGTGAGAAACGCCTGAATCTGAACCAGGGTAATGAATACGTGAAGATCTCGGGCATCGTGCGACCGGCGGACATTACGACCGCAAATACGGTGCCATCAACGAAAGTTGCCGACGCCACGATCGTCTACAGCGCCGATGGCGCGAACGCCGATGCGAACAAGGTCGGCTGGCTGTCACGATTTTTCCTGAGCCCCGTGTTCCCGCTGTAAACGCTGCGTGGACATCACCACACATCAGAAGTCCAGATTCACAGACACCTACCCAGACGGGAGTATCCACGTGCGAATTATTATCCTGACACTACTGCTCGCCACGATGCCGGGTTTTGCCGTCGCCGAACGTATCAAGGACATTGCCGCCGTTGCCGGGGTGCGTGATAACCAGTTGCTCGGCTACGGTCTCGTGGTCGGGCTCGATGGCACGGGCGACCAAACCACACAGACACCATTCACGATCCAGGCGATCAGGAACATGCTGAACCAGCTTGGTATTGTCGTGCCGGATAACGTAAACCCGCAGCTGAAGAATGTCGCCGCCGTGATGGTGCACGCCACGCTGCCGCCGTTCGCGAAACCCGGCGCTACGATCGATGTCACGGTGTCATCGATGGGTAATGCGAAAAGTCTGCGCGGTGGCGCCTTGATTATGACACCGCTGAAAGGTGCGGACGGTGGCATTTATGCGATGGCGCAGGGCAACCTCGTGGTTGGTGGCTTTGGCGCCTCGACCAGCGATGGCTCGAGCATTTCCGTCAATGTGCCGAGCGTCGGCCGGATCCCGAACGGGGCCACGGTTGAACGCGAGGTGCCGACGGCTTTCCTGAACGCAGAGTTCCTCACGTTCAACCTGCATCGCTCCGATTTCACGACCGCGAACCGCATGGCCCAGGCGATTGACGAAACGCTGGGCCCGAATTCGGCCGTCGCGGTGGATGGATCCTCGGTGCGGGTTCTCGCGCCCGTGGCGCAGTCGCAACGCGTTGCGTTTATGTCGATCCTCGAGAACATCGAGGTCGATCCGGGGCAGGCGCCCGCGCGCGTTATCGTCAATTCGCGCACCGGTACGGTTGTCATCGGATCGAAGGTCGGGGTGACCGCGGCCGCGGTGACGCACGGCAGCCTGACGGTGACGATTTCCAACGATCCGATTGTGAGCCAGCCGGAGGCGCTGTCGGGCGGCAACACGGTTGTCGTGCCGAAACAGTCGATCGATGTGGAACAGGAACAAAGCCGTATGTTCCTGTTCAATCCCGGGGTGTCACTCGACAGCATCGTCGAGGCGGTAAACAACGTCGGTGCGGCGCCCGGCGACCTCGTCGCGATTCTCGAAGCGCTGAAAGAAGCCGGTGCCCTGCGCGCCGAACTCATCGTCATCTAGGGCCCCCGTTGTGCGGCGCGCCTGCCGGCGATATCGCGGCGGCAGGCAAGGCTGCCTCCAGGGCGGCAGCTGTTTGCCGCCCGCGCCCGACACTCCCGTGCCGACCTCCGCTATGTGACTGATTGTTATGGGCTGTTCGGGTTTTCCTGCAGTTGGCATTGCGTGTGCATAGTGAATGTTCGAGTGGCGCCGAGGCCACCCGCAGCATGGAGATCGCATGAACAACTTCGCTCACGTCAGCGCCGCAACGGATATCTCGCGCTTCAGTGCATTGCGCGCCGATGCGCGAGCCGACAAGGATGCCGCGTTCGCGAAGGTTGCCGAAGAGTTCGAGGCGCTGTTTATCCAGATGATGCTGAAAGCAGCACGCGATGCGACTCCCGAGGGCGGCTTGTTCGACAGCAATGAACTGCAGCTCTATCAGGAAATGATGGATTCCCAGGTGGCGCTCGAGATGGCGCAACAGGGCGGTCTCGGTTTCGCGCCGCTGTTGCAGGAACAATTGCTCGGCGGCGATGCCGATGAGACGCCGCGCGAACTGATGTTGCCACCCCGCCGCACCATCGCGCCGGCGCCAATGCCGGTGGCGACGCCGGAACGTCCGGTTGCGGCGGAGAGCGGCACACGCGCGGCTGGCGCCGATGCCGCCGCGGAGCCGACTGTTGCGGGATTCCTCAGTGCCGTCGGACCGCTGGCAAGCCGTGCCGCCGAGCAACTGGGTCTCGAACCTGAAGTCATCGTCGCCCAGGCCGCGCTCGAAAGCGGATGGGGCAAGCATACGATCACGAAAGCGGACGGAACGAACTCGTACAACTACTTCGGCATCAAGGCCGGATCGGATTGGGAGGGTGATGTCGCTCGCGTGCGCACGCATGAATTTATCAATGGTCGCGCGCTCCGGGTGAACGCCGATTTTCGCGCCTACCCGGATGCCGCCGCAGCATTCGAGGACTACGTGGACTTTCTCAATTCGCGGCCGCGCTATGCCGGCGCCCTGCAGCATGGTGGCAACCCGGAGCGCTTCGCCACCGGTCTCGCCGACGCTGGCTACGCGACCGACCCGCGCTATGCGGACAAGATCCTCGCGGTGCGTGATCAGATCGTTGCGCGCTCCATGTACGCCGAACGCTAGGGCTCAAGCGGGTAGATCACTATGGCGAGCATCTTCAATATCGGCGTCTCGGCATTGTCAGCGGCGCAACGGCAACTTGGCACAACGAGCCACAATATCTCGAACGTCAATACAGACGGCTACTCGCGGCAACGTGTTGAACTGAACCAGGCACCGCCACAGGCGATCAGCGCCGGTTACGTGGGTAACGGGGTGCGTATTTCCGAAATCAGTCGCATCGCCGATCAGTTCTTGATCGGGCAATTACGCTCCGCCACGGCGAACGAAGCGAAAGCCTCGGCATACGCGAACTATGCCGCCGAGATTGATTCATTGCTTGGTGACGGTACGGCGACCGCGGCGCTCGAGGGTTTTTTCGCCGCAATGCACGATGCAAATGGCGACCCGGCATCGACGGCGACGCGCGAGGTGGCGCTGAACTCCGCACGCTCGTTTGCCAGCCGTTTCAGCGACCTCGACCGCCGCTTCGGCGCGATCGCGCGGGATCTGAACGGTGCGATTGAATCCAGTGTTACGCGCATCAACAGCTTGTCGAGCGCGATCGCCGATATCAACGATCAGATCATGCGCGCGCTGGGAACGAGTACGGGCGAGCCGCCGAACGACCTGATTGATCAGCGTGACCGGCTTGTTCAGGATCTGTCGGAGCTGACCGGGGTGACGACGCTGACGCAGGAGAACGGCGCGTTGAACGTGTTCATCGGCGCAGGCCAGGCGGTGGTTGCGGACGTGACGAGTATCCCGCTCGTGACGGTTCCCGATCCGCTTGATGGTACGCGCCTGGAAATCGCGACCACCGGTGGCGGCGCGCCCTCGATCATCAGCCAGGCGATTACGAACGGAGAACTGGGTGCCGCGCTCGACTTTCGCGATGATGTACTCGAACCCTCGCGTAACGCGATTGGACGACTCGCCGCGACGCTCGCGGTTACGTTCAACGAACAACATCGCGAGGGGCTCGACCTGAATGACGCGTTCGGAGGTGACTTCTTCACCATCGGGGCCCCGAATGTCAGCGCGAACCCGGCCAACAGTGGCAGCATCAGCGTCGCGCTGGATACGGCCAATATCGGTTCGCTGACGACGGCGGATTATCGCTTGTCCCATGACGGGACGGATTTCACGCTGCTGAATCTCGCGGACAATACAACGCAGACATTGAGCGGCGGCGGACCGTTCAGCGTGGATGGCATTACGATCACGGTGACCAGCGCACCCGCCGCCGGCGATGTCTATCTCGTGCAACCGACGAAATCCATCGCCCGGAACATGAGTGTCGCTATCACGGATCCGCGCGAACTTGCGCTCGCACGGCCAAACCGCTCGAGCGCGGCTGCTGCGAACATCGGCTCCGGGAAAATCTCCGCGCCCGCCGTCCTCGACGTGACGGATGCGAATCTGCTGACGACGACGCAGATCGTGTTCAACGATCCGCCTACGACATATCAGGTAAACGGCGCCGGGCCGATGATCGCCTACACGAGTGGTGCAAACATCGACATCAACGGATGGCGCGTACAGTTAAGCGGGAGTCCCGAGCCCGGTGATACGTTCAGCGTGAGTGCGAACGCCGGCGCGGCCGGGGATAACGGCAACGGGCTCGCGCTTTCGGAACTGCAGTTGACGAAATTTCTCGACAGTGCGAGCACGACGTATCAGGAATCCTACAGTCAGCTCGTGGGGCGGGTTGGATCGAAAACCCAGGAATTGCAACTGAGTCGTGATGCGATGGGTGTGTTGCGGGAAAACGCACAGGCCTCGCGCGATTCGCTGTCGGCCGTGAATCTCGACGAAGAGGCGGCCCAGTTGCTGCGGTTCCAGCAGGCTTACACCGCCGCGGCCCAGGTTATTTCGATTGCGAACGAAACATTTGCATCGCTGCTCGCAGCGGTGAGGAGGTAACGATGCGAATTTCCGACGCCCAGCGATTTGATCTGGCGCTGAACAATATGTTTCGTCTGCAGGAGAATACGGCGAAGTTCCAAACCCAGATATCGACCGGACTGAAAATCAATAACCCGGCGGACGATCCGGTGGCAGCGGCCCAGGTTTTGCTGATCAGCGAACGCGTCGCGGCGTCGGAGCAGTACGACCGCAACGCGGACTTCGCCGAACTGAATCTGCAACAAACCGAAAGCGCTGTCGCTTCGGCCAATGACGTGATGCAACGGATCCGCGAACTGGCGATCCAGGGCAAGAACACGATCCTCACTGATGCCGACCGTCGATCCATCACGACGGAAGTCAGTCAACGTCTCGATGAACTGAAGAGCCTCGCGAATTCCCGCAATGCCGCGGGCGAGTATATCTTCTCCGGTACGCTCGTCGATGCGCAGGCGTTCACGACCGACCCAACGGGCAGCGTCGTCTACAACGGTGACCAGACGAATCGGGAAATCAAGATCAGCGAATTCCGCACCGTCACGGACGGCTTCACCGGCTTTGATGCGTTTGCCGCGATCCGCAATGGGAACGGCACCTACGTCACGGATCTCGGGGCGGGAAATACCGGCAGCGCCCGGATCGTTCCGGGTGGTGTGATCGACAGCTCCGCTTACCAGGCGCACGATTTTCGCATCACGTTCACCGCACCGGGCACTTACGATGTGATCAACGATACGACCGGCGCAACCGTGCTCGCAGCGCAAACCTATACCGACGGCGCCGCGATAACGTTCAACGGTATTCAGTTGACCCTTGCCGGTACGCCGGCGGCGGGCGACGAGTTTCTCGTTGGTCCCAGTCAGAACCAGTCCGTATTCGAAACGGTGGATCGACTGATCGCCACGCTCGAGTCACCAACCGCGCTCGCCGCAGACGCGGCGGTGTTTCAGAACGATCTCGATCGTGCGCTGGGTGATATCGATCAGGCCATGGATCGTTTTCGCGAAGTTCAAGGCATAGTGGGTGCGCGCCGCAATAGTATCGAGTCGCAGCGCGTGGCGAATGAAGATCTGCGATTGCAGCTCAATACGGTGCGATCGCGGCTCGAGGACGCGGATCTCGTCGAGGCGGTCAGCCGCCTGGCCCAGGAATCGAACGCCCTGCAGGCGGCACAGGCCGCCTTTGTGCGGGTCCAGGGTCTCAGTTTGTTTAATTTTCTCTAATGCCCCTCAAGTTCCCCCAATGGCCGCCGATAGCGGGGACTGGAGGCCGTAAATAGCCACGATGATGGGTATATCGGCCAGTGTGTAACGACTCTGTGGCCAGATCGTGCACGGTAAATAAGCATTCGGATGCCGGCAATAAACGGGATCCGGATCAGCGGGCCAGCCGGCCCGCGCCTTGCGGCGCAAAATTGAGAGTTCAAATGCGTAACTGGCCACAGCGTCCCGAGCAGGAGCACGACTCATGCCGCAAGTAATTAACAGCAACATCCTTTCCCTGACGACTCAGCGCAACCTGAATCGTTCTCAGTCGGAACTCACCACTTCCATTACGCGTCTGTCGTCTGGTCTCCGGGTTAACAGTGCGAAAGACGACGCTGCCGGACTCGGTATCAGCGACCGTTTCAGCACCCAGATCCGCGGCCTCGACCAGGCGGTACGTAACGCGAACGACGGGGTGTCGTTCTCGCAGGTGGCGGAAGGCGCCCTGTCGACGATTTCCGACGCCCTGCAGCGGGTCCGGGAACTCGCGGTGCAGTCGATCAACGACACGAACTCCCCGCAGGACCGTCAATCGCTGAACAACGAAGTCCAGCAGCTACTGTCGGAAGTTAACCGTATCTCGAACGCCACGCAGTTCAACGGTCAGGACATCCTTGACGGTTCGCTCGCCACCCTGACGTTTCAGATTGGCGCGAATCAAAACCAGACCCTGAGCGTCACGGGTGTGGACGCACGGGGCCAGCAACTCGGTGCGCGTGTGGTTGAATCCGGTTCGATCAGCCGTACCGCGCTGGATGCGCTGATCGGCGCTGACGATGTCACCGTAAACGGTGCCGCAGTCGACCTTTCCGGCCTTTCTGCCGGTGATTCCGTGACGGACGTCGTCTCCGCCATCAACGACGTGTTCCAGACGTCGGATGTGCTCGCGTCCGCCGAAACGACGACAACTTCCGGTGATCTGACCTATAGCTCGAATGCGTCGGCACAAACCGTGTCGCTGAACGGCGTCGATATCAACATCGGTGCAGGCGCAGCGGTAGATGACGTTGTCGCTTCCATCAACAGTTCTTCCGATGCGACCGGCGTTACGGCAACGAACAATGGCGGTGCGATTGTGCTCACGTCTGACGGGCGTGATATTGAACTCGTGGATGGCAGCACGAACGGTGGCTCAGACGTGCTCGGGGGTGACGAAGACTTCTTCGCCGGAATTGTGTTCTCCGGAGATGTCGGCGATGCCATTACATTGGCGGGTACCTTCGATAACACCGCCGGCACAACCGGGTTCGCCACGATTGACGATACGTTTGCCGATGAAGTCGTCAACGGCGTGAACGTTCTCACCGCGACAAATTCGACTGCGGCGTTGCGGACGATCGACTTTGCCCTGTCTCAGGTCAGTAATCTTCGGTCCGAGTTCGGTGCCATTCAAAACCGTCTCGAGAGCACGATTTCGAACCTGCAGATTGGTGCAGAAAACTTCACCGCCGCACGATCACGCATCATCGATGCCGACTTCGCACAGGAAACCGCGCGCTTCACGCGTGCCCAAATCCTGCAGCAGGCGGGTATCTCCCAGGTTGCACAGGCTAACTCCCTGCCGCAGTTGGTCTTGGGACTCCTGGGTTAGTTCGATCGATAGGGATGTCGAGAGAATAGTGAGATAAAGGTTGATACCACGGGCGTCATCGAACCGCGATGGCGCCTGTGGTTCCACCGTGAGGTAACACGATATGGACACTAAATTCGTATCAATGATAAGCGGGGTTCGTCAGGTGCATCCGCCTGTGTCGTCGCCGCAGCAAGAAACCGCAAAGCCGGTGTCGACCACAGGGTCGCCTGGGCGAACTGCTGATGTTGACGACAGGGGGGTGGTCACCGCCGCGATTGCCGCGAATACGGATAACTCGTCGCAGGACGAGGAACCCGAGCGTGAGTCGCTGACGAAGGTGGTCGAGGAACTGAATCGTAATATTCAGCAGACAACGCGGGCGTTGATATTCACGATTGACGAACGACACGGCAAACCGATTGTCAGTGTTGTCGATAAGGAGACGGACAAGGTGATCCGGCAGATTCCGAGCGAAGTGGCCCTGCAGGTGGCAGATGCGCTGGATGAAGTCACTGGCGTGCTGGTGTCTGAACATGCGTAAGCCAGGTAACAGTTTGTCTGACGTCGCGGCAGGCGGGCGCCTGCTTCGATGATCAGTTCGCCCGGATTAGGCTCCGGACTCGATGTTTCGTCGCTCGTCGAACAACTCGTCGCGATTGAACAGCAACCACTGGTCCGTCTGGCAACCCAGGAAGTCGAGTTCCAGGCGCAAATCAGCGCATATGGCTCGCTGCGCAGTGCGCTGTCTACATTCGAAAGCAGTCTGAACTCCGTTAATACGCTCAGTGATTTCCGGGCGCTGAAAGCGTCATCCTCGGACGAGGACGTGTTCGGCGCGAGCGCGGGTACCACGGCTGCCAGGGGCACCTATTCGCTGACGGTAGACCGAATTGCCGAAAATCATCGGCTTGGATCAAACAGCTTCTTCGCCGATACGGATACCACCACCATCGGCAGCGAAGGCGATACCCTTACGATCACGCAGGACGGCGACAGTTTTGACATCGAATTCGGCGGTAAAACGCTCGCCGAAGTGCGCGATCTGATTAACGAGTCCAGCGGCAACACGGGGGTTACGGCATCGATTCTCAAAGACGATCTAGGCAGCCGGCTACTCCTCAGTGCTAACGATACCGGCAGCGATAATTTCGTCACCACGAGTTACAGCGGCCCGGATCCCTTTTCGTTAACGACCTTGAATACCGATCGAGACGGTGACCTTTCCGTTACCGCCGCCGATCTCGATGCGGTCCTGTCCGTCGACGGTGTGTACACCGCAACGCGGTCGTCGAACACGATTAAGGACGTGGTCCAGGGTGTGACCATCAATCTCGTCGGCGCGGGGACCTCGACGCTCAACGTGACCGAAGACACGGCCGCGGTGCAGAATTCCGTGCAAACGTTTGTCGACGCCTACAATACGGTGTTGACGACGATACGCTCACTGCGCGAAGGCGCGCTCAACGACGACGCGAACAGCCTGTTTGCGATCGAGAATCAGATCCGCCAGGTTTTCAACTCACCCCTGTCGGATAATGGAACGTACGGATCGATCTATGAAATCGGGATCAGCAGTACGTTTGTGCTCGGCGAAGCGTCGCAGGAGAACGGCAAACTTAATCTCGACAGTTCGGAGCTGCTCGATGCGCTGAACTCGGATCGTGATTCCGTCGCGAATCTCTTTGCCGACCCGGACCAGGGCCTGATCCCTAAACTCGAATCCGTACTTGGTGGACTGGTTGATTTCGAAGGCTTCATCGATGGCAAGACGGATTCTTTGAACCGCCGAATCGACAGCATCGGAATCAGCCGGGAATCAATGACGCGCCGGATAGAATCGTTCGAAGCGCGTCTGCTGAAAGAATTCAACTCACTCGATACGCTGGTGGCACAACTTCAGGTTTCGGGCAATTTTCTGAGCCAACAGTTATCACTGCTACAGCCGACAAGTAATACTTAACAGACGTGGACCGGCTTTGACGCATCGTCTGGTCGCCCGAGCCGCGCACGCAGGATAAGGATGAGAATATGAGAACATCTAAAGGCGATCTCAGCGCTGGAATATCCGCATATCAGCAATTCGGTGTGCGGACCGAGATCGAATCGGCAAGCCCGCACCGACTGATTCAGATGCTGATCAACGGCGCGCTGGCAAAAATGCGTGTCGCCCGCACGTGCACCGAGCGCGGCGATATCGTCGGCAAGTGCGAAAACATCGATTGGGCCATCGCGATCATCGGTGGTCTGCGCGGTAGTCTCAACCTGGAAGATGGCGGCGAAATCGCCGCAAACCTCGATGGGCTGTACGAATACATGTGCCGTCAACTCGCGCTCGCGAACGCACGCAGTGATGTCGGCCTGATTGACGAAGTGGTAAGTCTGCTCGGCGAAATCAAGGCCGGTTGGGATGGCATCGAATCAGCAGAAACGCCGGATCCCCTCGCGGCGACAATCTGATCGAACCGGATCGGAAGATGACAGATTCCCGGGATTATCCAGCGACCGAGCAAGGTGAGGAACTTGCGGCGCTTCGCGAAATGACATCGGCGATGCTCGACGCCGCGGAGCATAGCCGCTGGGCCGAGGTGCAACGCCTTGACGAAGCCCGCACTAAACTGCTGCAAGGCGTGCCGGCGGCGACCCTCTCTTGTGGTGGCGCGGACGTTCGCGCTATCCTCGACGACGCACTGGAAGCTACTGCTTCGATCGCGCGGCGACTCGCGGAGGCGCGCGACGAAATCGGGCGGCAACTGAAACAGCACAATCAGCGGCAGCAAGCCGTCGTCGCCTACCGCACGGCCGGATAAGGCCGTCGGCGCAATTCGAAGCGCGCACGGATGCTCAGTATCACCACGGAGATCCCGCTTGCGCTGCACGCGCCAGGGGAAACCGCGATCGATTTCACGGCGGCCGTACAATTTCTGCGAACGCTCAATCTGCTCGCGCTCGGCGCACGCAGCGAAAGCGGCGACGCGCAAACCACAGACTCCGGATCCGATCTCGCACGCCTGGAAGCAAAAATCGATCTGCTTGTGGCGATGGTCGGATCGCTCGTTGCGGCACAATCGAAGCTGCCACCCCGGTGCCGGGTCACTCTGAGCGCCGAATCCCTGACGGCAAATCTCGCAACCGCGGTCGAAACCGGTGCCGCAGTGCTCGTGGAGCTATATCCGAGCGCGGAACTTCCCCGTGCCCTGCAGTTGCCGGCAACGGTCAGCGAAGCGCGCGCCGGGGCCGACGGTAAACAGGATGTGACGCTTCGCTTCGGACCGTTGGACCCCGCGGTGAGCGACGAACTTGAGCGTTACATTTTCCTCCGCCACCGGCATTCACTCACGCCAGGGCGTACCTGAGTTCATGCGGCGTCAAAATACTGACGTGCACGTCCCATAAAAACAAATAGATACGATGTGGTCGTTAGTGCCGCTTGAGAATAACTCAGTAACTATTATCCTCTCCGTTTCCGGTGACGCGTTCCTGGCGTTGCCGGCTCATGCATTGAGCGACTGGACCGGCCCTCGGCGGCCACCGGAGAGGGAATCGCAAGACCATGACCGAAACATCCGTACTGGTCGTCGAAAACGACGAAGACGTGGCGGCGCACGTAACTGAAATATTGCAGTTTCTGAACCTGACGGCGAATCGCTTTCACGCTCAAGGCGAGTGGAGTAGCGCGCTGGACACGAAAAATCCGCCGCACATGGTTCTGCTCGGCAATTGTGGCTCGGCGAAAAGCCTGCTCGAGACATTTCGTAAAATCAAGATTGCCGACCCGTACACGCCGGTGGTGCTGCTCGTTGACCAATCCCGACCGGTTGCGATCGACAAGAACATCGAAAGCGGTGCACTGGCAAAAATCGATCTGCCATTGCGCCGCGATACGTTCGACTCCGCGCTGCAGAAAGTCGACACCTACCGGGAAAACCGTCATCAGGGCGCATCGCCGCGCTCGCTGGAGTTATTCCGCAACCTTGTCGGTAGCAGCAATGGCATCCAGCGCGTCAGGAACATGATCGAAATGGTCGCACGCAGCGACGCGAACGTACTCATCGTCGGCGAATCCGGCACCGGCAAGGAAGTCGTCGCGCGTCACGTCCATCACCACTCGGGGCGACGGAGCAAACCCTTTGTGCCGCTGAACTGCGGTGCAATTCCACCGGATCTGCTCGAGAGCGAGTTGTTCGGACATGAAAAGGGCGCCTTCACGGGCGCGATTACGTCGCGCCAGGGACGCTTCGAAATGGCCGACGGCGGCACGCTGTTCCTCGACGAAATCGGCGACATGAGTCTGTCGATGCAGGTGAAATTGCTGCGTGTGTTACAGGAACGCACGTTCGAACGCGTCGGCAGCAATACGTGCATCAGCGTCAATGTGCGGATCCTCGCGGCAACCCATGTGAATCTTGAAGATGCGATCAACGAAGGCCGTTTTCGCGAGGATCTGTACTATCGGCTGAACGTATTCCCCATCGATACGCCGCCGCTGCGCGAGCGTACCGAAGATCTGCCGCTGCTGATCAATGATCTCGTGGAGCGCCTCGATCACGAAGGACGCGGCAGCATCCGGCTTACCACCTCGTGCATCGAATCGCTGAGCCAGTACAACTGGCCCGGCAATGTCAGGGAACTGGCGAATCTGATCGAGCGGCTGTCGATCCTGTACCCGAACGGCACAATCGATCTCCACGATTTGCCGGAAAAATACCGCCCCCTGGACGGCTCGGTGAGTGACCCGCAACGGCGGCCGCATACGGCACCGCTGGGCGCGGATCCGACCATGGTGAGCCTGCCGCGGGTTGGCATCGATCTGAAAGAACATATGACACAGATCGAGTCGAACCTGATCCGGCAGGCGCTCGACGATTCCAACTGGGTGGTGGCGCACGCGGCAAAACGCCTGCAGATGGGCCGCACGACCCTCGTCGAGAAAATGCGCAAGCTCGGGCTTCAGCGTCAAGACGAGGTGTCGGGTCTTTGACGAAGTGGCGCCGCGGGATCTGAGCCGCGGCGACGGTAAGCTTTAAAATCAGCAACATAGCGATATGGCACACAACTTGCTCTAACTCGGTTAACAGACGTTCAGGCATTCCGAGCGTCAACAATAACCGGATCTCAGGGCAGGTATGGGAGCACACGATCTTTCCAATCCGCTGCAACTCGAAGCGGCATTTGCCGACTTCGAAGCCGCGTCATCAAAACTCGCCGAGTTCTATCAGACGCTCGAAGGCCAGGTAGCGAAACTCACCGCGGAGCTGCACAGCGCACGCGCCGCTGAACTACAGCAGTTGCGTGAAAAGGAAATCCTCGCGGGTCGCCTCGCAAACCTGCTGGCGACGCTGCCGGCCGGGGTTGTCGTACTCGATGGCGCCGGACGCATCGCTGAGTTCAACCCGGCGGCGAGCGAGTTGCTCGGATCAATCGACTCCGGCCAGCGTTGGGTCGACGTGGTGAACCAGGTATTCGAACCGCAATGGGATGACGGCCACGATATCTCCCTGAAGGACGGGCGCCGCGTGAACATTGCAACGGAGCCGCTTAACCACGAGCCCGGCCAGATCCTCCTGATCAAGGATGTGACAGAAACGCGACGCCTGCAGGAGTTGCTCAACCATCATCGGCGCTTGTCGGCGAAAACGGAACTCGCCGCCGCGCTCGCACATCAGATCCGCACGCCGCTCGCGGCAGCGATGCTGCATACCTCCAATCTGGGTATGCACGTCGCGGGTAACGACCGCGCCGCGCGCACGGCGGGGCGAGCGCTGGACGCGATGCGCCAACTCGAACGGCTGGTTGAAGACATGCTCACGTATGCCCGCGGTGGCAAACTCGACGCCGAAGCGTTCTGCCTTGGCGCGCTCCTCGAGCGACTGCTCGCGAACGTAAAATCAAATACGCCGGCGAGCGAATTTCGTTGCGTGCTCGTCAGCGAGGTGCCGGAGCTAACGCTTCTCGGCAATACCGATGCGCTCGTATCGATGATGCTGAACATGATCAATAACGCCCGCACCGCGACGAACGGCTGCGGACAGGTTGCGATCGATGTCACGGTTAGCGATTCGCTTGTCCAGATCGGGATCGAAGATAACGGGCCGGGGATCGCGGATCACGCCGCCGAGCACGTGTTCGAACCGTTTTTCACGACCACGAGCAGTGGTACCGGTCTTGGCCTTGCTGTCGCACGGTCGATCGCCCGCGCTCATGGCGGCGACCTCAAGCTCGAACAGACCGTAGTTCCGGGCGCCCGCTTCGTCCTCAGTCTGCCGCTGCCGGCAACAGCCGATGCCGCGGCCGCAACCCACGTCGAACCGACCGCAATGAATGCACTATGAACGCTAATTCCGCTACGAATATCCTCATCGTCGAAGACGACGACACGTTACGTGAAGCGCTGTGCGATACGGCCCAGATGGCGGGTTACACCGCATTGCCGGCGGCGCACGGCAATGCGGCGTTGAATCTGCTCGATGACAACGATATCGACCTTGTGATCAGCGATATCCAGATGCAGCCTCTCGACGGCAATGCGCTGTTGCGCGAAATCCGCAAACGCGACCGCGGCCTTCCGGTCGTACTGATGACGGCATATGGTTCCATCCAGGCTGCCGTTGATGCAATGCGCGAGGGTGCAACAGACTACCTCGTCAAACCGTTCGAAGCCGAGGTACTGCTCGGACATATCGATCGATGGGTCGAGACCGATGCGGTCGCGCCGGTCGAGGGCATGATCGCGGAAGATTCACGTACGCGGGCCGTGGTCGATCTCGCGCTGAAAGTTGCCGCCACCGACGCCGCGGTCATGATTACGGGCGAGTCCGGGGTCGGCAAAGAGAAGTTCTTCGAGCTGATCCATGCACACTCCCCGCGCGCGGCGCGCAGACCCGTCGCGATTAACTGCGCGGCAATTCCCGATAACATGCTCGAAGCCATGTTGTTCGGACACGAGAAGGGGGCATTCACCGGCGCTTACAAGTCGTGCGCGGGCAAGTTCGAACAGGCGCAGGGCAGTACCCTGCTGCTCGATGAGATCTCGGAAATGAGCCTCGGTTTGCAGGCGAAACTGCTGCGCGTATTGCAGGAGCGCCAGGTTGAACGCCTCGGCTCGAGCGACATCATCGATCTCGACGTGCGCGTCGTCGCCACGTCGAACCGCGATCTCAAACACGAAGTGAACGCCGGCAATTTTCGTGAAGACCTGTATTACCGCCTGAACGTGTTTCCGCTCCACGTGCCGCCATTGCGTGAGCGGCGGGGCGACATCCTGCCGCTCGCCGAAGCGATGCTCGGACGCATTGCACTGAACGGATCACACACTGCCTGCGGCATCAGCGCCGCGGCGGGAGAACGCCTGCTGCGCTACGACTGGCCGGGTAATGTACGTGAGCTCGACAATGTTATGCAGCGTGCCGCGATCATCCACCAGGGTGACACGATCGATGTCGACGACCTCGTGTTCGAATCCATTACGGCGCCGACACCACCCGCGCACGAACAGGACGAATCTGAATCACTTGGCGATGATCTGAAAGATCATGAGCGGCGCCTCATCCTCGACGCGCTGGAGGAAGGACGTGGCAGCCGCAAGTTCGCGGCGGAAAAACTCGGTATCAGCCCGCGCACGCTGCGTTACAAGATCGCTCGTATGCGTGATGCCGGCGTTGCTGTTCCGGGACGCTGAACGCGGCAGCCGAAATCAGCAGTTGAAGATCAGGAGGGAGGCAATATGAGTCAAATGGATATCAACGCCGTGCTGGCGCAAATGCGCGCAATGGCAGCACAGGCGCAGTCGCTCGAAACCGCGCCAGCGCAACAAGCGTCTGCCGGGGGCGATTTCGCCGCGCTCATGGCCAAGGCGCTGGACCAGGTTAACGAAACCCAGCATGCCTCCAAGGAACTCGCTACTGCATTCGAACGCGGCGACAAGGGTGTGGATCTGGCCGAGGTGATGATCGCCGCGCAGAAGGCCGACGTGTCGTTTCAGGCCATCAATCAGGTACGCAGCAAGCTGGTATCCGCCTACCAGGACATCATGAACATGCCGATCTGAGCCGGCATGCTGCCGCTCGGTGATTTCTTCGTAGTGACTTGAAGCACGGGACAAAAGACCATGGCTGAAACTGCAGTCATCCTGCAATCCAACACGCCGGCGAACATTCTGCGCCAGGCCGGCATGCTGGCCGGTATTGCCGCGAGCGTCGCCCTCGGC
Organism: Gammaproteobacteria bacterium; assembly: GCA_965216305.1. Classification (GTDB taxonomy): domain Bacteria; phylum Pseudomonadota; class Gammaproteobacteria; genus UBA11873. Next base: position 3,115,187 of record OZ244144.1, on the reverse strand, counting down.
GTTTATGTTGTGATGTGGGCGCGTACGCCGAATTATTCGATGCTGTACTCGGATCTGTCCGACCGCGACGTGACGCAAATCGCTGACGCGCTGAAGACGACGGATATCGCACACCGCATCGATCCGGTTTCCGGCGCTATTCTCGTCGCAGCCTCACAGGTGCACGAAGCGCGGCTGAAACTCGCCGCCGCCGGCTTACCGAAAAGTGCCGGCATGGGTTTCGAGCTGATGCAGGAGGAACAAGGGTTCGGCACGAGCCAGTTTCTCGAACGTGCGCGGTATCAACGCGCGATCGAAGGCGAACTGTCGCGTTCGATTTCACGCATCAACAATGTGCGCAACGCACGCGTGCATCTCGGTCTGCCGCCGCAAACGGTATTCTCGCGCTCGCAGCGCGAGCCGACCGCGTCGGTAATCCTCGATCTCTATTCCGGTCGCATGCTCGAATCACACCAGGTCAGCGCAATCACGCACCTGGTCTCCGCGAGCGTACCGAACCTGCCTGCGAGCCGGGTTACGGTGGTCGACCAGCAGGGCAACCTGCTAACCGATCAGGGCGGTAACGAGGAAGTCGTTCTCACGGGACGCCGCTTCGAGCATCGCCAGCGGCTCGAGAACGAATACATGAAACGGATTGAAAACATCCTCATGCCCTTCGTCGGCGCGGATGGTGTGCGCGCCCAGGTTACCGCTGATCTCGATTTCACCGTGACGGAGCAAACGCGCGAGAGCTTTAATCCGGATTTGCCCGCGGTACGCAGCGAGCGGCTGCTCGAAGAATCACGGACCGGCGCCGGCAGCAGCGGCGTCGTCGGCGCCTTGTCGAACGAGCCTCCCGGGACCGCGAGCGCGCCTGAAGAAGTTGCCGCGACCGTTGATGCGACCGGTGAGGGGGTTGAAACGGCGCCGCCCGGGAAGCCGGAATCCATGCGTACGCAGACCACGCGTAACTACGAACTCGACCGTACCATCAGTCACACGAAACCTTCTCTCGGCACGATACGGCGGCTGTCGGTGGCGGTTGTCGTGCGCAGCCCGGCGCCGCCGCCGGCGGCGACTGATACCGCGGTCGAGGAAGACGGCGCGCCCGCGCCCGCGCCGGGAAGTCCGGAAGAGGCGGCCGCGAAGGCGGCGGCGGAAAAACCCGCGACAGGCTTTTCCGAAGAGCAGATCGCGCGCATGACGGCACTGGTCAAGGAAACAATCGGCTTCGATCCAACACGCGGCGACACCGTGAGTGTCATGAGCGCGGACTTTGTCGCTCCGTCGGCACCGGAACCGTTACCGGAGCAGCCGCTGTGGGAACAACCGTGGGTGTGGGACGTCGGCAAACAGGTGCTGGGCGCCTTGCTCGTATTGTTCCTCGTCTTCGGTGTGTTGCGCCCGGCGATGCGAACGCTCGTGCGGACCCCGGGCCAGGTTGACGGGCAGTATGCGGTAGGGGCCGACGGCACCCTGGCCGCCTTGCCCGGTGGCGACGGCGGCGCGGGACCGGGTACCCGGAGCGAAGGCGGCGCGCTGGCGCCGCCACCAGGCGAAGACGAACCGTCCCATCCCATGATCAAGGGACCGGAACTGCCGCGCGACGTCGAAGGCGTCCGCGATTACGTCAACAAGGAACCGAAGATCGCCGCGCAGGTTGTGCGCGGTTGGGTGGGGGATGAAAAATGAGCCGCGGGACAAGCCTGAGTGGCGCGGATAAAGCCGCGATATTTCTCATGACGCTCGGTGAGTCGGCAGCAGCCGAAGTGATGAAGCACCTTGGTCCGAGGGACGTGCAAACGATCGGCGTGGCAATGTCGAATCTCGACAAGGTATCCAAGCAGATGGTCGAGGTGACGATGACGGACTTCATCGATCGGATGCAAAAGGAAACGCCGATCGGGATTGGATCCGACAAGTACATCCGCACGGTGTTGACGAACGCCCTGGGGGAAGAGAAAGCCAGCGCGATGATCGACCGCATCCTTGCCGGCGGCGGCAGCAAGGGTCTTGAGTCACTAAAGTGGATGGACCCGCGCAGCGTGGTCGAACTGATCCGCTATGAACATCCGCAAATCGTCGCGATCGTGCTGTCCTATCTCGACGCCGACCAGGCCGCGCAGGTGATCAGTAATCTGCCGGAAGCCGGACGCGCCGATCTGCTCATGCGCATCGCTTCTATGGAAAGCGTCCAGCCGCAGGCAATGAAAGAACTGAACGACATCCTCGAAGTGCAACTGCGGGGTGGCTCGAAAGGGCAGGCCGCGGACCTCGGCGGGGTGAAGGTCGCGGCGGAGATACTGAACTTCGTCGAACGCACGGCCGAGGCGGAGATCAGCGAGCAAATCATGGAAAGCGATCCGGAACTCGCGGAACGCATTCAGGATCTGATGTTCGTCTTCGAGAATCTCGCGGACGTTGACGACCGCGGTATCCAGTCGCTGTTGCGAGAAGTATCGACCGACGCGCTGGTTCTTGCACTGAAAGGCACCGACGAACTGCTGCAGGAGAAGATCTTCGCGAACATGTCATCGCGCGCCGCGGATATGCTGCGCGATGATCTCGAAGCGAAGGGGCCGGTCAAACTCTCCGAAGTGGAGATCGCGCAGAAGGAGATCCTTACGATCGCGAAGCGCCTCGCCGATGAAGGCACGATCAGTCTCGGTGGTCCGGGTGGCGAGGAAATGGTCTGATGGCCAGCGCCCGCGCAACGAGGATCCATGGTGTCGACGTCAAGGCGTTCGACCTGCCCTTGATGGAAGGGATGGTCGTCACCGACGCCGGCAATATTTCCACCGTCAAGGCGCCAACGGCGCAATCGCTCGAAGCCCTGCACCAGCAGGCTTACGATGAGGGCCGTGCGCTGGGTTACGCCGACGGCCTGGCGGCCGGCGAGAGCGAGATTGCGGAGAAAGTTGCGCATCTCGCCGGACTCGTGGACACGCTTGCGGAACCTCTCAACGCGCTCGACGATGAAGTCGTCGGGTCGACGGCGGAACTCGCAATTCTGATTGCGAAACACCTCGTGCGCCGCGAGCTGAAAATTGATCCCGGTGAGATTGTCGCCGTCGTGCGCGACACCATGCAGCACCTGCCGGTAGCTGCGCGCAACCCGAGGATACGCATGCACCCGGAGGATATTGAAATTGTCGAAAGCGCACTCGCGATCGGCGAAGAATCGCGTAGCTGGCGAATGCAACCTGATCCCCTCGTAACCCGTGGCGGTTGTATTGTTGAAACCGAAGCGTCGCGCATCGACGCCTCGGTGGAATCCCGGCTCGCGGCGATCGTGTCGAAAATGTTCGGCGGCGAACGCGAGGGCGACCGTGCTCAGTAACACGAACCACGCGGCGCGCTGGGTGCGGCGCATGCAACCCTACTTTGACGAACTCGGCGCTCCGCCGGAGACAGTCGTCGAAGGCAAGCTGAGTCGTATGGTCGGGCTGACGCTCGAAGCCGTGGGTTGTCAGGCGGCGATTGGCGATCGCTGTGATGTGTTCAATAGCCGCGACGAGCGGCTCGAAACGGAAGTCGTCGGCTTCGCCGGTGACCGCCTGTTCCTCATGCCCACCGGGATCCCGCATGGCCTGGCGCCGAACGCGCGTGTCATTCCGGTCGGCGGTGCGGGTGATGTCGCAGTGGGTGCGGGTCTGCTCGGGCGCGTGATTGACGGCGCCGGACAGCCACTGGACGACGGCGGGCCGCTGCGTCTGGCCGGCCGCTGGCCGTTATATGGCACGCCGATGAATCCGCTGCAACGGACACCGATCCGCGAGCAGCTCGACGTTGGGGTGCGCTCGATCAACGCGCTGCTGGGAGTGGGGCGCGGTCAGCGCCTGGGCCTGTTCGCACCCAGCGGCGTCGGCAAGAGTGTATTGCTTGGCATGATGACCCGCTACACGGACGCGGATGTCATTGTCGTCGGGCTCGTCGGTGAACGAGGTCGCGAGGTAAAGGAATTCATCGACGACATCCTCGGGCCGGAAGGTCTCGCGCGTTCGGTTGTTGTCGCCACTCCGGCCGACAACCCGCCGCTGATGCGCCTGCATGGCGCGTCGATCGCAACCAGCATCGCCGAGTATTTTCGCGCGCAAGGCAAGCACGTACTCCTGCTGATGGATTCGCTCACCCGGTATGCGCAGGCGCAACGTGAAATCGCGCTCACGATCGGTGAGCCGCCGGCAACGCGGGGTTTCCCGCCGTCGGTGTTTGCGCGTCTGCCACAACTCGTCGAGCGCGCCGGTACCGGTACGGCGGGACAGGGATCGATCACGGCGTTCTACACCGTGCTTACCGAGGAAGACGACAACAACGACCCGGTGGCCGAGTCCGCGCGCGCGATCCTCGATGGCCATATCGTGTTGTCGCGCACCCTCGCGGAGCGTGGTCTGTATCCCGCGATCGATATCGAAGCCTCGATCAGCCGCACGATGCCGCAGGTCGTTGCACCGTCCCAGCAGGAACTCGTAAAGCGCTTCCGGCATTACTACACGCTGTACGAACAGAACCGTGACTTGTTCAACGTCGGCGCTTACCAGCGTGGATCGAACCCGGATCTCGACCGCGCCGTTGACCTGCACCGTATCTTCGACGCATTCCTGTCGCAGAATATGGGCGAAGCGGTCGACATCGAACGCGCGAGCACTTCGCTTGAGCAAATGCTTGCCACACCGTCAGATGATGGAGCCCAGCCGTGACCCGATCGCAACGCATGCAGCGGATTGCCATGATTTCCCGGCGTGATGAGCGCGCCGCTGCCGAATCATTGTCGGCAGTCCAGTCCGAACTCGAACGCTACCACAAGCAGTTGGGAGAACTGACGACCTACCGCGAAGAGTATCGCGCATCTCTGCGCTGTAACTCGGCAACGCCGATGAACGGCGCCGAGGCGCAGAAAATACGCGCCTTCATCCATCAGGTCGACGGGGTGATCGATGGGCTGCAGCTGAAGATCCGGCAAATTGAACAACGTCGGACGCTCGCGCGCGATTCGTGGATGGCGCACCAGCAACGCGCGAATGCGCTCGACGGCGTTGCCGGTCGCGAGCAAAAGCTCGAACGGAGCACTGAGGAAGCGCGACTGCAACGCGAGATCGACGACCGCTCCCACGGCAAGCCGCGCTGAGATCGCGTCTAGCCGATTGTGCGCCAGTGTCCGGCTGTGAGCTGTTCCTCGAAGTAACGAATCGTCTGCGCAAGACCCGCGCGTAACGCTGTCCGCGGTTCCCAGCCGAGTGCATCGCGCGCCGCGGCGATGTCGGGACAACGCTGTCGCGGGTCATCGCTCGGCAATGGCTGAAACTCGACGGTTGATGAGGAGTTCGTCAGTTCAATGACGGTTTCGGCGAGTTCGCGGATCGTGAATTCAACCGGATTACCGAGATTCATCGGTCCGATCACCTCAGCGTCCGTATCCATGAGACGCACGAGCCCATCAATCAGATCATCGACGTAGCAGAACGAGCGCGACTGTGCGCCATCGCCATAGATGGTGATCGGAGCGCCGCGCAGGGCCTGCACGATGAAGTTCGACACCACCCGGCCATCGTTCGGATGCATACGCGCGCCGTAGGTATTGAAAATCCGCGCCACTTTGATCGGCACCCGATGCTGGCGATGATAGTCGAAGAACAGGGTTTCCGCGCACCGCTTGCCTTCGTCGTAGCACGCGCGTTCTCCGATCGGGTTTGTATTGCCCCAGTACGATTCGTGCTGTGGGTGAACGTGCGGATCACCGTACACCTCGCTCGTGGATGCCTGCAGGATCCGCGCCCCCACCCGTTTCGCGAGCCCGAGCATATTGATTGCGCCGTGAACGCTTGTTTTCGTCGTCTGCACGGGATCGTGCTGATAGTGCATCGGCGATGCGGGACACGCGAGGTTGAAAATTCTGTCAACCTCCACGTAGAGCGGAAACGTAACGTCGTGGCGGATCAGCTCAAAGTAGGCACTGTCGAACAAATGCGCGATGTTGTCCTTCGACCCGGTATAGAAATTGTCCACGCACAGCACGTCGTGGCCCTCGGCGAGCAGCCGTTCACATAAGTGAGAACCGAGAAAGCCGGCGCCGCCGGTAACGAGAACGCGGGCACGCGTGGCTGTCGGAATACCGTTTGGCTTGTTCAGAACGATTACCTGTGCAATGTTGTGCACGCGGACCAGCGACGTCGCTCCGGCGGCACCACAAACATTCAGCTGCGGGTCGGGTCGGTATTGTAGTCCACCGCGTCCGCGCTTGCCGCTAACGCCCGACGTCGGGCTCAACGATAAACTGCAACGTCCCGCGCCGGGTTGCCGCAACATGAGGACGCGAGGACCAGTGGGCACATTGCCGGGCGAGGCAATACGCCCCGACGCACACAACCATAGAATGATGCATGTTTATTCCGCGATACCACGCTAGCGGCGCAATCGATCGAATCTGGAGTCTGCCCGGGTGAAAAAACTGTTCGGGTTAGCGCTTGCGCTCGCGTTAGGCATCGGCGCCATCGTCTGGTTCACCGTTGCACGCTTCGACGCACAAGCCTTGCGCGAACACGTGGCGTCTTCACTCACCACGGGGACGGGACGCGCCTGGATGGTCGGGGGACCGGCGCGCCTGGTTCCGGGCCTGCGTCCGATGGTTGAGTTCGCCGGTGTGCGCAGCCCGAACGCGGGATGGGCCGCCCGCGCCGACTTCATCCGCATCGAACGGTTGCGATTCGAACTCGACTGGTGGGGAGTGTTCAGCGGCAATCCGCGCGTGTCGCAGGTGTTCCTTGACGATGTCACGGTCAACCTAGAAACCGACGGCGATGGCGGCAACAACTGGTCAGCGCCGCCGGCCGCGCGCATCGCGCCGGCCAGAGCATGGCGCATACCGCCGGATCTCGAGCGGATCAGGATCGAACACACGCTCGTGCGTTTCCGCAGTGCCTGGGCCGACGCTGAAACGACGTACCCGGTAACGTCGCTCCGGCTCGAACTGGACGGCGCGGCGGCGCCGCTGACGCTTGCGTTCGACGCCCGCGTGCGCGGACAGCCACTTTCCGGGAGCGGTCAGCTCGGCAGTCCGGCGGCGATGTTCGGCGGTGAAGCGTTCAAAATTGCGATCACCGGCCGCTATAGTGGACGCGAGAGCAATGCGGAGATCGTCGTCGACGGGCGGCTTGACCGGCTTGCCGGGCTCGAGGGGCTCGAACTCACGTTCACCCTGAAGGCCGATTCATTGAATGATGTCGGCGCGATCTCGGGGTTCGCACTCCCGCGCGACACGCCGGTTGCCATTACCGCGGTCGCGGTGAACGAAGGCGATGGGCCGCGGTTGCGCGATTACGTCCTGCGCATCGGACAAGCCATTCTGCGTCCACAGCCTTGACTGCGACCCTCAGGCGGCCATGGCACGGAGCTTGCAATCACTCCGGTCAGGATGATCTGCCACACGAAATCTGAACGAACATTACCCTGCGGGCGCGCCGCGAGCGGGGGTGCGCATGAGTGATATTGCATTGTCCGCGGCCTTGCCATCGGTACTGAAAGCGACTGATTTCGGCGTTTCCGAGCCCTCGAACACGGATGCCTACGCAGCGATTGCAGCCAGCATCGGCTTTGATAGCGTTCAAACGAGCGCGCGTCAGCAGGCGGCACCGGCGGCAAGTCTTGGCCGCATAGAAGGCGCGCCCGGCAATGTACTGCCGTTACGGCCACTGAACGTTGCCGCCGCGCAGTTGCTGGCTGGACAGCGCAATACGACGGCGGCGGCGCAACCCACAGTGGGCGAGAACCTTACGGACGGCCCGCTGGACCTGCGGCGGTTTACGCCGACGGGCTACTCCGGCCTGATGCAGACATCGACAACGACATCGACAACGGCAAGCACCGCCGTGCGCAGCACCGCGTTCGAAACCTGGTTGCCGCCGCAGGCCGTTGATGCGGTCGCGGTTACGGCACCGGCAACGCCTATCCTCAGCGAGCGCCTCGAGGCGGGATTGCCCACCGGTGCGGCGCAGCTTGGCGCGGTGGTGGCAGACCCGCTGGTGTCGGCCGCTGCCCCGGTCGGATCCGGCGGCACACCCCAGGGAACATTCGTAGCCACTGATTCAGCGCTGCCCCTGCATCATCCGCGCTTCGGCGAAGCCTTTACGCAGCAGGTTACCGTCATGGCCCGGGATGGCGTGCAGCACGCGCGGATTACCGTGAACCCGCCCGAACTCGGCCCGGTTGAAATGCGCATCACAATGCGCAACGACGAGGCCACGGTCCATTTCGCGGCGCATCACTCGTCCGTGCGCGACGCGCTGGAAGAAGCGCTGCCGCGATTGCGTGAACAGTTCGAGCAGGCCGGCTTGCGCTTGCACAACGGCGCCGTCTTCGACCAGCTGCCGCAGCGCTCCCCGGAGCGAGATCACGAAGCGAGCGATCCGGTCGCGGCGTTGCCTTTCGATGACATCGACGACGGGCTGTTCGAGGCGGACGGTCCGAGCGTGAGTCATGCCGGTCTCATCGACGCCTACGCCTGAGCTTGCCGCGGCACCCGCCGCACACACGGGAACGTGACGGTTAGCCGCCACCTCGCGTTCGCTTGACGTCAAGAACCCGGCACCGCGCCCGCGATGTCGGCGGAACCTACTGAATAATAAGGCGTCTGCCAACTGGCATGGTGTTTGCAGATTCCCTCGTGAATCGTTAACGGGGGCACCCCATGGCCGAAACCGCAGCACCTGCCGAAGCAACCGGCGGTAGCAACAAGAAACTGATCATCATCGCCGCAGTCGTTGTGCTGGCGCTCGGCGGCGGTGGCGCCGCATTCATGATGGGTGGCAGCGAAGAGGCCGCCGTGGCCGGTGAAGTAGAAGCGCCCGCCGTCGCTGCCGAGCCAATCTACATTCCGCTCGACCCCGCATTCGTGGTTAATTTCCAGGACAAGAACCAGAAGACGAAATTCCTCAAAGCGGAGCTGAACGTCGTGACCTACAACGAAGACGTTCCGGAAGCCGTGATGAAGCACATGCCGGCGATCCGCAATAACCTCATTTTGTTGTTCTCGCGCCAGCTCTACGAAGATCTGTTGCCCCACGAAGGCAAGGAAGTGTTGCGCGCCGAAGCGCTGGCCCAGGTGCAGGCAGTGGTCGAGAAGCAGGTGAGCGGCAGCGGCATCGAAGATCTTTTCTTCACCAGCTTTGTCATGCAGTAAGCCACAATGCCTAACTCGGATCTGCTATCACAAGACGAAATCGATGCGCTGCTGTCCGGCGTCGAGGGCGGCGATGTTGATGTTGAGCCGGAAGAGCCCGCAGATCCCGAGGCCGTACACGGCTACGATTTCTCGAGCCAGGACCGGATCGTGCGCGGCCACATGCCGACGCTCGAACTCATCAACGAACGCTTCGCGCGTAATCTTCGTATCGGGATGTTCGACATCCTGCGTCGCTCACCGGTGATCTCGGTGGAAGGGATTCAGGTGCTGAAGTTCGGCGAGTACGTACAGACGCTGCTGATGCCGTCTAACCTGAACATCATCAAGATTGCGCCGCTACGAGGCACGGCATTGATTGCGCTCGACCCAAAGCTCGTCTTCTCTCTGGTGGACGGTTTCTTTGGCGGCGACGGACGTTTTCAGCAAAAAATCGACGGCCGTGATTTTACCGGTACGGAGATGCGCATTGTGCGCAAGGTGCTCGATGTCACGTTCACGGGGCTGCAGGAAGCTTGGGAACCGGTACTCGAGATCGCGCCGGAGTACATCGAATCCGAAATCAACCCCCAGTTCGCGAACATCGTCGGCCTGAATGACGTCGTCGTCGTATCGAACTTTCATATCGACACCGAGGCGGGTGCGGGCTTCCTGCAGATTACGATGCCATACGCGATGCTGGAACCGATACGTGCGCTGCTAGACGCCGGTATCCAGGGCGATGGCCACGAGCAGGATGCACAGTGGAGTGAACGCCTGCAGGACGAGATCAAATCAGCGCGGGTGCGCGTGACCTCAACCCTGACGACCACGCAATTAACGCTGCGCGACATCGTGCAGATGCAGCCAGGCGACATTTTTTCGGTGGAGATTCCCGACACAGTAGTCGCCTGTGTCGGGCGCATTCCGGTATTCGAGGCGAAGTTCGGCGCTTCGCGGGGCAATTGCGCACTGAAAGTGGTGGAATCCGTCCGCCACGGCGGTGCTTTCGCAAGTCGGGATAAACACTAAAGGAAATCGATGAAATGAGTGAAGTGGAACAACAAGACGGTGCCGACACCGCCACGCTCGAAGCCGCCAGCGGAGCGGCAGATGGCGCCGTCTCACAGGCGCCGATAGATAATCTGCAGGCAGATAACGTTGGCGGTAGCAGTGGTGAGCAGGTTGATCTGAACGGCGTCCTCGATATTCCCGTCACCTTGTCGGTGGAGATCGGGCAGACCTCGGTCAGTATCCGTAACCTGCTACAGCTGAATCAGGGCTCCGTCGTCGAACTCGACCGTCTCGCGGGCGAGCCACTCGATGTGTTGGTCAACGGCACGCTCGTGGCCCACGGCGAAGTGGTCGTGATCAATGAAAAATTCGGTATCCGCCTGACCGATGTCGTTAGCGCGCACGAACGCGTGCGCAAGCTGGCCTGAAGCGCTTGTAGCGACGATGCCGCCACGGATCAGAAATTACTGCCAGGCGCTCGCCATTGTGAGCGGCGCCTCGGTCTGCTTCGCGGCAGCCGCCGCGGAGCCGCTTGCGGTCGACCCCGTCGGCGGTTGGCAACTCGCGAAAGTCGTCGCGTCGTTGCTCGTCGTTGTCGCGCTCATCGTTGCGACGGCAGCCGGATTGAAGCGATTGAAATCGCTCCACGCGGCGAGCGGCAGTAATATGAAAATTATTGACGGTATTTCCGTCAGCACGCGGGATCGCATCGTACTGCTCGAAGTTGACGAACAGCGCCTGCTGGTCGGCATATCGCCCGGGCGCATTGAACGCCTGCATGTGTTCGAGCGTCCGCGCGCGGCTGCTTTCGACGAAGTTATGCATCAGGCCGGGGCGCACACCGCGGTTGGCGCCGAGAGCGGTCGATGATGCGCCGCATCGCCTTACTGGCGCTTGTGTGCGCGGCGCCGTCGGTGGCCGCGCAAAGCGGCATCGATGCGTTCGCGGTGACGACCGGTGCGGACGGCACGCAAACCTATACCCTGACGCTGCAAATCATGTTGATGATGACAGCGTTGACGCTGTTGCCGGCGATCGTGCTCGCAATGACGTCGTTCACGCGCATCATCATCGTGCTGGCAATCCTGCGTCAGGCCATCGGAACCGCGCAGACCCCGTCCAGCCAGGTACTGATCGGGCTCGCATTGTTCCTCACAATGTTCGTGATGACCCCTGTGACGGACCGCATTTACGCCGATGCCGTCGCCCCGTATGTCGCCGACGAAATTGACGCGAGCGAAGCGCTGAAGCGTGGCGCGCCACCGCTACGCGAATTCATGCTTGGCCAGACCCGGGAATCGGATCTGAATCTTTTCGGCGAGTTGAGTGGCGATCCGCTGCCCGATGTCGCCATCGATCTGCCGTTCTCTGTCCTGATCCCGGCATTCGTCACGAGCGAACTGAAAACCGCGTTCCAGATCGGCTTTCTGATTTTTATCCCGTTTCTGATCATCGACCTCGTCGTCGCTTCGGTACTGATGTCGATGGGTATGATGATGTTGTCACCGTTAATTATCTCCTTGCCGTTCAAGATCATGTTGTTCGTGCTTGTCGATGGCTGGGCGCTGATTGTCGGTACGCTCGCCGCGAGCTTTTACGTATGAGCGGGGTGGGCGGCCGATGACTCCCGAACTCATCATCACGCTGGCCGACCGCGCGCTGCAGATCACGCTGCTGTTGATGCTGCTGTTGTTGATTCCGGCGCTTACGGTCGGGCTTGTGATCAGTATGTTCCAGGCCGCGACGCAGATTAATGAAATGACCCTGAGCTTCATACCGAAGCTGCTCGTTACCGTCGCGGTGCTGATCTTCGCGGGCCCGTACATCATCCGCCTGTTGATGGACTACACGACGCGTCTGTACCAGGCGATTCCCGGTTACATCGGGTAGGACCTCGCCCCGGTTCGTGGTGGCGAGACAAGGCAGGGTGTGACGAACCGAAACCGGGATTACGCAAGCGAAGAACAACACTGTGCTCACGATCACCGAACCAGAATTGATGCGACTGCTCGCGGCGTGGGTTTGGCCGTTCCTGCGGATCAGCGGCCTGATCATGACCGCACCGGCGATCGGGACCCGCGCGGTACCGGCGCGTACCCGGATCATCCTCGTGCTTGCGCTCAGCGCGGTGATCGTGCCCCTGACCCCGCCGCCGCCAACCGTTGCGGTATTCAGCGCCGGCGGTATGGTGACCGCGATTCAGGAGGTTGTCATCGGCGCTGCCATGGGTCTCGTTGTCCGCATCGTGTTTACGGTTGTCGAGCTCGCGGGTCAGATCGTCGCGCAACAAATGGGCTTGGGCTTCGCGTCTCTCGTCGATCCGCAAACGGGATTGCAGGTGCCGGTGCTGGCGCAGTTCTACATCATTTTCACCACCCTGATTTTCTTCTCGCTCGGCGGGCATCTGCTGCTGATCTCAACGCTCGTCGACAGCTTCCAGATTCTTCCTGCGGGCGCGGGCGGCATCAGCCAGGCGGGAATCGAACTTGTACTCGAATGGTCGGCAACGCTGTTTTCCGGCGCACTGGCGATCGCATTGCCGATTGTTGTTGCCTTGCTCGCCGTTAACCTGTCGTTCGGCGTGATGGCACGCGCAGCGCCGCAGCTGAACGTGTTCGCGGTGGGTTTTCCGATCATGATCATGTTCGGCATCCTCATGGTGATGCTCACGTTCGATACGCTGGAACTGCACATCCGCACGAACTTCGACGCTGCGTTCGTCGTTGCACGCGCCTTGCTCGGAGGGCCGTGAACGATGGCTGAGAATCAGACAGGCCAGGAACGTACAGAGGAGGCGACTCCGAAGAAACGCGAAGACTCACGCAAGAAAGGTGATATTCCGCGGTCGCGCGAGCTGACGACCGCCATGATCCTGTTCGGCGCCATCGCCGGGTTCTCGATGAACGCGGATCATTTTTTCTCCGGTTTGCTCGACGTGCTGAGGCAGAACTTCTCGCTCAGCCGAGCGGACATCTTTGATCCAATGCACACGTACTACGCCTCGATTGATGCCGGATTGACGGCGCTGACGGCGATGACGCCGATTTTCATCATTATCACGGTCATTGCACTCATCGCGCCGGCGGCGGTTGGCGGCTGGTCGTTCGATGCCACCGCGAGTGTCCCGAAATTCAGCAAACTCGATCCGATCAAGGGCCTGTCGAAGGTGTTCGGCATGCGTGGCATCGTTGAAATGCTGAAATCGCTCGCGAAGTTCGTCCTGATACTCGGCTTTGCGCTGTTCGCGCTGTACCTGCGCTTCGACGACGTGCAGCGTCTCGGGCTCAACGGTGCGGGTCCTGCGCTCGCGGAGTCGGCTGGCTTGATCGTCTACATCTTTATTTTCAGTGCCGCCGCGACCGTGCTGGTGGCTGCCGTCGATGTGCCCTACCAGATCTGGGAATACGGTCGCAAACTGAAGATGACGCGGCAGGAGCTTAAGGACGAGAGCAAGCAACAGGACGGATCACCGGAACTGCGCAGCCGGATCCGCTCGATGCAGCAGGAGCTCGCGAATCGTCGCATGATGGAAGAGGTGCCGCGTGCGGATGTGATCGTCACGAACCCGACGCACTACGCGGTGGCGCTGCGTTTCGACAGCGCCACGATGGCCGCGCCGCGGGTTGTCGCGAAAGGGGCCGACGAAGTTGCCATGCGGATCCGCGACGTCGCCCGCAACGCCGGGGTGCCGGTCCTGTCGGCACCGCCGCTTGCACGCTCGATCTTCCATACGACAAAACTGAATCGCGAGATCCCGGCCGGACTTTATGTCGCCGTGGCCCAGGTGCTCGCCTACGTATTCCAAGTGCGGCGCAAGGATCGCAAAGCGGGTGACGCCGCGTTTGATGATCTGCCCATTCCGCCTGATCTCACGTACTGAACCGGAGCCCTAGATACCCGTGGCAAGTCTGACTAGAAACCTGATTGGCGCGCATGGCCTGAAGCAGCTGGCGACGTTCGGGATCGGCACCCCGCTGTTACTGCTCGTCATCATGTCGATGATGGTCGTGCCGTTGCCAACGTTTTTGCTCGACATTCTGTTTACGTTCAATATCTCGCTCGCGCTGGTCGTCCTGCTCGCGGGTATTTACGCCCGGCGGCCGCTCGACTTCGCCGCATTCCCGACGATTCTGCTCATTGCCACGCTGCTGCGGCTGTCGCTGAACGTCGCCTCCACCCGGGTCGTGCTGCTGAACGGTCACACCGGCACGAATGCCGCCGGCAGCGTCGTGCAGGCATTCGGTGATTTCGTTGTCGGCGGGAACTACACCGTTGGCTTCGTCGTGTTCGCGATTCTCGTCATTATCAACTTTGTCGTCGTTACGAAGGGCGCGGGACGTATCTCGGAAGTGTCCGCGCGCTTCACGCTGGACGCGATGCCGGGCAAGCAAATGGCAATCGACGCGGATCTGAACGCCGGCATCATCAATCAGGAGGAAGCGAAGAAGCGCCGCGCCGAGGTAACCCAGGAAGCGGATTTCTACGGCGCGATGGACGGCGCGAGCAAGTTCGTGCGCGGCGATGCGATCGCGGGGATCCTGATCCTGTTCATCAACATCATCGGCGGCCTCGCGATCGGGACGGCGCAACACGGCATGGACGTGTCCGAGGCCATGCGCGTGTTCACGCTGCTGACGATTGGCGACGGCCTTGTCGCGCAGATCCCGTCGCTGTTTCTGGCCACCGCGGCGGCGATCATGGTTACCCGCGTCTCTTCGGAGCAGGACGTTGGCGACCAGGTGCTGCAGCAGTTATTCGCCGATCCGAAGGCGCTGGCGGTGACCGCCGTGCTGATTGGTCTGCTCGGCCTGATCCCGGGCATGCCGAATGTTGCGTTCCTGCTCATGGCGGGCGCTGCCGGCTACGGTGCGTACTGGCAGCACCAGCGCCTTGTCGCCGCACGCGCACAGGAAGCGACGAAACCGCCGCCGCCACCACCACAGGAAAGCAGTCGCGAACTGACCTGGGACGACGTTGCGCCGCTCGATGCGCTGGGTCTCGAGGTGGGGTACCGCCTGATTCCGCTGGTCGACCGGAATCAGAACGGCCAATTGCTCGATCGCCTGCGGGGTGTGCGCAAGAAGCTGTCGCAGGAACTCGGTTTTCTCGTCCCCGCCGTACATATTCGCGACAACCTCGACCTCGAGGCGACGGTGTACCGCATCACCATGCATGGCAGCACGATCGCGCAGGCGTCAATTTTCCCCGACCAGGAACTCGCGATTAATCCGGGCCAGGTTTATGGCGAACTGCGTGGCAATGTCGTCACCGATCCGGTGTTCAACCTCGAAGCCGTCTGGATTGGCGAGGACCAGCGCGAGCAGGCCCAATCACTCGGCTATACCGTCGTTGACGCGAGCACCGTCGTGGCGACCCATATGAGCCAGATCGTGCAGGAACATGCCCACGAACTGCTCGGCCATGACGAAGTGCAGCAACTGCTCGACGGGCTGGCGAAGGTGACGCCGAAACTTGTCGAAGATCTGATCCCGAATGTGTTGCCACTGAGCGCCGTGGTGAAGGTGATGCAGAACCTGCTGCGCGAACAGGTGCCGGTGCGTGATGTACGCACGATTCTCGAGGTGCTGTCCGAACACGGACTCAAGAGTCAAGACTCCGTCACGCTGACCGGTTACGTGCGCTCAGCGCTTGGTAGAGCAATTGTCCAACAAATCAATGGCTTGGATGAAGAATTGCCGGTTATCACGCTCGATCCGTCGTTGGAACAGATATTGCAGCGGTCCATTGAGTCGATGAACGACAACGGAATGAGCATTGAACCGGGACTGGCGAATCGCATGCTGCAATCACTGAAACAGGCGCACGACAGACAGGAAATCGCGGGTAACCCGTCCGTCCTGCTGGTGCCGGACAGCCTGCGCGAATTCGTTGCGCGGTTTGCTCGCCACAGCATCAAGGGGCTGCATGTGCTGGGTTACAACGAAGTACCGGGCACCACGCAAATCCGCATTGTAGCGACGGTTGGTGACGACCAGGGTGGCCTAGGTGCATGAAGCGGACGAGCAGACCATGGCGCGGCCCGCAGGAGCAGGGGATATGAAAGTGCGTCGGTATTTCGCCGCCAACATGCGCAGCGCGCTCGAGATGGTGCGTCAGCAGCAGGGTCCGGACGTGCTGATCCTGTCGAACCAGAAAGTTGACAACGGCGTCGAACTTGTGACGGCAGACGGCGATGTCGATGAAGCGATCGTGGCGAAGTTCGCGGCGCAGGCGAAGGCGAAGTCGCGCCAGCGCAGCGCCGAACGACGCCGCGGGGAAGAAACCGCCGAGCCGGCCGCGGCAGAAGCCGCGGTGACTGCACCCGCACGCCCCGCGCCGGTCGCCGTGGCGGTGCCGCGCCCGGTGAGCGAGCCGCTCGCGGTACCGGCGCAGACTCTCAGCAATGAGAACGGCGCAAGCCTGTGGAGCGACAGCGGCACCGTCCTGCAGATGCAGCGCGAACTCAGCAGCCTGAAAGGCCTGCTCGAGCAGCAGCTCTCAGGCCTCGCCTGGTCGGATTTCGGCGCCAAGCATCCGGTGCGTGCACGTCTGCTGCGCGATCTCTCACGCGCCGGCATCGTCCCGGCGCTGGGTCGGCAGTTAATCGAGAATGTTGGCGATGACGCCGGTTACGACGAAGGCTGGCGGCACGCGGTTAACGCGCTGCAGTCGCGCTTGCGGGTACTCGATGATCCGATCCTGAAGTCCGGCGGCGTTGTCACGTTGTGCGGACCGACCGGCGTCGGCAAGACACTCACCGCGTGCAAGCTCGCGGCACAGTATGCGCTCGCGCGCGGCGCCGACCGGGTCGCCCTGATTTCCACTGACGACCAACGCCTTGGCGCGCAGCAGCAGCTGAAAGTGTTCGGCGGCCTGCTCGGCATCGCGGTGCACAGCGCGCGCGACAATGACGAACTCGATGCCTGTCTCGAACGCCTCGAAAACAAGGACCTGATCCTGATCGATACCGCCGGTGCGCCAGTTGACGACATTCGGCTGCGTGAACTCGTTACCCGGCTCGAAGTGCCCGGACGGGCGACGCAGAACTACCTCGTGGTTGGCGCGAGCACGGACTACCTGTCGCTGACCCGTGTGCTCGATGCGGCGGCGGATCTGCCGTTCGACGGCTGCATCATGACGAAACTCGACGAAGCAGCGGTACTCGGTCCGTCCCTGTCCGCGTTGATCGAGGCGGATCTGCCGCTCGCCTATCTGAGCGCCGGACAGCAGGTTCCGGACGATCTCGAGGCGCCGCTTGCCGAGCGGTTCGTTGATCGTGTGCTCAGACTCGCTGATGAAACGCCGATCCCGGAAGACCCGTCCGTGATCGAACGTGCTTTTATGAACTAAGGACAGCCTGAATCGTGATGACTTGGCAACCCGCCCCGAAATGCGCCGGCAACGGCCTGGCAAGTCGCGAGCACGCGCGCGCGAATGTGCTGTGCAATGCAAGCTCGCGCATTTCGCAACGCGGCCGCGCGGCGAGGGCTTTTCATGCGTACTCCTAACGAGGATTTCTTCGCTATGGCGAATCCCATACCCATCTCCCCGACGCCTAACCCGACGCGCGTGATTGCGATCACGAGCGGCAAGGGCGGGGTCGGCAAGAGCACTGTTTCAATCAACCTCGCGGTATCGCTTGCGGCACTCGGCCGCAGCGTGACCCTCCTCGATGCGGATCTCGGTCTCGCGAACGTCGACGTCATGCTCGGACTCACGCCGAGCCGGAACCTTGTGGATGTACTCGACGGCGCGTGTGAACTCGACGACATCCTGGTGCAGGGCCCGCGCGGCATTCAGGTTGTGCCGGCCGCGTCCGGGGTGCAGCGCATGGCCGAACTCGGTGAACAGGAACGGGGCGGCTTGCTGTACGCGTTCAGCCAGCTCGAGACGCGCAGCGACGTCATGATCGTGGACACGGCGGCGGGAATTGCCTCGAATACGATGCAGTTCTGCGACGCCTCGCACGAGGTGGTGGTGGTGGTTTGCAACGATCCGGCGTCGGTCACGGATGCGTACGCGACGGTAAAAGTGCTGAATCAGCGCACCGGCCGCAGCCGTTTTCGCATCCTCGTGAACCAGGCCGCGAGCCGTGATGAGGCCTACGGCCTGTACGCGAAGTTGCTTGACGTGACGGACCGGTTTCTCGACGTTTCCCTCGATTTCGCCGGCGTTATACCCCACGACACGAACAATCGGAACGCGCTCAGGCGCCGGATACCGCTCGTTGAAGGTTATCCGGCGAGCCCGGCGGCCGCCGCATTCAAGGAATTGGCGCATACGGTCGATAAATGGCCTAAGCGTCGTCAGGCGAGCGGTCAGCTCGAATTTTTTGTCGAACGAATGATACAGGCCGACGTGGCTGATATGACTGGGAGGCATATCCGCGCATGAAAGGAGCAGCAAAATATAAAAAGGCCGCCAGCGCAGAGCTGAGCGCAGCCGCCCAGAACGAGTACGTGGAGAAATACGCGTCACTCGTCAAACGCATTGCTTACCACCTGATGAGTCGCCTGCCGCCTACCGTGCAGGTCGACGACCTCATCCAGTCCGGCATGATCGGTCTGCTCGAGGCTGCGCGTAATTACGACGCGTCGCAGGGGGCAAGTTTCGAAACCTACGCCGGGATCCGGATCCGCGGATCGATGCTCGATGAAATCCGCAAGGGTGATTGGGCGCCGCGTTCCCTGCATCGCAAGGTCCGCGAAATATCGCGTGCCGTGGCCGAACTCGAGGCATTGCACGGGCGCGACGCCCGTGACGCCGAAGTGGCCGAACGGATCGGCGTGAGTCTCGACGACTACTACCACACCTTGCAGGACGCGAGCGGTTACCGGGTTTTCAGTTTCGAGGATCTGCAGACGAAAGAAGAAGGCATGTCCGAGGGGCTCACGGCAAAAATCCCCGAGCCGCTGGAGGAAGTGGAGGACGATCACTTTCGTGATGCGCTGGCGAAAGAAATCGCCGGTTTACCGGAGCGTGAACGTCTCGTCATGTCGCTGTACTACAAGGAAGAACTGAACCTGCGCGAAACCGGTGAAGTGCTCGGGGTCAGTGAGTCCCGGGTCTGCCAGATTCACTCGCAGGCGCTGATCCGGTTGAAGAGCCGCATGTCGGACTGGACGAACGACGACTAAGACGCGCCGGGAGGCGCCGTGCGCGGGCGCGTGGGAGAGATGGGTATGGACAACACGATGAAAATTCTTGTCGTCGACGATTTCGTGACGATGCGGAATATTACCCGGACGTTCCTGAGCGAACTCGGCTTCACCCGCATCGAAGAAGCCGATGACGGCCTGACTGCGCTACCGCTGCTGGAAGCGCAGTCATTCGATTTCCTGATCACGGACTGGAACATGCCGGGGATGACGGGTCTTGAACTGACGCGGGCCGTGCGCGCCAACGCCGACCTCGCGAATTTACCCATCCTGATGGTGACCTCCGAAGCGCGACGCGATCAGATCCTCGCGGCGGCTGATGCCGGCGTTAACGGTTATATCGTCAAGCCCTACAGTCAGGAAACGTTGCGCGACCATATCGACCAGATATTCGAACGCCTCGCGGTTGCATGAACGCGGGGTAACCGATCCGCCGCCGCACGCCGTTGCGGGGCTCAACCAATCCGTTGCGCGGACGATAACGGTGGTTATGAGCACATCCCGTTACCGCCACCATTTGCCGACCCTGTCGGGCGCCGGTAGCGACCGGTTGGAGCATGACCCCGCCTGATGGATTTTCTCAGTATTTTCGGCATTGTGCTCGCTGTTACGGCGATACTGCTCGGTCAGCACCTCGAAGGCGGACACATCGGCATGCTGGTCAACGGGCCGGCGATCCTTATCGTCGTCGGCGGCACGATCGGTGCGACGATGCTGCAGTCCCCGCTGCCCGTGTTTGTGCGTGCGCTGGCGATGTTGAAGTGGATTTTCGTGCCACCGCCACGGGAGCTCGAGAAAACGCAGCGCGAACTTGTGCAGTGGAGCCGGATTGCGCGCAAGGATGGTTTGCTGGGACTCGAAAACCTCGTGCAGAAAGTACGCAACAAATACGCCCGTAAAGGTTTACAGTTGCTGATTGATGGCAACGAGCCGGAAATTATCCGCGAGACGCTGGAGCTCGATTCCGCCGCGCGAGAGATGCGCGACCTGCAGGCAGCGAAGGTGTACGAAGGTATGGGCGGTTACGCGCCGACGCTCGGTATCCTCGGGGCCGTCATCGGCCTGATTCACGTGATGAACAACCTGAGCGAACCCTCGTTGCTCGGCGAGGGTATCGCGGTCGCCTTCGTCGCCACGATCTACGGGGTCGGGCTCGCGAACCTCATGTTCATCCCGGCGGGCAACAAGCTGAAAGCATTGATCCGCGAAGAATCGCGCGAACAGGAAATGATCGTCGTCGGCATGGTCGCCATCGCTGAAGGCGAGAACCCACGGATCGTCGAATCGCGCCTGCAAGGTCTGATCCATTGAACCGGGTCGAGAAATTGCGTGCCCGGCAGCGATTGCTCGATGACGACGGCGATACGAGTCGCTGGATCGTGTCGTACGCGGATTTCATCACGCTGCTGTTTGCGTTCTTCGTCGTGATGTATTCGATCTCGTCGGTCAACGACGGCAAGTTTCGCGTCCTGTCCGACACGATGACCACGGTTTTTAATGAACCCGTTCACCGCCCGGTGCCGATCGACCTCGGCGGTACGCCGCCGCCAACGGCGGAGCCCGCCGACGCCGACACCCTGGCCGAGGTAGCACTCGAGCAGGATGAGCAGCGTTTCGAACTCGACGTAAAGCCGCTCGATATCGACCCGGCAGCCCCGCTCGGCGAACGCATGAGTCGCGCGCTGGCACCGTTCGTCGAGGACGAATCCGTGGTTGTGCGGGACGGCCAGGCGTGGCTCGTGGTGGAACTCCCGAGCGAACTGTTGTTCGCCTCAGGACGCGCCGAACTGTCTGACGCCGCGGCGCCGGTTATCGCAACGATGGGCGCTGCGCTGCGCGGGGTGGAGACGCCCATCCGGGTCGAAGGTTTCACCGACAACATACCGCTTACCGGTGGGCCCTTCGGTTCGAACTGGGGCTTGTCCGCGGCCCGATCGGCGGCGCTCGTCGACCGGTTTACGACGACGGGTATCGATCCCGCGATAATGTCAGCGATCGGTTACGGCGAATTCCATCCCGTGGCGGATAATTCCGAACCCGAGGGTCGGCGCGCGAACCGGCGCGTCGTGGTTGCTATCGCGAAGCACGAATCCGTGGACGGCGGTCAACCGGTTGCGGACGACGCGAACCCGGTAGAATCCCTCCCCGCGCAGACCTTGCAGCGTATAAGCGAGCTGCCCGAGGCGCTCGATATTCTGTGATCTTTCGCTGTTCGTGCCATTGTGGCACGAAGAATGCTTTAAGTAATTCGAACGTGAAATACTGTCGGGTTCTTGACGCCGTTCGCGCGGCAAGGAGGTAAACCCGTGAGACAAACACAGTTAATTTCCGGGAAGCGGGGCGGGTTGACGGTGAAGCCGTTGCCCCCGGTGCCGCAGCTTAAGGGGGCGCACGATGGACATTAAGCGCATCGCGCCAGTCCCCGTGGTGCAACCGACGCACAAGGTTGAACGTGAAGCAGACAAGCATGACGACAGGCGTAAGGGTCAGCGCAAACGCCGCAAGCCTGACGACGACACCGATGACGATACGAATGGGATAGATACCTATGCTTGAACTCAGCCCGTACTATTTTGAAATTCTTCTCGCGACCGTCAGCGCGGGACTTGGCGCAAGTCTGTACGTACAGGGCATGGAATTGCGGCGCCTGCGACGCCTCATCCGCGCCGAGCGCGCCGACCGCGAGACGCTGGCGAACGACGTGGCGGCGCTGTTGAGTTGCTCGCAGAACATCGGCGAGATGGTGAAATCCCAGGACGAGAAGCAGCACAGCCTGTTGAAGAAAATCGACGTGCTCGATTTGAACCGCACCCCCGCGGTACAACCCGCTTTCGAGCGCGTGCACAAACTCGTCGCGCAAGGCCTGGGCATCGATGAAATCGCCGATATCTGCGATCTCGGTCGCGGCGAAGTCGAACTCCTGAGCCATATGGCCCAGCGTCGCTCCGCCGCCTGACTCCGTCCCGGGCGGCGCCGGGAGCCAGGCGAAATGGCGCAATCCGCGTCGATACTTTAAACTCCCGCCCTCACAGAATGGGGCACTGCTGATTAAGGGGATCCTCCGCAGGGGCGAGCAAACGAGGCTTCGTTTTCTCATCTATCCTTCTCGACAGCGACAGGTAGCAGCAACGACGAAGTAAAGCAGAAAGAAATAAACGGAGAGGTGGCCGAGTGGTTGAAGGCGCACGCGAGGGAAAGTGTGCAAATGGCAACCCCGTATCGAGGGTTCGAAAATCTTCCGCAGGAAGATTTGACGCACGCAGTGCGCCCCGCAGGGGTGAGAAAACGAGGCTTCGTTTTCTCATCTATCCCTCTCGACAGCGACAGGTAGCAGCAACGACGAAGTAAAGTAGAAAGAAGTAAACGGAGAGGTGGCCGAGTGGTTGAAGGCGCACGCGAGGGGAAGTGTGCAAATGGCAACCCCGTATCGAGGGTTCGAAAATCTTCCGCAGGAAGATTTGACGCACGCAGTGCGCCCCGTAGGGGTGAGAAAACGAGGCTTCGTTTTCTCATCTATCCCTCTCGACAGCGACAGGTAGCAGCAACGACGAAGTAAAGTAGATAGAAATAAACGGAGAGGTGGCCGAGTGGTTGAAGGCGCACGCCTGGAAAGTGTGTATACGGTAACCCCGTATCGAGGGTTCGAATCCCTCTCTCTCCGCCAATTCCCCGCGCGCCGCGCCGCTCTCATTCAGCGGCTCCCCCCGCGCGCAGATCACCTTGGTAAGCCCCGCCCCGATCGTTCCCGATAGCGACGGATCCGGCTCCGCGTCGAACCCGGCTACGGACCGGCGCGCCGACTTCACCAAACATTGACTACAATCAAGCAGGCGCGCGCGCCGACCCGCCGCGCGGCACCTGAACGGCCGCTGGAAAAGCCGGCGCCATCAGATGCTTAGCAACTTCATTCCAACACTTTGAGAGCTGACATGAACACAAGGCCAGAAATCACTGTCTCGTCACTGGATGTCGAGCGCTTGTACAAGCTGATCGACTCATTGCCGAAGAACAGTGTCGGCACAACGCTCGAGCTTGAGTCGGAACTCGCGCGGGCGCGTGTCGTGGATCCGGACGACATCCCGCCGACAGTCGTTACGATGAACTCGACTATCAAATTCGCAGTCGCCTCGGATGAGCATCCCGTCGAGCGAACACTCGTTTATCCCAAGGATGCGGATGCAAGCGGCACGACGATCTCGATCCTGGCGCCCGTCGGGAGCGCGCTGCTGGGACTGTCGCAGGGGGACGAAATTGAATGGCCGAAACCCGGTGGTGGGACCCTGAGCGTAAAACTCAAAGAGATCACTTACCAGCCGGAACGGGCCGGTGAACTGCATCGATAGCATGCCTCGAACAACGGTCCGGCAACCCGGCAGCCGAATGCAGCAGGGAACCACGGTGGCAATTGAGGTGCCCGACTCATTGCGCCGCCCGGCAGGGCACGGCCCTGGTGTGTCATAACCGGGCCGCAGCGCCGCCGAAGCGCGCTGCGATCCGCGCCCACCGGCGTTAACATCGTGTTTCCCGCGCGCTGGGTGCACGCTCGTGGCGCGGACAACAACCCGTATGCGCAGTGAGCGCGAACGCCGGTCAGTGCGGGTATGAAACCTGACACGGAAGTCCGCTCTCCGGGCAGGTTTTCTGTATTGACCGCGCTTGTCGCTGCGCCCGACACTGTACTGCCGGGCGTGGTTGTGACGTCCGGAGCGAGGCCCCGTGCCATCGCGTTTTGCGTCCGCTTACCGCTGGACCCTGCGCTTGCCTTTGGTGCGGGACGCCGCGTATTTCCGGCAGTTTCGGATGCCCTGAACTGTTGCGCGCCGGTCGTGGTATGGTCCGTCCCGCGTCGCGAAGCCCGTGACGAGGAGTGCCCGGTGAGTGCCCGTGGCCGAGCTTGCGCCGAACGCAGTGAGGCGGCGCGCAGAGCGTATTCAAGAGCTGAATCTGATGAATGAGAAGACACCGCGGCCGCCGGCCGACAATATTACTTACGCTGATGTCACCACGGTTTCCGGCGCGCCCCTGTCGGAAATTGCCGAATGCGACCGCGGCATCGCGCAACGCGGCGCGGAAATTCTTGCCGCGGCGTTACGCGCGGAGGGCGTCGAGCAGGTGTTTGGCTATCCCGGCGGCGCGAACCTCGAAATTTTCGATGTGCTGGCGGCGGCCGGCCTGCGCTGTTACCGCACGGAACACGAACAGGGCGCAATCCACGCCGCCCAGGGCTATGCGCGGGCAACGGGGCAGATCGGCGTGTGCCTGGCGACGTCCGGGCCGGGCGCCTGCAATCTCGTGACCGGCCTTGCCGATGCACACAGTGATTCGACGCCAATCGTCGCTATTACGGGAAATGTCCCGAGCCACCTGCTCGGCAAGAATGCGTTCCAGGAAGCAGACATCGTTGGCATCACGGCGCCGATCACGAAAGCGAGTCTGCTCATAAAGCAGGTGGGCGATATTCCCCGGACGGTGCGTCACGCGTTTGCGCTCGCCGGCTCGAACCGACCGGGCCCGGTTCTGATCGATATTCCGAAAGACATCCAGCAACACTACCCGCGCGATCCCGATGGGCGCTTTGCGCCACCGCGCCTGCCGGCGGTGATCGACGCCCCCGAGACGGCAATCGGGGCGATCCCGGAATCACAACTGAAGCAGTGCGTGCGAATGATCGCGGAAGCCCGGCGGCCGGTTATTTATGCCGGCGGCGGTATCGTCGCCAGTGGCACGGAAGCACTGCTCGTGGCCCTCGCGGAGAAGCTCGGTTGTCCGGTGACCACGACGATTATGGGACTCGGCGCCGTGCCGGCGACGCACCCGCTGTGGCTGCACGTGCTCGGTATGCACGGCAGTTACACGGCCAACGTGGCCGTTAACGAGGCGGATCTCGTGATCGCGCTCGGCGTGCGGTTCGACGACCGGGTCACCGGCAACGTAGATGCGTTTATCCGCGACGGGCAGATCATTCACATCGACATCGACCGACGTGAAATCAACAAGAACAAAGTCGTCACGCTCGGCGTCACCGCCGACCTGGAGCCGGCGCTGGCACAACTGATCGAGGCGGTCACGGCCGGCGACTACGCCGAGTGGCGCACGCGTCTCGAGACGATGAAGGCCGAGCATCCGCTGATCGCGAGCGACTCCGCCGCACTCACCGGGCCTGGGGTGATCGCTTCGCTGTCGGCGATGACCGAGGGCGAGGCGCTCGTGACGGTTGGGGTGGGCCAGCATCAGATGTGGGCCATGCAGCATTACGCGGTGGCTAACCGGCGTTCATTCCTGTCCAGTTCCGGCTTCGGCACCATGGGTTACGGCCTGCCCGCCGCGATCGGGGCGAAGGTGGCTTGTCCGGAGCGTCTCGTCGTAGATATCGACGGCGATGGCAGCCTCAACATGAGCATTCATGAACTCTCGACGTGCCATCGCTACAACATCGGTGTGAAGATCGTGTGCATCAACAATCAATGGCTCGGTATGGTCAGGCAATGGCAGGACATGATCTACGGTGGCCATCGCGCAGAGTCATCGCTTGGTGATCCGATGGCGGTGAAGCGCGCCGGTGATGACGATATCTATCCCGATTTCGTCACGATTGCAGCCGGCTACCGTATTGCCGCCGAACGCGTGCGTGATCCGGCGACGCTGAATGATGCGCTGACGCGTATGCTCGCCGATCCGCACGAACCGTATCTGCTCGACGTAATCGTGGAGCGGGAACAGAATGTCTACCCGATGATTCCGGCCGGTGGCAGCTACAAGGACATCATCCTCGCCGACAAGGCTTAGCGCGCTCGCCTTGTCGCTGGCGCGTGAGGGTGGCGTGTTGGTCGCACTCCGTGGTTGCGATGCAGCGAGCGGTGACATCCGGATCGCAATGACAAGCCCCGGTGGCGACCAGGCGGCGAACGCGCAGGCCTGCAGGGCCAGGACCGGTCATGATACGGTGTACGTGTGATGCCTCCCGGTGACGGAAAACCAGCATGAGATTGACGGAACGCAGCGCGCAGGGTCGGATCGGGGTGCCGATGCGCGTCGCAATCGGACTTTGGCAAGCCGTATGACCTGGTTGCATCTGGCGCTGGTCTACGTCGTCGAACACCTGACGGCGATCCTCATCTTCGTCCTGGCGTTCCTGTTTTTCGCCCGCGTTCTGCGTGACCAGGACAAGGCCAGCACCTCATTCGCGTGGATCGTATCTATCGTCCTCGTGCCATTTCTCGCGATCCCGGCGTATCTTGTTTTTGGCGGACGCAAGATCGCCGCGATCGTCCGCGACAAGCGCCCGTTGTCGCTCCGCGAAGAGGCGGCGGAAGCCGCGCCGGTGACCGGTTCGGAATGCGAACGCATGTTGATTGGCTCGGGTCTGAGCCCTGCGCGTCGGGGCAATGAAAGCCACTTCATCGCCGATGATGTGGCGATGTACGAAAAGCTCGTGGCGCTGATCGACGGCGCACAACACAGCATATCGCTCGTAACGTTCATCTTCGGGACTGACGATGTCGGCCGCGACATCGCCCGTCGCCTCTGCGCCAAGGCCGAAGCCGGGGTTGCCGTGCGGGTACTCGTTGATGCGATGGGCAGTTTCAAATCCCGCTTTGGCCTGCTGCAAGAGATGGAACGTAGCGGGGTGGAAATCGGGGTGTTCATGCGGTTCCTGACGTTGCGCCGGAAATGGTCGGCGAATCTGCGCAATCACCGCAAATTCGCAATATTCGACAATGACATCGTCCTGATTGGCGGCTTCAATCTCGCCTCGGAATATATCGGGCCGCGCGGCCGTAATCCGCACGAAGTGTGGGTGGATACAGCGATGACCGTACGCGGGCCGATAGTGGGCGATATGTTGCGGTTGTTCGAGGCCGACTGGCAGTTTACGCGTGCCGGTGAACACGTGCTGCCTGCGCCGCTCGAATTTGCCAGTGCCGGCAGTGATGTCATGCAGCTCGTGCCGAGCGGACCGGATGTGAATGGGGATCCGTTCTACGAGGCAATCCTTTGGCGCTTGTTTCGCGCGCAAAAGCGCATCTGGATGGTTACTCCGTATTTCGTTCCGGATGAAGGGGTGATGCGTGCGTTGCTGATCCACGCGCGTTCCGGTCACGATGTGCGACTGTGCGTGCCGTTGCATTCCAATCATTGGCTTGCCGATCGCGCGCGCACACGCTACTTGCGCCGACTCCTTGCTTCCGGCGCGCGCGTGTTTTTTCACCCGACGCGGATGATCCACGCGAAGCACTTGTTGATTGATGATGATTTGGCGGTGTCCGGCTCCGCGAATTTTGATCTGCGCAGCTTCTATCTGAACTTCGAAGAGTCCGTGTTCGTCTACGAAGGTGCCGCGCTCGACGACCTCTCGGCCTGGTTCGAGCAATTATTCGCCAGCTGCACCGAGCCCGAGCTGGCCGAACCGGACTACGTAGAACGCTGGGTTGAAGATATCAGCTGGCTGCTGTCGCCATTGTTATAGAACGTTGTGTTCGCTGCCTCAGCGCGACGCAGTGATTTGCCGGTAGCGCTGTTTGATGGCCTCGCGGTCCGCATGCTGGACGATGCTGTCCTGGGCGGCGGTGTAAATCATTTCGGCCTGCCGCAACAGGCAGTCATGTCGCGACTCGTTGTTCGTAACGCTGATAATCGCCGCTATCGTTTCGAGCAGACGAATCACGACCATTTCATTACCGCGGGCATTCTGCCGCAGGGGATCGAACATCGTATTCACCGCGCCGGCGAACGTGAAGGTATCGACCGCAAGCCGCAGATCCCCATCGGCATCCGCTATGTACTGCGGCGGAAACTCACACGTGCCCATCTTCGCCAGCGCCGCGCTGAGCCAGTCGATGCACGTTATAGCGGTGTATGGGTCGTTGATACCCGGCGACAGTGCCCGCAACGCAACCTGGGCGAGCTGATCGATCGTAAATTCGATGTCCTGCACGGGGGTGCGCTTGCGACCGCTCACGAGCAACGTCCGCAGGTGTTGCAATGCGTTATCGTCGAGTTCGCGCTGTGCGTAGTATTTGCCGATCGGCGCGCCGTCGATGACGAATTTCCCCGCGCGCGTGTCGATGCGCAGATAACATCCCAGGGCCTGGGCGCGGCACGCGAGGCCGGCGTAATCGATGGTCTGAATGTAGCCGCTCGTGCAGCCCGGAAGCGTAAATGCCTGTAGCCCGTCGGTGAGCGCCTGCCACTGCGCGGATGTGAAATGCATGTCCCCTGGCGAGCCCTCAAGCAGGGTTTTGTCGATGGCGACATCGAGGTCCGTGCCGATGAGGGCGATGATTTGTTCCGCCTGGATAGATTTCGAAACGTTGTGAATGAAATAGATCATCCCGCCGATCGCGCTGACGGTAAGCGCGAGGTTGACGAGCGTTGCGAACAACGGGATGTAGCCCTCGTCCTGACCGTCAATGAATGCGAGCACGGTGAGTCCGTAGACGAACGTACCGATCAGTAATCCCAGAACGACCTTGTTTGCGCTGTCGCTCATGTAGTTACGCAGGATCTTGGGTCCGAACTGATTCGAGGCCAGCGACAGTGCAACGATCGAAATCGAGAACGTGACCCCGGTGATCGTCATCATGCTGCCGGTCGTGACGCTGAATACCTGGCGCACACCATCAGCGCCGATCTGCATCAAACGCAGCCATTCCCAGGGAATGGCTGCGTGCCCGCGATCGAGATGCAGCATCACGAAAGCGAGCACTACGCCGATGAGACCCATCGCGCCGGGGACGAACCAGATGCTCGTATTGACCCGTTCAATCAGGCGCGCAAGAAATTGCTTCGGAATCATCATCGGGCTGCTGCAGATCACAATGGCGTTCCAGTTTCGGTGATGCCGCAGCGCCAACGCAAGCGGGGATGCCCGCGCGGCGCGCGCCCGGGGTGGAATTCAGGCATAGTTTGCGACCGGTACGACACGCAACGTCGCAGAGGTGTCATCATGACGATTAAGCCGCGATCACTGGTTTGGGGCTGGATAGTAGTCGGGCTCTGGTTGTTCGTTACGCTGACGAGTTTTTTCGCGCCGGCGCTGTTGTCGGCGAACAACGCGCGCTTCATCAATGTCGCCCTGATGAGCCTGTTCACCCTGATTCATGGCGCGCAACGTTACCGCCTGGCGGGAATATTCGTCTTCTTTGCGCTCGCCGTGCTCGTCACGAACGCGACAGAAAATCTGAGCATCGTCAGCGGGTTTCCGTTCGGCCACTATCATCACACTGCGGCAATGGGGCCAAAAATCGCCCATGTTCCGATCATCATCGGCCCGATTTTCGCCGTCGCGGGATATCTGGGCTGGGTGATTGCGGGCGTCCTGCTCGGTGACGTGTTCGCGGCACCGCAGCGCACGGTTGCGCTCGCGCGGCCGTTGGTCGCGGCGTTTGTGACGACGATGTGGGATTTCTGTGTCGATGCGATCGGCGGCACCGTGAATCGCGACTGGGTGTGGGCCGACGGCGGGCCCTGGTTTGGCGTCCCGTGGCTGAATTTCTTTGGCTGGATGCTGACGATGTGGTTGATTTTTCAGGCGTTTGCGGTGTACCTGAAGTTTGCAGAGCCACCGCTAAAGCAGGCGGCGCGTTCCGCATACTGGTTACAGCCGATCGTGTTCTGGGGCCTGATTGCCTTGCAGTTCCCACTGCTCGCGGCGATCGTTCCTGCCGCGACCCTGAGCGACCCCGCCGGCGACACGTGGCAGAGCACGGATCTGTTCACGAGCATGGCGCTCGTCAGTGTGTTCACGATGGGCTTCACCGTGGTGCTCGCGACGCAGTGCTGGTGGCGCGCGCGTTGCGCGGAAACGGTCGCTACCCGGTGACCGTCACCGGGTGCCGGTGCAGGCGCTAGCCACCGGGGCCATGGTTGATGTCCGTAAGCGCGGTATTGACGTTGAAGATCCGGCCGCGCACCCCGGTGATGCCGAATTCCGCAAGGCGTTCGGTGTGCATGGTGAGGTAGGCGCGCGCGGACGCTTCGTCGGCGAACAGGTAAATACCGCCGGCGGCCTGTTCGCGTTCGTTTTCCGTCCAGATTTTCCAGCGAAACCCGGGTTCCGCGTTGATCGACCGGGCCAGATCGGACAATGCGTCCCGCATGTCATCACCAAACGGGCCCTGGAACGGAAAATCTACCTGGAGCAATACAGACATGGCGCACCTCGCATCATGGTGGTGTGATCTCGTTCAGCCATGCTAACGCATCACGCAGTTCGTGCTCACCTCGGCGAAGCGTGTGCCGCCGGCGTGCATTTACGTAACTGACCCCGGCCGTCGCAACTCGATTGTCCGGACCTTATCCGCTTGCTGACGGAGAAGCCGATCCGGGCCGCGCGGCGGGTGCGGTTCGCGATCCGCACGCCATGCTGCAGCTGGCTCGCCGCGAGCGCGACGGACGCCGCGCCCTGCGACGGATCCGTCTGCGTCTGCGCCGGGTTCGGCGCTGGCGGCGTTACTGCGGTAACGCGAACACGACGAGGGCACTGCCGGTGGTAATTACCTCCGGGGTACCCATGAAACTCGGGACAACCCCGCCCGCACCGCTGCCAATGGCAACATACTGACGCCCGTCGGCCTCCCAGGTGACGGGCTGGCTGCGCACCGACGAGCCGGTCTGGAATTTCCACAATACCTCACCGGACTGTGCGTCGAAGGCGAGCGCGTAACCGCTTTGATTGCCGCTGAACACGAGGCCCCCGCCGGTGGCAAGCGCACCACCGAAATACGGGTGCGGATCGGTGGCCCGCCAGAGAACCTCGCCGGTCACCGCATCAACGGCCACGAAGATTCCGTAGGACGAACCGTCCTCGCCTTCCGTCTCGCCCGGACCGCCACCCCAGTACGGTTCACCTTCTGTGTACTCCATCGGCGCCTGCTCGGGTTTTACACACGACTCGATTACCGGTACGAACATCGTGCGGCCATCGAAGGCATAGGTAAACGAACCGTTGTGTCCGCCGGCGACGCCGGGACAGACAAACCGCGGGTTGCCACCCGGTAAGGGCAGGTAATCCGGATCGACGAGCGGACGCCCCGCCGCGGTCAATCCCCTGGACCAGTTCAGTCTGTCCACATACTGCGTGCCGCGAAGAAATTGCCCGGACGTGGCATCGAGCATGTAGACATAACCGTTGCGATTAGGCTGCAGGACAACGCGTTTTTGTTCCGCGCCGAGTTCGAGGTCGGCCACGACGAGACCGTTCGTGGCGTCGTAGTCCCACACGTCATGCGGGGTAAACTGAAAATGCCAGACGATCTCGCCGGATTGCGGGTTTAGCGCGAGGACGGAATTCGTGTAGAGATTATCGCCAGGCCTCACGTCACCATCCCAGTCCGGGGATGGATTGCCGGTGGGCCATAACAACAGGTTCAGCTTTGGATCGTAGGATCCGGTTGCCCACGTCGGCCCGCCGCCGGTTTTCCACGACTCGCCGGCCCAGGTGTCATTACCTGGTTCGCCAGCGGCCGGAACCACGTAACGTCGCCAGCGACGCTTGCCCGTCGCGATTTCGTAGGCATCGACATAGCCGCGCGCGCCGTACTCACCGCCCGCGACTCCGGTGATCACGAGATCGCCGACGACCAGCGGCGCAGCGGTTACGCTGAACCCTTTGGCGTAATCATCGATTTCGATGTTCCATACCACCTTGCCGCTGTCACGGTCGAGTGCCACGAGATGTGCATCCAGAGTGCCCATAAACAGGTGCTTGCCATGGATCGCGACGCCGCGGTTCGCGGGTCCGCAACACAGGCGGATATCCGCGGGCAGGTCGTATTGGTAATGCCACAGCGGATCACCGCTGCGGGCGTCCAGCGCCCACACGTGGTTATATGCCGAGGTGACGTACAGCCGGCCGTCGGCAATGATCGGCGAACTCGCCATCTGTCCCGGTACGCCGGTCTGAAACATCCATGCCGGCGCGAGTTTCGCGACGTTGGAGCGATTGATTGTGTCGAGCGGACTGTAGCGCCAACTCTCATAATTGCCGCCGTAGTGATACCAGCCTGAGGTGTCCAGCGTTCCTTGCTGCAATTGGCCGTCCGTGACGTGACCGCTGTCGGCGACTGCGCGGCCGGCGATGAGCGCCAACGTCAGGGCAATCACGACGGTGATGGAGGTTTTTTCGATTCGCGATATCAGCATGGTGATGGCACTTATTCCCGGGTGTATGACGTAGGGGGAAATTATATCCGCTTACACGGGGGGCCGAACGTCTGTCTGACCCGAGCCCTGCTCGTCGGTCGTCGCTGCAACGGCATGCAACATTTCGATTGAGCCCGGATCGCGTGCGAGGATCGTTTCGCGAACGGTGATTGGCGTGCATCTTCATCGGGTCCGGATAATCCGAATGCGCTCCACCAACGTAAGTACTCCATGACAGTAGCGGGAGAAAATTGATGAATATTGCCGCAGTCGCGGGCGGCGCATGTGGCATCGTCGTGTCGCTGGCCGCCTGTTTCGTCTGCTACGAAATGAGTATTGCCTATTGGTTTCCGTCACGCGCCGGAGCGCGTTGGCGAGATTTCGTCGCGTCACCGAAACTGGCGGTATTCGCACCAACGTTTCGCTGGTTCATGCCCTTGTTCGTCGTTTTCATGGTGCTGCAACTGGCCACGGCGGTGCGCATTCTCATGGCCGGACTGGCGTAACAAGCGCCGGCGGGTCGGTTGCGCGCGGGACGGATGGTATACCGCTCGACCGTGTGGTAAAACGATGGCATGCCCAGAACACCTGCCGGGGAGACCCGCGCGAAAATTCACGAATTCGTCCGCGCCCGGATCCTGCGCGGTGCTCCCCCGTCCGTGCGCGAGGTGCGCGATGCATTCGGTTTCAAATCGAGCGCCACAGCGCGCGAGCACCTCGATGCGCTCGTAACGGCCGGCGCACTCGAACAGGAAGCGGGCAAGGATCGCGGCTACCGCCTGCCCGGCGCATTCGTGCCCGGCATGGCGCCGATCATCGGCCGCGTTGAGGCGGGCGCGCCGCACGAAGCGATCGAGTTCGCCGCGGGTTACGTCGCGATCGATCCGGCATTCGCGGAATCAACATTTGCCCTGATCGTACGCGGCGAAAGCATGTCCGGTCGCGAAATCCACGACGGCGACATCGTGCTGGTCAGGCGCGACGTTCCGGTGCGCGAAGGGGACGTGGTGGTTGCGCTGCTCGGCGAGGAAGCAACCGTGAAAACCTACACGCGTGTGGCGGGCCAGGTGCGGCTGCGGGCCGAGAATCCCGCCTACGACGATATCGATCCACGGCCCGACGGTGATGAGTTTCGTATCCTCGGGCGGGTCGTCGAAGTGCGCCGGGCGCTATGACAGCCGATCCCATGCAAGCGCTGAACCCGTCGCAGCGCACCGCCGCGGTGTGCGGCCGCGCGGAGAACGGGGTCTGGACCAGTGAGCCGCTGCTGGTTATTGCCGGCGCCGGCACCGGTAAAACAACAACCCTCGCCCATCGCGTCGCCCACCTGTGCCTGCACGGGGTTGCTCCCGACCGGATCCTCTTGCTCACGTTTACCCGCCTCGCCGCGCGCGAAATGGTGCAGCGTTCACAGCAAATGGTGGCCGCCGCGAAGCAGACGACGCGCGGGCGGCAACGGGCCGGCGCGGCGTCGAAGATCGACTGGGTCGGCACGTTTCACGCCGTCGGCGCCCGCCTGATCCGCCACTATCACGAAACACTCGGGCTCGAGCAGACGTTCACCGTGCTCGATCGCGGTGACGCCGCCGACATGCTCGATTTCGAACGCCAGGCGCTCGGGTTTCACCAGAGCAAGGAACGCTTCCCGCAGAAATCGACCTGCCTCGATATCTATTCGCGCACCGTGAACGCGCAGTGCGCCCTCGCCGACACATTGACGGAGAATTTTCCGCATTTCATCAGTTGGCACGACGAACTGAATGCCCTGTTCGCGGCCTATGTGGAACGCAAGCTCGCAACCCAGACGCTCGATTATGACGATTTGCTGCTGTACTGGTTCTATCTTGTCGAGGATCCACGCGTTGCCGCCGACATCGGCGCGCGTTTCGATCATATCCTCGTCGACGAGTACCAGGACACGAACCGCCTGCAGGCGGAAATCATTCGCCGCATCCGGCCCGACGGCCGCGGGCTCACGGTAGTCGGCGACGATGCACAGTCGATCTACGGTTTTCGGGCCGCGGATGTCGGCAACATCCTTGAGTTTCCCGCACAGTTCCCGGGCGCGCAGGTGGTTAAACTCGAAGACAACTATCGCTCCACACAGGCGATCCTCGACGCCTCGAACGCGCTGATGCACGAGGCAAGGCAATCGTTTCCAAAGGCGCTGCGCGCCGCGCGTGGCGTCGGTAACAGGCCGCGACTCGTCACGGTGGAAGACGAACAGGACGAAGCGCTGTTTTTGTGCGACGAAATCCTCGAACGCCGGGAGCAGGGGGTGCGCCTGTGGCACCAGGCGGTGTTGTTTCGCAATTCGCGTCACACGATGCGACTCGAACTCGAGCTCGGTAAACGCGACATCCCGTACGTGAAGTACGGTGGCCTGAAATATCTCGAGGCGGCGCACGTCAAGGACGTCATGGCGGTGCTGAACTGGGCCGAGAATCCGCGTAACGATCTTGCCGCGTTCCGGGTTGCGCAGATCCCGGATGGCATCGGGCCGGCGACGGCACGTCATGTGTGCGACCACGTACGTGCGAACAATGCGGATCTCACTGCGCTCGCCGCGCTGCCGCGCGTGCCGGCGAATGCACGCGAACAATGGCAGGCGCTCGCGCGCTTGATGGCGAGTCTCGCTGGTGCGCCGTGGCCCGGCCAGATCGAGCAGGTTATGGACTGGTATCAACCGCATCTCGAAAGACGCTTCGATCACGCGTTCCCGCGTGAGGGCGATCTCGAACAGTTAGTGCAATTGAGCAATGAATACGCGAGCCGCAGTGCATTCCTGACGGAACTGACGCTCGACCCGCCGAGCGGCAGCGGCGATCTCGCCGGTGCGCCGCATATCGACGAGGACTACCTCGTGCTGTCGACCGTGCACTCGGCGAAGGGGCAGGAATGGGACACGGTGTACGTACAGCATTTCAGCGATGGCACGTTTCCGAATGAATTCGCGGCCGGCAACGCGGACAAGCTCGAAGAAGAGCGACGGCTTGCTTATGTCGCCCTGACCCGGGCGAAGAATCAACTTGTGCTCGTGAACCCGCTGAAATACTTCGTCCCGGAGCAGATGAAGTACGGCGACCGGCACGTGTACGGTACGAAGAGTCGCTTTCTTACCGATCCGGTGCTCGCAACGTTTGAACAATCGAGCTGGTCGAGCCGCGGGGGCGCCGATGCGTGCTGGGATCGATCGGTGCGGGTGGATCTGAAACAGCGGGCACGCGCGATGTGGCGTTGATGGCGGTGGGGATTCGGCGATGTCGCGCGGTGCCCGCATCGGCGATCCGCGGACAGCGGGTGGACGCAGCGTCCTGTGCGTCCACCCTTGCCGTGACCTTGCGGCGGGTTACGCCGCGCGCGTCGTCGCGATATTCCAGCTCTTCAGTTCCGGGATCACGTGCTTCGCGAATGTCTCGACGGTGCGTTCGGCAATTTCGAACGGCATGCCGGCAAAACGCGGAATGATCAGCACGTCGAAATCGCCAATCACTTCGCGACGTTTCTCGAAGCCCTCGAGCATTTGTTGCGGGGTGCCCCAAATCTGGCCTTCGACGTAACCGTCGGCGACGGCATCGAGACCCATCTCCCGCATCGCGACCGCGGTATCGCCATAGGACTCATAACCTTTCGCGTCCTTGAAGTGCTCGCCCATCATTTCGTAGTGGTGCATGACGCTGAGCAGATAGTTGCGTACATACTTGTTTGCGTTCTCCGCGGCGCGGTCGACATTCGTATCGCACACGGTGATATCCGTCATGATCGGCACCGGTGCGTCCGCGCCGTGGTGCCGCTTGTACGCTTCACAGTACGCACCGATTTCTGCTTTATGCACGTCCAGCGGCTTGTAGGTGAACTGCATCATCTGTGCGCCGAGGATCGCAGCTTCTTCGACCGAATCCTCTGACATCGCAACCTGTTTCAGACGATGCTTGAACGAAGCGCGTGGTTTCGGCCGGATCACCGCACGCGGTTGATCGAAGTACTGGCCGTGATGTTCTTCCATGACCCCTGTTTCGAGCGCCTTCAGGATCATGTCGGCGGCTTCATCGAAGCGACCGCGCGATTCTTCCATCGGAATCCCGAACTGCTCGTATTCGCGTCGCGACAAACCACGTCCGAAGCCAAGTACGAAACGACCGTTCGAGAGGTAGTCGAGCATCGCGGCTTTTTCGGCAACGCGCAGCGGCTGGATGTTCCACGGCAGAATCGTCGCGCCGGTGGCAAGTTTGATGCGTTTCGTGAGGGCGGCGAGATGGGCGAGGTAGACGAAGTTGTCGGGGCAGAATGAATAGTCTTCGAAGTGATGCTCGACTACCCAGACGTCGTCGTAGCCAAGTTCGTCGGCCATCAAGGCAATCTTGATTTCCTCGTCGTAGACCTGCTCGTCGGAAATATTATCCCAACCCCAGCTTTGCATGACCTGTTCAATACCGATATTCATTATTGTGCTCCTGTGACGGTTTGCTTATGCACGGCTGTTCTTCAGAGGGTGAATCGAGCCGCCTCGAGTGGGATCAGTATAAACGTGCGGTACCGCATAGTGCATTCCAAACACACGTTTTCGGGCAGGATGCTTACAGTCAGTTTTCTTGCACCGCAGCAGACCTTGCTTAAAACCCCCGCGCCGCAAAATTGTCAGCGCCGGCGGGTGGTAGGCTCAGGCAGCGAACGAGACGATATGCGCCGGTGCATCGAAGCTCACGGAGCCATCGTCGTCCACGAAAGCTGACAAACGTTCGTGTGCGGCAGCACTCAGGCGGGCGTAATCGGCATCATCAATCACGTCCGCGAGGGTCCAGCCACGGATATCGGTGTAGAGCCACGCATCGAGGCTCGCGAATTGCGCCCGGCCGACAATTGTGTCGATCACGGCATCGTCTATCCCGGCTTCCGTACACAGCGTATCGAGCACGTCCGGATCCCCGAGCGCATAGGGTGCCGCGAGTGAGTTCGCGACATCGGCGCCGAACAAATCGAGTAACAAGGCGGCCATGGCGGCATAACCCGGGGTCTCGGCGAGCGACCCCCAGACGGCGACGGCGATGCGTCCGTTACCACGGGCAACACGACGCATTTCCCGCAAAGCGCGTACCCGCTCGGGGAAAAACATCAAACCGAACTGACTCACGACGCGGTCGAATGTGTCGTCGGCGAACGCTAAAGCGCCGGCATCACCCGTGTGCCAGGCGATGTCGGGCGAACGTTTGCGCGCGACGGCGAGCATGCCATCGTTGATGTCGATGGCGGTGACCGCGCCGGCAGCGCCCACCTGATCGCGCGCTGACCGCGCGAGGACGCCGGTGCCGCAGGCAACGTCGAGCACATGGTCGCCGCTCTGCACGGCTGCCGCCGCGAGCACGCGTGCGGGCCACTCGGCGAACAGGGCCGGAACGAAAAACGAGTCATAGATTTCGGCGGCGCTTGCCGCGACCTGGCCGGTGTCGTGATCCGTCATGGGGCCCTCCGGATGTGCTGGCAGTGGCATTGTTGGCGGGTCGAGATCACGAATACGATGCACGCAAGTAACAGCAGCGCGGCGCTTGCGGGTTCGGCAATTCCGATGGCGCGCATGTTGAACGACGCCAGCGCCGCGGCGGCGGATCCGTAGACGACCTGCGCGAGCGGGATGTTCGGATCGGTACGGGTGACGTCGATCGCGAAACTGAAATCGCACGCGGGCGAACGACAGCCGAAAAAAGTTTCACGTGAGCTGGCCGTAAACGGATTTCCTTCGCCACTGAAGTGCGCGCCGAGGCCGTCGCTGCTGATGGTGCCGCCTGCCGACACCCATTGCGTGAAAATGAAATCCGCAATCGAGTCGCCGCTGACAGTAATGTCCGTCGCGACGATGTCGTCGAGCGTAAACGTCGCGCCTGGCGCCGCGTCGATCTCGATCGTCCCGAGCGCACGCAAACTCGCATCCGTCGATGAAGTGATGCTCGCATCTCGCGCCGGGTCGCCATGCCAGGAAAATTCGAACAGCGTCGCCTCAGCGGTGCCGCCGGTGAGCAGTAGCGCGAGTCCGCCCGCAAGCGCGGCGCGACGGATGTGATTGACGACGGCAATCATGCTGCGCGAGGGTCGACGCTCAGGCGCGCTGGGCCCCACGAACAAGGCGACCGGGCAGGGCGCCGGTTGCCTCGCCTTGTTCGAACGTAACGGTTCCCTTCAATATCGTTGCGTGATAACCGTTCGCGCGCTGCACGAGCCGTTGCCCGGAAGCCGGCAGGTCATAGCGCATTTCCGGTACCGGCAAGGCGAGATTGTCGAAGTCGATCAGATTCAGATCGGCCCGCATGCCCGGTGCGATTAATCCGCGATCGAAAAAGCCGTACAGCTCCGCGGTGTCGCGTGTCTGCATTTTGATTGCCACCTCGAGGGGTACGCGCGGGCCGCGATCGCGATCGCGCACAAAATGCGACAGCAGGTATGTCGGTGCACTCGCGTCGCAGATCACGCCGCAGTGCGCGCCGCCGTCGCTGATCCCGAGGATCGTGTTCGGGTGCAGCATCATTTCACGCGCAACGTCGTAATTGCCCGCGTGGTAATTGAACAGCGGGGTATACAAAAACGCCTTGCCGTCGCGTTCGAGCAGACAGTCGTAGGCGGCGGCCTCGGCGCTGCACCCTTTGGCCTTGCCGATTGCCGCCATGCTGCGTTCCGGCGCCGGTTCATAATCCGGCGGGTCACCAAGCCAGTAAATCCGATCGTAGTCGGAAATCGAGGACTGCATTTCCTTGCCTTCGATAAACAGCAGGCGCAGCAGGCGCGCCGATTTGCCGGTGGCTTCGCCGAGGATGCGTTCGCGCACCTCGGGTTTGCGCATCTCGGCCGCGCGCGCCGCTGGCGGTAAATGCGCGAGCGCCTTGTAACCCGGTCGCGCGAGAAACGGATGTGCGCCCTCAAGGCACATGAGCATGCCGGGCGGCCGGATCGCAACCTGCGGATACATGCCGGGCCCGCGCGCGGCGGCGTAGTCGATCAGTCGCTTCCATTGTGCCGGATCGGTGTCGTTCTGAACGCAGGCATAGGTGACCGGGCAGCGCATCTCGTCGATGATGCGGTCCATCCACGTGAATTCATTCGATTCCGGCGCGAGATCAGAGGCGACCTCAAATACCGCCGAACCGGCATCGCGCATACCGGCCGCGATGCTTAGTAATTCGATCGCATCGGCATCGGTTCCCGGTACGACCTCGCCGTCGATCGCGCGGTGCAGAATGGTACGCGAGGTGCTGAAGCCAACCGCGCCTGCCTGCACCGCTTCGCCAACGATGTTTGCCATTGCGTTTCGCTCGTCCTCGCTCGCCGCCGCATCGGTGGCGCCGCGCTCGCCCATCACGTACGCGCGCACTGAACCGTGCGGCACCTGTGCGGCAATGTCGAGTGCGTAAGTGCGCCGGTCGAGCGCGTCGAGATATTCGGGAAACGTTTCCCATTCCCAGTCGATACCTTCGGCGAGCGCCGTACCGGGAATGTCCTCGACGCCTTCCATGAGACCGATCAGCCAATCGCGACGCGCGGGATCCGCGGGCGCGAAACCAACCCCGCAGTTGCCCATAACCGCAGTGGTCACGCCGTGCCAGCTCGACGGGGTGAGATACGGATCCCATGTCGCCTGGCCGTCGTAATGGGTGTGGATATCAACCCAGCCCGGTGCGAGCAGCAGGCCATCAGCATTGATTTCGCGTTTGCCCTTTGCAATGTCGTTGCCGACCGCCGCGATTCGTTCCCCGCTGATTGCGACGTCGCCGTTGCGCAGCCGCGCGCCACTGCCGTCGACAATCCGTGCATTGCGAATTACCAAATCGTACATGCCAGTTCCCTCGTCGCTGGGGGCAGGCGCCCGCGCACGATCGCCTGCCGTGGGTGGATATTATGCCCGATGGCGGGCGCGATTCTGAGCACTGTTTCCGCTGCTGCACTCGCGGGTGCTCAGTCGCGATCGATCGCGGCCATCAATGTCGGCGGGTAGCGGTCGCCGGCGATATTGTCCGGTGCGAACAGTGTATCGAGCGCGGCGATTGCCGCGGCGTCGAGTTCGATGGCAGCGGCGGCCATGTCCTCCTCGAGAAAATTCACCCGCTTCGTGCCCGGGATCGGGGCGATACCTTCACCTTTTGCGAGCAACCACGCGAGGCAGAGCTGTGCTGCAGTGCAACTTCGATCGCCCGCGAGCGCCATGAGGCGGTCGACGAGCGCTCTGTTCGCGGCGAAATTCGCCGCCGCGAAACGTGGCATGGTCGCGCGTAAATCATCGTCGCCGAGCTCGGCGGGGTCTGTTAGTGCGCCGGTGAGCATGGCCCGACCGAGCGGACTGAACGGCACGAAGCCGACACCGAGCTCGCGGCAGGTGGCGAGGACGCCGGTTTCCACATCACGGGTCCACAGGGAATACTCGGACTGCAATGCCGTGATCGGGTGTACGGCGTGTGCGCGACGCAGCGTGCCTGCCGAGATCTCGGACAGGCCGAGATGGCGGACTTTGCCGGCACGGACGAGTTCGGCCATGGCGCCCACTGTGTCCTCGATCGGCACCTCGGGATCGCGACGATGCAGATAGTACAAATCGATCACATCGGTGCGCAGGCGTTGCAGGCTCTCGTCGCAATACTTCGCCACCCGGTCGGGGTGTCCGTCCACTCCGCGGCTGCCGTCCGGGTGTCGGACGATGCCGAATTTCGTCGCCAGCACGTACTCATCCCGCCGTCCCGGAAGAACCTCGCCGAGCAGCGTTTCGTTACGGCCGTTCCCGTATGCGTTTGCCGTGTCGAGAAACGTGACGCCGATGTCGAGCGCGCGATGAAGCGTACGTGCCGATTCTGCACGGTCGGCTCTGCCATAGGCCTGCGACATGCCCATGCAGCCCAAACCGAGAACGGAGACCGTGAGTTCGCCGAGTGTTGTCTGTTTCATCGTATCCCTCGGGACGTGTGTAAACTATCGCGATGATGAACGGAGGACCAATGGTGCGTGCACTCATTTGTCGCCAGTGGGGCGGCCTCGACCAGCTGCAGATCGCAGACCACGAAGCGCCGGAACCCGCGGCCGACCAGGTCTTGATCGATGTTGCCGCAACGGCGGTGAACTATGCCGACGCGATCATGGTAAGCGGGAATTATCAGACGAAACCACCCCTGCCATTCGCGCCCGGCCTCGAAACCGTTGGCACCGTCGCCGCGTGCGGCGACGCGATTACACGCTTTAAACCTGGCGACCGGGTGATGGCACTGCTGCATTACGGCGGTCTCGCGGAGCAGGCTGTCGCGGACGAGCACGATTGCTGGCTCGTGCCTGCAATGATGGACGATGACGATGCCGCTGCATTTCCAATCGCCTACCTGTCATCGGACGTAGCGCTGAGATGGCAGGGACGACTCGCCGCGGGCGAGACGCTGCTCGTCCTCGGCAGTGCCGGCGGGGTGGGGCTCACGGCGGTTGAAATCGGCAAGGCGATGGGAGCCACGGTGATCGCCGGCGCGAGCAGCGCACAACGCGTTGCGATTGCCCGCGAGCACGGCGCCGATGCGGGCATTAACTACGCCGCGGCGGATCTGAAAGCCGAGGTCATGGCACTCACCGATGGCCGTGGCGCGGATGTGTGCTTTGATCCGATTGGCGGTGATTTGTTCGACGCCGCGCTGTCATCGCTCGGCTGGGGTGGACGCTATGTGCATGTTGGTTTCGTCGGTGGTGTGCCGCAGGTGCCGGCGAACCGCTTACTCGTGAAGCACCGGGCCGCGCTGGGATCATCGCTACGCTATTTTCGCTGGCGTGCGCAAGACAAGCTGCAAGCTTCGATGGAGGCTTTGCTCAGCTGGTACGCGCAGGGCAAACTGAAACCGCTGGTGACGCATCGCTTGCCGCTCGAGCGCGGCGCCGAGGCGATCGCATTACTCACGCAACGTCGGGCGCACGGGCGCGTTCTCGTAGTACCGTCGCTGACAACCGCAGGAGACGAATAAGATGGAACCACTTACCGGAATTCGCATCGTCGAGGTAACCACGAACGCCGCCGGACCCATGGCCACGGGGATCCTTGCCGATCAGGGTGCGGATGTCATCCGTATAGAAACACTCGGCGCCGGTGACCCGGCGCGACACGTCGGCGGCAGCCGGGGCGGGGTGTCGTCGTACTTCTCCACGATGAATCGCAACAAGCGTTCGCTGGCCGCGGATTTGAAAAACCCCGATCTGCGCAAACCGATCTACGATCTGATCGGCACCGCCGATGTGTTCGTGCAGAATTCGCGTCCCGGAGCGCTTGCGCGTTACGGTTTCGGCTACGACGATCTGCACGCCGCGTTTCCGGATCTCATCTATGTTTCGATCTCGGGCTTCGGTGCCACCGGTCCGGCAAAACACCAGCGCGTCTACGATCCGGTAATTCAGAGCGTTGCCGGATTCGCGGCGGCGCAGGGCGAGGACGGTACGCCGGCACTCGTGAAAACGATCGCGAGTGACAAGGTCGCCGCGGTCACGGCGTCGCAGGCAATTTCCGCGGCATTGCTCGCACGCGCCATGGGGAAAGTGCGCGGCCACCACGTTGAGTTGTCGATGCTTGATGCGAGTCTGCAGTTCCTGTGGCCCGAGGTGTTCTGGAACAACGGCTTCGTCGGTGAAGACGGGTTCGAAGCGAAACCATTGATCTCGGATTTCTATCGCCTGCTGCGCGCGAGTGACGGCTACGTCACGATGATCGTGGTTGGTGACGAGGAGTTCAAAGGCGCGTGCGATGGCCTGGAAACCACCGCGCCGCTCGACGACCCGCGATTCGAAACACTTGCGAGCCGCTTCACGCATTATTCTGCGCTGTTCGAGGCCTTTGAGCAGGCTTCCGTGAATTTCACGAGCGCGGAGATTGTCGCGCGCATGGACAAAGCCGGCGTGCCCTGTGCGAAAGTGAATACACTGGATGAAGTGCTCGACGATCCGCGCGTCACCCATCGCGACAGTCTCATTGAATACGAGCATCCACTTGCCGGTCGCGTGCGTCAGTCGCGCCCCGCGGCGATATTCGACGGCGAGCCGAACGGCGTGCGTCTGCCGTCTCCGGCCCTGGGCCAGCACACCGACGAGGTGTTACGGTCCGTCGGATGTTCCGACGAGACGATCGCGGCGCTCAGGGCGGGGGGCGCAATCGGCTAGGCTTGCCGGTACGACCGTAAATCCCACGGCGAGGCTTCGCCTTACCGCGGGGCCTGGTCGTGGCGAAACGGTAACGGCCACAAGCTGAATACGCGCGACAGCGCCGACAGCGCAAGGGCGTGCTTGATCTCGCCGCCGGCAGCCGCGGCGACGATTTCCTGCGTCGACATCAATTCAATGCGGATGGTTTCGCCATCACCGAGATCCTGTTCCTGATCGCGCCAGGCGTCCTCGGCGAGCCAGTGGTGGCACAGATTGTTGTGCACGGCAGGGTTGGGCTCAACCGCGCCGAGGTAGGTCCATTTATCCGCGGCGTAGCCGGTTTCCTCGCGCAGTTCGCGGGCCGCCGCGGTGAACGAATCCTCGCCCGGATCGACCATCCCGCCCGGTGGTTCCAGCGTGCTGTAGCCAACCCCGAAACGGTACTGGCGGATCATGACGCAGCGTTGTTCGCGGTCGAGTGCGACGATGTTCACCCAGTCGACGGATTCGAGCACAATGCGATCGAAGACCTGCGCGTTGCGCGGGTTGCGCAGGCGATCAATGCGCTTTTCAAACAGCATCAGGCCCGCGTCCGTATCGTAGCGGGAATCGAGCAGTTCCCAATCGAGCGCGCGATCCGCGCCGTCGTCAGCGTGACTCAAGTCAGCCCGCGGAGGCCGGTTTCGCAGCTTGCGCGCCGCTGAGTGTGAAGCCCGAATAGCGCTTGGCGGCAACTTCGTCGCATTTCGCCCGGTACGTTCCTACCCCTCCGATGTAAGGCATGAACAGTTGTGGTTTGCCGGGGACATTCGCGCCCATGTACCAGGAATTTGCCTGCGGAAACAGCGTGCCGGCGGCGACGTCGTTCACATGGGCTACCCAGTCGTCTTCTGCTGCCTTGTCCGCTTCAATCGTGTCGGCGCCGATATCGCGCGCATGTTCGAGACACGCGGTAATCCAGTCCACATGCTGCTCGATCGAGATCATCATATTGCTCATTACCGACGGGCTGCCGGGGCCGGTGATCAGGA
Organism: Gammaproteobacteria bacterium; assembly: GCA_965216305.1. Taxonomy (GTDB): domain Bacteria; phylum Pseudomonadota; class Gammaproteobacteria; genus UBA11873. The sequence continues at coordinate 3,070,575 of OZ244144.1, read as the reverse complement.
ACAGGTTGGGAAAACCGGCAGTCGCGAGACCGAGATACGTGCGCGGCCCGTCCGCCCATTTATCGCGCAGGGTCTTGCCGTCGCGACCGCGGATGTCGACGTTCACGATTGCACCGGTCATTGCATCGAACCCGGTTGCGAACACGATGGCGTCGAATTCGAATGCGCGCGCGGCGGTTTTGATACCGGTTTCGGTAATGGTCTCGATCGGGTCTTTTGTCAGATCGACAAGGCGCACGTGTGGTTCGTTGAACAGTGCGTAGTAATTCGTATCGAGACAGGCGCGCTTGGAGCCGAGCGGGAAGGTCTTCGGGCACAGGGCTTCGGCGGTTTCCGGGTCGTTCACGATCCCGCGGATCTTGTTGCGCACGAATTCCGAGGCGGTTTCATTCGCTTCCGCGCTCACGAGCAGATCGCTGAACTGCTGCATGATGGCTACAAGTTCGCCGGATTCCCAGCCTTCCTCGTAGCGGCGTTGACGTTCTTCCTCGCTCACACTCAGCGCGGAGACATCCATGCGCCGGTCCGGTACGCCGAACAGGGAATAGCGGGATTTCTCGCGATGCTCGGCGTAGTTTGCCTTGACGTTTGCAAGCTCATCCGCGGCGAGCGGGCGATTCAACGCCGGCAGGCTGTAGGCGGGGGTGCGCTGAAATACGGTGAGTTCGGCGGCCGCGGCGCCGATGATCGGGATCGACTGGATCGCCGAGGAGCCGGTGCCGACCACGGCCACCCGTTGTCCGCTGAAATCAACCGCTTCGCGAGGCCAGTCCGCGGTGTGATAGGTCGTGCCCGTGAACCGGTCCTTGCCGGGGATGTCGATCGTTTTCGGCACGGACAGGCACCCCGTCGCCATGATGTAGTAGCGCGCGAAAAACGTTTCGCCGGCGCTGGTGCTGATGGTCCAGGCGGAAGCTTGCTCATCGAAGCTCGCGCTGGCCACCCGGGTTTCGAATTGAATATCGCGGCGCAGGTCGAAGCGATCCGCGACATGGTTTGCGTAGCGCAGGATTTCCGGTTGCGTGGCGTATTTTTCCGACCATTCCCATTCCTGCTGCAGCGAGTCATCGAAGGAAAACGAATAGTCGATGCTCTTTACGTCGCAGCGTGCGCCGGGGTAGCGGTTCCAGTACCACGTGCCGCCAACCCCGTCGGCGGTCTCAAGCACTTTCGCGCTGAATCCGGCCGTGCGCAGCCGATGCAGCATATACATGCCGGCGAAGCCGGCGCCAACGATGATGGCGTCATATTTCATGGTGTTCATCCTCGCGACACGTCGCGCTGTTCGCCTGTTGTGCGGAGTTCCGCCGCTGTCCGACCGGTCCTCAGCGCAGCAGTTCCTGCGCGATGATCAGGTTTCTCACTTCCGTCGTGCCGGCGCCGATTTCGAGCAGCTTGATCGAGCGGTACAGACGGTTGATCTCGGACTCCCAAATGTACCCGGAACCCCCGTGGATCTGAACCGCTTCGTCGAGGACACGGTTCATGATCTCACCGCCATATTTTACCGACGCGGCGGTCAGCTTGTGGATATCGCCGCGACCCGCCTCACCCGCCGCCACGGTCGCGGCGGCCGCGAGCGTGCGATAGTTGAAGGTACGCAGCGTTTCCACCCACACATACATGTCGGCGAGCTTTTTCTGCACCATCTGGAACTCACCGATCGGGCGCCCGAATTGCTCGCGGGTTTTTGCGTAATCGATTGACAGTTCCAGCGCGCGTTCGGAAATACCCAGGCAAATCGGCGTAATCATCGCGCGTTCGAGGTCGAGCCCGCTCATGACGACACGCACGCCCTTGTTCTCCTCGCCAACGAGATTGCCCGCCGGCACCCGGCAGTCCTCGAACACGAGTTCGGCCGTCTGGCTGCCGCGAAAGCCCATTTTTACGAGCTTCTGCGCGACGCGGAAGCCGGGAAAATTCTTTTCGACGATAAACGCGGAAATGCCGTGCTGGCCTTTCTCCTTGTTGGTCTTCGCATACACGAGCAGGACATCGGCAACCGGCCCGTTCGTGATGTAGAGCTTGCTGCCGTTGAGCACGAAATCGTCGCCGTCGCGACGCGCTGTCGTGCGCATCGAGCCGAGTGCGTCGGAGCCCGCACCGGGTTCCGTGAGCCCGAGCGCACCGATGTGCGTGCCGTCGCACAGGCGCGGCAGATATTGACGCCGCTGTGCATCGTTCGCGTTTGCATAGATATTGTTCACGCACAGGTTGTCGTGCGCGACCCAACTCAGCGCGAACGCGTGGTTCCAGCGCGACATCGCCTGCAGGATCAGACCCGCGCTCATCAGGTCGAGGCCCGCGCCGCCGAACTCCTCTGGCACGGTAATGCCGAGATAGCCAATTTCGCCGAGCTTCGGAAATGCGTCCTCGGGCCACCATTCTTCGTTGTCCATACGTTCGGACAACGGGTACAACTCGTTGCGTGCGTACCGGTCGGCCTGGTCGAGAATCTCGTTGTGATCCGCGTTCAGTTCGAATCCGGAAAAAAGCGCGGTGCTTGCAGTGCCTGGATCAATGTCCGCTGTTGCCATGCTGGATCTCGCCGTCTGTTTTGCGTGCGGACCGCCTTAGGCCCGAACGAAGTGTTATTCACTAATTACCACGTTCGAGCGTACTGGAATTCGAGTACGCGGACAAATCCACGGCTCCCCGGGTGGCAACCGTACAGCTATGAAGCGACAGAATCGCGAAGATTGATTCAATTTATCCACTCGCTGTGACACCCAGTCGCTTCCGCCCGTAGCTGGCGGAGGCTTTCCTTGAATTTGTGAGGATGCCTCACTAAACTGCGATTCCATGATGCCGGAACCCGCCCCAGGTCAATTCCCGCGCGCTCGTTTTCCGAGTCTTTGGAGCGGTGCGGGTGACTGAGAAACGCAAGATCGTGCGTCGGCCGCGCGCCGAACGAACGCAGGAAATCCGCCTCGCCGCGCGCGCCGCGTTTGCCGCGCACGGCTATGCCGGCGCAGTAATGGCGGATATCGCGCAGTCCGCCGGCGTTGCCGAAGGCACCATTTACAAACTGTTCGAGAACAAGCGAGCGCTGCTCGACAGCGTGATGGCGGATTGGTACGGCACGCTCACCGATGGGCTGAAGCACCAGTTGCGCGGGATAGACGACCCGACGCAGAAGTTGCGTTACGTGATCTGGTATCACCTGACCACGATCCGCACGGAGCCGGCGTTGTGCCGGGTATATTTCCACGAAATTCGCGCGCAGCAGGACTACCGCGACTCAGCGATGTTCAAACTGAACCAGGATTACACGAGCTATGCCATCGAAGTATTGCGCGCCGGGGTCGCCGCCGGCGTATTTCGGGATGATGTTCCCCTGCCAATCATCCGCGACACGATCTTCGGTGGCCTCGAACACTACGCCTGGCAATTTCTTGCCGGCTCGAAAAGCCTCGATGTCGAACGCACAACGGAACAGTTCTGGCGTTTGATCGTCGCCGGGATCGGCACTGAGAGCGCGGCGCCGGAGCATCTCGACCGACAGATTGCGCCGCTGGTGGCGCGACTCGAAGCCCTCGCGCAGCGATTGGAACGATAAGCGAAGTACGGGTGACAGTGATGCAGATGAAGCTTGCAAAAGTGCTGATTGCGAACCGCGGTGAAATTGCACTTCGAATCATGCGGACGCTCCGACGGCTCGGGATCGAATCCATCGCCGTCTATCATGCGGTGGATGCGGCGGCGCCTTTCGTCGCCATGGCCGACGAGCGGGTCGAGATCTTCGGCGATACCCCGACCGCGGCGTATCTCGATGTCGACCAGCTCATCGCAGTGGCGCAGCGGCACGGCGCGGCCGCGGTGCATCCGGGTTACGGCTTCCTTGCCGAGAATGCCGCCTTTGCCGCCGCGGTCGCGACGGCCGGGATCAAGTTCATCGGCCCCACGCCGGACGTGATTCGCTTGCTCGGCGACAAGATAACCGCGCGTGAATTCGTCAACGATCACGGTTTCCCCCTCGCGCCATCGATCGGCGTTGATGATGAAGACGAAGGCTGGCGTGCGCAGATCGAATCAATCGGCTACCCGATCCTGATCAAGGCTGCTGCCGGCGGTGGCGGCAAGGGCATGCACATAGTGCACAGCGGAGATGAACTTGAAGCGGCGCTCGCCACCGCGCGCAGCGAGGGGCAACGGTACTTCGCGGATGCGCGGGTGTATTGCGAAAAGTATCTGTCACGGCCGCGCCATATCGAAGTCCAGATCCTCGCCGACGAGCACGGTCACTGCGTGCATCTCGGCGAACGCGATTGCTCCATCCAGCGTCGCTTTCAGAAAGTGATCGAGGAAACGCCGGCGCCGGGGCTCAGCCCCGCATTGCGCGACGAGATCTGCGCGACCGCGGTCGCAATCGCGACGGCCGCGGGTTACACGAATGCCGGCACGGTCGAGTTCATACTCGGTGAGGATGGCGCGTTCTATTTTCTCGAAATGAACACACGCCTGCAGGTGGAACATCCGGTAACGGAAATGGTTACCGGCATCGATCTGGTCGAAGCGCAGCTTCGAATCGCGGCCGGCGAACCGCTGGCATTCACTCAGCAGGAAATTCAGCATCGCGGTCATGCCATCGAGATGAGAATTTGCGCCGAAGACTGCGAAGCCGGTTTCGTGCCAGCGACCGGCACCATCGCCCTATTGCAGGATGCCGCGGGCGAGCGGGTACGCCTCGACAGCGGTCTGTGCACGGGAATGGCCGTAACCAGCGCGTTCGATCCGATGCTCGCGAAACTCATCGTCCACGGTGCCGATCGCGATGCCGCGATTTTGCGCGCGGCAGGTGCCGCAGCGAACCAGGTGATTCTCGGGGTCACGACGAATCTTGGTTTCCTGCAACGCGTGTTGCGGCACCCGGCGTTCGCCGCGGGGGACGTGCATACGCACTTCATTGATCAGCACAGCGATGCGCTGCGACGTTCCGTACCCGATGCTGAGCGCACGGACGCGATCCTCGCGATCGCGGCGCTGAACGAGCCGGGGTTTCGTCGCCTCGTCTACGACACACCGGCGTTGCACGCGGCAATCGGCGCCTGGAGAAACGCGTAATGGCCACGATGTTCCGGTTTCTGGACGCTGAATTCGCGCTTGCGCCGGTGCGGCGTGCGACCACGGTCACGCTTGCCGTCGATGGGCGGCCACTGCCGATTGACGTCGGTGATGCGGTGGCGGGTGTACAGCATTTCGTGATCGACGGCGTGCCGCGCGTGGCATATGTCGCACGCGACGGCGACACCGTTTTCGTGCATCTCGACGGCGAGGCGTGGGAGATTGAGGCAATCGATCCGATTGCGGCGGCCGGCGACGGCAGCGCGGGAGCGAACGCTGTACGGGCGCCGATGCCCGGCGTGGTCGTGTCGGTCGCCGTTGCTGTCGGCGATAGCGTGCACAGCGGCCAAACGCTTATGGTGATCGAAAGCATGAAGCTGCAGACCTCGATTGTGGCTGAACGCGATGGCGTTATCGAAGCCGTTTGCTTTGCGCCGGAAGCCACGTTCGACAAGGGCGCGGAGCTTATCCGTTACGCTGAAAGCGCGACGCCGTGATGAATCAGGGAAACTCATGATGCGCAGAATCACTTCACGCCTCGACACGAATTCGGCTACTTACAAGCGTTACCGCGAGCACAATCTCGAGTTGCTGCGCGAGTTCCGTGACAAGAGTCATGCGGCGCGGCACGAGCGCCCGGCACGAGATATCGAGCGCCTCGAAAAGCAGCACAAGCTGCGTGTACACGAACGCATCGAGCAACTGCTCGACCCCGGTACCCCGTTTCTCGAACTGTCGACGCTCGCGGCGAACATGGCCTATGACGGCGAAGCGCCGCAAGCCTCAATCGTCACCGGACTCGGTATGGTCGCCGGGCGCGAAGTGTTGCTGCACGCCGACGACAGCTCGGTCAAAGGCGGCGCCTGGTACCCCCTGTCGGTGAAGAAAATTGTCCGCGTGCTCGATATCGCGCTTGAGAACCGCCTGCCCGTGATCCACCTGTGCGACAGCGCCGGCGGTTTCTTGCATCTGCAGTCGGGCTTGTTCGCCGACCGCTATTACGCCGGGCGCATCTTCCGCAATCAGTGCCAGCTATCGAAACTCGGCGTGCCGCAGCTGTCGATCGTGTTCGGTCATTGCACTGCGGGTGGCGCTTACATTCCGGCGTTGAGCGAGTATTCCGTCATGGTGCGCGGTAACGGCGCGATTTTTCTCGGCGGGCCGCCGCTCGTAAAAGCGGCTACCGGCGAAGAGGTTTCCGCGGAGGAACTCGGTGGCGCGAGCGTCCATACGGTGGTCAACGGCGTTGCGGACTATGCCGCGGACGGCGAACTCGAGGCGATCGCGCTTGCGCGGGAAATTGTCGAGACGTGGCAGCCCGCGCACAAAACCGGGATAGCGACCCAGGCCGTCGAGGAACCGTACTACGATCCGGCGGAGCTCTACGGCATTATTCCGGACGACATCAAGGTGCAGTTTGATATGCGCGAAGTGATCGCGCGCCTTGTCGACGGCAGTCGCTTTCACGAATACCAGCCCGATTACGGCACGACGCTCGTGTGTGGCTATGCGCACCTGTGGGGGTACAAGATTGGCATCCTCGCGAACAACGGCGTGTTATTCAACGACAGTTCGCTCAAAGGCGCGCACTTTGTCGAACTGTGCAACCAGAACCGTGTACCGCTCGTGTACCTGCAGAACATTACCGGTTTCATGGTGGGACGTGATTATGAACGCCAGGGCATTACGAAGGATGGCGCGAAGATGATCATGGCGCAGGCCTGCAGCGAAGTGCCGAAGTTCACGGTGATCGTGAACGGCTCGTTCGGCGCCGGCAACTACGGTATGTGCGGGCGCGCGTTCGACCCGCGTTTTCTGTTCATCTGGCCGCAGGGACAGATCTCGGTGATGGGCGGTGAACAGGCGGCGAAAACACTGACGGAAGTGAAGATCCGCCAGCTCGAACGCAGCGGGGAAAGTCCGAGCGCGGAGCAGGTGGCCGCGATTCGTGACCCGATTGCCGCGGAGTACGAGCGTAACGCGAGCGCGTATTATTCGACGTCCGAAATCTGGGACGACGGCATTCTCGATCCCGTCGATACGCGCAATGCACTCGGTATGGCGATCTCGGCATCACTGAACGCGCCGTTCGATGATCCCGGCTTCGGCGTGTTCCGGTTCTGAGCATGGCCAACGCCTCAACATTGCCGCCGGACGTAATCGACGCGCTTGAACGACTGCGTGCCGCATGTCGCCGCCGCCATGGCGACGGCGTGGAAATAGAGAATGTTTCGGTGGCGACGCTCGGCGGTTCCAGTCGCACGATCCTGTTTGATCTCGTCACCGCACACGGGCGGGAAGCGCTTGTCTCGCGACAGGAAACCTATACGCTGGATCGGTCGCCGTTCCTGCCGCCGGCGCTGCAGTTTCGCCTGCTCGAACTCGCCTATCGCGAACGGGTACCGGTGCCGGAGCCGCTGTTCGAATTCACGCCGGACGAAGGGCTCGGGCGCGGCCATGTAATGCGGCGGGTCGATGGCGAAACCCTGCCGAAACGCCTGCTCACCGATCCCGCGTTCGCGCGCGCCCGGGACGGCTTCGTATGCGAGGCTGCCGGAGTTCTCGCGCGATTGCATGCCATCGATCCCGTGCACGCCGCGTTTCTCGAATCGTCGCCGGACAGCCGCGATCCCCTGGCGGCCCAACTCGAACGGTACGATTACTACGGTGAACCTCATCCCGCACTCGATTTCGCCTTCCGCTGGCTCGAACAGCGCCGGCCCGAGGCGCCGCGGCGCTGTCTCGTGCACGGCGATTTCCGGGTTGGCAATATGATCATGGACAACGAGGGGATCCGCGCCGTACTCGACTGGGAATGTGCCCACCTCGGTGATCCGATGGCCGACCTTGGCTGGTTGTGCGCGCGTTCCTGGCGCTTTGGTTTCAACGACAAACCGGTTGGCGGTCTCGGTCAGCGCGCGGACTTGTTCGCCGCCTACGAAGCCGCCGGTGGCACGCCGGTGGATCCCGCCGCGGTCCGCTGGTGGGAAATTTTTGCGCTGCTGAGGTGGGCGTTGCTGAACGTGATGCAGGTACACGGCCACCTCAGTGGTCGCCGCTCGCCGGTGTTCGCCGCCTGCGGACGCAATACGTCGCTGATCGAATATGATCTGCTCATGACGATTGACGGACGCTTCGACTGAGAATCTGTTATGGCCCACGACTTGCCGAACCTGGCTGAACTCATACGGACGTCGCGCGATTTTATCGAGCGCGTCACCCCGAAACTCGAGGGCGAGGACCGCTATCATGCGCTGTGTTCGACGTTCTTGCTCGACATCGTGCTGCGTGAACTCGCCGAATGGGCGCCGCAGGCAAGCGATGACGACGAGCGCCTGCGGGCCTTGCTGGAGGATCCGCAACGTCCGCTCGACCGCCTCACCGCCGATCTGTCGGCCGCGATCCGGAGCGGCGCATACGACGATCGCATGCCGGAGCTGCTGGGTGCGCTGATAACTCACGTGGAAAGCAAGGTGCGGGTCACGAAACCCGCGTTTCTTGAGGAGTGCTCCGGCCGCTGAGTCGCACTATCCGCGGTACTCGGTCGCCGTCTGTAACCGGCGCTGCGACCGTTCCTTGCAATCCGTGACATTCCCCTGATTGACTTACCCCGCGTACGCGCTCATGTTGCTGGATCCCGCAACATGGCCGCAAAACGATGAGCTTCGATTCGACACAATACCGCAGCAACGTCGCGCTCGTGCGCGCGCCGTTGCTGTCGCGGGTCGGCGCGCTGAACAATGAGGCCGTACCGCACATCGGTCTCGCCTATCTCGCCGGAGCGGTGCGGGCGGCGGGTCATGCGATTACCATCGTCGACGGTATCGCCGAGGGTCTCAACAGCGTGCATCCGTGGCCTGGCCACACGGGTTTCCAACTGCAGGGCATTACGCTCGACGATCTCGTTGCGAGGATTCCGGTCAGCGCCGAAGTGATCGGCTTCACCTCCATGTTCTCCGCCGAGTGGGTGTTACTGCGTGAGTTGATCGGCAAAGTTCGCGCGCGGTTCCCGCAGGCGCTGCTCGTTGCCGGCGGTGAGCATTTCACGGCGCTGCCGGCATTCTCGCTCAACGATTGCCCCGCGCTCGACGTCATCGTCAAGGGCGAAGGCGAAGCAACCCTGTTACGTCTGATCGAAGCGTGGCAGAGCGGAGATCTCAGCGACATTGACGGTATTTGCCTGCGCGACGCCGACGGCACATTCCGCGACAACGGTGCGCTGCCCCGGATCCGCGAGCCCGATACGATCCCCTGGCCCTACTGGCCGGAGGGCTACCTCGAGAAATTCTGGGCGGCGGGGAAGTCATACGGGATCCGCAGTTCGCGTGATATTCCGCTGCTTGCCACACGTGGCTGTCCCTATCGCTGCACGTTTTGTTCCAGCCCGCAGATGTGGTCCACGCGCTACGTCATGCGCGACGTGGAAGACGTGATTGCGGAGATCAAGCACTATATCGAGGTCTATGGCGCTACGTCGTTTCAGCTCTACGATCTGACGGCGTTCACGCGCAAACGCTGGACCGTCGCATTCTGCCGCCGTCTGCTCGAGGAAAAACTCGCTATTCGCTGGTCCTTGCCGAGTGGTACACGCAGCGAAGTGCTCGACGCGGAGGTACTTGCGTTGCTGAAACAAACCGGCTGCGACTACATTGCCTATGCGCCGGAGAGTGGCGCGCCGACAACGCTGCAACGGATCAAAAAACGCGTACGGCTGGATCGCATGATCGCCTCGATACGTGAAGCGAAACGCGCCGGACTCACAGTGCGGACGAATCTGATCATCGGCTTCCCGGATGAGACGCGCGGGGAAATCTTCGAAACCCTGCGCTTCGGGATGAAAATGGCTGCGATTGGCGTCGACGAAGTGCCGCTGTTTATTTTTTCCAGTTATCCCGGTACGGAAATTTTTCGCGATCTGCACGAGCGCGGCGAGGTAACGCTCGACGATGCCTACTTCCTGTCGTTGATTTCACTGAACGGCAAGTTTTCGAACCTGCGGCCGGAAGGTGTTACCGCACGTCATGTGTCGCGATTCGAGCTGGCGAGTCTGCGCCTCACGTTCATGCTGCTCAACTATGCGCTCGGCTATGTTCTGTACCCGCGCCGGATTTTGCGCACTTTGCGCAATCTCGTCAGCGGCCAGGCTTCCGCCACGGTGCTGGAAAACCGCCTGCAGGACGCGCTGAAGCGCACCCGGGCCTCAACCCCCGGTTGAGACCGGCCGCTTACCGTACTGCGGTGGCGGACATTGCCCGGGCGCGCAACGACTGTGCTACAAGGGGTAACCGACCGGCACGCCGTCTTCAAGGAACTCGATATATTCCGTCACGCCGATCCCGTAGCGTCCGTCCCAGTCCCATTCCGTCAGGCCTTCAGCGATGCGGCACTGCAGCGTCTCGTCACCCACCTTGCGGCGGTTACGCAGTGGCGCCAGTGTCTTCACGCGACCATCCATGCGCACGGCGCGTTCCGCGGTGCGCACACTGAGTTGCAGGCTTACCGGATCCCTGTTTGCGTCCCATTGCGTGATCAAGTCCATATCCGTGATGTCTTCGTATTGATCATCGATCTGCAAGACCCCGTGGCGCCGGGTCACGCCGTCGCGCGTCGTGATCTTCAACAGCATCATTGCGCGCTCAGGACCGAAATTCGCAATCAGCAGTCGATAGTAATAAATGTTCGTCCAGTACCGCGGACCCCAGGAGTGGTCGCGCCAGCCGCCACCGTTGAACGACCACTGGTCATCGCCCACCCGAATAGTCACGTCCGAACGGGTGTGCTGGAAGAAGTGCCCGTAGGAGAAGTTGCGGCCGTAAAGCGTTTCCTGGGTGTCCGTGGCCGGGGCGCCACCGTGCACCGGGGAGACGCCGACGAGTTCGAAGCTCGCGCTGCCAGGCACCCGCGGGGCTTCCGTGAACAGCCGCCGCGGTTCGCGCAGCAGATTCGGGTCGTCGAGCAACATGAACTCGCCATCGAACGCCATCGACACCGCGCGCAGCGGTTCCTGTACAGCATAGGACAGAGGGCCGGCGGAGAACCCCGTGTTGGCCTCGATGTCGGGTCGCTGGAACTGGCAAGCGATGCGCCCGTCCGGCAGGTACAGGCAGGCCTGCACTTCGGCATGGCCTTCGTTAACGCGGTTGCCGAGCCGCATCCAGCCGCCGAAGCCGCGTTCCGGATCAAAACCGTTCACATACACGGATTCATTGAAATTCGGCGACTCGTCGGGTGCATGCGGGAACTCGTCGTCGGCGGATAAAACGTAATCACTCATAGTTATTCAGTCCGTTATTTACACTCAGCTGCCGCGAATGACCCGTCCCGGGCGCGCCCCCGTGAGTTCGCCATTCGCCTGCACTAACTCGCCGGCAACGTAACTCGCGACGTAGCCGGTGGCGCGGCACAGCAGGCGCGGTTGTTCGGCCGGCAGGTCGTAGGCCATCTCCGGCATCAGCGAACCGAGGCGCGGCAGGTCAATCAGGTTGATGTCTGCGCGGCGACCCGGTTCGAGCACACCGCGATCGTGCAGGCCATAGAGCTTCGCATTGTCGCCCGTGAGTTTCTTCACGACAAACTCGATTGGCAGATGGTGCGGATGATCCGGTGCGAGGTCGCGTGCCCAATGCGACAACATATAGGTGTGCACGCCGCCATCGCAGATAAAGCGACAGTGCGCGCCGGCGTCACTCAGACCAAACGCCGCGAGCGGATGCACGAGCATCTCGTGCACCGCATCGATCTTGCCTTCGGCATAGCCCGTGACGGTGTGCATGAGCATCGCGTAACCGTCGTTTTCAAGCATCAGATCGTAGGCGACTTCCCATGGCGAACGGCCTTCGCGCTGGGCAATTTTTGCGATGCTGTTGTTCGGATCCGGCGTGTAGTTGATCGGATTGCCGCCGGGATACGTCATCTCCCACAGCGTCGGGTTCTTGTACAACAGCGAGAAGCCCGTATCGTTCGGATCGTTTTCGGCGAGCAGGCGCGCACGCATTTCCGGCTCGGCCATTTTCGCGATCCGCGCGGCCGGCGGCAGCCCGGCGATGGCCTGGTAGCTCGGCATGAATTTCCACGGATGTTCGCCGGCCATGCTGAACAGAATGGAAATGGGGCGTCCCGATACCTGCGGGATCAGGCGCGCGCCCTGACGCGCAGTCTGTTCGCAGGTTGCGAGCTGGCTGCGCCACTGATTACTGTCGGAATTGTGTTGCACCTGCAGGTACATGACCGGGCAGCCGGAATCGCGCGCGACGCTGGCGGCAAGCGCCATTTCGCGATCGAGGCGGCCCAGATCCGGATCTTCTCCGGCAACCCCCGCCATCACCATTTCGAGCAGACCGTGTCCGCTGTCTCTGACCGCGCGACCCAGCGCAACGAGTTCGTCAGCGGGCGCGAACGTGCCGGGAACCGGTACGCCGTCGACATCGATATGTACTTCCGTGCGCGAACTCGTGAAGCCGAGTGCGCCGGCCGCCATGCCCTCGCGCACGAGCGTGGCCATTTGCGCGAGATCGTCGGCTGTGGCCGCTTCGTTATTTGCACCGCGTTGGCCCATTACGTAGGCGCGCAGCGCGCCATGGGTCATCTGCGTGCCGACATCGACGGTGCGCGGCAGGCGATCGAGCGCGTCGATGTACTCGGGAAAACTTTCCCACTGCCAGTCGAGCCCGGCTTCAAGCGAGACGCCGGGAATGTCCTCCACGCCTTCCATCAGGTTGATCAGCCACGAGTGTCGATCCTGCTTTGCCGGTGCAAACCCGACCCCGCAGTTGCCAAGAACAACGGAACTGACGCCATGCCATGCGGATTGCAGCAGCTCCGGATCCCAGGTGACCTGTGCGTCGTAGTGCGTATGGATATCCACCCAGCCCGGCGTCACCATGCAGCCGTCGGCGTTGACGGTTTCTTTCGCGCTGCCGAGATCGCGGCCAATCGCGGATATGGTATTGCCGTTGATGCCGATGTCGGCGGTATAAGGTGCGTGACCCTTGCCGTCTACGATAGTGCCGCCTTGGATAATTCGATCGAATGTCGCCATCTTCTGAACTCCTCGTCTGTTGGGCAGTGCGCGAGCGCGCGGGGTGCGCACGATTGTAGCCCAATCATCGGCGCCGCGTGTTTGCTCCGCCGGCGGCTATCCGCTAACGTCGTCAGGCCTGCGGCCGGGCGGGTCGCGAACGGGGAAGCAGCGATAAATGATACGCATCACTATTCTGGCGGCGCTGGGTGCGCTGCTGTTGCCGGCGATGGTCTCAGCCGCCAGCGATACAATCACGGGAACGGTAACGAACACCGACGGCGCGGCAGAAGCCGGGGTTTGGGTGATCGCCGAAACCGAAGCCCTGCCAACGCCATACCGCAAAATCGTCGTCACCGATGACGCCGGTCGCTTCGTGCTGCCTGAACTGCCCGCGGTGGATTATGCCGTGTGGGTTCGCGGCTATGGATTACTCGACTCCGAGCGGACTACGGCCGCGCCGGGCGCCACGCTGGCGCTGCAGGTTGTCGTCGCCGGCGATCCCGTCGAAGCCGCGCTCGTCTATCCGGCGAGTTACTGGCTGAGCCTGCTGACACCGCCGCCGGCCGCTGCATTCGCGCAATCACGTACCGGCGGTAGCGGTCGTCTGTTCGACAGCGCCGCCGGCGATGCCGTGCTCGATCCGTTTCCCTCGCAGCGTGCCTGGGTAAACCAGTTCAAACTCGACTGTGTGCTGTGCCATCAGCTCGGTGCCGCGGTTACGCGTCTCCCGAACGAGGCCGCGTTCGAACACGGATTCCTGAAAGCCGCGGCAATGAAATATTTCGCCGATCGTCTCGGCGCCGAACGCCTGCTGCCGGCGCTGTCGGCGTGGGGGGCGCGCATCGCAGCGGGCGAGGCGCCGGCCGCGCCGCCGCGTCCGCAAGGTATCGAACGCAATATCGTGATCACGCAATGGGCGTGGGGCGATGAGTACACCTACGCGCACGATGAGGTGGCAACGGACAAACGCAACCCAGGCGTGAACGCTGGCGGTCCGGTTTACGGCGTCGATCTCGCGAACGACTACCTGCTGATGGTGGATCCGAATACGCATACGGCAAGCCGGATCAAGGTGCCCACCCGTGGCGGTTTTTCAACCCCCTGGTGCGAGCAGACCTATCAGGGGTTTGCCGACGACGAGGTGAAGCCGTTCGGCTTCGGTTCGCTCGGGTGCCCGTGGCCGGGTGGCGAATCCGCGCATGCCGATCGTTACAACAATCCCGCGAACCCGCACAACCCGATGATGGATGCCGACGGTCGCGTATGGATGACGACGCAGATCCGCCGCCAGTGGGCCGGCGATGCGCCCGCGTTCTGCCGTGACGATCCGGTGATCGCGAACAATCGACATCATCGCCAGCTCGGCTACTACGATCCGGCGACGCAACGCTTCGAACTCATCGATACGTGTTACGGCACGCACCATCTGCAGTTCGATCGTGACGGCGTGTTATGGACGAGTGGGGACGATTACGTCGTTGGCTGGTTTGATCCGGCGCAATACGATCCGGCGCAAGCGGCGACGCTCGCGGCGGCGAACGGCCATTCCGAGGTGCGCCTCGACACGGATGGCGACGGCACGGCCGACCGTTCGCTCGTGGGCTTTCATTACGGCATCGCACCGAACCTCGTCGATGGTTCGATTTGGAGCGCGGTGACCCCGGGCATCACAAGCCCCGCCGGCGAGCCCGGTTACTTGCTGCGCTACGATCCGGCGAATGATCGCCACGAAGCGTTCGCGCCGCCCGCACCCGGCATGGGTCCGCGCGGGGTCGACGTCGATTCGCAAGGGATCGTGTGGACGGCGCTCGCCGGCAGTGGCCACCTCGCGCGCTTTGATCGCGCACGCTGCGAGCACACGTTTGGCGCCGGCCAGCAGTGCGCCAAGGGCTGGACCCTGTGGCCAACCCCGGGGCCGCAGTTTACGCAACGCCCGGGCGCCGCGTCGGCCGGTGCGACGGACATGCATTATTACCTGTGGGTCGATCAGTTCGACACGCTTGGTCTCGGCAAGGATATCGTCATCGTGAACGGGACGAACTCCGATTCGCTGATTGCGTTCGATCCGCGAACGGAGACGTTTACGACGATCCGCGTTCCGTATCCGCTGAACACCTATACCCGCGGACTCGACGGGCGCATCGACGATCCGCAAGCTGGCTGGAAGGGGCGCGGGGTATGGTTTACGAACGGCCTCGATCCAATCCTGCATGCCGAGATTCCGCGCTCCTACGCGGGCAAGGTGCAGATTCGACCGGATCCACTCGCACACTAATCGGCGGCGGGCGGGAGGCGGGATCGCCGCTCCGGGGGCGCGCAAACCCGCGGCGTCCGCGAACCGGCTATCCACCTGAAACCAGGCGGGTTTGCGCTACGGTCGAGTAGCCGCGGCAGGCGCTTCGATACGCGAGTGCTGCCGTCCTGATCGGATGAACGTGGCGGACAGCACGGCCGTTAATGCCGCCACGCAACGGCTGCGCTGCCGGGTCGCAGTTTCCGTTCGAGCGCGAATTCGTGTTCCTGGGGTTGCGATCGTTGAACGCGTGCAAGGCAATCGCGACAGACGATGCATTGGTGCGCAATATCTTGCTCGAAGTATTCGCCGGGCGGGTCTGCCGGTTCGGTCGTTGCTCCGCGCCGAAACTAGCGCCGTGCGTTCTCGTAGAACGGCATCATTTTCGGCACGAGTGCTTTCAACTCCTGCTGGCGAGTGGCCGGATGCGGGTGAGTCGAGAGGAATTCAGCTTGTCCACCGCCACCGAGCGTCGCCATTTTTGCCCACAGCGACACGGCGGCATTCGGGTTGTAGCCGGCTTTCGCCGCGAGTTCGATACCGATTTCATCCGCTTCCGACTCCATCGTGCGGCTGTTCGGCAGCGATAAGGCGAGCGCCGCCAGCAAGGAAGTTCCCTGCATCGCGACCGGGGAGCCGGTGGCGACACCAACGGACTGTACGCCGATATTCGTCGCCGCGGCGACAGACATCTTCTCCGCCGAGTGCTTCGCGAGGGCGTGCGCAATTTCGTGTGCCAACACTTGCGCAAGTTCCGCATCCGTCGGCTTCAATTTCACAACGAGACCGGTATACAACGCCATTTTACCGCCGGCCATCGCCCATGCGTTCACCGTTTCCGGATCGTCGATCACCATGAGATTCCAGTCCCAGCTGCGCGTTTCCGGCCGCATTATGATGGCCTGGGCAATGAGCCGATCGGTGATTGGTCCGACCCGGTTGTTCAGTGCCGGGTTCGTGTTCAGGCGGTTCTCGGCCGCGAGCGGATCGAGCATTTCCGTGTAGGCCTGGCGCGATGCGGCGATGGCGCTTTGTTCGGAAACAACCAGAAACTGTGAGCGACCGGTGGGACTCGTGGCACAAGCGCCAAGGACGCTGACGAGACAAGCAATGATTAGGTAATGGCGGGCTGGCATGGTGTTCGTGACTCTCCGTTGTCGATGCATGATCATAAACGCTCGCTGCGTGCGCGGGTAGGGAATACGCCGCGGATTGTGCCCAAGCGTTAACGGCGAGGCCGATTAGCCCTATACTCTCGCGCTGTACGGCGGCGTATTGCAACCGGCCTGATCAAGCTTCGGGGACACTATGGGAACGAACGACACGACGATTTATTACACTTTGACTGATGAAGCACCGGCGCTGGCCACGTGCTCGTTGCTGCCAATCATCCGCACCTTCGCCGCCGCCGCCGGGATTGAGGTGGAACTGACGGATATTTCTCTCGCCGGCCGCGTGCTTGCGGCGTTCCCGGATTATCTCGACGAAGCACAACGTATTGATGACGGGCTCGCGTTTCTCGGCGCGCTGACCCAGGATCCGAACGCAAACATCATCAAACTGCCGAATATCAGCGCTTCGGTACCGCAGCTCAAGGAATGTATCGAAGAGCTGCAACAACAGGGCTATGCGGTGCCGGATTACCCCGAAGATCCGCGCAGCGAAGCGGACAAGAAGATCCAGCAGCGTTACGGCAAGGTACTCGGCAGCGCGGTGAATCCCGTATTACGTGAAGGCAACTCCGATCGCCGCGCACCCGCCGCGGTGAAAGCTTATGTACGTAAATATCCGCATTCGATGGGCCCCTGGAGCAAGGCCTCGAGCTCGCATGCGGACTTCATGCGTGGCGGCGACTTTTTCTCGAGCGAGCAATCAGCCACGGTCGATGAAGCGACGCGCGTGCGGATTGAATTCGTCTCGAAGGCGGGCGCCGTCGAGGTAAAAAAGGAACTCGATCTCGAACGCGGTGAGATCATCGACGGCATGTATATGAGCTGCCGCGCGTTGCGTGACTTTTTCGAAGGCACGCTCGAGGACGCGAAAGCGACCGGCGTGATGTGGTCGCTGCACGTGAAAGCGACAATGATGAAAGTATCGCACCCGATCGTGTTCGGCCATGCGGTGACGGTGTTCTACAAGCAATTGTTCGACAAGCACCATCAGCTGTTCGAGGAACTCGGGGTTAATCCGAACGACGGCCTCGGCAGCGTGTATGACAAGATCGCGAATCTGCCGGGTTCGAAACGCGAAGAAATCGAGGAAGACATTCAGGCCTGTTACGCGGCGCGGCCGGAGCTTGCGATGGTGGATTCCGTCAAGGGCATTTCGAATCTGCATGTGCCGAGCGACATCATCGTCGACGCCTCCATGCCCGCGATGATTCGCAATTCCGGCCAGATGTGGGGGCCGGACGGCAAACAGAAAGACACCAAAGCGGTGATGCCGGAAAGCACCTATGCGCGGATCTACCAGGAAGTTATCGACTTCTGCAAAACCCACGGCGCGTTCGACCCGACCACGATGGGCTCGGTCGCTAACGTCGGTCTGATGGCGCAAAAGGCCGAAGAATACGGCTCGCACGACAAAACATTCGAAATGAAAACTTCCGGCACGATGCGCATCGTTACCGAGGATGGCCGCGTGTTAACACAGCACGAGGTCGAAAAAGGCGACATCTGGCGTGCGTGCCAGACGAAGGATTCCGCCGTACGCGACTGGGTAAAGCTTGCGGTCACCCGCGCGCGGCAATCCAGTACGCCCGCTGTTTTCTGGCTCGATCCCGAGCGTGCGCATGATCGGCAGCTCATGAATAAGGTGCATCATTATCTGGCCGAACACGACACGGAAAGCCTCGACATCAGGATCATGTCCTATAACGAAGCGATCCGCTGGTCGATGGAACGTCAGATCCGCGGGCTCGATACGATTTCCGTTACCGGTAACGTGCTGCGCGATTATCTGACCGATTTGTTTCCGATCATGGAACTCGGAACGTCAGCAAAAATGCTCTCGATCGTACCGATGCTCACCGGTGGTGGCATGTATGAAACCGGCGCCGGCGGTTCGGCGCCGAAGCACGTCGAACAACTCGTCGAGGAAAATCACCTGCGCTGGGATTCACTCGGTGAGTTTATGGCACTCGCGGTGTCACTCGAGGATCTCGGCGGAAAACAACACAATGCGCGCGCGAGCATACTCGCGAAGACGCTCGACGAGGCGACGGGAAAACTGCTCGAACTGAACAAGTCGCCATCACGCAAGACCGGTGAGCTCGATAATCGCGGCAGTCACTTCTATCTCGGTCTGTACTGGGCGCAGGCGCTCGCGGTGCAAACGGACGACCGCGACCTCGCGGCGCATTTTGCGCCACTGGCGGAAAAGCTCACAGCGAATGAAGCAGCCATTATCGCGGAGCTCGGCGCCGCGCAGGGCAATCACGCCGAGCTCGGTGGTTACTATCACGCGAACTGGGACAAGGTGACGCGCGTGATGCGGCCGAGTACGACCCTCAATGCGGTGCTTGATCAGTTCGGCTAGAAACGCGTTCGCGAAATTGCACAACTAACGGGTCTGGCCTTGTGAGGGCTATTGCCATTCCCGCCACGTTCCTCCCGATTCGAGGGGGCGCAACGCCTGCTTCGAGCGCCACCGTTTCGCGCCGGATTGCCCCCTGCTCAAACGTGTCCGCCTATCGTCGCTTACCCGCCCGGCGCGAGCGCGACGATGGCCTTGCGCGTTGCCGGCAGACGTTCGTCGTTGACGGGACTCACCGCGAGCAACGGGACATCGGCACCGGCGTCGCGAAATGCTTGCAGTTGCGCGAGGCACCGTTCGGCAGTGCCGAACACGCACACCTGATCAATTAATTCGTCCGGGATTTGCCTGGCCGCAGCATGGCGTGAACCATCCTCCCAGCTGGCCTGCACCGCGTCCATCGCGCGTGCAAAGCCGGCGCGGCGCCATTGGCGTCGGTAATTCGGTAACTTCGAGAAAAACGCCAGGTTATAGCGCGCCGCCGAGCGGGCCGCCGCCTCATCGTCGGAGACAAACGTCGGAATACTGAGGATACAGCCGAAGGCCGTGTCGTCGGTGCGCGCATCCCGGGCCGCGTCGATGAGCCGCGGCAGGTAGGGCAGCGGCGATAAAAACGGCATGATGCCGTCGCCGCAGGCGCCGGCGACAGCCGCGCTTTCGACCGTATTGGCGGCAACATACACGGGGGCCGGAAACTGCACCGCGGGCTGTTTGAGGAAACCGCTACCGGCTTCGCCACGCAGGCCCGCGCGTACCGCGCTCGCGTAGGCGCGCAGGGTTTCGCGCGCATCACCCATGTCGATGCCGAGCGATCCGAGCAGCGCGCGATGGCTCATGCCCAAACCGAGAATGAAGCGGCCCGCGCTCAACTCTGCCACTGTGCGCGTTGTCGCGGCGGCGAGGAACGGGTGGCGGAAATAAATATTCGCGATGTTCGTGCCGGTGACGATCGTTTGCGTTGCGAGCGCGATCGCTTCAGCGCAGGCGATGGCATCGCCCCGGCCCTCGTTCACGAACACAGATTCATAACCGTGACGCTCCGCGAGCTGGGCAATCTCGACAAACTCCTGCGGCGGACCGTCGGTAACGGTCGACAGCACGATGCCGAGGCGCGGGGTAGTGGTAGCTTGCATGGGCCGATTATAAACGTCGCCAACGCGCCCGCTTCAAGCGCCGGGCGGCGCAGTGTCGAGCAGACTCGCGAGCACGCGCTCGAGTTCCGGTGCCGCGGCTGCGTCCCGGTAAGGCGCCAATGCGGCGAACGTATGCGCCGCGCCGGCGTGGAACTCGGCGCTTAAACCGTGGGCAGCGAACGTCGCCGCAATCTCGCGCATCTCGCCAGCGAAGCGCCACGCTTTCGGCGCGTCGCGTGCCGCATTCGCCGCCAGCAGATCGGGTAAATCCGGGTTCGATTGTTGCCACTGCGCGTGCAGGGCAGCGTCCACGCCGGTGGCCTTCGCAAGTGCGGCGACGGCGAGCAGCAAGGCACTCGAGCCTTTAGTCCATGCCGCGTAACACATCTTCAAGGCGGAAGCTGCAGTGGGTGCGTCGCCGAGATCGACGACGTTCAGCATTGGCGCCGCCAATACCGGCGCGACGGTGCGCGCATGTTCGCCGGACACATACAGCCACGTGGTGCCGGCCGATTGGGGTGGCGGGCCGATAATGCCGCCGTCGACGTAGCGCCCACCCGCGGATTCGACAATGCCGGCGACGCTCGTCGCGGTGGCCGGCGCGATTGCGTTCGCATCGATATAAATCCCGCTGAACGCCACGTCAGCCACGGCCTCTGCGGTGGCGATGGCCGCGTCCGGCGGGCACACGGCGAGCACAATGTCGCTCGCGTGGAGCAGGCCGGCGAGATCCTCGAACGCATCGAATCCGGCCGCACTCGCACGGCCGACGCTGCGCACACTGCGCCCCGTGGGGCACCAGGCTACCCGATGCCCTGTGCTGAGCCAGCAGCGGCCGAGCGCCGTACCCATGGCGCCGGGATGTAGCAGTGCGATTGTTTGCGACATGGCCAGACGTTAACGCGATTGCGCCGGCACCACCAGTTCCCGGGGCCATCCCGGGTCTCGCGGGAATTCACACTGTGGATGAACACTGTCATTATCGTTGAATACCTACTGGACAGGAGCAGACCCATGAAATTCGCCACAATGCTGTACGCCACCGATGAAGCGATGCGACCCGACGATTTCGCCGTGGCCACGGAAGCGCGGGGATTCGAATCGGTCTGGTATCCCGAGCACACGCATATTCCCGCGAGCCGGCGAACTCCGTTCCCCGGCGGCGGCGATCTGCCTCACGATTACTGGCATATGCACGACCCGTTCATTGCCCTGACCGCGGCCGCGACCGCGACGAAGACGATCAAAATTGGCACCGGCGTGTGCCTCATCACCGAACGCGATCCGATCGTCACTGCGAAAGAAGTCGCGACGCTCGATTTCCTTTCACGCGGCCGCTTCCTGTTCGGGATCGGGGCTGGCTGGAATGCGGAGGAAATGGAAAATCACGGTACGCAGTTCGCGGAGCGCTGGAAGGTCCTCGAAGAACGCATCGAGGCAATGAAAGCCTGCTGGACCACCGACGCGTCTGAATATCACGGCAAATACGTCGACTTCGACCCGATCTGGTCGTGGCCGAAACCAGTACAGAAACCGCACCCGCCGATCATCATGGGCGCGGCTTCCCCGTGGGGACGCGAGCGGGTGGCGCGCTATTGCGACGGCTGGGTGCCGTTGCCGGGTCAGATGGGCAACATCGCCGAGGACATCGCGGATCTCGAACAGCGGCTCGAAAAACACGGGCGCAAACTCAGCGATATCGAAATTTCATTTTTCTGGGCGCCGGAGGATGCCGACGAATTGAAGCGCTATCGCGACCTTGGTGTCGATCGGGCCATTCTGGCCTGCCCGGCGGCATCGGCCGACGACACGCTGAAGCAGCTCGATCGGCACGCCGCGCTCGCGGCTGAAGTGGGCGCCTGATCCCGCCGGCGGTGCGCCGGCCGGTAACGTTCTCGAATTCCCTCAGGAGGAGCGTGCGGGTTCGCCGCTCGCCGTTTCGAGAGCGATTTCCCGCAGCGCCTGTTCGAACACTTCGACCGGCTGGCCGCCCTGGATGAGATGGCGATCGTTAATCACGACGGCCGGCACGGCATGGATGCCGTGTTGGTGGTAGTACGCCTGCTGCGCCCGGACTTCCTCGGCGTAACGGCCGGAATCGAGCACGTCGGCGGCGGCATCCGTCGCGAGACCGACATCCGCGGCGCACTGTAACAGCACGGCGCGGTCGCCGGGGTTTTTGCCGGCGGTGAAGTAGGCGCCGAACAGCGCGTGTTTCAATGCCGCCTGGCGGCCTTCGAGTCCGGCCCAATGCAGCAGGCGGTGGGTGTCGAACGTGTTGTAAATGCGCTCGAGGCGGTCCATGCGAAACGTGAAGCCGAGCTCCTCGCCGCGGGCGCGGATCATCTCGCGGGCGGCGTCGGATTGCGCTTTCGTCGACCCGTATTTCTGCTGCATGTGCTCGAACAGTTCCTGCCCTTCGGGCGGCATCTGCGGGTTCAGCTCGAACGGTTGGAAGTGCATGCTGACATCGATGTCGTCACTCAGCCGCTCAATGGCCTGTTCGAGTGCGTTCAGTCCGATAATGCACCAGGGGCAGGAGACGTCGGACACGAAGTCGATTTTCATCGCGGTAGCCATGGTGCAAGGGTAGGTCGCGCAACGCGCCAGCGCAAGATTGACCGTGCTGCCACCGGCACTTGAGCGCGTGGTAGTCTACGCGGTCCAGATTTAATCCAGCACGTACATTTCAAGGGGAGACAGACATGAACCTCGATTCATCCGTATCCGCCGTCGTCACCGGCGGTGCCTCCGGCCTCGGTGCCGCAACGGCCCGCGCACTCGCCGAAAAAGGGGTGAAGGTTGCGATTTTCGATTTCAATGAAGAGAAGGGCGAGGCCATCGCAAGCGAGCTTGGCGGCGTCTTCTGCAAGGTTGACGTGACCGCCGAGGCGGCCGTCGACGCGGGATTCGAGAAAGCGCGCGCGGCCATTGGACAGGAGCGCGTACTAATTAATTGCGCCGGTACCGGTGACGCTTTCAAAACCGCCAGCCGGGACAAGAAAACCGGCGCGATCGGGCACTACCCGCTGGACAAGTTCGAACGGATCATCCAGATCAACCTGCTCGGCACGTTTCGCTGCATCGCGAAATCCGCTGCCGGCATGATGACCCTGGACCCCGTTGATGATTACGGCGAGCGTGGCGCAATCGTCAATACGGCGAGCGTCGCCGCACAAGACGGCCAGATTGGACAAGCGGCCTATTCCGCATCAAAGGCTGGTGTGCTCGGGATGACGCTGCCGATTGCACGCGACCTCATGAGCGAAGGAATCCGGGTCAACACGATCCTGCCGGGGATTTTCTCGACGCCGCTGCTCGAGACTCTGCCGGATAATGTGAAAGCCGCGCTGGCCGCCTCCGTGCCATTCCCGAAACGCCTCGGCGTCCCGGCGGAATACGCCCATCTCGCGCTGACGATGCTTGAAAACGGCTATTTCAATGGAGAGAGCGTACGCCTCGATGGTGCGATCCGGATGGCGCCGCGCTAGCCGGCACCAACATAAGCCGTGCACTGATCGTATAGTGGCCGCGGGAAGTCAGCAGACCGTCACGGTGGTGAACCGTGACGGTCTTTTTTTGCTACTGGCGGTGCGCCTTATGGCGCCGCGCTGAGGACCTGCGGCAACGCGGCCGCACTGCGGATGAAATGGCGCAGGTTCGTGAGCTGCGCGTCCGTGAACTCCGCGAAATCCGGCATGCCGTTACGCCGCAAGGCACCGCCAACCACGACGCCCTTGAACGCTTCCGCCGAGAGGACGAGCGGCGAGGCGCGCAGATCCGGGGCGTAACCACCGGACACGGCACCGCCACCGTGACACATCATGCAGGATTCCTTGTACAGCCAGCTGCCTTTCTCGGCGAGTGCGGGGTCGACGGTGAACTCCGGTGCCGCGAGCGGGGTTGGAACGAGTGGTGGGTTGCTGGCCGGCATCTCGCGCTCGCCGTCCAGCGCAAAGGTATACAGCCGGCGCATCTGTGCCTTGTAAGCCCAGCCGTGTTGCGCGGCGATCGACCCGACCATCGACGCCCCCGTGCCGCCCCAGCCGACGAGCAGAGAAACGTACTGGGTGCCGTCAACTTCAAAGGTGACCGGCGGCGCGGAGATCCCTGAACCGAGATTTGCCTGCCACAGCACCTCGCCGGTGTCGGCGCGGTACGCAACAAATTCACCATCCGCACGACCCTGGAAAACGAGGTTTCCGGCCGTCGTCAGCGTACCCGGATTCCACACACCCGGCAGCGGTACTTCCCACACGAGTTTTTGTTTCACCGGGTCCCATGCGCGCAATGCCCCCGTACCGACGTTCGCCGGCACGTCGCCACGTATCGTGTCGATCGCCGGGTCGAAGGCGAAATACGGGGATTTCCATTCGAGCGGCTTCATACCCTTGTCCGTATACAGACCGGGCATTTCGATCGAGGGGATGTAGACGAGACCCGTGTTCGGGTTGTAGGACATTGCATGCCAGTTGTGGCCACCGAATGCGCTTGGCCAGACAATTTCCTCGCCGTCTTCATAACGCGCGCCAACCCGTTCCACCGGGCGGCCTGTTTTCAGATCGACATGCGTGGCCCAGTCCACTTTCGCGTACTTCTCCGCCGACAGCAGTTCGCCATTGGCGCGGTTGATCACGTAGAAGAAGCCGTTTTTCGGTGCGTGCACGAGTGCCTTGATGGTCTGGCCGCCGTGCGGCAGGTCGATCAGGACGATGTCCATACTCGAGTTGTAGTCCCAGGCTTCTCCCGGTGTGGTCTGGTAATGCCACTTGTACTCGCCGGTGTCGGCGTCGACGGCGACGATCGAGCACAGGAACAGATTGTCGCCACCTTCGGGACTGCGGATTTTCGGATTCCATGGCGAGCCGTTGCCGGTGCCGAAGTACACGGTGTTGAATTCCGGATCGTAGGTGATCCCGTTCCAGATGTTGCCGCCGCCGCCGTGCTCCCACCATTCGCCGGTCCAGGTTTTTGCGGCCATTTCCATTGCCGCGTTCTCGAAACCGTCGGCCGGATTGCCGGGCACCACCCAGAAGCGCCACGCCTGTTCGCCGGTTTCCGCGTCGTAGGCGGTGGCGTAGCCACGCGCGGGTCCCCATTCGGTACCGCCATTGCCGATGACGATTTTTCCGTTCATCGCTTTCGGTGCGCCGGTGATGAACAAGGCCTTGCGCGGATCGACGGTCATCGTGTTCCAGATTTCCTTGCCGCTTGCCGCATCGATAGCAATCAGCCGGCCGTCGATCGTGGCCGTGTAGACCTTGTCGTTCCAGTAAGCGAGGCCGCGGCTCGTGTCCCACATCACGCGCAGGCGCTTGCCGGCGGTGTCGATCACCTGCGGGTCGTAGCGCCATTTGAGCGCGCCCGATCGCGCATCGACGGCGTACACCACGTTGTAACTGCCTTCGAAATACATCACCCCGTCGACTACCAGCGGCGTGCCGACAAGCGAGCGATCCTGCGGCAGGTCCAGATGCCAGGCGAGCCCGAGCTGCGCCACGTTCTCGTCATCAACCTGGGTCAGAGGGCTGTAGCGTTGCTCACTGTAAGTGCGTCCGTAAGCGAGCCAGTTATGGCCGTCGGCGTCATCCGTGAGCGCCGCGTTGTCGACTGCCGTCGTCGCCGCGACGGCAGTGGTTAATGCCAGGGCAGGCAGAACACCGCACAGGGCGTACAGGGGGTTGCGCATTATTATTTCCTCAGGCGTTTGCATGGCCACGCCGCGCGGCGTGGTATGTTCCATTAAATGTCGAAATCTGTCTGCGAACAAGTCGTGCCACGAGGCACCCGGCGCGCGGGTATGGCGCGATGATCCGGGTCGCTTATGTCTGTCGCACGTGTGACCGCAATGCGCCGCCGGCTTCCGGACCAGCCCACGCTGGCGCCGCGCTGGCCGCTGCAATGCGCGAACTGCTCGCGACGAGGCCGCGGGAAAACTGGGACGTACGCGAAGTTGCGTGCCTGAACGGATGTCTGAAACCCTGCAATGTCGCGTTTCGGGGACCTGCGCGTTACACCTACCGTTTCAGCCGGATTGAGCCGGCGGATTTGCCGCAGCTTGTTGCATTCGGGGACTGCTATTGGCGCGCACCGACGGGTGAGGTGGCACAGGAAAAGATCCCCGCGGTGTTGCGCGCTAAACTAACCGTGTGCACACCGCCGCGAGGGGATTGGTAGGAGAATGTCATGAGCGCGACTTTATTTTCCAACGTAAGTATCTTCGAGGGGACGAGACCGAAAGCGAAACGGGGCGAAGTGCTCGTCGAAGGTAACCGGATCAAGACGGTCAGTGCCAGACGCGGCGGCATCGACCGCGCGCGGGCGGCGCAGGTCATCGACGGCGCCGGTGCGACCCTGATGCCGGGCCTCGTCAACCCGCACTGTCATTTCACGTACAACAACGCGACGAGTCTCGCCGATATCACGGCCTTGCCGGTCGAAGAGAACCTGCTCGTGACGCTGCAGAATGCGGCGACGTATATCGATTACGGTTTTACTGCCGTGATAGGCATGGCGTCAGCGAAGCCACGCCTCGAGGTCGTGGTGCGTAATGCGGTCAATGATGGCAAGTTTCCCGGCCCGAGAATTCTTGCAAGCACGCCGGAGTATACGGTGAGCGGCGGGGTGGGTGACGACTCCCGTCTCGACCTGTTCGTGCCGTCGATCGGTATCGTGCGCGATGGTCCGGATGAATTTCGCAAGTCGATCCGCGAACTCGCGCGCGAAGGCGTGGACATCGTCAAATTCAATAATTCCGGCGACAGTTTTACGCTCGGCCGCCTGCCGGGGACGGTGAACCCGATGACGGAGGACGAGGTTCGGGCGATTTGCGAAACCGCGTTGAATCTTGGCAAGCGCGTCGCGGCGCATGCGCACACCGACAGTGGTGTACTGCAATGCATCAAATATGGTGTCGAGTTCATCAATCACGCGACGTTCGCCAGTGATGCGACGATTGAAAAACTCGCGGCGCGCGCGAGCAGGCACTGGGTAACCCCGGCGATCGCGGCGCGCTACAACACAACGTTCGAAGCCTCCGACTGGGGTATTACCACGGAAATTGCCGAAGCTATCGGCAACAAGCGCGAACTCGAAGCGGGCTGCTCGGCGATGACGAAAATGCATGCGGCAGGTATTCGGGTACTGCCGTTCGGTGACTATGGCTTTGCGTGGCTGCCGATCGGCACGGACTCTCGCGATCTCGAACACATGGTAAACCTGTTTGGGATGAAACCGTGGGAGGCCTTGCGCGCAGCGACTGCGTACGGCGGCGAGGCGTGGGCGGGTAACAGCGGTGAATTGCTCGGCCGGGTTGCGAAAGGTTACCTCGCGGATCTGTTACTCGTTGACGGCGATCCGCTCGCGGATCTGTCGCTGCTACAGGACAGGGATCGGATTCTCATGGTGATGAAAGACGGGCAGTACCACCGTCGTCCGGTGCTCGCCGATGGCGCCGTTGTGCGCAATGAGGCGGCCAGTCAGAGCGCGGCTTGAGTGAGGCGGATCGGCGCCGCGTTATGAGCAAGAGGGAGTGAGATGAACGAAGAAAAGCTCAATGCCCTGATGGGGCAATTGCTGCAGGATCTCGGCGGCGCGTTCAGCACGCCGCTCGTGAGGATCGGGGAGCAGCTCGGCATTTACCGTGCGATGCATGGCGCCGATCCAATGACGTCGCAAGAGCTCGCCGCCCGGACGGGCCTCGCGGAGCGCTATCTGCGCGAATGGCTTGCCGCTCAGACCGCCTCCGGCTACGTGAGTTACATGGCGAGCTCGGAGAAATTTTTCCTCTCGCCGGAACAGGCAGCCGTGTTCGCCGATGAGGACAGTCCCGCCTACCTGACGCCGGCGTTCGACGCGGCCGCCGCCTATCTCGGTAATCAGGCGGCGGTGCAGGGCGCTTTCAAAACCGGCGGCGGGGTTGGCTGGGGTGATCAGAGCGAATGCCTGTTCTGTGCCGTGGCGAAATTTTTTCGCCCTGGTTACCGCATGAACCTCGTCGATAGCTGGTTACCTGCCCTCGACGGCGTGGTGGAAAAACTCACGGCGGGGATTGATGTTGCTGACGTTGGTTGCGGGCATGGAATCGCCACGATGATCATGGCCGAGGCATTTCCGAACTCGCGCTTCACCGGCTACGATTTTCATCCTGGCTCGATCGCCGAAGCACGCGGCCATGCCGATCGTCATGGACTGAAAAATGTACAGTTCGAAACCGCGCTCGCGAAAGAATATCCGGGCACGTTCGATCTCGTGTGTATCTTCGACTGCCTGCACGACATGGGCGATCCGGCGGGCGCCATGGCGCATGTGCGCGCATCGTTGAAGCCGGGCGGGACGTGCATGGTCGTCGAACCGCAGGCCGGCGATACCTTAAGCGAAAACCTGCACCCGATCGGGCGGCTGTTTTATTCCGCCTCAACGATGGTGTGCCTGCCGGCGTCACTATCGCAGGAGGTGGGCGCGGCGCTCGGATCCCAGGCCGGGGAGAAACGCCTGCGCGCGGTGATGGCCGAGGGCGGATTCACGCACGTGAACCGGGCCGCCGAGACACCGTTCAATATGGTGCTGGAATTGCGCGCGTGAACAGCAAGCGCGGAGAACCGCCCTACAGGGGGTGAGCAGCCACCTTACGCGCGTGGTATCCGGGCCCGGTGCGGCGGCGCTCCATCAGCGTCCTGCCATCCGCGGCGGATCTAGGCGGGTTTTCCCTCGATAATGCCCTTTTTCTCGAGCAGCGCGACGAGCTGGTCAACGCAAGCGTCGATTGACAGTTCATGGGTTGGCAGGACGAGATCGGGATTCTCGGGTATTTCATAAGGCGCGGTGACCCCGGGGAAATTCGTCAGCTCACCGGAATCAGCAAGCGCATACTGGCCCTGCGTATCACGCGTCCGGCACACCTCTACCGGCGCCGACAGGTGCACGATCAGGCAGCGATTTTCGCCGAGGGCCGCCGCTGCACGCTCGCGTACCGCGGCTTCCGGCGCAATCAGCCCGACCACGCAGATAATGCCCGCGTTGTTCATCATCTTTGCGACTTCGACGGTACGGCGCAGATTCTCCGAGCGGTCTTCGCCGGAAAAGCCGAGGTCCTTGTTCAGCCCCAGGCGCAGGTTCTGGCCATCGAGCACGCCGCAGGCGCGCCCACGGTCGAACAGACGTCGTTCGAGAGCGTAGCTCAAGGTTGTTTTTCCGGCGCCGGTCAGGCCGGTCAGCAGCAGGGTTACGGGTTGCTGGCCGAACCTTGCGCTGCGCTCCTCGGGCGTGACGTTGCTGAGTTCCCGCTGCAAGGACTCGCTTTGCGGATCGTCGTCCCAGTGGTCGTGACGGTCCGCATCCGAAGCGCGATCCTGAATCATGCCGGCGCCAACGGTGACGTTCGTGATGCGGTCGATAATGATGAACGCACCGGTCGCGCGGTTACGACGATAGCCGTCGTAGGGGATCGATTCGTTCAGGCGGATCGTGCAACGGCCGATCTCGTTCAGATTCATCACCGGGGCGTTGCTACGGTGCAGCGTGTTGACGTCCACGAGATAGCGCAGGGTATCGATCGTGCCGGTGACGGAGTTCGTTGTATGTTTGAACACGTAGGTCTTGCCCGGCACCATCGCGTTCTCATCCATCCACACAACCATGGCATCGAAGCGGTCGTTGACCCGCGGCAGGTTGCCCGGGCGGACGATGATGTCGCCGCGAGAGATGTCTATTTCGTCTTCGAGCGTCAACGTCACGGCCAGCGGCGTAAACGCCTCGTCGAGCGAGCCGTCGTAAGTGACGATGTCCTTCACGCGGCTTGATTTGCGCGACGGCAGGACGAGGATTTCTTCGCCCTTGCGGATTATTCCGGAGCCGATTGTGCCGCAATAACCCCGGAAATCCAGGTTCGGCCGGTTTACGTACTGCACCGGCATGCGGAAGTCTTCGAGGTTGCGGTCGGAGCCGATATACACGGTCTCGAGGAAGTTCATGAGCGTGCGGCCGTTGAACCACGGCATGTTTGCGGACGGGTCGACGACGTTGTCGCCGTTCAGTGCCGACAGCGGGATGAAGTTCAGATCGGGAATGTCGAGGCGCGCGGCGAAATCCTGATATTCGCGGCAGATCTCCTCAAACCGCGCTTCGTCGAAATCGACGAGATCCATTTTGTTCACGGCCACGAGCACGTGCTTGATGCCGAGCAGCGAGGTAATGAAGGAATGGCGACGCGTTTGCGTCATGACCCCGTGGCGCGCATCGACGAGGATAATCGCGAGGTCGGCGGTTGAAGCACCGGTCGCCATGTTGCGCGTGTACTGTTCGTGCCCCGGGGTGTCGGCAATGATGAACTTGCGCTTTGCGGTGGAAAAATAGCGGTACGCCACGTCGATCGTGATGCCCTGTTCGCGTTCCGCTTTCAGTCCGTCGGTGAGTAGCGCGGGATCGAAATTACCACCGGTCGTGCCGTGAATCTTCGAATCCTGCTGCAGTGACGCAAGCTGGTCTTCGTAGATCATTTTCGAGTCGTAAAGCAGCCGGCCGATGAGCGTACTCTTGCCGTCATCGACGCTGCCACAGGTGATGAAGCGCATGAGCTCCTTTTGCTCGTGCTGCTCGAGGTAAGCGTCGATATCGGAAGCGATGAGTTCGGATTGATGAGACATAACTTGTTGCTGGATTTCCCGCGTTGATTCGACCGCCTAGAAGTAACCGCGGCGCTTTTTCTCTTCCATGCCCGCGCCGCCTTCGTCCTGGTCGATGACGCGGCCCTGGCGTTCGGATGTCGTTGCGAGCAGCATTTCCTGGATAATTTCCGGCAGCGTGGTCGCGCTCGATTCGACGGCGCCGGTGAGCGGATAGCAGCCGAGCGTGCGGAATCTCACCATGCGCATTTCGGGCTTTTCGCCGGGCTCGAGTTTGAGTCGATCGTCGTCAACCATGATCATGACGCCGTTGCGGGTGACGACCGGGCGCCTGGCGGAAAAATACAGCGGCACGAGCGGGATGTTTTCAAGATGAATGTATTGCCAGATATCGAGCTCGGTCCAGTTGGATAAGGGAAACACTCGAATGCTTTCGCCCTTGTTCACTTTCGAGTTGTAGATATTCCACAACTCCGGCCGCTGGTTCTTCGGATCCCAGCGGTGATTGCGATCGCGGAACGAGTACACACGCTCCTTGGCACGGGATTTCTCCTCGTCGCGGCGGGCGCCGCCAAAAGCGGCATCAAAGCCCCACTTGTCGAGCGCCTGCTTCAGCGCATCCGTCTTCATCAGTTCGGTGTGTTTTTCGCTGTCCTCGAACGGGCTGATGTCGTGCTTGAGACCTTCCTCGTTCGTATACGTCAGGACATCCAGACCGAGTTCCTTGCGGATGTAGTTCTCGCGAAATTCGATCATTTCGCGGAATTTCCATTTCGTATCGACGTGGAGTAACGGGAATGGCAGCTTCGCGGGGTGGAACGCTTTCAGCGCGAGATGCAGCATAACCGCGGAATCCTTGCCAATCGAATACAGCATGACGGGCTTGCTGAACTCGGCCGCGACCTCGCGAATAATGTGGATGCTTTCCGCCTCAAGCTGCTTGAGGTGCGTCAGGGTGTATGAGGACATTAATATTGCATTCGGAATTGGCGCTGTCCGGACGTGCCGGCGAGCAAGGATTCAAGGAGTGCAGATTCGCGTGCGGAGTATAGATAATGACTGTTGCGGTCACAACGGCACCGGACTTGAGTTGTGGCGCATGCAGCACCTCGCCCGTGGTGAAACAATCATTTCCAATTCGGGCTTGTGCGCGCGGGCTGATCCCGGATCCGGCCGCCCGCGGCGGGTGGTCGCCACGTAATTGGCGCAGACACTGCGGCGCAGGCCGGATAATGCGGAAGCCAGCTCAGTCGTACGCGTGTACATGGCCGCTCCGCAGGAAAAAAAACCGGGCGCGTGCGCCCGGTAACTCGAGGGGTTGGGGGGGAATGAGATCAGATGACGGGGGCTTTGAGGGGCCACCCGGTCAAACGATCAGAGGATTGGTGCGGTGAGTCCCGTCGCGATGTGATACCCGAGGTACGCGGTCAGGACGAGTGCGAACGTCGTGACGGCGAGACTGACGGCGTTTTCTTTAATCGTGTTCATATCAACTCCTTCGGGGCCCAATGCCCGCCCTGGGAGACGCACTGCCCGGAGCAGGGCGTCTCGTTAAGCATGGCCGCATGGTAAGGAGTCTGGCCGGGCGGCGATGTGGAAATTCCCACATCCCACGGCCGATCGTCAGCAATCAGGCGTCGGCGACGTTTGCCACCATCTGTTCCAGGGTCGCGACATCAGCCACGGTGAGGGCCCCGCGACCCCGCAGAACGATACCGCGGCGTACGAGCGCGCCAATTTCCTTCGTGACTGCCTCACGTTGGGTGCTGATCCGGCTCGCGAGTTCCGCGTGGGTGGGCGCCGGCTTGATGACGGCGGTATTGTCCTGCACTCCGTGCTGATGGGCGAGACGCAGCAGCTCGGCATGAAGCCGGTTCGCAACCCCGAGCGTCGACAGTTCGACCACCCGGTCGCTGAGCGAGCGCACCAACGCCGCGAGCTGCTGCAGAATTTTCGTGCCGACCGAGGGGTAGTGGGTCACGATATCCAGGAAATCGGCGGGTTTCAGCGTGGCGACGAACACATCGCTGAGCGCGACCACGTCCGCCGAGCGCTGTGCGCCATCGATCGCGGATAATTCACCAAAACACTCGCCCGCGGTCTCCACCCGGAATTGCACGTCTTTGCCGGGTTTGGAGTGGAAACTGACGCGGACACTGCCGCTGACGATAAAAAACACGTCCCGGCGGGCGTCACGCTGCAGCACGATGTTTTCCCCTGCGCGGTACTGCGCGCCGACACAGCGCGCGGCGATCGCGGTGCGATCCGCGGCGCTCAAATCACGGAATAAATCGAGCGCGAGCAGGGTATCGCGGGTAATGGCCGCGCGGCGTGGTTCACTCATTCGCGGAGACGGCTGCGGACTGACACCGCGCTAGTTTAGAGCAATTCCGATCAGGGGCCGGAGAGCTGCGGCAGAATTTTCTGCTCGGGCCCGCGGAACGCTACACTAGGGCCCCGTTTCAGCGAGAATCCGCCAGCATGATCCCGAGAACCCTGTTCGACGACGGCCACGAAGCATTTCGCGAAACCGTACGCCGTTTCATCGCGAAGGAAATCACACCTCACTACGCCCAATGGGAAAACGACGGCATCGTCAGTCGCGACGTGTGGCTGGCGGCGGGTGACGCGGGCTTGCTGTGTACCTGGGTGCCGGAGGAGTACGGCGGCGCGGGCGCAGATTTCCGCTACGGCGCGGTTGTTATCGAGGAAATGGGGCGCTCGGGCTATGCGGGGGTTGCGTTTCACCTGCACTCCGACATCGTCGCCCCATACGTGTTGCATTACGGCACCGAAGCGCAGAAACGCGAGTGGCTGCCGAAATTCGTCAGTGGCGAGACCATCACCGCGATTGCGATGAGCGAACCGGCCGCTGGCTCCGATCTGCAGGGCATGAAAACCCATGCCAGGCGTGACGGCGACGATTTCGTCATTAACGGGCAGAAAATTTTCATTTCGAACGGTCAGCTCGCGGACTTCGTGATCGTCGCGTGCAAAACGGATCCGGAAGCGCGCGGCCGCGGGATTAGCCAGATTATCGTCGAGCGCGGTGCGCCGGGATTCGAGCGCGGCAAGAACCTCGACAAGATCGGCTATCACGCACAGGACACCTCGGAGCTGTTCTTCGCGGATTGCCGCGTGCCCGGCGGTAATCTGTTGGGCAAGGAAGGCAACGGCTTTATCCAGATGGTCAGTCAGCTACCGCAGGAGCGGCTCGTCGTCGCCTTGCGGTCCGCCGCCATCATCGAGGCGGCGCTCGACTGGACCGCGCGTTACGTCAACGAGCGCGAGGCGTTCGGCCGCACGCTGGCGAATTTCCAGAACACCCGCTTCAAGCTCGCCGAGATCAAGACGAAAGCCGCGGTGACTCGCAGTTTTATCGATGCCTGCCTCGCCCTGCACGTGAGCGAGGGGCTGGATGCGAACGACGCGGCGATGGCGAAGCTGCATAGCACGGAGGTGATGTGCGAAGTGCTCGACGACTGCGTGCAGTTGCACGGCGGCTATGGCTATATGCGCGAATTTCCCATTGCCCGTGCGTGGGTCGACAACCGCATGGCGCGGATCGCCGGCGGCTCGTCGGAAATCATGAAAGAAATTATCGGGCGCACGCTCGTCGACTGAGTTCGCGATCAGAAATCGGCGATCAGCTCGTTCGCGATATTGCGCAGATTCCCGTTCACCTCATTGTCGGGACAGCACGGCGACAGGATCACGACGCGCGCACCGGCATCGGTATACTCGCGCAGGCGCGCCTTGCAGGCATCGGGGTCGCCGGCGAGCGCATATTTGTGTACGAGCTGGCTGAAGTCCTGCGCATATTGCTTGCTCAGGGTTTCTGTCGCGGTGGCGACTGCGCGTTTGCCGTCTTCATCGACCGTCGTGAAGATGTACAGGCCCGGTTTGAAATCACTCAAATCACGACCAAACTCCTCGCCGAACTGACGGATTGTCGCAATGCTTTCCGCAAGCTGTTCCGGCGTGTACATGTAGGGTAGCCAGCCGTCGCCGAAGCGCGCGGCGCGGCGCATGGCGACGTCCTTGCGGCCGGAAATCCAGATGGGCGGACGCGGCTGCTGGATCGGCATCGGCTTCAGGGTGAAGTCCTCCAGGGTCGTGTAGCGACCTGTGTAGCTCACGTTCGTCCCGTGCCACACGCGCTCGAGTACTTCCAGGCAGTCGTCGGTGCGTGAACCGCGCTGCTTCACCGGTACGCCGCAGGCTGCGAACTCTTTCGGATACTCGCCCCCCACCCCCACCCCGAGCATGAATCGGCCGTTTGAAGCGACGTCGAGCGCCGCGCCCATTTTCGCGAGCAGGGCGGCCGGATACAGCGGCAGCAGGGTAATCGCGCTCATGAGCCGGATCCGCTCGGTCGCACCGGCGGCGACAGACAGCGAGATAAGGCCGTTTGCGGTGTCGCCGTGAAACGTCACGTGTTCACCGCACGCGAGGATGTCGAAGCCGAGCGCCTCAATCTGTTGTGCCGTCACGCCCACGTCGTATGGCGATCGCAGTGAGGTGCCAAACTGGATGTCACGAGTGCTCATTCGCTGTCTCCCCGATGTTCTTTAGTTACAGGTGCCCGAGACGGCGCGCTTCCTCGTCCATGACGACGGCGACGCGTCCGATTGCACGGCGTGACAAGACTTCGTCCATTGCCGCCTGAAACGACTCGAGCGGAAAGCTGGCGGCGAGTTCGGGCCGGATGGCCCCGGCGTTGAACCACGCGAACAACTGGGCCATCGTCCCTTGCACGCGGTCGGCGTAGCGCTCGCGCTCATCGACGGGCGTCCAGCCGAAATACAAACCCATATTGAGGCCGCAAACAGTCAGGTTTTTAACCAGCAGAATATTCGCCGGGATCTGTGGAATATCGCCCCCGGCGAAGCCGACCGGCATGATCCGCGCTTCGGGCGCCATGCAGCGCAATGACTGGTGGAACACATCGCCGCCAACCGGATCGTAGACTGCGTTGACGCCGCGTCCTGCTGTCAGATCGAGCACGGCGTCGCGGAAATCCGTCGTCCGGTAGTTGATCAGGTGGTCCGCACCGTGTGCGCGAGCGGCCTCGAGTTTCGTCTCGGTGCTCGCGGTCGCGATGACGGTGGCGCCGAGGACCTTGCCAATTTCGACCGCGGCTAGCCCGACCCCGCCGCCGGCCCCGTGCACGAGCAGCGTCTCGCCGGCCTGTACGTTCAGCAAACGCGGCCACGTCAATGCCGCGCAGGTCGTCGCGTAGGAGTTCGTGAGCCCGATGGCGCGCGCGAACTCGAGGCCGTCTGGCAGCGCAAACACATTCACTTCCTGAGCGCTCGCGAATTCCGCGAGACCGCCCCAGTCAACTACGGCGACCACGCGATCGCCAACCGCGAAGCGCCGGGTGTCCGCGCCTGTCGCGGTGATGATCCCGGCAACCTCCGTGCCGGGCACGAATGGCAGGGGCGGGCGCCGCTGGTATTTGCCCTGCACGACGAGATTGAGCGCGAAACTGATCCCGACGGCCTGCACGCGAATGAGCACTTCGTTATCGCGCGGCTCCGGTGGCGGGATATCCGTCAACGCGAGTTGATCGAACGGGGTCCAGTCGGAGACGAGAACGGCTTTCATGGTGCGGCTGCGCGCGGTGACTGCTGCGGCTGCTGCATGGGTTTCTCCCCCTGTGGGTTTACGCCGGCAAATTCCGCCACAATCTCGCGCATCAATATGACTCCCTTACGAAAGTTTTCGATCACGATCCGCTCATCATTGCCATGGATGGAGCCGAGCGTTGATTCCGGTAACAGAAACGGACCGTAACCATAACTGACGATCCCGATCTCGCGAAAAAAATGGCTGTCCGTAAATCCCCTGGAGACCGCGGGCAAGACACCGGCGCCGGGGTAGTGCGCGCGACTCTTCTCCGCAAGCAAGCGGTACAGCGGGGTATCCGCGCTCGATTCAGCGGGGCCAAAGAGCATAATCTCTTCGATCCGCACTTGCGGGTCGCCAATTCGGGATGCGATCGCCGCGAGGAATTCACCGGCATCCTGATCGGGGAGGATGCGGCAGTCGAGTTCCGCGCTCGCGCTGGCGGGTACGACGTTGATTTTTGCGCTGCCGTTGAGCACGGTGAGTGAACAGGTATTACGCAGCAGGGCGTGCCAGCGGTGCTTCCGGGCCTGCAGCCGATCGAGGACCTCCGGATCCTGAATTGCCGCGTCGATGTCAGCGAGCGTGGCCTGCCATTGTGGTTCCACGTACGGGGCGAGCGCCTTCATCATCGCCCGCACCGGCGCCGTGATGCGAGGTTCGAACGGGGCGCGGTCGATATTGTGCAGCGCCCGCACGAGGCGGGCGGTCGCGGAGTCGGATCGCGGGCTCGATCCATGTCCGGGTTCGCCGGTGGCGATGAGCCGTAGCCAGTACGGACGTTTCTGCGCCGTTTCAATCTGCACCCGCACGTGCGCATCGGTCGCCAGCACACTACCGCCTTCATTCAACAGGTAGCCGACGGAATCGAAAACCTCCCGCCGGTTGCGGACGAGCCAGCCGGCACCAAACAGGCCGCCGGCTTCCTCATCCGCCGTGGCCATGAAAATGACATCGCGGTTCGGCTGCACACCGCTGGCATGCAAGGCCATGAAAGCTTCGAGGTGGGCGATTCCGAGCGATTTCGCGTCAATAGCACCGCGCCCGTACAGCGTGCCATCGGTCACGATTGGCTTCAGCGGGTCCGTTTGCCACGCGGCCTCGTTCGCAGGTACGACGTCGATGTGGTGCAGCAATATGAGCCCGGGCTCCGCGCCGCCGCGGATGCGGGCCCAGATATTGCCGCGACCGGGGGCGGATTCCACCGTCTCGTATTCGATCCCGGCATCATCAAAGATGGCGGCGAAGAACGCGACACCGCGCGACTCGTTACCCGGCGGGTTCGTGGTGTCAATGGCGATGTATTGCTGCAGGCGACCGAGCGGGTCGGCACTGGCGGGCAGCAGGGCGAACGCGAGTGCAAGACTGGCGGCAAAACCGGCGAAATATTTCATGGTCAAATTGCGTCTGGGGGAAGCCGCCCCTAGTTTATCGTGTGTCGCGCGCGTGCGCTCATCCGTGAGTGCGTCGTGGCGCGTTGCCTTGCCTGGTCGATGACGCGCCAAACCGGGCTTAGCTCGCGTTGCGCACGAGTTCCTTGATATCGACGCTGTGCCCCACCATCAGATCGTCGCGTTCGAGAAACTTCGGTTTGACGAACCACACGAGCATCGGCAGTACGACGAGCGATAGCACCATATTAATCAACATGACCGCGACGAGCAGCATGCCCATGTCGGCCATGAACTTCAGATCGGAGAGGAAATACCACGGCAGGATACCGATCAGCATGATCGTCGCGGTAAACATGATCGCTTTACCGGTGGTCGTTAACGCGGCGTTGATCGATTTCGCCAGATCCCGGTCGTGCGCCGGATATTCCTCGCAGATCCGCGACAGCAGGTAAATTCCGTAATCAATACCCACACCGACCCCGATCACGGCAACGATACCGGCATTGATGTCGAGACCGATCCCGAGCAGGTGGATGCAAGCGCCTAGCAACAGGTTCGACATATTCACCGGAATCAGCAGAATGAATCCGGCCACAAACGAGCGATAGGCGAACGCCGCGATCAGGAACACCGCACCGTTGACCATGCCCATGATCAGCCAGTGATACTTCTCGACAGTATTGTTCTGCGCCTGTTGCAGCGCGATCACGCCGGTGCCGAGGCGTACACGGAACTCGGGATGGTCGGCACCCACGGCCGCGACCGCGCGTTCGGCGCTCGCGAGCGCGGCATCCACGGTTTCCTGCTTGTTGTCCTTGTACCAGGCGGTGACGGTTGAGTGCTGGAACATGAAATCGGCGACATGGCCGAAGTTGACCGTGTTGTTCCCGAGCAGCGCGGCGAATGCGGCCGCGTAAATCGCCTCGCGCGTAAGATCGAGTTCCTGCCATTTCGGATTACCGCCGGCAAACAGGCGGTTTACCTCACGCATGTAATCAGAAAATGTCAGGGTCGCACGCGGCGGCAATTCCGGATCAGACTCGAGCAGTCGCTGCAGCTTCGTCGCCACTTCGACAACATCAGGCGTACGCGCGACCGGGTTCTCGAGATCGATCTCCTTCGCTTCGAGCACAATTTCGAGCGTGTTCGTACCGGGGAAATGGTCGTTGATCGCACGGACGGCGGTATTGAATTCAGAGTCGTGCCACAACAGATTGCTACCTTCGACGGGATTGCCGATCTTGATCTGTGAATTCAGGTAAATCGCAATTGCGGCGACCAGGATGGTGATGACCGCGGTCTTGTTCGCGGTCGCGCCGAAGGAAAGATGTGATACGCGGTCGAGCAATTTTTCCTGGGCAAGATGGATCCCGCTTTCCTTCGTTTTGCCGCCGACGATCGTGTCCATATTCCTCGGCACCGGCAGATAGGACAACAGGATCGAACACAGAAACACGCCGGTCGGTATGATCCACAGGGCCCAGAAACCGCAGAACAGGGCGTGGTTCACCATCGACTTGATTGGCGCGATGGCGATGAAGATGATCCCGCAGACGTCGGTAAGGATACCGAGGATCGACGGCGCCATCATGATCGCCATCGTCAGCTCGGCGGCCTTGCGCCGATCGTTGTTCACATGCATGAGCACTTCGTAATAGCGCTCGGTGTATTGCACGCAATGGGAAAACGAGCGGGCAACGAGCAGCAGCGGCACGATCATCAGCAGCGGTTCGATCGGGCGCTCGATCAACCCGATGAAGCCGAATCCCCACATGCCGGCGACGAGTGCGCAGATGATTGGGGTCAGCACGCCGGCGAGGTTACGCATATAGAACACAAGCGCGAGGACGAGTGCGCCGACTGTTACGGCGAATATCTTGTAGGTCTGTTTCTGCAGCTTGTAGACCCAGCCCGTCAGCGCTGGCAGGCCGGCGAGGTAAACCTCGTGATGTTCATCGCGCGCTTCCTCGACGAGACCCTGAGCGTAGGTAAATGCTTCGCCGTAATCGATCTTGTCGAGAAACGTGGCAAGGATCATGGTGGCGGTTTCGTCGCGCGAGATGAAAAACGTCTGCGCATTCGTCGAGACGCCCACCCGACGGCGAAACTCCGCAACTTCCTCTGGCGTTCCCGGTGGACTGTTGTCCATGAGCGGCCGCGCGTTCACGCCGTAGGGCGTGGCTTCGGCGTAGCGTAGTTTTTCCGTCGAGATAGATATGATCTGGTCGTGGTCCACCGCGGGTGCCAGATCGATGTCGCGCGTCATCTTCCATACTTTTTTCAGCGTTTCCGCATGGTAGATGTCGCCGTCCTTGCGTTTAATCATGATCGCCAGTGTCAGCGGGTTGCCGAAGTTCCGATGATCGAAATAGATCTGCACGTAGGGGTCGTCTTCCGGCAGCAAATCGTTGAACACCGTGCGAATGTCCACATTCGGAAACCCGGTCATGAAGAATCCGGTGACGAGGACGAACGCGACGCTGACAGCGGCGCGGTGTTGCATGACCCAGCGGGCGATATGGAATCTCATAACGGCAGCGGTCTCGGCTAGGGGCGGGCAATCGGCCCGTCGAGGATTAGATCCCGATCAGATCGGCATAACGGTTGCGATGAAACAGCGCGTCACCGAAACATTGTTGCGCTACCCGTGCACGTTTCAGGAACAAGCCGATATCAGCAGCATCCGTCATACCAATGCCGCCGTGCAACTGCACTGCTTCGTTACTGACGAGTTCGAGCATCTCGCACGCTTTCGTTTTCGCCAGGCTCGCAAGTTCGGCGGTGTCGTCGCTGCGGGCGTCGAGTGCGTCAAGCGCAGCATAAGTGGCGGAACGCGCGAGTTCGATTTCGCAATACATCTCGGCGGCGCGATGCTTCAGCGCCTGAAACGAACCGATCGGGACGCCGAATTGCTCGCGCACTTTCAGGTACTCGATCGTCCGATCGAACGCTTCGAGGCCGGTGCCGAGCATCTCGGCTGCCAGTCCTGCACGGGCGCCGTCGAGTATCGCCTCGAGTTGCGGCGCGGCGAGATCAGGGGCGCCGAGCAGCGCAGCGGCGGGGAGCGCGACGTT
This sequence comes from Gammaproteobacteria bacterium, assembly GCA_965216305.1. Lineage (GTDB taxonomy): Bacteria > Pseudomonadota > Gammaproteobacteria > UBA11873. The sequence goes on along the minus strand of OZ244144.1, from coordinate 3,029,810 downwards.
TGTGAACGTGATGTTTGCCGCGTTGCGTCCGTCAACCATGATGGTACGGCGGCGCGTGATTCCGGCGGTATCCGGGTCGACGAGAAAAAGGCTGATGCCTGCGCCGGAGGTACGCGCGGCGACGATCAGGCGATCGGCGATGTGCCCGTCGAGTACGAAGGTTTTCTCCCCGTTGAGGGTATAGCCCTGGTCGCCGGCGGTAGCCGTGGTTGCAATCTGATCCGGTGCATGGCGGGTGGTCTCGTCGAGCGCGAGCGCGAGGATGCAGTTGCCCGCGATGACATCGCCGAGCACGGCGGTACGCTGCTGCTCTGATGCGAGCGCAGCGATAAGCGGCGCACCGATCAGGGCGGTGGACACGAGTGGCGAAGCCGCGAGCGTGCGTCCGGACTGTTCGAGGATGACCCCGAGCGCGGCATAGCCGAAATCAATGCCGCCATCCGCTTCGCCGACCAGGATGCCGGTCCAGCCCATCTCCGCCATGTCGCGCCAGCGCTCGCGATCGAAACCGGTGGCATCCACGTTATCGCGCAGCCGGCGCAGCGTGGACAGCGGCATTTCATCACTGAAGAATCGGTTTGCAGTGTCGCGCAGTAATTCCAGATCTTCCGGGGTGAGTGTTTGCATAATGATTAATCCGGCAGACCAAGCACGCGTTTGGCGATGACGTTTAATTGCACTTCAGACGTGCCGCCTTCAATTGAATTACCTTTCGAACGCAGCCAGTAGCGGCATAAGGCGAGATCGTCGTCGTCGAATTCATCACCTTCCCAAGCGAGTCCCGCGGTCCCGGCGAATTTCATCAGTAATTCGAGTTTCCGCTTGTTCTGCTCGGTGCCGTAGTACTTCAGCATCGAGGCGACGCCGGCTGCGGCGTCACCGCCACCGATCGCGCGCCTGGACGTGAACTCGAAGGCACGATCGTTCATCAGTTGCCGGGTGAGAAGGTCGCGCAGCGCGGGATCGGTGATGCGGCCATCGGCGTCGCCGGCATAGCGTCGTGCGAGTTCTTCCACCGCTGGCAGGCGGCCGCCGCCGCGCGCGCCGAGTTGCGAGATCATGCTGCGCTCGTGACCGAGCAGCTTTTTTGCGATCGCCCAGCCGCCGTTGACCTCACCGATGAGCTGCGATTTCGGTACTTTGACGTTGTCGAAGAATGTTTCGCAGAACGCCGACGCGCCGCTGATTAATTTGATCGGGCGAACCTCCACGCCGGGGCTGTGCATGTCGAACAGCAGGAAGCTGATACCGCCGTGTTTCACCGTTGTATCGGTGCGCACGAGGCAGAAGATCCAGTCCGCGTGATGTGCGTAGGACGTCCATACTTTCTGTCCGTTGACGAGGTAATGGTCACCGTGATCCTCGGCGCGGGTTTGCAGATTCGCGAGGTCGGAGCCCGCGCCCGGCTCGCTGTATCCCTGACACCACCAAATCTCTCCGCGCACGATAGGTGGCAGGTAGTGCTGTTTTTGCTCCTCGGTGCCGATATCGAGCAACAAGGGGCCGAGCATGTGGAGCCCGAAGCTGAACAGCGGTGGGCGGCACTGCAAACGCTGCATTTCCTCACTGAGCACGGCGGCCTGCGCCCGATTGAGGCCGCCGCCGCCGTATTCCTTCGGCCACGTCGGTGCGGTCCAGCCGCGGGCGACCATGCGGTCCATCCAGATTTTCGACTCGGGATGCTTGAATTCGGGGTTTTTGCCGCCCCACACGCGTTCTTCATCCGGCATCGGCGTGCGCATGCCGGGCGGGCAGTTTTCCTCGAGCCAGGCACGGGTTTCGGCGCGAAATGATTCGAGCGTCATGCGATTCGTCCTCCTAAAGCCGGCCACATACTATATTGGATCCGCATCGGATAAGGTAACGGCGGCCGTGCACGCTTGTGCGGCTTGTGGGACTGTGTAACGTGCGTGGTCGCGGCTCGTCAGGGCGGCGTGGCCAGTTGTGGAATCGACCTGTAATGCGCTCGCGGTGTAAGCCGGATGGATACTGAACAAGGACTGCCGCGGCGCGGCTGGCTCGCGCTCGGCGCAACGCTGTCGCTCTTGTTCGTGGTTTACGGGTCTCTGGTTCCCTTCGATCGCAACGGGGTCGGGCTCGACATCGCGCTCGCGAGCTTCAAGGTAATCCGCGAGGCCGGCATGCTGGCCGGATCGCGGGTCGATTTCGGCTCGAACGTACTGCTGATGATGCCGGCCGGATTCTTCCTGGCGGGGCTCACGTGGTCGCGGTCGCGCCCGGTGTTGAACGTCATGACCGCGTTCGCGAGCCTCGCGCTGTGTTGCGCGGTGAGCATCGGGGTGGAATTCGGGCAACTGTTCTTTCACTCACGCTCGACGGCCTACAGCGACATCGTCGCCCAGACGCTCGGTTCAGGTCTCGGCATCGGCGTGTGGTGGTGGTGGGGACGGCGCGTATGGCCGCGCTATTTTTCCGCCACCGAGGCGCTGCCCGGTGACGGCTATACGCGGCTACTGATCATCTATCTCGTCGCCATATTGCTCTATCAGCTCACGCCGCTCGATATCACGCTTCATCCTGGCGATCTCGTCGAAAAATGGCAGCGCGGGAGAATCAGCCTGTTGCCGCAACTCCCGGACGGTAGCGGGTTCGTGGCATTCGCCTACGAAATGTTCGCCGACATAATCGCCTGGATGCCACTCGGATTTCTCGCTTTCCACACACGGCGCTACACGGCAGTTGGTGTCGTCGCCGGCAGCCTGGTGCTCATCGCCGCCGTCGAGGTGATGCAGTTGCTCGTGTTCTCACGCCATACGGCGGTCACGGATGTATTGTTCGGAACCGCGGGCGCGGCCGCGGGTTGCTGGCTCGCGATGCTGCACAGCGGCCGCACATCACGGGCAGCGCCGGACGTCGGGCCCGAGCAGCGCATACTGCTCGGGCTTGCTGGCGGACTCGTCTGGTTCGCCGGCCTGTGCGTCGTGTTCTGGTATCCGTTCGATCTGCATCTGGAGCGTGCCTTCCTCGCCGAGCGCCTGCAGGCGTTTTTCTCGCTGCCGCTCGAAAGCTACTACCGCGCCTCGATCCTCGGCGCCACCTCGAGTGTGTTTCGCAAGGTTGCGCTGTTCCTCCCGATCGGGATCGCCCTCGCGTATGTTATCGCCCAGATTAGTCGGCCGCGGCCCCGGCTCACGGCACAACTCGCCGCGCTCTTCGCGGCGCTCGGGTGTGCGCTCAGTGTAGAAACAGGACAACTGTTGCTCCTCTCCAAGGTGCCACGGCTCAGCGATGCAGGGTTCATGTTTGCCGGTGCCGTACTCGGCTACGTCGGTGCGGCGCGGATGTTTGCCACCACACCGGATCAGCCACGGGGTTAGTTGATGGCGACGCCGCCACGGAACAACTGGATTGCTGCGTTCGACGGTTTGCGCGCATGCGCGGCGCTGGCGGTTTTCGGCGTGCATTTCCAGCAGATTACGCAGGTCCGGCCCGGCTTCATCGGGCCGTTCGACCTGGAGCGGATGCTGATCAACGGCAACGTCGGGGTAAGCCTGTTCTTCACCCTGAGCGGCTTTCTTCTGAGCATCCCGTTCTGGCGTGCGAGAACCGGCGCCGAGCGCCAACCCCGGATCGACGCGTACTGGGTGCGACGGATCGTACGCATCGTACCGGCGTACTACCTGTGTCTGACCGTTTTGCTCGTTTATAACGGCGCGCTGTTCGATGCCGATGAGTTCACGAACGTCGTGTTGCACTACCTGTTCGTGTTCAATTATTCGAACGATTATTTCTACGACTTCAATCCACCGTTCTGGACGCTCGCGGTAGAAATGCAGTTCTACGTAGTGCTGCCCGTGTTGTTCGGGTGCGTGCGAGCGCGCAGCGCAACCTTCGCGTGGTTTGCCTTTGCCGTGCTCGCCGCGCTTGCGTACGGTCTGCAATCCGCGTTGGTGCAGGGCGTTATCGGCGCCGAATTTTTCGCTGGCGCGATGATGCCGAACGGCGAACCCGGAGTTGCCGTGACCCATTCACTGCTCGCGCACCTGCCGCACTTTCTGTTTGGCGTGATCGCCGCGGGCTATCAGGTGATTACCCGCCCGCGTGCGGCCGCGGACCGGGCTTCGCGCGGTGCCGATGTGATATGCGCGATCGCGATCGCGGCAACGTGCGTCCTCGTCGGCACGGATCTGGGTGTTCTGTGGTCGCCGCCCCACGCGCGTTATTTCTGGCCGTTGCTGAGCCTCGCTTTCGCGGCCCTGTTGCTCGCCGCGCCGCGGGCACCGCTTGTGGGTGGCCTGCTTGGCTGCGCGCCCATGCGCTATGCCGGACGGATTTCCTACGGGTTTTATCTGTTCCACTATCCCGCGATGCGTCTCATCGAGAAATTGCTGGGCATCCCTGGTATCGAGCCCGGGGCACATCCAGTCGGATTTTTGCTGGCGAGTTTTCTCCTCAGCGGCGCGATCGCGAGTGTGTCGTATTTCGCCCTCGAGCGGCCGCTGCAACGCCGCGGCGCGCGCTTCGCACGCACGCTCGAGCACGGCACTCACTTGCCGTAGCCACGGTGCCGGTCTATCGTCGCCAGGCCCAACAGGAGAGCAAGCCATGCCAGGACTACTTGACGGAATCCGCGTGATTGAAATCGCCACGTTCGTGTTCATGCCGGGCGCCGGCACGGTGCTCTCGGATTTCGGCGCCGATGTAATTCATGTCGAACCACCTGACGGCGGCGACCCGTACCGCGCACTCTGCAAGATGCGGCCCTTGCCGGAGGGTGAGCGCAATTACTGCTGGGATCTCGACGGCCGCAACAAGCGCAGCCTCGTCGTCGATCTGAAAACCGACGCCGGTCACGGCATCATTGTCGATCTGATTCGCGATGCCGACGTACTGATCACGAATTACCATCCATCCGTCCTCGCCGAGTTGCGGATCCGCTACGAAGACCTCGCGGCAATCAATCCGCGTCTGATTTACGCGCATGGTACGGGCTACGGTGAGATCGGGGACGAAGTCGAAAAGCCGGGTTACGACGCCACGGCATGGTGGGCGCGCTCCGGGCTGATGGATGCCGTGCGACCGGCGGGTTCGTCGCGGGCGATGTCGACCGCGGGCATGGGCGACCATCCGAGCAGCATGACGGCGTTCGCCGGCATCGCGCTCGCGCTGTACGCGCGCGAACGCACCGGCAAGGGCACGAAAGTTTCCTCATCGCTGCTCGCGAACGGCGCGTGGGCGAACAGCATTCTGATCCAGGCCGCGCTCGATGGATGCAGCGACTACGTACCGCCGACGCAGACGGCAACCCCGAACGCAATGTTGAACCACTACCAGTGTGCGGACGGTCGCGCGTTTTTTCTCGTGCTGATCAAGGAAGCCCAGGAGTTCGAACGATTCTGCGCCGCGATCGAACGCAGCGACCTCGCGGCCGATCCGCGCTTCACCACACTACCGGCGCGACGCGAGCACGCGCATGAACTCGCGGCAATCTTGTCGGAGTGGTTCGCGAGCAAACCGCTGGCACACTGGCGCGCGCGTTTCGAGGCACATGCGATCACGTTCGGCGACGTGGCGACGATCGCCGATACCGTGAACGACAGGCAGATGCACGCGAACGGCGTGTTCGTCGAATTTGCCGACGAGCCGGGGCGACGGGTTGTGAACAGTCCGCTGGAACTTAAGGACTTCCCGAAACGCGCGCCGGTGTCGGCGCCGGCCCTCGGCGCGCACACGGCCGAGATTCTCGCGGCGCTGGGTTACGACAGCGAGCGCATCGAACAGCTTGTTGCGGCGAAAGTCGTCGCCGGCGGATGAGGTCGAGCCGGCGCTGACGGACGCCCGGCGGCGAATCACCGCGGGCGGCCGGGACCAGCACTATCCCGTCGCGCTTGAGTGGTGTGTGAGGGGCGGATTGGCACGCGAGCGGCGCAAGTGCGGGCGTGTTCGCTATACTGGCAGGCCCAGAATTCGCGGTACGCGGAAGTGACAGCCGATCAACAATACGGCCCGCGGCAGGTCGTCGCCCACAATGATGCCGCCGATAGTGGCAACCCCATACACGATGACGAGACGGCGCGACGTTTCAACTTCACCGGCGCGCTCGTCCCCGGGGTTACGGTATTCGGTTATCTCAGTAGCGCCGTGCTGCATGAGTTCGGGCCCGCCTGGCTCGATGAGGGCGCAGCGCACGTGCGCCTGCGGCAACCGGTGTATGCCGGTGACACCGTCACCATCAGCACCCAAACCGGACTTACCCCCGCGGGCTTGCGAATTATCACCGCGGATGCGTTGAACGCGGATGGCGCGCGATGCGCGATCATGTCCGGTACCGTCGGGGCGGTCGACGATGTTGCGCCGGACGTGCCGCGAGGCCGCCTGCCGCCACGACGTGAGCTCCCTGCAAGCCGGCGCCCGGCGACCCGCGCCGGCTTTGCTGCTGAGCGCGAGTTCGGCAGTTTCCGCTCCGCGTTCGACGCCGCCACGGCGGATGATTTTCTCGCCGCGCTGCAGGAACCCGGGACGGTTTATCGCAGCGGCGTAACACATCCGGCCTGGCTGTTGCGCCAGGCGAACCTGATTGTCGATCGGAATTTCGCGCTCGGACCCTGGATTCACGTCGCGAGCAGCATCCACAATCATGCTCGTGTGCACAACGGCGAGATCATTGAAGTGCGCGCGAAGGTGCAGGATCTGTTCGAGCGCAAGGGGCATGAATACGCGGATCTCGATGTTGTATTAATGATCGATGGCGACCCCGCCAGGATCGCGATGCGCGTACTGCACCGCGTGATCTACCGGTTGGCGGCGCACTAGATGCACGGCTCAGTTCTGCCCGGCGCCGGACCGCGGCCGCGTTTATGAACACGAAACCAAACCACTACCCTGGAGAGACGACCTTGACCCCGCTGGACGAGTTGATCGAGATATTGCGCCCCGAACAGATTGCCGAGGATTGTTTCCGCGGTCGCGGATCCAGCGGTGACGGCGCAGACGGCACGTACGGCGGTCACTTTCTCGGTCAGGCAACCGCGGCCGCGCTGATGACCGTGGCGCGCGAAAAGACGGCGCATTCGCTGCACGCCTACTTCCTGCGTCGTGGCGAGCCGGGCCAGGCGATCACCTACCAGGTTGAACGCGTGCGCGACGGCCTGTCGTTCAGTTCACGGCGCGTGTGCGCGTTTCAGAACGATCGCAAGCTGTTCGAGTTGCACGCTTCGTTCACGCGCCAGAGCAGCAGTAGCCTTACGCACCACGCGCGCACCCCGGACGATTTTGCGAGCCTGCCGGCGCCAACCTCATTGCCGCGCTATTCGGAACTGATGGCATCGCACGATCCGGTGCCCTTGCCGGAAGAGTGGGCGCTGCGCGAGCACGGCATTGATGTACGCGTGGTCAACGCGCCCTGGGCGCCGCGCGGGCCGTCGGCCGCCGGCGGGATTCGCATGTGGATCCGCGCAAACGGTCAACTGCCGGACGATCCGCAACTGCATAATGCCGCGCTCGCCTACCAGAGCGACGAGTCGCTTGCCGATACCTTGCTCGTCCCGTTCGACATCACCTGGGGTGATGCGGACGTATTCTGCGTGAGTCTCGATCATGCAATGTGGTTCCACGACGTCGTCGATCTGAATAACTGGCATTTCGTCGAGCAACACGCGGTTACCGTGACGAACGAACGCGGCGTTGGCACAGCTTCGGTATGGTCGGCGGACGGGCGCCTCGTTGCGTCGTTCACGCAGGAAGTGTTGCTGCGGGCCACCGGCGCAGCGCGCTGACACCAGGCACCCGCTTGCGCGCGGCCGCATCGTCGCGGAACCCGGGCCGCGCCGCTAACGTCCGGCGCGGAATCCGGATCTCAGCAATGCCGGTATGATTCACGTTCGAATGAGGAGCTTGAGATGATGATACGAGTTGTAGTGATGCTGGCCTGCGCAGCCCTGTACACAGGCGCTCATGCCGCCGGGGACAACAGCACGCGGGGGCGCGAGGCGCTCGATATCATTAACGGCGGCGAGACCGAGCAACGCCTTGCGCAGTTGCGCGAATTTGCCCCGGAGATGTTCGACTGGATAGTTGATTTCGCTTATGGCGATGTTGTCTCGCGACCGGCGCTCGATCTGCGCTCGCGCGAACTCGCGACCGTGGCGGCGTTGACCGCGCTCGGCAACGCCGCGCCGCAATTACGCGCGCATATCGACGGCGCCTTGAACGCCGGCTGCGCGCCACGCGAAATCGTCGAAGTGATCCTGCAGATGGCGGTGTACGCCGGCTTCCCCGCGAGCCTGAACGGGCTTGGGATCGCGCGCGAGTTGTTCGCCGAGCGCGGCATCGAGCTGAAACCGGCCGCGCGCTAGGCGAGTTATACAGTACCGCGCTCAGGCGCTGCCCGAGCGAATCACCTGGCCATTGCGCGTGCCCGTATCAGTACCGGACTTGAACAGGACGTCGCCGTTCACGATCGTGTATTCGATACCGCGCGCGGGGACGACGAGACGGCGTCCGCCACCCGGCAGGTCGTGGCGCATTTCGCCGGTCTTGTCCGAGCCTATTGTAGACAGATCGAAAATCGCGAAATCTGCCGCGAGCCCGGGTGCGATGCGTCCGCGTTCAGTGATCCCGAACAGCGCTGCCGGTTCCGTCGTGATGCGTTGCACCGCGCGTTCCAGGGTCATGACCGCCTTGTCGCGCACCCAGGTGCCGAGCAGGTAAGTGCAGTAACCGGCGTCGCACAGGCTGTCGACGTGGGCGCCGCCGTCGGACAAACCGATCATCGTGCGCGGATCGGTGATCAACTCGGGGATCCGATCCTCGTCGGCATTGAACAGCTCGTAGTTGAACTGCATCTCGAGTCCGTCTTCGATGGCGATGTCGAGGAAAGTGTCGACGGGGTCCGCGTTGCGTTCGCGGGCGATGTCGGCAACCGTGCGTCCGACGTAATGTTCGAGCGCCGCGTGCCCCACCTGGAGTACCGTCGCGAGTTCCCAGCGCGCGGTAAAGATCAGAGGACGCTTCAGCGCTTCTTTGAATGCGGCGCGAAACGCGGCATCGCCGAGTATGGCCATCTGCTCGGCGGGCGTGCGATTCAGCACCGGGTTCCAGCACTCCATGTTCGCGAAAAGGAACGGGGTGCGTAAATCGATCTGGATGATGAACGGGCGGCACGTACTTTGCGGTACCGCGCCGCGCGCAATTAAATCCGCCACCTCGGCGAGCGTGTCCTGGCACGCACTGGGATTGTCGTCGCGGTTCAGCAGTGCAAGCCAGGTGACGGGCCGGCCGCTTTCAGTCAGCAGCAAGTCGAGTAGTGCGCGTTCCTGAGCATCGACTTTTGAGACCTCGTTCGTCAGCGCAATTTCGATCGCGCCGCGACCCAGGTCGCGCAGGACGTTGCTGTAGGCGCGCAACTCCTTGTCGTCGGCGAGGCGACAGGCGAGCGGCCGGCCCTGGAAGCCGACGTGCTGGCCCGCGTTCGTCGTCGTGAAACCGAATGCCCCGGCATCCATGGCTTCACGCAGCAGGCCCGCGATCGTCGCCGTTTCTTCGCTGGTCGCCGCGCGTTCCATCGACTCGTCGCCCATGACGTAATGGCGGAACGGCGTGAGCGGCGCGAGGAAGCCCAGGTTGAGGCCGGAGCCGCGCCGCGCCGCGGCATCGAGGTATTCCGGAAACGTTTCCCAGTCCCACGTGACGCCCTGATTCAGGACATCGAACGGAATCGCTTCGACGTTGACGAGGTCCCAGGCCGCGACTTCGTGTGACTCGGGACGACAGGGTGCGATGCCCACCCCGCAGTTGCCCATCATGACGGTTGTCACACCGTGCCAGCAGGACGGCGAGGTGACGTCGTCCCAGCAGATCTGCGCGTCGTAATGCGTGTGCGGGTCGACGAAGCCGGGTGCGACGATCAGATCGCTTGCATCGATCGTTTCGTGCGCGCGACCGTCGACCTTGCCGACTTCGACGATGCGACCGTCGGTGACCGCGATATCGGCGGCGACGCGATCGGCCCCTGTGCCGTCAACGACGGTGCCATTGCGGATGACGAGATCGTACATGGGCGCTTCTCCTGATTGCGGCAGTAGTAAGCCAGCATACTGCTATGCGCCGCGCGTGCCTACGGTCGCGCTGACCTTACCGGGGAATTTCGCCGGCGACGAGGGTGCGTAACAGTTCACGCCGGAAACCGTCGTAATCGTTGAACGCATGGTGCAGGCACGTGCGGTTGTCCCACAACGCGACCGTGCGCGGTTGCCAGCGCAGACGGCACTGAAACTGCGGCTGCGTGACGTGGGCGGCAAGAAACGCGAGCAATGGTGCCGCTTCGGAATCGCTCATCCCCGCGATTCCCACGGCGTAAGTTGTGTCGACATAGAGGCTGCGTCCACTTGTGATGGGGTGAGTCCGGATCAGCGGGTGGAACGCGCCCTCGATCAGCGCGTGTTCGTGCAGATCGACCGCCATGGAGGCGAGCGCGGGCGTGTCCGTGGCCGCGTGGCGACGCAGTGCAGCAAATACATTGCGACCGGACATGTGCACGCGCAGCACTCGCAGCATCGTCTGCAGCGTGTCGCTGAGTGCAGCGAGCGCCTGTACGGTATTTGTCCACAAGGTATCGCCGCCTACCGGTGGAATATCGACCGCGTACGCGATGGTGATTGCCGGTGGGCGGGTGAGGAACGGTGAATCCGTGTGCCAGCTGCCGCCGAAAATCACCGGCGCGCGTTCATCGGCGCGTTTGAGCACGCGCTGAATATGCGGATGGCCCGGAATCCCTGCGGTATAGGCATCGGTGCCAAAGTCGCCGAAGCGTGCCGTCAGGTTTTCCTGCTCGCTGAAACCGAGATTCTGATCGCGCAGAAAAATCATCTTGTGGCGATACAGCGCGTGGCTGAGCTCGGCGAAAGTCGCGGCGTCCATGTGCGCGAGATCAACACCGAGGATTTCCGCGCCCATCGCGCTCGTAAGCGGACGCGCGCGCAGGTTTGCGTAGGCCGCGGCGTGGTTGTCCGGCATACCGGCGGATGGCAGGAAACGGTTTGTCGCGCTCATAGCGGCCTCCCGGTTTGCAACCCGTGCGCTGGGACGGGGACGGGCGTGGCCGGGCGCGTCCCACTGCGTTCGTCCTGGTTAATCGTTATTATGTCGCGTTACGTCCCGCGTCACGAGCGTCGGGCAGCGAACCGGACCACGACGCGAACTTCCATGTACTACCAGCAATGTTAACGAGCGGCCCAGGCAACTTGCTGCGCCGCTCGACGAGCCTCGGCGTGATTGCGGCGACGCTCGGCCTCGCTTACGGGATCTGGTATTCCTACAGCGTGATCCTTGTGGCGCTGCTCGCGGAATTCGGCTGGAGCCGCTCATTGCTGGCCGGCGCGTTCAGCACGTTCGCAATCGTTCACGGCATCGCGAACCCGTTTGTCGGCATGCTCTGCGATCGGGTGCGTCCGCCCCTGCTCGTGGGCGTCGGCGGGTTGGGTCTGGGGGCGGCATTGTGGTTCAACAGCACGATCACCGCACCGTGGCAGCTGTACCTCGGCTTTGGCGTGTTGACCGCGGTGTCGGTGTCCGTGTGCGGCTGGCTGCCGGCGCTGGTGATGGTCGAGCGCCGCTATCAGCATCGCCTGGGGCTCGCGATGGGGATTGTCAGTTCCGGCATCGGCGTCGGCATGCTCACGGTCGTACCGCTGTGCCAGCTGTTGATCGAGACCGTCGGCTGGCGCAGTGCGTTCCGCACGCTCGGGATTATTTGCGCTGCCTGGATAGTACCGGCGGCAATCTACCTGTGGCGCACCACACCAAAGCGACCGGCCTATACCGAGTTGGCATCCAAGGTCGCGCGCGATAGCGCCGATCCCGTCAGCGGCGATCCCGCACTTGCGCGGGCGAGCGCCAGGCGCTCAATAACGCTCGCCGAGGCCGCGCGCACCGCGCCGTTCTGGCTCATGGTGTCCGCGTTTTTCTTCGGCAGCCTGTGTTCGCAGACCCTGCACGTGCACCAGGTTGCCTATCTCGTTGATGAGGGGATCCCGGCGATGGTCGCGGCATCGGTCGTCGGCACTGTGGGCCTCGCGAGTGTCGTCGGCAAGACCGGCGGCGGCTGGCTGTCGGACAAGATTGAGCGCGAGCTCGTGTTCACCGCCGGGATCTCCGTGCTCGTGCTGAGTGTCGGCGTGCTCGCGCTTGTCAGTCACGTGCCACGGGCGTGGCTTGCGTATATTTACGCGGTTATGCTCGGGGTTGGTTATTCCGCGACCGCGTCACTGGTGCCGGCGATGATGAGCGATCGTTTCAGCGGCGTGCATTTCGGCTCGATCATCGGCATCGGCCTGTTCGGCAGCGCCGCCGGCAGCGCTGGCGGCCCGTGGCTCGCGGGGCACTTGTTCGACCTGACCGGAAACTACGATCTCGCCTTCGCGTTTGCCGCGACGTGCGGGGTCGGCGCCGGTGGCGCTGCCTTGCTGGCGCGGGCGCTGCGCCGGCGCGAAATGGCGCGCCGCTAACGAAGACGTGGAGGCATTGATGAAAACGCGTGCGATCGAATTCTCCAGTGACGGACTCACCTTGCGCGGCTGGCTCGCGACCCCGCCCGGCGCGGCGGCGGAAAGTTATCCGCTCGTCATCGCGACCCACGGTTTGAGCGGCATCATCGACCTCGACCTGCAGCACTACGCTGCCGCGTTCACCGCGGCGGGTTTCGCCTGCCTCGCCTACGATCACCGCAACTGGGGGCGCAGCGATGGCGAGCCGCGCGGCGAATCCGATCCCTGGCGCCAGGTGGCGGATTTGCGCGAGGCCATTTCGTTCGCGCGCACGCTGCCGGAGATCAATCCGGACCGGATTGGTCTGTGGGGCACGAGTTACGCGGGCGGTCACGTGATCACCGCGACAGCACTCGACCGCCGCGTGCGGGCGACGGTGTCGCAGGTGCCGCTGATCAGTGGCTCGCGCACGTTCGAGGCGTGGGTGCCGGCGGCGAAGCGCGAAAAGTTTCTTGCCCGCCTCGATGCCGATCGGGATGCGCGGCACCGCGGCGACGCGCCGGCGACGAGCCCGGCGGCGCTGCCCGAGAGCGAAACAGACGAATGGGTGCGGCACAGTAACGTGGCGGGCCGCTACGAGAATGCGCTGACGATTCGCTCGTTCGACCTGATCCGCACCTATGAGCCAATCGACTTCGCGCCACGGGTGGCTCCGACCCCGCTGCTCATGATCGTCGCCGCAAACGATGTGCAGACACCGACGGCGTGGCAGCACGAGGCCTACGCGCTCATGGGCGAACCGAAGCAACTCATCGAGATCGACTGCCGTCATTACGACGTCTACATGGATCGCATCGACGAAGCGGCCGCCGCGGCGACCGCCTGGTATCGCCAGCATCTTTGAGTCCGGGGAGGCGCGAGCGCCCCGGTCCCAGGGGCTGCACCCGGCCACGTTTGGCGTAGAATAGGCGGCCCGTTCTGTCCGCCTGAACAATCAAAAAGGTTTGCTCATGACTCACTCGGTTTGCTATACGAAAGACGGCGATCTCGGCATCATCACGGTGAACAACCCGCCGGTGAACGCGTTATCCCAGCACGTTCGCCAGGGCCTGAGCGAATGTTTCACCGCCGCGAGCACCGATGAGACGAGCGCGGTAATCCTGATCTGCGACGGCCGCACGTTCATCGCCGGCGCGGATATCTCTGAATTCGGCAAACCGATGGCGCCGCCGAACTTCCTCGACACGCTCGGCACGATGGAAAACATGCCGAAACCCGTGATTGCGGCAATTCATGGCACCGCGCTCGGCGGCGGACTCGAAACCGCACTGTGCTGTCATTACCGCGTCGCCGTGCCGTCAGCGCGGGTTGGACTGCCTGAAGTGCACCTCGGCCTGCTTCCCGGCGCCGGCGGCACGCAACGCCTGCCGCGGCTGATCGGCGCGGAGGCCGCACTCGAGGCGATCACGAAAGGCATTCAGATTCCGGCAAAGGCCGCGCACGCCCAGGGCGTGATCGATGAAATCGTTGAGGAAGGCAAGCTGCTCGAAGGCGCGAAAGCGTTCGCACGCAAACTCGTCGCCGAGGGCGCGCCGCTGCGCAAAGTCCGTGACATGAACGATAAGGTCACCGGGGTCGACCCCGCTATTTTTGACGCCGCGCGGGCGGCGGCGACAAAGACGCGTCGCGGTTTCGAGGCGCCGTTGAGTTGCATCGCCTGTGTCGAGGCCGCGTGCACCTTGCCGTTCGACGAAGGCATGGCACGCGAACGCGAGTTGTTCCAGGCCTTGCACGACGGCGTGCAATCAGCCGCGCAACGGCACATTTTCTTTTCCGAGCGCGCCGCGAGCAAAGTCGATGACATGCCGAAAGACGTGAACGTGCTCGACATCAAATCCGTTGGCGTCATCGGTGCCGGCACGATGGGCGGCGGGATCGCAATGAATTTCGCGAACGCCGGCATCCCGGTCACGCTACTTGAAATGCAGCAGGAGTTTCTCGACAAGGGGCTTGCGGTGGTGCGCGGTAATTATGAGCGCACCGCGAAGAAGGGACGGCTGACAAGTGAGCAGGTCGAACAGCGCATGGGTCTGATCACGCCAACGCTTGACTACGCGGATCTCGCCGGGGTCGACATGATCATCGAGGCGGTATACGAAAACATGGACGTGAAAAAAGAGGTATTCGCGAAACTGAACGAGATCGCGAATCCCGCGTGCATCCTCGCCACGAACACCTCAACGCTGGACGTTGATGAGATCGCGGCTGTTACGGACCGCCCGGAGAAGGTGATCGGAACGCATTTTTTCAGTCCCGCGAACGTGATGCAGTTGCTCGAGATCGTGCGCGGCGCGAAGACCAGCCACGAAACGCTTGCCACCACCCTGGCGGTGACGAAAGCGATCCGCAAGGTTGGCGTCGTCGTCGGCGTTTGCGATGGCTTCGTTGGCAACCGCATGATTCACAAGTATCTGGCCGAAGCACAGTACATGCTCGAGGAGGGCGCGCTGCCGCACGAAGTGGACGGGCCGATTTACGAACTCGGTTTCGCCATGGGCCCGCTCACAATGTCCGACCTCGCCGGTCTCGACGTCGGCTGGCGTATCCGCCAGGGCAAGGGGCTGCCGGAAAGCCTGCCGCCCGGCGATCGCTACTGCGAAATTGCCGATCGGATATGCGAACTCGGTCGTTTCGGACAGAAAACCGGCGCGGGTTTTTATCGCTACAACGCGGACACGCGCGCGCGCGAACGCGATCCGGAGATTGAAAAATTGATCGTCGATTATTCCGCCGAGAAGGGCATCGAGCGACGCACGATCGACCGTGAGGAAGTGCTTGAACGTCTGATGTACGCGCTCGTCAATGAAGGCGCCTGGATCCTCGAAGAAGGGATTGCGCAGCGGGCAAGCGATATCGATGTGATTTATGTCTACGGCTACGGCGTGCCTGCGTATCTTGGCGGTCCGATGTTTTTTGCCGATCAGATCGGTCTCGATAAAGTCTACCGCCGGGTGTGTGAATTTGCCGAACGTGACCCGGCATCCTGGAAGCCCGCGCCGTTGCTGAAGAAACTCGCCGAGAGCGGTGGTACGTTCAACTGAGCGGGTGCATCATCTGCACGCCTAGACGCGGAGGCCAGCCATGTCGGACGATATAGTCGGGATTGAGCAAACGCTCGCGGCATACTGCCACTGTGTCGACCGCGGCACCGCGAACGACGTTGCTGGGCTGTTCACCCCCGACGCCGTGCTCATGCCGTATTACGACGGCCGCTACGAGGTTCACGGACGTGAGGGGATCCGGGGCTGGTACGCGTTTTACCATCAGACGATGGGCGCGAAGGTCAAAAACCTGAAGCACCTGATCCACTCGGCGATGATCGACAGTGATGGCGGCGCCGCGAGCTCGGTGTGCTATCTCACGGCCTATTTCATTGCGCTCGAAGATAACGTGGCCTACCAGGTGCAAGGCACCTATCACGACACGCTCGTGCGCGGCAGCGACCTGTGGTTGTTCCAGACCCGCCGGATCGAGGTTGAATTCATGACGCCGCTCGGCACGGTAATCGACAACATGGAGCCAATGGGATTTCCGGGCGCGGGTAAGTAAGCTGCTCCCCACGGAGGTGCGCGATGAGTGTGACGGTGCTGCTGGCGGTAACCGCGAAGCCCGAATGCCGTGATGCCCTGATCGAGATGTTCGTGCAGAATTTCAGGCAAACCCGGATCTACGACGGCTGCATCGACGTCTACATGACCGTGGGCGACGACGATCCGAACGAAATCCTTCTCGTCCAGCAGTGGGCAAGCCGCCCGCATTACGCGCGTTACCTCGCCTGGCGAGCGGAGACCGGGGTGGTCGACAAGCTCGCCGCGATGGCCGACGGCGAGGCGTCAATCCGGTTTTACGAACGCCTCGATGCCTGATTACCCCGCTCGATGATATTGCCCTCAATAGGTGACGCGACGGTTACTTTCGGTGCCGGTGCAAGCACCGCGATGAGCACGAAGTAGCGTGTTGTCGCGCGAGGACCCGCTAACCTCACCGGTGTAGTTCCTGGCCGCGCGAGCGGCCGGGCGATTTTGCGGTTCGTTTCTCCTGAACGGCGAAAGCGGCTAGCGGTTACCGTTCCGATCGGGAGTCCGCTAGACTCTTGCGGCAAGTATCCCTGCCGCTATTGCATTTGCCCCTTTGTCCGCTAACGACCGCTCACTGACTGCCGCCACAATCGCCTTATCAACCACAACGGCGGTGCAGGCGCTGGTGACGATGGCAGCGCTCACCGTGTCGGTCTATGCGCCGCAGGCATCGCGCGATATCGGCATTGCACCGGGTTACATCGGCGTTTACGCGTCACTGACGTATATCGCGGCGATGCTCGGCTCGCTCGTATCCGGGGGGTTTATCCTGCGCTACGGGGCGATCCGCTTCAGCCAGGCCGCAATGTTGTTGTGCGCGCTCGGCCTGTTCGTGTGCATCGGCGCGCAATGGTGGTGGTTCGTGGTGTCGGCGCTTATCTTCGGGCTCGGTTATGGCCCGACGACGCCGGCGAGCAGCACGATCCTGTCACGCCATACGCCGCCGCGCCTGTGGTCGCTCGTGTTCTCGATCAAGCAAACCGGGGTGCCACTCGGCGGCGTGCTCGCCGGGCTTGCCGTGCCATACCTGCTGCTGACGTTCAGCTGGCAGGCCGTAAGCGTAATCATCGCCGGCGTCACGCTGGCCGGCGCCGCGATGCTGCAGCTGTGGCGGCGACGTTTCGATCGAGATCTGAACGCACACCAGCCGCTGATCAGCGGCAACGTGATCGGCCCCTTACGTCTGATCTTTTTCCGTCCTGAATTACGCTTGCTGGCACTCGCGTCGTTTTTCTTCTCCGCGAGCCAGCAGAGTTACATTTATTTTCTCGTCACCTACCTCGAACTCGGCCTCGACTGGAACACCCGCGATGCCGGGCTGGCGTTATCGGTGGTCGGTCTTGCCGCCGTCGTCGGACGCATGTTGTGGGGTGCACTCGCCGATGCAACCGGTCGCAGCCGCGCGATCCTCGGCGTGATCGCGCTCGGCATGAGTGGCGCGGCCGCTGCGACGGCGGCGTTTTCCACCGCGTCCGCGGCCTGGGGCATCTATCTCGTGTGCGCCATCTTCGGCGCCACGGGTGCGGCCTGGAATGGCGTCTATCTCGCGGAAATCACGCGCAGCGTCGCGCCCGGGGAGGTCGGTCATGCCACCGGTGGCGGTTTGTTCGTCACGTTCGCCGGAGTTGTCGTTGCACCACCGCTGTTCGGGCTAATCAGTGAATCCGCCGGCGGCTTCGTCACTGGTTATGCGATCATGGCAGCCCTGACCTGTGCCGTCGGCGTGGTACTGCTCGCGTCGCGTCGGGCCGGACCGACCACGCAGGGACGCTAATCGCGGCGCGCCGCGGTCCGCTTGCAGACCGTTTCAAGCGGTGGACTCGCGCAGCAACTCCACCACCGGGATCACGCGCGTTGTCCGCGCCTGGTACTCGGCAAAGACGGGAAAGTTTGCGCACACGCGCTGAAACAAGCGGTCGCGCTCCGCGGCCGCCGTGACGCGCGCGCGGGCAGCGAACGTGACGCCATCTTGCTCCACGGTGACGTGCGGATTGGCGAGAAGATTGTGAAACCACGGCGGATGTTTCGCCGCACCACCCATCGAAGCGATGATCAGGAGTTGTGAGTCGATCACCTGGTAAGCCAATGGTACGGCGCGCGCCTGGCCGGATTTCGCGCCGAGGGTGGTGAGGATAAGCAGCGGAATGTCGGCGAGTTCGCCGGGGACCGTGCCACCATTTTCACGCATGGCACGCATAAGCTCGGCGTTCATGCGCTGCGTATGCGAGCCTTCCGCCTGCCAGCCCGGTGAACCGGGTCCACGCGGGTCGAGTACTTCGGCGGTCAGTTTGGCCAGTTCTGCAAAATTCAGTTCCATCACGGAGTCCTGCCTGTTGTTGTCGGGCTCAGCGCCCGGTGGACGCGTTAATGATTGTGCTTGCGTGACGTAACGCGGCGGTTCGATCCGGGAAGACGGACCCGGGTCCGAGGCGATCGAGCACTTCCGTGCGCCGCAGGGTATCGAGCACGTTGTCGCGCGTGCCGAACAGCAGCACGGCGTCGCCTTCCTCAGCGAGACGCATGATCACCTCATCGAGCGCGAACGATGCGGAGCTGTCGATAAACGGTACGTCGCGCATATCGATCGCGAGCACGTCTTTTTCGATGTCGGTCTGCAGCATCCGCGCGATGTCGCGCGCTGAGCCGAAACTCAATGGACCGGCAACATGAAACAACACGATCCGGCCCTGGCTACGTTCAAGTATGGCTTGCTCTTCATCGTTCAGATCGTCGATTTCGTCCGCGCCGAAGGCGATTTTCGCGTCGCTCACCTGTGCATCAGCCGTACGTGCCACGAACAGCACGGACGCCATGACGAAACCGGCCGCGACGGCCGTGATCAGGTCCACGAAGACCGTCAGCACAAGCGTGATCAACATGATAATCACCCCCGCGCGCGGTGCGCGTTGCAAACGGCCGATCGCTTTCCAGTCGATAATGTCGATACCCACCTTGAGCAGGATGCCGGCGAGCACGGCGTGCGGTATGTGCTGGACGACGGAGCCCGCGCCGAGCACGATGAGGAGCAGGACCGCGGCGTGGATAACGCCGCTCACCTGCGTTTTGCCGCCAGCCCGTGCGTTCACCACCGTGCGCATCGTCGCGCCGGCGCTCGGCACGCCGCCGAACAGACCGGCAACCGCGTTGCCGATGCCCTGACCGATGAGTTCCCGGTTCGAATCGTGCTGCGTGCGGGTCATGCTGTCGACGACAATCGAAGTCAGCAGCGAATCGATCGAACCGAGAAACGCAAGCACGAGTGCAAAGCGCACGATGACGCCGACATCGGCGAGCGCGATGTTCGGCAGCACGATGTGCGGCAAGCCGGACGGTACGGTACCAATCACCGGAACATCGAGCGCGAGCACGGCGGTCGCCACGGACCCGACCAGCAGCGCGACGAGGGGTGAGGGGACGAAGCGGGTGACCGCGCGCGGCGTGAAGAACACGATCGCGAGCGTTATGAGTCCGATTGCGAGCGCGGCCGGATTCAACTGCGCCGCCGCCGCGGGCAGTGCGGCGAGCTTCACGAGCATGCTGCCGTCCGGTCCGGCCTGCCCGAGCATGGGGGCGAGCTGAACGATGATAATGATCACCCCGATGCCACTCATGAAGCCGGATACCACCGGCTGCGGGGTGAGCTTCACGTAACGTCCGACCCCGGCGATACCAAACAGGATCTGAAAAACGCCGGCGAGCGTGACCACCGCGAATGCGGTGCCGGGATCGTTGCTGAAATGCGTGACGACGAGCGCCATCACGACGGTCATTGGCCCGGTTGGGCCTGTGATCTGTACCTTCGTGCCACCAAATACGGAGGCGAAAAAGCCGGCGATAATCGCACCGTAGAGTCCGGCGAGCGGGCCTGCGCCGGAAGCAACACCGAACGCGAGCGCCAACGGCAAGGCGACGATCGCGGCCGTGACGCCGCCAAAAAAATCACCATGAAAATTGCGAAAAATGCTCATAGTTGATGATTCCTTATGAATCATTATCCGCGCGTGCAGGTGCGGGTGCGGGAAGGGAGACGTTCGTGTGTTTGCGGTCCTGGCGCGTTCTGGCAGTGCATTCGCCGGCGCGGCGCGAAATTGGCTGACGCGGAACTCACCGTAAGGTCTGGAGCAGGTTCTTGATTTCGTCGCGGACCGTGTCGATCGCGGCGATGACTTCGGCGAGCGCATCCCCGTCCTGCATGACCGCGTGCCAGTTGGCGGACCAGATGCGGTGCAGATCATCGGCTCCGGTGGCGACGGGCATTGCGGTCAGCGCACTCAAATCGCGAATCAGGCCAACCTTGACCCAGGCGATCCGGGGGCTGCCCTGGTGCGGGTCGTGGTCGTAGTGCGCGGCGTAGAGAACCTGTTCCAGGGCCGCAAGTTCGGTGATGATTTCGAAACAGGCGGTGCGGATATTGTTATTTTCCTCGCTGACTTCCATGCGCCAGACGTTGTAGGAAAAACCGACGAACGCGAATGCGATGCCGAATATCGTGGTGACCTGGTAGAGCAACAGCTTGCGACGCAGTTCGGTGCTCATCGTGCCCCCGGAGCAGGGACAGTACTTGCGAGCGACGGGTTGTTGCGCCGCGTGATGCCGCCTGCCGGGTGCGACAGGGCTGTATCAGATCGGCCAGCGCTGTCGATCCGCGGGACGCGCAAGCCGGACCCGACGGCACCCGCCGTGGCGGTATGAACCGGCCCGGCGCGGCGGGCCTTGCGCTGTCTGCTAATCCTCGGCTCCGGCGGGGTGGTCGATGATGTACAGCCAGCGACCGTCCGACTGCCGTCGCAATACTTCAGCGGTCTTACCGGTCAGGGTGAACGGTTTGCCGTCGGCATCAGTGCCCTGCAAGGTGTACTCGTTGCTCAGCATGGCAATATCGCCATGCTGGACGGCGTGTCGCGTGCGGAAGGAAATATCGCCACCGGTATCGAAAAAATCCTGCAGCGCCGCGCGGATTGCCGCGCGCCCGCTGGCGTGATCGCCCGGACCCCGCACGAACACGGCATCCGGTTCATAGAGGTTTAGCAAACCGTCCATATCACGCGCGTTGAAACAACGGGCAAACTCGGCGTAGATGCGATCGGCGATGGCATGATCCATGGTTGCGACTCCTGTTGCTGGGGAAAGGCTTGCGCTGGCGCGACTGTGCGAGTGACACACTAGGCAATGGTGACGCCGCGCGACGATGCGCCGGCGGCGCCAGGGTGTTGCAGGGCCGTCAGTTCATCGTCGTACTCACGATTTCGGGAGCGCGTGGCGGAACCGGACGGAGTTCGTGGCCAGGCGCACTTCGGCCAGGAAAAAAGCGAGACCGATCACGAGCGCAAGCGTCGAGGCGGTAAACAGCAGGCCCACCAGCCATTTCAGGCGCAGGTGCAGCAGCGCTTCGAGAAACAGGCTTGCCGCCACGATACACACAAGCAACGCGGACAAGGTGCACATCGTGATGGCGATGTTCGCGAGGTGTCGACGGCGTTCGAGGTTCGCGAGCTCCGCGGCGGTATTTTCGCCCGGCGGCTTGTTCCTCGCATCGGCAGTTTCCATGAGATAGCGACCGCGATCGATCACGCGCGCGAGACGGCCGGTCATGACGTTCAGGAAGCCGGCGATGCCGGTAAGCAGGAATACGGGGGTGAGCGCGAGCCCGATGGCGTGCGCCACCCCGCTGACGTTGGGGTCGACGGCAAACATGGGATGTTCGAACTCGCAGTAGTGTGCTCAATCGGGCGCCGTGCAGATTACGGGGCAGTGGCTATGATACGCGATCCGGGCCCCTGATTTCCGCACCTGCGACGCTCGAAGGTTGGCGCGGCCGTCACCGGCCGGCGAATTACAACAGTCCTTCGGCGACGAGCCAGGCATGAGAATCGGCGATCATTGCCGTTAGCGGCCGCGAGCGATAGGACAGTTCACGCCGCGCCCGCGCGTCGTCGCAACGATAACTTGCCGCGAACACATCCATCACTTCACGCGTATACACCGTT
This sequence comes from Gammaproteobacteria bacterium, assembly GCA_965216305.1. Lineage (GTDB taxonomy): Bacteria > Pseudomonadota > Gammaproteobacteria > UBA11873. The sequence continues at coordinate 3,007,742 of OZ244144.1, read as the reverse complement.
GGTTCAGCGAAATGCGCGGCAATTGCCGTCTGCACCTCGGCGTAGCTGTAGAGCAGTTCGACCGGGAGCTTGCGCGTTCGCGGCGGCACCTGCAGGGCCTCGGCCATGTGAGCGAGCACGGTGTACAGATCGGCTTCTGCGCCGCCGAGAATATAGTTTGCGCCCGAGCGGCCACGGTCCGCGGCGCCAATGAGGGCCTCGATGACGTCCGTGACGTGGCTCCAGGTCATGAGCCCCCGATCCGGTACATAGGGCATCAGACCGTCGCGCACGAGAAAAAAGAACAAACCCCAGGTGGAGCGATCGAAGGGGCCGAGTATCCCCCCTGGATTCAGAATCGTCGTGTGCAGGCCGCGTGTCGCGGCATCACGAATGATTTCCTCGGCTTGCCATTTCGTGCGCGCGTAGTTCAGCGCGGAATCCGCCGCGGTTTGCGGCGTTGTTTCCGTCACGATGGCGTCGTGTACGCCGTATGTCGCGAGCGTCGACAGGTAAACAAGACGGCTGGCGCCGCGGGCCATGGCCGCGTCCACGAGGTGACGCGTGCCGGCCACGTTATTCGCCGTTTGGGTCGCGTTTTTTTCTGTCTCGAAGTTCAGATCGGAGGCAACGTGAAAAACGACATCGACGCCTTGCGGCATCGCCGCCAGCAGCGAAGCGTGATCGGTCAGATCGCCGCAGACGCGCCTGGCGGGAAACCGTTCGAGTACATCGAGCGCGGACGTGGCGCGATGCAGGGCCGTGACGTCCCAGCCATCGCCCGTCAGTCGCGCGACGAGATTGGCACCGACAAAACCGGTGCCCCCGGTGACAAATGCGCTCCGCGGCACGGCACACCCCCTTGAGGTGATTGGTGGATGATCGCTACTTGTGGGCGATCGCCTTATCGGTAAACAGATAGTCCTTCAGTTCGCCGTCGAACTTGGGATCGCGGCGGCGTATCCATTCGAGCACCATGGCGGCGTGTTCCTTTTCCTCGTCGCGGTTGTGCTCGAGGATCGCTTTCAGATCATCATCCTTGCAGGCATCGACACGCTGGTTGTACCAGTCAACGGCTTCCAGTTCTTCCATCAGCGAGACGATCGCGCGGTGCATATCCCGCGTTTCGTCGGACAACTCATTAATCGGCTCATGGTAACCTTCGTTTGCCATCAAAATTTCCTCATTTACTTTCGATTGTACAAGTTCTTCGGTGCCGGGTTGGCGGCACCTGCCTTACCCGGGGATCCTGATCCGTGGCGTCAGCGTGCACGAATTTCGTCGCCGGGAAGCGCACCCGGCGTCGGCGGATCGTGCGCACAGCCACCGCAATCATACCTTCTGGTTGCGGCGGCCGTCAGGCCGGGCGCGACCGTGACACCACCGTGGTTCATGCGCGTCATGCGTGCCTGGACGTCCCGGTCTTCACTGCGACGTAATGATGGTTGTGGCCCTCGTCCGTAAAAGTGCCGTTGATGCGCATGCCGGCCGCCGCGAGCACGCTCGCATAGCGCGCGTGACCGAGCGATTCACAGCGGTGAGCGGTGATCCGATCCGTCCACTCACCGATTTCGACGGGTGCCGAGAACAACATGCACCCGGCCGGTCGCAAGCGCGCGGCGATGCGTTCGATTAATCGTGTTTGCGCCGCGGGTTCGAGCAGGAAGATCACGCCGATCGCGACGATGGCGTCGAAGCAGCGGTCGAAAAATGTGCTTTGCAGGGCGCACGAGCACTCCGCGGGCAGGTGCGGAAAACGCGCCTTGAATTCGGCCACGAGCGTCGGCGACGCATCCACGGCCCACACGGTGAGGCCGGCATTGACCAATGCGCGGGTTACCGGCAAGCCGCCGCCACAGCCGATCTCGAGGACATCCGCGCCGGGGGCAAGGGTGTGGGCCCAGTTCTGCACCACCTGCGCGCCGACATCCGAGGCGTCCCGGGCGGCGAGGAATTCGCGCGCGTGAGTCTCATAGGCGCGGGCGGAAGCTGTGCTCATATTGCGGCGACGCCGGTTGACGGGTGCGACATGCCGCCCGCCAACCGCTAGCGCTAGTTTCAGCTGTTGAGAATCATGTCGTTGTCGACGAAGCCGTCGTTACCCTTGACGAATCCTTTCCAGTTTTTCATGTAGTCCACAAAGGCGTCGCTCAGTCCCTCGGTGTGCAGGTGTTCCGGCGGCACCGGTAATTCCACCGGCACGAAATCCGCATTCGCGCTGAGCAGGTTCGGATAATTGTGATGCAGAATTGCGGCGCGACCGAGCATGATCCAGTCTGCGCCCGCATCGAGTGCACGCTGCATTTCTTCTGGCGTCCTGAGTTTGCCGGCAACTCCGAGGCGCACGCCGTTACGCTCGAGTTCAGTGAAATAGGTGAGCAGGGATTTGCCGTCTTCGCCGCCGTCTTCCGGCATTTTGAACACGTCCCACATCGACATGTCGAGAAACTCGATTAACGTCTCACGCATCAGCAGTGCCGCGAGGTTGACGACCTCATCAAGCTGCATCCCGAATCGTTCTGGCGACAGCCGTACACCGATCATGAAATGCTTGCCGCAACGCTGGCGGATCCCGTTGATGATTTCGAGGATGGGTCGTTGACGATTCGCCAGCGAACCGCCGAAGCGATCATCGCGCTGATTGATTTCCGCCGAGAGGAATTGCGCGAGGATATAACCGTGCGCTCCGTGCAGCTCGACGCCATCGAAACCCGCACGTTCGGCGCGTTCGGCCGCAACGATGAACGCCTCGATCATGGCTTCCACTTCCCCCGTGGTCATTGCCCGGGCGCCCCATTTCTCGTTATCGGAAGGACATAGCGGTTGCATGCCGATCACGTCTTGCGGGCAACGCATGCCGCCGTGGTACAGCTGCACGATGGCGATGCTGTCGTTCGCCTTGATCGTTTGCGCGAGACGCGTGAGACCCGGCAGGTGGTCGTCGGAAAAGATGCCGAGCTGTCCCGGAAAACCCTTTCCTTCCGGCTGTACGTGCGCCGCGCAGGTCATGGTCAAAGCGAAGCCACCTTCCGCGCGTTTCGTCAGCCAGGTGTACTCGGCATCGGAACACACGCCATCTTCATGGCTCTGTTGATTCGTGAGCGGGGCCAGCATGAAGCGGTTCTTCATGGCCGGCCCACGATTGAACGTGAGGGGGGAAAACAAGGAATTCATGGGTACTCTCTGGTCTCTGCTCTGGATGGATTAGGTAAGAGGCTGCGCCAGGCGCCGGAGGATTCTACCGTGTGGGCGCGGAAAAAGGGGCGGCTTGCCGCCCGGTTTCAGCGCACCGAACAACCCGGGGGGTGCGCTTGCGCACGGGGGACGCGGTGCAATGCCGCGCACGTCAGGCGTGGGGCGACGTCGCTCCCGGCTTGCCTTCGCGGCTTTCGGCGAAGAACGAATTATCGATGATGACGGATTTTTCGGCACACAGCTGTTCGAACGTGACGTAGCCGGGCACTTTGTAGATGTCTGCCAGCGGCTCGGTGACGGCTTTCAGGAACGCAAGCATCTCGGGATGATCGATCTCATCGTAGACCGAGAACAGACTCGGCACGGTGCAGCGCTCAAGCACCGCGGCATACTTCTCAGCGGGGAAATCGCAGCCGAACAGCAGCGCATTGAACGGGGCGACGACAGGGACGCTCACCCGAGCGCTGTCAGCATTGACGGAAACGGAAGCGCCTTCATACACGGGGTGGGTTCCGCACAGCAGGGTGCCGCAACAGGCCGCGCTCGCGGTGGTGTTGTAGGCATCCGCGCGCAGTTTGCTGAATTCCAGCAACTCGCGTGCCGTGTCATCGACGAGGAAGGCGTTCGCGAAATAGTAATCGTCGATGCCGCGTTCATAGTTGACGATGGCGGCGGGCAGTTTGTTCTCCGGCCGTTTACTGGCGAATTGCAGGCCGCGTTGCCGGCAATCGCAGCACAGGCACTCGAGGCGGTAGCGTATGTTCGGATCGCACAGGGTGATGCGGCATTGGCCGCACTGGCACGTGAGGGTTGCGTCGCCACTGGCGGGCAGGGTCCGGCTTTGCTCAGTCATCAATCATCCCGGTTATGCTGATTTCACGGGTTATCCGGCCGCGAGCTTGCAGCGCGATTACGCGGCACGGTGAAGCGCGATCAAATCCTCAAAGCTGATCGTGCCGATCTGGTTCTGGTCATCGTCGAGCAGCTCATACAGAACGCCATCACCGCGAATGCTGAACGCAATGATCACGTCCTGATCGCCGCCGCCTTCCTGGTGCGGCTCCGTATCGGGCGGGCTCGACGTCATCGAGCCAACCGGGCGAACTTCCTTCAGCGTGCCGTCGGGTTTGTAGAGTCGGTGCTCGCCCTGGATTACGAATGTATTGTTGTGCGCCTTATGCCGATGCAAGACGATTTTTTCGTTCGCCGCGAAACGAAACAGCACGTCCGCGATGTGATTATTCTCGTCGATCGCGAGGATAGAATAATGGAGGTGCTCGAAATCGCCGAGCCGATTCCAGGTGATATTGCTGTCGTCGAATGTGTGTGCGGTCATGTCTGATCCTTCCGTGCGCTATGCGCTTAATGTACTGCATTTTAAGGGCAGGATGCTGCTGGAGTAATGGTGTCGCGAGGTGTGGTTCCGCCGACGCGCGGCGATAATGCCAGGGTGACTGATCGGTGCCTGCACGCAACCGCCCGGCTTATTGCGGCGAGCGTCGTTGCGGTGCGTAAGGTTTTTCCGGGGCCAGGTATCGCTTGCATGCCAGGCAAGACCTGCCGCGCGACCGCGGCGAAAGATCCGGCTAAGGCAACCGGCTGCCACCCTCGTTCGCGCCCGTTGTAACGGATGTGTCCACGATAACGGATTCCGGAAGCTCGGCATGGAGGAACAGGCGGTAGCGATCGATACGGCCGTCGCGCAGGTCGAAAAAGCTGAACACGCTACCGCGGATCCGGTTGCCCGTGGGGTCTCGACCAAGCCAGGGGCCGCTATGCAGGCCGGTAAACGTCCACCAGGCCATCACCGCCTCAGCGCCGGCGACGATGCGCTCGATAGTGACCTGCAGCTCGTTGACGTTGCGACGAAACCCTTTGACATGGGCGACGAGACCGGCGCGGCCGGGTGGGCCGCCGAAGGCCTGGTTTGCCTCGTCCACGATATCCGCGGTGGCAAGATCCTCGATCAGTTCGAGCCGGCCCTGTGCCACGACTTCCTCAAGGAAGCTTCGGATCAGATCTTCTGCTTTCATCGCCATACTCCGCTGCTATCGCGTCCGGTATCGCGGGAAATCGTCGCCGCGATCCGATGAATCGGTGAACTCATCAATACGCAGATGAGCGCTAATGAAGCCGTACTTTAGGCGGGCTCCGTTGCAACGTACCGCGTGGTCCTTCTCTAGGTCGCGGCGACCCGTTTCAGCTCCTGCGAAGCTGTTTGATGCGCAGCCGGTTCGCGGAGTCGTTGATCAGCGTCGTCAGCCGGCGCTCCTGAGTCTCCTCCCGCTTCGCGCTGGTCACCCAACGTGCCGACTGTTTGCGGTAACCGGGTGGCTGATCCTGGTAGAACTCCCATGCGCCGGCGGTTTGCTTGAATCGGGCGACCATCCGATCCGGCAATGCTGCGTCCAGCCTGGCTGCCGCGTAGCCGCTATCAGGGTGCACATCATTGAAGGCGAACGCCGCGAGGCCTTCAGCTTTCATTTGCTCTTGCGCGTTGAGCCGTTCGACAAGATCGATGTTCCTGCGGCTCCACACGCTGTCGGGTTTCCGCGGCGTGAAGCGAATCATGTAGCTCTCATCATCCCGAGACTTCCTGATCCCATCAACCCAGCCGAAGCAGAGCGCTTCCTCGACCGTTTCTTCCCACGTCACCGAAGGCAGGTTCGTCGTCTTCCTGTAATAACCCACCCACACGTGATCGGCCGTCGCGCCGTGCGCATCAAGCCACGCCCGGAATTCGGCGGGTGCGGGAAAGAAGATCGGAGTGGGGGCGGGCATAGCGGACGTATCATTGTAAAAGGAGAACCGACTTCATGCGTGAATGCAATCGCCCGCACAAGCCAGTCGGCTTAACGTTCAGGCTGAGGGTCGCCAGGGGCGATGTGTTTTTGCCGGCAGCAAGGGGCGGGCCGGTTTAGCGTCCCCTGCGGTGCCTCCTTAAGATAGCGCGGCTGCTGGCGAAGTCTCGTATTTTCGTGAATGTCGTAGCTTGTTCAAGCGCTAGAATCTGTACGCCGTTGCGGTGAGTCTTGCGACGATCGCACCGGCCTCATCTGATATGTCAACTTGATAATTCGCCAATTTTCGCGACGCGGACACTTCGAACGCTCGCGCATGCAGCCGTCCTTCTTCGGGCTTCGCCAGGTATCGGATATCGGCCTGGACTCCTATTGCTGAAACTTCGGAGTTGCACGCGGCGGCAAAGGTAATGTCAGCCAGTGAAAATATCACCGCGCCATGAACGGAGCCGTGGCCGTTATAGTGGTCCGGGGTTATGACCATCGTCGCGCGGGCCTCGCCGCCGCCCACGTGCTCCATTTCAATACCCAGCAGGCTCGCAAAGGTGTCGTTATCGAGAAAGGTCTTTTTGCGTTCGTTATCGGTCACGGATCATGTCCTGGGTTAAGAAGTGCATGCCACCATCTGGCGCCTTGCATGAGGGGCGCTTGTGGAGTGCAACGTGAAGGGCCTGGCGAGAAAAATGTCCCGGGTCATGCAATTGGCTGGATGGAACTCGACCGCCTGCGAAGTGATAACAAATAGGCGCCGGGTACTGTCAGGAACAGAAATGCGCTCGGCAAGGGAACGACGGAAGCGCGATATTCAACGACACTACGAGATACCCACAGGAAAGTGGGTTCGCTTTCAAACGCATCGCCGATAAAAAGGGTATTCGGCTGCGAGTAAATACCAGACAAGCCGGGGATACGCGTGGACGCCGCCGTCCGATAGTCGAACAAGGGAACCGTGTGCGCTGCAGGCCAGAACGCGTCGCCGCTCAGGGTCGCGCTGGTTCCATCCCACGAGACGTAGAAACCTCCTGAGTATTGCTCGTTTGGCCCCAGATCGACGATGGGCGCCGACATGTCGAAATTCTCGTCGTAGTACCAAATCTTTCCCGATCCGATTCCGATTTGCAGTGACTTTGCCGGATCGTCTCCGACGATGATAATTGACAGTGAGGTGCCGTCAGGGGGCGTGTTGAGTTCCTGGTATTGCAGGAACCCGATATCCAAATCGTAACCGGATGCCGCTCCGCCGACGCCCGGGATCGGACCATAAACACCGGATATGGCCGAGCTATCGCTCGTGGTATCTATCAATAGCGCGGGATTCAGTGGATCGGAGATTATCGTTTGATAGTTACCGCCGATCACATGCCATCCTTGAGACGCTGCGGAAAACCCACCATCAAACACGGTAGCGAAATGTGAAGCCACTACGCAGTGTGGCAACAAGCATAAGGTAGCCGCGATTATGGTGGGTATTCTCATTGCCAAACCATAGCAGGGGCGGGGTGCTTTCGCCAAAGCAGCGCAAGATAAAGACACAATTCGTTTCACAGATCCGTTACATCCAACGGCTTGCTGCCGGACCGTTTACAAAGGCGCAGTGGAGCGATAGCGAAAGCGAAAGCAGGAATCCGGTGGCGGTAAGGTTGAGCAATTCCTTGGAACGTGCCGCTTTTTCGTTCGTCATTTCGCGGCGACTATTTCGAGCTCGATCAACATGTTCGGCCAGACCAGCCCGGGAAGCAGGGTTAGCATCGAGGCAGGCTTGCACCCCGCGAGGTATTTTGCGCGGATGTCACGGTAAATCGGCAGGTCCTCGCGCCGGATTAGATGTTGTGTCACTTTAACAATATCGCCGACGTCCATATCCGCCTCGGTGAGGATAGCAATGATGTTGCGCCATGCGAGATCAGCTTGTTGCTCGAATCCTTCGGGCAGGTCGCCGTTTTCGATGTCGATACCGGGAGTACCAGATAGGTAGAGGATTCTGCTTGCTCCCGAGATCTCCACCGCATCACTGTAAGTGCCTACGTGACTGGCGATGCCAGCATCCAGCGCTCGGTTCATATGCCAAATACTCCCGTGAGATGAGATGCAGTTGAATCAGTTCATCCGGACCTGCGCGTTCTTACGCCGGGTTGAGCAGCGTTTGAAGGTGCCCGACCGCAGCGGTAGCCTAGCGAACCCCGCGGCTAAATGTCCGACATCGAAGGCTTATCAAGCGGCACGTCGACATACAGCACGCTAGCCCCCTTCAGCCAGTTCTTCCAGTCGTTTCAATGTGTCGGGCGACCACGCTTCGGCCGGGTCCAGCCAGCCCGCGAAAGCTTTCGCACCGGCAGGCAACTCAAACCACGATTGTTTGGCGCGGGTAAAGATATGATAGGCGGGTGGTGCAAGGCCCGGATCGTCCAGCGTACCGCCGCGTACCGCGACCAATGGCAGTTCGACAAAATGATATTTGCTCCAAACGATCGTCAGGCACTGTGGACAACCGTAGGCGTCATACCCCGCGCCGCTCGAGGTCGGATTTGTTACTTTCGTTACGGTACCTTCAACCGAAAGCTTCGCTTTTTCGACCCCGAGCAGCACGACAAACGCGGAGCCCGAAAATCGCTGACAATCAGCGCAGTGACACGCATGTACAAACAGCGGCTTGTCCGCAATTTCGAATCGTACCGCCCCGCATATGCAGCCGCCTGATAATGCCATGTGATTTACCCCGCTAGCGATGTCCTCTCAGCATACTACGATCGAGACCGGCGATGCCGCCTGGCATCGGGGGAACCGGCCGCGCTCAGATAGTTTTGCCCGAAGGCTGACTATCCTGGCTAACCCATCTATCCCTGGCCGCAACAAGCGCCTTTACAAACTCTCGGTGCACAAATCCCAGGCTGTTCTTTCTTTTCGTTAACAGCTTGATTTGTACGACAGTGTTTGCCTTCGCCCCTCGAACGGAAATCGCTTCAAGCCGACCTGCTGCAAACAGTGACAGCCATTCGCAGGATCACGGCGACCGCAATGCAATTCGACAAGCACTTTCAAAATCAGGAGGGTCGATATAGTTGGGACAACCGGCCCGCGTTGATCACGTTGTTACGCTGATTGGCACAAAAATGGCCCTGAGAAGCCGGTTCGGTTCAGGCTCGATCAATAATTGGGTACGATTTCGTTGCAGTTCCCTACGTCTCTGAGAGCTGTGACTTTGTTCGAAAACGTTGGAAGATACCGTGAACCATGAGCCTGCAGGCGCACCCAGTAAATCTGGTGTAGGCCCATAGACGCCGGAAACTGCAGTGGGATCTTCAGTTGTCAAAACCTGTAGCATTGTTACGTAAACGTGACTCGTTTAGCTGATCAAATGCGCCATTAACGTTTGGCAAGGAGGGTCGGGCGTTCAAGTTGCAAAATAGATAGGCCATCTGACGTCGCGCTCAGCTGTCCATTACAGGGCTTGGTTAGGGCGATCTTTCATTGCCATGACAAATCTGGCTTTCGATCGTGCGCTACACAATCTCTAAGGTATAGATTAATCAGGCTCTGGTACGGAATACCCGTTTCCTCAGCCATACCTTTGAAATAGCTAATGACATCGTCACCCATACGAATCGTTACCTGGCGCTTTAGTTTCGACGCGTAAGGGTTTTTCCGCGATTTCATTTTCGACAAGTCGTATTCTTTCTTCATTTGAATGGGCCTTCGTAGTGACTGCGCTCCTTTCGGGTCGCTTTTCGGGCGGAGATGATCCGGATTGAATCGCCGTTCGATTTTTCGCAATGGCAGACAATAAGCACACGGGACTTGTTACTCATCCCAAGCATGATGAATCGATTTTCCGTTTCAGAGTGTTCTTCGTCGAAATATTGGCGGGCGAAGTCGTCGTAGAACACAGACTGTGCTTCGTCGAAGGAAACGCCGTGTTTCCGCTCGTTAGCTTTGGATTTCGCGGCGTTCCATTCGAATTCGATCATACATACAGTGTATGTACAGTCTAAGGAATGTCAAGATTCGCCCTAACAGTGTGCTCTACTGGCCCGAAAAGGCAAAGTCACTGCCGAGAGCGCCGTAGTACGAAGTCTGCCCCAAGCCAATGCCGATTCGGAGCGACCTGGCAGGAGCGTCTCCTCCAATGTTAATTGGAAGTGACGTTCCATCAGAAGGCATGTTCAGTTTACGGTATTGCAGGAACCGGGTATCTGAATCGTAGCCGGATTCGTAGAACTTGCGACCACCTTTATGGCGAATGGATCTGGTCACCGTGAGGGTATGGACGCGCATCGCGCAACGCGATTCTCCCGTCTTGCGCCTGAATAAGTACGGGCTTGCCACGTCACTTTTGTTGCATGGCGACGCCCCCGGTAATTGCTGCTTGCGCCGCTCCGGCAACAGCGGCGTCGCCGCAGGAGGCCGGGTACCAGCGTAGCCGATGAGACGGTCTGGCGGGATGTCCCCGTTCTCTTCGGGCTGCTAGACTTTTGCTGCACCGGGAACGCACCGAGGAGGCGCTCATGGACACGCAGAATTTAGCTGCGTTGCAGCAAACGTATCGAGAAGATGGCGTCGTCTTTTTGCCGCAGGCACTTGATACCGACACGCTCCGGCTCGCGCACGATTGTTACGCGTGGACGCTCGCACATCCGGGCCCGGGCGCCGGCGGCGTCCTGCCGGGAACGGCCGGTACGTTCTACCAGGACCAGGCAAACCCGGATTGCTTTCCCGCCTACCGGCGATTGTTGCTCGATACGTCCATCCCGGATCTGATTGCGGCGTTGTTTGGTTGCGATAACGTCTGGTTAATGTACGAACAAATCTGGCTCAAGGCGGACGCGGACACCCGACGTACGCCCTGGCATCAGGACCTGCCTTATTTGCCCGCCAGGGGCGAGCACTTTGCGGTGATGTGGGCAAGTCTCGATCGCGTACCCCGGGAACGCTCGCTGGAATTCGTGCGGGGTTCGCATCGCGGGGCGCTGTACAACCCGACCGCGTTCAATCCCGATGACGTCAGTGCCAGTCTGTTCAGTGGCGATGAGTGGCCACCACTACCGGACATCGAGTCCCGGCGTGACGATTTCGACATTGTTTCGTTCGCCGTCGAGCCGGGCGACGTCGTGGTGTTTCATCCCGGGGTTCTGCACGGCGGGGCGCCGACGATCGCCGGAGAACGCCGGCGCACCTTGTCGTTACGTTTTTTCGGCGACGACGCATGGGTGGCGCGACGACCTCACGATGGCATGGCCAACGTGGACGGGCTCAAGCATGACGATGGGGGGAGACATCCGTTAAAGAAAATCGCGCTAGCCGAAGACGGCGCGCCTTTTCGCCATCCCGATTTCCCGCGATTGCGGCCGCGCAGCGCGGCCCGGGCAGCCTGAGCGCGGTTGGGCCGATCGAGCCCCCAGCCGATTTATCGCGCCGCAGGCGGGGCCGGGATCCGGCGTAGCAGTCGCGGCGCTTTGCCGGCGCCGGGTTTTGCCCCGTTTCCACGGACGATTTAGTTACAGTACCGCGAGGTAGATAAGGGAGACTACCACTGCAACAGCACCGGATATGTCCGCTAACGCACCAGTTGCTTCCCGGTTCATTTCATGACCTCTGTCCGCTTAAGGATGCGCTCAGCTGCCCATTACAGCCCGCCTTGGAGATCTGAAAATATCTGCGGATCGCAAAAGCGCGCTGTAGTGGGGGAAATCCATCGTTAGCTCAGGGTGTCCGCTAAACCGTAGGAACTATCGTGTGGGCCTCCAACGTTTTGTTAGGCGGACTCTAGCCGTCCAGCGGTTTCAAGACCAAAACGAGAAACACCGAAAACCCATTGATTAGCAATATCAGGATCCCGAATAGATAGGGCCACGATTGGCCTACGCCTGCAATGTTATAGATCTGAAATGCAAACGCGAATGCGCCCAATATCATTACGTGTCTGGGGATCGTCATGGCTAAGCTGTGAGCCCTGCTTTGTCGCAGCCGGAATCCTATCGCGCCAACGATCCACACCATAAGCGCACCGCTCGACACTTTCCATACGAGTTCCGAGCTTAATCCGGTTTCTGTCAAAAACGACGGCAGTAAGGCATAGACGATCGAAGCGGCTGTGGCAGTAAAAAGTATTTGCAGAAGGATTAGTTGCTCTTTCGACCAATGAGCTAAATGGCGCTGCCGCACTGCTGCGACGATACCGGCAAAACCGGCGACTCCTATCGCGATATCTATTGCTGCAGATAAAAAAGACGCCGCGTTCATTTAGAGCCGCCTACCGTTGGGGTAAGCGGCCCGTGCGCTTTGGAGATGTGAAAATACCTGCACATCGGAAAAGCGCGCTGTAACGGGCGGCTGCAGCACTTTGTTATGCTTCATTTCTTTTGCTACATTGTGTATTAATTTTAATAATATACACATTCATAATGCTATGAGAACAAATATTGTAATTGACGACAAATTGATGGCGCAGGCGTTAAAGGCTAGTGGAGCCGCAACTAAAAAGGAAGCTGTTGAACTCGGCCTAAAGTTACTTGTTCGCCAGAACAAACAACAGGCCGTACGGAAATTGCGCGGAAAGCTCAAATGGGAAGGCGATTTGAATGAAATGAGAGGCGGATAATGATACTTGTCGATACCAGCGTATGGGTTGACTACTTTAATGGAATCGAAGCTAAAACCGTGGAGATATTAGATTCCGCGCTGGATAGGGACACCGTTGTTATCGGAGACATAATTTTTTTCGAAATATTGCAAGGATTCCGCCATGACCGTGATTTTAATCGAGCTAAAAATACGCTAGGTCTACTTGAACACTATGAGATGCTGGGAACCGACATGGTCGTGAAATGCGGCGACAATTATCGAGCATTGCGACGCAAGGGCATTACCATTCGAAAAACGACGGACATCATAATCGCCACCTTCTGTATTGAGCACAAGCTACCGCTGCTGCATTCGGATCGTGATTTCGTTCCGTTCGAAAAGCACTTGGGTTTGCGCACGTCCTCAGGTGAAACCTAACGTCGTGCTCAGGTTCCCATTACAGCGCGCATTGGAGATGTGAAAATATCGGCACATCGGAAAAGCGCTCTGTAACCGGTCAAGTTCATCCCCTTGTTAATCTAGGTGGATGGTTGATTCAGCATAATAATGTTCCCACAACCATCTTCGAACATATTCGTGAGTCCCCAATTCGGGTTGTCCAGGTCCGGACGTAGTTTGATACCGATGAGTTCCAATCGTTTCAATTCAGCTTCGGCGTCTTCAACGCCGAAGACGATTATGGGCAGCTTAGATTCGAATGCTGCCTTCTGGTATTTTTCAGCGAATGTATTGCGGCACGGTTCGAGAAGGATCGCTGCTCCATCAGGATCTTCGCCTGACGCAACGATTGCAAGGCTTGCTGCTGGATCAAACTCTTTCGACACGAACCCGAGTTTCTCCGTATAGATTTCATGCGCCTTGAGTGGATCCTGTACCGGCACGCTTACTAACGAGATTTTCATAGGGCTACCTTTTCGTGGAACTATCCAGGTAAAACTTCAGGAAAATCCACCTAACGTTTCGCCAACCGGCAGCTTACAGCGCGCTTTGGAAATGTGAAAATATCAGCACATCGGAAAGGCGCGCTGTAATGGCTTAGCTGCAGCGCCTTCTTATATTTAATTCCTAAATCGCGGAGCTAATTTCCACTGATGTCGTGAGTTATCATAAAGTCTTTGAATTCCATTTCTACCGCGGTTCCTCCTGCGACTCCTGGAATATATTCACATTGCGCCAGTTCGTTTGCTGCCTCCAGAGACTTGGCTCGGAATCCAGATCCAGCCTCAATAACTGTCGGGTGTGTAGCTTTCCCGAATTCGTCTACTGATACCGAGATCCAATAGCTAACACCTCGACGTCCCAGAACCCCAGCCCGAACAAGAATCGAAAGATTCCCGTAAAACATGAGGTTGCTCCAATCGCCCCAACGGCACGAACCCAGAACGACCTGGGGTTCGAAATAACCAATGCCAAACACTTCAGTGTGGTGTCCATGATTCATTACCGATCGGATTTCGCAGGTTTCCGAGTCGCAGTCGAACTGCGATTTTAGATTCGCAAAGACAGCCACTTCGCTGCCGCCTTTGGTCGCAGGGACAAATTTTGACTTTCCAATAGCTGATTTTGCTCGCTCAGCGAATCCCCGTTTCGGCATATAGATATTCCCGTCTTCTCCAATCTCGAAGCAAGAATAATCTTCCGGAAGCCCCGTCGATCGAATTGATAATTGACAGAACACGTCAATCGGATAATTCTCGTTTGGTATCGGATCGGGAAATCGAACGTTCGATGAATATGAATCGGCGTTAGTTCCGATTCGAGCCGGTGTTGAGCCGTTCGCGTAAGATGCACAGCAGTGCCCGGCGAGAACGAGCAGCGCTACCTGAATTACACCACGCAAATCAGAGAGGCCGAATTCAGTTGTAGTTCGATGTTTCGAAACTTGCACAATTAAATTTAACGTTGTGATAACCAACCCGTTACAGGGCGGTTTCGAAATGTGAAAATCTCAGCACATTGGAAAAGCGCACTGTAACCGGCCGGCAGCAGGGCTTGGCTCGAAGTTGCGGATTCACAATGTAAGTGCAACATGAAATGTCACCCCTATCGAATTAAGCGAAGCGAGCTTGGATAGTGTTAAGTCTTCAATTCTTGGCGGAATAGGAAACCTGAGCTGAATTATCACCAGTTCACCTCTGCAGAGAGGTATATGATCGCCCAGCTTCGAATGCAACATTGGTCGTTCGCTGAAATCGCCGAGCCCCTCGGCCGAGATCGCTCCAACGTCTGTCGCGAAGTCTGAAGATACCGCTGTAACGACGGAAAATACCGAGCGTTTAAACCTGATAGCCGGACCCGAACCAGGCGCTGTGAATCAATGCGCCACTGCTACTCTTCAGGTTGGAAGCTGGTATTCGCCATTTCACTGATCCGGCAGGAATTGAGCCCGGAAATCGTCTCGGTGTGGCTCCGGAAACATCGCATCCTCTCGATCCCGCACCAGACCCTATATCGCTACGTTTGGTTTGACCGTGCCTATGATGGCGACCTGTACACCCATCTTCGTCAGGGCGGGAAACGACGACACAAACGCTATGGAGCCCCTGACTCGAGCGGTGCCATGCGTGGCAAGCGCCATATATGGCAGCGTCCCCCGGGTGCCGAGAATCGCTCACGATTTGGGCGTTGGGAAATCGATTCCGTGATCGGCGCCACATTGCATCGTCACACGCGTTGAGCGGAAATCCCGTTACACAATCATCGGTAAGCTTCGCGCCAGGAATACCGCGGAGCTTAATCGCAA
Source organism: Gammaproteobacteria bacterium (assembly GCA_965216305.1). Lineage (GTDB taxonomy): Bacteria > Pseudomonadota > Gammaproteobacteria > UBA11873. The sequence continues at coordinate 2,992,445 of OZ244144.1, read as the reverse complement.
AGTTGCCGCTCTCATTAAGCTAGACATGAATCACGCCGGAGCAATGTGATGCAGCTGCCTGATCACACGTGTTGCACTTCGCTTGTTAATCTAAGTGGCGGTCCTCCGGACATAACTAGCTAGTCGAACGGCCGTCCCAGGATTTGTGGAGAAGCGCGGTATCGAGGTCTTCGACGTCCTCCGCGATCTTCCCGTTTCGTATCGTAAACACGTGACAGTAGGTGTTGTTATAGGGGCCGTGTTTGCCGTCGATTTTCCCCTGAACGCGTGCGACGACTTTGTCGTCTTCGGCAATGGGCTCGACAACTTCAAGATCTATTCCTGACTCTACTTTGAGATGCCGGAAACCTTCTTCAAGTAAGTTCTCCTGGCAATCCTTGTGTCCTTGGAACGTTCTTGAGACAGGCGTATCCCCTATGATCGTCCAAGCGATATCCTCGGCAAGTAAGCTAGATGCCTTTTCGGCATTGCCGCTGGACATGGCTGCGAAAAAGTCCCGGACAATTTGCTTGTTCGCTTCAACAGACATATGGGGCTCTTACTAGTTTTTTACGTGACAGGAAAAATAGAGCGCATGCCTAGGGGCAGTTCCACGGCTAGCGGGGCGGAGATTCGGCTTCTAAGTTCTCCAGCCATCTAACGCCCGGCATCAGCGGGATTTTCAGGAGCGTAGCGAGTGGAAATGACCGGCTGCATGCCCTTGTTAGTTCGCACTGGATGGTTGTTCGAGCGGCCAAACCTCCACAACTCCATAAGCTACAGCGCATGGAACCTGTGACACCATCTTTATAGCATCGTCCAGCGTGGGCGCTTCGATAACAGCAAACCCAGCGACGGGTAGTTGTGAAGTCATGTAGGAGCCGCTCTCCGTCCGCACGTGCGTAGCTTTGTGATTGCGAACTTGTACGGGAGACCCTGCAATTCCTATCAAAGCTCCGCTTTCCTGCAGCACTTTGTCTTGCGTGTGAGCTGCATCTCGAACGGTCTCGGGCGTGCGATCGTAGCCTTCGCGGTCACCGTAATGGATGGTGACAAATTTTGGCATTTTATGTCTCCTGAAATCGGCGAAAGGACCAATTGTGCAGCCTAACGTTTTGCTAACCTGCCGATTGCAAGCTGATTTTTCTAAGCGAAAATGCGAAGCACCTTAGAAAAAGCTGACTGTAAGCAGTCAGGTTCAGCAATTTGTTACGCGTTGCGGATTCACAATGTAAGTGCGACACGAAATTTCACTCCCATCGAATTAAGCGAGGCGAGCTGGGATACTCGTTAGAATCTTCTTCTTGGCGGAATAGGAATCTCAACGTCAAATATCACCAGCTCACCTCTGGCGAGAGGTATATGATCGCCCGACTATTTGGTAAGGCTATGCCGTCGCCGAAATCGCTGAAGCACTGGATCGACACCGCTCCACCATTTGTCGGGAAAGCGCGCCCAGCAGCTCCAATGACGGCCATTGCTTCGTCACCCTGGTAGAGCGCAAGTCTCGATACACGCGGATCGGGAAGCTTACGCAGCAGCCTAATCAGAACTGCCGCGCTTCACTTGGAAATCCGGGTGTAACCGTCGAATCGTGCACACGTGATACCTACGATATCTCGACGTCCGTATAACTACCCGGCGAAACTGCGGATATGGCAGTTTCAATTCTTTCTATACATTGCCGAATTCTCGGCCAGCTCGGCGTAGAGAGAACCAGAATCGCGATTTTCCTATCGGAGAGGTTTTGCTGATACTTTAGGTTTGTATCAGTAGTGATCAACAGCTCGAAGTTATTTGACTCAGCTGACGCGATCAACTCGCCGTTCTCTAGCGTCGACCAATCCATTTCATACGCGGTTTTGACCGTGTGATTCGTAAGGAGTCGACGCAGGGGAACCGGAGTCCCTTGATCGAAAAGTATCCGCATTTACGCAGTGGTTGCCGCACTGCGTGCAGCGTGCTCAAGCGCTTCCTTTACCTGTTTCGACGTGACGCCGGGAAACCACTCGATGAATTCGTGAATATCCGCGCCGTCTTCCAGGTTCTCGAACAGGGCCGACACCGGTACGCGGGTGCCACGAAATACCCATGTACCGCTTACGCGGTTCGGGACTTGTTCTACAGCATGGCAGGTGGACCAGTCGATCATAATAAAAAAAGCCTAGCATATTTCGCGGCCCCGTTACGCCTAACGTCGAGTTGAGCGACGCTTGAGGGCGGCCGACCGGAGCGGTAGCGATGGGAAAGCCGCGGTCAAGCGTCCGTCTCCAACGACTTGTATGATTCATTTCCAAGCCCGCAGCGAATAAGGTGGGCCCGTAACCTGTAGCAGCAGATTACCAATCCAGTAGCCCGATTCAGCACCGGTAACAGCTTCGCTGATTCCGATAACAAGCGTGTGGCACTGGATTGATTCATCGAGTTATCTCGAACAGTCGAATGGGCCCATGAGCCCGAATTTAGCAAGGGCGAGGTCTTCTAACAATGACTAAACCAAGAGAGCAATCCGTCAACGTCGGCATTGATGTTGGCAAACATCAACTCGATGTATGTATTCATGAACGAGACGTCCGGTTCAGCGTCACGAATAACAGCAATGGAATACGGCGCCTAATCGGTCGCCTGGCTCGCTACGACCTCTCGCGAGTCGTCGTCGAAGCCACTGGCCGAAGAGAAACAGAAGTTGTTATCGCGGCGGCCGAGCGCGGATTCCCGATCATCATTTGCCAGCCTATAAAGGTTCGACGGTACGCCGGCGCCAAAGGCATTCTCGCCAAAACTGATGAGATTGATGCCCGGGTCCTGGCTGAATATGCTGCGGTCATGAAACCCGATGTGCGCCCAGTCGCGCTCGGAAACATCCGAAAACTCCGGGACTTATGTATCCGACGCCGGCAGCTTATCGACATGCGGACGATGGAGAAAAACCGCATCGATGTCATGCCGAAGTCGTTTCACGCCGATATCCGCAAACATATCCGGCAAGTCGATACGCAGATTGAGAAGCTTGAGCAGCTGATCGACAGTCTTATCGATACCGTCGATGAATGGCGAGAAAAACGTCAGCGCCTTCTCAGCGCGCCTGGTGTCGGCCCGCAACTCGCGAACACCTTGATTGCCGACCTGCCTGAGCCTGGCTCTCTCAGTCATAAGCAAATCGCCGCTCTCGTCGGCGTCGCGCCATTTAATCGTGACAGTGGATCACTGAGAGGGAAGCGCCGCATTCGCGGCGGTCGTGCAACCGTTCGAACCGTCTTGTTCATGGCGACGATGACCGCCGTCCGCTTCAACCCCAAACTCCGTGCGATGTATCAGCGATTACTTGAAGCCGGCAAATTGAAAAAAGTCGCACTCATCGCCTGCATGAGAAAAATGATTGTCATCCTCAATGCGATGGTCAAAAACGGAACTGCATGGAACCAGGATTTCGCATGAACACTTGACTGCTAATCACAGTCGCTTGTTATGTTTCCGCTTCTATTGACGTTGGGTACCATACGACGACCGCAAACGGTGATGTCGAATGACCAAAATTCGGACGGTGCCTTCATCTACAACGCGATATAAGACCGAAAATGGAAATCTGTTTACGAAACATCTTCGAATTTCTCCGCTAACCAAGCGATAGCGTAAAGGTGCCTCAGCAATCCGATTAATAGTTCTTTCGATTTCTTCTCTAAGTTCGGCACCGAGACCAGAACGTTGAGAATTGAGATAGCTCACCGCATCGTTCAACTCTGCCGCAGTTTCCGGATGGAACTCTAACCGCATTAATCGCCGCTCGTACGGCGAATGAATTCCTCGTGCGACATTGCCGCTGTTTTCCTGGCTTCGATCTCGGAATCCCGTTCGATAGCAATATTGACTGCCTCGGAATCGATTTCGGGATTACTCGCTACATCCGGATCCCGGACTAGGCTTTCCCACGCCTTCAATACCAACCGCTCCCGATCGGCTGCGGGGAGCCCCAATAAATCTCGTTCGATTTCTGCTATTGCGCTCATAGTAGTATTTTAGCCTAGCCGAGCCTCAGGAAACATAACGTTGCGCTCAGCTGCCCATTACAGCGCGCTTTGGAAGAGTGAAAATATCCGCACTCTGGAAAAGCGCGCTGTAATGGGTCAGCTGCAGCGCTTTGTTAGATGGATCTCGTTCGTTTACCTAGAATTGGAACAAGGGCGGTTACGAACAACCATATTCCCGCGGGCAATGGCACAGGGACCGCTGGCGACCAAACGGCCCAAACTGTATGCGTACCAGAAATGTCAGCAATTATGGCCTCCGTGGTTCCAGTGTTATCGAAATTAACCCCACCATTATTATATGCAACGCCGACAACGATCTTGCCGGGCTCGGCGATTTGGATCCCAGGCGTGAGCAGTATGCAAAATGCAGAATCGCCGCAACCGTTAGTAAGCGCCGCATCCGAATCAAAATTACCCAGCGGAGAATCGATAGTTACGAATTCCAGCAGGGCCTCGCTAGCGAGAAGCAACTCACTCTCCGACGTGAATAGGAAATCACTAACCTCATCGCAGCCGCCGAAAATACTGATACAAGATCCGTCAACTAGCGCTACGTCATACAGCGTTCCGCCGATTGCGACATCTGTAGCACCTAAAAGACGCCCTTCCGAATTTACATTTAGATTGGCCGCGTTGGATGCGTAGCTAGCCATTGCCGTAACCGCCGCTAAAATTATTAATACGAAAACACGCATATCAATTCGCCTATCAATGATTATCCAACCGCCTAGAGAAAACTCACAACACCAATGTCTGGAAGCGTACTCTGACAATCAAGTTTCTGCGATTCAGTTATTCGTCCAATTTGTAACTTAATGTGGCGAAATGGCCCCAGCCATGTGTCTTCGGAACATGCATCTAACGTCGTGCTCAGCTGCTCGTTACAGCGCGCTTTGGAAGAGTGAAAATATCTGCACTCTGGAAAAGCGCGCTGTAACGAGGAGAGTTCCTACGAAAAAGTGGACACCCATCTGTTAGTTGCATGATTGCTCAAACGCGATCGGTGATTGATATCCCAAGGATGAGTGTAGTCTCACCCGATTGTAGAAGTCGATGTAGGAGCGCAGCGAATCACGAAGCTGCTTGTCGCTCTTAAACACCCGCCGGTGGTACATGTCCGACTTCATCGTCTTGTTCCACGACTCCATGTGGGCGTTGTCCGTCATACGCCGGCGACGGTTCATGCTCGGCAACAGCTTCGCTTCACCGAGCGCTGTCTGCATCCTGTCGGCCACATATTCGCTGCCACGGTCGGTGTGAAATATCGTCCCCGGCGCCGGCCGGCGCAGCCTTAACGCCTGACGCAACGCCCGATGCGTCAATGCCACGGTCTTCTCCGACCCCAGCGACCAGCCCAGCCCACGACGGGAGTAGCGATCCATCACCACCGCGAGATAGCGCCAATCGTCATTCACTTTGACATAGGTCACGTCTGAAACCCACACCTGATCCGGGGCTGTCACCAACAGCTTATGCACGCGATTACCAATGACCCCGAAGAAACGCTCCAGGCCCGGGGAGCGGCGATATTGATCGACCGAACACCCGCGGGTCCCATTTTCCCGCATCAGGCGCTCGATCCGCCGCCGACCGACACGACGACCGCGCTGCCGCAGCACCGCGTGCACACGCGGGCTGCCATAAGTCTGTAGACCCGATGCATGCGCATCCCGGACCTCAGTCAGCAACACTTCGTCTTCGATGCTGCGACGGCTCCGGGGCCGATTCCGCCAGGCATAAAAACCACTCCGACTCACGCCATACAACGTACACATTCGGCTCACCGCGACTCCTTCTTGGGATTCGTGCTCGATGAAGGCGAAGACATCGCTTTTCGTTTGGAAGTGAACTCGATCGCTTTTTTTAAAAGGTCGTGCTCGAGCTTCAGACGCTCGTAATCCTTCTTAATCCGGCGTAACTCTTTCAGCTCTGCTGCTGTTTCCTTATCAATCTCAACACCCTTTGCCATGATCTCGCCCTCGCGCACTTGCTTGCGCCAACGAGACAACATGAACGGATGAATGTAAAGAGAGGCAGCAACATCCTGGATGGCAACGTCCGGCAGTTCGCTTAAACGAACCGCCGTCACTTTGAAATCGTCGCTGTACTTATACGTCGTGCGTGGGCCTGGTTTCGGCATCGGTAAACACTCCTGAGTAGTTAGTTCAGGGTGTCCACTAAACCGTAGGAACTATCCCGCTAATCACAGTTGCTTGTTAGGCAGATTTTGCCTTTCGACATTTACTAGCATGGGTCAATCGTCTCTACTTTGATATTTGCACACAGCAGTGACACCTCGTGACCTAGCGCTGTACCGCCCCAATCGACGCGGAAACATTTCGTTCTACGAGATTCTGAATATTCCAATTGTATTCCGAGACCGCTAATCGGATTTTGGTATTTCAACCCATTTATAGTGACGTCGATGAGATCGCGATAAACCAACGTGATAACCGATCGATTTTTGTGAGTTGATTTATGGGGATATTCCGGGTGGATAGTTAAGAAGTCCACTCGAATATATTCAGGCTCCCGATTCTCCCATCTCTCGGTGCCAACGACCTCCATATGATTACCGCGATCAAATTCCAGCGAAAGTACTTCCGCATCTTCGAAACCGGGCCACTCTCCGAAGCGGCTGATAAGTTCATTTGCACCTTCGATTAGCGATATCGCCTCGGGTTCAAAGAGGTTATCAAGTACTCGCTGTTCCCACCGTCGCATCGATCTCTTTATCTGCCTAACGTCGTGCTCAGCTGCTCGTTACAGCGCGCTTTGGAAATGTGAAAATATCTGCACGTTGGAAAAGCGCGCTGTAACGAGTCAGCTGCAGCACTTTGTTAGATTTTCGGCGCCAAAACGTCCGCACACGCAAAACGAAGGCACCCGATAGGAATAGAAGTAGCGAACTAGGAACCGGAGTGGGGATCAGATTTGAAGTATCAGTAACCAGAATGTCTCCCGCAGCATGTATCCTAATTTCGCCGCCAAATTCCATATTCCGAATTAAGACATCGGACGGTAGCGTGATGTCTACCACGGTGGCTGCTCCGAAACCCACCGAAGTAAAATCAGTGTAGGAAGGAAACGGATATTCAGACGGCAGCGGATCAAACAGTATTTCGGAGTCACTAGAAAATGAAGTGAAATTAGTGACGTGCGTATCGTATATCGCCTTATCCAAATATAATCGGCCGCCTATTTCCAGGGACAAGTAACCGTTCCCGCCGATGAAAAATTCATTGAGTGTTCCGGAATAGTCCGGCGGAGGCGTTTCGGTCGGGCAGCTACCAATACATAACGTTGCCGCGATCGTGGTCCGGCAAAAAACCGCCAGAAGTAATATGGCTAACATTCGCATTTCGCAGCGCCCCAACTTGAATACATTAAATCTAACGTTGCGCTCAGCTACCCATTACAGCGCGCTTTGGAGATGTGAAAATATCTGCACATCGGAAAAGCGCGCTGTAATGGGTTAGCTGCAGCGCTTTGTTAGATGGAACCATTCATAGCATCTCAAGAATATCGTCTATTGCTTTATCCGCCCCCCGGGCATTTCGACGTGCTACCTGATGGAGTTCCTTCATTAATTTAAAGGAATCGCCGTCAACCTCCCTTAAATCCGGATCAGCGACCTGCTCTATAATTTCGTCGAACTGGTCGACTATATACAGAACGTAGTCTTCGCCTTCCTCGCTTATTAAAACCGAATAATTTGATAACGTGGTTAGAAACCGCTTCGCGTTGGCGGTCGCTTCCCAATCGATCTCACCTTCATTCGATTTATTCAGTAAACGGCGTATCAAATCAATAAGTTTGCTGTTTGTCATACTCATAACATTACTCGGCACTAGATTTTATTTCATTTAGAACTGCATCCAGTCGATCTATTTGAGAAGTTACCAATTTGTTCAGCTTAGCACCGCTTATCGAATTCCGATTGCCCGCCAAATACGTTTCTACGGTGTTCTCTAGTTCGCGGAACTGTGCAATTGCGCTCTGTATTTCGGTTCTATGATGGGCTCCTAGGTTCGGGTGTTTGCTACCAATCGATATTAAGGTCCGGCGCAAATGCGAATATCGGTCCGGTAGAATTTCCCATGCAGCTGCTCGTTGTAGCCGTTTCACCTCGTCCATCATCGTTACGGCTGCCGCGAAGCTTGCGATGGTCTCGGTTCGCACTATCGCCAAACGCGCTTCGTCCGCTGCGTCTTTTGCCTGCTCTGCTGCAGTTTTTGAACGACCGATACCTACGATCGTAATAATGAAGCCGATTATGGCCACAACAAGTCCTACGATGCTCGCAATATCTCCCAACCCGCTAAGGGTTACCGCTTGGAGGATTTCGCTAGGATTCATACTGAACCTTTGTTCCATCTAACATCTGCTTAGAAAGAATATTCCATATAACCGCCAAGCAACATTCCACGTAGGCGGTGATAGGCAGAATCTGCCTACTACGGCAGACACAATCTGCGCCCGCCTGCTCATCCCCCTACAACTTCCCCAGCTTCCGCATGTGTCCGATAATCGGCGCTGCCACCGGCGGATGCCACTTCGTCTTTTTCGGCTCCTCGTGCCAGCCAAACGGTAAATGCTCCACGTGTCCGGGCATGGTGGCGCGTTCGAATACCGCAAGCGTGGCCTGCAGCACCGCCGACTGGGTTACCGCGTCGTCCACATCCCCGAACGGCCGGCCAAACGGGTGTTCGATCGCGGCAACCCGAGGCATGCGGATCGCCTGTTGAAACACCCACAGCATGTTCAGCGTCACGGTGGGGATGCCCGCCGCTTCGATCTTTCTCGCAACCAGACCCACGGTCCGGCAGCAGTCGGGTCATACCGGCGTGAGGATTGCGAGGTCCACTTCATCATCGTGCATGGCGCGGGCGATTTCCGGCGCGCTGTTGTTCTCGAGTACGGAGCTGTCGTCGCCCTGAAAGCCCATGATGGAGTAATGATGCGGCGCGCTGTCGCCAATTATCCCGGCGGCGGCGAGTTCCGCGAGGCGGGTTGTTGGCAGCGCGACGTTGATGTCGCGCTCGATATAGCTCGTGTCGATGTGCAGGTGATTTACCGCGACATCGGCGCTTGTTGCATCACGCGCAAGTTGCCGCCACGACGGATCACCCCATACCGGGTTTGCGCGTTCGCCGTCCATGTCGAACGGCGCGTCGTCGCGCATGGAAATGCCGGCGGTTGATAACAGTGCGACGCGGGATTCGTTCAGGGGTTTGGCCACAGCGGTCCACGGCAGATCCGGCGGCGGCGTGGCGGCTTCGATCGCTTCGGTGATCACTTTCTTGATATAGCGACCGGTGAAGCGAAACGGATCAACTTCGTTCATAGTCATGCGCGACGATCTCCTGCGTTGTACGTCGGATGTTAGCGTAAACATTCCCCGCGAGGCACGCACGAGCTTCACTGGTTCCCACGTTCGCACGCCTCACCTACACTAGTTTCACGGCGACGTTGAAGTGCTGCACTGCCGCACGGGAAATCACGCGCCGAACCTGTCTATTCCTGAGGAGGAGCACACCGTGAGGGGATTGCTGAGAACCGCGCTTGCCGGCGTATTGTTTTGCGCCGCGTCAACGATTAGCGCCGAGACGACTGTGAATGACACATCACTCGCGAATGAAAACGACAAAGAGAACTGGCTCGCTTTCGGTCGCACCTATAGCGAACAACGTTACAGTCCGCTCGATGCGATTAATACGGATTCCGTAGAACGCCTCGGGCTCGACTGGGCCCTGGAACTACCGAATGATCGCTCGCTTACCGCCACGCCACTCGTTGTAGACGGGGTGTTGTATTTCACCGGTAGCTACAGCGTCGCTCGCGCGGTGGATGCGAAAACCGGCGAAGTGTTGTGGGAATACGATCCGAAATCGATCAAGCATGCGGGCGATCGTCTCATCAATATGTGGGATTCGAACAAGGGCCCGGCGTTCTGGAACGGCAAGCTGATCATTTCCACGATCGACGGTCGGCTCATCGCGCTCGACGCAAAAACCGGCACCCCGATCTGGGAGCAAATGACGATTGACCCCCGCAAGGCGTTCTACATTACCGGCGCGCCGAAGGTATTTCGCGGCAAGGTGATCATCGGTAATGGTGGCACGGAGCACAACGCGGCCCGTGGCTACGTCACGGCTTACGATGCGGACACCGGCGAACTCGCCTGGCGCTTCTACATCGTGCCGGGCAATCCGGCGGACGGTTTCGAGAACGCGGCAATGGAGATGGCGGCGAAAACGTGGACTGGCGAGTGGTGGAAGTTCGGCGGCGGCGGCAATGTGTGGCACGGCATCACCTACGACCCCGAGTTCAACACGGTCTACATCGGCACCGGTAACGGCTCGCCGTGGAATCGCAAGATCCGCTCACCGGGCGGCGGCGACAATCTGTTTTTGTGTTCGATCCTGGCGCTCGATGCCGACACCGGCGAATACAAATGGCATTACCAGACCGTGCCGGGCGAAACCTGGGACTACAACTCGAACATGGATATCGTGCTCGCCGATCTGAAGTATGGCGATCAAACAATCAAGGCGCTCATGCACGCCCCGAAGAACGGTTTCTTTTATGTCATCAACCGTGAGAACGGTGAGCTGTTGTCGGCGGAGAAGATAGCGAAAGTCACCTGGGCTTCGCACGTGGATCTGAAGACCGGTCGTCCGGTGGAAATCCCGAGTGCGCGCTATGAAGACGATGGCGAGGAAACCGTGTGGCCGAGTCCGTTCGGCGCGCACAGCTGGCATGCAATGTCGTACAACCCGGATACCGGGCTCGTCTATATCCCTACGATCGAATTGCCGGCAACGTTCCGCGATACGGCGATTGATCTCACGGCGTGGAAGTCACCGCGCGGCAAAGTCGGCGTAGGGGTTGAGTTCGGCACCGAGGATGCGCCGGGCGATCTCGGATCGGCGCGCCTGCAGGCGTGGGATCCGATCCGACAGAAAGCGGTGTGGGAAGTGCCGCTGCCGAACAACTGGAACCCCGGCACGCTCACCACAGCCGGCAATCTCGTCTTCCAGGGCCGCGCGAACGGCGAGTTTGTCGCCTATCAGGCGGCAACGGGCGAGGAGTTGTGGAAGGTGGATGTTGGCTCGGGAATCTCCGCGCCACCAATCACCTATTCAATCGACGGCAAGCAATACATTTCCCTGCTCGTGGGCTGGGGTGGCGCGGGACTCATCTCCGGCACGCTCGCCGCCCAGCACGGCTGGGCGTACAAAAAACACCCGCGTCGTTTGCTCACGTTCGCGCTCGATTCGAAACTCGCCATGCCGGCATCACCGCCGCCGTTTTTCCCAACCCCGCTTGACGATGCGGATTTCGCGATCGACGACGCCAAGGCTGCCCACGGCAAGGCGATCTATTCCTCGCAGTGTTTCCTGTGTCACGGCGGTGGGGCGGTCTCCGGCGGTAACGCACCGGATCTGCGCGCATCACCCATTGCCCTGACGCATGCCGCGATGGTGGACGTAATCCGCGACGGCGCGAAAATTGAAAACGGCATGCCGGGTTTTGCGGAACTGAACGACGAGGACATTACCGGCCTGATGCACTATATCCGCCAGCAGGCGCGCAAGGGTGCGCAGGCGCTCGCCGCGAAGCGCGGCAACACAGACAAACTGTCCGCCGCCGGCGCGCACTAGAGGAAAGCGGTATCGCTGTGCTTGGTTCGCCGGCGCCGCGCCAGGCGGCGCCGGCATGTTCGTAAGGTGGCGGGGACATCGCGCATTTCCGTGTCGTAACAGACACCCGTAATGTGCGATTTCGCCGTTACCAGCATAACGGCGGCGGGGTGCCGGTTTATTTCCTTGCCCGGCGATCGCCCTTGCGGCGGTCGTTACGGCGGCGTTCTTCGCTCGGGGTTTTCGTCTTTGCGGACGTTTCCGGCCCGGGCTTGTTGTTCGCCGCGGGCTTGTCGGTTGCAGCCTTCTCGCGGTCGGACTTCTTCACTTCCTGCTTCTCAGTGCCCGCCGGTATCAGAATCAACACGGTCCAGCCTGGCTTGGGACTGAAATCGATCGACGTTGCGTCCGCGTGGATCCGCCTCGCCGGGTCCCAGGCGAGCAGGGGGATCATGCCCGGGTTCTGTTTGCGCATTGCCGCGTAGTTGAATTCTTCTTTCAGTTTCGACTGCCGGATCTCCGCGCCGTCGGCGATGAGTCGGGCAAGCGTTGCGTAGTCCTGATCCGGGCCGAACAACGCGCCGTGGTCGTCGCGCGCCGGTACATGTTTCTCCGAGCGTTCTTCCTCGCTCCGCGCCGAGAGCGCGTGCACGGCGTTACGGCCAAACTCCGCGCTGAACCGGGCGCATGCCAGTGCGTTCAGGGTATCGCGACGCGACATCGCGAACACATGGCCGATCCCGGTCAGGTCGAGGCGGCGCTCGGCGTGTTCCGACACCGGATTGCCGAAATAGGTTGGCAGCCCGGCCATGCGTGCCGCGCGAATATTGTCCCAGGCGCTGTCGGCAAGGACGATGCGAAAACCGGCATCGTGCATCTTCTTCGCGATCGCGCGCGCGAGCGCGTTGCCGCCGACGAACAGGATGCCTGTGGGTTCGGGTTGCGCCACCCCGAGCCAGCGCGCAATTGTCGGCGCCGTGATGCCTTGCCACACCACCGTGCCGATGATCAAAGCAAACGCCAGCGGCACGATGTTTTCCGCGCCCGGATAGTTGATTTCCTCCAGGCGCAACGCGAACAGCGACGAGATGGCCGCGGCCACGATCCCGCGCGGGGCGATCCAGGCGAGCAGCCCACGTTCGTTCCAGGTGAGGTCGCCCGGCCACGTGGAGACGAGCACTTTCAGCGGTCGCGCAACGAATTGGGTGACGAGGAAAACACCGAGCGCGGGCAGTCCTATCGCCGACAGGGCATCGAGTTGCAGACGCGACGCCAGCAGGATGAACAAGCCCGAGATCAGCAACACGCTCAGGCTTTCCTTGAAATCGAGAATTTCTTCCGTGCGCACCCCCGGCATGTTCGCGAGCCAGATGCCCATGATTGTCACCGCGAGCAGCCCGGATTCATGGGCAATCGCATCGGATACGACAAAGACCGTGATCACAACGAGCAGCGTGCCCACGTTGTGCAGATATTCGGGCAACCAGAAGTTGCGCAGCGCGAGGCCTACCACCTGGCCGGCGAGGCAACCGCTCAGGATCCCCACGAGCAGCAGTTCGCCCAGCGTCAAAAGCGGACTTGTCGCGTGTTCCGGATTGAGTGTTGCGAGGATTAAATCGAAGACCAGAATCGCGAGCACGGCGCCGAGCGGGTCGATCACGATCCCTTCCCAGCGCAGCAGCCGCGCAATCTTTTCCGTCGGCCGTACGGCACGCAGCATCGGGCCAATCACGGTGGGACCGGTGACCACCATGATTGCGCCGAACAGGATGGCAAGTTCCCACGAGGTGCCAACGAGAAAATGCGCGGCGCAAGCGATCACGGCCCAGGTGCTGAGCACCCCGATCGTGAGCATGCGCCACAGCGCGGAGCCGGTATCCTGGAGTTCGTGGAAGCGCAACGTGAGACTGCCTTCGAACAGGATCACCCCGACCGAGATCGAGACCACCGGGAATAACAGATCGCCCAGGAACGCATCGGCATTGAGAATGCCGAATACCGGTCCGATCAGGATCCCGGCTGCAAGCAGGAAGACGATGGACGGGGCTTTCATGCGCCATGCGAGCCATTGCGAGAACAGCGCGATCATGCCGATCACGGCGAACAGTAGCGGTTTTTCCAGCTCCAAGCTTAATCCCCGTTTGTTGTGCAGATGCATCAGCGCCGCGAGCGACGATTATTCCCGTAAACCATGCTGTGCCGCAATGCGTGTAAGCGGGCGGGCAACAGAATGCTGCCGCACCGTTCGCGCGCCTGGTCGCGAGCGGGGCGCGCGAGAGGGCGGGCAGCGAGAATTTCCCTGCCGGGCGCTAACGGCGCGTCATTTGGTGCGATGCATGTCACCCCAGATCATGGCCCCGATTTGGTGCGTCACGGTCGGTGCTCGTCGCGAGCGCCCGGAGCCCGTTGCCGGTAACTGAGCATCCGTTTAATGAGAACGATTTACATCATAATAATTAATTGGTTATGATGCCTTCCTAGAAAGTCAATTAAGAACTTTCTGAATTCTTACAGCACAATGCCGGCAACACCGCGACCCACCCGCCGCGGCCGGCGCACCATTGTGGGGAGAAGAGGCCGATGAGTTACGCAAGAGCAGGTCGGTGCGTTATCGCGGTGAGTGTCGCGTTCGGCCTCTGGCCGATCGTCAGCGCCGCGGACAGCCTGTCCGACACCTGGTCGAAATTCGATCGCACGATGGCAACGTTCAATCCCATCGGGCAGAAGATCGCGAAACCCATCGAGCGCGCGATACCGAATCTGCGGTTCAAGGGCTTTATCCGTCAGTGGGGCGACTTCCTCACCGACGAGGACGGCACCGTCGGCTTTCGCGATCAGGACTTCCGCTTCCTGCAGTTGCAGCACCTCGTCGAACTCGAGACCGCATACAACTTCGCGCCCGGCCTGGATGTGAACGTTACCTCGCATTTTCTCTACGACGGCGTTTACGACTGGCAGGATTCGAACGGGCTGTTCGCCGATCATCTTGATCGCACCGCCGAGATCTATCACGACACCGAACGCGTGCTGCGCGAGGCGTACGTGAGTTACCGCACCGCGGATTTCGATCTGAAGCTTGGCAAGCAGCAGATCGCCTGGGGCAAGATGGATGGTCAGTTCATCGACACGATCAATGCGATGGACCGGCGTGAATCGGTGCAGCTCGAAACTGAAGATTTCGAATGGCGTCGCCTGCCAACGTGGATGGCGAGCGGCACGTACTACTGGGGCTCGAATTCCGTCCAGCTGCTGTACATCTTCGATTTCGAGCACGACCGTCAGCCCGTGCCGGGTTCGCCATGGGCATCCCCGCTGATCCCGCCGCCAGGATTCGACGGCGACATCCGGCTCGGCATCGACCGCCCGGAAGCGGGTAATTTCAGCGATCACGAATATGCGCTGCGCTTCGATCGCGCGCAGGGTTCACTCACCTACGGGTTTATCTATTTCTACGGCTGGGACAAGAATCCGGTTGAACATGTCGTCGGCACGCAGGTGCTCGGTGGACAGACCCGGCTCAGACTCGAATCCCGCCACGAGCGCTTGCATCACTTCGGCATCACCGCGGACTATGCAACGACATTCACGAACGTCCCGGTCGTGAACCAGTTGCCGACCGTGTTCCGGGTGGAGGGTTTGTACGCGAACGGCGTGCGCTTCGTCGATTTCGACAAGCGCGCCGCCGCGCGCACGGGTCTCAATCTCGATGGCACCTCGAAGCGCGACACCTTGCGCGCGGCAGTCGCGGTGGAGTTTGGTTTACCCGCGCGCTCCACCCTGATTTTCCAGGGTTCGCTGTTCTACACGTTCGACTGGAAGAACACGCTTGGCCCGGGCTTTGCCGGCGGCATCGGCGACGAATGGACGGTGATCCCGGTCGTGAACTTTTCGCGGCCGTTCGCGTTCACCCGCGATCGCCTCAGCATGGAACTCACGTTCTTCCCGGTCATCAGCGGTCCCCAGGCCGACTGGCAGGGGCTGAAAAGCAAGCTCCGCTTCAAGTACAAGTTCTCCCAGTTCGTGCAGGGGCAACTCGTCTACAACGGCTATGATAGTGGTACGAACACGGGGCTTTACGGCCAGTACGAAGAATGGGACAACGTCAGCTGGGAGCTGAGTTATGAATTCTAGTATCCGCAGCGTCACGTTCGCGGCCGCGTCGATCGCCGCATTGTTGTCCACCGGCCCGGTCGCGCTTGCAGACACGTGGAAAACCGTCGAGCAGATGAGCGCCGCCGACAAGGCGCGCTTCGATCCCGCAAGCAACACCCCGCGTCACCCGGAATTCCCCTACATGCCGGCCGAGATCTATCCGTTCGAGGCGCCGTACACGGCGGAGGAAATGGGCTACCGATCCGCGGAGTTCCCGCATGTATCACGGTGGTCGGGCTCGATCCTCGATGTGTTCGGCGTGATCACGAGCAGCGGCTACATCAACCAGGGCGAAAGCCTGTTTTACCTGATGCAAAATCCGGGCGAGGGCTTCGCCGCCTATCTCTACGACACGAAACCCGGCGAGGTGTATACGCAATGGATGACGTACGACACGTTCCCGCCTGAGGCGCTCGGTACGCAACAACTGTGGCAGCCACGGCGCACGGATGGTGAGTTCCGCACGAAGATGGACTATTTCATCTATTCGCCGTCGCTGCGCCGCGTGCGGCGACAGCCGGAACCGCGCCGCGACCAGCGCTTCCCCGATAACGCGCAAACATTCGACGACGTGATCGGGCGCGACCCGTGGGAGTTCGAATGGCAACTGCTCGGCACGGACGTGCTGCACGACACTGTGCGTTTCCCGAACACGCGGCCGACAATCACCCTGGATTTGCCGGACACCGGTGTTACCGAACGGGCAACGTCATCGATCAGGATGATGGGCGATGATTTTCCGGACTACCTGCCGGACGGCGGCGTTGCGTGCTGGGTGGTAAAGGCAACCGCGAAACCGGACTGGTTGCCTGGCTACGGCGAGAAATACCTGATCCTGTGGCTCGAGAAAAATACGTTCTTCCCGCTGCGACGCGAGAAATACGACAAGAACGACAAGCTCATGACCATCGAAGTGCGCCTCGCCGATCACGTACGCCCGGATCTCGGTGATTACGGCTACAGCGCAATGCAAACCGTGTACTGGAATATCGAGAACGATTTGATCAGCTACAGTTTCCACGATCCGCATAAACCGCACAGCTGGACGGACGAGGAGGTGGCGATGCTGTTCACGGCCGAATTCATGCGCCGCGACTGGCTCTACCGGCCGCTGAAAAGCGACGTGCTGATCGACGACCCCGAGCAATATTTCCTGCGTCCCCGGATGCTCGAGGGGCGTTTCCCGCAATCGCGTAATACGGCCGTGCCGGCAGACGTGGCGGCGCGGATCCGCGCGCAGGAGGAAGCCGGTCATCTTGTGTTCGAAACCGGCGATGCAAACGCCGCGGATCATTGAACCGCGGCACCGTGCCCACCCTGAGGCCACGCGCGCGCCAGCCTTGCTCGCGCTCGGCCTGCGCGAGATTCGGGCGTTACCGATGCGGGGACCGGCGACACTCCTCGCAGCGTGCGGTTTGCTCATCGGTCTGTGCGGTTGCGCCGAATCAACGGATGCGCCACTGCTCGGGCGACCCGGCGGGCCGTACCAACTGGCGCTCACCACCACCCCGTCCGCGCCGCAGCCCGGTGAGGAAACGTGGCTCGAATTTACGCTCACCTATACCGCCACCGGCAAACCGGTCACCGATCCCCAACTTGCGCACGAGCGCTATCTGCACACGTTCATCACCGATGCCGGCTTCAGCACTTTTGCGCACATTCATCATGAAGATTTCGCCCCGGTAAGCGAGGCCGATCGGCGCGCCGGGCGCCTGCGCTTTCCGTACCGCTTCCCGCAGGCCGGACGTTACCGCATTGTCAGCGAGTTCGCGCACCGCGACCGCAACTGGGTGAAGCAGTTTGAACTGGCCGTGGGTAACGTTGATGACGCGCCGACGACGCTCGCGGTTGATCTCGCGCGCGAACGCAAAGTAGGACGCTTCACCGCGCGCCTGCAGATGACGCCCGAAGTACCGCGCGCCGGCTTCACCACGGATCTCACCGTACATCTCTCGCGCGACGGCGAACCCGTGCGCAACCTCGCGCTGTATCTGGGCACGGAACTGCACGGTGCGGTGTGGCGTGAAGACGGCCGCAATTTCGGTCATCTGCACAGCTACACGCCACGAGTTGCCGCGATCATGGAGCTCGCCCATGAGCGCGATCTCGCACCGGCCGCGCGCGGCGCGCGCATTGCCGAGATGATGGTGCAGTTAATGTGTCTCGAAGCGGAGCTCGTGTTCAGCGGTCCGGAAATCCCAATCCGGACCGTGTTCCCGCAGCCTGGGCGCTACCACATATTTCTGCAGCTTGCGCCCGGCGGCGAGCCGGTCGTGTTCCCGTTTGTCATCGATGTTGCCGCGCCGACAGGCAATGTGGCGGATCCGTCATGAAACGCGTGCGCGTTAGCGTTGCCGTACTCTGCCTCGTGCTCTCGGTACGCGGGTTTGCCGGTCACGGGTTCATGAACTCGTTTGCCGATGTCGAATGGCTGCCGGATCCGGGCTGCACCCCTGACAGCCTGTGCTACTGGTTTGATACCGGCGCGGAGCACGTGATGCTGCTGTTCGCGCGCTGGCACGGTACCGGATTAACGTTCGCGCTCGCCACGGCGCGTGAGAAGCTCGCCGAGACGAGCGCGATGCTCAAGGCCCACGAGCCGCGCGCCGCCACCCGCGCCGCGGCGCGTTACCTCGCCCTGCTGCAAGCCGGGCAGACGATTGTTGCGGGCACCGTGGCTGCCGAGAAGGGTGAGGCGCGGGCGCGATTCATGAACGCGACGCTCGAACACGTCTACATCCTGAGTGTCGACTATGTGGATATGCCGCTCGTGGTGCGCCACGATGTGCTGCAGCCCGTGTTAAACGCCGCGATGGCGTACTACACCGATGCTCGCGCGGAGCTCAGCGATGCAGCGCAAAAGGCCCTGTTCTTCAAGGAAGAAGAGATCCGCTGGTCGCTCGAAATGACAACGCAGGCAGACGTGCAGAAAATCACAAACGAGTTCGCCGGCCAATAGCACCGGCCACGGGTGGCGGGTGCCCACGCAATAGCCGGAACGTTTTCCTGGCCCTGGTGACAGGCTAGACTCGCCAGGCACGGGGTACCGCGCACCGGCGAGCAGTGAATCGCCATGGACCCTGTAAGCAACCCTTTCATCCAATCCCGAGGCCGACCCCATGGATGCTCAAACCGATTACAGCTACATCCTCTACGAAACGCCGGAAGACGGCATTGCGCGTATCGTCCTGAATCGTCCCGACACGGCGAACGCACAGGACACGCAATTCCTGTACGAACTCAACAGCGCGTTCGACCGCGCGGCGCACGATGACGATATCCGCGTGATCATTCTCGCCGCGAACGGAAAACATTTTTCTTCCGGTCACGATCTCGCTGAGCAGTCGCCGCACGACAGGATGCATGACTACCCCACGGTCGGTTCGATGTGCGGTTTTGGTTGTGCCGGCGCCGAGGCGCAGATGAGCCGCGAGGAAGAAATCTACCTCGGTTTCAGCGAACGCTGGCGCAATATTCCGAAGCCGACGATCGCGGCGGTGCAGGGCAAGTGCATAGCCGGTGGGCTCATGCTCGTGTGGCCGTGTGATCTGATCATCGCCACGGACGATGCGAGCTTCGTCGACCCCACCGTGAGCTTCGGGGTTGGCGGGGTCGAGTTCTTCGCGCATTTGTGGGAGGTGGGCGCGCGCAAGGCGAAAGAAATGCTGTTCACTTCCGATGCACTCAGCGCTGCCGACGCCTTGTCGCTCGGCATGGTCAACAAGGTCGTGCCGCGCGCCGAACTCGAGGCGGCGACGCTCGAGATGGCACGCAAGATCGCGGCGAAGTCGCGTTTCGCGCTGAAGCTCACAAAGAAGGCGATCAACGGCTGTCAGGACGCACAGGGGCGCGAACTCGCGATGGAAAACGCATTCCATCTGCACCAGCTCGCGCATACGCACTGGCTCAAGCTGTACGACGTACTGCTCGATCCCACGGGGCTTCCCGAGGCAACACAACGTGCGCTGGGCATGAAAACTGCCGGCAACTGAGTCCGGTGTCGCGGGTGATGACAGGCTTCGGCTTTTATCTCGAAGCCACACCCGCCGCCAGGCTCGAACCCGCGCAGCGTGCGACGGTGGATGACGAACGCATGCCCCGCGACGATCACGAGCGCATACGTTCTGCTCGTCGCGGCCGATTCGTTCGGCAACATGCGCGCGGCTGTGCGGATTGCGTACCACTCCCTCAGCGAACGCGACCCGTTCGGGTAGATACCTGTGAACTTGCACGTGCTGTAACGTCACCTCGTTGCGATGCAGTTGCACTTCACGCCGGCCCAAGCACCGCGCGAAGCCGCATTTGCGCTCGTCGAGATGAACGGGTTTCGCCGGCCCGGTGCATGCGGGTGCCACGGCCAGGCTTGGCGCCGAAGACAATGGTATGTTGATCGCGGAGAGCGCTGTAAAGCGTATGGCGGAACCGGCATGACGAAAGATTATCGTCCTGCGCAGTTCTTCGAGCGCTTCACCATGCGCCGTTTTGTGGCCGGCGAACGCGCGGAACACACTCCGCGTTGCGGCTGTCGAGTCGGCCTGATTTTATTGACTATCGGATAATAACGCCCGGAGGACTTCCCCAGTGCCTTATGCAACCTTGACCCTCGATGTGACGGACGGCGTCGGCCTGCTTACCCTGAACCGGCCGGAGGAGATGAACGCGTTCAACGGCCAGATGGCGCAGGATCTGTTCGATGCAGCGATCACCTGCGACACCGATCCCGCGATCCGCGCCGTGCTGATCACCGGCGCGGGGAAAATGTTTTCCGCCGGCGGGGATCTGAAGGAGTTCATGGCGCAAGGCGACGACGTACCGGCATTCGTGACCCGCATGGCAACGGTATTGCACGCAGCAATCGCGCGCCTGAACCGTATGCATGCTCCGGTTGTCATGGCGATCAATGGTACGGCGGCGGGCGGCGGTTTCAGTTTTGCGCTGTCGGGCGATTACGCCATCGCGTCCGACAAGGCAAAGTTCGTCTCCGCCTACACCGCGTCCGGCTTGAGCCCGGATGCAAGTTCGACGTATTTCATCGCGAAGCACGTGGGCCTGATGCGGGCGAAGGAACTCGTGCTCACGAACCGGGTGCTCACTGCCCATGAGGCGCTCGACTGGGGAATCGTGAACAAGGTGGTTGCGCCGGAGCAGTTGCTGGACACGGCAATGGAGATGGCGCGCCAGTTCGCGGCCGGGCCGACAAAAGCCTACGGTCAGGCGAAGCATCTGCTGCACTCGGCGTTCTCCGAGTCGATGGAGACGCAACTCGAGTTCGAGAGCCAGGGTATCGCGTCGATGATGCGCACCGCCGATGCGCGCGCGGGACTCGAGGCGTTTCTGCACAAGCGCAAGCCCGAGTTCAGCGGCGAATAAGGCTGCTGCCTTTTGCGCCGCGACATGGGCGGCGGTAGTCCGGCGTGGCGGGTCTGTGCGGCGCGCGTGGCGCCAGTTCAGCTTGCGCCGACCGGGTCGGTGAATTCGCAGTGTGATCTCATGCCGGTCGGCCGGCATGCGCGACCAGGCCCCGGGCTGCTCAGTTCACGCCGCGATCCGTGCCCTCCCAGAACGGCGCCCGCAGGTCCCGCTTTAAAACCTTGCCCGGACCCGACTTCGGCAGCGGTTCGTGACGGACATCGATCGCCTTTGGCACCTTGTAGCCGGCGATTTGTCCTTGGCAGAACGCGATGATGTCCGCCGGGTCCACGGCTTCGTGTCCCGGGCGGGGCACCACCACGGCGTGTACCGCTTCACCCCATTTCTGATCCGGCACACCGAACGCCGCCGCTTCCAGCACCGCCGGATGTCTGAACAGCACTTCCTCCACCTCCGTCGAGTACACGTTCTCGCCACCGGTGACGATCATGTCCTTGCTGCGGTCGACGAGAAACAGGTAGCCGTTGTCGTCGAAGTAGCCGAGATCGCCGGTCCAGTACGCGCCGTCCTTCAATACGTCGGCCGTTTGTTCCGGCTTATTCCAGTAGCCCTGCATGACGTTCGGGCCACGCGCCACCACTTCGCCCACCTCGCCCGGCGGCAGCGGATTGCCGTCGGCGGACAGCACGCGCACCTCGGCACCCGGGATACTCTGTCCGCAGCTACGCGCGCGCGGCGTGTCGAGCAGGGTGTGTTCGTTGCGCAAGGCCGTGATCAGCGGGCTCAGTTCCGTCGCGCCATACAATTCCAGGAGTTCCGCGTCGGGAAACGCGCTGTGGCTGCGGCGCAGAACTTCCGTTGGCGCGGCGCTGCCGCCATGGCTGATCACTTTCAGCGAATCCACGTTGCGCGGTGAGACGTGTTGCGTTTCGGCCATCGCGCTCAGCATGGTCGGCACTGCAAGCGTGTGCGTGACGTGATGCGCGGCAATAATGTCGAGCGCCGCGTCCGGCGCGAACGTGCCGAGCGTGATCTGTGTGGCGGTGTGCCAGATCGCACCGAGTATGCCGTTCGAGCCCGCGGCATGAAACATCGGTGCCATCACAAGTTCGACGTCGTCGGCACAGCGCGGCGCGGTGATGAGCCAGTGAAATGTGTTTGCGATCAGGTTGCGATGGCTCAGCATGACACCCTTGGATTTGCCGGTGGTGCCGCCGGTGTAGAACAAGCCCGCGAGATCGCTTTCCGTAACCCCGGCACCGAGTGCGCGTGCGTCGGCCCCGTCAAGCAAGCGTTCGTAGTCGTCAACGCTCAACACGTGTTCCACACAGTCCGTGAGTTCGTCGACGTCGCGATCAGTAATGAGGACTCTTGTGGCGGAATCTTCCAGCGCATACCGCAGTTCCGGGAGCGCATGCCGCGTATTCAGCGGGACAACCACGAGGCCGCTCGCCGGTACCGCGAGGTAGGTTTCCATGTACACGTGCGAGTTGGCGGCGAGAATCGCGACGCGATCGCCCTGGCTTAATCCGAGCGCGTGCAAGCCGCCGGCAAGACGCGCGCAACGATCGTGCAGTTCGCTGAAGCTGAAGCGTCGCTCGCCGTCGATGAGGCCGATTTTATCCGGCGCCACCTGGAGCGCGCGACGTAGCGGATCGGCAAACGTATGCATAAGGATTACCCTCGCTGTTAAAGCAGAATGCGGGTGGCGAGTTTCGTCGCGGTTGGTCGCCCCGGCGAGACCTTGTCCGCCATGTTCCATCGCCCGCGCTGTGGTCGACGCGTATCCGCACGTGAATCACCGAACGGCGTGAGGTTCATTTGCGGTTGCCTGTATCCTGTTTCGCCGCGTGGTCCGCGCTTATGCTTGCGCGCGCCATCTGGCGGATGTAATGCGTCAGCGCCTCGAGCTGTCGATCGTCGAAGTGCGCAAAGCGCGGCATACCGCGTTCGAGTTTCGCCCCGTTGACAACCACGTCCTGAAACGCGGCGGGTGACAACGCGATCGGCGATTCGCGCAAATCCGGCGCGCCACCGCCGGCAACTGCACCGCCGCCGTGACACATGAAACACGATTGCGCGTAAAGGCTGAGCCCGTTCTTCGCGAGTTCAGTGTCGATGACGAAATCAGTCGGATCGATCGGCTGCGCGAAACTGCGCGGCGGCATTGCCGGCAGCGTGGTGTCGGCGTCCAGCGCGAACGTATACAGCCGCCGCGGATGCACCCCGTATTTCCAGCCGTGCTGCGCGGCCTGGTCGCCGAGCATGGAGCCGGTGCCGCCGAAGCCGACGAGCAAGGAGACGTACTGCTTGCCGTCCACGGCGTAGGTGACGGGCGGGGCGGAGATCCCGAGGCCGAGATCGATGTCCCATAACGGCTTGCCGCTCGTGGCGTCGTAGGCCACGAACAAGCCATCCGCGCGACCCTGAAAGACGAGATTACCGGCGGTAGTCATCGTGCCGGCGTTCCAGACCGACGGCAGCGGCTGCTGCCACACTTTCTCGTGCTTGATCGGATCCCAGGCGAGCAGCGCAGCGGTGCCAAAATCGACCGGGACGCTGCCACCGCCAAATTCCGTGCCCGTATCCACGAACAATTCGGGCGACTGCCAGGTTTTCAGATCAATGTGCTTGTCGTTCCAGATCCCGGGCATTTCGATGATCGGAATGTAGGTGAGCTTCGTTTGCGGGTTGTACGACATCGCATGCCAGCTGTGCATGCCCATCGGGCTCGGCCACACGAGCGCTTCGCCGTTTTCGTAGCGTGCGCCGGCCATCTCGACCGGGCGGCCCGTTTTCAGATCTACATGCGATGCCCAGGTAACCTTGCCGAGTTTTTCCGCCGACAATAATTCGCCGTTTTCGCGATTAATGACATAGAAAAAGCCGTTCTTCGGCGCGTGCAACAGCGCTTTGACGGTATGCTCGCCGACTTCGAGATCAGCGAGCACGATGTCCATATTCGAGTTGTAGTCCCAGGTTTCCCCCGGCACGGTCTGGTAATGCCACTTGTATTCGCCGGTGTCGGGATTTAGCGCGACGATGGAGCAAAGAAACAAATTGTCGCCGCCGTCGGGCGAGCGGATCTTCTGGTTCCAGGGCGAGCCGTTGCCGGTACCAATCAGAATCTGGTCGAATTCCGGGTCGTAGGTAAAGCCGTGCCAGGCGTTACCGCCGCCGCCGTGCTTCCACCATTCGCCGGTCCAGGTTTTCGCCGCCATTGCCATCGCCGGGCTTTCGAAGCCGTCGGCGGGGTTGCCCGGTACGATCCAGAAACGCCAGGCCTGTTCGCCGGTGTCCGCGTCATAAGCCGTGACGTAACCGCGCGCGGCGTTATGCTCCGTGCCGCCGTTGCCGATCAGTACTTTGCCCTTGAACACTTTCGGCGCGCCGGAAATGTAGTAACCGCGCCGCGGGTCGATCGTCATCGTCTCCCACACCTTCTCGCCGGTATGTCGGTTGAGGCCGACGAGTCGACCGTCGATGGTGGAAATGATCAGCTTGTCTTTCCACACCGCCGGACCCTTGTTCTGATCCCACATCACGCGCAGGCGATCGCCGGCATGCTTGATCGATTCCGGATCGTATTCCCACAGAATTTTGCCGCTTGCCGCATCGACGGCGCGGGCGACCGAATAGCTGCCGGTGAAGTAGATCACGCCATCGACGACAAGCGGGGTCGCGAGCAGGGCGCGATCGTGCGGTAATTCCGTGATCGCCGCGACGCCAAGTCGCTTGACCGTGCTGGTATTGATTTGATCGAGCGGGCTGAAACGCTGCTCGGAATAATTGCGACCGAAGCCCGGCCAGTTGCTGCCATCGCCGACGGCGGTGAGGCTGGCGTCGTCGACGATCGTGCCCGCGGCAAAAACGGCGCTGCTGAGCAGCGGCAGGAGCACGCACGCGGTGCGGAAGGTTTTCAGGAGCATGGGAATTCGTCTCGTTGGCTGGTAAACGGCGCGGCCGGTCCGGTTGAGCGCTGCGTTAAGCGCGCAACGCCGCCCGCCCACGTCCGCCGAGGGGCGTTTCGCCCCGGACGGCGTCGTGCGTCGGCGTTCTGCTTTGTTATGAGATGTCGATATCCCGGTAGCCGGATTTCGCCGCCTGCTCGAGGTGTTTCGCGTATTCCACCCCGCCGGTGCCGAAGATGTTGTAGCGCGTGTGACCATACTCATGGCCTTCGAGGTTCGAGTTGTAACCCGTGATCCAGCTCTGCGCCTTGTTCATGAGCAAACCTTCGTAGCTCTGTTTCACGGTGTCGAACCACGCCTGTTGCGCGGTGTCGCGCACGTTGAACCGGGAACCGCCTTCGGTGCGCAGCTTCTCCAACAGTGGCATGATCCAGTCTACCGCCGTCTCGGAGCCGCGCGGGAAGTTCGCGGCCGCAACCTGGGGGCCGCCGAGCATCGCCATGTTGGGGAAGTCATGGACGAGCATGCCGAGATAAGTGATCGGCCCCCTGGCCCACACGTCGCGAAGTTTCTTGCCGCCGATGCCGCGAATATCAACCCGGTCGTAAGCGCCGGTGAAAGAGTCGAAGCCCGTTGCATAGACGATCACGTCGAATTCGAATTCGCGATCCGAGGTGCGCAGACCGGTTGCGGTGATTTCCTGAATCGGCGTTGCCTTCGAATCGACGAGTTCAACATTGTCACGGTTGTAGGTTTCGAAATAACCGGTTTCCAGCGGCAGGCGCTGAATGCCGAAACCATGGTCTTTCGGAATGAGCTGCTCCGCGATGGCCGGATCGTTCACGCGCTGGCGGATCCGATCGGCAATGTAGTCCGAGATTTCCGCGTTTGCCTGTTCGTCCAAGAAGATCTCGGGAAAGTTCGCGAGCCAGATCCCGAAGCCCGGCTGATCGTAGAGGTAATCGTAGAACTTGCGTCGCTCCTCGGGCGGTACGTCGTAGAAGCTGCGTGAATCCGGCACGTGCTCAAATGCGGCCGGCGAACGCGCGCAGGCGGCGAATATTTCGTCGTAGCGGGCGCGGATCGCGTTCATTTCCTGTTCGTCGATCGGTCCGTTGTTCAACGGCGCCGCCCAGTTCGCACGCCGCTGGAATACCGTCAACCGACTCGCCTGTGCAGCCACCACGGGGATGATCTGAATTGCGGTCGCCCCGGTGCCGATGATGCCAACCCGCTTGCCGCTCAGATCCGTGAGGTCGTGAGGCCAGTGATGGGGATGAAACGAGATCCCCTTGAAGTCGTCCATGCCCTCGAAGTTCGGTAGTGTCGGGGTGGACAGTGGACCGAGCGCCGTGATTACGAAGCGTGACGTCAAGGTGCGCCCGTCGCTCAGTTCCAGCCGCCAGGTATCCGTGCTCTCGTCGAAGATCATCGCCTCAACCTTGCAATTGAATTGCATGTGCTCGCGCAGATCGAATTTATCGACGACGTAGTTCAGGTAGCGCAGGGTTTCCGGCTGGGGTGAAAAGCGTTCGCTCCAGTGCCATTCGTCGAGCAGTTCCTTCGAGAACGAATAACCATAGGTATAACTTTCGGAATCGAAGCGGGCCCCCGGGTAACGGTTGTTGTACCACGTGCCGCCGACGTCGGAATTCCCGTCGAGCACCGTGGCCTTGATGCCGCTCTCGAGCAGGCGTTTGATCTGGTAGATACCGGAAACACCGCCGCCGACAACGATCACTTCGTAATCGTGCAACGCGCCTCGGGCTTGGGTACCGGTGGATGTGGACGGGACAGCGGACATCGTGGTTCTCCTCAGTAGCGGTCCGGGTATTCTAGACCGACTTTGGACGCCGTGCGTTTCCCCGGCGCGGCGCGCAACCGCCGTCGCCTGTTGTGCGTTGCAACAGACGACGGCGGATCGGCATACGGAATTACCTTACCGTCATACCGGCATAGTCACCGCTCGCTCGCCACTCAGCGAGCATTTCGTAGAAGCGCAGGCCGCCGTCCGGGTAATGCCCCTGCAGGAAGCCGTCGCTGTTCGACTTCGCCTGGCCCTCGGCGTTGTAGTAGCCGGGTGTGCAGTTCGCGAGATAGTCCGTCATGGCGTTCGGCGCCGACACGAGCGCGAGCCAGTCTGCTTCCGCCTGCGCGGTCGGCTCGATGGCCTTGTAACCGCGCGCCTGTGCATCGGCCAGCATCGCTGCGAGGTGGCGCGACTGGTTTTCGAGCATGTAGGTGAAGTTTGGCGTGTAGCCCGTTTGCGTGAACCCCATGTGGTAGCAGTTCGGGAAGCCGTGGCTCATCAGGCCCTGGTAGGTGCGCATGCCGTTTGCCCAGTGCTCGCCGAGACGCTTCCCGTCACGGCCGATGATTTCCAGATCCGCCTGGTGTGTGTACGTCGCCCGGCTGACCTCGAAACCGGTGGCAAAGATCAGGCAGTCGAGTTCGTACTCGACGCCGTCGACAACGACACCGTTTTCGGTGACCCGCTCGACGCCCTTGCCGGCGGTATCGACGAGTTTGACGTTCGGCCGGTTGTACGTAGGCAGGTATTCGTCGTTGAACGTGGGTCGTTTGCACCACGGCCGGTACCAGTGCTTCAGCGCTGTGGCGGTTTGCGGATCGCTGACGGTGGCGTCCACCCTTTCGCGAATGCGATTGTCGCGTTTGAAGTCGACGATCTCGCCGAGCAGTTGCAATTCCTCATCGGTCAGATCCGAGTTGCCCGTGCCGTCCATCAAATCGCCGAGCGATTTGAAAATTTCCGTCCAGCCGTCATTGACGAGATCTTCCTCGACGTCGAGGCCCATGAGCAATTTCGTGAAGTTGTCGTTGCGGTCGATCTGCCAGCCGGTTTTCTGCGTGGCGTACCACTGCGGATCGGTCGGGGTGTTGCGGCGCAGGTCGATCGACGACGGCGTGCGCTGAAATACGATGAGTTCACCCGCGGCTTTGCCGAGGTGAGGGATGCACTGGATGCCGGTGGCGCCCGTACCGATGATACCCACCCGCTTGTCGGCGAGTTTGTCGAGCCCGCCGGCCGGCGAGCCGCCGGTGTAATCGTAGTCCCAGCGGCTGGTGTGGAACGTATGACCCTTGAAATCCCGCAGGCCCGGCAAGCCGGGCAATTTCGGCCGGTTCAGCGAGCCACTCGAGACGATGACATGGTGCGCGCGCAGGACGTCGCCGCGATCAGTCGTGACCGTCCAGCGGCTGTCGTCGTCATCCCAGCGCATTTCACTCACCCGGGTTTGAAACAGTGAACGCGGATACAGATCATAGTGGCGGCCGACACGCTGTGCGTGGGCGAAAATTTCCGGCCCGAACGAGTATTTCTCTTTCGGCATGTAACCGGTTTCTTCGAGCAGCGGGAGGTATATGTACGACTCGACATCACATTGCGCGCCGGGATAGCGGTTCCAGTACCACGTACCGCCGAAATCACCCGCCCGCTCGATGATGCGAAAGTTCTCGATGCCGGCTTCCTGCAAGCGCGCCGCCATGTACAGGCCGCCGAAGCCGCCGCCGAGTATGGCAACGTCGATTTCTTCAGTTATCGGTTCACGCACGATGCGCTCGCTGATGTGCGGATCGTCGTTGTAGTGATACAGATCGCCATCCGTGTCCTGGTACTGCGCTTCGCCGTCCGTACGCAGGCGCCGGTCGCGTTCGTAGTTGTACTTCGCGCGCAGTTCGTTCGGGTCGAAGCCGAGTTCGTCAGCGCTCGGGATGCGGGATTGTTCGGGCTGCGGAATCGATTCGGGCTTGTTCATGTGCGGGCTCTCCTGTGCGGGGTCGCGGGTGGCTTGAGCGATTATGGATGACAGGCATTGTAGGGAGTGGGGCCGTCGCGCCGAGCTAGTTCGTTGTCAAACGCTGGTAATCTGATGACATCCCGTCAGCCGCGGCCCGTGTGGAGTTGTCGCTTGCGGTAGCTGCCCGGCGACATGCCGCACCAGCGCCGGAACGCCTTGCCAAAATTCGCCGGGTTGTCGAAGCCGAGATTCGCCGCTACCTGCTTGATCGCCAGCTCCTCGTTTTCGAGCATTTCCTGCGCGCGTGCCAGCAGAAAGTCGTCGGTGATCTGCTGATAGGTCGTGCCGAGGCGGCGCAGGCGCCGGATCAGCGTGCGCGGTGTGACATGCAAGGCGTCGGCAACGTCGTTCAGTTTCGGCAGTGGCCGTTCGCGATCGGGACGTTCGAACGCCACGCACAACAGCGAGCGGATGTCGCCGAGCGTCTCCCGTTCGCGCGATGAACCCATCATCGCCTCGCACTGGCTTACGGCGTGCGCCCAACTCGATTCGATATACCCGAGATTCGCGAGTGCGCACCACCTTGCCGGGATCCGCAGCGCATTGTGCGGCGCGTTGAAGCGTACCTCACAACGAAAGTGATCAGCATAGCGTTCCGCGTAGGGGGTCGGCGGGTAAGCGAGTTCCAGGGTCGCCGCACTGAAATTGACATCGTAGACCGTTTCGAAATGGCGGATCAGAATGAGCAGCGGCGTCTCCACGAGCAGGGGCGTCGCGATGCCGAGATCGATCAACGGCAACAGTTCGATCAGCACGTTCGACTCATCCGCGCGGCGTTGCATGTGCAGATAGGGAATGCGGCTCGGGAAGTAGCGGGTGAACGCATCGATCGCGTCGCCAAGTGACGGCGCGGTGGACAGCGCGAGGCTCATCGGTCCGTGGAAGTGATCAGACAGGCCCGTTACCCAGGCGAAATACCAATCCGGTTGTGCGGCCAGTTCGATCGCGTTCTCCACGTAGCGCAGGGCCTGGCGCACGGTGATCCGCAACGCGGGGTCGTCGAGATCGGCGGGCTCGATCCCGGTACCGGCGAGCAGCGCTTCCGGATCGAACAGGCGCGCGAGGTGCCGGCCGTACGTCACCGGCATCGGTAATTGTTCGATCGCGGCGGGATCCATGGCGCGCGGGGCTCCGGGTTCGACTTGTCATCAAAATAACAGGTTCAGACATCAACGTCTCTGTGGCCGAACTCACGGGCCACCTATGCTTCGCCGTCACCCGGGGAGTCGCGCCGATACGCAAATTCCCGCTCCGGTCGCCGCGGGCGGCTACCACCTCGTTCGACCTGGCGGCATGCCCGGATCGACACCGAATCGCAGCGGAGGGCATATGTCTGAGTCAAACACTACCCAACGACACATTCAGCAGGTCACGAAATTCATCGACGCCTGGGGCGCCATCGACCCTGATGCGACGATGGCCTGCCTGTCGGACGACATCGTCTACATCAATCAGCCGCTCGAACCCGTGATCGGCCAGCGCGACGTGCGTCAGATCGTCGCCGGCATCATGGAATTATCGAAGCAGGTGCATTGGGAACTGAAGAACTGCTTCTGTCGCGGCAACGTCGTCGTCACCGAACGCCTCGACCACTGGGATTTCGACGGTAAGGGCTGGGGGCTCAAGCTGCCGTGCATCGGTATGTTCGATATCAACGACGCGGGCCTCATCTGTGGCTGGCGCGATTACTTCGACAACCGCATGTGGTTCGAAAACGGCGGTCCCACGCTGCATCTGGACTGAGCGCACCGCATTGATGCGCGCCGCAGAGCGCGAACTGATGAATTCAGGAGAGTAGAAAAAATGATCGAACGCTTTGACTCTGATGAAGCCCGTGTCGCACGCAATGAAAACGTCGTCCGCGCCTTTCTCAAGGGATGGGACGATCTCGACGTCGACGCCTGCATGGCGCAGGTCACGGAAAATATGTGTTATCTCAATCAGCCGCTCGAAGCGATCCGGGGCAAGGACGACGTGCGCAAGATGATCGCCTCGATTTTCGCCCCCGCGAAACGCTGCAAGTTTGAACTCGTGAACGTGTTCGGACACGAAAACAAGGTGCTCACCGAACGCGTCGACCGTTGGGACTGGACCGGCAGTGGCACCTGGGAGCTCGAGCTGAAGGTCTGCGGCATGTTCGAACTCACGTTCGACGGCAAGATCTATGAATGGCGGGAGTTTTACGACAACACCGACTGGTCGACGAAGGGCGGTCCCTCACTCGTGCTGTAACACCTCGAGACCCGTGGGGCCCTTCCCGGTGGCGTCGCGGTGCGCCACCGGTTCGGTTACCGCGACGCCAGGCGACCGGGCGCGCGGTCACCGGGGCCGCGCACGCATACACGTAGCACGTGCGGTAGCGCTGCGCGCCGGCGTTAACGGGGGCAATACGCGTGCGGCGCTTGTCGGATCATGCGCCCCCGCGGCGGCGTGGTGGCAGATCCGCGAAGCGACCGGGGCGTTGTTCCTGGCCCGCGGCCATCGCCTCGCGAATTTCATCGAGCTGCAACATGCTCGCGTTCCAGATCCCGATGTAATCGAGGCCATCGGCAGTGGTGTGGTCACGCGCGTAGTTGATGATCCGTTTGCAGCCGTACACGGCCAGCGGCGCCTTCCGCGCAATCTCCGCCGCGATCTCCATGACGCCGGCGAGCAGGCTTTCGTGATCCGGGAACACCCGGTTCACGAGGCCCGCCGCGTGGGCTTCGGCGGCCGGCATGCGGCGACCGGTGTAGGCGAGTTCACGCACGATCCCCTCGGGGATCAGCTTGACGAGACGCGGAAACGTGCCGACGTCGGCCGTCATGCCGATATTCGTTTCAAAGATCGTGAGAAACGCATCCTCGGTTGCGTAGCGCATATCGCAGGCGGTGACGAGATCGACCCCGCCGCCGATGCAGCCGCCCTGGATGGCGACGAGCACGGGCAGGCGGCAATTCTCCAGCGCACTGAACGTGTGCTGCAGTCGGCGTACCGTATCGTAGAAGCGCGCACCGGCCTGGCGTTCGCTGAATTCACCGGCAGTTTCCGCGTCGAGCAATTCGCTGCCCTGGCCGAACACCGAGACATCAATGCCGGAAGTAAAATGCGGCCCGGTCGAGGACAGTACGATCACGCGCGCCTTCGCGCCGTTATCGATGTCCTCGATGATGGCCGGTAACTCGTCCCAGAATGCAACGTTCATGCTGTTGCGCTTGTCGGGGCGGTTCATCACGACATGCGCGACGTGATCGGTGATGTCGACGGAAAAACATTCGTACATGGCGGGCTCCTGGCCGGTGGTGCGCTCGGCGCGCGTCATTATGTCAGGGCGCGACCATCGATACGAACCGCTCGCACAGCTCGCTGTCGGCGTCATTGAAATCATGGATAACGTTGAAGTGATTGCGCCCCGCCTGCTCGCGGTACGTGCCGGTGAGGCCGGCCGCCTGCCAGCGGTCGATATAGTCGGCGGACTGGCGGCGGAACTCATCGGATTCTTCACTGCCCACTTCCGCGATCAGCGGCGCGGCGCTGCGCGGTAAATTCAGCATGGGGCTTTCACGCGCGATGATATCGGCCGTGAGTTGCAGGCTCGGTTGTACGAACGCATAGCGCAGCGGCTGCAGATCATAAAGCCCGCTGATGGCGTAAGCGCCCTTGACGAGGTCTGCGGGCAGGGCGTAATCAGCGGCCCAGTCCGTACACAATACGCGCGCCGCGAGGTGGCCGCCGGCGGAATGGCCGGCGACGTAAATGCGTTCGCGATCGCCGTTGTAGCGGTGCCGGGTCGTCCGTAACCACGCGAGGGCCGCGCGCGACTGGCGGGTGATTTCCGGCAGTGTCACCGCCGGACACAAGGCATAGTTTGTCACCACGGTAGTCATGCCTCGTCGAACGAGCCCGCGGGCAACATAGCTGAATTCTTTCGCGCTGAAGCGCCGCCAGTAACCGCCGTGAATGAACACCACGATCGGCGCGGCCGGATCGGCGGCGGGGAAGATGTCGAGCGTTTCGTCCACCGTGGGCCCGAACGGAACATCGAGCTCGCAGGACAGCGCCTCGCGAGCCGACGCGCTCTCGTTCATATAGAACGCGAAGTACGCGCCCGGATCACCAACCACGAGGCTCATGTTGTACTCGGCATCAATCTGCTCGCTCGTGGCGAAATTTCGGTACAGCACTGCCGATCCCCGCTTGACCTGTCGTTCGGGCAAGATACTGAGCAGTTGAATTCTTGTAAACTGCGGCCAGCCGTGGGGGCGTGCAGCAGCGAACCCCCGCGTGTGCCCGCGGCCCCATCGCGGGTGCGGGATTCGACGGCGCTGCGAACGCGGGTACCAGCGCACGGCCAGATGATTGCACCCGCCGCAAGGCGTACTTCATTCAGGGAGGAGGATCGATGCAGGCAGCGCCGCACTATTTCAAACCCGCGTCCGACGATGTCCGCACCGCGCTTATCCGCGATGCCAGGTCTGATCCCCGGGTGGCGGGGCGGGTGTACAACCCCGCGAACCACCCACCGGTCGACTCCGAACACCCGTTCGCATCGTGAGTCGGATGAATTCGGGCGTCATCGCCGCATGAGCTCCCCTTCGTGCGTAATCCATCGCTCCAACGTGAATGCGTGGGATTGCGATGAGAACGGTCACCTGAATGTGCGTTACTACATCAGCAAGAACGCCCAGGGGCTGACCCATCTGCTCGCGGAATCAGGCCTGTCGCCGTCGCGTCTGGAAGCACTCGGCTTGCGAGTGCGCCTCCTCGGCCAGCATGTGCGCTATCACCGCGAAGCGCGGGTGGCCGCGCCGCTCATCGGTACGGGACAGCTTGTTGGCGTGGCGGGCGAGCGCCTTCATCTGTATTCGGAAATACACAACAGCATGGACGCGACGCTCTACACCACATTCAACAGTGAGCTCGAATTCATCGACAGCGACGGTCACAGCGTGATGCCGCCGTTCGATCGGGATTGCAACGCCTGGGAGGTGCCGGAACATGGCGCCGTGCGGTCACTGCCGGCGACAGCGAAACCCGACGTGTCGCTCGACGAGGCACTCGCGGCCGGTTACGCCGAGACGGGGCGCGGGACGGTCATGGCGCAGGAGTGCGACCGGGCGGGACGCCTCGAAGCGTACCAGTATGCCGCCCGCGTCGCGGATGCCATCCCTAACCTCATGTCGACCCTGCAAACGCCGGCCGAGTTTGCCTTGCGTGCCGAGGGCGAGCTCGGTGGCGCCGTGATCGAGAGCCGCGCAGCGTATTACGAGGAACTCCACGCGGGTGAACGTTTCGTGTTGCTGTCGGGCTTGCGGTCATTCGCGGCGAAAACGATGCACCTGAGCCATCTCATGTTCAATCTCGAAACGAATGGGCTTGCGTTTTCAAGTGCGGGGATCGGTGTGGCGCTTGATCTGCGCGCGCGGCGCGCGGTGCCGTTCACGGCAGAACGCCAGGCCCTCATGCGCGAGCGCATCGTCAGCGGCTGAGCCATTGCGCGTAGAGGTGTTCGCGCACTTCATCCTGATGCGTGTAAGCCTCGGCTTCCAGTGCGTGTCCGCGATCCTGGCAGCCGGCGCAGGCAATAAACGCATTGACGTAATCACACCGGAAACCGTCCGCGCCGCGGTCGCGAAACTGCCGCACGTGCACCATTTCATGCGCCAGCACCTCGGCGACGAGATCGGCGCTGCCGTTCGCAAGTCCGCTCGCGAGCACGATGTGCCCGGCGTCGTGAGTAAAGCCGAGTGCGTTCGTCAACGGGCACCAGCGGATGTCGATCGCCGCGAAATCCGCGGCGCTGTAGAACCCGGCGGCAATCAGTTTGTCGCGCGCCGCGGCAAGCAGGTCCGATCCGGGAGCGGTTGCGTCGGCGTTGCCAGCGCAGCGCAGCGTGGTGACGAGCACGATGAGTTCGAACGCGTCCACGCAGTCGAAATGTTCGTCCGCCGCTACGGCCCCGCCGGGCAGCAGACAGACGCAGCCGATCAGGAATGCGCGCAGGCGGGCGCGGGCGGCTACCGTGCGCCGGCGCATGTTCGGGGATTGATTGTGACAAGGCATAGGCTGCTGGTACCCTCGGCTGGCCGGGCATTGTGCATGCCACTGACACGAGACCATTTCACCACCTGGAGGTTCCTATGGCCGCAGTAATGAAAAGCACGCATCACGGCGCCTGCCCGCATGATTGCCCGGATACCTGTTCGATGGTGTTCGAAGTAGAGGACGGCAAGCTCGCACGCGTCAAGGGCAATGCGGAACATCCGCTCACCCGCGGCGGCCTGTGCGTGAAGCTGAAGGATTACGAAAAGCGTCACTACCATCCGGATCGCGTGCTGTATCCGCTGCGCCGCACCGGTCCGAAGGGGTCGAAGCAGTTCGAACGCATCAGCTGGGATGAAGCGCTTGATGAAATCACAACGCGCTGGCAGGCAATTATCGACGAACACGGTCCGCAAGCGATCGTGCCGTACAGTTATCTCGGGCATCAGGGACTCGTACACGGCCTGAACGGCGGCGATTCATTTTTCAACCGCCTCGGGGCGACCGTCATGGAGCGGACGTTTTGCGGTGAAGGCGCCGCCACCGCATGGCTGCTGACGATGGGGCCTAGCGGCGGTATGGACCCGGAAAGTTTTATCCACTCGAAGTACATCATCATCTGGGCGTGTAACAGCGTCAGTACGAACCTGCATCACTGGCATGTGGTCAAGGATGCACAGAAGCGCGGCGCGAAGGTCATTGTGATCGATTCTTATGCCTCGCGCACGGCGAAAGAGGCGGACTGGCATATCGCGCCGAAACCCGGCTCCGACGGTGCGCTGGCCATGGCGATGATTCATACGCTGATCGACGAAGACCTCATCGACCAGGATTACGTCACCGCACATACGCATGGTTTTGCCGAACTCGCCGCACGGGCGAAATCGCGGACGCCCGAGTGGGCGGAGGAACTCACCGGCGTTCCGGCCGCGGACATCCGTCGTCTTGCGCGCGAGTACGCGAGCACACCGCCGGCGGCGATCCGCATGGGGGTCGCGCTCGAACGCCACTATGGCGGCGGTCAGACCGTGCGTGCCGTGTGTTGCCTGCCGTCGCTCATCGGCGCCTGGCGCGAAGTGGGCGGCGGTATCCTCGGCATGACCGTGTGGGAGCATCCGTACAAGTTCGACGTGATCTGTCGGCCCGACTGGATCCCTGAAGGCACCCGCGTCGTCAATAATCTGCGGATCGGTCGCGTGCTCACGAACGAGGCGCCGAGCGATCCGCCAATCAAATCGATGATGTGCTGGAATTCGAATCCGGTTACCCAGGCGCCCGAGTGCGACAAGATCGTTGAAGGTTTGCTGCGCGAGGATTTGTTCCTCGTCTCCGCCGAGCACTTCATTTCCGATACCGCCGCCTACGCCGACATCGTGCTGCCGGCAGCCATGGGTGCGGAAATGGAAGACATCATTTTGTCGTGGGGACACAACTACCTCACCTACAACGAGAAGTGCGTCGACGCGCCCGGGGAAGCGTTGCCGAACTACGAAATCTTCCGCCGCCTCGCCGCGCGCATGGGTTTCGACGACGAACAGTTCAGCTGGTCCGACAGCGAATGCCTCGAACATTACATCGACTGGGATTCGCCCGCGTGTGAGGGCATTGATCTCGCGTATTTGCGCGAGCATGGATTCGCGCATTTGAACATCGGCAGTGCGGACGAGCGCGCTCCGCACCGCGACGGCAATTTCCCCACCCCGACCGGCAAGTGCGAGTTCAAGTCCACGATCGCGGGTAACGGCAATTTTGTCGCCGGACCGTTCCGGCAAATGTACGAGGATATGCAGGGCGGTGAAACGCTCGACGAACTGCCGGACTACGTCCCGTCGCGTGAAACCCCGGCGACGAATCCCGCGCTCGCGGCGAAATATCCGCTGAATATCATCAGCCCGAAAAGCCACGGTTTTCTCAATTCGTGCTACGCGAATATGGATAACAAGCTGAAAGGGCAGGGCGAGCAGTTTGTGTTGATCAATGCCACGGACGCAAAGGCGCGCGGGATCAGTGACGGCGCCAGCGTGCGCGTCTTCAACGATCGCGGCGCATTCTCCGGTGATGCCCGCATTACGGACGACGTGAATCCCGGCGTGGTCGTCGCGACACTCGGTTATTGGCGGCAACTCACCACCGGTACCGTGAACATCATCAGTTCGGCGGATTTCGTGAACATGGGTCACGCGCCGACGTTTTCCGATAATCTTGTCGAAGTGGCGCTGGCCTGACAGCGCCCGTTACAACCCACAGGAGTGACACGTGGCCTACGCCGACGACAATATTTTTGCCCGCATCCTGCGGGACGAACTGCCCTCGCACCGGGTGTACGAAGATGACATGAGCCTTGCGTTCATGGACGTCATGCCACAGGTCCCCGGGCATACGCTCGTGATCCCGAAATACCCGGCGGAAGGTTTGTTCGACTGCGACCCGCAGTACCTCGCGGCCACGATCGCGACGACGCAGACGGTCGGCGTCGCGGTGAAGGCGGCGTTTACGGCGCCGGGGGTAATGATTGCACAGCTGAACGGACCAGCCGCGGGCCAGACCGTGTTCCATTTGCATTTCCACATCCTGCCGCGCCACGACGGTATAGACCTGAAATTGCATGCGCGCGACATGGAAGACGGCGAAGTGCTTGCGGCGCACGCGGAGAAAATTCGCGCGTGCCTGTAAGCGGCGAGGCGCGTTCGCCGCTTTTTGTACTGTTCCGTATACTATACCGGATGTACCGGTCGCAACGACTCTTTCATGGATAAGCGCCCGCGCGGGAGACCACGCGAATACGACCGCGGCGAGGCGCTGCTGAATGCGATGGGCGTATTCGCGCAGAAGGGTTTCGCCGCCACGTCGCTCGACGACCTGTCGGCGGCGACGGGCATGAACCGGCCGAGTCTGTACAACGCTTTCGGCGACAAGGAGACTCTGTACCGCGAGACGCTCGCGTATTTCGTCGCGCATCTGCGTAAGGAAATCGGTCGCCGGGTTATCGCCGAGCCGGATCTCGGAGCCGCGCTGCGCGCGTTCTATCACGGCGCGCTCGAGGAATACTTCGCCCGACGGCCGTCACCCGGTTGTTTCTTTTTCTGTACCGCGCCGGTAGAAGCATTGAGTCATCCGGACGTGCAGCGCGACATGCGGGCGCTGATGCGCGAACTCGACACGATGCTGGAAGCGAAATTCAGCGCCGCGCAGCAATGCGGAGATTATCCGTCCGATGCCGATCCACGCGCCGCGGCGCAGGTTGCCCAGGGCGTATTACACAGCCTTGCGATCCGCGCGCGCGCGGGAGAGTCGAAAGCGTCCTTGTTGCGTATGGCCGCGCACGCCGCGACCGCGCTCATCGGGACGCACGCGTAGCATCCCCGCGGCGGTGCCGGGCGGCACTACGACGCGAGCCGGGTATTCAGCGGCGCGGGCTCGGCGAGCGGCGCCGTATTCCATTTTTTCAGCTCCGGCAGTACGTATTCGGCGAAACAGTTCTGGTTACGCTCCGCTTCGGCGTACGGCATGCCCGCGTAGCTGAGGTTGCACGTGAGCAGGTTCATGTCGATCACCTCGCGGATATAGGCGATTTTCTCCAGCACCTGCTTCGGCGTGCCCCACGGCATGAGTTCGGCGAAATCGCGCGCGGCGCCGTCGAGACCATGCCGGTTGATGTACTTGCCGACGTTCTTGTAGAACTCGTAGCCTTTCTGCGAACCGAATTTCGCATCCGC
Source organism: Gammaproteobacteria bacterium (assembly GCA_965216305.1). GTDB lineage: Bacteria > Pseudomonadota > Gammaproteobacteria > UBA11873. The sequence goes on along the minus strand of OZ244144.1, from coordinate 2,953,801 downwards.
CATTTCGTAATGTTTCATTGCGGTGTGGTAGTAGGCGCCGATCCACTCGTAGGCCATCGCTTCCGCCCGTCCCGGATCCTTGTCGACGAAAAAGAAACCGCCACACACCGGCTGCGGTGCGGCGCAGCCATTTTCCTTTTCGTATACCTCGCGATAAATCGCGAAGTCCTGCTTCACGACATCCCAGGGTTTTTGCGGGATCACGAGCAAGCCCACCCCGAGACGCGCCATGATCGGCATCGATTCGGGCGACACCGCGGCCGCGTACGTGCGTCCGCGAAAGGATTTCAGCGGCTGCGGGCGGATGTCCCGACGCGGTTGCTGCACGGTCTCGCCACCCTCTAGATAGCCGCGTTCGAGTCCTTCGAGCAACAGTTCGGCATATTCCACGAAGCGTTCGCGGCCTTCACCCTGATCGAGCCGGAAGCCGGCGTACTCGACGTTGCCGAGGCCGCGCCCGAGGCCGAGCACCATGCGACCGCCGGACAAATGGTCGAGCATGGAAATCTGCTCCGCGATACGCATCGGATCGTGCCACGGCAGGACGATGACGCTCGTGCCGAGCTTCGCGCGCTGCGTGCGTCCGGCCATGTAGGTGAGAAACTGCACCGGATCCGGACACATCGTGTAATCCGTAAAGTGATGTTCGATAGCCCAGATGGAGTCAAAGCCGAGTGGTTCGGCGCGTTCGGCGAGGCGTACTTCTTCCTGGTAGACCTCGGCGTCTGTCAGGCGGTTGCCGGGGTTCTGGAAGATGGGGGAATAGCCAACATGCATTGCAAAACCGTCCCGCGTGTTTGGAGAGCGGGCAATGTAGCACGGCGGCTATGAGGGACGGCAAGTGCGGCCGCGCGGCCATCGCGAGGCGGCGCGCGCATACCGCACGGCCGCGGCGTCACGGCGCGGCCGGCACACTGTCCCGTACCCGCGTCCCGGTGGGGCATCGGGACAGACCCCACCGGGGTGCGATTGCGCGGCTTGTGGCTAGTTCACGCCCCGGTTCAGCAGATGATCAAGCCACAGATTCGACAGCTTTTCCTGCACGGAATTCTGGCGCAGGCGCGCGCGCAGGTTCGTGAAATCAACCCGGTCGAGTGGCTGATCCTGGTTGTAGCACGAGTACACGAATGAAATATCCCCCGTGTCGGGGTCAACGTGCTTGCACAGGCACTGTGCGCACACGCCTTTCATCATGCACTGCATCGGCGAGTTGATCGAACCGATCGCCGCGTGCTGCGGGTTGAGGTAGGGCGCGAGTACTTCGTGGCGCGCGCGCTTCACCGCGGCCATCATCGCGTCCGATCCGATCACGATCAGTTCGTCGACGGCATCCAGCGGAATGTCGATGTTGCCGAGTTTGCCTTCGGCGTAGGCGACCATTGCGTTGACGACGTTGCCGACGAAGCTGCGATCCTGCGGCCTGCCGGTCGGGATCGGCGTGACGCCTTCGCCCGGGTCCACGGCCCAGACCACGATATCCGCGGCCGCTTCGATGTCCGCCATCTTGAAGACGTCCTGCGCGCGCTTGTAACCGGCGAAATACAGCACGCGATTGCCGGCGGCCCTGAGGGCCTTGCCGATCGAGAACAACACTGCGTTGCCGAGACCGCCACCAATGAGCAGTACCGTGCCGTCCTGCAGGATGTGTGTCGGGGTGCCGGTGACGCCCATGACGACGAGGGGATCGCCGGGACGGCAGCGCGCGAGCAGACGCGAGGATGCGCCCATTTCCAGCGCAATCAGCGAAATCAGACCCTGCTCCTTGTCGACCCAGGCGCCGGTCAGCGCGAGGCCTTCCGGCGACAACACCGTACCTTCCACACGCGGCGCGAATGCCTGCGGGTTCTGCACCCGGTAGAACTGGCCGGGTTCGAATTTCGCCGCCGCCATCGGCGAATGCACGATCACCTCGATGATCGTCGGGGTCAGTCGATTCACCGCAACGACTGTCGCGACGAGGGCTTCATCGAGCATTTGCATGAAGCGCCGCAAATCAACTTCGCGTTGCGCCTGTTGTTCCGGGTCGAGCGCGGCAATTTCCGCGGCGAACAAGTCGACGACGTACGGGTAACCGTCCTTCGCGCTTGCCATGGCCTTGACCACGTTGCCCGCGTAGACCGGATGATTGTCACCATAGAAACTCACCCGGCGCGCGCCATCCTCGTAGGACGTGAGCGGCGATGCGCTCGCGAGTTTCGGGATCAGGGTTGCATCGGCGTCGATCGCCTGTAGCTCGCCATCGGCGGGCTCGTAGCGGCGGAAGAATTTGCCGTCGAGCGCGAAGCTGCCCGGATGCTCCTGTTCGTAAATCGTGTTCGGCGAGGTACCGGCGGCGACGAACAAACTCCTCAGCGGCAGTTCCAGCTGCGGTTCACCGGCGTGTTCGCCGGTATGCTCAAAGCGGACTGCACACAGTGCTCCGTGCTCATCCTCGAGCGCTTCGAGCGGGTTCAGCTCCGGCGCGATCTCGATGCCTTCGCCCAGCGCCTCGTTCACCTCTTCGTGGTTCTGACGATAGGCCGGCGAATCCTCGAGGCGCTTGCGGTAGAACAACGTCACGCCGCCCCAGTTTTTCACCAGCGTGGCGAAGTCCGGCGCTTCGCCCGCAGCCGCCGCGCGTTCGCGCTCACGCACGATCGCACGGCCATGGCTGAGTGCTTCATCGAGGATCGCGAGTTCTTCGGCGTCGTAGCGGGCGCGCACGACATCGCTGCCGAGATCGGCGGCGAGCCGTTCGTAACGATGCAGGATTTTTTCCACCTGGCGCGGGTAATACGCCATCACTTCGGTCGCCGTATCGACGGCCGTCAGGCCGCCGCCGATGACGCCGGCCGGCAGTCGCACCTGCAGGTTCGCGAGCGAGGCGTCCTGCGCCGCGCCGGTGAGTTGCAGCGCCATGAGAAAGTCGGATGCCTTGCGGATGCCGCGGATCAGATTGTTCTTGATCCCGATGATCGATGGCTTGCCGGCACCGGTGGCGAGCGCGACGTGGTCGAAGCCGAGCGACCAGGCGTCCTCGAGCGTCAGACTACCGCCGAAGCGGACGCCGCCGTAAGCGCGGAACGTACGCTGACGCAGCAGCGTGAGATAAATCACCTTGAGGAAGTTCTTGTCCCAGCGCACCGTGATCCCGTATTCGGCAACGCCGCCGAATCCGTTCACCGTGCGCGTATCGAGGTCCTCGTACAGCGACTGGAAATCACGCACCGGTCGCGGCGGTTCCTTCAGCGAGCCGGTCAGCGATTCCGGCAGGGGTTCGAGTTTCAGCGCGTCGATGCCGACAACGGCGAAGCCCTCGTTCAGCAGGTAGTGCGCGAGCGTGTAACCGGCCGGGCCCAGGCCCGCAACGAGTACTTTCTTGCCGTTGTACGGCAGCATGTACGGGCGCGCGACGTTGAGCGGATTCCAGCGCGTCAGCAAGGAATAGATTTCGAAACCCCACGGCAGATTCAGCACATCGGTGAGCACGTTCGTCTCAATCTGCGGGATGTTTACCGGCTCGGTCTTCTGATAGATACAGCCCTTCATGCAGTCGTTGCAGATGCGGTGTCCGGTGCCGGGGCACATCGGGTTGTCCACCACAACGAGTGCCAGCGCGCCGATGTTGTCGCCCTGGCGCTTGACGAGGTGCATTTCCGAGATCTTCTCGCCGAGCGGACAACCCGTTACCGGGACGCCGAGTGCATTCGTTTTGAAACCGCCGGATTTCTTGTCACGCATACCCTTCGAGCATGAATCGGTGTCGCGGTCGTGACAGTAGATGCAGTGATCGATTTCATACAGCACGTCACGCGAACCCATGCGCAGGTCGGTCAACGAGAACCCGTCGCGCTTTCGTCGCTGGTCGGCATCCGCCGCCCACGCGGAATAACCCGCATGTTTTGCTTGCGGGAAGTGCACGAGATGTTTCACGTCGGTGCGCGCCGGCTGGCGAAATGCCGCCCATGATTCCGTCGCCACCGGATCGAATTCCGGATCACGCTGGACAAGGACGCACCATTGCTCGAGCGTCTCACGCGCGCGCGCGATCAGCGCGGTATCGTCGCCGACATCGCTCCACGGCGCCCAGGCCTGGCGCAGGTCATGAAGAAAATCCGCAGGCAGTTTTTCGCGCCCGTCGAGGATGGCCGCGGCGCGCGCGGTCACGTACTCGCGATCATGCGGCGCGCGAGCATCCTTGCAGGCAACATCGCACAGCGCACGGACGCCTTCGGCAAGCGCCTCGCGATCGAACGTCGCCGTTTCCACGCCTTTGTATTGCTTTGTCAGCGGGGCGATGAATTCGTTACGGAAACCGAACACGATGTGATCTTCGTCGCGCAGCAGATCGGCAGCGGCCTGCCATTCGGATTCGATGCGGAATAAACGCGCGATGAAGCGGCCGAGGACCGGTGCGGTATCGCAGAGCACGGCGGAGATTTCCTCCGGCGTGTGTTCGCTGCCGCCGGCTTGCTGGTAGCGGACAAAGCGCTCGCCAAGCGTGGGGTCGTCGGCGGCAAGATAGCGGTCGAACTCATCGGCGAGGCGGGCGAGGGCGCGGGGCTCGAACAGATCGGCATAGGTGAATCCGGCGACGCCGAGGTCGAGAGAAACGGCGCTGTGGGCGGTATTACTCATGAGAAAATCTTCATCGGTATTCGAACGCACCAACGATACGGTTCGCACTCGTGCGTTGCAATCGGCCAGTGGCGGCCCGGGCGCTACAGCTGGAACGTGGTAAACGTATCCGCGCTGCCGGGGCCGCGTTTGATCTGCATGCGGCGGGCGGGTAATTCCATGATGACCGTTGCGCACGTACCAACGGGGTGGTTGTCGAGCAGCGGTTCGGGATGGTGAGCCATATTGATCGAAACCGCGCCGCGCGAGCCGTCGAGCAGCATTGTCTTCATCGCTTGCGGGTTCCTCTGCGGCATCGCTGACACGTGCGCCGAGGCTTGATCGAGCCGTTCGACGGTGGTGGGGATCCTGGCCGCCTTGTCCACCGCGGCGGGTGCGAGGCAATGGTTTGTATGCAGCAGCACACCGTCGTTTGCGGCAACTTCGAAGCGCTCGCCGGCGGCGAATTCCATTGAGCAGCACTCGCCGTTCGCGTCCGCGACGAGCAGGTGACTCGACTTGCCGAGCCCGGAGCGCAACATCAATGCGCGTGCTTCTTCGAGCGTTGCGCAGTCAAGCACCATGCGGGTGAGCACGTGCACGGGGATGCCGTCGAGTTCGTGCGCGCTGAACAGGATATTCAGACACACGCCGATGCCGGCGTCATTGAAACCGATCTTGCCGAGCATGCCGGGTTCGGTCAGCGCGAGGATGCGGCGGCCGTTGTCAAGTTCCCAGGTGACCAGCACAGCGAGATCCTCGAGCGCCGCCACCCAGTCCCAGTTCTGTCCGAGGGTTGCCGTCTGCTCGAAATAAGCCGCGGTGCATTCGGGGATCGGTGCGTTGAGGATTTCCGTGCGCGCGTTCAACGTATAGATCTGCCAGGCCGGCAATGCAGCGCCTGCGGCGACGGCGTCCAGTTCGGCAACATACTCCGGCGCGAATGCGGCGATCAGTTCGCGCACCCGGCCAGCGCGTGTGCGCAATGCATCGCGCCTCAGCGCGGTGCCGGAAAACAGGCTGTCGGCGTACAACGAATACGTCGCCGCGATACGCTCGCGCAAGGTCTCGCCATAAGCCTCACCGCGCGCGGCGGGGGCGCCGGAAAACGTCAGGTGGGTGAATGTCGTACTCATGCGCGCCTCACCACACGTCAACGAAACGCCGGCGCTCGCGGCGGCGTTTACCGGTGGCTTGGCGACCGCGCAACAGCCATTTGCGCGTGTCGGCGGGATCGATTACCGCATCGATTTCGAATGCCGTGGCGACCGACACGGCTTTGCCTTTTTCGTACATGCGCGCGACGAGTTGTTGATACAACAGGTCGCGCTCGGCCGGCGTCGCCGCCGCCTCGAGTTCCTTGCGGAAGCCGAGTTCGACCGCGCCTTCGAGCCCCATCGGACCGAGTTCCGCGGTGGGCCAGGCGATGGTGAAAAACGGCTCGTGCAGGCTGCCACCGGCCATGGCCTGGGCACCGAGCCCGTAACCCTTGCGGACGACCACCGTGAACAAGGGCACGGACAGGTTTGCACTCGCCATGATCAGGCGCGAGCCACGGCGCACGGCCGCCGTTTTTTCGCTGTCCGGGCCGACCATGAAGCCCGGTGTATCGCACAGCGAAATCACCGGCAGGCCGTAGGCGTCGCAGAGCTGCAGAAAGCGTCCGCCTTTCTCGCCGCCGTCGCCGTCGATTGCGCCGCCGAGGTGCTTCGGATCGTTCGCAATCAAGCCGAACGGTTCACCCTCGATCCGGATCAGGGCGGTGACGAGTCCGCTACCGTAATGCGGCCGCAGCTCGACCATCGACCCTTCATCGGCGAGCACGGCGACGAGCGCACGGATGTCGTAGACGCGCAGGCGATCCTCCGGCACGAGGTGGCGCAGCGTGCGTTGATCGACGGCGCTCCAGTGTTTGCCCTTGCCCTGAAAGAACCCGAGCACCTGACGCGTCAGCGCGGTGGCTTCGCGTTCATCGGCGCACACGAGATCAACCACCCCGTTAGTTGTCTGTACGTCGATCGGACCGATATCTTCGGGCGCGTACTTGCCGAGACCGCCGCCCTCGATCATGGCGGGGCCGGCGAGACCGATGTTCGAGTTTTCCGTTGCGATCGTGATGTCGGCGCAACCAAACACGACGGCGTTACCGGCGAAGCAGCGACCGTGGTTTACCGCGATGCGCGGGGCGACGCCACTCAACTGCGGCCAGGTAGCGAACGTCTTGAGGTCGAGCCAGCTCATGATCAGATCGTCGGTATCAACGTCCCCGGGACGGCCGCCACCCCCTTCGGTAAAAAACACGACCGGCGTCGCCCATTCATGCGCGAGTTCGAACAGGCGATCTTTCTTCTTGTGATTCGTATGCCCCTGGGTGCCTGCGAGTACGGTGTAATCGTAGGCGAGCACCGCGCAGCGGGTGGCGTCCTCGCCGAATTCAGCCGCATTGACCGTGCCGAAGCCGGCAATCATGCCGTCGGCCGGGGTCGCGTGCATAAGATCGTCGAGCGACCGTCGTCGCCGTTGCGCGGCGATCGCGAGCGCGCCGTATTCGATGAAGCTGTCGGGATCGCACAGGTCGCTGACGTTTTCGCGCGCGGTGCGCGCGTCGAGCCGACGCCGCTTCGCGACCGCTTCCGGCCGCGCCGCATCGAGGCCGAGCGCGTGTCGCGCGCGTACTTCGTCGAGGTCCGCACGTTCACGCTCGAGGTCGAGCGTGGCGTTCGCTCGCGCTGTGCCCGCGGCGCTGCCGTCCGCGGCGATGACAATGATTGTGTCGTCCTCGTTGAGAACGTCATCAACCGCCACGGCGATGCTCGCGATGGTGCCGCCGACATCCGCCTCGACAATGTGGTGCATCTTCATCGCTTCGAGGACGGCAAGCTGCTGCCCCGGGGTTACGCTGTCGCCGGCTTCGACGTCGATGCTGACCACACTCGCGGCCATCGGGGCCGACACCAAAATGGAATTGCTCATGCAGTGATTATGGCTTGCGCGTTCACCGGAACACAATCGCCCACAGGCTTGTCGGGAGCATCCCGGACCACCATCTGCGCGTAGGGCTGCGCGGCGAAAACCCTGTAATATTTCAATCACCTCTTTGCGCATCTTTGAGCGAAAGAGTAGACTCGGAGCATCGAGCAACACCGCTCTACTGCCTGATGGATCCTGGCCTGTTGATGAGCATCAACCTCGCAATCCGCGCACTGATCGTCGCGTCGCTACTGACGCTGGGTATCGCCACCGCCGCCCAGGAACCACCGCCCCTGCTCATTACTGTTGATCGCTACGAGGTTATCGGCGACAACCCGCTCGATGCGGACACCACCGCCGCCGCCGTCGCGCCATTCACCGGCGAGTTCGACGGTCTCGACGGGCTGCGCGCCGCGAGTGACGCGCTCGAAAGTGAATTGCGTCGTCGCGGTTTCGTCTTCCATCGTGTCGTCTTGCCGCCGCAGGAACTCGCCGGTGGCACGGTCACGCTCGAAGTGCTGACGTTTGCGCTCGGCGACAAGCATGTCACCGGTAATCAACGGCTCGACGCCAGTCGCGTGATCGCGGCATTGCCGGCGCTGGCGCCCGGCAGCACACCGAATCTGCGCGAAGTGTCGCGCTCGCTTGCGGTCGCGAACGAGCATCCCGGCCGCCGCCTCGGACTCAATTTCGCCCGCAGTCCCAGCGAACCCGACACGCTCGATGCGAATATCCGCGTAACGGAAAAGCGGCCGTACACGGTGTTCGCCGGCCTGAACAATATCGGCACGGACGAATCGGGCAACCTGCGCCTGACGCTCGGTGCGGAACACAACGACCTGTTCTGGCGCGAACATATCGCAACCGCGACGTTCACCACCTCACCGGACAACGCGGATGATGTGCGGCAGTACGCGTTCAATTACCGCGCGCCGGTTTACGCGCTGAACGGCTGGATCCAGGCGTTTTACATTCGCTCCGATGTCGATGTCGGCAATGTGCAGTCGTTTTTCGATATCAGTGGCGCCGGTGATTTCGCCGGTCTGAATTTCAAGCACACCTTGTTGCCGATTGGCCGTTACCAGCACAGCCTCAGCGTCATGGTGCAGGACCGCCGCTTCGATACGAATATCAGCAATGCGGTTACCGGTGCCGGCATCCCCGGGATCAGCACCGTGGTGCGTTCACGCCCGATCTCGGCGACGTATCAAAGCAGTTACAGCTGGCCGCAAAGCCGCGTGTCGTTTTCCGTCGATTTCATCCAGAACCTCACGTTCGGTGGTAACAATCGTGACCAGGACTACCGCGCCGTTCGCAGTGGCGCGGAGGCGGACTGGAATGCCATCCGTTTCGGGGCGGCGGTCAGCCACGAGCTGCCGCACGGCTGGCTCGGGGTGGGCAAGGTTGCGGGGCAATATGCCGACGAGCCATTGATTCCGGGTGAGCAGTACGGCCTCGGCGGCGAGCGCACCGTGCGCGGTTACGAGGAACGTGCGATCGCGGGCGACGATGCGGTGCTGTTCAATTTCGAAATCTGGGCGCCGCCGATCCGCAGCTGGTACGGCATGCGCTTTTTCGCCTTTGCCGATGTCGGCTTCAAACATCTCGAACAACCACAGAACCCGCAGATCACGAGCGACACGATCTCGAGCGCCGGGCTGGGGTTTCGCGTCAACATCCGTGAATACCTGTACGTCAGTGCGGACTACGGACACGTCGTCTCGCACGCGCGCGGAGAAACCTCCGACAAGGGCAATGTAAAAACGCATTTCAACGTCGTGTTGCGATACTAATGAAAGTACGTCTGCAGCTTCGAACTCTTGCGCGCGGGATCGCGATCCTGCTGGCTTCCCTGTGCATTGGCATCGGCAATGCCGGCGCCGCCACCCAGGTCGGCGAAGCGCAACTCGCGCGTGGGCTCGTGTCCGCCGCCGGTCCCGGCGCAAACGCGCGCCTGATCGGGAGCGGGGCTGCTATTTTCCAGGGCGATGTCGTCACTACCGGGCCGCGCAGTTCGGCGATTCTGAAACTCGCCGACGGCTCGCGGATCATGATCCGGCCGCAGTCATCGTTCACGGTCGAAGAATTCAGCACCGACGAAGCGAACCCGCTCGCTGTCATGCGTCTGTTCAAGGGTGGACTGCGTGCGGTGACCGGTTTTATCAGCAAGCGTAATCCGAACGCGATGCGCTTGCGCACGGCCGTCGCCACGATCGGGATCCGCGGCACGGAACTCGACGTCCGTTTGTGCGGCAGTGACTGCGCCGACGAGGCGAAGGCACGACCGGCACCGTCGGGCCGCATCGCGTTCGCCAAGGGCAACGTCATTGCCCGTGCTGCGAGCGGTCGGGCGCGGGCGCTGAAGACCGCCTACCCCCTGTTCAACGGTGAACGCGTCGTTACCGGCGCCGACAGCTACGCGGTGCTCGTGTTCCGCGACGAGAGCCGGGTGACCGTGCTGCCGCATACGGAATTTGTTGTCGAACGCTTCGAGTATATGGCGGAGGCGCCCGCCGAGGGCCGCAGCTTCTTCCGTCTTGTGCGCGGCGGCTTGCGTGCCGTGACCGGCGCTATCGGCAAGGCGCGGCGTTCACGCTACCGCATGAACACCCCGGTGGCGACGATCGGGATCCGCGGTACCGCCTATGACGCCGTGTGTCAGGGCACGTGCGTCAATCCCGGCGGCGCGCCGGATCCCGCCGGCGACGGCCTGTTCGTCGACGTGACCGATGGCTTCGTCGATTTCGATGGGGAGAACCCGGTGGGTGCCGGCGATGACGTCGTGCTGGTTAATGCACAGGGCGCAATCCCGTTCGCGGTTCCGGCCATGCCGATCCCGATCACCCAACCGGATCCCGCGAGCGTGCCCTTGCCGCCCGCGCCGCCCAGCGAACCGCCCGGCCAGGGCCTGTTCGTGAGTTGTTATGTCGGCAATTGCAGCGTGCAGACGCCGGCGAATACGGTCGAGCTCGAAGCAGGCGAAGCAGGTTTCGTCGGCGCGGGACAAGCGCAACAATTAGCGGAAGTGCCGGCGTTTCTCGCCGAGGATCCGGTCTACCAGGCGCTCGAAATTGGCGGTAGCACCGGCGCACTGGATCTGCTGCTCGATGGAGGTGGGAACGCATGTATCGGTCCGTAGCGGCAAGCCGCATTATCGCCTTCTGCGCCACGCTTGGCGTGTGCGCAGTCGCAAGCGCGAATCCACTTGGCCCGACCGTCATCCACGGCAACGTCGGCATCACCACGCCGGGCGCGAATGTCCTGCAGATCACGAACTCACCGGGCAGCGTGGTCGACTGGCAATCGTTCAGCATTGGCGCGGGCGAAACCACGCGCTTCATTCAGCAGAACGCGGCGAGCGCGATTCTCAATCGCGTTACCGGCACGCAGATGTCGGAACTGCTCGGCAACCTCACCTCGAACGGGCGCGTATTCCTGATCAACGGCAACGGCATCCTCGTCGGCGAAGGCGCGACGATCGATACCGCCGGGCTCGTGATGTCCACGCTGAATATTACAAACGAGGATTTTCTCGCCGGACACTATGCGTTCAGCGGCGACGAAGCGGCGGGATCGATTGTGAACCGTGGCTATATCAAGACGGCACCGGGGGGCGAAGTGATCCTGCTCGCGCCGCGCATCGTCAACGAAACGGTCGATGGCGTGGAGAACAGCGGCTTGATCGAAACACCCGGCGGTGAGTTGATCCTGGCAGCCGGGCACGCGATCACGATCACGAGCCTCGATAACCCTGATATCAGCTTCGAGGTGCAGTCCAGCGACCACGAAGTGGTGAACCTCGGCAAGCTGATTGCGGCCGGCGGGTCCGCCGAAATCCTCGCCGGGACGATCCGTCATTCCGGTGAGATCAATGCCGATTCCATCAGCGTCGATGAACACGGCCGCGTATCGCTGCTGGCCAGTCACGAGATAGAAACGGGGGCGGACAGCGTCATCAGCGCGAACGGCGCCGGTGACGGCGGCACGATCCGCATCGAGGCCGCAGCCGTCGATGAGACCACCAGTACGAGCGTGGTACTGGCCGGCGAGATAAGCGCGAACGGCGAGGCCAATGGCGGTCGTATCGAAGTGCTGGGTGACTCTGTTGCACTCGGCGCCGTCAGGATCAGCGCGGACGGCGCGAGCGGCGGTGGCGCGGTGCGTGTTGGCGGCGACATCCAGGGCGCCGATACCTTGCCCGCTGCGCGCGAGGTTACCGTGAACGGCATGAGCCGGATCAGCGCGGATGCCAGCGTCAACGGCGATGGCGGAACGGTGGCGGTGTGGTCGGATCAGCGCACGGAATTTCACGGTCATGCGAGCGCCCGCGGCGGCAACGGCGGCGGTGACGGTGGCTTCATCGAGGTTTCCGGCAGGGAGCAACTCGTGCTGCAAGGGTCGCTCGACGTTGGCGCGTTGAACGGACGTTCCGGCCAGTTACTGCTCGATCCGGAGAACATTACGATTGTGCCCGGATCCGACGCCACCGAAGTGCTCGACCCGAGCCCGAGCGCAAATGATCGCTTCAGCAGCAGTTTTTCGATCCTGCCGAATGGCAACATCCTCGTGCGGAATCAGGACGCCGATGTCGGTGGCCTGATCGACGCCGGCGAAATCCTGTTGTTCGATCCGCAGGGCAACCTGCTTGGCTTGCTCGAAGGCTCCGCCGCGAACGAACGCCTCGGCAGCCTGTTCCAGTCTACCGTGGCTGACGGCAATCTCGTGTTCCGCAGCCCGAATGCCGGCGTTTCCATGCGCGGCGCGGTGATCCTGTTCAACGACGATACCGGCCAGGAGATCGGCCGGGTGTCGGGCAGCAGCGCCAACGAGCAACTCGGCCTGACGGTCAGTTTCTTCGGGGTGCCGACAAATACCTACGCTATCCGGAGCCCGTTCGCGGATGTCGGCGGGCTCATGGACGCGGGCGCGCTGATCCTCGTCAATGAGATGACGGGCATGGAAATCGGCCGCGTCTCCGGCAGCGCCGCGGGCGACGGGGTGGGCAGCAACCCGCTCGTGCTGTCGTCGAACGGCAATTACTTCGTGCCGGTGCCGAACGCGGATGTGGGTGGCATGGTAGATGCCGGATCGCTGTTGCTCGTGAATGGTGGTACGGGAAATCTCATCGGCAAGGTCAACGGCAACAATACGAACGAGTTTCTCGGTACGAACGTCAACTACTTCTCGTTCGGGCCGGACGCCCTGATCACGAGCGTGAAACACAATAACGGCGCGTTCACCGACGCCGGCGCGCTGATTCGGGTCGCGAACGTGAACCTCGGTGGCGGCAACATCGAGCGCGGCCGCGTGATGGGCGGTTCCACCGGTGAATTGCTCGGTAACGACGGTTTTCAAATCCTCGGCAGTGGCGATTACGTCGTGTTCAGTGAGGGTGCGGATGTTGGTGGTTTCACGGACGCCGGCAGTATCATTCTCGCCGACGGCGCTACCGGTAATCCGATCGGCCGGCTCGACGGGACGAGCGACAACGAAATTCTCGGTAATCTGCAGGTCATTGAGTCGACGAACGGCAACTACTGGGCGCCGTCCCCGCTCGCCGATCCGGGCGGCATGGCGAACGCCGGCACGCTGTATCTCGTTGACGGCGCCACCGGCAGCGCGATCGGCCAGTTCGACGGCGACACGCCGAGCGAGCAACTGTCGGCGACCACCGAACAAAACTTCAATCTCGGTTTCGACAAGCTTATCGTGCGCACCCCCGCGCATGGCGGCGATGCCGGACTCGTCGGACTGTTCGACAGCGTCGATCTCGGGGGCGGGAATTTCCTCAGCGGCTCCGTCAGCGGCGCCCAGAACGGCGATCTCGTCGGTAATCGCCCGCTCACGTTTCTGTCCAACGGCAACTATCTGGTCCAGGCGCCGAACTACCTGAATGGCAGCACACCGGATGCTGGCGCCGTGTTCGTCGTGGATAACGCCAGCGGTAACTCGCTGCTGATGGTTCAGGGCGATACGGCGAACGAGCGCCTCGGTGATTTCGGCGACATCGATTTGTTTACGCTCGGCAGCGCGAATAATTTCCTCATCATCTCGCCGGAACACACGGGCGATCAGGGCGCGGTGTTCTTCGTCAATGGTTCGGACACCGCGTCTATCCTGAACACTGTGCTCGGGGTAAACACGAATGATGCACTGGGCTCCGAGGGCGTTCACGCGGTTGCCGGTGGCGTCCTGATCCCGGTGCCGAATGCGGATCCGGGCGGCCTTACCGACGCCGGTTCGATCTTTCTCGTCAGCAACACCGGCGCGCCCATCGCGCAACAGAACGGTGGATTTGCGAACGACCTGTTCGGTCAGGATATCGACCTGTTTTCGTTAGCCGGACAAATTCTCGTGAACGATTTCAACAGCGACGCCGGCGGCGTCGATTCGGGGCGGCTCGTGTCGCTCGACCCGACGACGCTCGCGCAGAATTGGGCAATCGTGGGTACGGCGGGCGAGCAGCTCGGCATTAGCGGTAACATGCAAACCTTGTTCAGCTCCGGTAACGTGCTGTTTTTCAGTCCGTTCGAAGACACGAACGCCATCAACGCCGGTCGCGTTATCCTCGCGAACCCGACCACGGGCACGGTTATCGGTAGCCTGTTTGGCCAGAGCGCGAACGAAAATCTGGGGAATTCCGCGTTCGCCTACGAGCGTTCGAGCGGCAATTATTTCGTCAGTTCCACCGGCGCATCGCCAGGCGGCATCGCGGGGGCCGGCAGTGTCTATCTCGCTGATGGCAGTACCGGGCTTCTGATTGGCCAGGTTGACGGTACCGCCGCCGGTGAAGGCCTTGGCTCGAACATCAATTCCTTTTCCGTCGGCGGCAACGATATTCTCATCACGAGCACGACGCATATGGTGGGCGGGAATGCGAACGCCGGTACCGTCGTTCAGGCCGCGGCCGTCGACCTCGGCGGGGGCAATATCATCCGCGGCCGTATCGATGGGGTCAGCGCGAACGAATTTTTCGGCAGCACCGGGTTCACGAACCTCGGTAATAGTAACTTTGTGTTCCGCAGTCAAAACGCCGATCCCGGTGGTCGCGTCGATGCCGGATCCGTTGTTATCTATGACACGCTGACAGGGACGATACTGAACCGGATCGATGGCGCCGTGGCAGGCGATCGGGTTGGCAGCAACGGGCCGGTTACCACATCGAATTTCAACTTCTTCCTGCCGGTACCGAACGCGGATGTTGGTGGCGTTGTGGATGCCGGGCGCCTGCGTCTCGTCAGCGGCACTACCGGCGCGGTGCTCGGTACGCTCAACGGCAATGCAAGCGGCGAATTTCTCGGTAACTCACTGAGCTTTCTCAGCGCCACGGACTACATGGTCCGCGCGCCATTGCACAACGTTGGTGGACTCGCCGGCGCCGGCGCCATTTTCCGGGTGACGAACACGAACCTCGGTGGCGGCAATATCGTTGTCGGCCAGGTTTCCGGCAAAAGTGCGAACGAAGGCCTCGGCTCCTTTTTCCCGACGTTTTTCACCGACACGGCCGCGATTGCGAGTCCAAACGCGGATCCGGGCGGGGTGATGGACGCCGGCTCGGTGGTGTTTTTCAATCGCAACACGTTTGCTGAAATCTCGCGCGTCAACGGCACGAGCATGAATGAAAATTTCGGCAGCTTCGGTTTGACGTTCGTGAATACGGATCTGCGCCTCGTCCGCAGTCCCGGGGCCGACGTTGGCGGACTCATGGACGCCGGCACGGTCGTCCTCGTGAATACCGCAACGGGTCAGGAAGTGGGGCGTACGAACGGTATCAGCAGCGGAGAAATGTTCGGCAACCTGTTCCCGCAGTTCGTCACCGGCGGCTATATCATCCGCAGCCCGGATGCGGACGTGGGTGGCCTGGTCGATGCCGGTCGGATCGTCCAGATCAGTTCCACCACGGGCCTCGCGCTGCAAAGCGCGAGCGGAATCAGCGCCGATGAACGTCTCGGTGCGTTTTCGCCGCAAACGCTTGCCGACGGACGCTTGCTGTATGCGAGTCCGGATGCGGACGTCGGCGGGCTCATCGACGCCGGTCGGTTCGCGTTTTTCGATCCGAATTCGGTGGTCGCCGATCCGCAATCCAGCTTCACATTCGCGAATCTGCCCGGCGATGATTTCTTTATCACGAACGGCGCATTGCTGAACCTGCTCAATGGTGGTGCGAGTCTTACCTTGCAGGCGAACAACGACATCACGACACTCGCAGGCGCGAACATCGTCGCTTCGGCCGGCGCGTTAACGCTGCAGGCCGGCCGCTCAATCAATCTCAATGCGATCCTCAGCGTGCCAACCCTGAACCTGATCGCGAACGAGTCGGCGGCAAACGGGGTTGATGTGGATTTCCGTAATCCCGGTACCGGCGATGTGATCATTACCGGCACGACAGTGGCAGCCGACACGATGACGGTGTCTGCGGAGAACGTGCTCGTGCAGGCAGGCAACGACACGACCATGGGGGCGCAGCCGGCGTTGCTGTTCGCAAACAGCTCCCTGCAAATTGACGCCAGCGGCGTCGAGATCCAGGCCGGCTACGGCGAGGATGCCTTTGCTGCCATCGTGTCGCTCGGTACGCTGGATATCAATGCCGGGACGCTCGAAATCTACGCCGGGGACGGCGGCGATTCCGCCGCCTTGCCGATCGACTCCAGTGCGTTCGCGGAATTCACGGGTGAGCCAGACGGTCTGCCGCCGTTCGCCGCTGCGCTCGCGTACACGGCGCTCAACGTCAATGTGCAATCGATCCAGCTTCACGGCGGGGGCGCTGATAATGCGTTCGCGGCGCTCGCCTCGACCGGGTTGTTCAATGTAACGGCCGATACCGCGGAGCTGACGCCGGGAGAGGGACTCAATGCAGACGCGGTGTTCCTCGCGCTTGGCGGTATCGCGGATATCGCCATCGGCAATTGCATCGGTTGCGAGCAACTGTTTTTCGATCCACTGCTCGATCCGACAGCACAAAGCGGCGTTTATATTTCAGGTCTGCTCCAGGATCCAAGCACCGACGCGATTCTCGCCCTGCAGGATCGCGATGACGACGATGACGATGGCGACGAGGAAGAGGACGAGGCAGGCGAGTGCAACTGAGCCCGTGCGCTCATCACCTCGCGCCTGAATTGCTCACGAGGCAGTCTGCCGCAATCCTTCGCGCTTGATTACAAGCCCTCAGGCCCCGCGCGTCCGGTCGTGTTCAGCATCACGCGCCAAGGGCCGCTAACTTTTACAGATGACTCAACGGAATACTGTGTAATGAAAGCGTCCGATCTGATGGTGCGATGCCTCGAAACCGAGGGCATCGAGTATATTTTTGGTGTCCCGGGCGAAGAAAACGCGGATTTCATGATGTCGCTGGAATCGTCCGACAGCATCCGCTTCATCCTTACACGACACGAGCAGGGTGCTGCGTTCATGGCCGAAATCTACGGTCGCCTGACCGGACAGCCTGCTGGATGTCTCGGCACGCTGGGACCAGGGGCGACAAACCTGATCACCGGCGTCGCGGATTCGAATATGGACCGCGCGCCGATGCTTGTCCTCACCGGGCAGGGCTCGACGTCGCGGCTGCACAAGGAATCCCACCAGATTATGGACGTCGTCGAGATGTTCGGCCCGGTGACGAAATGGGCGACGACCGTATTCAATGCAGACACGATCCCGGAGATTGTGCGTAAGTCCGTGCGCATCGCGCGCTCGGAAAAGCCGGGCGCCGTGCACATTGAATTACCGGAGGACGTGGCGGAACACGAAACCTCGGCGCAACCGCTGCAACCGCATCGCTACCGCCGCCCGGTGGCGGACGACAAGATAACGGACAAGGCCTTCGAACTCCTGCGAAACGCAAAACGTCCCGTCATCATTGCCGGTAACGGGTGTATCCGTCGTCGCGCGAGCAAACAATTGCGCCAGTTTTGCGACACTACGGGTATCGGCGTCCTGTCGACGTTCATGGCAAAAGGCGCGGTCGATGTGGATGCGCCGTATTGCCTGTATACGATCGGCCTCGGATCGAAGGACTTGCCGACGCTCGTCATTGACGACGCCGATCTCGTGTTGACCCTGGGCTTCGACATGGTGGAGTACCACCCGCGGCTGTGGAACCCCGGGCGCGACAAAACGATCATCCATGCGGACTTTCTGCCCGCGGAGATCGACGAGCATTACCATCCGGAAGTGGAACTCGTCGGCGATCTCGCCCATACCTTGTGGATGTTGAACGAACGCCTCGCGGCCCTCGGCTCGCCAACGTTTGAACTCGCCGGTCAGGCTGACATGCGACGTCGCATGGGTGAGGAACTCGCGGTCCACGCGAATGACACCACCGAAGGCAGTATCCGCCCACAGAAGGCGATTTGGGATGCGCGCGCTGTGTTGGGTCCGGACGATATTCTGTTGTCGGACGTGGGCGCGCACAAAATGTGGATTGCGCGGCACTTTCATTGCCACGAGCCCAATACCTGCCTGATCCCGAACGGCTTCTGCTCGATGGGCTTTGCGCTACCCGGCGCTATCGCGGCGAGTCTCGTACACCCGCAACGGCGGATTCTCGCGATCGCCGGTGACGCTGGCTTCATGATGAACGTGCAGGAGATGGAAACCGCGAAACGCCTCGGCTGCAATCTCGTCGTCATGGTCTGGGAAGATTGCGAGTACGGCCTGATCGCGTGGAAACAAACCGCGGAGTTCGGGCGCCACACTGAGCTCGAGTTCACAAATCCGCGCTGGGATCTGCTTGCCGCGGCTTTTGGCTGGCATTGTCATGCGGTGGATAACGCCGCGGAGCTCCACGGTGAACTTGAAGCAGCATTCAACGAGGAAGGGCCGAGTCTCGTGGTGATCCCGATCGATTACCGGGAGAACATGTTGTTGACCCAACGGCTCGGTGAAATTATCGCGGTGGGCTCCGGGGTGACGTAGGGCGCGGAGCCGCCAGCGGCGCTCCTGGCTCGTGAATCGGCGTGGCAGTCTGTTCTAGCTCGCCAGTTCACCCCGCAGACGGCGCAGGCGGAGTTCGAGTTGTGCTGCTTTCGCGTCATCACCACCAAGAAATCCGGGGGCCTGGCGATAGTAGCGGATCAGATCCTCAATCGCGGGCGCGTTCGAGGGGTCGATAGCGACCGCATTTTCGAGCGCCAGGCGCGTTTTCTTCGCGAGTCCGATAGCCTGTCCCCACGTTGCCTGCTCGGCCATGTGACCGTACGCCCTGCCGAGAAGGTGCGCGCATTGCGCGCATTCGGGCTGCAGTAACAGGAGTTGCTCGAGCAATGCGGCGGACCGGGCGAAATCGCGGGATGCAAACGCGGCATTCGCGGTCTCCAGCAGATCCGCGGTCGCTGCCTCATCGGCGGATGACATCACCGGCACGCACAGTGCGAACACAATGATGAACTTACCGAGGTTTTTTACGGTGATTTCCATGGGGTGCGCAGATTAGTGCAGCGTGGCGTGGATTTCCAGTCCCGAGCGCAATTTTCATCACAATTCACACTACCGGGACGCCGCTGAATCCCGGATGAACAGCGTCTTCATCGGCGCGAGACCGGTAGTCTGGCGGCCATGACGAGCCTGATTGTCCGGCAGGCGTCGTGAATGCGCTCTGAATTGTGCGTTGCGGCGAAATCGGCAGCAACGCGGCGGCGACCGCAAACCACGGCGTGCGCGGGGCCATGCACCAGGATTACGCGGTCTTCCCGGCACCGAAAGCTGTGCGCAGGCGGTCCGCGTGCTCGCGGATGGCATCGCGTTCGGAACCGGATTTACGGGCGAGATTCCGCAATTGCAGCGCCATGCGCGGATTGTTCGCCAGGGACACCTTGTGGCGGTCGAGAAAATCCCAGTAAAGCGTGGTGTACGGGCAGGCATCCTCACCCACTGCGCGCTGCGGCTTATACGGGCACTGCGCGCAATAGTTACTCATGCGCTTGATGTAGTTCCCCGTAGCCACGTACGGTTTCGACGCCATTACCCCGCCATCAGCATATTGGCTCATGCCGAGCGTGTTCGGCAGTTCGACCCATTCAACGGCGTCGACGTAGACCGCGAGATACCACTCGTGCATGGCTTTCGGCGCGACACCGAACAGTAAGCCGAACAAGCCGGTCACCATGAGTCGCTGAATATGATGCGCGTAGCCGTGCGCGAGCGTTTGCCGGATCGTGTCGTTGAGACAGCGCATGGGCGTCTCGCCGGTCCAGAAGAACGCCGGCAGCGGTGCCTGCGCCGCCAGCGCATTGCGTTCGCTGTACGCGGGCATCAGGCGCCAGTAGATGCCACGCACATATTCGCGCCAGCCGAGGATCTGGCGAATGAACCCTTCGACTGCATTCAGCGGCGCATGCCCGTTGTGCCACGCGTCTTCGGCGGCCGCAATGACGGTGCGCGGATCAAGCAATTTCAGATTCAAAGCCGCAGACAGGCGCGAATGATAAAGCCAGGGTTCACCAGTCCACATGGCGTCCTGGTAATCGCCAAAAAGCGGCAGGCGGTGTTCGATAAAGTCCGCGAGTGCGATCCGCGCCGCGTCAGCGGTAAGCGGCCAGGAAAACGATTCCAGAGATCCGGGATGAGCGGCGAAGCGCTCGCGCACGATGGTGATTACGTCACGCGTGATTCGATCCGGCGGGAACGTGTGCGCGGGCGGTAACGCGGGAGGGCCCGATTTCGGTAATGCGCGCCGGTTGGCGGGATCGAAATTCCACTGTCCACCCAGCGGTTTCGCACCGTCCATGAGCACGCCGGTTTGTCGGCGCAGCTCGCGGTAGAAATACTCGAGGCGTAACTGCCGGCGCCCGCTTGCGTGGCGTTCGAACGTTTCCGGTGAGCACAGGAAGTGCCGGTCGGGGCGGACTTCGAGCGTCAGTTGCAGGCTGCGCGCGGTGGTGGTGATCGCCGCGTGCACTCGCCATTCGCCGGCCTGGCACATAACGAGGCGTTGCGGACGCAGTGCCACGATTGCCGCGGTGAGTGCTCGCTCAATCGTACCCGGGTTATCTGCGTCGTCGATGTTGACGTAGTGGAGCGGAAAACCCCGTGACAGCAAGGTGGCGCGAAAGTGGCGCATCGCGGCGATGAACAGCACAATGCGGGCCTGGTGCGACCATACGAGTTCCGCCTCACCGGCGAGCTCAGCCATCCACACCGCATCGGTCTTCGGATCGAAACCATCGAATGCCGCCGCGTCGATACTCAGTTGATCGCCGAGCACGATAACGAGATTGCGGATCCCGGTTTCAGCGACCGTTTGGTGCACGGTTCAGGCCTTCGGCATGGCCTTGAACGCGTCAAGCGCCCGCTCGCGCGAGGCCTTCAAATCGACCATCGGGGGCGGATAATCCTGCCCGGGCTCAACCCCTGCCTGCGCCAGAACGTGCGCCGGCGCGAGCCATGGGCAATGCAGGAATTTGTCCGGCAGCTGCGCAAGTTCCGGGCAGTAAGTTCTCGTATAGCGCCCATCCGGATCGAACTTCTGTCCCTGGGTAACGGGATTGAAGATTCGAAAAAATGGTGCGGCATCGGCACCGCAGCCGGCGATCCATTGCCAGCTCGCGCTATTGTTCGCCATGTCGGCATCGACAAGGCAGTCCCAGAACCAGCGTTCACCTGCGTGCCAGTGCAACAAAAGGTTTTTCACCAGGAATGAACCCACGATCATGCGGACGCGATTATGCATGTAGCCGGTTTGCCATAATTCCCGCATGCCGGCGTCAACGATCGGGTAACCGGTGGTGCCGCGTTGCCAGCGCGCGAGGTCCTCGTCGTTGTCACGCCACGGGAACGCATCGAAGCGCGGCTGCAGATTGTCGTGCGGTAACCGGGGGAAGTGATACAACAGGCTGTGCGAGAACTCGCGCCAGCCGAGTTCGCTGCAGAATACATCCACATTCCGATCATCACGCTCGCCCCGTACAGCATGCCACGCCGTGTTTGGCGACAGTTCACCGAAGTGCAGCGATGGCGACAGTCGTGACACGCAGGCGCGGGCCGGAAAATTGCGCCCATCGGCGTAGGCATCGAGACCGCGGTCGAGAAAATTATCGAGGCGAGCTCGCGCGCCCGCTTCGCCGATTTCCCAGTGAGGCTCGAGCTTGCGATCCCAGCGCGTGCGCGGCAGCAGTTCAAGCGCGTCGAGCGAATTCTCTGCTTCATTCGTGCGCGCGAAGCCGCTTGTCGACGGGCGCGGGAGTGGTTCCCGCGGCGGCGGTGCGGTGAGGCAGCGCTTGCGAAAGAAGGGGGTGAAGACGCGGTACGGATCGCCGTCGGCTTTCAGGACTTCCCACGGTTCCCACAGCAGTGAGCCGTTGAAGCTCTGGACCTCGACCCCGGCGGCGCTGAGTGTCTGTTTCAGCGCCTGGTCGCGGCCCACCCGCCACGGCTCGTAACAGCGGTTCCAGTACACGGCGGTGATTGGATAGCGGTCGAGCAGACGCCGCAGTACGATTTCCGGTTCGCCCGCCAGCGCGAGCAGGGACCCGCCGAGCGACGCATCGAGTGCACGCAGACAATGATGCAGCCACCAGCGGCTGGCGGCGCCCGGACGGTGTGGACCTGCGTTGTCGTCATCAAGAATATAGATTGGCAGCACCCGACCGGCGGCCACCGCGGCGCACAGGCCGGGATTGTCGTGCAGGCGCAGATCCTGTCTGAACCAGAACAGGACGGTTGGCGGTTCCCTCGAAGCTGCGGGCATGATGAATGAGCGGTGCTGAGGCCAGTGCGATACGGGTAGTGTATATACGTCTGCGCACTGGCAGGCGGATCAGGGTGCGGCGGCCTGTCCGCGACTTGCGCCGGGCGCAGGCAGCGCAGCCCCGTGCTTGCTCGTCGGAGGCCCTGCGCCGGCACGTTGCCGGCATGGCGGGTGACAGGGGTGTTGGCAAGCCGGGCGCGGCGCGCACGAACGGGTGCGCCCGGCATGCCGGGGGTAGGTGCCGCCTGACTGGCGGGATTCAGATTACGGTCGTAGCCGGTCGCGATCGGCGCAGCGCGGCGAGGCCGGCTAATACCAGCCCGAGCGTAGCGGGTTCCGGAATATCGGCTGCACCGACATAGACGAAGCGGTCGTAGAAGGAATTCGCGGACGGGGTCTGCGGGTCCGTCGAGGTGATGGTGACGCTCGCGATCGCATTATCGAGCCCATCAACGCCCCAGAACAGATTATCGCCAGGCCCCGCCGGCCCGGCGGCAGTCAACTGGTAGGAGCGTACCGCACCGTCGTTGAATGCGATCGTCACCGTACCGCCGAAATGATTGCGCGAGAAAAAGCCGAACGCGTCGACCGGAACCAGGGGTTGCCAGTTCAGTTCCGTCAGGGCACCAATGCGGGTAAGCCGCAGGCTCACGCCGTCGAGTACGCCGAACGTAAGGTTCAAAGTACCGAGCAGGTCATCGGGGGTGGAGTAGCTGTTGCCGAGCGATGAGGTGACACTGCCGCCGCCCCCGAACGTGCCGGCGAGACCATCGAGGTTATCGGTTGTGAACGAACCGACGCTGGCCGACCAGTTTGCGAACGCCTGGTCTGAATTTGTCGTCGCAACACCGACATCGGTGCCGGAAAATACGATCGGTACCGCACTTGCCGGGAGCGCCGTGCACAGGCAGAAAATTATGGACAGGGAGCGGATCAGCATGGTTTTACACCTGGTTCGTGAAGAACCGAAATTGGTCCTCGTTCGGGAAATGACGATGCAAGAAACATACCCGACGAAAACAGTGGCTCGCACGGCTGGTCTGTAAAGAACGCAAGAAATTCGCCCGGATCGCGAACACCGAAGTGTAAAGAATGCTGACAAACCGGCGTGTCCTGCCGGCTCCCGGCGGGCCACGAGGTCATCGATGAAGCAGCGCCGTCGGGATATTACCGCGGCTCGGGGACAGTATTCACCGGGTGACTTCGGAGATCGTTAGTGTTTCGGTGTCTTCCGGCCGTTGCCGGGCGGGCGATCCGCTGGCCGTTCGGGCGCCCGGCCAGGCGGCGAGCAGCCCCGGCCCGGGACTGCGGCGGGGTCACCGTGAGCGCATGAGATATGACGAGGGAACCCCGTCGCAATGCCAAAAATACGCCTAGTGGCGAAAATCCGGGCATTTACGATCGAGCATGCGCAACAGGGCCGGCCAGGCGAGTTCATCGAGCGCACCCGGCACCATCAGGCTTTCACCCTGTCGGCGGGTCGTCTCGAGCGCGGCCTGTGATGGCCGGTAGATATCGACCCCGCCGGCGAGCGTGCGGACCTGCATCGTGCAGGCGCGTTCGAGCGTGTACAGCATGAGGAAGCAATCCGACACGTTCTCGCCCACCGCGAGCGTGCCGTGATTACGCAGCAGCAGCAAGCGCTTGTTGCCGATGTCGGCGACGAGCCGCTCGCGCTCGCTGAGGTCGAGTGCGACGCCTTCGTATTCGTGATACGCCACTTCGTTGTGAATCACCATGGCGGTTTGCGTGATCGGCATGAGACCGTCGGCCATGGTCGATACGGCGACCCCGTCATCGGTGTGCAGATGCATTACGGCTTTCGCATCCTCGCGCGCCATGTGTATCGCGCTGTGGATGCAAAATCCCGCGGGATTGACATCATAGCCGGCGGACAGGACGACATTGCCGTCGAGGTCGATCTTGACGAGATCCGATGCCGTGACTTCGTCGAACATCATGCCGTACGGGTTGATCAGGAAATGGTGCTCGGGGCCGGGCACGCGCGCGGACAGATGCGTGAAGATCAGATCGGTCCAGCCGAAATGGTCGACAAGACGGTAGGCGGCCGCGAGATCGACGCGCACCTGCCATTCTTCATCGCTCACGAGTGCCCGGATATCGGACGGTTTGTGCAGTGCTTGCACCATAGCTGATTCCTTTGTTCAGAACGCGCGGAAGCGTCTTATGCTAACTGATTTACGGCTTCGACGGGACCTCCTCGCCCGGGTTGAGGAGGTGTTCGTAGCGCGCATCCGTGAGCGTCTTGAGGAATGCGATCAACGCTTGTGCGCGCCCGCCGTCGATCGGCTGCCCCTGCGACAGCAAATCCGTGTCCACCGTGTGCGGAAATTCCGTCTCAGCCCAGGGTTCACCAGTCTCCGGGTTCGTACGGCTCTGGCGGCTGTTTACCGTGTACTTGTTGTAGAACACGATCGCGGTGCTCAAATCACGGAAAACCCCGTTGTGCATGTAGGGTGCGGTGACCGCGACGTTGCGCAGTGATGGTACCTTGAACTTGCCGGCCAGCGCCGGATCGTTGACCGCCGGGTTGGCGAGTACACCCGGGTCGCGGTGCGTATCACCGAGGCCGTTGCGTGCGCGTAGCGATCGGTTCACCGGTACGCCGATGTTGTGATAGCGGTAATTCGTGAACGTCTCGCGTGTGTGCAGCGACGAGCGGTTCCGCAAATGGCACGTTGAGCAGTTCGTCAGCGGTGAGAAAAACAGGCTGCGGCCCATTTCCTCGAGCGCGCTCAGGGTGTATTCGCCCCGCAGGTAGCGGTCGTATTTCGAATCGTAAGGCTGGAACTCCGCGGTTTGCTCGAACGCCGCGAGACTGTCGCCAATGGCTGTTAGGACCTTCTCGGGACGTGACCATACGGCCGCGCCATATAGCGCGGCGACGGCGTCCACGTAAGCCGGATTTTCGCGCACACGGGCGACGATAGCCGCCGCATCGGCCTGCGCCATCTCGAGCGGATTCGTGATGGGTTCCACGGCCTGGTGCGCGAGGGTCGCACTGCGGCCGTCATGAAACAGTCCGCCGCGGTAATGGCCGTCGGGGTCGCGGTGAAATCCCGGTGTTTGTGCCGCGTACGTGATCGAAGGCGCATTGCGGTCGCCGAGCGAAAGACCGTCGGCGCCGAGCGAGGCCGCCCCGCCGATCCCGTTGTCGCGCGGGTCACGGAACGCGGCGCCCGGATCGTGACAGCTGGCGCACGACTGGGTGCGCCCCGCGGACAGGTTTGCATCGAAAAACAGCGCGCGGCCAAGCTCGGCCCGGGTCGTGTAGCCGGCAGCCGGCAACGACAGGCACAGGCTCAGCAGCGCGACAGCGGCGTGACGGCCGGACGCCGCGAGCGGCGGATTGCAACCGTCTGGAAACAACTTCATGGACGCTAGTGTCAATCACGTTAGCGGCTAAGTCCACGCCCTGCGGCGGCCGATCGGCTGCGTTACAATCGCGCTCGAACAAGCCATAGCCGTTGGAGAATATCAGTGAAATGTCGCGCCGCCGTACTGCACGAAATGGGATCAGCCTCGCCTTATGCGGAATCGAAACCGATCCGTATTGAGGAAATCGAACTTGACCCGCCGGGCGCCGGCGAAGTGCTCGTAAAGATTGCGGCCGCCGGCCTGTGCCATTCGGATTTGTCGGTGGTCAATGGCTCGCGGCCGCGGCCCTTGCCGATGGTGATCGGGCACGAGGCGTCGGGCGTGGTGGAAGAGGTCGGGCCCGGGGTCAGCGGGCTTGAACGCGGCGACCACGTCGTGTTTGTATTCGTGCCGAGTTGCGGCGCCTGCGTGCCGTGCAACGAAGGCCGGCCGGCATTGTGTGAACCCGGCGCGGCGGCGAACGGTGCCGGCACCTTGCTTGGCAATCAGCGTCGGATCCGGCTCAACGGCGAGTACGTAACGCACCACGTTGGCGTGTCGTGTTTCGCCGAGTACGCTGTGGTCTCGCAATGCTCACTTGTGAAAGTACACAAGCAGCTACCGCTTGATCAGGCTGCGCTGTTCGGCTGTGCGGTGATCACCGGGGTTGGCGCCGTCGCCAATACGGCGGCGATGAAAATGGGATCAACCGCGGTTATCGTCGGGCTCGGCGGTACCGGGCTTGCCGCGCTACTCGGTGCAATCGCCGGTGGCGCACGCAAGACGATCGGGGTTGACCTGTTGCAAAGCAAGCTCGACATGGCGCTCGATCTCGGTGCCGACGCGGTGTTCCGCGCCGACGACCCTGAGATCGTTGAAAAAGTGAAGGCGGCGACTGGCGGCGGCGGTGACTACGCATTTGAATGCGTTGGCTCCGAAAAAGCGATGGAACTGTCCTACATGCTTACCCGCCGCGGTGGCACGACGGTGTCTAGCGGTTTGTCGGATCCAAAAAGTCACTTCTCGGTGCAGCACGTGAACCTTGTCGCGGAGGAACGCACGATCAAGGGCAGCTACCTCGGCAGTTGCGTGCCGAAGCGCGACATTCCGGATTACATCGAGATGTTCGAGGCCGGCACCTTGCCGGTGGACCGGCTCATGAGTGAGAAGATCACGCTCGATCAGGTTAACGAAGGCTTTGACAAGCTGAGTGCCGGCGAAACGATCCGCCAGTTGATCATTTTCGACTAGGCGCGGATGTGCGCAGCCGGCCGTCGGGGCCGGCTGTGATCACGCAGCGACCGGCGCTATTGCCGCACCCGCGCGATTACGGCGCGAGGGGCGGTCGAGCGCGGGTCCACTCGATTTCGTTCTGCCAGATCCGCCCGGCTCGACACAGCAGCGCTTCCTCGAAATGGCGCCCGACGAGTTGCAGCGACAGCGGTGACCCGTTCTTGTCGAGGCCCGCCGGTAAGGTGATTGTCGGCTGTCCGGTGATGTCGTCCGGTGCGGTGAACGTGATCAGATCGTCGAGGCCGCCGTCTTTCGCGCACATCGCATTGAACGATCGCACCGTGGGGTTCACCTTCGTGTAAACCGGTTTGATCATCAGATCGATCGACTGGAAGACGTTGTCCATCGCACCACGAAATTCGCGCCGGGCGATTTCTGCCCGACTGTAATCGAGCGCCGAGAGGCTGCGGCCGCTGGCCAGGAAACCGCCGAATATGTCGCTATAGCCGCGTTTCTTCGACGGATACGTCGCGCGGTGAGCGAGTGCGGCGTCAGCGCTGCAGAGCGGTCCCCAGGCGGCGAGGGCATCATCGACAGCGGGCATCTTGAATGGAACGATCGTTGCCCCCGCGGTTTTCAGCGCCGCGATGGCGTGCTCGATCGCTTTGCGGATTTGCGCATCGACGCCGGCGTAGGCGTACTTGCGATCGATGCCGATGCGAACGTTCTTCACGCCCCAGCGGATGCCCTGAAGATAGTCGGGTACGTCGAGCGGCGAACTCGTCGGATCGAGCGGGTCGCGCCCGGCGATCGCGCCGAGTACCGCGGCGGCGTCTTCGACGGTGCGCGCGAGGGGGCCGACATGGTCGAGGGTTTCCGACAGCGGAAACACACCGTAGCGACTCACGCGCGACCACGTGGGTTTCAGGCCAACCACCCCGTTGCAGGATGCGGGGAAGCGGATCGAACCGCCGGTATCGCTGCCCAGTGCGGCATAAGCGAGTCCGGCGGCGACGGCCACGCCGGTGCCGCTCGAAGACGCACCGCTCCAGCGGTTACGTACCCACGGGTTCAGGGGGGGCGGAATATCCGGGTGATGCGTGGCGAGCGCGCCTTCGGTCAGGTGCAACTTGCCGAGAATAACGGCGCCGGCATCGCGCAGTTTGCGCACAACCGTTGCATCGCGATCGGCGATGGACTTGTGGAACATCGGAATGCCCGCGGTCGTGGCGACGCCCTTCATGTCGCACAAATCCTTCACCGCGACCGGCACGCCGTGGAGTGGGCCGCGGTGTTTGCCCTGTTTGTGTTCGCGGTCGGCCCGGCGCGCTTCCTTCAGGGCGGAGTCCGCCAGCACCGTGACATAACTTTTTAGTTTCGGATCGAGCTGTTCGATACGATCGAGGCTGGATTGCGTGGCTTCGAGTGAAGACAGTTTGCGCTTGCTGATGAGCTTGCCGATATCCACCAGTCCCATAAACGCCAGTTCTGAACTCATATCGCGCCTCGTATCGATTCTGTTGAACGCCAAGGTTAGCATTATCCGCCCGGTTATCGCAGGCAAATCCGGCCGCTGCCGGTTTGCGCTTTCGTCCCTGTTCCGGCATCGTAACCGCCGGGTGCGGACACGAGGCGAGCATGCAATACACAGGGTTATTATCCCCGCGCCGCGGTGATGGGCCGCGGTCACACCTCGAGGCTGTTGCGCGCCTTGCACGAGCCACGCTGACCGTGGCCATTGTCGCGCTACTGGCGGCCTGCGGCGCGAAGCCGGATGCTGCCGCCCTGTTCGAACAGGGTGAGTACGACGAGGCTTTTGCGCTGTTCAGCGCGCGGGCAAACAATGGCGACGTCGTCGCTATCAATTATCTCGGCATGCATTATTACCTTGGCGCCGGGGTCGAGCGGGATTTCCCCGAAGCATTCAAATGGTTCGAGCGCGCGGCGCTTGCCGGGCATCCTGGCGCGCAGCGCAATCTCGGCGTGATGTATCTGCGCGGTCTCGGCGTAACGCCGGACAACCACCAGGCATACGGCTGGCTCTACCACGCACGCGAGGGCGGTAATGAGGGCGCAAACGACTACCTGCGGATGATGAGTGACAACGTCACACCGAACGCCGCCGGGGTTGCACGCAAACGCGTGCAGAAACGCATCATCGCCGCCCGCGACGCGGCCGTCAGCGTGCACTGAACAAAAATCTAGCCCGGGTCGATACGCAGCCCGGCCTGGACCATCAGCGGGAGCACGCGCTCACCAAAGTATTGCATCTCTTCGTGGTAATCGAGCCACGCCAGGATCAGACCCTCGACCCCGAGGTCGTGTAATTCCTTCATCTTGTCGACCACCTGCTCGGGCGTGCCTACGAGCGGGTAGCCGCCCCAGCCGGCGATGAAGCGTTCGCTGAAGTGCTTGACCTGTTCGTTGAATGACTCACTCTCCATGCCGAGCAGGCTCATGATGTTGCGCGCGGCTTCCCAGTCACCTTCGTCGACGATGTGCTGGTACAGCGCTTTCGCTTCTTCCTCGGTATCACGACAGCACACGAGCGCGAAACTCATCACGCCGCACTGGCGCTTGTATGCCGCCGCGCGCCGGTGAATGTCGCGTACGAGTTCGCCACCCTGTTCGGCCGTCGCGATCGTGATGAAATTAAAGTCCACTTCACGCGCCGAGAATTCACGGCCTTCTTCCGAATTACCCGCATTCAGCAGCACCGGATGCGGTTGTTGTATCGGCTTCGGCGACAGATAGCCATCGTTGATGGTGAAATACGGTCCCTTGTGATCGAAATCCTGCTCGGTCCATGCGCGCTTCACGCAGGCCAGCCAGTCCGACGCCATTGCATAGCGCTCGTCGTGTGGCAGCTGGCTGAAACCGAACATCTCGATCTCCGGACGAAACCAGCCGCAGACGATATTCAGTCCGAAGCGGCCCCCGGAGATATTGTCGATACTCGCGCCCTGTTTCGCCGCGAACAGTGGATGCACCGTCGGGGTGTGCGACGTCGCGCACACCATGATGCGCTCCGTGTTGCACGCCATCGCCGTCGCCCAGGTATACACCTCGAGGTTGTTTTCGTTGAACTTCGTCGAGCCGCCGAAATGCTTCCAGCGCCCCACCGGGACGAGCATTTCGAACCCGAGGCGATCGGCGAGCCGGGCGATTTTTACATTGTGTTCGTAGGTGGGGACAAAGCTTGTTTCGGCGTGCGTCATCGTACAGCCGTTACTGCAATTCGTGCCGAAAACGCCGAGTTTCAGCGGATTCGCGTTGTAAGCCGGGACGTTATCCTGGCGCCACTGCATGACGTCATCGGGATGCATGAGCAAACCTCTTGTTGTTCGTTATGAGCATTTTCTTATTTCCCCTGATCGCGGTTAGACTGAGCGCCGCCCGCGCCGCCCCCGGCGTTTGTTGAATCTTAAGGAGAGTACCGGACTTTGAAAAGCGTAACCCTGTTGACGGCAATGATGCTGGCGCTGATCGCCTCGGGCTGTTCCCTGTTGTCGGACGACGATACCGAGGTGCGCGTGGTGGAACAGAAAGAGATTGAAGTAGCCCGTGTGTTCATTTCCAAGGGACGCGAGCAGTGTGAGGACACTACCGGACGCACGCTCGACGATACGAAAGCGGCGCTCGAGGAATCCGGGATCCGGGTGTTTTCCTCCAGCTGTGCCCTGATCACCGGCACGATGTCGCCCGCCTTATGCGGATCCGAGACGCTGCATATCAATATCCACGGCATCGATACGGCGCAGTTTGCGGAAGCCGAAGTGCTCGGTTTTCGACCGCTTACCGCGCTCGAAGAGGCAGACCTTGGCTACGACCCGGAAGGTTGCGACTGACGGGGCATCGTTCGCGGCCGCGTCTGGCAAAATCGCAACGCGGCCGCGAAACAGGTTGCGGGCGCGGGAATTCAGCGCGTGAAGGCAGGCATCACCTCGTCGCAGAACAGTTCAAATGACGCCGGCGACGCCGTCGCGATGATGAAATAGGACAGGCCGGTATCGTCAATTCGCTCGGCGAGTTCGCGTTTCACTTCGTCCGGGGTGCCGATTAATGCCACCGGCGCGCGTTGCGCGGACGCGTAATCGGGAAACCCGAGCTGCGTCGCGACTTCCCGCAGGGCCGGATCATTCGGATCCTCCGACAGCGCAACGAACGACAGTCCGCCGAGTTCGATAGCCGCCGGATCACGGCCGACCTCATCGCAGCATTCGCGCAGTTTCGCAATCCGGCTTTTCAGCGTCGCCGTATCGAACTTGACCGTCGCTACCGGGTCGTTGATGAAATCCTTGTTGTTCCCGGTTGGTGGAATGATGTTCAGGATATCCGCATGTCGCGCGGCAATACGCAGCAGTCCGGTGCCGGAGCCGCCGAGCATGATCGGCGGATGCGGTTGCTGGATTGCACGCGGGTTGTTGTACGCATGGTGCACGTTGAAATGCTTGCCGGAGAACGCAGGTTCGTCCTGCGTCCACATGGCTTTCAGTACGCCAATCGTTTCCTCGAGTTCCTCGAGTCGTTGTTTCAGCGGCGGAAACGCGTAGCCATGGGCTTCGTATTCCGGCCCCTGCCAGCCAGCGCCGAGACCGCAGATGAAGCGCCCGTTACTCGCGATGTCGAGTGAGGTGGCGATCTTCGCGAGCAGGGGCGGGGTGCGGAATGAGGCGGCGAGTACCGCGGGCGCGAGTTTGATGGTTTCCGTTACCGCGGCGATCGCGGTCAGCACGGTAAAGCATTCAAGCTGCGGTGACTGCGGATTACCCAGTGGCGAGTAGAAGTGATCGTTGTGCGACACGGAGTAGAAACCCCGCGCCTGGGCCTGTTGCGCAAGCGCCTGTGCCTGGGCAATGTCCGACGGCACCATGAACAGGCCGAATTTCGTTTCGTACATACAAGATCCCCGTAAAAACTGTTGAGCCGGTGCGCAATAGTGTACGCCTTCGGCGCGCGCGGTCATCGTCACCGGCCGGCACTGTTCGTCGCTGGGGCGACGAGCGTCGCCTGCGGCAACGCGGTTTAATCCAGGGTGAGGACCCGGATCAGATCCGTACTGCCGGCGCGTTGATGGCTGCCGGTGGTTGCAATCACGACATCGCCGCTGCGCGCGAACCCGGCTGCGCGAGCCGTGCGCAGCGCGAATGCGAGGCGTTCGTCGTCACCGCCGTCGGCATCGTAATGGATCGCGGTGACCCCCCAGTTCATCGCGAGTCGGCACACGACGCGCTCGGCCGAGGAGATCGCAAGGATCGGGCAGCCGGGTCGGTACTTTGAAATCAGGCGCGAGGTAAAGCCGGTTTCCGTCAGCGCGACGATCGCTGCGGCGTTCAGGTGCTTCGCCATCGTGATCGCCGCTTGCGCGACCGCGTCGGTCACTCGATCGGAGGCGTGCGGCAGGATCTGCTGCAAATGACCGAACTCGCTCAAGCCAGCTTCGGCTTCGCGCGCCAGTTCCCCCAGCGTGCGCACTGCCTCGACCGGATAGGCGCCGACCGCGGTCTCGCCCGACAGCATGACCGCCGAGGTGCCGTCGAGAATCGCGTTCGCAACGTCGCTGACTTCGGCGCGCGTGGGGCGCGGATTGCGTTCCATCGAGTCGAGCATCTGGGTCGCGGTGATCACGGGTTTGCCGTTCGTGACCGTACTGCGAATGATCCGCTTTTGAATGGTCGGGCCGCGCGCGAGATCGATCTCCACCCCGAGATCGCCGCGTGCGACCATCGTGCCGTCGGCGACCGCGATGATTTCATCGAGGTTATCGACGCCGTCGCGGCTTTCGATTTTCGCGATGATCGGGGTGTCCGCGCCGAGGCTGTCGAGTTTCGCGCGCAGACGATTGATATCGGCAGCGTCACGGATAAAAGACGCGGCGACGTACTGGGCGTCGTGTTCGGCGACGAATTCCAGGTCGCCGGCGACGTCGGAATCGATCGAATCGAACACCGTGGCATTGCCCGGCAGGTTCACACCCTTGCGGTCGCGGAGCTCGCCGCCGCATTCGACGGTACAGCGGATCCCTTCGAGGGCGACCGCCGAGACGGACAGTTCGATCTGGCCGTCGTCGAGGAGGATCCGATCGCGCAGCTTAACGTGTTCGTGCAGGGTGGGGTGGGTTACCGAGACGCCGCTCGGGTTACCCGCGCGCTGGTCGCCGTAAAGCGTGAACGTATCGCCGGGATGGAGCATGGCGAGTCCGCCGTCGATGAGTCCGGTGCGGATTTCGCGGCCGCGAGTGTCCACCATGACGGCGATATTCGCGTCGAGCCCGGCGGCCACCATGCGCAGCCGCGCAAGTCGTTGCGCATGGTCGTCGAACGTCCCGTGCGAGAGGTTCAGCCGGGCGACATTCATGCCGGCAGCGATCATATTCCGCAGCACCGCCTCATCGTCACACGCCGGCCCCAGGGTCGCGATGATCTTCGTCTTCTGCTGAAAGTAATGTGCGCCCAACCGTGCTTCCTCATGATCGCTGGCCGGTATCAGGAACCCAGCAGGTTTACCGGCAACTACCCCGGCCGCGAGCCGGGAAGCCTGCAAGCCTACTGCAATTTCGCCCGTTGCGGGATGCGCTCACAGCGAAGCGGGGCAGGCAGGCGGCAACGGCGCTAGAATCCGGGGCTGATTGGCGAACGGGGAACGGACATGAACGACAACACCACACCACCAGGCGTACTCGACGGCATCCGGGTCCTCGACCTGACCCGCTACCAGGCCGGGCCGGGTTGTACCGTCATGCTCGCGGACATGGGCGCCGAAGTGCTCAAGATCGAAACGCCCGGCCGCGGGGACGAAGGGCGCTACGTGTTTCTGGGTCCGGACGACGATATCGGCGCGTATTTTCTCGCCATGAACCATGGCAAGCGAAGTGTCGCGATCGACTACCGCAAGCCGGCCGGACGCGACGCGGTCTTGCGGCTCGCCGCGCAGTGCGATGTGGTCGTCGAGAATTTCCGGCCCGGCACCGCGACGGCACTTGGACTCGGCTACGAGGCTGTGCGCGCGGTGAACGAGCAGGTCGTCTATGCCTCAGCGTCCGCTTTCGGCGATGTGGGTCCGATGCACGACATGGCCGGCTTCGATATTCACGCCCAGGCGGTCGGCGGCATCATGAGCACCACCGGCCCGGATGGTGACGCCTACCCCGTGGGCGCCGCGATTGGCGATCAGAGCGCGGCAATGACCTTGTGCACAGCCGTGCTCGGCGGTTTGCTCGCGCGCGAGCGCCACGGTTACGGACAGCAGGTGGGGGTGTCTCTGTATGGTTGTCAGATGGCTTTGCAGTCATGGGAAATCAGCCAGTTTGCGAAAACGCGCAAACTTCCGGGCAAGGGCGGTACGAGTCATCCGACGGTTGGTGGCACCGGCAGCGTGTGGGGCAGTTACGCGACGCGCGACGGGCACATCGCGCTCGGCGTGCTTGGGCCAAAGCAGCAACAGGGCTTTCTCGCCGCGCTCGGGATCGACGCCGGGGACGGCGGCGACGCGTTCATGCTCGATGCGCGTCATCTTGATGCGGAAATTCGCAACCGCATTGCCGAACGCACAAGCGATGAATGGATTGCGTTTTTTCGCGAGCGCGATCTGCATGTCGGCCGGGTTAACAATTACGCGGACATTCTCGACGACCCGCAACCCTGGGCGAACGGCTATCTCGTGGAAATCGAGCACACGAATGCAAAGCGCTACACCATCGTCGGGCCGACGATCCGCTTCGCTGCAACCCCCGCGCGCGTTCGCGCCAGCGCCCCCGCACTCGGCGAACACACCGAAGCGGTGCTGCGCGAACGTGGCCTCGGCGATGATGATATCGCGCACCTGCGTAACGAGGGCGTGCTGTGAAGAATCCGTTCGATAACGACGAGCGCAGGTCGTTTCGCGATGCCGTCACACGCTTCGTACGTCAGGAAATCGAGCCGCATGCTGATGAATGGGACGAGGCCGGAACGTTCCCGTGGTCGCTCCACGAGCAGGCGTGTGCGCTCGGTCTGTTCGGCTTCGGCATCGATGAGGCCTACGGGGGCCTCGGCTTCGACGACGCATTCATGCGTACGGCATCGGCGGAAGCATTCGGGTATGGCGGGATCGGCGGCGTCGTCGCGAGTATCGCCTCGCGCAGCATCATGGTCGGACCGCTGAGCGCGCTTGCCGCGGAGGCAATCAAGTTGCGTGCCTTACCGGAAATTCTCTCCGGCAAGGCCGGTGGTGCGCTCGGCATAACGGAGGCGTCAGGCGGCTCGGATGTCGCGAATCTGCGCACGCGCGCCGAGCGGGTCGGCGACGAGTTCGTCATCAACGGTTCAAAAACGTTTATCACCGGCGGGATGAAGGCGCACTATTTCGTCATCGCGGCCCGGACCGGGAAACCCGGGGTTGCCGGCATTTCGCTGTTCTTTGTCGAAGCGGATACGCCGGGATTCTCGCGCACGGCGATCGAGCGAAAAATGGGCTGGTGGTCGTCGGATACGGCAACCCTGTATTTCGATGATTGCCGGGTGCCGGCCGCGAACCTGATGGGCGAGCAGGATCGGGGCTTTCTCGCGATCATGAACAATTTCAACTATGAACGCCTGTACATGGCCGCGCAGATGCTCGGTATGGCGCGCCGTTGTCTCGACGAAAGTATCGCTTATGCACAGACGCGCGAAACGTTCGGCCAGCCCCTGATCCGACACCAGGTGATTCGACACAAGATTGCCGAGATGTCCTCGCGCATCGACGCGATGGCAGGGTTGCTCAATCAGATTTGCTGGAACGTGAACGACGGCAATATGCCGGTGGCGGAAATCTGCAAGGCGAAATTCTTCTGTTCCGCCGCGCTCGAGTATTGTGCGAATGAAGCGATGCAAATCTTCGGCGGCGCGGGTTACCTGCGCGGGAATCCGGTGGAGCGGATTTATCGCGAAACGAAAGTGATGACTATCGGCGGCGGCTCCGCCGAGATCATGCGCGACCTCGCCGTACGCCAGATGGGTTTATGAGCAGCGGCATCACGTGCGTCTGCCCGCTGCGCGGCATCGCCAAACCGGGGTGAGGTGCGTGCTTGCGCGGTATTACCGTTTTTTACGGTGCCGGCGCCTTGAATCGCGCTACCGGTTTATGGATACTCGATCACGCCGTGCCGAAGCTGTGCAAACTGACGCCCTCACAAGCGTCTGCGCCGTGAGGCAAAGCAAGCGAATAACACGCGGGTTGATGCAGGGCGGAATCCACCATCGCAAACCGTTCTGAAATTTCCGGATCGTGACTCGTACCGCCAGCGGACAGCGCGGCAACGAAAACATAATAACCACTAAATTAGGGATAATCGCATGCGTAAATTATTTCTCGCAGCCGCGCTATTGGCGACCAGCTTTGCGGCAAATTCGGCGGTGACATTAAACTCGGGGGACGCGTATTTCGCGTCATTCTCCCTCGTTTCCGAGGGCAGTGCCTTCAAGCCGACGGATTTTTTCTGGGACGTCGGTGCGCTGGTTAATTTTGTCGGGCCGCAGGCGGATCTGACCTTCACTGCTTACGAAGATATCGCTGGAACGCAACAGGTTTTCAGTGCCGCTTTTCCGAACCTGTTCAGCGGCGGGCCTGACTATATTGGCAGCAATGACGACCTTTTTGGCGACCTGAACGGAAGTTTTCGCATTACGAATACGGGGACGAATGCAGTTGAACTCGTTGAGGTGGTGGTGTCGAATTTCGCCGGTTCAATTGAACCGAGCTTTGTCGCCACGGCAACGATCACACCGGCCGCAGTGCCACTCCCGGCCGCGGCATGGCTGCTGATGCCGGCGCTGGCGGGGCTGATCGGTATCCGCCGACGGTCACCGAACTGAGGGTCCGCCGCACCCGCGCATTCAGATCGTGAGCGTCACGGCTCTCGGCCGCGATCTGAAAGCGCGCCCCTAGTTCTTGCCCATCATGCCGCGAATCGCCGCGGGAATATCGGCGGGGAAGACCACCGACTTTGCGTTGTCCGATTTCGACAGGTTCTGCAATGAACTCATGTACTTCTCGCCGAGCAGGTAGACAACCGGCATTTCCTTTTCACCGATCGCCTCGCTGACGAGCGCGATTGCCTGCTGGCTCGCTTTCGCAAGGATTACCTGCGCTTCCGCTTCGCGCTTGGACGCTTCAAGGTTCCCTTCCGCTTCGAGGATGGCCGCTTGCTTCTCGCCGTCGGCACGCGTAACCGTCGCGCGACGGGCGCGCTCCGCCGCGGCTTGCTCTTCCATCGCATGCTGCATGGTGGCGGACGGGTTTACGTCCTGGATTTCCACCGTCTTCAGAGTAATGCCCCAGTCCGCGATATCGTCGGAGATTGCCGCTTTCAGTTTCGCCTTGATGTGTTCGCGCGACGACAGCGCGTCGTCCAGCGTCATTTCACCGACGATCGAGCGCAGCGAAGTCTGCACCAGCGTCTGAATTGCGAGGACGTAATCTTCCACGCCGTAGACGGCTTTTTCTGGCGCGATGATGTTGATATAGGCAACGGCGTTCGTGATGAGCACCGCGTTGTCCTTCGTGATGACTTCCTGTGAGGGGATGTCGAGGACGATGTCCTTCGTTGTGATCTTGTAGGCGACGACGTCGATGTAGGGGATGATGAAGTTCAATCCCGGGTTGAGGGAAGTGTTGAATTTGCCGAGGCGCTGCACCACCCATTTGTAACCCTGGGGTACCTGGCGGACACCTTTCAGTGCCGTGATGATGACGAACACGCTGATCGCCAGCGTAATGAATAGTCCTGGTTGCATAGTTGCGCTCCGCGGACGCTTCCGTCGAGGAAGGTCCGTCTAGTTCAGGTGGCACCCCACGGTGCCGCTTACGCGGTCACTCCGCGATCGTGGAAATGAACTTTTCCACGATCAGGGAGTTGCCCGAAACATCCTTCACGCTGACCCTGTCGCCAATCGCGAGTTCGTCCCGCGAGATGATGATCCACTCATCGCTGCCCAGTATCGGCGCCGGGAAGCGCAACCTGCCGCGCTTCTCCGCCGTCGGCACGACAAGCACCTGGCCGACTTCGCCGATGATCGCTTCTTTCGAGAGACCGGCTTTCGTTCTGTCGATCGACAGCGGTTTCAGGTATTTGAACCAGCCCACTGCGAGTACGGCGGAGAGGATTGTCCACCACAATATTTGCGCGCTCAGGGACAGGTCCGGCATGAACAACAGCGCGATGCCAACCAGGACTGCGGCGGCGCCGAACCACAGGATGAAAAACGTCGCGACGAAGATCTCGCTGATCGCGAGCGCAATCCCGAACACGATCCAATGCCACGGGAGTAGTTCGATCCCCATCGGGTCGCTCCTCGGTTGATGCTGCGAACAGTATAACGACTTATCTGCCACCGTCGCTGCACGCGGCAGCATGACGGCAACGGGCAGTCGCGGCTACAGCTTGCGGTATAAGGCCAGGCCGTAGCGGACCCGCAGCCACCGCATCAGCTATTGCGAGCGCGTACGGACGCGGGGCATGACCGCACCGGCGGATCAGACCGTGTCGCTGACGACTTTATAGGTCGGGTCTTCGTAGTAGTTGACCTCGATAATCGCCGCCGCATTGGCCAGCAACTTGGTACAGTCATCGGACAGATGCCGCAGGTGAACCTTCTTCCCGCTGCGCGCATAGCGCTCCGTGATCTTGTTCAGGGCCTCGATGGCGGACATGTCCGCGACCCGGCTTTCGGCAAAATCGATCACGACATGTTCGGGGTCGCCGGCGACATCGAACTTCTCGGCGAACGCGGTGGTTGAGGCGAAGAACAGCGGGCCATAGATCTCGTAGTGCTTCCAGCCATTCGCGTCGATGCGTTTCCGTGCGCGAATGCGCACCGCGCTGTCCCACGCGAATACGAGGGCCGAAATGATCACCCCGAACACGACCGCAAACGCGAGATTGTGCAGCAGCGCGGTGACGAGTGTGACGAGAACCATGACCACGAGATCCGAGCGCGGCATGCGGTTGAATGTTTGCAGGCTCGCCCATTCGAACGTGCCGATGGCGACCATGATCATCACACCGGTAAGCGCGGCCATCGGCAGGCGTTCAATCAGCGGCGCGCCAAACATGATGAACACGAGAAGCATTATCGCGGCCACAATACCGGAAATCCGTGCCCGCGCGCCGGACGAGATATTGATCAGGCTCTGGCCCAGCATGGCGCAGCCACCCATGCCGGAAAACAACCCCGAGAGAATATTCGCGGTACCCTGGGCGACGCATTCCTGGTTGCTGCGGCCACGGGTTTCAGTGATCTCGTCGATGATGTTCAGGGTCAGCAGGCTTTCAATGAGGCCGACGCCGGCGACGATCGCGGCATAGGGAAAGATGATCGCGAACGTCTCCACGCTGAGCGGAACCTGCGGCACATGGAACGGTGGAAAGCCGCCCTGGATCGAGGTGATGTCACCGACGGTTTTCGTGTCGATACCGAACGCGGTGACGATTGCGAACACGACGAGGATCGCGACGAGTGATGCCGGCACCGCGCGGGTCAATCGCGGCAGGCGCCAGATAACGACCATCGCGAGCGCGACGAGCGCGGCGAACCCCGCGAGTTCCGGGCCCGCGAGCCACTCGCCCGAGGCCGTTTTGAACTGTTCGATCTGACTCGTACAGATAATGATCGCGAGTCCGTTGACGAAGCCGAAGATGACCGGGTGCGGCACGAGGCGCATCAGTTTGCCGAGGCGCAGGAATCCGGCCGCGAGTTCGAGCAGGCCGGCGAGGATGACGGTGGCAAACACATACTCCGGTCCATGCGAGAGTGCGAGCGCCGCGATGACGACAGCGACGGCGCCGGTAGCGCCGGAAATCATGCCTGGACGTCCACCGAGCACGCTCGCGACCAGGCCGACGACAAACGCTGCGTACAGTCCGGTCAGCGGTGACAGCCCGGCGATGAGCGCAAACGCAACGGCTTCGGGCACCAGTGCGAGCGCGACGGTCAGACCGGACAGCACCTCTATGCGGTAATTGACCGGAGCCGGGGAAGCAAAAAGGTTCAGTAATTTCGTCATCTTTCGGGTTTGTCCGTCATAACTAAAAGCAAAATGACCAGGGGTCGGCCGGGCAAATCGGCGGACCCTGGACGGCACGCACGTGCGTGGTCGCGAACGGGCGGGCGCAAATGCGCCGGCGCCGTCGCAAATTTCAGGAATGGCTGATGGATCGGTGTGCCGGACAGCGGCCGGGGAGGGCCACCGCGGGGGAGGATCATTAGCGGGTAGTCTTCCCGGACAGCACTTGCAACGACAATTCCGGAGCAAATGCTGCAGTGCGATTATAAAGATTAATTCCGCAACGACCAGTGTTCGTTTGTGCTCACAATGCGATGAGTGGCGCGCCGCGTGATAACAAACGTGTCCGGGAGTGCGCTAGCCAACGTTAATCGCACGGTGAACAGACTCGCCGACAGTCGTGTGCCCGCTACCGCGGTGGGTCAGCGTGAAAGCCTTGTGCTGTGGTAGTCTCGGCGCACCGCGATAGCGATGTTTTTCTCTGTCGGGCAGCAGCT
This sequence comes from Gammaproteobacteria bacterium, assembly GCA_965216305.1. Lineage (GTDB taxonomy): Bacteria > Pseudomonadota > Gammaproteobacteria > UBA11873. The sequence continues at coordinate 2,913,421 of OZ244144.1, read as the reverse complement.
ATCATGGCGCTGCAGGCGGCAACGCGGATGCGCGGCAGCGTACCGCCGGATGCTGCCACAACAGGGTTCGTCAGCAAGACACAAGCACACAGGAGACCAAACCGATGGGACAACTGAACGGTGTACACCACATCGCCCTGATGACGGCGAATGTGAAGGAACAGATCGAGTTTTTCGCCGACGTATTGGGTATGGAACTGAAAGCGCTGTACTGGATGCACAACGTCGACGGCTATTTCCATGCGTTCATGGCGCTGAACGACAGTTGCTCGGTGGCATTCGTACAGTCACCACAAGTAAAGGACATTGACCACGAATTCGGCGTGACCCATGCCGGCAATCCCACCGCACCGTGCGCCGCGGGGGTGATGCAGCACCTGGCCTTTAACTGCGATACCGATGAGGAACTGTACGCGATGCGCGATCGGATCCGGGCGAAAGGCGTGCGCGTACTCGGACCGCTTGATCACGGGTTTTGCAAATCGATCTATTTCGGGGGTCCCGAGAATCTCGTGCTCGAAGTGTCGACATCGAACGGGGTCGGGATTGATGAAAACGCGTGGATCGATCCGGAAGTGGTGGCGCTGAACGGTATTTCGCCGGAAGAACTCGAACGCTACAAGAATCCGCCGGCGTTCGATTCTATCGGCGAACCGGTAGCACAGCCGCCCGCGGGCACCGGGCGACCGGAATACCAGAACATGGACCCGCAGTTCGCCGGCGCGTTCGACCTGCCGGACGACGTGGTGACGCGCGAATTGAGTGAATCCACTCCACCCGTGAAAGCAGCCTGAGTGGAGGCCACCACGATGTCTGAAGATCCGGGTGTGTTCGCCACGATGCACACGATGCGCGCAATGCGCCGACTGAAACCCGACCCTGTGCCGCAGGAAATGATCCACAAGATCCTCGATGCGGGCATTCGCGCCCCGAGCGGACAGAATCTCCAGCGCTGGTCTTTTCTCGTCGTCACCGATGCCGAAGGCAAACGCTTCTTCGGGGAACGCTATGCGTACTGGCTGCGCAACCGCTTTGGCAGCGCCGTCGATGATCCGGATCTGTCCACCCGCGACGGGCGCCTGATTGCAGCCGCGATGCACCTTGGCGACCACATGCACGAAGCGCCGGTGTTGCTGTTTTGTTGTGGTCAGCGTGACTGGCCGTTCGTGGTGCCGAAAGCCGAGCGCGTGGGCAAGGCGCCGCCGTCGTATGGATCCATTTATCCTGCCGTGCAGAACATCCTGCTGGCGTGTCGCGCGCTTGGTCTCGGTGCAAGCCTCACCACCATGCACCAGATGTTTGAACCGGAGATGCACGCGTATTACGGCATCCCGGAAAGCTACGGCGTGGTCGCGGTTATTCCGATCGGCTTTCCCGAGGGCAAATTCGGCCCGGTGTCGCGCGATCCGGTCGAAACGAAGACTTACTACGGCAAATGGGGCGAGCGCTCGCCGCAGTAACGCCGCTCGCGACCAGGCGCGCAGCGGATACCCGGCGCGTGCTCACATCAACACGTTAACCGGGCGCGAGCGCTTGCCCGGCATTATGCGGATCGGTCTGGAGGCCGGGAAATTATGCAATCGATGGAAAACCGCGTTGCGGTGGTCACGGGCGCTGGCTCCGGGATCGGACGTGCGCTCGCGCTCGCGTTTGCCGCCGAGCGTTGCAAACTGGTTCTCGCGGATGTCGAGGCGGAGCCGCTCGCGCAATCCGAACAACTCGTCGCCGATGCCGGCGCCGAGGTGCTGTCGCGGGTGACCGACGTCACCGATCCGAAGTCCGTCGCGGCGCTGGCCGAGGCCGCGGTCGCGACGTTCGGCGGGGTTAATATTCTATGCAATAACGCCGGTGTTGGTGGTGGCGGCAAGGTTAAAAACCTCGCGCTCGTCGACTGGAAATGGGTCGTCGATGTGAGTCTGTGGGGCGTGATTCACGGTCTGCATTACTTCCTGCCGCATCTGTTGCGTGCGGACGAGGCGCATGTTGTGAGTACGGCTTCCGTTGCCGGCCTGATGGCAAATCCCGGGCTCGCGCCATACAACGCGGCCAAGTACGGGGTGGTGGCGATCATGGAAACGCTGTACCTCGAAATGCAGCAGGAAGCGGATGCCGGAATCGGGGTGTCAGTATTGTGCCCGGGCGAAGTGAATACGAATATCGCCACCGCGCAGCGCAACCGGCCGGCACACCTGCGGCGCGAACGCGCGGCGAAGCGGGACTCGAACGATGAGGCGCGGCGGCGCAATGCCGCCATCGCGGCGGCGCTGGAGGCAGGCAAGGATCCGGCCGAGGTCGCCGCGCTCGTCTTGAGCGCGATTTATGACCGGCGTTTCTGGATCCTGTCACACCCCGAATACCTCGCCGACATCCGGCATCGTAACGACGCGCTGCACGCACTCGAGAATCCCACTTTGCTGCGTGACTTTTTCGACGACGGCTGAGATCACCCGGTCGCGGCGCCGCACCGGGACCGTCGTGGTGCACGGCCGCCACGTCTGCCGGGCAGAAGGAACCTGCGACGCGCGACGTGTCGCGCGTTCACGCAACATCTTTTTGCGCGCGACCCGCGTCGAACTTCACCCCCGTCCTGATTCAACGAGAACCTCAAGGAAATGATATGTACAAAAAGCAAGACCCCGGAACCCGCCTGTGCACGAGCGATGTCGACAACATCTGGATCCGCGGACGCAACCTGTGTGATGAACTGATCGGGGAGATGACGTTCACGGACTTCATCATGTTCCATTTTTTCGGTGCTGAACCGACCGCGCTGCAGCGCAGTGTCGTGGATGCCGTGCTCGTGTGCATCATGGAACACGGGCTTACCCCGTCCGCGGTGGCGAGTCGGCTCACCTACCTCGGCGCACCGGAATCGCTGCAGGGAGCCGTCGCGGCGGGCTTGCTCGGCGCGGGTTCGCGCTTCGTCGGTACTGCCGATGAGGCGGCGGCACTGTTGCAACGCATCGTCGATCGTCCGCCGGCGGAGCGCGCCACGGAAGCTGCGGCCATTGCGCGCGAGCACACCGAGGCGAAGCGTTTCCTGCCGGGTTATGGGCATCCGATCCACACGAATGGCGATCCGCGGGTTAAGCGCCTCGATGAGGTTGCGCGTGCCGCCGGTGCGTCCGGCGAATACATCGATGCGATGTACCTGCTGGGCGATGCGATCCAGGCCGCGTCGGGGAAGAACATTGTGATCAATGCGAATGCGGCGATCGGCGCGGTGCTGCTCGAGGCCGGGATCCCGCCGAAAATTGCCCGTGGCTTCAACCTGATCGCCCGTTGCGCGGGGCTCGTGGGGCATATTCTTGAAGAGCAGGAAGAGCCGGCCGGCTACAAGATCTGGCACCTTGCGGAGGCGGGTATCCCCTACGCGCAGGATTGATCGCGCGGGTGTGCGGGCGCCGCGCGCCCGATCGCTATCGGGACGCGCGGCGGATGCGGGATTAACTTAACGCTAACGCGTACGTTTCAGCGTGTTACGGTCGAAGTCGCGGTCGGTCAGACCGGTTTTGAATTCGTACTCGTCCCACAGCAGCACGGTTGATTTGCCGGTCTGATGGTTCGTCATTTCCATGCGGCCGGGGCGCCAGTACTGGTCGAGATACTGTTTCCAGTCGCCCGACACGACGGTTTTCAGTTCGGCATTCTTGCGGTCGTAGTAGTCGATCCGCAGCGGCTGATACATCTCCTTGTCGAGCCACACAACCTGGCGCGTATAGCCCGAATTCTCGTACACCGGGTACGCTTCGATGACGAAGGTATCGCGACCATCGAGGGTCTCGTCGCGCAAATACTTGTAGGTGTACTTCTCGACTTCCTGCGAGGACAGATCCTCGTAGGCGAATTCGCTGCCGACGAACGGGCCCGACTTGTTTGCCGAGGCAATCCGTTTGACGCGCTTCAGGGCCGGCAGATAAAGCCATTGATCGTCGGCCGTGATGGCATGCGTGAAACTCAGGAACGCGGTGCCCTTGATGTCTTTCGGTGCATCGAAAACCGACAGGCTCTTGTCACCGTCGCCGTCCACTTCGAGCGACTGCAGGCGAATCGAACGTTCGCTTTCCTCGCCCTGCTTGTTTTTCAGGATCATCTTCATCGATGCCTTGGAGTCAACCCAGCCGGTGTCGCGGCGGTCAGCCTCCTGAATGATGGCGAGGCCTTTCTCCTCAGGCGTTTCGGCCGCGGCAACGGCTGGCAGCAGCGCGGTGAGCAGGACGATACAAAGGGGTAGTTTACGCATAGGATTTTTTCTCCTCGATTTTCATTAACAGGGGCGGCAGCATCAGAAACACCATGACCAGGGCGAGGGTAATAATGACCGCAGTCATCAGGCCCATGCCGGAGTTCATCTGGAAACTGGACGTCGCGAGCACGGAAAAACCAACCACGAGTGTCACGGTCGTGACCACGAGCGCGCGGCCAACGGTACGAAATGCATAGCGCACCGCATCCGGGGCGCTGAGGCCTTTTTCGCGCCGTGCGCGCAGGTACTTCGACAGGAAATGCACGGTGTCGTCGATAACGATACCGAACGTCATGCCGGCGACGATCGACAGCGCAAGGCCGACTTCGCCGACAAATATCCCCCAGATCCCGAAACCCACCGCCGCCGGCGCAAGATTCGGGAGCAGGCTGACGAAGCCGAGACGCAAAGAGCGCAGCGCAATCATGAGAATGCCGGAAATCAGGACCAGCGCGATGGTCGTGCCGATGATCATGGCCTGGATATTGCGCTGCCCGATATGCGAGAACATGAGGCTGACCCCGGCGCTGTCTGTTTGCTGGAACGTGGGGGCGTGCGTCCGCGCCCACGCGAGCGCGCGTTCGTCAAAAGCAATCATGCCGCGGCTGGACAACAAGCCGAGGGTCACGGCGATTTTCGTCGACGACTTATCGACATTGATCTGATTGTTCAGATCGAGGCCGTACGGCAGTGACAGCTCGTAGAGCAACAGATATTGCGCGGCGAGGTCGCGCTCCCGCGGCAGTCGGTAGTAGCTTTCGTCGTCGCCGTGCATGTTCTTGTTCAGGCGTTTCATCACCGTCGTGAAGCGGTCCACATGCACGACTTCGGGCTGTGCCTCGAGCCATGTGGCGAATGCCTCCACGTCGCGCTGGAAAGCCGGATCGCTGATCCCGCCGGATTCGCCGGCGGAGATGGAATAATTGATGAAATCTACCCCGGTCAGGTTCTCGATCATGAAATCCGAAGAGTTGCGGAACTGGATCGACTTGTCGAAGTAGTGCAGGAAAACGTCGTTCAGCTCGTTGCGCGGCAGGTTCGCGACTGCCGCGACGATGACGGCCGCCATCACCCACAACAGCGGCGTACGCCGTGCGATGACGAATTCCGCGAGTTTCGCCATGCGCGCGTAATCGTCCTGCCCGGTGTTCCTTACCCGCACCGGCAGCAGAGTCATCACCGCGGGCAGGAACGATACGGTCATCAGGAACGACAGCAGAACCCCGATCGAGACGATCGTGCCGAGATGGTTGAATGGCGGGACTTCAGAGAAATTCATCGTCATGAAGCCGATTGCCGTCGTCGCGCTGGCGAGAAATACGGGCTGGAGATTCACCCGCAGGCTTTCCTGCATGGCCTCGAGCTTCGATTTGCCCTCGTGCATGTCGTGGATGAACGTCACCAGGATATGAACGCAGTTCGCTACCGCGACCGTGAGTATGATGATCGGCGCCGATGACGACACCCCGGTGAGCGGGAATCCGATATGGCCGCCCGCGCCCATCGCGCCGATGATCGAAAACACGATGATCAGCAGCGTGACGAGCGTGCCGAAAAACCCGCCGACGAGCAGCGCGATCAAGGCAAGCATGAGCCCGAAGCTTATCGGGATCAGCGTCGTCGTATCGTCCAGGGCACTTTCGAAGAAGGCCTGGTCCATCATGATCATCCCGCTCAGGTGGACATCGATATCGGGATGCTCGGCGGTGAAGTCCGCGACCATGTCGCGGACGAATTTCACGACTACCTGGGTCGATTCAGCGCGTTCGTCGACCGGAATTTGCAACGTGACGTTTACCCCGGTGACGTGTCCGCGCGCGGAGATGAGCCGGTTCAGCAGCGCGGGCTCCGCCATGACGGCACGCCGCGTATCCGCGAGAGCCTCGTCGCTCAGCGCCTCGGCGTCCTTGACCATGTCGCGCACGATCAGGTCATCCTCTTCGGACACCGTGTATTGGAAGTTAGTGATTGAGTCGACGCGGTTCGAATACGGGATCTGCCACGCCGCGGTGGTGAATTCCTCGATCGCGGCGAGTGTGTCGCGGGTGAAAACGTCGCCGTCGGCGGGCGCGAAGATTGCGATGATGTTGTCGTCTTTGTTGTAGGTATTCTCGACGTTTTCGAACGCGAGCAGTTCGGGGTTGTCGGCACTGAAAAACGCGCGATAACTTGTGTCGAAACGCAGTTTCGCACCACCGGTGCCGAGCCCGGCAATCACGACCAGGCAGACAACGATGATCAACAGGCGGTTGGTGACAACCCAGCGCGCATAGGCAGCTTCGAATTTTTCCATTGTTGTTTGTTATCGGTTCTTTGCTTGAGGGGATTCGGGCGGCCGCAGGCCGTTGATCAGCAGTTCCACGACGCCGTTCGCCCGTTCGTCGAATTCCCGCCGCTCATACAGTCCAACGAACAACGGCACATCGAAGAACGCGAACGTGGTGAAGATGTAACGTGCCGTCGCCGCGATGTCCCGGACGAGCAATTCGCCGGAGCGGTTACCGGATTCGAGGATTTCAGCGATCAGCTCGTAGTGGGCGGCAAATTTGGAATGCAACAGGTCCGGGCGGTCACGTGTGACGGCGTCAACGAGCTCGCCCATCATCGAGTCCGCCGCGGTCAGGGCGTGGCTGTCGTCGACGAGCTCGAGTGCGTAACGCCTGAGTTTTTCGCGCGCGTCGAAGTTCTCGTCGCCCACAACCGCGCGCAGGCGCCCGAGGCGCTCGTCCATGCAGCGCGCGGTGCACTCGGCGACGATGTCCTGCTTGTTCCTGAAATAGCGGTACAGGTTCGCTGCCGACATGCCGGCGTCATCGGCGATCTCCGACATCGTGGTCTTGTGGTAACCGAAGCGCAGCAATCGCGTCTGGGCCGCATCGAGGATGGCTTCGCGGACGAGTTCGGGTGGTGCGGATGCGGGAGCGGACGACATGCAGTGCAGTGTAACTGAATTCTGAACATTTAATAAATTATTCAGAATTCGAACTTCCGCCCCGTTCGGACTCGACGTCTGCGTTATCCCCGGTGTTGCGCTTCTCGTCGGTCCTCACCATAGCCACGAGTGACAATGGCACGGTGACGAGTACGGCGTGCAAGCCGTTGTCGGCTCGCGTTAGTCGCGGTTGGCCGGTTCGCCCGGGGCATCTCCGGATGGCGCGATTTCCCGCCTGCGAGATTCTTGTGCTAATCTTAATTTCAAATATTAAGTAAAGTGTATAATCCATTGAATAAAAAAACGATATTTGCGCTATTAATCCTGATTCTAGGTTCGCCCGTGGCGCCCGCCACGAACGGGTATTTCATGATCGGCTACGGCGCGAAATCGATTGCGCTGGGCGGCGCCGGGGTCGCCATGCCGCAGGATCGACTCGTTGGCGCACTGAACCCGGCAGGTTTTGGGCATGTCGCGGACGGCTACGATGCGGGCCTGCGCGTGCTCGCGGGCATTCGCAATGCGAGCGTGGATTGCCGCGGCATCGGCGCCTGCGATCAGGTCGTCAAGGATCGCTCCGCGCGCGACTTGTTCGCGATCCCGAATTTCGGCTGGAAGCGGCAACTCGACGAGCACCTTGCGGTCGGGGTGGCCGTGTACGGCAATGGCGGTATCAATACGACATTCGGCCGTGCGTTTTATGACGAGACGCTCGCACGCATCCTCGGCGCTACGCCCGCAAGCCCCGGATTCCCTCGCGACGGCAAAATCGGAGTCGATTTTTCCCAGTTGTTCATCGCCCCGGGGTTAAGCTGGCAGCCACATCATGCGCACACGATCGGGATCTCGCCGATCCTCGCTATCCAGCGGTTCAGTGCGCGCGGTTTCGAGAGTTTTGCCCGCTTGTCCGCCGATCCCGGCAGTGTCACCGGCCGCGGCACGGACTACACGCTCGGTGGCGGTTTTCGCCTCGGCTGGATTGGGGACATCGCACCCGCGCTGCGCTTCGGCGCGCAATACACGAGTCGTATCTGGACGAAAAAATCGACGAAGTACAACGGTCTGCTGGCCGACAACGGGTCGATGGAGGCACCGTCCCACTGGACCGTGGGCCTCGCATACTCAATGAACCCCCGGCTCACGCTCGTATTCGACTATCAGCGGATTAATTTCAATTCGATCGGGGCGCTGGCGAACCCGGGTCCGACGGCGGCGGAACTGCTCGGCGTGATCACGCCGGCGCGACGCCTCGGTGCCGACGACGGGATCGGGTTCGGGTGGACCGACGAGTCCGTGTTCAAGCTCGGCATCGCGTGGCGCACAAGCGATCGCCTGACCCTGCGTGCGGGCTGGAATCACGGCTCGAGTCAGATTCCGAATGGTGAAGCGCTGATCAATATCGTCGCGCCGGCAACGATAAATGACAACGCGACGATCGGCGGCAGCTGGGATTTCCCCGCCCTGGGTGAGTTGTCTTTCGCTTACATGTACGCGTTCAAAAAGACGAACCACGACCGTTCCTCTGAATTTTTTGGCACCGCAATCCGTCACTCGATCTACGAGCATGCGTTCGATTTGAGCTGGTCGCGCGATTTCTAGACGGCCTCGTTTCTGTGCCTGATCAGTTCGCGAAAGCGCTCGGCAAGGGTTGAGTGGTGCGCTCGTCGGCGTGCCTGGCACCCGCGGTGCCGCGAAATAATCAACCTCTCAAAGCATTTTCAAGCTATTAATATATAAAAGGTTTGACCGTTGCGTCCCTGGATATGCCGGCGCGCGGCGGCGGCCCTGGCGGCAGCCTGGCAATGGGTCTGTTGTTCGACCGCACTTCGCGGGTAACATGGTGCGGTGCGGAATCGTTACCAGGGGAGGCACCGCGATGACAGCTCGAACGATCAGAGACATACTCGAAAATCAGGGCTTCGTGACCGTGCAGAGCGAACTGCCGGTGAGTGAGGTCGCGGCCCTGATGAAGGCGCGCGGAATCGGCGCCATCTCCGTTCTCGACGATGCCACGCTCGTCGGGATCTTCACGGAACGCGATGCCCTGTTTCGCGTCGCCGCTGAAGGGCTCGATCCGAAAGTCACCGCGGTGGCGACGGTAATGACCCCGAACCCGACCACGATCAGCGCGGACAAACCATTCACCGATGCGCTCGAACTCATGCACGAGGGGCAGTTCCGCCATGTGCCGGTGCTCGATAACGATGTATTGATCGGCATGGTCTCGTCGCGCGATGCGATGGGGCCGGAACTTGAGCAGTTCATGTACGCAAAAATCCTTGAAGAACAGACCCGCGACGTGCTCGCCTGAACCCACGGCGGGTGGCCGCCACGATCGGCGGACCGCCGGGCGACGTAAGGCGGATATCCCGCTCGCGTCCCGCGGCCGCGTGAGGCAGGACAGTTGTTCGCGCGCTCACCTATAATCGACGCATGCCGCGTATCGAAATATTCTCACCCGTCGCCGTCACCCGGACGACGACATACCCCTTGGCCGCACGGCCCGATTCACTGCACGGACGACGGATCGGCTGGGTCGACAACCTGAAGGCAAATGCCGGCACCTTACTGCAAGGCACCGCTCAGGCGCTCGCCGCGAGTGGTTGCAAGTTTGCGTCCGTTCACGCGATGAAGAACGCAACAGCGGCGGCACCGCCGGATTTACTCGCGCATCTGCAAACCTGCGATGCCGTGGTGCTTGCGATAGCGGACTGAGGATCGTGTACGTCGTGGAGTGTCCATGACGCGATCGCACTCGAGCGGGCCGGGATCCCGACCGCACTGCTGTGCAGTGACGAATTCGGCCCGCTGGCACGGGCACAATCACAGGTGCTGGGGATCGGCGCGCTGCCGCTCGTCGCCTTGCCCCATCCTCTTGCCGGTAACGACGCGGCGCTGGTGGCGGCGAAAGCAACCGCACTGGCCGCGGAAGTGGCCGCCGCGCTGACGGATTCCCCGGCGGTGCTGGTTGCACGCTATGCGGCGCGCTTTGTCGGCATGACCGAGCGTCGCCTCGATGGCGGGGCGATGTGCGTCGACACTGTGTGTGCGATCGATCCCGCGATTTCGCCGAGCGCGTAAACGGAGACGCTGCTTGAGCCACACCTTAAGTATCGACCCGACGCGGATTGACGATGAGTTCGAAGCGCGCGGCTGGTCCGATGGCCTGCCGGTGGTTGCACCGACCGCGCCGCGCGTCGCTGCAATGCTCGCCGGGGCCGGTCGCGAAGCGGATGAGGAACTTGGCACGATGCCGCCCCGGCACGGCGTGGTGACCCCGCAAATTCTCGCCATCAATGCCGTCATGGCCGGCTGCAAGCCGGCGTATTTTCCGGTCGTTATCGCCACCGTCGAGGCGCTCCTCGATCCGGCATTCAATCTGTTCGCGGTCCAGGCTACCACCCATCCGTGTTCGCCGTGCGTGATTGTGAACGGCCCGCTTGCGCGCGCGATCGGCCTCAATAGTCGCTATGGCGCGTTTGGTCCCGGGTGCCGTGCGAATGCCACGATCGGGCGTGCGATTCGGTTGATTCTGCTGAACGTCGGGGGCGCCGCGCCGGGGATACTCGATCGCTCGACCCAGGGCCAGCCGGCGAAATATGCGTTCTGCGTTGCCGAGAACGAGAGCGAGAGCCCGTGGGAGCCGCTGCACGTAGAGCGTGGCTACCGGGCCGCGGAATCGACCGTTACCGTGACCGCGGCGGACGGTCCGCATAATATCAACGACCATATAAGCGACACAGCCGAAGGGATCCTCGCGACGGTAACGAATGCGCTCGCCGATATGGCCGGCAACAATGCGTACCTCTACGGGCAGCCCACGATCGCGTTCGGGCCGGAACATGCCGCGATTCTCGCCGCCGATGGTTACACAAAGCGCGCGATCAGGACGCATGTATTCGAGCACGCGAGAATCGCACGCGAACAATGGTTGCGCGGGGGCATGGCTGGCATGTTCGAGGATCGCTTTGCGGACGCGGCGCGCGTGCCGATCATCGCGCGCCCGGAGGATCTCGTGATCATCGTCGTCGGCGGATTCGGGCGTCACTCGTGCTGGCTGCCGACGTTCGGCGAGACCACGCGGGTTGTTACCCGCGCGATCGCGCCGGCGCCCGATCGCGTGTAGTCCGGGTGATGGCGACGCCCCGGGCTGCAGCAGCGGGCGCGAATCCGCGACACGCGGGCCGCGGGGCAGAAACCACGAGCGACCGCTCATGGTTGTCTCGTCCCCTCGATCAGCGAGGCAAGGCCGGTCCATCAAGATCGGTGTTGCATTGTCTGGAAGATTAGCCGGGAGAACCCACCATGATCAGATTACACGGCATACCCATCAGCAATTACTAGAAGCGGTCTCAAAAATAGATGGCGTCGGGTTGCGCCCTGAAATCGGTGATGACAAGGCGCCGTGCGCCGGGAATGGTGGTTCCATTTCCAAGCACGGCAACGCCGTCAGCGCCGATTTCAGGGCCAAGCCCTCCGGGCCGGGGCCATTTTTGCGCACTCCGGCGTTACTCATCGCTCATTTAGCCCGGCTAAACCACGCTCTTCGCGCCTTGGATCGCGCAAAAATGACTCCCGGCGCGACGTCATCTATTTTTGAGACCGCTTCTACAACACGGTCAAACTCGCTTTGATCGAAAAGCAAATCGAATTCGAAGAAGTGAACGTGTTTCCGGGGCGCGACCCGGAAGTCCTTGCAGCGAGCCCGATGGGCAAAATACCGTGGGTTGAAATAGACGGTGCGCCGCTGAGCGAAACGAACGTGATTTTCGACTATCTCGAAGACACGCACCCCGAACCCACGCTGTACCCGGCCGATCCATTCGCGCGGGCGAAAACGAAAGAACTGATCCGGCTTGTTGAGCTCTATCTCGATGCGCCTTCGCGGCGGCACATCGCGGCGGTGTATTTTGGCAAGCCGGTTGACGAGGTCGTGTTCGAACAGGTGCGGCCGCAACTCGAATTCGGGCTCGAAGCGCTGATCCGCCTGGCGAAATTTTCGCCGTACATCGCCGGAGATATGTTTACGTTTGCGGATATCGCCGCCTGTTTCCAACTCGGGTTCACGAACCTGCATACGCAGCAGATTTACGCCTGGGACATCACCGACAGCGTGCCCGGACTCCGCGACTACTTCGCGCTGTTGCGTGAGCGGGCGACCGTGGCCGCGGTGGACGGGCAGATGCAGGCCGCGATGGCGAAAATGCGCGCGAACTGAGTTGGGCCGGGACGGCGCGGGGACCTGGCCGGTAGGTCCTGCCACCCCGACGAGTGTGGCTCAGGCGCTGATCTCAACCCCGCGCCAGAATGCGATCCGGCCGGCGATGCGGGCCGCACGCGGTTTCGGCGCCGGGTAGTACCACGCCGCATCCACGTTTGTTTTGCCGTTGACGACGAGCGAGTGGTAGTGCGCAACGCCTTTCCACAGGCATTTCGACGTTTTCGCGCTCGCCACGAGATAGTCGGCGTTGACGTCGTCGGCGGGGAAATAATGCTTGCCGCTGACGACGATCGTGTCGTTTGAGTCCGCGATAATCGCGCCGTTCCAGCTCGCTTTCATGGTAATTCCCGTGTGCGCCGGCCGCCCGCACCGGCGGGCGACCGGCAGCGAGGGTTATTTGACCGACTTCAGATCCGGTGCGTGATGCGGCGCGAGCGCCGCACGTTCCGTGTCACCCGCTTGCGCGCCTTCGGTCAGTGCGCGCACGGCGCGTTCGTTTTCATTGATTTTCGCCATGATTGCATCGCCGGCGCGGTCGAATACGCCGCGGTGTTCGATCACGTGGCGCTGCGAATCGCGGTAGCCGTCGAGCATACCGTTTACTTCCGGGATGACGTAACGCGCCACGAGATCCCAGCTGCGTGCGGTGTTCGCGGGATTCGCCCAATCGTGAGCAAAGCCGATCACGGTGCCGAAGCCGCCGGTGACGTCCGCCATGCGGCGGATGGCATTGACGAGATCATCCGGGGTGCCGATGACGCTCGCGCCAGCCGCATTGCCGATCCCGTCGAGTGCTTCTTCCGGCGTTGCGAACGCTTCCATGTCGGGCCGCATCAGCGTGCCGACGTTGTATTCGTTGTGCCAGCGGAACAGACCTTCACGCGCTTCGCTGCGCGCCTGTTCGCGGGTCTCGGCGATATGCCAGCTCATCACAACGCGCCAATCGTCGCGGCTCACGGTATTGCCGTGTTTCGCGGCGGATTCTTCCGCGAAGCTCCATTGCGTGGGCAGCGCGTCGAGTCCTGCGCTCGACATCGAGCCGATCGACAGCACACCGGTGCGGTGTTTCCCCGCGAGCGTCATGCCCGAGGGGCTGATCATCGAGGCGACCGCGAACGGCAGGTCTTCCTGCACAGGAAACAGCTGCAGGCGCGCGTCGTTCAGCGTAAACCAGTCGCATTCGTAGCTGAATCGCTCCTCCCCGGCAAGCAGGCGGCGGATCACACCAATCGCTTCGTCCTGGCGATCGCGTTGCAACATCGGATCGATATTCAGCATGTGCGCATCGGACGGCAGAGCGCCCGGTCCCGAGCCGAAAATCGCGCGGCCCTGGCTCATGTGGTCGAGTTGCACGATCCGCTGGGCAACATTGAACGGGTGGTGGTAAGGCAGGGAGACGACGCCGGTACCAAGTTTGATGCGGTGCGTGTGCTGCGCGGCGGCGGCGAGGAACATCTCCGGCGAGGCGATAATTTCCCATCCGGTGGAGTGATGTTCGCCGCACCAGAACTCATCGAAGCCCAAACGGTCGAGTTGCGCGGCGAGTTCGAGATCGCGCTGGAACTGCAGCGTCGGATTTTCGCCAATGGGGTGGTGGGGCGCCAGAAAACAGCCGAACTTGAGACGGGACATGTGCGGATCCTCAGGAATTTTTCGGAAGTGTGCGGTCGATGTTACCCGGATCCATGAGGAAAGCGACTCCAGGCCATGTTCGCGAAGGGCGTGCCCCGCGGTTGTGGCGGCGCTTTACAGCGCGTCCCGGGCGCAGCGAGGCAGCGTCCCGGTGGTTATTCGGAAAAATTCTCGGCGCGGTAGCGCCACCAGCGCAGCGTCCCGGACCAGTGGTCCGGCGGCAATCCGGCTTTCGCTTTCAGCTGACGCAGGAACGTCGCCGGGGCAGGCAATTGTTCCCATACCTTGGGCAGAAAAGTGGCGCGCCTGGCGCCATCCGCGAGCGTGAGACCGTCCACACCGGGTTCGAGTAGCAGCAGCAGTTCGGCTTCGCTGGCAACCGCAAACTCCTGTTGCGGCGACAGAACGGACAGTTGCACGGTAATCGCCGGCAGTTCCGCCGTGGTGACTGGCGCAAACCGCGGGTCGCGGAACGCCGCGCCGTGCGCGTTGGCGATGACGTCCTCGGCAAGCGCGCGCTGTGCCTCGAGCGAACCGATGCAGCCGCGCAGCGCGCGTTCCCGCAGCAGGCTGACGAAACAATTGCGCCGTGCGGTGAATGCGGGATCGGCGAGCGCGGCGAGGCGTTGCGGGTGGTCCGCCTGCAGGGGAGTGCCGGCGCACGCTTGCGTGATCGTCGTGCGCGCGAGCGCGAGCAGGCGTTCGCGCTGATCGTCGCTGAACTCAGTGCAGGGCGAATGCACCGTAACCCACCACGCGCGCACGGTCGCCGGCGGTGTCGCCGGAGTTGCGGACATCGAGCATTGCAACCGCGAGTTCCTGCTCCCGGGCCACCGTCATCAAGCCATTGATCGCATGCGCGCCGCACGCCTCGCGTCCATGCAGGCTGGTCGATCGTGCCAGGATCGCGGCGGCGGTTGCACGATCGCTGGCGGCCGCATCGGCGTACGGCAGGTAGTGGGACAGATCCGAACTGACGACGATGAGGGTCTCCGTATCACCCCACACCTTGCGCAACGCCGTGGCGACGAGCGCCGGCGCGCTCGCGCCAACAACAAACGGGACGAGTGTAAACGGAGCAAGGACGGCGGCGAGGAACGGCAACTGGACTTCAAGGCTGTGTTCCGCGGCGTGCGCGTGATCGGAGATCTGCACCCCGGGCAGGGTGGCGAGTTCCTGCAAGGCCCCGGTATCGAGCGGGATCTCGCCGCCGGGGAATTCGAAGTGATCGCAGGCGGGAACAGCGATGCCATCCAGCGGCACCCGGTGCGCCGGTCCGAGCAACACGACCCGCGAATAGCGTGCGCGCTGCGCCGCGATGAGTCGATACGCGCTTGCTGCGATCGCGGCGGAATACACATAGCCAGCGTGCGGCACGATGATGGCCTTCGGTGGCGGTGCAGCGGCCGGCTGCTGCGGCGTCCGCGCGAGGTAATCCTGCACGCACTTGCCCAGGCGTGATGGTTCTGCGGGGTAGAACAGGCCGGCAACGGCAGGTGCACGTGCGGTCATAGGCAAACTCCCTGATTCATGCGCTCGCTTGTTATGTGGTGGCGGCGCCTCTATATACATAGAGATGGACAGCATCGTTTCAACACAGTATTGGCACCGTCTCGACAACGGTCAAATTCAGTGTGACGTATGTCCACGGCATTGCCGTCTGCGTGAAGGGCAGCGCGGGCTGTGTTTCGTGCGTCAGCGTCTCGACGATGCGGTAAAGCTCGTGAGCTACGGACGCTCCTCCGGTTTCTGCGTCGACCCGATCGAAAAGAAGCCCTTGCATCATTTCTACCCGGGCAGCCGGGTGCTGTCGTTCGGCACCGCCGGGTGTAATCTCGCGTGCAAGTTCTGCCAGAACTGGGACATGAGCAAATCGCGTGAAATGGACACGCTGGCGGACGCGGCGAGTCCGCAGCGACTCGCCGCGGTCGCGCGCGAAACGCACTGTCGCAGTGTCGCGTTCACGTACAACGACCCGGTGATTTTTCTCGAGTACGCCGTCGATGTCGCGGTGGCCTGCCACGAAGCCGGGGTAAAATCCGTGGCGGTGACCGCCGGTTATATCGATCCCGAACCCGCGGCGGCGTTCTTTGCCGCGATGGATGCGGCGAACGTCGACCTGAAGGCGTTCAGCGAACGTTTTTATCACCGGATCTGTGGTGGACATCTTGCGCCGGTGCTCGACACCTTGCGCTATATCAAACATGAAACGGACACCTGGCTCGAAACGACAACGCTGCTGATCCCCGGCGAGAACGACAGCGAGCGTGAACTCCACGAATTGTGCGCGTGGGTAATGGAAAACCTGGGGCCGGACGTGCCGATGCATTTCACCGCATTCCACCCCGACTGGAAAATGCAAAAGTCGCCGCCGACGCCGCCCGCAACCCTGACGCGCGCAAGGCGGATAGCACGCGAACACGGCGTGCGTTATGCCTACACCGGCAACGTGCATGACCGCGCCGGTGCGAGCACGTTGTGTCACCACTGCGCTAACGTTCTGATCGAACGCGACTGGTATGAACTCGGACGTTACGACGTCGACGCTAACGGGGTGTGCCGGGCATGCGCGACCCCGCTGCCCGGATATTTCGACCCGGCGCCCGGACGGGCGGGCGCGCGACGGGTGCCCGTCCGACTGCGGTGAACGCGTTACCGGGGATTCAGCGTTGCGGTGTCAGGGCGACCGCGGCGCGTTCGAACTGCGCTGCCGTGTGTGCCTGCGGACTGACGACTAGCGTGTGGACCCCGGCGGCGAAATCTGCGTCGCGTACGGTTCTGCAGTGGTCTTCGCTGCCGAACGCAAACAGCCGCTCGATCATCGTTTCGGGAATCGCGGCGGCGATGGCCGCGCGATCCCGCGCGGCATAACCGGCACGGATGTTCGCGACTACCGTGTCATAGCCGAGATTGCTCATCGCCTGCTGGTACGCCGGCGCCGAGCCGTAGGTGCCGAGATAATTGCGGAAAAAATCAAGCGCGGACTCGCGCTCGTCGACAACGAGAAACGCGCGTCGCTTGATGATTTCGAGATCGTCGGCGCGGCGGCCGGCGCGTTTCGCACCGGTGTCGATTTGCGTGAGGGCCCAGTCGAGGCGATCGGGGGGTGTGAAATCGTTCAGCATCACCCCATCGGCGATTTCACCCGCGAGTTGCAGCATTTTCGGGCCGATCGCCGCAAGATTGATCGGTACCGGCGCAGCCGGCACCGCTTTCAGCTGAAACCCGCGACTGCTGAGCGTGCGTCCGGCAAAGGCCGTTTTCTCGCCGGCGAGGATTTTCCGCAGCAGGACCACGGTTTCGCGAATTCTCAGCAACGGCTGGCTGAACGGTAAGCCGTACCAGCGCTCGATCATGTTCTGCGTCGAGGAGCCGAGCCCCAGTGCGAACCGGCCCGGGGCCTGCGCTTCTGCTGCGACAATCGCGGTGGCGAGCAACGGTGGCGGACGGTTGAACACGGGTACGATGCCGGTACATAAGCGGCACGTGTGCGTGGCGACACCGATCGCCGCGGCCAGCGTGATCGGATCCGGCAGCGCCTCGGCATCGGCGAGCCAGATGTCGTCGTAGCCGGCCTGTTCCGCCCACAGCGCGCGCTCGAACCCGGCGTCGAGACCGGGCACCGGCCACAGCATCAGGCCTGTGCGTGGTTCGCGGCTCGCCATCAGTTGCGCTCCCGCGAGCGCGGGCGCATGCCGCGCCGTGGTGCAAGGCGGGATCGGTTGCCGTGCGAGGTGGTGACGACCGGCGTGGCGCGCATCGCCGTCATGATTTGACGTCCATCGGTGCCGTGTCTGAAATTCTCATGCCGCGCTGTCAATAAAACGCGAAGCCCTGATAGGACTTCTCCACCACGTGTTCGCAATGGTGCACGTAATCCGGCCAGTCCACGTAAGGTACGAACCCGCGCGGCTTGCCTGGAATGTTCGCGCCCTGGTACCAGTTGTCGCAGGCCGTGAACAGGGTACGGTCCGCGGCCAGTCGAACCTGCTCTGCCCATTGTTCTTCCGCCTCGGCTTCGGCTTCGATCTGCGCGTACCCGGATTCGCGCATGTGCTCGAGACATTCGCCGATCAGGTTTACGTGTTGCTCGACGGCAACCACCATATTCGCGAGTACGGAAGGACTGCCCGGTCCGGTGACGATAAACAGGTTCGGAAAGCCGGCCGCCGCCAGACCAAGATAGGCGCGCGGCCCCTCGGACCACTTGTCTTTCAATGCCGCGCCATCGCGACCACGGATATCGATGCGATTGATCGAGCCGGTGAAGGCGTCGAACCCGGTCGCGAAGACGATGCAGTCGAGTTCGTGATCGATCCCGTTCGCGCGGATCCCCTGCGGCGTGATCCGGTCGATGCCGTTCTTGCTCACATCCACGAGCCGCACGTTCGGTCGGTTATAGGTGGCGTAGTAATTCGTGTCGATGCAGGGCCGCTTGCACGCATAGATATGCTGCGGTTGCAGGGCGCGTGCGGTTTCGGGGTCTTTGACGACTTCGGCAATCTTTTCCCGGATGAATTGCGACAGATCCTCGTTCGCGGCGCGGTTCAGTGACGAGTCCCGGAACGCGACGGAGAAACTCAGTCCCCCCTTGTCCCAACATTGCTCGTACACGGTGCGACGTTCTGCTTCTTCCAGCTCAAAGGTTTTTGGCGCATCGCGATCGATAACGAGATCGAGTGCTACGGGATTGCGGTAATTGCGCGCGCGGTATTCCGCATACTCGGCCTTAATCTTCGCTTCGTATTCCTTGTCCATCGGGGTATTGCGGGCAGGGGTGCTGTACTGCGGCGTACGCTGGAACACTTTCAGTTCCGCGGCCGCTTCGGCGATCACGGGGATCGCCTGAATGCCGGTAGAACCCGTGCCTACCACGCCGACGCGCTTGCCGGTGAAATCGACCCCCCCGGCCGGCCAGTTGCTGGTGTGATACCAGATCCCGGTGTAATCCTCGAGACCGGGGAAATTCGGCGTATTCTGCGACGACAGGCACCCCGTGGCGAGAATGCAAAAGCGTGCCGTGACCGTTTCTCCGCGGTCCGTTGTCACGCGCCAGGTCCTGGTGGTCTCGTCATAGATCGCCTGCTCGACCGAGGTGTCGAACTGCATCATCGGGCGCAAATCGAAACGATCCGCAACGTGCTGCAGGTAGCGCAGGATCTCGGGTTGCGATGCGTAGAGTTCCGACCACACCCATTCCTGCTGCAGCTCGGCGGAAAAGGAGTAGGAATATTGCATCGACGGTGCATCACAGCGTGCGCCCGGGTAGCGGTTCCAGTACCAGGTGCCGCCAACGTCGCTGCCGCGTTCGAACAGGCGCGCGCTGAAACCCAGTTCACGCAATTTGTAGACTGCATAGATGCCGCCGAAACCGGCACCGACGACGACGGCGTCGACGTCAACATCGGCAGTGTTGGCGGTGGTGGGGCTTGGTTCATTCATCGTTCAAAGGGTACCGTTGCGAAGTTGCGAACCGCTTATAATCGCATACCCGGGCGGGAATGCTGTAGCCCGAATATTGCCATGAGGTGCGGTGGGCGCCATCGGCGGCGGCTCCGATACCTCCGCGCGGCACGCCGTCGCGAGCCGGCGACGGGGCCGTGGCGCCCGTTCGCCGGCCGCGCACCGGCGTGACCGTGCGGGAAACAGCGAAGTCCTGGAGATTTTGTACACAGTGTCAGCCAGCCTGAACGAACTCGTCCGCGAAGTCCGCGCGTGTACGCGCTGCGCGGCGCACTTGCCGCTCGGACCGCGACCCGTCGTTCAGGTCGACGCGCGCGCAACAATCCTCGTTGCCGCGCAGGCACCGGGGACGAAGGTGCATGCCTCAGGGCGTCCGTTTACGGATGTCAGTGGTGATCGCCTGCGCGACTGGATGGGTATCGACGCGGACACGTTCTACGATCCCCGCCGTCTCGCCATTGTCCCGATGGGGTTCTGCTATCCCGGGCGCGGGCGCGGCGGCGACTTGCCACCGCGCCCGGAATGCGCGCCGACGTGGCGGCAGCGCCTGCTCGACGCCTTGCCGAACATCCGCCTGACGCTCGTGATTGGCCAGTATGCGCGCGACTGGCATCTGCCCGCGACGCGCCGCCTGAACCTGACGCAAACCGTACAGCGCTACGCCGACTTTGCACCCGCTTTGATGCCGCTCCCGCACCCGAGCCCGCGCAACAACCGCTGGTTGAAAAACAATCCGTGGTTTGAACGCGATGTCGTGCCGGTACTCGCGCGACGAGTCGCGGCTGCCCTGGCATGAGGCCGCCATGCAGCCCGGCTGCCAGCTTGCACGTGGAGGCGGAATCGCCACTGTAACAATGTGAACTGAAAAGCCCGCGGATGTCACCGCCGCGCCGGCCACCCACTGTACACACTACGAGGACGAGGAGATGAGCAAACCGGTCGATACCTCACCGTTTCATGCGGGCGAACGCGCGATTCAAACCCGGGTCGGGGTGGCGGAGCGCGCCGACACGCTCGGACGCCGCGTTATCCGTGATCACCTGACGCAACAGCATCGCGAGTTTTTCGCCGATCTGCCATTCGTGTTTCTGGGTGCGATTGACGAGCGCGGGCGCCCGTGGGCAGCGCCCGTGTTCGGCCGGCCCGGATTCGTGACAAGCCCGACGGCGCGGCGGCTGCTCTTGCACACCTCGCTGCTGGCCGGCGATCCCCTGACGGACGCGTTGCGCCCCGGGACGAACGTCGGCCTGCTGGGCATCGATTATGCAACGCGCCGCCGCAATCGGGTCTCGGCGCGGATTCGCGCCGACAGCACGCCACTGGAACTCGACGTCGTGCAAACGTTCGGCAACTGTCCGCAATATATCCAGGCACGCGCGGCGACCGTGTTGCCGCTAATCGACGAACCGCGCGTGGAGCATCGGGCTGAATCCATCACGGCGCTGAGCAACCGTGATCGCGAGCTGATTTCGGGCGCCGACAATTTCATGATCGCATCACATCATGCCGGCGCAGCGGACACCCCCAGCGCCGGTGCCGACGTGTCGCATCGCGGCGGGGCGCCGGGCTTTGTTCATATCAAGGACGCCGGAACGCTGGAATTTCCCGATTACCCCGGCAATAACTACTTCAACACGCTCGGCAATATCGCGAGCGATGGTCGCGCCGGGCTTACGTTCATCGATTTTGCACACGGCGATCTCCTGTATCTGAGCGGTGACGCCGAAATCATCTGGAATACGGCGCCCGACATTGCGCGCCTGGTGCGCCTGCATCTGCGCGCTGGCACGCGCCTTGAACAGGCCGTGCCTTTGCGCTGGGAATTCCTCGGCTACGCGCCGCAAATTGAGACACAGTTAAGCCGCGAACCCTGATACCGGCGTGATTAAATGCGGGCGCGCGCCCCGATCAGGCGCGCGCCCCGATCAGGCGCGTGCGAGGATTCATATATGTAATTAGGAGCATATTTAATCAGTACTGCTCATTGCTTACACTCCGGCTCGAAGCCGGGTTTAAGCACTTCTCTGATTAAGTTATGAAAATAAAAACATATATCGTCCTCGCCATACTCGCCGCGCTGGCCGGTCCGGCCGAGGCTGCCCCGTGGCGGGCGCGCGACGCACTGGATCTGCCGCAGTGGCTGAGCCTCGAGGGTTCGTTCCGCGCGCGCTACGAAACGCTGGCGCCGCAATACCGCGCCACGCACACGGGCAGCGACCAGGTGTTTGTCACCCGCACGACGCTGAAGGCCGGCATTCACCATGGCGAGTTCTCCCTCGTCGGCGAAATGATCGATTCGCGCGCGTCGCTCGATGACGATGGCTCGTTCCTGAATACAACCGTCGTCAACCCGGTGGAGCTACTGCAGGGTTACGTGCAATGGCGCCCGCGCGCGCTGCTCCTCGACGGTGACGAGAGCGATGTCCGGCTCGGGCGCCTGACCATGGACGTTGGCTCCCGTCGTTTCGTCGCGCGCAATCGCTATCGCAACACGATCAATGCGTTCACGGGCATCGACTGGCAGTGGCGCAGCGCCGGCGGGCGCGAGCTGCGCGCTTTCTTTACCTTGCCGGTAGCGCGCGAACCGAACACGTTTGCCGAGTTGCGCGACAACGATGTCGAGTTCGATCAGGAAGATTCGGACGTCAAATTCTGGGGCCTCGTTGCGGCCGAGGCCTGGCGCGAATACGACCACGTGGAAGTGTTCTATTTCGGTCTCGATGAAGATGATTCCTCTACCCGCCGGACGCGCAACCGCGATCTCTCGACCATTGGCCTGCGGCTCTATCGCAAGCCACGAGCCGGGCACTTCGATTACGAGCTGGAAACCGCCTTCCAGTTCGGCGAATCACGCTCGTCGACCGCGGCGGCGAACACCCGGGATCTCGATCATTTCGCCCACTTCCACCACCTGGAAGTGGGTTACTCGTTCGTCGCGCCATGGCAGCCGCGCGTTGTCGCGCAATACGATTACGCGAGTGGCGACGACAATCCCGCCGACGGCGACTACGAACGCTACTCCACACTGTATGGCGCGCGTCGCTTCGATTTTGGACCGACCGGCATCTACGGTCCGTTCGCGCGCGAGAACCTGAACACGCCAGGGCTGCGAGTCCGGGTGAAGCCGGCGGCGAAACTGTCGGGTTTCCTCGCCTGGCGTGCTTACTGGCTCGCCAGCGATCGGGATGCCTGGACCGCCGCCGGGCTCGTCGACCCGAGCGGCGACACGAACAGCTTTATCGGCCACCAGGTGGAAATGTCCGTACGCTACGATGCGGTGCCGGGTAACGTACGGCTCGAAGGCGGGTTCGCGCATGTGTTCTCCGGTGAGTTCATGGATGACGTGCCAAATTCCCGGCGCCAGGGCGACGTGACGTACGCCTATACACAAATCGCGCTGACGTTCTGATCGCATGACTGATCTGTTCGACGCCTTCACGGTCGCCGCCGCATTAATCGCGCGATGCGACCCTGCTTTGATCGAAATCGTCGCACTGTCTCTGCGCGTCAGTCTCAGTGCCGTGGTAATCGGAACGATCCTGGGCATGCCGCTCGGCGCCGCGATCGCGGTCGCGCGTTTTCGCGGCCGCGATTTCCTGATCGTGTGCGTCAATGCGCTGATGGGCTTGCCGCCGGTCGTGGTCGGACTGATCGTCTACCTGCAACTGTCGTCGTCGGGTCCGTTCGGCGTCCTGCAATTACTCTACACACCGGCCGCGATGATCATCGCGCAGACCATCCTCGTCACCCCGATTGTGATCGCGCTGACCCGCCAGTTCGTCGAAGATGCGAATCGCACTTACGACGAGGAACTGCGCTCACTCGGGGTTCACGGCTGGCGCAAGCTGCGCACGCTGCTGATGGAAGTCCGCTACAGTCTGACCACGGTGGTTTTCGCCGGCTTCGGTCGCGCTATCGCGGAAGTCGGTGCCGTTATGATCGTCGGCGGCAATATTCATCACGTTACCCGCGTGATGACAACGGCAATCACGCTCGAGACCTCGAAGGGCAATCTCGGTCTCGCGCTCGCGCTCGGCATCGTGCTGATGCTGTTGGCCCTGCTCGTGAATGGCCTCGCAACCACAGTCGCGCGCTTCACCCCGGGGACGGCCTATGCGTGAGCTGATCTGGAGTGGCAGCGCGGGCCGCAGTCGCCGCCGTTCGGCGCGGATCCTGCCACTGGAAGTCGATGAGCTGTGTTATGCCGTCAAAGGCACGCGTATTCTCGAGGCGGTGAACCTGCGTCTGGACGCTGGCGGATGCACTGCGATCATGGGTTACAACGGCGCCGGCAAAAGTGTTTTGTTACGCCTGTTGCATGGCCTGCTCGAACCGACGTCCGGTACGATCCGGTGGGCTGCGGACGCACAGACTGCGGCGCACCAGCGCGCGATGGTGTTTCAGACCCCCGTCATGTTGCGCCGCTCGGTGGAGGCGAATATTCGCTATGCGCTTGCGCAGCGCCGGTACCCGCGTGCACTCGTAGCACAGCGCCTGCGGGCCATAGTCGAGGAAACGAATCTTGTCGCCCTGCGCGATCGACCGGCGGCCGTGCTCTCGGGGGGTGAACGCCAGCGCGTGGCGCTCGCCCGGGCACTCGCGCCGGAACCCGAACTCGTATTCCTCGACGAGCCCACCGCGAGCCTTGACCCCGCGGCAACGATCGCAATCGAAGACATTCTCATGCGCGCGAAAATCGCCGGTCGCAAACTCGTGCTCGTCACTCAGAGTATCGGCCAGGCCGAGCGTCTCGCCGATGATGTTGTGTTCCTGCATCACGGCACTGTCACGGAACACACCCCGACGCCGGAATTTCTTGCGCGTCCCCGATCGCACGCCGGAGCAGCGTTCGTCGAAGGTCGCTTGTTAACCTGAAGGAGAAACACCATGAAGCGCTTTATCACGACGCTGGTATTGTGCGCGTGTGTACTCGCCGGTCCGGCGACGATCGCGGCGGATGATGCATTCATCGTCCTGCAGTCAACGACGTCCACCCGTAACTCCGGTTTGTTTGATTACCTCTTGCCGCTGTACGAGGAACAATCCGGGGTGGAGGTTCGCGCGGTTGCGGTTGGTACCGGTCAGGCGCTGAAGAACGCACGCAATGGTGATGGCGATGTGCTGCTCGTTCACGCGAAGAGCGCAGAAGAGGCGTTCGTCGCCGAGGGGTACGGGATTGAACGTTTCGATCTGATGTACAACGATTTCGTCATTGTCGGCCCGGCCGCGGATCCCGCCGGCATTAGCGGCAGCCGTGATGCAGTGTCCGCGCTCGGCGCGATCGCCGCCGCCGGTGCGACGTTCGCCTCACGCGGGGATGACAGCGGTACGCACAAGAAGGAGCTTGCGCTGTGGCAGGCTGCCGGCGTGGATCCGGCGGCCTCGAGTGGTGCATGGTATCGCGAGACCGGCAGTGGCATGGGCGCGACGCTGAACGTCGCGACCGGAACGAAGGGTTATTGTCTGACAGACCGCGCGACGTGGATCAGTTTCGCCAACAAGCAGGATTTTCGCATACACGTCGAGGGTGACCCGCAGTTGTTCAACCAGTACGGATTGATCGTCGTCAATCCGCAGAAGCATCCGCGGGTTAAATACGTCGCGGCCCGGGACTTCGTCGACTGGCTGTTGAGCGCCAGCGGGCAGGCCGCGATTGCCGCGTTCAGGGTTGACGGCAAACAACTTTTCTACCCGAACGCGAAGCGCTAGACGGCCATCGCTGACCGCCGGCTACGCCGGTGGGAACAAGTCGTCGTCCTGGAGGCGCTCAGGTGAGGGATAGGCTGTTTTGGAATGCGTCAGGCCGAGTTCGAGAAACATCTCGCACAGTTTGTAGGCGACGAGCCCCGGGTTGATCACCGGCACCGGCAGGTGTTTTGCGAGGTAAGCGTGCGATTGGTGCATCGTCGTCGAACCGATCACGATGACATCAGCGCCGTCGGCTTCGATCGCCTCGCGGCCGGCGGCCTCGAGTTTCGCGAAGACAACTTCTTCCTTGCCCTCGAGTAACTCCTGTACATCGGGCCGTGTATCGATATGCCGGATCGAGGCAAGGCGCGACTCCAGCCCGTAGGCATGGATGGATTTCCGGTACATCGGGATCCACTGCGGCCACATCGTCAGGATCGAGAATCGCTGGCCGAGCATCGCGGCAACATGGAATGCCGCGATGCCGGGTCCGATCACCGGTATCGTCAGGCGCGAACGCAGGGCCGCGAGCGCCGAGTCGCTGACCGTGTTGATGCACACGGCATCGAAGCCTTCCTGTTCCGCGCGCAGACCGGCTTCCAGCACAATCGAGTCCATGATGAAGAGATCGTAATGGCTGTCTGCAAGCGTCATCAGGCGCCTGGAGCCAGCGAACTCGACGGCAAATTGCGCGCCGATCAGGGCGGGTGGAATCTGCGCTTCCACCATGCCGCGAGTTTGCTCGTTCATGGGTACCGGAAAGATCAGCTTGATCCGTTTCTGCATCGGCGGACTACCTCCTCGGGGGTGCAGTGCATTGAGATGGCCGCGCGGCGGTAAGCACCGAAACGGTGGCGATGACGGCATGGCCGGCGCGGTATGCTGTCAACGTTATAGCATCTTCGGCCCGGCCTGCCTTGCCCCGGCGTGGACGCGGCGTGGGGTGGCTCTTATGATCCCGGCTGTGTAAGGAACGAGGAGCAGGGTAATGACATTCGCCAGCGCAGATCCGGAAACACTGGGCTTCGACCCTGAACGCCTTGCGCGCGTAGGCGCAGCCATCGATCGCGATATCGGGCAGGGCGACTACGACGGCGCCGCGATTGCGGTTGGTCGCCATGGCAGCCTGGCCTGGTCTTCGTTCCACGGCTATGCGGAGCGCGCGACGGAGCGCCGACTCGGTGAAGGTGACGTTTTCGTGACGTTTTCGTCCGGCAAGCAGTTCACTGTCGCCGCTGTGCTCATGTATATCGAACGGGGGCTGCTCCAGTTACATCAACCGGTTGCGACGGTAATCCCGGAGTTCGCCGCGAACGGCAAGAGCCGGATCACCTTGCACGAGCTGCTCACGCACACGAGCGGGATCCCGCCATATCCGCCGCCGCTGCCGGGCCTGGACGGGGCCAATCTGGCGCAGACTATCGCCGCCATTTGCACCCAGATCCCGGAAACGATCGCGAGCGAGAACGTGAAATATTCCGTGCTGACGGCGCACGCGCTGATGGCGGAAATGGTGCGGCGGATCGATGGCGGCGCGCGTTCGTTCGGCGCCATCATGAGCGAAGAAATTTTTACCCCGCTGGGGATGCACGACACGGCGCTCGGCGTACCGGAAGCGCTGAAAGGGCGCGTCTGTCCGGTGGTGGTGCGGGATCGCTCGCCGGGTCTGCTCGACCCCGATCTCGTCGAAGGGCTCGGCAACACGCTCGGGCCCGACTCCGAAATCCCGGCCGGCGGTTATGTCACCACGCTGCAGGATTTCGCCCGCTTCGCTGAGGCGCTGCGGGGTGGCGGCATTATCGATGGTCATCGCATCCTGTCGCCCGTGACGCTCGAACTTGCGGCCAGAAACTATACCGGCCGCATGCCGAACGACCTGTGGACGTATGCTGTCGACGCACGCGGATGGCCGGTTTTTCCCGCTTATCTCGGCCTCGGATTTTTCCTGCGCGGGAAAGGCACACACCCGACCCCGTTCGGCAGCCTCGCCACGCCACGGACGTTCGGCGGCGTCGGCGCGGGTTCAACGGCGTTTTTCGTCGACCCCGTGCGCGATCTGTTCGTCGCCTTTCTTTCCACCGGCCTGATCGAGGAAAGCCGCTCGATGGAACGGCATCAGCGACTCGCTGATCTCGTACACGCAGCGATAATCGAATAACCCGACCCACACCACGCGTTTACCTGAGAAGAGTATCCCCGACTATGCAACCAAGATTTTTGCTACACGCAGCACTCGGCCTGTCCGTTGCGACGGCACATGCCGGCACGGTAACGGAATGGTCCGCGCTTGAACGAGCATCCGAACAGCCGCAAAACTGGATCACCCACCACGGCACGCTCGACGGCCAGCGCTATTCGCGTCTTGATCAGATCAACAAGGACAACGTGAAACAGCTCCGCGTCGCGTTCACCTACGTTGTGGGTGGCGTTGGCGGTGGTGGCGCCTGGGAGCATGCGGGTCTCGAAGGCACGCCGCTCGCGGAGGACGGCTACTTGTATATCACCGACGGCTGGGGCGCGGTATACAAGCTCGATGTGCGAGCGAACGGCAAGCTTGTGTGGAAAATGGATCCCGATACCGATCGCGACTGGGCCGGTGCGGTGACGTGTTGCGGGGTGGACAACCGCGGGGTTGCCCTGTGGCGCGACAAGGTGATCTCGCACGCACTCGATGGCCGGCTCATCGTGACGAACAAGGACAGCGGTGAGATCGAAGCGGATATCCCGGTTGCCGATCCGGCCGTTGGCGAAGTACTCACCGGCGCACCGCTGGTGGTGAAAGACATCGCGGTAACGGGGGTTGCCGGCGGCGAATACGGCATCCGCGGCTGGCTCAACGCAACGGATCTCACGGCCGGCGAACGAGACTGGCGCACGCATACGATCCCGGCGCCCGGCGAACCTGGCAGTGAAACGTGGAAACCGGGTCCGGAACCACACAGCATCGACGCCTGGAAACACGGCGGCGGCGCAACGTGGCTGAATGGCTCCTACGATCCGGTGCTCAATACGATCTATTGGGGCACGGGAAATCCCGCGCCGGACTGGGACAATGCCTATCGTCCGGGTGACAACCTGTACTCGAACAGTGTGCTCGCGCTCGATGCCGATACCGGCGCCATCAAATGGCATTTTCAGTACACCCCGAACGACGCCTACGATTTTGACGGTGCGAATGAACAAACACTCGTTGACGCGTCCGTCCATGGCGTACCGACGAAAGCCGTGCTGCATGCCGACCGCAATGGTTTTGCCTACGCTATCGATCGCACGAACGGAAAGTTTCTCTGGGGTACGCCATTCGTCAAGGAACTGACCTGGACGTCCGGTCTCGACAAGTATTCCGGGCGGCCGCTCGATTATGATCCGACGAAAGACGTGCAGCGCTATAACCCGGCGACATCGGTGTCGCGCGATCAGCGCGAAAGCAGTTCCTGCCCGGGTAATATGGGCGGCAAGAACTGGCCACCCACGGCTTACGATCCGGTGCGCAACCGCTACTACATCCCGGTGATCGAAAGCTGTGCCTCGCACGTGAATGTGCCGCAGACGAACGCATGGAAAGCGCGTGAATACTGGCTCGGTGGGGCGCCGAAGATGGGGCCGGTGATCACAGGCAGTGTCACCGCGCTCGACGTGAACACCGGCAAGGTGGTCGGTAAGCACGAAACGCAGTATCCGATGCTCGGCGGCTTGCTCGCGACGCAAGGCGGGCTTGTGTTCGGCGGCAGTCCGGACGGAGAAATATTCGCCCTCGATGCCGACACCCTGGAGCCGCTGTGGTCTTTTCACACAAACACCGGGCTCAACGCGCCGCCGATGACCTTCGCCGTCGATGGCAAGCAGTATGTTGCGATTCTCGCCGGGGTTGGTGGCGCGTGGCCGAAGTGGTTCATTTCCTCGACTCCGGGTCTCGAGACTATCGAACCGGGCCAAATGTTGTTCGTGTTCGCGCTATGAAGCGAGAGGCATCGTTCGCTCGCCGCGCCGCGGCGAGCGCATATCCGGTCATCGCCGCATTCGTTGTGGTATTCGCGCAGACGCTCGGCGCCGTCGGCCCGCCCGTCGGCAGCGAGCCCGTGGCCCAGGTGGACTACGGCTTGTCCACGGCGAAGCGCGCGAATTGTCTCGGCTGCCACAAGTGGGACGGAAGCGGCGGGCCGGGTTATGGTGGTGCGGCGATATCGCTGCGCGACACGACTCTGAGCCGCGAGGATCTGATTACCGTGATCAAATGCGGGCGCCCGGGTACGAACATGCCGTACTTCGATCGCAAGGCTTACACCGATGACCGTTGTTACGGGTTGACGTTCGAGGATTTCTCCGACGCGGACGGTAACCGGCCGTTGCAGGGGAAAAAGTATCTGAACGAGCGGCAGGTGAGTGCGATCGCGGATTTTGTCATCGCCGAACTGCAGGGCAAGGAAATCACGCGGGCGTACTGCGAAAAATTCTTCGGCGGTCCGACGAAGCAGTGCGAGGCGATCGCTGCGCCGTAAGACACGCCGGGCAGGTGGCGCTCAGGCGCCCGCGGACTTGCCGCCATCCACCGGCAAGGCAACACCAGTCATAAAGCCCGCGCGCGACGAACACAGGAACATGATGGCTTCGACAACGTCGTCGTTCGTCGGCAGGCGCTTCATTTTGCTGCCGGCGGCGAACGCGGCATAAGCCGCCTGCGGGTCTTCTGCGCGGTTAAACCCCTGCCAGCCCATTTCGTTGTCGACGGTAGTCGGGCAGACGCAGTTGACGCGCACGCGCGGCGCCAGCTCCATCGCCATCGAGCGGGTCAGATTCGCGACCGCGGCTTTCGATGCGCAATAGGCCGCAATGTTTGCAAAGCCCATGAGTCCCGCAATCGAGGAATGATTGATGATCACGCTGCCGTCGCCGAGTGCAGGCAACGCCGCGCGCGAACAGAAAAACACGCTTTTCACATTCGCGTCGATGGTTTGGTCCCACAGCACCTCATCGGTATCGGCGATTGAGGCGATCGGGTAGGTGCCGGCGTTATTGATCAGAATGTCGAGTCCCCCGAGACCTGCAATGGCGGCGCCGACAACCGTCTCACAACCGCTCGCACTCGACACATCGCCGGGCGCGGGATGGCAGTGTGTCGTGCCGCCAAGCGCTTCGACTGCCGCCGCCACGGCGTCGGCATTGCGACCGTTGACCGCGACGCGCGCGCCGGCGGCAATGAAGCGGGACGCGAGCGCGTGACCGATGCCGCGTGTTGAACCGGTAATCAAGACCCGCTGATTGGCGAATTCCATCGTGCTTGCTCCTGCGCATGAAAGGGGCGGCAAGTGGGTGCCGTCGCTCAAGGGTATATTACCCGCGGCGGTCGGCGGAATGGGTACCGGTCCGCGCGCAGCGGAAGCCGCGCGTGATTCCCCGGGTGGGACCTCGCTCGGCGGCGCACGCGCATCGCGACCATCAGGATGCGCGGGACATGCCTGAGGCTGGACGTTTCGCGCCGCAGGACGCAACATGACCGTGACTTCAATCTGCAAAAATCCCCCGTTTATGCACTTAAGAACGTTTATTCCATCTGCTGTCCTCCTGCTCCTGGTTATCGCCGCGCCGCCGCTATCGGCGCAATCCACGTTCGAACAAATCGATCAGATCCGCAGCGAATCCGTCGCCAGCGGTGCTGCTGACGGTGATGAGATCGAAACGCTGTCTGGTTTCCAGGCGCGCCTGAAACAACTGCAGCGGATCGGCGATCTGCTCGATGCAGCGCTCGGCGAAGCAGACACGGCACGGCTCGCGAGCGCCGTTACGGAGCATTTCAGCGCACTCGAAGCGCTGGCCAGGGAGTTGCAGGCCCGCACGACGAGTCTGACGCAGCGATCCGCCGAACTCGGGGTTACCGAACGCCTCGATATTGAATACCGCCTGCGGGGCTACGACGAACTGTTCGCCGAAGTGTCGGCCGAGGTGACCGCGAACGCTTCGAGAGCGACTGCAGTGAACAGCGACGCTGACGCCGAGCTCGCCGCGCTCGACGAGCGACTGCGCGAACGTGCCGCCGCCCTGGCGGAGCGTTTAAACGACACGCTGCAGCGGATCGAGGCGGCCTCGGAGCAGGTGAGCAAGGCGCCGGAGTCGGCGAAGAGCGATCTCGAAGCGGACCTCGTCGTGTTCGACGAACGGCGTCAGCGGTTGAAGAATGCGCTTGAACGCACGATCGAGCTGCTCCGCGAACGCGGGCTTGATACCAGTGAGTACGTGCAGATCCTGTTCGAGTCGACCGGCGTAATTTCTACCGATCTGCTCGATTCCGCGGTGCTGAAAGGGCTGCTCGCGCAATGGGCCGAGCGCACCCGGAATGCGCTCGTGGAGAACGGTCCGGGGTGGATATTCCGCATTGTGCTGTTTGTGTTCATCCTTGTTATTGCGCGCATGATCGGCAAGTTTGCCGCGAGTCTCGTCGGGCGCGCGCTCGCGAAGGGATCGGTGCGGCTGTCGAATCTGATGCAGACGTTCTTCATCAAGCTGACCCTGAATCTCGTATTTCTGTTCGGGGTGTTGATCGCGCTGTCGCAGGTCGGGGTAAACCTGGGACCGGTGCTTGCCGGCCTCGGGATCGCCGGATTTATCGTGGGTTTCGCGTTGCAGGACACGCTGTCGAACTTCGCCTCGGGCATGATGATCCTGTTCTATCGCCCCTACGACGTTGGTGATGTGGTCGAGGCGGCCGGCGTCAGCGGCAAAGTGCACCACATGAACCTCGTGTCCACCACGATCGTGACGTTCGATAACCAGAAGCTGATCGTGCCGAACAACAAGATCTGGGGTGATGTCATCCGCAACGTCAACGCGTCCTCGACCCGGCGCGTGGACCTGACGTTTGGTATCAGTTACGACGACGATATCGCAGCCGCGGAAGCATTATTGAACGAGATTATCGAGGCCCATGAACTCGTGCTGCAAGACCCGGCGCCGACGATCAAACTGCACACGCTCGGTGAATCTTCAGTCGACTTTATCGTGCGTCCGTGGGTGCAGACACAGGATTACTGGGCGGTGTACTGGGACGTCACCCGCACGGTCAAGCAGCGCTTTGACGAGGCCGGGATTACGATTCCGTACCCACAGCGCGACATGCATATTTTCAACGTAAGCGAAACCTGAACGTGACGCCGTGTCCGGTCGCGGTGAGCGTTATTGCGGAGTGCGCGACGCGTGAATTGTGACGACACGCTGAAATGCCGCATCGAACGGCACCTGCGGGAATTCGACGTGCGCGCGGCATCGGCGACCGCCGGCCGTGGCGCCGCCGTCGCCGTTGCCGTGACAGACGGTGGCCACGGCGCCGATCTCACCGGTATGCCTCGTTTCGAGGCATGGCAGTCGCATGCCGCGCTTGTACTCACGCGGCGTTCATCAAAATTGAAGAACCACCCCGGGCAGTGGGCGTTGCCGGGGGGCAGGATCGACGCCGGCGAAACGCCGGAGCAGGCGGCGCTGCGCGAAATGCATGAGGAAGTGGGGCTGGCACTGCCACTCGATGCGGTGCTCGGTCGGCTCGACGATTTCATTACACGCTCCGGCTTCATCATGACCCCGGTGGTGGTGTGGGTTGGACCGGAGCGCCGTTTCGTCGCAAACGAGCACGAGGTGGATTCGATTCACCGCATCCCGGTGGCGGAGTTCATGCGCGACGATGCGCCGATGCTGAACACGGAGGAAAGTGAAGGCGAGCCCGTCTTGCGCATGCCGGTCGGCGACAACTGGATCGCAGCGCCCACCGCGGCGATCCTGTATCAGTTCCGCGAAGTCTGCATCGGCGGACGTGAGACGCGCGTCGCGCATTACGAACAGCCGGCATTCGCCTGGCGCTGATCCCTCCTCACGGTCGCACGCGCTGAACGCGTGAGACCCGCGATTCTCCGCGTTACGATGGCGATTCTCGCCGTTGCGTGCAGTGCAGCATGCGGTGTTGCTTCACATGCTGTGCCTGGCGACGCTGCCCCCCGCACTAAACTTCCCAGTCTTCAGACCGCTACCACTGTGAGGTAGCCACAAGAAAAAACCAGGCAGAGCAGGGAGTCGAGGGTGTCGGCAACTATAAAACCCATGACCCGGCGACTTGAACAATCGCCGTCGTCCGCCGGTGGCATGCTGATCGTCACCGCGGAAGGCGCGATCATGGGTGCCGACGCGATCGCCCAGCAGTTGTTCGGGTATGCCGATGACGCATTACTGGACCGCAGCTTCGGCGAGCTGATTACCTTGCCCGACGCTGCGGGGGACACGCTTGCCATGCTGCGGCTTGCCGCCGAAGAAGCGTTGTCCGAACAGCCGACGGTGTTCCGCGTCCGCGGCCGCCGCCGCGACCACAGCGAATTCTTCGCGGACCTTTTTATCACCCCAATGACACCCGGTTCCGGTTGTGGCTTCGTCGCCGCATTCGGCGACCCGCTCCCGACCGCCGCCGAACGGCCGCGCTGGTTTGGCGAACATTTGAGGTGGCGTGCCCTGCTCGAAGATCTAGGCGATACGGTTTTCATCTGGGACATCAATTCGGATCACATCGAGTATTCGCGTGCATGGCTCAATTTCATGGGCTATGAACCGCACGAACTCGCGACGAGCACCGCGTTTTTCACTTACCTGCATCCGGACGATGCCGACGCTGTAGAACGTACCGTGAACGACTGTGTGAAGGGCAAGTGCGAGGAATTCAGCGTGGAATTCAGGTTGCGCCATAAATCCGGCGACTATCGCTGGGTGGCGGCGACCGCGCGCATCGTAGAGTGGTTCAGCGACTACGGGACGCCGTTGATGGCGGGGTTCTACCGCGATACGACGAACCAGCGCAAGGCCATCGAGGATCTTGCCCGCGCGGAAGTCCGTTGGGATCGGGCGCTCAGCGGGTGCCGCCTGGGCGTGTGGGACTGGGATCTCGTTACCGGCGAGACGTTCTTCTCCAACGAGTGGAAACGCATGCTTGGCTACAAACCGGGCGATCTCGAACCGACGATCGAGACCTGGCGAGCGCTTGCTTTGCCGCAGGATCTCGCTGCCAGCGATGCGGCCATCGCTGCACACCTGGCCGGCGAAACCGAAGAGTATCGGGCCGAGTGCCGGATGCGCGACAGCGACGGCAATATCAAGTGGGTACTGGATCGGGGCAGGGTGGTCGAGCGCGGGGCCGACGGCACCCCGCTGCGCATGATCGGCACCCACGACGACATCACCCTGCTGAAACGCCGCGAAGCGGAACTTGTCGAATCTCGCGAGCGGCTGCGGCGTATTGCGAGCCTGATCCCGGGCGTGGTTTTTCAATTCGAAATGAACGCCAACGGCGCCACGCATTTCCCGTACGTGAGCGAAGGCATATGCCGGTTCGATAGCGTGACCCCGGCGCAGGCCGAGGATGCCGCGTTCGTGTTCTCGCGGGTTCACCCCGATGACGCAGCTGCGGTCACCGAGAGCATGATGCAATCGGCTGCCTCGATGACCGTGTGGGACATCGAATTTCGCCTGCGCGCCACCGACAAGGAACCCGAGCGGTGGCTGCACAGCGTAGCGAATCCGCAGCCCGGCGAATCTGAAGACGGTTCAATACTGTGGCACGGATACGTTTCCGACGTAACCGAGCGCAAACGCACGGACCTCGCGCTGGAGCGTCGTACCCTGGCCTTGCAGCTCGCAAATGAGGATCTTGAACAGTTCAATCACATTGCCGCTCACGATCTGAAAGAACCGTTGCGTTCGATCCGGCGTTTCGGCGATTGGATTGCCGATGAATTACCCGCCGACACGCCGGCGTCGGTAGTGGAAAACCTCGAGCGCTTGCAGGCGCGAACTGCCCGTCTCGGCGCCCTGATCGACGGACTCGCGGCATTCTCGCGGGCCGGACGCCGGGCCGTGCAGCTGAAGAATATCGACCCCGTCGTGGTGGCGCGCGAGCTCGCGGACGAGATCGGCGGCGACGACGGCAGCGTCCGTGTGATCGGCGAGCCCGGCACCGTTTTTCCGAGCTCCGAGGTGGCGCTGCAAACCGTGTTGCGCAATCTTATCGTGAACGCATTCGTGCACCATCACGATCCCGGGAATTGTCATGTCACGGTTACCGTCGAACCAGCATCCACGGCCGTGCTTATCGCGGTTGAAGATGACGGTCCCGGCATTGACGCGTCGCATCATGAACGGGTGTTCAAAATGTATCAGCGCCTCAATCCGGAAGCAGGCAAGCCCGGCAGTGGCAGTGGCCTCGCGATCGTCAAACGGATCGTCGACAGTGCCGGTTCAAGGATCGAAATTGAATCGCCGCTAGGTAAGGGCGGAACGCGATTTCACTTTGCGTGGCCGCTGAACTGGCCGAACGACTGAGCCCAAAGGCTGAAACGATGCTGAGACAAAGCACCCAATCGAGTGTTCGCCGCAGCACCCCGGTGCAAGCCGGGAATACGCCGAACGTTATGGCCAGGCTTGCTGGTCCACATCGGAACCGGATCTGATGCCTGGTCGCACCCTGCACATTCTGCTGGTCGATAATGACGACGCGGCGCGCGCGGCCGTCTGCCGCCTGTGCGTTCACACTGGTCTCGACATGGTTGTGCACGAAGCGCGCAGCATCAAGGAGGGCATACAGCGCTTGCTCGCAGGCGGCATTGATTGCGCCGTAATCGAATACTATCTCGTCGACGGCACCGCGCCCGAGATGATTGCCCGCGCCCGCGAACGGATACCCGGATTCATCGTCCCGTCCGTCGTGCTGACGGGATCCGGCAGTGAGGCATTGGTCGACAGGCCGCTGAAACCCGGAATCAACGAATACCTCAGCAAGGACAAGCTGGACGCCAAAAGCCTCGCCCAGGCGATTCGCACGGCAGCCGCGGAACACAAATTCGCGCTCGCGGACTCCCGCTACCGCGAAGCACTGGCGCATCGGAGTCTCCACGACGATCTGACCAGCATGCCGAATCGCCGGCTGTTCCTCGAGCGACTCGACGAGCGCATCGACATAGCGCAGCGCAGTAACGAGACGTTCGCCGTGATGATGCTCGATCTCGACATGTTCAAGTCGATCAACGATACGCTCGGACATGCCGCGGGTGATTTTGTCCTGCAGGTTGTCGGCGAGCGCCTGCTGGCGATCGCGCGACGCACGGATACTTATGCACGGCTCGGCAGCGACGAGTTCTCGATCATTGTCGACGGTACGGTTGACGGCGCCATCGTTGTGGCGCAGAAGATTGCCGACGCCGTGGCGGAACCCATCGAATACGAAGAGCGTGTTATCAAGGTGGATGCCTCGATCGGTATCGCGGCGTTCCCGCTGCACGGGCGAGACGCAAAACTCCTGATGTCCCACGCGGATCAGGCAATGCATGCCTCGAAACAATCGGCACGGCGTTTCAGTGTCTATACCGGGGCGGATGATGCGCCATTGCACGAAAGCTCGCGGATCTCGATGGAAATTCCGCGGCTCGCGCAAGCAGACCAGGTGGTGCTGCATTACCAGCCCAAGTACCGGCTTGGCGACGGCGCGATGATCGGCGTGGAAGCACTCGCGAGATGGGAGCACTCTGTCCTTGGCAACGTTCCTCCGGACAGGTTTATCCCGATTCTCGAACGCAGCAAGTTTATCTTCGCGTTCACGGATATCGTGTTCAATCGCGCGCTGGCGCAGGCGGCCGCGTGGCGTGCGGCCGGGCATCGCATGAAAATGTCGGTGAACGTCTCCGTGCAATCGCTCGACCGGGTCGGGTTTGTCCCGCACATCACGGAAATGCTCGAACGTTACGCCTTGCCGCCGGAGGAATTAATCATCGAGATCACGGAAACGGCAAGCCTCGTGAGCTACGATCGGTCGGCGAAGATCCTGCGTTTGCTGGCCGAGCAGGGTGTGGGTATCTCGATCGATGATTTCGGCACCGGCTATACGTCCATCCGCTACCTGCGCGACTTCCCGGTGTCCGAACTCAAGATCGATCGCCTGTTCGTGCGCAGCGTCGCCGAGGGTCAACGTGATTATTCGATCGTCTCCGGTATCGTCAGACTGGCCCAGGGCATCGGTGCGAGTACCGTGGCCGAGGGGATCGAGTCGGTGGAGACCGTGCGCGCGCTCAGTGATGTTGGCTGCGATTTCGGACAAGGTTACTACCTCGCGCGCCCGGCACCGGCCAACGAAGTTACCGCACAACTCACGGCGGCGACACCAGGCGATTCGGCGACGTTGCTTGCCGTGTAAGCGTGCTGGCGCATTCGCGCCAGCGGGATTCATAAATTACGGCCACGATTAGCCGGTAACGGCGAATGAACTCAGCGCATCACTACCCGGCCGGCCGCCCGTTTCAGGTCCCTGGGACGGGGTAATCTTCACTCGATATCTGCATTTGCGCGGGCGGGTTCTCGCCCTGGGGGCACGCAGTCAGTGTTCCGGGACCAACGTGGCGACGCCAGCGCGTACGGTGTGGCAGGTCTTGTGCGTTTTCGATGGCGCGACGAGCATCGAAGCCGCGCCGCGCAAATCCGGCCCCGGGTAAGGGTGTAAAGTCCCGGCCGCCGCGCGGGCACGAACGCTAGCGCCCCCGGAGACGCGCGCTCAGCGTCTGTCGCGCAAGCGATAGCGGAGCTGCGATCGCGTCAGGCCGAGTTTACGCGCGGCCGCGGACACATTGCCCTTGCATGCCGTTAATGCTTCCCCGATTGCGATGCGTTCGATCTCCGCGAGTTGCAGGTCGCGAGCAACGGATGCCGTCGCATCCGCCGGTGCCGACTGCTGTTGCACGAGGTTGCCGGATTCCTCCGGGGTGAGGAATCCGTTTTGCAACACCTGGCGGCCGTGGAACAGGTGCAGGGGAGCGATCGGTTCGCCATCGAGCGTGAGGATTGCGGCGCGTTCGATCATGTTCTCGAGTTCACGGACGTTACCGGGAAAGGCGTAGAGCAGCAGCGCGTCCACCGCCGACTGCGTGAAGCCGGTAACCGCGCGGCCGGTGCGTTGATTGAAACGATCAAGAAAGTAATGGATCAGTGGCGGGATATCATCACGTCGATCGCGCAGTGATGGTACGTGGATTGGAAACACGTTCAGACGCTGGAGCAGGTCGAGACGGAAGTTGCCGCGTCGCACTTCCGCTTCGAGATCTGAATTTGTCGCGCAAACAAGGCGTACGTCTACCGGGCATGTCCGGGTTCCGCCCACCCGATTCACCTGGCCTTCCTGGATGACGCGCAGTAACTTCGCTTGCGCGGCAAGATTCAGGGTACCGATTTCATCGAGAAACAAGGTGCTGCCATGCGCGGCTTCGAACCAGCCGGCGCGCGCCTGGTTCGCCCCGGTAAAAGCCCCTCTTTCGACCCCGAACAACTCCGCATCGGCAAGACTCTCGGGAATCGCGGCGCAGTTGACGCTGAACATCTCGCGCTCCGCGCGCGGACTTTGTGTATGCAGCGCCCGCGCGAAAAGCTCTTTGCCAACGCCCGTTTCGCCCTGCAGCAGCACCGTGGTCGACATCGGCGCGACGCGCTTGAGCAGATACCAGGCGCCAAGGAAACCGGGCGAGGCGCCGACGACGCCGCCGGGCAGATCGTCGGCGCCGGGCGCGCGAGTACCGCTGTGGTCGTGCGCACGGTGGTCGTAGAGCGGATCGGCCTCGTCCGGCCACTCTTCGACGGGTTTGCCCACGATGCGGCAGTTTGCATCACCGCACGCGATGCATTCCGTTTCGCGAAACAGGATCGGACGCTCCATGATTGCACTCGTGTACGCGGATGCGTAGCCGAGCTGCATCCAGCAAACCGGCTCCGAGCTGCCGCCGAAACACGCGACATGCGCATCCGCTTCGGAGGAGTTGCGCCAGACAAGTTCACTGTAGTAGCGACCGGCTTCAACATCGGCTTCGATGACAACCGGTTCGACCAGGACTTCGCCGCGCAAGGCGTGCAGTTGCGGACCAACGAGGAAGGCATTGATTTGTGGCTGGTGCTCGCGCACCTTGCGTGCGATCTGCGCTTCTCGCGTCCCCGCGGAATGGCCCATGCGGAAAAGGATGTCACGCGCAGTCCGCGGTCCGAGGCTTTCGATCAATTCCCGGCGCAGCGTTTTCAGCACTTCCAGGTTGAACACAACCACGCGCTGATCATCGAGCCACACCTGTCCTTCATGGGGTGAGAATCTGAGCCGGGCGCTCAGATCCGACAAATCGGGCAACGCCGGAGCGTGGCCCGCGTCGGCACGCCCGGACGCGGGATCCTCCCTGAGGGAGAAACTCGTGAAGCGTGGCGCGGGCGAGGGCGCCTTTGAATCCTGCTTGCTCATGCGTGCATACACCGTCCGACCGGCGCGTCCGGGAAGCGCCCGGGCATTGCGCCGGTTCGCGGGTGCCGGACTGTCCGGTACACGGCGTCTGCCGTTTCGTTCGCAGACCCGGTGTTCCGCATGGTCAGAACAGCTTTTTCAGGCCATCCTTGAGCGCATCGCCGACATCTTGGGGCGCATCGGGCGCGTCATCGCCATCGCCATCGCCATCGCCATCGCCATCGCCATCGCCATCGCCATCGCCATCGCCATCGGCATCCGACCCACCAAGTCCGCCTATCCCGGGGATTTTCAGCTTGTCCTTGATCAGGGTTTCCGCCTTGTCCCTGACCCCCGATTGCGCAAGCTCCTTGCCGAGCGCGGCCCAGTCGGGCGAAATTTTTGGATCGGTGAACGTGCCGCGCGCCCGGATCGGCAGTGGCACGCCAACGAGCTGGTCCGCGCCGGCACCGGCTTGTCCCTCGCACGCACTGACGAGTTCCGCCTTGACGAGATAGTCCAATGTTTCATCGACGAGATTCGCGCCACCGGCACCGTTGACGCGCAGTAGTGGCGATTTCACATCAAGATCATCGCTCGCGGCAACGCCGTCGGTGAAGTTCACGGATACTGACATTGCCGAGAACGCGGTGTCGCCATTTTCGTTCAGCTCGCCGCTCGCGCCGGTTAATAATTGATCGATTTTCGTACCGACCGAGCAGATCGTTTTGATCACATCGACACCTTTGTAGACGCCGTCGTCCAGAGACAGGGCGATGGTGCCGTTGAGCGATTTCTTGATTGGCGTCGGGCTGAGGCCGCTCAGCGTGAGCGCGACATCGACGGCGCCCGTGCCCTGCAACTTGTCGTTGTCGGCGAAATCCTGCAGCAAGGGGCCGATCGCGATGCCGCTGAGGCGATTGTCGATTGCGATCCGCGGTTGCGCGCGCGTCGCATCGACGCGGATGCTGCCGGCAAGTTTACCCGCATACAGTTCCGCGGCGATCGGCTTGATATCGAGTACCCCGCGCGTGCTCTTGAGGGTTACGGCGATGTTCGTGGTTTGCAGATTTGCGAGCTTGAGCGCGCCGATGTCGATCGTGCCGCCGAGATCGAGCGAGCGTAATGACGCCAACGGGTCGGCGTCGGCAGGTTCGGTCGTCGTCGCGGCGGCGGGCGCCGCGTCCGGATTTGCAGCCGACTTCGGCGGCAGGTAGCGATCAAGGTCGATCGCGTCGAGTTTGAGCGCGAACCTGAGTGCGGGTCCATCAAATGAGGCAACCGAGAAGTCGCCGCTGAACGTTGAATCGTCGAGCACTACCGTAAACGGCTTCAGCGCGGCGCTGTCAGCGTTTGCGGCGACGCCGAACTCCGCGCTGATGCGGGTCAGCGCCTCGGGATCGGCCGTTACCGGCGCTGCGCCACCGAGCGCCATCA
This sequence comes from Gammaproteobacteria bacterium, assembly GCA_965216305.1. Taxonomy (GTDB): domain Bacteria; phylum Pseudomonadota; class Gammaproteobacteria; genus UBA11873. The sequence goes on along the minus strand of OZ244144.1, from coordinate 2,872,542 downwards.
GTTGCTTCAGGTTGGATTCCGCGAGTTTGAAATTGCCGGCAAACGAGGGTTTGCCATTCAGATCCGTGCCATTCAATGTGCCGGACAGGTCGAGATTGGGACCGCTCAGGGCGATATCCGACACCGTGAGCGTACCCGCGGCCTGATCGACGACAACGTCGGCGCTCAGGTCGAGATCGAGTCCGCCGGCGGGTAAGCCGGCGCCCTCGGCTGCAAGGGCGATGGCGAGGTCTTCCACAGCGAAGCGATTCAGCGCAGCGTTCGCCGTGATTCGGCTGTCGAGCGTCACGGTAAAGGTCTGGGCCGGCGCTGCGCTCGACAGGGTAAAGCCAAGGTTCACCGGTACCGGTTCGTCCGTCGCGATCGTACCGGTCGTGACATTCAGGCCGGAAAGTTCGTAATGCTTGCCCGCCTGGCGGTCGTCCCACACGAGGTTCGCGTCGCTGACATCGACACCGGCGATATTAATCTCAAGTTCGCTCGCCGGGCCCTTCTTGTCGTCGGCGCCTGTCTGCCTGGACCCGCCACCGGCGAGGTCGGCCCAGTTGTTGCGTCCGTCCGCGGCAACCTCGAGGTTCAGCCTGAGGCCGCGCACAACAATCGTGTCGACATCGAGTTTGCGCGACAGCAGCGGCATGAGGGCGACCCGCAAGTCGAGTTCTTCCATGGCCGCCATCTGTTCGGCTTTGAAACCGCTCGCGTTGCCGAGCGTGACGCCGCCGAGTTTCAGCGCGAGGTTCGGAAACACCGTGAGGCCGATGTCGTCGCGGATCGTCAGGTCCCGGCCAGTGGCCTGTTTTGCGGCCGCGATAATTTCCGGCTTGAAATCGTTCGGCTCAACGAGCCGGGGAATGATTACGATGGCCGCGAGACCGATCACGATGATTGCGCCAATCAGGCCGAGAATCCATTTCATGCTTGCAGTGACTCCTGTTTCTGATGCGGCGATGCGAGGCAGCGCAGGCGCGCCATCGCCGCCGCCGGGTTTATGGCAGCTTACGCGATTGCCCGATTCCGGTTTGGCGGGCATTTCGCTCCCGTGTGAAGGCCGGGTTGCGGGCTGCGGCGCGACCATCGGCACGGCACATTAGGGTGCATGCGTCACAGTTTATCGCGGTGGTGCGTGTGGCGCCGGGCCGGGCTTGTTACAGTTTTTAACAATCTCCACGAAGTGGTTTTGTCTTGCGATGACAGGGATGTTGTCGCGCTTGTCCGCAGTTACCGGCTGCTGCGCCTCACCGGGAATCGGTACGGGCGGCGACGCCGAGCGCACGAAGATTCTCCAGTAATTCTTCCCCGGCCCGCAAGGGCTCCACCTCCTCATCAATGGCGGCAATGCGCCCGTTCGGCCCGATGTAGAACGTGACGCGCGCGGCGTAACCCGCCGGTGTGAGTACGCCGTAGGCGCGCGCCGCGGATTTGTCCGGATCGCTTAACACCGGGAATGTCGCCGCATTTTTGCGTGCAAACTGCGTATTCGTGGCGACGTCATCCACGCTTGCCATGAACAATACGACGTCGAATTCCTCAATTGCCCGGGCGCTCTCACGGAGCGACACACATTCGGCCGTTCAGCCGCCGGTAAAGGCTTTCGGAAACCACGCGAGCGCGACGGTGCGGCCCGCATAGTCCGCAAGACGGTGGATGTTGCCATCGGAACCCGCAAGTTCGAAGGGCGGCGCCGGATCGCCGATGGCGAGCGGCGCGGCGCCCGCGATGCCTGTGCAAAGCGTCAATACGAGGGTAATTGTAAACCTGAACATGGCGATCTCCGTGCCGGGACAAAATGCTTGCGCCAAACCGCCGGCATGCGCTGGCGGCGCGCGGCGCAGGTTCAGTGTAGCGCCGGAGCCGCGTTGAGGCGAAGCGGGCCGACAGCAGCGGCGTGTACTTTCGCGGATCCGGGCGCTACCATCTCGCCTCCTGTCTTGCATAAATTCATAATAAATCCGGAGGAATCCCCATGGCCTGCACCGTAGTACTGGAAATCAAGCTGAAGTCCGACATGATCGATACCGCGAAAGGCGCATTCAAGGAAATCCTGCCCGATACGCGCGCCTACGATGGTTGCAACGGTGTTGATGTGGTCGAAAATCAGGACGAGCCGGGTAATCTCGTACTGATCGAAAACTGGGAATCGCGGGCGAAATACGAAAAGTACCTGGCGTGGCGCGCGGAAACGGGTGTGCTCGACCAACTCGGCGCGATGACTTCCGCGGCGCCGAGTATCCGCTATTTCGACAGCGTCGACGCCTGATTGCCTGTTCCCGCGCGGCCGCTCCCATGACAAGCACGAGCGACTTTCCGTACGGTGAGGCCGTTAGCCTGACGCCGCGCCTGCGACGCGTCACGGCCCCTAACTCGGGGCCGATGACGGGTCCGGGGACGAACACCTACCTTGTTGGCAGCGCCGAGATCGCGATGGTCGACCCGGGTCCGGCGATCGAGTCTCACATTGAGGCCTTGATCGACATCGTCGGCGACCGTTTGCGCTGGATCTTTGTTACCCACACGCACCGGGACCACTCGCCGGCGGCGCAGGCCGTCGCGAATGCGACCGGCGCCGAACTCGTCGGTAACATCATTGAAAACGATGGTTTTCAGGATCCGACATTTACCACAGCGCGCGCGGTCGCGAACGACGAGGTGCTGACGACACCAGAGTTTTCGCTGCGCGCGATTCACACGCCAGGCCACGTGGCGAATCATGTGTGTTATCTGCTCGAGGAAGATCGAATCCTGCTGACCGGCGACCACGTGATGGGCGGCTCAACCGTCGTCATCATTCCGCCGGCGGGTGATATGGCGCATTACATTGCGTCGCTAGAGCGTATGCTCGGTTACGAACTCGACCATTTCGCGCCCGGTCACGGGGCCCTGATCGGCGAGCCGCGGCGCGAGATCGAACACCTGATTGCGCATCGTCTGAAACGCGAGCGCAAAGTGGCCGACGCGCTGCAGGCCAATGCGCCGTGTGCACTGGAGACCTTGCTTCCCGTCGTCTACGACGATGTCGATCCCGCACTGCATCCGATGGCGGCGAAATCACTGCTCGCTCACCTGCTCAAACTCGTCACCGATGGCCGTGCCCGTCGCGACGGGGACAACTGGATCCCGCAAGCCTAGTCCACGGCTCCGCGCCGGCTGCGCTGTTGCTTCAGTTACCGGTTTCGGCGGCGACTTCAGCGTCAAAATTGCCGACGAACGCAGCATCCAGCATATCCGGGTAGGTTTCCCGCATGCCCTTGACGATGGCTTCGAGCGGTACGTCGTTGAACGTACCGTGGAAGCGGACGTACTCCATGTGCTGTCGCCCGTCGAGGTCGAACGGGTGGTAGATCGAATCTTCGCTGCCGTCGAATTCAAGCGGGTGCAGACGAAATTTCTCGCACAGCTCGACGTTGAACGCCGGCGTCGCCTTGACCCAGGCGTCGTCGATCAGGATGTCCGTATACCCGTGCCACACGAACAAATCCGTACCCATGTGCTCACGCATGCGGGCGGTCGACAAATGGTTGCGCACATCGGCATAACCGAGGCGTGCCGGAATACCGACGGCGCGACAGCACGCGGCGAGCAGGTTCGCCTTCGTCACGCACCAGCCGCGCTGCGTCTCGAGCACGTGGCTCGCGCGCAAACCGGTGACGCTGAACTCGAGCGTGTACGGGTCGTAGCGGAAATCGTCGCGCACCGCGTAATACAGCCGCACAGCGTTGTCGCGCACGCTGTCGGCGGCGCGGTAATTCGCCATCGCATAGTCGATCACGTCACGATGATCGGCGTCGATGAAGGCGGTGGCTTGCAGTTCTTCCATGTTCGGGCCCGCATTGAATCGAAAAAAACCGGACGGTGGAGTGTATCACCCGTGCCGTCGGCGAGCGCCGGGCGGGCAAGTACTCGAGCGCGCCGCGAGGCGAACCACCAGCCGCGACGACCCCGATTCCGAGCGGCAATGACGTTGCTCCGCTATCGAATAGTATCCGTGTGCAGATTTCCGACGCGGTCGTGCCCCCGGGGCGCCGCAATTTGCGTTGCCTGCGTGAACGTTGTTTTCCCGCTCAGGGCTACCGGGCGTAGCTGGTCCTCAAAGCTGTGGAGAAGCTCGCGAAATAATCCGGAAACCACTGCTGAAATTGTCGAGTTCCTGATGCGCCAGGCACGATTCCTGCGCGGCACGCCGTTTATGCTGCTGCTCTCAGTAGCTCCCGGGCAATAATTATTTGCCGTATTTGGTTCGTCCCAGCAGCAATCTCCATCGCTTTGCCACTTCGATAGAGGCGGTTTACTTCGGTTTCGTTCATAAAACCCATCCCGCCATGTATCTGCACTGCTTGATCCAGGATCCTCGCGCTGGCTCGGCCTGCGTGGAGCAATGCCGCTGCTGTGCGCTTGTGGATTTCACCGCGCCCGCCATCGCCGCTTCCAATCTCGAGTACCTCTCTACCAATCTGATAGGTCAGGGCTCGCATCGTTTCAAGGTCTGTAAACATATCGGCAAGCATCGCTTGCACCATCTGGAACTCTCCAATCGCTTGACCGAATTGTTTCCGGGTGGCGGCGTATTCCACCGTCAGATCCAGCGCTCTTTGCGCCATCCCCAGACAGTAGAAACACCCGATTGCCCGCTCGATATCAAGACCGCTCATCACGATCCCGACTCCATCATTTTCCGCGCCAACGAGATTCCCGGCAGGCACACGACACTCGTCGAACACGAGTTCGCCTGTGGGGCTTCCACGCCAACCCATCTTGTCGAGTTTTTGCGCAACGGAAAAACCCGCAAAATGGTTTTCGACGATGAATGCAGAAATGCCACGTTGGCCGAGAGCAGGGTTTGTCTTTGCATACACCAACAGGACCTCGGCTACCGGACCATTTGTAATAAACAGCTTGCGGCCATTGAGAACGTAGTCGTCGCCGTCGCGCTTCGCGACGGTGGCCATGCTGCCCAGCGCGTCCGACCCGGCTCCCGGTTCCGTGAGCCCCAGCGCTCCGATCGCTTCGCCGGCGCAGAATCGTGGCAGGTATTCTTCTTTCTGCGCTTCGTTACAGTTGCGTACCAGGTTATTGATACAAAGATTTTCGCTGGTCATAAGGCTCGTACAAAAAGAGTGGTTCCAGTATGAAACTGCTTCGAGTACAAAGCATTGTGCCAGCACGTCCAACTCGGCCCCGCCGTATTTCGCTGGAACGGTAATTCCGAGCAAGCCATGCTCATGGAGCGCCCGGTACTCATCGTTCGGGAACCAGTCTTCCTTGTCCATTTTTTCACACAGCGGATACAGTTCTTCGCGTGCGATTCGGTAAGCGCTGTCGAATATGCTTTGGTACTCATCGTCAAAACCAAACGACGATAGATCCGGTGTGCTCATTGTCATTAATGCCTCTTCGCGAAAAATGTTCGCGTTTACATGCGGGACCATAGCCTGAATATTTCGTCGCGAAATATTTGTCGCCGACGGGACTAATCGCTTTCCAGTGCACCGCGGGATATGAAAGGGAAAAGGAAGAGGCGGGTGCACATTCTTCCATTCGATAATTGCACCACTCGGGTAAACGAAAACGCCTGGATCTCCGGTGCCGGATCAGTTCCCCATCACGGTCAGGCGTCGCCTGGCTCCCCTCAACCGGAGCGTCACCCGCTGTCACGCGTTCTCACGTACCGACAATGGCTGCATGACGCTGTCCACCCCGGACAAGCTTGTGTCGTGCAGAAAAGGTGGGTGCGCGGTTCCAAATAGGTGTGCGTAAACTTGAGATCCGACGACTTCGGGACCGGGATCGCACCCTGCACCCCATCCCTGTCCGATCCCCTCCCATACCTATTAACTTTAAAGGGGATGGGTACCTGGTCCATGGAGGTGGGTGTTGCATAATTTGAAGCACGTATTTAGCTCATGTCCGCGTATGAAGCCGCGCCATGAACTGCCGGGACGTTTGGGCGGTCTTCGGTTGAACCGATGCAACGCTTGATTACGTTCCAATAACCGTTCTCAACAGCGTAAGGGTGATCCTTATAGAACCCTCGTTCCGCCAGAATCCAATGCAATCCGGGTAATTCGTTTCCTGGCACCCCCGCAAGCACATGATGTTCACAGTGATAGTTCACAAAATTCGGCGCAATCAGTAAGCGCTCAATCGGATTTGCAATTGTCGTCCTGGTATTACGCCTGGGGTCGTTATCGATGAGTTGAGCCACGGCGCCATGCTCAGCCATAACGCGTATGCGCATAACGGTTGGATAAACGACCAGGAATCCCAGCCACCACATACTGTATGCCCACACCGAACCGGCAGCAGCGAGCAGCACAATCAACACAACATGTGAAACGAGAAACGGTAATCGCTTCTCGAATGTCGAAGATTTGATCAAATAGAGAAGATCTTTAAATCCGGTTTGCCCGGTAATGTCCCGCAAAAATTTGCGACGCATGCTCGCGCTCGATGTTGGATAAGCCTGAACAAATGGAATATCCGGATCGTCGAGCGTTCCTGCGTATTTGTGATGATCCAGATGCCCTTTCTTATAGCCGTCGTAGTCCCCGAAGCTGGGGCCGGCTAGCAACCAGCGCGCAACGGGGCGATTAAGTTTCGTGGTTCGGAAAAGTGCCAGATGCGCCGCGTCATGGTTCAAAACCGCAAGCCCCAGTATCCGGCCACCCTGGATCATTGCGCCTGCCAGGAACGTAAGCGGGTTTGGCCAAACTACGAAGACGGCAAAACCGAAAGCAATCAGGCCGTAGTTTGCGACGATTCTCCAAACACCCGCCAGGTCGGATCGCCTGCAAATGTCACGCATTTCGTCGCGGCTTAGATATTGATTCAGTTTCATGATTATCACGTGATATAGCAATTAATGTAATATTACGTTATATTCACAAAATGTCAAAGCGGGCAAATGCGTTTCTGAAAGCGCTCAAAACTCCAGTGACGGCAAAACGACTCGTGCTGTCCCTGTTCGGTGCTTTGCCCGACGAAACACTCCCAATATCGAAATTGGTCGTGGGGGGCAGCGTTTTTGGCATAGAAGAAACCGCCGTGAGAATGGCCGCGAATCGGCTGGTCAATGAGGGCGTGTTGTCATTACAGGATCGTGGCTGGTACGGGATTGGCGAGCACGGCAAAACGCTCTACGAAGCCTCACGCTCCTGGCAACGGCAAAATGATCGCTTGCGAGAATGGACAGGTGACTGGATTTGCGTGCATGTGGCGCACCTCGGCCGGAGCAATCGACAAGCACTGCGCGCACGCCATCGTGCATTCGTTCTTTTTGGATTTGCCGAGCTCGAGAAAGGGCTCTGGGTGAGACCCGGCAATTTGTCCCTGAGTACGGAGAAACTCGCGAACGAATTGAAAAAGCTGGGCCTTGAAGAAGGCGCCGTAGTATTTAAGGGAACGGAACTCGTCCTCCCTGATATCGATGCCATACACAGTCTGTGGGACCGTAAAGTACTGGAATCGGGTTACCGCGCTGCGTTAACGGCAATGGCGCGGAGCGAAGCAAAACTCGACTCGAAACGTCTAACCGTCGCTGCGCGGGAAGTTCAGGAGATTGGCGCTGCTGTAGTCAGCTTGCTGACGCATGATCCGCTCTTGCCGGAATACTTCGTCGACGCCTCGCTTCGTCTCGACGTGCATAACGCAATGCTGTCTTACGATGTCATCGGCAAATCGATATGGGTAGAGCTGTTTAGCGAGCGTGTGAGCGGTGAGCGTCTAACAGCAGCAGAATGACATTAACAGGAAACCACGGTTGAGGAACACCGATCATGATGACGGGTAACGAGTATCGCCGATCGCTGGACGATGGACGCGAGACGATCTTTGAGGGAGCCTGGGTGGAAAATGTTGCCAGCCACCCGATCCTGTCTGCAACTGTGGACGTTACGGCAGCCGGTTACGATCGATTCTACAAGCCCGAACCCGGCGCCGTCGCGGAGTTTATGAATGTGCCCGGCAGCGCCGCCGAATTACGTCAACAGGTGGAAGTTAACGAAACGGTCGATCTTCTCACGCATGTAACCTACCTCTCCGTGATGACCTTACTCACGGCAGCGGATCGCATTGAACACAAATTGCCGGAGAACGCCGCAAGAATCAGGGCGTACGCGCAAGATGCCCGAACGAAAGATTTGCGGATCACGCAATGCATCACCGACTCCAAGGGTGATCGGTCTCGTCGGCCATCGAACCAGGATGACCCCGATCACTATGTCCGGGTGATAAATCGGCGGGATGACGGGATCGTTATTCGCGGCGCGAAATTGCACATTACCGCGGCCTCGATGAGTCACGAACTCATGACTATTCCGACCAAGTCGATGAAGCCCGGAGATGAAGCGTACTCAATAGCATGCATGGTGCCGGTTAACGCGCCTGGCGTGAAAATCATCAACACGTCTTACGCGCCACGCCAGGACGATACTCGCCACTATCCGATTTCCGGTAAACACTCCACGCCGGAAGGTTTTGTCATTTTCGATGACGTATTCGTGCCGAGGGAACGGATATTCCTTGATGGGCATCCGGAGTTTGCAGGGGTTTTTGCGCACGCGCTCGGTCTGTGGGAGCGCCTTGGCGGTTTAGCGGGCCTGGTCCGCAAATACGACGCTTTAACCGGTTTCGCGCAACTCATTGCCGAAGCTAACGGGCTGGAGAAGGTTAGTCATATACGAGAGAAGATATCCGAGATGCTCATTCACGCAACGCTGATTCGATCATCGTTGTCGGCGGCCATCGACAATTGCCAGATTTCTGACGACGGCGTTGCGTTCCCGGATGAGCTGTATACGAACGCCGGCAAATATCATGGAGCCGCCAATTGGTCCTTGATGGTAAGAAATCTGCACGACATAGCCGGTGGCTCGGTGCTAACTGCGCCTGGGATCGCGGATTTCGAAAATGAGGCTGTCGGCCACCTCGCGCGGAAGTATATGAGCACGATGGATTCCGTTGATGGCTTGTACCGAGCGAAGCTGTTTCACGCGATAAGAGATTTCACGGCGGATGCCTACGGTGGCTGGAACGCCGTCGCCACCATACAAGCGGGGGGCGGACTTTACGCACAGCGCATTGTCTCTCGCGCTCATTACGATATGGAAAATGCGAAGCGAACCGCATTAGAGACAGGTGGACTCACGGAATACATCGACGAGATCGTCAACTAGGTTCGCGAACTCACCCGAAACCTGTCGGTCCGGAGGGACCAATTGTATGCCGCAAATCACCTTTATCGCCTATGACGGCGAACAATTCTCAATAGAAGCTGACAGCGGGCTGTCGTTAATGCAAAACGCACTGAATCACTCCGTTCCCGGTATTGATGCCGACTGCGGAGGCTCGTGCAGCTGCGGAACCTGTCACTGCTTTGTCCCGGAGCAATGGCGCACCGACTCGGGAGAGGCCAGTGAGGAGGAGAACGAAATGTTGGAAATCCGTCCGGACCGTGCTGAAAATTCCCGTTTAAGTTGCCGGATAAACGTAACCGACGCGCTTGACGGCATGGTCGTCAACTTACCCGAATTCCAGATGTAGGCGGGAGTCATCATGAATCAAACGTCGAAACTGCCTGACCCCTGGGCTACCCCCATCCGGGAGATTGATTACTCCGATCCACGACTGTTCCAGCAAGATGCGTGGCGCCCGTATTTCGAACGGCTGCGTAAAGAATCACCGGTTCACTATCAACAAAACAGCCCGTTCGGGCCGTTCTGGTCGATTACTCGTTTTGAAGACATCGTCGAAGTCGAAAAAAATTGGCAGGTCTTCTCATCTCACCCGACGATCGCTATCGGGGAGTTCAAGATGGCGGAGGGGACGGACGACATCCCGACCTTTATTGCGATGGATCCGCCGCGACATGATGTGCAGAGGAAGGCTGTGCAGCCTGCGGTCGCGCCGAAGAATCTGGCTGAAATGGAGCATTTGATCAGACGCCGCGTTGGCGGGATGCTCGACGAACTCCCGGTTGGTGAACCGTTCGATTGGGTAGAAGAGGTATCCATCAACCTCACGACGCAAATGCTTGCCACGCTATTCGACTTCCCGTTCGAACAACGTGACAAACTTCCCTATTGGTCAGACATGACGACCGGCACACCGGAAATAGCCGGGGGCGACGCCGATCAGGCTGAAAGAACCACCGCGTTACAGGAGTGCCTGGCAACGTTTACCCGAATCTGGCACGAGCGGGAAGGTACGGCAGGCGGAATGGATCTGATCAGGCTTTTGCAACGGGATCCGAATACCTCGGATCTCGTCCACTCGCCACTGGAATTCCTCGGTACCTTGTTGTTGCTCATCGTCGGTGGCAACGACACCACCCGAAATTCGATCACAGGCGGTGTTGTCGCACTCAACAAGTATCCCCGTGAGTATGAGAAATTGCGTTCAGAGCCGAATCTCATTCCGTCTATGGTTTCCGAGATTGTTCGCTGGCAAACGCCGCTAAGCCATATGCGCCGAACGGCGACCCGGGATTATCAATTTCGCGATCAGCAGATACGGGAAGGCGATAAAGTGGTGCTTTGGTACATCTCCGGAAATCGTGACGATTCGATCATCGACCGCGCTGACGAGTTTGTCATTGACCGCGCAAACCCACGACATCACCTTGCTTTCGGATTCGGGATCCATCGCTGCATGGGTAATCGTCTCGCCGAAATGCAATTACGTGTGCTGTGGGAAGAAATCATGCAACGGTTCAGTTTTGTTGAATCGATGGGTGAGCCTGCTCGGGTACGCTCAAATTTTGTTCACGGCTATACGTCTTTACCCGTAAAGCTTCACCGCTAGGCACGCATGCGCCCTGGACGTTCTGAGAATGAAAATCACCTGGAACGGTATTGCCAGGCGCCAACAATATCCTGTCGGAGACTTGGATGAATAGCTCATTAGTTAGCCCCCCTGCCTGTCTCAGGCTCAGCATTCTGATTCTTTTCCTTGTCTTGCCGGCAGTGGTATTTGCAAGACCGAGTGTGCTAATTTTGGATTGCGCCTTGCAGGACGACACGATGCTTCCGGACGTTCCCGAGGAACTGGCCCGTACTGCATCCGTTGCGCCTGTGTTGCGGGCGACATTGCGGGAATTCGGCTATGCAGTGCCGGACTACGTTGGTTCGGATGAGAATCTTGCGTTAACTGAAACCGGGTACTTTCAGGCGCACCCGAAAATCGCGGCAGAATTGGGACGGAGCTACGACGCTGATTGGGTTGGACTGTGCACGCAGTTCAAATTCAGCTTTCTCGTGTCAATTCTAAGGGTCCACCTTGTTGATGTAACGAAGAATCAAGTAATCACTCATGCAGAAACATGGATGCGCGGCTCGATGACAGATTCCCGCATGACCAGACGGTCAACTCGCAGTCTGGGAGAGCAGGTCGACGAACTGTTACAGCAAATCACCGTTACGGATAAGTCCGCTGATGGGACACCCAGGTAACGCTGCAACTGGGCGATATCTCAGAGCAAAAGCGCCACGTGGGGTAAAGCCGACCGTGCAAGCACCCGCGATAAAGCCGGCAAGGGATCGAATCTTGGACAATTCGCGTGTTATCGGACGCCGCACGAGTCCGGTAACCGCCAGGTTATCGAAAACCAGCGCCGGACGCGGGGCTCGAAGCCGCGATCTGGTACATGCAAGGCAACGGAGCGGGCGGCATGATTCCGCACCACGAAGCCTGGCTGCGCGAGCCGGGCCGGTTCAGCACTACCGTCATCGAGGACAAACGTAATGAGTATCGAATTCCATGATCCGCGGGCCGCACCCCTGACCCCGCCACAGCCTTACGAACCACGGGCGGATTTTACGCACGCGCCAGTCATCGGTCTGCTCGCGAACGGGTTTCCCGATGCGGATGTGTTTCTCGAAGCGATGGAGGGCGCGCTCGCCCAGTGCCTGCCCGCGGCCGAATTCAGGCATTACAACAAGCGCAATGCTTCGATTCCGGCGAGCCCGGCGCTGCTTGAGCAGATCCGCACGGAGTGTACCGTCGCGCTGGCGGCTTACGGCCACTGAGGCAGTTGTACTTCCGGCACCGTGCGTGACGGGATTGCGATTGCTCGCGTCGGCCTGCCGGCTGTCGCGTTCGTGACGACCGAGTTCTGGCCCCAGGGCGATTTTGTGGCGAGCGCCGAGGGCATGCCTGAAGTGCCACGAGTGCAATTGCCGCACCCGGTCGCGGGTATCGGTCGCGCCGCAATGGCTGAACTTGCAAGTTCGATTGCAGGGCAGGTGCTTGAACGCCTGGTGCGCGGATGACGCAGTTGCTCACTGCCACGGACGAAGCGGCGGCGCTGGAACACCTGCACGCGACCGGGTGTACGGACGGATTGCCCGTGGTTATTCCAACGCCCGAACGGGTCGCGCGCATGGTGCTGGCAAGTGGCCTTGACGCTGACATCGTGCTCGGCGAGATGGGGCCGCAGCGCGGTGCAGCGACGCTTGAGAATGTTGCCGTCGCGGCGGTCATGGCCGGCTGTCTGCCCGACTATATGCCCGTCGTGGTCGCCGTCATTCGCGCGGTGTGCCAACCGGCATTCGATCTCGCGGAGATGCAGGGAACGACGCATTGCATCGCGCCGCTTATCATCGTGAATGGTCCGGCGCGAATCGAATGCGGCGGTATCCATAGCGGCTTTGGCGTGTTTGGTCCGGGCCATCGCGCGAACGCGAGTATCGGCCGGGCGCTGCGTCTGGCGATGCTGAATATTGGCGGCGCGCGACCCGGCGAATCCGACATGGCCCTGCACGGCAGTCCGGCGAAATTCACATTCTGTTGCGCCGAGGACGAGGAGCATTCGCCGTTTCCGCCGCTGCACACGAGCTTCGGCTATGCAGCGTCCGCAAGTGCGGTGACGGTACTCGGCACCGAAGGTCCGCATTCCGTCCTGTTCAGCGGTGACGCGGACGATCCGACGTCCGCCGAACGCTGGCTGAATACCGTAGCCGCGGTGATCGCGAACCCGGGCAGCAATAATATCCATCTCGGCGGCACTGCCGCCGTCTGCGTGGTGCTGAACCCCGAACACGCCGCGGTGATGGCGCAGGCCGGGTATACGCGCGAGACGATGCAGCTGGCTCTGTGCGAACGCGCGGTCAGATCCCGGGCGGAACTCGCGGCGCTGAATCCGCGCATGCTCGTCGGCGACGAGGAGCTGATCCCCGCCGTCCGCGATCCGAAGAATATTCTCATCATCACCGCTGGCGGTCCCGGCTTGTACACGATGGTCATGCCGTCATGGGGGGCGGGGCCGCACGGCAATGTCGCGGTGCATGAAGCAATCGAAAGCGGCCAGTTTTGCGCCCTGCCCACCGGTACGAACAACGTATGAGGGTGAGAGAAAGCGGCATGCCGGATGTCGCGCAGTGGGAGCGTTATTTCGAACCGGCGGACATACTTGCACGCCTCGGGCTAGCCCGCGTTGACGGCGATGTCGTCGATTTTGGCTGTGGTTACGGAACGTTTGCGCTTGCGATCGCCGCGGCCGTCAGCGGTACTGTCTACGCGCTCGATATCGATCAGGTCATGCTCGATGCTGTCGCCGCTCGCGCCGGGCAGTGTGGCATCGACAATATCGAACCTGTCCGGCGCGATTTCATGCAAACCGGCAGCGGCTTGCCCGACGGCGCCGCGGCTGGCGTGTTGCTGTTCAATATTCTGCACGCCGACGAGCCGTTGGCGCTGCTCGCGGAAGCACGGCGCACCCTCAGGCCCGGTGGGCAGGCCGCCGTGATTCACTGGCGGCCTGACCCGGACACCCCGCGGGGTCCGCCGCTGACCATGCGACCGCTGCCCGCACAAATCGCCGCGTGGGCGCTGCAAGCCGGCCTCGCTTGCGGCCCGTGCATCGACTTGCCGCCGTATCATTTCGGTCTCAGCCTGACCGCGCCGATGCCCGTCGCGGTGGCGGCACGCGATTGACGCTCCGCGGCATGGCGACTAGCCTTGCCGGCTCGAAATCCGCAACGCGACATCGTTCATGACCTCGCCCCAGACCGACGTGATGCAGTCTTTGCCCGGCATCGATCAACTGCTGAGCCACGCGGCCGCAAGCCCGCTGATGGCACAACACGGACGCACGCTCGTAACCGAAGCGTTGCGAGCGGTCACCAAACGCGTGCGCGAAAATTTGCGCGCCCATGGCGAAGCCGCGCTCGGCGAGGCCGCGCCCGACGCCGTGTTTGCCGCGGCGCGCCGCTACCTCGATGCATTGGCTGCACCGGGCCTGAAAGCGGTCTATAACCTCACCGGTACGGTACTGCACACGAACCTCGGGCGCGCGCCGCTACCGCCGGAGGCGATCGAGGCCATGTCGCGTGTTGCCGCCGGCGCGAGTAATCTCGAGTTCGATCTCGTCCGCGGCCGCCGTGGTGATCGCGACGAGCATCTGGAACAGTGGCTGTGCCGCCTCACGGGCGCCGAGGCGGCGACCGTCGTTAACAACAATGCGGCGGCCGTCCTGCTCGTGCTGAATACGTTCGCCCGGCGCAAGGAAGTTATCGTATCGCGTGGCGAATTGATCGAAATCGGTGGTGCGTTCCGCATTCCCGACGTCATGTCGCGGGCCGGCGCGAAGCTGCGCGAAGTCGGCACGACGAACCGCACCCACGCGGCGGACTTCACTGACAATATCAACGCGCGAACCGCGCTGATCATGAAAGTACATACCAGCAATTACGTTGTTGCCGGATTCACCGCGAGCGTCGCGGAAAGCGATCTCGCGGACATCGCTCACGCGCGCGATCTGCCGTTTGTGGTGGACCTCGGCAGCGGCACGCTTGTCGACCTGAGTCGGTACGGCCTGCCGCACGAGCCGACGGTTGCCGAGACGATCGCTCACGGCGCCGACCTCGTCACGTTCAGTGGCGACAAGCTGCTCGGTGGTCCGCAGGCCGGCATCATCGCCGGGCGTGCGGACCTTGTGAACAAGGTGAAGCGTAACCCGATGAAGCGGGCGTTGCGCGTCGACAAGATGACGATCGCCGCACTCGAGGCGGTATTGCGACTCTATGGCGATCCCGAGCGCCTCATCGAACGCTCGCCGAGCCTGCGCTTGTTGACGCGCGAGGCGGCAACCATCAAAGCTCAGGCGCAGCGTCTCAGCGCCGTGCTGCAACGCGCGCTTGGTACCGTCGCCACGGTAGAAATAACGGATGTCATGAGCCAGATCGGCAGTGGGGCGCAACCGGGCGAACTGTTGCCGAGCGCCGCGCTGGGACTGCGTCCGTCGGCTGCGCGCGGCAGCGGCAAAGTGCTCGAGCGCATCGCGGCCGCATTCCGGCAGCTGCCGATGCCGGTAATCGGGCGCATCGAAGACGGTGCGTTTCTGCTCGATTTGCGTTGCCTCGATGACGAGGCGGGATTTGTCGCGCAACTCGACGGCTTGCAGCTCGGGAGCGCAGGGCGATGATCGTCGCCACCGCCGGTCACGTCGATCACGGCAAGACCCTGCTCGTCAAGGCGCTCACCGGCGTCGACACGGATCGGCTGCCCGAAGAGAAAAAACGCGGGCTTACGATCGACCTCGGATTCGCCTACCGTGATCTCGGCGATGGCGAGTTGACGGGTTTCGTCGACGTCCCGGGCCACGAACGCTTTATCCGCACAATGCTGGCCGGGGTCAGCGGGATCGATTTCGTAATTTTCGTGGTCGCCGCGGATGATGGCCCGATGCCGCAAACGGCGGAACATCTCGCGATCATGGATCTGCTCGACATCCGCCATGGAGTCGTCGCGTTAACAAAAACGGACCGCGTGACGAGCGAGCGCGTTGAAGACGTTGCGCTGCAGATCACGACGCTGCTCGAAGCAACGTGTCTGCATGATGCGCCGATCATCCCGGTCTCGGCGCTCGAAGGGCAGGGCATCGATACCTTGCGCGACGCAATTGCCTACGCCGCGATGGATATCCCGGCGCGCGTTGCGACAGGTAATTTCAGGCTCGCCGTCGACCGCAGTTTTCTCCTCGCCGGCGCGGGCCGGATCGTTACCGGCACGGTTTTCTCCGGCAGCGCCGCGGTGGGCGAACAACTGCTGCTGGCTCCGGCACGTGCCGAAGTGCGCGTGCGGGAAATTCATGCGCAGAACCAGGCTGCGGATCTCGCGCGCGTCGGCCAGCGCTGCGCCCTGAACATCGTGGGCGGCGATCTGCGCCGCGCGGAGATTCATCGCGGCGACTGGATCGTGGCGGCACCGGCGTGTTTTGGCGTCACCCGCTGCGATGCCCGGATCCGGGTATTGCGCGATGAGGATCGCGCGCTGAAGAACCGCACGCCGGTACATGTGCACATCGGCGCCGCCGATGTCACCGGGCGCGTCGTGACGCTCGAAGACGCCGAGATTCCACCGGGCGGGGACGCAATGGTGCAAATCCAGCTCGATCGCCCGATTGGCATGGTCCGTGGTGACCGCATAATTCTGCGGGACCAATCCGCGCTGAGGACGATTGGCGGCGGTACGGTCCTCGACCCGATGCCGATTACGCGCCGGCGGCCACGCCCCGTGCGCCTTGCGTATCTGCGCGCACAGGAACTCGTGAGCCCCGAGCAGGCGCTCGCGAGCGCGTTCGGCGACATCGACACCCTGGATCTGCAGCAGTTCGAACAGGCGTGGAACCTGTCAGCCGGCGAAGCCGAGCAGCTTACGCGCGGCGTCGACATGGTCGTCGTTGACGACGGTCGCACCCGGCTCGGTATTACGCCAGCGCGCTGGACGGCGCTCGAAACGCATGTAATTGACGGCGCGCGGGCGTGGCACCAACGCCATCCCGATCGCGCTGGCGTTAACGAAAGCGAACTGCGCGTGGCCCTCACCGAGCGGATCCGTCCGGGCATTTATACGGCCCTCGTGCAACGCCTGCTGGAGACGGGCAGGCTCGTGCGTGAGGGCGGTCTCGTGCGCTTGCCGGAACACAAAGCCGTGAAATCGTCTGCTGAGCAGGCGCTGTGGGAGCAGGTGCAGAAGCTTTTAGCACACGCGGGCACAAAACCGCCGGTTGTACACGATATGGCGGAACAACTCGGCGTGCCGTTCGGCGAGCTGAACAAGTTTCTCATGAACGCGGCGCGCCAGGGCCAGTTGGTACGGATCAGCGACAAACGTTACTTCCTGCCACAGCTGGTACGTGAACTCGTCGACATTGTTGAAGCGCTGGTCGCGGCGGATTCCGACGGCGAATTCAGCGTTGTTGCCTATCGCGACAAAGCCGTGATCGGACGCAATGCCGCGATCGAAATTCTCGAGTATTTCGATCGGATCGGTTACACCCGCAGGCTCGACCAGGTGCGCCGCATCCGTAAACCCGCAGCGGAAGCTTTCGGCTCGCTGTTCGCCTGAGCGTCGGCGAGATGCAGCGTCGCTCGCGGTGAGCGGGTGGACAGTGGGTGCACCGCCTCGCTACTATTCCCGGCGGAAGAGCGACGCATCCCGGTGGGGCGCCCGGACTTCAAATCCGGTGGAATGCACGCATGTGTGTTCGGCAGGTTCGACTCCTGCCTCTTTCGCCAATTTCCTGTACGCCGGTTTTTGCGCCTGAGCGCGCGGACTTCGCGCCAGCTTCAGACGTGAAGCCCGGGGTACGCACGCATCAATATGCGCACGCTGTGAACGCACGGCAGGCGCAACGGCACAATAAACCCGTGCGTAACACCGAGGCTGACACGTTATGGCTGAACTGCTGACGATTGAGAATCTCGCGAATTTTGGCGTCCTGATGTTTCTTCAGGCCGTACTCGGCTTCGACAACCTGCTGTATATCTCGATCGAATCGAAACGCGCGCCGGCAGCCCGGCAGCAAGCGGTGCGCAAGTGGGGGATACTGATCGCCGTTGCGCTCAGGATCGTGTTGTTGTTTGTCATGATCAAACTCATCGCGAGCCTGACTGAACCGTTCTTTCACCTCGATGTTCCGGGCATCATCGAAGGCTCGTTCAATTTCGCGACGATCGTGTTCCTGTTTGGCGGCGGTTTCATCATGTATACGGCCGTGCGGGAAATTTCGCACATGCTCGCGATTGAAGATTTCGTGCACGAAGGCGAAGCCGCGGCAAAGAAATCCGCGGCGACGGTGATTGCCACGATCGTGTTCATGAACCTGATCTTCAGTTTCGACTCGATTCTCTCGGCACTCGCCATTACCGATGTGTTCCTGGTGCTGGCCGCGGCGATTTTTTCCTCGGGCCTCGCGATGCTGTTTCTTGCCGATCACGTGTCGGAATTTCTGCAGCGCAATCGCAAGTACGAAGTGCTCGGGCTGTTCATCCTGCTGATCGTCGGCGTAGTATTGCTCGGCGAAGGTGGGCACCTCGCACACCTGAAGCTGTTCGGGTTCGCGGTGGTCCCGATGTCGAAGGCGACGTTCTACTTTTCCATCGCGGTGCTTGTTGCCGTCGATATCGTCCAGTCCGGTTACCAGAAAAAGCTGGACTCGCAACGGGCGCGCAAGATTTAGCGATCGGCAGCCGCGGGTGTCGACGTCGACGAACGCCAGTTCGTCGATGCCGGCGGAAAGGCGCATCGCCGCACCACAAAATCAGGCCACGGCAACCGGGTCAGGCCGCATCGCCCGTTATTCGGACGGCGCCGCGGCCCGGCCGCCGCCGCGCCGTCACGCCCGCCTGCGGTGTGTGCTTGCAACGGACGCTTCCCGTTGCCGCAGGAATCGGCATGACCGGCGGGCGGCGGCGGACTGTAGTCAGACGATTTGATGCATGCCGTCGAGCAGCGCGCCGTACAGGTCGCTCAGCATGGGGCTGACCTCTGCGGCGGTTGCACCGTCCGGCTCCCAGTTGCTGCCCCAGCGTGCGAGGGTTTTGCCGCCAACGTCCTCAAGCGTCACCACCGCGCAGTAGTTCTTGATTGGCAGCGCGTCGTTGTGCGTGATCGTATAGGCGAAGATGCAGTCGTTATGGGCGACGTCGAGGCGCTCGATGACGGTGCCACCGTCTTTCAGTTTGACGGTGCGCAGCGCACCGACCCCTGAACCCGTGACCTCGAGTGAACTGATCGTATCGGGCAGGATCTTGTCGAGGCCGCCGAAATCGACGAGGGCATCAAAGACTTTCTTGCGTGGAATGTCGAGTGTTCGCTCTACGAGTACCTGGTACATGTTTTCCTCATTTATTATCCGGTCGGAGAACGTGCAGCTTACCGCCGTGCACGGTTTCGCGTCGAGTCGCGGGGCTGCACCCGCAATGCGGCCGCAGGGGCGACGGATTGATCAACAAGGCTTTGAATATCACGTGCCGGTCCTGAACAATGGCGCCATGCCCGGTGCCCCCGAACTGAAACAGAAAATAGACCGCGCCCAGGGCCGGGACCGCCACCGCCTGCGGCGCTGGTGGCGACGGCTCGGCGACGATCGGGAGGCGCGCGTTGCGCTGGAAAGCGCGATCGAAGCGTCGATCGAACGTCGCCGCCGTCGCCTTGATGACGTCTTGCCGTTGTCATTTCCGGCCGAACTCCCGGTGGTTGCGCGACGCGAAGAAATCGCCACGGCGATCGCGCGTCACCCGGTCGTCATCGTGTGTGGTGAGACCGGCTCGGGCAAAACCACCCAGATCCCGAAGATCTGCCTGTCGCTGGGACGCGGCGTCGACGGTCTGATCGGCCACACGCAGCCACGGCGCCTCGCCGCGCGCGCTGTCGCCGGCCGCATTGCCGAGGAACTGGGTTCGGAGCTCGGGGGAATGGTGGGATTTCAGACCCGTTTCAACAAGCAGCTCGGCGAGAATAACCGCATCAAGGTGATGACGGACGGAATTCTGCTGGCGGAAATTCAGCGCGATCGATGGTTGAACGAATACGATACGCTCGTCATCGATGAGGCCCACGAGCGCAGTCTCAATATCGATTTCCTGCTCGGTTATCTGAAACAACTCGTCGCCCGCCGACCAGAGCTGAAACTTGTGATCACTTCGGCAACGCTCGACGTTGAGCGGATCGCGGCGCACTTCGATGACGCCCCGGTGATCGATGTCGAAGGCCGCGCCTACCCGGTGGAAATCCGCTATCGGGCGCTGGAAACGGACGATGACTCAGATGACCGCGACGTCAATCATGCTATCGATCAGGCGATCGACGAATTGCAGGACACGGGCCGGGGCGATGTGCTTGTGTTCCTCCCCGGTGAGCGCGAAATTCGCGATGCCTCGAAAGCGCTGAAACACCGGCGCGAACGTTTCGATATCCACCCGCTCTATGCGCGGCTTGGGCCCGGCGAGCAGCAGCGGATTTTCCAACGCGGTGGTAAACCACGGATTATCCTTGCAACGAACGTCGCGGAAACGTCGTTGACGGTGCCGGGGATCCGCTACGTAATCGATACCGGTACCGCGCGCATCTCGCGCTACTCATGGAAGGCGCAAATTCAGCGTCTGCCGATCGAGGCAATTTCGCAGGCGTCCGCCGCGCAGCGTGCGGGGCGCTGTGGCCGAACCGGGCCGGGGATCTGTATTCGTCTGTATGCCGAGGAAGATTTCGCGGCGCGCGATCGCTTTACGCAACCGGAAATCCAGCGCACGAACCTTGCGGCCGTGATCCTGCAGATGGCCACCCTGAAACTCGGTGCGGTCGATGCGTTTCCGTTCATCGATGCACCGGACTCGCGTCTCGTGCGCGACGGCTACCGCTTGCTGCAGGAACTGCAGGCCGTGGATGCGGATCGTCGGCTCACGCGTACGGGGCGCGAACTCGCGCGCCTGCCGATCGATCCCCGGCTTGCGCGCATGGTGCTGGCGGCGGCGGATGAAGGCGCACTCACCGAAGTATTGATTATTGTCACCGCGCTCGCGGTGGGAGATCCGCGCGAGCGGCCGTTCGACAAGCAACAGGCGGCCGATGAAAAGCATGCGCGGTTCCGCGATAAACGCTCCGATTTCGCCGCGCTGTTGGCTTTGTGGCGCTATCTTGACGACCGCGCGGAGGCATTGTCACAGTCCGCCTTGCGGCGCCTGTGCCGGGATGAGTTCATCAGCTTCCGGCGTTGGCGCGAATGGCGCGATCTGCAGCGCCAACTGGCGCTGGCGGCGAAAGCGGCGGGGCTCGTGCGGAACACGGCAGCGGCCGATTACGACCGGATTCACCGCTCCCTGCTCGCCGGATTGCTCGACCACGTTGGCTTCCGTCAGGAGCGGGACGCGTACACGGGCTCGCGTAATCGGCGTTTCTACCCGTTCCCGGGCTCAGACCTGCGCGCCAAGCCGCCGAAGTGGATTATCGCCGCGGAAATCACTGAAACGAGCCGGGTCTACGCACGATCGATCGCAGGGATCGATCCGCGGTGGATCGAGCGGATCGGCGCGCATTTACTGAAACGGCAAACCAGCGAACCGCACTGGCAACGTCGCAAGGCGCGCGTGGGCGGTTATGAAAAGGTGCTGCTCAACGGGCTCGTGGTTAACCCGAAACGCCTGATCGACTACGCCCGGGTCGACCCGACTGTCGCGCGCGCGATGTTCATACGACACGCGCTCGTGCTCGGTGAATGGGATACCAGGCTAGCCGCAGTGGTAAACAACCGCGCTCTCGTCGCCGAGATCGAGGACCTCGAGGCGCGAACCCGTCGCCGCGATCTGCTCGTTTCCGAAGACGAATTGTTTGCGTTCTACGACGCGCGCATTCCTGACCACGTGAATTCCGGCGCGGGCTTTCTGAAGTGGGTGAAAAGCCTTGACGATAGCGCGGTACTCGAATTCGACCGTTCGTGTTTACTCCGCAACAGCGCGCCGCAGATCACGCCGGATCAGTTCCCGGATCGCTGGCGTCACGGGCGTGTGGAGTTGCCCTTGAGCTACTGCTTCAATCCGGGTGCGGATGACGACGGGGTGACATTGACGGTACCGCTCGCCTTGCTCGGCCAGATCGACGAACGACGTACCCACTGGCTCGTACCCGGTCTGCTGGAAGAAAAAATCGTCGCGCTGTTACGCGCCTTGCCGAAGCGAACCCGCAAGCATTTTATCCCGGCTCCGGATTTCGCCCGCGCCGCGGCGGAAGCGCTGGAACCGGGCCGTGGCGATCTCTTTGCCGAACTGACGGCCGTATTGCTGCGTATGACCGGCACGGAAGTGCCGCTGTCTTTGTGGAACGAGCCGGCCGATGATCATTTGCGCTTGCGCATCGTGGTCACGGGGCCGGAAGGGGAAATCGTCGCCAGCGGGCGCGATCTCGCAACCCTGCGTGAGGCCGTTGAGGATACAGCGGCAGCGCTGCCGCCGAGTCCGGCGGCGGAAGCATTCGAGCGCGACGCGCTGGATGGCTGGGATTTCGATGTACTGCCGGAGCGAGTCGAGTTCGAGGAGGACGGCTACACGATAGAGCAGTTTCCGGGTCTGCTGGAAACCGGCGATAGCGTCGCGCTGCGATTGTTCGATGACCCGCAGCGTGCGGCGCTGGCGACGCGCGGCGGTATTGCCCGGCTCCTCACCCGGGAACTGCGTGATGAAAAACGCTACCTGGTGAAGAATTTGCCGGAGCTGCAGCGTTTTTGCCTCGTGTTCGCGCCGCTCGCGCCGGCTGAGATACTCCGCGCCGATCTGTTCGTCGCCGCGGCCGAACGCTGTTTCCTGACGGATCCGGCACTACCGCGTGAGCGCGCAGCATTCGACGCCTTGCTGCGCGAGCGCCGCGGCGCTTATGTCGCCGTGGCGACGACGCTCGCGCAACAGCTTGGCGCCGTACTCGGCGCGTATGCAGAAGTGCGCGCGAGATTGAACCGCGAACTGCCACTGTCGTGGGTTGAGGCCGCGCGCGATATCGAAGCGCAGATTGCCGCGCTCGTCTATCCCGGTTTCCTGCGGGCAACGCCGGCAGTGTGGCTCGAACAAATGCCGCGGTATTTCGCCGCTATTATGCGACGCCTCGACAAACTCGACCGTGAGCCGGATCGTGACCGGCTGCGGCGTTCGGAAATTGAGCCGCTGTTCGCGCGTCTGCAAAGTGCCGACGCGAGCGCGCGCGGCGACCCGGCGGGAATCAGTCAGTACAAGTGGTTGCTCGAGGAACTCCGGGTTTCGCTGTTCGCGCAGGAACTCGGCACCCGCGAAAAAGTGTCGGTGAAACGCCTCGATGCGCTGTGGCGGCAACTCGATGCGTAGCGGCAGCCCGGTGACCCGGGGAGGGCAGGGCGGCCGTTTGCGCTGGGGGTATCGCCGCTGGACACAACTACGCACGAGCCACGGCACGATTGCCGCGGCAATCGCGTTGCCAATGCTTGCGTGGCAGGCCGTATTCGGCGAGAACCGCGACCGCCGCTGGCCGGATCCCGCTGGCCGCGCTTTCGATGTCGTCCATGGCGTTGATACGGCCGGCATCATTTCACTCGCCGCGCTCGATGTCGCCGAGCCGGGCTGGGTGCATGGCTTCGATTACCAACCGGTCGAACTGCTCGACCTCGCCGCGGTGCTCGAGCCTTTTGCGATCGATTATCCGCGGACGACGTTCATCGACCTCGGCGCGGGGAAAGGACGGGTGGTGATGCTGGCGAGCGCGCTGCCATTCAAACAGATCATCGGCGTCGAGATTGCACCGGTACTTGCGCAAATCGCGATCGCGAACGTGAGCCGCTACACCGCGGCGCAAGGATCGGCCACGCCCTGGGAAATCGTGCGTGCCGACGCGGCAACTTACCGCTTCCCGGCAAGCCCGCTCGTGGTCTTTATGTACAACCCGTTTACGGCACCGACCATGCGGCAGGTTATCGCGCGTTTGCGTGATGCGCGCAAGCGCGGTGCTGCGCGCGTGATCGTGATTTACGTTCGTCCGGAACTCGCTGAGCTGTGGATGTTCGCGCCCGGTTTCCACGAAGTCGCGCGCACCGGGCGCTACCGCGTCTACGAGTCTGTCGACTGAGGTTTCATGTCGGGGCGTGATTTACGGTAATCTGCCGTGATCGTGAATCATCGAGAGTTCGACATGCCTGCAACGCTTTCCGGTCCAACCTCGCAGACGTTTTTCTCCCAACGCCAGCGCCTGCATTTCATCGATTGGGGTAACCCGGATGCGCCGCCGCTGCTGCTCGTGCACGGCGGACGTGACCACTGCCGTAACTGGGACGCCGTAGCCGCGGCGCTGCGCGGCGACTGGCACGTGATCGCACCCGATTTACGCGGCCATGGCGACAGTGAGTGGTCCGCTGATGGTAATTATTCAATGAACGCGTACATCTACGACCTCGCCCAGTTGATTCACCAGAAGAATCTCGCGCCGGTCACGATCATCGCGCATTCGCTCGGCGGCAATATCGCCTTGCGCTATACAGGCTTGTATCCGGACACCGTCCGCCGGCTCATTGCGATCGAGGGGCTCGGCCTGCCACCGAAGATGCAGGCCGAACGTGAGCGCAAGCCGCTGCACGAACGTATGGTCGACTGGATCGAGGAACGGCGTGGCCTGGCGGGCCGCATGCCGCGACGGTATCCAGGCATCGACGACGCGCTCGCGCGCATGCAGGCGGAGAACAAGCACCTGTCACCGGCGCAGGCGCGCCATCTCACGGTGCACGGGGTGAATCAGAACGAGGACGGCACCTATTCGTGGAAATTCGACAACTACGTGCGCTCCTGGGCGCCGTACGATTTGCCACCGGGTGAGCTCGAGCAATTGTGGGGGCGCATCACGTGTCCGACCCTGCTGGTGTACGGGACCGAAAGCTGGGCATCGAACCCGGCTGACGACGGGCGACTCGCGCATTTCAGTAACGCGAGTGTGGCGGCGGTTGAAGGCGCCGGGCACTGGGTGCATCACGACCAGCTCGACCATTTCCTCGCCATCACGCGAGATTTCATCAACTGAACAGGAGCGGGACCTTGCAGCAACGTCATTTCGAAATGATTGAAACAGACGGCGCGACCCTGCGGGTTGTCGTCGAAGGCGAGGGACCCCTGGTAATCCTGTTGCACGGCTGGCCGCAGTGCTGGTATTTGTGGCGGCATCAGATCGATCCCCTCGTCGCGGCTGGCTACCGGGTCGCGGTTCCGGATCAACGCGGTTACGGCGGCAGCAGCTGCCCGCCGAATGTGTCGGATTACGATATTCTGAAACTCACCGCAGATGTCGATGCGATCCGCGCCGCGCTCGGCGACGACACGTTCCGGTTGATCGGGCACGATTGGGGTTGTCTCGTGGCGTGGAATACGGCGCTGCTGTATGAACGCACATGTACCGCCGTCATGGGGCTGTCGGTGCCGTTCTGGCGCATCAGCGACGCGGCGGTGAATCCGCCGGGATTCGACGATCGCTTCTGGTATATCCGTTACTTCCAGCAAGCGGACGTGGTTGAACGCGAGCTCGATGCGGATATCGAGCGTTCGCTGAGAACGAATTTCTACGGTCTCGGCAGCGATTCACCGCCCGGCACGTGGATGACGCAACTCGAACATCCGGCTTCCGTGGGCTTGCTCGACGCACTGCCACCGCCGGGCGAACTCGGGGCGTGGACGACGGCGGAGGATCTGGCTTACTACGTTGAACAGTTTTCGCGTCACGGCTTCCGCGGCCCGACAAACTGGTACCGCAATCTGCCGTCGATCAACGCCTTGACCCCCGAACTCGAAGGCCGACGTATTGCGCAACCGGCCGCGTTCGCTGCCGGTGCAGAAGATGATGTGCTGCTCTACGACCCGAACTGGCGCGCACCATTCGAGGCCGGGTTTCGCGATCTGCGCTTCCTGGAAATTCTCGATGGCGCCGCGCACTGGCTGCAGGTGGAGAAACCTGCCGAGACGACTGCTTTGATGCTGCGCTTCCTAAGCGAAGTCGGCTGACGCGGCGCGCCTCGGGCGCGAGGGCCTAAACGAGCTTCTCGAGCGCACCGGCAAGGCGTTTCACGCTGGCGTCAACGTCGTGCAGTTTATCGAGACCGAACAGGCCGATCCGGAACGTTCGATAATCTTCACGTTCGTCGCACTGCAGTGGCACGCCGGCGGCGATCTGGAAACCCAGGTCGGCGAATTTCTTGCCGTTCTGCAGCGCCGGATCATCGGTGTAACTCACGACTACCCCGGGGGCATGGAAACCTTCCGCGGCGACGCTGGCGAAACCGTTCTCTTCGAGCAAGGCGCGTACAGCATTACCGAGCGCGCGTTGTTCGTCGCGGACTTGCTGAAAACCGTACGCTTCGGTCTCCAGCATCGTCGCGCAAAGTTTCACGAGTCCATCGGTCGGCATCGTCGCGTGGTAGGCGTGCGCACCGCCTTCGTAGGCCTGCATGATCTGGTACCACTTGCCGAGATCACACGCAAAACTCGTGCTCGTTGTCTCACCGAGACGCTGCACGGCACGCGCGTTCAACACAACGAGCCCGGCGCAGGGAGACGCGCTCCAGCCTTTCTGCGGTGCCGTGATGAGCACATCGACATTGCAGGCGACCATATCGACCCAAATCGTGCCGGAGGCGATGCAGTCGAGTACGAACAAACCGCCATATGCACGCACGGCGGCGCCGACGGCGGTGATGTAGTCGTCCGGGAGCATCATGCCGGCGGACGTTTCCACGTGCGGGGCGAAGACCACGGCGGGTTGTTCCTCGGCAATCGTCGCGAGCACGTCGTCGAGCGGCGCCGGCGCGAATGGTGCCTGAGTCTCGTCACGCAACTGGCGTGCTTTCATCACAATCGATGCGGAGGGGATCGCGCCCATGTCGAATATCTGCGTCCAGCGGTAACTGAACCAGCCGTTACGGATCACGAGGCATTTCTCGTTCGTTGCGAACTGCCGCGCGACGGCCTCCATCGCATACGTGCCGCCGCCCGGTACGACGACCGTGGCGTCACCGTTGTAGGTGGCTTTGAGAATACGCGAAATATCTTTCATCACGCCCTGGAACGAGCGTGACATATGGTTCAGTGAGCGATCCGTGAAAACGACCGAGAATTCCGCCAATCCGTCCGGATCGACATCTGGGAGCAGTGCTGACATAAGGCTTGAACGTCCGGGAAAACCGAACGCGGTATTCTCGGAGATCCGTACAATCGACACAAGCGAGCCTCGGCGCCGGCCGCGCACGCGTGCTATCGTCGAGGTCCGCGCTGGACTTGGCTCACGGGTCGCGGTGGCGCATCCGGTCGCACGACTATCGTGCTCCGTCACTGCGTGCAGCCGGTGGGGGAGACCGTATTGGAGGCGAGCACGAGCCAGGTCTTGTGGCGCATTGTCGATCGCGGCGGTGCGCGGTTGTCGTGCGGCATAATAAGCACGGTCCCGGCCGCTGCAGCGGAGCGGGGCGAGCACGCGGAGAAGGGTGAAAATTCGCAAAGGCTTGATCAAGCCAGAGGAGTCCGACTATGGCTGTTGGCAAGGAACTGGGTCAGTTCACGATGCAATATACCTCCGTGACGGTGGAACCGGGCAAAGGCGGTTCGGTAACCCTGCACGTGAATTTCGAGGGCAGTTCGTCCGGTGATTTCACCTGTGACGCGCTGGCGACAATGACGATCGACAGCCGTAACGGCAAGGATGGTGACTACCGGATCAGCGCGCGCTGTTTCATGCGTGACGGCAGCGTCGTCGATGCGAACGGTGACGGCAAGACGGTCCACGGTGACGGGCACAAGTGGAGCGTTGCCGGGATCACGGAAGTCGCCGGCGAGCCCGCCTACGCGATTCAGGGCGAGATCGACCTGAAGGCGCGATCGTTCATCGGAAGCATGTTCGAGCGAACGTGAGCGGGTCGCCGTCATCGTCGCGCGCAGACCGTGCGGGGGCGTTCTTGCCGGCAAGGGAACTCGCCACGCAGATCCGGCGGCGCGAGATTGGTATCGCCGAGTACCTGGAGGCACTGCTCGCGCGTATCGAGCGGGTCAATCCACAAGTGAACGCCATTGTCAGCCTGCAGGCCGACGCGGCAATGGTGCAGGCGCAAGTGATGGACAATACGACCCCCGAGGCGGAACAGCCGCTGTGGGGCATGCCGATCGCGATCAAGGATCTCGTGCTGACCCAGGGTATCCGCACCACGTTCGGCTCGCCGATCTACGCGGACTACGTTCCCGATGTCGACGAATTGTTCGTCAGCCGCTTGAAGCGCGCCGGTGCGATCATTATCGGCAAAACGAATACTCCTGAATTCGGCGCCGGTTCGCAGACGTTCAATCCCGTCTTCGGCGCAACGCGCAATCCTTACGCGCTCGACCGCACGTGCGGCGGCTCGAGCGGCGGTGCAGCGGCGGCCCTCGCGGCCGGATTGCTGCCGTTCGCCGATGGCTCAGACCTCGGCGGTTCGCTGCGCAACCCGGCATCCTTTTGCAATGTTGTCGGCTTCCGGCCGAGTCCGGGCCGGGTGCCGAACTGGCCGAAACAACTGTCGAGCGACCCATGGTCGGTCAGCGGTCCGATGGCGCGCTCCGTTGACGATGCGGCATTGTTGCTGTCGGTTATGGCCGGGCCGGATCTGCGCTCACCGCTTTCGTTGCCGGAAGCGGGCGCGACGTTCGGTGAATGCCCGGCCGGTGATGCGACTGGCGTGCGCTTTGCGTTCAGCGAAGGCTTCGGGCAGTTTCCGGTGGATGCCGCTGTTACGGACGTCGTGCGTGCGGCATTACCGGTGTTCGAAACGATCGGCGGGCAGGTCGCGGAGGACGGGCCGGATTTGCGCGATGCGGCCGAAATCTTTTCGACGTTTCGTGCATGGCTGTTCGCGACCCGGTTTCGCGACGATTACAAGCGCCATGCCGACCAGATGAAACAAACGGTGCGCTGGAACATCGAGCAGGGACTGCAGCTCACGCTGGACGACGTAACGGCTGCCAGCATCAAGCATTCCGCGCTCGTCGGCCGGATGGCCGGCTTCTTCGACAATTACGACTTTCTCCTGTGTCCGGCCGCGCAGGTTCCGCCATTTTCGCTCGAACAGGAATGGGTCTCGTCGATCAACGGCATCGAGTTGCCAACGTATCTCGACTGGATGGGCGTGTGCTGGGCGATCACGGTAACGGGCTGTCCGGCGATTTCCGTACCGGCCGGTTTTACGCCGGACGGCTTGCCGATCGGGATCCAGATCGTCGGGCGGCGCGGCCACGATCTCGATGTGCTGCGCATCGCGCGCTCGTTCGAGCAGGCAACCGGTTTCGCCGCGCGGCGGCCGACGCTCGACTAGCCCGCGGCCGCGCGGCTGCTTCAGCGGCTCAGGGTCCGGGGTCGACCCGGAGTCACCGACAACGGAATTCGCTTGTCGCAGGCAGCGCTGCCCGCGCCCCGGTATACCCTGGACTTAATCCGGTTCGCCATCGCGCTGTGCAACTTCGCGGATTACCGCCAGCAGGTAATCGATGTCCGCGCGCCTGAAACGATGGTTGATGATACAGGCGCGCAGCACCGGCCGGCCGTGCAGGCGCGTCCCGGTTATGAACACGCGCCCATCTGCTTCCAGCGCGTTCGGCAGATCAGCATTCCAGGCATCGAGCTTGCTGTGGTCGAGGGTTCCGCCAGCGATATAGCGGAAACACGTGATCGCGAGCGGGCCGGTCGTCACGGTCTCGAAATCAGGCGCGTCCTCACAGCAGCGCGCGAGATAGTCCGCGAGTTCGATATCCTTGGCGATCATTGCCGCGATGCGCTGCGCGCCATAAGCCTTGAACGACATCCAGACCTTGAACGCTTTCGTATTGCGCGACAAATCGAAATGATGGCGTGACACATCGAAGCGTTCTGCGTGTACACCGTAGTCGAGATACTCGGCGGACTTGTGGTAGGTGCGCTTCAGTGCATCCCAGTCGCGCACGAGCGTGCAGCCGACTTCGTACGGTTGGTACAACCATTTATGATAATCGAGCGCGATGGAATCGGCGCGCTCGAGACCGCGATACGCGCCGCGGTGTGTGGCGAGTGCCGAGGCCAGCCCGCCGTACGCACCGTCCACATGCAACCATAGTTTATTTTCGCTCGCGACCGCGGCGAGCTCAGCGAGTGGATCAATCGCGCCCGTATTCACGGTGCCTGCATTGGCGACGATACAAAACGGCATGAGACCAGCGTTGCGGTCACGTTCGATGTGGTGCCTCAGCGTAGCGGGGTCCAGGGTGAAGTCCGGCCGGGTCGCAATCTTGCGGTAGTTGTTGCTGCCGATCCCAAGCAGTTCGACAGCTTTCTCAACGCTGGCGTGAGTCTGATCGGAGCCGTACACGATAAGCGGCTTCAGGCCGAACAGGCCGGACGTTCGCACCCCAAGGCGTTCCGCGAACAGGTTCCTCGCGACGGTCAGTCCGGTCAGGTTCGCGGCGGAACCGCTGGCGACGATGGCGCCGCCGCGATGTGTCGGCAAACCGAGGAACTCCGCCGTCCAGGCAATCACGCGCTGCTCGATTTCCGTCATTGCCGGGGCGAGGTGCCACTTTGCGGCATTCTGGTTCAGTGCCGAAGTAATCAGATCGGCCATGACCGAAACCTGATTGCCGCCAGACATGACATAGGCAAACATTTTCGTGCCGACATTCATCACCGGATGCGCGACGACGGTTTCTTCGACTTCGTGCAACAGGTGGTGGATGTCGATGCCGCTTTGCGGCAGCACCTCGTCGAACCAGCCGCGCACGGTTTGTTCATCAATACCGGGGTGGGCGGCCGCGTCATACATCGTGCGGTAACGTTCGATGATCAGATCGACGCAAGCATGCAGTTGGCGGGAGAACTCGTCGAGCGGCGCATCGAGAGAAACTTCCCGGTGCGGCAACGATACGGGGGCTGGTGGGGGATGTTGCATAGGCGAAAACTAAAGTGTTTTCCCGCGGATTGGAATTTGCTTTTGGATTTGCGCCGCGAGGTGCTGCATGGCGCCTGGTCGCCCGGTGGCTCTCGTGCGCACTTTTTGGGTGTCCGTCCGCGGGGTGCCCGGACTAATCGGGTAATCATTGGCAGGATACGTGCCAGCGACAAGTCGCAGCGGCTTGCCCGCTGCAGTTGTCAAGATTCTTTACAGATAAGTCTCCGGGAAAGCGGGCAAACTCCCGGAATCTTTACACTTGCACCGCAAGCGGGACGGTAACTTATTGATTCTAAATATCATCGAATTATGGCTTGATTATTACTCCGTCCCGTCTTGGCACCTCACCATTATCAAGAAAGGAGGTCTCATGGGTAGTCGCCGTTTCAATCCTGTCCTGCTCCTCGGTGTAGTACTGGCCGTCGCCACTTCGCTACCGGCATTAGCGGTGCCGATGCTCTATGGCGTTACGGGTAGCTCAGATAGCCAGAGTTCGCGCTACACGATAGACCCGGTTACCGGCGCGACGACCCTGGTTGGGGCAACGGGCACGAGCCATGTCACCGGAATAGATTCTGACCGCCACCAGTGGGATCCTCTACGGAGTGCGCAGCGATATATTCGGAACCGGTGCTACGGAATTGCTCACGCTGGATATCGCCACCGGCGCCGCAACGGTTGTCGGAACGACGGGTCAACAGATCCCCGACATCACGATTACGCCGAGCGGTGTACTGCGTGGTTGGAGTGAAATCGATTCCACCCTTAACACCTTTGATAATCCAGTCGAAATCAATACGGCTACCGGTGCAACGTCGCTAACCGCATCGGGGCTTAGTACAAGTAGTACCGGGGTTGCGGTACTCGATGAGACTAACCTCTATGTAATGACGAACGATGTGCTGTATTCAGTTAACGTGACGACGGGAGTGTCCTTGCCATTATCCGGGGGCTTGATTCAAACAATCTTCTCGAAAATATGCCCGGCGGCGATCTGCTCATAGGCCGTAGAACTGGCGGCGGTACCCAGTTCAGCAGCCTCAATACAACGACAGGCGTTTTGACCACCCTCGGCTTTTCGAGTGGCGTGGCGTTTTCTGCAGTCGCCTATTCCACCGACCCTGCCGCGATGCCCGAACCCACGACCCTGGCGTTGCTGGGGCTGGGTTTGGCGGGGCTCGGCTACACCAGGGAAATAAAAGCGTAAGTCCGCTTGAACGGTCGTAATACAGTGCCCGCCCTGCGTCGGCTTTCTTTATCCGTGTGAGCATCTCTTCATGATCGACAATTGCGTGTCGTAAAGTCGAACGATGCCCAGCATTTTATATGCTCCTGGTGCCCCTCAATTGGCGCGTCACCGCCGGATCAGCCTGCTGGCGGGGTCGACGCGGCGGCTTCGAACATACGCGTGTAGGCGCGGGCATCGAGAAAGCTCTCAATGCGGACGATGCGTCCGTTGGTATCCGTCTTTACCCACACGACGACACGGGTACGTTCGATGTCGCTGACGCTGGTCACGAACGTCACCACCGCGCACGCCTCGCGACCATCGACGAACAGGCGCCGACGCTCGATGCGCCTGAGGATCAGCGCGTACTTTTCAAGGTCGGTTACGAAGGCACCGGCATTCTCGAAGCGGTCGACGGGACCTTCGAAGGTGAATCCGGAAGGCGCAAGGCAGCGCGTGATACATGCGAAATCACCGGACTCGAATGCGTCGAGAAAAGTCTCGACCGTATTCCTGGTGCGGTCGCCTTCAGTCATGTTTCGGCACATATTCGCGGACCAAGCTTATTCCCATGCATGCATCATAATTCATGCGGACGAGATCGCCACAGAGTGGAATAGATTTGGACAGGCATAAACGTGAATAGATTTGGACAGGGGAATAGATTTGGACAGGCATAAATGGACGGAGGAAATAGATTCGGAAAGGAATAGATTTGGACAGGCATAGCAGGGAATAGATTCGGACAGGCATAAATACCTAGCGGAATCATGAATCAATCGTGGTATCGAGAATCTAGATTACCGCGTAGTTGGATAGATTTTCGAGTTGGCGTAATTGATTGCTAGCGCAATAGTTGCGGAAACATGCTGGCGCAGAATGAGTCTGCAAGGCGCAGGCGAGGGGGTTCGCACCTTCGTGCGTCAAAACTGAGCGATTAATCGGCCGAGGTAAGATCGGCGCAACTACCCCGATGGCGCTGGATAAAGTCGTTTTGCAACACTGATGCCCTGAACCCAGCGCTTGCCCCAACGATTCGCTAATTGTTGCAGATGTTGTGGCGTCCCGATAGCGAGTTCCAAGCGACGCTGTAATTGCCGGACCGAATCCAACCATTGCGTTGCGTTAATGGATAAAGATTGAATCAGCTTCGGGGTTGCCCCGTCGATGAAGCCGCGCTTGCCTTCAACGATGACCCGGCCGGTTGTGTCGAGCAGGTCGAGGTAATCAGTGACGTTGAACGGTAGTGCATCACCATCGTCATCGTCTTCGAAATTCCGAAGTGGGAGTAACCGTGGTCGCTGCATCCGGGGCAGTCGATGCGATTGCTTCCTATGCGTCCGGTAGCGATCTTGAACCGACGTGTAACCGCTTGCTCCAATGGAATCGGCGAGCTTTGCCCGGATCGG
Source organism: Gammaproteobacteria bacterium (assembly GCA_965216305.1). Classification (GTDB taxonomy): domain Bacteria; phylum Pseudomonadota; class Gammaproteobacteria; genus UBA11873. The sequence continues at coordinate 2,839,211 of OZ244144.1, read as the reverse complement.
ATTCAAGTCCACGTAAGCCATCGACCTCAGCAACCCGAGATCGTCGAGTATCGCCTGGGATTTGAAACGTGACTCCCAAAAGTGACCTGTGCATTCGTCTTCTTTGTTCGCCCGTCGCGCGATGGGTTCATTGAGACATCGCATGAACCACGACAGATCGCTTAGGCGGGTTTGCCAGGTAGCGATGTCGGCATCTAGCGCTTGTTTTTCGGTCGCATTGAGTGTTTCGTTGTTCATGTAGCGACGAGACGCATCGGTGCCCTTGAATAGAGTCAACCAGCGCTCGACGACCTCGCTGGCCGACCAGGTCGTGGTCCTTCCGGGATCAAGTTTCACGACCAGGTGGTAATGGTTCGACATAATGGCGTACGCGCAGAGATCGATTGCGAAGGCGTCGCACAATACACGTAGTCGGTCGCTGATCCAGCGCCGACGATGCTCGTAGGATCGATTCGTGACTTCGTCGTAACCGCATAGGTACGCTCTTCGCACACAGCGGCCGAACACGTGGTAGTAGGGGGTTTCCTCAGCGGATACGAGGCTTGAGCGTGGCAGGGTCATCCTTGACCTCCCGGTTGCTTAGCGACCGGGTCAGCTTAAACGTCTTCGAGATTAACTTCCAATCGCTGATGCATGTCCCGAGTTACCCCGGGCTTCTCTAAAGTTGATGCCTGTCCCGAACTTCTCCGCCGAACTTCTTCCTTCCCAAGCTTCTTCGCGGTTGATGCCTTTCCTGAACTTCTCCCCGCCTTCTTGCCCTGAATTTCCCGCCCGGTTGATGCCTGTCCCAAACTTCTATCGCGTCATTGATATGCCTGTGCCGGTAACCACGTCACGATTCCCTGCCAGTTGAAGATCACGATAAGACCGAGAATTTGCAGCGCGATGAACGGCATGACCCCGCGATAGATCGTCGCGACATCGATTCCGGGTGGCGCGACGCCTTTCAGGTAGAAGATTGCGAAGCCAACGGGCGGGGTGAGAAAGCTCGTTTGCAGGCACACGGCAAACAGGATCGTGAACCACACGGGATCGAAGCCGAGCTCGACCACGACTGGCGACACGAGCGGCAGGATGATCAGGGTCAGTTCGATCCAGTCGAGAAAGAAACCGAGCACGAACGTTGCAGCGAGGATACAGATCACGATCCCCGACGGGCCGAACGGCAGGCCGAGCAAGGCACGCTCAATCAACTCGTCGCCGCCAAGTCCGCGCAGTACAAGTGAGAACGCGGTTGCGCCGAGCAAAACGGCGAAGATGAACGCGGTGGTTCGGGTCGTCTCGCGCAGGACATCGCGAATCACCGCGAGGCTCAATGTGCGCGAGAGGGCCACGAGCACGAACGCGCCGAACGCACCAACCCCCGCGGCCTCTGTCGGTGTGGCAATACCGAAAAAGATACTGCCGAGCACGGCGAGTATCAGCAGGGCGGGAGGCAGGATGGCGATGAACAAATCGCCGATGGCCTGCCAGTCGAAGGGCTCGTGGACCGCGGGCGGGGCGACGTGCGGGCGCGTCCACGCGTAGACGAACAGGTAGGTAATGTAGAGCGCCCCGAGCAGAAAGCCGGGAAAGACCGCGCCAAGGAACAAATCACCGACACTCATGGACATGCGGTCCGCCATGAGTACGAGCATGATGCTCGGCGGGATCAGGATTCCGAGCGTGCCGACAGCACAGACGGTACCGGCGGCGAGCGATTTGTCGTAACCGCTTTGCAGCATTACGGGCAGGCCGAGCAGTGCAAGCAGGACGACGGACGCACCGATAATGCCGGTGCTGGCCGCGAGCAGTAAACCGATCAGCGTGACGGTGATCGCGAGCCCGCCCGGCAGGCCGCCGAACAGACGCGCGAAGCTCGTCATAAGCTTCTTCGCGATGCCGGAGCGATCGAGCAGCAGACCCATGAGAATAAACATGGGCAGAGCGACCATCACCCAGTTTTCCATGACGTTCCAGATCCGCTCTACCGTGAGCGAGGTGTAGGCCCAGTCGACGTTGACCGCGAGACCGAGGTCGACTTTCGCGATGATCGCGAATGCGGTGAACAGTACGGCGAGACCTCCGAGTATCCACGCGACCGGAAAGCCCGTGAACACCAGCACGATGAAGCTCGCGAACATTGCCAGCGCAAGCCATTCATTCGGCGCCATCGTGTCCCCCGGGTGCCGTGAACAGTAACGCCCAAATGCGTGAGAGGCGCGACAGTGCTGCCGCGAGCAGCAGCGCGAAACCGCACGGCAGTGCGGCCTTGATCAACCAGCGCCACGGTAATCCGCCCGGCGCCTGCGAGGTCTCGCCGAGTTCAAGGCTCGTAACAACGAATGGCACCGAGAACACCAGCACGACCGCAATGAACGGCAATAGCAACAGCACGATCCCGTACAGTTCGACCCACGCGCGCAGGCGCGGCGAAAACCTTTCGTGGAGGACGTCAACCCGGACATGCGCATCGGCCTGCAGGGCATAGCCGAGGCCAAGCAGAAAACCGACAGCGTAAAGATGCCACTGGATTTCCTCGAGTTCGATCCGCCCCTCGCCAAAGGCATAGCGCAGCACGACGTTGCCCAGGATCGTGATCATAAGCGCGAGCCATAGCCAGGACAGCGCATCGCCGATCCGCTGCAGCACGGGGTCGATCACGCGCGACAGGCGCGTGTGCGGCAGATCAGAAATCACGCGGCAGGTAGGCGCGACGTTTCCAGTGGGCGTACTCGGCACGGAACGCGCGCTGCGAGGCGAGGATTTCGCGGAACAGTTCGTCGCGCGCAGCCTCCTCATCAAGTACTTCCTGCGTCACGCGTTCGAGCGCGCGCAACAGCTCGAGTGGCAGGATTTCGGCGCTCACCCCGAGGGCGGGAAATCCCGCGATCACGGCGCCCTGGTCCGCTTCCGTCTTCGCAAGATTGCGCGTAATACCGGCTGTGCAGACGGCTTCGAGCAAAGCCTGGTCCGATTTTGCCAGTGCATTCCAGACATCGAGATTCACGAGCAGGTGCGCGGCCGTCGCCGGTTGGTGCCAGCCCGGATAGTAGTTGTACGAGGCAACCCGGCTAAAGCCCAGCGACTGATCAACGATCGGCAGCGAGAACTCCGATGCATCGATCGCGCCTTTCTCCAGCGCCTGGAAAATTTCGCCGCCGGGCAGCATCGTCACCGATGCCCCAAGGCGTTCGATGACCTTGCCACCGATGCCGGCGAAGCGGATTTTCAGGCCTTTGAGATCATCGAGCGACTCGATCCGGCGGCGGAACCAGCCCGCCGTCTCCGGGCCCGTCATGCCACACATGATCGGGTGAGCATGATAGTTCGCGTACAGCTTCTCGCCGAGCGCTTTGCCGCCGGCTTCAAACCACCAGGCCGTGAACTCCGCCGGTTCCATCCCGAACGGCACTGCCGCAATCAGCGCCGAGGCCGGGGTCTTGCCCTGGTCGTAACCGACCCAGGTGTAGCCGGCGGCAACCTTGCCGTCGCGAACCGCGTCGGTAATGCTGAACGCGGGGACGATCTCGCCTGGTTCGAACAACTGCAGCCGAATACGACCCTCGCTCGCCGCATCGAGCATGCGCGCCACATACAAGGGATTGTCACCGAGGCCGGGCATGGTGGTCTGGAACGACAGTGGCACGCGCCAGTCGATTGCCGCGCCTCGCTCATTCGGCACCGCTGCACGCGCATGGGTCGGGGCGCCATTGGGTGGGCGGATTGCAAGCGTCGCCACGAGGCCGGCGAGAAAGGCGATAAAAACGGCAATGGCGGCCGCGCGGAGCGAGAGCATGCGGGAACCCGGGTGTTTCGGAGGCGGTATTGTAGCTCGCCGGGCGCTAAGCGTGCGGTGCGGCAGACCCGCGCGTGCGCCGGCGGAATTTCCACACTAAGCAGTCAGGTTTTGACCCGCCCGACGCTTGCTCCTATGCTCGCCAACCCGGCCCCGAATCCCGCGGCCGGTCGGATTAATCGTCCCGCGAGGTCACCATGAAAGCTGATGAACTGAAAAACCTGCAATCGCCGCTGAAGACGCAGTACCGCGACAACCCGGCGTCTGCCGTAGTCACCCTGAAAGCCAGTGGCAGGATCGGCGAGGGGATCGCCTGCAAGGTCGAAACAGGGCAGGCGATCGCGGAAGCCGGTCTGCATCCGGCCACCGGCGGCGACGGGTCGCAGCTGTGTTCCGGCGACATGCTGCTCGAAGCGCTCGTGGCATGCGCCGGGGTAACCCTGCGCGCTGTCGCTACGGCGTTCGAGGTTGAGTTGCGCGATGCGCGGATCAGCGCAGAAGGCGATCTCGATTTCCGCGGCACACTCGGCGTGGCGAAGGAGGCGCCGGTTGGCCTGCGCGACATTCGTTTGCGTTTTGAGCTCGATACGGACGCGCCGGGTGAAACGCTCGACAAGGTGATTGAACTGACGGAACGCTACTGCGTTGTGTTGCAGACGATCCAGGCGGCGCCGCAGGTATCAGTGACAAGCGAACGCGTCACGGCCTGACGGCCGGGGCAATGATCAGGAAACCTCACCAATGACAACCGCCTTTCTTCACGACGAACGCTGCCTGTGGCATGGCACGTCCGGTTTGTTCTCCCTGTTTCTTCCCGTCGGCCGCTGGGTGCAGCCACCGGCCGGCGCGGGGCTCGCGGACTCACCGGAGTCTAAACGCCGGATCCTGTCGCTACTGCAAGTATCGAATCTGAAGGACTCGCTGCACTTCGGCGGCGCGCCGGCAGCCGCCGAGGCCGATTTGCTGCGTGTGCACCCCGAGTCCTATCTCACGGCATTCAAGGCCTTGTCGGACGATAACGGTGGGGAGATCGGCATGATTGCCCCGTTTGGCCCCGGCAGCTACGAGATCGCGCAAATCGGCGCAGGTCTTGCGCTGCACGCTGTCGATCGCGTGATCACGCGCGAGTACGACAATGCTTATGCTTTGTGCCGGCCCGGCGGTCATCATTGTCTGCCGGAGACGCCGATGGGTTTCTGCCTGCTCGCGAACGTCGCGATCGCGGTCGAAGCCGCGCGGGCCAAACACGGCATCGGGCGGGTCATGGTGCTCGACTGGGATGTGCATCACGGTAACGGTACCCAGGAAATCTTCTATGCGCGTAACGATGTGCTGACCATCTCGCTGCACCAGGAAGGTTGCTTCCCGCCGGGTTATGGCGGGGCCGACGATCGCGGAACCGATGCCGGGCTGGGTTACAACATCAATATTCCGCTGCTGCCGGGCAGCGGTCACGATGCCTACCTGTACGCGATGGAGCAGATTGTCATACCGGCGGCCACGCGCTTCCGGCCGGAATTGATCGTCGTCTCATCGGGTCTCGACGCAAACGGCGTTGATCCGCTCGCGCGTATGCTTGCCCACAGCGGAACTTTCCGTGAACTCACGCTGAGGACGATGGCGCTGGCCGATCAGTTTTGTGGCGGTCGTCTTGCGCTGGTTCACGAAGGTGGCTACGCCGAAGCCGTGGTGCCTTTTTGCGGCGCCGCGATCATGGAAGCCTTGTCCGGGGTGCGGAGCGATATCGAGGATCCGACCGCGGACTTCATCGCCGCGCAGCAGCCCACGGCACGCTTCGCCGCGTTCCAGCGGGAACTGATCGACGACATGGCACCGGCAACGCTCGCGTTCGCCTCATGAACACCTGGCGCTGTCGCTGAGGCGATGCCACAGCGCACAGGTGTAACGGTACAAGCGCAACGCGTGTTCGAGCACCGCGGGTTCGAGGCCGGCCGCGCGACATACTGCCGCGCACGGTAGCGTCCATTCCGTAACCAGGGCCGCGAAGTCGAACGCTGTTGCACCGCGGGTGGCGTATTCCCAGTCGATCACATACAGACGCCCTTCGTATTCGATGATATTCGCGCGATTCAGATCACGATGGCACACGCGCACGCGATCCGGCTGATCGCAGCTGCGCGCCTGTTCGGCGCGAACCTGTTCACCGAGTTCGACGAGTGCTGGTGGCAGCGGCATCGCGGCCGTTTCAAGGTGCTGTCGATAGCGTTCCGCATGGGCGTAGTAGTCTTCCACCGGAAGCTTTGTTGGCAGCGCGTGGATCCGCTGCGCGAGCGCCACGAGTGCCACGCTGGCCGCGGTGTCGCTTCCCGGTGCGTAGGCGCGGCCATCGAGGTAGCGGGTAATCAGGATGCCGTCTTCCACGGCGTGGTAATGCACCGGCGGTGCGATCCCGGCCGCGGCAGCGTCGGCGAGAATCCTGCGTTCGCGCACGCGGTCCACCCCGAACAATGCGGCATGCGGTGAGGACAGCCGCAAGACGAACTGCGCATCGGCGCTTTCGATCAGAAAGCTGCGGTTCGACAAACCGCCGCCGAGTTCGCGTACAAGGCGCGGTGGCGCGCGAAATGACGCACCCCACTCGGTCCAGCGGGCGAGCGCGGCATGCGCTTCACGCATGGACGGTGCCGGTGGTTTGTTTATTCATGTGCCGCTGCCAGGCAAGATAACCGAACACGACGATCACGAGGTAGACGACGAACAGTGCCGCGGTGAGGTAGAGGCCGCGGTCGAGGTACAGCGGTATGCACACACTGTCGATGACAAACCAGTACAACCAGTTCTCGAGATACTTCTTCGCTACGAGTACGGTCGTGATGACGCTGGCCCAGGTGGTGAACGAATCGACATAAGGCCACACGGCCGTGGTGTTTTCGCTCAACAAGCTGCCCGAGATCAGCGTAAGCACGGCAATCGCGACGACGATCTGTCCGTGTTGGCGCCGGCTCAAGGTCCGGATCGTGACGCCGCTGTGCGTGCTGCCGCCGTACCGCCATTGATGCCAGCCGTACACCGCCATCGCCATGTAGTACACGCTCAGCGCCGCCTCCATCAGCAGGCTGACGTCCCAGAACACAACGGTATAGATCGCTGTGCTCACGAGCGCGCAAGCCCAGCACGCGATGTGCTCACGCGCCGCAAGCAGCAAATAGGCCACGGCGAGTACGGCAGCGAGGCCCTCGGCCGCGGAAATCGCGTCGAGGGCCGCGTGCAGCATCGCCACCGGGTCGCCCATCAGGCAGCCGGCTCGTAACCCGGGATCAGTTTCACCACAAACACGCAGGTGCCGAATTCGGCATAACTGAATGCGACGGTTTCAGTGATCGCGCCCATGACATCCGCATAGTCCCCGATCAGCGTCGTCGCCGTAGTGAACGTTGCGACGTCGATCGCCGTGTAGCTGTGCAGCTTGGCGATGACCGCATCGATTGGCGGAATGTAGTCCTCCCGGTTCGGGTACATGCTGATTTCGGCCGTAATTTTCATGCTACCTGCACCTCCTAGAACGTGTAGCTCAGATTAACGCCGAATACGCGCGGTTCGCCGCGCTGGTAATACGAGCGGTTAACCGTAAATGCATCGCGTGGATCGTTCGCGAAATACAGACCATGAACGTCATAGTTGGCATCGAACAGATTACGCACCCACGCCTGCACGGTTACCGGGCCGGCGACGTAACTGACGCTCGCATGTGTCAGCGTGTAGGGATCGATGTCGCCATTGTGGTAGTAGCCGAAAAACTGCCGGTCGCGGCCTTCAACTTCGACGCGGCCGTGCATACGCTCGCTGAACGTGAGGTTCAGGCCGACGTTGTAACTCCAGTTTGGCGACTTCGCCTGATCGCGATCACGCAAGGGGCGGAACGCAAGCAGGTCCAAATCGAACACAGTGAGCGCATCCACATTCGTTTCGAGATAACCGACGTTCGCGAACACGCTCGCGTAGTCGTTCGCGACGACCACGGCTTCGAGCTCGGCGCCGTAATTTTCCGCATCGCTCGTGCTGTCGAGATACCCGGTGAACACGAACGTCGAGGGGTCGTACACAAAGCTCTCGAGTTGCGCATTGTCGCGGTCCATGTGAAAGCCGGTCAGGCGCACAGTCAGGCGATCGTCGAACAGGCGGGCCTTGATCCCGAGTTCCTTGTTGAACAGCGTTTCCGATGAAAACCGTTGCCGGCTGACGAGAAAGTTACGAAACGCGGGCGCAACGATGGGCAGATTCGAACTCGTGTCCGTGTTAACGCCGCCGGGCTTCACCCCGCGCGACAAGGTGCCGTAAAGCAGTACCGCGTCGGAGTAGAAGTACTCAAGGGTCAATTCACCGGACCAGTAGTCGTCGTCCGAGCGCGTGTCGAGACCGTTCGTGTCTGTGTATTCGTCCTCGAAATGCTCGAATCGCAAGCCCCCGGTAAGGACGGTACGCGGCGCCACATCGAGTTTCAGTTGCGCGTAAGCGGCATAACGTTCCGCTTCGTAACGACTCGCGAACGGGCCAAAGTGCTGGCGATCGAGATCCTCATCGCGATGCTGGGTGTACAGACCAATAACCCAGGCGAGCGGTCCGGGATCGGATTTCAGCCTGATGTCGGCGGCGACGATGTCGCGTTCGCGGTCGAGGCGATCGGTATTCATGAACTCGACGAACGGACTGCAACGGACGCCGTCGCAGAAGCCGGCGAAAACCCAGTCCTCGTCGAAACCGTAGCGTTCATCCGCATCGGTGTAGCTGATGAGTGTTTCCACCTGCATCGTGTCCACAATGCGGAAATCGCCAGCGAGTGCAAGCGCGAACATTTCCTGCGCGTCGGTGCCCGGATTATCCGAGCGTGTATTGCGCGAATTCTCCAGCGAAAAGGCGTCGTAACCGTTGTCGATATCACTGAACGATGTTGTCAGGCGAAACTTCGCGTCCGCGGTGGGGGACCAGTGCAGCTTGCCGCGAACGGCGAACTCGTCGCGATCGGCGGTATCGTCGTCACCCAGAAACGTGTTGTCGATGAAACCGTCGGAACGGTTCTGTCGCACCGCGACCCGACCACCGAGCGTTTCGCTCAAGGGGCCGCTCAAGGCGCCGCCGACAAACCACGTATCAAAATTCGCGTAGCCGGATTCGACATAACCGGACAGCGTCTCGGTTGGGTCCTTGGTGCGGATATTGACCATGCCGGCGAGTGCGTTCGCGCCAAAGCGGGTGCCCTGTGGACCGCGCAGCACATCAACCTGATCGACGTCCATGAGCAGCGAACCGGTGGCGGTGGTGCCGGCCTCGATACCGTCGATGGTGACGCCGACAGACGGGAAATGCTTCGGATCGACGAACTGCTCGAGATCGCCCACCCCGCGGATCTGCACGAAACGGGCGCGTCCACCGCCGGCGGTAAAGCTTACGTTCGGCAGCACCCCGAGCATGTCGTCGAGATGACGCGCGGAGCGATCCGCGATCACCGCGTCATCGAGTACGCTGATGCTGCCGGCGCTGCGCATCAGCGCCGAGTCGTAGAACCCCGCCCGCACGACAACTTCTTCGAGCGGGTTCGAATTTGCTGCCGCAGCGAGCGGCAGCGTTGCCAGCAGCGCCGGCGGTAACACACGTTTGAGGAACATTTGCAGTCTCCTGAATGTTCAAGAGACCCGGATGAGGTAGAGAGAACTACGAGCTAGCTAGTGTCCTATCCCTACGCCGGTATTATCCGGATCAGGTTCACAGGGTTCATTACGCAGGTAATGTCTCAGGCCCGCAGGCCACCCCTTAGGAAATTCCCGCACAAGGTCGGGAACCGTCAGCGCGGGAGTGTAACAACTAAAATCGCTATCGTCTGCATCGCGATGTGCGCCGCGACGCTGGGGTATTGGTCCTACCTTCAGGCGGTGGCCGGCGTGCGTGCCGCGGTCGGGCTCGCGGTGTTCGCCGTGCCCACCGGGACGACGTCGACGGGAATTCCATTGAGTACCGCGTTGCCGGACAGCGGATCGACCGCCTGGTCGTCGGTCAGATCGTTCATGCTGATCCCTGACTGCTCTGCCGCGACGTGCAGGCGCACGCCGGCGCGCTGGTGGCCGTAACCATGAGGCAGTGAAACAACCCCCGGCATCATGTCCGCAGAAGCGGACACCGTAACCTCGAGCGCGGCGACCCGCGAACTGATAAGCACCGTCGCCCCATCGCTGATACCGCGTGTCGCCATATCATCGGGATGCATCAGCAATTGCGTGCGGTCCTTGCCCTTAACGAGACGATGGAAGTTGTGCATCCACGAATTGTTGCTGCGCAGATGCCGGCGTCCGATCAGGCTCAGATGCGGTGGCGCTGTAAGCGTTGCGGCGGCCCGTTCCAGATCGTCGAGGCACTCAGGAAGCGCGCAATTGATACGCTGGTTCGGCGTGAGCAGACGATCGGCGCCGGACGGCTCGAGCGCACCGAGGTCGATACCGGACGGCGCTGCGCGCACGCGCTCGAGCGTGAGTTTCGCCGGGTGTCCGGCGGCTTCGCTGTAGCGGCCTGCACGCAGCTGTTTATCGATGATCTCGGCGGGCGGCAGCTGCTCGCGCGCGGTTGTACCCAGCAGCTTCGCGACCCGTTTGCCGAGTTCCGTGAAGATCTCCCAGTCGTGCAATGCGCCTTCGGGTTTCGGCAGCACGGGCGCATTGAAGCGCACCGTGTTGCGAACGGCGAGTGTATGAAATGCGATGTCGTAATGATCGTGTTCGAGTGGCGCGGTGGGCGGCAGGATAATGTCGGCATGGCGGGTGGTTTCGTTCAGATAGGGATCGAGCGAGACCATGAACTCGAGACTGGCCAGTGCGGTGTCCAGTTGCCGGCCGTTCGGCGTCGACAACACCGGGTTGCCGGCGGCGGTAAACAGCGCTTTGATCTGACCGTCGCCAGGGGTCAGTATTTCTTCCGCCAGCGCCGCCACCGGCAGTTCGCCGCCGAACTCCGGTCGCGCGGAAACGCGGGAACGAAAACGGGCGAAGCGTCCCGGTCGTGTGCCGGCGAAGTCGAACGCCGCCGGATGTGTGAACAGGCTGCCGCCGACCCGATCAAGATTGCCGGTGACGAGGTTGATCATCTGGATCAGCCAGTGATTCAGGGTCCCGAAGGATTGCACCGAGACGCCCATGCGGCCGTAACACACGGCGTGATCGGCAGTGGCGAAATCGCGCGCAATTTCCGCGATCGACGCCGCGGGGATACCCGTAGGCGCGGCTACGGCGGCCGGAGTAAATGGCGCGAGTGCCGCGCGCACGCTGTCGATACCGTCCGCAACCCCGGCCAGACCGGCGCTGGACACGGGTTGCGTGCGCAGGATTTCATGCAGCACCGCAGCGAGAAACAGCACATCGCTCGCAGGTCTGATCGCGTGATAAGCACTTGCCAGCGCCGCGGTCTCGGTACGTCTTGGATCGATCACAACAAGCTTGCCGCCACGCCCGCGTAAATCCTTGATCCGTTGACGCACGTCCGGCACGGTCCAGATACTGCCGTTAGAGGCGAGCGGGTTACCGCCGAGTACGAGCAGGTAGTCCGTGCGGTCGATGTCCGGCACCGGAATTAAATCCTTGTGGCCGTACAGCCACAGAGACGTCAGATGATGCGGCAACTGATCGACGGACGTTGCGGAGTAACGGTTGTTCGTGCGCAGCTGCGAAAACAACGCGCCCTGGTGCGTGAGCAGGCCGTAGTTGTGCACGCTCGGGTTGCCCATGTACACCGCAAACGCGTCATCGCCGTCACGGCGACGGATCGCGACGATGCGTGTGGCGACTTCGTCGAATGCTTCGTCCCAGGAAATCTCTTCCCACGAAGTGCCGTCGCCGACGTTGCGCAAGCGCCGCAGCGGTCGCCGCAGGCGGTCCGGATCGTTTTGCAGATCCTGCAGGGCCACGGCTTTCGGGCAGATATGGCCGCGGCTCAGCGGGTCGTTTTCATCGCCTTTGATCGAGACGATGTCACCGTCGCGAACGCGGATTTCGAGGCCGCAAATCGCCTCGCACAGATTGCACGCACGATGGTGGATAGTGTCGGTGGAGATCGGTTCGGCGGTCATCGGCATTACCGTTGCAACTGTCAGTGGGGAGCGCCAACGTTACCGGCCGCGGCGAGGCTTGTCGACCGGTGCATGGTGGCGCGTCGCGGGCCGGGCGGCTAGCATCCGGGACTGTAGTCAGGAATCCGGGATGTTGCCATGCGGACACGCATCATGATTGCGCTCATCGTCATCACGTCGGGGGTGATCGCGGCCGATTACGGCGGTCTGTTCGGTGTGCGCGAACAGCGCAGCCGCGATTACGTGCATATCACGTTTCAGTTCGTCGATGCGACGAGCCGCGCGCCCGTGCCCGATGTCCATGTCGCGTGCACGCGACCGATGGTGCGCTCGGCGTGCACGGAAACGCGCGGGCCGGGCGCGGGACAGACGACGATTACGCTTGCGGCCTACCGGCTCACGCGCCGTAGCCTGTTATTCAGCGAGGAAGCGGGTTACGCACTCGGCGGCGACGGTGGCATGCACCTGACGTTCATTCCGGCGAATCACGCGCGCACAACGATGACGCTCGCCGCTGACGATCCGCTGCTCGCCGCCGCGCGGCCACACGTGATCGAACTCGCCCCGAATCCGGACTGAGCTGTTCCAGGCCTCGTCGCGCATGCGCAACGCGAGAGTCGTTCCGGCGCCGCGGTTCCCGGGACGCAGCCGGCGGATCGGTTCAACCGAGTCCGATAGTGATTTCGCCACGCTCCGGCGGCGTCGCCTCAAGCGAACCGATGACACTACTCGCCGCATAACCGGCGCTGCGCAGGGCCGCGATGCACGCATCCGCGTGTGCGGCCGGCATACTGGCAAGCAGACCACCGGCGGTCTGGGGGTCGAAGCCGGCAATGTAGCGCGGGTCATTGTCCGGTGGTGCACCCTTGATGAGGGTTTCGACGCCGCGATTTGATGTGTCGAGTGAACTGCGGATCCCCGCGCCGGCGAGATCCGCCACCCCGTCGAGCAGCTGCAGCGCCTCGAGTTCGATGCGTGCGTCGCAGCGGGCCGCGCGCAGCATTTCGCCGAGGTGACCGAACAGGCCGAACCCGGTGACATCCGTCAGTGCGCGGGCGCCATGCTCGCGCAGCAGGTCCGCGGCTCGCGCATTGGATTGCAACATCCCCGCGAGCGCGGCTTCCACCCAGCGGTGTTTTGCCATGCCGCGCATGTTCCCGGCGAACAGGATCCCGGTGCCAAGCGCTTTCGTCGTCACGAGCACGTCGCCGGACATCGCGTCGCCCTTGTGGTTAACGCGTGCGGGATCGATGTAGCCGTTTACCGCGAAACCAAGCGATAATTCCGCACCCTCGTTGGTATGTCCGCCGACGATGGCGGTGTGATCCGCGGCAAAGACGGTGGCCGCGCCGGCCATCAGCTGGCGCAGGTCGTCGCGCATTTTTCCGGCGCCGGCGAGCGGCAGGGTAACGATGGCGAGTGCTGTTTGCGGGGTTGCACCCATGGCGAAAATATCGCTCAGGCAGTGGTTTGCCGCGATCTGGCCGAACAGATACGGATCGTCGATAAACGCGCGGAACGAATCGACGGTCTGCACCAGTACGGTGCCGGCGCGCGGTCGCACGATGGCCGCATCGTCCGGGGCGCCGAGACCAACGAGTACGTCGTCATGCGCCGGCTGCTCCAGGCTCGCGAGTGCCTCGCGCAAAATATCCGCGCCAACCTTCGAACCGCAACCGCCGCAACGCATCGGATCGGCCTGCAGCGCGTCGCGCAGGCGCGCGAGCGCGCCGTGCATCGGCGCTACGGGCGGCGGTGGCATTACCGGCAAGTCCGCGTACTTGCGCATAAAGCGCCGGTCAATATGATCCTTCCAGCGCCACACCCAGCGCCCGGCGAACGCGAACTGCCCGCGCGAGCCAATCGCGTATTGCTCACCGGTACTGATCAGCGAGAGAAAATCGGTTTGTGGTTTAAACGCCCGCAGGCGCTCCTCGCGCAGCGCGCGGCGCAGGTTATCTGCAAGTGGCGGCCCCTGGCGCACCGCGAACACACCGGATTTCGGCCGCGGATAATCATCTACCGCGGCGATATCCCCGGCCGCGAAGACGGCGGGGTGGGACACGGATTGCAATGTGGGATGGACGCGGATGAAGCCCGCATCGTCGGTCGCAAGGCCGCTTTCCGCGGGCCACGGCGGCGCACTCGCGTTCGTTACCCAGAACACCTCATCGAGCGCGATGTGGCGATCCGCGGTGCGCACCCCGTCCGCGTTCACGGCGACGACGCGTTCACCCAGGGCCAGCTCGACCCCGTAGCGCCCCAGCAATTGCATAAATTTCGCCCGGGTGCGCGCGTTGTGCGTGGGTAATAGGTGATCACTGGCGGCAACGAGATGGAATGACAAGCGCGCAAGGTCACGACCTTCCCGGCTCAGCAGGCGCAGCAGATGATGGCGAATGGACAGCAATAGTTCGAGCCCGCCGGCGCCGCCGCCGACAACCCCGATCCGCTGCGGGCTGTCGACTGCGAGGATCCGCGCCCGTGCCGCCTCCCAGCGGCGGCTGAAATTGCTGACGGGTTTTACCGGGATCGTCTCCTCGGCCGAGCCGGGAACACGCGTGTCCGGAGATGAACCGGTGTCAATCGAGACGACGTCGTAGCGCACCGGGGGACGACCGCGGCAGAGCAGGTGGCGACGTTGCAGGTCAATCGCGATGACTTCGTCGTGATAGAGGCGGGCGCGCGCGAAATTCGCCAGCGGACCGAGATCGATATGCGCTTCGTCGAACGTGTAATGGCCCGCGATCAGGCCGGGCAACATACCGGAATACGGCGTGTGCACGTCGCGCGAAATCATCGTCAGGCGAACCCCGGGTTCCGGCTGCATGCCGAAGCGCTTGAGCACTTCGATATGGCTGTGACCGCCGCCCACGAGCACGAGATCCTTGAGTATCAGCGTCGTTTGCATGGCTTGGTCAGGCCGCCGAACGGCGAATCGCGCCGTGCGACGTAAGCCCCGGCACCCGCCGGGTGCATCGGGTCGTTGCCGCGCAACGGTCCGGTTCGGCGGCGATGTTCACAACAGGCAAGGTTCAGGGCTCCGGTGGTCCGTACTGATATGGTAACCGTTCCCCGGCGTTGCGTGCGCAGGCAGCGCGGTGCCTGCGGCACTCGCTCCCGCGCGAATTCGCCCCCGATTGCTCATGGCACGGAACCGGCCCGCGCCGGGCGACTTTACACCGGGTGACAAACCGTTGCCGGATTTTTCACCGCCGGGTCCCCAACGGCCTTACCCCGGGTTAAGCTAGGTCCGGCGATGTTGGCGACGGCAGAGGAGCTATGAAGGCATTATTGAGCGTAGTGGCAGTGTGCGTGTGCGCCGCAGGATTCACCGCGGCAGCTGCGGCGGTGGAAGCGGCCGCGCCACTGGCAGGGACCTGGATCCTCGACACTGCAGCGTCGGATTCCGTGGAGGAACGATTCAAGCACTTTCGCAAGGCGAAACGCGGCGGCTTCCGCGATGGCGGGATTGGCGGCAGGACGGACCGCTCGGGTTCCGGTCGCAAGCGCTCCGGCGACGATGATGCCACGCCGCGCGGCTCCGTTCGCGACCTCGTGTCCGCCGCGCGTTTGTCGATTGCCGGTCGCGAGCACATCTCCATCGTTTACGACGAGCGCATTACCCGGCAACTCGAACCGAACCCGAACGGGCGCGTGTATTCGGCGAGCGGTGACGAACTCGTGATCGATCGCTTCGGCTATACGCTGTCGTTCTGGGAGGGCGATGTCCTCGTCATCGAAACAACCACGCGGCGCGGGCTCGACGTGGTGGAGCGTTACCGCGTGGATCGCGCCGCGAAGCGGCTGACTGTGGAGATTTCCGTCACGCCCTCGGGTGAATTCGGCGTCGACATCCTGCGGGTATTCGACCGCGGGCACTCAGCGTCGTGAGAGGATTGAGTGCGCTGGCGGGAGGCAATCTGCCGGCGTCGGTCCGCAATTGGCGCTAACCGCCGTGCGGATTACAATGCCCTGACCGCAAGCAGGGGCATTCAACATGGCGCAAACGGCTTATCGGGACCTGACTGACGACGAGATCACTACCTATGAACACGAAGGTGTGGTCCACGTGCGTGATTGTGTCGACCCCGGCTGGATCGAACGCATGCTCGGTGCAATCGACCGCCAACTCGCGCGACCCGGCAAGTGGGTTCAGGACACGAATCCCGGTGGCGGCACCGGTCGTTTTATGCACGATCGTTATTTGTGGCCAACGGAACCCGATTTTCGCGCCTTTGCGTTCAACTCCGGCGTCGGTGAACTCGCCGCCCAGGCCATGAAGGCGACGGCGACGCGGATTTATTTCGACCACGTGTTCGTGAAGGAACCGGACACGAACGAAGAATTTTTCTGGCACCAGGATCTGCCTTACTGGCCGTTCAGTGGTACGCAAATCTGCTCGGTGTGGTTATCGCTCACGGATGTCGACCTTGAATCGAGCGGTCTCGAGTTCGTCCGCGGCTCGCATAGCTGGAACAAATGGTACAAGCCGGTGATCCCCGGCGCGGAAGACTCCGAACTCGGCAAATGGATCGGCGCGAGCGATGAGGAAGAAATTCCCGATTTCAATCAACAACGCGAGGGTTACGAATTCCTCTCGTTTGCCACGAACGCGGGCGACGCCCTGATCTTCAACGCCGCGATTGCGCATACCTCGCATGGCAACCTGTCACCGTCGCAGCGCCGGGTCGCATTGTCGACGCGCTGGCTGGGTGACGACGCGCGGTGGGACCCGCGTCCGGGAACCGATCCGATCGTGACCCAGGACGATGTGACTATCGCACCGGGAGCACTCGCGCGCGACGATAAGGTATTTCCGGTCGTCTGGCCGCCCGCGCATCGGGCAGCATAAGTCGCCGACGATCATCTGACAGCCACTTTGAATTGCTGCAGCATCCACGCGCTGCACGTTTTTCCGGTGCCGTCACAACACCGGGCCATGCGGCCGCAGGCCGCGACGGAGACGTTTCGATGGAGCATGTAGACGTAATTATTATCGGTGCCGGCTTATCCGGTATCGGCGCCGCGCGACAATTGCAGGACAAGTGCCCCGGCAAGACGTTTGCGATACTCGAAGCACGCGACACTATTGGCGGCACCTGGGACCTGTTCCGTTACCCGGGAATCCGCTCCGACAGTGATATGTACACGATGGGCTACGACTCGAAGCCATGGCGTGATGCGAAAGCGATCGCCGATGGCCCGTCGATTCTGTCCTATGTCGTTGAAGCCGCGAGCGAACGTGGATTAAGCGACCGGATCCGCTTCGACCATCGCGTGAAGTCCGCGGCCTGGTCGAGCGCCGAGGCAAGCTGGACACTCACGGCGGAAACGAAGAACGGCGAACAGCAGATGTCCTGCAATGTGCTGTTCGTTTGCAGTGGTTACTACAACTATGATCACGGTTACACACCGGATTTCGCCGGCATCAACGATTTCGCCGGTACCGTGGTGCACCCCCAGCACTGGCCGCGGGATTTGGATTACGCCGGCAAGCGGATCGTCATCATTGGCAGCGGGGCGACGGCAATGACCCTGGTTCCGGCGCTCGCGAAATCCGCAGCGAACGTCACAATGCTGCAACGCTCGCCAACCTATGTGGTGTCGATGCCGGCGGTGGATCCGGTCGCGAAACTGCTTAACGCGGTATTGCCGGAGAAGCTGGCCTACCGCTTGATCCGATGGAAGAACGTGCAGTTCCAGCGCTATGTCTATGGTCAGACGCGCAAGCACCCGGACAAGGTCAAACGGAAATTACTGAGCCTGCTGCGCAAGGAACTCGGCCCGGATTACGATCTCGACAAGCACTTCACCCCGAGCTACAACCCGTGGGACCAGCGGCTGTGCCTGGTGCCCGATGCTGATTTGTTCAAGGCGATCCGCGCCGGCAAGGCGACGGTGGCGACAGATGAAATCGATCACATTACCGCAGCCGGCATCGCGCTGAAATCCGGTGAGCATCTCGACGCCGATATTATCGTCACGGCGACCGGGCTCGAACTCGAGGTGCTCGGTGGTGCGAACTACACGGTTGACGGTGAGCCGGTCGACTTTCCGCAGACGTTTTCCTACAAGGGCATGATGTTTTCCGGCGTGCCGAATCTGATTTACACCATCGG
Source organism: Gammaproteobacteria bacterium (assembly GCA_965216305.1). Lineage (GTDB taxonomy): Bacteria > Pseudomonadota > Gammaproteobacteria > UBA11873. Next base: position 2,821,243 of record OZ244144.1, on the reverse strand, counting down.
TTATATCAACGCGTCGTGGACGCTACGCTCGGAACTCGTTGCCGAGTTTGTCTGCCGGCTCGTCAATCGCATGACGGAACTTGGCACGCGTCGTTGCGTGCCGCGTTTGCGCGAACAGGATCAGGGCATGCCGGGGTATCGCATGATTGAAGATTTCTCACCGGGCTACATGCAACGTGGCATGCATCTGTTTCCGCAACAGGGTGATAAGGATCCCTGGCGCAACACCCAGAATTACGTACTCGACAGGGAACTCATCCGCAATTCGCCGGTTGACGACGATGTCCTCGATTTCAGCGACGGTCCGGTGGCCGACAGCGCTGCCGCGCCTGCCACGGCGACGACGCGTACCGCGGCGTAAACGCAGCCCGGGACCGAGATTAACCGCGGCGCAAGCGGCGCGTTTCGGCCTCGTCGATCACGAGACCTTCGGGATCGAGCTCGGGATCGCCGCTGATCGCAACGCCATACGCTTCGCGTGCCTGTCCAATGCTGACATAGCCATTGCGCACGTCGTCGCACACTTTTTCCGCTGGTCGCTCGAACGGGTTGCCGAAACCGCCACCCCCGTTCGTGATGTAACGACTGCCGGCGCCGGGTTTCGTGTGCCACACGTCCTGGCGGGCGAAGTAGAAATACTCGCCGTCCGGATCGAGCGCTTTAGTCGCCGGGTCAAGCACGCCGGCGATCGGGGTCGTCGCCGCGTAGATCGAATCGTCGAGTGGTAACCGGCGATCCGCATGCTGCATCGCCGGGTCGTCGGGTTCGAACAGCCAGCACGCGCCCGCGCGGCCCGTTTCACCGCCCTGAACACCGTTACCGGTGCCGCGCTTGTAGCGGATCGGAATGCTGTAGTGCTCGCCCGCGGTTTCCCAGTAGGCATCCTTCAATACACCGGCGCCGCCGCGGTTGCGACCCGGACCGCCGCTGTCGATGACGTATTCCTTGCGCATCAACAGCACCGGTGAATCCTGTTCCATCGCTTCGGTCGCCGGATCGAGGCCATTAACCATGTAGGGAACTGTGTAGCTGTCGCCATCATGAAACTGATCGGCGCCCCACGGGCCATGCTCACCGCCGACGATGGCGATGTTCTGCCATGGCCGTCCGTCCGGGTAGACGCCGTGGGCATTGTGTACGGCAACGGAACCATAATCGCCGCCGAATGCCTCGTCGCCGAGCACATCACTCAACTCGCGTGCGATCGCAGTGAGCAGGGCCTGCGACAGTTCCCAGTACAACATGATCGCGCCGTCCGGCGGCATCGCCGACATGACGGTGCCGGGGGGAATGACAATATCGATCGGACGGTAGGCGCCGGACGTAAACGGCGTCTTGCGGTCGACCATTAACTTGAACGCGGCGCCCACTGCGGTTTTCACGTCGAGCGGCCCGGCGTTGATACAGGTGCGTGCCTGGCGCGACGATCCGCTCAGATCGACTTCGATACGGCCGCGCTGTTTTACAATCGTTGCCCGAACGACGAGTTCTTCATCATCGCCCGCGCCATCGGCATCAAGCGGCTCCTCGCAGTGGTAGGTGCCGTCGGGCAGGCGGTCTATCGCATCGCTCATGGCTTCAGCCGAGGCGTCGCAGCAGTACTTGACGGTGCCTCGATACGCGTCCTCGCCGTAGCGTTCGATGCTTTCGAGTAACAGGCGCTCGCCGAGTTTCAACTGCTCCGCCATCGTCATGAAGTCCGGTTGCAGCAATCCCGCGAACCGCGTGTTGTCGAATACGAGTGAGAACGTCGAGCGCACGGGTTGATCGTTTTCGAACAGTTTCATCGGTCCCAGCACGAGGCCGTTCACGTAGACGTCGGGTTTTGTGCCGCTGAATCCGCCCGGGGTGATGCCGCCCATATCGAGCTGGTGGGCGCGGGCGTTGACGAAGGCGACGGGTTTGCCGTCGTAGAACACCGGTCGGATGAAACACGTGTCGTTGACATGCGTGCCGACCCGGTACGGGTCGTTGCACAGCAGTACGTCGCCGGGCTTGAGGTTTTCGATGCCGAACTCCTCGATCGTGTTGCGCACCGCGTCTTCCATCGTGCCGAAGAAGACGAGCAGGGAACTCGATACCGCGGGCATCGGGTAGTCCATGTCCGGGGGGCCGGAAATCGTTATCGCGAAATCGTACCAGTCACGGATGATTGGCGAGAACGCGCTGAACATGAGGCCTGTGCTCATGTGATCGACGGTGTAGCGCAGGCGATTCGATAACACCATTGCGGTAAAGCGGTCGCACCGGTAGGTCGCTTCGAATTCCGCCTCGGTCATGTCGCGTAAGCGGGTTGGTCCCGTGGTATCGAGGCGCCCTTGACTGTCTGGTTGTGTGCTCATGGCGATTCCTTACTGCTTGCGCGTAATTTTTATTTCACCGTAGGTGCCGACCGTGCCGGTTTGGTTGTGCGTGATGTAGGTTGTCGACAACGCTTCGCGCACGATTGCCGGTCCGACGATCTCATCCCCCACAAGCAGATCGTCGCGAGCGTAAATTTGCGCGAGTTCCTCCGCCTCGCCGACGTATCGCAACATGCTGGTGCCGATCGGTCGCAGCGGTTCATTGCCGCGCGCGGGCAGCGCACTGTAGGTAACCTTGTCGGTGTGTATCACGGCGCTGAGACGATAAGTTACGCCCTGGACCGGAATTGCGTCGAAGCGGTTGCCATTGCGCGCGGCGTAGGCGTGATGGAAGTTCTCGATCATGCTCGCGATCGTTGCCTGCGTAATCGGACCATCGGGCACCGGTACGAATGGTGTTTCCCACGTCTGACCCACGAGTTGGCCATCGAAGGAACGCATGAACGAGACGTTCGCGTCCGGCCCCATGCGCTCGCGCAGGCGAGCTTCCATCGCGGCAAAGATTTCCGTGATGTTCGCAACGGTGTCAGCGGACAGTACGGTATACGCACTCTGACTGATCGAGTATGCCTGGTCCGCGCTCAGTAAACCGAGCGCGGAGAATAAACCGGGATGCGGCGGTACGATCACACTTTTCACGTGGATCAAATCGGCGAGCGCCGGCAGCATCAGGGGGCCGGCGGCACCGAATGCCATGAGGGAATAATCACGCGGATCGATCCCGTGCTTGATCGCGATGTTGAAAATGCCTTCGGCGACGTTGTTGAGTCCGATATCGTAGGCGTAACGGATCCGGTTCTCGAAGGGTACCGGCGTATCGAGATCCTCGAACGCGCGGCGCGCGAGGTCGAGGTCGAGTTTCATCTTGCCGCCGGCAAATCCGTCCGCATCGAGCAGGCCGGCCAGCAGGCAGATGTCGGTCATCGTCGGTGCCCGACCGCCACGACCGTAGCATGCCGGCCCCGGGGAGGCGCCCGCGCTTTCGGGGCCTACCGTGATATCGCCGCTCGGGGAAATCGCGACGATACTGCCGCCGCCGGCACCGATACTCGAGATATCGTTCGACAGTGCATTGACGATGAGGTCGTGCTCGAGCTCGAACGTCGTGTTCACGAACGGCTGACCCGCCGTGACGAGACTGATGTCACACGAGGTGCCACCGACATCCGCGCACAGCAGGTTCGGTTCGTCGATCAGGGCGCCGAAATGCGCACTGCCGACGGTACCGGCCGCGGGGCCGGCGAAAACCACGCGAAATGGTGCGGCCATGGCGTCGCGCGCCGGGATCAGGTTTGCCGTGCAGTCGGCGAAATTGAGCTGGCCGCCGAAGCCGAGCCCGCGCAGGCCGGCGTCGAGGCGTTCGGTATAGGCGTCGTAGATGATCTTCATGAACACATCGACGAGCGTCGTCGACGCGCGCGCATATTCTTTCGCGAGCGGCGAAATGTCGCTCGACACGGAGCAGGGCACGTCGCCGAGAACTTCGCGTACAAGTTCACGCAGGCGCAGTTCGTGCGCGTTGTTCGTATAGGCATTGAGCAGGCAGATGGCGACGCCTTCAACATTGCAGCGTTTGAGCACACCGAGTTGCTCGCGCGCCTGCTGTTCGTCCAGCGGCGCGAATATCTCGCCGCTGGCCTTGATCCGCTCGCTGATGCCGCGCCGCAGGTAGCGGGGCACGAGCGGTCGGGCGGCGTCGCCGAACGAACGCCGCCAGCTCGGATCGGTGAGTGCTGCCACGGGTCGCCAGTTGCGGCCGATGTCGGGGATATCGCGGTGTCCGGCGGTGGTCAGAAAGCCGATTTTCGGCAGCGATCGCGTGATAATCGCATTCAGGCCGTGCGTGCTGGCGTGGTTGAAGACCTGCGCATCGGCAACCCCGAGTTCGGCGGCGCCGGCGACCACCCCCTGTTCGACATCATCGACATTCGTTGAGACTTTCGCGGTGTGGATCACGCCTTCGCGCACGGAAACGACGTCCGTGAACGTGCCCCCTACATCAACGGCCATCATAGGGCTGTTCCCCTTTTCTTGTGGTTTAAAGTACGTCCGTCATTAATGACACGTGGCCAAGTCGCGTCCATTTTTCGCGACTGTGACTGTGCAGGCATTGCTGGCATTTCACCGTCATATACCAACCGCCTTCTGACAGCACCGGATAGCGCATCAGGTTTTCTGCGCCGCATTCCTGGCATTGTCCATCTACGGGCTCTCGGATTTGGCGTGGGGTCGGGTCGTCCGGGCGGGAAAACAGGAAATTGCTCATTGGCGGTGCCGGCTCGTCGGTGCTGATTAGGAGACGAACGATTGTTGCATAGCCTGCGAGCGCTCGCCAAGACGGCGGCAGGCGTGTGGTGGCAGCCGTGGGTCCCGGCACGCGCCACGGGCCGACCCGCGATCCACGTCTCGAATTCGCCACGCTGGCGCTCGCGCGCAGCGCGTGTGTCACGACCGGCGCGCCAGTGCTGCGCACCATGCGAGTGCGCAGCCCCTTCCGGAGACCGCGAAACACACCCGCCGTCGAGCAAGGTCGATGCCCCGGCGGGCGATTATCGGGCGAATTTGCCCGCGGTCGCGCTTTCCTGAGCCTGTGGAACGGGCAGGTCGAGCGCGATTTCGCCGTTATGGCCACACGCGCCACAGGTTTGCCCAACATTGAGGCGCAAAACGTGTCGTATACGCAACACCGCACAAATTTGATGCGTAATGGTTTGGGTCGGCCGAAAAAATAGATTTATAAATACAGCAGGTTAATTCAAATATCTAATCAATTCTCTACGAATAACCTTCCAACCCACTGAAAAAGTGCTCAGTCGGCTGTCTCAAATTGACAACATCGACTGTAGCAATTACGTCTAATTTTCCTGGAACGCTTCTTGCTAGCTCAGTCCCAAGCACGAGCAAATCGTCAACGATTTACTGACTTGGATTAAGCAAACAGGAGACTTCCACTGATGAACAAACTGAAAACCACCACCGCGGCGATTGCTCTCGGTGCAATGACCGGGATGACGGCCCAGGCCGGCGACTGGACAGCGAACGCCGGCTTCTCGAACAACTATTTGTGGCGCGGTCTGACGCAGACCGAAAACGAGCCGGTGATCTCCGGCGGTGTGGATTACGCCCACGACTCCGGGTTCTATATCGGCACCTGGGTGGCCAACGTGGAATACGCGGCGGGCGATGCGTTTTCCTACGAACACGACATCTACCTCGGTTATGCCGGCGAATACAACGGCGTCAGCTACGACTTCGGCTGGCTGTACTACAACTACGACGAACAGGCCGATTTCGACTTCTCCGAACTCTATGGTTCGCTTGGTTACATGGGCTTTACCGTTGGCGCGTACCTCCTCGTGCACACCGAAGCTGATGAAGAGCAGGGTATTGCGAACGGTATCGGCCGCGACTACGACAGTGATTTCGGCTCCACGTACTACGTGTATGGCGATTACTCCCGCGAAATCGCGAACGGTGTCGAACTCGGTCTGCACATTGGTTATCACGATGGCGACTTCGTCGACCAGTTCAACTTCGCGAACGGTACGTTCGACTACATGGATTACAACGTTTCGATCTCGAAAGGCGGGTTTTCCTTCCTGGTCAGCAACACGGACCTCGACGATCGTGAAGGCGGCGCGATTGGCCTGCAGAACGACAGTGTGAAGTACGTGATTTCGTATTCGCTCGACATCGATCTGTAAGCAAACGTTTACGCGACGGAAAGCCAAAGTCGCCGCCAGCGTCGCAACACGCGCTGGCGGCGCATCCCTTCTCACGCCGCCGCGCCCGCGAGGCGCCCGGCTCAGGTACTGTTACAGTTCATTGCGATGAATCGCGCCCGGCTGGCTATCGCTATCCGGTGGTCCCGCAAATGAATCGAGGGCGATGAGTCGTGCCGCCATGCCCGCAGCGGACCCGACGGCACACCTTCTTACCTATTTTCCAATGGCGATGTTTACTGCTGCCGCAGTCGCTTCAGGCGTTCATTACCCGGCTTGGAGTTCTGGTCGCCGGTGAGCAGGTCCCACACGCTTTGCTTTTCACTTTCGGCAACCGGCTCGGCTTCGTTTGTTGCCTCGGCAGTGCTGCTCGCGGCACCGAGATCTTCGCGCGCGGCCATGCAGGCACGCCGCGCCGCGGTGATTGCGGCGGTGGTCATTTCCGGGCCGGCCAATTCTTCAGCGGCGCGCATTGCGGCGACAACGCCGGCGGCAACACCCCGACATTCGGGGCTGACGTGTTCTTGTGCGGTTGCGCTGGCTCCCATGAGCAGTGAAAGGCAGAACGTTGCTGGTAAAACAAACTTGGATGGCATCACCTGGTTAAATACTCCGTTAGCCGCTCGATATCGCGGCAGTTTAACATTGAAAAGCAGCATGCGCGGCTTGCGCCACCGCGCAATTCGCGCGCAATTACCGCGTGTCTTGACCCGGTTTCGAATCTGGCATGCAATGCCGCGTTATGTTTTGGTCAACCGAGTTGCGCATGGTTTCCCGCTATAACGCCAGCGCCCGATCTCTTGTGGCTCGTCGCCGACGCGTCCCGCTCGCGCGCGCTTTCGGGGCCGGACGGCCAGCTTGTCCCTGTGCGCAATACACCGGTTGTGTCGCTTGATCCGCGACAACCCCTCAGTCCGGCAGATCGAATGCTTTATCGCCGTTTCCGAGTGCGGCAGTTTTCGTGCCGCCTCTGATCGGCTCGGGGTTAGCCAGCCTTCGGTTACCGCGCAGATCGCCGCGCTCGAAAAACTGCTTGGTGTGAAGCTGTTCGAACGCACCCGGAGCGGGGCCTTGCTGTCGCCGGCCGGGCGGACCTTGCTCGGCAACGCGCGCCGGATCGTCCAGGAACTCAACGGGCTGCGCGACCAGGCCGACGAGATCTGCAACCGTCCCGGCGGCACGTACCGTTTTGGCGTGACCCCGACATTGGGACCCTACGTGCTGCCGCATCTGCTGCCGGATTTGCATCGGCAGTATCCGCATTTGCGCTTGTTTATCCGCGAACATTCGCCGGCGGAACTTATCGAGGGCTTACAAAGTGGCCTGCACGATCTCGCGCTCGTGCCGCTCCCGTTCGATACTCGCGGGATCAGCCATGCGCCCTTGTTTCGCGAACCGATCAAGCTCGTTGTGGCCCAGGATCACCCGCTCGCGCGGCGTGCAAGCGTGGTCGCGGGAGACTTGAAGAACGCGGATATTCTCACCATCGAAGAGCATCACCTGTTCTACCGCCAAATCGAGGAACTGTGTCAGCGCATCGGTGCGCGAACTCAGCGCGATTACCACGGTACGAGTCTCGATGCCCTGCGGCATATGGTGGTGATGGGTCTCGGTCATGCGTTCTTGCCGGCGCTATACGTCTTGTCGGAAATTCACGAGCAGTCGCAGCTCAAGGTCGTCGATCTCGCAGACGAGAGGCTCGATCGGCTGCATGCGCTTGCCTGGCGCACAAGTTCGCCGGCGCGCGCCTACTTTCAACAGCTTGCGGGTGATATGCGTGCGACCCTGGGCAAACGGCTCGGCCGGACGATCGCCCTGGTGGAGTAAGCAGAGGCGCGTTTAAACATCGGACTCTGCACGGACGGTGGTTGATGACTAATAGTTCGCGGCAAGCTCGACAGCGTCCTGGCAACGCGTCAGCGCGAGTGCCGCCGGCGTCAGGTGGAGGCCGAACGGCGCCGTTTTAGCCAGCGCGCTCATGCCGAGGATATTGCGGCCGTCATTCGCGAGAACGGCAACCTCGATGGCGCCAAGGCTGCAATGATCCCCGAGCTGAAAATCGTCGATGTGGTAGACGTTCATCGCGCGCAGACGACCGTCTGCGAGCCGGGCGGCGACCCGCCTGACGGGCTCGAGCGTCCGCGTGCGCTGCAAGCGGCGGAACAGCTTGTCGCTGATTGTGGTCAACGCAGCGCCGGTATCGATGAGGAATTCCGCGGCAGGATCAGTGCCGAAACGACCCGACACGGAGTAATTGCCGGCGCCCGAATCGGTCATTGGCACGAGCACATCGAAATCAGCGATGGCAACGCCAGGGAGCAGCAAGACGACCGTTGCAAGCAGGTTCCGGAAAACACTTGGGAGTGGACGCATAAGCCTTGCCTCGGTGGGATTGCATAAGGCTTTGCAACGTTCGGGCCAGATCCTAAGTGCTTGATAAATTTGAATAACGCCGCGAAGCGCGAGCAAAATCGCACCAAATCAGGGCGACTCGTGCGCTAAATTGATTCATGACCGGAAGGGGCGCATCAATTCGGCCGTGGTCGCGCGGCCAGCGCCGGCACACTCGCGTATTGCGAGCAAAATCGGCTCAAATATAAGAAAAAATTATCGAAAAAAATTATTTGGCAAGATAATACCTATCGCAAATCGCACTACCATTGAACATAAGGACCTGCCGGCAGCCGCAGAACGCTCATGCGCTGCAGCCTGTCCGGGCAAACAGGATATTGCAATGGACCACACACCGCAGGAGAAACCGATGAAATTACCCTTGCTACTAAGCGCCTCCGGGTTCGCCGGACTCATGTTCCACGCCGGCGCCATCGCTGCGGGCGGCGCCACGGAGGCAACTGTCGCCGTGCACAGCATCGATGTCCGCGGGCGTCCGCCATTCAAGCGCAAAATTGAATACCTCCCGCAGAGCGAGGTTGCCCGTCTCGAAATGGCGACGGCCGAGAGCGCTCGGGAAACCACGATACGTACGGTGGATTTCAGAGGCAGGCCGCCGTTCCGGCGCAACGTCGAGCGGGTAGAAGTCGTTGATGCGGCGCGGCTCGAGTTGGCCGACGGGCTGGCGGCAGAAGACGAAGGACGCAGCCGGTTCTCCGGACGTGCGTCGTTCAAACGCCACCGTTAATCGAGGCGACGCCCTCGCGTCCCTGAAAAATTCCACGGGCCGTCCGATGCCCGCCGGCACCAATCCCCCCAGGTGCCCGGTGGCATCGGCCGGTAGCCGGGAACCACGTCGATAGTTGGATACCCGCCCGGCCGACACACGATTCAATACGTCGGTGGTGTGATGCCGTAAACAACGACCGTTTCGCCGTCGTGAATATTGCGATAGCGGTGCGGCTCGGTACTGTCGAAATTGAAGCTGTCCCCGGCTTCGAGAACAAATGACTGCTCGCCGATAGTAATTTCCAGTCGCCCTTCGAGTACGAGGCCGCCTTCTTCGCCGCGGTGCGTATATTTCTCGCCGGTGCTGGCACCCGGACTGAAGTGGCTGAGGATAAATTCCAGTTTGCCCTCGAGGTTCGGTGACAGCAGGTAGTCGACAAAACCTTCGCGAAACATGATCCGTCGCCGGTTTTCCTTGCGCACGACGAAACCTTTTTCCGCCGCGGGTCCGTTGTTACCGCCGCTGAAGAACCAACCCACGGTTACCCCGAGTGCGCGCGCGATCGCGCCGAGCGCTTTCAGCGACGGACACGAGATACCACGCTCGATTTGGCTCAGGTAGCCGACGGACAGGCCGGCCTCACTGGCGAGCGCGTTGAGCGACAGCCCGCGCGCTTTACGCAGGGCGCGAACCTCGCTGCCGTCGAGTTCGCCGGTTTCGTCTTCCGCCAGTTCTGGCGCGGCAGGGGATTCGTTAATCGCAGCCATGAGTTCGTTGTTCGCGTTGTTGCCTGGTGCAATTCATACGTTGTGCGGTCGCAATCGTCCGCCTGCGGCGGCTGGGCGCGTCGACCGGGCAGTCGCCAGTGATGGCGTGACCACCCCGCGCTGCCGCGGGCCAGCAAGCGGGGTTGCCGCCAATTCGGCATCCGCTGGATTTCCTGCGCGCGAAGCGTGCGGGCCGCGCAAGCCATCATGCACAGGCGGCACGGCGTTGACGTTGCTGCTTCGATCGCGCACGCGTTCGCAAACCTTTTCCGGCGGACTCTGGCGGGCATTATAGGTGAACATGCGCGTACAAATCGCGCGATGATCGCCAACGCCGCCTGAGCCTCGCCAGGTCCGGATTCCTGCCGGGTGATTGCGCCACGTTGTGCGCGCGAATTTCCTGGTTCACCGGCGGTAGCGGCCTACCTTCCACACGGACGGTAACGCAGGGCGTTTGCGATCGGCGCTCGCCGACCACCGCCACACACCGCGGGGCACCGTCGGGCATGCGGATGATGACGCAAGTCCGAGCGGGAAAACCCGGGTCACGCCGTTGTGTTCGCCGTCGGGCGGAGCGATCTCGATGCCGGTTCACCCCGCGGCCCGGCGTCGCGATTGGTCTGCATTTCAAAAAGTGAAAAAATAGCCTAAAATTTTCACTTTCAGGTTATACTCGCACCAGCGCTCGGGCACGACAGACGTCGCTGGCGCGGGCCGGAAGTCGGAAACAAGCCACTCACGGCGCTATTTCCGGCTTGTTAACACTGACGTAACAGGGATATCTATGAGCGACAAAAGCTTGCCAAACCGTGCCCGTGCCATCGTTGTTGGCGGCGGGATCATCGGCTGCTCGACGGCCTACCACCTGGCGAAACTCGGCTGGGAAGACGTCGTCGTACTCGAACGCAAGCAGGTGAGCAGCGGCACCACATGGCACGCGGCGGGCCTGGTCACGACATTGCGCGACACCGAGGCGCAAACGCGCCTGGCGCAGTATTCGCTGAAACTCTACGAAGAACTCGAGGAAGAAACCGACCAGGCGACGGGGTTTATCCGTTGCGGTTCGGTTCAACTCGCGATGACACACGAGAAAGCGGAAGAAATGCGCCGCGGCTGCGCGATGGCACGGACGTTCGGCGTCGAGAACCGGGAGATCACACCGGCCGAAGTCAAGGAGCTGTTCCCGCTCGCCCATGTCGACGACCTCGTTGCAGGGTTTCATTTTCCGGATGACGGGCGCGTGAATCCCGCCGACGTCGCCCAGGCGCTCGCGAAAGGCGCGCGTCAGCGCGGCGTGCGAATTTTCGAGAATACGCTTGTCACCGACATCCTTTACGACGGCAATCGCGCCTGCGGCGTGCGTACGCCTGAGGGTGAAATCACCGCGGACGTGGTGGTGCTGTGTCCGGGCATGTGGGGGCGCGAAGTGGGACTTAAGGCAGGTATCGACCTGCCGTTGCAGGCGGCCGAACATTACTACCTGATTTCCGAATCTATCGAGGGCGTGCACAAGGATCTGCCAATCTTGCGTGACCCTGGGCGTTCGGCTTATGCCCGCGAGGAGGCCGGCAAGCTCATGCTCGGTTTTTTCGAGCCCGTCGCGGCACCGTGGGGCGTCGAGGGTATCTCGGACAATTTCTGCTTCGACGAAATCCAGCCCGATTGGGAGCGCATGGAACCGTATATCGAACGCGGTATGGAACGACTGCCGATTCTCATGGACACCGGGATCCGACAGTTTTTCTGCGGTCCGGAGTCATTTACGCCGGATCACAACTACCTGATGGGACGCGCGCCGTTCAAGCGCAACCTGTTTGTCGCCTGCGGGTTTAATTCGCTCGGGATTTTGTCGGGTGGCGGTGCCGGGTACGTTATGGCGCACTGGATTAACGACGGCATTCAACCAATGGATATCTGGGATGTCGACGTGCGTCGGATCCAGCCATGTCACAACAACAAATCCTATGTGGTCGACCGCACGGTCGAGTCGCTCGGGATCGCCTACCAGATGCACTGGCCTAACCGGCAGTGGGAGACCGCGCGGAACGTAAAACAATCCGTGCTGCACGATCGTCTTGCCGCGGCCGGCGCGTGTTTCGGCGAGTCCGCCGGGTGGGAACGACCGAACTGGTATGCGGAAGGCGATCAGGAACCTGCTTATGTCTACGATTTCGGACGTCAGAACTGGTTCGAGAACAATCGTCGTGAACACCTCGCGGTGCGCGAAGCGGTCGGCGTGTTCGACCAGTCCTCGTTCTCGAAACTGCTCGTGCAGGGGCGTGATGCGGAACGGGTATTGAACCGGATCGCGACCGCGAACGTCGCGGTACCGGTGGGCAAGGTTATCTATACACAGTTTCTCAACGCCCGCGGCGGGGTGGAGGCTGACCTCACGATCACGCGCCTTGCCGAGGATCGCTACCTCATTGTTACCGCGGCCTTCACGCAGACGCATGTCCACGCCTGGGTCGAGGAAAACATTCCCGACGATGCGGTTTGCGTCGTCACGGACATCACCAGCGCCTATGCAATGCTGAATGTGCAGGGCCCGAACTCGCGCGATTTCCTAACGGCGATTTCGAGCGCGGATTTTTCGAACGACGCGTTTCCCTTCGGCACCATGCAGCTGATCGAATCCGGCTATCAGAACGCGATGGCGGTGCGAATTTCGTACGCGGGGGAACTCGGCTGGGAGCTGTACGTGCCGACGGAGATGGCGTTGGCGGTGTACGACCGACTGGTGGCCGCCGGTGCCGATCACGGGCTCCGGCATTGCGGTTACCATGCTTTGAACACGCTCAGAATCGAGAAAGCCTACCGCGAATGGGCGCACGACATGGGCCCGCTCGACACGCTGCTCGAAGCCGGGCTCGGTTTCACCGCGGCGTGGGATAAACCCGGCGGGTTCATCGGTCGCGAGGCCCTGCTTGCGCAACGTGAAGCAGGACCTTTGAAGACGCGGCTGGTGCATTTTCTGTTGCAGGACCCCGAGCCCGTGCTCGGACACAACGAACCGATCCTGCGTGACGGAGAGCCGGTTGGTTACACGGCATCGTCGGCTTATGCTCACACGCTTGGCGCTTGCGCCGCGATGGGTTATATCAAGTGCGAGGACGGTGTGGATAATGACTACGTCAACGCGGGCACTTATACAATCGAACAGGCGAACCGCACTTACAGTGCAACCGCCTCGCTGACCCCGCTCTATGATCCGAAGAACACGCGCCCGCGCGGCTGAACTGAAACAGCCCCGCTGACTTACCCGACGGTCACAACAGGTGGCCGCCGTAACCGCGAGAGCGGCAATGCAAGTGACGCGGGTCACCGATAGCGGGGTGGTTGCGTTATCCGGTACAGGCGGGCGCGAATGTAGGCACCAGAAGCCGGGAGTCAGGCAAGCCATGTATGCAGCACAAAAGCGACCCCTCGCGGGCGCATTCACTTTTTTGCCGATCGACGATGTGCACTACGGCCCCGGTGCGCTGGCGCGCCTCGAGGCAACACTCGACAGTTACGGGATTACGCGCGCGCTGCTTGTTACCGGCGCGACGCTTGCCACTAAAACGACCCTGGTGGAGCGCGTACGCGCTGCCGCGGGAGGCCGCATCGCCGCGGTGTTCCATGAAACGACACAGCATGTGCACCGCGACTCCGTGATTCGCGCGCTGGCCGCAGCACGGGCCTGCAAAGCAGACGGCGTGGTCAGCTTCGGCGGCGGCACACCGAACGACACCGGCAAGGCCGTTATTCTCGGGCTCGCCGAGAACGTGAACGAGAGCAGCGATTTCGATCGCCTGCGGGTGCGTTTCGAATATCCCGCGACGGTCGAAGTGCCCCCGGTCAGCGGTAAAGCCCCGCCGATGATTGCGATTTCAACCACGCTGTCCGGTGGCGAATTCACGCACTTTGCCGGCATCACGGACAGTGAACGCCAGGTGAAAGACCTGTACATCGACAAACAGCTTGCCGCACGCGCGGTGTTCCTCGATCCGGAGCTAACGCTCGAAACGCCACCGCGCCTGTGGCTGTCGACCGGCATGCGTGCCGTCGATCACTGCATAGAAGCCCTGTGCTCGATCAATGCCCACCCGTTCACCGATGCGCTTGCGAGCGAGGCGCTGGCGATGCTGAATCGCTACCTGCGCGAATGCAAGGACGATCCCGCCGATCTCGTCGCACGTACGCACGCGCATATCGCGGCCTGGATGTCGGTGTGCGGACTCGCGAATGTCAACCTGGGTCTGAGTCACGGGATCGGTCACCAGCTTGGCGCCCGCAACGACGTGCCGCACGGGATAACCTCGTGCGTGATGATGCCGGCGACGATGGAATTCAACAAAGCACATGTCGGTACGCGCCAGGCCTGGATCGCGAGCGCGATGGGTCGTGACATCAGCGGACTCGATGCCAACGCGGCGGCGGCCGCCGGGCGCGAAGCCGTGCGGGCGCTTATTGCAGATCTCGGGCTACCGCATCGCTTGCGTGACGTGGGCGTAGCGACCGATGATTTTCCCGCGCTCGCCAGGGATGCGCTGGAGGATCTCGTGGTGGCGACAAACCCGCGCCCGGTCAGTGGCGTTGAAGACGTGATCGGCGTGCTGCACGCGGCGTGGTAAGCGCCGCTAGCTGGTCGACAGAGTATGCCCGTTACCGCTGCTGATGTGTTCGTCGGCAAGCTCGAGCAGATCGATGACATCGAGCCGAACCGCGAGGCGCACGAGTTCGATGTCGTCGCGCACGCCGAGTTTGCGTTTAACCGCATAGTGAAGATTGCGCACGGTCTTCGGGCTCAGATTCAGAGAACCCGCGATACCCTCGACATCGCGACCATCGAGCAACATGCGCAAAACCTCGAATTCGCGGGTGCTCAATGCATCCAGCGCACCGCGATCATTGCCGAAGCGTTCCCATGCGAGCAGTTGCGCAACATCGGGGCTCAGGTAACGGCGCCCGGAATGCACTTCGCGTAATGCACGCAGCAGCGTATCCGGTTCGCTCGATTTTGTAACGTAACCGCGGGCGCCGGCGGCGAACGCCTGACGTGCAAAGCTCGCTTTCGCATACATCGTAAACACGAGTGAGGCGAGCGTGGCATGACGTCGGTGCAGCTTTACCAGTGCCTCGAACGCGCCGCCGCCCGGCATGTTGATATCCATGACGATGACGTCAATCGGAGTATCGCGCAATCCCGCATAGGCGCTCGTTGCATCGCCGAATTCGGCGGTGACTTCCATATCCGGCTGGCGCGTGAACAGGGCGCGATACCCTTCCCGCACCACGGCATGATCGTCGACCAGCGCAATGCGCATCATGCTGCCTCGAGTTCGCTCAGGGTCGCGTCGAAATACACTTGCACTACGAGACCACCGTGGGGCTTGTGAACGAAACCGAGACTTGCACCGAGTGCCGTTGCGCGTTCGCGAATGCCGGCAATGCCGAAACCTCCCGCCAGCGCGGCGGGTTCGCAACCGCTGCCATCGTCCGCGATCGATAACTCGAGCGAAGAACCGTCGCGCCGAATGCTAACGGCAACATGATCCGGGTCGCCATGGCGCAGCGCGTTCGTCAACGCTTCCTGCACGATGCGGTAGATCGCACCTGCCAGTACCGGCGGCAGGTCGTCGAGGCGGCCGGCGAGTGTGAACGCAATCCGCGCGGTCTTGCCGCTGGCCGTGGTACGGCTGCCACCCAGTGCGCGCAGGCTCTCAGGCAGTTCCGCCGCACCGGCGCTCCACGGCCGCAATCGCGCGAGCAGATCGCGCACGATTTCCATCAGCCGGCCGGCGCTCGTTTCGATGCGTTGCACGTCGCACAGCATCGTTGGATCATCGAGCGCGGTGCGCAAGGCTGCCGCGTTCGCGCTCAGAGCACTCAGGTGCTGACCAAACTCATCGTGCAATTCGCGGGCAAGCGTGTGCCGTTCCTCTTCCTGCACCTTGAGCAGGCGGCGAGACAGTGCGGCCCGCGCTGCGTCGCTCGCGGCGAGACTGGCGGCGAGATTGTTGCAGGCGTTCGCGATGCGATCGAATTCCGTGAACGCGAACGGACCGAGGCGCGTGTCGCGCTGACCCTGTTCGATGGCGCAAAGTCCGGCCATGATAGTCCGCGTGGGTTTGATCGCCCGACGCACAGACCACCATACGTTAAGACACAGCACCGCGATCAACAGACCGGCCGGAATCGCAAGCGCTTCCACCTGCTTCCACGCGGCGGCCGTTTCGACTTCGGCGTCGGGAATAACATCGAGTGTCGCGCTACGATCGCGGCCATCAATGGTGCGCGTCACAGCGGCCGACGGCGCGAACGCGAATTCATAGAAGCGTGTAAACCAGTACGGCACTGCGCTGCGGTGTTCCGCGCGACCGCTGCACGAACTCCGCAGGATGGCGCCGTCCGTTGCGGTCAGGCGGATGCATGCGCCGTCGGCCCGCTTGATCTGACTGACGGGGTACCAGTACGGAAAGCCGGGTTCGAGTCCCGCGATGCGGGTGAAGCCGATCATCTGCAGTTCGAGGATGCGCTCGGCGGCGGTGGCGGTGCGTTCGAGTTCGGCGCGTGCAGAGCTGTGCCCGGTGATGACGACCCAGGCAAGGATGCCGAGCAGCGCGGCGCTGCCACTGACTACGATCCGGGTGAGCAGGTGAGTTGTCAGGCGCACGGCGCGGACTCCGGGAAGATTTGCAAGCCATTCTAGTGTGCATTTGAAGCCGCAGGCGAATCACATGATTGGAGAAGGCAATTTGCCCGCAGCTTCGCATGGAATTTGCATCAACCCTGAGTCCGGTGACGGGTTAGTCTCATGGTGGTAACGCCTGAACGGTAATTTACTGAGGAGCGAAAACTCATGACGACGATGGTGAATGCACAGCAAACCGGTTTCGACGATCGCAACATCAACTGGCGCAAGCTTGGCGAATTCGAACATTTTACCTATACGATTTTTGCGATCGATGAAGCGCGCGAAATCGCGGACTTCAGCCTCAAGTTCGAGCCCGCTGAAAAAATATTCCTGCATCGTCACCGCGCACACACGAACACGCTTGTGATTGCCGGCGAGCACCGATTGTACGAGCCGGACGGTTCACTCAAGGAAACGCGGCCGGTCGGATCGTTTACGGTGAGTCCGGCATCCCCGGATCCGCACGCCGAGGGTGGTGGTGCCGACGGTGCCGTGGTGATCTACAACACACGTGGCAGCGATGACGGCGTTGTGTTCGATGTACTCGACGAGCAGCAGAACACCGTGGGTACGCTCACATTCAGCGACCTCACAAACCTGTTCGCGGCGCAGGGCAATCAGCCGGGAGGCTGAAACTTTCGCGCGGACGCGACATGCGCGAATACGGGGCGCCGCGGCGCGGTTCGCCCGCCGCCGGGCCCCGGGCTGCCGCGCGAGGCGATGGATCAGAAGTGGAACGACATCCACGTCTGGACGACAGTGAAGTCGTCGTTGCCGAACACCTCGCGCGCCGCGGCATTCGGCTTCGACCATGCAACACCCGCGTACAAATAGATTTCGTGCCCACGAAAATACTCGATGCCGGCGTTGACTTCGTCCGCCCAGTCGCGACTGGCCAGCGGCGTGCCGTAGTAATTACGCTCCTCGAGATCGTGCTGGAAATAGTAAACCGTGAGCGCAATCGATGAGCGCGGAAACGTGCGGAACTTGACGAACTGGGTAACCTGGTTGCTGTTGAACAGGTGATACTCGCCGGCGATCTCACCCTGATAGAACGTGTCCCACTCGCGAGCATAGAAGCCGTAGAACAGGGAGCGATAAGTTTCGTTATCCCCGCTGCCGAGATCGTTGCCGGAGAACCGCGCGTAGCGATAAGTCAGAATCGTTGTCCATGCTACGGCCGGTAGGGTGTAGGCGGTTTCGACATACCAGCCGAGGCCGTTGTTGTCGGCGCCGTCGCCATCGTCGTCCGTGCCGAGCTGCCAGACGACTTCGGTGAACAATTTCAGGGCCGGTAAGCCGGGGATCGCGACGTCCAGCGCGCGCAGGTTCCAGGCTTCGATTCCATCGTAAGCGAGGGCGTCACCGTCGTAGATGTTGAGGTACATTGCGCCGAAACGGCCGCGACCCGGGATCCGTTTTTCTACGTTCAAGCCGTAGAGGCGCGAATCGCCGAAACCGCCATCGCTGCGTAACCAGAACGCGTCGCCATGCGTTGCGTCATCATCGAAACTCGCAACCACAGCATTCTTCCAGGCGTTGAACGGCGCGACCCAGAACTGTCCCTGTTCGGCGCCGATATCGAAGTTCCCGTCGCCGATCATGAGTCCATCCGCGACAACGAACTCGCGCGGGCCGAGCGAAATACTGAAACGGTCGTCGCGCCAGCCCACATGGGCTTCGTCGACGTCGATGCGGGAGTCGCCACTGCGACCGAATTGACCGGACATTTCGCCATCGAGCATCGTTGTCGCGCCAACGGCTGAGACGGCGCCAAAGAACGTGCCGCCCATGGCGGCGTGTTCGAAACCGAGGCGCGGCTCGAGCGAAAGCGAGGCGCTGGCGCGCCGGGTTTCGTCGCTGTCGTCGATCGCGCCGAAGCCGAAATTGATGCCGTCGCCGTACTGCAGACCGAGCCGCGCCTCGATGCCGGGTTGCAGGGTCCAGCCTGCAGCCGTGATCGGTTCGAAAGCCGGCGCGTCACCGGCAGCCGCTGCGGCGAGGAATACAAGGCGTTGTAGTGAGGGTGTGAATCTGCCGGAGGAAAGTGTGCTCGCCATTTCCCATCCTAGGTTAGTTTGAATCGCAGTGACAAGTAAGTGCGAGGATCGTTGCAGTGCTGCGCCTGCCGCGATATCGAACAGGATGCTAAAGTGTTGCGGACGCCGTGCGCCCGCGCTGAAACGGCGTACCGACAAAAGTACTACCAGGGGAGCAGCCGATGGCATTTGAAAATTATAGCGATTACGACGGACTGGGACTCGCCGATCTCGTGCGGCGACGTGAAGTCACGCCGCGCGAACTTGTGGACTGCGCGATCGACGCAATTGAACGCCTTAATCCGGAACTGAACTGTGTTGTGCAGAAATTGCGCGACCACGCGCTGGCAGAGATTCGGCGCGGCCTGCCCGCGGGACCGTTTCACGGTGTACCGTTCCTCGTCAAGGAATTCGGCATGCACTTCAAGGGTATGAAAACGAGCGCCGGCTCGAAGCTCGCCGCCGGTATCGAGTTCGACAGCGACACGGAACTGATGCAACGTTGCAAAAGGGCGGGACTCGTCACGGTCGGCACGTCGACGACCCCGGAGATGGCATTCAACGCGAACACCGAGGCGCTTGTTTACGGTTCGACGTGCAATCCGTGGAACCTCGGGCATTCCGTCGGTGGATCATCGGGCGGCGCCGGAGCCGCGGTCGCCGCCGGCATCGTGCCGATCGCGCATGCGAACGACGGTGGCGGCTCGATCCGGATCCCGGCCGCGTGCAACGGTGTCGTCGGCATGAAACCGAGTCGCGGCCGCACACCCACCGGGCCGGATTCCGGCATTTTCCTCTGGGGTTGCGCGATCGAATTCGCCGAAACGCGCAGCGTGCGCGATTCCGCGGCGCTGCTCGACGCACTGGCTGGCCCCGATGACGGATATTTCTACACCGCCGAACCGCCGCAGCGCGGCTTCCTCGCCGCGGCGATGACGGAGCCCGCGCCACTGCGCATTGGCGTGATCGAGCAGATGCCGGGCTGTGCGAAACCGGCGCGTGAAAACAAGATGCGCCTGAACGATACGCGCCGCCTGCTCGAGGAACTCGGGCACGTGTGCGAGCCGGTGAAGCTGAAATACGACGTCGAGGCGTTTAACGAATCGAGTATCCGGGTCTGGGCGGTTACGCTCGGCTACTATATGGAACAGTTCGCGAAGATGACCGGGCGTCCGATCAATGCGCGCAACGTCGAAGCCGTCACGCTCGAGGTATATCGCTACGCGAAGAAACTGAGAGCTATCGACATGGAGTGGGTGATGTCGGCGCAGAACGCGGTTTCGCGGCACGTTGGTCAGATCATGCGCACCTATGATGTCCTGCTCACACCGGGACTCGCGCGCGACATCGCCGAACTCGGCGAGCTGAACCAGAATGCGAAAGGTGTGGATGCCCGCGCGTGGTGGCAGCAAATGATGTACGACTACACGCCGTATACGCCGCTGTTCAACACGACCGGGCAGCCCGCAGTCATGTTGCCGCTGTGGCAATCGAAGCAGGGCCTGCCGCTGGCAATGCAATTCGTCGGCCGCCTCGGGGACGAGGAAACGCTGTACAGCCTTGCCGGCCAACTCGAACGCGCGCAGCCCTGGGCGAGCCGGCGACCGCCACACTACGCCTGAGACCTGCCGTGCCCGGTGTCGTGCACACGTTGTATTGTGCGTGCGTGCGGCGCCGGATCCCTGCGCTCGCGGCCGCAGTTGCCGTACTTGCTGTCGCGGTATCGCCACCGTTGCGCGCCGGGCCCGCCGCCGCATTTACGCTCGAGTTCATCGGTGAGCACATTATTCCGAGCGGTACGCGATTCGCGAACACGACGATCGGCGGACTTTCCGGCATTGATTACGATCGCGAACGCGATATTTATTTCGTGCTTTCCGATGCGCGGGGCCGCGGATCCCGTTTCTACACGGTTGCGATTGAGCTGACGTCACACGCCATCGAGGCGGTAAGGTTCACGCGTGTGACCCCCTTACTTGACCGTGACGGATCCGAATTCGCCCTCGCCGGGCGCGGACTCAGGCCCGACCCCGAAAGCCTGCGCCGGGATCGTACGCGCGGCGTCTTTTTCTGGGTCAGCGAAGGTGACGGCGACGCGGCGCCGGATCCGTCATTGCGGGTTGCCGACGCGAACGGCCGCACACGGCGCTTGATCGCGACGCCGAGAAATTTTCGCCGTACACCCGGTCGGCATACCGGCGTGCGATCAAATCGCGGTTTTGAAAGTCTCGCCCTGTCGCCGGATGGCAGCCACCTGTATGTGGCGAACGAAAGCCCGCTCGTGCAGGACGGCGCGCCGCCGGACCGTCAGCGCGGTGCGCCAGTGCGGATTGCCGCAATCGATATCACAAGCGGCGGTCCCGTGGCGGAATACGCCTACATGCTGGAGCCCGTGCCACACGTGCCGGCCGTTCATCGCGGCGCGCGGGAGAACGGACTCGTTGAACTGCTCGCCTGGGACGCGAATCACCTGCTCGCACTGGAGCGCGCCTACATTGCCGGGGTTGGTAATTTCGCGACCGTTTTCATGGTTTCGCTCGAAGGTGCCGACGATGTCGGCGCGCGATCGTCGCTTTCTACCGCGGATGAGTGGCGCGCGTTAGCGAAAACGCGCATCGCCGCACTGGAAACATTCGCTCCGGCGATACGTGAATCGCGGGCGGGCGGCGCTTTCGCGTCGACGCCGCGCGTACTCGACAATCTTGAAGGCATGACGTTCGGACCCGAGATCGACGGTGCCCGCACACTGATATTCGTTGCCGACGATAATTTCGGGCGCTTCGGCCCGCAGTTCACACAATTTCTCGCTTTCCGCCTGGTGCCGAGGCACTAGGTGCGCTTACCCGCATTCAGTCGGTTGCGCGCGCGTGCGGTAATTCCAGCAACTCGCCATACGCGGCATCCACATCGTTACGGTTGACGCCGCGAGCGTTCAACAGCAACAAGGTGTCGACAACGCCGTCGTACGCCGCGAGTTGTTGCCGACATTCGGCTGGGGTGCCGGCGATGGTGAGCTGATCAATGCAGTCATCCGGAATAACGTCGATCGCGCGTTCGAGGTGGCCGGCGGGCATCAGTTCGAGGAGACGATCGGCGACCGTGCCGAAGCCCTGTTCGCGCATGGTGTATTCGTAGTAGGGATGCGGCAGCGGGGCGTACAAATGACAGATCGCCTCGCGCGCCGCACGCCGCGCGGATTCGCGATCCGCAGCGACTGCGGTGATGGCGACGGCGGTCCAGCTCAGTTCCGCCGGGTCGCGATCGACCGCGGCGGCGGCCGCGGCCGCGCGGGGTTTGAGGACCGTGCTGATATAGCCGGGTGACAGCGTCGCGCCGGCGCCAATACCGTCAGCGACCTGTGCCGCCACCCGCATCATCCGCGGGAACACCGCGGCGAGCACGACGGGGTAGGGGATCGCCGCCGGGCTCACGGTCGGGCACCAGTCCATGTGGTGAATCTCGCCCTCGAACAACAGGCGCTCGCCGGCGCCGGTGCGCGCGATGCGTTTCATCAACGTCACGTACTCACGCATTTTCGCCAGCGGGCGCACGTGCGGCGTCCCCTGCCACTGCTCATTGATGAAGCGGTTGCCGCCGCCAATGCCGAGCACGAGACGGCCGCCGCTGTATTCGTTGAAGTCGACCGCGGCCATGCCGGCAAGCAAGGGGCTGCGACCGTAAGCATTCAGGACGTAAGGGCCGAGACGGATCCGACGGGTGGCAGCGGCCATTGCCGTCAGCGCCACCCACGCGCTGCGCCAGGCTTCGGCCATGGTGAGGATCGCGAACCCGTTTGCTTCTGCTTTGCCCGCAAGTTGCGCAAGTTGGGCAACGCGCAGGTCCCCGCCGGTGAAAATCAAGCCGAGTTGCATCGATTCGCTCCCGTTGATTTACAGTCTGTGCAACAAGTTAGCGCTTTCCCGCGGTCTGAACCAGTAGCGTCCCGTCTCGCCGGCGCACAACCGTCGCCGCATGATCCTGATCCGGCGCCGCGCCGTACAGCGGATATGTCGTCCGTCATGTTTCGCATTGCCAACAGGGCCGCAGGCACCGCAGTGTCCGGCGTTCTGTTTGTTACCATGCTTGCCGCCGGTGCCGCGCCGCCGGCACCGCGGCCGGACCTCGCCGCGCTCGTCGTACCGCCGGGCAGTTTCGTCAGTCTTGGAACGCATCGACTGTATTACCGTTGTGCCGGTCGCGGTACGCCGGTGGTCGTGATCGACAACGGCATTGGTGGCGCGGCCGTGGCCTGGACCCCGGTGCAGGATGCGTTGGCGATCACGACCCGTGTGTGCACTTACGATCGTGCGGGCTATGGCTGGAGCGACAGCGGGCCGGGACCGCGCACGACCGTACGGTCAGTGGATGAACTGCGCGCTCTGCTGCGCGGCGCCGGCGAGGCCGGGCCGTATCTGCTTGTGGGACATTCGTTTGGTGGTTTCAACTCACGCTATCTCGCCGCGCACTATCCACACGAAGTTGCCGGCGTCGCGCTGATCGAATCGTCGCACCCGGGGCAAATGCTCACGTTTGACGGTCAGCCGCATAGCGCACGCCACGGCATCAATGTCGCGCGGCTGGCGGCGGATCAGGCCGACCCGAGCCCGTATGTCGCTGCCGCGAGCTTCCTCAATTCACGCCGCAAGGCGATCTTCGCGCAAATGGATGAACTCGCGCATTTCGCCGAGAGCGCGGGTACGGTTGCCGCCACCGATACTATCGGCGACATTCCGCTGCTCGTGATCGCGCGGGCAGCCGAGGCCGGGGTTCAGCCGGAACGCGATTCGCGCTGGCACGCACTCCAATTCTCATTAACAACCTTGTCCAGCCGGGGTGAGTTTGTCATCGCGAACAGTGCCAGCCACGAACTGCACAGGGCCGATCCGGACTTCATCGTCCGCGCCTTGCGGGGATTCGTCGAGCAGGTTCGCGCACGCTGAGCAGGGCCGACGCTACGCTGCGTGTCGCTGCTGGTGATGGCTCGCCGCCGATGCCGCAACACGATGCAAACTGGCTCGGACGCATGGGCGCCGGTAACGCCCGGCGGCATTCGCTGACGCTCACAGGCGGGCGCAGTCCCTCGTTCCGCAGCGCAAGTCGCTGCTTACGCGCCCTGGACCAGGGTGTCAGATCCCGAGAAACGGCTGCACGAGGCGCGGCAGCCAGCCGGTGAATTTCAGATTACCTTCGGTGACCGCAAGGCAGATGCATTCCGCATCTCGCGTGATAACCGGCTGGTGCTCTGTTTGCTCGTCGGCATCTTCGATATCACCGGCGCGGAAAATTTCCGAGCCGCAGAAATATGCGCCTTTCAGGACGAGCGTCAGCTCGCTGCCGGAGTGCGTGTGTTCCGGCAGCACCGCGCCGGGTTCGGCCCGCAACATCCACATTCTCGTGTCGTCGCGTTCGTCGAGACGACACAGGCGTAACCCCTTGCCGATCCGCTTCCACGGCAATGCCTCGATGCTGCTGTTCAGATAAGTGCCGACGAGCTGCTCGATATTGCCGTCGAGCGCAATATCGTCAACCCGCGAGATTGGCGGGCCCGGGCGAGGATCCCGTTCGTGGCGCGCGCAAATGTCACGAGCGCTGAGGGTTCCTCCCGGCATCGCGGACAGGCTGAGCAGTTCCCCGCCAAGTTGTTCCGCGAACAGGAGCGTCTCGCGGCAATGTGCGCAAACGCCGAGGTGCGCGCGCAGGATCGTGTCGAACAGCGGCGAGGTGTTACCGGCCGCGTAGTCGATCAGAAATGCTTCGCTCGGGTGGTGTGCTGCGTTCATTCACCGCCCTCCATCATTTTGCGCAAACGTTGCAGCGCGAGGCGGGTGCGGGACTTTATCGTTCCCGTGGGCACGCCAAGTTCCTCGGCGATTTCGCGGTGCGACTTGCCCTCGACGTAAGCCATCAGTACCGCCCGCATTTGTTCTTCGGGTAGTTCCTCGAGCATCGAGCGCAGTTTCGTATTGCCGAGATCCTGCCCCGGCTCGTCCGTCACCTCTTCGGCGACAGCAACATTCGTCGCGAGATTGTCGTAGGCGCGTTGGCGCCGGGCGCTGGCGCGATGGGCATCGATCAGTCGATTGCGCACCAGGGTGTAGATCCAGGTTCGTGCCGAAGCCTTGTCCGGATCGAACAGGTGCGTACGCGTCCACGCCGTGATCATGACGTCCTGCACGACGTTTTCGGCAACCTGGGTTGAGGCTCCCTGTTTCTGCGCGTAAGCGCGCAAGCGCGGGCAGAAACGATCAAAAAAGTCGTTAAACGCCGCCCGGTCGCTCTCGTCGCGCACGCGGACCAAAAGCGCGGTTTCAACCGCACGCTCGCGCTCAGCAGCATCTGGCTCGTTCGCTGTCAGGTTGACAACATTGTCGGGAGACGGCGGATTCGGTTCATCGATCATTGCGTACAGCATACCGGTATTACGCCGATGAGCGGCGGGCGGATCACATGCGACGGACGTGATCCATCACGGAACCGCAGGCGTATTTCCACTCAATGCCATCAGAGCCATCAGTGTTATGTCCCGCAATCATCCTCAAGCCGTGCGAAAAATCGCTGTAATTGGCGGCGGCATCGCCGGACTCGGCGCCGCCTGGTCGTTGTCGCGACGCCACGAGGTCACGCTGTTCGAGCGTGGGGAGCGCATCGGCGGTCACGCGAACACGGTGACGCTTGATCTCGACGGTCGCGCGGTCCCCGTAGATACCGGCTTCATCGTCTACAACGCGCCGAACTATCCGAACCTCGTCGCCCTGTTCGACGCCACGGGAGTGCCCAGTGCCGCGACCGAGATGTCTTTCGGGGTTTCGCTCGATGACGGGCGGCTTGAGTACGCTGGCTCGAACCTGCGCGGACTGTTTGCGCAACCGGGCAACGCGGTACGCGGCCGCTTCTGGCGAATGTTGCGCGACATTCGGCGATTCTACGGCAGCGCCGCGGATTATCTCACTGGCGAGTTGGCGGAACTCCCGATCGCGGAATTGCTCATACGCGAGTCCTATTCCCGCGCTTTCATCGACGATCACCTGATCCCGATGGCGGCCGCGATCTGGTCGGCGTCGCAGAGTGACATCGAACGCTATCCGGCCGACGCGTTCATTCGTTTCTTCGATAATCACGGGTTGCTGAATCTGCGCGATCGCCCGCAATGGCGGACGGTGAGTGGCGGCAGCGAAAACTATGTTGCACGGGTACTCGCGGATGCGGCACTGGCCGTGCGCGCCGGCACTCGCGTTGCCGGGATCAGACGCGCCGGTGACAGCGTGTTTATTCGCGATGCCGGAGGCGACTCCTTGCGCTTCGATGAGGTGATCATCGCCACCCACGCCGATGAAGCGCTGCAGCTGCTTGATGATCCGTCACGGCAGGAACGCGCCACGCTGGAGTCATTTACGTACAGCAGCAACGTTGCTTACCTGCACGAAGACCCGCGCCTGATGCCACGCCGCCGTGCGGCCTGGGCGAGCTGGAATTACCTGCGCGGTGCCGCCAACCTCGATGAGCACCTGCCCTTGTGCGTCACCTACTGGATGAACAAGCTGCAGAATCTCGCGACGGCGCGAAATCTGTTCGTCACCCTGAATCCGCCCGTACCGCCGGACGAACGATTGACCCACGCCGTGTTCCACTACGAGCACCCGATCTTCACCACACGCACCACCGACGCCCAGGCGCGCTCGCGTGGCTTGCAGGGCAGGGCGGGGACATGGTTTTGTGGCAGCTACCTTGGTCACGGCTTCCACGAAGACGCTCTGCAATCCGGCCTGTGGGTCGCCGAGCAGCTCGGTTGCGCGCGACCATGGGCCAACCCCGGCAGCTTCGATCGTCTGCCATTGGCGTATCACGCGGAGGGTGCGCCCGTGCCGGCGGCATTGTCGGCATGAACTCGGCGATCTACACCGGTCAGGTGTATCACCAGCGCTTCGGCGCGCGGCAGCACACACTGCGATATCGGGTGTTCTACCTCCTGCTCGACCTCGCCGAACTCGAAGCGCTTGATCGCGCCTCGGCGTTGTTTCGGATCAATCGCGCGGGCTGGTTCTCGTTTCACGACCGCGATCATGGTGACGGCATCGGATCGTATCGCGACTGGTGTGCCGGCGTGCTGCGTGAGGCCGGGATCAGGGATGCGGGCGCCGGATTCCAGGTGCTGACCACGCCGCGCGTGTTCGGCTATGTGTTCAATCCGATTTCGGTGGTCTATTGCCGCCGCGCGGATGGCAGCATCGGCGCGATGATCTACGAGGTCAACAATACGTTCGGTGAGCGCATCGCCTATGTGATCCCGGTAACGCAGAGTCATGCGACGATCCGGCAACGCTGTGACAAGGCGATGTTCGTATCGCCGTTCTATGATTTGGACGGGACCTACGAGTTCGGCGTGCGCGAGCCGCGCGACACCGTGCAACTTACGATCGACTACCACAACCGCGGCGCACGTCAGCTGCGCGCGGTGTTCCAGGGCCAGCGTCGTCCGTTCACGCGCGGCGAACTCGTCCGGCTTGCGCTGGGGTTTCCGGCCGCCGGCTTGAAGCTGATCGCCGGCATCCACTACGAGGCTCTGAAGCTTTGGCTCAAAGGCGTACCGCTCGTGCGTCGCCGCGCATCGAAAACCAAACTGGCTATCGGAACCGAGATATGAAAGACGCTGTTTCCTCCATTATCGCGCCCAAACGTGCGTTTCCCTCCGTTGCGCGCGCTGCACTGGGCCGGATTGGTGCGCGAGTGCATACCGGCACGCTCATCATCGAGACGCCGGACGGCGACACGCTTACGTTCAGCGGCGGTGATGACCCGGCTCCGGTAGTGCGCTGGCAATTGAAGAGTTCCCGGCCGCTATGGGCCCTGCTTACGGGCGGTTCCAACGCCGTCGCGGAATCCTACCTCGACGGTGAATGGAGCACGCCGGACCTCACCGCGCTGATTCGCTTCGCGATCGCCAACGAGCGCCATTTCGGCGCGACGGTGCGCGCGAACATGCTGACTCGCATGGCAAGCCGTGTACGCCATCGTCTGCGGGCGAATTCTCGTGCGCAGGCGCGGCGTAACATCGCCTATCACTACGACCTCGGTAACGCGTTCTACCGGCACTGGCTGGATGACTCGATGACTTATTCCGCGGCGTTGTTCGGCGACTGCGACGACACGCTGGAAGCGGCGCAAGCGCGCAAGTACGCGCGCCTCGCCGAACTCGCCGGGGTGCGTGATGGTGACGATGTGCTCGAAATCGGTTGTGGCTGGGGCGGGTTCATCGACTTTGCCGCGCGCCAGCATGACGCGCGTTTTACCGGGGTGTCGATTTCCAAAGCGCAGCTCGAATACGCGTCTACCCGCATCCGCGACGCGGGACTGGATTCCCGCGCGAGCGTCGAGAATTGCGATTACCGCGACATTACGGGCAGCTACGATCGGATCGTGTCGATCGAAATGTTCGAAGCGGTTGGGGAAGCCTACTGGTCGGCCTATGCACGAAAGTTGCGCGCACTGTTGAAGCCGGGAGGTGCGGCCGCGCTGCAGGTGATCACCATCGAGGAGGCGCGTTTTGACAACTACCGGCGCCAGCCCGACTTCATTCAAAAGTACATTTTCCCGGGCGGCATGTTGCCGAGCTACCAGGCATTGGTGGGTACGCTCGAACGTGCGGGCTTGCGCGTAACGGCGTCGTGCCGGTGCGGTCGCGACTATGCACGCACGCTGGCGGCATGGCGACAGCGTTTCGACGCCGCGTGGCCGCAGATCCGGGAGCTCGGCTTCGACGCGCGCTTCCAGCGCATGTGGCATTTCTATCTCGCCTATTGCGAAGCCGGATTTCGCGAAGACAGTATCGATGTCGTGCAGATCCGTCTCGAGCATGCCGAGGAAAATTCAGTCCGCGCGGATCCGTCGGCGCAGTAAGCCAAGCACGCGGCCGAGGACGGGCAGGCGTTCGTAAAGGCCGGTGGCCGCATCCCAGTAATCGTAGTGCGCGGTGAGTTGGCCGTCGGCGCCGAAACGCAGCATCGAACAGCCTTCCACCTGCCACGATTTCCCACCGAGCGCGGCCAGCTTCGCGTCCAGACTCCAGTGGATCAGGGCGCAGGCGTCGTCCGTCACCGACCACCCCATATGATCGATTCTGAAGCGTATGTCGTCGAGCTTCGCGAACATGTCCTGCATGACACGACCGAATGCGTCGACCCCGCGGCTGTCGTTGAATGGATCGCGGAAATGCATGTCGGGGTCGCACAGGGCGAGCAGGTCGTCGAGCGTCGTGCGGTCGAGTTGTTCGAGCGCGGTGACGTAGCGGGTAAGCGGATCGTCCATGGCGAGCAACATACCGCGAGCCAGGCCGTGTGTCTGCGACCTCTGCGCATTGCGGACACGGTCCGGGCACGGTGATCCAATCCGGCGGCGCGGCGCTAGCTGCAAAGACGGCGCGGGGACTGGCCCGTGGCTTATGCTCATGTCGCAAGCTGTGTAAGATCGCGCCCGAAGGAGACGGCCATGAGCAAACGACACACAGTATTCATCGACGGCGAGGCGGGCACCACGGGCCTGCAGATTGCGGCGCGCCTGGCAGGTCGTGACGACCTGCGCGTAGCCCAGATCGATCCCGCCTTGCGCAAGGACTCGGTTGCGCGTCGCGACGCCCTGAATGCGTGCGATATCGCGATCCTGTGCCTGCCGGATGATGCGGCACGCGAAGCCGTTGCGCTTGTCGATAACCGGTCAACCCGGATCATCGACGCCTCGACCGCGCACCGTACGGCGGCAGGCTGGGTGTACGGGTTTCCCGAGTACGCGCCGCCGCAACGTGATGCGATCCGTGACGCAACCCGGATCGCCAACCCCGGGTGCTACGCGATCGCTGCGGTGTCCATACTGCGTCCCCTGATCGCCGGTGGCTTGTTGCCGGCGACGTGGCCGGTATCGATCAACGGCATGTCCGGGTATTCGGGCGGTGGCAAGGCGCTGATTGCGGCTTTCGAGGATCCGGCCGGTGCCGGTGCCACGGATGCTGTGGCCTACGACTACGCACTCGGGCTCGAGCACAAGCATGTGCCGGAAATCGTGCGCTGGAGTGGTCTCGCCCATGCGCCGGTGTTCCTGCCGACGGTGGCGCGCTACTACAAGGGTATGCTCGTGCATGTACCGTTGCCGCTGTGGGCTTTACCGGGCCAACCGACGGCGAATCAGGTGCGCGCCGCGTACGCGGACTATTATGCCGGCGAAAGCGGCATCCGGGTTGCCGCGCTCGACGAAACGGCACACCTCGCCCAGCTGAACCCCGAAGCGTGCAATGGCACGAACGAGCTGTGTCTGCACGTATTGCACGATACGGCGGGAGAGCGCGCGATCGTTGTGGCGCAGCTCGATAATCTCGGCAAGGGTGCGTCCGGCCAGGTCGTGCAGACGATCAATATCCTGCTCGGCGTCGCCGAGGGGACCGGACTCAAGGCCGCCTGACGGCGGCCCGCAGCCGGACCGCCGGCGAAGCTGCCGCGTCGTTTAAACCGCCTGTTTGCGACTAACGGTTTTCGCACCACCGGCGCGGCCGGGACCGTTGCGATTGCCGTTTGCGGGTCGCGAAGCGCCACGTCGGGAGTCATCGCCGGAACGGCGTCGGCCGTTGCCCCCGTTGTTATTGTTACCGCGTTGTGGCCGTTTCGGTTTCGCCGCCGGCGCGCTGGCTGGCAGCGTCTGTTCGGGTTCGAAACCGGCGACGACGCTGCGCGGCAATGAGCGTTTAATCAGCCGTTCGATGTCGCGCAATTGCTTCGATTCGTCCGCGCTGACGAGCGAAATCGCGTTGCCGCCGGCGCCGGCACGGCCGGTACGGCCGATCCGGTGGACGTAGTCTTCCGGCACGTTTGGTAAATCGAAGTTGACGACGTGCGATAGCTGGTCAATATCAATGCCGCGCGCCGCGATGTCCGTGGCGACAAGAATCTGCACCTTGTTTTGCTTAAACGCGCTCAATGCTTTCGTGCGCTGCGACTGGCTCTTGTTGCCGTGGATGGCGGCGGCGTCGATGTTGTCACGGCCAAGGCGGCGCACGAGTTTGTCGGCACCATGCTTCGTACGGCTGAACACGAGCGCCTGGAACCAGTTATCCGTGCGAATGAGATGACTGAGCAACTCAACCTTGCGGTTCTTGTCCACCGGGTGAATCATCTGCTCGATCAGATCGACCGTCGAATTTCGCGGTGCAACGTCGATTTCTACCGGATCGTTCGTGATTGTTTTCGCGAGCTTGCGGATGTCATCGGAGAACGTCGCCGAGAACATCAGGTTCTGTCGCTTGCGCGGCAACAGCGCGATGATCTTGCGGATGTCGTGAATGAAGCCCATATCGAGCATGCGGTCGGCTTCATCGAGCACGAGGATTTCAAGATCGTCGAACCTGATCGCACGTTGTGAATGCAGATCGAGCAGGCGGCCGGGCGTTGCGACGAGTACGTCCACGCCTTTGCGCAGACGCATCATTTGTGGATTGATCGGCACGCCGCCGAACACCACCGTGGAGCGCAGCTTCAGGTATTTGCCGTAGGTCGTGACGCTGTCCTCGATCTGCGCCGCGAGTTCGCGGGTCGGGGTGAGCACGAGTGCGCGGGCCCGATTGCTCTTCACCGGTGCGCCACTGTCGAGACGCTGCAGCAGGGGGAGGGTAAAACCGGCGGTTTTGCCGGTGCCGGTTTGCGCCGCGCCCATGACGTCGGCGCCGGCGAGGACGGGGGGAATGGCTTGCGCCTGGATTGGGGTCGGCGTTGTGTAGCCGGTGTCGCGCACGGCGCGCAGCAGGGATTCGGCGAGGCCGAGTTCATCAAATGTCATTCTGGTATTACCTGTTCATAGCCGCTCGTGCCACGCGCAAAAGCGCGCACGCACGCTGCGGCGTGGTGTTTCAAATTGGCGGACCGTTCGGCGCAGCCCGAGGTCTCATCGGGTACAAGGCGGACGATTAGTTCAGCCGATAAAGTGCGTGGTGCACTTGCGGCATACAGTAATTGGTCTCGGCAGGAGGGACGGTCGGCCTGGGAATCAGGGGCGGCGGCGTAGGCTGCTGCACCAGAAGAAAGACAAACTCACAACTAAAGATGACGCGCTGATTGGGCAATGCGCCCACTCAGGTGCGCGCACGATAACACAGCACCGATGAAAGTGCGCGTACGGTTTGCAACTCCTTGCGCGATTGGTCCGGCTGGCCGGCGCGTTCCGGGTGGGTCACAATCCGGTCATGTCGAAACACTACATCACGCCTACGGATGAACCGTTTGCGCAGGCCTGGTTCGATGCCGTGCGTCGACGGGACGCGCGTTTCGATGGCCGCTTTTTCGTCAGCGCGACAGGGTCGGGTACGTACTGTCGGGTCGTGTGTGCGCGGCGCAAGCCGGCGCGCAGCCGCTGCGCCGTTTTCCGCCATGCCGCGGCCGCCGAAAAATCCGGCCTGCAACCGTGCCCCGATTGTCGTCCGGAACTGGCGCCGGGCGATGCGCATGCGTCCATCGAGCCGGGCGCGCAGGGGATGCTCGCGCGTTTCGCGTTGCGCCGGATCGAAGACGGCGCGCTCGATACGCTCACGCCTGCGGCACTTGCGGCAGAATTCGCGGTGCCCGAGACAACGCTCGCTCGGGCCGTGCAGCGGGAATTCGGCCTCGCGCCGACGGAACTTGCGCACACGCAACGCATGCTGAACGTCCGGCAACTGTTGTGCGAAACGACCCTGTCGCTTGGCGAGATCGCGCGCGCAACGGGTTTTCCAGGCAGCGCGAAGCTGAGCGCCCGCTTTCGCTCCCACTACGGCGTCGCGCCAACGACATTGCGTGCATCCCGGCCTCCGCGCGGCTCCGCGGACGAGGTGTTGAGTTTGCGCTTTGATTACCGCCCGCCACTGAACTGGCCGACTCTGCTCGCGTTTCTCGGCGCGCGGGCCATACCCGGTGTCGAAACCGTGATCGACGACGCTTACCTGCGCACGGTGAAGGCGGGCGAACATCGCGGCTGGGTGAAGATCGCGCCGGACCGCGACGCGCACGGGGCATCCGCTCTCAGGGCGACGCTATCGGCATCGCTCGCCCCGGTCTGCACCGGCGTGCTGACAAAAATGAAAACGGTATTCGATACCCGCGCGAGTGCCGCGGAGATTGATGAACATCTGGGCCGGGATCCGCTGTTGCAAGCCGCGATCAATACGCACCCCGGCATGCGTTTGCCCGGTGCCTACGACGGCTTCGAGCTATTGCTGCGGGCAATTCTTGGCCAGCAAGTCAGCGTCAAGGGCGCGACAACGCTGGCCGGGCGCATGGCGGCCACGTTCGGCGAAGCGATCGTAACCTCGACGCCGGCGCTGTGCTTTATCACACCCGATCCAGCCCGCATTGCTGAGGCTTCCGTCGATGAAGTCGCTCGGATCGGTATGCCCGGCAAGCGAGCACAAACGATTCTTGCCGTCGCCCGGGCGGCAGCCGACGGCGAATTGTTGCTTGCCCCGGGATCCGATCCGGAAGTGGTTCGCGCGCGGCTGATCGAAGTGCCGGGTATCGGCGAGTGGACGGCATCCTATGTCGCGATGCGCGCGCTCGCGTGGCCCGATGCACTGCCGCTCGGCGACCTCGGCATCAAGAAGGCACTCGGCATGTCGCGTGCGAATGACATCATCGCGCGCACCGAAGACTGGCGTCCGTGGCGTGCTTACGGGGCAATCTACTGCTGGCTCGGCCTCGCGACCGGCGGCTGAACCGCATGGCAGCAGTCACCCACCGGGTGAGGTTGCCGGCCTTTCGCCGTGGTCAGGCGCGGCGATGCGCACACGCGTGGCCACGTGTTGTCACGTCCGGCGCACGCGCCACCTCCGGGAGGATTGTGTTTACACTAGGAACCGGGGACATACTGAGGTAAACAAGGGATGAAATATTGCGAACTCGCCAGGGTGCTCACGTGGTGCATGTTTGGCCTGGCGATGATGCCGGCTGGCGCGGTGACCCGCGCGGACATCGACGCGTGGCTTGAGCAGACAGTGGTTGCCGACCCGCCGGCCCCGGGCAGCGTGATCGGTGAGACCGGGATCGCAAGCCTGCACCCCTGGATACCGCCCGGTTACGCCGAGGAGTTTGCCTTCCCCGGGGTCAGCGTCACAATCCAGGCGACAGGGGATTATCCCCCGCACGCATCCTATCAGGCGGCGACGGAGCGATTTTCCGGCCAGGCCACGATCGGCGGCGATGGTCGACTCGAAAATTACACCGCGGGCAAACCGTTTTCCGATCAGCAACTCGCGTCCGCGGACCCGGCAACGGCCGGATACATGGTGGCCTGGAACCAGATTCATCGCTGGCAGTACTACGGCTACAAGGTTGATGAGCTCACCATGACCTACCTGCATACCGATGGTGGCCAGGCGCCGCTCGACACTGATGCCGGTCTGCTCGGGGGTGGCCGTCTCGAACGCACGCTACACCAGCTATACCACCGCGTGTACCTGAACAAACTCGCGATGCTCGCCGAACAGGACTACGAGGTGGGGGTTCCGGACAGCGACACGCGGTTCTTCAAGGACTACATCGAATTCGTCGAGCCGTTCAATATCAAGGGCACGAAATTCGTCGTCGAACGGATGCTCGATCCCACCGAGGATGATCAGGTCAATACTTACTTGCCGACGGAACGGCGGGTGCGTCGGGTTTCCGCGCAGGAGCGTGCGGACAGCTTCATGGGATCGACCGCGACGATGGATGATTTCGAAGGTTTCTCGGGCCGCGTACTCGATTACCGCTGGAACTATCTTGGCACGAAAGACCTGTTATACACCGCCGACGTCGAACACGACGTACCCCCGATGATCGGTCCCTACAGCCGCTTCCCGGATGAACGCTGGCAGATACGCAAATGCCACGTCGTCGAAGTCGTGTCGACGTGGGAAGGACATCCGTATCGCAGTCGCGTGCTGTTCATCGACGCGCAAACCTCGGGCGTCGCCTTGTCGCTCGTATTCAATCATGACAACGATTTGTGGAAGACGCTGCTGACGATGTACCGCGCGCCGACGCATGAAGGCGACGGCGAGCGCGCGTTGGAAACTTCGGTGCAGAGCTGGCGCGGGCAGGTGAATATTGATCGCTTCGCGGGCACGACGACCGTGGTACGCGCACTCACCCCGACAGAACATCCGACGATGAGCAAATCGAAGATTAAACGCATCTTCAGCGTCTCGAGTCTCACGTCGGGTCAATAGCGACGTGTCGATAGCAGCGGCATCAGCGGACTTGCGGGCGGGCTCCGCGATACGCGATGCGAGTTTTGCCGGGCATGCTAACCGGGGTCTGGCCCTGACATAACGGAAATTAACGATGGCCACTTTTCTCAAGCGCGGGAAACCGCAGAGCGATCGCGATCGCGACGACGCTAACGTACGGCAAACCGTTGAAGCGCTGTTGCTCGACATTGAGCAGCGCGGCGATGCAGCGGTGCGCGAACTGTCGCTCAAGTTTGATAACTGGGCGCCGGAATCCTTTTTGTTGTCTGAGCAGGAGATCGAACATGCGCTGGCGAAAGTGTCCGCGCGCGATCTCGACGACATTCGATTCGCCCAGACGCAGGTGCGGGAGTTTGCCGAGCATCAGCGTGCGGCGTTGCGCGATGTTGAAGTGGAGACATTACCGGGAGTCATCCTCGGGCACCGTAACGTGCCGGTGAACGCCGTCGGCTGTTACGTTCCCGGCGGCAAGTACCCGATGGTCGCCTCGGCGCACATGAGCGTCGTTACCGCGCGGGTTGCCGGGGTGAAGCGGATCATTGCTGCCGCGCCGCCGTTCGAGGGCGGCGCGCACCCGGCAATCGTCGCGGCGATGCATCTCGGCGGAGCGGACGAAATCCTGGTCCTCGGCGGCACCCAGGCGGTCGGCGCAATGGCATTGGGCACCGAGACGATCGCGCCGGTCGATATGCTCGTTGGTCCCGGTAATGCGTTCGTTGCCGAGGCGAAGCGACAGCTCTACGGCCGGGTTGGTATCGATCTGTTCGCGGGGCCGACGGAAACGCTCGTCATTGCCGACGATACGGTCGATGGCGAGTTGTGCGCGACGGACTTGCTCGGCCAGGCAGAACACGGCCCGACGTCGCCGGCGATTCTGCTGACGAACTCGCGCGCGCTGGCCGAGGCGACGCTGGCCGAGATCGACCGCTTGCTCGGGATCCTGCCGACAGCCGCAATCGCGCGGGCGGCATGGGAAGATTACGGCGAAGTGATTGTTTGTGAGTCGCTCGATGAAATGGTTGCCGAAGCGGATCGGATCGCCTCCGAACACGTCCAGGTGATGACGGCGGAGCCGGATTATTTCCTCGAGCGCATGACGAACTACGGCGCGCTGTTCCTCGGGGCACGGACGAACGTTAGCTACGGCGACAAAGTAATCGGCACGAACCACACGCTGCCGACGAAGCGGGCAGGGCGCTATACCGGTGGCCTGTGGGTTGGAAAATTCATCAAGACGCACACCTATCAGCGCATCCTCACGGATGAAGCCTCGGCCCGGGTGGGCGAGTACTGTTCGCGTCTGTGCATGCTCGAAGGCTTTGTCGGTCATGCCGAACAGGCAAACATTCGCGTGCGCCGCTACGGCAAGCGCGACATTCCTTACGGCACGGCCGCCGAATGAGCGCGCTACCCCGCACGCCGTCGTTGCGACTCGACGGGCGCCGTGCGTTCGTCACCGGGGCGAGTCGCGGCATCGGGCTTGGCGCGGCCGTGGCCTTGAGCGAGGCCGGCGCGCATGTCGTGATCGCGGCCAGAAACAAGGTTGAGATCGATGCAGCGGCGCGCGCGATTGCCGCGGCCGGCGGTTCCGTTGAAGCCGTTGTGCTCGACGTCACCGATGCCGCGGCCGTGCGCGCGGTGGTCGAGGCGCAGGACCCGTTCGACGTGCTCGTGAACAACGCCGGCATGAACCGGCCGGGCCCGATGCAGGCGATGAGTGGCGATGATTACGACGCGGTGATGGATGTGAACGTGCGCGCCGTGTACTTCCTCACGCAGGCGGTCGTGCGCAAGATGCTGGTGGCGGCACGTGGTGGCTCGATTATCAACGTGTCGTCGCAAATGGGACGGGTGGGCGGCCTCGAGCGTACCGTGTACTGCGCCTCGAAACACGCGATCGAAGGTCTCACGCGGGCGCTCGCTATCGAACTCGGGCCGCAACAGATCCGGGTTAACACAGTTTGCCCGACATTCATCCGCACGCCGTTTACTGCGAAGACGTTCGCGAACCCCGAACTCGTCGCCTGGATCGAATCGAAAATCAAGCTCGGTCGGATCGGCGAGATCGAGGACATCATGGGCGCGGTCGTTTTTCTTGCCTCCGACGCCGCCGCGCTCGTTACCGGCAGTTCGCTCATGATCGATGGCGGCTGGACCGCGGGTTAAGCACGACGGACATCAGTAATCGCAACGCGCGCATGACGCCAGGGTATCCACCAACCCTTGAACGCACTCTGTTGTCGCTATTCGGACACCACTGTAATGACTGATCAGAACCTGTTTACCCCGTTGCAGATTGGCACCGTGACGCTACCGAACCGGGTTGTCGTCTCCCCGATGAGCCAGTACATCGCCCGCGACGGCTATGCGAACGACTGGCACTTCGCGCACCTGTCACGCTTCGCCCTGGGTGGCGCGGGACTCGTATTCACGGAAGCCACGGCCGTGGAAGCGCGCGGACGACGCACGCATGGCGATCTCGGCTTGTGGGAAGACGCGCAGATAGAACCGCTTGCACGCATCGCAACTTTCCTCGCAAGCGAAGGCACCGTGCCGGGGATTCAGCTCGCCCACGCGGGACGCAAAGCCGCGGAACGTCGACCCTGGCACGGCGAGACGCCGGTCGATGACGTCGACGTGAGCGAGCGCGGCGAAGCACCGTGGGGTGCGATCGCGCCCAGCGCAATTCCCTACGGGGAATCGTGGCCCGTACCCGCCGCGATGTCGCTCGCCGATATAGACCAGCTGGTGAGCGCATTCGCCAGCGCCGCGGCCCGCGCCCGCGAAGCGGGGTTCAAGGTTATCGATATCTATGCGGGGCACGGCTTCCTGCTGCATCAGTTTTGTTCGCCCGTGAGCAACCAGCGTACGGATGGCTACGGCGGCAGCCGCGAAAACCGGATGCGCCTGGCGCTTGAGGTGGTTAGCGCGATCCGCCGGGAATGGCCGCGGGATCTTCCGCTCATGTATCGGGCTTCGGCAACGGACTGGATCGACGGCGGCTGGACGATCGAGGATACGGTTGTACTGTCGCGCGAACTAAAGGCCTGCGGTGTGGACGTGATGGACTGCACGAGCGGTGGCATCGGTGGTGAGCAGAAGCCGCAACGCATGCCGCTGGGCCAGGGTTTTCAGGTACCGTTTGCCGAACAGGTACGGCGCGAGGCCGCCATCGCAACCATGGCTGTGGGTTTCGTCTGGGACCCGGCATTCGCGAACGAAGTGATAACGACGGGGCGTGCCGATCTCGTCGCGCTTGCGCGCGAAATGCTCAATAACCCGAACTGGCCGTTACACGCGGCGCGCGAACTCGGGCTGGATTCGGAATTTGATCGCTGGCCGCCGCAATTTGGCTGGTGGCTGCAGCGGCGCGAGCGTGTGATCGAGAAGCTCGGCTTGCGCAAACGCGACGGCTAAGTCCGCCGCGCGCGCAATGTCGAGCACCTTTCCGTGCGACTTCCCGCCAATGTGGCGCGATGAGTCAGTGATCAGCGAAATGCCGGGATCACCGCCTCGGCGAATTCGCGAACGGCGTCGCGGGCAAAATCATCAGCCGGCATGATGTTGA
This sequence comes from Gammaproteobacteria bacterium, assembly GCA_965216305.1. Taxonomy (GTDB): domain Bacteria; phylum Pseudomonadota; class Gammaproteobacteria; genus UBA11873. Next base: position 2,782,753 of record OZ244144.1, on the reverse strand, counting down.
TTTCGCGAATGCCGGTTTTCTCGATTTCGCGGATCTGATCGATGATGTCCTCGGCTGAACCCACGATGCAAATCGCGCTGATTGCCTCGGGCGTGACGAAGCGCTTTTCTTCCGGCATCAGGTAAACCGCGTGGCCTTCATGGATCTGGCGGAAACGTGCGTTCTCCGGCAGGGAGAAATTGTTGACCCGGTCAAGGTACTCGTCCCACATATTCAGGAAATGCGGCGGGATCAGCTCGTCCGCACGGCCGAGTTTGTTCCAGATCTCGTAGAAGAAATGCAATTCCGTCGTCACCCAGCTGCCAACCTGGTTGATAACGCGCTCGCTCGTGAGATCTTCACCCGGACGCAGGACGGACGTGCACGTGAACAGTGTCGTATGGAAATCCGCCGCCAGCGTACGCTCCACCGCCGCGGCGCCGTCACTGATATGTCCGAGGGCCGTGTTGAGGGCCACGGGATCACGTCCGATCGTGGTCCAGCCGTCACCATAGGCGCCGGCAGCCGCACAGGCTTTCGGGCCGTTGCCGGCGACATAAATCGGGATCTGATTGTCGAGGTTGACGAAATAGCGATCCCGGTGCATCAGGGCGATTTCCCGGGTTTTTCCGCTATAGGTGTAATCGACCGCCTTGCCGGCCAGTAATTCGCGCACAACGCGCAGGTATTCGCGGAATTCGCTCACGCGCATCGGATCCTGACCCATCACGCGCATCGCGGTATGGCCGGTGCCGAGGCCGAGGAATGTGCGTCCCGGCGCCAGCTGGTTAATTGTGCCGATGGAATGCGCGGTCACCGGCGCAATCCGCGTCCCGGCGATCGACACCCCCGTGCCGATATGAATGCGCTGCGTATTTGCCGCAGCGAGCGCGAGCGTGGCGTAGCAGTCGGACCAGATCATCTGCGAATCCGGGACCCAGGCGCGGTCGTAGCCGAGTTCTTCGGCATAACGGATTAATTCCCAGCGTTCGATGTGTGGCGTAATGGTGAGGCCGAATTGCATACTTTCACTCCTGGTGGATTTCCTGGTGTTCCCTGTGCGTCGTGCGGGCCGATCCCGGGCGCGCTGGCGCCGGGATTGTGTGCCCGGCGGTCGCCACTGCCTGTCGCCTCGTCAATCGACGGGTCGATGCCGGCCGCCGGTTGCGGTCCGCACCGGCTGGCGCCGCGCTGAGATACCCCGCAGGCCTGATTGGGAGCGCGAAAAGATAGCGTGGCGATACGGGGTATACAAGCGCAGATGGAGGCTTGCGCGACTGCCCAAAGCGGGCGCCGATGAGCATGCTTCCACGAGGCTCCGGCACCACGCCGGCGGATTGCAGGATTCCGGCACGCAGGTGCGGATTAGCGTATGATTCGCTCCCCGCTTGTAACCCCGCAGTGAAGCCCTTGAGCAATCATTCGATCGACACCGTCGAGGAGACCACTTTCGCGTCCCTCGGATTAAGCGACCCGCTGTTGCGCGCTATTGCCGACACGGGTTATGAAACGCCTTCGCCCATCCAGAGTGCCGCGATTGCGCCGTTGCTCGCCGGGCACGATGTCATCGGCCAGGCGCAGACCGGTACCGGCAAGACCGCGGCCTTTGCGTTGCCGGCCTTGCACCGTCTCGACCTGAAGGCGAAAAACCCCCAAATCCTCGTCCTTACGCCGACCCGGGAACTCGCGATCCAGGTCGCCGAGGCGATGCAGACTTATGCACGCTACCTGCCGGGCTTTAATGTGTTGCCGGTGTACGGCGGGCAGGGCATGGATACGCAGCTGCGTCAGTTGCGACGCGGCGTACATGCCGTCGTCGGCACCCCGGGCCGGATCCAGGACCACATTCGTCGCCACACGCTCGATCTCAGCCGGGTCGCGAGCGTCGTGCTCGACGAAGCAGACGAAATGCTGCGCATGGGCTTTGTCGATGAGGTTGAAGCGATCCTTGCGCATACCCCGAAGCAGAAACAGGTTGCGCTATTTTCCGCGACAATGCCGAAACCGATCCGCAAGATCGCCGAACGACATCTGCGCGACCCGATCGAAATCGATATCAAGTCGAAGTCCGCGACGGTGTCGACAGTGCGTCAGCGGTTTTGCCAGGTCACCGCCCGTCACAAACTCGATGCGCTGACCCGCATCCTCGAAGTCGAGGACTTCGACGGCATGGTGATTTTTGTACGGACGAAAACCGCCACGGTGGAACTCGCGGAAAAACTCGAGGCGCGCGGATTTTCGAGTGGCGCGTTGAACGGCGATATGAACCAGGCCTTGCGCGAGCGGACGGTCGACCGGCTCAAGCGCGGACTCGTCGACATCGTCGTCGCGACGGACGTCGCGGCACGCGGTCTCGATGTCAGGCGTATCAGCCACGTACTGAATTACGACATACCCTACGACACGGAAGCCTACATTCACCGCATTGGTCGTACCGCGCGTGCCGGACGCAGCGGTGAGGCGATTATTTTCGTCGCGCCGCGGGAAACCCGCATGCTGCGTTCAATCGAGAAAGCCACCGGCAAGCCGATCGAACCGATGGCCTTGCCGAGCGAGACGGATATCGCTGACCGTCGGACCGGCGAATTCAAGAATCTGATCACCGAGACCATCGAAGCACAGGACCTTGCCACGTTCGAAAGCATCATCGCGGCCTATCAGCAGCAACACGATGCGGATCTGAGCGAAATTGCCGCGGCGCTTGCCTATCTCGTCCAGCGTGAACGCCCGTTGGCGCCAAGGCTCGCACCGATCCCGGAGCAGCATTCGCGCGGATCGCAACGGAGTGAAGAACATGCGGGACGCCAGCGCCGTGATGGTAATCGCGAGCGCAGCAACGACGGCCCTCGTCCCAGGCGTCGCGATGAGCAGTCCGGCGAGCCCGGCATGGTGCGTTACCGGCTCGCCGTCGGGCGCGAACATCAGGTCGAACCAAAGCATATCGTCGGTGCAATCGCGAACGAAGTGGGACTCGACAGTGAGAACATCGGGCGGATCGAACTGTTCGATCGTTACAGCACCGTGGAGCTTCCGGAAGGCATGCCGCGTGATCTGTTTCAGCACTTGCGGAACGTGCGCGTACGCGGAGAGCGCCTGCGCATTGCGCTTGCTGACGGATTCGACGAGGACGGCGGAGACGCCGGGCCGCGGCCGCCGTTCAAGGCGAAAGGAAAACCGAAATCGAAACCCAAGCACGCAAAGCGCAAGGGTGAGAAAAAGGAAAAGCGCAAGAACAAGGGCAAACGGAGTCCTCCTGCCCCGGCCGCCGACGGCTGATTCAACCCGGTGCGTAAGCCGCCACGCCGACCAGCGGTCGACCGCGTGGTGGCGGCTCGGCGCGAGGTTCGCGCCGCGGCCGCGCGCGCGCGTCGATCAGGGATTGGCGCATTCCAGACCTGCTCTTAGACGAGTGAAATTCAGTCACAGACCGGTACAGCTGCTTAAGGGCGCAGGGCCATGATCAGGGGCCTGCCTTAAGGGGCAGGCGCGGAATACAGGCGTACCGGGCCGGGCGGATGAACAGCGGTGTCAACAGCGGCATCGCCGTCGGACCTGGACGGGAGAGGACGGATTGCGGGGGCGCGACGTCGTACCCCTGGCGGTGACGCGGGAACGCTACGCGTCGTCGGCGCCTGAAAGCACGCTATGGCGCCGCTGAGAATCGATTAAGCCGAACGGGAGATTGTGATGACCAAGCAACGACTGATCCTGGCACTGGCAACCGTGCTGCTTTCCGCCGGCTGCGGTAACAGCGAAGAGTCCGGGACCCGGGCGGCGATGGAACGCGCCGGTGACAGTGTGCGAGCCGCAGCGGACGCCGCGGCGGACGCGGGTGAGGATGTGGCCGCAGCCGCGATGGTGATGACCGATAATGCCTCGCAAGCTGCCGCGGAAATGGCTGATGAAGCAGCCGCGGCAGGCGCGGCTACCGCCGGGGACGTTAGCGGCAAGGCGCATGAAATGGGGGCCGTCGTGATGCAAGCGAAAGCCGCGGCCGGTGCTGCTGTTGCCGATGCGGGCGCGAAGCTCGGGAATTCCGCAAGTGCTATGCTCGACGACGCCGGAAAAGTCCTCGATGAAAAAGCCGGGGCCGCGAAACAGAATGTCGAGGGCATGCTCGATCGCTAGCACAGGATCGGGCACGTCGTCAGCAAGCCGAGGCAGCATAAGGACGAATACGTGAAGCGTCATGAAGCGATACGGGTTCTTGTCGTCGATGACGACGACCTGATGCGCGCGGGCATCGCCGCGATCCTCGCCGAGGACGCCGAGATACACGTAATCGCGCAGGCGGACGACGGGGTTGGCGCGATCCGCATGGCCGAAGACTTGCGCCCGGACGTGATCGTGATGGATATGGCGATGCCGTTGATTGACGGCGTTCGCGCAACCCGCCACCTGTCGGAGAAACTGCCGGACATCCGCGTACTGACATTATCATCGCACACGGACAACCGTCGGGTGCGCGAGATCATTGATGCGGGTGCCGCCGGTTATGTCATCAAAAGCAGCGCGCGTCGCGAACTAGCCGTTGCGGTTCGCCAGGTTGCCAATGGTATGGTTTACTTGAGCCCTTCAATCAGTTCCGCTTTATTACAAAGCATTGTTTCGGATTCGCCACAGCAATCGCCGACGGAGGAGGATAGTTGAATGTCCGGATCTGGAAATAGTCCGCGTACAGTCGTCATCGTCGACGACGACGATATCGTGCGCATTGGCCTGAAAACCCTGCTCCACGACATCGGCGGCTACGAAGTCGTCGGCGAAGCGACGAACGGCCGCGAAGCTGTGCAGCTGACGCGGCGACTCACCCCCACACTCGTCATTATCGACGTCGGCATGCCGACGATGAACGGTATCGACGCAACAAAGCGGATCAAGGCACTCGTCCCCGAGACGAAGATCATCGCGCTGTCGGTGCACGATGATTCGCGCTTCGTCACGCAGATGCTCGACGCCGGCGCAATCGGTTATTTACCCAAGCAGGGCGCGGTCGAGGAGCTGCCATTCGCCTTGAAAACAATCAACGGCGGTAACACCTACCTCAGCCCGACGGTTGCCGCATCCGTACTCTCGCATTTCCGCCATGGTGACGCGGGCGCGGCAACCGCGGATCTGTCGGTGCGGGAGCGCGAGGTGCTGCAATCCATTGCGGAAGGCAAGTCCGCGGCGCGGATTGCGCAGGAACTGAGTCTCAGCGTAAAAACGATCGAGTCACACCGCCGCAATATTATGAAGAAGCTCGACCGGCACAGCATCGCCGAGCTGACGAAATATGCGATTCGCGAGGGTCTCACCGGCACCGACTGAAGCGGCACGTAATACCGCACCAAACGCTGAAACCCGTTCAGGGTTTACCAGCCTCCGATTACCGTTTTTGCCCGGTATGGGCCGGCACCACTGTCACGCAGAATACGTTTGAACCCGGGCCGACCGGACGTCGGCCGGACGCATGGTGCGTCAGGGTGCAAGTGGATTTGAAGCCAGGGGTGCCGGGTCGACATGTTGAAGCGGGTTTTTCTGATTGATAACGACGCGGTGTTCCGTCTTGGCTTGAGCCAGGTTCTGGCGGACGAATTCGCGATTGAGACGGTTGGTTCATGCGCGCTCGACGCTGACTGTTGCACATCGATCATCGCGGCGCGCACGGATCTGCTGATGCTGGCCCCCGCGGACTTCGGGCCCGAACCGCCGGACTGGGTGCGCGAACTCGTGTCGCCACCACGTGAATTTACGCTTGTCTTTCTCATCGGCCCACCGGCCGCAGCCGGGATGCGCGAGCTGGTCGCGCGGGGTGCTGAAGGATTTCTGCTGAAACCGTTCGGTATTGGTGAGCTGTCGCAGTTGATCGGTGCCATCCGGCGAGACGAGGATGGTCGCCGAGCGCCGTGGAGCGGCCGGGCGGCGCCGGATCCGCTGCGCAATTCGGTGTCACCGGGTGCCCTGAGTGAGCGCGAAATGCTTGTGATCCGACGTACCGCCGACGGGCGGTCGTCGGCGCAGATTGCCGAAGAATGCGGTATCAGCGTCAAAACTGCCGAGCGCTACCGCCGCGCCATCCTGTCCAAATTGAAATTGGGCAGTGTCGCCGAACTCACGAAGTTTGCCCTGCGGGAAGGATACACGGCGCTGTGACCGCGATCGGGGAATGGATGAGTCCGAACACGCCACGTGCCATGCGCATTCGCGTGCCTGCCGGAGTGTCTTCAGCCGGCAGGCGACTGAGTATATAGGCGTACCGCGCAGATTCGATCAGCACAACCGCATGCCGACGAATGCGGGGCGCTAACTTACCCAATTGGAGACGCTTATGGATTCTTTCAGTCGAACCGCGCGAGTCTGCACGCTTGCGTTCATAGCCTTCGGAGTCGTCGGCTGCGCAACCAGCCAGCAATCGGCATCGGTGAGCGCGGACAACGCGATGCGCGCACAATTCGAACAACGCATCAAGCAGAAAGACTCAGAGATCGACTCGCTCAAGGGCTCGTTGACACAAGCGCAGTCGTCACTCGCGGCAAGCTCGGCGCCCGCGGACGCGGGCGCTGCGCCGCTGTTGCCGCCGAACGCGAAAGCAGGCGAATGCTATGCACGTGTCATGGTCCCGCCGCGTTACGAGGCGAGCACTGAGCAGGTGGTTCGGACAGCGGCGTCGACCCGTATCGAAACGAACCCGGCCGAGTTCGAAACCGTGACAAAGCAGGTACTTGTCAAGGCGGCATCCGAGCGACTCGAAGTGATACCGGCCACCTACGGTTGGGAAACCGAAGAGGTGCTTGTCAAACCGGCGAGCTCAAAGATTGTTGCGGTACCGGCACGCTATGAAACGGTCACCGAAAAGGTGCTGGTAAAACCGGAACACACGATCTGGAAGAAAGGTGCCGGGCCGATCACGAAGGTGAATGAAATCACTGGCGAAATCATGTGCCTCGTGACCGTTCCCGCCGAGTACGCAACGATCTCGAAAAAGGTGCTCGTGGCTGCGGCGACGTCGAAAGAAGTGCCGGTGCCGGCGGAATATAAAACCGTCAAGCGCAAGGTCATGACCGCGCCGCCGACGACGCGGAAGATCGAGATCCCGGCGGAATACAACACTGTCACCGTGCGGAACGTCGTAACGCCCGCGCAAAGTCGTACGGTGGAAATTCCGGCGACCTACCAGACCGTATCGCGCCGCAAACTTGTCCAGGACGGATACCTCGAATGGCGTTCGATCCTGTGTGAAACGAACATGAGCCGTGAAGTGATCACGGCGATGCAATCGGCATTGAAGCGTGAGGGGGAATATGGCGGCCCGATTGACGGCATCGTGGGGCCCGCGACCGTCGCCGCGGTGGGTTCCTACCAGCGCAAACAGAGTTTGCCGCGCGGCGGCATCACGCTCGAAACGCTGAAACGACTGAACGTGTCGATCTAGCTTTACAGGCAAACCTCGAGCCAGGCGTTCGTCCCGGAGCAACCGTCCCAAACCGGTTGTGCCGAATCGCGGCGCCTGGTTCCGTCCCTTGGCGGACTCTCCGGAGTCCGCTTTTTTTTGCCGCAAAGCTGTATGCGCAACAGAGCAGGCGCGTTCATAGGATGGCGGCATATTTCTTGCTATGCTCGCGCTCGCGAAGAGGACGGACATTCAGCGGAGAGAGCCCATGACAAAAGCGGTTGCCGGGAACGGAAAATCGGGACAAACAAAAGCGAAAACCGAGGAAGCTGACGATGCCGATGTCGGCAAGATCCGCGACATTCTGTTCGGCGCCCAGATGGCCGAGTACGAAAAGCGATTCAAGACACTGGAGTCCACGCTCGAACGGCGCGTGAATGCCGCTGTGAGTGACGCCGCCGCCCAACACCAGGCATTGCAGGAACGCCTCGTCAGCGAAGTCGCAAAATTGACGCAAACGAATGAGCACGAAGCAGGCGAACGGGCACAGGCCATTGCGAAGCTGGAGCGCAGCGCACGCGAGACTGCGGCGCGGATCGACGAACGCATCGCTGAACTGGACGAACACCTGGCGAAAGAAAATGCCGAGATCCGCCACGAATTGTTTGAAAGTCACCAGCAGGTGCTGGCCGAAACGAAATCGCTGCTGGCGACGCTCGATGACGTTGTACAGACCTCGAACCAGGATCTGCAGGACCGCAAGGCGGACCGTACGGAGCTCGCGGGTCTGTTCGAATCGTTTGCGCAAACATTGACGCGCGGTTTCAAGATGGTCGAGGCCGATTCCCAGAAGTAACCCCGCGATCGCTTCTACCTCATCGTGAGCCGCTTGCACGAGCTGCGCCGGATCCTCTTCGAGGAGGAGCAGCAGTCCCTTGACGAACTGCGCTCACGGCTTGCCGACGCCGAAGTGCGGGCGGCGGATATCGCAGAAGTGCTACCGGCGGCCGTACGCGCCAGCAATACGGGCGACGACCTGATCGAGTCGCTGCGCGAACCGGTCAGTCGGGTCATACACGACTCAGTGCGTAACGATCCCGACACCTTCGCAGATGCGCTGTTCCCGGTGATGGGGCCGGCAATCCGGAAAGCCGTCGCGGAATCGATCCGCGCGCTCGCCGATCGAATCAACAAGGCGGTGGAACAATCCATCAGCTGGAACGGGCTCAAGTGGCGGCTGGAAGCGGCTCGAACCGGGGTTCCGCTTGCTGACATCATCGTGCGTGAAACGCTGTTGTTCGACACGGAAGAAGTGTTCGTCATCGAACGCGAGAGTGGTTTGCTGATCGCGCACCTGGACAAGGAAGGCGCGACTTCGGAGCACGACTCTGATGCGGTGTCGGCAATGCTGACTGCGATCAGGGATTTTATCCGCGATTCATTCGGCGGCGACGACGGCAACGATCTCGACTCCGTTGCGATAGGCGGGCGCACCGTGTGGATATCCTACGGCCCGAGCGCAATGCTCGCGGCAGTGTTCAGCGGTAATCCGCCGACTGCTTTGCGAGCCGATTTCCATGCGGCGAACGAGTCGATTCACCGCCGCTACGCCAGTGTAATAGAACAGTTCAATGGCGATCGTGCGCCATTTGATGGTATCGACACGCTGCTGCGTCCATTACTGAGAACCGCTGTGCGCAACGAGGAAGCGTACAAGCAAACATCTTACAAGCCGCTGCTCATCGCCACTGTACTGGTCGCGCTCGCGGTCATCGCCTGGTATGCAGTCGCGGCGCGTGAGCGCGCGCGCATCGATCAGTATCTGACCGCGCTTGACGCAATACCGGGGCTTATCGTGATTGACGAACGCAAGGCCAACGGTGCGACTCATGTGCGCGTGCTGCGCGATCCGCTCAGCACGGTCCCGGCCGATCTGCCTGCCAGTCACGGGCTCGACGAGGCCACGGTGATCCTCGAGACCTTGCCGTTTCTGTCGAGCCACGCCGGTATCGTGCTGGAACGGGTGCGCCGGGCGCTCGCGGTGCCGGCGACCGTTGAGCTCGCCTGGCGCGACAATATCGTCGTGGCCAGCGGTGTCGCCTCGAGCTCCTGGCTGAGCCGCGCGCAGGCGCTGCCGCTTGAATGGACCGGGGCCGCGGGCCTGGACCTCACCGGGGTAGGTTCAGCGGAAGCACAACTCATTAATGATCTGCGTGCCCGTTTCGAGGTGCCGGCATCCGTGCAGTTGACCCTGGCCGGCACCAGCGTGCGAGCGAGCGGGACGGCACCGATCGACTGGTTGTTACGCTTCGATGACGCGCCCGAGGATTCCACGCTCGGGATCACACTCGATACCTCCCCCGCGAGTGTCGATTTGGCATCGCTCGCCGCGCATTTGCGCGAGCGTGCCGGTACCGGTGACGCTTTCGCGTTCGACCTCGGCGAAGATACGCTCGGCATCTACGGCACGGCGACCGTGGCAACGCGTGATTATCTTGCGGCACTGGTCGACAGGTTCGGTTTCGGGCACAAGCTCGACACCGCGCGGCTGCAGTTCGTCGATGTGGAGAGTCTCAACGAATTGCTCGATCGTTATCGCGGCTTTACGGTCAATTTTAGCCGGGGTACGAGCCTGACCACGGAATCGGCGGCGGCGCTCGGCACGGCACTGCCGGATCTTGCCCGTCTCAGCACGCTCGGCAGCGCATTGCCGGGCCCATTCGTGATCCGGATTACCGGCTACACGGATGGCAGTGGACGCGCCGCGCTGAACGAGCAATTGCGCGCACGCCGGGCGCAGTACGTCGCCGACCGCTTGCTCGGTGCCGGTGCCGCTGTCGGGGTGATCGCCGTCGACGTGGGACCCACACCGCCAAATGAAGCCGAAGATCGCGCATGGCGACGTGCAACGATCACGTTCGACTAATCCGGTTGAAGGCGGACCCGGTTCGATGAGTGTTGCCGAGACGACGAAGAAGATCTGCCTCGTCGGCGATTTCGCGGTGGGCAAGACGAGTCTCCTGGCACGTTTCGTTCACCAGGCGTTCTCGGATCACTATTTGAGCACGGTCGGTGTATCAATCAAGACGAAGCGTGTGGCGCTGCCCGACGGTGGTGCATCAAAGCTGGTGATCTGGGATATCGCCGGTAACGATGCGCTGACGACCACAGCCGAGCGCTACCTGCGAGGCGCTGACGGCTACATGCTGATTGTCGACGGGACGCGTCCGGCAACCCTGGATGCCGCGCTGCGCCTGCGCGATGATGTGTCGCGTCTGTGCGGTCCCCTGCGCCATGTTTGCCTGTTGAACAAGCATGATCTCGCCGACGCATGGGCGCTGCCTGAGGCAAGTGCAAAGACACTCGCCGAGGGCGCATCCGGCGTGTGGACGACGAGTGCGAAATCGGGCGACAACGTCGAATGCGCGTTTCACGATCTCGCGGCGGCACTGAACACATGAATGGCGCCGGACACAGCAGCACCGACCCTGCGCTTGCCAGGCTGGCACGAACGAAACTGAAACCCGTCTGGTTCGCACTCGATCGGAACTGGCACGTCCGCGACAGCTTCGGTTCACCGGCAATGTTCGGATATGCGGATGTGCGCGAAGGCGGCGATATCCGCGAAACCCTGGAATTTGTTTATGGTCTCGAGCTCGATGCGGCGATCGAGCTCGAGTTTGTGGAAACACCCAATGGCGCCTGCATACATGCCGAATTACAGCCCGCGGGAGACGGCGCCGAATTGTTGCTGATCGACGTTTCGGTAGAGCGGGACCAGCGGCAGATTTTGCAGCAAAAATCGAATGAAGTGAGTCTGCTTGCCGCGGAACTGTCGCGGGTGAACGCGGCACTGGCGGAAAAGAATGCGGAAACCTCGCGCCTCTACGCGCTGCAGTCGCGCTTTATCGCGAACATGTCGCATGAATTTCGCACCCCATTGTCATCGATCGTCGCTTACGCGCAGTTTCTGCGTGCCGGCGACCGGCGCATCGCATTGAGTGCCGGGCTTGAGAACATCGATCGCGCCGCCCACCACTTGCTGAATCTGATTGAGAACCTGATCGATCAGGCGCAATTCGAACTTGACGAACTGGAACTGCGCCCGAGCACGGCGTCGCTGCCGGCCTTGTTCGACGATATGCGCGGTTTGTTTCAACCGATCGCGGTGGCGAAAGGGCTTTCATTGCAAGTGGAACTGCGTTCGGAGCCTCCGGGTGCCGTCGAGATCGATATAACTCGCTGGCGGCAGATTCTCGTCAACCTGATCGGTAATGCGATTAAATATACCGAGCGCGGCACGGTGAATGTTACCGCGACATGGGCGGATGTCGCGGTAGCGATCACGATCCAGGACACCGGCGTAGGTATTGCGCCTGACGCGCTCGAGCGCGTGTTCGAGCCGTTCCACCGTGAGGATTCGGCGGTAATGGCGAGCGGTGCGGGCCTTGGCCTCAGTATTACCCGCCATCTGATTCGGCTTATGGACGGAGAGATCCACGTTGATTCAGAACCGGCAGTCGGCACGTGCGTGATGCTGCGGATGGCAGCGCCACTCGCGACACCGGCAGCCCCGATCGCGATGCGCGGTCGCAGCGCGAAGATACTCATCGTTGAGGACGACAGTGATGTCTATGACATACTCGAAATTCATCTCGAAGACGCAGGGTTCGAGGTTGTCAACGCGGCGGACGGGGCAACCGCACTGGATGCATTCGCGTTCGTCGAACCTGCGGCAGTGGTCCTTGATCTGAACCTGCCCGACATGTCGGGCATTACGCTTGCGGCAACGTTGCGGGAGCGCGGTTACCCGGTGCCGATAGTCATGCTGACGGCGTCGAGTCTCAGCAGTGACAGGGCCGCGGCGATCGCCGCCGGTTGCAATGAATTTCTCGTCAAACCGGTCGCGCCACAACGCCTTTGCGCGGCGCTGGCGCAAATGATCGACGCTACCGGGACGGTGACCAGCAATGGCGAATGATGCACTGGCCGCGGTAGCGGCAAAGTTCCGTGCAAGCCTCGTAGCGAAGGCGGACGAGATTGAAGCAGTGGCGCGAGCCCGGGCAGCCGGGGGCTCACCGGATGCACTCGCGGCATTAATGCATAAGCTGGCTGGCAGCGCCGGCTTTTACGCGGAAACCGCGATCGCGGCGCTGGCGTCGGATCTCGAGCGCAGGCTCGGACCCGACGCTGGCGAGAGCACTGCTGCGGCAGGTGTCGCGACGGATATCGCGCGTCTTGCCGCGTTAATGCGCACGCGCGCGGGCGCACCGTAACCCGCTCGCAACGGGCGCGCGATCATGATTAGATGAGCCGCTGAAACGTATCTGGACGAAGACTGTGCGCTGGTTTTCCCTTCTCGTAGTGTTGCTGGTAGTGGCGATTCCGCTCGGTGCGGTGGTATTCGCCTATCTCTGCACCGAGCCGACCCCGGCAATATCCGGCGACGCAATTCTCAGCCGCGCCAGCGTCGAACGTGCGAAGGGCCTGTTGCGCGAACACGATCCGCGCAAATTGCGCGCGGGCGAAACGAAAACCGTGCGCATGGATGAGGAAGAGCTTAATCTCGTCCTGAATCACCTGGTCAAAAGAGTCGGTGACGGCGGCGCCTCACTCACGATCGAGGAGGGCAGCTTGAGCGTAATCGCCACGCTCGACCTGTCGCAGACCCTGCCGAACCGCTATCTGAACATTGATTTCGAAGTTGACGAAACCAACGGCCAGCCGCGGGTCAGACATCTGCGTTTTGGGCCGGTGTCGATACCACGTCGAGCGGTCAACGCGCTGATCGGTTTCGGGACGGAGCATTTGTATCGCGCATCCGGGGTTCATGACGCAGCGGAATTTATTCGCGCGATTGAACTCGCGCCGCGGCATCTCGCGGTTACCTACGAATGGAAAGCAGGAATAGTCGAAGCCGTGCGGGACAGACTCGTTTCGCCGGCTGATCGCGAGCGATTGCACGATTATTACACGACGCTAGCCGATGAAGTCGAAAGCCAGGGCGAAGGTCTCACGCTCGCCTCTCTGCTCGAGGCGATGTTACGCCACGCCGGCGAACGTTCGCGCGACACCGATCCGGTTGCCGAGAACGGGGCGGCGATTATTACCGTCGCGGCTTACGTCAACGGCAAAAGCCTCAGCGCACTCGCGCCGGAGGCGCAAGCCTGGCCGGAACCGCGGCGCCGGCGACTCAAGCTTGGCGGGCGCCGTGATTTTGCCCAGCATTTCACCACCTCGGCGGCATTGGCGGTGGCCGGCGGCAGCGCGGTCGCGAATGCGGTCGGCCTGTACAAGGAGATCGACGACGCGGACGGCGGCAGTGGTTTCAGTTTCAGGGACCTGGCGGCGGACATGGCCGGTACGGCATTCGGCAATCACGCCGTGGCCGGGCGGGAGGCTGCTTTGGCGATACAGGCGCATGCCGCGCGTGGTCTCAACGATCGGCAATTGATGCCGCCGGTCGATGGCTTGCGCGAGTCGCTTAGCGATGCAGTGTTCAATGCCGAGTTCGGCGGGATCGGCAGCGAGAAATACAACGCGGTTGTGCGCGATATCGAACAGCGGGTGGCGGCGTTACCCTGGTATCCGGCACCGCGGTAAGAACGTCGCGAGCTTGCGCTGGACCCGAACGGCAGCGCACACGTTCGCTGGCAGTGTGCTTATAGCGGATTCGGGCGCAGCAGGGTGCCGGAGCCGGCTGCGTGCAATTGTCGGGGCGCGAGCAGTAAACCGAGCGCGCCTGCAACAAGCAGCCAGGCGACAGCAGGCTCCGGAATCGCAGCGCCGGCCGGTCCGGTGTCTGCGGCCGCAACGGCAATTTTCAGATTGTTGATGTTCACGGTGCCACGCCGTTGTGCGGCACGGCGCTCGAACTCGAGCGTAAGCAGTACGGTTTGGCCGTCATACGCTGCGAGATTGAACATGGCGGTTGAGTAGCGGGGCCCGCTGTCGGTCCGGCTGAACCCTCTCGCCATGCGGCGCGCGCGCAAGCGGGCCGGACCACGATCGAGCCGCGATGCGATCGGTGACACCAGGCGGATATCGCCGTGCAACGGCTTCGGCGCCGAGGAAACCTTGAAACCCCCGGCATCGCGGCGCATCAGGGCGGCGAAATCGAACGATACCGTCGCGTCCCGGTAGCCGCTGAGGTCAAGTAATACCTCGAGATGGCTGCGTTGCCGCGCTACCGCCGCTTTTTTCAAAATCGCGGTTTTGACGAAACTGGTCTGGCTGACCATGCCGGCGTGCACGAGCGGGGTCAGCGCCAGTCCCAGCAAGAGCGCTACGAACGCGCAGGCGGTGGTTCGTTGGTTCATCATCAGCTCGGTATCCTGGCTCGGAATCAGACTCGAAGAATGACTACAATCATTCGCGAGCGTTATTTCAGTATAGTTCCTTTAAATCGTTAGCACCGTCACGACGGCCGTTATCGACACAATCCTTAACAGCAAGCACTTGAATTGGCGATTTGTAACGTCGAGTACCAGAAAAGGGGTATTGCGCATCCCTGAGCTGGTCCGCACGCTTACCACAATTGGGGTAGATCATGCAGAGCGTCGGTCGAAAGCGTTGCCGGGACGCGGCAAAGAGTCTCCTCGCCGGCATACTCGTGGTGCTGGCGATGCCCTACAGTGCCCCCGCAGTTGCCGTTACCTACTACGAATCCGCGCTCGATCGGTATGCGGGCGGCGATTTCAGCGGTGCCGAGATTGAACTGCGCAACGCCTTGCAGGAATCCGCGGGCAATGTGCCGGCGCGGGTATTGCTTGGTCAGGTATTGCTCGAGCGCGACGATCCGCGTGCCGCGGCCGCGGAACTCGAACAAGGGCTGGCGCTCGGTGGTGATCGCAATCTGATCCTCATTCCGCTGGCTGAAGTCTACTTGCAGCTGCTACAGCCGGAAAAAGTACTGACAACGATCGTGCCGCCTGGCACGTCACCGATTATCGATGGCGAGATCCTGTTGCTGCAGGGCGATGCGGCGTTGTTAATCGGCGATCTGAATTACGCCGCGCGCAGCTACGCCGAAGCAAAAGCCCTGTTAGCAGACGATCCGCGACCGCTTGTTGGCGAAGCGCGCATTGCGCTCGCACGCGATCGGTCCGCGCTTGCCGCCGAACGACTCGATGCGGCGCTGATGCTCAATGCCGACGGCGCCGCTGCGTTAACCTTGCGCGGCCTCATGTTGCGCGACGCCGGTGACCTCGACGACGCGCGCAAGGCGCTGGACCGCGCGCTGCGTGCGGAGCCGGCGAATGTTAAAGCGCTGGGTGCAAGAGCAGCATTGCTGCTCGACATCGGTGACGAGGCAGGGGCGAGCGCTGACATCGAACGCCTGCGCGCCCTGAATCCGCGTGACCTTGAAGGTATTTACCTGGCGAGTTGGCTCCACGTCAGTCGCGGGGACGCGGAGGCCGCGCGCGGTTTGTTGAATGAAGCCGCTGCGCTGCTGGCTACCGTCGACGAAACGCGCCTCGAACGCCTGCCGCAGGTACGCCTGTTGTTCGGCATCGTGAACTTTCTCAATAACGAATATGAACAGGCGGTTGAGCAGTTCACCACGTTTCTGTCGCGGTTTCCGCGGCATCCGGGTGCGCGACGGTATCTTGCGGCCGCCTATCTCGGTGCCGGCGATTGGGACAGCGTCATCCGTACGCTGGAACCCGAGCCTGGCGCCGCGCCGCTGGAAGACCCCGCGAGTCTTGCCTTGCTGGGTGAAGCACTGCGCGCACGCGGCGATTATGAGGCTGCGGTACGGTATTACGCGCGCGCACTGGAAGTCGCACCCGAGCAAACGGGGTTCGCGCTGGGATTGTCCGCGAGCCGCTTCGCCGCCGGCAAAATCGATGAAGCAATCACGGCGCTGGAAGCGATAACCCGCGAAGCGCCGGAGTTCCTCGACGCCCGGACGCAGCTGATTGGGATGTATGTCGATGCAGGTCGCCATAATGCCGCGCAGGCGGCGGCAACGACTCTGTTGCGCGAACGTCCGGGTGACGCGCGCGCGCAGAACCTGCTCGGTGTGGTCATGATGGCCCGCGGTCGTCGCACTGAAGCGGCAAAGTACTTCGCCGCCGCGCGCGAACTCGACCCGGAGGGAACGCTCGCGATCCTCAACGAGGCGCGCCTGTTACGCCTCGGCGATCGGCTCGAAGCGGCGGTCGCGCGCTACCGCGAAATTCTGGCGCGGGAACCGCAAGCGGCAGATGCGAGAGTGGAACTGGCCCAGGTGCTGTTGGCTACCGGCGACCCGGCGGCTGCCGCACAGGTGATTGAGCCGCTGTTGGCGGAGACAGCGAACCATCTCGGCGCGCGCCTCGTTGATCTGTGGGTTACGGTAACGCGCGGCGAATCACGGGTGATCGAGGACGCGATATATCGTATCAGCCTTGATTTCCCGGAGACTGCCGCTGCGCAGCTCGGTCTTGCCCGCGTTTATCTCGCGCTCGACGATCCTTCGAATGCGCGCCTGATGTTGCGCCGCGCGGCGGAGAACGCGGGTTTCCAGTCACAATTGCAACTCGAGATTGCACGAGTGCAGTTCCGGCTCGAGGATCTGAACGCCGCGCAATGGGCGTTGACGAAAGCGCTCGATGGCAATCCGCAGAACCTCGGCGCGCTGGCCTTGCGCGTACGTTTGCTGCTCGCGCAAGGCAAAACCACGGATGCGCGCACGGCGCACGCCGCACTTGCGGCAACGTACCCGGAGCGGGTGGAAACACAAATTGCCAAGGGCGAACTGCTCGAAGCGGTCGGCGACATCCAGGGCGCACTCGCTGCATACACACGGGCACACGAAACCGGCGCAAGTCGCACGACGCTGGAAAAACTCCTTGCGGCACAACTCGCGGTTGGCGACGACCGCGCCGCGTTAACCACGCTGCGGGTGTGGATCCTGCTCCATCCCGGCGACCTCGGGTCACGTCACCGGCTGGGCGAGAGCCTGCTTGCGGCCGGCGCCTATCGTTCGGCGCAACTGGTCTACGAAACCCTCGTCAGGGACGAACCGGAAAATCCGGTGAGCCTCAATAACCTTGCCTATGCACTACAACATCTTGGTGATGATGGTGCGCTGGCTTATGCGGAGCGCGCGGTTGCGATTGCGCCGGAGCATGCGGATTTTCTTGATACTTACGGCTGGATACTGGTTGAGACCGGTAACGCTGAGCGCGGGCTCGAAGTATTGCGCGATGCGGTGACGCGGCAATCGACGAACGATGAAATTCGTTACCATATTGCGCTCGCACTCGTACGCCTGCAGCGCCCCGATGCCGCGGAGCGCGAACTGAGCGACGCCGTCGGCAGTTCGCGGCCGTTCCCGAGCCGCCGCGAGGCGATCGCACTGCTCGAGCGCTTGCGCGCCGACGCGCAGCAATAAGCGGGTTCGCTGCAAGCCTGCGCTGCGCTTGACGGACCGTGTACCCGATGCAATCGTAGACGATAATCCCCAGCACCCGGCAACTACCGTGTCCGAACCCGTCCCCGACTTGCGACATGCCAAGGCTCGCGCGGTCCAGCGCGTTATCGTGATCGAAGGGCTCGTCAATCTGCTCGTACTCACACTGAAGCTCGCGGTCGGACTCAAGTCCGGTTCGCTTGCGCTAATCGGCGATGCCGTCCATTCGCTCAGCGATCTCGCGAACAACGCGATTGCCTGGTTCGTCGTGCGCCTGTCAAACGAGCCCGCGGACCGCGAACATCCTTATGGCCATCGTAAATTCGAGACACTGGCGGTTTTCGGACTCGCCGGGCTGCTCACCGTACTCGGTTTTGAAATCATCCTGCGCGCGGTCCAGCGCGACCCCGGCGGGGTCGTCAGCAGCAGGTGGGGGCTGTGGGTGATGGGAGTTGTGCTGGTATGCAATATTGCCCTGGCGTGGTGGGAAAACATCCAGGCGCGGCGACTCGATTCCGACATTCTGCACGCGGACGCGAGCCACACCTTGTCCGATGTACTGACGACCGTGGTTGTGATTGTCGGCTGGCAACTCTCGAGCGCGGGTTACGTCTGGCTGGATACCCTGTGCGCCGTCGGAGTAGGGGGACTCGTGCTCTATCTCGGCTACGGACTGTTCCGGCGCGCGCTGCCCGGGCTGGTCGATGGTTTCGCGATTGATCCGCGTGAACTTACGATGGGGGTGCGCGGAATCGAAGGCGTGTGGTCGGTGAAACAGGTACGTTCGCGCTGGCTTGGCTCGCAGCGCGCGGTGGACATGGTCATTACCGTCGATCCGACCCTGCTGATTGCTGATTCACACGCTATCGCCGATCGGGTGGAGCATTTTCTCGAACAGGAATTCGAGGCCCGCGACATCTTCATTCATGTCGAACCGCACGAAGAAGCGACGAAACCTCAGGGGTGATCGTGCTCGTCCGTGCACGGGCCGTACTCGAGTTGCACGGTCGCGTGAGAAACGCCGAACAAGGATTCAAGCGCGCGATGGATGTGCATCATGGTGAGATCGTGATCGGCGCCAGCGGTCACGCGCGCATGCAGTGTCAGCACGGGACGTTCATCCGTCAGCGACCAGATGTGCACGTGATGCACGTCGATGACGGCCGGGATACGCGACATGAGTTGTTGACCCACCTGCGCCGGGTCGACCTCCTCCGGGGTACCTTCCAGCAGGATGTGTCCGGAATGCCGTACGATTTGATAGCCGCCGCGTACTATCAACGCAGCGACGATAAACGACAGGAAGGGATCGGCCTGCATCCAGCCGGTGGTCATGATAATCAGGGAAGCCGCGATCGCCGCCACCGAGCCGAGCAAATCGCCGAGCACGTGCAGCGCCGCGCCGCGCGTATTGATGTTGTCGTGACCACCCGACAGCATGCGAAACACGATGATATTGACCACGAGTCCGCCGATGGCGACGAGCAGCATCGGGCCTGCCAGCACCGCGTGGGGTGAAAACAAACGCCCGATTGCCGCGACGGTGATGCCAACTGCCAGCGCGCACAGCGCCACCCCGTTCACGAATGCCGCGAGGACCTGGAAGCGGTGATAGCCGAAGCTGCGACGCAGATCCGGCGACTTGTGGCTGATCCTGAACGCCATCCACGCAAGTGCGAGAGCGACGAAATCACCGAACATGTGGCCGGCGTCCGCGAGCAACGCGAGTGAACCCGACAGCACGCCGCCAAGTATTTCAACAACCATGAAACTGCCGGTGAGGAGCAAGGCGCGGAACAGCCGGCGTTCGCCGTCGGCATCGTTGACCGCGGCGTGGCTGTGGTGGTGGTCATGGCCGTGACTCATCATGTGCTTGGTCCCGACAGCGCGCCGCGCAGCAGTCCGGTCAGAAAGCGGTCGATAGCGTCAGGCGAACGCCCGCGAAATTTCATCTGCGCGATCATGTGGGCAGAACCCATCACGAGATGGGCGCCGGAGACCGGGTCGACGATCGCCGGGAGATCTCCCGCAGCGATGCCGGCGGTGATGATGTCGCCGAGGGTATCGAGGATCTGATCCTGGAACACGAGATACTGCGGCCAGGTGTCGTCGCGGACCACGGTGCTCCAGTTCAGGAAGACCTTGACGTAATCCGGGTCGCTGTCGATGGTGTTCGCAAATGCCCGCATCACTGCGAGCAACTGTGCACCGGCATCACGCTCCGATGCGGCGGCTGATTCGACCATGGCAACGAGGTAGGCCGCAACTTCATCGAGCGCGGCGTCGATCAAGGCCTGGCGATTCGGCATGTAGAGGAATACGGTCGGGGTCGACACGCCCGCTTCATCCGCAACCTGAGCATGGCCGGCGTTGCCGAGACCGTAAGTGGCAAATACCCGAACTGCGCACGCAGTGAGTTGGCGGCGCCGTTGTGCGGGTGGCAGGCGCGAAGCGCGTTCTTTTTGCGCAGTGCCGTTCGGTTTGTTCAGAGCCATGAGTCGCGATTCAAGAGGCGCGGGCGCGGGGGCGGGTGGCGCGTTGCCGACTGCGGTCGCCGCGCCAGATGCCGGTTGTGAAGTCCGGACGCAAGAGTAGCAAATTCCACTGCGCGGGTGGAGCGAAATGTTGCGCCACAACAATCATTTACCGCTTGCGCGCCCTTATTGATGAGTCTATCATTAACTACATCAGCCCTTATCGCTAAGTGCCAGGAGTCCGCCAATGAGTTCGACCGTTGCCGACCTTCCCCGCGGCCACGCCGAGTCGCGTGATACAAGTGCGAATGGTGCCGTATGCTGGAGCGCGTTTTTCAAGATCATTGCCGGTGTTGCGCTGGTCTATCTGGCGAGCCGCATCTATCTCCATTCCTACGCGTTCACGAAAGGGCTCGACTATTTCGAACCCGAATTTGGCGCCTACTGGATGTCCTTGTTCTGGGCGCAGGCGGTCGTTTGCACCACAATATTTTTCGGCGTCGTCGGCTACCTGTGGTTCACGCGCGAGCGTTCGCCGGAAACCGTGACACCGGAAGTCGAACTGGCACGCTACTTTAAATTCATTGCGTGGCTCGTCGGTTATACGCTCGTGGTGCTGATACTCGGGCCAATTGCCGGTGAGAGCGATGCCGCGTGGCATCAGGTCGTGATCCGCGACACGGACTTCACGCCGACCCACATCGGCCTGTTTTATCTCGGCTTCCCGGCATTGATGATCTTCGGCGCGGGGTCGTTTTTCTATGCGAAGACGCGGTTGCCGATGCACGCGAAGCAAACGCTGATCCCGCTCGGAATCGCGATCGGTGGACCGGTGCTGGTGATGCCAACAGTTGGACTGAACGAGTGGGGCCACACGTTTTTCTATGCCGAAGAAATTTTCGGCGCACCGATCCACTGGGGATTCGCCGCGCTGGGACTTGCCCTGATTGCGCTCGGCGGTGTTGTCGTGCACCTGATCATCCGGATGCAGGAGTTAATCGACGAGGTCACCGCGCGAGCCTGAGCCACGCAGCGGGCCCGCGGCGAAGAACCGGTGAAAACGACCCAGGAAAAGGCAGCGCTGCAATACCGCCTCGAGCGCTCCACGGATGTCTTCATCCTGACCGCAATATTCTTCGCCATCGCCGGGGCAACACCGTTTGTTATGGCGGTGACCATGGGCGACTGGGAGTACTGGGTAGACTGGAAAGACCGCCGCTACTGGCCGCTGGTTCCGATCGTGCTGCTGATGATTTTCCCGGCCGGCTTGTCGGCGGTTTTCTGGAATCGCTTTCGCCTGCCGATCGCCTGCACAACCGTTGTCGTGGCGTATTCCCTGATGCGCTGGATCAGCGCCTACCTTAATTTTCACGTGTTCGCCGGGTATCCGCTGAGCTTTGTGTGGCCGTCGGTGTTCATTCCGATGGCGATTATTCTGGACTGCACCTTGCTGGTGACGCGCAATGTCTTCCTCACCGGATTCGCCGGCGCGTTCATGTGGGGCGTGCTCATCTATCCGGTGAACTGGCCGATGCTGGCGGGCTTTCATGAACCCATCAACTATTACGGCGAGATGCTCACTACCGCCGATTTGCTTGGTTTCGAATATATAAGAACCGGCTTGCCGGAGTATGTGCGCATTGTCGAACGATCCGTGTTGCGCACATTCGGCGACGCTGTAACGCCGTTGACTGCTGTTTTCGCCGGTTTCCTTTGTGTCCTGATGTACTACCTCTGGTGGATGATTGGCTCCATGCTGAATCGCCAGCGGTGGGCAAAAAAGACCTGAGCTCGCGCGGTGAGCGTAGCCGGCGACTTTCGGGCCTTATCCATGCCGAGATCTCGAGCGTGACGAAACTGACGATGGGCCGAACCCTCCTTGCGTTGATGCTGGTGTTGCTGTTCGCCGGCGACGCACTCGGACATGGCGAACGCGCCCAACAGGCGAACCTGCGCATGCGCACGGTGAACTGGTACGACATGCAGATAGCGCCGGCAAATGCGGCGGTTGGTGATGAGCTTGTGATCAGCGGCCGGTTGCGTCCATCACGCTACTGGCCTGAGCACGTTCCCGGTGTTGGCGGTCGGGTATTCCTGAACGTTGGTACATCCGGTCCGAATTTTATTCGCAAGGCGTCGAATATCGACGGCATCTCGATGGTGCAGTCGACGTCACTGGAACTCGGACGCGACTACTCTTTCGAGATTACGCTTGTGGCGCGCAACCCGGGGCGTTTCCATGTTCACCCCATCCTCAGTGTGGAGGGCTCGGGCACGATGGTCGGACCCGGCCGCTGGGTCGAGATCGGCGGCTCGAGTGCCGACTTCGTCAATGAAGTGGAGACCATGTTCGGCCGCAAGATCAACCTCGAAACGTTCAACCTCGGGGTGATCGGCGCGTGGCATGCGATCTGGTTTCTGATCGGCGGTGCATGGTTGTTTTACTGGTTGCGTAAACGACCTTTGCTGATTGCGCGTTCGCGCGCCGTCGCCGCAGCCGAGGATGCGGGGCGCAGCGCCGATGAGATCCTGACGCCGCAGGATCGACGGGTGGCGATCGGCTTCGTCGTGGTCACGTTTGTCGTCGTCGCGGCCGGCTATCAGTGGGCCGAATCGCGGCACCCGGTGACAACCCCGCTGCGAACCGCGAAAGTGGTCGTGCCGAAAAAGCCGGAGCCGGAATCGCGCGTTGGCGTGACGCTGAACGAAGCGAAGTACCGCATCCCCGGACGCAGCTTCCAGATGGTGCTGACGGTTGAAAACCGCCTGGACACGCCGGTGCGGATCAGCGAATTCTCAACCGCGAACCTGCGTTTCATCAATCCCGAGGTGCGCTCGCTTGCGCCTGCCGATAGTCACGACCTCGTAGCGCCGGAAGGATTGCGGGTCGAGGGCGGCACGATCGCCCCGGGGGCGACGCAAAGCGTGAAAGTGTACGCGGAAGACGCGTTGTGGGAGACCCAGCGCCTGACGCAGATGATCAACGATCCGGATAGCGTGATCGCGGGTCTGTTGTTCTTTCTGGGGGACAACGGCACGCGCGAAATCGTCGAGGTTGGCGGGTCGATGCTGCCGGTGTTCAACTGAACGTCGGGGCTGTTGCTGGCCGCGTTGCTGGGGTGATAGTGCTCCGAGGCGTGCTGTTCGCGCTGCTTGCCTGCTTGAGCCTGGAGGCCTTCGCGCACGGCGGCGTCTCGCTGGAGGACGACACCTGTATCATTACCATCGGCACGTACAAGGCCCATTTCACCGGTTATCAACCACAGGCGCGTGCCTCGCAGGAGTTTTGCGAGGACATCCCGGTGGTGGCGAGATCGATTATCGTGCTCGATTTTATCAGCCGCCCTTTGCGCGACATGCTGATAGACTTCAGGGTAGTCAAGGATATTAATGAGGTTGGCGTGAGCGCTACGATCGACGATCTCGGCAGCGCGGACGATATCGAGCGCGCAACGATGTTCCGGCGGCCGCCGGAGCGGTTCCCGCGGGGCAGTGTCGATGTCTCCATCGACTTTACTGAACCTGGTCAGTACATCGGCATTATGACTGCCATCGACGACGACGCGGATGTGCGTCGCGAATACGTGTCCGTGTTTCCGTTCTCCGTTGGTGTCACGAACTGGTGGGCGCAACTGAAATGGATCGTCGCAGCACTGCTGCTCGGTGTCGTGTTACTGCTCTGGACGAACCGTTCGCGGGATTCCAACACCCCCGCCTCGTGAGGTTCCTCCATCTTCTCGCGTGGCTTGTTGCGCTTGCGCTGTTGGTGTTTTGCCTGCCTTTGAACTGGCTCCCCGACACCTGGCGTCTGCGCTACCTGGATGCGTTCGCGCTCACGCATTACGTCGACCTGCCGGCAAGTATCGCGACGCCGCTTGCGCCACTGGATCTGGACACGGTGTGCCCGCCGGAATTTGATTCGTGGCGCCACGCGCGGCGCATCGATGGGGCCGAGGTTACCGCCGTGGCGGACTGCATGCCGGATAACCCATGGGATGTCGCGGCGTCGGTTCGTGGCACGAATAATGTGTCGCCGGCAACCCTGATGCAGTCGATGTACGCCGCGGACGCGGTGGAGAAGGGCGAGGACCGTGATGGGGATGGTGATCCCGACGTAATCCATATCCGTCTTGAAGTGATGGAACTGAACGGTAAATCACCCGATGGCCCGGACGTGCTGCCGCAGTTCGAGATCGGCCCTGGCATCACCCCGGGGTTCTGGGTGTTTGCGCCGAAAACGCGGGGCATGACGACGGTCGATTTCGAATCGCTCGTGGCGAATCGCATGGTCCGCTTACCGGCGCCGGTGATCCGCATCGAGCAGGGTGATGAGGTGCGCATTACGCTCGAAAACTCACACTACCTGCCACATACGATCCATTTCCACGGACTCGACCACGCATTCCAAACGCCTGATGGTGCTGGCAACGACGGCGTGCCAATGTTCAGCGAACACCCAACCATGCCAGGCGGCGCGAAAACCTACTGGCTGCAACCACGACATCCAGGCACCACATTTTATCACTGCCACGTGCAACCGCACACGCATATCCTGATGGGCTTGCAGGGCATGCTCGTGGTGGAAGAGAACCGTCCGAACAACTGGTTGCAGACGTTCAATATCGGCGCCGGGCGGGTACGTTCACCGTCGGCAGCAGTGCGCGAGAGCTACGATCGCGAGTTCGACCTTCACTATCTCGAAATCGATTCCCGCCTGAACAACAGGATCCAGGAATTCAACGATCCGCGACTCGTGTCGCGCTCGATCCACCGTGGTTACAATATTACCGAACGCAAGGCGAATTATTACGTTCTGAACGGACGCTCGTTCCCCTACACGCTGCGTGAAGCCATGCTTATCGTGAAACCGGACACACGCAACCGCCTGCGCGTGCTCAATGGTGGCGGCGAGGGCCTCGCCCTGCATTTGCACGGACATAAGCCCGTGCTAACGCATCGCGACGGCGTGCCGCTGGCGGCGGCGGAACGAATCCAGCGTGATGTGTTCTGGATCGCGAGTGCGCAACGCATCGATCTCGAATTGAATACGACGAACGATGGCCTGCATGCGTACGGCGAGGGCGCCTGGCTCATGCACGATCATCGCGAGCAGGCGGTTACGTCCAATGGCATCAATCCGGGTGGCGATGTTTCACTCGTCGCTTACGAGAGTTTCCTCGCTGCACGCGGGCTGCCACGAACCGTCGGCGACCTGCAGAATCTCGCGATTTACTTTTCGCCCGATTATTACGCCGGAAAAATACCCGTGTTCAGCGCCATGAGTGGTCACGACCTCGGCGAGCCCGGGATCCCGCCCGGTCAGACCCGACGTGAACGGCTGTTCTACCTCGGCCTCGTACTCGTCGCGGTGCTCGTGATCGGATGGCGGCGCTTCGCGCGAGCGTGGCAATGAAGATCTGGCTGACGCTTGGGGTTCTCGTGCTGCTTGCATCACAGTCCGCGGCTGGCGCCGAGATGGCCCACCATCATCATCACGATCACGCAATGACACTGGACCGTGATGGCATGGTGATGAATGAAAATGCCGAACGTCTGCCGCAGGACTGCCCCGCGATTGCCGCGGATATCGCAATCGAAGTTCGCGTTGGAACCCGTTATGCGCGATCCGGACTCACGTTTGGCTTTTCGGCGCACGAATGGCGGGTGCCGCCGTGTGCGCGGCTGACGGTGACGCTGATCAACGAAGATGAGGTACGTCATCAGTGGATGGTGCACGGTTTGCCGCGGTACCTGTATCCGCAGGGCATGTTCCATCTCGAAACCAGCGGTGGCAAGCAGAAAACCGGCACATTTATCGTGCCGAGTGATGCGAAAACCTACCTCGCACATTGCGATTTATCACATCACATGGAGCAGGGCTTGAAAGCGCAACTCGTCGTGGGCGCCGGTGGCGGGAATCTGCCCGGCGTCCCGGGCATTTCCGCGCCGCGCAATCCGGACCGCTATTGAGCGGCGCGCCTGCGCGCCGCACGCCACTGCCCCGGCGCGACTCGCTTATAAGTCGAATTGCTCGCGCAGCACTCGCTTGAGGATCTTGCCACTCGGGTTGCGCGGGATCTGCTCGATGAATTCCACCCGGGTCGGCTGTTTGAAGCGCGCGAGCTTTCTATTGCAAAACCCGAGCACCTCATCGGCCGACAGGGAATCACCTTTGCGCACCACGATTGCGACCGGTGATTCACCCCATTTCTCACTCGGCTGCCCGATTACCGCTGCTTCGATGATGTCCGGATGCTGCACGAGGACGCCTTCGATTTCCGCCGGGTAGACGTTCTCGCCGCCGGAAATGATCATGTCCTTGATGCGGTCCTGGATGAAGATAAAACCGTCTTCATCGGTAATGGCGACGTCGCCGGTGTGCAGCCAGCCATCCACGATAGTCTCGGCAGTCGCATCCGGTCGATTCCAGTACTCGAGCATCACGTGGGGCGCACGGATGAGAATTTCGCCGGCTTCGCCCGGCGCGCAGGTGCTGCCGTCCGGTTTCGCGAGCCGCACGTCGGTGTGAAAGAACGGCTTGCCGGTGGAACCTACCTTTGCGAGAGCATTCTCCGCGTCGATCACACACGCCGGACCGCAGGTTTCCGTGAGGCCATAGATCTGGTGGATTTCGATGTCGAGTTCCGCGTAGCGCTCCATCAACGAGACGGGAACGGGTGCGGCCCCCGAGAGGAGCCAGCGCAGTGACGAAGTATCATACTTTTCGAAACCCGGCACCTCGAGCATGAAGTTCAGCATCGCCGGCACGGCAAGGCCGCTTGTCAGTTTTTCGTTTTCGATCAGTTCCCAGGCGAGCCGGGGCTCGAAGGTGCGCATCACCACGCTTGTTGCACCCCGGTAAACATTCAGGGTCAATGGCAACAGGGCGCCGACGTGGAACATCGGCAAGGCACCGAGAAACCGGTCGCCGTCGTGAAAGTATGTTGTTGCCGAGACGGTAACAACCGCCCAGATGGAGGTGTTGTGGCTGTGGACCACGCCTTTCGGCAAGCCTGTCGTGCCTGAGGTGTACATGATGTACAGCAGATCGTCGCCACGGGCGCCGATCGGCGGTTCGTCAGCCGAACCCGTTGCCGCGAAACCTTGATAGTCTTCTGCGAACGACGCCGGTGGCTCGTTCGCGGTGACCTGTAACCAGTGCTGAATGTCGGTCTTGTCGCCGCGTGACTGGAGCTCCGTTACCGTGTCGAGAAACTCCTCATCGAAAATGAGGCGTTTGGAGCCGCTGTCCTTCAGGATGAATTCGAGTTCATCGGGAACGAGGCGCCAATTCAGCGGCACCACAACCGCGCCGATTTTCGCGGCGGCGAAATAGGCCGCCATAAATTCGACGCTGTTCATGAGCAGGAACGCGATCCGTTCACCTTTCTCCACGCCCGCATCGAGCAGGGCATTGGCGAGTTGGTTGCAGTGCGCGTTCAGCTCGGCGAAATTCAGTCGCAGTGTGCCGTTAGCGTCGACGTAGGCTTCGCGGCCCGGGTTGAGCATTGCCCGTTTCGTCAAGAAGAGCCCCAGATTGTTCTCCACCTGTATCCCCCGATTTTTTATTATGCAGCCGCGGTATTGTCGCAGATTTCAGCCCGCGAAACAGACCGCGGGTGGTGCCGGCCGGCGCGTGCGGCGCAGGCTCCCCGCTCGTGCCCGAACTAGCGAATGCCCGGCGTGGTGCGTAAAAATTGCAGCACTGCGTCGTTGAACGCTGCGGCCGACTCCATGTTGGACATATGACCCGCAGCGGGGATCCGGACGAGCCGGGCGTCAGGAATATCCTGCGCAAGGCGTCTGGCGATGGACTGGAAATCCGCGGTATCGTGCTCGCCGACCAGGATGAGGCCAGGGCAGGCGATCTCATGCAGGCGCTCGATGGCAGGACGCGACGCTGCGATTACGGGATGTTCATTGAGCCAATGCCAACCGCTGTAGTCTTCAACGAGGTCCCGCAATGCAGCGGCCACATGCGCTTGCCCGGCAGCCGGCTGGAACAACTCGCAGCCAAGCCACGCTGCGCGGGCGGCGGGCACACCTTGCGTCGCTGCGAGGTCGCTGTGCCAGGCTGACGGGCGTCCGGCTGTCCATTCGAACCCGGCGAGCGCGCTGTCGGCGGCAACGAGTGCAGTAGTTCGTGCCGGATAGCTCAAGGCGAAATCGATGGCGTATCCGCCGCCCATGGACAAGCCGACGACCGCGGTGGCGGCGATGTCGAGATGATCGAGCAGCGCGCGCAAATCTTCGACCGGCGAGTACGGCTCCCGACCGATGTCGCCGGAACGACCGAATCCGCGCAAGTCGTATCGCAATACGCGGAACTCGGATGCAAACGCCGCGAATTGCGGATCCCACATGCGGCTGTCGAGTGAGAACCCGTGCAGCATTGTCACCACCGGGCCGTCACCAGCGAGTTCGTAGTAAAGCTGCGTACCGTTCACAGGGACGGTTGCCGAGTGTACCTGCATGGGCGTGATCTCCGGTTCCGGCGCGCCACAGCGGCGCTGCAATTGCGTATGATACCGCTGCCTGAAGCAATTACCGGATCGATCTCAATCGTGTTTCGAATTATTACCTGCATCGCGCTGCTTGGCGCCACGTTCGCTACCCTCGCCATCGACATCGCCCCGGCGTGCGGTCGCCCGGACCGGCCCCGGATCCCCGACGGCAGTACGACCAGCGCGGAAGCTCTACTGCAGGCGCGCACGGTGCTCGAACAGTATCTCGCCGCGGGCGACCGCTATCTCACGTGCCTCCGGGAGTTTGAAGTGAGTCTCGGCGACGCGATCACGGACGTCGATGGATCAGAAATCGTCATGCGCTACAACGCCATGGTTGACGACATGTACCTCGCCGGTGACGAGTTCAATATCGCGCTCAGAAGATTCAAGGAACAGTGATCCGGGGCAGCTGGCGGCGCGTTAAATCTTCCGCGCCGCCGGCCGCTAACCGGTATTGAAGGCGGCCCACAACCGCTGCCAAGAATAAAAAAGGTGCGTGCTTTGGGCGTTGCAGCCAACGAAACGAAGGAATCACCAGGGAACCACGCGGCAAAGACGGAAATCGCCAAGTCGCTGATCGGGCGCCAGCCAATTCTTGACCGCTTCGGTCGCGTCCGTGCTTACGAACTGCTGTTTCGCGGCGATATGCCGACCGAGAGCAGCAATTTCGACGGCAACTACGCCACCGCGAGCGTGATCGCAAATGCGCTGACCGAATTCGACTTCGAGGAAGTCGTTGGCCCTCATCAGGCGTTCATTAACTTCACCGAGGAATTACTGCAAAACGACATTGCCTTGCTGCTGCCGAAAGAGCGCGTCGTGCTGGAAATTCTCGAGAACGTGAACGTGACAAAGAAGCTCGTCAAGGCTGCCGCTGCGCTCGCGGACAAGGGCTACCATATCGCGCTCGACGACTTTGTCTTCGAACCGCAATGGGAACCGCTGATGGTTATTGCGGATACGGTGAAGCTGGATGTCCTGGCCTTGTCCCGCCCGGAAATCGAGGAACATGTAAAACGCCTGCGCCGTTACGATGTTCGTCTGCTCGCGGAAAAGGTTGAGAGCGTAGAAGAACACACCTGGCTCATGGACCTCGGCTTCGACCTGTTTCAGGGCTACTACTACGCGAAGCCGAATATCGTTTCACGCACGCGCATCCCGCAAAACCACATCGCCGTGGTGCACCTGCTCGCCGGGCTGAATCAGAAATCCTGTTCGATCGACGATATCGAGAAACTCGTCAGCGAAGACGTCTCGCTGAGCTATCGTTTATTGCGGTATATCAATTCCGCGTTTATCGCGTTGCCGCAAAAGGTCGACTCGATTCGGCGCGCGGTGATTTATTTCGGCATCGATATGCTGCGCCACTGGGCGAGTCTGCTCGTCATGGCCGGGGTAGACGGTAAACCCAAGGTGTTGATGGAGAACGCACTGGTCAGAGCGCGGATGTGCGAACGGCTAGCAACGCAAGCGGGCCTCATCGACGCGGAGAGCTTTTTCACGGTGGGGCTGTTTTCGATTCTGGACAGCCTGCTCGATGCGCCGATGGCGGTGATTCTGGAACCACTGCCCTTGTCGCCGGAAATCGTCAATGCGCTGACCACCGGTGAGGGCGTGTATGGCGAAGCGCTGCGATGCGTGACGTCCTACGAAACCTGCGACTGGGCGCACGTGACATTCCAGACACTCGATCGTGACACGATTGGCGGGATCTATCTCGACAGCATCCAGTGGGCTTTCGACGCGGCCAGTAATCTCTAGCCTGAAGTCCGGCAACCAACGTCAACGCATCGCGCCGGATCTTTCGTCACCGGCAAGACGCGCGGGTGCGCGCGCGCCGGCCGCCGCGGGCACACGCAAGCGCAAGCGCCTCGAAGTTAACGACGCGGCCGGCGAGCCTGCAACCGGCGGCAGTCCGCGAAGCCGGTGCGGGACAACGCCGGTTGAAGCTCGTGCGCAAACCAAACCGCTCAGCGCCCGCCCGCGCGTTGCACGAGATGGTTCGTAACGGCTTCGATGCCGCCCTCGCCGGCGACGTAATTGAAGTCGGAGCGAAACGTCAGCGCGAGACTGACTCCGGCGAACGAAACGTCGAACAGATACCAGTGATCGTCGCGTTCGATCATGCGAAATTGCAGCGGTACTGCCGGTGCGTCGGCGACGCTGAACGTGGCATCGACGATCGCGGTGTTCTTGCGCAGGGCCGGATCATCCGCGACCGTCAGGAGAATGTCCTTGCCGTTCGACAGTGCGAGCGAGTAGGTGTTGATGATGTAGGCCTGGAACGCGGCGAGGAAGCGCTCGCGCTGTTCGTCCGTCGAGTTCACCCAGTGGTCGCGCAAAATCCAGCGTGCGAGCATGGGGTAATCGATGCGGGGATTCAGCAGGCGCGCAAAGATGGCGCGGGCGCTGTCCGGATTCAGTGCCTGCTCGGCGCGTCGTGCGTCGAGTTCCGCAATCATCTCAACGAACAATTCCCGCACCACGACTTCCGGGGCTTGGGCCGCTGCACGGCTGCTGAATGCGGTGGTGGATGCTGCCAGGCACAACAACAGCGCGAGCAGGTGGTGCAGGGCTTGGCGTGACGGCAGTTGGCGGCGTTTCATTCAGCGACCTCGCTTCGATATTGCAGGCGTGTCGCTTGCCGCGCGCCGCGGCAATGGCACCCGTGATGTAAATCAGACGTTGATTTGATCTCCGCCTTTCAGCTGAAGCATCTCGCGAGCTTCGTCGGGGCTCGCGATTTCGAGTGACAGTCCCTCGAGTATGTTGCGCGCGAGCCGCACCTGTTCCGCGGATCCTTCCGCGAGCCGGCCCGGGCCGCCCCAGAGTGAATCCTCGAGTCCGACGCGAATATTGCCGCCCATCGCCGCCGACATCGCGGCGACCGGCAACTGGTTGCGGCCAGCGCCAAGCACCGACCAGACGTAGTCGATACCGAACAGGCGATCCGCGGTGCGCTTCATGTGCGCAACATCCTCCGGGTGCGCGCCAATCCCGCCGAGCAGACCGAATACGGTCTGGATGAACAGCGGTGGCTTGACGATCCCGGCATCGCGGAAATACGCAAGGTTGTACAGGTGTGCCGTGTCGTAGCATTCGAATTCGAAGCGCGTGCCGTTGCCGGCGCACACCGTCAGAATTCGTTCGATGTCCTGATAGGTGTTCTTGAACACCATGTCGCGACTTTTCTCGAGATGTTCGACTTCCCAGTCATACTGGAAATTGTCGTAGCGCTGCAACATTGGAAACAGGCCCATGTTCATCGAACCCATGTTCAGCGAGGCCACCTCGGGCGCGAATTCCGTTGCCGGACGCAAACGTTCGTCAACCGTCATGTGTGGCGAGCCGCCGGTTGTAATGTTGATGACGGCGTCGGTTTCACTTTTAACCCGCGGCAGGAATTTGCGAAAAACGTCGGGGTCCTGTGTTGGCTTGCCTGTTTCCGGGTCGCGGGCATGTAAATGGATGATCGCGGCGCCCGCGGCATGCGCCTCGATACTGGCGCTTGCTATCTCGTCCGGAGTTACTGGCAGGTATGGCGACATCGTCGGCGTGTGAATTGCGCCGGTCGGCGCACAGGTAATGATAACCTTGCGTGAACTTGCCATATCGGTTCCGATGATCTGTGAATCGAATAATTGTCGCGCCGCGGGGCGCTCAGGTATCGCGCGCGCTGTCGTCGCTCACGATCGCCTCGAAGTTCTTGAAGAAAACGCCGGCCAGTTTTTTCGACGTTTTTGTAATCAGAGCGCCGCCAAGCTGGGCCAGTTTACCACCGATATCAGCCTGTACTTCATAGCGCATGAGCGTGACGTCGCCTTCATCGTCGAGGTGCACATGGGTACGCATTTTTGCGAAGCCGGCCGGTCCGCCCTTGCCTTCGCCGACCATCGTGTAACTCACTGGCACGACAACATCGGTCAGGGTGACGCCGCCTTTGAATCGTGCCTTCAGCGGACCAACCTTGGAGACGACGACGGCAGTGAACTCCGTCGGTGACAGCGCTTCGAGTTCTTCACAGCCGGGAATGGATTGTTTGAGTATTTCGATGTCGTTGAGCGCGGCGAAGACGCGTTCACGCGGCGCATTGATACGAATTTCCTCGGACATTTCCATTGCGGGGGTGACCTCCAGCGTCTGTACCGGTGCGCGGTACCGACTCGGAACCGCTTGCCGACTGAATGCTATTTGAATTTGAACGAATGTACAATTGACGTTCGCTGCTGGCATACACTGCCTTCGACGAAGCATTCGAACCACACGAACCAGCCGCCCCGGCAGCGGCGGCTGCGCAGGAGCTGAAGGAGAAAATCGGGCATGAGTTATTCCATCGAGTGCGTTGCAAGCGACGCCAATCACCTCGGAGAAGGACCGGTGTGGGATGTGGAAGAGGGCGCGTTGTACTGGGTTGACGGAACCGGACGTCGGGTCGGCAATCCCTCGATCTGGCGGCTCGATCCCCGCACCGGAGACAAGCGCAGCTGGTCACTCGACCATGATGTTGGTGCCATGGCGCTGCGCAAGAACGGGGGTGCCGTGCTCGCGCTGGACGACGGTTTCTACTTTTTCGATTTCGACAGTGGCGCGCTCGAGCTGATCGAAAAAATCGAACCGGACGAACCCCGCACCCGCCTGAACGACGGCAAAGTCGATCGCCGCGGGCGCTTTTTCGCCGGCGGCATGGACGATCTCGAAGAGCTGAAGATCTGCGGTTTGTGGCGCCTCGACCCCGATCTGAAAACGACGCGCGTCGACGGGGAGATTCTGTGTTCTAACGGGCCGTGCTGGAGTCCGGACAACAGCACGTTCTATTTTGCCGACACGTTCCAGCAGATCATGTGGGCCTACGATTACGACCTCGACAGCGGTAGCGTGAGCAACAAACGGGACTTTGCCTCATCAGAATCGGAGCCGGGTTTTTACGACGGCTCCACCGTTGATGCCGAAGGCTGTGTGTGGAATGCAATGGTTATCGGTGGTGAATTGATCCGCTACACGCCGGACGGTGAAGTAGAGCGCCGGATCGGGATGCCGGTTAAAAATATCACGAGTGTGACGTTCGGCGGGCCGAACCTCGATGAAATTTATGTCACCTCGATGGCGCGCGTGGCGCACCCGGCGGTTCACGATCACTTTGCGCCGCAAGTGAAACCGCAGTTCGGCGCCGGCTCGTTGTTTCGGATCCGCGGACTCGGCATTCAGGGTATCGAGGAACCGCGTTTCGGCGGATGACCAACACGCTGCCAGAAGCGCTTGGTGCGCAAAGGGGGTTTGTCTGCCTGGTTGGCGCGGGCGGCAAGAAATCCACGATGTATGCGCTCGCGGCGGCCCATCGCGGACGCGTGCTGTTGTCGTCGACGTCGCACATGTACCCGTATGATCGTGCGCGTGTGGATCAAATCGTCACCTTGTCTGATCCGCAGGCGCGAGTGCCGGCAACGGATGACGCGCGCGTGGTTGCGATCGCAACGGATATCGCAACGCCGAAACGGGTTGGCGGTCTCGCTGCCGAGCGGCTGCGGGACATTGCCCGCGAACGCCGGTTCGATGTGTGCGTGGTGAAGGCGGACGGCGCTCGCGCACGCTGGATCAAGGCTCCGGGTGAATACGAACCGGTGATCCCCGGGTTCGCCTCGACGGTGATCCCGGTGGTCTCGATCAAGGCGGTCGGCCGCCCGCTCGATGATCGAATCGCCCATCGCCCCGAACGCCTGACCGCATTGCTCGGTATCGCGCCGGGAGCCCGGATAGAAGCGGGACATGTGGCGGCGTTGCTGGCGCATCCGCGCGGGGCGCTGCAAGGGGTGGGCGGGGCGCGCGTGATTCCATTGATCAATATGGTCGACGACGCCGAACTGCAACTGATCGCGCGCAAGGTCGCGCGTGCTGCACTGGCGCAAAGCGAGCGATTCTCGAGCATAATCCTCGGCAGCATGAAAGCGGGCCGCATCGTGGAGATCGTCACCCGCGACAAGGTGGCCGGCGCCAGCGGCATTTCAGGGTGAGTTGATGGATACGGTACTCGTAACAGGGGCGGACCGCGGTATCGGGGCAGCGTTGGTGCGGCAATATCGTGCCCGTGGCGATCGGGCTATCGCAGCCTGCCTCGGCGATGGGGCTGATCTCGCAGCGGCGGGGATCGAGGTGGCCCCGAACGTGGACGTCACGGACATGGCGAGTCTGTCAGCGCTTGGCGAACAACTTCGCGACACAACCCTGACGATCCTGATCAGCAATGCCGGCACATTTGCGCCGGAGCGCTGGCGGAAGTTCGATTACGCGCGCATGCTGCATGCCTACGATGTGAACGCGCTCGGTCCGCTGCGGGTTGTCGACGCCTTGATGCCGCGACTGGCGGCCGGTAGCAAGCTTGGCGTGATCACGAGCCGGGTCGGGTCCCTGTCGGAAAACAGCAGCGGTGGCCTGTACGGTTATCGCATGTCGAAATGCGCCGCGAACATGCTTGGCATCAACCTCTACCATGAACTGCGACCCCATGGCATCGCCGTGATGCTGTTGCACCCGGGGCAGGTTGCGACGGACATGACACGGGGCGTGTCCGGGGTGGGCGAATTCATCACGCCGGATATTTCCGCGGCCGGTCTGATCGAGCAAGTCGACGCGCTGCACGCCGGTACCCCGCCCGAGTTCCGTCATTCCAACGGTAGTTTGTTGCCGTGGTGACGGCGCAATAATAAGGACAATTGCGAGCCGGCCGCGAAGAAGCTGTGTGATCGTGACTGCGAATCCCGCGCGCTCCCAGGCGTCGTGGCATCAGCTGCGCCGGAAGCGGGCGCCGGCAACGTAGCATGTAACCGCACTCGCGCAGCATACGAAAGTGAATCCATGCAGGGGGAGGGTCGTCTGGTTGTACAACATGGCGGCGATGCCCGCGCTCGCGCCAGCGAATCCGATCTGGGTGAAGCCCGCCAGCGCGCTGGCACTGCCGGCATGCAAGGGAAACAGGCTGACCGCCACGGAGAATCCGATCGGCAGGATCAGTGCCGCCGAGAAAAACATGCAGATCCCGGGAATCATGACGAGGGCAACCGACAGCGAGGCGAACCAGGCGCTGGCGATGAATGCCGCGAGCGCGGATGAAAACCCGAATACGAGGCCGGTGACGAGTGCCCGCTCGATGCCTACGCGACGGACGAGCGTGCGCCCGGCCAGCGAGCCGCTGACGAAGGCACCGGCGGCAATGGAATAACTCAGGCCGTAGTGGCGTTCCGCGATACCGAGCTCATCGATGAGAAGAAAACTGTTCACCGCCGCGTAAGCAAACACGCCGGCGAACATGAATGACGGCGGTAACACGTAGCTCCAGAAGCGCGCACTGCCGGCAATGCCGCGGTACGCCGCGAGTACTGAACGTGGACCGAATTCCCGCAAGCGTTGTGCTGCGGGTAACGATTCCGGAATCCCCGCACTGCAAAGTCCAACGAGGATTACCGCGGTGATACCGAGGCCGCCGAAAAGCCACTGCCACGGATAGAACTGCACGAGCCAGCCGCCAAGGCTCGGGGTGAGCATGGCCGTGAATGCCATCGTTCCCGTGAGCAGTGCAAGCGTTTGCGCCGCGCGTTCGCGGGGCAGGCGATCGTTAATCAGGGTCCGTACGAGCACAGGGCCGCTTGCGGCCGCTGCACCCTGCAAGGCACGTAAGGTGAGGAACGCGGCGATGTCGGGCGCCAGCGCGCAGCCGAAACTTGCGCCGGCGTAGGCCGTGAGACCACCGATCAACACCGGTTTGCGACCGTAACGATCCGACAACGGACCGAAGACGAGATGGCCGAGCGCATTGCCGTAGAGAAATACGGACATGCTCATCTGAACCGCCTGCGGCGCAACGTCGAAAGTTGCGCGAATCGCCGGGAAGGCCGGGAGATACATATCTGTCGCAAATGCGGCGATGCCGAAGACGAACGACAGCAGGACAATCAGCGGCAGCGAATCGAGCCCTGGTTTCGACTGCTCGGCGGTTTCGAAGCTACTCACCCGCGTTCGCGGTCAGCGCAGTGTGTCGCGCTTGATGTTGTCGTAGACCATGCGCACGAAACGCTCGGGGCCGAGAAAGCCGCCGCCCCACGTCGCATCGAAGCTCGCCGTTGGCTGCGCGAGAACCGTCTGTTGCTCGCTCGCGCCGGACACAATAAGGTGCGCGACCGCGCGCTGCACCGCGCGCAGCATCGCGAGATACTGTTCGAGTTCATGTTTATCCGCCAGCGGACCGTGTCCGGGAATAATTTTCGTCGCGTCATTCGCGAGCGCGAGAACTTTCTCAACTGCGGCAATAACACCAGTGATCGAACCCCCGCTGCCGGTATCGATAAAGGGATACATTCCATTGAAAAAGACGTCGCCGGTGTGAATAACATTCGCCGCGCGAAAGTGCACGACGGCATCCCCGTCCGTATGCGCATTGTCGACATGGAAAACGTGAATGACATCATCGTTGAAATGAAACGTGATGTCCCGCGCGAACGTGATGATGGGTAGCGCGGCAGGCGGTGGAGCGAGCCGTTCGGCCTGGAAGAATTCAATTACCTGGTCTGTGCTCAGACGCTGCCTGACATTGTCGTGGGCGACGATGATCGCGCCTGCGTCGCTCATCGCCGCGTTGCTGCCGCTGTGGTCGTTGTGCCAGTGCGTATTGAGCAAAAAACGCACGGGCGCCGCTGTGATGGCTTTGATCGCGGTGACGATCGCCGCGTACTGTGTTTCATATTGGTCATCGACGACAAGTACGCCGTCGACGCCGCTGCTGACGGCGACGTTACCACCGCGGCCACTGAGCATTTGGACGCTGCCGGCGACGGCGACGGCTTCGACGGCAACGGCATCTTCGGCGCTGGCGAGCGCTGCTGTAGACAATGCAATCGTGAGCCCGATCAGGGAACGGCAAAGGACGGATGGCATGGCGGATTTCCCCCGCAGGCACTCGGAACGGCCGTTACTATAACGCGTCATCGGTGTTCGTGGGCGGCGGTGAAGGCGTCCCCGATCCCGCTTGTTGCGTTTTGTTCTGGTTCGGCGGGCTAGCGCGCGCCGAGCCGCGAAACGAACCGGCCGTAGCGTTCCGAGTGCATTCGATTACCTGTCCGCGCGTTCAAGCACGGGCGGCCGGCTGCCGCTAACGAAGCGACGAACGCAGTGCGCGGTCGCAAGCGTCAACAACTCGATTCGCTGCTGCACGGATCGGACAGGAATCATCGTGACCATCAAAAACCAGGCCCCTTCGCACGTATTTGTCTTTGGCACCGACATCGATGGCAGGCATGAGTCGGAATCGGGACGCATGGCCGTGCGTCTGCACGGTGCCGCGAGTGGAACGCGGATGGGACCCACCAGCAACGCTTACGCGATTCCGAGCGTTGCATCTGATGGCACTCCGTTGTCGCTGGCGGTGA
This sequence comes from Gammaproteobacteria bacterium, assembly GCA_965216305.1. GTDB lineage: Bacteria > Pseudomonadota > Gammaproteobacteria > UBA11873. The sequence continues at coordinate 2,744,609 of OZ244144.1, read as the reverse complement.
TCGCTAACTACGTCACCCCGTTTATTGAATATGCTGCTGCATATCCACACACGGTATTTCAGGTCGCGCGCTTTGGCGCCGGGCGCACGGAACATTCCGATGAGGACATGGCGCGTCTGTTCGCGAAGGCGCCGGCGAACTGTCGCCTCCCTGGTCGCTGGCTCAGACTTTGCGATCGGGCGCAGCCTGCGCGCCTGCTGGTCTTCGATCCGAGCTCGCAGAATGATCTGGACGTCTGGCGCGAGCAGTTCGCGGAATATATCGCCCTGAACGCGCCGCTGTGGGACGTACCGGCGGTAGAAGTCGTGAGCGTGGGGAACGCGCGCGCAATCGTCGCGAATGACAAGGTTGCGAAACAACTCGAATTGAAACACCGGATTTTCGGGCCCGACGAAACGCGCTTCGGTTCGAACGCAGCGGTTGCGGCGGAATACGAAGCGGTGTGGTACTCGACCCACGTTCTCAGCGTTGCGGATTTTGCACAGACAGCGCACCCGGAGCAGATGCGGATCATGCGCGCGGCGGCCCGCGCGGGCCTGGCGGTTGATCAACTCGATGTGGGGGCCGCCTAGGCGCACGCAGCGCGCCTGCAGTACCTCTCACCGGGCGTAAGGTGAGTGCCTCGCGCCGATGGCACACGGAGCCAGTGAAGCGTTCGTTCGGGAGAAAGCGTGCGGCGCCGTACTCCGGCGCCGCACGGTGAACGTGCCCTGGTTCAGAATGAGATATCCCATTGCACCCGTCCACGGGTGTCATTGACATCGCGATTCAGAAACTCGTCCTCGAGCGTCAGGTAAGAGTAATCGACCGTGAACTTGTTGTTGTGTCCGGCGATGAACCAGTTCGCGCCAATCGTGAATTCCTGTCGCGTGTTATCAAGAACGCGATCGAAGCGGTTGGCTTCCTTGACGAAGGCATAGCGGAACGCGAGTTCGAGCGGTTTCGGGACGGCCGGGAACAGGTTGTGGAAGAAGTAACCGGTTTGCGCGTAGGCGCCGGTGAAGTCGTTCTTCGTGCCCATCACGTTGTCCTCGACGGTCTTCCAGTGGAATTCTTCCTGCACCGACCAGCCGCGCCACTTGAACGCGAACTCCTGCACCATGCTTTCCACCTCGAATTGTCCTTCGGCCGCGGTAGCGGGGCTTTCGAAGCCATCGAGATTGCCGCAGCCGCCGGACGACCAGCGGGTGCAGCGTCCTTCATGCGTTGCGTAAGCGAAGGCGAGGCTGCCGGTGGGCTTCTCCGTGTATTCGACGTCCGTTTGCCGCCATTTCAGATCGCGACCGAGAAAGTTCCACTGCAATCGACCCGCATACATCATGTCACCGTCGTCGTTCTTCACGCCCCGGCCTTCACCGGTATACACGCCGGCCCAGTAGCGCATGTCCGCCCAGCTGTTCTTGAACAGGTGACCACGCAGCTGTGCACCGACCTGGCGATCGATCGTAAAAATGCGATTGACGATCGACCGTTCGACAAACTGCTGGCGACCCGATGAATCGACACGCTCGCGGTTATGATCGATTTTCCACTGTCCTACCCGAAGGCTGGCCCAGTCATATTTCTCGGCCGTGATACGCCAGTCGATCACGCGCGCGCTTGCTGAGCTGCTGCTGTCATCCGTCTCCCGCGTGGGTTGCAGATCGACTTCGAAGTAATAACCGAGCCACGGCCGATAGCCGAAGCCACCGATCTTCATGCGTAATCGGCGGTTTTCGAACGTGCTTTCGGCGTCGTCGTCGAAGTGGCTTACCTGTCGTGGGTCGCCGGATGTCGGGTTCGTGTAGCGCATTTGCGCGCGCCACTGCAAGTTTGTCTGCCAGTTGCCGTCGCGGGTTTCGAGACGAAAGCCCTTGTCCGTATAACTTGCCTTGACCGGGAATTCTTCTTCAATTTTCGCAGCGATGCGATCGGTAATCTTGCCATCGAGTTTCGCCGTGTCGGCCTCGTCCATACGCGCGGCAATCTTTTTGTCGAGCGCGGCGTCAATTTTCTCGTCGACGAGTGTTTCTACCGCAGCCGTACTGGCGACTGGAGCCGCGGGGGAGGCCCCGAAATCCGCGCTGCTGAGCGAGGGTTTCTTCATCAGCTCCTTGTACTGGGCCTGCGTGATGGCGCCGTTACCGAGCAGAATATCCAGCAGCGCCTGATCGGCTGCTGCTGCGTTGACCGTGGCTACGGACAGTGCCGCAGCCGTGGCGAAGTTTAGCGCTAGAGCGCGCAGTCGCTGCGAAATCATAGTGTTCCCCCGTCAGGTTTTTTCAGCGATTGAATCCGGTGCGGGCCACGCACAAATGCAGGTCCATCACACGACGGCGGGGATTATCGGGAATGTATGTGACAGCGCGATGACATTTGCCCGCATACGCTCCGATCCGGATTGCGGGGTCGCTATGAGGGTTTCGGCAGGCAGGCGCGGTTGCGCAGAGATTAGCGGCCGCGAGGCAATCCACGCTTCAAGGTTGGCGCCAACGCAGCGCATGGCCAACGCGAAGGGGGGATTGTTGCCGGACACGGGACCCCGCGGCGCTTGCCGGCGTCTGCGCTCGCTTGCGCCACGCAGCGTAGCGCGGGCCGAGTCGCACCGGCTACACCGGAGCGGGACTCACGCAATGTCGCGGCGGGCGTATTCTGTCGCATGACGAGCAGGATGCGGCGTTTGAAGGCAGATCCCTCGATCATCGTGGGTCACGGCAAGACGCTGACAAGCGCTTCCTGCCAGCGATAACGCATTCGTTTCCCAGGCTCGCAGCGCGGCCGCCGGTGGCGGTTCAGGCGTCGTCGGGTCCGCGCGTATAGGCGCATTCGGCGGACATGGCGAGCACTTTTTCTTCCAGCCGGGTCTTGTAGTCGAGCAGCTTGTTACGGACATCGCGGTCGTACACGCCGATGATTTGGGCAGCGAGGACCGCGGCGTTGCCTGCATTGTCGATAGCGACGGTGGCTACGGGAACCCCTTTCGGCATCTGTACGATGGAAAGCAGCGAGTCGTAACCGTCAAGTTTCGTCGTTGCGACCGGCACGCCGATCACCGGCACCACGGTTGCCGCCGCGATCATGCCGGGCAGGTGCGCTGCGCCCCCCGCACCGGCAATAACAACTTCGATGCCGCGATCCGCGAGGCCGGCGGCGTAATCATGGAGTCGCTTCGGGGTGCGATGGGCGGACACGATGTCGAGCTCGTGCGCGATGCCGATTTCCGCGAGGAATGCGCCGGCTTCCCGCATGACAGGCAAATCGGACTGACTGCCCATAACGATGGAAACGCGCACGGAACTTGTTGTCATTGGTTAATTCTCCCTGGCGATCGCAAGTTTTATCGCCGCTGCCCTGGCAGCTGCCTCGTCGGCAGTCGAGGCCGTTACGGTGACGTGTCCGACCTTGCGTCCCGGACTCAGCGGGATCTTAGCGTAGTCGTGAACGAATACGTCCACACCGAGGACGCCGCGGCGCGCGAGTTTGTCGACAACGGCGGGATCCGTAGGGCCAAGCAGATTGAAGCACGCGGCAGGGGTCTCCAGATCCGTTGATCCCAACGGCAGTCCCGCCACGGCACGCAGATGCTGGGCAAACTGCGACGTTGCGCAGGCCTCGATTGAGTAATGTCCGGAATTATGCGGGCGCGGCGAGAGTTCATTGACGGAAATTTCGCCGTTACCATCGAGGAACAGCTCAATCGCGAGCACTCCGACGTACTCGAGCGCATCAGCGATGTCGCAAGCATACCCGCGGCAAATGTCTACCACTGCCGGATCCGCGGCAGCGGGTGCGACAACGGTGTCGAGCACATTCGCGGCGGGGTCCATGTGGATTTCTGTCAGCGGGTAACACTTCTTCTCTCCGTTGGCGCCGCGCGCAACGATGATGGCGAATTCGTGCTGTAAATCGACGAGTTCCTCCGTCATCGCGGCCACCCGGGGCAGGCCGGCAATGTCGTCGCGGCTGCGGATCACCGCCACGCCGCGACCATCGTAGCCGCCACGTCGTGCCTTCCACACGCACGGAAGGGCGGGTTCATCGATGTCGGGGTCGAAGGGGCGGAACGCCGGGGTTGGTATCGATAACGCTTCGAGGAAACGTTTCTGCACCAGTTTGTCCTGGATCGTCGCGAGTACGCGTGAGGAGGGGCTGATCGTAAAGCCGGCATGTTCCAGCGTTTCCAGGACTGTGGCGTCGACGCGTTCGATCTCGAACGTAAGTGCATCGGTGGCGTGGGCGAGTCGGGTCAGGTCGCTCGCGGATTCGAAGCCACCAACGAGGAATTCATCCGCACAAGTCGAGGCCGAGCAGTTTGCGTCGGGATCGAGTACGACGGTGCGCAGGCCGAGATCCCCGGCGGCTTCAATCAGCATGCGCGCGAGCTGACCGCCACCGGCAATACCGATACTGCTCACTGGTCGCTCTGGCTCGTGCGTGCCGTCCCTGGCGTCTGCGGCGGTCGTGTCCGCCGCAGGGTTCGTTGATGCGTTCGTCACGGTTTCTCGTCTCTCCTGCTCAGATGTTTCCGCCTGGCGCGGGCAAGGCGGGGTGGTTGAGGCGTAATTCTACGGGATCAGGGCTTGTAATTTCGTGGATTTTGACTATCATGCAGCCGTTAATCTGCGTAGATATGCAGATATATCCGTATGCACATAATAAATAATGGTTGTGTCCGGTGAAGCTGCCGCATGCATCCGCCGCGAAACAAAAACAATGGAGTATGGCGATGCCGAGTCGACAGGTCGTTGCGAAAGAACTCGCTGAGGTATTCAAGGTTCTCGCTCATCCCGATCGGATTCGTCTGATCGAGGACATGCAGCACGGGGAGAAGGACGTAAATACACTCGCTGAGACGCTTGGTCTTCCGGGGCCGCGAGTGTCGCAACACCTGAGCCTGATGAAAGCCCACCGGCTCGTTGAGGAGCAACGGGACGGGCGGCACCACCGCTACCATCTTACGCAACCGGGGATCGCTCAGTGGATCATCGACGGCGTCGCCTTTCTCGAAGGACGCGCCCAGGTGTTGCCGAAGTCGAAACTGAACGCTGCGCGTCGTTTGTGGTCGCAGTAGCCGCTATTGATCTGATTATTTGTTGCAAGAAAACCAGGAGTCACTAATGCCCAAATTTGCCGCCGGTGTTGTTAAGTTTCAACAGCATGTATTTCCCGAAAAGCGCGAGTTTTTTGAGAAGCTGAGCCTCGGCCAGTCTCCGGAAGCATTATTCATTACATGTTCGGATTCCCGGATCGAAACCGCCATGATTACGCAAACCGACCCGGGGGAACTGTTCATCTGCCGCAACGCCGGCAATATCGTCCCGCCACATACGAACAATACGGGCGCAATGACGGCTGCGGTTGAGTTCGCGGCCGCGGCGCTTCAGGTTCCGCATATCGTCGTGTGTGGTCACACGGAATGTGGCGCGATGAAGGGCGCGATGAACCTCGACGGACTCGACGCACTTCCCCACATGAAGGAGTGGCTTGGCTACTGCAAGGCCGCCGTCGATATCGTCAACGTGCTCGGCGAGGAACTCGACGAGAAGCAACGCATGTGGATGCTGCTGGAGCAGAATGTGAAGTTGCAGCTGCAGCATCTGAGAACGCATCCGACGGTCGCCACCCGACTGGCGAAACGGGATCTGCAGTTGCATGGATGGGTATACGACATCGCGTCCGGTGAAGTTCATGCCTACGACGAAGCCAGCGATAGCTTTATGTCGGTTGCGGAACGTTATCCCGAACATGCCGGAGCGGGCGCTAGCTAGACGTAACGGCATATAAACGGAGCACCAGACCATCATGAGCTATTTCGATACTTCGAACATTCGCGGCGACGTCTTTGGCGGAGTCACCGCGGGGGTCGTTGCCTTACCACTTGCGCTTGCGTTCGGCGAAGCATCGGGCGCCGGCCCGATCGCCGGACTTTGGGGCGCGATTATTGTCGGTTTTTTTGCCGCGCTGTTCGGCGGCACGGAATCGCAGGTGTCCGGGCCAACCGGGCCGATGATCGTTGTTTTCGCCGGCGTGTTCGCAACCCTGCACGGGGACCTGGCGCTCGTATTCGGAGCCGTTGTTCTCGCCGGCTTGTTACAGATAATCTTCGGTTTTCTGAAACTTGGCCAGTACATCCGGCTCGTACCATACCCGGTAATTTCAGGGTTTATGAGCGGCATTGGCTGCATCATCATTGCATTGCAGCTGTCGCGCCTGTTCGGACACGAACCCGAAGAAAGTGGCACGATCCCGGCGCTGACGGCAGTGCCCGATGCTGTCATGGACCCGAACTTTGCGGCGCTGACGATCGGGGTGGTGTGCCTCGTCATGATCTTCAGCTGGCCGCAAAGCTGGGGCAAATTCATGCCGGCGCCGCTGGCGGCGCTCGTCGCGGGTACACTATTGAGCCTCGTACTGCCGGGCGCGCCCGTGCTGGGCGATATTCCAACGGGTTTCCCCTCGATCGTTATCCCGGCGTTTAACCACGACACAATCTTTATCGCGCTCGAGGCGGCATTTATCCTCGCGCTCCTCGGCGCCATTGACAGCCTGTTGACCTCGCTCGTTGCCGACAACATGACGCGCACCCGACACAACGCCAATCGTGAACTTTTCGGCCAGGGTGTCGGGAACACGATTGCCGGATTGTTTGGCGCGATCCCCGGCGCCGGGGCGACCATGCGTACCGTGGTCAACATCCGCACGGGCGGCAAGACCCGGATCTCCGGCATGATCCATGCGCTGTTACTCCTTGCCGTCGTGATCAGCCTGGCGCCGCTCGCCGAACGCATTCCCCACGCGGTGCTCGCCGGCATTCTGATCAAGGTGGGTTACGACATTGTCGATTTCTCCTACCTGAAACACGCGCACAAGGGACCGCGCTGGGATCTCGTTCTCATGGCGCTCGTGTTGGGTCTTACGGTCTTCGTGGATCTGATTACGGCAGTCGTTACCGGGGTTGTCCTCGCGGCCCTCGCGTTCGTGAAGATGCTTGCCGACGACCAGTTATCGGACATCGGCGAAATAGAGACCACCGCCGAAGAGCGGGAAATCCTCGCCCAGGCGCGGGATCGGATCATGTTGTTCGAGTTTTCGGGGCCGTTGAGCTTCGGCGCGGCGGCGGACCTTGGTCACACGGTGCGTGAGCGCTCGTCGCACGAAGCCCGCGCGCTGATACTCGACTTCTCGCGCCTGTCGTTCATCGACGTATCGGCGGCCCGCGCAGTGGAGACGATAGCCTGTGATGCACGGCTGCAGAACAAGCGCGTTTACTGTACGGGTATGAGCAAGGAAGTACGCGCGGACCTCGCCGGTCTGAACGCGGATCACTGCATCCCGAGCGATACGTATTTTGAGAACCGGATCGACGCCTTGCGTGCCGCGCTTGCCTTGATTGAGCGGAACGACGCCGACGACGCACTGGCCAAGCCCGGCTGATATCCAAAAATGGCACGCACCGGTTCGCGCACCCCGCGAACCGGCGTGCCTAGCGTAGTAGTTCCGCCGCGATGATAATCTGACGCACCTGGTTCGTCCCGGCGCCGATTTCCATCACCTTGCCACTGCGATAGAGACGGTTGACCTCGCTTTCGCGCATGAACCCCATGCCACCGTGTAACTGCACGGCGTTATCGAGTACCCGCATACTCGCGCGGCCCGCATGCAGCACCGCGGCCGCGCTGCGTTTGTGGATTTCGCCGCGGCCGCTCGCGCCCGGCTGGATCGTGCGAATCTCGCGCCCAAGTTGATACGTGATCGCACGTATGGTTTCAACGTCGGTATACATGTCGGCGAGCATGGCCTGCACCATCTGAAATTCCCCGATCCGCTTGCCGAATTGCACGCGTGAAGTCGCGTACTCGACGGTGATGTCGAGCGCGCGTTGGGTCATGCCGAGGCAATAGAAAGCACCGATCGTGCGCTCGATGTCGAGTCCGCTCATCATGATTCCGGCGCCGTGGTTTTCCTCGCCCACGAGGTTGCCCGCCGGTACGCGGCAATCATCGAATACAAGTTCGCCCGTGGGGCTGCCGCGCCAGCCCATTTTGTCGAGCTTCTGCGCGACCGTGAATCCCGGGAACGTGTTCTCGACGATGAAGGCGGAAATGCCCTTGTTCCCGCGGTCCGGCGCTGTTTTCGCGTATACGAGCAAAACATCGGCAACCGGGCCGTTCGTGATGAACAGCTTGCGTCCGTTCAGTACGTAGTCGTCACCTTCGCGGCGCGCGGTGGTCGCCATACTGCCGAGCGCGTCGGAACCGGCGCCGGGCTCGGTCATGCCGAGCGCGCCGATCGCCTTGCCGCTCGTGAAGCGTGGAAAATATGTTTGTTTCTGCAGGGAATTCGCGTTGTGCGTCAGGTTGTGCAGACACAGGTTGTCGCTTGCGAGGAATGACGCCGCCACCGTGTGGTTCCAGTACGACAGCGCCTCACAGATGAAACATTGCGCGAGGATGTCAAGTTCGGGCCCACCGAATTCGGCGGCCACGGTCGTACCCAGCAAGCCCTGCTCCGCCAGGGCGCGGAATGCTTCTTCCGGAAACCAGTCTTCCGTGTCCATTCGTTCGCACAAGGGATAGAGTTCCTCGCGCGCATAGCGAAACGCCATGTCGTAAATGGCCTGGTAGTCGCTGTCGAAATCGTACTGCGCAAGGTCCGGGATCGAGATCTTCATGACGCTGGCTCCGGCAGGAAAGTCGTGCTCGTTAGGTCGGTTTGAAGCGGTCGGCAACCTCGCGCACGAGCGCAACGAAGGCATCAACCTCGGCAGGCGTGGTATTGAAAGATGTCATCCAGCGGGCCACGCCGCGCCGCTCATCCCACAGATAGAAACGACTGCGCTCGAGCAAGGGCACTATGTAGCGCGGGTCGAGCCGTACGAACAATGCGTTGATCTGCACCGGACACTCGAGTTCAACGCCCGGAATATCGGTGAGCGCGGCGGCAAGACGGGCGGCCATTGCGTTCGCATGCCTTGCGTTACGGCGCCACAGATCGTGCGTCATCAAAGCCTCGAATTGCGCCGCTATGAAGCGCATTTTCGACGCGAGTTGCGTTGTCTGCTTGCGCAGAAAACCGGCATCGGCAGCGAGTGCCGGATCGAAGTAGATCACGGCCTCACCCAGCATCAAGCCATTTTTCGTACCGCCGAAGCTGAGGATGTCGACCCCGGCATCGGTGGAAATTTCCGCGAGTGACACCTCGAGCGCCGCTGCCGCGTTCGCGAATCTCGCCCCGTCTACGTGCAACAACATGCCGGCGCCGTGGGCAAAATCCGCGAGCGCGCGCGTTTCTGCCGCCGTGTACAGGGTGCCGCGTTCGCTCGCCTGGGTTATCGAGACCACGCGCGGCAAGGCGTGGTGCACCCCGCGGCTGTCGCCGATGGCGGCGGCAACCGCGGCGGGCGTGATTTTGCCCGCGCGGGACGGGACCGGGACGAGTTTGCCGCCGAAGAATTTCTCCGGGGCGCTGCATTCGTCCGCCCAGATGTGCGCGCAGTCGGCGCAGTAAACGGCATGGAACGATCGCGCTACCGAGGCAATGCCAAGCACGTTCGCGCCGGTGCCACCAAACGTGAAATACACCTCGACCGCGGCGCCGAAAGCCTCGCGCAGGGCGGCGATCGCCCTGGCGCTGTAGGGGTCGTCACCGTACGCCGTGGCTGTGCCGGTGTTCGCGCGGGCGATCGCGTCGAGAATCTCGGGGTGGATACCAGAGCCATTGTCGCTGGCGAAAAACAGGGCGTCGGGCCCAGCTGCGGCGCTCAATGGAGATCCGGTGATTTGAACTGCGCGCGGCGATCGATCGAGTCGACGTAGACATCGAACGCCGCGCCATCGCGATACAGCACGAGCGGGATCCGGCTGCCGGCCTCACCGTAAGCCCAGATGGCGCGAAACAGCGCTGCGAGGCTGTGCGCGCGCTGGCCGTCGACGCCGATAATGACATCGCCTGTACGCACGTCTGCGCGCTCGGCCGGTCCGCCGTCGAGGACGCCGGCCACAACGAGATTTTCGTCGGCCTCGGTAACGAAGATGCCAAGCCACGGGCGTGCAGGTTTCAACGTGGTGCCGTATTGCAGCATCTCGGCCATCACCGGCTTCAGGATATTAATCGGCACCACCATGTTGCCCGCGGCAACCGCGGGGGTGACGTTTTCGACGTACAGAGAGCCGATACCGGCGAGTCGACCATCGTGGCCGAGCAGCGCCGCGCCGCCCCAGTTTGGATGCGGCGGGGTGGTAAAAATCGCCTCGTCCAGCACGTACTCCCAGTAGCCGGCAAATTCGCGTTTCTCGACCACGGTTGCGGTCAGCGTCTCATCGAGCCCGCCGGCGCCGGCCACAACGACCGACTGCCCCGCGTACAGAGCCTCGGAGTCGCCGAGTTCCAGCGTTGGCAGTGCCATGCGTCCGAGCGTCTGGATCAGACCGAATCCGGTTTCATAGTCGTACCCGACGACGTGCCCCGGTACGGCTTCGCCGGTGGCCGCGATGAGCCAGATTTCCTCGGCTTCAGCAATCACGTAACCGATCGTCACGAGCAGGCCGTTGTCATCAATTCTGACCGCGTGTCCGTTACGCTCCGTACCTAGGATTTGTGCGGTAAAGGCATCATCGGGAACGCGCGACCGTACGCTCACGATCGCCGAGAGGGCGTGCTCGAGGTCGTAGTCCAGCACTGCCGGATCCGGTTGCAGGTCGCGGCCGATCGTCGGGGTGATAGTGGGCTCGTCGCTCATCGGGCGGCCGGGGTGAAGTCGTTGATAATTTCCAGCAGATCACGCTCCGTGACAACCCCGTGCCAGCGCGCCACGAGGCGTCCGTCCGGATCGTAGGCGAAGGTCACCGGCACGAGATCGATGGTTTCGCCGAGGAATGCGCCGACGCTTGCGCCATCGCCAGGGTGATTCGGGAAATTAACCCCGTGTTCGACCAGGAACCGCGCCAGCGCATCCGGGTTGACGGCGCCGAAACCGGGATAGTCCACCGCCAGTCCCAACACTGTTGCCCCGGCCGCATTATCCGCGTGAAACCTGATCAGCGCCGGTAGCTCGCGGAGGCAATGCGCACATCCCGGGCTCCAGACATTCACCATCACCCACTGTCCCTGACCCACAACATCCGTGAGTTCGAGGGGCGAGCCGTCGGGGGCGAGCGGTGCCTGGGCGCTGGCGGCGGCCGGGAGCAGGGCGGCGGCAAAAAACAGGACGGGAAGCAGCATACGGCGAATCGACATGAGGCAAGAGTAATACAGGTCCGGGTGATGACAAAACGCTCGCGGCCGTCGTGTGAGCGCCGAACGCGAAATGGAAGCAGCCGCCGCGACGTCCGGTTTGCCCGACGCGCGACTTTCAGCGCTCCGGTTCGATGTCGAATGCGACGAGCATCCTTGACACCATGTTGTACGCCGCGACGACACCAACGAGTTCAAGCATCTGTCGATCATCACCCAGGCATCGGCGCGCGGCGGCGTACGTTGGCGCAGTGATATGCACTTGCTGCGTCAACTCGCGTGTGAGTCTGACTACGGCCTGCTCCGCCGCGTCGAATGCGGACAAATCAGCCGCTGCATCGTCGAGACCGCGCAGGGCATCGAGCTCGGCGCGTCCGGCGCCGGCAGCGGCATACAAGGGTTCGTGGTGACTAAACTCGTAGTGGGCCCGGTTCAGCACCGCAACCACGCAAATCGCGAGTTCCATGAGCCGGGCCGGCAAGGCCAAATCGCGACGGACCTTGCCGAGGAATTCGTTCCAGCCGGCGGCGAACGGGGGGCTGTGCAGCAACACGCGATCGAGATGCAACAACTCGCCGCCGCGGCGTTCGCGAATCGCGTTGACCAGCGCTGCCGGTTCCGCGATGTCCGCATCGACGTAGGGGATCCGCGGCACGGTTCAGTTCGCGGCGAACGAGCGGTTACGTTCCTGTAGTTGTGCAATCAGTGCATCGAGTCCCTGCTGCTTGACTGTTGTGGTGAAGTTGCTGCGGTAGTTCTGCACCATGCTGATGCCGGCGACACTGACGTCGATGACCTTCCAGCTGTCGCGCCAGAACATGCGGTATTCAACCGCAACTTCTGCGCCATCGGCCTGCGTGATGTAGGAGCGGACGAATACCTGCCGTGCATCCCTCACTCTGGGTTCTTCGCGAAACGACATGATATCGACCGGTATCTCCTTGCTGTCGACGTGACTCGCCAGTGCGCTGGTATAAAACCGCACGAGAAACGCGCGGAATTCGTCGATAAACGCCGCGCGCTGCGCTTCGCTGGCGTCGTTCCAGTGTGGTCCGAGAACGAGGTTCGAGGAAACGCGGAAATCGATGTGCGGTACGAGTTCCGTGCGAACGAGTTGTTCGAGCTGGCGTTCATCCTGACGCAGGGCGGGATCCTGCAACGCGCTGACCATGCGCACGGCGATCGATTCGAGCGCGGAACGCGCCGTACTTGCGGCGGGTGGTTCGGCATTTGCGATGGCGCTGACGGACAGGGCGGATAGCAGGCAAAAGGCGAGCATGCCTGCAAAGCCCCGGGCGTAGACTTGCGAAGAGGCTGAGCGATTGTTCATGGTGTGTGGGTTCCAGTCGGGTGCGGAAGGTCCGCGCTAATTCGCGGTGCGCGCATTTTATAGAATGCGGCGCGCTTGTCGAATACTCCGACAGCGCCCGACGTCAATGGTTGCACCAGAGCCGCTTCAGGCCTGTGATAGCGTCACCTGGCGCCGGTCGAACGCGACGTAATCCCGCAATTTTTCGGCGAACGGGAGTGGTTTCGCGTAGCGCCAGGCAATTTCGGGGCGGCGCTCGTCGCCGGCGACGAAATCGTAATAATGCGTGTCGCCCTTCAGTGGACAATGTGTCGATTTCTCCGTTGCTTCTAAGTGCGCCATCGCCGTATCGCTGAGCGGGAAATAGATCACCGGGTCGTAGATGTGAAAGCCGACCTCGGCGAGCTTCAACACCCGGGTGGAATCCGCCACGACAATATCGGTAATGCGCGCAAGCCAACGCGCGTCCGGGAACATGAATTCCATGAAATGTCGCGGTTCATCCGGGCGATGAATCGCGTCGGCAACGAGTGTGATCGATTCCATCGCCCCGGACTCCCGCTTCAGGCCGCGTGTACGGCGGTAATCAGTTCGTCATAGCGATCGAAACCGCTGCTGCCGGACATTGCCATATACAGCGAGACGCGGTCGAGGAGCCCGTCGTAGCGTTCGCGCAGCTGGCGACCGACGTCGCCGGGTTTACAGATGACGGCGACGTGTTCGAGCAGCTCGTCCGGAACCGCTCGCGCCATTGCCGTGGTATCGCCTTCGCGCATGAGTCCGTTGAGTTTGCGTCCGAGATCATTGAAACCATGATGTTCGAGCAAGGCGCCATAACTCGGTGTGGAGCCGTAAAAGGCAATCTGCTGGCGCACGCTCTGTTCCATCGCATCCTGGTCCGCCTGGGTTTCCCCGGTTATGACGAAGATCGGCGCGTAGAGCTCTAAATCGTCGACCGACAAGCCGCGCGTTCTCGCGCCTTCATCGAGTGCCGGGCGGACAACTTCACGCAGGTAGCTTGGTGAATTCATCGGGTGTACATGAAAGCCATCGGCCACCTCGCCTGCCGCGCGACACATGCGCGGGTTGACGCCGGCCAGATAGACCGGAATGTTCGGATGATCGATCGGCCCCGCATTAAAAAACGGGTTGATCAGTTTGAAGCGATAAAACGGGCCGTCGTAATCGGGGCGTGTACCGTTCTGGAATGTATCCCAGATCGCACGCATGCAGCGGATGTAGTCCGTGACCCGCGCCGCGGGATGATCGAATGCGGCCGAGAAGCGCCGTTCTACATGCGCGCGGACCTGGGTGCCGAGGCCGAGGCGGAAGCGACCATTGGAATATTTCTGCAGGTCCCACGCCGTCTGAGCCATCGAAAACGGTGTGCGCGCGAACGCCACGGCGATATTCGTGCCGATCTCGAGTTTCGTTGTCGCGGCGGCAGCATAGGCAAGGGGAAAGAACGCGTCGTTCGTGGCTTCGAAAGTCCACGCGCAGTCGTAGCCGGCGGCTTCAATGTCGCGGGCGGCCTGTTGGGCTACATCCGGTGCCGCTGCCGGCATCAGGGTGTCGATTTTCATAGGTTGTTCCTCAGTAAAGCAAAGCGCGGGAGTTGCCGGAGATCGAACACTCTTCAGGGTGCTTCGGCCAGCGCTTGCCGCATCAATTCGAAAGCGGTTGTGGCGAACGTCCACATATTTTGCTCGCGATCACCGTGACCGGTTTCGACGCGCCGCGTCAACGTAACCGGTCCGTCGATAGCGAACACGCTGATGCCGGGCGGGTGGCCGTAGCGGGTGCCGGCCGGCCCGGTGGCGCCGAGTTCCGCAATGCTCCACGTTGCACCCAGGTTCGTGCGCATCGATTGCGCGCACAGCGTGACGTAGTCCTCGCTGAGCGGTTGCATGCCCTTGAGCACGTCATCCGCTATATTGAGCAGCGCCCGGCGTGCTTCGATGGTATAGACGACCGTGCCGCCAAGGTAATACGCCGACGCACCCGGCACCGCGAGCAGTGATGCGGAGATAAGCCCGCCGGTCGATGATTCCGCGACGGCGACTGTTTCGCCGCGTTGTTTCAGGGTCGCGGCAATGTCCGCAGCGAGTTCACTCAATTCCGGCATCGGCGGAGTTCCACGGTAAATTGGGCAGATTAAGTGAAAGCGAAAGAACAATACAAGTTGCGGCTCGCTGACGTCGCCGGCGCGCGCGGCACGTGAGCAGGGCTCACGGCTTTCGCGCCCACCTGTGCACCCGTTTCGGTGACATTAGCGATGTCGTCATGCAAACGGTGCCGGCGATGGCGCCCGCTGCCGGTGAGATCCTGGTTGCAAACCATGCCTTTACGGTCGGTTTCCCTGACTTGTTGACGGTGCAGGGCAAATACCAGCGGAAACCCGTCTTGCCGTTTATCCCCGGCAGCGAATTTGCCGGCCGCGTGCTCGCCTGCGGTGCCGGGGTCGAGCAGTTTTCTGTCGGCGACCCGGTACTCGGTTCCGTCCTTACCGGTGCCTTCGCCGAGCAGGTGGTCGCGCCAGCGAGCGCGTGCTTTCCGTTGCCGCCCGGCTTCACGTTTCAATCCGGGGCCGCGTTCCAGACCGCCTACAAGACTGCCTATGTCGCGCTCGTTGAACGCGGCGCCTTGTGCGCGGGTGAAACCCTGCTCGTCACCGGTGCCGCCGGCGGGGTAGGTCTCGCGGCCGTGGAGTTGGGCAAAGTGCTCGGCGCGCGCGTGATTGCGGTGGCGTCGAGTGCGTCGAAACGGCGTGCCGCGGAGGCGGCCGGCGCCGACGCCGCGATCGACTACGCGGATTTGCGCGATAACGTAAAACACCTCACCGAGGGCCGCGGCGTCGACGTCGTATTCGAACCGGTTGGTGGCGATTGTTTCGATGCGGCGCTGCGCTGCCTGGCGCCGTTCGGGCGTATGCTGGTGATCGGATTTGCCGGCGGCCGGATTCCCCAGGTCGCGGCGAATTACGTCCTCATCAAGCAAATTGCACTCGTCGGGGTGCGGGCGGGTGAGTTCGGGCGCGTCGATGCGGCGGGTGGTGAGCGCGTAAATCGCGCGCTGCTTGCCCTCGCCGGCGAGGGGCTGCTTCATCCCAGGGTACATGTGAGCCTGCCGTTTGAGGCAGTCCACGAAGCGTTTGAATTGTTGTCCGCGCGTGCCGCGATTGGGCGCATCGTGGTCGAAGTTGGCGCGGACACCTGAATCGCCGCGTAAGATTGGCTTATGGCGGCGGAGCCGCCGGGTGAACCCGGCGCGCGGTGATGCTTACCAGCTGTCCCATACGGGCCGACAGGCATGCGGCAGTGCGAGTGGCATGCCCAGCTGCGCCCAGGGTTGTCCGGGATGGTGGAAGTCCGAGCCGCAGCTCGCGAGCAAGCCGAGTTTCGCCGCGGCAGTGGCAAGCGTCGCCGTCAACGAAGGTTCCTGACGACCGGAGATTAGTTCGAGCCCGGTGCCACCAAGCGCGGCGAAATCGGCAATAAGCGCGTTGCGGCGCGTGTGCGTGAGCCCGTAGCGTCCGGGATGAGCGAGCACCGCGGTCCCGCCGCTGTCGCGAATCCACTCGACGATTTGTTCCAGCGGCGCCCAGTGTTGCTTGACGTCGCCGATTTTGCCGGCACCGAGGTATTTCCGAAACGCCTGGCCGAAATCCCTCACGAAGCCGCTGGCGACGAGATGGCGGGCGAAATGCGGGCGTCCGAGCTGCCCGCCATGGGCGTGCTCCCGCGCACCGTCGAGTGCGTTCTGAACGCCAACTTTCTCCAGCCGTTCGGCGATTTTCTCCGCGCGCTGCAACCGCGCGGCGCCCTGGAACGTCGTCGCGGCATCCATCGCGTCGCCCGTCAGTGCCACGTTCAAGCCCAGGACGTGAATGCCGCAGCCGCGCCACTGCGTGGATAACTCGATCCCGCCGACGAGCCGCGGCGCGCCGACGCCCGCCGGCGGGAGGTTCGTATAGGCGGCGAGCGTATCGTGATCCGTGATCGACAGCAGCTCAATCCCGGCCGCCGCTGCCGCGAGCAGTAAGCGGGGTGCATCAAGTGTGCCATCGGAGGCGGTCGTGTGGGTGTGCAGATCGACAATCATTAGTGTCTCGCAACAACGGATCGTGACGCAGCATGGCGCAAATGTACGCCGCTGCAAACCCCGGTGCACCGGACGGAGCTGTTAGACTCTACAGGCTTTCGCTCGTCGCATTACGGAGCATCACATGGACGCAATCACCGAGTCTGTCGGTCTCGACGGACTGAATTTCGACAACCGCTTTGTCGCCGCGCTGCCGGGCGACCCGATCGCGGAAAATCATCGCCGTCAGGTCCCGGGGGCCTGCTATTCGCGCGTACAGCCACAGCCGGTGCGCGCCGCGGAGCTTGTCGCCGTGGCCGACGAAGTCGCCGCGCTGCTCGATCTGGACCCGCAGGACTGCCGGTCCGCGCGCTTCGCCGAGGTCTTCGTCGGCAACACGGTGCTCGCCCGCATGGAGCCTTATGCAATGTGCTACGGCGGCCACCAGTTCGGTAACTGGGCCGGTCAGCTCGGCGATGGCCGCGCGATCAATCTCGGCGAGGTCGTTAACCGTGCGGGAGAACGCTGGGCGCTGCAGCTCAAGGGTGCGGGACCGACACCGTATTCACGCACCGCCGACGGGCTCGCGGTATTGCGTTCCTCCGTGCGTGAATTCCTGTGCAGTGAAGCGATGCACCACCTCGGTGTTCCGACCACCCGCGCGCTCAGTTTGATCCGTACCGGTGAGGACGTGGTGCGCGACATGTTTTACGACGGGCGACCACGCGCGGAACCGGGTGCGGTGGTGTGTCGTGTCGCGCCGTCGTTCGTGCGCTTCGGTAATTTCCAGCTGTTTGCCGCGCGGGGAGAAATCGAGGTGTTGCGGCAACTCGTCGACTACACAATTGCGACGGATTTTCCGGAACTCGGGGCGCCGGGCAAGCAAACCACTATTGAATGGCTGGCCGAGGTCAGTCGACGCACGGCCCGGATGATCGTTGAATGGATGCGCGTCGGTTTCGTGCACGGGGTGATGAATACCGACAACATGTCGATTCTCGGTCTTACGATCGATTATGGCCCGTACGGCTGGCTCGAGAACTACGATCCGGACTGGACGCCGAACACGACCGATGCGCATGGCAAGCGTTACCGCTTCGGCCATCAGCCGCAGATCGCGCTGTGGAATCTCGTTCAGCTTGCGAACGCGATCTACCCGCTGGTTGAAGAAACCGCGCCGCTCGAAGAAGCGCTCGCGGAGTACGGTCGCGTTTACGAGACGCAGTGGCAGGCGATGATGGGACGCAAACTGGGCATTGGTTCACCGGCAGGCGAGGACGATCTGCGGCTGATCACGGATTTGTTTGAATTGCTGCAGGCGGTGGAAACGGATATGACGCTGTTCTATCGCCGTCTCGCCGATCTGCCCGAGTATCCCGGTGAACCACTCGCATGCTTCGCCGACGCCTACTACGTACCCGAGCAGCTGACGGCGGACTACGCTGCCCGACTCGCCGCGTGGTGCGAACGTTACCGCGAACGTGTCGAGGTCGTCGCGCAGTCACCCGACGCACGCAAAGCCTCGATGCATGCCGTGAACCCGAAATACGTGCTCAGGAATTATCTCGCGCAACTCGCAATTGATGATGCGGAAAACGGCGACTACGGTCTCGTCAACGAACTGCTCGAGGTGCTGCGGCGACCGTACGATGAGCAACCCGAATACGAACGCCATGCCGCGAAACGTCCGGATTGGGCGCGCGAACGCGCGGGTTGCTCGATGCTGTCGTGCAGTTCCTGAGCCGCTGGCGCCGTATGCTTTCCGGCGCTATCTTACGGCCGGGCAAAAAATAATCACTAACAGGAGGAAACCATGCGACAAGATATCGAATTCCAGGCGGATGGCGTCACGCTGCGCGGTTGGCTTTACACCCCGGATTCCGGCAACGGGCCGTTCGCTACCGTTGTCATGTCGCATGGCTTCTCCGGGGTCAAGGAAATGGACCTCGACAATTACGCCGATGTTTTTTGCGCCGGCGGACTCGCCGTGCTCGTCTACGACAATCGCTGCCTCGGTACGAGTGACGGCGAACCGCGCCATCACATCGATCCCACGTGGCAGCGCCGTGATTATCGCAGCGCCATCACTTATGCGCAGTCGCGCGACGAAGTCGACAGTGATCGCATCGGCATCTGGGGTACGAGCTATACGGGCGGTACGGTGTGCATTGTTGCGGCGATAGACAAGCGCGTGAAAGCTGTCGTGAGCCAGGTGCCGTTCATGAACGGCCACCGCAACCTGCAGCAGTTCCTGCCCATCGACGGGGTCAAGGGGTTTCGCGCAATGCTTGACGAGGATCGCGCGCGGCGCGTTCGTGGCGAGCCTTCACAGTATATGAAAATGTGCTCGCTCGACCCGAACGAGCCACACGTATTCCCCGGTGAGGAAACTTACAATTACGTGCATTCGTTCTTTGACAAGGTGGAGAACCTCACGTGGGAAAACCGGGTGACGCTGGCGTCGATCGAATACATGCTCGAATACGACGCGTCCGCGTTCATGGACCAGATCAGCCCGACTCCTTTGATGATGATCCTCGCCGCGAACGACACGACGACCCCGGGCGATATTGCGCTCGACTGCTACAACAAGGTTGCCGGGCCGAAGGAACTCGTGATCGTTGATTCGACGCACTACGCCGCATATACCGACGCGTTTTCGGACACGAGTGCCGCGGCGCGGGACTGGTTTGTGAAGCATCTGTAAGGGGAATTGAATATGGGTATGAAACCCGGCAAGTCCTGCATCGACATCGGTATCGTCGTGGCGGACATCAACAAAAGTCTCGCGTTTTACGAAGGGTTGCTCGGGCTCGAGAAAATCGGCGAAATGCCATTGTGGTTCGGCACTATGCATCGCATGGGATTTGGCGACAGCTTCGTCAAGCTGATCGATCCGAAACAGGTGCCGCCCGCGGGACCGCAGGGGCTGGCGAAAGGGCTCGGCTTCCGCTACCTCACGTTTCAGATTTCGAACATCGATGAAATTTGCGACGCCTGTACGAACGCCGGGGTTGCGTTCGAAATCGAGAAGCAGGAGCTGATGCCCGGAGTCACGATCGCGATGGTGCGGGATCCGGACGGCAACGTCGTCGAGTTTGTACAACGCGACTGAGCGCGCTCACGCCGTCATCCGTATCCGCGGGACGCAGCGCTCGCGGATACGGTTACTCCGGAATCGTTTTCAGCGCATCACGCAGCACGCCGCAGGCATCATCGAGCACACGAATGCCTGCCTCGACAACCCCGCCCATGCGCGCGAAACCGTGTAACATGCCGGCATAGCACGCGTAGTCCACCGCAACACCGGCGGCTTTAAGCGTTTCCGCGTACGTGCACGCCTCGTCGCGCAAGGGATCGAATTCCGCGGTCCGGATGAACGCGCGCGGTAATCCGGCATGCGCGCCGAACTGCGGGGAGGCACGCGGATCCGAACGTTGCGCCGGGTTCGGCACGTACCAGTCCGTAAACCGTTCCATTGCTGCGCGTGTCAACAGGAATCCTTCGCCATTTTCACGCAGGGAATCGTTGTCGGCGGTCATATCGGTCGCCGGGTAGATCAGGAGCTGCAGCGCCACCGTCGGTCCGCCGTCGTCCTGGAGCGCGAGTGCGACCGCAGCGGCAAGATTGCCGCCAGCGGAATCGCCGCCAACGGCAAGCCTGTGTGGATCGACGGCCAGGCTGGCGGCGTTATTGGCGATCCAGTGCACGGCCGCGAGGCAATCGTCAAACGCGGCCGGAAACGGGTGTTCCGGCGCGAGCCGGTAATCTACCGCGAGCACGCAAATGCCGGCACCGGCGGCGAGGTAGCGGCAGATATGGTCGTGTGTCTCGAGGTCTCCCACCACCCAACCGCCGCCGTGAAGAAACACGAGACACGGCAATGGTTCATGCGCAGCGGCCGCTGCGGGCAGGTAGCGCCGTAGCGGAACCGGTCCGCCCGGGCCGGCAAATGTGTGCCCGCTTACCGTCACCGGAGCCGGAGGATCGTGGCGGTAGCGGATTGTCGTGCCGGCGTAGGCGCTGCGGATCGCGTGATAATCATCGTTCGCGAACGGAGCACCCTGCGCAGCGACGGCGTCGAGGATGGCCTGGCATTGTGGATCGACCGGCATGGTCAGTTCTCCGTGGTTAGTGGCGGATCATAGCCGGCGGCGGCGCAGCCACCGGAACTGTCGGCTGTGCTAGATTGCCGCTCGTTTCCGAGCCCTGGTTCTCCACGATGGCGCAATGCGATCCGGTCTTCAAGCTACCCGCCGACTTCTATCAGCGTTACTGGCAACGTGAGCCGCTTGTGATCCGTGCCGCGATGCCGGATTACGTGCTGCCGGTGTCGCCTGATGAACTCGCGGGTCTCGCGTGCATGCCCGAAGTTGAATCACGGATCGTGCTCGAAAGCGGTGGGCGGGCGCCGTGGGACGTTCGCTACGGCCCGTTTGACGACAAGGTGTTCGCGACGCTGCCCGCTTCACACTGGACCCTGCTGGTGCAGGCGGTCGATCATTGGGAACCGCAGATAGCGGCGCTCAAGCGCCTGTTTCCGGCGATCCCGGACTGGCGATTCGATGATGTAATGCTGAGCTACGCGGTGGAGGGCGGCAGCGTCGGACCGCATGTTGATCGTTACGACGTTTTCCTGTTGCAGGGCCTGGGGCGCCGACGCTGGCGGCTTGGCGGGCGACCGGGAGAGACTGCCGGTCTGCGCGACGATACGGAATGGAGCGTACTGGCGGAGTTTGACAGTGAGGCGGAATATGTTCTCGACCCGGGTGACGCCTTGTATCTGCCGCCGGGGGTTGCGCACTGGGGGATCGCCGAAGGCGAATGCGTCACCGTGTCGATTGGCTTTCGCGCCCCCGCCATCGGCGAGCTTATCGATGGCTATGCAGCGCACATCGCCGCGCGCTTGTCGCCGGCGCTGCGTTACCGCGATGCGGATTTGCCCGCAACCGCTCACCCGGCGGAGATCGACCAGGCGACGTTGCAACGACTTCTCGAATCGATGCGCGCGGAATTCGATGCCGCGGAATTCGCCACGTGGTTCGGTGAGTTCGCCACGCTGCCGCGTTATCCGCCGGAACCGGATGAAGGCGCCGGGGACGACTACCAACACGTGCTCGACGGCGCGGCCGCGCTGACGCCGCGCCGCGACGCGCGCTTCGCGTACATCGATACCGGGCACGAACTGGTACTGTTCGCGAACGGTGCGGGTTTTCCCTGTCCGCGTTCGGCGCGGCGTTTCGTCGAGACACTGTGCGAGGGACGGGCGCTCGGCGCGGCGGATGTCGCAGCGCAACGCGAAGTGCTTATCGAATTGTTGCGGCTTGGCTGTGTGGAGATCGAACCACGGGCCTAAATAGGCGTGCGTAAACTTGAGACACGACGACTTCGGGACTGGGATCGCTCTCTACACCCCATCCCTGTCCCTTCCTCTCGATTTGAGGGGAAGGGTACCTGGTCCATCGAGGTTGGTGTTTCATAATTTGAAGCACGTATTTAGCCCTGCTCACGGGATTTGCCGTCACGACTCTCCTATACTGTGCGCCACGTTTCGAATCGGGAGCTGATGTCCATGTGGCGTAAAACGTCGGGCTTACTCTGCATACTGTGCGGGCTGGTACTCGCTCAGATCACGGCCGCCGCGTCGACCACGTGGGCCGGCGATCTCACGCCGATCGATCCCACGGACTGGAATCGTCGCTTCGCCGCGCACTTGCTCGAGCGTGCGGGATTCGGCGCCACGCCGGACGAAATCGATACGTTCGCCGCATTGGGCCCGCGCGCAGCGGTGCGGCGCCTCGTCTATTTTGAAGGTGCCCCGGGCGGCGCACTGCCGCCATTCGAACATTCCGGCGTGTTCAAGCCGGATCTTGATCCGTTCCCGCCAAGCCGCCCGGCGACGACAAAGCTAGCGGGCGAAACGGGTGAGGCGCTTGGAATCAAGGTCAAACCGCAGGGCAACCGGCCGATGCAGGCCGTGGTCAACGAATTCTTCTACTGGCTGCGTGCCAGCCGGCTGGAGACGGATCGGGTCGCTTATTGGTGGGCCAACCGCATGCTGACCTCACCCCGACCGTTGCAGGAAAAAATGGCGCTGTTCTGGCACGGCCATTTCGCGACAAACGAAGACAAGGTGCGTGACTACCGCAAGATGTTGCGCCAACTCGAGCTGTTCCAGCAGGCCGGGCTTGGTCGCTTTCGCACCCTGCTCGTCGGGGTCGCCAAGGACCCGGCGATGCTGAAGTTTCTCGACGCTTCGGTAAACGTGAAGGGCGCGCCGAACGAAAACTTCGCGCGCGAGATCATGGAACTGTTCACGATGGGGGTAGGCAACTACACGGAACAGGATATTCGCGAAGCTGCGCGTGCGTTCACGGGCTGGGACTATGACGGTCTCGAGTTCGTGTTTCACGCGGACAAGCACGATGAGGCGACGAAAACGGTGCTCGGGCGCAGCGGTAATTTCGATGGCGAAGACGTCATCGATATCATTCTCGAACAGCGCGCCACGCAGGAGTATATGGCGGCGAAGATCTATCGCTTCTTCGTGCGCGGGGAACTCGACCCGGCGCATCGCGCGCGCCTTGGAGAACGCCTGAAGGCCGTGGACTATGCGCTCGCGCCGTTTTTGGAGTCGCTGTTTTTGTCGCGTGATTTTTACGCCCATGAATCACTCGCGTCGCGCATCAAGAGCCCGGTTGAACTGCTCGTGTCGACGTATCGCAAACTCGGGCTCGAGCGCATACCCGGCGCGCCGGATTTCAATCTCGTCACCGAAGCACTCGGCCAGCGCCTCATGCATCCGCCGACGGTGGCGGGCTGGGCGCAGGGGCGCAGCTGGATCACGCCGGGCCTGTTGCTTGAGCGCGGGAACTTTGCGCTCGACGTTATGTTCGCCGATCTGTCGTTCATCCCCGAGGATCGCTACCCAGTCTATGCGGGCGGCAGCGAGATTCTTGCGGTCGATGCTCGTGTGCGCACCGGTTACGACCTCACCACGGCGACGAAACCCGCAGGCATGGGCAGCGGCGACATGATGGCGATGTCAAACGTGATGGCCGACCGCGACGAGGCGTTCAACACGCGATTCGCAAGCTATCGTGGCTGGCAAATGGCGATTGAACGGGTGAAACCGATTGAACGCCAACTCGCCGCCATCGATTTGACCGCGATGGTCAGGCGCGCCGGGTTGAAGACCCCGGACGCGGTGGTCGAATATTTCGCCGGACGCTTCCTGTCGGTACCACTCGATGAAGTAACGCATACGAACTTTGCGCGCTTCCTCGAACGCGAACTCGGCACCGCGGACATACCGGCGGCGGAGACCTACATGGAAGATCCGCTACGCATCCTGTTGCACATGATTTTAAGTCGTCCCGAGTACCAGCTCGGTTGATGGCGCGGAGCAAACCATGAAGACACCGAACCCGAACCGTCGCCGTTTTCTTGCCCGCGCCGCCGGCGCGCTGGCCGCGGGTTCCTGCACCGGACTCGCGCTGCCTGCCGCTGCGCTGGCCGCGGGCGCCGAGGAACGCATACTTGTGGTGCTGGAACTTTCCGGTGGTAACGACGGGCTCAATACCGTCATCCCCTATGCTGACGATGTGTATTATCGCCACCGTCCGACGATCGGCATCAAGCCGGCGGACGTGATAAGAATCGACGACCATTTCGGCTTCAATCCCGGCATGGTCGGTTTCGAGCGCTTATGGAAAAACGGCGAACTCGCGATCGTGCACGGCTGCGGCTATGCCAACCCCTCGTTCTCGCACTTCACTTCGATGGCGTACTGGCATACCGCGGCGCCGAACAGCGGCCATGACTACGGTTGGTTCGGACGCCTGGCGGATCAGATGTCGCCGCAACCGCGTGCGAACTTTTTGATCAACGTCGACACCACGCAATCGCTGGCGGTGCGCAGCGCCGTGCATAATCCCGTCGTGTTTGACGAACCCGAGCGTTTTCGCCGCAACAGCGTGTATGCCGAACGGGGCCTGCTGGATCACATCGGCAATGCCGATCCCGTGAACCCCACGCAGCGCTACCTCAACGAGGTTGCCGCGAGCGCGCGCGACGCCTCGGGCCTCGTGCGCACCGCATGGCAGAACTACCGGCCGGCGGTTGACTACGGGATTGCGGATCTGCAATTACCCAAGGTCGCTGCGTGTATCGATGCCGGGATGCCCACCCGGCTGTATTACGTCGCGTTCCGCAACAACGCGTTCGACACCCACGTGCAGCAGGGCCCCCTGCATCAGCGCCTGCTGACTTACGCGGCCGATGCCGTGCACGCATTCATCCGCGATCTCGAACGACTCGGCCATGCCGATCGCGTCGCCGTGCTGGCGTTCTCCGAGTTTGGCCGCCGGGTGCCTGAGAATACGAGTCTGGGCACCGACCACGGGGCGGCGAACGTAATGTTTCTTGCTGGCAAGAACCTGAGCGGCGGGCATTACGGCACGCCGTCCGACCTCGCCGCGCTCGACGACGGCGATAATCTTGTTTACACCACGGACTTCCGCCGCGTGTATGCAACCGCTATCGACGGCTGGTTGCGCACGAACGCGAGTGCCGCCGTGTTGAACGGCACGTTCGAGCCGTTCCCGGTATTCACGTAACCGGAACCGTGGCCGCCCGCGAACGGGCGGCCGCGATGGCTGGCCGGAGCGTTATTGCGCGGCCATGAACGCCTGCAGCGCCGCTTGCTGATCCGCATCGACGCGTTTCGTCGCTTCCCGCGCGGCGATCGCGCCGAGCGCATCGCCGAGTCCCGGCACGGCCGCCACGATGTCCCAGTCGTAGATCGCCTGCGTCACCATATTCGCGTAGCCAAACGAATTGTGCGCAACGATGTCGGCGCAGGTAAATTCCTTACCCATCAGGTACGGGCCGAATGCGCATAACTGCTGCAGGGCCTTGAGGCCGTTTTCGATAACCGGGCGAACTTCTTCCACCGCGGCGTCGGATTTCGGCCCTTTGAAAAACACGTGCCCGTAATGCCGGCGTGCCGCGAGTTCGATGTAGTGCTCGAGGACGCGCATCACTTCCTGGGTTTTCGCTTTCGCGAATGCGTCACCGGGATAAAGCGCCGGCAGCGGTTTGCTCGCCTCGAGGTAGTCGAGGATCACCGAGGTTTCGGAGAGGCAGCCGGCTTCGGTTTCAATGAACGGCATTTTGCCCATCGGGCTCTTTTTCTTGTAGGACGCATCCTGGCTTGCGGGGTTCGAGATTTCCTCGAATGCCATGTCCTTTTCGATCATCGCGAGTTTTGCCATGTTGTAGTAGTTGCTTACGGGCGTGCCGTTGAGCTTGATCATGTGCTGACCTCCTGGTCGTGCTTAAGGGACTGTCATCGAATCGCGGGACGGCTGTGAGAAAGTCGCCGCTGCCGATCGGGTGGCGTGCACGTTATACCGCGATGCCGGCCGCACCGCCCGAGCGGATTATGTGCGCCAAACTGCAACACCGGCCGCAACGAGTACGATGCCTGTCCTCGGATCGAGGCAGGTGGGTCGCTATCGCACGCAGAGCACTTGCTTGCTTACCACGGACTGCGGTGTTCCGGGTTTGGGCGCACGTCGATAGTGTAAATCAGATCCTGCCGGCAGGTTCCGTTCGCGCGCCCGGCGCGGCGGGAACCCGAGCGTGTATGATTGGTCGCATGGAATTTTTGACTGGAGCACCCATAATGCGAATCGCGCGGCTTTTGCTGAGCTTGCTGGCCCTGACCTTGTGCCTGCCGGTAGCGGCGAACAACGAACTGAAACTTGAAGCCGCGGCACGCGGCGCACACCGCTCGGTGGATAATATTGCGCGAAACGCATGGCGACACCCGGTTGAAACCCTGACGTTTTTCGGCCTGCGCGACGACATGACGGTGGTGGAGGTGTGGCCCGGTGGTGGCGGCTGGTATACCGAAGTACTGGCGCCGTTCCTGCGCGAACGCGGCACCCTGATTGCGGCCAACTACGATGGTTCCGGCGGCAGCGAGTATTTCACGAGAAACGACCGGAAATTCCGCGACAAACTCGCGGCGAACCCGGCGGTCTACGATCGGGTGGTGATTGCGAATCTGATGCCGCCGGCCTCCGTCGATCCCGCACCCGCCAACAGCGCGGACCTCGTGGTGACATTTCGCAACCTGCACAACTGGGTGCGTGACGGACGTGCCGAAGCGATGTTCGCGCAGATGTACAAGTTGTTGAAACCGGGCGGGGTGTTGGGCCTCGTGGCCCACCGCGGCAATGCCGACATGACCGGTATCGAGTGGGCGAAGAAGGGTTACGTCCCGCAAGCGGAAGCGATCCAGCTCGCTGAAGCCGCCGGCTTCACGTTTGTCGACAGCAGCGAAATCAATGCGAACCCCGCGGACACGAAAGACTACGCGGATGGGGTGTGGACGCTGCCGCCGTCATTGCGGCGGGGCGAAGACGACAAGGATCGCTATCTCGCGGTTGGCGAAAGCGACCGGATGACGCTGAAGTTCACGAAATAGCGATTCAGCGCGAAAATTAGATGAATAGTTATTATCTATTAAATTAGATAATTTAATTAATTATAATTAACGTCCCCCGATCGGCATAGTGACGCTTGTCCTCAACACAACCGGAGAAGCAGAACTATCATGGAAGCAAAACAAAGCGGCGATCGAATCCCGTCTGTCACGTTCAATACGCGCACCGACAGCGGCTGGAAGGAAGTCTCCACGGCGGAGTTGTTCGACGGCAAGACTGTCGTCGTCTTCTCGCTGCCGGGGGCATTCACGCCAACCTGTTCGGCGAGCCAGCTGCCGGGCTACAACCGCCTCACACCCGTGTTTCGCGCGAACGGCGTCGACGATGTCATCTGCGTGTCGGTAAATGACGCATTCGTCATGCGCGAATGGCAACGCGGTCAGAACGCCACGAATATAACGATGATCCCCGACGGCAACGCGGCATTTACGGCGGGCATGGGCATGCTCGTCGACAAGCAGGATCTCGGTTTTGGTCAACGCTCATGGCGCTACTCGATGCTCGTCAAGGACGGGATCATCGAGCAAATGTTTGTCGAGCCGCGTGAGCCGGGCGATCCCTACGGTGTTTCGGATCCGGAAACGATGCTGGCCTACATCAACCCGCAGGCGCGAATTCCCGATGCAGTGGCGATGTTAACCCGCCCTGGCTGTCCGCACTGTGTACGCGCGAAGGCATTGCTGGATGCACACGGGATCGAGGTTGACGAGATCGAAATCGTCGGCGCGAACGAGTTGTTCGCGATTTCGGGAGCGAAAACCACCCCGCAGGTATTCATCAACGGCCGGCTGATCGGCACCGCTGACGACCTCGAGGCCTATCTCGAGGCTGAACGCGCCGCGTAAGTCACGCCGATTCGTCCGCTGGCGAGGCCGGGCCGAGGTAATACCAACGCCCCGCCTCGCGCACGAAGCTGCTGAGCTCGCGCATCCGGTGGCCGCGTCCCCGTGCGCGCCAGCGGGCGGTGAATTCGACGTTTCCCGTGGCGTCGTTTTCGCCGCCTGCGATTACGCGGTGGATTTTCAGGCCGAGCCAGCGAACATCACGTTCGATGACAATATCGTGCGGCCGCGTTGCGGGGTGCCAGGTGCGTTGCAGATGCCAGAGCGCGTGCTCGCAGTAGGCGGTATAGCGCGAGCGCATGCACGCTAGTGCCGTCGGCGACGCCTCAAGGTTGTCAACATAGACGCCGCAGCAGTGCGCCCGCGGCCGGCCCGAGTGACAGGGGCAGGGTGGGGCCGTCACCGTGTGTCCATTCCGCCACCACGAAGCGCCTGTCGTTCGCCAGTCGCAGTTTCGGCAATCCCGGTGAGGTGCCCTCGCGCACACGTCGCCGGGCTTTCTCTCAGGAACCATCCGCGAGTATCCCGCGCTACATCGTCCCGTGGTGCTGCGGCGGGATGCGCCGGATCGCCGCGCTCAGTAACCGGCATCATGCCGCCGGTATTTGCCCTCACCGATCGACCTCCGCGTTTTGCCGTGAAGTCCGCGTTAACGGTAGCGGCGCAAAAGCCTGAGCGCGTGGCAGCGGCAAGCCCGGCAACATCCAGGAAGGTGTCAGGCACGAGTTGCGGGGTGGTGCACGCGTTCGGGTCGTTTGTTGTCTCTATCCATGCCACCTGCCGGAGCAATAACGGAGGATTGCGGTGTGTGGCTTGCTGTGGCATTAAGGGACTCCGATATCGGGTTGGCGGCCGACTCCATAAAATTGCAAGCGCCGGCCTGCGCGCCGCATATCGACGTGTCGTGCACAAACGCAAGCCCGCACCGGTTCGCGCAGGCGATCCGGGTTCGAACGCCAGAGAGAGATTGTGGAACAAAACGCCGTCAGATTGGGTTTGCGCGGGACGCTCGCGATTTTGTGGCCGTATGTCTACGAGAACCTGAGTGAACAGATCCGCAGTGTCTGGTTTATTGTCGTCTATCTCGCGTTCTTCCAGATTATCATCCTCGGACTCCCGATCGTGTACTCGGCGATGATCGGACTTGGCATTGCCGTCGTCGCAGTTGGCCTGATGTTTTTTATGGAGGGATTGCGTCTCGGCTTGATGCCGCTCGGTGAGACGATCGGCGCGGTGTTGCCGCGTAATGCCTCCTTGCCGCTGATCCTGCTGTTCGCCTTCGTGCTCGGTATTGGCGCCACGTTCGCGGAACCCGCGATCGCCGTGCTGCGCCAGGCCGGGTCCGGTGTGTCTCGGTTCGAGGCGCCCTTGCTGTATAGCCTGTTAAACGATTTTTCCGGCGAACTTATCGCCGCGGTCGGGGTTGGCGTCGGGTTTGCGGTTTTGCTCGGCGTGCTGCGATTCTTCTATGGCCTGTCCATGAAGCGTCTGATCATTCCGGGTGTACTCGTGCTCGTTGGTCTCACCGTATACGCCCACGGCAACGACATCCTGCAGCCTATCCTTGGCCTTGCCTGGGATTGTGGCGCCGTGACGACCGGGCCCGTCACTGTGCCGCTCGTACTCGCACTCGGGATCGGCGTATGCCGCATCGTCGGTGACGCCGACTCGAGTAACGCGGGCTTCGGCATTGTCACCCTGGCGTCCTTGCTGCCGGTGCTCGCGGTACTCTCCCTCGGCCTGTTTCATTATGCCGCCGACGATTACTACGGCCGGGCACACTATGCCGGCGAAACCCGGGCCATGCCGGCAACGCCCGTCAGCACGAAGGGCGAACCGGAATCCGCGCAAACCATCGCGTTCTCGCCACAGGAATTCAGCGACTTTCTCGCCCACGGTCGCATCGACGACGACCACCGGGTTCGCTACGACGGCGGCGCGAAGTCGCTCGAGGACGGTCGGATCGTGTTGCGCGATTCCGTGATCGTTCTCGAGAAGCTGCCGGAA
The DNA here is from genome assembly GCA_965216305.1 of Gammaproteobacteria bacterium. GTDB lineage: Bacteria > Pseudomonadota > Gammaproteobacteria > UBA11873. Next base: position 2,714,646 of record OZ244144.1, on the reverse strand, counting down.
CGGCGACCGACACTCGTGGCGGGCGGGTATTGGGATCCGGACGAATCAGTCCTCGCGCGTATCGGCGAGGCGATGGTCGCGGCGATCCGGGCCATCGTGCCGTTGTGCCTGTTTCTCGTGCTCACGCTGCATTTTGTGTTGCCGGAGGGGCTCAAGGGTTCGGTCGAAATTACGATTGGTATCGGTTTCGCCTTGTTCGGCATGGCGTTGTTTATCCTCGGTATCGAACTCGGTTTGAGTCCGCTCGGTGAGCAACTCGGCAGCAATGTACCGGCGGCATTCGCGGCATTGACCCCCTGGGGTATGCAGGGAACAGAGGGGCCACTGTTCGAGACCGTGTTCTACGGCAAAGCGCTCGCGATTGTGTTCGGCTTCTTTCTCGGCTACGGCGCCACGCTCGCGGAACCGGCGTTGAACGCGCTCGGCAATTCCGTCGAGAAAATCACCGTTGGCGCATTCCGCAAAAACCTCCTGATCCAGTCGGTCGCCGTGGGAGTTGGACTCGGCATCGCGTTCGGCGTTTTGAAGATTGCCTACGGCATCCCGCTCGCCTACCTGCTCGTGCCGCCGTACGTTGTGCTGATTGTGCTGACATGGTTCTCCTCTGAGGAGTTCGTGAACTTTGGCTGGGACAGCGCCGGTGTCACGACCGGCCCGATCACCGTGCCACTCGTGCTCGCGATGGGGCTCGGAATTGGCGCGAACGTGCCCGGCGCCGCTGACGGCTTCGGCATCCTTGCGCTCGCGTCGGTCGGGCCGATCATTACCGTGCTCACGGTAGGATTCATCGTCGCGCGCACCTCGGGGCGGGCACCGGCGGCGGAGCGCTAGGCCCATGGCGTTTGTCTCCAACAACAATGTTTCGCTCGTCACCGCGATTCTGCCGCAGGAAATCGCCAACCTCGTCATCGATGCGGTATTTCAGCAGGGGGAGCGCAAGGCCCTGGTCATCGACGCGCGCGGCACGCTGATGCGCGATCGCTGGTACCAAGCGCTCATACCGATGGTGTCGCCGGAACGCGAGTTCATTCAGTTCCTCGTGCCGGATCTCGAGGTGGATCGCTTTATGCGCGGGATCGTCACCACCGCGAACCTGCATTTGCCCGGCGCCGGCGCCGCGTTCGCGGTGCCGTGCGACGAGGTTGTGCACACAACAGACTACGAGTTATGGGCACGCAGCGACTGGGAATCCGATACGTTTGATGCCTCGAAGGTGCTGAAAGAAAACCTGACAGCAATTTTCTGCGTCATGAAGAAAGGCAGCACCGAAGCGGTTTCGCGTGCGGCCATGCAAGCCGGCGCGCACGGACCGATCGTGTTCTACTGCGAAGGCAGCGGTTTGCGCGACCGCCTCGGTTGGTTGCGGATTACGAAGAACAACGAAAAAGAGGTGCTCGTCGCAATCGTCGACAATGCCGATGCCATCGCAGTGACCGAAGCTATGGTTGACGCCGGGGACATTGATCTGCCGGGACGCGGTTTCCTCTACCGGGTGCCGATCCAGAAAGGGATCGTCAATATCGGATCCACGATTGGACGCCATCGCTATACTGCCACCATGCACCAGATCATCAGCGCGATCGACGAACTGAAAGGCGATGCTGACTGGCGCGACCAGCGCGTCAACGAACTCGTGGGTACCGGCCAGAGCGCTGGTCTGAATCTGTTCGGCAAAGTGCGCGAGCGCGTCTACCTGCGTAACCAGTGCGCGCTGAATTGCATTATCGGGCGACGCTTTATCGATACGCTGGTCGACACTGCCCTGGCGGCCGGCGCACCCGGCGCGAATTTCAGCATTGCGAAAATCTTCGAATCCGACGACCGTGCGACCGCGGCCGGGGTGCGCTACCACCGCGAGCGCGGCGTCGTGCGTTTCATCCTCGGGGGCAGTCAACTGAAGGCCGTGACCGATGCGTTAACTGCCGCTTGTGAAGCACAGGGCATAACCGATGTGTGCTTCTATGTAACCCCGGTGACACGCGCGATCACTTACGTCGCGGATGCCGCGCATCCCGACGCCACAACAAACCGCATGCCCGCAGGCCGCGCCTGAAGAAGCGGCGCGACCGTGCGGCAAGCGGTAGCTACTCCGGCAACTCCTCTCCGGAACCACCCATTTCGGCGGGCACGTCCTTCTGCTTGACCACTCCGTCATGAATTCTGAGAACGGTTTCTTCATAGAACACGTGCAGCATGGGTTCGAACGGCAGATCCGGAATGATAGCGGCGTACACATCCGTCAGGCCCATGGCCGGATGTTCCGTGAACAGGTGGCCACCGCAGGTTTTGCACCATTTGCGATGGCTGTTATCGGTTTTCGCGTACGTGCCGATGTTGTCGGCGCCCTGGGTCACCTTGACGTTTTCCGGTGGCCACAACGTAAACGCATTGACCGGTCCGGCGGACCAGTGACGACATGATTCGCAATGGCAGTACCCCATCGCCGCCGGTGCGCCGGTGGCAGTAAGTTTTACCGCGCCGCAAAAACAGCCGCCGGCGTAAGAATTTTCACTCATGGTTGATTCTCCTCGTTAATGCTTCTTTCTTGTTGTGGTTGTTATGTCTCGTCGAAAGGATGCCCGCCGCCGAAATCAGACGGCAGTTTATAGCGGATACAGCGAGCAGACATCATAACCGTAGAGCCAGGCGGAATCAGCGAAGCCGCCGCCGTCGCCGCGTGACGCGATATCGTCCTCGCTGCCCACCGCGTGATTTAATTGGCCCTGCTTCCAGGCCGCGCGCTGGACGTTAGCGGTGCGTTCCAGCCGCGCCTGTTCGTAAGCCGCGAGCGCGGCGGCAGGGTTCACGTTTTGGTTCAGCGAGTGCGCCAGTACCCACGCATCCTCGATCGCCATTACCGAACCCTGGGCGAGGTAGGGCACCATCGGATGCGCCGCGTCACCCAGTAATGTCGTGCGCGCGGACGACCACGCTGGCAGCGGGTCGCGCACGAGTAACGCCCATTTGTAGCATTGATTCTCCTGCGTGTGGTCGATCAGGGTGCGTACGGTCGGGTTCCAGTCGCGGAAGCGCCCGGCGAGGGCGCGCTTGTCCGCTGGCGTTGTCCAGTTTTCCGTTTCCCAGGCGTCTTCTTCCGTCAGGGCAACATAATTCAGCAGTTCACCGCGGCGTACGTAGTAGGCGACGACATGCGCACCGGGGCCGGCCCAGACATTCATCATCGGTGCGACGAGACCGGCGGCGACCGCGTCGCTGCGCACCATGCCGCGATAGGCGACATGGCCGGTATAGCTCGCCTTCAGTTCACTGTGCAGCAGAGTCCGTACGGTTGAATGGACGCCATCGGCGCCAACGAGGATCGCGGCCGTGTCCTGGCCACCGCCGGCAAATTCGAGGTCAACGCCGTCATCGTTTTCCTCAAGAGCGACGAGACGTTGGTTGACGGCGATGCAATCGGGATCATTGTCGACCACGGCATCGTGGAGTAAGCGGTGCAGATCAGCGCGATGAAAGCCGTAAAACGGTGCGCCGAAGCGTTCGCGAAACGCGGCGTCGAACGGGTTCTCGAAGAACGCGATGCCGCTTGCATAATGTCGCATGGCGAGCGCCTCGGGCTGGAAGCGTATTCCTTCGAGCGCGTCGGTGAGCCCAAGCGCGTGAAGAACTTTCATCCCGTTCGGACTCAGGTGCAGACCAGCGCCGATTTCTCCGAGTTCACGCGCCTGTTCGAATACCCGGACGGGGATACCACAGTGCTGCAGCGCCAGTGCCGCGGTGAGGCCGCCGATTCCCGCGCCGATTATCGTTACTTCGTTACCGGACACAGCGCATGCTCCTTGTTAGCGATGATGGGCTTACCGGGGCGTCGCGGCTGTGCGACGCGGTAATAGCCTAACCCGGAACCCGTTGATTGTGGATTGCCGGTGAATGCGTGTCGTACGCCCGGTCGGCTGGTATCTTCGAGGTTTGCAGACGAGACGAGGCCCCGAGAATGAGGTTTGTCAGCTTTACGACAGGTCATGGCGATGAGCGATTTGGCGTTGTCGATGAGGGCGAGGCGGTCATCGACCTCGTAGCCGCGTGTCCCGGGAGGCCTGCGACATTGATCGATTTCATCGCCGGCGGCGACAGTGCGCTCGCCGCGGCCCGTGAGGCATTGCAAGATGTCGGCTCAACAGCGCGTCATACGCTCGCGGACGTTCGCCTGCTGGCGCCTATACCGCGGCCGCGCAAGAACGTGTTCTGCGTTGGTCGCAACTACAAGGCACATGTGGAGGAGGGCTACCGCGCACGCGGCGCGGACGTTGCGTACCCACCGGCGCCGCAGTTCTTCACGAAAGCCCCAACGGCCGTTTTCGGGCCGCGGGACATGGCCTTGCTCGACCCGGGGGTGACCGGGAAATTCGATTACGAAGCGGAGCTCGGGGTTGTGATCGGGACCGGCGGGCGCAGCATCAGCGAAGCGGCCGCGCTCGATGCCGTGTTCGGCTACACGATCATCAACGATCTGACGGCACGCGATTTACAGCGCCATCACGAGCAATGGTTCAAGGGCAAGAGCCTTGACCGCTCATGCGCGGTGGGGCCGTGGATCGTTCACGCCAGCGCGATCAGCGATCCGCAGGATCTCGCGATCAGCCTCAGTGTCAACGGTGAACAACGACAATCGAGCCGCACGAGCCAGATGATTTTTTCCATCGCGCGGATTATTCGCGACCTGTCGTTAGGCATGACGCTCGAACCCGGCGACATTATCGCGACCGGAACGCCGCAGGGCGTTGGCTATGCAATGGAACCGCCGCGATTTCTGCGCGGTGGCGATGTCATCGAGATCGATGTCGAGCAAATCGGACGCTTAACTACCCGCATCGAGGAGGTCGCGTAGCCGGGTAAACAGTTCGCGCGCGGATTTCGGCGCGCGTCCGCTGCTTGCTTCCGTCGCGGCGTTACGCACGAGTCGCCGTAGCAGTTGTGCATCGGCGGCGGGGTGGGCGGCGAGGAATTCCGTCATGGCCGCCTCGGCGCTGAGCTCGCCGTTGCCGAGCAGGCGGTCGCGCCAGCGTTCGATGTCGTGGAAGCGGGCAATTTCCGCGCGACTCGGTTGCAGCATGCGATCGAGATCCGCACGTACCGCTTCAGCGTCGATCGTCGCGAGACAGGCGGCGACGTACCGCAGTTGCCGTTGCAGGGCGCCGCGCTGCAGCCGGCGCGCTGCGCGTATCGGCTCGAGCACATCCTCCGGTAACCCGAGTTCACCGAGCTGCCGCTCCGACAGGTTAACGAGCTCACGCCCAAGCTCCTGCAGCGCCTGGCGATCGCGCTTGCGCCGGGATTTACTTGAGTCCGGGTAGTTCGCCACGCACGCTTCAGTCTTTTTCGATGTCCGTGTCGGACAGTTCGTGCCCCCAGTCGCGCTTCGCCGTGAGATAGCGGCGGTTCCACGGGTTGACGCCGATGACATGTTTGACCGGCGTAACCTCGGTTAGCCCGAGCTCGGCAAGGTCAGCGATTTTCTTCGGATTATTTGTCATCAGCCGAAATGGCTCGGTGCCGATGAAGTGGTGCAGCAAGGCCGCGGCATCGGAAAAATCGCGCGAATCGTCGGGCAGACCCAGCGAGCGGTTCGCTTCATAGGTGTTCTCGCCCGCATCCTGTAACAGGTAGGTCGCGGCTTTCGCCCACAGACCGATCCCGCGTCCTTCGTGTCCGGACATGTAGATGACATAGCCGCCGCGTGGATCCTGGTTGATGCGATCGAGCGCGGAGACGAACTGCGGACCGCATTCGCAACGCTGGGAGCCGAACACATCGCCGGTGAGGCAACTGGAATGTACACGCACGAGCGGATTGTCAGCCGCTTCGGGTTCACCGATCGTGAGCACACTGTTGACCGCCATCGACGAGGCGAGCGTGGCGAACAGTTGCTGGCCGCCCTGTTTCGTCAAATCACGCGCGAGCGCCTCAACGGTAGCAAGTTCCGTGCTGCGCACCGTGGCATACCAGCGGGTAGTGATCTTCACGTCGCCGAGTTCGATCGGTAGCGGAATCGGGCCGAGTATGTTGATCGCGAGCGCGCCATCGGCGGGTTGCTGATCGAGCGGGATCTTCTCCCCGCGCGCATTGATGCGGATGAGCTTGCCCTCGTCGATCAGACGTTGGCGAATGCGTGGGTTCAGATACGTAAACATCATTGTGTGTTCCGTCGATGACGCACCATCAGGCGTCGAAGCTGGAAAGAAACTCGAGTGTCCGGCGCCGGGCGCCTTCCTCGACGTCGAAGATGGCGCCCATGAAATCAGTCACCCCGATATCGCGCAAATGCCGCAATTGCGCTGCGACGGCGCGTTCATTACCGACGAGTGCAAGATCGACCGGATGCGCGACGCCCTCGCGTTCGAGCATGGCCCGGTAGCTGGGCAGCTTGCCATAGATGGCCAGGGGTTCGGCGAGCGCCTGACGCGCGGCTTCGACCTTGTCCGTAATGACGATCGGGAAGCCCCCGACCACGAGCGGATCCGGGCGGCCGGCGGCGACAGCGGCATCGTGCAGGCGACGTACAACGTGATCCGCCATTGTTTTCGGTCCCACCATCCAGGTGTTCGTACCGTCAGCGAGAGAGCCAGCGATGGTCAGCATGACGGGCCCGAGCGCGGCGACCACAACCGGTGGGCGCTCTGTGCCCGGGACCTCGATGGCAATATCGTGAACGTTGAACACGCCGCCGTCGAAATCCGCCGTTGCCCCGTCGAGCAGCGGCATCAGCACTTCGAGGTATTCGCGCATGTGTCGCGCCGGGCGGTCGTAGGAGAGGCCGTACAAATTTTCGATCACGGGCCGGTGCGACAGACCGATGCCGAGCGTAAAGCGACCGCCGGTTGCCGCTGCTGCCGTCAATGCCTGCTGTGCGAGGGCGACGGGATGACGCGGAAATGTCGGCGTGACGGCGGTGCCAAGTCTGATCCGGGAGGTTTCGCGGCCGGCGACTGTCAGCGTCACGATCGCATCATGGGCGCGGATATTCGCCATCCAGGCGCTGTCGAGACCAGCTTCCTCGGCCTCGTGCACGAAGCCAACGAGGCGCTCGAACGTGTGTGGCGCGCGGTCGGCGCCGATCATGATCCCGAGGCGCATCAATCGCTACTCCCGTTAGTCGTTGCGGTAACTGCGTTATGCATGCGAGCCGGGACCGGGTTTTTGTTCAGGCCGGCCGCTCACCTGCGAGCGTCACGCGATACATGGTGCGCCGGTAGCCATGGTAATCGTTCAGCGCGTTGTGCTGGGCGCAGCGGTTGTCCCAGAACGCGACGGAGCCCGGTTCCCAGTGGAAGCGGCATTGCAGTTCCTCGCGTTGCTGCACCGAATACAGGTATTGCAGCAGCGGACGGCTTTCATCCGCGGTCATGCCTTCGATATGGGTTGTGTGAGCATCGCTGCAATACAACGCCCGGCGTCCGGTTTCCGGGTGGGTGCGCACGATCGGATGGGCGCACGTGGTCACCAGTTCCGCTGCATCCTTCGGGCGGTCCGCGATGCGATTAACGCGGGTCACCGCGGCATCGGGTTTCTCCGCGCTGTTCACCCCGCGCAGGCCGGTCAGCAACGCCTTCATGCCGTCCGACAATAACTCGTAAGCGCCGTACATATTCGCGAACAGCGTGTCGCCACCCACCGGTGGCACTTCGTGCGCGTACAGGATTGAACCGAGTGGCGGTTCCTCAAGATAGCTGGTGTCGGTATGCCACAAGCCACCGAAATTGATCGTTTCATCGGGTTTCTTTGCGACTTCAACAACCTCGGGATGGTCGTCCATACCGGCAACGAACGGATAGTGGCCGATCGCGCCGAAACGACGTGAGAACGTTACCAGGCTGGCCGGATCGAGCGATTGATCGCGGAAAAAGATGACGAGGTGTTCGAGCAGTGCCGCGCGAATTTCCGCAATCGTCGCCGCGGACAATTCGGTATCGAGGCGCACCCCGGATATCTCGGCCCCGATAGCCGGGGTCAGAGGCTTTGTCGTGATTCGTGTCGATCCCATTACTGCTTACCAGAACTATAGACGGGTTTTCGTGGCTGCCGTGTCACAATCGGCGGCGCGAAGTTTACCGCAGAATCGACGGAGGCGGGCCGTCGGATACCGACCTAGGCATCCGTCGCGCGACGACGTTCGGGTCGCTGCAGTTTGTCGATAATCGCGAGATACCGTCTTTCGTGAGCGAACGCGCGATAAATGACGACAATGAGCGCCGCGATGACGACGCACAACAGGCTCATTGCTATCGGTAACATGACCGCGGACAGCCGCAGGGTCGTCCCGGCGATCGTGCCGGCTTCGATCCGCTGCGCCGTCTCAACCGGATTGCCGAGCAGCGGGACGCGCAACCACAGGTATAGCGCAATACTGGCGCACGCGAGCGACAGTAAGCCGCCGACGTAACGCCAGGCGCTGATCAACTGGCGACGTTTAGCAAGGAACTCCGCTTCCCTGGCGGACAGCGACATACCCAAATCTCCGTGATCGCATTTATTTACTCTGGACGCGACGGCGCTGCGCCGGGCTCGTCCGTGTGCCGGCATTGTAGAGACCGTGGCGGGAATAGACGACCCCGCGACGGCGACCTTGTTCAGGCCGCGGGTACGTTGGTTTTGTGGACCTGGGCGTAGAACACTTTCTGGTTATAGATTTTGCCCAGCACTTCGTTCAGCGCGCGGGTGCGCTGGCGTGCTTGTTCAAAATTTTCGTGATGTCGTTCAACGCGCGTGCGCAGGGAAATTTCGACGCGAATTGCGTCTTCGATGATCTCGATGTCGGTCGGGGACAGGCGAAAATGTTCGCGATATTTGGCCATTGCAGACTCCGGTACTGCCGGCGGCGTGCGCGCGACGGCAAAGCGTTCGAATACGCCAGCGTGCGTGGCGCTGGCTCGGTAACGGGCTTGAGCGGAAACTCGCGTCAGCCGGAACGGTACGGGGCGGCGAATTGCGCCACCGGGGAATCACAAGTCAATAGCCGGGATCGGGCTCTACGGAGCACCGGGTAGGTAGTTGCCGCCAGCATATGAGCTTCCTCCATCATGTCAGCAGGGTTATGTAGTCGCGCGCAATACGGCGACGTTGTCGATGCGAGCCGTCGGCGCGCACGCGCGAGTATAGGAAAAATTCTGCCGCGGTCAAGACCGGAGCAGCAGCCTGCTCAGGTGTCGAGCAACAGCGCCGCGAGCCGCTGGCGCTGCTCGGCGGTGAGTCCGATACCTTCGCTGAGGTAGCGTTCCACAGACCCGTAGCGCTCCTGCACGGCGACAAGCGCGGCGTCGATATAGTCGGGCTTCGCCGCCATGACGACGTCAATCGCGCCCGCATCGGCGTCGGCGTTGAAAAAGTCGACTTTTTCGATCCGATCATGGGTCTGCACGTAGTCCTCGATGACAGCCTCGACGGGTGCGCCGAGCGCGAGCAGGATAATCGCCGCAACCATGCCCGTGCGGTCCTTGCCGCTCGTGCAATGAAAAACTGCGGGAACGCCGTCCGGGGTGAGCAGATCGGTGAGAATTTGCCGGTAATCGGCGGTGTGGTCGAGCGCCAGCGCCTCGTACTGACGCAACATCATCGCATGCGCCTGTGCCGCGTTGCAGCGCCCGGAATTGATCGCTTCGAACAGGCCGTGCGTATGGCGCGGCAGGAACGCCCGCGCAACCTGTCGCACGGGCAGATCGAGCGGTAGCCGGTTTGGTGCGCGCTCGCGTTCGTCATTGCTGCGCATATCGATAATCGTCGCGATACCGAGCGCACGAAAAGCAGCGCCATCCGCGGTCGTCAGGTTGGACAATCGCTCGGAACGATAGACAATGCCGAAACGGGTGATGCCGGACGCGGTAGCAATGCCGCCGAGATCGCGGAAATTTCGCGTGCCTTCGAACGCGATGCCGCGATTGCCGGCGGGATTCGTCGTGTTTTGCATAGGCGGAACAGGGGCGCACTTGCGCAAAATGAGCAAGAAGTAATCTTCGCATATATCTCCGGCCGTCCGAACCCATTACAATACGAGGTTCAATGGCGACCGTGTCGGTCCCCTCGCGACGTTAAACTGCAAACCCCGCCAGGCCCGGAAGGGAGCAACGGTAGTGGTGGCACGGGCGCCGAGGTGTGGCTGACACTGTCGCCACCCACTTATTCCACGAACGCGTCCGCAGCGATCGGACGCGGCGATGAAGGGCAGTGTTGCCACATCCATTCACTAATCGATGAGCTATCAGGTTCTGGCCCGCAAATGGCGTCCCCGTGGATTCGACCGCGTTGTCGGTCAGGGGCACGTGCTCAGGGCGCTCGTCAATGCGCTTGATTCCGACCGGCTGCATCATGCATACCTGTTCACCGGCACGCGTGGTGTCGGCAAGACGTCGCTCGCGCGCGTCTTTGCAAAAGCGCTGAACTGCGAACAGGGGGTGAGCAGTACACCGTGCGGCGAATGTTCAAGTTGCGTTGAGGTTGATGAGGGTCGCTTCGTCGATTTGATCGAGGTTGACGCGGCGTCGCGCACGAAAGTCGACGAGACCCGCGACCTGCTCGACAATGTGCAGTACGCGCCGACGCGCGGACGCTATAAGGTGTACCTGATCGACGAAGTACACATGTTCTCGACGCATTCGTTCAATGCGCTGCTGAAAACCCTCGAAGAACCACCACCACACGTTAAATTTCTGCTCGCCACGACGGATCCGAAAAAGCTTCCGGTGACGATCCTGTCGCGTTGTTTGCAGTTCAACCTGAAACGGGTGAGCGTCGAGCAATTAGCGGCTCACCTGCGCGCGATCGCCGATGCGGAAGTCGTCACCGCCGACGACGCCTCGCTCGCACTGCTTGCGCAAGCCGCGGACGGCAGCGTGCGGGACTCGCTCAGCCTGCTCGACCAGGCCATTGCCTACGGCGGCGGCGAATTACGGCAACCCGAAGTTGCCGCAATGCTCGGGACAATCGCGGCGGCCGATGTCGCCCGGATTGTGGCTGCGCTGAGTCGCGGCGACGGGCCGGAATTAATCGCGCTGGCACGGGAATTTGCCGCCAGCGCACCCGATTACGAACACGTGCTCGGCGAGATTCTCTCGTTGCTGCGACGCATCGCCGTTGTGCAGGCGCTGGGCGAGGGCGCAGCGAGTCTCGACGAAAGCGACGCGGTAATTCGCTTTGCGAACGAACTGAGTCCGGAAGATTGTCAGTTGTACTACCAAATCGGTCTGATGGGGCGACGCGATCTGTCACTTGCGCCGGATCCACAGTCCGGTTTCGAGATGGTGCTGTTGCGCATGCTCGCGTTTCGACCGCTGGAAGCCGGCGGTGAGCGACCCGCGGGAACAAACCGCGTCGCGCGGCCGCGGTCCGCGCCGACGCCAGGCACCGGCGTGCCGGCTGCAGCGGCTGTTGCTCCAGCGATACCAGCAGCACCAGCGATACCAGCAGCACCAGCAGCACCAGCGACACCAGCGACACCAGCAGCACCAGCAGCACCAGCAGCACCAGCAGCACCAGCAGCATCCGTTCGCGCTGTCGAGCCGGGACCAGCAGCGGAAACGACCGTCGCAAGCGCAAAGCGGGAACGTGCCGCGGCGACGGATGCCCCCGTTGCGCCGGCAAACGACGATCCTGCAAAGACAAATGTAACGGCAAATGCGGATGCGGAGGCGGATACCCTGACCGCGGCGGCAGTGGCGACCGGCACACCGCCCGCAGTCCCCGGCGGTGACCTCGACTGGTACGATCTCGTCTCACGACTGAACCTGCATGGCTTCGCGCGCGAACTCGCGCGCAACTCGGCTTTGCGCGCATTCAATGGCACTGTTATCGAACTGCTGGTTGCGCCACATCACGAGAATCTGAAAGCGGGCGGCGCGATTGCCGGTCTCGAAGCTGCGCTCAAAGAGCAACTGCAAATGGACGTGAGTCTGCGCCTCGACACGGCGCCGGATGCGGAGCTGGATACGCCGTCGAAACGACTGAGCGAAGCCGAACGTGAACGTCAGCGCGAAGCGGAACAGAACATCGACAGCGACCCGACCGTGCGCAGCCTGCGCGACGAGTTCGGCGCCACCATCGAACAGGTACAACCAAAGTAGCAACGCGAGCAGCGCTTGCGCACAGGAGATTGCACGGCATGAAAGGCCCGCTTGGAAACATCATGAAACAGGCCCAGCGCATGCAGGAAGACATGGAGCGCGCGCAGGCGGAACTCGCCGCGATGGAAGTCGTCGGGGAGGCCGGCGGCGGCATGGTCCGCGTCACTATGCTCGGCAACCGCGACATCAAGGCGGTGAAGATCGACCCGGCCTTGCTGAGCGACGATATCACGATGATCGAGGATCTGACCGCCGCGGCAATGAATGATGCCTCGCGCAAGATCGAGGTCGTGACGAAGGAGAAGATGTCGGGACTCACCGCGGGTCTGAATTTGCCGCCCGGCTTCAAACTGCCGTTCTGAAACGGTGCGCGGAATGCTGCACCTGTCGGTATTCGGGTTGGCTGCATGCCCGGCACACTGTCCGCGCGCCGGTGCGCAGCACGGCAAGGAGCCACGCACTGAAACCGGCAGCAACTGAATGACCGCCGTTACCTCGTCTTCCAACCCGGGTCGCGTTGCGCGCGACCACACGTCCAGGCTGTACCGTGTCGACGCAACCACTCCTTGAACAACTGATCGAAGTCCTGCAGTGCCAGCCAGGCATCGGGCCGAAATCCGCCCAGCGCATTGCCTATCACCTGCTCGAGCGCGATCGTGATCGTGGCCTGAAGCTGTCTCGTGTGATGGCGGAGGCATTACAGCGAATCGGACAGTGCGGTTCATGCCGGACGTTCACCGAGGCGGAATTGTGTGCAATCTGCGCCTCCATGCAACGTGATGCGACAGTCTTGTGTGTCGTTGAAAACCCGATGGATGTCGCCTCAATTGAAACCGCGTCCGGTTACCACGGCAAATACTTCGTCCTGATGGGACATCTGTCGCCGATTGACGGTATTACGCCCGAAGTACTCGGTCTGCACCTGCTGGAACAGCGGCTGCAGGAAGGCACGGTGCAGGAGTTGATCGTCGCCACTGGCACGACCATGGAAGGTGAGGCGACGGCGCACTACCTCAGAGGCATCGCCGCTCGCGCCGGTGTGCGCGCGAGCCGCATCGCTTATGGCGTTCCCATGGGCGGAGAACTCGAGTTTGTTGATGGCTCAACGCTGTCGCACGCGATAGCGAGCCGGCGCGAGTACTGATCGCAACCGGGCTGCAGTCTTACCGCGGGAGATGACACGATGATATTCAGCGACCAGAATCTGATCTGGATCGACCTCGAAATGACCGGCCTCGAACCCGAGACCGACTGCATCATCGAGATCGCAACGATCGTCACCGACGAACATCTCGCAGCAACCGTCGAAGGACCAACGATCGCGATCCACCAGAGTGAAGCCACCCTGGCTGCGATGGACGAGTGGAATACCTCGCATCACGGCGCGTCGGGGCTTACCGAACGCGTGCGGGCGAGTACGATTACGGTGGCGGCGGCCGAGGCGCAGACGCTCGCGTTCCTGCGCGAATGGGTGCCGGCGGGTAAATCGCCGATGTGTGGCAACAGCATTTGCCAGGATCGGCGTTTCCTGTACCGCTACATGCCGCAACTTGCGGCGTTTTTCCATTATCGCAATCTCGACGTCAGCACATTGAAGGAACTCGCGCAGCGCTGGGCGCCCTCCGTGCCGCGATTTGGCAAGCAGGCTGCGCATCTCGCGATGGACGACATTCGAGAATCGATCGGAGAGTTGCGTCACTACCGGGAACATTTCCTGCGCGTCGACCCGCGGGAATCATGATCCGCCCGGGAGCCGGCTTGCGCCTGTTCGACGAGCCCGCGGTGCGCGCGCTCGATCGCGCTGCGATCACCGCCGGCCCGATCCCGGGGATCGAACTGATGAATCGGGCCGGGGCCGCATGCTGGCGCGCGATGCAGCGCCGCTGGCCGGGCATTCAGCGCATCGCGGTGGTCTGCGGCAGCGGTAATAACGCGGGTGACGGTTACGTCGTGGCGCGCCTGGCGCACCTGGCCGGGCATCGGGTCCGGGTCCTCCAGGTTGGTGCGAGCGGTCGTCTTGGCGCCGACGCCAGCGCGTGCTATCAGCACATGCGGGATGCCGGCATCGAGCCGGAAACGATGCTCGATCTCTCCGCCTGGCCCGAGCTCATTGTCGATGCCTTGTTCGGGATTGGACTCGACCGTGCAATCGAGGGCGATTACGCGGCCGTTGTCGAACGGATCAACAGCGCCGGCGTACCGGTCGTCAGCGTCGATATCCCCTCGGGCATCCACGCGAACCGCGGTATCCGCCTCGGGGCGGCCGTGGCGGCCGCGCTGACAGTAACCTTCATTGGCCGCAAGCAGGGCCTGTACACGGGCGACGGGCCAGCGTGTTGCGGTGACATCGTGTTCGACGACCTTGCGGTACCTGCGGCCATCATCAATGCCGGCACCCCCACCGCGACGTTGCTGGGGACACCGGATCTCGAGCGACGGTTCGCGCCGCGGTCGCGCACGGCGCACAAGGGCGACAACGGCCATGTGCTGATCATCGGTGGTGCCCCCGGATTCAGCGGCGCGGCGCGCTTGGCCGCCGAAGCGGCGTGCCGGATTGGCGCCGGCCTCGTCAGCGTAGCGGTGCATCCGGCCAGCGCGGCCGGCCTCAACAGCGGGCGCCCGGAACTGATGGTTCATGGGGTCGGCACGAGCGCGGCCCTGTTGCCCTTGTTACGCCGGGCCAGCGTGGTGGCGATCGGCCCCGGGCTCGGGCAGTCGGCGTGGGCGACCGGATTGCTCGCCACCGTACTCGAACGGGAACACACGCTCGTGCTTGATGCCGATGCGCTGAATCTGCTCGCGCAAGAGCCCGCGGTTTTGTCGCGCGCGATATTGACACCCCATCCGGGCGAAGCAGCGCGGCTGCTCGGCGTCCCGACAGCGCAAGTACACGCCGATCGTTTTGCGGCGGCGAGGGCGCTGCACGATCGCTACCGCGGGGTCGTCGTCCTGAAAGGGGCGGGCACAATTGTCGCCGACGACAACATCCCGACTGTTATTGGCGCCGGCAACCCGGGCATGGGGACGGGTGGCATGGGCGATGTTCTCACGGGGGTCATCGCCGGCCTTGCCGGGCAAGGCGCAGCGCCGGGTGCTGCCGCGCGTTTTGGCGCGCTCGTGCACGCGGTTGCCGGTGATCGCGCGGCGGCGGTGGGCGAACGCGGTCTGCTGGCCGGGGATCTGATGCCGCACCTGCGGGCGCTGGTCAATTGAGCGCACGTTCGTTCAGCATCGAGACGGCCGCGGCGATGGAGGCCCTTGGCGCCGCTATCGCCCGTCGCGCGCCGCTGGCGTTTACTATCTTTCTGTCCGGCCAGCTTGCGGCCGGGAAAACGACGCTGGCGCGTGGTCTCGTGCGCGCGTTCGGGCATACCGGTGCGGTCAAGAGCCCGACGTTCACGCTCGTCGAGTCGTACGACATCGACGGTCGCCGCGTGCATCATTTCGACCTGTACCGGATCACCGACCCCGAAGAACTCGAATACATCGGACTGGACGAATATTTTGATGGCGCGGCGTTGTGTCTCATCGAATGGCCCGAGCGCGGCGCGGGCAGTTTGCCGGCCGCGGACGTCGAGTTGCGTTTAAGCGTCGTCCCCGCGGGACGTCTGGTCCAGGCTGTCGCAAACACGCCCGCGGGTGAGGATTTGCTTAACGATATTCCTGTTTAGTTATTAAATTCATGAATTTAAGCTGATAACGCATGTTTTACTTGAATTAATGGGGATAACACGTTAAATAGTACGCAACTCCCGTGAGCAATCACCCGTACCGGCATGCGAGGCGTCGTTCTACTAGCGCTGATTCTTTGTAGTACCGCGGCTTTGGCCGCGGAGATTGCCGGCGTGCGCCTGTGGGCCGGGCCGGATCGGACGACGGTTGTCTTCGATCTCGATTCAACGCCGAAATACCGTTTGCTGCAGTTCAAGAACCCGGATCGCGTGGTAATCGATTTTTTCGGTGCGGCGGCGCCCGGCAAGCTGGATTTGCCGGCGGCGAAAAATTCCCCGATTACCGGCTTGCGCTACGCGCGGCGCGGCAGTAAGGACCTGCGGGTTGTGCTCGATCTCGAACAGACGCTCGCGGTCGATGCATCCCTGATGCCGCCGCGTAAACAGTACGGCCACCGCCTCGTGCTGAATCTCACCGGCTTCAAGCCGAGCGGCCTGCGGGCCGCGTCCTCATCCCGTCCGAGCGCGCCCGCGCGTAGCGGCGCCCGTGACATCGTGGTCGCCATTGATCCCGGTCACGGCGGCGAGGACGTCGGCGCGATCGGGCCGAGCGGGATCTATGAAAAAGACATCGTGCTGGCCATATCCCGCGAACTCGTGGCGGCGCTCAACCGGCTCGATGGCATGCGCGGCGTGCTCGTGCGCAGCGGCGACTATTACGTGGGTTTACGTGATCGCATGGTCAAGGCGCGTACGGCCCAGGCTGATCTGTTCGTGTCGATCCACGCCGACGCGTTCAAGGACCGGCGCGTGCAGGGTTCTTCGGTTTACGTGCTGTCACAGCGCGGCGCGAGCAGCGAGGCCGCGCGCTGGCTCGCCGAGAACGAGAATGCGTCGGATCTGATCGGCGGGGTGTCGCTGGATGACAAGGACGATGTGCTGAAATCCGTGTTACTCGACCTGTCGCAGACGGCCTCACTCGATGCGAGTATTGATGCCGCGAATGCCATTCTCGGTGGCTTGAAACGCCTCGGTAAGGTGCACAAGCGGGATGTCCAGCATGCGGGTTTCATGGTGTTGAAATCACCCGACATACCATCCCTCCTTGTCGAAACCGCGTTCATTTCGAATCCGGACGAGGAACGCCGTTTGCGCAGCAAACAGTTTCAGCGTGAACTCGCGGCATCGATGGCCGCGGGGATTCGCGCCTACTTCGAGCAGAATACCCCGCCCGGTACGCGTCTGGCCGAAGTGCGGCGTCATCGGGTGTCACGTGGTGACACGCTGTCGGTGATCGCCGAGCGCTACGATGTTTCGATGGAAAGCATCAAGCTCGCGAACAATCTGTCCGGCAATGGTGTACGGCTCGGGGAAGTCCTGAAGATCCCCTGAGTTCCGGCGGCGACGAAACTTGTGTGTGGTGCGGTTCCGGGTTAACCCGGCGTGAATAATTACACCGCCGCTTCTACACTGTCGCGATGATTCAGCGTCCGCAGATCCGCCCCCTCGCCGATCGCGTGATCGATCAGATCGCCGCCGGCGAGGTCGTCGAGCGACCCGCCTCAATCGTGAAGGAATTGATTGAAAACAGCCTCGACGCCGGTGCCGGTCGGATTACGGTCGAACTCGATGACGGCGGTATTGAGCGGATCCTGGTGCGCGACGATGGTTGCGGTATCGCCCCTGAAGACTTGCCGCGGGCGGTGTTGCGGCATTACACGAGTAAACTCAGAGCGGCCGATGAACTGGCCGCGATCGCCTCACTCGGCTTTCGCGGGGAAGCGCTCGCGAGTATCGCCGCGGTGACCGAATTCACAATGACCTCGCGGATCGCCGATCAGCCCCACGGCTGGCAGCTGCGACTTGATAGCAGCGGCACGACGGTGCCACCGCAGCCGGCGCCACACGCTGTCGGCACGACGGTCGAGGCGTCGCGCCTGTTCGCAACGGTGCCCGCGCGACGACACTTTCTGAAACGTCCGCGCACCGAGTTATTGCAGGTCCAGCAACTGCTCCGGCGCGCCGGGTTTTGCTATCCCGCGGTTGGTTTTCGTTTGCTGCATGACGGACGCCAGAGCCTGTCGTTGCCGCCGGTCGGAGATCCCGGCGCGACCACGCGGCGCTGGCGTACACTGTTCGGTGCCGAGTTCTCGGAACATTGGGTGCCGGTCGAGCTTGCCGCCGACGCCCTGCGTGTCAGTGGCTGGATCGGGGAGGCCGACTTCAGTCGCCAGAACGCGGATCTGCAATACGTCGCGGTGAACGGGCGCATCGTTCGCGATCGCAACATCGCGCACGCCGTACGCATGGCCTACGCCAGCGACATTCCTGACGGCCGCCATGCCGCCTATGCGCTGCATCTGGAAATGCCGCGTGACTATGTCGACGTTAACGTCCATCCGGGCAAGACCGAAGTAAGGTTTCGTGATGTCCGCACGGTACACGATTTCGTGTTCGGCGCCGTCCGCGGTGCGCTCAGCGCAGCCACTGCGGCGCCACCGTACACTGAGCGCGCGCGTTCGACGATCCCGCCCGGAGTTGCTGATTCGCGCGCACCGACGTCGCTACCAAACCGCGAAGCCCGGCCCCGCATGCCGCCACCGGTCGCGTCCGCGACAACGCTGATGGCGATTGCATTCGATCGTTACGCGATCACCGAACAAGTCGGCGAGCTCCGCGTGATGGATGCGCACGCTGCGATCGAGTGCATCGTTGATCACCGCCTGGCGGGTGGAGAATGCGCGACCCGGCCGCTGATTATCCCGGAATCGATTGCCGGTACGCTCAGTGATACGGAACTCGACGCGCTGGGCGATCTTGGAGTGGACCTGCACCGTTTCGGTGAAGACCGCCTCGTGTTGCGCGGCGTACCGCTCGTGGTGAGTGACGTCGATCCGGCCGTGTTCGCGCGCGAACTGCTCCGTTCGCTGGCAGCGGACACGAAACCGCGAGCCGCGGTGGCGGCAACTGCCGCGCGAGCGTTCACGGCGCCGGCGGGCCTGGTGGAACGACGAGCGTGGTTCACGCGCCTCGAGCGGCAGCTTGTGCAGTTGGAGATACCGCCGGCGGCGGTAACCGCGGTACCGGATGCGGCATGGTTCGCGACCCTGTTCGAGCACGGACCGGCGCGATCGTGACAGCGGGCCCGGTTGTATTTCTCATGGGGCCGACCGCGAGCGGCAAGACCGCGGCGGCGTGTCGGCTTGCCGACGAGTTTGCGGCGGAAATTATCAGCGTCGATTCCGCACTCGTGTACCGCGGGCTCGACATCGGGGCGGCGAAACCTTCGCCCATGCTTCTCGCACGCTATCCGCATCACCTGATCGATCTGCGCGATCCGGGTGAGCGGTATTCGGCGGCACAGTTCCGGCGCGATGCGCTCGCGGTGATCGCGGACGTGCATCGCCGTGGCCGCATGGCCTTGCTCGTCGGAGGCACCGGTCTTTACTACCGCGTACTGCGTGATGGCATCGCGGAATTGCCCGAAGCCGAGCCGGCGGTTCGTGCACGGCTTGTGCGCGAACTTGAGACAGCCGGTTTAGCGGCGCTGCATGCACGGCTTGCCGCGGTGGATCCCGCCAGCGCGGCGCGTATTCATCCGCACGATCCCCAGCGCACGTTGCGCGCGCTCGAGGTGTATGAAACCGCCGGTCAACCGATGTCGGCGCTGCTCGCACGAACCGCTGAACCTGGCCTGGGGCAATCGCCGCTGCAACTCGTTCTCGCGCCCGCCGACCGGGGCTGGCTGCACCAGCGCATTGCCGCCCGCTTCGACACGATGTTGCGAGCGGGTTTCGTCAACGAAGTACGCGCCTTGCGCGCGCGCGGCAACCTGAGTCCTGAAGATCCGGCATTGCGTACCGTCGGATACCGTGCCGTATGGCAGTATCTGGAGGGTGAGTTGACGCACGAAATGATGCGTGAACGGGCGATCGTGGCGACGCGGCAGCTCGCAAAGCGGCAGTTCACGTGGTTTCGCGGCGTTGCGGGTGCGCGTTGGGTCGACCCGCGCGATGACGACCCGATCGCGCGATTGCGTGTGGAGATAATGCGACATATCGAGGTAAACTAACGCGACAGGGACGGCACGCGCGCTGCAGCGGCGGGGCAGACTTGTTCAGGCGCCACCCGATCGAATAATAATAACGAAAAAGGAGAATAATCATGAGCAAAGGGCAATCGTTACAGGAGCCCTATTTGAATGCTCTACGGAAAGAGCGAATTCCGGTTTCGATTTACCTGGTGAACGGAATCAAATTACAGGGACAGATCGAATCATTCGACCAGTTCGTGATCCTGCTGAAGAATTCCGTCAGCCAAATGGTCTACAAACACGCTATCTCCACTGTCGTACCGAGCAGAAACGTCAAGTTGCCGCGGGCGGATGGTGACGTCGAGGAAGACTCATCCGAAGATTGATCGTTACGGTGAACCCGATTGTTTGAGCGCCCGGAAGCGGGCGAGCGGGCGATCCTCGTTCACGTCGTTTTCAAGGACGGTTTCAGCACGCCTGACTTCGACGAGTTCACGGAACTCGCCGGCACAGCGGGTGCCACGCCGGTTGCGACAGTTGGCGCGAACCGCGATCGCCCCGACCCGCGTTACTTCATTGGCAGCGGCAAGGCCGATGAGCTGCGCGCGCTCGTTGTCGCCCACGAGGCCGACGTCGTGCTCATCAACCATCAGCTAACACCGGCGCAAGAGCGTAATCTCGAGCGGCTGCTGCACTGTCGGGTGATCGATCGCACGCGTTTGATCCTCGACATATTCGCGCAGCGTGCACGGTCGTTCGAAGGCAAGTTGCAGGTGGAGCTGGCGCAGTTGCAGCATCTGTCGACCCGTCTGATTCGCGGCTGGACCCACCTTGAACGGCAGAAAGGCGGTATCGGACTGCGCGGTCCTGGCGAAACCCAGCTTGAATCCGATCGCCGAATCATTGGCCAGCGCATCAAGCAGATCAACGAACGCCTGTCCCGGGTTCGGCGCCAGCGCCAGCAAAGTGCGCGCTCGCGCAAACGTGCATTGTTATCAACGGTTTCGATCGTGGGTTACACGAACGCGGGAAAATCGACGTTGTTCAATGCCTTGACCGGCAGCGGCACGTATGCCGCCGATCAGCTGTTCGCAACGCTTGATACAACGCTCAGACGCTTCGACGTTGACGGCGAGCATCCGGCATTGCTCAGCGATACCGTTGGCTTTATTCGCGATTTGCCGCCGGAATTGATCGCGGCATTCCAGGCCACGCTGGAAGAAACGAAAGATGCGGCTCTGCTCCTGCACGTGGTCGACTGCAGCGCGGAGGAGCGTGCGGTGCAAATAGCCGAAGTCCAGGCAGTACTCGAGCGTATCGGTGCCGGGGCAACGCCCGTGATCGAGGTTTTCAACAAGATCGATCTCTGCGCGGAAACGATGCCGAGAATCGAACGCAACGAAGACGGTATTCCTGTTCGCGTCTGGCTTTCCGCATACCGCGGGGACGGGATCGATGGACTGCGCGAAGCAATCGCGGACTGCCTGAATCGCTCGAAAGTGAATAAGCGCATCGTGCTTCCGCCGGCGGCCGGACGTGTGCGGGCAAAGCTTTATTCGCTTGGTGCCGTGGTTGATGACGTGCCGCTGGAAAGCGGCGGCTGGGCGATAGAAGTGACACTGGCCGCGGCCCGTTGGCAGGCGCTCGTGGAATCACTTGGCGCGGATTTACAGGAATTCGACATCACCCTGGACGACCCGCTGGCTTGCACGGACGAGCAAGCGTCTGAACCGGTCACCTGAGCTGCTCAACGGCAATCCCACCTGATTGCGACTGCATGGCGACGTAAACCCGGGCCACGGGAGTTTCGTTGAACAAGGGGACAGCGCCCCGTACAATCACCCGGCCCGGCGTATGCCGGAAATCATTGAGATTATTGAATGGCTTGGAATGATCCCGACGGAAACGACCGTGACCCCTGGGGCGGACGTAAGAACGACGATGGCCCGCCCGATTTGGACGAGGTTGTACGCAAGATGCAGGACAAGCTCGGTGGCTTGTTCGGCGGTGGCGGTCGGCGTCCGTCAACACCGGGTACGAACGGCGGCGGCATGTCGCCAATCATGTGGGGGATCGTCGTGGTCGGCCTCGGGGTTGTCCTGTTCATGGCGACGTTCTGGCGTATCGAGCCCGCGGAGCGCGGGGTCGTGATGCGATTCGGGAAGCATGTCGATACGCTGTTACCGGGGCCAAACTTCCAGTTGCCGCGTCCGATCGATGAAGTGATTACGGTCAATGTCGAACAAATCCGTCCGTTTACCGTGAACGCGACGATGCTGACGCAGGATGAAAACATCGTTGATGTCGAAATGGCGGTGCAGTACCGCATCAAGGACGTGAAGAAATACCTGTTCAAAATTGCCGACCCGGATCTCACGGTCCAACGCGTAACGGAAAGCGCAATCCGTGACATTATCGGCCAGAGCACGCTCGACTTTGTCATCACCGAAGGCCGGGCCGAAATCGGTGCCGGTGCCATCGCGCTGATTCAGCAGATTCTCGATACTTATGAATCCGGGATTCAGGTGACGAGTGTGAACATGCAGCCGGCGAAGCCGCCGGAAGAAGTGAAGGCGTCGTTCGATGACGCCATCAAAGCGCGCGAGGACGAACAGCGGCGCATCAACGAAGCTGAAGCGTATCGCAACGAGATTGACGAGAAGGCGCAGGGCGAGGCCGCACGAATCCTGTTGCAGGCGGAAGCCTACGAAGAGCAGGTCGTGGCGGAAGCCGAAGGTGAGGCGCGGCGTTTCGAACAACTCCTCGTCGAGTACGAAAAGGCTCCTGCAGTGACGCGCAAACGTTTATACCTTGATACGATCGAGGAAGTGCTTGCGGACAATCCGAAAATCATGCTCGACAACAACAAAGGCAACAGTCTGATGTATCTCCCGATTGACAAGCTGATCGAGCGCGCTAACGACGGTGCGCCCCAGTCGCGTATGGACGATTTACTGCCGGACTCGCAAAATTTCCCGCGCTCGCCGGAATCGGCGAGCCGCGATCGCACCGACAGCCGCATGCGGGGGATACGCTAAATGTTTCCGAGAATTGTCATCGCGCTTGCGCTTCTTATCGGTCTGGCTTCGGTATGCATGTTCCGGGTGTATGAACAGGAGCGTGCCATCCTCTTCCAGCTCGGCAAGATTCAGCGTTTCGATTTCGAGCCTGGCCTGTATTTCAAAATACCGATCTACCAGAACGTAAAGAAATACGACATCCGTTTGCAAACGCTCGATTCGGAACCGCAGCGGTTTCTCACCGGCGAGAAGAAAGATGTCATCGTCGACTCGTTCGTCCGTTATCGCATCAACGACATCGTGAAATACCACATCTCAACGGGTGGTGATGCACGCCGCGCGGGAGTGTTGCTGTATCAGAAAATAAATGACGGCCTGCGCAGCGAGTTCGGTAAGCGAACGGTACAGGAAGTTGTGTCGGGGGAACGCGGGGCAATTATGAACATCGTCACCCGCACTGCCGACGAACGTGGTGAAGAGCTTGGCATGGAGATCGTGGATGTGCGACTCAAACGTATCGATCTGCCGGCCGAAGTCTCGTCCAACGTTTACGAACGTATGCGCTCGGAGCGCGCACGCGTAGCCCGTGAGTTCCGTGCCCGGGGTGAGAAAGAAGCTATCAAGATCCGCGCCGACGCCGATCGTTCGCGCACCGTGGTGGCCGCGAACGCATACCGCGATGCTGAAATGCGACGCGGTGCCGGTGACGCGAAAGCAGCGGAAATCTATGCGAACGCGTTCGAGCGCAATCCCGAGTTCTACGATTTCTATCGCAGCCTCACTGCGTACAAGACGAGCTTCCGTAATGGCGGCGACGTCTTTATGCTCGATCCGGATTCGGAGTTCTTCAAATACTTTACTAACCCGACGGGCCAGTAACGGGCGTTAACTCGCAGCCCGGCTGGACGCCCGAGCGACCCGACGCGCATGTGGCAGGATCTGTTCGTTGGAATTGCGCTCGTGCTGGTATTCGAGGGTATCATGCCGTTCCTGAGCCCCTCGCGGTATCGTCGTACGATGCTGCTGGCCTCGCAGATGAACGACAAAACCATGCGCGCGATCGGTCTCGCCAGTATGTCGGCCGGCGTCGTCGTGCTCTATCTCGTGAGATAAATTATGCAACGCGGAGAACGATGGCTGCTGCCCGACGGGGTGGACGAAGTCCTGCCGCCTGAAGCGCAGGCGCTGGAACGACTCCGGCGCGAGATTCTCGATCTGTTTGAGAGCTGGGGTTACGCACTCGTGATCCCGCCACTGGTGGAGTTCATCGAATCGCTGCAGTCGGGCAACGGTGAAGACCTCGATCTGCAAACCTTCAAATTGACCGATCAGGTGAGCGGCCGCCTCATGGGCGTACGCGCGGACATTACGCCACAGGTAGCGAGGGTCGATGCCCACCGTCTGCCCACCGACTTGCCGCAACGCTTGTGCTATCTCGGGCCTGTCCTGCATACGCGCCCGGACAAGTTTGCGGGTTCGCGCAACCCCCTGCAGCTGGGTGCAGAACTTTATGGCTATGCCGGTATCGAGAGCGATGCGGAAGTCGTTTGTCTCATGGCGGATGTGCTGAAGCTCGCGAGTAGCGAGCGCATCACCATCGAGATCGGGCATATGGGTCTGTTCAAGGCCTTGATCGAAGAAGCAGGTCTGGATGCCGATGCCGCCGACAAATTGCTCGACGCACTGCTGCGCAAGGATGCGAGCGAAGTGCACGCCTGCCTCGCTGAGAATACGGTCGATCCGCTGGCACGGAAACACATCGCCGCATTGCTGGAACTGAACGGCGGGGTGGACGTGGTGGACACGGCGGCGCGATTGCTGGCGGATTCACCAACCGTGGTGCGCGAAGCGATCCAGGCCCTGGAAGCGCTGGTCGGTTTACTAAACAGCAGGATCCCCGACGTGGGTATACATATCGACCTCGCGGAATTGCGTGGTTACCGCTACCACACCGGCGTAATTTTCGCTGCCTATCTGCCCGGTGTCGGTCGTCAGGTTGCGTGGGGAGGTCGCTACGACAACATCGGTCGCCAGTTCGGCCGACACCGCGCCGCAACCGGTTTCAGCACGGATTTGAAAAATCTTGTCGGCATTTGCGCGCGCGAGCAACGTCAAGCGCGGACCCGCATATTCGCGCCGGCTGGCAGTGAAAAGAGCCTGCTTGATGCGATCACGCGCTTGCGCGCGGCGGGCGACATCGTCGTACAACAACTCCCCGCCCAGATCGGCGATGCGCGCGCGATGGGATGTACACATGAACTCGTTCGGACCAGTGACGGCTGGACCAACAAGACACTGGATGACTAATCGAGGACGCAAACGTGGGTAGGTCTGTCATTATTATCGGCACGCAGTGGGGCGACGAAGGCAAAGGCAAAGTCGTCGATATGCTCACCGACAAGGTAGACGCGGTCGTGCGCTTTCAGGGCGGGCATAATGCCGGGCATACGGTGGTCATCGATGGTGCGAAGACCGTGCTGCATCTGATTCCGTCCGGGATCCTGCGCAGCAATGTCCGCTGTCTGATCGGGAACGGGGTCGTCGTGTCACCGGAAGCATTGATTGAAGAGATCAATATGCTCGAGGGTAACGGCGTGCCGGCACGGGAACGCTTGTTGATTAGCGCCGCTTGTCCGCTCATCCTGCCGTATCACGTATCGCTTGATCTCGCACGGGAGAAGGCGCGCGGCGCGCAAGCGATCGGCACCACCGGCCGCGGCATCGGCCCGGCGTACGAGGACAAGGCGGCGCGGCGCGCGTTGCGGGTTGGTGATCTGCTGCATCGTGAACGTTTCGCCGCGAAGCTTGGCGAAGTACTCGATTACCATAATTTCGTACTCGCTAATTACTATCGCGCGGAGCGTCTTGATTTTCAGCGCATACTCGACGAACAAATGGTTCACGCCGAGACCATACGGCCAATGGTCGCGGACGTCGCCGAGATTCTCTACGGCATGCACGAGGCGAATTCGAACATGCTGTTCGAAGGTGCCCAAGGCACCTTGCTCGACATCGACCACGGCACCTATCCGTACGTTACCTCATCGAATACGACGGCCGGATTTGGCAGCACGGGTACGGGCAGCGGCCCACGCTGGATGGATTACGTGCTCGGCATAACGAAGGCTTATACAACGCGGGTCGGGTCCGGTCCGTTCCCGACCGAACTGTTTGACGAGATGGGTGAACATCTTGCCAGCCGTGGCCACGAATTCGGCGCGACGACCGGACGCCCGCGGCGTTGCGGCTGGTTTGACGCGGTGGCGTTGCGGCGCGCGCGGATCGTGAACAGCCTGTCAGGTCTGTGTGTCACGAAGCTCGACGTGCTCGATGGACTTGACGAGATCCGGATCTGCGTCGGTTACCGCACCCCCGACGGCACCACAACATTGGCGCCGCCCGGTGCGGATGCACTCGACGAAGTCGAACCCATTTACGAAGAGCACGCGGGATGGAGCGAATCCACGGTGGGGGTTCGCGAATACGATGCGCTGCCGGAAAACGCGCGACGTTATCTTGAACGTATTGCGGAAATCACGGACACCCCGGTTGACATGATTTCCACCGGCCCCGACCGCGCCGACACCATCGTCGTTCGTCATCCGTTCGGCTCATAGTAACGCAGGCGTTCGTGCGATGGCTGCTGATCCGTTCGACGAGTTCGCGACCTGGTTCGCCGCCGCGCGCGCGCGCGAAACGGGGGAGGTGGATGCGGTGGCGCTGGGTAGCGCGAATGCCACCGGTCGCCCCTCGGTGCGCATGGTACTCATGCGCTCCTTCGATACACGCGGGTTCGTGTTCTATACGAATCTCGGTAGCCGCAAGTGCCACGATTTTACCGCGAACCCGTATGCCGCGCTGTGTTTCCACTGGAAATCCGTGGCCCGACAAGTGCGCATAGAAGGCCGGGTCGAACGGGTCAGTCTCGCGGAAGCGGATGCCTATTTCGCCTCGCGTCCGCGTGAATCACAGCTTGGCGCATGGGCGTCGAAGCAATCGCAACGGCTGGAATCGCGCGCCGTGCTTGAGCGCAGCGTGGCGGATTACACGCAACAGTTTGCCGACAAACCGATCCCGCGGCCGGGTTTCTGGTCGGGCTTTCGCCTCGTACCCGACCATTTCGAGTTTTGGGACGAACGCGCGGCACGCCTTCACGACCGGATCTGTTACTACCGTGACGGTGCGGACTGGCGCATCGAACGCTTGTACCCGTAAAGAACGGTTCGCCACCCGCGGGCGCCCACGCGTTCGGGGGTAAGCAGTGAATCGGGATCACGATCCCGCCCGGGCCGTTATGTGCGGGATCCCGGCGGGGCGGCCAGTCCTTGTCGTCCGTTAAGCCCGCGCACTCGGTCGGGCGCTGACTGCTGCGTGCCAGCGCGCCAGGTGCGGGGCGTCGTCCTCGATCGTCACCTTCACCCAGGCGGCGAAATCCACGACGCACAAGGCGGTGATATCGGCGATCGAATACTGGTCGCCAGCGATGAATTCATTGCCGCTGAGGCGTTCATTCAGCATGACGAAAAAATCGCGACAGCGATCGAGTCCGCGCGCGGCGAGCTCCGGGATTTGGGCGTACGTTTTAGGACCCGTGATCGCGTGGTTTTTCATGCCTTTCGTGCGGTTTCTGAATGCATCCGCCGTGGGTAGCAAGCCCTCGAGTTCGATGCGGGCATTCCAGTTCGCGACGACGCCCTTCATCGCCGCGGTATCGCCGAGTAAGGGTGGGTGCGGATACGCGGCTTCAAGATAGGCCGCAATGCCGAGATTCTCCGTCAGTACGGTGCCGTCGTCGAGTTCGAGCACCGGCACCGTGCAGCGGGAATTCAAGGCGCGAAAAGTGGCGCCAAACTGCTCACCACCACCCAGATCAATCTCGACGGTTTCTACTTCGATGTTCTTCTCGGCGATGAAGATCCTCGCGCGACGTGGGCTC
This sequence comes from Gammaproteobacteria bacterium, assembly GCA_965216305.1. Taxonomy (GTDB): domain Bacteria; phylum Pseudomonadota; class Gammaproteobacteria; genus UBA11873. The sequence continues at coordinate 2,686,918 of OZ244144.1, read as the reverse complement.
GGCGCAGTTGCGCAGTCGTAAAATTTCATCAAGCAAGAGGCTCATCACATTGAACGTCGACGAGAATAGCGCATCTCTGGACGAAACGGATCCGAGTCCGTAGCATCCGCTGTTCCCGCGAAATCGCCCGAGGCACTCGCCCAGGCTTGCGTGGCGCACGGCTCCGTTGCGGGGACACTACGGGCCCGCACAACGAATCGGCACGATAATGATTACACACCCGCGGTCGCGAAATGCGTGTCGCAAACGAGGATTCAGGCATGAGCAAAAATCATTTCGATCTGGATGGAAAGGTCGCAGTAGTTGGTGGCGCCAGTCGCGGCATCGGCGAGTCGATTGCGAAAATACTCGCGGAATATGGCGCCCAGGTGATCTGCGCGAGCCGTCGTCTCGACGATTGCCAGACGGTCGCCGACGCAATTGTGGCCGCCGGCGGCCGCGCGGAAGCGGTTGCTTGCCACATGGGGCGGGTGGAACAGATTGAAGCGCTTTTTCAGTACGTCGACACTAACTACGGTCGCGTCGATGTTCTCGTCAATAACGCGGCAGCGAATCCGTACTACGGCCATATCCTCGACACACCGGTCGATGCGTTCGAGAAGACCCTGGAAGTGAACATGCGCGGCTATTTCTACATGTGTGTGGAAGCCGGCAAGCGGATGCGCACGCAGCGCAGCGGCAGCATTATCAACGTCGCGTCCGTCAATGGGATAACGCCGGGTGACAAGCAGGCGGTGTACTCAATGACGAAAGCCGCGGTGATCAACATGTCGCGGGCGTTCGCGAACGAATGCGGTGAATTCAATATGCGCATCAATACGCTCGTGCCCGGGCTCACGCAAACGAAGTTTGCCCAGGCCTTGCATGACGACGATGAATTCTACGCGCCGGCGATGATGCGGACCCCGCTGAAGCGCTCCGCTGATCCGGATGAAATGGCCGCGGCAGTGCTGTATCTCGCTTCCGATGCGTCGTCTTACACAACCGGGAGTACGATTACTGTTGACGGCGGTTTTACGTCCTGAGCAGCGCGCCGTTGCTTGATTCAGGCAAGGGGGCGTGAGTACCGGTGTCGAGCGTGATGGTGAACCGGGGGCGATGGCGAAGTGGTATATCGTTGGTGTTCTGACTCTCGTTTATATATTCAATTTCGTCGATCGACAGATTATTTCCGTTCTGCAGGAGCCGATGAGGGCCGAACTCGGCCTCAGCGATACGCAGCTCGGACTACTGCAGGGGCTGACGTTCGCGCTGTTCTACGTGTCGATGGGGATCCCGCTGGCGCGCTGGGCCGATGTTGGCGTGCGTCGTGATGTCGTCGCGCTTGCAGTCGGGGTGTGGAGCGTCATGACGGCGATGTGCGGCATCGCGCAGAACTTCACCCAGCTGCTTATGGCGCGGATCGGGGTTGGGGTTGGCGAGGCCGGCGGCAGTCCGCCCTCGCACTCGATCATTTCCGACTTGTTCCCGCCGGGGAAGCGTGCGCTGCCGCTTGCGGTGTACTCGAGTGGCATCACGTTCGGCGTGTTTCTCGCCTACGTGTTCGGTGCCTGGGTCAGTGACCATTTCGGCTGGCGTTCCGTGTTCATCGCGCTCGGGCTGCCGGGGGTGGTGCTTGCCTTGCTGGTGCGCACGACCGTACGCGAACCCGCGCGCGGACGCTACGATCCGCCCGGCGCCGACCAGCATCCGCCTGCCGTAAGCGAGGTGATCCGGCACCTGTTCTCACGGCGTACGTTCGTCCACCTCTCGCTGGCCGCCGCGTTGCACGCCTTTGTCGCTTATGGCGTATCCGCATTTCTCGTCTCGTTCTACGTTCGCGCCTACGCTATTCCGATTGACGCGATCAGTACGGTCGCGTTGCCGCTCGGTTTTATCATTGGCATCGGCGGTGCGATCGGTGCATTCGCAGGCGGGTATCTGTCGGACCGCCTGAGCCTCCGCGATCCGCGCTGGGCACTGTGGGTGCCGGGCGCGGCGACACTGATCGTCGTACCGTTTGCCGCCGCGGCGATCCTGAGTCGCGATTTCTCGACGTCGCTGCTGCTCTATGCATTGCCGCTGGCGCTGGGCTACATCTACCTGGGGCCGACGCTTGCCACTACCCACGCGCTCGTCGCGCCCCGCATGCGTGCGCTCGCCTCAGCCGTGCTGTTCTTCATTATCAATCTCATCGGCCTGGGCCTGGGACCGACGGTGACCGGCATGATCAGCGATGCATTGACACCGGAATACGGCGCGGATGCGCTGCGCTACGCCATCGTCGCGACGTTTTGCGTCAACGCCTGGAGCGCACTGCATTATTACCTGGCTTCCCGTCATTTGCGGCGTGAACTCGAACTCGCGGTCAATGCCGGGGCAGGTGGCCGCCCCGGTGCGATCAGGTAAAATCGTCTATTCGACAGCACACGGCAGAACCGCCCCATGGACAAGCTGATTAATCGACGCGACCTCGATTTCATCCTGTATGAGGTTTTGAAAGTCGACGAACTCGTCGCGCGTGAGCGCTATAGCGCGCATGATCGGGAAACGTTCGATGCCGTGATAGACGCCGCGCGCAAGCTCGCGATTGATCACTTCGAACCGCATGCGGCGGAACTCGACGCATGTGAACCGGCGTACGAAGCGGGGCGTGTGAATATCATTCCCGCCGTCAAGAACGCGCTCGACAGTTACTGCGATGCCGGTTTCATGGGTGCGGGAAGCGGCTACGAGTATGGTGGCATGCAGCTCCCCTGGGTGGTCGTGCAGGCCTGTAACGCGTATTTCAACGCGGCGAATATTTCGACGACTGCCTACCCGTTCATCACCGTTGCGGCGGCAAATCTGCTCGCCGAGTACGGTTCTCCGGAGCAGAAGGAGCGATACCTCAAGCCGCTGGTGGCCGGACGCTTTTTTGGCACGATGGCGCTGTCCGAGCCGCAGGCCGGCTCATCGTTGGCGGATATTCGAACGAAAGCGACACCCACCGACGGTGAGCACTATCTGATCAGCGGTAACAAAATGTGGATTTCGGCGGCCGAACACGAGCTGTCGGAGAACATCGTGCACCTCGTCCTGACGAAGATTCCCGGCGCGCCACCGGGGGTGAAAGGGATTTCCCTCATGCTCGTGCCGAAATACCGGCTCAACCCGGACGGCAGCCCCGGCGAAGCCAACAACGTGACGTGCATGGGAGTGAATCACAAAATGGGATATCGCGGCACCGTTAATACGGTGCTGAGCTTCGGCGAACAAGGCGAGTGTCATGGTTATCTGATTGGTGAGCAAAACCGTGGCCTCGCTTATATGTTCAACATGATGAACGAGGCGCGGGTAGGGGTAGGCCTCGGTGGCGCGGCGCTTGGTTACACCGGGTACCTGCACTCCCTTGAATACGCGCGTGAACGGCCGCAGGGCCGGCACCCCGACAACAAAGACCCGGCGAGCCCGCCGGTGCCGATCGTTGAACACGCGGATATCAAACGCCTGCTGCTCGCGCAGAAAGCGGCTGCCGAGGGCGCGCTGGCGCTGGTGTTGTATTGCGCGCGGCTCCTCGACCTGCAGTGCACGGAATCCGAGCCCGCAGAGCTAAGCCGGCTTGGATTCCTGCTCGATCTGTTGACCCCGATCGTGAAAAGCTGGCCCGGAGAGTATTGTCTCGAAGCGAACAAACACGCGATTCAGATCCTCGGTGGTGCCGGTTATACGAAGGACTACCCGGTGGAACGCTTTTACCGCGACAACCGCCTCAATCCGATCCATGAAGGCGCGCACGGCATACATGGCATTGATCTGCTGGGACGCAAGGTGACGATGGCCGAGAGCGCCGCATTCGGGGTGTTCGTCGCCGAAGTGGAGGCCACGATCGCGGCGGCACGCGAGTTCAATGAACTTGATGAATTCACCGACGAACTGGCTGAAACCTTGAAGGAGCTGGAGGCGACGACAGCGGAGTTGATCAAGGTAAGAGACGCCGGGGAAGTGACGTTGTTTCTCGCTAATGCGAGCATCTATCTCGACACGTTCGGCCATATCGTCATTGCGTGGATGTGGTTGTTGCAGGCCATCGCTGCGGCGCCAAAGGCCGGGGTCGGCAGCGTGGCCGAACAGAATTTCTATCGCGGCAAACTGCTCGCGTGCCAGTACTTTTACCGCTATGAACTCAACAAGGTGCCGGAACGCCTGTCATTACTTTCGCAGGCTGACGACACCTGCGTGTCGATGAACGAGGCGTGGTTCTGAGCATGCGACCGATATCCTGTAAGCTGTTCTGAACAGGCGTGCCGGAACTTGTAACACTGGGGCTCCGGGAGCGGGATCACGCGTACACCCCATCCGTGTCCCTGCCTCTCGACTTGAGGGGAAGAGGGCCAACTTCCCTCGCGTTCCTGCGTCCTTTTTTTGCGCACGAATTTCGTCGCGCCAGGCGACACCGCACGGCGCGCAAAACGTTCAACACCGAGCAACATGGAGAACCTCACGAATGCCCAACATGACTGACTACGCAGCGGAACGGGCGCGCTACCGATGGGCCGCACCGGAAAAATTCAATTTCGCCCGCGACGTGCTGGACGTCTGGGCGGAAAAGGATCCGTCGCATCTCGCGCTCTGGTGGATCGATGACCACGGTACGGAAATAAAACGGTCGTTCGCTGATTTGTGCGCCCGTTCGCGACGCCTGTGTAATGTGCTCGCGGACATCGGCGTGCGACGTGGGGACACGGTGATCTGCATGCTCGGCCGCAATATCGAGTGGTGGGAAATCCTCACCGCGTGCCTGCGTATGGGGGCTGTGTGCTCGCCGGGTACGACGCAGTTGTCGCCGAAGGACATCGGTTACCGCATCGAAGCCGCGAACGCGGTGTGCTTCATAACAGACGCCGCGAACGCCGCGAAACTCGAAGCCACGCCGGCCGCGCAGAAATTAGAAGGGCGGGTGATTGTCGGCGCCGAGCGAGATGGCTGGACGGCCTACGATACGGCCGTCGCCGCCGCGAGCGACAGTTTCCCCGCGGTGGATTCGAACGCCGATGACGATGCGTTGTGCTATTTCACGTCGGGCACGACGGGTTATCCGAAAATGGCGATCCAGCCGCACAGCTACGGACTTGCGCACGAGATTACCGGGCGTTACTGGCTCGACTTAACGCCGGAGGATTTACACTGGAACATCAGTGACACCGGCTGGGCGAAAGCGGCGTGGAGCAGTTACTTTGGACCGTGGAACTGCGGGGCGACGTTGTTCGTACATCACACCGAGGCGTTTGAACCGACGAAATCGCTCACCCTGCTCGGGCAGTACCCCGTAACGACACTGTGTGGCGCGCCGACGATTTATCGTATGTTCGTACAACAGAAGCTGTCGCAATACACGTTCCCGCACCTGCGGCACTGCGTGGGTGCCGGTGAACCACTGAATCCCGAAGTTATCGAAACGTGGCGCAAAGCGACCGGCATGACGATACGTGATGGGTACGGCCAGACCGAGTCGGTGCTGTTATGCGGCAGTTTCCCGTGCATAGAGCCGCGCTTTGGTTCGATGGGCAAACCTTCACCCGGTATCGACCTGGCCGTGATCGACAACGATGGGCGTGAACTTGGCCCGGGCGAGGAAGGCGACATTGCGGTGCGGGTGAAACCTGATTGGCCTCCCGGCTTGTTCAAGGAATACCGCGGTGACGAAGAACGCACGCGCGCGTGCTTCAACGGCGACTGGTACCTGACGGGTGATCGCGCGAAAACCGACAACGATGGTTATTTCTGGTTCATGAGTCGTGCCGATGACGTCATTCTGTCGGCGGGCTACCGAATCGGCCCATTCGAAGTGGAAAGCGCGCTCATTGAGCACCCGGCCGTTGCCGAGTCCGCCGTGGTGGCGAGCCCGGACGAAACCCGCGGTGCCGTCGTCAAGGCTTTCGTCGTGCTGGCGCCCGGATACAGTCCCAGTGACGAACTCGTGCGGGAAATCCAGGATCACGTAAAGAATGTCACGGCCCCGTACAAGTATCCACGGAAGGTGGAATTTCTTGCCGAGTTGCCGAAAACGGTCAGCGGCAAAATACGCCGGGTAGAATTGCGCGGGCGCGAATTCGGGGAATCGGCCTGAACGCGCCGCGGGCAGCGTTGTGAAAATGCGGTTGAACGCGCAGGGCTGCTGCGCAGGAACCGGCTGGCGTGGGGCGACGTATACTACAAGCGCCGGCGCGGTTTCGCGCCGGTAAACCCAACTACGGAGGAAATCATGCCGGATATCTATGAGCTCTCGATGACGGACATCGAAGGTAACGCCGTCGAATTGTCACGCTTTCGTAACCAGGTATTGCTGATCGTTAATCTTGCCAGCCAGTGAGGCCTTACGGGTCAGTACGCAGGTCTGCGTACATTGCAGGAAAAGCACGGCGAATTGCCGTTCCAGGTGCTGGGCTTCCCGTGCAACCAGTTTGGCGCGCAGGAACCCGGTACGAATGCGGAAATTCTTGCGTTTGCGCAGGAAAAATATGCTGTTAACTTTCCAATGTTCGCGAAGGTCGAAGTGAACGGCGACAACGCCTGCGATCTCTACCGACAGCTCAAAGCCGCGCAGAAGAATGCTGATGGCAGTGAGGACATTACCTGGAATTTCACGAAATTCCTCGTCGATCGCGATGGCCGCGTGATAAAACGCTACGATCCGAAGACAACGCCGGAAGACATCGACGCCGATCTGGCCAAATTGTAAACATTGAAGTTTGCGCCCGGCCGCGCTACCGCCGCCTCAACCAGACGCAGCGTTGCAGTCAGCAGCAAGCAGCACTAATGACAGGAGTAATCCATTGAGCAAGACGATCAATTGGTACTATTTCCGCAAGGGATGAACGAGTTGTACCAAAGCAGCCAGGTTCCTGGAGGCCAACGGGCTCACGCCCAAAGAAACGATCCCGGCATCCCGCAAGCTGGGTCGCGACGATGCGCAGGCGCTCGCTGAAAAAGCGACGAAGCTCATTGTTGCCAAGGGGAAGAAAGTTGCCACTTTTGCTGCCGGCAAGGGCGTAGATGAGGAAGCAGTAGACGCCATGCTCGGCCCGACGGGCAATCTGCGCGCACCCACATTCGTGAGTGGCAAGACGATCGTGGTCGGCTTCAACGAAGCCGAATACACCGATGTACTGTTGGGGTAAGGCGAAGAAAAACGGCCGGCGCAGGAGAACCCGCGACCGGCCGCTATACCCGAACCCTCTGGCGGAAAGCTAGTAGCGCGGGACCGCCGGATCGATTCGTTGTGACCACGCGTCGATACCACCGACAAGATTGTGCGTATTCGTGAATCCGCGGCCGCGGAAGTATTCCGCCGCCTGTTGCGAGCGGACGCCTGAATGACAATGAAAGACGAGACAGGTGTCTTTCGGCAACGAATCGATATATTCCGCCATGGATTGGTCGAGTAGCTTCGAACCCTCAATATTCGCGCGTTCGCGTTCGTGGATTTCCCGTACATCGAGCAGCTCGAGCGACTCGCCGGCATCGAGTTTCGCTTTCAATTCTTCTACTTCGAGCTGCTGCACCGGTGGCGGTGCGTTCGGGTTCGTGATCGAAAATCCGCCGCCGTCGAGCATATCCACTGCGAGTCCGTCGGCACGCGAAGCGGAATCCCGGTCGAACAGGATGTCGATGCCGTTCGACGAGGCGGCGATCTCGAAACCCGAGGCGGGGCTCAGGCTGAACTCGTGGTTCCAGTTCGCGTCGATGCGCAGGTGGACAGCCGCCTGCGGGTTCTGCGCGCGGACATTTTCAATCGCTTTCGCCGCGGACTCGCTGATCGTAATCGTTGGGGGGGCGACTTCGCTTGCTTCGAGGCCCAGCGTGCTGTGCAGATCGCCGCTCGCGTACATCTGCTGGATGACGTCGCAGCCGCCGATAAACTCCTGCTTGATGTACAACTGCGGGATCGTCGGCCACTGGGAAAACGCCTTGATGCCTTCGCGTATTTCCGGGTCTTCGAGCACGTTGAACGTGGCATAGTCGGACACCATGCCACTGAGGATGCCGGTTACGGTCGCCGAGAAGCCGCATTGTGGCTGTTGTGGCGTGCCCTTCATAAACAGGACAACATCGTTATCGGCGATCAGCGATTCGATCCGTGAGCGGACCTGGTCATCGAGAGACATAAGCGTTTCCCTTGAAACTTCATTAGTTAAGTGACTAAACTACCATAAGCTTCCGAGGCGCTCAATATGTTCAATGCCCGAAACCCGGCTGCCCGCGACCTCCGCCGCAGTGGCGCCGCGCGGCCGGCCGCAACGCTGGTTGCCTGACATGTCGAAATCACTCAGCGTTGCCGGGCTCGTCGAACGCCTGGGCCACTACTCATGCGGGGAGGCCTATCGTGACGGCCTGAAACCCACGCAATGGTCCGCATTGCGGTACTTCTCGCGCGCAAACCGCTTCTCCTGCACGACGACAGCGTTCGCGCGCTTTCAGGGCACGAGCACCGCGGCTGCGTCACAAACGATCGGTGCGCTGGTGCAGCGCGGCTTGCTCGAACGGACTGCGGATGCCGGCGACCGCCGCAAACACTTGCTGAGCCTGAGTGCGGCGGCGCACAAGCTCCTCAAGGCTGATCCGCTGACTACGCTCGCCACCGCGGTCGCGGTGCTCGACGAGTCGGAGCAGGATGATCTGGAGCACAAACTCGAGCGCATGTTGCGCCATCTGACGACCCAACACGACGGCAAGGCGTTCGGCTACTGCGGCGACTGCCGCTTTCTGCAGTGTTGCCGGCGCGGCTCGGATGGGCAGGCGAATACGGGCTATCGCTGCGCGCACCTCGACGAGCCACTGGATGGCGACGAAATCGATCGTCTATGCGCAAATTTTACCGCTGTGGAAACCGGTTAGCTGGCCGCGGACGAGACGACCACTGCGTGTGCAAAGGCACTCTTGTCCCGCTGTACCTGCCGGTGCCGGACGAAATCACGCCCACGGCTGACGGCGCCGTACTCGCCCCGCACGCCGCGTATTTGCGTCGGGCACGGCTCAATCGTCGAGCGGCAGTGATAACAGGCCGTCCGTGAGCTTTGGATCGAACCAGGTGGACTTCGGCGGCATGATGCGGTCCGCGTCAGCCACGGACATCAGGTCCGCCAACCCCGTCGGGTGCAGCATGAAGCCGGCGGCCATTTCTCCGGAATCCACCCGCGCGGCAATCGCCTGCGGTCCGCGCGAGCCGCCGACGAAGTCGATTCGCGGGCTCGTGCGCGGATCGTCTATGCCCAGCAGCGGCGCAAGCACGAAATTATCGAGTACGCTGACATCGAGGCGGGCGACCGGGTCGTTCATATCCACGGCCGCTTTCAGGCTGAGCGCGTACCACTGGCCCGCAAGATACAAACCGTAACTCAGCGCCGTGGCCGGACTCACCGGTGTGTCGCAACGCTCGACCGAGAAATTCTCCCCGATCGCCGCGAGCAGTGACTGCACCGAGTGTCCGTTCAGATCCCGCACGAGGCGGTTGTAGTCGAGAATTTCAACTTCATCGTCGGGGAAGCTCACCGCAAGGAAACCGTTAAACGCCTCGCTTCCCGAATAGTCGGGGTGCGCCGCACGGCGCGCCTCGGCGATTCTCGCTGCTGCGGCGGAGCGATGATGGCCATCGGCGATGTACAGCGTGTCCATGCGCTCGAAGCTGGCGCCGATTTCGGCAAGCGTGGGTGCATCGGATACAGCCCAGATATCGTGACGGACGCCGGCGACATCCGTCGCCGAGATATCCGGCGTACGTGCACTCGCGTCCGTAATCACCTGCGCGAGCCCGGACAGGGCGCGGTGGACAAGAAACACCGGACCGGTAATCGCGTTAACCGCGTCGATTTGTTTTACGCGGTCGTTTTCCTTCGCCGGCCGGGTCAATTCGTGTTTGCGAATACGGCCTTCGACGTACGCATCCACGGAGGCCGCAAATGCGACGCCGGTTTGCGTGCGTGAGCCGCGGGTCATGCGATAAATGTAGAAGCCGGCTTGCGCATCACGCACCAGGACGCCATCGCGTTCGAAACGCCGCAGGTTTTCAGCCGCGGCGCCGTAAACCTCTTCGCTGTAAGGGTCTACCGTGTCCGGGAAATCGATTTCGGCACGCGAAACGTGGAGGAACGAGTACGGACGGCCGTCCGCGAGCGCCCGGGCCTCGGCGGTACTGACAACATCATAAGGTGGTGAGACGACGTCGTCGGCCCGGCCAGGCGCCGGTCGCAGCGCCCGGAACGGTCTTGCAAGTGAGGGTTCAGCGGGTTTCATTGATTCGGATCTGTGCGTTGCGTCGTTCGCGGCCGCGGATTTTCGCGGGCGCGCACGGCGTAAAAAGCGTTAGCGTAGCAGAAATGGCCTGGCCTTCGTGGATGCTTCCGTGCGACCGTAATGAACGGCCTGAAAAGCGGCTATGATCACTTCGTTCGATGCGGCCACCGCGACAGGTGCGGGCCGGGAGGTAAACGCGGCAATGCAGACACAAGACTTCGATCCCGAATTAAAAGCGTTGTTTCAGGAAAATTTCGCCCACTGCCGGATTGAGCCGGGACAGCGTGTTGTCGTGTTGTCCGAGGGCGCACAGTTACGCGATTACGCGCGCGCGTCCGTTGCCGCCGCGACCGCACTTGGCGCCACTGCCGAGGATCTGAACATTCCCGGTGACGCGGACACGGATCCGAATACGCGGATGGCAAACATCGGACAGAACAATCTCGCCGCGCACCCGCAGGCGATCGCCCGGTGTGCGCAGGCGGACATCGTGATCGATCACATGCTGCTGCTGTTCTCGCCCGAGCAGATCGCGATGCAGCGCGCCGGCACGCGAATTCTCATGCTCGTCGAACCGGTTGACGTATTACGCCGCCTGATGCCGCAGGACGGCTTAAGGGAGCGGGTTGAAGCGGGTGCGCGGCGACTCGCGCGCGCCGAAACGCTGCGGTTTACGAACGCAGCCGGTACGAATGTGTGCTACGAACTTGGCGCTGAATCCATCCTCACGGAGTATGGCTACACCGATGTGCCGGGCCGCTGGGACCACTGGCCGGGCGGGTTCCTCGCCACCCTCGCGCGCGAACACGGGGTCAATGGACGGGTGGTCATGGACCGGGGCGATCTGTTGTTTCCGCAGAAGCGTGCGCTTGGGGAACCGGTTGAGTTCGTGATCGAGGACGGGCTTGTCACCGCGATCGAGGGCGGGGATGACGCCGCCGCGGTACGTGCATTCATTGAAGCGTACGATGATCCGCGCGCCTATGCCGTATCGCACATCGGCTGGGGGCTCAACGAACGGTGTTTATGGGACGCGCAATTGCCCGGGATCGGGATGGACGGGCGGGCGTACTGCGGCAACGTGCTGTTCTCGCTGGGACCGGATACGGAATTCGGCGGTGATAACAACACGGCCTGTCATCTCGATCTGCCGATGCGGAACTGCAGCTTGTGGCTCGATAACGAACTGATTGTGGAGCGCGGACATATCGTCCCCGACGACATGCGGCCGCCGCCACCCTGAACCCGGATGACCACCGAAGAACATCGTGAGGACGAGGCGGCCGACAGCGTCGTCGAAGTGCCGTATCGCGACCTGTCGCCTGAAGCCCTGTACGGGCTGGCGGAATCCTTCGTGCTGCGCGAAGGGACGGATTACGGTGAGCACGCCTACACAATGGCGCAGAAGGTGGAGCATGTCCTCGCGCAGTTGCGCAAACACGAGGCGACGATCGTATTCAACGCCGCGACCGGCGGTATCGATATCGTTCTGACCCGTCAGATCGGACGACCCGGAGCCGCGAAGTAGGTTCCGCGAGGAAGCCTGCTACAGCGTTACCGGGTGTGTGCGTACGTAGAGATTGTTTGCGATCAGTGCGAGCACTACGAGCGCCGCGCCGATCAGTTCCGGCGGCGAGAAGCGGTGACCTTGAGCCGCACGGTAAACGAACGTGGACACGGGCAACAGGTTAATCAGCAAGGTAGCGTTTTGCGGACCGATCCGCCGATTGCCAAAGTTCCATAACAACATCGCCGAGACCACACCGACGAGCGACAGGTACGCGAGCTCCCATTTCACCGCCACGAGATCCGCCAGCGCAGGCCGTGCGAGCCGGTCGGTAAAAACCAGAAACTCCGTCAGGCAGAGTGTGGCCAGCGCGCCGGGGATCATCGTCAGTGCCGTGATCCGCCAGGTCGACCAGCCGCTCAGGTGGCTCGTTCCCATCGCGTATGCAACCCAGCAGGCGCCGCCGAGGAAGACGATAAAACCGCCGAACAGCTCGCGACGGTTATCGGCGAACGCGAGTTGACCCTCGGTGACCACGAGCACGACCCCGAAGAACGCGGTCACGATGCAGGCCATGGTGAAATTCGCCGGCCGGATCCCGCGTAAGACCCATAGTGCAATCGCGGCAATCGAAGGCTGCAACGCGACGATCACCGCCGCGTGCTCCGCGCCGGACATCGACATGCCAATGAACACGAGGAGCGGTGAGCAGGACATGCCGATGACTCCGAGCGTGCTTGCACGCAGAAACTTCCCGTCGTAGCGCATCGCACGCGGCCCTTCGAGCGAGAGGAGCAACGCGGCCATAAGCAGCGCGGGCAGGACGAAGCGAATCGAGGTCATGTGAAACAGATCGAGGATCACGAACGCGTCCCGCGCGACCGGCAACTGCACACCCCACATTGATACGGCCGCGGCCACGGCGACAAGCCCGGTAAAGAATCCTCGATTCATGGTGGTCTTCGAAATGGAATGACACGTTGCGACAAGCTGGCCAGCGCATGCGGCGCGTATCGCCCGGCGGTGGATGAAGGCGCTATTCTAGCGGAACATTGAAGCGCTGAGACGGGGAGGATAAACAACAATGGGGACGGCGACGGATATCCTCGCGATGATCGAGCAGGTCGACGCGGAAATCGAATTGCCGCGTATCGGCAGGGTGTGGATTCCGGAACCGGCGATAGCGGCCGACAAGGACGCCGAGTTCGGGGTAATTGCGCTCGAAGATGGTTCCGTCGGCTTGTTCTATGCCTGGCTCGGCGAGTCGCAGGCGGGGATTTCCGCGCGCTACGACGCTGCGGCGCTGGCGGGCCAACCGGCGATCGAACTGGCACGCTACTTCGCGGGTGATGACGATATCGCGCGATCGGTAGGACTCGCCACCATCAACGCGATCACGCAAAGCCTGTTCACGCGGGCAGGGTATGAACCGCCTGTGGCGACAAGTTCCATGGCCGGGCTGCACCTGCGGTCAAGCGACCACCTCGGCATGATCGGCTACTTTCCTTCGCTCGTGCGCGAGGCCGGTACGCTCGGCATACGCACGACGGTAGTCGAACGCAAGGCTCACCTGCTGCGCGAAACCGAACGCTGCGTGGTAACGCTCGACCCGTCGCGCCTCGCGGACTGCACCACGGTAATCTGCACGGCGGCGACGCTGATCAACGACACGCTCGACAATATGTTGACATATTGCACCAGCGCGGATGTGATCGCGGTACTCGGGCCAAGCGCGAGTTTTCCGCCAGAGCCACTGTTTGCACGCGGGGTCGGTATTGTCGGCGGCAGCCGGATTAACGACGCCGCCGCGGCAATCGCAACGCAGCAGGCGGGCGCGGGACTGCGCGGCTGTTCCCGCCGTTATGTCATCGAGCGATGCGGCTGGCCAGGTACCACCACGCTACTCGCGCGGGCCGGCGCGTAGCCGTCCTGCCGGTGCTTGGGTAGACTCTCCTCATGCCATTAAATTGCTCCCTGCGGCCCGTGACCCGAACGCCGAATTGCGTTCGCCACGCGGGCATACGTCACGTAATAGCACCGCAATGACAACCTTGCGTCGTCACGAAGTGGTCATCGACGAAGTTGACGCCGCTGCCGTGGTAACGGACGGCATGACTGTCGCGATTGGCGAACCACACCCGATGGCGCTCGTGCGCCATCTCGTGCGACGTCGCGTGCGTAATCTCACCGTGATCACGAGCGGACTCGCGCTCGATATGCTCATCGCGGCCGGGTGCGTGCGCAAAGTCGTGAGCTACTACGCGGGCGGCGGTTTCGGGGTCCCGGTAGCGCCGGCGTTTCGCCGCGCGGCCGAACGTGGCGAGGTTGAGGTGTGGGAATGCGAGGAGGGCATTCTCACCACCGCACTCGAAGCAGCGGCGAAAGGCCTGCCGTCGATGACCTGCCGTGGTGGCGTCGGTACGTCTTTGCCTGATCTGAATCCGGATCTGAAACTGATTACCGATCCGCTGAGCGCCGAACCGGTGCTTGCGGTGCCCGCCCTGCGCCCGGATGTCGCCCTGCTGCATGCCGACGCCGCGGATGCCTACGGCAATGTCCGCCATCACGGGGGCCCGGGCTGGATCGATCTGTTTTACCACCGCGCCGCCGCGCGCACCGTCGTGCAGGTGGAAAAGGTCGTGTCGAACGAGGCGATCCGTGCGAACCCGTGGGCGACGACGATTGGCGGAGGTGTGTCGGTCGTGCGCATGCCGTACGGCGCGCACCCGTTTTATTCGCGCGGCGCGTATGTTCAGGATCAAGCACTCGTGCAGGCGTATTTCGCCGCAGCGCAGGCGGGCGGCGCGGCGCTGCAGGCGTTTCTCGATACGTATTGTCGCAAACCGCCGACGCATGCGGATTATCTCGAAATCATTGGCATCAAGCGGCTGCTCGATCTGCATGAGTACTGAGGTGCAAAGTGCCGGCGAGGCGCCGCCGTCGACGGCGGAAATCATGGCGGTGTTTCTGGCCCGCGACCTGCGCGACGGCGAGCAATTACAGGTTGGGATCGGATTGCCGGTGCCGGAAGCGGCGGTGCGCCTCGCGCATCTTATGCACGGGCCGAACATGGAGCTGATCTTTCTCGGCGCGCGCATGAACGTCGCGCACCTCGAGCGGATCCCCTTGCCGGCGTTCGGCTGGGACAATCGCATCGTGCGCTGGGCGGAGTCTTACAGCGACCGCGGCCATCGCTTTGACCGCACGAGTGACTGGGGGCGCCGGGTCTTCTTTATCGGCGGCATCCAGGTGGACCCGTATGGCAATACAAACCTGATCGGGGTTGGCGAAGATTACCGCAAGCTCGACTTCCGCGGACCCGGTTCCGTCGGCACGCCAACCCTGACGAGCCACGTTGGGCGCTACCACATCGTGCTCAATTCGCACACGACGCGGACGTTTGTTCCGCGTTGTGACTTTATCAGCACGGTCGGATGGGGACAGGGCGGCGCAGACGCACGCAAGAAACTCGCGCTCCCGGGCGGCGGCCCGCAGTATTGCATCACCCCGCGTGGCGTGATGGACTTCACTCCGGAGGAAAAGCGCCTGCGACTGATCTACGTCCATCCGGGCCACAGCGTCGAGGACGTCTGTGCGAACACGGGATTCGAACTCGAGGTTCCGGCCGAGGTGCCGGAAACGCCGTTACCGACTCCGATGGAACTGGCGGTCTTGCGCGAACGTGTGGATCCGGCGGGCGTGCTGCGGCGCCTGTAGCAACTGTGGAACCCTGACGACAGGCGTGTGGTGGGCGTTGCCCGAGCACAAACTCGGGAAAAAACATTACATATAGAACGTAATATTTTGTATTAATTAAAAATACTCTTTCCACTTCATGTAGTTTCTCAGGAATTTGCGGTGGCGACCGCAACACTGGTAGACCCCCCATGTAACTCGCCACGGCGATAAACGGATGTGTTGATGAGCGACCGCGACGATCTCGAGATTGTGCTGCGCGGGGCTGTGCCCCTGATCACCGTGTGTACGTACGAAGAAGTCCGGCTCATCGGTCTGCTGCGACAACTGGCGGGGCGACTCGAGCAACCGCTCGGCGCATGGACGGTCACCGACGGGCTCGAATCGCTGCTCGGAGATGCGAGCTACAATCCGCAGGAATTGCGACTCGTCGGCGACGATCCCGCTGATAGCGCAGCCCGCTCGACGACGGATCCGGCCTATGCGTTGCGCGTAATCCGCAATGCGAAGAAACCGGGTATCTACCTGATGCTCGATTTCCATCCCTTTATCACCGATCCGGTTCATGTCCGCCTGATCAAGGAAATTGCCCAGGCGCATGACCTGCACGGGCAAAAGCTCGTGTTCGTCAGCCACGACGTGACGCTGCCGGCCGAATTGTCGCGGTTCGCCGCGGGCTTTTCGCTCAGCCTGCCGGGCCCGAACCGGATCGGCCGCATCATTACCGAAGAGTCGGCTATCTGGGCAACGCAGAAAGCGGGCGAGAATGTCCGCGTCGACCGCGAGGCCGTGACTGCGCTGATGTCGAACCTGGCCGGACTGACCGACACCGACGCGCGGCGACTTGTACGCAATGCCATTCGTGACGATGGCGCGATTACGGCCGCTGATGTGCCGGAAGTCTTGACGGCGAAACGGCAGCTGATCGGGCAGGATGGTCTGCTCGCATTCGAGTACGACACGGCCCATTTGGCCGATGTCGGGGGCTTCAATAATCTGAAACGCTGGCTGGCAGCGCGCCACGCGCAGTTCAGCGCCGCGACCCAGGCTCAGGATCGCCCGAAAGGCGTACTGCTGCTAGGGGTTCAGGGCGGCGGCAAGAGCCTTGCCGCGAAAGCGATTGCCGGGATTTGGGGCGTGCCCTTGCTGCGGTTGGATTTCGGCGTTTTGTACAACAAATTCTTCGGCGAAACGGAGCGCAACATGCGAACCGTGTTGCAGAGCGCGGAAGTGATGGCACCGTGCGTATTGTGGTGTGACGAGATCGAGAAAGGCATCTCCACCGGCGACTACGGCAGCGGTACCTCGCGGCGGTTGTTGGCGACGCTGCTGACCTGGATGGCCGAGAACGAAAAGCGCGTGTTCATCGTTGCCACCGCGAATGACGTCACCGCCTTGCCGCCGGAACTGATGCGCAAGGGGCGGCTCGACGAGGTGTTCTTCGTTGATCTGCCGGAACCCGCGGTGCGCCGGGAAATCTTTGCTATCCACCTTGCGAAACGCGAACTCGATCCCTCCACGTTCGACCTCGATGCGCTTGCCGCCGCCAGCGAGGGGTTTACGGGGGCGGAAATCGAACAGGCGGTCGTTGCGGCGCGGTATGCCGCGAATGCCCGCGGCGCGCTCACCGACACCACACTTGTACACGAGGAATTGATGAACACGAAGCCCTTGTCGGTGGTTCGTTACGAGGACCTTGCGCGACTGCGCGAGTGGGCAGACGGTCGTACGGTGCGTGCCTGAGTGCGGCTTTAGTGCGCCACCGCGGCGCTCGCCGCTGCGGTATTTGCCGCACCGACGGTGACATACACATCGGGTGGCACTTCATCGATATAGATTACGAGCGGCTGGCGCTTCGCCGGAGCGTCATCGCCGGGATCATCAACACTGTCCACCCACAACGCCCGATCCGCGATCGAAACGTAAAACTCCCGCTTGCTGCGGTACAAGCCGTGGATCAGGAAGGGTCGGAGCTCACGCACGGTACGCAGCGGGTCGGTGGCGTAACGGCGAGCCTCGCTCGTACTCAATTGCAGCAGCGGTCCGTCACCCATCGCCGCGACTGCCTCATCGACGAGTGTCGGGTTTACCGGCGAATACAGGAACAGCGGCAGACGAATGAACTCATGCGCCGGGTTATCAACCTCCCGGTACCACGAGTCCTGTGGAGTCGCCGGTGCCTGGGGCGGTGGTGAACAGGCCATCAGCGCGGTAACAACGATAGTCGCGAATGACAGTTGGCCCGTATACGAGCGATGACGATGGATGGCGTGCCGCGGTGACATGGGCTTGATGATGCCGGGGCGGGGCGCGCGTCGCAAGCAGCCGCCGCGCCGCGCGGCACCACCGGGAACGTGACCCGATGCTATTATTTGCGCTGGTTTTCCCCTGCCGGATGCAACCGTTATGTCGATAGTGCCAGCCAAACCGTCCGCCTCCGTACTCCTGCTGCGTGATCACGCCGGGCCGCCCGAAGTATTGCTCGTGCGTCGCAACAGCAATATTGCGTTCCACGGCGGCGCGTGGGTTTTCCCGGGCGGCAAGGTTGATGCGGCGGATGCAATTGCGGCGGGGACGGAAGATGAACTGGTGGTCGCCCGGCATGCCGCGGCGCGCGAAGTCCACGAAGAGACGGGCATCAGTATCGATCACGAAAGCCTGCGGCCGTTTTCGCACTGGACCACGCCGAGCCATATGCCGAAGCGCTTCGCGACCTGGTTTTTCGTTACTGTCGTGGCGCCGCAGACCACCGTTACGATCGATGATTCGGAGATTGTGGATTATCGCTGGGTGTCGATGGCCGATGCGCTGGTGTTGCGGGCGCAGGAGGAAATTGAACTGCCGGCGCCAGCGTTTGTCACGCTCACCCACCTCAGCCCGTTCGCCCACGCGCAGGCGATTGTCGAGGAATTGCACGGGCGCGATGTCGAGCGTTACGTGCCGCGGGTGGTAAAACTCGACGACGGACGCTGTGCCCTGTATCAGGACGACGCCGGCTACGAGGCTGTCGATATGACCGTTGCCGGTCCGCGCCATCGCCTGATCATGCGTCAATCCGTGTGGGAGTACATTCGCGACTGAGCGTTGTGTGCGTGCTGCTCCGTGCGGCACGATGCTATTGCGTTGTTCTCAAGCATTGCCGCGTGCCTTGCTCAGACTCTTCGCGGAGCACCTGCCCCGAACGTTGTGTTGAATCCTCGCGCTTTGTCGGTGGCGCGGCAGCTGACGCGCGCTGGCCGCAGCCGAACCGTTCGCGCTCACGCTCGTCGTCGACTGTCGGCTAGCGGTGCTGTCCGCGGGCGCGGGCGCGCTTCCACCCGGCGGTAAATTCCGTGTCGTCGACTCCCGCGAGCGGGTCGCGCCCCGTGATCAGCAACTCGAGATGGTCGAGGTCGTCGTAACCCCAGAACACCTCATCAGCGACGATCATCGTCGGTACACCGAACGCGCCGCGGGCGATAGCTTCCTCACCATTCGCCCGCAATTGTGTCTTCGCCGCATCACTGTCGGCGCCGGCGACCAGCGCGTCGCCGTCGAGGCCGGCATCGTCGAGCACCGCGGCAATCGCGGCCCGGTCGTTGGGATCGACGGCGTCCGCCCATACGGCTTGCAGCAAGGCGCCGGTCACCCGGGCGCGATCAGCTTCCGGCATCGGCTGGCAGCTCAGCCTGAGCGTGAACAATGGGTGGAACGGATGCAGTTTCGGCGCCTTGAACGGAATGCCGAGCAGTGCCGCCTTGCGCAAGTTGTTGCGGTTCATCCATGCGAGTTTCGGTGCAACTTCCGCCGGGCCAAGCTGGCCGTAAGCCTTGAGAAAGCCGGCGAACAACGTCGGTACACAGCGCACTGTGTAGCCGGCGGCGGCAGCGATGCGCGGCAGCCGGTGCCAGGCAAGATACGCGTTGTGGGAAATGTAATCGAAATAGAAATCGATCGGGTGCCGCTCAGTACTCGCCACGCGGATCTCCCGGCTCATTACGCTCAGTGGTGCGCTGCCGCGGAGAAAGCGGCGACACGTCAGGCGCGGCCACTCGTGCGCACTTCATAGTCTTCCGGGTTCGGGCGACTCGTCCTTGCCCTGAACTCGTCCATGGAATGGGGCCATTGGGTGACGAAACGTCCCGACGCCGAGCGATAGTAGAAATCGTTGCCGCACGCGGCCTGCCACACATCGACGTTCGCGATATCGCGTTGCAGTTGCTCGTTGTAGGTGTCCATGACGTCCTTGCGGATGTCGATCCAGGCCAGGTTTTCGTCTGTAATCCGCTGCACCTGACGCATGATGTACTCCACCTGGCGTTCGAGCATGAACAGTATCGAGCCCTGGTTCGTGTTCGGTCCGTAAAGCATGAACAGATTCGGGAAGCCGCTCGTATTAATGCCCAGATATGCCTGTGCGCCGTCGGCCCAGGCGTCCGCGATGGGCACCCCATTGCGGCCCGTCACGTCCAGCGCTGTCAGGTAGGACGTGGTGTAGAAACCGGTCGAATAGATAATCGTGTCGAGTTCGTGCTCCGCGCCGTCACGCGTAAGGATGCCCTTGTTCGTGATGCGTTCGATATCCTCGGTGACGAGCGTAACGTTGTCGCGGTTGAAAATCGGGTAGTACAAGTCCGAGAACAGCGGACGCTTGCAGCCGAACGGGTGATCAGGCGTGAGCTTCCTGCGCACTTCCGGGTCTTTCACTTCAGCAATGCGTTCGAGTCCGGCGCGCTCGATATCCGCCAGCACCTGCTTGTCGCCGAACGTCGCGAGCGTATTCCAGACGTTGTAGATTTCCTCGCGGCTCTTCGCGACGAGCTCGGGGCGATGACGGAACTCCTCGATTTGCGCCGCCGTGTAGGGCGTGTTTGCTTTCGGCACGACCCAGTTCGCGGTGCGCTGAAACAAGTGCAGTTCACCGGCGATCGGCGCGAGTTGTGGCGCGAACTGCACCGCGCTGGCCGCGATACCAATCACTCCGATCCGCTCACCACTGACGTCGTGTGAGTGATCCCAGCGCGCGGAATGCCAGTAATGCCCCTTGAAATCGTCGATGCCGGGTATCGTGGGCCACACGAGCTGGTTGAACATGCCGATCGCACTGACGACGATTTGCGCGCTCATGTGGCGACCATCGCGCGTCGTGATGTCCCAGACGCCGCGCTCGTCACTCCAGTGCAGCGCGGTAACGCTGGCACCGAACCGGATATGCCGGCGCACGTCGTATTTGTCGGCAACCATGTTCAGGTATTCGAGGATCTCCGCCTGGCCGGCGAACGGTTGCGACCAGTCGACTTTCGGTTCGAAAGAAAATGAGTACAAATGCGATTGCACGTCGCATTCCGCGCCCGGATAGCGGTTCCAGAACCACGTGCCGCCGATGCCGTCCCCTTGTTCGAGAATGAGGTAGTCGTCGAGTCCGAGTCGGTTCAGGTGGACCGCGGTACACAGCCCGGCGGACCCGGCGCCGATAATGACGATGCGGTGGTGCTCGCTGCTCATGGTTGTTGATTCCCCGCAGAGTGTTTTGACGACCATCGAGCTTAATCGGTCTCGCGCGGTTTTTGTATCCTGTCCGGGACGGAACCGGATGATGCGCTGCGACAATACAGCGTGCGCGAGATATGGCATAACAGGGCAGCGCCGCGCAGATGACGGCGAGCCAGCACGGAACTCAGCCCATGCAGCACGATGAACAAGTCCGGATCCTGAAAGAACTACTGCGGCAGGTGGAAGACGGCGGTAATGCCGATGCCGGCCGCCAGCTCAAGAATCCGAGCGCGGCCTACCATGATCCCGAGCTCGCTGCGTGTGAATGGCAGATGTTTTTTCGGGAGCATCCGCAAGTGATCGGGCTCAGTGGCGACCTGCCGCAAGCCGGCACTTATCTGAGCCTCGACGATTTCGGTGTGCCGATCCTCGCGACGCGTGATACGAACGGGGAGTTCCATGCGTTCGTGAACGCGTGCCGGCATCGTGGCGTGCAACTCGCCGAGGATCGGCGGGGAGAGGCGAAGCGTTTCGTATGTCCATTTCATGGCTGGACATATTCCGCGCGCGGTGAATTACAAGCGGTGTCGGAGGCCGGGGATTTCGGTTCGCTCGACAAGCGCTGCTTCTCACTTGTTGAACTGCCCGCGGTCGAACATGCCGGCATGTTATGGGTGCATCCACAGCCCGGTGGGGTCCTCGACCCGGCGGCTCTGCTCGGCGAGCTCGACGAGGAAATTTGCGCCGTCGCGGCTGGCAACCGGGTGTTCCGCGGCGAACGCGTGCTCGATAAACCGTTGAACTGGAAACTTGCGAACGATACGTTCGGCGAGACTTATCATTTCAAACGACTGCATCGCAACACGCTCGGCCAGCTGTTTCACGGTGATGCCTTGTGCTATCAGGCATTCGGGCGTAATCATCGCTTCGTGTTCCCGTCGAAGGGGATCGGTTCGCTGCGGCGTAAACCCGAAAGCGACTGGCGTATGGAGAATGTAACCACGGTGTTGTATTACCTGTTTCCGAATATCCAGGTGACGATGTCGGAGCGCCAGATCACGCTGTTTCGAATCTATCCGCTGCCCGGCCGGCCCGGCTGGTCACGCACCCGGGTGAGCCACTATTTCAGCACGGCGGCACTCGAGCAGATCGACGGTGGCGAAAAGACCGTGATTGGTGCCGCGAACGTGTACGACCCGGCGGCGCGGGACGGCAACGCGATCCTCGCGCCGGACGCTGCGATGGAAGTAACTTACAGCACGGTGGAGAACGAAGATTTCCGCATGGGCGAAAGTACGCAACGCTCCGTCCAAAGTGGCTCGCTCGATTACGTCGTATTCGGTCGCAACGAACCGGCCCTGCACCATTTTCACAACACGTTCCGCGCGGCGCTGGGTATGAGCCCGCTGGAAGAGGTCTGAGTGCGCGCGGCGAAATCTGCGCGTCGACAACGTAGCTTGCGCTGCGCCGGGATTCGCTCCCGCTTGATTGGAAAAGAGGGCGAGTTGGCGCGGAAAAACCACTGACCAGGAATTTCTCGCCGTTGAAGCAATCAGTCCCGCGACGTCCTCAGCCCTTGCGCCAGGCGACGTAGCGACTCATCAGATCGAACGCAAACTTCTCCATTGCCGAACCGTTCAGCGGCAGCGGCGGGTCGCCGAGCTTCAGCAATTGCTTGCCGAGGTTCTCGCCGGTGAAGATGCGGGTGAGGGTGGCAGGGATGTTGTCGAAGCCTTCCTGGATATCGATTTCCTGCGTTATTCGTCCCTGCTCGATCCATTTGTTCAGGCACAACAGGGCCTCCACCGCGCGATCGAGATAATCGAGGACGATGAAGCCCTGCGCCGTACCACGATTGATGATCAGCGATAGGTAGTTTTTCAGCCCGTACAGATCCTGCGGTTGCGCATTGTATTGGGAGATCGCACCGCACAGTACGATGCGCGCATTCTGTGCGATATGGAGTAACATCTCGTCGGTGATCGGCCCGCCGACATTGTCGAAATAAACGTCCACGCCGCGCGGACACAAGCCGCTGAGCCGTTCGCCGATGTCATCGAGTTTGTAATCGATCGCCGCATCGAATCCGCCCTTGTCCGTGAGCCATGCGCATTTTTCCGCGCCACCGGCGATACCGATCACGCGGCAGCCCCTTATTTTAGCGATCTGACCCACAACCGACCCCGTTGCGCCGGCGGCGCCACTGACGAGTACGGTGTCGCCGGCACGCGGGCGCCCGATGTCGAGCAGCCCGAAATAGGCGGTGAGCCCGGTCAGTGACAATGCCAGTAACAGGGCCGGATCGAGGTGTGCCGGGAGTTTTGTCGCGGGGACGAGTCCCGGCTTGTCGGGTTCGAACACGAGATATTCCTGCCAGTTGACCAGCGTGTTTACGATGTCACCAGGTTTGAACTTTGCGTGTCGGGATTCGATTACCTGCGCGATGCCCCCGGCGCGCATCGGTTCGCCGAGTTCGATGATCGGCATATACGTTTCCATCGCCATCCACGCCCGCTGCGTCGGATCGAAAGAAAGATACAGCGTTTGGGCCAGCACCTGACCCGCTTCGAGGGGCGCCACATCGACAGTGCGTTGTTCGAACAGGGCGGGCGTGACCATGCCGCTGGGACGTGAGCGCAGTATCCACTGCCGGTTTTTACGTCCACTCATCGCCTGTTCTCCTGGCGCCGACCTTACGTCGTCGCAATAATTTCGTAGCCGGTAAATTTACGGATGTTTATCACGCCCGTATCGAACATGAGGTACTGCCCTTTGATGCCGATGAGGGTGCCTTCAGCGACGGGTTGTTTGTCGAAATTGAACGACTTGATCTTGTCCGGGTAGACGTTCACCGGATAGCGGATCGAGACCTCGTCCGCGCCGAGAGTGTCGATGGTGTCGGGACCAAAGCGGGCACGAATGTTTTCGAGTGCGGTTTCGAGCAGCGGAATCTCCGTTTTCGCTCGCGCCTGCAGATCGAGCGGTTCATTGTCGCCCTGCAGGATTGCACGCCAGTTTGTCTTGTCCGCCATTACTTTCGCGAGTTCCACTTCGACAAACCCGGAAATCTGTCGCGTCGCCACCCGGAAAATCGGCAGCGCCTGGGTTGCACCCTGGTCGATCCAGCGGGTTGGCACCTGGCTTTCGCGTGTAATACCGACCTTCAGACCCGAGGTGTTCGCGAGGTACACGATGTGGTGAATCATGCAGTGGGTATCGCCCCATGCCGGCTCGCGGCACGTACCCTCGTGATAGTGACATTGCTCGGGTTTCAGAATACACATATCGCACGCCGCAAGCTTCTGCATACACGGGTAGCAGTGTCCCTGAGAGAAGCTGCGTTTCGTGGCGCGGCCACAGTTGTCGCAATAGATATTGCCGGTGTAGCGCAGGCTCAGGGTTTTACCGAGCAGTTCGTTCAGGCCGAGGCGGTCTTCGCCCAGCGGTAGCGCATAGCTCACCGGATCCCCGAGTTCGCTGGTCATTTTGCTGAGCGTGCCTTGCATAACGGGGTTCCTTGAAGCTGTGCGGGAGTCTAGGTGATAGTCTTGCTGAACGGCAAGCAGGTCGCCGGCGTCGTCGCATCTGCGGGTGCGCACGGGTTCAGGCTGCATGGTGCCTGCGCGATGACGCCGAACGGGCGCGCGCGGGCAAAAGTGAAAACAGGAGAAAGCTGATGTCACCGGAAGAAGTCGTCAACGCGTTTTGTGCCGCGTTGAATCGGGATTTGGAAGCGTCGCTCGTATATATCGCGGCGGATTGCGTCTACCAGAATATGCCGTTTCCGCCCGTTATCGGGCCTGCCGGCGTGCGTTCGACGCTGGCCGGATTTTTTGAACTCACGGGGCCGGTGCGCATCGAAACACTGCGGCAGTGCGCGAGCGGAAATTTCGTCATGAATGAACGCATCGATCATTTCGCGCCGCCCGCCGGCAAAGCATTCGGTCTGCCCGTCGCCGGCGCGTTCGAAGTGAAGGGCGACCGGATAACGGCGTGGCGGGATTATTTCTGCATGCAGCAGTTCAGGGAAGGAACAGGACTTACATTTTGATTTACCATCGCTTGCGAAACTGCCGGCCGGGAGGCTGGCACGCACTCAGCGTCTGCGCGCTGATTATTTTTCTGTGCGGCAACCCGGACGAGGGTTGGGCCGAGACGTCTGACCCGCAGAACCTCGTAGAGACGACGATCGAAGCACTGCGCTCGCGGGTAACCACGGACCGCGCGCGAATCGAACGCGAGCCGGCATACGCGATGGACGTGATTGCCGCCTCCCTCGAACCGCACATGGATATAAAACTGGCCGGCCGTCTCGTGCTCGGTCGTCACTGGCTGGATGCCAGCGAGGGCCAGCGAGACGCGTTCGTCGACGGGCTCCGGCGCCTGTTGCTGCGCGTATTCGCGCTGCACATCAGTAATTACACCGATGCGAGCGTTACGTATGCGCCGACGATTTTCAGCGGCGCCAAAGGCCAGCGCGCGAAAGTGGCGACGAAGGTTTCACGCAATGGCGCACCCGCGGTGCCGGTGGACTTTCGCTTGCATCAGCTCGATGGCGTATGGAAAGTGTACGACGTGGCGATCTTCGGGGTCAGTATCGTCCGCACCTACCATGCAACGATTGATGCTGATATCCGCGCCCGTGGCCTCGATAGCGTGATCGACCAGATCAACTCGATGGTGCCGGTCAGCCCGGAACGAGCCACGCGCGGAGGCGGGGGCGCGGCCCACAGCGGCTAGTCTGGCCCCGCTACAAGGGGCCGGGTCGAACCGGGTCGCTGCCGTCCCAACCGACGGCGGCTTCTTCGACGACCGAGAACAGATTCTTGTAGATGTCGTTATTGTCCCACAGTTCGATGAAGTGACCGACCGTACTGACGGTATCGAAATACGTCAATTCGGCGCCGCCGATGTCGCACACGAAAGCGGCCTCATGACCAAGCGCGCGGTAATGTGCGCAAGTGGCCGTGTAATCGACCGGCATCATGCCGAAATGGTGTACGCCTTCGCGACCGGCATCGAGAAATTCCTTGTATACCGAAGGTGCGTCGTTGTTCTGATAGATAAGCTCGATCTGCAACGCACCGCTGTTGCCGAGGGCGAGCGTCACATCCACATTACCGGGCGAGCCGCGGTAGATCTGGTTGCTCAGCGGGCAGTGCTCGAACAGGAAGAACGGGCCGACCTTAAGCGTTTCGGTCCAGTACTTCAGGGCTGCGTCGAGGTCTTTCACGACATAGGCGAGCTGTCGCACGGTATACAGCGGTTGTGACATCGGTGCTCCTCCCTCGAAGTTGGCAGCTTGCCGGCGTCCGCGCACGGGGATCCGCAACGCCGATTTGCGCAAACGGCTCTTTATGGTGGAAATGAGATTATCATAGAGCAGGTCAAATACTTGAAAGGCGTTACCATTGGGCATGGCTCAGATAAACCGCAGCGCTAAATTCCGTATCGGCCAGGTTGTGCGTCACCGCCTGTTCCCGTTCCGTGGAGTCATTTTTGATGTCGACCCCACGTTCAACAATACCGAGGAATGGTGGCTGTCGATTCCCGAAGAAATGCGTCCGCGCAAGGATCAGCCGTACTATCATCTGCTCGCGGAGAACGACGAAACCACCTACGAAGCTTACGTCTCGGAGCAGAACCTGTTGCCGGATGATTCCGGTGAACCGGTACGTCACCCGCAGGTAGGCGAATTCTTTGGCGAGTTGCACGGCGCCATCTACACGTCGAAAGACAACCGCGCGCACTAGATTTGATTTTTTGAGCGGCCACCCGCAAGCCACAGACGCGAGTGGATAGACGATATCTCGTAACGGGTGCACTGCCCGCATTCGGCGCCGCGTGCTGCTTTGCCTGCATGGCAGCATTGGTCAAGCTCGCGTCGACCGAGACGAACTCGCAAGTACTGGTGTTCCTGCGCGCAGCGTTCGGACTCGCCGTCGTCGCCCCGTTCGCATTGAGTCGTGGCACACGCTTCCTGCGCACGGGACGTGCACGTTTGCACGCGACCCGCGCGGTTTTCAGTATCGGCGCCTTGTCATGCTTTTACTTCGCGGTCTCGCGCATCGGGCTCGGTGAAGCGATCCTGCTGAATGCGAGCTCACCGTTGTTCATCGGCATACTTGCCATCTTCATGCTCGGCGAACGTCTCGAACGGCGCGCCCTGCTGGCGCTGCTGCTCGGATTCTGCGGCGTCGTGTTGTTGCTGAAACCCGGGACCAGCCTGTTTCAAATCGGCGCCATGGTTGGCGCGGCCTCGGCCGTGTGTGTCGCGTTCGCGAAGATACTCATCAGACAAATGGCCGATACCGAACCGGTCTTGCGGACGGTGTTTTATTTCGGGGTTTTTTCCACGGTATTCAGTGCGATTCCGCTGTTGTGGTTATGGCAACCGCCGAGCCCGTTCGCGATTGCCTGCATGGCGCTGGCGGCGACATTCGCCACCGCCGGCCAGATGGCCCTGACCCAGGCGTTCACGCACAACCGCGCCGCGACCGTGGCGCCCTTCAGTTATGTCACGGTCATGCTCGGTGGCGCGGTCGGCTGGTTCGTCTGGGATGAACGCCCGGATCTGCTCTCGCTTGCCGGCGCGGGCCTGGTGATTTGCGGATGTCTTGCGATGGTCCTGCGGCCAAAACAGCCGGACCCGTGGCGCGGCGGGACGCCGGGGATACCGCCGCGCGGCTAAGCGGCGGGCACGTTGCTGCGTGCTGACACTGCGCCTCAGTGCGCGTGGCCGCCCGGCCCGTGGACGTGCCCGTGGGCAAGTTCTTCGCCGGTCGCCGCGCGCACGTCGACGATCCGGATATCGAAACTCAAGCTCAGACCCGCGAGTGGATGATTCGTGTCGACATCCACATTGAACTTGCCCACCTTGACGATGCGCACGGGGCGAGGCCCCTGTTCGGTGTTCAGACGGACCGTCATGCCCGCTTGCAGGCGACCCTTGTGGTGCAGATGCTTGATCGAAACACGCTGCATGGCCGCGTCCCGTCGTTCGCCGTAGGCCTCGTGCGGAGCCAGCGTAACCTGCAAGGCTTCGCCCGGCTGCTTGCCGGTCATCGCTTTCTCGAGTGCGGGCAGGATGTTGTTATGGCCATGCAGGTAGGTCATCGGCTCGGTGTCGTCCGAGGCCTCGAGTTGTTCGCCACCAACCTGGCTCAGGGTGTAGTGAAAATAGACAACGGTGTCGTGTGCGATCTGCATGGGTAATGTGCTCGGCGTGGTTGCGGGGAATTTACCACGGACCCGAGCCGCGGGGTGGGGGAAATGCGCTGGGCGTGGATTGGCGCACTCGTGGCGACGGTCTAGAATGTCGTGCTGCGTCTCAATTAGCGAGCTTGTGTATGAAATTCGGCCTGTTTTTCGAACTCTCGACCCCGCGACCGTTTACCACGGAAAACCAGCGGGCGGTCATAGAAAATGCCATTGAACAAACCGTGCTTGCCGACGAACTCGGCTTCGCCAGTGCCTGGTGCGTAGAACATCATTTCCTCGAGGAATACAGCCATTCGAGTTGCCCGGATATGTTCCTGACGGCGCTCGCACGCGAAACGCGGCAGATCCGCCTCGGCTTCGGCATTGGTACCTGCGTACCGGCAATGCATTCACCCATTCGCTGGGCGGAAAAAGCCGCGTTCCTCGACATGCTGTCCAATGGACGTGTGGATTTCGGTACCGGCCGCTCATCCACGTGGAACGAGCTTGGCGGTTTTAACGCCAATGTCGACGATACGAAACGCAGCTGGGACGAGTATTGTCGCGTCATTCCCCGCATGTGGACACAAGACCGGTTCGCCTATGACGGCACGTATTTCAGCATGCCCGAACGCTGCATTTTGCCGAAGCCGGTGCAGGAACCGCACCCGCCGTTGTGGGTTGCCGTTACCGCGCCGGGCACGGAACTCGATGCGGCTGATCGTGGCATGGGGGCAATCATTCTGAGTATCGCCGATGTCGAACGCGTTGTGCCGCGGATCGCGGAGTATCGTGAACGCATCAAGACCTGTGAGCCGGTGGGTCATTTCGTCAACGACCAGATTGCGATCGCAAACTGGATGTACTGCCACGAGGACAAGGATTACGCCACCCGTAAAGGGCACGAATTGATCGAAACGTTCGGTTATATGGCCGGACAGACCGTCGAAGTCTCCGAAGCTTATCCCGCAAACAACTACACGGCGCTCGGTCTGCTCGGTTCCTTGCGCCCCGATCCGAATGCCCCGGGGGATGCGAAGAAGCCGCCGGCGAGCGGTCTGCTGTTCGGCGACCCCGCGCATATCGTCGACACCATCCGGCGCTGGGAAGATGCCGGAGTTGATCAGATTATTTTCATGCTGCAAGCCCGTGAACATCTGCCGCAAGCGGACGTACTCGACAGCCTGCGCCTGTTCGGAAGCGAAGTAATGCCGCATTTCTCGACGTCGTCGAAACTGGTAGCAAACTCATGAGCGCGCCGGAATTGTTATACGGTTCCCGCACCCCCGCGGACATGCCGAGAGGTGCGGTAATCGCAGCCCACAGCGATCCGATCGAACTCGGCGCGGTCGAAATCTATTATTCCCTGTTCGAACTTCCCATGAGCACGGTATTACCGCGCTTGCCGCAAAGCCTGCATCCCAGTGTGCCGGCAGTACTTGCGACATCGTTCTGGCGCGTGCGCGAGAGCGTGTGCGGGCCGTTTGAATTCGCTTACGCCGGGATAGCCTGCCGAACTGGCATCAAACCGCGTCATTTTGTCTTCGGCGCCTGGTGCGACAACGCGGATGCCGGACAGTTGCTGCGTGAGCGTTACGGGATCGGCTGCGAAACGGCGACGGTGACGTGCCGTGAATCCTACGACAGGATCCGCGGTGTCGTTACGCTTGACAGCGGGGTTGCGCTGGATATCGTCACAACGAACATGGTGTCGCTTTCCGGCGCCGGCGCGATGGTGAAATATTCGCCCGCACTTGGCCTCGCGGAAATTGACAGTCAGCAACAGCTCGTCCAGTTTGAGGCCGGCTATGAATTCAAACGCGTATTGCGCGGCGAGGTGACGGCCGCGGGATTCGACGCGGCTGCACTGGGCGAACCGACCTTACGGCCGACGCACGCGATTGCGGGGACGTTCGCGGTATGCGACGTAACGCTGCTGCCGCCGCGCTTTGCGGTCGACCTCACGGTGCCAGCCGAAGCGGGCGGGGCAACGAAGATCGCGAAGACGGCCTGAGCCGGGCGCCGACGGCACCGCTTCAAACCCGCCGGCGCTGCTGTTGCAGGCGCTCGGCAATCGCGAGGATGCGGTATTGCGAGCGCAATACCGGTTTCTCGATGAGCTTGCCGTCAACCACGAGCAGGCCGCTGTCGGCCTGCTCGAACGCTGACGTAACCCGTTGTGCGTACGCGATCCGGGCATCGTCGGGGCTGAAATGCCGTTCGATAACCGGCAGCTGTTTCGGATGGATCGCGCCTTTGCCGGTCATGCCGAGTGCGGCGCAAAGGGCGGCTTCACGTTCGAGACCCGCCATGTCCTCGAGGTCCAGATACGGCACATCGATTAGATCGATTTGGGCACTGGATGCTGCGTGCACCAGGCGTGAGCGCGCGTACAACAGCGCGTCCCAGGCGGGCTCAACCCGTAATTCCGCCGCCATATCGGCACCACCGAACAGCAAGGCATCCACTCGCGTACTCGCCCTGGCAATCTCGTGACAGCGCTCGAGGCTGTCATTCGTTTCGATGATCAGCTGCAGGCGCACGGGTGCCGCGGCCTGGTCGAGCAACTCGTCAAGCAAGCGGACTTCTTCCGCGGACTTGATTTTCGGCAGCATCAACGAGGGCGGGGGCGACGAACTCTCGAGTACGGCGAGAACGTCGGCGAATCCGTCGGCTGACCGCAGGGAATTGATGCGCACGACGAGTTCGCACCCGGCGGGGTTCGCCGGCAGCGCGCCAAACGCGGCGAGTGTGTCCCGGCGCGCCGCGTTCTTGTGCTGCGGCGCAATGGCATCTTCCAGATCAATGCAGATGATGTCCGGCGCCGCCGCGAGCGCTTTTGGCAGCATCGTGAGACCGGTGCCGGGAACAAACAGGAAGCTGCGCCGCGGGCGGGTCGCTTGCGCGTCGACCGTGCTCATCGACGTGTCGATGCGGGCTATTTCGGTTTCGGCAGTTTCGCCTCTTTCGGCTCCGTCGGCCCTTTCGCTTCAAGCCACGCGGCATACCCGCCGGCCATGTGCGCGACCGGCGCGAGCCCCATGCGGTGCACGGTTTGTGCGGCGAGCGCGGAACGCAGCCCCCCGGCGCAGTAGAAAATGAATTTCTTGCCGGAACCGAACTCTTCGCGATAGTACGGGCTGTCCGGGTCGACCCAGAACTCCAGCATCCCGCGCGGCGCATGCGTTGCGCCGGGGATAGTGCCGTCGCGCCACAGCTCGCGAATGTCACGAATGTCGACGAGCTGGGTATTCGGATCGTCGCGTGCCGCCATCACATCAGCGACCGTCATTGTTTCAATTTCCTGTTCCGCTTCGGCGCACAGCGCCTTGATACCTTTCTTGACCATCGAACCCTTCCCAGTCTGGTGAATCCCGTCGCGACAAGCGCTGCCCGACGGAAGTATGAATATATAGGCAGCGAGGGGAAAACACTAACCGTTACCCGGACATGTCTGCGCTGGAGTCGGATTGCGTTCGCGACGAGGGCAAATGCAGTACACTTTCAACGCTATCGCAGGGACGCGGAACGACTTCGTCGGGGCAGGTGGCGATGACGTTTCGAGACGCCAGTAATGGACGTCATCCGGTATCAACAATCGATACAGGAGGGAAGGTGACGGAACGCATAAAGGACGCGCTGGACAAGGCGCGGGAACAACGTCAGCACAGTGGGGAGGCCGCGCCCGGGAATACGACGACAGCGGGTGCGCGCCTGGGCAGCGATCGAATCCTTGCGCGGGAACCATTCCGTGGCTACTCCGCAAGCGAGCGCGAGCGCCTGCTCGAGCACGCGCGCGTGCTCACCGTCGGGAATGGCGAGACATTCCAGTTCGCCGGCGATCGTGATGCGCACGTGCACTTTTTGCTTTCGGGTGCCGTTGTCCTCGAAGGCGACGACGACGCCGCGACAACGGTGGATGCGGATATGCCCGAGGCCACCGCGCCACTCGATGAGTCCGGGCTCAAAACCCGTTCGATTACCGCATCCGGTGAGGCGGAAATCCTGCGCGTACCCGTGCATGCCATCGCGAGTTCAACACCGGACGACGCGGGCATCGTGCCGCCCGCACAATACACGGAAACATTTTCCGGCCAACAACTCGCCGCGCTTGTCACGGAAATCAACGCCGAGCATGCAAACCTGAACAAGGGCGCAACGAGTGCCGTCGATGCGCACGTGTTACCCGATGAGCAATCGTCCTCGGGTGAGTCGTTTGCCGACCTCGCTGCATCCGCCGAGAGCGCGCTGGCCGGCATCGCGTTTGCGGACGAAGACGATATTCTGCACGCAGATACTGGCGCCTATGAGCCGAAAATCGATGATGAGATTGGCGCTTTCGCGCGGGAACTGGAAACCCGCTTCAGGCGGTATGTCGACAAGGTCAAGGCGGACGAGCGCGCGCGCTACGAAGCGCGTCTGCAGCAACACGCCGATCGCTTGCAAACGCTGGCGGAACAGCACATCAACACGCGCCTGGCAGCATTGCGTGAACGCTATCAGGGCGCGCACGTCGAGAAGGAGCGTCGCCTGCGCGAACGCTACCGCGCGTTGCGGGATTTCGCGAACAAGATCGCACGCCAGAAGGCAGCAATTTATATTGCGCGACGGCAGATCGGCGAAAAGCTGCGCATGGTCGAGCAGATTCACGCGGAACTCGCTCATCTCGGCGGTCAGCTGAACAATCAGCTCGACGATCTCGACGACTTGATGCCACAGACAAGTACCGAGGCCGGCGCACAGGACTCCTAGAGCATGAGGGCCCCGGAAGGGGCCGAACACCTTGTCGCTGACCGCAGCTTCGTGGCAGGCTGCGGTCGCTTGAGGTCGAGAACAATAACCGCCCGCGGTTCGATCCCGTCGCACCAGCCGGCACCGAGGAGTTTATCGATGGAATTTGGCGTTGCGTTTACGCCGCGCGTAGGCGATTACGATCTCGTCGCGCTGGCCGAGTCGCTCGGCTACGATCAGGCCTGGTTTTTTGATTCGCAAATGCTGTATTCGGACGTCTACGCGACGATGGCGGTAGCTGCACGCGAAACCCGGCGCATCCGGCTTGCCACCGGCGTCGCGGTACCGACGACCCGCATTGCGCCGGTTATCGCGCACTCGATCGCGACCGTGGCGCAACTCGCTCCCGGAAGGGTGGAACTCGGGGTTGGCAACGGCAATACGGCGCGTCTGACGATGGGCCTGAAACCGGTTCCGCTCGCGCGCATGAAACGGGAACTCGCGGTTATCCGCCAACTGCTCGCCAGTGACGTCGCGATCCAGGATGCCGAAGGGGAGTCGCACGGAATTCAGCTTCTGCATCGCAATCACGGCTTCATCAATCTCGAGCATCCGATCCCGATCGCCTTGTCGGCCTTCGGGCCGAAAACCCTTGCCTATTGTGGCGCCGAATGCGACGCCCACCTGACCTGGGGCGCGAGCGCGGCGATTATCGCTGATGCGCGTGCCCAGATCGCCGCGGCGGCGATTGCGGCCGGCCGCAAGCCAGAGGATGTCCCGACGAAAGGGATTTTCCCGCTGTCTGTTTTGCGCCCGGGGGAAACGGCCGCGAGCCCTCGCGTCCTCAGCGCCCTGGCGCCGTTCATCACGAACCTCCTGCACGTGCAGGTTGAATGGGGCGAGGAACTGTTGCAGGCGACGCCGGAAGTCGCGGCGGTGATGGCGCGTTTTCGCGAGTACGTCGCAACGATTCCGCGAGCCGACCGACATCGCGTCCTGCACGAAGGCCACCTCGTGTTCCCGCGCGAACAGGAGCGCGAGTTCGTGCGGCCGGAACTCGCGGAATCGGTTGCAATAGTGGCTGAACCGGACGCCATGATTGAGCACATCCGAACCCTCGAAGCAGCGGGCTTGCGCCATTTCGCGTTCCAGGTCACCGACGATCCGGTCGATCAGATGCGCTCGTTCGCCGAAACCGTGATGCGTCGATACCACTGATGAGCGGCGAGAAATCCTGTCGCGAGCTTGACCCGGCGGCCGTCGCCGAAGTGCAGCGGCACGAATTGAATCTCGAAACCGGGCGGATTGCGTGGGTGGAATTGCAGCGTCATTTTGCGAGCGGACGACTTATTGCCGTGGATGCGTCGCTCGACCTTGTCGAAGTCGCGCAGCGCTTTGCATGTGACGACAAAGAAAGCGTCACGCGCTGGCTGGCGGAAGCCACGCTGCATCCGGTGACGGATGACGAGGCGCGTCGGTGGTTGCAAGGCGACGCTTGGTTGTGGGCGGTTGTCGTGAAACCATGGGTGCTGGTGCAGGATCGAGACGCGGCTTGTGATGAGTGAGATTCCCGTGCGAAGGCTCGGAGCGAACGCGATTGCTGCGTCGCACAAGGGCGATTCGCTGCGCTGATGAAATTCAAGCCGAAAATTTTCACTTTCATTTCACCTGAATTTTTGTAGGATACCCCCACGCTGCGATCCTGATGGCCAACGGATTCGCAGCATTAATAAATCGCGGAGGGGAGGGTGCGTGCAACTGCATGCGCCAGCCAGGAGCGAAACAGGCCACTGCAATGAGTTGCCCGCGACGACGCTAAGCGCGCTGTGTTCGGCTCAGACTTTGAGGAAACAAATCTATGTTTAAACCAATTTGTTATGCACTGACGGCGGCGTTTGCGGCGCATACGCTCGTTGCGCAGGCAATCACGCCAGACGATCACCTCGCGTGGCTCAAGGCGAACCAGGCCGCCGAGCCGCAGTTCGTCGATGGTGACGTAATCACATTCGACAAGGCCGATCTCGTTCGCCCGTTCCTTCCTGTGGAGCAGCAGGAAACGCTGTTGTTCGAAGGGATGGAAATGGCGATCAAGGATGCTGGTGACCTGTCGCCGTCGGACGCTTACAAAGCGGCCACCGAACAGTTTGCAGGCCAGGCAACGCTCGCCTCCGATGGCGCGATCGAGAACTACACCGCCGGTCGCCCGTTCGACCCGGCAACGTTCACGCCGGGCAGCACTGAAGACGGCTCGAAAATGGCCTGGAACTTCGCTTGGCGTTGGGAAAACGCCGGTCTGAAGGTCGAAGAGGTCCACTGGGTGTGGGTACGTCAGGGCGGCGACCACAGCGGCCACGAAATCATGAGTTCCGCTGGCGGCAAGTACGCGCAGTACTACACGGGTGGGGGCACGTTCGAACGTGTGCTCGCCGGTCCGTACCAGCGCGTGATGATGTCCGCTCGCGTCGACCTGCCGAACGAAGGCTACATGCTGAATGGCGGCAAGGGCTTTGCGAAGAACACGGCGTTCCGTGAGTACACGGGCTTCACCTCGCCGTTCGATATCGCCGGTACCGCGTTCCTCATCCTGCGCTACAACGACCCGCGCAAGACGGATGACTCCTGGGCATACATTCCGAGCCTGCGCCGCGTGCGTCGTATCTCGGTCGAGGTCAAATCCGACTCCCTGCTCGGAACGGACCATACGCTCGAGGATTTCTACAGCTTCAACGGCCGCGTCATGGAGCACGACTGGCAGTATGTCGGCACAGCCCGCATTCTCTGCGTCATCCGCTCGCGTTACACGAATTCGATCTTCTACGGCCCGAACGGCTGGGCGCCGCTTGACGACCATGCGTTGCGTCTCGTAGACGTTATGCGTCAGACGCCGAAGAGTTCGAACCATCCGTACTCCGCGAAGTTTCACTACATCGACCGGGATTCCGGAGAAGCGTGTTATTCGAACGCATTCGACCAGAGCGGGCAGGTGTGGAAAGTCTTCCAGATCCAGAAAGTATGGTCCGAAGACCCGTGGTACCAGGCGCATCAAGAGGAATACGATGCACCCGAGACCCCGCCTGGCACGCGTAAAGCGTCTTTCCAGAGCATCAACGTGATCGACCTGCAGAACAATCGTGGAACCCTGGTGCCGTGCCGCGGCGAGAGCTTCCCGAACACGCCGTTCAAACGGGTCAAGCGTACGCATGACGTGAACTACCTCACAGAAGGTCGGTAAACACGTTCGCTGGTTAAACCCGGCACCAATCAATGGGCCGCCTTTCGGGGCGGCCCATTTTTTTTGTAAGCAGGAAATATTCAATGCTCGAACAAGTCAGGGAAATCGCCGAAGGCTTGAGATACTCGCAACATCTCGGCTTCGTGCTTGTGGAGGCGGAAACCGATCGGGTTGTGCTGCAATTGCCCTACCGTGAGCACTTGGGGCTCGATCGGGTCAACGGCGGTGCGATCAGTTCACTCGTCGATACAGCCGCGACGTGCGCGTTCTGGTCGCACGACGATGTCGGTGAGCAGTCGCGCGGCGCGACGGTGGGTTTTGCGATTAACTTCCTGCGTCTTGTGGTGGCCGAGGATTTATGGGCGGTCGCGACCGTCCGTCGTCGTGGAGGCAGTATTTGCGTCGGCGACGTCAGTGTGCGCAACGCAGCCGGCGACGAAGTCGCGATTGCCAATGTGACTTATAAACTGAACCCGTGAGCGACGCGTCCCTGCGCCGATCACGGGGACTGATCACGTAGTGGAACGGCAGATTAGTGCGAGCACGTCATCAAACGCGGAATCCGCCAGCGCGATGAGTTCAGCTTGGGTGCGATCCTGGATTGGATGTGCGACGAACAGGCTGCGCGGCGTGAAGCCGACTGCACCGGCCTGCGACTCGGCAGCCGTAACGAAGACTTCCGAGGCAATGAATCCACCGGGTATGCCGCGGGTATCGAGATTCTTGATGTCCTGCAAACTGCACGACGTACACGAGCCTCAATCTGCGAGCGCTTCGACCACAACGTCGCATTGCTGCGCGATGTCCTGCAGCAGCGCGACGGGTGCGGGGCGCGTGAACGTTGGTTTTTTGAACCGGACGGTCCGGTGCCCGCGTTCGGCCAGACGTTCGGCGATACGGTCGAGGAACACGTCGCCTTTGGCTTTCGAGATATCGAGCAGTCCGATGGTGAGTCCATCGAGGGACGCCGGCAGGCCGAGCGGTTCGCGCGCGGCGCTGCCCAACTCTGCCGTCGGGTCGAGTAGTACCTGGTTCATGAACGGATCTCCTTGGTGACGGGATCGGTGCCGAGCGAGCCCTTCATGAGCCAGCCCGGAATAATCGCGGAAAACAAACCGGCGTCACCGCCGGCGCGAATCAGTTGTATGCCCTCGGGGCGGAATTTCTGCACGTGTTGCGACGCGACGACGGTATCTTGGGTAGGGTCGCCGCCCATACCGAGATCCTTGCCTGGTATGCGGGTATGTTCGTGCAAGGCTGCGGTGACAGCAGCCTTGCTCAAGCCGGCCTGATCAAAAACACGTCCATGTTCCGGGCCGACGACCACGACAACGTCTGCCGCGTTCGCAATCTCCACGTGATTCACGGCGCGCAACGTGCCCGCAATCGACGC
This sequence comes from Gammaproteobacteria bacterium, assembly GCA_965216305.1. Lineage (GTDB taxonomy): Bacteria > Pseudomonadota > Gammaproteobacteria > UBA11873. The sequence continues at coordinate 2,649,436 of OZ244144.1, read as the reverse complement.
AATCAAACCTTCGGGTTCGCGTGATTGCTGGTCGACAACGCCCTGTACGCCATCGCCACTGAATACGGTAACGCTCGAACTGCCAGCCGCGATGCCGCGTTCCTCGCCGAGCGACTGCCATGGTGTGGCTTCGTCTTCGGCGAAACAGAACGTGTATTTGCCGGGATGGCCGAACGTGGACTGGTCAGCTTCGCGCGGTCGACCGCCGCCGACATTGCGCACGACAAGTTGCAGCGCGCGCCCAATCGTTGCATTCGCCCGGTTACCCTGGCCGAAGACATTGCCGCGCCAGTTCATACCGATGGTCTCCCGGATCGGACCATTGACGACAACCATGGGGCCCGAAAACCATGTTGTCGCGAGCAGGCCGTGGAGACAGAAAGCCGGGTCGAGCGCCGCTTCGACCGCGGCGAGCACAACCGGGAGATATTCCGGCCGGCACCCGGCCATCACCGCATTCAGGGCGACTTTCTCAACCGTCAGTGCGACGAGATTCGGCGGCGCCTCGCCGAGCACTTCCGCCGGATCGCGTTGTGTACCTTGCAACATCCTGTACAGACGGGCTTCAGTTGGCGGTACGACGGGCAGGCCGTCGCTCCAGCCGCGGTCGAAACAGTATTCGATGTCATCTTCGAGCGCGGAGACTTCGATCCGCCGCGAGGCAACCTTGAAGTCGCCGTAGCGAAGTGCCAATTGTTCGGCGACATGCGGTTCAACGGATTTCGATCCGCAGCCAGGACGGTTGGCGGGCAAGTCCGCGCCGATCTCCGGGATCCCGGTGAGAGTTGCCCAGTCATCGCGTGCCCAGCCGACAACCCGCGCCTGCTCGGCACCGTCGGCAACCCGGATCAGAGTGGGGACGGTTTCGATCGCAAGCCGGAACGAGCGTTCAAGATCAGTGTCGTCGCGTCGCTCCCGCACGTCGGGGAACGCCGGGTCGTCCTGGGTGTAGACCGTCAGCGCTTGTCCGCTTTGATCGATCGCCTGCAGCACGGGTTCTACGAGCAGGCAGGTGGGGCAGTCGCGTTTAACAACTGCGATGAGGCCGTCTTCGAGATTCATGGACCTTCCTCGTGACAAATGCCGCGGCGCTTTCCCGCGTTGGCGGTTCGTAAGTTCAGTCGTTCTCGGCGAGTGACAGGCCACTCGTATCGAACTCGGCCGGCGGCGCCGGGCTGGCGTCCGTCAACTGCGTACCGGGCGGATCGAGGCTCATACCGGAGGTATCGAAATCAGGCGGCGGTACGGCTTTCGGTTCGACGAGGGTAACCCCGACTTCCGCCAGGTCGAACTGCGTCGTGTCGAAATCGGGTGTCGGTACCGGTTGATGTTCGATGATCGTGACGCCGACTTCGGCAATCGTCAGGTCCGGCGCCTCGGGCGGTATCGGCGGGGCCGTATCGGTGGCTGGCGCGGCGACGGGTGTTGTGGCATCGGGCGCTACGGTTGCGGGCGGCGGCGTGGCGTCCGCAGCACTGTCCTCGACAACGCTGACCGCGGCGCCGGCTTTCGCGAGCGCATCGCGATAGCCGCGCGCCTTTTCCGCATCGAGGCTCTTCTTGATGACGACGGGCTTACCCGCGAACATCGCCTCAACCCGTGCGGCATCAACCTTGAACAGTTTCGCGAGATTGGCTTTGACTGCCTCGGGTTGCGCGCCTTCGACGATGCGTCCGGTGAAGATTACGGAGTAGCGTTTATCTGTCATGGTGTCGTTCCGGAACCGCCTGCGCCCAGTGTACCGAAGATGCAGCGGCGGTAAAGGTATCGGTGTCTGAATTCCGTAACGTCCAGCCCCGCGCCACGCCTTTCGTGGCGGTCGGGCGCTTGCTAACCTAATGGCCCGCAACGCGCCGCGAGCGCCGACCCAGGCTTCGGAGAATTCGATCATGAGCGACATCTACACGGACAGCCACCGCGACCTCCAGGATCAATTCGATACCCGGCGCCTCGCCGACCGGCTCGAAGAGATGATCATTGCTGATACGATCGGGGAGCAGGACCGGGCATTTATCGAATCCCGCGAATTTTTCTTCCTGTCGACCGTTGATCCTGCCGGTCAGCCCACCGTCTCGTTCAAGGGCGGACCGCTCGGGTTCGTGAAAGTTGTTGATGACCGCACCATTGCGTTCCCGAGCTTCGACGGCAATGGCATGTTCTACTCCATGGGCAATCTCAAAGCGAAACCTGAAATCGGCATGCTGTTCATCGATTTCGAGAATCCGCACCGGGTGCGTTATCACGGCAAGGCATCGATTGCGGACAACGATCCCTTGCTCGCCGAATACCACGAAGCGGAATTCGTTGTGCGGGTGACGCTGAGCAAAATGTGGATCAACTGCCCGCGTTATATTCCGAAGTACCGCAAAGTTGAAACCTCGCGTTATCTGCCGCAAACCGCCGGCGACACGCCGCTCGCGGCCTGGAAACGTATCGATGCCGTGCAGGACGCATTACCGGCGAAGGATGCCGGACGGCCGGAAAAGGCCGGTGGCGTCATTACGATGGAACAATGGACGGAGATGCTGCACAAGGGCGAAGGTTGAGCGCGGAGGAGGCCGGTCATTGCCGGTGGGCGTAGCGTTGCAAGCGGGCTGGCGGCGGACAGGATGACATGGATCCGCTAAGCCAGGGAGTGCTCGGCGCCGCGGCGCCGCAGGCCGTGTCGCGCAAGTCCATTGCCGTGGCCGGTCTGCTTGGATTTATTGCCGGTATGACGCCGGATCTCGACGTCTTCATCCGTTCGGATCAAGACCCGATCCTGTTTCTCGAATACCATCGGCAATTCACGCACTCGCTCGTGTTTATTCCGTTCGGCGGCCTGCTGTGTGCTGTCGTGCTACACGTGCTGTTTGCTCGACGGGTGCTGCGCTTCCGTGACACGGTGCTGTATTGCACGCTCGGATACGCAACGCACGGCTTGCTCGACGCGTGCACGTCGTATGGCACGCAGCTGTTGTGGCCCTTCAGCAACGCGCGCGTTGCGTGGCATAACATTTCGATTATCGACCCCTTGTTCACACTGCCCGTGCTCGCGCTGGTCGTCGCCGCGGCCGTAACGCGGCGAGCACGCTGGGCGCGCTTCGCGCTGGTGTGGGTGTGTTTTTATCTCGGGTTCGGCGTGGTGCAGCGCGAGCGCGCGGAACTGGCGGCGGAGCAACTCGCCGCGTCACGCGGGCACGCACCCGTGACCGTAGATGCGAAACCGAGCTTCGGTAACCTGCTGGTGTGGAAATCCATTTACGAACATGCGGATTACTACTACATCGACGCCATTCGGGTCGCGACGCGGCCGCTCACATTCCCGGGCCAGCGCGTGCCCCGGCTTAACCTGCGCCGCGATTTCCCCTGGCTCGACCCCGTGAGTCAACAGGCGCGAGATATCGAACGGTTTCGCTGGTTTTCAGGCGGCTATCTTGCGCGCTCGGCAACCGATGACGCCCTGATCATCGATATGCGCTACTCAGCATTGCCAAATCGGGGCGACGGCTTGTGGGGAATTGTGCTCGCGCCGGACGCACCCCCGGACGCGCATGTCCGTTACCGCACGATGCGAGATACAGACGCCGCAACGTTCAACACGCTGTTCGCGATGGTGACAAACCACGCCGGCACAGTCCCGCCGCCGCACGTCGGGGAATTGTGCGGCGCCCACCCGGAAGCGAGGGGCGGCGCACCGCCTTGCGGCGAGGATCAGGCAGCAACGACGGACAGCTTCCGGTCGCCGACCACCTCGAGTAATTCCACGACATTACCGTCCGGGTCGCGCCCGTAGGTTGCACGCAGGGAATCGCCAACCTGTTGCGGGGGGCAGTGAAATTCCATGCCCGCGGCGTCCAGGCGCGCATACTCCTGCTCGATGTTGCTCACCTCGAGGCACAGGTGGGTGATGCCGTGGTCGCAGACCGGGCGCCGCGCTTGTGCCGCTTTCGGGGTCGGGCTTGCGTATTCGAACAACTCGACACAGGCGTTGCCCGTTTTCAGCATGACCACGCGGGCCGCGGAATCCTGCAGACCGGTAATGTTGTCCAGCGTTGCTGTACCAATCTGCCAGTCGAAGCTGAAAACTTCCTCGAAGCCGAGCAGATCACGGTAGAAATGAACTGAGCGATCGATATCAGTGCACGAGATTGCGGTGTGATGGATGCCGTGCATCATGATTCTGGATGCTCTCCGGTGGTGAGTGACGAATACGGTGCAGGCCTGCGGCGTTGCGCGGCCACTCCGTTCAACGTATTGGTTCGAGGACCACCACCGGGATTTCGCGATCACCAGCCGCGACCTGGTAATCGCCGAAGGGAGGATACATGGCGACCATTTGCTTCCAGATTTTCTCGCGCTCGGCGCCGGCGGCATCGCGGGTGCGGGCCTGAAATACATCAGAGGCCACCTGGACTTTGACTTCGCCACTGTCTTTCAGGTTGTGATACCAGCCGGGATGTTTCGGGTTGCCGCCTTTCGAGGCGATGATTGCATAACCGCCGTCAACCTTGCCGTAGAGCAGCGGCATGATCGATTCCTTGCCGGATTTACGTCCAACCGTGAACAGGAGCAGGGTCGGCAGCGGGCCCGGCCCGCCACCAATGGTGGAATCCCACATGTGCCCGCCTTCCGGGTCCTGCAGGTATTTTTCGCGATGTTGTGCAATCCAGCCGGTCTCGCTCGCTTCCTTGATGGGGTCGCCCATGGTGATATTCTCCGGGTTTTGTTGTGGGTTCGTACTATAGCGTGGAAATTTACCGCTGTGAGCACCGCCCCCGCGCGCGCAGGCACCCGTTTCGCGCCTGCCGGGGTGTGTCGCCGCCAGCCGAAGCGGATTCCCCGCTCGGCGTTAAACGCTCATACTGGGTCTGCCTGCGATCAATGGAGACAGTTTATGAGTCACAAACTACGCAGCGGCGAAAAGCTTCCGTCGCTCACTCTGAACCTCGTCGGCGGCGGCAGTGTCACGCTGCCCGACGACATCGAAACCGATTTCGCCGTGGTGTTGTTCTATCGCGGTCATTGGTGACCGTTTTGCCGCCGGCAGTTAGTCGGCTTCGAAGCGAAGAAAGACGAATTAGCCGCGCTCGGTGTCTCCGTCTACGCGGCGAGTGTGGATACCGGCGAGCACGCCGCGGAAGTTGCGGCTGAAATCTCGTTCCCTCTGGGCGAAGGCGTGAGCCCCGCGATTGCCGACACGCTCGACGCGTGGTGGGAGAAGCGTCGCTCAATTATTCAACCAACCCAGTTCGTGTTGCGTGGCGACGGGACGATTGTGCAATCGACGTATTGCGACGGGCCGCTGGGCCGCCTCGACGCGAGCGACGTTTGTGGTCTCGTCGGATTTCTGAAGAGCCAGTAGACGGGTCAGCGGGTCCGGCCCGGGGCCGGACCCGCTAGATCAGCGCAGCAGGATAGCGGCGAGTTCGGGGATCGCGCCGACGACGTAGTCGGCCGCCGGAACGGCCGCCGGCAAGGCCGCGCCGGCGGCATTCACCCAGGCAACGTCGAGCCCGGCACCCTTCGCGCCAACGACATCGTCGGCGACGGAGTCACCCACATACAGCGCTTCTTCCGGCGCAATACCAAGCGTGGCAACGGTGTCGGTAAAAATGCCGGCATGCGGTTTGCGCCAGCCGTATTCGTCCGAGATGACGATCGTCTTGAAGAACCCCGTCGCGCCATCACGCGCGAGGATCGCGCGTGCGGTTTCGCCGTGATCGAAATTCGATACGAGCGCCAACGGATAAGAGTCCGCCATACGGGCAAGAAACGCGGTGTGGGCCGATGGAATTGCAACCGCGTCGGCGAGCATTTCCATATGTTTCAACGACAGCATCGCGGCTACGCGACGCGTCTCGGCCGAATCCGGACTGCCTGCGTTCGTGAGGGCAAGCGTGAATCGCTGCAGGGACGGGAACTCGCGGTGCTCGGCCGCGCGGCGCGCCGCCAGATCTTCGTTCGCCAGCGCGAGCCCGTCGACAAAGGCGTCGAACGTTATGCCGGGCAGTTCCGTTTCGATTGTTGCGCGCAGGTTTCCCATCGTCGAGCGCGACGTTTTGCCGCGCCATTCGAATAGCGGCACACGGTCGGGGCGCCACAGCGCAACGGTACTGAAAAGGTCGAACAGGACAGCTTTGTAGGGCTTCACGTCACGCGCTTACCGGTTTGGGTTCGAACGGCAGCGCCGTTTCAGCGCTAGGATATACTGCGTGCCGGGATGACACCACGTGGCGCGGGTCGCCTGACCCGTTGTTCGAATTCCTCGCCGGTTTTTCCTGGCGAGCCACATAGCCCGGGGAGGGTGCCTGATGGAAAACCGCTTCTTTACTGATGAACAATTGCGCGACATGGAACGCCGGACGCTCGATCGCCTGACCGATGCAATCGATGCGGGTGACGGAGAAAAGGCGAAAAAGATTGCGCAGCGGATGTACAACGAATTTCTTTCCATGCACGACCTGTATCGTAACTGGATTACCGGGACGCTGAGCGAGGTGGGTCGCCAGTACGGTGACGAGGCGCTGGAGAACGTCATGGTCGAAGGCGTGCGTGCGTGGTGGAAGCCCATTCTCGATAGCCTGCCGAAAGAACCCGAAGCAATGCAGGCAAAGGTCAAGATGTTCGTTTCCGGCCTGCACGGACATTTGCAGCCCCTGGAGATCCGCGAGGACGACGAAAAGATCGAGATTAAACTATGCCCGTGCGGCAGCGGCGGGCGACTCGTGGCCGAAGGCAAGTACGAGGGCAAAGACGCATTTCTGAAAATCAAGAATGCGCAGGCGCTGACGTATGGCCGTGAAGACTTTCCGGTGTATTGCGCGCACGAATACGCGATGGAGAAAATCGATATCGAGGAGAACGGCCAGCCGTTTGTCGTGGTTGAGCCCGCGGCACGCATCGGCAAGGATTATTGTTCAATGGTTGTCTACAAAGACCCGGCCGATGTACCGGAAAAATACTACACACGTCTCGGCATGAAAAAACCGGCGCAGTAAGGCGCGGGACACGGAGCGACAAGAATTTTGAGCACAAAACCCCGCATTCTGCTGACGAACGACGACAGTCACGATTCGCCGTTGTTTCACTACACGATTGCAGCACTCGAGCAACTCGGCGATCTCGACGTTGTGGTGCCGGCAGAAGAACAAAGCTGGAAAGGCAAGGCGATGACGCGAGTGGGCGCCATCTATGCCGATCAGATCGATCTGCACGGGACGAAGGCCTGGTCCGTCACCGGAACACCGGCGGATTGCATCAACCTGGCGATTTATAATTTGCTCGATGAGCGCCCCGACATCATTGTTTCGGGAACGAATATCGGCAAGAACGTTGGCGTCGGATTTATTTTCGCCTCCGGCACCGTGGGCGCGTGTCTCGAGGCCAATATTGCGCGCATTCCCGCGCTGGCGCTGTCACAGGAACTTGCCCCCGAGCAATTTCAGCAGTGGATGGAACATCGGAAGTTCTTGCCCGGTACGGAAGCGCAGCTGCGCGAAATGCTGCTTAATCTGATCCCGATCGTGTGGCAGGAGTTCTATCGTGCCGAGGAGACGCCGGCCACAACCTGGAATGTGAATTTCCCCGGGAAGCCGAACGACGATCTGAAGATCGTTCATTCACGCATCGGGCATACGGTTTACGATCAGTGCTTTCAGAGCAAGGGCAATCAGTACCACCACAATCTGAAATCGGCGTTGATTGATGACGAACCGGATACCGATGACGTCGTGGTACGCGGCGGCAACGTCAGTGCGACGGAAATCGATATGCGCGTACTCGGGCAGCGGATCGGCGGCTAGGCGCGACGCCGCGATTTACGGTACGTCGATCACGTCACCCGGCGGGCCGGCATGACGCGGATCGGTTACGTGCGGGTCGTGCACGGGTGTTCCACCCACGGGCACGGTGCGCGCGAGAAAATCGATCACAGCGTTGCCGAATACGTCGTTACGGTCGCCGGCGACCATGTGACCGGCACCGGTGATGTTCACATACTCCGCGTGCGGGCACATCTGCTGAAAGGCGGCGGCGCCGGCTTCGCTCAGTACGTCGGATAAGCCGCCGCGCACAAGCAGCGCCGGCAAGGTTAATGCACGCGCGCAGGCTTCGAGACGTTCGCTGCGTTTGGCCAGATCGCGGGGGCCGACAAGAAAGCGCGGATCCCAGTGCCAGCGGTATTTCCCGGCGCTGTCCAGGCGCAGGTTTTTCGCCAGTCCGGCGAGATCCTTTGGTGGCTTGCGATGGGGCTGGTAATTACCGATAGCCTCGGCCACCTGTTCGAGGGAATCGTAGCCCTCGGGCCGGTTACGCATAAAGTCGCCGATCTTCTGCACCCCTTCGGGTTCGATTTTCGGTGCGATATCGACGAGTACGAGCGCGGTCGCGTCAACCCGATCCTCGCCTACCGCGACGAGCGAAGTGCCGCCCCCCATCGATGCGCCGACGAGTACCGGGCGCGGCTTGCCGAGGATGTCGAGCAGGCGATTGAGGTCGTCAACCATGGCATCCTGGCCGTACACGCCGTCGTCGGCCCAGTCGGAGTCACCGTGACCACGGGCGTCGAATGCGATCGCGTAATAGCCGGCGCGCCCGAGCGCTTCGCCGGCATTTTTCCACGCGTGGCGCGTTTGCCCGCCACCATGCTGGAGCAAGATAAGCGGGCCGTCGGTCGGCCCCCAGGAATCGCCCGCAAGCGTCATACCATTACCTATCGTCCATCGGTGCGCCGGTTCCGGGGTGCCAGGAAGTCTTGCGCCTGCGCTCATACAGTGTCCTCGGTGTTATTGCTGTTCTGCGATGATAGGTTACCATTGCTGACCGGCATCGTGTGTTCGATGGCAGCGTTCATAGCCCCACTGCGTGAGTGGAAATGAACGTTGTGGGAGTACGCGAGGTTACTAAATCAAATGCTAAACGGGGAGGTGAACGTGGCACGAAAAACTGCTGAGGGGTTGGGGGTAGGCGTATTCCAGGTGCTGACGGATTGCAGTATTGGTGATCCGGCAATTGTCGCGAAGCAGGCGGAAGATCACGGCTTTGCGTCATATTGGGTACCGGAGCATGCGGCTATACCGGAAGGATCGTGCGACGAGTATCCCGGCAAGGCCGCGGGCGAAGAACCGCCGGATTACCTGTTCGCGATGCCCGACCCGTTCATCGCGATGACGCGGGCGGCGTCATTGACGAGCGAAATCCGTCTCGGCACTGGCATCGCGCTCGTGCCCGAACGCAATCCAATCCTCACCGCGAAAGAGATTGCTTCGGTCGACCACTACAGCCGGGGCCGGGTGATCTATGGCATAGGCGCTGGATGGAATGAACCGGAATGCACGCTGATGGGTGGCGACTTCGAACATCGCTGGGGTCAAACGAAGGATTACGTGCTGGCCATGAAAGCGTTATGGACCGGCGAGTACGCGGAATACCACGGCAAATATGTGGATTTCCCGCGCATCATTTGCCGCCCGAGTCCGGTGCAGAAACCGCATCCGCCAGTAATGCTCGGCAGCATCGGCTCGCCTCGGGTGTACAAGCGGGTTGCGGAATGGGGCGACGGCTGGCTCCCGTTCAGCGTCGATCCGCAGGAAATCGCCGACGGCAAGGCCGAGATCGACAAACATGCGAAAGCGCTCGGGCGCGACCCCGCCACGATCGATGTCACGGTGTTCGCGCCCGACGGCTTGTTCCGCAATGCAGCGGATCTGCGCGAACTCGCGGCTTCGGGGGCAACGAATGTCGTCCTCTGGCTGCAGGGGCAGAATCAACAGGATCTCGATGAAGAGATTGCGGCGCTCGCCGCATCGGTCTTTCCCTGAGCATCGTTGACGCACGCTGCTGCAGGCAGCGCGCGCATCGCCTGCGGCGGAAAACAGCGGCTACAATAGGATCGGATACGTTCGGTGAAATAACGGAGAACAGCAATGGCAAAAGCGAAGGCACGGCATATCCTTGTGGATACGCAGGAACAATGCGAAACACTGAAGAACGAAATCAACAACGGCTCGGATTTTGCGGATGTCGCCCGAGCGCATTCAACCTGTCCGTCCAGCCGCCAGGGCGGCGATCTTGGCGAGTTCGGGCCGGGGCAAATGGTCAGGGAATTTGACGAAGTTGTTTTCAGCGGCGAACTCAACACCGTGCACGGCCCGGTTCAAACGCAGTTCGGTTACCATCTGCTGGAGATCACCGAACGCTCGGATTAGGTCGCGGTCGCGCGGTTGAAATGCGCTGAGGTGATCCATGCCGGAGCTGCAGGCACATTTCGACGAATTTCGCGTACTCCTCGTGCGCCACATCCGCGAACTCGATGCCAGCGGCCCTGATTCCCAGTCGACGGCGTGGTATTTGCTGAAATACCTGCGCCGAATCCATCGCAAAACGATAGTCTCGACGTCGCCGCGGGAAGTTGAAAATACGATCAGGGCCCTGATCCGCTTCTACCTGGACGGTGTCGATGAAGGCACGCCGCTGGCGCAACGAGTCAAAGACGTACTGGCGGCACACCGACGCTCACTGCGCCTGGAGCGCCGTTGATGGCAACGGCGAACCGCGTTCCCCGGGGAGATTAGGGGGTGCACAGGGCGCCGCTCCCGGATCCGGTGCGCACCGCGGTTCTGGTCGCTGCGTTTCCCACCATCGGAGTGTTGCTGCTCAACGGTTACTGGAATGAGCCGCTTTACCGCGCATCGGCGGTTACATTCTGGTTTGCCGATGGCATCACGCACGTCGCTATTCCGGCGACGATGCTCGTCTGGCTCGCGCTGCGGCACGATGTCAGACCGCGAGACTACGGGCTCGGGCGATGGCGCGGGAACGGCGGCGAGTTGCTGGGGCTCAGCTTGCTCGCGGCGGCGCTTTTCTGGATCTCATACAAGCCTGTCGCGACGTTCTTTGGTCATCTGTTACAGGCCGAAGGCGCGCTGGTCACTTACATCGACGTGATGCCGGCTGAGCCGCTTGCGCGCTTTCTCGTGGCGTTCTATTTTTCCCTGAGTGCCGCGATTTTCGAGGAAATCATGTATCGCGGCCTGCCGCACCTGTATTTCATGCGCGGCTGGCAGGCGCCGCGTCCGGGGTGCTACCTGATCGGCAGTACCGTGCTGTTCGGGATGGCACATTGGGAAAACGGGGTGCATGAAATCCTCGGCACCGCGTGCCTCGGACTGTTCGCGTGCATGCTGTACCTGAAAATACGAACACTATGGGCATTGATCGGCGCGCACTTCGTCGTCGATATGGTGAGTTTTGGCTGACCGTACGCGCGCCGCGGTGCCGGTTCCAATTGCGCTGGAACGGGCGGCGCTACTTTGACGGTGCGGCGGAATGAACTAACCTGTGCGCCGATTCCATACCCTCCGATTTGCGACCATTACATCCGAATGAACACTCGAGGAAGCATTTTCCTGGCCTCGAAGGCATCGCGTTTGCGCTGGGCGATGCTGGCCATCATCGTCGCGAGCGCGTTCAGCGTGGATTATTTTCTCAAGCGGGATATCAGCGCCAAGGTCAGCGATGCATGGATCATCGCGTGCGACAAATCGAAGACCACGGTGGCGTGCCTCGAACGGGTGGCAAGCCACCATGCGGGGTGTTTCGATCTCGCCTATGAATCAATGATGTTCACGTTCGGACGCAACCGCTGGGAGTCGTTCCGGTTATTGGACTACGAGGCGTGCATGAACCGTGGCCGGGAAGCGAAGCCGGCGGAGATTGGTATTTGAGTCGACCCTGAATCGGTGACGTGCGTGTACTTTAACAAGGAGAGTCTGAGTGAAAAGTCTACTGGTGAGTATGGCGGTCCTGGCGCTTGCTGTCGGGATCGGATTCGCGGTTATGGCAGCGCAGTCACGCGCGGGAAAAACCCCCGGACTTGTTGACGGTCAGTTGAAACCCTGCGGTGACAAACCGAACTGCGTATCCTCCATGGCCCGTGCCAGCGATCCGCACCATGTTGACGGACTGCGCTTCGAACCGGGTAACGCAGATGCAGTATGGGCAGAGCTAACCAGCGCGATAGCAGAACTCGGCGGCAAGTTGACCCACAACGCACCACCGTATCTCGCCGCAACCTTTACTTCGGACGTGTTCGGCTTCGTCGATGATGTTGAATGTGTGATCAACAATGAGGCGGGTACCGTCCACATTCGTTCCGCATCGCGTGTTGGGTACGGTGATTTCGACGTGAATCGCAAGCGCGTCGAAGCCCTCAGGGCGAGTCTCGCCGAAACGCTCTAGCCGGACCCGAAGTCAGCGGCACGGATAGGCATCGAGAAACGCAAATGAGCCGAGCAGGGCGGCGCTTTTGTCGAGCAATGCGGTATTGTTCTTCAGGTATTCGTACACGACGGCCGCCATCTGACGGTTTGATATGCCGTCCGGTGGCCAGCACCATTGCTTGTCAAGAATTTTCAGATCGCTGAACGCTTCGTGAGCATCGGAAAGACCGCTGACATAGCCGAGACAATCGGTAGCGCGCGAGAAGCCGGAGTCCGCAGCGCTTTCGCACAAGCGCAACAACTCGTAACCATCGATAAATGCTTTTGGATCCGCATGTGCGGCCGGCATCTGCGACATCATTGCGCAAGCCGCCAGCAGCAGCTTGAACTTCACTCGTTTTAGCATTCCAGATTCGTCTCACGGCGAGATTCGGGCGGCTTCGGCATTATAAGCTACGGCAGCGATCCTTGTGCAGACTCGCATAATGCGGTGAGCACTTCTAAACTGACAACAACAGTGCCGCTGCGGCTCTCATGGAGGTGCGCGTGAAAACGATAAAACAATTGTTGGATGCAAAAGGTCATGATGTCTGCTCGGTCAGCCCTGAAACATCGGTCTTCGATGCGCTTGGGGTAATGGCAGATCGGGGGATAGGCGCCCTGATGGTGTGCCGGGACGACCGGCCGGTCGGGATCATGTCGGAGCGCGATTACGCACGCAAAGTCATCCTCGCGGGCCGCGCCTCGAAAGACACACCGGTTGGCGACATCATGACCACCCGGGTTGTCTGCACGAATCCGCAGCGGACTGTGGAAGAGTGTATGGCACTGATGACCGACAAGCGGGTGCGCCACCTGCCCGTAATCGACCACAAGAAGCTCGTGGGTATCGTATCGATAGGCGATCTCGTCAAAGCGATTATTCACGAACAGCAGTTCATTATCGAACAACTCGAGCATTACATTACGTCCTGAACGCCAGCGCGGCACCCGATCCGGTACAATGCCGCGCCACGCCCCGCGGCATTGAAAGCCGATGACGCGCGGGGGCGCGGCGCGAACACACCGATTCGAACCCCGCGCGTGTCGAATGAGCGGGCGAAGACCGGTGTTGTTGCCGCTGCGATTCCACCGCACGTATAACACCCCATGGCAGGCCTTCGTCGTTGCGATCCCGATGACCAACAGTTCCCTTCAGCGATATAAACCCTGCGCGTGGCGGCCCCGGGCGACGATCCGCGTCCGTTGCCGTTCGCGGCGCGATAGCGCGCGATGACTGTGGAGCGCACACCCGAACAGCGCGCGCAACGTGCGGTGATGACGATGGTGCTGCTGAACGGCGTGTCGATGCCGATGATGCTTTCGGCTGTTAATGTCGCGTTGCCGTCGATCGCAGCCGCGCTGGCGCTCGATGCGGTGCAACTTAGCTGGGTGCCAATGTCGTTCCTGCTGACGAGTGCCGCGCTCGTATTGTCATTCGGACGCCTCGCGGACATGTTTGGACGCAAACGCGTCTATCTGCTCGGCACCGCCGGACTTATCGTCACCTCGGTGCTCGCGACCCTGGCGCCGAATGGCACAGTGCTGATCGGCGCGCGTCTGTTACAGGGCATGACGGCCGCGATGGTGTACGGCACGCACATCGCGATTGTCTCATCGGTTTATCCGCCGCAGCAGCGCGGGCGCATGATCGGGATGACCGTCGCAACGATCTACATCGGACTGACGTGCGGCCCGTTCATCGGCGGCTGGCTGGTTGGCCTTTTCGGTTGGCAGGCGGCGTTTCTCGTGCACGTGCCGATGTGCATGGCGTCGATCATAGTCGGGCTTCGTTATGTCGATGCCGAGTGGCGCGCTGATGAACGCGGCCGGTTCGATTTCGTCGGCGCGCTGCTGTACACAACGGCCATCGTCACCTTCATGTATGGCATGGCATCACTGCCCGATCTCGACAGTGTGTTCATGATGAGTGTTGGCGCGTTCGGCTTCTGGTTGTTCTTCCATCATCAACACAATCGACCCAACCCGCTGTTCGACGTGAGCCTGTTCTACGCGAACCGCGTGTTCGCGCTGTCGTGTCTCGCGTCGGTGATCATGTACACCGCAACGTTCGCGAATATCGTCCTGCTGAGTCTCTATCTGCAGTACCTGCGCGGCCTGGCACCCGCCACCGCGGGGCTCGTGCTGATGGCGCAGCCGGCGATCATGGCAATCTTTTCGCCCTGGGCCGGTAAGCTCTCGGATCGCATCGAGCCGCGCATCATCGCCTCGATTGGCATGTTCGTCACCGCGACCGGACTGTATTTGCTCGCCACGATGGGCGCACAGACGCCGCTGGCAGTCATCGTCGTTTACCTGATGACGACCGGCCTCGGTTTCAGTTTGTTCTCGTCGCCGAACGCGAATGCGATCATGGGTGCAGTTGATCGCAGGTATTACGGTATTGCCGGAAGTTCGGTTGCGACCATGCGGGTGCTCGGCCAGATGGCAAGCATGGGTATTGTCGCAATGGCTTTCTCACTTACGCTCGGCGCCGTGCAAATTACGCCAGCGGTATATCCGCAGCTGCAGTGGGCAATATCGTTGAGCTTTGCCATTGCCGCCACGCTGTGTTTGCCAGGGATTTACCTGTCGTTCGCACGCGGACGCCTGCGAGCGACATGAGCGTATTGACCGTGGCGCTCGTTACAACACCCGCGCGATGGCGTCGCAGACGTAATCGATGTTCGCCGAATTCAGACCCGCAACGTTAATCCGGCTCGAGTCCACCATGTAGATCGACGATTCTTGGCGTAATCGAACAATCTGCTCCTTGTCGATGCCCAAAAACGAGAACATGCCGCGCTGGTTGCGAATAAAATCAAAGCGCTGGCTGCCGATCCGGACCGCGAGCTTCGTTGCGACTTCATCGCGCAGACCATTGATCCGGTTACGCATCGCGGCGAGTTCGTCGAGCCACTCCTGACGCAGCGCAGGGTTGTGGAGAATTGTGCGTACGATCGCACCGCCGTGGTTCGGGGGCATCGAGTAAATACCGCGGATCACGTTCAGCATCTGGCTCACAACGGTCGCGTTCGCGGCTGCGTTTGGTGATACCACCGCGACGCAGCCGACGCGTTCGCGATACAGGCCGAAGTTCTTCGAACACGAACTCGCGACGATCAGCTCGGGCACGCTCGCGGCCATCTTGCGCACGCCGTAGGCATCTTCTTCTACCCCGGTGCTGAGACCCTGGTAGGCGATGTCGATGAACGGGGTAAACCCGCGCTCAACGGCCAGTGCGGCGACGGCATCCCACTGCGCTTCGCTCAGGTCGACGCCGCAGGGATTGTGGCAGCAGCCGTGGAGCAGGACGATATCTTCCGGGCCGATGGTGGCAAGCGTGCTCATCATGTCATCGAACCGCAGGCCGTTCGTGGCGCGGTCGAAATAAGGATAGGTTTCGATCGTCAGTCCGGCATCGCCGAGCAGCGGTACGTGGTTGGCCCACGTCGGGTCGCTGACCCAGACGCGCGCGCCCGGCCGTGCGCGGTTCACGAGTTCCGCCGCCACGCGTAATGCGCCACAGCCGCCCGGCGTCTGCGCCGAACCGACACGGCCGTCGTCCAGCACCGCGTGATCCTGGCCAAACAGTAATGCCTGCATCGCGTCGTTGAATTCCGGCTCACCGGGCGGGCCGATATAGGTCTTCGTCGTTTCAGCTTCGTTGTGCGCCGACTGGGCTTTCGCCACGGCCGTTAAAATCGGCGTGGCACCATCGTCGTCGCGGTAAACGCCAACGCCAAGGTCGACTTTCAATTCGTTGCGGTCAGCCCGAAACGCGGCCATCAGGCCAAGAATAGGGTCTGCGGGCAATGCAGATAGGGATTCAAACATGCTCAGTCGGGCGCCGGACGCCGGGTTGGTCGAGGACGCGCGAATGATACCGACTTTTCAATCGGTGTAGAACACGCTGCAGCGCGTCATTCGACGCGCGCGTGTTATTGGCGAATGCTGACGCGGTTTTTTATCTTTCGAAGCAACGTAACGCGGCGGATGCCTGACGCAATGCATCGATTTCTGCCTGAGGATCGTCGGCAGACAATTCGTCGAGGTGTCCGTTGACGGCACTGTAACCAAGAAAATAAAACGCGGGTGTCCAGACTGTGCCGAGAAATACCGCGGCCTGGTTACGTGGATCGTCCCAGTAGGCGGGATTTCGATCGTTCATTGTTCGCTGCAGGGCCATCCGTCGTTCATATAGCGCAACGCAGCCGGCAGCGGGGTCGATCGGCGGTGCCGGGCGCAGTTGCGGGCCATTGATCAGCGTGCGGGCATCATTGTAGCGATCGGTGGCGAACTGCCGTGCTTGCTGTTCGAGGTTAAGTTCCGCGGCGAGGGCAGAGTACGGGCTGAACAGGGCCGCCACGAGGGCGACCAGGGTATGTGGGCGCATGCCGGGATCCTCCTGGCTGTTCGGATCACTATCGACCCCGCGCGGCGCGGCTTGAGGCCGGCGCGGCGCGGGGACGGCACCCGGCGCGCCTATTTCGGTTCGATATAGAGGAAACCCAGGCCGCCGGCGATACCGATCCCGGTGCTTGTTTCGAGCGCGAGAGGTTGCAGGCCGATGTTTTTCGCACCGCCGCCGACGAGTGCTTTCGCGCCGAGGCCAAGGCCGGCCGCGGCGGAAACCTGGCCGCCGACGTACTTGCCGCCGAGTGCTTTCGCGCCGGGACGGACGTCGTCCGTCGCCGCGAACACGGTGAAGACCATTTTTTCATTGGAACGAAAGCTCAGATCCAGACCCAGTGCGATGCCGGTTTCGCCGCGATATTCCTCGGACACGCCGCCGTTTTCGTACGTGCATTCGACATCGGCGGTGGAGCGAATCAGCAGGTTAACCCGCGATCCGGGGACGACGTTGCAGGTGAGTACACCTACTTCGATGCCGCCTTGGGCAACGGTATTGGCGCTGTACAAGCCGGTAACGAACGCGGCGATGATCAAGGTCTGGAGAAATCCTGGCTTCATGGTCGTGATTCCTTACATTTTGGAGACGCGTGGCGCCCCGTTCGGAGGTTTCCTGCTTCCGTCCGCGGCGCTCTGGGGGATCTTGGCAAGTTAGCTCGGTGATGTCGAGGCATGACGGGCTTGATCGCTCACTCGGGAATCACTCACAATACTGTATAAATAAACAGTATTTAGAAAATGCCCGAACAACCCGAACCGCACCCCGCGTATGCGGAGCTGCATTGCATCAGCAATTTCAGTTTTCTGCGCGGCGCCTCCCACCCCGAGGAACTCGTCAATCAGGCTCACGCGCTTGGCTACACGGCGCTGGCCCTGACCGATGAATGTTCGTTCGCCGGCAGCGTACGGGCGCACGTGGCAGCGCAAGCCTGCGGCTTGCATCTGATCGTGGGCACGGAAGTTCGTCTCGAGGATGGGCCGCGGCTCGTATTGCTTGCCGCGGATGCGGCGGCTTACCGTGAGATCGCGCGCCTGATCACGCTCGGACGACGCCGCTGCGAGAAGGGGCGCTATACGCTGCGCCGGGATGATCTCGCGGCAACCCCGCAAGGCGTGCTTGTGATCTGGTTGCCGGGACCGGTGAGCAGTGATGCGGCAGCGTCACGCTGGTTGCGCCGCACGTTTGGGGCGCGCGCCTGGATCGGACTCGAATTGTTCTACGGCGGCGCGGACAAGCTGTATCGCGAGCGTCTCGAACGCATCGCGGCAACATTCGAATTGCCGCTTGTGGCCTGCGGCGACGTGCATATGCATTGTCGGGAGCGGTATCCGGTTGCCGATACCGTGCAGGCAATACGGTGCGGAACGACGCTCAAGCGCAGCGCCGGTGAGCTGTTGCCGAATCACGAGCGTTATCTGCGACCGCGCGCCCGCCTGCAACGGATCTATCCACCCGCTGCGCTGGCGAACAGTGTCGGGATCGCCGAACGTTGCCGGTTCACGCTCGATGAACTGCGCTATGAGTACCCCCGCGAACTCGTGCCGGCCGGGCGCACCCCGAGCGAGCATTTGCGCGCTCTGACCGAACAGGGCATGGCACGGCGCTGGCCGGACGGGGTTGCGCCGAAAGTTCTCGCGCTTATCGAGCATGAACTCGAGCTCATTGCCGAGTTGCGGTATGAAGCGTTTTTTCTCACCGTCCATGACATCGTCGAATTTGCCCGTTCACGCGGAATTCTGTGTCAGGGACGTGGGTCGGCGGCTAATTCGGCCGTGTGTTACAGCCTCGGCATTACCGAAGTCGATCCCTCGCGCATGGAGATGTTGTTCGAGCGTTTTCTGTCCCGGGAGCGGAATGAGCCGCCGGATATTGACGTCGATTTCGAGCACGACCGGCGCGAGGAGGTCATTCAGTACATCTACGGTAAATATGGTCGCGAGCGCGCCGCCCTCGCTGCTACTGTGATCAGTTACAAGGCGCGCAGCGCCGTGCGTGATGTTGGCAAGGTGCTCGGGATGAGCCTCGAACAGGTCGATCGGCTCGCGAAGAACGTGTTCTGGTGGGACGGCAAGCAGCATATTCCGGAGCGTCTGCGGGAAGTCGGCTTCGACCCGAACAGTCCGATGATCCGACGCCTGGTTGCGGTCGTGGCGACACTGATCGGATTTCCCCGGCATTTGTCGCAGCACGTTGGCGGCTTCGTAATCTCCGATCAGCCGCTGCATCATCTCGTACCAATCGAAAACGCCGCAATGGCTGACCGTACCGTGATCCAGTGGGACAAGGACGATCTGCATGCGCTCGGACTGCTGAAAGTCGACTGTCTGTGTCTCGGCATGCTCAGCGCGATCCGGCGCACGTTCGACCTCATCGAACGTTTCAGCGGCGACCGGATCCGCCTCGACAGCGTACCCGCCGAGGACCCGACGACCTACGCGATGATTCAGCGCGCGGAGACGGTGGGGGTCTTCCAGATTGAATCGCGCGCCCAGATGGCAATGCTGCCCAGGCTGAAACCCGCGTGCTACTACGATCTTGTGATCGAAGTTGCGCTCATTCGCCCCGGACCGATCCAGGGCGAGATGGTGCATCCCTATTTACGCCGGCGTAACGGTGAGGAAGCCGTCAGCTACCCGAGCGAGGAGGTGCGCGGCGTACTTGAACGGACGCTCGGGGTACCGTTGTTCCAGGAACAGGTGATCAAAATCGCGATGGTCGCCGCCGGCTTCAGCCCTGGCGAAGCCGATCAGTTACGCCGCTCGATGGCCACGTGGAAACGCAATGGCGGTATCGACGATTTTCGCGACAAGCTGATCGACGGGATGCGCAAGCGTGGTTACCGGGAAGACTTCGCGGAACGCATCTTCAAGCAGATCCAGGGTTTCGGTGAATACGGGTTTCCGGAGTCGCACGCTGCGAGCTTTGCCATGCTGGCCTACGTGTCGGCGTGGCTGAAATGTCACCATCCGGCGGCGTTCACGGCCGCGTTGCTGAACAGTCAGCCGATGGGTTTCTATGCGCCATCGCAACTGGTGGGCGAAGCGCGTCGCGTGGGGGTGCCGGTGCTGCCCGTCGATGTCTGTTGCAGCGATTGGGCGAGTACGCTCGAAGCAACCGCCGGGAAACCGTCGATACCGGCTCTGCGACTCGGTTTGCGGCTCCTCAAGGGGCTGCCGCAAATCGCGGCCGAACGCCTTGTTACAGCCCGTGCGGAACGCCCGTTTGAGCATGTGAGCGACATGGCGCGCCGCGCCGCACTCGATCGTCGCGCGCTCGGCGCCCTTGCGCGAGGCGGTGCGCTCGCCAGCCTTGCCGGTAATCGGTATCAGGCCAGCTGGGCGGCGCACGGGGTTGAGCAGGCGCTGCCCGTACTTGCTGATGCCGTGGTCAACGAAGCAGTGCCACTGTTGCGCGTTCCGGACGAGGGCGAAAATATCATCGCCGACTATGCGAGTCTCGGGCTCACACTCGAGCGTCATCCGCTGGCGCTATTGCGGACGGCGTTCGAGCGCCGCGCCTATTCGACCGCGGCCGAAATTCAGCAGTCCGGCCACGGCAGTACCATTCGCACCGCCGGCCTCGTGGTTACCCGACAACGCCCCGGTACCGCCACCGGCGTTGTGTTTATCACGCTCGAAGACGAGACGGGATCGATTAATCTCATCGTCTGGTCCAGCCTCGTGGAGACACAGCGACGCGAGGTGCTCGCGGCACGATTGTTGGGTGTAGACGGCGAAGTTCAGCGTGAGGGTGATGTGGTTCATGTGATCGCGAAACGCCTGCACGATCACAGTCCGCTACTCGGGCGTCTCACGACCCGTTCGCGCGATTTTCACTAAACAGGTGTGTGCAAACTTGAGACCCGACCACTTCGGGACCGGGATCGCTCTCTACACCCCATCCCTGTCCCTTCCCCTCCCATCTCTATTAACTTGGAAGGGGAACGGTATCGGGTCCATCGAGGTGGGTGTTGCATAATTTGAAGCACGTATTCAGTCCCCGGGCGCGCGCGGTTCGTCCGCACGGGGTCAGATTCCGGGTCGCGCTTGTTCGTCACCGCCCGCGGCACTATAGTTGCCGAGAGCCTGGAGTGGTCCCCTTAAGGAACGATAAGCCATTGGCGCTCCACGGAATTTGACGCAAGGATGTGAACGCATATCGCATGAACACGAACGTCGATCGTGCCGCGGCCTTGCGGCACCTGGTGCCGATCAACCGCCTGCCTCCGGAAAACCTCGAGGCGCTCGTTACCGTTGCCGAAATTCAGACGGCGTTCGACGGACAGATCATCTACGTACAGGGACATCAGGACCGCTACGTCCACTACCTGCTCGACGGTACCGTCGAGTTTCTGTGGAACGGCGACAACGTGAAACGACTGCCGGCGGACAGCAAGGCCGCCCGCCGGGCCCTCGATAAACCCGGCCGCAAGCGACACACCGTACGCGCTGTTTCGAACTGCACGGTCGTGCGCTTCCCGCGCGCGGAATTCGACCGCCAGCTCGACGAAGGCAATCTCAGAACCGGTCCACGACAGGTAGAGGTGAGCGAAATTGCCGCGGAGAAATCATCGAACTGGATGATCAAGATGCTCCAGTCGGAATTGTTCGAACGCTTGCCGGCGATCAATATCCAGAAAGTGTTCGGTCGTATGGAACGGATCGCGGTCGGAGCCGACGAGCTAGTCGTGCGTCAGGGTGAACCGGGTGATTACTACTACGTCATCGAGCGCGGTTACTGCGAAGTGAGCCGAACGATCCCGGGCGGGAAAGAAATTCACCTTGCCGATCTCGGCGCCGGCGATGCGTTTGGCGAAGCGGCGATCATCGCTGATGATGCACGCAACGCGTCCGTGACGATGCTGTCGGACGGCACGCTCATGCGTTTGTCCGCCGCCGATTTCAACGAGCTGATCCGTGAGCCCCTGCTTTCGCCCGTGGACGCGCAGGCGGCGCTCGAGGCGATTGCGGACGGCGCACGGTGGCTCGACCTGAGTTATCCCGAAGTTTACGCCCGGCACGTGCTCCGTAACTCGCGCAATATTCCCTTCAACGTACTGCGTCTGCAGGCCGCAAAGCTCGATCGAGCGGTCAGCTACATCGTGTGTGGCGATAATCCCAGGGAAAGCGCGGTCGGAGCATTTCTGTTGATCGAACGCGGCTTCCAGGCGGACTATCTGGACGGTACCGTCGCCGCGATGCGGGAAACCCACGGGTATGCGTTCGCGGCAGCGGGGGATCCCGGCGACGACAGCGTGGTAGAGTTTCCCGGCCTGCCCGCGACCCAGGCGGCGGCAAGCGCACCCAGCGAGGAGTCGGAGATGGACGAATCAGAACCTGAAGGCACGAACTTCGAGAATACGATCGACAGGATTGACCGGCTCTATTCGCAAAAGGAATGGGAAGCTGAAGCGCGTTCGCGGGTGCCGGTCGACAAATATGCACAAACATCAACCGGTCAGCACCTTGCCGATCTGATCGACGAGATCCACGCGAAGCACGAGGAATTGCCGCCGCAACAGGCACACGGCGCAGCGTCGGCGGATGGGAACGCCGGCTTCAGTCCGAACGACGTATTCGATGTCGCTCCGGATAACAGCGATCCCGCCGGGCGTGGCGAACCCTCGGTACTGCTCGTTGATACGCGCGCCCCGATGCCGATAGCGCACAGCGATATCCTTGACGATAACCTGTTCGACGACAGTGAAGATCTGGCGCAGATCGTTCAGGACTTTGAATTCCGCGTTCGCGATTATGTTGAGAACGCAACGTACAAACGCCTCAACGAGGTAGAGCAGAACTACCAGGAAAAACTGAACCGCTTACGCAAGGCCGCGGCGATTGAAGTGCGCAAACGGCAGGAACTCGCGCGCCAGCGCTACGAGACCCAGTACAAGAAAAAAGAACTGCAGTTGCGCGCGCATTACAAGAAACTGATGGCGCTGGCGAACAAAATCAGCAAGCAGAAAGCCCAGTTGCAGCAAGCAAAAGTGCAGTTCGAAGAGAAGCTTTCAGCTGCCAACGCGGTTTACCGCCAGGTGGAGGATATGCGCAAGGCCTTACGCCAGCACATCGGCGCGCTGCCGGGCAGCAGCGAGGCCCCCGATGCGGACCGCGAGTCTGCCTGAGTAACGCGGCGGTATGGCAATGCCAGCGCCCGGCGTCCGCTATCGCTCTGCTCCGGCTGCGGCGAACAAATAAGCTGGGCAGCCCCGCGTCAACGCCGCTGAAAGCGGGGTCGGTCGTTGCATTTGGTGCGCTGCAAAGTACAATCGCGCGCTCCATTTCCTTCCGCCGCACGCACAAGAGACCCCGCGCCATGTCCCCGCTACCGAACAAGCCTGCAAACAAGCCACAGGTACCGAGTTTTTCCTCCGGTCCGTGCCCGAAACGACCGGAATGGTCGCTGCAGGCGCTCGAGGGCGCCTTGCTTGGACGCTCGCACCGCTCGAAGCCCGGTAAGGCAAAGCTGAAAGCCGCGATCGATGAGACGCGCGCACTGCTCGGCGTACCCGCGGATCACCATATCGGTATCGTTGCGGGTTCTGACACCGGGGCCGTTGAAATGGCGCTTTGGAATCTGCTCGGCGCACGCGGGGTCGATGTGCTGGCGTGGGAAAGTTTCGGCCGCGACTGGGTTACCGACGTCGTCGAGGAACTGAAGATCGAGCCGGTGCGACAAATGGTCGCCGAGTATGGTGATCTGCCTGATCTGGCGACGGTGGATTTCTCTCGCGATGTCGTGTTCGTCTGGAACGGCACGACTTCAGGGGTAAAGCTTTCCGATGGCGACTGGATCCCTGACGACCGCGCGGGGCTTACAATCTGTGATGCCACCTCGGCCGCGTTCGCCATGCCGCTGCCGTGGGCGAAGCTCGATGTCGTGACGTTCTCATGGCAAAAAGTACTCGGCGGCGAAGGCGCTCACGGTATGCTCGTGCTCGGTCCGCGCGCGGTCGAACGGCTTGAATCATTTGCGCCGGCAAGACCCCTGCCGAAGCTCTTCCGGTTGACAAAAAAGGGCAAGCTCGACACGGCGATTTTTACCGGCGCAACGATCAATACGCCATCGCTGCTATGCGTCGAGGATTATCTCGATGCGCTCGCCTGGGGGCGCAAGGTTGGCGGCCTCGACGGCATGATTGCGCGCTCTGAGAGCAACCTCGCGGCGATCAGTGCTTGGGTAGATAACAACGACCGGGTTGCGTTTCTCGCGCACGACACGACGACCCGCTCGAACACGTCAATCTGTCTTCGCTTTACCGGCGATCCGGTGACGCGGCTCGACGATGAGGGCCAGGCAGCGTTCGCCGCACGCGTCGCCGCACTGCTCGAAGCTGAGGGTGTGGCCTACGACATCGGCGCTTACCGCAGCGCGCCGCCGGGACTGAGAGTCTGGGGTGGCGCCACGGTTGAGCGCAAGGACATTGAAGCCTTGCTGCCGTGGATCGATTGGGCCTATGCCGTTGCCGCGTCCGAGTTCGCGGGCTGAGGCAGGTTAAACGAGAATCAACGGGATATCCGCAATGTATAAAGTTTTTGTCGCCGATAAGCTGGCACCGGAGGGCGTTACCGCGCTCGAGCAGTATGACGAACTGACGATCGATTTTGCGCCGGGCCTTGCCGTCGACGAAGCAATCGAGCATGCGCGGGACGCGGATGCGATCATCGTCCGCAGCGCCACGAAGATCCGTGGCGAATTACTCGCCGCGTGTGAAAAGCTGCGGGTCGTCGGACGCGCAGGGATCGGGGTCGACAATATCGATATCGCCGCGGCAACGGAACGCGGGATTGTCATCCTCAATACGCCCGATGCGAATGCGACGACAACCGCCGAACTCGCGATTGCACATATGTTTTCGCTCAGCAGGAACCTGCCCGATGCGGACCGTTCAGTGCGCGCGAAAGAATGGACGCCGGCAAAATTTCTCGGCGCGGAACTCTCCGGCAAGACGGTCGGCATTATCGGTTTTGGTACGATCGGACGTCTGCTCGCGGAACGCTGCCGCGGACTGAGAATGAAACTCGTCGGTTACGATCCGTTCGTCACCGAAGAAACGTTCGCCGAACACGGGGTCGAAGTGCGCGATCTCGAATCCCTGCTGGCAGACGCCGATTACGTCACCTTGCATTGCCCGGTAACGGACGATACACGCGGGATCCTGTCGCGCGAACGCCTTGCCCTGATGAAGCCCGAAGCGCGACTCGTTAATTGCGCCCGCGGCGGACTCATCGATGAAGCGGCGCTCGCCGAGGCACTGCGCGCGGGCAGCATTGCCGGTGCCGCGCTCGATGTGTTCGAGCAGGAACCACCGGTGGACTCGCCGCTGTTCGATGCACCGAACATTTATTTCACTCCACATCTCGGCGCGTCGACGCATGAGGCGCAAACCGCCGTCGGGGTCCAGATTGCGCACCAGGTGGCGGCCTATCTCGTTCGCGGCGAAGTTACGAACTCGATCAATCTGCCGAGCATCGCGCCGGACAAACTTGAGCAGCTCGATCCTTATCTGCAACTTGCGCGCAAGCTCGGCAAGCTGCTGTGCCTGATGTGCGAAGGGGCGCTGACGGAGCTTTCGATCGGTCTGTACGGGCGGGCCGCACAACTCGATCCACATCCAATCGCGAACGAAGCGCTGGTCGGCCTGTTGCAGGATCACCTGTCGGTTCCGATCAACCAGGTCAACGCCGCTCACCTCGCGCGTCGCCAGGGCATTCATGTAACGGAAGTGACGTCGTCGGACGTGCGCGATTTTCAGACTGTACTCAGGGTCTCCGGCACCACGGCAGCCGGCGAGCTGTGTCTCGAAGGGACGCTGTTCGACGAACGTCACCCGCGTCTCGTGCGAGTAAACGATTACAGCATCGAAACGGAGCTTGACGGCCACATCGTCATGACCCGACATGCGGATCGACCCGGCGTGATCGGCGCTATCGGCGAGTTAATCGGCCGCGAAGGCATTAACATCACGCGCATGCAGGTGGGTGTGGCGAGCGAGGACAAGGCCCAGGCGATCGGCGTTTTCGCGGTATCGAGCGCGTTGCCGGCCGCGACGATGTCGGCGCTGGGCTCGATCGAGGCGATTGACAAGATACTGCAGATCAATTTCTAGCCGCCGGGCACGGGGCGGCGTTTCCGCGGCCTGCCTCGCTGTGCGGACGTTGATATTCAGGATCGCCAACCCGTGCGGCAATGTGCGTCCGCGCGCGGGAGCGCATAAACTGGGAACCGTTTCGAGCAGGCTGGCGCCATGAGCAATTTTTTCGCGAATATCATCTACCACCCGGATTTCCCCGCGCGCGCACGGCGTACGGCGAAAGCCGTAATCGGAGGCATCATCGTCCTGATTACGGTGGGGATGCTGCTGTTCGATCACGAACCGGATATGTTTTCCGTTGTCGATCGCGCCGTGGAGCGAGCGGGAGATGCGCAACACCTGCGCGTTACCGGGTATGTGCAGACGGCGACGCTGATCGAACTGATCGATATCTTATTGACGAAGCGGGGCGGCTACCTTTCGAACGATGTCGGGCCGCCGGGCGTACTCATGGATAACGTTCCGAACTGGGAGTTTGGCGCCCTCGTGCAAATCCGCGACCTTATCTCCGTGTTCCGTAACGATTACAGCCGCTCGCAATCGCAGTCGAGCGAGAACCCCGATCTGATTGAAGCGGACAACCGGATCCGCATCGACAGCGAGAAATGGATGTTCCCGGCCGCGGAATCGGAATACCGATCCGCGGCATCTGCGCTGACGCACTACCTCGATGGCCTCAGCCTGACGAACAGCTCCGAGACCCAGTTCTTTGCCCGGGCGGACAATCTTGCGGCGTGGCTCGCGATCGTGGAAAAGCGGCTCGGTGATTTATCGCAACGGCTCAGCGCGAGCGTTGGCCAGGTTCGCATCAATACGGATTTGGCCGGCGATGCCGACGCCGAGCAATCTACGAACAAGCCGGCCGTACTCGTGGTTAAGACCCCGCGCTTGCAGGTGGATGACGTCTTCTATGAAGCGCGCGGTGGCACCTGGGCACTGGTGCATTTGTTGCGCGCGGTCGAGCATGATTTCGCTTCCGTACTCGAGAAGAAGAATGCGCTCGTCAGCCTGCGCCAGATCATCCGTGAACTGGAAGGATGCCAGGATCCGGTGTGGAGCCCGATCATCCTGAACGGCAAGGGTTTCGGGTTCGTCGCGAATCATTCACTCGTGATGGCATCGTATATCTCGCGCGCGAATGCCGCGGTTATCGATTTGAAGAGCCTCCTCGAGCGGGGATAGCCCGACTGCGGATACTGCCCGCAAACCTGTTGCGGCGCTGGCGGCGCTATTCGCCGGCGGTGTTTCTGGGTGGCATCGTGGCGGCATTTGCGTGGGTACATGTGCGCGCCCAACTCGAGTATTCGCGTATCGAACACGGCATGTCGCGCGCGGAAGTCGTCTCGCGGCTGGGTAAACCGCGGCGTACGGACGCTACGCTCGTGTTTTGTATGCCAACGGTGCGCTGGACCGGAACCTGTCCGGGCGCGGGCTTCGATGGCACGTATCTGTATTACAAGTACGGTGTCGCGCGGTGGGTGATTGTGGGCATCGATGCGGACGGATTCGTTCGCTTCAAGACGCTCGGCGATACCTGAACGGGCGCATTGGCCGCCTGCGGCAATTTCGTTATACTCAAAGCAAGAATTAGGACGCTTGACCTAAGCGCGGTAACGGCCGCGGAGCCGGTCGGCGAACGGCGGCAGGCGCGCAAAAAGACAGGCTGCCGCGAACTCTCAATCAGATTGTTGAGTCAGACCTATGAAAAACCGTCTCGGAATCTTCCTCGCCTTCAATATTCTGTTCAGCGCCGCGGCGAACGCCGAATTGCAGGTGGAGACCACCTCGACGGCCAAACTCTCGGATCCATCGCCACACTGGATGTGGGTGAGCGATCTGATGTTCGCGGCGATGGAGGGCGGCAAGGCGTTCCTGGTCGATGGCGACAGCGGCCAGATGAAGGGCATGCTCAGTACAGGCTATTTCTTCGCCTCGGCGCTCCAGGACACCGGCTACAAAACGATTTACTCACCGGAAGTCTATTTGTCCCGCGGTACCCGCGGTGAACGCACCGATATCATCGCTATTTACGATCCGCTCACGCTCGAGGCGATTGACGAGATCATCATCCCGCCGAAGCATTTCAGCGGCGTACCGATCATCGGGCATTCCGCGATTACGACCGACGATCGCTTTATTGCCGTGTTTAATTTCACACCAGCGCAGTCCGTCAGCATTGTCGATGCCAAGGCGCGCGAATTTCTGCACGAAGTGGAAACGCCGGGCTGCGCGGAGGTGTTCGCGGGCGGGAGCCGTGCATTCAATATGATCTGCGGTGACGGATCGATGTTGACCCTGATGCTCGACGACGAAGGCAAGGTGGAAACCGCTCGCAGCGATAAATTCTTCGACCCCAAAACCGACATCATCGACGACAAGATGGCGAGATTCGGCGATAAATGGGCATTTTTCACCCGCTCCGGGAAGGTCCAGGTGATCGACATGGCGAATGGCAAGCCGTCATTTGCCCCGCAATGGTCTTTGTTCAGCGACAGTCAACTGGACGACCAATGGATGACCGGCGGCTACCAGTATGCGACGGCCAATGAAAGTTCCGGCGAACTGTACGTTCTCGTCCATCGGGGCGGCAAATTCACGCACAAGCACCCGGGCATGGACGTGTGGGTCTACGATCTGAAGACGAAGCAGCGTACGCGGCAGATTTCGCTCGCCGCACCCGCGCTGTCGATTCAGGTTACGCCCGATGCGAAACCGCTGCTGTTTACCGCCGACCTCGAACACTCCGGCGTGCATGTTTATGACGCCGCCACCGGCGCGCACAAGCATCATATCGAGGAAGTGGCTGTGAACCCGACCCTGTTCTGGCAAGTTCGTCCCTGAGCACATCCGGGACAAACGGAATGCCGGTAATCGATCCGATCCTGCTTGCCATCGCGCATTTCGCCGTGGCGCTGCTGTTTCTGGGTTCGGCTTATGCGAAGGTGTCAAATTTCGCGGTGTTTCGCGCCACCCTCGCGGAATATGAGCTTGTACCGGCGGCGCTCGTCGGTTGCGCGGCGATGATCTTCGCCAGTGCCGAATTGCTTATCGGCGTCGCCGCCCTGGTCCCCGCAACGACTGTTGCCGCGATGTTGGCGGCGGCGTTCCTGCTCTGCGTATACGCGCTCGCCATTGGCATCAATCTTGCCCGCGGCCGCCGCGATATCGACTGCGGTTGCACCGGACCGGCAACCCGACAGTTGCTGAGTGGCTGGTTGCTCGTACGCAATGGCGTGCTTGTCGCATTCGCCAGCATCGGCACCCTCGGGTCGAGCGGACGGCCGCTGATCGCCGCGGACTGGGTTGTTGTGGGGCTCGGTCTCGCCGCCGTGATTACGCTCTACGCCGCCATCAACCAGTTGATGGCGAACGTGCCGCGACTCGACGCACTTGATGCAGTGATGGAAAACGCCTGATGGAAAATTCGTTGATCATCTCCAACCTGATCCTGTGGCTGCTCGTCATCGGGCTCGGCCTGACGGTACTCGCGTTGGCGCGCCAGGTTGGCGTACTGTACGAACGCATCGCACCGGCAGGCGCCCTGATGATCTCGCAGGGCCCCGAAGTGGGCGAACGGGCGCCGGAATTCAGTTTGCAAACACTAGGCGGGGAGACGCTGACTGTGGGCGGCGCGTCCGTCGTGAACAGAAGCACCCTGCTGTTCTTCCTGTCGCCGACATGCCCGGTGTGCAACACGCTGATTCCGGTACTCAAATCGCTGCGTCGCAGTGAGTCGAAATGGCTCGATGTGGTGCTCGCCAGCGATGGCGAGGTGGGTGCGCAACGCGAGTTCATAGCGAAGAAGGAACTCGACGAATTCCCCTATGTGCTGTCGACGCAACTCGGCGTAACCTACCAGGTAGCGAAACTGCCGTTTGCGGTGTTGCTCGATGAGCAGGGGATATTGCGCGCGAAGGGGCTGACAAACAACCGTGAGCACCTCGAAAGTCTGTTCGAAGCGATGGAGCAGGGTGTCGCCTCGATCCAGGAATTTATGCACAAGCGTCAGCAGGGTGCGGCGTGATGGCGAAAGTCGATAAAGGTGATGGCTATGAGCTGGTTTGATTATTTATCGGAACGCGGCGTGCGTTCGGTGGCGCGCCACACGGCACGTCGGAGTTTTCTGTCCCGGTTTGGGGCGACGCTTGTAGGGGCCGCTACGATCCCGGCGCTGCCCGTTGCACGCGCAGCCGGAAATCGTGCGCCGGCGCCGGACGAAAGTGGCATACCGGGCGACCCGGGCAATCCGCAGTCCTGTGACTACTGGCGCTATTGCAGTATTGACGGGTTTCTGTGCTCGTGTTGTGGCGGTACACAGAATACCTGCCCACCCGGCACCGAGCCGTCTCCGGTGACCTGGATCGGCACCTGCCGCAATCCGGCCGATGGCAAGGATTACGTGATCTCCTACAACGACTGCTGCGGCAAGAGCGGTTGCGGTCGTTGCTTCTGCAATACGAACGAAGGTGATACCCCGGTCCACCGTCCCACGCTCGATAACGACATCAACTGGTGCCTGGGTACGAAGAGCAATGCTTACCATTGTTCAACCGGTGTGGTGATTGGTGTTGCGACGGAACCGATGCGCTAAGCGGGTCCGGGCGCGTAGCCGCCTGCTGCGTGCGGGCAGTGCGATGGTGCTTGCCGCCGCCTCCGTGTGCGCGCCCGCGGCCGGTAATCCTCCCGAGATCAATTACATGCTCCACTGCCAGGGCTGTCACCTGCCCGGCGGGGTCGGGCACCCGGGCATCGTGCCGAAAATGCAGGGCGAAGTTGGTGCATTTCTCGACAGTGCAGCAGGGCGCGCGTACCTCGTGCAGGTCCCGGGAGCGGCGCAATCGAATCTCGACGATGGCGAGCTTGCGGCGGTGCTGAACTGGATGCTGCCCGCATTTGACGAGCGCGTGAAAGCGGACTTTACGCGTTACACCGCGGAGGAAGTCGCACGCTATCGCCAGACGCAGCTGACGCATGTCAGCGCCCTGCGGCGCAAAATCCTCAGCGGTACCGAAAGCGCGCCCGAGTAATCAACGGAACCGGCGTCAAGACGGTTTGCGCTGGTTGTCGATGGCCATCAGCAAGGGCGGCAGAAACAAAAAGTCCGCGACCAAGGCCAGGGCGATGATGACGGCGGTGAGCAAGCCGACGTCCGCATTGTTAGCAAACTTCGACAATGCAAGGATGGAGAAACCAACGATCAACACCATGGAAGTGACGACGAGTGCCTTGCCGACAGTCCTGAACGCATAGCGTACGGCATCCGCCGCATCGAGCCCCTGTTCGCGCCGCGCGCGCAGGTACTTGCTGAGAAAATGCACAGTGTCATCGATCACGATCCCGAGCGTCATGCTCATCACGATTGATAACGACAAGCCCACCTCGCCAACGAACAGACCCCACAGGCCGAACCCCATCGCCGCCGGTGCGAGATTCGGGATCAGGCTCAACAGCCCGATCTTCATCGACCGCAACGCTGCCACCAGGATGAGGGAGATCAAAATCAACGCGATTGTCGTGCCAACAATCATGGCGCGAATATTACGCGCCGCGATGTTCGCAAACATCACGATGGTACCGCTCGCCGGTAACGCGTCGATATGCGGCGCGTTGTCCTCGAGCCAGCGTCCGGCTGACTCGTTCAGCGTCAGGATTTCACGCGTAGACAGTACATCCGTTGTGACGGTAACTCTTATCGACGACTTGTCGACATTGATCTGGTTATTCAAATCGAGCCCATAGGGCAGCGACATTTCGTACAGCAGCAGGTATTGCGCCGCAAGCTCCCGTGAAGCGGGGAGTCGATACTGCGCGGGGTCGTCGCCATGCAGACTGCGGTTCAGACGTTTCATGATGTCCGTGAATGTGCGTACGTGCCGTACACCGGGCTGGGCACGCATCCAGTTTGCGAACGCTTCGGCATCATGCAGGAAACCGGGCTCGCTGATGCCGCCAGGTTCCGACGCGCGTAGCGAGTACTCAGTTGTGTACAGGCCGGAGAGATGATCCGTCGCGAAATCCGTATCGGCGCGAAACTGGATGGATTCGTCGAACCAGTGCACGAACACATCATTCAGCTCATTGCGCGGCACGTTGACGACGAGCAGGATGATCAGCGTACCCGTGCCCCACAGCAGTGGAGCGCGTCGTCGCACCACAAATTCACCGACTTTGGCGACCAGGCTGGTATCAGCGCTCCGCGGCGAAGGTTTGCGGGTGGGCAGCACGGAAATCAGCGCCGGCAGGAATGTGACGGACATTACCATCGAGAATATTACGCCGATCGCGACGATGTTGCCGAGGTGCTGAAATGGCGGTACTTCGGAGAAGTTCAGGGTCAGAAACCCGATCGCAGTTGTGACACTGGCGATTACGATTGGCTGCAGGTTGACCCGCAGGCTTTCGAGCAAGGCCGCGTTGCATTCGAGGCCGTGGCGCAGCCCATACAGGTAATTCGCGAGAATATGCACGCAGTTCGCAATTGCGACGGTGAGAATTATCGTTGGCGTGGAGGCGGAAACCGGTGTCACCGGATAAGCGAAATATCCCGACAGTCCGATCGCGCCAATTATCGCAAAAGAAAATACCAGTACTGCGCCAAGCGTGCCGGCGATCCCGCCGACGAACATCGCGAGCAGGGCAACCATCGCGAGCGCGCTCAACGGGATCAGCGTCCTGAGATCCGCGCTGGTTGCTTCGGGAAACGCGTTGTTCATCATCACCATGCCCGTCAGATAGACCTTCGTCCCGGGATAGGTCTGTTCGACCTCGGCGGCGAGGGCGCGGGCAGCGCGAATTATCTCGGCGTTTTCCGCCGTCTCGTTCTTGCCGGGCAACTGGACATTGATAAAAATTCCGCTCGCGACACCGTCTTCGCGCACGAGCGAATCACGCAGTAACGGTTCTGCGAGGGCAATGCGACGCACGCGGGCGAGTTGCTCGGCATTCAGTTGACCCGCGTTTTTCACCAGCGGTCGGACGATGAGTGCGTCGCCATCGGCTTCGGTGTGCTGAAAATTCGTCACCGAATCGACCCGGTTCGAGTACGGGATTTGCCACGCCCGACGGGTGACGTCCTCAATCAGCGCGAGACTTTCTTGCGAAAAAACGTTGCGATCGGCCGGGGCAATAACGATCAGCAAGGTGTCGTTTTTGACGTAGGTATTTTCAAGTTCCTCGAACGCGATGCGCTGAGGGTTTTCGGGTCCGAAGAATACCCGATAACTGCTGTTGAATTGCAGGTGCCGCCCGCCGGTTGCCGCTGCAGCAATAACAACGAGGGTAAGGGCGATGATCCACCATCGCCAGGCCAGTACCCATTGAGCGAAGCTAACTTCGAACTGTTGCATTGTGATCGCGTTGCGAGCGGGCGGTTCGCTGTCCTCGGAACAGGCTAATCGTGAGCCTCGTAAGCGGGCGGCGAGGCAAGTTATCCAATACCGGGGTACGTGTTCGGATAATTCGCGCGGCGCGTTCCGTGCCTGAGCTTAGATCGCCGTATAGCCGCCGTCGACGGGCATCGCGACCCCCGTCACGAACGATGAGTGATCCGATAGCAGCCACACGACGGCTTCGCCGATTTCGCGTGGATTACCAAAACGGGCCATGGGTTCCTGGTTCGAGAACGATTCCCGGTCGAGTCCGGTTTCGGCCATAAGCCGGTCGAGCATCGGGGTGTCGATAACCCCCGGGCACACCGCGTTCACGCGAATTTTCTTGCGCGCAAACTCGAGTGCGACGCTCTTGGTCAGGCCCACGACGCCGTGTTTCGCGGCGCAGTACGCACTGCCTCCGCGCGCTCCGACGAGGCCGGCTACGGAAGCTGTACTGACGATCGAACCCCCGTTGCCCTGGCTCAATAGCTGCTCGATTTCGTACTTTACGCACAACC
Organism: Gammaproteobacteria bacterium; assembly: GCA_965216305.1. Lineage (GTDB taxonomy): Bacteria > Pseudomonadota > Gammaproteobacteria > UBA11873. The sequence continues at coordinate 2,615,798 of OZ244144.1, read as the reverse complement.
ACACGCCTTTCAGATCGACGTTGACGGTGCGATCGAACTCCGCTTCAGTCATTTTTGTGATATTCGCGAAAGTGCCTTCAATCCCGGCATTGTTGAACGCGCCGTCGAGCGCGCCATGGGTATCCACCGCGGCTTCGATCATGGTTTTGACGGCATTCGGATCGGTTACATCTGTTTCGACGAACATGACATTGCCGCCGCTCGCCTTGATCGCGTCGCACGTGGACTGGGCTTCGGTCTTGTTGATATCCGCGATCACCACTGCGGCACCTTCCTCCGCGCAGCGTTCAGCGGAAGCACGGCCAATGCCGGTACTGCCGCCAGTGATAATGATCGTTTTCCCCTCAAGTAAACCCGCCATGTTGCTACCTCGTAGAAAATTTTGTCTGGCCGCACCGCCTGCGCTTGCTGCACCCGCACATGGGCGCCGCGCCGGGGGCGCGGGGCATGCGGGAATTTTTGCAAGCCGCGTTTATAGCATCTGCGTACGGCTGATTCCATCGCGTGCGGGGCGTGTGTACGACCGGCGGAAATTTCGCTAGTCTTTGCTGACAAAAAAACAGCAGATGTTCTGGGGATTGGAAGATGAGGATGTTGACACGCGGAGCGACCTACGACGAGGTCTACAATGCATTCAAGTGGAATATACCGGCACGCTACAACATCGCGAATGATGTATGCGATCAATGGGCCGACGACGAGGGTCGTGTTGCGCTGATTTATGAGGATGAACAGAAAAAGGTTCATACCTACACGTTTGGCGACATCCGGGGCTACGCGAATCAGTTTGCGAATACGCTGCTGGCGAAAGGGCTGCAGCGTGGCGACCGCGTCATGCTGTTACTGGCGCAGGATCCGGAATGCGCAATCGCTCACGTGGGCTGTTTCAAATCGGGCATCGTATCCAGCCCGACATCGGTATTGTTTGGTCCCGACGCGATTACCTATCGTTTGAACGACAGCGGCGCGAAGGCCGTTGTCACCGACAGCGCGAATTTTGCGAAAGTTCAGGAAGTCCGCGCCGCGTGCCCGAATCTCGAACACGTGTTCGTGATCGATGGCGAGCCGGAAGGCGCGGATAACTTCTGGACGACAATTGCCGATGCCGACGATACGTTCACGAACGTCGACACCGCCGCGGACGACGTTGCCTGGATCAGCTATACGTCCGGTACAACGGGCATGCCCAAGGGATCGGTACAGCCGCATCGCCTGTTGTTGGGCCATATGCCGAGCCTCGAATTTATTTACGACTTTTTCCCGCAGGATAACGACGTGCTGTGGTCACCGGCCGATTGGGCATGGATGGCCGGATTGGCGGATATCCTGCTGCCGGGCTGGTTTCACGGCTGCACCGTCGTCGCCACCGCAATGAAAGGTTTCGAAGTGGAGGAAGCGTACCGGATCCTGGATCAACACAAGGTGACCCTTGCCTTGCTGACGCCGACGATGCTGAAACTGATGCGCCAGGTACCCGATCCGCTCTCGCGCTACGAATTGAAATTGCGCGCGGCGCTGTCCGGCGGCGAGTCCGTTGGCAAGGAGTTGCTTGAATGGGCCGACCGCGAGTTGAAGATCAAGATCAACGAAGGGTTTGGACAAACGGAATGTAACGTCATTCTCGGCAACAACGGCAACGTGTTTCCGATCAAGCCGGGTTCGATTGGTCGGCCCACGCCGGGTACCGTTTGCGCCATCATCGACGACGATGGCAATGAGTTACCTCCCGGCGAAGAAGGGCACATCGCCTGCAAGCGGCCACATCCGGTAATGCTGCTCGAATACCTGAACAAGCCGGACGCCACCCGCGACAAGTTTATCGGCGACTGGCTGATAACGGGCGACGCCGGACACATGGACGAAGACGGTTACTTCTGGTTTCATGGCCGCGCCGACGACGTGATCACGAGTTCCGGCTACAGAATTGGCCCGGGAGAAATCGAGGACGCATTGCTGAAGCATGATGCGGTACAGATGGCGGCGGCCATCGGGGTGCCGGATCCGGTGCGCACGGAAATCATCAAGGCGTTCGTGATTCCGGCCCCGGGGATTACGCCGAGCGAGGAGCTCCTGAACGAACTGCGGGAATCCGTCAAGTCACGCCTGGCGAAGCACGAAGTGCCTAAGCTGATCGAGTTCGTTGATTCGCTGCCGATGACGACAACCGGCAAGATCATGCGACGAGAGCTGCGGGAACGCGAAAAACAGGCGGCGGCGAAGGATTGATCCGACCGCGATCAGTCGCTCCGGGGGACCGGCTTGAACAGTCGTTCGAGCCGGGCAAGCCATTTCCAGTCGCGGCGATCGATAGTGATGTTGATACTGAGACGCTGATCCTGATCAATCGTGATGCGCTCGAACATTTCCCCGCCGCGTTCAATGCGGGTTTCGAGCACCAGGGTGTCGCCTTCCCAGTATGCGAGCGTATAGCCGATTTCGGTTTCTACGAGCTCCTCGCCGCTCGCCGTAAATACCCGACCCGCGGCGTTCGGTACAACCGGGCGCTCGAAACCGTCGGCGTAAACAAACAGGTAACCACTATCGCGCGTGATGATTTCGAGATTTTCCGATTCCAGGATGCGTTGTAACGGACCGGCATGGACGAGTTCCTTGCTGTGCCGCCATTGCTCACCCGCGTTTGCCTCCTGCCAGTAGCGCTGCTCGGTTGCCTGTCCTGGACGTTTGCCCGAAGACGGCATGTCGGGACCAGCTGTGCGAACCTTTGAGGCCCGAATGCCCTTTAGTTCCGCGGCGGGATCGGTGCTGGCGGCAACGTCGAGCTGCCAGCGCCCGGCCAGCGCCACGGAGTCGCTCCAGGCCGGGGGCGCGCTGCTGATCAGACACAGCGCCGTCAGCAGCGTGAAATGAATTTGGCAGCGTGATCGCACGATGCGACCATACGACGCGACCGCACCGGCAGGCGAACGGGATCTCGATCGACTTGGTGCGGACGTGGCGCGGCACTGACGGTCCGCACGGCAACGGTCCGGCGAGCCCGAATGTGTTTTCCAGAATTCAAACATTGGACTTACAGCAACCATGAAAATTGTCGAACCCCGGGTCGCGGCCGACGCGATTCCGGATCATAGCATCGCAATAGTGCCGGGCGGGTGCGCCAGCGCGACGGCACTTTATGCCGCGCTCATGGATACCGTAGAACGATTTGAAGAACTGACGCTGTGCTGCGGCTTCTCTTTCGGTGACTACCCGTTTCTGCAGAAAGGGCTCGGTGATCACACGCGCTACCTCACCTGGCAGGCGTCGCCGCGTTTACGCTCGCTGTTCAAGGAGAACGACCCGCGTAAAGTCGGCTACGTGCCGATACGTCTCGCCGATGTACACCGCGTGATTGGCGCTAGCGGTAATATTCAGCCGCATACGGTCGTCGTGCAGACGTCGCATCCGCTCGACGGTAAGGAAGTGAGTCTTGGTATTTCCGTTGGTCCCTATCTTGATTTCGTACGCAGTGCGAAACTCGTTATCGCGGAGTTCAATCCCAATATGCCGGTAACTCACGGCGAATGCCGGATCCCGCTTGACGCGATTGATTACGCCTACGAAGCCGATGCGGCGCTCGTCGAGTACCACACGCCGCCGGCCCAGGAAAGCGACCTGAGCATCGTCGATCACGTCATGTCGCTGATCCCGGATGGCGCCTGGGTGCAGCTCGGGATCGGCTCCGTGCCGGACCGAATCATGCTGCAACTGAAGGATATTCCCGGTATCAAGTTATGGTCGGGCTTGTTGACCGGCGGTCTGCAGGATTTTATCGAGGGCAGCAAGGGACGAGCCGAAATCGTCGCCGGTGAACTGGCAGGTGACCAATCGTTCTACGCGTTCTGCAACGATAATCCGGCCATTACGATGGCGCCGACGTCGGTTACGCACGACCTGGCGCGCGTCGCGGCATTGCCAAAATTCATCTCCATCAATTCCGCTTTGGAGATCGACCTGCAGGGCCAGACGAACGGCGAGGCAATCGGCACCGTGCAGATCAGTGGCGTTGGTGGCGCACTCGACTATATGGAAGCCGCGGTGCTGTCACCGGGCGGGGTTTCCATCATGGCCATGCCGTCTGTCACTGCCGACGGTAAACGGTCGAAGATTGTCACGCGCTTTGCGGCCGGCGGCGTCGTCACCGCGCCGCGGTACTGTACCGATTATGTTGTCACGGAGTACGGTATAGCGCGTCTTCGCGGGAAGGATTTGCATCAGCGCGCGGAAGCTCTGATCGCGATTGCGCATCCGAAGTTTCGTGATGAGTTGGCCGGAGCACTATGATGATTACGCTGATTGAAATCATGCGTCGGAAACCTGGATTGTCCGTCGAACAATTCCAGCATTACTGGCTCGACACCCATGCCGCTAAAGCGTCTCGCCTGCCGGGCGTTTGTCGCTATGTGCAGTCTCACACTTTGCTGTCTGGCTATGCGAAGCACCACCCGGCGTGTGACGGGGTTGGTGAGATGTCTTTCGATAGCTTCGAGGCGCTGCGCGAACTCACGGCAAGCCCGGAATTTAATGCAGTGGTGCGTGATCGCAATGAGTTTGTCGATGTCGGATCACGGATGGAAATCATTACCGAAGGTGTGGTGATCAAGGACGGTGAGATCCCCGTCGACGCGGTCAAGAATATCGAACTCGTCAGAAAGCGCGATTCCATGCCCGCGGAAGCATTTCACCGCTACTGGATCGATGTACATGGTCCCCTCGGTGGTTCGATCCCGCAGGTACTGCGTTACGTTCAGAGTCACACCTGTATGGATGAATATCACGACGGAAGGGCGCCGGCCCTGGATGGCGTGGCGCTTACCTGGTTTACCGACACGGGTGCGATGCGCGATGCGGCGCGCACGGAAGCGTACCGGCGCACACGCGCGGACGAGGATAACTTCCTGACGGTGCCGCTGGATTTCGTAATTACACAAGAGCATGTAATCGTCGGCTGACACCGACGGTAATAACCCTGCGCATGTTCAACGTCGATCTGGTCGAACGAATACTCGATACGACGCCGGTGGCGTGTCTCGCGCAAAAGGATCTTGGCGGTGCGCCCCAGGCGCTGCCTTTCGTGTTTGCACGGGTGGCCCGCAGTTTGTGGTCGCCGATCGATGGCAAGCCAAAGAAACACGCACGCCTTAGCCGCCTCGAGTGGATTGCCGCGGATCCGCAGGTGCTCGTGCTCGTCGATCACTACGAAGATGACTGGACCCGCTTATGGTGGCTCAAACTGGCAGGGCAGGCCGTGGTCGTCAACGCGCAGGAACCGGGATGGAGCGAGGCAGTCAGCGGGCTCGCGAAGAAATATCCACAGTACGACGAAACCCCGATGTTCATCGGGACGCCAACGATGGTGCGGATCGAAATACAGCACTGGAAATCGTGGGCAAGCAGCGGCGAGAGCGCCTTGCGACACCATTATTTCCCTGACCAGCCAGACGTAAGCGACGGGATTTGCTAATATTTTCCGACCCGACGACGAACCGAGGCCTATGAGAACGAGTCCAGGGGCGACAGAACTGCTAACGGCTGCGCAAATCGCCGCGGTCCGCGCGCGCTCGGACTTCCGGGGCGTCTGGCTCGTCGTCCATGCTTGGCTCACGATAGTGGCGGCCGCGGCGCTGTTCGCCTGGATCCCGAACCCGGTGACGTTCGTGCTGGCGGCGATGCTGATCGGCAGCCGGCAACTCGGTTTGTTGATCCTGATGCATGATGGCGCCCATGGGCTACTGTGCCGCAATCGACGCCTGAACGACTTGCTGAGCCAGTTCTGCTGTGCGTTACCGACGTTTGCCGATACGTTCAGCTACCGGCGCTACCACCTGAAACATCACGCGCGAACGCTGCATGACGATGATCCGGACATGATCCTGACCGGGCATTACCCGATCACGCGCGCAAGTTTGCGGCGAAAGCTGGTGCGGGATCTGACGGGCCGCACGGGAATCAGCCAGCGCCGCGCGCAATTTGCCGCGGCGGCGGGGCGCGCCGGTGAGCCGCTTGCGGCGCGCTGGCGTAAATTCCTCGCGAACCTCGGTCCGCATCTGCTCGCCAACATGGTTCTGTTCCTCGTCGCCATCGCGGCGGGCCACTGGACCTTGTATCCATTACTCTGGCTCTTGCCCCTGCTGACGTGGCAGCAACTCGTGCTGCGGCTAAGGAATATTGCCGAGCACGCAGTTGTACGGCATCGCGACGATCCGTTCGGCAATGCGCGCACGACTCACGCGAATGTGATCGAACGTCTGCTCGTAGCGCCCTACTGGGTGAACTACCACCTCGAACACCATCTGATGATGTGGGTGCCGTGCTACCGTTTGCCGCTGTTGCGACGCTACCTGCTGGCCAATGGCTACGGTGAGCGTATGCTCAGCGCTAACGGATATCTCGACGTGCTCGCGCAGGTGACGGTCGATACGCACGAAGAGGATGGTGGCCGCCGCGAGCGCGCGGTGGGCACGTTCAGCGACGGATTTGGCGTCTGAATCCGCGCGCGCTCAGACGAGCGGGATAACCTTCTCGGCGAAATCCTTCGCAACTTCACGAATGTGGGCGAGTGGTGGCAACAGGCTTACTTCATTGAGGCCGAGTCGCTCCGCGTCACGGATCTGCTCGGCTATTTCCGACGGCCCACCGACCATACAGGCCCCTTCGATCATCTCCGGCGTTACGAACTTGCGTTCACCCGGCGGATAGTAGCTGCAATGTCCATCGTGCAGAACCTGATGGAGTTTCTCCGCCGGCAGTTCGAGTTCCGCGAGATGATCGACATACTCTTCCCAGATGTTCTTCATGTAGTCCGGTACGACACTGTCGTCTTTCGTGTAGCGCCATACTTCGTAAACGAAATGGATCGCGACCGCAACCCACGAACCGGCGCGCTCGATGACACGCTCGTCGGTAAGCTTTTCGCCGGGGCGCAGCACCACGGCCGTGGTTAGTGTTGTCGTATGAAAATTCCCGATTTTGCGCCCGGCCTGATCGGCACCTTCGCGTACTTTGCCGAGATTGAACTCGAGAACGTCGCGCTGTTCGTTGAAAATTGAAATCAGACCATCGCCGTAGCGACCTGCGGTTTTAAGCGCAAGCGGACCGTTGCCAGCGACATAGATCGGGATCGGATCTTCGATATTGCGAAAGCCGGTATCGTGGTTCTGCCATTTGATTGCGGTCGTCTTGCCGGCATATTCGTAATCGACCTCTTCGCCATTCAGCATCGCGCGTACGACACGCAAGTACTCGCGAAATGCCTTTATGGGCATCGGATCCTGGCCCATTACCCGCATTGCGGTATGACCGGTGCCAATGCCGAGAAACACGCGCCCGGGCGCGAGGACGTTGATTGACGCTATCGAGTGCGCGGTAGTCGGCGCGATTCGCGTGCCGGGTATCGCGACACCGGTGCCCAAGCGAATGCGCGAGGTGTTCAGCGCGGCGGCGGCCATCGTGGCATAGCAATCAGACCACATCATCTGGGTATCCGGAAACCAGCACGCGTCGTAACCGAGGTCCTCGAATTCCTTGACGATAGGCCAGTCGCCGATCCGGGTTTGCACGTGAAGACTGTATTGCATCGGGTTTTCTCTCGTTGTTTTCCAGAGTGCGGCAGCATCGGCGTGATCCGGGACGAAGCGGCCGGAAAGCCAGGCTGGCCGCGGAAGCATACATAAACGCGGCGGAACGGTCGAGCCAGCACGATGGCGCAGATCCATACAATTTTGCACTTGCGGCGTCGTCCGCGCGCTTAATCATGTAGACTGGTGCGCTGCATCAATTCCGGCTGGATTTCTTATGCTCTACCATCTCTACGAATTGAATCACGCGGTAATGTCACCGCTGCGGGCGGTGGTCGGGATGAATCGCATGCTGCTGGATTCCGAGCACAATCCGTTTGCCGACGCTTACCCCGTCAAGGTGGCCTCCGCGGCACTCGAGGTCTTCGATCGGGTCACGAAGCAGTACGCGAAACCAGCGTTCGGCATCGATTCCATAGATCTGGCGGGACAGAGCGTCCCGGTAACGGAAGCGGTGGTTCAAAGCCTGCCGTTTTGCGACCTTCGGCACTTCGAACGCGACCTGTCATCGTGCCAGGGCTCACGCCCCGCCGACCCCACCGTCCTGCTCGTAGCGCCGATGTCCGGCCATTATGCGACATTGTTGCGTGGCACCGTCCGCGCGCTGCTGCCCGATCATGATGTCTACATCACCGACTGGTGCGACGCGCGCGACGTACCGCTCAGCGAAGGCCGCTTCGACCTCGACGACTACATCGATTATCTGATCAAGTTCATTCGCCGCCTGGGCGACGATGTGCATGTTATCGCCGTGTGCCAGCCGGGGCCCGCCGTTGTTGCGGCAACGGCGTTGATGTCCGAAGCGGGCGACCATTGCACTCCCGCGAGCGTAACGCTGATGGGTAGTCCGATCGATACGCGGATGAGCCCGACCACGCCAAACGAACTGGCCTCCAGCAAGCCGCTGGAATGGTTCGAGCGCAACGTGATCATGAGCGTGCCGTTTCCGAACAAGGGTTTCATGCGGCGGGTGTACCCGGGCTTTTTGCAGTTAACCGGATTCATGACGATGAACCTCGACCGTCATCTGAATGCACACCACAAACTTTACTCGGACCTCGTCACGGGTGATGGCGATTCCGCCGACGCACACCGCCGGTTCTACGATGAGTACCTCGCGGTAATGGACCTGACAGCGGAGTATTACCTGCAAACGATCGATGTGGTGTTTCAGCGTCACGCCTTGCCCGAGCGGCGCATGCTGCATCGTGGGCACCGGATCGATACCGACGCGATCCGGCGCACTGCACTGATGACCGTTGAAGGCGAACTCGATGATATTTCGGGGATTGGCCAGACGCAGGCGGCGCACGAACTGTTCCGTCATGTGCCCGAAGAAAAGCAGACGGATTACATCCAGGACGGTGTAGGGCACTACGGGGTGTTCAATGGTTCGCGCTGGCGTTCGGAAATTGCGCCGCGCATCAGGGACTTTATCCGTTCGAACCGCGCCTGAAACCGGCGCAGGGGCTTATTCGCGCGTGAAATAGCGCACGAATTCAACTTCGCGTCGCCATTCAGGGTTTTTCAGCGTTGCTGTGATCTTCAGCGTGTCGTCATCGGTGAGTTCGAAACGTTCCGCCATTCTCTCAGCGCTGTTCGTTCTCGTCTCAATCACAAACGATTGCTCGTCCAGATAGGCGAGCGTCTGACCCACGGCATCCTTCGATACGCCTTTACCGGTTGCGGAATACACCCGCCCGGCAGGGTTCGGGTTTACCAGTCTCTTCACCTTGCCGTCATAGGAGACGACGATGCGGTCGGCGACATAGAGCTTGATTGCCGTCGATTGCAACATCTGGCGGACGACGACACTCGCGGCCGATACGAGCCCGCTGCGGCGCGTCTGCCAGTCCTTGTCGCCGAAGCGGCGTTTGCCGAACGGATCGGGTTTCTCATTGTCGTCGCTGCTGCCGTACTCGCTCTGGTAATCACGCTCCTCGGTTTTCAGCTGGTTGACCTCGGCTGCGAGTGTGTCCGAGGCGTCTTCGTCGAGAATCCAGTTGCCGCTGAGGGTGGACAGATCCGCTGCCGGTACGCACAGGGAAACGGATAGCAGCGCGATGAATGTGAGTTGGGGGATCAGTTCAGTGCTTCTCATGCAACGCATTGTAATACAGCTATGTCGCCGATCGGGACATGCTTGAATGATTAGCCGGTGGCTGCCGCGAGTTGCTGTCGGCTGCGTGCGGTGGCAGTGCCGGCACGCGATGCGATAATCTGTATTGTCGATGAGACAGGTGTAAATCCGGAGCCATGATGCCATGAGTGATCGTTACGCAGAGCTGAAACAGTTGACGGACGAATTTCTCGGTGCGTTCAATCGCGCCGATGTCGACGCGATTATGGGGTTTTTTATCGAAGACGCCGTTTACGCTGAGTTCCACGGCAAGGTGAATGAAGGCAAGGCCGCGATCCGCAAGTCGTTCGAGGGTTTGTTTAGTGGCCGTTTCGGCGCAATCCGCTTTGACGAAGACGATACGTTTATCGACGCGCAGGCCGGCAAGGTGATGAGCAGCTGGCGACTGCAGCTTGAGATGGATGGACAGCCGGTTGCACTCGAAGGCCTGGATTTGCTCTATTTCGATGGGCGGCAAATCGCCCGCAAGCTCACCTATGCGAAAGCCAGGGCGGGACTCTACGAGCCCGCCTGACCGCAACCGCCGTCTGCTGGCTAAACAGGTGTGCGTAAACCTGAGACCCGACGACTTCGGGATCGGGATCGCACTCTGCACCCCATCCCTGTCCCGTCCCCTCCCATATCTATTAACCTGGAAGGGGAAGGTACCTGGTCCATCGAGATCGGTGTTTCATAATTTGAAGCACGAACTCAGTACGAACGTGGCAGACCGAGCTCGCGCTCCGCAATGTAGTTGAAGATCATTTCGCGGCTCACCGGAGCAATGCGCGGGATCATCATCTCGCGCAGGTAACGTTCCACATGGTACTCGCGCGCATAGCCCATACCGCCATGGGTGAGAACCGCGGTTTCGCAGGCATTGAACCCGGCTTCAGCGGCCAGATACTTCGCAGCGTTAGCCTGCGCGCCGCACTCGCGTCCGGCGTCGTACAACATCGCCGCATTGTAGGCGAGCAACTCAGCCGCTTCGAGGTCGATCCAGCTTCTCGCGAGCGGGTGGGCGATGCCCTGGTTCTTTCCGATCGGTCGGCCAAATACGACACGATCCTGGGCGTACGTCGCGGCGCGCTGTAATGCACAGCGGCCCAGCCCGACAGCCTCAGCGGCGAGGAGGATCCGTTCCGGGTTCAGTCCGTGCAGGATGTAATGAAAGCCTTTGCCTTCTTCCCCGATCAGGTCGTCGTAGGGAACCGGCATGTTGTCGTAGAACACGGCGTTCGAGTCGATCGCCTTGCGACCCATTTTCGGGATCTCGCGCACTTCCGCATAATCGCGATTCAGATCGGTGAAGAACAGGCTCAGACCGTCGGTTTTTTTCTTCACCTGATCCTTCGGTGTCGTGCGCACGAGCAGCAGGACTTTCTCCGCCCGTTGCGCCATCGACGTCCAGTGTTTCTGTCCGCTGATGAGGTAGCCGTCGCCGGTGCGTTCAGCGCGAACGTCGAGGCTCAGGGTATCGAGACCGGCATTGGGCTCAGTCACCCCGAAGCAGGCTTTCTTCTCGCCCCGGATCAACTCCGGCAGCATCCGCTGTTTCTGCGCTTCCGTGCCGAATACCACCACGGGATTGAGTCCAAATACATTCAGGTGTATCGCCGACGCGCCGGTAAACCCGGCGCCCGACTGCGCGACGGCCTGCATCATCAGCGCGGCTTCGGTGATGCCGAGGCCTGAGCCGCCGTACTCTTCCGGCATTGCGATGCCAAGCCAGCCACCTTCGGCGATGGCATCAACGAATTCGGTTGGAAACGAGCCGTCGGTGTCGCGCTCAAGCCAGTATTCGGCGTCGAAATCAGCGCACAGCTTCTCGACGGCATCGCGAATGGCCAACTGGTCTTCAGATAAAAAATACGACATACGGGACTCCTGTTCAGTTCGCGCCAGAAATTACGTGGTCCGTAACCACAGTGTCAAGTTGACCCGTGACGCCGAAACCTTGCGGACCATACCTGCGGCGGACGGTCGGGAGCGATACGCTATACTTTGCGGCGATTCCTGCCGAGTGATGCGACCCGAGAGATGACCACAATTCGAATTGAACCGATAGCCGAGAATCCGACCCCGCAGATCCCGGATCTGACCGGTTTCGGCCGCCACTTCACCGATCGCATGTTTACGCATCGTTATACGCATGAACGCGGCTGGCACAATCCCGTGGTCGGTCCGTACCGCGATCTCGTGCTCGACCCCGCGGCGGCGGCGCTGCATTGTGGCCAAATGGTATTTGACGGCACGAAAGCCTATCGCCGTCCAGATGGGGATCTGAATCTGTTTCGCGTCGATCGTAATGTCGAACGCTTCAATCGTTCAGCAGAGCGTATGGGCATGCCCGCGGTCGACGCCGAACTGCACATCGCGGCGATCGGGCGCCTCGTTGCGCTTGAGCACCGCTGGGTGCCGGACATCAGCGAGGCCTCGTTGTACATTCGCCCGGTCATGATTGCGACGGAGCCGGTGCTGGAAGTACGTGCCTCGCGTGAGTACCTGCACTACATCATTGTGTCTCCGGTCGGTCCGTATTTCGCGGACGGATTCAATCCGGTTTCCGTCTACGTATCACACGATCATGTGCGAGCGGTACGCGGCGGCACGGGGGAGGCGAAGACGCCCGGTAATTACGCAGCGAGTATTGCCGTGTCCGAAGCCGCGCGGGAGTCGGGATGTCAGCAGGTGTTATGGCTCGATGCGCTGGAGCGTCGTTATGTCGACGAAGTCGGGGCAATGAACATCGCGTTCGTGTACGACAATCAGGAGATCCGAACACCGCCGCTGTCAGGCGCGATATTGCACGGCGTCACCCGCGACTCTGTGCTGCGGCTCGCGCCCGATCTTGGGTATGACATGCGCGAACAGACTCTGGCAATTGAGGACGTGTGGCGCGACATCGAAAGCGGGCGCATTACCGAAGCGTTTGGGATGGGCACCGCGGCTGTCATCGCGCCGGTGGGACGCCTCGTTTTCCGCGAACGCGAAGCGCTGCTGAACGGCGGTGACACCGGGCCGGTGGCGCGCCGCCTGTATGATGAACTCACCGGCATCCAGTATGCGCGACGACCCGATCCCTACCACTGGACCCGGGTAGTATCGGTGGCGGACGACGCGCGCGGGGCTTCCGCCCGCGGATAGCCATATCCGCGCCAGATTACCGCCGCAGTTTGCGCGTATCGTCCGGGTTTCGCAGTCGATGGCGAGTGGCGCCATCGTGATAGCAGCGAAATTCTGCAATGGGGGGGATGTTATGGCTAATCCGGATTTCTCGCGTGGCTGCGCCTTCGTCGAAGGCGAGTTCTTACCGGTTGATCAGGCTGCGGTGCCAATCACGGACACCGGATTTACCCGTTCGGACGTCACTTATGACGTCGTCGGTGTATGGGCAGGAAAATTCTTTCGTCTCGACGATCATCTCGCGCGTTTCGAACGCAGCTGGCGCGAACTGCGCATGCATCCGCCGCTCGCACGTACGGCAATGCGAGAGGTTCTCGTCGAGTGTGTTGCGCGCTCCGGCCTGCGCGATGCTTATGTAGAAATGATCGTCACGCGGGGCGTGCCGCCGAACGGCGACAGGGACCCGCGGAATTTCATCAATCGCTTCTACGCTTTCGCGATTCCCTACGTTTGGATTGCGCAACCGGCGCAGCAACTCGCTGGCCTGTCTCTCGTCGTGGCCGAATCAGCACGACGCATTCCTTCGCAGTGCGTCGACCCGACGGTCAAGAATTTTCACTGGGGTGACCTCACCCGAGGACTGTTCGAAGCTTACGAGCGTGACGCTCACACAGCCGTGTTACTCGATGTCGATGGCAACGTTACCGAGGGGCCCGGTTTTAATATTTTCGCGGTGGAGGGCGACTGTTTGCTGACACCGCCCGAGGGAGTCCTTCACGGCATTACACGGCAGTCGGTGATTACCCTGGCTGATCGCGAAGGTATCGCAACCCGGACCGAGCCGTTCGGTGCCGGCCGCCTGCGTCGCAGCGATGAAATATTCCTGACTACAACTGCCGGCGGGGTCATGCCGGTGACGATGCTCGATGGAACAACCGTAGGGGCCGGGGTGCCGGGTGCGGTCACGTTGTTGCTGCGCGATCGCTATTGGGCGGCCCACGATGATGGTGAATGGACCACGACCGTTGAATACGACAAGCCGCCGCTGCGTTCTGTCGGGTGAGAATGCTATGCCGGAGGGGACGTCTCCGCCGCCGTCCGGAGCTCGTTGTTAATACCGGTCACGAGCTTGTAGCAGATCGACAGGGTGGGCACGGAGAGGCCTAGGCGTTGGGCTTCGGCGATGGCGTAGCCGAGAGTTTCATCAACCTCGAGGCGTTTACCGCGCTCGAGATCCTGTAGCGACGACATCCGGTGATCGGGTGCAACGCGCAGCCATTCACGGCCTACCGTAACGAGTACATCGCGGGCATTGTCAATCGAGCTCGAAATTACGCTCGCCACCGGTAGCGGCGACTGGTCGACGATTTCTATCTGTTTCGCCGCGGCAATCGCGCCCATTTCACGGATCATCTTCGCCGCGATTTCCGCGCAGGCATTCTGGCTGAGGAAGTTGGCGGTTTTCAGGCGGGTAAGCACGGACAACGAGAGCAGGGCAGTCCAGCCGACGAACTTCGACCATTCGACGGTATCGATGTTCGCGACCGCGCGCGCGTTGACCCCACTGGCATGGATCGTCGCCGCCACAGTTTCGGCGCGCGGGTTTGTGCCGCCACCGGGGACGCCGATATGCAGCATCACGTTGCGGGTGAAATTCGCGCTACCGTCATCCAGTAATTCGCCGCTGGTATCGGCCATGCAGCCGAGCACGCGCTCGTCACCGAAGCCGCGGGCAAGTTCCGCATTTTTGACCACGCCGTTTGCGACCGAGAAGACGCTGTCGAAACGATCGCCGGCGAGACTCGCAACCGCCGCTTCGTTGTCGTAGGTTTTTGCGGTCAGGATCAGTAAATCGGCAGGCGGTGCCATTGCGGGGTCTGTAAGCACGTCGCAACGGGTGCTGATGTCACGCAAGCCGCGGACCACGAGACCCGCCTCGCGCAATTGCTGCGCCCGGCGTCCGCGCGCGATCAGGCTGACTTCGTGGCCGTCCGCGGCGAGGTGGGCGGCAAGTATGGTGCCGAGGGCGCCGGCGCCGAGGATAACGATGCGCACGCTTGTGTCCGCTTACGCGTTCCGGAAGTTCGGCATCAACTCGCGGGCGAACAGTTCCATCGAGCGGTTTGCCTTTGCCGGGTCGAGTCCAGGTAACTGCATGTCCATGATGAAATCCGTGCAGTAGTAATCCGCACAGAACTGTTCGAGTTGTTTGCCAACCTCGTCCGGCGTGCCGATGAACAAATCCTTTGCCATCGGGGAATCACGCAGGCCGCGAGCGTTCTTTGCCGGTAGCGGCTGGTCGTCGCCGGTGGCGTCTTTCGCTTCGGCAAGGATGTCCTTGTAGAACGTCAGCAGGTGCCACAGATGGTCCTCACACTCATCCCACGCCTGCTCGCGCGTGGGGGCAACATAAACCATGCGCAGTTGGGCAACATTGAACGCATCGGGATCGTGGCCTTCCGCGGCTAGCGTTTCGCGATACAACGGTGCAGGGTCGGGCCCAATCGTTGCCATCAGGTGGTAGCCGAGCTTCGCGGCGTTGCGGATTGCTTTCGGTCCGCGTGCACCAACCCAGATTGGCGGATAAGGATCCTGCACCGGGCGCGGCGACAAGGTCATGTCCTTGATTTGCGTGTATTTGCCGTCGTAGCTGACGCGCTCCTGCGTGAACAGTTTCTTGACGATATCGATCCCTTCGCGCATGCGTTCGCCGCGAGTGCTGCGGTCCATACACAAGGCATTCCACTCGTGATAGGAGTAACCCTGGCCGATACCGAAATCGAAGCGGCCGTTCGAAAAAATATCGATGCAGGCAACGTCCTCGGCAGCACGTACCGGGTGTTGATAGGGAAGCAGCAGGATAAAACTGCCTATGCGGATTTTTCGTGTGCGCGCGGCGATCGCGGCCGCCGTCGGTAACAGGGAAGGGTTATAACCGTCTTCGGTGAAGTGATGCTCGGTAAGCCAGACGTTGTCGTAGCCGAGTTCTTCGCCGAGAGCAATTTGTTCCAGCAGGGCTTCGTACAATGCCGGAAATGGTTTGCGCCACTTTACCGGGTTGCGGAAATCTTCCATAAAACCAAAACGCATAGAGTGTCCCCTTCGACCAACGGTGTCGGGCGAGCGTATTGCGTGTTCGGTATGGCGTCAATATGTCGGGGGGCGTGGAGCCCTTCGGATCTAACCCGTTTCCTGCAGCGGCGGATTGTCGAGCACTTTCGCTATCGCGTTCGTTACGGCCATGTCGACCGCGCGGTTGATCCGTTCGATATCGCCGGGCGCAATGAAGAACATCCAGTCGACGACGCTTCGAACGTACTTCGATGGTAATCGGTTCAATGCAAGGCACGCTGCATCGGCTTGCGCTTCGGCCGAAAGATCGCCGCCAACCTTGCGCAGGTGTTCGATGACGAGTTGTTCGTAGACGTTTGTCACGCCCTGAAGCAGGTCCGGTTGGTCAGAGTTGCGTTCGACGTTAAACAGCTTCTGCATGATCCCTTCCTCTAATCCGCGATAACGCCACTGTCGAGTGCCGTTGTCCGCAATCCTTATCGGCCAGCAAGTGCGGTTCTGAACCTGCGACGTTGCGGTCTCCCGATCGGGAGCAGGTGCAGACTCGTGCGCCGCGTCCCAAGCGTAGGAATACTACAAGACCTGTCAGGACTTCGTTGCGAACAGAGGTGGGGCGGACACAAATCTTTACGATGTGTCGGGGTGGCGGGGAAATATCATGAAGCGTCGGACCGGCCGCGACTGCACTATGATCGTACTGCCGCGTGCTGACAACTCCGACGGATTACGCACGGCGCAGCGGTGCGCGACGCTCGAATGTTTGCCAGCAATGACCGCTGCGCCGCAGCAACGGTCATTGCGAGCGATCCCGGTACCTGAACAGGTGAGCGTAAACTTGAGATCCGACGACTTCGGCACCGGGATCGCTCTCTACACCTCATCGCTGTCTCTTCCCCTCCCATATCTATTAACCTGGGAGGGGAAGGGTACCTGGTCCATCAAGGTTGGTGCTTCGTAATTTGAAACATGTATCTAGCTCCTGGCGGCGAGGAGGTCGCGAATTTCAGTCAGCAGTTTCTCCTCGGTGCTCGGTTCCGGTTCGGCCTCGGGTTCTGCTTCCGGCTCATCGGCCTCGCGCAGCGATTGCGCCGTGTTCATCGCCTTGATGGCCATGAATATCGCGAACGCAATGATGAGGAAGTCGATTATGGTCATGATGAACATGCCGTAATTAATCGTCACCGCCGCCACTTCTCCCTGCGCTTCCTTGAGCACGATCGCGAGATCGCTGAAATTAACGCCGCCAAGCGCCAGGCCAACGGGCGGCATGATGATGTCTTTCACGAGTGATCCAACAATTTTTCCGAACGCCGCGCCAATGACGATACCGACGGCCATGTCGACGACGTTGCCCTTCATCGCGAATTCCTTGAATTCGGAGACCATTCCCATTGCTATTCCCCTGTGGTGATTTATTTAAGCGTTATAATTTTCCGCGCCAGGTTCTGAAAACCGCGCTTGATTCGATAGTAACAACCGCGAAATCGCGAAACCAGAGGGTTTCAGTCGCTCGCGCGTTTGGTCATTTCGACTTCATCCGATGGTGCAGACCCGAACGAGCGAATTGCCGCCTTTAACAAAACCGGGCCCCCTCAGATGACGAATGACAATATCAATGATACGTGGGCCGCCGCACCCACGGTGTACGCCGACGGCCTGTTCGATGGCCGGCAAATCCTGATTGGCGGCGGCGGCAGCGGGATGGGACGGGCGACGGCCTGGCTCGCCGCGCGCCTCGGCGCCCGCCCCATAATCTGCGGGCGAACCGAAGACAAGCTCGCGGGGGTTGTCGAAGCGATTCGTGCACGCGGACTTGCAGCGGAATACGCCGTTGTTGATATTCGCAGCCGTGATTCCGTGGAGCAGATGTTCACCGACGTGGCATCCGCGCATGGCCGCATCGACGGGTTGATTAACAGCGCGGGCGGGCAGTTCCCGCAAGCAGCGATCGATTACAGCGAAAAGGGCTGGCAGGCGGTAATCAATACGAACCTGAACGGCACCTGGCACATGATGCAAGCCGCGGCCACGCGCTGGCGCGATGCGGGGGGCGGTGGTCCGATTACGAATATCGTGGTTGTGCCGCAGGGCTTGCACGGCGTCGCCCACACGCGCGCGGCGCGGGGCGGGGTGATTGAACTGTCGCGCGCGGTGGCGGTGGAGTGGGCGCGTTACGGGATCCGGGTGAATTGCATCGCGCCGGGCGCGATCGAGACCGAGGGCTGGGCGGTGTATTCCGAGTCCGCCCGGGCGAAGTACCCGCGGACGAATCCGATGATGCGGGCGGGCAATGCGTGGGAAATTGCCGAGGCTTGTATATTTCTGCACAGCCGGGCAGGCGCTTTCATCAACGGAGAAGTGCTGACGATTGATGGCGGTGGTCAGCACTGGGGCGAAATCTGGACCACCGGCAAGCCGGAGTACTTTGCCGCGGCGACGCGCTTGTGGGACGCCGATGCGATTGACTGATGCGGTAGTGATCAGTGCGTCGTGGTGGCGTCGCCGGACGCAGATTCCTTCAGTAATTCGAGCAGTTTTGCACGGGCTTGCGGTGCCTCCGTCGCGAGTTGTTTCATCGCGACGGTGAATTCCTTTACCTGCCGATCGTGCGCATCCAGCAAATTCGCGAGCCGGGCCTGTTCGGCAAGCGTCCGCTGACCGCCGTAGCGGTATTTTTCCGCCAGGCTCTCGAGATAGCCGAAGTGGGCCGATTTGCTTTCCAGCATGCGCCGGTAGGCGCGCCAGGCATCAGCGGCGGCCGGCGGTAACGATTCCGGACCCGGCCGCGCGGTGGTCAATTGAAAATGCGTTTGATCAGGCCGACGAGTCCGCCGCCGGAATCATTGCTGGCGGCCGGGGCGCTGGCGGGACGCTTCTCGCCGCGCGTATTTTCCGTGCCGCGCCGGTTTTGCCGGCCGTTGCCGTTATCGTCACGCGGGCGGGCGGCCGATTTTTCCTCTTTCGGTTTCGATTCGTCGACGCGTAGCTCGCGGCCCTGGAAATCGCTGCCATTGAGCGCCGCGATCGCTTCGCGGGCTTCGTCGTCGTTGTCCATTTCGACAAATCCGTAGCCGCGCGAGCGTTGCGTGCGGCGGTCAAAAATCACCTCTGCCGAGAGAACCTCGCCATAGGCTTCAAATGCTTCGCGCAATTCTTCGTCCTGCACACTGTAAGGCAGGTTACCGACGTAAATATTCATGTAAGTAACTCAATTGTTCGTTGGTTTTGGTCAAATGACGAAATGCTCGATCGTTGCGGCCGAATCGATGCGTACGTCCGGGTGAAGGTCCCGACTAATGGCTTCGCGTGGTTATGCTTGGAGACGTAACTGAACCGGCACGCGCAGCCGCGGCGCCCCCGGGAGCGCCGCGGCATTCAAGCATATTCACCGGATGCGCGCAAACGCGCGGGTTCAGCCGGTGAAGGCCTGAATGCCAGTTTGAGCGCGCCCGAGAATCAGTGCATGGACGTCGTGCGTGCCTTCGTAGGTGTTCACGGCCTCGAGATTCATCAAGTGCCGGATGACGTGGTATTCATCCGAGATTCCGTTGCCGCCGTGCATATCACGGGCAATGCGTGCGATATCCAGCGCTTTGCCGCAATTGTTGCGTTTCAGCAGGGAAATCGCTTCGGGGGCGCCGCGTCCGGCGTCGATCATACGTCCGAGTTGCAGTGCACACTGGAGTCCGAGCGTGATTTCGGTTTGCATGTCTGCAAGCTTCTTCTGGACGAGCTGGTTCGCCGCCAGTGGACGACCAAACTGGTTCCGGTCCAGGGTGTACTCCCGCGCCGCGTGCCAACAAAACTCGGCGGCGCCCATGGCGCCCCAGCTGATGCCGTAACGCGCACGGTTCAGGCAACCGAAGGGACCACGCAGGCCTTTTACGCTCGGTAGCAGCTGGGTCTCGGCGACGAACACGTCGTCCATTACGATTTCGCCGGTGACCGACGCACGCAGCGAGAACTTGCCATCAATCTTGGGCGTCGACAGGCCATCCATACCGCGTTCGAGAATGAAACCGCGGATCACCCCGTCGTCGGTTTTGGCCCAGACGACGAAAACATCAGCGATGGGCGAATTCGTGATCCACATTTTGCTGCCGCTGAGGCGATAGCCGCCAGCGGCCGTTGTTGCGCGGGTCTTCATGCCGCCCGGGTCCGAGCCGTGGTCGGGTTCGGTTAAACCGAAGCAGCCGACCCATTCACCGCTGGCGAGTTTAGGCAGGTATTTCTCGCGCTGGGCTTCCGTGCCGTAAGCGTAAATCGGATGCATCACGAGGCTCGACTGGACGCTCATCGCGGAGCGGAATCCGGAATCCACCCGCTCTACCTCGCGTGCGATGAGGCCATATGCGACATAACTCGTACCCGCGCCGCCGTAGGTTTCCGGAATGGTCGGCCCCAGCAGGCCGAGTTCGCCGAACTCGTTCATGATGGAGCGTTCGAACGATTCGTGGCGGTGGATGTCGAGTACGCGCGGCAGCAAGGTGCCCTGGCAGAACTCGCGTGCGGAGTCACGTATGAGGCGCTCTTCCTCGGTAAGCTGATCGTCGAGGCCGAGCGGATCCTGCCAGTTGAACGGACCTTCGGCAGTGGCTTTGGGGGAATTGGTTTCGGACGGTGCGGATGCGCTCATGCGTTCGACTCCTTCGCTCGGTCGGGGTGATATTTGTTGGATACTGCCACCCGCTGTACGGGCGGCATCACTGTAGCGGCGCGCCGGGGCTTGTCAACACAAGGTGCGGCGAAGTTGCCGGCGCGGCGCAGACGACGGCGAAAGCTTCCGGTATATTACGGCGCTCGCCGGCGACACAGTGTGCGTCGCTGCACGCTAACCACAACCCAAGCAACGGAATACACCATGGATAAAGTTGTCGCGAATGCTGAAGCCGCGATCGAGGGGATCACGAGCGGCATGACCCTGATGATTGGCGGCTTTGGCGTGTGCGGAATCCCGGAGAACGCGATTGCCGCGCTCGCGCGGACCGCTGTGACGGACCTCACCTGCATCTCGAACAACGCCGGGATCGTCGATTTCGGACTCGGGATTCTGCTCCAGGACCACCGGATCAAAAAGATGATCGCGTCTTATGTCGGCGAAAACGACGAGTTTGAACGACAAATGCTCAGCGGCGAACTCGAAGTCGATCTGATCCCGCAGGGGACGCTGGCGGAACGCTGCCGGGCTGCTGGCGCCGGCATTCCCGCGTTCTTTACTCCCGCGGGCTATGGCACTGAAGTTGCCGAAGGCAAGGAAGTGCGGGTGTTCAACGGCAAGCCGCATATTCTCGAGGACGCGTTTAACGCGGATTTCGCCATTGTGAAGGCATGGAAGGGTGATCGTGCCGGCAACCTGTTGTTCAAGGGCAGTGCGCGCAACTTCAATCCGGTCATGGCGATGGCCGGCAAAGTGACAATCGCTGAAGTTGAGGAACTCGTCGACAACGGTGAAATCGATCCGAACCAGGTGCACACCCCGGGAATCTTCGTGCAACGAATATTTCAGGGACAAGCGTACCTGAAGCCGATCGAACAACGCACCGTGCGTTCCCGGCCCTGAGCCGGTCGCGGACGAAGACCCCGTTTACACTCTTATTCCGGAATTCTGCCCATGTCATTAAATAAAGAAGGTATCGCGCAACGTATCGCACAGGATCTCGAAGATGGTTGGTATGTGAATCTCGGGATCGGCATTCCTACGCTCGTCGCGAATTACGTGCCGGACGGCATCAGCGTGGAGTTTCAATCCGAGAACGGCATCCTGGGTATGGGACCGTTCCCGTATGAGGGTGAAGAAGATCCGGACATGATCAACGCCGGCAAGCAAACCGTCACCTTGCTGCCCGGGGCGGCCCTGTTCGATTCCGCTATGAGCTTCGCCATGATTCGTGGTCAGCATGTTCAGTTGACGGTGCTGGGAGCGATGGAGGTGGCGGACAACGGCGACATTGCGAACTGGAAAATCCCCGGCGCGATGGTTAAGGGTATGGGCGGTGCGATGGACCTGGTAGCGTCAGCCGAAAACATCATCGTCGCGATGATGCATGCGAACAAGAAAGGTGAATCGAAACTGTTGCCTGCATGCAGCCTGCCATTGACGGGCGTTGGCTGCGTCAGCCGCGTGGTGACCGACCTTGCGGTGATGGATGTCACAGCGGACGGTTTCAAACTCATCGAACGGGCGCCGGGGGTCAGCGTCGAGGCGATTCGAAATGCGACCGCCGGACGCCTCGTCGTTGAGGGCGAAATACCGGAAATGAGGCTTTAAAAGGACACCGCGAAGCGCTCCCGGCGCCACCTCCAGCCTTTTGTAAACAGTCGTTTACTGCTAAAGTGCCGGGCCGGCACGCGGGCTGGGGCATGCGTGCCGACGATTCGGCGCGACCCGCGTGCGGTTGGAGTCGGGGGTCCCTCTCGACGAACTGCGCGGGCAATTAGAAAACGCCGGGAGCGAGACCGCAACGCGGTGACTGGGCGATGGCATGGCCCTGCAGCCTGCATGCTCTGCGCCGGCATTCGATGCCAGCAAATGGAACAGCAACTTGCAATCTTTACACAGCGATTGCGATATCGTTCGCGTGCGGCGGTGAGCGCACTGCGGCAATCAAACTAACGGCAAGCTCACCCTAGTGGCCGCAAAGGCGGCAGGTTTGGAGGCATAAATGAAAATCCTCGTGGCCGTGAAACGGGCCATAGACTACAACGTCAAAGCCCGTCCGAAATCGGATGGCAGCGGTGTCGATCTCGCTAACGTAAAAATGTCCATGAATCCGTTCGACGAAATCGCCGTCGAAGAGGCCATTCGCCTGCAGGAAGCAGGCAAAGCTGAAGAAATCGTCGCCGTCTCGGTGGGTCCGAAGCAGTGCCAGGAAACATTGCGTACTGCGATGGCCATGGGCGCCGACCGCGGCATTCTGGTTGAAACGGATGACGACGTGCAGCCGCTCGCGGTCGCGAAAATTCTGCAGGCGCTCGTCGCAAAGGAAGAGCCCGGGCTTGTCATTCTGGGTAAACAGGCCATCGACGATGATTCCAACCAGACCGGCCAGATGCTCGCCGCGCTGCTCGGTTGGGGACAGGGAACGTTCGCATGCGATGTGGAGCTTGATGGCGACAGCCTGAAGGTTAATCGGGAGATCGATGGCGGCACGCAAACCGTCGCGCTGAAAATGCCTGCCGTCGTCACTACCGATCTGCGTCTTAACGAACCGCGCTACGTCAAACTGCCGAACATCATGAAGGCGAAGAAGAAGCCTCTCGATACGTTTTCGCCGGCCGATCTCGGGGTTGATACAGCCCCGCGGCTGAAATTATTGAAAGCCGAAGAACCGCCGGTGCGTCAGGGCGGGGTCAAGGTGGCGGATGTCGAGGAGCTCGTCAACAAACTTCGCAATGAAGCAAAGGTAATTTAGACATGTCAGTACTAGTTCTCGCGGAACACGACAACGCATCACTGAATCCGGCAACACTGAACGCCGTTGCCGCGGCAGCGCAACTCTCCGATCAGGTTGACATACTCATTGCCGGCGCTGGCTGCACGGCGGCCGCCGAAGCAGCTGCCCGCGTCGCGGGCGTGGGCAAGGTCCTCGTCGCGGACGCTGCGCATTACGATCACGCGGTAGCCGAAAACGTCGCACCCCTGATCGCGAAACTTGCCGCAGATTACAGTCATGTGCTCGCACCCTCGACCACGAGCGGCAAGAACGTGATGCCCCGTGTTGCGGCACTTATGGATGTGGCGCAGATTTCGGACATCCTCGCGGTTGAATCCGAGTCAGTCTTCAAGCGCCCGATCTATGCGGGCAATATCATCGCGACGGTTGAATCCTCCGACGAGAAAAAGGTCATTACGGTCCGCACCACCGCGTTCGATCCGGTTGCTGCCGAGGGCGGCAGCGGGACAATCGAGAACATCGATGGCACTGAGAGCGCGGGTTTGTCTGAGTTCGTCGGCGAAGACCTGACGAAGTCGGATCGACCGGAACTCGCCGCCGCCGACATCATCGTATCCGGTGGTCGTGGCGTCGGCAGTGCCGAGAACTTTGCGATTATCGAAGAACTCGCCGACAAACTCGGCGCCGCCGTCGGCGCATCGCGTGCGGCAGTGGATGCCGGTTATGTGCCGAACGATTATCAGGTGGGACAGACCGGTAAGGTTGTGGCGCCGCAACTGTACATCGCGATTGGTATCTCCGGCGCAATCCAGCATCTGGCAGGGATGAAGGACAGCAAAGTCATTGTCGCGATTAACAAGGATGAGGAAGCGCCGATATTCGGCGTTGCAGATTACGGTCTGGTCGGTGATCTGTTCAAGGAAGTCCCGAACATGGTCAAAGCGCTCGATTAATCGACCAGTGCCGTGCAAGAAGCGATGAATGGCCCGAAACGGAGGTAACCGTGGAACGTGAATCAATGGAGTTCGATGTTGTCGTCGTCGGCGGTGGGCCGTCAGGCCTCGCGACAGCGATTCGTCTGCGCCAACTGGCCATTGAAAAAGGCGCCGATCTGACGGTTTGCCTGCTCGAGAAGGGTTCGGAAATCGGCGCCCACATCCTGTCGGGCGCGGTGATCGAGCCGCGCGCCTTGAATGAGTTGCTGCCGGACTGGCAAGCCAGCGGTGCGCCGTTGAATACGCCAGTCAAGCGCGACCGCTTTTTGTTCATGACCGAGAAGCGGGCGTTTCCGTTCATCACACCGCCGCAGATGCACAACGAAGGCAACTACATTGCAAGCCTCGGCAACGTTTGTCGCTGGCTCGCCGAACAGGCCGAAGCGCTTGAAGTTGAAGTATTCGCCGGCTTCGCCGCCGCCGAGGTTCTGTATCACGAAGACGGTAGCGTGAAAGGTGTGGCAACCGGGGACATGGGGCGCCTTAAGGACGGCAGCGAAGGTCCTAACTTCGAAGTGGGTATGGAGCTGCATGCCAGGCAAACGGTGTTTGCTGAAGGATGCCGCGGCTCGCTGACGAAAACCCTGTTTGAGCGTTTCGATTTGCGTGACGGGGTCGAGCCGCAAGTGTATGGCATGGGGATCAAGGAACTGTGGCAAATCGACCCGGCGAAACACGAAGCGGGATTGGTCACCCATACGGTCGGCTGGCCCATGGATATGAAAACCTATGGTGGTTCCTGGCAGTACCATTTCGACGACGACCTTGTTTCGATCGGTTTCGTCATTGGTCTGGATTACCAGAACCCCTATCTCAGTCCGTTCAATGAAATGCAACGGTTCAAAACTCACCCGGCGATCCGCGACACTTTCATTGGCGGCAAGCGTATTGCCTATGGCGCGCGCGCGATCAGTGCAGGCGGATTCCAGTCGATTCCAAAGCTGACGTTTCCGGGCGGGGTTATCGTTGGTGACGCTGCGGGATTTCTGAATGTGCCGAAAATCAAGGGCACGCACACCGGAATGAAATCCGGCATGGTTGCCGCTCAAGCTGTGTTCGAGCTGTTGCAAAGTGGCTCGACGGCGAACGAAGCATCCGCATATCCCGAACAATTGCAACAAAGCTGGGTGTGGGACGAGCTCTATCGACAACGGAATATCAAGCCGTCGTTTCACTGGGGGCTGTTGCCGGCGATGGCCTATTCCGGCATTGACTCCCTCGTGTTGCGCGGCAAGGCCCCGTGGACGCTGCATCACCGACCAGATCATACGCAGTTGAAACCGGCAGCGGAATGCAAGCCGATCGACTATCCGAAACCGGATGGTGAACTTACGTTCGATAAACTGTCCTCCGTGTTCCTCTCGAATACGAATCACGAAGAAGAGCAGCCCAGCCACCTGACGCTGAAGGATGAAACGGTACCGGTGGCGGTAAACTTCAAGACCTATGCGGGCCCCGAAGAGCGGTATTGCCCGGCAGGTGTTTATGAGTTCGTTGAAATCGACGGCGCAATGCAACTGCAGATCAATGCGCAGAATTGCGTCCATTGCAAAACGTGCGATATCAAGGACCCGACACAGAACATCAACTGGGTAACGCCGGAAGGTGGCGGTGGCCCGAACTATCCGAATATGTAAACCCAGGCCCCTACAATCCAATGCCGAAAATTACTTATATCAGCCATACAGGCGAAGCCCAGACTATTGATGTTCCGGTTGGCTGGACCGTCATGGAAGGCGCGGTGCAAAACAATATTGACGGCATCGTCGCCGAGTGCGGCGGCGGCTGCGCCTGTGCAACGTGTCACGTCTACGTAGACGAAGCATGGGCGGACAAGTTCGAGCCGGCGGCGAGCATGGAACAGGATATGCTCGAATGTACCGCTTCGGAGGCGACGGACCGCTCACGACTGAGCTGCCAGATCCGGGTCACCGACGAGTGCGACGGTCTCGTCGTCCACCTGCCCGACGCGCAAACCTGAAGTTGCAGCCGTGATGCTCAACGCCGCGGTACGGCATCCAGCGCGCTTGCCTGTCTGCAGCGCAGTGAATACGGAGGCGTTCGATGGCTGACGAAGCGATCGTCATAATCGGTGCTGGGCAAGCCGGACTGCAAATCGCCGATTCGTTACGTCGTGGGGGGCATAGCGGAGCACTCACGTTGATCGGTGAGGAAACCTCATTACCTTACCAGCGCCCGCCGTTATCGAAACAGTACATCGGCGAAGACATGGTGGCCGAGCGGCTGTTGTTCCGACCAGCGGATTACTACACAAAGCAGGCGATCGAGGTGATCACGGGCGTCACCGTCGACGCAATTGATGTCGAAGCGAAAACGGTGACGTTCGGTGACAATTCGCGGCGCTACTCGAAACTTGCATTGGCGACCGGCACGTCCGTGCGCAAGCTGCCCGTACCCGGCGCGGATTCGCCCGGGGTTTACTACTTGCGATCCCTCGACGACGCTATTGAAATCCGCCGCCGCCTGCAGGCCGGGCCGGCCCGGATGGTTGCGATCGGCGGCGGTTTCATCGGACTGGAGATTGCGGCGTCGGCGCGCAAGCTCGGCCATGCCGTCACAGTGGTGGAAGCGCTCGATCGGCTGATGGCGCGCGCGGTATCGCCATTCGTCTCTGCATACTACGCACAACTGCACCGTTCGCACGGTGTTGAGGTATTGCTTGATACGGCGGTAACCGCGATCGAAGCGGGCTTGGACGGAGAGCTCACGGTGGCCCTCGGTGACGGGGCTAAACTGCCCGCGGATATGGTTGTCGTCGGCATTGGCTCCGTGCCGAATACGGCACTGGCCGAGGCGGCGGGGCTGCGCTGCAGCAATGGCATCGTTGTCGATGAGTACGCGCGTACGTCGGATCCCGATATCGTGGCAGCCGGCGACTGTACGTTCCACCGCAACGTTCGATACGCGACTTCACAGCGGCTGGAGTCGGTGCAAAACGCAGTCGACCAGGCGAAGATCGCTGCGGCCACATTGCTGGGTGAACCGAAAGCATACGACCAGATACCATGGTTCTGGTCGGATCAGTACGACGCGAAGTTGCAAATGGTGGGTACTTCGATCGCGCACGATCGTTTTGTGCTCAGGGGCAATCCCGACAACGGCGCATTCTCTGCATTCTACTTCCAGGGCGATACGCTCACAGGGGTTGATTCGGTGAATCGTCCGGCCGATCATCTTGTCAGCAGGAAATTACTTGCGCTCGGCACCACGGTGCCCGATGAAATGATCGCGGATACAGAACAAAATCTTAAAACATTGCTTTGAATAGCTGACCACCGGTCCGGGCTGCGCGATTGAGAACCGTGCGGCCCGAGGTGTTGAGGCTCAAGGTCATGAAACGAATACGCTCTAGAGGGGGAATGACGCAGCATGCCGAAGGTGATTTATGTCGACACGGATGGCAACCGAACAGAAGCAGATGTCGCGAACGGTTTATCCGTGATGGAAGGTGCTATTAGCGCGGGCGTGTCCGGGATCCTTGCAATCTGCGGCGGCAGCTGTGCATGCAGCACATGTCATGCGTACATTGATGAGGCCTGGCAGGATGCAGTCGGCAAGCCGAACGAAATCGAGGACTCGACGCTGGAGCTGGCCACTGACCGACGTCCAGGGAGTCGCCTGACGTGTCAGATCATGATGCGCGACGAACTCGATGGCCTCGTTGTGCAGGTTGCGGACAACGACGGCTGAAGTGGCGGTTCAGTCGATTGTCTTCGCACCCGACAGGGTTTCAATATATTGCGCCCAACTCGCCGAGTGTTGCTCCCGCCATCCCGTGAATTGAAAACCGATCAGATACTCGTCTTCGCACAAGTCTGCATAGCGCACCGTGCCTTCGGCAGCCAGCCACTCCTGCGTACCCGGTAAGCGGATTTTGAAATTGAGTGCGCCGTCCTCGCGCTCAGCTTTCCTGAAGCCACGATAACGCATCTCGGGACAGCTGAGCTGGACGCCGCCGGTGGCGACGTTCGTGGTGACGATCTCGATGCCGGCAACATCGACGTCGAGTTGACGTGCATAGCGGGCGCTTCTGCGATCCTGTGAACTCACGCTTTGCTTACTCGACACTGCCTCATAGGTAAAAGCTTAGCACGCAAGGCGTGCGCGCAAGCACGGCCATACATGGGGTGAACCCGCGTGCGCCGGCGGACACGGGATCGGCCGTTGTGCGCCTGGTTGGTGTTCGATTTAGTGAAACCGATTCGCTAAGATATAGCGGCACCAGCGAGTCCGGGCTTGAACCGCGGGATTGCACCCAGGCGCCGGGCCGTATTGCCCGCGTCACTATCACCACACCTCGTTACCGCCCGCACGGAACGTTATTCGGAACGGGGGACAGCGTACAGACCACGGACCGAGACCATGTTTGAGTTGCACGAATTCAACCTCTCGATGTCTTCCTATCGGGTTCGCATCGGGCTGCGCTTGAAGGGCGTCGATTATCAATCCATACCGGTATCGTTGATCAAGGGCGGTGGCGAACAACACCTGCCGGAGTATCGCGCACTGAACCCTCAGGGTCTCGTGCCAACATACAACGATCACAGTATCAGCCTGAGTCAATCGGCCGCGATCCTGGAGTACCTCGATGAGTGTTATCCGGAGCCGGCGTTCCTTCCGGGCAATGCCGCGCGACGCGCACGTGCACGCCAGATTGCCCAGATTATCGCCTGCGATATACAACCGTTGGTTAATCTGCGGGTGCTGGCGTATCTGAGGAATGTCTTCAAGGCCGATGCAGCGGCGCGTAGCCTGTGGTTTCGCCAATGGCTGCTGGACGGGCTCGACGCGCTCGAACTGTGGTTAACCGCGGAGCGTGGAAGCAGCCGCTTTTGTGTTGGTGAGCAGGTCACGCTTGCCGACATTTTCCTGGTCCCGCAGCTGTATCAGGCGCGCCGGTTCAAATTGCCACTCGATGACTTTCCGCGACTTTGCGACGTCGAAGCGGCGTGCCTGGAGAACGCCGCATTTCAGCCGGATGAGTAGCAGACCCGACGCTGCTGGTGGTTTGTGGAGTCGCCGCAAGCAGGGCTTTCGGAGAGGGAGCCCGTACGGAAAAATATTTCTTTTGAGCGGGGCAGGATTTGAGCGCAATATCTCCCAACGCGCCAGATCGGCGGGTATGGGCGGGGATGCCGGTTATTGTCCCGCTCGCAAGCGCGAATGTCGCTGATACTTACCGCGTGCCAAAGGGGGGGGACGTGCCACATTTCATCATCGAATATTCCGCGAATCTCGCCTCACGTATCGATGTCGAAGGGCTCGTTGTTGCGGTTCATGAGGCCGCAATCGAAACCGGTATCTTCCCGCTCAAGGGCTTACGCACCCGGGCCTGCCCGCGCGATACCTACCGGATTGCCGATGCACACCCGGACAATGCATTCGTCCATATAACTGCACGCGTCGGCCATGGTCGCAGTGTTGAGGTCAGACGTGCCGCAGGTGAAGCCGTGTTCGACACGGCGTGCGAATTTCTCCGACCACATTTCGAACGTCATCCGCTCGCGGTATCGTTTGAGATGGAGCAAATTGATCCCGACACGAGTTTCAAGTCCAACAATCTTCCCGCGTGGATTGCGCACCGCGATGAAGCGCGTGAGAGTTGAAACGCCGCGTTTCGCGCCAGTCCGGTGCAGGATTTGCACACCGCGACTGAGGTCTGCAGACTGCAAATACAAGCCGGCTCAAAGCGTGCATTAACGGCGGGAATCGCACGGCATTCGGCGCGGAATGGTCTCGATGTTTTCGGAAGATTGCTTTAAGCTTCAAATTTCTCCGGCAACGCGTGCGGTTTACAAACTTGCTGGAGCGGCAGTTAACGGCATTCGAAACGATGCGCCTGCGGCGGGTTTCGGGTTTACCCATCAGGGGGAGTCAAGAGTTGAGAACACTAAGCGGATTTATTTGCCTTGCTTTGGCCGTATCGCTGTCCGGCGTTGCCGCCGCAGCCGACGTAGACCAGGTCACGAAAGTGGGGGAGCAGCGGGCGACCGAGGGTAAGGCAGCGCAAGCGGAAATCGACAAGCTCGGCGACGCAGCGGGTGACATCGAATCGAAGTTCAAGCAGGTCATCAAGGTTGTCGATGGCCTCAAGGTCTACAACGGGCTGCTGAACAAACAGGTCGATAACCAGCGTGCGGAAATGGTCGCGCTGGAGGAATCCATCGACAAGGTCTCGCTCATCGAACGCCAGATCGTACCCCTCATGGTTCGCATGCTTGACTCGCTGGACGAGTTTATTCAACTCGATGTGCCGTTCCTCACCGAGGAGCGGGCGGAACGCCTCGCGCGTCTGCGTGACATGATGGAACGCTCCGATGTCACCGCGGCGGAGAAATTCCGGCGCATCCTCGAAGCGTATGAAATTGAGAACGAATACGGCCGCACGATTGAGGCCTACAAAGGTACGCTGGAGGTTGCTGGCAAGAACCGCGAGGTTGATTTCCTGCGCGTCGGGCGAGTCGCCCTGCTGTACCAGACCGTCGGCGGGGAATATACGGGTGCATGGAACCAGCAGGGTAGGGCCTGGGATGAGTTGTCGCCCGAACAGTACAAACAGGACGTTGCGAAAGGACTGCGGGTTGCGCGTAAACAGGTCGCACCAGATCTCCTCGTGCTTCCCGTAGCGGCCGCAGGAGCAGCACAATGAAACAGCAAATCTCGCGCTATGCGACCTTGTTCGCCGTCCTCGTCCTCGTTCTCGCCGGTGCCCAGGCACAGGCTGCTGAAAGCGTCTCGCTCGACGACCTGCTCAGTAAGGTGAAGAGCGGTCGCGTGCAGGACTCGAAAGAGAACGCCGCGCGCATTGCCGAGTTCAAGGCGGACAAGGCCAATCAGCAACAGAAGCTGGCCAACGCAAACGCTGAACGCACGCAGGAAGAGGAGCGCTCGCAGGTTCTCGAAGCCGCATTCGAAGAAAACGATCTGAAGATCGTCGACCTCGAACTTGCACTGAAGGAAAGGCTGGGCTCGCTGAAGGAATTGTTTGGCGTGTTGCAACAGGCGTCCGGTGACGCGCGCGGACAGTTCGAGAGCTCATTGACCCAGGTGCAGTTCCCGGACCGCACGGAGTTCCTGACCGAACTCGCGCAGAAAATGGGACAGACCAGCCGCCTGGCCTCGCTCGAAGAGATTGAGCGGTTGTGGTTTGAAATGCAGCGTGAGATGACGGAGTCCGGCAAGGTCGTAACGTTTCCCACCACGGTGATTACAGCAACCGGCGACGAAGTCGAGAAGAACGTTACTCGGGTAGGTGCCTTCAACGTTGTCGCCGACGGCAAATACCTGCAGTACGTGCCGGAAACCGGCCGGCTGCTCGAACTCGGCCGTCAACCGCAGCAGCGCTATCTCGAAAAAATCGAAGCCTTCGAACAGACTGATAGCGGCGTGGCGCCATTCGGACTCGATCCTTCACGCGGCCAAATCCTGTCACTGCTCGTCCAGGCGCCGGATTTGCGGGAGCGGGTCGACCAGGGTGGCGTTGTTGGCTACGTAATTATCGGGCTCGGCGCTCTCGCACTATTGATTGCGCTCGAACGCCTGTTGACCTTGACGATTACCGGCATGCGAGTGCGGTCGCAGGCGAAAAAGACCGACCAACCCGGTAATAATCCGCTCGGCCGCGTGCTCAAGGTCTATCACGACAACCCGCAAGCCGATGTCGAGACGCTCGAACTGAAGCTGTCGGAGGCGATCCTGAAAGAGACGCCGAAGATCAACCGGCTCCTGATGTTCCTGAAGATCATTGCAGTGGTCGCGCCACTGTTGGGTCTGCTCGGCACGGTCACGGGCATGATTATTACGTTCCAGGCGATCACGCTGTTCGGAACCGGTGATCCGAAATTGATGGCCGGCGGTATTTCCCAGGCGCTAGTGACAACGGTGCTCGGCCTGTGTGTCGCAATCCCCACCGTCCTCCTGCACACACTCGTTGCGAGTCGTGCGCGGCGAGTCAACCAGGTGCTGGAAGAACAGGCGACAGGGATGGTGGCCGACCACGCCGAACGTCAGCACGCGCCGGCCTGACGAGTCGCGATGGAAGCTCTGTTCTACAATTTTCCGGCGCTCGAAGCGGTCCGCGACTTCTTCGAACTCGGCGGCAATGTACTGTTGTTGATCGGTTTGTTGACGCTCGTGATGTGGGGCCTGATTTTCGAACGCCTGATGTACCTGATGTCGAAACACCCGGGTGCGACGCGCGCCGCGCTCGCGCAGTGGGAGTCACGGCGGGAACGGACATCCTGGCACGCGCACCAGGTGCGATTGTTCCTCATTTCGACGGTTTCCCAGGGCCTTGAACGAAACATGGGACTGATTCAAACCTGTGTCGCCTTGTGTCCGTTGATGGGCTTGCTCGGCACCGTCACCGGTATGATCGAGGTGTTCGAGGTAATGGCAATTTCAGGTTCCGGCAATCCGCGTTCGATGGCGGCCGGCGTTTCCAAGGCGACCGTGCCGACCATGGCCGGAATGGTCGCGGCACTTTCCGGCGTGGCGATGAGCGCGTATCTGCAGGGACGGGTCGGGCGCGAGCGCGCGCTGCTCGGCGAACACATGACGATGGACCATTAAGCCGGTACCGCGACGGTACGGGCGACTAACGGTTAAGGAACGAATATGCGACGAATGATGGCCAGGGCAACGGCTGACGAAGATGAATCGGCGATCGATATCACGCCGATGCTCGACGTCGTTTTCATTATGCTGATCTTTTTCATCGTGACCGCGACATTCGTCAAGGAAGCCGGTATCGACGTTAATCGCCCCGATGCGGCAACCGCGGTGAAGCAGGAGAAGGCGAATATCCTCATCGCGATCAATGCGAAGAATGAAATCTGGATCGACCGGCGCCGTGTCGACGTGCGTTCGGTACGACCGAACATCGAACGGCTTCACGCGGAGAACCCGCAGGGCTCGGTGGTTATCCAGGCCGACAAGGATTCCAAAACCGAGACGTTGATCAAGGTAATGGACGCATCGCGTTCCGCGGGTGTGTTCAACGTCGCGATCGCCGCCCAAGAGCAATAGCACACGTGGCCAGCGTCACGGCGGTAGAGTCGAAAACGAAAGACCCGATGATGGCGGTACGCCTGCTGATCGGCTTGCTGCTGGGCGCATTTGTCACGCTTGGCCTGTTCTGGGTGATGCAATACCTGATCGCCACCGCGGATCGTTCGCTGGATGATGCAAAGCGCGGTGCGCTCGTCGATTTCGTCCGGGTGAAAAAGAATGAGGTCATCGAGCGCAAGCAGATCAAACCCCGCAAACCGCCGCCGCCCGATGCGCCGCCGCCGGAACCGCCCGCGCCGAAACTCGATGACCTGACGCCGTCGGCGGACAAAATCGCGATTTCAGCGGTACCGGTGGAAACCGACATCGATCTCAGTTCCGGCGGCTTCAGCCTTGGGGTCGGCGAGGGCGACTACCTCCCGATCGTGAAAGTCGCACCGATTTATCCGCGTCGCGCCGTGTCGCGGGGGGTGGAGGGGTTCTGCATCGTCGAATACACGGTGACGCGCTCGGGTACCACACGTGATGCCCGGGTGCTTCCGGACCAGTGCAGTAGCTCGCTGTTCAAGAAAGCATCGGTCGATGCGGCGCTCAAGTTCAAGTACAAACCACGGGTCATCGATGGCGAGGCGGTCGAGGTGCCGGGCGTCCGTAACAAATTCACCTATGAGCTCGAGAAATAAGCGATGCGGTGTTCGATAGTTGGCCTGACCCTTGCCGTTGTCGTGTTGTTGGGCGTCAACGCGCTGGGTATAGCGACTGCAGCGGAGAACGACGAGAAGACAAAAAAGACCGTCGCAATGAGCCAGGACGTGTTCGAAGGTTTGCAGAATGCGCAGGAACTGATCGAAGCGAAAAAGTACCGGGAGGGTCACGCGATCCTGCAAACCTTGCGTGCGAAACCGAAACTGTCCGTGTATGAGAACGCGCAGATCTGGAACCTGACGGCTTACGCCTACTACCTGCAGGAGCGGTATGCCGAGGCGGTCAAGGCATACGAGAACGTGCTGGCGGCTGGCGACATCCCGGAAGCGATTGTGCAAAGTACGCTGAAAACCCTGAGTCAGCTTTATTTCACGCAGGAAGATTACGCCAGGGCATTGGCAACCGTTAAGCGTTTGATGGCGGTGGTGCCGGACCCGGCCGCGGATGTGTATATGCTGCTGGGGCAAGCGCATTTTCAGCTGAACCAGTACAAACAGGCCGTACAGCCCATTTCAACGGCGATCGAGAAGTATCGTGCCCAGGGCAAGAAGCCGCGCGAGAACTGGCTGCTGCTGCTACGCGTGTGCTACTACGAGCTGAAAGGCTATCAGCGCATGATTGGCGTGCTGAAAGAACTCATCGCACTGTACCCAAAAGAACAGTACTTGCTGACGCTCGCCGGCGTGTACAGCGAACTGGGTGACACCCGCAAGCAACTGTCACTGACGGAAGCCCTGTACGAGTCCGGTTACGTGACGGAGCCGCATCACGTCGTCAACCTCGCGAACCTGTATTTGCTGCACGGAGTGCCGTACAAAGCCGCGAAGGTTTTGCAGAAAGAAATTGACGCGAAGAACGTTGAGGCTAATGGACGCAATCTCCGATTGTTATCGCAGGCGTGGTATCAGGCGCGCGAAGACGAGAAGGCGATCCCACCGCTCGCGCGGGCGGCAGGCCTGTCCGATGACGGTGAGCTCTACGTACGGCTGGCGCAATCGTATATCAATCTCGACCGCTGGGAAGAAGCCGCCGACGCGGTTCAGAAAGGGCTCGAGAAGGGCGGCGTGAAACGGAACGATGTCGCGCATATCATGCTCGGCATGGCATTGTTCAATCAACGCAAACTGAGCCCGGCGCGTGATGCATTCGTCAACGCGGCGCGGGACAAACGCAGCGCACAGGCCGCTCAGCAATGGATCGCCTATGTAGACAGCGAGCTGAAACGCAAGGATTCCCTCGAACAAACGCTTCCGGAAGCCGAGCAGAGGGCGCAGGACGAGATCCTCAAGAATCTGTAACTGTCCCGATAGCGTCACGCAGCCGCGTGCCCCGCTGCCCATTGCCGGCGCTGCGGTTCCTTCCTGGTACGCCACTGGTTTATCCTTGCCGCTGTAAACTGACGGAGCACCAACCTCGTGACGACAATCAAGCAAGCCGACGTGATCCAGAGCGTCGCTGACGCACTACAGTACATTTCCTACTACCATCCGCCGGATTACATCGCGAACCTGACCCGTGCCTACGACATGGAGGAATCGCAGGCAGCGAAAGATGCGATCGCCCAGATCCTGATCAACTCGCGCATGTGCGCGGAAGGCAAGCGGCCCATCTGTCAGGACACGGGCATCGTCACGGTATTCTGTAAAGTCGGTATGGATCTGAGCTGGGATGCCGATCTGGACCTAGAAGCGATGATCAACGAAGGCGTGCGCCAGGCCTACCTGCACCCCGACAATAAACTCCGGGCGTCGATCCTCAGTGACCCCGCGGGTGCCAGGGTCAATACGAAAGATAATACGCCGGCGGTCATCCACATGACTGTCGTCCCCGGTGACACACTCGATATCACGGTGGCGGCGAAAGGCGGCGGTTCGGAGAACAAGTCGAAATTCGTCATGCTGAATCCGTCGGACTCGATCGTGGATTGGGTGCTGAAAACGGTCCCGACCATGGGAGCCGGGTGGTGCCCGCCCGGCATGCTGGGCATTGGCATTGGCGGCACGGCGGAAAAGGCGATGGTGATGGCGAAGGAATCGCTGATGGACCCGATCGACATGCAGGAGCTGATTGCGCGCGGTCCTCGGAATACGCTCGAGGAACTCCGTATCGAGCTGTATGAGAAAGTGAACGCACTGGGTATTGGTGCGCAGGGGCTCGGTGGGCTCACAACGGTGCTCGATGTGAAAATACTGGATTACCCGACGCATGCCGCGTCCAAGCCCGTCGCAATGATTCCGAACTGTGCCGCCACGCGGCACGTTCACTTTCAACTCGATGGCAAGGGCAGCGCGACGCTGCCGACGCCGAAATTATCGGATTGGCCGGACATCACGTGGTCCGTCGGCGACAGCGCACGACGCGTGAACCTCGACACGGTTACGGCTGAAGAAGTCCAGAGCTGGCAGCCGGGCGAAACCCTGCTGCTGAACGGTGCGATGCTGACGGGGCGAGACGCGGCGCATAAACGTATTCAGGACATGCTGGCCCGGGGTGAGGCGCTGCCCGAAGGGGTCGATTTCTCGAACCGGTTTATTTACTACGTCGGCCCGGTCGATGCGGTACGCGATGAAGTTGTCGGTCCGGCAGGCCCGACAACCGCGACGCGGATGGACAAGTATACGGAGATGATGCTTGCCGATACCGGGTTGCTCGGCATGATTGGCAAGGCGGAACGCGGGCCGGCAGCGATCGATGCGATTGCAAAGCACCGAGCGGTCTACCTGATGGCAGTCGGTGGCGCGGCTTACCTCGTGTCGAAGGCAATCCGTTCATCGCGTCTCGTTGCCTTCGAGGATCTCGGCATGGAAGCGATCCGGGAGTTCGTGGTGGAGGACATGCCGGTAACGGTGGCGGTGGACGCGCGCGGCGAATCCGTGCACATCACCGGCCCGCGTGAATGGCAGAGCCGGATCGGCAAGATTCCGGTAGCGGTCGTGTCCTGAACGACGTCAGCGAGAGAGGTGGGGACTACGCGAGTTGTTGCAAGCCGCACTCGCGAGTTTCCGGCCCCTTCGTCGGATCGGCGTAAGTAGCGTAATCCGGCAGTCCATGCGTGTAGATGTAGCCTTCCACGTCGACCTCTGTCCAACGAAACAACGGGGCCACCCGGATTGTCCCCTTGGGCCCGCTTGAAAAGACCCCGAGCGTACGGCGGTATTCTGTCTGCTCCGCGCGAATGCCGGTAATCCAGTAATCCGGTTGCCACTCGTCCAGCGCGCGGGAGAATGGTTCAAGCTTGACCCGTTCCGTGAATCTCGCGTGCTCCGGCGTATCGAGCGGCGGGACGCTGGTATTAGCTGGTGCCGCGTCGCCGATGCGCGGTCGGTAGACCTGCAGGTTGAGATCGTAGGCACGCTGGACTTCGTGGACGAATGCCAGCGTTTCGGGGGTGTTATACCCATGGTCGACCCAGATTACCGGCACGCCGGGAATGATCCGGTCGACGAGGTGGACAAACGCTATCGACAGGGGACGGAAGTTTGTTGAGATGACCGGGCGTGCTGCTGTGTCGCGGACGTACTCGATGATTTCCTGCGGTGCTGCATAAGCCAGGCGGATGTTCGCGGCGCTTGCGTCCGGATTCGCAGTCCGTGCGGATCGCGAAGTGTTCGTTATGCTCATAATCCAATAACTACGAAGTTAATATAACTAAACGTAATTATTCACGAGTCCGCTGCCGCGGTCCTAGTTGAATTTGGAATATCGTTAGACAGGCGTTCCGGAGCCCGCTACAGCGCGACGGCGGGCGTAATGAACGAGGGCAGCGGATGGTGTGCAGGATGCAGCACGTGCGCCATCAACTCGAGGCTGTCGATAAGTCGGGGTCCCGGCCGGTTGAAATACGCATTTCCGTCGACAATGCTCACCCGGGCGTGCTCGAGCACCCCGGCTGCCGGGTGATCCGCTTCGCCCAGTACCGCAGCGACTTCCCGCTGTGTCCGCGTGATGTCGAAACCGCAGCAACCGATGACGATATGCTCCGCCCGTGCTGTTGCTACGTCGTCCCACGTGATTGTGCCGGACGGTTCGCCCGCGGCGCCGAGTTGCGGCAAGCCACCCGCAATCTCGATAATCTCCGGGGTCCAGTGGCCGGCATTGAACGGCGGGTCTATCCATTCGAGAAAAACGACTCGCGGTTTCGCGTGCACGGGGATTTCGGCGGCGCGGGAGCGCACCGCTTCGATGCGTGCGGTCATCTCCCGTTGCAGCCGGTCGCCGGCCGCGGGTACCGCGGCCGCGGCCGCTAACGCGCTTGTTGTCGCGAGTACATCATCGAGATTCATTGGCTGCAGATTAAAGACCGCCGGTGCGCCAGGAAGTGTGCAGGCCGCCGCACTGACGTCCGCTTCAGCAACCGCACAGACGTCGCACAGCGATTGGGTCACGATCAGATCCGGAGCGAGTGTTGCGAGGACGTCGTCGTTAAGCGAGTACAAAGCCTGCCGTGACTCGAGTTCCTGACGAACCTGTGCGTCGATTTCCCGGCTCGTTGCGTTGTGGTCCATGTGCGTTCGTGTCACTACAGGTAGTCCCGCCACGTCCGCTGGGTAGTCGCACTCGTGGGAAACCCCGACAAGCTGGTCGCGCAGACCCAGCGCGCAAATGAATTCCGTCGCGCTCGGGAGCAGGCTTACGATGCGCATGGTGTCTCTCCTGTCACAGTTTTTCGCCGGGCTCGCGGGCAACCAGGGCCGTGCCTGAAAGGGTCTCAACCTGGTCGAAGTCGAGCTTGAACACGCGCGCGAGTATACCGCTATCGAGTACGGCCTGCGGGGTGTCCGAGGCGACAATAGACCCGTCCTGCATGACGGTGATGCGGTCACACGTGCGAAATGCCAGGGACACGTCGTGCAGGGATAATACGATGCCGATTCCCGCCTCGGCCTGGCGTCGCAGGATTGCGAGCAATTCGAGCTGATAGCGCGGGTCGAGGGAAGTCACCGGCTCGTCAGCAACGAGTGCAGCATGTCCCCCGGCAAGCAGGCGAGCAATATGCACGCGCATTGCCTCGCCGCCTGAGAGCTCATTGACCGGGCGCTCGGCCATCGCGGTGAGGCCGGTTGCCGCCAGTGCAGCGGTAATGATCCCGCGTTCGCCGGCGGAGGCGCCGAACTGGGACGGGGCGCCGGCGTGAAGGCCGAGTGCCACCGCGTTCGTTACCGTTAACGGCCAGTGGAACACCGCCTGCTGCGGCAGATAGCCGACCCTCTGTGCCCGAGCACGTGGGCGCAACTGCGAAATCGGATCACCGGCCAGGGTGATGTTTCCGGCAAGTGGCGTTTCGAGGCCGCACAAGGTTCGCAGCAGCGTGGTCTTGCCCGATCCGTTCGGACCGATGAGACCGACGAGTTCTCCCGCGTCAAGTGCGAAGTCGACCCGGTTCAACACCTGTCGCCCGCCAAGGGTCACCGAGATGGCGTGTGCTTCGACACAGTTCATGCTACGTCCTGGCGCGTCTTCAGCACGAGAAAGAGGAAAAACGGGGCGCCAATGAGGGCGGTAACGACGCCAAGCTTGAGTTCCGAACCACCGATCGGCGCGCGCGAGACGAGATCGGCTGCGAGCGTCAACGCGGCGCCACCGAGAGCGCTCACCGGCAGCAGAATCATCGGTCGGTGGCCGACGAACGGTCGCAACAGATGCGGTACCACCAAGCCGACGAAGCCAACGATACCCGCGACAGCAACCCCGGCGCCGACCGCCAGCGCACTGCCGACAATGACGAACCAGCGGATCCGGACGACGTCCACGCCGAGCGTCGCCGCGACTTCTTCGCCAAGCGTGAAGGTGTCGAGTCCGCGTGCGGCGGCGAGAAGGAACGCCCAGCCGCACAACATCAGTGGCAAAACCATGTATACGTGTTCGCTGCTGCGATTGGACAGGGATCCCATGAGCCAGAAAAAGATCTCATAAGCCGCGAACGGGTTCGGCGACAGGTTCAGCGCGAGCGCGGTGAGTGCGCCGCCCAGGCTGTTAATCGCAACCCCGGCGAGGATCAGGGTCAGGGTACCGAGGCCGCGCCCCGTCAGCGCAAACAGGGCGATGACAGCGACGAAAGCGCCGATGATGCCACCGAGCGGCAGCGCGAAGGCGTACGTCCCGGACAGCCCGGAGTAGTAAGCGATAACGGCGCCCAGCGCGGCGAGGGCCGAGACGCCGATCAGACCCGGCTCTGCGAGCGGGTTACGCACGAGTGCTTGCAATGCCGCACCGCTCATACCCAGGCTTGCCCCGATCAGGCACGCAAGAATCGCGCGCGGTAGACGAATTTCGCGCACGACCGTCGCGAGCGGACCGGGGTCACCGCTGAGCGCGTGCCAGACGTCGGTCACCGTCATAACAACGGGTCCGAGCCATAGCGAGAGGAAGAACAGGACCACGATGATGCCCGTGAGTGCGAGCACGATGATCCCGCGCTTGCTATGCGAGACGACGGTGCTCACTGTCCGCGCGCTGCAAGCGAAGCCAGTTGTTCCACAGCCTCGGCAATAAAGGTGCCGCCGCAGGTCCAGTATTTTTCGGCGATCTCGATGCGGCGCAAGTGCTCGGGGCTGCGTTGTTGCAGCAGCGCGGGGTGAATAAGGATCGCATCGGCGAGTGCGGGGGAGCGTGTCGGGTTTGCATCGAGCAGGACAAAATCGGGTGCCGCGATGACGAGCTTTTCCAGTGGTACGAAGCCGCCGTATTCAATGTTCAGGTCCTCTGCGAGATTGCGGAATCCGGCCGCTATCAGCATGTCGTGAGCGAGCGAGCGGAAACCGGGCGAGAACCCGTTGGGGCGATAAATAATTGCCGTCGGGCGCCGTATCGCGATGCGCTGGCGGCTGCGCTCAAGGCGTTGCGCCATCGTCGCCAGCAAGCGCTCGGCCTTCTTGCTCGCGCCGATTGCCGTTGCGAGACGACGAAACGACGCACGAAATGTCTCGAGATCGAGCGCCGGGTCAAACGCAAGGATATTGAAGCCGAGCCGCCGCAGCAGGTCGCTCGCGCCGTTAGCGGTGTGGACCCCGGTCAGGATCAGATCCGGCCGCAGCACGATGACTTCCTCAGCGAGGCCGCGGTTGACATGGACGTCGCGGCTGCGGGCGGCGAAATACGACACATCGGGGTCGCGGGACAGGGTAGTAACGGAAACGATCTGCTCTGGACGCGCGAGTTCGAACAACATCGAGTCCGTGCACAGATTCATCGAGGCAATACGCTGCGGGTGCTGCCCGGCATGTCCTGTCGTGGTTGCAACCGCGAGCGCGCTGGCGAGAACGCTTGC
Organism: Gammaproteobacteria bacterium; assembly: GCA_965216305.1. Taxonomy (GTDB): domain Bacteria; phylum Pseudomonadota; class Gammaproteobacteria; genus UBA11873. The sequence goes on along the minus strand of OZ244144.1, from coordinate 2,574,516 downwards.
GGCCGCACGCAGCAGCGTGCGCTTATTTAAGACCACTCCGCCGTTCCCGCACGGCCGCGGCGAGCTTGTCGAGAACCGGTTTCGTCGATTCCCAATCAAGACAGGCATCCGTGATGCTTTGTCCGTACACGAGCGGTGTTTCATCGTTATGGTTCTGTTTGCCCGCTTTGAGGTGACTTTCGATCATCACACCCATGATGGCCTGGGTTCCCGCGGCAACCTGGGCGGCGACTTCCGCTGCGACGGCCGGTTGTCGCGTGTGGTCTTTCCGACTGTTGCCATGGCTGCAATCGATCATGATGCGATGGTTGACGCCGGCTGCAGTCAGTTTCTTTTCCGCGTCGTCGACGGATGCCGCGTCGCAGTTGGGGCCCGAATTCGAACCACGGAGAATCAAATGACAGGTGTCATTACCGGTGGTATTGACGATCGCGGAGATGCCCTGCTTTGTCACGGACAGGAAATGGTGCGGATGACGCGCGGCGCCAATCGCATCGATTGCGATCTGGACATTGCCGTCCGTGCCGTTCTTGAACCCGACCGGCATCGACAGACCGGACGCGAGTTCGCGGTGGATCTGGCTTTCCGTCGTACGCGCGCCGATCGCGCCCCACGCGATCAGATCGGCGATGAATTGCGGCGTGATCACGTCGAGAAATTCGGAGCCTGCCGGCAGCCCGCGCTGCGCGAGATCGAGCAGCAGCTTGCGCGCTGCGCGCAAGCCGCTGTTGATGTCGAAGCTGCCATCGAGGTGGGGGTCGTTAATCAGGCCTTTCCAGCCGACCGTGGTGCGGGGTTTCTCGAAATACACCCGCATGACAACAAGCAAATCTTCGCGCAGGGCCTCGGCCACACTCTGGAGCCTGTCCGCGTATTCGAGCGCCGCTTTCGGATCGTGGATCGAACACGGCCCGACGACGACGAGCAGGCGATCGTCATGGCCCTGGACGATATTGCTCGCTACCGACCGCGCGCGTGCGATGGTATTGGACGCGTGTTCCGTGATGGGCATTTCTTCCATCAGGATCGCGGGGGGAATGAGGGGCCTTAAGCCTTCGATACGGACATCGTCCGTGACCTGAAACATCTGAATCTGCTCCTGACGCATGCGAACCGCACAGTATAACGGCTAATCAGCCGTTGCGGGGCGTGCTGGCCGGCTAGCTGGCTGTAAGCGCGCTTCCGATCTGGAAGCAGAGCAGGGCGCCGACGTAACCGAGCGTTGTCATGTAAACCCAGGCAAACAATGGCCATCGCCACGTATTCGTCTCCCGGCGCATTACGGCTATCGTGGCAACGCATTGCAGGCACAGGGCGTAGAACATCATGAGGCCAAGTGCCATCGGCAGACTGAACACGAGGCGGCCATCCGGCCAGCGCGATTGCTTGATCCGATCAATCAGCGATCCTTCGTCTTCGGCGTCGATTGCGTAGAGCGTTCCGAGCACCGCGATTACAACCTCCCGCGCCGGGAACGACGCGATGACAGCGGCTGTGATTTTCCAGTCCCATCCCAGGGGTTCGAACAAGGGTGCGACGGTTTTGCTCGCGGTGCCGAGATAACTTTGCTCCAGCACCGCCTGTCGGTGACGCACCTCGGTGCGCGAATCGCCCGGGATGGCGTCCTCCTGAGCGGGTTGCGGAAACGAAGCCAGGAACCAGATGACGATCGCGATGCTGAAGATTATCGTTCCCGCGCGCTTGAGAAATATGATTGCGCGACCGTAGAGTTTGATCAGAACCGAACGCGGGTTCGGCAAGCGGTAAGGTGGTAGTTCGAGCAGGAACGATGCCGTGGGACCGCGCAATATCGTCCGATGCAGCAGGTAGGCGGTGAGAATGCCGGCGACCATCCCGAGCAGGTAGAACCCGAGCAGCACCAGGCCCTGCAGGTTGACCCAGCCGCCCAGGTATTTGTGCGGAGGGACGAATGCCGCAATAAGCAGGGCGTACACGGGCAGTCGTGCGGAACACGTCATGAATGGTGCGGCGATGATAGTGGCGATGCGATCACGCGGGCCGGGAATGACGCGCGTACCCATGATACCGGGCACGGCGCAGGCGAAGCTCGACAACATGGGGATGAACGATTGGCCACTCAGCCCGCACCAGCGCATAAGGCGGTCCATCAGAAATGCCGCGCGTGACATATAGCCAGTATCTTCGAGCAGAATAATGAACGCGAACAGAATGATGATCTGTGGCAGGAAGATCAGCACGCTGCCAACGCCGGCAATGACGCCGTCGGTGAGGAAGCTCGCGAGCATGGGCGAATCCACGTTCGCCACGACGAACTCACCCAGCGCGGCCGACCAACCGTCGATTGCATCCATCAACGGCGTCGCCCAGGCAAACACTGACTGGAAGATAATGGCCATCGTGAACACAAACAGCGCACTGCCGAGCACGGGATGATTGAGCACCCGATCGATCCTGTCTGAATGCCGGGTGATGTCGCTGGCGCGCTGCTCGACTCTGGCTACGATGGCGTTAATCCAGCTGTAGCGGTTGCGCGCTTCGAGCGTGGCCAGGCCGCGGCCCTGTCCGAGTTGCTCACGAATCTCGGCGAGCCGGGGCGCGGCCCCGGCGTGCCGGTGCAACAAGCGCGTTTCGGCGTAGCCGCCAGCGTCGATCAGCGCGCGCGTGGTTTCGAGCGTCGAGACGGGATCCTCGGGGCTGTGCAGTTCACGCGCCAGGTCGCCAGCCGCAGCGTGTAACTCGGGATCAACGGGCGTGCGCGTTGCCGCCGGTTCATCGAGCACGCGTTCGAGCGCGCGACGCAAATCGTCCAGACCCTGGCCGCGCGCCGCGCACATCGGAACTACCGGGGCACCAAGCGCTGACGACAGCGCGTCGGCATCGACCGTCGCACCCTGAGCGGCGGCAACATCGACCATGTTCAGTGCAACGACCACCGGTAGCGGCAACTCGAGGACCTGCGAGGCGAGAAACAGATTGCGCCGCAGATTGTTCGCATCCACGACGACGAGGATGGCATCGGGGGTGCCGACGTCTTCGATGCGACCGAGGAGGACATCAATCGCAACCATTTCGTCCGGCGACTGTGCGGCGAGCGAATAGGTGCCGGGCAGATCGACGACGCTGACCGGACGTTCGCCGAGCGTCGTCTCGCCACGCAAGTGTTCTACGGTAACCCCGGGGAAGTTGCCGACCTTCTGGCGCATGCCCGTCAGCGCGTTGAATAACGTACTTTTACCGGTATTCGGGTTGCCAAGCGTAACGATGACAGCGCGCGACTTGCTACTCATGCTGACGCGCTGGTGTCGACCTGTACCAGGCAGGCCTCGGCCCCGCGCAACGACAGCGAATAACCAAGGATGCGGATTTCGATCGGATCACCGGCCGGTGCTCGCCGGATCACATCAACGTGTTCACCTTCGAGAACCCCGAGTTGCATGAGTCGCGCAGTTAGCGGGTTTTCACTGACAAAACCCGTGATAGTCCCGGACTCGCCGGCCCGTAGCTCCGAGAGCACGACGCTCATCGGCGGAACAGGCGCTGTAGTAGCGGTTTGCGCGGTTGGGAGAGGAGTTCGACAAGAACGAAGCTGGCGTCCGCCCGGTTCAGCGCCCAGCGTGCCTCGTCGATGGCGAGCAGCAATGGGTCGCCGGCGCGCAGCACGCCGATTTCGGCCCCCGGGACGAGGCCGCGAGCGGCAAGCTTCTGACCGAGTTTCGCATCGTTCGATTCGATCGCAACCACGAGCGCGCGGTCGCCGTTGGCGAGCGTCGCCAGCGAAATCATGGTCGGAAGAGGGATTGCGCTCATATCGCTGTGTGTAAACCCGGGCAGGTGCCTGCTAAATGCAAAAGATTCTCAGTTACAACGTAATCGTACTGTTTTCACGCGAGTTTGTCACCGCCGTTAAGCACGCCTCTCGCCATGGCGAACGGTCGGCCGATAGTACGGAACGACGTCGAGCACCTGGCCATCCGCGTGTGCCCGTTTGACGGCGCGCCAGTAGTCCGCCGTCAGCAAATCGCCGTGCACCTCGAGGAACAGGGACTTCAGCTCTGCATCCATGGCGAGAAATTTGATGAACTCGGCCGGGAACACGTCATTCTCCGCGACATAAAACCAGCTCCCCGGGCGCAGTTCGTCCTCCTCGAACGCGGGATCCGGCAGGTCGCGAAAATTACAATCCGTGACGAGGCAGAGCTCGTCATAGTCATAGAATATGACCCGCCCGTGCCGGGTTACGCCGAAATTCTTCAACAGCAAATCGCCGGGGAAAATATTCGTCATGGCGAGATCCTTGATCGCCTGGCCGTAATCGATGATTGCCGCTTCTACGTCGCCGCGTTCATGCTCCGTGATGTAGAGATCGAGTGGTGTGATGCGGCGTTCGAGATAGACGTGATTGATGACGACGTGTTCGCCTGTGAGCTGCACGTTCGCGGCGGTTGATTCCAGCAACTCGCTTAACAGGGCTGCGGAGAATTTGTCGCGCGGGAATTCGATGTCGCGAAACTCCTGCGTATCGATCAGCCGCCCCGCGCGGTCGTGCTTGAAGACGAACTGGTATTTGTTGATCACCTGTTCGTGGCTGACGGTTTTCGGATAGCCGAAGCTGTCGCGCATGATTTTGAACACAACATCGTAGCTCGGCAGCGTGAACACGAGCATGACGAGTCCTGGCGCACCGCGCGCATGGATGAACTGGTCCTGCGTGCGTTTCAAATGGCGGGTGAGGGTGCGGTAGCGTTCCGTCTTGCCCTGTCGTACCCGGCCAAGCACCGTGTACAGTTCGTCGAGCGGTTTTTGCGGCAGAATCGATTTGAGGAAGTAAACCGCGCCCTCTACCGGTTCCACGTCGACGAAAAAGTACGAGCGGGTAAAGCCGAACAGAATGCTCACCTCACCACCACTCATCAGCACCGCATCCACCGCTATCCCTTGCGCCGTGTGCTTCAGGGCGATGATCAGGGGCGCCGATAGTCCCGGCCAGAAGATCTTCCCGACGAGATAAGCGCGCGAGGACTGGTAAAACACCGGCTGGACAAACTCGATCCGCAGTACGTCATCAACCCGTAGATCGTGCGCGGCAGCGTATGCGCCAATTTCGCGGATGACAAATTCGCGGTCCGCCGTCGGGTCGGCGAACTCGGCATCAAACGCGAAATCCGTCATGATGCTGTCGACGAGGTCGGAAAAGCGGATCCAGTTCAGATAACGTCGATGCTTGATGAGATGGCGGTGTTGTTCTTCGGTCTCGAGTCTGAGTGCGACGAACTCGATATCGGGATCGATCCCGACGGTATTGAAGATGCGGCGGTTGATCGAGTTGAAATACGTCTTGGAAAATTCGCCATCCGGAATGTCATTGACGCGCTCACCAAAATATTCCTTCAGGGAGTGCCACAATCGTCGGTCTTTCTGTTGCTCCCCAAGCAGCCTGTTGAGCGCCGCAATCGTGCGCTCGACAGACTTTGTATAAAGCTCGATGCGTTCTCCGAGGTCGCGTTCCGCACCATCCCAGTCGCGGGTTTCGAAGCGCCGCCGGGCACGCCCCGTGATGCGACGGAAATTATTGTTGTAGTTAACGAACGCCTGATAGATCGCATTCGCCGCCTCGCATACGAGTGCAATATCACCGACATCGGGGTTTGACGCTGCCGGGCCGGACGCCGTGGGCACCTCATTGTTCATGCGGCGGCGTCCACAAGCGGGCGCCGGGATCGTGCAGCGCCGCGCCGGGTGCGGACACAGCCGCGGCGGATGCCCCGCCTTGCCACCTCACCACCGGGCGGTGCATGCATCCCCGGTTCCTCACAGTCGTTCGATTAACGCGTCCGCGAACTCGCTGCATTTAACCTCTTTCGCGCCATCCATGAGCCGGGCGAAATCGTAGGTTACGATCTTGTCCGCAATCGTTTTGTCGACCGCGGCGATAATGCGGTCGGCTGCTTCCGTCCAGCCCAGGTAGCGCAGCATCATTTCGCCGGAGAGCAACACGGAACCCGGGTTGACCTTGTCCTGGCCGGCGTATTTCGGCGCCGTTCCGTGGGTGGCCTCGAAGATCGCGTGTCCGGTCATGTAATTGATGTTGCCCCCGGGCGCGATTCCGATCCCGCCCACTTGTGCCGCAAGGGCGTCGGAAAGATAGTCACCGTTCAGGTTCATCGTGGCGATGACGTCGAATTCGGCCGGGCGGGTGAGCACCTGCTGCAGGGTGATGTCGGCAATGGCGTCCTTGATGAGGATTTTGCCGGCGGCCAGCGCTGCATCCTGTTCCTCGTTCGCGGCTTGCGCGCCATGTTCGGCGCGAGTGCGTTCCCACTGATCCCAGGTGTAGGTGTGATCGGCAAATTCCGTTTCCGCGAGTTCATAGGCCCAGTTGCGGAATGCGCCCTCTGTAAACTTCATGATGTTGCCCTTGTGCACCACCGTGACGCTCTTGCGCTTGTTGTTGATCGCGTAGGTGATTGCGCCGCGCATGAGGCGCGCAGTGCCTTCCCGGGAAATTGGCTTGATGCCGATACCGGCGGTGTCCGGAAAGCGGATTTTCTTGTGCATGTCGGGGAAGTTTTCCGCGAACATCTGCATAAACCGCGCATTTTCCTCGCTGCCGAATTCAAACTCGATACCGGCATAGATGTCTTCCGTATTTTCGCGGAAAATCGCCATGTCGACGTCCTCAGGGTGCCGGACCGGGGAGGGTACGCCCTTGAACCAGCGCACCGGGCGCAAGCATACATACAGGTCGAGAATCTGACGCAAGGCAACGTTGAGCGAACGGATACCGCCGCCGATGGGAGTGGTCAGCGGTCCTTTTATCGCCACGAGGTAGTTGCGGCAGGCGTCGAGCGTAGCGTCCGGCAACCAGGAGCCGGTGAGTTCGTTCGCCTTCTCACCGGCGTAGACTTCCATCCAGTTAATCACGCGCTTACCGCCGTAAGCTTTTGCCACGGCGGCGTCGAGTACGCGACTGCTCGCCGCCCAGACATCGGGGCCAATGCCGTCGCCCTCGATAAAAGGGATGATCGGGTTATCGGGCACGATGAGTCGACCGTCCTTGATTGTGATGCGATTCCCGCCCTGTGGGCTCTCCATTTTTGCGGCCACTACGACACCTCCCGGTTTGGCTTTTTGTTTCGTAATCAGAAGCGTGGAGTATAAACGACTCGTACGCACCCGGAGTCCGTGGCAGGGCCGGCGGTGCCTCGGGGCGGCGGTGACAACAACACAAATGTTTACGCGAGGAGTAGTCCGTTTGAAGGACAAAGCGCACTTTTTAATTGAGAAAACGCGGCCCATAGCATATGCTCCGCCCTACGCCTCAACAGTCTAAACTGCTGTCGTTAAGCCATTGAATTATAACTACAGAATAATATTGTTTGATGGCGATAAGCACGATCGCGCCTTGCTCGCCCTGGCGCTGCGAAGCGCGCTGCCGAATGCTGCGATACTGGAAGCTTCATCATCGGTAGAGGTGGCGCACCACGTCAGTGCGGGCCCGGTCGACGCGTTGATCGCAGACCCGGTCGGCCGCTTCGGCGAGATCATTTCCGTGATTCTGGACATCCGGCGACGCCATCCCGCCTGCCTTGCCTGGTTGTTCAGCGGCGAGGGTTCACTGCCGCCGTTGCGCGATTGTGTGGGTCGCGGTCTCGATGGGCGTATCGCGAAAACGAGCTCCGGTTTCCTCGAACTGCCGAAGGTGTTGTTCGAACGCTTGCGCTGGTTCAGAGAGCTGACGGATCGGATCCCGGTCGACAGTTCACTCGTATTCTCCTCGGTGTTCCCGGGCGCGACGTGCCTGCTGTCCGAAGACGGCAAATTGCTCATGGTGAGTGAGGAATTCGAGCGTCTGGTGGAAGAGCCGCGATTCGCTCTCGTGGGCCAGGCAATGGCAAATTTCTGGGTCGACAGCGATGCCCGCGATGAATGGCACCGCCGCCTCGGCAGGCCGCCACGCGTATGGGATTTCGCCGGGCGCTTCCGCTGCTCCAGAGCTGAAAAACCGCTCGTCGCAGTTACCCTGAAAGCACTCGGATCGGAGCCGCCCGGACAGAAATTGTGGGCCGCCTCAATGGCGGATATCAGCGGGATTGCGGGTTCCGTCCGGGCCGAGCCGGCCACGAGTACGGGTGACGATGAGTCGGACCACATTATCTTCTCGTTGACCCATGATTTGCAGGCACCGTTGAATTCGCTGATCGCAAATGCGGGGATGCTCAAATCGAGCCTTGAGTACCAGTACCAGCCGGAGGAGATCACCGGCGCAATCCGCGACGTGGACGACCTCACACAGCGGATGCAGGAAATGCTTAATGGCATCGTCGAGTACTCGATGCCGAATGTTGCTTCCTTGCCGCGCGAAATCATCGGCCTCGATGCCGTGGTCGACGGCGCGCTCGCGAATCTCAGTTCGATGATCGCGGAAACCGGCGCCACCGTGGAGCATGAGCCGTTACCGGCGCTCGCGGTTGCGGTGCCGCAAATGACGCAGGTGTTCCAGAACCTCATCGGTAATGCGATCAAATTCCGCGGTGATCGCATACCTCGCATCCGAATCAGTGCGGAAGAGACGACGGACGTCTTGCGGATTCGCTTCGACGACAACGGTATCGGTATCGACCCGGCCGACAGCGACCGCATTTTCAACATGTTCCATCGCCTGCACAGCGTCGACGAATATCCTGGGGTAGGGGTTGGCCTGGCTATCTGCCGCCGTATCGTGCGCGGTCATGGCGGTGAGATCCGCGTCGACTCCACGCCCGGGCGCGGCTCGAGTTTTATCCTCGAGTTTCGCAGCGCCGCGGTGCGTAATCTGAGCCCTAATACGTCATCCAACGAATCGGCCGGGTAAAACACCATGACAAACTGCAAGGTCCTGCTCGTCGAAGATATCGAGTCCGAAGCCAAGCTCGTCATGAAGAACCTGAAACGCGTCAGTGGCTGGCGCTTTTCCGTCGAGCATTTCGAACGCCTGAATCCTGCGCTGCAACGCGTTGCGGAACAGGCGTTTGATGTCGTGCTGATCGATCTGAACCTGCCGGACTGCGCCGGAATCGACGTTTGTCGCAAAATGCTTGCCGCGGCCGGCCAGGTTCCGGTAATCGTCCTCACGAACCAGACGAGCGACGAACTTGGCACGAAAGCGATGCGCGAAGGGGCGCAGGATTACCTGATCAAGCGCGAGGTTGATGGTCCGCTGCTGGGACGGGCAATCCGTTATGCGATTGAACGCGAACGCACGGAGCATGCGCTGCGTGAAAGCGAGCAACGCTATTCACTTGCTGTCGCGGGGGCGAACGATGGCATTTGGGACTGGAACCTCGTTGATAACACGGTGCATTTTTCGGCGCGATGGAAAGCCATCGTCGGCTACTCCGAGCGCGAGATGGCCGATCGGGTCGAAGAATGGTTCGACCGCATCGACAAGCGCGATCGCGAACACTTCGATGACGCACTGAACCAGCACGTCGAGGGCGTAAGTCAGCACTTTGAATGCGAATACCGCCTGATTGCACGCGGCGACGAGACGCGGTGGGTGCTGAGCCGCGGGCTCGCGGTCCGCGATGAACGCGGGCAGGCGTTGCGTATTGCAGGGTCCATGACTGACATTACGCGGCGCAAACAGACGGAGGCGCGTCTGTTGCACGAAGCCATGCACGATGCGTTGACGGGTCTGCCGAATCGAAACCTGTTTATTGATCGACTCGATCTCGCGCTGAGACGATGCCACCGTGATCCCAGCCGCATGTTCGCGGTGCTGTTCTTCGACCTCGACCGTTTCAAACATGTCAACGACAGCCTCGGTCATGCCGTCGGCGATGAACTGCTGGCGCAAATTGCCGGGCGTCTCAACAGTTGCCTGCGGCCCGGCGATACACTCGCGCGGCTTGGCGGCGACGAGTTCGGCATCGTTCTGAACGACATCGAAGGCCCGACGGACGCGATCTACGTCGTCGAGCGCTTGCAGGAAGCCTTGTCGCGCGAAGTCGAAATCGAGACACACACGGTTTACACCTCGGCGAGTATCGGCATCGCTATCAGCTCCGAGTCGTACCGTACTTCCGATGAGATCGTGCGCGACGCGGATATCGCCATGTACCGTGCAAAGAATTCCGGCCATGCGACGTACGCGGTGTTCGATACCTCGATGCACGATCAGGCGATGTTTCAGCACCGCATGGAAACCGATCTGCGTCGTGCGCTGGAACGCGGTGAATTCGACGTTTTCTACCAGCCGATCATCGACATGAACTCGGAACGTATCCAGGGTTTCGAGGCGCTGTTGCGCTGGCAGCATCCGTCGCGCGGCTTGATCATGCCGGAAGAATTTATCGGCCTGGTCGAGGAGACCACGCTTGTCGTCCCGATTGGATGGTGGGTGATCGAGCGGGCGTGTCAACAACTCGCTACGTGGCAAAAGCTGTTCCCACTCGATCCGCCGCTGGCTATGAGCGTGAATGTATCCGGCAAGTTGTTTTTCACCGACGATATGGCCAAACGTCTCGCCGCCTTGCTTGAGGACTGCAATATCCCGCGCCACAGTTTCAGGCTCGAGATAACCGAGCGCGTGGTGATGGACCATGAAGATCTCGTCTTGAGCGCGCTCGCCGACCTGCGGGGTCTTGGCGTGGAATTGCATATCGACGATTTTGGCACCGGTTACTCATCGTTGAGTTACCTGCAACGTTTCCGTTATGACTCCCTGAAGATTGATCGTTCCTTTGTGTCGACAATGAGCGAGAAGGTCGACAGCAGCGCGATCGTGGAAGCGATCATCAAGCTCGGCTCAACGCTCGGCATGAAGGTGATCGCCGAAGGCGTGGAAACCCCGGATCAGGTGAGTCGCCTGCGCGCGATGAATTGTCCGGAGGCACAGGGTTTCTGGTATTCACGCCCCTTGCACCACGACGCCGCAAGTGATTTTCTCCACGGCGACGGTGACTCGGCGGCGCGCAATGGCGCGTACTAGGGCTTAGCGGTCGGTTTGCGCACAGCACGGCTACCGGCCGTTTACGGCGGCGCCATCGATCATTCGCTGACACCGGACAACGTTTGCTAGCACGACTGTGCATCTGCTCCGCATTATTTTCTACCCAACAGCGCTGGCGCTCGCATTTGCCGTGGTTATCCTGGCACTCGACGCTGCGCGTCTCAATCGCGTCGCCAGCGAGCAACTCAGCATCGACCGCAGCGGCGAAATCGCCTGGAAGTCCGTGCTCGAAACGTTCACTTTCTCGCTGTATAGCGGCGCCAGTGAACTAAAGAATTCCGTTGTCAGCGTTTTCGCGGAAGCTGAGCGCCTGAGCCGCCTGGCATGGGCATTCGCGGGCGTGCTGCTCGGCCTCAGCGGGATTTTCGCCATTGCGACCTGGCGGATAGGGCGACGGGGTGTACGGTGGGAACCCTTTGTTGCGGATCTGATCGCAACGGCGTTGATTTTTCTCGGCGTCGGGCTCGTCGCGCCGATCCTCAGCCTGAAGGCCTACGCGACAGTGCCGATCATCGGCGAAGTCATCCTTAAGTACGAAGTAAAAAGCGTGATGACGACGATCGACACGCTGGCGCGGTCGCATAATCTGCCGGTGGCCGTACTCCTGGCCGCGTTCAGCGTTGTTACGCCGCTGGCGAAACTGCTGGTGGCGGTTGCGGTGCTGCAACGACGCTGGCCGAAATGGCACCGTCGCGGCCTTGCGTTCATGCACGCGGTTGGCAAGTGGTCGATGGCGGACGTGTTCGTCGTCGCCGTGCTGGTCGCATACTTTGCCGGCAGTGGCGACGAATACAGCGAGGCGAACCTGGGGGTGGGCTTGTATTTTTTTGCGGCCTACTGTCTGGTTTCGCAGTTTGCAACGCACCGGCTCGTGCGTGCGTACGATGCGGAGATCGCCGCAGCCGCGAACACCGGGGAGTAGATGCGATGTCGCGTGATGGAATAACAGAAAATTTGCACGCAACTGTGCCGTCGGCATTGCAACCCCATGGTTTGATCATCGGGTGCGGCTATCTCGGCGCCGTTGCCGCGCGCCGGCTCGCCGACGCGGGGCGCGCGGTGTGGGCGACGACGCGCACGCAGGGCCGCTGGGACCAACTGGCCGCCTGCTGTACGCGCCTGACCCGGTTCGACATCACAGCGGCAGGCAACGCGGGTGCGCTGCCGCCGTCAGACACCGTTGGCCCGTTCGATGTGTTTGTCATGCTGACGCCCTCGGCGATTGTTCCCGCGATTGCAACGGGCGCCTACAACCGCCTGATCGCAGCGATCGCCGCGCTCAATCCACGTCGCGCCGTGCTGGTTTCCAGTACCGGCGTCTACGGCGAGCAGGCTGGCGGCTCCGTCACCGCGGAAACGCCCCCGCGGCCAAACTCGATACGCGGCAAACAACTGCTCGAAATAGAGACTCAATGGCTGGGCGCCGGCAGGCAATATCGAGTGTGCCGGCTTGCGGGAATATACGGGCCCGGGCGGGTTATCGGCCGCGAAGCGCTGCGGCGCGGCGAGGCCCTGCCGGGCGATCCGCAGGCATGGCTGAACCTGATCCACGTTGACGATGCCGCCGACCTCGCAATCCGCTGCGCCAGCACTGAGAACGCGCACGCGGTGGAGCTTGGCAGCGACAACTGTGCCGTCTCGCGCGACACCTATTACTCTTACCTCGCCTCGCTGCTCGGAGCCGGGGCGCCGCGCTTTGATCCGGGCAGAAGCGCACGTTCGGGCTCGAAGCGCTGCGACCCGGGCTCGACGCTGCGGCGGCTCGACTGGCATCCACAGTATCAGGACTATCGGGCCGGGCTTGCGGCAAGTCTCGTGGACGAGGGCGCCGGAGCCTAGCGCACTCCGGGCCAGAAGGCGACGTCGCGGGCCTACTGGAGGATGAATTCTCCAAACGCACGCGGACCATCGCCTGTCGGAATTTCAGCCTTCGTCGCAAGCGTTGCAAGATCGATTACGCTGACGGTATTGCTGAACCAGTTTGCGACGTAAAGCTCCTGGTGATCTCGCGCAACTGCAATTCCTTCGGGATATTCGCCAACCTCGATGCGCGTAGTTTCTCTGCGCTTTTTCAAATCGATGACCGACAGGCTGCTTTCGTGCTGGTTCGTGACGAAAATTCGTTCCTTGTCCGGATCATGTGCGATGGCATACGGCGACTCACCAACGGGAACGTGAAATTTCGCGCGCAGCAGTGGGAGGTTAATTACCGAGACATCGTTGCTCTGGACGTTGGCAACGAAAACGAGCCGACCGTCAGCTGAGATCGTAACGCCGAACGGCGCTTTGCCAACACCGATAGTCGCCAGCAGGGTCCGCGTGGTCAGGTTGATAATCGAGACGTTGTTATCGTCGCGGTTCGCGACGACCAGACGGGTACCCGAGGGGTTGACTGCAATTCCGGCGGGCACGTTACCGACGGGAATCTCGAACGCTGCCGTGCGCTTGTCGGTATCGATCGCGAGAATGCGCTTCGTGTACCAGTCGGCAACGTAGATCCTCTCGCGCACCGGATCGGCAACAATACCGAGCGGGCCCTCACCCGCGTCGATGGACGCAACGAGCGCCAGCGTTTTTGTATCGATGACCGAGACGTTGCGGCTTTTCGGGTTCGTGATATAGACGAAACGTTTCCCGTTTCCGATTGCAACACCGGCAGGGTCATCGCCAACGGCGATCTGCCGCACAGTGGCGCGGGTTGCGACGTCGATAACGGTGACAGAGTTTTCGCCCTGATTCGTAATGAACGCGAAAGGCGCTGCCGCGACGCTCGCGGGCAGCGCAAGGCTGCCGAGCTGCGCCGCCGCGGCGAGGAACGCGAGACGCCACGCGATCAATTTTCGACCAGCGCCTTGATGCCCGCGAGCCCCGTATCGTAGACACTCGTCACGGCCCTGACCGCGGCTTCGTCGTTCAGTTCCTCCGGTGGGTTGTTGTTCGGATAGGCGCGATAGAAACCGCCACGCCATTGCAGCGTCGAGGTGCCGTCCTCGTTCGCCATGACCGTCATGAACGCGGAGTACGTCGTTACCGGCATCACCGCATTGTCGGTTTTCGCAATCTTGTACTTCAGCGTCATCTTTTCTGCGTCGAACTTCTGCAGTTCTTCGTGCAATTGCGGACCATTCGCATCGCCGACGGTCAGAATTCGGGTTGCACCCGGTTCGCTGCCACCCGGACCTTCGCAAGCGACAACAGCGGGGTGCCAGGTCTCGATCGAACAGAAATCGGCGATTGCGGCCCAGACTTTCTCCGCCGGCGCATTGATCGTGATCTCACGGGTGATTTTCTGGCGCGATGGGCCGTGCGCGCTCGCGATGGCCGGCAGCACCAGCAATAACAGCAGGTAGATTGTACGGGGCATGGAGGTCTCCAGGTCGTTAACAGATGAAACTTCGTGATACGACAGTGCGCGCAGCGGCAAATGCACAACGCGAACCGTATGGTCCGGCATGTTAATCTTTCTCGCCGCAACGAACTACAGCAGTACCTTGTGCAAGAAATTGCGCGGGACAACAGCGCTATGGACAGGCGCAGCAGCCGATCGTTCGCGGCAGCACACGGAATCAGGGATTGGCGCGCGGCGATCGCGCGTTTGCCGCGAACGAAACAGCAGGCTCAGGCACATGAACATGCAGACGAGTTGGAACCGGCATGCGCGTTACGCAGCGGTGTGCGCGCTCGCGATCCTGTGCGGGATCGCGCCGCGATGGGCAAGTGCCGCGGGACAGGATCTGTTCGTGCGCCGCGCGGATGGCGTGACGGTACTGTTTCAGATTGAAATCGCAGATACCGCGCCGGCCCGTACACGGGGTTTGATGCAGCGCGCGACGCTCGATCCCCGCAACGGGATGTTGTTCGACTTCAAACGTGAAACAGCGATTCGCATGTGGATGAAAAACACGCTGATCCCGCTGGATATGTTCTTCATCGACGCGAACGGAAGGATCCGCCATATCGCCACGGACACCGTGCCGCACTCCGAAACATTGATCGCAGCGCCGGCACCGGCGCGTTACGTACTCGAACTCAATGCCGGTGAAGCGGCACGTTTCGGCATCGAGGTGGGCGACAGGCTGTTGCTGTCGCCGCGATAGGGTTGCGGCCGGCGTGCGTGCTTCAGAGTTTCGGATCGAGCGCGTCGAGCCCTTTACTGAAACCATCCAGTGATAATGGCACCACGATCGGTTCGCGTTTCGCGTCATAGAACGTGACCGACATCTGCGCTCCGGAGCGGAAACTGGCGAGAATTTCCGCCGACAGCTTTAAACCCGCGCGACAGCCGTTTGGTTCGCAGCGCTCTATGGGGATGCGCTTCGCTTCGTGCTCGTCGATCTGGATGCTGGCCCCGGGAGGCAGGGAAATGCCGAGCGGCAAGCTCAGCAACGCTATCGGATCGGGGGTCTGCTCGACGTAGCCAACGGCGATCTGCAGTACGCGCTGGCCGCCTTCACGGAGCACGAGGTTCTGGACGATGAAGCAGCCGCGCCGATGGCTGTCCGCGGCCGTTTCGCAACTCACCCGCCAGCTGCCGAATGCATCGCCTTCCGCCGGCATTACGCGGTCGGCGGCAAGACCCGACGTCTGCATGACGAGGCAGCACAGAAAAGTGGCGAGGAGGCATTGATGACGCATTGGCGCGGCTAAGCGTAAAGCAGGATTCGAAACGGTGGCAAGATTACCTGAGGACATCGTTATGCGCCATTCTCGCGTTCGCCGGGCGGTTCGCCGGACTGCCGCGCGAGGAACCAGGACGGGACCCTGATATCAGTATAGGAATCGTAGTGGTCGTACGGCTTGATGTCGATGAGCGGTGTGCCGTCGTAAGCATCCAGCCGGCGGACGCGGAGCCGGCAGCCGTCTACGGCGAGGAGTTCAACCACCGCGAGGCCGACAGGGTTCGGATGGCCGCGGCCACGGCTCGCGAGGACGCCGGTCACGGGCAGCGCGCTGTTGCCGCGCGGATGAACCCGCAGCGTGCCGGGTCCGCTCACGCGATGCATCCAGAACACGACGATTAGATGCGAATACTGTTCGATCCCGAGCAGGGCGTCGCGAAAGTGATCCGCGATCACAAGCGTGGACTCCAGCGTCCGGCGACGACGTCCGATTTCGTCGTCGGCGACGTCACAACTCACGGTTCCAATCGGGTCCATTCGAATCTCGGACATCGCATCTCCTCCCCCTGATTTTCACCATGCATTATGCCTGCCATCTTCGAAGGCGGCGATCCGGCGGGCGGCGCGTGGCGTATCATTGGACAAGCGAGTAGGCTCGAAACTCATGGCGACAGGCTTTCATCCCGTAATCTCGGACTGGTTCAACCGGCATTTCGACAGTCCGACCCCGGCGCAGGCACAGGCGTGGCCAGCGATCCGCGGGGGGCGACACACGCTCGTGGCGGCGCCGACGGGATCAGGCAAGACGCTTGCCGCATTTTTGTGCGCGATCGATGCCATTGTGCACGATTCTGTTGCAGGAACGCTCGACGATGTCACCTCGGTGGTGTACGTGTCGCCACTGAAGGCGCTGAGCAACGATATCGACCGCAACCTCAATGCCCCGCTCAAGGAAATCCATGCCGCGCTCGAGGACAGCGGCACTTCCTACATCCCCATTCGCACGGCCGTGCGCACCGGCGACACGCCGCAAGCCGCGCGCGCGGCCATGCGCCGCCGACCGCCCCACATTCTGGTGACGACGCCGGAGTCACTGTACATCCTGTTGACGAGTGACAGTGGCCGCGAAATGCTCCGTCACGTACGCAGTGTCATCGTGGATGAGATCCACGCGCTCGCGGGTAACAAGCGTGGCGCTCACCTGAGCCTGAGTCTCGAACGCCTCGCGGCGCTCAATGCGCAGGTGCCGTTACGCATCGGCCTGTCGGCCACGCAGCAGCCGATCGACGAGATTGCGCGTTTTCTCGTCGGCACCAACGCCATCGATGACTCCAATACCGCCCGCTGCGCGATTGTCGACGAAGGTCACGTGCGCGATCGCGACCTTGCGATCGAGCTCCCGTCGACCCCGCTTGAAGCCGTTCTCAGCGGTGACGCCGCGGCGGAAAACTACGATCGCATTGCCGAATTGATCGCGGAGCATCGAACAACGCTTATATTCGTCAATACGCGCCGGCTCGCCGAACGCATTGCGCGTGCGCTCAGCGAGCGGGTTGGCGAAGCGTGTGTCAGTTCTCATCACGGCAGTATGGCGAAGGAACGGCGCCATGATGCGGAGCAGCGCCTGAAGAACGGCGAGCTGAAAGCGCTTGTCGCCACGGCTTCACTCGAACTCGGAATCGATATTGGTGACATCGACCTCGTGTGCCAGATCGGCTCGACCCGCAGCTTGTCGATGTTGCTGCAACGGATCGGGCGTTCGGGACACACGGTGGGAGCCGTGGCGAAGGGACGCCTGTTCCCTCAGACCCGCGATCAACTCGTCGAATGTGCCGCGCTGCTCGACATGACGCGTCGCGGCGAGCTCGACCGGATCGCAATCTGTGATGCACCGCTGGACGTACTGGCCCAGCAAATCGTCGCGGAGGTCAGCGCCGGCGAGTGGTCGCTCGATGCGCTGTTTGCGCTGTGCTCCCGGGCTTATGGTTATCGACATCTTGCGCGGACGAAATTCGACCAGGTCGTGCGCATGCTCGCAGAGGGTTATAGTTTTGCGCGCGGCCAGCGGGGCGCGTATTTGCACCTTGATATCATTAACGGCGCGGTTCGCCCGCGCCGCGGCGCGCGTCTGACCGCCGTAACCTGCGGCGGTGCGATCCCGGACAACGCGGATTATGACGTGATCGCCGAGCCGGGTGGCCAGTTCGTCGGCACGGTGAACGAAGATTTCGCGATCGAAAGTCTGCCGGGCAATATTTTTCAGCTCGGCAACACCTCGTGGCGTGTCCTCAAGATCGATCCTGCCGCATTACGGGTAGCCGATGCTGCCGGCGAACCTCCGAATATGCCGTTCTGGCTTGGCGAAGCGCCTGCGCGCACAGCGGAGCTGTCGGCCGCGGTGTCACGCATACGTGCGACGTTCGCGACGCACGCTGATGCCGCGCCGGCTGATCCACGCGCAACGATACTCCCCTGGTTGTGCGAGGAGATCGGGCTTGGCCGCGATGCTGCCGAGCAATTGTTCGAGTACCTGATGAGTGCTTACCGGGCACTCGGTGCCATGCCAACCCGCGAGACGCTCGTCATGGAGCGGTTCTTCGACGAATCCGGTGGCATGCAGCTCGTGTTGCACTCGCCGTTCGGATCCGCGGTGAACCGGGCGTGGGGCCTCGCCTTGCGTAAACGGTTTTGCCGCACGTTCAATTTCGAATTGCAGGCCGCGGCAATAGAGGATGCGATCGTGATCTCGCTTGGCGCGGTACACAGCTTCCCGCTTGAAGAAGTGTGGCGGTATCTGCATCCGGATACCGTGCGAGACGTCCTCACCCAGGCGGTACTCGATGTGCCAATGTTCAACGTGCGCTGGCGCTGGGCGGCAAATCTGTCGCTCGCTCTGCCGCGCTTCCGCGCCGGCAAGAAAGTGCCGCCACGCCTGCAGCGAATGAATGCCGAAGATCTTGCCGCGCTGCTGTTCCCCGAGCAGCTGGCCTGTGCCGAAAATCTTCAGGGCAGCCGCGAAATTCCGGATCATCCGCTGGTCGAGCAGACGCTGAAAGACTGTCTTACCGAGGCGATGGACATCGCCACGCTCGAGCAGATCCTGACGGACGTGCGCGCCGGGAAGAAGCGTCTGGTAGCGCGCGATGTGACGGAGCCGTCCCCGTTCGCACACGAAATTCTGAATGCGAATCCCTATGCATTTCTCGACGACGCGCCGCTCGAAGAACGGCGCACGGCGGCAGTGCAGAGTCGTCGCTGGCTCGATCCGGACACGGCGGGCGATCTCGGGGAACTCGACGCGGATGCGATTCTGCGCGTGCGCGATGAGCTCGCAATCGCGCCGACGAATGCAGACGAGTTGCACGAGGCCCTGATGCTGATGGGTGCGTTGTCAGAACACGAAGCGCTCGCCATTGACGACCGTATCGAGGGCTGGTTCGGCGAGTTGCAGGCCGCAGGTCGCGCCGTCGGTCTGGGCAACGAATCATCCGCGCCACGCCTGTGGCTCGCCACCGAACGTTATGCACAATTGCGCCGGCTGTGGCCCGAGGCGCCGGTAACGCCAGCCGTGAACGATCAACTGCTGGCGACGCTCAGCGAGGCGCTGACGCATGACGAAGCGCTCGTAAATCTGATCCGCGCGCGGCTTGACGGTTCCGGGCCGGAGCGTGCGAACGAACTCGCCGCGATGTTCGGTTTGACCGCAGCGGCGGTGGTGGCGGCCTTAACCACGCTCGAGAACCGCGGCATCGTATTTCGCGGACGTTATACGCCAGGCAGCGTGGACGACGAGTGGTGCGACCGCCGCGTCCTTGCGCGGATTCATCGCTATACGATACGGCGCTTGCGGGCCGAGGTTGAAGCGGTGCCAGCGACGGTCTACCTGCGCTTCCTGTTCGATTGGCAACGGGTGGCGCCCGGGGCGATGGTCGAGGGTCCGCAGGCGGCGCTCGCGGTGATTAATCAGCTGGCGGGTTTCGAAGCTGGCGCGGCCGCCTGGGAAGACGAGATCCTGCCCGCGCGGATTCGTGATTATCGTCGCGATTATCTCGATAATCTGCATACCAGCGGACAGGCTGTGTGGGTGCGTCTGAACCGCAAGCGTACGAGCTCGGGTCGTACCGCCGGGCCACTGAAATCGACGCCCATTGCGATCGTCCCGCGGCCCGATTTGCTCGACTGGTTGTCGATGGTTGCACTGGTTCCGCCCGAAACAGAAGCCGCGCTCGGCGCGACGGCGCGGCATGTGCTCGCAACACTGGAAGCGCGAGGCGCCGCGTTCTTCGATGATCTTGTCGAACGCTGCGGGATCCTCAAGTCACAATGCGAACAGGCGCTGGGCGAACTTGCCGCCGCCGGTTGTATCACGGCCGACAGTTTCGCCGCATTGCGGATCCTGATCACACCGCCGAGTCGTCGCCGTCCGCTGCACGGGGCGCGTCGCCGCGGCGTCACTGTCGTCGGAATCGATACCGCCGGGCGCTGGGATGTCGTGCCGCGGGCGCGCGCGAATGCGGCGGCGGCGAATGACAGCGACAGCGACGAAATCGACCGCGTGGTGCGGAGCCTGCTCGAGCGCTACGGGGTTGTGTTCAAGCGCGTACTCGAGCGCGAAACGGCGCTGCCGCCCTGGCGCTACCTGTTGTGGGCGCTGCGTCGCCTGGAGGCACGCGGAGAGATTCGCGGCGGCCGCTTCGTCGCCGGTTATTCCGGCGAGCAATTCGCGTTGCCGGAAGCACTCGACGCGTTGCGCAAAGTACGCAAGGCACCGCCGACCGCGGACGCCATCGTTGTCAGCGCGGCTGACCCGCTCAATCTCGTCGGCATTCTGACCCCCGGTTTGCGCATCCCTGCAAACAGTGCCAATCGCATTGCTTTCGTCGGCGGCGAAGCCATGGCCGTGCGACTCGGCACAGAGATCCGGTTGCTGCAGCCGTGTGCGAGCGACGTCGACTGCCGGGTTCGCACGGCGCTGATAGGTCAACGCACAACGCAAGCCGTGCGCAATCGACTGCGCCGCCGCTAAATACGTGCTTCAAATTATGCAGCACCCACCTCGATGGACCCGGTACCGTTCCCATCCCAGGTTAATAGATATGGGAGGGGACAGGGATGGAGGGTAGAGTGCGATCCCGGTCCCGAAGTCGTCGTGTCTCAAGTTTACGCACACCTGTTTAGACTGGCGGATTAGCCGCCGGTGACGCGCAGACGGACACTTGTTGTTATCGTGCAGTCGTTCGCGCTCGTGGCCTGTGCCGTGTTCGCGATCCCCTTCATTGGGGTGTTGTTTGGCCCGCCCCCGGATGCTGCGCGACAGCGCGCCTTCGTCGATACCGCGGACCTTCCAGTCGGAGAACCCCGCATCATCGAATTGTCGTCGAACCGGGCGATTATTGTTTTGCGCGCGAGCCCGCAACAACTGCACGACCTTGCGCGCTTAACCGCGCACGTGTGGGAACCGGAACACGCATCGCCAGACTCCGGTGTGTTTGTTCATTGGGCCTTCAGTACGGGAAAGTTTGGCGGTTGCCGCCTGCGCCATGAACCACCGGCATACCCTCACGATGCTACGTCAGTGAACGAACCCCGCTGGCTGGGCGGTTATTGGGCGCCTGGTTGCGAGGCAAGCTATGATTACGCCGGCCGCGCGATCAAAACCACAGCGCATGCCTTTGGCTCGTATGTCGCGAAGAGCAAGCCGTTGCGCGCCCCGGAATTCACGCTGCTCGACGACGGACGCCTCGCGATTACGATCGAATGACCCTGATTTTGCGTTCAGTCCCGGCGTCGAGCCGGTGATTGCGTTGTAAAGAGTAACGATGACTTCAGCACACGAAGCGGAAATCCGCGCGGCGCGCCGCTTTGCATTCGGCCGCAACTGGCAGCAATTCCTGGCCACGATTGATGAGCACCGGATCGAGCTCGCGATGCGTTCCTTGTGCGCACTGCTGCGGGTGGACAATCTACAGGGACGGCGTTTTCTTGACGCGGGCTCGGGCAGCGGTCTGTTCAGTCTCGCGGCGCGACGGCTCGGCGCTGCCGTTGTGTCGTTCGATTACGACCCGACGTCCGTCGCCTGCACAAGGCACTTGCGGCAACGTTACCGGCCTGACGATGCAAACTGGCGCGTGCTCGACGGGTCGGTGCTCGATCGCGAGTTTCTCGCGACGCTTGGTGTATTCGACGTCGTGTATTCCTGGGGCGTGTTGCATCACACGGGGGCAATGTGGGAGGCGCTTGGTAATGTGGCCGAACGCGTTACGGATGAGGGCACCGTCGCGATCGCGGTCTACAACGATCAGGGCCGCACGAGCCGGCGTTGGCTCGCGGTGAAGCAAATCTACAATCGCTTGCCGCGAGGCTTGCGCGGCGTCGTACTGATCCCGTGCTGGGCGCGACTGTGGGGCCCGACAATACTGCGCGACAGTCTCACCGGCGATCCGCTCGGAAGCTGGCGTCGCTATGCCGCCGAAAGCGTCCGCGGAATGTCTGCCTGGCACGATCTCGTTGATTGGGTCGGAGGCTTGCCGTTCGAAGTCGCACGTCCGGAAGAAATGCTCGACTATTTCCGGCCGCGCGGGTTCGACCTCGTCGCCCTGAAAACGTGCGCGGGCGGGATTGGGTGCAATGAATTCGTGTTCGCGAAGCGCGTGCCGCAGCAAGCCCTGCCCGGCGAATAATTCCCGCTTTGCTCGCCGGCGGTGTACCGGCATGCTATCTGTATTTCATCACAACGCAGCGGGGAGTCGCCGTGAAGATCGTTATCGCGCCGGATTCATTCAAGGACAGCCTGAGCGCGGCGGCGGTCGGACGTGCGGTCGCCGCCGGGATCCGACGCGCTTTACCGGACGCCGACTGCGAGGTCGTTCCCGTAGCCGACGGGGGCGAGGGCACGGTGCGCGCGCTCGTCGATGCAACCCAGGGTCGTCTGTTTACAAAACAGGTCACCGGCCCCCGGGGCGAACCCGTGCGGGCCCGTTACGGCTTCCTCGGTGACGGTACCACGGCCGCGATCGAGATGGCCGCGGCATCGGGTCTCGAGCTTCTGACGCCGGCGGCGCGCAACCCGCTACAGACCACGACCTATGGAACCGGCCAACTCCTGCATGCCGCTCTCAGGAAGGGCGCGCAGCGCATCATTGTCGGTATCGGCGGATCCGCCACGAACGATGGTGGCGCCGGCATGGCGCAGGCCCTGGGCATTCGTTTCTATGATCGGCGTGGTCGTCTGCTCGACACTGCGTTAACCGGCGCGTCGCTGGAATACGTACATCGTGTGGATATGAGCGCCACCGAACCCGCAATCCGGACGGCGACGATTGTCGTGGCGAGCGACGTCAATAACCGCCTGCTCGGCAAACAGGGCGCAACCCGGGTCTATGGCCCGCAAAAGGGCGCGGATGCAGCCGCCCTGGAGCGACTCGAGCGCAACCTCGCGCAGTTCGCGGACGTCGTCACCCGCGAGATCGGGGTCCCGATCCGGACCCTGCGCGGCGGTGGCGCCGCCGGCGGCCTGGGTGCCGGTCTCGTGGCGTTCCTTGGGGCGACATTACAGCCGGGCGCCGACATCGTGCTCGATGCAGTCGATCTTGCCGGGAAATTGCGCGATGCGGATCTGGTCGTAACCGGGGAGGGCATGATTGATGCACAAACCGCATTCGGCAAAGCACCTGCCGCGGTCGCCGCCCTTGCGAACCGCGTCGGAGTACCGGTGGTCGCGCTTGGTGGCGCACTGTCCAACGATGCAAACAAGGGCTTCGCGAGGGGCTTCGATGCGCTCGAAAGCAGTGTCATCCGACCACTCGATCTCGCCACCGCCATCACCGAGGCGCGCCACAATCTCACCCTGGCCGGAGAACGGGTGGGGCACTGGATTCGTCTGGCCGATCGTCTCTGCGAACGTCGCCGCTCCCGCCCCTGAGTGCGCTGTGTGCCGGGCAGCCGGCGTCATCGTGAGGCTGGCGCGCACCCCGCTGCCTCGCGCCACACCGACCCCCTGAGTCGGCGGAGTCCCCGCCGCTTCGCGACGCGATGGATACAATCCCTGCAACTGATCCGGATAAAACAAGTTATTATTCTGTTTCGGGAATATTTTCATTAAAAGATTAATTTTTGTGCAAATATTCCCGTAATGCCCGAATATCAATATTTGAATCATTTTCTATAAATTATTCCTGTAAGGGAAAATAATAATGGATATTGAGGCGTTTGGTCGGCAGGTACGCGTCCAGCGTAAGCGTCAGCGTCTGCGTCAGTCTGAGCTCGCCGCACTCTCAGGCGTCGGTACACGGTTTGTCTCGGAGCTCGAAAACGGTAAACCGTCGATCGAGCTCGGCCGGGCGTTACAGGTAGCCGCGATGCTCGGGCTCGAAGTACGCGTCGAACGAAAAAGCTGGGCGGCCTTCGAACGGTCTGATGAGCGCTGAACTCGCGGTTGCCTACAACGGCGAGCCCATCGGGCATCTGGTCGAGGAAGACACCGGCGCCTGGGTTTTCGTTTACCGTCCGGAATTCCTTGCCTCGAGGCCGCCGGGGGTGATGCTGAGCCTCAATTTTCCGCCGCGCGACCAGGCTTACCGGGGGCCGGAGCTGACGGCGCTGTTCCGCAACTTGCTGCCCGGCGGACCGATCAGGCGGCAGTTGTGTCAGCGTCTCGGCATCTCCGAAGGCAATGATTTCGGTTTACTCGGTGCACTTGGCGGCGATTGCCCCGGGGCCCTGAATCTCACCCGGCCTGTTGATCAGGTGCGCCCGCGCGCAAGTACCGTGCGGCTGTTCAGCGAGCAGGAGCTGCGCCATGTGGTCGCCGCGTTGCCGCACCAGCCACTGCTCGCCGATGTCGAGGGCGCTCGCTTCTGTCTGCCGGGCGAACGACACAAATTCCCGGTGCGTGTAGAGGCCGGCAAGCTCGGGGTCGCGCTCGGCGATATTCTCAGTTCGCACATCGTGAAACCTGGCCGCGCGGATTTGCGCGAATCCGTCATGAACGAGGCATTCTGTCTCGAACTCGCGCAAGCGTGCGGGCTCCCGACCGCGGATGCCGGCGTGCGGCATGGCGCTGTTACTCTGCTGCTTGTCGCTCGTATCGATCGCGTTGAGCGCGATGGCGTCTGGTCGGCTTTGCATATGGAGGACCTGTGCCAGCTCAGGGGCGTACCACCGGAATACAGTTTTGAACGCGAAGGCGGTTTGTCGTTTCCGGATTGCATCGGTGCCATCCGCCGTTACAGTTGCATGCCGGCAATCGATGTGCGGACGCTCCTGCGATGGATGATGCTGTGCTATTTCCTTGGGGATGGCGCAGGGCACGCAAAGCAACTCGCTATCGTGCACCATGAAGCGGGCCCGCGCCTTGCGCCGTTCTTCGGTTTGATGTCAACGCACGTGTATCCGGAACTCAACAATCGGCTGGCGATGCGGATAGGAGGGGAGGATCGACCGGACTGGTTGTTGCCGGGCCGCTGGCGCGCAACAGCTCGGGACGCCGGCATTCGCGCGAGCTACGTGATCGAGTTGTTGCGCGAGATGGCTGTCGAATTACCACCACTGGCGGGTTCGGTCGCGGAAGACTTTCAACGGCGCAACGGCTTCGCCGGCGTTATTCGCGATATCCGCCGCTTGCTCGAACAGCGCGCACGGCAGGTGCTAGTGGCACTCGAGGCGGAGCTTGTCTAGGCGGCGTGAATTGCGGGTTTTTTCACGTTATAAAGGCTACCGGCAGGTGGCTATGACAAGGAGCAACGGGGCGCCATGAATAATCGTGAAAAACTGATCGACCTGATGCACGAGCATGCACTGGAACGTCGCGAACTGGCGGAACTTGTGCGCGTCGATCGGCCCACTGTCGACGGCTGGCTCGCGCCGCCGGAGTCCGCGCGCCACCAGGAAGTGCCGGAGATGGCGATCGAATTGCTGCAGTTGAAACTGGGTGTGCTCGCCGTACCCGCGCGCGATGGGGAAGCGTCCGCGGAATAGGTCCGCGACGCAGCCCTTATACGGCTATTTGCTCGGTCTGCATCGCCGGTGCGAAAGTGCCATGAGAGGACAAATCCGTGACAAGTATGACGTGATCGTCCTGCGGTTCGACGATCATGTGCCGGCGCGACAGGTAGTTGAACTGCGCATCGAGGCGGATGTCGTTGTCGCGGCCACGGCCGACCATGGTCCGGGCGTCGGCCAGAACATGACGGCGACCGTCGGGTTCGCACAACACCCAACCGTTGTCGTTGAGCAGTCGAAAAGGATGTTTCGCGAGCCGTATATCGATGGCATGCCCGGGCAGCGCATAAAGCTTTACCGCTTCCCCGCGCGGGAGGCGCTGCAGGTTACCATTCAAAGCCCCGTCATCGCCGCTCATCGAGACGTCGAAGACCACGGTCTCGAGCACCGCGACATTGTTCGCGGCAGTTCTGAGTGTGGCCGCGCGGGATGACGCCTTGTGGCGATGTTTCGTCGCGAAAATCAGGCGAATAATCTCCTGACGGGCACCCAGATATTGCATGTACTTGATCAGTGCCAGACGTTTGAATGCGTCGTGGCGGTCATCGGCGAGGACGAGTTGCTCGATCAGCTCCCGCCAGCCGTGATCGGCGGAAAAGTGCTGTAAACCGAGCGCGCGCATCGCGGCCCCACACGATGAGCCGTCACACAGCGCATCCTCCAGGATGTCGACGAGATCTTTCTCGATCGCCTTGATGCCTTGTGCTTCTTCCCACAGCTCTTGCGTTTCACGTTCCAGCAGCGCGTGGTAGCGTGCGCTCGTAATCCCCGTACGACATTCCAGCGCGAAGGAGAAATCATCGGTTGATCTGAACGTCATCTGACGCCCGTTCACGAGCAAGCGTAACGGCTTACGCGTTGCCTGGAGGCATTTCTGCAGGCGTGACTGCGAGCGGCTCTGCGCGAGTTCGGGTGTGTTTGAGAGCACTTGGGCGATCGAATAAATCATTTAAATTCAACCAGTTGCCATTATTATCTAATAATCTATATTAGATAATAGTAGTAAATGCCCGCATTATCAAACTCTCGCCCGCCCCCGCAGTGTTGGGTCGAGCGCGGAGCGGCTCAGGAAAACGGCGAGAAATCGAGAACTTTCAGCATGAACGGCGTCCACGCCACCAGCATTAAAAAGAGGAGTATCGCTTCGAAGCGCATGATGCCAGCCAGGCGGCGACGTTCCTCAGGTCCGGCGTCTTCCATGAAGATACGCGTCATTGTCAGATCAAGCGGGAACGTGAACGCGAGCATCATGACGATCGTCGGGGCGATCACGCTCGGGAACAAGCGCCAGTCGTGCATGTGTACGGTGCCATCCGCAAACGGCGCGGCGGCCATTACCGTGAGCGTGAGGATTGTCAGGCCGCTGCGAAGCGGACCAAGGTATTTGAATAATGTCAGACCCATGCGAGTGCGCCGTGCTGTTCGTGATCGAAAAAATAATCATACTGTATCCGCGCTGCCCGGGATCAACCTCATCGGTGCGGTTGAGACCGCCCGCCACGCGGGCGCCATAGTCAAGAACAGGGATTAATCAGCATGACCAGGTTTTCTGCGTTCGGCGATCACTTTCGTGGTCCGACCGGTACCCGGCAATTGATGGACGACCTCGGCGCAGTGCTGACTGCCGAACGTCCAATCATGAATCTCGGCGGCGGGAATCCGGGGATTGTCCCCGCGGCGCAACTCAGGTTTCGCGCAGCGATGCAACGTTTGCTGGATGACGGACGCTTCGACGACATCATTGCGCGTTACGATGGTCCGCAAGGCTACCAGCCGTTTCGTCAGGCGCTGGCAAAACTGCTCGGGCGTCGCTACGGCTGGCGCATCGGGCCGGAGAATATCGCCATCACGTCGGGTAGCCAGGGCAGCTTCTTCGCGCTGTTCAATATGTTTTCCGGCCCATCGGCAAGCGGCGCGCACGGGCGAATTCTGTTGCCACTGACCCCGGAATATATCGGTTACGCGGATATCAGCCTGCATCCCGGGAGCGTGTGTTCGATCAAGCCGACGATCGAAATTACCGGGCAGCATGAGTTCAAGTACCACATCGATTTCGCGCAGCTGCAAATTGATGCCGATGTGGCCGCCGTATGCGTATCGCGGCCGACGAATCCTACCGGCAATGTGATCACGAACGAGGAACTCACCCGGCTCATGGATCTGACGCGGGAGGCGGGGGTTCCGTTGATTGTGGACAATGCGTATGGTCAGCCGTTTCCGGATATTGTGTTCGTCGATGCGCAACCCGTGTTCGACGACCACGTCATTCTCTGCATGAGTCTGTCGAAGCTTGGCTTGCCCGGGATGCGGACCGGAATCATCGTAGCGGCACCCGAGATCATTGACGCGGTGACCGGCATGAATGCGCTGAGCGTACTTGCCAACGGCGCGCTCGGCGCTGGCCTGGCGACCGACATGGTGACCTCGGGCGAGATTCTGACCCTGGCCGCGGAGCATATCCGGCCGTTCTACGCCGGGAAATGCGCGGCGGCACGGGAATGGTGCCACGCCGCGTTTGCCGGCATCGACTATTACCTGCACAAAACCGAAGGCGCAATATTCCTGTGGGCCTGGTTCCCGGGCTTGCCGATCCCGGATCTTGAACTCTACGAGCGACTCAAGGCGCGCGACGTACTGGTGCTGGCGGGGAGCCATTTCTTTCCGGGCCTGACCGAATCGTGGCCGCATACCCGTGAATGCCTGCGCATCTCCTATGCGCAGGATGAGGCCGAAGTGCGCCGGGGTATTGAGATTATCGGAGAAGAGGTGCGCGGGGCATTTGCGCGCCACGGCGCATGAGCAAACCAGACGTTTGACGTTTAACGACAGCAACGGGGAATGCCGCTTTGAAAGCGTTCTATTGTGATCACTATCCGCTCCCGATCGCGCCCGGCAGCCGCTTCCCGGTAACAAAATACACACGCCTGCGCGAACGTGTCGCAGCGATGTCCGGCCTGTCGCTCGAGTTGATCGAGGCGCCACCGCTGAGTATCGAGGAACTCGAACTGGCGCATTCACGGAGTTATGTTCGACGGATACTCAGTGGTGAGGTTTCGCCGGAAGAGCAGCGCCTGCTTGGTTTCCCGTGGACGCGTGAACTCGTCGAGCGCTCGCGGCGGTCGGCCGGCGGTACCCTGGCAGCGTGCGAGGCGGCACTGGAAGCGGGCGTGGGCGTTAATCTCGCGGGCGGAACGCATCACGCGAGCACTGGCGGCGGCGCCGGTTATTGCGTCTTCAACGACGTCGCAATCGCCGCTCGTGCCTTGAGCCTCTCACGGCGATTCAAACGCATACTGATTGTCGACGCCGACGTGCACCAGGGTGACGGCACCGCGGAGATCCTCGCAGCCGATCGACATTTGTACACCTTCTCGATCCATGGGGCGCGAAACTTCCCGCGCCGCAAGGCCACGAGTAATCTCGATATCGCCTTGCCCGATGGCACGGGCGACGCCGCATACTTGCGAAATTTCCGCGACGGCCTGCATCGTGCACTACTCGCGGCGCGACCCGAGTTCGTGATTTATCTCGCCGGGGCCGATCCGTTCGTAGACGATCGCCTGGGGCGGCTCAAGGTTTCCAAAGCGGGACTGCGCGCGCGTGACGAACTCGTGTTCGAGCAATTGAGGCTGCGCGATTTGCCGGCCGCGGTGGTCATGGGCGGCGGTTACGCGCCGGATGTCGAAGACATCGTTGATATTCACGCCACAACGGTTTGCCTCGCCGCCGCACACGCACAGACGCGGCGCGCCGCCGAGGCCGGCGTGAATTCACAATGACTGCAAGAGACCGCTTGCGTGGCCGAACAGCTTGTCCACGAGCGAACGCTTGTGACGATAGGTGATCTCGTAGATGTCAGCGGATTGCGCCCGTTCGAACAGGTAATCGTCGCTCGTACGTAATTCATCGACGAGTTGCTGTTCAAGCGCGCGCTTGCCGTACCAGTATTCGCCCGTGGCAATAGCGGCGATGTCGACGAGCGGTCGGTTGTCCTGGACAAACTCCTTGAACAACTCGTGGGCATCTTCGATTTCTTCGCGGAACTTCTTGCGATCCGCATCGGTATTCTCGCCAAACATTGTCAACGTACGCTTGAACTCGCCGGCGGTGATCTCCTCGAAATCGATGTTATGTTTCTTCAGCAGTCGGTTGAAATTCGGAATTTGTGCCACCACGCCGATCGAACCGACGATGGCAAACGGCGCAGCGATGATCTTGTCGGCCACGCAGGCCATCATATAGCCGCCACTTGCCGCAACTTTATCAACGGACGCCGTCAGCGGTATGCCGCGGTCCCTGATCCGCTGCAATTGTGACGCGGCAAGGCCGTAGCCATGGATCACGCCGCCCGGACTCGTAATCACCGCAACAATTTCATCGGCCGGCGTGGCGACAGAGAGAATCGCGGTCACTTCTTCCTGCAAGGAGGTGACACCGCTGGCGCGCATGTCACCGTCGAAGCGGCACACGAAAACCCGTGTCTGGGCGTCCTCCGTGGTGCGGTCAACGGCTTGTTTGCGTTCTTTCTTGCGCCGCTTGACCATGGCTTTCCAGGCTTTGGGCGGCAGCATCGCGGCCTCGATCGCGTCACGCATGGCCTCGAACTTGTCGTTCAGCTTTTTCACCTCGATCGACTCGGTCGTGGAACTCTGCGAACGATTCGCGAACAGCACGATTAACGTGCCGAGTGCGAGCACGATGACCACCGCGACCGTTAGAAACTTGGCCGCAAATATTCCATAATCAATGAGGAATTCCATGTACCGTCCACCTGTCGGAAGGAAAAGCGCGCGGGACCTGCCTGCGCGCGCCGCGAGAGGGCGGATTATAACGAGTCGCAGTCATTACACACGTCGTCGTTGCGCCGAAACCGGCGCTGCCCGGGTGGCTAAGGCCGCCGGAGCAACCGCTGTCTCACCATGGCAACAGACTGATTCCCGGCGCCGAATCGGCCCGGCCGGTCGCCGACGACCGTTCGCGGGTGTGGAATCGATGCGCTCTTGTCGTCGCCAGACTATTGCGGCGATGTCCCTGTAACACCCGGCATGATCACGCCGGATAAGGAGATCTGATGCTGACTCTCGGAGTTGAAACTATCGTCATTTTATTGGTCATCATGGGCGTCGTGTCGGCGTTCGGAGGCTATGTCTTCGCACAGGAACGGCAGCGTCGCGCCGGTGGCGGCAAGTCGGCGGCCGAATTGCGCACAGAGCTCAGTGAGTACAAGGAAGACGTCAATACGCATTTCCAGACAACGGCGGGCCTGTTACACGACATGACGGAGCAATATCGGGCAGTCTACGAGCACATGGCTTCGGGCGCACAGAACCTGTGTGATCCGGACACGGCCCGCACCCAGATAGAAAGCTTGCGTGCCGGGTTGTTACCGGCCGGGTCGCCGGCAGCAGACGCGGAACCCGCGGCGGAAGCTATTGCGGTGCCGGCGACGAATGCGGGCGCTAAGGATGCCGGGCCGGCGCCGCTCGACCCCGCGGCTCAGGGACCGACCGGGCCGGTTCAGCCGGGCGCTATAGATGCCGGGCCGGCACCGCTTGACACGTCGGCTCAGGGGCCGACCGGACCCGATCAGCCGGACGCTATGGATGCCGGGCAGGCACCGCACGACCCCGCGGCTCAGGGGCCGACCGGGCCGGTTCAGCCGGGCGCAGACAATGATGGGGCGGCGCAAGCTGCCGAGGCTAGTGGAGATGACGACGCGGAACCGGCGGCGAGCGGATCCATTGATGCGGTCCACCCCGAAAACAAGGCCACACCGACGTCGGAGACGGAGGCGGAAACTGCCGGGCAGGGCGTTGGCGCAGAGAAAGAGACGAAAGCCTGAGCGCACGAGCCAGGCTCGGGCCCGGCGTCGGATTCCCCTCTAGTTCGCCAATGGCTTGGAGAACGCGCCAATAGCGGCTGGCGCGGCGGCATGCTGTTTCGTTCTCGCGGCTGTTGCACCGTCTTTTGATCGAAGTGAGCATTCAAGCTCGCAAATTTGTTCGACGAGACGTGCACGGCTGGCTTCATCCGCTGAAGCCAGCCACACGCCAATCTCATAACCGCCGACGATTTCACGGACCAGCACGACGTGGCCGTGGAATTTCTGTACATCGCCACGCAACGGGATCGACAACTCCATCGCGCTGCCGGTGGGGATGTATTTGCGAGAGACGAAGCTCAGGCCGATATCGCCCGTCGAGGTTTCCATCCGTGTTGACCGACTCCAACGGCGCAAGCGCCTGGCTTCCAGTGGAAACTGTTGGGGATGGCGGATGAATCCGTTGCGGATCTTATTATCGGCTTGCGTTTCGACTACAGGGACTAAATTGGGCATAACCGCGCTATGCGCGGCGACATTTTTACGACTGGAGACGTTATCCATCGACCAGACCCTCGAATACATACGAGAAATACTGATAGCTATTAATCAGTTACCGTGGATATTTGTATCGCATTCGAGATGTGTGGTCAAGATATTTATTAAATACAGGAGATTAAATCACTTTTCTAACAATTTAATTTAGGTATTTATTTTCGATTTCTACGTTAACTATTTGATCTAAATTATCTTATCCGGGACGAGCGACATTTTGACTATTCCGGTCGCATGCTCGTATCCAGCCACGCGCCCACCACTTCCAAAGGCCTGCCCGCGTGGTTTCGAATCACCCGCATGGCATCGAGTACAACCCGGGGTTGACCGGCTGCGTGTACGAAACGGTATTCGAGCGTTTGCTCCAGGACTTCGCCGGCGAGCAGGCGATTCAGCATCGCCTCATAGTGCGTCCGATCGTCGGGATGGATTTGTTCGCCCCAGAAGTCTGGCGCAACCACGAATGCGGTCCGTTCGTGTCCGGTGAGCCGGGAAAAGTTCTTGCTGACGTATGAGGGGTGCGCCTTGCCGTTTTCCACCGAGAGGCTGTAGAGCACAGCCGGACTGAATTCCACCCAGTATTCGAGCAGGCGATTCGTCTCGTCGAGTTCTGCCAGACGCGCATCGAGCTCAGCGTTAGCCGTTGCCAGCTCCCGTTTCAGACGACGCTCATTGGCGATCAGATGATAGTGATCGAGCGCATCCGAAATTGCCCGTTTGAGGTCGTCGCTTTCCCATGGCTTGCGCAAAAACCGAAAGATATTTCCCTTGTGCAGCGCTGCGATGGCGACATCGATGTCGCCGTACGCGGTGAGCATGATGGGTACGGTATCGGGCGCGCGTTTACTGAGTTCACCGAGCAGCGTAATCCCGTCCATATTCGGCATAGAGTAATCCGCGACGACAACGGCAAACGGCCCGGCAGCATCGAGCACGCCGAGTGCTTCCGCGCCGCTGGCGGCGAAATGACAGTCGTAACTGTCGCGCAACTGGCGATGGAGAAGGTCGATGATCTCTGATTGATCATCGACGCAGAGAATTCTTTCACTCGGTTGCGTCATGTCTATCCCCGGATTGAAAGCCCTCAACGGGCCCGTGAGCGAACCTTGGCCACGCACTGCCACACCGCAGGTACAGCGGAACTATTTCCTGGTGTACTTAGCGGCATCTGCTAGTCGTCGTTGAGCGGAATTTGATCGTCACGCGCGCCATCTCTGGCGAGCACTGTCGCTTCGGGCGGTGCCGGATCGGCGTCGGACCGATGGTCCGCGAGCACTTGTGCGGGGACGAAGAAGCGCGCGATTGCAAGTAACAGGGAAACGACAATGACATCGTCGAGTTGTCCCAGCACCGGGATGAAATCCGGGATGAGATCGAGGGGGCTCAAGAGATAGGCGATTGCCGCACGCAAACACCAGCGCGAGATCGCCGGCGTGCGCGGGTCGCGGAGTACGCCACGATAGAACGCGATTTCCCGTCGCAGCACAGCGAACGCTTTCACGGCGTTGGCGGCCACGTGCGGAAACGTCGACCCGGCAGGTTTGCGTTCATCGGTGTTATCATCGTTTGGGTGATGGAATTATTCCTGAAATTTTCGATCAATGCCGCGCGACGTCTGCCGAAACTGCCACCGGAACACGTGTGTTCGCGGGTCCATGGTCATACTTTTGATATCGAAGTTCACATCGAAGGTGAAGTCGATCCGGCCACTGGCTGGGTAATCGATTTCGCCGAACTCGATGAGCCTGTGGGCGGGGTTAAACAGGCCCTCGAACATCGCTACCTCAACGAGGTCCCGGGGCTCGAAAACCCGACGTCGGAAAATCTCGCATTGTGGATTTGGCAACAAATCGATCCGATGATCCCGGGTCTGGCCCGGATCGTCGTGATGGAAGGCCACGATCACGGTTGCACCTACCGCGGCCCGGGACCCGAACACTAAGCCGGTCGCGCTTGCAGCGTCCACACAGGAGTCGCACGATGAAATCAGGGAAACACGCTGCTATCGGCATTACCGCTGCACTCACGCTCGCATTCGGCCCCGTCGCGACGGCGGACTGGAATTCGTTCAAGGAGTTGTTCAAGGCGAAAAGTAGCGAAGTCATGGAAAGCGGCGCCTTGTCGCAAGCCGGAGAGGCGGTGGGCCTGTCGAGCGACGAGATTGCGCGAGGCCTGAAGGAAGCGCTGGGCAAAGGTGCGCAATCGGCGGTTGAGCGTCTCGGTAAACCGGATGGCTTCCTCAGTAATGCAAACGTTAAGATTCCCATGCCGAATCATCTGTCGATGGTCGAGAAAGGGCTGCGCACGCTGGGTCAGGACGCGCGTGCCGATCAATTCATCGCCAGCATGAATCACGCCGCCGAGCGCGCCGTGCCGGAAGCGGCCGCGGTGTTCGGTGAGGCGATCAGCAAAATGTCGATCGACGACGCGAAGGGCATCCTGAACGGCGGCGACAATGCGGCTACGGAGTTCCTGAAACGTTCGAGTGCGGATGACCTGAAAGAAAAGTTTCGCCCGCTCGTTGACGCCGCTGTGCGCGAGGTTGGGGTCACCGAGCAATACCAGGCGATGGTGGACAAGGCGAGTTTTGCGAGTTCCTTCGTGGATACCGATAAACTGGATCTTGGCAATTACGTGACGGACAGGGCGCTCGACGGCGTGTTCTATATGGTCGGCGAGGAGGAGCGGAAAATTCGCGCCAATCCCGCAGCTCGCACAACGGAATTACTGAAGAAGGTATTCGCTGAATAAACCATGCGTGCCGACGCGCCGACGCTGATCCCCGCGTCTCAGGTGGGCATTGGGTGCCAACCGGCGTCTGCCCACAACTGACCGCTGACGGCCGAATTGCGGATCAGGAAACAGATCGCGTCGGCGATTTCCTCCGGCCGGATCAGGCGTCCGATCTGCGTCGCCGGAATCACGTGGTTATTGATATAGTCCTCACCGAGCGAGCGCACCATCGGCGTATCCGTAAACCCGGGATGGATGACGGTGCAACGGACGCCGTAGTACATCGCTTCCTTCATCAGCGTGGCCGCGGCGCCTTCGAGCCCGACCTTCGTCGTCGCGTAGGAGATCTGGCCCTTGTTGCCCTGGGACGAGACTGAACCGATGAACACGACGACGCCCTGAACGCCTTCGGCAGGATCCCATTGCTTCAATCCACGCGTAAATCGATCTTCGGCCATCTGCGCCACGAGTTCGAGCGCCCAGTACACCGGCGCGATGAGATTGACTTCCATGACCTGGCGGAAGTTCTCAATCGGGTAAATATTCGCCTTGCCCTTGTCCTTGTTGACCCGAACAGCGAGCGCATCACGCGTGATGCCGGCGGCCGGTACGCAAATGTTTACCGCGCCGTATTCGCGCCGCATCGTGTCGAAGACACGCTTGCGAAACATTTCGTCGGTGGTGTCGCCCTGAAACGCGAGTACGGTTTCGTCACCGTACGCCGCGTTTATCTCCGCGGCGACGCCGTTAACCGCATCGGACATGTCCACGAGTGCGAGGGCGCCGATCCCGTGCTTTTTCATTTCCTGCGCGGCGGCGCGGCCGATGCCGCTCGCGGCGCCTGTGATGATGCCGATTTTTCCCTTGATATCCATACGTATTCGAGGTCGTTGTGGCGAAAGTGCGAGGTATTATAGTCGGATGATTGTGCGCCGCAATAAAGACGGTTGTGAAATATCGTGGCTAAAGTCCCGGGGGCTGAACCCGGCACGTCGACGCGGCCACGAGTCCGAATGCTGGCGACGCGGGTGAGCGAGGTCGATGTGAGCATTTCGCCCCGCCACGCCTCATTGTGGCAGGCGCGCAGGTTTTCGGATTCGGTGCTGCAGCAGTTGCAGCACTCACTCGAACCCTGTTTTTCCGCCGCCGGGCTGTCACTCGTAACCGCGGTGGTAGCGGGATCGCTCGGACGCCTCGAAGCCTCGGCGGTTTCGGATGTCGACCTTGTCGTGTTTGTAGATGCTGTGACCCCGGGCTCGAATGAGCCGATTCCGGGGCTCGCTCGCGCTTTTGGCGCAGCCGGGGTGCGCGCGCCTAAAGCCGACGGCATTTACGCACGCCCGATCGGGATTGCGCCGATCCTCGATCCGCTCGCACGCGGCAGCCTCACGGAATCCCCGGCACTGTTCGGCTCCCGGATCCAGGTATTGCTGGATGGACGGCCGGTTTGCCGCGCGCCGCGGTTCGCCACACTGCGCGAGGACATTCTCCGCTGGTACCTTGGCGAGTCGCCCGTACCGGGCTGGACGCATCTGATCAACGATCTGTCGCGTTACCTGCACGCCTACGCCGGGTGGCAACAATTCAAGTACACGCGCTCGGACGACGACGGCTGGCTCTTGCGTCAGGCTAAATTCCGTTCGAGCCGCATCGTGACGTTCGCTGCACTCCTGTTCCTGCTCGCCGAACACGAGCGGCAGGCCAGTGGGGACACCGCCTGGCTCTTACCTCAGCTGGACAAAACGCCGCTCGAACGCGTGCTGTTTGTGTTTGCGCAGTACGACGATAGTGACGCAGCGCAATTTCTCGCCGACTATGCCGATGTGCACGCGCGGCTGTCCGATCCGGACATTCGGCGCGAATTGATTGACGCGAGCCCCCGTGCCATCGGCGATCCGGTGCAATGCGAGGCGTACGCGGAAATTCATGCGCTCGGCGACAGCCTGATGAACGAACTCACGCGCTTTGCGCTTGCGCGGCACCGCGACTGGCCGCTGAGAATTTTCCGCAACTGGCTGCTCTAGACCACAAGAGCCGCTGCGGCGCTCATTCGTAGCGCAGTGCCGCTGCCGGCGCAGTTTGCGCGGCCTGGGCCGCCGGGTACAACGTTGCTATAACGCAGATGATGAATCCGATCGCGGCGATGGTCGTGATATCGCCGAAGCGCAGGTCGGCGGGCAGGTAGTTGATGTAGTAGACATCCGGCTTGATGAACTGGATGCCGAATATTCGTTCGATGGTGCCGACGATTTCGTTCGCCCGGCTCGCGCCGAGGGCGCCGAGGACTACCCCGAGTGCGACGCCGAAAGCACCGATCACTATCCCTTGCACGACAAAAATAAACATCGTTGCGCGGCGACTGAGACCGAGCGTGCGCAGTACCGCGATGTCGCGCGTTTTCTCTTTGACGACCATGATCATCGAGGCCACGATATTGAACGCCGCCACGGCAACGATGAGCGAAAGAATCACGAACATGATCCGTTTCTGCGATTTCAGCGCGAGGAAGAAGTTGCGGTGATACTGGGTCCAGTCGACAGCGCTCGCCCCGTCACCGAGCACGGTCGCCGCGGTACGCGCGGCGTGCGGTGCGGCATCCGGGTCGTCGAAACGCAGGCGCAATCCGGATACCCCGTCGCCGAGCTCGAAGATGCTCGCGGCATCGGCAAGCGAGAGCAACGCGAAGCCTGCGTCGAAATCATGCATGCCGACGCTGAACGTGCCGGTCACTGTAAGCGGAAAATATTGCGGTAGCTCGATCCCGGCGCCGGGCCGCCAGCGTGGCGCGACGAGCGTGATTGTGTCCCCGGTTTCGACTTCAAGCGCCTCGGCGAGTGATTGGCCGAGCAATATATTGCGCGCGCCGGTGCCGAGCGTCGCAAACGCTGCGGGATCGACGGCGTCGGGCAGGCTCGAGACCGAATGTTCAAGTTGCAAATCGACACCCTGAATCGATACTCCGCGAACGTTGCCACGATGGTTCAGCATCGCGCCGGCACGGATAAACGGTGCCGCGGCGACGACATGCGGGCGGGTGAGGATCTCCTCGCGCACTTCTGCCCAGCCGCGCAGAACAGCACCCGGCTGCAACACGACCGCGTGCGAGGTCATTCCCAGGATGTGCCGTTTCACTTCTTTCTCGAACCCGTTCATGACGGCAGTGACAATGATCAGTACAGCAACCCCAAGGCCGACGCCGAGTACCGATGCAATGGAGACGAACGAGGCGAAGCGGTTTTTGCGTTTCGTGCGCAGATATCGCAGCGCAATGAAAACGGAAACGGGATGCAACATGATTATGGCGAGAATGCCGGCGGCCGCGCGCTACGCGCCGCGTGCGGCGTTCAGTCGGCCTGTTCGGTGGCGAGGCTCCACATCACCTTGTAGCGGCCGCCGGCAACGCGTTGTATGGACCACAGCAGTTCGTGCGGCTCGCGCTCGGGGCCATTGCCTCGCCACGCTTCCTCGGCGACCGGGAACATAATCTCGGTGGCGATGCCGGCGTTGATCAGGCGCTGCTTCGTAGATGTATACCACACCCCCTGAGAGTCGCAGTACACCTCGATCCGATCTGTCATAACGACCTCCCGCGCGCATTCCGTGAGCACCGAGCATAACGCAGAGTCGTCGTTTCGAGTATCGGTTTTTCGGTTGTCGTGGCCTGCCCGTACGGCGGGATATTCAGAACGTAACGGACAGGCTGATAGATCCGAAATTGTTGTTCTTGTCCTGCTGCGTGAACTCGCGGCTGCGAAAATATTGTGCATAGGACAGTTTGAACTGCCTGAAGATCAAGCTGCCACCAACGATGAGATCACCGACGACAATTTCCTTGTCCACGCTATGGCTGTCGCGAAACGTGTTGCCATCAAGAAAGATATCGCGACCGACAAGGCGTCCCGAGACCGCGGCGAACAGGTACGCACCGTACGCGCGCGTACTGCGCAGCCGGGGGTCGTTCACCGTGGCGGGCGCATTCGTGGTGCCGCCGGGACGGATCGCCGACGTACCGAAATCGCCGGGGAGGTTCAGCCCGAAGCGTGCTTCCAGCCCAACGTTTGCGTAGGTATGCACGGTGCCCGCCGCGGCCCCGACATGCGTGATCACGTCATAACCGAATCCCGTTGCGTTCTCGCTGCGCAGGGGGCGCCATTTACGCTCGTACACGAGCGCGAACGCCGGCTCGTTGCGCAATTGGTGGCTCCAGCCGCGCGTCGACGGCAGATCGCGCAAGTCGTGGATGAAGTTCTGCGCCTCTTCGGCCTGGGCTGCGGGGCCAACAATGCCAAACTGAATTTCGAACAGATCTTTCACGCCGACGGTCTTGCTCGTGAACCCGAGGGCGCCGTACAGCCATCCGGCATAGGGGCGATCATCGACGACGAGAGCGGAACTCTGGGTGTTCTCCGGGGTGAAGATCTTCTGCCCGATGCTGAAACCGACGTTATGCAACCGCCCGGGTTCGTTGATCAGTGGAATTTTTCTCACCACCGGCAGCAACCAAGCCGGCAGTCGCTGCGCTTCCGCGTAGTGATTCAGATCCGATGACAGCCAGTTCAGCTGCACGCCGTTCGTGTACTGCTGATCCCGGTTCACGAACAAATCGTTTTCGAACATGATCGAGAACGTGCTCCGGTTGGCAGGACTCGGGGGTTCGCGATCCTGCGCGCGGGTAGGCGCGGCCGCGGCCAGTCCGGCCGCGAACAGGAGCAGCAGTAATGGTATTGCTTGCAAGGTCTTCAAGATGTCAGTCCATGAGCGTAAAGTGCCGGGGTCCCTGTTGGAATTAACGGCGTGAACGGAAGTTCCGGGCCCGGTCGACAGCGAGCGCGCGGCGGAGACCCGGTTTGGCCAGGCGCGATAATACATCCGAACCGCACTGCAGGGCTAACAATGCCAGTATCCGCTGTCTCTCGCCGATCCATGCTGCAGGTGTGCGTAGTGATTCTGCTGGCCGTTGTACCCGGCGCGAAGGCGCAGGAAACAGTGCCGGACTGGACCCTCGAATCCGCCGCGGGTGGCGCGATAAACTTCACGACCCACAGCGCCGGGCGCCCGGCCGTATTACTGTTCTGGGCCACCTGGTGTCCTTATTGCCGCGAGTTGATGCCCGCACTGGATGCAGTGCGGGCGGAATTCGCCGCCGACGAGGTGACGTTCTACGCCCTGAACATCTGGGAAGAGGGTGACCCGGTCGCCTATGTGCGTGAGCACGGCTTTGGCTTCGAACTGTTGCTCCGGGCCGATGCCGTTGCGGCAGAGTACGGGGTTAAGGGCACGCCGGCGCTGCTCATCGTGGATGCGGCGCGTCGGGTCGTCTACGTGCGCAAATCCGGTACCGGGCCTGCGCAGGTCGCGCGTGATGTGCGCACGATCCTGCGGCAGGTAACGGGCCAAGCCCGCTAGTTTCCTCCCGGAACGACGCAATACGTATGCTGTGTCCGGCGGGTCATAACTTGATTTCCGGATGAAACCGCTTAGGCTGCAAGTGTAACGCTCAATCTATCCAGTGAGGCTGATCATGTTTGGACTCGAAAGAAAACAGTCGCTGCCGTCGCCGGCCGATGCGCTGCCGGGACGTGATACGCCAATGCCCGTCCCGTCGAAGCATTACGTGCTCGGCACCGAGATGGAACCCGAGGAAACCGAATCCCTGCGCTTTGCGGTATTTGGTCTCGGTTGCTTCTGGGGTGTCGAACGACGGTACTGGGAGCTTGACGGCGTATATACAACGGCCGTCGGTTACGCTGGCGGTCTGACGCCGAATCCCACCTATCAGGAAGTCTGCAGCGGCATGACCGGGCACAATGAAGTTGTGCGGGTCGCCTACGAACCCGCGAAAGTGTCTTATCGCGAATTACTCCAGGTGTTCTGGGAAAGCCATGACCCGACCCAGGGCATGCGCCAGGGCAACGACGTCGGCACGCAGTATCGTTCCGGTATTTATACGGGTGATGCGGACCAGCACGCGCTGGCGCTGCGTTCGTGCGCTGAATACCAACATGCACTCGAGGCCGCAAAGCGCGGACAGATAAGTACCGAGATTCTGCCGGCGCCGGTGTTTTATTTCGCCGAGGAATATCACCAGCAATATCTGGCGAAGAATCCCGGCGGTTATTGCGGTATGGGTGGCACCGGGGTGCGCTGCGTCATCAGCGCGTAACGTCGTTCGCGAGCGTCGCCGGGAGACATGGTGGCGCATTCGCGCCGGGCTCGTCGCGCTTGACGAAATTGCCGACGTCGCCCTGAAAATAAATCCGCTTCGCGCAGGTGATGAAAGCCATCGTTGCACGCGATTCCGTCTCAAACCGATACTGCCAGGGCGACACGGGAACGAGGCTCCGGCGTGTGCCGTTCGCTGTCACCATAACGAGACCGCCTGTCACCGCCCGGAATTCCAGCCCCGGGGCGGCATGGGGCGGCCCGAAGCGGGCCGTAACCGCAACGTAGCGGCCGGCGAGTCGATGCAAATGTGCCGAGTCGGGCGCGGTGATTGCAGCGGGTGCGGCGGGGCTGAGGTCTGCGATCAGGGTATCTTCAATCAGTCGTCGCAGGCGTCGCAACGCGCCGCGCTTGAAGGCGTTGATGACAACAAAGTAACCGCGGTCCAGCCGCGTTGAATAAGCAAAGTGCGCGAGATACCCATCGGCGTCACCGCCGTGGCCGTGAAACGCTACGCCATGACGCTCGTAGTCGTAGACACCGAGGCCGTAGCCATACCTCAGACCGGTGCGGGCTGCGAGTGTGGTTGCGGGAGTCTCCATGCGTTCAATGCCACGTTCCGTCAGCAGTGTTTCGGTGCCATGGCGACCGCGGTTGAGAAATAAC
Source organism: Gammaproteobacteria bacterium (assembly GCA_965216305.1). Taxonomy (GTDB): domain Bacteria; phylum Pseudomonadota; class Gammaproteobacteria; genus UBA11873. The sequence continues at coordinate 2,532,989 of OZ244144.1, read as the reverse complement.
TGCACGAAGGGAATCATGTCGCGAACGGATACGTTGATGCCGCCGAAGGCCGGATACAAAGTGTGCCAGTACGGGATCGGCGTCCGTGCGTCAGTGTCATAACCGCGGATCAGACGCGCCTGCACTGACGGAGCGTGCGCAAATGTTGCGCTTGCCATGCCGAGGGGATCAAAGATCGTCTGTTCGACGAGCACCGTGAACGGCAGGTCCGAGGTTTTCTCGAGCACGGCGCTTGCGATTCCGGCGCCGGAGTTCGAATAGGACGAGTGCAGGCCGGCGGGCCAGCGCAGGCGGCGGGAAGCCGGATCCACGGCGAACGCCACGGACAGGGTGACGGGGCTGTTGAAGGCAAATTCGCGTGCCGACAGATCGCGCAAACCCGCCGTATGTTCGAGCAGATTGGCCAGGGTAACAGGATGTGTCGCGGACCAGTCGTTCGTGAACGGCGGCGGGTTGAGGATTGCGGCCACTGGCGCTTGTAGCGACACGCGGCCGCTTTCGACCTGGATCATTGTCGCGAGTGCGGTGATGGTCTTCGTAATCGAACCAATACGAACAAGGTGATCCGGGGTCATTGCCTGATCGGACCCGCGTGCCGTGGTGCCGAACGCTTCGAGCGCAAGAACGGTATCGCTGCTGACGACGAAAAAAGCGCTCGCCCCGATATCGTGCTCGATTCGTGTGCGATCGATAGCGGCGGCCAGGGCGTCGAATCCGGCGGCAACGGGCGGACTGAAATGCACCAGCAAACCGACTGTCAGCATGAGCGGGTAGTACACGATGCGATTGCGCATGGGGATGCAGCAAAGCACATCGAGCGGGAAAGAAAAAGGCGCCCGTAAGGGCGCCAGGGGAGGGAGTCCGGTAGCGGCCGCGTGTCAGGCGCGCGGGATCGCCTGTTCGCGCACGTGAAGCTGGCGGCGCCTGAAATAGCCGACAAATGTGAGGGCCGAACCCATCAGGATGATGGCGTTCGGAACGGGCACGGAGGCCGCGGCCGGCATCGTTGCGAAGTAGCTGTCGATAGCGTCAAACTGTGCAGCGTTGAGCGACGGGCCGAAATTCAGTCCGGTATTCACGATCGCGGAACGCACGAGCGTTCGCGCGCCGGACGACTGGACCGTTGCGCTTACGCCGTCGAACAGCACGCGGGCGAACTGGTACTGGAACGCACTGACCCCGAACAAGCCGCCGACGACATAATCAAAACCGATCTGCACCGTTGCTGTGTTAGTGCCCAGTGCGCCGCCGCCACTTTCGAAGCCGGGCGCGGTCAGCACCCAGGCACTGTTGTCATTGAACGGATTGTTTGCCGGATCACGATCGAGCGTCCAGCCGGAGAGTGTGCTGAAGTCGCTCGCGGCCGCATCAAATCGGACATCGTCCGGATCGGCCGCCCACAGGAATATCGCGTTGACGTCTCCGCTCACGGTGCGTGTTTCGCTCGTGACCGCGGCTTCGGCGAGTGCGCTGCCGAACATTACGATAATGCCGAGGATAAAAAGGCTTAGCTTGTTCACGTTCATGCGTTGTTTCCGAACCGTTCGCGTCATGTACAAAACAGAAGGAGCAAGCTTTGGGCCAGCGTTGTCACTCGCGCGTGCAAGAGGTGAAAAGCGTGATGGTGATCACGTGCCGTCGGCAGTTTCGTGGCCGGATTGCGACAGGCGCACAGGTGCCGTGTTGTTTTACGGGTTGCTCACCCGTGCGTGCAGCGGGGTGCCAGGAACCGTAAGTGACGCCCAGCGTCAGCTGCTGCCGCGGTGCGTCGACGCGGGGCGAACGGCGGCGAGCCGGTGGCGCTGACAGCGGAGGGTGCGGCTGTTAGATTGCACGTCATGCCCGCCTCGCGCGCCGGCTGGCGGGCGACCCCGGCCGGTGTGGCCTGGAGCGCGCACAAAATGTGAACCGAATCCGGAGGACTGCAAACGATGACCGCAACATCTGCAAGGGCAAGTGACTACGAGGGTATCAAGGCCGCGCTGGACGATTACTTCGACGGACTACGGCTGGCCGACCGGGAACGCCTCGAGCGCGCATTCGTGGTTGAACAGGCGCACATGAAGGGGTATCTGAAAGACGGGCAGGGGGCGCTGGTGGCATCGTCGCGGCCGATGCGCGAAGTCATCGATGAATGGGTTGCGCGCAAACCGAATCCGTCACTGACAGGCGAGATAACGTCGGTAAACATCTACAGCGACGTTGGCGCCCAGGCCACTTTCGATTTCGACGGTCGCTACACGGATGCCTTTCAGCTCGCAAAGATCGACGGGCAGTGGCGGATCATGACGAAATTCTACGTCGATCAATAGGCGTCCGCGACAGGAGGCAGCGCGAGGAACGCAGCCTCCGGTACCGGCTCGGAGAACAGATAGCCCTGGAATCCGTCGCAGCCGCGCTGCCTGAGAAAATCGAATTGAGCCCGGGTTTCAACTCCCTCGGCGATCGTGTGCAGTTTCAGGTTTCTGCCCATGCCGATTATTGTTTCTGCGATGACCGCGTTGTTCGGATCGCCGAGTACATTGCTTACGAACGAGCGGTCTATTTTCAGTTGATCCAGCGGCAGGCGTGACAGATAGGACAACGACGAGTAGCCGACGCCGAAATCGTCCACCGAGAACCGGATCCCCATATCCCGCATCGTTCGCATACGTTCGGCGGTTTCCTCGAAATTCTCGATTACCGTTCCTTCCGTCACTTCGATAACTATCCGATCGGCGGGCACGCCGGCAGCGACGATCTCGCGCCGCGCTTCGGTGACGAAGTGTGACGAGCGAAACTGGCGCGAGCTCACATTGATCGCAAGGTGTTCGATAAACAGCGCGCCGTTGCGTTCCCAGCGCCTGAGATGGTCGAGTGCGGCGGCGAACACCCAGTGACTCAGCTGCAGAATGAGGCCGGATTCTTCGGCGATAGGAATAAAAAGATCCGGGGGCACGAAACCGCGTGATGGGTGATTCCAGCGCAGCAGGGTTTCCGCCGCGAACAGATTACCGTTGCGATCATACTGCGGCTGGAAGTACAGCGACAGTTCGTCGCGCTCGGCCGCGGTGCGCAGATCGCGTTCGAGTCCCAGCCGGATCTGCGATTCGGCGCGCATGCTCGGGTGGAAAAATTTCGTTGTATTGCGACCGTCCGCCTTGCCCTTGTACATCGCGGAATCCGCTTCCTGCAAGATCGTATCGGCAGCCTTGCCGTCTTCAGGAAACAGGGTGATGCCAATCGTCGGCGTGACGTTGAATTCGTGATTCTCGGCTTCATACGGCTTGCCGAGCTCGAGATGCACCTTGTCCGCTACCCGACTCGCCTGCTCGACACATCGCTCATTATCGCTGCCGAGGTCGCTCAGAATAACGACAAACTCGTCACCGCCAAGCCGGGCGATGGTGTCTTCCTTGCGCATAAGACGCTTCAGTCGTTTCGCCACCTGGACCAGCAATTCGTCTCCGACGCCATGACCGAGGGAGTCGTTGATCTGCTTGAACTGATCGAGATCGATGAACAGCAACGCCCCCTTGATCCCGTTGCGACGGGCTTGCGCGATACTCGACTCGAGCCGGTCGGAGAGGTAACGACGGTTTGGCAGTGCCGTGAGTGGATCGAACAAGGAAAGCTTTCGGGCTTCTGCGAGCGCTGCTTTGAGCTCCGAGACGTCGGTTGAGTTTTCGACGTAGTGAGTGATCGTGCCGTCGTCATCGCGTACGGCGGTAATGGTTTGCCAGGCGGCGAATTCGGTGCCGTCGGCGCGGTAACTGATGCGTTCACCGTCCCATTTCCCGTTTGCATCGACAGCCGCCCAGATCTGTGCTTCCGCAGAAGTGCTGTCGCGGCGTTCGAGGTGGCTCGGCAGGCGGCCGATGACATCGTTGTCCGTGTAGCCGGTGATCTGCCGGAATGCCTCATTGACCCGCATAATTCGCTTGCCGGCATCGCGGATCGCGAGCGCCTCATGGGTTTCGAAGGCGGTAGCGGCGAGCCGTAGCTGTTGTTCGGCGAATAGTTTATGGCTGACGTCTTCGAGCACCGCGACGATCGCGCCGCCGGACCCGGGCTGCGCCAGGCGACCTTCGTTATACGAAACCTGGATCGTCGATCCGTCACAGCAACGCAGGTCGAGGGGGTCGGCGTTCGCCGGGATCCCGGCAGGTGAGCCGGCGGACGCTACCTTGTGAGCAGTTTGCTCCGGGGCGCCAAAGAATTGTGCGAGGTGGCGGCCGAGCGTGGACGCGGCGGTGTAACCGGTTGCCGCATACCAGGCCTGATTCGCATCAACGATGCGACCCTCATCGGTCAGGGTGCAAATCATCACGGGCACGCTGTCGAACGTGGTGCGATAGCGCAACTCGCTTTCGCGCAGTGCGGATTCGCGTTGTTCGCGTTGTAACTCCGCAGCGGCGGTCGCCGCCATGATATCGATTACGGAGACGGCATGTTGCGGGTTCGGAACGGACTTGCGTCCAAGCAGGCCGATGATGCCGATCGGTTCGTGGTTCTGGTCAACGAGACGGCGCCCGATGTAGGCGACAACGCCGAGCTTTGCGAAGTCCGGATCATCGGGATACGCGAGGTGCGCATTGTCGGGATAAATGTGCAGTTCCCGCGTTCTCAACTCGGCACACGGAGAACCATCGATCTCATAACGATGTCCCGTTAATTCGAGGTCTTCAGGATAACTCGAGACGATCGTGGCGGTGGTGCGATCTTCGTTGGCCTTGGCCACGAACGAAATCGCGAGACCAGACATTTCGACCGCTGCACGAGTGAGTGCGTCCAGCAGACGTCCATGTGCGGCACCGGTGATGCGTTCGGCGAATTTCTCCAGTTGTCGCTCATAGCGACGTTGCGCCGTGACTTCCTCGGATACGCCAAGAACGCCGATCGTGTTGCCGTACTCGTCCAGCAAGGGCGTTTTTACGGTATCGAGATGGTGTTGTTCGCCACCGAGGTCAGTGTAGATATTCTCGACCTGGTGGAAGGCTTCGCCATTGTTGATGACCTGGTGATCGCCGCGCTGAAATTCTGCCGCGTCGAGTTTCCAGGGCAGGTCGAAATCGGTCAGGCCAATTACCGCCTCAGGGCTCTCGAGGCCTACCGCATTCGCGAAACTGCGATTGACACCAAGATAACGGCATTGTGTGTCTTTCCAGTATACGAGCGACGGGATCGTGTCGATCACGAGCGCGAGCAGGCGGCGCGACTGCTTGAGCTCGTGCTCAACGGTTTTCTGTTCCGTGATGTCGACGTGAGTACCGGCGACGTGCACGGCACGGCCGTATGCGTCGCGTTCCAGGATTCTCGCGCGCTCCATGATCCAGATATATCCGGCCGATTCCGTAAGGAAGCGCAATTCGATCGCGTAGTCCGCCTGCTCCCCTTCGAGCAATGCGCTGAGCGCTTCACGGGCGCAGGCACGATCCTCGGGATGGATGCGGTCGCGAAAGCTGGCCAGGGTCGAGGCCGCGGTGACTCGCGCACCGCCATACAAAGCGGACCAGCTTTCCGAGAACGACAAGGCATCGTGCTCCCGGGTCCATTCCCACATGCTCTGACGACCGTTCGCCAGTGCGAGCTGCAGACGCTGCGAGGCAGCTTTCAGCTCCGAAATATCCATGGTTGATCCGATCACACGGAGGACGCGGCCGTCGCCGGATCGTTCCAGGGCCCGCCCGCGGACAAGAAACGTACGGTAGGTGCCGTCGTCGAGCACGATCCGTTGCTCGACTTCATAATCTTCGGTGTCGCCCCGCAGATAGGCTGCAAGCGTTGCCAGAATACGTTCCCGATCATCGGGATGCGTGCACTCGAGCATGTCGCGGCCGGTTCGGATGGTGCGCCGGCTTGCCGGGTGACGGCGGTCTCTCAGGTGGCCGTAATGCTTGAATGCGTCAGTGCCACAGTCCCACTCCCAGATACCCTGGCGGCCGTGCTCGAGCGCGAAGCTCAGCGTGGCGTTGCTTTTCGTCAGGGCATCCTGTGCTTCCACGACGGGACTGATATCGGTATGCGTGCCGGCCAGGCGCAATGCCCGGCCGTTCGCGTCGCGCTCAATGACACGCGCGCGGGCGAGACACGGCAGATAGCGACCGTCGCGCCGGCGCATGCGTTGCTGCGCTTCGTAGCGTTCGGCATCTCCCCGCATCAGCGCGATCAATGCTCTGCGTGTCGACTTCAGATCGTCGGGATGCGCAAGTCTGGTGACGTCGCGCAATTCATTGCGGATATTCTCCTCGGAATATCCGAACAACTCGCGCCACTGAGCCGAGGCTTCGAAACGGTTGTCGCTCGCGCTCCATTCCCACACGCCCTGGTGCGGTCCTTCGAACGCCAGCCCGAGATTGAGTGTGGGGCCCGCCCAGGGTTGCTCAGGCGTGCTCGATTCGGTCGCCAGCGTTACCCCCGATACGGACACGGCGCAGCCCGCGGCGTCACGTGCGACGACATGCCCCAGCATGCGCGCCCGACAGTCATGATTATGCGGGCCGCGCGTGTCGTAGCTGATATCGAGGTGATCCGAAGGTGTCTGCACAACCGCGGCGAGCGCTTCGACAACCCGCTCATGATCGGCGGCGGCAACGTCCGCGAGCAAGGCCGCGAGCGTCCCGGGGCAGGTATTCCCCGGAGTTGCGTTCGTGATCCGGAACTCGCCGCTTGCTGGCGTCCATTGCCAGAATGCTGGCTCAAGCGCCGGTTTCACGGCCGATTCGGCGATGTCCGGGGTATTTGCCACCGGTGCGGATACATCCGGCCCGTCTGCGATGGAAAGGGTGGCAACGTTCGCAATCATCAGCTCGGAGTGTCCTTGAGGGGCATTCAACTTTAGCGGAATCCCCTGCTGAATCTTGAACTTATGCGGCCGCCTCCGACTCGCGGCACACGCCGCAAAGAGGGCATGCCGGCGCGTCGCGCGAGATCAGCGCCGCCGGCCCCGGCCACGGGTGGCGACCCGGGTGTCGGACCTTGATGGGTTCAGCATTCGCGGGCAGTGCAGTCAGGGCCAAAAGCCGGTTCGCTGCCGGTGCGACGCAGTACGTCCTTGACCCCGCCGGCGTTGTGCACATTGCGATAGCCAAGATCGAGCAGCGTCTGTTTCGCGAAACCGGAGCGACGACCGCTCTTGCAGTACAGTACGATGGCCTGGTCGCGATCCTCTGTGACGGCGGCGATTTGCGCACCGATCCGATCAAACTCGATGTTACGCGCGCCCGGCAAGTGCCCACTTGCGTATTCCGCGGCGGTGCGTACGTCGATCCAGAGCGGGGCGGGCGAGTCCGCTGGCCCAGCCGGCGCACTCGCGGCGAGCAAGGAGAGAACGACGGTGAGCAGAAATTTCATACTGGCGTCAACCCCGCGGGATACCGGCTTCGAGAGCAGCGGCCGGCATCACCCTAAACTGCCCAGCCACCGCTGAATGGTATCGCCTGGCCGACAAAGAAATTAACCTCGCTCGAGGCGAGAAATACGGCGAACAGGGCGTCTTCCTCCGGCGTGCCGAGCCGGCCGGCAGGCACTTCACGGGCCAGCCGCGCCTGGAACGCGTCCAGCGCCTGCACCTCGGGCGGGAAATACGTCGGGTTGTCGACAAAATTCTGCGCAATCAGATTCACCTGGATGTTGTGTCGGGCGACCTCCGCACCGACGGCCTGAACGTAGGAAACCTGCGCCCCGCGAGCGGCGCAGTACGTGGAGTAACGCTTCATGCCGCGCAAGGCCGAGGCACTCCCCATGACGACAATCTTGCCTGCCTTGCGTTCAATCATCTGCGGCAGCACAGCCTTCACGAGGCGCGGCAGGGGATCGACAAGATGTGCGAATACGGTCCGCCATTCGTCGTCGCCGACATCCTCGGCCGGGGTGTTCGGCGCCGCCACCGCGAGATTCGCGATAAGGATGTCGACGACACCGGCCCGCGTGACGAGTTCTGTCGGCATTTCCGGCGTTAGCAAGGGAGCAGGATCGCACGTAACGTTCGCGCCGTGCTCGGTGAACGTGCGCTTGAGTATCGGACCCATGAAGCTTTCGCTTTGCGTGAGCAGGACGCTCTTGCCGTCGAGACTGTCACCAATTCTTGTCATAACATTCCGGTCTCCGTCGTTTGGTCGGCGCGCTTAACTGCGCACGTCAAGCGGGCTCAATACCGTTCGGTAATGTGTCCGGTGCGTTTTCCAGGTCTTCCGATTCGAGCTGCCGGCGCCACATCGCCGCATACAAACCCTCGCTGTCGAGCAGCGCCGCGTGCGTCCCGCGTTCGGCGACACGACCTTCATGGAGCACGATTATCTCGTCGGCATCGATAATCGTCGACAGACGATGTGCAATGACAAGCGTCGAATGGCCACGCGAAACCTCGCGCAGCGAGGCCTGTATCTCGCGTTCAGTGCGGGTATCGAGTGCGGAAGTCGCTTCGTCGAACAGCAGGATACGCGGATTTTTCAGAATCGTGCGTGCGATCGCCACCCGCTGCTTCTCGCCGCCGGAAAGCTTGAGACCGCGCTCACCGACCATGGTCTGATAACCGTCCGGAGACTGGACGATGAAATCATGAATGCGCGCAAGCCGGGCAGCGTCTTCGATCTCGGCGGGCGTTGCGTCAGGACGACCGTAGGCGATGTTGTAGTAGATCGTATCGTTGAACAGCACCGTGTCCTGTGGCACAACGCCGATCGCATCGCGTACGCTTTTCTGCTGCACGTCGCGAATGTTCTGGCCGTCGATCGCGATGGTGCCATGGTTGACATCATAGAAGCGGAACAGCAGGCGCGAGATGGTTGATTTACCCGCACCACTCGAGCCGACAATTGCAAGCCGATGGCCGGCCGGTACGTGAAAACTGATATCGTGCAGGATCGTGCGCCGTTCGTCGTAAGCAAACGTAACATGGTCGAAAACGACGTCGCCCGGCCCGGCCCGCAATGCCGGGGCGTCAGCCGCGTCCTCTATTTCCGCATGCACATCGAGCAGATGGAACATGGCTTCCATGTCCGTCAACGATTGCTTGATTTCCCGGTAAACGAAGCCCAGGAAATTCAGCGGCATGTACAGCTGGATCAGATACGTACTGACAAGGACGAAATCACCAACGGTCAGCTGTTCGCGGATGACGCCGTTACCCGCCATCGCCATGACTATCGTCAGTCCGATGCCGATGATCCCGGCCTGGCCGATGTTCAGCAGGGCGAGGGAAGTCTTGCTTACGACAGCCGCGGATTCGTAGCGCTTGAGTGAGCGGTCGAAACGTTCTGCTTCGTAGCGTTCGTTGCCGAAATACTTCACCGTCTCATAGTTGATGAGACTGTCGATGGCACGCGTATTGGCTTCCTGGTCGGTTTCATTCATCCGGCGGCGGTATTGCAGTCGCCATTCCGTTACGAACAGCGTGTAGCCGATGTACGCGATGATCGTGGCGAGCGTGACGAGCGCATACCAGATATTGAACAGCGCCCAAAGAATGCCGCAAACGAGTGTAATTTCCAGCAGCGTCGGCAGGATGTTGAACAGCATGAATGTGAGCAGAAAATCGATCCCTTTCGTGCCGCGCTCGATCGAACGCGACAGGCCGCCGGTCTGGCGTTCGAGATGGAAACGCAGCCCCAGCGCATGCAGGTGCTTGAATGTATTCAGTGCGACATCGCGAATCGCCCGTTGACCTACTTTCGCAAACACCGCGTCGCGCAGTTCGGCGAACGCGATCGAGAGCACGCGCAGTACACCGTAGCCAACGAGCAGGGCGATCGGCAGTTCAATGGCTGCGCGCTCGGGCGTCGAAAACAGGTTGACCATGTCGCGATAGACGAGTGGCACGTATACGGTGGCGAGCTTCGCGCAGGCGAGCATGATGAGTGCGATGACGACGCGGAGTTTGACCGCCAGATTCCCGGCGGGCCACAAGTACGGTGCCAGTGAACGCAGTGCGTTCCATTCGAATCCGGGTTCCTGCTTGCGCCCGCTGTGGCTCCTCCCGCTATGAGACTGCACGATGTTTGCTCCTGATTTAATCCGCGCGAGGGCCGGCCGGCGCCGGCCCGATTGCGTTCACGGGTTCGGCGCTCGTCGGCGTCAGGCCGAAATACCGAGGTCGGGTGGGCCCTTCAGTTCGACTGTATTACCTTCGGGGTCGGTGATGTAGAACGACGGACCCTGACCCTCCGCGCCGTAACGCGACGCAAGCTCGCCGGGGTTGACTCCGTTGGCTTCGAGGTGTGCTGTGATTGCTTCTGGGTCGAACGGGTCGAGGCGAAAGCAAAAATGGTCGACGTTGCGGCCGCCGTTCCCCGGGGGTGCGCCACCGGCCCGACCCAGCACCCCGTCGACGGCAACGAGATCGACGAGGGAGTTCCCGGCGCGCAACTGCACGAGCCCGAATTTGTCCTGGCGCTTTTCCAGTGTGCAGCCGAGCACGCCACGGTAGAAGTCGATCATCCGCTCCATGTCGCAGACCCGCAGTACGACGTGATCGAGTTCGCGGATCCGGATCATGACTCGATGCTCATGGCGAGTATGCGGCTGACTTCCGAGAGCGAGCGCCCGGATTGTTCACACCAGTGGTTGAACGCCTCCTGCACCGCGCGACGATCCCGCTTGGAGTTTGCGGCGGTGTCGATGATCTTTTCCCGCTTTAATGCTGCCACCACATCCCGCGACAGGATGAACGAGTCTTTCCCCATCTCGCGCAGAAAATATTGCGCGGATGTGCCGCCCATACGACACGCGCGCTGTTTCAGGTCGTCCAGCAATTCGACGAATTGTTCATTTGGATAATTGGCGAAGTACGCTGCCGCCGACCCGTGTTCAGCGGCCAGGTCGAGCAGGAATGCGGCATTCTCGCGCGCTGCGAGCAATTTCTTGTGATGCCGGATAATCGCCGGATCCTCGAGCATGGACTCGATCGCTTCGTCGGGCAGGTAGGCCACGCCGTGAACGTCGAAGTTACCGAACACGCGTTCGAAGTTCGCCCATTTGTGTTCGACAACCCGCCAGACAAAGCCCGCCCGAAATACGCTTTTCGTCATGCCGCTAAGCCAGCGGTCGTCCGGGATCTTGCGCAAAGCCGCGCGGCTTTCTGGTTTACCCAGCAGCCTGGCCAGCGCTTTCTCGCCGCCCTTGCGGTTCACGGCGATGGCATGAATGTCGTCGAAATGTCGCATGCGAATCCTGGTGCGTTTCCCCACTAAGTGGCTGGAATCCTGTGATCAGGCCGTGGCGCGCTCAGAATGACGCGGCGTCCAGCGCCATGATGTTCTCCGCGCCGGCTTCAACCCGGGTCAGGTGGATCGAAGTTTCGGGCAGCATGTGCGAAAAGAAGTAGCGCGCCGTGATCAGCTTGTTAGCGTAGAACGTGCGGTCGCCGGATCCGGAATCAAGCGCTGCGTGCGCCGCCTGCGCGATCTGGGCCCACATATAACCGAGTGACACGAGCCCCATGAGGTGCATGTAGGCGACAGAGCCGGCACCGGCATTCTCCGGCTTCGTCATGGCATTTTTCATCAGCCAGCTCGTGGCGCGCTGGAGATCGTCCACGGCGTGCGCCAATGGTTCTGTGTAGGCGGTCATTGTCGTATTGTCGCTATGATTCTCCACGTAGGCGCGCAATTCGCCCATGTAGGTGCGCAGTGCGCGCCCACCGTTGAGCGCGAGCTTGCGCCCGACGAGGTCGAGTGCCTGAATGCCGTTAGTGCCTTCGTAGATCATCGCGATTCGCGCATCGCGGACGAACTGCTCGAGCGCCCATTCACGGATATAGCCATGGCCACCGAGGCACTGCAGCGCGTTCGACGCGTTCTCGAAACCCTTGTCAGTGAAATAGCCCTTGATGACCGGGGTCAGCAAGCCGATCAAATCATCAGCGCGCTGGCGTTCGGCTTCGCTCGCACCTCTATGCACGAGATCGACCTGCAGTGCGCCCCACAACGTCAGCGCGCGGGCGCCTTCGTTGAATGCTTTTGCGTCGAGCAGCATACGCCGGACGTCGGGATGCACAATAATCGGGTCGGCCTTGCCATCTGCGTTCTTCGGGCCGCTCAGGGAGCGACCCTGCAGACGATCGTTCGCGTACGCAACAGCGTTTTGATAGGCAACTTCAGACTGCGCGAGGCCCTGTAAACCCACGCCCAGGCGTGCTGCATTCATCATGATGAACATTGCGCGCATGCCCTTGTCTTTTTCGCCGATCAGGTAGCCGGTGGCGCCATCGTAATTCATGACACAGGTGGAATTTCCGTGAATGCCCATCTTCTCCTCGATCGAGCCACACGACACTGCGTTACGCTCACCAGGACTGCCGTCTTCGTTGACGAGGAACTTTGGCACGATGAACAGTGAAATGCCGCGCACGGTATCCGGCGAATCGGGCATCTTCGCCAATACGAGATGGATGATGTTCTCCGTCAGGTCGTGCTCACCCGACGAAATGAATATTTTTGTCCCCGTGATACGGAAACTGCCGTCGGCTTGTGGCTCTGCACGGGTACGCAGCAAGCCCAGGTCCGTACCGCAGTGCGGCTCCGTCAGGTTCATCGTGCCGCTCCAGCGGCCTGCAACGAGGTTCGGGATGTAGGTTTGTTTTTGTTCGTCTGTACCGACCGCAGTAATCGCCGCGATTGCGCCTTGCGTCAAACCGATATACATCGTGAAGGCCATGTTTGCGGAAATCATGTATTCCTCGAACGCATTCGCAATAACGTGAGGCAGTCCCTGGCCGCCATACGCGGGATCCGCGGCGAGCCCGCCCCAGCCGCCGGCAACGAGCGCGTCATAAGCCTCTTTGAATCCGGGAGGCGTGGTGATAGTGCCGTCGGGGTGGCGCGTGCAGCCGTGTTCGTCGCCGACCTGATTCAGCGGCTGGGTCACTTCTTCGACGAACTTCGCACCTTCGGCAAGAATGGCGCTGACGAGATCCGGGGTTACCTCTTCGAAGCCGGGTAAACCCGTGTATTGCTGGAGATTGATCACTTCGTTGAGGACGAATTCGGTGTCGGTGACAGGCGCTTTATAGACTGGCATGGTGACAGGTGCTCCTTGATTTCCGTTCGCTCGCCGCCCCGCGGTCGAGACCGCCATTCTGACATGCCAGGCCAGTGACGGCGAAGGCCACAAGGGTGCAGGGGCGGCTTGACCCCGGAACTGCCGCTCGCTAGCGTGGGCGCAAGCAGCTACAGGAGACACTGATGAGTGATGGCGCAGAGTATCTGATCCCCGGATTCACGACCCAGGCCGGGATCACGCTCGACGCACGGATTGTGTACAAGACGTTCGGAACGCTTAACGCGGACCGCGACAACGTCATCGTGATTCCCACGTTTTACGGCGGTCGTCACAGCGATACCGAGTATTTTCTCGGACCGGATCGGTTCATTGATGCGGCGAAATATTTCATCGTCATTCCGAACATGTTCGGCAATGGACTGTCTTCCTCGCCGAGCAATACGCCGCTACCGCATGGTCGCGGTGCGTTCCCCTTGATGACGCTGTACGACAATGTTCGGGCCCAGCACGAGTTGCTCACCAGGGAGCTGGGGGTGAACCGGATCCGTCTCGTTGTCGGTTACTCGATGGGCGCGATGCAGACCTACCAGTGGGCGGCGCTGTACCCGGATCTGGTCGAGGCGATCGCACCGGTGTGCGGGTCGGCGCGAACCTCAACCCACAACCAGGTGATGCTGGACGGCCCGGTGAGCGCGCTGCAGACCGATGCGGCGTTCAATGATGGCTGGTACGAGCAGCCGCCGCTGAAGGGCTTGCTTGCATTCGGTCGCGTCTACGCGGGTTGGTTCTTCTCGCAGGACTTTTTCCGCGAGAAGCTGTATCGCGAGATCGGCCTGGCGTCGGTAGAAGACGTTGTGCGCCTGACGCAACGATATTTCCTGTACAACGACGCGAATGACCTGCTGGCGATGGCCAGTACGTGGCGGGCCGGAGATATCAGTGCGAACCCTGAATTCAACGGCGACTTCGCCGCCGCGCTGGGTGCCATTACGGCACGTGCGATCGTGTTGCCGGGCGCGACGGATCTGTATTTTCGCGTTGCGGACAACGCGCTTGAGGTGGCGCAAATGCCGCACGCGGAACTACGGCCGATCCCGTCCTCTTGGGGACATACCGCCGGCTTCGGGATTAACCCGCCGGACAACGAATTTATCGACGCGGCACTGAAGGAACTATTGACATGAAACTCGAAGGCTCATGCGCATGCGGCAAGGTGGGATTTACGCTCGATTCAGCGCACCCGTACCCGTTCAACCTGTGCTACTGCGCTATCTGTCGCAAGACTGCAGGGGCCGGCGGGTACGCAATCAACCTCGGCGGCGACGCGGCTTCGCTGACGGTCAGCGGTCGCGAACACACTGCGGTATTCCACGCCCCGATATCCGATCCGGAAAGCGGACAGCGCGTGCCCAGTCCTGCGGAGCGACATTTTTGCCGTGAGTGTGGCTCGGCCCTGTGGCTGTGGGACCCGCGCTGGCCGGAGCTGATACACCCGTTCGCGTCGGCGGTTGATACGGAACTACCCGTGCCGCCGGAACGAACGCATCTGATGGTCGGATCGAAGGCGGCATGGGTAACGCTCGCGCCAGACGCCGCGGACCAGGTGTTCGATGAATACCCGGAAGAATCGATCGCCGAGTGGCATCAACGTCTGGGTGTCGAGCGCTAAACGGCACCGGCACCTGGCGGCCGTCGCAGGACACGAGGGCGACGCGCCGGCCGCCAGGGTATCCGTCAGACTGAACGATCAGGCGACTTCCTGTACTCGCTCCGGCACTTCTCCACGGCGCAGGCTGCGGGTTTCCATCCGTGCCGGCCGGAACGTTCGCTCCAGTTCTTCGAGACAGTCTCGCGGGTCGCAATCGCCGCACATGAAGATATCGATCGCCGCGTAGGCTCGCTCCGGCCAGGTATGGATCGTAATGTGGCTTTCGGCCAGCACCGAAACACCGCTGACCCCGCCGCCATCACCAAAGGCATGGAAGTAGGAATGCAGCAGGGTAGCGCCGGCTGCTTCCACGCTGGCCTCAATGGTCGTCTGGATCCGTGTGATGTCGCTCAACGCGACCGCGCCCCAGAATTCCACGAGCAGATGATCGCCAGCGTAGTATTCGCCAGTTTCAGACTGTTTGAAGTGGTCTGTATCAGTGTTCATGTTTTTCCTCGGTTAACGCCTGGATCCAGCGCGGTAACGCAAAACTCGCAACGTGGTGAGCGGGCGAGTAATGCTTGAACGGTATCGAGTAAGCCGCATTGCGACGCTCAATGCTTGCGAGGTCGTGCGCGAAAACGCCGGCATCGCGGGTGGCGAAAGCCAGCGCCATAGCGCCACCGTAATAGCTCGGCACGTGGGCCTGATAGCACGTTGCGTGCAAATCGAGTTTACGCAGCGATGCCATGGTTTGCCGCAACTCCTGCGGTTGCAGGAATGGCACGCCGTCCTGGAACGACATGGCGCCGGTATCGGTGATGGCATCGGCGCACAGACGGTAGTAGTCGTCGGAAAACAGCACCGCGCCAGCACCGACAGGGTCCGTGGAATCGCTGATGATCACATCGTAACGGCGGTTTTCGCGCTTGAGGTAGACGAACGCATCTTCGATTACGAGATTTACGCGCGGGTCGGCGTAAATTTTTCCGCCATTGTTCAGGCTGGGCAGATGCTCGTTGCACGCGGAAACAACCGCTTCGTCGATCTCGATCATGTCCACCGCTTCGATGTCGTGGCGCAGAACCTCGCGTAAGGAACCACCATCACCGCCGCCAATGATCAGCACCCGCCGCGGAGCGGCACACGCAAACATCGGCACATGGACGAGCATCTCGTGATACACGAACTCGTCGCGTTCGGTCGTCTGCACGACACCATCGAGGATCAGGACACGTCCGAACGCTTCCGTCTCGACGATTTCTATTGCCTGGTAGGGCGTTGTCGCGCGAAACAATTCGCGTTCGACTCGAAATCCCTGGAACGCTTTGCCGTCGTGCAGTTCCTCGATGAAGCGTACCTCGCCCATCAGACCGCCTGAGCCAGGGCGTCTCTGAACACCCCCCGGTCGAGCGCGAAACGCTGCACCGATGTCGGCTCAAAGTACTGTGCGCACAGTGCTTCGGCTACATCGTTGTCGAACGATTTGCAGGAAAAAATATCGATGTACACCTGGCCAAGATTCTCGGCGAAATGCGCACAGATGTTCGACGTCTCGATCAGCTGCAGCAGCGTGAAACCGGCGGCTTCAAAAGAGTCGGTTGCGAAATGTTCGATGATCGGTTCACCGTAGGCGCGCATATCGATAGCGCGGACAAGGTCGGTGACCCAGTTACGGAGGTGACTGGCGTCGGTCAGTGTGTGACGCGGGCAGCCATTGAAGTCGAGGATGAGGTGTTGACCCCAGGGACGAGCAAATTGGTCCATGATAATAACCCGGCGCATGCGTTGCGCGATTTGGGGTGCTGATTAACGGCCCGCCGACCGTTATAGTCCCCGTGCCGCGAATGAGCCCAGTTAAAAATCTCAATAATGCCGTGGCGAGTAGACACAAAGTCCTCGTTCGTGCTGCGAGCCGCGCAATTTACCGCTTTTTTTTTATAATGCAAGCCCGTTTGTGCACAGCAGCGCAACGGCTCGGGCGAGCACTACCGATTCGGCGCAGCGACGCTGCCCGGGCTTGCGTTATGCTTCACCTCCAAGCAGCGATAACGGCGCGATAATGCAGGCGAAAGTGTGCTGCAAAACGAGGGCAAACTCATGGTAAAACGCCGCGGATCCGGAAACCGAAGGACGATGCTGGGGGCAACGCTTGCACTGGTTTTGACTGCGTGCGGTGGTACGGAGTCGGATTTCGAGACCGTGGCTTCACCCGCCGGCGAGTTCCGCCTCGCAGTAACGGTAACCGTGCCGGCGTTGCCGCACGCGCGCCACACGGTATCCGTCTACCTTGAACGCGCAGGCTCGAGCAAACGCGAACGGTTGATTGAAACGAAGCTCGCAAACGACGGTGTGCCGTTCACAGACCGCAACATCGGCATACGCTGGATCGGGCCAGGCACGGCGCTGATTTGTTTGCGTCCTACCGACCTTGCCGACCGCGGGATCCGGGTTAACGTTAACGGCACGCCGAAAGCCGTGATCAAACCCGGATGCTAGCGACAGCCGGAATTGCGCTGGTGCCCCCATTCCCCTCCGCGCGGACGCCGCGGTTTGAAGTCTTTTCTTGTTTCGCCGCCGCCCGCGACGTTGCCGAGCACGGGCGATCCATCCGCTTCGCTCAGCCCAGGGGCGCTGCAGCGTGGTGGCCCAGAACTCCGGAGTAATTTGCATGAGCACGAACGCAGGATTCACCTGTGAAACAGTTGCCCACGGCGGCGGCAATGTGGCAATTTTCACTGTCCACGGACAAACGCGGCTGAATGTCGTCGGGATCGAAACAATGCGCGCATGCACGGCTGGTGTTGCCGCGATGCGCGAAGACCCGACCGTCCGTTGCGCGGTGTTGCAAGGCGGGCTGGACGACGCATTCGTCGGTGGTGCCAATCTGCGCGAGCTGCAGGCATTGCAAGCACACAATGCCGCCGATTTCGTCGGCGCAATCCATGAATTCTGCGCAAGCCTGCGCGCATTCCCGGTGCCGGTGATCGCCCGTATTCGTGGACATTGCCTCGGTGCGGGGATGGAGATTGCCGCCGCCTGCGATTTTCGCGCCTGCGACGGATCGGCGGTATTCGGCATGCCGGAGGTGCGGGTCGGGGTTCCCTCCGTTGTTGAGGCGACGTTGTTGCCGCTCCTGATCGGACACGGCAAGACGCGTGAACTCGTCTTTCGCGGCCACCTTATCGATGCCGACGAGGCATCCCGGATTGGCTTCATCGAGCAGTATGTTAGCGACGGTGATCTTGACGCAGCTATTGCGCAGGCCGTGGGCGATATTGTCGAAGCCGCGCCAAATGCCATTCGGTCGCAAAAACGCTTGTGCAACGGCTGGGAACCGCCGGGAATCGACGCGGCCATCAACGACAGTCTCAGCGCGTTCGCGCGGGCTTACGAGACGGACGAACCCCGGCAATACTGCGAGCGATTCTTCAGCAATCGCGCGGCGAAAGCACAAGCCTGAGCGTTCAGGGGATGCCGGGCGACAGGCCGGCGGAATCAGCCCGCGGGTTCGCCCGCGGTCTCGGTGCTCGCTGGTACGGTGTCCGGCTCGGTGTGCCGATGATCACGGGCAATGAGCAGGTAATAGGCCGGCACGACGAACAGCGTGAAAACCGTGCCGATCCCGAGGCCTGTCGTGATCACGAGCCCCATCTGAAAACGGCTCGCGGCACCGGGGCCTGTTGCCGTTAACAGTGGCGTCATCGCCATTATCATCGCAATCGTCGTCATCAATACGGGCCGCAGGCGAGTCATCGCCGCCTGCTCGACAGCCTCGCGTTTCGCCAGTCCTTCATGAATCTGCAGCCGGTTCGCGAACTCAACGATCAGGATCCCGTTCTTCGCAATAACGCCGATGAGTGTGATCAGTCCCAGTTGAGTGTAGATATTAATCGTGCCAAAACCCCAGGCGATGAAAGACAGCGCGCCGGCGATCGACATGGGGACCGACATCAAAATGATTAGTGGGTCGCGCCAGCTCTCGAACTGCGCGGCGAGGACAAGATAGATGATCACGAGCGCAACAAAGAACGTGACGAGCAGGGCGTTGCCCTGTTGCGCGTACTGTCGCGCCATGCCCGCATAATCCCAGGAGTAGTCGCGCGGTAACAGCTTTCGCGCTTCCTCGTCGAGAAACGCAATCGCATCACCCATCGTCACTCCGGGTGCCGGAACGCCCTGCAGGATGAGTGAATTCAGTTGTTGAAATTGCGTCCGGTCGCTCGGTTCGACGATGTCCTCGAATGACACGAGAGAAGCGAGGGGGATCAGGCGTTCGGCCTCCCCGCGGACGTAGTATCCCTGCAGCATGTTCGAATCCAGACGGAATTCCGGGGCGACCTGCGGGATAACCTTATAGCTGCGCCCTTCGTAGTTGAACCAGTTGACATAGTTGCCGCCGAGAAACAGTGCCAGCGCGCGTCCGATTTCTTCCATATCGATGCCCAATGCCCCGGCGCGGTTCCGGTCGAGCACAATACTTGTTTTCGGGCGCGTGAATTCCACCGCCTTTTGCAGAAACATGAATTTTCCACTGCCCAGTGCGCTGTCGAGCAGGGCATCGGAATTGCGGTCCAGATCGGCGTAGTCAGCCGCACTGAGAATCACGAATTGAACCGGCAAACCGCGACCGGCGCCCGGCAGGCTCGGACGCGGGAACGTGGAGATCTGCATGCCGGGTATCGCGGTCATCTTGTTCTGAAGTTCCGGCGCGACTTCTGATTGCGAGCGTTCGCGGTCTTCCGGCGCGGTCATCTTGAAGCCGCCGAACAATGCATTCGGCGCGCCGCCGAACCCGAGCATGAAGAAGCTCTCTTTGTATTCGGGAATCGTTTCGTAGGCGTCGATAACCTGATGCGCGTAGTGACGGGTATAGTCGATCGTCGCGGTTTCGGGACCGCGCCCGGAGACGTAGAGGATGCTTTGGTCTTCCGTCGGCGCGAGCTCGCTTTGCGACATGATGAACAGATAGTAAATGCACACGAGGACCGCGATGCCGAAAACGATCACGACGGAAGAAAAATTGAGAACCCGATGCAACACCGCACCATAAATACGCGAGAGGCGGGCAAAGGAGTTCTCGACAAATTGCTCGAAGCGGCCGTGGCGCGAGGATTTGAAGACTTTCGCGCACAGCATGGGTGACAAAGTCAGCGCAACGATGCCGGAGATGATCACCGCGCCGGCAAGCGCGAACGCAAATTCGATAAACAGTGAGCCGACGAGTCCGCCCATGAAACCGATTGGCGCGTATACCGCAACCAGGGTGGTGGTCATCGCGATGATCGGAAGCCACAGTTCACGCGCACCGACAATCGCCGCATCGAAGGCGGACAGTCCGTTCTCGATGTGCCGGTGAACATTCTCGACGACAACAATGGCATCGTCGACGACCAGACCAATCGACAACACCATCGCGAGCAGGGTGAGGAGGTTGATCGAAAACCCCATCAACAGCATCAGGAAGGCACCACCGACGATCGACAGTGGCACGGCCACAGCAGGTACCAACGCGGCGCGCACCGAACCAAGACAAAGGAAGATCACGAGCAGGACGATGAGCACTGCTTCGCCAAGCGTGCGGAACACCTCCTTGATCGAGGATTCAATGAACTCACTCGCATCGTAAGGGATCTTCGCCGCCATACCCTCGGGCATCTGTTCGGTGATTTCAGGCATTGTCTCGTGCACAAGGTGCGCAACCTCGAGCGGGTTGCTGCCCGGCACGGGGTCGATACCGATATAAACAGCCGTTTGTCCGTTATACCAACCGCCGGAATCGTAATCTTCGGCGCCGAGTTCCGTCTTTGCGATATCCGACAGGCGCACGAGATTGCCGTTCTGAACCCGGATGACGAGATTCTCGAAATCCTCGACCCGTGTGACATCGGTCGTCGCGCTTAAATCGATCGCGACGTATTGACCTTTCGTTTCACCCGCACCGGACAGGTAGTTGTTCGACAGCAGCACCTGACGCACGTCTCCGGCAGTCACGCCGAGCGCGGCCATTTTTCTCGGGTCCAGCCAAATGCGCATGGCGAACGTCTTGTGGCCGAACATCGTTGCTTTCGCAACCCCGGGGATCGCCTGCAATTTCGGCCGCACCACCCGTAACAGGTAGTCCGTCACCTGCGACGGGTCCATGCTCGCGCTGTAGAACGCGATGTACATGAGCGAGCTGGAATCCCCGGTTTCGGAGTCGATCACGGGATCATCCGCCTCGCGAGGCAGGACGTTGCGCTGGCTCGCAACCTTCGCCTGGATTTCGGCAACGGCGTCCTTCGGGTCGTAATCGAGTTTCATGTAAACCTCGATCTTGGACACTCCCTGACGACTGCTCGAGGTGAGGTAGTCGATGCCGTCCGCTTCGGCGACAGCCTGCTGTAGCGGGGTGGTGATGAATCCCTTGACGAGTTCACCGCTGGCGCCAGGATACGTCGTCGTAATCGAGACAACGGTATTCTTCGTATCGGGATACTGTCGTACCTCGAGCGATGCGATCGCCCGGATGCCGAGCACGAGGATCAGCAGACTGACGACGCTCGCCAGTACCGGGCGATGGATGAAGATATCCGTGAATTTCATGCCCGCGGTGTCCTGCCTTGGCGCGTGGTGGAACGGCTTCGTCTCATTGCGCGCGCATCGATGTTGTCAGCGTGCCGGATTGTCCGACCTCGACAAGCATGCCATTGCGAAGTTTGTTGTGGCCCGTACTGACGATCATGTCCTCGCTCTCGAGCCCGCTCGCTACTGCCACGCGCCCGTTGCGGATTTCACCGGTTTGGATCAGGCGTCTGACGGTGCGCGCGCCATCGTCGGACTTTTCGACGACGAACACGGAATTTCCGTAAGGCGTGTAGGTCACTGCGGTCTCCGGGATCGTGAGAACGTCCTGCATGCCGGGCAGCAGACCGCGAACTTCGGCGAACATTCCCGGACGCAGGCGACCATCGGGGTTCGGGAACTCGGCGCGCATGAACATGTTGCGCGTGGCCCGATCGATGCCCGGTTCGATGGCCACGAGGCGTCCAACGAAGACTTCGCCAGGGTAGGCGGCAACTTCGACCTCGATCGGGAGGTTTTCGCTCACCTTGTCGATGAATCGCTCCGGCGTGCCGAAATCCAGATAGATAGGCGAGACCGTTTGCAGTTTGACGATTTCTTCACCGGCTTCCAGAAACTCGCCTAAATCGACTTTACGGATACCGAGTACGCCCGAGAACGGCGCGCGTACGGTTTTCTTGGCAATTGCCGCCGATTTCGCGCGCGTCATGGCAGCGGCCTCGTCCCGCCGTGCGGCGGCGATGTCGAATTCGGACTTTGAGACCGTCTTGTCCCGGAGGAGCTTTTTCGAGCGCTCAAACTGCAGTTCATTGAGTTGTTGCTCGGCGACCAGCGCCTCGAGTTCGGCGGCATCGACGCTCGTGTCGAGTGTGACTAGCACTTCACCTGCGTCGATGTGCTCTCCTGAAGTGAACCGGATGCTGGTAATCTTGCCTTCGATTTCGTTCGTTACGCTGACATCCTGCACCGCTTTGAATGACCCCACGGCGTACAGGTACTGCTGCCAGCGCTCGACGGTGACAGGTCCCACCTCGACTGTCGGCAACGCGCGGGGTATATTTGCGAACGCCTCGAGGTCGCGTTGCTTTTTTGACACGAGCGTTTGCATCGCGAACCACAAGCCACCGATCACGATGGCGATGAGCGCGATTCTGACAACAACTTTCACCAGCTACTCCAGGTACTTTTCAGCGGGACGAGTGACCCCCCAGTATATCACTGTGCTGTTTACCGGCGCAGGCCGGACGATTTTGCCGGGCCGTGGGAAATGCGCTTGATCCGGATCAACGCGCCAGCGGCGCGGGGGGTTAGCCTGCGCAGAAGACGTATGGAGAATAGCCGGATGGGTACACCGCTTGCGGCGACGCCGGTCGCCGACTGTATGACCCCGTTCCTGGTCACACTGGAACGCTACGCGTCCCTCGCGGAAGCGTACGAGAAGATGACGGTCAATCATCTCCGCCGAATCCCGGTGCTTGAACGTGATCAACTCGTGGGCATGATCACGCTCGGCGACATTCTGCGTTTCAAGCCGGTCGAGGTGGGACGGTATCTGTCGTTCAACGAACTGTCGGACAAACTCGACGTAATTGTTGTGGATCTTGTCATGGCCAGGGAGCTTATCGTGGTGAGTCCGGCCGATGAGCTTGGTTACGCGGCGGAACTGATGCTCGAGAACAAGATTGGCGGCTTGCCGGTACTCGATACGTCGCAGGCGCTGGTGGGGCTGGTCACGGAATCCGATATCTTTCGGATCCTGGTTAAGCAGTGGCGCGAAGCCACGCAGAAGCAGCCTTAAACGTTGCCGGACGGAGTGGCTCGCATTAATTTGCGCCAACTTCGATCGCTGTGTGCCGCAGGTCTGGCACGAGCTGAGGGAGTCGACGGACACCTGCGGCACCATGACGGGTCGGTCGGTACGCGCGGCGAAACCGGCGAGAACGTGGCAGATTGATGACGTTGTCACAGCGCTTGACCACCGCGTCCGCCGTGGGCTCGTCGCGATGGACGCAGCGCTCTTGCAGACCTTTCGGTGTCTCCGACGTGTAACACCATGATTAAGGCGGCATGTCGCAACGCGGTCCCGCGTGCTACCCGGGCGCATCGAGTGCAAGGAGGCCGGAGCACACCCGCAGCGGCGCGACCCGGCATGATAGGCGACGGTTGCTGCGACTATGTTTCAGCCGCACCGTGCAGTTCGGCGAGATGGGCCGCGACGCAATCGCCCAACCGCGCGAGATGATATCCGCCTTCGAGCAAGGAAATGATCCGGCCATTGGCGTGACGGTCGGCTATTTCGAGCAGCCGCTCACTCATCCACGTGAACGCCGCTGTCGACAGATTAATCTCCGCCAGGGGATCGTCGCGATGCGCGTCGAAGCCTGCGCTAATCAGAATGATTTCCGGCGCATAAGCCTCCAGCGCCGGCATGATCCGCTCCGTGAAGGCGAGTTCATAGGCCTTGTCGCCGGCGCCGGCGCGCATCGGGCAATTCACCACCGTGCCCTTGCCACGCCCTTCGCCCTGTTCCGAAGCGGCGCCCGTCCCGGGGTAGTACGGGTATTGGTGCGTGCTGACGTACATGACGCTGGGGTCGGATTCGAACGTGTGCTGCGTACCATTACCGTGATGGACGTCCCAATCGACAATCGCGATTTTGTCGCAGCCGTGGTGTCGCTGCAGGTAGCGCGCGAGTATTGCGACGTTGTTGAACAAACAGAAGCCGAGCGCACTGTCGTGCTCGGCATGATGACCCGGCGGTCGCACGAGTGCGAATCCGTTATTGATATCACCGGCTACGAGCGCGTCGGCCAGGGTTAGTGGCGCACCCGCGGCGAGCAGTGCGATCTCGTAGGACCGGGCCGAGATCGCGACATCCATCGAGTCCAGGTACGGCAGGCCCGCATTGCACGCGGTTTCAGCCCGGTGCATATAGTCTTCTGAATGCACCGCGGCCACCCATTGCCGCGCTGCCGGTCGCGGGGTGTAGCGGCTGAGTGCAGAAAACCAATCGAGCGTTTCGAGATGCTGCATAATCGCGCTGGCGCGTGCCGGGCGCTCCGGATGGCCGGGGCCCGTGTCGTGGGCAAGAAACGCACTATCGTAAGCGAACCCGGTGGGCATGTTCACATCCTCGAACGCATGACAATGCAGGGTATTATCGACGAAATTCTGCCGCCGCGCCGGTCCGCCGGCGGGTAGGCGCGAGTGTGATGGACACGCTGCCTGATTATCTTGCGCCGGGGCTGCGGATTATCTCCGTAGGTTTGAACCCGTCACCGAACTCCGTGCGCAGCCGGTATCCGTACGCGACCCCGCAGAACAGATTCTGGCGAGCCTTGAATCGCTCACAACTCGTTAGCGCGAACTACCCGCCGGGGGTCGCCGCGATGGAGCGTTTGCTCGCTGCGGAGAAAATCGGTTTCACGGATGTCGTGAAACGACCAAGCCGTGGCGCTGGCGACCTCAAGGCCGCCGATTTCCGCGAATGGGCGCCGGTCGCGCGTGCAAAGCTGCAAGCACTCGCTCCGCAGGTGGTGTGGTTCCAGGGCAAGATCAGTTACCGCAACTTCATGCAGCATGCCGAGGGAATCCGGCTCAAGGCGCTCGATTGGGGTGCTCAGCCGCGTCTGTCCACTGGCGCGGCGGTATTCGTCACCCCGAATCCGAGCGCGGCGAACGCGGCCTACAGTCTTGACGACATCATTTCTTGGATGGATCGCCTCGCGCTGTTCGTCGCCGCGGAGGAAGTTCCGCCACGGCGGACTTAGTCGACCCGGGCTTCAGCTGCCGATTTAGGGCGCGTGGACAATAGCGCACTGTCCGGCGTCGTCTCCACGAGACGGCTCGACGGTAGTTCTATCGGCTTGAGCATGTCGGCAACGACATGACTCGCCTCTTCGAGAATGATGTCGAACTGTTCCTCATCGTCGCGTTCAGCGAGTTCGTCGTCAGCGTCCTCGCCAATGAGTGCCGCGGAGCCGTCTTCATCTTCGTCTTCATCGTCCGCGAGCGGCGGCAGGCCGTGGGCAACGCGGATCTGATTCTCGCGCTCGCGTTGCTCTCGCTTGTTTCTGTCATGCTCGGCCTTGCGCGTTTCCCGCACGAGAGAAACTTCCTTGCGTTCGCGCGCTTCCTCGATCGCAGCTTCCTGCGCCAGCAGAGCCTGGAAGGCGGGATCTTTCGCCACCCGCGACAGGTGCTGTTCACGCAACATGTCGATGCCCACGGCGGAATTATCTATCGGCTTGAAGCGGGCTGCGGCGATTTTTGCCCAGGGCAGGGCGTTGTTCAGCGCACGCTCGCCATGATCGTCCGCGCTCAGGGCGGTTGGAAACACGATATCGGGAATGACGCCCTTGTGTTGGGTGCTGCCGCCCGCGACGCGGAAAAACTGCGCAATCGTCGCTTTGAGCTGGCCGAGTTTACCGTCCATCGTGTCGTCGAAGCGGTTCAGATCGACAAGATTCTGCACCGTACCTTTGCCGAACGTAGGCTCCCCGAGCACGATTCCGCGATGGTAATCCTGGATCGCCCCGGCAAAAATTTCAGATGCGGATGCGCTGTTCCGGTCTACGAGCACGGCCAGTGGTCCGCTGTACGCAACCCCTCTGTCGGTATCACGTTCGAGCTGCACACGTCCCTGGGAGTTGCGAACCTGCACCACCGGCCCGGTATCGATGAACAGCCCCGTGAGGTCCGTTGCCTCGCTCAGGGAGCCGCCGCCGTTGCCGCGCAGATCGACGATTAATGCGTCGAACGATTCTTCTTCTAGTTCCTTGATCAGCCGGCGCACATCCCGCGTGGTGCTGCGGTAGTTTTCGTCGCCGCGCGAACGCGCGTCGAAATCCATGTAAAACGTGGGTAGTTCGATGACGGCGACCCGGCGCTTGTGCGGCGGCTCGCCGGCTTCGAGGATCGAGCTCTGCGCTGCCTGCTCTTCGAGCTGGATCGTATTGCGTTCAATACTGATCACCTTGCCCGGGCCATCGAGACCGGATTTCTTCGGCAGAATCTCGAGCTTGACGATAGTGCCCTTTTTCCCCCGGATCAGGTCGACGACATCGTCAAGGCGCCAGCCGACTACATCGACAATGTCCCCGTCCGCGCCCTGGCCGATGCCGATAATGCGATCGTCCGCGTGCAACTTCCCGCCCTTGTCGGCCGGTCCGCCGGGGACCACTTCGCGTACGAGCGTGTGCTCGTTTTCGGTTTGCAGGACCGCGCCGATCCCTTCGAGCGACAGGCTCATGCGGATCTTGAAATTCTCCGAGGTGCGCGGGGAGAAATAGGCAGTGTGGGGATCAATCGACGTCGTGTAGGCGTTGATGAACATTTGAAAGACGTCTTCACTGTTCAGCTGGCCCGTACGGCGCAGGATTCCCTCGTAACGTTTGCGCAAAGTGTCGCTGATTTCGTCCGCATCCTTGCCGGCGATACTCAGGGAAAGGATGTCGTTCTTCACCCGTTTGCGCCACAACTCACCGAGTTCCTGTTCGCTCGTGGCCCAGGCGGCATCCTCACGATCGAACATGAATGTTTCGTCGCGGGAAAAATCGAACGGCTGATCGAGCAGCGCGATCGAGCGTGTGATGCGTTCTTCAACCCGTTCCCGATAGCGCACGTACATATCGTAGACCGGCTGCAGGTTGGATTGACGCAGATAATCATCGAGCATGGCACTGTGCTCGTGGAATGCGTTTATGTCCGCTTGCAGCAGGTAGCTCTTGGTCGAGTCAAGCATTTCCACGTAGCGTTCGAGGATTTTTTCCGACAGCGCGTCATCCAGCGGGGGACGCTGGTAGTGATAATTGGCGATAAAGTGCGTAATCAGGCGCGTCGCGCGTTTATGCTCCGGACGCGGTGATAATTCGCTTGTCGGCGTGATCGGTACGGCCGCGAGGGCAAGCTGCCCGGCAAGAATCGCTGCGGTGGCGATTATCGTGAGAATGGTTTTCATGGATCGCTCAGGATGCGCTGGTGTCATACTTAAGTATCTTCAAACACTACGACAATCTTTAGGATGCAAAAGTTTATCTTATTTGCGACTGCGGCGCTCGAGAAAACAAGGGCTTAATGTGGGTATTCACGGGTTTTTCGCAAGCTTTGAGAGATTCATGCGGCGAGGCGCTGCGCCTGACTGGCGGGATCCCGCCGCGATCGACCACAACCCGCAACGGCGTCGCTCGCGTGCGGCGCGTCGCCGACCATCGCGCTGCGCCGGACAGGCAGCACGGAGGGGCCGCTAGTGGCTGCCGCGGACGTGCACTATGTGGAGACCCCGGACGGGCTCGACGATCTGCGCAAACGCCTGGCGCAGGCCACCAGCGTCGCCGTCGATACGGAATTCGTTCGTGAGCGGACTTATTACCCGCGCTTGTGCCTGGTCCAGCTGGCAGTGGACGATACCATCTGGTGCGTCGACCCAATCGCACTGGACAAGCTGGATACCTTGTATCAGACCCTGGCCGCACCGGATTGCGTCAAGATATTCCACGCCGCGCGGCAGGATCTCGAGATTTTCTACAATGCATACGGTGATGTACCGACCCCGCTGTTTGATACACAAATCGCCGCGGCCCTGCTCGGCCGGCCGGATCAAATTGCCTACGCCGGGCTCGTCCGGGAATTGTGCGGCGTTGAACTCGACAAGAGCAGTTCGCGGACGGATTGGTCGCGGCGGCCGCTGAGTACGCGCCAGCTCGATTACGCTGCCGACGATGTGCGCTATCTCGGCACAATGCGGCGTCAGCTCGAACAGGAGCTCAATGCGAGCGGACGCACAGCGTGGTTCGCGGAGGAATGCGAGCGCCTCAGCGAGCCTAAACTTTACCGTGCTGATCCTGCTGAGGCGTGGCAACGCATGAAGGGCCTGGACAAGCTCGACGCTGCCGAGTTCGCGCGGGTCGTCGCGCTCGCCGCGTGGCGCGAAGAGACGGCGAAAGCCCGCGATTTACCGCGTGGCTGGATTCTCAAAGACGACAGGGTGCTCGCGCTCGCGCGCGAGCTGCCACGTACGCTCCCGGCGCTCGGGGCCACGACGGGTATTGCTCCGGGACTGGTGCGTCGCTATGGCACCCGTTTGCTCGAGTTGTTGGATGCCGCGACGCCGAGGGAAGACCTGCCGCCGCCGGTAAAGCCGCGCCTGACGGGTGCCGGCAAAAAATTGCTCGATCGCCTGCTGAAAGAACTCACTGCCTTATGTGGCGAGCTTGGTGTTTCAATGTCGCTGGTCGCAACCCGACGGGAAATGGAATTGGCTATCGGTCGCCGTCGCGATATCCGGCTTTACGAGGGGTGGCGGGAAACGCTGTTCGGTGCTTACGTGCGGGAGGAAGTCGAGGCCCATGGAGCCGCCGCACTGTGCGCGTGAATGTTGCCGCGGATCCGAGTTACATATAGCTCGCGAATTCCCGCTCGAAACTCGGGAATGACATGTTGATCACGTTGATGTCAAAACTCGGCAGGATGTCGGATTTTGATTCGCGTTCGAGCAGAAACTTGAATGCAGCCTCGACGCACGCATCAGGCGTGATTTTTCCGCCGGTCAGCTTCTGATAGCTCGCATCGGTGAGCGTGACCCGGTGCTTGGTCGAGCCGGCCGAATCCGATATCACAACGTTGAATACCATCGGGTCGTCGCCCGACTTGCGCTCAATTTCAATCATTAGATCCGAAAATCCGTAGCGGTTCGGCGTTATGTTACGCCGATTCGTTCATTACACAAGGCGACCGCCGGGCTTCAGCCGGCGATATCGAGCAACTCAATCTCGAAGATCAGCGTCTCGTTTGGCCCGATAACAGCGCCGGCGCCCTTGGCGCCGTACGCGAGACTCGGCGGGATAAACACCTGCCAGCGGCTGCCGACCCGCATCAACGGAATCGCTTCCTGCCAGCCCTTGATAACATTGCCAAGATTCAGCGTTGCGGACTCACCGCGCCGCCGCGAACTGTCGAATTCGCGACCGTCCATGAGGGTGCCCACGTAGTGCACTTCAACGGTACTGTTCGGTTTCGGGAATTCCCCTGCGCCGGTCCGCAGCACCTTGTATTGCAGGCCGCTGGAAAGTGCGACCACGCCTTCCTTCTTCGCGTTGTCCTCGAGAAACTCCTTGCCGGCCTGCAGATTAGCTTTCGCCCGTTCCCGCAGCCCGTCATTGACGGACGACTCGCCTTTGCTCAGCGCCTGTTGCATTGCGGCAGCATCGAGGCGCGGTTTCGAGCCGTCGATGGCGTCGCGAATGGCGAGGTTGAAGGCGTCCGAGTCTAGCTGCACACCCTGTCGAATCAGGCTCTGGCCAATCTGGATGCCAATCGAGTAGCTGAATTTCTCCTGATCTGTTTCAAGCGAGGTGCCAACGCCGAAGGCGGGAGCGGCGGTTAAAAAGATAATAGCGAGGAACAACGTCCGTTTCATTGCGAGAAATTCTCCATTGGCGTGTGCGATCCGGGGCCGCATCTTCCCACAGAAGTTCCTGCGGTCAAACTTTCGGCACCGGCGCGGGGGTTTTATAACGCAGCGCTCGCGCGCAACAACGCGTGCACGGCTGTGGCCAGCACCCGGTAACCCGCGGCGTTCGGGTGAATCGGATCGGATTTCAGGCCGGCATCGGCGAGAATATCCGCGAGCACGTCCGCTTCAAGCGGTACAC
Organism: Gammaproteobacteria bacterium; assembly: GCA_965216305.1. GTDB lineage: Bacteria > Pseudomonadota > Gammaproteobacteria > UBA11873. Next base: position 2,503,148 of record OZ244144.1, on the reverse strand, counting down.
CCAATTCCTCCGCGATATCCCGATAGACGTCCGCCGTGCCCAGTAGCAGGCCGGGACGCGGCACGCCAACGAGCATCACCTCGACCCCGCGATCGCGTGCAAGCGCAATCATAGCCCGCAGATTTGCCGCCAGCTGCTGTGGACTGCGTTTGCGCAGCAGATCATTGCCGCCGTGACACAGAATCAATAACTGCGGCTCAGTCGCCTGCAACACGCCCGGCAACCGCTGCAAGCCGGCACGCGAAAGCTCACCCGGAATCCCGGCGTTGATAACCTGCCGTCCGCTGAGCGTAGCGAGAATCGCCGGGTAGCTGGAGCCCTCGTCGGCGCCTGTACCCCTGGTCAGGCTGTCGCCGAAGGCGAGGATGACGGCATCGCGGGGCAGGGGGGGAGAGCTGCGGCGGCGCGTCCCCGCAGGCCGTGAGCACGAGGCCGGTAATCAGCAGCAGGAGGCGGGCGAAGACGCCGCCATTTGTGCGGTTGATCAAGCGCTTTTTGTCGCCGTGAACTTAACCACCGGGTGTTCACCATTCGCCTGTAATCGCAACACGACCGCGGCGGGGACGAAGATCGAATCGCCCGGTTTGATAGCCATCGTGTGACCTTCGACGTCGATCAGTAATTCGCCCGTCAGGATCGCGATAACCGTGTCGTGTTCGGACACATGCTCACGCGGCTTGTCATTCGCGGTAAGAATTTCTTTCGCCGTATCGTAACCCCACACGAGAAGTTTTTGCGTCAGCGACTGCTCGCTCAGTGGACCGTCATTCGGCTTGTCCCAGCGTTCGAGCTTCAGCTTGCTCAGCGGCTTATAGGTGACGATTTTGTTACCACCCTGAAAACGCGCTTCATACAGCGCGGCCTCGGCACGGGTGGAGAGTTCTTCCTTGTTCAATCCGCGCGAGGGTTTCATCGTCGCCACACCCACATGGATCGTTACGGTCTCGCGGTTCTTTGAACCCGCGTGGGCGATTTTCGTGCCTTCGATTCGTTTGCGCAGCGCCTCGGCCATCCGTGCGGCATTGCGGATATCACAACCCGGTAACAGCAGCGCGAGCTTCTCTTCTTCGCGACGACCGGCAAGGTCGCCCGACCGCCGCCCGAACCCTTTAATCGTCTGACCAACCCGCTTGAGCAGGGCGTCGGCCGACTGATGGCCGTAATTCGAAGCGTAATCCTCGAACTCGTCGATTTCCACGACCACGAGTGAGATCGGCTTCTCTTCGCGCATTGCCCGATGCCACTCGGAATCGAGTTGGGCATCGAAATGGCGCCGGTTCGCGAGCCCCGTCACCTGGCACATCGGGGAGACTCGTTCGAGCGTATCAGCGAGTGCTTTCGCCTTGCCCTGGACCAGGCCGAGATCGGCCGCCGTGCGCCGCAGGGTGATTTCCGCCTGTTCGCGCTTGTCGGCGTTCGTTTTCAGAGCAACGTTGAGTTTTTCGACCTGTGTTCGTCGCTGGTCCAGGTGGCCGGCGAGTTGCTCGCATTCCGTTTGCGCCATAACCGCTTCCCACATGACGCGTTTGATCACGCGAGCACACAGCACGGTGACGACAAATGCGGCCACGGCGCCGGCTGCGAACAGCGCGCCGGTGGCGTCCATCCGCATTCCCGCGGCCACGGTGGGCGGCGCGAGTGCGGCAGCGGCAAACACTACGGTCAGCGTATAGGAGCCGGCGAACAGGATAATTCCGGCGAGGCTTTCGCTTGCGGCCACGGCGAGCGCGACTGCGGCGATCGAAAGCTGATCGGTAGCCATTAATGTCACCGCGATAGCGCCCCACAGGGCGCCGGCGGCGACAGTGCCGGTATTGAACGCGAGTTCCCAGCGTTTGACCGCGGAACTCGGCCGCGGTTTGCTGTTGTAGATGAGAGCAATGAGCAGACGGACGAAGGCGAGAATTGCTGCGGAGCCGCACAAGGCGAACAGCGTAATAGAGCCCTGTATCACCCAGGCCCCGAACAGGAGCACACAAGCGCCGATCACGCCGACGATGCAATCGAGTCGCGCTGCATTGAACAGGCGGTCGACCTGTTTCACGCCTATTCTGAATACGGCTGTCTCGGTAAGATCCATAAGCCTATTGTTATTAGCCGCGACCACTTCCGTCAGGGGGCCGTCTCCCGCGTCTGACGATCGGTCAGTTCAACCCGTTTATCAGCACCTTACGCCAGCATTATAACGATCACTGGCAGATCTTCCTAACAACTTCCCAAACCGGTTTGGCAAGTGCGACGGGGCGCCGCGGTATATGGCGGCGCAACGCAGGCGCGACTTTAAAGTGCGCGGTCAGCGCGCAGTACGGATCGCGCCCGCGGGCGCAACCAGGTGAACACCAGCATCACCCCAAGGCCGCAAACAAAACCCGGGAGCAGCGAGTAAACAGCGAATATACCGGTGTCGAGCCGTTCCCACACGAAGACAGCCGCCACCCCGGCACCGATTCCCGCGAGAATCCCCGCACGGGGGGCGGTTGGCGCATACAGGCTCATGATAACGGCGGGTCCGAGGCTCGCGCCGAAGCCGGCCCAGGCCGTTGCAACGAGCTTGAGTACGCCGGCCTGCGCGCCGAGCGCAAGCTGCCAGGCAACGACGCAAACGAGACAAACGGCGGCGCGATGCCAGGTAATCCCGGGTGCCGGGTGCGCGGCCCGGCGTGGCAGCAGGTCGTGGGTGAGGGCCGCGGCCGCAACGAGGAGTTGCGAATCCGCCGTGCTCATGATGGCCGCGAGTATCCCTGCAAGGCAGACCCCGGCAACCGCGGGATGCAGCAAGGCGTCGAGCAAATGGATAAACACCGTTTCCCGATCGAAGTCGGGATTTCCCGCATCCAGGACCCAATGACCGCCCAGGCCAACGACGATTGCCGCCAGCAATACGACACCGGTCCAGACAGTCGCGAGTCGACGCGCCGGGCCGGCCCCTGCCGGATCGCGCAGTGCCATGAACCGGGTAAGGATATGCGGCTGACCGCAGTAGCCGAGCCCCCAGGCGAGCGCGGACGTGATCGTAACGGCGGACAGCGCGTCCAGTGCTGGCGTGGCACGCGCAACCACGGGGTCGGTCACGGCAGTATCCAGCGCCATGACGCCAACGAACGTCAGCGCGCCGAACATCACGATTGCCTGCATCGCATCCGTCCACGCCACCGCCAGAAACCCGCCGCACGCCGTATAAAGGACGATGAGCAGAGCGCCGAGCGTGACGGCGTCGCGGTAGTCAATCGGGAACGTGGCGGCGAACAGCTTGCCGCCGGCAACGAAACCGGCAGCCGTGTAGAACACGAAGAACACGAGGATACACAAGGCCGTCACCCGGCGCAGCGTGTGACCCGGGTCGTCGAAGCGCCGCTCAAAAAACTCCGGCAACGTCAGGGCGTCACCATGCAGCGCGGTTTCGCGACGGAGTCGCTCGGCGATGAAGCGCCAGTTCAGATAGGTACCGATGAACAATCCCAGCGCGACGCAGGCAGCCTGCGAAGCCGCCGCATAAGCGAGTCCGGGCAAGCCAAGCAGTAGCCAGCCACTCATGTCCGAAGCGCCAGCGCTGAGCGCGGCGATCCAGTAGGGCAGGCGACGGCGACCAAGCATGAAGTCGGTCGTGTCGCGCGTGGCTCGCCAGGCAAGTATTCCGATAACGGCGACGGCTATCAGGTAAACGAGAAAACCGAGCAGCAGTTCGGGGCTCGTTTTCATCACCGATTCTGCACCTCGCCGTCGTCGCACGCATGCTGCAGGAAAATCCGTTCGGCTGGCACGTAATGGCCGATAGTATCCAGCGCGGCGCGCAGCAAATCCCTGCTGCCGGCCGCTGCACTGACGCCGTCGACCTCGTCGAAAGCGGTGGCGAACAGGGCCTCATCCGGATAAAGACGCCGTATGCGTTTCGCGAATTCGCGCGGCAGGCGCAAGCCGCCCAGGGTCACGGAATGGATCGTGGCTGGCTCGAGCGCGGCGAATACGCGCGCGAAAAATTCACGGTAAACCACCTCGCAATTGGCAAACACGAGCAGCGGATCAAAGCGCAGACCAATCGACCAGCCATGCCGCTGCAATCGCTGCAATGCGCCGAGACGTTCGTCGAGTCCCGGAGTGCCGTGTTCGAAGCGCTTGATCACGCAAGCCGGCGCGATGCTCATGGCGACAACGCAGTGCGGGTGAGCGGCTTGTGCCAACAGTGAGCGAATCTGCGTGCTCTTCGTACGCAACTCGAGCACGGCAGTACCGAGACGACCGAACTCGGGGACGAAGTACTCCGCGAATCGTGTCAGTGGTTCGAGCGCGAGACTGTCGCAGTCATAACCGGAGAACACGTGCACGGTGCCGGCGCAGTTACGGGACAGGGCTGCGATATCGCTGAGGAATGCCTCATAGTTAACGAACAGTACGTAGTTAGCCGAGGCAAACATGCCCTGCAGGAAACAATAACGACAATCGAACGGGCAGTTCAGCAGGTGCGAAAAATAATAATTGTGGGACGCACCAAGATCCTGACCGGCCGGCACCGCGGTCACACGGGATCCGGATTTCTCCGCGAGTATCAAAGCCGGGCGCGATTTTTGAACGCGGAAATCCTGCTGTCTGCGGTTGAAAATTTCGCCATAGCTCACGCATTCGATGACCCGCGCGGCGGGAAACCGGCGCAACACCTTCTGCGTGCGCGGGTGATCGGCGACCGCGGCTTCGACATAGATAGAATCAATCACGGATGTTCCAGGCGCAGCGGTTCGTTATCAACGCGCTCACGCAGGAAGTTGAGCACCGCTTTAGCATCCGCGCAGTGCGCAAGGTCCGCCGGCGGCCACACGCAACCCGGCAGCAATAGCGCCCAGCGCCGTTCGAGTTCGCGCAGTTGCAGCGTTTGCGTGACACTGAAACGCCAGCGCTGGAACGCTTCGCCGGTGGGTTCCGGCAACGGGTCGGGCGTGAGCCGTGAGGCGAGATCGATCAGCCGTTCCGCGACTTCGCTAATCACATCGATCTGTCCGTGTACGAGATCGCTGATCGTTTGCCGATTGAGTGCGCCTAAATGTTCAGCGTTATTGTCCGACACGATTTTCAGAACGTGTGCGAACTCAACTCCCGAGGTTCGTGTCGCCGCGGCAAAGAACGCGAACGACTCCATGTCGCACAAGGCATCACCATCATAGGACGTCGTCGGTTGGTCGAAACACGCAACGCGAAAACTCGTGCAAGGCGCGTTGAACACGATGGCCGGATAGCGTGTCTGCGCGGTGGCGACATCATCAATCCGGTGCGCGATGCCGATCGCGCCAAGGCTTGCATCGCGATGCCCCGCGATACCGACGTTCAGCCAGAGCGACCGTTTGGCGGCACCGCCCATACCGCTCAGAACCCCGACGGCGAACGCACTTGCGGTTTTACCAACGCCGGAGACAGCAAGGCGTACCCCCGCGTTTTCATACCAGGTGATGCCATTCGTGCGCCGTGCTGGCCCGAGCTTGAATCGATCGACAAGCGGACGCGCTTCGCTTGGCAACGCGGTGATGAGATTGAGCTGAACAGACATCGTCGATGTTACGCGTGACGGCGCGGGTGTGGGCGACATCGATATGATGCCCGTGTTTGCCGGCGCCCGCGACCTCTGGCCGGATAAGCCGTCGCAGCCGACGACAATCGCGCCGCCCATAATCGTTTGCCCTGAAATGCGTGCCCCGAATTATGAAACACTAAACGCGATGGACCCGGTATCCTTGCTCTTGAATCGAGGGACGGGACAGGAATGGGGTGTAGCGTGTAATCCCGATTCCGAAGCCCTGGTCTCTCGAAGTTACGCACAGCTATTTGGAATCGGACGGACCGTGCGGCCGCGTCGCCGCGCACCGCCAACATGGACCATGACGAAGAAATTGTTCGCTACTGCAACGTTCACGCACTGTGCTCGCGCGGCGCCGGATTCACCGCATGGATGATCCAAAGCTTCTCGCCAGTGCACTGGCTGCCGGTATTCTGTTCGCGTTCCTGTGGCGCTTTTACCGCAATTACGTACGGCCGGGATTTACCCGCGAGAACTGGCTGCGGGCCCTTGGCGGTATCATCGTGATCATTGCCTCGATCCTGTTGAGCGTATGGTGGCGCCGAAACATGTGACAGGGCTGTCCGCGCGCCCGCAAGCAAGGCGCTGTCTACGCGGGCGGAACGGTCGGCGCAACCGGTGCGGCGATAAATCCGAACGTAACGTCCAGGTTGGCGCTGGACACAGTGCGGGCAGGAACGTCGCGATCACCATGCCGCAGGATCCGGTCTTCTTGCGTGCCCGCGGCAAGGGCTGCCAGGTGCTCGGCTGCATCGGTCTCGGGAGCGCCGGGCACACTCAGGGTTGCCGCAAAGCGGACGATATCGCGGTCATCCAGCAAGCCGATGCCGTGTTCACTTGTCGCCAGGACGTTTCCTTGCTCGTCGACATAGACAGTTGTCAGCTCCTGAACCGGCAAGCCGGTGTGCGTAACCAGCGTATCGTGGCCATCGAGGCGATAGACCCATGGGGTACATGCGAGCTCACAATAGACGCGCTGAGGCCCGTTCTGAACAAACCACGCGCCGTCGTCATCCGACGCGTAGTTACGATTGAGAAAAGCCACGGCGCGGGCATGGGTGATTCTTGCGCCCTTGAGCAGCCAGTGACCGCGGCGATCGAGCTGCAGCCAGCCGTAGCAGGCCGGTACGTCCGGCCATTTCGCAATCGCGCGCAAGACATCATCATCAAAAGTTTCATGCATGGGCGCAATTCTGCCAGATAGCCCCCGCGCTTTCAGCGGATCGGCAGTTCCGTCTTTTTCACGATATTTCGCAGCGAAAAGCTTGAATGAACGCGGGTGACCCCGGGCAGGCGGGTCAGGTGGGTCGAGTGGATGCGTTCGTAGTCCGCCGCGTCGGCGGCTACCACGCGCAACAGGAAATCGGCGTCGCCGGTCATCAGGTAGCATTCAACAACCTCCGGCACGGCGGCCACGGCGCGCTCGAATTTTTCGAGATCCTCGCGTTGCTGACGATCGAGGCTGATCTGGACGAACACCGTGGTGGAAAAGCCCACCTTCGCCTGATCGACAATCATCGCGTAGCCGCTGATCACCCCGCTGTCCTCGAGGCTGCGGACCCGCCGCAGACACGCGGATTCCGACAGGTTTACGCGTTCGGCAAGCGCGACATTGCTCAGCCGACCATCGAGTTGCAGTTCGTGAAGAATGGCGCGATCCGTGCGGTCAATTTTCATAAATTTGCTCCATCTTGCGGAAACCAGAGATATTTTCGAATTATCTTGCTAATCAGGTCTGAAAAACACAATAAACGACAGCGAATTCGAACGGGATCGGTCTAATCTGCGCTCATCTGTTAACAGTTCCCGGCGACGTCCGGTGCAGGAGGAACGCGCGATGAAAATTGGTGTACCGACGGAAATCAAAGCAAACGAGTATCGCGTGGGCCTGACACCGCAGAGCGTCGCGGAGCTGGTACACGCCGGCCACGGCGTCCTGGTGCAAAGCGGCGCCGGTGCCGGGATCCTCGCACAGGATGAGGATTACGTCAGCGCTGGCGCGACGATTGCCGCCGATGCGCCCGCCGTGTTCCGCGACGCTGACCTCATCGTCAAGGTCAAGGAGCCGCAGCCGGCTGAATGCGCGATGCTGCGTCCGGGGCAAATTCTGTTCACGTATTTGCATCTCGCAGCGGACGAGCAGCAGACACGCGCCCTGATGGCGAGCGGCGCGTACGCAGTCGCTTACGAAACGGTGACGGATGCAAACGGCAGTCTGCCCTTGCTCGCGCCGATGAGCGAAGTCGCCGGGCGCTTGTCCGTCCAGGCGGGTGCGCGCGCGCTCGAACGCGAAAGCGGCGGCGCCGGCATTCTGCTCGGCGGTGTGCCCGGGGTGCCGGCCGCAAACGTCGTCGTGATTGGTGGCGGGGTGGTTGGTACGAACGCAATCGAAATGGCGCTTGGACTCAATGCGCGAGTCACCGTGCTGGACAAGTCATTACCCCGGCTGCGCGAACTCAATGCGCGTTTTGGCGGGCAGCTGAATACCTTGTACGCGACGGCGCCGGTGCTCGCCGATGCCGTGCGCGCAGCCGATCTTGTTATCGGTGCGGTGCTCGTGCCCGGCGCCGCTGCACCGAAACTTGTGTCACGCGAGCTGATCGCGCAAATGCGTCCGGGCAGCGCAATCGTTGATGTCGCCATCGATCAGGGTGGGTGTTTCGCCACGAGTCACCCGACCACGCATGCGGATCCGACGTTCATCGTCGACGGGGTGGTGCACTACTGCGTCGCAAACATGCCCGGCGCGGTGCCGCGCACCTCAACGTATGCCTTGAACAACGCGACATTGCCCTACGTGGCCCGCCTCGCGGATCTCGGGCTCGAACGTGCGCTTGAAGCCGATCCGGGTTTGCGTGCCGGGCTGAACATCGCCCGCGGCGAGCTCACCCAGCCGGCCGTCGCCGAAGCGTTCGGCCTGCCGTGCCGGGGCGCGGAAACGGTGCTGCGCGCGGCCTAGTCGATCAGCGGCGGATCTTCGAGTATCCGTTCGATCGCCCGGGTCAGGATGCGCAAATCGCCTTCTTCGATAATGTAAGGCGGCATCACATAGACAAGGCGACCGAACGGCCGCACCCAGACGCCGCAGTCGACGAATAACGCCGGCATGCGGTGCATGTCCACCGGCTTGTGCAGTTCGACGACGCCGATGGCACCGAGCACCCTGACCTCACGCACGGCGGAGAGCGCGGCGCACGGTGCGAGTTCCGCTTCGAGTTGTTGCTCGATTCGCCGGACGTTCGCTTCCCACGCGCCGTCGAGCAAAATATCGACGCTCGCGTTCGCCACCGCGCAGGCGAGCGGGTTGGCCATGAACGTTGGCCCGTGCATGAAAACCCCGGGCCCGCCATTGCTGATAGTCGTGGCGACTTCCGTGCTGGTCAGCGTCGCCGCAAGCGTCATCATGCCGCCGGTCAGGGCTTTCCCGAGACACAGGATGTCGGGAACGACACCGGCATGTTCCAGCGCGAACAGCTTCCCCGTGCGTCCGAAACCGGTGGCGATTTCATCGAAGATAAGCAGCACGCCGAGTTCATCGCACAGTCCGCGCAATGACTGCAGATAGCCCGGGTGATAGAACCACATGCCGCCCGCCCCCTGAACCACCGGTTCGACGATCACTGCCGCGAGTTCCGCGTGATGCTCGCGCAGCGCGGCTTCTATCGGCGCCATCGCGGCCGGCTCAAATGCTGCGCCAAAACGTACCGACGGTCGTTCCACGAACACGTGTTGCGGGAGCACGTCACGGAACAGGCCGTGCATACCTGTGACCGGATCGCATACGGCCATCGCGCCGAACGTGTCACCGTGGTAGCCGCCGCGCAGAGTCATGAGCCGGTGTTTCGCGGGTGCGCCGCGCGCGGCCCAGTACTGCAGCGACATCTTCAGCGCGACTTCCACCGCGACTGAGCCTGAATCGGCAAAAAACACATGTTCGAGCGGGGATGGCGTGATGTCGATCAGGCGCGCCGCGAGTTCCACTGCCGGCTGGTGCGTCAAGCCGCCAAACATGACGTGGCTCATGCGTTCGGCTTGGTCGGTGAGCGCGGCAGTCAGTCGCGGATGGCTGTAACCATGAATGGCCGACCACCACGATGACATGCCGTCGATGAGTTCACGCCCATCAGTGAGCCGCAGGCGCACACCGGAGGCACTGTCGACAGCGAACACCGGGGGTGGGGCGGTGAATGAACTGTAGGGGTGCCAGACATGCGCCCGGTCGTAGGCGAGCAGCTCCGCCGTCGTCGTCAACGCGCGCTGGCGTGTCATCGTGCGTGGGAACTGTCGTGGACGAACTCCCAGCGCACCGGCGTGTCTGGCAGAAACGAGATAATCTCATCGTCGCCGACGCGTACGGGGGCTGGACGTTGCAATGCCGGGACACGATGTAATGTCACCATGTCGTCGCTGACCGGGCGGCCGTAGAATTCGGCGCCGAAACGCGCGGCGAAATCCGCCAGCCGATCAAGCCTGCCCATGTCGTCGAAAACCTGCGCATAGCACGCGAGCGCGGTCGCGGCGTTGTAAACGCCGGCGCATCCGCAGGCACTTTCTTTCGCAGTGTTCGGATGCGGCGCGGAATCGGTGCCAAGAAAAAATTTCGGGTTGCCCGAGGTCGCCGCTTCACACAAGGCGCGCCGATGTTCTTCGCGTTTCGCCACGGGCAGGCAGTAGAAGTGCGGCCGGATGCCGCCGGTAAACATCGCGTTGCGATTGATCAGCAGGTGATGGGGAGTGAGCGTCGCCGCCACCTGCGGGCCCGCCGCAGACACGAACGCGACACCCTGACGGCTCGTGACGTGTTCGAGGACCACCGGCAACGTCGGAAAACGTTCGACTATGCGTTCCAGCGTGCGCTCGATGAACACCGCCTCACGGTCGAACACGTCGACCGTGGGGTCGACGACCTCACCATGCACGAGCAACGGCATTCGCAACGATTGCATCACGTCGAACACCGGGTCGAGGCGCTCTGCCTCGGTCACGCCGGCGGCGGAATTCGTCGTTGCGCCCGCCGGATACAGCTTGGCTGCGACGATTGTGCCGGCTTCGTACCCGGCGCGCAGGTCCGCCGGATCGCTGGTATCCGTCAGGTAGCACGTCATCAACGGCTCGAACGCCGTTCCCGGTCTCAGGGCGGCGAGTATGCGTTCACGATATGCGCGAGCCATTGCGCTCGTGGTTATCGGCGGGGTCAGGTTAGGCATGATGATCGCGCGGCCGAATACCGCCGCGGTGTCATGAATCACGGCCGCAAGCACTGCGCCATCACGCACGTGCAGATGCCAGTCGTCGGGTCGTGGCAGGGAGATCTGTTGTTCACTCATAGCCGGCGAATTTAGCACGCCCGGGTTCCGCGGTGCGACGCCGAACCCGGGCGAGGCGTGACTTGTGGCCGGCGATCGGTAGAATCCGCACTGTTTCGCGGCCAGGGCTGCCCGGGTGTGACGTCGCCGGGCGGGGCGGGCTGCTCTGATGCATGTGATTGCCGGAGGGAGCAATGCAAGGATTGATGATGGACATACCGCTGCTGATCACGTCGATCATGCGGCACGCGGACCGTAACCACGGTGGCCGCGAGATCGTCTCGGTAACCGGCGACGATCCGTTGCATCGCTACACTTTCAACGACTGTTTCGCCCGCACGCGAAAGCTCGCAAATGCACTGCAGCGGCTTGGGGCGAGCGCGGACGCTCGCATCGCGACGCTTGCGTGGAACGATTACCGCCACATGGAACTGTACTTCGGTGTTTCCTGCAGCGGCCGCATTTGTCACACGATTAACCCTCGTCTGTTCGAGGAGCAACTCGTCTACATCATCAATCATGCAGAGGATGAGTATATTTTCGTCGACGTGATGTTTGTGCCGCTGCTCGAAAAAATCGTTAACGACTGTCCGCATGTAAAAGGGTATGTCGTGATGACGGATCGCGAACACATGCCTGCAACATCGTTACCCGGAGCCCTGTGCTACGAAGAACTGATCGCGGATGAGCCGGATACCTACGAGTGGCCATTGCTCAACGAGAACACCGCCGCCGGGTTGTGCTACACCTCGGGCACCACCGGCAACCCTAAAGGCGCACTGTACAGCCATCGCTCAACCGTCTTGCACACCTACGGTCAGGCGCTCGTCGATACGATGGGCTTGTCCGCGCTGGATTGCGTGCTGCCGATCGTGCCGATGTTCCATGTCGGCGCGTGGGGCTTCCCCTTCGCCGGGGCCATGGTCGGGACGAAGTTCGTCATGCCGGGGCCGAAATTGAGCGATCCGGAACTGCTCGTCGATCTGATCAATAACGAAGGCGTCACCGTCTCCGCGGGTGTGCCTACCGTGTGGTTGCCGGTATTGAAATATCTGAAAGAGAGCGGACGCAACCTGCATCCCTTGCGTAAAACCGCGATCGGTGGCTCGGCCTGTCCGTTGTCGATGATGGAGGACTTTCGGGACAACTACGGTGTACAGGTGATCCACGCCTGGGGCATGACGGAAACGAGTCCGCTTGGTACGGCGAACAACCACACAGTGGATACCGCGAAACTCGACGGCGATGCGCTTCAGCATCATCTGCAAAGTGCCGGACGCGCGGTGCCGGGGGTCGAACTCAAAATCACCGATGACGATGGCAACGAACAGCCATGGGACGGTGTAGCTTTCGGCGCGCTGAAAATTCGCGGTCCGTGGGTCTGCGCGGACTATTACAAACTGGAGCAAGCCAGCGATGCCCACGCGGAACCGGGCTGGTTCAACACCGGCGACGTCGCCACGATCGATCCGCACGGATTCATGCGCATCACCGACCGTACGAAAGACGTAATCAAGTCGGGCGGGGAATGGATCAGCTCCATCGATCTCGAAAATGTCGCGATCGGGCATCCGGCGGTGGCGGAAGCGGCGGTGATTGGCATCGCGCATCCGAAATGGCAGGAACGTCCCTTGCTCGTCGTTGTTCCCGTCGACGGTGAGAACGTGGATGCACAGGAACTGATCCGCTACTTCGACGGCAAAATTGCGAAGTGGTGGACGCCGGACGACGTCGCAATCGTTGATGAGTTACCGCACACCGCAACCGGCAAAATCAGCAAGCTGAAACTGCGCGAGCGATTCGCCGACTATCAATTTCCCGCAACCGCGAACCCTTAGGAATCCGGGCGATGGCCGCCTTGCGCGGGCACAAGCAGGCGCTGCAGATGCTTGCGCAAGGGCGGCGGAATCGGGCACGGTTTTTCCGCCTCGTCGACGAACACGTCGATGAAATACCCGCTTGCCGCGATTCCGCTTTCGCCTTCAACGAACAGGCCGAGTTCATAGCGAACGCTGCTGTTGCCAATCCGGGCAACACGCAGGCCACACTCGACGGTGGCGGGATAGCGCAAGGAATTGTGAAAGCGGCACAGGTTCTCCACCGTAAACGGAACCACCGGACCATCGAGCAGGTCGAAACCGCCATCGACAGTGAGGTAATGCATGATCACGGTGTCGTAGAACGTGTAGAAACGAACGTTGTTGACGTGGCGATACGCGTCGAGGTCGTTCCAGCGCAAAGCGATGCGATGAAAATAGCGAAAGTCATCGCGGGTTTGTTCGGCGTGCGCCGTTGGATCACTCACACGGCTCTCCTGTCGGGTTGCGATAGCAAAATTTCGTTACTTCGGCAGTAAAAACTGGCATATCGTAGCAGGCGGACTAGAATGTGAGTTATACCGTACAAGGCGCAAGCAAAGATTGAGCAAAATCATGCTCTTGCAAACACTTCCGCAAAATTTGCATTAAAAATATGACGGCGCCAGCGCCGGCCCGCCCAAGTGCAACACTGACAGCAATGCGAGGCAGTTGAAGTCCAAACATGTCCGAAGATGACGACCTGAACGGTATCGCGGAAATTTCGCGCACCGAACCCGATCAGACGGCGGTCCCAAACGGTACGGTCTCCTCGATCCGTGGCACCCCGTGTGTGTACTACGACGGCTACTGGATTCGAAAGTACGAAGTGCCGGCCGACAAGGATGCGGCTCGCCTCGAACTGATCGATGGCTTGACGAAGCGCGTGTTTCACCACACAGAGCCAGGCATCAATACACCGGGATACAAGCTCGAGAACGCGCGCGCAGCGTACGAACGGGAAACGGAGCCGGAACGTAAGCGGGTAAACGCGGCGATGTTGGCCGGTGCGCTGCTGAATCGCGGCAGCGATATATTCGGCATGATTTTCCGGATGAAACAGAAAGGTATCGAGATCACCGAGAAGAACGAATTGCTGCTCGAATGTGAATCGTGCTTTCTCGAAGCGCTCGACCTTGGCCGCCAGGTCCGCCACTACAGCGGCGAGGAAGGCCTCGACGAGTTGTGGGGCGAGCCGCTGAAAGTATTTTCCATGCCCATCGCGCAGTACTACGAATCGCGCTATATCAAAATCGCGCAAACGATGGCCGCCATCGACGAGATTGCGCGCACACTCAGCGACGTGCTCGCACTGAGCGTGGCGTTCGCGCCCGCCGAGCCTCTGTTGCGGGCCTATGCTGTCGCGGCGAAGCATGAAATCGAAACAATGAAAACCGATCCCGCAATTTTCCAGGTGTGGCCCGAATTCGTTGCGACAGGCAATGAGCTATGGCGATTTCAGGCCGTAACCGAAGGCTCGGGTCTCGGCGAAGAACTCATGCGTGATGGCAACCGCCTCGTTCGCTCAGGCAAGAATCTGATGGAGTGGATCGCATTTGCGCGGATCCCGATGCCTTTGACGACTGCGAACTTTGTGCGCAACTGCAACGCTTTTACGGCAAAGGCCGATCCTGAAATCGCTGCCTGACCCCGGCACAGCGCCGATCTCGCGAGCAGACCCCCGCGTCCGTTCATCACGAGCGCACCCCTGATGCAAACCGTTGTCAGCGAACTGCTCCGGATCCTGGGCCCCCATGGCTGCGTGCTGAACCCGGCGGCCGATGATCCGCGTCTCGTCGATGAGCGGGGCAACTATCACGGCCGCGCGGCTGCGATTCTCACCCCACGCACGACCGCTGAAGTCGCCGCCGCCGTCGCCACGTGTGCTGGCGCCGGCGTCGCAATCGTGCCCCAGGGTGGGAACACCGGTTACTGTGGCGGCGCAACCCCGAGCGCGGATGGTCGCGCCGTGCTGTTATGCCTCACACGCCTGAATCAGATCCGATCGATTGATGCGCTCGCCGCAACCCTGACCGCGGAGGCCGGCGTCGTGCTCGCCGACGCGCAGGCGGCTGTTGCCGAACACAAATTGCTCCTTCCGCTAGGCATGGGCTCGCAGGGGAGTTGCCAGCTAGGCGGAAATTTGTCCACGAACGCGGGCGGCCTGTCGGTGTTACGTTACGGCACGGCGCGCGACCTCGTCGCCGGCCTCGAAGTCGTGCTGCCCGACGGCAGGGTATTCAGCGACCTGCGCGGTCTGCGCAAAGACAACACCGGCTACGATCTGAAACAGTTATTCCTTGGCGCCGAGGGTACGCTCGGCGTTATTACGGCGGCAGTGCTGCGCCTGCAGCCGCGGCCGCGGCGCACACTGACGGCGTGGCTTGCGATCGGGCATGTCGCCAATGCCTTACGCTTGCTTGGCGAACTGCGCGCCGGCGTCGGTGATTGCGTGACCTCATGTGAGTACATCGCGGGCGATGCGTTCGCACTGTTGTTAAGCGAGTTCCCCGATTTTCACGATCCGCTCGGCGGCCATCCGGGGGACCACATGCTCGTGGAGATGGCGGCTTTCGATGACGGCGACGCGCTACATACTGCGTTCGAACGCATCGTTTCCGGCGCGCTTGACGCCGGCGTCATCAATGACGCCGTGGTCGCCCAGTCGGAAACGCAGCGGCGGGCGTTGTGGACCTTGCGCGAATCCATTCCTGCGGCAGAGAAGCGTGCCGGCGGTTCGGTCAAACACGATGTGTCGGTATCCCTCGGTGCGCTACCGGAACTCGCGCGCCGCCTGAGTGAACACACGCGCGAACGGTTCCCCGGCGTGCGCTTGTCCGTGTACGGGCATCTCGGCGACGGGAATCTGCATTTCAACGTGCTGGCGCCGGCGGCGCGCGACGGTGCCGATTACCGGCGGGAATACGCGGATTCCATTTCAGCCCTCGTGCACGACACGACGCTCGCCAGTGGTGGCAGTTTCAGCGCCGAGCACGGGGTGGGGCAGTTGAAACGGGATTTGCTCGCGGCGTCCGCCGATGCAGTGGAACTCGATCTCATGCGCCGATTGAAAACCGCGCTTGATCCGCTCGGGGTCATGAATCCCGGCAAAGTACTCTGACATCGCGCTGCCGCTTGTCAGGCGAGCGTCAATCGCGGTTGATGAGTCCCGCCTCACCGAGGTAGTGGACGACCTGGGCCGCCAGTGTCGGGACGTCACAGCGGTCTGAGTCGAGAGCGATCTCAGGGTTTGCCGGTGCTTCGTACGGGTCGTCGATGCCCGTGAAACCCTTGATTTCGCCGGCGCGCGCTTTCTTGTACAGATCCTTGGGGTCGCGCGCTTCGCACGTCGCAAGCGAGGCCTGCACATGGATTTCAATAAAGCGTCCCGGGGGCAGGATGTCGCGAATACGATCGCGGTCGCGCCGATACGGGGAAATAAACGCGGCACACACAATAAGCCCGGCATCAACAAGAAGCTTGCCAACCTCGCCGATGCGCCGAATGTTCTCCTCGCGATCAGCGGCGGCAAAGCCGAGGTTACTGTTCAGGCCAAGGCGGATATTATCGCCATCGAGCAAATACGTGTGCACGCCCCGGGCGTTCAGGTGATGGTCGACGGCGTTCGCCACCGTGCTCTTGCCTGCGCCGCTCAGCCCGGTAAACCACAGCAGTGCACCGGCGTGCCCTTTCAGCGCTTCGCGCGCCGCGTGCGAGACACTCTGTTCGTGCCAGGTAAGGTTGTTCGTTTTATCGTTCATTCGTTTCGGCTTCTCTGTGCGCCCGCAGGGACGGGTATTCTAAACACGTGTGCGTAAAATCGAGACACTGCGGCGTCGGGGCCAGGGTTACAGGCGACACCCCATCCCTGCCTCTCCTCGATTTGAGAGGCAGGGTGCCTGGCCCATCGGGCTTCGGATTGCATGATTTGGCGCACGAAATTCAGCCGCCACGTGAAACGACGATAGCGGCGCGGCCGACTGGAAGGTGAGGGAATGGTTTACGACTACACGGTGATAGGCGCGGGCATAGTCGGTCTTGCGACGGCGCTGAAGCTGCGCGAACGCCATCCGCGCGCGGCGATTGCCGTGGTTGAAAAAGAAGCGGGGCCGGCCGCGCATCAAAGTGGGCACAACAGTGGCGTGATCCATGCCGGCATCTATTACGAGCCCGGCTCGGCAAAGGCCGTTCTGTGTCGCGCAGGGCTCGCAGCCACGCTCGAATTCTGTCGCGCGAACGACGTTCCGTTCGAGCAGTGCGGCAAACTCGTTGTCGCGACGAATTCGCTCGAGCATGAGCGCTTGCAGGCCCTGCACGTGCGGGCGACGAGTAATGGCGTCGCCTGTGAATTCCTTGATCAGCGCGCGCTGACTGCGCTCGAGCCCCATGTAAGCGGAGTTGCGGCCTTGCGGGTTCGTGAAACCGGGATCGTGGATTACGCCGCGGTAGCGCGAGCGATGGCGGCGCTGTTGACAAGCGACGGCGTTGATTTTCATTATCGTACGAACGTGACTGCGCTCGACGAGAACGCACACGGCATCGAACTTGCGAGTTCTGCCGGCACCCTGACCACGGCGCATCTGATCGCCTGCGCTGGCCTGCAGTCCGACCGCATCGCGGCACTTGCGGGGATCGGCGGTGGCTTCGCAATCGTACCGTTTCGTGGTGATTTTTACCGGCTGCCGGAACAGCGTGCCACGCTCGTTCACCATCTCGTCTACCCCGTGCCGGATCCGGCCCTGCCGTTCCTGGGTGTCCACCTCACTCGTACCATCGATGGCGGCATGACCGTAGGACCGAGCGCGATGCTTGCATTCGATCGCGAAACGTACAGGAAATTTGCGCTGTCATGGCGTGATGCGAAAGCACTCGCGAGTACCCCGGGGCTCCCGCAGTTGTTACTGCGCTATCGCAGGTCCGGCCTCGTTGAGTGCTTGCATGCGGTGAGCCGGCGCGCATATCTGCGTGCGGTGCAGAAGTACTGTCCCGAGCTTACGCTTGCTGACCTGACCGACCACAGCTGCGGCATTCGCGCCCAGGCCGTGAGCCCGGACGGTAGCCTGATCCACGATTTTCTGATCCGGCGTACCCTGCGCAGCGTACACGTTTGCAATGCGCCATCACCTGCCGCAACCGCGGCGTTGCCGATTGCCACTCGAATCGTGGACGAACTTGCCGCCGCTTGAGCCGCGGCCGGAACACGCGGGCTTATGCTAGGATCCGCGCATTTTTCCACTAGCGGAGATGCAAAGACATGAACGATACGGTTGTCATAGCAGGCGCGGCGCGTACGCCGATGGGTGGTATGCAGGGTGCGCTGGCCGGTTTAGCTGCGCCACAACTGGGCGCGGCCGCGATCAGGGCTGCGCTGGACCGTGCTGGCATTGATGCCAAGGCGGTCGATGAGACGATCATGGGCTGTGTGTTGCCCGCGGGACTCGGTCAGGCGCCGGCCCGTCAGGCCTCGGTTGGCGCCGGTATCCCGGTTGCGACCGGCTGTACAACCGTGAACAAGATGTGCGGATCCGGAATGAAAGCGGTGATGCTTGGCAATGACACGATCCGTGCCGGCTCTGCGGATATTGTCGTCGCCGGCGGCATGGAAAGCATGACAAACTCACCCTACATCCTGCCGAAAGTCCGCGATGGTATGCGGCTCGGCCACGGCGAAATGCTCGATCACATGTTCTTCGATGGTCTCGAGGACGCGTTCGACAAGGGCCGGCTCATGGGGACGTTCGCCGAAGACTGCGCGAACAAGTATGCCTTTTCGCGCGAAGCTCAGGACGCCTACGCGATCGAATCGCTCACTCGCGCGCGCAACGCTATCGAAGCCGGTCATTTTCAGCGTGAAATCACGGCTGTTGATGTGCCCGTGCGCGGTGGTGCCGTGAGCGTTGAAACCGATGAACAACCCGGCAAGGCGAAGATCGACCGGATACCTGAACTACGCCCGGCATTCGCGAAGAACGGCAGTGTTACCGCGGCAAATTCGAGTTCGATCTCCGACGGTGGCGCCGCCCTGGTGCTCACTTCAGCGGACAAGGCCGCGGCGCTCGGTTTGACAGCGCGGGCCCGCATCGTCGGGCATGCGACATTTGCGCAGGAGCCGGGTTGGTTCACGACCGCGCCGGTGGGTGCCGTCAACCGCCTGTTTGATCGCATCGGCTGGTCGGTCGACGATGTCGATCTGTTCGAAGTCAATGAGGCGTTCGCCGTGGTGGCGATGGCGGCCATGCAGGATCTGAATATTCCGCACGAGAAACTCAACATTCGCGGCGGCGCTTGTGCGCTGGGCCATCCGATCGGAGCATCCGGCGCACGTATCCTTGTTACCCTGCTGCATGCGATGGAAGACCGTGGCGCGCGCCGCGGGGTCGCAAGTCTGTGTATCGGGGGCGGTGAAGCGACGGCCGTCGCAATCGAAATCGACGCCTAGGCGGAGGAAGCGGCGTGCCGGATTCCACACCGCGTTGTCCCTGGGTTGATCTCGGCAAGCCGGACTACGTCGACTACCACGATCGGGAGTGGGGCGTACCGGTTTACGATGACGCGGTGTTATTCGAGTTCATTACGCTGGAAGCGGCGCAGGCAGGCCTCAGTTGGTACACCGTGCTGAAGAAGCGGGCGAACTACCGCCGCGCGTTCGCCGGCTTCGATGTGCACAAGGTCGCGCGTTTCAACCAGCGCAGCGTGAACCGCCTGTTGGGTGATGCCGGCATTATTCGGAATCGCCTGAAAGTCACTGCAGCGATCAGCAACGCCCGCTGCTTTATCGAAGTGCAGGAAGAGTTCGGCTCGTTCGCCGACTACCTGTGGCGCTTCGTCGACGGAACACCGAAGGTAAGCAAGCTGCGCGAACTCGCTGATTTTAAAGCGACCACGGCTGAATCAGACGCCGCGGCGAAGGATCTGAAACGTCGCGGGTTCAAGTTCCTCGGCTCCACTGTGATGTATGCGCATATGCAGGCGACCGGGCTGGTTAACGACCACACGCTCGATTGCTTTCGACGACAGGAAATTATCGATAGCTATCGTTGATTCTCCGAGACAAAAAAAACGCCGCTGAAGCGGCGTTTTTTTGCCCCGAGAAAAGGGCGCGAGGGCCAGCGGACTTACTCGCTGACATCCACCGGAATGCGCGTCCACACGCCGTTCGCATAGCTGATTGCGGTGGAGCGTCCGCCGAGAACCAGCACTGAGCCATCGTCGAGCTCTACCGGGTTTTTTAACCAGGAAAGCAGCTTGAGGCGAGTACGGTCGGCGAGCTTCCAGCTCGAACCGTCGTACGTTCCAATGAGTCCCACCGCGCCGGCGATGAGAGGCTGGCCATTGTCGAGCAGGCTGATACCAAAGATACCTTCGTTGCCCGGACGGGGTTGCGGGACCCAGCTTACGCCACCGTCGACGCTCATCGAGCTGACCCCTGCGGCGCCGGCCAGAAACAGGGTGGAGCCTTGTTGGACGCCCGCAAGCCAGTATGCGGGCGAGGGTTCGCCTTCAACCACTTTCGTGTCACGGCGCACCCATGTTTCGCCTTCATCCTCACTCTGGAAAACCATACCGAACTCTCCGGCAAGAGTCAGCTTGCTGCCATCGTACAACACGGTGTTCCATGACACGTCGCCGGCGCGAAACGGCGGGCCGGGATTAAACGTGAATTCAATCGTTGGCGGCACATCCATATCGAATTCCACCGTGTTCTGAATGAAGCCTTCGTCGGGGAAAAGGATGTAATGCTCGTCCGCGACCGCGGGTTCACCGCCGACGGTTGCAACGAATTTGATTGAATCGGGAACGAGATTGGAAACACCGAAGTACCAGTCAGCGGGGCGGCCTTCCTGGAACACGATCGTTGGTTGTTTGACATCGCTGATTTCGAGAATTTCCCATTCCTTGCCGTCCGTACTCCTGGCGACCATGCCGCGAGCGCCAACCGCCCAGGCGCGTCCGTCGACCGCGACGATATCGAGAACCGGCTCGTCGTATTCCGACAGATGCGCAAGCTCGGTCAGGGATTTGCCATCGTACAGGTAGATGCGGCCACTCGAACTGCCAACAAGCGCCGTGTCGTCGGAATAGCGGGCGAGAGCAGTAAAGTCTTCTTTAGGCGGGTTCTCCACCCGATCGAGTTTCCACACTCCATCGTTGAACTGGAGCAGGCCAACCATTCCGTACAAGCCGGCGACGGCGATGCCGTCCAGTCCTTTCAGGTAATCCGCGCCAATGAAATCCACCGGCAATGGCGTGCGGTTTTCTTTCGCGCCAGATTCCTGGGCTGTTAGCGGACTCACCGCAGTGCTCAAGAGCGCGGCGCAAAATACAACGACCGCAAGCTTGCAACGATTCTTCATCATTTTACTGTCTCGTTTCAGCATTTGAATTTAATTACCGGTAGTGGTGTTTCCGGGGGCAGGTCCGACAGATTGCTCCAATCAGGCAAAAAGCGGCTTTATGTGCCGGAAACTGCAAATTCTTTTCGCGCTAACGTGGCGTGCCGGCGCGCTAAACCCCGGCATATTCATCGCGGGATCGCGACCTAGAATCCCCCTGCATTAAGCTGGGTAAAATACCAAGAACCCTGGCTTGCACACAAGCGGTGCGCGTGCTCACGTGCTTGCTACATTCGCGTAGCCGCCGCAGTAGTACAGCAGGGGCTGGGCGCCGCTGTCCGGATCCGCGGTAATAATTTCGACCACGTCGCCGACCACGATTTGATGATCGCCGCCGGCGTGCAGCGCATTAATGCCGCAATCGATACACATCAGTGCACCATTAATACGCGGCGCCCCCGTTGCCCCCGCGGTGTAAGCCACGTCGGAGAATTTATCGCCGCCTTTCTTCGCGAACTTGTTCGACAACGCCTGCTGGTCGCTCGCGAGTACGTTGATGCAAAACGCGCGGGACTCGAGCAACGCGATGAGCGTGTCGGAGCCCTTGTCCAGGTTTACGAGATACAAGGGAGGATTCAGTGACAGTGAGGTAACCGAATTCATCGTCAGGCCGAACGGCGCACCGTGGCCGTCGATCGTGGTGACGATGGAGACGCCCGTTGCCCAGAGGCCCGAAGCCTTGCGGAAATTCTCAGGAGAAATCGTTGTCGTCATGAATCGTTCCGCTGTTTGTTTGCATACGGCGCCGCATATTAGCGGCCCGGTGAGTATTAGGAAACCGTCCTCAGCGTTGTTCGGCGATCAAACTCAACTTGTCGCTGCCTTTTGCCGGCTCGCGTACATCGTCGAAATTCGGGATTGGGAACTCCGGTTTATAGACCGGGCGTCCGCCGCACAAGCGGTAGAGTTCTGGCATGCACTCTTCGGCGAAATAGTGCATCTGGGCTTCAGTTTCCTCGGCATTGAAGCCGGCGAGCTCGAACCAGGCATGAAACATAAAGTCGTCGTAGCCGACGTCCTCTTTCAGTTTCATGATTTTGCCGACAATCTCGGACGGTGTGCCGAACAGCGCAATATCCTTGCGCAGCAAGGTGTCCGGTTCGACCTTCGCGCTCAGGTTCGTAAACGCTTCTCCGGCCTCGGCGACCATCGCGGCGAAGCCGAACGGGCCGTAGTAATCCCACTGCACTTCCAGCGCTTGCTTGTAACGTCGCAATTCATGTTCGCGATCGGCGCCCGGCAGTACGAGATGGATGTAGCGACAGGTAACGATGCCGCGTCGCTTTTCCGCATCCCAGCCGTATTTGAACGCGCCCCGGTTGAGGCGATCCGGCCAGCCGCATTTTTCCGCGTGGGCGTAGTAGAGATCGATATTCTGCTTCAGACGTGAACTTGGCTCGACGATGAAATAGCCATTAACCCCGCGCTCGGCGCAGAATTTGATTGAACGCGGGCTGGTCAGCGGTTCCCAGATTTGGGGATAGGGTTTCTGCAGCGGTTGCGGAAAGACGCTCAATTCCTTCAGGGTCGTCGTGGTCGCCATAACCGGATTACCGGCGGAATACATATCCGGCGGGCCGATATCGAGTATGTCTTCCACATTCTGTGTGACCCGTTCGAGTCCGAAATAGGCGATCGTCTGTTTGTGGTTCCATTTCGTGTAGCGGGGCGGGACCGAAAAAAACTCATCGCGATGGCTGAACGATTCCTGCGTCCAGCATTTAATCATCAGGTCGAAAGCCTCGGTGAACGCAACGCGGTTGCGCTCCTGGTCCTGTATGGTCGAGCCATAGGGCTTGCCGAGTACTTCATTTTCCCGCGGCTGATAGCCCCGGCCAACACCCACTTCCACACGACCGCCACTGACGACGTCCAGCATGGCGGTCATTTCTGCGATGCGCACGGGATGGTGCCAGGTGATGATATTGGCCGCTTGCCCGAGCCGGATGCGGCGCGTGCTCGTGGCGATGGCCATTTCGCTCGCGAGCGGGTTCGGACTCATTTCCGCGCCCTCGGGCTGGAAATGGTGCTCCGTCTGAAACCAGTAGTCG
Organism: Gammaproteobacteria bacterium; assembly: GCA_965216305.1. Classification (GTDB taxonomy): domain Bacteria; phylum Pseudomonadota; class Gammaproteobacteria; genus UBA11873. The sequence continues at coordinate 2,479,982 of OZ244144.1, read as the reverse complement.
AAACCGAGCTTGTCGGCAAGGATGCCCTGGCGGATCTGGTTGACGATCGTGCGCTGCGCGGCGAGATGTACGTCGTGCAGCGAGCCGTCGTTACACGCCACCCCGGACGGGGTGCGGACGGGCGGCAGGTCGCTCGAACCGTTATGGAATACGCCGATCTCTATCATGACTATTACCCGCCTGTTCGACGCCGACGCTATGTCGACCCCGGTATCGGGAGCCTAGCAGGAACGCACGGACCGTCCCAACCGTAATTGCGTGCATGGCGCCCGGGCACGCCGCACTCCGACACCCGCGCAATCGACCCCCGTCGCGCTTGCAGTTCACGGCGACCGTACGCTTACGCATGGAGCACCCGGCGTCAGTTCGCCCCGGCGATTGGCAAAAAAGCGACGATTTAGAAAAAATTAAACGGCATGAGGGTTTTCAAGCCCTCCAGAGCACCTCATGTTGTGCTTCAGCAACATGAGAGTTGTTTACGTTTCTACAAAGTCGTGGCACAATCTCGGTCTGCGGTACCTTGTCCGGGTGCCGGACGTGCATGGGAGTATGAGAATTGTCGACTAACGAACAAAACAGAGCGGGGCAACGACTGGCTAACTGGATGCTGGATCACCGCATCATCACGTTCTTGTTTATCGTAATACCTACCCTTGCGCTGGCCTATGCGCTACCCAACATCGAGGTGTATTCCCGCTTCGCCGACCTCCTGCCGGCCAAGCACGAATACATAAAAAACTACAACCGCATGAAGCAGACATTCGGAGGCGCCAACGTCGTCACGATGTCGCTGGAAGTGGTTGGCGAAGACGAAGACCTGTTCACGCGCAATACGCTGAACAAGGTCAAAATGCTCACCGAAGAAGTCGACAAGATCATCGGGGTCAACCACTACCAGGTTGCGAGTATCGCGCATCCGAAGATTCGCCGGATACGCACGACCGCCGGCGGCCTGATCAAATCCGAGCCGGTGTTGCCGGAGAATCTGCCGACCGACGCCGCCGGGCTGAAAAAACTGCGCGAGGAGTCGTTTAACAATGACATCGTCTACGGCAAGTACATTTCCGCGGATGGCACCGCCGCACTGATCCTGGCCGGCTTCGACGAGGAACGGCTGGACTACAACAACATCTTCACGCGACTGCAGGCGCTCAAAAAGGAAGTTGAAGCCGATGGCGAGACGGCGCTGTACATCGCCGGTGAGCCGATGCTCAAAGGGTGGATTTACTACCACGCCTCGGAGCTGAAGCTCATCTTCACCGTCACGCTGGTCATTGTCGCGTTGCTGTTATTCCTCCACTTCCGCTCGCTCGCGGGGGTCTTGATCCCACTGATCGGCACGGGCACGGCGGCAATCTGGGGGTTGGGTCTCGTCGGCTGGCTTGGCTACAACCTCGATCCGCTAATCCTCGTTGTGCCAATCCTGATTTCCGCCCGCACCGCAAGCCACTGCGTGCAGATGATGGAGCGCTACCACGACGAAATCCGCAAGGGAGAGTCGCGTGACGCTTCGGTGCGTACGAGCATGGGCGAACTGATTGTGCCGGCCGCGATCGCTATTTTCACCGATGCCGCCGGTCTGCTCGTTCTCGCCGTCTCTTCGATTCCGATCATCGCGAAACTCGGTATCTTCTGCAGCTTCTGGTCACTCAGTAACCTCGTCACGGTTACCGTGCTCGTGCCGCTGATATTGTCGATTCTGCCGGTGCCGAAGATCGACAGAACCGCGGATCATCATGATCACAAACACATCTATTCCCGCGTCATGGCAAGCTGGGCGAATTTCCTCGTGTCGCCACGCGCCTCGTTGCCGGTGTTCGGATTTGCGTTCATCGTCATTGCCATTGCGGCGTTTTACGCGAAAGACGCAACGGTCGGAGAGAATCAGCCCGGCTCGCCGATCCTGTTCCAGGACTCGGAGTACAACATCGCCGCAGCGCGGATTGCCGACAAGTTCGCCGGCGCCAATCAGCTCAGCATCTACTTCGAGGCAACCGAACCGCACAAGATGAAGGAACCCGAAGTGGTCGACATCATGCAGCAGTTCGGCCGCCATATGTCGAAAGTGGTTAACTACGGCGGTACGCGCGACATTCCGGACCTCGTGCGCTCTATTAACCGCCTGTATCACTACGACGATCCCCGCTGGTCCTTGATTCCGAAAACCCAGCGCGACGTCGGCAACACCTTATTCATGTACGAAGCCGGCGCTGCTATTCCCGGGGTTATCACGGAGTACATGGACCTCGAGGGCCGCGTAGCGAACTTCGTCATCTTCTTTAAGGACGCGACCGGTACCACGGTTCAGGCGGCGATCGAGGCGGCGAACGAATTCCTCGAAGCGCATCCAATCGAAGGCGTGACGCCGCAGTTTGCCGGCGGAATTATTGGCACCACGGCAGCCGGTAACCAGGAAGTCGAACACTCGGAGCTCGTACAGACGGTACTCATCATGGTGGTCGTCATGATCTCCGTCATGTTGACGTACCGTTCCGTAACGGCGGCAGTGCTCGTGTTTGTCGTGCTCGCGATGGCGGTCCTGATCAACCGCGCCTACATGTCGTTCCGCGGCATCGGGCTCAATATCAACACCCTGCCGGTAACAGCCGTCGGTATCGGCATCGGCGTGGACTACGCGATTTACATGCTCGATCGTATCCGCGAGGAAGTACGCCACCGGAACATCAACGATGCTGTCCACGAAGCGCTGTCCACGACGGGTGCCGCGGTGGTGTTCACCGCAGTCACGGTGGTCGCCGGCATCATTTACTGGATACCCGGTTCGTCTCTGCGCTTTAACAGCGAGATGGCAATGCTGCTGTCACTGCTCATGATCAGCAATATGATCGGCTCGGTAACACTGTTACCGCTGCTGGTTAAAGTTTTTAAACCAAGTTTCGTTATGAAATCTCACATGGACGATGTCATCAGTAAGAAAGAAGGCCACGACCATATTGGAGAAGATGGTGCACTTGCACAGCAATCGGCTGGCTCTTAGCCGAAACCTTTTGGGGGAAACAATGGGAGATAACCCGATGAGAAGCACAATACGCGCTTTGTCATGGACCCTGGGGGCGGTTGTTCTGGTATTCGCAATCGCGATGCCGGTTCAGGCGCGAATCAGTATAGAAGCACTCGGTGGCGATATCGAAATCGAGGGCTTTCTGTCATCCGAAGCACGCTCGAATGTTGGCAGCGGCGATCCGTATCTCACACAGTGGATACAACGCCTGCAAATCGAAGCGACGTTGGGTTACACCGATGTTGGTGTATTCGACGAGTTGAGCTTCACGACGGTTATCCGTCCGGAGTTCGACACTGCTTACTACAATGGCTTGAGCGGCTCGACCCATCGCCAGGGCGATAACGTCTCGTACCTCGGGAACCGGTTTAACCACAACACCGATCCTATCGGCCATGGCGGCTTCGACGTCACCGCGGCCGGCCTGGGTGTCGGCCCGTTCGGCGAAAACTCGCTGTCCACCGGTGGTATCTCGAAGCTCGTGACCCACGGCATGCAAAGCCGCCAGTGGCTCGACGACAACTTCGAAACCATCCTCGGCCGTACCGGCGCTGGCGGTAACACGTTCAGCACCACGCAGGCGTTTGCCGGTGGTTTCTCGGGCTTCCCGCTGGTGTCCGCAACCGGACAGCAGGAACTGCGCTGCACACGCTGCCAGAACCTCGACAACGACCCGCTCGATGTCGCGATGCAGAACACGGATTCCAACGGTGAAATCTACCCGTTCCGCGAACTGTACGCCGACGGTATCATCGGCGACTGGTGGATCCGCCTCGGCAAGCAGCAGATCGTCTGGGGTAAAACGGATTTCTTCCGTCTCCAGGACGTGCTAAACCCGGTCGACTTCGGTCAGCATTTCTTCTTTGACTCGTTCGAAGATATCCGCATCCCGCAGTGGATGCTGTCGATTCAGTACAAGGCCGGCAACATTGGCCCGCTGACCGACAACGCGTTCCAGTTCGTATGGAACTTCGACGAGTACAAGGGCGTTGGCCTGGGCAACCCGTCGCAAGCCTGGGCGCACCCGTTCGCGAAACAGCAAAGCACGTTCGCGATCTTCAACCACTACTTCTCCACCGAGCCGTGTATCGGTGCCGGTTACAGCCCTGATGGCCGCGGTCTCGCGGAGCTGGTGGGTGGCGGTGTCGCCGGGGTCAATGCCGCACTGGCTGCGAACCCGAACGCCCGTTGTGGTGCCTACGGTCCTAACGACCAGCGTCTGCCGTCCGGTTTCGGCCAGCCGGTGGGCCTGTCCTATTCGGATCGTCCCGATTGGGATATCGAAAACACGGAACCGGCGGTTCGCTGGGAATTCCGTTTCAAAGCCGTCCGCATGGCGTTCACGCACCACTACGGCTGGAACGACGTTCCGATATTCGCCTTCCATTCAGTTAACGTCCCGACTAATTTGCTGAATCCGGCTGAAACCCGCGGTACTCGCGACAACCTGATCTTCGATCTCGCCGCGAACCTCGCAACCGGCGGTACGATCGCGAATCCGGACGGTAGTGCACAAGGTCAGATCCCGATTCGCGTCATGTCTCCGACCGATGGCCTGTCGGCTATCGCCAACGGTGGCAGCGCGTTCGCAGCACAGGCTCAGGCCGCACTGCTGAACGACAATGCCGAATCGTTCTACCGCAATGGTCAGATCCTCGGCGGTCAGACGCACATTGCGTACAAGCAGGCGCACACCACGGGCATGGCAATCGATTACTTCGAGCCATGGTCCGGCGTTGTGTTCCGTGTCGAATCATCGATCACGCTTGACGAAATCGTGAACAACACGCGTAAAGCGGACTGGGTTGACCAAAGTGATGTTATGCGTTGGTCCATCGGCCTTGATCGTCCGACGTTTATCCCGTGGCTGAACAAAGACCGGACGTTCTTCCTGTCCATGCAGTTGTTCGACACGTGGTACCTCGACCATGAAGGCGACAAGAACACGGGTTACTTCGTCGATGAGCACAACTTCATCTGGACGTTCTTCTTCCTCGGCAACTACATGCGCGATACGCTGAAGCCCACCGGCTTCCTCGTATGGGAAGAAATGGCGAACTCGTGGACCGCCGGCTTTAACATCGAGTGGCTGATGGACAACCACTGGTCGATCAAGGCGGGCCTGCACACGATCTGGGCCGGTGACAACAACTACACGCATGACTCCGGTCCGTTCACGTCCTTCATCGCCGGTGGCACCGGTGATGGCAGTCGTGTACCGGGCGCCGGCGCGTCGTACCCGTACCAGCAGGCGATATTCGGTGTTGCTCGCGAAGGCATTGGTGCCCTGCGCAACAACGACGAACTGTTCCTGCAGTTGAAGTACCAGTTCTGATTGCAGAACCGGAATAGGCAGGGCGTAATGCCCTGTCTTTTGCAGCTTGAAAACGGGCCTTTTGGCCCGTTTTTTTATGTGCGGACGAAATGCCCCATAGGCTCTCGCGAACTTCGATCGTGGTATCCTGTCCAAAGGAACCCAGGCCGGCGCCGCCCAGGATCCGGCTGTTACCCGTTGATTGCAGGAGTCCCGCATGGTCCGTACTACAATTGCCCGGACATTTACCCGGTTTTGCACTGTGCTTCTTACGTTTGTCGTGGCGGTTCCGCCCGCCAGCTTTGCCAGTGACGGTATTGTTAACGACGCGGTGTCCGTTGCCCGCAAGCTTTACCAATCGGAAAATCTTTACGACCAGATCCTTGGTGCCGGTACGCTCAGTGATATCGGTGACCCTGATGCTCTCGCGCTGCTTGAAAAGATCGCCCGCAGTAGCGATATCGTCTTCCAACGTTCGGCCATCGATACACTCATCGGCGTTCAGCACCCGAATGGTATTGATTTGATCTATCGTCTTGCGTCCGAGGACGCAATGTTCACGCAATTTCTCGCGCAGTCGCTTGCAACGAATCCGCGTGAGGACATGTCGGATTTTTTACTCAGCTTACTGCGGACGAGCAAACCGGTGGTGCAGCAATATGCGATTCAGGCGCTCGTGCACCAGAAAGACAGCGAATCCGCTGTCGACATCGTCAATGAAGTGATTGCGAATCCCGATGTATTACTGACTACGCGTGCTTACGGTTACTATTTCCTTGCCCAGAAAGGCTATGGCGAAGAAATTGAGCAAAAGCTTCTCGACGTAGTTGCGACCGGCGATCTGGGTCAGCGCGAAGTTGCCGCTGTCGCCTTGCGCTATCTTGATTCCCCGGCCTCACGTGAGGCACTCGAACGACTGCAGCGCTCCAGTGATGCTCGCGTCTCGCTGGCCGCGATGTCAAGCCAGGCAGCGCTCGGAAACGAACAATCGATCGCGGAATTGCTCAACGTAATCGCTCGCGGTAAAAGCCTGAACGCAGAAGTCGGGGCGAGTGCCATCCGCCGCTTGCCGCCCGAACTCGCGCATCAATTATCGCTGAAACTGTTTGCGCTGAATCTACGCCCGGACCCGGGCAGCCGCCTGTTGGAGTCGTGGCGGGCAATTGAATGGGACGCCTCGGACATTTACGCCTGGGGCCTTGCGAACCGGAACGTAGACGTACGGATGCAGACGATTTGGTTGATTGGGCAGCGACAGGAGCGCGGTCGTCTTGAGGAACTTGCGGCGTTCCTGGCCGACGAGAATCCGCGTATCCGCGGCATGGCGGCGTGGGCGATCGTCCATATCGCGCCAGAGCAATATGTCCCCGGGACGAAGGTCTGACAGAATCCTGGAATCGCGAGGGCACGATGAGCAAGCGCAACCGTGACGACGACGGCACGAACGAGTGGCAAATTCTGCGCTCAGACGAACTTTACTCCACGCCGTATTTCCGTTTTCGTAAAGATACGTGCGCGCTTCCGGATGAACGAGTCATGCCCGCGTATTACGTCTGGGAACTCGTTGACTGGGTAAATGTGGTGCCGCTCACGGAGGATGGCCATATTATTCTCGTCAACCAGTACCGCCATGCCGCGCAACGACGATTTTACGAATTTCCGGGCGGTACGACGGAGCCCGGAATCGAAGAACAGGCCGAGGACGCTGCGCGGCGCGAGTTGCGCGAAGAAACCGGCTACGAGGCGGGTGAACTCGAATACCTTGGACACCACTATCCGAATCCCGGAATCCAGAACAATCGCATGCATGTCTATCTTGCCACCGGTTGCGTCAAAGTCGGCGAACCTCAGCTGGACACTTATGAAGATATCGAGGTTGAGTCGATCCACGTCCAGGAGTTTGTTCAGGCGGTGGAACAGGGGCGCCCGATGCATTCGCTGATGATGGCGTCGCTGACGCTGGCGCTGCCGGCAATAAAGAAATTCTACTCGCTGTCGTCGATAGCGCTCTAACTCACTAAACGGGAACTCTTGATTTGATTGCGAATTTTTCAGCGGCCGTGCGGCCGCGCTTGCGCCATGTTGCGTACACGACTGTGTTTGTCCTGCTGTTCACCGCGCTCGGCGCGGGCGCCGATGAATTCGATATCGATCTGGCCGCGATTCAGGAAATGGGTCCGGCGCCCGGCACACTCATCAACGCAGACAATGTGCAGGACTATCTCGATGTCATCGACACTGATCTCGCCGGATTGATTTCGCAGGGCTGGCTGACGGTTACCGTTGGCGAACCGCTGTCATTCAGACCGCATGAAAGCTACGTCAATGCGACGGCCCAGTACGGCGCGCAAACCCAGCTCGGGTCGAATCCCGGGGAGCTTTTGAATTACATGGCTGGCCGGCCGTTTCCCGGCACACCAACGGTAGGCGACGGGCGCTGGGGTGAAAAACTTGCCTGGAACATGCGTTACGGGTATTCGGGGGATGCGGGTGAAATACCGGAGATGTACTGGTATTACATCGACATGCGCAGCCAGAAAGTTGAACGTGTGCTCGAATTCGTTGCCGCGCAGATGCGCTTCAAGTATCGCCATGTACTCGCGCCGACTCCCGAAGTAAAGAAGAACCCGTACGATGTGTACAGCGCAATTACGCTGGAAGCGCTTGACCCCGGCGACGTCGCGAAAACCAAGCTGCTCATTTTTTATAACAGCGATGACACGCTTGACGAGCAAGGCTGGATGTATGTCCCGCTGTTGCGACGGGTACGCCGCGTGGCCACTACGGCGCGTACAGACGCGTTCCTGGGCAGTGACATCATGATCGAGGACTTTCTTGGCTATAGCGGCCGGATCATGGATATGGACTGGGAATTCAAGGGCACGACATACCAGTTGCTGCCGATGTATTCACGCGCAGCCATCCAGCCATCCAGCCGCCAGGCGCGCAAGTACGACTACAATTTCGTCGATTTTCATGGCCACTCAGGCTGCTTCCCGAATGTAACCTGGCAACTGCGCAAAGCCTACATTCTCGAAGGCCGGCCGAAGCGCTCTGACCACCCGATCGGTCGACGTTACTTCTACATCGACGCCCAGACGATGTTTCCGATTTTTGGCAAAATCTACGATAAGGCAGATGTGCTGTGGAAGTACGGCATCGGCGGACTCGCACATCCTGATACACATATAGCGTCGAATCAGGGTTCCGGCGTACCCATGCTCGACAGCTCGAGTGTAATCGATGTACAAAACAAGCATTGCACGGCGATCCAGCTCGTCACGCTGACGAATCTCGAAAGCGTCAAACAGAAGGACTTCGAGCCTTCGGCGCTGAACGTCGGCGCACGCTGAGCAAGGCAAGGCGAAGAAGCGCCTTCACCGTGCGCAGGTTCTCCCGCCCGGATTGAGTAAGGGAGACCTGTACAAGGCACCAGGCTGCCCACGGCTTCGCGCGGTGTGACACCCTGAATCATAAAAATAATGGTCAATCTCTGAGGAAGCAGATAACGATGGCAAGCAAGCAGGCGAATGCAATCAAGGATCTCTACGGCAGCTGGAAAGCCGCAATGGCGGCAAACCCCGAAATGGATCTTGCGGAAACCCGCGATCTGTTCGATCAGTGGGGCAATATCACCGGCGAGCCAGGGGAGGTCGACTATATCGAGGAAACGTGCGGCGGCGTTCCGTGCCTGTGGGCCGTGCCCAAAGGCGCACATGAAGATCGCGTGCTTATCTGCACGCACGGCGGCGGTTACGTCGTCGGCTCGATGTATACACATCGCAAGATGTTTGGTCATCTCGCGAAGGCCGCGGGCTGCCGTGCATTAATCCTGGACTATCGCAGGGCGCCGGAAAATCCGCACCCGGCACAGAACGAGGATGCGGTTGCCGTCTACGCATGGCTGCTGGAGAAGGGTATCAAGCCGGAACATATCGCCACCACGGGCGATTCCGCCGGCGGCGGCCTGTGCACCAGCATGTTGCTTGCAATCCGCGATAAGGGCCTGCCGATGGCCGCTGCATGTATGCCGATGTCGCCGTACTACGATATGGAATTCACCGGTTCCACGATGGAAACGAAGGCCGACGTCGATTGCCTCGTCAGCCGCGACATCGCGCAGGGTATGGCGGCGGCGTTTCTGGCTGACGGGTCGCCGCGCGATCCGCTCGCCAATCCCCTGTGCGCGGATCTCCACGGATTTCCGCCCACGTATATCCAGGTCGGTGGCGATGAAACGCTACTCGATGATTCCCTGCGATTCGAAACCAAGGCTCGCGATGCCGGGGTTGAGATTGCGGTAGATGTATTTCCGGAAATGCAGCACGTGTTTCAATTCATGGCCGGGAAGGCGCCGGAAGCCGACGATGCGATCGCGCGGATGGCAAACTGGGTGCGACCAAAAATCGGCCTCGCCTGATCAGCGCAGGGTTCAGTTGCCGCTCGCGCGCCCTTGCGCAAGCGGCAACCCACGCCATTATCCTTCACACCCGAATCTCACAGGCAACTTAAGATGGACGAGACGAACGCATTCGTCGGCAACTTATTCAATCTCACCGGCAAGCGGGTCCTGCTGACCGGCGCCTCGAGCGGCCTCGGCCTGCATTTTTCTTCCACGCTGGCGCGCGCCGGTGCTCACGTAATCCTCGCGTCTCGCAGCGTCGACAAACTCGATGCGCTCGCCGGCACGATTCGCGAAGACGGCGGCAGTTGTGAAGCCTGCGCGCTCGATGTTCGTTCGCGCGATGCGATCCGGGCCTGTATTGATCGGCTCGAAGGTGACGGACCGCTTGATGTGCTGGTGAACAATGCCGGTATTGCCGTGGTCAAGGCCCCGCAACACTTGTCCGATGACGATTGGGATGCAGTGTACGAGACGAATCTTCGCGGTGCCTGGGTGTTGTCGCAGGAGCTGATCAAACGGCGCCTGGCGGACGAGGGCGAGTGCAGCATCATCAACATTGCCTCGGTGCTCGGCTTGCGCGGGATCGGGCATGTCGCGCCGTACGCAGCGGCGAAAGCCGGCCTGATCAACGTCGGACGGGATTTGTCGACGGATCTCGCGGCCAAGGGCATCCGCGTCAATGCGATTGCCCCGGGCTACATCGAGACGGAAATGAATCGCGAGTGGTTGAAAACGGACGGCGGCGAACGTTTGCGCGCGAAGATTCCCGCACGCCGGTTCGGCCAACCATCCGATCTGGACGGCGCCTTGCTGTATTTCGCCTCGGACGCCTCGCGTTATACAAACGCCGCTGTCGTCGCGGTGGACGGCGGTTTTTCGAGCGCCTTATAGCTCAACGGACTACGCGCACCAAACGCTAAGGCGCCAGTCGAGAACGTCGTGTTCGACGAACTCGCCGGAGGCGGGATCCGGCCGCGCAGCGGTCGCGAGCGCGTGCAGGTCGAGCAATTCACCGCCGCCGGGTGCCGGACGGACGTCCAGCACCTTGAACGTGGTGCCGATTAAATCCTCCTCGATTACCGGTCCGGTATGGTCACAACCAGACCACGCGATGACCGATATCATCGAGGGCAGCGCGCGAGTCAATTGTCCGAGAACGAGCGATATCGTGTGGCCGCCATAGACGAGGCGTTTGCCGAGATAGCTCTTTGTTGCATCGACGTGGGTGTAGGCGATGTTCAGCGTAAGCCGTACGAGTTCCGGCGCGCAGGTAATCGTATCGCGCGGGACGATGGCTACGTCGTCGCCGGCGGTGAATCGTCGCGGTTTCAACCCGGTAACGCCGGATGCCAGCGGCGCCAGATTCCAGTTCTTCGGCACGGCCGCGTCGATGTCCGTCGCGCCGATCTCACGACCAATCGCGCCAAGGTCGTCATCGTGGCCGGTGCTGGCCTGCGGGTCGCGACAGGGAATCATCGGGCAGCGCCAGTACTGCATGACCGTGTCGCCGTGCTGGTTCGCCGTCGACATTTCCAGCGCAACCATGCCCGTGGCTGCGCGCCCCGCTTTCGTGCGGTTCTGCCGCAAGCCGACGACCCGGGTAGATGTCGTCAATGTGTCGCCAAGGAAAACCGGCTGTTTGAGAATCAGGCCTCGGTAGAACAAATTCCCCTTCACGTGCTGTGATGCATACGTCGTCTGCCCGTTAACGACGTTGATCACGAGGTGCGGATGGGCGAGGGGGGCATCATTACCGGTTACTGCGCGGGACAGTTCATGGTCGAGCGGCAGACGCATGCGGTCCGCCATCATCGCCTGGTACAGTGCCGCGTAGCCTTCGGTCAGCGTAATCGACGGTGCTGAAAATTCGTCACCGACGGTGAAGTCCTCAAAACTTGGACCATCTATTCGGATAGCGTTCATAGGGCTCAGGGCAGGAATTCCTTGCGGATACCTGCGCTGTGCTCACCGAGCGCAGGGATCGTCCGCGGTTGTTCGGATGTGTCGCCAACGCGGCGTACGAACACGGACGCCTGGCCCGCGGACGTCACGGTTTTCGTTTGCAGGGCAGGGTGGTCCCAGACGCTCTTGCAGTCGTTCAGGCTGCCATACGCGATACCGCCTAGTTCCATTCGGTTCGCGACATCTGCGCGTGGCAGCGTGCGCGTAACGGCCTCGATGGCAGCCGTTACCTCGGCCCGGTTCTCCACCCGCAGGGAGTTCGAGCTGAAGCGCGGATCAGTCGCAAGTTCCGGTCGATTCAGAACTTTCACACACAGGTCGCGCCATTCCCCCTCGTGTTGAACTGCGATGATGAATGGACCGTCCGCCGCCTGATGTACGCCGTAAGGGGCGATCTGGGCATGATCGAGACCGGTCCCCGACAACAACTTGCCGCCATCCCGGTAATACACGAGCGGAACGCTCATCCATTCAGCCATAACCCCGAACAGGGAAACTTCAACATGCGAGCCTTTGCCTGTTTGGCCGCGTTCAAGCAAGGCGCGCAGAATTTCACCGTAGGCGGTCAGCCCGGTTGAAATATCGCACACCGAGATCCCCACCCGTGCTGGCTCTCCCGGTGCCCCGGTGACGGAACACAGCCCGGATTCTCCCTGGACGAGAAAATCGTAGGCTTTTTTTCCCGCGTACGGTCCGCTCGTGCCATACCCGGAAATACTGCACATAATCAGCCCCGGGTTGCGCGCGGAAATACTCGCATAATCGAATCCCAGCGCCTCGATGGCACCCGGGCGCAGGTTTTGTACAAATACGTCTGCACGTTCAAGCATTGCCGCAAGCAGGGCCTTGTCGTCGGCATCCTTCGCGTTCAGTACAAGCGATTCCTTGCCGCTGTTCAGCCAGACGAAATAGGCGCTTTCGCCGTTTACAAGGCTGTCGTAGTGACGCGCGAAATCGCCGCCATCACGTTCGATCTTGATGACGCGCGCGCCGGCTTCTGCGAGCAGACGGGTGCAATAAGGGGCGGCTACAGCCTGTTCGAGGCTGACTACCAGGATGTCGTTCAATGCTGCCATAACAATTCCTAGCGCATTACAAACGGATTCGGAACGTCGGTAGCGGTCGAGATCCAGACGCTTTTCGTTTGCAGGTATTCCCGAATGGCTTCGATGCCGTTTTCCCGTCCGAGTCCGCTTTGCTTGTAGCCGCCAAATGGCGACAGGAAGCTGATTGCACGGTAGGTATTGACCCAAATCGTTCCGGCCCGGATCGCGTTGGATATCTTAATCGCACGGTTGATCGATTGCGTCCACACACCGGCAGCAAGACCAAACGCAATATCGTTCGCGATCGCCACGGCTTGTTCGTCGGTATCGAAGCGAATGATGGACAGTACCGGCCCGAAAACTTCCTCTTGCGCGATGCGCATATCGTTCGTCACGTCGCCGAAAATAGTCGGCTCCACGAAGTACTCACTGTCACCACATTCCGGGCGGCCTTTCGCCGGCCCGCCACCAAGCAGTACTTCCGCGCCGCCATCTTTCCCGACCTGAATATATTCGAGAATTTTTTCGTACTGCGGCGGCGTTGTGACCGGCCCGACCTGCGTCTCGCGTTGCATGGGATCACCCATTTTTGCAGTGCGCGCGAATGCCACGAGTTTTGTCACAAACTCGTCGTAAATGCTGTTTTGGACGAGCAGGCGGGAACCGGCAATACAGGTTTGCCCGGTAGCGGCAAAAATGCCTGAGATCGCGCCTTTGACTGCATCGTCCAGGTTCGCATCGTCGAAGACAATGTTCGGAGATTTGCCGCCGAGTTCGAGCGTACATTTCTTCAGTCCCGCAGCGGCGGCCTGGTAAACCCGTGCGCCGCTGTCCGAACCGCCGGTAAAAGCGACCTTCGCGGTTTTCGGATGGTCGACGAGCGCAGCGCCAACTTCAGCGCCAAAACCGGTAACGACATTGACCACCCCTGGCGGAAAACCTGCCTCGGCGAACAGTTCGACAAAACGCAGTGTCGAGGTTGATGTAAATTCAGATGGCTTGATGACAACCGTATTGCCGGCAGCAAGCGCCGGCGCGAGCTTGAATGACAGCAAGAGCAGCGGGGAATTCCACGGCGTGATCGCAACCACGACACCGAGCGGTTCGTGACGTGTGTAGTTGAAAATATCCGGCTTGTCGCTCGGGATAACCGAGCCTTCAATCTTGTCCGCCAACCCGCCAAAATAGTAGTACCACTGCGGAATGTAGGCGCATTGCGCAGCCATTTCGCTGATTAGCTTGCCGTTGTCACGAACCTCGAACTCGGCAAGTTCCGCTGCGTGTTCGGTAAGCAGATCCCCCAGGCGCCGCAGCAGGGCGCCGCGCTGGGTTGGCGTAAACGTCGCCCACTCTCCGTGGGTGAATGCCGTGTGCGCGGCCTCGATCGCGGCATCGGCATCCGCTTTGTCGCAGCGTGCGACACTTGCCCAGGGTTTCGACGTATACGGGTTTACCGTCTCGAAGTATTCGTTCGTACTCGGCGCGACGCTCGCGCCATTGATGTAGGCATTGAATTGCGGCAGTTCGGTCATGTGTTTCCTCCACCGGTCCACGTTGCACACAAGCGCGACAATCCACGTTCGTGTTTCGCGCTACAGGACAGGATCAGATTCGTTGATACGGATGCGATTTCGTACAGTCGCGCTTTGCGAAATTTCGGTTTCACGTCTTGTTCTTCGGCGACACGACAGCCGCCGCTTATGAGCTCCGAGGCCCGTATTTACCCATGTTCGCTCGGGGGTCACGGGATTCGCGCCGCATCGTAGGGGGCGCTCGCTACCGCGAGCGACAAACGGTGAGATGCTCGTGGCATCGATACTGGCCGGCGAGGTTCCGTGACTCCGAATGCATGCTGCCGCACGTCGCCAGCGAAGTCCGCGCATACCTTGTGTACCGCATCATGCAACTGCGAAATGATCTCCGCGTTGTCTTCCATCTTTCGCGTCCCGCTAAAAAAAACGCCCGCTGTCGTGGCGGGCGCACAATCCCATCTTTCTTTTTATTGTGGTGCGGTGTTGTTGTTATCCGGGTCTAAGCGGCGAGGATTTTGTCCAGCACCGGCATCAGATACTTGTTGAACAAATCGGGATTCTCGCTCATTGGAAAATGTCCGATCTCTTCCATGATGATGCATTCCGAATTCTTCGTTTTCTTCGCGACTTCCTCGGTCATCTCCGGGGTGCAGGCAAAATCATAAACGCCGGTCATGTAGTACATGGGTACCTTGCCGGACAGTTTTTCCGTCTTGCCGCGGAAATCGTGATCAACACTGTAGAAATACAGATCGCCTTTGAATACACCCGGGCCGCCCTGGGAGTAGTACCACCACGTTTCCCAGCGATACTTATCCGGGCTTTGCGGGGCCATCAGGCCGAAGACCGAAGTTGCGCACGTCTCGCCGCCATGAATGTGCGAGTGACGCAACCAGTCGAGGTGCCAGCCGGGCGAATACTCGCAGGCTTCAATCGCGATCAGGGCACGCACATCGGTCTCGTATCGCTCGGCGAGGTGGAGGCAGATATTACCGCCCATCGAGCTGCCCATGATGACGGGCTTGTCGAGCTCGAGTTCCTTGCAGAACGCCATCAGCAGGCCTGAGTAGAAGTCCGCGGTGAGCTTGTACTCCTCGTTTTCCTTGTACCAGTCGTACGGTGGTATCGATTTCCCGTGACGCGGCAGATCGAGCGCAATGACGCGGAAATTCTTGTTGATCTCCTGAGCACATAACTGATGCCGCCACTCACGCCCGTCAGTGCCCGCGGTATGCAGGCACACGAGTGGAATTCCTTCACCGGCTTCCTCGTAGTAAATCCGGTATTCCTCGCCTTCGAACGGCACCCAGATATAGCGCCCGACGATTGGTTCAATTGTTGCCACGTCTATCTCCCAGAATCAGCAGTCGTCGTTCAGATTTCACGCATACGGTCCAGCGCCCAGGTGAACGCGCGCATGTTTTGCCACATGACCATCTGGTCGCCTTCCAGCGTCACCCGGCCGTGCAGCGGATGCCCCATGGCCCAGATGTCGTTGTACATCGGCGGCGGCACCGGTTGGCAGAACTTCTCCCAGCTCGCGGCCGGGCCTTTTACGGCAAGTTGGTAGCAGGTCTCAGGTCCGATTTCGTCGGTGAAGCTGGCGAGTTTGCCTTTGACGAAGTTGACGACGAATTGCTTGTCGCCGAAACCGAGCAGCAAATCGGCAGTGAAATGCTTGCCTATCCAGCTCATCGGACCGTTGTTGTTCACCGCTTCCTGCCAGCGTTGCATCCACGCGGGGTCAAACATTTCGGGGTGCCTCCCAGTCAAGTGATTAGTGCTGCGATGGACGAGCGATGAGAGCATGGCTGCCGAATTCGTGTCAATACCGGTGCGGTCGTCTGAGGCGCCGGTGAGGCCCTTGAGTCGCCTTGATATTCGCCGGAGCGGCGGTGACAATGCGGCGGGTTGTGCGAACGGCCGGAGCGTTCTGGCGACGTACAGCAACGAGCTACCGCACCTGAAACTTTAAGAGAGTCACCTTCATCCATGTCTTTTATTTCTGATACTGCGCTGCAGCAACGATTCGTCGACGCGCTCAACGCGAACGAGGCGTTCCAGACCCAGGCGCTGGCGTTCGACGGTTCCGTCCTGCTACAGGTCGACGACGACAATCTCTGGCTGAAAATTTACAAGGGGCGGGTTATCGATCACGAACCGGCCGCTTCGGCCTTCGGTTATACGTTCAAATTTCGCGGCAGCGCTGCTGCATGGCAACTTCTGCTCGACGGAGAACGGCGCTGGGCGGACCTGACGTATCCGGGCACGCGTTACTTCGCCGACGACCCGAAGCTCGAAACTATCGGCCAGCCCCAAGTTGAGATTGCGACGGAAGGCAATCTGCTCGAAGCGGCGCGGTTGACAGAAGCCATGTTCCTGCTCGCCTACACACTGCGCGACACGGCCCAATCCTGAACGGAGTATGACGATGGCAACACCTGAGAACATTACCGGCCATTACATTAACGTCAATGGCACGCGAACTTTCTATGATGAAATCGGCGAGGGAATACCGCTCGTTTGCATCCATACGGCGGGCGCCAGCTCGCTGGAATATCACTACATTCTGCCGCTCTACGCGGAACTGGGATTCCACGCTTACGCGCTCGATCTGCCCGGCCATTCGCGCTCCTACCCGGCGAACTGGCAGCCCCACCGCACGATCCATGCGCACGCGGAATTCGTCCACGCGTTTGTCAATACGCTGGGGCTCGAGAACCCGGTGATCACGGGCTGCTCGATTGGCGGTGATATCACGTTCGATTACGCGGTCCATCACTGGCGCGAAATGGCTGCGGGGATCCCGATGGAAGGTCTCGGTCGGTCGCCGACCTTCCCGGTGCCGAGTCAGTTGCTGCACCCGGCGTGGGGCCCGGGGTGGCAGGACCAGATGGAACGCGCCGCTATCGAATCGCTGGGCCGAAACTGTTCCGGCGAGAAAATTGAAGAGCTGCGCTGGCAGCACAAAAATGCACAGCTCAGCGCGGTCGGCGATCTTGAAGGCTGGGCTCAGCACGATGTGCTTGGCCGTCTGCACGAAGTCGATTTGCCAATGCTCGTTGTTCGTGGTGAGGACGATTTCTGGGTGCCGAAGGAACTTGTCGATGAAACCGTTGCCGCGCTGCCTCGCGGCGAAGGCGTTCATCTGCCTGACATCGGTCACTACCCGATGTTCGAAGATCCGCAACTCATCGCCAACTTGACGGCAGAATTCTGCCGCAAACACGCCGTGTTGCCGCAGGCCGCGGCGGCATCCGTGGCCTGACACAGGAACGGGCGAACGTATGACCGGTGAATCAACCATAACGACCCGCGCGGAGGATTGAACGATGGATTTTGGATTTGTGTTTATGGGGGATTGCCACATCCACCCGGAGGTAAAGTACGCGGAAGACAAGGGGTTTTCCCACGCGTGGCTGTACGACACGCAGATGCTCGGTAGTGAAGTCTATGCGACGCTTGCGCTGTGCGCGGATCGCACGAGCAAGATCAAGCTCGGGCCCGGCGTAACGAATCCGGCGTCGCGTATCGCGCCGCTGAGCGCTTGCGGCATGGCAACGATCAATTCGCTGGCGCCGGGACGCGCAATCATGGGCATAGGCACCGGCAATACAACCCGCCGGACGATGGGAATGCCGGCGGCGAAGGTTGCCGAACTCGAAGACCACGTCCGGGTCTGCCGTGAACTGTTCGCCGGGGAAATTACGGATTACAGCGAAGGTGAGCGCCACCGCAAGATCAAATTCCTTAACCCGGACCTCGGCTACATCAATATCGCCGATCGGATCCCGATTTACATTTCCGCAAGCGGTCCGCGCGTAGCGCAACTCGCCGGTCGTGTCGCCGATGGCGTAATCCTGTTCGGTGCAGTCAGTCCGTCGATCGTGAAATGGATGGTCGGGAACGTGCGCAAGGGCGCGGAGGAGGCCGGACGCAATCCGGATGATATCTACGTGCTCTCGATGACCGCGTTCTACCTGACCGACAGCAATGAGGAAATCGAGACCCGCGCGGTGCGTGAGGCCGTCGGCCCTATGGTCGCATCAAGCAGCAATATTTTCGCGCTGTCGTGCCACAAGGATCCGTCCGTATTACCGGATGACTTGCGCGACGAACTGATGGCGTTCGCCGGCGTCTACCGCGAGCCCGATGCACCGGTCGAAACGCGTCATTTGAAACTGTACAGCGGCTATCTGCAGCACCTGAAGGACGAGCACGAAGCGCTGATGACGAAGAAAATCATCCAGGCAACGACCCTCACGGGCACGAAGCAGGAGGTGATCGGAATGATCGAGGCGATGCGTGATGCCGGGGTGCACCAGGTTGCAATTCAACCGATACTGGAAACGCGTTCGGTCGTTGATCAGGTTGCGAAGGAGATCATGCCTCACTTCAGCTGAGCGCTACGCAACAGGCGAAAAAAAAGGGCGGTATACCGCCCTTTTTCTATTGCGGCGAAACTACCATTCGCCCTTGGACAGAGTATTGAGTTGTTCTGCCCAGTTTGCGTATGAACGCAGCGGTGTCCACGTAATCTCGGGTGCGACGTGCGCGTAGCCCAGCTTCCAGATCGGCAGGCTGTGAATAATGTCGTCCATCTGATCGCCGTTGTCGACGTCGAGTACGGCAATAACTTCGTACTTGCCGCCGACTTTCCAGATGTGTTTGATCGCGCCCGCCTTGACCGCCTCCATCGCGGCGACCGATTCCTGGCGCCAGACCTCAAAGAACTCCTTGTTCGAAGCGCTCTCGGGTTTGACGAGTTTCACATGCATCATAATTTCCATCAGTCTCTCTCCGTACAGTTCCTGTTATCGGCGCGCAAGATAGCGCGCACTTTGCATTCACGCAATCGGGCCGGTTAAACCCGGGCAAGAATCGCAAGATTCTCCGCGCGGCGTTGATCATCGCGGTCGCGGATCGACACGATACGCCTGATTTCTCCGATGTAGCCCGGCGGCAAGGCGTGGTGCAGTGCGCCTGCAAGAACGAACTCGTGGTACCAGTCGAAAGGCTCAAGGCTCGTATCAATATAGCTTTGCTCGGCCCGGTAAACATAAACCTCGCCAAACGGCGCAGCATTGATCAATTCGCCGTGGTAGCCACGGCCAACACCCTCGATATGATCGAGTCGCGCGCGACTGGCCAGGGAAATTTCATAAACCGCACCGAACGCGGTGTCGGCCGGGGCCGGATACAGGTCGCATTTGCCGGAGCCATCTGCGCCGCGTTTGTGAAACCTGAGCGACCAGCCGGGCAGGGTAGCGACGCCGAGTACCTTGATGTCCGTGAGTCGGGCGCTCAGGCGCGGTGGATACAGATTCGAACCGTAAGCGAGATAGCGGATTGCAGACATGCGTAATTTCCGGATTGCGGGTAGCGGGCACGGCGCGTCAGCGTGGTAATCTACCGCAAAATCGTCGCGCGACAAGCCGCCGCGATGCACGTGCCCGGCGGTGACGCGACAGCGTTAGACATCAACTCGATGGCACCGCCGTCTGTTTACCGCCGCATCAGCCAATCCGGTACAACATGCTGATAACCGACATCACCGCCTACCCACTCTCGTTCGCCATCCCTGAGCAACACCAGGTGCGACTTGGCATCGGCACCACGGTCAAGCGTGACGCGGTGCTGGTTGAAGTGAACACCGATGCCGGCATCACCGGCTGGGGGGAAGCACACGCGGCGCGCGCACCGAGCGCAATCGCCGAACTGATCAATACAACCTTGCGCCAGCTTGTCGTTGGACTTGACGCGTGCGAACCGCATAAGGCCTGGGAACGGGTGTACCGGATGCAACTCGCGAGCCACGGCGCGGGCGCCGCCGCCGCTATCGGCCTCAGCGGTATCGACATGGCCTTGTGGGACATCTGTGGCAAGGCCCGGGAACTGCCGTTGTACGCCTTGCTCGGTGGCACCCGTCGCCCTGTGCCGGCCTACGCGGGGGGCATCGCGCTCGGCTATCAGCCGGTAGCGGCGTTACTGGCCGAAATTGACGTCGTCCTGGGCGCAGGATACCGGGCCTTCAAATTGCGTCTCGGTGACACCCCGTCACGAGATATCGAACGCGTTGAATCCGCGCGCCGTCATGTCGGGGATAAGCTGGACATCCTTACCGATGTCAACACAGCCTACGACCTCGAACAGGTGCGTGTGCTCATGCCGGCGCTCGATGCCGCACACGTGGGCTGGCTCGAGGAGCCGTTCCCTGCACATGCCTACAGGCAGTACATCGCCGCCGCCAAGCTCGGACGTACGCCACTTGCAGCAGGGGAGAACCATTACACGCGCTTCGAATTCGAGCGCGTTGCCGACGATGGTGCCATCACTGTGTGGCAACCGGATCTCTCCAAAACCGGCGGCATTACGGAGGGTTTGCGGATTGCGGAACTCGCGCGTTCGGTCAGCGCTTCCGTACATCCACATACGTCACTGACGTGTCTTAATATGGCCGCCTCGATCCATTTCCTCGCGGCGACCTTACAGGACCAGGCGGGTTATTTCGAAGCTGATCTGTCCGCCTACAACCCGTTCCGCCACGCCTTATGCACGGGCGGTTTCAGCGAAAACGATGACGGCACGGTGACGCCGCTCGACGCGCCGGGCCTTGGCGTTGATGTCGACGCGGCCCGGCTCGCGGAATTTCCGGTTATCCCGGGCCCCGGTTACATCTGAACCGCTCAGCGGCCTTTGAATTCCGGCGTACGCTTGTCGAAGAATGCGTTGACGGCTTCGAGGTGATCCTCGGTGTTTTGCACGATCACCTGCATGCTTGCAGACATTTCCATGATCGTATCGAAACTCGAACTCATACCGTCACGCATCAGACGTTTCGTCATACGCAATGCATGCGGGGGTTGTTGCACGATCCGTGCAGCGAGGGCATTGGCCTCGGCCATCAGATCCGCGGCGGGCACGATCTCGGAAATGAGACCCCATGAGCGTGCGGTCTCGGCGTCGACGACATCGCCGGTAAAGAACAGGCGCGCGGCATTCGACCAGCCGATAACGCGCGGTAACAGCCAGGAGCCACCGTCGCCGGGGATCAGTCCGACTTTCAGAAAAGTCGCACCGAATTTCGCGCTGTCCGCGGCGATGCGGATATCGCAGGTGCACCCGACGTCGTTGCCGAGGCCAATCGCGGGCCCGTTGATGGCGCCAATCGTTGGTACTTCGATATTCCACAGCGACCGCACGATGCGGTGGATATTACGGCGGTAGGCTTCGTCGCGCATTTCCAGCGGCGGCGCGCCAAATGTGCCCTCGCGATCGCGCATGGCCTTCAGGTTACCGCCGGCTGAGAATGCTTTGCCCGCACCGGTAAGGATCACGCAGCGAACATCGTTGTCGTTGTTGACCCGGTCGGCAGCCTCGGCAAAGTTCTCGCCGTCGCCGACCATGCCGAGCGGATTACGGTCGTCGGGACGGTTCATCGTCAGGGTCACCACGTGACCGTTTTTTTCAAACAACAGATTGTCGTTCATCAGTCCTTCTCCAGAGCGTTCTTGAACAGACGCAATCGGAAATCCGATCGTCGTTAATTGGTAATGTAGGCCCACACGTTTTCGCCGCCTTCGGCTTGAGCAATGCGCCCGAGATATTCGGCCCATTCGCCGCCACCGCCGATCTCGGCGCGCCATGACCACAAGCGTCGCGTGAAGAAATGGAGCCCGTACTCATACGTAAAACCGATTGCACCGTGCACCTGATGTGCGATCCGGGTAAGCGGCTCGACAGCATCGCTGGCGCGGCATTTCGCAGCGGCGATTTCGAACTGTGCATCGCGACCGCCGGTTCCGATCCCGTAAGTGTCCATGGCATGAAACGCGGCCGCTGAAATCGCCTCGACCGTTGCAAGCTGCCCGGCCATTACGGCGAGATGATGCTGAATCGCCTGGAAACGCGACAGCGTGCGGCCGAATTGCTCACGCTGGCCAACGAACTCCACCCCGATTTCGAGACAGCGCGCCCCGGCACCGGCAATCTGCGCACTGCGCATCATTGCGCACAGCCAGCGTAACGCGTCGCACGGCAAGGCAGTCGCGGTGCGATGCGTCACGGGACTGCCGTTGAACGTGACATCGTCGCGCGGGTCGTGACCCAGGTTATCCTCGCACTCGATATCCACGCCTTCGCGGCCGAGCACCACGAGTTCCTGTTCACTTGTAATACCCAGGTAGTAGGCTGCGTTCCGACCCCAGGGGATGCGCGCAACTTCGCCACTAAAAGCGCCGTCGCTGATGGCGTCCGCACTCAGCGTAACCGGAATAATGCCCGCGGGGCCTTCCGGCAACTCGAGTCCATGCTGAGCCGCGAGCCAGTTCGCGACGATCGCCTCGGGTATGGGTAGTGGTACGCTGGCATAGCCGCAGCGGCGCACGACGACGTAAGCATCCGACCAGCTGCCGCCCATGCCGCCGTGATCCTCGTCCACCAGTACGGTCGGCAGGCCGAGGTCACACACCGTTTCCCACAACTCTCCCGGCCAACCGTCTTCTTCGGCCGCCGTCAGCACTGCATTGTCCAATTGCTCGCTGAACAGACGCGCAACGCTTTCTTCAAGAATATTCGTCAAATCACTCATCGCAATCCAAGCCCCCGGGCGATAATTCCGCGTAGTATTTCCGGCGTGCCGCCGCGCAGCGAGAACGATGGCGCAAGCTGTACGAGATTGCCGAGCACCTGCTGATAATCAATACCGTGATTCGCCAGCGTCGGTTCGAGGTCGACGAGCTCCTGGGCAAGCTGGGGCAGGTCCTGCTCGAAACTGCAGCCGACATCCTTGACGATTGACGCCTGCAGGCCCGGGTCCTTGCCGTCGTTCAGCATCCCGGCAACGCTTAGCGACATATTGCGCAGCGCCGCGAGCAGCGCAATCTGCGAACCGATTTTGCGCAAGGTTGCGCTCGATGCATGCTCTTTCACGACGTCGATCAGGTGTGTCAGCAGCACATAGCACGACAAATAGCGTTCCGGCCCACTGCGCTCGAAGGAAAGTTCCTCAATCACCTGGTTCCAACCGCCGCCTTCTTCGCCAATCAGTGCATCGTGCGGCAGGAGCGCGTCTTCGAAGAACACTTCATTGAACTGGGCGCGTCCGGTCAAATCCTTGATCGGCCGGCACGTGATACCTGCGGTCGGTAGTTCAACGAGAAATTGCGACAGACCGGCATGACGATTCTCGCCGGCCGGCTCCGTGCGCACGAGTGCGATCATGTAGTGCGCGCGGTGTGCGTGCGACGTCCAGATTTTCTGACCGTTGATCAGCCAGCCGTCGTCGGTGCGTTCGGCGCGCGTGCGCAGCGCGGCCAGATCCGATCCGGCACCGGGCTCGCTCATGCCGATACAGAAACACGCTTCTCCGGCCGTGATCTTTGGCAGGATGGTTCGTTTCTGCTCCTCGGTGCCATGACGTGCGAGCAACGGCCCGCTCTGGCGGTCCGCGATCCAGTGGAAGCCGGTGGGCGCGCCGGCCGCGAGCAATTCCTCGACGACGACATAGCGTTCCAGCGCCCCGCGTTCATGCCCACCGTAGGCTTTTGGCAACGTCAGTCCGAGCCAGCCGCGTTCACCAAGCTTGCGCGAGAATTCTGCGTCAAACGCATCCCAGCTGTTGCTGCGGTGAACCGCACTGAAGTGCCGACACTCTTCGGCGAGAAAGGCGCGGACTTCTGCGCGTAAGGTGTTCAGGCTTTCCGGCATTGCGTACGGCGCGAACCTGAGGCCATCTAATTCCATTGCTATAACCCTGCCTTACGTGCATGTGTCATCGCCGCGGCGGCGAATTTTCTCACGATTGCGGTGTCGCGCGGCGCTTCGGAACTCGCTGCCGTCCCATCCTGCACCCGTTTGATGATGCCCTGGTAGATCGCGGCAAGGCGCCAGATCGTGTAGGCGCGGTAGTAGTCGAGGTTCGCGATACCGTCGCGACCCGTCAGTTCGCAGTAGCGCGCGATATATTCCGCTTCTGTCGGGATCCCGAGAGCGGGCAGGTCGAGGCCCGCAAGCGTGCTTACCCCTTCCACTGGCGGCAGCAGCCATGGACACAGGTGATAGGTGAAGTCTCCGAGCGGGTGGCCGATGGTGGCGAGTTCCCAGTCGAGCACGGCGACGACCCGCGGTTCACTCGGGTGGAAAATCATATTGTCCATGCGATAGTCGCCGTGAATCAGGCTAACGGCGTCATCGTCCGGTATATTCTCGGGCAACCAGGCATTGAGGCGGTCCATGTCCTCGATTTTGTCGGTCTCCGAGGCGACGTAGGTCTTGCCCCAGCGATGGATCTGGCGGGCGAAGTAATCCGTCGTCTTGCCGAAACCTTCGAGCCCGACCGCGCGATAATCGATCGCCTGGAAATCCGCCAGCGTTCTGATTTTCGCGTCATAGATCGCCGCGCGCTCTTCCTTCGTCTGCTCCGGCAAAGCCATATCCCAGAACACGCGACCTTCAATCATTTCCATGATGTAGAACATCGTGCCGGTAATGCTCGGGTCTTCGCACAACAAGAAGGGGCGGGGTACCGGAAAGCCGGTCTGGTACAAGGCGGAGATGATACGGAACTCACGATCGACCGCGTGGGCAGACGGCAATAATTCGCCCGGTGGCTTGCGTCGCAATACGTATTTGCGCCCCGGTGTGATGAGTTGATAGGTCGGGTTGGACTGACCGCCCTTGAAACGTCGTACTTCGAGCGGACCGGAGAAATCCTCGATGTGCTCGCCGAGATACGTTTCGAGTCGTGACTCGTCGAACTTCAGATGATCCTCGACGGCTTTCGTGCCCGAGAATTGCGCTTGTCTACTGGAACTCATACGTGGTGTAGCCTTTCGTGAACTATTAACAGATTTATCGTGATTCAGCGCGGCGCGGCGACGACCCCGGCGTCGTGCAGCCGCCCGATTTCGGCGCTGTCGAGGCCGAGCAGATCGGCAAGGATCTCGTCAGTGTGCGCGCCCAGTCGCGGCGCCGGCACCGCCGCTTCGCGGGCGACCGCACCGAATGACATTGGCTGGCCGGGTACGGGATAGCGCCCGATATCCGGTTGTTCTACGAGACTGAATATCGGATTGTCCGGCGACACATCGGGATCGTTCTCGACGAGTTCACGCACACTCTGGTAGGGGCCCCAGCAACAAGCATTTTCGTTCAGGGCCCGCTCGATGTCGGCATAAGTTGCGGCGCTGGTCCAGCGCTCAATCAGCGCGAAAATTTCCTTACGGGCGAGAAAGCGGTTGCCTTCCACGTTCAAATCGAGGCCAAGCTTCTCGCCGAGCGCAGTCGCTTCGTCCGCGAAGCCGGCAGCGCGCTGCAGTCCGGCCCATTGTTTCGGTGTAATCGCAATGATCATCATGCGCCGACCGTCGGCGCTGACGAAGTCGCGGCCGAGCGCGCCATAAAGATCGTTACCGTAGCGCGGCCGCGACTCGCCGTTAACCGCAACTTCGCCGATATACCCGAGGTGGCCCATGGTCGCGAGCGCACAGTCGGCCAGCGACAGGTCGATCTTCTGACCTTCGCCGGTGAGCCGACGGTGACGTTCGGCGGCAAGGAGGCTGATCGCACCCATGTAGGCCGCGATGTTGTCCCACGCCGGGAGTACATGATTTACCGGTCGCGCGTCGTCTTCGGGCCCGGTGATATCCGGGAAGCCAACCTTCGCATTCACGGTGTAGTCGAGCGCGGTGCCACCGTGCCTGTCGCCGACGATAGCGAGCTGGATCAGATCGGTGCGCTCGGCACTGAGCGCTTCGTAAGACAGCCAGCCCTTGGCCGGCAGGTTTGTCGAAAAGATGCCGCCTTCGTCACCACCGGCCACAATCAGCGCGGTAACGAGTTCCCGTCCCCGGTCCGACCGCAGGTCGACGGCAAACGAGCGTTTGCCCTTGTTCAGCTCCGCCCAGTAGATGCTGTGGTTGTCGCTTGTCACCGGCCAGCGATGATAGTCGACCCCGCCGCTGATATTGTCGAAACGGATGACGTCGGCGCCGAGCTGGGCAAGGGTCATCCCGCACATCGGCGCGGCGATAAACGCCGACCCTTCCACGATGCGCAGGCCGCTGAGTATTTTTTGCATGGGGATTCCTGTCTAGTCGATCCGCTCGGGCCTGAGGGAATGTCGCTCGTCGTTCACGAATTCAACGCCGCATGGCCGTTATTCAGCACCACGATGTCACGCTCGAGCGAACGACTGCGAAAGTACACATCGCTACCCTCGCTCCACAGTTCCGTGCGCAAGGTCTCGCCGGGCAGGAATGGCGCCGAGAAGCGCACGCTGAGTGACTGCAAACGCGCAGTATCGTAGGCACAAGCGGTTTTCAGCACTGCGTGCTGCGCGATACCCATCGTTGCACGCCCGTGCAGAATAGGGCGCTCGAAACCCGCGCCCCGTGCGATGTCGGGATCCGCATGCAGGGGGTTCATGTCGCCGCACAAACGATACAGCAGCGCCTGCTGTGGCAGTGTCGGCAAATCGCACACCTCATCGGGCTTGCGGTCCGGCACCGCGGGCGGTTGCGCGCGCGGTTTCGCGACGCCGCCAAAGCCGCCGTCGCCGCGGGCGAGCGTGTTCGACAAGACTTCGGCGAACAGCACGCCGTCGCTTTCGCCGCGAACTTCCTTGCGCTGGTAGATGAACGCGCCCTTGTCCGCGCCGCGGTCCACTATCTCGTCGACGAACGTTTCACCAATAATCGTCCCGGCGGGTGGCAAGGGACGGTGGATGATCAACTTTTCCTCGGCATGAAGAACTTTCTGCCACGCGACCTGATACTTCGGCTCCTTGAGCCAGAAACCGGGGTAGCCGACGACGAGGTTCATCGTCGGTAATGTTCGAATCTTCGGCTCGTAGACAAATTGCAGTTGATCGGAATCAGTGGGATCGGCGCCGAAGCCGAGTGCGAGCGCGTACAAAATGCTGTCTTCGGTGCGGTAATTCGACTCACAACGCGCAATACGCTGGCCGACGAGTTCTGCGGGATCAATCAAGGGGATATTGC
Source organism: Gammaproteobacteria bacterium (assembly GCA_965216305.1). Classification (GTDB taxonomy): domain Bacteria; phylum Pseudomonadota; class Gammaproteobacteria; genus UBA11873. Next base: position 2,452,700 of record OZ244144.1, on the reverse strand, counting down.
TCCTTACTCCGTTCGTGTGTCTGCGTTAATAATCAGTTCTTTCGCCACAACTTTCAGCGCCAGTGTTTCTTCCGCGCCCTCGAAGATCGACAGCACGCGCGCATCGACATAGTACCGGCTAACCGGCGTCTCTTCGGAATAACCCATGCCGCCGTGGATCTGTACCGCCTCCCGCGTCACGGCTTCTGCCGCGCGGCAGGCGTAGAGTTTCACGAGGCTGGCTTCGATGTGTCCGCCGCCGCCGTCCATCTGCCGGGCGACCTTGTAGGTCATTTCGTGACAGGCGCGCAGGTTCCATGCCATTTGTGCGATTTTCGCCAATGTGAGCTGATATTCAGACAGTGCCTGGCCAAATACGCGCCGTTCCTTCGCGTAACGCATGGCTTCGGCGAACGCGGCGCGCATGAGGCCATTCGCGCGCGCCGCCGTTTGCAGGCGTCCGCCCGCGAATGCCTTCATCGTCAGATAGAACCCCTTGCCGAGGGCTTCCTCGCCACCGATCAGATTATCGTCAGGAACGAACCAATCGTCGAAAAACAGCGTAAAGGAATGCATGCCGCGGTACCCGATCGTCGGAATCGCCGCCCCGGACAGGCGACCGCCTTGCGGTTGCGAGAGCGAGAATTCCTTCTCCTGCGTGGAGGTTTTCTCGACGATGAACAGGCTCAGGCCTTTATGTCCCAGCTCCGGGTTCGGATCCGTGCGCGCGAGCACGAGCAAGATACCGGACTTGCCCGCGAACGTAGACCAGGTTTTCGCGCCGTTCAGCAACCAGCCGCCATCAGCCCGGCTGGCCTTGAAGCGCATCGCGGCGACGTCGGAACCGGCATCGGGTTCCGTGATCGCAATGCCGCACAGCGGATCGCCGTTGGCGATTTTTGGCAGCCAGTTGGCACGTTGCGCCTCCGTGCCCCCGTGGTAGATCGCTTTCGCCATGATCTCCGGCCGGGTGATCAGGCTGCCGGCGGCCGCGAGCGAGGCGCGCGAGAGTTCCTCGGTGACAACGACCATCGCGAGATGATCTTCACCGGAGTCCGGTGACGTGCCGCCATACCTTTCCGGCACCGAAAGGCCGAAACAGCCCATTTCGCGCAAGGGGCTGAGAATTTCCTCCGGCACGGTCAAATCATGGCGGTGGATCTTCTCCGCCAGGGGGGCAACAATTTCATCGGCGAAGCGTGCGAATGACGCCGCGATGATTTCCTTGTCCTCGTCGAGTTGCGAGCGCCCGAAACCGAGTTGTTCGAGCGCCTGATGCCCGGTCGCGGCAATGGTGGCGGGCTCAAGCCAGGCGCGGAGAAACTCATGGCGCTCGGGAGCCGCGAACACCGCGGCCAATGCAGCTTCGTCGACGTCGACGGAATACTTGATTTTCTCCAGTCGGGCGCGGGCGCGAACCGACATATCTGCAACCGCGCAATTAACCATCGCGCATTCGAAATCAGCCCCGTCATTATCGTCGGCGCATTGATTCGCATACTCGAGCATCGTGCGGGCCGCATACACTTCGGCGCTCAGCATCGCGAGTTCGTAACTGACAACTTGATGACGATCAAGGCTGGCGCTGCTGAAGTCGCCATCGAGCTTGTGCTTTACCGCGCTCAGCGCACCGCCCAGCAAACCGTCGATGCCTTCGATCAACGCGCCGGCTTGCGGGAGACTTGCGGGCGCCGACAGGGTTGGCTGCGTCGTGTTCATGCTGACAGTTCCTTGTAATTAAAACGGTGCTGTTGCCGGTATCGCCCCGATACCCGGCGTGGGCGAGCGCGAGTTGTGTTCTGGCTGGTGGTTGCACCGGCCGGCGCGTAACCCCCGCAGCATTGCTGCTTGCTACGGAGTCGGCGTCACGGTGATACCTGCGGCTGAAGGATTTTACGTGAGAACCCGGCGACGCGAAACCGAGCCGCCGCGGTTGGTCTGCGCGGGAAGCAACCCGTGCGTGGGACTACGAGTAGCGTCCGATTCCCGCTAAACTGGCGGCCGTTCCTGCTACGCTTCACCCCACCCGATTCCATTGAGTATCCGCGTGCCATCTATACCAACCCTGAAATTCGAAACTGTCCCGGGGATCCCGTTGATCCAGGCGGGGGATGACCTGGCTGAAATAATCGTCGCGGCACTTGCACGTGCTGAGCTGACGTTGAATGACGGCGACATCGTTTGTGTCGCGCAGAAAATCATCTCCAAATCCGAGCACCGACAATTCAGGCTGGCCGACGTAAAACCCGGCGCTGCCGCACGTGCACTTGCGGCCGAGACCGACAAGGAGCCTGCATTGTGTCAGCTCATTCTCGATGAATCAGAAAGCATTCTGCGCAAGAAGCCCGGCGTGATTATTGTTCGCCACCGGCTCGGGCACGTCGGCGCAAATGCGGGTATCGACCAGTCAAACATCGAACACGGGGACGACGACGCTGCGTTGCTGTTGCCGGTCGATCCCGACGCCTCCGCGCGACGTTTGCGTGAGGGATTGCACGAACGCCTCGCCGTCAGCGTCGGCGTCATGGTTACCGACAGCATGAACCGCCCTTGGCGACTCGGCACGATCGGCGGCTCGATCGGCGTCGCCGGCGTTGAGGTGCTCGACGACTTGCGTGGTGGTGAGGACATGTTCGGGCGCGAACTGAAAGTCTCGATGGTGAATCGTGCGGATTCGCTCGCGGCAACGGCAACGCTGCTCATGGGCGAGTCCGTCGAGGGCACGCCGGTGGTTTTGATTCGTGGACTGGCCCCGGTTGACACCACCCAGACCACCGCCGACATGATTCGGCCCGTGGTCGACGATTTGTTTTCATGAGCACTGCCGAACCTAGCTATCTTGCTCTCACCGGCGGCGTGGGTGGCGCAAAGCTGTGTCTGGGTCTGGCCCACGAACTCACGGCCGGGCAGATCGCGTTTGTCGTCAATACCGGGGACGATTTCGAGCACCTTGGTTTACACGTCGCCCCTGATCTCGACACGCTGACCTACACCTTGTCCGGATTGAGTAATCCCGAACTCGGCTGGGGCCGGCGCGATGAAACCTGGAACTTCATCGCTGCGTTCGGCGAACTCGGCGGCGAGACGTGGTTCAATCTCGGCGATGCGGATCTCGCAATTCATTTACGCCGCACCGAAATGCTGCGCGCCGGACTCGGGCTCGGGGAAATAACGGCGCAACTCGCGGACGCCCTGGGTATCCGGCACTCCATGTTGCCCATGAGTGACGATCCGGTGCGTACCCGGGTGCACACCGCGGATGACGGCACGCTCGCATTCCAGCATTATTTCGTTCGCGATCGCTGCGCGCCCGCGGTGACAGGGTTCGAGTTCGCCGGTGCGGCGAGTGCACGACCATCGCCCGTGATCCTCGACCGGCTCGCCGACCCATCGCTCACGGCAATCTTCATCTGCCCCTCGAATCCTTACGTCAGCATCGACCCGATCCTGGCCGTACCCGGCTTACGCGACGCGCTCGTGAATGCCGCGGCACCGGTAATTGCGGTTTCGCCAATCGTCGACGGTGCCGCGATCAAGGGGCCGACGGCGAAGATGATGAAAGAGTTGTCGGTACCCGCCAGCGCGGCGGCCGTTGCGGCCCATTACGCGGGCCTGATCGATGGTTTCATCCTTGACGAGCGGGATGCCGCAGCGCAACCGGAAGTGGCGGCGCTCGGTGTCGCGACTACCGTTGCCGAAACGGTCATGCTAACGTTAGATGATCGTATCGCGCTGGCCCGCATCGCGCTCGAATTCGGCCATCGCCTCAACCCCGGGGAACCCTGAACCGCATGTGGGCCGTTGTTCCAATCAAACAGTTTTCCGTCGCGAAAATGCGTCTTGCGGCGATTCTCGACGAGACACAGCGCGTCCAGCTCGCGCGTGCGATGTTTCGCGATGTCCTGCGCGCACTCGATCGTTGTGATGCGATCCACGGCATCGTCGTGGTTTCCAGAGAGCCTGACGCGCGCCCCATTGCAGCCGAGTTCGGGGCTCAGTTTGTCGTCGAGCAGGGCCATGAGCTGTCGCTTGCAGTGACGCAGGGTGGTCGCCACGTCATGGCCGCCGGCGGGACCGCGATGTTGTGTCTGCACGGCGACGTGCCGCTCGTGACGGCGGCGGAAATCACGGAACTCGTGGCGGCGCAGGGCGACCGTCGCGGATTAACCCTGGTTGCCGACCGCGACGGAACCGGGACGAACGGGCTCGCCGTTTCGCCGGTCGATCTGATGACATTTTCGTACGGTCGTGACAGTTTCGAGGCACATATCGAAACCGCACGCATCCTTGGGGTCGGCGTGCGGTCGCTCAAACTCGAAGGACTCTCGCTCGACATCGACACCTCCGAAGACCTGCACACGCTGATGGGATATGAGCGCGAAACGGAAACGCTCGAATTCCTGCGCAGCGTGGATGTAGTATCGCGACTGCCGCCTCGGCATAATGTCGGGCAGGCAGTGATCGGCTGAGGCCACCCCACAGCATGACAAAATTTCAAGCGATCCTGAATCGCGCGCTCGACGGCAACCGTCCCACCCGCGAACAATCCCTTGCGCTCGCGCAGTGCGAGGATACGCAAGCCTTGCTCCCCGTCGCGGGCAGCTTGCGTGACCGCGGGTTCACGAATGTCGTTACGTATTCAAAAAAAGTCTTTATCCCGCTAACTCACCTGTGCCGGGACGTGTGTCATTACTGCACGTTCGCGCAAGCCCCGAAGAAGGTCCTTGCACCCTACCTCACCCGCGAACAGGTGCTGGAAACCGCGCGCGGGGCCGCCGCGCTCGGCTGCAAGGAAGCGCTGTTCACGCTGGGCGAGAAGCCCGAGTTGCGCTACCGGGCCGCGCGCGAAGCGCTGGCCGCGATGGGTTATGACTCCACCACCGACTACCTGCACGATGTTGCGGAGGCGGTCTACGACGAAACCGGACTGCTGCCACATCTGAATCCGGGCACCCTCAGCGTGGCTGAACTCGAGCGCCTGCGCGGGGTTTCGCCGAGCATGGGCCTGATGCTGGAATCGGCCGCGGAGCGGCTCACAGGCAAGGGGATGCCGCATTACGGCTCACCGGACAAGGCGCCCGCGGTGCGCCTGCAGACCCTCGCGGACGCCGGCCGCGCGCGGATACCGTTCACCACCGGGATCCTCATCGGCATCGGCGAGAACCGTCGGGAGCGCCTCGAATCCCTGCTTGCCATCCGCGATCTGCACGATGAATACGGACACATCCAGGAAATCATCATTCAGAACTTCCGCGCGAAGCCGGGTACGAAAATGGTCGACGCCCCGGAGCCGGACCTCGAGGAAATGGTCTGGACCCTGGCTGTGGCCCGGATCATGTTCGGTCCAGCGATGAGCATCCAGGCGCCACCGAATCTGAGCCCCGGCGTCCTGTCGCGGCTCGTCGAGGCGGGCATCAACGACTGGGGCGGCGTGTCGCCGCTGACTCCCGATTTCGTGAACCCGGAAGCGCCGTGGCCGGAATTGGAGAAACTCGCGGCGGAAACCGCGCATGCGGGCAAATACCTGCACGAGCGTCTTACGGTCTATCCGGCCTACGCGCTCGACGGTGAGCGCTGGCTCGACGAGAAATTCCGCACACCGGTACTGCAGAGCATCGACGCTGCCGGTCTACCCCGAATCGACGCCTGGAGCCCCGGCGAAGCAGCGCCGCCGCCGGCGCAGATCGTTGACCTGATCACGCGCAAGCCCGCTCGGGTCTCTCCCGATGTCACCTCGATACTCGCAGCGGCCGATAACGGCGAGGATCTGACCCAAGCCCAGATCGAACGCCTGTTCAACGCGCGCGGCGACGATTTCTCCGCGGTTTGCCAGGCTGCTGACGCATTGCGCGCCAGGCACAACGGCGACGCCGTCAGCTATGTGGTCAACCGCAACATCAATTACACGAACGTGTGCTATTTCAAGTGCCAGTTCTGTGCCTTTTCGAAAGGCAAATTGAGCGAGAACCTGCGCGGCAAACCCTACGACCTCGGGGACGAGGAAATCCAGCGACGCGTGCGCGAGGCGTGGTCACGGGGCGCGACGGAAGTCTGTATGCAAGGTGGCATTCATCCGCAGTACACCGGCCAGACCTACCTCGATATCATCCGCACGGTAAAAACCGCTGAACCCGACATGCATGTGCATGCATTTTCGCCACTCGAAGTGTGGCAGGGCGCGCAGACCGCCGGCCGTACGCTCGAAGATTTCCTGCGCGAACTAAAAGCCGCCGGCCTCGACACCCTGCCAGGCACCGCGGCGGAAGTGCTGGACGACGAAGTGCGCGCCATCCTGTGTCCCGACAAGATCAATACCGCGCAATGGCTCGAAGTGATGCGCACCGCGCACCGGGTGGGATTCCGCACCACGGCGACGATCATGTACGGGCACGTCGATCGCCCGCACAACTGGGCGCGTCACTTGCTGAATATTCGCGAACTCCAGCGCGAAACCGGCGGGTTCACGGAGTTTGTACCGCTGCCGTTCGTCCATATGGAGGCGCCGCTGTACCTGAAAGGCAAGGCCAGGCGTGGACCGACGTTCCGCGAAGCGATCCTCGTTCACGCGGTTGCACGGCTCGCGCTGAACCCCGTGATTACGAACATCCAGGCATCCTGGGTGAAAATGGGACACGCCGGTGTTGCCGCGTGCCTGCGCGCCGGGGTGAACGACCTCGGCGGCACGTTGATGAACGAGAGCATCACCCGCGCTGCGGGTTCGGAACACGGCCAGGAAACGTCGCCGGAAATGATGATCGCGATGATCGAAGCAGGCGGCCGGAAGCCTGTCCAGCGAACCACGAGCTACGGCACGGTCAGCGAAGAACGTCGGCGTGCGAGCTTTGCCGCAGCGGAACTCGGTGCCATCGTGAATACGCCGGCGCAGAAGTACGAGCGCCACGAACGCCGCTCACTCGTACGGCCTGGCATCGAAGCCTGAACCGGCAGGCCCGCCTCAGTCGACCCACCCAATCTCGAACGCCGTCGCCGCCCCGATGGCTGTTTCAGCCAGCGATCGGGGCATGCGCGAAGTGCCCGCGGCCAGCGGAATGCGGCCGGCCATGATTTCAGCCCGCCGTTGCGGATACAGCGGCGAGCGCTCGGGCTCGGCGAACCCTAGCGGAAACAAGGCTTCGTTCGTGCGCGGGTCGTACTTGTCCGAAGCACCGAGCGTATGCAGCATTTCGTGCGTCAGCACGACATTGTTGCGGCCGTCGTATTCGCGCTCCCCGAAGCCGTGGACAACCCCGAGGAAACCTTTCTGCAGACCAAGTGAATGTGCGAGTCTCTCGCGTACGTGCGGGTCGTAATAGACCGCGAACAGGCGAATATCCGCCGGGCCATCGAACGTATCGTTGCGCCATGCCCAGAATCTCAGCCTCAGACTCCACAGTGCAATCGCGAGCGGATTAGCGGATGCCGGCGGCGCTGGCGGCAGGGTCGCCACGGGCGGTGCGAGCTTGATGTCGACGGGCTTTTCGAGTTGCACCTTGAATCGGTGCGCCTGGTCGCGCATGGACGTCTCGATCGGTTCGAAGCGATCGACCGTTAAATCGCGAATGTATTCAGCAGTATTCCCGTTATTCTCGCCATCGATCGGATACACGACAACCCATAGCGGTTCGTTCCAGTCCGTATTACGTGCCCGCGTGGACCACGTTGTGAGTGCGACGACGAGCAGGATGTACAGCAGCACGACAATGCGGAATTTACGCAACATCAGTGTGCCGTCACCCGCTCCGGGGCGGGCCGATAGTCGCAGCGACATTTGCTAGTATGTGGCCTGACAATTGAAGAGGCAGAGTAATGAGCGAAAAAATCATAATGCGTGTTGGTGAGTGTCTTGTCGCCGGCGGACCAGCCGGAACCGCGGCGGAACCGGAAGTGGCAATCGGTGAAATGGACGGGCCGATGGGAGCCGCTTTCGGAACCCTGCTTGGCGACCAGGTAAAAGGCCACACGCGCGTGCTCGCCATTTTGAACACCGATATTATGGTGCGTCCACCGACCCTGATGGTGAGCAAGGTGACGGTGAAGAATAACCGCTACACGAACATCCTTATGGGGACGGTCCAGGGCGCTATCGCCAATGGTGTGCTCGATGCAGTGCGAGCCGGCGATATCCCTCGGGACAAGGTCGACGAGCTGGGTATTATCGTCTCCGTGTGGCTGAACCCAGGCGTCGCGGATGACGACAATCTCGATCACAAAGCCTTGTTCGATATTCACCGCGAAGCCACCGCCAAAGCGATCCACAAGGCGATGAATAATGAGCCGTCGATCGACTGGTTGCTGGAAAACCAGGAATCGATTACCCACAAGTACTATCAAATGGGTCTCGACGGCAAGATCTGATTTAGCCGGAGGCGACGGAATCGAGCGTTTCGTCGCCTTCTGGCATCGCGAGTTCGAAGTCCCGCTTCAATAATTCAAGCGACGGCTGACCGGCGGGCTTTACCCTGATCAGCTTCGCGTAGTTGGCGCACAGCAAACTCGCCTGCGCGAACGCATCGGCGACGAGATCAACTTCTAGCGTCCATATTCGGTTCGAACGTTGCAACAGTTCGCCCAGTTGCGCATTCGCCTCGGCAATGTCCGGCTCGAGTGCGGCGTTGCACATGGCATTCGCGAACGCGGCAACAAAGACGAGATGCTCGGTTTCGTCCGCCGCAGGCTCCAGCTGCCCACGCGGCAACGGCACCATCGCGTCGATAAAGCTCTGCGGAAACTTCCACGAATGCGCGACATCGACTCCTAGTTGGTAGTAGGGGACACCGAGTACCTCACGCGACGCCGTGAGTTCATCGACGTGTTTCTCCGCGGCGAACTCAAGAATTGCGGCGTACTCATCTTCGAAATAATGGATTGTGAGCGTGCGCCCGAGGTCGTGAAACATCGCGCAGGTAAACGCGTCGGCGGAACGCTTGAACCCGCTGCGATGCGCAAACACTTTAGCCAACACTGCGCTGTAGAACGACCGGATCATGGCATCATGCAGCGCCGGCGTACCGTTCGTGAACTGCTGTTCGATCAGCGATTTCGTTACGAGCATGCGAACCTGCTCATAACCGAGCAGGACGATAGCGCGTGGCAGGGTCGTGATATCGGCATTACCGTAGAACGCGGAGTTCGCGGCGGTCAGTACCCGTTGCGACAGCGTAATGTCTTTCGCCAGGATGTTCGCAATGCGCTCCGCGGTAGCCGTGCTGCCCTCCGCGGTGAGTTCGAGTACCTTCGAGATATGACCCGACAGCGCCGAAAAACCTTTCTTGTGGCGCATGCGCCGAAACAGAAAATCGGTGGTCGCATGATTGCTCGGTTCGCTCAGATTCGCCGCTTCACGCGGGACCCGGTAGGTATCGAGTTCAGCCTTCATCGCGCGCGCGGTAGGGTAACGTCGTGCGTGTGGGCGCTGTAGGGACTGAATCAGAACGTTTTTCAGAATTGGATCACAGTCGAGCGCCGCTGTATCGATGACAGGGTCGCCGTTGATAATGTTGTGAATAATCGCTTCGCGACTCGACCAGTGCATGAGCCTGCGGCCCACCAGCATTTCGAAAAAGATCGCGCCGAGCGTAAACGCATCCGAGTACGGCCCCAGCGGCTCGCGCGCAAACGGCTCCGGAGACATATAGGGCAGGGTGCCGGTGATTTCCGCGACTGCGTCGTGTTGCTGGTACCACGTTGAAATACCGAAATCCGTTACCTTCGGCGTTCCGTCCGCGGTGAGCAGGATGTTTGCCGGGCTCAAATCACGGTGCAGGATGCCGTTGTCGTGCAAATGCGCCACCCCGGCGAGAATCTGGCTCGTCAGGATCACCGCGTCTTTGACACTGAGCGCGCCTTCGCGCTGAAGCTTGTCTTTCAGCGACTCACCATCAACGTACTCAAAGATCAGATAATTCAGGTGGTGGTAGCTGCCAACTTCATGCAGGGTGACGAGGTTCTGGTGCTGCAACTGGCTGGCAATTTTCGCCTCGTGCGCCAGCTGGTCGTCCTCGACGGCGATCTCACCGCGCTTCAGCAGTTTCAGTGCAACCCGGCGCGAGAGTTTTTCATCCTTCGCCAGCAATACGGTCCCCTGCGATCCAGCGCCAAGTGACCGCTCGATAATGAAACGGTCAATCTTCGCCGGTACGACGCCTTTGTTACCTGCGGCTTCAGACGTTGGATTTGCTGTGCTCACGCTTGGTGAGCGGCAGTCTCAAGGTGAATCTTTAGCCCTTTGCACGACGAACGTTCGCGGCCATGGATCGGCCCGCGGGGCGGTGCCTGTCAACGCAGTTGCATGCGCTGTCTCGGTGTTGTTGCCCGGCCCCCGCCAGCATCATCCGGGCGACCGGGTTTGCCGCGAACACTGCGGCGATCGTACGCCGGGGGATAACGGTCATAACCGTCGTTCCGGAAGTCGTCATGCCGTGGCCGAAACGCGCGGCGACGGTTCGTCGAGGGTGGAAAATAGGTCGGGTAATAACGGGGCTCCTGCACCTCGGCGGGAGGCTCGGAATAGGCGGCGGCAGCGGCGTTTTCGGCTCGAATACGCGCTTTTTCGAGGTCTACACGAGTTTTTTGCTCACGTTCTATGCGCATGCGTTCCCATTGATTTGCGATAGAATAGTAGTTCGTTCGGGTATCGGCCGCAGCGGGATAATCGTCGCTCAACTCAAGCGTTTTTACTTCGCGCGTGGCCTCGGCAGGCGGGGCATCGGAGAAGTGCGTAACACCCTGGTCGTCAACCCAACGATGAACGGTCGCCGCCGTGGTCGAAATGCTGATGCTGCAAAGCAACATTCCGATCAGTCTGTGAAATGGATACGCCATACCGTTATAAGACTAGCAAATAAACCGAAAGTTTTACGGTAACCGGGAACCGGAACCTGCGCGCAGGTTCGACGGTGCCGGCCCGAACCACTGATCATCCACTGATCTCCCTTTAAGCAACCGTGCAAAGATTTCGAGGTAACGATGGCCGCTTCACAGAACGAGTCTGTCAACGTATTCGGTGAACCGCTGATCAGCTGCGGCATGGATCCCATCACCGGCTTTTTTCGTGACGGTTGCTGCAACACGAGTGACGACGACCTTGGTTCACACACTGTCTGTGTTGAGCTGACCCGCGAGTTCCTCGATTTCTCCCGCGCGCAGGGCAACGATTTGACCACGCCCCGGCCCGAGTTCGATTTTCCGGGCCTGAACCCCGGCGATCGCTGGTGTCTGTGTGCATTGCGCTGGCTTGAAGCGTCACGCGAGGGGGCCGCACCACGGGTACATCTGACGCGTACGCATCAGCGCGCGCTCGAGCTCGTTCCCTTGTCGTTATTACGCGAACACGCGGCGGATCTGAACTGACTGACGCCGTGGACGGCAGCAAACCCGGCCGTGCGAGTGGCCGCCGGCAAGCAGGGGCGGATGGTCTGTCAGTGCGATTCCCGTCGCGTCTCGGCGTCGTCGTTGCCGCCACCTTAAGCTTGCCGCTCGTGCTGCTGTTCCTCGCGCCGCGAGCACCGCAGAACGGCCTCCTGTGGGACATACTCATGGTGACGGGCTTGCTTGGCGCGGCCGTGATCGCCGCGCTGCCGCTGGTGTCGCCCCGGATCTGGCTTCGTTTCGGTGGCGATCCCGCGAAGTTGCGCGCGGTGCTGTACTGGCACGCGGACCTCGCTTACGTCGCTGTCACGCTTATCATCGTGCACACGATCGGACTCGTGGTTCTCGATCAAACGTCAATTGAGTACCTAAAACTGTCGGCTCCATGGTCGATGCTGGCAGCGCTGGCAGCAACCGTCCTCTTGCTCGTTTTGCTCATCAGTTCGTGGTACCGCATTGGTTTGGGTATTCGTTATCGCGGCTGGCGCCAATGGCACGTCGGACTTTCGCTTCTGGCGACGGGCCTGATGACGTTCCACGTTCTCGATGCCGGGTACTTCGTCAACTCGTCGATTAAGCTGACGGTATTCGTCACGCTCATGGCCGGGCCGAGCGCAATGGCGCTCGTCGATGGCGCGCTCGCACGCGGGCATGCGCGAGCACCGCAAGGTGTCGCAGTGCCGCCTGACGCGTTCGCGGTGCCGGCGACGCGCGCGGGCAGCCGTCGGTTTACAGTACTCACTTGCGGTTTGCTGTTTATCGCCGTGATCAGCGTTGCGATTCCACAGGCCGGTTCACGACCCGCCAACGAGGCACGTGCCTGCCTGGCTGCGCAATGCGGGTAGTTTTGTTCCTGGTGATGATTGCGAGCGCCGTAACGCTCGTCTATACGCGCGCTCAAATGATCCGCTCGCATGATTTACTGCCGGTGGCGTTCGAACATTTCGATCACAGCGACGAGAAATGCGTCGTCTGCCACCACAATTACGAAGACGACACGGGTTTCGATTCCTGCTACTCCTGTCACAAGCATGATCCTGAGGTAGCGCCTGAGATTGAATCGATGTTTCACGATTTCTGTCGCGACTGCCATATCGACAAGGCACAGGCCGGAGAAACCTCGGGACCGTTCAGGGTCTGTAGTGAGTGCCATAATGAAAGCGGGCGGATGTCGCAGAATCTGAAACTGCGGCAGCATTGAGACCATGATGAAAACCGGAACACGACGGGGAGAACATGATGTCAACATTCGTCATCGTCCATGGCGGCTGGCACACCGGGGAGCATTTTGCGGCAACGGCAGCAGTCATACGGCAGGCCGGTCATGAGGTTCACTTGCCCACCGTGCGTGGCAACGCGCCGGGTGACAGTAAACACACCGGACTCGACGAGGCGATCGGTTCAGTCCTTGCTTATCTCGAATCCCGGTCGATCGACGACTGTATACTCGTCGGCCACAGCTATGGCGGCATGATCATCACCGGCGTCGCCGACAGCGTTCCACACCGGATCCGGCGCCTGGTGTACTGGAATGCCTTCGTTCCGAACGACGGCGAAAGCCTGAACGACCTTGTCCCGCCACACTACGTTGCGATGTTCGATGCCATAGTGGCGGCAGACGGCGCGGTCAGCCTGCCGGAAGCAATTTGGCGCGAAGCTTTCATGAATGATGCGTCGCAAGAACAGGCGCGCGCGACGTATGCAAGTCTGAACCCTCATCCGTACAAAACGTTTACCGACAAGATATCCCTGCGCGTCAATCCCGCGGCATCGCCAGTGCCGAAGTCATTCATCAATGGCACCGAGGACACCGCCTTGCCGGCAAGCTACGGCTGGCATCCGCGCTTGTCGGAAAAACTCGGTCTGTTCCGGCTGGTGCAGATCCCGGGTGGCCACGAATTATGTTTCACCGATCCGGAACGACTCGCCCACGCAATGATGACCGCCGGGCGCGACTGAAGCTGATTACCGTCGTTCCGGCCCGCGCCGTACATGCTTTGCGCCCTCATCACATCGGCGCGGCCATTGCGGCCTTGTAACCGCAACCGTTCGTGGCGCACCCGTCCCGGAACGAAGTTTCCGGCACCGGCGAGAAGCGATGTACCCACGTCGGCTGCGCCGAATTCCCGTTCAGCGGTGACGCTGCACATCGGGTTCACGCCGCGATCGAGCGCGCAGTCGGCCGCGGTACAAGCGCCAGGTGTTCCACAACCCGAGCGTTGCGATCATAGTGAGGTCGCGGCTTTTCCACGCGCGAAGCCGCGCGCTGTTCCGCGTCCGACGGGCTGCCTGACGTCGATCGGACACCTGGTTGACACACCTGAAACCCGGCCGTAGCCTGAGTCGGCAGCCGATTACACCAGAGCCGGAGATGCCGATGAAACTGGGTTATTTCATGATGCCGCTGCATCATATCGATCGCGATTACCACGAAACGCTCAACGAGGACATGGAGGCGATTATCTACGCCGACGAACTCGGTTACAGCGAAGCGTGGGTGGGCGAACATTATTCCTCCGCGGTTGAGCAGATCACCTCGCCGCTCATGTTCCATGCGAACCTGATTAGCCGGACGAAGCAGATCAAGCTCGCCACCGGCGTCATGTGCCTGCCGCAATACCATCCGGCGGTAACCGCGGGCCAGGCGGCGATGTTCGATCACCTGAGCGACGGCCGCTTCATCATGGGTGTCGGCCCCGGTGGTTTGCTCTCGGATTTCGAGCTGTTCGGTGTCCTCGACAAGGACCGCATGGAAATGATGGAGGAATCGCTCGATGCCATGCTCGAGATGTGGGCAACGGATCCGCCGTACAAGATCCAGGGCAAGCACTGGACGATCGAGATGAAAGAATGGACCCACCACGACATCAAACTTGGCTACGTGCCGAAACCACTGCAACAACCGCATCCGCCGGTCGCAATATCCGCCATGAGCCCGAACTCCGGCTCGCTGACATTCGCCGGACGACGCGGGTACATCCCCGTCTCGGCGAATTTCATTGCGCCGTGGTCGCTGAAAACGCACTGGCCAACGTACACCGCCGGTGCCACAGCGGCCGGGCTCACGGCAAATGCCGAGGACTGGCATGTCGCGCGCAGTATCTTCGTCGACGAGACCGATGCCGCGGCCGCGAAGTTTACGAGCGCACCGGGTGGTGCAATGGACTACTACTACGATTACCTGTTCCAGATATTCGATCGTTCGAATTATCGCGCGCCCTTTGTCGCCGACCCCGCGGACGATCCGGCAAACCTGACGCACGACCAAATCCGTGATGCCTGCGTGATCCACGGTAGTCCCGACACCGTCGCACGGAAAATCCTCGAATTGCGCGAAGAAGTCGGGCATTTCGGCACGCTGCTGTATGCCGCGCACGATTGGGTCGACAAGGCGCGCATGAAAAAATCGATGCGCTTGATGGCCGAAGAGGTAATGCCACGCGTAAACGAGGCTCTTGGCGCGCGGGCCGCATAGAGCGCGGACTGTTTGTACTACGCGTTGCCGACGGAGCATGCACCCATCAACCAGGGTAACGGCGACGTCCTTCGTTCGCACGCACCGCGCGTGATGCTCGCATTGTTACTGGGGCTTTGCGCCGCCTGTGTGCGCATTCCGGACGGAATCGAACCCGTGGCAGGGTTCGATCTCGAACGCTATCTCGGCACCTGGTATGAGATCGCTCGGCTCGATCATCGTTTCGAACGCGGCCTGGACAATGTCTCGGCGCACTACGCGCGCAGTGTCGATGGTTCGATCAGCGTCGTCAATCGCGGCTATGCGCGCGAGTCGGGTATGTGGGAGGAAGCCGTGGGTAAAGCCCGCCCCGTCGGCGCGGTGGACACGGCTTATTTGAAAGTGTCGTTTTTTGGACCATTCTACGCGGCCTACATCGTGTTCGAACTCGAACGCGACGATTACCGCTATGCCCTCGTTACGAGCTCGGACCGCTCGTACCTGTGGTTGTTGTCGCGCACGCCGACGGTCAACGATGACGTGCTCGAAACGTTCAGGTCACGCACGCGGGAACTCGGGTTCAATCTCGATGAATTGATCCTCGTAGACCAGTCGCGTCACGCGGCTCCGACGGCCGCTCATCACGCCCGATGACCCCTGCTATCGAAATCATGGACAAGGCAGGGGTTGCGTATGAGCTGCACCCCTATGATCACGATCCGGCGAGCCGCTCCTATGGTCTGGAGGCCGCGGAAAAGATCGGCGTGCCGGCGGCGCACGTGTACAAGACGCTTGTCGTTAGCTGTCAGGCCGAGGGTCTTGCCGTCGCGATCGTGCCGGTGTCCTGTCAGCTCGATTTAAAGCGCTTCGCAGCGGCGCGCGGGGTTAAGAAAGCGAGCATGGCGCAAGCACCCGAGGTAACCCGGGCAACGGGCTACATACCTGGCGGGGTCAGTCCGCTCGGACACAAACGACGCTTGCCGATTATCATCGATCGCAGCATCGACGAACTCGAACGAGTGTATGTCAGTGCCGGCAAACGCGGCCTCGATGTCTCGCTGCGGCCGGCGGATTTAATTCGTTTGGCGGCCGCGGAGCTGGGCGAGATCGCGACGACATGATGCCGCACCGGATCCGCTTCTCGACTGACGATTGCGGCTACCGCCCGCGGTTGCCGCAATCGGTTAGAATTCTCACCTACCTGCTCACTGCCCGGGAGAATCCGTAATGACGCGAAGCCGCACGCTCGGCGCGATTGTGTTCGAGGACTTCGAACTGCTGGATCTCTACGGTCCGCTCGAAATGTTCGGCAACATCGGGCCGGAATTGAAGATCGTCACCGTGTCGCACGAACCGGGTCCTGTGCGTTCGGCGCAGGGTCCGCGGACCCTGGCCGATTACGCGTTCACCACGGCCCCGGAACTCGATTTCATTCTGTTACCCGGCGGTTACGGTACGTTCGAACAGGCACAAAACCCGGCCATGCTCGAGTTTCTGCGTCGTTATGCGGGCGCGGAGATCGTGATGTCGGTGTGCTCCGGCTCCGGCGTCCTTGCGGCAGCCGGTTTGCTCGACGGCCGACGCGCCACATCCAACAAGTTATTCTTCGATGCCATCACCCAGGGCACACCGAACGTCACCTGGGAACGCAGCGCGCGCTGGGTCGAGGATGGCAATGTGTTTACGTCCTCCGGTGTCTCCGCGGGGACCGATATGTCGCTTGGCGTAATCGAGAAAGTCTACGGCACGGAACGCGCGCGCGATATCGCCGTGATGACCGAGTACGAATGGCAGGCGGACCCCGACAACGACGCGTTCGCGGCCTATATCAATGAAGGCAACATGACCGAGTACCTCGAGGTTCTCGGTAAAGCCTGAGGTCGCCCGGTATTACCGGCGTCGACCGCATTCACGAGGAGCATCTGCATGACTGACCGCCGTTTGAGTTTCGGCCTCTGGTATGACTTCCGCAATCCGGCGCAATGGCGCCAGAGCGACACGGAATTGTATGAGAAATGTATTGCGCAGATAGCGCGCGCGGAGCAACTCGGATTCGAGGACGTGTGGCTGTCGGAACATCATTTCTTCGAAGATAATTACTCGCCTTCAATGCTCGCGATCGGCTGCGCTATCGCGGCCAGGACGAAGAAAATCCGCATCGGTACGAGTGTTCTCCTGCTGCCGCTGCACGACCCTGTCCGGGTGGCGGAAGATGCCGCCACGCTCGACGTCATTTCCGGTGGTCGTCTCGAACTGGGTCTCGGGGTCGGTTACCGGGTTGAAGAATTCAAAGGTTGGCGGATCGATCCAAAAGAACGCGCGCAGCGCATGGAAGAGGGCATTGAAATCATTCAACGTCTGTTCGCGGGAGAAAAGTTCTCCTTCGACGGGCAACATTATCAGTACACCGATATCCAGCTGTTCCCGCGCCCGGTGCAGGAAAAACCGAATATCTGGATCGCGGGGTTCAGTAACGTCGCGGTCCGGCGCGCCGCCCGCGTAGGTTACGGCTATATCGCGACGGGGCCGATCAACGACTTCTCGAAGAAGTACTGGGCTGAACTCGAGAAGAACGGCAAGAACCCAGCCGATCATGAAATCGCCGGCGGGCATATGTGGCTCATCGTGGCAAAAGATCCGAAGAAGCGCTGGGCCGAAGCCGCCGAGCATTTCGCCTACCAGCAGAACTGGTACGGTAAATGGTTCGCCGATGCCGGGCTTAACTTTCTCACCGCCGTGGAGCCGACACAGGCATCGCTGGAAGAGCACGGGTGCTTCATCGTCGAACCGGAGCGGGCAATCGAGATGATTCGCGAATATGTTGCCGCAACCGGTACGTCGCGCTTCTATTCCTGGGCAATTCCGCCGGGCCTCGATCCTTCGTGGAGCGACGAACACCTTGAGTTGATGGCCAGCGAAGTCATTCCCGCGTTTCGCTGAGTGCGAGTCGCCACGGACAAACCTGTGAGATGAAGTGATGTCGAAACCCCTGGGCTTGATGCAATGGACCGAAGGGACGACGGGTCCCGAACTCGTCGCGGCCGTACGCCGGTTCGAAAAACTCGGTTACCACGAATTGTGGTTGCCGGAAATTTTCGGGCGCGAACCATTCGCAACGGCAGGCTACCTGCTGGCAAAGACGGAACGCGTTCGCGTGTCGAGCGGGATCGCAAACGTCTATGCCCATGACGCGGATTGTGCCGCGCAGGCTGCCAACACGCTCGCGGAATTGTCCGGTGGCCGGTTTTCGCTGGGTCTTGGCGTTTCGCACCCGCTGCTGGTCGAGCCGCGCGGACATACCTGGGTGAAGCCGGCGGTCAAAATGCGCGCCTACCTCGATCGGCTTGCGGTAGCACCGATCGAAAGCCCGCACGCCGCGACGCCGGCGCCGGTAATTGTTGCCGGGCACGGTCCAATGCTGATGCGCGTGGCGGCAGCGCAGGCCGACGGCTCATTCCTGTTCCTGCAGGCTATCGAAACCGTACGCCAGGCGCGCGCGGTACTCGGCCCGGACAAGGAACTGCACGTCGCCGTGCGCTGCGTGCTCGATTCCAACCCGCAATCCGCGCGCGCACTCGCGCGCCGCGCGAACGCGTTCTACCTGTCACTACCGGCTTATCACAAAGTATGGGCAGGGCTCGGCTTCGACGAACATGACTGGGCGACAGGCAGCGATCGCTTGCTCGATGCGATTTGCGTCTGGGGCGATGTCGCGACGATCCGGGCGCGCCTCGATGAGTACTATGCAGCGGGCGCGACGCACATTGCCTTGTATCCCTGCAATCCGGACGAGGACTACCGCCCGGACAGTGCAGTTTCGACACAGTGGCACTGGGAGTTACTCGAAGCGCTCGCGCCGGCACACGGGTCATAAAATTCTGACGGAATCGTGCGCGTCACTGAGTGTGATTGCGGCGAAACTCGCCCGCGCCGTGCGATGTTGAAACGTACTCACCACGATTAACCAGACCGCCGTTATACGTGCCGGCGGTGGTCCCATCGATTCCGCAACATCGGCGCGTACTTGTCGCGCCTCGTCATACCAGGTGTGCAATCTGTCGGTGCCGCTGCGCACAACGTAGTGCGTTTCGCGCGCCGACCAGACTTTCACCGGACAGGCGAAATGTTCGCCGCGATCCAGCGTAGTGCTCCAGATCCAGGTCAGGTCACGGCCGTTATCGAATTCCGTCGCGACGGACACGTAGTCATGTGTCATTGCCCGGTCTTCGCGTGTGACGCTCGGGTGTTCATCAAGGCGCCAGCGCCAGCTGAGCACAGTGGCCGGGTTCAGCGGGAAATCGACCGGATACCGCAGTATGCCCTGATCGTCTACGGCTTTCGCCTCAATTACCGCTCCCGTGGCCGCCTCACGAGGGGTATAGATCTCCGCGAAACCGCAATCGCGCAAATACTGCCAGCCGACGGGTGGGCTGTACTGCCGCACGAAGCGTTCATATTCCGCCCGTATCAGATCCGGTGCCGTGGGATCGCGGCAGAAATTCGCGAGGGTCGTCTCCGGCTCGCCGCCGTACGCAACCACGACAGCATCGATAGCGCCGTCGAGGTCGCGGTACAGATCCGTCGACGAGGCGAGATTGCCGAATTCATCGGCCCACACGCCCATGTAAATACCCAGTTCGAGCTTGCCGTTGCAATCGGCGACGAACGTACCGCTGTCCGCGGCAAGATTAACGGTGCGCCCACCGGGGTTGATGCGGGCCCAGAGATGGAAGCGCGGACCACCGTACAAGTTCGCGTGCCGCGGCGACCATGAAATCTTCCCGCCGGCGAAAATTGAATAATGCTGCCCGCGTGTGAGGACAAGATCCGTTGTTTGCCACGGCGGTGTATTGCCCTGCAAGCGCAAGCTTTGTCCGGCACTGAAACCGCGCCCATCAATCAGGCCCGGAAGGCGCGTGGCGAGATCTTCAACAGGTGTTCGATTTGTCACTGTGCACCCTCGCCGCACGCACTGCAGCGCCCCTCAGCCCGGCTCGACGCCATATGATCAACATCGTAGGATAGCGGGCGCTGTCTAAATCACCGCGATATTTCCAACGGGAGTCTGTATGGCATTCAAATCGATCGAAGCGCTGAAAACAACACCAGGTTTACGGCTTATCCTCGTTGCCGGCGCGCCAAGCCCATGGGGGCAAGCCGCAAAAGCCATGATGGAGTACAAAGGCCTCGATTTCTCGGCAGGCCTGCTCACCCCGGGCGAAACAAACGACGAACTCGTCGCCTGGACCGGCATCAACAGTGGCCCGGTGGTGGTGTACGAAGACGACAAACCGCTCGATCGCTGGATCGACATTCTGTTTTTGATCGAACGTCTGGCGCCACAGCCTGCGTTGATTCCGCACGACCCACGCGAACGCGTCGACGTCTTCGGGCTGTCGCACGAACTCAGTGGTGAAATGGGGCTTGGCTGGAATCGTCGCCTGCTCATGTTCGGGCCGCTGGTCGAGTCGGGCAAGGCGCCCGAAGGAATCGCACGAATGGCGGGCAAGTACCGCTACAATACAAGCGATATGAAACGTGCGAGCGCCCGCATCGTCGCTACCCTGCAGATGCTGCATCAACAACTCGAGCGCCAGCAGCGAGCAGGCAGCAAATATTTCGTTGGCGCTGCGCCCACCGCGGTGGATTTCTACTGGACTGCGTTTTCCAATCTCATCGAGATCATTTCATGGGACAAGATTCCCGTGCCGGAAGATTTTCGGCCACTGTTTCATTTCGACGATCCCGCGGTAACGGACGCATTTACGCCGTTGTTGCGTGAACATCGCGAGCGTTTTTTCGACGCCCATTTCAAATCACCGATGGAATTCTGAACCGGGCGTTCCGGCACAGCAACGCATTGCGGAGTAGACGATGAGCATACGCCTTGGGTTTGGACTTGCGAACTTTCCGTTCGACCATCCACGCAGTTATTTCCGCTGGGCGGAATTTCTCGAACAGCACGGGGTGGACTCCATGTGGCAATCGGACCGCCTGGTATCCACCGATAACTACCTCGAATCTGTCACTGCACTGGCGACCCTCGCCGGGTGCACCGAGAAGATCAAGTTCGGCATGAATGCCATCGTTGTGCCCCTGCGTGACCCGCTCGTGCTGGCAAAAGAATGCGCGACGGTCGATTTCCTCAGCAATGGCCGCCTGCTGCCGATGTTCGGG
This sequence comes from Gammaproteobacteria bacterium, assembly GCA_965216305.1. GTDB lineage: Bacteria > Pseudomonadota > Gammaproteobacteria > UBA11873. The sequence goes on along the minus strand of OZ244144.1, from coordinate 2,431,723 downwards.
GTGGGTTACCCGAACGCCGCGGAATGGCGCGCAATGGGCAAGAGCGCGGACCATCGCGGCTCTATTGCGAATGAGATGTTTACGCTGATGGAACGCTTATGGACCGAAGAATCCGTAGACTTTGACGGCAAGTTCTTCCAGTACCGCAATGCGAGTATCGCGCCGCGACCGATCCAGCAGCCGATTCCGCTGTGGATAGGCGGCTCGAGTCCCGCCGCGGCGAGACGAACGGCCCGACTCGGCAGCGGCTGGATTGGTGGTGCCGCGAGTCCTGCCGACGTTGCCAACTCGATTTCGATGATTAAGGCGGAACTGTTGAAGACCGGGCGCACGATTGACGACGATCACTATGGTGCCTCGATCGCATTCCGGATCGGCAGCGTGGACGATGACGCAGTGCGGAATTCGCCGTTCCTCCTGCGCGCGGGGGTGGGCGCGGACATCGACCTGAATCCGCTGTTTTGTATCGGCGATACAGCGAAACTGGCTGCGCGCTTGACAGAATACGTCGCCGCCGGCGCGTCGAAGTTCGTCCTGTTTCCGGTCAGCGCCGGGGACGACGACACGTTTGACCAAACGCGGCGCGTGATCGAAGAAGTAAAACCATTGATCGAAAACTGAGATTTCGGGGGCAGCTATGGCGGCGACGCTGGAAACAAAAATCGAGAACCGGGTGATGACCATCACGCTGAACCGCCCGGACGTGTTGAATGCATTCAACCGCACGATGCTCGATGAATTGCTTGCGGCTTTCGACGAGGCCGATGCGAACGACGATGTCCGGGTCGTGATAATCACCGGAGCGGGGCGGGGCTTTTGCGCCGGCGCAGATTTGAGCGCGGGCGGCAGCACGTTCAACCGCATGAACGAGAACGATATCGACTCACATCGTGACGGCGGCGGTCTGCTCACACTCAGGATCTTCAATTGCCGCAAAGCGACTATCGCGGCGATCAACGGACCAGCAACCGGGGTCGGGATCACGATGACCCTGCCGTGCGATTTCCGGCTTGCAAGCACGTCGGCGAAAATGGGTTTTGTCTTTTCCCAGCGCGGCATCGCGCCGGATGCCTGTAGCTCGTGGTTCGCCCCGCGCGTCGTTGGCATCAATCAAGCGCTCGACTGGTTCCTCACCGGCCGCGTGTTCCCGGCCGCGGAAGCGCACGCCAGCGGTCTCGTCTCCGAGCTGCTGGCGCCCGAAGACCTGCTGCCACGGGCGCACGAAATCGCCCGCTCCATCGCGGACAAAACAAGCGCGGTATCGGCCGCGATTGCGCGACGCCTGTTGTGGCAGATGCTTGGCGCAAAGAGTCCCGAAGACGCGTTTCGGCTCGAATCGAAGGCACTGTTCGTCATGGGCGGCGGTGCGGACGCACACGAAGGCGTGACAAGCTTTCTGGAGAAACGCCCGGCTCACTACACCATGTCGGTGGCGAAAGACTATCCCGATTTTCTCGACGAATGAACCTTGCCGCACCACAACGCATTCACGGAGCGCTACTTTGAACACGGGTGACGACGCCGACGCACTGCCGCGGCGATTCAACGCGACGACGCATTTTATCGACCGGCATCTCGGCGCCGGCCGGATCGACAAGATTGCCTATATCGATGATGAAGGACGCTATTCCTTTGGCGAGCTCGCGGTTCGCGTAAATCAGTGCGGTCATGCCCTGCGTGGCAGCGGACTCGACGCGGAAGCCCGCGTCGCAATGATCATGCAGGACGGAATCGACTTCGTCAGTGTTTTCTGGGGGGCCATCAAGGCCGGTATCGTGCCGGTTCCGATCAATACACTGCTTACCGCGGAACACTACCGCTACATCCTGCGGGACAGTCGCGCTCGGGTGCTGCTGGTGAGCGCTGCCCTGTATCCTGCTGTCGCCGAGGCGCTCGACGACCAACCCGAATTACGACAGATCATTGTTACCGACGGCATTATCGATGGCATGACCTCCCTCGATGCGTTGCGCACTGCGGCGGCCGGTTCACTCGAGCCCGCCGACACCTGCGCCGACGACGTCGCGTTCTGGTTGTATTCCTCCGGGTCCACCGGAAACCCGAAAGGCGTGAAACACCTGCATCGCAGCCTCATGTACACGGCGAATGCTTACGGCCGTGAGGTCATCGGCATCCGCGAGGACGATATCGTGTACTCGGCCGCGAAACTGTTTTTCGCCTACGGACTCGGTAACGGGATGACGTTTCCACTGTCGGTGGGCGCAACAACCGTGCTGACGAAGGAGCGCCCAAGCCCCGCACTCGTACTCGCGCTGCTGCGGCGTGACAGCGCCACCGTGTATTTCGGCGTACCCACGCTGTACGCGGCAATCCTCGCTGATCCAGCAACCCAGGCCGAGACGGGCTCCACCCGCCTGCGCCTGTGCGTGTCGGCCGGCGAGGCGCTGCCTGACCATATCGGACGTCAATGGCAGGAGCGGTTCGGTGTGCCGGTTATCGACGGCGTCGGATCGACGGAGATGTTGCATATCTTTCTGAGCAACCGCCCCGATGACGTACGCTACGGTACGTCCGGATTGCCCGTGCCCGGGTACGTTGCCAAGCTCGTCGACGATGCCGGTGAAGCCATCAACACCCCGCACGAAATTGGCGAACTCGCGATCAGCGGGGATTCGAGCGCGGAGGGCTACTGGAACCAGATCGAAAAATCACGCCGCACGTTCGCCGGCGCCTGGACGTTCACCGGCGACAAGTATTTCCGTGACGAGCAGGGCTATTACCATTTTTGCGGCCGCACCGACGACATGTTCAAATCCGGCGGCAACTGGGTGTCGCCTTTCGATGTCGAATCGGCCCTGATGACGCATCCCGCGGTACTCGAAGCCGCCGTGGTGGCGCACGCGGATGAACACGGGAATATCAAGCCGAAGGCATTCGTGGTGCTGCGCGATCGCGCGCAGGCGGCTGAACACGCGGAGCGCGCGCGCGAACTGCAGGATCACGTGAAGCAGCAAACAGAGAAATGGAAATATCCGCGCTGGATCGAATTCATCGAGGCGCTGCCAAAAACCGCGACCGGCAAGATCCAGCGTTATAAATTACGCGCGGATTGAGGCCGCGGCGGCGATCGCCGCCGACAAGCGTTCGTTGCCCCAGAAGAGTTCGCCCTCGACGCGAAACGTCGGTGCGCCGAATATGCCAGCTTGCGACGCCGCCGCCGTGCGCTCTCTGAGCATCAGCTTCACCACCGGTGTCTGCGCCCGGGCCAACAGTTCCGCCGGGTCCAGGCCAACCGCGGCAAGACAGCTGGCGACAACGGAAGGGTCGGCGATGTCCTCGTCGCGGACGAAATTCGCGGTGAAAACTTCACCCACGAAAGCGCCCAGTTGCGGATCATCGTCACATGCACAGGCCACGCGCGCAGCGAGCAGGCCGTTGCGAGGAAACGCCGACGGTCGCGCGTACGGCAACGCGAGTTCGCGACACAAGCGCTGCACGTCGTGCCACATATAACGTCCCTTGGCGGGATACACGTTAAACGGCGAATCGTTCCAGCCCTGCGCCTGAAAAATCGGGCCGAGCAACATTGCGCGCCAAACCACAGGGACGCGCGCGGCCGCCGCGACGGCAGCGAGCCGCATGGCAGCAGGGTAAGAGTAAGTGCTGGCGAAATCGAACCAGAACTCGAGCCGTCGACTCCCGGGCTTGCGCCCGCTTACCCTCCCATTGCCGGAGGTGCCCTCCGGACCCGTGGAATCGCCCGCTACCTTGGCCCCCGGCGCGGGCTGAATTCGCGTCGCGGTTTCGCTTCGTTCACCCGCAACGGCCGGCCGCTGACCATCGCACCGTTGAGTTCCTGAATCGCCGCCTGCGCTTCGGAGTCGTCCGGCATTTCGACAAAACCGAAACCTTTCGAGCGACCGGTTTCCCGATCCATGATAATTTTCGCCGAATCGACGGCGCCGTGATCTTCGAACGAATGTCGAAGCTCTTCCTCATTCATGTCGTATGACAGGTTGCCAACATAGATATTCATTGCGGGACCAATCTCCTATCGCGTGCCACTTGCATTGAGTTGCGCAGCGAAAGTCGGCACAGACTTACGCTCCGATCTGGAACGAAGGATGAATGACATGAGGAATTCGGTATCGCGATCCTGGCCCGGGGCGCAGGTGATCGTGTAGCAGAAACGGTGGGATCGTCGATGACATAGGCAAGGAGTCTGTGCGGATTAGCCGGTCGCGCGAAAAGTCGGCGCGAGAATCGATGCGGCTACCCGTTCGCTTTTTTAGTTCACGTCCACCTGGTGCAGGTTTCTGGCTAGGCCTTGGTCACTTATTCTGGACGCAGGCCGGGTAACTTACAACCAGATTTGCGACGAGGGCAACGCTGTTTATGTGCAATGCAATAAGAAATGGGCGGAAGCGAAACCCCGTTGCTATTGCCGCGCTTGGGCACCTGCTTTCTCCAGCGCACGTTCCAGCCGCTCCGCCCCCCAGAACAGCTCGCCATCGACGACATAGGACGGCACCCCGAACACGCCATTCTGTTCGGCACCGCGTTGCACTGAGGCTATCGCCTCACGCCCGGTGGAGGCGACATAATCTCGGAAGCCACGGGTCTCAAAGCCGGTTTCCCGTAATGTCGCCTCGATGACGTCGATGTCTTCGATGTCGAGTTCGCGCCGCCAGAAGCGTTCGAAAACCGTATCGTGATAGGCGCGAAAATCCCCTTGCGCGGCCGCAAACAAGAAACCGATATGCGCGAACGTACTGTCGAAAATCTTGCGCGGACCGCGCAAGGTGAGGCCACGCCGATTCGCCTCCCGGCGGCAATCCATGTAGGAGTATTTCACCCGGCGCCATTGATGCTCGTTACGCGACGCGGTAACGACGTCACCGTTGTCATCGAGTTCGGCGCTGCCGAGATACTTCGGAATGTCCAGCGTCAGCGGCAGCCATTCGATGTTCACCTCACCGCTCGCGGCAAGGTCGAATAATTCTGCCTGTGCGAGGTAGGCATACGGGCTTTTGTAATCAAAGTAATGCGTGATGTCTGATCGGGCTGTCATAGCTATTACACCGTTGGGGGGTAGGCTTCGTACTGCGGCAGGGCGTCCTCGATCTGATACCAGTCCGCCTTGCTGCCAACAAAAATGTGGAATGACGGGGTGATACCCGGATCGTCGTCGAGGCTGCCCGCAGCAAGCCAAAGGTACTCTTTCGCCTGATCCCAGTCGAACAGGAATCTGCTACCGCATTCACGGCAAAAGGTGCGCGTAACCTCGGCCGACGAGCGGTAGGCGCCAATCTGTTCGGCACCCCGGGTAACACGAAAATCCCTGCGTTCGATTTTCAGAAACGTCGCGTACGCGCCGCCGTGCGCCTTGCGGCATAAGGAACAGTGGCAGTTCTCCATCAGCAATGGCGCCCCGTCGAGAACGTATTTAACCGCGCCACATAAACAACCGCCACGTAACATCGCAACACCGCCGCCCGTTCTAACGTGTGATCACGATCTTGCCGTAGAGTTCGCGGCTTTCCATCAGGCGCAAGCCTTCCTTGACGTCGCTGAACGGGAGTACCCGGTAGATCACCGGATCAATAGAGCCATCGGCCAGATACCCGTAAAGAGCCTCCTGGCACGCCGCGCCTTGCGCCGGGTCACGTTCGAGGTACTGACCCCAGGCGAGTCCGAGGACGGACATATTCTTCAGCAGCAGCCGATTGCATTCAATGCTCGGGATCCGGCCGGAAGCAAACCCGATAATGACGATGCGACCTTCCCAGTTCACGCATCGCTTTACCTGGTCGAACAGGTCACCGCCAATCGGGTCGTAGATAACATCGGCTCCGCGCCCGTCGGTGAGCGCTTTGACGCGTTCGACGATGTCCTCCTCTTTGTAGTTGATCACATGATCGGCGCCGATGCGGCGGCAAACCTCGAGCTTCTCCGCACTGCCGGCGGCCGCGATCACGGTGGCACCGAATACCTTACCGAGTTGCACCGCGGCGGTACCAACCCCGCCGGAGGCGCCGAGTACGAGCAAAACCTCGCCCGGCTCGATCCGCCCGCGGTGTTTCACGCCGAAGTACGAGGTGCCATACGTCACGCTGAGTGCTGCCGCCTGGGTATCGCTGACGTGTTCCGGCACCGCCCAGGCATTCTTGTTGTCGACGAGAAAGTAGTCGGCAAGTGTGCCGCCAGCGTGCGCGAACCCCACCACACGGTCGCCAGGCTTGAAGTGACTGTCCGCGCCGGCGCTCTCGATGATGCCAACGGCTTCGCAACCGGGCACCGCCGGCAACGGCGCCTTGTTCTGGTACAAGCCCTGGGTGATCAGGAGATCCGGAAAATTCAACGACACCGCGCTGGTGCGCACGAGAGCCTGGTTGGCAGCGGGTACCGGGGTGTCGCGCTGAACCCAGTTCAGCACATCCTCGAAGCGGCCGTATTGGTCGAACTGCCATGCGTACATCAAACGTTTCCCCGTGCTCATGCGTCCGGCCGACAGGTGATGTCGTGCCGGTGTTGAATCCGCGTTAAAAAAAACCGCAGCACGCGGGCTGCAGCCTGGAACTGTCGTGGCCCTGCCGACTTCCCGCCCCGATTCATCGGAAACGCGGTAATACCGCAAGGTTCGGCATCACCTGATGCTCGCGCTTCGCACAACCGCATTCTCGCCGCTAACCACGGCGTTGCATGTGCGCCGTCCGTGGTATCAGGGTTCCGCGATGACTTCGTTTTCGATGTACCCGATATTCTCGATCTCGATGCGTACCTTATCGCCGACCTGGAGGAATTTCTTCGGTTTGAATCCAATGCCAACCCCGCTCGGCGTACCGGAGAGAATCAAATCACCCGGTTCGAGCGTAAATGCCTGGGTCAGGGTTGCTATCTGCTCGTAGCAATCGAACACGAGATGCCGCGTATTGGAGTCCTGGCGCAGTTCGCCGTTAACCCAGGTCTTCAGATCGAGGTTATGCGGGTCGCCAACTTCATCCGGCGTGACGATGTACGGACCGAACGGGCAGTGCGTGTCGAAAGACTTGCCGAGGGTGAACGTCTGAGCGCGCATTTGCCAATCACGCACGCTGCCGTCGTTACAAACGCAATAGCCGGCGATTACTTCATGGGCTTTTTCTCGCGGCACATGGCGACACCGTTGTCCGATGACAAAACCGAGTTCCCCTTCGTAATCGAGCTTGTCCGATACCTTCGGCATGTGCCACGGCGCGTACGGTCCGTTCGCCGACGTCGATTGTTTATTGAAGAACATCGGAAATTCCGGTGTGTCGAGTCCGGTTTCCTCGATGTGGTCTTTGTAGTTCAACCCAATCGCCAGAATCTTCGGCGGACGCAAGACCGGCGCGAGCAGCTCAAGCTGGCTCAGGCCGAGACGTTGACCGTCCGCGCTCCCAGCCTGCTGTAACGCGGCGGGACCGGCAGCGAGGAGGGCGCTCATCTCGCCCGGTAAGCCGGTCTTGCTTAGATCTACAATCGTATCGTCTTCGACGCGGCCGATTGCGATGTTGCCGTTGTGGCGGAAAGTGGCAAGTTTCACAGGGAAAATTCTCCGGTTAGCGGTAGTGCAGAATTCGCTTCGCATCAAGCCACATTTCGCGGCCGGGTGGAATTACGACGGTGGTCATCGGATCACGGATAATCGCCGGCCCGGGTATCTCGTTACCCGGCTGGAGCCCGCCCATCTCGTAAACCTTGAATGGGGCCCAGGCATTCTTGTGGTACACCTCACGTGTTTCCACATAGGCTTCGGGTGAGGGCACGACACCGGCAAGTGGATAATCCGGCAGCGAAGGTTGCGGTTTCGGCGCAACAGCTTCGAGGTTAACCGTGGTCAGGGAATAGCCGGCATCGGGAAAGCGCGCGCCTTCCGGATAGACTTTCGTGTACATATCCTCGAACGCTGCAATCATGCGGCGCACATCATTCGCCCCCGCCATGGTGCCGTCCGGCAGCATCGTATCGAAGCTCTCGAGCTGTCCGATGTAACGCGCCGACACGCCGTAGCGAAATTCGAGTTTCGCGGGGTCCACGCCCTCGGCCTCCATTTCCTCGCGCGCTTCGCGTTCCAGCGCTTCCCACGCCGCGCGAATCTGCTCTGCAAGCTCGTCGAGTTCCGCATCCGACAGGCCATTCGGGATCAACAAGCGCGAGCCGCGGTCATAGCGATGCATATATTCCGCGCACGCGGCGCCAAACGCGGAAAACCCTGCAGCCCAGGGCAAGGTAATCACGTCGGCGAACTCGATACCCTCGGCGAAGCCATACATGTGCACCGGTCCGGCGCCGCCGTAGTACAGCAGCGTGAAATCATGCGTGTCGTAACCCTTCGCCGCCACCATGGTACGGAGCAGGTCATTCATTTCCGTGTTGACGATGTCGAGCACACCGGCACCGGCTTCATACACATCGAGACCGAGGGGTTTCGCCACCGTCTCTTCGAGCGCCGCGAGCGCCTTGTCGCGATCGAGCTTCATGTGCCCGCCCAGGAAGTAGTCCGGGTCGACGTAACCGAGAGCCACGTTGATGTCGGTGATCGTGAGGCGGTCGTACTTGAAGCAGATCCCGACTTTCGCCCCGGCGCTGTCCGGCCCGACATGCAGCCGCTTGTACTCATCAACGTAGACTACCGAGCCGGCACCACTGCCGACGGAATCGAGTTCCACCATTGGCAGGGCGAGCCGATGTCCGGCAAGGTCCGCGCTTTTCGTAATGCCGATCCGCTTGTCCATGACGAGTCCCACATCGAAACTCGTGCCACCCATGTCGGCGGTGACGACGCTGTCAAGATCGAGCTGATCGGCAATGAACTGCGCGCCAATCAGGCCGCCGATGGGGCCGGAGATCATGGTCTCGTACAAGCGCGGATATTCCATGTTGACAGCGCCGCCATACGACAGCAGGGTCAGCAGGCGGCCGCGATAACCATATTCGCGGGCCTGGGTTTCCACCGCCAGCAGCGAGTCGCGAACCTGCTCCGCCGCAAAACACTGAAACAGCAACGACTTCAGGCGATTGTTCTCTTTCGACACCGGCGCAACATCAGCCGAGCATACAACCGGCAATTGCACGCCGCGTTCGTTCAACACGGACTCGCATATCGCTTTCGCCTGGTGCTCATGTACCGGATCAACGAATGAATACAAAAACAGGATGCCGATGACCTCAACCCCGGCATCGATCAGCGCGTGCGCGGCGGTGCGCACCTGCTTTTCGTTCAAGGGGATCAATTCCGCGCCGGCAGGCAGGTGAATATTGCCCTGGTAGCAACCGCCGCCGAGGCGCTCGCTGATGCCATGTACGTTTTTCGGCTCCACCAGCGGGCGCGTATGCCGGTGCAATTGCTGGTGCAGCACCTCGGCCTGGCTCTGCCCGAGATAACTCAGACCACCTTCCATTACCGTAATATCCTCGAAGCCGCGGGTTACGAGGAGGCCAATCTTGCGGCCCTGGCCCGTGAGAATCGTGTTGAGCATGCCGGTGCCACAGTAAATGTCGGCGGCGCAGTTCGCGTGCACATCTTCGACGGACATGCCTATCTGCGCTGCCGCGTCGCTCGTCGACTGGCGGTAACTCAGCGGTTCGTCTTCGCGGCGAGAGATCGACTTACCAACGGTGAAACTCCCATCGGGTTTGACCAGGATCGCATCGGTCATCGTGCCGCCCGCATCGAGCGCGAGGATGTACTGCCCGCCAGCGTCGGCGGCCATGGTGGTATTCGTCATCGCTTGGTCCTGTGTCGAGTTAATCCGCCCGGCACGGGCAAACCCGCCGGGTCCGATCCTTGTGTCCTGCTCAAAAATCCGCGCGATGGTTTGCCGCCGCGCTGCTCATGTCAGCCCGCGTTCCGGGCCCAGGCTTGCGTCCGCGCATGCGTGTGATCTTCGTACCAGTCCGGTGCGGCGTCAGGTAGCGGCTGCCCGAGATAAACGTCGTAGAACTTGTCCAGATCAGGCAGCATCTCGAACACAATGGGGTAGCCTGGTGCGACAACCTCGACGGCAAGCTGACTCGCGCACGACGGGCAAAAAAACTCGCGAATTTCCTGCCAGCCGGGTTCCGGCACCGCGGGCGCGGGGTCGTAAACCTGACTCATTTCCTCGAGGGTTTTTCGCGTGCGGATCTTGCAGCCAAGTTTCCAGTTCTGGCGGTAGTCACCAAACTCGTGTCCGCAGGCGCATTTCGTCACGCGCTGCTTGTCCGCATTGAGCACGACATAGACCTTGTCGCCAAGTCGCAGCAGGATCTGATCAGACCACTCCACACGTTCCTGCAGTACCGCGATGTAGTTGAAGAACCGTTCCTTGTCCTTGCGTTCCATCCGGATCAAACGGGTCGCATTCTCCGCGTCGATGGTGCCGTCGATGAGTTGCTCGATCAGCTCTTTTGAAACACCTTCCGACTCGCTCATGCCTCGACTTCCTCCAGCGTGTAGCCCGCTTCAACCTGCCAGAAGCCGCAGAACTCGGCATTGAATTTTTTGAAGCTCAGACTTTGCGCGTACATTTCCCGCACTTCCGGTTTGAAGTCCTTCGCCGCGATTATGTCGCGTTCGCGTCGCCACCACGTTTCCACGTTTTCGGATTCATCGAGTCGCGCACGGCGCAGCGCCGCCCGCTTCTCGCGCGTCGCCGCCTCATCAAGACGCCATTCGCCGCTGTCATCCTGCACGGCAATGACGCCGTTCATTTCACGCACGAACCCGTAGTGGGGCGTGGTGCCATCGTTCAGATCAGCGATCACGAGCGCCGGATCGCGATCCAGCGGGTCGCCCCAGCCGCCGGAAGCGCCGGCTGCATCAACGAACAAATCGTTGTTACGCAGCGCAAGTTCCGGGCAATCCGTTTTCCAGATCTCGAGCTTATCGACCTTCAGCTTACCTTCATCGACCATGTCGAGCAGTTCACGCGCGTCGCGTGGTGTTTCGCCTTCGGCGACAAGCTCGTCGAGGTTCGTGCCGCGGGCGGAGATCATGAATGAACCCGGTCCGGGGTATGCGCCGCTCATGCCGATGCCGACGGACGGGGTGCACGACAGACCACCGTTCGGTCGGGTCAGCGCGACGTGTTGTCCGGGCTCAACACACCAGTGCACCGCTGAGTTGCCGGGGCCACCGCGATATTTACCGTAACCGAAAAAGCCCTTGAGCAGTTTGCGACCGAGATAGAACAGCGGCGGAACGGTGCTTTCAAACTCCTCGGCATCGCCGATCGTCGCGAGCTGAGACCATGCCGCCCACACGAGCGGTTCGCCGTCGCGATAGCACCACGCACCGCGGCCCGTACCACCGAGCCATTCGAAATTCGTAAAACCGTAGTTTGTACCGTCCGCCGCCGTGCCGGCACCCTGGAACGCGCCCCAGTTACCGTCGATCGTGAACGCTTCCTCGAGATAGCCGCGGGAGAATTGCGCGCGCGATATGGCGCCGAAACCAATGCTGTTCAACGACACGGTCTGCGCCCACAGGTTCGCGTTGCTCGCGTACTCGTTATCCGGGTTGTAAATACTGCCTTTCGCGTAATGGCGTTGCACCGCAAGCTCGATCCCCGCGGTGACTTTCGTGTTGTGCGAGAACGAGTTGATCATGCCAAGGAACACCGCGCAATCCGCCCCGCCCGGGGTCGCGTTGTAAGAGTGGTAACCCCACTTCGAACTCCCTTCGGTGTCGAGCATAAGACCGGTGTCGTTGGGCTCGACGCTCGCACGAACATGGATGAGCGTGTTCTTGTTCGCGTGGGACCATACGTTTTGCAGGCCCTCATACTTCACCAGCCGGAATGCGCAGCCGTTGTACGTGCCCGGGACGAGCAGTGATTTCATATTGTCGACGACCATGCGACGGCTTTCTTCGATCACTTCGCGGATGGCGCGCTTGTAGTACGCCATACCGAATTCGTCGATCAGCTTATGCACCGCTTCGTGAATCATCGCGCAGCCCGCGAGTCGCATTTTGTCGTCGAGGATGTTCATCGTGGCGGCCCGTGTGCGCCGTTCCCAGATCGCCTTCCACCATGATTCCTGCTTCAGCTTGCGACCCGTGCGCATCGGCGGACACACGAGTCCGTCCATGAACGTATCGACGGAGAATGTCGCCCAGCTGCCGGCAACCGGCGCGCCGTTTTCCATCAGGTGATTGATCCCGACGGCCCAACTCACAACCTCGCCTTCGACGACGATGGGAACGAATGAGTAGAAGTCGCCCGGATGCGGAACGCCGCCGGTGAGACCGTCGCTGACGGCATAGACATCACCGTCATCGATACCGTCATTGATGTCGTAGTCGTTGTCCGCCATGTAGCGAATCGAAACCGGGAAGATCGCGGTATGCGAGAGAAAGCCCAGCGAGACCGCGAGCGTGTCGCCTTCGGGCGTTGCGAGGCCCCACAATGATTCACCCATCTCGCGCGAACCGGGACTCGCGGCGACGAAACGTGCCGATTCGCGTGCGGCCAGAACCGCGGCGTGCATCTTCGCGTAAAAACGTTCGTACTTGATTGGGTCCGCATCGCGGAGCGACAGTTCGGTCACACCGTAGTAATGACCGGTTGTTGTGGTGAGTTCATCGCGCTTGCGGATGAGCGCCGCGAGCGTTGGCGCCGATCGGCTTGAATCTTCTGGCAGCGACTCCTCGCGTTCACTCAGTGCTTCGGCCATAACAGGATCTCCAGTAAGACGGCAAACGGATGTGCGTCTGTGCTTAATATACGCCAGCGCATTGTATAGAATGCGGTGCTCCCCCGCCAAGCCGGTGCGGCGTCGGCAATGCGTTTCTGCTTGCATTGCGCTCACGCTGAAGTCGTGCCTCGCGGAACCTCGCGCAACGCCGGTTTCTGTCCTCGACAAGACAGGAATTTTGCGCTGCATCATTTGCATCCAGTCTCATCAGGAGGCCGTCTTTTGAAAATCGCTTTTATGCCTGACACCCATTTCGGGGAATATGATCAAACCGTACCGCCAACACCGGATCAGGTTGCCGATGCGATGGAGCATTGCATCAGGGAAGCGGAGCTCGCGGAACAGGTCGGCTTCGACGGGATTTGGGTCCCGGAGCGCCATCAACGCCCGGAAACGTGGTGGCCGAACGCGGAAACACTATTGATGGCGCTCGCCGCACGCACCCAGCGCGTGCAACTTGCCTGCACAGTAATGCAGCCGACGTTTCACGATCCGATTCATCTTGCCGAGGCGCTCGCCGCGGTCGACAACCTGAGCCGCGGGCGCTTCGTCTTCGGGGCTGGCGTCGGTTATCACGAAGATTATTTTCGCTGTTTTGGTGTGCCGTTCGCACGCCGTGGCAAGCGCTTCGAAGAAGTCATGGAGTGCATGATCGGTGCGTGGACCGAGGACGAATTCAACTACGATGGCGAGTTCTTCAAATACGAAGGCGTGCGCCTCACGCCGAAACCGTACCAGCGGCCACGGCCGCCGATCTGGATCGGTGCGTTTGCACCGAAAGCAATGGAACGGGCATTGAATTACGAAGGCTGGTGTCTGTGGTTTCCACCGCATGTCGACGAACTCGGACCGGCCGCGCAAAGCATGCGCGAACGTGCCGCCGCACGCGGCAAAGAGAACTTTCAGATCACCGTCGGATTTGAAGGCTGGCTCGGTAACGAGCCGGACATTCGCGAACGCCACGGGCATCGCTGGGTAAAAGAATGGAGTTTCTACGCGGAGAAGGGCCTGTCGCCGGACATGGAAGCGAAGGAGATGCTGGAGACCATCGAGAGCACGTTCCTGTGCCTCGGTAATAAACAGCAATGGGTCGACCGCATGGGTGAAATGAAAGAAAAGGTTAATCCGGATCAGCTGTGTATTCGTACCCGCAACCCGGTCAACCCCGGTCAGTATTATCCCTCGCGTACGGAATGTCTCGAGCAGGTTGAACGGTTCGGCGAGATTCTTGCAGACCTCCGCTAGGCACGCGGGGAACGAGGGCACACCGGCGTCACTGTGGCGCGCTACAAAGGACACACGGTATGAAAGTTGGATTGATGATTGGGTACTCGGGGGCAAAGCATCAGTTGCCCATGGATTTGATTCTCGAAGCGGAGTCGGCCGGTTTCGATTCGGTGTGGTCGGCGGAAGCGTGGGGTTCGGATGCGATCACGCCGCTCGCATGGATTCTGTCACGGACCACGAAGCTGAAAGCCGGCAGTGCGATTTGCCAGATCCCCGCGCGCACACCGGCGAACATGGCGATGACCGCAATGACGCTGGACCAGTTGTCCGGTGGCCGTTTTATTCTCGGTGTCGGGCCGTCGGGACCGCAGGTGGTCGAAGGCTGGTACGGCGACGCTTACGGCAAACCGCTGGCGCGCAGCAAGGAATACATCGAAATCATCCGCAAGATACTCGCGCGCGAAGCACCACTCACGCACGACGGCGAGCATTACCAGATCCCGTACCGAGGCCCTGGCAGCACTGGCCTCGGCAAACCGCTGAAGAGCATTTTGCACGGCAATCCCGCGCTGCCGATTTACACCGCCTCGTTCACCCCCGCCGGCGTTCGTATGGCCGCCGAAGTGGCTGACGGATTCTTCCCGGTGTGGATGGATCCGGATCGCTTCGATTTGTTCGAAACATCCCTGAACGACGGGTTCGCGAAGGCCGGCGGCGGCAAATCGCTGGCGAACTTTGATGTCGCGCCGTTCGTACGCATGTCGATGGGTGAGGACATCGCCGCCTGCCGCATGAAAGTGAAACACGGTCTCGCGCTGTATATCGGTGGTATGGGCGCACGCAACAAGAATTTCTACAACGACTACGCAAAAACGATGGGCTACGAAGAAGCCGCGGAAAAGATCCAGGAGTTGTTCCTCAGCGGCGCGAAAGACGCCGCCGCCGAGGCAGTCCCGGATCAACTCGTCGATGACACCGCCCTCGTGGGTCCCCCGGCCCATGTTCGTGAACAATTGTCACGGTGGAAAGCCGCTGCCGCACGTGGTCATATAGGCACGATGATCGTCTCCGTGGGCGCACCGGAAGAAGCACGCTTTCTCGCCGGGGAACTGCTCTAGCCCGGGAATATCGCCTGCGACGGCAAGCGTACGCCGCTTGGCGCGAGCCGTGCGCTTACCGTCGTCCGCATCCCGGGCGATATTACCGAACGCTGCCAGCGCGCCGTGACGGGCGGGCTATGATGCAGGGCCTATATAACCAGGCGGACAGGGAGCAAATCATGACGATCAGCTGCGAAGATAACGGCGCCGTGCGCACGATCATCCACAACCGTTACGAGTCGCGCAATGCAATGGACCCCGACAGCGCCGATGCCCTGCATGCCGCGTTTCTCGACTTCGAGGCAAACCCGGCGCTCTCGGTTGCCGTACTGTGGGGCGCAGGCGGGGCATTCTGCGCCGGCTGGGATCTGAAGTTTGCCGGCACGCTCAGCGGCCAGGACGATCCACTCGCGGCACTCGATTTCAAGGACGACACGACAAATGATCCGCGCGCGCCAATGGGCCCGACCCGCCTCGATCTGACGAAGCCGGTGATTGCAGCGATCGAAGGACCGGCCGTTGCCGGTGGCATGGAAATCGCGCTGTGGTGTGATATCCGGGTGATGGCGCGCGATGCCTACATGGGCGTGTATTGCCGCCGCTGGGGTGTTCCGCTGATCGATGGCGGCACAATCCGGCTGCCACGAATTGTTGGCCGTGGACGCGCGCTCGACATGATTCTGACCGGACGCAAGGTGCCGGCGGAAGAATGCTACGACGTGGGTCTGTGCGAGCGTCTCGTCGAACCCGGCACCGCGCGGCGGGAAGCGGAAACGCTGGCGGCGGAAATTTCACGCTTCCCTCAGGGTTGTCTGCGTGCGGACCGCGCGTCGGTGTTTCGCCACAGCGGCATGAGCATCGCCGCAGGGCTGCGCGGCGAATTCAATGGTGGCAAGCAGGTGCTGGCCGAGGAGGGGATTGCCGGCGCGGCGCGCTTCGCCTCCGGCAAAGGCCGCCACGGAAATTTCGAGGACATCTGAGTCCGGACCGCGCGCGAGCCCCTGCGACAATCGCGCTTTAGTACGTGCTTGCGGTATACAGCCGCATCGCACCTGCGGACTCGGGACCTTGCAACACGCGCCGGCGTTGCGCCATTGCGGCAAGGTCTCTCTACCCTGGCTACACCGAAGGCGCAGATACCACCGATCGGCGGCGCCGAAGGAGCTTCATGCCACAGCAACAGATGACCCTGATCGGTTTTGTCCAGGCACAGAACTGTTCAAACTACGTTGGCTCGTGGCGCCACCCGCAAGCGCGCCAGGATTTTCTCAGTGCCGATTATTATCAGCACGTGGCGCGCACGCTCGAGCGCGGCAAGTTTCATATGCTGTTCTTCGACGACCGCCTCGCAATGCCGGATATGTTCGGCGACGATCACGCCGCATCAATCGAGAACGGCATCCGTGTCGTGAAGATGGATCCGATCCCGATCCTCGCGAATATCAGCGCGGTGACCCAACGGATCGGACTTGGCGGCACCCTGTCGACGAGCTACTTCGAGCCGTTCCATATCGCCCGCCAGTTCGCGACGCTCGATCACATGAGCGGCGGGCGGGCGGCGTGGAATGTCGTCACCTCGCTGAACGACTCCGAAGCCCGCAACATGGGCAGGGTCGAATCGATCGCGCACGACCTGCGCTACGACCGCTCCGACGAATTCATGGACGTCGTGCTGGGACACTGGAATTCGTGGGCCGATGATGCGCTGCTGCTCGATCGTGCAGCGCGGCGCTTCGCCGATCCGGCAAAAGTCTCGCGTCTCGATCACAAGGGGCAGTACTTCTCCTCGCGCGGGCCGTTCACCGTGCCGCGCACACCGCAGGGGCATCCCGTCATTATTCAGGCCGGACAAAGCGGGCGCGGGCGCGAGTTCGCGGTGCGCTGGGGAGAAGTAATTTTCGCGATCTTTCCGAATTTCGATTTCGGTCGCCGCGTTTACAAGGAAATGCACGACGAAGCTGCGCGGCAAGGACGTGATCCCGGCTCGTTCCGACTGGCGCCGCTCATTTATCCGATCGTTGGCAGGACCCGCGCGGAAGCCGAAGACAAGGCTGCGCTGATCGAGAAGCTCGCCGAACCCGTCGACAGCCTGACCTTGCTGTCGGAAGTGCTGAATTTTGATTTTGCACGCAAACCGCTGAACGAAGCGTTCAGCGACGCGGAGCTCGACAGTCTCAGCGGTCTGCTCGCCATTCGCGATCGGGTTGTGCAACTGTCCGGCAAGCGCAACCCGAGCGTCGCGGATTTTGTCCGCCACAGCGGCCGCGGCACTATCCACGAAGCGCCAAATTTTGTCGGCACGGCGAGCGAGGTGGCGGATGGACTCGAACAGTGGTTCAGCGGTGGTGCTTGCGACGGTTTTGTTATCGGAGCGAGCCACGTGCCGGGCGCCTATATCGATTTCGTCGATCGGGTCGTGCCGGTGTTACAACAACGCGGTCTGTACCACGGCGATTACGCAGCCCCCACGTTGCGCGAGAATCTCGGTTTCAGCGCGTATCGACGCGCGACCTGAGCGCCCCTGCGCCGAGCTTCGCCGCCGCGGCGTGCCCGCCCTCGATAAACACGATCGCCGCGATGACGAGCGCGACCCCAAGCAGCTGCAAGCCGTCGAGTGCCTGCGACAGCAATACGTAGCCAAGCAACACGCTGGAGACAGGTTCGAGGTTCATCACCAGCGAGGTGCGCAGTGAGCCGATCATCGAGACGGCGATAAACATACAGATGATTGAGAAGCTGTAGCACAACGGTGTCGCGATGAAGCCCAGCCACGCATCCTGCGTGTGCGGCAGTGCGAATTCGCCTTCGGCCACGCATATCAGCACCGCTACCACCATGCAGGTAGCGAGCATGTACAAGGTGAACGGCTGCGCGTCGAGCGGCGCACGCGCCCGTTCGCTGACGAGTAGCAAGATCGCCACGCTGACAGCGCCGCTTGCCGCGAGCAGGAGCCCGTCAATACTCGGCGCGTTACCGGACAGATCGAGTGCAAACACGAGGCCGGTGAAAGCCGCCGCGAGCGCCACCGCGAAGCGCGCGCGAAACCGCTCGCGCCCGCTCCACCAACCGAATGACGCGATGAGCAGCGGATAGGTGTAGAGCGTGATGACGCATAGCGCGACCGGCATTCGTTCCATTGCCGACAGCAGGGCGTACGACGCCCATGCCATGATCACGCCCAGCACGAGCGCGATATTGCGCTGGCGGCTCGGCAGCTTACGCGGCCGGCCCGTAAGCACGAGGTAGAGCAGCAGGACGACGTAGGCCGCCGTGCTGCGCGCAGCAAACACGGACAGCGCATCCGCGCCGCCGGTATACGCGAGACCGGCGAATGTTGAGTTCGCGGCGAAACTCACGGCAACAGCGAGCGCGAGCACGACGCCGCGCCACTGCCGCGGGGGCAATCCGGATTCCATACCTCAACGGATCCGCAAACGCGGACCGTGACGAACGTGTGCGGGTCTTGCCCGGGTGAACGCCCGGTTATGCGGCCGCCGCGAGCAAACTGCTTCGCGCTCATCCGGGACGCTCCCGGCAAGGGTTACGGGCGCTACGCGCGGCAAGGAACTGTTCATGCGGGTAATCCCCGGTAAGGTGCCAGCGCAATGTGCCATGGTGCATCCGATCAGGCAACGCTCGCCGGGGGCGGCGACGCGAAGATTAGTGGTTACACTATCGGTACCAATAACAATCCGCACGGAGACCACCATGACGAACGACGAACTCGATGATCTCGAAGCCATCCGGCAATTGAAATCCCGCTACTTCCGCCTCATGGATACCCAGCAGTTCGACGACTGGCATACGTGTTTTACGTCGGACATCAGCGCGCGCTATGAAGGCGTACCGCGCGCGAGCTCGGATCTGCCGGTGGATGTCGAGATTGAGGGTTGCGAAGCGTTGGTAGACGGCATCCGCGCCCTGATGACCGGCGCAAAATCCATGCATCAGGGTTTCATGCCGGAGATCACGTTGACGAGCGCAACGACGGCGGAGGCGATCTGGGCGATGTTCGATTACGTCCGGCTGCCAACCTGTCACTTCAAGGGCTGGGGACATTACCACGAGCAATACGTGAAGCAGGACGGCGCCTGGCGGATCAGCAAGATCCTGCTCACACGTCTGCATACCGAGGAGGTTTGGGTTTAACGGCGGCACTGCGGTCCCGGCTTCCTGCGTGCAAGCCCTCGCGTGCTGAATCGGGCGCTCCTGATACCGATTGCGGCGGTCGGGTTGGCACTCGCTGGCGCTTATGCATTCAGCATCGCAAGCCGCGGTGGTGACATGCTGCTTGTACAAGCGCTTCACGGTTCTTCCGCCCCGGTGCGGGCTGCGGCGGCGCTCGGACTGCGCCGGTTCGCGCGCTGCCCGGACCGCGATTTCGTGCCGTCAACGGCAATTGGCATGCTCATCGCGGCGTGGGATCGGGAGCTTCCGCAATCACGGGTACGCGATCTGCTGGCGCAACTGCAGGCGCTGGACTGCGACATCAATGCGCGTGGTGAGCACGGCCTCGCGCCACTGCACAGCGCGATTCTGTTCAACAACGTCAATGCCGTGCATCTGTTGCTTCAGGCCGGTGCCGACCCGGCAGTACGGACACGACTGGATCGCAGTGATGGCCGCAGCGGCGAGTATGACGCGCCGACGTTTACCCGGCGCCTGGCCAATGCCGGCGACGATGACTACGGCGCCATTCTCGCGTTGTTCGGTGCAACGGGAGAGCCGGGGTCAGCCCCACCCCCTGCAGGCCAACCGTGACCATCGCCTGCCTGACTGCCGCCGCGGCGCAAGGCCATACGCGTGGCATGGTCGACAAGGAGCGCAACGATGACGGGTTCAAAACCCGGCGATCTTGCGGGCACCTGCGTGCTCGCTTTCGTTGGTCTCGCCGTGCCGGCCGCGGCAGACTCCTGCCGCCACGCAAATCGGCTCGCGCCACGTATCTCGAACTCGTCGCGCGGTCCTTGCCGCGCAAAACCGGTCAGACGTTTCTTAAATCAGCTCTGCCGGCCGTCGTCACGAACCTATTGACGCCCGAATTATCGCAGGACGCTCGCAACGTAGCGGGCGGATCGTAATCGCGCTGCCGCGTGTAAACGCGATCGCGAAACAAGAACGCGATGCGGGAGCGCGCTTACTCGTCGAGCGTAAAGCCGAGCTTCACCGTCACCTGCCAGTGCGCGATGCTGTTTTCGTGCACGACGCCGCGGATATCGGAAACTTCAAACCAGCGGATGTTGTGGATCGTGCTCTTCGCGCGATCGAGGGCGGTGTTGACGGCGGCCTCGATGCCATCGGGTGAGGATCCGGTGAGTTCGACGGATTTGTAGACGTGATCGCTCATTGGCTTTCTCCCTTGTCGTTAACAGGAAAGCGGGCGTTAATCACGCGCCGCCGCTAAACCGGTTTTTCGATCAGAACCCCGTCCGCATACAACGAATCGATTGTCGCGGCATCCTTGCCGAGCACTTCGCGCAGCACTTCGCGGTTGTGCTCACCGAGCGTCGCCGCGGTGTAATCCGGCGGCTCGGGAAACTCCGAAAACCGCAACGGGTTTCCCGGGATCTGGAATTCACCGGCAATACGATCCGTGATCGTGCGCACCGTCCCGCGTTGCACGAGGTGTGGATGCGTCACCGTATCGGCGACCGACAGGATCGGCGCGCACGGCACGTTGTGTGCCTCGAGAATTGCAACCGCGCTGTCGACGTCCGGCAGGGTAGCGAGCCAGCCCTCGATGATCGCGATCGTGTCATCGACGTGTTCAAGCCGCCGCGCGTCGTCACCAAAAATTTCATCCTCGACGAGTTCCGGTCGTCCCATCGCCGCACACAGATCTTTCCAGTGGTGCAGGAATGCCATGATCAGCACGGATCCGTTCGTCGCAGCAAAGATCCCGGCGGGCGCGAGATAGCCCATGTGACGTCCCGTGCGGTTCGGTTTCATCGTGCCACCACTGCCGCTGTACTGGTGCACATTCACTTCATGGCAGTGGTAGTACACATCGACCAATCCAATATCCAGATGCTGCCCCTTGCCGGTGCGCGCGTGGTAGAGCAAGGCCGAGGTCACCGCGAGCGCCGCATGCACCCCGGTACTTACGTCGCCAATTGCGGCTTGCGGAAAATAGGGCGGCGCATCCGGGTCGCCAATCATCGAGGTGATGCCAGCGTAGGCCTGCGCGATGTAGTCGTACCCCGGTTTCAGTGCCAGCGGGCCGGTCTGGCCCAGCGCCGAAATCGAACAAAGAATAATATCTTCACGCAGTTTCTTCAGATTGTCGTAGTCGAGTCCCATGCTCGCCATGACTCCCGGCTTGAAGTTCTGCACCACGACATCCACGTGCGGGACGAGATCGCGGATGATTCCGAGCGCGCGCGAATCACGCAGGTCGAGACACAGGCTTTTTTTGTTCAGATTCTGCTGTATGTAGTAGAGGCTGCGATCGTGCGTGAACTTCGACACATTGCGCACGAGGTCACCGTCAGGCGCGGCTTCGATCTTGATCACATCGGCGCCCATCTCCGCAAGCATCCTCGTGCACGTAGGGCCGGCGACGGCGCGGGTGAAGTCGAGAACCTTGAGACCGGTGAGTATATGTTCCTGGGGTACGCTCATGACGGGATACTCGATGTTGCCTGCGGATTTGATTACTCGTTGTTATTCACAACGGGCACGGTGATGTCGCTCGGCGGTTTCGCGCGGAGCGCGGCGGCGAATTGCGCCCGGTCGTCGTCGCAGTGCGGGCCTGCGCAACGTCCGGGCACACAATCAGTGCTACTCGCCAACAACGACGAATACGCTGTCGAGCGCCTGCTCGCGCACGGGAATGATCGCCTGGTACTCGGGCGACTCATACCAGGCCTTCGCGGCGCCTGCGTCCGGAAACTTCAGCACCACTGCAATCTTGTGATCGCTCGCACCGCTCAATACCGTGGCCGGACCACGCGCCACAACTTCCCCGCCATGCGCGGCAACGGTCGGTCCCGCGGCACCGCCGTACTCTTGCATTTTGTCGGCGTCTTTCACGGTCCCGTGAACTATCACATAGGCACTCATGTGCTTTTCTCCTGTGTGTTGTTGAAAAGATCAGTTTCTGTCGAACCCATTCTATGACGGACTCACGAGCACCACCAGACACGCTGGCGAGGTCGCAATGATTCCCGTACAGTCGGGCGCGGTTCCACATGATTACGGGGTTGTCGATGTTTTCCAAAGTACGTGCCGTGGCCGGCATCATGTGCTGCGCTGCAGCGTTCTCGCTCGGGGCAACAACCGTAGACGATGCTGCGCTGAGCGATCTCGAGCAGAGCGACAACTGGCTCGCGTATGGACGCACGTATCATGAACAACGCTTCAGTCCGCTCACGCAAATTAATGACGCCAATGTGCAGGAGCTCGGGGTGGACTGGTATCTCGACCTGCCAAACGACCGTTCACTGACCGGTACGCCGCTGGTAGTGGATGGTGTGTTGTATTTCAACGGCAGTTACAACGTGGTGCGGGCGGTCGATGCGACAAGCGGCGAGCTGTTGTGGGAATACGATCCACGGGTGATCGAACACGCCGGCAAGCGACTGCGCATCATGTGGGACTGGAACCGCGGTATCGCGTTCTGGAAAGGCAAGGTGATCACGGCCACTATCGATGGCCGTTTGATCGCCATCGATGCCGCCAGCGGCAAGGAAGTCTGGACCACGCAAACCTACGATCCCGAATTACCCCTGTTCATTACTGGCGCGCCGAAAGTTTTCAAGGACAAGGTAATCATCGGCAATGGCGGTACGGAGTGGGGTGGAAGCCGCGGTTTCGTCACTGCCTACGACGCGGCAACCGGTGAGCAGGCATGGCGCTTCTATGTCGTCCCCGGCAATCCCGCGGACGGTTTCGAGGACAACGCGCAACGCATGGCCGCCGCCACGTGGACCGGTGAATGGTGGAAATATGGCGGCGGCGGTAACGTCTGGAACGGCATTACTTACGACCCTGATTTCGATCAGATCCTGATTGGCACCGGTAATGGCTCACCGTGGAACCAGAAGATCCGCAGCCCCGATGGCGGCGACAATCTGTTCCTGTGCGCGGTGGTGGCACTCGATGCCGAGACCGGCAAGTACCGCTGGCATTACCAGACCACCCCCGGAGAAACCTGGGATTACAACTCCAGCATGGACATCATGCTCGTCGATCTGAAACACCCGGACCGCGACCTGAAGGTGATCCTGCATGCGCCGAAGAACGGCTTTTTCTACATCATCAATCGTTCCAACGGCAAACTGCTGTCGGCTGAGAAGTACGCGAAAGTCGACTGGGCCAGCGGTATCGACATGAAGACGGGGCGGCCGATCGAACGTGCCGGCGCGCGCTACGAGGACGGCGAGGAACTCGTCTGGCCGAGCGCGTTCGGTGCGCATAACTGGCACGCGATGTCCTACAACCCGAACACCGGTCTCGTGTATATCCCGTCGATCGAGATGCCGGGTTTGTTCAGCGACAACCATATCGACATCCAGGCCTGGAAATCACCCTACTGGCAGTTCGATCCGGCCGTTGCATTTGGCGAAGACAAAGTCCCGCCCGATGCGGGCACCGGCGCGTTGCGGGCCTGGGATCCTCTGCGCCAGAAACTCATCTGGGAAGTGCCGCTGCCGGGTGTGTGGAACCCGGGCACCGTGACAACTGCCGGCAACCTGTTATTCCAGGGACGCGCGGACGGCACTTTCCACGCCTACGATGCCACGAGCGGGAAGACGCTGTGGCAAACCGATCTCGGGTCCGGCATCTCCGCACCACCGATCACCTATGCGGTCGACGGCAAGCAGTACGTCGCCATCCTGGTTGGCTGGGGCGGTGCCGGCGCGGCCACCCCGGGATTTCTCGGCGGGCAGCATGGCTGGGCATACAAGGCGCACCCGCGGCGTCTCGTCGTGTTTTCGCTCGATGGCAAACGCAGCTTGCCGCCGTCGCCACCACCGGTATTTCCGCAGCCGCTGAAGGTTGATTTCGCCATCGACGAGGCCAAGGTTGCGGCGGGCGCGAAGGCCTATGTTGAATCGTGTCTCATTTGCCACGGTGCGGGCGCGGAGTCCGGCGGCTTCGCACCGGATCTGCGCGCCGCGGCGAGCACTCTCGATCTCGCCGCGTTCAGGGATGTCGTCGTCAACGGCAGCCGTCGCGCGGCCGGCATGCCGGAATTCGCGGACCTGCCGGCGGAGGATGTGGTCGCGATCCAGCATTACATTCGCCACCAGGCGATGACCGACTGATGCGCGCCGTGCAATCGAGTGCGGTTGATGGGCGCCGCTGAATGCCGCTGAGCCTGCGCCAGCTTGCATTCGTCGCCCATAATCGCGATCCGCTCGTCGCCGATCTCTGCGCCGTGTTCGGCACGACGGTATGCTGCGTTGATGAGGCGGTGGCGGAATTCGGCCTCGAGAACGCGGTGATGCCGATCGGTACGCAGTTTCTCGAGGTAGTCGCGCCAATTAACCCTGATGCGCCGGCAGCGCGTTATCTCGATCGGCGCGGTGGCGATTCCGGCTATATGGTGATTTGCCAGGCCGCGAGCACCGCGGAGCAAACCGGGTGCCGTGATCGAGCCGCGGCACTCGGGGTGCGAATCGCGTGGGAGAAACCCCACCCCGACGGCCGTTATCTGCAGTTGCATCCGCGCGATACCGGCGGCTGCTTCTTTGAGATCGATACGGTTAACGGTGACGATCCGTGCGGCCCGTGGCCACCGGCGGGCGGTGTGGCGGACGGCGGCAGCTCGCGGGCGAGTGCGATTACTGCGGCCGCAATCGCGGCGAGTGATCCGCGGGCATTGTGTACACGCTGGCGCGCGATCGCCGGCGCGGATGCGCTTGCGGCGTCCGAGGACAAGCTCGAACTGGAACTGGCGAACGCCACCATCAGTTTCATCCACAGCGGCGACAATCGAGGCGAGGGTCTCGCTGCCATCACGCTCGAGTGTACGGACCGCACGGCCATACTCGAAGCCGCCACTGCGCGCGGTCTCGTCGACTCGCCCAATGCACTCCTGATAGGGGGCGTGCGAATTACCCTGGAACAGACATGTCCCGAATAAAGCACAAGCTAGACATCACGAAACCTGATTATACGGGCGGCTCTATCGTAAATCTGATGCGCTCGCTCGGCGACTGGTGCGGCGCTGCGCCAACGCCTTTCGCGCCAGTGCCCGAACTTGCGCAACGCCTGGCTGAAGCGCAACGCGTGGTCCTTCTCGTGATCGACGGCCTGGGTACGGAAGTATTGCAGGCGCAGGCGCCTGGCAGCGTGTTCGATCGCGCGCGCGTACGCGATCTCACGTCCGTCTATCCGCCGACGACGGCGAGCGCGGTCACCACCTTGCTGTCCGGGCAGGCGCCACGCCAACACGGCCTGACGGGCTGGTTTATGCATTTTCGCGAACTCGGCGCGGTAACCGCGGTGTTGCCGTTCATGCCGCGCTACGGACGCAAGACACTGACCGACGCCGGCGCGGCGATTAGCTCGGTGGTTGATTGTGCAAGCTTCTTCGCCACGATTCCGCAAGCCTCGCAAACGCTCATGCCGGCGGCTATCTGTGATTCGGATTTTTCCCGCCGTCTCGGCGGACCCGCCACGCGAATCCCGTATCAATCACTCGAAGACTTCGCCGCCGTGCTCGGCGACATCTGTCGCGGCAAATCCGACGCCGCCTTCACCTATGCCTACTGGTCGGAGTTCGATTACCTGTGCCATGTGCATGGCCCCTCCGGCGCGGAGCCAGCGCATCACCTCGCCGATCTCGATCGCGCACTCGCGCCGGTATTCGACGCGTGTGCGGCGCACGGCACCGTGCTGCTCGCGGTGGCCGACCATGGCTTCATCGACAGCGGCGCGGATGAACGCATCGACCTCGCACAACATCCCGAACTCGCCGCCATGCTGACATTGCCGTTGTGCGGTGAACCGCGCACCGCCTACTGCTACGTGCGCGCAGCCTGCGTGCACGATTTCGAACGCTATGTCGCGGACGTACTCGGCGACAAGGTACGCGCGGTGCGCAGCGAACAGCTGATCGAGGAAGGCTGGTTCGGCCCGGGTCAATCGCATCCGGAACTAGCCGCCCGCATCGGCGACTACACCTTGCAAATGCGCGAGCGCTACACGATTTCCGACCGCATCGCCGGCGAGCGCGAACTCCGGCTGAACGGGGTCCATGGTGGCACGTCCGCGGCCGAAATGTTCGTGCCGCTCATGATTGCCGGCGCGTAGGTTTGCGGCTGTCGAACGTGGCGATTCGCGCCCGCGGACCCGCCCAGCGCTGCGCGGCATGAGTCGTCGCGGATCCGTGTTCTACGGCTGGTATGTTGTCGCCGCGACGTTCCTCGTTCTGTTCGGAGGCTTCGGCGCGGTGTACTCGTTCGGCGCGTTCGTGCTGCCACTCGGCACCGAATTCGCGATTGGTCGCGCGGGCGTTGCAAGTATCTTCTCCAGCGCCGTGTTCATCCTGTTTCTGACCGGCGCATTCAGCGGCATGCTCGCCGATCGGATCGGTCCGCGGCCCGTCATTGCGATCGGCGTGTTCGCCATCGTGTTCGGCCTTGCCGGCGCCGCCGCGGCGCGCGAGTTCGTCCACGTCCTGCTTTGCTATGGTATTGGCGTCGGTATCGGGGTCGGGTTCGTCTACGTGCCGGCAATCAGCGCTGTACAACCCTGGTTCAACCGCCGCCGTGGCCTCGCGTCCGGAATTGCCGTCACCGGGATCGGGGTCGGCACACTTGTGATGCCTATCATTGCCGGACAACTACTCGAACACATGAACTGGCGCGAGGTATTTCTCGTCCTCGCCGCGGTGATGTTCATACTGGGGGTGATCGCTGCCTGCGTGATCGAAAATAACCCGGCCGCCCGGGGCCTTGCCGCGGATGGCGGACCCGCCAGACGGCTGGATCCGGGTGCGCCGGTCGCGAACGAAGCGCTGCGCCCGATGCTGCGCTCGCGGCCGTTCGTGTTGTTCTACTGCGCGTCCGCGATACTGTCGGTACCGGTATTCATTCCTTTCGTTCACCTCGTCGCGAGCGCGGAAGATCTTGGGGTTGGACGCGCGCACGCCGTTGCCATACTCGGCCTGATCGGGCTTGGCAGTACCGCGGGACGGTTCATCGTTGGCGGCTTTGCCGATCGGCTCGGTCGGCGGCGCGCGCTCATCGGTATGCTGGGCGGGATCGGGCTGGCCTATCTTGCCTGGCTCGCAGCGACGGGGGCAGCGCTGCTGTCCGTATTCGCGCTCGTATTCGGCACTTGCTACGGCGCTTATGTCGCGCTGTCACCCGCACTGCTGGCCGACTATTTCTCCGGCCCGAAATTGAGTTCCGTGATCGGCATGCAATACACCGCGGCCGGTCTCGGCAGTATTGTCGGCCCGGTCCTTGCCGGCTACCTGTTCGACGTCACCGGCCGCTACACGCTGGCCCTGCTCGTGGCGATCGCTTGCAGCGCGATCGCCTGCGCGCTCGTCGCACGCATGCCGGAGCCCGTCCGCAACCACTGAGCGTGCGCGGCTCAGGCGTTTTCCATGACCTTTTTGTAGATACTCTTGCGTGGCGTCGCGAAAACGCGCCGCACAAGCGGGGCAAAGTGCGCGAGTTCGAGCGCGGGCTTGCTCGCATCAAACGCCGGATTGTCGTATTTCGCGATGAACTGTTCCGTCAGTTCGAAATGCTCATTGCCGCGGAATTGTTCGCGCATATTCCGGTCGAGCCCCAGGTGGTGGAAGAAATTGTAGCCCTGAAAAATGCCGTGGTGCTTGATCATCCAGTGGTGAGCGTCACAGACGAATGGTTCGAGGATCGCGGCGGCCACATCCGGGTGGTTCGTACTGCCGAGCGTATCACCGATGTCGTGGAGGAGGGCGCAGACAACGTACTCCTCGCTCTCGCCCGCCTCGGCGGCAAGTTCCGCGGTTTGCAGGCTGTGCTGCAGACGGTCGACTGGAAAGCCGCCGTAATCGCCGCCGAGCAGAGCGAGGTGGTCGAGAATACGATCCGGCAGGCCGGCGACGAATTTGCGCTGCTCGCCGGCGATTCGCTGCCAGTCCTCGTAAGTGCCATCAGACAATGAGGTGAATTCGGGTCGCGCAGCCATAGCAGTTTCCTGTTTTAATTGATGTTTGGGGCAGCATAATTCGGCCGCGGCAAAAATTCGACCGGTGCCGGTCGCGCGGACCACGCAGGACGGAAGCGGGAGGACGGGACTATGGCTAAAGTCGATGTCATCATTATCGGAAGCGGCTTCGGCGGCGCGATTTGCGCTTCACGTCTCGCCGAGGCGGGCCTCGATGTGGTCTTGCTCGAACGCGGGCCCTGGCGCGACACCGTACCGGTACGCAGCATGGGTATCGCCGCCCGGGCGCCGCTGCCGCGCGGCGCCGGTGCGCTGCGCCATCTGCTGCGCTCGATCCGCAGCGACAAGCTGCCCTTCGGCGGCGTCCGGCTCAACAAGCGCGGCCTGTTCGAGTTGCATATCGCGAAGGGTCTCAATGTCGTCAGTTCATCGGGTGTTGGGGGCGGCAGTCACGTCTACGCGGGTCTGAACGTGCGGCCCCCGGCAGCGGGGTACTGGGACGGCATTGCCGATGGCCTGTCCGCTGCGCGGATGGAGCCGCATTACGACCGTGTGCTCGCGCGCATGGGATCGCGCGCACCGATGGCCGATGACCAGTTGCCCGCGACCATCGAGGCGCGCTTTGGCGCCGATTCGCCGATCGATGCCGAAGGCGCAGATTACGCGCTCGAGATGGGCTTTCTGTTTCCTGCCACGCCGGGTGCGCCGCGCCGGATCGTGAACGAGGACGGCGTTGAACGACAGGAATTCCGTCCCGGCGAAGACGGCAATCTCGGTTCGGCCGAGGGCGGCAAGACGACCCTGGATTTCGCCTATCTGGCGCGCGCGATCAAATCCGGGCTGAAAGTCCTCGACCAGTGTGAGGTAACGCTGATCCGACGCGCGCGGGACAACAGCGCTTACGTCGTCGATTGTCGCAACCATCACAACGGCAAATCTGAAACACATCGGGCTACGACTGTCGTGCTCGCGGCCGGCACCATGAATACGCTGAAACTGTTACTGCACAGCCAGGCCGAGGGACATTTGCAGACCATGCCCCGCCTCGGAGAACGTTTCGGCGGTAACGGGGATTACTTCGGCTATTGGGATCTCGACGATCAGAAAATGGATCTGTCGAAAGGCATGCCCGCGCGCGGCCTGCTGAAACTGAAAGATCCGACCCCGCTCGGCGATGGAACCGCGTGGCCGATGATCGGCGAGGGTTCCTTACCGAGCCCCTCGCTCCTCCCGCTCGGTGGCTGGATCAACAAGAAGCTGCGTCGCGGCACGTATGTCGCGGGAATGGGGCCGGATGCCCAGGATGGTACGGTGCGCTATCGCAATGGCCGGCTGTCGATCGAGTACGCCCCGGAGAACAGTGAAATCTTCGGCCGCATCAAGCGCGCGTTCAAACTGATCGGGGAGAGAACCGGGCGCCGCATCTACCATTTCGAACGCCCGATCACGGTCCACCCCACCGGCGGCGCGTGCATCGGTCGCGACGCGGCCAGCGGTGTCGTCGATGCGAATGGTGAAGTATTTGCAAATCCGGGTTTGTACGTCGCCGATGCCGCCGCGTTACCGAAGCCGGTTGGCGGTCCGCCGTCGATCACGATCGCAGCGTGGGCCGACCACGTGGCCGAACGGTTCATCGAGCGGCACGCAAGCGACGCGAATTGAGTGGCCGACGTCGTTCGCGTTCCGGATCACGCGCCGGCGGCGCGGGGAGGGGACGGCGCGGCTGATCAGCCGCCCCTGGCCTGATCGGCTAGCGGGCGAGGTAGACCTTCATGAACACGGCCCCCGCTATCGCGGTGCCGACGATAGTGATCAGCATGACGCAAAATACGCCGAACCCGACCCCGGCGCCGCTCAGGATCTGCTGGACGCCGGCCCCGACCGCGAGCCGGTTGCCGAGACCATCAGCAACGGCGCCCCCGAGCGTGCCGCCAAGGACAGTGGCAAAGAACAGGGCTGGCAGGGACGCTACCGCCGCCGCCGAGTTCCCTGCCTGGCGTACCTGCGCCGGGTGCGCACTGCCCGCGCTGATACGCCGCACGGCGTAGCCCACCAGCACATAACTCAAGCCGGCACCAGCCGCGTAAGCGAACACGACACAGACCCAAAACATCACAGACATACCGGTCAAAAAACCTCTGATTAAGCCCGGGCCGCGCAGGCCGGGCGTCACGCATTCCGGTTCAAGCGAACACGCTTGCCCGACCGCCGGCCATTACGCACGTTCGCAATACAGCAACCGTGCCGCGGAGGTTCATCACGGGGCCCCGTTACTGCATGCCGAACCGCGAATCCAGGGACCTGTCGGCGCCGCTGGCTTGACGGCTTCACAAATCCGCGCGACCACCGTAGGGTTAACCCAATAACCACAGGGGATCATCACCGTGAACTACAAATTCATACAAGTCCGAATCGACGAGCATGTTACGCGTATTACGCTGAACCGTCCGGAGGTGATGAATGCGATCAATCAGGATATGCACAACGAGCTGCAACATGCGCTCGACGCATTCGAACACGACGAGACGCAGTATCTCGGTGTCATAGCCGGCGCTGGCGGGCGTGCATTTTCAGCCGGCAGTGATCTGAAATCGATTGCCAGTCGTGGTAAACCGCATACCTACCCCGCCAGCGGTTACGCCGGGCTGATTGAACGTTACGATCTCGACAAGCCCCTGATCGCGGCCGTCGATGGGGTGGCCGTCGGTGGCGGCTTCGAAGTTGCACTCGCATGCGACATCCTCATCGCGACTCCGCGCTCGCGTTTCGGCCTGCCCGAACCACTCATCGGCGCGGTGGCGCTTGGTGGTGGCATGCACCGACTCGCCCGCCAGGTTGGCCTGAAGCAGGCAATGGGCTTGATCCTCACGGGGGACATCATCGACGCCGCTGCAGCGCAACGCATGGGCATTATCACTGAGCTGGTGGACGCAGACGCGCTCGACGACGCCGTTGAGCGCTGGTGCGAGAAGATCCTGCGCTGCGCGCCGCTTGCGATCCGGGCGTCGAAACAATCCGTGATGCGCGGTCTCGACGAGCCCAGTCTTGCCGATGCAATGCGCGCGCAAGCGGATTATCCCGCGTTCAAGGCATGCTCTGATTCGAGCGATCGGCACGAAGGCGCCGTCGCGTTTGCGGAAAAGCGGGCGCCGCAATGGCAAGGTCGTTGACGCCGAACCTGCGGCGATAGCTCCGCAAATCAACACGTTCCCTGGCCCACGGAACACTCTTCGGGCACCGTTACGCTCAAGCTTTAGCGGGTATTGCCGATGATCGGGTGACGCAAACTGCGGGGCGGGACCGATACGTAACGCCTGAACTGACCCCTAAACTGGCTTGCCGCCGAATGCGCCACCGGTTCGAACACCTTAGAAGCGATCTACTCAGCGCCGGTCTCAAGCCGGATGCGACGGACGAGCAACTGTACTGGGCGGCGCAAACGCTTTCGATCATGATGGTTGCGGGCGTTGTCGTTTCACTGCTGGCGGCACTGTTGTACGTGTCCTACTCAGCGCTGCTGTTCTGGGCGCACGTGGCCAATGCCGCAGGTTTTCTCGGTGCCTACCTTCGCTTCCGATCCCGGCCCGACCCGAAATTCACAATCCGGGTGTACTCGTTGTGTGTGTTCACCGTCGTGTTCATCGTCAACGTCGTCGCCGGCGGCGTTGCCTCGCCGGCGATTGACTGGTTCGTCCCCCCGGCGCTCGCCTCAGCGCTGATTCTTGGTTGGCGCGAAGCCTGGATCTGGATCGCGTGCGCCTGCCTCGCTGTCGCGACATTACTCGTCAGTGGTTATTTCGGGCTGCTGCCGGCGAGCCCGGTTCCATCCGCGGTGGTGCCGGTTGCCGAAGCGATCTACGCCATCATGTTCATGCTCGTGACCGGCATGTTGTTTTCAATGTGGGTCGCGCGTCAGCGGTCACTCAAGCGCAGCTTGCGCAACAGTCTGCAACGTTCGAATGCGGACACCGCCACTGCAAGACTGTTTGCCGAAGCCGCGGCCGCGGCGAACGGCAGCCTCGAATTCGCCCAGGCCGCACGCCGTTGTCTCGAACTCGTGTGCGCACATGAGGACTGGTGCGCGGCGCATGTCTGGCTGGCGACCCCGGATGGGGCTCTGCTCAGCACCGATATTGCCTGGCAACCACACGCTTGCGCGGGAGTGGGGAGAATCGCATTCGCTGCCGACGAAATCTGTCCCGGGATACTCGGCGCCCGGCGCGCGCACGACGCGCTCGAACCGCTGATCGACGACAGTCCAGCCGCCGACGCCCGCTTGATCGCTTGCAGTGAGCCGCCGCGCTGCGTGCTGGCCTGGCCAGTCGACACGGACGGTACGGCCGAGATCGTCCTTGAATTCTTCAGCAATACCGCAATCACGCTTGATGACGAACTGCGTCGTATCCTCGAGCATGTCGGCAGACAGATCGCGCACGTGCGCTTACGCGAGAAAGTACGCGATCACACGGAAATGGTTGCGTTCACCGACCCGGTGACCCGCTTGCCGAACCGGATCGGGTTCGAGCACCTGTTCGAACAGAAACTCAAGGATTGCGCACGCGACGGCGGTCGTCTCGCGCTCCTGTTCGTCGATCTCGATGGCTTCAAACGTGTCAATGATTCGCTGGGTCACGCCGTTGGGGATCTCCTGCTACGGTCGATCGGCCGACGTCTGGAAGAGCATGTGCGTGCATCAGACGTGGCGGGGAAACTCGAACTGCGCAGCGGCGCCGTCGCTGCGCGGCTCGGCGGCGACGAGTTCACGCTCGTTCTCGCGGACGTCGACGAACCCGGTTCCATCGCGGGTGCTGCAAGGCGGTTTCTTGAAGTGCTCGCCGAGCCTGTCGACGTCGGGTTCCAGGAAGTTACCGTCGGCGCCAGCATCGGCATCGCAATCTATCCGGACGATGGCAGCTCGTTGTCGGAGCTGATGCGCATCGCCGACGCCGCCATGTACGAAGCAAAGGCCTTGCCCGGCAATCAGTTCCGCTTTGCCACCCCCGCGTTGAACGACGCGATCGCACGGCGCCTGTGGGTTGAGGCCGAGCTGCGACAGGCCATACGGCGCGACGAACTGCAAGTCAGCTACGCGCCGATACAGGTGGCGCTCACCGGCCGCACCATCGCGAACGAACTGTTTCTGCGTTGGCCCCATCGCGACGGCGAAATTGCCGCCGAGGAGTTCGTCGCGGTTGCCGAAACGAGCGGTCTCGTCGCTGAACTCGGCTACTGGACGATAGAGAAGGCCTGCGCGGCAATCTCGACCGCACGCTGGAGTGGCGGTAGCGTCAGCATGTGCGTGGATATTTCATTGCTCAATCTGCAGCAACCGAATTTCGTCGAGACCGTGGCTGCCATACTTGCGCGTCACGACACGCCGCGGGCAAAACTCGAGTTCGAATTCGCCGACACCGGGGCGATACTCAAGCATGAAGTGTGCCGCACGCACATCCGGCGCCTGCACGAAATGGGGATCCGCATCGTGCTCGATCGTTTCGGCATCGGCTACTCGTCACTGATCGACCTCGCCCGCTTGCCGGTGTGGCGGATCAAGCTCGATCGCGCATTTATCGAAACCGTGAGTATCGGCGATGACAACCAGCCGATCGGCCGTGCGATCATCGCGATGGCGCACAGCATGGGGATCGAAACCACGATCTACGGCGTGGAAACAGCGGCGCACGCCGCGTGGCTCAGAAAACTGGGCTGCGACGCCCTGCAAGGCAACTGGGTGGGCAAACCTGCTGACGCACCTTACCGCAAGCGCGCCCGCTCGGTCACGGCCGTAACACCGACGATACTCGATACGAAAACGCCCGGATAAACCTGCCGCTCAGGGGCGGGCGGTGCTGACCTCAGTTCGCGCAATGCACCGGCGGCTTTCGCGCCACCCAGGGTTGCGCCGTCTCGATTTGACCGGCAAGGCGAAACAGGGTCGCCTCATCACCGAAGCGGCCGGCGAACTGCACCCCGATGGGTAATCCGTCCGTACTCATGTGCAGCGGCATCGACATCGCTGGCTGTCCGGTCAGGTTGTAGACATAGGTAAACGCAACGAAATTCAAAATATCGTGCAGCCATTGACCCGGCTTGTCGGGATCCGGCACGAACGCGCCCACCTTCACCGGCGGCACCGACAAGGTTGGCATCAGCAGCGCGTCGTAGCCGCCATCGGCATACCAGTACGCCATGCGGCGCGAGTAACGCTGCGCATCCTCAACCGCACGCAGGTACTGTCCGGCGTGCGTCGCGCGGGCGCTCTGAACCCAGTCCCAGGTTGAGTCTTCCATATCCTCGCGTGTCATCTCGCGACCGATCTCGGCCTCCCAGTACTCAACCACATGGGCGGTAAATGCAGAAAACCGTGGTCCGAAAATCGCTGGCATGTCTGCATGCGCGAAGGCGTCGGCGTCGATCAGTTCCAGGTCGTGGCCAAGACTCGCACACAAACCGGCAGCCTGCTCGACGGCCTCAACGCACTGCGGATCCGGATCCGTCGTTTCATGCCAGCCAGACGGCAGACGCGTAATGAAACCAATCTTCAAACGCCCCGGATCGCGCCCGGACTCTTCCAGGTAGCTGCGCTCGGGTGGTATCAGTGCGTAAGGATCGCCGACGTCAGGTCCACCCGTCGCATCGAGCATAGCCGCCGAATCGCGCACCGTTCGCGTCACCACGTGCTCGTAAATGATGCCGCTGCCGAGATCGCCGAACAGGGGACCGAGCGGATTGCGCCCGCGGGTTGGTTTCATGCCGAATAAGCCGCAGCACGCCGCCGGTATGCGGATCGAACCGCCGCCGTCATTCGCGTGTGCGAGAGGCACGACCCCGGCGGCGACCATCGCCGCGGAACCGCCGCTCGAACCTCCGGGTGTATGCTCGATGTCCCAGGGGTTCAGGGTCGCGCCGTGGAGTTCGGGTTCCGTAACGGGCGCGCCGCCAAATTCGGGCGTATTCGTCTTACCGCAAATCACGAGTCCGGCCTGTCGCTGCCGGCGCACGATCTCGCTGTCGGTACGTGAAACGTAATTCGCCAGCGCGCGACAGCCTTCATTGAACGGCGCCCCGGCGTATTCCGCGAGCAAATCCTTGAGCAGAAACGGCACCCCGCAAAACGGCACCTCACCGGCGCGACCGGCGCGCACCTCACCGCGCCAGTGTTCCGCGACGCGGCGAGCTTCGTCGTACATCGTGTGAATCACGGCGTTCAGGATCGGATTGATTTTCTCGATGTTGCCGATCGTATGGTCGAGCAATTCAACCGGATCGAGTTCACCCGCGCGAATGAACTCGCCGAGTGCGAGGCCGTCGTAAGCGGACAGATCGTCTTGCATAGTGCTCTCCCGTCGCCGTGGTCACCGCCGGGTATTCGCGGCGGCCAGAATACATCGTCGCTGCGAACGATCCCGCTAGCGCCCTTTGCCGAATAGCGATCCCATGATGCCGCGCACGAGCTGCCGACCGAGGTTAGAGCCGATCGCGCGGACCACGCTTTTAGCCATCGCTTCGCCGATGGATTGCCGGTTGTTGCGTGGACGCGGCTTGGCCGCGGCGCGCGGGGTTTCGGCCTCCGCGCTGTGCGCCTGTTTCGCGCTCGCGCGGGCTTTCAGTTCCTCGTACGCCGACTCGCGATCGACCGCCGCGCGGTAGGTCTCGGTGAGCGTACCCGAAGCGATAATCTGATTGCGCAAAGCTTTTGTGATCGGACCGATCTGTGAACACGGCGGGCGCACGAGCGTGCGTTCCACCGGGGTTGGGGCGCCTTTGGTATCGAGTACGGACACGAGCGCTTCGCCGGTACCGAGTTCCGTAATGACCTGTTCGGTGTCGAGCGCCGGGTTCGGGCGGAAGGATTCCGCGATCAGTTTCACCGCGCGGCGATCTTTCGGCGTGAACGCGCGCAGTGCATGCTGGATTTTCATGCCGAGCTGGCCCAGCACGGACTCGGGAATATCAAGCGGGCTTTGGGTGACGAAATAAACACCGACCCCCTTCGAACGGATCAGGCGTACCACTTGCTCCACTTTCTCGAGCAACGATTCCGGTGCCTGGTCGAACAGCAGATGCGCCTCGTCGAAGAACAGCACGAATTTCGGAATCTCGGCGTCGCCCTGTTCCGGCAGTTCCTCGAACAGTTCCGCCAGTAACCAGAACAGGAAGCACGCATACAAATCCGGCGAGCGGGCAACGAGTTGCGTCGCATCGAGGATATTGATCACACCATGGCCGTTCTCGTCGGTGCGGATCAGATCCGATAATTGCAGCGCGGGTTCTCCGAAGACTGCCGCGGCGCCCTGTTCTTCGAGCGTTAGCAGCCGGCGCTGAATCGCACCGATGCTGGCGCCGGAAATATTGCCGTACTCGAGTTTGTAATCCTTCGCGTGTTCACCAACATGCGCGAGCATCGCGCGCAGGTCTTTCAGATCGAGTAGCAACAGTCCATTGTCGTCGGCGATCCGGAATGTCGCGTACATGACCCCGGTTTGCGTTTCGTTCAGATTGAGCAAGCGTGACAGCAGCAACGGGCCCATTTCCGATATCGTCATCCTCACCGGGATTCCGGATTTCCCGAACAGGTCCCAGAACACCACCGTGCTCGCGGCAAACTCGAACGCCTCGATGCCGATGGATTCAATGCGCTCGGTGACCTTCGGATGCGTCTTGCCCGCATGGGCAATACCGGACAGGTCGCCTTTGATGTCGGCGGCAAACACCGGCACACCCATGCGCGAAAAACCCTCCGCAAGGATTTGCAGGGTTACGGTCTTGCCGGTGCCTGTGGCCCCGGTGACGAGGCCGTGACGGTTCGACATCCGCCCGAGTTGATTGACTTGGCGGCCATCGGCGCCGCCAATCAGGAGGAGGGAACCTGTATCGGTATTCATCGTCGTGGTGTCCGCGTTCGGGTGAGACAGGGGAGCACCAGACTCTACCTCACGACCGTACTGATCCCAAGGTGCCGGACAGCGTCTACCGCCAACGGCGCAACGGTCTTGCGCCGTTAACCTATGGATAGTCGGGGCGGATATGCGCATAATTTGCCGCTCTTAAAACGCGGCGTACGCAATATAGCGGCGCCGGAATCGCTGTCAGGCGTATTAGAGAACAAAATTCGGAGGTGGGTAGTAATGTCGTACAAAATCGACGAGATAGAGGGTATCGGGCCCGCGTACGCGGCCAAATTGAAAGAAGCAGGTATCGACACGACGGATGATTTTTTAAAGCTGTGCTGCGATGCAAAGGGCCGCGATTCAACTGCGAACAGCACCGGGATTTCCGCCAAATTGATCCTGTCGTGGGCGAATATGGCGGATCTCATGCGGGTAAACGGGGTCGGTCGCCAATACGCGGAATTGCTGCACGCGGCCGGCGTCGACACGATCAAGGAATTGCGTACGCGTAATGCCGAGAATCTGGCCGGCGCGATGAAACAGGTGAACGATGAGAAGAACCTCGCGAACGCCTGTCCGGGGACGAGCGTCGTGCAGGACTGGATCGATAACGCGAAGGACATGGAGCCCCTCATTACGCACTAATCCCGCCACGTCCGGGCGGCCCGCCGTCCGGACGCCCGCGACGCCTCAGCCGCACCCCGCACAGCGCCGGGCTGATTGTTAAAATTTGTGTATTTTTCGTTAAATTTCAATGCGTTACAGCGTATTTTCTGTGACGCGATCGACACGTCTGCCGGCCCGGCCGACGCACATCACAATTTCTCCCGTCGCCCGTGGCGCGGGTGCCCGCGAAATCCTACAACTGCACTCAGGCGTCACCGCAAGCGTCTTTCGTGAGCGGCAACGACGCCGTCAGATTCAGGAGATGAGTGAGCATGAAACAGTTGATGAAAGCAGCCCTTGTAACGGGTGTACTGATCGCGCCGACGGCGTACGCGGATTTTTCGGGTAACTACGCGATCGAGCTATGGCACAGCGTAATCAACGGCGGCACGATTGATACCGGCGCGGCGCCTGCGAGCGTCACCCTCGTATCGAACAACATTGGTACACCGAACGCGAACCAGGATCTGACGTTCACCGCATTCGAAAGCGTCACGATTTCGTTCGACTGGGAGTTCACGACGGTCGATTCCGCCTCGGCCACGACGGCAGGCGCGCAATGGGATCCGTTTGGCTACCTGCACGCCGGGTCGTTCATTCGCCTGAGCGACAACAGCGGATCCAACGTACAGGGCGGCAGCGTCAGCTTCGATGTGCTGGCCGGCGAGGTATTCGGCTTTCGTGCGAACACAGTGGACGGACTCGCGGGCGCGGCCACAACGGTGATTGGCAATTTCGCGGCGCTCGGGCCCGCCCCGGCGGTTGTCCCCTTGCCGCCGGCGGTGTGGTTGCTTGGCGGCGCGATCAGCGGTTTGCTGATGCTCACCCGACGCGAGAAGTTGTCCCCCTTACCCGTGACGGGCTAACTGAAGCCCAATTCATTCGCACCCCGAGAGCCCCGGTCCCCCCGGGGCTTTTTTTTTCGCCCGGTGCGCATCCCCTCGGCGGTATACTTCGGAGGATGATTGATCCGGTTGCAGCGTGTGTTCGGTAATTTTGCACAGCGTCCCGCCGTGCGGGCGCGAGTCGATCCGCGCGAACTCGATAATGCGGCAACCCGGGCGTCGAATACGCCATGAAGCCATTCGTAGCGGCGTGCGATATGAACCGCGCTCCAATCCTCGAAGCGCTGCGTGGTGTCTTCGCAACCCGCACAGCGGTGCTCGAAATCGGCAGCGGCACCGGGCAGCACGCAGTGTACTTCGGCGCCCATCTGCCGCACCTGACGTGGCAGACGTCGGATTTACCCGCACATCACGCCGGGATCCGGCAATGGCTCGATGAAGCAGCGCTGCCCAATGTGCGCCCGCCGATAGCGCTCGACGTTAGCCGGCGACCCTGGACGGTGCCACCCATCGATGCGGTTTATTCCGCGAACACGGCCCACATCATGTCGTGGCCCGCGGTGTCGGCGATGATGACCGGAGTTGCGGAAGTGCTCGCCGTCGAGGGTGTGTTCGCGCTGTATGGCCCGTTCAATTATGCCGGCACCTACACGAGCGCCGGCAACGCACGTTTCGATCGCTTCCTGCGCGCCGCTGACCCGGCTGCCGGAATTCGCGATTTCGCGGCGCTCGATGAACTCGCGACCGGGGTGGGTCTGGCATTGCTCGACGACCACGCGATGCCCGCTAACAATCGTTTGCTCGTATGGAAAAAGACCTCGATGTAAACGCGAAACATCAAAACGTCGCGCGGATCTATTGCGCTGCGACTGCATCCGTGCACAATGCCGTTCGGACATTCAGGTTTTTCGGGGGGAGCCTTAAATGCGCGTCAGCACAACAACACTCGTCTTCATTCTCACGCTTTGCCTGTCGGGCTGGTGGCTGCCGGCCGCTGCGGAATCTCCCGCCGGCATGCGCCTTTATGTGCTGAACTCCGGTGCGTTATCACTGGGCAAGGGTGCATTACAGAATTTCGCACCGATGGAGCCGCTGATCCGGATCCCGGTCGCGTTCTTCGTCATCAAGCATCCGCGCGGCAATGTCCTGTTCGACACCGGCAACAACGACAAAATTATCGACGACCCGAGCTACTGGGGCCCTAATTT
Organism: Gammaproteobacteria bacterium; assembly: GCA_965216305.1. Taxonomy (GTDB): domain Bacteria; phylum Pseudomonadota; class Gammaproteobacteria; genus UBA11873. The sequence continues at coordinate 2,392,013 of OZ244144.1, read as the reverse complement.
CGGCGCCATGAAGCCAACGAACACACCGGAGATATCGATCGAATCGCAACTCGCCCGGATCGACATGAAACCTGACGATTTCAGTTACGTCGTCGTCAGCCATATGCACCTGGACCACGGCGGCAATGTCGGAAAATTTCCGAATTCGACCATCGTGCTTCAGCGCGACGAGATTGAATACGCGATGTTTCCCGACGAACCGTTCGCCGGCGCGTTCATTCCCGGTGATGTTGCCGCCTTACGCTCCGCGGTCGGGGTGAAAAAGCCGAATGCGATGCCGATGCTGATTCTGGAGCAGACCGACCTCGACATTTTCGGTGATGGCAGCGTCGTCGTGAAGCGCGCGCGCGGGCATACGAAAGGCGGCCAGATGCTCATCGTCCGGCTGCCGAACACCGGTACCGTCATCCTTACCGGCGATGCCGCTTACTTTCGCGACAATGTACTGAAAAGCCTGCCACCGAACCTCGCCCTGGCCTACGACCCGCCGGGCATCATGCGTGGCTACGAATGGATCCGCTACATGATGGCCAGCGAAGGCGCGGACTTTTTTACCTCGCACGATCCCGACGCATTCAAGGCTTACAAGAAGGCGCCTGAATATTACGACTGAAGCCGTCGCGCCGGCTGTCGTCGCCGCCACGGGGCTGTGCAAGCGCTATGGCCGGCGTGAAGCGGTAAGGGACGTTTCGTTCACGGTTGCCCCCGGCCAGGTGTTCGGCCTGCTCGGGCCGAACGGATCCGGCAAGAGCACGATCCTGCGCATGCTCGTCGGTGTGATGCGGCCGGACGCGGGTTGCGCCTCGATCGCCGGCCTCGATGTCATTGCCGATGGTCGGGCAGCGCGCGCCCGCATCGGGTATGTGCCCGAAGACATCCCGCTGTACGGCCATAATCGGGTCGACGAATTCCTCGCCATGATGGCTGCCTTGAAAGGCCTCGATACCCGTGTTCGCCGCGCGGCGATCGACAGCGTGGTCGAACGCCTCGCGCTGGGCGATGTGCGTCGCACTGTTATTCGCCAGCTTTCACGCGGTTTCCGTCAGCGCGTGGCTATCGCCCAGGCCTTGCTGGGTTCCCCCCCGGTACTCGTGCTGGACGAACCGACGAACGGCCTCGACCCCCGGCAGATCATCGAATGTCGTGAACTCGTGGCAGGCCTCGCGGGCGCGCACGCCGTGCTGATCACTTCGCACATCCTCAGCGAAATCGAAAAAGTCGCCGATCGGGTGGCGATCCTGCTCGACGGTCGCCTGTTGGCGCTTGAAAACATGGCGCTGCCCGATGGCTCCCGCCTCGACCTCGAGCGGCGTTTTCTGGAACTGACCGAGCCGCGCTCATGAACCGATTCCGGGCCGTGTACGCGAAGGAGATGGCGGCAATTTTCTACGCGCCGATCGCCTACATCGTCATCGCGGTATTCGCTTTGCTGATGGGTTACACGTTTTGCGCCCAGTTATTTCATACGCGCAGCGCATCGCTGATTGCACTCGTGTACCAGGCCGCAACACTGTTCCTGTTAACCGTGCCCTTGATCACAATGCGTCAGCTCGCCGAAGAGCGCAGCAGCGGCACCCTGGAACTGCTGCTCAGCTCTCCCACTGGTGAATTCACGCTTGTCGCCGGCAAGTTCTGCGCGAGCCTGACGCTCATCATCGTGTTGCTCGCGGTAACGATGTGCTACCCGCTGACCCTCGCGTGGCTCGCCAGCCCGGACTGGGGCACGGTTTTCAGTGGCACCCTCGGCCTGTTTCTGTTTGGCGCCGCGCTGATTGCAATTGGAATCGCAGTCTCCGCGCTGACATCGAACCAGGTGATCGCAGCCGCCGTAACGATGGGGATCTTTTTGCTGCTGTGGATGGCCGAGGTTCTCGGCATTTACCTCCCCGGGGCGCTCGCCGATTACGCCATTGCACTGTCTTTCGATACACGCCTGACCCCGTTTGCGACCGGCGTGGTGTACCTCTCCGATGTCGGCTTTTTCCTCAGCCTCACCGCGCTCGGCTGCTGGGTAGCAACGCTGCGCCTCGGCCGTCGCTAGCGGTTTCGATCGGTGAGCGCGATCGCATGGTTCGGCGGATGGATAATCGCGATGGTTGTCGTGTATGCGACTGCATTGCGCCTGCTCAATTGGTGCTGGGCCGCACACGGGCGCGGGAGGCGTGCGCTCAGACTGACATTGGTGGCTGCGTTCGTGCTCTCGTTCACCGTCTTCGCGAACGTCGCGCTCGTCCGGCACGATCAGCAGCTCGATCTCACCTCCGCGCATCGCTACACCCCGAATGCGCAGGCGCTGGACGTCATCGATGCGCTCGATCGCCCCGTTTCACTGACGTACTTCTATCGCGGTGATGATCCTGCCGGCGCGCGCGCGCAACGGATTGTCGAACAGTTCGGTCGCCGCAACCCCTTGCTCGCGGTAACCACTTCCGATCCCGATACCGACCCGACCCTCGCGCGAACCGCCGGGGTGAAGCTCTACAACGCTGCGCTGCTCGAAGCGGATGGTCGCCGGATTGTTGTTCAGGGTACCGACGAACGCGAGATTGCACTCGGCGTCCAGCGGGTCATTGGCCTGAATACGCTCAGGATCTGCTTCATCACCGGGCATGACGAATATCCGAGCGATAACGAAACCTTCCATACGCACGTCGAAGCACTCGGCGGCGGGGCACACGATCACGACCACGGCGCGCAGGCCGTGGTCGAAACCACCGCGCACGGGATCGGACGTATGCGACGCTCTCTCGAAGCGTTGGGCCATGGCGTACGCGACATCAGCCTGGCGGTGGACGGCGAAGTCGATGCGCAATGTCGGGTGGTGATCGATGCCGCTCCCCGCACCGCCTACAGCGACATCGAGGTTGCCGCCTTGCGCGGCTACCTCGCGCGAGGCGGCGCCGCCATGCTCATGTACGATCTTGGTTTTCCGCTGTCGCCGCCGCATGCGCGTTTGCTGGAGCAATTCGGGATAACACTGGCCCCGGCGATCGTCGTTGACGAAGTACAGCACTACGCCGGTAACGCGGAAATGGTCGCGGCGCTGAGTTATCCACCTCATCCGGCGACGAAAAACATTTCCTTCGCGTTTTTCCCCGGCGCACGCCCGCTGGAGATCGGCACGCCGGCGACGGGAATCGAGCGCACGGCGATCATACTGAGCAGCGCGAACGCACAAACGCTGCCACTTGCCGCCGACCCCGTGCACGACCATGAGCACGGGCATCACAACACGCCGTCCGCAGCCGCGCTACCGGCACGCGGCAGCGCCGTGCTCGCCGCGGCCGTCACGGGCCGGATTGCGCCGGACGCAGCACCATTCCGCCTCGTCATCGTCGGCGACAGCGACTTCGCCAGCAACTCGTTCTATCCGTACATGTCGAACAGCCGGCTCGCGCTGTCGATAGTGCGCTGGCTCAGCGGCGAGGAGGCCAGCGTCGCGATTGATGCGCGCGTGGATGTCGTCGAGTCGATCGAACTGAGTCGCACCGCGCAGCGCGGGCTGTTCATGCTGCTCGTTATCGCATTGCCGGGACTCATCGCCCTGATCGGCGGCGCGATATGGTGGCGGCGACGATGACCGCGCGCCGCACCGATATCGGGTGGGGGATCGCCTGCGTTGCCGCGATCGGCTATATCGTCGGCATGTTCTTCGCCGGCCTGCCGCCGACGCATGGCAACCGGGTGGTCAGCGAAGTTGCCGGCGTACTCACGGTTGAACCCACGCAAATCGCGCGCATCGAGATCGTCGCCGGCGACCACACCCATACGTTCGTCCGCGGGGATGATGGCTGGCGCACCCATGGTGGCGATCACGCCGAACCCGTGGGGCCGTTAATCGAAAATGCGCTTGGGCTGCTGCACCGTGCCGCGCCGATCCGGATGCTGACGCCGGAACAGACTGCGGACGTTCCGCTCGCGGCCTATGGCCTCGCGCCGCCGTCCCTGTCCATCCGCCTGGCGACGGCGCAAGACGAAGTGCTGTTCAGCGCTGCGTTCGGTGATGCGGTGAACGACGGCAGGGCACGCTACCTGCGCCAGTATGAGCGCGCCGGGATCTCGATTGTTTCGGGCTTCGTCTACGATGCATGGCACGCGCTCATGCACTGATCCGCGGCGGCTACGAAGAAACCAGCTAGCGAAAATGCGGCATGACGTCGCTCGCGAACAGCCCCAGATAATCGTTCATTGCCGCGGCCGGCATGCCCGGCGGCACGGTCCATGTGTAATAGCGTTCGATCCCGGTGGCTTCGACGTAAGCGCCAATCAGATCGACGGCATGCTGCGGCGTGACAACCTCGATCATGCCGGATTCGCGCAAGTCGTCTTCGTTCGCCACGTCGGGGAATCCGGGTTGCCCGGCATCAGCAAACCACGCGTTGTACATCTGCAGTTGGTAAATCACGTACGGCGCGACTTCACGGAACGTCGCCTCCGGCGTGTTCGAGACGATCAGCCAGAAATGCCCGCCGGCGAGGTGTCCGGGTCCCGTGAGGCCGAGACGCGCGCGCTCTTCGTGGTAGATCGGTACGAACGGGGTCATGTCACCGGTGCCGATGTAGCCGTCGCCAAGGCGTGCCGCACGTTTCGCCGAGGCCGGCGCGAATCCGCCCACCCAGATCGGGGGACGCGGTTGTTGTACCGGCAGCGGGCTCAGTTTCGCGCCGTTAATCTGGTAATGCTCACCGTCGTAATCAACGGTTTCCCCTTCCCATAAGCGGCGAATGATTTCGAGGCCTTCATTCGTGCGTCCGGCGCGATCCTCACGCCGCAAGCCGAGGCCGGCGAACTCCTGCGGCCGGTAACCGATGCCGACCCCGAGTTCGAAACGACCGTGCGACAGGATATCGACCGTCGCGCCGTCTTCGGCGACGCGTACGGCGTCATGCAGGGGCAGTAACAGGACCGAGGTGCCGATGCGGATCGTGCGCGTGCGCACCGCGATCGCGGCGGCCAGCGCGAGGATCGACGGTGCGTGTCCGTCTTCGCAGAAATGGTGTTCGGTGAGCCACACATCGTCGTAACCGATCGTCTCCGCCCAGGCGATCTGTTCAAGCGTTTCGGCGTAAATATCCGGATCGGGGCGCTGCCAGGCAGCCGGGTTACGCAGTGAATACCACAGCCCGAATTTCAAACCCTGTCCGCTCATGAACTGCTCCTGTGTACTGTCGCGCCGCCGTTCGCGGCACCTTGAGGCTAACGCGATGGCGGCCATGATGAAACCGTTGTCTCGATGGGCGAGGGTCCGCGCCGGGCGCGGGCAAGCGGCGCGTAACGCGCACCGTCAGTAATACCGTTCGCGCAGCCGCGGTATCGCGCGCTCACGCGCGCCGGTTTGCGGGAGGCCGTGTGCCGGATGTCCCCGGACTGACAACCCGCCGGCCGCCGTATTCGTCGGCTCGTCACAGCTCACGCCTGGCTACGTTCAAGTGCTCGCCGCGACAACGGCGCCCGCGCGAGTGTTCGTGGTTTGCCGGCGTGAACCACAGCGCGATCCGCGCTTGCCCGCGCAGCGGCAGATCGCTGTGCGTTTATGTCACACTGCAAGCCCCGGGGCGCGAGTACCCGCCGCCCGTCCAGCAACCGGAGAGAACGACCTATGGCACTTTGGAACGTGGAAATGAAAGACGGTATCGCGATTGCGAGCTACCTGAATCCGCCGATGAATTACATGACCGCCGAGGGTATGAATGAACTCAAAGCGCTGATTGAACAATGGCGTGACCCCGCCGTTCGCGTCGTCATCCTGACCGGCGGCGCGCCGGATCGGTTCATCACGCACTACAGCGTTGAAGAACTCGTTGCGAGCGCGCGCGACAAGCAGACAATGATGAACATCGGCCGCGCGTGGCTGCACCACCATAACGCCACGCTGACGAACCTCGAGCACCTGCCAAAACCGGTCATCGCCGCGATGAGCGGCAGTACGATGGGCGGCGGTTTCGAAACCTCGCTGTCGTGCGATATCCGCATCGGCCAGCAAGGCGACTACCGTTACGGATTACCTGAAGTAACGCTCGGCATCCTGCCCGGAGGCTGTGGCACGCAGCGGCTGTCGCGCCTGATCGGTGCCGGGCGGGCGATCGATTTCATCCTGCGCGGGCGCATCTGCCGCCCCGAAGAAGCCCTCGAACTCGATATCATTCACGAAGTCGCCGTCGACGCGAAAGCGCGTGCGATCGAGATCGCGACGGAAATGCTCGGGCTGTCTGCGGTCGCCATCGCGGAAACAAAACGCGCGGTGTACGAGGGCAGCGAAGTCCATCTGCAGGGCGGACTCGAGATCGAAGGCGATGCCTTTATTCACACCATGATGACCGACGAAGCGGTCACGATCATGGAAGAGTACGTCGCGCAGGATTATGCGGACCGGATTGCCTGGCTCGAACGCAAGAAGGGCCTGCTTCACCCGCGCTGAACGCTTGCATCACACCGCTTCGAGCATGACTTCGGTCCCGTGCACACTCGTGCTTTCGCCCATATCGGCCTTGCGCGCAGTGTGCACGAAATTCACGTTCGCGCCGCCGCCTTCGAGGCTTGGCCAGCGTCCCTTGTACGACACGGCAGTGCCAGGCAACACGTGGTCGTCGAGCGTGGCCGTGAGTTCGAGCGTACCGGTTTCGTTGTGCAGGCGCACCCGCGCACCGTCGCTGATCCCGGCCGCCAGCGCGTCCGCGCGATTCAGCCACACGCGCGCCGGGCCGGACTGATCGACGATATGCGGGTCGTTCGCGTAGGAGTCATTCAGACGCCATTTCGATGCCGGCGTGAGCAGGCGCACATGCCCGGGCTCAGGCGCCGGGTCGACAGCCGCGAGCGGCGTGCGCGGCAAGCCCATTTCTTCGGCCGCGGCCGAGGCGATTTCGATGCGACCGCTCGGTGTCTCGAACTGCAGCGATTCGTGCATGATCCTCGGCTCGTCGCCAAGCGCGAAATGACCGCGATGCTGCAAGCCGGCGAAATCGAAACCCGGATTCATCTGCGCCATCATGGCGTTCAGGAGACTCGCGTCATCCTCGAATAGCGCGGGTTCATCCAGGCCCATCGCGGTGGCAAGACGGCGGAAGATTTCCTGGTTCGGCAGGCTCTGTCCGATCGGATCGTTCACCTTCGTCTGCGCACCCATATTCAGATGGAAATAACTGAACGTGATGTCATCGAATTCAAGAAAGCTGGCGGCCGGCAGCACGATATCGGCGTAGGCTGTGGTATCCGTCGGGAAGCAATCGATCGCGACGGTGAACAGATCCTCCCGCGCGAACGCCGCTCTCAGTTCTTGCTGGCGCGGCGCCGAGGCAAGCGGGTTCGTGTTCCAGGCAAACAAGGCCTTGAATTCCGCCGGCGCGGCAAGCCGCGGCGCAAGGTCCATGTGGCTGATGGTTTTGCCCGCTTGCTTGCCGAGATCCGCGCCCCCGAGCCAGCCGAGGTCGAGGCCGGCGAAACCCGGGGTCAGGTTCAGGTAGTAGAAGCCCGCGCCGGGCTTGCCGACATTACCGGTGAGCGTCGGCAGCAAGCCGATCGCGCGCATGATGTTGCCGCCCGCGGGCTGGCGCTGCAGACCCTGGCCGCACCACAGCAGCGCCGGGCCGGCGCCGTAAAGCGCCGCCGCACGTTCAATATCAGCGACCGGGACGCCCGTTTGTTCCGCCGCCCATTGCGGCGTGCAGCGATCAATCGTGGCGGCGATTTCCTCGGCGCCGAGCGTGTACGCCGCAATGAAGGCCTCGTCGAAACACCCGTTCGCGCGCAGCGCATGAAGCAGCCCGAAAGCGAGGGCGGCGTCGGTACCGGGCCGTGGCTGCAAATGCAAATCGGCCTTGGCTGCCGTCTCGGTACGCACCGGGTCGACCACCACCACAGCGGCCTGCGAGTCCGGCAGCCAGTGTTCGTGCGCGTGCGGCGCCGAGTATGAAGGGTTCGCGCCCCATACGAGTATGCAGTTTGCGTCTTTCGCCGTACGCGGGTCGAAGCCGGTGACGGAATTTCCGAACAACAGGTGCCAGGCCACGTGACCGGCGGCGTTGCAGATCGAATCCGGGTCGACAACCGAAGCCCCGAGGTGATTGAAAAAGCGATTCGGAAACAGGTAGGCGATCAGCGACAGCGTGCCGGAATAATGCGTATGCAGGATCGCGTCCGCGCCGTGCGTATCGATAATCCGGCGCAGGTTCCCGGCAATCTCGCCGAGCGCGTCATCCCAGGAAATCGCTGCGAACTGCGCGGCACCTTTTGCGCCGATGCGACGCAAGGGGTGTGTCAGGCGAGCGGCCGGGTCTTGCCACACCCCGTTGTAGGCAATCGCGCATTTGCTGCACAGACGGCCGCGCGACACCGGATGGTCGGGGTCGCCAAGGATCCGCGAAGGCGCATCGGGCCGCTGCTCAACGAGTATTCCGCAGCCGTCGTAGCAGTCGCGCGGGCAGTTTGTGCGTAGAAGTGTTTTCCCAGTCATAGGCCGGTCCTGAAGCAGTATCTTTGAATTGGATCCCGCGTGCGCCGTGCAGGGCTGATTGGACGTGCACGATCACGGCGGAGTTGCTACTTTGCGACACGAAGCGACCATCCGTCCACTACCTAGAAAGGTCATCGCCGACATGAATGAAACGAATATCCTGAGCGGCATCCGTGTACTCGATTTCTCCCGCTACATTGCCGGGCCATATTGCGCGGCATTGCTCGGCTACCTTGGCGCCGATGTCATCCGGATCGAAAAGATCGGCGGCAGCGAAGACCGTTTCGTCGTCCCGCTCGGCGGCGACGGTGGCGCGGTGTTTGCACAGAGCGCCGGCAACAAACGCAGCGTGTGCCTGAATCTGAAGGATCCGCGCTCAAAAGACATCATCCGGCGCCTCGTCGCCGCCGCCGACGTTGTGGTTGTCAACCATCCGCCGGCAGGCTTGCGCGAACTCGGACTCGATTACGCGAGCCTCAAGGCGATCAAACCCGATATCATCCTGACCACGCAAACCGCCTATGGCCATACCGGGCCGTGGGCCGAACGCGGCGGCTTCGATGGCATTGGTCAGGTGATGTCCGGGGCAACGTATTTTTCCGGCGCGCAAGGATCGCCGACGAAAACGGCCGTGCCTTACGTCGATTTCGGGACCGGCTTGTACAGTGCGTTCGCGACGCTCGCAGCGCTCTACCAGAAGCGGGACACGGGCGCCGGCCAGCATGTGCAGGCATCGCTGCTCGGCACCGCGATGGCGTTTTTCAGTCCAATCCTGATCGAGCAGGCGGCGCTGGCGCCGAACCGGGTGGGCAGCGGCAATCGCTCGCAAACCTCGGCGCCGTCGGATGTCTTTGCAACAACTAACGGACATGTGCTGCTGCACGTGGTGGGCAACGGGATTTTCCGGCGTCTCGCGCGGGTCCTGGGGCGCGAGGACTGGATCGAGGACGCTGCGCTGCAATCCGATGAAGCCCGTGGCGCCGCACGCGATCGCATTTGCGATGCGGTGGCGCAATGGTGCGCAAGCCGCAGCACCGAGGACATACTCGACGAGATGGCGGCGCTCGGTGTGCCCTGCGGCCCGGTACTGAAACCCGCCGAAGCCCTGAATCATCCGCAGGCGGCTGCGATGGAGTTTTTCACCCGGATCAATCTGCCCGGATCCGCCGACGACACCACGGTGGTCGATTTTCCGGTGGCGATGAGCGGGGCGGACGCGGGTCTGCGTGCCGGCATGCCTGGCACCGGCGAACATTCTGCTGATGTGCTTGCCGAACACGGCTTCAGCGATGATGAAATCGCGGCGTTCCGGGGTGACGGCGTGATCTGAGCATCGCGACGCGCGCTGGCGAGCGTTTATACTGTCCGGCCGATAACAAAAATCAGGGGCTCCGAACGCCGTGAGCGAGGCAACGAAAGAAATGAATACCGGCATCCTGTCCTTCGGCGCGTACATTCCGCGTTTGCGCATCGCGCGCAGCGCTATTGCCGAGGGTCTGGCCTGGGCGATGCCCGCGGTCAAGAGCATGGGCAAGGGCGAACGCGCGTTCGCAAACTGGGACGAGGACGTGATCACGATGGCGGCCGAAGCGGGGCGCGAATGTCTGCGCGGCAGCGCCACCACGGTGGGCGCAGTGCAACTTGCGTCGACGACTTTCCCGTTCCTCGATCGCAGCAACAGCGGGGTCGTGGCCGATGCGCTGCAGTGCGGCAATGCAGTGCGCACGGAAGATTTCGCCGGTAGTCGTCGCGCCGCCACGTCCGCACTGGCGCGCCTGGCGCTCGCCCCCGCGGCGAGCGAGAACACCTTGCTGATCGCGAGCGAATGTCGCGCAACGCGTCCCGGCAGCCCGGCGGAAATGACCTACGGCCACGCCGCTGCCGCCGTCCTCGTCGGCGTTGGCGAACCAATCGCGACATTCAAAGGCGTGGGCTCTGTGCATGCCGATCTGATCGATCAGTACCGCAGTGCCGAGGGCGAGTTTGATTACGCACTCGAGGAGCGCTGGGTTCGCGAAGAGGGCTACTTCAAGCTGATTCCCGCCGCCATCACGGCGGCGATGGAAAATGCCGGCACGAGCCTCGGCGAGATTCACCGCATCGTCCTGCCGGCCTCGTCGGCTGTGGCGCGAGGCCTGGCGAAAGTGCTGGGGGTCGGGCTGGAACTGTTCACCGATCCGCTGTCCGGCGGCTGTGGCGACTGCGGGGTTGCCCATCCGCTGCTGATGCTCGCCGGCGCGCTCGAGTCGGCCGTGCCAGGTGAGCAGATCCTCGTGCTCGGCTTCGGGCAGGGCGCCGATGCTATCGTGCTGGAAACAACCCCGGCGCTGGCGGCGCTGCAGGACGGTCGCGGGGTTGCGCGCACGCTCGCGGACAAGCGCGTGATCGATAACTACACAATGTTCCTGTCGCTGCGTAATCAACTCTCGATCGACTTCGGCATGCGCGCCGAACGCGACAATCGCACCGCGATGTCGGCGATGTACCGCAAACGCGACGATATCAGCGCCATGATGGGCGGACGCTGCCGTGAGTGTAATACGCTGCAGTTTCCTCACGCCGCGATTTGCGTTGCCTGCGGGGCGCGCGAGTCGCAGACACCGGAAAGCCTGTCCGGTCTGACCGGGCGGGTGAAGTCCTACACCGAAGACTGGATGGCGTATACCCCGCATCCGCCGTACATCTACGGCAATGTGGAGTTCACCGATGGCGCGAACATCATGCTCGAATTCACGGATTTCGAGGCTGGACAAGTCGAGGTCGGGCGTGAAGTCCGCATGGTGTTTCGCGTAAAAGATTACGATCATAAACGCAATTTCCGTCGTTACTTCTGGAAACCCGCGCCGCTCGCGGCAACAACTTAGGAGACTGGCAATGGCTAAAGGCATTCGGGACAAGGTCGCGATTATCGGCATGGGCTGCAGCCGTTTCGGCGAACGGTGGGATTGCGGGCCGGAAGAACTGATGCTCGAGTCGTATACGGAAGCCCTCGCCGACGCAGGTATCGATCAGAACGAGATCGAAGCGGCCTGGTTCGGACTGTTCTTCCAGGAGCAAAGCGCGGGGAAATCGGCACTGCCGCTGAGCCTGGCCTTGCGGCTGCCAAACATCCCGGTCACGCGCGTCGAGAACATGTGCGCAACCGGGACGGAAGCACTGCGCGGCGCGGTTTACGCCGTCGCCGCCGGCGCCTGCGACACCGCACTGGCGATCGGGGTCGAGAAGCTGAAAGATACGGGCTACGGTGGTCTGCCCGAGCGCAGCAAGGGTACGTTCGACGATCTGTGGCTGCCGAGTTCCACCGCGCCCGGCAACTTTGCCCAGCTCGCAAGCGCCTATGCGGCGAAACACAACCGCCCGATGGAAGACATCAAAAAGGCGATGGCGCACATCTCGGTGAAAAGCCATGCCAATGGCAAGCTGAACCCGAAAGCCCATCTGCAGAAGGAGATCACCGAAGAACAGGCGCTCGGTGCGGCGATGATTGCCTACCCGCTCGGGCTTTACGATTGCTGCGGTGTGAGCGATGGTTCCGCGTGCGCCATCGTGACCACCGTGGAGAAGGCCAAAGCGATGGGCATCAAGGACATGGTCACCGTAAAAGCCATCCAGCTTGCGCCGAGCAATGGCTTTGAGATGTCGAATTCCGGTTGGGACGGCAGTTATTTCCACACCACCCGGATCGCGGCGCAACGTGCGTATGCCGAAGCCGGCATCACGAACCCGCGCAAGGAAGTCGACATGATGGAAGTGCACGACTGCTTTTCGATCACGGAACTCGTCGTTATGGAAGACCTGGGTATCGCCGCGGAAGGTGAGGCCGTCGACGATGTACTCAACGGCGTGTTCGACCGCGACGGCGAAGTACCCTGTCAGGTGGACGGCGGACTCAAATGCTTCGGCCACCCGATTGGCGCGAGCGGCCTGCGCATGGCTTACGAAATGTATCTGCAGTTGCTCGGCCGCGCCGGTGACCGCCAGATCAGCAGCCCGTCGCTTGGATTAACCCACAACCTTGGCGGGGCGCCGAACCGGAACGTCGCCAGCGTGTCCGTGTTTGGTCTCCATGCCGGCTGAGCCATAGCGCAACAATCCACAAGGAACCGACGATGCAGCAATACAATTCACCATGGATGAGCGAAGACCATGTGATGTTTCGCGACTCCGTACGCCGCTTTATCGAAACCGAATTTGTGCCGCATCGCGAACACTGGATCGAACGCAAGCACATGGAGCCGGAGTACTGGCAGAAAGCCGGTGAGGTGGGCATCCTGTGTCCGGACGTCCCCACGGAGTACGGTGGCGGCGGTGGCGATTTCGGGTTCGACGCCATCACCTATGAAGAGCTGCAGCGGGCCTGTGTTTCGAGCTTCGGCAACGGCATTCAGAGCATCGTCGCACATTATCTGCTTGTGTACGGGACCGAGGAACAGAAGCAACGCTGGCTTCCGGGCATGGCATCCGGCGACATCATCAGCGCGATCGCAATGACGGAGCCGGGCACGGGCTCCGATTTGCAGGCGGTGAAAACGAGCGCGATCCGCGATGGCGACGAGTACGTGATCAACGGTTCGAAAACGTTCATCACGAATGGTTACAACGCAAACCTCGTTTGCATCGTCGCAAAAACCGATCCCGAGGCACGGGCGAAGGGGATCTCGCTGATCATGGCCGAAGTGGACGGGCTTGACGGCTTCAGCCGCAATCCGCCGCTGAAGAAGATCGGCATGAAAGGCCAGGACACTTCGGAGCTGTTCTTCGACGAGATGCGGGTACCGGTTGGCAACCTGCTCGGCACCGAAGAAGGGCAGGGGTTCTTCCAGCTGATGGCGCAGTTGCCGCGCGAGCGTCTGATCGTGGGCCTGAGCAGTGTTGCCATCATGGAAACGGCACTCGAACGCACCATCGCCTACACGAAAGAGCGGCGTGCATTCAATCAGACAATCAGCGATTTTCAGAATACGAAGTTCAAACTTGCCGAGGCGGCGACGGAAACGAAAATCGCGCGCGTCTTTATCGACCACTGTATCGAGGCCCTAATCGCCGGCACCCTGGATGCGGAAACGGCATCGATGGCGAAATGGTGGTGTTCGGAACGGCAGTTCAATCTCGTCAATGAGTGTCTGCAATTGCACGGTGGCTACGGTTACATGATGGAATACCCGATCGCGCATTACTTTACGGATTCGCGCGTGCAAATGATTTACGCCGGCAGCAACGAAATCATGAAGGAACTGATTTCGCGCTCCCTGTAGCCACCGCGGCATGACCACCGGGGTGTACGTGCCCCGATGCCACGACCGAAGCGAACGTTTCCGATGAGCAACGACAACCTGTACGCCCGGTTTGCCGCAAACTGGCGCGGCGAAGACGTGTTCCTGACCACGCCGGAGGGCGATCGGCTCACTTACGCCACGCTCGACACCCGCAGCGCGCAGGTCGCAGCGTGTCTTGCTTCTCACGGGGTGCGCGTTGGCGACAGGGTGTCTGTCCAGGCCGGCAAGTCCGTTGATTACGTCTTGCTGTATCTCGGCTGCCTGCGCGGCGGTTTCGTCTTCCACCCCTTGAACCCGGCCTATACGCGTGCCGAGCTCGAGTATTTTTTCGCCGACGCCGAGCCTGCGCTGATCGTGTGCGATCCGGACAACCCCTCGCAGGCCGCCGACGTCGGTACCGCGCTAGGCGTGCGCAATATCCTGACCATGCGCGGCGACGGTAGCGGCACGTTCCGCGACGCCTGGCCGGCCGCTACCGGCGAGCAAGCGGTGCTTGTCCGCCGTGGCGATGATCTCGCGGCACTGCTGTATTCCTCAGGCACCACAGGACAGCCAAAAGGCATTCCGCTGACGCACGCGAATATCGGCATCAACGCCGCTGAGCTCAGTGCCGCCTGGGGCTTCCGCCGCGAAGATGTGCTGCTGCACGCGTTGCCCATGTTTCATACCCACGGCCTGTTCATCGCGCTCACGTGTACGTTGACGAGCGGCTCGACGGTGCGCTATCTCGCACGCTTTGATGCCGCACAGGTGATCGACGAACTCCGTGACGCAACCGTCATGATGGGCGTGCCAACGTACTACACGCGCCTGCTGGCGAACGCACGTTTCGACGCCGCGGTGTGTCGCGGGGTCCGCCTGTTCACATCCGGTTCGGCACCGTTGCGCGAAGATACGTTTCATGAATTCACGGCGCGCACGGGCCACACCATAGTGGAACGATATGGCATGACGGAGACCGTGATCCTGACCACGAATCCGCTCGACGGTGAACGCCGTGCCGGTACCGTCGGCGTGCCGCTTCCCAGCGTCGAATTGCGCATTACCGACGCCACTGATTCCCCGCTCCCGGTGGGTGAAACAGGGCGTATCCAGGTGCGCGGACCGAATGTATTTCATGAGTACTGGCGCAAGCCGGACAAGACCGCCGAAGACTTTACCGCGGACGGATTCTTCAACACCGGAGACCAGGGACGCATCGACGATGGCTACGTCTCAATCGTCGGCAGGGCGAAGGATTTGATCATCAGCGGCGGTCTCAACGTCTATCCGATCGAAGTTGAGCAGGTGCTGAACGAATGCGAAGGTGTACGTGAAGCGGCGGTGATCGGCGTACCGCACGCGGATTTCGGCGAGGCAGTGGTCGCCGTGTGTATCGGTGAGGCGCATGCGCTCGACGAAGAGCGCGTCAGACAGTTCGCTCGTGAGCGGCTCGCGGCATTCAAACTGCCGAAACGGGTGATCACGGTTGACGATCTGCCCCGCAATGCGATGGGCAAGGTGCAGAAAAATTTACTGCGCGAACGTTTCGAAACACTTTTCGCCGACGCCTGAAGCAACAACGAATCAATCCCGGACCCGTGGCCGCAGCGGGAACCGGAGGACTCCGTATAATGCGGCAATGAGATCCAGATAATAAAAGGGGAATCGCATGCCTGGCTTGTATTACGAAGAATTCGAGATCGGACAAACCTTCGATCATCCGATCCGGCGCACGGTCACGGAAACGGACAACGTGCTGTTTACCACGATGACGCATAACCCGGCCTACCTGCATCTCGACGAGGAATACTGCAAGAATGAAACGGAGTTCGGCCAGCGTCTCGTCAACAGTTGCTTCACGTTGGCGCTGATGGTTGGCGTAACCGTTTATGACACCACGCTCGGCACAACCGTCGGCAACCTCGGCTGGGACGATGTACGCTTCCCGCGTCCGGTTTTCCACGGCGACACGCTGCACTTCCGTACCGAGATCACGGAGATGCGCGAAAGTAAATCGCGACCGACAAACGGCATCGTCACGTTCCTGCACACCGCGTACAACCAGCGCGATGAAGTCGTTGCCACGTGCACGCGCAAGGGCCTCATGCTGAAGAGGCCGCAGGCATGATGCTGCGTTCATGGCTGTTCGTTCCGGGCGACAGCGAAAAGAAACTTGCGAAAGGTGCCGGCACGGGCGCCGATGCGCTCATTCTCGATCTCGAAGACGCAGTCGCAGCAGCGCGGCGCCCGGTGGGCCGCGAGATGACATGCGAATACCTCGAACACGCCGATCGCGCGGTCGCAAAACTCTACGTACGCATCAATCCGCTCGACACCGATGACGCACTGAAGGATCTTGCCGGCATCATTGCCGGTCGACCCGACGGTGTGTTGTTGCCAAAAGCCGAGTCGGTGCAGGACTCGCATCGGCTCGATCATTATCTGAGCGCGCTCGAAGTTGCGCATGGCATTGACGTTGGCGCGACGAAAATCTTCGCGCTGGCGACGGAAACCCCGGGCGCGATGCTCACGCTCGAGGGTTACCGCAAGCCGAATCCACGCATGAGCGCGCTGTCGTGGGGTGCTGAAGATCTGAGCGCCGCGATCGGTGCGACAACGAACCGGGACGAGGCGGGGAATCTGGCCGAGCCGTATCGCCTTGCGCGATCGCTGTGTCTGATGGCCGCGCACGCGGCGCAGGCACAGGCGGTGGATACCGTACATCCGGATTTTCGCGATGACGAAGGCTTGCGCATCCATAGCGGTTACGCACGCCGGGACGGGTTCAGCGGCAAAATTGCAATTCACCCGAACCAGGTTGCGATAATCAACGAAGCGTTCACCCCGAGCGCGGAAGAGGTTGCGCATGCGCAGGCCATCATCGACCTGTTTGCCGCTAACCCTGATGCCGGCACGCTCAGCCTCGACGGCAAGATGATCGACAAGCCCCATCTCACCCAGGCCGAACGCATCATCGCAATGGCCGGGCAGGCCTCACGATGAGCGGCGGTCCACTCCAGGGGATCCGGATCATCGAATTTGCCGGCATTGGACCCGGACCGCTATGCGGTACGCTTCTTGGCGACATGGGCGCGGACCTTATTCGCATCGACCGCGCCGGCGGTCGCGCGGCGCCGGGCGCCGGCAGCCGCAGCCGTCGCTCGATCGCGCTCAATCTGAAGGAACCGCGCGGGGTTGATGTCGCTCTCCGATTGCTCGATGACGCCGACGGCACGTTCGAACCGTTCCGGCCCGGGGTCATGGAACGGCTGGGTCTCGGCCCGGATGTCTGTCTCGCGCGTAACCCGAAACTCGTGTACGGCCGCATGACCGGCTGGGGGCAGGACGGTCCGCTCGCGAACGCCGCCGGTCACGATATCAATTACATCGCGCTGACCGGGGCGCTGCATGCGATCGGCGAACGCGACGGGGGGCCGATTCCGCCACTTAATCTCGTTGGCGACTTCGGCGGCGGCACGATGCTGCTCGCGTTCGGTATGGTTTGCGGCCTGCTCGAAGCGGCGCGCTCCGGCCGTGGGCAGGTGGTGGACGCCGCGATGATCGATGGCGCATCAATGCTGATGGCGATGCTGTACGGCATGAAGGATGCCGGCGCGTGGACGAATACGCGCGGTGATAACATGCTCGACGGCGGTGCGCATTTCTACGGCTGCTACGAGTGTCTGGACGGTAAATGGATTTCGATTGGCTCGATTGAACCGCAGTTCTATGCCTTGTTGCGCGAAACGCTCGGCCTCACCGACCCCGCCTTCGATGCACAACACGACAAGGCCGGCTGGCAGGGTCTGCGTGCGAAGCTCGCCGCACATTTCCGGACAAAGACGTGTGCCCAGTGGGTCCAGTTGATGGAAGGCACAGATATCTGTTTCGCGCCCGTGCTCGACCTCGACGAAGCACCGCAGCACCCGCACAACGTAGCGCGGCAGACGTTCATTGAAGTCGACGGAGCAACTCAACCCGCCCCGGCGCCGAGATTCAGCCGCACGCCGGCAACGCATCCGGGGCCGGCGCCGCTTATTGGTGGCGACACCGACGCCGTCCTCGGTGAAGCCGGATTCGGCGCCGACGACATCCAGCAACTACGTGACGGCGGGATCGTCGTCTGAGGAGACCAGCATGCATCAGGATACGTGGCGCGCGAAGAAGCAATTCGTTGAAGTAGACGGCCGCAAAATGGCTTACGTGGAGATGGGCTCGGGCGATCCGATCATCTTTCAGCATGGCAACCCGACGTCATCGTATTTGTGGCGCAACATCATGCCGCAACTCAGCGAGCTCGGACGCTGCATCGCGGTCGACCTTATCGGCATGGGGGATTCCGACAAGCTGCCGGACTCCGGCCCCGACCGTTACACGTTCAAGGAACATCAGCACTATCTTTACGGCGCCTGGGATGCGCTCGGAGTGAAGGACAATGTCACGTTCGTGATCCACGACTGGGGCAGCGCACTCGGTTTCGACTGGTGCCGCCAACACCCCGGCGCGGCCAAGGGCGTGGCGCATATGGAAGGTGTCGTCAAGCGTCTCAGCTGGGACGAATGGCCGGAAGCCGCGACGGAAATCTTTCGCACGTTCCGCTCACCGGCTGGCGATGATGTCGTGTTGGAGAAGAACGTTTTCGTCGAAGGCGTGCTGCCGAACTCGATCCTGCGCAAGCTGAGCGACGAGGAAATGGATGCGTATCGCGCACCGTTCATGAACCCGGGCGAAGACCGTCGGCCCACCCTGACCTGGCCACGCCAGATCCCGCTCGGGGACGAGCCGGCGGACGTTTGCGCAACCGTCGATGCCTACGGTGCGTACATGCGCGATGCCGACATGCCGAAGCTGTTCATCGCCGGCGAACCCGGCATGATCATGAACGGCTCACCGGGCGAATTCGCGCGCAGCTGGAAGAACACCAAGGAGGCCAGCGTAAAAGGACTGCATTTTCTGCAGGAAGATTCTCCGGATGAAATCGCCGCGGCGGTGAAAAGCTGGCTGAGCGCGATCTGAACCGGGTGGGGCGCGAATGAGCTGGATGCTGTGCGGCTTCTTGATCCTGTTTGCCTTGCAGCAGGTCAACGCCGCGCCGCGTCTGTCCGCGAGCCTGGCATCACGTTACGGCCTCACCGCCGTGCGGCTCGGTCTTGCTGCCGCGGCGCTCGCGGGTATCGCGATGATCCTGATCGGACATGCGCGCGCGGTCTACACTTACGTATGGCTGCCGCCGGCACAAGCGCGCACCTTGATCCTGCCGCTCATGTTTATCGCGTTTATTTTCGTTGCCGCAACACTTGTGCCATCGAATCTGCGGCGTCTCACCCGACGCCCCGTGTTGTGGGGGGTCGTGTTGTGGTCCGTCGCGCACCTGCTGGCGAAAGAAAATCTCGCGGCCATCGTATTTTTTGCGGGCTTCGGCATGCTCGCACTCGCGGAACTCGGCTCGCTGTCGCGGCGCGGCATCGAGCGTAGCCGTTTCCGTCAGCCCTGGCTCCGCGAATCACTGGCCGTCGCCGTCGGAGGTGTGATGTTCATCGTTGTCTTCTTCGCCCATGGTGCGCTGTTCGGCGCCTCGCCGGCCATGTTGAGTCGACCGTTCGGATGAGCTCGAACAACGCAGCGTCGGCGCGAATTGAAATTGGCGCGACGCTTACCCGCGAGCTCGAGGTGGTCACGGAACTGACGGTCGGCCATGCGGTTGCGGGCATGCCGTTCGTCTTCGCGACGCCACAAATGATCAATCACATGGAAATTGTTTCTGCCGAATTGATCGCCGACGTCCTGCCGCAAGGCTGGGTTTCAGTCGGCACGCGAGTCGAGGTTGAACATCTCGCGGCGACCCCTGTTGGCATGCGCGTCGCGACTACGGCAACCGTGATCGAGGTTGGCGATCGATCCGTCACGTTCGAGGTTAGCGCAAGCGACGGCGTTGACACGATCGGCCGCGGCCGCCACTGCCGCGGTCTCGTCGCGATGGAGCGTTTCCTCGCCGGCATGGAACGCAAGCGCACGGCCACGCGCTGAACGGACCACGGGCTATAATTGAATTACGCCTTGCACGCGCACATTGCGCATGCAGGGCCTTTATCTCCGGCTGTAAACCAGAAATGAAGGCGCCGTCATGAGTGCACAAACCGAAGTCAGAAAAGTCACGACGCTCGAACTGAAGCGACAGAAGGAAGCCGGCGAGAAAATTGCATCGCTCACCGCCTACGATGCGGGATTCGCTACCGTGCTGGACAACGCCGGCGTTGATTTCATCCTTGTCGGCGACTCCGTTGGTATGGTCGTGCAGGGTGTCAGCACGACCATACCGGTTACGATCGACGAGATGATCTACCACACGCAGATGGTCGCCCGCGGGACCAGTCGCGCCATGATCATGGCCGACATGCCGTTCATGAGTTACTCCTCCGCCGAACACTGCCTCACGAATGCGGCGCGCCTGATGAAAGAAGGCGGCGCGGAGATCGTCAAGCTCGAATGGGGGGCGCTCGAAATTCCAATGGTGTCGCGCCTGACGGAATGCGGCATCCCGGTCTGCGCGCATCTTGGTCTCACCCCGCAGGCAATCCATAAGTATGGCGCCTACCGCGTACAGGGCCGCGAAGACAAAACGGCGCGCAAGATGGTGGATGACGCGCTCGCGCTTGAAGCTGCCGGCGCCGACATCCTGCTGCTCGAATGCGTCCCGATGCAACTCGCGGCCGAGATCACGAGAAACGCAAAAGTCCCGGTAATCGGCATCGGCGCCGGCCCGGACGTGGACGGCCAAATCCTCGTGCTCTACGACATCCTCGACATCTGGCCCGGTAAACGCACCCGCTTTTCGAAAAATTACATGGAACTCGCGGGCTCGATCCAGGGCGCGGTGGAAACTTACGTAAAGGAAGTGAAAGCAACGACGTTTCCCACTGAAGAATATTCGTTCGTGTGATGATGGACCCGGCCCTGCAGTCGCTCGTCGATGCGCTCGCGCTCGAGCGGCTCGAGAAAAACCTGTTTCGCGGCGCCGTCACCGATACGCACGTGAAGCGTGTTTATGGCGGCAAAGTGCTTGGCGAGGCGATCAAGGCCGCGCAGTCGACTGTGGACGACGATCGCGCGGTACACTCGATTCACTGTTACTTTCTGCGCGAAGCCGACTCGAATAATCCGGTCATCTACGAAGTCGACCGCAGTCGCGACGGCAACAGCTTTTCGGCCCGGCGCGTAACGGCGATCCAGTACGGTCGTCCCATCTTCACGATGGAAGCCTCGTTTCACGCCACGGAAGAGGGCATCGAGTTCCAGCACCCGATGCCCGACGTGCCGGCACCGGAAGACGTTGAACCGCTGAGTTTCCGCGACCTCGACCTTACCCGCGCGCCGCCGAACGTGCAGCGCTTCGTGAATATCTCGGCCCCGTTCGAAATCCGGCCGATTGATCCGTATATGCAGCCCGCGGAGGCCGGCCACGCGCCGTTACGCCGGATCTGGGTGCGCACGGTTGAACGGCTGCCGGACGATTTCAATCTGCACCGCGCGATCCTTGCCTACCTGTCTGATTACGGACTCATCACGACACTGCTGATGCCTCACGGGATTCAGATCAATGATCCGCGCCTCATGATGGCAAGCCTCGACCATGCCATGTGGTTCCATCGCACCTTTCGCATGGATGAATGGCTGTTGTATGTGTGCGAGGGGCTGACGTCGGCCCATGCACGCGGGGTCGCGCGCGGCGGATTCTATCGTCGTGACGGAGCGCTCGCGGTATCGCTCGCCCAGGAAGGGCTCGTCCGGCTCATCGAGCGCTGAGGTGCGAATTCGGCGTTCCGCCGCCGTGCGTCCATCCATCTCCGGAATAACCCGCACTCATGCGCTAATCGACTGATCGGTAAGCGCATTTAGTTCTTTTATCTATACGTCCGCGGCCTCAAGGGTTAAACTACACTGCTCGGCCGCACGCCCGGTATGGCGTTCCGTGAACCGCGCCGCGCCCAACAGGAACGCGCTGCCCCACACAACGGCCGGACACCACGAACGTCACGATGCCGCCGCGCTGCCGGATCACCTTCGACACTCCCGTCGAGCCGCCGCCGGCACAGTTAGAGGATTTTCTGTGAGCGATAAATTCACGCACACCACGCACGATGACTGGTCGGCGCTGGCCGCAAAAGAGCGTAAGGGCGCGTCGCCCGACGAACTCACCTGGCACACCCCGGAAGGCATCGATATCGCGCCGCTGTATACCGCCGCGGATCTCGCCGCGCTGGAACACGCCGATACGCTGCCCGGGTTCGCCCCGTTCGTACGCGGCCCGAAAGCAACAATGTACGCGGGACGGCCGTGGACCGTGCGTCAGTACGCCGGGTTTTCCACCGCCGAGGAATCGAACGCGTTTTACCGGCGCAATCTCGCCGCGGGCCAGACCGGGTTGTCAATCGCATTCGACCTCGCCACCCACCGCGGCTACGACTCCGATCACGAGCGCGTCGTCGGTGACGTCGGCAAAGCCGGCGTGGCCATCGACAGCATCGAAGACATGAAGCTGCTGTTCGACGGTATTCCACTCGACAAGATGTCCGTGTCAATGACGATGAACGGCGCCGCGCTACCGGTGATGGCGATGTATATCGGTGCGGCGGAAGAGCAGGGGGTTGAACACGCGCAACTTGCCGGCACGTTGCAGAACGACATCCTGAAAGAATTCATGGTGCGCAACACCTACATCTACCCGCCGGAACCCTCGATGCGGATCGTCGCCGACATCATTGCCTACACGGCGGCCGAAATGCCGCGCTTTAATCCGATTTCAATCTCCGGCTATCACATGCAGGAAGCCGGCGCGACGTGCGTGCAGGAGCTCGCGTTTACGATAGCCGACGGCCTCGAATACGTCCGTGCAGCGGCGTCCAAAGGCCTGGCGGTGGACGCTTTCGCACCGCGGCTGTCGTTTTTTTTCGCCATTGGCATGAACTTTTTCATGGAAGTCGCGAAGCTGCGCGCAGCCCGTCTGATCTGGGCGACGCGCATGCGAAAACATTTTGATTGCACCGACGATCGCTCCTTGATGCTGCGCACGCACTGCCAGACATCCGGGGTGAGTCTTACCGCACTCGATCCGTACAACAACATCATTCGCACCACGATCGAAGCGATGGCAGCCGCGTTCGGCGGCACCCAGTCGCTGCATACGAACTCCTTCGACGAGGCGCTCGCGCTGCCCACCGATACTTCGGCGCGGATCGCGCGCAACACCCAGCTGATACTGCAGGAAGAAACGGGGATCACGAACGTCGTCGATCCACTCGGCGGCTCGTATTACGTCGAACATCTCACGCACAGTCTGGCCGCGGCCGCGAATGCCCTGATCGACGAAGTCGAAGCCATGGGCGGCATGACCGCCGCGGTGGCATCCGGCATGCCGAAACTGCGCATCGAGGAAGCCGCGGCGCTGCGTCAGGCGCGCATCGATCGCGGTGAAGAAGTCATTGTCGGGGTGAACAAGTACCGCGCGAGTGAGGAAATCGACGTCGATATTCTCGACATCGACAATAGCGCGGTGCGCGCCGGCCAGGTCGCACGGCTCGAACGCGTCCGTGCCGAGCGCGATACGGGCGCCTGCGAGCAGGCGCTCGAAGCCCTGCGCGCCGCCGCCGAAGACGGCAGCGGCAATCTGCTCGAACTTGCGGTGACCGCGGCCCGGGCGCGTGCCACCGTGGGCGAAATTTCGAGCGCGCTGGAGCAGGTGTACGGCCGCCATCGCGCGGAAACGATGTCGATTTCCGGCGTTTATGGTGCTTCCTGGGAGGGCGACGAAGGCTTCGCGAAAATTCAGCGTGATGTCGCCGCGTTCGCCGCCGCGCACGGCCGGCGCCCGCGCATGCTCGTGGTTAAACTCGGACAGGACGGACACGATCGCGGTGCGAAAATTATTGCCACGGCATTCGCGGATATCGGTTTCGACGTGGATATTGGCCCGCTGTTCCAGACTCCCGCGGAAGCGGTGCGCCAGGGGATCGAAAACGACGTCCATGTGATCGGGGTTTCGAGCCAGGCTGCCGGACACAAAACGCTCGTGCCGCAGCTGATCGAGTCACTGCGCGAAGCCGGTGCCGACGACATACTCGTGATCTGCGGCGGCGTTATTCCGCCGCAGGACCACGCGGCATTGAGGGCGGCCGGGGTGTCCGCGGTGTACGGGCCGGGCACGAATATCCCGGTTGCCGCCGCTGAGGTATTACGACTTGTCGATGAGAAGCTCGCGACCGGCGCAGGCACCGCAGCATAAGCGGGGCAGCGCGCCGCGCGATGCGACCCGGGGACGCGGCGGAATGTCCGCGCCTGACCCACGCATAATTTGCACCGTGCACCGCGTTTTGGGGGTGCAAACGCGGCCGTCATCATCCAGAATCGGTCGCGGCCGCCGCCGGCATCTGCCAGCAGGCGACAACACGGCAGAATAAGAACGAATTCAAGACGAAGGGGAGACCATGCAGGAGATTATCCGCCGATTGGAAGAGAAACGGCGCGCGGCGCAAGCCGGCGGTGGGTCCAGGCGCATCGACGCGCAACACGCGAAGGGCAAGCTTACGGCGCGCGAACGGCTGCAGTTGCTGTTCGACCCGGGTAGCTTCGAAGAATGGGACGTCTTCGTCGAACACGATTGCAACGACTTCGGCATGGCTGAGAACAAGATCCCGGGCGACGGGGTGGTCACCGGCTACGGTACGGTCAATGGGCGCATCGTGTTTGCGTTTTCGCAGGATTTCACCGTTTTCGGTGGCGCTTTATCGGCCGCACATGCGCGCAAGATCTGCAAGATCATGGAACAGGCGATGAAAGTGGGCGCACCGATCATCGGCCTGAACGATTCCGGCGGCGCCCGCATCCAGGAAGGCGTGGCCTCGCTCGGCGGCTACGCCGATGTATTCCAGCTGAACGTGCTTGCGAGCGGGGTGGTACCACAGATCTCGATGGTAATGGGGCCGTGCGCGGGTGGCGCGGTTTACTCGCCCGCGATCACGGACTTTACGTTCATGGTCCGCGATACTTCCTATCTGTTCGTCACCGGGCCGGAAGTGGTCAAGACGGTCACGCATGAGACCGTCACCGCGGAACAACTCGGCGGCGCCGGCACCCATACCTCGCGCTCCGGGGTGGCCGACCTCGCGTTCGACAACGACATCGACGCCTTGATCCTGTTGCGTCGCTTTATTGGTTTCCTGCCCCCGAGCAACAAGGAACAGCCACCGCAGCGCGAGACCGAGGATCCGCCGGACCGGATCGAGATCGCGCTCGATACGCTCGTTCCGGACAACGCCAATCTGCCCTACGACATCAAGGAAGTGATCACGAAAGTTGTCGACGAAGGGGACTTTTTCGAACTAAAACCGGACTTCGCGAAGAATATCGTCACCGGCTTCGGTCGCCTGCAGGGCGCGCCCGTCGGTATCGTCGCGAACCAGCCAATGGTACTCGCCGGTTGTCTCGACATCGATTCCAGCACGAAGGCCGCGCGTTTCGTCCGGTTCTGCGACGCGTTCAACATCCCGATCGTTACGTTCGTCGACGTACCGGGGTTCCTGCCCGGAACAAGTCAGGAATACGGCGGCATCATCCGCCACGGTGCGAAGCTGCTCTACGCCTATGCTGAAGCGACGGTACCGAAACTTACGGTGATTACGCGCAAGGCCTATGGCGGTGCGTACGACGTGATGTCGTCGAAACATCTGCGTGGCGACGCGAATTACGCGTGGCCCTCGGCCGAGATCGCGGTCATGGGGTCGAAAGGGGCGGTGGAGATTATCTTCCGCCAGGACCGTGACGATGCGGAGAAAATCCGCAAGCGCACCGACGAGTATCAGGAGAAATTCGCGAATCCGTTCGTAGCGGGGTCGAAAGGGTTTATCGACGACGTCATCATGCCGCACGACACGCGGCGACAGTTATGCCGCGATCTGCGCATGTTGAAAACCAAGGCGCTGACGAACCCGAGCCGTAAACACGGCAATATCCCGCTCTGAACCGAACGACGCGCAACATACAGACCATGGCCAAGAAAGCACTCCCCTTCAAGAAAATCCTGATCGCGAACCGGGGCGAGATCGCCTGCCGGATTATCAAGACCGCGAAACGTATGGGCATCGCAACCGTCGCGGTGTACTCCGACGCGGACGCCGATACGCGTCACGTAAAAATGGCCGACGAGGCCGTGCACATCGGCGGTTCGCCAGCGGCAGAAAGTTATTTGCGTATCGACGCGCTCGTCGCAGCGGCAAAGGCGACTGGCGCCGAGGCCGTGCATCCGGGTTTCGGCTTCGTGTCGGAGAATTCGAAGTTCGCCGAGGCGCTCGCCGACGCCGGCATTACATTCATCGGACCGCCCGTCAATGCGATGGCGGAAATGGGCGACAAACTGCGCTCGAAAGAAATTGCCAAGGCCGCCGGCGTGAATACGATCCCCGGCGACGAGCGCATCATGGCCGATGCCGACGACGCCCTGGCCGCGGCGAAAGCGATTGGCTTTCCCGTCATGCTGAAAGCTTCGGCCGGCGGCGGCGGCAAAGGCATGCGCATCGCGAATAACGAAGCCGAAGTGAAAGAAGGATTCGAAAGCGCCTCGAATGAAGCGCGCTCGAGTTTCGGCGACGACCGGATGCTGGTGGAGAAATTCATCGAACGTCCGCGCCATATCGAAATCCAGCTCATCGCCGACCAGCATGGGAATGTGTTGTATCTGAACGAACGCGAATGCTCGATTCAGCGTCGCCACCAGAAAGTCATCGAGGAAGCGCCATCACCGTTCGTCACCCCTGAAGTGCGCAAGGCGATGGGCGAACAATCCGTCGCGCTCGCCCAGGCGGTGGGTTACGTTTCGGCCGGTACGGTCGAGTTCGTCGTCGACCCGAACCACAATTTCTACTTCCTCGAGATGAATACGCGTTTGCAGGTTGAACATCCGGTAACGGAATTCATTACCGGGCTCGATCTCGTCGAGCTGATGATCCGTGTCGCCGCGGGCGAAAAACTGCCGCTGAAGCAAAAAGACGTACGCCTCGAGGGCTGGGCGATGGAAGCGCGCATTTACGCCGAGAACCCGGATCGGAACTTCATGCCGTCGACGGGCCGGGTCCAGGTGTACCGCCCCCCGGAAGAGACGGACTACCTGCGCAACGACACGGGCATCGAGGAAGGCAGCGAGATCTCCATTTATTACGATCCGATGGTCGCGAAGCTGATCACGGCCGGCGAGACGCGTAACGAAGCGCGCGAACGCCTCAGTGATGCACTCGACCGGTTTTGCATTCGCGGCATCCACGCGAACATCTCGTTTCTGAATGCGCTGGCGAATCACCCCAAGTTCGCCGCCGGCGACATGTCCACCGGCTTCATCGCGGAGCATTTTCCCGAGGGTTTCGACAGTAGTTCGTTTGATCTGCCGGACAACTTCGTACTGCCGGCCGTGGCATCGGTGCTGCAGTTTTATGTCGATGAGCGCAGCCTGCCGTCGCGCGACGGGGAACGCGCCTATGTTGCCCGCACCGGCAGCGACGAGCTGCCGCTCACGGTAACGCGCGCCGGCGATACGTATACGGTAACGACAGCCGATCGCAGTTATTCGATTACGACGGGCTGGCGGCCCCACGATCTCGTGGTCGAAGCCACTGTCGATGGCGCGCCGTTCGCGGCACAACTCGAAACTCGCAAGCTCAGCTGGCACCTCGCCAGTGGCGGGCGCGTCGCGGACGTGCGCGTACTCAGCCCCCGGGCCGCTGAGCTGCTGCGCCTGATCCCGGAAAGAGAACCGCCCGACCTGTCGAAATTCCTGCTCTCGCCAATGCCCGGCTTGCTCGTGCGTCTGACCGTTGCCGCCGGCGACAAAGTCGAAGCAGGACAGGAACTCGCCGTCATCGAGGCCATGAAAATGGAAAACAGTCTGCGCGCCGAAAGCGACGGGGTCGTAAGTCAGGCACTCGCCGAGGCTGGGCAGAATCTCGAAGCCGACCAGCCTATCCTGGAATTCGAATAACGCACCGCGGCGGTAATCATGCGACGTTCCCGGAGTCACGCACGGAGCGGCGCAAGGTGACGAGTCCACTCGCCGCCGCGCTGCTCAAAGGCGATCGCCGCGCACTCGCGCGCGCAATCACGTTGATCGAATCGTCACGCGCGGATCATCGCGCCGAGGCGATCGAACTCCTGGAGGAACTCGCGCCGCAAGCGGGCGGCGCCCTGCGGATTGCCATCAGCGGTACCCCCGGGGTGGGTAAATCCACGTTCATAGAATCGTTCGGCAGCCACATCGTCGATGCCGGCCATCAACTCGCCGTGCTCGCCATCGATCCCTCATCAACCCTGAGCGGCGGTTCCATTCTCGGTGACAAGACGCGCATGGAACGTCTCACCCGCGATCCGCGCGCGTTCATCCGACCGTCCCCTTCAGGCGGTACGCTCGGTGGGGTCGCCGCACGGACACGCGAGGCGATGCTGTTGTGCGAGGCTGCCGGGTTCGATGTCATTCTCGTCGAAACCGTCGGCGTCGGGCAGTCGGAAACAATGGCTGCCCAGATGACTGATATGTTCGTATTACTGCTCGCGCCCGGCGGCGGTGACGAGTTGCAGGGAATCAAGCGCGGCATCATGGAACTCGCCGATCTGATTCTCGTCAACAAGGCGGACGGTCCGCTCGAACAGGTAGCGAACAAGGCCGTCAGCGAATATCGCCTCGCGCTGCAGCTGTTACGGCCCCGCTCGGAACACTGGCAAGTGCCGGTCGCGGCGGTCTCCTCGCTGAGCGAGACCGGCATCGCAGAAAGCTGGCAGATGGTCTGTGAATACCGCGGAACGATGCGCGGGCACGGCGAGATCGCCGCGCGCCGCGCGGCCCAGGCACGGGCGTGGATGTGGGCGGAGATCAATGATTCTCTCGCGGCGCGCTTTCGCGCCAGCACCCGCGTGCGCGGCGAACTCGAGCGACTCGAACGTGAAGTTACTGCCGGCCAACTGCCACCGACAACCGCGGCACACCGTTTGCTCGACTTGTTTCAAACCGAATCGAATTAGCTACAAGGACACTGGAATGATTGGACGACTGAACCACGTCGCTATCGTGGTACCGGATCTCGCCGCGGCCGCCGCGCGCTACCGTGAAACGCTCGGCGCAACCGTGACGGAACCCGTAGACCTGCCGGATCATGGCGTGACGACGGTGTTCGTGGAACTGCCGAACACGAAAATCGAACTCCTGCATCCGCTCGGCGACGACTCACCGATCGCGAAGTATCTCGAGCGCAATGCCGACGGCGGCATGCATCACGTGTGCTACGAAGTGGAAGACATTTTCGCGGCCCGCGACAAACTCGTCGCCGATGGTGCCCGCATTCTCGGTGACGGTGAGCCACGCTCCGGGGCGCACGGCAAGCCCGTGCTGTTCCTGCATCCGAAAGACTTCTGCGGCACGCTCGTCGAAATCGAACAGGTCTGAACCCGGCAGTGGCTTGACGGTTCCTCGCGGGGACCACAACGTGCTTTCCCGCGGCCCGGCACGCGGCAACTCGCGCCCCGCGCGTTACCGCCGGAAAGCGCAACAGGGAACGGTACTTGCTTGTTGCAAACAAGTAACTTGTGAGTAATAATTTCGCCATGTCCGCCGCCGCACCCTCACCATCAGAATCCGCCCGACGCACCCAGGCCGAGCGCTCCGCGCAATCTGATGCCTTGATGCTCGACGCCGCTATCAGCCTTATCGTCGACCGCGGCACCGCGGGCACGCATCTGAAAGACGTCGGCGAGCGCGCAGGCTACAGCCGTGGCCTCGCGAGTTACCGATTCGGCAACAAGGCCGGTCTGTTCACCCAGATTATCCAGGCCGTGGGCGATGACTGGCTGCGCGAACTCGGACGCGCCGTGCGCAACAAGGATGGTCTCGACGCCATCCTCGCGGCCACCGACGCGCACAATCATTTTGTGCAGCAGGCGGCCGACCGCATCCGTGCGTTCTATATTTTATGGTTCGACTCCATCGGGCCGGACGCGACGCTTAAAGCCGTCATCGCGAACGTACACGAGCGCCGCCGCCGGGACGTGGAACGCTGGATTACGTCCGGCATCGAGGCCGGCAGTGTGCGCGCCGATGCCGACGCCCGCACAATCGCGGAACAGTTCTGCGCCTCGATCATCGGCATTGTTTATCAATGGCTCGTATCGCCGGATGCGCGCGACCAGATACACGACTTACACGAAGGTTTAAAACGACAAATGATCGGCGCCCTGGCGCCGGTATAACAAAGGTCCCTAGTAGGGTACCGGGAGTTAACGCCATGAGCACGCAAGCACGTGAAGTTTCCGAAGCTACCGACCAGGCTGCGGCGAGCAGCCCGCTGCGTTTCGTCACCGCCGCCTCGCTGTTCGACGGTCACGACGCCGCCATCAACGTCATGCGCCGTCTGATCCAGGCCGAAGGTACCGAGGTGATCCACCTCGGGCACAACCGCGCGGTTGCCGATGTCGTACGCGCGGCGGTCCAGGAAGACGCAGACGGCATCGCGGTGAGCTCTTACCAGGGCGGTCACACGGAGTACTTCCGCTATATGGTAGACATGCTGCGCGACGCGGGCGCGGGTCATATCCGCGTATTCGGCGGTGGCGGCGGCACTATTACGCCGGAAGAAATCCGCGAACTCGAGGCCTACGGGGTCGAGCGGATCTATCACCCGAACGACGGCATGAACATGGGTCTGCTCGGCATGATCACGGATCTCGTGCAACGCACCGAAGCGAACCGGCAGGCATCGGCCGAACCGGGCACGCCGTCGCTCGAAGACCCGCTCTCGATTGCGCAGATGCTTTCCGCGCTCGAGGACGGCAATATCAGCGAAGCGAAACTCGAGACACTGCGCAAGGAATGGCAGGTGGCCGCGGGCAAGGTGCCGGTGATTGGCATCACGGGCACCGGCGGCGCCGGCAAGAGCAGCGTCACCGACGAAATCCTGTCGCGCTTCGTACAGTATTTCCCCGACATGAACATCGCCGTGCTCGCCGTTGACCCCACCCGGCGTCGTACCGGCGGGGCCCTGCTCGGCGATCGGATCCGGATGAATTCGCTGCGCAAGGAGCGCTTGTTCATGCGTTCGATGGCAACCCGTCGTCAACATCTGTCGACAAGCGCGATGCTCGGCGATGCGGTGAGCTTCCTGAAATCGATGGCATTCGATCTTGTCATCGTCGAGACCGCCGGCATCGGCCAGAGTGACAGCGAGATTGTCGATCTCGTGGATATTCCGGTGTACGTGATGACGAGCGAATTCGGCGCCCCGAGCCAGCTCGAGAAAATCGACATGCTCGATTTCGCCGACCTGATCATCCTGAACAAATTCGACAAGCGCGGCGCCGACGATGCACTGCGCGACGTGCGCAAGCAATGGCGCCGTAACCATGCGAATTTTGAGCTCGAAGAAGACAAGATCCCGGTATTCCCGACCATCGCGAGCCAGTTCAATGATCCCGGCGTGACCTGGCTGTTCACGCATCTGTGCCGACAGATCGCGGAGAAAATGGCGTTCGATGCGGCAAAATGGAACCCGGACGTCGACGTCAGCGTGAAAGAACCGCGCGCAACCGTGCTCATCCCCGGCAACCGCACGCGCTATCTCTCGGAGATCGCTGATCAGGGTCGCGGGGTGAACCGCCGAATCGAAGAACTCAGCGATGCGGCGAACCGCGCGCAGCATTGCTATGCGGCGCTCGAGGAGATCGACGATACCGCGCTGCCGACGGTGTTCGAACCCTATTCCAAGGATGCGCTCGTGGAAGCGGGCGATAAATCGCTCGTAACCCTGCGCCAGCGCTACAACGCGGCACTCGACGACCTCGGCGCACAAGCGCGCGAACTGCTGCAGGAGTGGCCGTCCCGGCTCAAGGGGGTCACTGACGAGAAGTACAGCTATGAAGTACGCGGCAAGGCGATCGAGGGCCCGAATTACATCGAGAGTCTGAGCCAGCAGAAGATCCCGAAAATCGCACCGCCGCGTTTCGACGGCTGGGGCGACCTGCTGCGTTTCCTCATGAAGGAGAACCTGCCGGGCGGATACCCTTATACCGGCGGCGTCTTTCCGTATCGGCGCGCCGGCGAAGACCCCACCCGTATGTTCGCCGGCGAAGGCACGCCGGAGCGCACGAATCGTCGCTTTCATTACCTGTCAGCCGGGCAGCCTGCCGCACGGCTGTCGACCGCGTTCGATTCCGTCACGCTGTACGGCGAAGACCCTCACGAGCGACCCGACATCTATGGCAAAGTTGGCAACTCCGGGGTTTCGATCGCGAGCGTTGATGACGCGAAGAAGCTGTATTCCGGCTTCGACCTTTGCGATCCGACAACCTCGGTATCGATGACAATCAACGGCCCGGCGCCGATCATCCTGTCGTTCTTCATGAATGCCGCAATCGATCAGCAGATCGAAAAACACCTGAAGGCGACCGGCGGCTGGGACGCGGCGGAGAAAAAGATCGCGGAATATTTCGCCGGCAAGCAACGGCCGCAATACAAGGGGGAATTACCGTCCGGCAACGATGGTCTGGGTCTTGGGCTACTCGGGATCACAGGTGACAAGGTCGTCGACCGCGAAACCTATGAAAAGATCAAAACCGCTACGCTCGCGAGCGTTCGCGGCACCGTGCAGGCGGATATCCTGAAGGAAGACCAGGCGCAGAATACGTGCATCTTCTCGACCGAGTTCGCGATGAAGATGATGGGCGATGTCCAGCAGTATTTCGTCGATTACAAAGTGCGCAATTTCTACAGCGTCTCGATCAGCGGCTATCACATCGCGGAAGCCGGCGCGAATCCGATCTCACAACTCGCGTTTACGCTATCGAACGGATTCACGATCGTTGAGTACTACCTTGCCCGTGGCATGAAGATTGATGATTTCGCCCCGAACCTGAGCTTCTTTTTCAGTAACGGCATGGATCCGGAGTATTCCGTTATCGGCCGCGTGGCGCGGCGGATCTGGGCGCGCGCGATGCGCGAACGTTATGGCGCGAGCCCGCGCAGTCAAATGCTGAAATATCATATTCAGACCTCGGGCCGCAGCCTCCATGCACAGGAGATCAGCTTCAACGACATTCGTACGACACTGCAGGCCTTGTACGCGCTGTTCGACAACTGCAACAGCCTGCATACAAATGCGTACGACGAAGCCATCACCACGCCGACGGAAGAATCCGTGCGCCGCGCGGTGGCGATCCAGCTTGTGATCAACCGCGAGCTCGGGCTGAATTTCTGTGAGAACCCGTGGCAGGGCTCGTTCATCATCAACGAACTCACAGACCTCGTGGAAGAAGCCGTGTACAAGGAATTCGAGAACATTTCCGAACGCGGCGGCGTACTCGGGGCGATGGACACAATGTACCAGCGCGGCAAAATCCAGGATGAAAGTCTGTATTACGAAAGCAAGAAGCACGACGGCTCCCTGCCGTTGATCGGCGTGAACACGTTCCTGCCGAAAGAAGGCGAGGGTGAACAGGTCACGGAACTCGAACTGATGCGCTCCAGTGAACAGGAGAAACAGGATCAGATCCGCGAAGTCCGTAACTTCCAGTCCCTGCATGCGGACGAGTTTGATGCGGCGGCGAAGGCGCTGCAGGCCGTCGCGCGCGAACGCGGCAACGTGTTCGAGCAGTTGATAGAAAGCGTCAAGGTCGCGTCACTTGGGCAGGTTTCCGGCGCCCTGTACGAGGTGGGTGGCGAGTACCGGCGCAATATGTAAGTGGGCCCGGGTCACACCATCAGCCGGCCCGCTTGGCCGGCAAATCCAGTTCGATGACAACCCCAGGGTTTGTCGTCGACGCGCAGGGCACGCGTCATCCTGTAGCCGGGCATGACGCGCGTATCGTCTCGCTCGTGCCGAGTCTTACGGAGCTGCTGTGCGCGCTGGGGCTCGCCGATCAGATGGTCGGGCGCACGGGGTTCTGTATCCACCCAAAACATACCGTGCGCGGGATCCGCAAACTCGGCGGTACGAAAGACGTAGACGTCGCCGCGCTGCGCGAGCTTGCCCCGACCCACGTCGTGCTCAACATCGACGAGAACCGGCGCGAACTGAGTGAAGAGCTCGCGGAGTTCGTCGATCACATCATCGTCACCCACCCGCTCGCGCCGGGCGACAACATCGCGCTCTACGAGTTGTTTGGTACCTTGTTTCAACGTCGCGAGGCAGCGGAGAAACTCGTCGCGCGGTTTCGCGCGGCCGCAGCGCGCCTCGCGGACATTGACCACAAGCCCCATCAGCGCGTGCTGTATCTGATCTGGCGCGATCCGTGGATGACGGTTACGGGCGCGACATACATCGCGCAAATGCTCGAGCTCATCAACTGGCACGTGGTGCCCGCAACAGCCTCGTCACGATACCCTGCTATCGAACTCGACACTTATTCCGGCGAGGTAGACCGCGTGCTGCTGAGCAGCGAACCCTATGCGTTTCGCGACAAACATCTCGCGGAGGTACGCGGATACTTCGGAAGTGAGGTCGACGTTGCTCTCGTCGACGGGGAACTGCTGTCCTGGTACGGCAGCCGGGCAATCACCGGCCTCGGTTATCTTGCGGACTTATGCCGCGACGCGAAGCGGGCCGCAGCATGAGCGCACCGATCGAATCACCCTGCATCGCGGTCTGCCAGATCGATACGCAACACAATGTGTGCCGCGGCTGCTTCAGAACGCTCAGCGAAATCGCGAACTGGGCGCGCATGTCAGCGGAAGAACGACGCGCTATCATGCAGCGCCTGCCGCAACGCGAGGCTGATCCATCTTTTTGCCCACCGAACCCCTGAGGAAGTTCGCCATGTCCTACAACACCATGAAATTCGACGTCAGCGATCAGATCGCGACAATCACGCTCTCGCGACCCGAAGCCGCCAATTCGCTCAGTCTTGAAATGGCCGAGGAACTGCATGCCGTTGCGACGCATTGCGATTCAAATCCGGACATCCGCGCCGTTATCCTCACCGCCGAAGGCAAGATGTTCTGCGCCGGCGGCGACGTCGTCGGTTTCCACGGCGAAGGCGAGCGCATGGCCGAGCATATGCGCGGCATGACCACCACACTGCACGCGGCCGTGGCGCGCTTCACCCGTATGGACGCGCCGCTGATCGTTGCCGTCAACGGAACCGCAGCCGGCGCCGGCATGAGCCTGTCGTTGATTGGTGATATTGTCTATGCCGCGCAGTCGGCAAAGTTCACGATGGCGTATTCGAAAATCGGCTTCTCGCCCGACGGCAGCAGCACGTTCTTCCTGCCGCGCCTCGTCGGCATGCGCAAGGCGAAGGAACTCGCCTTGCTGAACCCGGTGCTGAGCGCCGAGGACGCGCGTGAGCTTGGGCTCGTGACGGACGTCGTTGCCGATGCCGAACTCATGAACACGGCGCACGCCTGCGCTGCGAAACTGGCCAAGGGGCCGACGAAAGCCCACGGTGAGATCAAACGTCTGTTCGCGGACTCACTGAACACAACACTGGAAACCCAGATGGAATATGAAACCCGCGCGATCGCGGGGCTCGCGGGCTCGACCGACGATGCGAAACACGGTGTCGCCGCATTCGTCGCGAAGGAAAAATACGAGTTTCAGGGACGCTAGCCCGCCGCATTGTCGGCCGTCACGTAAGGGACGCTTACACGGACGCGCTCACGCACAGGAATCATCACATGAAAGCACTTGTACTGAACGAACTTGGCGGTCCCGAAAAGCTTGCCATCGCGGACGTGCCTAAACCGGAGCCGGCGGCCGGTGAAGTTCGCGTCGCCGTTAATCACGCCGCGCTGAATCGCCGCGATGTCTGGATCACGGTGGGCAAATACCCCCGGGTCGAACTGCCGAGCATCGGTGGTTCCGATGGCGCGGGCGTGGTCGATGCCGTCGGCGACGGCGTCGACAGGGATCTCCTCGGCCAGGAAGTCGTGATCTATCCCGCGCGCAACTGGGGCGACGGCCCCCGCTGCGGTGGCCCCGATTTCCGCGTGCTCGGCATGCCCGACCAGGGCACGTTCGCTGAGGCAATTTGTGTCCCGGCGAGCGACATTGCGGCGAAGCCCGCCCATCTGACGTTCGAACAGGCGGCGGCGCTGCCGCTAGCGGGTCTCACGTCGTGGCGCGCGCTCGTCACCCATGGCGAAGTTCAGGCCGGACAGAAGGTTCTCGTCACGGGCATCGGCGGCGGCGTCGCGACGTTTGCCTTGCTGTGGGCGATACATCATGGCGCCGAGGTGTATGTCACCAGCGGCAGTGAAGAAAAACTCGCGGCGGCGAAAGCGCTGGGCGCGCGCGACGGGGTGAGCTACCACGACACCGGCTGGGACAAGGCAATAAAAAAAATGAGCGGCGGCATCGATATCGTGATCGACAGCGCCGGCGGCCCGGTCGTGAACAAGGCCATGAACACGCTCAACGCAGGCGGCCGGTTTATTTTCTTCGGTGCGACACTCGGCAACCCGGAAGCGGGGCTCGAAATGGCGAAGATGTTTTTCAAGCAGGCGCGCATCCAGGGCACGACGATGGGCATGCCGACGGAGTTCCTCGCCATGCTCGAATTCGTGGGCACGCACCGGATCGAACCCGTGATCGACCAGGTCTTCCCTTTCAATGAGGCCGTCGCCGCGCATCAACGGCTGTGGGCGTCGGAGCAAATGGGCAAGATCGTACTCGCGGTTGCCTGAATGCGAACGGCAGGCGGGCAATGGCTGTGAGTTCGATCCTCCTCGACGGTAAAGCACTGGCGGCCCGATCGGAATCCGCATTGAGCACGCGCGTCGCCGCGTTGAAGCAGCGGCAGCAGGGGGTCGCCCCGGTGCTCGCAACGATTCTCGTCGGCGACGACCCGGCGTCAGCGACCTACGTAAAAATGAAAGGCAACGCGTGCGCCCGGGTCGGCATGGACTCACGTCGGGTCGTCCTTGGCAATGACACCACGACCGCAGAGTTGCTCGCGGTCATCGATACCCTGAACGCTGATCCGGCGGTCCACGGCATTTTGTTGCAACACCCCGTACCGCCCGCGATCGATGAACGCGCGTGCTTTGATCGGATCGCGCTGGCAAAGGATGTCGATGGCGTCACCACCTGGGGCTACGGTCGCATGGCCATGGGTGAACGCGCATATGGTTCAGCGACACCGGCCGGCATCATGCGCCTGCTCGCGCATTACGACATCCCGCTCGCAGGTCGTCACGCCGTTATCATCGGTCGCAGCCCGATCCTCGGCAAGCCGATGGCCGCGATGCTGCTGAACGCGAACGCGACCGTTACGATCTGTCATTCCCGCACTCGCGACCTGCCGGCGATGGTTCGCCAGGGCGATATCGTCGTCGGGGCGGTTGGCAAGGCGGAAATGATCCGCGGCGACTGGATCAAATCCGGGGCGGTGGTCGTTGACGCCGGCTACCATCCCGGCGGCGTTGGCGATATCGAACTCGCCGCCATCACGGCAACGTGCGCGGCCTACACACCGGTGCCCGGCGGGGTCGGCCCGATGACGATTAATACGCTGATTGCCCACACCGTCGAAGCGGCCGAACTGTCGGCCGGCATCACGGGCTAGCGGCGAGGTCGCACGCCCGTGTCCCGACAGGCAAACTTGTAATCCACGGCGCCTGCAGCGCTGCAACTCGTAAAACAACAATCTGGGAGAACCTGACTATGGCTTTGGACCAATCCACCGACGCCCTGCTGAAAAATATCGCGGCTCAGGGCGGGCCGGCGTTACACGAATTGCCCGTCGAAAAGTGTCGCGAAGTATTTCTCGATCTCGTGCGCGCGCTGCAGGGTGATGTGTTGCCCATCCACGCCGTGGAGGATCGCGAAATCGCCGGTCCCAATGGTCCGATCGGACTGCGCATTTACACGCCGCGTGATACCGGCGGTCAATTGCTGCCCGTACTCGTGCAGTTTCACGGTGGTGGCTGGGTGATCGGCGATCTCGACACGCACGACAACATGTGCCGTTACTTCGCAAACGAAGCGGATGTCATCGTCGTTGCGGTCGACTACCGTCTGGCCCCGGAACATCGGTTCCCGGCGGGCATCGACGATGCGATCGCGGCAACGCAATGGGTTCACGCCAACGCGGCCAGCATCGGCGCGGATAACAACAAGATCGCGGTCACCGGCGACAGCGCCGGTGGCAACATGGCGGCGGTCGTCGCTCAGCAACTGAAAGAGAAAATCGCGTTCCAGTTGCTCATTTACCCGGCGACGGATTTTTCCGCCACCGACTACGAATCCCGTACGGCGTTCGGTGGCGGCGAATACTTCCTGTCGGCCGAAGACATGGCCTGGTTCGGCGGCCATTTGTTCGGTGGACCGCCGCCAGCCGATGCGAAAGCCTCGCCAATCGCAGGCGATCTGAGGGGTGTGGCGCCCGCGGTCACGATCACGGCCGGATTCGATCCGCTGCGCGACGAGGGCAAGGCCTATGCCGATGCGCTCGGCGCCGCCGGCGTCGCGTCGGAGTACAAGTGTTTCGACGGGACGATCCACGGCTTCGTCTCGTTTCCCGGCGCGCTCGAAGCAGGTCGTGACGGGCTCGCTTACCTCGCGGCCAAACTGAAAGCGGCTGTCGCCTAGAAGCCCGGCAAACTGGCGCGGTTCAGATCCGCGCCAGTTCCCGCACCAGCACTTTCAGCGACGCAGCATTGAAAGCCGGGAGGAAATGATCGACATGGGGCAGGGCGGCCTTCAACCCGGCTGCCCGCACCTGGAAGGTGGTCGCGCCGAACATCGGGTTTATCCACACAATCTTGCGCACCCGCCGGCGCATGGCCTCCATCTCCTGCGCGATCCGCTCGCTGCTGCCGTTGTCGTAACCATCACTGATGATGATTGCCACGGTCGCTCGCGACGAACCCTCGCGCAACACACCGCGATTCAACTCCGCCAGCGCAGCCCCGATATCCGTGCCGCCGGACCAGTGTTTAACCCGGCTCCCGATCTCATCGAGCGTCTCGCGCACGGAACTGCGGCGCAGCAGGGTTGTGATTTCGCTCAGCTGAGTACTGAACACGAGCGTGCGTGAGTTTTTCAGCGCCTGTTGCAAGCCGAGCATCAACTGCAGCAGAAACGGATTGAAGGCATCCATGGAGCCGCTGACATCGGACAGCAGCACGAGCCGGGTTTTGCGCGTGCGCCGGGTAACCCGGCTTAGTTCGAGCATATCCATGCCGTGACGCACATTGCGTCGCACGGAGCGGCGCAGATCGATACGGCGTCCGTTCGCGGCGCGCCGCTGGCGACGGCTCGGGCGCGTGGCAAGCCGTCGCGCAAGTTCCCGGATCACCTGATCGAGCGGCGGCGCCTGCTCGTCCCAGCGTGCGGCAAGGTTCAGATCACGCACCACTTCCTCGGCGCCAAAATGTTCCGTCTCCGTCAGCATGTCCTCGTGGCCGCGGTGATCGCCGTGTTCTTTTTCGCCCCGCACAAGTTCGGGACGCCAGGGTTTATAGTCGCCGTCAGCGGCAGTGGCGCCGTGCCAGTAGTCGTGAAACAGCCGATCAAAGCGCAGCTCTTCCTCGCGGTTCGCCGCGAGGTTCACCCGTATCGCCAACCGAAAATCCTCTTCATTGGACCAGTCAACGCGTTCGAGTGCGCGAAACACATCGATCACGCGACCCTGGGTAACGCGTAATTCGGCGTCCCGCGCCAGGCGACACAAGGCGAGCGCACGGCCAAAGACCGGCTCGGCGGCGTCGGCCAGTGCCACGCGTTCAGGCCCCCGCGTCGGCAGCAAGGACGTCGTCGAGGCCGCGCAGGCGCTCGATGTCATCGTGGTATTTCAGAATCACCCCGGCCGTATCGTGGAGCAATGCCGGCGTGATATCACGGGCGCCCAGACCCAGCAAGGCCTGGCTCCAGTCGAGCGTTTCGGCGATACCCGGGCGCTTGTAGAAATCCACCTCGCGCAGCCGACCCATCACCCCGGCGATCGATGTCGCCAGTGAATCCGTGATGCCGGGAACCCGGCGCAGGATAATCTCGCGCTCCTTCTCGGGACTCGGATAGTCAAGCCATAAATACAGGCAGCGACGCTTCAGGGCGTCGTTCAACTCCCGGGTGCGGTTCGAGGTGAGGATTACCCGCGGTCGCTGCGCGGCGGTGAACGTGCCGATCTCCGGCACCGTTACCTGGAAATCGGAGAGAATCTCTAGCAGGAACGCCTCGAATTCCTCATCCGCCCGATCGACCTCGTCGATCAACAGCACGGCCGGGCGCGGCCCCTGGTGCCGGATCGCCTGCAGCAACGGGCGGCTCAGAAGAAATTCTTCGTTGAAGATCGTCTGTTCCAGCTGATCGCGCTTTGCGGGATCGGTTTCGGCCATGCGAATGTGCAGAATCTGGCGCGCGTAATTCCATTCGTACAAGGTCGTGTTCGCATCGAGACCTTCATAGCATTGCAATCTGATCAACGGTGTATCGAGGATGCTCGCGAGAACTTTTGCCACCTCGGTTTTGCCGACCCCGGCCTCGCCCTCGAGCAGAATGGGCTTTTCGAGATCGGCGGCGAGCTTAAGCGTCAATGCGAGCGGCCGATCGGTAATATATTGTTCGCCGGCGAATGCCGCGGCAACTGCATCGACGGATTCGAAGCCGTGTTCCGGAGTCTGGGTCATGGGTAATCCTGGATTGCTGGGTTCGTCGCGACAGTATTATAGAGCGCGGCCCGCGTGCGCGGCAGTCGCCCCCGGCGTGAACATTCGCTGAACTTTCCGGAGAGCCAGACATGTCGCTGCAACTGAAATCAATCGATTACGTCGTGCTGATTGTTCGCGACCT
Source organism: Gammaproteobacteria bacterium (assembly GCA_965216305.1). Classification (GTDB taxonomy): domain Bacteria; phylum Pseudomonadota; class Gammaproteobacteria; genus UBA11873. The sequence continues at coordinate 2,351,496 of OZ244144.1, read as the reverse complement.
CGATGCAGCGCTGAATTTCTATCAGCGCATCCTGGGACTGCCACTGCGTCACCGGGCCACGAGCTACGCCCAACTCGACAGCGGCGCGACGCGCCTCGGCTTGTTCACGCGCGACGCCATGGCGGAGACGCTCGGTCGCCGGCCCTCCGACGGCACCGCGAACGAAGCGTTTGAGCTCGGGTTCTTCGTCGAGGATTGCGACAGCGCTTGCGCCGCGCTCGCTGCGGCCGGCGTTACGCAAGTCAGCGCGCCGACGGACCGCGAATGGGGTCAGCGTACGGCCTATGTCGCCGACCCCGACGGCAACCTGATCGAACTCGTGCAAGCGTGCACCTGAAGCGGCCGCCGCACGCGCCCGGCGGGGCGCAGTAGCCGGTGGCGATACCGGCGGTTACGGCCATGGCGACGTCGCGTATGCGCCGGGACACGACCGCACCGGGCGTTCTATTATCGGTGCTCTTCAGTTTCGAAATGCACTGCTGATGACGTTCATTCTGAGTCTGCTGTTCGGCACTTTAGGCGGCCTGGCCGAGGGTGAAACGGGTTTCGTATTCGGTGCCGCCGCGGGCGTACTCACGGGCCTGTATCTGCGCCTGCGCAGCCGCGTGCAGAGTCTGGAACAACGGTTCGATGACGCCCAGGCCCGGCCCGCAATCGTGCGCGGGGATGCGTCTGCGGCCACAACAACGGCGGCAAGCCCTGCCACCGACACCGCGACCGCAGCCACCGAACCGCCGCCGGCATCGGCGACTCGCGCGCCGGCCGAACCTGACGGCTTGTCCGCGCAGACGGCAGCTGCGGCGGAATGTCCGCTGCGGCAGGCGCCGGGGGTTGCGTTCACGAACCGGATCGTTGCGTCGCTGAGGACATTTTTCACCACCGGCAACGTGGTGGCGAAGGTCGGCATCGTGGTGCTGTTCTGCGGCGTTGCGTTCTTGCTCAAATACGCCCACGAGCGCGCCCTCGTGCCAATCGAAGTCCGCCTCGCGGCCGTTGCCACGTTCGGCCTCGCACTGCTTGCCGTCGGCTGGATGCTGCGTCACCGCAAGCGCGGCTACGCAATGGCGTTACAGGGCGGCGCCGTCGGGGTGCTGTATCTGACCGTATTTGGCGCGGCGCGGGTATACGCTGTCTTGCCGCTATCGTTCGCATTTGCGTGCATGCTCGTGCTTGTGGCCGTAGCCGCGGCGCTCGCGGTGTTGCAACGTGCGCCGTCGCTGGCGGCATTCGGCTCCGCCGGCGGTTTTCTCGCTCCGGTGCTTACGGCAACGGGGCAGGGCAGCCACGTCGCGCTGTTCGGCTACTACGCGCTATTGAATCTCGGAATTTTCGGCATTGCCTGGTTTCAATCATGGCGTGTGCTGAACTGGCTCGGTTTCATGTTCACGTTCGTCATCGCGCTGTGGTGGGGCAGCCGTTATTACACACCGACACATTTCGCCACGACCGAGCCGTTCCTGCTCCTGTTCGTGCTGTTTTATATCGCGATCACGGTTCTGTTCGCGACCCGACAGCCGCCACGCCTGCGCGGTCTTGTCGATGGCTCACTCGTGTTCGGCGTCCCGACGGTCGCGTTCGCCCTGCAAAGCCGGATGCTGAGTGACAGTGAGTTCGGGCTAGCCGTTTCCGCGCTGGTGGCAGGCGGTTTTTATCTCGCGCTGGCCCGGGTGCTGTGGGCCCGCCGCGGTGGTGAACTACGCTTGCTGGCCGAGGCGTTTCTCGCGCTCGGCATCGTGTTTATGACGCTGACCGTACCGCTCACGCTCGATGGGCACTGGACCGCCGCGGCCTGGTCACTCGAAGCCGCGGGTATCGTGTGGATCGGATTGCGCCAGGAACGCTGGCTGGCGCGCGGATTCGGCCTGCTGCTGCAATTCGCCGCCGCGCTGCTGTTCGTCACCGGGGTGCACAGCCAGACGACCGTACCGGTGGTGTTGAACAGTACGTTTATCGGCGCCGCGATGATCGCCGCGGCAGCACTGCTCAGCGCGTTTCACTATGCCCGCTATCGGGCACACCTGTTGCCGGTGGAGGCTCGCCTCGAGTGGATCTTGCTTGCCTGGGGACTTGCCTGGTGGGCGAGTGCCGTGCACCACGAGGTGAGCCTGCATGCACGGGCCACGCACGAACTCGCGTATCTGATCCTCGCTGCTTCAGCGAGCGCGCTCGCACTCGCCCACCTCGCGCACCGCCGGGACTGGCCGGCGGCCACGCATCCGCCGCAGCTACTGCTGCCGCTGCTCGGCACGTTCGCGGGCCTGGATTTCGCGTTGCATGTCGGACGCAACCCCTTGTCCGGCTGGTACGGCGGCGCCTGGATTGCCGGCGTCGCGACGCAATACGCAGTGTTGCGCGCTTACAGCGCGAGTTGGCGCCCGACAGGCTTGCGTGTCGCTCACGCCGGCACCGCCTGGCTCGTGATCTTCCTCGCTACCTGGACCGTCGCTTTCCACATCGCACAGCGCCATAACCTGGACACCAGCTGGCTGCTCGCGGCGGTCGGCACCGTGCCGGCTGGCGCAATTCTCCTGTTGCGGTGGGGCACGCCGGTACTGTCGTGGCCGCTGGCCGCTTTCGAATCCTCGTATTGCGGGGTCGGGCAACTGCCTGTCGTGGTCGCGCTGCTCGCGTGGCTCTGCCTCGGCACGGTGTCGGCCGGAAACCCGGCCCCGCTCGCTTACGTACCACTGCTCAATCCGCTCGAACTCAGCGGCCTGTTCGTGCTCATCGTCACCACCACATGGTCTGCGCGGCTGCCGGTTCAGGGTTGGCGCGGCGCGTTTCCGTCCGGGTTTGCACCCGCTGTGCTGGCCGGCGTCGGATTCCTCTGGTTCACCACGATGATCTTCCGCGCCGTACACCATCTCGACGGTGTCGCTTATGATTTTTCGCGCTTGTGGCAGTCGCCGGAGCTGCAGGCGACGTTGTCGATCGCCTGGACCGTGCTTGGCAGCGTCGTCATGGCGGTAGCTGCAATGAAACCAGGCGCCCGCAGTGTCTGGATCGCCGGAGCGGGGATACTCGCGCTGGTCGTGGTGAAACTGTTCACCGTCGATCTGGCCGATATTGGCACCATTGCCCGGATCGTGTCGTTCATGGGGGTGGGCGCGGTGTTGCTCGTGATCGGATACTTCGCGCCGTTACCGCCGTCACGCGAACGCAGCCAGGTGGCGCGGCACCAACCGGAATACGCCGCGCCGGAATTAAACACCGGCGAACTCGTGCGCGATCAGTCGCGCCCCGGTTCGCGCCCGGGATAGCGCGGCAGAGAATCGGCAATTTCATCCCAGTTAGCGCGCGACGTCGCGAATATATGCGCGACCGGGACAAGCGCTGCACCCGGTTCGAGCGTCCCCGCGCGGAGCCGCAGCGTATCCGCGCCGTCAACGTGGCTGTACAGCGGTGAACCGCACTCGCGACAGAAAACCCGTGTTTTCTTCGCTGACGCGCGGTACTCGCCAAGGCTTTCCGCGCCGCTGAGCAAATGAAACGCGTGCACCGGCAGCGGCAAATTGGCGGCGAACGCCGAGCCCTGTGCCTTGCGACATTGCGAGCAATGGCAGTAGAACACCGCGTTCGTCGCGGCCTCGCTGTCGATCCGGTAACGCACGCGGCCACACAGGCACGCCCCGTCCACACTCATGGCGCCGGTCCGGGTCGGCGCAACGGGGCGCAAGGGCCGTGCGACCATGGAGAACGATCACCGATAAATGTCATAATTTCTGCCTGTAGCCGGAAGCAGCAATTCAACCCGAATCTGTTCCCGCTGTCACGCCAACACTCTAACAAGGGGAAACAACAGTGAGCGATGAAATCAGGGCAATCGTTGCCGAACAGGACGCCGACGGTAAGGTCTCGGCCAGTTTGAAAAAACTGTCACTTGCCGACTTGCCGGACGAGGACGTGCTGATCGACGTCGCTTACTCGACCGTCAATTACAAGGACGGCCTCGCCGTTACCGGCACCTTGCCGATTTGCCGCAAGTTTCCCATGGTCTGCGGTATCGACCTCTCGGGAACCGTAATCGAATCACGGCACCCGAAATGGAAGGCCGGCGATCGTGTACTCGCGAATGGTTATCACCTGGCGGAAGATCACTGGGGCGGCTACGCCGAGAAACAACGTGTCAACGGCGATTTTCTCGTGCGCGTTCCCGAAGCCTTCGATCTGGAGCAGGTTATGGCGCTCGGCACCGCGGGCTACACCGCGATGCTGTGCGTACACGCGGTGCTCGATCACGGCACAAAACCGGAGGATGGTCCGGTGCTCGTCACCGGTGCAGCCGGCGGTGTCGGCTCCGTCGCGGTAATGGCGTTGGCTAAACTCGGATTCGAAGTTGCCGCTTCAACCGGACGACCGGAAACCGGCGAATATCTGAAGAGCCTCGGCGCCTCGCAGATCGTTGCGCGCGCTGATCTCGCGCGGCCATGCAAGCCGCTGGAAAAGGAATTGTGGGCCGCGGTTGTCGATGCGGTGGGCGACACGACGCTCGCCACCGCAATCGCGCAGACAAAGCATGAAGGCATTGTCGCGCCGTGCGGACTTGCCGGTGGTTTCGGCCTGCCGACGAGCGTAATGCCATTGATCCTGCGCGGGGTGACGGTGCGCGGAATCGAATCAATTCAGACGAGCATGGAACGCCGTGAGCGGGCCTGGACGGCCCTGGCCGAGTTGATTGATCAGGAACGGCTGGCCGAAGTGTTTACGACCGAACCTCTCGACAAGATGATAGAGATTGGCCGGCAGATTCTCGAAGGGACAGTGCGCGGCCGCGTGGTAATCGACGTGAATGCCTAGCAGGCGGGCGGGGAGCGGGTGACCCGCTCCCCGATGATTTGGCTCAGAAACGGATCGACAAGCCGCCGACGATAACGTGCGTATCGATATCGAGCTTCACGCTCGAATTCGCCGTTGATTCCGGCACCGTGAACGCGTCCGTCGCTTTCATTTCGTATTCCGGACTGCCGTGCAGGTAGCGATACTCCGTGAATAAATGCATCGTATCGCTCACTTTGTAACTGATCCCCGCACCGGCCTTGAACGCGAACGTCATTTCGTGATCGTCGTCCTGCAGTCCGAGCACGCCGCCGTTGTCATCGATGCTCGTGAACAGGAGACCCGGGCCGGCCATCATGTACGGAGTGAATCGCTCACCCTTGTGGCGCAGGATCACGTCGATCGTGGCGACGACGTTCGAAATGCGCAAATCGCCAGTCCCGCCCACGCGTGAACCGGTGAACACGGCGCTGCGTTCGTTGATCGTTGCCGTCTGATTATCGATGTCGGTATCGAATCGGGTCGCGTCGACCGCGATACCAACGCTCGGGTGGGTGACCAACCAGGCGCCGATGCGGCCGCCGTAAACCGGCCCGCTCGACAGATCAAGATCATCGAAGCTCAGGCTTGCCGGTGCCCCCGCGCGGGCCGTAGTGAAATCGAGATCCTGTTTGTGACTCCACGAGTAACCGCCAAACACGTCCGCGAAAACGAGCGGATCGCCCTCGGCCTGCACCGCAGCGGTGGGTCCAATATTCAGCAAAAACAGGGGTATAGCGTATTTCTTCAGGTTCATGCGACCCTCCTGGCAACCATCCTGGTTAATTAAAACAGTAGCTTATGGGCGCAATATAGAAATAACTTTAGATTAATGCAAGTACCACGCAACACGAAAAGCAATAAGACACAGAGACTTAAGAGGGCTTTTGCAAGTAATTGATTAGGGCGGGGGCAGGCGATCAGCGCAAGGGAAGCGGGCACGCGGAACAGCGGTGGGCGCGTCCCGCGGTGCCCGCAACTGTTGCGTGCGCCGCAAGACCGTGCAAGCAGGCGGTACGCGCTCTAGTCCGGCTCCATCACCGCGAGTTCAACACCTTCGCCGGCGATTTGATCCCCCGCCTTGAAGCGCAACTCCGTAACCGTGCCGTCGAACGGCGCGGCGATCGTGTGTTCGATCTTCATCGCTTCGATCAGCAGCAGCGGGGTACCAGCCGTCACGTGCTGGCCCGGTTCGACGAACACGTCGAGTACGGTGCCGGGCATCGGTGCCGTCAGCCCGCCGGCCGCCGCATCTCCCGCTTCATCGCCGTGCAGTGGATCGGTGACCTGCAGTGCGTAGTGTTGCCCTTGCGCAAACACATGCACCTCAGCACCGTTCGTGACCACGTGCGCCCGCAGGCGCCGCGCCCCGATCCGGACCGCGAAGTCACTGCCGTCATGCGCCACCACCGCCACCGGGTGCCGCCCCCATTCGGATTCGACCACGAGCGAGCCGTCATGTGCGTGCTCGACGGTCACTTCGTGACTCGCATCGCCCGCCCCGAACAAGAGCACTTCCCGGTGTGCGAGGTTGAGGCGGAACGCATCATGGACTTGCCACGGCGAGGTCGGATCCGCGCCCGGATCATTAACGAGGCTCTGTCGGCTTGCGACCAGGAAGGCCGCCGCGATACTCACGGCATCGCCGTCCAGCGCGGTGGGACCGGTGAGCAGGCTTGCGCTTTCGTTTTCGATGAAATGCGTATCGACACGGCCACCAACAAAGCCGGGATGGCCGAGAATCGCATGCAGGAAGCGCCGGTTTGTCGTCACGCCGACAACCCGGGTCGCTTCGAGTGCCGCGCGAGCTTGCGCCAGCGCCGCCGTGCGGTCCGCACCATGAACGATGATCTTCGCAATCATGGAATCGTAGTACGGCGAAATTGCGAGGCCGGCACCGATGCCGTGATCGACGCGCACATCGCCGCCTGGCACGGCAAAATGCGTAATCGTGCCGGTGGAGGGTGCGAAATCACGTTCCGCATCTTCGGCACACAGACGTAATTCGAACGCATGGCCGTGCGCCGTGATCGCCTCCTGCGCCGGCGCAGACTCGCCCGCCGCAATCCGCAGCTGCAATGCGACGAGGTCGAGCCCGGTGATCATTTCCGTCACCGGGTGTTCAACCTGGAGCCGCGTGTTCATTTCGATGAAATAAACGTCTCCGGCTTCGTCGACGACGAATTCGACGGTACCGGCGCCAACATAGCCGGCGGCCGATCCGGCGAGCACCGCGGCGCGGTACAGCGTCTCGCGCTGCTCCGCGCTCAGGTGTTCAGCCGGGGCTTCCTCAATCAGCTTCTGGTAACGCCGTTGCACCGAGCAATCGCGCTCGAACAGATGCACGACGTTGCCGTGCTGGTCGCCAAAAATCTGCACCTCGATATGGCGCGGTCGTTCGATATATTTCTCGAGCAGCACGGAATCGTCGGCGAATGCCGATTTCGCTTCCCGCCGCGCGGAATTCAGCGCGTCGGCGAACGCCTCGGCGCGCCTGACCAGCCGCATCCCGCGGCCGCCACCGCCGGCGGAGGCCTTGATCAGAACCGGGAAACCGATTTCCTCGGCGCGTTTCGCCAGCTCCTCATCGCTGACATCGCCGAAAAATCCCGGCACCACCGGCACACCGTTGCGCTCCATCAAGGCCTTGGCTTCGCGCTTGGACCCCATGATCCGGATGACGTCCGCCGACGGCCCGATGAACGTGATGCCGGCGTCGGCGCAGGCCGCAGCGAAATCCGCATTCTCGGACAGAAATCCGTATCCCGGATGAATCGCCTCAGCCCCCGTGGCGCGCGCGGCATCGATGATCTTGCCGCTATCGAGATAGCTGGCCGTCGCCGGCGCCGCGCCGATATGAACCGCCTCGTCAGCGTGATGCACATGCGGTGCCTGCTGGTCAGCATCGGAGTAGACAGCGACGGTCGCGATCCCGAGTTCGCGCGCGGTGCGAATGATCCGCACCGCAATTTCGCCACGATTCGCAATGAGAATTTTTTTCAACATACGCTCACCTACATGCGGAAGACGCCGAACGGCGTCGGTTCGATTGGCGCGTTCAGGGCTGCCGAGACGCCGAGTCCGACGACGCGGCGCGTTGCCGCCGGATCGATAATGCCGTCGTCCCATAGTCGTGCGCTCGCGTAATACGGGTTGCCCTGGGTCTCATATTGCTCGCGGATCGGATCCATGAATGCCTCCGCTTCCGCATCTGGCCAGGTACTGCCGGATTGCTCGATATTGTCGCGCTTCACCTGCGCCAGCACCTGGGCCGCCTGCTCGCCGCCCATGACGGAAATCCGAGCATTCGGCCACGTCCACAGAAAGCGCGGACTGTAGGCACGACCACACATCCCGTAATTTCCGGCGCCGAAACTACCACCGATTATCACGGTGAACTTCGGTACCCGCGCCGAAGCGACCGCGGTCACGAGTTTCGCGCCGTCTTTCGCGATACCGCCGGCTTCGTACTTCGACCCGACCATGAAGCCGGTAATGTTCTGCAGGAACAACAGCGGAATGCCGCGTTGCGCGCACAACTCGATGAAATGGGCGCCTTTTTGCGCCGACTCGGAAAACAGAATGCCGTTATTGGCGAGAATGCCGATTGGATAGCCGTACAGGCGCGCGAACCCGCAGACGAGTGTCGTGCCGTAGAGCTGTTTGAACTCGTCGAACTCGCTCGCATCGACGATCCGCGCGATCACTTCCCGTACGTCATAGGGTTTGCGCGAGGTGGCCGGCACGATGCCGTACAGTTCCCGCGCGGCGTAGGCAGGCTCGCGGCTCACGGCAACGTCGATCTGCGGCTGTTTTCGATGGTTCAGATTGCCGACAATGCGACGCGCAAGCGCGAGCGCATGGGCGTCGTTGTTCGCGTAATGATCCGTCACCCCCGAGGTGCGTGAATGTACGTCGGCACCGCCGAGTTCCTCGGCCGAGACAACTTCGCCGGTGGCCGCCTTAACAAGCGGCGGCCCGCCGAGAAAGATCGTGCCCTGGTTTTTCACGATGATGGCTTCATCGGACATCGCGGGCACATAAGCGCCACCGGCCGTGCACGAACCCATGACAACGGCAATCTGCGGGATCCCGAGACCGGACATCGTCGCCTGGTTGAAGAAAATTCGCCCGAAGTGTTCGCGATCGGGAAACACTTCGTCCTGTTTCGGCAGGAAAGCGCCACCGGAATCGACGAGATACACACACGGCAGACGGTTCTCCCGCGCTACTTCCTGCGCACGCAAGTGCTTCTTTACGGTGAGCGGGTAATAGGTACCGCCTTTCACCGTCGCATCGTTCGCAACGATGACGCACTCAACACCGCTGATCCGGCCGATTCCGGCGATCATGCCGGCGCCCGGCACGCCGCCGTCGTACATCTCCCAGGCCGCGAACTGCCCGATCTCGAGGAACGGGCTGCCCGGGTCGAGCAGGGCGTTCACCCGATCGCGCGGCAGCAGCTTGCCGCGCGCGAGATGGCGATCGCGGGCTTTTTCGCTGCCGCCGAGACTCACGGTCGCCGCATTCTCGGCGAGCGTTTCGACGAGCGCGGACATAGACTCGGCATTCGCCGTGTAGTCGGCGGAAGCCGTATCAATTCGACTGAGGATTTTTGTCATAGCTGATTCCCGGCCGCCTCCCTCGCCATCCACGGCGATTTCGGATGATCCGGCCTGTTTCTTACCATTACGTAAATAGTAACGCGCTAGTCACGTGTGTCGTACTGCGCACCCAGCGCCTCCATGGCGTCGTGCTCAACCTCATCCATTAGATATAAAGTATCATTTATATCTTTAATTTTATTAAGCAATTCCTTCCGGTGATCTCGTATTTTCCGACACAGGTAAATTATCTGCGCCGGATCGTGCGGCTGCTCCGGATCGTACATGTCGATGATTTGCCTGATTTCTTCCAGCGAGAAACCGAGACGCTTGCCGCGCAGGGTGAGATCCAGCCTCACTTTGTCGCGTTCCGAGAATATTCTCGTAACACCTTGTCTTGCTGGAGAAATCAACCCCTTTGATTCGTAGAATCTTAATGTCCTCGCGGTGATGCCGAATTCTTCCCCGAGCTCTCTGATGCTGTAAGTACGCATCCACGATTCACCGCAAGTTTACGTTAACGTCAATTATCTGATCAGCGCGGCAGATCCTGTCAAGGCGTAGCTGCGGGCGTCACAGGCAGCGAGCGGTGCGTCGGTTTCTGCTAGTGTGCACGGTTTCACCGTCGCTGGCACGACACACCCGGGGCGCACTCCGGAGCCTTGCGCCAGTGGTCGCAAACCGCACCGGAGATGACGAGGATACGAGAGATGAGAACTGGACTGTTTCTGCGCAATTCCGGACCGGCATCGACACGCACCTTGATCACCGCCTGCGCACGCGCTGCCGACACGATGGGGATCGACGACTTATGGGTGCTCGACCATGTCGCCATTCCGCCCGACGACGCCGAGGGTTCCGGAGGACGCTACGTCGATCCCCTGGCCACCCTTGCGTTCGCCGCCGGCATCACGGAGCGCGTACGCCTCGGAGTATCGGTATTAATCGCCCCGTACCGCCCGCCATTGCCGACGGCGAAATGGCTCGCCGCGATCCAGGAACTCTCGAATGGCCGTTTATGTGCCGGCTTCGGCGTCGGCTGGATGGCGGCGGAATTCCGTGCGCTCGGGGTTGACCGGCGACAACGTGGCGCGCTTACGGACGAGGCGCTCGAAGTCATCAACAAATGCTTCGCGGCTGACGAAGTCGAACTGAACGGACAGAAATTCCTTTTCAACCCGCGCCCGCAGAAACCGCCGGTACTGATTGGCGGTGCGGCAGCCACCGCGCTACCCAGAATTGTCCGCTACGGCGACGGCTGGATCCCGACCGGACTCGACCCGGCCGCGCTACGGGCCCCAGCGGCCGAACTGCGTGCGGCTATGCGCAAGGCGGGCAAGCCCGCGCCCGAGATCATCCCGCTCGCAACACTGCCGCTCGACGACCCCGGCGCCGCTGCCGCTGTGCTTGCCGCCTACCGCGACGCCGGTGCCACCGGTATCGAGCACCCGGCGCGCTACGACACCCTCGAGGAATTCAAGCACAACGCCGATGGTCTGCTCGCGGCCGCGGCACGTGTCGCATCCTGACACTGTACCCGCCCCGGAGACGACACATGCTCACAGCGGAATATCTCCAGTCACACGCCCTGTTCGGCGGCGTCGCTACGGACGATCTCGCGATGATCATCCCGCGGCTCAAGAAGCAAACATATACCGCCGGCGACTACGTCGTGCACGAGGGTGACAACGGCAGTGTGATGTATTTCATCCGTCATGGTTCGGCCGAAGTCCTGAAAACGGCTGCCGGTGCGGAAGAATCCCTGCGTCTCGCCGTCCTGCAGGAGGGCGAGACGTTCGGAGAAATGGAGCTCGTGGACGTGCAAAATCGCTCGGCATCGGTGCGCGCGCTCGAGCCGCTGACGGTGCTCGCGCTCAGCAGCGAAGATCTGTTCGATATCTTCCGGGAGCACGAATCCGCGTTCATCATCATCCTGATGAATATCGCGCGCGAAATCAGCCGGCGCCTGCGCAAAATGGATGCGCTCGTCGCCAGCAGCCTGTTTCATCGTAACCCGGACGCGCCCTGATCCGGCGGCCGCCTGCTGGCCGAAAGCTACCCGTCGTCGGTATACTGCGCGGTCCTGATTTCGGGGGCGCCGGGGTCACGCTCGCCGCAGGCCCCGCCATTCATGTAACGAGGAAACCGATCAATGGCTGATGTAGTGAGCTACGAACTTGACGGCGACATAGCTGTAATTACCGTCGACAACCCACCCGTGAACGCACTCTCCCTGCCGGTCCGCCGCGGGCTGGCAGATGCCTTCACCCGTTTCGCCAGCGACGATGCCGCGCGCGCCGCGGTGCTGATTTGCGCCGGCCGCACGTTTATCGCCGGCGCCGACATCACGGAATTCGACAAGCCCATTGAAGAACCGTGGTTGCCGAAAGTCGTCCATCAGATGGAAGCATGCGAAAAAATCATCGTCGCGGCGATTCACGGTACGGCGCTCGGCGGAGGCTTCGAAACCGCCATGGGCTGCCATTATCGTTGCGCCCTGTCGAGCGCGAAGGTCGGCCTGCCGGAAGTGCTGCTCGGCCTGCTTGCAGGCGCCACCGGCACGCAGCGTCTGCCACGCCTGATCGGGGTGAAAGACGCCCTCGACGTAATGATCTCCGGCAAACCGATGCCGGCGCCGCTCGCGCACGAACGCGGTGCTATCGATGAGATCATCGACGGCGATCTGCGTGCCGGCGCGATTGCCTATGCACGCCGCCTCGTCGCCGACAACGCACCGGTGAAGCGCGTGCGCGACATCGTCATCGACCCGGCGTCCGTGCCGGACGGTTTCTTCGACGAATACCGCAAGAGCATGGCGCGGCAGACGCGCGGCTTCCTGGCCCCTGAACAAATCGTCAAATGCGTCGAGGCTGCCGTCTCCATGAGTTATGACGAGTCCGTCGAAGTCGAGAACCGGCTGTTCATGGAATGCATGGCCTCGACACACTCGAAAGCCCAGCGCCACCTCTTTTTCGCGGACCGCGAAATCACGAAAATCCCGGATGTGCCAAAAAACACGCCGGTACGGAAGATCGAAGAAGTCGCGATCGTCGGTGGCGGCACGATGGGCGGCGGGATTGCGATGAACTTCGTCAACGTTGGCATTCCCGTGATCCTGAAGGAAGTAAACGCAGAAGCGCTCGAACGCGGCATGAACATCATCCGCGGCAACTACGACGTCGTCGTAAAGAAAGGGCGGATGACGCAGGAGCAACTCGAAAAGAACATGTCGATGATCGGCGGCACGCTCGACTATGACGATCTCGGCGATGTCGATATCGTGATCGAAGCGGTTTTCGAGAACATGGCACTGAAGAAAGAGATCTTTGCGACGCTCGACACGGTGTGCAAACCGGGCGCGATCCTCGCTTCGAACACCTCGACCCTCGACATCGATGAGATCGCAGCCAGCACGAGTCGCCCGCAGGATGTAATCGGACTGCATTTCTTCGCGCCGGCGAACATCATGACGCTGCTCGAAATCGTGCGCGGGGAGAAAACCGCGAAAGATGTTATCGCCACCTCGATGCAACTCGCGAAAACAATCCGCAAGGTCGCGGTGCTCGTTGGCTGCTGCTTCGGCTTCGTCGCGAACCGGATGTTTTTCCCCTACGTGCGTGAGGCGCAGATGATGATTCTCGAAGGCGTGCCGCCGGAACGAATCGACCAGGTGGCTTACGACTGGGGCATGGCAATGGGTCCGAACGGGGTATCGGACCTGTCGGGCCTCGACGTGCTCGAGAAGGTTCGCACCGAGTGGACGGAGCGGCCGGAAGACGCGACGTTTTTCCGCATGGTCACGAAACTCGTGGAACTCGGCCGGTTCGGTCAGAAAAGCGGCGCCGGGATCTACAAATACGAAGGTCGTAAAGCGATGCCCGACCCGGAAGTCACCGCGCTCGCGAAAGCAGAAGCGAAAGCGCTCGGGGTGGCGCAAATCGAGGTATCAGACGAAGAGATCATCGAACGTCTGTTCTACTCGATGATTAATGAAGGTGCGCTGATCCTTGAAGAAGGGATGGCGCTGCGCCCCGGCGACATCAACGTGGTCTACGCGAATGGTTACGGCATGGCCCGTTATCGCGGCGGACCGATGTTTTATGCCGATACCGTCGGCCTGAAGAACGTGCGCGACGCGATGCTGAAATATCGCGAGCGCTACGGCGATCTGTACTGGACCCCGGCGCCGCTGCTCGAAGAACTGGCAAATGCCGGGAAAACGTTCGAACAGTGGGCGGCTGAACGCGGCTAGGATAAGCGGATGCGGCGCGGACCGTCTGGTTCGCGCCGCTTCATATCACGCGCTGCGCGCCGCCTACGCGGTTTTGTCGATCGTCAAACCGAGTTCGTCCACCATCGTATCGCGCATGACGAACTTCTGGATCTTGCCGGTTACGGTCATCGGAAATTCATCGACGAAGCGAATGTAGGCCGGCACCTTGTAGTGCGCGATTTGTTCGCGGCAGTAGTCGCGGATCTGCTCCTCGCTGGCACTTTCCCCGTCACGCAATTTCACCCACGCGGCCACCTGTTCACCGAATTTCTTGTCCGGCACACCGAATACCGCCACATCCTGTACCTGCGGATGACGATACAGGTATTCTTCTATCTCGCGCGGGTACACGTTTTCGCCGCCGCGAATGATCATGTCCTTGACCCGGCCAACGATATTCACGTAGCCGTCGTCGTCCATGACCGCCAGGTCACCGGTGTGCATCCAGCCGGCGGCGTCGATTGATTCGGTGGTTTTTTCCGTGTCGTTCCAGTAACCGAGCATGACACTGTAACCGCGGGTGCACAGTTCGCCCTTGTCACCGCGCGCGACGACCCGCCCGTTTTCATCGATAATTTTTACTTCTACATGCGGGTGAATGCGACCCACCGTGGAGACGCGCTTTTCGAGTGCATCGGTCGTATCACTCTGAAAACTGACCGGACTCGTTTCCGTCATGCCATAGGCTATGGTTACCTCGTGCATGTTCATTTCGTCGAACACACGATTCATGACTTCGACCGGGCAGGGCGCGCCGGCCATGATGCCGGTGCGCAGGCTGCCCAGGTCATAATCGCGAAATTGCGGATGATCGAGCTCGGCGATGAACATCGTCGGCACGCCGTGCAGCGCGGTGCAGCGTTCTTCAGCGATGGCTTCAAGCACGGAGCCGGGTTCAAACGCCTCGTCCGGAAATACCATCGTGGCCCCGGTCGTGGCGCAGGTCAGTACGCCCATGACCATACCGAAGCAGTGGTACAGCGGTACCGGTATGCAGAGGCGATCTGCCGGGGACAAATGCATCGCCCGGCCGACGAAATAACCGTTGTTCACGATATTGAAATGCGTCAGCGTGGCGCCTTTCGGCATCCCCGTGGTGCCGCTCGTAAACTGGATATTGATTGCGTCATCGGGTTGCAGGGTTGGGCGAATCTCCGCAAGCCGCTGCGCCTGAGCCGGGCCGCCGGCGGCAACGACATCGGCGTAGCGATACATCCCGGGGTGTACATCATCCCCGAGGCAGATCACGCACTGCAGGTGCGGCAGTTTCGCCGCCTTCAGCTCGCCGGCGGCCGCGCTGCCGAGTTCCGGCGCGAGCTTGTTCAGCATTTCCACGTAATGGGACGATTTGAACTGTTCGGCAATCACGATGCCGCGACATTCGACCTTGTTCAGCGCGTATTCGAGTTCGCCTACCCGGTAGGCCGGATTGATGTTCACGAGAATGATTCCGGCCTTCGCGGTCGCGAATTGCGTGACCACCCACTCAACCCGGTTCGGCGACCAGATCCCGAGCCGATCGCCCGGCTCAAAGCCGAGCGCCAGCAAGCCGCTCGCGAGTTCGTCCGCGGCTGCGTTCAGCGCGGCGTAACTTAAGCGCACCCCCTGGTGACGGGCTATGAGGGCGACGTGTTCGGGCCAGCGCTCGGCCGCGCTCTCGAGCGTTTCGCCGATCGTCGCGTAGCGCAAAGGTTCCGGACACCCGCCATGAACATAACTGATTGCTGGTTTCGACATCACCGCTTTCCCCATCTAGTTGTCGCGTTCGAGTTTCTCGCGCACGCTGTTGATCTTGTCGTCCATCGATTGTTCGCGATCCGTACGCGTGCCAATCTTCAAGGTCGTGAAAACACGTGGCGCGCCCATTTCATGGACGACTTCGTGGCAGCGCTTCACCACTGCCATGACCGCGTCCCAGTCGCCCTGGATCACCGTGCCGTAGGGATGCAGCTGCGAATCGAGACCCGCAGCATTGATAAGCCGTTCGCACGCCGCGACATGCTCCGACACCGAAACCCCGACCCCGATCGGCACGACGCACAAATCGACCATCACATTCATTATTCGTCCCTCTTCATACTGGCGAACGAGGCAAGGGCCACGGACTGCTGCCCGTTACCTCGCGCGCGAAATTGAGCGGAGGCCGCCTAAGTTATGAGACACGGGATCGCAATGCAACGTCTGGCGGGTATCGGCGCGCAGGGATACGGCGCGGGACGAACCGTGAGCCAAATCTCGCGCCCTGGCGCGGCACCGGCCGCAACGGGGTTTCAGAATTCGAGATTCTTCGGCGTACGCGGGTACGGGATCACGTCCCGGATGTTCGCAACGCCGGTGACAAACATGAGAAAGCGTTCGAAACCAAGCCCGAAGCCGGCATGCGGCGCGGTGCCGAAACGCCGCGTATCGAGATACCACCAATAATCGTCATGGTTCAGGCCGTCGGCGTCGAGTCGTTGGCGCAGCACCTCGTAACGCTCTTCGCGCTGGCTGCCGCCAATGAGTTCTCCGATTTGCGGCACCAGCAGATCCATCGCCGCGACGGTTCTGCCGTCATCGTTCTGGCGCATGTAAAACGCCTTGATGTCGCGCGGCCAGTCATAAACGAACACCGGCTGTTTGCAATGCTGCTCGGTCAGGTAACGTTCGTGCTCGCTCTGCAGGTCGCTGCCCCAGGCCGGCGGGAACTCGAATTTGACCGTCGCTGCCTGCAGGATTTCGATCGCCTCGCCATAGGCGAGGCGGGCAAACGGGGCATTCTGCACGTGCTCGAGGCGTTGCATGAGCGTCTTGTCGACAAAGTTCCCGAACAGCGCCAGGTCCTCGGCGCAGTCCTCGCGCACGCGCGCGATCAGGTAACGGACCATTTCCTCGGCGAGATCCATATCGTCGGCCAGGTCGGCGAACGCCATTTCAGGTTCGATCATCCAGAATTCCGACATGTGCCGGCTCGTATTCGAGTTCTCCGAGCGAAACGTCGGGCCGAACGTATAGACATTTCCGAGTGCGAGGCAGTAGGGCTCCACCGCGAGTTGCCCGGATACCGTCAGGTGCGCTTCCTTGCCAAAAAAGTCGGCACCAAAATCCACCGCGCCGTCGCGCTGCGGAACATTCGCGAGATCAAGCGTGGTGACGCGAAACATCTCGCCCGCGCCCTCGCAATCCGAGCCGGTGATGATCGGTGTGTGGATATAGTGAAAGTCACGGTTCTGGAAAAATTCGTGGATGGCGAATGACAGCCGTGACCGGATCCGGAACATCGCGCCGTACTTGTTCGTGCGACCGCGCAAGTGTGCGATGCCACGCAGAAATTCATCGCTGTGGCGTTTCTTCTGTAACGGATAATCATCCGGCGCAGCGCCGACGAGGCGCATTTGCGTCACCTGAATTTCCCAACGCTGCCCCTTGCCCGGCGATTCGACCAACTTTCCACGCAGAGACACGGCGGCACCGGTGCCGATCGATTTGATCGTCTCGTAATCGTCGATCGTGGCGTCGACAATCGCCTGGATGCTGCCGAGACAGGAACCGTCGTTGATTTCGAAAAACGAGAAGGCCTTGGCGTCGCGGCGCGTACGCACCCAGCCGCTCACTTCAACATCGTCGCGGGCAGCGGTGCTGGCGAGCAGCACGCGGATCAGACTGCGGCGGGAACCCATCTGCTCAGGCTTCCGGATCGTAGCCGAGGTTTGGACTCAGCCAGCGTTCCGCTTCGCGCGCATCCATGCCTTTACGCTTTGCGTAATCATGCACCTGGTCGCGATTGATCTTGCCGACACCGAAATAACGTGAAGCCGGGTGAGAAAAATACCACCCGCACACGGCAGCGGTCGGCACCATCGCGAAGCTTTCTGTCAGCTGCACGCCGATGTTCTGCTTCACGTCCAGCAATTTCCACAGCATCGGCTTCTCCGTGTGATCCGGACACGCCGGATAGCCGGGAGCAGGGCGAATGCCCTGGTACTTCTCCGAAATAAGGGCATCGTTATCGAGCGTTTCGTCGAGTGCATAACCCCAGTACTCGCGCCGGATGATCGCGTGCATGCGCTCCGCGAACGCTTCGGCGAGACGGTCGGCCAGCGCTTTCGCCATGATTGCGTGGTAGTCGTCGTGATCACTTTCATAGCGTTCCACCATCGCTTCGAGCCCGAAGCCCGCGTTCACGGCGAACGCGCCGAGATAATCACGCACCCCGAGTTCTTTCGGTGCGACGAAATCGGCGAGCGCAAAATTCGGCTGGCCCTGCGGTTTTCGGCTCTGCTGGCGCAAGGTATGGATCACGGCGAGTTCACCGTCGCGACCATCATCGGCATACAGTTCGATGTCATCATCACCCACGCTGTTCGCGGCGTAGAGCCCAACCACGCCGTGCGCCTGGAGCAAGTCATCACGCACGATCTCATCGAGCATCGCACGTGCATCCGCGTACAGCTCACGCGCTTGTGGGCCGACAACCTCATCATCGAGGATGCGCGGAAACTTGCCCGCAAGTTCCCACGCCACGAAAAACGGTGTCCAGTCGATATAGTCGACAAGTTCCGCCAGCGGATAGTCCTTGAACACCTGCAGCCCGAGCCTGCATGGTTTCGGCGGCGCGTAATTCAGCCAGTCGGTATTGAACTTGTTTTCGCGCGCCTGATGCAGCTCGAGCCAGTCGACCCCCGCCTGACGCTGCGCGTGGCGTTCGCGCACCGTCGCGTACTCGTCACGGATCTTGCTGGCGAAGCCGCCGCGTAGCTCGTCACTCAACAGAGTGGTGGTCACACCGACGGCGCGCGAGGCATCTTTCACGTGCACGACCGGACCACCGGAGTAGGCCGGCTCAACTTTCACCGCGGTGTGGGCACGCGACGTGGTCGCGCCGCCAATCAGCAAGGGCAGATGCAGTTTGCGGCGCTCCATTTCGCGCGCCACAAAGACCATCTCGTCGAGCGACGGCGTGATCAGACCGCTCAGCCCGACGACATCGGCTTCCTCGCGCACGGCCGCATCCAGAATATCGTTGCAGGCAACCATTACGCCAAGATCGATGACCTCAAAATTATTACACTGCAGTACCACGCCAACGATGTTCTTGCCGATATCGTGCACATCGCCCTTGACCGTGGCGAGGATGATCTTTCCCGAGGCTTTCGCATCGTCGCCCGCCGCCTTCGCCGCCTCGATGAACGGCAGCAGGTAGGCCACCGCCTTCTTCATCACGCGCGCACTTTTCACGACCTGCGGCAGAAACATCTTGCCCGAGCCGAACAAATCGCCGACGACGTTCATGCCGTCCATCAGCGGCCCTTCGATCACCTGCAGCGGGCGTTCGACCTGCAACCGGGCTTCTTCCGTATCGGCTTCGATGTAATCCGCGATTCCTTTGACGAGCGCATGACTCAGCCGCTCGCCAACGCTGCCCTGACGCCAGGCTTCCACCGCATCGGCTTGCTTCACCTCACCCTTGACGGTCTCGGCGAATGTGACGAGCCGATCCGTTGCATCGTTGCGTCGGTTCAGCACGACATCTTCGACGAGTTCGAGCAGCTCAGGCTCGATCTCGTCGTAAATTCCGAGTTGGCCCGCGTTAACGATGGCCATGTCGAGTCCGGCCTTGAACGCGTGATAGAGGAACACGGCGTGAATCGCCTCGCGCACGGGATTGTTGCCACGCAGGGAAAACGACACATTACTCAGTCCGCCGCTGACCAGGGCATGCGGCAGGTGTTGCTTGATTTGGCGAACGGCCTCGAAGAACGCGAGGGCATACTCGTTGTGCTCCTCGAGCCCGGTGGCGATCGTGAGAATATTCGGATCGAAAATAATGTCTTCGGGCGGAAAGCCGACATCTTTTGTGAGGATCCGGTACGAGCGTTCGCAAATCTCGAACTTGCGCGCGGCCGTATCGGCCTGACCCTGCTCGTCGAATGCCATGACTACAACCGCCGCGCCGTAACGGCGCACGAGGCGCGCTCGCTCGCGAAACGCATCCTCACCTTCCTTGAGACTGACCGAATTGACGACGCCCTTGCCCTGGAGGCATTTGAGCCCGGCTTCGATCACGCTCCATTTCGAGGAATCAACCATGATCGGCACACGAGAAATGTCCGGGTCGGACGCGATCAGATTCATGAACTCGACCATCAAGGCTTCCGAATCGAGCAGACCTTCGTCCATGTTGACGTCGATAATCTGGGCCCCGTTATCGACCTGCTGACGGGCGATGTCGAGCGCTTCCTCGAGCTTGTTCTCCTTGATGAGGCGCGAGAATTTGGGCGATCCGGTGACATTCGTGCGCTCGCCGACGTTGACGAAGCCCACTTCCGGGGTGATGTTCAGCGGCTCGAGTCCGCTCAGGCGGCAGACCTGATCGACGCTCGGCACCGCGCGCGGCGGATAACGCCGCGCCGCTTCCGCAATGGCATGGATATGCGCCGGAGTCGTGCCGCAACACCCGCCGACGAGGTTCAGGAATCCCGCCGCGGCGAATTCGTCGAGCACCGCGGCCATCGCGGCCGGGGACTCGTCGTATTCACCGAACTCATTCGGCAGTCCCGCGTTCGGGTGCACGCTGATCCGGGTGTCGGCGATGCGCGACAGTTCCTCGACATACGGCCGCAGATCGGCGGCCCCGAGCGCGCAATTGAGCCCGATGCTGAATGGCGCCGCATGACGCACGGAATTCCAGAACGCTTCGGTGGTCTGGCCCGTCAGCGTGCGCCCGCTGCGATCGGTAATCGTGCCCGAGATCATCAGCGGCAGGGTGAGCCCCAGTTCTTCGAACACTTCGTCGATCGCGAACAGCGCGGCCTTCGCATTCAAGGTGTCAAAGATGGTTTCAACCAGCAGCATATCCGCACCGCCGGCGATCAGTCCGCGCGTCGCCTCGGTGTAGGCGAGTCGCAGTTCTTCGAAGTCCGTGTTGCGTGCACCGGGATCGTTTACGTCGGGAGACACGGACGCGGTGCGGTTCGTCGGGCCGAGCACGCCGCAGACGAAGACATCGCGGCCGTGTTCCCCGGTGTAGGCATCAGCCACCTCGCGCGCGAGCTTCGCGCCCGCGTCGTTCAGTTCGTAAGCCAGCTCCGCAAGCGCGTAATCGGTTTGCGCGATTCGCGTGGAATTAAACGTGTTCGTCTCGATAATATCCGCGCCGGCATCGAGAAACGCGCGGTGGATGCCGCCGATGATATCCGGCCGGGTCAAGGTCAGCAGGTCGTTATTACCTTTCAGATCAAGGCTGTGATCCGCGAAGCGGTCGCCCCGGAACGCACGCTCGTCGAGCTGGTGCTGCTGGATCATGGTACCCATCGCGCCGTCGATCACGGCGATACGCTGTTCCAGCAAGGCTTCGAGTTTCTGTCTCGTGGTCATAAGTTGTATCGTCTGGTCTTGCAGTTTTTCTAACGCAGGCGTGGTGTGCGCAACAATTCCTGGCGTTTCCGTCGGCGCAATCCGCTCGGGCGACGTTGCAGCACGAGCAGGCCCACGATCGCGGCGACGAGCACAAGGTGGAAAATCCACAATCCAATACTCGGCGCAAGCGCGCCCTTCTTGATCAGGGATTTCCCGACACCGAGAATATTGCTGTACACGAAATAGACCGACACCGCGGTGATCAGTCCGAGATACCAGCTGGAACCGCGGCTGGCCAGACCAATTAGTATAGCTAATATTGGCAACAGCAGCGTCGCGATCGCCGACGACAGCCGCCACTGGAACTCCGCGGAGTAGATTGGCCCGCGGAATTTGAACAGCTCACCGGTGTGGATGTAGTTCACATTACCACTGAGATCCTGCGGCGAATTGTTCTCGATCCGCAGCGCGTAGCGCGTGAACCGCGTGATCACATAATCGAGCGCACCCGGCATGCCCGCGTAGCTGATCCCGTCGGTGAAGACGGCGAAGCGATCGCGAGATTTTTGGTCCGTCTCCACAAAGGCGTCGGTCGCGCGCATCAAGCCAATCTCGGTCTCGCCGTGCACCTGCACGAACGTGCTTTCGAGCGTACGCTCATCTTCGGCCACCGACTCGGCATAGAAAATGCGCTTGCCGCCGCTCAGTTCCTTGAAACGTCCGGCCTTGACCCCGGCAATGGTCGCTTCGTTTTCCGTTTGATTGCGGATTTCAACGAGCGTCAGCTCTGCCCGCGGTTCGGCGTACAAGGTAATGGCGGCGACAATAACGGCGGCAAGCAGCGACAGTTTCAGCGTCGCCACAATCAGTAATTGGTGTCCGCCGCCAGCCGCGCGAATGGCGGTTAACTCGGAATCGCGCTGCATCCGGATCACAGCGGTGAATACGCCGAGATAGAGGCTCATCGGGATCAAATCCTTCAGCGACACCACCATCTTCAGCGACACAAGTTTGAAAATATGGTCCGCGGCGATTTTTCCTTCAGCCGCCTGTCCGAGGTAGGACGCGAAGCGGGTGCTCAGGTAGATCATCAGCAGGCCGCCAATCAGCATGCCGAACGCGCGCAATATCTCGCGCATGAAGTACCACTGGAGAATCATTTCGGCACCGCGTAGATCATCTCATTCGTCACGTACTTCGCTTTGAGATTCAGCGCTTTGAGCCAGGCGTCGTTGCCGCGGCTGTCGGTGAGGAACACGCCACCGGAAAAATCCGGTTCCCGCTCGCGCACCTGCGACCAGGCCAGAACTTCCGGTACGGTGCCGGTATAAAAATGGATCCAGTCGCGATGCGTGTTCTGCCGTCGGGCCTGTGTTGGCGGCACCGGGAAGCCGCCGATCGCAAGCGTCGCCTCGCGTTCACCCAGAGCGTTGCGGATTGCCGCGATCTCCTCGCGTGTATCACGTGCACCGGCGCCACTGAGTTCGCGGACACCAACGACGAGGCACAGCGCCGCGAACACCAGGGCCGGCACACGTGACGGAAAACGGCCGCGTGCCAGCAGCAGGATCGCAAGCGCGGCGAACAGGCCGAACACGGGCAGCGCGGGGTAGAAGTAGCGGATGTCATGGTCGGGTTTCACCACGGCACCGGTGACCACGGCAGCGGCCCACAGCAGCACCCACAAATAGGTGAGGCGTTCCGCACGCGCACGCGCCGGATCGGCCATGCGCGCGATGCTGAGCCCGAATCCGAGCAGCATGAACGGCAGCCACGGCCAATAGCGACGCGCCGGCTTGACCACGTACTCCGCCAACACCGACTGCCAGCGATCAAGATCGGGCGCCGCGGTTGCGCGCAACGTATCCGCGCCGAGTTCGCGAAACGGTGCAGCGCCATGCATAAGGACGAGCCAGCCATACCACAAGGCAATCGGGCTCAACAGCCACAGCCAGCGCCACCCGCCTGGGCGGACCGGGCTTTGCCGCAACATTGCCGCATGACAAAGGAGCAGTGGTACCCCGGCAAAACCGATCGGGCCCTTGCTCAACACGGCGATCGTGACGCCGCCAAATACGGCCGCCGCGCCCCAGCGCGCATCGCGCCACGCCCAGCCGGCGAGACTGAGCAGAAAGCCAAACTGAAGCAGCGAATCCATTCGCAGGGTCGCCGTGAACTGCACGAACGTGCTGTTCGTCAGCATGACGAATGCCGCGATCCACGCCACCGGATGCGACCACCAGCGGCGCACGATAAGATAGACCAGTGCAATGCACGCGACCCCCGCGAGCCGCGAGACGAGCGTCACGCTGAAATTCGTGAGGCCGAAGATCTTCGCGCTGAGCGCGCTCGACCAGACCACGAGCGGCGGTTTCAGCAGATAGGCGTGAGCATCCGCGTAAATACCGGTCCACGACCCCGAATCGATAATTTCGCGCACGAGGCTGGCGTAAAACACGGCGGTGCCGTGCAACTCCTTCGTCGTCGCATCGGTGAACAACACGACGCAGGCAGCCGCAAGCAGGTAGCCGAGCTGCGCGCACTCGGCGCGCGTGGCCACCGGTGCGCTGCCGGAAAACGACGACATTGCGCTCACCCGGTCGGTGCGCGCCTCTCGCGATGGATGAAGTAGAGGTTGCGCAGATAGACGAGGCTGCCCGCGGCCTGACCCAGGATGAAAACCGGGTCGCCACGATAAATAGCGTAGCTGAGTAAAACGGCACCGCCGGCAATACTGATATACCAGAACACGGTTGGCACGATACTGCGACCCTCGCGTTCGCTCGCGATCCATTGCACCAGCATGCGCGATCCGAACAATACCTGGCCCAGTAGTCCGACCCCGATCCATATCTGTTCGGTAGTCATCTAGATTTCCTCATTATTCGTCGGTTTAAAACGGCGCCGGACGAGCCACATTACGCCGACGATATCCACAATCCCGACCCACAGCCGGTTGTGGATGCCATATTTCGAGACACCGCCCTGGCGGGCGCGATGGCCAACCGGCACCGATATCACGCTGCCGCCGTCGCGCCGTACCAGCGCCGGCAGGAAGCGATGCATGTGATCAAAGCGGGGCAACCGCAGGAACGCCTGGCGGTGAATCAGCTTGAGACCACAACCAGTGTCCGGGGTTTCGTCGCGCAGCAGACCACCGCGTACGGCATTCGCGATACGCGATGACAGACGCCGCACGAACGTGTCGCGACGCGTCGTGCGGTGGCCGCAGATAATCGGCCGGGCGCCGGACACAGAGTCGAGCATGCGGATCAGCTTCGGGATGTCCGCAGGGTCATTCTGACCATCGCCATCGAGCGTCACGATCCACTCGCCGCGGGCGGCATCGACCCCGCTGCAGATCGCCGCACTCTGGCCGCCGTTCGCTTGATGCGTTACCAGGCGCAGCGGACCGGCGAGCGTGGCACGTGCGGCGACAAGGCGGGCCCGCGTCGCGTCCGTACTGCAGTCATCGACCACGATCAGCTCGAACGCCGGGTCGGCGCCGGTGACCGCGAGAATCTCCGCCGCGAGCGCGACGATGTTGTCCTGTTCGTTGTAGCACGGCACCACGATCGAGTAACGCGGATCACTCGGTGGCGCGGGCGCGGCGGGCTGTAAGGTTTCGGGCATGAATTTGCGAACTGAGACGCGCACGGTCTGCGCTGTTGACAGCCGCGGATTCTATCAAGCTCCGCAGGCTCACGCGATCGGTCGCCGGCGTTTGCTTTGACAGGCCCCGGGGGCGCGATTAGAGTCTCGCGCTAATCAATCAAGATGCGCACCACACCGATGGGACACCGGCTCTCGAAAATCTATACCCGTACCGGTGATGCCGGCACGACTGGTCTCGGCGACGGCGAGCGAACCCCGAAAGACGCGGCGCGAGTCCGTGCCATGGGTGATGTCGACGAACTGAACTCATTGCTCGGCGTCCTGCTCGGGAATATCCCCGATGCGGAGACACGCAACGTGCTGCTCGCGATTCAGCACGACCTGTTCGATCTCGGCGGCGAGTTGTCGATCCCGGGTTCATCGCTGTTGCCGGGCACTGCCGTCGAACGCCTCGAACGCGCCATTGATCAGTGGAACGAGACGCTGCCGCCGCTGAAGGAATTCATTTTGCCGGGCGGCACCCGCGCCGCCGCGCATTGCCATCTTGCGCGCGCGGTGTGCCGACGCGCCGAGCGTGCCATTGTCTCGCTCGCCGCCGACGAAAGCGTCAATGCCGCACTGCTCGAATACGTCAATCGCCTCTCGGATCTGCTGTTCGTGCTCGCACGTACGCTCGCGCGGCGCGATGGCGGGGCGGAAGTATTGTGGGATCGCAGCCGGCTTGAAGATGCCGGCTGAGCAGGCGCAATAGCGTTCAGCGTTCCTGTAGTTCGAGCATCTGGCCGGCCCGGCGCATATCGAGCCGGTTGAGAAACGACTGGCCGAGCAGGGCTACGCGTGGATAGTCACCGTCGAGTACCAGACCCTCAACCCGTTTCAGCGTAACGTTACGCACCGAAACCTCGTCAAACTGCACGCGGTACGCCGGCACCACCCCGGCGGCCGTTTCCACGAACGTGGGCTTGCCATCCACGCGGTATAGCAGCCCGATCCGCTTTGCCGTCGACTTGTTGATCGACACCGATGTCGCGCCGGTGTCGATCAGAAAATGGATCCGGTTGCCGTTGATCATGCCGTCAACGGCATAGTGACCGCTGGCGTCGGGGTAGAGCTGCAGCGTCTTTGCCGCAATGCCGCGCGGGTAATGACCGACAATCTTGCCATCGAGGCGCAAGGTCAGCCGTTCACCGCCGATTTCGACGATGGCGGTTTCGCTGTTCGACTCGACGAGCAGAACGCCCTCCGGCGTGGATTTTCCTGCCTTCAGCGTGTATTGCCGGCCATTGACGCGCAGCACCGCGTGATTGCGGAACAACGCAACAGCCGCTGCCCGGACTGCGGCGTCCGGGGCCGCGGGGGGTGATTCGGCCTGCGCCGACGCACCGCCGAGCAATAGCAACACGGCAACGCCGGCGGCGCACACACCGGCATACGGTTGCCGCAGGTACTTTGCTAGACTCCCCGACGTTTTCGTCACGCGCGATTCCTTGCGACCGTTCGTCTGGCGACAACTGCGGATACAGGCCGGGCCACCACAGACAGGACAAATTGGACAGTTTATGAACATAGCATGTTTGGATTTCGAAGGCGTTCTGGTCCCGGAGATCTGGATCGGCCTTGCCGAACGGACCGGGATCGACGCACTGAAAGTGACAACGCGTGACATTCCCGACTACGACGAACTCATGACCTACCGCCTCGGTTTAATGGACGAGCATGGACTGCGCTTTGCCGATATCCAGGCCGCGGCCGACGCACTGGAACCCTTGCCGGGGGCGGCAGAGTTTCTCCACTGGCTGCGCGGCGAGTTTCAGGTGGCGATCCTCTCGGATACATTCTACGAGCTCGGGGGTCCCCTCGCGCGCAAGCTCGGCGACCCGATGTTGCTGTGCCACCGTCTCGAAATCGCCGACGATGGCCGGATCACGGGGTACCGGTTGCGCCAGCCGGATCCGAAGCGCGCGGCAGTGAAGGCGTTCCGCTCGCTGAATTACACGATCTTCGCGGCCGGTGATTCCTATAACGACATTTCGATGCTGCAGGAAGCGGATTATGGTGTGCTGTTCTGCCCGCCGGACAAGGTTGTCGCCGACTATCCGGCGCTGGATGTTGCGCGCGATTACACCACGCTGCGCGAGGCCTTCAGCCGCGCCAACCGCGGCTAGTCGCTCACGTCCGGTGTGCCGGGCAGCTCGCCCGGTCGCAGCGCCACGATCCGCCAACGCGGGATTGCCCACGTCAGCAGTTCTGCCGGCGACGCGCCGTGCAGCGCCACGGGCGGATCCTGACGCAGGAATTGCAGGCCCGTGAAGATCGCCTCGGCCACCCCCGCGCGCTCGATCGGTGCCGCAAACGTCTGTTTGCTGAGCTTGTCGCCCGCCGCGTTTACAACCACGGGAATGTGCGCGTAGTTTGGCGTGGGGTAGCCCAGCAGACCTTGCAGGACAATCTGCGGCGCCGTCGAATCCAGCAGGTCGGCCCCGCGCACAATATGTGTAATCCCGGCGTCGGCATCGTCAACGACACAGGCGAGATGGTAGGCATAGTGGCCGCCCGCCCGCCGCAGCACGAAATCTCCGAACTCGCGCGCCGGCTGCCGAATAACCGCGCCCGCGATTCGATCGTCGAAGCGCACACACCCGTCATCAATGCGCAATCGCAGTGTCCGCGCGCTTCGACCCGCGACGATGCCGTCGCGACACGTGCCAGGATAAACCCGCCCGGAAAAATCCTTGCGTGTGCAGGCGCACGGGAACGTGCGTCCGGCATCGCACAGGCGCGCGAGCGCCTGCTCGTAGCACGCGTGACGGGCGCTCTGGTAGGTCACCGCGCCATCCCATTCGAAGCCGCAGGCCTCCAGCGTGGCGAGGATGGACGCTGCTGCGCCGGGTTGCACGCGCGGCGGATCGATGTCGTCGATTCGTACGCTCCAGCGGCCACGCCGGTGGCGCGCGTCAAGGTAGCTCGCGAGCGCCGCGACAATGGATCCGAGGTGCAGGGGCCCTGTCGGCGAGGGCGCGAAACGCCCGCGCGGTGTTATCGTGCTGGTGGCATTACCCGCTACAGCCAGCGCGTCAGTCTCCGTCGAGTTCTTCAAGATACAGCGCGGTCGCCGCGGCCACCCCGACCGGCATGGCGATAAAATTAATCACCGGAATCATCGTCAACGCCATGAGGCTGCTGCCGAAGCCGAGTGCGAGGCGTCGCTGCGGCTGCAGCTTCAGCTTCACCGCCGGATAGGGTTGGCCGTGGTTTCCGAGCGGGCAATCGACGTACTCGATGGCGAGCATCCACGCACCGAACGCGAACCACAGCGGCGCGGCAATAACATTGATCCCCGGGATCACGAATAACAGCAGGCACGGCAGCGCCCACAGCACGAAATAAGCGAGTTTGCGCAGTTCAGCCCCGATAGTGCGCAAAGCTTCCCGCCACAACGTTTTGAAACTGAAGGGGATTTCCTCCGTTTTGCCGGTCAGGTGACGCTCCACGGCGGCGGCCAGCATGCCATTGAACGGACTTGCGACAAGATTCGCGAGAATAGAGAAGCCATAAAACACAATCACGAGCGCGGCAATCAAAAACAGCGGCCAGAGCAAGAATCGCAGCCAGTCGAGCCAATCGGGCAGGAAGCGGTCCATGACCAGGTCGAGGCCCCAGGCAATGCTCACGATGCCGAGGGAAAACAACACGATGTTGATCAGTAAGGGAATGATGACGTAGACCCGCACGCTCGGTTCGCGGATCAGGCGCAGACCGCGCAGGACGTAGCCCGCGCCGTGACGCAGACCGGCGGACTTGCGCGTCGAAGGCTTCATGGCAGCGTGACGGGTGCCGGCGCCTGCCAGCCGGCAGCGCGGTATTCCGCCGTGATCGTCGGATACGTGCCACCGCGGACGTTGAACTCGGCCGTCAAGCGGGCAAAACGGGGCGCACAGGCCGCGACAACGTCGTCCAGGATCTGGTTCGTCACGGCTTCGTGAAATGCGCCGTCGTCGCGGTACGACCAGATATAGAGCTTCAGACCTTTCAATTCCACGCAGCGCTCGTCCGGCACGTATTCGAGCAGCATGTTGGCGAAATCCGGCTGTCCCGTGAGCGGGCACAGGCACGTGAATTCGGGCAGTTGTATACGGATGGTGTAGTCGCGCTGCGGTTTCGGATTGGCGAATGTGTCGAGGCTACGGGTAGGTTTGCTGCTCACGGTGACAACTTGACATGTGCGGTTAATCAGCGCGCTACGATATCACAAGCGCAACACCGACGAAGGCGTGACTCCGTTCATCGGGCGCGCTCTGACAGGTGCGCGATCGGTTACCGCCAGGGGCTCGGGGCCGGTTCGCTCCCAGTACTGAGAAAGTACATTAATAATCCTTATATATTTATATAAAACAATTAATTATCGTTTTTTTATAAAGTGATTTATATTATTGTGCGGCGCGTTTCGCATAGGGTATGCTTGCCGCCCTATGCGCATCTCCAAAATCAAGCTTGCCGGCTTTAAATCCTTCGTCGATCCCACCACGCTGACGCTCCCCGTAAACCTGACCGGCGTGGTCGGACCGAACGGCTGCGGCAAGTCGAACATCATTGATGCGCTGCAGTGGGTAATGGGTGAATCGTCAGCCAAACAGCTGCGCGGCGACTCGATGGCCGACGTCATTTTCAATGGCTCGAACTCGCGTAAACCCGTCGGTCAGGCTTCCGTCGAACTCGTGTTCGACAATTCGGACGGTACGCTCGGCGGCCAGTACGCAGGCTACGGTGAGATCTCGATCAAGCGGTCGCTCACCCGCGACGGCGTATCGACGTATCAACTGAATGGCACGCGCTGCCGGCGCAAGGATGTCACGAACGTTTTCCTCGGCACGGGCCTCGGTGCGCGCGGCGGCTACTCCGTCATCGAACAGGGTATGATTTCCCGGGTGGTCGAAGCAAAACCCGAGGAACTGCGCGGCTTCCTCGAAGAAGCCGCCGGAATTTCGAAGTACAAGGAACGCCGCCGGGAAACCGAGACCCGAATCCGGCATACGAAAGAAAACATCGAACGTCTCGACGACATTCGCGAGGAAATCACGAAGCAACTCGCCCATCTGCAACGCCAGGCGCGCGCCGCCGAACGCTATCAGACGCTGAAAACCGAAGAGCGTCTCACCGACGCCCAACTGCTTGCCCTGCGCTGGCGCGAGATCGATCGCGCCCGTACGGAACAGGCTCAAACCATCGGTGAAATCCAGACGCGCATGGAGGCGGCAACGGCAGAACTGCGCAACATCGAGACGCAGCAAACGCAGAAGCGCGACGAGCAAACCCAGGCAACCGACAATTTCAATCGGGTGCAGAGCGAGTTCTACGCCAAAAGCGCTGAAATATCGCGCCTCGAACAAGCCTTGCAACACGCCGAGGAGCGCAAGACCTCGCTCGAGAATGACCTCACGCGTTCGCGCAAGGCGCTCGAGGAGATGAACGAACTGCTGCACAACGACGCCGCGGCCATCGCCGACATTGTCCGCCAGCTCACGGAGCTCGAGCCTGCGGCGGCCGAACATGAACAAACGGCCGAACAAGCCAACGCGGCTCTGCAGGAAGCCGAAGCGAAGGCTCAGGCATGGCAGGCCGAATGGGACACGTTCAATCGCGAACGGGGTGAAGTGTCGCGCGAAGAACACGCCGAGCAGATGCGCATCGAGCATCTGCGGGAAGGCATTTCCGGTGCCCGTGAACGCCTCGAGGGACTCGAGTCCGAACAGCGCGGACTGTCCACCCTCACGCTCGAGGCGGAAATCAATACCTTGCGTAACGCGCTCATGGCGGCGGAAAAGCGCCACGACGAACAGCTCGTGCGACGCGACGAGATCAAATCCAGCGTTGCCGAAGCGCGCCAGCAGACATTTCGCTACGGCGACGAATTGCATGAATTGCGCACAATCCTGGCCACGCTGAAGGGCCGCGAAGCGTCGCTGGCAGCGCTACAGGATGCGGCCTTGCGGGAGAACCAGGGCGAACTGCAGGCATGGCTGGCGGAAATCGGCCTCGGCGACCCGGATCTGCTCGCCGAGCAGATCGAAATCGAGCGCGGCTGGGAAAGTGCGGTCGAAATGGCCATGAAGGTGCCGCTCGGCGCGGTTTGCGCCAACGGCAGTGTCGAGCGCGCACTAACCGCGAATCGATCCACGATGCCTACAGCATTAGCGACATTCGTCGACGAAGAAGCCACCGGCAATGCCGCGGCCGACGGCTCCCTGGCGGCGAAAGTACGCTCGAAATGGCCGCTTGCGAGCCTGTTGGCGGGCGTCTACACCGCGGATTCGATCGACGAAGCGAGGCAACGCGCCGGCTCGCTCGCAGCGCACGAATCGGTAATCACGCGCGACGGTTACTGGCTTGGTCCCGGATGGGTACAAATCAATGGCGGCGCCGAGGCCGAACCCGGAATTCTCGCGCGCGAGAGCGCCCTCGAGGAGCTGCGCCGGGATATCGCGAAGAACGCGAGCCGGATCGAAGCCGCACAGAGCGCATTGGAGGAGGCGCAGCAGGCGGTGGCCGATTGCGAAGCGCGGGAAGCCGATGTGGACGTTGCGCTGGCCACGACGGCGCAGGAGACGACCGTTCTGAAGACCGACCTCGCGCGGCTCGACACGACGCTCGACCGTCAGCGCGAGCGGGCGGAAACAATACGCCACGAAATCAGTGCGCTGCAGGAAAAATTCACGGGCGGGGAAGCGGCCGCAGCCACCGCATTGTCAACTCTCGAAGCGATCCGCGCGCGGCTTGCGCAATTCGACTTGCGACACGACACGCTGGTCGCAAACCGCGACGCCGTGCAGCAGGCGCTGGACGCGGCACGCGGCACCTGGCGCGACGCCCGCGAGGCGCGCCATGCCACGGCGCTGAAACTCGAAGGCTTGCGCTCCAGCCGCGAATCACTGCAGCTCGCGCTGTCACGCAATGAACGTCAACAACATGAGCTCGCCGGACGCTGCACCGATCTTGAAACGGCGATGGCATCGACCCTCGAACCGCAAGAGGATTTAAAGACCCAGCTTGAACGGGCACTGGCCGAACGGGTCGACAGCGAGAAGGCGCTTGGCGCAGCGCGCGAAGTGCTCGAGAATCTTGAGGCCGAGATCAAGGGCAACGACGAAGCGCGACTCGGCGCGGAACGCGCGGTTGAAGCGCAACGCGAAATTCTCGACCAGGCACGGCTCGAAGAACGCGCCGTGCAGGTGCGGCAACAGGAAGTGGAACAGCGCCTGAAGCAGACCGAATATACCGCGGCCGAATTGCTCGAAGCGCTGGAGCCCGGCGCCGACGAAGCGACCTGGGCGGAACGACTCGAGAAGGTGCGGCGACGGATCGAACGTCTCGGTCCCATCAACCTTGCGGCCATCGACGAATTCTCGCAATTGTCCGAACGCAAGGAATATCTCGATTCGCAACACAAGGATCTGAGCGAAGCACTCGATACGCTCGAAGGCGCGATCCGCAAGATCGATCGCGAGACGCGAACCCGCTTCAAGGAAACGTTCGACAAGGTAAATTCAGGGATGCAGAAAATGTTCCCGATCCTGTTTGGCGGTGGGCACGCCTATCTCGAACTGACCGGCGAGGACCTGCTCGAGACCGGGGTTACCGTGATGGCACGCCCCCCGGGCAAGCGCAACAGCACGATTCACTTGCTGTCCGGCGGCGAAAAAGCGCTGACCGCGCTGTCATTCGTGTTTTCACTGTTCGAACTCAACCCGGCGCCGTTTTGCCTGCTCGACGAGGTGGATGCGCCACTCGACGACGCGAATGTCGTGCGGCTGTCGAAAATGCTCAAAACCATGTCGCAGACGGTCCAGTTCATCTGCGTCACGCATAACAAGATCACAATGGAAATTTCGGAACAACTCGTGGGTGTGACGATGCACGAGGCCGGCGTGTCGCGCCTCGTTTCGGTGAACATGGATGAGGCCGTCGAGATGGCGGCGGCAAGCTGAGCGCGATGACGATGCCCAGTTGCCAAGCCGTGGCCTGCCCCTGATCCGCACCCGAACCGCATGTTCGAGTCGTTGTTTTCCCTCCGCTTCCTGCTGCTTCTCATAGGCGCGGCGATCGTTGTCGCGATCTACCTCGGCGGTCGGCGCAAACATAATCGTAATCAACGCGTACGCTTCGAAAAGCGTCGGCCCACATTCAAGCCGCGCCGCAAGGGCGGCACGCGGGCAAAGCCGAAAGCGCCCGTGCAGAGCGATCACCTCGAGCCGGCAAGCGACGCCGAAGCGGACTACGCGCACGATGACGAATTGATCATTCCCACCGACGAACCGGCAATCGAACTACCGTCGATCACGCGTTCCGGCGATGCGGACCCGGCGCGACCGCGGCGGGCGCGGGAGAACCAGATGGAACTGACGTTCGATGATGAAGCGCCGCCCGCACCAGGCGCTGCGATCGAACCGGCAATCATCGCGCTGTATGTGCGTCCGCCCGACAAACACGAATTCGCCGGCACCGCCATCGTCCAGGCGATGAACGCCGTGGGCCTGCGGTACGGGGATATGAAAATATTTCACCACTACGGTGCCGGCGAACTGCGCACTGAGCAACCTTTGTTCAGCGTCGCGAACATGGTTGAACCGGGATATTTCGATCTCGATCGCGTCGACAGTCTTGCTACGCCGGGCCTCGCGATGTTCCTGCAGCTGCCAGGCCCGCTCGACGGGGCGGTCGCATTTGAGCTGTTTCTCAATACCGCGCAGCGGCTGGCCGAAACCTTGTCCGCGGATCTCTACAGCGCGCCGCAGGCGCTGCTCGACGGCGTCACGATCGACAAAATGAGGCGCCAGGCAAACCCGTTTTCGAATGTCCGCTGAGACCGATATCGCCCGCATCCGCGAATTGCGCGAAGCGTTGACCCGGCATAATTTCCGCTACTACGTCCTCGACGATCCGATTCTGCCGGACGCGGAGTTCGACCGCCTGATGCGCGAACTCGAAGCGCTCGAATCGCGCTATCCCGAGCAGCAATCCGCTGCCTCGCCAACCCAGAAGGTTGGCGGTCAGGTGAGCGCAACATTCTCTCCGGTAACGCACCTCGAGCCGATGCGTTCGCTTGCCAACGCGCTCACCGAAGAAGAATTCACGGAGTTCGATCAGCGTATCCGTGCGCGCCTCGAACGTGAGCCGATCGAGTACGTGGCCGAGACCAAACTCGACGGCCTGGCGATCAGCCTCGTGTATGAACACGGGACGCTCGTGCGTGCGGCGACACGCGGCGACGGCACCACGGGAGAAGACGTCACGGCGAACGTGTGCACGATCGAGCACATCCCGCTGCAGCTCGACGTCCGCTCGGCACCCGCCGTGGTCGAGATTCGGGGTGAGATCTTTTTCATGTCCGGGGATTTCGCGCGCCTGAACCGCGAACAGGCGGCACTCGGCGCGAAGTTGTTCGTCAATCCTCGCAACGCGGCCGCGGGCAGTCTGCGTCAGCTCGATCCGAAAGTGACGGCGAGTCGCCCGTTGTCGATCTACTGTTACGGCATCGGCCATGCCGAAGGTCTGATCGTGCCGCCAACCCAGGCCGGCGTACTCGATTATCTGCGTGCTGCCGGACTGCCGGTGTCACCCGAGACCGAACTCGTGACCGGGCTCGATGCCTGCCTCGATTACTACCGCCGGCTCGGCGACCGGCGCGCCATGCTGGGTTATGAAATCGACGGCAGCGTGTTCAAGGTCAATGACCTCGCCGACCAGCGCCGACTGGGGCACGTTGCGAAAGCACCGCGCTGGGCGATTGCCTACAAGTTTCCGCCGGAAGAAGCGACCACTCGGGTGCTGGATATCGACGTCCAGGTCGGCCGCACCGGGCAGTTGACTCCGGTTGCGCGCCTCGAGCCCGTCGTCGTCGGCGGCGTCACGGTGACGAATGCAACGCTGCATAACGAAGACGAAATCCGGCGCAAGGATGTGCGCGTCGGCGACACGGTTGTGGTGCGGCGCGCCGGCGACGTTATTCCAGCCGTCGTGCGGGTGATTCCTGAAGCCCGCCCGGCTGACAGCGTCGAATTTCACATGCCCGATTCCGTGCCGGAGCAGGCTCTGACCCAGCGCATTCAGGCGCTGATTCATTTTGCTTCGCGGCGGGCAATGGATATCGACGGACTTGGCAGCAAGATTATCGAACAATTGTCTCGCGCCGGGCTCGTGAATACCCCGGACGAGTTGTATGGCCTCGACGAGGCGACGCTCGTTGAACTTGATCGGATGGCGGAGAAATCGGCCGCGAACCTGGTCGACGCGATTACCCGCAGCAAGCAGACAAGCTTGCCCCGGTTCCTTTACGCGCTCGGCATCCGCGAGGTCGGCGAGACCACCGCGGCCAGCCTCGCGGCGTCGTTGGGCACGCTCGAAGCCATCACCCACGCAGACGAGGAAGCGTTGCAGGCGATCCCGGATGTCGGACCGGTGGTTGCCCGTTCAGTCGTGGAATATTTTGCCGCCGAAGAGAATCGCGCGGTGGTGCAGCGACTCATCGACGCCGGTGTCCAATGGCCGAAAATCGAACCGCCGGCAAAGATCGAATCGCGTTTCAGCGACCAGACCGTCGTGCTGACGGGAACGTTGACCACAATGACCCGCGATGAAGCCCGCCAGGCGCTGGTCGCGCGCGGAGCGAAGGTGACCGGCAGCGTGTCGAAGAAGACTGATCTCGTCGTCGTCGGCGCGGATGCCGGCAGCAAGGCGGAGAAGGCCGAACGCCTCGGCGTGGAGATGATTGATGAGACCGAGTTCGTCCGTCGGCTGGAAGCCTGAGCGGCGCGCGTCAGCGCTACCGCGTTAAACCGTCGAAGACGCTACTATCCGGTTACGGCCGGTTTGTTTGGCGCGATACAACAACTCATCGGCACGCTGTAGCAAGGTCATCGCGGTGTCACCGTCAATGAGTTGGGCGACGCCGGCGCTGATGGTGATGCTGGTGTGGTTCGACAACGCTTCGATGTCGAGCGCTTCAATCGACTGACGGATGCGTTCGGCAAGAAAATCGGCACCGGCACCTTCCGTGTTTGTCAGCACAACGGCGAATTCCTCACCGCCATAACGGAACACCACGTCACTGTCGCGGGTGCAGGTGACGATGGCATTTGCAACGGCCCGCAACACGACGTCACCAACGACGTGACCGAACGTGTCATTAATCGATTTGAATAAATCGACATCGATCATGATTAGCGACAGCGCGGTCTTGTGCCGTTCCGACACGAGCACCTGGTGTTTCAGATAGGCATCCATACTCGCCCGGTTGTTTACCCCGGTGAGCGGATCCTTCAGCGCCTGGGTCAGCGCCTGTTCGTAGAGCAGGGCGTTGCGCAAGGGATAAATCAGCGCACACAACGATATTTCCAACAGCTCCTGATCGCGCTCGCTGAGTGGATGTGAGCGGGTAAAAACGATCTCGCCGAGCGAATCGCCGAGCAGCTGCAGATCATAGCTGCAGCGATGCACCTGATTCGTACCGTCCTCAACAACGAGGCCCCGTGTCCGGTTGCGATAACGCAGGCTCACGTCCCGTACCAGGCGGCGCACCTCGTTCGCGAAGGCGTGGACTACGTCTTTGACATGTAAGCTCGCCTGCAGCGCCGTCGACATTCTCAGCACCGTGGAATCGGACACGAGTTTCTGGTGACGCGACTTGTCGCTCGAAATCGGCAGGATGCTTGTCACCGTTGATGGCAGGCACTCTGGCGCAGGGCTGGTAGCAGCGATGGTGATTTCAGGTCGACTGGACATACTTTACTCAGCTACGAACGAAAACATTGCCGTGGACAGAGCGAGATTCATGCCAACTTTCCCACTGCCGTCTTACCGACACATCACATGGTATCTCGGAACTCATTACAAGCTACTGTTTTATATAATCTTTATCCGTTTTTAGCCAACAAAATGACGATCGCCAGCAGCGGAGAAACAGCGTCAAAACCCCGACCGGACGGGTGCCGAGGGCCGCACAGCGTCAATGAAATGCCGCATTTACCGTGGCCGCCGCCGGAAAGCCGTACCGATGCGGCAAGCGCGTGCCGCATCGGCGGCAAGCACTGTCGCGCGCCTAAGCGCGGAGCGGGAGCGGGGCCTGGGCGTCGAGGCTCTGGCCGTGGACAGCGATGCTGTCGGCACCGAGCAGATACAAATAGGCGTTCGCGACCGCGGCCGCCTGGAGCAGGGTGGTCGGGTCTTCGGCCGGATACGCCAACGCCCGCATCCCGGTGCGCACCCGCCCCGGGTTAAGCGCGTTTACCCGCACCGGGCTGTTCGTCTCGAGTTCATCGGCAAGCACTTGCATCATGCCTTCGTTCGCGAACTTCGTTGCCGCATAAGCGCCCCAGTAAGCGCGGCCGCGACGCCCGACCCCGGATGACGTAAAAATGATAGACCCGTGCGCAGCGCGATTCATCAACGGCAGCAGCGCCTGTAACAGGAGAAACTGGCTGTGAACGTTGAGCTGAAACACGCGCGCCCACGTCAGCGGATCGTAAGTGGCCATAGGTGCCATTTCACCCAGCGTGCCGGCATTCAGAACGAGCCCATTGAGGCGTCCGTAACGCTCCTCGATGAGGCGTGCGAAATCGAGATAATCATCCGCACTGGCGCCCTCTAGGTTGACGGGGATGATGCCGGGTTCGAAACCGCCGGCGGCCACGATCTCATCGGCGAGTTGTTCGAGTTGTTTCACGTTGCGCGCCATCACCACCGCCTGCGCGCCGCAGGCTGCAGCGGCAAGGCTCACGGCACGCCCGATACCACGGCTCGCGCCGGTCACGAGGACAACATCGCCGGCCAGCAGATCGGCGGCCGGCGCGTAGTCGAGCAAGGGTTGCCCGGCGCTCAACTGAAATCGCCGGCGCGCAGGATCGTGCCGCGCAAGTGATTGCGGTCGTCGGTCTGCGGATAGTCGAGTGTGTAATGCAGGCCCCGGCTTTCCTTGCGTTTCAGCGCGGAGCGGATAATCAGCTCCGCCACCTGGACCAGGTTTCTCAATTCGATGAGATCACCACTGATGCGGAAGTTGCCGTAGAACTCGCTGATTTCCGCGTGCAGCAAATCCACCCGGTTGCGCGCCCGCTCGAGTCGCTTGCTGCTGCGCACGATGCCGACGTAGTCCCACATGAAATGGCGCAGCTCATCCCAGTTGTGGGCGACAACGATTTCTTCATCAGCATCGGTCACCTGGCTTTCATCCCAGTCCGGGATCGACGGCATTGGCCCGGTTGTATCGACGGCGTCCCGGATCGCGTCGGCCGCGGCATCGGCAATTACCAGGCACTCGAGCAAGGAATTGCTCGCCATACGATTGGCCCCGTGCAGACCCGTGCAGGCTACCTCGCCAACAGCATAGAGCCCGGACAGCGATGTGCGCCCGTGTACGTCGGTGACAACGCCACCGCAAAGATAATGCGCCGCCGGCACCACCGGGATCGGCTCGGTGGTGATATCAATGCCGAAACCGGCGCATTTCTCCAGTACGGTAGGAAAGTGTTCACGCAAAAACGCCTCCGACTTGTGGGTAACGTCGAGAAACACGTGCTCCGCCCCGGAGCGTTTCATTTCATGATCGATCGCGCGCGCCACGATGTCGCGCGGCGCAAGCTCCAGCCGCTCATCGTAATCCGCCATGAAGCGCTCGCCCGAGGCGAGCCGCAAGTATCCGCCTTCGCCCCGCAGCGCCTCGGTCAACAAGAACGACTTCGCCTGCGGGTGGTAAAGACACGTGGGGTGAAATTGCACGAACTCCATGTTTGCGACCGCGCAACCCGCGCGCCAGGCCATCGCGATGCCATCGCCGGTCGCGACGTCAGGGTTCGAGGTATAGAGGTAGACCTTGCCTGCACCGCCCGTGGCGAGTACGCAACACTTGGAACGCAGGGTTTTAACGACTTTGTTCTGTAAATCGAGGACATAGGCACCGACGCAACGATCCGGCGTGAGCCCGAGCTTGCCGAAGGTGACCATGTCGACAGCCATGTGGTGCTCGTAGACGGTGATGTCCGGGTGCGCCCGTACGCGCTCGACCAGCGTTGTTTCGATCGCGCGCCCGGTGGCGTCGGCCGCATGCACAACCCGGCGTCGACTGTGTCCGCCTTCCTGCGTCAGGTGAAAATCAACATTCCCTTCCGGCGTCTGGTGGGTAGTGAACGGAACGCCCTGGTCGATCAGCCACTCGATGCGTTCGCGGCCCCGCTGCACGATGAACTCGACGACTTCGGGATTGCACAGCCCGCCACCAACGGCGAGTGTATCGGCGACATGAGATTCGATGGAATCGCCCTGGTCCATGACCGCGGAAACGCCGCCCTGGGCATACAGCGTGGCACTTTCCTCAATCGCACTTTTCGCGACGACGGCCACTTTCATGTCGTTGGCGAGCGTCAGTGCCATGCTGAGCCCGGAGGCACCGCTGCCAATAATCAGTACGTCAAATTCCATTATCTAGTTCGCGCCGCCGATGGAGGTGAGGACACAAGTCCGGGTGTTGTTCGCAGGGTTCGCCCGGGACGACCTGTTTGCGACGCCAGAGCGACAGGTCCACAGAGTCTCACGGTTATTGACGTTCCTTGATATACTTCTCGCGCTTTCTGAACACAGCCACTTTTTTCGAAACTAATTAAGTCTCCGATGGTCTATGCCCCTGATTACGTCCCGGTGTCGCCGCCATAATACAGGGAGACGGCCCTGATGGGCGATAGCTACACCGACAAAGAGCTGGTCAAGCGGGTACAACAGGGTGACAAAAAGTCGTTCGATCTTTTGGTCCTCAAATACCAGAACCGGATCATCAAACTCGTTTCGCGCTACGTGCGCGAGCAAAGCGATGCAATGGACATCGCGCAGGAAGCCTTCTTGAAGGCGTATCGTGCATTACCAAACTTTCGGGGTGATAGCGCGTTTTACACCTGGCTGTATCGCATCGCCATCAATACTGCCAAGAACCATATTGTTTCGATGTCTCGCCGGCCACTCGAAGCCCACCTCGAAAACGCAGATGGCGACGCCATTGCGCTGGAGGAGCTGCAACGGGATATCGACAATCCCGAACACCTGCTGCTGGCGGACGAGATCAAGGAAACGATCCTGACCGCGATGAACAAACTGCCCGAAGATCTCCGTGTTGCGATAACACTACGTGAGGTGGAAGGGCTGACGTATGAAGAGATCGCCGAAGCGATGGATTGTCCGATAGGGACAGTGCGGTCTCGGATATTTCGGGCACGAGAGGCTGTCGATATGAAATTGAAGCCGCTACTAGAGCACTGACAGAGGCGCGTTATGCAAATCGACGAACAGACTTTATCAAGCGTAATGGACGACGAGAACTCAACGGGCGAGATACTCGCCGGGGTTGCCGCAACCACCGGGTCCCGCGCTGCCTGGGCCCGCTATCATCTAATCGGCGACGTCCTGCGGGACAATTCCAGTGTGATCGCACCGGCGGAATTTTCCGCCTCGATCGCCGCGCAGATCGCCGACGAACCCGCGATACTGGCCCCGCAGGCACCGACCAGGACTGCGCTGCGACCCGTCGCCGGTTTCGCTATTGCCGCTTCGGTTGCGACGCTCGCGGTGATCGGTATCGGACGTATGGAGCCCGCGGCCACACCGGGCACGGCGCCAGCGATCGCGGCGGCGCCCGCGGTGAATACTGCACCCCCGGTGAATACTGCACCCGCGGTGAATATTGCACCCGCGGCCGCAACGCCGGCACTGGCCTCGACGGCGCCGGAGTCCAACGCGCTACCACTCGAGTTGACCCGCGACACGCACCCCGCGCAGCGCCGTTTCAACAGCTACCTCGTCAAATTCAATGAACAACGTTCCAATGTTGGCGTACCAGGCGTAAACCCCTACGTGCGCATTGTCGGCTTTGAAGCGGAATAATCCGCGCGCTCGCGTGCCTCGCAGTTACTTCGTAGCGCTCGTACTACTGGCCAGCGCAGGGAACCTCGCAGCGCAGGAACCCGACGCCACCGCACTCGTCGAACGTATGGCGCAGGCGACCGAACAACTCGCCTACGATGGCACGTTTATCTACCAGCGCGGCACCCAGATCGATGCCATGCGCATCGTGCACCGCTACGATAACGGGGTGGAGCGCGAACGCCTGATCTCGCTGTCCGGGCCGGAACGCGAAGTCATCCGCGATGGTCAACGCGTCACCTGCCTGTTTGCTGACGATCGCGAAGCAATGGTCGAGAAAAGCGAACCGCGGGATTTCCTTTCGCTGGGACTCGATGCGCCAATTGAGAATCTCGTTCGCAACTACTCGTTCAGCATCGCCGGCAAGGATCGGGTCGCCAGCCGCGACACGACCGTGATTAAAATCGTCCCGAAGGAACCGAACCGTTACGGTTACCAGTTGTGGGTAGACGAGGAACATGGCCTGTTGCTGAAATCCCTGATCCTCAACCGCGCCGGCCAGCCCCTGGAGCAGGTACAGTTTGTCAAAGTCGAGATCGGCGATAGCGTATCGGCGGCGTCACTGGAGACCCAGATCGTCGGCAGCGGATTCACATGGCGCACACCCGCCGAGCCGGAGAATTCCGCCGCCGAAGTGGTCGAAACCTCCGGCTGGTCGGTGAACTGGCTCCCGGCCGGGTTCCAGATGCGTAACTACAAGGTCCAGAAAATGTCCGAGAGTGACATGCCGGTCAGCCATATGGTTTACTCGGACGGCCTCGCGATGGTGTCCGTGTTCGTCGAGAAACTCATGGCGACGACCGAACCGATGCAGGGTTACTCATCGATGGGCGCCGTGAACGCTTTCAGCCGGGTTGCCAGAGATCATCAAATCACGGTGGTCGGGGAAATACCGTTGCCAACCGTCAGACAAATCGCAAGCTCCGTCGCACATCAATAAGCTGTAATCGAGACCCTATGAAACGAACACTTCACCGCTCAATCGCGTCCCGCCATGGCTGCCTGGCGCTCGGATTGATGGTCCTCCTGACCCTGCCGGCAATCACCTCGGCGGCCCGGATCACCGGCCTGCCGGACTTCACCCCGCTCGTGGAGGCAAATCGCGCCGCTGTGGTGAATATCGGTACCACCGGCAAGCGCAGTGCGCCGCGGATGATGCCGCGCCAATTGCCCGGCCCGGAAGGCGCACCGGGCGATGATGGCGCGTTGCAGGACTTCTTTCGCCGGTTTTTCGGCGAGGAACCGCCGGGCGGCGAGGGGCAAACGCAACCGCATTCTTCGCTCGGCTCGGGCTTCATTATTTCCGATGAAGGCTACGTCATATCGAATTATCACGTCGTCAAGGACGCCGAAGAAATCGTCGTGCGCCTGAGCGATCGGCGCGAATTCATCGCCACCATTGTTGGCACGGACCCGCGCAGCGATCTGGCGGTACTGAAAATCGAGGCGGACCAGCCGCTGCCGAGCCTGAAACTTGGAAAATCGAGCGAACTCGCGGTCGGGGAATGGGTGCTCGCCATCGGCTCCCCGTTCGGCTTCGATCATTCCGTCACTGCCGGCATCGTCAGTGCGAAAGGCCGCAGCCTGCCAAACGAGAACTACGTTCCGTTCATTCAGACCGATGTCGCCATCAATCCCGGCAATTCCGGCGGCCCGCTGTTCAACCTCGACGGCGAAGTTGTCGGGGTCAACTCCCAGATCTACAGCCGCACCGGCGGTTTCATGGGGCTGTCGTTCGCGATTCCGATCGATGTTGTCATGAACGTCTATACCCAGTTGCGCGAGAAGGGCACCGTAACCCGCGGCTGGCTCGGCGTTCTGATCCAGGATGTCACGCGCGAACTCGCGGAATCGTTCAGAATGACTAAACCGCACGGCGCACTTGTCTCGAAGGTGTTGCCTGACAGCCCTGCCGCGAAAGCCGGATTCAAGGCCGGCGACGTCATCGTCAAGTTCAACAATCGCAAGATCGACACTTCGGCAGAACTCCCGCCGCTCGTCGGCACGGCTGTTGTCGGTGGCAGCACCCCGGTTGAAGTGATTCGTGAAGGCAACCGCAAGAAGCTCAGCGTGCAAATCGGTGAATTGCCGAGCGACGACGAACTCGATATCGCGCGGTCACCCGGCAAGAGCAAAAAATCGAACCCGCGTCTTAATGCAAGCGTCCGCGACCTGACGGAAGCGGAACGTGACGCGACCGAACTGTCGGGCGGAGTGATGATCGACGATGTCCAACCGGGTCCCGCGTTCGATGCCGGATTACGCCCGGGCGACATCATCCTGCAAATCAATTCACAACCCGTGGAATCGACCGCGGCACTGACGAAGATCGTCAAGGCGCTCAAGGCGGGTACCAGCGTGCCGGTCCTGATTCAGCGCCAGGGTGGTCCGTTGTTCATGGCCATGAAAATTCCAGCGGATGAATGAAGCTAAAGTCGGCGCCGTCCTGCAGGTCATGATGCGGGACGGCTGCTCGCTCTGCGATCATCTCGTTCTGGCGCTCGAACTCCTGCGGCCGCGGTATTCCTTTACGTATTGTAAAGTCGATGTGGACACCGAGCCGGCGCTCGCGGAACGCTACGGCACCCGCGTGCCCGTCCTTGTCGCGGGCAGTGAGGAGATCTGCGAGGGTCATTGCGACCCGGCCCGCATCGAAGCATTCCTCAAGACCCATTGAGCACAGCGCTCCGCCAGCAGGTATCGGTACAGCCGGACTGTCGTCGCTCACGCGGGTGGGATAGAATCGCGCCCGACCCCACAAGCCGCTGATCAGGCGGAGCAAGGATTAGGCCCTGGTGCCTCGCACATCCGCATGCAGCACATAAGAAATTTCTCAATCATCGCGCACATCGATCACGGCAAATCGACGCTGGCCGATCGCTTCATCCAGACCTGTGGCGGGCTCGAGGAACGCGAGATGGCCGCCCAGGTGCTGGACTCGATGGACCTCGAACGCGAGCGCGGAATCACGATCAAGGCCCAGAGTGTCAGCCTGAGCTATCGCGCCGCGGACGGGCAGGATTACCTGCTGAATTTCATCGATACGCCCGGCCACGTCGACTTCAGTTATGAAGTGTCACGCTCGCTGGCAGCCTGTGAAGGCGCACTGCTTGTCGTCGATTCCTCGCAGGGCGTGGAGGCGCAATCCGTCGCGAACTGCCATACCGCGGTCGATCAGGATGTGGAAGTAATTCCGGTGCTGAACAAAATCGATTTGCCGGCGGCTGATCCGGATCGCGTGGCGCAGGAAATCGAGGATATTATCGGCATCGACGCGTCGTCGGCATTGCGTATCAGCGCGAAGACTGGACACGGCATCAGCGAGTTGCTCGAACAACTCGTCGAACAGGTGCCACCGCCGAATGGCAATCCCGACGGGCCGCTGAAAGCCCTGATCATCGATTCGTGGTTCGACAATTACCTTGGCGTCGTCTCCCTGATCCGTATTGTTGACGGCAAGCTCGAGACGGGCGAACGAATCATGATGATGTCCACGGGTAGACCGGTAAACGCGGATCAGGTGGGCGTCTTCACCCCGAAACGTCTGCGCAAGGACCGCCTCCTGACCGGTGAAGTCGGCTTTCTCGTCGCCGGAATCAAGGAGATCGATGGCGCCCCGGTCGGTGACACGGTGACGACGGTGCAGAACCCCGCAACGAGTCCCTTGCCGGGGTTCCAGCAATCGAAACCGAATGTCTTCGCCGGTCTGTATCCGATCGACTCGGGCGATTACGAAGGGTTTCGCGAAGCCTTGTCCAAGTTACGCTTGAACGATGCCGCCCTGCATTACGAACCGGAAACGTCCGAAGCACTGGGTTTCGG
This sequence comes from Gammaproteobacteria bacterium, assembly GCA_965216305.1. Taxonomy (GTDB): domain Bacteria; phylum Pseudomonadota; class Gammaproteobacteria; genus UBA11873. The sequence continues at coordinate 2,307,075 of OZ244144.1, read as the reverse complement.
GTTCCGCTGCGGCTTCCTCGGCATGCTCCACATGGAAATCATCCAGGAGCGACTCGAACGCGAATACGAGATCGACCTGATCACGACCGCACCCACAGTGGTGTACGAAGTTGTCACTACCGATGGCGAAACTCATTACATCGACAACCCGGCGCGATTGCCGGCGGCAAACGTGACGAGTGAAATCCGCGAGCCGATCATACGCGCGGACATCCTCACGCCGCAGGAACACCTCGGCGCGGTAATGACGCTGTGCATAGAGAAACGCGGGGTACAGACAAAACTGAATTTCACCGCGAAGCAGGCAGCCATCAGTTTCGAATTACCGATGAGCGAAATGGTGGTCGATTTCTTCGACCGGCTGAAATCGGCCACGCGCGGCTACGCGTCGATGGACTACGCGTTCATTCGTTACGAGCCGGCCGACATGGTGAAGGTTGACGTACAGATCAATGGCGAGCGGGTCGACGCCTTGTCGGTCATCGTTCACCGCGAACAATCCGCGCGACGCGGCCGCGAACTTGCGGCCAGGATGCGCGAGATCATCCCTCGCCAAATGTTTGAGGTGGCGATCCAGGCGGCGATCGGTTCCAAGGTAATTGCGCGCGAAAACGTCAAGGCCTTGCGCAAAAATGTGACCGCAAAATGTTATGGTGGGGATATTTCCCGGAAACGGAAATTGCTGGAGAAACAGAAAGAAGGCAAAAAACGCCTCAAACGCGTCGGCGCCGTCGAAATCCCGCAGGAAGCTTTCATGGCTGTGCTGAGCGTAGGTAATAAAAAGTGATTTTCGATTTTTCCGCCATCATGGTGCTCCTGGTCGCCGTCAGCGGTGCCATCTGGGCGTTCGACGCCGCATTCCTCGCGCCGCGCAGACGCCTCGCGCTGTCGGGTTCAGCGCTTGCCGATCAGCCGCCGGCGCCGCCTCCGGTGCTCGTTGATTACGCGCGGTCGTTCTTCCCGATCTTTTTGATCGTGCTTATCCTGCGATCGTTTATCGTCGAGCCGTTTCGCATCCCCTCAGGATCAATGATTCCGACGCTGCTCGTCGGCGACTTCATACTCGTCAACAAGTTCGATTACGGCATACGCTTGCCATTGATCAACAAGAAGGTCATCGACAATGGCGCGCCTGAGCGTGGCGATGTCGTCGTATTCCGTTATCCGCGCGACCCTTCAACGCCGTTCATCAAACGCGTCGTCGGTCTGCCCGGCGACGAAATCGCCTACCGCGACCGCAAACTGTTCGTCAACGGCGAAGCTGTCGAGCAGACCGCCATCGGCACCTACGTTGGTCTGAAGTCCGCGTCGGTACATACGGGTGGCAAGCTGCTCGAAGAGGACCTGGATGGCCGCGAACACCAGATCCTCGTAACCGCGAGCGGTCACAACCAGGATTTTTCCGGGGTCGTTCCCGCGGGCAATTATTTCGTGCTCGGTGATAATCGCGATAACAGCCGCGATTCACGCTACTGGGGTTTCGTTCCCGACGAAAACCTGATCGGTCGGGCGTTCATGATCTGGATGAACTGGGACAACGGCCCGACATTCAGTCGGATCGGGTCTAAAATACGCTGACGTGACGACGAAACTACATGACAACGCGGCCGCGCGCCTGCGCGCGGCCATTCGGCATGGGAGCATCTATCAATGACTGGCAGTTATCGACAACGCGGCATCACCCTGAGCGGGCTGATTTATCTCTGCATTATCTTCGGGGTCGTGGCCGTAACGGCGATGAAACTCTTCCCGTTGTATAACGAGAAAACAAAAGTCGACTTCGCGCTTGAAAAGGTGGCGGGGCAGCCTGAGGCGGCGCGCATGTCCAAGCAGCAGATCGTGAAGCTGATCGGTCGTCAGTTCGAAGTATCCGATGTCGATCGCTGGCGCATGTCGGAATTCGCTAAAATTCTTGTGGTCAAGAAAAAGAAAGGCGGTAAAGGCAAGACGATGAGTCTTGATTATGAAATTCGCGGCCCGTTTTTCGGCGAACTCGACGTGGTGCTGAATTACAGCAGGACACTCGACCTTGGCGTACCCGTGACGGATTAGTGGATGGGCGGCGAGTCGAAATTTGCCGTAAATCAACGGATTGTGCCCGACTTTCTCGCATACGAGTTTTCCGATCCCGAGTTACTGCAACTCGCGTTAACCCACCGCAGCGCCGCGAAGGCGAACAACGAGCGCCTCGAATTCCTCGGTGACGCCGTGCTTGGCCAGGTGATTGCCGAACGCCTCTACCGCCAGTTCCCGGATGCCGACGAGGGCCAGCTGACCCGTTGTCGCGCGTTACTCGTGAGAAAGGAAACGCTCGCGCGGGTTGCGCGCGAACTCGCGCTCGGCGAACACATCGTGCTCGGTGAGGGCGAGCTCAAAAGCGGAGGCTGGCGGCGCGACTCCATCCTCGCCAATACGCTCGAAGCGGTGATCGGCGCGATCTATCTCGACGGTGGCCACGCGGCGTGCAACGAAGAGATTCTCCGCTGGTTTGGCCCCGCGCTTGCCAACGTCGATCCGCAGCGCTCGGAGAAAGACGCGAAAACGCGCCTGCAGGAACACCTCCAGTCGCGCGGCAAGGCTTTACCGCAATATAACGCCGTGAGCACCACCGGCCCCGCGCACGATCAGCGGTTTACGATCGAATGTCATGTCGAATCGGAAGCAGTGCCGGCAACCGCGACCGGACGCAGCCGTCGCGCCGGTGAACAGCTCGCGGCGCAAGCGATGCTCGACCGCCTGGAAAAGCAGACCTCGCATGCCTGATGTCGTGAATCGCTGCGGTACCATTGCCATAGTGGGCAGACCGAACGTCGGCAAATCGACCTTGCTGAACCGCATTGTCGGCCAGAAGATCAGCATCACGTCGCGAAAACCGCAGACCACGTGGCAGCAGATTCTCGGGCTGACGACGGTCGGCGCCGCACAAATGATTTTTGTCGATACCCCGGGCTGGCAACAACGCCCCGGGCGGCAAATCAATCGCATGATGAACCGTGAAATTCACGCCGCGCTCAGCGACGTCGATGTCGTACTGATGCTGGGCGAGGCACGCGGCTGGCATACGGACGATGACAAGGTTGTCAATCTGTTTTCCGATCTCGCGTGTCCGAAGGTGCTCGCGCTGAACAAGCATGATCTCGTGCACCGCAAGTCCGATCTGCTGCCGTTGCTGGCCGACATTCAGGCGCGCTACGATTTTGCAGAAATCATCCCGACGAACGCGCGCAGTGGCGACAATGTCGATGCACTGCTCGCCGCGCTCGGGGAGAAACTCCCCGCCGGCGAACACCGCTTCCCGGCGGACCAAATCACGAACGTGAGCGAGCGATTTCTTGTTGGTGAGCTGTTGCGCGAAAAGCTCATACGCGGGCTCGGCGAGGAATTGCCCTACAGCGTTTCCGTCGTCGTCACCGATTTTCGTGAAAAACCCACCGGGGTCGAAATCGACGCCGAAATCTGGGTTGAGCGTGAAGGGCAGAAAGGTATCGTTATCGGCGCGAAAGGCGAGCGCCTGAAAGCGATTGCAACGGCCGCGCGCAAAGACATCGAGAACCTGCTCCAGCGCAGCGTGTATCTGCAAACCTGGGTGAAGACGAAACGCAAGTGGTCTGACGATATCAACGCGCTGCGCGAACTCGACCTCGGCGACTGAGCGGGCGCCGCCTTGCGCAGCCTTCCGCACACAGCCTACATCCTTCATCGACGACGTTATCGCGAGACCAGCCTGCTGCTCGATTGCCTGTCGGCCGAGTATGGCCGGGTAGGGCTCATCGCCAAGGGCGCGGCGAAGCCGAAAAAGCGCGCAGCGACTCCATTGCAAGCATTTCAACGCTTCACGATGACGTGGACAGGCCGCGGCGAATTGCGCACGCTGATTGACTACGACGCCGAGGGGCTGCCGCTGGCGCTAGACGGCACGCACCTCTACAGCGGCTTCTATGCAAATGAACTCGTCATGCGTCTCACCGGGCGCGACGATCCGAACCCCGATGTGTTCGCGGTCTATGAGCAAACGCTGCGCACGCTCGGCGAGCCGCAACGCGCCGTTGAACCCGCCTTGCGGGGTTTCGAGAAAGCCTTGCTCGATGCCTGCGGTTACGGTTTGCAATTGACCGCGGATGCAGAGAACGGTGCGGCCATCGATGCCGGGACGAACTACCACTACGTTGTGGAGCAAGGCCCCATGCTCAATCCCGGCGCTTACCGCGGAATTACTGTCAGCGGCGCGACGCTGCTTGCCCTCGATGGCCGCGCGAATTTCGACCCCGCACGCTGGCCGGAAGCGAAACGCCTGATGCGGTTTGTCCTGCATCATTACATTGGCGACCGCCCGCTGGCGTCGCGAGCCCTGTTCAGGGCACCCGCAAACGGCAACTGAGACGGCGCGCGCTGTCAGAAGCCGCGCGGACACGCTAGACTACAGGGCTGCAATTTTTCTACGAAGCTCACCATCCGCCGAGATGAAACCCGCCATCGAACTTGGGGTCAATATCGACCATGTCGCGACTATTCGCGAAGCACGTGGTACGCGCTACCCGGATCCGGTCCAGGCCGCCTATACCGCGGTAGATGCCGGTGCCGACAGCATCACCGTCCATTTGCGTGAGGATCGGCGCCACATCCAGGAGCGTGACGTCCGGTTTCTGAACGAATGCCTGACCGTACCGCTGAATCTCGAGATGGCGGCAACGCCGTCCATGCTCGCGTTTGCGCTTGAGGTGTGTCCGGAAAAATGCTGCATCGTGCCGGAAAAGCGCGAAGAACTGACGACCGAAGGCGGACTCGACGTGGTTGCCGCGGGCCCGGCATTAACCGAGGCCTGCCGCGCGCTGCAGGCTGCGGGCATCGAGGTCTCCTTGTTCATCGATCCCGTCGCGGCCCAGATTGATGCGGCCGCGGACGCCGGCGCCCAGGTGGTGGAATTGCACACGGGCAACTACGCCGACGCCACCAGCGATGCTGCCCGCGCGCGGGAGTTCGAGAAAATTGCCCTTGCGGCCTCGCTTGCGGTCAGAGCCGGACTGCAGGTCAATGCCGGGCACGGCCTGCATTATCAGAACGTCGCGCGTATTGCTGCGATAGAGGAATTTGGTGAATTGAATATCGGCCATGCCATTGTCGCGCGCGCCCTGTTTTCCGGCTTCGCCGAGGCCGTGCGCGAAATGAAACGTCTGCTCGTGGAGGCGCGCCGATGATTTACGGGATCGGCGTCGATATCGTGGAAGTTGTGCGCATCGAGCGCGCATACACGCGTTGGGGTTTGCGGTTCGCGGAGAAAATCCTCGGCGCGATGGAGCTGAAACAGTTCGCCAGCGCCCGGCGGCCCGTACGCTTCCTCGCAATGCGGTTCGCAGCCAAGGAAGCCGCGTCCAAGGCATTTGGCACCGGCTTCAAGCAAGGTGTCTCGCCGCGCCAGATCGAAGTGCAGCATAATCCCGCAGGCAAGCCTTCGCTGGTGTTCTCGCACAATGTTGCCGCGCTCGCCGTGCGAGAGGGTATCAGTGCGAGCTTCGTCAGCATGGCAGACGAAACGGAGTACGCCATCGCCTACGCGATGCTTGAATGCCAGGATGCAAATTCATGAGTGATGTCCGCGAAATCGATACCCGGCGAACGTTCGCGATCATTTCTCACCCGGACGCCGGCAAGACAACGGTGACGGAAAAGCTGCTGCTGCTCAGCGGTGCTATTAACACTGCTGGTGCCGTCAAGGCGCGCAAGAGCCAGCGTCACGCAACCTCCGACTGGATGGAGATCGAGCAGCAACGCGGCATCTCGGTCACCTCCTCGGTGATGCAGTTCGAGTACCAGGGCCGCATCGTCAACCTGCTCGATACGCCCGGACATGAGGATTTCTCGGAGGACACCTACCGCACGCTCACCGCGGTAGACTCCGCGCTCATGGTCATCGACGCGGCGAAGGGGGTAGAGGATCGAACGATCAAGCTGCTCGAAATCTGCCGTTTACGAAAAACTCCCGTGATTACGCTGATCAATAAAATGGATCGCCATGCGCGTGAACCCCTCGAGTTGATCGACGAGATCGAAAGCGTGCTTGATATCCAGTGCGCACCGGTGACGTGGCCGGTAGGTTCGGGCCAACACTTTGGCGGTACGTATCACCTGCAACGCGATGAACTGATCGCGTTTGAACGCGATCGTCCTTCGGACAAGCTCTATGAGGCGTCGCCGACGCTAAAGCGCGAGGAACCGGGCGCAAACGAACATTTTGGTAGCGAAGGCCTTGCACGCCTGGACGAAGAGATCGAACTGATCGAGGGTGCGGGTACCGGGTTCGACGTAGAAGCCTACCGTGAGGGCCGGCAAACCCCGGTGTTTTTTGGTTCCGCACTGCGCAACTTCGGCGTGCGGGAGCTATTGGATTTTTTCGTCGAGGTCGCGCCACCGCCACAGGCGCGGGAGACCGACGCCGAGCCGGTCGATCCGCATTCGAAAGATTTCAGTGGCTTCGTGTTCAAGATTCAGGCGAACATGGATCCCCAGCATCGCGACCGCATCGCGTTCCTGCGAATTTGTTCCGGCAAGTTCGAGCAGGGAATGAAGCTGCACCATGTCCGCAGCGGGCGTGACACTACGGTCGCGAATGCGCTCACGTTCATGGCCCGTGGCCGCGATCACGCGGATGCCGCATGGGCGGGCGACATCATTGGCGTACATAATCACGGCACGATCCAGATCGGCGATACGTTCACGCTTGGTAAATCGATGACGTTTCAGGGTATCCCGAGTTTCGCCCCGGAGCTGTTCCGCCGCGTGCGCTCGCTCGATCCATTACGCGGCAAGGCGTTGCTGAAAGGATTGACGGAGCTTGGCGAGGAGGGTGCCGCCCAGGTCTTTCGCGTCACGAACCGCAACGAACTCATTATTGGTGCGATTGGCGTGCTTCAGTTCGACGTCGTTAGCTGGCGGTTGAAGCACGAATACAATGTGGACTGCGCGTTCGAACCGGCGCCGTATCAGACCGCGCGCTGGATATCGTGCGACGATCCCGTGATGCTCGAGAAATTTCGGCGGCAGCTGGCCGACAACATCGCGCTCGACGGCGGCAACTTCATTGCCTACATGGCCCCGACGCTCGTCAACCTGCAACTGACGGAAGAACGCTGGCCTGATATCGGCTTCCACCGCACGCGAGAAATGACCGCCGCCACCCCGCTCGCGAAAGCGAGCTGAGCGCCGCCGCGAGCCGGGTCGTTACGCGGGAGTTGCGCTAGCGCGGGTCCAGCGGCAGCTCGCCCTGATTCGCGCGCTCTTCCTTCCCCTCGGCATTGCCGCTTTCGGTTTTCGTTTCCGCGGCAGCAACAGACGCGCCGCCTGCGGCCGGAGCTTGCCATTCGCCCGTTGACGACGGTGCTGTTGGCTTGGCCGTCGCGTAGTTCACCTCGGTCGGCGCTTCGTGATCGATGTGCGCCGGTTTCGCTGGTGCACTGGCCGCCGGAGGGGCCACGTTGCCGTTGGCCTCGGCAGGTTCGCGCTCACCATTGCGCGTGTTGCCGGATTTGCTGCTTTCACGTGGCTCACGGTTATTGTCTCTGCCGCCCCGACGCCCGCCACGACCGCGTTCACCTGAGCCGCCGCGTTCACCCGACGATCCGCGCTCGCCGCCGCTCTTGCGTTGCCCGCGGGAACGCGTACCGCCTTCGCTGCGATTCGAGCCGCCGCGGCCTTGCTGTGGCTTGCGCGCGTCGCCATTGTTGCTGTCGTTACTGCGCGAGCGGTTTCCCGAAGCATTCGAATTGCGATTCGAGCGGCGGCTTCGGTTACCCGAATTACGCCGCTGCTGCGTCCGTTCGCTCGTGTCCCGGTCGCCTTTATGCGCCACAGTCTGCTCAGCCTCGGCACCGAACAGCGTTTGCATGAAGCGTTTGACAAGTCCGGGCCGTGCCTCGGCAGGGCGGGTTGCCTCGGGCTTTGGAACATTTCGAGCGATCTCCCGCACGGCGGGCACTTCACTTTGCGGCGTTGCGAGATCGTGATGGTCCATGGTGGGACTCTCGACGGCCTTGACCATCGAATAACTTTCGTCGCCCTCGAATTTCGCCGCGTCCTGATCCCGGATGCGCTGAATATCGTAATGCGGTGTCTCGAGATTCTGATTCGGGATCATTAACACCGTCACCTGCTGACGTTCCTCGATGCCGGTGATGTCCTGGCGTTTCTCATTGAGCAGGAAAGTCGCGACATCAACCGGGACCTGGGCTGCGATTTTCGCCGTGGAATCCTTCATCGCTTCTTCTTCGATGATGCGCAGCACCGCGAGCGCGGTCGATTTCGTATTGCGAATGTTGCCCACACCTTCGCAGCGCGGACACAGCTCGTGCGAAGACTCCGCCAGCGACGGACGGATCCGCTGGCGCGACATCTCGAGTAGACCGAAGCGTGAAATCTTGCCGATTTGCACCCGCGCGCGGTCGAGTTTGACGGCGTCGCGAAGCCGGTTTTCCACTGCGCGCTGGTTCTTCGAAGCCAGCATATCGATGAAGTCGATGACGATGAGGCCGCCAAGGTCCCGCAGCCGCAGCTGCCTGGCCACTTCGTCCGCGGCCTCGAGATTCGTCTGTAGCGCCGTGTCTTCGATATCGCTGCCTTTGGTCGCCCGGGACGAGTTGATATCGATCGTAATCAGCGCTTCGGTCGGCTCGATGACGATGGAACCGCCACTTGGCAGGCGCACCTCACGGTTGAACGCGGTCTGGATCTGGCTTTCGATCTGGTAGCGGGTAAACAGCGGCACGCTGTCGTCGTAATGTTTGAGTTTCTCGAGGTTTTGCGGCATCACCTGCTGCATGAACTCGCGGGCAGTCTCGAACAGTGCCTGGTCGTCAATGAGGATTTCCGCGATATCGCTGCGCAGGTAATCGCGTAATGCTCGGATAATGACGTTGCTGTCCTGGTAAATCAGGAACGGGGCAGGGGCGGTGGACGCTTCGTCGATGGCCTCCCACAGCTGCATCAGGTAATCGAGGTCCCACTGCAGTTCTTCGGCGGATTTGCCGACCCCGGCGGTGCGCAATATGAGGCCGATGTCCTCCGGGATCTCCATCCCGGACATCGCTTCGCGGGCCTCGTCGCGGTCCGCCCCTTCGATCTGGCGCGAGACGCCGCCGGCGCGCGGATTGTTCGGCATGGCAACGAGATAGCGTCCGGCCAAGGAGATGAACGTCGTCAGGGCTGCGCCCTTGTTGCCACGCTCCTCTTTTTCAACCTGGACGATGATTTCCTGGCCTTCGCTCAGGACTTCCTTGATGTTCACCCGGCCGCCGTTCTTTGGCTGTTCCTTGAACAGGGAGCGCGAGACTTCTTTCAGGGGCAGGAAACCGTGGCGTTCGGCACCGTAATCGACGAATGCGGCTTCGAGGCTGGGCTCGATGCGCATGATCTTCGCCTTGTAGATATTGGATTTCTTCTGTTCGCGGCCGGTCGCTTCAATATCGAGATCGTAGAGCCGCTGGCCATCAACCATAGCGACGCGCAACTCTTCCGGCTGAGTTGCGTTAATCAGCATTCTTTTCATTTTTAAATCCTACTGTTAGCGCTCGCGGCGCCAACCGTCACCGTGCTGCCTTGCGATCGTCGAACCTGCAGCGTCGTAACCCGTGACGTGGCGTTAGTGAGCGTCGTGGCGCGTGGGCTCGAGCGTGGTCGATATCTCCCAGTACGCGTCGTTGTTTCACGTGTTGTAACATCCCCTTCTCGCGAGAAAGGGCAGCGCGACGCCGGGGGCAATGCGGTCTGCCATCCGGCCTTGCGTGTCGTTTGTCGTTGTAGTGGCGAGAAGGAACGATAAGTCTCGTGCGCCCCAGCACCCCTCAGTTCGGCCTCGCGACAATTTGTTAGACTGTTGTCGCTTTAGGCGCTAACTGCTTGGACTGGCTGGAAAATAACGTGATGTCCAGCCGCCCCCACAGCGGTCTGCGAATATAGCAGTGTTAAGCTAACCGGGCAATCCACGCCCCTGACGGACCCTCTTTTACCCCATGTCGAAACAACAGGTACGGCTCGTCGAAGTCAATGCGGATCAGGCCGGCCGGCGGTTGGACAACTTCCTCGGCGCTATCCTCAAATCGGCGCCGAAATCGTTCATTTACCGCATCATCCGTCGCGGTGAAGTGCGGGTGAACGGCGGGCGCGCACGGCCGGACCGCAAGCTCGCGGCCGGTGACACGGTACGGGTGCCGCCGGTGCACGCGGAACAGTCGGGCCCGCTTCCACTCAGCGCAGCGACGCTCGCGCTCGTCCGCGATGCGATCATCTATGAAGACGCCGCGCTATTGATCCTCAACAAGCCGGCCGGGATGGCGGTGCATGCCGGCACCGGTCTGCAGTTCGGGGTCGTCGACGTCGTGCGCCACCTGCGCCCCGCCGTAACGGGAATCGAACTTGTCCACCGGATCGACCGCGACACTTCGGGTTGTCTGGTGTTCGCAAAAGACTATCCAAGCCTGCGCGATCTGCAGACGCAGCTGCGCTCGCCCGCGAGCCAGAAAACCTACATCGCAGTACTCGATGGTGTACTGCCCCAGGCGCAGATGGAAGTCGATTTATGTCTGCACACGACCCGCCATGGTGGCGAGAAACGCACTGAAGTGGCCGCCGACGGCAAAACGGCCCATACCTGTTTCACCGTGATAGAAACCTTCGCGGATGCGTGTCTCGTCGAAGCGGAAATCACTACCGGGCGGACACACCAGATCCGCGTGCACGCCGCCGCGCTCGGCCATCCCGTGATCGGCGACAAGAAATACGCACCAGCGGATCTGAACACCCGCCACCGCGAACGCGGCTGCAGGCGCATGTTCCTGCATGCGCGCTCGATCCGTTTACGCTCGCCGGCGGGGGGGACGCGACGCGCGGTGACGGCACCGATGCCGCGCGACCTGCAAAGCTACATCGACACCCTGCGGCAGCCGTGATTAAACTGCTTATCTGCGACTGGGACGGTACCCTGATGGATTCAACGGCGACGATCGTCACCGCGATGTCGGCCGCCTACCATGCGCTCGGCCTCGCGTCGCCGGAGCACAACTCCATCCGCCACATTATTGGCCTCAGCCTGGAACACGCCGTGTTCCGTTTGAGTCCTGATCTCGAAGCGGCGTTGCGCGCGGAAATCGTCACCGGCTACCGGCGTCAGTACGCGGCGATCACCAATACACCGCTGCTGTTTCCCGGGGTCCGCGAAACACTCACCTCACTACAGTCCTCGGGCCTGTATCTCGCCATTGCGACCGGCAAGAGCCGCGCAGGACTTGCGCGCGCGATCAGCCAGACCGGGCTCGAGCAATTGTTCGTGACAAGCCGCACGGCCGACGAATCCGAGCCCAAACCCTCGCCAGCGATGTTGCACGAGATACTTGACGACCTCGGCCTCACACCGGGAGACGCCTGTATGCTCGGCGATACGGAATATGACCTCGCGATGGCCGCCGCGGCAGGGATGCACGGCGCCGCGGTTTCCTACGGCGCACACACGCCCGCGGCGCTGCGCAATCACAAGCCGGCGTTTATGCTCGAGGACTTCGCCGACCTGCCCACGAAACTCACCGCACTCGCCGCATCCTGAGCCTCGGCCATTCCGCGCCGGCAGCGACGAAACCGCTGCCGGCGACCTTGCAAACGCAGGGTGCTGATGGCAACTTGCGCGCACGGGAATCCACGCGGACAAGCTTTCATGGCGGACACGGACGACAAGGTTGCGAGCGCATTTGCGCGTGAAGCATTGCGCGAGCAACGCCTGGCGCGACGCTGGAATACGTTTTTCAAGGCGCTGTTCTTTATGTACCTGCTCGCGATCCTGGTGTTGTCGATCCCGAACCTCTCGCGCGGGTCATGGCTCAGCGGGGAGAAATTCACCGCGCTCGTCGATCTGCAGGGCATCATTGCGAGCGATTCGCGGGCCAGTGCGGATGCGATCATCACCGGCCTGCGCGCCGCATTCGAGGACGCAAACACGGCCGGCGTAATCCTCCGGATCAACAGCCCCGGGGGTTCACCGGTTCAATCCGGGTACATCAACGACGAGATCCGCCGCTTGCGCGACAAATATCCCGACATCCCCCTGTACGCGGTACTACAGGATATTTGTGCCTCCGGCGGTTATTACGTCGCGGCCGCGGCTGCCGAAATCTACGCCGACAAATCAACGATCGTCGGCTCGATCGGAGTCCGTATGGACAGCTTCGGCTTCGTGGAATCGATGGACAAGCTCGGGATCGAGCGACGATTGCTGACGTCAGGCGAACACAAGGGCTTCCTCGACCCGTTCCTGCCGCTCAAGGACGATGACGTTCGCCATATCAATTCTGTGCTCGGTGAAATTCACGAGCAGTTCATCAATACCGTGCGCGCAGGGCGAGGCGAACGACTCGTCGAATCCGATGAATTGTTCTCCGGCTACGTGTGGACCGGGGAGCGCGGCCTGGCGCTGGGCCTCGTGGACGCGCTGGGTTCATCGAGTTTCGTCGCGCGCGAGATCATCGGCGCCGAGGAGATCGTGAATTTTACGCCACGGCAGGATTTGCTCGATCAATTTGCGCGCAAGGTCGGCGCGAGCCTGAGCGAATTGATGCTAACGAATATCCTCACGCTGCGCTGACAGTTCGGCAAGCACGTCGAAACCGTGGCGGCGCAATAACCGCGCCAGCGCGATCAGGGGTAAACCCGTTAATGCCGTCGGATCGTCGGATTCGATGCGTTCGAACAGCGTGATTCCGAGCCCCTCGCACTTGAAGCCGCCGGCGCAATCGAGCGGTTGTTCGATCGCAACGTAAGTGGCGATGTCTGCCGGCGTGAGGTGCCTGAATGCCACGCTCACGGATACGATTTCGCTGTAGCACTCACCGCTTTTGCCGTCGCGGACAGCGACACTGGTGAGAAACTCGATTTCGCGCCCGCTGAGAGTGCGGAGCTGCTGCTCGGCAACCGCGGTGGTGAGTGGCTTGCCAAATATCTCGTCACCGACGACCGCAAGCTGGTCGCTGCCGATAACGAGATCGCCACTCACCGCGGCAGCTTTCGCCTCGCCGAGCCGGCGTACAAGTGCACGCGGCGACTCGCCCGGGAGCGGGTTTTCGTCGATGTCGGGCGCCGTCGAGCTGAACGCGACACCGTAACGTTCGAGCAGCGCGCGACGGTAGCGCGAGGATGAGGCGAGCACGAGCCGGCGTCCGCCTGTGAGCGGTTCGTCGAGCGGATTCATGACAGCTCTGTAAACATCGGATAAGCACTCGATTTCAAGGCGATTTTACCTCACCGTCCAATCCCCTATAATACCGCCGCCCATGGCCGAGGAGCTGCCCAGTTTTATCGATATCCGACATCTCGTCGATGAAGCGCCCGAGGTGCGTGGCAGCGTCCCGCCGCAACGGCTGACCCGGTTGCCGGATCCATTCCGACCCGTATCGCCGCTGCAGCTGGCACTCAGGCTGGATGCGCGGAATGAACCAGGAGTCCGGGTCAGCGGGCAGCTCAGCACCGAGGTCGATGCGATTTGCCAGCGATGTCTGAACGACATGCGAATCGCCATCTCGCGCGTTGTCGATGTGGTTCTCGTGAGCGAGGAACCTGAGGCAGCGGAAGCGGAGGGCGCTGAAAACGATTTTGTTGTGGTGGAGAACGGGCTCTGGCGCGTCACCGAATTTGCTGAGGACGAATTGATCCTTGCCTGCCCGATGATCCCGGCACATGCGCCGGCCGATTGCCCGGTGCAGCTCGAGGCAACCGAAATCGCCGATGAACGTCGCCAACCGTTCGCCGGCCTCGCCGATCTGCTGGCGAAAGAGAAACGCGATGCCGGCGATTAGCAGCCGGCCGCAAACAGTACCGAATTAATTAACGATCAGATCAGGAGATCGCACGCATGGCCGTACAACAGAACAAAGCAACCCCGTCGACCCGGGGTATGCGACGCTCGCACGACCGACTGAACAAAGCCGCGCTGTCGGAAGACCCCACCACCGGCGAAATTCATCGCCGGCACCATGTCAGCGCAGACGGATACTATCGCGGTAAGCAGGTACTCCCGGACAGCGAATAGTCACTCATCCTCAAGCCGACGTCTGACAGAGGCGCGCTGCCCCCAGCCCAGACGTCCCACGATGGATATTTCAATCGCAATCGACGTGATGGGCGGCGATCACGGTCCCCGCGTGACGCTGCCTGCCGCGGGGCGTGCACTCGCGGCGCATCCGGAACTGTCGTTGCATCTCGTCGGCGACGAAGCGGAAATCGGCGACCCCGCCCGGCACGGCATCGATATCGCCAGGTGCCGGGTAATCCATGCCCCACAGACGGTTGCGATGGACGACAAACCCTCGATCGCATTACGCAATCGGCGCGAATCCTCGATGCGTTACGCAATCGATCTCGTCAAACAGGGCGAGGCAGATGCAGCGGTGAGCGCAGGCAATACCGGCGCGCTCATGGCAATCGCCCGCTTCGTGCTGAAGACGCTGCCGGGTATTGACCGGCCGGCGATTTGCGGTGCGATGCCCGGCATCAATGGCGCTACCCACATGCTCGATCTTGGCGCTAATGTTGACTCAAGCTCGGAAGAACTTTTTCGTTTCGCGGTGATGGGCTCCGTGCTCGCCAGCGCAATCGAGAACAAGCCCGCGCCCACCGTGGCCTTGCTCAACATTGGCGAGGAAGAGATCAAGGGCAACGATCGCGTCAAGCAAACCGCTGCGTTGCTGGAGGCGAGCGATCTCAATTATTACGGCTTCGTCGAAGGTGACGATATTTTCAAAGGCAAGGTCGACGTCGTCGTATGCGACGGCTTCGTCGGTAACGTCGCGCTGAAATCGAGCGAAGGCGTCGCGCGTATGCTGATGCAATTCGCACGCGATGAGTTCACCCGCGGCGTGTTTCGCAAGTTCAGTGCACTACTCGCGAAACCGGCTCTTGCGGCAATGCGCAATCGAGCCGATCCTGGACGCTACAATGGGGCCAGCCTGCTCGGTTTGAAAGGCATCGTGATCAAGAGCCACGGCAGTGCTGATACGGCTTCGTTCGCGAACGCCATCGACGTCGCGGTGATGGAAATTCGCAACAAGGTGCCGGAACGGATTAGTGATCAAATTGAGCGCATGCTCGTCGACGCATGAACCGATAATCTCCTCTTCATCCATGTCAAAGAAACTCGCTTTCATCTTTCCCGGCCAGGGCTCGCAATTCATTGGCATGAGCGATGAGCTGCGCGCGGAATTCCCCGGCGTCAATGCGCGCTTCGAGGAAGCCGCGGAGATCCTCGGTTACGACATCGGCGCAGTCATGGGCGGAGGACCGGAAGAAAAACTGAACCAGACGGCGACCACGCAACCGGCGATGCTCGTCGCCTGCGTCGCCGCCTGGGATGCCTGGCGCGAATGCGGGGGAGCCACCCCGGACTTCCTCGCCGGGCACAGCTTCGGTGAATACACGGCACTCGTGTGCGCCGGCGCAATCGATTTTGCCGACGCCGTCCTGCTTGCGGCCGAACGCGGACGCTTCATGCAGGAAGCGGTTCCGGCCGAACGCAGCGCGGTATGGGCGGTGCTGGGCCTGGAAGAGGATGTGCTCGCACCGCTGTGCGAGCAGGCAGCGCAGGGCGAAGTCGTGCAGTGCGCAAACCTGAATGCCCCGGGGCAGATTGTGCTCACCGGCGATCGTGCCGCCGTTGAGCGCGCATGTGCGCTGGCGCAGGAGGCGGGGGCGAAGAAAGTAATTCCGCTTGCGGTCAGCGCACCGGTTCATTGCGCCCTGATGCTCCCGGCAGCGGAACGCCTCGCCGAACACATCGCGGGCCTGAACATCGGCTTGCCGACTGTGCCGGTCATACATAATGTCGATGCGCGACCGCGCGAGCGCGTCGAAGACATCCGCGAAGCCCTGATTGCGCAAATGGCATCGCCGGTGCGCTGGCGCGACACCGTGGATTATTTCACCTCGCTTGGCGTTGGCTGCGCCGTCGAGTGCGGGCCGGGCAAGGTGCTATCGGCACTCGTGCGCCGTACTGACCGTTCGATCGCGGTCAGCGCGATCAATAACCGTGAGCAAATCGCGGCGGCGCAACTCGCCGTTGCAGCGCTCGCCGAAGGAACATGAGCATGAATGAAGCAACATGCGCACTGGTTACAGGCGCCAGCCGTGGCATCGGCAAAGCCATAGCCCGAGGCCTGGCTGAAGCAGGTTACACGGTCGTTGGTACCGCCACCGGCGATGCCGGACTGGATTCCATTCGCGCCGATCTTTGCAAGGATTTCCCGAGCGCCCGCGCGTGCAAGTTGCAACTCACGAACGATGCCTCGATCGAGGCCCTGATGGAAGAACTTGCCGCCGCCGAACTGTTACCCGGTGTGCTCGTCAACAACGCCGGAATCACGCGCGACAACCTGTTACTGAGAATGAAAGAGGACGAGTGGGACGACGTCATCGCGACGAATCTGACGGCCATGTTCAAGCTCACGAAGCGGATGATACGACCGATGATCAAGGCGCGCAGCGGACGCATTATCAATATCGGTTCGGTGGTCGGCACAAGCGGCAATCCGGGACAGGCGAATTACGCGGCGGCCAAGGCCGGCATGATCGGTTTCACGAAATCGCTGGCGCGCGAAATCGCGAACCGCGGGGTGACCGTCAACGCTGTCGCGCCGGGTTTCATCGATACCGACATGACGCGCGATCTCGCCGAAGCGCACAAGCAGCAGATGCTTGCGCAGGTGCCGGTTGGGCGTCTCGGGCAGCCGCAGGAAATTGCCGCGGCCGTCGTGTTCCTGGCATCGCCGGCGGCAGCCTACATCACCGGTGAGACCCTGCATGTGAATGGCGGCATGCTGATGCCGTGAGCGGCCGCCGCAGATGGCCTGCCCACGACCACGCACATAGCGCGAAATTACCAGCTAACTATTTATTATTAATGACAAAAACGGCAACGCCGAGGGGCGTTGCTTGCAAGATGTTTGGTTTCCACTAAACTAACACCCGCCGCAGCTGAAGGGCTGCTGTTGACTTGGGAGGAAGGTCAAAAAATGAGTAGCGTTCAAGAACGTGTAAAAAAGATAGTTGTCGAACAACTGGGGGTAAAAGAGGAAGAAGTTACCGATGAGGCATCGTTTGTCGATGATCTCGGCGCCGACTCCCTCGATACCGTCGAACTCGTGATGGCGTTGGAAGAAGAATTCAAAACAGAAATTCCGGACGAAGAAGCAGAAAAAATCACCACGGTTCAGCAGGCGATCGATTACATCAACCAAAATCTCGATTAACGCTACGCTGTTTCCATTCGTAAAGGCCGCGCCTTCCCCAAGAACGCGGCCTTTCATTTTATTAGGCCCCGAGGAATTCCATAGTGTCACGCCGTCGCATAGTCGTCACCGGACTCGGGCTCGTATGTCCGAATGGTAATACGACCGAGGAATGCTGGACCAATATCGTCAACGGAGTCAGCGGGATCGCACCGATCACGTGCATTGATGTCTCCGACTTCAGCGCGAAAATTGGTGGCAACATCAAAGACTTCGATGTCGAGCAGTACATCTCGAAGAAAGAAGCGAGACGGATGGACCCGTTCATCCACTACGGTCTGGCGGCATCGATTCAGGCCATCGAGGATTCCGGCATTGAAATCACCGATGAGAATGCGCGGCGCGTCGGCGCCTGCATAGGATCCGGGATCGGCGGACTACCCGGTATCGAACAGGCCTACCAATCCTATCTCGACGGCGGCGCACGCAAGGTGTCGCCGTTTTTCGTTCCGGGCAACATCATTAACATGGTTGCCGGCAACCTCTCGATCCGTTACGGCTTCAAGGGGCCGAACTACGCAATGGTCACGGCCTGTTCAACCGGCGCCCATTGCATCTCCAATGCCGCACGCATGATCGAGCGTGGCGACCTCGACGTCATGATCGCCGGCGGCGCAGAGTTTGCGACGAGTTATACCGGTCTCGGGGGCTTCGCCTCCGCCAAGGCCTTATCGACCCGCAACGACGACCCGGAAGCAGCAAGTCGCCCGTGGGATCGTGATCGCGACGGCTTCGTTCTCAGCGACGGTGCCGGTATCGTCGTCATTGAGGAACTCGAACACGCGCGCAAGCGCGGCGCGAAGATTTATGCGGAACTCGCCGGCGCTGGCATGAGCAGCGACGCCTACCACATCACGGCACCGTCGCCGGACGGCGAGGGCGCCGCCTACTGTATGGAACTCGCCGCCGCGGATGCCGGCATCAACGCGAACGAGGTGCAGTATATCAACGCCCACGGCACTTCCACCCCGGCCGGTGACAAGGCCGAGACGGATGCCGTGAAGCGGTTTTTCGGCGACCACGCGTACAAGCTGGCGATGAGTTCGACGAAGTCGATGGTCGGGCACATGCTCGGCGCTGCCGGCGGCGCCGAAGCCGTGTTTACGGTGTTGGCGATCCGCGACCAGGTCGCGCCGCCAACCATCAACTTGACGAATCCGGACCCGGAGTGCGACCTCGACTACGTGCCGCTGACCGCGCGCGAGATGAAAATCGACGTCGCGATGTCGAATTCATTCGGTTTCGGCGGAACTAACGGTACGCTGCTGTTCAAGCGTCTGTAACGGCGTTCGGTTCAGCCGGAGGCCATGCCGACCACGGCGTCCATACTCGTCGACGGAGTCGCCGTCGAATCGATCGATGCCCGCGATCGCGGCGTCCTGTTCGGCGATGGCCTGTTCGAGACGATCGCCGTCGTCGAAGGCGTTATTGTCAATTGGGCGGACCACGGTGAACGCCTGATCAGCGGCTGCGCCCGACTCGACATCCCGTGTCCGCAGCTCGGCATGCTGGAGACCGAAATCCTCACGGTGACGAACAGCCATGCGCGCTCTGTGGTGCGGGTGACGCTGACCCGCGGCCCCGGCGGCATCGGTTACACGCCGCCACCGGTGCCTGAACCGACGCGCATCGTCGCGCGGCGATCCTGGCCGCAGCATTACGCCGGGAAAGCAATGCACGGTGTACGCATCGGTGTAGCCCGCCATCCCTTGTCAACGAACCCGGCCCTGGCTGGCCTGAAGCATCTGAATCGACTCGACCAGGTGCTCGCCAGTCGTGAAGTCGAACGCGCAAACTGGGACGAAGCGCTGATGCGCGATGCGAGCGGTAACATCATCGAGGCGACGCGGTGCAATATATTCGCGTTGCTCGACGGCGAACTCGTAACCCCGGCGCTCGATACGGCAGGCGTGCGCGGGGTCATGCGCAAGAACGTCATCGCCGTTGCGGGCACACTCGGAATCACAGCACACGAGCGTTCCCTGCGCCTGGACGATATCGAACGCGCCGATGAGCTGTTTCTGTGCAACGCCATCGCCGGGATCTGGCCGGTAGTGCGCCTCGATGGCGACAGCCCGCGAACATTCCCGATCGGTTCAAGCAGCACGGCCATTCGTACGGCGCTGGTGCGCGGTGGTCATCTCCGATGAGAAAATGGTTGTGGCGTGTCGTCGTCGTGGGCCTGCTCACCGGCGGTGCCCTCGCGGCCGCCGCCGTCTGGTTGTGGAACGATTTGCAAACGAACCTGGATCGGCCAATCGCGCTGAACGGTGACAGCGAACTGTTCACCATCGAGCGCGGTAGTTCGCTGTCCGCACTCGCCACGCGCTTTGCGCACGCGGGATGGATAGCGCATCCCTACTATCTGCGCTTCGAAGCACGACGACTCGGGATTGGCGGCCGGATCCAGGCCGGGCTCTACGAGATCCCTCACGGTGCGACACCGCGGGGCTTGTTGCGGAAATTCGTCGCCGGTGACGTCAAGACGTTTACCATTACGTTCATCGAAGGCGCGACATTCCGCGAAATGCTGGTCGAGCTCGCTCGCCACCCGCAGCTGGAACAAACGCTGCACGAACTCGACACCCGCGCTATCCTCGCCCGGGCGGCGCCCGGGCGCGACCATCCTGAAGGCTGGTTTTTCCCCTCTACCTACCGGTTTTCCGCCGGCGACTCGGATGCGGATATTCTGCGTCGCGCGCATACACGCTTGCTCGAAGTGCTCGATCGTAACTGGGCGGAGCGGGCGCCGGAGCTGCCGTATGCCGAGCCCGTCGATGCGCTTATCATGGCTTCGATTATCGAGAAAGAGACCGGACGCGCCGAAGAACGCGCGATGATCGCTGGCGTATTCGTCCGCCGTCTGGAAAAAGGGATGAAACTGCAAACCGACCCGACAGTCATTTACGGTATCGGCACCGCCTTCGCCGGCAACCTGCGACGTCGCGACCTCGAAACGGATACGCCCTACAACACTTATACACGCCCCGGACTTCCTCCCACGCCCATCGCAATGCCCGGCGAAGCCGCAATCCACGCGGCATTGAATCCGGCGGCCGGCGATGCCCTGTATTTTGTCGGCAAAGGAGACGGCAGCCACGCGTTCTCGCGCACGCTTGCCGAACACAATGCCGCCGTGCGTCGTTATCAGTTGTCCGGAGCCGCACGTGGGAAATAGCGGCCTGTTCATCACGATCGAAGGAACCGAAGGGGTGGGCAAATCAACCCAGTGCCGCAAGCTGTGCGCGGCGTTGAGCGAGAACACCCAACGCACCGTACTCGCCACCCGCGAACCGGGAGGCACCGAACTCGGCGAAGCCGTACGCCGTGTGTTGCTCGATCCCGATCTGCCCGCGATGCACGGCACCGCGGAGCTATTGCTGGTTTTCGCGGCGCGTGCGGAACACCTGGAACGCACCATCAAACCGGCGCTGGCCGCAGGTGCCATCGTCGTGTGCGATCGTTTTACGGATGCGACGTTCGCCTACCAGGGTGGCGGCCGCGGCCTCGACACCGCGGTGATCGCCAAGCTGGAAACGCTTGTACAAGGTACGCTGCGTCCGGATATCACTCTCGTACTCGATCTCGATTTGGCGATCGCGGCCAAGCGGATTGATGAACGCGGTGGTCGCGACCGTTTCGAGCAGGAGCGCGGGGTGTTCTTCGAGCGCGTTCGCGCGACGTATCTCGCGCGAGCCGCACAGGAACCGGAGCGCCTGAAGATTGTTGACGCGGACGCGGATCCGGATACCGTCCACGAGCGTTTGCTCGACCAGTTGCGGCCGGTGCTCGGATGAGCGCGCTGTACCCCTGGCATGCAACGCCGTGGCAAACGCTACAACGGCTCGCGGCCAGCGAACGCCTCGGCCACGCATTACTGCTGTCCGGGCGTTCGGGAACCGGTACGGCGAGTCTTGGCGAGGCGTTTGCGCGCGAGCGATTATGCGAAGCAGAAGCAGCGCAACCGTGCGGCACCTGTCGTAGTTGCGTGCTGCTGGAAGCGGACAGCCATCCCGATCTGAAACGCCTGAGCCCGCTCGAGGACGGCAAGGCCATCGTCATCGATCAGGTACGGGAACTCGCCAACTACTACGCATTAAAGCCGCATTACGACCGCGGCAAGGTAACAATCATTCACCCTGCGGACCGCATGAACCGGGCAGCGGCGAACGCGTTGTTGAAAGTACTCGAGGAGCCCCCCGCGGGCGCGTTGTTGATCCTCGTGTGCGATCGCTTCAGCGGCCTGCCGATGACGATTCGCAGCCGCTGTGTGCGTATCGCCTGCGAACATGTCGACCCGCAACACGCGCGGCAGTGGCTGCAGTCCGAGCTGGACGGCGCGGAGGAGGGCGTGATTGACGCCCTGTTAGCGGAATGCGGTGGCGCGCCGCTTGCCGCCCGCGCGCTCGCGGGCGCGCAGGAAAGCGATCTCGCGCAGCAATTGTTGCGTACGATAGCGGCGCTTGCCGCGGGCAAAACACACGCATTGGCGGCCGCTCGAGAATTCGCCGGGCTCTCAAGCGAGCGGCTGCTACAGTTGTTCCTCAGCGCCGCCAACAAACTGATTCTCGCGAAATTTGCCAGCACCTCGTATTACGAACGCACCGATGCGGCGCCCGATCCAGGCTTGCAAGCGATCGCAGATCATTTAAACTTGAAGCACTTATACGCGTTTGTGGATCTACTTTTTGAGACAAAGGCGCTGCTGAGCCGCCACACCGGGCTCCGGGAAGCCGACGTCGTCGACTCCCTCTGGTTGGGGCTTGGGCAGATGACCCGGCAACGCGCTGAAGGGGAAAGCTGAATGGCCGCAAGTGGCAAGAATCCACGCCAGGGTATCCTGTCGCTTACAATCCGCGACAAGAGCTCGTTATATGCCGCCTATATGCCATTCATCAAAAATGGCGGCCTGTTCATCCCGACGAACAAGACCTACAAACTCGGGGATGAAGTATTCATGCTGCTGACACTAACCGACAGCAAGGAAAAGCTGCCCGTTGCGGGGCGCGTCGTGTGGATCACGCCGCAGGGCGCGCAGGGCAATCGCAATGCCGGGATCGGCGTCCAGTTCAGTGAGCTCGACAACGGTGCCACTCGCAACAAGATCGAAACCCAACTTGCCGGCGCCCTGAAATCAGACCGTCAAACCCATACCATGTAAACCGGGATCCCGCGATCCCGTTCGTTCTCTTTTCGGATTCATTGCTCCTCGCCGCCTAACGCCGTGACGCTTGTCGACTCACATTGCCATCTGCCTCTCGTCGCAACGCCCGAACGGTCTGTTGCGGACATCGTTACGAGTGCCCATGAAGCGGGGGTCAGTGATTTGCTATGCGTGTGCGTCGACCTGGAAACAGCCGCGCCGGTGCGGCAGGCCGCGCTCGATCACGCCAACGTCTATGCGTCCGTCGGGGTTCACCCGAACACTGACGGCGCGGCGCGTGAACCCTCGGTTGACGAACTGCTGGAACTCGGCAGCGACCCCGCAATCGTTGCGATTGGAGAAACGGGGCTCGACTATTTCCGCAGCGAAGGTGACTTATCGTGGCAACACGAGCGTTTCCGCTGTCACATCCGCGCTGCACGCGAACTGCTCAAGCCGCTGATCATCCACACGCGCGACAGCGCCACAGATGTCATCCGGATCCTGCGGGAAGAACACGCAGAGCAAGCGCAGGGCGTCATGCACTGTTTTGTCGACGACTGGGAAACCGCGCAAGCCGCGATGGATCTCGGCTTCTATATTTCGATTTCCGGCATCGTCACGTTCACATCGGCCACGACGTTGCGCGAGGTGGCACGACGCGTGCCGCTCGACCGCTTGCTCGTGGAAACCGATTCACCGTGGCTGGCGCCGGTACCGAAGCGGGGCAAGCAGAACGAACCCGCTTACGTGCGACACACGGCGGAGTTCCTCGCGGAACTTCGGGGTGAGTCATTCGCAACCCTCGCGGCAGCGACGAGCGCGAATTTTTTCTCGCTGTTCCAGGCAGCTCAGCACACACCACGTCCGGCCACACCGTGATGTCGCGTGTGAACAAGCGCCACCGGTGAACCCGACACCGGCGCAGGCTCGCGGCAGGATTGCCATAATTGGCGGATCCATCGCGGGCCTGCTTGCCGGTCTGTTGTTGCTGCGCAAGAACTGGGATGTGCACGTCTATGAGCGCAGCGGCGACGAGCTGGCCGGTCGTGGCGCCGGCATCGCTCCTCATCGCGCCCTGTTCGACGCCTGCACGCAAGCCGGCATCGATCTCGAACACACGATCGGGGTGGAATCGGCGGGACGAACCATGCTCGACCGCGACGGCCACGTCGTTGCAAGCAACGAAATGCGACAGCTATTCACCTCGTGGGGCTTGCTGTACCGCTCGCTGCGCGCCGTATTTCCCGACGAGCGCTACCACAATGGCACCACGGTACGTGAATTGCGGGCCGGTGCGGCCGGCGCACGGCTGACATTCGACAACGGTGCGCACGCCTCGGCGGACTGGGTGATCGGGGCCGACGGGCTGCGATCGCTCGTGCGGCAAACGGTTGCGCCGGACAGCGAGCTGCACTACGCGGGTTACGCCGCGTGGCGGGGGCTCGTCGTCGAAGCGGCATTACCGGACGCCTTGCGCTGCCAGCTCGAGCGCGGCATGACGTTCTATGTACCGGATCACGAACACTTCCTCGGCTATACCGTGGCCGGTCCGAACGATACGCTGGTACGCGGTGAACGCTGGTACAACTGGGTATGGTATCGACCATTACCGGCCGGTCCACGTTTCGACGCAACGTTTACCGACGACGACGGTACCTTGCATCACGACGGCATTCCGCCACCGCGGATCCGGCGCGCAGTCATCGATGCCCTGCGTACCGATGCAATGACGCTGCTGCCGCCGCAGTTGCGTACCGTTGTACTCGCGACGGAACAGCCGTTTCTGCAACCCATAGTGGAACTCGGCAGCCAGCGGCTCGTCCGCGGACGCTGTGTCCTGATCGGTGACGCCGCGTTCACCGCGCGCCCGCACATCGGACTCGGGGTGTCGAAAGCAGCCGGGGATGCAGCAACGTTAACTCGCGCATTCGCGAACGCCGACAGCGACATCGCCGCGGCACTCGCGCACTGGGAAACCGCACGGCTGGCGCACGGCCGTGCTGCAGTCGCGCGCGGGGCGGCGCTCGGTTGTTATATCGGTGATCATCCGCATGGTGATGCGCAGTCGCAGCGTCACGCACATTATCGCAGCGCGGCGGTGGTTCTCGCCGAAATCGCTGCCGAACCGGCAACAGACCCCGGCCCCGCGAACGCTAACGAGAGGAATCAGGAAGCGCTCGAATGAAAAATCCTCCGCCAGCAACATCCGAGGTGTGCGAAGTCTACGCGGAACCGCGTCATCGTTTCCGTCTGCGCAATACCTGGACGAATATCTACGAGATCGAGCTGCCAGCCGATGCAGAAACCCTGGTTCACCGACACTCGGAGGACACCGTGTATTTCGTGATCGCGGATGCCGAAGTGCGCGAAACCTTCCCCGACAAACCCGCCATCACAACGACCGCGCGCGCCGGCGGCACCCTGTGTCGCGCACATAAGCACGAGCCCCTGGTGCATCAGGTGCACAACATCGGCAGCGAACGAATGCATCTGCTGGGTGCCGAAGCGCTTGCGCGTCCGCCGGCCGGCACGACGACGCTGCCGGCACTTCCCGCGCATACAGCGAGCAGCGAAACCGGGCGCTTTCGTGTTTTCGACGTGGCCACCGGCGAACATCCGGTACCCGTACACTATGCGGTCTACGGCGTCCTCGTCACGCTCGCCGAATGTACCCTCGGGACGGCGGGTAAGGGGACGGACGCTACCTTGTCGGTGGGAATCGCTCCCGGCGGTTTTGTCTGGGTAGAACCTGCGGTCGGGATCATTTTGCCGGCCGACTTTCGTGGTATTTTTGCCCAGTGGATCTGACGGGCGCGCCCCGGCAAGCGGCCTTCGCGGAGTAACAACATGCACAATCTTGCGGAGATCAGTCTCGATCTGATCTGCACCCTGAAATTCGCACCGCCCGGTGGTTACGAGAAGGAAGATCTCGCGGCGATGGAGAACGCCTGCTGGCAAACACTGCTGCACAGCCTCGACCGGGACGAATACGCGGCAATCGTCGCTGCCGCCCGCCAGCATCTGGCGGAACTGGAACTTGAAGCGCCCGAATCCCTGCCGCCATACCTGCAACGCAAACGCGCGGCGCTGCAGGAGCTCATCAATGCCAGCGAAGCGGCGGGTGACTGCGCATGAGTGAAAGTATGGCGGCGGATGTGCGTCAGCGCGCCAGCGACCTGCTTAACCGCACGTTCGGTTATCCGTCGTTCCGGGGCCAGCAACTCGAGATCATCACCGCCACCGTGCAGGGCGAGGACAGCCTGGTGCTGATGCCGACCGGCGGCGGCAAGTCACTGTGTTACCAGATCCCGGCGCTGATCCGCCCCGGTATCGCACTCGTGGTGTCGCCTCTCATCGCCCTGATGCACGATCAGGTCTCGGCCCTGCTCCAGCTCGGCGTCGCCGCCGAGTTTCTGAATTCCTCACTCAGCACGGAAGACGAAGCACGGGTTTACCGTCGGCTCGCGGCGGGTGAACTCGATCTGCTTTACATCGCGCCGGAGCGGCTGCTGCAGGCGCGTACGCTCGAGCGGTTGACGCGCCACAGTATCGCCCTGATCGCGATTGACGAAGCTCACTGCGTTTCACAATGGGGTCATGATTTCCGCCAGGATTATCTCGAACTCGGTCAACTACGCGAACATTTCCCCGGGGTCCCGTGGATTGCGTTGACGGCCACAGCGGATCAACGCACGCGGGAGGAAATCGTCGAACGCCTGCACCTCGTGCAGCCGAACCGCTTTGTCAGCAGCTTCGACCGGCCGAACATCTGCTATACGGTACAGACGAAGACCGATGCCCGACGCCAGCTCGCGGCATTTCTCGACGGGCACCGTGGCGAGTGCGGGATTGTTTATTGTCTCTCCCGCGCCAAGGTGGAAAGTACGGCTGCGTGGCTGAACGGAGCGGGCTACACGGCCTTGCCCTATCACGCCGGCCTGCCGGCGGAGGTGCGCAGCGAACACCAGCGTCGTTTCCTCATCGAGGATGCCACGATTATCGTCGCGACGATCGCGTTCGGTATGGGTATCGATAAACCGGACGTTCGCTTTGTCGCCCACCTCGATCTGCCGAAGAGCATTGAAGCGTATTACCAGGAAACCGGTCGCGCCGGTCGCGACGGGGCGCCGGCCGAGGCTTGGATGATTTATGGTCTGCAGGATGTTGTGCGACTGCGCCAGATGCTCGACGACGCGGACACCGCGGAAGCGCAAAAGCGTATTGAACGCGGAAAACTTGACGCCTTGCTCGGCTGGTGCGAGATCACGCGCTGCCGGCGACGCGCATTGCTGGCCTATTTCGGCGATGAGCTCGGGCGTTCCTGCGGCAACTGCGATACGTGTCTGAAACCTCCCGCAACCTGGGACGCGACGATCGCGGCGCAGCAGTTGCTGTCCTGTGTCTATCGCACCGGGCAGCGCTTTGGTGCCGGCCACGTGCTCGACGTTCTGATCGGCAAACGCACGGACAAGGTCGAACAGCATGGACATACCCAGGTGAGTACGTTCGGGATCGGCGCCGGGTTCGACGTAAAACGCTGGCGATCGGTGTTGCGCCAGCTCATGGTGGGCGGCTACATCACAGCGGATCCCGAACGCTATGGCGCGCTCACCCTGATGCCCGCCAGCCGACCGCTGTTGCGCGGAGAAATCGAATTGCATTTGCGTGAAGATTCGAGCGCGCCAACAAAACCGAAACGCGGCAGCGGAAAACGGCCGAGCGCCGATCTGAACGCGGACGATGAAAATCTGTGGGAACAGTTGCGCGCCCTCAGGACCCGGATTGCGAAAGAACAGGGCTTGCCCCCCTACACGGTGTTTCACGATGCCACCTTGCTCGACATGGCAGCCGTACGTCCAAGCACCTTGCAGGCGATGCGGGAAATCAGCGGGGTTGGCGAGGTGAAGCTCGAACGCTATGGCGCGGATTTCCTCGCCGTGATCAACTCGCCAACACGCCACGCCGGCAACAACGATTCCGTCGGTGCACCCCATTGATGTCGTAAGCGCAGACAGGGCGCGTCGCGACGCTCTGTCCGGAGGCGTCGCGCTCATGGTGTTGAGCGTGCTTGCCGCGATGTACATCGCGCTTGGTCTCAATAACCCGTACATCGGCTTCCTCGCCGACGACGGCTTGTATCTGCTGATGGCGGACATCCTCGCGCCGGGCGGTGCGCCGGACCTGCCGGTCTACGCCCACGTGCGGGCACACAGCCAGTTGCCGCCCCTGTTTCCGCTCGCGCTCGGCCTCGTCGGTGGCGGTTCCCAGGATCTCGCGGCAGCACGGATCCTTGTCGCTCTCGCGATGGTCGCCGCGGTGGTCGCGTACTACGGCTGGCTGCGCCAGGCGAACCTGAACCGGCTTATCAGCGCGGTGATGGTGATGTTGTTTGCGCTCATGCCGATCACGCTGATCCACGTTGTCGACCTGTGGAGCGAGGGCATGTACATCGCGTTGTCGCTCGCGGCCCTGATGTCACTCGAGCGGATGAGGCGTGACGGTTTCCCGTGGCTGCCATGCTTTGCCACCGGTGTGCTCGTGGGCTGCGCCATTGCAACGCGTACCGTCGGCATCGCGTTACTACCTGCGATGTTCATCGTGTGTCTGCGCGCCGCATGCTGGCGTGCGTGGTCGATGTGGCTCGGGCTCGCCGTGCTCCTGGCTTTCGTGTCGCTGATCGACATGGGTCACGCCGGTGTTTCCTACGGCGATCTGCTGCGTGGGCGCTACCTCGAGGATCCCGTTGCCACGCTGTTCGCCCAACTCACCACGAGCGCTGCTGCCGCGCGCGACGCCTTGCCCTACATCCTGTTCCAGTGGCGCGCGCCGAATGGCTTGCAATGGCTGTTGGTCGGAGTCGTCGCTGCACTCATGCTGGGCGGACTGGCCGCGAGCGCATGTCGCCTGCAGCCCGGCGCTGTTTATGCCGCGTGTTATTGCGCGATCGTCGCGCTGTGGCCATTTCCGGAACTGTTCGATCGCTTCCTGTTTCCGCTGCTGCCCCTGATGCTGTATTTCGCTGTGCGCGGCGGTCGCGTGTTCGGGCAGGCCGCGCTGGCGCGTACGGACCGGGCAGTGCTTCTCATTGTTGTCATTGTCGTAGCGGCAGCGCTGCCGGGGATCGTACGGACGCTCGGCGCGGCCGCCTCGCCACCGGCCATTGCTGCGGCAGCCACTTTCAGAACCACGCGCTACTGGCTGGATACGACGCGCGGGGACCGGCAGCAGCAGGCATTCGATTACCTGCGCGCGATCCACGACACGCTGCCGGATCTGCGCTCGCGCGTACCGCCCGATGCCTGTATCCAGACAACCCTGACAAATCTCGTGCTCGTGCGCGCACAGCGCGTCGCGGTGCTGCCGCGCGCGCAGTCCAGACTTCGTGCGGGCGCGTTCGGGCCGTGCAATTACTTCTACGTCGCGGCGAAACCGCTCCGCGGGGAGACCCCGTTCTATCCGTTTGCGATCGTCAAACCGTACGTCGATGTCGTCGCCGTCTATCGACGGCCGGAACGGGAAGGGGAGAACAGCGGGACACCGATCATCGGCATGCTGTTACGCGGGAAATAAGCAGGCAGTTCGCGGCACCCCGGAAGGATGCCGCGAACGCCCGCAGGCTTAGCAAACCTCGAACAGTCCGGCCGCGCCCATGCCGCCGCCGATGCACATCGTTACAACAACGTTCTTCACGCCGCGACGCTTGCCTTCGAGCAGTGCGTGACCGACCAGGCGGCTGCCGGTGACGCCGTAAGGATGGCCAACCGCGATCGAACCGCCATTGACGTTCAGCTTGTCGTTATCAATGCCGAGCTTGTCGCGGCAATAGATCACCTGTACCGCGAACGCTTCGTTGAGCTCCCAAAGGTCGACTTCGTCGATCGACATGCCGACGTTCTTCAGCAATTTCGGAATCGCGAACACCGGGCCGATACCCATTTCGTCGGGTTCACAACCGGCAACGGCGAAGCCGCGGAATATCCCCATTGGGGTCAATCCTTTCGCGGCAGCAGCCTTGTCGCTCATGATTACTTGTGCGGAAGCGCCGTCGGAGAACTGGCTTGCGTTACCCGCGGCGATGACGCCGCCCTCGATCGCCGGCTTGATTTGCGACACGCCTTCGTACGTCGTACCGGGCCGGATACCTTCATCCTGGCTGGCTGTGACTTCCTTTACTGTTTCGGCGCCGGTTTCCTTGTCGACGAGCTTCATTTGCGTCGTTACCGGAATGATTTCATCATCGAACTTGCCGTTTTCACGTGCCTGCGCGGCCTTGTTCTGACTATCCACGCCGTAACGATCCTGATCTTCGCGCGAGATTTTGTAGCGCTTTGCCACGGTTTCCGCGGTTTGCAGCATCGGCCAGTAAATTTCCGGCTTGTGCTCGGCGAGCCAGGCGTCGGCCAGCATGTGTTGATTCATTTCGTTCTGTACACAGGAAATGGACTCAACGCCGCCGGCAACGAACGTGTCCGCCTCACCGGCGATAACCCGCTGCGCGGCGAGCGCGACGGTTTGCAAACCCGACGAGCAGAAGCGGTTTACCGTCATCCCGGAAACCGTCACCGGCATTTCAGCACGCAGCGCGATTTGCCGTGCGATATTCGAGCCGGTTGCGCCCTCCGGATTCGCGCATCCCATGATTACATCTTCGACTTCGGCCGGGTCGAGTCCTGCGCGCTCCACCGCCGCTTTGACCGCCGCGGCACCGAGCGTCGCGCCATGAGTCATGTTGAAAGACCCGCGCCAGCTCTTGCACAGCGGGGTACGGGCGGTAGCTACGATTACTGCCTCAGTCATATCGATTATCTCCTCGTTGGGACAGGGGGATCACTTTGGTGAACGCGGGCGCCGCCAGCAAATTGCCTGCTTCCATGCGCCGGGGCGAGCCGGCAATTATGCAGCGACGATGACTGACGGGCAACGGCGCGCCGATCGGGTTCCGTTGCGACCAGTGGATAATTTTGCGATGGCTTCTTGTATGATGCCTGCGCACGACATCGTCACCGCCAGCTGCGCGCCCGTTTCGAGCGGCGCGCGACAGCCGAGGCGTCAGAATTCGAGGAACCGGAAACTTGGACAGGCCGCAAACCCCGGGCGCCCGGCGCGCGCGCACCTTATTCACCTGCGTGCTGCTGTTGTTTTCAGCCGCCGCCCCCACCGACGATCTCGATCCGTCGCTGCACATATTGCTGACGAACGACGACGGTTACCACGCCGCCGGTATCAAGGCCGTACACGCCGCGTTGCGTGATGCCGGATTTCGCGTGAGTGTGGTGGCCCCGCGCGACCAGCAAAGCGGGGCGAGCATGCGCGTCTCGATCGGCTCGATCACGGTCGAGCAGATCGACGAACATGCCTGGGCTGTCGGCGGCACCCCCGCGGATGCAGTCGCCTGGGCACTGAATACCGTGCTGCACGACGATCGGCCGGATCTCGTCATCTCCGGGGCGAATTTCGGCCAGAACCTCGGCGGCAATACGAATCTGTCCGGCACCGTCGGTGCCGCAATCATGGCAACTCAACTTGGCGTACCGGCGCTCGCTGTATCCGTCGGCATCGATCTCACGGAGCGCAAGGCCAAACCCGAACGCTATCCGAGCACGGCCGCGGCGTTCCCGCGCGCGGCGCGTTTTGTCGTTGAACTGGTGAATGAACTTGCCCACACAGCGCCCCCTGGCGGTGCCTTGTTGCCCCCCCACCGACTGCTCAACGTGAATTACCCGGCCGTGCCCGCGGATGCCATCAAGGGCGTGCGGACAACGCGCGTCGGGCACGTTGGTGGCTTTACGGCGGCTTACGTGGCGGACGACACACCGCCAAACGTCCGCATCGAACTCCACCATGCCGACCCCTCAGACCCTGACGTTCCGGGCGGCGACGCGGCGCTGTTCGCGGCCGGATTCATCACCATCAGCGTAATCGACGCCTCGCTCGACGCCGGCCAGGCGGAAACGGCAGCGCTCGAACAGCGATTCAAGGGGCGGCTCCAGACCTTGCCTGGCAGCGGGCGCTGATTCGGGGAAGGCCGGTCGTCGGGAAATCGGGGCTTCGAACCGGGCCCCCGATCAGGCCGTGCTGGTTTTAATATTCCCAATAATTATATCGATATAACTAAAAAACCTAATATACTGACAACAAGCCTCCGGGCACAGCAACCGGTTATTTCAATTCCGTGAATTCATCGCAAGAGACCCCTCGCGGCGGTGTTCCGCGACCGACTGATACCGCCGACAGCGTCAAAACCACCACCTGCTACATGTGCGCGTGCCGTTGCGGCATCCGCGTCTACCTGAAAGACGGCAGCGTACGCTACATCGAAGGCAACCCGGATCATCCGGTAAACCACGGCGTGCTGTGCGCGAAAGGATCAGCGGGGATCATGCAACACTACTCGCCGGCCCGCCTGTCGAAACCCCTGCTCAGGGTTGGCGAACGTGGCAGCGGGGAATTTCGCGAGATCGAGTGGGACGAGGCGCTCGACATCGCCGCCGGCTGGCTCGGCGCCATCCGCGAAACCGATCCGAAGCGGCTCGCATTTTTTACCGGACGCGATCAGAGTCAGTCGCTCACGGCCTGGTGGGCGGCGCAGTTCGGCACCATCAACTACGCCGCGCATGGCGGTTTTTGCTCCGTCAATATGGCTGCGGCCGGACTGTACTCAATTGGCGGCGCATTCTGGGAGTTTGGCGAACCCGATTGGGAACTGACGAAGTACTTTATGTTGTTCGGGGTTGCCGAGGATCACGATTCGAATCCGATCAAGGCAGGCCTCGGCAAACTGAAATCACGCGAGGATGCGAAGTTCGTGTCCGTGAACCCGGTACGCACGGGATATTCCGCGATTGCGGATGAATGGGTCGGCTTGCGGCCTGGCACTGACGGTCTGTTCGTGTTCGCGCTGATCCACGAATTGTTGCGGGCCGAACGCGTGGACTGGGACTATCTTGCCCGCTATACGAACGCGAGCTGGCTCGTGATCCGCGATCCCGGTGCCTCGGATCACGGCCTGTTCGCGCTCGACCCGCAAAGCGCCCAGCCCTTGTGTTTCGATCGCGACGCCGGCTCACTCGTGCCGGCCGATAAACCCGGCGTGAGCCCGGCCATGGTCGGTGAATTCAGTACTGCAAACGGCCGCACCGTCGTGCCGGCGTTCCAGCTGCTGGTGGAACGGTATCTCGATCCGGCCTATGCGCCGGACGCCGTCGCCGAACGGATCGGTATCGACGCGGCACAAATCAAGCGTATCGCCGCCGAGCTTGCCGAAGCCGCTTTTGAAAACGAAATCACGCTGGATGTGCCGTGGACGGACTGGACCGGACGCCGCCACGAGACAATGACCGGACGGCCCGTGGCAATGCACGCAATGCGAGGTATCTCTGCGCATACGAACGGTTTCCACACCTGCCGCGCAATCCACCTGCTGCAGATGCTGCTCGGTTCGATCGACGTGCCGGGCGGCTTTCGCTACAAGCCACCATTCCCGAAACATATTCCGCCGGCACAGAAGCCGGCGCGCGAAGCCGACGCGCCCGCAACCCCGCTAACCGGCATGCCACTCGGGTTTCCGTCCTCGCCCGACGATCTGCTGGTCGACGAAGCCGGCGCACCGCTGCGGATCGACAAGGCCTTCAGCTGGGAATACCCGCTCGCCATCCACGGCATGATGCACATGGTGATCCACAACGCGTGGAAAGGCGACCCGTATCCGATCGACACGCTGTTCATGTACATGGCGAATATGGCCTGGAACTCGTCGATGAACACGGCGCAGACGATCGACTACCTGACGGACAAGGATCCGGACAGCGGCGAATACCGGATCCCGCACATCATCTACAGTGATGCCTACTACTCGGAAACCGTGCCGTACGCCGACCTCGTCCTGCCGGATACGACCTACCTCGAACGCTGGGATTGCATCTCGCTGCTCGATCGTCCGATCGGCGATGCCAATGGCGCGGCAGACTCGATTCGCCAGCCCGTCACGCTGCCGGAGCGCGACGTCCGCTCGTTCCAGGAAGCATTGCTGCAGCTTGGTGCCAGGCTCGGGCTACCGGGGATGACGAACGACGACGGCAGCGAGAAATACCCCGGCGGCTATGCTGATTACATCGTAAACCACATGCGCACGCCAACCGTCGGCCCGCTCGCCGGTTGGCGCGGTGCAGACGGCAACGACATACTGAACGGCAATCCGAACCCCGATCAGCTGCAGCGTTACATCGACAATGGCTGCTTCTGGCGCCACGAGTTCACCCCGTCGCAGCGTTACTACAAGTTCGCGAATGCCGACTATCTCGAGTTTGCGCAACAGGCGGGCTGGATTGGCAGCAGCGCGCCGGTGGTCATGCAGGTTTACAGCGAAGCCATGCAGAAATTCCGCCTCGCGGCAGACGGACACTGGGATATCACGCCACCGCCCGCCGAGCGCGAGCGCCTGAAAACGTACTTCGATCCGCTGCCGTACTGGCACGAACCATTCGCGGAGCAGTCCGCGGCCACAGCAGCGGCTTATCCCATCCATGCACTGAGCCAGCGCCCGATGCATATGTACCATTCCTGGGGTTCGCAGAACGCCTGGCTGCGCCAACTCACGACCGCGAACGCATTGCACATGCACACGGCGCTCGGCGAGAAGCTCGGTATCGCCGACGGCGACTGGGCCTGGATCACAAGCCCGCATGGCCGGGTCAAGGCGGAAATCAAACTCGTCGACGGGGTCAACCGCGACACGGTGTGGACCTGGAACGCGATCGGCAAACGCGCCGGCACCTGGGATCTCGATCCGAAGGCGCCGGAAGCGACACGCGGGTTCCTGCTTAACCACATTATTTCGGAACTGCTGCCACCGCGGGCCGACGGCTATCGATATGCGAATGCGGATCCCGTGACGGGGCAGGCGGCGTGGTTCGATCTGCGGGTGACGATCGAACGCTGTGCGGCGCACGAAATGGGCGCAACGTCCCCGCAATTCCCGAGCCTTGAGCGCGCGAACGCAACGCCGCGGCCAGCGATCTCGCAGTTCGGCGCTAACTTCAAGCCGTCCACGCAGCCGCCGGAGCAGGGCACCACGCACAGAGAATTCGTCGGTAACCGCGCGCAGGCCGCGGCGTCGACCCCGGGGCTCACAAAAGACGCAGGAGAGGACCGCAAATGACCATGCTGCCCGCGAGTACCCGCAAAAAGCTCGGGCTCGTGATCGATCTTGATATCTGTGTGGGTTGCCACGCCTGCGCCACGAGTTGCAAGGAATGGAATACCGGAGGTTACTCCGCGCCGCTGACGGATACCGATCCGTACGGCGAAAATCCGTCGGGTGTGTGGTTCAACCGGGTTCACAGTTATGAGGTGACCGCCGAGGACGGCAGCTCGCGCACGATCAATTTCCCGAAATCGTGCCTGCATTGCGAGGACGCACCCTGCGTCACCGTGTGCCCCACCGGAGCGTCATTCAAGCGCGAAGAAGATGGCATTGTGCTGGTAAATCCGGACACCTGCATCGGCTGCAAGCTGTGTTCGTGGGCGTGTCCCTACGGCGCGCGGGAATACGATGTCGACGACGGGGTGATGAAAAAATGCACCCTGTGCGTCGACAAGATCTACAACGAGGACCTGCCCGCCGCCAGCCGTGTACCGGCCTGCGTCAGTGCGTGTCCCACGGGCGCCCGCAGTTTCGGGGATCTCGGCGATCCGGATTCCGGTGTGTCGCGCGTGGTCGCCGCGCGCAACGGTTTCGACCTGATGCCGGAACAGGACTGCAAACCGGTAAACAAGTACCTGCCGGTGCGCAAGCGCATCAACCCGGCCGCGGCGCCGGCGCGCGAACTCAAACCTGTCGTTGCCGGGGTCGGCGAAGCCCTGCTTAACTGGCTCGATAAAACCCTGAGCCGATAGTAACGTTCTATGCATCCCGCTTTTTCCGTCATTTTCTTCACCACCGCCTCAGGCGCCGGCTACGGCCTGCTGGCGCTGCTCGGTCTTGGTGCCGTGTTCGGCTGGCTCCCGGCCGACCACACGATGATCGCCACCGCCGGTGTCGCAGCGCTCGCGCTGATCACAGCGGGTCTGCTGTCTTCCACGTTCCATCTTGGTCACCCCGAACGGGCGTGGCGGGCACTCACGCAGTGGCGCTCTTCATGGCTGAGCCGGGAAGGCGTCATGGCATTGCTCACCTACGTGCCCGCGGTGGTTTTTATCGGCAGTGTTTTCATTACCGACGTGACGAGCCCGCTCGCGCGCATCACCGGCGCGCTGAGCGCGCTGGGCGCCGTCGTCACCGTCTTCACAACCGCCATGATCTACGGTTCATTGCGCTCCATCGCCGCGTGGCACAATGTCTGGGTACCGCCGGTGTATCTTGCGCTCGCGGCGGCCAGCGGCATGTTGCTGCTGACCACATTCCTCGTGTGGTTCGGCAGTCCCGCGGGTGCCTATCCACTCGGGTGCGTAAGCTTGTTCGTCGTCGCGTGTGCGGTGAAGCTTGCCTACTGGCGACACATCGATCATGGCAACGGTGCTACCACTGCGACCACCGCGATCGGCGTCGACCGCAAGAGTCAGGTCAGGCTAACGCAGGCACCGCATTCACAGGAAAACTATCTGCAGCAGGAAATGGGCTTCAAAATCGCCCGCCGGCACGCGCGCAAACTGCGGCGTATCGCACTCACCACCGGCTTTGCGGTGCCCGTTGTGTTATCGCTGACGCTGTTGTTCGATGGCGGCATCGCAGGCCGCATTATGATGCTCGTGGCGGTGCTCAGTACTGCCGTCGGTCTGTTAGTCGAACGCTGGCTGTTCTTCGCCGAAGCAAAACATACCGTCAGTCTCTACTATTCATGATCAAGGTCCTAGTGTTCCGGGAGGCTTTCCGATGCTGATTTTCCGCCAACTATTCGATCAAGAATCCTCAACCTACACCTACCTGCTCGGCGACAGCGAATCCGGCGATGCCGTCGTGATCGATTCCGTGTACGAGCAAAACGGCCGCGACCGCGCGCTGTTGTCGGAACTCGGTTTGCGCCTCGTCACGGTGCTCGATACGCACTGCCACGCCGACCACGTCACCGGCGCCTGGCTGCTGAAACATCACACCGGCGCGACCATCGGTGTGTCCCACGCGGCCGGGGTGAGCGGCGCCGATCGCGAGCTCAAGCATGGCGAACACGTCGCTTTTGGTTCGCGCTATCTCGAAGTGCGCGAAACCCCCGGGCACACGAACGGTTGTGTCACCTACGTCCTCGATGACGAATCGATCGCGTTCACCGGCGATACCCTGCTGATCCGCGGCTGCGGGCGGACAGACTTCCAGCAGGGCGATCCACAAACGATGTACCGCTCGATCCAGACCCAGATCCTCGCGTTGCCGCCGCAGACCCGGCTGTATCCCGCGCACGATTACAAAGGCATCACGATGACGACGGTGGACGAGGAAAAGCGTTTCAATCCGCGCCTCGGGGGACAGATCAGCGAGCAGGATTTCGTCGGTTATATGAATAATCTCGGGCTGCCGCACCCGAAACAGATCGATATCGCGCTGCCGGCCAATCTGCGCTGTGGCAAGCCCGAGGAGGGCAACGTCGATGACAGCCAGCCGCAATGGGCGCCATTGAGCCTGACGTTCGCGGGTGTGTGGGAGATCGATCCCCTGTGGCTCGAAGAGCACCTCGATGACGTCCAGGTCGTCGATGTGCGCGAACACGACGAGTTCGATGGGCCGCTCGGTCACATTCCGAACGCGATCAGTATTCCGCTCGGTGAACTCGCCGATCGTGCCAGCGAAATTGACACTGGCCGGCCGGTGGTTACGGTGTGCCGCGCGGGAGGCCGCTCAACACAGGCTACCGTACTGCTGAAACGCAACGGGCTCAGCGATATCGCGAACCTGAACGGCGGTATGCTGCGCTGGCGCGACCGCGGTTATGCCGTGGTTGGCGGCGTCAACTGAACGCCGCCAACCACAAGCACGCTTATTTGCCGAACGTCTCGAGAAACGCGGCGACGTCGTGAACTTTCTGCTCGTCCAGCATGGAAGGGTAGAGCTTTGGCATTTTATCCGACGGGTTCTTGATCCACTCGATGACGCGCGGCGTGCCAAGACGGCTTGATGCATCCACGAGTTTCGGTCCCGTTCCGCCTTCACCCTGGGCACCGTGGCACATTGCGCAAACCTGTCCGTAAGTAATCTTGCCAGCGTGCGGATCCGCTTGTACGGTCGCCGCGGATTGCGCCGCCGCGACGGGTTTCGCTGCCGCGCTGGCGGGTTTGCCATCGAGCGCGAAAATATTCAGCGTCGGACTGCCCGCATTGCCAAACGTAATTCGCGAGACGTTGCCGCTGAGAAACGCTACGTATTGCTTGCCGCCGCGCAGGTAGGTGATCACCCCGCCGGCGAGGCCGCCGGACACCTTCGTCTCGTATAGCGCCTTGCCGCTGTCCGTGTCGAGCACGAAGAAATTCGAGCCGAGATCACCGGTAAACAACACGCCACCGGCAGTCGGCGTGACCCCTGCGACATGCGGCCCGGCAGTCTGGTGTTTCCAGCGCACGTCGCCCGTATCCGCATCAATGGAGTACACCCAGCCCGCGGCCTCGTCGGCAAACTTGAACGTTCCGCCAAACGCGAACTGGCCGGGTTTGTACTGGAAATCTTCCTCTTGTGCGGTCAGCGTGGCGCACCAGTCGACGCTGCCGACGACGAGCGCGTGATTCGGCTTGTCGAACGCAGGACCATTCCATTCAACCCCGCCGAGCGGTCCGGGACATACCTCAACGCCTTCGGTCGTCGGTACGACCCCGGCATTTTTGATCGTCGTCACCTGTGTTTTGAATACGCGCGCTTTCGTCTCCCGGTTTACGCCATAGACGTAGCCGTCTTTCGAGCCGAACCCGACCATGCGATCGCCGTCCTTGTTGTGATAGAGCACTGGCGCCGCGCCGAGATCGAGATCCTGCGAATCATTGCCGAGCAACTGGTGATACCACTTGATTTCGCCGGTCGCGGCGTCGAGAACAACGAGGCTGTCGGTGTACAGATTTTCACCCGGACGCTTGTCCGGCAACAGATCGGGCGCCGGGTTGCCAACCGGGACGAACAGTTCCCCGGCGGCGATGTCGATCGTGTAGGTCGTCCACGTCCCGCCACCACCGAAGCGGGCGCTGTCGGCGACGACCCACGAATCCGCGCCCGGCTCATCACCGCGGGGTATTGTATAAAAGCGCCATACCTCACGGCCCGTCGCCGCGTCGAACGCCATTACGCGGCCGCGGATGCCCCAGTCGCCGCCCGCGGCGCCGAGGATCACGAGGCCCTGATAGACCTGCGGTGCCGCGCTGAAGAATTCGCCGATCTGCGGATCACCCACCTGGTTCTGCCATACCGTCTCGCCCGTTTTCGCGTCGATCGCGAGCAGGCGCGCATCGACGGTGCCGCGGAACAGACGTCCGTTCGCATAGGCCACACCGCGATTCACGCGCAGCGTCGTCATCTCCGACTCCTGCTCAACATAATGGTGGCGCCAGCGCAGCTTGCAATTCGTGGCGTCCACCGCGAGCGTGTCCGTGGCCGTCGTGAAGTACAACATGCCGTCGACATGCAGAATGGAACTGTGGAACGCACCCAGGTCGTCCACCTTGAGTTTGCACACTTCCCCGAGCCCGGCCGCGTTGTCGCGATTGATTTGTTCGAGCGGCATGTACCGCTGGCCGTTGATGTTCTGGTTATAACTCGACCAGTTTGTGCTTTGCTGGGTCGATTCGGCAAACGCGGCGGGCGCGGTGAGCAATCCGCCGAGCAGGGGCAGGGCGGCGTAACGTAGGAAATGCATGGAATTGTCTACCTCATGTCTGCTTGCATTTGGCGCGACGCGCACTGCAAGACGCTTTGTAATTCCGTTTGATTGTACCGTCGGACCGGCAACGACGACACCGGCACGGACGCTGCCGCCGGGCGTAATCCGGGTCGCGCGGGTCCGCGAATTCGGCTCGCCCGGTTGTTCTCGTCACAGCGTGATGCGAGCGACCCGCACTGCCACCGGGGCGGGTCGCGGAAGCGCTCGCTATCGCTGAGTCGCTGAATCGCTGACTCGCGGTGTCGGCGGGTAGTGCGGATTTATTCAGATACTCTGATCGATGACATCCGGCGCCGCTTGCTTGATCTTCGCGTCCTCGGTCCAGTAGCGTTTCGCCCAGATCCCATCGTAGGACTCCCCCGCGACGGGCATACGCCACGTCCGCACCTCGGCACCGGCAAGATCAACAGCGCACAGTGCGCGGGGTTGATCGTCCGTGCCATCAACATAGGCATTCGCGTCGTCGGCGGGGATATAGCGGCCGGCAATGCGGCGATAACGATCGCGCCATGCATCGTCATTGCCAACCTCGTGGACAAGCTCTGCGCGCCCGCGCACGACAACCTTGCGGTAGGGCATTACCTGTTCATCAATACACAGCGCTACCCGGGAATCATTGCGCAGGTGTTTCAACCATTCGGAATGCTGGCGCGGCGTGAACCAGATCCGGCCTTCCTCGTGGACGAACCAGATTGGCGTGACGAGCGGCGCGCCGTCGGCGTCGACGGTTGCAATCGTCATCATCATCCCGGGTTCGGCGAGAAATTGATCGCGCTCGGATGGCTTGAGTTTCGGCATGACAGTCCTCCTGTTCGCAATGGTCTATCGGTTTTTTTTTCGTGCTCGTGTCCCAGCTGGCGGTTGTGTCCGTGGTCCCGGCTTCGTTTTGCGCGGCCGCGGTCCGCGAACCGCGGTGTCATTGCGCTCCGCGCGCGCGTGCGTGGTACGAAACGGACGCGCGGCGCCTGCGCCACGGCGCCCCTCCGCGCTGCCGCCGGTACCCGCAGGTTGATACGACGGCACGAGGTGGCGTTTGCCGTTACCGATCAGATCCTCGCGTCCCATGCGTTTGAGCGCCGCGCGCAACATGGGCCAGTTGTGCGGATCGTGGTAACGCAAAAACGCCTTGTGCAGGCGCCGGACTTTCAGCCCCTTGGGGACCAGTACGTCTTCGCTGTCGCGACCAACTCGCCGGAGCGGGTTCTTGCCGCTGTGATACATCGCCGTTGCACTCGCCATTGGCGAGGGCAGGAATGCCTGCACCTGGTCGGCACGGTAGCGATGTTCCTTCAGCCACAGCGCGAGGTCGAGCATGTCCTGATCCGAGGTGCCGGGGTGCGCGGCGATGAAGTAGGGGATCAGGTATTGTTCCTTGCCGGCCGCGGCCGAGTAGCGATCGAACAGCTCCTTGAAACGGTAATACGTACCAACCCCGGGCTTCATCATTTTCGACAACGGCCCTTCGCCGATTGCTTCAGGTGCGATCTTGAGATAGCCGCCGGTGTGATGTTGCGCGAGTTCGCGCACGTACTCCGGCGATTCAATCGCAAGGTCGTAGCGCACGCCGGATGCAATCAGCACTTTCTTGATGCCGGGCAGTTCGCGCGCACGACGGTACAGTCCAATCAGCGGCGCGTGGTTCGTATCAAGGTTAGGACATACCCCGGGAAACACGCACGACGGCCGGCGGCACGCGGCTTCGATATCCGGACTCTTGCACGCTAGCCGGTACATGTTCGCCGTGGGTCCGCCCAGGTCGGAAATAACCCCGGTAAAGCCCGGTACCTCGTCGCGGATCGTTTCGATTTCGCGGATAACGGAATCTTCCGAGCGGTTCTGGATAATCCGGCCTTCGTGCTCGGTAATCGAACAGAACGTGCAGCCGCCAAAGCAACCGCGTTGAATCGAAATCGAAAACCGGATCATTTCATAAGCCGGGATATTCGCCTCGCCGTAAGCCGGGTGCGGCCGCCGCGCGTACGGCAACTCGTAGATGGCGTCCATTTCCGCGGTGGTCAATGGCAGCGGTGGCGGATTCAGCCACACATCGACGTCGCCGTGGCTTTGTACCAGCGCGCGCGCATTGCCGGGATTGGATTCGAGGTGCACGATGCGGGAGGCGTGGGCGTAGAGTACGGGGTCGTCACACACGGCGGCATAGGCCGGCAGCCGAATCACGCTCGTGCTGCGATCAGTGTTCGGCACCCGGCGACTGAAGCGGACGATCTTCGCTTCCGGTTCGTGCGCTTGCGTTGACGCCGGCGCCGTGTCCGTGCCGGCCATCGCGTACGGATCCACCGGCGGTGCGAGTGGTCCCGGTTTGTCGAGGTGGGTCGAATCGATTTCCGTCCAACCCGCGGGCAGCTGTCGACGCACGAACGCGGTGCCACGCAGGTCCGTAATCTGGCTCAGCGGTTCGCCTGCGGCGAGGCGATGGCCGATTTCCCCGAGTTGCCGCTCGGCATTGCCGAACACAAGCAAATCCGCCTTCGCGTCGATCAGGACGGAACGCCGCACCTTTTCCGACCAGTAGTCGAAGTGCGCCGTTCGCCGCAGACTCGCTTCGATACCGCCAATCACGACGGGCACCGCCGCATACGCTTCGCGGATGCGTTGCGAGTAGACAATCACGCTGCGATCAGGCCGCTTGCCGCCTTCGCCACCCGGTGTGTACGCATCGTCGCGGCGAATTTTCCGATCCGAGGTATAGCGGTTCACCATCGAATCCATATTGCCCGCGGTAACACCGAAGAACAGGTTCGGGCAGCCAAGTTCGGTGAATGCTTCCGCGCTGCGCCAGTCGGGCTGCGCAATGATGCCCACCCGGAACCCCTGGGCCTCGAGCAGGCGCCCGACTATTGCCATACCGAAACTCGGGTGATCGACATAGGCGTCGCCGCTGACGATGATGATGTCGCAGCTGTCCCAGCCGAGATCGTCCATCTCGGCCCGGCTCATCGGCAGAAATGGCGCCGGGCCGAGGCGGTGGGCCCAGAATTTTTTGTACGAGAAGAGCGACTTGGCGGTTTCCATGCGGCGTATTAGACCCCGCCCGCTGGCCAGGGTCTATGCTTGTGCGCTCAGACACACGAGAATAATGCCATGACGTTCCCGAGCCCTAAGCCGGACGAGGTCCTCACCGCCGCCAGCGCGGCGGTTGACGAGCGCGTCGGGCCATGGCGGATGCGGGAACTGGCGACGAACTTTGTCGCCCGCATCGACGGCGTACCGCTGCAAAACGGCCTGCCGGATCCTGCACGGGATGCCCTGCAGCAGCTCTGGGCGCGATTTCCGGTGCTCGTGCTGCCCGATCAGCCCCTCGACCATCCCGCTTACGAACGTTTCGCGCGAACGTTCGGAGAGATCGGGCGAAACCCGTACCTGCGCGGCATCGAGACGCACCCTGATATCGTCGAAGTGCGACGGGAAGCGCACGAAACCACGCCGATATTCGGCGCGTCATGGCACAGCGACTGGAGCTTCCTGACGGCCCCGCCGAGCGCTACCTTGCTGCACGGCAAACAGATCCCGCCGGTCGGTGGCGACACGTGTTTCGCCGATGCAAGCGCCGCATACGCGGCACTGCCGCAGCACCTGCGCATACGTATCGAGGGGCGCCGGGCCATCCACACCGCGGCACCCTCGTACGGGCCACGCGGCCTGTTCGCCCGCGATGACCCGAGTCGTTCCATGAAAATCCTGGTGTCCGCGGACGCGAACCAGACTGTAAGCCATCCAATTGTGCGCACACACCCTCGCACGGGCCGCAAGGGTCTCTTTATCAATCATGTCTACACGGTGGCTATC
This sequence comes from Gammaproteobacteria bacterium, assembly GCA_965216305.1. GTDB lineage: Bacteria > Pseudomonadota > Gammaproteobacteria > UBA11873. The sequence goes on along the minus strand of OZ244144.1, from coordinate 2,263,969 downwards.
GAAGGTATGGAAGCGCGTGCGAGTCGGGCCCTGCTTGATACCTTGTTTGCACACATGATCGCGCCGGGTTTTGTCTATCGCCATCGCTGGCGCGCCGACATGCTCGTAATCTGGGACAATCGTTGCGTTCTGCATTACGCCGACGGCGGTTATGCGGGACATCAACGGCTCATGCACCGAATTACGCTGGCTGGCGAACAGCCGGTTTAAGCGGCAGTTCCCGAGGAACCCCCATGACGAAAGAAGATATTATCGATCGCTGCGAACTCACGTTTGATCCGGGCGATCCGGAAAACGGCAGTCTGTATCTGTGCCAGAACCTCGACCAGGCAGACCCCGACACCCGCGATCGGCTCGTCGCCGAGCTTCGCGCTGACGGCATGTGGTCGGACGCGGCGCCGAAACAGGTGCCCGATGAGCACCGCGCCGCGTATCGCGAACAACTCGAATTCGTCGCGGCCACGCGTTACGACGTTGCCGGCCAGGCCATCACCCTGGCGCGCTTCGATCACCCGAAGTTCCCCTCGAGCGCGGCGCGCTTCGCCGCCTGGAATGCGGCGTTCGAGAATCGCTACGGAGCCGGAGAGTAAGGTTATGGGCTTGATGGTTGACGGGATCTGGCATGACGAGTGGTACGACACTGCCTCGAGCGGCGGGCGTTTCATCCGCGCGGATGCACAGTTTCGTAACTGGGTAACCGCAGACGGCAGCCCCGGGCCAAGCGGCGAGGGTGGTTTCGCCGCGGAACCGGGCCGCTACCATCTGTACATTGGCAACGCTTGTCCGTGGGCTCATCGCACCCGCATCATGCGAACGCTGAAAGGACTTGATGAGTGGATCGGCCTGTCCATCGTGCATTGGCATATGGGTGAGAAAGGCTGGACGTTCGAAGCGGGTGAGGGCGTAATCCCCGATCCGATCCATCATGCCCGCTTTCTGCACGAGATCTACCGCGCCGCGGCCGCGGATTATTCCGGCCGCGTGACGATCCCCGTGCTGTGGGACAAACAGACCGCGACGATCGTGAACAACGAATCAGCGGAAATTATCCGTATGTTCAATTCCGCTTTCGATGCGCTCGGCGCAAGTCCGGGCGACTATTACCCGGGCGCATTGCGCGAGGAGATCGATGCGGTCAACTCGCGTGTCTACGACGACGTGAACAACGGCGTCTACAAGTGTGGCTTCGCCACCAGCCAGCAGGCCTACGACGAAGCGGTAGAACCGCTGTTCGAGACCCTGGACTGGCTCGAGGCGAGGCTCGCGCACCAGCACTACCTGGTCGGGGATACACTCACCGAGGCCGACTGGCGGCTGTTCACGACCTTGATCCGGTTCGATCCGGTGTATTTCGGGCATTTCAAATGCAACAAGAAGCGCCTGATCGATTATCCGAACCTGTCGCGCCTGACGCGCGAGCTGTACATGAGTCCCGGCGTCGCGGAGACGGTGAACATGGCCCACATCAAACAGCACTACTACGGCAGCCATGAATCGATCAATCCGAGTCGGATAGTGCCGGCCGGGCCAGCGGATTACATTGGCGCGTGAGCCGATCCCGGCCTAGCGCCGGGGCCCGTCGATCCGGATAAAACCGTCGCGGTTCGGCATCGCGATCGCGGCGAGACCGGCCGCATCGAGTTCGGCATCCACCCCGATGATCCCGTTTTGCGCGAGCAGGTAAGCGCACAAGGCGTACACCTCATCGTCGCTGAGCGACCCCGGCGCATCGAGCGGCATCGCCCGGCGAATGAAATCGAACAGGGTCGTCGCGTAGGGCCAGTACGTGCCGATGGTCTGATCCGGCGTGTCGCTCGTGAGTGGTTCCGTGCCGCCGGCCAGCTCGCCGCCGGGTCCGCCACGCCCGCCCGGTCCATGACAGGCTACACAGTGCTTTGCATACAGCACGCCCCCCGTGCTGGCATCACCGCGCCCCGGGGGCAGTCCCGTGCCGTCCGGAAATACCATGGTGTCGTGTGCCGCGATCTCCGCGGGCGTGGCCGCGGCGCCGAACGCCGGGGTGGCTTCCGTCGCACCGACGCCGAGGGCGAACAGCAGGCACACGACGAGCCAAAGGCACCCGTGACGGCGGCCGAGCCCGCGCTCAGAAGTCCCAGTCATCTTCGAATGGATCGCTGGCCGCGGTGTCCGCTGCGGCGTCAACATAAGTGTGTTCAACGCCGCCGTTGGGATCGACGGCCCAGCTCACGATTGCGTTGTAGTGGAAATAGCCGTGCCGCCCGCGCGCGGCGAGCAATGCCGCGCGACTTGGCTGTACGGCGCCGGTTTCATCAAGCGCACGACTCTGCAGCACCGCCGCGCGTCCGTCCCACTGCCACGGGATCCGGAAACGGGTGAAGCAACGTGGCAATACCGGCTCGTTAAGCACCGCCTCCGCCCAGGTTTCACCGCCATCAGCAGAGACCTCAACCCGCCGGATGGATCCGTGACCGGACCAGGCAAGCCCGGAAATTTCGTAGTAACCCGGTGCTTCGAGCCGCATACCCGCCGACGGCGCCGTGATCACGGACTTCACCGCCATCGCGAACGTAAACATACGTGCCTTGCCGGATGGCTGCAGCTCCGTATAGCGCGACGTCTCATTGCGTGCCATCACGGGCTGGTTCGCGATCTTCAGCGTCCGGAGCCATTTCACGTTCAGCACGCCTTCGAACCCTGGCACCACGAGGCGCACGGGATAGCCCTGCTCCGGCCGGATCCGCTCGCCGTTCTGAAACAGGGCGAGCAGGGCATCGTCACGTAATTTCGTCAACGGCACGCTGACGCTCATGCCGAACGCGTCGGCGCCCTCGGCGATGGCCCAGGCCGCGTCCGGTTTCGCCCCGGCCTCAGCGAGCAACAGGCGCAACGGCACCCCGGTCCATTCACTGCACGATACGAGCCCGTGAAAATAGCCGACCGCGGTCTGGATCGGCCGCCGTCGCCAACCGGCATTGCTGTTGCCGCCGCATTCGATGACGCAAATCCGCGATTCGCGGGGATAACGCAGCAGGGCATCCATGGAGAACGTCAGCGCGTGCTGCACCTCGCCGTGGATGACGAGCCGGTGGACCGCGGGATCGATAGCCGGAACCCCGTTGTGGTGGCGTTCGTAATGCAAGCCATTCGGCGTGATGATGCCGTCGAGATCCTGTAACGGGCACCACGAAATGCCGTTAGTCGGCGCGCCGCTCGTTGTCGATACCCAGCGGATAACGTCCCGCTCATGCGGCGATGGCTGGCCGTAATTGCTGAATCCGTTTCCCGGCGCGTGACGCCAGGGTTCGGCGTCGCTTGCAGCCAGCGCCGGTCTGACAATACTTGCGGCACCTGCCGCGAACGCGGCGCCGAGAAACAGCCGCCGATCAAGCAAACCGTTGCCGGCAACTGGTGCGTAAGCATCGTCGGTGCTTGCGTCGACGACTGGCAATCGCTTTGGCGCGGGCGGTTCGCTCATCAGGCATCCGATGCAGGCGGGCCCTGCAGTCTAGCGGAGCACGCACGGGGAGTGAAACCGCAAGCCGCGCGGCCTCCCGGCTGCGGGTCACCGCGCCACGCGCGCTAGCGCGGGCGTCTGCGGGAGCGCCACCGCAACATCCGGGCGCGCACTGAAATCGAATATATAATTAACATTAATTATATTCGTTAATATATTGTTATTACTTATTTTTAATCTCTATTTAATTTCACTGCAACGGCCAAACGGAAACCATGCAGCGACAGCAATGCTCGATTAGAATGCCGTCATCAACAATGGAGAGAAGCGATGCGGTGGCGCGGCGGAAGGCGAAGCAGCAACGTCGAGGATAGACGCGGGCAACGCCCCGCGCGCCGGGGCGCGATGCCGATAAAGGGCGGACTGGGGCTCGTTCTGTTCGTGCTCGCGGCGGCCTATTTCGGCGTTGATCCGTCGATTATCCTGAACCAGGGCCTGACCACCGGCAGCGCGCCCGGGCCGGCGGCGGACTACCAGCCGAGTGCGGCGGAACAGGAACTCGCCGAGTTCACCGCGGTGGTGCTGGCCGACACCGAGGATACCTGGCACGCGCTGTTCAGTGCGGCGGGCCAACGTTACCAGGAACCCAGGCTCGTCCTGTTCAGCGGCGCCGTGCGCTCGGCTTGCGGTGATGCGCAATCCGCGATGGGGCCGTTCTATTGCCCGGCAGACAACAAGGTGTATATCGATTTGAGCTTCTATCGGGACCTGCGCGATCGTCACGGCGCCCCGGGCGACTTTGCACAGGCTTACGTCATCGCCCACGAAATCGGCCACCACGTGCAGACGCTCATGGGCATCTCGCAGCAGGTACGCAGCGCGCGTTCACGTCTTGACAAGGAAGCGGGCAACAAACTATCAGTAAAACAGGAACTTCAGGCCGATTGCTTTGCCGGATTGTGGGCTCATCATGCTGACCGGACGCGCCAGATCCTCGAACAGGGCGATGTCGAGGAGGCGCTGACCGCGGCCACCGCTATCGGCGACGACCGCCTGCAGCAACAGGGCCGCGGCTACGTGACGCCGGAATCATTCACCCACGGCACGTCCGCCCAGCGCGTACGCTGGTTCCGCCGCGGTTTCGACGAAGGCTCTGTGGCCGCGTGCGACACATTCGCCGCGGCGAGCCTGTAACCCGCTCGCCCGCCTCAGGCCAGCGCCTGGGTCAAATCCGCGATTAAATCGTCCGGATGTTCGAGTCCGATCGAAATCCGCACGAGTGAATCACTCACTTCGAGCTTGTCGCGCACCTGCCGGTCAACCCCCGAATGCGTCGTCGATGCGGGATGACATACGAGTGATTCGCTGCCGCCGAGACTGACCGCGAGTTTGAACAGACTGAGCCGGTTCAGGATCGGAAACACAAGCTCGCGCCCGCCGTCTATCGTGAACGAAAACGTCGACCCGCCAGCCGTACATTGTTGCCGGAAAACGCGCTGGTACTGTTCGTCTGTGAGGTGGGCGGGATGATAGACCTTGCCGATCCGGGGATGCGCCGCAAGCCAGTCCGCCACGCGCTCGGCACTGTCACAAGCGCGCCGCATGCGCAGATTCACGGTTTCCAGCGAACGCCCGATCATCCAGCACGAATGCGGGTCGAGCTGGGTGCCGAAGGCGCTGCGAGCACGCCGGACCGGGTCGATCAGCGCCCGCGAGCCGATGGCGGCTCCGGCGACAAGATCGCTGTGTCCGCCAATGTATTTCGTGAGCGAATACAGCACGATATCCACTCCGTGACGCAGCGGCTGCTGAAATACCGGCCCCAGCATCGTGTTGTCACAGATGATAATCGGCCGCATACCCTGCGCGCGCTCAATCTCGGCTGCGACCGTCGCCACGGCGGCAAAATCGATTAAGGTATTCGTCGGATTCGCCGGAGTCTCGAGAAAAATCACCCGCACCGGTCCGATGGCCATCGCATTCACGGCGGCACTGCGAATACTTTCGATCGACAGGCCGTCGGTGAACGCGTGCGAGCGCAGTTGCATGCCCGCCAGCACCGAAGAAATCAACGTCTCCGTGCCGCCATACAAAGGCTGCGAGCGCAGGATCACCTGCCCGTGCGTGACGAGGGCGAGCAGGGTGGTGGAGATCGCGGCCATGCCACTCGCGAACACGGCTGCCGCTTCGCCACGTTCGAACACGGCGAGGCGATCTTCGGCGATCTGCAGATTCGGATGATTGAAGCGCGAGTAGATGAGCCCGGCGCCGTCGCGTTCCGCCGCGCTCGCGGTACCGGCCAGCGATTCGAAATAGGCCGCACCGGCTTCGGCCGTCGGGAACGCGAACGTCGACGTCAGGAACACCGGTGGCTTGACCGCACCCTCCGACAGGAACGGGTCGTAACCGTAGGAAATCATCAGGGTTTCAGGATGTAACTCCTGACCACCAAGGTGCGTACGCTTGTAATCGTCTGCTGCCATGTGCTCCCCGGGGCGGCGCGCGCCGGTGTGCGGCCGCGCAATTCAGGCGTCGGCCGGATTCGATTTTGACCCGTCGATATCGTAGCGCCGGATCAGATCCTGGGCATCCTCGATCGTGGCCTCGCCACTCGCGCGCAGCGCATCGAGTGCGGCGAGCGCGATATGGCCGGCGTCGATCTCGAAATATTCGCGCAAGGATTCGCGCGATTCGCTGAGACCGAAGCCGTCCGTTCCGAGGGTCACGAACGGGCCAGGCACCCATTTCGATATCGACTCGCTGTAGGCTTTCATGTAGTCCGAAACACCGACGAAGACGCCGGATTCGTCCTGCAACAAGGTTTCGACATGCGAGCGGCGCGGTGGGCGTGAGGGGTTCAGCCGGTTCCAGCGTTCGCACGCGAGCGCGTCGCGGTACAGCTCGTTGAAACTCGTCACGCTCCAGATATCGACGGCGCATCCATACTCCTCCAGCACCGCAGCCGCCGCAAGTGCCTGTTGCATGATGGCGCCGCTCGCGAGCAGATGCACTCGCCGTCCCGGTTTCTCCGGCGCTGGCCCGGCGCGCCGCAGGCGATACATCCCGGCGATGATCGCGGCCGTGACGTCTTCCTCCGGCAGTGCCGGCATCGAGTAAGTTTCGTTGTACAAGGTAATGTAATAAAACACCTTTTCGTCGCGGGCATACATGCGTTCGATGCCGTCGCGCACGATCACCGCGAGTTCATAGGCGAATGCCGGATCGTAACTTTTCAGATTCGGTACCGTATTCGCCACCACCTGGGAATGGCCATCCTGGTGTTGCAGGCCTTCGCCGTTCAGCGTGGTGCGCCCGGCAGTGCCGCCGAGCAGAAACCCGCGGCACATGATGTCGCCGCAGGCCCAGATCATGTCGCCGACGCGCTGAAAACCGAAAATCGAGTAGAACAGGTAAAACGGAATCGTGGGGATGCCATGCATCGCATAGGCCGTGCCGGCGGCGAGGAACGACGCCATGGCGCCCGTTTCGCAAATCCCTTCCTGCAACAACTGACCGTCGCTGGCTTCCTTGTAGCGCAGCAGCGACTCGTCATCCACCGGTTTGTATTTCTGTCCCTCCGGCGAGTAGATCCCGGCGACATTGAACAGCGCATCCATGCCGAATGTACGGGCTTCGTCCGGGACGATGGGGACAATGTACCGTCCGATGTCCTTGTCCTTGAGCAGGCGAGAGATCAGACGCACGGCGGCCGTGGTTGTCGACAGGGTCCGTTCACCGCTGTCCTTGAGCAGTTCGGCAAAGCGTTCGATCGGCGGCGCGTTGAGGGCAGGGCAGTCCACAAGGCGCGCCGGCAGGTAACCGCCGAGGCGTTCGCGATGCGACTTGAGGTACTGAATCTCCGCGCTGTCTTCCGGTGGCCGGTAGAACGCCGCGCGCGCCATTTCCGCTTCGGACAGCGGGATACCGAACGCCCGCGCGCAGGCGATGCGTTCGTCGGCGTTCAGATTTTTCTTCTGGTGCACCGTGTTCGTGCCCTGAACCGTCGTCATGCCGTCGCCCTTGACGGTTTTTACGAGCACGACGGTCGGTTTGTCCGTCGTCGCCGCGGCCGCCGCAAACGCGGCATAGATTTTCTTCGGATCCTGACCGCCGCGTTTGATGTCGTGAATCTCGGCGTCGGTGAGTGAGTTCATCATGCCCGCAAGATCGGGGTTGTTTTCCACCCACAATTCGCGCTGGATATCTCCTGGCGACACCGAGTAGTACTGGTAATCACCGTCCACCGCATGCTCCATGCGCTGGCGCAGGATGCCGGCGTGATCGCGCGCGAGGAGCCCGTCCCAGCCGCTGCCCCAGATCACCTTGATCACGTTCCAGTCGGCGCCGCGAAAACTGCGCTCGAGTTCCTGGATGATCTTGCTGTTGCCCCTGACCGGGCCATCGAGGCGTTGCAGGTTGCAGTTGACGACGAGGATCAGATTGTCCAGCTTTTCCCGCGAGGCGATGTTGATGGTGCCCAGCACTTCCGGCTCATCAGACTCCCCATCGCCGATAAAACACCAGACTTTGCCGCCATTTTTCGGCTTCATGCCGCGATTTTCGAGATACTTCGCAAATCGCGCCTGGTAGATCGCGGTTGGGGTGGACAAACCCATGGACGCGCACGGCACTTGCCAGAAATCCGGCATCAGGCGTGGATGCGGATACGAGCTCAAGCCCCCGCCCGGTTGGCGTTCGCGGCGGAAATTCTTCAGCCGCTCCGCATCAAGGCGTCCTTCGAGGAACGCGCGGGCGTAAATACCGGGGGCAGCATGTGGCTGCGGCATGACCACGTCGCCGCCGTAATCCGCGCTGCGGCAACGGAAGAAGTGGTTGAACGCAACCTCGAGTGTCGTCGCTGCCGATCCGTACGTCGCGATATGGCCGCCAACCCCGCTGCCGCTGTCCACGGCCTGCAGCACCATCGCCATCGCGTTCCAGCGGATGATGTTTTCGATGCGCTTTTCAAGGTCCATATCGCCGGGGTAGGGGGGCTGCTTGTCGACCGGTATGGTGTTGATATACGGCGTGTTCAGCGTCGCCTCGTTCAGCGGCACCCCAAGCGACAGGGCGCGATCCTGCAGCGAGCGCAGCAGTTCCTTCAGCACCACCTCACCGTGCTCACGGTGGACATCATCAAGGGCTTCGAGCCACTCCTGGCGTTCATCCTCGAACACATCGCCTGGGATTTCGGGTAGGTTCATGCTGCGCTCCGGGCCGTAGTGGCAAGAGTCCGGATTATAGGTGAGCCGCCCGGCAATTCCGTGCCAATTATGCCAACATCCAAATTTTATTTAGCATAAAACGTATAGAATTTGATATGGAACGACCAAATATGCCAAATCAGACGCTCGATCGAATCGACTACCGGATCCTGCATTACGTGCAGAACGACGCCCGCATGAGTAATGCCGAGCTCGCAGATCGGGTCGGCCTGTCGCCGTCACCGTGTCTGCGTCGGGTGAAACGCCTCGAGCAAGCCGGCATTATTCGCCGCTACGTCGGTATCGTCGATGCGGCGGCGGTTGGGCTGCCGATCAGCGCGTTCGTGAACATTTCACTGCACAGTCAGGATCGTGAAGGGCTCGAAGCGTTCCAGTCGCGCGTGAAAACGTACGCGGAAGTCATGGAATGTTATTTGATGACCGGCACCTCGGACTTCCTCATGCGGGTGGTGGTGCCGGACCTGCAGAGCTATGAACGCTTTACGGACAAGCTCACCCGGATCCCGGGGATCAGTAATATCCAGACGAGTTTCGCGCTGAAACCCGTTGTCTACAAAACGGAACTGCCTTTAGAAAGCACTTGAAAATTCAGAAATATTTATAATAATTTTAATTAATTATTGAAGACTTATTATATTTAACATTAACAGTTGCGGAAACGTTGCGCGCCGCCGAGAGGAGCGCTTGACAGCAATCAACGCGCGCGGGCAAGGGTTCGCCATACTGTCTGATTCCGCCACCAGCGAGGATGCGCATGTTCGAAGCAGCCGAACTCGGTCGTAAAGTCTCGAAAGCGACCTACAACAAGAAAGACCCGGAACTGCGCACCGCCTTGCTCGAGGCGCAATTCAAGCTACGCGAGTCGCCGTTTCAGGTGATCGTGATCGTCTCCGGCGTGGAAGGCGCGGGCAAGGGTGAGGTGGTCAATGCCCTGAACCGCTGGCTCGACAGTCGCGGCATGCAGACGCACGCGTTCTGGGAGGAAAGCGACGAGGAACGCGAGCGGCCGCGGTTCTGGCGCTTCTGGCGCCGCCTGCCGCCGAAATCGACGATCGGGGTGCTGTTCGGGTCGTGGTACACGCAACCTGTCATCGATCGGGCGCTGGGCCGCACGACGACGGCGGAATTCGAGAGCGAGATGGATCGGATCGGAGAATTCGAACGCCTGCTCAGCAACGACGGCGCCCTGATACTCAAATTCTGGTTTCACCTGTCGAAAAAGGCGCAGCAAAGGCGCCTGAAGCAGGATGAGAAAACGGGCCGCAGCTCGCCGCTGCTGAAGCAGTTCGCGAAACAATACGACCGCTTGCGGGCAGCCTCGGAAATGGCCATTCGCGCTACGGACAGCGGTCACAGCCCGTGGCACGTCGTCGAAGCCGAAGATCGCCGTTATCGCAATCTCGCCGTCGGCGAAACGCTCCTGCAAGCACTCCAGCGGCGCCTCGCGCGCCCCCCGGCAGCGGTACCGGATCCCCGGGTCCCCGCGGATAGCTCCTTCATCGCGGAAATTCCCGAAGCCTCGATTACGGTCCTCGATCAGGTCGATCTGACACAGAAATTGAGTCGTAAACAGTACGACGACCGCCTCACCGCGGCCCAGCATCGATTGCACGGCCTCGCGTGGCAGGCACGCGAGGCGAAAATCAACACGGTGGCCGTATTCGAGGGTTGGGACGCGGCAGGCAAGGGCGGCGCGATCCGTCGTGTCACGGCCGCCATCGACGCCCGCCTGTATCGGGTTATCTCCGTCGCCGCGCCCACGGATGAGGAAGCCGCGCAACATTACCTGTGGCGCTTCTGGCGTCAATTGCCACGCGCCGGTTATTTCACGCTCTACGACCGCTCCTGGTACGGCCGCGTACTCGTCGAACGCGTGGAGAACTTCTGCACCCACCAGGAATGGTCGCGGGCCTACCAGGAAATCAACCATTTCGAGCAACAACTCGCGGCGAACGATACCGTGGTGATAAAATTCTGGCTCCATATCAGCCCGGACGAACAACTCGCGCGGTTCAGACATCGCGAGCAAACCGCCTGGAAGCAATACAAGCTCACCGAGGAAGACTGGCGTAACCGCGAACGCTGGGATGCCTACAAGCACGCCGTCAACGACATGGTGGCGCGGACAAGTACGACGTATGCGCCGTGGACACTCGTCCCAGGCAACGACAAATGGTTCGCGCGGGTTACGGTCGCTGAGACGTTCTGTGAACGTCTGAGCGCGGCGCTGCGCGAACGCGGCATCAAAGGCGCTTGAGTCTGCCTTGAAGCTGCAAGCGCAAGCGCGGCTGAACGGCACTGACGGCCATGCCATGCGTACAGACGCGCGACAGCGCAGCGCGCTGACGGGGAAACAGAACCTGACGTCCGGGAAATTCGAACCGGCGCGAGCCATTGCGATCACGCGGGAATTGAACGCTAAACACTGGAGCCGCCCACTACGCGCCCGTCTCCATAACTTCGCATAATGTATATTATGTTAAATAAAACTTTATGCGCATAAACTGGCAACCGTCGTTCCAGGCAGCCTCACCCGCACGCAAACCTCAATGCTCGCGAGCACGCTGCGTACGCACCGCCGCGCCAAATGCTCACCTGCAATGCTCACGCGGTGCGCAGACGCGGTTTCGGGGATTGACTAGGGATCCTGCAGCAGATGGTCGCGCAGCATCTCCACTTCCGTGGCGACGTCCGACGGGACGTTGAAGCGGGCGACGTGCATCAATGCATCGCCTTCGTAGACCAGGGGGTTCTTCGTCAGGCCGATGATCAGGCCCGCATGGGGCGCGCGGACTTCCACACAGTCGTTGTCGAAGTAATCGTAAGGATCGTAGATACGCGCGACCACCTCGTCCGCGGCGATCACATCGCCGAGCTTCGCCTGCAAGGTGACCACGCCGGTGGACGACGCACGGATCCAGGAACTGGAACGCGCGATGAACGGATTGTTCGGGCCGCGCGTGTTGGAGCGGGCCGCGGGCAGCATGCCAATAAACCGCATCACGCGCAGAATTCCGAGCACCCCGATCCGGATGCCGAGCTCGCTGAAGCGCAACGCCTCCCCTGCTTCGTACAATAATGTCTTGACGCCCTTCTCCGACGCGCTCTCACGCAGCGAGCCGTCGCGCTCGGCGGCGTTGATAATCACCGGCACACCGAATGAAACCGCGAGCTCGCGGGTTTGCGCATCGTCGAGATACGCGCGGATCTGGGGCAGGTTGTCGCGGTGCGACGCCGCCGTGTGGAGGTCGATCCCGTACTGCGATTTTTCGACAATCTGTTCGAGAAAAATGTTCGCGAGACGTGCCGCGAGAGACCCCTTCTCGGAGCCCGGAAACGATCGGTTCAGATCGCGTCGGTCCGGCAGGTAGCGCGACTGGTGCAGCATGCCGAAACCGTTGACTACCGGCACCGCGAGCAACGACCCGGACATGCGCCTGAGCGAGCGGTGCGCAAGCACGCGACGGACGATTTCCACCCCGTTCAACTCGTCGCCGTGGATAACGGCGGAGAGAAACAGCACCGGGCCGTCATGCTTACCCCGGACCACATGCACCGGCAGTGATAACGGGGAATCGTGCGAATAGATCTGGGTTACCGGGAGATTCACCACCACGCGCTGCCCCGCGGCAACCTCAACCTCGCCAATTTGCAATGGTTCCACGCTCACCCCTTGCCCTTCGTTCGGGTCCGGTTCGGTTTCGCATTCTTTTCCGCGAACTCAACGATCATTCCGGCAATATTCTTGCGCGTCGCCTCTTCGATGCCGCGCAAACCCGGCGATGAATTCACTTCCATCACGAGCGGACCTCGATGCGAGCGCAAAAGATCGACGCCACACACATTCAGCCCCATGCTTTTCGCCGCGGCGAGCGCCGTTTTTCGCTCCGCCGGGGTGAGTCTGACAACCTGCGCGGTGCCGCCCCGATGCAGATTCGAGCGGAATTCTCCCGGCGGCGCGGATCGGCTCATCGCGGCGATCACGCGATCGCCAACAACAAAGCAACGTAAATCCGTACCGCCGGCCTCTTCGATGTATTCCTGGACGAGTATGTTCGCGCGCAGGCCCATGAAACCCTGGATCACGCTTTGCGCGGCCTGCTTCGTTTCCGCGAGCACCACCCCGATACCCTGCGTACCTTCGAGCAGCTTAATCACGAGCGGGGTGCCCCCGACTTCGCGGATCAGGCCGTCGATGTCATCGGGCGAGTTCGCGAACGCCGTGGCAGGGATCCCGATCCGCTTGCGCGAGAGCAGTTGCAGCGAACGTAATTTGTCGCGAGAACGGGAAATCGCCACGGACTCGTTGAGGCAGTAAGCACCCATCATTTCGAACTGCCGCACCACCGCGGTGCCGTAGAACGTCACTGAAGCCCCAATCCGGGGAATGACCGCATCGAAATGGTTCGCCTCGAATTCGCGGTCCCTGTAGTGGATCGTCGGCTTGTCGGACGTGATGTCCATGAAACAGTGCAGGTGGTCGAGCACCTCCACTTCGTGCCCGCGCTGCTCGGCGGCTTCGACAAGCCTGCTGGTGGAATAAAGCTTGCGGTTGCGCGACAGGATCGCAATCTTCACGGCGTGGCGTCCCGAATTTTGTTGCGCCGCCCGGTCACGTAGGACTTTCCCGCGTCGACGAGAAAGCGACGTCGAATGGCGGTACGCCCGAGCAGAACCCGGAATCCCATGTTGTCGCGATTAGTCAATGTCATTTCAATTTCCCAGCTACTGCCCCCGAGGCGTATCGGGGTCTTGATCACCGGGCGTTCCTGCTCGTGGCCGCCTGAATCGCGCACGACACGTTTGTCGAACATCGGCGCTTCGCACCAGATCTCCCGGTCTGTATTGTGTTGATCGGGGTGCACCCCGAAACGCAGCCACGGCTCGCCGTCGCGTACGAATTCGATCACTTCGAATGCATGCAACGCGGATGTCCGTGCGCCGGTGTCGACTTTCGCCTTGATTTTCGCGATGCCGAGCTCGTCGAAGGCGAGCCACTCCCGCCAGCCGAGAATTCCGTCCAAGTGTCTGTACAGGCAATGAATTGATGATGCTGAATAGTAACCGCAACGTTGTCACGATGTTAGCGGCAGCACGCGGCGGTCCACGCTACGTTTCCGCTCATGTAACGGCTCGCCCGTGATCGGTGCGGGTGCGACAAGCGCAACGCACGCAGCCCCGATCGCAAACGTCGTCAGCGCGACGAACCGGCAATACCCGTGCGCGCGTTGCGCGCGATCGCGACTTCGAGACCGGAGCGGCGTCCACGGGAAGCAACAAACAGGCAGTCGTTTGCGCTCACGCGCAATCCGGGCCGGCGATTCCGACGCAACATTGTTCAGTACGCCGGACCGCCGCCACGCTGGCCTGTCCACGTCGCGTTACCGTGCACGCATTCACGGTCGTGCGCCGAGTTGATCTGCCGTGCTTTGCTCAGCCATCGCCGTCGAGCAAGTCGCCAAGGCCGCCGAGGATCGATCCTTCACCGCGTCGGCTGCCGCCGGTTTGCGGTGCATAGGCGATAATCCGGCCCGCGAGTCGTGAAATTGGCAGCGACTGCAACCACACCCTGCCGGGGCCGACGAGCCGCGAGAAAAACAGGCCCTCACCGCCGAAGACGGCAGATTTCAGTTTGCCCACGAATTCGACGTCGAAACTCACGCTCGGTTGGTAACCGACAACGCAGCCGGTATCCGCCCGGATCGTCTCCCCCGCCGCGAGCGTTATTTCCGCCAGCGTGCCACCGGCATGGACAAAGGCCAGGCCGTCACCCTGTAGCCGTTGCATGATGAAACCTTCGCCGCCGAACAATGCCGTGCCGATTTTGCGCTGGAACGCGATATCAAGCGACACGCCGCGGGCGGCGCACAAAAACGCATCCTTCTGGCAGATGAACTCGCCGCCGAGCGCACTCAGGTCGATCGGGATGATCTTGCCGGGATGCGGGGCGGCAAACGCCACGCGCAGTTTTGCCTGACCTTCATTGTGGAATATCGTTGTGAACAGCGATTCCCCGGTAATGAGTCGCTTGCCCGCCCCGAGCAGCTTGCCCACGAGACCGGCATCCGCCTGTTTCGCCGAGGAGTCGCCAAACACGGTGTCCATCGCGATGCCGTCCTGCATCATCATCATCGCACCGGCTTCACCAATCGCGGCCTCGCCGGGGTCGAGTTCAATTTCGACATACTGCATGTCGTCCCCGAAAATTTCATAGTCGATCACATCCATCGCCATCGTTTAACCTCCTGTGGTGCGGCTTCAGGTTCAATCCCGTTCCCATGATAAATCCATCCGCGACGATAACGGCCCCGTCGACTACACTTTTTCGGTAAGGTTAAGCGCAAACTGATCGCCCGGCGGCATTGACAACACCGTGCGATCGGTTCCAGGCCACGACGGGAGGCAACAGCGAATGAATCCGGCAGAGCAACGCAATCTCGCAACCGCACATCGCTATATCGAGTTGTATAACAACGATATCGAACGCTTCGTCTCCGAGTGTTACACGGCGGATTGTCGGGTAATCGCCTCGGGCGCGGGGGTCATCGAGGGGTCGGAAGCCTTTCTCGAGGTTGAGCGTACCGTACTCAAGGCAGCACCGAAGCGCCGCATGCGGCTCGATCACGAACACGTCACGGGCGATACGGTAGCGATGGAAATCACGTTGCTGAATCCTGAGGCCGGCGACGACTGGACGTTGCCCTTCGTCACCATCCTGACAATGCGCGACGGCAAGATTGCCATTGATACGAATTATGCGGACTGGTCGCGCTGGCCTGGACTCGCGTTGTAAACCGCCGCACGGAGGAGCGAACATGACCACGAAAGCCGATCACAACCTCGCCGTCGCGCGGCGCTATCACACCTTGTACAACACCGATCCGGAACGCTTCGTGCGCGAGTGTTATCACCCGGATTACAAGGTTGGCGCGATGGGTCTCGGCTGGTTCGAAGGCATCGATAAATTTATCGAGGTTGAAAAGGCCGTACTCGCAGCCGCGCCGCAGCGCGAGATGCGCGTCGACCAGATGCATGCGACCGACGAAGCGGTCGTCGTCGAAGGCGCGGTGGTCGATCCCGCGCGCGGAGCCGACTGGGAACTGCCCTTCTGCGCTGTGCTGGAAATACGCGACGATAAAATCGCCGTCGACCGAACGTATGCGGACTTCAAGGACTGGCCCGGACTCGGGGTTTAACCCACAACCGGTCCTGATCGTCCTCGATAATATCCGCATGCATCGGTGCCAGTAGCGCGAGCAGGCGATTCTGCGTTCCCGTCGCGACGGACTGTGCTTCCATCGCCTCGATCAGCGCCTCGACGGTTGCATTGAATTCGGCGTGACCGATGCCCATGCCGCCGTGGCTCAGCTTCATCGTGTCGCCGCTGTACGTGCACGGACCGCCGCTCAGTTCGCAGAAATGCTCGATCATTTTCGTGCGGAAACGCGGCAGATTCGTATCGACGAAACGCCCGTTGATCCGTTCATCATCGGCAAGATTCCACAGGAACTGATCGACGATCGCGGTGATCCCGGGCTCTTGGCCAAGCGCGGCGTACAGGTCGCCGCCACGGCTGGCATTCGCCGTGGTCGGCTGCACCACGCACCCCGAAAAACCGAGGATGGCGATAAACGCAAACAGGGTTCGCATCATGAACCGGGCCTCCTAGAATGAAAGTTCGAGCGACAGATACCAGCCCGTCTGATTCTCCAGCGTCGCGACACTGCCGAGATCCGCATAGGCGGCAACGACGGCAAGGTGCTTGTTTGGAAAGAAGCCGATGAACACATCGAACCAGTCGTCCTGATCGGCGAAGCTGAGGTTATCCGGTTGCTGGCGGTATTCGACTCCCGCCGCGATATGGCGGGTGAAAAATATCCCCGCGCTGCCCTCGAACAGCGCATCGCGGGTGTCGTCCTTGTCGCCACCGAAGCCGAGTATTCCAATCTGGTTGGCGCGCGAAAACCGCACTGTCGCATTCACGAAAACGTTGCGATCGAACAAACCGGCCAGAAACAGCTTCGTCGCCGCAAGATAAAAATCAACGTCGTCGTCCCTGCGCGCACCGACCGCCTGCGGAATCGCGAAGTCCAGCTGACGTTTGTATTGCATGCCGGCGCTCACCTGCGGCGCATGACCGTAAATCAGATCGCCCCAGAGGCGAACTTTGGCGCCGAATATATCCTGGCGGAATTTCTTGTCGATGCCGAGCGCGTCGCCGAGCGTGCCTAGGTCGAACTGCTGTCGCGCGTAGGACAGCTCAATCCGGTTCGAGTAGCCGACGGCGAACCCGGCGGCATCGAGGTCGTAATCGTCAACGGCCACGTGAGTATAGAAGCCGGTCACGCCCCACTCCGAGCTTGAGCCATAGCCGGCGATAACCGCCCACGGCACGATACCGCCACCGGCGGCGCCTTCGATCTGGGTGGCGCCGCCCGTCGCGAGAATACGGCTCCCGTTGAAGCCCGCAAATGCCAGCGCCTGCGTGCCGCCCAGCAGCAACAGTACCGTAGTGATGACAACCATGGCCCGCACGTGGGTCGCGGACGGGAAGCGCAGGTTCATGCTGCCTCCACGAGAAAGCGGCACTCAGTGCCGCAGGTATCGTTGAGCCACGTCTCGAACGCCGAGGCATCCAGCGGCTTCGAGATCAGATAGCCCTGGCCGGTTTCGCAACCGTAGCGTTTCAACGCCGCCCAGCCGGACGCCGTTTCGACCCCCTCGGCGACAACCTTGAGTCCCATCGAATGGGCGAGATCGATCGTCGAGCGTACGATCACGGCATCGCCGGAGTCCTCGGACAAATCCATGATGAACGACTTGTCGATTTTCAATTCGTCTACGCGTAGGCGTTTCAGCTGTGCGAGAGATGAATAGCCGGTGCCGAAATCGTCAATCGACAAGCGGAATCCCGCCATCCGCAAGCGGCCGAGCAGCTTCATGGACGTTTCGGGATCGCGCATTACCGCGCTTTCGGTGATTTCCAGCGCCAGTCGCGAGTTCGCAACGCCGTAACGTTTCAGGTTCTGTTCAATGGTCTGCGGCAGCGTGTTATTCAGCAGGTCGAGCGCCGACAGATTAATGCTCACGCGGATGTCGATGCCGCGGTCTTCCCAGTCGCGCAGCTGGCGCGCCGCGCGTTCGATTACCCAGTTTGTCAGGGTCGAGATATTGCCGGATTGCTCGATGACCGAAATAAACTCGTCAGGAGGAATAAAGCCGAATTCCGGGTGGATCCAGCGGATCAGCGCCTCGGCATCCTGTACCTTGCCGCTAGCAATATCGGCTTTTGGCTGGTAGTGCAGGCTTAACTGATCGGATGCCAGCGCCGCCGGCAACTGGCTGACGATCGCGAGCTGACGCAGATGGCCTTCGTCGCGCCCGGCTTCATATTCGACGACGCGGCTATGCGCGGATTTCGCGTCGTACATCGCGATTTCACTGCGCCGGATCAAATCGTCTGCGGTTTCCGCATGTGCCGGGTATGTTGCGATACCAACCGTGAAATCGATTGATACCCGCATATCGTCAAGCACGATGGGTTCCGTCAGAACGACGCGCAGTTCGTCGATGAATCGGTGCGCCGCCGGCCCGTCAGCGGCTTCCAGAATCAGCAGGAAATCATCGCCGCCGAGGCGGGCAACCGTATCGGAACCGCGAATGCGGGCCACGATCCGTCGCGCGACTTCCTTCAGCGCGACATCGCCGACATGGTGACCCAGTGAATCGTTGATTTGTTTGAAACGTGACAGATCCAGCATCGCCACCGCGAACGGTTTGCCGGTGCGGCGCGCACGGGTGATCGCGCCGGCGAGTCGATCATTGGCCAGCCAGCGGTTGGGCAGGCCGGTGAGGCTGTCGTGATGCGCCTGATGCACGATGCGTCGTTGCCGCTCCGCGATTTCGCCCTGCATCTGGTTCAGCGTATCCGCGAGCTGTCCGAGCTCGTCGCGCGAGGAAACACTGATCTCGGTGTCATAGCGTCCTTCACCGATACGTTCGGCCGCTGTCGCGAGCCGTTTCACCGGATCCGTGATGCCGCGGGCAACGCGCACGCCGCCGGCGACCGCGACGACAAGTATCAATAACGACAAGGCGCCGAGCTGGCGCGCGAGCGCGCGGTACGGTGCGAGTTCCTCGGAAAGTGATTTTTGCAACACCGCGACGAGGGATCCCGATGTTGCATCGAGGGCATGGAAACGGGTCAGGTAGGTGTCGCTGCCAATTGACAAATCCTGCATCCCAGCGTGTGCCATCCGTTCCACCCCGGCAACCGCACGCTGCAAGCCGGACTGCTCGATTGGCGCCAGACTCGACGCCCGTAGTGTCACGGGCGTCGATTCGAAGAATGAGACGTCGAGGCCGGCGACATGTTTGAATTCCCGGGCCAGCGCGTGATCAACGGTGAAACCCATGAACAACCATGCGATCCGATCGGGTGCGTTTACCGGCACCGCCACGAGCTGATAAACCGCCATACCGATCCCGATCGTGGTGGCGAGAAAATCATCTCGCATCACGTTATCGATAACCGCCCGCCACGCGGGCATCGACTCGATATCCATGGCTTGTGTCGACGCAATGATATCCCCGTCGGTATTTACGATCAGCGCGAGATTTGCACCGGCGCGTTCGCCGTGATTTTCCACCGCGGACAATATTGTTGCAGCATCGCCGGTGGCGACCGCGCGTTTGAAGCCAAAATCCGTCGACAGCACCTGCACCGATTCGGATAACTGCACAAACCGGGCGTTGAAAATCCGTTCGAACACGCCTTCGGCGACCACGAGATCGGATTCGATGTTCGCGTGTACGGTGCGCTGCGTCGTCAGCAGAATTGCCGCCAGCGTCACGGCCTGGGCGATGCCCAGTGAAACCACCACGAGACCGATGATTTTGCGTTGAAAACTATTGCGCACGCCGCAGAGCCTGAAATTTTCGTTCCAGCGGCGACAACTCGGCGGGGTCTCTCTCCGGGCGCGGCATGATGTCGACCGTAACACTTGCCACGGCAACGCCGTTCCGGATCTCCAACGGCGCGCGCTCCGTCACGCCCCGCGCGAGATCGTTATGATGCACGACATATTCGTAGTGCCCGTCCGGCAAGCCCTCGAAACTCGCGCTACCGGCTGTCGTCACGGCGACACGCGGCGCATCGACGACGTAGATATGCGCCGACATGCGATCGTGAATATTGCAGCCAACCGCAACGGTGCCGGACACCTCGAATGCGAGCGGCTCGGTACTGATCCCGTGATACAGCGGTAGCTCGAACGTTTTTGCCGGCGAGAACGAATAGACGTGATGGCGGATGTCGTCGCTGTTGGGAAAACTGACCTGGTCCCCGGGCCGGATCGCGAGTACCCGCGGCGCGAACTGCTTGCCAATCTGGTCCATCACGTGGACGCGATTCGGCGGCGCTGGTATCGCGTTCACGGGATCCCCGTAAATGGCAACGACGGCCACATCGACCGGTGCTCCGGCGGCGTCCTGTACGTTGATTGTTACCTTATCGGCAGCATCGACCGCAGCATTCGCGAACGTCGTCACGAGGACCATAGCCAGGGTGCAGAGTTGCCGAGCACTCCCCACCGAGAACGATAAACGCATTGCAACTCCCTGCTCCGCAACCCATTACACAGGCATGGCGACGCCATGCCCGGGACATCACGAATGCTATCGGCTGCATGCGCCGGGGGCTTTAGGCGGGCTCGGTTCCAGTGCGATGGGTGGCACGATTGATCGCCTGGGGAAATACAGTGTGCGGACTGGCGCGCGCCCTACCATTGTCCCCAATGATTCCAGCACGCCACCGCGGATAAGGGCAGCCGCTTTGCCGGGTGCAAATCGCCGCCCGTGAGCCAGGCCAGCGGCAGCAGCGCCGCCTGGGTGTAATTCTCCGGGATCCCGATCAGAGCGCGCACTTCGTGCTCGTAGACAAGGTGCAGCGATGTCCACGCCGAGGCGACCCTGCGCGCGCGTAACGCGAGCATCAATGACCACGCGGCAGGCAGTATCGAGCCGTACATCGAGGCCTGCACGAACGGTTCCTCGTTTTCGAAGCGACTTTCGATACACGGAATGATCATGGCCGGTACGCGGTGCAGGTTTTCAAGCAGATGAACGGACGATGCGATCACCTTGCCTTTCTGCCCGCTGCGCATGTCGTCGTCGGTGTACTCACGGTTCGCACTGACCCCGGTACGACTCATCGCGGTTTCATCCGCCATATAACGTTCCGCGCCACGGCGATAACAATCCGCGATGCCTGCCTTGATGGCCGGATCCGTGACGACGACGAAACGCCAGGTCTGCGTGTTCGCCCCGGTTGGTGCCTGCAGCGCGACCTCCAGGGCCTCCTCGATTAGTTCGCGCGGAACCTCGCGCTCGAGATCAAGACGCAGACGCACGCTGCGGGTTGTTTTCAGCACGTGATCGACGCTTGCAAGGTCGATCGCTTGAATCTCATCACGGCTCATCGTTTGCTCCCCCGGGAAGTGGCACAAGGTCGCTGCCATATTAGCGCAGGCGGACGTCGGCGTGCCGGCACCGCCCGGGGCTGGCGGAATCGAGCGCGTTCGGGCCGCGCGGCGGTGTTTCTGATTCCCGTTGCACCGCCATGATCAGGCTGCGCGCGCGACACCGGCGCGCGCGCCGGTTTCAGAATCGGCGCGGCGTATTTAGAATCCCGTGACCTTCGCTGAATCGGGACAAGACCTATGCGCGGCCGACACGTATTCTTCGACAGTCTCATCGCGCACGGCGCGGATGCGATATTCGGTAATCCGGGTACCACCGAAAACCCCTTGCTCGACAGCCTCGCCGAATATCCCGACGTGCGTTACGTCGTGGCCTTGCACGAAGGCGTTGCGGTATGCGCGGCGGGACATTACGCGATGGCGAGCGGCAAGACCGCGGTTGCGAATTTGCATGTCGCACCCGGCCTCGGCAACGCCATCGGTATGATGTACGGCGCGCTGAAAGCCTGTGTGCCGGTGATCGTAACTGCCGGACAGCAGGACACACGCATGCGGCTGCGCGATCCAATCCTGCGCCACGATCTCGTCGCCATGGCCGCGCCGGTTACGAAATGGGCGGTAGAGGCGCAAACCGCCGATGAGATCGCGCCGATCATGAATCGCGCGTTCCGGATCGCGAACGAGGGACCGGCCGGACCCGTATTCGTCGCGCTGCCGAACAACGTGATGTCGGCAACGACAACCATCAGCGCCACTGGAGCCGGGCCCTTGTTTTGCCGCAACCCGCCGCAGAGCGCCGCGATCGACGATCTCGCAACACTGCTGCTCGGCGCGCGCAATCCGGTGATCTTCGCCGGTGATGCGATTGCCGCGGAAGGCGCGAACGCCGACTTCGCGCAGCTCGTCGAAACGCTTGGCGCTACGGTCTACACGGAACTGCTGCGTTCACGGCAAGTGATCCCGGCGCGTCATCCAAGTCTGCGTGGCCGCATCCCCGTCGCCACCGGCGAGTTGCATCACCTGCTCGGCGAGCATGACGTCGCGCTCTTTATCGGTGGACCCTTCGTCGAGGAAATCTGGTTCGATCCGATCAATCCAATCCCGGACACGACAAGCGTAGCGCAGGTCGACAGTGTCGCCGGACGCATCGCCTATAACTATCCGGTGGACATCGGCGTAGTCGGCGCCCTGCCGCCCGTGCTGCAGGCCTTGAACACGGCCTTGTCTGCCCGCGCGCCCGGCACGTTTCGCGCCGCCGCCTCAGCGCGGAACAAGGCCCATGCGGCGACGAAAACGGCAGCACTGGCAACCCTGGACGCCGCCATTGAACGCGCCCAATCACGCACACCGATGAGCGCGAATGTCGCGCTCGCAACCCTTGCCGACGCCCTGCCGGACGATGTCATCGTCGTCAATGAGGCGATCACGGCGGCAAGCGATCTCGAGCACGCGTTCGCGCCCGTCGGGCCGACGGACTTTTACATGGGACGCGGGGGCGGGATTGGTCAGGGCATCGCAGGCGCACTCGGGGTTGCGCTTGCTCATCCTGAGCGCCGGGTTGTCGCGGTCAGCGGTGACGGTTCCGCGATGTACAGCATCCAGGCGCTGTGGACCGCGGCCCATCACGCGCTCAACATCGTCTTCGTAATCCTTGCGAACCGGGAATACCGCGTGCTGAAACACAACATGGACACGCATCGGGCGCGCTTCGACGAAAATCCGGAACAGCCCTATCCGCACATGGACCTAGCCTCGCCAGGCCTGCAATTTGTCGAACTCGCGCGCGGCATGGGCGTTGCGGCCAGCAGTGCCGCCACCCAAGCGGAAATTCGCGCGCAGGCCGCGGCCGCGTCCCGCGACGGGCCTTACGTGCTCGAGCTCGTGATCAGCGGCAAGGAGACGCCTTGAGCCCGGTCGCCGCCCGCAGCGTCACGGCTTGTAGAACGTAAACTCCATCTCGACGCTGGCGCCGAGCGGCAGTGCCGCAACCCCGATTGCGCTGCGCGCAGGCGGTTGCACATCGGCCGTGAACACCTGTTCCCAGGCCGCATTGATCGCGGGAAACTCCGCGAAGTCGATCGCGAATATCGTCACGCACATCAAGTCGTCGAGACTCAGGGCGAAATCAGGCAATGCCTGCAAGAGGTTATCGAGAATTTTCGCGGTCTCGGCGCCGGTGCCACCGGACTCGAGTTCACCGCTGTCCTTGTCGAGCGCAATCATGCCCGCGGTCTTGTAAAACGGCCCGGCCTTGACGAGCGCACTGTAGCGAAAACGGGGCGCGGGGAGGTTGGCGGAACTTAGAGCTTCAATCATCGTTGGCGATCCGGTCGTTGGCGTGGCAGCACAGTTTAACGAATCCGCGACGGCCGGGCGCACCTTGATCCGACACCGCCCGCCGGCGCATAGTCTTCAGCGAGCCCGCCACAGGAACACCGCGCCGCATGTATCAGGAAATAGAACTCGAGATTAACGACCCCGTTGCCATTATCCGCATGAACCGACCGGACCGGCTGAATGCAATGACGACGCTAATGCTCGCGGAACTACGCCACGCGTTCGCGACGGCGGAAGCCGATCCGGCCGTCGTCGGGATCGTGCTCACCGGCGCGGGCCGGGGCTTCTGCGCCGGCATGGATATCGCCGCGCTCGATGATATTTCGGCCAACGGCAGGTTCAGTATCGACACCGACGGTCTCGAAGCGACGCCGGGGGATGCCGCGATGGGCGCGGATTTCAGCGCCGGATTCACCTACCTGCTCACATTGCGCAAACCGCTGATTGCCGCCATCAACGGTCCGTGCGCCGGACTTGGCTTCTGTTTCGCGTTGCTGTGCGACCTGCGGTTCGTTGCCCGTGAAGCGACGTTTTCCACTGCGTTCTCACAGCGCGGGCTCGTCGCCGAGCACGCTGCGAGCTGGTTGCTGCCGCGCCTGATCGGCAGTTCTCGCGCGCTTGATTTGCTCTGGAGCGCACGCAAGTTCGACGGCGCTGAAGCCGAGCGGCTCGGGCTCGCCGATCGGCTGGGCGACGCCGACGCTGTGGTTGACGCCGCGTGCGCCTACATCAAAAACCTCGCCACCCGAACCTCCCCGACGTCGCTCATGGTGATCAAACAGCAGGTCTACCGCCACCTGATGACATCACTCGGTCCCGCAATGGCCGAGACCGAGCGCCTCATGAACGAAAGCCTCGAGCGCGACGATTTCCGTGAAGGCGTGCGCTCCTTTATCGAAGGCCGCCCGCCCGCGTTTGAGCGGATCAAGGCTTAGACGGCTCGACGCCGTTTAGCGGCCGCATTCTCGCGGCGTTCGGCATCGCGCGCCGCGCATTGCGTTCCGCCGCCGACGCAGCCTCGTGCCGGCCACGGCTAGCGACGATCGATAAACACCCGCTCCTTGCCGATAAAAATCGCCGAGCGCCCGAAGTCGATGAAATGCTTCTCGTCTTCGATTGCGATCTCCATCGCGCGGTTCGCTTCGGGCACGTTCGCCATCGACATGAGATCGGCGCGGCTGAACCAGGCTTCCGCCTGTCCCGCGTACGGCGCTACCTGCGTGCCGCGGGGACCTGTCAGCTGCGACTCGAACTCATGCGGGGTGTAATGCACCTGCAGATAGCGCTGCATGCGAAAACCCGTGGAGACGCTGCGGATCAATGGGCCGTGGTGCGTGCGCCAGTAATGTTGACACGCCTCGAGTGATTGCGAGGCGGGCTGTCGCAGACAGAAAAACAGTTTCACCAGCGGGCTGTGCTGGGTCGCGACGATGTATTCACTCGGATTGACCTGCGGATGTTCGTAGGCAAACCACAACGGCGAATTCGCGAGATCGATAAAGTTCTTCTCGTCCTCAAGCAGTTGAGCGCCCGCGGCCTGCCCTGCCGGGGTCCCGAACGCCGCGAGGTCGTTCTCGTGTTGCCACCACAACTCCGCGACGCCGTCATATGCCGGCTCCATCGCGCCGCGCGCCTCCGCGAGCGCGTCATTGATCGGATCATCGAGCGTGTGCAGCTGGATATAGCGATGGATCGCAAGCGTCGTCGAGTGTTGCGCGACGAGCGGCCCGTGGATATCACGCCAGTACTGCTGAAAGTCCTCGCGCGACATGCCGGCCTTGCGACGCAGCGGGTATATGAGTCTGATCATCGTCGTCTCCCTGGCGGTGCTCGCAGCACCGGTTTTGTTATTGTTGCGGCGCCTGTCGTCACACGATCCCGTTCTGGTGCTCGCCCCAGTAACGATCGCGCAGCACGCGTTTATACAGTTTACCCGTGGGCAGGCGCGGCAGTTCGTCTTCAAAATCGATCGACCGCGGGCATTTCTGATGCGAGAGATGTTCGTGGCAGAACGCGATCAGCTCTTCGGCGAGCACAGCGTCCGGCGCGAACTCCGGCATCACCTGAATCACGGCCTTCACTTCCTCGCCGAGATCCTCGTTCGGCACACCGAACACGGCGGCATCGGCTACTTTCGGGTGCGTGACGAGCAGGTTCTCGCATTCCTGTGGATAAATGTTCACGCCGCCGGAAATGATCATGTAGGTCTTGCGATCGGTAAGGTACAGAAACCCGTCGTCGTCAACGTAGCCGACGTCACCTACCGTACTCATCGTACCGTCCGGCGAGCGCGATTCCTGCGTACGATCGGGATCGTTGTAATACTCGAACGGGGTCGCAGTCACGAACCAGATTGTGCCCGGGGTACCGTTGGGACACGGCTGCATGTCGTCGTCCAGCACGTGCAGTTCACCGAGCAGGATGCGCCCGACCGAACCCGGATGCGCAAGCCATTCGACGGCATCACAGGCGGCGAAGCCGAGCCCTTCCGTAGCGCCGTAGTACTCATGGATGATGGGTCCCCACCAGTCGATCATCTGCCGCTTCACCTGGGGCGGGCATGGCGCGGAGGCATGGATTGCGATTTCGAGCGACGACAGATCGTAACGTTCACGCACGGGATCCGGCAGCTTCAGCATGCGGCTGAACATCGTGGGCACGAGCTGGCTGTGCGTCACCCGGTGTTTCTCGATCAACGCAAGATACTGTTCCGGATCGAAGCGCTCCATGATCACGCATGTGGCGCCCATGCGGATGGCCAGGTTTACTGCGGCCTGCGGCGCGGAGTGATACAACGGCGCGGGTGACAGATACACCATGCCTTCACGATACTGCCACAGCTCGTTCAAGAACCCGAAGATCGGCAGATTCTCCTCCGGCGGTGATGCCTGCAACGGCCGCAGAATGCCCTTCGGACGCCCGGTTGTACCGGAGGAATACAGCATTGCCGTGCCGAGCGCTTCATCCGCGATAGGACTCGTCGGAAACTGCGCCGTTGCCCGCGCGTAGTCGACGAACGCGCCGGTGTCATCGTCGCCGATGAGCAGCCATTGCGAGACGTTCGGGCAATGCGGCATCGCCGCGGCGGCGATGTCTCGACGTGCCGCGGACGTAATCACGATACGTGAGTCACTGTCATTGACAATGAACGCCATCTCTTCGGCCGTCAGGTAGGAATTGATGCACGTGTAGTAGAGACCCGCGCGCTCACCGGCGGCGCAGGCTTCGGCGTATACAGCATTGTTCTCCATGAAAATTGCGTAGTGATCGAGGCGTTTCAGACCATAGGAGCGCAGCAGGTGCGCGAGGCGGTTCGCGCGTCCCTCGAACTCAGCGTAGGTGACCACTTCTCCAGACCCGGCCATGATCAGGGCGGGTTGATCGGGGTTGATTTCAACGTGTCGGGCAGCGTACATGCGGGCTCAACTCCTGCGTCAGTCCGGGTTTACGACAAGCCGCACACAGGCACGAGTGCACCGTGGATTGCGCGAGCCTCGCTGGAGCCAAGAAAGCAGATAACCTGTGCGAGGTCGGCGGGCGCGACCCATTTCGTGTGATCGGCATCCGGCATTGCGGCGCGATTCGTCGGCGTGTCGATGATGCTGGGCAGTACGGCGTTCACGTTTATCCCGTGTTCGCGTAATTCTTTCGCCATCGTTTCCGTGAGCCGCATGACGGTGCTCTTGGCGGCGATGTAAGCGCCCATATCGCCCTGCCCTTCGTGCGCGGACAACGCACCGACGTTCACGATGCGGCCGCTGCCCTGGGCGAGCATGCGCGGCACGAGCGCCTCGCACATGTTGCGCATCGTGACGACATTCATCGTGTACATCGCTTGCCACTGTTCGGCGGTCGTTTCGTGTACCGCCGGTCCCATCGCGAAACCGCCGGCAATATTGAACACGGCATCGATACGCTCGATCTCGCCCACGGCATGCGCCACGGCGTCGGCTGCGGTGAGGTCGAGTTCGATTTGCCGGCTCCCGCTATCGCGATCCGGGAACGACAAATCAATCGCAACTACTTCATCGCCACGCTCACGCGCAGCGGCGACGACGGCGCGGCCGAGCGCGCCATTCGCGCCGGTAATGATCACGGTTTGGCCTGTCACGGAGTCCCCCAGTGCAATTTTTCTATGTCAGGCTCCAGTGTATGCGCCGACCGGCGCCCGGAGCAAAACCTCACGGTGCCGCCGCTCTTGCGCACTCACCCCAGCTGCGCACGAGCGTTAACGCATCGCGCACGCCCACCGTGCAATCGCGGTTCAGATCTTCCTCGACGGTACCATCACAATGCCTGGTCGTTCCCCATGCGCGCACGAGCAGGTGCGCGTCACTCAGCCCCACCCGCCCATCGCAATCGAAATCCGCAACGCACGCGGGCGCCGGCGTGAAGCGGATATCGTCGAAGCAACCGCGAACGTGCGGCCCCCGGTTATCGTTCTCGATAAACACGCCGACGCCGATATTGCCGCTGCTGAACCGTGCGTTCGCTGCCTGCAATTGCGGCGCGTGCGGTCGCGGCGAGCGCGCAGGCCAGACACGCAGTGACAGTGCCGGCCCGACAGCGCAGAACTCGACCCGGTAATCGGTGTCCTCGCGCAAGTCCGCGTCCAGGGTATCGGCCAGCAATTCGAGCCGACGAAAGATCGACATGCGCCCGAGCGACGGGCCGATCATCGCCTTGTACCCGCCATCCCCGCAGTCTGCGCGCAAGCCGAGCACGAAATGCGTCGACCAGGTTCCGGCCGCTTCGCTGCCGGAGCGGAACGTTGCGGTAACACAGCCATTGTGAAAGCGGGCATCGCTAGCGGCGCGCTGCCATTCGGCGGCGATGCTGAGCGGCGGCGGTGGTGGCGCCCGCAGCGGTTCGCGCAAACCCAGGCAATAACGTCCTGAGCTTGCGTCCCAAACCGGATTCTGCTCTGCGCTCCAGTCGCCGCAATGGATCCAGCCGGCGTCGTCACCGTCGTCGAAATCATCGATCGGACACACCGCCGGCGCCCCCCGCGTGGAGAGAAATAACGCGAACAACAGGCAGACGCGGAATCGCATGCGCGAAAGTTTAAGTGTTGCCGCGGTCGCCGCCCAGTCGTCCCTCCGGGATTTTGCGCACGGGTAATGACGATCGCCATCAACGGACCGGGACCGCACCGCGCCGCAATTTCTCCCGGAACGCCAACGCCGGTGCGCGGGGTGCATGCTGCCGGCGACGAAGCGCGCATTTTACCGCACGGGAATAGTTGCTACTCTCAGCGAAACCCCGACAGCAGGATGCCGCAATGCACTACGACCTTGTGATTAAGAACGGCAATATCATCGACGGATCCGGCGCGCCGCGATTCCCCGCTGATATCGGTATCAAGGGCGACAGGATCGCGGCCATCGGCCGCATCACGGCGCCGGCCAGCGAGACTATCGACGCCGAAGGCATGGTCGTCACGCCCGGCTTCGTCGACGGGCACACGCACATGGACGCGCAGATCTTCTGGGATCCGCTCGGCAGTTCATCGTGTTACCACGGCATCACGACGGTCATGATGGGCAATTGCGGCTTCACGCTCGCACCCTGCGCCGAAGCCGATGCGGATTTCGTCTTCCGTAACCTCGAACGTGCAGAAGATCTGTCGCGCGAAGCCATGCTCAGCGGAATCGACTGGCGCTGGGAGACATTTCCCGAATACCTCGATGTCATCGACGCGCTGCCGAAAGGCATCAACTACGGCGGCTACATGGGGCATTCAGCGCTGCGCACCTATGTCATGGGTGAGCGCGCGTTCAGCGAACAGGCCACCGACGACGAACTCGCGCGCATGCAACACGAAGTGCGCGAAGCCGTGCGCGCCGGCGCCATCGGGTTTTCGACCTCGCGCACGCGCAATCACCTCACCGCCGACGATCGCCCCGTCGCGAGCCGGGTAGCGGACTGGAGCGAAGTACGCGCACTCGTCAATGCGATGGGCGAAACCGGCGCCGGAATTTTTGAACTCGCCGGCGAAGAACCCGGCCGCAGCCCCGTTCGCCAGCGCGACTACTTCGATCGCCTGAAGAATCTCGCCGTGGAATCAGGATGTCCGATCACGTTCGGCATGCCGAGTATCCGCATCGCGCCTGAAATCTGGCCGGCCTACTACGAACTCGCGAACGAGACCGCGGCCGCCGGCGGCCGCATGTTCGTGCAGGCCCACTCGCGCGCAATCTCGACCCTGCTCTCGTTTAAATCGCATACACCGTTCGACAACTGGGAATTCTGGTCAGAGATCCGCGCGAAACCACTCGACGAGCAACGCCGCCTGCTCAGCGATCCGGCGATCAAACGCCGCCTCGTCGACATCGCGAGCGCACCGTACAGCGGCCCGAAAATCGTCGGTGCGGAACCGCGTCCGCCGGAATGGGATTGGGTTTTTCTGTTCGACGGCATCGGCGACGAGACCGTGATGACCGAGGTCGCGGCGAAACGCGGGGTGCACCCGGCCGAGGCGATGATCGATATCGCGCTGGAACGGGATTTCGACGCGTTCTTCCGCCAGCCGATCGCGAACGAGGATCAGGACCACGTGCTGCAGATGATGCGTCACCCGCGCAGTGTCGTGACGTTTTCCGATTCCGGTGCGCACGTCGCGCAGATCATGGACTCCTCGCTACAGACCCATCTGCTCAGCCACTGGGTGCGTGACAAACAGGCGTTCACGCTGGAACAGGCCGTACGCATGATCACGTTCGATACAGCATCGGCCTGGGGTCTGCACGACCGCGGCTTGCTGCGGGTGGGCCTGAACGCGGATCTTGTTGTTTTCGATCCGGACGGGATCGCGCCGAACATGCCGGAACTGCTGAACGATCTGCCGGCGGGTGCGGCACGCCTGAAACAAACGGCGACCGGGATCGCGGCCACGATTGTGAACGGCCGCGTGCTGTTGCGCGACAACGAGCCCAGCGGCGACCTGCCCGGTCGCCTCGTCCGCGGTCCACTTGCGATCTGAACAGCCGACGCACTGGATTGGTGAGTACGCCGCGCCAGGATTACGACTTCGTCATCGTCGGCAGCGGAATCAACGCGCTGGTCTGTGCCGCGTTGCTCGGCCAGCGCGGGCACCGTGTGTGCATACTCGAGCGTAACGACCGCATCGGCGGCTGCATCCGCACCGAGGAATGTATCCTGCCCGGCTTCCGCCACGATGTGTTCTCACAGTGGTATCCGCTGTTCGTGCTGTCACCGGCATACGCGGAACTCGGCGACGCGCTGCACCGTCACGGCCTCGAGTTTGCCCACACCGAACGCCCCACCGCGAGTCTCTTGCCGGATGACAGTGGCTTCGTGTTGCAACGCGATCGCGCGGCCAATGTCGCGGCCATGGAGGCGCTCGGGGCCAACGATGGCGAGCGCTATGCCGCGGCGATGGCATTCGTCGAAGCGAATGCCGAACTCACATTCGCCGCGCTCGGCGAGGAATTGTGGCGTTGGCGATTTCTGAAAACCGTGGTGAGGACGCTGCGTCGACAGGGGCCGCGACGTTTCGCCCGTAACCTCGCCGCATTTGCCACGAGCGCACGACACTGGCTCACAAGTGACTTCACCGCGCCGGCAGTGCAGGCCTGCCTCGCACCGTGGGTACTGCATGCCGGACTATCGCCGGATGCCGCGTTCTCGGCGCACATGGCAAAAGTGATCTGCTTTTCCCTCGAAGCCGCGGGCACCCCGGTGGTTGTTGGTGGCAGCGACCGTTTGCTCGTCGCGTTCGAGGGCTTGTTCAACACACTCGAGGTGGACGTGCACGTCGCGGCCGACGTCGATCGGGTGTTGATTGAAAACGGCGTTGCGCGCGGGGTGGCGTGCAAGGATGGTCGCAGCATCAGCGCGAACGGGGCTGTGATTTGCAGCACGACGCCGGGGCAATTGTATACGCGCCTGCTCGCGGGCCAGGCGCTGCCGGACGAACTGCGTCGCGACGTTCAGAATTTCCGTCACGGCCTCGCGGACATGCAGATTCATCTCGCGCTCGACCGCCCGCCGCGCTGGCGCAATGGCGCGATGGACGATGTTGCGATGGTCCACCTCACGCCCGGCCTCGACGGCGTCTCGCGGGCAGTCAACGAAGCCAGCCGGGGCCTGCTGCCCGACACCGCAACGATCGTCGTCGGTCAACCGTGCACACTCGATCCGTCGCGCGCGCCGGCGGGAAAATCCGTTTTATGGGTGCAACTGCAGGAATTACCGGGGGTGGTGCGAGGGGATGCGCGCGGCGAAATCGCGATCCCCGCCGACGGACGCTGGACAGAAGACGTGCGCGAACGCTATGCCGATCGCATCATCGATCGGCTCGAACGGCACATCCCGAACCTGCGCGAATCCATTCTCTCCCGCCGCGTGTTCTCACCGGCCGACCTCGAAGCGGTGAACATGAACCTGGTCGGCGGCGATCCGTATGGCGGCGACTGTCACCCCGATCAGTTCCTGCTCTGGCGCCCGCTCGCGAGCACGACGAATCACGCGACCCCGTTCAAGCGTCTGTACCATATCGGCGCCTCGACGCATCCGGGACCCGGGCTCGGCGGTGGTTCGGGTTATGCCGTGGGCGCGTTGTTGCGGTGAGCCCACCCGTTCGCGACGGCGCTGCTCGCGTCCGCTCGCAGCCGCGCGTTAATCGACATCGCGCGGCTCACACGAGCAAACCACCGCCATCAACGGCGAGATTGATCCCGTTCACATACGCGTTCTTCATGAGAAACAGCACGGCGTCGGCAATTTCCCCGGGTTGGCCAATCCGTTTCACCGGCAGCGATTGCGCAACTTCCGCGAGCACTGCAGCACGCTGTGCGCCGAGCAGGCCATCGAACAAAGGCGTGTCGACGTAACCCGGCGTAATCGTATTCACCCGGA
Organism: Gammaproteobacteria bacterium; assembly: GCA_965216305.1. Taxonomy (GTDB): domain Bacteria; phylum Pseudomonadota; class Gammaproteobacteria; genus UBA11873. The sequence goes on along the minus strand of OZ244144.1, from coordinate 2,231,612 downwards.
CGGGCGCGAGATCGAGCGCGAGCGCGCGCGCGAACGCATCCACCGCGCCGCACGACGCCGAGGCGACAGCCGCGCCGGGCAAAGGTCGGCGCCCGGCAGTACCGGACATAAACGTGATCGACCCTCGCTTGGAAAGCTTCGGTGCGGCATATTTCGCGGCGTACAGCGCGCCCCAGAAGCGTGTATCGAGGGCCGGGCGCAGCTCACTGCTCGTTGGTGCCAGCCCCGTGTCGGCAACGAGTGTACCGGCCGTGATGAACACATGATCGAGGGTGGTTAATGAGCTGAACAAGGCTTGCGTCCCGGCTTCGTCGGCAGCATCGAGTGCCACCGCTGTCACCGCACCGCCGAGTGTCGCCCGGGCGTTGGCGAGGCGCTGCGAGTCGCGCCCCGTGATCGTCACATTGGCCCCTTCGGCGAGCGCCGCGGCCGCCGTCGCAAGGCCGATGCCGGAGCTACCGCCAAGAATGACGATGTCGCAGCCGTTCAATGTTGCTGTCATTGCTTCACTCCCGCGCCGGCTACCGCCGGCCAACTATTCCCCGCTGCGGAGACAGCGTGCCTGTCGACGCCGCTCAGTTCCACCCCGCGATATCGTAGCCACGATCGCTGAGACAACGTTCGACGAATTTGCGATACGCGGGGTTCGGTCGCGCCGCACCGCCGAAGATCGAATGCAGGAGCCCCGCGGTCGCGCCCGTCGCCGCGCCCACTGCCGCGCCCCGCCCCGCGTTGCCACCGATCGCGCCACCGACGGCACCCGTAGCGGCGCCAAGGCCGGCACCGCGCACGGTTTTCTCACCCGCGTTTTGTACTTGCGTGGACTGCGGGCTGGCGCCGGCATCGCGCGCCAGTTGCTGACACGCGGCGATGTCGCGGTCGCGCTGCAGCTCCCCGGCCGCGGCGGAATGGGCGTTCGGGTAAATCACCGGCTGCGTCGACGCGCAGGCGCTCGTCAGCGCCACCGCGAGGATCAGCGTCATGCGGTAGCTTGTCATCGTCCGTTCTCCTGTCAGTCCGTTAACTGCCGCGGCATGCGTCGGGCGTCGCCGGCCGGGCCTTCATCCATTGTCGCGATAGCCGCTGAACCGGTCATGAACCGGCGCCGTGTTCGGCCTGTACGCGCGTGATCCAGCGGTCGAGCGCGTTCGCGAACGCCTGCCGATCGCTGTGACTGAGCGGCGGCGGCCCGCCGGTCGCAATCCCGCTGCCGCGCAGCGTATCCATGAAATCGCGCATCGTCAGGCGGTCGCGGATGTTGTCGTCCGTATACAGCTCACCGCGCGGGCTGAGCGCGGTCGCACCGCGCTCGATTACTTCGGCGGCGAGAGGAATATCACTCGTGATCACAAGCTCACCGGCAGCCACGCGCACCACGATCGCATTGTCGGCAATATCGAAGCCGGCGCCCACCTTGAGCATCGCGATGTTCGGTGATGGCGGTACGCGCAAGGTCTGGTTCGCGACCAGCGTCACCGGGATCGCGCGCCGATCCGCGGCACGGAACAGCATTTCCTTGATCGCAACGGGACAGGCGTCCGCATCAACCCAGATTTTCAACCGTTCCCACCCTGCTCCGCGGTGCAGACGGACATTGGCACAGTAATGCGGTGCGTGAATAAAAGCATTCGTCGATCGGGACGGTAACGGGTCGCGGCGAGTCTGACCGACCCGCGCGCCGAACACAACGCCGCTGCGCGCCGGTGGCGTGATACATCGGCCGCGGAAATTTCGGTATGCTCGATGGTGCCATGACAGGAGCGACAACATGAGCGTCAAAGCCGATCACGTGATCACGATAGACCGCAGCAAATCCCTCGCCGACGAACCCGACATCGGTCATAACCGCTGGCATCCGGATATCAAACCGACGGCGGAAGTCGATCCCGGCATGATCGTCGGCATCCAGACCCGCGACGCATTCGACGGCCAGTTTCATGCCGACAGCACGATCGCCGATGTGCTCAACTGCGACCTCGGTCTCGTCCACCCGCTTACGGGGCCGGTGTATGTGAACGGTGCGGAGCCCGGCGACCTGCTCGAAGTCGATATTCTCGAGGTGGTCCCCGAAGCCGCGGGCTTCACTTGCCAGGTGCCTGGATTCGGCTTTTTGCGCGACGTGTTTACTGAACCGCATATCGTGCGCTGGAAACTCGAAAACAACTTCGCGACATCCGACGATCTGCCGGGGGTGCGTATCCCCGGCGCGCCGTTCATGGGCGTGATCGGCACCGCGCCGTCGCACGAACTGCTCGAGACGATCAACGCACGCGAGGCCGCACTGCTCGAACGCGGTGGCACCGTGCTGCTACCCGATGCCGCCGGTGCCATACCGGCTGAGCCGTCGATCTGTAAACACGGCGTGCGCACGGTCGCGCCGCACGAGACCGGTGGCAATCTCGACATCAAGCAACTGACGGCCGGGACGACGCTCAGAATTCCGGTCTACGTGCCCGGCGCCTTGTTCTCCGTTGGCGACGCGCATTTCGCCCAGGGCGACAACGAAAGCTGCGGTACCGCGGTGGAAATGGCCGCGACGTTCTACGGTTCGTTCCGGGTGCTGAAGGGAGAAGCGAAAAAACGCGGCATCCGCGACGTCCAGTTCTATCGCGAGGATTATTTTACAAGTCCGGAAATGGCGGTGCCGAAGCGCTTTTTCGCCACCACCGGGCAGTCGGTCACGCGTGACGGGGTGGCGCACTCCGAGGATACGACCCTCGCCGCGCGCAATGCGCTGCTCAATATGATCGACTACCTCGTTGCCGAGCGCGGTTTCACCGCGCAACAGGCTTACGCCATCTGCAGTGTCGCGGTTGATCTGAAGATTTCGGAAATGGTCGACGTGCCGAATTTCGTCGTCTCGGCGTTTCTGCCGCTCGATATATTCGTCTGAGGCAGCGGCGGCTTCAGGCCTGTTGCGGCATCAGGCCGAAGTTGTAATGCACCCGGGTGAACGGGGTTTGCAGGCCATGTGCAACGGCCAGCGCCTCGTCGTCACACGGTTCGAATTCGGCGACGAGGTCGGCTTTCGTCGCAAACACGGCGTCTGAATCGAGATACGGATCGCCGGCGACGAAAATATGCGTCGTCACCGTTTCGTGCCCAGGCGCTGCGACGATGAAATGCAGGTGCGCCGGGCGATATGCATGCCGGCCGCCGGCCGCGAGCAGTTGACCGACCGGGCCGTCCGTCGGCACCGGGTAGGACGTCGGTTTTTCCGACACGAACGAGAATTCGCCGTTGTCTTTCGCGCGGATTTTCGCGCGCAGGTTCCAGGCTGGCGCGTCCGGATCCTGCACGTCGTAGAGCTGGTTGTTTGCGGTTTGCCACACATCGAGCGTGGCGCCGGCGAGCGGCTTGCCGTCGGCATCCGTTACCGTGCCGGTGACAAGCACCGTTTCCCCGCCGATGTCCCGCTTGATGATATTACTGCCGGATTCGACTTCCGGCGCGCCCTCAACGTAGAACGGCCCGAGCACGGTAGACTCCGTACCCTTGCCCCCTTTCGGGTGGTTGATCGCATCGACCACCATCGACAGCCCGAGTGTGTCGGACAGCAGAATGAACTCCTGACGCTTGTCGTCGCACTGCTTGCCGGTGGCGGTAAGAAACTGAATCCCTTCGAACCACTCCTGTTCCGTCAGCTCCACGTCTTTCGCGAACGCGTGCAAATGCGTGATCAGCGAGGTGAATATTTCAGCCATGCGCGGGTTCGCCGCCTTCGCCGTATAGGCCTCGACCACGGCGTCGGTGAGATTGTCGAGCGTGAAATCCTTCATCGTCAGTTCCTCGATCCAGGTGGGTCGGTGGCCGGGCGAGCGGGCCCGCGCGCGTCGCTGCGACACTATCGCCGGGGTCGGTAAATATCAAGACATGCCATCGTGTGCGCCAGGCGCACATCTTCCTGCGTGCGTTTCGTGTTCGCAATGCGGATTTTTGTGCGATAGTAGCGCGCGTGTCCATCGTTCGCTCCCGCTATCGGCGAGCCGGGTGAAGCCTGTGACCCCAGAATCGAGCAACAAGGATTTCGTCAATTCCCTCGCCCGCGGGCTGACGATTATTCGCGCGTTCGACGCCGATCACGCTGAAATGACCCTGTCTGAAGTGGCCGAGAGGACGGCGATGACCCGCGCCGGGGCGCGCCGCTTCCTGCTCACCCTGACAACGCTCGGCTACGTCGTGAAAGATGCGCGGAAATTCCGCCTGTCACCAAAGATCCTCACGCTCGGCTACGCGTTCATGTCGTCCCTGCCGCTGGCTGAACTCGCGCAACCGCATCTCGACCGGGTGACGCTCGATACCGGAGAGTCGTCCTCGGTCGCCGTGCTCGACAATTTCGACATCACCTACATCACGCGCTCGCGCTCGAAGCGCTTGCTGATGTTCGGCATCCACGTCGGTACGCGCCTGCCTGCCTGCACCACGTCGATGGGGCGCGTGCTGCTGAGTGGTCTCGCACCCGCTGCGCTCGATGCCTATCTCGAGCAGGTAGAAATCGAACCGTGTACGGCGCGCACGCTCACGAGCAAGACGGCGCTGCAACGCGAAGTGGCGCGAGCCCGCGACGAGGGCTACTACGTGCTCGACCAGGAGCTCGAGATCGGGGTGCGCTCGATCGCCGTACCGATCCGCGGCGGCTCGGACCAGCGCATCCTCGCGGCCATGAACATCGCGACAAATTCTTCGGCGGTGTCGAAAAAGCGCCTGCTCGGCGAGTTTCTGCCCATTCTGAAACAGGCTGCCGGACGCATCGCCGAATCAATCGTCTGACGCGGGCCCGTAATGGGCAACGAACAGTTTGACAGCCGCGTCGAGCCGCGCTGCGCGGGCGGCGTCGGGCAAAGCGCGACCGGGGTCGACCACCGCGGCGAACAACTCCCACCCGAGCACTAGCCCGTGAAATTGCTGCGCTGCGGTCTGCGGGTCGGCGACCTTGAGTTCCCCGCTCGCGGTCTTCGCCGCGAGAAACTGGCTCAGCGCGGATTCCGCCGTTGCCAGCGCGACATCGGCGTAACGCCGCGCAGGCTCCGGCTCCTTCACGTCAGCGCCAACCACGGCTTTCACGATCGCAATCTGCGTCGGCTCGAACGCGCGTTCCAGCACTAAACCTGCGTAGTGCCGGAGCGCGGCCTCAACATCCAGATTTGGCAGGTGCAGGGCGTGCTGCGCCTGTGCGATGGTCCCGGCGGCCTCCTCAACGAGAGCGAGCAGTAAGCCATTCTTGCCGCCGAACGTGGCGTAAATCGCGGATTTCGAGCACGCCGCGCGCTCGCAGACGGCGTCGAGATTAATACCAGAGTAACCCCGCTCCGTGATCAGCTCGCTTGCCGCGGCGAGGATAGAACGTCGTTTATCGGCTCGCATTACTACACTCCAGCCCTCAGTTGGTACTAACAAGTATCCTATGGCGGCGTCAGGGGCACCGATTACGACACGTTGAAATCATCTTAATAAAACACAAAAATATAATTATCTATCATCAATTTATATAATTATTTTAAAGTTATTTATATTTCAAGCAGTCGATCGTTACCAAGCAGATGTCATTCACACTGCGCCCGGATGATACCAGCAAGTATTTCGGTACTGCACAGTACCGAAAAGGCAAAAAAAACGTGTCGCCGGTGCGAAAAACCCTCGCACTCAGCGCACGATGACGACATGCGCTTCGTCCACGAGCTGATACCGGAGCGCCAGCGCGGTACCTGGTTTGCTCGCCGCCGCTCACGGCGACCCGGCCTGTCGCGCCGCAGCATCAGTGCGGACGCACCAGGTAGAGACGTGCTTCAGCGAGAGGCGGTGGTACCGATCAGGGGCGCTCGCCCGCATAGGCGCGGCCGAGCAGATCGCGTACCGCCACACGGGACACCGGGGCGGGATTCGCGCACGGCGTTTCCGTCGCAATGGCGGCCGCCCGATCCAGATCGGCCGCGGTGAGACCGAGCTGGGCAAGCGTCGTCACCTCGCTCACGGTGTGCAGCAAATCGAAAATCCCGCCAGCCGCATCACTCGTCCCCAGCGCCTCGGCCACCCTGGCCGTACCCTCCACCACCGCGCTGGCGTTGTAGGCGACGGAATAGGCGAGCAGGATCGCGTGGGTGTCGGCATGCGAGGTGTTGAAGCTGCCACCGAGCGTATGACACAAACGGTGATGCAGGCCGGTGACGCCTACCCCGAGCGCCGCGCCACACAGGCACGCGCCATAAAGTACGTCGCTGCGCGCGGTGATGTCGGCGGGCGCGCGAATCACCGTCGGCAGGCCGCGGGCAATCGCCCGAATGCCATCGATCGCGAGCGCTGTGATGACGGGGTTCGGCGTTGCTGCCGTCACATTGACGACGGCCTGCGCCATGGCGTTGAGGCCGCTTGGTCCGGAAATCGCCGCCGGCAGATCAACGGTGAGCTCCGGATCGTAAATCGCGAACGTCGGCACCACCCGGTTATCACGTCCGGTCTGCTTGCGACCGGCTTCGGTCATGCCCCACACGTTTGTCATTTCCGAGCCCGCATACGTCGTCGGGATCGCGATATTCGCGAGTTCCGCGCGCAAGGCGAGCGCCTTGCCGAGCCCGGTCGTCGAACCGCCACCGATGGAGATCGTGCAGTCCGCTTGCGCTGACGCCGCGGCGGCAAGCGCTTCATCGACGGTCGCGACCGGTACATGCATGACGGCGCCAGCGAAGATTCCGGCCGCGCGTTCCCCGATCAGCGTCGCGATTTGTTCCGCATGTGCGCGCTGTTCCGGGGTCGACAAGACGAGGGCGCGACGTAAATTGCGCTGGTCGAGTTCCGCCGGAAGGCGGGCGACGCTACCGGCGCCGAATATGATCTGCCACGGCAATGCCGCGAATTCGAATTGCATCTCGACGGTCCCCGTAATTTTTTTGCATTCTTTCCCGTCGGCTACCGAAACACAATCACGGCCCGCGCCTGAAGGCCGCAGCGCATCGCGTCAAATGTTCGCAAGGCGAACAGTTTGTACGAACTTGACCGGAATCCGGGCACACACTAGGGTTTATCCGCGCCACGGCGGCGCGCTGGCGGCCTGAAGCGCCGGCTGAATTACGGCGAGGGGGCCGATTGTTCATGAGTAAACCGTTCCTGCGTAATGCCTGGTATGTCGCCGCGTGGAGCTACGAAGTGGACAAGGCATTATTCGAGCGCACCATCATCGGCGAGTCGGTCCTCATCTACCGCAAATCCGATGGCGTACCGGTGGCGATGAGCAATGCCTGCCCGCACCGGTTCGCCCCGCTCCATCAGGGGAAACTGCTCGGCGACATCGTCGAGTGCCCGTACCATGGCCTGCGCTACGACGAGACCGGAGCTTGCGTGTACAACCCGCACGGCAACGGCAAGGTACCGCAACGCGCCCGCACCCGACCCTACCCGCTGGTGGAAGTCCACGACATGCTGTGGATCTGGATGGGCGACCCCGACCTCGCCGATGCCGCGACGATCCCGGATTTCAGCTGCCAAAGCGACGATCGCTTTCCCACCGTCAGCGGCGTTATCGAAATGCACGCAAATTACGAACTCATTTCCGACAATCTGATGGATCTCACGCACGTAGAGTTCCTGCATGCCGGCCTGCTCGGTTCCGACGCAATCAAACTCGGCGAACACGAGATCACGCAGAACGGCACCACGATGTATTCGAACCGCTGGTGCCCGAACGGTCTCGCCCCACCCGCCTGGGACATGATGTTCGACAATTACGGCAAGCCCGTGGATCACTGGCTCTACATGCGCTGGGACGCACCGTGCCATATGCTGCTCGACGTTGGTATCACGCCAACCGGCAAGCCACGCGAGGACGGTATCTGGATGTACGGAACGGACATACTCACGCCGAAAGACGAAACCTCGACATATTACTTCTGGGGCGCATCACGGAGTTATGGTCACGGCGATCCGAAGCAGGACGAAATGTGGAAAACCGCGATTGAGGTTGCGTTCGGCGAACAGGACAAGCCGCTCATCGAAGCGCAGCAACGCCTGCTTGGATTACACGGTGCGACGGACATTGACGGTGTCGACGCCGTCCTGTTGCCGACGGACGCCGGGCCAACCCGGTGTCGCAGGATCATGGAGCAGCTGCGTGCCGTGAACGACACACAAGCGCCTGATCCGCGCAATCCGGCACTGCTTGAACTCGTGGAGAAATCCCGTGGGCAGTACAACGGCCGGGTAACCCCGGTGGTGTGAACCGCAGCCCCGAATCATGCACGGCCGGTTTCCCCATGCAATGCCCCCGCCCCGTGTCGCGCAGCAGCGCGAAGGCGCACTGGTCATGACTCCAAGCCCCGCTATTCCCTGCACCGGAATGTATTGTTAACCCCGCAGCCACAGGAAACCGCGCATGAATGCACAGACGAAATTCGGCTCACTCGATCACTACGAGAAAGGCGGGATCGAAATCACCGGGCGGGACTCGCCCGCTCGCTATCTGTTTTCGAACATGTTCGAAGTCGCCCGAAACGCAGCACCCTGGGCACGCACGGTGGTGGCGAAGAACCTGGAATTCACCATCGAAGTGAGCCGCTCCGAAGGTGCGAGCCCGTGGTATGTGTGCGCACACGACGAAACCGTCCTCGTCATGGATGGCGCGCTCGAAGTGCATTTCATCAAACCCGCGGATGCGAGTCTGGTACCACCGGCGGACAAGGAAGGCGCAGTCCGCCTGGGCGCGGAACCCGCCGGCGCGGCGATGGGTCATGTCGTCGCGACCCGCGGCCATCTCGTGTTGCTGCCTGCGGGCGCGGCCTACCAGTTACGCACGGAAGACCCGGGAGTGGTGCTGTACCAATCCGTCCTCGGCGAGGAATCGATCGAAAAATGGGCGGAAATCTGCCTGCGCTAACGCCGGCGGAGAACACCCGATACCTAACCGTCACCAGCGAGAGATCAGCTATGTCCACAGCAGCGAAGGATTTGTCAGACGAACGACCGGTAAACAATACGCCACACACCGAAACCGCGCCCGATCCGGACAACGGTTACCGCAAGTACGCGATCGGCGGTTTCACGTTCGAGCGCGACGAATATTTCGCGCGGATAAAAAGCCCGACTGGCACACACGTCGTCGACGTGGAAAACTTCCTGCGTTCGATGATGCGCGACGTGGCCTGGGGATTCTTCTACGGCTGGGTGAACTTCGATGAGGTGATCGGCACCGTCAACCATTACGGCAGCGTCGATCTGTACATGGGCACCTACAACGCCGCCTATCGTGAAGCCGGCACGGACTACATCGAACGCTTCGATACGCAGAACCTGCTCGCGTGTTTCCGGTCCTTGCTCAAAGACTGGACGAACGCGGGCTTCGACCCCTTCGCCGCCCCGCTGGAAACGGGTAGCGCCCGTGGGCCGAAGCACGGTAACAACGACGCCGCGGTGGAGTTTCAACGCGAACTCGCGGATCGCTTCGTGACGCTCCCGGGCGACAGCGAAATTCGCAGCGACGAACGCGGCTTTCCGGTGAACCGCCAGTTCGCCGACGTCGATCAGGCGGAGCCCGAGGTTCACGCCGCGCCAGGTTTCGAAGGCGAACTCGCCGCGTTCAACCTGTTCAGGTACCTCTCACGCTCGCCGGTGACGTGGAACCCGTCGATCGTCTCGGTTGTGAAAAGCAGCGCCTATTGCCCGACTTCTGAAGAGCATATCCTGCCGATCGATCACGGCAACGACCGGGTCGAATGGTTTATCCAGTTGTCCGACGAAATTTCCTGGCGGGTGGGCGACAAGGATACCGGCGCGCCGCGTGCCGTGATCACGATGAAGGCCGGGGATGTTTCGTGCATGCCGGCGGATATCCGGCACAAGGGTTTCTCACCGAAGCGCTCGATGCTGCTCGTGTGGGAGAATCTCACCCCGGGGCTGGAGAAACGCTATGCGAGCGGTGAACTGCCTCCCGTGCCGGCGGAAATATGAATAGGTGTGCGTAAACTTGAGACACGACGACTTCGGGACCGGGAGCGCTCTATACACCCTATTCCTGTCCCTTCCACTCCCATATCTATTAACTTGGGAGGGGAAAGGGTACCTGGTCCATCGAGGTTGGTGTTGCATAGTTTGAAGCACGTATCTAGTCCGCAACCACCCTGCTCAAGACGCCCGCTCGCGCGGGCGTTTTCGCTTTACGCTTAACCGTTTTGCCGGAGTCAGCCCCCATGCCAGAGAAAACCCGCGCCGTCGATCTGAAACAGATCCGCAACCAGTTATTTATCAACGGCGAATTCTGCGATGCCGTCGACGGCGCCCGGATTGCGGTGACCAACCCCCACGATGGCTCCGAGCTAAGCTCGATTGCCGAGGCGAAAGCCGCCGACGTCGACAAGGCGGTGGTCGCGGCGCGGGCCGCGTTCCCCGCCTGGCGCGATACGAATCCGTCCGACCGTGCGCGCCTGATCATGAAGCTCGCCGACCGCATGGAAGACCGCTTCGATGAACTGACGGAACTCGAAAGCCTCGACACCGGCCACCCTATCCGCGACACACAGCGTCTCGATCTGCCGCGCACCCTGCTGAATTTTCGCTACTTCGGCGGTCTTGCGGACAAAATCGACGGGCGCCAGGTACCGGTTGAGCCGGGCTTTCTGAACATTGTGAAACGTCAGCCGGTGGGAGTTGTCGGTCAGATCGTGCCCTGGAATTTTCCGCTCATGTTTTGCAGCTGGAAACTCGGTCCGGCGCTCGCGGCCGGCAATACCGTGGTTATGAAACCTTCCGAGCTAACGCCGCTGACGACATTGCGACTGGCCGAAATCATGACCGAGGTAGGATTCCCGCCCGGCGTGGTCAACATCGTGCCGGGCTACGGCCATACAGCTGGCCAACGCCTCGCCGAACATCCGGACGTGAACAAGATCGCATTCACGGGCTCCACCGCAACGGGCAAAAAGATCATCGAGGCTTCAAGCGGCAATCTGAAGCGCGTGTCGCTCGAACTGGGCGGCAAGGGCCCGAACATTGTGTTCGACGACGCGACCCTGCCGGCGGCGGTGGGCGGTTCCGCGTTCGCGATCTTCCATAACCAGGGCCAGGCGTGTATCGCCGGCTCGAGACTGTTGTTGCACGAAGCGATCGCGGATGAGTTCCTCGAACGTTTCATTGCGCTCGCGGAATCCATCACGCTCGGTAATCCGCTCGACCCGGCAACGGAAATGGGCCCGCTCACCTCGAAAATACACCTCGACCGGGTGCTCGGTTTTCTCGATGTATGCAAACGGGAAGGCAACACGATCCTCACAGGCGGCGCGCAACCTGACGTTGATTCGCTGCGCGCCGGCTACTATCTGCGCCCGACGATAGTCGAGGCGAAACCGGGCGATACGGTGTTCCATGAAGAAGTGTTCGGTCCGTTCGTCTCCGTCACCCGGTTCAGCGACGAAGCGGAGGCGATTGCGCTAGCAAACAATACGAACTACGGCCTGGGCAGCGGGTTGTGGACGAACAACCTGCAACGGGCACACCGGGTGGCCGATGCCATCGACGCGGGCATGGTGTGGGTTAACTCTTACAAGCGCGTACACCCGGGTTCCCCGTTCGGCGGGGTCGGGCAATCCGGGTACGGGCGCGACCTCGGTGTGGAATCGCTCAGCGAGTACACCGAGCCGAAGTCGATCTGGGTGAACTATGACGCGCAGATCCCGCCGTTCTATCCACGCGGCTGATGTTGCCCTTACCACTACGCCTGTCCTCGTTTACCCGTTGCGCGGGGTAGCGCAACGCAGCCGCGGCTGACGACAAGCGCCGCGGGTGCACGCAGTCGGTGTCCGGCGCGCGATGAGTTGTTTATCATGATCGCCCCCGAAGCGAATGCGGACAAATCATGACGAGAACACTCCAAGGCCGGACGCGCTACGGCATGCTCTTCGCCGTGTGCTGGAGCGCGCTCGCAAGCGGGGGGGAGCCTCCGATCCAGGTAAGCGGGACCATCGGTGTAACCGGACAAGCCGCGGCGGGCGCCCGGATCACGCTGCGGCACACCGACAGCGGCATTGCGACGACCGTATTCAGCGATCGCGACGGCCGCTATCACATTACCCTCGAGCGTGACGGCAGCTACGAAATCGGTGCCAGCTGGACCACGTTCGCGAGTTCGCCCCAACCACAAAACTTCACTCGTGGCGCCGCACGGAAGATCGACCTCGCGCTAAGCCCCGATCCCGACTATCAGCAGCGCGTTACGAGCGAACAATGGCTGTCGCTGCTTCCGGATGGCGACATGAAGCGCGAGTTCCTGCTCAATTGCACGTCGTGCCACGAGATCGACGCCGCGCGCGTGCTCGTCGATGGCGCACCGCGCAGCGAGGCGCAATGGGCCGCCGCGTTTGCGCTCATGCGTGCCATTGATCAGTACAAGCTGCTGCCGGGCGATTTCGATGACAGGCAATACACCGCATGGCTCGCGCAACACCTCGACGGCGACGCGACTGCCCGCCTGTCGCCGCCCGTACCGAGCGATATCGACGCCCTGAACGGGATCCGGATCACGGAATATCCGCTGCCCGAAGCCACCGAGCTGCCGCACGATCTCGTAGTCGGACCGCGCGGCAGGATTTGGATAACCGCGTTCTTCAGTGACGTGATCTGGGCGCTCGATCCCGACAGCGGCGCGATCGAAACCTACGCACTGCGCGACGCCGATGCGGAAGGCTGGGGTCAGGCCCGCGCCCTCGTCTTTGCCCCGGACGGGATACTGTGGGTTGTGCTCGGCGGCACCCACGAACTCGTCGCGCTCGATCCCGGCAGTCGCGCGTTCGAAACCTACAACGTCGGCATGTATGCGCACAGCCTCGTGCTCGACAGCCAGGGCCGGGTGTGGTTCAACGACTATTTCGCCGTGAACGAACGCATCGGCGTGTTCGACCCGGCCACGAAAGCGGTCCGGCACATCGACATCCCGTCCGCCGGACTGAGCCCGGCGCAGGGCTTACCCTTGCCTTACGGTTTGCAAATCGACAGCGCGGGACGGCTGTACAGCACGCAACTCGCGGGCAATACGCTTGTGATGTACGACACGAACACAGCGGCGACTGAACTGATCACAATGCCGGTGACAAACGCCGGGCCGCGGCGTCCGGCGATTGGCGCGAACGACGTTGTCTGGGTTCCCGAATGGAATACCGGTTATCTGTCCGGTTACAACCCGGCGAGCAATACGTTCAAGCGTTACCGCATCGGCAGCGCCGCGCTCGGCGCCTACGACGCGGAATACGACCCGCGCGCGGGGATCGTATGGATTACCGGGGCACTCGGCGCGAGCATGGTCGCATTCGATCCGGCCGCCGAATCCGTGCTCGAGATCCCGCTGCCGACGAATCCTGCTTACACCCGGCACCTCGCGGTTGACCCGGCCAGCGGCGATTTGTGGTCGGCCTACTCGTCATTACCTGCGGCGCAAGCGAAAGTCGTGCGTATCCAGCGACGCTAGCGCACACGCGTGCGATCCGCCATACAACCAGGAGAGCAGCTGTGAAGGTCATTGAAATCCGTAACCCCGCCACCCTCGACAGCCTGACGCTCACCGAACACGCGTCCGCCGAGCCGGGTCCGGGCGAAATCGCCGTGCGGGTGCAGGCGAATTCATTGAATTACCACGATTACGCTGTCGTCTCCGGCGTGCTGCCGGTCACCGACGGGCGCATCCCGATGTCGGACGGCGCCGGCGAAGTGACGGCGCTCGGCGCCGGGGTTACAGACTTCGCGCCGGGTGACCGGGTGATGTCGACGTTCTTTCCGCATTGGCCTGCCGGGCCGGTCAGCGCCACGCGCACACTCGGCGTACCCGGCGACCACGTCGATGGCTTCGCCGCAGAATCCGTGTGCCGGCCCGCGACCGCGTTCACGCGCATTCCGGCGGGCTATTCGATGACTGAAGCCGCCACCCTGCCCTGCGCCGCCCTGACCGCATGGCGCGCCCTGTTCGTGGAGAATCAAATCGGCCCCGGATCCTGCGTGCTGACGCAGGGCAGCGGTGGCGTTTCGGTATTCGCGCTGCAGTTTGCGAAGGCCGCCGGTGCGCGCGTGATTGCAACGTCGTCGTCCAGGGAAAAGCTCGCTCGGCTGCGTGAACTCGGCGCCGATCACGTGATCAACTATCGTGACACCCCGCAATGGGGCGCCGCCGTGCTCGAATTGACCGACGGCCTCGGCGTCGACGAAGTCGTCGAGATCGGCGGCTCCGGTACGCTGCCGCAATCAATCGAAGCGACTCGCGTCGGTGGCCATATTTCGCTCATAGGGGTCCTCAGCGGCTGGGGCGGCGAAGTACCGACGGCAATGATGATGTGGAAGAACATTACGGTCTCGGGGATCACGGTTGGCTCGATCGAGGATCAGCGCAACATGGTGACGGCGATCGACGCGACGGGCCTGAAGCCAGTGATTGATCGCAGTTTCCCGCTCGATGAGATCGCCGCGGCGTTCCGACACCAGGCTTCACAGCAGCACTTCGGCAAGATCTGCCTGACCTTGTAGCGCTGCGGCACGCGCGCCGTGACGGCCAGGCGCGCCCATGGCGGCTGGTAGCTGCGCTGCTCAGCCCGCCGGGATCTCGTCTTCGCGATACTTTGTCTGCAATCCCTGCAGAAAGGCCCGCAGGAACTCATCGGTGCACTCCCGGTAATGCTTATGACCGGGTCGACGAAACAGCGCGGACAGCTCGTGTTTGCTCACCGACACGTCGCCCAGCGAGAGTATCGACAGCACGTCATCGGCCTGCAGATCAAAGGCGATCTTCAGTTTCCTGAGCACGACATTGTTATTCAGCGGCGCCGTCGGGTCGGGTTGCGGACCATCCTTGCGACCGCGCATCGCATTAATCAGGCCATTGAGAAATGTTGCGAAAATCGCGTCGTTGAAATCCTCGCCATCCGGACCCGCTTCGTGCTCCAGCCAGGCACTGATCTGCTCCGCTGTAAGCTCCCTATCGGCCTCGGCGAATACGGCCATCATGCGCATCTCATCGAGGTCGAGGATGTAGCGAATTTTGCGCAGAATCTCCTTCGCTTTCATTGTTGATCCGATCCTTGTGCGTCTGGTGTAACGGGAACCTCCGTCGACGCAGAACGCTCGTCGAGCGCAGGCGAGCGTGCGATGCGGATTTTCTGAGCGTTGCATTCGATCGTGTCACCGGACACGATTTTCCGGCGTTTCTGCGTTTCACGATGTCCGTTAACCCGCACCGCGCCGGCCGCAACGATGGCTTTCGCTTCGCCACCGCTGGCGGCGAAGCCTTCAAACTTCAGTATCTTGTAGAGTTCAATCGGCTCTCTCGATATCTCAACCACACGGCAGTCGTGCGGGGCCAACTCGTCGGGTGAACCCGGGGGTGCGGTCATCGGTTTACGTCCACGGTCGGTGAGGTGCTGCGATATGCAAATCATGCCGGTTGCGGCAGCACGGGAGGCGGCAGTGTACTGACACTAGCTGCCGGAGCGAAAGCCCGGTCGCAACTAATCAATCAGCCCGAGTTCACGCGCCCGCCGCAGCGCCGCCACGCGGCGGTGTGCACCGAGACGGTCGTACACTTGCTGCAGATGCCATTTCACCGTGGCTTCTGTCAGTCCCATGCGTGCGGCAATTTCCTTGTTGCTCGAGCCGTCGGCAACGCAGGCGAGGATCTCGCGCTGCCGCCGGGTGAGCACTTCTTCGCCGGCCCGGACGGGCGCTGCGGCCGGGGGCACGATCCGGATCGCCGCGCCATCAGTGCTTGCCGCGCACAGACCGCCGACGAGCGCATCGAGGGCGTCACCCGTGAGTCCGCCGCTGCCGCGAGCGTGCTCGAGTACCGCGACGACCGCATCGCCGGCATCCAGTAATGGCCGCACCAAACCCGTTCGCGCTACGAGCGCGACAGCCGGCCGCAAAACGCGCCAGGCCTCGCGCATTTCACCGCCACTGGCGAGCATCGCCGCGAGGATCGCGCGCAAACGCATCGCATCGCGCCAGCAGGCGCGGCCTTCGACGTAATTGATCCACGTACGCAACACGCGCATCGCCGCGGCCGGCTTGGTAGCGGCGAACGCAATACGCGCGTGAATGATGGTGGCGACGGCATCGGCCGTACATGCGAGGCGCCCGGGCGGTGCAAGCACGTGCTCCGGCATTGCAGCGGACGCGGCAACCCGATCGCGCGCCTCATCGAGTTGCTTGTCGGCGAGCAATTGTCGCACCCGCTCACCGAGTACGTGCACGGCGAGGCGCTGAAAATCGTACTCGTTCGCGATGTCATCGCCCTGATCCAGCAACGCGCACGCCTGGACATGGTCGTTGCGCAGATGCGCGAGCCGGGCGGCGCAAACGAACCCGGCAATCAGCTGATCGACGAAGCCGATCCGATCGGCCTGCGGCAACCAGCTGTCGACGAGCGTGGCCGCGCCCGCCGTCTCGTTCTGTTCGTACAGCACCTCCGCGAGCAACAGCGACGGCATCGCAACCAGCGGGGATGCGGCCCCGCTGATCCTGATTGCGGTCTCGATCGCCCCGCGCAGCACCACCTCTGCGCGTGCCGCTTCACCGTGCGCGAGATAAGCGGGGCCCACGATACTATCGAACCAGACCGTCCCGAACTCCGCGCCCGCGCTCGTGTACTTGCGCCGTACCCGGCTAAGCTGCGCGAGTACGAACCCGCATTCGAAGCGTTCGCGGCGCGGCAGCAGGTCCGCGGTTTCCGCCGAGCCGTCAAAGTAATCGTTGTCGCCGGTCGTCACGAGCGGCCAACGTGCCCACAGCGATTCCGCCTGGTGCAAATCGTCGCGCAGCAGCGCCACCATCAACTCGCGATGCAGAACTTTTTCCTGTAGCGCCGGCGGCACCCCGCCCGCAGACTCGCGGGCCTCGATGAAGCGCTTTACGCGCCGCAGCCGACGCTGCGCGTCGCGGATTTCCCAGCGCAAGGTATCGATCCAGATCAAATCAAGCTGCAGCCGCGGGCACTCATCCTGTACATCTTCCGGCAGGCGTGCGGCAAGCTGCTGCAAAGCGTCGAGTTGGCCGCTCGCAAAAATCTGCTCAGAGCTTGCTTCGAGCGCGCGCCCCGCGGCGGCGACATCGCCGGCGCGCAGCGCGTAGTCGATGGTTTGCGCAGGGTCCGCCTGCCGCGCGCACCAGTCGCTCGCACGACGATAGATATCGCGCACCCTGGCCGGGTCATCGCGCTGCAGACGCTGGCGCAGAAAGTCCGCGAACATGCCGTGATAGCGAAAGCATTCGCCGGTGGGGTCAACGGGGAACAGGAACAAACCGCGCTGTTGCGCCATCTCCAGCATTACCGCACTGTCGTCGCGTTCGAGCACCTCATCACACATGGGCGCGCTGATCTCATCGAGTAAACCGGAGCACAACAGGAATTGCTGCAAGTCGGGTGGCTGGCGCGCAAGCACGTCTTCGCGCAAGAACGCGGCCACCGCGAGATGGCCTCCCGTCAATGATTCGATAAAAGACTCCTGCGCCCGCTCGTCGCGCATGCTGATCGCGGCGAGCCGCAATCCGGCTGCCCAACCGCCGGTCTTGCGCGCCAGCGTCGACAGGGCCGCCGGGCGCAGTTCGAGTTGCTCACGCGCGGCGAAATGTGAGACTTCGGACGCGGTGAATTCGAGATCGCGCGACGACAATTCATACAACTCGCCAAGTTCACGCAAACGGCCGAGCGCAAGCCCGAGCGCTTCGCGGGTGGTCAGGATGAAACGTAGTGCGGGCGGGGCATGCGCAAGCAGTAGCTGTAATGCATCCAGCGCTGCTGCATCGGTGATGTGATGGCAATCGTCAAGGACGAGATGGATGTTGTCGCCCAGCCCGCCGAGCTCATTGATTAATGTCGTGGCGAGCGCAGCCGGCTTCATCGGCACGTTCGAATTCAGCAAGGTCAGCGTCGCCTCACCAATCGCGCCGGTTGCCGTGCGCAGTGCCGCGACGATGTAGCGCACGAGCGTACGCGGATCATTATGTGTTGCGGTGAGGCTCACCCACGCGATCCGCCGCGTGGATTCGCGCGGCGTATGCACCCAGCTGGCGAGCAGCGAGGTTTTGCCGAAGCCGGCGGGCGCGTGCATATGCGTCACGCGGAACGACGCGGCATGTTCGAGTTTCGCGATGAGTCGTGCGCGCTCTATCAGCCGTTCGTCTGCACGCGGCAGCGACAGTAACGGCGCCAGGAGTTGCGGATTCGGCTCGTCCAATGGCGGCTAAGCTCCTGATTTTCCGACTTCGTCGGATCGGGCCAAGGGTGACCTAGCCGAAAGTATGGGTGGTGTGAGCCAGCAATACAAACAATCCCAGCCCTCGCGGCGGGCGCGCTCATGCGCCACCCGCACGCACACTGCCGGGCACATTGGGTGGCGCGTCTCGCGCCAGTGCAGGCCTTCCCGGACCCTGAGGAAATATCGATGAATCAGTCAGAAACCGTCATTCGCGAACACTTTCCGTCACCCCGACCGCAGGCGTCGAACCCGGTAATCGAACGGCTCGACGCCGACGATGCCACGCTCGCGCAGCATCTGCCCGGCGCCGACCTGCCGGCGTTGCTGATGACTGTTGCGCACCTGACCGGCGACTTCGACGTGCTGCGTCCCGAGTGGCGCCCGGTCGTACAGATTTCCGGCGTTGCCATGATCGAGGTCGAAGCGGATGAAGCCGCAACCATCCGCGCGGAGTGCCTGCGCCGCCTTGCCGCGTTCCGCGATTCAGGCGCACCGGTCGTGCCACGGCCCACGCACGACCAGATCGCACGCATGGCCGAATGGCTCGTCGGCCCGGTCGCCGAGCGCTACGTACCGCTGATCGCCGAAGAACTGATCGCCACCGGCGCCGATCCGCGCGAACCGACGTGGACGAAGGACATGCTCGATGCCGATCGCGACTTCCACGTTGCGATCATTGGTGCCGGCGAGTCCGGTCTCGCCGCCGCGTTCCGACTCAAGCAAGCCGGGATTCCGTTTACGATCTACGAGAAGAACAACGAGCCCGGCGGCACCTGGCTGGAAAACGATTACCCGGGCTGCCGGGTCGATATCAACAGTTTCTATTACAGCTATGCGTTCGCGCGCCGCACGTGGCGCGATTACTACAGTACGGCTGCCGATGTGCGCGAGTACCTGAAATCCGTCGCCATCGATGCCGGCATCTATGAACACATTCGCTTCAATACCGAAGTCGAAAGCGCGACATGGGATGAAGACGCCGGCCTGTGGCGACTCACGCTCGTGCACGCGGGCGGACGCGAAGCGGCACACGGTCACATGACGGTTTTCGCCGTTGGGCAACTCAACCGGCCGCTGCTGCCGGATATTCCCGGCCGCGACAGCTTTCGCGGACCCGCGTTTCATTCCGCGCACTGGGACCACACGGTCGATTTCACGGGCAAGCGGGTAGCGGTAATCGGCACTGGTGCGAGCGCGGTTCAATTCATCAAGGAACTTGCGCGCGAGGACTGTGAGCTGACCGTGTTCGCGCGCACGACGAACTGGTTGCTGCCAACCCCCGATCTGACCGCATCGGTGAGCGAGAGCACCGCGTGGTTGCTCGAACACCTGCCGAACTACGCGCTGTGGTATCGCGCCGCACTTGTCATGGTGCAAGCGGTCGGCTTCCTCGACGATATCGCCGTCGATCCGGATTATCCGCCAACCGAGAAAGCCGTCTCCGCGCGCAACGAGGCGCTGCGCGCCGCGATTGCGGCGTGGATGGAGCCGCATTTCGCCGACCGCCCTGATCTCCGTGACGTACTCATTCCGGACTCACCGGTTGGCGCGAAGCGCATCATTCGCGACAACGGGGACTGGATCGCGACATTGAAACGCGACAACGTGACGATGCTGCGCAACCCGATCGAGGCCATCACGGAATCCGGGATCCGTACAGCCGACGGCGTGGCGCATAAGTTCGACGTCATCATCTACGGCACGGGCTTTCGCGCCTCGGAATTTCTCATGCCGGTGAGCGTCACGGGGCGTCACGGCGCCGACCTGCATACCCGCTGGCAGGATGATGCGCGCGCCTACATCGGCGCCACGATCCCGGACTTCCCGAACCTGTTCTGCATGTACGGTCCGAACACGAACCTCGTTGTCTACGGCAGCATCATCATGTTTTCCGAACTCACCGCGAACTACATCGTCGATGCGGCCCGCACGCTGCTCGCAGGGGGTTACAAGGCACTGGACGTGCGGCGCGATGTGTACGACAGCTTCAACGAACGGGTCGACGAGCGAAATCGCAATCTCACGTTCGGTTTTTCAAGCGTTAACAGCTGGTACAAGAATTCCCGCGGTCGCGTCACCCAGAACTATCCGTTCCATGCCTACGATTTCTGGCGTCGCACGCACGAATTACTCGCCACCGATTACGAGTTCACAAAATAGACGGGTCGGGCGGACAGGACAGCGTGCCCCGTGCTCGCTCAGGTCACGTGTTTCTTCTTGAAGCGCGCGATCTCCGCGCGAACCTGCGCGCTGAGTTCGCTTCGCTCAACGCGGGATGATCGAGGAACGCAAGTTCGGCTGCGTCAATCGGGTCGTCGTTCGCGAACACCACGACGAAGAAGTACCGTCGCATGCCTTGAACATTCGATCGTCGGCGTATTATTTCCGGCGCCGTCTCACGTGTTGCCACAGTCCGCTCACGCGCTCAACCACGCCTCGGCTGCCGCGAGTTCCTCTGGCGTAAACGCCCGGATCTCCAGGCCGGGTATGAATGCGCCTTCGAATTCGCTCACCCGCATGATCCAGGTCTCGGCGCACACCACCGCGATGCGATCGAAACGCGCGACCAGTCGGAACAAATCCGGCATCCGGCTGAACTCGACGGCGAATGCGCCGAGGGTCGGCAGCTCGAAGTCGTCGATCCGGTACAACATTACGCCGTGCTCGATTGCCGCTGCGGCGGCGATCAAATCATCGAGCGCGGCTTGCATTGCGTCACGATCGAGCCGACCACTGATTTCGATATCAAGCCGGTTCTCGCCGTTCGGGGACACTCGGAACATTCGCTTCGCTCCTGCCCGCACCGGGGCCGTTGATTCATGTATCCGCGATCGTAACCAAGCTTTCGCGGCGATGCTTGACGGCGATCATGCCTCGCGTCGTTGCTGTCCGGGTATGAGCGTCCACGGACCCTCGGGTTTTACCGTGATGTCATCGCACGGGGTCACCGAGCACAACAGGATCCGTGCGTCTCCGAGATCGGCCGGATCGACGGTTGCGTTGCGCGACAGTGCGCGGGAGTTCCTGACTTCGCCGGACAGCAATTCCGAGCGACACGTGTAGCAGCGCCCCTGCATGCAGCCCGCGCTCAGCTCATAGCCAGCGTTCTTCGCCGCCCGGAGTACGGACTGGTTGGGCGGGCAACTGAACGCAATCGCGGCCTGGGCGTCGGAGACCAGCGTGACGCGGCAACCCGTTGCGCGGCTCATGCGCTGTTCGCTTGCGCCATCGCAAGTTCGATCACGGCGAGGCGTCCGGCGCCGAGCGCGGCTTCCAGCGCGTCGGCGAATTCATCGGCGTGCCGCACCGCGCAGCCGAATGCACCAAACGAACGGGCGAACGCGGCGAAGTCCGGATTCGTCAGCGCATTGCCGAGTTCGCGTCCGGGATAGCGACGCTGCTGGTGCATTTCGATCGTGCCGTACTTGTTGTTGTTGAACACGAGGATGACGGGACACGCGCCGTACTTCATCGCCGTCGCGATTTCCATGCCCGTCATCAACATACCGCCGTCACCGACACAGCCAATCACCGTCCGGTCGGGATGCGCCAGGGCCGCCGCGATCGCTGCCGGCACGCCATAACCCATGGCGCCATTCACCGGCGCGAGCAGTCGCCCCGGGCGCGCGTAGCGACGGTAGCGCAATGGCCACGCGGTGAAATTGCCGGCGTCCGTGGTGACGATCGAATCCGCCGCGATACGCGCGTTCAGTATCGTCATCACGGCCCCGAGATCGAGCGCGTCGTCCGCTGGCGGCGGGGTCTCACTTGCGAGATAGTCCGCGCGGGCCTGCTTACACCATGTCGCCCATCCCGGATTGTCTGGCAGCGCGAGTTTCGCGAGCGCCGGCGTGGCCGCATCCACGGACGCTGCGATGCCAAGCGCGGTGGGAAAATTCAGCCCGAGCTGGTGCGGATCAGGGTGCACGTGCAACAGCGTCTGCCCCCCGGTCGGCCACGTGTAATCCTGGGTTGTGGGTTCATCGAGGCGCGCACCGAGGACAAGTACACAGTCGGCTTCGCGCACGCGCTGCCATGCCGTTGGCGCCGCGCCGTAACCGAGGAAGCCGGCGTAACTGGCGTGGTGGTTGGAGAAACAATCCGCGCGTCGGAACGCGCTGAAGACAGGGATCTGATGGTTCGCCGCGAACGCTTCGCTGTGCGCGATTGCCGCATCGCTCCACGGGCCGCCACCGATTAGCATGATCGGTCGCGCCGCCGCGGCGAGGCGCGCCGCGAGCGCGTCCCGATCGCGCCGATCGATGCTCGCATGCGGTCGGGCCGGTCGCGCCACGGCCTCCCCCGCAGCCTCACCCGATAACACATCTTCCGGCAACGCGAGCACCACCGGTCCCTGGCGTCCGTGTTCCGCGAGGGCAAACGCCCGGGCCGTTGCCGCCGCGACCTCGTCGGGTTCCGACACCTCCAATACCGCTTTCGCGAGCGGCCCGAAGTAGCTGCCGTAATCAACTTCCTGAAACGCTTCGCGCCCGCGATTGCGGCGCGCGACCTGGCCAACCCCGAGCACGAGCGGCAAGGACGCCTGGCGCGCAATGTGAACCGCAATCGACGCGTTCGTGGCGCCGGGTCCGCGCGTGACGAACGCAACGCCGGCGCGCCCGCTCAGGTGCGCGGTGGCAAGCGCCATCATCGCCGCGCCGCTTTCATGCCGACAGGAGATCAACTCAATTTCCGCGCGGCAATCGTACAGCGCATCAATCACCGCGAGGTAACTCTCGCCCGGCACGCAAAACACGCGCCGAAGCTGTTCGGCCTGCAACTGACTGACGAGCCGGCTCGCCGCGCTTACGCGGCTCACGGGGAACACGCCAGCTTGCGACACTGCAAACGCTTCAAACGATCAGCACCGGGGTGGTCAGCTGCGAGCGGTCCTCGAGATGACGATGGGCCGCGGCGGCATCGCGCAAGGCGAATGCGGTGGTCGCGCGCGGCTTCACGGTCCCGTCACTTACGGCGCTGAAGAACCGCGCCGCGCAGTGTGCCGTTTCCTCAACGGTGGCGGTGTAGTGATCGAGACGCGGGCGCGTGAGATAGACGGAACCCTGGGCCGCGAGCCGCAGCACATCAAGCGGTTCCGGCTTACCCGATCCGTTGCCGTAGGCGGCAAGCAGGCCGCGAGGTTTCACGCACGCGAGCGAGGTGTCGAACGTATCCTTGCCAACGGAATCGTAAACGACATCACACATGCCGCCGGCGGTGAAATCCCGGACTTTTGCCACGAAATCCGGGTCGCTATACTCGAGCACAAGTTCACAACCCACCGCGCGCGCCTGCGCGAAACGATCGCTGGATCCGACCGTCCCGATAACGCGAGCGCCGAGATGCCGCGCCCACTGGCACAGAATGACTCCGGTCGCACCGGCCGCCGCATGGATGAGTACCGACTGCCCGGCTTGCACTTCGAACATGCGAAACAACAGATACTCCGCGGTCATGCCGCGTAACAGGTTCGCCGCCGAGGTTTCGTCCGTCACACCGTCCGGCATCGCCACGAGCGCACGTTCATTGACCACCCGCGCTTCGGCGTACGCGCCAATCGGCGCCGATCCGTAGGCCACCCGATCGCCCGGCGCGAAGCGCGTGACGGCACTGCCAACAGCGCTGACCCGGCCAACGGCCTGCTGGCCGATGATCGCCGGCAACGGCACCGGGTACAGTCCGGAACGCATATACGTATCGATGTAATTCACCCCGATGGCCGTTTGCTGCAGCGCAACTTCGTGGGCTTTCGGGGACGGCACATCGACGGACTCGAATACGAGTTCGTCGGCGCCGCCGTGTTGATGGAGGACTATTGCCTGAGTCATGGATTTTCCTGCAAGCTGATGCGCTGTGTGGTCGTCGTCGCGGGTATTGTAAATAGTTGTCGCTAAAGTTGAGACACTACGGCGTCAGGACCGGGCTCACACCTTACACCTTATCCGTGTCCCTGCGCCTCGATTCGGGGACAAGGGTACCGGGGCCGTCGAGCTTGGTGTTGCATATTCCGGCACACATATTCGGCGGACGCCTGCCCCGCGACGCGCGCCGGCCGGGGGCAATCCGCGCGGCATAAAGCGGGCGTCGGACGGGCGCTCGCGCCGCGGCCCCACGACACGCGGAGTCCGTGTAAAATCCCCCTGACGACAGCGCGTTGCTCCGGCGTGCCGTTGATAACGATAAGCATGCGACCCGCACCGCGCGCGGTCGCAACCTTCAAGGCACGAGGAACCAGCCATGAGTTATGTCGACGCCGTCGAAAAAACCGAAGTCCCGCACCCCGCCAAATACTACACTCCGCCCGAATTCGAAACCGTCAACGGCATTCCGGTCGCGTACCGGCGTCAGGGCGAAGGTGAAGCCGTCGTCTTCCTGCACGGCGCGGGATTCACCCGGCGCTGGCTGCCGATGTACGACATGATGGCCGGCAAATGTGATTTTATCGCGCCCGAGTCACCGGGTTTCGGCGAAACCCCGATGCCCGGCTGGTTTCGCGACTTTTCCGATCTGTCGATACTCTACGATCAATTGTTCGAACAACTCGGTCTCGATCAGATCCACCTGATCGGATACTCCATGGGGGGTTGGGCCGCCGCCGAGTTCGCCGCGTATTATCCGCGCCGCCTGAAGAGCCTGAGCCTTATCGTCCCGATTGGGCTGCGGCTCGAAGACAAGCCCGGCGTGGATTTATTTCAGTTGTCGCCCGGCGAGCTCATGGATCGGCTGTTCAACGATAAGTCCGTGATGCAGGAGTTCATGCAGGGCATGGATGATTTTGATGAAGGCATTCACCTGTATTCCGAATTCTCGGCGGCCGCGCGTCTCATGTGGGCGCCGCGTTACAACCTCGCGCTGGAGCGTCGCCTGCAGCGACTCGCGTGCCCGACACTCGTGGTGCGCGCCGAAGATGATCACCTGATCCCGAACGAAATGGCAGAAAAATATGCCGCGGTCCTGCCGCACAGCCGGCTCGTCATGATCCCCGAAACCGGTCACGAACCGTGTCTCGAACGCCCCGCACAACTTGTCAGTGAACTCGCGAGCTTCATCGAGGAGGCATCAAAATGAACAAACTGCGCTTCTATGGCTTCAACCTGATGCCCTATCCGTACATCCCGCCGACCGAGGAATTTGAGTCGACGTGGGTCTCGCTCTCGAACAAGTACTACGAACCACAGCGCGGCCGCCGCCTGTATAACGAATATATTGATCAGCTCGTGGCCGCGGAAAAATACGGCTTCGACGGGATCGGCGTGAACGAGCATCACGCGAATTACTACGGCACCATGCCGTCGCCGAACATCATCGCCGCGATGCTCGTGCAACGTACCGAGCACATCCCGATCGGCGTCATCGGCAACGCCATCCCCCTGCACGGCAACCCGCTGCGCGTGGCCGAGGAGATCGCGATGCTCGATGTCATCTCCGGCGGTCGCATCATTTCCGGTTTTGTCCGCGGCATCGGTTGCGAGTATTTCAACAACGGGATCGTGCCGTCTGATTCCGTCGAGAGATTCAACGAAGCACACGACCTGATCATCAAGGCGTGGACCGACGACGGGCCGTTTACCTGGCAAGGCGAGCATTTCTATATCCCGAACGTGAATCCGATCCCGCGTCCAATCCAGGATCCGCATCCACCAATCTGGATCCCGGGACAGGGTTCCCTCGAGACCCTGCAATTCGTTGCAAAGCACAAGTACACCTACATGATGGTGTTCGCGCCGCAGTGGTTTACGAAACTCGCGTTCGACGGTCTGCGCGAGGAGTGCCAGCGTCTCGGCTACGAGGCGCCGAAAACGATGGTTAACGCGAGCGTGCCGACTTACGTGGCGGAAACAGACGAACAGGCGCATCGCGAGGCGAAAGCGCACTTGAGCTGGGTGTTCAATACCGGCCTCAAGATCCCCGATCAAATCTTCTTCCCGCCGGGCTACATGACGACGAAATCGTTCCGCAATTTCATGGGCGCGCTGCAGAAAGGCCACGTCAAGCCACAGTCGCAGCTGAGCTACGACGAATTGCTGAAAGACCGCTATATCATCGTTGGTTCAGCGGAAACCGTGCGCAACGAGATTGGCGAGTACTGCGACGATGTCGGCGCCGGCGGCCTGCTCATGGGCGGTTCGTCGATGGGGCCGATGCCGAACTGGATGGTCATGAAGAACATGCAGATCTTCGCCGAGGAAGTGATGCCGGAGTTCCGCGAAGCGGACGGCAAGCCAGATTATCTGCGCGAAGCGCCGAAGTCGCCGCAAACACTGACGGAGGCTTCCGCACAGTATGGCTATCCGGACGAACCTGCGCGTTCCGTCGTGACAGGGGCGGACGCGCTCGTCGATCACCGTCTCGCTCATCTGCCGGAAGTCATCGACGGCTCCATGGTTCCGGTAAAACCCGGCAAACCGAAAGCGTCGGCGGGCTGAAACCGGAGCTCGCGTGTGGCCGTCACTGCCGGCCACACGCGGCACGGGCCCATAACCCGTCCGCAATACCGGCGCCGTCACGGTTCCCGCACACGGGCAGGGCGAACCTGCCGCGGCCTCTCGCAAACCTGCGGCAGCGATGTCGTTAACCACAGCAGCACTACAGCAGCGGATATGATTCAACGATCCTTAAGCGTGCTTGCCGTCATGTTCGGCATCGTATCCGCCGCGGCGGCAACCGAGCCGCCCGCCGCAGGCACGATGCTCGATGCGTCGAATGTCACCCGCTACGCGACGTTCATCGACCCGACGCTGGCACAGCTGATCGGTGACGGCGCCTTCACGCTCGAAGTCACCGCCTCTGAATCGATCCCGCCGCACCCCGCATTCGCCGCGGCAACCGAACGCCACCGCGGGCAAGCCTCATTGCCGGCCGCACCCGGCGTCCTGCTCAATTACGTTGCGGGCCGGCCATTCCCCGAACCGCCCGCGCATGCCGATCCGCGTGCAGGGGACAAGCTCGCGTGGAATCTGCGCTACGCCTATGCCGGCGATGCGGGTCTCGTGAAGCCGTTTTTCTGGCAATACCGCAACATGAAAAACGGCAATATCGAACGCGAACTGTCGTTTGCGGCGATGTCGCTGCGCTTCAAGCACCGTGTGGTGATGGAACCACTGCCGGCGCTGCCGAACAACCCTTCGCAGATTTTCAATGCGCTGTATCTTCAGGTGCTGGACCCGTCTGATATTCGCAATACCCAGGTGCTGATACACCGGCTCGAAGATGACACGCGCCAGGAGGAAGGCTGGTTGTATCTCGGCACACAGCGCCGGGTACGGCGGCTCCCGACCGGCCAGAACACGGATGCGTTTCTCGGCAGCGACATTATGATCGAGGACTTCCTCGGCTATAACGGTCGTCTCATGGATATGACCTGGCGTTATGTGGACACGCGCGAAGTGTTGTTGCCATTCTATCGTCACAACGATATTGCGCTGAGCGAACGCAAGGCGCCGCCGGGAGATTTCCGTTTCGTCGAATTCGGCGGTTCCGGCGGCTGTTTCCCCGTCGTGCAATGGCAGTTTCGCACCGCCTACCTGCTTGAAGCGACCCCGAAGTGGGACCAGCACCCGTTATCGAAGCGTCTGTATTATATCGACGCGGAAACGTATACGCCGGCTTACGGTCGTCTGTACGATCGCAATGGCCGCCTGTGGAAATTCGCGCTTGCCGCTTACTCGCACCCGGACCATCACCTTGAGCAGAACCGGGGCTCTCATGTGCCCGTGCTGGATGCTGTGACCATGATTGATCTGCAGGCGGGACATTGCACGACACTGCAGGCGCGTACGGAAATCAACACACCCGCCGCCCGGGCAGCAGACTTCGCGGTTCAGGCGTTGCGCAAGAAAGGTCGATAACTGAATTAGAACAAGGCAAAATTGAACGATGATAGACAAGCGTGTAGCAAATTTTGATGCCGTCGTGGCCGACCTGCCGGAACTCCACGATGGCGCAATTATTACCGCCGGTGGTTTCGGCGACGCCGGCGTGCCGGAACAATTGATCGACGCGGTTACCGCGCTGAACCTGAAGAACCTCACGGTTATCGCGAACAACGCCGGGTCGGAACGCGGCGGCGTTGGCAAGCTGCTGAAAGCCGGAGCCGTGGCGAAAGTGATCTGCACGTTTCCGCGCTCCTCCGGCTCGGTCATCTTCGAGGAACTGCACGCGGCCGGCAAGATCGAACTCGAACTCGTGCCGCAGGGTACGCTCGCGGAGCGCTTGCGCGCCGGCGGCGCCGGCATCCCGGCGTTCTTTACCGCCACGGCCGTGGGTACACCACTGGCCGACGGCAAGGAGTGCCGCGAATTCGACGGTCGCGACTACCTGCTCGAACGCGCAATCAAACCCGACGTCGCCCTGGTACACGCGGAATGCGCGGACCGCTGGGGCAACCTCGTGTTCGCTAAAACGGCGCGCAATTTCAATCCGGTAATGGCCATGAGCGCAAAGGCGACACTGGCCCAGGTGAACCGCTTCGTTGATCATCTCGATCCGGAAACGGTCGTCACCCCCGGAATATTTGTCACCCGCGTGGTGGAGCTGCATTCATGAGCGAGAAACTATCATCCATCGATATCGCCCGTTACGCCGCGAACGACATCGCCGAGGGCAGTTACGTGAATCTTGGCATCGGCATGCCGATGCTCGTGTCGAGTTGCCTGCCGCCCGATCGCGAGTATGTGTTGCACACCGAGAACGGCATGCTTGGCATGGGTCCGCAGCCACCGGAAGGCGAGGAAGACATGGAATTGATCAACGCCGGCAAGCAGGCCGTCACCTTGCTGCCGGGCGGTTCTTTCTTTCATCACGCGGATTCGTTTGCGATGATCCGTGGCGGACATATCGACATTTCCATACTCGGGGCTTATGAAGTCGCACAGAACGGCGACATTGCAAACTGGATGCTGCCGGGGCCGAAACCGCCGGCGGTTGGCGGCGCGATGGATCTTGTCGCCGGTGCGAAACAGGTGTGGGTGATGCTGTCGAGCCACGTCTCGAAGGATGGTTCGCCGAAAGTCGTGGACCACTGCACCCTGCCGCTGACCGGGGTGCGCTGCGTGAACCGGATTTACTCCGACCTCGCGGTCATCGACATCCGCGACGACGGTTTCCTCGTCACCGGTATCGTCGACGGCCTGTCGCTCGAGGAACTGCAACAGCGAACCGGCGCCGCGCTCCGCGCGGCACCGGATGTGCGCGTACTGCACGCCAGCGCAACCGCCTGAAAACAAAAAAAAGGCGCCCGGAGGCGCCTTTCGTTTTTTTGTAGCGTCGAGGCGGCAGGATCTGCCTGCCCGGCCCCTACTTGCCCGCCTTGCGCAGGTACTGCACGGTCATGCGGTTCTGCGCGTCCTGGTCCTTGTGCAACAGGCCCTTGAATTGCCCCGTGGTGCAATGCTGCGCCTGAACATCGATGATCATAAAGCAGTCATCGATCGCAACGCCTGACCCTTTGTTGATCGGATGATGTTCATCCGGGTAGGCCTGGCAGATCGAAAATGTCTTCCAGAAATCGCCCTTGCGATCGTAGAGAGAACTCTGCGGCAAGGTGAACGTCTGCGCATCGATGTTCATGATTCGCTTCGACAAGGGATGGTTCTTGTCTTTCGGCGTTGCCTCAACCCGGTACACCTTGCGCAGTTCCCACGTTGTTTCGGCGAAGCAGTCGCCGGTGCCGCCGAAATCAACGTACTGGTAGCCGTCCGGCTCTTTGTGATCGTCGGTCAGGCTGAGGGAGTTGTGACGGTGAAACGGCAGTAATACGTTCTTCGTATCGATGTACTTCCACTCATAGTCCGATACGCGATTGTTATACCCTTCGAAGTCTTCGATCATGATGTCGGTGCCGAGGAAGGAATCCGTCGTTTGTCCGGTCGCGAGGCGTCGCACCCGGCGCTGAAAGCCGAGGTACAACCAGGCATCGTCGCGCTTCGTATCGTCCTTGTAGCGGTGGATGAGCAACTGCGTGTCTTTCAGATCGAACGGTTCTTTCGCGATCGTGTAGATCGAACGGAACAGTTTCGCCGTATTGTTGTCGAGCTCCGGCACCGGCTCGGTATTGACGCGGTGCATCCAGTTCAGGAAACGGAAGCACCACTGAATCGTGCGCTCCAGCTTGCCCGTTTTCATGCTCTTGTATTTCCAGAAGAACGGACAGATGTCTGCGTTATCACCCCAGTTGTAGCCGTATTGATAGTTCCATGCGAGCTTCACCCCCGCATTCGGGTCGTTTGGATCCGGTTCCGCCGGGAACGGCCTGCCGGCAATGAAATTACCCACGGTACCGTCAGGATTCAGCACCGGCTGATTCGCGATTGCGTCGCGCGTTGCCTGGACATAGTTCGGATGCAGTTCGAGCGATCCCGTCGGCGCGGTTTCCATTTCGAAGCGCCCGTTCTTCAGGTGATCGTACATACCCGGATCGAGGATTTCCTCGAACTGATCCGCATTGGACTGGTTGATCACCATGCCCGGTTCGTAACCCGGAAACTCCGGGGTATAGGTCTTGTACGGGAAGAACGAATTGTCCACGTCGGCGTCGTCGAACGCGGTTGCGCTACAGGACAGCGCAAGCGCGATAATCGTCGATGCCGCGCGCAGGATGGTTGCAATCTTCATAGGTTTTTCCTCTTTCGATTCGCGAATGTCACTTCCCCGGCAAATAACGGACGGTGTGTCGTTGTTATGTGTTCCGCCCTGCCGGGTGTGACAGCTTCATCATGTCGTGGATCGTAGTCGTACCGGACTGAATACGTGCGCAAAAAACTGCAACATGAGGGCCAGAAAATCTGCTGCCCTCCTCCCCAAATCGAGGGGAAGGGACAGGGATGGGGCGCAGTGGTGAACTCAATCCCTGCAGCCGCAGTGTTGCAAGTTTGCGCACGCGTGTTCAGAACCGGAACCGAAGCAACAACTGGAGCTCATCTTCATGCTGCGCCATCCCGATCGGTCCCGAACGGAAACGACCGAGCGGTTCGAAGCCAATCCGGTTGCCGAGGCTCAGGAACTGATCGGCGGAGGGGAAACAGTCCGCTGTCGGCGGCCCGCCTGGCGGGACGCTACACGCCGATCCTGCGGTGAATGGCGGTGCGCCGTTCGCCGTACGTCCGTCGTCGACGACGTTTCTCGAGCGACCGAATTTCACGTTCGCGCCAAACGTCAGGCGCCAGTTGTCATTGATCAGCCAGTCGACCCCCGGCGCGATAACGCCGGCCTGGGCGCGGATGTCATAGGCCGTGATAAAACGCGGCTGGATGCGGTCATTGGCGTAGAAGCCCTGGATCAGGAACGTACCGATGAAATTGTTATCCCAATCGGCAAAGCCGACCTGTCCGCCGTTGCCACCACCGCCGTTGAATACGTCCGGCCGCGGATTCGTGAAACGCTCATGGTCGAGGATGTGCTGACCGAACATCTGCGCCGACAACAGAAACGTACGATTCGGATTGAGGGCCCGGATATACGTCGGACGATCCCAGCCAACAACCCAGCGGATCACGTTGGACTCCGAGAACAGTCGCGCTTTCGAGGTATCCGCGAATTCCTCACCGTCGGTAAACGCGAATTCGACGCGAAATGCGGACTTGATGGGATCGACGTAGAAATCCGCCGAGGTGCCGACGAGCAGCACGCGTGGAAAGTGGATATCAAACGCCGGCACGCCCGCCCGCGGCACCAGCGCGGTTGAGGTATCGCTCGGATCGAACGGGTTCGCGGCCCCGGGGCCGATGAAAGGATTACCCGACGGAATCCCCGCACGCAAGGACGGCAACTGCGAGTGGTAGTACGCCGCATTGATCGAGAAGCCAACGCTCTTGAATACCCCTTCCATACGCAGGCCGAACTGATCATGGCCATCAGGCAAATGGATATTACGGATCCCGATCGTCTGCGCAGGGAAATCCGTCGCAAGATTACCCACCGGCGACAGCCCGGAGGCATAGTTGGAGATCGTGCAACCGTTATCCCAGCAGTTCTTCAGCGCACGGAACAGATCGCCGGCCTGCAGGATGTTATACGGCTGCCCGCCCTGCCCCAGGATGTGCGGCTGAAACTCCTCGAAGTTCCACAAGAACTGGAAATTCAAATCGGAGAACACACCGATCCCGCCCATGCGGTATTCCATGTTGAAGATGCCGAGCGGGATACGGCTGTCTTCGAACTCCTCGTAGATATTCTGAATCGAGAAATCGATCGGGTTGATCTGATCAAGTACGCGGAACAAATCCGTCCGTCCCCACACAACCTGCTGGCGACCGATGCGAAAGTTCAGTTCGTCGCCATTCGAAAACGGCAACGTCGCATCGAGATACAGTTCACGCAACCAGCGATGCTTGTCCGTGAACTCCGGATGCATCAGATCGTCTTCGTCAAAGTCCATGTAGTCTTTGATACAACCGCGCGAATCCACATTGCACGGGCGCACCGGAGTGAACAGCTCGAGGCCGCCGCCGAACTCGCCGTTGTTCGTCCTGCGGCCAAGTTCAGCGCCTACGCGCTTCAAGCCCGCGTTCGGATTTCGGTTCAGATCAAAACCGAAATTGCCGCCGCCGGGAAGCGGTAAGGGATTCGCCGAGTTCACCGGTGAAGCACCCCACGGCGTCTGCAGCCCGAGCGCCGATCCGTTCGGGATCCCGGTGCTCGTACCGACCACACTGCCGCCGGCTTCGTCGCCAAAATCGTCATTGTTCCATTCGTACACCCCATCGTGGGTGATACGGATGACGTTGTTCAGGGATACACCGCGAAAAATCCCGACATTGCCGAAGTCTTTCGTGGTTTCCAGTTGACCGCGGATCCGGTTCTTCACCATGCCGTAGTTGTTACGCATGTGTTGCGTGTAATCGATGAATCCGTGAGAAACGAGCGTGCCGTCCGCGGAACTGATCGCGTGGGCGGGTGACGTGAGTGTGAAGCTTGCGACGAACACGGATGCAAACATAGCGCCGCGTTTGATCAGCCCACAACGAAGTCGTTGTTCAGCCATACTTTCCCCCTTAATGCTCCCCAGCAAAACCACCGCGTAGCGATGGCCCATTAGAAGTAAACCGGCGAATTCATTTCAGCCCAGTTCACAGTACGAGTCAACGATTTCGGGCGTATTCGCCACAACATTCGTTGTGTCGATTGAACATCAAACCGAACGCAGCCCAATGTTCGCAATGCGTACGAATAACGCTCGAATTTGTTGCGCTTAATCCACAATTTCGTCGATGGTCGATCCCTCACCCAGTGCCCAGCGTTCTGTCGCGGATTTCATAATGAATTTCGGTTTGAACACATCTACCCACGCTGGAACGAGAAACATTGCCGATGCCGCATTCAGCACCAGCATGATGAACAACAGTTTTGCCGCGTCGGCCTGAAACCTCAGTTCCGACACGAACACCCACATGATGATGCCGCCGATCAACGTCGTCGCCGTAATCGCGATCGCAACGCCGGTGGTGCTCACTGCGGTGGTGATGGCATGCTGCAGCGAGTCGGCGACGTGCAACTCCTCCTTGATTCGATCCATCATGTAAATCGCATAGTCCACCCCGAGCCCGATACCGACCGCGATCATCGGCACCGTGTTGACATTCAGGCCAAGCCCCATGATGCCCATGCAGGCATACGACAACGTGGTCGCGAACGCCATTGCGACAAGAATCATCACGCCGGCGTGCAGCGAGGAGTAGAACCACAGCGTGAAGATCAGGATCAACACCATCACCGCCGGTACGACGATCACGTTTGTTTCGTAGGCCTCTTCATCGATTGCCGCGGTCACTCCCACCGGGCCGCCGGCGAGTTCGATATCGAAACCATCGATCTTGGACGCCACCCGTTCACGCCAGTCTTTCACCATGTGGATTGCACGTCGGATGGTCTCCCCCGTATGGTCCTTGTAGTAGAACACCATATTCGCGACCTGGTCGTTCGTGTCCTGGTACTCGATCAGGGCTCCGGGTATGGGTGCGGACATCATGTAGGCGAACATCAACCCGCCTACCTCGTTGTTCAGACCCGGAATAACGGCCCAGCGTGGATCGTCGTTGCGGGTCATACGGTTCACGGTCGTTACGAGATCGGGTGCGCCTTTCGTACCGCCGAGCGTCTCGTCGTACATCATGTAGCTCTGAAAATCGCTCAATGCGCGCAGCACTTCGGGTCGCTTGAGCCCGCCCTTCTCGCTTGTGCGTGCAATGATGAACAGTTCTTCCGAGCCCGGGAAACGCTGATTGATCGCTTTCGAGGAGACATTGAAATCGTGGTCGGGGAATAACAGCGGCGAACCCGGTTCCGGTTCGCCGATCTGCACCCATGAACTGAAATACGCCGCAATAATTGCAATCACGAGACACGCCCACAGCACGCCCTTCGAACGCGCCGAGGTTGAGGTGACGAGCGCGAGGTGCGGAAAGATCTTGCGAATGATCGTGTGCTTGAGGGCGACGTTCTTTGGCTGCGGCAACAGCGACAACAGCATCGGCACCGTTACAAGCACGGTAACCACCATGCACAGCGCCCAGAACGATGCATACACCGCCATCTTGTCGTTGATGGGGACGGAGCCGAGACCGATCAGTGCGAGCGCGCAGGCGTCGGCGACGATCGCGAGCGCGCCCGGTCTGAACAGCGAGTTAAAGGTATTACGCGCGGCTTCCTCTTTGCTGTTCGTACGCGCAAGCTCGAGAAAATAGCGTTCAACTTTCTGGATCCCGTGCGACATCGAGCGCGCGGAAATGAGGAACGGCACGACCAGCATGAGCGGATCGAGGTTGTAACCGAACAAGCCCATGAAGCCAACGCCCCAGATGCTGGTAAGCACCATACCGATCAGGGGCAGCAAGACGCCGTAGAAGCGCCGCGAGTAGATGATCAGAATCGCGAGCACGATGAGGATCGTGTAGAGGAAGATTTGCAGAATCTGCGGCGAGTACGAGTCCACCCATCCAGCCAGCACGGGATGCCCGGTCGCGTAGATGCGGATGCCGGGCGCGGCTTCTGAATCGCGCAGCTGTTGCAGCTCCTCGAACACCTTCCCGTAATCGAGCTGCCCTTCGTTCAGCGTACCCTTGATCAATGCGGACCTGAGATCCGGTGATACGAGCAAACCGAACACGCGTGTACTCGAGACGACATCACGTTTTATTTTCTCGAGTTCTTCTTCCGTATAGGGGTCGTGGATCGGGTTGTAATACGGCGTCGATTTGATCGCGCCTTCCGGGGTAAGCCAGATTTTACGCGTATTGCGATGCGTCAGACTCGTAACCAGATTGTGGTTGATGTTCGAAATCTCATCGAGCTTCTGGGTGAGTCGATGAATGCGGTCGAGCGTATCGTTCGTAAAGATCGTGCCCTGCTCGACTTCCAGCGCGAGCACGATAATATTCGCGCCACCGAACGTATCGCGGATGCTGTTATGCAGCTTGATGTACGGGTGTTCCTGCGGCAACAGATCGGCGAAGTCCGACAACATCCGCACCGCGGGAATCTGCGCGGCAAAGAAGCCGGTGATCGCAAGAATAATCAACAACACGACGCGACGGCTGTTGAACAACAAATTGCCGAAGCGGGAAAAGAGCCCTGGATTTTCCATCGTCTGTAGCCTTACGCTTCGTCGAGGTTCACGACGTGCAACGCACCGCCAACCCCGGCGATGATCGCGCGACGATCGTCCAGCGCGCGGATCGCGCGGATGTAGAGCCGGATCGGCTTGCCGTGTTCCACGCCTCGCCAGTGCGTACCGTCGAGACGCAACAAGGTGCCTTCGCCGCCCACCGCATACAGGGTGCTGCCCACCTGATCGAGACCGTACAACGGCACCACGGTCTCGGTTTGCTGTTCGCGCCAGGTCTCA
The DNA here is from genome assembly GCA_965216305.1 of Gammaproteobacteria bacterium. Lineage (GTDB taxonomy): Bacteria > Pseudomonadota > Gammaproteobacteria > UBA11873. The sequence continues at coordinate 2,195,567 of OZ244144.1, read as the reverse complement.
CCGCCGTCGCTCGTATGCAGAATTACGCCGCCGAGACCGCTGATCCAGCCGGTTTGTGCATCGCGGAAATACGCCGCCTGCGGATAGAACTCATCGACGAGTGGCGGCATCGTCTCCCAGGTCTCGCCGCCATCGCGGGTTTTCATGACCGTGCCGAATTCCCCGGTGATGACCCCGTTGTTCGCGTCGAGAAATTGCACCGTGGTTAACAGGGCGTCTTCGTCGTTCGTTTGCTCGACCCAGTTTGCACCGGCATCGGCGCTCGTCCAGCGCGTGGTGAATGCGCCAACCACCCAGATCCGGTTGCCCGGCGCACACGTCATGGCCTGGGGACTTTCGCTCGTGGGGATAGCGCGCGCGCGCCACGTTGCACCGTTGTCGCTTGAGACGAATACCGTGGGGGCAAAGGCCAGGGCGACGAAATCGCCGTTCGGGCACACCTGCACATCAATCAAGGCCGGCCAGTCCGGCAGGACAACCCGCTGCCAGGACTCACCGCCGTCGGCGGAGCGCACAATGACGCCCTGATTGCCGACCACGACGATATTCGCACCGTTGCGGGCGATCGCCTGGTAGCGATCCGTGCGATGAATCGGGCGCTGCATCGCGGCTTCCACCCCATCCATCGTTAACGGCGCTTCGCAGGCGACGAGCGCACATAACGCGGCAACAGCAAGCGCAATCGTTACGCTGCGTTGCACAGAAGAACCCTTGGTGTTCAAGTCTGCTTCCCCCAGGTCACGCCAATCGCGTACTATCGTTGTCACACTTTCCGGTCGATCCGGAATTATTATTCGCATCCGGTCGCGCCGGATGTCGTAGTGTCACCATCCCTGGCGGAAGCGGCTTGATCCCGCGCAATGCGCCGCCGCTTTTGTCGGTTCAGACGAAGCGCATCGATACCTGTCCGAGGTGCTGATAGCGCACGGCGATATGGTCGCCACGCGCGATCCCGACCGCGGCCGTCACGCCGCCGGTCATAATGAACGTGCCGGCGGGAATCGACTGTCCCTTGCGCGCGAGCATGTTCGCGAGCATCACAATCGATTCAGCCGGATGGCCAAGCACCGCCGCGCCGGCGGCAAGGTCGACGATTTCGCCGTTCTTCTCCAGCACGATGCCGAGCGTGCGCAAATCGATGTCCTGAACCCGGCGGCTGTTGCCGCCGACCACGAACCCGGCGGCCGAGGTGTTGTCGGCGACCACGCTGATCAGATCAAACTTGAAGTTCTCGTAACGCGAATCGAGAATTTCCACGGCCGGCAACACGAAATCCGTCGCCTGCAGGACCGTGCCGATATGACACGGGCCGGTGATTTCGCGGTTCGTCACGAACGCGATTTCGGCTTCCACCCGCGGCGCGATGAAACGATCGAACGGCACCTCACCGCCATCGGCATAGGCGCCGTAATCACACATGAAACCGAACACCGGTTCCTCGACGTTCATCTGCTTCATTTTCGCCTGCGAAGTGAGCCCGCCTTTCAGCCCCGCGATTTGCACCCCACGAGCGATTTTCCGGCGACGAATCTCGTCCTGGATCGCGTAGGCGTCACCCCAGTCGAGGTCCGGGTACTCGTCGGTAATCTTCGTGATCGGCGCGCGATTCATCTCCGCGTTTTCGAGCCGTTCGGCGAGTGCTGCAACCGTTGCTGTATCAAGACTCATTTCGCGAGCTCCGCGGTGTCGGCGCGTCGGCGCGCGATGTTGAGCGCGACGTCCTCGATCATGTCTTCCTGCCCCCCAATCGTCTTGCGTTCGCCGAGTTCGACGAGAATTTCTCCCGACGGCACGCCGAACTTCTCGCCCGCACGCTTTGCATGCAACAGGAATGAAGAGTACACACCGGCATAACCCATGATGAGAGAATCCCGATCCACGCGCACGAGCTGATCCATCAACGGCACCACGATGTCCTCGGCGACGTTCATCAGTTTGAACACATCGACATTCGTCACCGCACCCATGCGATCCAATACCGCATTGAACGCTTCGAGCGGCGTATTGCCAGCGCCGGCACCGAGGCCGGCGGCGGAGCCATCGATACGATTCGCGCCCGCATCAACGGCTGCGAGCGAATTCGCAACGCCCATCGCCATGTTGTGGTGGCCATGGAAGCCGAGCTCCGTGTCGGCTTGCAATCCGCCGCGCAGCGCCGCGATCCGCGCGCTGACATCATCCGGCAGCATGTAACCGGCGGAATCGGTGCAATAAATGCAGTTCGCGCCATAACTTTCCATCAGCAAGGCCTGCTCCAGCAGCTGTCCGGGATCAACCATGTGCGCCATCATGAGAAAGCCGACCGTGTCGAATCCCAGTTTGCGCGCCGTGCCGATGTGCTGTTCGGAGACGTCCGCTTCGGTGCAGTGGGTGGCCACCCGCACGGTGCTGACGCCGCAGTCCTTGATCATGTGCAGATGTTCGACGGTTCCGATCCCCGGGATCAGCAAGGCGGATATTTTCGCCTGTTTCATCGCCGGCACGACCGCGCGCAGATATTCCTCGTCGCTCGCGGCCGGGAAGCCGTAGTTTACGGACGCGCCGCCGAGCCCGTCGCCGTGGGTCACCTCAATCAGCGGCACTCCCGCGTCATCGAGCGCCTTCGCCACCGTCACCATCTGTGCGGGCGTGATCTGATGCGCTTTCGCGTGCATCCCGTCGCGCAAGGACATGTCGTGCAAGGTGACGTGCTTACCGCTTAAATCCATCGCTGTGTCCTCACGCGTTTGCCGCGGTTAATACGAGCGTGCCGTCGAGAATTTCCTCGGCGAACATCTCGGCCGTGCGCAACGCCGCGGCGGTCATGATGTCGAGATTGCCGGCGTACTTCGGCAGGTAATCGCCAAGCCCTTCCACCTCGAGGTAAATCGATACGCGATTGCCGTCGAACACGGGCCCGTTCTTGAGCCGGTAACCGGGCACGTACTTCTGTACTTCAGCGATCATCGCGTGAACGGATTGTGTAATCGCGGCTTCGTCGGGTTTGTCCTGCGTGAGGCAGTGCACGGTGTCGCGCATGATCAGCGGCGGCTCCGCCGGGTTCAGAATGATGATCGCCTTGCCCTGCTTCGCGCCGCCGATCTTCTCAACCGCGCCGGCCGTCGTACGGGTGAACTCATCGATGTTCTTGCGCGTTCCCGGCCCGGCCGACTTGCTCGCGACGGTTGCAATGATCTCGCCGTAATCCACCGCCTGGATCCGCGACACGGCGGCAACCATCGGGATCGTCGCCTGCCCGCCGCATGTAACCATGTTCACGTTCATTTCCTGCTGGCCGACGTGTTCTTTCAGATTCACCGGCGGCACGCAGTAGGGTCCGATTGCCGCCGGGGTCAGGTCGATCATGAGCACGCCCTTCGCCGCAAGCTTCGCCGCGTTCTCGGCATGTACATAGGCCGAGGTTGCGTCAAACGCGATCTGGATGTTGTCGCGCTCGATCGCGTCGAGTAATCCGTCCACACCCGCATGGGTAGTTTTCAGTCCCGCTTGTGCGGCTTTTTTCAGACCGTCCGAGTCGGCATCGATGCCGACCATCCACGCCGGGTTGATCAATTCGCTGCGCATTGCCTTGACCATCAAATCGGTGCCGATGTTGCCGGAGCCGATGAGTGCTGCATTGACTTTCACGCCAGCCTCCTGTGTTGCTTAGATTTGCTGAATTGCGCGCTCATACGAAACGCACGGATGCCTGGCCGATACCGCCGATTTCCATCTGCATCGCGTCGCCCGGGCTCACTGCCTGCAGGGGTACGAGTGATCCGGACAGGATCAACTCGCCGGCTTTCAGTTCGATGCCGAATGCCCCGAGCGTGTTCGCAAGCCAGGTCACCGCGTTCACCGGCGAACCCATCGCCGCGGCGCCGGCACCGGTGGAGACGATTTCACCGTTCAGGGTAACGACGATGCCGCATGTCGAAAGATCAACATCGAGCGGGCTCACCGTCTTGTCGCCGAGCACGATTGCGCCGCACGAGGCATTGTCCGCAATTGTGTCCTGAATTTTGATTTGCCAGTCGCGGATCCGCGAATCGACAATTTCAAAGCACGGCATGACGAAATCCGTGGCCGCGATGACGTCGGCATTCGTAACGCCGGGTCCTTGCAAATCCCGCTTCAGTACGAATGCAATTTCGCCCTCGGCTTTCGGCTGGATCAACGTTTTACTCGCCGGTACTTCCGCGCAGTTGCCGTAGACCATCTTGTCGGTCAGAAAACCGAAATCCGGTTGTCGCACGTTGAGCATGTCCATGACGACCTTGCTCGTAACCCCGATCTTCTTGCCAATCATCACTTCGCCATCCGCGAGGCGGCGTTCGAGCATGCGTCGCGACACCGCATACGCGTCCTCGATCGTGATCTCCGGTGATTGCTCTGATAAGGGCTCGATAGTCGAGCGGTTTCTCATCGCCTCGTACAAGGCGTCGCCGTAGGCGGTAATCTTGTTATTTTCGAGAGCCATTGGTTTTCTCTTGTCTAAAGCTTCAGGCAGACGTTGCGTAATTCCGTGTAGAACTCGAGCGAGTGCACCCCGCCCTCACGGCCGATGCCCGATTGTTTCGAGCCCCCGAACGACGTACGCAAATCGCGCAGGAACCAGCAATTCACCCAGGTGATACCGACATTGATTTTCTCCGCCACCCGGTGTGCACGCGACGCGTTCGTGGTCCAGATCGCGGTGGCGAGTCCGTATTGTGTATCGTTCGCAAGCGCAATCGCTTCGGCTTCCGTGTCGAACGGCTGCACGTGACAACACGGGCCGAATATTTCTTCCCTGATGATCGGTGAGTCTTCCGGCAAACCCGTCCAGATCGTCGGTTCCACCCAGTAGCCGTCGGCGTATTCCACCGGCATCCCGGGCACCCCGCCACCGGTGACGACCGTTGCCCCGAGTTCGCGCGCTTTAGCGTAGTAGCCAAGCACTTTTTCGCGTTGCTGGCGGCTCACAATTGGCCCCATCCCGGTAGTCTCATCGCTCGGGATCCCGATCTTCAGTTGTTCGGCTTTGTCCTTCAGTCCGGCGACGAACCGATCGAAGATCGAGCGTTCGACGTACACGCGCTCGGTACCGAGACACACCTGGCCGCAATTCGCGAACGCGGAACGCGCAGTCCCTTCCAGCGCCTGCTCGAGATCGCAGTCGGCAAACACAACCGCGGCGTTCTTGCCCCCGAGTTCGAACGAGACGTCGCGAATACCCACCGCGGCGTTTTTCATAATCGCGGTACCGGTGACGGTTTCGCCGGTAAACGTGATCGCATCGATGCCGGGATGCCGGGTCAGAAACTCACCGGTAGAATTCGTGCCGAAGCCATTGACCACATTGAACACACCGGGCGGCAAGCCGACTTCGTTCATGACTTCGCCGAGCAAGGTCGTCGTCGACGGCGTTTCCTCGGACGGTTTCACCACTACGGTGTTGCCGCACGCGAGTGCCGGGCCAACCTTCCAGGTCATCAATAACAGCGGCAGATTCCACGGCGAAATAATCGCGATCACGCCCTTCGGCGTGCGTACGCCGTAATTCAGTGCGCCCGCGCCGTCCGGGGTTTCCATGCGAAATGATTCCGTCGGGACGTTGCGGATCACGTCGGCGAAGATCTTGAAGTTCGCCGCGCCACGGGGAATGTCGATGTGTCGGGCCAGCGAGTACGGCTTGCCCGTATCGCGGCATTCCGCGGCGAGAAACTCGTCGAAACGCTCGTTGATCCGATCGGCGACGCGATGCAACAACGTGACCCGTGCATCGACCGTCATTTCACTCCACGGGCCGTGGTAGGCGGCCTGCGCGGCGCGTACCGCGGCATCGACATCCGCTTCGTCCGCTTCGTGAACGAGCGCGAAAGCCTTGCCGCTGACGGGATCGAAATTTTCGAACGTGCGCTTCGACGACGAGGCGACGTACTCACCGTTGATGAAGTTTCTGATCTCGGGCAGTTCGCTGTCCGTGGCCGCTTGCGCTGGCGATGCCATGTTCGTGTTCCTCGTTGCGTGCCGACGGCGCCTACGCCGCCTTGCTGCCGTTGCCGGCGATGATGGATTGAATCTTCTGCCACGCGGGTTCCCCGCGCGCGCCGAGGTCGGCGAGTTTCGCCGCGGAAAAATCATCTGCAACCGCGCGCTGATACGATTCACGCGCGCAGCACCGCGCGTACCAATCGGCGACGCGCGAGCGACTTTCGTACCACGCGCTCCAGCCGAACTGGCGCAGCGTCTGGAAGTACGGTGCCATCGCCGCGTCCGCGAGCGAAAACTCATCACCGGCGATCCAGGCCTGCGTCGCGAGCAGGCTGTCGAGATCAGCAATTGTTTTTTCGTACACGCCGACGGCGTCGAGCACGTCAGGTGCGTCATAGCCAAGCTTCAGCAGTCGTCGCTGGCGTTCACGGCGGGGCTTCTCCGGCACCTGGTCGATGATCCGATCCTGTTCCTCGGGTGAGAGTGCTTTTAGCTTATCCGCCATCACGAGCGGCCACTGCAGGGCCCCGCACGACGGATGCACTTTGTTGTCCACATGCTTCATCCAGAAACGCATTTGTGCAATCCGGAATGGATCGGCGGGCCGCAGGCCCGGATCAGGGTATCGGTCTTCGAGGTACTCCGCGATGATTGACGACTCGATCACCGGTCTGCCGTCTTCGACGAGCGTCGGCACGACGCCGAGCGGATTCAGCGCAAGGTAGTCCGCGCTCAGATTGGCCTTGGCGGGCAAATCGACGTCGATCTTGTCCCACGCGAGGCTCTTCTCCGCGAGTATGATGCGGATTTTCTGCGAGCACGGTGACATCGGATGCGTGTACAACTGAATGGTCATGCGCGATTCTCCCTGCGATCGGCGGCTAGAAATGCCGGTTTGCGGGCGGGCCTGCTGTCCCGGCCGCGGTGCATTGGCGCAGTATATCGATGGAATTTAAAAAAATCGATATTTTTTTAAATTATCGATACTATCCAGTTTCGAGCACCGGCCGCACCTGCAGGCCGCACCGGGCCGAAGGAACTCTCAACAGGCAAATATGGCGAAATCGAACGGTAAAACCCTGAGCGAATCCGCCTGCGATGCGTTGCGGCTCGACATCATTCGCGGACACCTCGAGCCGGACGCGAAACTCAGGATCGAAGAATTGCGCCAGCAGTACGCGACCGGTGCAAGTCCGTTGCGTGAAGCACTCAACCGTCTCGCGGGCGAAGGCTTCGTCACCACGGAAGGACAACGCGGATTCCGCGTTGCGCCGCTGTCGCTGAAGGATCTGCAGGACATCACCCGCTTGCGCATCATGCTCGAATGCGAAGCGATCAGCGAAAGCATCCGCCGCGGCGATGACGAATGGGAAGCGAACATCGTGGCCGCGTTCCATCGCCTGTCGAAAGTTGACTCCGACCGCGCGCACGGGTTCGCGCAATGGGAGAGTCGCAACCAGGAATTCCACGAAGCCCTGATCGCGGGGTGTGATTCGGCCTGGCTGCTGAAAATCCGTCGCCTGCTTTACGATCAACACAAGCGCTATCGACTGATCTCGATCCTTGAGCATGATGAAACCCGCGATGTGAACGCGGAACATGAGGCGATCATGCGCGCGGTGCTCGCGCGTGATGAAGCGACCGCATGCGCGGCCACGGAATCGCATATCATGCGCACGGTGGAAACGACGCGTCTCGCGTTCGGCCATCTGCAGGCGGCGAAGACGGACTGAACCGCGCCGCGTCTGCCCTTGACCGGATCGGATTCCGCGGCCCCGCCTGCTATCCGGAGTGTTGTGCGTACAAATCTGAAACCGCTGCTCGCCCTCATCACGATGTCCGTCCTGTGGGGGTATGCGTGGACCGGTTTGAAGATCGGTCTGCTCGATTGCCCGCCGTACATGTTCGCCGGTTTGCGCATGATGCTCGGTGCGCTGTGCCTGTTGCTGATCCTGCGTTGCACCCGGCATCCGTTCAAACCCGAACGCGTGCCGGAACTGTTGCGCCTCGGTCTCGTGCAGACCACGGCGCTGTTCACCCTGTCCACCTGGGCGGTTGCGCACGGCAGCGCCGGCCGGGTCGCCTTTCTCGCATACACGATGCCGTTTTTTACCTTGCTGCTGGCCTGGCCGCTGCTGGGTGAGAAAGTCAAAGGCCTGCAATGGCTCGCGATAGGCTGTGCGGGGGCAGGACTCATTGCGATTGTGCAGCCGTGGCAGGCGTCGGGGACGCTGCTCAGTAACGTGCTGGCAATCGGCGCCGGCATCGCATGGGCGGTGGGTGCGATCATGGTGAAACAACTGCAACGCCGCGCGCCGATGGATTTGATCTCGATGACGGCCTGGCAGATGTTCCTGGGCTCCGTTCCGCTCATGGCCATTGCCTGGGTGATCCCGGAAGCAGCTGTCGTGTGGAGCCCGCGCTTTATTCTTGTGTTGATCCTGATCGGAGTCGTGACCACGGCGTTCGGCTGGCTGTTGTGGGTGTATGTCCTCGATAATATGTCCGCCGGTACCGCGAGCCTTGGCACACTCGCGGCACCGGTCGTGGCAATGGCGACTTCACATTACCATTTCGGCGAACTACCCGACCCGCTGGAACTCGGCGGCATGGTTTTGATCGTCACCGCGCTGCTCGTACTCAGTGTCAATGCATTACGCGGGCGTCGCATACCACCCAGCGTCACGGTCCAGGCGGACGGCGGCTAAGCCGCACGGTGTGGTAATCGCGCCGCCTGCGCGGACATAATCAAACAATGACACAGCAAACCCGACTCGGCTTCGCCGGCATTGGCCTCATGGGTAATCCGCTCGTCGCACGCCTGCTCGCGGCCGGCCATACGGTGCACGTCTGGAACCGCTCGCCCGACAAGCTCGGCCCGGTCGTCGCCGCCGGCGCGAAACCGTGCACCGCCCCGGCGACGTTGATCGAACGATGTGACGTGATTTTTCTGTGCCTCGCCGACACGCAGGCCGTGCATGATGTCGTATTCGCTGAGCACGGGCTCGCGACGGCCGTGCCGGCGTCGGGGACGTCGCGCCTCGTGATCGATCTGTCGAGTATCGAACCGGATGCCACCCGCGACATCGCGGCGCGCTTGCGGCGCGCGAATGGCACCCGCTGGGTGGATGCACCGGTCTCGGGCGGGGTCATCGGTGCCGAACAGGGAACCCTGGCGGTAATGGCTGGCGGCGATAGCGGCGATGTTGATGCCGCGCGGCCGTTGCTCGAGGCGTTCGCGCACCGCTGTACCCACATGGGACCGGTCGGCGCGGGGCAACTGACGAAGCTGTGCAATCAGATGCTCGTGGGCTGCAACGTCCTCGTACTCGCCGAAGTGATGGCGCTCGCACGCCGCGCCGGCATTGATGCGGCACGGCTGCCCGCGGCGCTGGCCGGGGGCTTCGCGGATTCAATCCCGCTGCAAATGACCGGGCCGATGATGGCGATTGATGCGGCCGAGCCCGTACGCTGGCGCGTGCGCACGCTGCTGAAAGATCTCGACACCGCCATCGCCAGCGCGCACGCGTTCGAAAGCGCCACCCCGTTGACCGAACTCGCCGCCCGCCAGTTACGGGCGCATACGCTCCCCGATGCCGATCCGGCCACGCTTGTGCAACTGTATCTCGGCGCTGGCGGACACCGCGATGACGACGTGTGAACGCGTTGGAGCGCGTGCCCGCCTTGCCCTGAATCTGTCGCTCGTCTTCACGGAACTACCGCTCGTGGCGCGCTTCGCCGCTGCGGCGGAACTCGGGTTTCGCGGGGTTGAATTGCAGTTTCCCTACGACGTGCCCGCAAAAACACTTGCCCGCGCCGCCCGGCGCGCAGACGTCGACATCGTCCTGATCAATGTGCCTGCCGGTGACATGCTGCAGGGCGGCACCGCACCGGCGGGCGATCCGGATCGGCTCACGGAATACACGGCTGCGCTGGACGCGTGCGAGCATTACGTGCGCGAACTCAGTCCCGCCTGCGTGAACGTGCTGGCGGGTCCACGCGCCCCCGCGCATTCGCGCGCGCACTGTCTCGACACCTTGCGCGGCAACCTCGCGCGCACCCGCGACCGTTTCGCACCGTTCGGGGTGACGACCGTGTTCGAAGCGATCAACACGGTCGATATGCCGGGTTTTCTGCTCGCAGATACGGCCACGCAATGCAGTCTCCTCGAGGCGCTCGGCGACGACCATCTGCGCTTGCAGTACGACGTTTATCACATGGCAACAATGGGAGAAGACATCAGCGGCTTTCTGGCCCGAAACGCGGCGCGGATCGGCCACGTGCAGTTTGCCGATGTTCCTGGCCGCGGCGAGCCCGGGACCGGCGGGCTCGATTTCGCGGGCGTCTTCGCGGCTCTGGACGCCGGTGGCTACAGTGGCTGGCTGGCCGCGGAATACCGTCCCGCGATCAACAGCGCAGGCAGTTTCGAGTGGCTCGCACGTGCCCCGTTCCACGACCGGCTCCACTGAGCCCGCATGTCATCGGGGCAGCTGTTGTTCAGCTGTCGCCGTGAAAAAAGTTCAGCTCGATCGTCACGCCTTCCGGATCCTTCACGAACAGCTGCGACAGCGCGAAGTCCGGTACCTCGTTGCGTCGGAAGTCGATCCCTTCGCGTTCGAAACGGGCGATAAAGTCGTCGATATCGCGCCCCCGGAATGCGATGTGATCAACCGGGCCGGTGGAGCCGCTCGCCCGGTGCTCGGCTTCATCGCCGGCAACGTAGCCGCCTTCGAATTCGCTGTTGCCGACATGGACGACAGGTCGATCCTCGAGATAAAACCAGTGTCCCGGAAATCCGAAGTCAGGGCGCGGCCCGGCTTCGAGGCCGAGTATGTCGGCGTAAAAACGCCGCGATTGTTCGAGATCGGCGGCATAGACGAAGTAGTGGTCGAGGCGGTCAAGTGGCATCGCGATGCTCCCGTGAGTGTCCGGACGGTAGGCCTATTATAGACGGCAGCGCAGACCCGCGTTGCCGCCGCGCACCGGCATATCAGTCCGGTTGCGGCGCCGTGGCGCGCTGGCGGCCAAACTCGGCACGCATCAATTGTTCGAAATCACGCCGCGACTGGATCACGCTCTCGCGCAGCCGGTTCGGCTCGCCGCGCAGATCGAACAGCCGTTGCAGCATCTCCTCGTCATGGCGGCGGAACAGGGTGACGGCGTCGTAAGCATCGGCGGCGGAAAAGCCGAGTTGCTTCAGTACCCGCTCGGTCAGTGCCAGCGAGGAGAAGAACGTTTCGCGCTCCACTTCGAGGATCCCGCGCTCGAACAGCTCGTAGGCATGCGTGCGGTTACGCGCACGTGCCACGAGCGGCAAATCCGGATAATGCGTGCGCACCGTGTCGACGATACTGAGCGTTGCCGCCGGATCGTCACAGGCAACAACAAGCAGACGGGCATCGGCGATGCCGGCGGCTTCGAGCAGGTCGAGCCGGCGGGCATCACCATAGTACGCTTCATGGGCGAACCGGCGCGACAGTTCCACCTGGTCGGGATCGTTATCGATAACCGTCGCCGGAATATCGTTTGCGATGAGCATGCGCGAGATCACCTGGCCCATGCGCCCAACGCCGATGATGATGACTGGATTATGTGCCATGGCCACATCGGGCTCGGGCTCGCTAACGTTCAGACGCGCCGCGATCAGGCGTTCAACGGCGAGGATGATCAGCGGCGTCAACACCATCGACAGACTGACGACAACGATGAGGGGTCCGCTGATTTGCGGTCCGATGAGGCCCACCTGCCCGGCCAGACCGAAAATAACAAACGCGAACTCGCCCACCTGCGACACGAGCGCGGCGAACATGAGCGACTGGTGCGTGCTCAGCCGGAACAGCCTGCCGATGGCCAAGAGCACGAAGAACTTGACCACGAACACGCTCAGCACGAGCGCCGCGATCAGTTGCCACTGCTGCGCCAGCATGCGCAGATCCGTCGACATGCCGACTGCAATGAAAAAAAGCCCCATGAGCAGTCCTTTGAACGGCTCGAGCTCGATTTCCAGTTGCTGGCGGTACTCCGAATCGGCGAGCACGACCCCGGCGAGAAACGTGCCGAGCGCCATCGACAAGCCGACCGCCTGCATCAATACCGCGATGCCGATCACTAGCAGCAGCGCGAACGCGGTGAAGATCTCGCGCAGCCCGGTTTTTGCGATCACACGGAATATGTGCCGGGCCGCATAGCGGCCGCCAAACAGGATCAGGAGAATTACCGCGGCAACGCGCGCAATCGCGACCCAGTCGCCGGCGGACGTGGCCGCCGGGGCGGCCGCCAGCAGTGGTATCACGGCGAGTAGCGGGATCACCGCGAGATCCTGAAACAACAGCACGCCAAATGCCGCCTGCCCTGCACTCGATTGCACGAGATGCTTTTCCGCCAGCAATTGCATCGCCATCGCTGTCGATGACAGCGCGAACGCCACGGCAACGATGAACAGCGTCGTTCGATCGTCAATCAGGAAGCTGCCGATGGCCGCAAACAGGACCGCGGTGGCAATCACCTGCACCGCGCCAAGGCCGAATATGGCATGGCGCATGGCCCATAAGCGGGAGGGTTTCAGTTCGAGGCCGATCAGAAATAACAGCAGGACGACGCCGAACTCGGAGAAATGCAGGACCGTTTCGGCTTCACTGATCAACTGCAGACCGAACGGGCCGATCGCGATCCCGGCTGCGAGGTAGCCGATGACGGATCCGAGCCCGAGGCGTTTTGAAATCGGCACGGCAAGGACCGCAGCGCCAAGATACACCACCGCGTCGGTGAGCAAGCTTTCAGTCGCCATGCATTACGTTCCGGAGAGGGGAAAACCCGGAAGCATAGCCGACAAGTCTGTGGCGACCGAATCCGGCCGCGGCGCGAGGACTTCGCCGCCGCCATGGATCCACCCTCTACCTGCAAGCAGGACGCGCGCGACGGCTGGCTCGCAGCGCGCCGTTTTGCTGCGTGCCTACGCGCGGATGCGGGAGCGGCGCGCAAGCCCCGCGATGCCACTCAACAGTAACCACACGCCGGCCGGTAACGGTACCGCCGTTAAACCGGCAACGTTGCCGGACGAGAATGCGAGACTCGCGGTATTGAAGGCGTCTGCCGAGCCACCACGGGTGCCGTTGGCGAGCAGATTTGCCCAGACGAAGATTTCGTCACCATCATTGAGGGTAAACGAGACCGATTGCGTCACGGATTGAGGACCGCTGTCGAACAGCCCCAGGTTGAAGAAGTCGATACGGGTTTCATCGAGCAAGCTTGCATCCGGCGTCCCGGCAACGATCTCGAAAGCGAACGTGCCGTAATCGGTGGAAAAATCGAGATCCGACGCGAGCACCACCACGAGATTCGCAACCAGTGAGGCATCGGGAAATTCCGGCGGTGTGGTCGGGTCATTCACTTCACCGTCGAGCGTCAGGTCGAGCGTGAAATTGCTCGACGCCCCGGTGTAGGTGTACTTGCGCATGCCGGCGGCGTCCGCGCCAACGCGCGAATCCGGGCCGGAATACGCCTCCGCGCGCAGCATCGGCAGGCCCGCTCCGCCGCCGTTCAGCGAGGCCGCGGCCTGTCCGTTGCCATCACTGTTGTCCAGCGAGGAATACGATGAGGAAAATCCCGCCCCGCCATCAATATCGAATTCCGACGTACCGCTACAAAAGCTCGGGCACGGCGAGATCGTCGATACACCCGTCGTCGCCGCAACGTCAGCGGCGATGGCCGGCGTCGACGCCGATACGATGAAGCAAACGAGAAAGGCACGCACACGAAATGATGTCAACATGGAGCAAACTCCCTTTTTAATGACGGCTAGTCCGTTACAGGTATCGAGCATACGGCCAGGTGTTAACAAAAATCCACGATGCTCAGCGGACAATAGCGGTAATGCGTCAAGTTTCGAATCATTCGGCAACGTTCGTTACACTGCGCAAACAGCAGTGCGAACGCTGGGCCAACCGATATTGCGACGACCCCGCCTGCATTATCGATTGCGCCCGGTTGCGACACGCCTGCCGTCACAACGATACAACTCACGGAGCACACCATGTCAGCAAATTTCCGCGATGACCTGCAGGATCTCTATCAGGGCGAAATCATCGGTGAGGCACTGTTCGATCGCATGCTCGATTTCTATGACGAACCCGTAAAACGCTACAAAGTGGCCTTGCTGCTGCAGCTGGAAACCGAAACGAAAGCGCGCCTGCGCCCGGCGCTGGTCGAACTGGGCGCCGGGGTGCGCGAGCTCGAAGCGTCGCGCGAGGCGGGGCTGACGATGGCAAGGTCGCTCGCTGACAAACCCTGGACCGATGCCATGGCGGCACTGCACGAAGCCTTGCTGCCCTATGTCGAACGCTACACCGCAATTGCCGCGCAGGCACCGGCGCGTTATAGCGAACTCGCCGAATCGATGGTTCGCCACGAATCTTCGCTGCTGCGCTTCGCCGAGTGTGAATCCGCGGGCGATACGGCAAATTCAACCGGCGACATCATCGCGCAACTGCAATATCCGCTACCCGTCCCGGCCTGACGTACGGACGGCGGCAATGTGGCGTGGCGACCGGATTTGATCACCCGCGGGGCCGCGTCCGCAACGCCGCGATCGGGTTCGCCTTATGGCACAATGCCCGGCCACGCGGCATTACGCAGTCGCGGCCGATACCAGCGCACGCAGTACAAGAACAACGAAGGACGACGTCCCGATGAACGATCCTGAAGAGCAATCCGCACGCGGCCAGGCGGCGAACGCGCACGCGTATTGGCGGGCGAATCTGAAAGTTATCGGGCTGCTGCTCAGCGTCTGGTTCGTCGTTTCATTCGGCTTCGGCATCCTGCTCGTCGAACCGCTGAATTCAATCCGATTTTTCGGTTTCAAGCTCGGATTCTGGTGGGCGCAGCAGGGATCGATTTACGTCTTTGTGCTGCTGATCATCGTCTACGTGTTCTGGATGCAACGTATCGACCGGCGTTTCGGTGTGAGTGACGACGAGCGGAGCGCGGATTGATGGATACGCAAACCCTGACCTATCTGTTCGTCGGCCTGAGTTTCGCGCTGTACATCGGGATTGCGGTGTGGTCACGCGCCGGCTCTACGAACGAATTTTACGTCGCCGGTGGCGGGGTCCACCCGATCGCGAACGGCATGGCCACCGCGGCCGACTGGATGAGCGCCGCCTCGTTCATCTCCATGGCCGGGATCATCTCCTTTCTCGGCTACGACGGCTCGGTGTACCTGATGGGCTGGACCGGCGGCTATGTCATCCTCGCCATGCTGCTCGCGCCCTACCTGCGCAAGTTTGGCGAATTCACGGTGCCCGATTTTATCGGCACGCGTTACTACTCGAACGTCGCCCGCTTCGTCGCCGTGCTGGCCCTGATCATCGTCTCGTTTACCTACGTCGCCGGACAGATGCGCGGGGTGGGCATCGTGTTTTCACACTTCCTCGACATCCCGATTAACTGGGGCGTAATCGTCGGCATGGCAGTCGTGTTCATGTATGCCGTGCTCGGTGGCATGAAAGGCATCACCTACACTCAGGTTGCGCAGTACTGCGTGCTGATTTTTGCCTACCTCGTGCCGGCAATTTTCATTTCACTGCTGGTCACCGGCGTCGCGGTGCCGCAAATCGGCCTGGGTTCCGTGGTGAATGACGGCTCCGGGGTCGCCGTGCTCGAGCGCCTCGACGCCACGCTCGTCGACCTCGGCTTCAGTCCGTATACACAAGGCGGCAAATCGACCATCGATGTGTTCGCGATCACGCTCGCGCTGATGCTTGGCACGGCCGGTCTGCCGCACGTAATCGTCCGCTTTTTCACCGTACCGAAAGTATCGGACGCGCGTAAATCCGCTGGCTACGCGTTGTTCTTTATCGCGCTGCTGTATACGACAGCGCCCGCCGTCGGCGCGTTCGCGCGGCTGAATTTTATCGATACCGTGCATAACGAAACCTATACAAGCGTCGCGAACTGGTTCAAGAACTGGGAGGACGTCGGCCTCATCGGCTGGCAGGACAAGAACGGTGACGGCCGGATCCAGTACGGCCCCGGTGCGCCGTTCGACGGCGCGCCCGCGTACGACGGCGACAACCGCGGTGCGGCCGGTGAACGCATCGTCACGAACACGCCGAGCGCGACGACGAACGAAGTGTATGTAGACCGCGACATCATGGTGCTCGCGAATCCCGAGATCGCGGATCTCCCGCCGTGGGTAATCGCGCTCGTCGCCGCCGGCAGCCTCGCCGCGGCGCTGTCCACGGCCGCCGGTCTGCTGCTCGTGATCTCTGCAGCTGTATCGCACGATCTGCTGAAGAAAACGTTCGCCCGCGGCATGAGCGATCGCGAGGAATTACTCTACGCCCGCCTTGCCGCGGCCACCGCGATCCTGATCGCAGGCTATCTCGGCATCAATCCGCCCGGTTTCGTCGCCCAGGTGGTCGCGTTTGCATTCGGACTCGCGGCCGCGTCGCTGTTCCCCCCGATCCTGCTCGGGATCTTCTCGCGGCGCATGAATCTCGAAGGCGCGGTGTGCGGGATGTTGACGGGCCTCGTCGTCACGTTCGGCTACATCGGTTATTTCAAGTTCTATGCGCCGGAGCTGAACAACGCCACGCACTGGTGGTTCGGGATTTCACCGGAAGGCATCGGTGCGCTCGGCGCGGCGCTGAATCTCATCGTTGCATGGACGGTTGCGCTGCTCACCGCGCCGCCGCCGGAACACGTGCGGCGTCTGGTCGAGCATATTCGTCTGCCCGCCGGGGTGGGTCGGCCACACAACCACTGACCATCACGCCTGAATCGTGCCCGGCAGGCCGACAACGCCGGCGCTGAATTCGCCGGCGGTAAGCCGCGCCTCAGGTCACGACGGTGAGGAAGTTCTCGTTCAGCTTGCGATCGTGGAAAAAAATCGCCTTGCCGAGTTCGTCCGCCGTCCAGGTGATCGGCTCGCGATCCGGGTACCACGTGTAATCACCGCAAAATACTTCATTGCGATTGCCGGACGGATCGAAGAAATAGATCGTGCGGCCGCGCGTGATGCCGTGGCGTGTGGGTCCGATATCGATTGAAATACCTTTCATTCCCATGATGTCCGCGGCCTGGAGAAGCTCTTCCCAGCTGTTCAGCAGAAAGGACGCGTGGTGGAATTTCGCCGGCTCGGGGTAATGAATGAACGCGATATCGTGCGCCTTGTTCGAGCACGACAGGAACGCACCGATCATATTGCTTTCCGGATCGATGACTTGTTCGGTCAGCGAGAAGCCGAGCACATTGACGAAGAAATCCACGACGTCCGGAACGTTCGGCCCGTACAACAGGCAGTGGTCGTAGCGGTTCACCTGCATCCCCTTGAGACCTTCCGGCCACGGATCGGGGTTCAGACGACCAAGGCTGTTACCAACGTAATCCTTTTCCGCATACAACTCGATTGCGTGCCCGCTCGGGATCTGAAAACGTATGCGATGGCCGCAACCCGTGAGTTCGCCGGCAGGGATTCGCTCCACCGCACAACCGTAATCGCGTACCGCCGCCTCAAGTTGATCAAGATCCGCCGTGCTGTGCACCTTGAAACCCATGAAATCCATGCCGGGCTCGTCGGCCTCGCGCAGTACGATGGAGAAACAATCGTGTTCGTCCCATGCTTTCAGGTAGACCCGTCCCTGCTCGTCCTCGCCGGTTTTGATCATGCCGAGATACTCAACGTAGTGAGTGATCGCCGGTTCCATTTCGAGCACCCGGATGCACGTGTGCCCGGGTCGCATTACGCCGTGAAATGACATGCTGTATTCCTCCTCGAGTCGGTTTTTTTCGCAGCGGTCCGCGTTGCGGCCGGCCGCACTGATTATCTCAGTTTGTTCTTCAACAGCCCGAGCGGACGAATCGTCAGGTCCGCTTCCGGGAGCAATTTGCACGCGAGACAAATGCCGGCGGCCTCGTCCGCCTCGCTGATCTGGGCGCGGCTCATCTTGAGGGTTCGAAATGCGGCACCGCCGAGCACCTGTACCCGGCAGACGCCGCAACCGCCACCGCGACAACCCACCGGGATGCCTTTGCGCCCGAGTCGTTCCATTGCCAGCAGTACATTCTGCCCGTCCTTGCACGGGAAGCGCTCCTGGCTATCGGCGATCGCAATCGTGAACACCCGCGCCGCGGCCGTCATCTCAGAATTTTTTGAACAGCGCGCTACGGCGCGGCGGTTCGGCGCCATCGGCAGCCGTCAGGAATGATTCCATGAAAATATGCTGCTCGAACAGGCGTCCGGTCATCAGGCTCGTGATGCAGGCGTCGATCATGGGTGGTGGTCCGCACAAATAGGCCTTGTGACCTTCGAAACGTTTGTCGAAATGCTGCTCGGCGAGTTCGTGGACGAACCCTCGCTGCCCGCTCCACCGATCGCTGTCGGCGGGTTCAGACAGGGCCACGGCGTAAGTAAAGTTCGCGTGCGCCGCCGCGAGCGATTCGAACAATTCGTCGTAGTACAACTCCGCGCGCGAGCGTGCGCCATAGAGCAGCGTGATGTCGCGCGTATCACCGGCCTCGAGCAGATCGAGGATCATCGATTTCGGGCTCGACAGACCGGATCCACCGGCAAGGAAAATGATTGGCTCGGGAGCGGACTTGCGCACGAAGAAGCGTCCGAGCGGTGCGGTAAACGACAGCTCATCGCCAACCTTCAGTTCATTGTGCAGATAAGTCGTCGCCGCGCCGCCCTCGACGATGCGCACGTTCAGTTCTATCGAGTTAGGTGCCGAGGGCGCGCTCGCAATGGAAAACGCGCGCGGATGTTGGAGTCCCGGAACGCGCAGATTGACGTACTGCCCGGCCTGGAATTCGATCCCCTCGCCGTCGACATCGATCCAGATCCCCATGATCGTCGGGGTCAGGGATTCGATCCGCGACACCGTCCCGACCCGATCCTCCACCGCGATCTGGCGCGCGTCTTCGTCTTCATCGATCTCCGCTTCGATGACGATATCGGATTGCAGCGTTGCGCAACAGGCGAGCGTCTTGTTCTCGTTACGCTCGACGTCCATGAGCGCAAACGGCGATGCTTCGTTGTGCTCGACTTCTCCTTCGAGCACATCTACCTTGCAGGTGCCACAAAGCCCGTGGTTGCACGCGTAAGGCAGCCAGATCCCGGCGCGCAGCGCCGCATCAAGGATTGATTGCCCGTCCTCGACTTCGATCGTTTCGCCGAGCGGCTCGATCGTCAGTTGAAAACTCATCGCCCCGGAACCTCAGTTACCGACGCCGTGCATACCCTCGAGCCCCGGCGATCGCACCTGCAGATAGCTCATGTGTCCAATCCCGTTTTCCTTCAGGCTCTTGTCGAGGTCTGGCTGCCACGGTTGCTGGTCGAATTGCCATTCGAGCGCTTCGATGTCGAGTTTCGCGCTATCGGGATGCTGCGCGTAATCGGGTTTGAACATCTGCTCCATGAAATCGCGCAGTGACAGATCCACCGGCGCGCGATACGCCGACGGGCACGCGAACATGAGATGTTGCTCCCACTGGATGTAAAAATTGATATCGCCGCCGTATCGCGCTTCGCGATTTTCCGACTCGAACTCATAACCGTCGCCGAGATGTTTCACCGTCATGTTCCCGTCCCCTACGCCGCTTCGTCCGAATTTGCCTGCGGGGTTGGTTGTTGCGCCGCCCAGGCTTCCCAGTTGCGGTGATCCGGCGAGCCGCGGTATTCACCCGTATCGACGTCTTTCTCGAGATGCAGCCACGCTGCGTACTCGAAGATATTCGTCGCGCCGCCGCATTCACCGCGATAGATTTGCTGTGGCGGGATCAGCGCCTGGACGTATTTCTGCGGTTCGCGGCGGAAGATGTCCGCACACCCATCCGAGCAGCAATGATGTTTCGTATCGGCCCATTCGACAATGCGCACGCACTGTTGCTGCGGGTCGTCAGGCTCGGTGAAGAACACCGGGATCTGACATACCTGGCACACCATCGGCAGGCGATTATTGTAATACCGTTCGCCGGCCTGCTCGCGTTCGCGGAAGAACTCGAGGCGCGGACGATACATCGTGTCGAACAACGAACCGTATTTCTCCGACATCCAGTCGAGTTCGGCATCTTCCGGCACCCAGGTATGCAGCGACAGCGCATTGCTGTACTGGTACAGCGTTGCCCACAGCTCATGTGTCAGACGATGCTTTTCCTTCGTCGCCACTTCATGGTGCTTCGGTAATTCGATGCCGTAACGACTCAGATCGTGGAACAGCGCGATCCCGTTCTCTTCCCAGTAGATCTCCCACGCTTCCTTCCACGACATGACTTTCTTCGGCAGCATGTAGTCCATCATCGTACCGACGAGACCGAGCAGCCGGTAACCGCGCCAGAACCACTTATCGAGCCAGCCCTGCACGATCGGTACGTTGTCCTCGTGCTGCTCGAGCATGAATTTGACGACTTCGAGGCCGAGCGTCATGTGACGCGATTCGTCCGATTGCGCGGAGAAGCCGAACGTCGTCGTCGCCATATCGCCGTTATAGGCGGCGCCTGACACGAACGGCATGAACAGCAGATTCGTCAGTACGTATTCGAACGCGAATGAAATCGAGGTGACGAATTCGAATGGTCCGGCGCTCATCGCGTCTTCGAAAAAGCTCTTTGGAATCGACAGGTACCAGGCGCGATCGCGGATATGCGCAAAGCCGTGCATGCCATTGAAAAACTTGTTGTAGTGGCTGAACGCGTGCATCTGCGTTTGCGCATGCCGCAATTCGTCGATGGACTGCATCTGGCAGGCGACGCGCGCGCCGGCGCCGCGGAACGAGCGGCCGGCGTGTGCGAAACCGCGATGCGCCGCGTATTCGAGCGGGGTAATGCCCTGGATCCACAGCTTCACCGCGCTCATATACCGCGCATCACTGATATTCAGTTGACCGTTGTTCTGCTGGAACGCGTCGAGAATCGCATACAGCTTGCGTTCTTTTTCGCTCTGGTACTTCCAGTACGAATCCATCGTCAGACGGAACGGATCTTCCCATTTGTCCCAATCGACGATCTTGATGCCTTCGTAATTATCGTAGGGAAACACCTCGTCCATCGGCTGATACGTCGTTTCCCAGTCCAGTCCGCGAGTCATGAGACTGTACTTTTCTTTCAATCCGAGCCGCTTTGGTTTAGCCATGGGTTTCCCTCTTGCAAGACATTTGCTTGTTCGTTTGAGTCGATCGCACAACCATCAGGTGTTCCATGCGATCACGAATTCGTCGTCGTCCTCGTCGACGTTACCGCCGAGCGAAACGAGATTGATGTGCATTTCCTGCAAATCGAATTCCCGCCCGACCTTTTCCTCGACGGTTTCGCGGCGGATGACGAGCCGCCCGGGACAATCGATCTTCACCATGCCGGGCGATTCGTTTGCAATCGCCTGCGGATTGTCGGCGAGAATCGCCTCGATGATCGGTTGCGCTTCGGAGTTGTTCTGAAACGCAATAAAAACGTTATCGGCCATGTGCGTAATCCCGGTTCCTTAAACGTTGAGCCCGGCTTTCGCCGCGCGCGCCATGAGACGGTCCATCACTTCGTCGACTTCCGGCGCCCCGGCGCCGTTGAATGCGAGGTCCGCCAGCGGCTTCAGTGCGCCCTGTACGCGCGGCACCCATTTCGCGATCCAGCCGGACAGCAGCGCCTCGTTGTCCGCGGACTCCTGTGCCGCGCGTTTGATCACCGCATCCACCCAGCGTGACGACTCCGCGAACCACTCGTCGGTGAATTCGTTCATCATCGAAAACGCGGCACCACCGGCCTCGGTAACCGTCGCGTCAAAGCGATCGAACACGAGCGGGTAGAGTCCGCCGTCAATGAGGAAGTTCTGCAATACGTGCAATTCGAACCAGTCCTTCGTCACCATCGCCTCTTCGATCAGCGCCCGCATCGGTTGCCAGCGCGGATCATCCATCCACAGTGCTTTCGCGTCATCGAGCGCGCCCGGATCGTTCCCGGCGAGAATCAGGCCGATGCGCGTGATGTATTGCGCCACCCCGAGGTTGTCCATCATCTGCAGCGAAGCGGCCGAGGTTATTGGTGCGCCGAAACCGTAAGCCGCGATATAACTGTTGTTCGTATTCGCGCCCCACGCGACGTGCCTTAACGGGACCACGAGACTGTGTACTTTCTCGCGAATCGCGGGGTTGAGGGCCGCGAGCAGGCCGCGCGATTCGACGAAATTCAGATTCTTTTCCTGCGAATCCTGCTGCTTGCCGCGCTGGATGGTCCACGTGCCGTAGTAGTACTGGCGCGGGTCGGTCAAGTCGTCGAAATCCGCCATCACGATTGCCGTTCGGGTGGGATCGTAGAGCTGCTTGTCCGGCTCCCATGTCGGGCGGTAATGTTGATTGACCTGCGGTTGCAACCCCCACACGGCTTCCTGGTAGCGGGTGGCGGCTTTGCCGGGTCCGATTTTCTCCGCGATGTGATCGAACGTGCGGCGGATCGGCTCAACCGACGTGGTTTTGATTTCTATCGACATTAGCTCGTTTCCTCTGCGTCATCCCCAAACCGCCAGCGGCGTTCGCCGGCGTCAACCGCGGCCCCCTCGGCCGGTGTAAGCACCCGCGCCGCGTGTTCGCGGCAGAATTCCTCGAAGGCGGCGCGCGGCAAGGTCATTTCGAGGTACAGCTCGGGGTCGCCAAGCGAAAACTGGAACTCCACGTAGCCGTGATGATCCGGATCCGTCACCCGCACAGTGCAGGATTCCGTTGCGGTGGTGAAATCCAGTTGCGTTACCTTGCCCATAAGCCCAGTTTCGGTGCCTCTCCCCGGAATAGTGCAGCAACCGTGCCAGTGAACCCTATGGTGTTGATCCGGCAAGCAATTCATCCGACCGGGATCACTGTTGCGACGCACTAAATTGTTCAAATAATCAGGCCGTGAGCAGCATATTTTTATCAAATGATAAAAAATCTCGCCTTCCCGCTACGGATCAGCCTGAAGGCGGCTCGGCTTCAGGCCGAGCGCCCGTTCTTTTTCAGGCGATAGGCGAGTTGCGCCCGACTCATACCGAGCTGCCGCGCCGCCGCACTCAGATTGCCGCCCGCCCGCTCGACCGCGAGCGTGAGCAGGCGTGCTTCGAGTTCGTCGAAGCTCAGGCCGTCGTGAATCACGGACTCGAGCAAGTTATCGATGCGGCTCGCATCCGCGTCGCGGTCGGGCTGCGCCGCGGTTGTCGCGCTTGGCGGCAACAGGTTCTGCGCGTCGATTGGTTCGCCGCTGCTGGTCAGGATCACACCGCGCTCGATAATGTTTTTCAGTTCACGGATGTTGCCGGGCCAGGCATAGTCGAGCAGGCCCGACATCGCAGCACTCGTGACCCGGGCAATGCGCTTGCCGTGCTGGGCCGAGTACTTGTCCACGAAGTGCTGCACCAGCAGCGGGACGTCGTGCAGACGTTCGCGCAACGGCGGGATGACCACCGGATATGGATTGAGGCGATAGTACAGATCCGCGCGGAAACGGTTATCCGCAACCGCGCCCTCGAGATCGACGTTCGTCGCCACGATCACGCGGACATCGACCCGGCGCACCGCGGTATCGCCGATGCGCTCGATCTCACCCTCCTGCAGCACGCGCAGGAGTTTGGCTTGCGCGACCGGTGACAATTCGCTGACTTCGTCGAGAAACAAGGTACCGCCGTGCGCCCGTTCGAAGCGCCCCGGGCGTGAACGGCTGGCGCCGGTAAATGCGCCTTTCTCCACACCGAACAGTTCCGATTCAATCAGATCCTCGGGAATCGCCGCGCAATTAACGGCGACGAACGCGCCGTTTCCGCGCGTAGACAGTTCGTGAATGCGGCGGGCGAACATCTCCTTGCCAACCCCGGTTTCGCCGAGCAGCATCACGGTAACCTGGCTCGCGGCGACTTTTTCGATCATCGCGAACGCGGCTTTGAAACTCGTGCTCTCGCCGATCAGCTCGCCGGCCGTATCGTCATCCTGGCGCGCCGCGCGCAGCAATTCCACCTGGGTCTGCAGTTCGAGCAGGCGGTCGGCAAGGCTTTCCGGCTGGAAGTATTTCAGATCCTGTTCCGCGTCATCCCATTGCGCGACGGGTCGGCCAATGATGCGGCAATGCTTGTCGCCCTTCGCGCCGCACTCAACCTCGCGATAGAGCACGAAGCTGCCGAATAATTCCGAGGTAAAGCCGGCCGCGTAACCAATCTGCATCCAGCACGCGGGGGCGGTGTCGACGCCGTAGTGCGCGCGATGGATCTCGGCCTCGTAAGAGTTTTCCCAGATGAATTCACCCTCGCAGATCCCGCGCGCGACATTCATTTCGCATTTCACCGGGCGCACATTCACAATCCCCTCGAGGTTGTGCAATTGCGGGCCCATGACGTAGACGTCGTTGTCGCTCGCGTGCGGAAACAGGCGTCGCACGAACACCGCGTCGCGCGTGCCCGACGCATAGCCCATGCGGGTGAGCACGCCGCGCGCGCGGTCATGGCCCAGCGTTTCGATCAGTTCACGACGCAACTCGCCCATGGCGCCGGCGTGCACCATGATCATGCGCTGCTCGTCGAGCCAGATTTGCCCCGAGTCGGGCATGAAGCGCAAGCGCGAGCGCATCTCGGTGCCGGCTTTCAGGTGCGATCCGGGGCGGGACATGGCGGCGATCCTGCAAACTGGGAGTAATTGATCATATCGTAAAACATCGCGCGCCGGGTTTTTGAAATCAACGACTTGGGCGGGCGAAACACTCAGCCCGGGTGACGGCGGGGATTGCCGCGCAGCGCATGCGATCCGACGAGCGCGGCGGTAAACAGGATCAGCGCCGTTGCCTGGTGAGCCGCCGCAAGCACGAGCGGCACATGGAGTATCAGCGTGGAAATTCCGAGCCCCACCTGGACCGTGGCAGCGGCGAGCATGGCGTGCGTCGCGAGCCGGGCGCGGCGTGGCAGATCCGCTTTGCGCGCGGTGAACCAGAACCACACGATCAACGAGAATGTCGTGATTGCGAGTACCCGGTGGTCGAACTGGACCGTGACCACGTTATCAAAGAAATTCCGCCACACCGGTTCGAACGCAAACAAGCCCGGCGGTATCCATTCCCCGCCCATGAGCGGGAATGTGTTGTAGGCGTAACCGGCCTTCAATCCGGCGACGAAACCACCGGAGGCGATCGTCAGCGCAATCATGCCGGTCAGGGCTGCGCTGCGCGTGAACCAGTCGTGAGCAGGTCCGTCACGATCGCGATAAAACAGGCCGAGCGCGATCCATAACATGTAGGCGTAAATCGCGAATGCCGCGAGCAGATGCGCGGTGAGGCGATACTGGCTGACGTGCGGGTTGTCGATAAGGCCGCTCTTCACCATGTACCAGCCGAGCAGGCCCTGCAGCCCGCCGAGCAGGAACATGCCGAGATATTTTGGCCACGCACTTGCGGGTATCGTGCCGCACCAGAAAAAAACCAGCATCGGGACGAAGAATACGAGCCCGATCAGGCGTCCGAGCAGACGATGCAGGTATTCAAGCCAGAAGATCTCCTTGAACGCATGCACATCCATCGCGTGATTGATTTTCTGAAACTCGGGCGATTGCTGGTAGGCGGCGAACGCCCGCAGCCACTCGGCCTCGGACAGCGGCGGCAGGATCCCGGTCACGGGGCGCCATTCCACCATCGACAGGCCGGACCCGGTCAGACGCGTCACCCCGCCCAGCATGACCATCGCAAACACCAGCGCACAACACACGAGTAACCATCCGCCGACGATCGCGTTCTGTTTCGCGCTGACGGCATTTATCGATTCAGTATTCATTGGCAACCAAATTCGTGCTCCGGATTACGAAACACCAAGCTCGACGGGCCACGTACCCTTCCCCTCAAATCGAGGGGCAGGGACAGGAATGAGGGTAGGCCGTGATCCCGGTCCCGTAGCCGGGGTGTCTCAAGTTTACGCACGCCTGTTCAGACACACGGGGCTCGCGCCGCGGCGCCGACGCGGGACAAGCACGCAGGAGCCGCCTAGGTGCGGCGATAGTCGCGCGGATGCCGGGCCTCGCGGTAGCGCTTCAACGCTTCCTTGCGATCGGGCGGCATCGGTTCGGCGGTGACCGGTGGCGGCGAAATGTCCGGCGGATAGCAACCGAGTTTTTGCTCCTCCGGTTTCAGTGGCGGACGGAACACGAGTTCACGGGCGTTCGATTTGTTCGCCTTGACAACAGTACCGTTCTCGTCGGCGTCGAGATCCCACCACCATTTTTTCACCGGGTTGATGCGCCCGTTGCCCACCTTGTCGTCGAAATCCGCGATCCATTTGCGCGCGAACGGCAGATGCATTGCGGCCCAGTGAAACGGGCGTTCAGCGAGAATTCCCTCGAGATTATACGGACACGTTTTCATGCAACGTCCGCACATCGAACCGGCCGCGTTCGTAATCCGGTAGCGCGCGCATTTTTCCACGTCGGGTTTCCACATCTCGTAACCGTTGAACATGATCTTCTCGCCGAACGGGATCGCGGTTACCGGACATTCGCGCGCGCACTTTGTGCATTTCGTGCAAAAATCCTGGAGTCCGAAATCGATCGGCTGGTCGACGCTAAGCGGCATATCCGTCGTGATGATGCCGGATTTGAAGCGGGGCCCGACGAACGGATTCAGCACGAGTTCGCCAATCCGCGACAGCTCGCCGAGTCCGGAATTGAGAATCAGCGGGATATGCAACACGTCCTGGTCCATGACGCTGTGGCCGCGCGCGGAATAACCGAGGCGCCGGATGTGCTCCGAGACGATGCCGCCGGTGAGCTGGGCACGCAGATATGCGCGCATGCTTTGCGCGCCGGAGATCCAGTCATCACCGCTCGCGCCTTCCATCGTTTCGTAACCCTGATCGATGAGCACGCAGATCGCATACTTGTGATAGGGCTTGATTTCCGATCCGTCGATGTCGTGCGAGTACCAGGCGTATTCCGGTATCTCGCAGATCCCCACCATGTCCGCGCCGAGATAGTACAACGCCGCCTTGACGGCCTCAGCGTTCTTTTTCGGATCATCGGTGCCGGCCATTTGCGTGCCCGCTGCTTCACCGTACTGCAGCGGCACCATGCCGCCGAGTACGGGAATCATGGCGTGCCCGAACGGGTTCTTCGTGATCATGCGAAAGCCGTCGAGTTCCTTCTGCGCTTTCGCCCCGAGGTCGCCCATGGCGGCACGAATGAACATATCGCGGCGTTTCGGTGCGCGCGGAATATTCGGGCCATCGACGATCGTCGTCGGCTCCGCCACGCGTTTCACGGTTTCCATCGGATACGGGCCAAGGTGAAACGGACGATTCCGGAATAACTCGCCGGCACGACCCGAGCGCGTGCCGCCAACCCCGAGCCACCATTTGAAGCCTGGTGATTTAGTGCCGACCCCGGGCGCGAGCGGGTCATCGGGCTGCAAGGTCATCGTTGTCGTCACCACGGCGAGGCCGAAGCCCTCGCCGACGAAGGGATTCACGAAACGGGCCGCGCCGGGTTCGCCAATGCTTTCGGCCAGACCGCACGCAACCGCCAGCCGCTGCAGGTCGACATCACGGGCAGTGGCCGTGTGCAGGCGGGATTCGAAGCCGAGAAAGCGCAGGTAGTTCACCATGACGGCGCCGACTTCCGCGCAGCGGATTGCGGCGCGCTCAGCTTGCGTGCCCGCAATCCACTCACCACCGGGTTCGTCGCGACTCGGTTCGCGCGTGTACTCGACGAGAATAACGAGCGCATGGCTGTGATCGAACTGCTGTGATGCTTCGAGCGACCGTGCCCAGGCTTCACGGCCCTCGCGCACACTCGTCTCCGCCATCACGTTGTCGGCGGAACCCGCCGCGTACTCGCGTTCGGCGGCCTCCGCGAGCGCCGTGTTGACGACCGGCGTGGCAAGCAATGCGTCCGCCGGCAATGCACACACCCCGGCCATGCTTGCATCCAGGTAATAGCACCCGGCCTTCAGATGCTCACTGCGCTCGCGCAAATCGTCCGGCACCGGCGCCACCGCCGGCGCCGTCGGACCGATCCGCATCCGGTCCATGATATTGAAGTAATCCTGCATCGCATTGCTGAGCTTGAGCGGATCGTCGGTGGTGCCAACGCGGAACGGCGGCGTCTCCGCGTTCGTGAAGCAGTCGCTGCGACCTGCTTGCCGCGGGAGATCTTCAAGCGGAAACGGGCCCGCGCTGACGGGTCGTTTACGGTGCGAAAACAATCGAATCATGATTTCCTCCGGCGGCTGCGATGCGTGCTCTGGGTGCAACGATGGTATTACGCGCGTCAACGTGAATAAAGCTGCGCCGCACGACCGCGCAACTTGCGGCGCTTAATCCTTAGCCCGATACTGCCCCGGGTGAACTGGCGGCGAACATTCCTCAACTGCGCAATGCGCCTTGCCGGCTTGCTGCAAAGCGTGGCCGCGGGCCGCGCCGCACCGCTCCGAAGTAACGGTCTTGGTCCACGGCCGTTATCGTGCAACAGCACCGGGAAAGCGCCTCGCCGTGCACGATCCGGCGTGATCGAAAATGCTGCGACCGTCGTGAGCCATTGCCTCGACGGTTACGCGTTGCGTGGCCCCGGACGCCGTCGGCCGCACGTAATGATCGTACGGTTCACGCCGCACCAGAGCGCACTACTGCGGCCCCCGGATGAACAACTACATCCCGCATTCGCCGCCGTGTGCCTGCGCCGTCCCGCACCATCCTGAACAATCGTTTGCCGCCGGCGCCTGCACGCCGCTCGATTGAAATCACCGGGAATCAAGCAATGAACAGTCGGCAATTATTTCTCTGCGTCGTGATCGCGACGCTCGCCGGATGCGCCACCGCACCACTGTCGCCACCCGTCGATCACGTCGATAAACTCGTGACGTCGCGCACCGGTATGTCGCCACAGCTCGCGCGCACGGACAGCAAATTGGAATTCGCCTCCGAGCCGCTGCCGGACGGCCCGCTCGACGTCAATAACGCCGTGCGCATTGCTTTCACGCACAACCCGCGTTTGCGGACGGCTTATGCAACGCTGGGCATCGCGGCGGCGGACGTGTTTGAGGCGTCTCGACT
Source organism: Gammaproteobacteria bacterium (assembly GCA_965216305.1). Classification (GTDB taxonomy): domain Bacteria; phylum Pseudomonadota; class Gammaproteobacteria; genus UBA11873. Next base: position 2,166,589 of record OZ244144.1, on the reverse strand, counting down.
GGCGAATCCGAGGCTGTCGCTCGGTGCCCTCGACAGCGACGTCGGCGGCGCGATGATGCGCATCAGCGCGGCGTTGGTACAAAACCTCAGCGACGCATTGTTACTGCCGGCGCGACGTGAACTCGCCACCGCTGCCGCACGCCAGCGCGCGCTCGCGGTGGCCTCTGATCTGTGGCACCTCGCCCAGGATGTGGGTGCGGCGTATTTCTCCGCGGTCGGCGCGCAGCAGCAGGCGACCTTGCGCGGTCTTGCGGTAAGCGCGATGCAACGGTCCGCGGAACTCGCCGAACGCTATGCCGCCACCGGCAATATCAGTCGTCTTGAACTGACGCTCGCCACGACCGCGGTCGGCGAAGCGGAACTCGATGCCGCGATGGCCGCGGCGGACGCCGATGCGGCGCGGATCCGCCTGCAACAAGTGCTTGGCCTGCACGGCGAACAACAACTTGAATTACCTGCCAGCCTGCCGCTGCCCGTGACGACAGAGGATGAACTCGCGGACTTGCAGGCACTTGCGGCGAGTGAACGTCTCGATTTGAAAGCGGCAACGGCGGCGGTTGCCGTCGGCGAATCAGCACTCGCCATGCAACGTCGTTACCGCTACCTCGGCACGGTTACCGGCGGCGTCGAATTCGAGCGCGAGAGCAACGGCGAAAAGCTCATCGGTCCCACTCTGAATCTCGAGCTGCCCGTCTTCAACCAGGGACAGGGACGCATCGCGCGGGCCGACGCCACGCTGGCACAACAACAGGCGAACGTCGGGCTGCTCGAGCTCGCAATCGAACACGACATCGCCGTTGCCCACACCCGCGTGCTCGCCGCGCGCGAGCGGGTGAAACTCTTTCAGCAGCGCGTCGTACCGGCACGACGCGACATCGTGCGCAGAACGCGGGAGATGCAGAACTTCCAGGTTGTCAGTCCATTTGAATCGCTGCGCGCAAGATCCGCGGAATTCGACGCTTACAGCGGGTACATCGACGCCGTGCGTGATTACTGGCTTGCGCGAGTCGCGCTAGCGCGCGCCGTCGGTACCGCGCTGCCGAGCAGCGCATTGGCAACTGCAACACAACTCGACACCGAGGCGCTGACGCACACACCGGATACGCCGGGTGCGGCGCCGGCGCGCCTCCGTGAGATCAAACCCGGCGCGCGCCGGTGAATCGGCACGCACGCAATCACCGTTAGCCGGGTCACGTCCGCCGATACAGACGCGGCCGCGGCGTCGTGCAGCGGACATCCCCGCTTGCGCGTTGTCACAGCCGTGGCATGCACCGCGCCGGACATTACGCCGGCACGGCAGCCGGTTCAGCCTTCGACGATGCCGATGATCTTCATCACCTCTTCCTGGTTTGCCTCGATTTGCGGCGACATCATCAGTTTCGTGCCGAGGCTTTCATAAGGTTCGTCGCATTGAAACGACGGCTCGTGGGACACCGCGGCTTCGAACAGCGCGCCGGATGGTGTGCGTACATAAATCGAATCGAAGTAGCCGCGGTCTTTCACGTCGGAAAAATCCGTATACCCCATACCTTCGACGAAAAACTTGATCCGGTTCTGCACCTCGTGATTCGGGCAGTTATAGGCCACATGATGAATCGCGCCTTCGCCGACGATCCAGCTGCCACTTTTGCCAGCCGGCTCGATCTCGAAATCCGTGTACGTGCCCGAACCGCCGGCCCCCATTGCGTAACGCACGAGATTGCGTTCGTCTGCTTCGCGACGGCAGCCCCAACAGACTTCCATGAACTCGTCCATGAAATCCATGTCGCGCGTTTTCACCCCGTAGGCGTGGGTGCCGCGGATCATGTTTTCGGCCGGCACCGGTCCGTTTGTGCGCGGCGCGCGCGTATCGTCGGCAATGCCGACCATGGACAGACGGATATTGTGCGGTGAGCGGAAATCAAGATGTTTTTCGCCGAAGCGCTCCGTTTCCGTCACGGCCAGGTCGTGCGCTTCGAGGCGGTCTTTCCAGTAACCGAGCGAAGACTCCGGCACGGACAGGCTGACGTAGCTCACCTGGCCCACCCCTTCGGTTGCCTTGACCCCGGTGTGCGCGACGGGAAACGTTGTCAGCAGCGTGCTTTCCTCGCCGAGATCATTGCCGTAGTAAAAATGATAGATCGGCATCGTGCCGTCGTAGAACAAAGTGCGCTTGACGCACTTGAGTCCGAGCACTTGCGTGTGGAAATCGAAGTCTTCCTGTGGTTTACCAACCCCGATGGTAATGTGATGGTGCCCTTTAAGGGCCTGCGCGGGTACCTCTGTCGTCATGCCATTCCCTCCTGTTCCGGCTCGCGCACGGATCTTGCGCGAGTTCACAGTGAGTTTGCTGGCACCGCCGGATGTTTACAACGATCGCGCGGATCTCAAGCACCGGACGACAACGGCCGTGCGGGGCGCGAGGCGACGGGGACGCGCCGGAAACCGCACGCACGCGAGCGCCTCGCCAGCCCTAAACGGCAAGAAATTCGCTGATCGTTTTCGTATCCACGTCCGCCCGGGATCCCTCGTAGACAATACCGCCACGCTCGATCACGGCGATCCGGTCCGCCACCTCGAGCGCGAAATGCAGCACCTGCTCGGAGACCACGATCGTGATCTGCCGCAGCTTGCGGATTTCATTCAATACTCGCGCAATGTCCTTGATTATTGAGGGTTGAATCCCTTCAGTTGGTTCGTCGAGCAGCAGCACTTTCGGGTTCGAAACGAGGGCGCGCGCAATCGCAAGTTGCTGCTGCTGGCCGCCCGAAAGATTGCCCCCCTTACGGTTGCGCATTTCGAGCAGAACCGGAAACAGCGCGTAGATCTCATCGGGAACGGTTTTGTCCGCACTCGTTTCGAGACCGGTTTCGATGTTCTCGCGCACCGTCAGCGACGGAAAGATCATCCGCCCCTGTGGCACATAAGCGATGCCGTTTGCTACCCGCTGATGACTGGCCATGCGCGATACGTCAACCTCGTCGACCGTAATCCTGCCCTGTGCGGTCGGCAGGATCCCGATCAGTGATTTGAACAGGGTGGTCTTGCCCATACCATTGCGGCCCATCACCGCGAGCGTCTCGTTCTCGCGCACGTTGAGGTTCAGCCCCGCGATGACCTTGCTTTGGCCGTATGCGACGTCGAGATCCGTAATTTCGAGCATTGCTGCATTCCCGCCTTGAGTTCGTTCGCACCTAGTGGCCGAGGTAGACCTCGATCACTTTCTCGTCTTGCTTGATTTCATCGAGCGGCCCGTCGGCCAGCACCTGTCCCTGATGCATCACCGTTACCCGCTTCGCGATCCGTTCGACGAACTCCATGTCGTGTTCGATCACGATGACACTGCGGTCCGCACAGATATCCTTCAGCAGGTTCGCGGTCTGCTCGCGTTCCTTCACGCTCATACCGGCCACCGGTTCGTCGAGCATCAGCAATTCCGGATCCTGGATCAGCAGCATGCCAATCTCGAGCCACTGTTTCTGCCCATGACTCAATAACGATGCCTCGAGATCGAGGCTGTCGGCGAGGTAGATGCGTGCCGCCACATTCCGGATTTTCTCGTCGATCGCCGCGTCCACCCGGAAGAAAAGCGCCTGCATTACGTTGCGCGCGCTCGGATAGGACACCTCGAGATTCTCGTAGACCGTCAGGTTCTCGTAGATCGACGGCGTCTGAAACTTGCGCCCGATACCTTCGCGCACGATCCGGTGTTCGGACAGGTGGCTGATTTCCTTGTTTTTGAATTTGATCGATCCGCTGCTCGCCGTGGTTTTGCCACAGATCAGATCGAGCAAGGTGGTCTTGCCCGCGCCGTTCGGTCCGATGATCACCCTGAGTTCCTTGTGATCAATGTAGGCGGTGAGATCACTGACCGCCTTGAAGCCATCGAAGGAAACCGTCAGGTCTTCGATCGCGAGCAGAAAATTCGTGTCATTCGGCGCCATTGCGAATTCCTTCGGTCACTGCCACGGACATTAAAATTACTTCGCTCGAGCTCACTTGCCCGACCCCGCCGTGCGCGGCGGCAGATCGCCGGGCAACGCTGTCTCGTCGAGACGCTTGATCCGGTGCGAATCGCGGATGTCGACCACCCCGGGCGGTGCGCCGCGGCGGCCCCAGGCCTGCAGGCGTGACAGCCAGCCTTTGCGCAGGATGCCGGCGAGCCCGTTCGGGAACGCCATCACAACGGCGATAAACAGCCCGCCCATGAGGAACAGCCAGAGTTCCGGAAAGCTTTCGGAGAAGACCGTCTTGCCCCAGTTCACGAGCAAGGTGCCGTAGACCGCGCCAATCAGCGACATGCGGCCGCCGACGGCAGCGAAAATCACCATTTCGATAGACGGCACGATGCCGACGAACGAAGGCGACATGAAGCCCACCTGCAACGCGAACATCGCCCCGCCAATGGCGGAGAACATCGCCGCGACAGCGAACACGAAGACCTTGAAGTTAGACACGTCGTAACCGGAAAAGCGTACGCGGTCTTCCTTGTCCTTCAGCGCCAGCAGCAATTTGCCGAGCTTGCTCGACAGGATGTAGCGGCCGATCAGGATGCAGCAGATCAATAACGCGCCGTTCACGTAGTACAAGACGTATTTCGCCTCGTCCGTGCGGATATCCCAGCCGAGCAGCGTACGCAGGTCCGTGATCCCGTTCACGCCGCCGGTCAGACCCTGCTGGCCAATGATCAGGATGGTCAGGATCGCCGCGATCGATTGCGTAATAATCGCGAAGTACACACCGCTCACCCGGCGTTTGAACATCGCGAGCCCGATCAGCATCGCGAGCGCGGTGGGTATGACGAGCACCGCGAACAGCGTAAACGTGAAGCTTTCGAACGGCACCCAGAACCAGGGCAGTTCCGTCAGCTGGTTCCAGTCCATGAAATCCGGGATACCCGGGGTGGACTGGATCGCGGTGGTTTCCGGATCGGAGGCCTCGAGTTTCAGGAACATCGCCATGCAGTAACCGCCGAGGCCGAAGAAAATACCCTGCCCCAGGCTAAGGATTCCGCCGTAACCCCAGCACAGAACGAGGCCAACCGCGACGAAGGCGTAAGTCAGGTACTTGCCAACGAGATTGAGACGAAAGATGTCCAGCCACAACGGCAGCGCGATGAACAAAACGCCGGCCAGCAGTGCAAGCGCGAACAAGTCTGGGCGATCGCCGAGCAGCCTCTCCTTCAAACTTGCCATGCCGCGGCCTCCTTGCGGTTGTGAGTGACAGAGCGGGGAAAATCGTGCACGACCATCATTTGCGCACCTTCAGTGAGAACAGACCTTCCGGTCGCATCATGAGGATGCCGATGACTATCGTCAGGGTGATGACTTTTGCCATCGAACCGGTGAGGAAGAACTCGAGTATCGATTGCGCCTGCGCGATGGAGAACGCCGAGGCGATGGTGCCGAACAGACTCGCCGCGCCACCGAAGACGACAACAAGAAATGTGTCCACGATATACAGTGAACCGCTCGTCGGTCCGGTCGATGCGATTGTCGTGAACACGGCGCCGGCAACGCCGGCAATCCCGCAGCCGAGCGCGAACGTGTAGCGATCGACCGCGGCGGTATTGATCCCGGCGGCGCCCGCCATGACCCGGTTCTGCGTCGTCGCACGCACTTTCAAACCCCAGCGCGATTTGAACAGCAGCAATGAGACCATCAGCGTGAGCAGCGCGGTAACGCCGACGACGAGCATGCCATTGATCGGGATCTCGACCATCTCACTCAGCTGGTACGAACCGAGCAACCAGTCCGGCAGCGTGGGGCTCACTTCACGTGCGCCGAAAATCGAGCGGAAGCCCTGTTGCATGATCAGCGACAAGCCCCACGTTGCAAGCAGGGTGTCGAGCGGCCGTTTATAGAGAAACCGGATCATCGAGAATTCGACGAGCCAGCCGACGATGAACGCAATCACGAAACTCAGGGCGATGGCGCAGATAAAATAGTAATCCATGAATCCGGGGGCATACTGTTCGGCCAGGGTCGACAGCATGTAGGTGGTGTACGCGCCAATCGTGAGAAACTCACCGTGCGCCATATTGATTACCTGCATTTGCCCGAAGATGATCGCGAGTCCGAGCGCCATCAACAGGAATACACAGAACAGACTCAGTCCGGAGAAACCCTGCATCGCGAAAATCGCGCCGAGCTCCGCCGTGGTGTATTCGCTAAACATTGTCGCTACTCCATTGATTGATTGAACGGAAACTTTCGACCCGCGCAAGCCAATGTTCGCCGCGGGAAGCGCCGGTGAAACACGTCACCGGCGCTTCCAGGCAAACGATTACTGGTAGCCCTCCGGAAACGGGTTCGGTTCAATCAGATCGGATTCGTAGACGACTTCGTACTGACCGGTTTTCAGAATCTTGCCAACCCGGGTCTTGCTCCACAGGTGATGGTTGGAGTCATGAATGCGGACGTAACCTTCAGGCGCGCCGTCGAATTCGATACCGTTGGAAGCCACCGCGATCTTGTCGACATCGAAACTGCCGGCCTTCTCCACCGCGAGTTTCCACAACCACGGTCCGAGATACGCAGCTTGCGTGACGTCGCCGATGACGCTGTCCTCACCCCACATCTTTTTGAATTCGGCAACGAAATCCTTGTTGTTCTCGTTGTCGAGACTCTGGAAGTACTTCATGGCGGCGTAGAAGCCTTCGGCGTTTTCACCGCCGATGCCGAGCAACTCGTCCTCGGTGACGGAAATCGTCAGCAAGGTCCACTTGTCCGAGGTGATGCCGGCAGCTTTCAACTGCTTGTACCAGGACACGTTGCTGCCACCGACAACGATGCTGTAGATCACATCCGGTTTCTTCAGCTTGATCTTGTTGATCAGCGAACCAAAGTTTGTGTGGCCGAGCGGGTAATACTCTTCGCCGACAACCTTGCCCTTGAGCACGTTCTCGATGTGCTTGCGCGCAATCTTGTTGGAGGTGCGTGGCCAGATGTAATCGGATCCGATCAGGTAGAACGTTTTTGCACCTTTTTCCTTCGCCACCCAGTCGAGGCCGGCAATGATTTGCTGGGTCGCTTCCTGTCCCGTGTAGATCACGTTCTTCGACTGTTCGAGACCTTCGTAGAACGTCGGGTAATAGAGCATGCCGTTTTCTTTTTCGAACACCGGCAATACCGCTTTGCGTGATGCCGAGGTCCAGCATCCGAACACGGACGCAACCTTGTCCTGGACGAGTAATTTCTTTGCTTTCTCGGCGAACGTTGGCCAGTCACTCGCGCCGTCTTCCTGGATGACTTCGATCTTGCGACCGAGCACGCCGCCCATTTCGTTAATCTGTTTGATCGCGAGTTTCTCCGCCTCCACGGAGCCCGACTCGCTGATGGCCATCGTGCCGGTCACGGAATGCAGAATGCCCACGGTTACGGCGTCGTCCGTAACCGCGAGACCGGTGGTATTCACCGCCGCCGTTGGATAGTCGGCCGCATTCACCGCGGCGACGGACGTCGCCAGCGCGGCGGCAAGGCCGAGTGACAGGAGTTTCAGTTTTTTACGCATGTTCTGTCCTCTCAAGGATTCAGGTAAGTCACCTGCATGCTGCAGTGCAGTAACCGTGCCAGTTCCTTATCTGCGCCGATTTCAGGCACTTAGCTGCGAACCAGTGGTTCGGTTGCGGATTTATGCACTAAAGCGCCGGCGCGATGCCCTTGGCTTGGTGCATAGACCGCGCGCGTCGCCGGCGGCCGTGCGCGCGCTTGTTCCGCGAGCGCATGCGCCGGCTCATCAGCCTCTTTTGTGGTGCACGGGAACACTGCCGAGGGCGGCCTGCGGCAACCGGGCAAAGCCCGCGGCAGCAGGCTCAGCAAGGGCTGATTCTGATCGATGATTTTCTTGACCGTCGAACAATGCCAGCGGCCCTTGCGCGGGGTGGGACTCTCGAGCTCGCTCAAGTGATCACAGATCTGTTGCAGCGTTGCGCATTGAGTACGCAAGGCGAGCATCACAAAAATTGACGCGCGTTGGCGTGAGTCCACGACGATATGTCCAGACCGTGTCAGGCGCCAGCCGTAGCGCAGGCGTTGCGGATTGCGGTGATCAGTTCGATAAGTTCTCAATTCAGTTCTGCCTTGTCGCGGTCCTTGCGTGACCGCCTGCATCGGCGGTCCCCGCGGCGTTGATCGGGTTCATTACTTTCGCTTCCTCGTTACTCAGTGTCCGAGCATCCACGGTCGTGCGGACGGTGCGGCGCGTTTCAGGGGTTCAACAGGTGTCTTCGCGACATCGCCGCCGCAACTGTCGCCGGCATGGTGTACATGACCACAGCTGTTACGTTTGGCACGTCGCGGTTCATGTGCGCTGCGCTCGTTGCGCGCCCACGCTTCACGGTTCGTCTGGCTCATCAACGTGAGCCGCGGTGCCGAGGTGAGGCGTACTGCGTTCGCACCGCAAGCAGGACAGGCCACGGGCAAGTCGCGCTCCGCGATGCTGCGCAGCACGTTGGTCGTACCGTGAGCGGCACACTGAAATTCGTAGACGGGCATTCGGGCTCCTCCACCACGCGACACCCCACGGGCGCCGCGTGGCTTGTCTTCAAGGTGTCGGGATTACTGAGCGACGGCGAGATCCTTGCCGCCGAGATCGATCAACTTCGGCCCTTCGGCATTGATCGAGATATCGAAATCGAAGATCCCGGTCGGTAACCAGAGCGTTGCACAGGCATTCGGAATGTCGACGATGCCGCTGATGTGTCCTTCCACCGGCGCGGTACCGAGAATCGCGTACGCCTGTGCACCCGTGTAGCCGAATTTTTTCATATAGGCGATCGCATTGAGGCACGCCTGCCGATAGGCAACGTGCGCATCGAGGTAATACTGCTTGCCGTCCTCGTCGACCGAGATCCCTTCGAAGATCAGGTAATCGCTGTAGTTCGGATCGACTTTGCTCGGTTTGAAGATCGGGTTGACGACGGCATACTTTTCCATACCGCCCTTGATCAGATTTACCCGGATATCCAGGTAACCGGCCATTTCGATCGCACCACAGAACGTGATCTCACCGTCGCCCTGGGAGAAATGAATGTCGCCCATGGACAGTCCCGCGCCCTTGACGTAGACAGGGAAGTACACCGTTGAACCGCGCGAGAGATTCTTGATATCGCAGTTACCGCCATGTTCACGCGGCGGCACCGTACGCGCCGCTTCCGCGGCGGCACTGTCGCGCGCACTACCGCTCATTTGTCCCATGACCGCGGTTTCTGCATAGGGCAAGGTGGCAAGTTCGGGTACGCGATCGGGGTCGGTCGCGACGAGCGCCTGCTCCCGCTTGTTCCACGTACTCAGCAGTTCGGCGGAAGGCAGGCAGCCGATCAGCCCCGGATGCATGGTGCCCGGGAAACGCACCTGCGGAATGTGTCGCGACGAGGCGTAGATGCCGCTGTAATCCCAGCACGCTTTGCGCGCGTCCGGGTAGTGCTCGGTAAGAAAGCCGCCACCATTCTCACGTGCGAACAAGCCGGTGAACCCCCACGCCGACTCCGGCAGCACACCGACATCGAGGATATCGACGACAAGTAAATCACCCGGTTCGGCACCTTCGACCCCGATCGGGCCACTCAGGTAGTGCACCTTGCTCAAATCCACGTCACGGATGTCCGCGGCGCTGTCGTCATTGCTGATCTGGCCGCCGGTCCAATCGAGGCACTGGATGCGGAATTCGTCACCAGGTTTCACCATCCGGGTCATGGGTATGTCCGGATGCCAGCGGTTGTGAATGACGTCGGCCTGCGCCTCCGCCGACTTTTTAACATCCACCTCAATCAAGGTCTCAATCATCGTTGCTTCTCCCTGGAAAGTTTTGTGCACGTCGCGAGCCGTAGCGACTCACGTTGCCTGCGCTCGGATGCTGCACTGCAGAATGCGTGCCAAACGATGAAATCCCCACCGCTGAATGACTTGGCAACATTGCGCCGCCGCGACCGATCCGTTTATGCACTAATCCAATGCCGCGCCGTCGCCGCCGGTGCGATCCGCGGTGCGAAAAATGCCAACTGCCTTGCGACGCGTGTAGGGGCTGCCGTGCGGCGTGGAGAACGCCTGTTCAACACGCGATGCTGGATCTGTTGCGGTGCGCACCGCTGTCGTCGCGGCCCGCTATCGCCGCCGTACAGCCAACTATTCCCAATCGCTGCCGGCGCTGGCGCCGGGCTGGTAAAGCGCTACAAGTTCGGCGCCTGTGCTGCGATGCCGTCCCAGTCCGCCGGTACGAACTCAGGGGCGCTGAGAACGAGACGCACGGATGATGCGAATGGTGCACGCGGCGGCAGCTGGCCGTATGCCGCCGCTTCGCGCACCGCGAGCGCAACGAGATCGGGTCGGTCGGCATGGATGACATGGCCGGCATCTGCTGCCATCCAGTGATCGGAACGTTGCGACAATGCGGCCATCTCGTGCTGCATCTGCTGCCATACGGATTCCGTACGTGCCGCTTCCGCGCTCTGGCCAAACATATTCCGCGAGCGCGACACGACAACGAGTTGCACGTCGAGGGTCCCGTCACCCTGGGTTTGCAATGCGGCCGTCGCGCTTTCGAATTGCAGCATCTCCGAGTGATACGCGAGCCGGGCCTTTGGCAACATCATCAGGTGCATCGCCGTAGTGCGGACATCGTCGCGCAGCACACCGACGAGCCGCGGAGCGGTGATCAAATGCGCACCACGGCGGGCGGCCGCAACGAGCGCGCGCGGCAAGGCGGTAGCGGGCAAACGCGAGAACTGATCCGGCGCGGAAGCATCGAGCAGGACGAGCCCGGCAACTTCAGCCGGATACGACTGCGCAAACAGGCGGACGATGATGCCGCCGTAGGAATGTCCAACGAGCACGTAAGGCGGTTGTTCACCGGCTGCTTCGAGGAGTCGATGCAGTTCCGCCACGTTCCGCGTGACCGTACGCGGCATGGCACCGGGGTCGCTCCAGCCGTAGCCGGCGCGGTCGTAAGCACACACGCGACCGTCGCCGGCGATGCGCTGTTGCACTTCGCCCCACTCGAGCGAGAAACCGCCGAGTCCCGATTCGAAAACCGTGAGCGGATGACCGCTGCCGACGCAGTGAATATGCAGCTTGCGGCCGTCGACGTCGATCAGCCGGCCGGGATAGGTATCGAGCAGCTCCGGTTCATCCGCAGCACACACGGCGGACAAACCGACCAGTGCAGTAAGACCGAACGCGAGCAGGCGCGAAGTGTGCAATAAAGTCGGGCGAGAACGGTTCATGCGGACAAACTCCGGTAGCAATCGCTGGCGTTGTTAACAACGCAGCAATTCCAATGCCAGGTTTTTCCGGCGCCCGCACCATTCCTTTAATTATCAATTGTTTATCGCGCCATACCGGCTCCTGAAGTGCTGGACGGCACACGCTTTCAGGGTCGTTTCAGCACCGTAATGATGCATTGCAGCATTACTGCACCGTGCAGGCGGTAGATTAAACCGGTGATCCGCTCGCGTGAATGACTTCGCCGTCGCGCAGCGTGAGGACCACGTCGATATCGCGAATCGCGTCCATCGGGCATTTCAGGACATCCGTGGACAACACCGCGAGATCGGCGCGCTTGCCCACCTCGATGGAGCCGATTTCGTGCTCCATACCGAGTGCGTAGGCGCCGTTGCGGGTGAAGATCCGGACGGCCTCAAGGCGAGAAATACGCTGCGTCGGGCCAATCTCCCGACCGGACAAGCCCGCCTGACGCGTGAGCGATTGCCACAGCGTGAACATCGCGCTGCGCGGGCCCCAATCCGTGCTTTGGCACACGGGCACCCCGGCATCGAGCCATGCGCGCAGCGGAATCGCCATCGCGGCAACATCATCGCCGAGTCGTTCGCGGTAGACCTCCTCGCCCTTGCCCCAGATAAAGTTTGTACTCGTGGTGGGAATTACACCCAATTCCGCGCACAGCGCAATCTGCGCCGCGGTGGGGAACTCACAATGTTCGATCACAAACCGGCGCTCACGAATCGATTGCCCGGCGTTCGCGTCGCGCAATGCCGCGAGCGCGATCTCGATCGACCCGCGTCCCGCGCATTCCGTGTGCAGGCGCAATCCCCGCGCCATGGCCATGCGTACAAGCTCGCGATACGTCGCCGGCGGCATCAGGGTGGTCGGCATGACGGGTTCACCGAACGGTCCGGGATAAGCCCGATCGTGTACCGCCGCACCGTGCCAGTACGGGCCGTCCAGACCGGCGCTGATGCCCGCAACTTTCAGTCGCGCGTCGCCGAAGCCATTGCCGGCAGCGAACTGCAGGGTCTCGAGCTCGCGCTCGATCGCTTCCGGTGCGGCGCCGCCGTCAATTTCGAACGTAAAGAAAATCCGTAACGGCAATTCATTGCGTTCCAGCAACTCCTTGTATGCGCGCAACTCGCGCGGATGCGTCAGATGCGCTTCGAGCAGCGTGGTAGTGCCGCCCGCGGCGAATTGCGGCGCGAGGCGACGGATCCCTTCGCGCACATCGGCGTAGGTGGCCGGCGGAATAATGTCCGCAATGCGGGCATAAAACGCATGCGGGTTGTACAGCGGTTGCATCGCGCCGCGCAACTCACCGGTCATTGCGCCGGCGGCATCGAGTACGATCTCGATCGGGGCGTTCGTTGGCGTGTCCGCGCTGATCCCCGCGGCCGCCAGCGCGCGATAATTCAGCAGCGCGGAATTCGGCACCCGGTTCGTCGGCGCCGTGATGTACACCGGGTTGTGCGGGGCGGCGGCCTCGAGTTCCGTCGCGTGGGGTAATTCCCCGGCGTCGCGCAAGGCCGCGAAATCGAGATAGTACGGCCCGGTGCCGATCGGGGTGGTGATTAGCCAGTCTCCGGCTTGCGCGCCGCGCGCGGCGGCGGCGATGCGCTCGAGGATCGCGTCACGGGTGAGCGCGCCGTCGAGCTGAACCTTGAGTTCGTCGAGCCCGAACAGGGCGATGTGTCCGTGCGTGTCGATAAATCCGGGGGTGACGGAGTTGCCCTGCAAATCCACCCGCTTCGCGTCACCACAATGTTCCAGCACCGAGGCGGTGTCGCCGACCGCAGCGATGCGCCCGTCGCGAATCCATAGCGCCTCGGCGATCGTGTTCGCATCATCCACCGTGATGATAGAACCATTGATCAATGCGACATCGACACTGTTTGCAGACATGACGGTTCTCCCGGACCGCCGCCTGGCGGGTTCGGTTGCAGCTTGAGTACGGATGCGCCGCGGACTCGTTCGCGCCGCTTGCATGCCGGTATCATCACGCGCGTTCCAGCGGCCGCCCGCAGCATGCGGGATGCCGCGACGGGATCCGGCGTGCCTAATTTAGCACCGCAATGCGGTGACGCCACACGCACGCGACGAAAGTGGGATAATTGCTGCTCGCAAAACGAGTACACCGGAGGAACGACGAGATGACGAACCAGACCGCGACCGCGGGTTATGTGATGAACCAGACGATGCTGCGCGTACGCGACCCCGAAATCGCCGTCGCGTTCTATCGCGACATACTCGGCATGACCCTGCTCGATCGCTTCGATTTTGAATCGATGGAATTCTCACTGTACTTCATGGGTTATCTCGCCGACGACGAAGCCATCCCCGCCGACAAGGCCGAACGTGCACGCTGGTTGTTTGCGCGCCCGGCGCTCGTTGAACTCACGCACAACTGGGGCACGGAAAAAGACGCCGACTTCGCCGGCTACCACGACGGTAATGCCCAACCCCAGGGTTTCGGCCACATCGGTATTTCCGTGCCGGATGTGTATGCCGCCTGCAAACGCTTCGAAGAACACAACATCGAGTTCGTAAAACGTCCCGACGACGGCAAAATGAAAGGACTCGCGTTCATCAAGGATCCGGACGGCTACTGGATCGAGATCCTGAGTCCGCACGGGCTCGCAGCGATCGTTACCGGCTGAACGAGTGGTCCTTAATCCGCACCGCCGCACCAGCCGCAGACGGCCCGGCGGTGCGGCATCCTCGTGCACAGGCGCACTGCCAGTGCGGCAGCAACGCAGAAGTCCCGACACCTTTTTGCGCAAGCCCGCGCGCTGCTGGAAACAATCGGTCCCCGGGCTTATCCTATGTTTTACGTTTTCGAATAAGCTTATAACTAAAAGCAATATTGTCGCGGTTTCGGTAAGCCCGTCGGAATGACGCTTGAACGCCGGCGCGGTTACGGGCCCCCACTCTTACGAAAGGTAGCTGCGTACTATGAGCTCTCCCGGCCTCTACATGATCCTGTGCTCCGGTGAGCACGAAAAAATCCAGATGGCCGCAATGGCGGCTTCGGTCGCCGCGGTCTCCGAGCGCCCTGTCCAGGTCTTCGTCAGCATGAACGCCGTCGCGGTGTTCCGCCGTGACAACGACGCGAATCGTTACGTCGGCGGCGCGTTTTCCGATGTAATGAAAAGCCGCAAGGCGCCCGATGCGCTCGAGTTGTTCTCTCAGGGAAAAATGCTTGGCGACATGAAAATCTACGCCTGCTCGATGGCACTTGATGTGGCCGCGATCGGCATGGACGATCTCGTCGACGACCTGTTCGACGGTCCGGGCGGTTTGACGAAATTTCTCGCCGACGCGGAGTCCGGGCAACTCGTCATTTTTTAAACGGTTTGGAAGGAACACACGATGGGAAAGCGCACGGTCATCGATGCGAAGGGCGCGTTTTGCCCCGGGCCGCTGATGGAACTGATCGCCGGCCTGAAGCTGGTCGAAATCGGCGATGAAATCGAAGTACTGTCCACCGATGAAGGCTCGGCCATGGATATACCGGCCTGGGTGGACAAAGTGAAACACACAACGATCGGCATCGAGCAATCAGACGGCGTTTGGCATATCGTCGTGAAAAAAATGAAATAGTCTTAGATAACTGGCCCGAATGGCAACGAACCTGCTGCTTGGGGAAATAATCCGCGCGCGGCGCGTGCATCTGGAGGGGACGGACTATGGCAAAGAAAATTCTCATCGTCGGCGGCGGGCTCGCCGGCACGATCATCGCTAACGGCCTGTGCCGGCAGCTGGGCCAGGAACTGCGCGCGAACGAAGTGACGATCACAATGATCGGTAACGACGAGCGGCATATGTACCAGCCCGGTCTGCTCTACGTGCCGTTCGGACGCATCCGCGAGAAGGAATTGTTTCGCGACCAGACGAGCGTGCTCGACCGCCGGGTGAATTTCCAGATCGATCCGGCAACGAAAATCGATACGGCCGCGAAAGTCGTCACCACGGAATCCGGCAAAACCCATGAAGCCGACTACCTCGTGATTGCCACCGGCTCGCGCCTGCGACCGGACACAATCCCGGGAATGGTCGAAGGCGCGCAGTGGCTGTACGACCTGCCCGGCGCCCGAAAAATGCGCGAAGCGCTCGACGGTTTCGACGGCGGACGCATCGTCGTCAACGTCAACGCACCGCATAAGTGCCCGATGGCGCCGCTCGAAACGACGTTCATGCTGAATGATTACCTGATCGAACGCGGCCTCGGCGACAAAACGGAAATCCTCTATACCTACCCCATCGGGCGTCTGCATTCGCTCGAACCGGTGGGACACTGGGCGGCCGGCGAATTCGAAAAGCTTGGCATCAAGTCGGAAACGTTCTTCAATGCGAAGTCCGTCGATGCAGAGAAGAAAATCATCTATTCCGAAGAAGAAAGCGAAGTGTCCTATGATCTGCTCGTGACGATCCCGCCGCACCATGGCGCGCAAGTCATTACGGATTCCGAGCTTGGCGCCGGTGGCTGGGTGCCGACGGATCGCGAATCGCTGCTGCATGAAGGATCCGAAAACGTGTTCGTCTGCGGAGACACGACAAATCTGCCGATTTCAAAAGCCGGTTCAACCGCGCACTTCGAAGCCGACACGATCATCGACAACCTCGTCTCGCTGTTAAATGAGGGCCGCATGGCGCGGAAATATGACGGCAAGGTGTTCTGTTTTGTCGAAACAGGAATGAAGACCGGCACCTACGTCTGGTTCAACTACACGACGCCACCTAACCCGGGACCGCCCGGGCAGATGCTGCACTGGTTCAAACTCGCGTATAACCGTCTTTACTGGTTATCGGCTCGCGGACTGCTGTAGGAGAACCCGACATGGCTACCCCGATTACACAAGCAGCCACTGACTCCGGTGATACCACCGAAGAAGTGCAACGGCTCGTTCAGGGCATGCGCGACGCGCTGACCGACACCATGGTCGAACGTCTGGCGACCACAGCCGGCGCCGCGCTCGAAGTGGTGGACCGTCTCAATGAGGATGACACCCGCGCGGCGGTGCACGATGTGATCGACAAACTCGGTGAACTGCACCGCGCCGGCGCTATCGATACATTGTTCGAAACGGTGCTGCTGATGCATGCCATGCGATCCGCGGTAACCGACAGCATCGTCGATCGCCTGTTCGCATTTGTCGAAACCGCCGCCAATACGCTCGGCAGCGACGAAATGACGACGCTCGTTGACGATGTCTTTGCGTCACTGCATGAAGCCGGCGAGAAAACAGCCGCAGCGCCGACCGCGGGCGGGCTCAGGGCAACCCTGTCATTGCTGACAAAACCCGAGTCGCAACGAAGCCTGCAGTTTCTGTTGAATTTTGGTGACGCCTTGCGCCGTCATCAGGACGCCGCGGCCGGCCGCTAGGCGCGCGCGGGCGGGACCGCCGGCAGTGGATTGCTGCGGTTGATCAGAGCCACCCCGCACGCGGCGAGCAGGATGCCGGCGATCTGCGCAGGGCTGAGCTGCTCACCGAACAGCAGGTAGCCCTGCAGCGCGGTGACCGGCGGCACGAGGTAGAACAGGCTCGACACGCGCGCCGCGGCGCCGTTGCGGATCAGCATGAGCAGCAGTGATATCGCGCCGATTGACATCGTGATACACAGCCACGCGAGTGTCGCCACGACAGTGAGATTCCACTCGATGTGCCGCTCCTCGAACGCCACTGCCCACAATGCGCACGGTATGAGGGCGGCGCAAAACTGCACCAGCGAACCCGCCATCAGATCGATACCGACAACGAAGCGCTTCTGATACAGCGTGCCGAACGTGATCCCGCCGAGCGCGAGGAAGCAGGCACCGAGTCCGCTCCAGCTCAGGGCGTCCGTCGCCACCGATTTGAACACAACGAGCGCGAGACCGGCGAAACCGAGTGCAAATCCCGCCCACTGAATCGAACGCAAGGATTCGCGCAGCAAGGTAACGGCGATGATCGCGGTCAGCAGCGGCTGGGTTCCGGCGATGAGCGCGGCGATGCTGATGTCGACCCCGGCATCGATGGCGTAGTACACGCCGCCGACGAAGCACGCGTGGATAAGCATGCCCGACACAGCAAGGTGCAGGTACATCAGCGGCTCTCGCGGTAACTCGCGTCCGCGCACGCGCACGAGCAGCGCCAGCAAGCCGATCACGATCGCAAAACGCACGGCGGTAAACGTGAGCGGATCCGCGTATGGCAGACCGAACCGCGCGCCCACGTAACCTGTCGACCACAGGAAGACGAACACGGCGGGTGCTGCGCGGATAAAGGTGGGTGAGGCAAGCATGCACCCGACAGTGTGACTGATACACGGCGCAGGCGACAGGATCGGGTGCGGTCGTTGAACGGCCCAAGCGTTGCCGCAGCGAGGAGGCGTTCGTCTTGCAAGGCACTGCGCTTATCAACGATCGCCGGTGCCGGTGCGCAAGTCGCCGGAGCGGCATCGCGGACAAGCAGATGCTCGATTCGCGGGCCGATCAGCGCTGCGTCAGCCTCGTCATGGCACTATGGTTTGCGCACAATCTCGGGCGGCGAGAACACGCTGATGTCCGGCAAGGGTCCGTCGTAGATCTCAACGTCGACGAGACAACTGTGCGCGATTGGACCCTGGCCGAGTTGCGAGGTGCCGACGTCACGGGTCAGTACATTCGGGTTGCCGTGCACGCACAAGCCGAGTCCGTCGGCCGTATCGACCGGGTCGTACCACGCGCCGGTTGCGAGTTGCACCACATCGGCACGCATCTCCGTCGACAACACCACCCCGGCCAGACACGCGCCCCGATCGTTGAACACCCGCACGACGGACCCGGCCTCGATGCCGCGCGCAGCGGCGGCGTCCGGATGCATCACAAGCGGCTCGCGGCCGTTGATTTTCGTCGCCCGGCTCACCCGGCTGTGATCGAGCTGGCTGTGCAGTCGCGGTCCCGGTTGTCCGGAAATCAGATGCAAGGGGAAGCGTGCGCTCAGGGGTGATCCCAGGCACTCGACTTTTTCCAGCCACGCGGGGTGACCGGGGCAATCCGCATAATTGAAGCCCGCGATCGTCGCGGAGTAAATTTCAATCTTGCCTGACGGGGTGCCGAGCGGGTGCGCATCCGGGTCGCGTCGGAATGCTTCGAGGATGAATTCGACTTCGGGTAACTGGTCCACGAGCGAGATATGTTCGCCGCGCCAGAACGTGTCGAAATCCGGGAGCTCGATCTGGTGGCGTGCCGCGAGTTCACGTGACTCGTCGAATATGTGACGCACCCAGGCCTGCTCGTCGCGGCCCTCGCTGAACGCCTCGGCGAAGCCAAGCCGTTCGGCGAGACCGCAGAACACATCGTAATCGTCACGCGCGTCGGCGAATCGTGATACAGCCTGTGGCATCGGGCTCGCGAACTGGTCGAACATATTGAACGACACGTCATTGCGTTCGAGCGAGGTGGTGATCGGAAACACGATGTCCGCGTGCCGCGCCGTGGCGGTCCAGAACGGCTCGTTGATGATCACGGTATGCGGTTTCGCCCACGCGCGCCGCAGCCGGTTCAGATCCTGGTGTTGATGAAACGGGTTGCCGCCGGCCCAGTAGACAAGCTGGATATCTTCATAATGACGGGTGATCCCGTTGAACTCGAACGGCTCCCCCGGATGCAACAATTGATCGGCGATCCGCGCGACGGGCAGCACCGCGTCAACCGCATTCTTGCCTTCCGGCAGGCCCGGCCAGCCGAACGGCATCAGCCGCCGGCCCATGAACCCGACTGTATGAATGGAGCCAACCCCGTGCCCGACCCCGGCTCCCGGCAAACCAATCTGGCCCGCCATGGACATGAGCGCAACAGCCGCCCAATACGGTTGCTCGCCGTGTTCACCGCGTTGCATCGCCCAACCCATCGTGATGAATGTGCGTTGCGTGTGAATGCGCCGGGCGAGCTCGGTGATTGCCGCTGCGGGCACGGTGCTGATCGCGCTCGCCCAGGCCGCATCTTTCGCCTGACCGTCATCAGTGCCCTTTAGGTACCGGGCAAAGCGCTCGTACCCCACGGTGTAACGGGCGATGAATTCCCTGTCGACGAGATCCTCGGCCATCAGCGTATAACACAGGGCAAGGATCACCGCGGTGTCGGTGTTCGGACGGATCGCGTGCCATTCGGCTTGTGCGTCGGCACTGAGATCGTTCTGCACGGGTGAAAAGTTCACGAACTCAACCCCGGCATCTATCGCCTGGCGCATCTGAGCCGGTGCGCGGTGTGAACCCACCCCGCCCATCGCGACGTGCAGGTTCTTCAACGGCAGGCCGCCGAAACACACAACCAGGCCGGCATGTTCGGCCACTTCCGTGAACGGCGGCGTTTGCAGAAACAGGATGTAGAGGTCCCGCCCGAGTACATGCGGCAGGATACGCTCGCCGGCGGCGGCCGAGTAACTGCCAGAGGAGCGGGTATAACCGCCAAACAGATTCAGAAACCGGTGTAATTGCGCCTGTGCGTTATGGAAACGCCCGGCACTTGCCCAGCCGTAAGAGCCCGCGTAAATCGATGCGTTACCGTAACGTTCCCTGACGTCGGTCAGCGCGTTTGCCGCCAGGTTCAGCGCCTCGTCCCAGGATACCGCTACGAACGGTTCGCGTCCGCGCCGGGTGCCGTCGTTCGCGAGCCCCTGCTCCAGATAACCGCGCCGCACCATCGGTTGTTCGATGCGCACATTCGGATCCCGGGTGTCGAGCAATGCCTGGCCAAGCGGCGAGATAAACCCGTCGTCATCGTAGCCCTGTACGGCAGTGATCCGATCATCATCGACATCGACGGTGAAATGCCCCCAGTGCGCAACCGTCGGTACGCGGTTGCGACTCGCTCGACTTGCCATTGTCCGACACCTCCCCTTCGTTGTCGCCGCGACACCTCGCGGCCAGGCTCAATTCACGGTGCGCATTTGCGTACTCGCGTCTTCGAATTTGTCGTGAAAAATCGCCCCCGCGCGTAGCCCGAGTTGAGCGAGCACCGGCAAGGCGGCGTCGACCATCGCGGGCGGCCCGCACAAATAGGCCTGAGCATCGTCAGGCGCGTTGCCGAGTTCTGCCAGCGCCTGGGTAACGAATCCGCGCGCACCGGACCAATCCGACGTGTCCGCTTCCTCGGACAGTACCGCGGTGAGAACGAACTCGCCGCCCCAGCGCTTTCCCAGCGCCGCGATCGTGTCGAGCGCGTAAAGATCCGCCTGCGTGCGCGCGCCGAAATAAACATGCAAATCGCGTTTAACACCCGCTACCGCGCCGTCTTCGATCAGCGCTTTGATCGGCGCGAGTCCGCTGCCACCGGCGACGCAAATCACGGGCCCGGCGCCGTCGCGTTGATAAAAATTTCCGTAAGGTCCGGTAACTTCGATCTCGGCGCCGGTGCGCGATTGCGCGAACAACCAGTCCGTGAATTCACCCCCGGGTACATGACGAATAAAGAACGATACTTCCCCGGGTTTTTCATAGCGCGGCGGGCGCGCGAATGAATAGCTGCGCGGCAGTGCAACAGCGGGAATGCTCAGTTCCGCGTATTGACCCGCGAGCGCTTGCTGAAAGCACGGTCCAGCGGTGGTGAGCAGCACCTCGACAATATCGTGCGTCAGCGCGGTTACGCGCGAGATACGGGCGGCATGCCGTTCGATCGCCACGTCCTTGCGTGCGCCGAGTTCGAGTTCGACGACGACGTCGGACTTCAGCATGGTCTGGCAGGCGAGGATCATGCCGCGCTCGAGATCAGCCGCATCGAGGGTGTAGCTGAAATCGCTGAGGCGTTTGACGGTGCCGCTACGCAAGCGACAACGGCATGTGCCACAACTGCCCACCCGGCAATCGTGCGGCCAGTCGAGTCCGGCATCGAGCGCGGCGCCGAGAAGTTTCTGGCCGGGGGCAACCATGAACCCGGTACCGCCGGGTTCAACGGTCGCGCGCGCCGGCTTTTTTTTCAGGCGATCGAGGAGGCCCACGACGTGCTTACGCGCAGCCCGCCAGGCAGACCGTTAGCGCGCTGTAACGGCCTTGTGGCATCCGTTCAGGCCGGGGTTGCCGTGCCGGAATTCATGCTGGCCGGAGGTTGCAGTTCCACGACACCGCTCGCGCGATTTTGCGCTTCGGCCAGACGCCGCTCTTCTGCTGTCGCCCAGTTTTGTTCCCAGTCTTTCAACGTCGGGAGCATCACTTTCCAGAACAACGGCGGAACCCACGAGATCACGGTCATGGTGAGATAACCGAAGCGCGAAGTCGGTGAACGTTCGAACGGCAGGTAGTAGTACTCACGATCGTAGGTGTGGTGGGAACCGTGGCGGCCGAGATTGAACAGGAAGTGATTACTGAGCGGGTTGTAGCTCGAAAACGTATGCCGGATCGCCACCTGTTCGCCGGGCGCGCGCACGATGCCGTAATGAGAAAAGAAATTCAGCCCTTCGAGAATGTATTTCGCGAACGCGAGTGCGACGAGCCAGCAACCGATACCGGGCCAACCGGCGCCGAGAAAGATCAGCGCGGCAACAAGTGTGCCGCGCAGGTAGGCGTGGATCACGCGATTATGCAGCGGCGACAGCGGCGATTTGCCGAGCGCACGCAAACGTTTCGCCTCGACCGCGAAACCCCCGCGCCACTGACGCCATTGTCCCACGGTCAGGAAATGGTAGAAGCCGACCCCGCGTCGCGGCGAGACCGGATCGATCTCGGGATGTCCGAGTTCCTTGTGATGGCCGTAAACATGCTCGGTGGCGAAGTTCGTGCCGAACATCAGCGCGAATACCCAGCGCCCCACCCACAGGTCGAATGGATTCCCCGTGCGGTGTGTCAATTCATGCGAGCAGGCGATACCCGTGACCCCGAGCAAGGCGCCGACACACAACGCTGCGCCGAGGTAGTCGTACCACGCGTTCGCTGCGCGCACGGCGAGGACGTTATAGTTGAGCCCGGCATCGGCCAGTGCGGCGTTGATCGCCGCGCCGACACCGAACCAGTCGGCGCCGCTTGCGCTCCACGTCAGCAGCGCAACGCTGGCAAACAGGCCGATTGCGGTGGAATAGAGAATCAGATCGTGGATGAAGGGAAAACTGTACTGCGGGCTTGAGTCGTCGACGTAGTCGCGGGTGAGGATTTCACCGCCGACGCCGACGATGAACACGTAAGCGACCCCGAGCCACATCCACGCCCCGCCAAGCAGCAAGCCGGCCCAGGCGACGGCAAACCAGATCCAGTGAAAGTAACCAAACCGGAGATATTTCCACATCGCGAACTCCCCCCGCGGTCCGTGACCGTCGCTTGTCGTTGAGCTTACCTGCGAGGTCACTGTAAACCGCCCGTTTGCCGGGCGTCCAGCAGCGCACGCTGGCCGCTTTTACTACTTGCTACGCCTACCCTTCGGTTATAAGGTTATATCGAAATAATATCAATATCAGAAGTTACGGACCGACCCGAAATCCCGGTTCTGCCGCGCCGAACCTGCGGCCCGGACAACTGAAGTGCTGTGATAGAGTCACGACAATCGCGCCGGACGGCGCGCAACTCCTGAGGGTGAGAGTGCTATGAACGGAAATTCCACAATATCCCGCCGCCTGGCGGCGGCAACGCAGCGTCTGCTTGTCGTCTGTCTCGGATTGCTGCCATTTGCAACGATCGCCGACGAGACCTGCATGTCGCCGTACATGGCGAAAATTGTCGGTCAGGAAGACTACGTCTACGTGTGGACGCTCGGGATCGAAGGTGTCGGCGACGGCTCGGACAAGCTCGTCACCGTTGACGTCAACCCGAACTCGCCGAAGTACGGCCAGATCATCGACAGCCTTTCGGTTGGCGGACGCAACGAGGCACATCATTCCGGACTGACTGACGACCGTCATTATCTGTGGGCTGCCGGTCTCGATACGAACCGGATCTTTATCTTCGACGTGCACACGAATCCGGCAAAGCCGACACTGCATCAGACCATCGACGATTTCACCGCGAAAACCGGTGGCATCGTCGGTCCGCACACGACCTACGCCCTGCCCGGCCGCATGCTCGTGACCGGCTTGTCGAACGACAAGGATCACGGCGGCCGTACCGGCATGGCCGAGTACACGAACGACGGCGAATACGTCGCGACGTACTGGATGCCCACCGACGAAAACCTGAACGGCGCGGAGAAAAGCGGCCAGTTCGCCGATGGTTATGGCTACGATCTGCGCGCGTTGCCGCGATTGAACGTCATGGTGACGTCGTCGTTCACGGGCTGGAACAACTACATGATGGACCTTGGCAAGATGATGGCCGATCCGGAAGCGATGAAGCGCTTTGGCAACACCGTCGTCGTATGGAATCTGCACACCCGTAAACCGAAAAAGATTCTCGACGTACCGGGCGCACCGCTCGAAGTGCGTTGCGCCTGGGGAGCGCAGAATGATTACTGTTTTACGACAACCGCGTTGACGTCGAAAATCTGGTTGATCTACACCGACGATGCCGGGGAATGGCAGGCGAAAGAAGTCGCCGATATTGGCGATGCCAGCAAGATCCCGCTGCCGGTGGACATCTCAATCAGTGCGGACGACAAGGAATTGTGGGTGAATACGTGGAACGACGGCATGACCCGTCGTTTCGACATCACCGATCCGCACGCGCCGAAAGAAACACTGGTTGAGGAAATGGGCGCCCAGGTGAACATGGTGTCGCAGAGCTGGGATGGTACCCGGCTGTATTACACGTCTTCACTGCTCGGAAACTGGGACAAGAAAACCGCCCCGGAAGGCAAGGATCTCGATTACTTCAAGGCCTACGACTGGAAAGACGGCAAGCTCGTGCATAAATTCACGCTCGATTTCCGCGCGCTGAAACTCGGCCGTCCGCACCAGATGCGTTTCGGCTCGCACGCCCTGTACGGTGCGAAGCCGGCTGAGGCAAGCGACACCTTCATCGCCACGCATTGATGGGGATACTGCGCAAGCGCACACAACTTCGACACCTCCTCCGCCGGGCAGCGCTGCTGCTCGGCGCACTTGCCCTCCCCGTGGGCGCGTTCGCCCATGGGGAGCAGCATGACCCGAAAACGCCACCGGTAGTGCTCGCGCCCGGCTACGCCGAACTCACGTTCGAGGCGCCGGCCGCGGGTTCGTACGAGTTACCGGTACTCGGCGTGGCCGGAGACGGTGAGGTGCTCGGCAGCGACGGCAGCGCTATCCGTCTCGCGAGCCTGCTCGGCGATAAACCCGTGCTCATGAGTTTCGTGTACACGAGCTGCGACGACGTCAACGGCTGTCCACTCGCAACCTACGTATTGAGCCAGGTGGCGAGGCGGATCCATGACGATCCCGAGTTGCGTGGTGCCGTGCGGTTCGTTTCGCTGAGCTTCGACCCGATGAACGACACCCCGCAGGTGATGGCGGATTATGGCGGTAACTTCCGGCCGGACGGTGCGGACTGGCGCTTCCTCACTTGCGACAGCAACGAGCAACTCGATCCCATACTCGCAAGCTACAATCAGACCGTGGCCATGGAGTACGATGCCGGCGGCAATCCTTCCGGTCGCTACTCACACATACTGCGCGTGTATTTGATCGATGCAGCGCGCCAGATCCGCAACATCTACAGTGTGTCGTTCCTGCACGCGGACACGATAGTCAACGACATCAAAACGGTAATCGCCCAGCGCGGCGGCGCGGCCCCGATGCCTGTCGCCCTCGACGGCAATACACTGCACGGCGCCGGCGACAACAAGGATGGCTACGCGACGAGCGACTATGCGACGCGTTCCGGCCACCTGCCGAATCGTCGCGGCGTAGCCCGGGATCTGCTGGCGCTGACGAACCCGCCGCCGCTGGGTCTGCCAGCGCTCGATGTGCCAGCGGACAATCCGCTGTCGCCGGCTAAAGTCGCGCTCGGCCGTAAACTGTTTTTCGATCGGCGCCTGTCGCTGAATCAGACGATCTCCTGCGCCATGTGCCACGTGCCGGAACAGGGTTTCGCGCACAACGAACTCGCCATGGCAGTAGGACTCGAGGGCCGTACCGTACGGCGTAACGCCCCGACACTTTATAACGTCGGCTATATGCGGCGGCTGTTTCATGACGGCCGCGATGACCGGCTCGAGCACCAGGTGTGGCAACCGCTGCTTGCGTTCAACGAGATGGCGAACCCGTCCATCAGCGCAGTCGTCAACCGGATCGCCGCGCTGGCGGATTACGCCGGCCTGTTCGAACAGGCGTTCGACGGCGAGGCGGCAGGGATCATGACCATCGGCAAGGCGCTCGCGAGCTACGAACGCACGATCGTGTCTGCCAACAGTCCGTTCGACCGCTGGCACTTTGGCGGTGAAACCGCTGCCGTCGGCGAAGACGTCAAGCGCGGCTTCGCGATTTTCACCGGCAAGGGGAACTGCAGTTCGTGTCACCTCGTCGGCGACGACCACGCCCTGTTCACGGACCACGGCGTGCACAACACGGGGATCGGTTACGAGCGTTCAATGCGACCCGCACCGAGCGAACCGCAGCGGGTGCTGCTGGCGCCCGGCGTGTTCATCGACGTCGACCCGACCGCGGTGGCGGACTCAGCGGAGACACCGCCCGCCGACCTCGGCTTTTACGAAATCACCCAGGATCCCGCCGACCGCTGGAAGTACCGCACGCCGAGCCTGCGCAACGTCGCGCTGACCGCGCCGTACATGCATGACGGCTCGCTGACTTCGCTCGAAGCGGTTATAGAATTCTATGCCGGCGGCGGCATCGACAATGAACTGCTCGACCCGTTAATCAAGCCGCTCACCCTCAGTTCACAGGAACGCGCGGATCTGGCCGCGTTCCTGCGCTCACTGACGGGCGACAGCGTCGATGCGCTGATCTCGGATGCGTTTGCGGCGCCGGTGGGCAACGCGACACGCGGCACGGACCGCGATTAGGTGCGCCGGCACGCGACCTACCAGCGCAAGCCGACTCAGACCCGTTCGCTGCCGTAACTCGCCTGGATGCTGTCGAGCGGCGACTTCTGGATGCCGTGATTCGGGATCGGATAGCGCAGGCCGTTTGCGCTGAGCGCGGCGAGACCCTCGACAATCGCGGGCAGAAATTTCGGTGGCAGCGCAATCAGCATTTCCTCGTCGAGTACGCCGCCGAATTTGCGCTCGGCGTAACACGGTATCGAGACCGAGGGTTCGCCGGTCTTCAGTGCATTGCCCCACGAATCCGCACACGCGCTTTCACCCACGCAGGTGAAGCTGTATTTTTTGTAGTTGCGGTATTGCAGACCGTTGATCAGCGTAATCATCTGGCCCGGTGTCGCGTAAATAAGGCAGATGTCGGGATTGCCGAGACGTCCCGAGGTTAACGGTGACACCACAAGCGACTCGTAATCACCGTACGACGCGCAACTCATCGCCTGTTGGTGTGCGCCGCTGTCCTCGAGCGTGCCATACCACACACCCGTCATGTGCGCGCCGCTCAACCATTCCGTCGTCGGCGGATGCAGGCCAACGACAGCCCCGCATTGCGCACCCATCAGGTTGTCCATCGTCACCCCGATCGTCCAACCGAGCCAGCGGCTCTGTCCGACAACCTGATCCATGGCAAGCTTCTCCGCCGGGTCGGGCCGGCGCAAACGGGGGATCGTTTCCATCTCGGCAACGGTGGCGAAACGCTTCATGCCGATTGGAACCGTCTTCAGGCGCAGGTATCGATTCAAGCCATCCACGATTGCGGCGTAGTCATATTCCGTTGCGTCATCCCAGCAGTTTGACTGCATGTTGTCGTCCCCTCATCGTCTCGATTGTCCGGTGGAACCGGGTGGTTCCGGTTACAGTAATTTACGCATTGTAGACCCACTGTTGCGCGCGGGGTGAATAGCATGGAAACCCGCTGCACGAACAACAGATGGAGTCCAACACACATGCAATTGATCACACGTATTCACGTCCTGACTCTCGCACTGGGTTCCGCGATCGTCCTGCCACAAGCCGTGTACGCGGGGCATGAGGAACTCGTTCAGCAACACCGCTTCGTGCGCGCGGAACTGAGCGGCGTGCTGTACTTGCCGGACGCCGCCGATGTGTCGCTGGCGACGGGCGCGCCGCGATCACCGGCCGCGGTAACAACCCTCGTTACCGCGAGTCATACCTGCAGCGAACGCCCGGATCACGCGTGTGCCGCGACCGGGACGCACCCCTAGCGCAGTTCGATGTTCGACGGTCGGGCGGAGTCCACGTGATGCTCCCCGCGCGCGGAGATTCCTTACCCCAGGTCTCCGGGTTCCGCCCGACCACTTTCCAGCCAGCGGTAGCGACGGCCTTCATGCGCGAACGGCATTGTGAGGTAAGGATCACGGTGACACCAGGCAGCGTCCGGAAGTAACGCCGGCGGCAACACAACGGCATGGCTCGCGCTCAGGATCATCGCCGTCGCAGCGCGGGCAGGCAGCGAGCAAAAAGCGCCGGCCCGCTGCGGTTTCCGCTTACGCGCGCCGCCGGGTCGCGCGGCGGCGCCAGCCCAGTCCTGCAAGCGGCGCCAGCACCAGCGCGAGACCTCCGGGTAATGGCACGAGAGCCGGCGTATTGAACGGCGGGTAGTCGCCGAGCGTCGTTTGCACGCCGCCGGGATATTCGAGTTCCCAGCCTGCCGGCGCGAGTATCTGCGCGGACAAGCCGAGCGACGTTGAATAAAACGCCTTCCCATAGGTGAAGGTGTCGGAATCGAAGCGCGACGTTAATGCAATATCCACCAGGCCCGTCAACGTAATGATGTAACGTCGTCCCGAGACGATCTGCACCGACTGGCCGAATTCTTCAAACTCGTCGATGCCAAATGCCGGGATGGTCCCGATGATAAGTCGCTCCGAACTCTTGACGCTGACGATATTGCCGTCTTCGTCAATTTCGCTGATCACAACCGAGGCCTGGTTACGGATGGACGCGTCAAACTGGCCTTGCCCGGTAAACGTATGTTCCAACAGGGTGGCTCGCGCCGTGTAAGTGATTTCACCAAGGCCGCTCTGGCCATCCATGCGGCGCGGAATGAAATCAAAAATAGCCCCGCCCTGAACGAATGACTGCGTGGACAAGCCGTCGCCAAGGATAGCGGCCCCCGCGCCCAGCGTAACCCCCGCATCGCTGTCCAGGGACGCGACATTGATGCTTTCTCCATCAGCGGTCGAGCGGGCATCCTCGACCGGACCGCACACGACAGAATTCGCGAAAACGGGGGCGCTGGCGGCAGGTTCGAGACTCAGGGTGTAGACCGTGGTAATGCCGCCGTCACAGCCGAATGGGGACAGTGCCGACAGCGCAGGCGCGCTGCTCAGGGCGAACGCGAGGCCGGATAAAATACTCGTGAAGGCTTTCATCGCTTGCGTCTTCCTCCGGTCGGGTAGATAGGCTGTCGGCATTGCGCGCCGACCGTCATTCACGGATGAAGTAAAAACCTAACACAGTTGCACCGCCGGTTTCCGGTATTTTTCCCTTCACAGCGAGGCGCTGAACGCCACGCCTGCCCCGATGCAGCACTGCGTGCCCGCGGCCGCGGAACGAAGCGAAACCAGCCTGGCCGCGCAAACTGTTGAGACACCCGGGATAAAGAATGTTTGTCGCCGCGCCCGGGTGGGGGTCGCGGTTGCGACCCTGTCCCGCCCCGATGCGGCCTCAATGTTAATGCCAGCGGCCCTCCCGGCGTCCCTGTCCGGGCCAGCATGAGGTTCGCGTCGACGCCGACCCGCCGTTTTGTTCTACGCGGCTGCCGGCCGCTCCGCAATCGAGCGGCGCCGCGCACCGAGCAGGCACACGTCTATTGTCACCATCAGGATGAACCGTCGCGCTGGCAGCCACCTGCGTTGCGCCGCATGTCCTTGCGACACAACGCCGTGGTTGCAGGCTCAGGCAAGGTCGAAGCGATCCGCATTCATGACCTTCGCCCACGCGGCGACGAAATCCCGCACGAATTTTTCCCGCGCGTCATCCTGGGCATAGACTTCAGCATAAGCGCGCAGGATCGCGTTCGAGCCAAATACGAGATCCACCCGCGTGGCGGTCCACTTCACCGTGCCCGTCTTGCGATCGCGGATGGCATAGAGATTTGCGTCCGTCGGCTCCCATGCGCAGGCCATGTCCGTCAGGTTGACGAAAAAGTCATTACTCAACACACCCACGCGATCCGTGAACACGCCGTGCCGGGTCCCGCCGTGGTTCGTACCGAGGACGCGCATGCCACCGACGAGTGCCGTCATCTCGTGCGCGGTCAAGCCCAGCAACTGCGTCCGGTCGAGCAAGAGTTCTTCCGCGGTGACGACGTAGTCCTGCTTGAGCCAGTTGCGGTAACCGTCGGCCAGGGGTTCCAGTACATCGAACGATGCAGCGTCCGTCATCGCGTCGCTGGCATCGCCACGACCCGGCGCGAAAGGCACGGTTAACCGCACACCGGCCGCCGCGGCCGCCTGCTCCACGCCGACGTTACCCGCCAGCACGATCGTATCGGCGACGCTGATGCCGCACGCCGCGGCAATCACTTCCAGCACTTCGAGCACGTTCGTCAGACGTGCGGGTTCATTCCCCGCCCAGTCTTTCTGCGGCGCCAGACGGATCCGCGCACCGTTCGCGCCGCCCCGCTTGTCGGAACCGCGAAATGTGCGTGCGCTGTCCCACGCGGTCGCTACCATGTCGCCGACAGACAGTCCGCTGGCCGCGATCTTCGCCTTGACGGCGTCCACGTCGTAGTCCGCGCGTCCCGCCGGCACCGGATCCTGCCAGAGCAAATCCTCACTCGGCACGTCCGGACCGAGGTAGCGGGACTTCGGCCCCATGTCACGATGGGTCAGCTTGAACCAGGCGCGCGCGAATACGTCCGAGAAGTACGCCGGATCCTGGTGGAAGCGCTGCGAAATTTTTCGGTACTCGGGATCCATCTTCAATGCCATGTCGGCATCGGTCATGATCGGGTTGCGACGAATCGAGGGGTCCTCGACATCGAGCGGTCGATCGGCTTCCTCGATACTCACGGGCTCCCACTGCCAGGCGCCGGCCGGACTCTTTTTCAGCTCCCAGTCATGTTTCAGCAGCATGTCGAAATAACCGCCGTCCCAGCGCGTCGGGTGCGTCGTCCAGGCGCCTTCGATACCGCTCGTCACGCTATCGCGACCAACGCCGCGCCGGGTCTTGTTGATCCAGCCAAAGCCCTGGTCTTCGAGTTCGGCGCCTTCCGGGTCCGGACTCAGCGAACCCGCATCACCGTTGCCATGGCATTTACCGACCGTGTGCCCGCCCGCGGTAAGGGCGACGGTTTCCTCGTCATCCATCGCCATGCGCTCGAAAGTTATCCGCATGTCGTGCGCGGTCCTGAGCGGATCGGGATTGCCATCAACGCCTTCGGGGTTGACATAGATCAGCCCCATCATCACCGCGGCCAGCGGATTTTCCAGATCACGCTCGCCGGAATAACGACTGCCGGCGCTGCCGCTGGGCGCAAGCCATTCTTTCTCAGAGCCCCAATACGTATCCGCTTCGGGCTGCCAGATGTCTTCGCGACCAAACGCGAAACCGTAAGTCTTCAGGCCCATCGACTCGTAGGCGATCGTGCCGGCGAGCAGCATCAGATCCGCCCAGCTGATCCGGTTGCCGTATTTCTTTTTGATCGGCCACAGCAAGCGCCGTGCCTTATCGAGATTGACGTTGTCGGGCCAGGAGTTGATTGGCGCAAAACGCTGGTTACCAGTACCGCCACCGCCGCGGCCGTCGGCAATGCGATAAGTACCGGCCGAATGCCACGCCATGCGGATCATCAGACCGCCATAATGACCCCAATCCGCCGGCCACCAATCCTGGCTGTCTGTCATGAGTGCATGCAGATCCTGTTTCAATGCGGCGACGTCGAGCTTCGCGAGCTCCTTGCGGTAATCGAAGTCCGGGCCATACGGGTTCGTCTTCGTGTCCTGCTGGTGCAGGATGTCGAGGTTCAGCGATTTTGGCCACCACGCCCTGTTCGACGTCCCGGTCGACGTGGCGCCACCATGCATTACGGGACATTTGCCCGTTGGTTTGCCGTTCGATTCCATCATGATTTTCTCCGCTTATGAGCGATTGAGTTCTGTTACTTCATCGTTTGCGCGCGGCTGCACCGTCACTAACAGGGCCAGCCTAGGCGGCCCGAGCCAGGTCCGGGTTGTCGCTCGTCAAGCGGGCAGCGATCGGCAGGCAGCACGCGCGACCACGGCCGCCCATCGCGCTCCCGAGCGGCGTAGCCCGCGTGATCGCTGTCGCCTCCCAGATTCGTTCGTGAATCGCGAACACGCCGGTCTGTACGATTGGTTCCAGCAAACCGATTCCGGCCGCGGCGGCGAAGTCGCCAGTGAGCAGATAGGCGATGGACGTTGCCACGGTTACGTGGATCACGCCGTAAGTAGCGGTCTTCATGGCGAGCCTGCGATTCATCCCCTCGTCTCCTGGTGTCTGGTGAGCGCTTGCGAGGGAGATTAGCGCTGGAGATTAAACCTATAAAGCGATTAATTATTCATCTATTATTCGGTTTTTACGAATATAAACAGATCCTTCATGAAGCTGCTGCCGAGCCTGAAGCAACTGGAATACCTCGTCGCGCTTGCCGACACCCTGCATTTCGCGCGCGCATCGGAGCGCTGCAACATCACCCCGTCTACCTTAAGCGCCGGGATCCGCGACCTTGAGCACGTCGTCGGGGTGGCGTTGGCGGAGCGCACAAAGCGTCGCGTACTGATGACCCCAATTGGCAATGAAATCGCGGCACGGGCACGCCTGCTGCTGCGTGATGCACAGGACATCATGGATCTCGCGGCGGCGAACCACGAGCCCATGACCGGCGCCATGCGGCTCGGTGTGATTCCCACCATCAGCCCGTTTCTGTTGCCACGCGTATTGCCGAAGCTAAGCCGACGCTACCCGGGTTTGCAGCTATACCTGCGCGAAGAACAGACCGACGCCTTGCTCGGCCATCTGCGAGCGGGCGATATCGACGTTGCCTTGATTGCCCTGCCCTACGACACCGAAGACCTCGACTGCGAAGTCCTGTTCGAGGATGGATTCCAGTTTGCGTGCAGCAAGCATCATCCGCTGGCACGCGAACGCCGCATCGCGCTCACTACGCTCGCGCACGAACCCCTGTTGCTGCTCGAGGAAGGTCACTGTCTGCGCGGTCACGCACTCGACGCGTGTCAACTGGCCGACGGAAAAATTCGCGCGCAGTTCGCGGCGAGCAGTCTGCATACTCTCGTACAAATGGTTGCGGCCAGGCTCGGGGTGACGCTGTTGCCGAATCTGGCAATCGATGCCGGGATCACGCGCGGCTGCGATATCAAGCTGATTCCCCTCGCGCACGCCGCGGCGCGGCAGATTGGCCTCGCATGGCGCCGTACTTCATTGCGCGCAGAGGAATTCGCGCTGCTGGGCGAACAACTCCGAGAGTTGGCGAATTAAGCGCACGCAACCGCATTTGCTGTCCGGCACACGAAACGAAGTGCGCGTGACACACTCGTGTTCTTCGCTGAGCACTAAATACGTGCTTCAAATTATGCAACCCTAACCTCGATGGACCAGGCACCCTTCCCCTCCCCAGTTAATCGATGTGGGAGGGGAAGGGACAGGGATGGGGTGCAGAGTGCGATCCCGGTCCCGAAGTCGTCGCGTCTCAAGTTTACGCACACCTGTTTAGCCCACGGATTTCGACACCGCGTTCAACAGGCTGCTAGACTTCCGCTTGTTAACATTCGGTGATCCGCAATCGACCGCAATGGCGATATCCGATCTTGATCTCGTAGCGACGTTTAATCCGCGCCGTCTCAGCGCTGAGTTCTACGACAACCCGTATCCGACATTCCATGCATTACGCCGGCACGCGCCGCTGCATCGCTGTCCCGATAACACCGTATTCGTCACCCGCCATGCGGATCTGGTCCGTATTTATCGCGATCCGAAAACGTTCAGCTCGGCAAAGGAAGCGCAATTCAAACCGCTGTTCGGCGACGGCCCGCTCTACCACCACCACACAACGAGCCTCGTATTCAACGATCCGCCGCTGCACACGAGCGTACGCAAGGCGATCGGCGACGCGCTCGCGCCGCGCGTTGTCGCGGGCATGGAGCCCGCACTCATGCGTCTCGTCGACGGCCTCCTCGACGACATCGCCGACAAGCGGTCGTTCGACATGATGGATGATTTCGCGAGCGTCATACCGATCGAGGTTATCGGCAATCTGTTGAACCTTGCGCACGACGACCGCGGTCCGCTACGCGCGTGGTCGGCAGCAATTCTCGGCGCACTCGAGTTCGGCGTCGATGCGAAGATGCTCTCGGACGGTAACCGCGCCGTCACTGAGTTCGTCGATTTCCTCTCCGATCTGATCAGCACACGTCGCGCGCATCTTGCAGGCGACGACATCATCACGCGCCTGCTGAAATGGGAATCCGATGACTTTCGCCTGTCGGACCATCAGATCTATCACCAGTGCATATTCTTGCTGAACGCCGGGCACGAAACGACGACGAACCTGATCGGCAATGGGATCCACGCCCTGCTGCAACAGCCGGCTCAACTGCGTGGCTTGCGCGAACAGCCGGCGTTGATCGATGGCGCTGTCGAGGAATTCCTGCGCTTCGAAGCGCCGGTCCAGCTTGGTAATCGAATCACCACGAAACCCGCCGTGTTCGACGATGTCGAATACGCAGCCGGCACGACGTTTACGCTCGCCATCGGAGCGGCAAATCGCGACCCTGCGGTGTTCGAGGATCCCGATGAACTGGATATTCAGCGCGCGCCGAACCCGCACCTCGCGTTCGGCGGCGGGATCCATGCGTGCGCCGGCATGGCGGTCGCGCGGCTCGAAGCAAAGGTAGCGATCGGACGCTTGTTGCAGCGCTTTCCCAGGCTGCAAGCGGACGGTATCCCCGTCCGCGCTCAGCGCGCGCGATTTCGCGGCTTCACTGCATTGCCGCTACGGATTTAGCCGCGGCGCATGAAGGCGCGCTTATCCAGCCTCCGGGCCTGTTTCGAAATGCCGGACCAGGCCCTCCCAGCACGCCGCGTAATTCGTTTGCAGATGGGGTGACGACAGCGCCATGGCCGTGGGTTCGATCACGTAACGCGACTCGAACATGAATGCCATTGTGTTCTCCTGCTTCACCGGCTCGAGCTTCGCAGTGCTCGCGCGTTCGAAAACCGCCGCTTCCGGCCCGTGCGGCACCATGCAGTTGTGCAGGCTCATGCCACCGGGTTCAAACCCGGCTTTCTTCGCATCGTACTGACCGGTGACCAGCCCCATGAACTCGCTCATGAAGTTGCGATGAAACCACGGCGGCCGGAACGTGCCTTCGGCCACCATCCAGCGCGGCGGAAAAATCACGAAATCGACGTTCGCGATCCCGGCTGAATCCGACGCGGACGTCAACACCGTGAAGATCGACGGATCGGGGTGATCAAAACTGACACTGTTAAGCGCCATGAACCGGTTGAGATCATATTTATACGGCACGGACGTGCCGACCCAGGCCACGACATCGAGCGGCGAGTGCGCGATCGTCGCCGCATATATCCGCCCCATGAATTTGCTCACGAGCTCAAACTCACCGTCGCGATCCTCGAACGCGGCCACCGGCGCGAGGAAATCGCGGTCATTCGCGAAGCCATCGGACCCGACAGGACCGCGCTCCGGCAGCGCGAACGGCGCGGCGTAATTTTCACACACGTAGCCGCGACTCTTGCCGTCGGGAAGTTCGATGCGGAATTTCATCCCGCGCGGAATGACGCAAATTTCTCCGGGCCCGAGTTCGAGCACCCCGCATTCCGTGCGCACAATGAGCCGTCCCTGTTGCGGTACGATGAGTAACTCACCATCCGCGTCAACGAAGTAACGATCGTGCATGGACGCGTTGGCAAGATACAAATGCACCGCCATGCCCGCCTGCGACGCCAGCGATCCGTTGACCGCAATCGTCAGCAAGCCATCAACGAAGTCCGTTTTCGCCACCGGGACGGGGAACGGATCCCAGCGCAGCGGTACCGGCGGCGTTAGCGGATCGACCAGTGGCGCGAATGCGATCCCGGGATGTTCGCGCGCGACGAAGCCGCCGTGCGTAACGGACGGTCGGATACGGTAGAACCAGGTTCGACGGTTATTCGCCCGCGGCGCGGTAAATGCTGTGGTGCTGAATTTCTCCGCGTACAGGCCGTAGGGTACTTGCTGCGGCGAGAACTGCCCCCGCGGCAACGCGCCCGGCAAAGCTTCCGTGCTGTGCTCGTTGCCGAAACCGGAGAGATATTGCCGTGGCGTGTGGGTATCTGCTGCCATAGTGAACCGAGTATAGTTTCTTTGCTGCAGGCGGAGAACTTTCGCCGCCTCACCGCAATCGGAGCAGACAAACGTGAAACTCGCGAGCCTGAAATCGGGTGGCCGCGACGGCGAACTCATCGTCGTCGACCGCGCCCTGCGTCACGCCGTCCGCGTGACAGAAATAGCCCGCACGCTGCAGGCGGCACTTGATGACTGGCAGCACATCGCTCCCGAACTCGAGCGCATTTACGCCGACCTGCTCGACGGCCGCCGCGACGACGCATTTCCGTTTGATGCCAACGCCTGCGCCGCACCCCTGCCGCGTGCGTACCACTGGGTTGACGGCAGCGCGTATGTGAACCACGTCGAGCTTGTGCGCAAGGCGCGCGGCGCGGAACTGCCGGATTCGTTCTGGCATGAGCCGCTCGTATACCAGGGCGGATCGGACGACTTCGTCGGCCCGCACGATCCCATCGTCGTACCAGCGCAAGAGTACGGCATCGACCTCGAAGGCGAAACGGCCGTAGTCACCGACGACGTACCAATGGGTACGCAAGCCACCGAGGCCGGCGACCACATCAAACTCCTCATGCTCGTCAACGACGTCTCATTGCGGAATCTGATCCCGACGGAACTCGCGAAAGGATTCGGTTTCTACCAGGGCAAGCCCGCGACCGCTTTTTCCCCGGTTGCCGTCACCCCGGACGAACTCGGCCAGGACTGGCGCGATGGCACAATCCATCGTCCGCTGACGGTACACCTCAATGGCGAACGCTACGGTGAGCCCCTGTGCGGTGTCGATATGACGTTCAATTTTCACCGCCTCATCGAACATACAACGCTGACCCGCCGGCTCGGCGCCGGCACCATCATCGGCTCCGGCACCATCTCGAACTACGATCGCTCGACGGGGTCTGCCTGTCTGGCCGAGCAGCGGATGCTGGAAACAATCGAATCCGGGAAGCCGCGAACGCCGTTTCTGCAGTTCGGTGACCGCGTGCGCATAGAAATGCTCGACCGCGACGGGTGTTCGATCTTCGGCGCGATCGATCAGCTCGTGGCCCCTGCGCCTTAGGCCGTCAGCCGGGCTAACGCTGGCGCCACTCGCTGCCGTGCCGATCCACGCCGTGCCGGCGGCGACGAAACTGTGACGCGGATCTCCGTGTGTGGCTCAGGCGCGCTGGCCCGGCGCCGATACAGACTAACCCCCCGAATTAATTGGCTTATTCATGGCGGTTGAATTCAACCCGGTCGTTAACGGGCAACGCAGTCCACTGACCGGCAGCGGCAGCACAACGGCGCAGCAGCCGGCCACGCCAGGGCCGACGGCGTTACAGCGTCAGGCCGACCAGACGGATTTCCTCAAAAACTCCGTCGCACTGCGCGATTCGCTCGTCGAACTCGACACCCTGCTGAGCAATGTACGCCGGCGTCCGTCCCGCGCCGCCGTGGCAAGTTCCGGCGCCGCGCTGGGTCTGACGGATCTGACCCGCACCCAGGCCGTGCGCGTGTCGTCGGGTGAGGCGAATACGATCACAACGTCATTCTCGCCAACCGCGCCCGCGTGGTCGGGGCTGTCGTCCGCGGATCCCGGGATCGGTGGTCTCTATGATGGCTCCGACGGATCCGGGACGCTGACGTTTCGCGCTGCGAACAGCGGCATCCACGGATTCAACAACATCAATCTCGAGGTTCTGCGGCCGGACAATTCCGTGCGCGAAACAGTCGTCGTGGCCGCGGGCGATCCGATCGACCAGGTCTATACGCTCAGCAACGGGTTAACACTGACGCTCGGCTCCGGCAACGTGATCTTCGGCGACACGTTCACCGTCGACGTGCTGCACGATCTGGACGAGGCGCCGGATCCGGACAAGCCCTTCAATGGCGCCGGCGCCGATGCGCCGAATTTCCAGCCCGGTGTCGCCGTTGTCGCCGGGAGTTTTGACGTCAACGGCGTCACGATTACCGTGGACGCCGACGATACGATCAATGCCGTCGTCGCGAAGATCACGGGCTCCGCCGCAGACGTCACCGCGAGCTACGATGCGGATGCGGAACTGCTCACGCTCACCCGCAACACGCCTGGCAGCGCGAACACGATCGATCTGACGAACGATACGACGGGTTTTTTCGCCGCGCTGAACATGGAACCCGGCATCTTCACGGCCGGAACCGACAGTGATCTCGATCTGAGCATTGACAGCGTCGGCGCATTCGCGGGGATCGCCACCGGTACGTTCTCGATCAACGGGGTGGCCATCTCCGTAGACGTCGCGAACGATTCCTTCGGTGATCTGCTCAACCGCATCAATGCGGCGGACACAGGCGCACGGGCGCGACTCGTCAGCGGCAGTCAGCGTCTGCAGATTGAAAACCTGCAGAAGAACACCGAACTCGTTCTCGATGACGGCACAAGCGGCTTTTTCTCCGCCGTCGGCATCGCACCCGAAACATTCGCCGCCACCGTTGGTGGTCTGTCGAAGAAAGCCGTCAGCTTGATCAACGAGTCACTGCGCGAACTGGCCACGAACGTCCAGGACGTTTTTGCCGATGAACAGACGCTCGGCCTTGCGGCCACGGATGCGGAGAAACTCCGCGGACAACTCACGGCAGTGGTTGAAGACGTCGGGCTGGCGGTGGCCGACGGAGAGAAACCGCGCTTCATCGTCGATTTCGACTTCGCCGATCCGGAATCGGCATTCGATGTCGACCCGCTGGAACGGCGGAGTTTCAATCGCCGACTCGACCGCTTCTACACCGATTTTCGCAACGTGCTCGCCGGTACGCGCGACGCCCCGGGCAACGGTCTGCTCGATCGGCTGATCAAGGTGCTCGATACGCGCATCAACGGCCTGTCGGCTTCACTCGGCAGTCAGGGTGTGTTCATAGACAGTTTCGTGTGAACACCGCGCCCGCTTGTTCCATCCCCGGGCAAAAAAAAACGGCGCCTGGTGGCGCCGTTCGATTCTCTGTGCCGTGGGTATTAGTCCCAGTTGTAGCGAATACTGCCACCAATCCAGCGCGGGCGGCCGTAGTAATGTTCGGTCCAGCCGAAATCACCCGAAACGTCGAACCCGGCAACGAGATACTCTTCATCCGCGACGTTGTTCACGAAGAATGCCGCTTCCCAGTCACGTTCCTCGGTGGTGTAGCTCACGCGCACGTTGCCGACAACATAGCCGCCTTCCTTGATTGACGACGCTTTCGTCATCGCGAAGTATTTCTTCGACTGGTATTCGAAGTCTGCCTGCACGGCGATTTCACCGCTGTAGGCCGGGTAAGCGTAGCGGATCAGGCCGTTGATGTTCAGCTCCGGCGTCTGCACCGGCGTCGTTTTGAAGCCGTCCGGCAAGGTCACGTCCATATCGATGTAGCCGAGCCCGGCAACGAAATCCATGCCCCGCATCGGGTTCGCGATGAACTCCATCTCGAAACCTTTCGCGTCAGCCTCGGAGTTTTGCAGCAGGGTCGACAAGCCGATGATCGTAAATGCCTGGTAGGTGTCGTCGTAGTCATTGTAGAAACCGGACACGTTGAAGCGCGCGAGGCCGTCCCACAGCGACGACTTGAAGCCGATTTCGTAGGCGTTCAGTTCTTCCTCGTTGAACTTCATGTTGTCGTGCGTTACGCCGTCGGTCAGGAACGGTTCGACGTCCGTGAACAGCGGCGCATTGAAGCCACCCCCTTTCACGCCGCGGTTCCAGCTCGCGTACAGCAGCAGGTCGTCGCTCCACTGGAAATCGATTTCGACCCGCGCCGCCCACAGGCCGGCGTCGTAACTGCCGCGGTACTCACCCTGGGGCACGAGTTGCGCCAGCACGTTCGGGTTGCCGTTGCGGTTTTTCGAGCCATCGAAATCCTGGAACGCAACGAAGTTATCCTGGTAGCGGTGATCGACGTTTTCCTCGATCCAGCGCAGGCCCGCGATACCTTTCCACTGATCCGTAAACGAATATTCCAGCTGTCCGAAGAGCGACCAGGAATCCTTTTCCTGCGTGTAGGGGTTGTCGTAACCGAAGTTCGTTCCCGCACCATCCGTCAATGCCGGCGGCGGCAGCAGTCCTTGCAGCGGGACTTCCGCGCCCACCGCGTCGCTGAACTCGATGTCGAGATAGTAGAAACCCGCAACCCAGTCCAGTTTGTCAGTCTGACCGTGCAGGCGTGCTTCCTGCGACCATTGCACGGAGTCCGTGCTGAGGAAGAAGTTGAAGTCGTTGAACGGACTCGCGTCGGAATCCTCGATGTAATCGCGCTTGACCGCCTGGTAATCCGTGATGCTCGTGAAGTCGAACATCCCGAAGTCGTACTTGAACGTGCCGGAAAAGCCGTACGTCTCGAGATCGTTATGACCGAGTTTGTCGTAGTCACCGGCGAAAACATCGCCGTCGCTGTCTTCGTAACCATTGAAGTTACCCTGCCCCGGCGTCAGCACCCCGGTGCCGCCGGGTCCGAACGGGCGCGAACTCTTGTTCTCGAAGAAACCGGTGCGGATCTGCTGCAGCGAGTAACGCGCGTTGAACAGGAACTCGCTCTGCTCGGTCGGCTCCCACAACAGCTGAACCCGGCCCGCATAGTCGTTCGCGTTGTTCAGGTCGTCGTCGCTCAAACGATTGTTCACGTAACCTGAGTTATGGTGCGTGGCGACCGAAAAACGCGCTGACAGGTTTTGCGTCAAGCCACCGCCGACGGCGCCCTGAAATTTCACCTGGTCGTATTCGCCGAACGTGAACTGGCCATAAGCGTCACGTTCCTGCTTCGGTTTGCGCGTGATGAAGTGCGCAAGACCGCCGGTTGCGTTGCGACCGAACAGCGTGCCCTGGGGGCCGCGCAGCAGTTCCACCCGTTCGAGGTCGAACAGCATAAAGCCGGCGCCGGACATCTGGCTGATGTAGACCTCGTCGACGTAGATGGAAATCGGGCTTTCCTGGTTTGCCGTGAAGTCCGAGTTCACCGCACCGCGAATGCCGAGCGCGTAGTTCGCTTCACCGTTTGGCTGCACCGTGCTCACCCCGGGCGCCATCGCGGCCACCTGTTGTGCGTTCGTATAGCCCAGCGCGTCGATCTGGTCTCCGGAATAGGCGGTGATCGAGATGCCGACGTCCTGCGCCTGCTGCTCGCGCTTCTGCGCGGTAACGACGACTTCTTCAAGTACCTGTGCCTGCGATCCGACGGCCACACCAAGGCCGAGCAGGATTGCAGTGCCGGAAGCAGTGAATTGCGAAGGTTTCATAAACGCGTTCCTCATCGTTGTCCGTCGGGGTCGAAGCGCGGCGGAGGGGTCTCAGTGCGAACAGCAGCGTCGCGATACGGCTTTAGGTCGAGTGTCCTAACCGTGTTGCGGGGAGTATACTCTCTACCGTGGCAGGAATGCCAACTTTTGTGCCGATCATCGGAATTTGCGGGGAAACAGCCATCGTTTATGTTGTGTTTTCGCCACGAGCTGCGCAGGTTACGCGAGCTGTGAGCATCTCGATTGATGTCTTTGGGCATGGCGCGGGCGCCGGTGCCTAGTTCCGCTACCCGCACCGACGATCGGCGAGACGCCATCCTCGACGCCGCGCGCAGTGTGTTCATGGAACTCGGCTACAGCCGCTTCACCATGCGCAAGGTCGCGGCGGCGGCGGGAATTTCCCTCGGGAATCTGAATTATCACTTCCCGCGCAAGGACGATTTGCTCAAAGCACTGCTCGAGACGATATTCAACGCCTACATCGCGGAGTTCGAACGCCGCCGCACCGCGGCCGGCGCCTCCCCCTCGCTGCAGCTCGCGGCTGTGCTCGAATTCTGGATCGATGACCTGCTGAGTCCGCAAACGACAACGTTTTTCCCGGAACTGTGGGCGCTGTCGAATCACGACCCGCACGTTGCGGATATGACCGATCGCCTCTACCAGGGCGCACGCGCGCCGCTGCTCGCCTTGCTGCCCCAGATCAACCCCGCACTCGAACCGCGCGCGGTCGAGCGGCTCGCGTTGCTGATGTGCGCCTCGATGGAGGGGCTGACGGTGTTTGCCGGCTACAGGAAGCCGTGGGCGGGCGAACACACGATCCTGAAGCGCGAACTGATCGGCTCATTCATGCGGATGATTCTGCCCGACGAACCGGACGCCTGAACTGCCCGCGCGCAGGTGCCCGGCCGCGAGCCGCGCTACAAGCCTGCTTCGGCTTTCACGTAGCGGGCAATCTGCTCGTGGGTGGCGAACCAGACATCGCCTTTGCTCTTCATGTACGTGATGAGCTCATCGAGCATTTTCATGCGGTAGCGGTGACCGATGACCTGCGGGTGCATCGTCAGCAGAAACATCGTGCCTTCTTCGTAGGCAACATCGAATTCATCCTTCCAGATCGACATCACATCGGCAGCATTACGCATGGCAACGTGGCCGGTTGGCCAGCTGATCTGGAACAGCGGCCAGTCGTCGAGGATCCACTCCACCGGCAGTTCGACGAGCCCGGTTTCCTGACCTTCCGACAGCAACATATAGGGCCGTTCATCAGCCATCATCGAACTCTCGTAGAGAAAGCCCATCTCCTGCACGATTTTGATGGTTGAGGGCGTCAGATCCCAGGCCGCCGAGCGGAAGCCCACCGGCCGCCGACCAACGTGCTTTTCGAATATCTCCATCGCGTACTTGTAGATACGCCGCTCATCCGTCGCGTCGAGTTTCAGCGGATTCTCATGCACGTAGGAGTGGAAACCGATTTCGTATTTTGGATTGTCTTTCAGGCCTTCGATGATCTCGGGGTGCAGCTCCATAGACATCGCCGGAATGAAAAACGTTGCCGGGATGTCGTGCTTTTCCAGCAGCGCCATCACGCGTGTGTGGCCACGGCGCGCACCGAATTCCCCGCGCGACATGTAAGACGGGCTCGACTGTTCCTGGAACCCGATCCAGACCGGCTCCGTATCGACGTCGAACGAGAACGTCACGGCGACGCGCGCGCCATTGGGCCATTTAGCCGGGGTCAGATCGCGGCCGGCGCGAACCGTACGGACGTGCTTTTTGATTTTCTCCGGCGGCCAGTTCCAGATTGGGTCGTCCTGTGGCGTGCCATGGTCACCGGCGGCGCTCGCGACGCCAGCCGCACCGAACAGCACAACGAAGGCAACGAATGCCGGAGCCAGGCGTTTAGTAATCCCCATGGGTATCTCCCTCTTCGAGTTGTTGCAGTCGACTTCACGCCTGGTGGCGCGCGAAGCCGGTTAGTCCCGCGCGTGCGGGGCCCGACGCCAAGCTTCGATCACTCGCACCGGATTATTCATCACCGACAAGCCGCAAGGGCCCCGCCGGGCGAACCTGGATGCACCAACGGGCAACGCAATCCGGAACAACATACCAGCACCCCCGAAGCTTCATCGCGGGACTCGCCCTAGCATATCCGGGTGCAATGATTACGCAAACTCACAGCCCGATGCATGTGCCGTCGGCCGGCGGATGGCCATGGCCTGTCAATGAAATTGAGTTATCCGCCAATTTGGTATTACAGTGTGCAGGTTCGAAAAATAATTCGGCGCCGGTACCGCCCGAGTGCGCAGGCACGGCGTCTTCAGA
This sequence comes from Gammaproteobacteria bacterium, assembly GCA_965216305.1. Classification (GTDB taxonomy): domain Bacteria; phylum Pseudomonadota; class Gammaproteobacteria; genus UBA11873. The sequence continues at coordinate 2,123,591 of OZ244144.1, read as the reverse complement.
TAACAACTATGATAATCACGGCGAACCTGCCGCAACGCACGTCGCCACCGACGCCGCGCACGGCGCGTCGCACTACCGGAGGAATACAACATGCCATTCGTCAATCGCAACGGAGTCAATGTTTACTACGAAAGCCACGGCGCGGGTGATCCCGCGATCGTTTTCCTGCACCCGTGGTCCACGAACCGCTACATCTGGGCCGGACAGCTGCCCATCTTCGCGCAGGATCATCGCTGCATCCTTGTTGACCATCGTGGGCATGGCTTGTCCGACAAGCCGGAGTCCGGCTACGCGCTCGGCGAAATGGCCGCTGATGTCGTGGCGATACTCGACGATGCCGGAATCGACAAGGCCGTACTCGTCGGCAATTCAATCGGCGGCATGGCCGCGATGCAAATGAGCCTCGACGCGCCGGAGCGGGTTATCGGCAACCTGATCCTGAGCAGCGGCACGAATATCGGTGCGGATACACCGCCGGAAGTAGCCGAGGCAATGCAGAAAGACTGGAAAGGCGTGTTCGGCGCGCTGCTGGATGGCGCGGTATCGCCAAAATCGAAAATCGACCGACCGGAAATTGCGGCGTTCATGGAAGGCTGCTTCCGCACCCCGAGCAATTTTACCGAAGGCGTATTCTTCGCCAGCGCCGCGGATCCGAACGGCGTGTTCAACTGGAACATTTCCGACCGTCTGAAGGACATCAAGCAACCCACGCTGATAATCGCGGGCGAGGACGACAACGCGACAACCCCGGCGCACAATCAGTTTCTGGCCGACAACATTCCGAACGCTGATCTCAAGATGTACAAGGATGTCGGCCATTTCTGCCAGCTCGAGAAACCCTCCGATTTCAACGCCGATCTGCAGGCGTTCCTGCAAAAAGTGGCCTGACCCCACGGCTCGCCCGGCCGCGTCGACAGATCGGCGCGGCCGCCCTCTCAGCGACCCCGTACGCTCCGCTAATCGTTAATCGGGATGTCCGGCGCCTGCCATGCAGGCACGGAGATATTACGCGGCAAAAAAAAACGGGACGTTCCTCGTCCCGTTATCAATGTGGCGGTGCGGTCAGGCACCAAGGTGTTGCGCTATTTCTTATTGTGTGGGAGGAACCGGGAAAGCAGATCCGGCGATCTCTGCGCCGGGTCTTACATAAACGATCTCAGGGCTTCATCGTATTTGCCGGCAAGCTTCGCCGGATCGATATCCTGCAGCGCAGGGGCCGGGAAATCGGCGTTGGTCGCGAGTGTCTCCAGCGCCGGCCGCTCACCTTTGTAGATCAAGCCGATCGGCAAACGTCCTTCTTCACGCAGTGCCAGCATCCGCATGAATGCGGCGCCCCGGTCGGACGGATCATAATCTGCGTCCTGTTCGAGGTCGAAGACATCCGTGCGCCATGCACGATACGTGTCGTTGTACGTCACGCACGGCGACAGCACTTCGAGGAATGCGAAACCGCGTCCCGATTGCGCATGTTCGAGCGCGGCAGTGGTGAGCTCAAGCAGTTGCGCCGGTTGCCCCGTGTAGCCGCGTGCGATGAACGTTGAGCCCGGAATACTCAGCCCGATCATGATCGGGTCGAGATCTTCCTCGACGTTTTCGCCGAACCCCGAAGGGCTCGTCGGCGAGGCCTGGCCTTTCGTGAGTCCGTACGTGCCGTTGTTCATCACGATGTAAGTGATGCTCGGGTTGCGCTTCAGCGTATGCACGAGATGGCCACCGCCAATCGCGTAGCCGTCACCATCGCCGCCAACGCCGATTACCGCGAGATTCGCATTCGCAAGCTTCGCGCCGGTGGCCGTTGGCAGCACACGGCCATGCAGGGCGTGATAGCCGTAACAGCGAATATTGTTCTGCAGCGATCCGGAGCAGCCGATCCCGGCGATTACAAGCGCCTGATGCGGTTCGATGCCGAGTGCTGTCATGCCGTTTTCGAGCGCCTGCTGGACGCCGAAGTCGCCGCAGCCTGCGCACCAGATCGGGCGTGCCGGTTTGAATGTCTTCGTCATGCCACTTCCCCTACTTGTTCGCGCGCCGCAAGATCCTCGGCGATGAATTTAACCACCGCATCGGAGCGGATCGGCGTGCCGTCGTAATGCAGAATATTCACGATACGCGACGGTTCCGCGCCTTCGTGGAGTAACAGTCCCGCCAGCTGCGCGCCGGCGTTCAAATCGAGCACATAGACGACGTCACACTCATTGACGAAATTGATCGTTTCGTCGAGCAAGGGCCACAGGGTGCGCGGCTGGAAATACTGCACATCGATACCGCGGTCAGCGAGCGTGTCCATTGCCTCGAGGATGACCCCGAAACACATACCAATGCCGATCACACCGATCTTTGAGTTTTGATCGCCGTAGCGACCGGCGCGCGGCAGCTCCGGCAACATCGTCTGCATCTTTTGCTGGCGCTTATCCATCATGCGCTGACGGTTCACCGGATCGGCGGATACGAGCCCGAACTCGTCGTGCTCATTACCGGTCACGAGCGACATGCCATTCGGAGTACCCGGGATGGTATACGGCGAAACGCCGTCTTCCGTAAACGCATAACGCTTGTAGGTGTCGAGCTCGGCGAGACCGTCTGCGTCGAGTCGCTTGCCCTGATCGACCGTAACGCGACTCAGGTCGATCGGGTCGATCGTTGCGGTATTCTGGCTCAGCGCCTGATCGGAGGCGATGAACACCGGCACCTGGTAGCGTTGCGCGAGGTTGCACGCATCGACGGTGAGATAGAAGCAGTCTTCCGGCGTCCCCGGCGCGAGGACGATGCGCGGAAAATCGCCATGACCACCGAACACGAGCAGATTCAAATCGCTCTGCTCCGGCTTCGTCGGCAAGCCCGTGCTCGGGCCGCCGCGCTGGGCATCCACCACGACGAGCGGAATCTCGCCCATGCCAAGTTGCCCGAGGCCTTCCTGCATCAGCGACAAACCCGGACCACACGTCGCCACCATGGTGCGCGTGCCGGTGAGCGCCGCGCCGATGGCCATGTTGATAGCCGACAGTTCATCCTCCGCCTGACGCACAACGCCCCCGAACTTCGGCTCCCACTTGATCAACCACTCCATCACGTCGGTCGACGGGGTGATGGGATAACCGGCGAAGAAGCGGCCGCCAGCAACAAGAAACCCGAACGCCATCGCCTCATTGCCGGTGATCAGCATGTGCGGTTTCGCTTCGATTTCCTTGATCTGGTACAGGCCCTGGTCCTCGGTAAAGCCGAGTTCGTCAGCGAGCTTCAGGCCGACTTCAAGTGCGTCGAGGTTGTATTTCAGGATTTGCTGGCCCATGCGTTTGAAACGTTCCTTGAACGAAGTCCGCATGGTTTCGTCGGGCAAGCCGAGAATGCGGCCGATGATGCCAAAGCTGATACTGTTTTTGTAGATATCGCGACGGAATGTTTTCACCGCCTGGCGGCTGAGCGGTGCGCCGAACGCACGCACTTCCGGCGGCAGCGCACCGTCCGGCAACGGGCCACCGGAATTGTCGTACAGCACGATGCTGTTGTTGTTCAGCTGGCGCAGATTCTTCGGTACCGCCGCGATATCGAAGGCAACGAGCAGATCGATGTTATTGCCAATCGTGAAGCGTTCTCCGGTGAACGCGCGCAGCGTCGCGGCGGTGATACCACCCTTGATGCGCGACAGCACGTCGCGTTCGGTGTACACGCTCATCCCGTTCTGACGCAGGACCGAGGCGAGCAAATTGACTACGGTCAGCGACCCGTCACCGCCCTGCCCGGAAACAATGACGTTCAGATCTTCGAGTTCCGGCCGGATTTTTTCCGCGCTCATGACGACGCCTCCTGTTCTTCCGTTTCGCTCCCGGGCGCAACGTAATCTTTGTAGAAATTCTTCGGATCGAGGTTGCCGATTTCCATGCGCTCTTCTAGCGTTGGCATCAGCGCCGGCAACGGCCGGTTGCGTTTGTATTTGGACAACCGCGCGAGAATTGCGACGGCTTTCGGCTGATCCTCAAGCGGAATTGTCTCGATCCAGCCGGTCTTCAGCAGCTTCTGCCACGCCTCGTGCCCGGCTTCCGTGCGGATCACCGTAAACGTATAACCGTCCGGACCGATCCCGCCCATACCGATGTCCGCGTTGTCGGCGGAATAGTCCATGCAGTAAAGGCATGCCGGCCGCGCGTACTTGCCGAACGCCTTCAGGGACTTGTTCTCGACCCGGCCGTCAGCGAGCTGGACGACCACCTTGCCCTTGATGTTGATGTTCTTGATGTCCGCCTTCGTGACTTCGAGGTCTTCGGCAAGCGATCCAATGCCCTCTTCGGTAAAGCTCTCGGAGCAATACAGACCGATCACGAGTTTGATGTTTTGCTGATACCACTTCGCGACATCGAGACGGATGCTGCTGAATTGCTGCTGCCGCACGCCGTCCACCTGACACGGCACGCCGACCACGGCCAGCGGCTTGATCTCGCGCTTCATTGCCTCGACGAGCGCAACGGTATTCGGCTGGTAGGTGTAACGGGAGCGCGCGGCGGCAAGGATTTCCTCTTCCGAGGTAGCGAGATTCGCGGTGCCCATTTGCGGATTCCCGGGAACTTCGGTGCCGACAACGGCACCTTCGATGTCGCCATCGCGCATCATCTGCACGAGCAGCGCGCTGCAGACGCCACCGTCCTGGCCGTCGATCTTCGGCGCCTTGTCGGTTACCCGTGCAAAACAACCGTAGTTATACGGACCGAAGCCTTCGTCCTTGATTGGGTGTTTCAGGCCAATTTGTTCCGGCAGATCCTGGTCCGTCGGGCGCAGAACAGGGCACACATCGACGCACAGTTCACAGTAAACGCAGGCGTCCGCGCGCGTGTCCTTCGGCTGCTCGTCGACATAATCGAACACGTCAACGGGACATATCGTCACGCACGCAGCGCAGCCCACACACTTGCCCTTGTCGATCACTTCACGGTTGAGCAGGTCGACGGCTTTGAAGCCACCCCGGTTGTACTCGGAGCGCCATGCATAGGCCCACTCATTCGGATCGCTGTTACCGTCCACGAGTGTCCGATAGCGCGCCTGTACTTCGTCAGTCAGGTTGTCTAAATCCAATGTGTTCTCCTCAGTTTCAAACCAACACCCCGTTGGGGTGGCTACAAAGTTCGGGAATTTCACCCATACTTACCCGTACGGCGGTTCCCTCGTTACAATCCGTTCCCACCGCGTCGTTGACGCGCGGCAGTTGTGCTTCATCATCACAATGAGTGACTTATGCCCGACGCAGAAAAAAAACACTTCGACCGCAGCCAGTGGCTCCAAAAAGCGCTCGACGTACTGTTTTCGCACGGGATCGGCCAGGTAAAGGTCGAAATCCTCGCCCGCGAACTCAAAGTCACGAAGGGCAGCTTTTACTGGCACTTCAAAAACCGCGACGAACTGCTCCAGGGCATGGTTGACTGGTGGCGCGAGGAGCAGATCGCCTTTCTCGAAGATCTCGACGTACAGCGTCTCGATGATCCGGCCGGTTTGATCAGGGCCGTGATCAATTTCACCCACCACACTGATGATTCGCGCCACGATGTCGCCATGCGCGAATTCGCGCGTTTCGAGGAATCGGCCGCGAAGGCCGTCGCCGAAATCGACCAGCGCCGGATCGATTACCTGCGTACGCTGTTTTCGGCGGCGGGATTCGACGACGTGGAATCGTCACTCAGAGCCCGTGCGTTGTATTTCTACCAAGTCGGCGAGTACACAACCTCCCTCGAAATCGATCCGGCTCTGCGCGACGAACTCGCCGAGCGCCGGTACAAACTGCTGATCAGTCGTCCTCAGAACGACTGACCCTGTCCGGCCGCTGCCGGCGTCATGCCCCGGTGGCTGCTGGCGCGACAATTGCGCGCGAAGCCATACGGGAGCGTATGGCAGGTGAGTGTAGTGGAGGAATCCATAACGAAGCAAGCATTATCTACGGCACGCGGGAATCGACGGCAGCGATGCGGCGGCGCGAAGGGCGCGGACGTCTGGCGGTCCCGGAGCCGGGGGAAGGCGTTAGCGGGGCACCAGCCCGCCAGCTCCGATGGGGATGTCACCGCCAGTCCAGGCTGACTAAAAGAATCGTAATTTATTTAATATAAACTACAAATAGTTATTCATTTTTTTTAAAGTCATTTCTAGGAAATGCCTGCATCCGCCGTAGCCACAGAAAGCGCGAGATGAGGACCACAAGGCGGCAGCGCGCCGCGAGAGTGTGAGTGAGTGAGCGAAGCATGTGTGTCGCCGCAGGTGAGAATTAAGCAGCGGGTAGGACTGTCCGGCAGCGTGTGAGCGCGGCGTCGGTGATGCGACCAACGTGCCGGGCGTTTGCATCAAGCGGACAGCGCAAATGAAAAGCGCGGAAGATCCGTTTCGACCGGCGTGCCAGATGCAGCGCGCCAGGTCGCGCCGCATTCATTATGAATTAGATCATAAACACACTGCAACTAGCTGATTTAATTATCAGTATCAAGATTTCTCTGGCGCGCAAAAATAGGCATACAGCGTTGCCATGATGGCTTTCGCGGGTTCGCTCGCGAGACTGTAGAAGATGGATTGCGCGCTGCGCCGGGTGGTGACGAGGCCATCGCGGCGCAATACAGCGAGATGTTGCGACAGGGCCGACTGGCTCAACGCTACGAGATCCTGCAACTCGCCGACGGATTTCTCACCCTCGGCGAGATTGCACAGGATCAGCAAGCGCGATTCATTCGACATCGATTTCAGCAGGTTCGCCGCATCGACCGCCTTGTCCTGCAATTCTGCTACGACCACGCACCCAACCTCGGAAATATTGCTAGCGTTAACGCGGGCGAATTTTTACGCGACATTGTGCTCAGCCGCAACCGTCGAACCCGTCCGCCGCCATTTTTGCTTCGTATGGCGCGGCAACTTCAGCGCCGGCAACAAGCCCGGCCTTGACCGCCTCCCAGCCCTCGGCCTGGATAATCACCATCCAGCCCGCTTCATAGGGATCGCCGTTCGCGATCGCCGGTTCGTCGACAAGTGCCGTGTTCACTTCGAGCACTTCTCCACCCACGGCGGACTTCGCCGGTCCCACCCACTTGCCGGATTCCACTGTGGCGCAGGATTTTCCCGGCTTGACCGAACGACCGACCTTCTTCGGCGTGAAAGCAACAAGCTGGCCGGCCATGGCCGTCGCCACCGCGGTCATGCCGATTTTCACCCGGCCATCGCCAAGGTCAATCAGCCAGATGTGGTTGTCGACATCATAAAGCCGGTCTTCCGGCAGGTGGCAACCGCGCACGTCAGGCATCGTGAGTCTCCGTAGCTGTTGATTCGTCGTCGTCGTGCAGCGGCTTTGCGGAACAACAGAAATCGCCGATTTCCTGATCCTCGAGCTTGCCGCTGACGAATAAAAACAAGTGGTTGGCGACGAGCGCCATCATTTTCAGGTCGCAAGGCCGATCGCGTTCGCCGGCGTCATCGCCCGTGAGCAGGTTGTAATGGTAGACGAGTTCGCGGCAGGTTTCGCGACACGCATTGAAACTTGGTTCGCCGGCCGCGCCCTGACGGTGCAGCGCGAGCAGACGAAAACCTTCACGTCGCTGCGTGGTGGGTTCGAGATCGTGCGCCCGTATCCACGCTTCCAGCACACTTTCACCCGCGGCGAGCAATTCTTCCGGGCTTGTCTCGGCACCCAGGACGATATCGTCGAGCCGATGCGCGAGTGCGCCCAGTGAGCTCACGCGAGCCCCTTCGACTTCAGCAACGGCAGCGCGTCGGAAATGTTCTCATGCAGGCCGACCTTGCGCGGTTTCAGGCCGAGCGCGAGACCGAGCAATTGCGTGAAGTAGATGATCTTTACTTGCGTTTTCTGGCCGAAATTCGTTTCCGCCCGGATCTGGTGCATCTCCAGACCGGAATGGCAGGTTGGACATTCCGTCGCAATCACCTCGGCACCGGCAGCTTCGGCCGCGCGCAGTATGTTCAGCACGAGTTTCGTCGAGGTGTCGCTATCGGACAAGGTATGCGCGCCGCCACAGCACGCGGTCTTCAGTGGAAACTCGACATTCACGGCGCCGGCGGCGGCGAGCAGATCGTCCATGAAATGCGGTTTCGATGTCGATTCGCTGCCCGGACCGGCGTCTTTCTCGGGAAAGATATGCCGCGGGCGCGTGTACATGCAGCCGTAGTAATTCGCCACCTTCAGCCCCGCGAGCGAATTCTTTACCCGTTCCCCGAGGCCCTTCTCTCCGATCGTCTCGCGGATCCAGTCGAGCGCATGGATTGTTTCCACGCCGCCTGCCGCGTAGGCCTCGTGCCCGGCCTTGTCCGACAGGCGGCCGACGACTTCGCGCGAGTCCGCGTCGTTTTTCAGATCGTATTCGGCCTTTTTCAGGTTGTGATAGCAGCCATTGCACGGCGCCATAACAACATCCATGTTCATTTCGTTCGCCGCGATCGACATCACCCGCGAAGACAGATAGGTCTGAATCTTCGCGTCGATGTTCTTCACCTCCATCGCGCCGCAGCAGTTCCAGTCCTTCACCTCGACGAGGTCGAGACCGAGCACCTTGCCCACGGCGCGGGTGGAACGGTCGTAAGCCGTGGCGCTGCCTTCGAGCGCACAGCCCGGGTAGTAGGCGACCTTTTCGTATTTCGCTTTTTTATCCATTACGCGCTCCTGCGGCGTCGCCGCTGAGTTCGGTTTCGGCGATCGCAATCAACTCGTCGAGTTTCAGCGCCTTGCGCTGCTCGGCCTGCTGTTCGCGGCGGTATTCGTCGATGGCGGCGCCGGCACGGGCCCAGCCGCGGGTACGCGGGGCGATAATGCCGGCGAGCCCCATTTTCGTCAGCATGCGGATGGGCAAATGGACGAGCATGCGTTTCGTCATTTCGACGATCCAGTTCTGCATCAATGGCTGTCCGGTCCGCGCGAGAAAGCGGCGCAGCGTGCGTCCTTCCTCGATCTTGCCGGTGGCGACGATCTGCTCCGTGAACACCTCGTCGAACACCATCGACGGCGATTTCGGGGTGTGCCCTTTCAGTTCGAGCCAGTGCGCTGTCGCTTTCATCACCCCTTCGGGAAACACGTCGCGCGGGCACGCATACGTACATTTGTTGCACGACACACACTGCCAGATCCGCTCCTTGTCGCGCAGCAGTTCGGACTCCATGCCCGTGCGGATCAGGTAGATCCAGAAGCGCGGATTAAACTCCGGATCGATTGCGTTCACGGTGCATGAGTTTGTGCAGGAGCCGCATTGCCAGCAACGGTTGATGTGCTCCCCGCCGGGCAGCGCGGCGATCTCGTCTTCGAGTTCCTCGTTGTAGTCCGTGACCACGCGCGGCTCGATGAACGTGCTCCAGTGCCCCGAAACGTCCACCCCGTCGATCACGAGTTCGTCGTGGGCATTGATATTCTCGGGCCGGATCAGGGATTTCTCATGTATCGGCATCGTTATCGATCCTTCCGAGTAGCGGCTGGTCGTCCTCGATTACGAACGCTTCACCGTTTATCGCTTTCAGGCGGGTGCGACCGTTGCCCGCGCGCACGCCGTCAAGCCCGAGCAATCGCCGCGCGTGCTCCATGGGGTCGTCCGGCGAGCTGAAATCCGCGCGCAGGTAGCTGCCGCCCTGAGCGCAGATATAGTCCGCGTAGACCTGCGCGCAAATCAGATCGACGTACACGAGCACATCGCTGAACACGCCGTTGTCGGTGAGAAACTGGCTCAGCTCCTCGCGCAGCATCAGGTAGGTCGGATAATCACTCGCCACCTCAATCGTACGATGATCGACATCATCCCCGAACCAGATTTCGCGCAGCACACCGGTATTCGTCCGCCGATCCCAGACCCAGCGGCACATGAGCGGAAACCGTTCCGGATACGTGTTGTGCAGTATTTCCGCCGCGAGGTCGCGCACCCAGCGATGCGATTTATCCTCGGGGAAGCGCGCGCAAAATGCCGCGAGCGCGGCGTCCGCGGCCGTCGCGTCAGCCGATGCCGCGAGCAGGCCGGCGACAGCTTCGCGTACCGTCGGGAAGCCGTCTTCCTCGAGATACGGACCCACCCGGCGTCGCACGCTCGCCATGAACGCACACAAGCCCTTGAACGTTTCGAGTTGCAGCGCCGCGTGATCGGCAAGCGCTTGCCGGAACAGTTCCTGCTTTAGCTTCACCGCGGCAACATAGCGCTCGATCCCGCCGTGCGCTTCGCTGCCGGCGACGAGCGTCTCCAGCGCCGCTTTCAAACGCGGCCCGCTTAAATCCAGATGCGGCCGCGGCAGCACCACCGGTTCGGCGGCCGCACCGGACGCGACGGATCGGGCGAAAGGTCGCATCATTCAATCAGCCGGCTGATGCCACCGGTACGGTCTGATTGCCGAGCGCCGCCATTGCCGCGGCGGTGGCCTGGGCGATGGAATCGTCGATCGTTTCCGGGCCGGTGGCCGCGCCGGCCACATACACCCCGGGACGCGAGGTCTCGCCAAGATTGCCGTAAGTATTGCCCCGACCGATAAAACCATGCGGTTCCAGATCGATTCCGAACACGCTGGCGATAGTCGGGTTATCCACGTTCGGATCCATCCCGATCGCGTGCACAACCATATCGAACGGGATCGTGATCGGTCGCTTCACGAGCGTATCCTCGCCTTTCACGATCAGACGTTCGCCATCGGACGTCACCTCGGCGATGCGAGACTTGATGTACTTCACCTTGAACTCTTCCTGCGAGCGCCAGTAGTACTTCGTCTCGTAAAGTCCGAACGTACGGATGTCCATGTAGTAGATATACACGTGGCAATCCGGCAGTTCCTCGCGAATCTCCATCGCGATATTCGCCGACACCGTACAGCAAATCTTCGAACACCATTCGCGGCCAATCTGGCGATCGCGAGAACCGACACACAGCAGGATCGCAACCCGCTTTGGCGTGCGCCCGTCCGACGGACAGCGCACGCCCTTGCCGGAGGAAATCATCTGTTCCACTTGCGTCGTCGTCACCACGTCCTCGAATGTGCCGAAGCCCCACTCCGGTTTGTTCACGGAATCAAAGTGCGTGAAGCCCGTGCACAATACGGCGGCTGACACGTCGAGCGCGTCGCCATTGCCGAGCTTCGCCGTGAAATTACCGGGCTCGCCGTCGAATGCCGTGACGCTGGTCCCGGCGCGTACGTCGACGAGCGGACTGTCGACGCTGCGTGTAACCATGCCGCCGATCGCGTCCTTCGCCCACTCCTCGCTGGGTACGAGTTTCGCGTAGCCGGACAGGATCGGTGCGCCGCCGAGCGTGTCTTCTTTCTCGACGAGGATCGACGCCTGCCCGAGTTGCGCAAGCGCGTGAGTGGCGGCGAGTCCCGCAGGACCGGCGCCGACGACGAGGATCGGCTTGCTCATGCCTGATGCTCGATCCGGATCCCCTTGAAGCCGGGTCCGGACGTAATCATGCGCCGCGGGTCGTACAGGTTTTCCTGTTCGCCACCCGCTTCGATTTGCTTCAGGTAGGCTTCGAACTCGGCCTTTTTCTGCTGCCAGTCGATGCCGAGCTTCTCCATCAGGGTTTCCGTTGATGACGCATGCCAGTGCGACTGCACGATCTTGTACGGATGCGCGCCACACACAAGCGCGGCGAACTGGCAGTCCGCGAGCACCGGCAGATCGTAGCCCTTGCCGGCGGCTTTGCCGATCCACTGGTTTTTGTCCATCGTCGTGATACAGCCGGTATCGTGGCCGATCATCACGTCGGCTTTCGCCTCTTCCACGGCAACCTTGATCTTGCGATCGATCGCGAAGGAACGCGTGAACTCGCGCTCGGAAATAATGTGCCGGAAGCCGAAACCGCAGCAGTCATACCAGGTCTTGTAATCGATAACCTGCGTGCCGAGCGCTTCCATGATGCCGGTGGACACCGCAACCCGGTTGCCGCCGAGGATCTTGTCGTCGTAAATCGCATCAGCCGGCACCATTTTGTAGACGTGGCAGGCCGGATGAATTGTGGCGCGAACTTCAGACGCATCGATTACCTGGCGTTCGGCGATGCGATCACGCATCACGTGCAGCCATTCCGAGTAATGCACAACCTCCTCGGGGATCAGCAGCTTGCCGTCAACCAGGCGTCCAAGTTTGCCGAGGATTTGTTTCGTACGTTCGCGCAGCGAGGCGGAGTGCAGCAAATAGCTGCGCACCTCCTTGTAATTACCGAACGAGGTGCCACAATGCACGAGCGGGTAGTAGTAATTCTCCGGCAGGCCCTGGGCTTTCGCGGAGACGTAGGCCTGGTGGAAATTGCGCAGGAACACCGCGGCGAGGCTTTCGATGTTGCCAATCCCCGAGCCGTGGTAGTTCCAGGCCGTGCACGAGGTTTGATCGGTCTCATCGAGATACTCGATGTCGAGTTCGTTCATGAGCCACAACAGCGAGGCGGGATAGCCGGGGATATTGCCGCACTGACCGCACGACTTGTGATGCCACAGGCGGGTTGTCGGGATCTTCTTGTCCCAGCCATAGAGCGTTTTCACCATCACCGGCTCGTGCTCGTCACTCACCCGATGGACAACGATTTCGCCGTCCTTCTCAAGCTGCCACATGATGTCGCGGACGTCTTCCACGCGGTCGGTGTTCGTCAGCATCGAACGCCGGTCGATCTTCTGCTCCACCCAGCTCGTTGCCAGCGCGGCTTCGGTCGGGCTCAGGTTCGACGCGCGCCATTCGGCGCCGTGGCCGGTGAAACGTTCGCCGGACGGATTGTCTTCGCGGTTCGTCATAGCAGATCTCCCGCGGCGTTTGCGCCGCTAATCATCGTCGTCCTCGTCGTCTTCTTCCTCGAGGAAGTCTTCCCAGTCTTCGCGTTTCTCATCCATGATGTCCGTGATGACGTCAAACAGGTTCTCGTCAATCGTCTCGAGCTGGTCGAGCACGCCGGTGGCTTCCCAGATCGTGTACAGCTCCACGGATGTTTTCAGATTCACTTCCCATGCCGTCTTCGTCGTATTCAGGGTTGGCATCGGGATCGCCTGGCGCAACACTTTCAGCGGCGCTTCGACTTTTGAGATATTCGGTCCCCAGTCCGCGAAGTGGTCCGGGGTGATCATGTCCGGCGCGAGCTGATTGCCGGTTGAGATCAGTTTCAGCATGACGCGGCTGAACGGTCTGAGTACGTTCTTCGCCGACTCCATGCCGTGCTTGATCGCGGCTTCGCGCATCAACATGATGAGACCGCCCGGGGAATTGCCGAACGGGCAGCGCGCAGCGCAGGTGTAACACTGGGCGCAGGCCCAGATCTTCTCCTGCATCGCGTCGTAAATGCCGTCGAGATTTTCTGTCCACAGTAGCTGGACAATTTCGCGTGGTGAGAAATCGTAGTAGTGGGCCGCCGGGCACGTCGCGGTGCAGATACCGCAGTTGAGGCAACCGTTCAGTTCGTGGTCGTAACGAAAATCGGCCTGGATGTCGGCGAAGATTTCTTCGAGTTCCTCGCGCGGAACCGGCGTCTCGTCAGACAAGGGATCGCCGATAAACGTTTGTACGCGGGTGGCCGTGGCTGCCGTCATCGTCGTCGCTCCGCTCAATAAGTGAGGACTTTCGTGTCTTCTTCCATGATTTGTTCAATCAGGTGGGCACCACCAACGATGCCTTCACATTCGGGGATCAGGTCTTCCTTCGTCATGTCGAACAGGTCGAGGTTTGGTGAGCAGCAAAAAAACTTGACCCCGGCTTCGTGCGCATCCTTGATGAAGTCGTACACAGACTTCGGCGAGCCTTCCTTCACGAACAGTTGCTCGGCAATGCCTTTCTTCATCAGGCGTCCGGAGGTTGCGGTACAGATGACATCAACGTCGTATTCCATCGCCGCGGCCACGCTGGCCTGAAAAATCGGTGCGCCGAGTTCTTCGCCGTTACGGGGGTCTGTATTGGCCATCACGATCACGAGTTTGTCCGCCATCTGCTTCACCTTCCGTTTGCTGTGCAAGACTGCGTATTAGACGATACTAATATTCTATCCGGAGAGTCGCAAGGGCTTTGTCCCGGTTCGCGCGCTAGCGCCGGCAGAGCATGAAAATGCGCATTCAAAATCGATCCCGGGCGTCGTTACGCGCCGCCGCATCCGCGCCCGACGCGAACGGTTCGGAATGCACTGACGGCTTGAGTTCCGCGTGCAGCCGAACCCATGGCTGGCCGCTTGTTGCGCCGCGGAACGCAACGGGCTGCAGCGTGCGCGACCGTGCTGGCGGCGATATTGAGGTCGTCGTACGCTGAGCGCAGCGCGGATTGCAGCTCAACGCCCCATCAACAATGAAGGTGTGGCGCGGGAATACGAGCGTGGATGTCGGGGGATCGCGTGTCGCGGGAATTGCGGCTACGGGCCGACCGTCACCGCCTGAACGCGCGGCGCATGCCGATTCAGGGGCGGCGATGAGTAACTGCGCGGACTGGCGCGCCGTCCATGATGCCACGCTCGCACTACGCGGCATGTATGTCCGGGTGCCGCGATGGAATCGCGCTGTCTACAACGAAGCGGGCATCCCGCTGCGCCGACGCCGCCCGGCCAACAGCCCTACCGCGCCGAGCAACAGCCACACCGCTGCCGGCAGTGGCACAACCGCGGCGAGCGCGGCATCAGCGGAGATCCGGTGCGCGGCGGTGGTTGGATGAATGCCATCCCAGAACAGGTAATTGTTCGGGTCCGCGCAGCCGTTGCCACCGTTCTGCAAGGTGCACGCGTCGGTGACATTAATGCCGCCCGGATTGTCGATCACCGCGGACGTTAACGCGAACGTGTCGAGTACGATTAAATCCAGTGTCGGAATCACGCCCTGCAGCGCAGTCAACTGCAGGTCGAGAGCCGCATTGAATGCAACGGCGAGGTCTGTCGCGAGTTGTGCAACTGCAGCGCCCTGTCCGATCAGATCAGGCGTACGCCCAACGTCCGGTACGTTCGAGACGAGAATTGTTTGCGCGCCCGCGGCCGCGAGCAGCGAGACGGCGTTGCCGAGATTCGTCGCCCCGCCCGCGATCCCCGCGAGTGCTTCGGCATCCGTGATCGTGCCGTCACCGAACAGCTCGGTGGCGCGGCGAATGTCGTTACCGCCGCCGTTAATGATGTACAGGGCATCTGAAGGCAACATACCGGTACCACCGGACGAGGCGAAATGCGCCTGCCCGACAACGCCACCGAGTGCGCCAGCGGGGACATTTGTAGCGCCGAACATGAGCTCACCGGTGCGTTCGCCGCCAAGCGCGAAATTAGTTCCGCCAATGAACGATGGCGCCAGCGGCAGTCCGAGATCGTCGGCGAGGTATTGCACCCACACCGGACCGTTAGAAAATACATTGGCCGGTGCGTACGTATTACCCGGCACGGAATTCATATACGGGAAAGGCTCGTTCACACCCCCCTGCCCGATGAACGCGTTGCCGCCATCCGACAAACTGTCACCGAACACGTAGACCCCCGAGAACATCGCATTCGCGGTGGCGGACACAAACAATAACGCGATGAAACTCAGGCGCTGCAGGTTCTTGCTCATTTTCACCGTACTCCTCGGGGGTAATGGTCCGTATCAGCATCCATGCCGGCGACGAATTGCGTGATCGCTATGGCCGCTGCAAGGCATCGTGCCATACGCCGCGGAAGCGGTAAACTAATGCCCTTGCATGATCCCGGTTAGCTGCACCACACCGGTCATGATCTGTACCAGCGCATCTTCGATCGTCGTTTTCAGCGCCGGCAGCGCCGTCAGCACCGCGGCCGGGTCGGTCGGACTTTCTTCGAATTCCATGACGAGGTCCTCCGCCATCGCAAGTTTTACCCCCGGATGGCCGGTAAAGCCGAGCGCATTATCGCCAAGCTGGAACACCACCGGTTTGCCGGCATCGTTGCGCGCGAGGATCGACGCGTCAGCCGGTGGTTGTGGTCGATCGCGCATCATCTCGACACAGGGAAAGCGCGCCGGCAGATAGCCATTCAAGGCGTCCGCGCGCGTGCGCTCGGCCGTGGCGGTTGAGAATTCATACGGCGCAGTTTCGGTGGTGCCGCCCGCGGCAAGCGCGAGGATCTGCGCGCCGAGTCCGATCCCGATCACCGGCAGCCCGCGCTGCAGAACAGCGTAGGTGAGTTCTACCTCCTCCACCAGGGTCGGCACATTGCGTTGCCCGGCGCTGCCCCAGGGCCCACCGCCGAGCAGGATCAGGCCGTCGGCGACGGCGTCGACACGCGGAACCTTACCTTGCTCGGTAAACGGGCGAACGTAATTGAAGCCGATCCGGCGTCCTTCGAGGTGGTCTTCGATCAAGCCGAGATAATCGGCCGAGGTATGCTGGATAACGGTGAGCCGTTTCACGCTTCAGGCTTGTCCCACTGCGGCGCTGATAGCGGCAGCGAAATCACTCGCGGTGACACTGAGCATGCCGACATTCGCACGTTCAAGAAAGCCCGTGATCTCAGCTGCGCAATCGTTGAGCAGAACGCCGCGCAATACAGATTCGAGATCCATGATCACGCGAGGGGGGGTGACGAAAAAATCTCCCGTGAACAGGATTTCCCGGATCCGATCCTGCCTTGGTCCTTCGAGGCGAACGTGCGCGGTGATCGAGCCGCCGCCGCTCGTGTGCACACCGGAGTGGATATCGGCTGCCACCGTGGGGTCATCGATCGAGCGTATGAATTCGTCGGTACCGGTTTCCTCCGTGAGAATACGCGTTGCCGTGGCTTCCTCGAGGGGACTGGTTTCCGCCGCGAACGTGTCGACGCCAAGATGACGCCGAAACCCGTCCAGCAACACCTGCTGCAATCCGGCCATCGACGGCGTGTTGTCGCCGAGCAGCTCACGCAAGGTCACGATCCGCGAGGCGGGAGACTCTGCGCCGTGCCTCGCCAGTTTCGCCGCGGGGATGCGTAGCGCCGACGTCATGTCGGCCGGATCCAGATCGACGAGCACTGTGCCCTGGAAGAACAGGGTGTCGCCATCGAAGAAGCCGCCGGTGCCGCTCAGCTTGCGGCCGTCAACCTCGATATCGTTGCGGGGCCGGTAGCGCGCCTCGATCCCGAGCTCACTCAGCCCGCTGGCCGCGGCGGCGCAAATTTCCCGCGTGAGATCGGCCAGCGAATTAATGCCGAGCGTCGCACGGTTGAACACGAGCGCCCAACCGAGTTGCTTCGGGTCGAAGTAAATCGCGCCGCCGCCGGTAATGCGGCGTGCGATGCCAACCTTGCGCGCGGCGCAATACTCGAGATCAACTTCGTGGCCGAGCGCCTGGTGGCGACCAATCAGGACGCTCGCCGGAAACCGGATGAAGCGGATCGTGTCGGGGATCTCGCCAGCGGTATGCAGATCGATCATCGCCTGATCAAACGCGACGTTCGCACACCCGCTGCGCAGTCCGGTATCGATAACCCGGAAACGCGGGGTGGCGCTCACTGCACGACGACGGGGATATCCAGTTGGCGGCGGATCTTCTTCAGATCCTTCTTCTTCGGCGCGAACGGATAACTCGCGATATTGCTCGGGGGCGAATCGCCATACGGTCGATCACACGCCGAGATGTCGTCCTGAAACTTGCCGGGACAGCCGGACGTACGAAATGCGATCCCGGCATCGATCACGTCATCGAGTTCGCCACGCGGCAGGCCGTAATCCGTCACCCGCCCATCACCGTCGAATTTCATGTGGTCAACCCGGACGCCACGATAATCGATGAGGTAGCGCGCAAGCTGAACCCGCCGCCATTGATCGCGCGGGGTGGCCGGCAGGTGATCCATGAGCGAACCCTTTTCCGGGAAAAAACAGAACAGGTGGCTGTGGCCGCCGAGGTCGACGAGCTTTTGCACGAGTTGCAGCACATCGTGTTCGGTTTCACCCATGCCAACGATGATATGCGCGCCGAATTTCTGCGCGCCGAAAATATCGTGGGCGTGCATGAGGATCTCCCAATACTTGTCCCACTTGTGCGGTGACTGCACCCCCTTGCCACGCGTGCGATCGAAAATGAGCGGCGTTGCGGCGTCCAGCGCGACGGTGAATATGTCAGCTCCGAGATCCTTCAACAACGCTACGTCGTCGCGACTCATTGTTGTCGGGTTCGACAGGATCGAAACCGGCAGCGCCGCGGGGTCGATGCGATCGGTCCACCGGCGCAACACCGAGACCGTATCCGCATCGGAATTCGGATGCGTGATCATGGAAATGCACATCCTGTGAAACGGCGTGTTGTCCACATCGGCAGCGATGATGTCAACGATTTCGCTCACCGGCACGGCCGGCCAGTCGACGCGGATGAAATTGCGATCCGCGTAATCGCGCTCCGCCTCACGGTGCCGCGCAAGGCCGCAATACGCGCAGTTCGCACGGCAGCCTTCGGGGTAGGTGAGCAGGAGGTTCAGGCATCGCGTGCACTCGCAGCGATACATCTTACCGTTCATGATCCCGAGCGTGATCGCGGCAGCGGTGGACATCTGCACGTATTCCGGCGAACGCATGTGCGGCGCAAGGACGTTGTTGTTGGGTTGATACACGCCTTCCGGCACGCGATCGTTGGCCTTCACCCGCGCGCCGTTGCGCAAGGCCCTGGGGGTGGGCGCCGGTGCGCGCGGCTGCATGCTTGCGCCCGCGTTGAAATCGGACCCGCCGCTGCCGGTTGCCGATAGTTCCGTTTCCGGTGACTTAACACAGCCCATATGCTTGCCTCGTTATCACTTGTTGTGGCTTGTTTTCATGCCGCCCAGTATTGCGGATACGCGATCCAGCCGGCGCGCAAACTTTCCGCACAGGGCGCCTTGCCGTTCACGTACTGATCAAGCACCGCCCGGCGCCGGTGCAGCGCACGCGTGATCGCGGCGGCGAACATATCCTCGAGTTCTTCCGCGTATTCCGTCGCTGCCCCTGCATCGCCCGCACATACGGCCGCCGCGGCGTCGCCGGCCGCGGTGCCCGAGAGCACGGCAGCGCTGATACCGGCGCCGGTAACGGGGTTCGTCAGCCCCGCCGCGTCGCCGCACAGCAATGCCGTGCGTGACCCGATAAGCGCATGTGGCTGCAACATCCCGCCCACGGGAATCGTACCGCCGGTGGCCGCCAGGATTGGTTCACCTATACGACGCTCCGCAATGAGTATCGTGCGCAAACGTTCGAGCGCGGGTTTCAGGCCCGCCCGTGATGCGTAGCTGACACCGATGCCGAGATTCGCGATCTCACCGCGCGGGAACAGCCACGCGTAGCCTCCGGGGTAGGCCGCGGAAAGAAAAATATCCGTGGCGTCATGCGCCGCGCAGAGCGGCACGCTGATTTGTCGCGCCGCCACGAGATCGTGATTTACCGCGCCGATCGCCCGCCCCACCCGCGAACGCGGACCATCCGCGCCGATGATTACGCTCGCCGCGAACACGCGACCGTCGTCACTATGGACGCTGCCATCAGGTTCGATCGTGGCAATCGTGCTATCGAAATGACACGTGGCGCCGGCGTCGCGCGCCTGCCGCACGAGGTGGGCGTCGAACGCGGCGCGATCAACCATCACTCCGGGGAAATTCCGCTCCCAGTGGGGCGTCTCGGTTTCGACGAATGTCTGCATCGCGCCGATGCGCTGGCGCGCGGTGGCGCTCACCGCATCGATCGTGGGACTGAGCAGTTGCGGGACGAATTCCGCGCACTGCACCGGTTCTCCGGCGCGTTGCTTGCGATCGAGCGCAATCACCGACAATCCCGCCTGTGCCGCGGCACGAGCGGCACTCGCGCCGGCCGGACCAAGACCGACCACGAGCACGTCGGTGGTCACGCTCATGCAGCCACCGTGGGCCTGAGCCGTGACATTGCATTGCCAAGCTTGATCGAACAGCACGCGTGTTCCTGGTGATACGGTCGGCCGATCGCCGTGCTCACGGCGACGGCGCCATCGGCCGGGAACGCGATGCCGTCGAGGCCGGCCATGACGGCATAAGCATCGGTAACCCGCTTGTGCATCCCCGGCGGACGCGCGCAACCGAGCAGAACCTGGCGATCCGGCAATCGCGAGCGGGCCTGCAGAAAGATCTCGCCGACATCCGCGGTGGTCGGGGTGACAAAGGTGCCCGGCCGCGCGTAGAACGGCATCACCACCACGAGTACGAGCGCGCTGACCGCATGTCGCGCAATGATATCGAGCGCATTCACTTCGCCAAGCAGGCGTCCGTAGTGAAGCCCGATCACGATGTGCGGGGAGACTTCCATATCCGTGGCGCACAACGCCGCGAGCGTGCGTTCGAAGTCTTCAACCGGACGCTCGAGGTGGTAAACGGACCGGATCGTTTCATCGGCGCCGATCACGTCCATCATTGCCGTGTCCACCCCGGCCGCTTCCATCGCGCGGGCGCCCTGCTCGTCCGTCAGCGCCGTATGGATGGCAATACGCAGATGTGGAAAATCGCGTTTCAGACGTTCGATCACGGGGTAGAAGCGCTGGTAGCGGATCTCGTTGTGACGATTCGATCCGCCAGACAACAGGAACCCCTGCAGATTCTGTTGTTCGACCAGGCTGCGCACTTTTTGCTCCAGCATTTCGGGGCTGGTCGCCGGCAGCATCGGCTCGAGAATTTTCGCCTGGCAATGATCACAATCGAGTGCGCACGCGCCGGCGGTAATCGAGAACGCCGGAAAGCTGTTCTTGCTACAGCCTTGCAGTTCTGCGCTCGCATAATCCTTGAACGTCGGGGTGGAAAACCGGATCGCGGACAGCGCATGGCCGGCAGCGGCCGCTTCGAAGCGTTGCACGAGTTCCGGCTCGAAGTTCGCGTCGTCAAACTCTTCCATGGACTGCAGGGATTCAAGCCAGCTCATCGGTCGCCATTCTCTCCGGTTCGCGCAGACGCCATTATCCTACCGCCTGCGTGCGCTCATTGCGCCTGTGCCAGTCCTGCACGAGTGCCGTTATTTCCGGGCGCACCGGTCCGGTGCGCGGACTATCGATCAGCGTGTCGAGCCATTGCGGATCGAAATCGTCTTCATCAACGAGATCGCACGCGAGCCCACTGAGTGCCTGCACCGCGGGCGCCGACAAGGCCGGTCCGATCCGTTGTCCGCTCAAGCGTGCCCACAATCCCGCCCAGCATCGCGCCACCGTCCACGGGTTGTAACCACCGCCACCCAATACAACCACGGGCGCGGCCAGCCCGGCAGAGCGTTCGACAGCCGCCCACAGCGCGGAATTACTCAGCATCATGCCGGACAGGGGATCCCCGGCGAGCGCGTCGGCGCCGCAAGTAATAACCACGGCCTCGGGTGCGAACGCCGCGGCAAACGGATCGAAAATCCCCTCGAGCAGCGTGTTGAATTCGCTGTCGTTGCAGCCGCGCGGCACCGGTACGTTGCAGATCAGACGCTCGTTCGTCGCCCCGCCGAGCCCCGTGTGGGGCCAGCGCTCGGCCTCGTGGATTGAAAACAGGGCCACACGCGGATCGTCACGCCAGGCATCCTCGACCCCGTCGCCATGGTGGGCATCGAGATCCACATACAGTACCCGTTCAAGCCCGCGTTCGAGGAACGTCGCGATCGCGAATACCGGGTCGTTGAAATAACAGAAACCGCTTGCCCGATCGGGACGCCCGTGATGAGTGCCACCGGCCGGGTGATACACGATGCGCCCTTCAAGCGCGTACTCGGCGGCAGCAATGGAGCCACCGACGGTGGTTGCGGCGCGCTCGAACACGCCTTCGAAAATCGGGTTTTCCATCGTGCCGATGGCGTAGCGTTCGCGCGCCGCGCGCGATACCTGCCCGGAGCGACTTGCGTGCTGGAGCGCACGGACGTAATCACGGCTGTGGAAGCGGATCAGCACATCCGTGGATACGGCCTCGCAACGTTGCCAGGCGCCGAGCGGCAACCAGCCGTGCAGGCGGCACAGGGTGACGACAGTCTGGGTACGGGCGATGGCAAGCAGGTGGTGCGGACCGTAAGCCGCACGCGCATAAACCGGGCTGTCGATATAGAGCGCACGACGCGGCCCGACCCCGCGCACGGGGGTGGCGGCATCCCAAGGCATTGCATTGCCGTCGGTTGGCGTACCGGCGATCGCTGCGCTCATGGCGGGCTTTGCGTACTCTTCGGTCATCGTTGACGAGCAATATATTCGATTTCACTAATAAAGAAAATTCAGATATATTCCGGACACCGTCTCCTTCCCCCCAACGAGGTATCGGACTATGTCTGCAGAAGCGAAAAGCATGTCACTCATCGTTACGAAGGGCACGCTGGACTGGGGCTACCCGCCGTTTATCCTCGCCACGACGGCGGCGGCGATGGGTCTCAATGTAACCATGTTCTTTACGTTTTATGGTCTCGGTTTGTTACTGAAAGATTTCAAGCCCCAGATCTCCACGCTCGGTAATCCGGCGATGAAGATGCCCATGGGCGGAATGCATATGGCATTGCCTAATATGGTCTCCGCTATTCCGGGCGCCGACGCGGCAGCATCGATGATGATGAAGAACCTGATCAAAAAGAAAGGGGTCGCATCGCTTGAGGATTTGCGCGAAGCCGCGATCGAATCCGACGTGCGCATGATCGCGTGTCAGATGACGCTGGATTTATTCGAGTACGATATCAAGGACATGATAGACGGGCCCGAAATTGGCGGCGCCGCAACGTACATCGAATGCGCGACGCAGTGCGATATCAACCTCTTTATTTGATCGACGGAACTGAGGAGAACCGAGCATGGCTGATCAGACCCTGGATGCGAAAGGACTCAATTGCCCGCTGCCTATCCTGAAAGCAAAAAAGGCATTGAACACGGTTGACGCGAACGGCACGCTTGAAGTGCTGTCGACGGATCCGGGCTCCGTCGCGGATTTCGAAGCGTTTTGCCGCACCACCGGGCATACGCTGGTAGAGCACACCGAGCATGGTGATGTGTTCCGGTTCGTGATTCAGAAAACCGGCTAAGGCGGGTCCGCGGCGCCAGGCCCGGGTTCCCTTGCGGACCGTTTCCGGGCACTCAAATTGCCCACCCTGATACACCCCCCCGGACATTGCGTCAAATCCCAGTCACGGGGGTTGTGGCGCGATGAAAAGTGGTAGGATCCGGCCACCGAGGCGAGGCGGAAAAGCCGGGTTGGATCAGACGTCCCGAGTATCTGCTCCAAACGCACTTTTTCGCGCCGCGAGCGTAAACCATCCGCGGCGGCCTGCGCACGAATTTCAACACCAACTCATTAGGAGACATCCATGATTGTTGCCCGCGTTCAATTTCCGGTTAACGTATCCGACAAAGACGACTTCATTAAGAAAATGGCCGCGACGACGCCGAAGTATGAAGGCATGGCCGGCCTCACCCGCAAGTATTACGTGATGTCGGAAGACGGCAAACAGGCCGGCGGCATCTACCTGTGGGAAACGAAAGAACAGGCGCAGGCCTGGTACAACGCCGACTGGGAAAAATACATGACCGAAGCCTGGGGCGAACCGCCGCTGCTTGAATACCTCGACTGCCCGATCGTGGTGGACAACGAAACCGCCAAAGTGATCACGAAGGACGCCGCGTAAGGCGCATCCGGCCCGGGCCCGCGCCGCACGGCGCGGGCCTGCTCACTTCCCGTCACCCCGTAATCTTCCCCTCCCCGCTATTAATTTTTTATCCCAGGATCCGCTGAGCGCGGCCCCGTAGTGCTGCGCCCCAGCTCATCGTCCCGGCGTGCGCAGGCCGAACAAATGCCCGGGCATGAGCACACACCGCGCACGGGACGGGTCCTTGTCGCTGCGGTAAGCGGCGCGAGCCTCGGCTTTATCGGTGCGAGCGTGGTCAACGTTGCGCTGCCGACGTTTCAACGACAACTCGGCGCGGACGCCACCGACATTCAATGGATCGTTTCCGGCTATAACCTTGCGATCGCCTCGCTCCTGCTCGGCGCCGGCGCATTCTCCGATCGCTTCGGTCATCGCAGAACATTCTGCCTCGGTTTGTGGTGCTACACCGTGGCGTCGGTTCTCTGCGGCGCGGCCACGGATCCGCAACTCATGATTGTGGCGCGCGTGCTGCAGGGTTTCGCGGCCGCCCTGCTGGTGCCATCGAGTCTCGGGCTCGTCAACTCGGCCTATCCTGCCGCCAGCCGCGGCCGGGCCGTTGGCCTGTGGTCCAGTTTCAGTGCGGTGGGCGCCGGTCTCGGTCCCTTGATCGGCGGATTCATGGTCGACTACGCGTCGTGGCGCTACATGTTCTGGATGAACGTTCCCATCGCGCTCGCCGCATGGTGGATGCTAACCACCTCGTACGCGGTTAAGGACATCCCCCATCGCGATCATCCGTTCGACTGGACCGGTGCCGCGTGCTCGATAGCCACGCTCGGCATATTCACGTTCGCGGCGATCGAAACCTCGGTATTCGGCCTCTCGCACCCCCTCATCGTCACCGGCTTTTGCCTTGCCGGCGTCGGCGCCTGGATGTTTATTCGCACGCAATCGCGCACGCCGGCGCCGTTGTTGCCACTGAGCATGTTCCATTCGCGTGATTTCAGCGCGGTCAATATCGCCACGTTTCTCGCCTACTGCACGATCGGCGGTGGGTTCTACGTGATGATGCTCACATGGATCCAGATCCAGGGCTACGCGCCGCTGGCAGCCGGTGCGATCACCTTGCCGTTCATGTTTTTCACCGCCGGGCTCGCGCATGCGGTGGGCAACCTCGTTGCCCGGGTGGGGCCGCGCATTCCGCTGACGGCCGGCATGCTGTTGCTCGCCGGCGGTTTTTTCAGCTGGACCTTGCCGGCAATCGGCACGTCGTTCTGGCTTGGCTATCTACCGGGCGTACTGGCGACCGCGCTCGGCATTGCGCTGATCGTGGGGCCGGTAACGACCGTGGTAATGGGCGCGGTCGATGTGAAACATTCGGGAATTGCATCGGGGGTTAACAGCGCCGTTGCACGCAGTGCGATCCTGTTGTCCGTGGCCGTGCTGGGTGCGATCCACTACGGCGTCTTCGAGCGAGCCGCCGCCGCGCGGTTCGCCACGCTGGAACTCGAACCCGGCCTCGCGGCCTACTTGCAGCGGGAGTTGATCAATATGGCCGCGATCGAGATCCCGGAGAACGTCGATCCGGCGACACGAACGGCGGTTGCCGATGTTATCAACACGGCGTTTCTGCGCGGCGCACGGCTCGTGATGCTGATCGCGGGCCTGCTTGCGCTGGCCGGTGCGGGTGTGGTCTGGCGTTACGTGGGATCCGTCTCGCCCCCGGCCAGCCCGCCAGCGGGGGCCGGGGTTCGCGACAGTTAGCGGCGCTCGCGCTTAGCCCGCGTCGATTTCCGCGAGCGTGGATTTCGCTTCGTCGAGGCCACGAAATTCCACGTTCGCTTCGATCGCCTGGGTGAGATTGTCCTTCGCGAGCACTTCGTTACCCTGCGCCATGTAAGCCATGCCGAGGTGGTAGCGCATGATCGCGGCATTCGGCGCTACGGCCACTGCTTTCTCCAGCGCCTCGATGGCGCGGCCGTATTCGCCAAACTTGTACTCTACCCAACCGAACGTATCGAGATACGCCGCGTTCGTGGAAGTCTCCAGCGTCCGGGCGAGCTCACGCGCTTCGTCGCGGCTTGCCTCATCGTCCTTGTATTCGATGAGCAGCATCGCAAGATTGTTCACCGCCAGCGTCGAATCCGGGCTGTCGACCAGCAGCTTGCGGTATTGCTCGATCGCAGAATCAAGCTTGCCCGTGCGTTCGAGGTAGGCGGCGAGTCCCGTGACGAGCAACGCCGATCCGTCCGTCGCCTCGATGCCTTTTTCCATCGTCTCGATCGCGGCGTCGGTCTGCTCTTCCGAGATCTGTACGCTGGCCAGATTACGATACGGGATCGCCCATTTCGGATTCAGCTCGATCGCCTTGTTGAATGCGGTTTTCGCCTCCTCCAGCTGCTTTGCCGCGAGCTTCAGCTCACCGAACAGGTTGTAGGCGACGAAGTTCTTTTCGTTACGCTCCACCACATCGAGCAAGCGCTGCTCCGCCACGTCACGCTGGTCGAGCGCAAGATGACTCTTGATCAACTGCGACAGCGGTTGCACGGCATCGGGCGATACCGCGAGCGCGGATTCGAACTGCTCGATACTCTCGGGTAATTTCTGCTGCGCCTGGTAGACGAGACCGGCAAGGTAGAAGCCCGTGGGCTGATCCGGAAACGTTGCCTTGATACGTTCCGTCACCGCCAGCGCCTTGTCCCACTCCTTGCGATGCGTGTGGATACGGAAAATGCCTTCATAGGACTGCGCATTCGTCGGTTGCAATTTCGCAATGGCTTCGAGCTGCGCGAGTGCGTTGTCGAGCTCCTGCTGCCGGGAGTAGATATTGACGAGGTCGGCGCGCAGCGCGATGGCGGTCTGATCGGCCTCGATGCCCTTGAGCAAGGTGTCTTTCGCGAGTTCGATTTCCTCGTTCGCGAGATGGGCGCGCGCGAGCAGACGCAAGAGTTCTACATTGTTCGCATCGTCACGCAGCGCCGCGCGGTAATCCGCGATGGCGGCCGTGGCATCCCCGTTAGCCAGCGACAGGGTGCCGCGCAACTTCAGAGCCTCCTGATCGCGCGGGTTTTCCGCCAGCACCTCCTCAACCAGGGTGCGCGCGGTATCGCGATCACCAAGGCGGGTTTCGACGACGGCGAGGCGGGTTTTCGCGACCAGTGCATTCGGATTTTCGTCCTCGCTTTGCGTACGCTCGAGGATGTCCGTGTAAATCCGCTTCGCTTCGTTCATATCGTTCGCCACTTCGTACAGCTTGCCGAGCGCGAAGCGCAGACGGTATTCAGCCGGTTCGGCCTCGATCATCGCGTTCAGTTCGTCGGCAGCCCGCTGCGCACTGCGGTTTTTGGCGAGGAATTCCGCGTAGGCAAGCTTCGCATTCACATCCTCGACTTCGGCAATCGCCTGTTTCAGCACGGTCTCGGCTTCGTCGAGTTGCTCCACGGCGACATGGAAATTCGCGAGTCTGAGCCGATGCGCGAGCACGTCCGGTTCCTGCGCGATGATGTCGGCGTAAAGTGTTGCCGCCTCATCGTTATTACCGAGCTGGGTGTGCACCCGGGCGAGCAAGGTGCGGATCGTCGCATTACCCGGATCCGTTGCCAGCGCCGTCTCGAGCGTTTCGATACTCTTCGCCGAATCGCCTTCGCGCAGATACAGGGAGGCGAGCAGCGCCGAGGCGTTACCGTGACCAGGCGTGTGTTCCAGCGCCTGCAGGACGTCGGTTTTTGCCCCGTCCAGATTTTTCTCAACCGCGCGCACGCCGGCGCGCAGGGTGAGGCCGTCGGCGTCGTTCGGATCCTGGCCCAGCAGCTTTTCCGCGTGCTCTGTGGCCTTTTCAAGGTTGCGCCCGAGCAGGTAAATCTGCCCCATGCGCGACAGGGCGTCGCGATGAGTGGGGTCTGCCTCGAGGACGGCGAGATAGTGTCCGGCCGCGCCGCGCCAGTTCTGGGTTTTCTCGAGCGTCTGGGCGAGGGCGTAACGGGCGGGAATGTCTTTCGGGTCGATCTGCAGGACGTTCTTGAACTCGAGGCGGGCTTTCTCGTAGTTACCCGCATCGAACATTTCCTGACCTTTCTCCATGTGTGCCGCTTTGCGATCCTCGGCTCCACCACAGGCGACGAGCAATGCGAGTACGCCGAGGGTCAGGACTGTACGAATGTATCTCATAGGGAATTCCGTTGTGTAAACGCTGCAAATTGCGCGCGATTTTAACGCGGCACAGATGAAAAAACTGTAACAATGTTCGCAATCACCGCCTGCAGCCCGTGGAATCGGGAACAGCCGCTGACATTGGTCTTGCCAGGGTATGGCGTTCCCCGCGCGCCCGACCTGAGCCGGATGCGCGGATCAGCGCGTGGGCTACTGCCGCACGCTGCCGTCGCGCAGGGCCTCGCGGTACCAGGCATACGTTGCCGCTATGCCGTCGCGAAGTTCGATGTTCGCGCGCCAGCCAAGTTCCGTGATTTTCGTAACATCGACGAGCTTGCGCGGGGTACCGTCGGGCTTTGAAGCATCGAAATGCAATTCCCCTTCAAAACCGACGATCTCGCGGATGAGGTGGGCGAGGTCGAGAATGGAAATGTCGTGGCCCACCCCGATGTTCACGATTTCAGGTTCATCGTAGTTTTGCATCAAAAACGTGCACGCGGCGGCGCAGTCGTCGACGTGCAGGAATTCGCGCAGCGGCGCGCCACTGCCCCACACCGTGACCGATGGCGCGCCCGCTTCCCTCGCTTCGTGGAATTTCCGCATCAGCGCCGGCAGTACGTGCGAGTTCTCGAGATCGAAGCTGTCGTTTTGTCCGTAAAGATTCGTGGGCATGGCGCAAATAAACCGGTCGCCGTGCTGCCGCCGGAATGCCTGGCACAATTTGATGCCGGCGATCTTCGCCACGGCATACCACTCGTTCGTGGGTTCGAGCGGGCCGGTGAGCAAATAGTCTTCCCTGATCGGCTGCGAGCTCATTTTCGGATAGATACAAGTGCTGCCGAGGAACAGCAGTTTCTCCACGCCAACATCATGCGCGCCCTTGATCAGGTTCGCTTCAATCATCAGGTTGTCGTAGATGAAGTCTGCCGCGTACGTGTTATTGGCGTGGATGCCGCCGACTTTCGCCGCGGCCACATAGACTCCGCGCGGACGGTGTTCGCGCAGGTAGGCATCAACCGCGCGCGTGTCGCAGAGGTCGAGCTCGGCGTGACGCGGCGTGAGCAGGTTCGTGAACCCGTCGGCTTCGAGTTTGCGCTTAATTGCCGCACCCACCATGCCGCCGGCGCCGGCGATAAGAACGGGATCCGATTTTTTCATCGTATGCTTACTCGAAATAGTCGAACGTCTGGAAGCCTTCACGGCGGAGCATCTCGTCTTTCTCCGCGCCATTCACGTCGTCGGCCATCATTTCCTTCACCATCACCGACAGCGACGTCCGCGCGCGCCAGCCGAGTTTTTCCTGCGCCTTACTCGGATCCCCCAGCAGCGTTTCAACTTCCGTCGGGCGAAAATAGCGCGGGTCGACCGCTATCCGGACGATCCCGGTCTTGGCATCAACGCCCTCTTCTTTCACCCCTTCGCCGCGCCATTCGATCCGGATCCCCACTTCCGCAAACGCCATTTCCGCAAAATCGCGCACGGAAACCTGTTTGCCGGTGGCCACGACGTAGTCGTCCGGCTCGTCCTGTTGCAGCATCAGCCACATCGCTTCGACGTAATCGCGGGCATGGCCCCAGTCGCGCAGCGAATCCATGTTGCCGAGATACAGAATGTCCTGCAGTCCAAGGCTGATCCGCGCCGCGGCCCGCGTGATTTTACGGGTAACGAACGTCTCACCCCGGATCGGGGATTCATGATTGAACAGGATCCCGTTACAGCAAAACATGTTGTAGGCCTCGCGGTAGTTCACGCAAATCCAGTAGGCATAAACCTTCGCTGCGCCATACGGGCTGCGCGGATAGAACGGCGTGGATTCCGTTTGCGGCACTTCGCGTACGGCACCGTACATTTCGCTCGTGGACGCCTGGTAAAAACGGGTTTGTTCTTCGCGCCCGAGGATCCGGATCGCCTCGAGCAATCGCAGCGTGCCGAGCGCATCGGCGTTCGCGGTGTATTCCGGTGTTTCGAACGAGACCGCCACGTGACTCTGGGCCGCGAGGTTGTAAATTTCGTCCGGTTGCACTTCCTGCACAATCCGGATCAGATTCGTCGCGTCGGTGAGATCACCGTAATGGAGCACGAAATTCGCATTCGCGGTGTGCGGATCCTGGTAGAGATGGTCGATTCGATTTGTATTAAAGCTTGATGAGCGGCGCTTGATACCGTGCACCTCGTAACCTTTTTTGATCAGAAACTCCGACAGGTAGGCGCCGTCCTGGCCGGTGACTCCGGTGATGAGTGCGATTTTCTTCGTCATGAACCTGTTGCCGATTGGAATGTGGACGCGCGGATTCTACTCGATGCGATGCGTGGCTGCTAAAAAAACACCGGGGTTTCGCTGTCGAACGAGCGTTCTAATATGGGCCTGCGCCGTGGCGAACGATCAGAACAACGCGGGATTGATTCCACACTTCAGCGTCATCAGCGCAAGAATCCCGGCAACGGCACTGCGATACACGAGTTCGCGCCCGAGCGAGCGGGCGATGAGCATTTCGATCGCATAGAACAAAATGACGGTTTTCGCGCCGATCGCCATGATATTGCTTTGTGTCACCAGCGATCCGAGCAGCCCCGGCGCGACAACGGCGAGGAAGATCACGAGAAAATCCGTTGGGGTGACGGTGAACTTGCGCGGTTGAGCAAAGCGATAGCTCACGACAATCGCGGTTGTGAGCAGCAGGAAGAACACGTTTTCGAAGCTGTACGGACCCTGGTAGCGCATGGTGGTGGTATGCCAGTAATACACGGCCATCGTTGCCGCGACGTAAACCACCACGCGCTCGATCAGATGAATCCCCTCGGATTGCCGAAACAACGCCAGCGCTGCCGCGGCAATGATGAACAGCACGAGCGATGAGACGGTGCCATCCAGCGGGATCTGACCTGAATGCATAATTGCGTACAGCAGATAGCACGGCACGGCTACCGCGACGAATACCACCGGGTAGTCTGACAACACGCCGCTCGCCCGCAGCCTGCGCACGAACGTACCCAACTGCGTGCGCGACCCCGCGCCAAGGCTGCCATGTGCCGACCAGCCAAGTCTTTCCGCGGTGTTGAACGCGAAAAGAATGCCAACCATCGCCGCGGCAAACACAAGCAAATTGAACAGATCCGTTTCGAAGCGGAAGACGAATGCGCTGGTTACTAGCGCGGCCTGCGCGATATAAATGATAAGCACGGCTTCATAGTGATCGAAGCCGAATTCGAGCAGACGATGATGCACGTGATTGCGATCGGGCTTGAACGGCGAGCGTCCCTCG
The DNA here is from genome assembly GCA_965216305.1 of Gammaproteobacteria bacterium. Classification (GTDB taxonomy): domain Bacteria; phylum Pseudomonadota; class Gammaproteobacteria; genus UBA11873. Next base: position 2,092,758 of record OZ244144.1, on the reverse strand, counting down.
TATACTCGCTGCCCCATCACGATGAAGGTGTCGACGATCGGTAGCCCGAGTATTAGTAACGTCATGGACGGGCTCAGCGCCGGATTGCTGGTTTGGGTGAGAATGATCACAAGCACACCCACCGAAAAACCAAGAAACTGGCTGCCGCAGTCGCCCATGAAAACCTGCGCGGGATACGTGTTGTAGCGCAGAAAGCCGATGATGCTGCCCATCACGGCGAGGCAAAAGATCACGAGCAGATCGTCACCGGCCAGGAACGCGAGCAGTCCGATGGCCGCAATGCTGAGGAGCATCGTACCGCCCGCCAGGCCGTCGAGGCCGTCCGCGAGATTGATCGCATTCGTCACCCCGAGCAAGGCAAAATACGTAAACGGGATCGACACGTAGGCCGGCACGGGATCGATACTGTGAAATGGCAAATAGCGGATCTCGACACCGCCATAAATCACGACCACGCTGATCGCGAGAAATTGCCCGAGGAATTTCAACCTGAAATCGAGCGCCTTGCGATCGTCCCAAACGCCGAAAACCAGAATAATCCCAATCCCCACGAGAAACGCGAGCACAAGCGGCGGACGCTCTACCCACATGAGTATCGGCGTTACCGCACCGGCCACCATCGCGACGCCGCCAATGCGCGGGATCGGGATTTCGTGAACCTTGCGCTCGCCGGGCGCATCGATGAACGATAATTTTTCGGCCGAGCGCATCAACGGCGGAATCAACACCATCGTAATGAACATCGCGATGATGAAGGTGAAGAACGACAGCATGGATGTCTACCCAGGCACGTAGGCCGGCAGGATGTCGCGGGCATCGCGGGCGAACTTGCGCAACAACTTCTCAAGTTCATCGACGTCCTTGCCCGGAGCAATCGGTATCGTCAACCGGATCAAGGATCCATCCGTGCGGTTCTTCGTCATCGCATCCCAGAACACGAACCACTTCACGAGGTATTCATTCGTGATGATCCGACCCCGCTGCTGAAACCAGTAGTAGACGAGTTGTTTGTGATTGCCGTTCGTAATCAGTACCCGGTTCACCGGCAAATCCCCGCCCCCCGGTGCGCCTTCCGGCACCGAAACCTGTGTGAGCGACTCGATGCGCCAGCCGCCACCCGGTATGCACGAGCGCGGCGAATGAGCGGACTGACCCTTACGCTGCGACGCGTAGTACGCTGCATAGAAATTCACGACGTTGTCCGTGTCGTTCGTATAGTTAATGAGCGCGTAGTCCGTGAGCTTGAGCGCGTCGAGGTAGATTTGTTCCAGCGTTTCCGACCGTCCCGTCCAACCATCGAACGACAACGGGAACGTCGCGAATGATTCGCGCTCGGGAACGGATTCAACCCGGTTAGGAATCGCCGTAGCCGGCACCAGGGCGCCCACGATCAGCACGGTGGCTACTATCATCGTCACCGGCAACGGGCGGGTACGCCATTGGGCGTTCTCATCAACAGGCTCGGGCGGATCGATACCGAACACCTCGTTGAGCGGCCGTTTATCCTTCGTAATGCGCATCAATAGCCACATTTCCAGGAACAAGATCCCGAAACACGCCATAAAGATTACCCAGCCCTCGAAGTCGTGGAGGAACCCCTCCGCCATCGACTGCCCCCAGTACTCCACCATCACACCGATCACGCCGATCCGGAAACTGTTCATCAGGATCGTGATAGGAATTGTCGAGAAGAAAATAATCGCGCGCTTCCATAACGCTGCGTGATAGAGATAGGCCACGATCAGGCCAAGCGTCATCAGCGGAAACAGATAGCGCAAGCCGTTGCACGCTTCGACGACCTGGAGCTTGTACGTTCCGAGATCGATGACATTGCCTTCGAGGAATACGCTGATGCCGAACAGGCGGATTACGGCAACGCCGATTTCGGAAGAAAGCAGTTGGAGCTGGGAGGAGAGGTTGTTGTAGATGAAGTTGGGGAACGGGATCATGAAGAAGAGCAGCAGCAGGGGGATGGCTACTACCTTGAAAGCCTTCGTGCCGATGTATGCCCAGACAACACCGTAAATCACCAGCACAAAACCGTACTGCACAACCGTGTAGATTGTGCTGAGTTCACCCAGAAAATACAGAAACAGGCCAAATAAGACGACCAGAACACCGAGCCACGACCCCGAGAACTCAATCTTGCGCAATTGGTCGCTGCGCTGCCAAATAAGGTAGACGGTGATCAGCGGAATAAGGAAACCGTGGCTGTATTCTTCGCGATTCGACCACCAACTCACCATTAATTCGACGCTTTCGTAGAAGATATACGCACCGGCCGACGCAGCGACAATGACTAAAAGCCAGCCGAGCGTCGAATTCTTCCAATACTGCGTGGCGGCTGTGTTCAATTTGCTTTCCTCTTCATTCCTTGTGCGTTACGCGATTTCGCCACTTCCGCAAGTAAGCCCTCGTATCGTTTCGCAAGCACCTTACGGTCAAAATATTCGTGCACATAGGACTTGCCATTGCGGCCATAAGACTCACAGGCGCCGGCGTCTTCGGCGAGTGTCGAGACAGCCGACGCAAGCGCCTTGGCGTCTTCGGGGGGTATCGCAATCCCTGCTCCGGCAGTTTCAACGATTTCTTTCGACTCACCTTCGACACCAAGGATAATCGGCTTTGCCATCGCCATCGCTTCGAATATTTTCGATGGAATGACCGTTTTGAACAGGTCGGTCCGTCGCAGCAGCACTAAACTTGCGTCGCTCATCGCCCACAATGCTGGCATTTTTTCTTTCGGCTGTTGACCAAGCATCATTACGTTATCTAGCTTCATGGATGCCAGTTGCTGTTCGAGCCTGACTCGTTCCGCACCATCACCAACGAGCAAGAATACGACGTGTTCATTGTCTTGGAGTTCTGCTGCAGCTTCCAGGACTGTTTCGAGATGGTGCGCCATTCCGTGGGTACCAAAATACGCCGCAATGAACTTGTCCTGTAACCCCAACTGAGTTCGCAAACCACCGTCCGAGTTAGTGTCGTCGTAGAAATCCAGGGAAGCGCCATTCTTGATTACTGTAATCTTGTCCGCGGCAATTCCCATGTCGAGCATATGTCGCCTGAAAGCATCCGTTACCGGCACTATGTGGTTGCACTTTCGGTAAGCGAACGATTCGAGCCAGCGCAGGCTGCGAATCAAGGTGGTATTTGTTATGGCGCCTACTGCCAGAATGGACTCCGGCCAAAGGTCTCTGATTTCGAGTAGCCAGGGCGCCGATTTCAGACGACTGACGAAAAAACCGGCTAATCCATTAAAGAACTGCGGAGACGTCGAGATCACGATATCGCACTTCGGCATGCCCGGCACCGTGAAAATGCAGGCCAGCATGAACGAGACGTAATTCATGGTGCGCTTGATAAAACCCTCGTTCGCGGAAAGATAGGTCCAAACCCTGATTACGTTTATGCCTTCGATTTCTTCACGTTGAAACAAGCGATTACGGTAGCCGTCGTAGACCTGGCCTCGCGGATGATTCGGCGCGCAAGTTACGACGGTAACCTCATGGCCGAGGCGAACCCATTCGCGGCAGTGCTCAAACGTCCGCGATGCCGGGGCGTTAACTTCCGGAGGAAAATAGTGGGAGAGAAACAGGATCCGCATGAATGCCGCGCCAATTGCCGTTACGTACCCGCACTCAAATGATGCGGCCGATGAAATTTCGAGCGGCCGAGTATAGTTTAGTTTCTATGTCAAATGCATGAAAAATAAGGGTATTAGAACGTAGTTCGCACTCTTTATGGCGTTACTTCATATCCGAAGCTGAAAGGAGCGGCGCCGGATTTTCGGATCCTGATCGACATTGCGTCTTCCTTCACACCGAATTCGGGAAATCGTATTGAAGCAACAACTTCCACGGCGTCGGCACCAAATGGAGTGAGTTTCAAAACGAGTTCTTCATACTCATCGAAGATCAGGAACCCCTCTTCTGTCGGCACAATTCGCATACCAGCTACGAAATGTACGTAGCTCTCGACGCTATGTGTACTTTCTGCCGCTATTGTATCTTCAACCCTGAATGCACCGCCGCGGAAGTAGTCCATCGTGCGCTCGTGAATCGCCCCCGGACGCAAGCGTTGATAGCCGTTGTGCGCACCGCTGAACCTGGCATGAGCGGGGTCAATGCGGGTTAACGTCGCATAAACTGGCCGCGCTCGCCGTGCGACCCTGAATGCGCCCCAAACCTCTGATTGCTCTTCCCCATCGACGACAACTGTGTTGTGTGCTGCCGTGCTGCGCGCGAACTGTCGCTCATCGCTCGTTTCGTAATCAAAGTTTCCACAATTCGTGATGACTTTACGGCCATTTAAAAAGTACTCATAGCTCAGTGTGTCACAGTGAGCATGACCCGGCTGGTAATCCGGGCCAATTTCGCCGCAATCGAACACCAGAAGATTGCCGGGTTCCCGTACGATGTAGTAACCCGAGCTAGCAAACGGCATAACACCCAGGTCTCGCGGCCTGCCCGGATCAGGATAATCCATGAGCCGACGGGCGAATTGCATCAGTTGCGGCGGCTCCGGCGCGATCGCATTCGTCGAATCATTAAAGAAGAGCGTTGAACTGTCCGGCGGATCCAGCGCATCGAGAAAATCGAGCGCCAGGCGGGCGCGGCCATTCACGGCATCGAGGTCGCCCTGTGTGAATATTCCCGGGTTACTTGAAAACAGATTACTCAAATCGAGTAGATCTTGAGTCAGTATGGCGTGATACATCGGGGTACGCTCATAATGCCCCCCGTCGTCAAGGAATTGCTCGTCGAGCTCGGTCCGTAAGATCCCGAGCCCTCTTTTGATGTGTTTATTTCCAATAGCACCGCCCAGAAATGCACCGGCGAATAGCAGCCCCTTCGCGTTTTCGAACAAGTGATTGGCGAGAATGTGGTACTCAACGTTCTTGTGTAGCCACTCGGCCTGCGTTGCGATGCTGTCCACGATTTGCCGCTCAAGCACCGAATCGCCCGGTTCTGAGGAAAGAAAGTAAATCCAGTTAACGAGTCGCAATGACGTCGGGTAGGGGTGCCAGCCGATGCCGTCAATGTGGCTGTGACGCAGAATCCAGTCATTAATTAACGCAAGACCTTGCTCGAGCGGCATCTGCTCCTGGCGCAGGTAGTCGAAATAATGCAGGTTATATCGCCACAGCGCGGGCATTTCAGAGCAGTTCCAGTCGATGAATTCGCCGAAATCGAGTTCCCGGCGAAGGAACACGAAACAAGCCTTCGGACTGTATGTGGTCTTTGCGGGCAACGGCGGTTGCAACGCAAAACCGCGCCTTATAGAGGGAGAACGCGGCGGCGATAATCGGCGGGGAAATTTCAGCCCCCGCCGAATGCCGTAGAAGAGTATCTGGCTTGCCTTTAAATACTTAACCGTGCGCCAGTAACGGCACAGCTTGTTGAAACTCATCAGCCGAGCAGATCTGCGATTTGGAATGTGCGTCGATGGACTTCCATTAATTCGTTATATGGGATCGGAGACTCGGCGCCGGTGGTGACACTGTCCACAAACGCCTGTACGCACGCACCGTTGCCCTTGTCCTGACGCCTGAGGTTCATCGATTTGAAACCAGGCCAGCCATAGCCTTTCATCTTGCGGAAATTGTCGAGTTGGATAATACCGCCACCAGAGAACACCTCGATGCGTTCTTTCGGAAACGATTTGCTGCCGTTAGCAAAATAATGCACGGTTCCAAAAGATCCGTCTTCGAATGCCAGGGTGAACGTTGCTTTGTCATCCGGGGTAGACACGCCGGGTTTCGAACCCATGCGGACTGCCTGAACCTCGGCAATCGGCACGCCCGCGAGGTGACGAAGTAAGTCAATGAAGTGGCATGCCTCGCCGATAATTCTACCGCCGCCGATGTGTTTGTCCTGAGTCCAATGTTCAGGAGGAATTTCACCAGCATTTACCGTAACAATAAAACTCTTTGGTTGGCTCGTGGAATCCAGCAGACGTTTTAGCTCAACAATTTGCGGGGAGAAACGTCGATTGAACCCAACCATCAAATTCGGTCTTACGCCCTTGTCAGCGGAGACGCTCTCGTAGGCCTCTGCGATCTGATCCAATTGCGCATTATTCAGAGCGAGCGGTTTCTCGACGAACACGCTTTTAGCTGCAGACAATGCTGCGCAGACCAGCCGCGCATGCGAATCATGCCGTGTTGTTATTACGACGGTGTTCGTCTCTTCGTCGCTTATTACCCCGTCCGTGTCGGTCGAGGCTTGTGAGATAGCGAAAGTTTTGCCTATGTGTACCGCGCTCACTCCGGACGCAGATACAACCGCACGCAGCTGCGCCTCGGTTTTCGCGAACGCGGGAATCAGAACTTGCGACGCGTAGTTTCCTGCACCGATGAACCCAACTGTAGCATTGCCCGGCCGTTCTTTCGGATCTCGGGTTGCGAGTTCAACTGTATTTGCGTGTCGCGGGTTTTCGTCCGACTTCGGATAGCGGAGGAGCACGCCGAGCGACGGCGAATCGCCGCTGATTAGGTCGTATGCTTCAGTTGCGCGTTCAATATCGAAATGATGGGAAATTAGCGGCCGCATGTCCAAACGACGCTCCGCAATCATGTCCAGAAACGCTTCGAAATTTCGCTGTTCCGTCCACCGGACATAGCCCACCGGGTAATCCTGCCCGCCCTCCTCATAGCGCGGATCGTACCGACCCGGGCCATACGAGCAGGAGACCTGGAACGTGAGTTCCTTCTCGAAAAAGTCGGCGCGCGATAGTTCGAGACCAACCACACCGACGAGAACGATGCGTCCCCTTTTCCGGCACATCGTCGCGGCCTGATGCACCGGTTCGTTACTCTTTGTTGAAGCGGTAATAATTACTGCGTCAACACCCCGCTTTCGCGAGAAGGTCATTGCGGCAGCAATGGGGTCATCACCGCTCGCGAGATTGATTGCCGTTGCACCGAACTCCTTGGCCATGTCGACCTTCCGCGAATCGTAGTCGATGCCGAGAACCCGACATCCATGTGCCCGCAGGAGTTGGACGGTGATGAGACCTATCAACCCCAGGCCAATCACGACGACACATTCGCCTAAAGCAGGCGCAACGAGGCGGACGCCCTGGAGACTTATGGCTCCCACCACTGTAAATGCCGCTTCGTCATCGGGAACTGAATCGGGGATCCTGGCGCACAGGTTTTGGGGAACCGAGACCACACCGGCGTGCTTTCCATTTGAAGCAATTCGGTCGCCTACATCGAAACCCGCCACGCCAGCACCAATGGATTCGGCAACTCCGACATTGCAGTAGCCAGTTGGTAACGGCTGACCAAGCTTGCTACGCACGGTTTGGAGCGTGGGCCCGAGCCCATCCGTTCTAACCTTATCCAGAACCTGTTTCACTTTATCGGGTTGCTGCATCGCCTTCGAAATCAGGTTCCCTTTCCCGAAATCTATAAGCATCTTCTCGGTCCCCGCGGAAATTAAGGTCCTGGAAGTTCTGATCAGTAACGCGCCCGGCGCGGGCATTGGTTCCGGGACGTCCTCAACGATAGTTTGTCCTGACGACAAATCCTGAAGTACTTGTTTCATTTATGAAAATCTTACGGTTCAATTAGAATAGCGAAAATCGGACCCGCCAGTCCGAGCAATCGGTTTACGTGCAAGGGCACCTTAGCCGAACCGAACCAGATCGACCGCGGGAACAATACCGTCGGTGCGCAGCTTTGTTATCACCTGCCTCCCCTTGTCGGGTTGTTGCCGTGCTTTTGCGATACGGTTGCCTTTCCCAAAACCCATTAACATTCGCTTCGACCCCGCAGAGATAACCGTAACGCTCATGCGACTTTATAATTGCCCGAGCAACGGCATTAGCGGCGGTAAATACTCAACGATCGTGGTCCCAGTGCGTAGACCGTTAAGAGTTTTTTCACGAGGGCACCCCTTGAGTCCCGCCGGCTTTTTTATCCAACTCAACGGTCAGTTTGCAACTACTAACGACGGATTCAAGCGAGTCTCCTGGGCCATCGCCTAAAATTCTTTGGCCAATCGTTCGATACATATTTGCGTAACTTTTCATTTTATTAGCACGACATTTCCTGATAATTCGATCAGAGCTTTCGCTCTGATAGCTAGTGCTATTCGCAATTTTGACTGTCTTTCCGTTCGCCCTTAATTCAACATAGTCCTGCATACCAATCCGCGAACTCCCTTTGTCTGTAAGAATCATCGTAAAGAACGCTCCATTAGAAAACTCAACAGACACATTTATCTCTGAGGAAGAACTCTGAAAAACACTAATGGTTTCGAACGCGGGGAATCCATTTAGATACAGCGCGTGATCAATCCAATGGCAGCCATTGGATATGAGTCTGGATCTCGAAGAGGGCCACCGATACCAGTGCAACGGCGGCAATGGAACTTCGTAAACAATACAGTGGTACGAAACCGGCTCGCCCTCGGCTACCTCCAAATCCTCTCGCGCGTGCTGGTTAAATATACTGTAACGCTTTTGGAAGCACGCAAATGCGCGTCCCCGGGACGCCTGCAAGCCATCTAGTAGGTCGGAGAGTTGCTGTTCATTGACCACAAGCGGTTTCTCGATTACTGCGTCGCCTCCCGAGCGTAAGCAGATAACCGCCTGATCCGTGTGCGTGTGATGGTAACCGGCAGTAAAAAATACGCGATTAGCGTCATTAGTGCGCGGGCCTGGACTCGTATCCCATGTTACATGCCGTTCCCGGTGAGGTATCTGAATCGGATCCAGTTCGTGTATGCGTGTCACTACTAAGCTGTCAGGCAGGTTTGCGAGAATAACGGACTTCGCGTAATTTCCGTACCCGAACAGAGTCGCGTATTTTACATTCCCCGAAGTCTTCCGTTGGAAGCTGGCGGGTAAGATATCGTGGTAATCCCGAGCGTTATTCCGATATCTTTTTGCGGCCGAATAATTGTGGTCATGTAACATTCGCGAAATCAACGACCAATCGATGGCTGGAATCGGCGTTTGGGAAATTTTGTCCCAACCACACAAAGGTTCCAGCGCAGACGACACACTCGAATCAATCTCGTCGTGAATCAGCACACCGGCTTTTTCTGGGAGATCGTGATCGTTTGTAATGCGATGCACCAACGCCTCGCACAATACAATCGAATCCAATAACCGCGGGTGCTGAGGTGCTACGAACATCACCAGTTCACGCGCGAACTGACTGCCACTATCCGCTTCCTCGACGTAGCCGACTCCCACCGAAAGAAACTTGACATTCCGCGCTCGCTCCGCGTGTCTCGAACGGATCTTCGTCAGAACTGCCTTAAAGCCAATTTCGCGCCAATAGTTCCAGAGTAGCCTAAGACTTTTCTCGCGTTCGAAATATAGACCTTCAATTCGCGATACATTGAGAAAAACGGCAACCTTAATCCGTAAATCACCTTGGCCACGGTAATAATCAATGCCCGGTAAGGGAACGTTTGGCAGATCTTGCGTATTCATTAGGAGTGACGGTCCACGATACCGCTAATGATGTCTACGAGTGACTTGTGGTTCTGATCAATGGTAGGCATATCAGATTGGCGCTTTCTCGCTCGCTCGATTAGTCGCTTTCGAGCATTCACATTTGTGTGAACTTCGTGAATCTTCTTTGCCGCATCGCCAGGATCGTTTGGATTGAAATAAAGTGCCCCTTCTCCGCAAATCGATCGAGCGAAATCTAGATCACTGGTAACGATCGGTACAGCCATCGCCATTGCTTCCGGGTATACCGCCGAAAACGTTTCCAATACCGAAGGGTGAAACACGACGTCGCACGACCTGTATAGCGCCGGCCCGTCTCGTAATGGAATCGGTCCGATATTTTTGAAGCTGTGATTCAGTCCGATCCTTTTCAAGCTCGTAGCAAGTTCATCGCAAATAGGCAGACCAGGTTTAACAGTGATGATGAATTCAAACGAGAATTCTTGATCGAGCGATCTTAAGGCCTTTGCAACCAGGGGAATGATTTCTAACCGCTTATTCGGATAGTAAGCCCCGAATACCAGAATTCGGCACTTGGCTGTTTCCTCCAAGAGCACAGTCCGTTCAGTCGAGGCGACGTAATGGGGTGCACAATTATTTGGCACGACCGATATTTTACCAGGCGCCAGCCTCAGCCGACGGATAAGGCCTTGCTTCGCACAGTCGTGCTCTACTATCCAGTAGTCCGCTCTTCGAAAATGGAATGCTTTGTAGATTAGCGCGGCAAGCATACGCAATTTCGCTGACCAACCTCGGAGTGTTTTAAACGCCAAAGGAGTGGAGTGCGTCACCCACCCGTCAGCCACACCGCATATATGCTTAGCTCGAAACTTGACATAAGACGGACCGAAGAACGTGAACACCACCGCAGGTTTACACTTTCGCTCTACGTCCGCGAGCAAACGTCTCGTCGCGAGATGCTTCGAGGGCGCATCAATCGTAACTACCCCGCCCATCGAGGCAATATCCACACCAAACTTCAATAGTTCCTGATGTATTTCATCCGAAACGACGAAGAAGCAGCGTTCACTAATCCCGCGGGCGATCAAATATCTAACGAATGCAGAGCACGATTGAATGCCGCCACCGACGACTATCGACGCGCCATTAAGCAAGAAATCGTACCCGTTCGCGTCAGACGTCACAGGAGCTTCCTAACCCAACTTGTATCTGGCTCGTACCCAAGTTGGACCAATTGAGTTCCTGCCAGTTGATCGAAAACTTCTGCCGCACGTCGGTTAAACTTGTTCTTCCAATCACCGGGCTTTCCACGCCGGAGAAAACTAGATTTATCCTCCTGACCTGGCGCACGCTGTGATTGCGCCTGAAAGCTATACTTATCAACTATCGTCGCTACGGTTTCGGCGTCAACTTCATCTACCCCCAGTCGCCCTATCACGTTCTGTACAGCACGGACAGGCCCCTCAATCATTTCCTCATAACTTACTTTCGGGACATCTTTGTCGTGCCAGCTGTCAACGAACTGGCTCCACGTGAAATGAAATGGACTTCGAGATCGCTGCTCCGACTCGAAAACATACTCAATAAACTTCGGTAAGTTCTCCTCAATATCCTCAAAATCAGGGAATGCTAGGCGTTGCCTCGTCTTTTCTACGAGATGTTGCGTATTTCGATCATGCTGAAACAACATATGGTAATACCACGATATCATCACGTCTCTGCCGTCGCGTTGTACAACGACAACGTTTTTCATAAGTGGCGAAAAAGTCATGTGGCCGTGCATTAGGCAGGATTCAAGTTTTGGTGGCCTGTTTCGAGGAAAGGGGATACCCAAACATTCCGAAAGAACCTGAGATATCCAGGTTCCGCCAGATTTCGGATATTCCGTAACGATGTAAAGCGGTAGTACACCAGAAAGGGCATTGACCATGAATAACCGCTTAGCGGCTTCAAGGTGAATTCGAAATTGACTACGTTGATCCATGTCCGCTGCGCTTCTCGATCGACAGTCGTGCAGCTTGCCAATACATCGACTCGTAAGCCTCAACACGCTGGTTCCAGGAAAAATTATCGCGAGCAAATTTACGCGCCTGCGCTCGTATCTCGTCCCGACGATTCTGGTCTCGAATCAGTGCAATCAAGACCTCTCCTATTCCCTCATAATCTTTAGCGGTTAGGTAATGTTGTCCACTACGCGCACCGGCGATTCCGGCGAAGGATTTGTCGAAGCCAACGACCGCAAGGCCTGCCGCCATGGCCTCAATAGCCTTATTCAGAATGCCGCCGCTCTTATTAATGGGAACAACTGCGATATCACATCCTTCGTAGGCGTCCACAAGATTCTCGGCGTAGCCAGCGAATCGCACACCCTCAACGTTTTCGTATTTCGTTTGTAGCGGACGTGAAGACTCTGGAATCTTGCCTACGATTCGCAACACGCTTTGGGGAAATTCACGAGCGACAACCGGCCAACATTTGTCTAGAAGGTTCGCCAAGTACACCAAATTATCACCAGCCAGATGAGCAATGAATAGTACTGTGACATTTGCGCTATTCACCTGTGGCAAATTGAACAACTCGGCACTGACACCATTCGGAATAACTCTCGTTTCGATCTTCGGGTTTAGCTTTTCGAGGTACCCGCTGTCGACTTCGCTCATCACATGAACGAAGTCGAAATTTGGATACATCTGCGATTCGTACTTTCTGGACCGCCGAAGTTGCCAAACTCGATACGGCACTTCAACTCCGGAGTAATTCCCGGCAGCCAGCGAGTTCTCAAGTTTGAGCGAATAGCAATCGTTTATTGACGCAACAGTTCCGATGCCGAGCGGGGCTACATCATAGTATTGACACAAGGTGATCAGATCAAAATGAATAACATCGGGTTCAAACTTCGCAACCAAGACCTCCAGCGCAACCCGAAACGACAGTGATCGGAACCGCTCAATGAAATATAGCTTGCCGCATAACGCGGTACGCACGATATTTCTCAGTTTCTTACTTTCGTCGGTGAATTCGATACACCTGTTTTCGATTCCAAACTCCGAACACAGCGATTCGTAATCCGAAATCGATGAAGGGCTCTTTTCGCACAGAACACAAATACTAACGTTGTGCCCAGCTTCGCTCATCATTCGCATGGCGTTATAGGAGACGATCTTTACACCGTTATCCGGCGGATAGGGCACCTCGTTCACAACGAATAAGATATTCACTTGTGTTAATTACACCTCATCGTGCTGGGGTTGCTAATCCGCTTGCGGATAGTCGGCGCGCCGCCGACTTACTTGCACGACGCGCTTCCAGTGGAAAAGCCCCATTCTTGACTTCATTAATCGCATACGATAGACCCACGACGCAATAATCGCGCGCCCAATTAGCAGCCAACTAACTTCGGGAGAAAACAGCGATATCGCGCCCACGTTCACCCATGTCATGACGCTGCGAGCCTCTTCTTCGCTCAATACGCGTTTCCATTTCTCGTTTGCACCGGGTTCCTGTTCGATTTTTATCGATTCGTCGAACTCCATGATCCCGCCACTGTATGAAGAATCCCGCATTTTTGGGTTGAGCATGGCCTCCTTAAATTCCTCATCCAAAAAATCACAAACCATTCGCAATGTAGCGGACGGGTTTGCCAGCAGATCTTCGTACTCGACGATTTGTAATCTTTTGTCAGTAATACGCTGCATAATTTTCCAGCAATGCCTGACTTCAGCCATAGCGAATGACAATCTATTAGGCATGTGACTACTTTTTATGTAGGACGCGATTATGTTTTTCGGATCACGCCGCATACAAATGACTCTTGCGTTCGGGAAGTAATCGAACAGCTTATCCAGATAATATAGATGCAGCGGCGTTTTCTCGCCCCATCGTGGCTTCTGCTTGTAAATTGCGAAACTACTAAAAATTATCCGGGAGAGTTCTCGATAATTATTGGCCTGCATCTTGATCGATTTCTCGATCGCATCTTTGTTCGGTTCAAATTCAGACATGCTTGGGTCGCCGCTGGCGAACAGCATCTCCAGAATCAATCCGCTGTTTGATTTAATTAGAGAATCTGGGACGACGGTGCGGCTGCCATAGATCGCCTGGAAAAAGTTAGACTCTGGGCCAATATAGACATTTGGATGCTGACTCAAGCAATAACGCATCAGGTGCGTGCCGCTACGAGGCGGCCCAACGACAAATATCGGTCCTTTCTCCACTTCTCAATTCATCCGGTCTATCTGCGGGCTATACGGCTATCCGCCAATTAACGCATGCCCGGCGAGGTAGTACTGTTTGGCATCGAGGACTGAACGCCAGCCATCGATCCGCTTGCCTACGACCCTCGCGGGATTTCCTGCAACGATGGTGCCCTGCTCTACGTTCTTTGTTACCACCGAACCTGCGGCGACGATTGCACCTTGCCCGATAATAGTTCCAGGCAGAATCATCGATCGAATCCCAAGCCAGACACCAGCTTCGATCGTTACAGGATCAAACCGCATACCGCGGTTGAAGGGCATGCGGACCACCTCACGAAAATCATGATCCTCAGAAAGGATCACGACGTACGCCGATACCATGCAACCGTCACCAATTGCGACGCCACCTTTGCAATTAATAAAACATTCGGCGCCAATGTAAACGTGCTCGCCTAAGGACAGTTTTGCCGGTTCGACAAACGATGACGACGTTTGCACAAACGATGTTGCTGGTACGTACGACGGGTAGCTGTTATTGCGAATCTTCCACAAGCGCCGAGCTCTAAATATCAATTTACGCATTGTGCTAGCCAAAAGAAGGGAATTCGGCTTTGGTATTTGCTTGAGTGATCCGGTTCATGGCTTTCTGAACAACCTCAGGGATTGCGGTGCGTCGCTAACCCCGAGCCGACTCACAATCAGTTTGAGGACGACGGTGAGTGCGAGTACCGCACCAATTTTTTTAACAGAATTCAAGCCAAAATTTCCAGACAACAGCTGGAACAGAACGTACATTAAATAGGAGTAAAGAACTGTGGCGAACACCTTATTACGCGATGCCAATATCGTCTCGTAACAACCCCGATAAAACACGCCGAGGAAGTAGTACGCGCCGAAAATCCCAAGCATCCCAAGTGCCACATAGGGCCCTCCAGGTCCTGACGCACCGACACTGTGAGACTGGTTCTTACCGACGCCATGAATAGCTCTATCAACGTAAACAGTTGACGTGGTACCGGACTTGTAGAGTTCAACAATTTTGTAATTGTTCACCCACGTCAAATCTCCGAAATGATTCACAACCGCGGCCAACCGAGAGGTTCCTTGCGTCCTCACTACGACCTTCTCGGCGAACTCAACCCTATTCTCCGCAAACGTACGCTGCCCGCCCAAGCGCTCAGACCTCACCTGATTACCCAAGTTTGTAATTGTTCCTGCGAGCACGACTAATATCAGCACCCAATTCATAGAAGCGCTCGAGACGGTCCGGCTGTTGGAGCTTTGATACCAAAATATACCTACTGCCAATATAAATACTTGGAAGATCCCTCCTCGCCAACCGAGATACGCTTGCACAATCGCCAAGCTAACAAGAAGCGATAAAGCAAGAAGGATAAAAACCGTTCCGCGCCTAATGGATGAGGCCAGAAACCACCCGCAAAATACTAACAAGCCATCATAGAGTAAGTACTGAAAATAACCGGCATACCTGATGGCTGGCTGAATACCTGCCTCGCCAAGGTGATATTTAGCCCTGATGAAGCCCGCCACCAAAACCATTCCTAGCAAGAGACCATAAATGGGAATCGAGGCAGACAAGCTGCCATGATCTGACCCAATCAAGCGCTTGAATGGAAAAATGCGATTTACCCGGCTAACCGTACCCAATATGAACGCACTGTACGCTACTAAAAATAGAACAAGTACTTTAGTAAGGGTTTTCTCGCTGATGCCAAATCCGAAATAACTATCGGCATTTATGAAGGGAATGTTAGATCCGAACGCCATGAACCCGGCTAGCGTAAACAATCCTATGGGGGAAAGCAGATCCTTCCTAGAAATCCACACCATGAACCCGCTCAACATCAGATAAAGCAAGTAGGTCAAAAATAAGTCGGATCTCGAATTTGCGGCAGATAGTAAATAAATTGAATACAGCGACCACCCTGCCCAGCAGATAAGACTCAAGTTCCTTGAGATTTGGTGATAGTCAATGCGCATTTGTACAGTCGCCTTCAACTTCGCTCTTGGTAATTACGGTCTCAAGGCCCCTCGAGGGTGCAGTTAGGAGACACGTGAACGGGCCGACGATGACGCAACAACATAGAGGCGAATGCCGTTTGTCGAAATCATCACCAAATGTACACACAAAAGAATTAGCGCCACCGCGATACCGCCATGCCGCGGAATAAACCACATGCCTGCCAGAATGGCGACGAGTCCTCCGAGTAATGCGACCGTTACGAAGAATTTCTCTTCTCCTAAGGCGATTAGATGTTGCGTTACGACGATTCCTACTCCGAGAAAGACGGACCACGTCATTAGTATTGGTGAATAATCGGACATCGCGCTAAATCTGTCATCAGCTAACAGGCTCGGAATAAAGCGCATCAGAACTGCAATTAGCACGGCTAGCATCAGGGCGCCGCCGGCCAAGGTTGCCGCTGATTTGAACACAGACGCAAGAATCTCAGTGCCGGATTGGCAGGCATGCGCTATCTGTCGTTGGAACAGGCGCAATGCTTGGCCGTGAAAAAGAAATATCGGACTCAGCAACTGAAACGCCAACCCGTACGCAGCAATCTCAGTTTCACCCCGGGAGTTTAGAAACAATTGATTACCGTACGTTAACAGTGCGTTTGAGAATATCGCGACTGTCACAGGGAGGTTGATTCCCTCGGAATGGAAGCGCGGAAACATATTACCTTCTGCGGAACCGGGATCCCCCTCCATACGGCGCCAGAGTACTACCTGCGCTAAGATGAACCCGAGTCGAATAAACAAAAGTCCGGCAGAAATAGCAGCCTGGAGTCGATGACCAGTATACAGTTCTGCCAGCATGAATACGGCAACTATCGCTGTCACCCTTTCGCCCAGCACTATCAGATTTTGCTTGTACGTTTGTCCCGAGTAGTCATACCACGCAGCGGGATAGAGCCCCATGAGCGCGGCCCATAGGCCGACGCAAAATACGGATAAGAGCGCCCCCGGGTATGGGTCGTATACAGACAACCCAAGTAGCAAGAGTGAAGCGATTATCAATGCCGCGAAGGTCCGAATATTCCGGTTTACCCTGGCAAGTCGGAATACGTCTTGTTTCGATGGCGCATTAACCGCATCCTTCACAAAAGCGCGATCACTGCCCAGATTCAACAGTGGCATCAGGAAACCGCCGATAGCGATTCCAAAAGCAAACACACCGAAATTTTCCGCGCCGAGACACCTTGCAACAAAAAGGATCGTTACGAAACCCAACACGCTTGAGAGGTAACTGACCGACAAATTCGGGACCAGCTTTTTAAACGAAAACACCGGTGTAATCTTGAAACAGAAAACCTAACGCAGAACGCCGCGATCGGTACTCGTATTATCTTGTTGCGTCACTCCGGCACAATAGAACTGAAAGCGCGGCGCCACATTATTCGCGACTCTAACTGGCCCCCGATAATCCTCGCAATTCCCAGTCATCAGAAATCGCAGTGGATATTTACCAAGACTAGAGTTGCCGCTAATTTCTACTGAGCCAACTTTCGCAGTCTTTCCGGAGTCGATGTGATCCGGATCATTCCAACCCTGCTTGAATTCTATCGGCAGCAAGTGCACCGCTGATGCTTTCACCTTAGGCGAATCATTGATAATTACGTTGTCCGTGATCTTCGCGCCGCGCGGGGCGTAAAGATAGATTGCTGCACCTCCATCAATCGCCCCCTTCGGATACGTCAGGCGATTCTCTGAAACCACAATATCAGTCGGTGCCATGTGCTCGTGCTTAGTAAATTTCTCGAATCCTATATAAATCAAACCGATTCCCTTGCGAAACTTTCGATCCTTCGGAGACGCAATTCGCGAATGCGAATTGGCAGAAACGCGAACATTTCGCGAATTACCTACAAATATCCGTCCATCGACGCTAGTTAGTGCGTTATTCGTAATCAGCACATCCTTAGAGAAATGGATCCCAATCGGGTCATCTCCTACACCGTGAATGGAGTTCTCTCGAATCAATACGCCCTCAAAGTTTGAAAGTCCAATTCCTTCGTTACCCTTGGCGTCGGCTGATGCGATAACCGTATTGCGGGAAATCTCGATATTCTTACGGACGCATCCTTTAAAACCGTTTCGAACCCAATTGTTATTGTTCCCGGACGACGTTGCAGAATATTCAAAGGAGCCGAGATCAAATGTGTTTCCAAGAACTCGAGCACCGTCAGTCCTCCAAAAATAGATGAGTCGCCCACGCTTCCCGCTGACAATCCTGAAGGTTACCCCTTGTATCAATCCCGAAAACGGAGGTTTCAAATTGTTCTTGCCGCTAATACCTACGTTGAACAGATACGGAGCCTCATCAACATCAAAAATCAGCGTGCTACTTCCAGCCTCGCCGATTAAGTCGGCCTGCCCCCATATAAATATTGGCCGGGTAACTCGATAGGATTTGTTGGGAGATAATCTACAAACCGCACCTCTGTTTGAGCATAATTTGAGTGCCCTCTGCAGCGCTCGGCTGTCATCAGATATTCCGTCACCTATTGCACCATAGTCCTCAGGATGGATGTCGCTCCAGGCTATGCCGTCACCTGCGAAAACAAGGAACAGGATTGCCACAATTACTTTGGTCGTAACAGCGGGCATTTCTCTACAAAGACTCAGATAGAAGGTGCAAAATTCGTTCTGAGGACTTGCCGTCCCAGAGCTTTGGTCGCTTTCGTACACGAACAGGTGGCCCATCAATGATCGCGAGTGCTGCTCTTACAATCACCTCAGGGTCTGTGCCAACGATCTTGTTGGAACCTTCAGCCACCGTTATAGGTCGCTCAGTGTTTTCGCGAAGTGTGAGGCACGGGACGCCTAAAGCGGTAGTTTCTTCTTGCAAGCCACCACTGTCCGTTAAAACGATCGTCGCGCCACGCCAGACTTGCAAAAACTCGTCGTATTGAAGCGGTTCCGTAAGAACAATCTCAGGCGGAATGGCTAATTGGAATTGCTCAAGATTTGCACGGGTACGGGGATGAATCGGAAATATGAGCGGGATTCGTTTGCTGATTGAAATCAACGCTTCCAAAATACGCGCCAGGACCTTCTGATCATCAACATTCGACGGGCGATGCAGGGTTACTACGCCGTATTGGGCGTTTGACGGCAACTGGTCGAGTAGCGGAATCGATTGGTAACCGCGCTTATCCAGCTTAGCGACCTCATAGAGCAGATTGTCTATCATCACATGGCCAACGTGGTGAATAGCCGATTCGGATTTACCCTCCCGGCGCAGATGCTCCATCCCGCTTTCTTCGGTAACAAAAAATTGATCGCTTATTGAATCAGTTACTAGACGATTTATCTCCTCGGGCATATTCATGTCGCCACTTCGAAGGCCGGCCTCGACATGTGCCACTTTCGTGCCCAATTTTTTGGCCACAATTGAACACGCAAGAGTTGAGTTCACATCTCCGACGACAAGTACGTAATCCGGATTGTAAGCTTGAAGTACAGGCTCGAACGCCATCATGATCGCGGCAGTCTGTTGAGCGTGTGTTCCGCTGCCAACGTTTAAATTGTGATCCGGTTCCGGTATACCTAGCCCCCGGAAAAACACGCCGCTCATTTTTTCATCGTAATGCTGCCCGGTATGCACTAGCTGATAATCGAATGAATCCTTACTCTTTTCGATTGCCCTAATAATAGGTGCAATCTTCATGAAGTTCGGCCGCGCGCCCGCAACGAGCATAAGCTTGATTTTCCCTTGCAGCTCTGATCGTTTGGATTTCATAAATAAACGCTCAAATTACACTCGGTCATGGAATAGCTTCACATGCACTGTTCTTCGGTAGATAGCGCAACGGTGCGAATGCATTTGGTTTCTCAACAGACGTTATTCGCTTGGAACAAGCGCAAGTTACGTGGAATCGAGCGTAACCAGGCAGGGCTCGTAGCCAAGAGCAACACCAAAGCCACTCCGGATTCCGTCGAATGTTCAAGTAAGCTGCCGTTTCTTCCTGCTAAATACCGAATGCGGTTTCTGCGCCGCCATCCGCGAAGTTTGCGATTTCGATCGCGTCAGTAATATGTTGGCTGACGTTCTTCCGCCTTGTTAAGTACGGTCCCGATCAGTTTGATTGAACCAAGTATTTCGGTGCAGCGGACAAGCTGATCCTTAGTATTGGCGCCTTCCTCAATCACCAGTAACGTTGAGTCCACCGCAGGGCAAAATGCCAATGCATCGTCTGCCATCAATATCGGCGGGAGGTCAAAAACGATTATTCTCGAGGGGTAACGGGATTTCAGTTCCTCAACGAGGTTTATCATTCTCGGCGACGACAGCAACTCAGACGAGTTCGCGATCGTTCTAGTAGTCGGTAGAATTACGAGTCGATCAATCCCAGGGTTTATTAGAAGGTCGCTCAATGGCACATCGTCAAGGAGATAGTCAGTAACGCCTTGGGTCACGTTGAGACCAAGTCGACGATGAATACTTGGGTTGCGGAAATCCAGATCCACCAAAAGAACCGTACGGTGGACCTCCCGTGCTAACGCGATCGACAAATTAATCGCTGTCAGCGTTTTGCCCTGATCTAAACCCGGACTTGTAATTGCCAGGGTATTCCACCCATTAGCGGTGAGGCGATGTTCAATCTGCGTCCTTAGGATTTTATATGCCGTTGCTGCTTCATCTCCATTTGTCTCGGGCAGAATATAGTTTTTCTTTAGGAGCTTTTTGTCAATTTCAATAACCGCAGTGTCAGAATATTGCACTTTCTCATTGAACGCGCTGACCGAGCCTGCATTAGCATCACTCGCCGCCGGTTGCTGGCCGCGAAAACTGGGCTTTTGCTTGTTCTCGCTTTTAGCTCGTTCCAAAGCTTGTTTGATTCGTTCCATTTAAGTGTCCACTGTTCTAGAGCGATAGCTTTCTCATTAAAACGTACCAAAACACATCCAACGGCATCATAAATACATGAATGGCGGCAAGCGTCATGGCGCCAAGCACCACTGCGGTCAAAACAAGACTAACAACTAGCTTGCCGTTCCTCGCACGGTGATCCAGCCGAGACATATCGGGAATAATTGCCAGCGGGGGCACCGAAAATATTTCTTGAACGGCGTTTCTTCCTCGGACTTTATTGTCAAGTCCCTCTGCGGCAAAAACCGATCCAACGCCAGATCCGATTGAGACGATTAATCCTATTAGAAGTATCGCCATTCGATTTGGTTCAGAGGGGGCTTCCGGGAGCAATGGCGGTTCGATTAGCGTGAATTTTTCGCCTTTGCGTTCAGTCTCAAGATTCTCCGACAACTGAGCTTCCATTTGTTTCGCTGTAATTTCCTGGTACTTAAGCAGCGTATTATCGTATTCCCGTATTATTCCTTTGTATTGTTGTTCGATCAGAGGAGTTTCTATCAAGCGCTGCGTCATTTCGTCACGCTTATTATTTATTTTTTCTCGCTGGGCACGCAGCGTTCTGATTTCCGCCTTCGTTGCATCCAAACGAGCGAGTATGTTTATGTAGGCCGGATTATTCGGTTTGTCGTCTTCTTTACCGGCCAGCGACAAATATTTCAATTCTAAATTTTCGACCTTTTTCCGGCTTTTCGCGACGTCCGGATGATCTGGATTGTAGCGTTCCAATAATTCAGCAAGCTCCCGCTTCGCCGCTTCCAATTTCACGCTGTAGATATTGCGGGCTTCCGACGGCTCGACGTCTGCTCGCACTGCTTCGACTTGGGCGCGTAATTTACGGACGTCCGGGTGCGAGTCACCATAAGAAGCTTCTGCTGCGGTCAACTCCGTTTCCATACTACGCAACCGCTCTGCCGGACTGATACTTCCTCCGACAAAAATCACCTGATGAGGTTGCAGTTCTGACAGCTGAGCACTTAAGTAAATTTCTTGCTGGGTGGCAACGTCGAGGCGCCGGTCGATGTCAGTAATCTCAAGGTCCGCTCGGTTCATTAACTCTCTATTAATGCCTTCCAACTGGGGTAGCTTTTCCAGGTTCTCCTGTTTGAAGGTCGATATTTCCTGCTCTAGTTCCGCGAGACGTGACGCTAATCGAGATGACTCATCGGCCAGAAAGGAGGAGGTTTCGGTCGCAGACGCCTGGCGCGACTTAAGATTCTCATTGAGATAAAGAGACACTAGTTCGTTCGTAACTTTTTGCGCCAAGACAGGAGATTCACTATCGTAAGACAACTGGAATGCAATCGTTGCCTCTGTTGGTCGACCACTTCGTGGATCGACGACGTCTGCACTGATCATTTCAAGGACGATACTCCGACGCATCCCATCGATGATAACTTCGAGCGGATCTCGGCGGCGTTCTTCTTCGTAAAGACCGTATTTCTCGATTATTTCGGAAAGATTGCTCGAGGTCATTACGCGTTGACTGATAGTTTGAATGCGCTGGCTTGCGAAACTCGTTACCGTTGAACGAACTAATTCAGCTGGAATTTCCTGCTGTTCGATTAATATTGTCGCCTGACTTCGATAGATTGAAGGTAGCAATACGGCGATTGCGAACGTAAGCAGCATCAGCGAAATGACTACCGCAACCAGCATCCGGTACCTACGGCCGAGCTTGTCTACCGCATCTCGAAAGGTCATTTCAGTTTGTAGCGTTTCCATTACCCGGTCCAAATCACTCATATTCTTGTAAAGGGAAAGTTTTTCCGCAGGCGTAAAACTCAAAAGCGCAGATTATCGCCTTGATATCGAAGCGCAATGAAAACTTCGTTAGATTTTGCTTTGCTGCCGCTGCTCTGGGTTCCGCCGCTCATAAATTTCACCCGACGTAATGTATATCCCGCGTCAAAATACCAGTTACGGCTGAACGCGTAGACGGTTTTTAGACGTAACCGTATTCGCTCATTCTGGTCTGTTCTATCGTCGCCATCGGCCTTGAGATTTGCGAACTCAAATTCCATTTCGCTAGTCCATCGAGGAGACATCTCATATTCAAAATTCAGCCCCCACTCTTCGTTGACCTGCTGAATACCAATACTCGCCGGCGATACAAAGCGCGAATACGACGCGGAAACGGTACCTCGCTCGATAGTCCTTTCGACCAGGACGTTCGCGAGGATCCCTTTCGTCGTGTCTTCCTGTTTGAGATCCTGAATGACAAAAACCGGTCCGTTTGGGAAATCAGGATTCGGGACGAGTGCTTGAAACCCTTGCTCGATATTATTAAAACGCCCTCCGAGAGACGCTGACACGAATAACTTCTCGGAGTACCGATACGTAGCCCCTACGTTAACGGACTTACTGAACGTCTTTCTTTGCGTGTCCGGGGTTTTGAATTCAGAAACCGAGAAGTTGCTATTGAAGCTGATATTCTCACTAAATTGGTACTGTACGTCAGGGCCGAAGGAATAGCTGGAATAGTCGATTAATGCGGTATTTTCGGCGTTTTGGAACTCAACATCTACGTAATTGAGCGAGAAACCAAGTTGCAAGGTCGGAGTTGCAAAATACGTCACCCTAGGCGAAATACTGAATCTATTCTGCTGTTTGTTTTCTAAGACGAGACCGATATCCGCCAATTCCGTGGTTAGAGCTGACACACTGCTAGCCTGTGTATTCAGCGCGATTGTTAGGTACTCAAAGCGTTTTTCGGTCGCTCCTATTAGAAGATAATCTTCGCTATTTAGTGAAGAGTCTTCAGTAAACCTTGAAATTTTCGCGCGCGGGATCGCCGTCGCGAACCAAGTCGGTCGGGAGTAGTTAAGCGCGAGTTGGGCCGTGGATAAAGATCCTATTACTGTAGGGCCGCCTGCTGCGCGAACTCTCCTGTTGTCATTAACTAAAAGTTCCTCAGACACGAACGGGCGAACGGAAAAATCCGCACGCGCTGGGATGCTCGCGGAAAGCATCATCACGACGATAAGCGCTGGGTTTTTCACTAGAAACGTATCTGGACGATCCGATCGCTCAGCGGCTAAGGCACGACGACGATATCGCCTGGTTCCAATAAAATATTCTGCCCAAGATCGCTGCCGTTAATAGCACTCTTATAGTTAAAGGGGATTGACGATTGCCCGTTCTCGGTTCGCCTTAGGATTTTGATGTCTTTCCTATCGGCGAATGTCGCAAGCCCGCCACCAAGAGCAAGCGCCTGCAATACATCCATGTCTTGGCTTAGCGGAAATTCGCCCGGCCGATTTACCTGCCCTAACACGAAAACTCGATTACCCAGACTTTGGCGTAATATCACCGTAACAACCGGATCGGGGATGTATTGTTTAATCGCTTCGGTCACGGATTCTTGGACCTCACTTATCGTCCGTCCCTGAGCTCGAATTTCGCCGGCGAGGGGGAATGAGAATTTACCGTCTGGGCGCACTATGGTTTCGAGTTGCAAGTCTTCTTCCTTCCACACAGAAACAAGCAACAAATCCGCTGCCTTGATCTTGTAGTCGGATGAATCTGAGTATGCGGTTGGAGGTGCCATTGCACCCAAAAGCGCGTACAAGAAGATAGGCAAAACTGTAATGCGTCGATTCATAGTATTTTCTCTAATGGTGTTACAGCCAAGTGGTGCAGCCCACGTTCGTCGACATCAGTTTGCGAAGCCGCCTTGCTCTCGAACAAGCTATGCTCTTCGCGATCGCTAACAATCTCCCGCATGATGTCTTCGTTCACAGTCTTACGCCCCTCGGCGAAACAATATGTCAGTCCTAAATGACAAAAAGTGTTGATCAACCTCGGCACGCCACCGGCAGCCTCGAAGATCATGTCCATAGCCTTTTTCCGAAACGGATTACGCCGGGGCCCCGCAACACCGACGCGATGTTTTATGTAGTTGTGCGTCTCTTCACGTGTTAACGGCTTCAAATGATAATACGCGGAAATTCGCTGAACGAACTGGACCAGGTTCGCACCGCTCAATATTTCCTTTAGCTCCGGCTGGCCTACTAGGACCAGCTGTAGCACGAGGTCTTTGTCAGCGTTGATGTTCGAAATCACGCGCAGTTCTTCAATTGTTTCTGCGTCGAGGTTTTGCGCTTCATCGACAATTAAGACAACGCGTTTTCCACGGCTGTATTCCTCGATCATAAATTTCACAAACTGGTTGTACAGCGAGACCTTGTCCCGGCCCTCATGCTCAAGATCAAAGGCAAGGGAAATCCAGTGAATCAGCTCGCCGAACGACTTATGGGTGTTGCTGATGAGTCCCACGGTGCGGTCGGACGGCATGGCATTGAGCAACTGACGTACTAGCGTAGTTTTCCCTGAACCAATTGCGCCAGTAATGACAGTGATCCCGGATTCCGACGCAAGGCCGAATTCCAACATGCTCAGGGCTTTGCTGTGATCCCGCCCGAGGTACAGGAACCCCGGATCAGGGTTCAAACTGAACGGCGCTTCCGTGAAACCGAAGAACGATTCGTACATGCTGTTTCCTCGGCGGCAGCCTTGGAGTGATTCTCCAAAAGTTATCTAAGCTAATGATTTGAAAAGTTTATCATCCCACCGATGTAAGCGCCACGAAGATAAATGCGGCACCGCACACAGTTTTCCATTCTCGAACGCGCATGTCGCCCAATCATGTTCGCACGGTCCGCACATCTGGCCTCCCGGGCCATCAATCCCTACGCCCGATTGTACTTGTCCTCAAACCGCACAATATCGTCCTCGCCAAGATAACTCCCTGATTGCACTTCAATTAATTCGCACGGAATGGTGCCGGGATTTTCCAGGCGATGGGTCGCGCCAATCGGGATGTAGGTGGATTCGTTCTCCGACAGCAGAAATTCCCGCTCCGCGCACGTGACCTTTGCGGTGCCGCTCACCACGATCCAGTGCTCCGCGCGGTGGTGGTGCATCTGCAGCGACAGTGAGGCGCCGGGATTCACCACGATCCGTTTCACCTGGAACCGGGCACCGGCGTCCACGCCTTCGTAGCTGCCCCAAGGGCGATATACGCGGCGATGGAACAAGCGTTCCTCGCGGCCCTGTTCGTTCAGCCAGTCGACGATTTTCTTTACGTCCTGGGCGCGATCCTTTTTTGCGACCATCACCGCATCGGGCGTTTCCACGATCACGAGGTCGTCGCAACCGAGCCCGGCCACGAGCCGGTGTTCCGCGATGACGACATTGCCGGCGCAGTCTTCAAGATGGACATCGCCACGGGTGACGTTGCCCTCCCCGTCCCGTGCCGATACTTCCCACATGCTCGACCACGAGCCAACATCAGACCAGCCGACGTCGAGTGATATCACCGCACCGGTGAAGCCATCGGCGGCAACCACGGGTTCCATCACGGCATAATCGATCGAGTCGCTCGGGCACGCGCTGAACGCGTCTTTGCCGAGCCGGGTGAATTCGCCGTCCGCCGTGGCCGTGTCCACGGCACGCCGGCTCGCGGCGGCGATGTCGGCATTGAACGTTTCAATCGCGCGCAGCCACACGCTCGCACGCATGAGAAATATCCCCGCGTTCCAGCGGTAGCCGCCGTCGGCGAGGTAGGCGGTTGCGGTGTCCAGGTCGGGCTTCTCGCGGAACGCCGCGATATCGTTCGCCGGCAGCGCGCCGGTTTCGATCGCATCACCCAGCTGGATATAGCCGTAACCCGTTTCCGGTTTGTCCGGCACCACGCCAAACGTGACGAGCGCGCCCGCCTCGGCCGCCGCGGCGCCGGCTGCCACCGCACGGCGAAAGCCGTCGAGGTCGGCGATAAGCTGATCCGCCGGCATCATGAGCAGCAGGGGATCGTCGCCGCCGGCCAGCGCCAGCAGCGCGGCGCACGTGAGCGCCGGGGCGGTGTTGCGTCCGATCGGTTCGAGCACGATAGAGGTGAGATCGCAGCCAATCTGGCGTGCCTGCTCGCCAACCATAAAGCGGTGTTCCTCATTACACACCACCATCGGCGCCTGCACGGTAAATGGCTGTTCGCTGGCCCCATCGAGGCGCGGCATGCGGATGAGCGTGTCCTGCAGCAGCGTCTTATCGCCAACCACGGACAGAAACTGTTTTGGAAAGTGCCCGCGCGAGAGCGGCCACAAGCGCGTGCCGCCGCCACCAGCGAGAATTACGGGTAGTAGATTCATGATGCTATCGATTACGTTTCAATATTGTCCCGCACCGACAACCGTCCGTGCTGCGCTGCGGTGTATGTTAGTCGAATCACATTATTTATTCGTGACCAAGTGCCGCTTTGAACGCAGCGTTCGGTTCACTCACGACCTTATCGGCAGTGACGCTGAAAAATAATGCTGCGATCCCTTCCTTTTCCGCTAGCGCCGGTGCACGGTCCGCGCCGAGTGTCATCAGTGCCGTGGCCCACGCGTCCGCCACCATCGCGGAAGCGTGGAGCACGGTCACCCCGGCGAGATCGCCGGTGACGGGATAGCCCGTGGTCGGGTCGAGCATGTGGCTGTAACGCACACCGTCGCGCTCAAAATAGTTGCGGTAAGTGCCGGAACTTGCCATTCCCCAGCGCGTCAGCGCCACGGTTTGCGCGATCTCGCGGCGCTCGCTCACCGGGCTTTCGATCCCGATCCGCCAGGGCTCGCCCGCCGCATTGCGGCCACGGGCGCGTATTTCACCGCCGATTTCGACGAGATAATCCGTCGCCCCGAGACTCTCCAGCAATTCAGCCACCGCGTCCACGGCGTAACCTTTCGCGATCCCGGACAAATCAATGGCCAGATCCGCGCGTCGCTTGCGCAGACGCGGCGGCGCGGCCTGCAATTCAATCTGCTCCTGCCCCACCCGTTCGAGCCTCTCGCGTATCGCGGAATCAGACGGAAAATCCTCGCGCATATCCGGTCCAAATCCCCACAGGTTGACGAGCGGGCCCACGGTCACGTCGAACGCACCATCGGAGGCCGCACCGATCTGCTTAGCCACCTCGATCACGCGATAGAGCGGCGCGGACACGGCAATCCAATCGGTCGACGGATTCGCATTCAAGCGCGAGAGTTCCGACGCCGGGTCGTAGGTGGACATGCTTTTATTAACGCCCACGAGCAAGGCATCAACCTGCGGTTTCACAAATTGCGCCGTGAGTTCGCCCCCACGCGCAATCGTCACCACATACTGTGTCGCCATGGTCACGCCGGAAAAGCGCACACTCGCGCGCGGATCCTCGCAGCCGCCCGCAAAGACGATCAGGCACAGCGTCACGCATACACGCGTGTTCAAGCTTGAACAAATCCATTCGACCATCGCGCGCAGTATAAAGATTGTCTGAACGATCCGGCGCGCAAGCCTCACCCACCCGGCAAGCCCTGCACGTTACGCCGCGGCATGATGCGCACTGGCACACGCGTGCCGCGCCTTTTCGCGCTGGCGCGCATGACTTAGAATTCGCCGCGCTACCTCACAGCTGAAATTGCCACAAGTATGCGGGTTGGAACACCCACCTGCCGATGAACGACGTCGCGATGACGCCTATTTCCTGGAAACTATTTCCGCCGAAAGCCATCCTAATCCGCTATGTCCACGCAATCCGCCATCATTGAACTGAAAACCTATATCGAGCAGCACATCGTCGGACAGAAGCAACTGATCGACCGACTGCTGATCGCCTTGCTTGCCGACGGGCATTTACTTGTTGAAGGGCCGCCCGGCCTCGCCAAAACCCGTGCCATCAAGGTGCTCGGCGATGGCATCGAATGCGACTTCCACCGCATCCAGTTCACGCCCGATCTGCTGCCCGCGGATCTCACGGGCACCGAGGTCTACCGGCCCCAGGACGGCACGTTCAAGTTTCAGCAGGGTCCAATGTTCCACAACCTCGTGCTCGCCGACGAAATCAACCGTGCGCCGGCGAAAGTGCAATCCGCCCTGCTCGAGGCGATGGCGGAACGGCAAATCACGATCGGCCGGGTCACTTATGATCTGCCGGCACTGTTCCTCGTCATGGCCACACAGAATCCGCTGGAACAGGAAGGCACTTATCCGCTGCCCGAAGCGCAGCTCGACCGCTTTCTCATGCACGTGGTCATTACCTACCCGAACAACGATGAAGAAAAATCGATCCTCCACCTGGCGCGGGACGAAGCCCGCGCGGCCGGGGCAAATGGTGAGAAGAGTCCGCACATCATCGGTCAGCAGGAAGTCTTTGACGCGCGCCGCGCCGTACTCGACATGTATCTGAGCGACGATCTGGAACAGTATCTGCTGGAAATCGTCCTCGCCACGCGCGCGCCGAAAGCCTACGGCGACGACCTCGCCGAGTGGATCGAATACGGTGCCAGCCCGCGCGCGAGTATTGCGCTCGATCGCTGCGCCCGCGCGCATGCCTGGCTCGACGGGCGCGACTACGTGGGGCCGGACGATATCCAGGCGATTGCGCCCGACGTCCTGCGTCACCGGATTATCCTCAATTACGAAGCGGTCGCCGACGGCGTCACGCCTGATCAGTTTATCGGCGAACTGGTCAACCGGATCGCGGTGCCCTGATCGCCGTTCGTAGCCAGGGAACGACGTGAGCACCGCCCCCGCAACGATCTGGCCGCGTCCGGTTCGCACCGGCGCCGACGGTGGTGCGCTCGCACGCGTGGAACCACAGGCCAAGGATCTCATGTCGCTCGCGCGCCCGGCCAGCCTGTTGCCGTCGTGGGCGCGATCGATACGTGCGCATCAGGCCGGTGGGTATTTGTCGGCGCTTAAAGGTCGCGGTATGGAGTACGACGAATCGCGCCCCTACCAGGCTGGTGACGATTTCCGCACGCTCGACTGGCGCGTCACCGCCCGCACTGGCAAACCACATACGAAAGTCTTCCGCGAAGAACGCGAACGGCCGGTGTACATCTGCGCGGACTTCTCCCCGTCAATGCTGTTCGCAACACGCGGCGTATTCAAGAGCGTCCAGGCCGCGCGCGCCGCCGCGCTGCTGGCCTGGAAAGCACAGCAGTCCGGCGATCGGGTGGGCGGTCTCGTGTTCTCGCGTGACACCCACGTAGAACTGCCACCGGAAGGCGGTAAGCCCGCGGTGATCCGCATGGTGAAGAAACTCGTCGCCGCAGCAAAATTGCCGGAGGCCGGCGATCCAAACGCGGCCGCAAACTCGCTGCCGCGTGCGATAGGACGGCTGAAACGCATGGCCAAACCCGGCAGCCTGATCTTCATCATCAGCGACTTCCGCGACATGACCGAGGCGTGCGAATCCGACATCGCCCACCTCGCCCGGCACAACGATGTCACCCTGATTTTCGTCTACGACCCGTTCGAAGCCGCGTTGCCGAATGATCATGCCTCCGGCCGGGTGAGCGACGGCAACGGCGAACTGCAAATCACGCTCGGCCGCGATCGCGCGAGTCGCCGCTATGCCGAGAATTTCACCGCGCGCGCCGATCGAATCGCGAAGTTGTGCCGCGACTACCGGCTTCTGTTTGCCCGTCTCGCCAGCAACGACGACCCGCTCGGCGTGCTGCAGCGCGTGCTCGGACGCTGAGCGTAGCGCGATGGATCCGGCTGAAATTCCACTACGCGACATCCACCTGCCGGAGCCGGTGTCCTGGTGGCCGCCGGCGCCCGGCTGGTGGTGGCTCGCGGGATGCGTGCTGCTGCTGGCGCTGGTGGCGGCAATCGCATGGTGGCGACGCCGGCGCGGACGCATCGTGCGGGCCGCGCGAACGGAGTTTCGTGCGATCTCGGATCGCTATGCGCAAACTGCGGACACGGCCGAGCTTGTGCGGCAATTATCTCGACTCGCGCGCCGCTGTGCGCTCGCGCTGGCCCCGGATAGCCACGTTGCCGCGGCCACCGGCACGGAGTGGCAAGCCGTGCTCGCACAGCTTACCCGCAGCGGCGATATCGAGCCGTGGTTGTGCGACACGCTCGTTGCCGCGCCGTACCGTCGCGCGAACGATATCGACGGCGCCCGCCTGCTCGAAGCGTTCGAACACTGGCTTCAGGATCTGCGCCCGCAACCGGAGCGTGCGGCGTGATCGAAGTCGTCTGGCCCTGGGTCTTGCTGGCGCTGCCGTTGCCGTGGCTGTACCGCCGCCTGCTGCCACCGCAGGCGACGGGCGCGAGCGCCGCCCTGCGTGTGCCCTCGATCCAGGACTTCTCCGTCATTGCCGCAGATGCTGGCGGCCACGCCGGTTCGCGCGCGGCGTTCTGGCTCGCAATACTTGCCTGGGTTTGCCTGCTGCTCGCCGCAATGCGCCCGCAATGGCTCGGCGACGCGATTGAAATTCCGATCAGCGGTCGCGATCTGATGCTCGCCGTGGATCTGTCGAAGAGCATGCAGGAAGTGGATTTCATTCTCGACGGACAGCGGGTGGACCGACTCACCGCGACGAAGCGCGTGGTGGGGGATTTTATCGACCGGCGCGTAGGCGATCGGGTGGGGCTCGTCCTGTTCGGCACCCAGGCCTATCTGCACGTACCGCTCACGTTCGATCGCGCCACAGTGAAGCAGTTACTCAATGAGTCCCTGATCGGACTCGCCGGTCCCAGCACCGCCATCGGCGACGCGATTGGTCTTGCCGTGAAGCGGCTGCGCGCGAACGATTCGGACGACAAAATCCTGATCCTGATCACTGACGGCGCGAACACCGCCGGCGTGATCGACCCGGTGCGCGCGGCGGAACTCGCGGCCCAGGCGGGACTCACGATCCATACCATCGGGATCGGTGCCGACGAGCTCATGGTGCGACGCCTGTTCGGCTCGTTCCGGATCAATCCCTCGCGCGACCTCGATGAAAAAACCCTGCGTGCGATTGCCGAGAACACGAACGGACGCTATTTCCGCGCGCGTGATGTCGAGGAACTCGAACAGATCTACGCGGAAATCGACGCCCTCGAACCGGTGGAACGCGGCGGCGAGCATTTTCGCCCCACCACCCCACTGTATCCCTGGCCACTCGGTCTTGCCCTGCTGCTCGGCGCCGGCGCCGCGTGGTTGCTCGGCCGGCGGATGACAACATGACCGCGCTGGCCGATTTTCATTTTCTGCGGCCGTTGTGCCTGTTGGCGCTGCTGCCGTTCGGTTTCGTGTGCTGGCGCGTATTCCGCCGCGGCGATGCAGCGGGCGTATGGCAATCCGTGTGCGACGATGCACTGTTGCCGTACTTGCTCGTGTCGCGCACCGCCGTGCGCAGCCGGCTGAATCCCGCGTTGTTCCTGCTCAGCGGTTTTATCGCTATCGTCGCCCTTGCCGGCCCCACGTGGGAGCGTCTGCCAACGCCGGTATTTCGCGATGAGTCCGCGCTTGTCCTGCTGCTCGATTTGTCGCGTTCGATGAATGCCGAGGATGTCAGTCCAACCCGGCTCGAACGTGCGAAGTTCAAGATCACGGATATGTTGCGCCTGCGCCGGGACGGCCAGACCGCGCTCGTCGTGTACGCCGCGGAACCCTATGTCGTGGCGCCGCTGACGACAGACGTGGCCACCATCGAGGCGCATCTGCCGGCATTGAAAACGAACATCATGCCAAGCCAGGGCAGCGACGCAGCGGCCGCGATCGCGAAAGGCCTTGAACTGCTGCAGCAGGCCGGCAATGCCGGCGGCGATCTGCTGCTGATCACCGACGGCATCGGGCTCGACGACGAACAGCGCTCGCGCGCGATGATCGGCGGCGCTGCCGCGCGCTTGTCGATCCTGGGGGTGGGCACACCCGATGGCGCACCGATCCCGGATACGTCCGGCGGCTTCGTTACCGACGCCGCCGGCTCCATCGTCGTGAATGCACTCGACCCATCCGCACTTGAATCACTCGCGGCCGCGGGCGGCGGACGCTATGCGACCTTGCGCACCGACGACGGCGACGTTGCCGGACTGCTCGGCGATTTATCAGCGCACCACGATGAACGCAACGCCCGCGCGACGGATCTGTTCGCCGATCGCTGGCGGGAATTCGGCCCCTGGCTGCTGCTCGCTTTAGTGCCGTTGGCACCGCTCGCGTTTCGCCGCGGGATCCTCACGTTTACCGGCATCGTTGTCACCCTTGGCCTCGGCTTCGGGCCAGCAACACCGGCGGCCGCCGGTTGGTGGCAGACCCCCGATCAGGCCGCGCAGGCGGCGTTCGAGGCTGGCAACTTTGCCGCCGCGGCGGAGCAGTTCGACGACCCGCGCTGGCGCGCCGCGGCGAAATACCGTGCCGACGATTACGCCGGCGCGCTCGAAAGTATCGGTGAGGACGCTGGACCGGATACGCTGTACAACAAGGGCAATGCGCTGGCCCGCCTCGGTCGCTTCGAGGATGCAATCGCGGCGTACGAAGACGCGCTCGCGGCACTGCCGGACCACGCGGACGCCAGGCACAACAAGGAACTGCTGGAGAAGCTGCTGGAAGAACAACAACAGGAACAAAGCGAATCGGATTCGAAAGACGACAACGACAGCGAGGATCAAAGCGGCGAATCCGGCGGCGACCAGTCCGACCAGCGCAGCGACGCGAAGCCGTCCGACAGCGAGGCGGAAGATTCGGCCCCAACCGATCCCGGGAGCGAGGAGCAATCGGCATCGACGACTTCCTCAGAGGAGGAATCCGCGAGCGAACCCGAGCCACAGGAAGCGGAACAAACCGCCGAAGAACAACAGGCTCAGGCTGAGGAAGCCCCCGCCGAGCAAGCCGAGGACGCCTTTGCGGCAGCGAACTCGGAACTCGAGAACGAGCAGGCTACGGAGCAGTGGTTGCGCCAGATCCCCGATGACCCGGGCGGCCTGCTGCGGCGCAAGTTCGAAGCGGAATATCAACGGAAATACGGTGGAGAGAGGCGGTTCCGCGCATGGTGATGAAATGGATAACAGCGCTGCTGCTGGCGGTGGCCGTGATGGCGCCGGCCGCGGCAACGGACGTCTCGGTGTCGATCGAGCCGCCGGAGCTCGTCGCGAACGAATCGTTCCGGATTATTTTTCGCGCCGATGGCCCGGTGGATGCGGAACCGGATTTCAGCGAACTCGAGGCGCTCGTCGACGTCCTCGGTCGCAACCGGCAAACCTCAATCCAGTGGATCAACGGACGCAACAGCCGCACCACGACATGGGTGCTCGACGTGCTCGCGCGCGCGCCCGGCCCGCTGACGATCCCGGCCATTGCCTTCGGCAGCGATCGCAGCGCGGCGCGAACCGTCGAAGTGCTTGCATCACGCAGCGGCAGCGGTAGCGGCGCAACGGACGATCCCGGTTTGCTGCTGGAAATCGAGGTGGATACAAGCACCCCTTATGTACAGCAGGAAGTCGTCCTCACCGCACGTTTGCTGCGCCGGGTGGAATTATCCGACGCCAACATGACCGATCCGGGCACGGATGCGGACGCCATCATCAAACGACTCGGGAACGATTCAACCTACCAGACGCAACGCGATCAGAAGCGCTATGAGGTGTTCGAACGGCGCTACAGCATCTTCCCGCAGACGAGCGGGCCGATGACGATTGAACCGATGGTACTGACAACCCAGCTCGTCCCCGCGACACGGTCGCTGTTCGACCCGTTCCGCCGCCCGGTGCAAACACGCCGGATCGAGTCGAACGCGATCACGCTCGAGGTTAAGCCCATCCCGCCGGACTATCGCGGCGATACGTGGCTGCCCGCGCGACGACTGAGTCTGCGCGACGACTGGGAACCCGCCGGCGACACGATCGAGGCCGGCGAACCGCTGACGCGTACGGTATTTCTGTGGGCTGACGGTCTCAATGCCGGACAGTTGCCGGAGGTGCCGATCAAGCTGCCGGATGGCCTGAAAAGTTACCCCGACCAGGCGCAGACGAGCGAGCAACAGGCCGAGAACGGCTACACCGCGATCCGCCAGCAGAAGTACGCAATCATTCCGGCTAACGGCGGTGAGATCGTGTTTCCGGAAATCACGGTGGCCTGGTGGAATACGGAAACCGACCGCATGGAGCTGGCGCGGATCGCGGAACGGCGTTTTCGCGTGAATGCGCCACCGGCTACCAGCACTTCCCCGGCGCCCGCGGCGCCGACAACACCGGATACTGTCGCGCCATTGAGCCCGCCGGCGGCGACGATTACTGCCGCGGCGCCGGATCAGAGCATGCGCTTCATCGCGCTCGGATGTTTACTCGGCTGGATGGCGACGGCCGCCGCCTGGTGGTGGCAATCGCGCCGCGCGGTGCCGTCCGAACCGTCGGTCGCCGGCACGGCGCAGACCGAATCGCTCGCCAAAGCGCGCCGCGATGTGCTCGGCGCGTGCAAGGCGAACGATGCACGCGGGACAAAACAGGCGCTGCTGCAGTGGGCGCGCGTCGCATTCGACGACCCACCGCGCACGCTCGGCGCGCTCGCCGATCGCACCGCAACCCCGCTCGACCAGGAGATCCGCGCGCTGGACATGACACTGTACGGCGCGGGCGGCGCCACGTGGGATGCGTTTGCGCTGCGCGAGGCGTTCGAGCACAGCGCAACCCCGAAAGCGGGCGCGGCCGCGGACGAGAGCGGAAAAGCGCCGTTACCCGATCTGTACCGAATTTCCGGCTCCTAGCTCTCTCCCGGCGGCAGAATTCAACTGTTAACAATGGTTTGCTGCGAATAAGTACTTGCCACTTCAGGTTTTCCGTGTCTACACTCAACGCGCGCACGGAATAAAATATCTAACTATCAAGTCCAGCCGTGCAGGAGGTCCGTCATTTTGGCCGAGTGTACGGCTACGGTACTTGCCGTGGACGACAATGCGACTATCCGCAAGGCGATTTCCATGCGTCTTGGGTCCCGTGGATACGATGTCATTACCGCCGCCGATGGACCGGGTGCCCTCGACGTGGTCAAACGGCGGCACGTGGATCTCGTCCTCCTTGATCTCCAGATGCCGGGTATGCGCGGCGAGGACGTGCTGCAGGAAATTCGCACGCAATTCTCGCAAACCGAACTCCCGGTGATCATGCTGGCGGCGAGTTCCGACCGCAACGACATCCGCCGCTCACTCGAGCTCGGCGCGAATGATTACGTCACCAAGCCCGGCGAACTGCCGATGCTGCTCGCGCGGATCAAAACCCAGTTGTCATTGAAGCGCACAGCAGAAAAACTACGCGCCGCCGAATTCTCCACCACGAACATCAACCGCAACCGCAAGGACATCGAGCGCACTCTCGACAACCTCGCCCACCATCGGGTGCACGAAGAACTGCTCGGCGATCTCGATAACTCCGACGAATTCCGCTACCACGTGTTGTACGACAACACCCCGATGACGTGCTTTACGCTGAACTTTGCCGGTGACGTGCTGTTCGCGAACCAGTTCGGGCTGCAGTTCCTCGGCTATGAACGCAACGAAGTGATCAACAAATCGATCTACTCGCTGTACGCGCCGGACGACCAGGTGATCGTGGCCGATCAACTCGGCGCCACCACGGCGACCCCTGGCAGAACGTGTCGCTGGGATATCCGGCGCCGGCGCAAGGATGGTTCAATCTACTGGGCGCGCGAAACCGCGGTCGCGATCCGGCAGGGCGTCGACGGTATGATTTTGATGACGAGTGAAGACATCAACGATACGCATGTGCTGGCGGAATCGCTGACTTTCCAGTCGACGCACGACGAACTTACCGGGCTGGCGAATCGCAAATCACTGGGAGAACGCCTTACCCAGGTGCTCGACTCCGCGCACAGCGAAAATACCGAGCACGCACTCGCTATCGTCAACCTCGATCAGTTCAAATTCGTCAATGACAGCAGTGGCCATGACGCGGGCGACGAGCTTCTGCGTCAGGTGGCAAAACTGCTCAAGTCCATTGTGCGCAAGCGCGACACGCTGGCGCGTCTGAGCAGCGATGAGTTCGCGGTGCTCATCGAAGACTGCGATACGGCGCAAGCGCGCGAGACCGTCGAGATGATGCGCCAGATGGTCGACGCGTTCGAATTCGTGTGGCAGGGGCGCAAGCACGTCGTGACGGCCAGCATCGGCCTCGTGATCGTCAACGCTCGCTGCGACGACGCGAACTCGGTGCTCAGCATGGCCGATACGGCCTGCTTCGCGGCCAAGGACTCCGGTCGCAACCGGGTGCATGTTTACGAGAAAGACCACCCCGCGGTGAGCCGTCACCAGGGCGAAATGCGCTGGGCCACGCGCATCAACGATGCCCTGGCCGACAATCGCTTCGAACTGAACTTCCAGCGCATCAGACCAGTGGGGGATACGTGTGCACGCGGCGATCACTACGAGCTGTTGCTGCGCATGCGCGACGAGCTCGGCAACATCGTCATGCCGGCGGAGTTTCTTCCGGCTGCCGAGCGCTACGACCTCTCACCGAAAATCGACCGCTGGGTGATCGGCGCGGCGCTCGACTGGTTACGCCGCAATCCGGCCCTCGCCGCCCGGCTGCACCTGTGCGGTATCAATTTGTCCGGGCAATCACTGTCCAACGAGGATGTCGTGTGCTTTATCCTCGAACAGCTCGATGACACCGGGATTCCAGGCGAAAAGCTTTGCTTTGAAGTGACGGAAACGGCGGCGGTTTGCGATCTCGTGCAGGCGAATCATTTCATCACCCTGCTGAAAGATCGCGGCTGCAAGTTTGCGCTGGACGATTTCGGCAGTGGATTTTCTTCGTTCTCCTATCTGAAGAAACTGCCGGTGGACTTCCTGAAAATCGACGGCAGTTTCGTTCGTGATATCGCGACCGACTCAATTGACCTCGCCATGGTCCGGTCGATCAACGAAATCGGGCACATGATGGGCAAGCACACGATTGCCGAGTTCGTCGAGGATCGCAAGGTGCTCGATATCCTCAAGCGGGTTGGCGTTGACTACGCTCAGGGTTACGAAATCGGGCGCCCGCAACCGCTGAGCGAGTTTTAGCGCAAGGCGTCAGCGGCGGCGATATCGGCCGGCCGGTCGACATCGAAAAGAACGCCCGGATCGGCCACATCCAGCGAGAT
Source organism: Gammaproteobacteria bacterium (assembly GCA_965216305.1). Lineage (GTDB taxonomy): Bacteria > Pseudomonadota > Gammaproteobacteria > UBA11873. The sequence continues at coordinate 2,055,341 of OZ244144.1, read as the reverse complement.
AACGGCCTCCGGATGGCGCGCGATAACGGACGCCGCGCCGCTGTCACCGCGCAATTGTTCGAGCTCGGACGCAAAATCCCCGCCGAATCCGACCGGATGGCCACCGCGACCACCGGTACAGGGCCGCACGATCACCGAACGGGACGACAACGCGGATTTCACCGCCGCGATCGTTCCGCTTTCAATCAATGGCATGTCTGCAAGGGCGATCAGCCAACCGTCCGCGGCTGATGTTTGCCGCACCCCGTGAGCGATGGAACAGCCGATCCCCACGCGCGCGTCGGGACACACCGAAACCGGAAATTCGCCCTCGAACAGGGCCTGTGTCGACGCTTTGTCAGGCGGCACGATGACAAGGATTTCCTGCATAACGGCCGCGAGCGTACGCGCCGACCGCAGTCCGATCGGCACGCCGTCGATCAGCGCGGCGAGTTTGTTGCCCCCGAACCGCGACGACGCACCACCTGCCAGCAAGAGGCCGACGAGTCGCGGCATTCTAGGCGGCGGCGTGTTCGTGCGTGCCTTGCCGCTCGCTCGTCAGCGTCACACCGTTACGACGGGCGGTAATTTCGACCATCACCGCAAGCGCGATTTCCGCCGCCGTGCGGGTGTTCAGATCGACGCCGATGGGGCCGCTCATGAACGCGAGGCGTTCCGCGGGTATGTCGAAGTGTTCGGCGAGACGCTCGCGCCGCGCCCGGTTCGTCCGGCTGGAGCCGAGTGCGCCGACGTAGAACGCGGGCGAATCCAGCGCTTCCATGATTGCCAGATCGTCGAGTTTAGGGTCGTGAGTGAGCGCAACGACCGCCGTTTGCGCATCGCACCCGGCTGCGAGCACGAAATCATCCGGCATCGCCCCATTCACCTCGGGACCGTCGGCCATCCACGAGTCGCGATAGTTCTCGCGCGGGTCGCAAACACGCACGTCGTAGCCAAGCGGGACGGCGAAACGCGCGACGTAAGCGCTCAGCTGGCCGGCGCCGATCACGAGCAGGCGCCATTTCGGCTCGAACACAATGCGAAACTGCTCCGCGTCGAGCGTGGTTCGCGCCCCCGGCGCCGGTGTCGTAAGCGATGACAGATCGGGACCGCTCATAGCAACCACCCGCTCTACCCGCTGCCGCCGTCCGAGGCGCTCGAGGATGGCCTCGCCCTCGTCCGCGGCGCGCCATCGCTCCACCACCACCGTCACCTCGCCGCCGCACGGGAGCCCGCGGGCAACGGCCTGCTCCTTCGTCACGCCAAAGGTGACGCGGGTCGGCGCTGGTGGCGGTTCAGCGGCGAATCGCTCGAGCAGTTCCTGCTCGATGCAGCCACCGGAAAGCGAGCCTTCAAACTGCCCGTCGCGCCGCCAGGCCATCATCGAGCCCGCCGGCCGCGGCGACGAACCCCAGGTTTTAGCGACCGTTGCGAGGACGATCTCGCCGTCTGCGCGGATCCAGTTCACGGCCGTTTCCAGCACCGCCAAATCGACATTTTCCACCGTTGTCATGCCTCCAGATTGTGCTTTGCGCGCAACAGGCCGCTACCGCTTGCGTCGCCGGCGGCTGCTGCGTTGCCGCACGCGACTGCGATACACGTCACAGACGGACCCGGGCCGCGGTGACGAAGTTCACAGTCGTTTGCATTTCGGATTGCCCGCCCGGGCCGCTTCTCCTAATTCATTATGAAGCATTAAGTCCGGCCAAAGAACGGACGATAAACAAATTGCAGTATCAGGTATTGCGAGCGGAATAAAATGGAATTGAACATGGCTAACGTGACCCGGCTCGTGCCGGCCCGCTCGGCGGAGCTGTTGACGGAATGTCAGCGCCTCGCATCCGAGCGCCTCCCCGCGTCGCTCAAAACAGTGCTCGACAAGGTCGATGACGCGCTGTTCGAGCTCGCGAACAAAGCCGACAGTTCGCAGCGTCAGAACTTGTACTTCGACGCCATGCGTGAACTGCGACTGAAACGTGACTCCTTCGAGGCGAGCTTCATCGCCAGTTTCAACGAAGAATTTGAAGACAGCATCGATCTTGAAAAAGCCCTGCGCCCCGCCGCCTCGTTTGCGCCGGAACTGGAACTCTCGCTCGTCGAAACCGATGAGGTTGAAGAAACACTTGCGCTGACGAATTTCGTCGAAAGTGTCCGTACGAAGTGCAAGCAGCAGCTATTCCACCTCGACCGCCGCATGGGTTATCTGCTGAGCCAGCCGGATCTCGGCGATCGCGACAATCCGCTCGGCCCGCAGATCATCGGCAGTGCGTTTCGCACCGCCTGCCAACAGCTTGAATCGGATATCGAGGTCAAACTGACCCTGTTCAAAATGTTCGACAAATTTGCCGGTGCCGGCATCCACCAGATGTACACCGACGTTAATGATCACCTGATCAGACGCGATGTGCTGCCGAAGATCACGGGTTCGACAACGCCCGGAGGCAGTAACGCGCGCCGCACACGCGTCATTATCGAGAGCGACGACGAGCAGGTTGAAGCCACCGGACCGGATGTGTTTTCGACATTACAGACCATGATGTCGAACGGACAGCTTGGGGGTGGCCGCGCCATCGCGAATTTCTCCGGCGGCGGTGGCGGCGGGTTCGGTGGCAGTGCTGCCGGCGGCACGGGGGCGGCGACGGGTAGCAGCGGCAATGGCGTCGCCATGAATACCGGCACCGGCTTCGGCGCGGGCGGTACGGCAGGCGGCGACGGCGCCAGCGGCACGAACACGTTTGGCACTGCCAACCTCGTCGACACGCTGACCCTGCTGCAACAGGGCGATCTCAGCGCACTCGAGGCCGTTGGCGACGCCCCGATCGATCCGGCGCAGTTCACGGCCGGCAACGTCAACGTGCTGCGCTCGATCCGGGAAACGGGCGCCATCGGTCAGGTCAATCAAACGGACGGCCTGACGCTGGATATCGTGTCCATCCTGTTCGACTACATCCTCGACGATCCGGCGATCCCCGCAGCAATGAAAGCGCTGATTGGGCGCCTGCAAATCCCGATGCTGAAAGTCGCTTTGCTGGACAAGGCCCTGTTTTCGAAGAAATCGCACCCGGCGCGACGTCTGCTCGATGCGCTGGCCGGAGCTGCGGTGGGCTGGAGCGCACCCGCGGGCGACGAAGACAGTCTGTTTCACACTGCCGATCGGATCGTGCACACGATTCTTGACGAATTTGACGACGATGTCAGCGTGTTCGAACGCGCCCTCGACGATCTCGAGGCATTCCTCGCCCGTGAAACCGCTGAAGCGGAGCAGCGAGCGGCGGATTCCGCGCAATCACTGCGTGCGCGGGAGCAAATCGAACTCGCGAAGCTGGCCGTGGACGACGCGATTAACGAGGGTATTCGGGGACAGGAAATGCGCACCTTCATCCGCCAGTTCCTGCTCGATTACTGGCGTCAGCTCATGATCATCACGCACGTCGAACACGGCCCGGACAGCGAAATCTGGCACGACCAGTTGCGCACCGCCGAAGACCTGGTGTGGTCGATCCAGCCCAAGTCCGGCCCGGAAGAACGCCAGGCGCTGACGAAAAAGCTGCCGCAGATCCTGAAGAACATTCGCCGCGGCATGGCGGCGCTGGAAATGGATCCCCCGACGTGCTCCAAATTCCTCAGCATGCTCGCCAGCGTTCACGTGGTGGCAGTAAAGCACACAGAGGAAGCCGGCCTCGCGGAGCGGCACCTGTTCAGTTCGCAAGCAGATGACGAACCGCTGGTGGCGGAGAACGACCGTACCGATAACGAAGACTTCGTGAAGCAGGGGCTGGCCCGCTTGTTCGACCAGCGTGGCGTCGACACGCAGGAACTCGACTTCGACCTGTCCCTGTTCGAGCCCGAAGCGGCCGACGCGGCACCGGAGCCCGAACACCTGAGTCCCGATATCATGGCGTTCATCGAGCAGGTGACGGCGCTCGATCTCGGCGACTGGGTGGAATTCGACAACGACGACGGCTCGACCATGCGGGCGCGGTTCACCTGGATCAGCCCTTCGACCGGGCGCTATCTGTTCACGATGCGCCAGGGCGAGAAGGCTCTCGATACGACCCTGGCCGGCCTTGCGGACCAGTTTGCGCGCGGGGTGGCACGCCGGATTGATACGAAGCCGGACCCCATCTTCGACCGTGCAATCGGCGATTTGATGGAAAAACTCGAAACCGAGCAGGCGACGGCGTAAGCTCGGATCCGGCGCCAGGCGCGCGTTTCAGGCCTCCCGCGCGCATTCGCCGCCTGGTGAGAGAACCTGCCCGGGCCGCCGCAAACGCCCTGAAAACCCACATTAAATTTATGTTTTTATTGTTATAATCCCTTTCCGCCGGCAGCATTTGCCTGCGCATCCGGCGCGTACCAAAACATTGCCAAGCGTTTTGCGTAATAGTTCACCAAATTTAACGAACGCAGTTCACAATGTCGTAACAATCGTCCAATATTGTGTTCGACAACATAAAACACGCTCGGGGCGCGTGACACGAGCTCCCGGACTAAAGGCAAAGGACTTCACAACCCATTGGAGGGTTAAAGAGAATGGACAGAAACTTTTTAAAGGGAATTGGAAAGGCAGTCGCAGTGCTGCTCTTAACGACCGGGTTCGCGACGGCTAACGCCGCGTCGGTCACAATCTCGAATCTGGCAGACGGTAACGGAAATTCGTCACTGTTTGACATCGCAGGGGTCACGCAGTCGGACGTTGGCGGCGATGTGGAAATACAGCTTGGTCTCGACAACTTCCTGGCGGACGGTTCCAGCGGACTGACGCAGTCGGCGGTCGATACACTGTTTATGACGCTGACGGCACCTACGGGATTCCGCATCACCTCGCTCAGCTACTCCGAAATGGGTCAGGGCGAAACGACGAACGGCGTCGCCATGGCGTCGGGCTCGATTGTTGCGGACGGCACGCCATCTAACTTCCTGACCCAGGTGTTCCAGCCGAACACGCTGCCGAATGCGTGGACGATTTCGGTGCTGCCGATTGCCATCGACAACAAGGAATCGATCGACGTAAACATCACGAACAGCCTGTTCGCGTTCGCTTTCGGTGCCGGGCAAACGGCGCAGATCGAAAAGACCTCAGCGACGCTGACGGTAGGTCTGTCCGCGATTCCGATTCCGCCCGCCATCTGGATGATGGGTGCGGCAATCACGGCGCTCGTCACTGTTGGTCGTCGGGGTGGTCAAGCCTCCTGATGTCCGCTTGAAACCCGCCAGCGATTTCATCATCGTTGGCGAACGAAAAAACCCCGGTTCGCCCGGGGTTTTTTTTGCCCGCGGGCGACGAACCCGCGTACCATCCCGCCGGGCCACCGACCACGCGGATTCTGTTCGCGCCATCGAAGATCCGCTCCCGAGCACGGTATACTGGCGACGAACCCATCCAGCTTCCGCGTCCCCACAGGCACCGCCACGAACGTGACCGAATCCGCCGCCCCCAACAGTCCAAGCAGCGTCCTTTGCGTCCGGGGTTTATCTACTGCTTACGGTAATCGGCAGGTATTGCGCGATGTGAGCCTGCAGGTAAGGAAAGGCGAAATATTCGTCATCATGGGCGCAAGCGGGTCCGGCAAGACAACATTGTTGCGTCACCTGATCGGCCTCAACAAATCCTCGATCGGCAGCGTTGAACTACTCGGTAAGTCACTCGCGACGCTGTCGAAAAAGGATATGTACGAGCTGCGTAAGCGGATCGGGGTTGCGTTTCAAAGCGGTGCGCTGATTAATTCGATGAGCGTCATCGACAATGTCGAGCTGCCCCTGCGTCAGCACACGTCGCTGGATCCCAGCACGATCCGGATCATGAGTCGTATGAAGCTCGACATGATGTCGCTCGGCAACGCCGAAGACCTGATGCCGGCTCAACTGTCGGGGGGGATGCTCAAGCGTGCCGGCCTGGCGCGTGCCGTCATCATGGATCCGCACGTGCTGTTTTTCGATGAGCCTTCGGCGGGCCTCGACCCGGTGACATCGGCCGAGCTCGACGAACTCATCATTGAGATGCGCGACGCTCTGCGCATGACCGTCGTCGTGGTTACGCACGAGCTCGAGAGTGCACTGAAAATTGCCGATCGCATACTCATCATCGCCGACGGCCGCATCGCGGGCCTCGGTACGGTCGAGGAAATCATGCGTTCCCCGGACGAAGCCATCCAGGCGCTGCTGCATCGCCGTACCCGGCACCGGAAACGCACCGGTGACGAGTATCTCGAACAGCTGACGCACGATGACGAGTCCTGACGTGAAACGCCACGCGCAGATGCGCCACTACTGAGCAGGAAATGATGACAGGAGCCGTCACAACGTGGCTTGGGGCTTTTGGCAGCCGCACGCTGACCGCGGTCGAGGAGTTGGGGCGGATGGGTTTGTATCTGCTGCTGGTAGTGCGACAGCTCGCAGCGCGACCGTTTGAAATCCGTGTCCTGTTCCAGCAGATCCGCTTTGTCGGTGCACGCTCCGTCGTCGTGATCGCGGTCGCCGGCGCGTTCGTCGGCATGGTTGTTGCGCTGCAGTTCTACGATACGCTCGTGCGCTTTGGCTCCGTCAGCCTGCTCGGTTCCGCCGTGGGTCTGAGCCTGATCCGTGAGCTCGGCCCTGTACTCACGGCGCTGATCATCATCGGACGTGCCGGCTCGGCAACGTGTGCCGAGATTGGAATCATGCGCAGCGACAATCAAATCGATGCACTCGAATCGATGGCGATCGATCCGTATCGCTATCTGATCGTGCCACGATTGCTTGCGTTTCTCGTTACGGTTCCCCTGCTCACGGCGATATTCAATGTCGTCGGCATCATCGGCGGCTGGTTCGTTGGCGTTGTTATTTTCGGACTCAACCAGGGCACCTATTTCCAGAGCATGGCCGATAGTGTGCTGTGGCGGGATCTGCTCATGGGTGGCGCTAAATCCGTTGCGTTCGCGCTTGTTATCGCCTGGATTTGCACCGGCAAGAGCTTTCTCATGCATTTGAATCGGAGTATGGTATTTGGCGCCGAAGGCGTCAGCCGTGTAACAACGGACGCAGTTGTGGCGGCGTCAATTTCAGTGTTGTTCGCCGATTACATTATCAGCGCATTGATGCTCTAGTACGGGGCTCCAGGACCAGTGCAGACTGTCGTGCCCGTTGTTTCATCAACAGCACTGTTCCGAACACATGGACACACGCTCTGCGTGATCGCAGCAACACAGAAGCGGAAAAAACATCAAGGAATTACGACTGTTTATCGTGGGACACCCCGCTAGACCATCATGACGGAACGATCCTCCCTCGAATTATCGGTCGGCCTCTTTATGGTGGTCGGCTTGCTCGCACTCAGCTACCTCGCGTTGCGCCTGGGCAATATCGGTTTGTTCAAGCAGGACGTGTACACCATCGAGGCGCGCTTCGTCTCCTCCTCGGGACTCAATGAAGGCGCTCTCGTTGAAGTTGGCGGCGTGCGCGTCGGGACGGTGTCGAAAATCGAAGTCGATTTCGACAGTTACGAATCCATTGTCTCAATGGCGCTCGACCCGCGCCTAAGACTGCAGGAAGACGCAATCGCATCGATTCGAACATCGGGGATCATCGGCGACAAGTTCGTCAAAATTTCACCGGGCGGCTCGGATACCTATATCGAACCCGGCGGCGAAATCTATGAAACCGAGTCGTCGATTAATCTCGAAGAGCTAATCAGCAAATACATCTTCGAAAGCGGAGACAAGGATTGATCCCGATGACAGCCGAACAATACACAACACCTGGTACATCGCAGCACGGGATCCGCACATGGATCTTCCTGCTTGCGCTCACGCTACTCCCGGCATCAGCAATCGCCAACACACCGATGGAAACCGTCACCACCACCGTGGATGCCGTGCTCCATGCACTGCAGGCCGGCGAGGTCAGTGAAGAGGCAAAGATGCGGCGGGTGAAGAACATAATTTCCGCGCATTTCGATTTTCGCGCCATGTCCAGTCGCGTGCTCGCCACGAACTGGAAGAAGGCGACGAAGAAACAGCGCAACCGCTTTTCGAGTCTGTTCAAAGAGCTGTTGTCGAACACTTACTGGTTCAAGATTTCCGGCTACAAGAACGAAACGGTGGAGTATGTCGGCGAATCGAAACGCACTGACAATCTGGCAACCGTAAAAACCGTGATCAACACGGATAGCGTCGATATCCCGGTCGACTATAAAATGTATCGCAAGGATGACGGCAAGTGGTATGCGTACGACGTCGTCATCGAACAGGTCAGTCTCGTGCGCAATTACCGCGGCAGTTTTCAGCAGCTTGTGAGGGATTCAGGCATCGACGGGTTGATTGCCCAACTGGAAACAAAAGTCGCACGCTCCTCGTTGCCCGCGCAACACTAGCGATCCCAAAGGGCGTGTATCGGGCTCAGTGCGTTGGCGCGTGACGCGCGAACCGCAGGCCGCCGTTGGTATATCGCACGGGCCCGCTGATTTCCGGTTCGCGCCCCCTGGCGTGGCTGCGTCAGCGGGTTAACGGACTACGCTATCGCGGCGGTAAACCGCCGTGTTGTGCTTTGTAACGTTCGATTCGACCCTGCAAATCCGTCAACAATCCTTCCATCCCTTCGGATTTTATGATTGCCGAGAACGTGCTGCGGTAATTATTGACGAGGCTGACACCTTCGATGACGACGTCGTAGGCAAACCAGCCTTCATCATTCAGTTTCAGCTTGTAGGTGACGGGGATCTGCGTTGCGTCAGTCATGATAATCGTATCGACGACGGCCCGGTCGCCGCGCACCGATTCGTTCATATACTCCACACGCTGATTCGTGTAGGACTCGATTTTGTCGCGATAGGTGGCTTCGAGATACTGCGCGAAATACTCCACGAACTGGCGTTTCTCTTCCGCCGTGGCGGTGCGCCAGTTTGTCGCGAGAATGCTCTGTGACATGCTGCGGAAGTCGAAACCGGCGTCAACGACACGCCCGACCTCGGACCACTTCTGATCGCGATCGAGATTGTCGTTCTTCAGAATCTTCATGATGTCGCCAATCGCGCTGCGTACGCGTTCCGTTGGCGTTGCGATTCCTTCGGCGAACGCACCGGCGGATAGAACAATGGACAATAACAGCGCAAAAACGTACGCGTGGATAACAGGCAGCGGTTTCAACATCGGTTTCATAGTGGTTCAGTTCGATCTCAGACTCAGATTTTTCTCTGGGCGCTGTTCGGCCGGTTTCCGGTACGCGTTACCGAAGTACCGGCCGCCCTGTCATACAGTCTTGTCCACCGAGAGCGCCACAACAAGTTGACTGCCGTTTATGTCGAAAGTTTCCCGATGCTCGCCTTGGGGATTGTCCGAGTATTCCAGTGAAAGTGCCAGCGTTTCACGACGAATCGTGTCCGCATGCTCCGCGATCGCGGCGGCCAACTCTCCCTCAGCGTGGTATTGCACGCGGATCCGATCGACGAGGTCGAGATCGGCTGTCTTGCGCATCGTCTGGATACGATTCACCACCTCCCGCGACAAGCCGTGCGCCAACAGCTCGGGTGTGAGCTGCGTATCAAGCGCCACCGTTACCCGCCCCTCCTGTGCAACACTCCAGTCGCCGAGCTCTTCGCTCAGGATTTCAACATCATCCGGTACCAGGGAGATGGCTTCTCCGTCGACATCGATCGTGTATGAACCGCTCGTTAACAGTGCTGAAATATCGGCTTCGCCGAATGCCGCAATCGCTGCCGCCGCGCCCTTCATGCGCTTGCCGAGACGCGAACCCAGTTGTTTGAAATTCGCCTTTGCGGAACGCTTCACCACCTCGCTGGAATCCTCGATGTACTCGATGGCGCGCACGTTGATCTCGTCAAGAATAATGTCCTTAACGCTTTCCACAACACGCTGGTCGATACCACCGCCCACAACGAGCAGTACCCGCGACAAAGGCTGGCGCACATTCAGATGGCTCTTGTTACGCAATAACAGCACCAGCGTGACAATGGTGCGCGCGGTATGCATGCGGTGTTCGAGATCGGCCTGCGTCGCCGCAGGATCGACGCGCGGAAAGTCCGTCATGTGCACCGACGGGGCGGACTCGAGCGCCGTGGTCTCATTCAGGCTGCGGTACAGCCACTCCGAGAAAAACGGCGCGATCGGGCTCATCATCTTCGCCACCGCGAGCAGGCATTCATACGTTGTCTGGTAGGCAGCCAGCTTGTCCCCGGCGCCGGCGGTTTCGTCAACGGACTTCTTCGCCGCCCAGAAACGCGGCCGCGATCGCCGGATGTACCAGTTTGAGAGTTCATCGACGAACGTTTCGATCGCTCGCGCAGCACGCGTGGCGTCGTAGCCATCGAACGCGGCGTCAACGAGTCGTATCGTCGAATTGAGCCGACTCAGAATCCAGCGATCGAGTTCCGAGCGCTCGCCGAGCGGGATCGCCGCTTCACTGTGGCCGAAGCCGTCGATGTTCGCGTAGCTCGCCATGAAGCGGTAGACATTTTCCAGCGTGCTGAAAAACTTGTTCCGCGTTTCCGTGAGTCCGCGCAGCGAAAATTTCATGTTGTCCCACGGTGGCGAATTGCTCAGCATGTACCAGCGCACGACATCGGCCCCGTAGGTGGCCACGGTTTCGAAAGGGTCTATCGTATTGCCTTTCGATTTCGACATTTTCTCGCCGTTCTCGTCGAGTAACAGGCCGTTCACCACGCAATTCTTGAACGCGACGCTGTCCATCACGAGCGTTGCAATGGCGTGCAGCGTGTAAAACCAGCCGCGGGTCTGATCGAGCCCTTCGCAAATGAAATCGGCGGGAAAGCTTTCCTCGAACTCGGCCTTGTTCTCGAACGGGTAATGCCACTGCGCGAACGGCATGGCCCCGGAGTCGAACCAGACATCAATCACATCGGAAACGCGGCGCATGGTGCCACCGTCCGGTGCAGGCCAGGTGTACTGGTCAACGTACGGGCGGTGCAAATCGAGCGCCGCATCCGCGGGGAGCGCGTCGCCAACTTTCTCGCGCAATTCCGCGATAGACCCGATCACCTCGAAATAATCCGATCCCGGATGGTCCGACATCCACACCGGCAACGGCGTCCCCCAGTAGCGTTTGCGGCTCAATGCCCAGTCGATATTGTTCTCAAGCCAGTTGCCGAAGCGCCCATCGCGGATCGCCTGCGGATGCCAGTCGACCGTCCGATTCAGATCGACGAGGCGATCCTTCACTGCCGTAGTCCGCACGAACCAGCTTTCTACCGGATAACTCATCAACGGCGTACCTTTACGCCAGTCGTGCGGGTAGTTGTGCAGGTAGGATTCCTGGCGATACAGCAAGCCACGTTCTTTCAGATCGCGGTTGATGATCCGGTTCGCGTCCTTGAACCACTCGCCACCCACGAGCGGCGTGGAAGCGTCAAAATGACCGTCCGCTTGCATCGGATTGAACATTGGCAGCCCTTCACGCTGCGCCACCTCGTAGTCCTCAGCACCAAAGGCCGGTGCCTGGTGGACAATTCCCGTGCCGTCTTCGGTTGATACGTAATCAGCCGCAACCACGCGCCACGCGGTCGACGTATCGCCGACGTCCGGCAGCGTAAATGCGGGACGGTACCGGCGACCCACGAGATCCCGCCCGGGAATCTTCGCCAGCACTTCATGCGCTTCGGTGATGACACCCAGCCTCGCGGCGGCGATGATCAGCGTCTGACCCGCGAGCGGGCCTTCGTCAATGCGGACACGGGCGTATTCGATATCCGGCCCCACCGCGAGCGCAACATTCGAAATCAGGGTCCACGGCGTGGTCGTCCATGCGAGGAAGCTCTCGTTGTCGACATCCGTCGCCTCGAAGCGGACATAGACACTGGGATCGGTGATTTCCTTGTATCCGAGGCTCACCTCGTGCGAGGAAAGCACGGTTCCGCTACCCGGGCTGTACCACTGGATCTTGTGTCCCCGATAGAGCAAGTCGCGTTTGTGGATTTCCTTGATCAACCACCAGACGGATTCGATGTAGTTCGTCTCGTAGGTGATGTAGGGGTTATCGAGATCAACCCAATACCCGATTCTGCGGGTCAGGTCGTCCCAGTCTTTCTTGTAGCGCGCGATACTCGATTTGCACGCCTGGTTGAAACGATCGATGCCGTAGTCTTCGATCTGCTCGCGACCGTCGAGTCCAAGCTCCTTCTCGACCTCGATCTCAACCGGGAGCCCGTGCGTGTCCCAGCCGGCCTTGCGATTTACCTTGTGGCCTTTCAGGGTCTTGTAGCGACAGAACGTGTCCTTAATCGTCCGTCCGAGAACGTGATGGATTCCGGGCCGGCCATTCGCCGTCGGCGGGCCTTCGTAAAAACTGAATGGCGGACCATCGTTGCGGTTCGCGATACAGCGCTCGAAGATGTCGTCCTGTGACCACCAGGTCAGCAGTTCGTCCTCCATGCGGGCGAAATCAAGGCCCTTTGTTTCAGGGAATCGTTTGTTCATCGTTATCGTCAGGGTTCGGGCACGGCGGCAGGCATGCCAGCGCTGGGTTATGGTCCGGTTTTGCAGTCGATCGGGTAATTCCGCTTCGATAGACCCCGGAGCGTCATTCAAGGAGCCAATCCCGCGCGGATTATAACCCAATGAACCTGAGCGATCGTCACGTTCGGGCCGTCAATACAGTCAGCAAGCTGCCCCTGCGGCCGCCGGCAATTGTGCTATCGTTAAGCTAGTCGACCCCGTTGGCCGACCGAGCCAGGAGAAGGTGCGTGAATTCGGACGCCGTACTCGATTTTCTACAATTCGTCGAAGGACAAAAAAACCAGTCTGTCCGCGACCTGCTCGATCGTGTTCTGCGCAAGAGTCGGCTCCTGACGAAGGCCGAAGCCGGGACGATTTTCATCGCGCGCAAGGGCGGTAAAAAGCGCTGGCTTGAGCCGGCGAGCGTACAGAACGACGCGATCACGGTGCGCAAAGGCGATTTCATCGTGCCCATCGGCCCCGGTTCTATCGCCGGACACGTTGCCGATAAGGGCAAGACTGTTTTCATCGATGACGTCTATAAAATCCCGAAGCGCGCGCCCTACTCCTTCGATCCCACCCGCGAGCACCGCAGCTACAAGACTCATTCCATGTGCTGCTTCGCGCTGAAAAATTACCAGGACGAAGTGATCGGCGTCGTACAGCTGCTGAATTGCCGTCCGCGCAAGGACCGTGCGCCAACCCCGTTCGATCCGAGTGTCGAAAAGCTCGTCGTTCCGATCGCGCGTGTCGTCGGCCATTCAATCGAACGCGCCGAGATGCTCGAGCAGATCAAGTCGAAGAACAAAACCTTGCGCGACCGCAACAGCCAGCTGGCCGAGCAGCGCACGCACATCGCAGCCCTGCAGGAAGAAACCGAGGCCGCGTTCCAGATTTCGACCCAGTTACTCGCGCGCGCCGCGGAGATTCACGATGAGGAAACCGGCAACCACATCGTGCGGGTCAACGAGTACAGCTATTACATCGCGAAAGTACTCGGCATGGCCGACGAGTGGTGTGATGAGGTGCGCTACAGCGCCCAGTTGCACGATGTTGGCAAGATGAGCGTCGACGCCGCGGTGCTGAAGAAGAAGGGCCGTCTCGACGATGCGGAACGCGCGGAGATGAACCGCCACACCGAGTATGGATACCAGATCCTCGCGTCGTCACCGCGCTTGCAGATGGGCGCGGAAATCGCGCTCAATCATCACGAGAAGTGGGATGGCACCGGCTACCCGAACGGACTTTCGGGCACCGATATCCCGCTGTCGGCACGCATTGTGCAGCTCGCCGACATCTATGATGCGTTGCGTTCCGAGCGTCCTTACAAACCCGCCTTCGATCACAACAAAGCCGTCAACATCCTTACCGTAGGTGACGACCGCATCGATCCGCACGGGCATTTCGATCCGACGATCGTCGATCTCTTCCGCGACCAGCATGCGGAGTTCGATCGAATCTGGATCCGTCTCAAAGACGACTGAGCAGTCGTCGTTCGCGCGGCGCCGCGGATTACCCGAATACCCGCACCGCGTGGCTCATTCCGCGCGCTCGGCCGCGAGCGCCTCTACCGCGAACTGGCGGATCTGCTGCACCATCGCGCTCAGCCCGTTACTGCGCGTGGGTGACAGATGGGATTCAAGCTCGATTTCCCGAATGAAATTCGGCGGGGTCGCGATGATGTCGCCGGGCAGGCGCCCCGAATAGACTTTAAGCATTAACGCGATCAACCCGCACACGATGGCGGAATCACTTGTGGCCGCAAAATACAGCCGCTCATCCTTCGCTTCGGGAACGATCCAGACCTGCGACTGACAACCCTTGAGGCGGTTGTCCTCGGTTTTTTGATCGGCGGCGAGATCCGGCAGTTCCTTGCCCAGATCGATGATGTACTGGTAGCGGTCCGTCCAGTCGTCGAAGAACGAGAAAGTCTCGACAATTTCCTTTTGCGTTTCGAGAATTTCCGCCGCCGGAGTGAGTTGTGTGGACGTAGCCGTCATTGCTTAACGATTCCTCATGCAAAAAAGTGTACTGCAAATGGTCGGTCAGCGCGCAGGTCCGCGGTGCCCTGCCCGAGACGCAGGATTATCCTTCGCTGACGCGACTCGGCGCAGAAAGTTCCCCGGCCCGTCCCGGCGCACTCCCCGCCAGCAGCGGAAATGACCGCGGAGTCACGCAGCGTGATTACCACGCGGCGCTGCAAGCCGAGCTGCCTGACAAGCGACTCCGACCGCGACGTCGTCCTGGTGCCGTCGCAAAGCGCGGCTATCGAACGCGCCCGCAGCCGGTTTCACGTACGCCATTCAGTCCCGTCCGGTCCATCCTGAATTTGCACGCCCATGGCTGCGAGTTCATCGCGAATTGCGTCGGCACGCGCCCAGTCGCGGTCGCCACGCGCGCGATTCCGCTCGGCGATGAGCGCATCGACACGCGCCACATCGATGTCACCGCCCGGGTCGCCGGCGAACCAGTCCTGGGGCGATTGCTGCAGGATACCGAGTTCCGCACCGCCGGCGAGCAACTCGTTTTTCGCCTGCTGTTGCGCGGCCGGATCATCCGCGGTATTCGCCCGCGTCACCGATTCCATCAGCGTCGCGATTGCGAGGGCGGAATTCAGATCATCGTCCATCGCCGCGCAAAAAGCCGCCGATGGTCGCGCCGCGGGATCGACCGGGACGTGCTCGAGGCGTTGCAAGGCGCCGTACAAGCGGTCGAGTTGCGCCTTGGCCTGATCAACCTGCGCTTCGTCCCAGCTCAAAGGTTCGCGGTAGCGTGTGCGGATCAAGGCCATGCGCAGCGCTTCGCCCGGATGTCGCTGGAGCAGATTCTCAACCAGCAAAACATTGCCCAGCGATTTGGACATTTTTTCGCTGTCGATCTCGACAAAGCCGTTGTGCACCCAATAGCGTGCGAATTCTTCGCCCCCGTGCGAACACACACTTTGTGCGATCTCGTTCTCGTGATGCGGAAACTTCAAATCGTTACCGCCCCCGTGGATATCGATTGTCTGCCCGAGGTGGCGCTCGGCCATGGCGGAGCATTCGATATGCCAACCCGGGCGTCCGCGCCCCCACGGGCTGTCCCAGCCGGGGGTTTCCGGATCCGAGGGTTTCCACAGGATGAAGTCGGCGGGATCGCGTTTGTAGGGTGCCACCTCAACCCGGGAGCCGGCGATCATGTCATCGCGGTTGCGACCGGAAAGACGGCCGTAACCGGCATAGGCCGGCACGTGAAATAACACGTGCCCTTCGGCCGCGTAAGCGAAATCACCTTCAATGAGCCGTTCGATCATTTCTATGATGGCATCGATGTGATGCGTTGCGCGAGGTTCGATCACCGGCGGCAGGACGTTCAATTGCGCCATGTCCGAGTGATAAACCTCGGTATAGCGCGCCGTAATTACTTCGATCGGCACACCCTCGGCGCGGGCCGCCGCATTAATCTTGTCATCGACGTCCGTAATATTGCGGGCATACACAACATTCGTATAGTGACGGCGCAATACCCGATACAGCAGATCGTAAACCACAGCGGCGCGCGCATTGCCGATATGCGGCGGGTTATAGACCGTCGGGCCACACGCATACATCGTTACCCGCTGCGGATCCAGCGGTTCGAATTGCGTTTTGCGACGGGAAATCGAATTGTAAAGCTGCAGCGCCATGACCGGAATATGAAGGCTTGAATCGGGAGGTGGCGATTATATGCGCAAGCGCCGGTGCGGGCACGCCGACCTCGTTGCAACGTACCGTCCGGCCGGGCCATGGGGCATTCGGCACGGCGCACGTTCAGCGCGACGGTTCTTGTGCGCTACCATGGGATGCGGCTGCCCCGCGCACGCCGCTCCCTATCCACACTCAAAGGAGTACCCCATGTCTGCGCGCCTGTTCACCCGATTGAAATCGCTCGGCGTCATTCTTTGCATGGCCGCGGTCAGTGGCGCCGTCAAAGCGGCCGACTACACGATCGACCCGAGCCATGCCTTCATTCAGTTCCGGATCTCTCACCTGGGTTTTAGTGTGCTCGCGGGCCGCTTCAATGATTTCGCCGGCTCGTTTATCTGGGACCGCGACAATCCGGCTGCGTCCGCGATTACCGTCACGATTAACACCGCCAGCGTTGATACAAACTGGGCCGAACGCGACAAGCATATCCGCGGCGAGGATTTTCTCGACGTCGAGCAGTTTCCGGAGGCCTCATTCAGGAGCACAAAATTCACCGGCGATGCGACAAGCGGCACGCTCGACGGTGTTCTTACCCTGCACGGCATCAGCAAACCGGTCACCCTTGAGGTGCATGCCGTCGGCGAAGGTGACGACCCGTGGGGTGGCTACCGCGCAGGCTTCGCCGGGAAGACAACGATCGATCGCACGGATTTCGGGATCAGCTACGACCTCGGACCAAGCGCGAACACGATGCATTTCGACCTGTTCATCGAGGGGATCCGGCAGTAGCGGTGCGCACGGCCCCGGCAATCACGACCTGCCAAGGCAGTTAGCTAACGCCAAAGCATCCGCGCCAAGGTGCCGTCCTTGTCCAACAGCTGATGCTTCAGCGCAGCGCCGGCGTGAGCCACCACGAGCAACACGATCCCGTACGCGAAGTAATAATGCAGCTGAATCGCGAGATCGCGGATCGCCCGGTTGTTGCGCGCCGGCGCGGGCACGTTAAACCAGCCGAAGAATTCAACCCCCTGTCCGGCCGCGGTGGAAATGAGGTAGCCGCTTAGCGGGATAGCCACCATCAGGAACATCAGACCCGCGTGTACACCGGCGGCACTGAGCCGCTGCCAGCGTGGCGCTGTCGTCAGCGCTCGTGGAGACGGCGACAGCATTTTCCAGGTGAAGTAGATGCCCGCAAGCGCGAACACGAGTAAACCGAACGATTTATGCAGCTGCAGGGACTGGTTGTACCACCTGTCGAAATACGACAACTCAACCATGTACGCACCCAGCCACACGAGGCCGAGCATCAGCGTCGCGATGGTCCAGTGCAACAGTTTGGAAATCAGCCCGTAGTGGCTGGTCGAGTTCGCGAATCTCACGCCGGCACCGTCATTGACGACGCGCGAATCACCGTCGCGGCGGACATTCTTGCCGCGACCGCGCGCCGCGCTGCATAACAGCGCGACGACCCCGGCCGCGCGGCCACAACCGCAGGCCTAGTAGCGGTAGTGATCCGGCTTGTACGGACCTTCAGGCGTCACACCGAGGTACTTGCCCTGCTTCTTCGACAACACGTCGAGACGCACATTGAGTTTCCCGAGATGCAAGCGCGCGACTTTCTCGTCGAGCAGTTTCGGTATCACATGAACACCAACCGGGTAGTCCTCGACATGGTTGAACATCTCGATCTGCGCAATCGTCTGGTTCGTGAAGCTGTTGGACATGACGAAGCTCGGATGGCCCGTGGCGCAGCCGAGGTTGACGAGTCTGCCTTCGGCCAGAACGATGATGCTCTTGCCATTCGGGAACGTGACGCGATGGACCTGCGGCTTGATCTCGTCCCACTTGTACTTCCGCAGCGCCTCGATCTGGATTTCGCTGTCGAAGTGTCCGATGTTGCTCACGATCGCAAGATTCTTCATCTGCTTCATATGGCGCTCGGTGATGACGTCACAGCAACCGGTGGTTGTGACAAAGATGTCGCCGATCTTGCAGGCGTCGTTCATCTGCATGACTTCAAAACCTTCCATCGAAGCCTGCAAGGCACAAATCGGATCGATTTCCGTGATGATGACCCTGGCGCCCTGTCCGGCGAGTGACTGCGCACTGCCCTTGCCGACATCACCATAACCGGCGACCACGGCGACCTTGCCGGACAACATGACGTCGGTGGCGCGGAAGATTGCATCGACGAGCGAATGGCGGCAACCGTAGAGGTTGTCGAACTTTGATTTCGTCACCGCATCATTCACGTTCATGGCCGGGAACAACAACTCGCCACTCTCATGGAGCTGGTAGAGGCGATGCACGCCCGTGGTGGTTTCCTCCGTTACACCGCGAATTTCCGGCGCGATGCGGTGAAAGCGCTGCGGATCGCGTTTCAGCGACTTGCGCAGTTGTTTGTACAGCGCGGCTTCTTCGGGATTACCGGGTACTTTATCGAGGATCGCCGGGTTCTCTTCGGCCTTGTAGCCGAGTTGCACGAACATCGTGGCGTCGCCGCCGTCGTCGAGAATCATGTTCGGGCCTTTGCCGCCGCCCCAGTCGAGGATGCGATCGGTGTATTCCCAGTATTCCGTAATCGACTCCCCTTTGACCGCAAACACCGGGGTGCCGGCTTTCGCAATCGCCGCGGCGGCGTGATCCTGGGTCGAGAAGATGTTGCAGCTGGCCCAGCGTACTTTCGCGCCGAGTGCCTCGAGCGTTTCGATCAACACCGCGGTCTGGATCGTCATGTGCAGCGAGCCGGTGATGCGGGCGCCCTTAAGCGGTTTCGATTTGCCGAACTCTTCGCGCATGGCCATCAGGCCCGGCATTTCCTGCTCGGCAAGCTCGATTTCCTTGCGTCCGAACGTCGCCAGCGAGATGTCCTTGACGACAAAATCGGGGGTGCGTTTCGCTCTTGTGGTGCGCTTCGCTTTCACACTGCTCACTATCGGTGTCCTCTTGAATTCAACTTGTTTTCAGGCTTATTCATACGATCCGGGAACGGCCCCGGATCAGGTCTTAATTAACGGCCGCTTTCAGCGCATCGACGAGATCGGTCTTTTCCCACGAAAACCCGCCGTCAGCTTCCGGCGTGCGTCCGAAGTGGCCGTAAGCGGCGGTGCGCTCGTAGATTGGTTTGTTCAGTTGCAGGTGTTCGCGAATGCCACGCGGCGTGAGGTTCATAACCCCGGGTAACGCCTGTTCAAGCTTCGCCTCGTCAACGTTACCGGTACCGTGCAGATCCACATACAGCGACAAGGGTTTGGCAACACCGATGGCGTAGGACAGCTGGATCGTGCAACGCTCGCCGAGTCCTGCGGCCACCACGTTCTTCGCCAGATAGCGCGCCGCGTAAGCCGCCGAGCGGTCGACTTTCGAGGGATCCTTGCCCGAAAAAGCCCCGCCGCCATGCGGTGCCGCACCGCCATAGGTATCGACAATAATCTTGCGTCCGGTCAGGCCGGCGTCGCCGTCCGGCCCACCGATGACGAAGCGTCCGGTCGGATTCACGTAGAACTCGCCGTCGTCACACATCCAGCCTTCGGGCAGGGCTTTCACCACGTAAGGCCGCACGATTTCGCGCACATCTTCCTGCGACAAGCCTTCCGCGTGCTGCGTGGAGACGACAACGGAAGTCGCCCGCACCGGCTTGCCGTTTTCATAACTGAGCGTGACCTGGCTTTTCGCGTCCGGTCCGAGACCTGGTTCCGTGCCGTTATGACGTACCGTCGCGAGGTCCTGCAGGATGCGGTGCGAGTAATAGATCGGTGCCGGCATCAGCGCCTCGGTTTCGGTGCACGCGTAGCCGAACATAATGCCCTGGTCGCCCGCACCCTCGTCCTTGTCGCCGGCGGAATCAACCCCCTGGGCAATATCGACCGACTGCTTGTGCAGATGGCATTCGACGCTCGCGGTCTGCCAGTGGAAACCGTCCTGCTCGTAGCCGATATTTTTCACCGCGCCCCGCGCCAGTTCGATGATTTTTTCGTGCGTAATCGAGTCCGGCCCGCGCACTTCACCTGCGATCACGATCCGGTTCGTCGTTGTGAGCGTTTCGGCGGCAACCCGTGACATCGGATCGGCACCGATGAACGCGTCCACAATCGCGTCGGAAATCCGATCGCAGACTTTGTCGGGATGACCTTCCGACACGGATTCGCTCGTAAATAGGTAGTTTGAACGCACGCAGGTACCTCCGAAGGCAGGGTCAGGTCGAAATAAAGCGCAGTATTATGCCGCAAATACGGCCACTGCGCCGAATGTCTTGTTGCGTTTTGTGTCCCCGTCCGGCCTTGATCGCAACGTTGGCGTGGGTGCGCCGCCGTTCAGCCAGGCGCTACTTCAAGCGCGATCTTGCCCATGTGCGCCGAACTTTCCATGAGTTCATGCGCGGCGGACGCCGCGGCCAGCGGGAAGCTCGCATAGACCATCGACCGGAACTCGCCGCGTTCGATCATCGGCCACACGGTGGCGCGGCAATCCGCGGCAATCGCCGCTTTCTGCGCCGGCGTCTGGGGCCTGAGCAGGGAGCCGGTTACGCTGAGGCGTTTGCTCATGATCTGCATAAAGTCGACTTCGGCTTTCGCGCCGAGCAGAAACGCGATCATCGAATAACGGCCGTCTAGCGCAAGAATCTCGATATTCTTCGCCACATAGGGCCCGGCAACCATGTCGAGCACCACATCGACCTGACCATCCGGCGCCTGCGCGCGTGCGGCCTCCAGCCAATCGTCGGTCTTGTAGTTGATTGCATGATCCGCGCCCAGGTCCAGGCAGTAGGCACACTTCTCCTCACTGCCGGCAGTTACGATGACCGTGGCACCAAGGGACTTCGCGATCTGGATTGCGGTCGATCCGATACCGCTGCTGCCCCCATGCACGAGCACCCGTTCGCTCGGGCGCAGTGCCGCGCGGGTGAGCAGGTTGTACTGCACGGTGAAACACGTCTCCGGCAGGGTCGCCGCTTCGACGCTGCTGAAATTCGCCGGCCAGGGCAGACAATGCCCTGCATGCACGGCACAGTACTCGGCGTAGCCGCCACCGTGCGTCAGCGCGACGACCCGATCGCCGGGTTTCCATTCGCCCACGGCATCGCCGCAGGCAACAATCTCACCCGCGATTTCGAGTCCGGGATAGATGCTTGCATCGGCCGGCACGCGGTAATGCCCCATACGTTGCAGGCAATCCGGCCGGTTCACGCCCGCGGCCAGCACCCGGACGAGGACTTCGCTGGCGGCTATTTGCGGCACCTCGGCGGTGCAGATTTCGAGCACTTCCGGTCCTCCCGGCTGCGTGATACTGACGGCTTTCATCGTTGTCGGAATAGTCATGTCGCGAGGGGCTCCGTAATCGCGTTAAGCGTGGACGCGCGAGTATAAATCAGCGCCCGGATGGTGTCCGCCCGAGGCGCGTGGCGTGCTAGGATCGGCCGCCGAAATCGCACCCCGGAACTGCATCATGACCGCCAAGCATTGTCGACTACTCATCGTGGGCTCCGGCCCCGCCGGCTACACCGCCGCTGTCTACGGCGCGCGCGCAGCGCTGGAACCGGTTCTCATCACCGGGGTCGAGGTGGGTGGCCAGATGACCACAACCACGGACGTCGACAACTGGCCGGGGGACGACGAAGGCGTCCAGGGACCGGAGCTGATGGAGCGGATGAAACGCCACGCGGAACGCTTCGGTACCGAGATCGTTCACGACACCATCAATCATGTGGATCTCGCGACGACGCCGTTCACCCTGCGCGGCGACTCCGGTGAGTACACCTGCGATGCCCTGATCGTCGCCACCGGCGCGACGGCGAAGTATCTCGGTCTCGAATCAGAAGACGCGTACAAGGGCCGCGGCGTGTCTGCTTGCGCCACATGCGATGGTTTTTTCTACCGCAACAAACCGGTCGCCGTGATCGGCGGCGGCAACACGGCGGTCGAGGAAGCGCTGTATTTATCGAATATCGCGTCCAAGGTGACGGTCGTGCATCGACGCGGAGAATTCCGCTCGGAAAAAATTCTGAGCAAGCGCCTGCTCGACAAACAGGCGGAAAATGTCGAGGTACAATGGCACCACGTCCTCGACGAGGTGCTCGGCGACGCAGCTGGCGTTACCGGGATCCGGATCCGCGATACGCGCACGGACGCGGCGAAGGAAATTGACGTTCACGGCACGTTCATCGCAATCGGGCACAAACCGAATACCGAGATATTCGCCGGCCAGCTGACGATGAACGGCGGTTATATCGAAGTGGGTATCGGCGCGCCCGGCTTCGCAACGGCCACGAACATTCCCGGGGTATTTGCCGCCGGTGACGTCGCCGATGCAATTTATCGCCAGGCGATCACGTCCGCGGGGTCCGGCTGTATGGCCGCCCTCGATGCCGAACGCTATCTCGAAGCAAAAAAATAACGTCAGTTCGCCGCTTCACTGTAACGGGACGCGAGCGCGGCATACACGCGGTCGCGAAACGCAGGCTCGTCGGGATCCAGCGCCGCGACAATCTCAACGAGGTGTTCGTTATCCTCCCGGCCGCGCCAGGTCTTTATATACGTGCCCTCGCGGTAGCCATGATCCTGGCGAAAGAAATTCAGTACATTCTTGCCCACGTAGGCGCAATAAAGATCGTTGAAATCCCGCCCGAGATCGCTGAGCAGGGCCGGCACCACCGCAACATCAAAACGCTGATTCACGAGTGCCGCACCGGCGAGACGCTCCACGTCGCCGAGGAACCCCGTGCCCGGCGCCGGCGCCAGCCATTCATCGGCGATCGCCCGGGCGGCCGCGGCGTAATCGCGATCCGGGGTGATACGCATGCTCAAGCCGAAGTGCCAGATGTCGACAATCTCGAGTACAGCCTGCTCTACATCCTTTTCGCCGCCCTTCCACCACTTCCAGCCGCCGTAATGATCCATCAGTTCCGCACACTCAATCCATACGGCCCGGTACCATTCCCGTCCGCGTTCGAGCCAATCGCGGTCGACCCGGGAATTCATTGCATCCTGCATTTCGAGCATGACGCTGTTCTTCGCTACTATCAGCGATCGGATTTCACTTGCCGTTGCCATATTGAACCGTTCATTTTGAAACAAGAATCATGGCCTTTGCCGTCTTCGCCTCGCGCTCGCGCAGCCGGCGGCCATCGTGCAGACTACCGCGACCGCGGGATAAAAACATCCGGCCGGACACGCTGCGGCATCAAACCGCCCGGCCGCCCCGGACGGTGCAGGACACCTGGAATACTATGACCTTGCTATTTGACCCCGCGCTGGTGACGGCGCTTGTGCTGGCTGCCGTACTCGTACTGCTCGTGCGCATCAACCATGCAACCGATTTCACGATCTGGGGTGGCGTCGCGCTGCTCGCGATTGTTCCGGTGTCGGCAGCAGATGGCGGCTGGAAGATGGGCGTGATGACAACCACCGATGCGCTCGCCGGACTTGCGAACGACGGTGTCGTGACCATCGCCGCGTTGTTTCTCGTTGCCGCCGGCCTGCGCGAGACCGGTGTCATGAACTGGCTCGTCACAAACGTCTTCGGCAAGCCGAAGTCGCTGTTCGCGGCACAGAACCGGTTGCTGTGGCCCACCGCGCTCATGAGCGGTTTTCTGAACAATACCCCGCTTGTCGCGATGCTGCTGCCGGTGGTTCAGGAATGGGCGAGACGCCACGGGCTTGCCGTCTCCGCACTGCTAATGCCGCTGTCTTTCGCATCAATTCTCGGTGGCGCCTGCACGTTAATCGGTACGAGCACGAACATCATCGTCAATGGCTGGCTGATCGAGGAAACGGCACATCCGGGACTCGGTATGTTCGAGATCACGATCGTCGCCGCACCGATTGCGATAATCGGTATCGCGTTCGTCATCGGATTCAGCCGTCTCGCCCTGCCCGACCGCCGCCCGGCACTGAATCCCAGCGACGATCCGCGCGAATACGTGGTTGAAATGATCGTCGACGCGCGCAGCGAGCTCATCGGACAATCCATAGAACAGGCCGGCCTGCGTGGTCTGCCGGAACTCTACCTCATCGAGATCGACCGCGACGGCTCACTGATACCCGCCGTGTCCTCCAACATCGAACTCCACGCGCATGATCGTCTCGTCTTTGCCGGCCAGGTGGATTCGGTGATCGACTTGCAGCGGTTCAGTGGTTTACGGCCGGCACACGAACATGTCTTCAAACTCGATGAGAAACGGCATAACCGCATCATGGTCGAAGCCGTCGTCAGCAATACCTGCCCGCTGATCGGGAGTACGATCAAAGAAGGTCGGTTCCGCACCAACTACAATGCCGCGATCATTGCGGTCGCGCGTAACGGCGAGCGGCTGAAACGCAAAATCGGTGACATCGAACTGCGCGCCGGCGACACGCTGCTGCTCGAAGCGCGGCCGAACTTCTATGAACAACAGCGCAACAATCGCGATTTCTTTCTCGTCAGCAAACTCGCGGGTTCCGCCCACGTAAATTTCGAGCGCGCACCGGTCGCGCTCGCAATCCTCGTCGCTATCGTGGCCGGAGTGAGCTTCGATCTTGTCTCGATGCTGGCCGCGAGCCTGCTCGGAGGCATGCTCATGGTCGCGACGGGTTGCTGTAGTGCGTCGTCTGCGCGCAAGGCCATCGACTGGGAGGTGTTACTCGTCATCGCCGGGGCCATCGCCCTGGGCCGGGCGATGGACATCTCCGGCCTCGCATCGATCCTCGGTCGCGGCGTGCAGCATCTGTTTGGCGGCGATCCGATCCTGATGCTCGCGGCCATCTTCGGTCTGACGATGCTGCTGGCAAGTGCAATCACGGCAAAAGCGGGCGCCGTGCTTATGTTGCCGATCGCGCTCGCAAGCGCAAACACGCTGGATGTTTCGTTCATGCCCTATGTGATCGCGGTCATGTTGGCCGCAAGTACGACGGTCGCAACCCCCATCGGCTACCCCACGAACCTGATGGTGTACGGCCCCGGTGGCTACCGTTTCTCCGATTACCTGCGCATTGGCGGGCCGCTGTCGTTGATTATCTGGATCCTGTCGGTATGCGCTATACCGCTCGTGTGGCCATTTTGACGCACTGCGCTCTAGAGGCCGGAGAGAAATTCCACCACGGTATCGAGCTCGTTCGTTCGCCTGAGCGTTGGCATCGAGCGGAGGAACGCCTTGCCGTACCCCTTCGTTTCGATCCGCGGGTCGCACAGCACGAGCACACCACGGTCGTTCGCGTCGCGGATTAAACGCCCCGCGCCCTGCTTCAGCGTGATTACCGCTTCGGGTACCTGAAAGTCGTAGAACGGATTCCCGCCTTCGGCCTTGAGCGCACCGATACGGGCGCGGGTGACGGGATCGTCGGGCGGCGCGAACGGTAATTTGTCGATAATGACGCACGAGAGGCCCGGACCACGAACATCGATTCCCTGCCAGAACGTCGCGGTGCCGAGCAGCACCGCATTACCGCGACTCTCGAACTGCCGCAGCAATTCCGCGCGCGGCGCCTGCCCCTGGATTAGCAACGGCAGATCTACCCGATCGGCCAGCAGATCGGCGGCGCGGGTAAGTCCGGAATAGCTCGTAAACAGGATGAACGTTCGTCCCCTGGCCGCGCGTACGATCGGCGCGGCAATATCGACGACAGCTTCGACATATGCCGGATCACGCGGCTCGACGCTCAGCCGCGGCAACAGCAGATAGCCTTGCTCTGCGTAGTCGAACGGACTGTCCCAGCATGCTTCAACCGGATCCGAGATCCCGAGCTCGCGCTTGAAATGGCTGAAGTCGCCGTTCACCGACAGCGTGGCCGAGGTGAAGATCCAGGCCGTGGCGTAAGCGCCGGTCATGGCCTGAAACGGTTCGGCAACCGTCACCGGCGTGGCATGCAAGGTGGCGCCGCGAGTGGTCGTTTCAAACCAGCGTATCCACTGGAAATCGACGTCGTCATGTTCGTCACGAAACAACTCGACACGGGCGAGGAAGCGCAGCGCCCGGTTATAGCAGTTTTCCGCGCCGGGTCCGCGCTCGCTGGCGATTTCCAGAACGTCGCGCAAACCGGCGAGCCTCGTATACACCGCATCCAGCGCTTCGCGCCCCGGTCCGGCGGATTCCGTGTGCGACCACTCACCGCGTGAACCAAAACGGCGTAATGCGACGATCAACTCAGCGGTCGCCTGTTCAAGCGCGATGGCTGCGTCGCCGAGTTGCGGCTGGTCGGGGGCTTCCTTAGCGCCGACAGTCTGGGTATCGCGACAGAGGTCGTTGAGCTGATGCGAACTCAGCGAGGCGCCGAAGAATTTCGACGCCACGTCCGGAACCTGGTGAGCTTCGTCGAGGACGATGACATCGGCGCTCGGCAACAATTCCGCGAAGCCCTCTTCACGCAGCGCCATATCGGCGAACAGCAGGTGATGATTGACGACCACAACGTCCGCGTTCGCTGCATCGCGGCGGGCCTTGACGACGAAACAATCGTCGAAGAAGTCGCATGCCTGGCCGAGGCAGTTATCAACCGTGGAGGTTACGTGCGGCCAGATCCGGGCGTCGTCGGGCAGAGCTCCGGCGCCGGCGATGTCACCGCTGTCGCTGTCTCGTGCCCACTCGGCGAGATAGCCCAGTTGCTCCTGGTCCTCGAGGCTCAGATCGGGGTTGCCAACCGCGAGGTCGAGGCGATGCAGGCACAGGTAGTTCGCGCGACCTTTCAGCAACGCGAGATCGATACGAATGCCCAGGGCATCGCGTACGAGCGGAATATCACGCTCGTAGAGTTGATCCTGCAGCGTTTTCGTCGCTGTTGAGATAATCGTTTTCTGATCGACATCGAGACAGGGGACGAGGTAGGCCAGTGTCTTGCCCGTCCCGGTTCCGGCCTCGCACAGCAAGGTGCCGCTGTCGCGCAGTACCTGTTCGATCAAGGCGGCCATGGCCTGCTGCTCGGTACGCACGGAAAACCCGTTCAGCGCCGTTGCCAGCGGTCCGTCCTCGCCGAGCAGCGCCGGTGCGCGCGGCACCAACGCCGCGGTATTCTGGCTCATGCCACGCGCCGCACGCGAGTGCGCAAAAACTCAACCTGCCTCGAGATCGAAACCGCTGGCAGCGGTCCACAGGCAGCGGGCGATGATTCTGAACTGTGCCACCGTCATCGCGCCACGCTTGTTCGACGCCTTTTTCTCCAGCACGGGTTCGATCACCCCACGACCGGCGGCATAAATTTCCGTCGGTTCGTACTCCTCGTTCATCAGTACGAGGATCAGCTCATCCCATGTCTGATCGAGTTTCAGCTGGCCGAGACGCTGGGCCGATTTCGCTTCATCGAAAACCACGCGACCCTTGATCTGCACGCGCTGGACTTCGTTGTCCGATTTCCGCAACGCATCACAGCCCGCCGCCGCCGACTCGATGCGCTCGAGCCCGAGTATGCGTACCGCATCGTTAACCGCGATTTCGCCGGACAGCGGCAATGTCTTCCCCGTCGCACGGCGATATTCCGCGGCGAGGCGGCGCGCCTGCG
The DNA here is from genome assembly GCA_965216305.1 of Gammaproteobacteria bacterium. GTDB lineage: Bacteria > Pseudomonadota > Gammaproteobacteria > UBA11873. The sequence continues at coordinate 2,027,789 of OZ244144.1, read as the reverse complement.
CTGTCAGCTTGTCAACGGAGTAGGTTTCCGGCGTCGTCAAGAGCGCATACCCATACTTACGTCGAAGATTAGATTACTGATATAAGTATATGATTTTATTTAACCGAAGCCAAACTCAGCAACGATTCCCCGGCCGTGCCTCAGCGAACGCCGCAACCCCGGCGATGCAGGGTTCACCGGTTGCCAGCATCACGAGCCGATCGAAGCCGAGTGCAACGCCGGCACACGCCGGCAAACCCGCGGCGAGTGCGGCCAGCAGACAGGTGTCGATTTCAACGTGCGGTCTGCCGAGCGCAGCACGGCGGGCGTTCTCCGCTTGCATGCGTTCACCCTGTTCGGCGCCATCGGTGAGTTCGCAATATCCGTTGGCAATCTCGAGACCACCCACGATCAGTTCGAAACGCTCGGCTACGCCGTGATTGATCCGCGCGTACGCCGCCTGTTCACACGGGAAATCATAAACGAACAACCCTTGTCCGGGATCCTCATAGCGTAGCAGCGCGTCGGCGAACAGGCCGTCGAGCAGCGCGGTCCGATCGTCGGCCAATGTGCCGAGTTCGAGACCCGCTTCACGCGCACGGCGCGCGAGCGTCGTTAATTCCGCCGTATGCGGATCAAGTCCGTAGCGCGCATCGAACACCGCCGCGTAGCTGCGGCGCTCGCAACGCACCTCGGGGAGCACGAGCCGCACGAGGGCCTCGACGTCGTCCATCAGGGCATGATGATCGAACCCCACCCGGTACCATTCCAGCAGCATGAATTCCGCGAGGTGATGACGCCCCGCTTCCTCGGCCCGAAACGCCGGACCCAGCTGGTAGATGTCGCCGCAGCCCGCCGCGAGCAGGCGCTTCATCGCAAACTCGGGCGAGGTCTGCAGATAGCCGTCCGGTCCATCGCTCCGGTCAGCAGCTTGCGCGCTGAAGCTATCCAATGCGGGGTCGCAGGACGCCCAGGGCATCATCACCGGCGTGTGAACTTCGAGTACCCCGGCCGCGGCGAAATACGTCCGCACGGCGCTGGCAATTTCCGCGCGCCGGTGCAGCACCGCGAGTGACGCGGACGGACGCCAATCGATGGCGTCCCCGGCCGCTGCCGGCAGCGCGGCTTCAGTCTTCCTTGGCACGCGACACGTACTCGCCCGTGCGCGTGTCGATCTTCAGCAAATCCGCTTGCTCGACAAACAACGGCACTTTGACCACGGCACCGGTTTCGAGTGTGGCCGGCTTCGTGCCACCGGATGCGGTATCGCCACGCAGGCCAGGATCGGTTTCGGTAATTGCCAGGATCGCGAAATTCGGCGGCACGACGGCTATCGGCTCATTGTTCCACAATGTGACGTTACACAACTCCTCGCCTTTCAGCCATTTCACGGCATCGCCCATTGCCGCCGCGGAAGCCGAGAGTTGTTCGAACGTCTGCGTATTCATGAACGTCCAGGTGTCGCCGTCCGTGTACAGATACTGCATTTCGATATCGACCACGTCGGCCGCCTCGACGGATTCGCCGGATTTATACGTCTTCTCAATCACGCGCCCGGTTTTCAGGTTGCGCACCTTGACGCGGCTGAACGCCTGCCCCTTGCCGGGTTTGACAAACTCGTTTTCGATGATGCTGTAGGGATCGCCATCGAGCATGATTTTGAGCCCGAGCTTGAATTGGTTGGTACTGAATGACGCCATGGTGAAATTTTCTCGATAGACTTGGGTGAATGCCGATAAGCCGCAACCGGGAAGGCGCTCGCGCGACGATGACGCGCGGCGCGGGGCCCCGTGCGCAAGCGGCGAGTTGTGACAACACCCGGCAAATAACGCGCTATGATAACTCGAAGCACACCGTCCGTTCAGCCTGTTGAATGGGACCAGGAGCTGAAACTCGCTTACACCGATCCACAGCAGTTGCTGCGCGATCTCGGCATCGCACCCGAGCGGCTCGCGCTCGGCAACGGCGAGGGCTTTGCGTTCCGGGTGCCGCGGCCATTCACGACGCGTATGCGTTTCGGCGACCCGGACGACCCGCTACTGCGCCAGGTCTTGCCGATCGCGGCGGAAGCGGATCGCACGACCGGTTTTACGACCGACCCGGTGGGCGATCTCGCCAGTCGTCGCGGACCGAAAACCCTGCACAAATACCACGGCCGCGCGCTGCTCCTGCTCACTGGCGCCTGCGCCATCAATTGTCGTTACTGCTTTCGCCGACACTACCCTTATGCCGGTATCAGTGGCGGCAATGAGGCCTTGCTCGAAGCCGTACGCGGGGATCCCACGCTCAGCGAGGTCATCCTGAGCGGCGGCGACCCGCTCATGCTCCGTGACGAGGCGCTTGCCCGGCTCATCGACGACATTGCCGCCATCGCTCACATCCGCCGTCTGCGCATCCACACCCGCCTGCCGGTGACGATCCCGACACGTCTCACCCCGGCGCTGCGCCACGCACTGGCAAGTTCACGGCTTACGAGCACTGTAGTGGTCCATATTAATCATCCCAACGAGATCGACGATGAACTCCACGAGGCCTTGCGCGCCACGGCGCGCGCCGGCATTCCCCTGTTGAACCAGTCCGTTTTGCTGCACGGCGTTAATGACGATCCCGGCGTCCTCGCGCGCTTGTCCGAGAAATTGTTCGACGCCTCGGTATTGCCGTACTACGTGCATCTGCTCGACCCGGTACAGGGCGCCGCGCATTTCGATGTGGACGAATCGACCGCGCGTGCGCTCGCCGCGACCCTGCGCGACACCTTGCCCGGCTACCTCGTGCCCCGTTTCGCCCGCGAAATTCCCGGTGCAAGCGCGAAGCACATCATCGCCTGAAGCCAAGAATCAGGCTGCGCGAGGTCCGCGGCCGCGCTTGACGCAGCCCGCGGGCTTGACATAGCGTGAGCGGGCAATTGAGCCAGAGTGAGGGTGCCGGTTTGCTCGAGTTATTGTTCGACTGGGAGGCGGCCTTCGGCCTTGGCACCGACGTCGTCGTGTATCTGCTCATGGCGCTCGTCGGTACAATATTTTTCGGCCTCAGATTACTGCTCGCGTTGTTCTTCGGCGGCACTTCGGACTTCGATACGGGCGATCACTTCGACGGTGCGTCAGACTCATCGTTCAGCTTTTTTTCCCTCCTCTCGATCCTCGCGTTCTTCATGGGCGCCGGCTGGATGGGTTTAACGTGCCGGGTCGACTGGCACATGGGTGGGCTCGCCTCCGCCGCCGCGGCCGCCGGCTTTGGCTTCGGCATGATGTCGCTCGCATCCGGTCTCATGCTGCTGACGCGCAGATTGAATCGCACCATCAATTACGACCTCACTACCGCAATTGGCAAAACCGGTCGCGTTTATCTGACCGTTCCGCCGCACGGCAAAGGACGCGGCCAGGTACAGGTTGATGTCTCGGGGCGCCGCAAGGTCCTGGATGCCGTCAGCACGGATGGCAAAATCGCCGAATTCTCCAGCGTCCGGATCATCGAGATCCGTGACGATCAGACCCTCGTCGTCGCCCCGGTCGATTAAACGGCTGTAACGGCGTAGCGAGTAGTCAGCCAGATCCCGTTCGTGCCCGTCAGCCCACAAGGATAGCCCTATGGATATCTCACCCGGACCATTAATGCTTGTCGTCTCGATCGTACTGATCATCAGCTTCTTCTTCGTCATGCTCGTATTGCAGTACAAGCGCTGCCCGTCGAACCGCGTCCTCGTCGTCTACGGCAAGGTGTCGGGTTCGCGCGCCGCGCGCTGTATCCATGGCGGTGGCACGTTCGTGGTGCCGCTGATGCAGAGCTACGCCTACATGTCGCTCGAACCGATGACTATCGATATCGAATTGCAGAGTGCCCTGTCGAAGAAAAATATTCGGGTCAACGTGCCGTCGACATTTACAATCGGTGTTTCGACCATTCCCGAAATCATGAACAACGCAGCCGAGCGCCTGCTCGGTCTCGATGAAGTCGCCATTTCCCATCAGGCGCGCGACATTATCCTCGGCCAGATGCGGCTCGTGATAGCGACGCTGTCAATCGAGGAGATTAACCAGGACCGCGAAAAGTTCCTCGACCTCGTAAACAAGAACGTGAATTTCGAGCTGAACAAGATCGGCCTCGAAATGATCAATGTGAACATACGCGACATCACGGATGAATCCGGCTACATCGAAGCGCTCGGGCGCAAGGCAGCTTCCGAGGCGGTTAACCAGGCGAAAGTGGAAGTCGCCGCGGCGGACCGCGAGGGTTCGATCGGTTCCGCTACCGCGCAACGCGAAATGGACGTACAGGTTGCACAGCAAAATTCGCAATCAGCTACAGGCCAAAAGCAGGCCGAACGGGACAAGCGTATCGAGGTTGCGAAACTCGAAGCCGAAGGCATCGCCGGCGAGGCAACAGCGCAACGCAGCCAGGAAATTGCAATCGCGGAGCAAGGCGCGCTGGCGAATGAAGGCAAAAAGAAAGCCGAAGCGCAGCAACGTGTCGAAATTGCCGAACTCGAAGCCGCCGCAGTGAAAGGAGAAAACGAATCGAAAGCGAAGATGGCCAACTACAACGCCGCGCTTTCGGAGCGGGAGGCCGAAGCGAAACGCCGCGGTGAGGTGGCGATGGCCCAGGCACAACGCGACGTCTTGCTGGCACAAAAAGAAGAAGAAATCGCGCTGCTGGAGAAGCAGCAGCTCGCACAACAGGTGGTGGAACGAACAAAGATCGGAATCGATGCAGAAGCGGAAGCGGATCGTCTGCGTCGCATTGCGGCCGGCGAGGCGGATGCAGTGCGCGCCCGCTACGCAGCCGAAGCTGAAGGGCTGCAAAAGGTACTCTTGGCGAAAGCCGAAGGCTACAAACAGCTGATGTCGGTCTGCGGGGATCGCAAGGATCTCGCACCGGCGCTGCTCGTGATCGAGCAGTTGCCGCAACTTATCAGCGAACAGGTAAAAGCAATCCAGAATCTGCAGATCGACAAGATCACGGTCTGGGATGGTGGCAGCCAGGGCAGCAGCGACACGACGACCGCCGGCTTCCTCAAGGGCATGATCGGCGCGTTACCGCCGATTCACGAACTCGCCGCCCAGGCCGGAATTGATTTGCCCGAAGTCCTCGGCAAGGTCACGACAATCGCGAAATCCGGCCCCGCCCCGGAAGCCTCCGACGCCACAGCGGCAGCGACGCATACGCAATCCGGTACCGCACCGGCACCACCACCATCATCGGGTTAAAGTTCCGCGCACAGTACGCCGAAACAGATCCTGAACGGAGACCCTCCCCTCCCTGTTATCCGTTCTGTCGGAGGGCTGGCTCGCGAGAGCCAGCCCTCCGCATTTTTTTCGCCGGTGCCGACGCCCGCCATGGGTGCGGGAATCCTCACACGACGTCGATCGCGTCAACCTTCTGAAATCCTCGTGGCAGCTTGAGGCCGCGTCGTGCACGGTCCGCGCGATATCGGTCGAGGTCCTTGTTCTTCAAGGTAATGTGGCGGCTGCCGGCCGTGATCCGCAACGCGCCCTGGACCGGAACGGCAACCGCACGGAGCATGAATTCCTCGCGGTTCTTCAGCTTTGCCGCCGGAATCTGCATCATCTTCAGGCCCTTGCCGCGCGCGAGTTCGGGGAGCTGCCGGGCCGGAAACACGAGCAGATAACCCTCGTTAGTGATGCACGCGATCTCATCGCTGTCGCGCTCGCCAACGATGTCCGGCACGGTTGCGCGCGCCACGCCGCGCACCGACAGTACCGCTTTGCCCGCCTTGTTCTTCGAATACAGTTCGCTGATGGGACCGATAAAGCCGTAACCGGCGTCCGAAGCCAGCAGGACGTTCGTTTCCGGTGACCCCGCAATAACCCCGACAAAATCCGTTCCGTCCGGAGGGCTCAGGCGGCCTGCCAGTGGCTCACCCATGCTGCGCGCCGATGGAAACGAGTGTGCCGGCAGCGAGTAGCAGCGTCCGCCGGCGTCGAGGAAAACCGCGGTCTGATTCGTCCTGCCATGCGCCGCGGCCTGAAACCCGTCGCCGCTGCGAAACGCGAGTTCGCGCGCGACGATGTCGTGGCCCTTGGCCGCGCGCACCCAGCCCTTTGCCGACAGTACGACGGTGATCGGCTCCGATGGAATCAAATCCGCTTCGGCGATCGCCTGCGCAGCCTCGCGCACGACCAGCGGGGAACGGCGGTCGTCGCCGAACTTCTTCATGTCGGCTTTTATTTCGTCGCGGACCCGGGTCCGCAATCGTCGCCGCGAATTCAGTATCTGCTCGAGCGATTTGCGTTCCTCGGCAAGATCGCGCTGTTCACCACGGATTTTCTCTTCCTCGAGACGCGCGAGGTGGCGCAAACGCAGATCAAGAATTGCGTCGGCCTGCGTTCCCGTCAGTTTGAAGCGCTTCATCAACACCGGCTTCGGCTTGTCTTCGGTGCGAATGATCCGAATCACTTCATCGATGTTCAAAAACGCGATCAGGTAGCCATCGAGAATGTGCAGGCGGTCGATGACCTTGTCGAGACGAAACTGCAGCCGCTTGCGTACGGTCTCGATGCGGAATTCGAGCCACTCACCGAGCAACACAAGCAGGTTCTTCACCGCGGGCAGGCCATCGTTGCCGATCACGTTGAAATTGATGCGGTAGTTGCGCTCGAGATCGGTGGTCGCGAACAGGTGCTGCATCAGTTGTTCGGTGTCGACCCGGTTCGAACGCGGCACGAGTACGATCCGGGTCGGCGTTTCGTGATCGGACTCATCGCGAATGTCGTCGAGCATAGGCAGCTTTTTCGCCTGCATCTGCTGGGCGATCTGTTCAATGACCTTGTTGCCGGAGGTCTGATACGGCAGCGCGGTAATCGCGATCGCGTCTTTCTCCACTTCATAGCGTGCGCGGAGTTTTATCGAGCCGTGCCCGGTTTCGTAAGCCTGCCGGATCTCGTCGGGCGGGGTGATGATCTCCGCCTCGGTCGGGAAATCGGGACCATTGATGTGCTGACACAGATCAGCGGCCGTTGCTTTAGGATTTTCGATTAGATGAATACAGGCGGCCGCGACCTCGCGCAGGTTGTGCGGCGGAATATCGGTCGCCATCCCAACCGCGATCCCGGTCGTACCATTGAGCAACAGGTTTGGCAGACGCGCGGGTAGTAGTTCGGGTTCATCGAGCGTGCCGTCAAAATTCGGCCTCCAGTCGGTTGTTCCCTGATCGAGTTCCGCGAGCAGCAGATCGGCATACGGCGCGAGCTTTGCCTCGGTGTAGCGCATCGCCGCGAACGATTTCGGATCATCGCTCGATCCCCAGTTACCCTGACCTTCGATCAATGGATAGCGATACGAAAACGGCTGCGCCATCAGCACCATCGCTTCGTAACAGGCGGAGTCACCGTGCGGGTGGAATTTACCGAGCACGTCACCGACGGTGCGTGCCGACTTCTTGAACTTCGCGGTTGCGTTCAGCCCGAGCTCGGACATCGCATACACGATGCGTCGTTGCACCGGCTTGAGTCCGTCGCCGACATGCGGCAGCGCGCGATCGAGGATCACGTACATCGAGTAATCGAGGTAGGCCTTTTCGGTGAAGTCGCCGAGTGTGCGGCGTTCTATTTCGAGATCGTCGTTCATTTGGCGCGTACTTCTGCGGTCGGGTTCATACGATGGAGACGAGATTACCCTTGCTTTCCAGCCAGCTGCGACGATCGGACGCGCGCTTTTTCGCCAGCAGCATGTCCATGGTTTTCTCGGTTTGCCCGTCGTCGTCCAGCGTCAACTGTACAAGCCGGCGGGTGGCCGGCGCCATCGATGTTTCGCGTAACTGCAGCGGGTTCATTTCTCCAAGCCCCTTGAACCGCTGGACATTCACTTTGCCGCGGATTTTTTCCGCCGCGATGCGATCGATGACACCGTTCTTCTCATCCTCATCAAGCGCATAAAACACCGACTGGCCAACGTCGATGCGGTACAGCGGCGGCATCGCCACGTAGACGTGACCGGCCTCGACGACAGGGCGAAAATGGCGAACGAACAAGGCGCAAATCAGCGTCGCGATATGCGCGCCGTCGGAATCCGCATCGGCAAGGATGCACAACTTACCGTAACGCAGGCGCGAGATGTTCGACGAACCGGGATCGACGCCGAGCGCTACGGAAATATCGTGGACTTCCTGCGAGGCGAGCACCTGGCCTGACTCGACCTCCCAGGTATTCAGGATCTTGCCGCGCAACGGCAGGATCGCCTGGAAATTCTTGTCCCGCGCCTGTTTCGCCGAACCGCCGGCGGAGTCGCCTTCAACGAGAAACAGTTCGGTTTCGCCGAGGTCCTGCGAGGTGCAATCCGCGAGCTTGCCCGGCAATGCCGGACCGAGACCACCGAGCTTTTTGCGGACGACGTTCTTCGATGCCTTCAGCCGCGTTTGCGCGCGCGACACCGCGATTTCCGCGATCCGCTCACCCGTCTCGGCATGCTGGTGCAGCCATAACGCGAAGGCGTCGCGCACAACGCCGGAAACAAACGTCGCCGACGAGCGTGAAGACAAGCGCTCCTTCGTTTGTCCGGAGAATTGCGGGTCTGTGAGCTTCACGGACAGCACGTACGCGCAACGATCGATCACGTCTTCGGCGGTGAGTTTCACGCCGCGCGGCAACAGACTGCGAAATTCACAAAACTCGCGCATAGCCTCGAGCAAGCCCTGACGCAGACCGGTCACGTGCGTTCCACCCTGCAGGGTGGGTACCAGGTTCACGTAACTCTCGGTGACGAGATCGCCTTCGTCGGCGCGCCATTGCAATGCCCAGATAACAGCTTCGTCGTTACCGGCCATATCACCCATAAAAGGCGTCGTCGGCAACAGCTCCGCGTCCGGCATGGCTTCGGCGAGGTAGCTCTTGAGGCCATCCTCGTAATGCCATTCTTCCTTCGTTTTCGCAGCTTCGTCGTGGAGTCGCATCCGCAAGCCCGGACACAACACGGCTTTCGCGCGCAGAACGTGGCGCAGTTTCGATAACGACAATTTAACCGTGTCGAAGTACTTCGGATCCGGCCAGAACCGGATCCGGGTACCGCTGTTTTGTTTGCCAACCTTGCCGGTTACCTTCAGCGGCGTTTTGCGATCACCACTGGCGAACGTCATCTCGTGCACGCTACCGCCGCGTTTCACCGCGACGGTGAGTTTTTTCGACAGCGCATTCACAACCGAGACGCCAACGCCGTGCAGGCCGCCCGAGTACTTGTAGTTCTTGTTGGAAAATTTACCGCCGGCATGAAGCCGGGTGAGGACAAGTTCCACCCCGGGGATCTTCTCTTCCGGATGCTTGTCTACCGGCATTCCGCGACCATCATCGGCAACTTCGATCGAACCGTCGGCGAACAGACAGACCTCGATCAGCGAGCAGTGACCGGCAATCGCTTCGTCGACGCTGTTGTCGACGACTTCCTGCACCAGGTGGTTCGGCCGGCTCGTATCGGTGTACATCCCCGGGCGTTTACGCACCGGGTCGAGACCCGTGAGGACCTCGATATCTGCAGCATCGTATTTTGCGACCAAACCCCTGCCTCGGCGCCCGAAAGGGCGTATAGATCAAATTAAATTAGCGGTACAAGGTGCTAATAAGCTTGCGATTGTCGTTACAGGCGGTCGGTCGGTCAAGAGCCTTGGAAGACGTGCACGGCCGGCCCCGCGCAGCGTCGGGCGCCCGCGTGCGGGGTCCGTGCGCCGCCAGTCAGTTCAGATCGGCGCTCAGCGCGCTGCGCGTGGCTTCAGGCAACGGTTCGATGCTGTGCGAGTAAGCGCCATGGTCGATACCGATGCTGATCGGCGCGCCCGCCTTCGCGGCCGCGACGGACGGGCTGTCGAGTTGGAAGCGGAGAAAGTGAACCGCGGAGGTTTTCGTTTCCCGCGCACGTTCCAGATCTTCATCAGCGATCGCCCAGATGCGTTCACCATCGGCAACCTGTACCCACACCCGATCCTCGATGCCCACGAGCTGCGTGAGCGCGATCTGTCGCTCCGCCTGATCTTCGTACTCAATCATGAACGTCGCTTTCCAGTTGTCGCCATCCGGAATCAGTGGATTGTAGGCGCCAAGTTCGTCATTGATTGCTTCGCTTTCAAAAATTCGTTCCACCCGTAACATCTCCTGGATCTGGTACTGGATGGTCAGGCGGTCTTCGAAGTACAGCGTTGCGTGCGGGCCGATCCCCACCTGGCGGTTTGCCTTGTGTGCCATCACCCGGCGTCGAAAGTCGGCGCGTTGCTCATGGTAGGTTTCGAGCGGGATGAGTTCCTCCCGTTTTAAATGCATCATGTTCTGTCAAATCCCGTAAGCGCGGCGTAAAAGTTCGAACGCCGAGGTCGTATGTCCGGTTGTCATTCCGTGTTCGATCAAATCGCCCGCCATCGGGCAGTCACTGATCACGTGGTCGGCTTCCGCCTGCTCCACCCGGGTTACCACCGGGCGACAAATTTTTTGCGCGTACTCGTAGTTTTCCTTCTTCACGGCATACGTGCCGTCATGTCCCGAGCAGCGTTCGATCATCGTCACTTCCGTATCCGGCACGAGTTCGAGTACATCCTTCGTTTTCGGACCGATTTTCTGCACGCGTTGGTGGCACGGCACGTGGTAGGCAACTTTACCCAGTGGTTGCGTGAACTTGAGGTTGAGTTGCTGTTCACGATGGCGCGCCATCAGGTATTCGAAGGGATCGAAGAACGCCGCGGCAACGCGTTGCACATCTTCGTCGTCCGGGAACATCAATGGCAATTCCTGTTTGTACATGAGTACACAGCTCGGAATCGGCGCCGTCAGGTCGTAGCCGCGTCGCACGAGATTCATCAATTGCGGGATGTTGTGTTCCTTCAGCTTCTCGACCGCCTCGAGGTCGCCAAGTTCGAGCTTTGGCATGCCGCAGCACTTTTCCGACTCTGTCAGCGCCACATCGATGCCGTTATGGCGCAGCAACAATGCCATGTCCTCCACCATCTGCGGCGCGTTGCGATTGCCGTAGCACGTAAGAAATATCGCGACACGCCCCGTCGTATTCGCGGTCGGGGTGACGCTGACGCTACCGGCATCGAGCCTGGAAATACGCTTGCGCGCCGTGTTGCTGGAAAATTTCGGCAGCGGCGCTTCGGCATGCACGCCGAGAGTTTTTTCGAGCAACTGGCGAGCGGGTTTGAATTCGTTCGTCGTATTGACGATTTCCGCGACGATCGGTATCGACGCAAATGAGCCGACCTGGTCGGTTGAGGTAAGCAGCTTGTCGCGCAGTGGTGTCTTGCCTTGCTTGTGCGCCACCGCCTTTGCACGCAGCATCAGGTGCGGGTAGTCGACGTTCCATTCATGCGGCGGCACGTAAGGACATTTCGTCAGGTAGCACAGATCACACAGGTAGCATTGTTCGACGACGGACCAGTAATCTTTCTTGTCGACGCCATCCACTTCCATCGTGCTCGACTCGTCGACGAGATCGAACAGGCGCGGAAACGAATTACACAAACTGACGCAGCGACGGCAGCCGTGGCAAATATCGAACACGCGCTCAAGCTCCGAGAACAGTGCATCCTCGTCGTAAAACTCGGCTTCCTTCCAACCCAACGGATGCCGGGTTGGCGCTTCCAGACTGCCTTCGCGTGACATAGTACTACTCGCGGTGAGAGCGGCGGACGCCTCGGCGCGCCGCAGCCCGGTGCATGATCATCCAACGAACAAAGCCGGGCCGGGGCCCGGCTTCGTTTGCATCGTATCGCCCGGAACGGATTTAGCCGTTCAAGCCATCCAGGGCTTTCTGGAAGCGGTTCGCGTGGGAACGCTCGGCCTTTGCCAGCGTTTCGAACCAGTCAGCGATTTCGTCGAAACCTTCTTCGCGCGCCGATTTCGCCATACCCGGATACATATCGGTGTATTCGTGCGTTTCGCCGGCAATCGCGGCTTTCAGATTCAGATCGGTGCTGCCAATCGGTTCACCCGTGGCCGGATCGCCAACCGCCTCGAGATACTCGAGATGTCCGTGCGCGTGGCCCGTCTCGCCTTCCGCCGTTGAACGGAAAACAGCCGACACATCGTTGAAACCTTCGACGTCGGCTTTTTGCGCGAAGTACAGGTAGCGGCGGTTTGCCTGCGATTCACCGGCAAACGCTGCCTTGAGATTATCTTCTGTTTTTGTGCCCTTTAATGCGGCCATAACTGTGCTCCTCCGAATGTAAACCGGGACGGTCCCGGCTCGATCTTGGTATAGATTTAGACTTATTCTAAAACTGGAACCAGTCTAAATCCGCCGTTCGATGGAAGTCAAGGGTGGTCACCGCGAGCGCCGGGCGGCGGGCAGTTGACCCTGCGCAGCACGGTCAGTAGAGTTTCGGCCCCGCTGGGCACGCGCCACAATCGGAGCGTCCAGATGTCAGAAATCCCGTTTAGCTGGAGCATCAAGACGCATGGCCCGCAAGGCGCAAAAATTCAACTTCGAGTCGTCGATTACAGCGCTCGAGGAACTTGTCGAGAAGATGGAAGGTGGCGAGTTCACATTAGAAGAATCGCTGCAGCAATTCGAAAAAGGCGTATCGCTCGCGCGAGCCTGCCAGGGCGCGCTGCGCGAAGCAGAACAGAAAGTACTCCAACTCACGAACAACGGTAGCGGCGATGACGCGCTTCAGCCGTTCGAACCGGTTGACAGCGATTGACGACACCAATGTCCCTAGAGAAAACACTGCAGCTATTCCAGGCGCAGGTAAATCGCGCGCTCGATCGCGGCTTACCGGCCGGCGACCGCGACCCGGGACGCCTGCACAGCGCAATGCGTTACGCCGTTCTCGGACCAGGCAAACGTGTCCGCCCGGTTCTCGTTTACGCCACCGGCCAGGCTTTCGGCACCGCTCTCGACACACTCGATCCGAGTGCTGTCGCGGTTGAATTGATCCACGCCTACTCGCTCATTCACGACGATCTGCCGGCAATGGACAACGACGACCTCCGTCGCGGCCGCCCGACATGTCATCGCGAGTTTGACGAAGCCACGGCGATTTTGGCCGGCGATGCGTTGCAAGCACTCGCGTTCGCGGTTATCGCGGAGTCGGCAATACCCATTGAGGACAAGCGCCGGATCGAAATGCTGCGCGAACTTGCGCACGCGAGCGGATCCGAGGGCATGGCCGGCGGCCAGGCAATGGACCTCGCCGCGGTGGGTACCGCGCTGTCGCTCGCGGACCTCGAAAAGATGCACCTGCACAAAACCGGCGCGCTGATACGTGCGAGCGTGCGGCTCGGCTATCTGGCGAGCGACATCAACGATGAAGCCATCGCCGCCCGGCTCGATCGTTACGCCCGTTGTATCGGTCTCGCGTTTCAGGTTCACGACGACATTCTGGATGTCGAAGGTGAAACCTCGGTGATCGGCAAACCGCAAGGGTCCGACAGCGATCAGAACAAACCGACGTACCCGAATATCCTGGGCATGCGCAAAGCGAAGGAAACGGCGCAGGCCCTGTGTGATGAAGCGATTGCGAATCTCGAACCGCTCGGGACGCCCGCCGATACATTGCGCCAACTCGCGGCCTACATCGTTAATCGCGATCGCTAGACGTCCCCGCCCGGCGGCGGCTTGCACGCCCGCCGTTCAGGCCCGGGGTCACAGCCCTTACACGCCGTGCCGGCCCGTTGCACTGACGAACAACGCCGCGGCAGCGCCACCGGGCGAGAATCACGCCGCGGCAACTGTACGCGCCGAATGCCCCGCCCCCTGAACACCTGCCTCGCGATTGGGCATGCTGGCTCGGCGGACTGACAAGAATTGTCAGTTCCCCGCGTCCCGCGGCAGTTTTCCGCAATCTTGCGCAGAATCTATATTCATAACCTGCTGTATTTAATGATAATTTTTCTTTGGCATGCGACTTGCAAAATTCAGGGTACGCAAGCGGCCCGACTGGCCATTGCGCTCCTCCCTTTGGTCCAATCTTACGGGCGCTCTTTGCGCCCGTTTTTTTTGCCCGCCTCCGGCTCCGCGCGTTCCCGCTGTTTCGCCGCGTCCCATAACTGGTCCATATGCGCCAGCGCCGCGCTTTCAATGGCAACTCCCTGTTCGCTCAGCGCCTGTTCGATGTACGCGAAACGGCGCTCGAATTTTCCTGAGGCCGCTCGCAGCGCAGACTCCGGATCAACGCCGAGATGACGCGCCCAATTGACGCAGGCAAACAGCAGATCGCCAATTTCCTCGCTGATCTGCTGAGGCTCGCCGTCGGCGACAGCCTGTTCGACTTCGACGAATTCCTCGCTTACCTTCGCGACGACGCCACGAATGTCAGGCCAGTCGAAACCGACACGGGAGGCGCGCTGTTGCAGCTTGCGCGCTCGCGTCAACGCCGGCAGCCCAAGCGGAACATCATCGAGCGTACCCGCTGATGCGTTACGGCGACGTCGCTCGCGCGCCTTCTGTTGCTCCCAGCGGCGGGTCTGCTCGAGTGCGTCGACAGGCTCCGCGTCACCGAAAACGTGCGGATGCCGCGCGATGAGCTTGGCGGTAATCGCCGCGACGACATCGTCAAAACAGAAGCGATCCTGTTCGCTCGCGATTTGTGCATAGAAGACCACCTGGAACAGCAGATCGCCGAGCTCGCCCGGCAGTTGTTCGAGGTCGTCACGCTCGATGCAATCGGCCACCTCGTAAGCTTCCTCGATCGTGTGCGGAACAATCGAGGCGAATGTTTGCTCTAAATCCCACGGACAACCGTCGACGGGATCGCGCAGGCGATTCATCACGGCGAGCAAGTCGCGCAGGCGATTGGATGAAGGGTCGTGATTTGTCATGTGGTTTGCGTCGGTCGTTGTGAGCGCGGACGGTGGCGACGGGCGCCAGCGCAATACCGCAATCGGAGCCGGTGTACCGGCGTGATAGTGCGCCGTTGCGCGTTCACCTTGCGCACGTCACGGGTTTATTCATCGCACGCGATGCTCCTTCGCGCGGGGTAACACCCGCGCCCGTCGCCCTGCGTCATCGTGCCGGGTTCGTGACGAGCGTTGCTGCGCGTCCGGTAAGGTTTATCGTGGAACTGCACTGTCGAAGATTAGCGTTTAAGCGATGGTCCCGATAGACTGCCGCAGGGGGGAGGCAAAATGAAGCGTTCACCACTGATTTTGAGATTAGACATCTCGGGAACACCGCTACGCTGGATTCCGTGGCAGGACGCAGTGTGCCTATACAGCCGTGGCCTCGTCGGCTGGACGGCGGGCGATAACCAATTTACGTTCTTTGGCGGGACCTGTCGTGATTCCGGCGAACGTTCGTCCGTCACGATTCATTCGATCATCGCGATCAAGCGCTCCGCGCACGGTCGGCACGTCCAGCGGGATGTGCCGCCGCTCAACAACCACGAATTGTTTCGCCGTGACGGTTTTATGTGCATGTATTGCGGCACCGCGCATGCCGACGGCGATCTGACGCGTGACCATATCATCCCGATTTCCCGGGGCGGGCGCGATGTGTGGTCGAATGTCGTATCGGCGTGTCGCTCGTGCAATACACGCAAGGGATCCCGCACGCCCGAAGGCGCCTCGATGCCCCTGCTGGCCGTGCCCTACGTACCGAACTGGGCCGAGTTTCTCGCGTTATCAAACCGCAAAATCCTCGCCGATCAGATGGACTTCCTGCGCTCGCAGTTCAACAGCAAAGACCGGCTCATGGATCTGGCTGCGACCTGATCGATTCCGGCGCGCGGCTTGCAGCCTCGAGAACTTCCTGTTCCATCACCCACAACGCGGACACACCAATGCCACCACGTCCTATCCCAGCACTGCTTGCTATCGTCCTGTTACTTGCACCAACACTGCAGGCGATGGCCGCCGACGCCGCCGGCAATTACGCCATATGGGGCGTTGGTCGCGCGTCGTGCAATCAATATGTGAAATCGAACAATGCAAGCAGTGATGAGCGCTACAAGATTTTTCTCATGGGCTACCTCACCGCCGTCAATACGCTCAGCGAAGACACCTACAACGTTACCGGCAGCCAGCCACTGGACGCCGCCCTGGGATGGCTAACGGAGTACTGCGGCGCCCATCTGATGGACAGTTTCGATCGCGCGGTTCAGCAACTGGTTGAAGCCGGTTTCGACACCCGCCAGCGTGTGCCGCCGGGTCACGAACGCGGCTGGGGTCGCGCCGGACAGGCGGCGCCATCGGCGGGTCCCGAATCGCCTTGAGGCGCGTGAAAACAGCGCCAAAAGCAGGCTCGACTACCTCTCAGAATCCAAAAAGTAAATTGCTAATTTTCGAAAAATCCGTCATTATTTTGCCTGCTGTAAGGGATTCCCTGAACAGGGATAAACAACAAAATTCGATAGGAGAATTGAAGATGCATAACACACTTACCGTGACGCTGAAAACCGCGGTCGTCGCGGTTGCTTTCGGCGCACTGACAGCCTGCGCCACCGTCAAGCCGGAACAACTGGCTGCGGTAGAAGCAAAAGCCAGCAGCGCCATGTCGGAAGCGCGCTCGGCCTCGAGTGCAGCGAAGGCTGCCATGGATGCAGCCACGAAGGCGTCGGCCGCGGCCGCAAGCGCGCAGAGCGCGGCTGATGCAGCGATGTCCTGCTGCAGCGAGAACAAGGACCGCATCGAGCGGATGTTCGAGCAAACGATGAAGAAATAGTTCTCGACCGATTCTGAGAACGAAAACCCCGCGGAAACGCGGGGTTTTTTTTTGCGCGGCGCTTATTGCAGCGGGGACGACGCGAGCGTGCGGCTCACCGGAGCCGGGTGCGGACGCACCGCACCACCAGCTGAGACGCTGACCCGCGCCGGCTCTTCAATCTGCGCCGCGCGCACGCTACCGACCACACTCGGGATCCCGCTTTTCGTCTCAATCGCAGTTTGCAATTGCCGCCAGTTCAACTGTACCTCGCTACCCTGGGTGCGAGCCGCGATCAATTCAACCACGTGCGAGAACTGGTCGCGAAACTTGTCTTCGTCTTCCGCCAGATGCGGGTGCACTTCGAGGTACACCTTTTCGTGCGCTACCCCGACCTTGTAAGGCTGATTCACGATCCGCACCTGGGTTCCCACGGCGACGGATTCAAAAATTTGTTCGACGTCCTTCGGGTACATACGCATGCAACCGTGGGTTACCCGCATGCCGATCCCGTATGGTCGATTCGTACCGTGGATCAGATAGCCGGGTAAGCCAAGCCGCATCTTGTACGCACCGAGCGGGTTATCCGGGCCAGCGGGGACCACTTTCGGCAGCGGGTTGCCTTCCGCCGCGTGCTCCTCACGAATGGACTCCGGCGGGTACCACGCCGGATCCTTAATCTTCTGGACGATCGAGGTGATGCCGTGCGGCGTGGTCCACTGCTGACGACCGATACTCACCGGGTGCGTCGTAACCTGGCGCGGCACGCCCGGGCGCGCCGGCGGGTAATAGTAAAGACGCATTTCGGGGACGTTCACCACGATCCCTTCGCGCGCCGCATCGGGCAACACATACAGGCTCGGGATGATAATTTCCGTCTCTTCGCCCGGTAGCCAGGGATCAACACGGGGATTTGCATGTCGCATTTCCAGATAACCCTGGTCGTAGGCGCGCGCGAGATCGGACAGCGTATCGGCGCGTTGGGTCGAGGCGATATCGAGCTCGCCGATCAGATCACCGCTCACATCGTACGATCGTGCGGCACTGTCCGGCGCCGCGAGACTAAACATCAACGCGGCGACCGCGCCGAATGCCGCGCGCGGGCCTTTCACTTCGTTTGTATTCATCATGATCGCCAATAGTTCAAAAACCCGGCAACGGCTATTACAAGCCAGGCCAGGATAAACGCCGAGCCACCAACCGGGGCAAAGCGCCCCAGCACCGGCATGCCGAATGCAACGCGCCCCATGAGACCGCCGCAGAACAAAAGAATTCCGACGATGATCAGCCCTCCTGCAACGGCAAACAGTGCCGGTTGTGGCGCGCGCCGGGACGCGATGCCGCAGCCAAACAATACGCTTGCGTGTACCAGCATGTAGACAGTGGCCAGAGCGAATACTTCGTAATCCGGGCCTGCCAGGCGTGGTCGCAGCGCGTGGGCGCCCACCGCGCCGAGTGCGACGGCGCACGCGCCGGACAATCCCGCGATCGCGGTTAACAAATGACTAAGTCGCATTCGGGTACCTCGCGACAAGCGGGGTCGCGATCATTGTCGGCAGCGCGGTGCAGCGTTATCTGCCCGGATTCATGTTCACGCGTCCGTCGCTACAATTTCCATGGCCGCCGGGCCGGGTTCGCGCTCCCGCTGTTGACTATGTCGGCCCCGGTTCACAGAACCTGGAAGGCCGCGCGCCTGGTCCGTCACTTAACGAGCGTCAAACCTCGCGCAGGCGCGGCATTAGTTCCACTAGATTGCACGGCCGTGTGCGGTAATCGAGTTGGTGCACGATCAAGGCATCCCAGCCGAGCGCACACGCACCCGATGATCCCGGCAGGCAAAAGATATACGTGCCGTTCGCAACGCCCGCCAGCGCGCGCGATTGCAGGGTCGAGGTCTTGATGTCCTCATAGGACAGCACCCGGAACATCTCGCCAAATCCATCGATCTGCTTGTCGAGCAGTGGTGCAATGGCTTCCGGGGTGCCGTCGCGTCCGGTAACGCCGGTGCCGCCGGTTGTCAGCACGACCGCAACGTCCTCGCGGACGATCCAGCCGGAGACGACGGCCCGGATCTGATAAATATCATCCGGGACCAGGCGTTTTTCGATGCACGTGTGGCCCGCCGCTTCGAGCCGATCCACCAGCAACTTGCCGGACTTGTCTTCGGCTTCTGTGCGGGTATCGGTCGCCGTCAGGACAGCAATACCGAGAGGGAGAAAATCCCGTTCTTTCGTCATAAGATGCGCTCACGCCATGGGCGGGCCAGCTACGGCCCCTTAAAGCGCTCATATTAACTGAACTCGATGATTGCCAATAGCGAGAGCACGAGCCGGTCGTGCAGACGGCCGCCTGCTGAACACGATGGAAGAACAACGGATCGACAAGTGGTTATGGTGCGCGCGCCTGTTCAAGACGCGTGGCCTGGCGGCCGACGCGGTTAAAGCCGGGCGCGTGACCCTGAACGGCGTACGCGCGAAACCGTCACGCACCGTGTGCGTTGGTGATGCCGTCGTAGTACGCAAACCGCCGTTTGAATACGATCTCGTCGTGGCCGGCCTGCGACAACAACGCGTCGGCGCCGCACGCGTCTCCGAGCTCTACGCCGAACAGGAAACGAGCGTGGCAAAGCGCACCGAACTCGCCACGACGATAGCCGCCGCGAGCCAGAGTAACGCGCCGGCCCGCAAGCCAACGCGGCGGGAACGCCAGGCGCGCGACCGCTTGAAACGTCAGTATTAGCTACCACGTGGAGAACGCCGCGGCGTTCGAACCGGTGCTTTCGCCGGCTCGCGCGAACCTCGGCGTCGTTGGCAACGCGCAATCATTCCACACAACAGTTCGCAGTGGAGATCTCGAGCGCAGTCGTCTGGTTATGGCGTGCCAGGAAACTGACCACCAGGAGCACGCGACACCGGAAGGACGCCGAGCTGGTACCGCGGCACCTCGCCCCGGAATCGCGCACCCGTGCACCGCCCGGCGTCGTTTCAGCCCACTGTCGATCCAAGCCGTTCGATCCGCGTCTACCGGGAGATACCCTGAGATAGCGGCGCCGGCACGAAACCGCCACGCCGATCGATGCGCAGGAAATACCAGCCCATGGAAACCCCGCGGGCCGCGAAGAACAGCATGAACGCCCCCCACAATCCGTGGTTACCAAACGGCTGTAACATGCTCCATGCGGGCACGAAGACGCCCACGCTCGCGAGCAACATCGAATTGCGCATTTCCGCGCCGCGGGTCGCACCGATGAAGATGCCGTCAAAGACGAAACACCATACCGATATCAGTGGCGAGACCGCAGCCCAAATCAGGTAGCTGGCGGCCGCGGCGCGGACGCTGTCGAGATCCGTCAGCGCATTGATGAGTCCCTGCCCCATGACGACATAGGCCAGCGTGAACAGGATTGCAAAGACGCCGGACCAGGCACTGCCAATGACAATCGACTCAACGAAGGCGTCTCTGTCACGCGCCCCGATCGCGCCACCAACGAGCGCCTCCAGGGCGTTCGCAAAGCCGTCGAGCGCGAGCGCGGTGAGCATCTGAAAGTTAAGCAGGATTGCATTCGCCGCGAGTATCGTGTCGCCCTGGCTTGCGCCCTGCTTCGTGAAGTATGCGAATGTCGCAATCAGGCTCACGGTTCTGAGCAGAATATTGCCGTTCAATCGGAGCAGCTTGCGGACGTCCGCGAGTCGCCAGGGCAATGCACCGTGCAGTGCATCGCGACGCGCGAGTTCACGCCAAACCAGCGCGCCGCCGAGCAGCGCCGAGCAATATGCCGTGATCAATGACGCGTAAGCGGCGCCTTCGATGCCGAGTTCGAGTCCGACGACGAGCAAGATATCGAGACCGGCATGGAGCAGACACGGCAAGGCTGCCAGCGCCATCGCCGCGCGCGCGTTTTGCACCCCGATCAGCCAGCCGATGAAAACCATCGTCGCGAGAACGCCGGGGGCGCCCCAGATTTTGATCGCGTAGTAACGAGCCGCGTGTGCTGACGACGCTTCGCTGCCGCCGAGTACGGAAAGTCCGAACGCACTGATCCCGTCACGCCACACAAGCATGGCCAGTGCGAGCGTGAGCGCCACGGCCAGCGCATCACGCAGGGTTGTGCGCAAGCCCTCTGTGTCGCCGCCCCCGTGCACCTGAGCCGTGACCCCGGTGGTGCCCATGCGCAGGAATGTGACGCCCCAATAAAGGAAATCGAACAACACCGTTGCCAGCGCGATGCCGGCGAGGTAACTCGGGTCGGACAAGTGACCGATCACCGCCGTATCGACGAGGCCGAGCACGGCAATCGACACGTTGGACAACATCATCGGCGCCGCAATCCGCCACAACCGTTGGTGTGCGCGGGGATTGCTCAATCTTGTGTGGTTCGATTCGGTTGCGGACATGGTCGGGTCTGCTAGCGTGCTGCGCAGGTTACGCCGGCGGCGGCGATAATCTGGCGGCAGGGTTTCCGGCATCCGCAGTTGCGTTATGCTTGGGCAGCGCACGATAGCACAGCACTATGACCAGCAAACTCGACATCACGCGACAGCGGAGCACATTCGAACGCCTGGAAGCGAATCTCGGCAGTGTGATCAAAGGGCAAAGCGACGTCGTACGGCGCCTGTTGGCGGCTTTTCTCACCGGCGGGCACGTGCTGCTCGAAGATTATCCGGGCACCGGCAAGACGACGCTGGCGAAAGCGCTGGCGATGTCCGTCGGGGCGCAATTCCAGCGCGTGCAGTTCACGCCCGATCTACTCCCTACGGATATCCTCGGCGTCTCCGTGTTCAATCCGCAAAGCAGTGAGTTCGTCATTCATCGCGGACCCATTTTTGCCGAAATCCTCCTCGCCGACGAGATCAACCGCGCCTCCCCCCGTACGCAATCCGCGCTGTTGCAGGCGATGGCCGAACGTCAGGTGAGTCTCGACGGCACGCTGTTCCCGCTGCCAGACATGTTCTTCGTCATCGCGACGCAGAATCCGGTCGAGTTCCACGGCACCTACCCGCTGCCGGAAGCGCAAATGGACCGTTTCGCGATGCGTCTGTCGCTCGGCTACGTCAGCGCCGAAGAAGAAGTCGCCATTGTCTCGGCCGAAATTGATCAACCACCGCTCGAGACGATCAGCGCCTGTGTTTCACGCGATGACGTGATCGCCTTCGAGCGCACGGCGCGCCGCGTTGAAGTGTCAGCCGAGTTGCGACGCTACGCCGTCGACGTCGTTGCGGCGACCCGACAGCGCGCGGAGCTCAGCCTCGGCGCCAGTCCACGAGCTTCGATCGCTCTGATCAAATGCGCGCAGGCGCTGGCCCTGTTCGACGGGCTCGCCTATGTCACGCCGGACCACATCCAGGAACTCGTCTTCGCCGTCGTGGCCCACCGGCTGGTCCTCGACGCGAACGCCCGCTTCGGCGGAACGAGCGCCGAGCTTATCCTCGAGCACGTACTCGGCGAGGTCGCTGTACCGCGATAGCCATGGTCACGGGCTGGATCCAGCAGCGTATGCTGCGCCTGTTCAGACGTCTGTCGCGAATTTCCCGGTGGTTCGAAACGCGGTTCACCGACGCCGGTGCAGTGGTGCTCAGCGGCGCCATTGGCGCCACGATTTTCGGAATCGACCCGCGGCGCACCGAAGCCATTCAACTCGCCGCGCTGCTGTTTGCCACGCTCGTGGTCGCCGCCATGTATGCCATACGCTGGCGCCCGCGCCTTGAAGTCACGCGCGTGCTGCCGGATACCGTTACGCTCGGCATGCCCACGCATTACCGGCTCGCGATTACGAACCACGGGCAACGCACGGAGTCGGGCCTCCTTATTATTGATGAATTGCGCACCCGCTATCCCGGCTTCCGCGAATTCAGCGAACCCGTTGGCGGCGATCGCGAAGCGGGCCTGAACTGGTTCGACCGGCGGGTGGGTTTCCCGCGCTGGCTCGAGTTGCTGCGCAGGGGGCGCGGCGGTCGCATCGAGGCACAACCCCTGCCCCCTGTCCGGCCCGGAGAGACGATTCGCATCGACGTACCAATGGTGCTGCTGCGACGCGGCAAGCTCGTATTCGAAAGCGTGCTGTTCAAACGCCCCGATCCGCTGCACCTGTTCTTCGCGGTCGTGCGACGCAGGCTCTATGGTGAGCTTATCGCGCTGCCGCAACGCTACCCGGTACCGCGATTGCACTGGCGATCCGCTCGCCATTTTCATCCCGGCGGCCTGACACTGGCTGCAACCGTCGGTGACTCGGAAGAATTCATGGGCCTGCGTGAATATCGCCCCGGCGATCCGTTGCGCCATATCCACTGGCGCAGCTTCGCACGTCTCGGTGAGCCGGTCGTCAAGGAGTTTCAGAATGAATACTTCGACCGCCATGCCTTATTGATCGACACGTTCGCCGGCACGGCCACAACCGCGGAGTTCGAAACCGCGATCGCGGTTGCCGCGTCCCTGCTCCAGGGTGAGCGCCCGCGGGATTCCATTCTCGATCTCGTTTTTATCGACCGCGAAGTCTGGCGCATGACAAGCGGCCGCGGACTGTCGAACAACCGCCAGCTGCTGATCCAGCTCGCCGAGCTGCAAGCCAATCCCCGCGACGACTTCGCGCGCCTCGCTGACGAAGCCCGCCGCTACGTCGACCGACTCGCGAGTGTCGTCCTCATCTGTACGGCATGGGATCCCGCACGAGCGGCGTTCATCGAGGAATTGCGCCACAAACGGGTGAATTGTCTCGTCATCCGGGTCGCGGAAACGGATCCCGGGACCGGCGACGCTCGCGACGGCGATCCACAGTCGTTTCCCGCCATCTGCTACATCCGTCCGAGTGCGCCAGCTCACGACCTCGCGACCCTGGCTACCGTGGTCACGCAGTGACGCCGCCGTGAATGTGAACGCGCTGCCCGTACCGCCATTCTGGGTTGGCCTCACGCTGCTTTTCTGGGGCGCGATGACCGATCAAATCGTGCTTGCGCTCGTGCTCGCGGTGGTCGCCGAGTTCGCTACCGTGTCGCCGGTCAAATGGGAGCTCTCGAGTGCTCATTTCCATCGCGTTGCGGATGCGACGAGCGCCTTGTTCGCCATCGTCGCCATTTATCAGTTCAACGAGTATTCGATCTACGCGATCTACCGGATTCTCGCGCTGTTACCGGTGTGTGTATTCCCGCTCCTCGTCGCGGAGCGCTACAGTACCAGCGGTGCCTTGCCGTTGAGCGCCTTGTTCCTGTCGCTGCGGCGACGCGTACGCAGCGGATTCGAACAGGATCGCTTGATCGGCATTGCCGCCCCTTATGTGATTCTCGTCGCGCTGGCAGCGAGCGCAACTGAACACAAGGACTCCGTCTACTTCACCGGGGTTTTGTGCGTGCTCGCGGGATTCCTCTTTGCGCAGCGATCGCGGCGTTACCGGACTGCGCTGTGGTGCAGCAGCATCATTGCCGCTGGAGTTGTCGCCTTTGCACTGCACAGCGGCGTGCGGGCAACGCAGGCGCGACTCGAAGACTCGTTTTCCTACTGGGTGAATCAGTTCAACTGGTTGCAAACCGACCCGCAACGCGAGTTGACATCGATTGGCTCGATCGGGCGGCTGAAACTTTCCGATCGCATACGCGTACGTGTGGCGGCGCCGCGGTCGATTCCCTTACCGCTCGCATTGCGCGAAGCGAGTTACTCGCGATTCAATCTCGGTATGTGGTCGACCACCGGTACGAAGGCATTCGCGGCGCTGGATCCCCTACCCGAAACGACGTCCTGGCACCTGGATTCAACACCCACGGACAGTAACGGTCGGCAAGCAGCTATCGTCATCGATCATCGCGAGGATGTGGGTGTCGCCCCGTTGCCGTACGGCACTTACCGTATACGCGGCAGCGAGCTTATTGAGATTCAGCAGAATCGTTATCGCACTACGCTGCTCGAGGCACTGCCGGGCCAGCTCGAATATCACGTTACGTGGCGCAACGAGCCGACGAACATCGCACCGCCGACGGAAGACGACCTCGCGATTCCCGCGAATTACCGCGCCGTCATCGCCCAGGTAGCCGAGGAGATCGCGCTCGTGCCGGACGATCCCGTGATCGCGTTGCAACAGGTGCGCGGATTCTTTGACGCACATTTTCGCTATTCCCTGATCCAGAAAGGCTTTTACCCCGGACGCACGCCACTCGCGCATTTCCTGCTGCAAGAGCGCAAGGGGCATTGCGAATATTTCGCAACGGCGACCGCATTACTGTTACGTCACGCGGGCATTCCCACTCGCTATGCCGTTGGTTACATGGTGTATGAATACTCGACGCTCGAGGACTCGTTCATCGCCCGCGCACGTCATGCTCACAGCTGGGTAGAAGCGTACATCGACGGACGCTGGGCGATCGTTGATACGACCCCGGGGGACTGGAACGAACTCGAAAGCGCGGGCGTTTCCCGCTGGCAGGCGATACAGGACGTGTGGTCGTGGGTGGCGAATCGCTATTCCCGCTACCAGCGCAGCGAACACCGGGCGCTGGCGGACACCGCGGTGTGGCTGGTGCCACCGCTGCTTCTCTATTTGTTATGGCGCTTACGCAAACGCGCGCGCAGCATCGCGCCGGCGCCCACCGCCAGGACAATCGGGAACACGTCGGCAAATGATTCGGAACTCTATGATCTGCTGCGCGAGTTCGAACGTCGCGGTGATGTTATCGCAACGGGTGAAACCCTGCGCGCATATTTCAAGCGGCAGTCCGACACGAGTACGCAAGATCAACTGTTACAACGGCTGCTCGCGCTACACGAGCGTTACCGGTTTTCGCACGAGGGCTTGAGCGATGCGGAACGCGCGGAACTCGCTCGCGGTTGTGCGCGTCTGCTGGGATCTGCTGCGCGATTCAGCTGACCCTGCTTTCGAGCGCGAAGGTGAGCGCGGCAACGTCGTCATCGCGCGGCGATTCGGCCAGATAGGATTCGACGACGGCTCGCTCGATCAAGCCTTCGGACACCATGCGCGCTTTCTCACGCGCGGTCAGGCCCTCGCTGCGGATGAACGCCGCCGGCGAAATCGACCCCGACGTCAGCATATTCGCGCACTCGTTCGCGATGTCGCGCAGCACGGCGTAATTCGGATTGAGGCGCAGCTGCACAAATGCCGGCGAAGCCAGGTGGTGCTCGTAGACCCCGCGTACCTCGAGCTTGTAACCGCCAATCAGAATGGGATTAATGGTTTCCTCGAGTTGCGATTCAATCGTAACGAGGCGGCTGCTCACGAGGTCAGACCAGCGTGCATGCTGTTGCACTTCGCCGCCGAGCACCCGGTAGATTTCGAGAATATCGTTGACGCTCAGATTACTGTAGCGATCGTGGATCAGCACGTAGTTGCGCTCGCTCGCGAGCGCTTCGAATGACGAGAAACCGAGAAAGTGAATCGCGGTGTTATAGCCCTCAATCGCACGGTTGAATCCGAATCCGCACACGAGCTGCGCCGAATTCAGTCCCAGCGACTGGGCAATCCGCATCCGCCGGGCATTCTGATCCCCTTGCGGCGCAACCCGGGTAGACGCCAGCATCTGACCGATGTCCTCGCGGCTCGCGGTCAGCAAACCTTCTATCGAGTGCACGACGCCTACCATTGCACAAGTACACGTCCCGCTTCGGCGCGCGCCGGGAATTCGTGCAGATCCTGGGTGCCGAAACGGGTGCAGGCTCCGGTGTGCAGGTCGAAGCGCCAGCCGTGCAAGGGACATTCGACCGTCTCGCCCTGGATACGGCATGCCGAAAGATTCGTTCCGTGGTGTGGGCAACGCGCCTCGAACGCCCGCCACGAACCATCTCGGTGCGCGACGTACAGCGGACGTTCTTCATGCTCGACCAGGCGCACCGGCACGGCCTGATCAGCGGCGCATACATCGTGCCACCGGGCTGTCGTCGCGGCGATGTCGGGCAGTTCGGGGAAAACCCCGCACTCGAGCAGAATATCCACCGCCCATACCGTTTTGCTCAACCCCAGCGCGGGAAAGGCCATCATGATGGCGTCGAGAATTTCGTCCGGCGTGGTCCCCTCGCGCACCGCCTTGCGCGCATACTGGCGCAGGCCTGGCTCGGTCTGGTTCGCGACTTTCGTGATGATCGAAATCAACGCCCGGGTTTTCGGGTCGAGAGCCGAGCCATTCGCGCGCAGGAAACTGAAATAGGCTTCCATCGCGTCGGGCCGCGCCTTGCTCAGGTAATCCAGCGCTTTACTCACGTATCCGGGGTCTCCACGATAAGGTTCAATGGTACTCGATCACGCTGATCGATCAATCGCGCCGGAGGCTGTCGCTAACGGCAATCGGCGTCGGGTAACGCAGAACGATCCAGTAACTCGACACGATAAATGTCAGCAAGGTGGCAAACTGGATAACGTAGGACGCCCGCTCCCCGATGAAACCTGATTCGAATGCAAGGACCGCAATCAACAGGCTGAACTCACTCACCTGACCGAGGCGTACGCCGATTTCCGCTGACAGTGGCTTGCGTTCACCGGCGCGGACCAGCAGGTAGCGAAACACGAGCGGCTTTACTAACAACAGAGTCAGCGCAAGCACAACGCCCGGGACGAAAACGTGCACCACCATCGCCGGATCGAAGCCGGCACCCAGGGAGAAGAAAAACAGGATCAGAAAAAAGTCGCGCAACGGGCGCAAGCTGTCCGCGATGAACATTGAAACCGGACACGATGCGAGCGTCACCCCGGCGACGAACGCGCCGATTTCATGCGACAGCCCCATCGCCGCGGCGAGTTGCGCAATGCCGAGACACCAGGCGATGACGACGAGAAATATGTACTCCTGGATCTGGTCGAAGCGCCGCAACAGCGGTTCAATTAACCAGCGTTCGAGACCGAGCGCGATGGCGACGAGCAGCGGCAGCGCAAATATTTCACGGGCGACGCCATACAAGGGGCTCTCACCGAGCGAATAGCCCTGGATGATGAGCAGCACAAGGATCGCGATGAGATCCTGCAGCAACAAAATGCTGATGATTACCTGGCCGGTGTGCTGATGGTGCAGGGCCGTCGTCGGCAACAGCTTGAGGCCAATGATCGTGCTCGAGAACATCATCGTGCCACCGATCAGCAGCGCTTCGTGCCAGTCAAACCCGAACGCAAAAGCGATCGCGATGCCGATCGCGGTGAACGCCGCGCAGCTCACGAGCGTCACCGTCAGCGCTTCGCCGAGCATGCGCCACAGCTGCTGCGGCAACATGTTCAGACCGAGCAGGTAAAGCAGAAACATGATCCCGATCTCGGAGACGTCCTCCACCCAGCCGGCATCGTTGATCAACCCCCCACCGAACGGGCCGAGAATGAGGCCGAGCAGGATATAGGCGACGATCATGGCCTGACGCGCGTACAGCGCAATCGTTGCCAGCGTTGCGGCGCCGACAAAGATCGCAAAGATCGAAAAAATGACCGAGCCGCTATGCATCGCTGCCGCGTCCGCCGGTCGACTCGCACCGAGTACTGTTCATCGCAATACCCATGGAATAAAAAACCTGCCGGCGCCACTGATGACAGCGAGGGCCATGACGTTCATAGCCACACCGGCGGCGGCCATTTCCTGCGCGCGGACCCGGCCGCTGCCGAACACTATCGCGTTTGGTGGCGTTGCCACCGGCAACATGAAAGCGCAGCTCGCCGCCAGGGCGACGAGTACGATCGTCACCTCGACATCGAGACCCAGCAGCGGCGCTGCCGCCGCGAGCACCGGCACCAGCGTCGCGGTTGTGGCAATGTTACTCGTAAGTTCCGTCAGCAAAATCACCAGCGCCACAATCGCAAGCGTGAGCAACAGCGTGTTCGTCACCGGCAGGCGCGAAAACCACAAACCAATGAGCTGGTCCGCCCCCGTTGCATTGATGCTTGCGGCAAGACTCAGACCACCGCCGAACAGCAGCAGGGTACCCCAGGGCACCTCGACCGTATCCGGCCACTCGAGAACGAACCTCCGCTCCGCGAGACTCACCGGCAGGCAGAACAGCAACAGCGCGCCGAACAAGGCAATGCCGGCATCGGACAAATGGGCGAACGGGGCGAGTCCAAACCATGCCACATTGGCAATAAACGGTCGCAGCATCCAGCCACATACGACCAGCGAAAACACCGCGAGCGCGATGCGGCCGCCGGCATTGAGGCTGTGCCAGTCAAGCCCCGGCCCGTCCGGCAATGGGCCCGCCGCCGGCGCGCGCGCAACATCGGGATAGCGTAACCGGGTGAGATAGAACCAGGCTGCCGGTAATAACAGTGCTGCGCACGGAACGCCAATCATCATCCAGGTCAGAAAACCGATTTCCGTTCCGAGCACATCACTGAAGTACGACGCCACATACAAGTTCGGCGGGGTACCGATTATCGTCGCCATACCGCCGATAGACGCGCTGTATGCGATAGCCAGCAACAGGCAGCTTGCAAACGCAGCGCTGTCGTCACCATCGCTGACGACGCTGAGCGCTATCGGAAGCATCATGATCGTCGTCGCCGTATTCGACAGCCACATGCTGAGAAACGCACTGGCCAGCATGAAGCCGGCGACAAGGCGATCCGGGCGCGTGCCCACCCGGCGCAACAACGACACCGCGAAGCGTCGGTGCAATCCCCACTTCTGCAATGCGATAGAAATGAGAAATCCGCTCAAGAACAAAAAGATTAGCGGATGGGCATACGGCGAGGCGGCGTTCTCGAAGCTGGTGATCCCGATCAACGGCAACAGCGTAACAGGCAGCAATGCCGTCACTGCCATTGGAATCACTTCACCGATCCACCACAGCGCCATCCACGCGGCGAGCGCGATCACGCCGCGAACATCGGGATCCAGCGGCACCGCATCACCGTTTGCCGACGTAAACCCGGGCGGCAGGCATACGTAAACTATCGCCCCGGCGACAGGGCCGGCGGCGACAGCAATAGCGCGCAATTTGAGCTTCATGATAAACGGCCGACTAATGGATTATGGACGCAAAATTTAGCTTGGCTTTCACCCCGTGGCGTTTCATCATGGGGCCCATTGCAGAACATTATCGCGGCAGGCGGCGTGAAATTCGCAGCTACCTGCAGGATCGTCGCACATGGTAAGCAGCTTGATTACGCGTCCCCCGCAATGAACTCCGGCAAAACAGCATCAGGCGGGATACGAGAATACCGCCGTGCGGCGCACGGTCGCTTTGCTATTCTCATGTCCGATGATAGAATTAGTTTATAACCCCCTGTACTGTCTACGAATTTATTGCCTCAAAAGTAATCGAAAATGTTAACTTTTGACATAGCCGGCGCGCAGATAGACGGTGCCAGAGACTATCAGGAAGACGCCTTCCTGATCACCCACCTTGGCGACTCGGACAGCGAAAGCGGTTCCCTCGTGATCGTTGCCGACGGCATGGGCGGTCATGCCGCAGGAAATGTCGCCAGCAACATGGCAGTGCAGACATTCAACAAGCACGTCACGAGCAACTTTCCGCACGAGAACCTGAGCGAAATTTTGCGCGAGTCCGTGCAGCAGGCGAATAACTCGATTTCCGAAACCGTGCGCGAAACGGCCGCCCTGAAAGGCATGGGCTGCACCCTGGTCGCCGCTGTGCTCGAAGATCGTTTCATCCGCTGGGTCAGTGTCGGTGACAGCCACCTCTATCTGATTCGCAACGGCGAGCTGTCGAAGAAAAACGCCGACCACAGCTATGGCGGTTTTCTCGATCGCATGTCGGCGGAAGGTACACCGGTAGAAGCCGAGGCCGGGTTCTCACGCAACATGTTAATGAGCGCGCTGACCGGCGAAGATATCGCCGAGGTCGACTGCCCTGACGACCCGCTGGAGCTCGCGCCGGGCGACCGCGTCATTGTCGCGAGCGACGGACTCGACACGCTGAGCCACGGCAAGGTGCTGTCGTTCGCCGCGGAAGCGAAAACCGCGAAGGAGTGTGTCGATGTCCTGTTGAAGGGTGTCGACAATGCGAAGATGCCGCGCCAGGACAACACGACCGTCGTTGTCATCGATATTGGTGAGAAGGCCGACCGTAAGGACAAGAGCTCCCCGACAATTGCCGCCGCCACGGACGCCAGCGTCGAAGCCGCGCCGCCGCCGGAACGGGCCCCGTTCATCGTAGAGGACGAGGAACCGGAAAAATCCGGGAGCGGACTGATAATCGCGCTGCTCATCTTACTCGTGCTTGGCGGCGCGGGCGGGGGCTACTGGTTTGTGACCCGCGAACCGGCACCGACGCCACCGCTGGAAATCGCAATTGACGACGAACTGCCGTTGGACGACGGGATGCCGGAAGAGCCTGCGGCGGAGGAACCCGTCGCGCCCGTAGCGGAGGAACCGGCATCGGCGCCGGCCGCCGTAGTCAGCGCGCCGCCGGTGCCGAAAGGCGAAACCTTCGCGGATCAATTGAAGGCTGGCGGCACCGCACCGCAAATGATCTGGATCCCGGCCGGCGAATTCCAGATGGGCGCGCGCGATTCCGCCGCCCAGTTCGATGAGCGGCCGCAGCACAAGGTGTCGGTACCCGCATTCGCGATGAGCGTGCACGAAGTTACGATCGCCGAGTACCTGAAGTTTGCGCGCGCGACCGGGCGCCGGGCACCGAAGACCGGAGATCTCGATCCGGATACCTATCCGGTATTTTTTGTGTCCTGGAACGATGCGGTTGAATACGCGAAGTGGTTGTCGGTGCAGACGGGCAAGAATTATCGCTTGCCCACCGAGGCAGAGTGGGAATACGCGATGCGCGCCGGCAGTAAGAGCGCCTACCCCTGGGGCCGCAAACTCGGCCGCGATAACGCGCATTGTTTTGCCTGCGATACCGGTCTCGATCAGCGTCGCCCCACGAAAGTGGGACGTTTCGACGCGAACGCATTCGGCATTCACGATCTTGCGGGCAATGTGGAAGAGTGGGTTTACGATTGCTACAACAAGAATTACCAGGGCGCGCCGGACGACGGTTCCGTATTCGGAGGTGGCGATTGTTCGGTACGCGTTGTACGCGGCGGCGCCTTTTCGAGCGGGCCAAAAGCCTTGCGCTCCTCGGCCCGTAACAAATTCCAGTACGATTCCGCCAACGACAGCATCGGCATCCGCATCGTCCGCGAACCCTGATCTCCCGTGTCGCGCTCGCGCCTGACCTGCTGCCTCCACCGCGCAGCTGAGTGATTCCGCGCTAGCTCACCGTCAGTTCAGTGGCGACCCATTGGCGTCGCCGCCACTCCAGCATTACTGCCGACGCGCCACCGAATGTACGCGCCCTGCCACATGCGCCCGGGTTGATTACCCACGGCGTTAGCGTGTCGTCGATACAGCGACGATGACTGTGCCCGTAAACGATAATACGGGCGTCGGGGTAGCGCGCGCAACCGGGCGTGGCGTCGTTTCGCCTGCGGAAACTGGTGTCCGTGGACAATTGCGAGTTCGCCACCACGCACGTCGATAAGGACGGATTCCGGTAATGGGACCGCGGCGCCACCCCACCGCTGCCGCGTGTCGTTGTTCCCGCGGACCGCGACAACGACAGGTGCATTGAGCGCCGCGAGTATGTCGGGACCGCCTACGTCGCCGGCATGAATAACGACATCACAAGGTTCAAGTAGCTGCACGATGCGCGGATCAATCGCGCCGTGGCTGTCCGACACGATCCCGATCCGGCGCGCATCCCGCGCCTCGCGACGTTCGCACCGCTCAGTCATCGCCAGCTCGCGACGATGCTTCGTCGAGCGTCTCGATTGCCCTGCGCAGCCGTCCGAGCAGGACGATAGCCGGGATCGCGACGATTGCCGTGCCGATATAAAACGGCACCCAGCCCCCGGCCTCGACCGTTGCGCCCGCCACCGGCCCGCTCAAAACGCGTCCAACGCTCGCGAGCCCCGTCAACAGGGCAAACTGGGTTGCCGTATAACGACTGTCGCACAACGCCATCAACAGGGCGACGAATGCCGCCGTGCCCATGCCACCCGAGAGGTTCTCCAACGCTACCACCACGAGCAACAGCCCGATGGACGGTCCGGCCAGCGCCAGCGCAACGAAGCCGAAATTCGTGACCGCCTGCAACACGGCGAAGGCGAGCAGCGAGCGATACAGACCCCAACGAATGACGCACAGTCCACCGACAATCCCGCCGAGCAGCGAAGCAGCGAACCCGAGTCCCTTGTACAGGGCGCCGATCTCACTGAGACCGAAGCCAAGCGCGCGCACGAGAAACGTGACTCCGAGCCGACCCGCCGCCGCATCACCGAGTTTGTACAGGACGATAAGCGCAAGGAATGCGAGCGCATCTTCGCGGCGAAGAAATGCAAGGAATGGCCCAATCGCGGCACTGCGAAGATCGCGCGGCGCCCCCTCCCCCACGTCGGGTTCGCGCGCAATCAGGGCCGCGACCATTCCGGCGGCAAGGATCACGGCAGCAGCGGCATACGCGGCGTTGAAGCCGTAGCGGTCCGCGAACACGAAAGCCCCGGCGCCGGATACGACCGTCGCTATCCGATAACCGGCGACGGAAACACCGGCGCCAATACCGCGCTCGCGCACGGGCAGAATTTCAGCCCGGTAGGCATCAATTGCCACATCCTGCGTCGCAGAGGCGAACGCGAGAAGCAGAGCGAGCCACGCGACGAGGGTAACGTCACGGCCCGGGTCGCACGCGGCGAGACCGGCGAGGATAATAATCGTCAGGAGCTGACTCGTGAGGATCCAGCCGCGACGACGTCCGCATAGCGGCGGAACATAGCGATCGAGCAGGGGCGCCCAGAGAAATTTCAGTACGTACGGCATTGTAAGGAGTGAGAACAGGCCGATCGTCTCGATATCCACCTCCGACACGGCGAGCCAGGCTTGCAAGGTCGTATCGGTCAACGCGAACGGCAACCCCGAGGCGAACCCCAGGGCCGTGATCACACAGAGCCGCCGCAGACGCCCCCGGTCGCCGCTAACGGGTGTTCTGAACGCGCGCCCGCTCATCGCGCACCCACTCTGCGGGGCACCGGTGCGGTGTCGCCATTGCGCTCGGGCGTGAACAAGGTGCGCTGCTTTCCCATGTGATTCAATTACGCTTCCCGGGCCTCGCGATGGCCCGCCGTCGGGCCCGTTACGTCGGACCAGCGCGTGCTATTATTCCTGATCTGGGCAATGACGACCCGCAATGCAGCGATCCGACCGCCATGAACATGATCACAACACCGCGCGAATCACTCATCGACAACTTCGGCCGCCACGTAAACTACGTCCGCATCTCGGTGACGGATCGGTGCGATTTCCGTTGCGTTTATTGCATGTCCGAAGACATGCAGTTCGTCCCGCGCGCGCGCATTCTCACGCTCGAGGAATTAGCCCAGATTGCCGCCGCGTTCGTCGAGCTTGGGGTGGAGCGGATCCGGATCACGGGCGGCGAACCACTCGTACGCCGCGATGTCGTGAAACTGATGGCGAATATCGCCGCGCTGGACGGGTTGCGCGAATTGACGATGACGACAAACGGCTCGCAGCTACCGCGTCTCGCCGTGCCATTACGCGACGCTGGCGTCGCGCGACTGAATATCAGTCTCGATTCTCTCGACCCGCAACTGTTCCGGGAAATAACCCGCACCGGTGAACTGAACCAGGTGCTGGACGGCATCGACGCTGCGCGCGCGGCCGGGTTCGACAAGATCAAGATTAACGCCGTCATTCTTAAAAACCGCAATCATCACGAGGTTATTCCGCTCGTCGAGTATGCGAGCAGTCGCGGGATGGATATCTCGTTCATCGAAGAGATGCCGCTCGGTGAAATCAGCGATCACGATCGTGCCGAAGCGTTCTACAGCAGCGATGAAATCCGTGCGGACCTCGCCACCCGCTTCACGCTCGTGGCCACGACGGAAGTCACCGGCGGCCCGTCGCGCTACTACCGGCTGTCTGAAACCGGTACGAAGGTCGGCTTCATTTCACCGCACAGCCACAATTTCTGCGATACCTGCAACCGCGTGCGCCTGACCGCCGAAGGACGTTTGCTGCTGTGTCTCGGACAGGAACATTCCGTCGACCTGCGCCAGCTTGTGCGTGCGCACCCGGGCGACAGCGAAAGGCTGAAAGACGCCATCCGCCGCTCCATGGCGATAAAGCCGCAGGGCCACGAATTCAATCTGAGCGAGAAGCCGCTGATCTTCCGTCATATGAATGCAACTGGCGGCTGACAGCGCGCACCTGCGTTGGCGGTCACGACGTCGCCGGAACGCACCGCGAGAACGCCTCGCGCACTGCTGCGCCCTGCTCCTCGGTCTTGCCGCGAGCTTTAGCGCAAACGCCCAAGCCCAGCACATCCTGCGCTTCGCGGTAACAACGACAACCGACAATACGGGCCTGATCAGCTACCTGGTACCGCACTTTGAAGACCGCCACGGATATACCGTTCGCGTCATGGCCGGCGGTACGGGAAAAGCCCTGCGTCTGCTCGTCAATGGTGACGCCGACGTCGCGCTGACGCATGCCCCCACGCTCGAAATCCCGCTTGTCGAGCAAGGTGTCGTGCTCGATCGCCATGCCATCATGGTGAACGACTTCGTTCTCATCGGCCCGGCGAACGATCCTGCCCGAACCCGCGAAGCCGGCTCTGCAGCCGCGGCGCTCGCGGGGATCGCCTATGCGCAACGCCAGTTTGTCTCGCGCGGTGATGAATCCGGTACTCATCTGCGGGAGTTGAGCCTGTGGCGGCTGGCCGAACTCACGCCGGGTGGCGAGTGGTATTTGGAAACAGGCCAGGGGATGGGAAAGACGCTGCAGATCGCCGGCGAGTTTGAGGCCTATACCCTGAGTGACCGCGGCACCTGGCGTCGTTTCGGCGCCGCGACCGGGCTCCGCCTGTTGTTTGAGGACCCGGTGAATCTGCAGAATATCTACAGCGTGATGCGAGCAAATCCAAGGCACAATCCAAACGTTAACGAATACGGTGCGGCGGCACTGGCGGCATGGTTGCGTTCGGCCGAAGCGGCGGTGCTCATCGACAGGTTTCGCATCGATGGCGAAGCGCTGTTCACACCTGTGAACGAACCGCGGTAACGGCCCGCGCCCGCCGCACGATCTGAAGCGATGGACGATATCCTCACGGCGAGTACGCAAGCCATAGCGATGTTGCTCGCCGGCGATACGGAATTGTGGTCGATAATCTCGGTTTCCCTGTCGGTGTCGCTGCGCGCAATTCTCTATGCGACCCCCCCCGCGGTGGGCCTCGCCTTCGTCCTCGCGTATTTCCGCTTTCCCGGACGCCGGCTGTGGATCGTGCTGTTCAATACCCTCATGGCGGTGCCTGCCGTCGTGGTGGGACTCACGGTATACCTGTGTTTGTCCCGACACGGACCGCTGGGTGATCTGCGTTTGTTGTTTACCCAGCAGGCAATGATCATCGGCCAGGTCATCCTGTGCTTTCCGTTGCTCGTTGCGATGAGCCACGCGGCCTTTCAATCCCGCGATCAGCGGGCCTGGGAAACCGCGCTGACCCTGGGCGCCAGTCCCTGGGGAGCGTTGCGAACGGTGATCTACGAAGTTCGCTTCGGCCTGATCGCCGCCGTCGTTGCTGCGTTCGGTCGGATCGTCGCGGAGGTCGGGTGCTCGATGATGGTCGGTGGTAATATCCTGCACCACACACGCAACATCCCCACGGCAATTGCGCTCGAAACGAGCAAAGGCGCTTTCGCCCAGGGAATCGCGCTGGGCGCCGTGCTGCTCGTATTTGCACTGAGCCTGAATCTGACCCTGAACGTGCTCCAAGGAAGCGGCGAAACTCACAACCAATGAATCGAAACGAGTCACGCCCCGGCGTCACCATTCGCGGCCTCGAATTATCCTTCGGCAATCGCCGTATCCTTGCGTGCGATGCACTGGACCTGCATCCCGGGACGATCGTGTTGCTGAGCGGCCCCAACGGTTCAGGCAAAACTTCGCTGCTGAAGATCCTCGCCGGACTCTTGAAGCCGCAACACGCGACAATTACGTGCGACGGATCAGCGATGTCGATCCGGGCAGCGATGGCGTTCTGGCGTGGGCGCCATATTTATCTGCATCAGCAGCCTTACCTGTTCGACGGCACGGTCGCGGCGAACATCGGCTATGGATTGAAATTGCGGGGCCACAGCCGCGTTCAGCGCGAACTTCAGATCCAGGCTGCGCTCGAATGGGCCGAGCTTGGACATCTCGCGGACCGCCCGACGCATATGCTGTCAACGGGTGAGCGCCAGAGAATCGCACTGACACGTGCGAAATTGCTGAACCCGAGCGCGCTGCTCGTGGATGAGATCATTGCGAACATGGATACCGCATCGCGTGCGCGCAGCCGCGATTTGTTGCTCGAACTGAGCCGTGCCGGTGTCACGATTGTTGTCGCGAGTCATGAAACCGGTCAGTTTGAAGACATCGCCGACGCGCATCTCATGCTCGAAGGCGGTCGTCTCGTTTCACAACACGCGGGCGCCGATATTATCCCCATCGGCCGCCATCAACGATCCTGACGGTCAGACGGATGAGTAAAAGCACCATCACCGGCGTTATTCTGGCGGGCGGGCTCGGCACGCGACTCGGGGGCGACGACAAGGGGCTCGTCGAGATCAACGGGCGAAGCATGGTTTCTTGTGTCATAGACCGGTTCGCGCCGCAGGTCGACGAGCTTGTCATCAACGCTAACCGCAACTTTGAACGTTATCGCGAATTCGGCTATCCGGTCGTGCCCGACATAATCAGCGACTATCCGGGCCCGCTCGCGGGGATTGGCGCCGCCCTCGCCCACGCACACTCGGGACGCGTGGCCTGCGCACCGTGTGACTGCCCGTTCCTGCCGGACGATTTCGTGCCCCGGCTCGTCGCTGCGATGGACGCGGCCGGTGCCGCGGTGGGCTTTGCTGTCAGTGAGGGGCGTCCACAACCCGTATTCGCCGTGCTCGAATGTACGCTGCTCGAATCGCTCACGGCGTACGTTGATGACGGCGGACGCAAGATCATGAGTTGGTATCGCGCGCTCGACGCCGTCGCCGTGGACTTTGGCGACGAACCGACGGCATTCGCGAACATCAATACCGAGGTCGAACTCGCCGCAGCCGATCGACGGCTCCGCTGCGCATGAAAACGCTTCGTTACCGAGGCGTTCCGGTGCTCGGCTTCGCCGGCTACAGCGGTAGCGGCAAGACAACGCTGATCCGCCAGTTGCTCCCGCTCCTGCGGCAACAGGGCACGCGCGCGGCGGTGGTCAAGCACGCCCACCATGAGTTTGATATCGATACGCCGGGCAAGGACAGTTACGAGATCCGCAAGGCCGGCGCCACGCAGATCATTGTCGGCTCCGCGCACCGCTGGGCACTGATCACGGAAACCGATGGCGCTCCGGAAGCCGAACTGCCGGTGTTTCTCGCCCGCCTGGACCTGTCCGGCACGGATCTGATCCTCGTCGAGGGGTTTCGGGATGTCGCGTTTCCGAAAATTGAGTTGCTTCGTGCCGCCGAAGCGCGCGAACCGTTCTACCTGAATGACGACTACGTCATCGCCGTCGCCAGCGACGCACCGCTGCCGGCGACTGCTGCAATCCCATCATTCGCGCTGCACGACGCGAACGCCATCGCCGGCTTCATCGTCGATTATTGCGGTCGCGCCGTCGCTGCCGGCTAGCATCGGATGAGCGTGGCCAAGGCGCCGGAATTTTCGGACAATGTGAGCCGCACAGCACATCCCGTGCAGCGAAGAGTGAAACGATGACGAAACCAACGATTAATGCGGCCCCGAACTGCGATGATGATTACGACGCCGCGTCGCTAAGCTGCGATGAGGCCCTGCGCGAAATCCTCGAACGTGTAGAGCCGGTCGACGCAACGGAAACATTGCCGGTACGTGAAACGCTCGGTCGGGTTCTCGCGCGTGCCATCGTGTCTCCGCTCGACGTTCCGTCGCACCGCAATTCCGCCATGGACGGTTACGCGATTCGCACCGAAGACCTCCCCACCGACGGGGTAAGGCGGCTGCATGTGGTGGGGCATGCTTTTGCCGGCAAACCCTATACCGGAGCCGTCGGCGCAAACGAAGCCGTCCGCATCATGACCGGCGCCGTTGTTCCAACCGGAACCAACGTCGTCGTGATGCAGGAGCAAGTGGAAACCGACGGTGATTGCATCCTGATCGACGACCGGCATAAGGACGGCCAGAACGTCCGTGCGGCCGGCGAAGACATCCGCGCCGGCGTGACGGTACTCGAACCCGGCCGGGTTATTTCGCCGGCCGATCTCGGCCTGATAGCGTCGCTCGGTATTGGCGAAGCCGAGGTGTATCGACGCGTGCGCGTCGCGTTTCTGTCCACCGGCGACGAATTACGTGGCGTCGGTGAAACGCTGGCGGCGGGCGAGATCTACGATAGTAACCGGTACACGCTGTACGGCATGCTAACCCGGCTCGGCATCGACATTATCGACCTCGGCGTCGTCGTCGACGAACGGGACGCCGTACGCGCGGCGCTGCACGCGGCGGCGGAACAGGCCGATGTCGTGATCAGTTCCGGCGGTGTGTCCGTCGGTGAAGCGGATTACATCAAGGAAATCCTGCGCGAAATCGGCCAGGTTGGATTCTGGAAAGTCGCGATGAAACCCGGTCGGCCACTGGCCTTTGGTCATATCAATGACGCGGTGTTCTTCGGCTTGCCGGGGAACCCGGTTTCCGTCATGGTAACTTTTTACCAGTTCGTGCAGCCCGCGTTGCGCAAGATCATGGGGGCGCAAGTGCAATCAGCACTGCTGATCAAGGCGATTGCCGGTAATGTACTGAAGAAACGACCCGGTCGCGTCGAGTACCAGCGCGGGCTTCTCGCGCTTGATGCCGACGGTCGCGCCGTTGTGCGCACGGAAGCCGATCAGGGTTCGGGAATTCTCAGTTCGATGTCGAATGCAAACTGCTTCGTCGTATTACCGATGGATGGCGGCCGCGTTGAACCCGGCGAACTCGTTGATGTACAGGTGTTTCACGGGCTGATGTAGGGATGCCGATCGCGATGCAAATTGCGCCCGTTCTACACTTCGATCGCCATACCATCAAAGGAAACTTCCCAGCCGCGCTTTTCCGCCTCGCGGCGCTCGGGCGTGCCCTCAATCAGGATCGGGTTCGTCGTGTTAATGTGAATAAACACCTTGCGCGCGATGTTCAGGTCCGCAAGCGCCGCCATCGTGCCATCGTCGCCGGCAACACTCATATGCCCCATCCGTTTGCCGGTCTTCGTGCCAACCTGTTCGCGAACCATTTCGTCGTCGACCCATAGCGTGCCATCGAAAAATACGAGCGGCGCGCCGCGCAGTCGGGCGGCAAGTTCGTCGGTCATGCGTGCGCACGCCGGCATGTAAAAGAACTTCGTCTGTCCGTCGGCGTCCTGGATCTCGAGCGCAATCGTGTCCTCGTCGACAGTGCCGAAATTCTCACCTTCGGATTCGTCTTCAAGCCACAAGGCCACTTTACCCGGCACGGCAAACGGAATGATCGCGATGCCAAGTGGTTTGTCCTGCGCATCGACGAGCGCCAGCGCCTCGTCCAGCACCATCGCCCGGCGATCGACGAATGCGGGATTCAGCACGTTGAAGATCGAATTCGCCGCCAGCACCGACAGTACCCGCGGTGTCGCGTACAGGTTGAACGACTGGGACTCGCGCAGATTCAGCAGGCCGGCGACATGGTCCACGTCCGCGTTCGTCAGCACCACCGCACGAACTGGACTCGCGCGTAACGCGCCGGATGGATGCAGAATGTCGTTGTCGAAAATTTGCTGGCGCAAATCCGGGGACGCATTAAACAGCACCCAGTCTTCGCCGTTGGCGCTGAGCGCAATCGACGATTGCGTGCGGGCCGGTGCGGCGGGATCGCCGGTGCGTGCGCGCCGACTGTTCGGGTGGTTGCAGTTCCATTGCGGATATCCGCCGCCCGCGGCGGATCCAAGTACTCGAATATGCATGGTGATTACCCGTAGTTTATGCGTATGGCGCACGACCCCAACCCGAAATCCCGGTGCGCGCGCGGTAAGAAGTCAGCCGCCGGTTGTTCCCGGTGTGTTTTCTGCAACCCAGCGATGGCCGTCGTGCAAGAGTTCCTTTTTCCAGAACGGCGCGCGTGACTTCAGATCTTCCATGATAAACCGGCTCGCTTCGAACGCCGCCGCGCGATGCGCCGACCACACGGCCACGAGCACGATAGGGTCGCCCGGCAACAGTTCGCCAACGCGGTGCACCACGAGTGTCTCGAGCAGTTCCCAGCGCTCGCGGGCTGCGGCACAAATCTCGTCCAGGTGACGTTCGGTCATACCGGGATAATGCTCCAGGGTCATTGCGCGAACCGGATCGCCTTCGTTGAAATCACGCATCGTACCGACGAACACGGCGCTCGCGCCGCACTTGCCGCTTAACGACGGGTTTTCCTGTTCGAAGCTCGCGAGTTCCTGCCACGGGGCGAATGCTTGCGCGGTGACTTTAACCGTCATTCCTGCCCCCCGGTTACCGGCGGGAAATACGCGACTTCGTCGCCGTCCGCGAGCGGTGTATCGGCATCGCAGTACGCCATGTTCAGTGCGACGAGAACGCCCGATGGCAGCGCCGCTTCGCCACTGAGTTCGGTCCATGCGCTGGCAACCGTCAGCCCGTCGCGGTACGGCAGGCTTGCCTCGCGCCGACCCAGCGACTCGGCTAAACTTGCGAACAACTTGATTCTGATACTCATCTGCACTCTTGCGCCGTGATTGCGGTTGCCGGGCGAGCGCCCGACCGCGACAGTTTAGCGCAACGAAGCCAACCGGATCATTTATGACGGAACTCACTCATTTCGATGACCGCGGCCGTGCGCACATGGTCGACGTTGGTGGTAAAACCGTGACGTCGCGACGTGCGATCGCCGAAGGCCATATCACGATGGCGCCGGAAACGCTGGAGTTGATCGTTGCCGGCGGTCACAAGAAAGGCGATGTCATCGGTATCGCGCGCGTGGCCGGCATTATGGCCGCGAAGAAGACCGCGGATCTGATCCCGTTATGCCACCCGCTCGGGCTGACCCGCGTCGCGATCGATTGTGAACCCGAGCCGGGCGAGTGTCGCGTGATGTGCCGCGCCACTGCCGAAACGCAGGGCCAGACAGGCGTTGAAATGGAGGCGCTGACGGCCGTCAGCGTCACCCTGCTGACGATCTATGACATGTGCAAGGCCGTCGACCGCGGCATGACCCTTTCCGGCGTCCGCCTCATGGAGAAATCCGGCGGCAAATCAGGCACCTGGCAACGCACAGACCAGACACCGGCCTGAACGGAACGAGGCGCCTCAGTCGTACTTGATGTACTTGAAACGCGCGTCGTCGGGTGTCCCTTCGAGCGCCGTTTCTGCATCGGCCCCGGGCCGCCACATGACAACGTCCTCGATTTTCCTCGCGAGTTCGAAATCCTTGTCTGTGATCCCCTTCGCCGCATGGTTCTGCAGCTTTACGTTAACGAACGCATAGGAAACCGTCATGTCAGGGTGATGCCAGCCGGCTTCCGCCAGATGTCCAACTGTGTTAACCACCATCAGCGTCGATTTCCAGCCCGAGGTCTTGTACTTGCGCCGTATCCAGCCATCACTGTAAGTCCAGTGCGGTAACTCCGCATCGAGGCGAGCCGCAATTTCGTCGTCGTCATACACTTCATCACGTTCTTTCTTACGCCATCCCACGAGCTTGTCCCTCCATTGTCAGATGTTCCGTCGTCACGGCGCGAGCACTGTCGATGCCCTGACGTATGTTTGCAACCGCGTGTGCTGAAAGCGTGCCACTGCGACCACCGGCTTCACACAGCGCGCCGCGAAAGCCAAGATAATCGGCGCCAAGCGGCATTAGCTCAGGAATGTCCGCGCGCGCAAGGCTGCCGGCCAAACCGCAGAGTAAACCGCGCGCCTGCACGCTGTTGACGAATGCCGCGATTCGCGTGCGTGTCAGGATAGCGGTGAGCGGGCCACTGTTTTTGTCGGCGGTATCCAGCATCATGCCGCGTATCCCGGTCGCCGCACAGGCGGCAATCGACGCCGGGCCTGGCGGCGCTTCGGCGAAACACACGAGTATGATTCGCGGCCCGCACGCGCAGCACGCTGAG
Source organism: Gammaproteobacteria bacterium (assembly GCA_965216305.1). Classification (GTDB taxonomy): domain Bacteria; phylum Pseudomonadota; class Gammaproteobacteria; genus UBA11873. The sequence goes on along the minus strand of OZ244144.1, from coordinate 1,985,183 downwards.
ATCGCTTGCAACAAGGCGCGCGCCGGCCGCGCCGCGTAGACACCGATCTTGACGTAGGGAACGCCGGTATCCGCCAGTACCGCAACGCGTTCGGGCATGCTCTGCGGGTGGTTCCAGCAATCGCCTATCGTCGCGCTGACGGGTGTGTTGTTATCAACACCGCGGATCCAGGCCGCAACGCGTGCCACTTCATCGGCGGCGACCGCGCCGAGCGCACCCGTACGGGGTTCCTTCATGTCGATCCAGTTTGCACCTGCGGCGAGCGCAATCTTCGCTTCGATGAGGTCGCGCGTGCTGGCCAGAAAAGCACTCATGTGGGTACGGCCCGGGAAATATCGTGGCGCTCGTGGGCCTGGATTGCGGCGGTAATCCAGTGCCAGGCCGTCAATTCACGTGGGCCGGCGGTTTTCTCCACCGCGATTTGCAGGTAAGCGATTTCCTGCGTCACCTTCTTCGGTTCGAGCCAGTCGAGACGCGTATACAGGATCGCGGCCTCGAGTACGGCGGCCTGGGCACGGTTATAGCCTCGCGGTGCACGGTGGGAATGTTCGGCGACGGTTGCAAGGCGGAATGTCGGTCGCACGGCATCATCCTCGCATTGCGTAACGTTGAGTTCGCGGTGGGCAAGGACGTCTGCGAGACGGAAGCCGGGGATATGCTCGGTCGCGACCACCGGCCACGACCTGCGTCCGGTGAGACACCCGGCGAGAACCGACACATCATCGGTCACGTTGATCACGGCAAACGGTTCGCGGCGCAAGTTCTCGAGTGTCGTTGATGGCACGAACGGCGCGAGCGTGACGACATCACCGTCGAGGCGATACCCCATCGGCGTGAGATGTGCGGTGCCGGTGTGGTCGCGGGTTGAGACGATCGCTTCGTAGATCATCGACGCTGCGCGCCCGCCGTGAGCGCCCGCCATGGGGTGACGACGGCACGATGGTTTATATCAGCCATCGCGGGCGGCTACCTGAAACCATTTCCTGGAAGTGGCCGCGTCGGAGCCGGTAATCTGTCGCAGGAGGGCGTTTAAACATTTGAAACTTGGAGAAATTATTTGTCGTACTATGTGCCGGAACTGGCACGTCAACTGCATGGATCAAGCAGGTGCCGCCGGCAATGACGGCGCCTCCGATGAACCACAACGCGGTCATTTGACCGCAAAACAGGAGTCAGCACAATGCAGTGGGAAGCCCCTTCTTTTGACGATATCCGCTTTGGTTTCGAAGTGACGATGTATATCAACAACCGTTGATACTCGTACCCGGGGCCGGCTCGCCGGCCCCGGGTGATGCAAGCCCCGCCCCGCTATCTGAACAGGCCCTTATTACCGTGCAGTTCGCCGTCCGCAAGCCCGCCCCGTCCACCGAATCCGCGTGGGATCGGGCCACTTTCGAACAGCGCCTGCGCGACAAGGAACGGTTCTATCATATTCAGCACCCCTTCCACGTTCGCATGAACACCGGCGGCTTGCCACGCGAAGCCGTTCTCGGATGGGTTGCGAATCGCTTTTATTATCAAACGAGCATCCCGATCAAGGACGCTGCGGTAATGGCGAACTGCCGCGACCGCGATACCCGCCGACTGTGGGCGCAGCGCATTCTCGACCACGACGGGATCGAAGGCGACGACGGTGGAATTGAGGCCTGGTTGCAACTCGGCGATGCCGTTGGCCTCACGCGCGAGGAGTTACTGGATGAACGTCACGTGTTGCCGGGAGTGCGTTTCGCCGTTGATGCGTACGTAAACTTCGCCGGCGCCGCGACGTTCGAAGAAGCGGCATGCTCGTCACTGACGGAACTGTTCGCCCCGACGATCCATCAGCGGCGTCTCGACAACTGGCCGACTATTTATCCCTGGATCAACGCCCAGGGGTACACGTACTTTCGCAAGCGCCTCAGCGAAGCGCGACGCGACGTTGAACACGGGCTCGCCGTCACGCTTGATCATTTTCGTTCGCGTCAGGAACAGGAGTACGCACTCAACATACTCCAGTTCAAGCTCGATATTCTGTGGACCATGCTCGACGCAATGTGGATGGCCTACATAGAACACAAACCCCCGTTCTACTGTTGTCAATCGTGAAAATGACCGTCTCCCCAACGAGCGTGCCGGCACTCGCACCCACATTCCGATTCCAGTGGGAAGAAGCGCAAGCGTGTTATGTCATTTTGTATCCTGAAGGCATGGTCAAGCTGAGCACAAGCGCTGGCGAAATCATGCGGCGCTGCGACGGTACGCAAACAGTCGCAGCGATCATCGAGTCACTCGGCCAGGCGTTTCCGGGCGCGGACCTGGCTGACGACGTCACGAAATTCCTGGAGGTCGCCTACGGTAATGGCTGGCTCAAAGACAAGCCCAATCGGTAAACCGCTGTGGCTCCTCGCCGAGCTTACCTACCGCTGTCCGCTGCAGTGTCCGTACTGCTCTAACCCGGTTGAAATTGCGAAATACCGCGACGAACTCACCACCGAGGACTGGATCCGGGTGCTTCGCGAAGCGCGGAAAATGGGCGCCACGCAGCTCGGGCTTTCCGGTGGCGAGCCCCTGGTGCGCACGGACCTCGAAGAAATCATCGCCGAAGCCCGCCGCCTCGGCTATTACAGTAACCTCATCACATCCGGCGTGGGTATGGACGAGGCACGCATCGCTGCTTTCAAAAACGCCGGTCTCGACCATATTCAAATCAGCTTTCAGGCCAGCGATGAAACGCTGAATAATTACCTCGGCGGGACGGACTCGTTCAAGCACAAGCGAGAAATGGCGCGGCTGGTAAAGCAGTATGAATACCCGATGGTCCTGAACATCGTGATCCATAGACAGAACATCGACGAAATCGAAAATATCATTCGGATGACCGACGAGCTGAAAGCCGATTACGTCGAGCTCGCGAGCACGCAATACTATGGCTGGTCGAAACTGAACGCTGCCCATCTTCTGCCGACCCGCGAACAACTGCAACGCGCGGAGGCGATCGCCCACGACTACCAGGAACGCCTGCGCGATCGCATGCGGATCATCTACGTCGTGCCCGACTACTACGAAGAGCGGCCGAAAGCGTGCATGAACGGCTGGGGCTCGATCTTTCTGACTATCGCGCCGGACGGCACCGCCCTGCCCTGTCATGCGGCGGGACAGCTGCCAGGAATTACGTTTCCCAATGTACGCGATTCAAGCATCGAGGCGATCTGGAACGACTCCGACGCGTTCAACCGGTTTCGCGGTTTCGACTGGATGCGCGAGCCCTGCCGGAGCTGTCCGGAGAAAACACAGGACTTCGGCGGCTGTCGTTGTCAGGCTTACATGATGACCGGCGACGCTCGCAACGCGGATCCGGTATGCGCGAAGTCGCCGCATCACGCAGCGCTCGTCACCGAAGTCGACGAACTCATTTCGAGCGGTGGCCCGTCCGCGACGAAAACGGAACCGTTAATATTTCGCAACATGAAAAATTCACGAGCGCTCAACCGGAGCTGAGGTTCGCGGGCACGGGACGGACTCAATCCGCCAGTTTGTTCACGCGCCCTGGCGTACCGCGAAAGCAACTTCCATCGCCTGGCGGTTCTCGCGCACGTCGTGCACGCGAAAGATGTCGACCCCGGCGAGCGTCCCGAGTGTTGTCGTCGCGCATGTCGCGCCAACCAGATCCTTGAAGCCGGTTTCGCGGCAGATAGCGCCCATGAAACGCTTGCGACTCGTACCAAGCATCAGCCTGAAACCGAGCGCCTTGAACCGCTGCAGCTGGTGCAGAATCTCCAGGTTGTGGTGTTTCGATTTGCCGAAACCGATTCCCGGGTCGACGATGATATTCCCGCGCGTAATGCCGGCTTGCAAGGCGAGATCGGCCCGCTCACCGAGATACGCACATATTTCACCAACGACGTCCGCATAACTCGGGGCGTTCTGCATCGTTTCCGGCGAGCCCTGCATGTGCATCAGGACGATCGGCACATTACGTGTGGCGGCCACGCGAAGCATGTCCGGATCGGCACCACCGGAAATATCGTTGATCATCGTTGCGCCGGCCGCGACAGCGCGATCAGCGACATCTGCGACGCGTGCATCGATACTCAAGGCACACCTCGCGCCCAATTCATCGTGCAAGGTTTCGATTACCGGTAGAACCCGCCCCAACTGGCTGGCCGCATCCACGGGCTGAGCGCCCGGGCGGCTCGATTCGCCACCAATATCGATTATCGCCGCGCCTTCCGCGGCCATACGTCGCGCATGATCGACGGCGTGGCCCACGTCGAAAAACTCGCCGCCGTCGGAGAAACTGTCCGGCGTCACGTTGAGGATCCCCATGATTACCGGCATCGCCGGTTGCGAGTCCGGGCTCATGGATCGCCTCCGCGGCAACGCGGATTTGCGCAGCGTCCCAAGCGCGCCATCAACGCCCAATCCGCGTCAACATGTCATCAGCTGCATCCAGCAGCGCCTCGGTCATCAATGACTCTCCGGATAAATGCCCGGCAGTGCGCAGAATTTTCAGGGTCGAATGCGGGAGCGCGCGGTGCAGATCCCAGGCTGCGTCCGGGGTGCACGTTAAATCGCGCTGGCCATGAATGATCGATACCGGGACGTCCGGCAGCAGATGCGCATTATCGAGCAACTGGTTTTCCGCGATGAAGTAATCGTGATACGCGTAATGGAATTCGATCCGGGTTTTCGCCATCGTCGTTGATAGCGGTTCTTCACCTTCACCGCCGACAGTGTCGATTGCGTAACAAACCACCTCGCCGGACCAGCGTGCCCAGGCACGAGCGACGGCTTCGGCCGTAGTTCTATCTTCGCCAAATACCGAATCGTAGAGATGTTCGATCATGTTCGCCGGCCTGCCAACCACCTCCTCGAATTCGTGCCAGCCGCGCGGCAGCAGCCGATTCGCGCCGGCGGAAAAAAACCAGTCCACATCACGTCGGCGTGCGAGGAATGTGCCGCGCAATACCATGCCACGCACGCGCTCGGGAAACGATTGCGCATAATAAAGCGCAAGCGCCGCGCCCCATGAGCCGCCGAAAACGACCCAGCGATCAATTCCCAGATGCTCGCGGACGCGTTCGAGATCGCTCGCGAGTGCCTGCGTGGTATTGCCGTCCACCCCACCAAACGGGGTCGATTTTCCCGACCCACGCTGGTCGATTAACACGCTGCGATAACGCTGCGGATCGAAGAATTGCCGGTGGCTCGGCTTACAGCCCGAACCAGGGCCGCCGTGCAGGAATACGACGGGCACGCCGTCAGGATTGCCACCCACGTCGAAATAAATCTCGTGACCGTCGCCAACGTCGAGCATCCCGGTGCGCGTCGGGGTCGTGGCAGGGTACAGTGAACGCATAATAGGAGTTCCGTCTGGTACGGGCCGGCTCGCCGCCTGGCGTCGTGGCGTTCGCCGTGATTGAAACGTGCCGTAGCGTGACGGCAATCCGCGGTCGCGAGGTGTTAAGGCGTGCGGGCTCAAAGCGCCGCGCCGGTTTTCAAATCTCTTCGAGTATGGCCCGCCGCCTGCTGTTAAATTCCGCGTCAGAGATGACGTTCTTCTCTTTCAGTTCCTGCAAGGTCGCGAGACGCGATTCAAGGTCGCGAACCTGCCCGCTCCCACCTGATTTCATATTGTCGAGTTCCTTGCGCAGGCGCGCCATTTCCTCACGCATCTGCCGCCGTTCTACGGTCAGTTTCGCGGCCTCGGATTTTACCCTCGCCTCGCGTTTACGCTCTTCATCGGGGATCAGCGACTCCTGATAGGCCGCACTCGCGGTTGCAACATCGATCTGGACCCAGTTCGGCCGCTCACTGCCGCGTTCGGCGCTGAGCTCGACACCTGGGGTCGTGACGATGCGCCCTGGCATCTTCACCTTGTCGTCGCGACCGCCATGATCGAAGTTCAAATCCGAATAGTCGTCGAGTACCCCGTATGCGCCCTCCGCCTGACGTTTGCCGCGGTCCTTACGCACCTGGTAGCTGCCGATGATCAGGTTGAGCTTGTCGTTCGCGTAAAAAGCGCGGCCCGACGTCCAATACTTCTCGCGGGCGATGTCGAACGCGACGGCGCCGTAACCCTTCACGTTGAAGACGACGTCTTCATCAGGGCCGGCTTGCGCGAGCGCCTCCGCGATGTAGCGAAACAATGTCGAGACTTCATCGGCGCTGAATACCGGCACCGCTTCTTCGTTGCGGAAAAAACCACCATCCACCCAGAGTTCGAGCGATTTCAGCGCGTCCCGAACCGCCGCGACATCGAGAATGACCGGGTGCTGATTCTTCGGCAACCCGGCCATGTCTTCCGACTGCGGCGACAATGCGACGTGCTGTTCCTGCAGACGCCAGACATAGCGATTGATTTTTGTGTTTTTGAAAAAATCCGGGATCAAATCAAGCGCCGCTACCGATGTACTGGCGCCGATCGTGATGCTTATGATGAGCAAACGAACGAGTTGCTTGGCGAGTGTGTTGCGAGATGAAACCATACTGCAGGCCTGTCCGGGGGTGGCCGGAATTATATGAAAAATAGCGCGGCGGATGTAGTTTACGCGTTCCATAGACCATCCTGGCGCGAAAGAGTGCCATCGGTTTCGCGCCGCCTGGCGCGCGATGTGCGCCGCACACGCGTCACTGTCCGGCCTCGGGTATTGTCGTGCAGATAATCCGCGGGAACTGACGGCCTAGGCCAGATCGTGGTTATCGAAGCCGTAACGTGCCCGTTCGTGCTTCAGCGCGCTGACGAAATCAGCCAGATGCTCAGCGTAGGCGCGCCAGCGCGCAATGGACGTCGTATAAATCGGTTGACGGACCTGCCAGTTACTCGCGGTTTTCACCTGCCGTTCCACCTGGTGGTAATCCAGGCAATGCGGATCCCATTCGAGATCAATCGCTGCGATCAAGCGGCGCGCCGCTTGCTCATGGTCCTGGACCAGATCGGCGTAATCGACGACATGTGTCCGCGTCGGTCGCAAAGCGAGCCAATGCTTGATCAAACGTTCATGCTGGACGTAACAATGCGCGATATCCGCCAAACGCCACGCGTAGTCATGGCGATCGCGGAAATACTGAAAATAAATCGACAGTGCGACGTCACGTGGATCACGGCGGCAAATGATCACGTAAGCATGCGGGAAAAGACTGCTGAACAAACCGACGTGCTTGTAGTTGACCGGCATCTTGTCGGTTACACGAAGTGCGTCCGCACCGTGACGTTCGAGCAGCTCAAGGTATTGTTCGCTGACCTGGCGCGCGAGCGCCTCATCGATACTGCACCAGCATCCGGGGTAATCCATGCTTGTGCCTGCCAGCATCGGCAGGTGCCGGACCAGTGTCGGAAAAAACCCCAGCTCGCCGGCACCGGCGGCACGTCCGTGCGCCGCAACGATCTGCTCGGTTAACGTGGTCCCCGAGCGCGGCATGCCGACGATGAGAACCGGCTTGTTGCTGTCGGACGCGGCAACATCATTGCATTGCCGTGCCGGCGCGGTAAATGTCGCGAGCAGCGCATCGGTTTCCGCTTCCGCGGCCACCCGATCATAGTCGAGCGAGCGCGCACGCATTTCATTGCCGGCGGCGTAATGCGCGAATGCGTGTTCAAACTCACCGAGATCGTCATAGATCTTGCCCAGCGCGAAACGCACCGGCTGTGCTCGCGCATCGTCGTGCGACATTGCACCCAGCGTCTGCAGCAGTCGCACGGTCAGCGGATCGTTGGCATCACTCACCTGGCGCAAGCGCGACAGTCCGATCGCCGCCGCGGTTGCCTGCGGGAATCGTTCCAGTACCGCGTTGTAAAGCGCTTCTGCATCGGACAATTTGCCGGCCTCGTGCATGATTCTTGCGCGAGTGAGACCGGCCTGTTCGTTGTGCGGATTCTCACGCTCTGCCTGTTCGAGCAACGCCATCGCTTCATTCGTGTGGCCCTCGCGCTGCAGCAGCAAGGCAAACTCCACCGCGACTTCCACTTCGTTGTGACCGCGCCCGCGGTATGCGCGGTAATGCCGGATTGCGTCGTCCGTCAGATGCGCGGCGGACTCCAGACGAGCCAGTTCCAGATACGTCCGCGCGGTGTCCGGCTGCAACTTGCTCGCGGTTTCGAATGCACGCCGCGCCGCACCCCAGTTGCCGATGTCGCGTAATGCGACGCCAAGATTGAAGTGCGCTTCCGCAAACCCGGGCTCGCGCGCGATCAGGCGCTGAAGTTCGCCGATGGCTTCGTTGAGCTTGCCACTGCGATACAACACGCTGCAGAGGTTGTAGTGCGCCTGCCCGTAGTCGGGACGGCGCTGCGTTACCGTGCGCAAGGTGCGCTCGGCGGCGGCGAGATTCTCCAGCCCAAGATAAACGCCGCCAAGGTCGCTCAGATACTCGATGTTATCCGGTTCGAGCGCACAGGCACGTTCGAGCGCCGCCGCTGCCTCACCCAGTTCACCGAGCTGGAACGACGCACCCGCAAGTGCATGCCAGACCGGCGCCTGTTCCGGATCCTTTTGCGTCACCTTACGAAAGAAAGTACGCGCTTCACCGAATGCACCACGGGCCTGGGCGGCGGCCGCAAGATCAAGCCAGCGTTCGATAACCGCGCTCACCGCCGCTTTTCCCGCCGCTTGGCTTACGCGTGATGCATTCTTGCGTTTTCTTCCCATGCCTGGAATCCAAACGTCCGCCAGCAACAGGTCGCGACTGCGCGTCGCGCACCCCGGTTCCGCGGCGACGTTACCCTACGGTCAAAAAAAAAGGCGCATCATACGATGCGCCCTTTTTAAGCCGCGCGTAGCGCGCGAGATGTTACCAGAACAGGAACGTTCCGAGGCTGAAGACATCGGCTTCCGTGTTGAAGCCGCCTGACGCGCCCAGTGAACCGAACTCATTCTCGACGTTGCTGTACTCGGCGATGAGTTTCAGCCACGAATTGACATCGTGGTAAACACCCACCGTCCACATGCTCAGGTCGGCGTCGCGAGTGGCGGCCAGGCCGGTGTTCAGGTCGGCATTGTAACCGTCTTCCGAGGACTCACCGTAGCTGCCGGACACTTTCGTTTTACCGTTGAACGTGTAGCTGCCCTGTACGTAGTAGCCATCGTTGTCTGCTTCCTGACACGAGTTACCCGTCACGTCGCAACGCGTGCCACCGACGAACTGCAGCGAACGGCCGAGGCCGTCACCCGTGTAGTAGTAACCGAGCACGTTCCACGGTCCAAGTTTCAGGTCGCCACCAGCGCCGAAACCACTGACCGTGACATCTGACGAGGCGCCGGTGAGTGAGGATTCGATGTCCTGCCACAAACCGTCCATCCAGATCTGGAAGCTGCCGTTGTCGAACGTCGTCGTGTAGGTGATCTCGCCCTCGAAGCGCGGGGTATCCGTTTCGTCGAGGATGTTTCCGGCTGCCGTCTGCTCGCGGCTCGGATCGTACAGACCAACTTCGATCTGCAGCCCGTTGATGTTCGGCGTTTTGTAGGAGAAGCGAGCGTTGAAGTTCGGATACGTGTAGCCGCGTCCTGCGCGACCGAGTGTTACGCCGCCGCCGCCGCTGTTCGGCGCACCGACACCAAACAGTGTCTGATCTTTCAGGATCGCCTGGCGTCCGAAGATGGACAGCGTACGACCGAAGCTGAACGTACCGAAGTCGCCATCAACGTTTACGACGACTTCACGCACGTCCATGCTGGCGCCCTGGATGCCCGGATTCGAGCGCAGTCCGGCCGCTGAATAAACCTGATTCTTGACGTTGCCGTTCTGAATCTGTGGCGCAAAGCTGAAACGACCCGTCGCCGTCAAGCCGTTCACGGTCGGGCTCTTCACATTGAAGCTGAAGAACGCCGGGAGGAAACCGGTTTGCACGCGCTGTTGGTCGATGTCAGGAGCAAGCACGGGATTTCCGCCGACGGTGGCCGGTTCGAAACCCAGAGACGTAAACCCGGCGTCGCTATCGGTGATTGTGTAGAACGCGTTGATGTTGCCGTCAAAGCTGACTTCCCATCCGTTGTCACCACCTACGACGACGACGGCGTCGGCCGTTGCGCTGAGACCTAGGCCGACAGCGGCGATGCTCATCGCGGTTGCCAGTCTGGTCTGTTTGAATTGTTTCGCCATTACTTCCTCCTAAATAAGGAATCTTAAAATTCGTTTAAGTCCTCAAACTCCCCCGCTTACCCTGCATCCCCCTAGCGTCCCAGCCGGTTCAACCCCATGAACAAAAAAATGCGGTGCGAAGATTTCAGTTGCGAAATGTAAACCAAGAGAGTGTTGCGTGCAAGCACATTTGCAACAAAAACACGAAAACACAGCGAGTTACGGCAATTAATTTGTAGCTTTTAAACCACGAATCAATTCGCATGCGTATGGAATCGGGTTCCGGCCGACACTAACCAGCGTCCGCGAACGGCTTCAGCCACCACCCTTTTGAAACGCGCGATCGAAATACTCAAAGAATTCAGCACGTTGCTGCGAGCTCCAGTCTGTGAACCGAAATGTGATGTCGATATAGGGGATCCGCAGGCTCGCGATCTTGCGGATTTGCTCCGGCGAAATCTCGATCTCCAGCGCGCGTCCGTCATCGCGACTGACGGACACCCGACGGTCGTCCAGTTGCTGCCACGACGGCTCAATACGCGGCAGGATGCGAAAGAAATCGTAGTGCGACAACCCGTATTCACGGGCGAACTCAAATTCGCGCGCGGCGTCACTCACGGCTGTGGGCTGCTCACCGGTGGCGCTAGCCGCCGGCGACGGGCGGCCAGATGGCGAGGGTGTCGCCGTCGTTCAGGGTCCCGGATTCCCGCGCTTCGGGCTCGAGATAAACGCCGTTGACGAGCACGAGGTGCGCGCTCGCTCGCGGTACCCGGAAGCGGTCGATCACGTCGAAGGCACTGGTTCCGGGCTCGATGTCGATCACGATGCTGTGATTCGTCGCTTCCGGCGGCAGCAATTCCGTCAACGTAGCGTAAAGTTTGAACGTCAGTTTCACGGCTTCGACTCAAAAATGAACGCCCGGCGGATACCGGGCGTCTGGATAGCCTGCAAAGGCGTTACGGTGTCAGCTGCCCTTACAGGATAGCTGCGTTAAACCCGACTGCCTGGGTGCTGCCGAGATAGGCTTCCATGATGCGGGTCGGGTCCTCGATCAGACGGTCCTTCCATGCGCCGAGCCGCGTTTTCGTCTGGATGAGACCGCGCAGCACGCCAACGTGCTCGGTCAGGCCAAGGCTCGTGGCGCCGACGAGTACATCTTCGTCGAACTGCAGGTTCAGGTAACGGTAGCGTTCGCGATTCAGTAACTCACCGGATTCACCGCCGTCGGCGCCCATCCACAGGCCGAACGAGCTCGAAATCAGTCCCAGCGTATCAAGTACGTTCATGTTGACGCTGCCGCGGTGAATCGCGCCGGCATGCCCGGCCATGTTCCGGGCGCACAATTGGCCGTGCTCCGTCGCTGTCGGCTGGATCGCCTGCACGGAGTACTCGCCGGTGGAGAAGTCGCGCCCCTGGGCGACGTCGCCAGCGGCGAAAATATTCGGATCGTTCGTTTGCATATTGCGATTCACGAGGATTCCGTGATCGGTTTCGATGCCGGTGCCGGCCACGAGGTCGATGTTCGGGCGGACACCGGTGGCGGATACAATCAGGTCGGCCTCAATCGTGTCGCCAGTGCTGAGACTTACTGCGAAACCGTTGCCGGAAGCCGCGATTTCAGTGACCTTCGTAGAGGTGTGTACATGGACGCCTTGGTCCTCGCACCAGGACTTGATCATGCCTCCCGCGATGTCGTTCATCATGCGGGGCACCATGCGGTCTTCCATTTCGACAACCGTCAGATCCGCGCCGCTTTTCGCCAGCGCCTCGAGGATGATGCAACCGATAAAGCCCGCGCCCATGAGCAGCACTTTCGCGCCGGGTTTTGCGCGCGATGCGATATTGCGGGCGTCCTCGAGTGTCCAGCAGGAAAACACGCCGGGCAAATCAATACCGGGAATGGGCGGCGACACCGGTGAGGAGCCGGTCGCAATCAGCAGTTTGTCGTAATCGACACTGCCACCGCCCGTCAGCGTTAGCTTGCCGGCAGCGCGATCAATCGTGGCAACCCGATCCTGGCGCACGTCGATGTTGGCCGCCGCGAAGTGCCCCGTATCCTTGCGCAGGTACGTACCCGCCTCCGGAACTTGCTTGATCAGGAAATACGGCAGCGCCATACGCGAATAAGGCGGTTCAGGCTCGTCGCCGATCAGGGTGATGTTCGCATCGGCCTGCAAGCGTCGCAGCGACTCCGCGGCAACAACCCCGGCCGGACCGGCGCCTATGATTACGTGGTTCATGAGAGTTCTCCTGGTCACCGGTTGCGGGTGCGCACAACCGGGCTGACAGGCGCGGACGGCAGCCGCCGTCCGCGCGTATCAAACGGATGGGTCAGCGCATCAAACGGCAAGCCGGCTGAGCGTTTCACTCGTCGGCACGCCATCAACGGTCCAGCCGCGAACCTCGTAATACTGTGGCAGCATTTTATCGAGTTCGTTGACTTTGCCCTTTGCCGGCCCCGTTTTCGCGGCATCCTTCAACAGACGCTCGGGCAGTGTATCGTCGGCCGCTGTGAGCCCTGCATCGAGGTTGAACTTGCGTTCAAGATTCCAGATCCGCTCGCCTGCTTCAACCATCGATTCCGGGCTCCAGTCGCCTTCGCAGGCTGCCGCCACCTGCGGAGCAATGTCTTCGAGCGTCCAGCCGAACGTCGTAAACACGCACAATCCGGATGAATCCACCGCCGCGGTCGCGTCCTGAAACGCCTTCACGAGTTCCGGCTTGCCCTCGGTCGACAGCGGATCGGTTTTCACCGGCACGCCGAGCAATTCAGACGAAACCGTGTAACCACGCAAGTGACACGCGCCGCGGTTCGACGTCGCGTAAGCGAGCCCCATCCCCTGGATACCACGCGGATCGTAGGCCGGAAACTCCTGCCCTTTTACCGTCATCGACAGTTCCGGGTGACCATACTTCTCGCACAAACGCTTGGAACCGAGGCCCAGATCGCGCCCGAAGCCCTCTCCCGTGGAGACGAGTTCGGCGGCTTTCGTCAATGCTTCGGCGGAGCCGAATTTGAGTTCGAGACCGCCGGTGTCCTGCGTCGTGATCGCCCCCATTTCGAATAATTCCATTGCCGCGGCGACGGTTGCGCCGAACGAGATCGGATCGTAGCCATCTTCGTTGCAGAGGAATTGCGCGTAGGTGAGCGCGTCGAGATCGTCGATCCCGGTGTCGGAACCGAGCGCCCAGGCGGCTTCGTACTCGAGGCCTCCGGAGTTACCCATATATTGCGGATTGTTCACGATCGTGTAGTGCTGCGGATCGATCGTCGAGATGCGGCCGCAGGCGATCGTGCAACCAAAACACGCTGCGTTCGTCGTCAGGTTCGCCTTGCCATCGCTTTCGCGCGGCTCGAGCATCGCCTCCCCGGAGATTTTGCTCGCCCCTTCGAACTGCACTTCGCGCATGTTACGTGTGGGCATGGCACCGACTTCGTTGATGACATTCATGAGTGCCTGGGTACCGAGCGCTGCGAGGCCCTCTCCGGTCATCGCGTTCTCCGCGAGTACCCGCTTGCCTTCGTTCGTGGCCTTTATGAATTCTTTCGGGTCGCGGATATTGCCCACGCCGAGCGTTCCGCGCACGGCCACCGCCTTCAGATTCTTCGATGCCATTACCGTGCCGACACCGGAACGGCCCGCGGCGCGGTGCAAATCGTTAATGATCGCCGAGTACAGACACCCCTGTTCCGCGGCGCGCCCGACACATGCGATACGCAGCAAGGGATCCTGATATTTCGTGTGCAGGAATTCGTCCGCGGCCCACACGGACTTGCCCCAGATTTCATCGGCCGGACACAAGGTCGCCTTGTCGTTCTCAAGGTACAGGTACACCGGGTTTGGCGACTTGCCTTCGAAGATGATCATGTCGAAACCGGCGTTCTTGATTTCGTTGCCGATGAAGCCCCCTGAATTCGAGCATGCGATGGCGCCGGTGAGCGGGCTTTTCGTGATGACCGAGTAGCGTCCCCCGGTCGAGGCCATGGTTCCCGTTAAGGGTCCGGTGGCCATGATCAGCTTGTTATCGGGCGACAGGGCGTCACACGCGGGGTCGATTTCCTCGGCCAGGTATTTTGAAGCCAGGCCGCGTTGCCCCAGATATTTCGCAGCCCATTCCATGTTGAGCGGTTCTTCCGTGCACGTACCTGCGGTCAGGTTTACGCGCAGAACTTTTTTCGTCCAAGCCATAAATGCCTCCAGACTTTAGTCGCGTGGGATGGTTTGCGCCGCATGCGCGCGCATGCGTTCCAGTCCCGTGTGATCGGCGTCGACGTAGGTGATAGCGTCGGTCGGACACGCTTCCGCACAAGCGGGCTCGCCGCCGCACAGGTTGCACTTGATCACCTTGCCGCTGTCGGCGTTGTAATTGACGGTGCCGAACGGGCACGCAATCGTGCACACCTTGCAGCCAACACAGACATCCTCGAGCACGTCTTTTGAACCCGTTACCGGGTTGATAACAATCGCCTCGACCGGACAAGCATGCATACACCACGCTTCGGCGCACTGCGAGCAGGTATAGGGTGCGAACCGACCCTCTTCATGGAAGGTGAAAACCTTGATGCGCGACTTGCTCGGATTGAAGATACCTTCCTGTTCGAAGGAACACGCCATTTCACATTGCAAGCAGCCGGTACACTTTTCCGGCTCAAGCTGCAGGGCTTTTAACATTCATGCTCTCCCACCATTCGAATTTAACGAGCCACGGCGGCACGGGTGCCGGCAGCCGCGCAAGCGCGGTACCGGGGTGTTCGAGCAACTATCGTGATAACGATGGGCAGCGCTCGGTCCGGCCAGGAGTCGTTTCGTTTTGTTGCCGTCGCGGGCGGCTGTGAGCGACCGCGCAGCGTCTTTCTCTGACGCCGCTGAGCCTACCTAGAAACGAGCGAAAACGCTAGCCGCGACCGCGCGCAGTGTTGAGACTAATTCTCATTGACGATCGGGTGGGAGGCCGTGCCCGGATCCGGGTTCATTCGTAGACGGCAACACCCCACGGAAACTTGCCGACCGGCACCGTGGCAACGACTTTGTCGCTTACGGTATCGATTACGCTCACCTGATTACTCACCCCGTCGGTGGTGTAGAGGCGTGATCCGTCAGCCGACAACGCCAGGCCCCAAACGCGTTTACCGACGGGGATCGTCGTGTGGATTTCGAGGGTGTTCGGGTCGAGCACGAAAATCGCATTGGCGCGCCCGCCGGCGACGAACAGTTTCGATTCATCGTTGTTCAGCAGCACGTCTTTCGGCTTGGCCTTGTCATCCGCGAGCGGCATCCGGCCAATGATCTTGCCGCTGGCAACGTCGACTTTCTTGACCTCGCCACTGATCTCCGAAGTCGCGTAAGCGAGGGTGCCGGCACGGTTGAACGTTGCGGCACGTGGCCGCGCGCCGACGAGGATATTGTTCGTGATCGTATGCTCCGGGACGCCGATAACGTGGAGCATATTCGTCGACTCGCTCGTCACGATGACTTTCGAGCCGTCCGGAGAAATCGCGACGCCTTCGGGTTCAATACCCACCTTGATCTCGGCGAGCAGTTCACCCGTGCGCGGGTTGTAAACGGATGCCTTGGCATCGTCTTCGTTCGAAATGTAGATATTGCCGTTCGGGTGCACCGCGAACGTTTCAGGGTCATCGCCGCTGTCGAACTGACGCAGCACTGCGAACGAATCCGGGTCGAATACTGCAATCGCATTCGCCTCGCTGATCGCGACGTAAACTTCACTGCCATCGGGGGCGACCCCGATGCCGCGCGGGCGCGGGCCGATCGCTATCGTTGCGACCACCGTATTCGTCGCGCCGTCGATTACCGAAACCGTGTCATCCTTCTCGTTCGTGACGAAGATCCGCTTCGGTGGCGCTGCATGAGCAACCCCGACCACAGCCAGCAGCAGCACCATCGCTGCAGTGTTCACGATTCCTTTTCTCATTCGACTCACCTTACTTGGGACAAAACGACAGCCCGAGACTGTCGAGATTGCTCGTATTCACCACACCGCGAACCGGCGCTTCGCCAACAATCTTGTCGTTGTCGACGAGCAACAACGGCTGTCGCAGCTGGCCGGTTTCGCGAAAACTCATATCACTACCCTTCTGACCATCGAAAGCGAGATTGGTTTGCAACTGTTCAATCAGTTGCGCGCCTGTTATCGCCGGTTGCCGCGCGATGGTATCCGACAACAGCTTTACCGCGGCCCATCCACTCCAGGCTTCATCGACCATATCCTGCCCGAATTGCTCGTGGTAACGGCTGTTCAATTGTGACGCCGCGTATTTTCGAAACGTCCGGTGCCAGGCCCGTGCACGCGCGGCCGAGCCGGGATTCTTGCGTTGCCATTGGTTCTCGGCGTCCTCCAGCATCGCGCGACTCGGAATCACGTGGAACAGATTCGCTTCGCAGGCTTCGCGCAATGTCGTCTCCATAGCGGTCACGTTCAGCACCGGCAACTCGCGGCGCTGTTCACGAAGACGCAACAGCCGGGTCGGGTTGACCGCGGCCACGACGGCGCGCGGGTTTGCATCCGCTGTATCGGCCGACACGAGCCGATAAGTCACGCCGAGAAACTCGCCCTGCGCATTTGCCTCGCTGAGTCCCTGGCGCGCACCGTAATGTGCCGGGGTGCCCGGTTCGCCGACAAACAGGATATCGACAGTATTCGCGGCGATGGCCTCGCCAAGCGTCAACAGCAACGCGCTGCACAAGATCAGGAGATGGCGCTGTGGGTGATTCATGGTTTGTGCTTATCCCTCGCGTGAATTGCTGCCGTGTCGAGCGACGCCAAAGCGAGCGCAATTGCTCGCTGCGGCATCATTATAGGCACGCGATAGGCGTGAGAGTTCACAAAGTGATGCGGATCCCCGCCCACACACCACGCTCGGCGCCCGCACCAAGGAAGCGCGCCCGTGTGTCCGCGAGACCACTGATAACCTCACTCGGGTCTTCGCCGAGCAAACCGAAGTTCTCATAATCCTTGTCGAACAGGTTCGTCACCCGGACGAACAGATTCACCCGTTCGTCGAGTCGATAGTTCGCGCGCAGGTTTACGAGTGCGTAACCGTCGACAGTATCGAGCTGGTTCGATTCGTCACCGCGCAACACCTGGTCGGAGTTCACGATCAGATCGAAACCAAGCCGCAGGCCGACGGGGAAATTGTAATCGCCGCCAAGTTTGAACTGGTGCTCGGGAATGCCCGGAATACGGTCACCCTCGCGGACCTGAATCTCGCCATCGTCGTTCGCAAATGCGTGCGCCGGGCTCAGCGCGAGGAAGTCGGACCCAAACTCCGCGTCGATGTAGCTGTAGGACAGCGACCAGTCGAGCGCCTGCCAGTTGCTCGCAAACGCGAGTTCGACACCCTGGCGCCGGGTCTCATCGACGTTCGCGAACAGGCCCGTCGCGCGGCCCGTCGTCTGGAAGATGATGTCGTCGTGGTTCGTCGTGTGGAAATAACCGAAGCGATGTCTGATGCCGGCGTATTCGCCACGCAAGCCGGCTTCATAGCTTTTCGCGACGACCTGATCGAGCGGCGGGTCGGCGAGAAACGCGTTCGGCAGACGGCATTCGAAATCGACGTCGTCGGGATCGTCGCCGCGCGCAACCGCGGCGTCGCGCGCAACCTGAAATACCCCTTCATTACACGCAAGCTCGATCGGGGTCGGCGCGCGTGCGGACTCGCTATAGCCGGCAAACACGTTCAGGCCCGGCATGACGGTGTAGGTCATGCCAACGGACGGGTTGAAGCGGTTGAAGTCGTGATCCCCGTTCAGTTCTGGACGCGCCCCGCTGCGATCGCGCAAGGTGACATCCGTGGCGTTGAAGCGTCCGCCGAGCGTCAGCGTCACCGCTTCGGTCAGGTCGAAGGCGTTGAGGAAATAAACGCTCCAGGTTTCCGTTTTCGTGCTTACGTTCGTCGCTTCGTCGTCGACGAAGCTGCCGAGCCCGAGGCCGGCGGTGCTGCGGGTCACGGGGTCGAGTCCGGACAGTTCCGTCACCGAAAGGAAATCCGCCTCGCCTTTGAAATACGCAAATCCGCCAACGAAATAATTGCCGTGTCCGAGCAGATCACGGCTGAACGCGAGCTGCATGTCGGTGCCGTAGGTCTTCTGCCGGCGTTCGCTCATGTTGTTGATTGCGTCGTCGCTCAGCAGGCCCGTGCCCGAAATTTCGTCGGTCAGATCTTCAATCTCGAATTCGTCATCGCCCGCCAGCGCATTCAATGCCGTTTCCAGCGAGTCCGGGTCGGTCACGATCGTTCCCGCGCCCGGGCCGATGGGCACGCCGCCGCCGAGCACATTGTCTTCACAAATATCGTCGTCATCGAAGCCGAGCGCTTCGAGCTCATCCTCCTCGATGCCTTCAACCAGGAACGTCCCGCCGTCAAGTTCGCATTCAACGAACTCCGAGCCGTCGCCATTGAACGAGTCCGTCTTGTTCTTGCGGTAGAACGCGTTGCCGGCGAACTGCATGTCGTCGCTGAAATCGTGCACGGCTTCCAGTGTAAACATGTGCATATCGTTTTCGGTGATATCCGGCGCGGTGAAGATCGCCGCGCGATCGATTGCGAGCAGACCGACGGGAGAGGCGCCATTGCCGCGCAACTCACTGTCGCCGTAAGCCGCGCTGAAATCGATCGCCGTCGCAACGCCGCGCCACCCGAGGGCGCCATAAAGATTCAGGGCATCGGAATCGGACAGATCACGCCACCCGTCTTCCTCGAAATAGCTTGCATTCACGTAATAGCCGAACGTGCCATTGTTGCCGCCGCTCTCGACGGTGAAATTCCTGCGGTCCCACGACCCGCCGCTGAACTCCGCGGCGTGGCCGTCGAAATTGAAACCGTTCTTCATCTCGATCGACAGCGCGCCGCCAAGTGTATTCAGGCCGAACAGCGGGTTCGCGCCGCCGATCAGCGACATCGTGTGGATCGCGGATTCCGGCACGAGATCCCAGTTGACGGAATCGCCGAGCGGTTCATTGATGCGCACGCCGTTCTGGAACACGGCCACGCCCATCGGCAGGCCCAGTAACGGCGAGGCTGTATAGCCGCGGTACTGGACATCGGGTTGCAGCGGATTGTTTTGCGCCGAATTGATGTTGACGCTGGCAAGGTTCGTACTGAGAAAGTCGGTCAGATCGAGACTCTGTGAGCGCGCGAGCGCATCGCTATCGGCAGACTGGACGTTGAACGGCAGTTTATCGAGCGCGACGCCGGTACCACCCGCCGGGGTCGCCGCCACGACCAGCACTTCTTCGTCGAATCCGGCGCCTTCGGCGTGCACGACGAGCGGCGCGGCGCACAGCGAGAGGGATGCAAGCGTCCATCCGCCGGTTTTCAGGGTTGACAGTATTCCGGAGTTGCGCATGGTTCTTTAATCCGACGCTCGTTAAGGGAGCGCCGGATTGTAGCGCGGCCGCCGCGGCATGCCTTGGGAATTGCGGCTCGGCACGACGGGAAATATTCCCGTCGTACTCCCGGCTCAGGCGCTGACGATGCCATGCCGAATCGCCATGCGAGCGATCTCGGCGATGGAGGAAACCTCGAGCTTGCTCTTGATTTGCGTCGAGTAGTTCGCCACCGTCTTCGCGCTCAACGACAGGCGATCGCCAATTTCCCCGGCATTCATACCTTCCGCGAGCAGACAAAAAATCTCGAACTCGCGCGTCGACAGCACGGCGAACGGCGAACTCGGGCCGCGCGTTTTCTGAAACGCGAGCCGTTGCGCAATCTCCGGTTCGAGGTAGATGTTGCCGGCCGCGATCTGCCGTACCGCATCGATGAGCACGTTCGGCGCGCTGCTCTTGGTGATATATCCACGCGCACCAGCCTGCAGCGCCTGCTCCACGAAAGCGGTGTCCTCATGCATGCTGAAAGCCAGCAGCTTGGCGGCGGAATCGCGCGCGATAATGCGCCGTATGGCCTCCAGCCCACTGATCCCCGGCAGGCTGAGATCCATGATTACGACATCCGGGGTATGTACCGTGAACAGGCGAAAACCGGCTTCGCCGCTGTCCGCCTCGGCAACAATTTCGATACCCTTGGCGCTGTCAAGCAAGGTCCGGTAGCCAGCGCGGACGACGGCATGATCATCAACCATGAGTACGCGTATGCCGATCGCGACTTCATTCATGGTCGTCTCCTCCGACCCCGTAGGGCACCGTGATGGTGTAATGCGTCCCCGCGCGTGCAGCCGTGACAAGTTCCATTTTTCCGTTCATTGCTTCCACCCTTTCGTGTATGCCCACGAGCCCGAGTCCGCGTGCGGTCGTGTTGCGGTCGAAGCCGATACCGTTGTCGTCAACGCGAATCTCGAGCTTCGCTGCATTGTCAGTTGAAGGCGGATGGTTTACCAGCAACACGGACGCGACGTCGGCGCGCGCATGTTTCGCGATATTCGTGAGCGCCTCCTGCACAATCCGGTAGCAATTTATCGCGACATTGCCGGGCAGGACCGGGACCTCGCCGTCCACCCGAAAACGGCAGAACGTTTCTTCATGGCGGGCATTCCAGTCGTCGGTCATCGCCTGCATCGCGGCGACGAGACCGAACTCATCGAGCACCACCGGCCGCAGATCCGCCATCATGCGCCGCACCTGGGCGTAAATTTCGGTCGACACGTCCGCGATTGTGCCGGCGCTCGTCGCTGTTGCCGTATGGTGTGGTCCCGCGCGCTCACGAATCGACACTGCGAGCGCCTTGATCGCGCTGATCGACTGTCCAAGTTCGTCGTGCAGCTCCTGCGCGAGCCGACGGCGCTCATCCTCCTGGATGGCGAGTGAGCGTTGCGCGATGAGCTGGGTTTCCGCATCGCTGCGCTGAAGCACGTGCGACATATGATTGAAGCGCTCGATGATCGCATCGATATCGGGCACGCCAACGCGCGACAACTGGACGTCGTACTCGCCACCTTCGATCGCAGCGAAGGCGCCGGCCATCCGTTGCAGCGACGCAAGGGCGCGCCCGATGACGAAGAATATGAGCACGTTCGCGATCACCGCGAACGCGAGCAGCATCACGATTACGGGTTTCAACTCACCCCAGGACTCGCGAATTTCATCCGACGCATTGGCGCGCACAACGATCAATTCCGGCCCCGCACCCGGTTCGAGGATACGCATCAGCTGCAGCGGATCGGGATGCACAAGGTCGGCAAACCACGCGGGCACCCCGGCCGGCTCCGGCGCCGCGAACTGCAATTGCGTGAGCGAAGTCGCACGAGCAACCGCGATACTCAGGTGTCGGGTATCACCAACACGCGCAAGCTGCTCGCCAAATTCGCGCGTAACCCGGCCGCGCTCATCGGGCGCAACCTGTTCGAGCGCAAGCGCAATCAGCTTTGACGCGAGTTCTACCGAGGCATTGAGTTCGTCGTGCACCGATCGACGCACGTCGAGGATCAGAAACGTCATGCCGATGACAACCGTCCCGATCAGGACAATCGTCAGCACCACACTCAGACGCAGGCGCAGACTCATTTGCGCTGCGTTCGTCCCGTGGTGCAACCCGCGCGCTTGTAACGAAGTGTTTCGCGGACGTTAATTGTTGATAAATCGTTGCCCATGTACCTGCGCTGTTCGCGGTGGAGCCGATAATTCTACACATCGGGACCGCTTTTACGCGCGGCGGTCGACCCTGCTGACGCAAACAGCAAGCGCGACAGAGTACGAATCGGACAAGCTCATTGAATCGTAACGACAGCGAAATTTCGGCCGTCGATCGCTATCTCGCGGACATCTTCGAACGCCGCACGCAGGACGATATGCTGCAGCAGGTGCTGGCAATGTTTCCCGAGCCTGATCGCGCCGGTCTGATGCGCCATGTGGACATGCTCGCACGCCGCCTGAACTCGTTGATCGAGGCAACGCACAAAGCGCGCGAGCCGATGTCGCTCGACGTCATCCTCGTGCGTCTCGTCGCGCTGATCACCGAGGCCTTCGAGGCCGATCGCAGTTCGCTGTTTCTTTACGACTCGGAAACCGACGAACTGTTCTCCCGCGTCGCCCAGGGCACCGGCGTGAACGAAATCCGTTTCGCCGCCACCTCGGGCATTGCCGGCGCGGTATTCCAAAGCGGCGAAACGCTCGTCATCGACGACGCCTACGAGGATCCGCGTTTCAATCCCGCGATCGATTCGCAAACCGGCTACAAGACGCAATCGATCCTGTGCGTGCCGGTACGCACGCGCCTCGGTGACACAATCGGCGTAGCCGAGGTACTGAACAAGCAGAGCGGGCGATTCAACAACGCAGACAGCGCGCTTTTACGCGCGTTCACAACCCATGTGGCGTCCGCGCTCGAAAACATGCAGCTGAGCGAACGCGCCCAGGTTGCGATACTCGAAGAGTCGCGCATCATGGAAGTGACGCAGGCCATTTCCTCCGAGCTGGACATTGATCGTCTGCTGCGCAAGATCATGAGCATTGCAACGGAACTGCTCGACGCCGAACGCAGCACCTTGTTTCTGCACGACCCCGCGAAGGACGAATTATGGTCGCGCGTCGCGGAAGGCCTCGACAGCAAGGAGATCCGGATCCCCGTTGCGCTGGGCATTGCGGGCGAAGTATTCAGAACCCGCACCCCGGTCAATATCCCGGACGCCTACGCCGATCCGCGTTTTAATCAGAATGTCGATCGTCAAACCGGTTTTCGCACGCGTTCAATCCTCTGCGTGCCCGTGATCAACAAGCACGGGATCGCCATCGGCGTGGTCCAGGTATTAAATCACAAGGGTGGCCCGTTCACGGTTCACGACCAGCGACGGCTCGATATGTTGTCGGCGCAAAGTGCGATCGCGCTCGACAATGCGCGTCTGTTTCGCGAAGTTCTCGAAGAACGTAATTACAGTGAAAACGTGTTGCGCAGCTTGTCAAACGGCGTCCTTACGTTCGATACACGACACAACGTGGTCAAAATCAACGACGCCGCGGCGCGGATTCTGAAACGTGACCCGCAGCGCATCCTCGGTGCCAACGCCAGCGGCATCTTCATCGCGGAGAATCGCTGGGTGGTGGAGGCGCTCGAAAAAGTCATGCAAACGCAACGCGCCGACGTCGCACTCGATACCGAAATCACGACCGGGGCCGGCGGGACGTCCGCCGTGAATCTGAACCTGAGCCCCTTGCTCGACTCTACCGGGCGCTTTCTCGGCTCCACCATGGTGATAGAAGACATTACGAACGAGAAACGCGTGCGTAGCACCATGGCGCGTTACATGACGCGCGAGGTCGCCGATCAGGTGCTCGAAACCGGTTCTTCTGTCCTCGGCGGCCGTTCGCAACTCGCGACCATAGTGTTTACCGACATCAAGGATTTCACGAGTCTCTCCGAGCAGATCGGACCACAGGACACCGTTTCCCTGTTGAACGAGTACTTCACCGAAATGGTTGAAATCGTATTCACGCACAAGGGCATACTCGACAAGTACATCGGCGATGCGATCATGGCCGTGTTCGGTGCCCCGTTCACCTCACCCCACGACGCCGACAACGCGCTCAGTATGGCCCTGGCCATGCAGCACGCACTGCAAGCGTTCAACGCGCGCCGCAAAGCCTCGGAACGGCCGCCGATCGAGATCCGGATCGGTATCAGCTCAGGACAGATTGTCGCCGGCAACATCGGTTCGGATCGGCGCATGGACTACACGGTGATCGGGGACGAAGTGAACCTCGCCGCGCGCCTCGAATCGGCGAACAAGCAACTCGGCACCAGTCTGCTGATCAGCGGCACGACCGCGAACCTGCTGCAAAACCGCTATCACATGCGCGAACTCGACTACCTGCGCGTCAAAGGCCGACAAAAGCCGGTACCGATTTTCGAGGTACTCGGCCAGGCCGACGTGCCCTTGCCCGATCTTCGCGCACGCACGCTGTCGCGCTTCGCGAAAGGGCTGCACGCCTACCGCAGGCGTGACTGGGACGCAGCCGCAACCGCGTTTGCGGGGGCGCTGGAACTCGCGCCCGACGACCACCCCAGCCGCATCTTTCTCGAACGCGCGCGCAACTACCGGGCGCGCCCGCCGGCCGACGATTGGGACGGCGTGTGGACCCTGTACGACAAGTAGCGCGCGGTCATTCCTGCGCGGGCGCCGCGAAGCGGCCGAAATGCAGCATTACGGACGGCATCACCAACAGATTCAGGGCCGCCGACGACAGCAAGCCCCCGATTACGATCGCCGCCATCGGCCCCATGATCTCGCGGCCGGCGTTGTCACTGTCGATTGCGATCGGCAGCATCGCGAGCGCGGTGACGAGTGTCGTCATCACGATCGACGGAAACCGTTCCTGCGCTCCGCGTACCGCCGTGGCGAGGTTCCAGCTTTCGCCCTCCACCGTGACCAGGTGGCGGTAATGGGAAACCAGCATGATGCTGTTGCGCACGGTAATGCCGAACAGCGTCACGAAACCAACGACCGAGCCGATCGACAGGCTCGCCTGGGTAAACGCAACCGCGAGGACCCCACCCACAAGCGCGAACGGCAGGTTCACTGCTACCAGCAACACGTTGCGCAGGCTGCCGATGGCGACATAGATCAGCATGAAGACCCCGATCGCGGCAAACAGCGAGTGGCCGATCAGATCGTTGCGCGCCTGCGCCTGCTCGATACCGGCGCCCGCGTACTCAAGGTGCATGTCGGTAGGAATGTCGAGTTCTGCACGCACGCGCCGCCGCAATTGTGCCACGACGCCCGCGGGATCGCCGTGCGCCACGTTCGCCGTTACCGCCTGGATCCGCTGCCCGGCACGGCGCAGGACGTTGTAGCGCCCGGTGACTTGTTCCACATCGGCAACGTCGCCAAGCGTGATCATGGCGTCGCCGGCACCGCGGATCGGCAGTGCGGCGATCGATGCGAGATCCTGCCGGGTGGCGGGATCGAGTATTACGGTCACGTTCGCAACCCGATCACCGTCGATAGTCTGGCCCACAACGGCGCCGGCATAGGCGCTGGCTACGGCATCGACGATATCCGGCAAGCGCGCGCCGGCATAGGCGGCGCGGGCGTCGTCCACAACCACCTGAACCTGCGGTGCGGTCGCCACGGCGCGGATCCTGACGTCAACGGCACCATCGATCGAACCCAGCACACGGGCGATTTCTAGCGCCTTGCGGTCAAGCGCATCGAGGTCCTTGCCAAACACGTTCACCACTACCGCGGCCGCGTAACCCGAGATCGTTTCGTCGACCCGCTCGGTGAGGAAGGTATTCGCTTCGAACAGGAGCCCGGGATAGGCGGCGAGGATTGCACGCAGGGCTTCGAGCACGCGCTGCTGCTCGGCGCCGTCGAGCGGTTCGAGCGCAACTTCATACTCACTGTAGTGACTGCCGTAGGTGTCCGCGCCGCGTTGCGCGCGCCCGGCCCACTGCGACACGGACCGCACCCCGGGCACGGCGAGGAATTCCTCGGTGAGCAAGGAGCCCACCCGGATCGATTCGGCCAGGGACGTGCCGGGGAGCGCGGTTGTGTGCACGATGTAATGACCTTCGCGCAATGGCGGCAAGAACTGCGCGCCGAAGCTCGGCAATACGCTCACAACCCCGATACTCGCGCCAAGCACGAGCAGCATGGGAATCGCGGGGCGGGCCGCGGCGGCACGCACGACGGACCCATACAGTGGTCTGATCACGCCGATCAAAGGGGGATCGCGGTCCCTGATCGAGCGTGAGCCCAGCAATAATGCGCACAACGCCGGTGTTACCGTGAGCGCGACGACCAGGGAGGCGAGTACGGCGAGGATGTACGTCACGCCAAGCGGCGCAAACAAGCGCCCGGCGACGCCGGTGAGCGTGAGCAGCGGCACGAACACGAGAATCACGATGAAGCTCGCGTACACGACCGACCCGCGGACTTCGAGCGAGGCGTCGAGTATCACCCGGGTGACCGGCAGCGGCTGCGCCCGCGCCTGGTTTTCGCGCAGGCGCCGGTAGATATTCTCCGTATCGATGATCGCGTCGTCGACAACCTCGCCGAGCGCGATCGCGAGTCCACCAAGCACCATGATATTGAGATTAATCCCGGCGCTGATCAGAACGATCACAGCGCCGAGCAGGGACAGCGGGATCGCAACTGCGGAGATAAAAGCGGCACGCGCATCAAACAGGAAGATGACGAGGATCAGCAGCACAAACCCGCCGCCGAACATAATGTGCTCGGAAATATTCTCGAGTGAGGCTTCGATGTAATTCGCCGGTACGAACAGACTCGGATACAACTCGACACCACGCTGACCGAGCTGATGCTGAAACTCGTCGAGCACGTCCTTAAGCAAATTGGACACCGTCAGGGTGTTGGCGCCGAACTGGCCGATCACCATCATCACCACCGCAGGTTTACCGCCAATTTGCGCCGCTCCGAACGCCGGTTCGCCGGCAAAGCGAATACGGGCGACATCGCCGAGCATCACGACGCCGCGTTCATCGTCGCGGATCACGATGCGAGCGAAACTTTCCGGGGTCTGTGGCAGGCCCGACAAGCTAAGGGCGAAGCGCTGGTTGTCGTCTTCGACGAAACCAAGACTCGCCACACCAGTAACCCCGCGCAGCGCAGCGGTGACGTCCCCTACGCCGAGCGCGACTGCGCGCAAGCGTTCGGGCAGCAGCTGGACCTGCAAGGATCGCACCGCGCCGCCGAACACGTTGACATCGGCAACCCCCGGCACGCTGAGCAGGCGCGGCACGATGATCGCATCGACGATATCGCGCAGCTGCATCGGGTCCAGCTCCCCGGCGCGCACGCCGATCGTCCGCACCGTCGCCGACGACGACGTCAGCGGGACCGCAACCGGGGTGGCGACGGTTGGCGGCAGCCCCGCGGCGGCAACGGCAAGGCGCTCGGCGACAAACTGGCGATTGCGATAGATGTCTGTGTCGTCGCGGAAGACGGCGGTGACGATCGACAGCCCTTCGATCGACTCGGAGCGCACGTGGTCGAGTCCAATCAAGCCGGTAAGCGCGTTTTCGAGCACGCGGCTCACGCGCACTTCCACCGCGTTCGCGGACAGGCCCGGCGCTTCCGTCTGAACGATCACGGCCTTCGGCGAGAATTCCGGAAAAATGTCGAGCCCGGCCCGCGACAGTTGCGCCGCGCCGTAGGCTGTTACAAGCAGTGCCAGCGCCGCGACCAGGCCGCGGTACCGAATCGACACGCGCACGAGCGTTGCTAGCATGGCGCGGCTCCCGCGTGAGCCTGCCTAGTCGTCATCTTCGTCGGGGATGGACCAGCGAAATTCCTCGCCCAGCAGACTCGTCGCACCTGCGGTGATCACCCGGGGCATCGCTTCGGCGCCTGCATCGAGCAGCACGGAGTGCGCTTCCGTCGCACGGACCTGCGCGCGCCGACGCTCGAACACGCCGGCTTCGAGCTCAACATAAATCCAGCGGGAACCGGCGTGCCAGACGAGCGCGCGACGCGGCACCCGCGCGGCATCGAACGCGGTCTCGGGGTCACTCAACCAGACGCTGACGCGCATCCCGCTACGCAATTCCGGATCCGCCGCAGCCACAAGATACGAGGCGCCGAGTGGACCGCGACTGCGCACATCCGGACCAATCCAGCTCGCCGCAAGCGCATCGGTACGCAGGCCGGAACGCCCGACGAAAACGGAACTGTCCAGCGCCTCCGCGCGCCGCACGGGAACGCTGATGACATGAACTGCGCCGGCCAGCAGTTGATCAAACAGGGTCGCGTCCGGCGCCACGATGCGCGCGCCGAATCGCGCGCCCCATTGCAGCAGCGCGGTCTGGCGCGCGGATTCGAGCGCGAATTCGGCGCTACGCTGCGCCGCGACGAGTTCGCTGAGTTGTCGCTGCTCCCGGGCCAGCACGATGGTGTCGATGGCGAGCCCCTGTTCGCGCATCGTGGTAATGCGTGAAATCAATGCTCGCTGGGCGTCGACCAGCGCAACGGCGGCATCACGCGCGGCACGCGCGGCTACGAACGTGTTGCGCACAGTGAGAATCGCCGCGCTGTCGAGCGTTTCACCGAACGCGAGTTGTTCGGCGACGTGCTGTTCGATCGTCGGCGCGCCGACAACGATACCGAAACGTGCGAGTGTGTCGGGGTCGAGGTGTACACGCGTGCGACCGTCGACGACTTCAACGAGCGCACCGCTTGCGCCGGCGTCATCGTCGTCGTCATCCTCATCGGCCCCGGCCTGGGCGAAGAACATGAACGACGCCAGCAAGGCGACGGTCACGCGGGAGATCCGGTGAGCGCGGTGTCTCCGTTTCACGAATATGTTCATCGTCCGGACTCCGCGCGGGTGCTCAGGAAGGGCGCCGATGCCCGGCCGCCCGGTTGCGCGACGCTATTTCGCGGCGTTCTCCGCTGCTTCGCGCGCCGCAAACTCCGCTTGTTGCTCCGCGGACGCGGGCGCCTGGTTTTGCTGCTTCCATTGAGCGTACGGCATGCCGTAGATGAGTTCGCGCGCGCCGTCATAATCGAGCGCCACGCCCTTGGTTTCTGCTTCCGCCAGGTACCACTTCGAGAGGCAGTTGCGGCAAAATCCCGCGAGATTCATCAGGTCGATGTTCTGTACTTCGGTGTGCTCGCGCAGATAGTCACGCAAGCGGCGGAACGTGGCCGCCTCGAGTTCGAGTTGAGTTTGTTCGTCCATTGCGGGTCTCCGATAGTTGTACACCGGGTGTTACGTCGCCCGGGTTCCGCGGCACGGCGGCGCGTGCTGGCGTAGTATAACGCCCTGTGGCGGCATGTTCCGCGCTCCCGGGAGTTCGTCAACCACTATGAACTTTGCCAAGCCGTTCAGCATTGTCGTCGTCGGCGGGGGCGCCGGCGGCCTCGAACTCGTCACCACGCTCGGCGATCGCTACGCCGGTCGCGACGATATCACCGTCACGCTCGTCGACGTCAACCACGCCCATTTGTGGAAGCCGCTGCTGCACGAAGTCGCCGCCGGCACGCTCAATTCCAATGAAGACGAACTCAGCTATCTCGCGCAGTCGCACTGGCATCACTTCAATTTTCGCCTCGGTGCCCTTGCCGGCATCGACCGGGGCGCGCAATCGATCACCATCGCGCCGTCCACCGATACCGCGGGGAACGAATACCTCCCTGCCCGCACCCTGCCCTACGACCTGCTCGTGCTCGCCATCGGCAGCGTCACGAATGATTTCGGCACCCCCGGTGTCGCCGAACACTGTTTTTTTCTTGATGGTCGCGGCCAGGCCGACGCGTTCCATCAACGCCTCGTGCATAACTGCTACGCCGCGAACGCCCAGCAAGAACCCCTGCGCGAGGGCCAGTTGCACATCGCCATAGCCGGTGCCGGTGCCACCGGCGTGGAACTTGCCGCCGAATTACATCATTCCGTGCGCGCCCTTGTCGGCTTTGGTCTCGACCGCATCGATCCGCAACGCGACGTGCGGATCCATCTGATCGAAGGCGCGAATCGCATCCTGCCCGGATTGACGGAACGCATTTCGGCATCGACGCACAGCGCGCTCACCCGTATCGGGGTGGAAATTCACACCGGCGAGCGGGTTGCCAGCGCCGACGCGGAAGGCTTCACGACGCAAGCGGGCAAACGGATCGCGGCGGAAATGAAAGTCTGGGCGGCCGGCATCAAGGGACCGCGCGTACTCGCAGAGTGCGACGGTCTCGAGGTTAACGCCGCGAATCAGCTCGTGGTCCGCCCCACGCTGCAAACCACGCGCGACGACGCCATATTTGCGCTCGGTGATTGCGCGGCCTGTCGGCTCGGCCCGGACAGCGACGCAACCGTTCCGCCGCGGGCACAGGCCGCTCATCAGCAGGCCGCCACGATCGCGAAAGCGATTGCTAACGTCATCGCGAACAAACCACTGCCGACGTATACGTATAAGGATTTCGGCTCCCTGATCAATCTGAGTCGGCACAGCACCGTCGGCTCGCTGATGGGAAATCTGTTCGGGCGCCAGTCAGGATCGCTCGCGATCGAGGGATGGTTCGCCCGTGTTGCCTACCTGTCGCTGTACAAGATGCATCAGGTCGCCGTGGTGGGAGTTATCCGCACGTGCCTGCTGACGATAGCCAACGTCCTCACCCGGCATTCGAAACCCCGGCTCAAGCTCCACTGAGCGATACCGCCGTCACCGCTGCAAGCCTCGCGCTTCGGGTCGCCGCCACGCACCTGCAGGCTCAATGCCTTGGTCAAACCTGGTTCAGATCGTATTTCTTCATCCGGTAACGCATCGCCATACGCGTAATTCCGAGTTCGCGCGCGGCCGCGGAAACATTACTGTCGCAGCGCTCCAGTGCGGATTCGATCAACAGACGCTCCGCCTCATCCAGCGTTAATCCACTGAGCTCAGACGGCGCCTCGGCTGGCGCCGCGCTCTGCGCGGTGGCCGGCAACATCAGATCGCCGGCATCGATCGATCCGTTCGCCGACAACAGGCTCGCGCGTTCGACTACGTGCCTGAGCTCGCGCACATTGCCGGGCCACGCGTAGTCCGATAACAAGCTGCGGGCGGCAGCAGTAAACTGGACGTTCGCAATGCCGTAACGCAGCGCCGTGTGCTCGGCAAACGCGTCGGCGAGCAGCACCACGTCGTCGCCGCGTTCGCGCAGGGGTGGCAGTTCGAGACTCAGTACGTTGAGCCGGAAGTACAGATCGGAACGCAGCGTGCCATCAGACACCATCGTCGCCACGTCCCGATTCGTTGCGGCGATGAACCAGGCTTCGATCGGACGTTCACGGCTGCTGCCAACCCGACGCAGACGGCGACGTTCGAGCACGGCGAGGAGTTTGCCCTGCAGATCAAGTGGCAGTTCGGCGATTTCGTCGAGAAACACGACGCCATCCTCGGCCATTTCGATGAGCCCGGTCCGTTCCGCGTGCGCGTTCGTGAACGCGCCTTTTTCGTGGCCGAACAACTCCGCCTCGATCAGATCTTTCGGCAACGATGCACAGTCGACGTGAACGAACGGTTTGGCCAGGCGATCCGACCGCGCGTGGAGTGCGCGCGCAGTGACGTCCTTACCGGTGCCTGTCTCGCCCGTAATCAGCACCGTCGGCGGCGGCGAGCCGCTGGTGCCGCCAAGCGCAGCGATACGGGTGATCTGCGTACGCAACTGCTCGATTGCCGGCGAGCGCCCGATGATTTCGGGCGCATCGCCCGCACGCGCCTCGCGCGCCCGCGAGTAGGCGAGTTGCGTGGACAACCGCGCGTTGGCGAGGACCTTTTGCACCGCAATCAGTAGTTCATCGAGATCGACCGGTTTCTTCAGATAATCCGCGGCCGACAACTTCATCGCGTTCACGGCGTCTTCAATCTCGCCGTAAGCCGTCATCACGATAACCGGTGCCGTGCTGCCGAATTCGCTGCGCAGTCGCTCGAGGAAATCGAGCCCGGAGCCATCTGGCAAGCGCATGTCCAGCAACAGCAGATCCGGCGGCGCCTGCCTGATGGCTGTGGCGGCATCGGCGAGTGAGGCAACCGCATCACATGCATACCCGTCCCGGCTCAGCCGCCGCGCAACCGCCTTGGCGAAAATCACCTCGTCTTCAACCACGAGTACGCGCGTCGCGGTGGGCGCGATTGCCTCGTCAGATTCCGGCTGTTGCGGCGTCTTCATCCCGCAATTATGGCCTAAGACCCGGGGTCGTCCAGCGTACCGGGCGCACGCGCTGTCAGCGTAACGCGCGTGCCGACGCCGGCTTCGCTGTCGAACTCGATATCCCAGCCATGCGCCTTGCAAATCTTGAACGCCACCGGAATGCCGAGGCCGGTGCCGCGCTTCTTCGTCGTCGGGCCGGGTTCGAGCCCCGTCGGCTCCGGTTCGAACGCGAGGCCACCGGCCTGATCGCTGATCCCGAGCCGGACCGGCGTGCCGCCGTCGATGCTGATCGAGATTTCCGCGCCGGCCGGACTCGCTTCGACGGCGTTCGTCAGCAACGCGTAGAGCGCCTGTTCCATCAGATCGGGATCAACCTCGACGCTGACCGAGGCGTCCCACGGCGCCCGCTTCAATACAAGCCGTTTCTCCTCGATACGGGGTTTCAGCAGCCGCACGGTGGCATCGAACAGCACCGCGGCCGGAACCTGTCGCGTGTGCGGGGTGAGCGGATGGAGATAGGACACGAGCGCGCTCACCCAGCGCTCGAGTCGGTCCACCGTTTCAATGATCGCTTCCCGGCTCTCGCGGACTTCATCGTCTGCCCCGCCTGCTTCGAGGAGTTGCGCACTCGCCCGGATCGAAGCGAGCGGGTTGCGGATGTTATGCGCAACCACGGGCACGAGAGCGCCGAGAGCGGCCTGTCGCTCGGTGTCGACGAGCGCGTCGCGGCTACGCTCGAGTTCACTTGCCATGTCGCGAATACCACGCGCAATCTCGCCAACTTCCGAAACGCCATCGGGGTCCGGGATTGTGGCCAGTACCGATACGTCGTGGCCACGCAATGCGGCAACAAGCGACTGTACGGGCCGCACGAATCCGCGCCGCACACTCGCGCGCGAAAGCAACAGCAAGATGATCGCAATCAGGATCGGCACCGGGATCACGAACGGCGCGAAACGGATCCACAGCGCCACTTTGTCTGCCTGCACCGCGAGTTGCTGGTTGATGAGACCGCGCAGATTCGTGAACGCAGAATCGAATTCCCCGACCAGGGCCTGCTCGTAACGCGGATCGAGCAAACGGCTGCGGATCATCCGGTTCAGCACGTATGGGTCGTCGAAGATCGCGTTCATATCGACCTGGATCGTGCTGTAGGCCTGCTGCAGGGCCTGCACGGCATACGCTTCCGCACGTGAGCGTGAATCCTGGCGCAACGAATTGAAGCGCTCTTTGATCGATTTTGTATAGGCTTCGTAGATCGTTTCGGCATCGGGGTCGTCGCGGAGTTTCGCCAGCATCGCCTCTTTCACCTGCCGATACAGATCCGAGCGGATTTCCTGGGCGCTGTGTGCGAGCCCGTTGAGGCGCAGGGATTCGGCCGAAGTCTGGTGCCAGAAATACGCGGACATGCCCCCGAGTCCGCCGGCGACGGCGACGAGGACAAAGAATGCGAGTTCGTGGCTGAACAGCAGTCGGCGCAGTGATTGGGATCCGGTCGGCGGCATGGCGCTGAAATTATAGTGCCGTCGGGTGCCGCCGCCGGGTCGCTCGCGCGACGGCCCGAATGGTTGCAAACAACCATCCGCATGGTTGTCGACAACCAGACACGGAACAATCACATCCGGCCGACCCTCGGCACGCTCGGCGAATTGGCGATAAATAATTGAATATTAAATGAAAATAGTTACTCGCCGGGGAATCGCCCTGCTGGCACGGCAGTTGCACCACCTCTGACAAGGCTACCAACACAACGAGGAGATCAACATGGCATGGGAAACCCCGAGTTTCGACGATATCCGCTTCGGTTTCGAAGTCACGATGTACATCAACAACCGCTAAACCCGGCTTGATGAAAAAAAAGGGGGCCTTGCCCCCTTTTTTTATGCCCGCAGCACATCCACAACATCACGAATGCCGCGCCTACCACGGCAATATACGGCGCAGGACGCCATCTTCACGATCAAACAGATGCGACGCCGCGCCGGCAACATGCAAGCCGATCAGCAGCAAAAACAGCACGGAACTCATCACATGGATTTCCGTGAAAAATTCGTTCAATGGCGGATCGCGCCAGCCCCACGACGGTAACGGCACCCCGAACACCTTCGTCGAATATCCGCTGAATGATGACGACAGGTAACCGCTTACGGGTTGCAGGAACAGCACGAAATAGAACAACAGGTGCACGCTGCGCGCGAGCGTGACCCGCCAGCCCGGCATCGATTCGGGGTATGGCGGCGGGCGATGGAACAGGCGCCAGCCAACGCGCACCAACGCGAGCGCCAGCACGGTCAGGCCGATCGACTTATGCAATGCGAAGTTGTAGGTGCGATCCGGTCCACGGGGCAGATCGACCATTCCCCAGCCTATCGCGAAGAGCGCAAATACGAGTAGCGCTATCACCCAATGCAGCAGCATTGCAGTGTAGGTATATCTCTCCGATTGTTTCGAACGCATAAATTCAGCCAGTGCTTGCGCCGATCGGCACGCGCCGGTAGCGGACAGGAATTGTACCATCTCGCGTAGGTTACGCCGCGTGCCGTAAGCCATGCCGCACCCCTGATTTGTGTCCGCTGTGTGCTAGAATCGCCGCGCTGCGAAACCGATAAAAACAAGCATCACGACACCATGACTTGCTGCAGCGGGCGGACTTAAACCGGGGGACGAAGATTAATTTCGGGTCAGGCGAATTCGGCTCGACGCACGATCGGGCGATCGATGCGGCGGGAAGACGGCGCGCGCGCGCACGGCGTCGGCGCCTGCTTCGCATTGCAACCACGTTCACGCTACTCGCGCTATGGCTCGCGCCCGTAGCGGCAGACGGAATTGACGACGTCGGCGATGTTCTGCCGCATATCGAGATCGTCAAATCCGAACGCGTGCTGCGCATCAAATTCAACGACGAAGTCTATCGCCAGTTCCCGATCGCCGTCGGCCGCGGCGGCCCCGGTGATAAACAGCTCACCGGCGACAAGCGCACGCCGGTCGGGATTTACCGCGTCGTCGGCTTCAACGACAGCAGCCGCTTTCACCTGTTCATGCGCCTGAACTACCCCAACGTGAAAGATGCTTTCTACGGCCTCAAGAACAAGACCATCACGCGCTCCGAGTTTGATCGCATCATAGATTCCTTGCGTCTCGGGAAGTTGCCGCCGCAAAACACCGCCCTTGGCGGTGCCATCGGTATCCACGGCATCGGTGAGGAAAACGAGAAAACCTTGCGCATTCACTCGAAGATGGACTGGACCGAGGGGTGCATCGCGCTCACGAACGCGGAGATTGCCGAACTGCGCGCCTATGTCGACGTCGGCACAGAAGTCGTGATCAAGGAATGAGCCGGCAAACATACCTGGTTCCTTGCCTTGCGCTGCTTGTTGCCGGCGCCATCCTCCAGGCCTGTTCCCCGCCGCCGGCACCGCTGGCGAATCGCAGCGATGCGCTAATCTATCGCGCGCTCACGCCCAAGAGTTTTGACGATGTCGTGTTCGAACTCGAATTCGCGATTACGGAACGCAATTTCCGCATCACGGGGCGAAACACCATCGGCAAGGGGTTGCGCGATCGCGGTTATGACACGTTCCCGGACGTCGAGGTGATTCATTTCTGCAACCTCGAGTACGCCCGCGAGATTCTCGAAATCGACCCCGGATACGTCGCCCAGATGCCGTGCCGGATTACCGTGCACAGCGCGCCCGAAGGTACCGTGATCAGCGTGATCCTGCTGCCCGAGGATCATGCGGACGATCGGGTCAATGCTTTCGCCCGCCGGATGAATGCTATATTGCATAAAATCGTCGAATTCGTTTTGGAACAGGACGCCTCTGCCCAAAAATGAGATTACAGGATCACCCTCACTACCTGCTGCTGGTGTGGCTTATCGTCACCGGTCTGATTATTTTTGGCGTCACCGTTTGCTGGGGCGAGGGCTTGATCGCGATGCTGGTCGATGGTGATCGCAGCCGGATCTGCCTCATCATCGGCCTGTTGTATTCCATCGGCACCATCCACTGCGCCACGCGCGTCATGTTTCTTTCCGGTGAACTCAACCAGGCGGCCGTGATCGCCGCGCAGATCGCAGCCGAACGTGGCCGCGCCGGCGTACGCGCGAGTGGCGGGCAGCTCAGCGTCGGTAATCATGTTTTGCCCCGCTGTGTGATGACGAACTATCTCGTCGACCTCATGAATGCCCATCACGAGGCACTCGAATACGAGACTCCGACGGAGAAATCGAATCTCGCTGAAGCGCTCGCCGAACGACTCAAGGGAGCTCACGAAATGGGCTGGTTCGTCGTCGATATCCTCCTGAAGCTGGGCCTCGTCGGTACCATCATCGGCTTCATCCTGATGCTCGGTTCCGTTGCAAATACAGCATCGCTCGACGTCAATACGATGCAGAAAGTGTTGCGCCAGATGAGCAGCGGTATGGGCACGGCATTGTTCACGACGCTTGCCGGCCTGATCGGCAGCATTCTGCTCGGTCTTCAATACCTGCTGTTGGACAAGGGTTCCGACGAACTGATCCACCGGGTAATCCGGGTGGCGGAAATCGACGTTAAACCCACTCTGAAATCAGCCGCGGGCCGCTAATCGTGGCTTTGTTCGGATCGAACTCGAGCCGCAGAAGCACCTCCGATCCGTTTACCGACCTGCTGTTCAAT
The DNA here is from genome assembly GCA_965216305.1 of Gammaproteobacteria bacterium. GTDB lineage: Bacteria > Pseudomonadota > Gammaproteobacteria > UBA11873. Next base: position 1,948,915 of record OZ244144.1, on the reverse strand, counting down.
GCACTGCTCGGGTTCACGTTCCTGTTCCTCATCGCAATCATGTTCATGAACCCGGTGGCGAAGAAGGGCATCATCGACCCGAAAGCGGAATACATCATCACGGTTGCCTGGCCGGACAACAGTCCGGATGATGTCGACACCTGGGTCGAAGATCCAAACGGCAACCTGATCTGGTTCCGCAACCGCGAAGCGGGGCTCGTGCATCTCGACCGCGACGATCGCGGACAGGTCAACGACACAATCAATGTGAACGGCGAGGAAATTCAGAACCCGCTGAATCAGGAAGTCATTACCATTCGCGGAGTCGTTCCCGGCGAGTACATTGTTAACGTGCACTACTATGCAACGGAAACCCAATTACCGCTGCCCGTCACGGTGAAAGTATCAAAGGTCAACCCGGCGTTGGAGATCGTGTATTACGGCGATACGCTGCTGGAAAAAAAGGGTGACGAGAAGACCGCCGTGCGGTTCGTCATCGACAAATCCGGCAAGGTTTCCCAGATCAGCCATATCAGCAAGAGCCTAGTCGTTTTCGGATAGCGGAGAACCCATCGTGATTATGTTGAGTCAAGCCGGATTGATTGCCGCCTACGTGCTGGTTGCGCTGCTGCTTGTCGGCGTCACCCTTTACACGTCGTTCTCATGGCGCATCAAGGCGCTGCTCGTGGCCGCGGTGTCCGCGTTCTATATCATCACCTACGTCTCGTTTCCGCCGTTGATGGGCTGGCCAACTGATGCCGAGTTGCCGAAGCGGTTCAATCTCGTCGCAATCTTCGTACAGGAACCCGATAAAACGACTGGCGACCCCGGCGAGATATTTCTCTGGCTCACGGATTTGGAGAAAGGCCCTGCGCGCAATGAACCGCGCGCCTATCGCGTGCCATTCAACGGCGACCTGCATGCCAAAGTCGTCGAGGCCGGCACAAAGATGCGCAAGGGTCTGCCGCAACTCGGTGAACTCGTCGATGAAAATCTGGGACCGAATGCGCGCCCGACGGATGAAAGTCGCGGTGGCCAGAAAACTGTCGATATCGAATTCTTCGATCTTCCCGACCCGTTGTTCCCGGAAAAATAAACCCGTAGTAGCGCGAGGCTCACGGCGAGCGGCAGATGAAGGATTCGACACGCGCAAACCCCACCGTCCGCGGATGCCGGGCGGCCTTGCTACTGCTCGTTTGCCTGGCCGGCACCGCGCCGGCCGCAACGCTGACCGAACATCTCGATATCGAATGTCGGCAGCCGGAGCCGTATCGGCTGACGTGCGACTACCGGACGCTTTCCGGTGAGAAACTTACCGCCGCAGCCGCGGAGTACGCTGGCGTTATCAGTACCGGCGACCTCGCTTCGGTGCCGGCTGAAGCGGCAGCAACCGCTATCCTGTTCCTGGTCGATACGAGCGATCCGGCTCGTGCCGCGACGGTGGCGAAGAACCGCGAACATATCCGTAAGATCATCGGCGTCGCGCAACCGCGGCAGATTTTCGGTATCGCTGCATTCGATTCCAACCTCGATGTGTTATGCGCTATTCCCTGTGCGGACAGTGAGCTAAACGCGAGTCTTGAGGCACTCGTCGCGAAAGGACGCACGACGGAACTCTATCGCAACGTCCTCGGCGCCATTAAAGTGCTCAAAGCCGCCCCCGCAGCGCGTCATTTGCTCGTGCTGATGTCGGACGGCCAGGCCGAGGATCTCGCGTATCACCACGCGGATGTGGTTGCGGCGGCGCGGCAGGAGAAGGTCGTAATTTCCAGCATCGGTTACCCGCGTTCCGTCGCCCAGTCGATCGCGCTGCAAACCCTGCGCCGCCTCAGCGAGGAAACCGGCGGGCTGTATTCACCGGCCAGTCATATCGACAATGAAATACCCGCGGCGTTTTTTTCCCGTATTGTCACAACGATCGAAAGCGGCGGTCGCGTAACGTTCGACCTTAACGTGTTCGCGGCGAACGATGTTCACGGACCGATCGATGTCTCCCTGGCGTTTCAAACCGTGGAGCGAAATTTTCTCGTCCTGGTTCCGGTCATGATGCCGGAAGCGCCGATCACGGCGGCAGCACCTGCACCGCCCGCGACACAGGTTCGGCCGCCTGCCACGACCCTGCCGCCCGCCGTTGCGATTGCTAACGCGGCGCCCGCGGACTTCGACAGTTCGGCCTGGAGCTGGTTTTGGTACGGCCTGCCGGCAATGATTTTTTCCGTAATTCTCGCGGCGGCGGTGTTGTACGCATCGATCGCCCGACGCCGCCGCGAAGAGAAGCGCCAGCAAGCGATCGAGCAATCAACGACACACGCGTTCCTCGTCTCGATCACGAATGAAGACCTGCGGCACAGAATCGATCACACGCCATGGCGGATCGGGCGCAGCCGCAATACGGAACTGCCGCTCGAAGATACGTCCGTATCGCGTTTACACGGCGAGATCCGACGGGATGCGCTCGGCCAGTTCACAATCCAGGATCTCGACTCGCTCAACGGCGTCTTCGTCAACGGCCAACCGATTGACATGGCACACCTCGACGAGGGTGACCGGGTGGAAATCGGGGACGTCGGATTTACTTTTACGTTTCACGACGAGGATTACGCACGCCAGGAACCGACAGTCCTTGTACGCACGATTACACCGACGTAAACGCCGTCCTTTGACGCATGCTCACGACCGCTTCTGCTGCGGCGCCCCGCCGCGAGACTCGCGTTGCCAGACAACGCGCAGACTGTCCTCATCCGCCGTCGCGGCATAGGGTTCGCACACACAATACCCGCCAACGGCCGCGAGCTCGCCATCGATGTACACGAGCGGCGTATCGGCGCGCTGCCATGGGGGTACGCCCCACTGCTGGAACAGGTGCTTCAGGGTGTGGTGGTGTTCGCGACCCGGCAGGCGACAGCGTTCGCCTCCCGCCCGAAAGCGCACGCTGACTGTGCGCCCGGTAACCGCCGCAAGCGCAATACCGTCACCTTGTGCAGGTACCGTGCGCAGCTCGCCCCAGTCGAGTCGCAGCGGCGTCGCCGGGTGCCATTCGCGCGGCGCGAGATCGACACACCCGGATGTCCGGGTGGCGTACAGGCAGCCACGATAACGCCGAACTTCCGCGCCTTTGTAAATCAGCAACGGATTGGCGTCCACGCGCGCGCATGCCATGCGCTGCAGTTCGGCGAGGTGCCTGGCGTCCGGTAAGGGCAAACCTTCATGCGCCAACCAGCGCCGCAAGACCCAACTCAGCATGCCTGGCCGGGTGTCCAGGATCGGGGCAAGCGCCAGGCCTCCGTGCCCGCATCCCAGCGCATCGTGCAACAGGCTGTCAGCGTAAGCGTGCAAACCCGCGGTCGCCTCGACCTGTAATTCGGCCACCTGCGCGATCCGCTCCGCGGCTCCGGGCCAGCGCGCCTGCAAGGCCGGTAATACCTCGTGGCGCACGTAATTCCGGTCGTAAGTCGTGTTGCTATTGCTCGGGTCTTCGGACCATACGAGTTCATGAGCAGCGGCGTAGTCCGCGATGTCGGAGCGTGACACCGGCAGCAGCGGCCGCAGCAACTGCCCGGCACCAAGCGCACGCCGCGCCGGCATTCCGCCGAGCCCTTCCGGCCCGGCACCGCGCATCAAGCGCATCAACACGGTCTCCGCGAGATCGTCGCGGTGATGAGCCATCACGACGACATCACCGATCTCGACAAGCTCGGACAGTACGGCATAACGCAGTTCGCGCGCCCATTGTTCAACCCCGGTATCCGGCCCCGGTTGATCCGTGGCAACGCGGACATCGCACGCCACCCCGAGGGCGCGTGCACGTTCCTGGCATGCGGCCGCCCATACCGGGCTCTGCGGGTGCAGACGATGATCAATATGGACAGCGCGGATTCGGCTGCGTGCAATTCGCGTGTAGTTGACGAGCGCGTGCAGAAGGACCGTGGAATCGCGCCCGCCGCTGTAGGCGACGATACACCGCGCGGTGGACACGAGCGCAGGCGACGCGCGAAGCGCACTGATTACCTTGTCGGTACCGGACATCTTGCCCCACCCGGCCTGCACGCCTGCCACCGGAGGCGCCGCGATCGCATGCGCCGCGGTCGATGCACATGCGTTGGCGTTCGGTACAGAAAGCTATTTTTCGACAAAATGCCCGAAGTTTTCGAATCGCGCCCGCCGGCGCAGGATCAGCGTATCCGGGTCGAGGGCGTTCAACTCGGCTAGCGTCTGCGCGAGTTGCAGGCGCAATGTTTCGCATGCCTTCGTGACGTCACGATGCGCGCCGCCGAGTGGCTCTTCGATGATCGCCTCGATCAGACCGAGAGCGAACAAGCGCTCGCTGGTAACGCCCATCGCCGCGGCCGCTTCCGCCGCTTTATCCGCGCTTTTCCACAAAATTGATGCACATCCTTCAGGTGAAATGACGGCATACGTCGCGTACTGCAACATGTAAACGCGGTCCGCAACCCCAATCGCCAGTGCACCACCCGATCCTCCTTCGCCGATTATCGTCGTGATGATCGGGGTCTTCAGGCTTGCCATCTCGAGCAGATTGCGGGCAATCGCCTCGCTTTGTCCGCGCTCTTCAGCGCCGATGCCCGGGTATGCCCCCGGGGTATCGATGAACGTAAACACAGGCAAGCGAAAGCGCTCTGCCAGGGCCATGACGCGCGCTGCCTTGCGGTAGCCTTCGGGTCGCGGCATACCGAAATTCCGATGCAGGTTTTCTTTCGTATTGCGGCCTTTCTGGTGGCCGATGAATGCCGCCCCGGCACCTTCGAAACGACCGATACCGGCAACGATGGCCGGGTCGTCGCTGAATAAACGGTCGCCGTGCAGTTCGTCGATGTCATCGAACAGGCGTTCGACATAATCGAGCGTAAACGGTCGCTGTGGATGACGGGCAAGGCGGGAAATTTGCCATGGGGTCAACGACGAGAAAATGTCGCGGGTCAGTTCACTCGATCGTTCACCGAGGCGCGCGATTTCTTCGGAAATATTGATTTCCGAGTCGTGACCGATCTGGCGCAAATCTTCAATTTTCGCCTCGAGTTCCGCTATCGGCTGCTCGAAGTCGAGAAATTTCAGATTGATTTGTTGGGGTTCGACGGCTTCCTCAGCCATTACAGCTTCCTTTCGCGGTACGCCACGGGTCCGGCGTACTTCAGTATTCGATTCGTGCGGTATTGTCGCCGAATTGTTGCGCGAAGTGTTCGAGCAGGGAGTCGGACACCGCAACCCGCCACTCATCGGACAATCGCAGGCGCGCACGCGCGCACGTGTTCGCGTATTCCACCGTCACCGGGCAGCGGCCGGATCCGTAGTTCGACAAGGTACGTTTCAGCTCCGCAAGCTTACCGTTTTCAAACGTCGAGTCCAAACTGATCAGCAGCGAGCTCGCGTACTCGTTGCGTGCATCATCGAGCCCGAGCACCTTGTCGGCCTTTATTGAATGCTCGCCGCTGAACTCGTCCATCGCGCAATCGCCGATGACGACACACACGCGATCGACGACGATGCGATCGAGACATTCCTCGAGTACCTTGCTGAATATCGTGACTTCGGCCCGCGCTGTTTTGTCGTCCAGCGTCACGATCGCCATCTGACCGCGCCGGCTCTTGACCATCCGTACGCTGACAATGAGACCGACGATACGACGCCCCTTGCCCGGTTTCAGATCGGCAAGTCGGCAGGTCGACAGGCCGCTGATTTCAGTATCATAGCGATCGATCGGGTGTCCGCTCAGATACAGTCCGAGTGTTTCCTTCTCCCAGGTGAGCAATTCCTTGTCCGGCCACTCTTCCATGGCCGCCGCGCGTTGCCAGGTTTCGGCATCGACGGTGCCGGTCGCGGGGCTCTCTTCGCCGAGACCGAACATATCGCTCTGACCAACGGCCGCGGCTTTCGCCTGCTGTTCGGAGATCTGGATCGCGTGGCTCGCGATCGATGCGAGGCCACGCCGGCTCACCCCCATGCAATCGAGCGCGCCGGCCTTGATCAAGGCCTCGAGTGCGCGCCGGTTCAGCTTGCGTGCGTCATTGCGGCAGCACAGATCGAATATGTCGCGATACTCGCCGTTGGCGGAGCGCTCTTCCACGACGGCGCGAATGACCGCCTCGCCAAGTCCCTTGACGGCACCAAGCCCGTAGTAGATTGCCTGATCATTCGCAACCGTGAAGCGGAAGTCACAGGTATTGATGTTAGGCCGCGCCACTTCGATACCAATGACCCGACATTCCTCGATAAGGCGTACCACTTTGTCCGTCGAGTCCATGTCCGAGGACAGTACCGCGGCCATGAACGCTGCCGGGTAATGCGCTTTCAGCCAGGCCGTCTGATAAGCAACGAGGGCGTACGCCGCCGAATGTGATTTATTGAAACCGTAGCCGGCGAATTTCTCCATCAGGTCGAAAATCTGCGTCGCCGCGCCCGGATCGATACTGTTCGCAGCGCAACCGTCGAGGAATGCCTGGCGTTGTTTCGCCATTTCCTCCGGTTTCTTCTTGCCCATCGCCCGACGCAGCAGATCCGCCGCGCCGAGGGTATACCCGCCGAGCACCTGCGCGATTTGCATCACCTGCTCCTGATACAGGATCACGCCGTGGGTTGGCCTCAGGATAGGTTCGAGTCGCGGATCGAGATACTTCACCGAAGCACGGCCGTGCTTGCGATCGATGTAATCGTCCACCATTCCGGACTGCAACGGACCCGGACGAAACAGGGCGACGAGCGCCACCAGGTCTTCAAATCGATCGGGTCGCAGGCGTTTGATCAGTTCCTTCATACCACGCGACTCGAGCTGGAATACCGCCGTGGTCTGTGCATCCTGAATTAACCTGAACGTAGCGGTATCGTCCAGTTTCAGATTTGCAATGTCGAGTGCCGCATCCGTCCCGCCAAGGTTTGCGGCGTTGATATTCTGAATTGCCCAATCAATGATCGTGAGCGTCCGCAGACCGAGAAAGTCGAACTTCACGAGACCCACCGTCTCGACGTCACCCATATCGAGCTGGGTGACGGTTGTCTGCGCGCCCTGCTCGCAATACAGCGGCATAAAGTCCGTCAGCGTGGAGGGTGCGATAACCACACCACCGGCATGCTTGCCCGCGTTGCGCGCGAGTCCCTCGAGCCGGAGCGCAAGGTCGATGATCCCGCGGACATCGTCTTCTTCGTCGTAGCGCTGCTGTAACAGCGGCTCTTCCTTCAGGGCGCGCCCGAGCGTCATACTCGGATCAAACGGGATTAATTTTGCGAGTTGATCGACGAAACCGTACGGAACACTCAGAACCCGGCCGACATCGCGAACCACGGCCTTCGCTGCCATCGTTCCGTAGGTGATGATCTGCGCGACTTTGTCGCGCCCGTAGCGTTCGGCAACGTAGTCGATAACTTCATCGCGGCGATCCATGCAGAAATCCACATCGAAATCTGGCATCGACACGCGTTCCGGATTGAGGAATCGCTCGAACAGCAAATCGTAATCGAGCGGGTCGAGTTCGGTAATTCCAAGCGCGTATGCCACAAGCGATCCGGCGCCTGAGCCACGGCCCGGGCCGACCGGGATATGCTGATTCTTCGCCCACTGGATGAAGTCGGCGACGATCAGAAAATAACCCGAAAACCCCATGGAGATGATAACGCCGAGCTCTTCTTCAAGGCGCTCGGCGTAGGCGCGCATTTTATTCTCATCGGGCGGCGCGCCGGCCGCGCACGTGATCGCTTCGATGCGGGCATCGAGCCCGACCGCGGTTTGTTCACGCAGGACTTCATCGACATTCGCATCTTTCGGTACCGGGAAATTCGGCAAATGATACGTACCGATCTCGATGTCCATGCTGCATCGCTGCGCGATCGCCACGGTGTTCTCGATGGCCTGTGGTACATCGGCGAACAGCGCCACCATTTCATCCGGCGACCGCAGGTACTGCTCCGCGGTGTAACGCCGCTGTCGACGCGGATCGGACAAGGTGCGGCCGTCGTGAATGCAGACCCTAGCTTCGTGGGCTTCGAACTCCTCGGCGTGAAGAAAACGCACATCGTTCGTCGCCACGACCGGGGTCAGCGTCGTTTCCGCAAGATCCAGTACGCGTTCGTTGTAGCCGGCTTCGTTATCACGCCCGGTGCGCGAAATCTCGAGGTAGAACGCATCGCCGAGCAGACCGCGCCAGTAATGCAACAGCTCATCCGCGCGCGCGACATTGCCATCGATCAAGGCCGCGCCGATGTCGCCATGGATCCCGCCCGAGAGGACGATTAGTCCGCTCGTTGTTTCGGGGGTCAGCCACGCGTAGTTCAGCGCCGGTACGCCTCGTGACTGACCCTCGAGGTAACTGCGCGTAATCAGCGCCGACAATTGGCGGTAGCCGTCTTCGTTACGACACAGATAAACGTTTCGCGTGCGGGTACTGCCGTTGTCGGGTGTTTCGATCCACAGATCGGCGCCAATGATGGGCTTAATCCCGCGCCGGCGCGCCGCCTGGTAAAACTTCACGAGCGAAAACAGATTCGTCTGATCGGTCACCGCGACTGCCGGCATCCCGAGTTCCTGCACGCGTTGCGCGAGATCAGGCAGACGGATCAGCCCGTCGACGAGCGAAAACTCAGAGTGAACATGTAAATGGACGAAATCGTTCATGCGTCGCGCAAGCTGCGCAGTGATTCGCGCACCGGGGCGAAAGACTGCCGGTGTTCGGCGGTTGGCCCGTGCACGCGAAGCGCCAGCCGATGCACTTTTGTCGGGTAGCCCTTGTGTTGATCAAAGCCGTAATGCGGGTAGCGGTCATGCATTTCCAGCATGATACGGTCGCGGGTGACTTTCGCGATGATCGACGCCGCGCTGATGCTCGGCACGGTGCCGTCGCCGCCGATCACCGCATCGACCGGAATCGACAGTTCCGGGCAATGATTACCGTCAACGAGCACGCTGGCAGGCTGGCAGCCGAGCGCCTCGACGGCGCGTCGCATGGCCAGCATCGTGGCGTGAAGGATATTCAATTCGTCGATCTCCCGGCAGTCCGCCTGGCCTACGCCGATCGCGATGGCATCACGGTGCAAAATCTCGAAGGCGGCGTCTCGCTGCCGGCCGGTCATCTTCTTCGAGTCGCGTAACCCTTCGACCGCACGTGCGGGATCGAGGATTACCGCGGCGGCAACCACCGGGCCCGCCAGCGGACCACGCCCTGCTTCATCGACACCTGCAACGAACAACCGATCGTCCCCTATCCCTGCGCCAGCTTCAGCACGTGCGCGGCCGCCTCGCGCGCCGCATCCCGCTTGAGTAGACGGTGCTGCGCAAGGCATTGCTGCGCGTAATTTTCCACCTTCTCGGTGCTCGTGAGCCACGCCACGAGGGCCTGGGCGAGGCGCTCGGGGCGGGCTGCCGCCTGCACGAACTCCGGCACCATCTGGCTGCCGGCGAGTATATTCGGCATTGCGATATACGGCACCTGAACCATACGCTTCATGATGTGGTACGACAACGGCGCGAGCTTGTAAGCGACGACGAGCGGCGTTTTCGCGAACAGCCCCTCCATCGTCACCGTGCCGGAGGCGACAAGCGCCGCATCGGCCGCCCGCAACACTGCGTGAGCCGAACCCGTGACAACATTGAGCGGCAGCGCCGGCACGCGGGCTGTCGCGCGCTCGGCGATGTATGCCGCGGCATCGTCGCTGAGCGCATTGGCGACAAACACCGTGTCGCCGAGCTGCCCATGCACGAGCGCCGCGCTGTCGAGAAACAAATCCACGTGGCGCGACAATTCCTGGCGTCGGCTCCCGGGCATGATCGCGACCACGCGCGCGCCCGGTTCCACGCCAAGCGTCTGTCGCGCCGCCGCCGGCTCACGCGCCAGCGGAAACCGGTCCGCCACCGGATGACCGACGAACGCGGTCGGCACCCCATGGCGGGTGAAAAAATCCACTTCGAACGGGAACAGCGCCAGCAGCAGATCGAGGTTCTGCGCCAGCCTTGCCGCCCGACCCGGACGCCACGCCCACGTTTGCGGCGCAACATAATGGACGGATTTCACTCCGCGGCGGCGCAGGCGCGCTTCGATATTCATCACGAAATCCGGAACGTCGATGCCGACGAAAACATCGGGCTTCGCTTGCGCGTAAAAATCGTAAATGCGTTCACGTAAGCGCCGCAGGCGGGGATACTGGCGTACAACTTCGACGAGCCCCATTACCGAGAGTTCGTCAACCGTGGCGATCGTCTCGCAGCCGGCCGCCCTCATGCACGGACCCGCCATCGCCGTGATGCGAATGTCGCTTTCACGCTCGCGTAGCGCCGTTATCAATGCGCCACCGAGTTGATCGCCGGAGGATTCTCCGGCAACGATGCCTATGTGAAGCATACCGGCCCGGCCACGCTTAGCGCCGTTCCGGCGCGGGCTTCAGCGGACGATTCCGCGTTCCGAACACTCGATGAACTCGACAAACTGTAATACCTGGGGCGTTTTCTTCGGGTCGTCGACGAGTTTTGCCAGCGCCTCACTCAAACCAAGTCCTTCCCGGTACAGGGTTTTGTAGGCGCGCTTCACCTCGGCTATCACTTCCGCTTCGATCCCGCGGCGCTTCAGCCCTTCCCGATTCACCGCCCGCGCCCGCGCGGTATTCCCTTCCACCATCACGAACGGTGGCACATCCTTGACAATAATCGCCGCAATTGCGGAGAACGAACCCTCGCCCATGCGGCAAAACTGATGCACGCCGGTGAAGCCGCCGAGAATGACGTAATCGTGGATTTCCACGTGCCCGGCAAGGGTGGAATTGTTAGCGAATATGGTGTGATTCCCGACATGGCAGTCGTGCGCGATATGACAGTACGCCATGATCCAGTTGTCGTCGCCAAGCGTCGTGCGTCCGCCGCCGTGAGGCGTGCCGCGATTAATGCTGCAGTACTCGCGAATCACGTTGTTGTCGCCGATTTCGAGCGTCGAATCGGCAACGGGTTCGAACTTTTTGTCCTGTGGATCTTCACCAATAGAGCAGAACTGGTAGATCTTGTTGTTCTTGCCAATGCGGGTTGGACCGCGCAAAACAACGTGCGGACCAATCCAGCACCCGTCGCCAATTTCCACTCCGGCGCCGATCGTGGTCCACGGGCCAATCGTGACGTTCGCGCCGATCTTCGCGTCCGGATCGATTATCGCGCTCGCGTCGATCAACTACCGGCCTCCATTTCCGTCGTCATGAACTCAGCGCGGGACACAAGCTCCTCATCAACGTGAGCGGTGGCTTCAAAGCGGTAAATTCCACGCAACTGACGCGTGAGGCGCGCCCGCATAATCAACTGATCCCCGGGCGCCACAGGCCGCTTGAAACGCGCCTTGTCGATCCCGACGAGGTAGTAGACCGCGTTATTCTTTTTCCGCGATTTATGCGAGTAGAACGCGAGCACCCCGGTCGCCTGGGCCATTGCTTCAAGTATGAGCACACCCGGCATAACGGGATTCTCGGGAAAATGCCCCTGGAAAAACGGCTCGTTGATCGTGACATTCTTCACTGCCGTGATCGAGTTGAACGCCTCGCATTCAAGGACTCTGTCGATCAGAAGGAAAGGGTATCGGTGTGGCAGCATCTGGAGAATATCCGCCAACGTTATATCGCTCATCGAGCCTGCTCTCCCTCGTCAACCATGCTGTTCCCCCGCACGCGGAGCCATCGGAACTATACAGTACGCCGTGGCTTCGCGGTCAGCCTGCCCACCCGTCGCCACCAGGTTCCACTGCGTTCCGCGGGCCATCCTGATGAGTAACTTGCGCCGGCTTCCGGTAGCGACTTCGTAACCATGCTTGTCGCCGTGATCCGCACGTGTTCCGCGATCACGACGCCTTCGTTGATCCTTACCCCGCCGCCGATGAGACAGCTCCGGCCGATCGTCGCTTCGCCGGCAATGGCCGTATGGGCAGCGATCGCCGTGTGCTCTCCGATCATGCACCCATGACCAAGATGGACGTGATTGTCGATTTTTGTTCCCCTGCACACAGTTGTATGCCCGATAGCCCCCCGGTCTATCGTCGTGCTGCTGCCGATATCGACGTCATCGCCGATTTCGACGCTGCCGAAATCCGGCAGTTTCAGCCACCGTTCGCCACTGCGGACGTAGGTAAAGGCATCATCACCAATCGTGCTGTTGGCGCCAATCCGTACGCGGTTTCCAAGCGTCGCGGCCCCAAGTATCGCGACGTTCGCGCCGATATCGCAGAAATTGCCGATACGTACCCCGTCACCGATCACGCAGCCGCTGGCGATGCGCGTCCGTGCGCCTATCGTGACGGCGCGGCCGATGGTTACCCCGGGTGCAACAACGGCCGTGGCATCGATCACTTCGTGGGCCTGCACGCTGCGTATACGTGCGTCGCTGGCTCGCGATCGTGGCGTTAACCAGCGCGCGGCTTCCGCACACGCGGCGAGCACATCGCTAACGACGATCGGGACCGCGTTACGACAATATCCGGCGAGTGCGCAGTCCACGATGACTGCGCTCGCGGACGTCGTTATCAGTATGTTGCGCAGGCGCCGGTGCGGCACGAAACTGAGTTCGCCGGCACGCGCCGCCGCCGGCGCCGCCAGACCGGAAAGCTCCAGTTCGCACGGGCCCGGCGATTCTGCGTTCAGGCGGCGGACAACTTGCTCGAGGCGCAGTGCCACGTTGGGCCGGGACCCCCTCCTCGATCTCAAGTGAGCGGCGCGACACCCGCCAGGGGTCGACCCCGATCGCGATTATTTCTTCAGGTGATCGATCACCGTCTGCGTGATATCAACGGCCTTGCTCGCGAAAATCACACCTTCGCCCAGCACGAGGTCGTATTTCTCTTTTTGCGCAACTTCACGGATCGCTTCGACGATATCACGCTGAATCTTGCCGAATTCCTCGTTGCGGCGGAAATTCACGTCTTCGCGAAATTCGTCCTGGTCGCGCTTCAGTTCGCGACGCTTGTTGACGATATCGCGCTCGAGCCGCGAACGCTCCGTTTCGCTCATGATCGCGCCGTCTTTGACCATCCGGTCCTCGAGGCCCTTCAGCGACTTCTGTGCGGCCACAAGTTCGCGATCACGCGTGGCGAATTCTTTTTCCAGTTTCTTTCTGGCGACATCCGCCTGCGGCGCTGCTTCGAGCACGCCTACCGCGTTGACTACGCCAATTTTGTAATCCGCAGCGACGGCATCGAACCCGACCAGGCTGACGGCAGCAAACGACAGAATTAATAGACGCTTAAATATTGTTTTCAATGCTCTCTCTCCGTACCGGGCCGAACAGTTTCAGGCCCCGGCTCAAAATAAACCTTTGTTCGTCGGCAAATGGACGGCGGTTAAAACGACGTCCCGAACGTGAATTGAAACTTCTGAACTTCATCGCCGTCCTGGTCATTAAACGGCTGCGCAATACTAACCGATAATAATCCGAACGGGGACAGCCACACGCCGGATAGCCCGGCGGAAACGCGCAGATCGCTGACTTCCAGTTTTTCGTCCGGCCCGAAGACGTTACCGGCATCGACAAAGCCCGTGAGTCGGATCGATTTGAAGTCGGCGAGGAACGGTACCGGGATAATCACTTCGGCGTTACCGACTATCATGCGGTCGCCACCGAGTGCGCGGCCGAAGATGTCCTCCGGTCCCAGCGAGTTTTCCTCGAAGCCGCGCACCGTGCGTGGCCCACCAGCGTAGAAGTTCTCGAAGAACGGCAACTCGCTCGTCTCACCGTAGGAATCGCCGAACCCAACCCGCCCCTTGAGCAGCAGGGTGTAGTTTCTGATCAGTGGTATGAACAGGCGCGAATCGTAATCAACCTTCCAGTAACGGAGATCGCCTCCGGGTACGGCGCCCTCGAGGCGGATTCGCTGCAGCGTGCCCCGCGTCGGGAATATCGACGCGTTACGCGTGTCGTACGAAAACGCCGTACTCAGGCGGATGACGTCGAATTTGTTGCCTTCGTTAACAATGAAGAACGCGATACGCGGGTCGAGGTTGAACAGCGGTGTATCGATTGTGGTCGATTCATAGTCGCCCGCGAACGAAATGTAATTGTATTCGGACACCGGTACGCCGAACGATACACCGCCGGAGTAGATTTCCGATTTGAACTCGGTGGTATTACTGCTGCTACCGGAATCCGTTTTCTGATACGACACATTGAAGCCGCGACTGATGCCGTCGATCGTCCAGTAAGGATTGATGTAACCGAGCCGGAATACCTGGTTCACTTCGCTGTTGTTAAACGCGAAGCTGACGCTCTTGCCGCTGCCGAGGAAGTTGTCCTGGGTGACGTTCGTGTTGAAGATAAGACCTTGTGACTGCGAGAAACCGAGGCCGAGCAGCAGGTTGCCCGACGGCCGTTCCTTGACCGCGAAGTTGACGTCCACCTGGTCCGTCGAACCGGCCACCGCCGGCGTTTCGACATTCACTTCCTCGAAAAAGCCGAGGCGCTGCAAGCGCACTTTCGAGCGTTCCACCTGCGAGGTCGAAATCCAGCCGCCCTCGAGCTGGCGCATTTCGCGCCGCAGTACTTCATCGCGGGTCTTGCTGTTGCCGTAGAAGCTGACACGCCGTACGTAGACACGCTGCCCCGGATCGACGAAGTAGGATACGGCGACCGTCTTGTCTTCATCGTCCGCCTTCGGTATCGGGTTGACGTTGGCGAACGCATAGCCTTCATCGCCGAGGCGCTCGGTCAGGTTTTTCGCGGTCTGCTCCATCGCCTTACGCGAGAAGATCATCCCTTTGCGCGTCAGCACGATGTCGAACAGTTCGTCCGGTTCGACAATAAGCTTGCCGGACAATTTCACATCCGAAATTGTGTAGCGCTCGCCCTCGGTGATATTCACCGTAATGTAGACGTCGGCTTTGTCGGGAGTGATCGACACCTGGGTGGAGTCGACATTGAAATAGATGTAGCCGTTATCGACGTACTTCGATCGCAGATTCTCGAGGTCGCCCTGCAGCTTCTGCTTCGAATACTGATCGTCTTTCGTGAACCAACTCGTCCATGTCGGCGTCGTCAGGTCGAAACCTTTCAGCAGTTGCTTGTCCGAATACACCGTGTTGCCGACGATGTTGATTTCCTTGATGCGGGCGGCCTGACCTTCGGAAATGGTGAAGTGAACATTGACACTGCTGTCGTCGAGTTGCTCGATCTCCGAGGTGATGCGGACACCATATTTGCCGTGGGCGTAATACTGGCGTTGCAGCTCCTGTTTTACCTTGTCGAGCTTCGCCTCGTTGAAAACTTCGCCTTTCGAAAACCCGACATCGCCGAGACCCTCGAGGAGGTTGTCGGTTTTCAGCGCCTTGTTGCCGTCGAACGTGATGTCGGCGATGGATTCGCGCTCATCGACAATGACGACGAGGATGTCGTCCTTGCGTTCGAGCCGGACATCCCGGAAGAGTCCGGTTTTGAACAGCGCACGCACCGCGTCGCGGGATTTCTGGTCGTCGACCGTGTCGCCGACCGTGATGGTCAGGTAATTGAAAACCGTTCCGGGAGCAATGCGCCTCAATCCCTGAACCTGGATATCGTCGACAATGAATGACTCGATTGCCGACGCTGCGCCCGCGGCTGCAAGCAGCAAACATCCCAGGGCCCAGCGCTTCAACAGCGAAATGTGCATAAATATTATTATTGATACCCGGGAATCTTCGCAACACCCGCCGGCGCCGCAGCTTGCGGCCGTTCCATCCGATCGATTTCCGCGCAACTGCCCGCCGCCGCGGAGCGGCGCGCGCAATTGGGCTAACGAGCGAATGGTCCCTGTCTGTTATGCGACAGTTCCGGACCTGTTCAAAGATTCCGTGTTCTACCTACCACCAGCTACATCATTCGCATGATGTCGTTAAATACCGCCAGCCCCATCAGACCGAGTAACAAAACAAACCCAATCTGCTGCCCGAATATCTGCACAGTTTCGGGCACCGGCCGACGCGTGATGAATTCTAACAGGTAATACAATAAGTGTCCGCCATCGAGGAGCGGAATCGGTAATAAATTCAGGATGCCGAGACTGATGCTGACCAGGGCAAGGAAATCGAGGAAGCGCGACAGGCCGAGTTTTGCCGATTGCCCGGCGAACTGCGCGATACTGATCGGGCCGCTGAGGTTCTCAACCGATGCCTCCCCGACAACCATCTTGCGCATGAATTTCAGCGTGGTGACCACAATCTCGCCCGTGCGCTCGAACGCCCGCGGGATTGCGTCGACAACGCCGTAACGTTCCACACCCATCGCAGGCGGCGCGATGTTCGATACGTCGACTTCGGCACCGATGCGACCGATCCGCTGCCCGTCATCGACGATCGCATCCGGGGTCATGTTCAGGATCACACGCGCACCGTCACGCAACACGCCAACCGCGATGCGCTCCAGCGGTCGCGCACGGATGACTTCTACCCAGGCATACCAGTCATCGATCACAACGCCGTCAGCCGAGACGATCCGATCGCCCGGTTGTAAACCGGCTAGAGCCGCTGGCCCGTTTTCCACGACGCGTCCGATCAGCGGCGGGATCGGCGTTCGGTAGGGTTCGAAGCCAACCTTGCTGAAAAACTCGCCGCGACTCAGATCGTCGACGGACACGCTGTCGAGATCCACGATGGCGTCGCGCTCGCGCCCATTCGCGTCGGCCACCGTCAGCACGATCGCGCCATCGTCGAGAATTGCCGAAACCGAAGAGCGGAACACATTGTCCCAGGTGGGCGAACTGGCGCCATTGACCCGCGTGATCACTTCGCCACTTCGCAGCCCGGCGCCGTCCGCAAGCGAGTCCGGTGTGATCGTACCTACGATTGGTGTCGCGCCGGTCACACCCACCATGTACATGAGCCAATAGGCAAACAGCGCGAACGCGAAATTGGCGAGTGGCCCCGCAGCCACTATCGCAACCCGGTCGCGCAGACTTTGATTATTGAACGCGCGGTGCTTCAGGTCGTCGGGAACATCGCCTTCGCGCTCGTCGAGCATTTTTACGTAACCGCCGAGCGGTATAGCCGCGAGCACGAACTCGGTTTCATCCGGACCGCGACGCGTCGACCACAAAGGGCGGCCAAAACCAACGGAAAATCGCAGTATCTTGACGCCGGCCCTGCGCGCCACCCAATAGTGGCCGTACTCGTGGATCGTGACGAGCAGGCCGAGCGCGATGATGAAAGAACCGAGCGTTTGCAGCAGCGCCATCAGGTTACCCGCTGGCTTAACTGTTCAGTGACGAAGCGTCGCGCCGCGGCATCGTCTTCGAGCACGATGTCGAGCGTATCGGCGGACCGGTTCGGTACCTGCTCCAGGGCGTGTTCGATCAATTTCGGAATCATTGTGAACGGAACCCGCTCCTCCAGAAATGCTGCCACCGCTTCTTCGTTCGCCGCGTTAAGGATTGCCGTCGCGGTTCCGCCCACATCCATCGCTTCGCGTGCGAGGCGCAGGCAAGGAAACCGCACATCATCGGGCGGCTCGAAATCGAGTTGTTTGACGCTGAACAGGTCGAGAGGTTCAACGCCCGAATCGCAGCGCGCAGGCCAGCCAAGCGCGTAGGCGATCGGTGTGCGCATATCCGGGTTACCGAGCTGCGCAAGGACCGAGCCATCGATGTAATCAACCATGGAATGAATCACGCTTTGCGGATGAATTACGACGGTCACACGGTCGGGGGTGGTATGGAACAGCCAGCAGGCTTCGATGATTTCGAGCCCCTTGTTCATCATCGTGGCCGAATCGACGGAAATCTTGCGCCCCATCACCCAGTTCGGATGGGCGCATGCCTCGCCGGGCGTTACGTCCCCGAGTTCGTCGAGTGGACGGGTGCGAAACGGACCGCCGGAGGCGGTCAACAGGATACGGCGCACGCCAACCGGCTCGAGTCCGTCGCTGAAGCGCGGCGGCATGCACTGGAATATTGCGTTGTGTTCGCTGTCGATCGGCAGCAACACGGCGCCGCTGGCCGTTACTGCGTCCATGAACAATTGTCCGGACATGACGAGTGCTTCCTTGTTCGCGAGCATCACGCGTTTGCCGGCGCGTGCCGCGGCAATACTCGGCAGCAGCCCGGCGGCACCGACAATTCCGGCCATTACCGCCTCGGTCTCCGGCAGACTCGCGACGTGTTCCAGGCCCTGAACACCGGCGAGTACCTCGGTCGCGATACCAGCGGCCCGGATCCGGACGGCCAGTCGCTCGGCGCTATCCTCGTCCGCCATAACAGCATAGTGCGGGCGCCAGCGTTCGCACTGCGTGTACAGGTCGTCAACGTTACGATTCGCGGTCAGCGCGATAATTTCCGTCTCCGGGCGATGATTGGCCACAACATCGAGCGTATTGACCCCGATCGTCCCGGTCGAGCCCAGTATCGTCAGACCACTCACAGGCGACTCACCCAGAAAACCAATCCGGCCGTGAACACCGGCGCCGCCGCGACCAGTCCGTCGATGCGATCCATCACTCCGCCGTGCCCCGGCAGAATCCGACCGCTGTCTTTCAGACCCGCGTGCCTTTTCAACATACTCACGAATAAATCTCCGACGATAGACGCCGTTATGGTAAACAATGCGGTTACGATAAACCCGATTTGCGCCGACGTCGAAAAAACCATCCAGGTGCTCGCCGCCAGCGCGACCGCGGCGCCGAAACCGAGCCCGCCGGCCACCCCTTCCCACGTCTTGCCGGGACTGACGTGCAGCGCCAGGCGCCGGCGTCCCCAGCGTTTGCCGACGAAATACGCCGCCGCGTCCGCCGTCCAGATAAGCAGAAACAGTACGAGCAGCATGGCGGGATCGTTGTGCACGAGCCACACAACCGCAGACCACGCAGGCAGCAACACGAGAGCGCCGATTAGCGGATGTGTGGCCACTGCGATGCCGCCACCGAGGCGCCGAAGTTGCGCGGCAACGACAAAACCGAAGGCCACTGTCCACCACGCAACACCCGCAGTCGCGAGAGCGGCGAACACCTCACCCGTTTCATTCCAGAACCACACGGCAACGGCGGCGGCGGCGATGGCGACGGTGTAGAGCGCGCGCGCGCCCATATGCGTCCAGCCAAGCAGGCGCGAGCACTCCCAGGCGCCGATCACGAGAAATATGCCGAGGACGAGCGCAATCAGCAGAGGTGGGAAGTAGAACAGGCCCGTAACGACCAGCGTTGCGAGCACGAGCGCGGTGAGTATTCTCGTCTTTAGCAAGACAAACTCCGCAGAGCGCGCGTGGCGCTAGTGATGGCGAACCCGCAAGCGTTGCTAACCCGTCGAGGTCGTCGGCATCTTCGCCACCTCGACCTGATCTCCGGTCATACCGAACCGTCGTTGACGGGACCCGTAGCTGGCCAGTGCGCGGTCGAACTCCGCCGCATCGAAATCAGGCCACAGACAATCCGTAAAATACAGTTCAGTGTAAGCAAGTTGCCATAACAGGTAGTTGCTGATTCGTTGTTCGCCGCCCGAGCGGATGAAGAGGTCCGGTTCGGGCAGATGACGCAGGCACAGATTTTGCGCAATCGTGCTTTCATCAATGTCATCGACAGCGAGCTCACCGGCGGCGACCGCCGTCGCAATCCGTTGCGTTGCCTGGGTCATATCCCAGCGGCCACCGTAATTCGCCGCGATGACGAGCGTCAGCGCCGCATTGCTGCTGGTCGAACGCTCCGCCTGCTCGATCCGCCGCTGTAATTTGCGCGGGAACTGCGTGCGGTCGCCGATAACCTGGAGCGAAACACCGTTCTCGCTGAGCTTTTCGACCTCCTGTTCCAGCGCGACGGAAAACAACTCCATCAACAGGCTCACTTCGGTCGGCGGGCGACGCCAGTTTTCGCTGCTGAATGCAAACAGGGTGAGCGTACCGATGCCGAGTTCCGCGCAACGCTGCACGATTACGCGGACATTTTCCACCCCGGCGCGGTGCCCGGCTATGCGCGGCAGCTGTCGCTGGTTCGCCCAGCGGCCGTTGCCGTCCATGATGATGGCGACGTGACTTGGCAGTGCGCTGTCGGTCGTGTCGCTCATGCGGCGCCGGCGCGCATCAGATTTCCAGCAGCTCGCGTTCTTTTTCGGCGAGTATCTCGTCGATTTTCTCGACTCGACTGTCCGTTGCTTTCTGCACCTGGTCTTCGGCTTTGTGTTCATCGTCCTCGGAAATTTCTTTCGCTTTCACGAGGTCTTTCAGGCTCGAGATCGCATCACGACGGATGTTGCGGACCGCGATGCGGGAGTTCTCCGCTTCCGATTTCGTGACTTTGATCAAATCGCGTCGTCGCTCTTCCGACAATGGCGGCAGCGGGATCCGCATAACCGTGCCCGAGGTATTCGGATTCAGGCCCAGGTCAGATTCCAGAATGGCCTTCTCGATCGTTTTCACCATCGATTTATCCCACGCCGTGACCGCGAGCGTGCGCGCGTCTTCAACCGTGACGTTCGCAGCCTGCGTCAGTGGCGTCTGGGCGCCGTAGTAGTCGACGGTGATATGGTCGAGCAGGCTCGGGTGGGCGCGGCCGGTGCGAATCTTTGTCAATTCGAGCCGGAACGCCTCGATCGTCTTGTCCATACGCGAGCCGGCGTCGGCGACAATTTCTTTGATCATGCGGATTCCTCTTGCGTCGTCACGAGCGTGCCGACATCCTCGCCAAGCGCCGCGCGAACGAACGATCCCGGGTGCGTCATATCGACCACACGCAGTGGCATATTGTTATCACGGCATAATACGATCGCGGTTGCATCCATCACCCCGAGCTTACGCGCGAGCACGTCATCGTAGTCGAGGCGATCGTAGCGGGTTGCATCTTTGACGATGGCCGGATCGGCCGAATAGACACCATCCACTTTCGTCGCCTTAATCAGTAAATCGGCGCTGATCTCGATCGCCCTCAGGCTGGCCGCCGAGTCGGTAGTAAAAAACGGGTTACCGGTACCGGCAGCAAGAATCACCACGCGCCCTTTTTCGAGATGCCGGATCGCCCGGCGGCGGATGTAATCTTCGCAAACTTCGTAGATTTTAATCGCCGACATCACCCGGGCATGCAGGCCGATACGCTCGAGGCCATCCTGAATTGCCAGCGCATTGATCACGGTTGCGAGCATGCCCATCTGGTCTGCCGACACCCGGTCCATGCCTTTTGCCGCAAGACCCGCGCCGCGGAAAATGTTGCCGCCGCCGATGACGATCGACACCTGCACCCGAGCCTCGACGAGATCCTTGATTTCCGCTGCGATGCGAGTGAGCACGGCGGGGTCGACGCCATACTGCTCATTGCCCATCAGAGCCTCGCCGCTCAGCTTGATCAGCACACGTCGATAACCGCGAGCGTTTGTTTCCAAGCCTAGGAGTCTCCGTTGCCGTCCTTGGACGCCGCGCGAGCCTGCGCCATGACCTCTTCGGCAAAGTTATCCGCTTTCTTCTCGATGCCGGCGCCGACTTCGTAACGCACAAAGCTGTTAACTTTCGCGTCCCGCGCCTTGAGCAATTTGCCGACTGTCGTGTCCGGGTCCTTGACGAACGGCTGGCCGGTGAGCGTGACCTCGGCAATAAATTTCCGTATCCGCCCCGCCACCATTTTTTCGATGATATCCGCAGGCTTGCCGCTCTGCTCGGCCTGGGCAGACTGGATTTCCTTTTCTTTTTCGATCACCTCAGCCGGCACATCGGTCTCGGCAATGCACAAGGGGTTACTCGCCGCGATGTGCATGGCAACGTCCTTCGCCAGCGCCTCGTCGCCGCCGGCAACTTCGGCCAGCACGCCGATCCGGTTGCCATGCAGGTAGGCGGCCAGCGCCCCGCCGGACGCTTCGATCACGGTGAAACGACGCACCGATATGTTCTCGCCGATTTTTGCGACGAGTTGGGTGCGGGCGTCCTCGACGGTATCGCCGGTACCCGCGAGCGTCAGGCTGCTCAACGCATCGACGTCCTCCGGTCGCTCCGCCAGTACGGTCTCGGCCACACCGTTCGCGAAGGCCTTGAAATTATCGTCCTTGGCGACGAAATCGGTTTCGCTGTTGACCTCGACGATAACGCCGTTATTGCCATTGACCAGGGCGATGATGGCGCCTTCGGCAGCGATACGTCCGGCCTTCTTCGCCGCTTTCGCGGCACCGGACTTGCGCAGATGATCCAGCGCGGCTTCGACGTCGCCATCGGTTTCCACGAGGGCTTTCTTACATTCCATCATCGCGGCGCCGGAGCGCTCACGAACTTCCTTCACCATTGCGGCGGTAACTTGCATTGTCGCGGTTTCCTTAAGTCTCATTCCGGACTGGCGGCGAGCGCCGCCAGGCGGTCATGCCTGCGCTTCAGGCTTGTCTTCGGCTTGCGGGGCTTCGGCAGCAACTGGTGCGGCTTCGGCTGCCGGAGCGGTTTCGGCTGCCTGAGCGGCTTCCGCTGCAGGTGCAGCTTCGGCTTCTCCCGCGGCGTCCGTTGCTTCGGGCGTGCCGGACTCCGGCGCGGCGGCGGCGGCCTCTTCGAGTTCGACGAAATCGTCCTGCGAACCTGAAGCCGCATCGGTTACGGTAAGGCGCGCATCGACGACAGCGTCGGCCATCGCTTTCACGTACAGGTTGATCGAACGAATCGCGTCGTCGTTACCCGGAATAATGTAATCACAACCGTCCGGCGAATTGTTCGTGTCGACTACGGCAACGACCGGGATATTCAATTTCTTCGCTTCGGCGATTGCGATTTTCTCGTGTCCCACATCGATCACGAACAGCGCGTCGGGCAGACCGTCCATGTCCTTGATTCCGGACAGGCTGTTGTTCAGCTTATCGAGTTCGCGACGCAGGGTCAGGCCTTCCTTTTTCGTAATGCGTTCAAGCCCGCCCTGTTCAATCAGGCTTTCCAGCTCTTTCAGCCGACGGATCGATTGCTTGACGGTTTTGAAATTTGTCAGCATGCCGCCGAGCCAGCGGCGATTCACGTACGGCATACCGCAGCGGGTTGCCTCGCGCTCCACGGCTTCCTGTGCCGCACGCTTCGTGCCGACGAACAGAATGCGACCGCGTTTCGCTGCGAGGCGACCGACGAAGTTCAGTGATTCCTCGAACAAAGGCAAAGTCTGCTCGAGATTGATAATATGGATCTTGTTGCGTTCGCCGAAAATGTAAGGTGCCATCTTCGGATGCCAGAAACGGGTTTGGTGTCCGAAATGAACACCCGCTTCCAGCATCTGGCGCATACTGACGTCAGACATCGGGTTTTACTCCTTTTGGGGGTTTGGCCTCCACATACCCCATACGCCGATCCGTCGATCTTTTCGACAGACACCCCGGCGCATGTGTCGGCATGTGTGCGGATTAATATTGATTGCCCGTAGGGCGCGCGCTTTATACCATAGAACCATTGCAGCAACAATGACTTGACGCTAAAGGAAAACATGTCGGTTACGATCAAAAACGCGGAAGAAATCGAGAAAATGCGGGTTGCGGGACGCCTCGCAGCCGAGGTCCTCGAGGTTGTGTCCCCCCGAGTCGTACCGGGTGTCACCACCGATGAACTCGACGCCTTCTGTCACGAGTACATCGTCAACCATCAGGCCGCGATCCCGGCGCCGCTCAACTACCACGGCTTCCCGAAGTCGATCTGCACGTCGGTGAATCACGTGGTATGCCACGGGATCCCGAGCGATAAAGCCCTGAAGAACGGTGATGTCGTGAATATCGACATCACCGTGATCAAGGACGGGTTTCACGGCGACACGAGCAAAATGTTCTTCGTCGGCGAGCCGTCGGTCAAAGCGAAACGTCTCGTCGAGACCGCCTACGAGTGCCTCCGCATCGGTATCGACATTGTCGCCCCGGGGGTGCGGCTCGGAGACATCGGCGCGGCGATCCAGCGCCATGCTGAATCGCGCAAGTATTCCATTGTGCGTGAATACTGCGGCCACGGTATCGGGGAGGGGTTTCACGAAGAACCGCAGGTGCTGCATTACGGTACGCCGGGCACCGGTTATAGGCTCGAAGCAGGAATGACGTTCACGATTGAGCCGATGGTGAACGCCGGCAAACGGCACGTGAAACTGCTCCCGGACGAGTGGACGGTCGTCACGAAGGACCGCAGTCTCTCCGCGCAATGGGAGCACACCGTGCTCGTAACGGATACCGGCCACGAAGTGCTGACCGCGAGAAGTGATGAACAATTTACGCATTGATCCCGCTCCCGGCATGATGTCGGCCGTGGTCGATATCATGCGCGCTGAACTGGACGCGCTTGGCCGCCGTCGGGGCTCGAATGTGGGAGGCAAGGAAATTGCTGCCTACCGCGCCTATCTCGCGAAAGTTCAGGACGAGTGCGAGACGCGCTTCAATGCGGGCGCCAACGTGCGTTCGATCGTACGTTTGCGCGCGGACCTCGTCGACGTGCTCCTGTGCCACCTGTGGGAATCGTCGAACCTCGCGCAGACCGACCATGCATTGCTCGCGGTCGGCGGCTACGGCCGCATCCAGTTGCACCCGCATTCCGATGTCGACATCGCTATCCTGCTCGGCCGCAAGCTGGACAAATCGCTGCAACCGGATCTCGAGGCCTGGATCAGAACGCTGTTTGACGTCGGGCTCGAAATCGGCCAGAGCGTACGTACCGTAAAGGAATCGATCCAGGCGGCCCGTCACGACATCACGGTAATGACCACCCTGATGGAAGCCCGTACGCTGTGTGGACCGCCGGCGTTGCTGGAAAAACTCCGCCAGGGTCTTGCCCCGTCGAAGGTCTGGCCACTCGACAAGTTCTATGCCGCGAAGCTCGACGAGCAGATTAAACGGCACGCGAAATGCAACGATGCCTTGCAGGAACTCGAACCTAATGTGAAGGAAAGCCCGGGCGGATTGCGCGATATCCAGGTAATCACGTGGGTCGCAAACCGCCACTTCGAATCCACCGGCCCGCGCGGTCTCGTAAAGCTCGGCTTCATCACCGAAGAAGAAGGCGCTTCGCTGCTGGCCTGCGAAGCGTTCCTGTGGCGTATTCGCTGTGCGCTGCATTTCAAGGCGGGACGGCGGGTCGATCGCTTGTCGTTCGATTATCAGAAATCTGTGGCGTTGACGCTCGGGTATGAAGACGACGGCACAAACCACGCCGTCGAACATTTCATGAAGGACTATTACCGCGCCGTGCGCGAAGTGAGTGTCCTCAACGAAATGCTCCTGAACCTGTTTCGCGAGACACTGCTCGAGAATCCGCGCAAGGGCCGGGTCGTACCGCTGAACCGTCGCTTTCAGGTGCGCAACAATGCCATCGAAATAGCGAATCCCGACGTATTCTCGCGTTCACCAACGTCTTTGCTGGAACTGTTTTTGCTGTTACAGCGAAACGCCGAGGTCACGGGCATTCGCGCTTCAACAATCCGCGAACTGCGACGTAACCTGTATCGCATAAACGAAAGTTTTCGCGGTGATCTGCGCGCGCGCAGCCTGTTCATGGAAATCATGCGCCAGCCACAGCGGGTGGGCAACGAAGTTCAGCGCATGCATCGCTATGGCGTTCTCGGCGCCTACCTCCCCGCGTTTGCCGCGGTTGAAGGACTGATGCAGTTCGATTTGTTCCATATCTACACGGTAGACGAGCACACCATGTTCGTCGTGCTGAACATGCGCTATTTCTCGTTCCCGCGCACCGACAGCGATTGCTCGCCATTGATGCGGGAAGTTATCGAGAAAATCCCGAAACTCGAGCTGCTATACATTGCCGGGTTGTTTCACGATATCGCGAAAGGCCGCGGCGGTGACCACTCCGCACTCGGCGCCGAGGACGCCGTTACGTTCTGTCAGAGCCACGGACTCAGTAACGTCGACACGCACCTCGTGGCGTGGCTCGTCCGCAATCATCTTGTAATGTCGTCAACCGCCCAGCGCAAGGATATTTACGATATCGAGGTGATAAAGGAGTTCGCGAAACTCGTCGGCGATCAATCGCACCTGAACTACCTGTTCCTGCTGACGATAGCGGACATCCGCGGCACAAATCCTGATCTGTGGACGAGCTGGAAAGAATCGCTGCTCAATGAACTCTACACCGCAACCCGCCGCGTATTGTTACGCGGCGACAGCCCGCCACCGAACAAGGACGAGCTCGTGCGGTCAACCCGGCGCGAAGCACGCAAACGCCTCGCCACCCGCGGTTTGCCGGAACATGAGGTTAATATGCTGTGGGACTCGCTCAGCGACAACTATTTCTTCCGTCATCGCGCGGAGGAAGTCGCCTGGCATACCGAGATCATCCTCTCGACCGATCACGAAGATCTCCCGATTGTCTCCATCCGTACGTTTGACGCACGCGGCGGCAGTGCGGTGTTCGTCTACGAGCGTGACACCGATGGTTTGTTTGCCATTACAACGGCCGCTCTCGACAAGTTGCGTCTTGACGTGCTCGACGCCCGGATCATTACGTCGCAGGCGGGATACACGATCGATACCTACACCGTTGTCGAGACGCAAACGGGCGGGGCGCTGAAAGACCCCGCAAGAATCCAGGAAGTCTGCAGCAAGATCCGCGGCGCGATCCGCAATGGCGAGATCGTGAAGAAATCCCCAACCCAGGCGGACACGAAAATACTGAAGCACTTCAATATAGAACCCGCCGTGGACTTCGACCACGACAAAGTACACAACTGTACCGTGATGGAAGTCATCGCTACGGACCAACCGGGATTACTGTCGAAGATCGGCTATGCCTTGCAGCAGTGTGATGTGCGTCTTCACGATGCGCGCATCGCGACGTTTGGTGCGCGCGCCGAGGATTATTTCTATATTACCGATCGCGATAATCGTCGACTTGAATCAGGTGAACGCACCGCGCAATTACGCCAGGCCGTGCTTGATGAACTCGAGGACTGACAGCTACTCACGTCCGCTGGCGACCGGCTCCGCCGCGCGGCGGATCGACCCGCCCGCCGACGAGCGTGAACTGCTCGCACGTGCCGGTGAACTCGCCGGGAAATCGCTCGGCGAACTGGCTCAACACGCGGGCGGCCACGCGCCCGAGAACCTGCGCCGCGCAAAAGGCTGGGTTGGCGAGTTGCTCGAAGTATTGCTCGGCGCAACCGCGCAATCGCGTCCGGTACCGGACTTCGAAGCACTCGGTATAGAACTGAAAACACTGCCACTGAACGCGCGACGGCAACCGCAGGAATCGACGTTCGTCTCCGCCGTCCCGCTCGCCGATGTCACCGGCATGCAATGGGCGCACTCGACAGTACGGGCAAAACTCGAATGCGTGCTGTGGATCCCGGTTGAGGCAGCGCGGGATATTCCGCTCCAGCAACGCCGCGTGGGGAACCCCATTCTGTGGCGCCCAAGCGCGCGCGACGCCGCGATTCTGCAAGCGGACTGGGAAGAGCATATCGAACACATCGCGCTCGGCCGGCTGGAAGATCTCGATGCCCGCATGGGTACCTACCTGCAGGTGCGCCCGAAAGCGTTTACACGCGACGACCGCACGGCAACGTTCGGCGCGGACGGGGCTCCGGTGACATCGTTGCCGCGGGGATTTTATCTACGCACGGCGCTCACCCGGAGAATTCTTGCCGAGGCCACGCGCCATGGTTGATTCCACGCAGTCCGCGCGTAAGCACTCGCTGTGGCGATTCTGCGTAGCGCCGATGATGCAGTACACGGACCGGCACTTTCGCATGCTGGCACGCATCATGTCGGCCAAGGCACGGTTGTATACGGAAATGGTCGTCTGCGATGCGCTGTTGTATGGCGACCCGGATCGGTTTCTCCGTCACTCGCCGGACGAGCATCCCGTCGCGCTGCAACTCGGCGGCAGCGAGCCGGCGTCGCTCGAACGGGCAGCACAGCTTGGCGAAGCCGCGGGCTACTGCGAGATAAATCTGAATGTCGGCTGTCCGAGCGACCGCGTCCAGTCGGGAAAATTCGGTGCCTGCCTCATGGCGGAACCCGCACTCGTGGCCGATTGCGTCGCCGCGATGCAACAGGCTGTCAGCGTTCCCGTTACTGTCAAGACCCGGATCGGGATTGACCGCAGTGACTCCTACGACGAACTGCTCAGCTTTGTCGACGCGCTCGATGCCGCCGCCTGCAAGGTGCTCATTGTGCATGCCCGTAAAGCCTGGCTTGATGGCCTGAGCCCGCGTGAGAATCGCGAAATCCCCCCGCTGCGCTACGATGTCGTGCACCGATTGAAAGTCGATTTCCCGCACCTGACGATCGTAATCAATGGTGGTCTGGAGACGCTGGGCAAGGCCACCGACATCGGTCGCCCGGTTGACGGCGTCATGCTCGGTCGTGCCGCTTACCAGAATCCATATCTGCTGGCCGAAGTTGATCGCACGTTTTTCGGCAGCGATTCACCGCCGCAGGACCGCTTCGCAATTTTCGACCGATACTGCACTTATGCTGAAAAGGAACTCGCGGCCGGTACTTATCTGCGACATCTCGCGAAGCCGCTGCACTACCTGTTCCAGGGGCAACCCGGCGCGCGCCAGTGGCGTCGCTACCTGAGCGAGCGCTGCAATCCGACCAGCGCGGGCATCGACGAACTCGCCGGTGCGCTGAAATGTGTCGAGCGCGCAAACGTCACGGCAGCGGCGAATTCGAAAGCGGCAGCGTAACCTCGAACGCAACGCCGTTCGCATCGTCGAGGTTGTACGCGCGTATGCTGCCACCATGGAATTCCGCAATAAGGCGGGCAATGAACAGGCCAAGCCCGAGATGCGGTTCGTTGTCGGTTCGTGCTTCGCGCAGTGACACCATCGAATTGAAGATCTGTTTCTGCATCGCCGAAGGCAACACGCTGCCGTAATTCACCACGGTGAGCGAGATCTCGTCGCGCAACTCCTCGAGTGAAACCACGATTGGCGTATCCGGCGTGCCGAAACTGACGGCATTACTGATCAATTTGTCGAGCAATTGCGCCAGCAGATCATCCGAACCCTCGATGTCGAACTCACCGGCGCCTGCTTGCAGTTCGAAGCGCCGGTCCGCGTACGCTGCGCGGTAACCTTCGACGCAGCCGGAGACGAGATCAAGCAAGCCAAGGCGGGCAATTTCCGCACTCGCTACCGATTGCTCCAGTCTGGCGGCCTCGCTCAGGCGGGACACGAGTGAGTGCAGTCGCGCCATGCCTTCCCGCGCCCGTTCCAGGTACGGATCCGCAGCCGCGGTGTCGGGCAAGGTATCGAGATTCTGCAATGACGAAGAAACAACCGCGAGCGGCGTCCGTAATTCGTGCGACAACTTGGCCGCCATGCTTTCAAGATATGCGTTGTATTCAGCGAGACGCTCAAGCATCGTCGAATAGCTGCGCGACAGATCACCGAGTTCATCGTTCGCCGTGCTTTGCGAAATCGACCCGATCACCCGACCGTACGGATCGATCGCCTGCTCGGCCTGGTCACGGAGTCTGCCGATGCGAAACGACAATCGGCTGGCGTACAACAGCAGGATCAACGATACCCCGAGAAAAACGGCGATCGACTGATTGAACAGCGAGGCCATCGCGTCGCGCTGCAGGGTCTGAATGCTGTTCGTCGTCTCTTCGACGACGATTGCGCCGACCAGCTCGTTGCCGGCACGTACCGGGTGGGCCGCCGAGACGATTACCGCGCGTTCGTCCGGTGAGGAACGCCAGCGCGTCGCAGATTCCCCATTGAGCGCCCGCAGCACCTCGGCGCCACGCAATCGGGATGCCGATTTGAGGTCGTCCTCGAACGAGTCATGTGCGCTCGGCAGTACCCATGTATACAGAAAATTGATCGCGCCGCGCTTCGACTCGCTCGCGAGGCTGCCACCGCTGGCAAGCACCTGCCCGGAACGGTTGATGATCCAGATCCGGCGACCTTTTTTCAGCCCGACCCGCGCGATCATGCGCTGCAGTTGCCCGGAAGTGCGTAGCAGCGCGTTGGGCAATGCGTCGTGCGGGCCACGCACGCTGGCGACGGCTTGCGAGGGTTTCGACAATGCATCCTTGTCGTGGACGACAACGCCGAGCGCATTGCCGGCAAGCGCAAGCGGCAAGCGCAACTCAACCACGTAGCCGGTGTCCGTCTCGCGCCACTCGCCGATGACATTCGTTATCGGGTGGCGGGTTCTACTGAAATCCCAGTTCTCCGTGATGCTGTACGCCGTGACGGGACCCGGCCCCGCGGTGCCGAGATAGATCCGCCGCGGTTTCCCAGGCGTGCCCGGTAACACGAGTTCCACCGTATCCGCAGACTCCGGGCCAAACCTGCCCGCGCGCTGATAGATATGAACATCATCGGTGACCTCGATCAGCACGTTCAGATACTGATCATGTTCGCCAACGACAAGCTCGAACCCCGCCGCGGCGGAAGCGCCCGACGTCGGCTCGATCCCCGCGGGAAATCGGTCGGACCATAATCGATAGCTAGCCCAGTCGTCAGTGTAGCCATCGATATGCGGCGGGTAGCCCAGTGCATGAACGAACAACGGATACGTCGTACTGTGTTCGTCGTCGGTGGTGCGAAACAGGTTCCTCTGGTCCTGGAGTGATATTGCCAGCGCGCCCGCAACCGCAAGCAAGGCGTCCTCGAGACTGCTTTGCAGGTAGCGTTCCGTTTCCCTCAGATACTGAAAACCGACGTACGGGATGCTGAGCATCGCAACGGACAACAGCAATAATTTCAGGCGGATCGTGATCCTTGGCATGGCGGAAACTCAGCCTGAGCCGGGCGTCGTCGTCCAGCGGTAGCCCATACCGTAGACCGTTTCGATGCTGTCGAAGCCGGAGTCGATGGCGAGAAATTTTTTGCGGATGCGCTTGATGTGCGAAGTTACGGTCGTGTCATCGACAACAACATTCGCATCCTGCATCAGTTGCTCGCGCGTTTTCACATGTCCCGGGATCTTCGTCAGTGCATTGACGATCCAGAATTCAGTCAGTGTCAAATCCACCGCGTGCCCGCGCCAGCGGGCCGCCACCCGATCAGGATCGACCGTGAGATCGCCGCAACTGCGCTCGTGGCGTTGGTCAGTTGGGTCGGCGAGCGCTTCGACGCGACGAAACAAGGCACTGATCCGCGCAGCAATATGGGGCAGGGATACGTCCTTCGTGAGGTAATCGTCAGCGCCGAGCCGCAATCCGGCGATCGCGTCGTAATCGCTGTCGCGCGCGGTGAGGAAGATGATCGGCAATTTGCGACTCATAACCCGCAGCTCACGACACATTTCGAAGCCGGCATCAAATTCGTCGGCCAGCGCAATATCGAGCAGAACGAGGTCGGGCACGCGCGCGCGGAACGAATTCATTGCCTCGTCACGATTCGCGAACGTCTGCACACGGTAGCCCTGGCGCCGCAGCGCATCGGCGTAATTGTTTCGGATCGGGGCGTCATCTTCGACGATGGCAACAGTACGCGACATTAGCAGCCTCTCCGTGGTTCCGTTACGGGCGCGGCTACTTTAGCCGATGCCAGAGCCACTTCCCTGCCCAGCGCAGGATTTTCCATATTTTCGCCCGAATTCCGCCCGGGATTGGCCGTTTGCCGACACGCCAGCGCATATCGGCACGGTTTAATCCATGGTGTCGGCGCCGCGATCAGGCGCTCCCGCTACACACGATGAAGGAGATGTTCTA
This sequence comes from Gammaproteobacteria bacterium, assembly GCA_965216305.1. Taxonomy (GTDB): domain Bacteria; phylum Pseudomonadota; class Gammaproteobacteria; genus UBA11873. The sequence goes on along the minus strand of OZ244144.1, from coordinate 1,917,430 downwards.
TGTCATTCGCAAAATCACGTATCCGCGCACTGTTGCTCTGGGCCGCTGCTTACGCGAGTTTCGCGAGCGCCGAAGGGCCGTGGCCAGCCACGGCGGCACTGGCGCCAGCTTTACCGTCCGTGGCGACGGTGGGCAATATCCTGTTCCAAACCGACAGCGCGCACATTGCTCAGGCCTTATGGCCGATGCTGCGCACCACGGCCGCACTCGCGCGTGCGCGCGACGACATTGTCATCGAGCTCGACGGTTACGCGGACGTTCGAGGTTCGCGCAATCATAATCTCACCCTGAGCGCGAAACGCGTTCAATCCGTGGCTGCGTTCCTGATCCGCCAGGGCGTCGATCCCGCACGGATCAAAACGCATCTTCATGGCGAGAATCGCGCCAGTGCGAACGTCAGGGACCATGCCGGACAACTGTACGACCGCCGCGTATCAATTACCGTGACGAGCACGCCGGAGTCGACATGAGCGCGGGGCAGCCTGGTCGTCAGTTCCGCCCGGACCCCGCAACGGTTATCCGGGGTTCCGTGTCCTGTCTTACGCTCGGTGCGATTGCCGGCGCGGTCGTGGCCACGGGCCTGTTCTCGTGTGTCGCTGCCCTCGTCTTGTTCAGCCCCGTGTGACGCTTTTCCTCCCCCTCCCGGCCGCTCTCCGCGGCCTTGCGGTCCGAACCGTACGTGCGCTTGCCGGCGTTCGGTTCGTGACCGGTTTTTCCCTCGTTGCCTGCACCAGGAGGTCCGTTGCATGTATCTACGCCTGAAAACCCATTGCCCGCGCGGCCCTGCAACATCCCGGCAGGGCCTCAACAAAGAGGCGGCCGCGCCGCTGCTGCGCGACGAATTACTGCGCCGTCATTATGCCGCCTTCGACTGGCACCACGGCGGCCCGCCCGGCGCGATCAAGTTCATCGACCTGCATCAACTGGAGCTCGCCGCGCACCTCGCGCGCGCCGGAGATGACCGCGCCGTCACAATGGTGCAACGCTACGCCCGCGGGCTCGAAAAGCTCGTCTGCGATCCTGCAGGCGGCGCGGCACATTACGCCACCGGCTTGGCGTGGAATACGCCGGGCGCGTCCCGCACGCTGTCCGGCCAGGCAGTAGCGATCCAGGCGCTTGCCACCATCGGCGGGTTAGAACGCTCGTGTGCCCACGTCCGCGTTGTCGCCCAACTCACCCGTTTCGTCGCGGCCGGGTACGCACCCTCTGCAAGCGATATGGCGCAGACATTCGCGCCGCCCCACGTTGCGTCGCGGATATGCGAGCACGCATGGTATGTAACGGCAAGCGGTGCGTTTGCCGAACTTTACGACCACCGCCGGCTACGCACCGACGCGCTTGCGGGTTTCGAGTATCTCGCGGACAAACTGTGCGCGCGCGAGGCGGAATTCCGGCAGCGCTCAGGCGCGCTCTCGCTCGCCGATCGCGTCGCCATCGCCGGCCTCGCAATCAGATTTCGGGGTGCGAGCGGCGGCAGGGAATTCGGGCAATTCGCCCGCCGCGCCCTTGCCGAAGGCGCATCGCACCACGCGCACCCGGACGGCGGCTGGGTCCAGACCTACCGTGACGGGGTCCCGCCTGATCTCGATAGCAGTATCGACCTGGTCCGCAATGCGGATGCGCTGCGGGCCGACACCGCACCGGCGCTCGCGCGTATTGCGGCGGACGGGAAGCGCGCGCTGTTCAAGCCGGAATTTGCACTCGCACGGATGCCGGAAAGTGGCCTGCTGATGTTGTGCGCCGAAGCAAGCGCTGAGTACCCGTCGCATCGCGGCAACCGGCCAGCAGGTCCGCAATTGCCCGGTTTTGCCGGCAATCGGGACGAATTGTTAGTCAATGCTCTATAACAGTTGTAGAATCGTAGCTAAGTAACCGAACACTATGAGTTTATTGGTCGTCACCCGATCCCATCTGGCGGTGCAGCACAGCTGTCGCTTAGAATCGGGGGCCGTTGGCATTATGCTTGGCGAACTTTTTCCTCGTTAAATGATACGGACACCCAATGGACTTCGAACAAGCCAGATTCAACATGGTCGAGCAGCAGATCCGGACCTGGGACGTGCTGGACCAGAACGTTCTCGATTCTGTCAGCGCCATCCCGCGCGACGAATTCGTACCCGAGGCCTACCGCAAGCTCGCATATTCCGACACCGAGATCCCGCTCGGTTACGGCGAAGCGATGATGACGCCGAAACTCGAGGCGCGCATCGTCCAGGCACTTAACCTCGTCCCCTCGGATCGCGTGCTCGAAATCGGCACCGGGAGCGGCTACCTCGCCGCGCTGATGGCACACAATTGCGCTCAGGTGACGACCGTTGAACTGCATGGCGCGCTGCTTGCGTCCGCGACCCGGCGTCTTGAGGAACACGGCATCACGAACGTCGAATGCATCGAAGGCGATGGCATTGACGGCTGGAAGCCACGCGAACCGTTCGAAGCTATCGCCCTCACCGGCTCGCTCGCAACGGCGCGCCCCGGAATCGAGCGACAACTCACAATCGGCGGACGCCTGTTTATGATCGTCGGCTCCAGGCCTGCAATGGAAGCCTTGTTGGTAACCCGCGTCGGCGAAGACGAATTCACCACCGAATCGTTGTTCGAAACCGTGCTGAAGCCCCTCGTCGGCGGCGAAGGCACCGCGAAGTTCAAATTTTGACAGTCGGATTGAAACTTGTGCTCATGAGATCCAGCACGCAAACAACCGCTCGAATTCTCCGCACATTGGTTGCCGTGCCCTGTCTGATCGGCCTGATCGCGCCCCCGGCGGGCGCGGTCGATCTCGCGGAAGTGCTCGATCAGGCCATCACGACAGATCCCGAATACCGCGAATCACAGGCGACGGCTCTTGCCGTCGCTGAAGGCGTGCCGCAGGCTAAAGCTGCGGCGTTTCTGCCCGAACTGCGCCTCAACGGCACCTTGGGTCGCGTGCGCCAGGACATCACGCTCGTGGACTCGTTCGGACAAGACGGTGTTGTGTACTATTGGGGCAAGCAGTACCGCGCGACCCTGACCCAGCCGGTAATCCGGTTCGACCGCTACCTTGCCCTCGGCCAGGCCGACAAACGACTGCAGCAGGCGCGATACGAACTGGACGCCGCCCGGCAGGCCCTGATTGTCCGCGTCGCCGAGCGATACTTCGACGTTTTGGCGGCGCAGGACAATCTCGATTTTGCGACAGCCGAAAAGCAATCATTGCAAGGCCAACTCGAGCAGGCGCAACAGCGTTTCGAAGTTGGATTGATCGCCATTACCGACGTGCAGGAAGCACAGGCGGGCTTCGACCGCGCTATTGCAAGTGAAATTGTCGCGATGAACGAACTCGACAATGCACGTGAGGCACTACGCGAAACGACAGAAGTGTATTACGAGAAACTCGCCCGACTCGGCGAAGGCGTAAACCTCGCACCACCGGATCCCACCGATATCGATACGTGGACCGAAACAGCGCTCGAGCAGAATCTCGAGGTGGCCGCGGCACGCGTAGCGTCGGAAATCGCGTTCGAGGAGATCAAGATACAGCGCGCCGGACATTACCCGACCCTGGACCTCAACGGTACCCACAGTTACAACGAACAGGGTGGTCGCTTCGGCTCCAGTGAAACCCACCAGAGTGACATCACGCTGGAATTGAATGTCCCGTTCTACGAAGGTGGCCGCGTTGTTTCGCGCACGCGTCAGGCGCGCCACGAATACACTGCGGCACTTGAACGACTCGAACAGGCACAGCGCGCCGTCTTCCGCGAAACACGCCAGGCATATCTCGGCGTTATCGCGCAGATCAGCACTGTGAAGGCATTGAGCCAGGCCGTAATCTCTTCGGAAACCGCCGTCGATTCGACAACAGCCGGATTCGAAGTGGGGACGAGAACCGCCGTTGATGTCGTTGACGCCCAGCGCGAACTTTTTCAGGCCAAGCGCGACTTCTCCCGCGCTCGCTACGATTACATCGTTGATGTGTTGCGATTAAAACAAGCCGCGGGGACCCTCGTCGCGGAAGATTTGAACATCGCTAACAGTTGGCTGATTAACTAGTTTCTCGCCCGGAGGATCCGCATCTCACGCCACCTCCGGCGCCGCTACCCGACACAACAGTAGAGGAGTCCGTCATGACCAAGGGGTCAAGAACCGCCACACAGGATAAGTGTGACGTCGAAAACAGCCTGCTACTGGTAATCGATATCCAAACGAAACTCGGACAGGCAATGCCGACGAAGGTATTGAACCGGGTGATCTCCAACACCGCCCTGTTGTCACGCGCGGCGGGTTTGCTGGACGTCCCGGTACTGGTGACCGAGCAGTACCCGCACGGTCTCGGGCCGACAATCACGGACATCAGCGATGCCCTGCCCGCTGCCGCGGTAACCCTGGACAAGACCGGCTTCAGTTGCGTTGCAGCGCAGGGATTCGATGACGTACTCGAACGCGCGAAGCGAAAACAGATGATTATTGTCGGCATGGAGTCGCACATCTGCGTGCTGCAGTCGGCGATGGATTTACTGGCAGCCGGATATGATGTGTACGTAGTGGAAGATGCCGTGTGTTCGCGACGGCTCGAAAATTACCAGAATGCGCTCGATCGATTGCGCCAGGCCGGCGTTGGCATCATCAGTGCCGAATCGGCAATCTTCGAATGGCTCGTTGATTCACGTCACGAGCATTTCAAAGCCATTTCCGCGATGCTGCGCTGATCCCGGCGCCGCAACGAGCGCCGCTGTCGCAATTAGCAGGGCCTGGTCGTCGCGATGAGAATGCGCGCCTAATTAACCGTGTAGTCCCGGCTTCGCATGCACGCACTGTAAGCGCGATTATATTCCGCCACCCGATCCTGACGTTCGAGATACATCTGATCGGCCTGCGCTTGCTGTTGTTGCTGGTAGTACTGCTGCTGTTGGCGTTGCTGCTCATAATGACCGGGCGGCGGCTGGCGCGAACTGCTGCTCGATCGCGAGACGGCGCCGAAAACTGTCGACGCTAAGGCGCCGATCGCAGCGCCCTGACCGGCATCGCCGGCAATCGCCCCGCCGGCAGCGCCCAAAGCGGCTCCCGTTGCCGCATCCCCGACGAGACCGCCGCCTTCGAAAAATCCACCGTCGCCGATCCCGAGGAAACCGCGGTTTCTCGGTTGCTGCCGCTGGTAATCGCTATATCCCTGAGTTGGCGGCGGGACCGGCGCCACCACCTGGCGCGCCGGCAGCGGAGGCGCGGTCGTCGGATCGAATCCGGTCTGGCTGACGGACCACTGATGACATTCGAAGCGGTCGCGCGATTGGTGTTCCTCGGACTGACCGAGATTCGGATAGGCAAACACCTGCGCCTGCGAGGAGGCATTCCAGATGACGCAGAGAAACCCTGCAATTACAGCACCACGCTTACTCCAGTTTTGCATCGTACTCGTCTCCGCTGCCGTTTGTCGTGCGGTTTCGTCCCGCGCCCTTGTGACGGGATTATAACCGGATCGATTCGATAGTTTCGATTTTGGATTGCGCACGAAGTTCGCAGTTTCCTGCGGTAATAAGCCCGTTCTAGAAAACGATATCGGCACCGGGATCAAGCGTCGCTGCGATCGCGAGAACGAGCCTTTTCGTCGCGCCCCGATTGTCCAGCACGATGCGCCGACCCGCGGCGCCCGCGTTGTCCCGCACCTCGCCGTCTGCAATCCAGAGTTCTACGGCCCGCACCAGACCATCGAGACCTGCCACTTGTACGAGCGCTCCGGCGCTGCGCAGCATGCGTACGATCTCACTGAAGTTGTATGTATGACGGCCGACGACAACCGGAATACCCAGCGCCGCCGGTTCAAGCACATTATGGCCGCCGCACGGCACCAGCGATCCGCCGACGAAAGCAACGTCCGCAGCCGCGTAGAACGTCGGCAGTTCCCCCATCGTGTCGATGAGGTAGACCTGGATCTCGGCGGGGCACCCTGGTGCCGAACTGTGCCGCACGACGCGCAGCCCGGACCGCTCACATAGATCCGCAACCGCGTCAAAACGCTCCGGGTGCCTCGGGGCGATCAGCAGTAACAAGTCCGGCCGCGACTCGCGCAATCGGGTGTACGCTTCCAGCAACATTGGCTCTTCGCCATCGCGCGTGCTTCCAGCCATGAGCACCGCTCGGTTTACACCGAGCAAACGTCTGATCGCCTCGCCCGACTCAACGACACTCGGCGGCAACTCGATATCAAACTTGAGACTGCCGGTAACGACAACGGCATCCCGCTCGGCACCAAGCGCGATAAATCGCTCCCCGTCGTCCGCGCCCTGCACAGCGATACATTCGACCGCACCCAGCAGCGGGTTCATGACGCTGGCGAAGCGCGCATAGCGCGCCGCCGATCGGGCTGACATTCGCGCATTCGCGATAATCACCGGTGTCTTGCGGGCTTTGCAGCCGCGCAACAAATGCGGCCACAACTCCGTCTCCATCAGGATCAACAGGCGCGGATCAATCCGGCGCAGATAACGGCGCACGACCCAGGGCAAATCATAAGGGAAGTAGCGGTGTTCTACCGAGGTCCCGAAACGTTGCCGCACGGTGGCCGCGCCGGTTGCAGTCGTCGTTGTCACGAGCAACGGAGTCCGGGGATGTTTTTCCAGCAGGTATTCGATTACCGGGCCCGCCGCGATCGCTTCACCAACGGAAACGGCATGAATCCACACCGGGCGACCACGCGACCTGAAATCCGGCAAGCCATGGCCGAAGCGCTCGCGCCAGCGTTTCCGCGCATCGGGGTCACGCATGCCGCGAACGAAAAGCCGTACCAGCAACGCCGGAACGAGCAATGTGAAGGCGGCCGTGTAGATGAGTATCAAGCGTTCAGCCAGTCGAGATATTCACGCACACCAACGTCCACCGGTTTGAACGTTCCCGCATAGCCCGCATCGCGCAGCTTTGTTAAGTCCGCCTGCGTGAAGCTCTGATAGGCGCCTTTCAGTTCGTTTGGAAACGGGATGTATTCGATCTCGCCGCGACCGTGCCAGGCGATTACGGCTTTGGCGACATCATTGAACGTTTGCGCCCTCCCGCTGCCGCAATTGAACACGCCGGAAACGTCCGGGTGTTCGGCAAACCACAGGGTGACCGCGACGACATCGTCTACATGTACGAAATCGCGTCGTTGCTCCCCCTCGGCATAACCATCGTAACCGTCGAACAGACGCACGGTCCCGGTTTCGATCAGCTGCCGGTTCAGATGATAAGCAACACTCGCCATGCCGCCCTTATGCTGCTCGCGCGGCCCATACACGTTGAAGTAACGCAAGCCGACGGTCTGGGGGTGACCGCCGGTGTAGTTTGCGGCAACGTGACGATCGAGCAGGCATTTCGAATACCCGTAAACATTCAGTGGTTTTTCGTTGTCGGCGGTTTCGGAAAACGCGGCCGCGCCGCCGTAAATTGCGGCGCTCGAAGCGTACACGACGGGAATCGACGCGCGCGCGCTCCATTGCAGCAAATCACGCGAATACGCGTAGTTCAAATCCATCATCAGCTTGCCGTTCCATTCGGTCGTCGTGGAGCAGGCTCCGAGATGGTAGATGCGTTCTATATCGAACGTGGGATCGCGCTCGAACAGACGGCGAAACTCGCTTGAATCGAGGTAATCCGCAATGTTCGCCGTTGCTATGTTGGCGAACTTGTGGCCATCGGTCAGATCGTCCACGACGATGATCTCGTCCCGACCCCGGGCATTCAGCGTATGCACGAGGTTGCTGCCGATGAAGCCGGCACCGCCGGTAACCACTATCATCAGGTGCCTGCTCCCGAGTCTTCCGCGAGGCGCGCGACGACGCTTGATGTCGACAAGCCGTCAACCAACGGCAAGGTCAGGACTTCACCGCCGGTGCTCAACACATGATCACCGCCCACGATTTCCGCAACAGCATAATCGCCACCCTTCACGAGCACGTGCGGATTTACCCGTCGGACGAGTTCCGCCGGCGTGTCCGCGTCGAAGCTTACGACCCAGTCGACGGCGCCCAGTGCGGCCAGGACAGTCATGCGATCGACAAGTTTGTGCAGCGGACGTCCTGTCCCTTTCAGTCGGGCAACCGACGCGTCGGAATTTACCGCCACAAGCAATCGGGTACCCAGTGCTTTCGCCTGATTCAGGTACGTGACGTGACCAGCGTGGAGGATGTCGAAACAACCATTCGTCATGACGATGCGTTCGCCGGATTCGCGCGCAGTCTGCACGACCGATTCGACAATCTCGTCGGCGAGGATCGTGCGTACTGCCGAGTTGCCCTTCGGGCCGGCGAAAGCTCGCGCAATCTCGCGCAGACTAACCGTCGCGGTACCGGATTTGCCGACTGCGATCCCGGCGGCCGTATTCGCGAAGCGCACCGCGTCGCCGAGATCCATACCGCCAGCAAGCCCCGTTGCGAGCGCCGCGCAAACGGTGTCGCCCGCGCCGGTTACATCAAAGACGTCACGCGCATCGGCGCCGAGCACGAGCGGTGCCTCGTCGCCGCGCACGAGTACCATGCCGCGCTCGCCGCGGGTAATCAGCAGGGATTCCAACGCGTGTTGCCGACACAGAATTCGCGCTCGCTCGATAATATCCGCGTCATCACGGCAGCGGCCGACGCAGGCTTCGAATTCCGTGTAATTGGGCGTGACGAGACTGGCGCCGGAATAGCGCTCGTAATCATTCGATTTGGGATCAACGATCACCGGTTTGCCCGCCTTCCGGGCAATTGCGATCAGCGATTGGCTGTCCTGGAGCAAGCCTTTGTCGTAGTCTGAAAGGACGACGACATCCGCCTTCTCAACTCCGGAGCGAAACCTTGTTTCGATTTCCGCGCTTGCATACGCTGCCTGATCCGATTCGAAGTCGAGCCGCAATAGTTGCTGGTGTTGACTCATCACCCGCAGTTTGACCGTCGTCTCGACCGCTGCGTCACGAATGGACATGACTTCGATTCCACGCGCGCGACACAACTGCTCGAGTCGCTCTCCCGCCGGATCCGCCCCCACCCCTCCGATGAGTGCAACGTTTGCGCCCATTGCCGCAACGTTTGCCGCAACATTCGCTGCGCCACCGACACGCTCGCTTTCCTCGATCACCTTCACGACGGGAACCGGCGCTTCAGGGGAGATCCGCCGGGTCGGGCCGGACCAGTAACGATCGAGCATCACATCTCCGATGACGAGCACGTTTCCCTGGACGAGCGATTTGAGCGGCGTAGTCATGATGATGAATGTGCTTGTAGAATTGTGCTCAGCCGGCCACCGGACCGGTCAGGCGCATTGGAACTTTGGCGCCGATCCTATCACTAAGCACACTGGTAATCAGCGACGACATTCTCCAGACATGCTGCGATTTATTGCTTGCCTCGTGTGTGCATGCGCACTCGCGTCCGGCGCCCGTGCGGAATCCGGCTATGATGCCACGTATGCGCTGAAACTCGGTCCGATCACCGTCGGTGAAATGCAACGCAAGTATCGTATCGACGAAGCCGGCAATTACCGTTTCGAATCGGAAATCCGCGCAACCGGGCTCGCCGCATTCATGCGCTCGGACGAATTGCGGGAAGTCAGCAGCGGAACGTTTCGCGACGGCCATTTCCTGCCGGAACATTACACTTATGAGCGCAGGAACAAGCGCAAGCCACGCTCCATCGCGACCACATTCGATCGCAGTGCGGGCACATCAGAAACGCTCTACAACGGCGAGATCCTGACGAACTCGCACGAAGAACCTGTCCTCGACAAGCTCGTGTACCAGGCGCAGATCATGCACGACCTCGAACTTGGCAAAACGGCTTTGCATTACCGCATTACGGATCGCGGTCGCGATAAAGTCTACACACCGGTTATCGCGGAAACGGAAACGGTAGATACCGATGCCGGAAGTTATGCGGCGGTCAAGGTTGTTCGCGCCAACACCGACGACAAGAAGCGAACTATATTCTGGTGCGCGCGGGAACTCGGCTATCTGCCGGTGAAAGTCGCGCATCGCGAGAAGAACGGTAATGAAACGATTGTTACATTGAAGGCGCTGACGCGATATCCCTGAAGCGTTTCACCGCACGCGCAGCAGTACGTTCCCCGCGAAATCACCCCGAGGCGCTCAACTCACTGGTGCAGGGTTTTCTGTAACTCCACCGCCTCGTCCCGCGAAGGAAACGAGGAATCGTCAGACAGAATGGCCTCAAGATGCCCGAGCGCCTGCTGCTTATCGCCCGTCGCCGCCAGAGCGCTGGCGAGGTGAAAACGAATGTCCGCGTTCCCGGCGTCGGCTGTGGCAGCTTTTTGCAGCAAGTCCAGGGCCTGTTCGAACTTGCCCGCACGGTACAATATCCAGCCGTAGGTATCGCTGATTTCGGCCCGCGCGGGCGCGAGTTCATGCGCTCGCTTCGCATACTCAAGTGCCCGCGGATCGTCCCGCTCCGAGTAAAGCCAGGCAAGATTATTCAAGGCAACAATACTGTCCGGCGTCGATTCGAGCACCTTTTCGTAATCGGCAACGGCCGTATCCGTTTTCCCCGCTTCGAGATCCGCTGTTGCCTTGACAATTCGGACGCCGGCGTCGTCCGGATTTGTCGACAGCCAATCGTCAAGCATTCCGGATCCCGCGCCGCCAAGGCGACGCTTCACGGCGTTCAGTTTCAGTAACGATTGCGATGTCGCCTTGAGCGTGTGGGATTTCTCGTACGCAGCGGCTGCTTCAGCAAGGGAATTCTCCGCATAATGAACGTCCCCGAGCAGATCGAAACCCTCTGCCGAAAAGTTTTCGTCGCGGGACAATTCTTCGGCAATTTTACGCGCCTCGTCGAATTCACTCTGTTGCAAATGTAATCGCGCCATCGCGACACGGGGCTTCGGCGAGTCCGGCGCAAGCGCTATCAATTGCTGCAGCGTGTCTTTTAATGAGCCGAGATCACCGCTTATTTCCTGTGCACGCGCTTTGAGTTCAAGTGGTTCAGGCGCGGTCGGAAAACGCTCGATGAGGGCTTCAATTGCCGGACCGGCTTTTTTGGCTTCGCCGGCAAACAAACTCAGCGTCGCAAACTCGAACTGCGCCGCCGGTACGTACGGCCCAACCTCGAACGCCTCTTCCGCGTAGCGTTGCGCTTTTTTCACCTCACCGCGATGCCGGAAATGCCGCGACAGGAATACCCGTGGTTCGATAGCATCCGGATTGTGCTCCGCGGCCTGTTGCCAGAGCTTTGCTGCACCTTCCTCGTCGTCCTCCCGTTGCCGGACAACGGCGAGATAAAGCAAGGCCTCGGGTTGGTTCGCGTCCTGATCGAGGACTTTCTGCAAGGTGTTCACGGCTTGCGCATGATCGCCGCCCTTGATCGCCAAGCGCGCGAGGTTGAAATATGCTGGAAAAAACGTCGGATCCAGCTCGGCCGCCGCTTCGAAATCCTTGTGCGCGGCCGTATCATCCCCCAGCGCGGCATGGAGATAGCCCCGCAGGTTCCGGACGATCGCTGCGTCAGGCCTGGATTCGACGAGTTCATCGGCGATCGCGAAAGCGCGATCGGTTTCTTTAAGTGCCGCGTGACCAAACGTCTGCAGGACGGCCGCAAGCATGAACTCCGGATCGTCCTTGCGGATTTCCGCAAGTTCGTCCAGGGCCTGTTCAAGCTCGCCCGCGCGCATGCGGCTGAACGCAAGCTGCGTACGGATCGGTACCGATTCCGGATCAAGCGCAAGGGCGCGTTTCAGCGATTCCGTGCCCTGCCGGACCTTGCCGTGACGCAGGTAAGCAGTGCCGAGCAACGCAAGCAGATTGGGATCGGTGTAATCGGCAATCTCGACGTTTTCGAGATTACCCAGGCCCGTATCGAGATGACCCGCAGCTAACTGAATTGCGCCGCGCATGCGCTGATACTCGGGGTTACCCGGATCAACCGCGAGCAGGCGTTCAACATACTCTGTGGCCTGGGTGAACTCTCCCGCTTCGTAGTGGATCGTAGCCGCTTGCATCAGCGTCGGGCGGTGATCCGGAATGACCACGAGAATCTGTCGCAGATAACGTAACGCCGCGTTTGTCTGGCCCCGTTGCCGTGCGATGATCGCCCGGAGAAAGACGGCGCGCGGGTCCTCATTCGAGGCGTCGCCGATCGCATCCAGATCGGCAATCGCGCCGTCGATATCGTCAAGCGAAATGCGTGCCCCTGCGCGCTGCAGAAGCGCCAACGGGCTTCCGGGAACGATTTTCAGCGCGTTCGTGTACGCCTCAACGGCAGATCGATGGTTCTTGTCGTGGCGATCGAGTTCGCCTTTCAGCATCCACACATCGAAATCGTCCTGCGTCAGCTTGAGTGCGGCGTCCACCTCAATGCGCGCAGCTGCAGGTTCTCCAAGTCCAATTGCTGCACTGATGGCGGCGCGGCGCGCTTCAAGATTATTCGGTTCGATTTCCAGCGCGCGTTCGAGAACCCCCCGAGCCTCTTCGAATCGGCCAACCGCAAGATCAAGCAAGCCCTGCACAGTCAGCCATTGCGGGTTGTTATCATCGCTGTTGAGCGCCAGCTCCGTCGCCGCGTCGTCCATCTCGCCGGCGTAAATGAGCGCCTTGGCAATTGCCTGATTCAATTCGTCGGATTGCCCGCCAAGCGAGCGCGCGCGACGCAACTCTTTCAACGCCGCCGGCGCATCCCGGGCCTGAAGATAGGCACGACCGAGCGTTTCCCTCGCAGTTGCATCGTCGGGGGCGCCCTGTACCGCGTTCTTCAATTCAATCACGGCACTCGCGACGTCACCGCTGTTCAACAGTTCCGTGCCGCGGGCAAGCGCCTCGGCGGGATCCCTCGAATCCGTGCAGCCGGCAAGCAGCGCAATCAACGCCAATGGCGCTGCGACACGCCACAGGCCGCGCATCGTCGCGCCTTTGTTCATCACCGTTTTACTCGCCTCACCGATCCGGACCATATATTGTCTCCGCTCGCTAACCCTGATTCACACCAAGCATCCGGATGAGTTCCCTGGCCGGCACGTACCCGCCGATCGACTCGCCGGTATCGGAATACACAGCCGGCGTGCCGCGTACGCCCATCGCCTCGCCCAAACGATATTGCTCTTTCACCGGGTTCGGGCATGTTGCCACGCGCAGGGTTTTCCCGGCCTTGGACGCCGTCAACGCCTCGCGTCGGTCTTTCGAACACCACACGGCAACAGCCTTGTCGTACGACTCGCCGGCGATGCCTGTACGCGGATAAGCCAGGTAACGAACAGCGATTCCGGCGGCATTTAACTCCCCAACCTCGAGGTGCATTTTCCGACAGTAACCGCAGTCGATATCCGTAAAAATGTAAATCGTCCTTTCTACCTCGCCAGCGGGCGCAAACTCGATCATCGAGTCGGCGCCGATCTCGGCAAATGCTTCCATGCGCGCTGCCCCGCGGCGCAACGCCGTGACGTTGTCGAGGGTTTTCAGGTCGAATACGTCGCCTTTGAAAATGAATTGACCGTCCTCGCTGATGTACAGCACGGACGGACCCAGCATAACTTCGTAAATCCCCGCAATCGGGCCAGGGCCGATTGCCGTCACCGCCACACCCGGGAGGACACGCGCAACCGCTGCGGTTAATCGTTGTTCGAGCGCGGAGTCAGCACTTGCCCCCGCCGCCCCCATCAACAGGGCCGCCATCAGGGCTAATGTGCGTGTGGTCATAAGTATTCCTCGATAATTGCAGCCCGATCGACCGCGAGCCGGTGATTGTAAAAGCATACGAAACGTAAAACCATGATCCGTAATGTGAATTTGACTCGATAGCGGACATAGTGTTCCACTTGATTGTATCGGACAGTCGGCCGCACACTATAGTTTCTTCCGCAGCGCTGCCCGCATTTTGCCTGGCATAAATGACAGACTCTCAACGCAGACTACCGAGGCAGGAGCAGTGCCCGTGAACCACATCGCTCCGGGTCCCCTCGAGGGTGAGGCTCTCGGAAAATATCAGGTCCTGAAAACAATCGGGCGCGGTAACATGGCGACCGTGTACCTCGGCCAGGATCCGTTCATCGACCGCCCGGTCGCGATCAAGGTCGCTTTCGACGAATACGTGCAATCGAACGACGCGGGCCCGCTGTACCGCAGGATGTTCTTCAACGAAGCGCAAGCTGCCGGCATGCTCAAGCACCCGAATATCACGGCCATATTCGACGCCGGGGTCGATCAGGATCGCTATTATATTGTGATGGAGTATGTCCACGGCGGCACGACGCTGGAGGCGTTTACCAGCATAGGGAATCTGCTCAGCATCAAGAACGTCACTGACATTCTGTATCAGTGCGCCATGGGGCTGGACTACGCGCATGGCAAGGGTGTCATTCATCGCGACATCAAACCGCGGAACATTCTGATAACCGACAATCTCGAGGCAAAAATTACGGACTTCGGTGTGGCCGTCGTGCCCCATCTGCAGGAAGGGCAGTCTGCCGAACACGCCGGCTCGCCGTTGTACATGGCGCCGGAACAGTTACGATTTGAAGAAGCCACCACACAGAGCGACCTGTTTGCCCTTGGCGTCGTGGCGTACGAATTACTCACCGGCAAACATCCGTTCGCCGAGCGCAATCTGGAAGCAATACAGCATCGGATCCAGGACCGCCCGCCGACACCGGTCGTCGACTTGCGCGCCGATATCCCCGAGATCTATCAACGCATTATCAACCGTGCGCTGGCGAAGAATCGCGAACACCGTTACAAAACCGGCGCCGATATGGCCGGCGACCTGACGTTGATTTATGACTTTATCCGCCATGCAGACGGCCAGCCTACGCAACAGGAAAAGTTTAGCCGGGTTCAAAAACTCGATTTCTTCAGCGAATTTCCCGACGCCGAGATGTGGGAAATCATCAATGCCGGCGACTGGATTTCGATTAAACCGAGCGCACCGATCATTCGCGAAGGCGAAGAAGATCCGTCTTTTTATGTACTCGTCGAAGGCGACGTCGCAGTGCGAAAATCCGCACAGGAAATCGTCAAGCTGGGGCCAGGCGATTGCTTTGGTGAAATGGGCATCGTAGCTGGCCGTCGGCGAACGGCGACTATCGATGCAATAACCGGTGTCACGGTCCTGAAAGTTCGCAGTTCAGTGATCGAACGCGCCTCGATTAATTGCCAATTGAGATTCCAGCGCAAGTTTTTGCGCACGCTGATCGAACGTCTTGAGTACACCACTGAACGCGTGGTCGACAACCCGCTCTAACGGCGTACAGCCTGGTTTTCTTACCGAACGGACGTGCAGCGCTTGAACACGACGCTAGACGAAATACATCCCGGCCGCGCGATTCAACTTGATGATATCGTTCGATTGTTGATTCGACGGGGCATAATCTCCGCCGAGATGGCCAAACAGGCCAGCGAAACGATTCGCGCCGACGACCAGCGCCATCCCCTGATCAAACTCGGCGAACTCAAGCTCGTTGACCAGTCGAATCCCCGCGTCCGTCTCAACACCGAAACGCTGACCCGACACATCGCTGCCGCGTGCAATATGGATTACGTGCGCATCGATCCGCTCAAGATCGACGTCGAAACGGTAACCGGCCTCGTCTCGCAGGCGTACGCAACCCGATTCCAGTTCCTGCCCCTGGAGGTCAGTCCGGGCGCTGTGACCATCGCCACGTCCGAACCGTACGTGCGGGAATGGGAGTCCGAACTGGCGCCAATTCTGAAACGCGATATTCGCCGCGTACTGGCGAATCCCGCGGATATCGCGAAATACCTGAAAGAGTTCTACGGGGTCAGCCGATCGCTGTTTGGCGCCGCAAACAAGATCGCGAAAGAAGATGCCATCACGCTTGGTGATTTCGAACAACTGACGGAGCTTGGCCGGGTTGGCGAGGTCGACGCGAACGACCGTCACGTGGTCCACCTCGTTGATTGGTTGTTGCAATACGCGTTTGACCAGCGCGCGAGCGATATCCATATCGAACCGCGCCGTGTGGAGGGCAATATTCGCTTCCGTATCGATGGTGTGCTGCACGTTGTCCACCAGCTTGCGCCGCCCATTATGGCGGCGATCACGAGCCGCCTGAAATCACTTGGCAGAATGGACGTCGCCGACAAGCGGCGCCCCCAGGATGGCCGCTTGAAAACGAAAACACCGGCCGGACGCGAGGTCGAGTTGCGACTCTCGACGATGCCAACGACGTTTGGCGAAAAACTCGTTCTGAGAATATTTAATCCCGAAAAGCTGACACAGCCGTTCAGCGCTCTCGGCTTTACCGCGCACGATGAACGACTGTGGCGCGAAATGACCGCGCAGCCGCACGGCATCGTGCTCGTAACCGGCCCGACGGGTTCCGGCAAAACGACGACGCTCTATTCCGCGCTGAAACAAATCGCCCGGCCGGAAATCAATGTCTGCACGATCGAGGATCCGATCGAAATGGTTGAACCGTCGTTTAATCAAATGCAGGTGCAACCAGCGATCGAACTGGATTTTGCTGCTGGCGTACGGACACTGATGCGACAGGATCCCGACACCATCATGATTGGCGAAATTCGCGACCGCGAAACCGCCGAGGTCGCTGCACAAGCGGCGCTCACCGGACACCTCGTGTTGTCAACGCTGCATACGAACGATGCTCCGTCAGCAATTACGCGTCTCATGGACATCGGGGTCCCGAGTTATCTGATCAGCGCCACGCTATTGGGCGTTGTCGCGCAACGTCTGGTGCGCACGCTCTGCGAACACTGTAAAACTCCCGGCGCGCCGATTGCCGAAGTCTGGCAGTCGTTCATCGGGAGCCGCCGACTCGATTCCAGACCGGACTTCCATCACGCCGTTGGCTGCGATGAATGTCGGCAAACCGGCTACTCGGGACGCGAAGGGCTTTATGAAATCCTCACCGTTTCGAGCGACCTCGGCCAGATCATTCAGCCGGGCGTGCAGGCTCAGGCACTGCGCAAGCAGGCACTGCGGGACGGTATGCATCCGTTGCGCTGGGCGGGTGCGCAGAAAGTGGCCGCCGGGCGCACCACGCTCGACGAGGTGCTCAGCGTCGTGCCCGCGTCTACCGGGTATTCACGATCGGCTGATTCAACTTAGCCGCGCGGGTGGTGCTGCGAATGCAGGTCCTTGAGGCGTTGCGCAGCGACATGGGTGTAGATTTGCGTTGTCGAGATATCACTGTGTCCGAGCAGCATCTGCACTACCCGCAGATCGGCGCCATGATTGAGAAGGTGCGTCGCGAACGCATGTCGTAACGTGTGCGGAGAGAGACTGGAGTCGATCCCGGCGCGACGTGCGTACTTCTTGATGGCGTACCAGAACGCTTGACGGGTCATCGCGCCGCCGCGTGTAGAGGGAAACACAACGTCACTCAACCGTCGCTTGACGAGGTCACCGCGCGCTTCGCGAAAATAGCGAGCAAGCCAGGCCTGAGCTGTTTCCCCGAATGGAACGAGGCGCTCTTTCCCACCCTTGCCGGTTATCCGCACCACACCTTGCTGCTGGTTGATCTCCGCGAGAGTCATACCGACAAGCTCCGACACGCGCAGGCCTGTGGCATAGAGTATTTCGAGCATTGTGCGGTCGCGCAAACCGACGACGGATTGCGTCTGCGGCGCGTGTAACAAGGCCTCAACGTCGGCTTCGCTTAAGGAACGTGGCAGGCGGCGCCCCAAGCGCGGCGCTTTCAATGCCGCGGTAGGATCACAGGCGAGAATGTTTTCACGGTGAGCAAAGCGGTAGAAGCGTCGCAGCGCGGAGAGCCGCCGCGACACCGTACGCGGCGAGCGGGCGACAAACTCGCTCATGTATCCGAGCAGATCTGCTTCACTCGCGCTGAGTAGATCCAGCGCGCGGGCAGAAAGGAACTTCCGCACCGACATCAGATCGGAACGATAGGCCGACAACGTATTGTCGCTCAGACCAAACTCGACCCACAGATGATCGAGGAAGCGTTCGACAGTATCGTTCTCGCTGGTTCGATCGGAGAACGCCCGACCACGCATAATGCGGCTCCCTGTATTTCGCCTTGGCTGCGGTTGTCCCGCGCGGCGCATTTCATCATACTTTAGCGTGGTGGCGCCGGCCTCTCCAGGTGAACAGTGGCCCGGCCGTCGCGTTTGACAGCCAGCGCAGAGGAAGAACGAATGTTGGAATCGTGGTTTGGGGACAAGGGCAAAAACGACAGCGCAGTGGTGCGAACTGCACAAGAGCAGGCTGCCGTAAACGAGGAAACAGACAAGCTCGCCCTGTACCACTACGACTCATGCTGGTTTTGCGCGCGCGTTCGCCGTGCAATTGAGCGTCTGAATCTCAACATCGAGCTGCGTAATATTCACGCCGATCGCTCACATCGCGAGAATTTGCTGCACGAGGGCGGTTCTGGCACCGTGCCCTGCCTCAGGGTCGAGGGCGCCGATGGCAGTACGGAATGGATGTACGAATCGGCTGATATTGTCGCGTACCTGGAGCGCCGGTTCGCTTAGTGCGCCGGATCCATGGGCGAAGCGCGGCGCGGCAGGTTCGGGAATGACGCCGTGCCGATAGTGCCGGCACGGCAGGATGACTAGCGGCGGATTTTTTCCTTGATGCGGGCTGCTTTACCGCGACGGTCGCGCATGTAGTACAGTTTCGCGCGGCGGACTGCGCCACGACGCTTCACTTCGATGCTGCCGATCAACGGGCTGTAAGTCTGAAAAACGCGTTCAACCCCTTCCCCGTGCGAAATCTTGCGGACCGTAAATGCCGAGTTGAGCCCGCGATTTCTCTTCGCGATCACGACGCCTTCAAATGCCTGCAGGCGTTCGCGGTTACCTTCTTTCACTTTGACCTGGACGACGACAGTGTCCCCCGGGCCAAATGCGGGCACATCGCGCTGCATCTGCTCGGCTTCTAATTCTTCAATAATGTTCGGCATCTTTCCATTCCAATTGTGGGTGTGAAGCACCCTTTGACGGCGCGCGATTGTACCGCATTCTCACGGGAAATTAAGCCCCGTTACGCTAATTGTCGTCACAATCAGGTGCGGTCGGCGGCGATTCACGGATTTCTCTTCTCTCGGCCGTGCTGAGCGCCGCGTTTTCAAGCAAATCCGGGCGCTTGAGCGCCGTTCGCCTGATGCTCTCGCCGCGCCGCCAGCGCGCGATCTCGGCATGATTCCCGCTCAACAGGACCGCCGGCACCGCCTGGCCGTCAACAACTTCCGGCCGTGTGTACTGCGGGTACTCGAGCAGATTGTCCGCAAACGAATCAGAACCCGACGACAATGCGCTGCCAAGCGCGCCCGGTAGCAGGCGCACAACCGCATCGATGATCGCCATCGCTGCAACTTCGCCACCACTGAGGACGAAATCACCGAGCGAAATTTCCAGATCGACATCCCGTTCGACGATGCGCTCGTCGATACCTTCATAACGCCCGGCGATGAACACGAGATCCTGTTGCAGCGTGAGTTTCTCGACCAAGGCCTGGTTCAGTTGACGTCCCTGCGGCGACAGGTACACCACGTACGGCGCCGTTACAGCAGCGGCGCGAGCTTCGCGGATAGCCGCTCTCAAGGGCGGCACGGCCATCACCATGCCGGGTCCGCCACCGTAGGGCGAGTCGTCCACGTTCCCGCGCCCGCCGGGTGTGAATGAGCGCGGATCAATCGCGTTGATCGATGCAAGGCCACGCTCGCAGGCGCGACGCACGATGCCGACCTCGGAGAACGCCCGAATGAAATCAGGAAACAGGCTGATTACCGTGAACCTGTGGGCGGGTTCAGTCGTC
This sequence comes from Gammaproteobacteria bacterium, assembly GCA_965216305.1. Taxonomy (GTDB): domain Bacteria; phylum Pseudomonadota; class Gammaproteobacteria; genus UBA11873. The sequence goes on along the minus strand of OZ244144.1, from coordinate 1,897,742 downwards.
GACATGCCAGTCTACGGAAATCCGCCGGTCGGCCAGGTTAACTTCATCGACGAAAACGCCGGGAACGTAAGGAATTAGTCGTTTGCGCTCTCCCGCGACGACGAGAACATCATTCGCGCCGGTATCGAGCAACTGCACGACCTCGCCGAACGCTACTCCCTCGCGGTTAAAAACACTGAGGCCAACGAGGTCGTACCAGTAATACTCGCCCGGCTCACTGGCCGGGAGAAGATCCCGCGCGATGCCGATTTCGCGGTTGACAGTCGCCACCGCTGCATCGCGATCAGAGATGTCTTCGAGGCTGGCTATGATGCCGTTACCCTGCCGGCGGATGTCGGCAACAACGTGGGCTTGCCACCCGGCAGGGTTGGCAATCTCCCAGCGACGATAGTTGAGAATATTGTCACGCGGACGCGTGTAGGAGTGGATTTTCACCCAGCCGCGAGTACCGAAAACTCCGCTGATTCGACCGATAACGATGCGGTCAGGATCCGGCGTCACCGCGCTGTTACCGGCTATCGCGCCGCGACGGCGTCGGTTTGCGCGCGGTCGCCTGAAACGGTCGGTTGCGGGATCGGGTGTGCGCCGGTCGAATGCCTGACCGGCGCGGTCGAACTGGCAGGGTGCGTTAGTGAGTACGCCACACCCTGCACTTGCCTACGCAGCGGTTGCGGCCGACGCGGTGTTCTGTTTCACGAGGCGTTTGACGCGGGGCGAAGGTTGCGCACCTACCGACAACCAGTACGCGTAACGCTCGTCATCGATACGGAACCCTTCTTCATTACCGGCTGCAATCGGATTAAAAAATCCGAGGCGCTCGATGTGGTTGCCGTCGCGTTTGTCGCGGCTGTTGGCCACAACGACGTGGAAGAATGGGCGAGCTTTGGCACCGCCACGGGCTAATCTAATCGTTACCATTGAAATGCCTTAAGTTTTGAGTAGGCCACTACGGATTTCCGCTGCGCCAAAGGGCGCGTATTGTAAGGTAAATCCGATGTTTAGTTAAGTCCTGAATCACCCTGTCACGGACTGCGAGCGACGCCGCCCGCCGGCCCGGGCGCAACCCGGGATCGGGCATTATCGTTACCGCGTTACGCGCCCCCAGGCTGCCGAGGATTTGCTACGATTCACCCCGCCGATGGAAACTGAATCTGATAAAACCAGGCTCCGCCGCGAGCTCACCCGAGCCCGGGCGAGCAAACCGCTAATGGAGCGGCAGCGGTACAGCGAACGCATCTGCGACGCGCTACTCGCAATGTCGCCAGCGCCCGAGAGCGTTTTCATTTACATCTCACTACCCGAGGAAGTCGATACCCGGACGTTGATCGATGCTGCAGTTGCCCGCGGGGCCGTCGTCACGGTGCCGCGTATCGTCGCCGGCGGTGAAATGCGTGCGGTCGAATTCCCCGGTTGGCAGAACATGGTGGCAGGGCCGCTCGGTATTCCCGCACCGCGCTCGGATTTCGCGTACCCCCATGCCATCGCGTGCGCAATTGTGCCGGGCCTGGGCTTCACCCGCGGCGGCGCGCGTATCGGCTATGGCGCCGGCTACTACGATCGGTGGCTCAGTGCCCACCCGCAGACGGGAAAGATCGGCGTTGCCTTCGAATGCCAGATCGTTACGACGCTGCCGCAGGAACCCCACGACATCCTCATGGATCGCCTCGTTACCGAATGCGGCGTTTACCCCGATTCACCCGGATGATGCTCCGCGTATCCGCGGCCAGCGCTATTCCTCGTCGACAGCTTTCATGCTGAGCCGGACACGACCCTGCTTGTCGATTTCCAGGACTTTCACCTTGACGGTGTCGCCCTCGGAAAGCTTGTCGCTGACGTTCTCGACGCGTTCGTGCGAAATCTGCGATATGTGCACAAGACCGTCCTTGCCGGGAAGGATATTCACGAAAGCACCGAAATCCATGAGTTTCTGGACTTTACCTTCATAAATCGTCCCGACTTCGACGTCGGCCGTAATCGCTTCGACCCGACGCAGCGCTTCGTTACCGGCCGCACTGTCAACCGATGCGATTTTCACCATGCCGTCATCGGTGATGTCGATCGTCGTACCGGTCTCTTCCGTAATCTGACGGATGGTGGCACCACCCTTGCCAATCACGTCGCGGATTTTATCGGGGTCGATCTTGATCGAAATGATCCGCGGCGCGTGTTCCGACATTTCTTCGCGATGCGTGTTCAGCACGCTGTTCATCTCGCCGAGGATGTGCTGTCGCCCGGCTTTCGCCTGCGTCAGAGCGGCTTCCATGATTTCCTTCGTGATGCCATCGATCTTGATGTCCATCTGTAGTGCGGTGACGCCGTTGGCCGTTCCCGCTACTTTGAAGTCCATATCGCCCAGGTGATCTTCATCGCCCATGATGTCTGACAGCACGACGAAGTTATCGCCCTCCTTGATCAGCCCCATCGCGATACCGGCAACCGGTGCCGCGATGGGCACGCCTGCATCCATTAGCGCGAGGCTCGTGCCGCACACTGACGCCATTGAACTCGAGCCGTTCGATTCCGTAATTTCGGAAACCACACGCAGCACATAGGGGAACTCATCCATGTCCGGCAGCACGGCCTGGATGCCGCGTTTCGCCAGGCGTCCATGTCCAATCTCGCGACGCTTCGGAGAACCCACGCGGCCGGTTTCGCCGACACAGTAAGGCGGGAAGTTGTAGTGAAGCATGAACGGTTCGCGGCGTTCGCCTTCGATGGCGTCGATGATTTGCGAATCGCGCATCGTGCCGAGGGTGGTGACGACAATCGCCTGCGTCTCGCCGCGTGTAAACAGCGCGGACCCATGCGTGCGCGGCAGGATTCCTACTTCGACGGAAATGTCGCGAATATCCGCCGCACCTCGACCATCAATACGCGGGCTGCCTGCGACGACCGAGCCACGCACGATGTCGTGCTCAAGTTCTTCGATCACGTCGTTGACGTCCTCGGCGGTCCACGCCGCCGATTCGTCAGCCGTGAGGGCCTCCACTGCCTGTGCCCGTACCTCGCTGAGCGCGTCGCGACGTTGCAGTTTGTCGACGATGCCGTAGGCGTTCTTGATCGCATCGCTGCACTGGGCCCGAACGGCTTCATGCAGACCTTCGATTGGCGCCGGCGCCTTCCAGTCCCATTGTTCCGTGCCGATTTTCTGCACGAGTTCGTTGATGGCGTTGATGGCGGCCTGCATTTGCTCATGGCCGAACATCACCGCACCAAGCATGACTTCTTCCGACAACTGGTTCGCTTCGGATTCAACCATAAGCACGGACGAGGCGGTTCCCGCCACGACGAGATTCAGGGCTGAATCATCGAGGGCGCCGAAGCTTGGATTGAGCACGTACTCGCCATTGATATAGCCGACTCGCGCGGCACCAATCGGCCCTTTGAACGGCAGCCCGGAAATGCTCATTGCAGCGGACGATGCAATCAGGGCAACGATGTCCGGATCGACCGTCGGGTCGAGTGACATCACGGTACAAACGATTTGGACATCTTTACGGAAGCCCTGTGGAAACAGCGGCCGGATCGGACGATCGATGAGGCGTGAGGTCAGGGTTTCTTTTTCCGTCGGCCGGCCTTCGCGTTTGAAGAAGCCACCGGGTATTTTGCCAGCCGCGTAGGTACGCTCCTGGTAATCGACGGTCAAGGGGAAGAAATAAGGGTTGTCCTTCGCGTTGCGGTTGCCAACGACATTGGCCATGACGACCGTGTCGCCCATCGTTGCGATGACGGAACCTGAAGCCTGCTTCGCGACTTTCGCTGTCTCGAGACTGACCGTGCGATCCCCGTACTGAAATGAAACTGTAATCGGCGCCATACTTGCTTACGTAATCGTTTGAGATGAAATAAAAAAAAACCGGGTGCCGAATTTCGTTCGTGCCCCGGTGGGATATTTGAGAGTCGGCGCTTTTACTTCCTGAGCCCCAGACGGGAGATCAGCGTGCGGTAGCGTTCTACATCGTTGGCCTTGAGGTAGTCGAGCATCTTGCGCCGTCTGTTGACCATGCGCAGCAGGCCCTGGCGCGAGTGATTGTCGTGTTTGTGCGTCTTGAAATGATCTGACAAATCGTTGATACGCGCCGACAGCAGTGCAACCTGTACTTCGGGCGAACCCGTATCGGTACCGCTCGTCTGGTAATCCGAAATGACCGCACTTTTCTGTTCGTTCGTTAAAGCCATGCAGCGACTCTCCTGGTTTCAGCTCTTGGCCGGTTTCAAAGCCCGCGTATTCTAACCGCGAGACTCCCCGGTCACAAGGAATTTCGGTGATAAATCATGATTTTGCGCCTGAGCCGGATGGCGTCAGCGCATCATCCTTCGCGGCGCGATGCGACCATCGTCCAAAACCGTGCCGACGCCGAGGAATCCGCGCCCGGAACGGTACAAACGAACGTAGCCGGCTCGCGGCGAATCCGCCACCCGGACGGCCTGCCCGCGAGTGACGGAAAATGCGCCCTCGTCACTCAGGTGGACGTCGGGCAGGTCGACGAGCGCCGTATCCGGCGGTACGAGCATCGCGTCGAATTCCACTTCCGGCGCGGCGCGCTCACGCATCGCCTGAATCTCGCTCAGCGTAATCGCGTCGGCAAGTGCGAACGGGCCGCTGCGCAAGCGTCGTAATGCGCTGATATGCGCACCGCAACCGAGCGCTTTGCCGATATCCTCGGCAAGCGTCCGGATATAGGTTCCTTTCGTGCAGTCAACCTCGATCGTAAGGATCTCGCCCGCATAACGCATTCGTTCGAGGCGCTTTATCGTCACCGTCCTCGGTTCACGCTCGATTTCGATCCCCTGGTGGGCCAGCTTGTAGAGTCGCTTGCCATCGCGTTTCAGCGCCGAATGCATCGGCGGGATCTGCTGGATCTCGCCCCGGAACGCCGCCAGTTCATCGTCGATCTGCGATGCGTCAATGCCATCGATCGGTCGTTCGCGGGTAATCTGACCTTCCGCGTCCGCTGTATTCGTTTCGATCCCGAGCCGGATGTCCGCCAGGTAACTCTTGTCTGCCTCGAGCAGGAACGCACTGACTTTCGTCGCCTCACCGAAGCACACGGGGAGCAAGCCCGTGGCCAGTACATCGAGGCTGCCAGTATGGCCCGCTTTCGCGGCATTGAATGCCCGCTTCGCCGCCTGCAATGCGGCGTTGGAACTCATACCGCCAGGTTTGTCGAGCAGGAATATTCCCGTGACATCACGCCGCGGTTCACGGCGCGACGGTTCGCGCTTACTCACCGGTCGGCTCGTCGGAATTCAGCGCGGACAGCATGCGCGTGATACGGTCGCCCTGCTCAATCGAGTCGTCGTGTTCGAAGCGCAGCACCGGCAGCGTACGCAATCGGAGCTCCTGGCCCAATGCGTGACGCAGTCGTGGCGCCTGCTCATTGAGAAGCCCGAGTGCGGCACGAACATCCTCGCAGCCGTACAGGCTGACGAGCACGCGACAGCTTTTCAGATCCGGCGAGATATCAACATCTGTAATTGACGCCATACCCGCCTGGTTTTCACGTGTCCAGTCGCTGATCATCGGCGCCAGGGCGCGCCGGATGCCTTCGGCAACCCGAACCTTACGGCTGAATTCGCGCGGCATGGATCAACCGGAGGATCAGGCGGTGCGCGCTATTTCAACGCGCTCGAAGACTTCGATTTGGTCGCCCGCTTTGACATCGTTGTAATTTTTCACGCCGATACCGCATTCCGTGCCGGATTTCACTTCATTCACATCGTCCTTGAAGCGTCGCAGCGATTCGAGTTCGCCTTCGTAGATAACCACATTATCGCGCAAAACGCGTATCGGACTGCTGCGCTTGACGACACCGGTAGATACGATGCAGCCGGCGATGGAACCGAGCTTCGAGGAACGGAACACATCGCGCACTTCCGCGACACCGATGATCGTCTCGCGAATTTCGGGAGCGAGTAAGTTCGTGACCATGCCGCGGACATCATCGATAACATCGTAGATCACGCTGTAGTAACGTAAATCCAGCCCTTCGTCTTCGATAATCTTGCGCGCCGTAGCGTCCGTGCGGACGTTGAATCCGATAATCAGTGCGTTCGAAGCGAGCGCGAGATTCGCATCCGAACCGTTGATGCCGCCGACGCCACTGGAAACGACTTCTACTCTCACTTCATCGTGCGTCAACTTCCGCAGCGAATCCACGAGTGCTTCCGCGGATCCCTGCACGTCGGCCTTCACGAGGACGCGAACATGGGAAAGTTCGCCGTCCTTCATTTGCGAGAACATATTCTCGAGCTTCGATGCCTGCTGGCGCGCAAGTTTCGTCTCGCGATCCTTGTCGCTGCGAATGCTGGATATTTCCCGCGCCTTGCGCTCATCGTCAACGACCGCCGCCTCGTCACCCGCATTTGGCGTACCGGACAAGCCGAGGATCTCGACCGGATCGGACGGACCGGCGGACTCAACCTGTTCACCGCGGGCGTCGATCATCGCGCGCACGCGGCCGAATTCCGTCCCCGTCAGCAGAATATCACCGCGGCTGAGCTTGCCACTTTGCACCAGCACGGTGGCAACCGGACCGCGTCCCTTGTCGAGACGTGACTCAACCACCACACCCTTCGCCGGGCCTTCTTCCGCTGCTTTCAGTTCCAGCACTTCGGCCTGCAGCGAGATCGCTTCGAGGAGCGCATCGATACCGTCCCCGGTTTTCGCGGAAACGGGGACGAACTGGATATCACCGCCCCAGTCTTCGGGAATGACTTCACGCCCGGCAAGTTCCTGCTTGATTTTGTCCAGGTCGGCGTCGGCCTTGTCCATTTTGTTGACCGCGACGATCATCGGCACGCCGCCCGCTTTCGCGTGCTGGATTGCTTCTTCCGTTTGCGGCATCACACCATCGTCGGCGGCCACCACGAGAATCACGATATCCGTGACCTTCGCGCCGCGCGCACGCATGGCGGTGAACGCTTCGTGGCCCGGGGTATCAAGAAACGTGATCGACCCGTGATCGGTGTTTACGCGGTACGCGCCGATGTGTTGCGTAATTCCGCCCGCTTCACCAGCGGCGACTTTCGCGTCGCGAATGTAGTCGAGCAAAGACGTCTTGCCGTGATCAACGTGACCCATGATCGTAACAACCGGCGCGCGAGGCGATCCTTCACCTTCGATCTGGTTTGTTTCGAGCAGGTCCTCCTCGAGCGCATTTTCGCGGATGAGCTTCGGCTTGTGGCCCATCTCCTCGACGACGATGACCGCCGTTTCCTGATCGAGAACCTGGTTGATCGTGACCATGGAACCGAGCGTCATCATGACCTTGATCACTTCCGCCGCTTTCACCGACATCCGCTGCGCCAGTTCGGCAACCGTCATATTCTCCGAGATCGCAACTTCACGGATCACCGGTGCGGTCGGGCGTTCAAAGCCGTGTTTCGCGTTCGCCGGCGCCACAACCCGTCGGCTGCCCGGCTTCTTGCGTCGACGTCCTGATTTGTCGCTCGCTACATGTAATTCCTTACGCCCGTAACGCGTCGCGCCCTTGCCGTCGCGCTTGTCTCCGCCTTTGCTACGTCGCGGATCGCTTGCCGGCGGCGGCGGTGGTGCCGGCGCCTTCGGTTGCGGCTTTGCCTCCACCGTGGACGCAGCGCTTTCCAATGCTGCTACTTCAGCGCTCTTCACGGCAGCTTCGGCTTCGGCGCGCGCCTTCGCTGCAGCTTCCTCGGCGGCGCGACGGGCGGCCTCTTCAGCTTCCTCTGCCGCCTGCTTCTCCCGTTGTACCGCTTCGCGCGCTTCTTCCTCCGCGCGCAACGCTGCTTCTTCCTCAGCCTTGAGCCGATCGCGTTCGGCCGCTTCCTGTTCTACGCGCGAGGCTTCTTCATCTGCGACGACGCTGCGCTTGACATACGTGCGCTTCTTGCGGAATTCCACGCTGACCGTTTTCGACGGGCCGGCTTTGGGGCGTGAGCGTGCACGCGAGCGCTCCGTCGGCACGCGTAATTCGCTGACCGTTTTGCGTTTGAGCGTTACTTTTGTCGGTTCCGTACCCGTTTCTTCCTTGCCGTGCATACGGCGCAGGTAAGTGAGTAACTGGGTTTTTTCCTCGTCGGAAATCAGATCTTCCGACTGCTTGTCGGATAATCCAGCCTCCTCGAGTTGCGCGAGCAGCCGATCAGTGGACACTCCGACAACGTCGGCAAATTGTTTGACCGTAACTTCAGCCATCTACACCCTCCGAGGACGCTTCGTCCGCTTCCGCGAACCACGGCGCGCGTGCCGCCATAATAAGTTCACCTGCCTTTTCGGCATCCATTTCCTCGATTTCGAGCAGGTCATCGACCGCCTGTTCGGCAAGGTCTTCCATCGTGACGATGCCGGCAGCGGCGAGTTTGTAAGCGAGATCCTCGTCCATACCGTCCATCGCCAGGAGATCGTCGGCAGGACGCGCATCGCCCAGCCGTTCTTCCGAAGCAATGGCGCGCGTCAGCAGCAAGTCCTTCGCTCGCTGCCGCAATTCCTGCACGAGTTGCTCATCAAATTCTTCACATCGAGCATCTCCTGCTCCGGCACGTAGGCCACTTCTTCGATCGAAGTGAAGCCTTCCTGAACCAGGATTACGGCGATTTCCTCGTCGACGTCCAGTAACTCCATGAAGACTTTCTGGCTCTTCTGCGTTTCTTCCTCGCTCTTGCGTTCCGCGTCCGTCTCGTTCATGACGTTGAGATCCCAGCCCGTCAGCTGGCTCGCGAGGCGCACATTCTGGCCATTGCGGCCGATCGCCTGACTCAGTTGATCTTCGACGACCGCGACATCCATGCTGCCGGCGTCCTCGTCGACCAGGATCGAAACGACTTCCGCCGGCGACATCGCGTTAATCACAAACTGCGCCGGATTCTCGTCCCACAAAATAATATCGACGCGCTCGCCGCCGAGCTCGTTCGACACCGCCTGTACGCGCGAGCCGCGCATGCCGACGCATGCACCCACCGGATCGATACGCGGGTCCTCGCTGCGTACCGCGATTTTTGCCCGCAGCCCCGGGTCGCGCGCTGCGCCGAGAATCTCGATCAGGCCTTCGCCGATTTCAGGTACTTCGAGCTTGAACAATTCGATCAGCAGTTCCTTTGCCGTACGACTGACGAATAGCTGCGGCCCGCGCTTCTCGGACCGGACGTCGTAGAGATAACCACGGATGCGGTCGCCGGGACGGACGAGTTCGCGGGGAATAACGTGTTCTTTAAGGACTGCCGCTTCGGCGTTGCCGCCGAGGTCGATGAAAATATTGCCCCGTTCGACCCGCTTCACGACCCCCATGACGAGTTCGCCAACCCGGTCCTGGAACGCCTCTACCACCTGTGCGCGCTCTGCCTCGCGGACTTTCTGAACGATAACCTGCTTCGCCGTCTGGGCCGCGATGCGGCCGAAATCCGCGGCTTCGAGCGGCTCTTCGACGAAATCTCCGGCGACAAAATCCGGATTTTCCTTGACGGCGTCGTGCAGCCAAATCTGGCGTTCGGGGTATTCGAGGATGACGTTATTCAGATCCTCAACTTCGATCTCTTCGGCGAAAGCGATTTTGTCGACGATTTCCCAGCGCCTGAATGCCTCGTAATCGCCAGTTTCGCGATCGATGGCAACACGTACGTCGATTTCATCCGAATAGCGTTTCTTCGTGGCGCTGGCCAGAGCCGCTTCGAGGGCCTCGAATATGATGTCTTTACCAACGCTCTTCTCGTTCGAGACAACGTCGACAACCGTGAGGATTTCTTTGTTCATCGCCGCGAGTTATCCACCGCTCCGAGCAGCGCACGGGCCGCCAACCGGACCGTACAACCGCGTTACATTACTGCCACTGGGGGTCGAGGCGCGCCTTTTCAACGATGTTGTAGGCCACATCGACCGATTCCTCCCCAATTTGAATCGTCACCGATTCTTCTTCCGCCCTGACCAGTGTTCCGGCCAGCCGGCGACGCCCGTCCACGAGCGTGCGCAGGCGCAGCTTCACCGCTTCGCCGACATGCGACTGAAACTGTTCGCGCGTGAACAGCGGCCGATCGACACCCGGTGACGACACTTCGAGTGTGTACTCACCCGGGATGAGATCCTCGACATCCAGCAGGTCACCGATTTGCCGCGAAACGATTTCGCAGTCCTCGATGCCAATACCTTCTTCCCGATCGATATACAGTCGCACGAGCGTGCCGCCGCCCGTCGATCCACGTTCGATCCCCAGCAGCTCGTAGCCGAGGCCGTGCACGGTGGGCGCCAATCGCCCGGCTAGCGGGTCAATCGCCACCACGGCTATGCTCCAAAAACAAAAAGCCCCGATTACCCGGGGCCTTTATCGAAAAAGTGGTAGCGGGGGCAGGATTTGAACCTGCGACCTTCGGGTTATGAGCCCGACGAGCTGCCAGACTGCTCCACCCCGCAACTGAGCAGCCGCGATAGTAATGATTAGCTACTGATTTTTCAAGCGGAATTGCTCGCCGACTCACTTATCGCCGGCCTGACCCGCCACCCGGCGCTCACAAATGCCGGGTTACGCCGCGTTCTGCAGAATCCTCAGTGTGCGCGGCATGTGCCGACGGAGCGCTCGGCGCACGTTTTACCATCGATCCAAATCGCATGCGACAGTTGCGCGCCGTCGAACAAGGCACCATCGATTTGTGCACTGCGCAGATCGGCATACTGCAGATCCGCAGCGCGCATGTCCGTATGGCTCAACCGCGCGCCGCGCAAATTCGCGCCGACGAGGCGCGCCGACCCGAGGTTCGCGAGCGTGAGATCCGCGGACTGCAGGTTCGCGTAAGCCACATCGGCCTCGGTCAGGTTTGCGCCCGCAAGGTCACTCGCAGACAGATCAGTATTTTTGAGTTGTGCGCCGCGCAAATCGGCCTGGCGCAAGTCCGATTGCGCTCGCCCGCATGCGGTCCAGTTAACGAGGGGTGCCGCCGCTTGACCGCAGTCGACCGATCTCGACACCGGTGGAACCAGGTTCACGGCGAGGAAAAGCGCGACCGCGCTGGCCGCGGCGACAACGAGCCAGGCCATCACCGTACGCGGTCTCGGCTCAACAAGGCCTTGCCATACGGCGCGCGATCTTACCCGCCGGTCGCGGATAACGCCCGGTTCCGCGCGCCGACGATCGCGGCCGCTGCGGGCGCGCGCGCCGGCGCCCGCGGGTTCAGCCCCGGGGTGACGGCGTTCCGTCTCGCGCTCATCAAAACGCGCGAACGCGGCGGAACCGGGTTTCGCTGGCTCCAGATGAGCGAACTCGGGAACCTCCGCCGGCAAGCGCCAGGTCTTCGCATCCGTGCTCAAACGCGCGGGTTTGCGGACTCTGCCGAGCACGATATCACGCTTGATCCGCCCGCTCGGGAACGGGCCGGCAACCTCGCCGTCGCGTTCCAGATACCAGGCGTCGCGCCTCTCCCCGGGTTCCTGTCCGCCTTCAGTTTCGGTCATTCGGGCCGCTCCAGTCGGCATGCAGGTCAATACGCCCGTCATCAGTCTCGAACTGCCCCGCCAGCTTCCCGCGTCTGTCCGCGGCTGGATGCTCGGCCAGGTGCTTGATGCCGTAGTTATCGGCCGTGACGGGCAGAACTCGATCCGGCTCAACGTCGCGGGCACGGAAGTTCGTGCCGCTACAGCATTGCCATTACGCAACGGTGATGCGCTGAGTTTGCGGGTGAGCCAATTACAGCCGGTGATCACGCTCACCGCTACGACGCCGGCGTCGCAGGCGCGCACGTCCAACCCCGAGCAGCTCGCGTTGCGCAGCGCCGTCAACCAGGCGTTGCCGCAACAGCAGCCGCTTGCGAAGTCCTTTGATCAACTCGCACGCCTCGTGGCTCCCGCGCCGTCCACGGGAACGCCAACCACCGGTTCCTCTCCCCTGCCCGCGCCCGTAGCCCAACTCGCTGCGCGCCTGCTAACCGCGTTACCGCGTGCCGCCGACGTGTCGGATCCCGCACGCTTGCCCGGCATTTTGCAGCGACTTGGTAATTTCGCTGAAAGCACGCTCGCGAAAGCCACCCAGGCAACAGGCGAAGTCCGCGCACAGCCGGAACGCGATCTGAAACTGCAATTGCTGCAGTTGCGCGCAGAACTCGACGGGACCGCACGGCTCACAACGAACGCGACGCATCGGCACGGCCCGCAACTGCCGGTGACGTTTCCGGTCGGCACCCGGGTCGGGCCGAGTCCGGGCGAGCTCACGCCAGGTACGCCCACGGCGGACGCCGAGGCGGCTGGTGACGATATCGATTCCTTACGCCAGCTGGCGCGACTCGTGGACGGTGCGATTGCGAAAATCGAAACGAATCAGCTGAAAACCATCGCCGCGTGGTTTGATGGCGAGGCACAGTTGCATTTTGATCTGCCGGTGCTGGTAGACGACGGCCATCGAGACTTGCGCCTGCAAGTCTTCTATGAGGACGACGCCGCGGCAACGCCGGGTACCGAATCGAACACCATTGTGCTCGAGATCCCGCTTGACGATGGCAAGAGCCTGCGCGCGGCGGTGACGCTCGCGGGCGACGATCTGTCCGTGCGGCTATGGTCTGACGATGCCGGCGTGCGCGCCGTGATTGGACAACGACGCGATGAACTCATGCGCAATCTGCGCGCCAACGGCGTCGAAAACGTCGGGGTAACACTCGTTGAATTGAAACCATTCGATGACTGGAGCAACAAATTCAGTCAGCTCGTCGATACCACTGCATGAACCGGCGCAAATCTCCGGATGCGGCTGTCGCCCTGAAGTGGGATGGTCGCGGTGCGCCGAAAGTCACGGCGAAAGGACGCGGTGAGACGGCGGCACGTATCCTCGAACTGGCCCGCGAAAACAAGATCCCCTTGCGTCAGGAACACGAGTTGCTGGAACTTTTGTTACTCGTCGATCTCGACCGCGAAATCCCGCAGAACCTCTACATCGCCGTGGCCGAAATTATCGCCTTCGCGTATTCGCTCAAGGGTCGTACACGCGATGATGTTCAATCCGAACGTACCGCGCCTGATTCGTAGCGCCGCGCATCGCTCAAGGCCTGTGCGCTTGCAGCCGGATTCCCGCGCAGGCGTTCTGCCTCGGCGACAAGGTTCAGGTTCGCGAACAACAAATCTGCCGGCGCCCCACCGAGGGCATTGGAACGCCGTGCGGTAGCGATCGCCTGGGCCAATTCACCGCGCGCGAAACGCAGGCGGGCGAGTGCGTGCCACACCCACGGGTCGGCGGAATCGATTCGCATGGCCTGATCGATCTTCGCCCCCGCGTGATCGAAACGACCGGCCGCGATCGCGTCGCGGGCAGTGCTGAGCAGCGCACCAATCGCCGGGTGTGGCTGGTGTACGCTGAGCGGGCGTGCAGGTTCCTGCGGGGCCGCGATCCCGCCCCTGGGCGGTGTCGGCGTCGGCACCGCCGTAGCAGGACGCGCTGTCGTCGCCGCCGGCCTCGCGGGCGTAACAACGGGCGCCGGCGGCGTCGTCGTACACGCGGCGAGCAGGATTATGAGCGACAGTGTCGCATGACGTCCGCACCTGCCGCTCACCGGAATACCTCGCGCATGCGTTGCCACAATGATGTGTCGGAATTCTCCGTGGCGCTCTCGTCGGTACATCGTTCCTGTCTCTCCAGTCCATGAGGTAATGCCAATGGCACCCGGATCGCTTCGGGGCATTCCGCGGGGACTATCGCGCTGCCTCCGTCCGTAACAAATTGCCAATCGATACCGGCGGGCGTAGCAGCGCTAACCGGTGCAGTCCGCAATGCTTTCATTAACGGCGTCCAGATACTGAGCGCCCCGCTCGCGCCCGTCAGGCCGGTCGCGCCGTTGTCGTCACGGCCAACCCACACGACAACGAGATAATCGCCACCGAAGCCGGCAAACCAGCTGTCGCGGCCATCGTTACTCGTGCCCGTCTTGCCCGCGAGCGGCAGCCGGGACGGGAGCGCTGCGCCGGCCGCACGCGCGGTGCCTTCGCGCACCGTCTCAGTGAGCAAATGCCGGAGCAGGAACGCGGTTTCGCCGGACAGCACCTGTTGCACTCGCGGCGGATAGCGGCTCAGCGTCCGGTTACGAGCGTCGCTGACACTTCGGATCGCACGCAGCGGTAATTTGAAACCATCGTTCGCGATGCCTTGATATAACTGTGCAACGTCAAACGGCGAAACATCAACCGCGCCAAGCAGCAGTGACGGCAGCAGCGGTGGCTTCTCCTGCAGGCCCATTATCGACAGGCGTTCCGCGATCCGCTCCACCCCGACGTCCAGGCCGAGCTGAACCGTAGCGAGGTTGTAGGAACGCGTGAGCGCCTCCGTCAGCGAAACAGCGCCGTGCGTCGTGCCATCGTAATTCTTCGGAGTCCACGACTCGCCGTTCGCAAGCGCGATAGTCAAGGGGTCATCGCGCAACGTAGTCGCCACGTTGTAGTCCGTCGTACGGTCCAGCGCAACGCTGTAGACAAACGGCTTGACGAGAGACCCGAATGGCCGGCGCGCGTTCAGTGCACGATTAAACTCCGCTGCCTGGCCATCCCGCCCACCGACGAGGGCGACAATTTCCGCGGTTCCCGGATTGACAACAACAACCGCAAGTTCGAGCGTGCCACGCTTGATGTTTCGTGCGCGCTCGACCCGCGCGAGGGCGTCCGCCGCGACGCGTGAGGCGACGCGTTGAACATGCGAGTCGATGGTAGTGAAGATCCGCAGGCCTTCCAGTTGCAGATCCTGATCACGATAATCTCGTCGTAGTTGATCGCGGATGAGGCCGTTGACGGCCGCAAACTCTCCGGTCCCGATCGCCGTCTCGCGCGCGAGGTGGAGGTCTTCCGCGAGCGCCTGTGAGTAATCCGCCTCAGAAATCATACCGCGCGATTTCAGCAGTTCGAGGACCGTACGCAGACGACCCGCGGCCGCATCAGGATGGCGTTTCGGGTTGTACGCACTCGGCGCTTTGACCATCCCGACCAGCGTCGCCATCTGCGCGAGGCTCAACTCTGACAGGGGTTTCGCGAAATAGAACCGTGACGCAAGACCGAAACCGTGGATCGCCCGATTGCCCGATTGTCCGAGAAATATTTCGTTGATGTACCCCTCGAGTATCTCGTTTTTCGCGTAGCGCCGTTCCAGCGAAATCGCGATCAGCGCTTCCCGGATTTTCCTGGTCCACGAGCGCTCATTGCTCAGGTAAAGATTCTTGACGAGCTGCTGGGTGATCGTGCTGCCGCCCTCGGCGACCCGACGCGCAAGGATATTCGTCACCGCCGCGCGGGCAATGCCAACAAGGTCGAGTCCGAAGTGGTCGTAGAAGCGGCGGTCTTCGACCGCAACAAGAATAGCGAGAAAACGCGCAGGAACCGCGTCGATGTCTACGAGCACACGGTCTTCATACTCGTCTCCGTGAACGATGCCAATCTCGAGCGGTTCAATGCGCACAACCGGCGTCGGTGCGTCTTGCTCCATATCCACGATCGAAGTGATCGTGTTATTCATGAACCCCAACGCGATTCTGCGCGCGGGTTCACGGTCGTCGGGGAACTCGAATTGCCGCGTGAACACCTCCAGCCCGTTCTCGGTGCGCGTAAATACACCCGGTTGATCGAGCGCAGCCTTGCGCACGTAACCGACGGCTGCGAGATTTGCTTCGAGTTCTCTACGATCGAGGCGCACGCCAGCGAACAACTCCTGCGGCGCTGCATAAATCCGCGCCGGAAGTTGCCACTCCCGCAGCATTGCCGATCGGCTTATGCCGATATCAATCCAGAACCAGTACGCGACGCCAGCCAGAACGAGCCACAACACCGCGTGACGCGCGTAGAAAAAAACGATTCGCCGCCATCCACGTGGGGAACGGCGTTTGCGCCTGCCAGACATCGCTTGATCGCTATGCTCTGTGGAGAATTCTCAGGTGAGTTGCTTGCCCCGGCCGCTGATGGCCTCCGGGGGTGGGGTGCGCCGAAGCTCGACGCGCACTGCAAAGCGGGGTTTCGCGGACAAAAAAAACCCCGCCGGCTACGACGGGGTTCAATATTCCTGGAACCGGCGAATAGCCCCGGCATCGGGCGCATAAGCGCCGAATGCCTTCGATTCGACCATTAGCTGCGGTGCTTACGGTCGTAATCACGCTCCCACTTCCTTGTAAACGCATCAACCGCCCTTTGCATCGCATCGCGTTTGCGTTGCTCTGCCCTGCGTTGACGCGCCGCTTCCTTGCGCGCGGCGATTTTCGCCCTGGCTTCAGCGATCTCCCGCTTCAGCCGTTCCTTTTTTTCCAGCTCGATTGCGAGCTCTGCGGCCGCTTCAGACGTTACTTTTTTTTAGCGGCTTTTTTCCTCGCTGGACGACGGGCGGTTTTCTTTTTCGCCGCCTTTTTCTTGGTCGCCTTTTTCTTCGCTACTTTACGTTTCGCAACCTTCTTTTTCGCGGCCTTCTTTTTGGTCGCTTTGCGCTTGGTAACTTTGCGCTTGGTTGCTTTTTTCTTCGTCGCCTTTTTCTTGGCTACTTTCCTTTTCGTTGCTTTTTTCTTCGTAACCTTTCGCTTCGCGACCTTCTTCTTCGCTACCTTCTTCTTGGTAGCTTTCTTCCGAACGACTCGTTTTTTAGCCGCTGTCTTCTTCCGACTTGTCGACTTTTTCTTAGCCGCCTTTTTCTTTGCTTTCGCCATGACAAAAGCCCCCCTTAAATTTTAGTTGGGATTAAAACGCAACACCACGATCGTTTATATACATGACTACCACACGTAGTGCAAACAATTATAGTACAAATTTCCGCGTGCAAATTGCTTGTGTGTTTTTGTCACAACACTTCAAACGCTGAAAATTTTTCGCGCACCAAGCTGACGTATCGTCTGCTACAACAACACGTAAACACAAACGATCTTAGAACCCTTGCTGTATCGGCAACGCATCGCGCAAGCTTGAAAGTTACGCTAAAGCCTTGCGAATGCGTTCCCTGATTTCACTTACATCACCCTGCCCGTCGACCGATTCAAACGTTAGTCCCGAAGATTGCGCGGCAACATCCGTGTAGTAACCCACGAGCGGTTTTGTTTGTTCATGATAGACACGCAGACGTTCGCGTACGGTGCTTTCGGCGTCGTCGTCGCGCTGAATCAGGTCTTCTCCGGTGACGTCGTCTTTACCCGCAATCTTCGGTGGATTGAACTCGACGTGATACGTACGTCCGGATCCCGGATGGATGCGGCGACCTGACATGCGACGGACGATCTCGTCATCATCCACAACGATCTCGACGACGCGATCAAGCGCTACCCCGGCGGCGGCCAGCCCCTCGGCCTGCGGGATCGTCCGCGGGAATCCATCGAACAGAAAACCCTCGGCGCAATCCGGTTCGCGCAAACGTTCGGCAACGAGCCCGAGAATAATTTCATCCGAAACGAGCCCTCCGGCATCCATAACCTTCTTCGCCTCGACCCCGAGCGCCGTGCCCGCGGCGACGGCCGCGCGCAACATGTCGCCGGTCGATATCTTCGGAATACGGTATGCCTCGCAGATGAAATCAGCCTGGGTACCTTTACCGGCTCCGGGGCCTCCCAATAATATGACTCGCATAGTTGTCCTCCGGGACAATTTCCTTGGTTGAATTCTTCGTGTGCGCCCAGCGCATCCCGACTCGGATCCCGCGGCCATCGTGCGTTGCAGGCTCTCGGCGCAGTGCCGCGTTCGACACGCGCTGTCGATCGTCGAAATTCATCGGGTCCGTACGCCCGCGGGCTTAAAGAGCGCAATGCTAAACTACCATCACTGCCAGAGGCGAATCAGATGGAAGCATGCGCCTGCGGAAATGCTGCGGGTATCGTGCTGGCATCGGCAACCAGGTAATGCAATGAAACTTGATTTTGACGATTACGGCGTCCAGAAAACCATCGGTGCCTACTCGACCGCCGGTATCACGGTGGACGGTGAGGTTCTCACGGAACCATTTGTTCTTGTTGGCGATCGACTCGTGACGGATACCTTGCCGCGCACGATCGCGGAATTCGACGCCGCAGCCGTACAGGATCTCATTGAGTTCGATCAGAACATCATCATCCTCGGCACCGGCGCGAGCCAGGTGTTGCTCGGCGAGGAAATCCTGCGCGCCGCGTACGAACGTGCGATTGGCGTTGAGGTTATGACGACGCCGGCTGCGTGCCGCTGCTATAACGTACTGGTAGCGGAGAACCGTGCCGTGCTCGGCGCCTTCTACATGCTGTAGACACCGCGCCTCAGGTCTCCGCGAACAACGCGTCAACCGAAAACCCTTCGCGCTCGAGGATTTGCCGTAACCGCCGGAGCGCCTCAATCTGGATCTGGCGGACTCTTTCCCGCGTCACGCCGATTTCATTCCCGACCTCCTCCAGCGTCGCACTCTCGTACCCATACAAGCCGAAGCGGCGCACCACAACCGAACGCTGCTTTTCATTCAACTGATTGAGCCAGGTGTCGATATGCCGCTGCACGTCATCATCCTGCAGCAGCAACGACGGATCGGGATTTTGCTCGTCAGGAATCGTGTCGAGCACCGAACGTTCCGAGTCGCGCTCTGCCGGTACATCAACCGAGGTGACGCGCTCGTTCAGGCCGAGCATGCGGCGCACGTCCTCGAGCGGCCGATCCAGCATTTGCGCGACGTCTTCAGGACTCGGCTCACGGTCGAGCTTTTGCGCGAGTTGACGCGCGGCGCGCAGGTAGATATTAATCTCCTTGACGACGTGGATGGGCAGCCGAATCGTCCGTGTCTGATTCATCAGCGCGCGTTCGATCGTTTGCCGGATCCACCACGTGGCATACGTTGAAAAGCGAAACCCGCGCTCGGGATCAAATTTCTCCACGGCCCGAATCAAACCCAGATTTCCCTCCTCGATCAGATCAAGCAATGCGAGCCCCCGATTCATATAACGGCGCGCAATTTTTACGACAAGACGCAGGTTCGATTCGATCATGCGTTTGCGGGCGCTTTCATCGCCCTTGAGCGACAGGCGCGCGAAATACACTTCTTCTTCGGCGCTGAGCAACGGCGAGTAACCGATTTCGCTCAGGTAAATTCTCGTCGCGTCCAGATCGCCGATTGCAACGTCCTTCTGCCCGGCCGTACGTGTCCTGCTGAATATCGTATCGGTGGCCGCGGGTTCCGCATCATCATCAGCCGCGGCGGACGTCGCGGTCAGATCGAGCGGTTCGGCATCGCGGTCGGTATCAGGATCGGAGTCATCTTCGATCGGGTCGGGCTCGTCCCCGGTTGCGGTAGCGTCGGCAGGTGGTGTTTGCTTGGGTGTTCGTGGCTTGCGTGATCGAGCCATAACGTCAACGTCGCGGCAGGAGTTTGAGCGGCTCGACAGCTTTGCCGTCGCGGCGGATCTCGAAATGTAACATGACGGTTTTGGCCTCCGAGTCACCCATTTCCGCGATCGATTCGCCAGACTTTACCGTCGCGCCTTCAGCTACGAGCAGGCGCTCGTTATGAGCATAAGCACTGAGGAATTTCTCGTTATGCTTAACGATGATAAGCCGACCATATCCCCGGAGTCCACTCCCGCTATACACCACCCGACCCGCTGCCGCGGCCTTCACCGGCTGCCCCCGTTTGCCGAGTATTTCGATCCCTTTCGTCCCCAACGCCGACGTTGCCGGACGCACCGCGCCGGTTGCCGGCCAGATCCATTGCAAGGCCGCGGATCGGGTCTGCACCGCGGGCGACGGCTTTGCCGCCGCGGGCCTGCGTTGCGGCGCGCGCGGGGCCACAGGCTTTGCCACGGTCTTCGGCGGGCTCGGCGCCCGCAGCCTGAGTTTCTGCCCGACAAAAATCAGGTTGGGATTCGCAAGCCTGTTCCAACGCGCGAGCTGCCGATAATCAAGCCGGTAGCGCCACGCGATGGAATGCAGCGTGTCACCGGAGCGGACGATATATTGCGCCGGCATTTTTGCGCTCGGCGGGAGCTGCTCGGCGCCGTGGCGGTGAACCGCAGCCGGATCCCGCGGGGGTGGTGATTTGTCCGCGATTGGCGCGGCAACCTTATTGGCGCAACCGCCAACAAGCGCCAGCAACAAACACAGTAGCGCCAGCTGGAACCCTCGGATGGGACTCATCGTGGACCGGGCCTACCCGATACCGCTCACCATCGGTACGAAGCTGACCAGTTCGAGCGTTTGCTCCTCGATGCCGGTCGCGTGCTTGCTCACGAGGCGGAGTTCCTGGCGGCCTGGCTGTCCGACCGGGATGACCAGCCGGCCACCGACCGCAAGTTGATCGACAAGCGCCGAGGGGATCCCGATCGCGGCGGCAGCGACGAGGATGGCATCGAACGGCGCATGCTTGGCCCAGCCCTCGCAGCCGTCGCCATGCAGAACCCGCACGTTATTCACCCGCAGTTCGTGCAGCCTGACACGGAGCTTGCTCGCGAGCGCGCCGATGCGCTCCACGCTATATACGGTTTTCGCCACTTGCGACAGAATCACACTCTGATACCCGCAGCCGGCACCCACTTCGAGCACGTTTTCGAGTTCGCGTCCACCGAGCAATGTTTGGGTCATCGCGGCGACGATATACGGTTGCGAAATCGTTTGACCGAAACCGATCGGCAAGGCGTTATTCTCGTAGGCGCGGCTTGCCAGCGCCTCGTCCACGAAAAGGTGGCGCGGTGTTGTCCTGATCAGTTCGAGCACGGGTTCCGAGTCGATACCCATCTTGCGCAGTTTATTCACGAGGCGATCGCGCGCGCGCTGAGACGTCATGCCGATACCGCGCGAATCCGCATTCATGATTCAGCGCGTCGCCGCATCACGGGCCGTCCGCTCGACCACGACCGCGCAGGTAACGTGATCAGCGGGCGGCGAGCCGGCAGTCTCGATTGCAAGCGTCTCAATCGTACACTCCATATCCCCTCAGCGGGGAGAACCGCAAATCAACAGCTCGAGCAGCGCCTTCTGCGCGTGCAACCGATTCCCGGCCTCGTCCCAGACAACGCTGTGCGCGTGGTCCAGTACCTCGGCCGAGACCTCTTCGCCGCGATGCGCCGGCAGACAGTGCATAAACAGCGCATCCGCCCTGGCCCGTGCCATCAACTCGCCATTGACCTGAAAATCCCGAAACTTCTCCGTCCGGCGCAATGCTTCGTCTTCCTGTCCCATGCTCGCCCAGACGTCGGTTACGACGAGGTCCGCGTCAGCCACCGCCAAGGCCGGATCGTGACAAAAGTCGATCTCGCCGCCGAAGGCACCGGATTCGAGCATCGCCGGTTCGTAGCCTTCGGGAGAAGCAATCGACAACCTGAACCCGAACAGGCTTGCGGCATTGATATAAGAATTGCACATATTGTTACCGTCGCCGATCCACGCAACCTTACGACCTTCGATATCACCGCGATGTTCGAAATAGGTTTGCATATCCGCGAGCAACTGGCACGGGTGAAAACTGTCCGTCAAACCGTTGATCACCGGCACGTTGGAATGACGCGCCAGTTCCTCCACCGATTCGTGCGCGAACGTACGCACGAGAATCGCATCGCACATGCGCGACAAAACGCGCGCGGTATCGGCGATCGGTTCACCGCGTCCGAGTTGCGTATCGCGCGGGGACAGGAATATCGCGCCGCCGCCGCTCTCGATCATCGCGGATTCAAACGCCACGCGAGTGCGGGTAGAAGACTTGTCGAATATCATCGCGAGTACGCGATTCGCGAATATGGAGGGTCGTTCGCCGCGCGCGCGCAGCGCTTTCAGCTCGGACGCGCGTGCGATAACAACCCGCAATTCCGCGGGCGACAGGTCTTGTAATGTGAGGAAATGCCGGACACTCATTGCTTAGGAAGCACGGCTGAACGCCTCGATGAGATCGCTCACCGAACCCACGAGGTGGCCGGCTTCGTCGTCCGACATAACCAGTGGCGGCAGCAGCCGGACCACGTTCTCGGCCGTCACGTTCAGCAATACGCCGGCGTCCAGTGCCTGAGCGACGAGTTCGCCACAGGGGCGGTCCAGGACGATACCAATCATAAGCCCCTTGCCGCGGATTTCGCGGACGCACGCGAGCGCGCCGAGTCGCTTGTCAAACCCGCTCATGATGCGCGCACTGAGTTCGCCGCAGCGCTCCACAAGCGCTTCGTTCGTGATCGTATCGAACACCGCAAGTGCCGCGCGGCACGCGAGCGGATTCCCGCCGAATGTCGAGCCGTGGGAACCGGGCTGCAGCGCCTCTGCGGCAGCGCTGCGCGCGAGACAGGCGCCGATCGGCACACCGTTGCCAAGCGATTTCGCCAGCGTCATCACGTCCGGTTGCACATTCTCGTGCTGGAACGCAAACAATTTTCCGGTCCGGGCCATGCCGGATTGCACTTCGTCGAGCATCAGCAAGGCCGCATGTTTGTCGCACAGGGTTCGCAGCTGCTCGAGATAACCGGCTGGCGGTACCACGACCCCCCCTTCTCCCTGCACCGGTTCGACCAGCACCGCAACCACGTCGTCGCGCGCGTCCATGATCGCGGCTACGGCTTCGACGTCGCCGTACGGTGCATGAACAAAGCCGGCGACAAGCGGCTCGAACCCCTGCTGCACTTTCGGATTGCCCGTGGCACTCAGGGTTGCCATCGTGCGGCCATGAAAACTGCCCTGCATCGTGATTACGACGGGTGCATCGACGCCGCGGTCGTGACCATAACGGCGCGCGATCTTGATCGCGACTTCATTCGCCTCGGCGCCGGAGTTGCAAAAGAACGCGTTGTCGAGGCCGGCCGCGGCCGTGAGCTTCTCCGCAAGCTGTTCCTGCAGATCGATCCGGTACAGGTTCGAGGTATGCAGCAGCTCGCCGGCCTGCAGGCAAATGGCTTCGGTGACGTTCGGGTGCGCATGGCCAAGACCACACACCGCGATACCGCAAAGCGCATCGAAATAGCGCTTGCCGTCGGTATCCCATAACCACGCGCCTTCTCCACGTTCAAACGTCACCTGTTGCCGATTGTAGGTCGACATCAGCGGGTTTCCCTTAGTTGCATTCATGCGAAATGTTCTCACATCGAATTATCGGCGATACGCGGCGGGTGCTCCCGCCACTACCGGATTCGACACGTAAAACTGGTAAAAAAAACAAAGCCCGGCCGCCGGGCCGGGCTTTGTGCAAGCCGCTTCGAGACCGCGCGGCCTACCCCATCGGCAAACCGTGCACGCTGCCTTGCATGAACAACAGCATCGGTATCGACATCATCACGTTCGAGCGCGAGGCGAGGAACGCGACGCGGCGAGCGCGCGCTTTCTCGTCGTCGGTTGCCGGAACAATGCCCAGGATCTTCTTCTGATTCGGCCAGATCATGACCCACACGTTGAACAACATAATCGTGCCCAGCCAGGCGCCGATTCCAATGCTGGTCAACTGCAGATTATCCGCACCGATGCCGAGGCTGAAAGCGCCGCCCAGCGAGTACGCAGGCCATGCCGCGAGATAATAGGCACCGGTGAGCCAGGTGACGAGGGCCGACCAGCGAAACCATAGCAAGGCGCGCGGCGCAACATATTTGCCGATCGCGGCCGGCCCCGGGCCGTCCTTGTCCGCACCTGCAGCGGCCATAGCCTGGGCCTGGACGAAATTGAAGTAATAGAGCAAACCAATCCACGTGACCCCGGCCGCGATGTGCAGCCAGCGGTCGATCAACGCCAGTGTTGTATCCATTGCGAGCTTCCCCTTGAGATTATTTTTGTCTTTTGTTGATTTCTGCGGGTGCGGGTTCTTAAGCGCCCGCGATGGCCTTCGCGACGAAGAGCAGAATGCCGGAAAGAACGAGCCCGGCTATGATCGTGCCGGTAACGGTGTCGAGTGGATTCATTGGTATTCCTCCCAAAATGGTGCACGGAACGAGGATGCCGCCCCGTGGGTTCAGGCCCGCAATTGTCAATGAGAGCCGGCGATTATTCAAGTCTCGCGCCGGATTCCCCGGTGCCGATTGGCGGCACACAAAGCCGCTGCGCGGGCGCCGGCGTACCGCCACTCGCCGGACCGCAGCGGGTCCGCCACGCTCATGCGTGCCCGGCTTCGTGCGTGTCGCCCCGCAGCCACACGCAGCCGTCGTCACTCGCGGCTTCAACCCGCTCCAGGTTCGCCTGGTGAGCCGCAAGTTCAGCCGCCGTCGGTAACACCACCGGGATGGCGCGACGGATGGCCATTACCGCCGGTGTCTCGCGGTCGCTGTCGATATTGGAGCTGGCATCGGCTGCGAGTTGCAGATCGACCTGGCCGCCGGTCATCGCGAGATAAACGTCGGCAAGCAGTTCCGCATCGAGCAATGCGCCATGCAGATCGCGGTGTGCGTTGTCGACCTCGTAGCGACGACACAGCGCATCGAGAGAGTTTCGCTGACCGGGGTGCAGCTCGCGGGCGAATGGCAAGGTATCGAAAACCGTGCAGCGCTCGGCGATCGCCGTCGCAACGTCGCCGTCGAGGCGGGCGAGTTCGTGATCAAGGAAACCGACGTCAAACGGCGCGTTGTGGATGATCAACTCAGCTCCGTCGATGAACTCGAGGAATTCCGCGGCGACTTCCGCAAACCGCGGTTTCGAACCCAGAAATTCACTCGTGAGTCCATGCACCTCGATCGCGCCGGGATCGATGTCGCGTTCCGGATTCAGATACTGATGGTAGCGTCGATCGGTAATCCGGCGGTTGTGGATTTCGATACAGCCAATCTCGATGATGCGATGCCCCGCTTCCGGCTCGAGGCCCGTAGTTTCCGTGTCGAGAACGATTTGTCGCATTTTGTCAGCAGCGGACCTTGTTGTATCGGCCCCCTCGCGGGGCCGGTTTATGCCATGTCGACGCCCGGCACGTGGCACAGGCTTTGCTATTGCCGTTCAAGATACCCGTCGATCGCCTCGTTGGCGAGTGCGTCGGCGGTTTCGTTGCCGGCGTCGCCGGAATGTCCGCGCACCCAGCGCCAGTCGATTCGATGGCGGGCGCGCTCAGCTTCGAGTTCCTGCCACAGATCGGCATTTTTCA
Organism: Gammaproteobacteria bacterium; assembly: GCA_965216305.1. Classification (GTDB taxonomy): domain Bacteria; phylum Pseudomonadota; class Gammaproteobacteria; genus UBA11873. The sequence continues at coordinate 1,872,816 of OZ244144.1, read as the reverse complement.
CCGGCTTGTTCGCACTCGTGCGCCAGTTGCGCTTCTTCCAGTTCGGCAGCCATTCAGTAATGCCCTGGAGCACGTACTTCGAATCCGTCCACAGGCGGACCTCGGCGGGTACCTTGAGCGCTTTCAGTGCTTCGATCGCGGCCGTCAGTTCCATGCGATTGTTAGTCGTTTCGAGCGCGAAGCCATGCAGGCGCTTTTCAACCTCACCGTAACGCAACAGTACGCCCCAGCCACCCATTCCCGGGTTTCCGCGGCAGGCGCCATCGGTATAGATCTCAACCCGGGGGAACTCGCTCATGGCGTTACCGATGGTTCGTCGTCGGCACCTTTACGTACCCGGGTCGTGGGTTCGGCGACGCCCGCGGCAATCATTCTGCGCCGTGTTTTCCACGATGCCTTGAGCGGCGTGGCGGCGGCAACGTGCTTGCGCGCAACGATCACATAGACATTGCCGAATACCGGCCACACGACTTTACCCAGCAGCTCGAGGAAGTGCAGACGCCGTGTAATCCCCGCGCGCCTGAGCGGCGGTCGAAACGACGCCTTGCGCGCAAACTCAACCTCGAAGCCGAGTAATTTCAGCCAGTCTTTCAGCCGCGAGGCGGAAACGAAACGGCCGCACCACGGCGGACGCCCACGCCAGCCGGCGAGTAATCGCCAGCAACCACACAGACTCCAGGGATTGAAGCCCGTGACCACGATATAGCCTTCGCCGATCAACACGCGCTGGGCCTCACGCAACACGGCATGCGGCTCCGCCGCAAACTCGAGCACGTGGGGGGCGACGAGCACATCAACAGCATCCGCGGCAAGCGGCAAGGCGTCCCACTCACCGACGACCATCGAGCTGGCATCGACGGGTTGCGGCTGCTCATCAACGATCACGACATGGGAGATCCGGCTCGCGGCAACGAACCCGGTATCGACATGCACACCGAGTTGCACGATATGGTAGCCAAACAGATTGGGCAGCACCGAGTCGACAAGTTCCGCCTCGGCAGCAGTGACCAACCTGCCGGCAGTGCTGTGAAACCAGTCGCGCAGTCGCCCCAGTAAGTCGTTACGTTGTGTTTGCGGAAATTTTGGCTTGACTGTCATTACTGCCTGAACGGCACCGCCACAGCGCCATGAGTTTCAATGGCCGTCATTGTAACCTGCGTCCGCCTGCGCGCGGATTCGCGATTGCTGCCCCCACGGGCGATCGCTAACATACCGGCCTGGGGTCGGGGAAACTGGATGCGCATTGCTGCAATCATATTAGTGCTGGCGCTCGGCGGTTGTGCCGGGCCATGGGTGAAGACGCCACCGGAACCGGAATCGGGCGAGGCCGACGCCACCGACTACAGGCACAGGCAGCCGGTAGTCACCGCCCCGTCGCCGCGAACTGAGCCCGACGCGACGGTACGTGCACCACCATCGGACCTGTGGGAACGGCTCGCAAGCGAATTCCGCTGGGATTCAGCGAGCGGGCATGCGGCAGTGCAGGCGGAAATTGCGCGACTGAACCGGCGGCCAAAAAGCTTCCGACGCTCTGCGGCGGCGGCGCAACCGTATCTCTGGCACATCACCGAGCAACTCCGGCAGCGCGATATGCCGCTCGAACTCGCGCTGATCCCGATGATCGAGAGCCGCTTCCGATCCGCCGCCATCTCGCCGTACGGTGCGGCCGGTTTGTGGCAATTCATGCCGGATACGGGCCGCCGCTTCGGTCTGAAACAGACGCGCTGGTACGACGCCCGTCTCGATCCGATCGCATCGACCCGTGCGGCACTCGATTATCTAGAACGCCTGCGCGGCCAGTTCGATGGCGACTGGTTGCTCGCTATCGCCGCCTACAATTGTGGCCCGGCCACGGTACGTCGCGCGCTCGCCCGCCACGATGCGAATGATTTCTGGTCTATCGTCGATGAACTGCCGGCCGAAACGCGTATTCACGTCCCGCGCTTGCTCGCCGTGGTTGAAATCGTAGCGCAGCGCGACCCCGGCAATATTACGCTCAAGCCGATTCCGAACGAACCGTACTTCGAGCGCGTCGATCTGGGCGGTCCGATCGATCTCGAGTATCTGCGCGACAGCGACGAACGCCTGCGCGCTACGTTCACCACGCTGAACGCCGCCCACCGCCGGCGTTACACCGACCCCGAAGGGCCATTCCGCATTCTCGTGCCACGGCCGCTCGTCGCGCCGGTTGCCGATGCGCTCGCCGACGTTCCGGCCGAACGGCGCGTGCCGAACCGCTCCTATGTGGTGCGGCCCGGCGACACGCTGGGCGAGATTGCGCAAATGCATGACATATCCGTCACCACGCTGCGCCGGCAAAACGGTCTCAGCGGAAATTTGATTCGGCCCGGTCAGGAACTGACGGTGCCGGCAATCGATGTTGCAACAGCACCGGCTGCCGCACCCCGCGAACTGGAACATGTCGTGTCACACGGTGAATCCCTGTGGACGATTGCGAAACGCTATGGTCGCAACAGCGCCACGCTCGCGCAGGCGAACGGCTTACGGCTCGATGCCACGCTGCAACCGGGACAGAAGCTCAGGATCCGCGGCGATGCCGGGCGCACGACGTATGCCGTTGCGCCGGGCGACTCGTTGTGGAAGATCGCGCGACGGTTCAAGGTATCGATCGACGAATTACGTCGCTGGAACGGCTTGCCGCGGCAACAGGCGTTGCAACCCGGGCAGTCGCTGATCGTCTCACGACCCGACGGCAGCGATTCGCGCAATATCTGACCGCAACCGCCACGCGCGATGATCACAGCAGACATCTTATGGGCTTAATCGTCAGCTTCGGGCGAAACCTCCTCCGTGTCTGCATACGGCGCCTGTTCCGCGTACGCATCGTCGGCCTTGAACATTTCGCTGCGAGTGAGCGTCCGACTCTGGTTGTCGCGAACCATATTTCCACCATCGACGGCCTGTTTCTCTACCTGTTCCTGCCCGCGACCCCAACATTCGTCATCGATCCCGCAGTTCGGCGATCACGGTTCGTGCGCCAGGTGTTGCACCTGGTCGATACGTTTGAAATGGACTCCGCGAACCCGATTGCGCTGAAGGGACTCGTCAAAACGCTGAAGGACCGCCGAATCGTCGCCATTTTTCCCGAAGGCCGCGTAACGACCACGGGGTCTTTGATGAAAGCGTACGACGCGCCCGTGCTTGCAGCAGAATTGGCCGGTGCGATGATCCTGCCGGTTGCGCTCGAAGGCCTGCAATTTTCGCGCTGGTCGCTGCTCGGAGGCCTGTTCAGAACACGCCGCTTGCCGCCGGTAAAGATCCGTATCCTTGAACCCCGCCCGGTTGCACTCGACGACGATGAAAACGCGCAGCCGAAACGCGAAGCGGCGCGCAATCATATGTTGCGCATCATGCGGGAAATTGCGTTCGAGGCCGCGTATGAGCCCGTTACATTATACGAGACGATCGTTGCCGCCATGGCGCGCCACGGCGCCAAACGAACGATCATCGAAGATTCGACCGGTGCGAAGCTGAGCTACCGCCAACTCCTGTTACGAGCGAATGTAATCGGTCAGTTCATCAGCGAGGACACAGAGCCCGGCGATGCCATCGGCATCATGCTGCCGAGCACGGCCGCGGCCATCGTCACGTTCGTCGCGACGCTGTCGCGCGGACGCAAGGCGGCAATGCTCAATTTCACCGCCGGCGCGCGCGGACTCGTCATTGCCTGCGAGACGGCCGACGTCGATGTCGTCTATACCGCGCGCGCATTCGTGCAGGAAGCCGGGCTGGAAAAGCAAACCGCCGCACTCGAAGAGCTTGCACGGGTGGTCTATCTCGAAGACCTCGCTCCACGGGTGTCGGTGTTACGCAAACTGCGCGCATTGTGGTGTGCCTATGCGCCAACACTCGCCTACCGGCTGCGACAACGCAAGCGCGATCCGCACGATGTCGCGGTGATCCTGTTTACCTCGGGCTCGGAAGGGATCCCGAAAGGCGTGGTCCTGACGCATTCAAATATCGTCGCAAACCGGGCGCAGGTACAAACACTGATCGATCTCACGCATCGCGACACGGTATTGAATATTCTGCCGATGTTTCACGCCTTCGGATTGCTCGGCGGCGTGTTTCTGCCGCTGTGCGATGGCGCAAAAATTTACTGCTACCCGTCGCCGCTGCACTACCGCATCATTCCCGAACTCAGCTACAAGCTCGGGGCAACGTGCCTGTTCGGCACGAATACGTTTCTTGCCGGCTACGCGAAGCACGCCCATCCATACGATTTCCAGGCCATGCGTTATGTGATCGCAGGCGCCGAAAAACTCACCGACGAGACACGTCGGCTGTGGCATGAGAAATTCGGCATCCGGATCTTCGAGGGCTACGGGGCGACGGAAGCGAGCCCCGTTATCGCGGTGAACACGCCGATGGCGAGCAAACCCGAAACCGTCGGCCAATTGCTCGCCCGCATGGAGTCCTATATAGAACCGGTGGATGGCATCGCCCGCGGCGGTCGGCTCGTCGTGCGCGGTCCCAATGTGATGCGCGGCTATCTGTTTCACGGCGGTGATGGTGAGCACTACCCGCCGTCCACCGACCGCGGCCAGGGCTGGTACGATACCGGCGACATCGTCGAAGTGGACGCGAATGGCTTTATCTCCATCGTCGGTCGCCACAAGCGCTTCGCGAAAATCGGCGGCGAAATGATCTCGCTGCTGCAGACCGAGGAACTCGCGCAGATCGCCTGGCCGGATCATGCCCATGCGGCGGTTGCCCTGCCGGATCCGCGTAAGGGCGAACAAATCATCGTCCTCTCGGAGTATCCTGAGTGCGACCGCAGCGATCTCGTCAGCGCCGCGAAACGTACCGGAGCGCCGGAACTGTCGATCCCGAAAAGGGTCGTTTATTGCGAGACGATCCCGCTGCTCGGCAGCGGCAAGATCGATTACCCGGCCTTGCGCGAGCTCGCGAAATCGATTGTCGCAGCCTGACAGGCTGTCGGACTCAGGCAATCGTCGCGAGCATGATGGGAGAGCGGTGCTGCGATGCCCGCAGCCGCAACACAAGGCACGCGCTCAGTGGCGACGCGCGATAGATGCATTCATCGAACAACAGCGATTCTCAGGGAGACATCACATGCAGGAAGCCGTCGAAGCCTATTACGGCTCGGTGCTCGAAAGTTCCGCGGATCTGAAAACAAATGCGTGCTCCACTGCCGACGCGCCCGCACCTCACCTCGCGAGCCTGCTCGCCAACGTGCATCGCGATATAAGCTCGACTTACTACGGCTGCGGTCTCGTTTACCCGCCCGCGCTGCAGGGCGCGCGCGTGCTGGATCTCGGCTGTGGCTCGGGCCGGGACTGCTACGTCCTCGCACAGATCGTGGGCGCCGATGGCGCGGTCGTCGGGATTGACATGACGGACAAGCAACTCGACATCGCGCGCCGTCACGTCGACTATCACACCGAAAAATTCGGCTACGAAAAACCGAATGTCTCGTTTCTCAAAGGCTACCTTGAGAAGCTCGACGAACTCGATCTTGAACCGGGAAGTTTCGATGTGATTGTGTCGAACTGCGTAATTAATCTCGCCGTCGACAAGCCCGCGGTGCTGCGCCATGCCTATGATTTACTGCGCGATGGCGGTGAGATGTATTTCGCCGACGTTTACGCGGATCGGCGTCTTGACGCCGAAATCGCGACCGACCCGGTCATGTATGGCGAATGCCTGGGTGGCGCGCTGTACTGGAACGATTTCCTGAATCTCGCGCGGAACGCGGGTTTCCGTGATCCACGACTCGTGGCCGACAACCCCATCACGGTGCAGGACCCCGCGATCGCCGCGCGCCTGGGCAACGCGGCGTTCTACTCGGCAACCTATCGCCTGTTCAAGCTCGGTGCGCTGGAACCGGAGTGCGAAGACTACGGCCAGGCTGTGGTGTACCGCGGTACGCTCGCCAATGCGCCGGATGAATTTGTGCTCGATAAACACCATGTACTGGAAACCGGTCGCGCGTTCCCGGTGTGTGGTAATACCTGGCGCATGTTGCACGACACGCGTTTTCACCCGCACTTTGATTTCATCGGCGACTGGAGTCGTCACTACGGGATCTTCGCGGGCTGCGGAACAACCCTCCCGTTCGACGATCGGGCGCCTGATTCAGCAAGCGCATCCGCCGCCTGTTGCTGACATCCGCGCTGTCGCGGAGGGCTCCCCGGTGAAGCAACGTCTCGCCCTGTTCGCGATCGCGCTCGCAGCGGTCGTGGCGTTCTTCGCCTTTGATCTCGACACCTATCTGCAACTCGATTACCTGAAACGTCAGCAGGCCGCGCTTACGGAGCTCGTCGCTGCCCGCCCGCTGTTGTCCGTTGCGACTTATTTCACCGTCTACGTGCTCGTCACTGCGTTGTCGCTGCCGGGCGCGGTTGTCCTCACACTCGTCGGCGGCGGTCTGTTTGGCCTCGGCTGGGGCACGCTTATCGTATCGTTCGCGAGCACGCTCGGCGCAAGCCTCGCATTTCTGATCTCGCGCTATCTGTTTCGCGATGCGGTTGCGCGCCGCTTCGGTCGACGCATGCAAGCGATTGACGCCGGCGTCGCCCGCGATGGTGCGTTTTACCTGTTCACGCTCAGACTTGTGCCGGTATTCCCGTTTTTCGTCATCAATCTCGTCATGGGACTGACCGCGATTCGGGCCCCGACGTTTGCGCTCGTAAGCCAGATTGGCATGTTGCCGGGCACATTGGTGTTCGTGAACGCGGGCACCCAACTTGCCCAGGTCGCTTCACCCGCGGACGTATTGTCACCGGGACTGATTGGCTCGTTCGTCCTGCTCGGGCTATTCCCGTTGCTTGCAAAACGCATCGTCGGTGCGCTGAAATCTCGTCGGGTTATGCGCGATCACGCGAAACCACGGCGTTTCGATCGCAATATCATCGTAATCGGCGCGGGCTCGGCGGGACTCGTCGCGGCATACATCGCCGCAGCGACGAAAGCGGCGGTAACCCTGATCGAAAAACACCGCATGGGCGGCGACTGCCTGAACACCGGCTGCGTGCCTTCAAAAGCGCTGTTACGCAGTGCGAAGATCCGGCATCTGGCCGCGCGTGGCGCTGATTACGGATTACAGCCCGCCGCGCTCGACGTCGAATTCCGCGACGTCATGGCGCGCGTGCGCAACGTCATCCGCGCGATCGAACCCCATGATTCCGTCGCGCGGTACAGCGATCTCGGGGTCGAGTGCGTGTCCGGCACGGCCACGATCGTGTCACCGTACCGCGTGCGTGTAGGCGATCGTGAACTGACGACACGCAGCATTATCATCGCCGCCGGCGCAAGCCCGATCGAACCCGCGATTCCCGGGCTCGAGAACATCGACTACCTGACGTCGGATACGCTGTGGGATCTCGAACACCTGCCGCCACGCCTGCTCGTACTCGGCGGCGGTCCGATCGGATGCGAAATCGCACAGGCCTTCGCCCGGCTCGGCAGCGCTGTCACCCTTGTGGAAATGGCGCCCAGGCTGCTTGTTCGCGAGGACGCCATCGTGTCCGGGGAAATCGAGCGCGCGCTCACCGACGACGGCATCACGCTGGCGCTGAACCGGCGCGCGACAGCGTTTCACGGCAACGGCCCCGGCGGCACGGCCGTATGCGATGACGCGAGCGACGCCAACGCGGAACCGCTGGAGATCGCGTTCGACCGGGCGGTCGTGGCGCTGGGACGGCGACCGAACACGGAAGGTTACGGCCTCGAGGCACTCGGGGTGACTCTGAGCGAGGCGAATACGATCGCGACAGACCCTTTCCTCGCGACGAATTTTCCAAATATCTATGCCTGTGGCGATGTCGCCGGTCCGTTTCAGTTTACGCATACGGCCGCACATCAGGCATGGTATGCGACGATCAACGCGCTGTTCGGGGGCTTCAAGCGTTTCAAGGTGGATTACTCCGTGATTCCCTGGTGCACGTTTACGGATCCCGAAGTCGCCCGGGTAGGTCTGTCAGAGGCCGAAGCGAAAGCGGACGGTATCGATTATGAACTCACGAGCTACGGCATCGATGATCTGGATCGCGCAATCACGGACGGGGTCGCGCGCGGATCCGTACGGGTCGTCACGAAACGCGGCAGTGACAAAATTCTCGGCGTCACGATCGTCGGCGAGCATGCCGGCGATCTGATCGCCGAGTTCGTGCTGGCGATGAAACACGGTCTTGGCCTGAACAAAATCCTCGGCACGATTCATATTTATCCCACGCTCGCGGAAGCGAATAAATTCGTCGCGGGAAACTGGCGTCGCGCGCACGCGCCAGCCTGGCTATTGAACATCGCGGCGCGCTATCACGCATTCAGACGCGGCGAGTCGCGCTAGGGGATTACCCGGCATCGAACGCCGCGGTCACATCGGCGAGCATTGCCGCGAGCAGGGCATCGCCTTTCGCGGCACTCGCGCGGGTGGGATCGCCATTTACGCCGTCCGGTGAATAATTCGGCGCTGCCGGATCCGTGCGATTGAAACGCCCGCGCACAATCCGCTCAGGCGCGGGGCGTGCCTTAGACATGTTCACCCGCGACGGATGCAGCGCGAGCATGATCGAGGTTTCAATCTCGTCCGCGTGCCCACCGAAGCGCTGCTCGGCGAGCGCGGTACTGATCCGCACGAACTCCGGGCCCGCATACACGTTGACGAGTTTGCAGGGCGGATTTCCGGCACGCTTCGCAAGCAGTGATTCGAGGGGCGCAATGGTGCTGATGCCCGTGTTCAAAAGCACGATCCGTGACGCACCGGCATGCGCGATGCCGGTGAGAATATCGCTTATCAGGGCCACAAACGTTTCCTCGCGCAGACTGATGGAGCCGGGGTAGTCGACGAAAACCGGATAGAACCCGTAAGCGACGGTGGGCCAGACCACGGACGCGCGCGCTTCGCACAGACCGGATGCGAGCCATTGCGCCTGCAGGAAATCCGTATCCAGCGACAAATGCCGGCCGTGCTCCTTGCTCGCGGCACCGATCGGCAGTACGGCTGGCCACCCGTCAGCGAGGCGCGCGTCGACGTCCGGCCAGGTGCTTTCGGCGACGTTGATCCCGCTCATACCCTACCCGCGCTGGCAAGTTGCAAGGTGAATTCCTCCCGGCGTCGTCCCCAAAGCACCGACGATTATCCTACAATCCACGCTCGGACCCGCTCGCAAGGAAACTGCATGGACGACATCATCGCATTGATCAGAGACGTACCCGATTTTCCGGAGCCCGGTATCGTGTTCAAGGATCTGACTCCCGTACTCGCGCATGGTCCGGCGCTCGCCCGCGTCACCGCCGAACTCTCCCGCCCCTATCACGACGACAGCATCACGGCGGTTGCAGGCATGGAGGCACGCGGTTTCATTTTCGGTGCGCTCGTCGCCCAGTCGCTCGGCGTTGGTTTCGTGCCGTTGCGCAAACCGGGTAAATTGCCGGCCGCCGCGCACAGCGTGTCCTACGATCTCGAGTACGGCTCGGCGTGCCTCGAAATGCATACGGACGCGGTTGGCGCCGGCGATCGTGTGTTGCTTATTGACGATTTGATCGCAACCGGCGGCACGGCCGCGGCAAGTTGCGAACTCGTCCGTCGCGCCGGCGCGACGATCGCCGCCTGCGCATTCGTCATCGAACTCGATTTCCTTGCCGGTCGCGATCAGTTGCGCGGCATACCGGTCCATTCGCTCATCCATTTCTGAAATGCACTCATCGAGCGAAGACATACTCGCGTTCTGGTTCGGCCCCGACAGCGACGACCCGGAGCAATTACGCCACCACTACGACCGCTGGTTCCGCGCTGATCACGCGCTCGACGAAACGATCAGGGAGCGGTTCGGCACCATGGTGGCAGACGCTGCCGCAGGTCACCTCGATGACTGGACAGATACGGCGCGTGGCACGCTCGCCCTGATCGTGCTGCTCGATCAGTTCCCGCGCAATATCCATCGCGGTACCGCCGCCGCATTCGCCTGCGACCCCTTAGCGCTTGCCCATTGTCACCGGGGTCTCGCGCGCGGCTTCGACCGCGAGCTGAAACCGATTGAGCGGTCGTTCTTTTATCTGCCGCTCGAACACGCCGAGACGAGCGCGGCGCAAACCGCGAGCGTCGCGGCTTTTACCCGCTTGCGCGATGAAGCACCGGCGGCGTTCCGCAGTTTCGCGCAGAACAATCTCGACTACGCCATCGAGCATCGCGAATTGATCGAGCAGTTCGGCCGCTTCCCCCATCGCAATGATCTTCTCGGGCGCGAGTCGACCGCTGCCGAGCGCGCGTTTCTCGCGGCAACCACAAATCGGTTCGGGCAGGCCTGATCCTGATGTGCCTGTTACTCGTCGCGCTTGATACGCACCCGGACTACGCGCTCGTTGTCGCCGCAAACCGTGACGAATTTCATCAACGCCCGGCCGAACCCGCAGATTTCTGGAGCGACGCGCCGGACATACTTGGCGGTCGTGACCTCGAGGGCATGGGCACCTGGCTCGCGGTCAATCGACGTGGCGCGTTTGCCGCGATCACGAACGTCAGGGTGCCCGGAGGCGCACTCGGCACGCGCTCGCGAGGATTGATCATCAGCGATTTCCTGGCCGCGAGGCATGGGCCGAGCCGCTTTGTCGCGGACCTTGCGAAACATGGGCCTGTGTACAGTGGTTTCAATATCATTGCGAGCCAGGGCACGGATCTCGCGTGGTATTCGAATTTCGCCGACGAGCATCGCACACTCGGCGCCGGTATCTATGGGCTCAGTAACCATCTGCTCGATACACCGTGGCCGAAAGTCCGCCAACTGAAACACGCGTTCGACCAACTCGATACGCTGCCCGAATCCGGCCTCGTTGCAGCGCTGTTTGACGCGCTTGCAAGCGAACAGACTGCACCAGATCCCGAACTGCCATCGACCGGGCTCGATCTCGCCTACGAGCGGATTCTGTCGCCGATATTCATCAACGGCGATCATTACGGTACACGTTGCTCGACGATTGTGCTCATCGATCGCAACCAACAGCTGACGTTCATCGAACGCCGGTTCGGCCCGCACAAGGCGTTTCTCGGCGAGCAAACGTTCCGATTTGAAATCGATCCGGGTGCCACTTAGGATCCTTCCTACCCACCGGCCGAGTTCCCACATTATGAGCAGCACCCTCATTGCGGCGCAGAGCGATGCGCAGGCTGACCGTTACGACGCTATCCGGACCCAATCGCTCGCGCTTGCGGAACCGTTGTCCGCTGAAGACGCCTGCGTGCAGTCGATGCCCGACGCGAGTCCGGCAAAATGGCATCTCGCCCATACGACGTGGTTTTTCGAAACCTTCGTGCTCGAGCCGGCGATGCCGCAATACCCGGTGTTCGATCCCGACTACCGCGTCTTGTTCAACAGTTATTACAACGCCGTCGGCGAACAGTATTCGCGCCCTGATCGTGGATTGCTGACGCGCCCCGAGCTGGCAACGATTCTCGCGTACCGGGCACACGTCGATCACCATCTGCGGGAGCTTTTCAATCGCGGGCTCGATAGCGACACGGCCGCCATCGTCGAAGTTGGCCTGCATCATGAACAGCAGCATCAGGAATTGCTGCTCATGGACATCAAACATCTGTTCTCGCGCAACCCGATAGCGCCGCGCTACAAATCCGCGCCCGCGGCCGTGAGCGGCGACAAGCCGCCGGGCGGGCTTGTATTCGCACCGTTCGAAGGCGGCGTACGCACGATCGGCGCCGACGGCGGCGGCTTTTCATTTGATAACGAACGCCCGCGGCACACCACGCTGCTGCACGAATTCGGTCTCGGGTCGCGCCTCGTCACGAATCGCGAGTACCGGGATTTCATCACCGACGGCGGTTATACCTCACCGCTGTTGTGGCTCGCGGACGGCTGGGCGCGGATTCGCGAGCAGGCATGGGAGGCGCCGCTGTACTGGCGTCGCATGGACGACGAATGGTCGGAGTTCACGCTCACGGGCGAACGCCCGCTGGCGCTCGACGAACCGGTCGTGCATGTCAGTTACTACGAAGCCGATGCATATGCGCGCTGGGCCGGCGCACGTCTGCCGACAGAAGCTGAATGGGAATGCGCGGCGGAATCAGTAACGCCCAACGGGAATTTCGTCGAGAACCGCTACCTGCACCCGCAGGCACCCGCGCGTGGCGCCGATGCCGGCGTCCAGCAACTTTTCGGCGACGTGTGGGAGTGGACGATGAGCGCGTATTCGCCCTACCCGGGATTCACGACCCCGGCAGGCGCGATCGGCGAGTACAACGGCAAATTCATGAGTGGTCAGATGGTATTACGCGGCGGTTGCTGCGTTACGCCACAAAGTCATATCCGCGCGAGCTACCGGAACTTCTTTTATCCGCATAATCGCTGGCAGTTCGCAGGCATTCGTCTGGCGCGGAATTAATCGAGCGTCGCGGTCGCGGTCGCAGACTCAACTCGACAAGCCGCCGTTCACCTTGATCGTCTGCCCGGTAACGAATGCCGCGGCATCACTCGCGAGATAAACCGCCGCCTCGGCGATATCGTGCGGCCTGCCCAGGCGTGCGAGCGGCGTCTGCGCAATCACGCCGCGGCGGTATTCCTCGGCCATCTCGTTTTCCGCGAACGCGGTCTCGATCCACCCGGGAGCGATTTCGTTCACACGCAAACCCGGCGCAAGCGAACGCGCAAGTGAACGGGTAAATCCGCTTACCCCGGCTTTCACCGCGGCGAACATTTCCGGATTGCGCCCCGCCATCCCGGACAGCGCGAGATCCCAGGACAAATTGATAATGACCCCACCGTCGGCCATAACCGGCGCCGCGTTCCAGCAACACAGCATCGTGCCGCGCAGATCGACGGCAATGAGTCGTTCCAGTTTTTCTTCGTCACTCAGGGTCGCGGCATTTCCGGTGAGGATGTCGGCACCGGCGATATTCGCCCACACATCGATACCGCCGAGGCGGTCCACCGCCGTGGCGACCAGGTCGCGTACCTGTTCGGTACGGGCAACGTCACTCGCAAACTGCGTGGCCGTACCACCCGCCGCGATAATCTCCGCAACGCAGGCTTGCGCACCCGCATCGTTGCGGTGATAGTTAACAAGCACGCTCGCACCTTCCCGCGCGAACGCAAGTGCAACGGCGCGACCGATCCCACTGCTCGCGCCGGTGACCACCGCACGCCGGCCAGCCAAACGCATCCGGATTCCCCACTAAAACGAATTGACGATCGAGGTTATCACAGTCGCCGTGGATGACGACCCGCGTATCACGGCAGATGACGGGTCCCGGCCCACCGGGGAGCGTCGTCGGACGCTACCTCTTCGACGCCGGCCAGCGCTGTTGTGAAATGATATCGCCCATTTCCCGCCCGGGGGCAAGTTGTCCCTGATAGATGACGTAACGCCCGCCGTCCTTGTCGTTCACCGCCGGGCTCTCCATCCAGATCCACAAATGCCCGCTGACGGTGTCGAGTATGAGCGCCTTCTCCGTCCCGAATTCATATCCCGGGTGCAGCGGCACAACTTGATAGCGTGACTCCGCGGCCGCCGCGGTTGAGAAAAACAGGCAGGCAAAGAGCGCTGACGCGAGCCAGGCATTACGGTAGTGAGGGGTTCGTTGCATAACGGCTCTGCTGGTTCGGATTCAAATAGGCAAGTTGGTCGGGTAAATCGATCACATGCTGCATCTCCCGCCCGATCGCGTGCGCGCGCACCCAGGGAATTGCCTGGCGCCACACGGCCTCGGCGTGCAGCAGGTTCGGCACATGCATGCTGACGTAGCGGCGCGCCGTGGAATAAATGATCTTCTGCGGGTTGCCGGGGCCGGCCGGCAGAATCGCGAGATCATGCCAGTCTATCGTTTCGCCCCGCGCCCGCAGCGCCGTCAGAGCTTCCGCCAGCAGCCTGAGCTCGCGCACGAGATTGATGCAGGCATTCTTCTTCAGGCGCAGATGGCGTTGATCCGCGAACACGCAGCGCAAACCATCTCCGCTCGCATATGCCGGTTGCTTGTTGCTGCCGAATTCCCACGCTCCCCCGCTCTGTGCCATGCGCTGCTCGACGCGCTCCTCGATAGTCGTTCCCGGCTCGCCGCAGCTGAATGAGCGGCAGACGTGTTCGGCAACGCGGCGTTCCAGCGCGGCCTGATCGCGTATTCGCGGAGCGTTCAGCATAAGTTGCTCGTGCCCAATCACGAGTCGCACACCACCGTGGGCTTCGCGGATCATTTCGATGGCTGGGCGAGCCGCTATCGACTGACCGATCCGTCGCAGCTGCTCGACGTACGAGCGGGTGCCGGCTCGCCAGCCCGAACCTTCTACGCCACCCGGCAGGCTCTCAGCGACATTGCGATCGAGTTCGGCTTCATAGGCCTCGATCATCAGCGCGATAGCAACAGAGGCAAATTGCGCCTGGTCGGCGGCGCTGGATTCCAACAATACGTCGACGACGTCGTCGTAACGACTCACATGCAAATCGGTGTTGTGGACGAGATCGGCGGTGAACTGTTGCGCCGCCGCGGCGACCGCGATGGGCGTAAAAACCATCGTCAGCGCGAACAGGAATCGGCTCGTGTGTTTCATTGCGCGCGACTGCGTCTCAAGCGGGGCTTCACTGCTTTGGTAGCGGCACGCGAGAGAGCGAATTGAGGAAACTGGCGGCTGACTGCCTTGCCGCTCATGCGACACCGAGCATCGCCTGCAAGATGGCGTAATGATCTTCGAACATTTGCTGTGGCTGCAAATCCGCAATCGCCACCCAACGAGCGGCGGCCGCATCGTCGCCGCCTTGCACATCAGGTGCCGTGCCATCGAGTTCAAAGCGGAACGCGTGTGTAATGGTGCGGCCCCGCGCCGAGCGATCCGGCGCGTCGAACACTTCCACGTCGCGGATCGCATCGACCAGCCTGTTTGCGCTGTAATCAATCGCCGTCTCTTCGATGAGTTCACGTACGCAGGCGTCGCGCAAACGCTCACCGGGGTCGAGAAATCCCCCGGGCAAGGCCCACAAACCGCGCCCGGGAAAGCGGCCGCGTTGTATCAGCAGCACTTTGCCGGCGGCAACAACAACAGCATCGACCGTGACGTACACAGGCGGCCACGGCGCCGCCACCCAACGCGCGCGAAACTGCTCGTTCGCCGCGAATTCTTCACGCAGCAAGGCGAGTGCATCCGGCGGGATAACAGCGCTCTCGAAACCGGCAAGGTTGCAGTCTGCACCGGGTGCTGCCACCGCTGGAGAGCCGAGTAGTTCCGCGCGCAGCGCCGCAGACGTACATTGTTCGTCGCGCGGACCTTCAAGCCAGGACCATTGCGGCAACCACCGTTCATAATGCGAGCGCGACCCCGGATCGGCGCCGAGCAACGCGATACGCATCTCATCCGGTTCGCACCCGTCCGCGCGGATCACGTCGTGCACTCCTCGCCGCAACGTCGCGGCCGCTCTCGACGGACGATAAGGGTTGTCCGCGAGCGCGATCACACGCACGCGCGGCGCGGTAGACGCGGGCAGGATTGCTCGCATGATCGCGATCCGCTCCGGCCCCGTCCACGGCCGCAGGATCGAACGCGACAGGCCGTCGCCACTGCAGGCGACGATGACGGTCTGTGCCTGTTCCAGTCCCGCAATGACGAGGCCCGCGTGTCCGCGGTGCGGCGGCTGCAAGCGACCGGGCACAACGGCGTAATCGAACATAATCAGCAGCGAGTAAGCGGACGGTGCAATTCGCCCACCGCGCTCACCCTCGCAGCACCTGCAGTGCGCGCCCGTGAAGCGCGGAATTTGCCGCGGCGACGACGGTGCCGCCGCCCCGTACCGGTTGCCCGGTCCAGTCCGTCACGATGCCCCCCGCGGCTTCGATGATCGGGATCAGCGCCGCGACGTCATAGAAACCGAGCCCGGCTTCGGCGACGAGTTCCACGTGACCGGCCGCGAGCAGGCAGTATGCGTAGCTGTCGACGCCATAGCGCGTAAGCTGTGCCTGCGCCGACAGCGCGTTGAACCGTGCCGCCTCGTCTCCCGTAGCAAACATGCCCGGCGACGTTGCGAACAGGCTTGATTGCGCAACATCTACGACCGCGCTTGTCGACAACGGTATTTCGCGATCGCGATAACTGTTTATCGCCGAACTGCCGCCGCCGATAAAGTATTCGCCAACGACGGGTTGACTCATCAGGCCCATGACGGGCACACCGTTGTCGCACAGGCCGACCAGTGTCGCCCAGGTTGGCAATCCGCAGATAAACGCGCGGGTGCCATCGATCGGATCGATCACCCATTGGTAGCGCGCATCCGGGCGCTCGGGTGGCCGCTCCTCGCCAGTGATCCCGTGCTCGGGAAAGCGTTGCTTTATCGCACGCCGAAGAGCATCTTCCGTTTCCCGATCCGCGACCGTTACCGGGTCGAACCCCCCCGCTTCCTTGTTGTCGACGGTCACGCTTTGGCGGAAATACGGTAACGCCGCTGCGGCTGCGACCGCGACAAGTTCGCGCAGGAAATCCTGCAACTCTTGCGCCAGTGCCTGGTCCAAATTCTTTGCTGCCGTGTCGTTAATGCCCAGGATTCATCATGACACCGGCGGACTTGTGAGTAAACGCGATGACCGTCATGGCGAGTTGTAATCTGACAGTGCGGTCCCCATGATCGGGGATCGTGGCATCGCCATTTGTCGAACACTAACCGGGAGGTCCTGATGACCCGCGTACTGCTATTTGTGGCAACGAACTTCGCCGTCGTACTCGTGCTGTCGATTGTCATGAGTGCGCTTGGCATGAACCAGCAGGGATTACTGCCAACGATATTATTTGCCTCTGTTTTCGGTATGGGCGGTTCATTAATTTCGCTGCTCATGTCGAAGGGAATGGCGCTGCGCTCGACTCGCGCACAGGTCATTGAGCAGCCGTCGAACTCACAGGAGTCCTGGCTTGTTGATACGGTGAAACGTCAGGCCCAGGCCGCGGGGATCGGCATGCCGGACGTTGCGATTTTCGACTCACCAGCACCCAATGCCTTCGCGACCGGCGCAAAACGCAACGATGCGCTCGTGGCCGTCAGCACGGGCCTGTTGCGGACGATGAACCAGGATGAAGTCGAAGCCGTGCTCGCGCACGAAATCAGCCACGTGGCGAATGGCGATATGGTCACCCTGACCCTGATCCAGGGCGTGGTGAATACATTCGTAATCGTGTTTGCCCGCGTTGTTGCCGGCGCCCTCAGCCGTGGTGGCGACGGCCGTGCAGGCGGCGCCGGGTATTTCATCGCCTACATGGCGGCACAGGCCGTACTCGGATTCCTCGCATCATTGATCGTTATGTGGTTCAGTCGCTGGCGCGAATTCCGCGCCGATGCCGGCGGTGCCTCGCTGGCCGGGCGCGAAAAGATGATTGCAGCGCTGGAACGTCTGAAATCCGGTCAGCCGGGGGAATTGCCGGAATCAATGGCGGCGTTCGGGATCAGTGCGAGTGTGCGCCACGGCCTCGGGGCCTTGTTGCGCACGCATCCGCCGCTGTCGGAACGTATCGCCGCGCTGCGAAACGCGGTGTAGGCGCCGGGGTTCAGCGCTCGTCGGTCGCGAGGTCGCCGTAGATCGAAAACACGCAGTTGCCGCCACAACGCTTCGCGCGGCGCAGCGCCTGATCAGCAGATTCTGCCAGTGCGCTCGGGCCCACCCCGGCGTCAGGGGTAAGCGTGGCGACGCCGAAACTCGCCGTCACGACGCGTTCAACTATCGCACCCGGATGCATGATCGTCAGCTCGTGGATCGCGCCACGGATTGTTTCCGCGAGGTCGAGCGCGGCGCCTTCCGGCGTGTTTGGTAACAGGATGGAGAATTGATCGCCGCTGTCACGACAGGCAAGTCCTTCAATGCCGTGCAGCGCGCGGTTGATTGCCCTGCCAACGAGTATGAGGCAACAATCGCCGCCATACGTGCCGTAGTGGGCATTGTAGGCGCCGAACAAATCGATGTCGCATGCAATAACCGACACCGGGTTCCGCTCGCGCCCCGCATGTGACCATGCCCGGGCAAGTTCACGATCAAACGCCCGTCGGTTTGCCAGCGAGGTCAGATGATCCTGGTTCGACATGTGCTCGGCCGCATCGCGCGCTTGCTCCAGCGCCGCTTCGGCCACCTTCCGGCGTTCGATTTCTGCCGTGAGCTCCGCGACAAGGCGCTCGCTGCGACGCCGCTGCTGCGTCTGGTGTTCGGCGAGGCGTTCGAGCCGCAGGCGATGCAGCGTTTCCTCGATATAGGCCGCGCGCGTTCGTCGCACAATTGAGAACAGGTAGCCGCACAGGGCGATATCACCGACACCGATCGCAAGCAATTCAGGCACACCGGAAAACAACAGGAATGTGACGAGCGGCAAAACCGCCGGAACGGCGAAAGCAAACCCTGCGTGCCACACGATACTTTGCGACAGCAACACAGCGAACGCGATTCCAATCACCGAAAAATTGACAAGTGCGAGAAACGAAATCCCGGCTTCGAGATCGAGCCACACAGGCGTCAGCCCATACAGGCAGCCAAGCAGCGCGAGGAATGCGCAATTCCAGTGGACTGCTTTCGTCCCGACCGCTCCGGCCGGCCAAAAACGCAGCACAAATACGAGGCGCGCAAGCAACAGCACAGTCACCGCACCGACCCAGGCAAGAAATGCCACTCCGGTCTCCGCCGGCGCAACGGAAACAGCCACCCCCAGTGTTGCCACCAGCAGGGGGAAGGCGCCATGTCGTGCGTTCGAGCGCAGCACCTCGAGGTGACTCGTCATGGCGGCCTCGAGCTCGTTGTACTCGTCCGTCCCGACTGACCTGGAACGCGGGTGTACATTGGTGCCGGCGCCGCGGGAGCGCCGGCCATTTTCTTGCACTGACAGGTGTTGATTCATTACGCCGTGGTTATATCGATCAGCCGTCGGCCTGGACCGGCCTCCGATGCCCGGATTGTGCCTCGCAGAAAATCAGCGCGCTATGGACTAGTTCCGCTTTTGGGTAAAAAGACCCGGCCGGCCGCACACCGAGCGCAGCAGCGTCCCCGCTATCGTCGCGGTCCCTGGATCAGGTTATGATCCGAACGCTGAATCCTGATTGAGAAAACCGTGTCTTCCCCTCATGCACCCAAGTCCCCGATGGCGCCGCGTCCGGCAGGCGCATGAAGACTCAGTACTGCAATCCTGGCCAACCAACACCCGATCCTGACGCCCAATGACCCGAATCGTCACGCTGCTCTACGACCGCACGGTACTCTCGCATCCGCGTCTTACTATCGTCGCGCTCATCGCAATACTCGCTTTTTTCGCGCTGTCGCTGTCAGGATTCAAGCTCGACGCTTCGTCGGATTCCCTGCTGCTCGAGGGCGACGAGGATTTACGCGTCTTTCGTGAAGTTTCCGAGCGCTACAAGGTAAACGAATTTCTGTTCGTCACCGTAGAGCCGAAAGGCGATTTGTTCGAGAGCGAGAACATCCGCCTCGTCGGCGAGATCCGCGATGAACTCGACGCCCTGGAGTCCGTCAGTTCCGTCACGTCCATGCTCGATGTGCCGCTGGTGAAAAATGTCGATGGTGGGCTAGCGGATATCGCACAAAATTTTCGTTTGCTCGAGTATGAAGATGTTGATATCGAACGGGCCCGCACGGAACTGACGACCAGCCCGATCTACCGCAACCTCGTGGTCAATCCGGCAGGCACAATGACCGCTATCCAGTTGTTCCTGCAGCCGAACGAGGAGTTCGTCGCCACGCATAAACGGCGCAACGAGTTATTCAGCAAGCGCGATCGGGAAGGTCTCAGCGATCTCGAACAGGGCGAGCTCGACCGCATACTCAGCGTCTACCCCGACCTGAAGAACGCGGCAGACGCAGCAAACCACGCCGGCATCGCGGATGTCAGACGCGTGATCGACAAATACCGCGACCGCGCGACGCTCCATCTCGGCGGCGTCCCGATGATAGTCGACGATATGGTTGCGTTTATCGGCAACGATCTTGTCATGTTCGGCACTGGCGTCGCCGTATTTCTCATCTTGATGCTGTCGATAATCTTTCGCGAACTGCGCTGGGTACTGCTGCCACTGCTCAGCTGTGCCTACGCCGGAATTCTGATGATGGGGCTGCTCGGGCTCACAGGCTGGAACGTCACCATTATTTCGTCGAATTTCATCTCGCTCATGCTCATCATCACGATGTCGATGAATATCCACCTGATCGTGCGCTACCGCGAACTCATGCGCGATATGCCGGCGGATACCTCTCAGTTCGATCTCGTTCGTGCAACGATGCAACATATGGTGAGGCCATGTCTGTACACCGCGCTTACTACGATCGTTGCGTTTCTGTCGCTTGTATTCAGTGAGATTAAACCCGTCATCGATTTCGGACTGATGATGACAATCGGACTCGCCGTTGTCTTCGTTACTTCATTCACGCTGTTCCCCGCCTTGCTCGTGAGTTTGCCGCGCAAATCAATGCGCAGGCCCGAAGGCGAACGCTACCGCCTGACGGAAATCCTCGGAAATTTCACGCAACGACACGGCGCCGTTGTGTTGTTCGGTGCGGTGATCGTTGCCGCCGCCGGCATCGTCGGTGTACAGCGGCTCGAAGTCGAGAACAGCTTCATCAACTATTTCCATCAGGACACGGAAATCTACCAGGGGCTGAAGGAGATAGACGAAAACCTTGGCGGCACAACACCGCTGGATATCGTGCTCCGTTTCGGCGATCCGGATGCAGAAGAAACTGACGGCGAATCGGAATTTGGCGATCTCGACGAGCTGTTCGGTGAGATCGAGTCCGACGATTCCGACACCTGGTTTACGCCAACAAAGGTCGATCGCATCAAGCGCGTACACGATTATCTCGACAGTCTGGACGCGGTCGGTAAAGTGTTGTCGCTGGCCACCGTCGTACGGGTCGCGGAGGATCTGAATGACGGGCAGGAGTTCGACGCATTCCAGCTCAACGTCATCTACAAACGGATGCCCTACGTATTGCGCGCGGCAATGATCGACCCGTATGTTTCCATTCCCGACGACGAAGCACGCATCTCGGTGCGTATCTACGACTCACAGCCGGACCTGCGCCGCAAAGCCTTGCTCGAGCGTATCGACAAGGAGCTGCGCGACACCATCGGCCTCGAACCAGGCGAGTACCAGTTAACGGGCTTGCTCGTGCTGTACAACAACATGCTGCAAAGCCTGTTCAAATCGCAAATACAAACGCTCGGCGTGGTCATGCTCGGCATCATGATCATCGTCTCGATACTGTTCCGCTCACTGAAAGTCGCCGTCATCGGCGTTATTCCGAATCTGCTCGCCGCAACGTCAATCCTCGGCTTTATGGGTTGGGTCGGAATTCCACTCGATATGATGACGATAACGATTGCCGCGATAACTATCGGTATTGCGGTAGACGACTGTATTCACTATTTGTACCGCTTCAAGGAAGAATATCCGCGACTCGGTGACTACGAGCGAACAATGCATTACTGCCACGCAAACATCGCGAAGGCCGCTTTTTACACGACGCTTACGATCGTCGTCGGCTTTTCAATCCTCGTGCTGTCGAATTTCATTCCAACAATCCTGTTTGGATTGTTGACCGCAGTTGCGATGGTGATC
The DNA here is from genome assembly GCA_965216305.1 of Gammaproteobacteria bacterium. Taxonomy (GTDB): domain Bacteria; phylum Pseudomonadota; class Gammaproteobacteria; genus UBA11873. Next base: position 1,851,249 of record OZ244144.1, on the reverse strand, counting down.
GCGCTGATCGCGGCGTTAACGCTGATGGCTAAACTGATCGTGATGTGGCGACCGTTCTGAGCGGTTGCGGGGGTTTGTGGTCAACCGCCTTTGAGCGGTGGACATAAAACGACTTCGTCACCGGATCTAAGTTTATGGCTGTCGAGCGCGCTTTCCACAACATGAGCGCCGTTCACCATAACGAAGTAATCCGCATCGGCGGACAGCCCGATCGCCGTCGCGAGGTCGCGCGGTGTGGCGCCGTCGGCGACGACGTAGTTGCGGCCGTCGAATGTCTCCCCCGCAAGCGTGACGTCGTCGAGCAGGTGCCCGATGAGTTTTACTGATAATTCCACGAATTCACGGCACCGCCCGGCAGTACCGGGCGTTCTTCGTCACGCGAGTCCGAGTCGTCCCAGCGTAGCCGCCGTGGGTACGCCGTTCTCATCCCAGCCGCGGAGCTTGTAATACGCCGGCAGCATGACATCAAGCCGATTGACAAGCCCTTTTGCTGCGCCGGACGGCGCCGGCTCCTCGAGAATCCGCCGCGGCAGGGTGTCGTCACCGTGCCCCAGTCCCGCAGCGAGATTGAAGCGTTTTTCCAGGTTCCAGATGCGCTCGCCGGTGGTCGTGAAACGTTCCACATCCCACGATCCACCGCAGGCGGCCTGCACCTGCTCGGTGTAATGCTCGAGTTCGAGACCGACATTTTTCGAGAACAGGCACAAACCCGTAGAGTCGATCGCCGCAATGAAATCCTGGGAGTCCTTCACCACTTGCGGCTTCTCATCCGGTTCGGTGGTACCGAAATCGTGCGCATACGGTGAGGCGCGCAGATGGCAGGCGCCGCGGTTACTCGTCGCATAGGCGAGTCCCATGCCCTGCATTGCGCGCCCGTCATAAGCAGCAAACTCCTGGCCTTTCACCGACATCGACAGTTCCGGCCGACCGTACTTCTGGCACAACAGTTTCGAGCCCATGCCGATTTCCTTGCCGAAACCTTCGCCTTTGCCGATCATTTCCGTGATTTGGCACAGCACCTCGGCAGAGCCGAACTCGAGTTTTATGCCACCGGTCGTGGTGTCGTCGATAGCGCCAATGTCATACAGCTCCATTGCCGCGGCAATCGATCCGCCGAGTGAGATTGGATCCATGCCGTAATCGTTGCACAGGAAGCCGGCGTACGTCGCGGCGTCCATATCATCCACGCCGACGGCCGAACCAAGCGCGTAGGCGGTTTCATACTCGAGGCCGCCCGAAGCGGTCTGATAACGCGGTTCGTCCTTGACGGAGAAATGCTGCGGATCAATGTGGCTCATTCGTCCACAGCCGATCGTGCAGGCGAAACAGGCGCTGTTCGTGATCAGATTCGTGTGGCCGTGTTCGTTCGGGCTCTGCATCGCGGCGGCGCCCATTTTCTCGGCACCGGCGAACTGGACCGCACGGTTGTTGTTCGTCGGCAGTGAACCGAACGTGTTTGTGATATCCATCATCGATATCGTGCCGTGGCGGGTCATGCCTTTACGCGGCTTGCTGTTCGCAAGCGCCTCGGTGGCCTTGCGTGCGGCCGCCATGAACGCCCTGGGGTCGTCCACCCGTGTGCCGATGGTGCCGCGCACGGCGATGGCCTTCAGATTCTTCGAGCCCATCACCGCGCCCACTCCGGAACGGCCGGCGGCACGGTGCAGATCATTGACGATGCAGGCATAGCGATTGCCGTACTCGCCAGCGGGACCGATCGAGGCAATCCTCATGAGCGGATCATCGTGGAAGTCCTTGATCGCGGCTTCGACGTCCCAGATACGGCGGCCCCACAGGTGTTCCGCGGGGATGAGTGTCGCGCGCTGATCTTCGAGGTGCAAATACACCGGCGCTGGCGAGCGGCCCTCGATGATCAGCATGTCGTAGCCGGCATTCTTGAGTTCGCCACCGAACTGTCCGCCGGAATTCGAACACGCGATCGCACCGGTAAGGGGGCCTTTCGTGATCACCGACCAGCGGCCTCCCGTGGAAGCGGCCGTGCCTGTCAGTGGTCCGGTGGCGATGATGAGTTTGTTCGCTTCCGACAGTGGATCGACCGCCGGGTCCACCTCTTCGCTCAGGTACTTCGTGCCGAGGCCGCGCTGGCCGATATATTCTTCGGCCCAGGCCATGTTCAGGGGTTCGTGCGTGCAGGTGCCCGTGCTCAGATTTACCCGCAGTAATGTCCGGTGCCAGCTCATGCGATAGCGCTCCTGTCGGTTGCTGGTGCCGCGCCTTGCGCGCCGCCCGTGCCGGAGTCTACCGGTTTTCAGCCCCAGGCGCAGAACTTCGAAGCGGGATACCCGCCGGTCACACCGCGTGCGCCAGACGACACGGCGCGTGGACGCCGGGCATTCAACGACAAAACTCCGCGACGGCAGCGAGCGTTTCCGCCGCCCGGTCGGATTGCGGTGCATGCCCGCACGCATCAAGCAACAAGGTCCTGACCCGCGTCGGGACGCCACGCTCGATCCGGCGCAGTTGTTCGCTGGTGCCGTACTCGTCGTCCGTGCCCTGGATTTGCAGGAGCGGCGTTGTGATCGCAGGCAGCGACGCTTCGATCGACCAGGCAAGAAAATCCGGCGCGAGCCAGCTGTCACACCAGCCGCGAAACGCGTTATCGACGTTAGGGCCGTGATACTTCTCCAGTCGCCGACGCAAATCGCCCTGCCGGTAAGCCTCATCGACCGCACGGATCGAAGCCACGCTGCGCGCTTCCGTGAATACGTGTGGCGCCATTACGATCGTCGCTTCAAGGCCCGCCGGACCGGTCCCCGCATGCACCAGGGCGATACTCGCGCCATCGCTGTGTCCGAGCAGGATGTAGCGGCTGATCCCGGCCGCGCGGATCACTTCAGGCAGCGACTCCGTGGCCTCGCGACTCATGTAATCGAGCGGGCGCGGCAACACGATCGGTGCCGAAGCACCGTAACCCGCGCGTGAATACGCGAACACGGGATTGCCTGTCGCCGCCGCCAGCTGCTCCGGGAAATCCCGCCACAGGGCAACACAACCAAGCCCTTCGTGCAGAAGTACGATGGTTGCGCGGCCGGGAGCGCCGGCAAGGTGCCGGTACTCCAGCCGCGTGCCGGCCGCGCACAGTGTCGGCCATTCGCCGTAGGCGACCGCGCCCATGAAGCTCAGGCGCGGACGAGGCCCTCACGACGCGCCCAATCGAGCGTTTCGTCAAGTGCCTTGCCGAAGCGGTCGAAAATTTCGCCGACTTCGTCGTCACTGACAATCAGCGGCGGACAGAACGCCATAGTGTCGCCAATCGCGCGCACAACCAGGCCATTCGCGTGACAGCGCGACAGGCAGTGCATGCCCACCTTGCCGGCCGGATCGAACGGCGCTTTCGTCTGCTTGTCCTGCACGAGTTCGAGCGCGCCGATCAAACCAACGCCACGTGCCTCGCCAACGAGCGGGTGATCCGCGAATGTCTGCAAGCCTTGCTGGAAACGCGGGCCGAGGGCGGTGACTTTCTCGAACAGGTTTTCGCGTTCATAGATTTCCAGCACTTTCAAACCCACGGCGGCGGCGACGGGGTGGCCGCTGAACGTATAGCCATGCGCGAAATTGCCGACCTCCGCGCTCGCGTCGGAAATTGCTTCGAACATCCGCTGCGGAATGACCACAGCACTGAGCGGCTGGTAGGCGGACGTGAGTGCTTTCGCGAGGCTCATCGTGTCGGGTTTGATGTTGAAGGTTTGTGAACCGAATGGATTTCCCGTCCGGCCAAGCCCCGTGATGACTTCATCGACAATAAACATGATGTCGTATTTGCTCAGTACCGCCTGAACTTTTTCGAAGTAACCGGCAGGCGGGACGAGCACACCGCCGGCGCCCATGACGGGTTCGGCGATGAACGCGGCAACCGTATCCGGGTCTTCGTCGAGAATCATCTTCTCGAGGTTCGCAGCCAGGCGCGAGGAAAATTCCTCTTCGGTTTCGCCCGGTTCCGCAAAACGATAATAGTGCGGGCAGTCCGTATGCAGAAAGCGGTCGTTAACCGGCACGTCGAAATGGGCATGGATTGGTGGCAACCCGGTGAGACTCGTGGCGGCCAGCGAAATCCCGTGATAGGCCTTGACCCGGCTGATTATCTTTTTCTTGTTCGGTCGGCCGATGGCATTGTTGTAATACCACATCAGCTTCACCTGTGTGTCGTTCGCGTCGGAACCGGAACAGCCGAAGAACACTTTCGACGCTTCCATCGGCACCATAGACTTCAGTTTTTCCGCCAGCAGGATGCCAGGCTCATGGCTCTTGCCAATGAACATGTGCGAGTACGACAGTTTTTTCATCTGGTCGTAAGCCGTTTGCGCAAGCTCTTCATTTGCGTAACCGAGCGACGTGCACCACAGGCCGGCCAGCCCTTCAATGTACTTGTTACCCTGGTCATCCCACATATGGATGCCCTCGGCGCGGTCCATGATCATCGGACCCTGTGCGGCCATGAGCGTGGGATTTGTATAGGGGTGAAGTACGCTGTCGATGTCGCGTGCGGCGATACTTCCCGGGGTCAAGCTCATGTCGAACTCCTTAAAATTTCGTTTGATTCATCACAGTATAACCGCCGCACGCAAGTTTCGAGCGATATAAGTACGGTTTCTCGCCACCGGCCGCGGCTCAGTCGAGCGCAGCGACAAGCGGCTTGCGTGCGAGACGCTGGCGCGCCTCCCTGAGTGCTTCCGGCGGCAGTTCTTCTTCGAGGATTCGAAGCCGATGCTGGGCCTTGGGGAAGCCGCCGTTCGCGGCGAGCGACATCCAGTAATACGCGCCGACGGGATCTTTCGCCGTACCCTTGCCACTGGCGGCGCACACCGCAAGCGCATATTGAGCCCGCATGTGCCCGCGGCGCGCGGCCTTTTCATACCACGCAATCCCTTCAGCCGCGGTATCATCACCGTCGTCGAACAATACAAGTCGCCGCGCGAGTTCATATTGCGCATTCGTGTACCCGCGCGATGCCGCGCGTCTCATCCACGACAGCGCGATTTGCCGATTCGCACTGACGCCGTCACCGTTCTCGAACGCCGTCGCCATGCGGTAGCACGCTTTCGGGTAATCCTGATCCGCGGCCATATGCAGCCATTTCATCGCCTCTCCGGGCGACGGTTCCGCAATGAGGCCGCGTGAGTAGAACCGGCTCAACGCGTACTGCGCGGCACCCAGCCCTGCAGTCGCGGCTTTCTCCATCCAGTATCGCGCGCGTTTCAGATCCTGGAATCTTGCCGGCGAATTCGCATAGATCAGTCCCAGGTTGTACTGCGCTTTGTGGTAGCCGGATTTCGCCGCACGCTGACACCAGTAGATTGCCTGTTCGTAGTCCCGCATACCGGTGTCGCCGTTGACATAAGCGAGCGCGAGTTGCATCTGCGCGCGCGGGTGATCCTGTTGCGCAGATTGTTCCCAGTGCCGTAACGCGGCGTTCATATCACCGACGATGTCGGTACCGCGCGCGTACATGTCGCCGAGGTTGTACTGTGCCAATGCGTTGCCGTTCGCCGCAGCCGAGTAGTACCACGTCAGCGCGCGATCCATATCGCGTTCCGTGCCGGTACCGGTCTGGTAGCACCAGCCGAGACGGGCCTGTGCGAGCGCATGGTTCTGCTCCGCGGCGGCGATGTACCACGTCAGCGCAACCTCGTCGTCGGCTTTGACCCCGCGTCCGGTGGAATAACATTTCGCAAGTCGGTACTGCGCTTCCACGTGGCCGGATTTCGCCGCCCGCTGGTACCACATGAACGCCTGCTTCTCGTCGCTGTCGATCGACACCCGCGAGCGGAAACGCTCGGCCAGCGTAAATTGCGCTGCCGCATCACCGTGTTTCGCGTCGGCGAATAATTTTTCGACGTCAATGTCGTCTGTAACATCCATGATTTTCTCAGCCAAAGTCGCGTAGTAACTTGATCAGAGACGAGGTATCGGTGCGCCTGTCGCCGCGGCGCTGCAATTGCGCATAGAACTGATCGACGAGCGCGGTTACGGGCAAGGCGGCACCATTCGCGCGGGCCGCGTCCAGTGCAATGCCGAGATCCTTGCGCATCCAGTCAACTGCAAACCCGAAATCGAATTCTCCGGCAAGCATACTCGCCGCGCGGTTGTCCATTTGCCACGATTGTGCGGCACCCTTGCTGATGACCGCCACGACTTTATCCATGTCGAGGCCGGCCGCCAGCCCGAAACTCATGCCTTCGGCCAGCCCTTGCAGCAAGCCCGCGATGCAAATCTGGTTCACCATTTTCGTGGCCTGACCACTGCCCGTGTCGCCCATGTGCATGCAGGCACGTGCGTAGGTCTCGATGAAGGGATGAGCATGGGCGAACGTGGACTCGTCGCCACCGCACATCACCGTCAGCGTGCCGCCTTCGGCGCCGGCCTGGCCACCGGATACCGGTGCGTCGAGAAAACCGAACCCCGCCGCCGCGGCGTGCTCGCCAAGTTCGAGCGCGAGATGCGCAGAGGTCGTGGTGTGATCGACGAATACACAGTCGCTGCGCATCGCTGCAAAAGCCCCGTCTGCCGCCAGCGTGACCGCACGCACATCGTCATCGTTGCCGACACAGCAGAACACAAGCTCGGCGTCGCACGCGGCTTCGCCCGGCGTATCGGCGGCGATGCCGCTATGTTCGCCGAGCCAGCGATCGCGGGTTGCGCGGGTACGATTGAAAACCCTCACCGTATGTCCCGCCCGGCTCAAGTGTCCGGCCATGGGGTAGCCCATCACGCCGAGCCCTATGAATGCGAGATCCGCCACGCTCAGACCTTCTTCGCGGCAATTTCCGCGCGCACACGAGCGTAATGATTAGCGGCATCCACTGCTGCAGGGTGACGCTTGAATTTCGTTCTTTCGAGGGCGTGCATTCGTTCCATTGGGCACTGCCGGGCCATGCCCGCTCTGCGTTCAGACTGCCGTATCGAGCAGTTCGTTGAGGTGCGCGTCGACCTGGGTGAGAAAAGCCGGCTCCGCGCCGAACAAGGCAAGGTGTCCCCAGGCACTCTTCAGCGTACGCATCTCGCTGCCGACGATCAGCGCCTGTTCGCGCGCGCAGTCACGCGGCGGAAAAAACATGTCTTCGTCGATGGGCATGACAAAAGTTTTTGCGCGTATGCGCGACAGTGCAGCGGTCAGGTCCCCGTTCGTATGCCGTGCGACGTCGCCACGTTGCCATTTCCACGCCATGCACAGCAGATCATTCGGGTCCATGACGAGGAATGTCGCCTCGAGAAAATCCGTCATGAACTGCTCGACGCTTTCGAGGCCAACGGAGCGCCACGCCTCACGTTGATAGAATTCCGTACTGAGCCCCATTACGGCCCAGATCCCGGCGTGGCGGCGCAATCCGGCGGCAACGTCCTCGTGGCTGCGGTATTCACCGCCGGCCCAGTCCGGATCGGAGGTCAGCGCGTCCATGAGCGATTGCGTGTAGAGAAAATCGTGGTCGGTGTTGCGGGCCGTACCGGCGATCGCTGCCGCCCGTTTCACCATGTCGGGATACCGCACCGCCCATTCGTAGGTTTGTTGCGCGCCCATCGAACCGCCAACCACCAGCGCGAGCGAGTCGAGCGCGAATTTTTCCGTTACGAGGCGGTGTTGCGCGCGGACGTCGTCACCAATGCGCACATGCGGGAATGCGCTCATGGCGACGGGGCCATCCACATTATGTGGCGAACTCGACAGACCATTGCCGATTTGGTTGACGCAGATGATGAAATATTGGTCCGGATCGAGCGCGCGTCCGCTACCGATATACACCTGTTCCATAATCTTGCTCGTACCGGAATACCAGGTCGGAACAAGGATGGCGTTGTCACGCGCGGCGTTGAGCTCGCCATGCGTCGCGTACGCGAGCTTAAGATCAGGGATCGTACCCCCCTCTTCGAGCTCGAAATCACCAAGCTCGAAAATCTCGTAGGGTCCGTGGGTTTCCTGCGTGTAGTAGGGATTATCGAGCATGGACGGCGGTTCCCGACAGTCCGTCCGTGGCGCTTGAGTTGTAGCCGCGGGCGGGCTGAGACAAGTAGCTTTAAACTGCAGCGCTCCCCGCGTTAACGCGCAGGGAGCGCCGCGGGACTTACTTCAATACCAGTTGGTTTTTGCGACCGCGCGGCGCGGAAGGGCTTGCGCCGCCGGATGAGCGACGCGCGTTGAGCTCGTCGGCGAGCTGGCGTGCGTAGGCCGACACTTGTTTCTGGGTGCCGGGCCGCGAGCCCGTAACTGGCGCGTAACCACCCTCGATCACATACTGGAACCAGCTGCCTTTGGCGCCGTCCGGCGAGGCCATTTTTTCCACCTGGGCAACCCGGTAGTAGCCGTTTGAGGTGTCGAGTTTCACTGCGGTTTCAGACATATCCAATGCTCCATGAAGTTGTGGCGCAACACCGGGTTGTTATTGTCGGATTCGTCGCGGTGTGCGTTTGCGAAGTGAGTTCTTCTGGTCGTGTGGGCCTCAGTTGTTGTTTTTCGTTCGTTATTATTTCCGGGGACGTTGCGTCCCTGCGCGGATGCCAGCCGGCAGTTTTCAAGGCTGAATTCCGGTGGCAGGAGGCGCCGTGATCGCTCACGGGAAGCGCCGCGTCGGAACTCGAGTCGGCACGGCATAAACCCCTCGTCCGGTGGGGGTCGAGGGCCCGCCATTCTATCACGATGGGGTTGTGATAGCGACCGTAATCGCCGCTCGAACGTCGATTCCGGCGTCGAAATTTGTCCCCGCAACGTCGCGCTTCAGCGACGCATGCGCCGGCCTTTCGCTCGCGAAAATTTATTGCAACGCATCATTCCCGCCGTCCGCCCTGGCTGAGCGCGAACCGGGTCCCGCCCGGCCCGTCAGCGCAACAACACCGTGCGCGACGCCGGGCGTTGCCGGTAAGCGTGATCCCAGCGCCGCAGGTGGGCATACGCCAGATCGATTTCAATGCCGGCGAAACGCCCGAACTGCAAGCCTGCCGCCAGCGTGCAATGGCCAAACGTTAGCGCGTCGCCGGCGAGAAACGGACGCCCGTCGGCGAGCAGATTATTGAAGTAATCGAGCCCGTCGCGAAACGCGGTCCGGCTCGCCGCTGCAATATCTTTGCTTGGCGGCAACCCCAGCGGTGACTTCGTCGCGTGGATACAGCGCGCCAACGGCGTCAGCACGCGCCCGTCGGCGATGCGCTCGAGTTCCCGCCGCCGCGCCCGTTCGCGTGGGGTCCGGCCAAGCATGTCCGGACGCGGATGCAACTCTTCGAGGTACTCCATGATCGCGAGCGACTCGATGATGTAGTCACCCGGCGCCAGTTCGAGTACCGGCAAACTCGCAAACGGCGTCCGCGCCCGGTGCGCCGCTTCATGCTGCTCGCCCGCCATCAGTTTGACGGTAAGCTGCTCGAGTTCAATTGCGGCGCCCGCGGCGCGTTTCTCGGCAATGTACAACATCACCTTCGTCGGATTCGGTGCGATTCCGACGCAGTACAGTTTCATCACGTTCCCTGACGAGCGTGGTGATCCACGTTAAACCGCAATCAACGTGCCGCTTTTTTCGCCCCTGGCAAGGCGCGCCGACGGGCAGCGCGACCAGGAACGAAAAAATCCGGCAAATGATGGATGTTTATCGCAGGGTCCCGTGCTAGGCGGCTTTCGATTTCTTCGCCAGGTGCGCCGCTTCGAGGCGACGTAATTCTTCCCAGCCCAGATAGCGCGTGAATCCATTGTCGTCATAGAACAATACCGGCCCGTCGCAGATAAACAGGTATTCCGTATCTTCAAGCGCCTTCGTCGCGCCGTGCAGCATGCCGTTCGGTTCGTAGATGTAATCGCCGGCGTCCAGGGTGCCATCGCGCACTTCAAGCTTGCCCGACAGAATAAACGTGTGCGACGCGGTCAGGTGTTTGTGTTGCGGCGCTACGTAACCTTTGAGCCAGCGGAACAGCACAGCCCAACGGCCGGTTTCCGCGCCGGTCCACAGGATTTTCAGAAAGCCGCGTTCAGGGTCGTCGGGGATTGGAATCCAGTCGTGTTCGCCGGTTTTGAACAAGGTGTCCATCAGTTCCGGATTGATCGGGGAAATATCTTGTGGCATTGCCATCGCTTCGCTCCTCTCGGTTTTTCGCTGTTGTCGTCACCCGCGGCGCCGCGCAGGCAGACCGCGATGAAGGTTTGGACCGTGGTCGCTTTATCTTAACCGGGTTTCACGGTGCTGCCCCCTCGCGCACTCACAACCGCAGACCAAGCTGCGCGCCGCTGTGTTCGTGCTCGAGCAGCCATTGTTTGCGTTCAACCCCGCCGGCATAGCCGGTCAGCTTGCCATTGGCGCCGATGACACGATGGCACGGGATTACGATACCGACCGGATTCTTTGAATTTGCCATTCCCACCGCGCGGCTCGCGCTCGGCCGTCCGAGGCGCTTGGCCAACTCGCCGTAGGAAATGGTCTCGCCCACCGGGATGCGGCGTAATTCGCGCCACACGGAACGCTGAAATTCCGACCCGTGCGGGTCGGCGGGAATATCACCTATCGCGTTGAGATCACCGCTGAAGTACGCCCGCAGTCGCGCAGTGACACCAAGCGGATCCGCGATCCGACGTTGCTCGATGTCGCCATAGCGTCGGGTGAGAATTTTTCGCAGTCTTTCCTCACAGTCGGCGAAATCGACGGCGACGACGTGCGTCGCGTTCGTGACCACGACAACGCGACCGATCGCGGTGTCGAGCTCGTCCCACATCAAGCTCATGGTTCACCTCTCCTGCGACGATCCCGGTGCCGTCGCGAACGATTATTGAAATCGCGGCATGACTTTCGCGGCGAACAATTCGAGCGAGGCATTGATTTTTGCCGGCTCGTGGATGCCCTGCGGCAATAACAGGAACATTTCGTTGATCGGAATTTCCGCCGCCGCGGCTTCGATCTGGCGCGTGATCGTATCCGGCGATCCAACGAGCCAGTTCACCGCGCCCTGACCGAACGCGGTTGGCCACAGCTTCCAGAACCAGTTCATCTCCTCGGCCCACGCACGCGCTTCGTCATCACTTGGTGCGCATATCATGATACCGCCCCACGCCGCTTCGTCACCCGGGGTGACCGTGTGCCCGTAAACGCCCTCCGCTTCGTCCCGGTAGCCTTGCCACAACACCTTGCAGAGATCGAGATTCGGTGCGAGCACGATCGGCTTGCCGAGATACTTGGCCCAGAATTTCGCCGTACGCAATGACGCCGAAAAGCCGCCGTACAATGGTGGCGTTGGTTGTTGCAGCGGTCGCGGCGCGATGCCGATCTCGCTGATCCGCATATCCGCTGCCACCCCGCGACCATAGTCGCGGTATACGGAATGCTCGTGCGGATTCGTGAAATCGGGCGGCGGAAATTGCCAGAATCGACCGCTGTGACTGAACGTATCGTGCGTCAGCGCCTTGATCACGATGTCGACGTATTCCGCGAAATACTCGCGGTTCAGCATATCGACCGGCTCGTTCTTGTTCCACGGCCCAACCGCGCCGAGTTCAGGCTGCACCTTGAAATTCTCCACCCAGCGCGACTGGTAACCGCGCACGAGGCCCACCCCGAAGCGGCCGTTCAGCATATTGTCCATTGTCGCAATGGCTTCTGCCGTGCGTAGCGGATTGTGAGCGGTGGCGACGAACCCGCAGGTAATCACGCGCAGGCGCTCGGTGTGCATGCCAAGCCACATGCCCATCAACGTCGGGTCGTTACTTGCCTCGAAGCCTTCGATCTGCAAATGATGTTCCGGATGTCCGAACCCCGCGTAGCCGAGTTCGTCGGCGAGCCGCGCGTAGCCGGCGATTTCCTCGAGCATACGCCGGTACAACACGGGGTCCTTGCCGGCCATGCCGCGTTCGAGTTCCTCGCGGCGTCCCATCGTGCAGTACATGAAGAGATTGAAATCGATCACAGGTATTGATCCGTGCAGGACATTCAGGATTGCTCCAGTATACGGGCGTAACTCGGCCCATCGATATTACCGCCGGACAGAATGAGGCCCACGCGTTCGCCGCGATAGCGGCCCCGTTCGCGCAGCAATGCCGCGAGCGGTGCAGCGCCAGCGCCTTCGGCGACATTGTGGGTGGTGGAAAAATACATCGACATCGCGTGCATGATCTCGTCGTCAGTAACCGTCACGATGCGCTCAGCGCCGGCGAGCATCATCGCCAGCGCATCGGCGTTTGGTGTGCGTACCGCGAGTCCATCGGCCATGGTGTCCGCACTCGTGGTGGTGCGCACGGCGCGAGCGGCGAAGGATCGCGCATAGGCATCGGCGCCCGCGGCGACGACGCCGACGATTTTCGTCGCCAGCCCGAGCGCATCGCGCGCCGCAATCAGGCTACAGATCCCGGACCCGAGACCGACCGGCACGTATACCGTATCGAGATTGGAAACCGCTCGCAGCAGTTCCACGGCGTAGGTGCCCACCCCGTGCAGCAGCAGTGGATGAAACGAGGGAAACAGGGTAAGACCACGTTCCTCGCCGAGCGTGATTGCGTATTCGTAGGCGGCGTCGAAATCGCGCCCATGTTCGATGAGTTCCGCGCCGTAAGCCCGCATCGCGCGATTCTTGTCCGGGTTATTGCCTTCCGGCACCACGATGACAGCCGCGATGCCGTGGCGCCGGGCCGCGAACGCGACGCTCTGCCCATGATTGCCACGCGTCGCCGCAATCACTCCCGTCGCCCCGCCGTTGCGGGCGAGATGTGCCGCGAATACGAGGCCACCACGTACCTTGAACGCCCCGGTTGGCAGATGATTCTCGTGCTTCACCCAGACTTCGGTGCCGCAGTGCTCCGATAGCAGTGGCCAATGAATCTGCGCGCTTGGCGTGAGGGCGCGGTAGATGATGGCGGCAGCGGCGTCGAATGTCTCGAGCGGGATTGCGGCGTTCACGTGCCGGCTCCGCGTCGCGCCTTCGGCACGTGCACAGGTTCAGGCAAGCACGCCATGCAAGTCGTATTCGTCCGTTTCGCGCACGGTCACATTGCAAAATTCACCGACCGTGAGCCCGCTGGCGCCGGGACCCTTGATATAAACCAGGCCATCGATCTCGGGCGCATCGGCATAGCTGCGCGCAACCGCGCCGTCTTCGTCAACCTGGTCGACAAGCACTTCAAGCGTGGCGCCGCGGTAGCGCGTGAGGCGTGCGGTGCTGATCGCCTGCTGCAGCTGCATGAACGCTTCCCAGCGCGCCTGCTTCTCCGCTTCCGGGACGGGATTCGCGAGTTCGTTCGCGGCGGCACCGGCGACCGGGGAATACTGGAAACAACCCACCCGATCGAGCTCCGCGGCCTCTATAAAATCGAGCAACTGTTCGAATTCCTCGTCCGTCTCGCCGGGAAACCCGACGATGAACGTACTGCGCAGAACGAGATCCGGCAGCGCCGCCCGCCACGCGACGATCCGCTCGAGCACGTTCTCGGCATGCGCGGGCCGACGCATGGCTTTCAGTACGCGCGGACTGCCATGCTGAAACGGGATGTCGAGATAGGGCAGTACGAGACCATCACGCATCAGCTCGATCACACCATCGACGTGCGGATACGGATAAACATAATGCAGACGCACCCAGGCACCGAGTTCACCGAGCGCCGCACACAAACCGAGCATGTCGGCTTTCAGCGGTTTGCCCTGCCAGAAACCCGTGCGATATTTACGGTCGCTGCCGTACGCGCTCGTGTCCTGCGATATCACGAGCAGTTCGCGGACACCGCCGGCCACGAGCCGCTCGGCCTCGGCCATCACATCCTCAATCGGACGGCTGTGGAGCCGACCGCGCATCGAGGGAATGATGCAGAAGCTGCATTTGTGATTGCAGCCTTCGGATATTTTCAGATACGCGTAGTGTCGCGGTGTGAGCTTGATGCCCTGCGGTGGCACGAGATCGGTAAACGGATCGTGGCTTAATTCGATCGGCGCATGCGCGTGTACAGCGCCGACGACAGCCTCATACTGTTGCGGACCCGTGACGCTGAGCACGGATGGATGCACGGCACGGATCGCATCTTCGTGGACGCCAAGACAACCCGTGACGATCACCTTGCCGTTCTCGCGCAGGGCTTCACCGATGGTGCCGAGCGACTCCGCTTTCGCGCTGTCGATAAAGCCGCAGGTGTTCACTACCACGACGTCGGCATCCTCATAAGTCGCCACGAGTTCATAACCGTCGAGACGTAACTGCGTCATGATGCGCTCGGAATCGACGAGCGCCTTCGGGCAGCCAAGGCTGACGAAACCGACTTTCGCTGATTCGGGTAAGGGTTCGTTCACGCGGAGATCTCGCGATGCCTGCGCATCAGTAAGCAAGCACACAGCCGTCGAGCCGCGGTTCGCTGCCGCCGACGTACACCTGCTTGTCCGCATCGTAACGGATCGCCTGGTAGCCGCCGGTAAAACCCGTGATCCAGTCCTCGATCACTTCAAGACGATGGCCGCGGCGCGCGAGCGCATCGATTGTCGCCGGCGCAATGCCGGCTTCGTACTGGACGACGCCGAGGCCATCGAGACGTTCGCCATTCGGCTGCGCGCCGCCGACGTGCCGCAGCCGTGGCGCATCGCCCGCCGCCTGCGGATCCATGCCGTGGTCGATCATGTTCGCGAGCACCTGCACCTGCCCCTGTGGCTGCATGTCCGCGCCCATGACGCCGAAGCTCAGCCACGGCTGGCCGTCGCGCATGACGAACCCCGGAATTATGGTGTGGAACGGACGTTTGCCGGGCGCGTACACGTTCGGGTGATCGGGTTCAAGCGTGAAGCCCGCGCCACGGCACTGCAGCGCAAAGCCGCTGCCCGGCGGCACGAGCCCGGCGCCGAACGGCGAGAATATGCTCTGGATCAAAGACACCATCATGCCACTGTCATCGGCGGCGCAGAGATAGGTGGTGTCGCCACTTTTAATCGCAACATCACCATGCGTGTAATTCGCGCCCGCGCCGGCGGCGTCGATCAGGCGGCGACGGTCCGCCGCATAGGCCTTGCTCGCGAGCGTCGCAATCGGTACCACGGCCGCGTCCGGATCGGCGTAGTAGCGCGCGCGATCCTCGAACGCAAGCTTCTTCGCTTCGATAAATGCATGCCAGAAATTCGCCGGATCGCGATATAACTCCTCGGCGCTGTAGGTTTCGAGAATGTTCAGGATCTGCAGTACCGTCATGCCCTGCCCGTTCGGCGGCAATTCGAAGATATCGTAGCCGCGGTAATTCGACGTGATGGGTTCAACCCAGTCGCAGCGGGTTGCGGCAAGATCGTCCATGTCGAGGTGACCGCCGGCGGCACGAACGGTCGCGCACAACTGTTCCGCGAAGGCGCCAGTGTAAAAGCCTTCACGGCCGTGCTGCGCAATACGGGCGTAGGTGTTTGCAAGGCCCGGGTTCGCGTGCGTTTCACCCGCGGCAGGTGCCCGGCCGGCACGCAGGAACGTCTCCTCGAACGCTGCCGTGAAACCGTCGAGTTGCGGATCGCCAACAATACCGGCAGCCGCCGCGGCCCACATGTCCGCCGTTCGCGATCCGATCGGAACACCGCTGCGTGCATGCTCGATAGCCGGCGCGAAAACCTCATCAAGGCCGAGCCGGCCGAAACGTTCGTGCAAGACACACCAGCCGTCGACGGCACCGGGGCTCGTTACCGCGAGCGCACCGCGTCCCGGAATCACCGCGGTCGTACCCACGGCTTCGTGCAAGCTTGCGTAACTCATACCCCGTGGCGCGCGGCCACTTGCGTTGAGCCCGTGCAGCTTGTGCTCCGCAGGATCCCACACGATGGCGAACAGATCGCCGCCGGGACCACACATATGCGGCTCCGTAAGACTCAGCACGGCGTTCGCCGCGAGCGCCGCATCAACGGCGCTGCCGCCGCGTTGCAGCAGGGAAAGTCCGGCCTGCGTCGCGAGCGTCTGGCTCGTCGCGACCATACCGTTGCGCCCGTATGCCGGGCTGCGTGATCGGATGTGCATCGGGTTTAGTTCCTGATCTCTATTTTTCGTCCCAGGCCCGTCGGCCGCGCGAGTGTGGTGTGCGCATCAAGTACGGTCGCGAGCCGCGCCTGGGCAGCGCCCGGCATCGGTGCACTGCGCCGGTTCGCGAACGCTATGTGTACGAACAGCATTTCTGCGGTGGCGGCCAGATAGCCTTCATCGTGGTGGTAAATCTCCTGCCACGTATGCACAAGCTTGGGCCGCCAGTCGATCAGACGCGTTGTCACCCGAATCGTATCACCCCCGAACAATTCGCGGTGAAAGTCGAGATCGCAGCTCGACATGAAGACCGAGCCAACGCCGGCGTGCGTGTAATCCCAGCCGATGCCGCAATCGCGGAAAAAGACTTCGCCGCCGTCATCGAAGGCCTGCAGGTAGAACGCGACATTCATATGACCATTCGCATCGAGCCATGCCGGTTTTACCGCCAGCGTATCCACGAATGGCGCGGGGATAGTCGTCGTCGTTGTCATCGTTTTACGCTCCCGCCGCACGCCGTCTTGCAGCGCTGGCAAAGTACAACAGCCCCCCCGCGATGCCCCACCCGAGACAAATGCCCCATTCGTGCGGCCATGCGAGACCCGCCGGGCCGCCGGGGAGATAGAGCAATATCAGCGCGGCCGACAGCATCAACGCAATGGTACCGACGAATACGCCGTGGCGTAATCGATATGGCCGGGGCATATCGGGTTCGCGCCGACGCAGCACAAGAAACGAAGCCGCCACCATCATATAGGCGATGATCACACCGAAACTGCCCGCATTGATCAGCCACACGAGAATCGGGCGACCGAACCAGGGCGCCAGACAGACAATTGCGCCGATCGCGAGCAAGGCGATGTGCGGCGTACCGTAGCGAGGATGCAAGCGAGCGAGTACTGCCGGCAACATGCCGGCGTGCGCGAGCGCGTAGATGAGCCGGCTGCTGCCGATCAGAAATGCGTTCCAGGTGGTGACGATACCGGCGATGCCGCCGATGATCAGCAAATCACGCGCCCCGGTCGAGCCCCACGCCGCACCGGCGGCGTCGGCGGTGGTCATCGCCGATGCCGCGCGCGCAGGCGCATCGAGTGACAGCCCCACGCCAAAAATAATCGCCACGTACCACAACACCGCGATGATGACGGACACGACAACGAGTGCGCCGATTTGCGCATGCGGCAAATCGATTTCCTCCGCGGTCTGCGGAATGATGTCGAAGCCAACGAACATAATCGGCACCATCATGAGAACAGCAAAGAGACCACCACCCCGCGTGCCCTCGAACAGCGGTTGCAAATTACTCCGCTCACCGTTCATGGCAACACCGGCGAGAAAGAAGATCCCGCTGATAACGATGGCCACCGTCACAATCCCCTGCATTGCTGCCGCCGGCTTAACACCGCGGATGTTGATCCAGGTCAGTATCACCGCGGCCGCGATACCGATCGCAACGAAACTCAGATGCACGTCCCATCCGGCAACGCTCCACAGATACACGAGATCGGTGCCGGGAACGAGGGTTGACAAGGCGAACGGCAATGCGACGGCCTCGAAAGCGGCAACGGACACATAGCCAAGGACAATCGACCACGAGCACACGAATGACAGACCCGGGCCAAGCGCACGCAGGCTGTAGACGTGTTCGCCGCCGACGGACGGCATCGCCGCGGCAAGCTCAGCGTACGTCAGGGCAATAAAGACAACGACAACACCGCCGATCAGGAATGCGACCATGGCGCCAAGTGAACCGGCGCGCGCAGTCCATTCACCCGTGAGTAACACCCAGCTCCAGCCAATCATCGCGCCGAAGGCAAGCGCTAGTGCGTCGCGCCGCCCGAGCACTCGGTGGAGCCCGCGCCGGGGCGCCGCGTGCGGAGTTTTCATACG
Organism: Gammaproteobacteria bacterium; assembly: GCA_965216305.1. Lineage (GTDB taxonomy): Bacteria > Pseudomonadota > Gammaproteobacteria > UBA11873. The sequence goes on along the minus strand of OZ244144.1, from coordinate 1,833,423 downwards.
CGCGCCGGCTTGCTAGACCGCGCCCTCGAACTCGAAAATCTTGCCCGGATTCAGGATACCTTTTGGATCGAGCGCATGCTTGAGGCGCCGCATCACGGCAATCTCATCGGCGCTGCGTGAAATCGCGAGGAAGTCTTTTTTCTCAAGGCCGATACCGTGTTCCGCGGACACGGAACCGCCGTAGGGTTGCAAGGGTTCGTAGACGCACTCCTCCACCTTGCGGTGGTCCTCGGGACCCGCGTCCGGCACCGTAATTGCGAAATGGATGTTGCCGTCACCAATATGACCGAACGTGAAGCAATAATGGTGTGCCCAGTTCGCCGCCAGCCGTCGTTTCACTTCATCGACGTAATCGCCGACACAACGGATCTCGATGCTCACGTCGAAGATCTGCGGGCGGCCGTAACGGAAAAAGTGTTCCACATCGTCACGAATCGCCCACATCGCTGCGGACTCCGCGCCGGATTGAGCGATCGCCGCATCGGCGATGAGTCCGTCTTCAAGTGCCTTGAAAAACGCCGCTTCGAATCCCTCACGATCGCGTGTTGAACCCAGCGACTCGACGAGCGCGTAATACGGTCGCGTCTTCTCGACCGGCGGCCGGTTCGTCGCCGGCGCCGTGGTCACGAGATCGTAGTAGTCGTGCCACAGCACTTCGTAGGCGCTGAGGCGACCGCCGAGTGCGCCGTCGATATATTTGAGGAATCCCGTGACCTGGTCGAACGTATCGAAGGCAACGAATGCCGTCTCCTGTTCGGGTACCGACTCACGCAGCCGCAATACGAGCCGGGTGACGATGCCCAGCGTACCTTCAGTTCCGATGAACAACTGTTTCAGATCGTAGCCGGCGTTGTTTTTCAGCATTTTGTTCATCGACGACACAACAGTGCCGTCGGCGAGCACAGCTTCGATACCGAGAATATTGTCCCGCATCATGCCGAAGCGGATCACCCGGTTGCCACCCGCATTCGTTGATACGTTGCCCCCAATCTGACACGAGCCCCGCGCGCCGAGGTCGACCGGAAAGAACAGCCCCTTCTCGACCGCTGTGTCCTGCAGCAACTGCAAGGGCACGCCCGCCTGGACCGTCATCGTACGACCGATCTCGTCGACTTCCTCGATAACATTCATGCGTTCGAGCGATACGATCACATCGCTCGCCTGCGTGATCGAAGATTGCACGAGGCCGGTACGTCCGCCGTGCGCGACCACCGTCTGACCGGCCTCGTCGCAAAGTTTCATGATCGCCGAAACCTGTGCCGTCGTCGTCGGGCGCAGGATCACCTGTGCCGCAATCGGCGACTCGTCCCATACGTGAACGGCGCGCCCGGATACGGCATCGCCAAGCATGATTCCGTTGTCGTCCAGGATTTCGCGAAATTTTTCTGTCAGTGTGCTCATCATGTTCCTCGCGGTTGGCGCGCCGGGATGTTCACTCGCCGCGTGCCGCGGCGGCCAGCGCCTGATCAATGTCCCACAGGATATCGTCGAGGGTTTCGAGTCCGACCGAGATGCGGATCATATCCGGCGTAATACCCGCACCGAGTTGCTGTTGTTCAGACAGTTGCCGGTGCGTCGTCGAGGCCGGATGAATCACAAGCGTCTTCGCGTCACCCACGTTCGCGAGATGGCTGAGAAACTGTACCGCCTCGATGAACTTCACCCCGGCCGGCTGTCCCCCCTTGATCCCGAACGACATGATCGCGCTCGCCCCGCGCGGAACATATTTTTGCGCCCGGTCGTAGTATTGATCACCCGGCAGACTGGGGTAACGCACCCATTCGACCTGCGGATGTTCGGCAAGAAAACGCGCCACCGCGATTGCATTGTCGCAATGCCGGTCCATGCGCAGGGGCAGGGTTTCAAGGCCCTGCAGCAGCATGAAGCCGTTGAACGGGCTAAGCGCCGGCCCGAGAGTACGCAGCGTCTCAACGCGCGCTTTCATCGTGAAACCGAAGTCCCCGAACGTCTCGTAGAACTTCACGCCGTGATAGCCGTCGGAGGGTTCCGTCATCATCGGGAATTTGCCGTTGTCCCACGGGAACCGTCCCGACTCGACGAGCACACCACCCATGGTCGTGCCATGGCCACCCATGAACTTCGTTGCCGAGTGCACGACGATATCGGCGCCGAACGCCATCGGCCGGCACAGGTAGGGGGTGGGGAATGTGTTGTCCACCACGAGCGGAATGCCGGCGTCGCGCGCGACATCGGCGACCGCTTCGATATCGAGCACATTGATCAGGGGATTACCGAGCGTCTCGGCGTACAGTGCTTTCGTATTCGGTTGAATCGCGGCGGCAAACGCGTCGATGTCGTCCGGGTCGACGAACGTGGTGTCGATGCCGAGGCGGCGGAACGTGACGTCGAATTGAGAATACGTACCACCATACAAGGTCTTCGCGGACACGAGATGATCGCCGGCCTGCAGCAGCGTGAGCAGCGCGATCATCTGCGCCGACATACCGGATCCGACGGCCACCGCGGCGCGCCCGTCCTCGAGCGCCGCGACCCGTTCCTCGAATACGGAATTCGTCGGATTCGTCAGACGTGAATAGATATTGCCGAACGTCTGCAGGTTGAACAGACTCGCTGCGTGATCGGCATCATCGAACACATAAGACGTCGTCTGGTAGATCGGAGTAACGCGCGCACCGGTGGCTGCATCGGGTATTTGCCCGGCATGCAACGCCAGTGTTTCAAAACCAAATTCGCGGTCTGCCATGGAATGCTCTCAGGTCGTGGAGTCGAACGGACGGAACGGAAACGCGTGAATCGGAGGCGCCACGGCGACGGGGCCGGACGCGCTTGCGCTACTCGCTTCCTGTCCCGTGCCCTCGGTTTGTCGACAGGGATCGCCGGTCCATCGAGGTTGGTGGTGGATAATGTCGGGCACGGTTTCAGTTCGCGATGATTTTCGGGCGCTTCGCGGAAATGACTTTCGTATTCACGCCGACGAAATTCAGCCCGCCGAATAAACGTGCGTGTTCGATTTTCATACAGCGGTCCATGACGACGTCGAGCCCGGCTGCCCGCGCCGTTCTCGCGGCGTCGTAATTAATCACTTCGAGCTGCGTCCACAACACTTTCGCGTTGATCGCGATTGCCTGCTCCGCGAGTGCCGGGATTTCCGGTGCCGCGCGAAAACAGTCGACGACGTCCACCGCTTCCGGAATGTCTGCGAGGCTCGGGTAACACGTTTCGCCAAGCACTTCATCGTATGCGGGGTTAACCGGAATCACGCGGTAACCGTGATCCTGCAGGTATTTCGCCGCGAAGTTACTCGGCCGGTGCCAGTTGCGCGACAGTCCCACAACCGCCACCGTGTGACAGTCGTCCAGGATCCGCCGCAGGGTGGGGATATCAGACTCGAATTCAGGATCTACGCCGGACATATTCGTCAGTGATCTCCTCGATCGTGCGACAGCCCAACAGGGCCATGTCGCGTACGATTTCGTCTTTCAGGATGGTGAGCGCGCGATCGACGCCGGCTTCGCCGCCAGCGCCAAGTCCGAACAGGTAACCACGGCCAATCGACACGGCCTTCGCGCCGAGCGCGAGCGCCTTGATGACGTCGGTCCCGCGACGGATCCCGCCGTCGACGATAATCTCGAGACGATCGCCTACCGCGGCGGCGATTTCGGGCAACACATCGATCGGCGCGGGCGTGTGGTCGAGCTGGCGCCCGCCGTGCGTAGATAACATGATCGCATGCGCGCCGATATCCGCCGCGCGCACGGCATCGTCGACCGTAAGAATGCCCTTGACGACGAATGGCCCACCCCACTCCTGCGCCATTTTTGCCGCGTCTTCCCAGGTTACGGTACGGTCGAACTGGCCGGAGACATAATCCATCAGCGTCGTGACATCTTCGCCGCTCGCATCACTGACCCGGTGCACCACGTTCGCGAGATTGAACGGCGGGGTGGTCAGCGCATTCAGTGACCACAGCGGATGCAAGGCGAAATCAAACCACGTGGCGAGGGAAAATTTCGGCGGAATCGTCATGCCCGTACGCAAATCACGTTCCCGGTTGCCGGTAAGCGCGAGATCGACCGTCAGGCACATCGCGTGGTATTTCTCGCGTTTGCAGCGATCGATGAATTCACTGACGAGTTCGCGATCCTTGAACACGTAGATCTGAAACCATTTCGCCCCGTCGCACACGCGTGCGACATCCTCGATGCTGTACGTGCTCATCGTCGACAGCGAGTAAATCGTGTTCGCGCGGGCCGCTGCGCGTGACACCGCGAGTTCACCGTCATGGTGGAACAGACGCGACATGCCGGTAGGCGCGCAGAACACCGGAATGTCTATGCGCTCGCCGAGCAGCGTGGTCGAGGGATCGATGTTGGAGATGTCGCGCAGATTCCGCGGCAGCAGTTCGTAGTCGTCGAAACTCGTGCAACTGCGCCGCAAATTAACCTCGTCTTCCGCCGCCCCGTCCATGTAGTGAAACATCGGGCTCGGCATGCGAATGCGCGCGGCTTTACGCAGATCGTTGATATTGCGGCAGCGCTTGAGTTGCCAGTTGGCAAACACCGTGTCTGCCTTTTCGAGCCAGGACCAGGACATATTAATTTACGCAATCGTCGGGTCGGGCGACGATAGCAGATGACCGCTGCGCGGGCGAGCGCTGCCCGGCGATCAACGGCGCCGTCAGAAGTTCGCGGCGTCGAGTTCGAGCACCGGATCGGAACCCGCGGTGATCGTTTGCGCCAGCGCGGTGGTCTGCGGCATTACCTGGGCGGCGAAAAAATGCGCCGTCGCGACCTTCGTGGCAGCGAAATCCGGATTGCCGCTGCCGGTCGCGAGACTCGCGGCGCACACGCGGGCGGCGTTTGCCATTTGCCAGCCGCCGCAGGTGATACCCCAAAGTTTCAGATAGTGCCCCGAAGCCGCCGCGGGCAAACGGGGATCCTGCGCTTCGGCGGCGAGCAACCAGTCGAGTGTTTCACGCACATCCGTACAGGCCTGTTCGAGTGCCGTCTTGATAGCGGCGAGGCGTGGCTCCGAACCGTCGAGCGCTGCCGCGGACTGTTCGATTTCCGCGAGCAGATCACGCGCGGCGGTACCGCCGTCGCGCAAGGTTTTACGCCCTACGAGGTCGGCCGCCTGGATCCCTGTGGTGCCTTCGTAAATCGTCGTGATGCGCGCGTCGCGCAGGTATTGCGCCGCACCGGTTTCCTCGATGAATCCCATGCCGCCGTGAACCTGCACGCCAAGGGAAGCCATTTCGATCCCGGTTTCCGTACTCCAGCCCTTGACGATCGGGGTGAGGAAATCGCCGCGGCGGCCGGCCGCCGATGCCACTTCTTTATCGCTCGCGTTCGCCGCCAGGTCGTATGCCGTGGCACAGACGTACGCCAGCGCGCGCATCGCTTCGGTATGTGATTTCATCTGCAGCAGCATCCGGCGTACATCCGGGTGTTCGATGATCGCGGCCCGCTCACCGCCGCTCGGCCCGATTGGCTGACCCTGGATACGTTCACGGGCAAACTCTAACGCCTGCTGATAGGCGCGCTCGCTGATCGCGACGCCTTCGAGACCCACAGCATGCCGGGCCGCGTTCATCATTGTGAACATATACATAAGACCGCGGTTCTCTTCGCCCACGAGATAGCCGATGGCACCACCATCCTCGCCGTAAGACATCACAGCGGTAGGGCTCGCGTGGATCCCCAGCTTGTGTTCGAGTGACACGCATTTCACATCGTTGCGTTCACCGAGTGAGCCATCATCGTTGACGAGAAACTTCGGCACCACGAACAGGGAGATTCCCCGCGTCCCCTCCGGCGCGTCCGGGGTGCGCGCGAGTACAAGATGAATGATGTTGTCGGTGAGATCGTGCTCGCCGTACGTGATGAATATTTTCTGTCCCGAAATGCGGTAGTGATCGCCTTCCGGAATCGCCTTCGTACGCACCGCGCTCAGGTCGGAACCTGCCTGCGGCTCCGTCAGGTTCATCGTGCCGGCCCATTCACCGCTGACGAGTTTCGGCAGATAGGTTTCCCGCAAGGACTGCGTGGCGTGATGTTCGATCGCGTCCGTCGCTCCCTGCGTCAACATCGGGCATAACGCGAATGACAGGTTCGCCGAATTCCACATTTCGCTGACCGCCGTCGCAATCAGTTTCGGCAGTCCCTGGCCGCCGAACTCCGGTTCGCCGGCGAGCCCGCCCCAACCCGCTTCGACGAATGTCGTATATGCATCGCGCCAGCCGTCCGGGGTGGTGACGACATGGCCGTCGAGGGTCGAGCCCTGGACATCGCCGACCCGGTTCAGCGGGGACAGGACTTCGCTCGCGAGTTTCGCTGCTTCTTCGAGTACCGCGTCGACAAGTTCCGGCGTGGCTTCCTCGTACACGGGCAAGGCCGTCAGCGCGGACAAACCCGCCAGCTCTTCGATGACGAACTTCATATCGGCAATCGGGGCGATGTACTCGGACATTAGCGACTTACTCCAGTAGCTTTGCGATCAGCGTTTAACGACGTTCGGGGCGCGAGCTGGCGCACGGTTGACCGTCCATAATAACAACTGTTGTGGAATTTTTTGAACCGCAACAGCGGCCGTAGCGCCCGCCAGACGTTGATGATACGTCGCGCGAGCGCAAGCGGATCGGGGGCCGTAGCCCCCTGTTTCACGCCATGGCGAGGATCGGGATCGGGCCGAGGTCGATGGGGCCCTGATTCATGATTTCAAACTGGCGGGTCGGCAGGCCCCGACGCAGGCGTGCGTAGGATGCGAGCGCCCACAGCGGGAAATAACGGCTGTAGCCGTGATAACGGAGGTAAAACACGCGCGGGAAACCGGTCCCCGTATAGACCTCTTCGTCCCATTCGCCCGCTTCGTTTTGCGTGCGCACGAGATAGTCGATGCCCCGCTCCACCTGGATGCAATCGACTTCACCAACCGCCATCAGGCCGAGCAGCGCCCACGCCGTCTGCGAGGCGGTGCTTTCGCCCTTGCCGCGCAGGATCGGATCGTCGTAGCTGTTGCAACTTTCGCCCCAGCCGCCGTCGGGTCCCTGGATTTCCTTCAGCCATTCCACAGCTTTACGGATGTAGGGTTTGGCGACGTCCTCGCCGAGGATGCCAACTGCTGACAGTACGCCCCAGGTACCGTAGAGGTAATTCACACCCCAGCGTCCGTACCACGCGCCGAATTCTTCCTGGTCGCTCTCGAGGAATTCAAGCGCGCGTTGCAAGGGCGGGAAATTCTGGTCGTAACCCAGCATCGCGAGTAACTCGACGCAGCGCGCGGTCAAATCCGCGGTCCCCGGATCGACGAGCGCACCGTGATCGGCGAACGGGATGTTGTTCAGGTATTCGTGGTCGTTGCCAATATCAAACGCGCCCCAGCTGCCATCGGAATTCTGCATCCCGAGGACCCAGTTAACCGCCTGGTTGAGGCGTTTGATCTTCGCTTCCTTGTCGTGCACGCCGGCGCGGATCAGCGACATCAGCACCATGCCGGTATCGTCGACATCCGGATAGCGGTCGTTTTCAAACTGGAACGCCCAGCCGCCAGGCTCGAGATCCGGCGCCTGATCGGACCAGTCGCCCTTGACGAAAATCTGTTGGTCGAGCAGCCAGTCGACCGCCTGGCGTACCGCGGGATGATCGGGCTGCGCACCCGCTTCCGTCATTGCGGTGAGCGACAGGCACGTATCCCAGATCGGTGACACACACGGCTGGCAGTACGTTTCGTCCTCTTTGTCGAGTACGAGATCCTCCACCGCCTGCATCGTACGCACAAAATCGGGATCGGTTTCCGATGCGCCGAGACAGCGCATCGCGACAGCGGCATTCGCCATTGCCGGATAAATCGCACCGAGTCCACCCTTGCCCTGCGAACGCTCGCGCATCCAGGTTTCGGCACGGCGCAGGGCCGGCTTGCGGATCCACTGGGGCGACATACTGTCGACAACTTTCAGCAAGCGATCGAACAGTACGAACGCGTTCTGCAGTGGTTTGCCCGGTTTAAAACGATCGATGTGGCGCAGTTCTTTCGGATCACTGAGGAACAGTTCGCTGATCCCCTGCGCGTCACTCAGTTCAACAACCGGCCGTTTGGCGAAAATGATCAGCAACGGCACGATCACGCAACGCGACCAGTACGACACCTTGCTGAGATTAAAAAACCACCACTTCGGCAGGTACATGATCTCGACCGGCATCGCCGGCACCGTGCGCCACGGGATCTGGCCAAAAATCGCGAGCGTGATCCGGGTGAATACGTTTACGGCTTCCGCGCCGCCATTCGCGCGCACCCAGTTGCGGGTCTGCACCATGTGCGGTTCGTCAGGGGAATCGCCGGCGAGCTTGAGGGCAAAGTACGCTTTCACGGTTGCGCTGATGTTGCCGGGGCCGCCTTCGTACAGTGCCCAGCTACCGTTTGCGTGCTGCTGGCGGCGCAGATAAACGGCGATCTTGCTTTCGCGTTCGCGGTCGACCGTACGCATGAAGTACTGCAGGAACAGGTATTCGGACGGGATCGTGGCGTCCGCTTCGAGTTCGAATAACCAATGCCCGTCTTCCGCCTGATGACCCGACAGCGCTTGCGCCGCACGATTCATCGCCACCTGTACCGGATCGCCGGAGAGTTCGAGCGGATGCACTGCCTGTTCGACGAGGATCTCGGCGTCGACGATATCGTCGGCGGTTTGCTCGCGCAGCGTATCAACGATCGGGTCTTCGAATTTTCTCATGCTTGTTCTCTATGTCATCCGCCAAGTTGACAGTGGTCTTGGAAGCACAGAGCTCGAAGACCGCCGGTTCGTACGATGTCGTCGAACGCTATCGTGTTTCCGGGCGTTGTTATTTCTTTATCCGAGCATGCGCTCGCCGCAGAGTCCGACCACACTTCGGACCAGCAATTCAAAATACTTGGCGTCGAAACCAGGTGCGCCGACGCGGCGTCGCGCATGTTGTCTCCCCTCGTTCCCCCGAGTGTTGCGGGGGGCGATTGTGCGGCCCGAATTGTGCTTCGGCGAGCGTGTAACACGGGCTGCGTGCGGGTACTTCGGCGGTTATGCCATGGTGCACTGCAGCGCGCGATTTGTTGTCATTCTGCCTCGCGATTTAGTCCGAATCCGGATCCTTCGGCGCAACGGTATTCTATTGATTTCCGGTCGGAATGCAAGGATATGGCGAGGCCTCGCCAGGAAGGAGATACAACATCGTTGCTTATTCACCACACCGAGATTCAGCGGGCAGGACCGTGGACACGCCGGCCGCGGGCGGTCAATCGAAAGAAAAGGCCGGGCCGATTCCCGTCGCCGGTACGCGACGTGTCTGCGCCCAGGTGACAAACTCGTCAAAGCACAGCGGCTTACTGAACAAAAACCCCTGCACCTCATCGCAACCTTCGCGGTTCAGGAAGCCCAGCTGGGCGTCGGTTTCCACGCCTTCGGCCACCACTTTCAGTCGCAAGGCCTGGCCGAGCGCAACGATCGCCCGCGTGATCGCCTCATCGTCGGTGTTGCCAGGAATATCGCGAATGAACGAACGGTCGATCTTCAACGCGTCGATCGGAAATTTTTTCAGATAGGCGAGCGACGAATATCCGGTGCCGAAATCGTCGAGATAGATCTCAAGGCCGAGCGCTTTCAGGTCGTACAGCGCGGCCTGGCTCGCCTGCATGTCCTGCATCAGCAGGCTTTCGGTGATTTCGAGTTCGAGGCGGTTCGGGTCGAAGCCAAATTCGCACAGCACAGCGTTAACCGTTTTCAGCAGATCGCCCTGACGAAACTGGCGCGCCGACAGATTCACGGCCACGTCGACTTCATCGAGACCGAGTTCCTCCCATCGCGCGGCATCGGCGCAAGCCTGTCGCAACACCCAATCGCCGATCGGCACGATAAGACCGGTTTCCTCCGCTACGGGGATGAATTCAACCGGCGAGACGAGCCCGCGGTGCGGATGGCGCCAGCGCGCAAGCGCTTCGACGCCAACGATACCGCCGGTTTGCAAATTAATCTTCGGCTGGTAGCACAGAAACAGCTCTTCGCGGTCGAGCGCGTGGCGTAAGGCGGATTCGATGCTCAGGCGTTCCACCGCCTGGGCGTTCAAATCGGCGGTAAACAGGTGATACTTGTTCCGGCCTTCGTCTTTCGCGCGGTACATCGCGGTGTCGGCGTTGCGCAGCAGATCGTTTACTTCAGTCGCATCCTGCGGAAAGAACGTTACGCCGATACTCAGCGTGACATACAGTTCACGACCCTCGATCTGCAGCGGCTTCTCGAACGATTCGATGATCTTGCGACAAACCATTTCCGCGTCGTACGCAGTGGAGATCTCCTCGAGAACAACGGTGAATTCGTCGCCGCCGAGACGAGCGATCGTATCGACCTTGCGTACCGAGGCCTGCAGGCGGTTCGCCACGATGCTGAGCAACTCATCGCCGACTTTGTGGCCGAGCGTGTCGTTGATCGCCTTGAAGCGGTCAACGTCCAGAAACAGCAATGCAACGAAATTACCGTTGCGGTCGGCGCGTACGATCGCCTGTTCGAGCCGATCCTGGAACAGTTCACGGTTCGCCAGCCCGGTAAGCCGGTCGTAGTGCGAGAGGTAATTCAGATGTTGGTCGGCGAGCTTGCGCTCAATCGCGTAGCGCACGGTTTTGAGGATCATCGCGCCATCGCTTTGACCCTTCACGAGGTAGTCCTGGGCGCCGAGTTTGACCATTTCGATGGCCGCCGGATCGTCCTCGCAGTGGGTGAGCACTATCACGGGGGTATCGAGGCCGCAGGCGACAAGCCGGTTCAGTGTGTCGATGCCGTCGGAATCGGGCAGATTCAGATCCGTCAGCACCGCCGAGTAGCGATGCTCGTCGAGCAGCGCCAGACCGCCGGCCAGGGACGTCGCATGGGACAGCATCACGTTCGTCGCACCGGTTTCCGCCAGCATGGTGCGAATGAGCACGACGTCACCGGGATTGTCTTCGATCAACAACAGCTCAATGGTGTCGTGACCGAGCGGCCCGTTTGCCTGCGACTCAAGGCGCTCGCTGTTCGTGGTCAAAGCATTTGTTTCCATCAGGGCCGCAGGCGTAGCCCGCGCATTGCTCCGCTGGTTTGGTCGACTTCTTCGGATTAAGGGGCGCTGCGAAGTCGCGACGAAACTCCGCACAATTACCGCCAGTCGCGGCCGCATGGATTCCTTAGCGGCGACCGGGGTCGAAGCTTTAGCCTCAAACAAGCCGTTCGCGGCCGCGAGCGGCGGGATAATTAATTCTTGCGGAACAGCGCGATACGGCAGCAAGCGGTTGTACCGCCAGAGCCTCGGGAAGGGTCTTCATCGAACAGTGGTGCCCGGAGCCGGACTCGAACTCCCCGCACTATCAATTAGTTATGTGATGTTGGCGTAGGTTTGGCGTAGATGTAAATCTGGCGCGATCTACAGCAAGTGAAGTTCGCGTCGCGCCTTTCGCTTGGTCGCGGGTGAAAACCGAGTTTGCAATCTAGTTCAGCGAACGTCTTAACTTGGGTGACAGATCATTAATGCGGCTCGCACACAGAATTTCTCGCGCGACTCACTCGGAAGGATATCGCCAAGTTAACTTTAATCAGCAAAACGACATCGTTGGTCGCGTTGTCTCATGCGGCAACCGCCTCTTCCCAAGACGCAAAGGCGCCGCGCCTTAGCTCCCGAAAATAGCACGCAGAGATCAGATGACGTCCGAGATTGAAAAGGTTGTAAACAACTGAATGAGAACTAAGGAATCGCTGCGCCTGCCGGACCGATTTCAAGCCTCGCATCCCTCGTTCCCGAACCCGCGTCGGTTGATGCGACAATGCTGCGCGATTGTTTGCGTACCGCGATGAATCGTGCACGGCTTCCGGGATCAGTGCCCGATGGGCAACATCGTAGCTTCTCAACTTGTCCGTCACGATTTTCCGTGGTCCACCACGATGTCGAATTATCAGGCGCCTGAAGAACCGCTTAGCTACCTTACCATCTCTGCGTGACTGTAGAAATACATCGACCACCTCACCGTCCTGGTCGACTGCACGCCATAGATAATGCTGCTTGCCGTGGATTCTAACGAAGACCTCATCAATGAAAAATGTATCGCCATAGCCGCCGTGCTTTCGCCGTAAACGACGGGCGTACTTTGGTCCAAATTTGTTGCACCACAGGCGAATGGATTCGCGCGTGACGATGATCCCTCGCTGAGCCAATAGATCTTCGATGTCTCGGTGGCTCAAACTGAACCGGAAATAGAGCCAGACCGCGTATTGAATGATCTCGGCCGGAAATCGGTGGCGCTTGTGGAGGCTGAAGTTTCTATTCATCTGGCGATTGTCGCGCAGACGCGGTTAACTTGGCAGTACCGTTGTGAGGGCGCTAAATATTCTCGAAGAATAAAAGGCCGTCGTCACTTTGGATTGAGGCTTTCACCGCGACCCCATGCTCGTCGCATAGCCATGCCGACGTAGTGGAAGTACCGACGATTAGATGCACTAGAGGTTGTTTTATTTGTTTAGCAAGTCGTTTCCAACCTCTGCGATCGACTACGGAAGGGTTCGGAATAGGTTGTGCATGCGTATGCCACTCGCCTACGTAACCGAGTTTGCGGCTCGATGCACGCCAATGGGAAATGACAATGGACCTATGGCGCTCGGCTCCTCGAACAAATCCGTACCGAGAACGACTATCACCTTTTTGTGGTGCTGTAGCTAAGACAATTTCGAAGTGAGGGCCTCTCCTTGCCCCAATTAACACGCCTCCGGCTTCACGAGCCCCGGTACGGAACTGGCGATAACTGCCCATGGTTTCTGATGCAGGTTCGGATACTTCAATTAGGCGTAGCGGGTGTGCTACTCGGAATATCAAATCCCTTGACATGCGGGGCACGATGAAAGGGGTTTCGGGGAGTTATCCTTTCGAGATTGCGTGTTATTCGCATCTAGGCATCGAGAACGCAATCGAGGACCCGGTTTACCACGCACCCAGTCGCTCACCAGATCGAGAGTTAGTGACGCTGCGCTAGATGGCGCAGATACAGCAAACGGCATATAGCTTCCGCAGCCACCTGGAAACTCGCGTCCATCAGATACTTCGCGTGTCGAGACTGGGAATCGAGGACGGGGAGCTTGGTTCGGCCGTCTAAGGGTCATGCAGTCAAAACACATGTAGTCGCGAGAGTCGACCAAGAGGCAGCGTGCGGCATCGCCTGGCCCTTCGACCCACGTATAGATGAGCGCGGGCGGTGTCTGGCTGGTCTTAAGTAATCGCAGGTGTTCTCGATTCAAATGGCTAGATATCGCATGCGAGCCGGTAGCGTCAATTATTAGCTCAGCATCGAATAGATCTTTGGCCAGTGTCGCGTCGATTTCTCGTGCCCTGATGTCAGCGTACGGGAACTCACTTAAAATCTGGTCGGCAACCCCTTTTGCTTTATTGCGTAGCAAGTCTCGAACTGATAGGACATGCCGGCCAACATTCTCCGGAAGAAGAATTTGGTTGTCGTAAATCTTCAAAACGCCGTCTGAAACACCTGCACCGAGTCTGGCTAAAAACGATATTAGGTATCCACCAACGGTCCCACAGCCGACAACGGAAATTCGCTTTCCGAACAAGGTTTCGCGGCTAACCTGATTTCGTCCGTGAATGAAAGACGGGGACAAATCGGAGACAGTGAATCGCTTGATTGCAGGATTTAGCTGAATGATACGCTGCCGCCTGTCACCACGTTTTTTTGCGAGGCGCTTTCGTTCATTGTCGTTGATATAGTTGATCGAAATTTCGAACCCGAATCGGCCCGCCGGGGTATCGAAAAGCGGGAATAGCCTAGTTGCGGCTTTGGTCCAGTTGCTTTCCAATCTTCCAAAGAAAGATTTGCACAAGTCCGGATCCCAATACTTGATCCAAGCCAGTGCGTCTCGGAGATTAGTTATCGGCCATTTATCAGGATCAATTGCTGGAAATTTTTGTGACTTGAACTCCAAGGCACAATCTTCAAATACTGACCCGAAAGAAAATCCAGACTTTTGGAAACACGAAACGGTTTTATTAGTTTTGTCAGTTATCAGACATAAGCCCGCTTTATGAGGAAAATCGACGTTCACGACTGAGAGCAATCGCTTGTCTGCATCCGATTCATTCCACAAGACAATCGGGAATAAGCAATCTGCGCTCCAGTTAACTAAGAATTCGCCTTCTAGATCGATGCTTCGGCCGCCATCGGCTATTTCTTCGAGAGTCTGCTCGGCTTCGATCAGGCAGCGACCCACAACAGCAACAGGATCGTATGGATCCATGAATACTGCCTCGCGATCGAGGTAACAGAGATCTGAACCGTGGCCAAGATGCGGCCTGTAACCGGAAAGCGCATCGGGTCGCTCAAGCAATCGAATGATCGGTCTGACGATAAACGACCAGTCCGGGAAATCGATCGCGACTTTTACACTATCTCCACGGAAGGGAATGAGACCTTCGTAGGTGGCCTTTGCATATCGTTTTCGAGCGCGTAACTTGAAACATTTCCGAGTAAGAAACCTGTGAATTACTCGATTGGTGTTGGCATTCACGCTGAGCGGTTATCACCACGAAAGGGTGGATATACCGCTGGTGCGGCCTTGTGCGCATGCACTACGGAGCTCGGCTGATCCTCCGATACCCTGGTCGAATCATTACAGAAGTGTTTACCAAACTGCTTCTGCCATGTGGCTAGGTGCTCCTTAACGTGCGCTATATCACCCTGAAGACAGGAATCAATGCTGCGTTCCAAATCTGCGAATAGCGCACGCGCACGTTGGCGTTCTTCTTCGTTTAAACGGTTAAGATCCTCTCGCCGATCCCAGGGCGCTTCGACTCTCTGGGATATGCATGCGCGCATGTGGCGAGCTGCCGCCACGAGTGCCAGATCGTCCCGCTTGGGAATTTCTTCAAACGCTTCTTCGATGAGGACCATCAGGCAAATTGAACTCGGTCCGCCGGAATCGGGAAATGCGTTGTCACGCCAGCCTTTGGCACCGCGCCAGATACGGCGCAACTGCGGTCCGTGCTGATCCGCTGCGGTATTAACCCAATCGGTAACGTCCATCGGGTTGGATGACGACCAAATCCCGCTCCGGTGCGCAAGCAAAACGTCAGCTTCGGCGACCATGGACCAATCGAAGTCATAGTCGTCCTGCTCGATAGCTGTCGCGACGGCCTCTCGGAAATCGCTCGCGCGTTCCAGCGCGAGTTTTTTCATTTCCACGAATTTATCGTCGCGGATTGCGTACAGCGGAACATCGACGTGGTTCTCGTCGTCCAAAATAATCCGGCAACATGTATCTTTCGATGTGTCGTACGCTTTCCAGCCTTGCTCAGCCACGAGCGCGTTAAGGGCATTGTCGGCAATCTCGAAAAAGCGCGTTGAGGCGAATTTCGGGTCGTCGCCACGAACAAACGACATTGGGAGAAAACAGCCGTCGTCCATATCTGCTTGTTGCGGCGGCACGTGTGTAGGCCGGTTTATAGTTTTGTATCCCCAGCTCCCTTGCGTGAAGTAGCTTGGCGTTATCGGGCGCCCTTCTTGGAAATACCCTTTGGTTTCGAGCACGAACGCTGCTCTGAGCTTATCGCGTACTAACCGGCGGGCGTCGCGGAGCAGGTGTTTTTGGTCTTCACGTAGTGTGAGATTGTTGAGATACGTGTCGTCAGTGAGACTGGCGGTATCAGCGATGCATTTATGAAAATTTAGCATTTGTCGTGTGCCTTCTCGTCCTGGTTCGGAAGCGCGCGCTTCCCGTAATGGAATTTGGGTGTAGGCGGCGAATGTGCCCAAATTTGTTGTAGCCGTGAATCATTTACAACGAGTTGAAAAGAGTTTGACGCTTGTCCTTTTAGTGCTCTCGTGGCAGCCGTATTAACGACGTCTAGACCGACGTCGTTTGCTTGGTCTTTTTCGAGCCTTGTATCAATCCTTAGATGCCTTTCATCGGAAATTCGGTGAGTCAGCATTTGATTTAGAAGCCGCTCTTGGGCGGCGATCGTCAAAGTAAACAAGTCGTTTCCCCAACGCACCACTCCTTTGTTGAGCGAACGTTGAGTACTGGCCGTGGCATTGGTTTCGATCGTGCCAATCGATAAGACATGAACATTGCTCGGATCGACATCGAAAAAGAGCTCCGCTTCGTGTAGCGCCAGTAGCGCTGGCCCGTTGGCAACGAGACCACCGTCGACGAATATTTCGTCGTCAATAACATGGTGAGGGAAATAGACCGGCGCGGCGCTAGTTGCCAGTGACACGTCGACCAGAGATCTGCTGTGGTCCAGTCGAAAATCTGGATGATGCGGAGTTTTAAATACCCGCGGGATCCCTGTTGAGTAATTAACAGTGGGAATGATTACGGGGTGTAAGCAATGGTCTATGTTCTTATCACCGAAAATATCGTCTTCAGCGAGGATTTCGCGTAACGGGGTCGATTGGTAACGAGCGCTAAACATGCCAAAAAGATATCTATCGATGAACGGAAAAGCCGTCGCTATTCTTGCGATTGGCGATCGTCGGTTGAAGATCCGTGTTCCTTTCTGGACAAAGATATCTACGAGTCGGTCAGTGGGTATTTCGCAAGCAAGTGCTAAGGCCAGGATGCCGCCGATTGAGGTCCCAGTGATTAAATCGAACCTTCTGGCAAGCGGCTCTCCGCCGTTTTCGGCTTCTAATAACCGCAATATCTCGGCCGTATAAAGACCTCGATAACCGCCGCCAGATAACGCAAGTATTTGAAATCGCATTGATAATGATAGAAAAGAGGGGCATCTCCCCAATTATCTATATATTGTTGCATTGTGTCGCACAATACACGATATCTTGTGGTATCAGCAAGTCCGCGCATGTAGCGGTAGGATTCGGGTAGAGACGCGTCCTGATAGCGATCCCGTAATACGAACCTACACACTTTCGCGCGTAGCTTGGCCCAGATACCCGTCCGTCTCAGGGCGAGACGGTTCGGCGCCGAGTTCTCGGTGGGACGAAACCCAGAGATATCGAGGTTAAGGGTTGCGAATGTCTAACGTTGTGTGTTCTCAATATCCGTCCGCCGCCCGCAATGCTCACCGTCTTTAGATCGGAAAGGCTACCAAAGGCACCTTCCGAATTGCAGTGTCGGATCTGACCTACGTCGCGACGTGGCAAGGGTACGTGTATGTAGCGTTCGTCATCGATGCCTATGCACGCCGTATTGTCGGTTGGCGGGTGTCGAGTTCCTTGAAGGCGGACCTGGCACTCGATGCACTCGAGCAAGCGTTGTACGACCGTCAGGTTGAACGCGAAGCCGGTTTGATTCATCACAGCGACCGCGGGGTTCAAGGTGGATTCAAGGGAACGTCGCAACACCTCGTTGTGGAGGATATGCGATGTCCGCACCCAAGTGCCGAAAGTCAGGCCGAGCCAGCCGGCAGCCGATGTACTCACCCGGAAGACCGGGCGTTGGTCGTCGAGAACATCGGAAGAAGTTCTGGCAGGAGATTGCGCGGGGCGCTTCGAGCGAGGAAGCTGGCGAGATCGCTGGCGTTTCGCCGGCGGTGGGTTACCGGTGGTTCCGGGAAGGAGGGGGAATGCCAACGCTCGAACTCACGCCGCTTTCCGGCCGCTATCTGTCTTTCTCCGAGCGCGAAGAAATCGCGATTTTGTATGCTCAGGACTCCAGTGTCCGAGCTATCGCGCGCGGGCTCGGTAGAGCACCGTCGACCATTTCCCGTGAACTCAGGCGAAACGCGGCGACCCGGAGCGGTGGTTTTGAGTATCGCGCGACGACCGCGCAGTGGCATGCAGAACAGCGTGCTCGAAGGCCCAAAGAGGCTAAGCTAGCAAAGAACAAGACGTTGCGTCGCTGGGTCGAAGAGCGCCTTTCCGGCAAGGTCTGCACGCCAAACGGTCGGCCCGTAACGGGGCCGCACGTTGCGGGTTGGAATGGCCGACGTCACGGGCAGCGCAAGGACCGACGCTGGGTCAAGGCGTGGAGCCCGGAACAAATCTCGCGCCGACTTTCAATTGAGTTTCCGGATGATGAATCCATGCGTATTTCACACGAAGCAATCTATCAGGCCCTGTATGTCCAGGGCCGCGGAGCGCTTCGACGTGAATTGGTCGCCTGTCTTCGAACTGGCCGCGCACTGAGAGTACCTCGGGCGCGTAGCCGCAATCGTCGAAAAAGCTTCATTCCACCGAAACTGCCAATCAGCGAAAGGCCGCCTGAGGTGGAAGATCGCGCGGTGCCAGGACACTGGGAGGGAGACTTAATCATAGGACTCAATCAATCTGCAATCGGAACGCTTGTTGAGCGCACGACACGTTTTACGATGCTGTTGTATCTTCCAAGACTAAACGGCTATGGCGAGCAATCATGCGTGAAAAATGGACCGCCACTTGCTGGTCACGGTGCGGAAGCGGTTCGCGACGCAATTGCTTCTTCAATTCAGACTTTGCCCGAACAGCTACGACAATCACTCACCTGGGATCAAGGTTCGGAGATGGCTCGTCACGACGAGCTACGATTAGAAACAGTACTCTCGGAGCAGGTTGACGGACCGATTACGCGCTTTGGTATCGAACCAAAGAGGACGGCTTTTCGGTCGCCTTGGTAAAACGGCGTCGCCGAACGGTGGGTCGGGACTGTGAAGCGCGACCTTCTTGACCATGTTATCCCGATTAACGAACGCCACCTCCGTCGTTTGTTGCGAAAATACGTGGACTTCTACAATGCGGAGCGCGTGCATACTGTTCTCCGCGACGCACCGACCGGAAGGCCGACAGAGGAGCGGCCCTTTCCGCCATCTCAAGTCGTCTGACGATCTTGCCTGGGCGGATTGCAGCACCGGTACGAATGGCAGACGGCTGCTCAATCAGCGGATTGCGCAGCGACAATATTTTGAAATGCACGGCGGAAAGATATTGAGAACGCACACGTGAACGTCAACAGTGCATTGAGAACGGTTTTCACGATCCTGGATCCTTAACGACACGAACGATAGCCGTAAATCGGAGGTTGACCGTCCAAGAGAGTTTCGTCAACAATTTCAACGAGTACGAATATTCGGGAAGAATAGGTAACCGTGACGAGCTTGGATTGGACAAAATCAAGCACGTACAGCATGAAATTGCGGATGTATTAATTTACCTAATTCGACTAGCTGATTTGTTGGAGATCGATCTAACACGCGCCGTGAATGAAAAGGTTGTGATCAACGGCTTGAAATACCCAGTCGAGAAAGTTCGGGGTGATTCTCGAAAATACGACGAGTATGACGACGAATGATTCACGCACGTGGCACTAAACTTTGTTAAGCATATTTACGGTGAATATGTTCGAAGATAATGTCAGGTCTTAACTGTAACTATGCTTCAATCCCGCTTTTCGCTTAAACACGAACAAAGCTTGTATGCCGTCGCATCTCGTATTCCGTACGTTTGAGATTGGTTTTTGTTGATTCGACCTCTCGTTACTTTCCGGGGGAATTACTTATGCCGTGGCGAGATCGCCATTGCCTGAATACTGCGAAATTATTGAAATGCAATCCACTCTTCGACATATCTTGCAACAGGTTTGTATAGCTTCTAATTCAGACTTTTCCGGCATCGGCCTCGTGATCTACGATCGAATCGACGCGATCCCAATTACACATCTTCGACTGACAAAGCCTAACCTGGATTCCGAACTAATTCCGTTACTAATTGAAATTTCTAGTAATGCGAACGAATTTCACGACGGCTTCCATCTGATCAACACCGAATGGCGATTAACGCATGTTGCGCAGTACTTTTCCCCACCTATTGACAACGATGTCTCCATTAATCGCAACCGACCGATTGGCGGTCGCTATGTCGCCGCACTTTTTGGTTCGGTAGTTCAGGGCGTACGAATGTGTGGAATTGCGAGTAAAGACTTTGGGATAGCGATTTTTCAAGAGGGTAAGGAAATATACTATGAGGCACCGCAATGATCACACTATTACCTATTGGAAGGTCAATAACCGCTATTGCAATCGCCTACAGCGTCGTAACTTGCGTACTCCTCTGGATTAATTTCGATAACTCAACATCGCTGTCAGACGCGATCAAATTTGCAACAACCGGTGCCGCTGCGCTCCATGGAATCATACTGTTGTTAATTGCTACTGGCTGGCGAAAAATCTGGAAGTATTTTCCGTCACTCAATTATCTTCTTTTTCCAGATCTAAACGGTTCGTGGGATATGGAGGTTCATTGGAATTATGGCGGAGAATCGGGGGTTTCGCATGCTAGAGCATTGATTAAGCAAAATTTCGTTAGGATCGGAATGGACGTAGACGCCCCGGACTCGGATTCTCAAACATTAATCGCGAAACCCAAAAAGGATTCAGAGACCGGAAGACCGATCTTGTATTATGTTTTCTTAGCTACACCCAAAAATACAAATTCCGACTTGAATCCAGATGCGCCTTACGTAGGAGCCGCAATTTTAAAACTGGGGATCGAAAATGGGAACGTACTAGCCGGTAACTATTTTACTAGTCGACAAAGTACCGGCCACTACAAAATTAGCCGACTCGAAATCTAGGATGGACCGTTGCTTCAAAAATATCGCGAACCAAACGTATGAGTGGCTTTGGTTAACTCGATACCTATTTTTCTCAAATTACGAATGTTCGCCGGGCACAAACAACCCAAGGCGCACGCTTGATGTACTGGCAGAGGCTCGGATCACAACGCCCGTTACAACCCTGCCAGAAGGCCTGATAAATTCGTCGGCCGCGTACACTTGCAGGCTGCAAATCGCGGCAAACACTGCGAGTACCCGTGTCCAGATCGTGTCTAATCGGCGCTCGTTATTACGCTCGCCTACCGGCGACGCAAACGATTATTTGCTAAGGGTTAATAGTGTTATCTCTGGCAATCTAGTCGGTAAGACAATTTCAGCACACGCTATTATTTTCAATAAATGGCGCGCTCTATCTATTTGAAATTGTGGGTCCTCGAAATGGTTCAGACGTCCGACCACCTGGTTCGAAGCCAGTATTTGAATATTTACTAACGTTATTAATCAGTCACTTGCGGCGTTTGCCCTTTCCATACCGCAGTTGACTTATCAATCACTTACTATTCATTGCGGCTTCGCGTTAGCACAAATCTAGCACAGTCCATGTTTCACCTAGCGAGCTGCGAACTCCCATATGAAAGCGCGTTAATGAATTCAACGCGGTAACCATGTTCTTGATCTATGTACCTTACATAGTACAATAGTACCGCATGAGGTACATATGGCGAACTTAAAAAAACTGCCTGCCGTTTTCTTCGCCACACCTAGCGGCAATGAACCCGTGCGGGAGTGGTTGCAGAACCTGGATCCAGAGAGCCGCCGCACCGTAGGAGAAGATATTGCCACCGCCGAATTCGGCTGGCCAGTAGGCATGCCACTAACACGAGAGTTGGGACGCGGGATCCATGAAATTCGAAGTCATATATCTAATGGCCGAATTTCGCGCGTGCTCTTCGCATCAATCGACGGTGAGATGGTATTGCTACATAGCTTTATCAAGAAGACCCAGGCGACACCACCCCGTGAATTAAACCTCGCCATCAAACGGATGAAGGAATACATAACATGAGTAAGAAAAACTCGAACCGCGGGTCGACCTTCTCGGCGTTTCTGAAGGATGAAGGAACCTATGACCACACGACTGCAGTCGCGGTGAAACGCGTTCTGGCGTTCCAATTAGAGCAGGCTATGGAAAATGAACATCTCTCCAAAAACCAGATGGCCAAGCGAATGAAAACTAGCCGCAGCCAACTGGACCGCATCTTAGATCCCGAGAATCCGAACATTCAACTCGACACAATTATGAAAGCGGCTTCGGTACTTGGGCGGGAATTGCATCTCGAGCTTGTTTAGAAATACAAAGTTCCCGCGCCATCTTCGATGGGCTGAGTTTTGGCACACTACGGGAAGAAAATCGCCTACTCCGTGAGAAACTCGGCGAGAAACGACCATCATTCACTGATAGTCAGCGACGACGCTTAGCTATCAAAGCGAAGTTGATCGGGCGGCAAGGCCTCTTTGAGATAGACACCATAGTCACACCCGATACCCTACTTCGATGGTATCGAAAGCTGATCGCTAACAAGTACGATGGCAGCGCCATCCGCAGCCCGGGTCGTCCTAAAACAGCCGACGAAATCGGGCAGCTGATCCTGCATATGGCACGGAGCAATCCGTCCTGGGGTTACACGAGGATCCGCGGCGCGCTGTACAACCTAGGCCATGAGATTGGCCGAAATACAATCAAACGGATCTTGCTCGACAACGGCTTCGATCCTGCGCCGCTTCGAAACAAGGGCATGTCGTGGGCGACATTTCTTAAGGCACATTGGGGTGCGATCGCAGCAACGGATTTCTTCAGCGTCGAAGTGCTTACGCGAAAAGGCTTAGTTCGGTACTTTGTGCTCTTCGTCATTGATCTTCAAACGCGCCGAGTTAAGATCGCTGGCATTGTCCAACAGCCCGATGGTCAATGGATGCGGCAAATTGCACGTAATGTCACTGATGTTGACGCCGGGTTTCTAATTGGGAGTCGCTATCTCATTCACGATCGCGATCCACTGTTTACCGAAGCGTTTCGGGTAATCCTAAAATCAGCGAACGTAGAGACGATAAAACTTCCTGCGCGAAGTCCTAATTTAAATGCCTACGCCGAGCGGTTCGTTCGATCAATTAAATCCGAATGTCTCGGACGAATGGTCCCGTTGGGGGAGCGTCATCTCCGGAACGCCATCAGCGAATATACGAAACATTATCACTCGGAGCGTAATCACCAAGGACTCGACAACCAACTCATCGAGAAACCACGCGACGCACCTGATTTAAGCCACGCCGTCGAATGTGCAGAAAGGCTCGGAGGGATTTTGAAATACTACTATCGCAAAGCGGCGTGAAGGTCGGCTGAATTTTGGCACACTACGACGAAAAAACAATCGCAGATCCTCGACCAGGCTTTGCGGTTCCTCCATCGGCGCGAAATGACCGCCCGATGGCATCACCTGCCAGTGCTGCAGGTTGTAGTAGCGTTCTGCCCAGCGCCGGGGAAACAAAATCACTTCTTCCAGGAACACCCCGATGCCGGTCGGCGCCTCGACGACAGGTGTTCGATCATGGGCCGGCTGCCACGGGTTGTGCACGCATTCATAGTAATAGCGCGCCGACGTGCCGTAACTTTGCGTGAACCCGTATGGTGCCAAAACTCAGCTGGCCCCAAAATCTCATCAAATCCAGGGTGTTGAGCATATTGGTTTCATCGTTCCGATCCAATCTCCGGCACTTCGATGTAACTTAAGCTTGGCAACATGAATGCCCCACAGATTCAGTTTTTAATCTTAGTCGTTGCCGGATGGATCAATCGATCTCAGCAAAACGTTATCGATTACCTACAGGAAGAAAATCGCATACTCCGCGAGAAACTCGGGGAGAAGCGCCCGTCGTTCACGGATAGTCAACGACGGCGCCTAGCTGCCAAAGCGAAGTTGATCGGCCGGCAAGGGCTCTGTGAGATAGACACCGTCGTCACACCCGATACGTTACTTCGATGGTATCGAAAACTGATCGCCAACAAGTACGATGGCAGCGCCGACCGCTGCCCGGGTCGCCCTAAAACACCCAACGAAATCGAGCAGTTAATCCTTCGAATGGCGCGCAGCAATCCTTCGTGGGGCAACACGAGGATCCACGGCGCTCTCTATAACCTGGGCCATGAGATTGGCCGAAATACGATCAAGCGGATCTTACTCGACAATGGGTACGACCCTGCTCCGCTTCGGAACAAGGGAATGTCGTGGGCGACATTTCTCAAGCCACATTGGGGTGCTATCGCGGCAACTGATTTCTTCACCGTCGAAGTCCTCACGCGCAGAGGTTTAGTTCGGTACTTCGTGCTCTTCATCATTGATCTGCAAACGCGCCGAGTTGAGATCGCAGGCATTGTCCAACAGCCTGACGGTCAATGGATGCAGCAAATTGCACGCAACCTCTCGGATGTTGACGACGGATCTCTGAATGGATGTCGCTATCTCATTCACGATCGCGATCCGCTGTTTACTGAAGCGTTCCGAAAGATTCTAAAATCTGCGGACGTGGAGACGATAATACTTCCTGCGCGAAGTCCTAACTTAAACGCCTACGCCGAACGATTCGTTCGATCCATTAAATCTGAATGCCTCGAACAATTAATTCCGTTAGGCGAGCACCATCTTCGGAAAGCCGTCATCGAATACACGAAATATTATCATTTTGAACGCAATCATCAAGGACTCGACAACCGACTTATAACTAAACCGCGCGACGCCACGGATCTTACCCGCGCCGTTGAGTGTAGAGAGAGGCTTGGTGGAATTTTGAATTACTACTATCGCGAGGCCGCGTAACCCTAGGCTAAGTCTTGGCACACTACGAGGAATCCAAATAATCGAGCTCTTCCTTAAATGAGGAAGCCGGTAGCTACATCCCACGCGATGATCAAGTGCGACGACGAGCATCTCTATGTCCGGACGCTCGACTATTAGTAATGGATTCGCTGCCGGGGTCAAATCACAAAAACGTTCGACTCAAATCCTCGTCTGCGCCAAGGGTATTCCTTATCGGTACGCGGCGAACTCTCGCCCGAAAATCTCGCGTGCAATCACACCCTTCATAATTTCGGGCGTGCCATCTCCGATCTCGAGACCTATAACGTCGCGCAAACGCTGACCGTGCGGCAATTCATTATCGTAACCCGTCCATCCGTTCAGTAGCACACACGCGTGGATCGCGTCGATAGCAGCCTTGGGTGCCATCCACTTGACCATCGCAGCCTCCTTTGTGTGCGGCTCGCCATGATCTCTCAACCACAAGGTTTGATAAGCGAGCAATCGAGCCGCGGAAAGTAACGCTGAATGTTCCGCAATCTGGAAAGCAACGCCCTCATGCTGCGCGAGGTACTTACCAAACGTACGCCTTTGTTTCGCGTATTCGACCGTTTCGTCCAGCGACTGTTGTGCTGTCCCGATACAGGCGAGCGCGATGATCGCGCGATTGTAATCGAAGGCTTCCATCGCTTGGGCGAATCCGGCGCGATCCGCACCGAGTTGGTGAAATCGCGGTACTCTCACGTCGTCGAAAAACAAGGACCCGCGTTGGGTGAGTTTTGCGCCGACGCTATCGTAGACGCGCCGTGTCACTCCCGGCGCATCGAGCGGCACCACGACGGCGCCGATCGCGCCCGCGTCCATCCGCGCAAACACAACACAGTGATCAGCAAGCCCCGCCATCGATATCGATGCCTTCTCCCCATTTATAATCCACTCGTTATTTTCGAGTCTGGCACTCGCGCTGATCGCCGCCGCATCTGAACCGGCGCCTGGCTCCGTAAGTGCGAATGCAATAAGGGTTTCGCCGGATGCAAGGCCGGGCAGCAACGCTTGCTTCAATTCTGCGTTGCCGTGAACGCTTATCAGATCCGCTGCGATTGCGCATAGCTGAACAAAGTAGGTGAAATTATGGTCGCCGCGAGCGAGTTCTTCCGCGGCAATGCCGGCAAGCACATAGCTGCCGCCGACACCGCCGTATTTTTCGGGTACGAGCAATCCATTCACACCAAGCTCTGCGAGTTCAATTACCCGCTCCCGCGGAACCACCTCGCCGCGGTCCCAACGCCCGTATTCAGGCGCTAACGTTTCAAGCGCATAACGACGCAGCACGTCCTGAAATGACTTCTCAATGTCATCGAATTCAAAATTCATTTGGTTTACCGGCTCCGGTTACGCATCAACCGTAACTCATTGTTGTTGGCCTGCATTCTGCGGTTCTTGATTCTTCCACTAAGCGGGACGGTACTACGACCGTCCCTGATAATCTCACCACGAGACGGATTCAGGGAAAAACCGCGCTCCGAAATTAGCGTGAATGCCTAAAGCGCACTTATCAGTAACGCTTACACTGTTCTCAGGGCGCGCCGTGCGGAACCAAAACAATATGGTGCTCAGTCGGTTTGATGACGCCAAAGCAGCGGCGCTGATAGCTCGAAGGGCAGTAAGTTCGACGCCGGCGTTACTCGCAAAATGACTGACCGGCGCGGCAGAAGAATTAACCGCCCCTCGCATCGCAAGGGGCGGTTCGGCAGTTTCTCTAATTTAGGGTTTACGCGGCGGCAATAGACTGTGACGCCGGTTCCTTCCACTGATTCAAACGAATGAGATCGCCCGGCGTTGCCCCGGTGCACTCGCCATCAACGAACGTAATCACACCGTTTACCATAATATAACGATACCCTTCTGCCCGTTGGATCCGACGCCACTCCCCGGCCGGAAAATCGTGGGCAACTTCATAGTCAACTTCCGGTACCCGCTTCAGGTTTTCGAGGTCGTAGACGATGACATCCGCTGGCATACCTTCGCGCAAATGTCCGCGGTCTTTAAAACCTGCTGCCTGGGCCGGCAGATAGCTCAGATGATAGTGCGCATCTTCCAGGGTCATTTCACCGGTATCGCGAACCAGCCAGGTGATGAGATCGGTCGTGTACGAACCGCCGGTGAAGAACTTCGTGTGCGCCCCGCCGTCGGATATACCGGGGATGACATGCTGATCCCGGCATAGCGCACCAACCTTAACGGGATCCGTGCTGGAAATATCCTGTGTGCGATACAAAACGTTCAGTTCACCGGCTACGCCGATATCGAGCATGGCGTCTACGGGGTGCTTGCCCTCGGTCTCGGCAATTTCACCAATGAACCGGCCGTGATACTTCGCCAGCTCCGGATGTCCCGGTGTGTCCTGGACTTTGAGTCCGGCGATTGGGCCGCCGACGCCAAGCGTGATCAGCGACTCATCCTCAGCAATCATGCGTTTTCGAATTTCGGGATCCGCGAGTTTCACCATACGCTCGGCCGATGTCCCCTGCGTCGCTTCATTCCAGGCCGGGCTGCTGTCGTACAGGTTCCAGTGCTCGAGGGTAAACTGAAACGGCGAACGCACCGTCAGCCCTTGTCCATAGATCCTCAGGCCCCGAGCATGACAATCGTGCAGCCATTTCAGTTGCTCGAAGTGCGCTTCAGGCATCTCGTCGAGCGCGGTCACGACGTTGTACAACACCGGTCTCTCGCACGCCTCAGCGAAACGCTCTACAAATAACTTGTCGTCGGCAGCGCCCATACTCAGGGGGTCGCCATGTTGCGCATTGATCATCTCGACGAAACCCTCACCGCGTTCCGCGAGAACGCGACCGAGTTCAAGCAGGTCCTCGTCCGACATCATATCCGTTGGCATCGGCGTGCCGTCAAAATCTGCCTGGAGTGAATGCTCGCCTAAGCGCTGCACACCAAACCCCATCATGCCGCAATCCATCGCTTCGTTGAGCAGGCGTTTCATTTCGTCCATTTCCGCTTTCGTACACGGCGCACCGCTCTTGGCGCGTTCGAGCCCTTTCACATGGACCAATAACGGATTCAACGGCACATAGTTCAACAGGTTCACACCTTTCGGGATCCGATCCAGATGATCCATCCACTCAGGTAGTGTCTCCCAATCCCAATCCAGACCAACGCCTTCGACCATACTTTCGTACGGGATCTGCTCGGTGCGCGTCATCATTTGGAACAGGCGCTCGCGAACCTCGGGTCGTGCCGGCGCAAAGCCGAAGCCGCAGTTGCCGATCGCGACGGATGTTACGCCGTGCCAGCCGGAGATTGTGCAGTAAGGATCCCAGTGGACCTGGGCGTCGTAATGGGTGTGTAAATCAACAAACCCCGGCGCGACGATCAAGCCATCGGCGTCGATAATTTTGTCGGCGTCGCTGGTCTTAATCTTGCCAATCTTCGCGATCCGTCCGTTCTTGATCCCAACGTCACCGCGGAATCTGGGCAGACCGGTGCCCTCAATAACAGTACCGTTCTTGATGAGTATGTCGTAAGTGGCCATGGACTTTAGCTCCTTGTTGAATTAGTCAGTCATTTCTTCAGGCAAACTCCCGTCGCGAAAAAACTGCCGCGTAACCGAATTAAATTCCTCCGGTGCTTCATATTGTGGCCAGTGGGCGGCGTCATGCTGCATTACATAGAGCCTGGAGCCGGCAACCTTCGCCGAACTCTGACGCGCGGTTTCAACATCGTGCACGGGATTATCCAGGGTCCACAGGAACAGCGTGTCGCAGCTCAGTTTGTCCAAAGGGATCAGATAATCATCGTGCTGGCCAATCATGGCGAGAACCCTCGGTGCGACCTCTCGCATGGCGGGCTGCGAGTAGTAGTGCAAGCGCGTATTGATCAGCTCGTCGTTAATCATATGATGGTTCGCCGGATGAAATAGCCACTTCATCCGATTTTGCACGCTTTCGTAGGTCGGCGGTCCCTGGGTCGCCGCTTTTTTGCTCAAATCAATAAGTGCCTGCATATCACTGCGCCCCTGATCCGTCAGGATAGGCAGGCCGGCGGCGGTGTTCAGCATCAATCTTTCGACGCGTTCCGGATGCTGAGCGGCAAATAACCCGGCAACCCAACCGCCGAGCGACTCACCGGAAAGATTTGCCTTTTCAAGGCCGAGTGCGTCCATCAACTGAGCGAGATGCTCAACCAGCAACAACGGTGTGTAATCCGTCACTTTTTTATGTGACA
This sequence comes from Gammaproteobacteria bacterium, assembly GCA_965216305.1. Taxonomy (GTDB): domain Bacteria; phylum Pseudomonadota; class Gammaproteobacteria; genus UBA11873. The sequence continues at coordinate 1,804,815 of OZ244144.1, read as the reverse complement.
AACCATGTCCGAGGAAATCGAATGCTATCGTGTGGAATTCGTCGGACAAGGCGACAATATTGCGCGCGTAAGCCTCGAGGTGACCACCGATCCCGTGCATGAAAATGATCACACTTTCATTTTTCGTTCCGGCTTCGGCAATCCGGGTTGGCCCGAAAGATCTTGTTTCGACCAGTCGGACTTCCGCTTCCAGCATATCCAACCACAAGCTCATGGGTCATTCCTCTCCAGGTAAATGCTGCAAATTAAGTCTTCGGTAGTCGACGCGCTATGTGGCGTCCGGTCGAATATAAATATCGCCGTCTTGCTCAACCACGGGATACGTTTTGATGGGGTCGCTGCACGGAAACGCGGTTGGTTCACCGGTCTTGATGTCAAACGCACCACCATGAAACGGGCACTCGATCTGGTCGCCTTCCTGATAGCCCTCGGTAAGGCTTGCCATACCGTGTGTGCACGTATCGTCCGTGACGAAGAACTTGCCTGCAACGTTATAAACCGCCAGAGGCGGGAAATTGTCGATCAACACTCGCTTCGGTTCTCCGTCGCTGATGTCGTCGGCCGAACACAGTTTCACTAGCTCACTCATGGTACAAACTATTTACCCGTTGTCTGATTCCTACCTGACTCAATCCCGGCGCGAGTTGCTACCGCGACGCCGATCTACGCTTTAATACCCATCAACGCCCGGTAATGATCCCAGAATCCGACAATCGCCGATTCCGTAACGAGATGCTCAGCGTCTTCCGCAACCCCTCCGCCCATCGCGATATAAGACGTTTTATCCTGGTCGCGAACGATCGCTTTCTGCACGATTTCGACGGCTTCGCCATCTTCCATCGAAATGAATCCGGCCGGACCGATAAGGTTGCCCTGCTTGATCCGAATGGCCCGCATTTCGTCATCATCGTCCGCATAACCGAATTGCGTCCACACGAGATCAAACTGACCCGCGCCCAGTGTATTAGTTTGACGCACCGCCAGCGTATTCGCGATCTGCTGAATAACAACATTCGGGAACAGCGCCAAAATAACCAGGGTTATGCCATCGTCGAATTCGCTGCGGCCGGCCAGCACCGACGGATCCTGCAATGTGAAATCGGTATTAAAACTACGGCTGTCCTTGTAGATTTCATTGTCGACTTCAACATCTGTCGTTGCCGCCTTCGTGTAGAGCATACTGTGCTTGTGCGCCGCATCCATCAGGCTGGCGCCCTGCTGAGACGCACGGTACAGACCGAAGGTGTTGTGAAACAGATGAAGCAAGCTCGCGTGGTAAGGATCGCGCGTGTTTTCCGCATACAGTTTCCAGTTGCCGTGCATGCGTTGACGCTGATCGCCCAGAATTTCGATCGGCCGATTGAAGATCCGCTCGATGCTCGCCACAACCATTGGACCGAGGAAGTCGGCGAGCGGTTCGACTGTTGCGGAAAAGCTGGCAAAAATCAGACCGTTGATCGTTTCGACGCGCAACACTTGCAAGCCATGCTCTTCCATATCGAACGCATCGGGCATGCCCCCCTTCCCGCGCACGCCACGTCGAAACGGAACGCCACGCAATTTTCCGCGCAGGTCGTAGGTCCATTGATGATAAACACACTGCAGATCCGTCGCTTTGCCGCGTGCCTCGCGACAGATGAGTGCGCCACGGTGCGCGCAGCGATTCTGCATTACATGGACCGCACCGGACTCGTCGCGCGTAACGATGACCGGGGTTTCACCGATAAATGTGGCTTTGTAGTCGCCGTGATCTGGCACCTCAGCTTCGAGCCCAACGAAACTCCACGTATCCCCACGAAATATGTTGGCCTGTTCGCGATCGTAGTAACGATTGCTCGTGAATGCCTCGTAAGGGACTTCGCAACCGGTTTCGGGTTGCGGCCAAAGGGAAGGAATATCGGTAATTGGTTGCGCGCTCATACTTGCGAATTCCTGTATTGGGTCTATATCGGGGTTGCCAGTAATGCGTCAATAATGTTCGTGTCGAACGTCGCAATTTTTTCCTGAAACCGGAGTTCGCCGCCGTACGGAACGATCTTGTCGCGGTAATTGCCCGCGTTATAAATTTCCGTCACCCCGTTCGTGCGCGTACGATACACAACGTAATTGCTAACGACGCTGACGACCTCGTCCGACACCTCCTCGGTCACGATGCTACTGACAATGTGACGGTAAGAATGCTTTTCGTAGATATTCGCGTGTCGCAACGAAACGACTCGATCGATCAGCATTCCTTTGCTGTCGCAATAGATAGCGGCGATCGGCAAACCTCTGTCGGCATTTTCCTTCGACTGCAGTTTGTACACGCAATTGTCAACGAAGAGTTCCGGCCAGTCTTCCAATCGGTCTTGATCGATCGACAGGACGTAGCGTGCCTGCAATTGTTCGATTTTCCATTGCAGTTCCGGACCCGGGGTCGCGTTACGGAGCGGGTTCGTCATGAAAACGCCCCGCCCGAAGCGCCATCTGACGACCTGCCGCAATGTGATACGGCAGGCGCCGTCATGATTAATTCCGTCGTCAAATCAGGGCTCTCCAGCGTGGAAGCGTTGGTTTTGCGTTACGCACGGGCTTGGACCAGCGATGTGTTGACATGCTAGCATACTCATGGATACAGGGAAATACAGCGCGCGACACGGCGGGCATGACGGCAGCGGTTTACCAGGCCGTGCGCGCCGGGGTCCCGGACGATCTTTTACTTCTTTGCGAGGACTCGGTGATGGCTTGGTTGAAAGGACAAGTGGCGCTGGTTACCGGCGGCGGATCGGGAATTGGCCTGGCCGTCGTCGAACGGTTTATCGACGAAGGTGCCCGGGTAACGGTGCTCGAGCGCAATCCGGACAGAGCGCGTTCACTGGAAGATCAGTTCGGCGAAAATATTTGCGTGACGCTTGGCGACGTAACGGATCTCGACAGCAACGAGTCCGCGGTTGCCGCTGCGGTTGAACGCTTCGGGCGGCTCGATACTTTCGTCGGCAACGCGGGGATTTGGGACTACCTCGTGCCACTCGCGGAACAACCGCGCGACAAACTCGCACAGATCTGCGATGAAATATTTTCCGTTAATGTCAAAGGCTATATCCTCGGTGCCCGGGCGGCGCTCGATGCTTTACGGGAATCCAGGGGCAGCATGATTTTTACGGCGTCGAGTTCGAGCTTTTATACCGGTGGCGGCGGGCCGTTGTACGTCGCGTCCAAACACGCCATCGTCGGGCTCATTCGCCAACTCGCGAGCGAGTTGGCGCCGGACGTGCGGGTCAACGGCGTCGCCCCGGGCGGCACGCTGACGAACCTTGCCGGCAGCGACGCCGCCGGGATGGCCGGCGCGAAGCTTAACGATTTGCCGGATATCGACACGATGATCGAACAGATGACCCCACTCGGATTCGCCGCCAGCCCGGAAGACCACGCGGGCCTCTACGTATTACTCGCGTCGAAAGAAAACTCCAGGTACGTTACGGGCACCGTGATCAACAGTGATGGCGGCATCGGGTTCCGAAAGTAGGCGATGCTGACCGGAAGTAGCGCAGCACACCAGGTTACCATTCTCAGGCGGCCGCGATGACAACGAAAACATTGCTCGAGGACATCCGGGACGCGATTTCTCAAGACCGTCTGCCGCTTGGTGTTTTCAATAACCCGGAACTGTTCGAGCTTGAACAACGCCTCGTGTTTTCACGATCGTGGCACTTCCTCGGTCACGAATCCGAAATCTCCAAACCGGGCGATTACGTCGTGCGTTATATCGTCAACGACTGCTTTATCGTCGTCCGCGGTCATGACGGCGAGGTAAGGGTCCTGTTGAACGCCTGCCGACACCGCGGCCGCCAACTGACGCGGGCCGAGGCCGGCAACGTTCCGTCGTTTACCTGCCCGTACCACGGTTGGGTTTATCGAAACGACGGTGACCTCCACACTATTCCGCTCAGCGACGCCATTTTCGGAGAGGGCGGCATCGACAAACGTACGCTCGGTTTACGCCCGGCTCCTCAGTTTTCCGTATGGCGTGGCTGGATTTTTGCGTGTTTGAGCGCAGAAACGATGCCGCTCGAAGCGTATCTCGGCGACGCCACTTGGTATCTCGACTTCTACACGAATAAAACCCCCGGCGGACTCGAGGTCCGCGGCGGACCGCAGCGATGGATCATCGAAGCCGACTGGAAACTCGCGGCTGATAACTTCGTCGGCGACGGCTACCACACGGCAATAACCCACGCCAGCACCGTGACTGCCGGCATTCTGCCGGTACAAAGCGGCAATTTTTTATTCGATGGCGTGCAGGTTGCACTGGAGCACTTCGGCGTCGGCTTTGCGCGCCAGGATCCCCTGTTCAACTCGCTAGCGTACCCGCCATCGATATTGCAATCACTACGCGAGCGCCTGAATACTGCGCAAGTCGAACTGCTGGACAGCGGCGTCTCGCTGCCAACCCACGCCAATTTGTTTCCAAACCTGAGTTTTCTGAACGCCCCCGGCGCGTACGCATCCGACCGGCCGCCGGCACCTTATCTGACACTGCGAACCTGGCGACCCGTGGCCGCAGGACGCACTGAAGTATGGTCCTGGTTCCTGGTTGAAAGCGACGCACCGGAAGAATTTAAAGACGCGTCCTATCAGGCCTATATCCTGTCCTTCGGCAGCGCCGGAACCCTGGAACAGGACGATGCAGAAAACTGGTCAACCATCACGGGCGCGGCGGCCGGACAGTTCGCGCAAAAAATGCTGCTCGATTATTCCATGGGTCGACAGGTCCTCGATCCGATGCCGGATTGGCCGGGTCCGGGGCCCGCCTACCCGCTCGACTTTACGGAATTCGCCCAGCGAGCGTTCTGGCATAAATGGCTGTCGATGCTGGAGGCCGCGTGACATGACGGGCGACCCTGCGACCGGACCGGTAGATGAGCGCACTCTAAGGCGCGTCGCGGCGTTCCTGTACTACGAAGCAGAATTACTCGACGACGGGGAGTTTGAAAACTGGCTGGGTGTCTTAACCGATGACGTTCGCTATCGCATGCCGGTCAGGATTACCCGCGAGCGTCGAATAGAGGACGAATTCAGCACCAGCATGTCGCACTTCGATGAGACGCGCCAGACCCTAGGGATGCGCGTCGCACGACTTTGCTCGGCAACGGCATGGGCCGAGAAGCCACCGTCACGAACCAGACATTTCATCACGAACATTCGCGTCGTTGCGGCAACGGAAACAGCGATTGATGTACGCAGTAACCTGCTGCTCTACCGTAATCGCGGGGACTCGCCGGATCATGACCTGCTCTCGGCGGAACGTCACGATTGCCTGCGTGAAGACGGGAACGAGCTGAAACTCGCCTCGCGGCTTATCCTGCTCGACCAGTCCACTATCCCGACTTTGAATCTCGCTGTTTTTCTCTGAGGACCTTAAATGAATCGATTTACTAATCAAGTCGTCGTGGTAACCGGCGCCGCCCAGGGGATCGGCAAGGCCTGCGCCCTGCGGTTCGCACAAGAAGGTGCGAAAGTCGTGGTCGCGGACCGGGCCGAGCACGAAGCGACTGCGACGGCGCGGGAAATTACGGCGAACGGCAACGAGGCGACGACGAGTATTGTCGATCTGGAAACCGCCGATGGTGCGCGGCAGTTGGTCAAAGATGCCCTGGCAGCGTACGGACGGATCGATGTCTCCGTGCATAATGTTGGTGGGACGATCTGGGCGAAACCGTTCTGGGAATATACCGACGACGAGATTGAAAAAGAAATCCGCCGCTCGCTGTGGCCAACATTGTGGTGTTGCCGGGCAGTGATTCCGCACATGCGCGAGCGCCGCCAGGGGGCCATAGTCAATGTTGGTTCAGTGGCAACACGCGGTATCTATCGGGTGCCCTATTCAGCCGCAAAGGGCGGAGTTCAGGCGATTACCACGTGTCTCGCGATGGAGCTTGCCGATGACGGTATTCGCGTCAATTGCGTTGCGCCCGGCGGAGTCGATGTCGGCGAACGTGCGATCCCGCGTAACCCGGCGCCGCCGACGGAAGCCGACCGTACGGGAATGGCGGCAGTGGTAGAGCAGACCTTGCGCGATACACCGATGAAGCGTTTCGCTGAGCCTGGCGAGCAAGCAGCTGCGATCGCGTTCCTTGCTTCGGCAGACGCCTCTTACATGACGGGACAGACACTGTATGTGGCCGGCGGCGGGGTCGGTTGAGTTGCAATCAGTCGGCTATCACGGCCTTTTAATATTCCGCCAAGATTTCCTCCCCGCATTGGACTTTTATCGCCGCCGCGGCAAAAAGTAATTCACGACGGCTGTATCACCCGTTAAGCTGCGATCGTCTCCGAGTACTCCATACTTTTAAGCACGGGCAACACTTCATTACCGAACGTGCGGATCGTGCGCTCCGTCACCTCCCATGGAGTACCCGCGAAACGGGTACATAGCAAAATGTCATAGTCGCCGACTGCCTCACGTCGTAAGCGAATTTTCTCCAGGACCTGCTCCGGCGTACCCCAGGTTTGTGCAGCAAGATAGTCATCGGCCATCTTCTCGTGCCCGGCGGCGGCGAGCAGCTTCGCCGCTTCGCCATATTCCGCGTAACCTTCCATTTCCAAAAAATGGTCGCTCAGCATTTCGTAATGCTGCATCAAACTAAGAAGATAACTTCGCACATGCTTATTCGCGATTTCTTCGGCGCGATCGGCATTCGTATCGCAGATACAGAAGTCAACGAAAAACGGTATCGGAGGTGCGCTGTTGTGCTGCTTGCGGTATTGCTGCGCGTAGATTTCGACCTCTTGTTTATGCACCTCAAGCGGCTTGTAGGCAAACTGCATCATTTTTATTCCGAGGTTCGCTGCCTCAATGATGGATTCGTTTGACATCGCTACCTGCGTCGTACGTCCTTTAAAAGATCGACTTGGGCGAGGTCTGATTTTCGCCCGGGGCTGGCTGAAGAATTTGCCTTCGTGTGCTTCCATGATGCCAGTTTCCAGTGCATCGAGAATCATCGGCGTGGCTTCGTCGAAGCGACCGCGGGATTCATCCATGGATACGCCGGTTTGTGCATATTCCAGGCGCGACAGGCCCCGGCCGAGCCCGAGAATCAACCGGCCGCCGCTGAGGTTGTCGAGCAATGCGGCTTTTTCGGCGACTCTCAGGGGTTGGGTGTTCCAGGGCACGATCACGGCGCCGGTCATGAGTTTGATCTGTGACGTCTTGGCAGCGAGATGCGCCAGGTAGACAAAGTTGTCGGGACACGCCGCGTAATCCTCGAAATGATGCTCTACCATCGACACCAGATCGTAGCCGAGTTCATCGGCAAGCATGGCGCTGCGTAATTCTTCGTCGTACATCTGCTCGTCTGTAATGTTGTCGTAGCCGTAACTTTGCGCGATTTGGCATATACCAATTTGGATCATGGTTCACCTCAAATTATCAGCGGATAACGGGTTCGAAATTAAGTTATATAACAAGCATCGACCGGCCTTCATAGCTGCCCGAGACCGGCCCGGTACGCGGGCGCTTTCGTTCCGTGCCGAACGCCAGCAGCACACATTAAAATAGTATCGTACCGGGCCCGAGCCCGAGCGCCTGGCTGCCAAACGCCGTGGCGTTGTTGTCAAAATCAACGATCGCGTGATGTGAGGCCGTGTGCAGGTTCTGGAACAGCGGTAACAGCGCCGATCGCTCGTAAATCGAATTCGCACCGGCAGCGTCGAACAATCGATCCGACGCGCGGCGGCATAAAGTAACTGCATAGCTCGCGCGCATCTTCACATCGATCCTCGTTTGCACGTCAAAGGCCTGGCGTTGTTCTCGCGCCTTGTCGAACACCGATGCAATCTCGCCCACCAATAGTTCCGCACAACGGATTTCCGCCCAGGATTCCGCCACCCGGGCTTGAATAGTCGCCTTTTTCGCTTTCGTCGACCCGTCATAGCGATCCCGCCGGTGCGAGGTCAGGCTAACGAACTCGGCGTACATCCGATCCGCGAGCGCCATCGCAGCCCCGGTTACGAGGAACGTTAATGATGCTAGTACCGGGAATTCGTAGACGAAACTGTCATGCGCCTGCGCGTGCGGACTGGCGCCTTCGAAAAGGTCTCCCGTCGGCATCGTTCGGTGCGCCGGCACGAATGCATTTTCGACGATGATATCCTTGCTCCCAGTCCCGCGTAGCCCGAGCGTGTGCCACGTATCTTCAAGCGTGAAGTCGCTCGACGGAACGAGATAATGAATATGTTTTGGATCTTCGCGGCTCGAGTCGGACTGCATCGAACACAACAACGCCCAACGACCGTAGTCGCAACCACTGCCAAATTGCCAGCGGCCGCTGACCTGAAAGCCACCATCGACCTTCTGCGCTTTGCCGTTTGAAGCGAGCGAGCCGGGCACGATGGTGTTCGGGTCATCGGCACGCAACTCGTCTTGAGCGGCTTCCGGGAAACTGCCAAGGATCCAGGTGTGGGCGCCCGTTACGAGGTAAACCCATCCGGTCGCCGCACAACCCATGCTCAAAGCACGTCCTACTGCCTGAAGCGTGGGTATGTCGGCTTCCAGACCGCCGATTCGTGCGGGCTGGATCAATTTGAACAGTCCCGCGTCTGCTATGAGCGCGATCGCGTCAGGATGGAGCATTCGGCCGTCCTGGTTGCGGGCTTCCAGAACGCGCAGCTTAGCCGCCACTTCCGTGGCAGTGGCCACGAGTTTCTCGCGCGACGGAGGATGTCCGGTATTCATGATTCTGGCTCCTTCGTCATGGACCTCTCGCAGCGAGCGTTATATTGAAGTAATTCCACGCACTTGCCGGAAAGCGCCGCGACGCCGTAGATTTCTGCTTACCCTCGGGGATCCAGCATTGTCGATACTACGAGGCTGTATCGAATCGCCGGAAAAGATACCTCTAAGCCGCCTGCTTCGCGGTCAGTTCGCGGTGCAATTCCGCCCACATCTGCCCCGATGCTCGAGCACCTTCGAGGTAGGCTTCGGGCACGAGATGATAAGGTGGACGGATCGGCCCCGCCTTCATCCAGCCGGCAGCGTCCATACGCGCCTTCTCGAGCCCGATGTTATACATCGAGAAATCCTTGAAACTACCGTTCGGAAACAGTGGCTTGGCGGTTGGGCCAAGGCGGCCGTTAAAGGCTTTAGCCGCGCTCCAATCGCCGGATTGTTTCGCGCTCGCGATCAGATCACGCAGATGTGTCGCGACGCTCGGTCCGCACACGGCACCGCTGGTCCAGAATCCGTCGATAAATTCTGGTTCCATCCGTGCCGCCGCGTAATAGTCGAAATCGAGCGGCAACAGTTTAATGTTTTGTTGGCTTAAATTAATGTCTGCAAGCAGCGCACCGATGCCAATATACTTTGCCGTCACGACTTGTCTAATTGTCCCGAGCTGCGCCCAGAAGGGTCGCGGGAATTCGAATTTAAATGCCTCGGGATTCGCGTAAACGCAGATGTTCATCCCGGGAACCGCTTCGGTAACATCGCGGTAGAATTGAACCGCCACCTCGACGCTGGGTGCACACCACATCGGCAGACCCAGCATCGTCCCGTCGATACCGAGATCACAAGCGTATCGTGTCTGCTCGATCGTATCGCGTGTATTCAACGCGGTCGTGCCGCAAAATAACGGTACCCGCCCGCCGACCGTTTCGACCAGCGTTTGCATATAGGCCTGCTTCTCGGGCCATGTTAGCGTCGCACATTCGCCCAGGGTACCGAGGGTAAGAATTCCGTCGATGCCAGCATCGATCAGACCATTAACGGCCCGCTCCACTTCGTCGAGGTCGACGGTATCTTGTGCGCGCCAATCCTCCGCGCCGGCTTTCGCGGGAGTCGGCATGATTGCCCAGGCGCCGCAGATGTCGCTGGCGCTGAGTAGTCCCTGGTTTCGCGTCGTCATGGTGCTTCCCCTTCGTTGGCTGGTCGGCCGTTTTATGGCGCGATTAATCTGCGTCGTTACATTTTTTCAATGGCTACGCCGCGCGCGTGAGCTCCGCGACACCAATCCCGCAAATCCACTCCGGAATCGGCTCGTAGCAAATAACTTCCGCACCCGCCGCGCCCATGGCGCCCATCGCAATGATCCAGTTGCGGATCTCGAGCGCACCGTTACCTGCATTGCTGATTACAAACTCGTCACTTAATTCGATCAACGCTTCGACATCGCCGGCAGCAACATTGTCGAGCACCATACGATCAAATTTTTCGTTTACCCGGCCCATCTCGGCAGTCCCGACCCAATGGCTGATACCGCCGCTGCCGACGATCGCAACGCGGTCGGCGCTTTCGAACGCGGCCACGGCGTCACCGATCATGCGACCGAGTTCATAAGCGCGGCGCGGTCTTAACAGGGGCTCGACCCCGGCCGCGGTGTAGATGGGAATCGAGCGAATGTTGCTCGTCTGCGGTTTTACCGCGAGATGCACCGGAACCATCGTGCCGTGGTCGAGAGTTATCGCCTTGGCAACGGCCCAGTCGAATCCGTTATCAAAGCCGTAATTCATAATGTGCTCGGCCAGCGGCACATTATTCGGGAAAGCATATCGTTCGATGCCGAGCCACGGTTCTTCCGGCCCGTCGAGGTCACCGATACCGATGAGGTATTGCGGCAGGCACTGCGGGCCGAATTTGCAGTAGTGATCGTCACCGATCACTATGACTGTATCGACCCCCGCCGCCACGATCCGGCGATGGACTTCATCGAGTGCTGCGAAGACCTTGTCCGCGCTCGCCTGGTCGTTGATTTCCGGGGTCGAGGCCATCAGCGGATCGTGGGGAAGACAAAATCCAGCAACGAGTTCGGCCATGAGAATTCTCCTTTAAGTGTTCAATACGTAGTCGTCGAAACCTGCGGGCGCTCTATCGCTTACGCGCCGGGCGGACCCGGCATCTTGCCGCCGTTCATGTGTTCGAGGTAGGCGAACGGCATACCTTCCGGGCCTTTCAACAGCGGCCAGATCATGATCGTGAGTAACGTACTTACGCCTCGATCCGCGAGCGCCTTCAGGTCGACATCTTTTAGCGCCTGACGCTCACCGTCGTCGAGAGCATAGGCGGCCAGGTAGGTGTCGGGATCCGCTTTAAACTGCTCAATGCGCGCAGGCTGATCGCCAAACTCCCATAACACGCGTTCTACATTGTTCGTACTCATTGCGTTGCGCCTCCTGGTACTACTAAGCAAAGAAATAGAGATTCTTGTCCTGCACAACCCGAGCATCGAGATTGATCTTGCGTCGCACGAGCTGGTAGCCGCTTGCAGTCGATCTCAAGACGTCTTCGCGGCCGCCAACATGCACGGACCGTTCGTCCTGTCGTCGGTGCCGATGGATAACGAAGTTGCAGTAAACCTCGAACTCGTCGGCGCGATCGGTGTGGAAGGCCTCAACGTTCGAGATCGTGTAGCGGATCCGTGAAGCGGGATCCTCCATCCACACCTGCCCGGTGTACATGCGCTCGACGCGCATCGTCAGCACGTCGTAATCGTCATTGAATATCGCGGCGTCATCAGGGGTCGGCGGCGGGCGTTTATCGCGGGCCATGCGCAGTTCCACGATCGGCATCCAGTAATGGACGTCCGGCGCGACGAGTTCCTTCAGCCAGGTTCGGTAGTCAGCATTTTGCAGCAAGCGTGCTTCGCAAAAATAATGTTGCTCGATCGCGTGATGCCGGGCCGGATCGACGGCCTCGCCGCCCACCGCCGTTGTTGCGTTGTGTTGTGTCGGTGTTGAGACCATGGTGAACCTCCCGGACGGCTTCAGGCCGCGGAATTACGTCGCGTCCAGAAATCGCGATCCGTCCAGATCGCATCCCATTCGTTATCCCGGGCCCGGATATCCGCCCAGCTTGCCGCGCTCATGATTTCGCGGTAGTAACGATAGAACCCGCGATAACTTGTCTCGCCGATAAAACTCGACCCCACGATGCCCGGATAATCGGGGTGCGGTCCTTCGTTGTTCATTCCCATGGTTGCAACCATGTCACCCTCGCGGGTGTATCGACCGCGGTTTGATGTTGTACACGTCATCATGTTTTCGCCGTCATCGGCTTCCAGCAGCCCTGCGGTACCGAACGTCATCGTCGCACCTCTCTGGATCCTGCGTTTGAGCTCGGGATCCATGTTCTTGTGCACAATGGTCCAGGTCCAGACTTCGATCTGCCCGGGCCCCCGCGGGTGCCAGACCTTGAACGTGTTCGTTCCGTACAAAAATGAATTGTTCGGAAACAACGTGCAGTTCCAGTGCCCGTCGAACAACCTGCCCCGCGATTCGCCGAGATTCTTGATGACTTTCGGCTTTGTGGCTGCGAGAAACTTGTCGTAGTCTTCGCGATCACTGTGGATCGACGACCCGGCACCATCGATATAGCCGAATCCGTGCCCGAACCGGGTGGTGAACTGCAGACCGAGATCGTCATACGGCATTTCGGCCCTGTTGCCGGCAAGGCCCGCGAGTTCTCCGCCGAGAATCTGCAGCGCCGCCGCGTGCGTCCAGCCGACATGGTAAGCGTCACCGACAAAATTCTCCGCCGGTACTTTCCAATTGCAATCGAGGATCGATTTCGACGGCGGCCCCATTAATTCCGCACCGCCGCCATCGCCAACCATCCAGGTGTCGAGATACCAGCCGAAATCTCCGAGACTTTCCGCGAGCGCCGGCGCCTCCTCATCGAAACAGCCGTAGACAAATCCGTGATAGCTCTCAACCCGGATCGAAGGCAGGCCGCGCGCCGATTTATCCACCTGGAGGTGACATCGCTCCTCGAGCGGCATCTCTATCAGGGCGCCGTCGGTGCCGTAGACCCAGCCGTGATAGTTGCACACGAATGCGCGCGCATTGCCACTTTCGGCGTGACAGACCTGGTTGCCCCGATGCGTACATGAATTGATGAAGGCGCGGATTGAACCATCTTTCTGGCGGCACACGACCACGTTGTCCTCGGCCATACGCGCCATTACGTAATCGCCGTACTTCGGGATCAGGCTTTCGTGTGTAAGGAACAACCACGACCGTCCGAAGATGCGTTCCAGTTCGAGTTCGTAAATCTCCGCGTCCCAGAATATCCGCTTCGACTGGGTGGCTTTTTCCAGGTCGATCAATTGTTCGATGTCCACCATTTGCTTCTCCTGATCAAGGCTCCCGCGACAATTCCGGTTCACGCGCGGTGAGGTTCAACTCAAATACGTGTCCAGGGTTTTTATGACCCGGTAGGCCGCGAGGGCGGTCGGGATCGGGATGCGGTGTTCAACGGCGGCGTCGATTAACGGACGCAGGATAATATCGATCTCAGTCTTGCGCCCTGACAATACGTCGCCGTGCATCGATGTCCGCACCGGCGGCCGGCCTTCCACCTGCCTCTCGGATGCGAGCGCACCCATCATCGTCGCAGCATCCTCCGCGTTCATCGCATCGATTTCCTGCAAGCGCGACAACGGCGCGAAGAAATTTTGCGGGGCGTAACCGAGCGCGCCGTAAACCGCAAGCAGTTCTTTCGCAATCTGTACATAGTGGGCGGCACCTTCTGCGCACGCAAGACCATCCCAATAATCGAGCGCCGGCACGCCGCTGAGCGTACTCGTCGACCAGGCGGATGCGCCACCTACCTGTACGAGCTTTTCCCACAGGACGTGATGTATGTCTTCGTATGCGCGTGCACCGAGACCGGCGCAAGTGAAACTGTCAGCAAGACGTTCGCAACGCTCGCTCGAGGCACCGTTGAATTCGCCGAAATAAGCCGTGACGGGTACCGAAACGTGATGCCGGACGTGTCCTGGTGCGGCCAGGGTCGCACCTTCAATAATCGATCCGCCGATAACCTTTTCAGGACCGAAGCAGTCGATTAAAGCGGCCTCTTTGCCGATGCCATTTTGCAGGGTCAACGCACAATCAACGCGATCGGCAATCGACGACGCGTCGGAAAGCGCACCCGCCGCATCTTTCACTTTCGTCAGCAGAATGTAGTAATCGATGTCGCGGCCGACTTGATCCGGGTGTGTCACGGCGGCGAGATTATCGCGAACGATGACATCGCCACGCGTTCCGGAGATTTGCAGGCCACCGGCTTCGATCTGTTCGACGTGTGCCGGTCGCGCAATCAGCGTCGTGTCGAAACCCGCGTTTGCGAGGTAGCCACCAATCAGCGAACCAAGGCCGCCAGCACCATGGATACAAAAATGCAGCGGTTTACTCACGACAACGGGATTATGCAACGCCGAGTTCGCACAAGTGGTCCTTTATTTCGGCGGCGCGCTGCGGCGCTACGGGTTCGACCGGAGGCAGGATCGGCCCCGCTTTCAAGCCAATCGCTTCGTACCAGGCTTTCATTGCAGCCAGCGCACTCGCGTAGGTCGCGGTGCGGGCGATGTTCCAGATAAACAGGTCTTCGTAGTACTGGCGAACCGGTGCAAGGGCTTCCCACTTCGTTCGCGCCGCTTCCCATTCGCCGGCCCGACCGAGTTGAATATAGTCGCGCATGAGATGGCGCTGCTTGCCGTACAGAATGTAGGACAACTCACCCCACAATACCTGACCGCCGGCGCGTAAATCGTCGAGATAAAAATGCTCGAACGGATCGGAAACAATAAAGTCGTCGCGGAGTTCCCGGCGCAACTTCAACGACTCTGCGCGATTCATATTGCCTTGTTTGACCGCGACGACGGTTTCGATGTCGGCCAGGCGAGCCATCAGATCGGCACTCATGACGGTTCCCGAGACGGGCGTGCGATACAGGCAGATCGCGAGGTCGGAATTTTTCGTCAGAAAATCAAACCAGTTATATATTTCTTCGTCAGTGCGCAGCTGAACGACCGGGTTGATGACCTCCGCGCCGTTAAATCCGAGTTTCTCGACAAAGGCCATTTTCTCCAGCGCCTGGTGCACGCTCGGATCGAGAATGATCGTCCACAAATCCAGACGGCCGCGGTTGGCTTCGGCCACAATTTCGTGATACCGCATCCAATCCGACAACTTGAGGTTCCAGCATTCCGCGATGAATCCGCCCATGACGAGACCGTTGAGGCCCATTTCGACATAAGCATCGATATTTTCGGCGATACCTTTGGAGTCAAGATCGAGATCGTCGGTTATCGGCGTTAACGGGCACATATAGAGATCCTTGATCGTCTCTCCGGCCCACGCCTTCGCCTCTTTTCGTGTGAACGATGGCATAAGATACTTTGCCTCTAACTATCCATTGATTGGCTTCGGACTATGCTAGCATGTTAGTATACGCAAAAGTAGTCGGTAGCAGTTTCACACGGAGATTTTATGAACACCGCCGCCGCAACAAAAACCAGGTCGTCCACCACCATCGAGCAAATTCTCGCACGCGCCCGTACCGCGGCGATGCGCCCGAATTCGGACGGACCGTCGGGCAAAGCGGGTGAAATTGTAGCCGCGCTCGAACACCGGTTGATCACCGGATACTACCGCTTCGGGGACTCGCTCTCGACGAACCTTCTGGCCGGCGATTTTGAGGCGAGCCGTCAACCGATTAGCGCCGCACTCAATCATTTGCGTGGTCTTGGCTACCTGAAAATTGTCCCCCAGGTTGGCTGCCAGGTGGTGTCGCCGTCGCCGCAGGATATAGACGACTTTTTTTCCATGCTCGCGAAAATAGAAAGCTTAATCGCGGGACTTGCCGCAAGTCGCTTCGTCGACAACGAAGCAGATCTGTTGCTGGAAATTGCCGAACATATCAAACACACGCCTTTTGACGACGCGACGCATCGCGAAGAATGGGCGATCGGGGTCGATGCCTACCACGGGCACCTCCGCACGATGGCACGCTCACCGGCACTGGAAAGCCGCGTCCAGGGCTTATGGCGGCTGTCCGACTTCTACCTGTGGCAGGGCGCCTCGAACTTAAACCCGAAAAGTATCGACGCCGCCAATCGCGAACGTTTCCAGGTGGCAAAGGCCGTTGCAGCGAGAGACGTCGATGCAGCGGAAGACTTGATGGAAAAACATGTTCGTGGAAAACCCCGCCGGGTCGGTATCGTATGAATGACCCGACCCGCGACGGGCCACGCTAACAATCTGATCAGACGCCCTTATGAAACCAGCATCCATTGATTTCTTTTTCGACTTTATGAGCCCGTTCGCCTATTTGGCACACGGACAATTGTGTGGAATCGCCGATCGCTATGAACGCTCGATTACATACCATCCGATTGATCTGCCACGAGCAAAAATTGTTGCTGGTAACACCGGCCCGTCAAACCGCGAAATTCCGGTAAAACTCCGCTACCTGCTCGCCGACATCAATCGTTGGGCGGCCCGGCAACACCTGCCGGTTAACTTCCCGGCCTCGCTGGATTCGGCGCGCATGAATGCCGGTACGTTCTACGCAATGGAACACGGCCAGGCACGCGAATACGTCCAGGCGGGATTCGACCTCGGGTGGGGCCAGGGCGCCGATATCGGCAGTGAGGCAACGCTGAACGCCCTGGCCGATAAACTCGGATGGTCGGCGTCAGATTTCCTCGCGTCGGTAGCCAACCCCGAAGAGAACCCGGATTACGGCGCGAGCAACACCCTGGCGCACGAACGCGGCGTTTTTGGCGTGCCCACAATGACAATTGGTGAGGAAATGTGGTGGGGCAACGACAGGCTCGAGTTTCTCGAGGAATATTGTCAAAGCGAGGCGGCGCGGTAACCGCCGTGTGCATGCAATTCTCTCTATCGGGACTGATCACAGATGTTATCCATTCGTAAGGTCGCGCGCGGCGCGAAGCACCTGTCGGTTGATGAAATTGATGTGCCCGAACCGCGGTCGGGTGAAGCGCGCCTTAAAGTTTCCGCGGCCGGGATCTGCGGAACCGACATGCATATCTATAACTGGGCGCCTTTTTCAGAGCGGTTGCAGTTACCCACGGTGCTCGGCCATGAAATCTGCGGCGTCGTCGAAGCCGTCGGTGACGGCGTCAGCCGTGTCCGCGTCGGCGATCTTGTGACAGTAGAGAGCCATATTGCCTGCGGCAATTGCTATTCGTGTCGTACAAACCGCTCGCACGTCTGCCGCAATACGCGTTACCCGGGTGTTGATATCGATGGCGGATTTGCCGATTACACGGTGCTGCCAGAGCAGATCGTGATCCCGCTGCCAGCAACGATCGATCCACAGGCCGCTGCCTTGTTCGAGCCCTTTGGCATCGCTGTGCACGCGAGCCTCGAAGGCACCGGGGTAGCGGGCGCCAATGTTCTCATTACCGGTTGCGGACCGATCGGATTGATGAACATCATGGCGGCGCGGGCGCTCGGAGCGCACAAGGTAATCGCGACCGATATCAACCCGCTGCGTCTCGCACAAGCCGAAGCAGCCGGTGCCGACATATGCATCAACCCCGCTTCCGAAGACACAGTCCGCGCCGTTAACGGGATCACACACAATAACGGCGTCGACGTCATGATCGAATACTCCGGGGCCGCAACATCCCTGGCACTTGCCGCGGACTGCATTACCCCCGGAGGCGATCTTCGTCTCGTCGGTGTCCCCGGGGGCGACACTCCACTAAACCTCGAGAGCTGGTTACTGCGCGGACTCGTAGTCCGTGGCATCCACGGTCGGCGGCTCCACGAAACCTGGGAACACGCGATGCGCCTCGTCATCGACGAACGGGTCGACCTCACGTCGTTGGTGAGCCATGTGTTGCCGCTGGACGAAGGGCTGCGCGGATTTGAACTGATTGAAAACGGCGAGGCGATAAAGGTCTTGTTCCAACCGGCATAGAATTATTTTCATTGTTCGATCAACGGCACGAGACTGCAATCGCCACACGTGGAGGACGCAATGAGCCATCAACCGATCGACGCGAGCCCGATCTGGTCCGCCAACTATAACGAGATCCCGAAAGAAGTATTCACCCGCTCGGACATTTTCGAGGCGGAGCGTGAACGCATTTTCTACGGCACAGAGTGGCATCCCGTCGCACATGCGGGTGAGATCCCGAACGCCGGTGATTTTAAAACATTCTCGCTTGGAGAAGTGCCGTTACTGATTGCACGGGATGCGGACAACGAGGTGCGAGTCTTTTATAACGCCTGTTCGCATCGCGGCAACCAGGTGGAATCCCAGCCATGCGGAAACAGGCTGGAATTCGAATGTCCCTACCACCGGTGGTTGTTCAACGCCAAAGGTGAGCTTGCGGGATGCCCGAACGAACGCGAATTTACGCCTGATTTCAAGCGCGAAAATTACCCGCTGAAACAACCCCGTACGGCAAAGTTCAAAGGGCTTATTTTCGTCACGTTGAGCGCTGACACGCCGCCGCTCGATGAATTCCTCGCGGATATTACGCCGACACTTGCCGAAACGCTGGGCGGCGACGGCCGGCTCAAACTCATCGGCTACCAACGGGTCAGCTATAAAACAAACTGGAAAGCCTATTGCGATAATGACGGCTACCACGCACCGTTGTTGCATCGTGCCTTTCAATTGCTTAACTGGCAGGGCGGCAAGGGCCGTCAATTCGCGACGCGCGAGCGTGGCCACATGGGGTTCGAAAGCGAGCTAACGGTCGCGAGTGGTACAAGCCTGTTGCGCGACCCGTCGCTTATCGAGTTCAAAGGCGTGGACCCGTCGAAGGGATCACGCGTTATCGAGCTGTTTCCGTTTTTTATCGCCACGAAACACCTCGACACGATCAACCTGCGCTTCGCTATTGCTCGCTCTGTGGACGAAACGGAGGTGCACTATGCTTATTTCCACCACCTTGACGACAGCGACGAATTGATCCGACACCGGATCCGCCAATCATCCAACCTGCTTGGACCGAGCGGGCTCGTGAGTATGGAAGACGCCTCGGTTTTTCATCGCATTCACGTTGGTAATCACACCCCGGGCGCGGTGGCATTTCAAAAAGGCGTGTCGGACCCGGGGAAATTGTCGTTCGATTTCAAACAGAATGATGAAACGGGCAATCTGCCGCGCTGGGAACATTACCGGCAGGTAATGGGCTTCGAGCGGTCGGCCTAATGGGCGTGACACACGACATCGCAGACGCGCTGGGCGAATTACAGAATGCCTATATCGAGGCGCTGGATAATAAAGACATGCACGGGTGGCTTGCGACATTCGATCAATGCGATGACGCCTCGTATATCCTGACAACGCTCGATAACAATCAACAAGGCTTGCCGGTCGGCTTGATGCTCGATGATTGCCACGCCCGGCTCGAAGATCGCGTAACGTTTATCACGGAGATCTGGGCCGGCACGTTCCAGGACTACCGTACGCGTCACGTCGTACAACAGATCGCGTGTAGCGCCCAACCCGACAATACGTACGCACTGCGATCTAATTTTTCCGTTTTTTACACCCCTACCGATACCGGGCAATCAAACGTCCTCGCCTGTGGCGTTTATTCGGACATTGTCACTGTAGATTCAGCCGGGGCGCGATTTATTGCGAAAAAGGCCATAACCGATACGTCCGTGCTGCCGCATTATCTGGTTTATCCGTTGTAACGAACAACCCGGATCGATTGCTAACGCTTAACCGCAGCGCGTTCCCGGCAGCATCGGTAGCCGGGTTGCGATACGTATCCGGCAGCGTCAGTCAGTGAAAAAATCCGCAACAAGCATATTGAATCGCTGGTTGTGCTCGATTTGGGTCCAGTGCCCACAGCGTCCGAATACATGCAATTCCGCCCGCTCGATCAACTCAAACAAACGCAGCGAACACGACAGCGGCAGGATTTTATCTTCGCGTCCGTGGATGATTAACGTGTCGTGCTTAACGGCGCGAATATCATCATCCGCGCTCGCCAGCATCTCGATCCAGCGCTGTCGCGGAGCGGGAAACATCGCGCTGAATGCTTCCTGAAAACCCGGCCGGATACTCGCTTCATAGCGCAATTGGGCGAGTTCATCGGTGACGAGATTCCGATCGTAGGCGAAGATATCGAGGAGCTTGCGCATGTTTTCAACGGAAGGCTCATAGCCCCATGCTGCGTCGAGACCGGGGGTCAGTTCAAATGGTACGCCGGCAGCGCCCATCAACACGAGCCGCCGCACCCGGTCCGGGTGACGGATCGTCAGTGCGAGCGATAGTGCGCCCCCGAATGAGTTGCCGACGAGATCGACCTGGTCGAGTTCCATCGCGTCGAGAAAATCAATCGTGTGCTGAACCCACATGTCCATGTTGTAGGTGACATTCGCAGGCCGCTCGGTATAACCAAACCCGACCATATCGGGAGCAATCACCCGGTAACGCTCCGCCAAAACCGGAATACACAGCCGCCAATTGGCCCACGCCGTGACTCCGGGTCCCGAGCCGTGAATCAGCATCACTGGCTGTCCTTCGCCGCGGTCGTGATAGTTCGTCGCGATGCCACCGGCGCTGATCGTTCGGGCGATCTCCGGGTTGTCGTTTTGCGCTTGATTCACTGGTAATGCTCCTGAATGATAATTCTCGAAAAGGCGCGTGGCGCGTTACAGGAAAACGGACAAGTTCTCGTCGAGTATGACGTGCTGGTCAAATAGAATATGGCGTCGCGCAAGACGCCAGCTGCCGTTGACAAGACGCAAACGATCACGGCGCGCGGCGACGAACCAGGCTTCTTCGTCCTGGCGGCGATTCCGGTAGAGAAGAATATTGGAATACACCGCGAGTTCATCTTCGGTGTCGGAATACTCTGCTTCGACGTTGGAGACGAGGCGACGAATCCGAGCCGGCGGATCCTCGATCCAGGCGAGTCCCGTTTCGAATCTCGCCACGCGATGGTCGAGGTCTTCGTAGCGGTCGTTATACACCGAGGCTGAGTTCTCCGGGGTTGGCTCGGGTCTGCGATCGTTGCGGAAACGATTTTCCCGAATCGGCAACCAGTAGTGTATGTCGTCGGTTAACAGGCCGAGCCATTCGCGGAATTTCTCATCGTCCAGCAGACGCGCTTCACGGAACAAGAAGGCTTGTATCGCATAATGCCTGTCGGCAGAAACCAGAGTGCCGGCTAGTGGTGTACTCATGTGCCATGCTCTCCCCGCCGCACCGCCATGATCTCATCCCAATCGCGCGCGGTCATCATCGTTTCCCACATGCGCAGGAAGTTGCGCTGCGCCGCTTCGTTGTCGGCGGGCTCGGAAACCCGGCTCGGAAAATCCGGGTGCGGGCCGTCATTGCCGAGACCCATCTCCGCGTTCAGGGGTTCGTTACGCGTCACCCAGCCCGCGGAGCTGTGCGTATTACCCTCCATATTTTCGCCATCATCGCCCTCGAGCATGCCGGCGGCGCCGAACGTCTTTTCGTTCGTGTGCCGGATCCCCTGTTTCAGCGCCTCGGGCATATCGCGCTCGACCAGGGTCCACGTCCACACTTCAAGCTCCTTGGGTCCGCGCGGTTGCCACACCTTCCAGGTGTCGATACCGCGCAAAAAAGACGTATTCGGGAACATCGTGCCGTCCCAGATCGCGTTGTAGATCGACGCGCGTTCTTTGCCGAGACGCTCGCGCACTACCGGAATCCGTGAACGCATCCAGTCCTCGAACTGGCGCGCGATTTCTCCCTGGTGAACATGCGGGAATATTTCGTCGGTGCCCGGGGAAGCGTTGAAGCCATGGCCAAAAGTGGTAGCAAACTGAAACCCCGGCGCCACCATCTTGTTACCGCTGACCGCGGCCAGCGCCCCGCCGATGACTTCGAGCGCCGCGGCGTGGGTCCAGCCGGCGTGGTAGAAGTCGCCGATGAAATTTTCAGCGAAGAATTTCCAGTTCGCCTTGATCCGTACCTTAATCGGCGGCCCCAGTAGTTCCGAGCCGCCAGGTACATCCATAAACGTATCGAAGTACCAGGCCATTTCACCGAGATAGTCGGCGAGCGAGGGTGCCGAGGCATCAAAGTTACCGAACAGGAATCCGCGATGACTTTCTACCCGAACGGATTTTAATCCGAGCGTCGACCGATCGAACCCCTCGCCGTAGATGTCTGCTTCCAACGGCACGTTGACGAGCGCGCCATCGAGCCCGTACGCCCAGCCGTGGTAGTTGCAAACAAAACTCCTCGCGTTCCCGGAATCCGCGCGGCACACGATGTTGCCGCGATGGTTACAGGAATTGAGGAACGCCCGAACCACGCCGTCGCGTCCGCGTGCGACGATAACCCGGTCCTGGCCCATAAACGCGGTAACGAAATCTCCGGGATTCGGGATCAGGGAATCGTGGCTCAGAAACAACCAGGAGCGCGCGAACACCTGTTCCAGCTCCTGTTCGTAGATGTCCTCGTCCCAGTAGATTCGACGATTCTGCGTCGCGCCGTCGGCGCTCACTAGACCGTCGATGGATTGGAATCGACTCATGTTGGTACCTTTAGCCTTGTCGTTTAGCAACCGTTTCGGTTTGGGCACGCGTGATAAGCGATGCCCGCGAAAAATGTACTGCCCGCCTCATCGGCCGGTCACAACTCCACGTCCATGCCGTAACCTTTCGCTTCCGGACCGTGACCGAAGATGTCGCCGCTGTAGTACTCCTGTTGGGAGAGCGCTTTACGCGCACCCCAGCCGAGTTCCAGCAACCAGCCGGACGGTGTAGCGGAATAGAACGTCAAAGCCTGGTCGTTCGAATGCTTGCCGAGTTGCAGGGCCACATCGATCTTGCGTTGGCGAATAATGTCGTGCGCCGCACCCAGGTCGTCGAGTTGCTGATACTCGAGCATCAGATGATTGATGCGTTTTTCCTGCGGCCCGAGGCCGAACGCGATCGTATGCTGACGATCGTTGCAATGCATGAAGTACGGTTCGGCCACCATGCCGTTCGGCATCTGGAGCTTGTATTCGACGGAACCCTCAAGACCCAGGGTTTCGTAGAACGCGGCCGCGGCCGCGACGTCGTCTTCCCGCAGGATGCAGTGACCGATCCCCTGGTCGCCGGTGACGAAGCCGCCGTACAGGCGTCGGCCTGGATGATACGGAAATTTCGTTTCGACGTGCGGGCCGTAGAATATTTCAGTCGGGTTCCCACCCGGGTCCACCAGCTTGAGCAATCCGAGTACGTGGCGCTCAGCGGCTTCCTCCGCGCTGGCATCACGAAATTCGATACCCGCATCGTCGAGCTTGCGAGCCATGGCTTCGAGTTCACGTGGTCCGGCGACTCGCCACCCGAGATAGGCGAGATCGTCATCATCGCCAATGTGCATCACGAAGCGATGGTGCCAATGGTCCATACGCAGATAAAATCGATCGCCCTCGCCGTCATCAAGAACTTCCAATCCGACGCACGCCGCCGCGTAGTCGCGCCAGGCATCTGCATCGCTGATCGTAAATCCGAGATATGCCAACTCTGTTACATTTGTCATGAGAACCACCCCTGTTGCCGGACAGGTCTTGCCCGAAGTACCAATTCAAAAAAACAAGTTCAGATTCGAGTCCATTACGATCGCGTGACAAAACACCCCTTCACGGCGCGCGAGGAAATAGTCGCCACCCACGGCCCGCCATTGATCGACCCGCGTTGCGAGTAATCGTTTCTCTTCGCCGCCCAGTCGATTCCGGTGAATTTCAACGAGCGAGTGCACGCACAAGGTGTCCGGTTCCGGCGCCCGATAGACTTCCACGTTATGGACGAGGTGGCGGATGACATTACGTGGATCTTCAGACCACACAAAGCCCGACTCGAGCCGCGCAATTCGCATTCTCAGCACGTCCTTGTCATCGTCGAAAATATAAGCCTGCCACTGCTCGCGACGCTGCCCGGTGCGATCCTTGCGATAACACCGTTCCGGCATGGACATGACATAACGCACGTCGTCGGTAAGCATGTCCAGCCAGTCGCGAAATCGTTCCTCATCGAGTACGCGCGCCTCTTCATACAGCCGCTGCTGCATCTTCAGGTACAGATCCGTCCCTACGGCTTTCATGCCCCCGCGTTCGCCATGGCTTCGTCGTAAGTGTTATAGCTCGGCACGTCATGCCACGACCGCGCGCTCATCAGTTCGCACCAGCGACGATAAACGAAACGCTGGTTCTGCTCGCACACGAGGCCATCGCTGACCACACCTGGCAGTTCCTTACGCTCGCCTTCGTGACCGAGCGCCATATTTGTATACAGGTCCATTTGGCGGGTTCGCCATCCGCGGCTCAGCTCGGTGCAGGCCTGCAGGTTGTCACCGTCATCGTTATCGAACAGACCGGCCGGGCCGAACGTGCGGGTGACGTTATCGAGAATGGCTCTTTTCAGGCTATCGGGCATTTGTTTATCGACCATCGCCCAGGTCCACATTTCCAGTTTTCCAGGACCTTTCGGTTGATAGATCCGTAACCAGTTCAGGCCCGGCAGCAGTTGCAGATTCGGGAACACGGTCAGATTGATCTGTGAGCCCCATAGATGATTGCCGCGAAATTCGCCGAGCCGGTTGCACACGCCGGCGCGATGCTCTGACAGATAGGCCATTGCCGGTTTCGGATCCGGGTAGAACGCATAACCTGAAACACCATCGAGCGACGATAAAACACAATGACCATTGAGTCCGGCGACCGATACGCCTTGCGAGTTGTCGATCGTCGTATTGCCGACCGACATTTCGGTCAGCTTCATGCTCGACGATACAGACATTGCGCCGGCATGGGCCCACCCGAGGTGATACCCATCACCGGATACGTTCTCGACCGGCAGCTTCCAGTTCACCGGCAATTCCACTTTCGACGGAGCACCAATCAATTCGGTACCCTCCGGCATCGCATCCAACCAGACATCGAGATACCACTTCATGCTACCGAGGTAGTCGCTCAACGACGGCGCGTCCGACGCCATGGTCGCGAATACCATGCCCTTGTAACTTTCCACCGCCGCGACTTCGATCATGTTGAAACGTGATTTGTCGATTTCGCCGTAATAAGCCTCCTGTTCGAGCGGCACCCCGTTCAGGGCGCCGTCAATACCGAAGCCCCAGCCGTGATAATTACAGGTGAATTGACGCGCGTTGCCGTGGTCGGCTTTGCACAAGCGGTTACCGCGATGGGTACAGGTATTCAGAAATGCCTTGATGCCACCGTCGGGCTGCCGGACGACAAGCACTTCGTCTTCGCCCATGAATCCGCGCATGAAATCGCCGGTCTCGGGAATCTGACTTTCGTGCGCGAGGAAGATCCAGCAGCGCGCGAAAATCCGCTCGAGTTCCGCTGCGTAAATATCCGGATCGACGTAAATCGCACGCCGCTGCCGGCCGCTCCGCCAGTCGACCAGGGACGGGATATCGAGTTCGGTACGGTCCGTGATCATTGCTGCTCGACCTCTTGCAAATTGCGCTGGGTTCCCGGCATTCCTTGCTGGCTCCACCCGCCATGCCGCGATGAATGAGCGGCGCGCTACGGCTTCCGTTACCGGTTGCGTATTAATAATAACATAGTTATCATTATTTAAATGTTAGCATGATTACCCCGGTTATGAGCACACCCCTTCTCTGGGAGCGGCCCTGAAAATGCGCCGCACTCCCGCGCCGTCTCGTTATTCGGCGGGCCGCTCGATCCGACGCCCAATCCGTTCGGACGCCAGCAAGTGCTGAAGCGGCTGCAAGCGCTTATCACCAGCGGTAAAACCGCGCACACCGCCGTACTGACGGGCCTCGACCAGTCGTTTGAGGTAGCGCCGAAAAATACCGTCCTGCAGGCTGCGCTCGATGCAGGAATCGACTTTCCGCATCATTGCACCGTTGGTACCTGCGGCACGTGTCGCTGCCGTCTGGTCGAGGGCAATGTCCGCGCGGTCCTCGATTTTTCCTATACGCTTTCAGCGCAAGAGCTCGCGCAGGGTTATATCCTGGCGTGTCAGGCGTTGCCGAAAACAGATATCGCGATCGAAGTGGAACTCGGTGTTAAGCCTGCTCATGCGACGGAAAATTTTGTCGGAACAGTGGGATCGGTCGTGGCTTTGACGCCGGACATCATGGAAGTTGCGGTCTCGCTCGATCGCCCAATGCTGTATACAGCAGGACAGTTCGCCGAGATTTCCCTGCCCCAACTCGAGCGCCACCGCAGTTATTCATTTTCAGCGGCGTGCCCGCCAGACGGTACGTTCGATGTGACGTTCCAGATCCGCCGCGTTGCCGGTGGCGCGTTTACCGAATGGCTGTTCGAGACCGATCGGGTCGGCGAACAGCTTAACCTCCGCGCCCCCTCCGGCTCGTTCTGGTTGCGGCCGGCCGAGACGCCGATAGTCTGCGTCGCCGGAGGTACCGGGATGGCGCCGATTCTGGCGTTGCTGGAAGATTGCCTGCAGCGCGGGGACGCGCGGCCCGTGACTTACTTTTACGGCGCGCGAAAACAAACCGATTTATACGCCGCCGAGAGAATCGAAGCGCTGTCGAGCCGGTGGCCCGCGGCATTCGACTTTGTACCGGTCCTCTCCGACGAGCCCGGTGGATCCGCCTGGCGCGGCGCGCGGGGCCTCGTCAGCGATATGTTGTCGCCGGGGCAAAACGATTCGGCGCTGGCCGATGCACATTACTACCTTTGCGGCCCGCCGGCGATGATCGACGCGGCGCTGCTGCGACTCGGCTCTGCGGCAGTACCAATCGAGAATATCCACTACGACAAGTTTCTTGACGCACGCGAGTTGGACCAAAATAAACCCGACCCCAATGTCGAATTGACCGGAGGTGCCTTTCAATGACCATCACCATCAAAGAATTGCAGTCGCTCATCGACGAACGTCCCGAGGAAGGCATTTACCGGGTGCATCGCCGGATGTTTATCGACGAGGACGTGTTCGAACTCGAGATGCGCCACATTTTTGAAGGCGGCTGGGTCTTCGTTGCGCACGAAAGTCAGATCAGCAAGCCGCACGATTTCGTGACCACTTTTATTGGTCGACACGCGGTCATCATCAACCGCGGCGCGACTGGCGACATCAACGGGTTTATCAATGTCTGTCAGCATCGCGGGACGGTTGTTGAGCGCATGAGCCGGGGCAACCGCAAGGTGTTCATGTGTCCGTTCCACGGTTGGTGCTACAAATCGAGCGGCGAACTCGTGGATTGCGGCGATTCAAAACCGAACACCTACAGCGACAAATTCGACAAAACGGCGCTTGGTCTCAAGCCGCTGGCCAGGGTTGCAAGCTACCGCGGGTTTATTTTTGCGAGCCTCAACGCAGACGTACCCACACTTGAAGATCATCTCGGGCAAGCGGCGCAGTGCATCGATCACATCGTCGATCAGCACCCCGAAGGCGCCATCGAAGTGATTCCGGGACAGCAATCCTATACGTTCGACGGCAACTGGAAGTTGCAGGCGGAAAACGGGGTCGACGGATACCACGTCGACACCATCCATGCGAATTACATCGAAACGGTCACCCGGCGGCAAAAATTGCTCGCGGGCAAAGACCCCGTGAAGGCCGCGGATGTGAGCGGTATTGATCAGTTCCCCGGCGGGTATTTTGCTTTCGAGAACGGCCACGTGCTGCTGTGGAACGAATGGCCGAATCCGCAGGTGCGTCCGGCATGGCCGCAACTCGATGCTTACACGAAGCGATTTGGCGCGGACAAGGCCGCGTGGATGACCAGCTATTTACGCAACCTTCTGATCTATCCGAACGTTTTCATCATGGATCAGATGAGCACCCAGATCCGGATCTTCCGCCCGTTGGCGGTTGACAAAACCGAGGTGCGGACGTTGTGTTTTGCGCCTGTCGGCGAAGCGGCCGACGCGCGCTCGCGGCGCATCCGGCAATACGAGGATTTCTTCAACGCCAGCGGGATGGCGACCCCCGATGATCTCGCCGCCTTTAATGCCAGTCAGGTGGGTTTCACGGCAAATTCCGCCGAGTGGAGCGATGTGTCGAGAGGCGCAATCAACCTCATCGAGGGATCTGACGAGCAGGCGGATAAGCTCGGCTTAAGGCCGCAATACAGTGGCTCGCAGTTGCAGGACGAGGGCATCTACCTGAACGAACACCGACGGTGGCTGCAGCTCTTAAGTGCCGGTATCGAACGCGATCAGGCAAAAGGAGCCAGCCGCAATGTCGCCTGAGTTACGGGCCGCTGCGCGTGATGTCGTTGCACTCGAGGGCTGGCTCCTCGACCAGCGCGACTGGGACGGCTGGCTCGCGCTATATACCGAGGATGCGCAATACTGGCTGCCGTGCTGGGACGATGAATACACCCTGACCGACGACCCGGAAACCGAGCTTTCGCTCATTTACTACAACAGCCGCGCCGGGCTCGAAGATCGGGTTTTTCGCCTGCGCACTGAACGCTCTTTGGCGTCGACGCCGCTGCCGCGAACCTGCCACATGCTCAGCATCGCGGCGATAAGCGGTGCTGAAAACGGAGGCGTCATCGTGCAATCAAACTGGACGACACATTCCTACCGCCTGTCCAGGGCGCATTGCTTTTTCGGACAACAGACCCACACGCTGCGATCGACGGAAAGCGGCCTCAGGATTTCGCGGCGCAAGGTCATCGTCGCAAACGATCAAATCCCCAACGTTCTCGACATTTACAGCGTCTGATGCAGCTGCCCGGATCGATTTAGAGGAACAGAAAATGAAAGACTACCTTCGTTATTACATCGGCCCGCTGTGTGTCGCGACCGGTGTGAGCGGTTTCATACTCGGGGGTAACTGGCTGTGGCTCGGTATCAGCACGTACCTCGTCGTCGCGGCATGCGATATTTTCCTGCGCCGGGATGTCGCAACTAGAGACATGAAAAACCCGTTCCTCGCGAACGCGCCGCTTTATGTCCACGTCGCTCTAATGATCGCTTTGTACGCCAGCTTTGCCTGGCGGAGCGCGATCGACGGCGGGGTAACGCAATGGACGGCTGTGCAGATCGTGGGCGCGATCGCGTCGCTGACATGGTTATCCGCGGTCCCGAATCTGCCCGTTCAGCACGAACTGCTGCACCGCCGCGATCCATTTTCACGCGGGTGCGCTTTCCTGCTGGGCGCGCTGTATGGCGATCCGGTTCGCGGTCTGCCGCATTTACACGGCCATCATATTCACCTCGGTACCCCGCGAGATCACGACACCGCGCGGCGGGGCGAAACGATGTACACCTTCCCGTGGCGCGCGACTTGGGGCTCATATCGAGACGCGGCAACAATCGAAAGCATGCGTCTGGCAAAATACGGGCGTGGATTCTGGACACCGCACAATCGGTGTCTTCAGGCCCTCGTGTTCGAAATTGCGCTTTTCGTGATTATCGGATTGACCGCCGGTATCGGCGCGGCGTTCGTTGCTTTGGCGGCGGTAACCTCGGCTAAATTATTGATCGAAGCGTTTAACTACTATCAGCACTATGGGCTCGTTCGAGTGCCGGGCACGCAATACGATCGCCGTCATTTGTGGAACCACCTGCAGCCGATAGCGCGTGCAATGGCCGTCGAGATCACGAACCATTCCGATCATCATATGGACGGCTATAAGCCGTTTTACCGGTTGAAACCGGACGTCGAGGGTCCCCAGATGCCGAGCATATTTTTATGTTTCATGCTCGGACTCATTCCCCCGCTGTGGTTCCGGTTCATCGCCTGGCCGCGTCTGCAGGACTGGGACAATCGATTCGCGACGGCGGGCGAGCGCGAACTCGCGCGTGCCGCCAACGAACGCGCGGGCTGGCCCGCATGGCATCGTCGCGACGTCCCCGATCGCGTCGCGGCAGTGTCGTAAACAGGATGGCGATGATCGAGTGCGCAAGCGAGCGGCTGTTCGCGCACGCGCATGGACTGCGCGCAGTAAAATAATATTCAGCGCGAACACCGGTGCTCGGGCGTTACGACCGGGCGCGCACAAAAACGTAATATTCGCACGGGCTCACGGATATTTATCCGGAAACCGCGGACCGCTGATCCCGGGAATGCTCGGTAATACCCCGCTACCCGCTCCAACGACAACCTGCCCCTTGAGCCCCTGCTCCATGTGCTGCGATATATCGCAATGAGCGAGATACGTCGCGTCGTCGCTCGGCACGATGAACGTACCGGTCTTGCTTTTTCCACCGGCGACTTCGAGATGAAACATTCCCTGCGGGTAAAGGTAGCGAGGTAAACCGTGCACCATCCATTGATGCCTCACCTCGTCTTCATTGATCAGCGTTACGGTCAAGCGTGAACACCCTGCTACCCGCCACTCGTGCTGATTGAAACCGTAAGTCAATCCCCGGCGGGCATAGGCCCGCCCGACACGAACCTCGATGTCGATGTCCTCGGCGATTTCCGTGCAATCCTGTGGCAACGTATCGGCGTTCGAATGCATGACCATGCCGTCGCGGTCGAGCGTCATGTCATGATGGTCGTGGTGATGGTGCTGGGCGTAACCCGGCGGCAAGAGCAGTGCCGCACACATCCCGACGAACAATCGATAGCATCGTGGCGAACACGTCATCGCGCTGCCCGCCAGACTTTCGGCAACATGAGCAGCAACACAATGAACAAAAACAGCATCGACAGGAACAACCATTGTTTGTTGTCGGCGGCAGCCGCAGGTTCGGGATCAAGCAGGTCGTGCCCGCCCATGCCGCTGAAGACCGGTAGTTCACCGGCGTAATAAGCCGGCGAAAAGAATGGCGCCAGCAGCTGCAAGCCGCCAACCGTCTGCGGCAAGCCCCGCTCACCGAGAAACTCCTCGTAGATCAGCACGCTGATATCTCCGCCCGGGTTGATGCCGTTCGAGGTGACCGCCTGCTCACGGTGATCGTGCATCAGCCACGCGCCGGATCCGTAGGCATTGAGCCCATCGTTCGTCGTGTTCAGTTCGAGATCGAGCCGTTGTGCACTTGCGATCCAGAATACATCACGTTGCATGGCCTCCCCGGCGCCTACGGCAACACCGTCGCGATGAGTTAGCGTCGGCTTGTGTCCATGCAGATGCAGCGCGAGACCTTCGCCGCCGCCGTTTAACACGCGCAGTCGGTTCTTCTCTCCCGGTGCAACGATTAACATCGACTCGCGCAAGGTGTAAGGAAAAGAGCGGCCATTGAGGACATAGTAATCGGCGTCGCGCTTCGTCACGTTATAGCCGCGATGCACCGAGCGCGAGACAAGGCGCGGATCGTTGAACTGCTGAATACGGTTATTAAGGTCCGAATCGATTTCGAGATAATGCAAATCAAACTCGCGATCGTACTCTTCGCGCACCGCCACTGAAGGCGAGCGCACCCGACCCGCCCCGACATTGAACGTCTGTACCCAGTTGTTCGGACGGTTTTCCTCGACCACTAGCATACCCTGCAAGCCCATCAAAATGTGCGCCTGGGGTTGCACGTGACAATGGTAGAACGTCGTGCCGGCGTGACGCGGTTGTACCGAGTAAGTTCTCGCCTCACCCGGCATAACCGGGTGCTCGCTGAACACCGGCACCCCGTCGTTACCGCCGCCCTGCGGTGTCTTGAACGGATGATCGAGTCCGTGAAAATGGATCGTGTGAGGCAGGTAGTGGGAATTTTCGAGCGTGATCTGAACCTCGTCGCCCTGCTCGATCCGGATTACCGGGGCCGGCAGGCGAATGATACGGTTTGCCACGAGCGATTCGAAATCCACGGTCGTCATACCGCGCGTCTTTGGCGCGAAAACCCAGAACCCCGGGGTGATGCCCGGTCCGATTTCGAATTGCGGCACGACCGCCGGTCCGTCCGGCGATTTGCCATTCAGTTCCATAACCTCAAGGCGGATGTGGATGACATCCGGATCGCCGTCGCCGTCCCGGTCTTCGCCCTTTTCTACCGTGTCGGGTGCGAACATCGACGACATCAACGTTGCCGCCGAAACATTGTTTGCGCCCCGCACAGCGACGGCCACGTCCCAGGGGTTGTCCGGGACGCAATCGCTGACCGGCTCGATCACGGCGCCGTCAATCTCGAACGCACCACGCCAGGCAGCGAATTCGGGCGAGCACACGGTATCGAGCTCCAGCGCGGGGAATTCGACGTCGCGATTCGGTGGCGCCTCGCTGTACGACGCTTCGCCAAATGCTGCGTAATGGTACTGCTGCAGTTTTAACGGTAGGCGCTCGACCGGCATTGCGTAAATCGCGGCCGCGGCGGTTGCCAACAACGCGATTAAATGGAAGAACCGCATTGTGTACTAAGAGAACCAGGCGTCCGTACTAGTCCGCATCCGTAGGGTTCCGGGTCGCCTTGGGTGCGAGGAATACTGCTGCTGTTGCGATCATTAATACGACGATAACCCATTTGAGCCAGCCCCACAGATCAGTTTTTCCCACCGAAAACGGGAACACCGATATATACGTTTTCTCGGTCTCGGGATCGGTCGCCGTCATGATGCCGATGAACGTGCCGGCCGCATCGAAGTTCAGGTTCACATCGAAATTACCATTACCGTAACGCGCGGGCTCGCGATAAATAACCGTAGCCGCATCGATGTCTGCCGCCGACCCGAGATCCGCGTACGTCGCTTTGACCCCGATTTCGTTCACATCACGGATAACGCGAAAATCCACCTGCATTTGCCGTAACGGCAGGCTGATGAAGTCGAGCACGATAATCGCATCGGCAACTGCGGGGATATCTTCGCAGAATTCCTTGGACGCCCGAAGCTTCGGCTGGTAGCCGCTGAAATGAGCGCGGTAGGGACCGATGGTCATGACGCACGTATCGTCCTCAATCGACACGCCGCCGTGCGCATACGCTTGCTGCAGTATCGAAGCGGTCAGGAGCACGACTACGCAAGCGGCGTAGCTTGCGTCCCTAGCAACGGGATGTTTCAGTAATGAGAGCATCAGCAGGTGGTCCGATCCGACACGCGGCGCCAGTGCCGGGTGGTGTTCAGTTGAGGCGCGCGGCGCCGGCGCGGGATCACGTGGAACCCGTCGTCTGCTATTCGAAAACCGGTAACATGGAGCCACCGACTTCGACGATTTCGCGGCTGCCATCGTCGCCATAGAAAAATAATAATCCGGCAATGACGCTGTCGGGGTCGTTGATCATGCCCGTCAAACGCTGGGTTTCCCATAAAGCGTCTTCAGCGAAGACCTCGATGATCCTCGACTCACCCGGCGCAATAGCGCCGTCCGGGACGCGCAGGCCCTCGCTCGCGACTAAATCGTGTTCGTCGATCGGGGTGACCGTTTTCACCGCCGGGTTGATAAAACGAACATTGGCAACCATGAACTCGCCAACCTGCAACGTCGCCGGGCCCTGATTCTCAACCGCCAGCTGCATTCTGAAACTGCGCCCCGGGATACGGTAACTCGCGTTTTGTACGCTTACTTTAACGTTGGAATCCGGGTACGGTTTATCAGCCGGCATGTTGATCTTCGCGGTGCGCAACGGAATCGTGATTGGCGCTTCGCGCTCGCCCCAGACGAACCCCCCGAGGATCAGCAACAACGTCACGGTAAGAAAACCAATGGCCACTTTCACGTCTGTATTCGTAATCAGCACGTCGGGGTCGTGACCTTCGCTTTCCGCAGCGGCTACTTTGCGCATCCGTGGCACGAGCAACGGCCGTTGCCGCACCCAGTAAAACAGCCACGCGCCGCCCATCACGAACCAAAGGCTATGCCACGTGGCAATGGTCCCGAGATTGAACGATTCCAGATTGACCGAGCGACCGAACATCGTCTCAACCCCATTTTCGAAGGCATCGAACGACCCGCCCGTCTCGACCCAGACGCCGGGTCCGACCATGCCACCGGAATCTTTGACATTGAGGATTGGATGCACATGGAACCGCCCGGGTTTACGGGCCTTCAGCTCGATCGCAAAACTGTAATCCTTGCCGAGTTCGAGGGACGTCGATTGCACCGCGCTGACCCCGTCGATGTTCGAGGAAAGACGCACAAAATTCGGCCCAGCGGTGCCGATGTTCAGGAAAACGCGATCTTCGATCGACGGAATCTCCTCTGGCCACTGGTTCGAGGCGCGGAACCGCCCTTTCACCATCACGATATCGCCAACCTGTACGTTTGTCGGTGCGATCTCGAGATCGTACCAATTGATCGTCCGCATGCGGGTATTGGCTTGCTGCGCGCGTTCGCCGTGAGCGAAACCGTTGACCGGAATGCACGCAAGCAACAGTAAGAATCCGATTAGACGGTTCAAGCAGATGACCCTCACGCGACCGATAGACCGGGACTAGACCTTTTTGACCCAAGCCTGGTTGTTGAGCAACAAACCCAGCGTCCAGGCTACGTAGAACACGAGCGTACAGACAAAGCCGGCAAAGACCGCCGTCAACGGCGTCACGGCATCGCCAAATGTCCGCAGCACGGAACGCTCGACGACCCGCACGTATTCGGGCAGGCCGGTACGAATATATTCGAAGCCGAGCAAATCCGCGGTCGTCAGCAGTTCGCCGTTGTAGGTAATCGGTTCGTGGAATGCCGCGAGCAAAGGCCAGTTAGCCGGATAGACGAGCAGGCCCCAAAGGAATGCCCCGCCAAGTCCGGTGAGGAATACGCTGCGGGTAATCAAGAGCGAGCAATCGACAATTATCGCCAACGGTATGAACACCGACGGCCACACGAAGCTCATGGGATAGCCGCCAAACAAGTGGAAATTCAAATAGACGCTCAGCCAGCGAAACAGGCTGTACAGCAAGACGACGGCCGTGCACGAAATCGGCAGGCGAAAACGCGACCAGAATGCCGCCGAGATCCCGGCCGGAAAGACTAACAGCGCCGCCGGCGTCACGAGCGGCCAGAAACGTCGATCCTTCCAGTCGGCCCAGAATTCCCAATCGCCGATGGTTACCGACATGACGAAGAGCGTTGCCCCCGCGACCGCGAGAATGATCAGCGTAAGCAGCATGAGATCGACGTTACGCTCAAAGTAGCGAGCGAGCGCCAGACGTTCCGACGAAGTTGCCATAGCGATGCGTTCCCGGTTGATTGCTGAGGGTTAACGCTGCGGCAACAGCGCTGCGATTAAGCTTTAAGCTTCCGCCGTCACCTCGTCAATCAGTTGCGACATCCGTTGCACGATATGGACGATAACGCCGCCAAGCCCCAACAACGCGAGTCCCAGTATGGAAAAGCCCCAGTGGATCGACGCATTGAACACTTCCTCGGCGTAGAAGAACGTGTGGCCCCATTCGTTGTAGCCGACGTTCGGCATGATGAGGATGGGCCCGCCGATTGCGACGGCAAGCGCGACAAACACTTTCTCGCTGTGCATCGGCAGACGGGTTTTGGCGTAGAGAAACGAACCAACCCCGGTAATGATGAGGGCCGGGATGCAAATGTAAAACAGCTCAATGTGCGTCGGCGTAAAATCGGTATCACGGATAACGACCTGGTGCCACGCCGCATCGCTTTCCGCACCGAGCGCGCCGGTGATAAAGACGACCAAGGTGTACGCGCCGAGCCACGTGATCCATTTAAAGTAGCGACCAAGCTCCACCTCCGGGGTGACCGTGGACGGCGAACGCTCGCGCGTTTGCCATAAATACGCGACAACGCCGACCAGCGTCACGGCCGAAAGGCCGATTTGCGCATAGAACAAGCGCATCCAGTAAATGGCGAATTCGGGTTCGAAGGAATCGAGCCCGACCGAAAACGCGTATTTTTGCAGGTACACCCGCAGCGCAAAGTATACGAGGCTGATGCCCCCGAGGATTTTGAAGAACAGCGACCAGTTAACCGTTACGGGTCGAGTCGCGACCGCGTCGGCCTTTGGTGCATTTTCAATGATGACGGTATCTGCAGTGACACTCATGCTCGCAACCTCTTGTTGATTCGCTCAACGACGAATTTACGGGTTAATGATAGTAAGCTTATTAGTAGAATACAAGCATTGATACTCACTTCGAGAAGGTCTCGCTGGGCACCTGCAATACCGCGGCGCAGCATTTATACTTCTCGCTAATTCACGCAATCGCCGGTCCCTATGAACGACATATCCGAGCCTCCAACCAATTTCAGAAAGCGTGCGCGACGCATGGCGCCGGCCGATCGCAAGGAGCAAATCATTCGCTCGGCAATCCAGGTGTGTTCCCGCCTGGGTATTGGCAGCACGAGTCATGCGCAGGTTGCCGAGCATGCCGAGGTGGCAATTCCCACGGTGTTTTCGTATCTGCCTAACCGGCAGGCGCTAATCGATGCCGTTCTATCCGAAGTCGACGAGTATTTGAGCACTATGGTGGAATTAGCCGCAGCGGCGCACGCGGGCACCGCCAACAAACTGCTCGCCATCGTGAATACGTTTGCCGCAGTCTTCGACAACGAGAGGGACGTCGACTACGTCAGAATCTTTCTCGATTGGGGTGCCATCGACCGCGACGATACCTGGCCGCAATACATCGATTTTCAGGATCGGATCCTGAAAACATTCGAATCGATCGTCCGCGAGGGGCAGGAAAGTGGTGAGATCCGACGATCGGTTAACCCCGTCTGGGCAGCACATGTGATCATGGGTTCGGCGAACATGGTCGCGCAGATGAAATTTCGCAATCGCCCCTCCGAGGACATCGCAAACTTTGTTGCCGCGCTCGTGCACGGCGCCTTACTGGACGAATAGTTATTCGTGTAGAAAGCCAGGCGGCGAAGGTGTACTCACTCCCTTAGTCGTCGCACTAATAGATTGACGGCATCGGCTCCTGACCCACCCGGTAGCGGCCATAATTCCGCATGCCGACCTCATAGTTCACCACGACGTGCTGGGCGATCGAATGGATATCGCGCCAAAACCGCTGTATCGGCGTGCCCGCGAAGATCGCCGAGGCGCCGGCATTGTCGAACATTGCGCTCGCGGCTACGCGCGCCTCACGCGCCATGTAAGCCCGCCACGCAAACGAACGCACGCGCAATTCCATGATGTCGACTTCCTCGCCGTGTACCAAGGCATTGCCCGTTGCCATCAGCTCGCTGGCATACGTATAAAGCAATTGCTCGCAGGCATCGAGACGGACGGCATTCTCCGCTAACAATATTTGCGAATGGACCATGTGATCCTGGCGTTCGACGGTGAATGTCGGAACCCGCTTTTGCATCCCGTCGGAAAAAAGCCGCACCATGGCTTGCGCGCCACCAACCGGACAACCCATAAGAGAAAGGGCGATGCCTGGCCCGAAAGGAATGCGGTACAGCGGGCCGTTATTACAAACATGCCCCGGAGCGGCCCCGTCGTTAACCAGGGTCGATATGCTCAGGGTGCGGTATTCCGGTACGAATTTTTTCTCCACCTTAACCCCGCAACTGCCGGTCCCGCGCATACCCAGCGTGTCCCAATCGTTGAGAACCTCGCAGTCGGCCTTCGGCAGGAACAGCATACGGTAGTCGGGTGCGCCGCCGTCCGGCCCCTCTAACATCACGCCGAGCGCGATATATTTCGACCACAGAACGCCGCTCGAAAATTTCCACACGCCGCTAAGCAGGTAGCCATCGTCCACCCGCTCGGCGCGTCCCGTCGGGGCGAACACGTCCGAGAATAAAACGTGTGGATCGTTGCCCCAGAGCTCATCCTGCAATTCAGGCGTGACAAAAGCGCCCCACCATTGATGGATCGATAAAATACTGAAGATCCACGCTGCAGCCATATCGTGCTGAGCGATGGCCTGCGAGATCCGAACCTGAGCGGGAAAGCCCAGCTCGAGCCCGCCGAGACGGCGCGGCTGCAATACCTGAAACAGCCGCGCCTGCGTCATGTCAGCAACGAGGCGGTCGTCCAGTTTGCACTCGCGCTCAGCGCGATCGGCCTGTGCCGCGGCACATTCACCAATGCTATGGGCGGCGTCCACGAGATCGCCGAGTAAGTGTTGTCTTTCCATCGTCGTAGGCTCCCGACCGGTTGCCGCAGAACTTATCAGATAAAGGAAACCGTCAGGCCAGCGATCGTTTCCGCCCAAGCATGCTTTTCAGGGGCGCCATCTCGTTAATCATTCACCGCCTGAGCGTCGAACGCCGACGACTCCGCCAGCAGTCGATCGACCATTTCGACATATTTATCACGTCGCGGCGTGCGGTAATGAAGCTGCCGCCCGAGTTCAGGATCGCCGGCAAAAAATATTTCGTATATTTCCTGGCGCCCCCCGAAATCCGTCGCAATAGCGTCCCAGGCAAGTTTCATCACCTGCACACGCTCACGCGCGCTCACCCCGGCCCCCGAAATGTACTCTTCGAGCATAGGTCCCGTGGTGGTATTCGCGAAATCCGCCGCGGTCGGCGTCATCACTAATGAGCTGCTGCCGAGCAAACGAATGATCTCGACAATTTTTGCGTTCACGTAGGGAATGAAAAAGCGCAACGTGGCCATTCCCACCATGCCGCGATCCGGCGCCGCGAAGAGCGCCGCAGTTTCGCGAAAACGATCCGTAAGATTGTAGGTCGGATCGGCCGCGCGCATCGCTTCCTGCTCGACGTTGGCGAGCACCTCGCGCGCGCTCGCCTCGATTAAACCGTCGGCCATTTCATCGAACGCGCACATTTCGCCAATCATTGCCCGGTAATGCGACTGCTCTGCTCGCCCGAGCACGTCCGCCATTTTGCTGGCAAGACCAATCATAAAACGCAATTTTGCTCGGCCGCGAATATTCGCCTGCAGCGCGAGGAATCCGGGGAAACTTGGCGCCATCATGTTGTAGGCGGTCACATCCCGTGCAACGAACACGCGGTCCCACGGAATGAGCACGTTATCGAACACAGCGAGCGCATCGCCTTCGTCAAATCGTTCGGACAACGGTCGGTCATAGCGACTCCGGCCGGAAGCATAGGGTTCACGTGCGATGAAACTCAGACCATCGGTGGCTACCGGAATGGCAAACGACAACGCGTAATCTTCTTCGTCGGGCTTGCGCGGCATAAACGGTCCGACCCACAACTCTTCACTCACCGGTGCCAGAGTCGATAACATGCGCGCGCCATCGACCACGATTCCGCTGTCGGTTTCGCGGACAAATTTCAGCGCACGCTGGCTTTCGAGACCTTTGCTGTAGTCGCGCTTTGGATCAACGAGTGTGTGCGTAAGACAGATATCCTGATCACGACAATACTCCCAATAGCGCAGCGCATTTTCCGCGAACGCCTTGTCACGATGACCGAGCACGTGCGGTATGGCGGCAACATCGGTGACGAAGGCGTTCATGAAATCCGGCAATCTCCCCATCATCCCGTAAGTCGCATCTTTGCGTAGCGATTCGCCGTCGACACGCTGCAACATCTCCTCCCAGGTCCGCGTTAGCAAAAACGAATTGCTTACGGGCTCCCCGTTGACCGGCGACGGATGCGTCATGCGCGGCTGTAGCTCAGGGTCATGGAAACGGTCGAAGTGGGCAGAAATTTCGCTGATGATGCCTTTATACGGCGCATACCGGGTGACGTCATGCACGCGCTCGCCGTTGACGTACAAAGAACGGCCATCGCGCAGACTGTTTGTGTAAGCCTGCCCCGTTTTAATCCCCACTTGATTTCCCCTTGTCAACGCTGCACTTAGTCATGCATCCGCTCTTGCGTCGTGCGAGTCCCGTTCAAGCCCTCAATGGCCGGTAAAATTTCCGCAGATCGTCGATCAGCGCCTGCGGTTCTTCCATCGGCGCAAAGTGCCCGCCGGATTGCATTTTTGTCCAATGTTGAAGGTTGTAATAGCGCTCCGCCCATTGGCAGGGGAACAAGATAACTTCCTCGAGGAAAACGCCAATGCCGGTCGGCGCCTCGACGACCGGGATGCGATCGTGGGCCGGCTTCCAGGGATTGTGCACGCATTCATAATAGTACCGGGCCGACGTGCCGTAAGTTTGCGTGAACCAATAGATACTCATGGTTGTGAGTAGATCGTCTTTGCTAAATCGACTCTCTACATCGCCGCCGCAGTCACTCCACGTTCGCCGTTTTTCAAGGATCCAGGAACACAGTCCGGCCGGTGAATCGTTCAACGCGAACGCAAGCGTTTGGGGTTTAGTCGACTGGATCGCCGAGTAGCCACTTTCTTTCGCGAAAAAATTCAGGTTACGTTCGTACCAGTCGGCCTCTTCTGCGCTGTACTCATGTGCTTCGGGTAATGCGCCATTGAAGATATCGAGCGGCGCCATCAGGTGCACGTAGACCCCAATCATATGTTCGGCGTACTTATGTCCGAGCTGCGCGGTCAGAATCGCGCCCCAATCGCCGCCACCGGCCGCGAATTTGTCGTAACCCAACACATCGCGCATCAATGTGACCCAGAGATCGGCGGTTCGCCAAAAGTTGATCCCCGGGGTCGTTAAAGGCGTTGAAAAACCGAAGCCCGGGAGCGACGGTACGACAACATCGAATGAATCCGCCGGATCGCCGCCGTGTGCGGCCGGGTCGGTTAGTGGCCCAATAAGCTTGTGCCAGTCCCAAAACGTCCATGGCCAGCCATGGCTCAGGATCAGGGGCGTCGGATTCGGCCCTTTGCCCTTTTCGTAAATGAAATGGATCGGAATGTCGTCGATCGTCGTTTTGTAGTTCGCAAAACCATTGATCGCGGCCTCGTGCTGCCGCCAATCGTAGTCCGTTTCCCAATACGCCAATAGCTCTTTCAGGTAACTGCCATTCGTGCCGTACGCCCAATCGTCGTTGGCAAATTCCGGTGCGAGGCGCGTCCGTTGCAAGCGATCGCGCAGATCGGCGATTGCAGCGTCCGGCACGTCTACTTTAAAGGGGCTGTAAGTCATCGATTGATCCTCCGGCAAGTAACCGCATGCTTAGCGCATGATGGTCGGGTTTTAACCCGCCGCCTGCAATCCCGAAGTATCCAGTTGGTACAGCTTCGCAGCGTTGTCGTGCAGGATCAGATTCTTCTCGGCCTCGGTCATGTGGGTCAGCTGCTCTTCCAACAACTGCTGCGACCGGGGCCAGGTCGAATCCGAGTGGGGAAAATCGTTCGCCCACATCATGCGTTCTATGTTCAGGTAATCTTTGAACTGAAACGCCGTGTAGTCGTCCTGAAAAGTAAAGTAGATGTGCTCGCGAAAATATTCGCTCGGACGTTTCTCGAGTTCCTTACCGCGCATCCAATGGCGATGCCTGTCGTAGGCGTGATCCATGCGATACATGTAGTGCGGGATCCAGCCGCCGTCTGCTTCGGCCGAGACTATCTTCAATTTGGGATGGCGCATGAAGATACCATCGAATACAAACATGCTCATTAATTCCTGATTGCCCCGCACAATCGACAAAAACGAATTAATCTTTGATCCACGGAATTTTTGCACTAAGCCCTCGCCGGAGGTCAAAATGTGAAAACTCGGAACGAGCTCGAGTTCGACCAGAGCATCGAAAAATTCGGTGTACATCTCGTGCGGGTAATCTTCGTGGCCTGGCAAGCCGGGCAGCATTACCCCCTTGAAGCCGAGTTGCTTGATGGCCTCGAGTTCCTTGACCGCATCGCCCGGGGTCCGCACGGCGCACTGACCCAGGCCGATCAGCCGATCGGGATATGGCGCACAAAATTCCGCTAACCAGCGATTGTAAGCCTCCATGCATGCCTGCTTCAGATCGAGGTCAGGAATATTGCAGATTTCCATGCCGACTGAGGGATAGATGATCTCCGCAGCAACGCCATCGGTCACTTGATCCTTGATCCGTGCGTGCGGCTCCCAGCCACCGCGATGAAGTTTCTCGAATACGGCGCCCCTTGCGGAAAGCTCTTCCGGTTTTTTCCCGGCAGCGGATACCAACGACATGGGTATCGGCTGTTTGCTGCCCTCGACCCGGAATACGTCGCCGTATTTATCATCATGCTGCAATCGCGGCGCACGCGCCTTGAATTTTTTATCGATATGGTCAAGGTAACAATTCGGCGGCTCGCTGACATGGCTGTCCGCGGAAATTATCGGTTTTAACATTCGCGCCTCTCCTGCCTCATTACGCATGCTTGTGCTTAACTTGCCCGGCCGTTTCATGATCGACGGCATTCGTTATCCTGAAATCATCGTCGAACTTCATTTGTATTTTCTATGGGCCGCTAACCACATCGTCTTCCAAGCGCGATACCGCGCTGTAACCCGGAAGCCGCCGAACGTCGGCATCGCACTTACGCTGATCCCGACA
Source organism: Gammaproteobacteria bacterium (assembly GCA_965216305.1). GTDB lineage: Bacteria > Pseudomonadota > Gammaproteobacteria > UBA11873. The sequence goes on along the minus strand of OZ244144.1, from coordinate 1,762,946 downwards.
AAATTGACCACGGCGCGGACGGAAGACAACTTTCGACAATGTTCCCATTTAGCCGACCATGCTGTATCCGCCACTGACACTCAACACTTGTCCCGTGACATGGCCGGCAGCATCATTGGAAGCGAAAAAAAGCACTGCGTTGGCCACGTCTCTCGGTCGCCCGAGTTTTTTCAACGGCATGGCCCTGGCAACGGCTTCGAGCTGATCGGGTGTAAATAAATACGTCTTGTCGGTCCACATGCTGGTCGCGCCGACCTCCTGATCCTCTTCCGGCACCGTGACCCCCGGACACACGGCGTTACAGCGGATTCCGAATCGTCCGTTTTCTTTCGCCAGTGTTTTCATCAGGCTGATCACGCCCGCCTTAATCCCGCCGTACACTGCTTCTCGCGGCTCCCCCTGGCGCGCGGCGTCTGAACTTAACGAAACAATCGAACCGCGGGTTTCGTTTTTTAGCATCGACGCGAGCACCGTGTGCGTGCAGTTTAGATTTCCGATGAAATTGATGCGTATCACCTTCTCCCAAAACTCGGGCGTCGTTTGCGAGAAATACAGCAGCTGATCCCAACCCACGTTGTTGACCAACACATCGATACCGCCGTACTTTTCTTCTGCTGCGGCAACCATCGTCTTGACCTGTTGCAGATCAGTGATATCGGTCTTGATAACCTGGATGTCCGTCGCCCCTTCTTGTCGCGCGACTTCCGCGACGCGTTCGGATTGTTTGTCGTCAATATCGCCGACCGTGATCCGCGCGCCTTCGCGCGCAAACCCGAGGACAATTTCACGCCCGATATTTGAAGCGCCACCGGTGACGATGACCGATTTGCCGTGGAACCCTAAATCCATCCCGTTTTATCCTCTGCGACCGTAAAAGATCTGCGCCACAAGAGCGCTGATGCCGTCCGGCAGGTAGATTTAGGGCTATATTAATAAATTAGTCAACAATGGCTTTATCCAGTATCGTAGAAATATTCGCCGGCTCCTCGCGAGGCCTGACACGGCCGGTCCGCAAAGTCCGCGTCGAGGTGTTTCACGCCTCACGCGGGCGCGCACCGGCATGAATCGTAAGGATGGAAGTGAGATCGCGCAGGCGAACGATGACACTGGGAGCGCGGCACGTACGTCACGGAGAGCATCACGCATGAACGATCAAAATCAGCCGAATTTGCTCGACTGGCGGGACCATACGCGCGTCCCTTACGAACTCTACAGCGACCCGGCAATTTACCGACGCGAACTCGAACGCATATTTTACGGGCCGTTCTGGCACCCGGTCGCACTCGAAGCGGAAATCCCGAACCCGGGTGACTACAAAACCGTCTACGTTGGCGAGACGCCCCTGATCGTAACCCGCGTCGCCGACGGCGAATTCAAGGTGCTGATCAACGCCTGCGCGCACCGCGGCGTGCGGCTAACGACGGAGTTTCTCGGCAAGGCGACCGATTTCACCTGCCCCTACCATGGCTGGTGCTACGATGCCGGAGGTACGCTGCGCAGTGCGCCGGGTGAGGAGCGCTTCCGCGAAGACTTTCGACGTGAAGATTTTAATCTGAAGAATTTACGCACCGTCTTGTACGGTCAGGTGCTGTGGGCGACGTTCGATGACAATACGCCGCCGTTCGAGGAATTTTTGGGTGAAGCAAACACGAGCTTTCTCACTGCCATGGGCGGGGGCGACCGAAAATTGGCGTTGCTCGGCTATCAAAAGATCGTGTTCAACTGCAACTGGAAGATCTACATGGATAACGACGGCTACCACGCCGGGATCCTCCATACCGCTTTCCGGATGCTCGACTTTGGCGGAGGCCAGGCGACAATCGTCGCGGGCGGAACCGGCGGTCACTGGGGTGCCGATTATAAAATTACGCCCTACAAGGACAACGGTTACCTGAAAGACCCGAGCGTAGTCTTCACCGAGGGACAAAACGAAAGCGCTGCAGTCAATCTCATCCGACCGCTGACCCAGTCGGTGAAGCATTTCAATTCGATCAATTTCCGCTTTGGACGGCCGCTGGGTCCGGATAAGGTGGAAGTCCACTACACCTATCTCGGCTATGCGGACGACCCACAGGAATTGCGCAGGCATCGAATCCGTCAGTCGGCGAATCTGCTCGGTCCGAGCGGTTTCGTCAGTATCGAAGACGGCGCCATGTTCGAGCGTGTGCAAAAAGCGATAAGCGCGCCGGGCGGCACGGTCAATTTCCTCAAAGGCCTGGCCGACAGCCCCGACGGGCGTTTCAGTATGCAAAATGACGAAGCGGCGAACACGCCCTGGTGGGCCGACTACCGGGAACGCATGGGGCTGTAGTGGATGGATATCATCACTGACACCAACGTGCTCCGGCGCGTCGACGATTTACACAACCGTTATACCTACGCGCTGGATCGCGTGGATATGGCAGGATGGCTCGAGACGTTCTCGCTACAGGGGTCATACGAACTCACCACACAAGAAAACATCAAGCACGATCTGCCGGTCGGCATGATGCTCGACGATTGCTATGAGCGCCTGCAAGATCGGGTGAAATACGTCACTGAAGTCTGGACTCGCACGGTCGAACACTACCAGGCAAGGCATTTTTTGTACCGCGACCGCTGCCGCCAAAACAACTTGGGTGAATTACATGTGAGCACGAACTTCTCGGTCTTCTACACCGACCCCGAAGGCAAAACGGCACCGCTGGTGGTAGGACATTATGAGGACGTGATGGTGGAAGAGAACGGAACGCTGTGCTTTGCGTCGAAGCGCGCGATCATGGATACGACGGTACCACCGCACTACCTCATTTACCCAATATGACGTCGCTGAAAAGAGGCCGGTTTTGAATAATCCCCTATGTGATATGTTCGGTATCGACGTCCCTGTGTTTGCTTTTTCCCATTGCCGCGATGTGGTCGCCGCGGTGTCGAAAGCCGGGGGATTCGGTGTGCTCGGCATGGCACGCATGGGTCCGGATCGATTGCGCGAAGAATTGAAATGGATCGACGACCACATTGAAGGCAAGCCCTACGGCATCGATGTATTGATGCCAACGACTTATACCGACGCGGGCGATCTAAAGTACGACATCGATCGTTTAGTGCCATCCGAGCATGTCGCGTTCGTCCGGGAAATGCTGGATAGGGCCGGTATCCCGGCGCTGCCCGTTCAAGAAAAAGAAGACATCGTCCGAGGCTTGCTCAGGGAATTATCGTTCACGCCGAGCGAAAGCTTGCAGATGATCGATATCGCGCTTGAACACCCGATCAAACTAATCGTGAATGCGCTCGGCTCACCGCCGCCGGAACTGGTCGAAAAAGCCCATGCGCGCGGGATCCGAATAGCAGCAATGGCCGGCAAACCGAAGCATGCGATCAAACATAAAGCGCGCGGCTGTGATTTCGTCATCGCAGTCGGCACCGAAGCAGGCGGCCACACGGGTGCGATCAGTTCAATGGTACTTTGGCCGCGTATCGTCGACGCAGTTGCTCCGCTCCCGGTGCTCGGCGCTGGCGGCGTAAGCCGCGGTCGCCATCTGGCCGCCGCGCTTGCACTCGGCTGCGAAGGTGTGTGGTGCGGTTCGGTCTGGTTGAAAACTGCGGAAAGCGAAGTCATTCCGGAGATCAAGGAGAAAATGTTCGCAGCTGAATCAGAGGACGCCGTAATGACACGCGCGGTTACCGGTAAACCCTGCCGCACCTTGCGCTCGGCCTTCACAGACGCCTACGAGCAGCCCGGCGCACCGGCGCCGCTACCCGCGCCGCTGCAGAATATTCTCTGGTGGGCGGAGGGACGCACGCGCGCCGAGCGCGTGCGCCACCGCGATTTCCTGACCTACCCGGTCGGACAGGTCGTCGGCGACATGACTGGCCCGGCAACAGTGCGAGACGTTATCTACGAGATGATGACCGAGTTCCTGGAATCGCAGGCACGCATGCGCGACGTCCTTGACTGAGCGAAATCAGAAGACCCGTGGAAGCGGAATTTGATCCTGCCGGCCAATCATGGACACCCTGTTAAGTGAGTAGTATTCGCAACAAAGGTGAACCATGACAACGCACAAGCAAGGCAAGACAGACCGCACACTGCATGCGCCAGGGTTCAAGCCCGAAGCACTGAGACCGGCCGCAAAGGTCGGTGTGGTGCAGGCCAAGTAAGATTGCGCGTCTGCAGCGCCAGATGGCCGAACAAACAGCGGAACTGGCCATACTGAAAACCCGGGCACGTGCTTCGCGAATAACCAGCAGTGAGTAATGTCATCGAATTCATAATTCGTCTCAATAACCAGCGCCGGTTACGCGACCCCGTGAATCGTTTTTGTCAGCGCTACTCCGGCGTTTCTCGATTGGGGCACTAAACGGGAGGGTTGTTGTCCCGCCACAGAAAACGCACAATCGGGCCAGTTAGGGGGAAAAACCTTGCTCCGAAACCCACGTGAATGCCTATAGCGCACCTGCCAGAAATGCCCATACTGTTCTCAGCGCATGTAGTATAAATTCGACGTAACACGGTGAGCGTACAGCCTGACGACGCCAAGGCGACGCCGCGGGTCGATCGAAGAACAGTAATCTTGGTGCCGGCGTTCCAAGCAAAAAGATGCCGGCGAGACGAAGGGATTAACCGCCCCTCGCATCGCAAGGGGCGGTTCGGCAGTCTCTCTGATTTAGGGTTTACGCGGCGGCAATAGACTGTGACGCCGGTTCCTTCCACTGATTCAAACGAATGAGATCGCCCGGCGTTGCCCCGGTGCACTCGCCATCAACGAACGTAATCACACCGTTTACCATAATATAACGATACCCTTCTGCCCGTTGGATCCGACGCCACTCCCCGGCCGGAAAATCGTGGGCAACTTCGTAGTCAACTTCCGGTACCCGCTTCAGGTTTTCGAGGTCGTAGACGATGACATCCGCCGGCATACCTTCGCGCAAATGTCCGCGGTCTTTAAAACCTGCTGCCTGGGCCGGCAGATAGCTTAAATGATAGTGCGCATCTTCCAGGGTCATTTCACCGGTATCGCGAACCAGCCAGGTGATGAGATCGGTCGTGTACGAACCGCCGGTGAAGAACTTCGTGTGCGCCCCGCCGTCGGATATGCCGGGGATGACATGCTGATCCCGGCATAGCGCACCAACCTTAACGGGATCCGTGCTGGAAATATCCTGTGTGCGATACAGAACATTCAGTTCACCGGCTACGCCGATATCGAGCATGGCGTCTACGGGGTGCTTGCCCTCGGTCTCGGCAATTTCACCAATGAGTCGGCCGTGATATTTCTCCAACTCGGGATGTCCCGGTGTGTCCTGGACTTTGAGTCCGGCAATCGGGCCGCCGACGCCAAGCGTGATCAACGACTCATCCTCAGCAATCATGCGTTTTCGAATTTCGGGATCCGCGAGTTTCACCATACGCTCGATCGATGTCCCCTGCGTCGCTTCATTCCAGGCCGGGCTGCTGTCATACAGGTTCCAGTGCTCGAGGGTAAACTGAAACGGCGAACGCACCGTCAGCCCTTGTCCATAGATCCTCAGGCCCCGAGCATGACAATCGTGCAGCCATTTCAGTTGCTCGAAGTGCGCTTCAGGCATGTCGTCGAGCGCGGTTACGACGTTGTACAACACCGGTCTCTCGCACGCCTCAGCGAAACGCTCTACAAATAACTTGTCGTCGGCAGCGCCCATACTCAGGGGGTCGCCATGTTGCGCATTGATCATCTCGACGAAACCCTCACCGCGTTCCGCGAGAACGCGACCGAGTTCAAGCAGGTCCTCGTCCGACATCATATCCGTTGGCATCGGCGTGCCGTCAAAATCTGCCTGGAGTGAATGCTCGCCTAAGCGCTGCACACCAAACCCCATCATGCCGCAATCCATCGCTTCGTTGAGCAGGCGCTTCATTTCGTCCATTTCCGCTTTCGTACACGGCGCACCGCTCTTGGCGCGCTCGAGCCCTTTCACATGGACCAATAACGGATTCAACGGCACATAGTTCAACAGGTTCACACCTTTCGGGATCCGATCCAGGTGATCCATCCACTCAGGTAACGTTTCCCAGTCCCAATCCAGACCAACGCCTTCGACCATACTTTCGTACGGGATCTGCTCGGTGCGCGTCATCATTTGGAACAGGCGCTCGCGAACCTCGGGTCGTGCCGGCGCAAAGCCGAAGCCGCAGTTGCCAATCGCGACGGATGTAACGCCATGCCAGCCGGAAATTGTGCAGTAAGGATCCCAGTGAACCTGGGCGTCGTAATGGGTGTGTAAATCAACAAACCCCGGTGCGACGATCAAGCCGTCGGCGTCGATAATTTTGTCGGCGTCGCTGGTCTTAATCTTGCCAATCTTCGCGATCCGTCCGTTCTTGATCCCAACGTCACCGCGGAATCTGGGCAGACCGGTGCCCTCAATAACAGTACCGTTCTTGATGAGTATGTCGTAAGTGGCCATGGACTTTAGCTCCTGTTTTAATTTCACAATTCCCAACCAGAGGCGTCGTGCTGCGTTGCACACGACGCCTTTAGGTAGCTTGTGCAAGTTTTGGGCCATGCTGGATCGTCCCTAACGATGATACAATTTGCCTACGAGTGTCCCGCATACGGGGCCATCGAGGAGGTGACATGTCTCTAATTCCGAGACTATCAATATCCACGCGGCGCAAGGCCTGGAGCATGTTTTGCGCCACCGGAAATATCGAGCAACTAGACCATCTGCCGGCGCACGTCGTCTCATCGTGGCAGCGTTCACGCAAGTGTGGTGTCGACCCTGGCCTTCGTGAAATTCCATATGAATCGGTGCCGGAAATTTACACCAACCCTCGCAAACAACTCGTCGATGCAACAAAACTAGTCCTGAATTGCCTTGCGCACGAAATCGAAGCCAGCTCAATCCTGATACTGCTAACCGACCAGACCGGCACGATAATTCATCGGGGAGGCAATCGCGCAATGTTGCGGCTGGCGGACACGATCAATGTTGTCCCCGGTGCGGTCGCCGCGGAACATATCGGCGGCACAAATGGATGCGGATCGGCCCTCGTACTCCGGGATGTAATGCCGCTCGATCTATACGAACATTACTGTGAGGGGTTTTTCGAGTGGTCTGACGTTGGCGTACCGCTTATTCATCCGACGACGAACGAACTGCTTGGGGTGATCGATTTAGTACGCTGGAAGCAACCGTTAACGCCCGAATTAGCGCTATTGTCCAAAGCCGCGGCACGCAATATTCAGTCCGCCTTGCACGAATGCGAGCGGCGAGCACATCGCGCTTTGCTCGAGGAATTTTCACGCCGTACGAGCAGACAACTGGAACCGGCGCTGGCAGTTGACGGCAACGGACTAATCGTCACGGCAAACGATGCCTGCGCTAGATGGCTGCACACAAAGGTTGAGCAACTCCAAGGCCGGGCGATTTGCGATTTCCGCCAGTTTGGCGCCGATCTGTCAATGGCCCTTGAACGCTTGAACCAAGACACGGAGGCGAGCGAGATTGTGCTTGAATCGAGCGGCAATAAAGCGCTGCTTAACCCCGTGCAGCTCGCAGGAGAATTTGGGGGCGTATTCATCACGTTGCCGCAATCAACCGTATCACGACAAGCGAGACCAATTCGCCGCTGGAAATCGCGCTACATTTTCGACGACATCGTCGGAGAAGATCCGGGTTTCCAGGCCGTTCTTGAGCAAGCGAAAAAAGCCGCTGCAACCGACCTGCAGATTCTGCTCTGCGGGGAGACCGGCAGCGGAAAAGAACTCGTTGCTCATGCCATTCACAGTGCAAGTCCGCGCGCGTCGGGGCCGTTCGTAACGGTAAATTGCGGCGCTATACCCGAAGAACTGATCGCCTCGGAATTGTTTGGTTACGAGAAAGGATCATTTACCGGAGCATCCACAACGGGCAAGCTCGGTCGATTTGCGCTTGCCAATGGCGGCACGATATTTCTCGACGAGGTCACGGAAACGTCGTTCGCGTTTCAGGTTGCGCTGCTCAGGGTTCTGCAGGACGGAGAAATCATTCCGCTCGGTGCTGAGCATCCCGTTCCCGTCGATGTACGCGTGATCGCGGCGACGAACCGGGATATAGACGATTTACTTGAACAACAAAAGTTCCGCTCAGATCTTTACTATCGCCTCGCCACCGTGTCGCTGGCGCTACCAGCACTGCGTGAACGACCAGGGGATATCGAACCGCTCGTTAATCACTTCTTGCAAAACGATAACCGCAACATGAAACCCGACAAGATGGTGATATCCGCGTTGCAGCAATATCGGTGGCCGGGGAATGTTAGAGAATTAGCCATGGTGCTGGAAAGCTCTGCCGTGATGGCAACAAATGAAACTATCGTCTTAACCGATCTTCCAAAGCGGGTTACACAAGCATTTTTCAGTCCAGATCTGGTAAAAACGAAATCGGTGGACTGTTCGGATAACCTGCTTGAGCGGGAGTACGATCCGCTGTGCCTGGCGATCGAGACGTACCACGGGAACGTCAAGCAGATCGCAAGCGCACTGGGCTTAGCTCGAAGCTCTCTGTACCGCAGGGTCAAAAAATTTGGTTTAGAGGAGCGCTTACTGCGCGCTCGCCAAGCACGTTAACCGCTCGGCTCGGGTCTTTAGTTAACGTGCTTTAATTGGAATCGGTCCGCTGACCTCGCTTTCCCGTACCGCTGTTAGTCTTTACTTTTTTTGCGCACTAGCCGCGCGTCTTTGCCTGGGAAATAGCCAATTGCATTGATGCGAGATTGTTGTCGTGTCAAGTGATAACGCGCGCGCTCTAAAAGCACTTGTGCTCCAGAAAATCAGGGATATCGCTACCAATCCCCAAGCGCCGCGCTTCTTCGTATACCGCAAAACCAGCCATAACATCCTGTACCGCGGTACCGACTGATTTAAACAAGGTTATTTGTTCGCGATTTTCGCGCGCCATGGATCCACTTAGTACGGCCGGGAGATCCACAATCTTCGCATCGTCCCAGGTACCGGCGTCCACCGCAGCAATGGAGTCGCCGGACTCTTCCCTTACCTGAATGACCGAATCAACCAGGATACGGTCGGCATTGCCAAAGGCTTGCGGGTCGATTTCACGCAGCTGGCCACCAGTCGCACCAATCGAGTTTACATGCTGGCCAGGCTCCATCCAGTCGCCTGAATAAGCAACGGCGTTGTTTTGCGCGGTTGTGTTCGTTGCAACAATGACAACGTCGCTACCGGCGACAGCATCCTGTGCTGAGCCGACCGGTTCGATATCAACCCCGAGCGTCGCGCTCATTTCTTGCGCGTAACGTTCGCGATTGGTTGGCGTCGGCGAGAACACCCGCGCCGACTTAATGTCGCGGACTGCACAAACAGCCTCAAAATTCGTGCGTGCCTCCAACCCGGAACCGATGATACCAACGGTCTTCGCGTTGTCGCGTGCTTGGTACCGGGTAGCAATACCAGTGGTCGCACCGGTACGGGCGCCCGTGAGGTAAGCGGCGTCCATCAGACACAGCAATTCGCCACCTTTTTCATCGTAAATCATGATGATGTAACGCACACCATGCTCAACGGAGCCATTGAAAATCTTGATGCCCATTTTCCCACCGTCGCGCATGACGCATGGCATAACACGGAAAAAGCCGTTTGACGTTGGCAGATTCTGACGCGCAGGCAAAACAACATTACCAGCAGCCTGTTCGCGGATACCTGCTTCGATCACATCGATCATTTTGCCCATGTGAGCTGCTTGTCGGACATCTTCGGGCCCCAGTAAAAGTGGCATGGTGGGGTCCTTCAGGCCGGGTTGCGGCCGATAAAAAACTCGGCATCGTCCAGTTCATCGATGGCAAAGCCCGAGGCAATGAGACCTTGGCGTAGCCCTTTCATCTGGCGGTCGACCACGCGCATACTTGGGGCCCGCAATGGACCACCATTGAAACCTTGCAACCAACCTTGGTATTTCCACAGCAAGCGGTGTACGAAGTTCGAACCCGCCAACATCGCCATGGCCTGTACATTGGCCTGACGGGCCGGGTAGATCTTCCAATACTCATCCATCGCTTCGTTTGTGCGCCCATCACGGATCATGTTGAAAATTCGCGGGATCGCCGAACCGAAATAATCGTAATTGCTCGTCCCCATAAATTGGAGATCCAGTAATGTCGCCAGCGGCAGGCCGTTGCCCTCGATCGGCTCGATGACGATAACCTCTTCGGCAAAGCGATTGTAGACATCGACAAAACCGCCTATCGCGGGATAGCCACCTTCAGCCTTAATGGCCACGATATTCGGACAGGCCTTGAGCAACCGTTCGATCAACTGCGGACTGAATCCCGCGGACGGGTGGATCCGCTCAAAACCCCAAATTGGCACCGGGAACAGGATGATGCCAAGCGATGTAGCGTCACAGAAGGCCTTGGTATAGTTAAATATATCGTCCGCCGTTTTCGGATAAAAAGTAGGCGGATAGCCGAGTAGTGCGAGCTTGGCGCCGCGGGTTTCTGTCAATTGCGCTGCGGCAATATTATCTTCCAACGTGTTGAAACTTGCGTGATGAATGAGGTGCAGCTTGTCTTGCGCTTCCTCGGCGCCCCATGCGACGAATTGCGCATATTCATCGAGCGTAATCGCGACCTCTGATACCATCAACGCGCCCCAGAAACCGTACTCGATTTCGAGGCGAATGTCGTGACGGGTCGCCGCCTCGTTAATACGGGATAGATCGGATGTACAGGTTGGTGTCACCACATTAGCCACCCCGTGCATGTTCTCACGGGCCCAAACGCGAGCATCTGCTTTGCTAAATGGTACTTTCATAATCGTCTCCCTAGAGAGTGAGTTTGAGTCCACCATCGACGTAGATCGTCTGCCCTGTAATGTAATGCGCCGCTGGTGTCGCGAGCAGTACGGTAGCTTGCCCGATGTCGTCCGGGCTAGCCCAGGTGCCAAGCGGAATCCGGGTTGCGAATTCGGCATCGACGATGTCCGTATTGGGGTCCCCGCGCTCACGCGCGAGATTACCCCGAACAGTGAGCGAACCGGGGGTCTTTACCGCACCGGGCGCGATGGCATTCGCAGTCACGCCGTCCCCGGCGAGTTCCAGCGCACACGAGCGCGTGAACGCCTCGATGCCGCCTTTGCTCGCATCGTAATGGCCCATACCGACATAGCTTTTCCAAGTGTCGATTGACGAGATGTTGATCAGGCGCCCGTTGCGGCCCGCTTTCTTTAAGTGGGGCATTGCCGCGCGCGTCAGCAAAAAAACGCCGCGCAGATTGACCCCGAGAACCTTGTCCCACAATTCCGTCGACATTTCACTAATTGGGGACATCGGATAGATGGCCGCGTTATTAACTACGATATCGAGCTGGCCAAAGGCTTCGATAGTATTAACCACCAATTCGTTGATGGAATCTTCTACGGCCATGTCACAGCCAATTGCCTTGGCGACGCCACCAGCAGCGACAATATCACGTTCGCACGCCACACTTTCCGCCTGATCGACGTCCGCGATAACGACGGCAGCACCTGCAAGCGCGAGGTTCTCAGCGATACCCCTGCCGACGCCCTGTGCGCCGCCGGTGACGATCGCTACACGCCCCTCCAGATCAAACATTGCTGTGGCTTTATCGTGCATTAACTCGCTCCGAGAGGTTTAACGATTAAGAATCCTCTAAACAAATACAGTGATGTTTTCAATGATGTCATGGTCGAATAGGATCATGCGCTCACACAAGCGCCAGCCGTCGGGCGTTTGTACCCACTGATCGCGACGACTACCGACGAAAAGATGTTCCTCAAGCCCGGTACGACTGCGAAAGATAATGAAATTTGAAGCGACCCGCACGTTTTCTGGAGAGCTGGCGTCGAGAATTTTAACGTTCGAGACGAAATGGCGCCGACGCGAGGGCGGTTCTTCTGCATGCGCATAACCGGTGCGTAAGCGTGCTACACGTAATCCCATCGTCATTCGATCGTCATCGAAATGCATCATCAAGTGGGGTCGATAAAAATCTTCCTCATCACGGCCAAGATTTTCCCGCACCGGAGCCCAATAATGAATGTCATCCGTCATGAGTGCGAGCCAATCCTCGAAGCGGTTATCGTCGAGCAGCCAGTACTCCTCGATCATCATCTCTTCAATTTGTGCTCGGAGTTCGGTGGTCATCGTGCCATCATCTCGCGCCACTTTTCATACAGACCGAACACCCCAATCTCGGTCGATGGCGGGTGAATGAGACCCGGCTTGTCGTCCATGCGTTTGCCGTGGCCGTGGCCCATCTGGTAATTGAGTGGGTATTTTCGGCGAATGGGACCACTTTGATAGTCGGCAATGTCACCCCACGCAACGCCATCATCCTGTTCGAATACACCGGCGGACGAGAACGTAAAACCCAGCATTTTTCGCGTTATTTCTTTCACCTCCGGCGGCGCGTCGCGTTCCACCAAGCCGTAGGAATAGACGTGAATTTCCTTCGGCCCGTGCGGTTGCCACACACGCACCGAGGTGAAGCCGATAAATGAAATTATCGACAGATTGGGGAATACTGTACCGACGTGTACGCTAAGAACCAGTTTGGCTTGTTCGGGGCTGAGCCTGTCACGTGCCTCGCGCCGTATTTGCTCAAAAAACGCGGCTTGCGCAGGCGGCAACTCACCGCCGTCGACATCGAAGTTGATGAAGCCATGACCATTACCGCACTTGACTTCAAAATCCGTTACCCACGGATTCTTACCACGAAAGTCACCTTTCGTGCCGATACCCAGCTCGCCCATCGATCGATGCAACGCACCTGCGTGGTAGTTGTCGCCGCCGAATTGCTCCGCCGCCAGTTTCCAATTGCCACTAAGACGCCAACGATGGCAACCCGGGAACGCAACCATGCCGTTTTTCGAGCGGTTCAGGATCAGTTCCAGGTACCAAGCCATATCGCCGAGGTAATCCGTGAGCGATTCCGCGTCGGCGTCGAAATTCGCAAAAATCAATCCGTGGAAAGTTTCCACTCTCGGTATTTCGATCAGCCCCCACTCCTCGCGATTAAGTTCATTGTGGTAGGAGTCTTCCAGTTGCGGCACGCCACGTAGTTTGCCAGCACTATCGTAAGCCCAACCATGGTACGGACAAGTAAACAATTTCGAGTTGCCATGGTCGCGTCGGCACACGCGCATACCGCGGTGGCGGCAGGAGTTCAGGAGTACGCGAATGTCGCCGGCAGCGTCGCGGGTCACCAGGACCGGATCGGCACCCATAAAGGTTGTCAGATAATCATTCGGGTCGGGGACCTGGCTTTCATGGCCAACCAGTAGCCACGTACGTGTGAAAATCCTCTCAAGCTCAGCTTCATAGACTTCCTGGTCGTTGAACACACGCGGACTGACGGTGCAGCGTTCGAGATCCACGAGGGCGGTGAAATCAGTCATGCGCATCCCTTAAAGTCGAAGAATAAACTGGGCTACTCGCGAACAATCCGCCTCGGACCTAGCGCGTACTCTCAGTAGTCATTGGTGGGTCACTGCTCAATGGGGTGACGATGGCAAATGTCCCCAGCTCGAACCATTCGTGTGCAGCTGCACAGTCCAATTGTCGTCGTCAATTTCGATCGCGCCCCAACCAAATTCAACGTCGAAACCCGACGGTGTTTTCATGTAGAACGAGAGCATCTTGTCGTTAGTGTGCCGACCGAGGGAAAGATCAATAGGTACATTGTTTTGCTGGCAAAGATAATAGGTACTACCGACGTCATCGACGTCGTTGAGTTGCAACATGACATGGTGCAGACGCTTCGGCATGGGGGCTTCCCAAAATGCCAACGAATGATGGCGCGGATTACAGTGCAGGAACGCAATATTTAAGTTCGACTCTACGCCTCGTTCTGGTTGCGGGCGGATCCAGTCACTCATGCGCAAGCCAAGCACGTCGCGATAAAAATGCAGACTGTCTTGTAGACTGTCCACTGCTATTGTGATGTGTCCAAGACCGCGATCATCGGCGAGGAAGCCAGACAATGGACGCGGAGAACGAAACGGATTGGCGCGATCGATCAACGGCCCGCAATACGCCTCCGTGGGAATCCCGTTGGGATCTTCGAATTCCAGAAGATTAACGACGCGTCGACGATTTAACGCGTCGACGTCACCTAAGCGATAAGTGATACCCGCGGATTCGAGACGCTTGGCTAGCGCCATGAGATTTTGCTCGTCGCGGACTTCCCAGCCGATTAAGGCGAGATCGTCGCGACTATCTTCACTGAGAATAAATCGGTGATGGTGTTCGTCGAGCCGTAGCAACAAGCTGCCGTCGGCGTCCGGCGGCAAAACCTGCAGACCGAGTATGTTCGCGGCATAGTCGGACCAAGCTCCGACATCGGCTACACCAAACCCGAGGTAGCCGAGCTGAGTCGGCAATCCGTCTATATTCATGTTAGTGCCCTGCCCCGTAGAATTGATCGATGTAAATATTGCATTCGCGACGGCACGTCACGCGGGTGTTAAAAATTCTCATAGCCTCAACCCCTTCTTTAGTTCGCGAGCCGCTCGATACATCATTGCTGAGCTCCCGCAGAACGCACGCGGAAAAACCTGGCAATTATTGATCCATGTTGCATTTCCATTCGACGAGCCGGATTTTAATCGACGAGTGTCCCAAATAAGACCGCAAAGTCACGCTACGTGCCTCCCTATTCGCGACACTATGATGCTCGCTCCTTGTCGGCAGCAAGACGCCGGGTGACTCGATCTCCAACGGCCGTTAGGTGGGCATAAGTGGCAACCCGTGCAGCTTCGCTGTCGCCAGCGATGATAGCGTTGCGTATCCGCCCGTGTGCACGATTAACCGCGTCGGAAAAATAGAGTGAACCGAATGTCAACTTGACGTAAAAATCGCTACGGTCCCATAAGCCCGCCGCGATCGTGCTCGATACAGGAGAGCGCGCCATGCGATGAACGCAAGAATGGAATAACAAATTCAGACGGCGGTAAGTGGGATCGTGATCGGCCGGACCGCCGGCGGTTCGCGCTCCCGCTTCGAGACGGGCATACACGTCGTCGAATTCTTCTAAATCATCTGCAGTTCGCCGCTCCGCGGCGAACGCGATGACGGTGCCTTCAACGTTGCCAAACAAGGTAAAAAAGTCACGCACATCGCCTACATTAGGACTCACGACGCGACACCCAACCTGTGGGAATATTTCGACGAAGCCTTCCCCAGCAAGGCGTTTGAGGGCCTCCATCACCGGGACTCGACTGCATTGGAGCGCTTCGCTAAGCGCAACAACCGAGAGCTTCTCTCCCGCACTGAGCGGACCCTCCAAGAGCAGAAGACGAACATAGTTGTACGCAGCCTCAGAGCGCGTTGACGATATCTCTATGGCAAAGTCTGCAGAGGATTCAAGGTTGATAGGCAATGAATTCATTACACGAACAGTTCCAGATCGTGGGCCGCTAATCACCTAGCGCCCGAAGCGATTGCGTATAGCTAAGCGGATGCTGCATACTAGTATACAACAAAATGTAAGAATAAAAAGCGGCGCCCATGCAAAGCCCGATAAAGGCGTTTGCGACTTCCAACCGTCTACCAGAGGCGACTATGAAACTACGGCTAGGTGCCTTCCTCCTACCAAGCGCTGGAGCTACCCCCGAGGAATTCGAACGTGGTGGTGCCGGTCAGAACCCGAATTATTATCAGCGCGGTTTAGCCGACGCCTCTCGTTTGTTGCGCCAAGTCGAGGACCTTGGTTTCGACTTTGTCGCCTTTTCGGAACACCACTTTCACGTCGAAGGGCTTGAGGTCTCGAACAACCCGGTTCTGTTGGGTTGCTGGGCGGCCATGCAGACTTCGCGCTTGCGCATCGGACAAATGGGTAATGTGTTACCGGCGCGTAACCCGATATTAATGGCCGAAGATCTCGCCATGCTTGACCATATGTCCGGTGGGCGCATGTGCGCGGGCTTCGCGCGCGGTTATCAAGCACGCCATGTAATGACCGTCGGGCAGAAGATGAACGCCGTTTGGACGGCTGCCAACGATCCCGATTTCGCCAAGCACGACCAAATCAATCGGGAATTGTTCAACGAGCATTATGAGATTATCCGCAAAGCGTGGGCGGAGCCCCTCTTCAAGCACGAGGGAAAACATTGGCAGATACCGCCTAAGGGTATTAAATGGGACCATCCCGCAACACTGCACATGGCCCCAGGCATGGTGGGAGAAGACGGTCAGATCGACAAAATCGGGATCGCGCCGTTGACCTTGCAAGAGCCGGAAAGCATTGAAGTCTTCATCCCGTTCACCATGAGCGCCGAAACTATCGAATGGTCTGCGCGAGAAGGGATCACACCCGTGATCTTCACACCTATTGAAGAACACGCGCGCGCCTCTATCGATCTTTACCATAACGCCGCGACGGCTGCCGGAGCTAATGTGGAATGGGGTCGTGGACTCGGCCATTTCCGCGACATTGTGGTTGCGGACACCGATGCTGAAGCGCATGCCATCAGCGAGCGCGGCCTCGGGTACATCTGGACGCGCTGGCACGATTGGTTCGGCTTCAATGAAGCGCTGCGCTATCCAGGGGAAAAAGGCCCTATACCGAATACGCCCGAGACCGTGCGCGAACGCGGCTACTCTATTTCAGGATCTGTCGACACCGTTGCACGCAAACTCGAGGCCATGATCAAAACCTTGAACACGGATCTTATCGTCCCGTGGATGGCGGCCGGGCCCGCACCCATTGACGGCCTGCTCAAGTCCAACGAATTGTTGGTGGAAAAAGTCCTGCCGAAAATTGGCGTCGAGCTAAAGCAGGTTGAACCGAAGCTGCGCGCTGACTACGACGGCCACGGTTGGCAAAGCTGAACGGACCACGATCATGGGCATACGGACGGGACAACAATTTATCGAGG
The DNA here is from genome assembly GCA_965216305.1 of Gammaproteobacteria bacterium. Lineage (GTDB taxonomy): Bacteria > Pseudomonadota > Gammaproteobacteria > UBA11873. The sequence goes on along the minus strand of OZ244144.1, from coordinate 1,746,090 downwards.
GGCTGCGCGACGATCGCGAAGTCTGGTACGGTGGGCAGCGCGTCGAGGACGTCACGACGTTCCTGGAATTCCGTGCCTCGATCGAATCGCTCGCAACGCTTTACGACATGCAGCACGATCCGGCATACCGAGAGGTCCTTGTAACCGAATCGCAAGATATTGGGGAGCCAATTGGGCGCGCCTTCGAGATTCCGCATACGCTGCAACAGTTATGCCTGAAACGCGAGGCATATGCTATTTGGGCGCGATCGAATTGCGGTATGCTCGGGCGCAGTCCAGATTTTCTCAACGTGATGATGGCCGCACTTGCGGCCAAACGTTCGTTCTTCGCCGAAGGCTCGGATGACCGCGCTGACGCTTTGTACAACTATTATCGGTATCTGGCGAAGAACGATCTGTTCATGACCCACGCGCTGCTCGATCCACAACTCGACAAAGGCAAACTGCGACACGAACAATCCGATCCCGATATTTGCCTGCGCGCTGTCGATAAAAATGCCGACGGTATTGTGCTTAACGGAATCAAGCGAATTGCTACCGCGGCACCCTACGCCGACGAGCTCTTGGTGTGGCCATTCCCACCAACCTTCCAGATCGGGGAGGAAGACTACGCGAACGTATTCGCGATCCCGATGAACACCCCGGGACTTAAGACCATCTGTCGTCCTTCGTTTGCCCACCACGGCGCCGCACGCGACTTCCCACTCTCCTCCCGTTTCGATGAGATCGATGCGACGGTCGTATTCGATAACGTGCTGGTGCCGTGGGACCGGGTCTTTGTGTACAAAGACATTCCGCTTTTAAATCGCATGTACCGCGACACGCGCATGCGCGAATTAACTGCGCATCAGACGAACACCCGACTGGAAGTCAAGCTCGGGTTTATTTATGCGCTCGTACACCGGATGGCCGAGGCGCAAGGTATTGCCACTAAGCCGGACGTAATGGAAATGCTTGGCGAAGCCGCCATGCGCGTAGAAGTCCTGCGTTCGACGACTCGGTCGGCTGAAGCGCAGGCCTGTATAGACCCTGAAAACGACGTACTCTATCCGGACTTGTTCGCACTGCAGGCGGGCCGCGCATTCGGGCCCATCTTTTACCCCGAACTGATAAAAATGGTCCGACGCATGGGCGGCGGGGCGCTCGTACAGGTACCGGTGTCAATGGACGAGTTCGATTCTCCGATTGGCAAGGACATCGAAAAAGCATTGCGCGGCGCGGAAGTCGACGGGAAGCGTAAAACACAATTACTCAAGTTGGCCTGGGACACCTGTGGCTCCGATTTCGGCGCACGCCACGAATTATATGAAATGAACTACGCGGGCGATCGCGGTGTGTTAATGATGGGCATCGAGCGGGAATACGGACGTAAACAAGATTGGCTGGATTTTCTTGACGAATTTATGGACAGACGATGAGCGATCTTAATAAACCGTATGAAAGTTTCTGGGTAGACCTTCGTGGTGCATCCTTCGACCAGGGGTATGTCAATGCCGATGGTATCCGCACCCGCTATCTGCACGCGGGAACATCGGATAAACCGCCGCTGATACTGTTGCACGGCACCGGTGGGCACGCGGACTGCTACACACGGAATCTCGCCCAGCACGGCGAGCATTTCAATACCTGGGCCATCGATATGGTCGGGCACGGGTGGACCGATAAGCCAGACGTCGACTATGAAATCGACGTTTATGTCGAGCATCTGAAAAGTGTGATGGACGCACTTGGATTCGACCGAGCGCTGATTTCTGGAGAGTCGCTCGGCGGCTGGGTCGCCGCGCGCTTCGCATTGAAATATCCCGACGCCGTCGTGCGCCTCGCGCTCAATACGACGGGTGGTGCAACAATGATCCCGGCGGTGATGGAAAAAATTAAGCAATCGACCCGCGCCGCGGTACAGAATCCAACATGGGATACAGTCAAAGCACGGTTGGAATGGTTAATGGCGGATCCTGCTGTCGTCACTGCGGATCTCATCGCCTGCCGCATGGCGATCTATGAGCAGCCGGGTTTCGTCGAGGCCTTGGAGCACATCCTGGTGTTGCAGGATCCGGAAACCCGTGAACGCAACAATCTAACAGACGACGAGTGGGCCGCGATCGGCCACGAGACCCTGGTGCTGTGGACGTCACACGACCCAACCGCAGACGATTCCGTCGGGCAACGTATCGCACGGCTGATCCCAAACGCGCGCTTTGCCTTGATGCAGAATTGCGGGCACTGGCCGCAGTTTGAGGATCCGGCGACGTTCAACCGCATCCACATCGATTTCCTGCTGGCTCGCAACTGAGCACGGTAATGACCGTCGCAACCGTTTTTGCCTCGCACTCGCCGCTCAAAGATTATCTCTCACCCGGCAGCGCGATCGAGGACGAAGTCAATACCTGTCTTGCCGAAGTCAGGAATTGGATCGCGGAATTCGCGCCGGACCTCATCATCGCCGTCGGCCCTGATCACTTCAATGGGTTCTTTTATCGACTTATGCCGAGCTTTTGTATCGGCGCCGCAGCCGAGTCGGTCGGCGATTGGAATACGCCGGGCGGCAGCCTGCCGGTGGCGGGCGATGTCGCGGAAGACTGCGTCCGCGCCCTACATGCGGCGGGGATCGACGCAGCTATCTCCTATTCCATGGATGTCGACCACGGCGTTACGCAGTTACTCGATCAGTTATTCGACTGGAAAGTCTTACCGCCGATTGTGCCGGTGTTCATCAATTGTGCGGCACCGCCGCGCCCACCGATTGCCAGGGTCATAGCCTTCGGAAAAGCGCTGGGCGAATTCGTTACCAACTACCCCGGTCGAGTGCTTCTCGCGGCATCCGGCGGCATCTCACACGACCCGCCAATGCCGCAACTCGCGAGCGCACCCGAGCCAATACGAAAGCGCATTATCGCTGGCGGTAGGTTAGATCCCGAAGCGCGGGCGGCGCGGCAAGAACGCGTACTCGCCGAAGCGACCAGACAAATCGACGGCACAAGCGATAGAACGCCACTAAACGCGGAATGGGATCATGCGTTCCTCGCTCGCTTGCAAGCGTTCGACTTTGATGCATTAGCAAGCATGATCGATGAATCAATTACGCGCGATGGCGGTTGTGGCGGGCATGAGATCCGTACCTGGATCGCTGTCGCAGCAGCCGCCGCAAGCGCTGGAATTGCGCATCTCGAGCTACGTTATTATCGGCCGATTCCGGAATGGATTGCAGGTTACGGGGTGATGACGGGAAACTGGGCAGCTTGCACCCGGCCATCGCCGGAATAGACGGCCGCCAAGTAACCCACGCCCTCACCTCCAGTCCCGAACGCTGGATGAACATAACCGGATATCTCACCCGCAGTTGTGATAATTCTTGCCGCACAAGGCACCGTTCGTGTTCGAAAATTCCTGGCTATCGACTTCGACTTTGTTGCTGGCTTTTGCCAAATTGCTGATGACCTTCTACGCAGCGATTGGTGAGACAAGTCCCGAATACGGCTACCTCGCAGACGTCACGAAAACACTTGTTAGTCATGCTGACACCTACCGTATTTGGTCGACGCCCTGCCCTGGTTCCTGATTGGCACGCCGGACGACATCATCGAAAGAGTACGCGTGTTCGAGAGTATGGGCGTCGATGAAGTTATATTGCGCATGGACGACCATGCCCATCGAAAAATCATGGAGAGCATCGAAATGTTCGGGAAATACATGCTTCCAGAGTTTAACAAAACTGCGAATGTTGTTCGGAGCACCCAATACGAAGAAGCGGGTGTAGCGGCAAACCCTTACATGCTCTAAGGAAGCTCTGAATAAGTCCGGGTCGAACAGCTTGCGCCTGAAATGAGCGGAATCAAGGCACGAAGCGCGCGTAATAGCGGGATCTTGCGAAGCTTCACAACGACGATTCCGTGCATTTCGGGGTCAGGATACCGAGTCATGGCTTGTTCAGAGCTTGCGTAAGCAATCGAGATAAAACCTCGCGATAGCAGATCCAATAGCTTCGGCATCGCCCTTTTCGATCTCAGCTGGACGCGATGAGTTGTTGCTACCAGAACGGATAACGTACACCGTGCCTCAGGCGCCGCGTACCGCAGTAAACATGCGCTCCCGATCCGCCGTGGTAAAACTTTGCGGTTCGCCGAAATATAGCGACACCCGATCGGCTAGACCGTCGTAGCGCGCGGCCACGCGCGCGCCGAGTTCAGCAGGTGTAGCGACGATGGCGATTTCATCCAGCAGCGCGTCCGGGATCAAGGCAGTCATCGCATCGACCTCACCGGCGCGCATGTGTGTGCTGAGACGCGGGCCAAGTTCACTTAGACCATGGAATTCCAGCACACGCCGGTAGCCGGGCGTTGAACCGTAGAATGCGATCTGTCGGCGGATTTCTAGGAGCTGACGATCAAGCTCAGTCTGCTCATCAGCTGAGGCGACGAATACTGGGACGTGCAAACTGAGATCGGTGGCACGCAGATTGCGCTCGCGCGCCCCCTCGCCGAGGGCCGGCAGCACAACCTCGCGGAGATACGCGGCTGAATGCATCGGATGCACATGAAAGCCATCGGCGACCTCGCCTGCTGCCCGGCACATCCGTGGGTTGACGCCGGCAAGATAGATCAGAGGCGGCTTGTAAGCGATAGGACCCGCGTCGAACATTGGATTCATGAGCGTGAAGCGGTAGAACGGTCCGTCGTATTCGGGGCGAGTGTCATATTGATAAGTCTGCCAAATGGCCCGCACGCAGCGAATGTAATCCGTAACCCTCTCGGCGGGATGCTCAAACGGCATGGAAAAACGCCGTTCCACGTGCGGGCGCACCTGAGTTCCGAGGCCGAGGTGGAAACGGCCATGACTCAAATCCTGCAGATCCCATGCAGCCTGGGCCATCGAAAATGGGCTCCGGGCGAACGCCACTGCGATATCGGTCCCGAACTCAAGCCGTGTCGTCGCACTGGTGCCAAGGACAACGGGAATGAACGGATTGTGCGCCGACTCAACCGTCCACAAGCAATCGTACCCCTGCTGCTCCACCGCTTTGGCACGCTCGGTAGCAATATGCAGTGATGAGCCGCGTAGCATCACATCAAATTTCACCGCGATCTCCTATTGATTCATTACTTGAACGACATTGCCGATTCATGACCGTTGCGCAACGAGCTGAGCATGGTTAAGTTTTAGACGTAACAATCCCGATCGGGAATCGATCCGAATTACAGCACCATTATCTGCTTACACTCATCGACGAACAGCGCGAGTCTCGAGCCCTAACGAATACGACTCAGACGACCCTTCGACACCTGTTGCCCGCTGACAGCGGGCATTCGTGAACCCGTCGCCACACGGAGGAGCACAACGTCCATCACAGGCGCCCAATGCTTTTGGCAATCTCCCTTTCAAAATGGATCAATGCCGGCTCGTTGCGTCCGAAAGTACTGTGTGTCATCGCGCCACTCACCAAGCCTTGTTGCATACGTTCTACGCCGGGAATATCTTCTTCCACCACGGTTCGCATCGCCAAATCCATGTTGCGCTCCCAGTGATCTCTGGCGGATTGCGTCTCGGCGGGTCCAGGAATGTAATAATCCATCTGCACAATACATTCATCCGGTTTGTTGCCTGCCGGGAAAGCGCGCCAAAGCTCGACATGATCGCGTTGCATGACGAGACACGTATTGGGAAACAGCACATACGACAATGCCGAGTGCGGCAAAATTTCCCACGCATCCTCAGGTTCGCCGCGGAGCCGTTCGATAGATTTACGAATCACTGCTTCGCGCAGATTCTGCCCGTAAGTATCGACCAGACACAGGTTATGATAAAGGAAGGGACTTACTGTGGTGGGATGCAGCGACGCGAAGTGATACGGCTCCAGAAAGGTGTCCAGCATCAATTTCCAATTCATTTTGCGGTGCAGTCTACGCTGATCGTAGCGATGGTAATTGGCCAATCCGTAAGACGCTAAGTCTGCGACCAAACCGCCTTTAGAGCACCCCAGTTGCGCATCAATGTCAAACGTCTTTCCCGGGGTCGGGCAAACCCAGATCATGCCGAATTTTTCGACTACGGGGAGCGCAACCAACGCGTGTGCGGATTTGTCGATCCCTGGAAAGCTTACCTCGTCAGGAATAGCCGCCAACTCGCCGCGTAGGTTGTAACGCCAAGCATGATAGGGACAGCTAAATCCAGCCCTAGCGTGCCCGCATCCGGAAACCAATTTTGAACCACGGTGTCTGCAAGTGTTATAAAACGCGCTGATTTCGCCCTCGTTATCCCTGACCATCAGTAGTGGTGCACCCGTGTCATCACTCGAGATAAAGTCACCTGGATTGGGCAAGTCGCAGGAAAACGCGGCCAGTAACGGGTACTCCTTAAACAGTAGTTGCTTTTCCAAGGCCAACCACTTCGCGCACGTATAAGACTCGACGGGACTCAAATAAACGTCGTCGAATCGCGTTGTATCATTGCGATCCAGCAGATCGAACGCACGCCTAACGAGCTCGACACTTGTTTCTTGCTTCATCCGTAACCCCCGGTGCTTCTCGTTTCGCGGCCAGCCCACGTGCGTGAGAATAGCACTGGCAAAAGTGGGAAAGAGCCTACGCCGCAACCCGGCCGGCTGTACCACTGCGTCCATCGCTACGTAACAAACGCCCCGAATAATTCTCCATCTGCTCGTCATCGTCGATCGTGATTTCACCGTTGACCAGAACGTATCGATAACCGGTCGCGCGCTGAATCCGACGCCACTCTCCTCCCGGTAAGTCGTGGGCTACTTCGGCGGGCCGTATTTCAAGGCCATCCAGGTCGTACACGATCAGGTCGGCGGGTGCACCCACCTTCAATACGCCACGTTCACCAATCCCGGCAAGCTGTGCGGGCAACGCCGACAAACGCCAATGGGCGTCTTCCAGGCTGAGCAACTGATTATCGCGCACCGTACGGATCAGAGCCTCCGTCGGGAAGCGGCCGGCAGTGAGAAATTTGGTGTGTGCACCGCCATCGGATACACCAAAAAGCACATACGGATTGTCAATAATCTCCCGCAGGTGATCGAGAGACTGATTAGGCGGCATCGAAAAAAACTCCGTCTTCAGATCATCGGCCACAACGATGTCGAGCATCGCGTCGACTGGATGTTTGCCGCTTTTCTCGGCAACGAGACCCACGGTATGGTCGCGCCACTGCTCGGTTTCAGCGGTCGCCGGGCCGGTGACAACAATTTCTTCGAACGGCCCGAGTACCAGGTATGGGACGACCTCTTTCAATGCCTCGCGCCGTGCGGGATCGGCAAGCTTCTGAAGTTTCTCGTCGTGTGATCCGACGGTTGCTTCGCGCCATGCGTGCGCTTCGTCGAACAAGTTCCAGTCTTCGAACGTAAAACCGTAACCGGCCGCTGTGGTTAGCCCCTGCCCGTAAACTCTTACCCCGCGACGCCGGCAGTCTTCCAGCCAGGCGAGGTTGCGGCGATGAATATGGGGTTTCTCGTCGAACGCCTGGATTACATTGAACAGTACCGGTCGCCCGCTGATTTCAGCCAGTTGTTCCATGTGATCCCGGTCAGCCACGAAATCGCTTGAGGTCATCGTCAATTGCGTGACCCCCTGATTACGGCGGGCTAAAACACGCGCAAACTCGATGCAGGTTTCATCATGCATCACATCGGTTGGCATCGGTGTGCCGTCAAAATCAACCTGGACGTTCGCGGGGCCATCCGGCGGTAGACGCTGCGCCGACCAACCGCAGCCGCCCGCGTCCAGCGACTCCTCCAGCATCCGGCACATTTGTGCATGTTCGGCCTTCGTCGGCAGGCGTCCGGCCTTGGCGTCATCCAGTCCCAACACCGCGATGAGGATTGGGCTGATCGGAACAAAGGGTACGATGTTCATCGCCTTACGCGTGCGTTCGACACTATCCAGATATTCCGGATAACTCTCCCAATCCCACGGCATGCCGGCGCGCATCGAGGCGAGCGGAATCGCTTCAACGCGCGTCATCGTGAGCATTGCGCGCTCGCGGTCCGTTGCCGCCACTGGCGCAAAACCAAAACCACAATTTCCAATCACGACCGAGGTAATGCCGTGCCAGCAGGAAATCGAGCAGTGGGGATCCCAAAACAACTGGGCGTCGTAATGCGTATGCAGGTCAACAAACCCGGGCGCGACGATCAGACCGCTGGCGTCCAACACATGATCACCACGAGAGCCGTCGATATGTCCGATCTCCGCGATGATCCCGTGCTTGATCGCGATATCTCCACGGTAGCGCGGCAGCCGTGTTCCGTCGACGATCGTCCCATCTTTTATTACCGTATCGAATTCAGCCATGATGTCACTCCGATTTTCTGTTGCTCATTTTAAGCGCTTATGCCGCACCAATAGTCCAAGCGCCCCCAAAGACGTTCGGTAATGGCAATCGTTAGCTCGAATCACTGTGGTGTAATTTTATAAAGCGCGGTGTTGACGTCCGAAGACACGTAAATCGCCCCGCTCGTCGAGACACCGACCCCGGTTGTGATGTAGACGGGCGGCGTGCCCGCCGCAGCCGGATAACCAATCGTCAGATTACGCGCAATTTCCGTCACCTTGCCGGTCGCAACGTCAATGAAAATGATTCTTTTTTTACCGACCTCGGCTAGTACAATGCTGCCATCCGGCGCCACGTCGAATCCTTCTGGCCGATCAAGCCCCCGTGCGATCACCGTCTTCGTGCCATCGTTGTTAGCCATGTTGGAAATTCTACCCGGACGGCCCGTTGCGATTATGCGCGCACGATTCACGCCCAAGCTATCATGCGATCAGCTCGTACTCGCTCAAATCCGGCGCACGCATATCGTCGCGGAAACGTTCAAAATCCCAGGGCCAGGTCACGGGTGTGCCGTTTTTATCGATATACCAGCTTTTACAGCCTGACATCCAGATTGTGCCTTGCATTGCCTCGCGGACGTCGTCGTGGAATCGATCGGCGGCGCTGCGTTGCGGGGCGATCGCGCTGCAGCGACCATCGCGCACGGTATCCATTAACTGAGCGATGTAATCGAGTTGCAGCTCAGCGACGAGAATCAAGGGGAAATTGCCGACCGGGCTGTTCGGCCCGATCAGAATAAAAAAATTCGGCAGGTCTGGAATAGAAATGCTGCGGTGCGTTTTATTCGAATGCGTCCACGCCTTTTCTAATGTCATACCGTTAACACCAAGAACCTCGATCGGGCGCATAAATGCGTGCGCGTCGAAACCGGTGGCGAGCACCAGCACATCGAGTTCATGCAATACATCGTCGCTCGTGCGTACCCCACCCGCCTCTACGCGTTTGATACCTGTCGTCACCAAATTGGCATTCGGCTTTTGAATCGCCGGATAGAACATATCCGACATGATCAGACGCTTGCAGCACACCGTGTAGTTCGGCGTTAACTGTCGCCGCAGTTCGGGATCGTGTACGTTTTCCTGCAAGTTCGCTTCGCAGAGTTTTGTGATCCGCGCGATTTCGTCCTGATCCCCGATAACGGCGCGGCCAAAACGGTGATTGAAGCGGTGCGCCCAATGCTCATAGACAGCGCGCATCGTTTCGGGAGCGCGTTTGAATTCCTCGATTTCTTCAGCGCTATAAGGTTCGTTCGACATCGCTACGACCCACTGCGCAGTCCGCTGAAATAACGACAACGAAGCAACCCTATCGATAATGGCCGGCACAATCTGCATCGCGGTCGAACCGGTCCCGATAATACCAACCCGCTGCTGCTCGAGTGTCACTTCATGATCCCAGCGGGCGGTGTGAAAGCACGCGCCCTTGAAATCATCGATACCGTCGATGTCTGGGTAAGCGGGGTGGTGAAGTACGCCAGTAGCGGCAATCACCATGTCCGCGTTTGCATGCTCGCCGTCGCTCGTCGTTAAGTGCCACTGACCGTCGATGAATTCGGCGCGCGTGATCGCTTTGTTAAAGCGAATTAACCGTTCTACATCGTATTTTCTTGCGACGCCTTCGAAATAAGCCTGTATCTCGGCGCCAGGCGAAAAAAGGTGGCTCCACTGCGGGTTCGGTTCGAAAGCGTAGGAGTACAAGTGCGAAGGAACGTCACAGGACAGGCCTGGATAAGTATTCTCGCGCCAGGTGCCACCGAGTCGCTCGGCTTTCTCGTAGATTACTATGTCGCGATAACCTTGATCGCGCAGTTTAATCGCGGCCGCGATACCGGACATACCGGCACCGATGATCGCTACACGCAGATCCCGCGTTGACGGCTCATCCATAGATTGATTCTCCCGCTTTATCGTCGATTACCGCGCTTCAGGCTCCGCCTTCGGCCGTACTCACGAACTTATCAAAACGGATGCGGGAACTGAACATGCCGTTTTCTTTCAATACCTCGATCGCTGCGTCTATCATCGGTGGCGGTCCGCAAAGATAGGCCTCCGAGCCGCGCAGGTTCGACGACGACTTGCCGATCGCATCGGTCACGAGTCCCGTTTCTCCATTCCAATCCGCGCCGGAATCAGGTTCGGACAAGACAGGAATATAGGTGAACGACTTAAGTCCGGCGGCGACCGAGGCGATTTCGAAGTCGCCAATAAGATCGAGTTTCGTGCGCGCGCCATAGTAGAAGATGATGTCGCGTTCGCTGCGCTGCTCCGCGAGTGCACGCAGCATGGACATTATCGGCGCCATGCCGGAACCGCCGGCCACCATAACAATCGGTGCGAACCCTTTGTTCAGCTTGAATTGGCCGAACGGACCGCGGACCCGAACAACATCACCACTGGCAAGATCGTCCGCCATGAAACCGGAAAATCGACCTTCCGGAATATGTTTAATGAGCAGTTCAATGTGATCCGTGTCGCTCGGCACATTTGCCATCGAATACGCACGCCATTCATCCGTACCGGCGACGTTGACTTCGACGAATTGGCCCGCGTCGAATTCGAAGGGCGGCTCGTCGACCCGCAGTAAGAGTCGCCAGATATCACGCGAAATTGGCGCAACGTTCTCTACATGACACTCAAACTCCCGGATCGGCCGCGCCGCGGCAAGCTCCGCTTCATCGTAATTTTCGAGTTCGATAACGACGTCTTCGAGTGCGTAGGCAGTGCACAACAATGCCATCCCGGCATCGCGCTCGAACGGCATTAACGCAAATCCGGAAGCGTCCTCAACATCCACCTCGCCTTCCGCGACTTGCGCCTTGCACGTGCCGCAGCCGCCATGTTTACAGCCGTAACGCAGACCTATTCCCTGGCGGAGTGCTGCGGAGAGAATGGTCTCATCCTCTCCGCAGTCGAACTCGATCCCAAAGGGGTTCAGCGTAACGGTGACTGTCACGCAGCGAGTTCCGCAGCCGTCGGCGGCGGCGGCGGTTTTACCACTTCGTAATCGCAGCGACGCAGATCATCAATTGTCCACATCCGCTTCGGCTCGAGCACCGGTTGTGCGATCAGCGTCTTGCCGTCTTCGCGCACGAAGCCCATATCCAGAGTGACGTCTGCCAGATCGAAACCCTGATAACGATCGAGGAATCCTTCAAAGCCCTTGTAATGGCTCGGATCGTTGAGGAAGATTTCCTCGCAGCCTTCGGAACAGAAGATATAGTTTTCGCCGTTGTGCACGTGCGACCGGCCCGTATTGTTATCCGGGCGTGGAAAGATTGTCGGTAACTGGCAAACCTGGCAGAAATTCGGCAAGCCGCCGAGTTCCTTGATCACGAGTTTCGCCTCGTCCGGATCTGTCATCTGATTGTAAGCTTCCCAGAAAGACCCGTAGTGCTCGTACCAGCCGGGGTATTTCTTTTCGAACCAGTCCATGTCCTTCGCAGTCATGGGATCGTAGCGGTGATAAAACACCGGCCACGCACCGAACAGATAGATCGCCGCGGAATGCGATAACCAGTCCTGGTCCGAGATCATGCGGTCGAGGTGCTTCGGCTGTTTGATGCCGTACTGCTCGAGCTTTTGATAAAAACCGCCATAGAATTCATCGAACAGCCAGCGCATGTTCATTTCTTTGGCCGATTCCTGACGGTTCGTGACGAAGTAATCCGCGAACAGGTTATTACCGACGCCAAAACTCATATGGGTACGCCAGGACCACTTGTCGAGCGCGTCCTGGATCAGTGGAATGTTCCGGTCGTCCTGCAGCAGCGTGGTGAGAGTGGCCCAACCATTCGCCATATGCCGCGCTTCATCCGACTGGATGGTCAGCATGGTTGAAGCCAGCATCTTGTCACCGTGAGCGGCGGCGGCCGAGGAAAGACCAACAAAGAAAATATTGGAGTACGCCGTCTCGACGAACATCTGCAGCCCGAGTGACGTTTCGACCGGATCGCAGGTCATGAAATCCTCACACAATGCGCGAAAAATGCCGCCCCCGACGCTGCTGCCCGCCGCGTGCAGGGCGATGTCGTAACCGGCAGGATCCCGCCAACTACGCATGTGATGCCGTAAGGTATTCATCTCGAGCTGGGTGTGACGCATCTCGTCGAGCACCTGCATCATGTAACCCTGGCGCAACTCCATCGGCGCGACGGTCCTGGCCATTCGGCCCATCTGGCGTCCGGCTGAATATTCAATCGCAGATAAATTCGACAACCCAAATTTCATACCCTCCATCCAGCGTGCGTCGGGCTCGCCACTGCTCAGCCGACTCGCGGCTTCAAGAATGGCGTAGTGTCGATTGTCTTTTTCCTGCTCCATCTTGAAGTACTCGCCGACGCAGGTCTTGAACGGATCGACGGGTTTAAGGCCTTCGAGATAGAAACGGGTCTTTTCAACGAGCTTCTGCTCCGGCCTGATATAGGTTGGGTCCCAGTCGATCGACTTAACGCGGTCGTACGCCTTGCTCAGTGATCCCGCCATGATTGCTTCCTTATATAAAATTTATTAAATGGGAATCCGCCGATCCCCTAGGCGCTCAGGGCCTCTTTGATAGAAACACGATCGTCCTGAACTTCCACCTGTCCGGTGTAACTCGCCAGCACAACCAGCAGCGTCGGCACGTCATATGGCCGTCCGAGTTCCTCGCTTATCGTCGCGATCGAAAACTCGAGCCGTACGGGACCGTTGATCGTGACGTACGAGCCATGGTCTTCCACCTCGATGTCCGCGTTATCAACAAAGGCGGCGGCGACGATTGCATCGGCCTCTTCGCCGGCCATCAGCTTTGCGCTGACCCGGTGGGTCTGCTTCAGGACCGTCGCGTTCATGCTGCCGCCTCGCTGGTTACTTTTAATCCGATCTCGGCCATTAACGCGCGCCATTGCCCGGTCACTCGGCTGCTGGCGGCGTCGAACGTATCCACTTCGATGTCCATCATTTTGAACAGCGGCGCCAATGCCGTCATGGCCTTGATTACCCGGGGCGCCCACTGTGCCACCCAGGCTTCCATGATTGCGGCGTTCCCCTCATCCTGTTCGATTAAGAATTTTGCCAGGGCCACGGTCGCCAACTGTCGGTGTTGACGATCGTTTTCGGCGCCTTCAGCGATTGTCGGGGTGACCGGATCGCCGTGGCGCGGCGCGAACCGCATGACCAGGTCGCGCGAAAATAAGGCCGCCAGCAAGGGCTCGTGAATCAGATTAATGACGAAATTGATTTCGCCCCAGTCGCGCGACGCCATGAGCAACTCGACGACTTCGCGTGTCGGCTGCCAGATCGGCGATTCCATCCACAAGGATTTACACGATTCATCACTGAAACCGGGAATCTCGGACTCAAGTTCCATGCAGTACAGGGTGATGTCCTGGGCATGACGGTCCTTCTCGAGCCCCTGAAATACGATGGGGCTCGCGACGACGTCAGACAGCGCTTCGCGTTGCGCGTAGCACAAAGACATAAACAAGCCATATTCAGGGTAGCGGTAGACTGCGTAATGGGTAGCCAAAAACTCGCGCCAGCGCGGCGTAAAACCACCGAACAGATCCGCGCGTCGCGCACCTTCAATCGCACGCGCGATTGAGTCCCCGGTCGCCGCCTGACGCGAGACATATGGGCGAAACCATTCTTCCGAGGGATCGCGATAAGCCCACCAATCCTTGGCCTTGAGAAGGGTCGTTTTGTCGTCCCAGGCAGGGCGGCCGTTCTGGTCGAGGTTAAACCATCCCTGACTGGCAAAGTTTTTGGGATCCCACTGGACGTGCATGGTGACCTCTTCGTACTGGGTCGCACGGCGTTTTGCGGGTTCGAAATAGCGGAAAGGGATTACTTTGCCGCGCGTTCGTGTGGATGTATCTGACATGCTGATTGTCTCCGGTTGTCAGGTCGCGGTGTAACCGCCATCGTTCATGCGTTCTGTGCCCGAAATAGAAGCCGCGTCGGACGCGAGGAACGACATGACATTCGCGCCTTCGGCACCTTGCACAAGCTCAGCACCCTTTAACAGCGCCGTTTTTCCGGCGAGGCGATTTGCCATATGCGCTCCTGCAGACGCGCTGAACCGACGACAACGCTATTGATAAATTTGTTAACAGACTAGGAGAGTTTATTACTAATAACAAACTTGTCAATACGATAAACCCACTTGTCGATCCCGTGCCACCACCGCTCGAGTGACTGGATAGGCCGCTCTGAAGGGCAGTGTCCCCGCTCGTGAGATGTCGAAACGTCGTCGAGACTGAGCGCGGATATTCCGGCTAACGCAGCACAAGCCCTGAGTAATCGCCCGCCACCACGTCGTCACAGGTTTTCTTGCAAACCGGCACGCCTCGGGCGTAGAGCATGAATGTGCGCTTTCTCGCCGCGAAATTCGGGCTAACGTCCATGAACCAGGAATCGGCAGTCCGCAAACAGGGTTTTTCGGCGGTTTCTCCAACATGCTCCATCCACGCGCGTTCTGCATCCTGAAAAGGCTCTACCTGCCTGTAACCACGATCGCCCAGGTAGTGAATCAAATCGGCAACCGGGATAGCGATGCTGGTACCGGGTTCCAGCGACCTCTGTACCTGCCCCAAACACACGCACCGATAGACCGATCTCGCGCCGTTTATACCGCTGGGCCATGCCCGAAATACCGGCACCAATGATGATCGCATCGTAAAGACCGATCGACTGAGAGATGGTCACCGCCGCTTTCATTCGGGTGTCCGTCAATTAATTCGGTCCTGCGATTTAACATCCAATCTCGTCGTCGCGTCCCACGCGTGCGCGCATTCGATTAAGATGGCAATGACATAACGACCGAGCAACTATGACCGATATGGAACTTGTCAATAAGGGTCGCCCGTCAAAAATTGACGAGCCGGCGGAACCAAGCCGTAAACGCGCGGGGCGTTTGCAGCCTGAACAACGCCGCAAGCAACTACTGATATGTGCGGTGCAGGAATTCAGCCGTACAGGAATTGGTTCCACGGTACATGCCGACATCGCTCGCCGCGCCGGCGTATCGGTGCCCACGGTGTTCCAGTATTTCGCTACCCGGGAAATTCTCACGTTCGAGGTCATTGCCGAAGTCGAGCAATTTTTACTGAAAATTCTGGATGAAACGATCGGTAAGGCCGGCTCCAGCACGGATACGATCCGCTCAGTACTGCTCGGCTTTGCCGACGCCGTAGACACCTATCCTGATTACATAAAGATATGGATGAACTGGAGCACGATTCTCGATGGGCCGACGTGGCCGAGTTATATCGAGTTTCAGGATCGCGTTCTTGCAAAATTTGAGACCCTGATCGAACAAAGCAAGGCCGCTGGTGAAGTCCATGACGAAATCGACGCCACGATGGGTGCTCATCTGATCATGGGTTCGGGCCACATGATCGCTCAGATGAAATTTCGCCACAGAGACGACGCGATGGTCGAGCGATTCATCCAGTCATTGATCGAACGAGCGCTTTTCACCGGGTGATGGTCCGAGAGTGTTTGAAAACAATTCAGTACTATTCGGCAAGCTACGGAAACTGTGCCATTTTCTCGTTATCGGCCTACCGACCGGTATTACACGATAAAATAAGCAGCGATTTTTAGAGGTTGTGTGCGTCAAGTTGTGCAAAAGTGGTTTCATAGCCGAGGTTGATTTTATTGTTCAAGCGGCAAGCCGAACGAGATCCTTCTACTGCCCTTTAGGAAGTTCCGTCGGGATTCGCGAATAAATGCTCGTGACCAACCCAAGGTGTAACTACATGGCAAGAAAAGAATCTGTCGACCCTGAAATCCTCACGTAGACACCGATGGACCGGTTGCCGCTCGCTTAAGCGCGATATTGCACAGTAACGGAACATCCGCGCTAGCGAAACGCTGCGGGACGCGGGTGGCAGCCGCGGTTAGCGCGGCGATTGCCGAGGTCGCGCGGATCGGCTGGGCGGGTTGCAAATTGGGTTAATACGTTACCGGGATCTTTCCGGGCGATTCCCATAGCGCCGCTGAATGCCGCGGTTGTGCCGGGATGCAAGACGCTGCCAGGCAATCGTACCGCCGTCGGTTCGCGACAGAACGTAGCCCTCACCGTAGTGCCGATCGCCGCCCGCGTAATATGCCTGCATGCCGTTGTTCAACAGCACGTCGTAACGGTTGAAGTTTTCAAATCCGAGCCTTATCCATTTGTTCGCAACTTCTTCACGAAAAGCCTGTTGTGCATCGGGTTCCGTTACCCATTTACCCCAGCAGATAAAATATCGATGACGGTGTTCGTCGATGGGGACCCACCATTCGAAGTGCGTCATGCCGGGGATCGGCCACGGGTTCACATTCAACACGCCGGGCAGCCACAGCGACCCCTCGATCGCGCCGAACCCCTGCGCGGCCATGCCCTCGGGCCCGTCTGGCGGGTACATCGAACGCATCGTGCCGGTCTCGCCATCACACTCGAATGAGTGTTCGTAGACGGGTACGGTTGCGGATAGGCGATCCGTCACCCCTTTCGGGCCGTCGCCTTCGACGAGTTCGATCTCAGCAAACGTATCGCCGTCTTTCAGGCGCGTCGCGATCGGGAATGGCAGTTGCAATTCCTTCAGCAAGTCATTGTGCTTGTGCAGGAAGATGTGATTAGGATCGAACCCGGAGTCTGCCGCTATGCGCCAGTTGCAGTCGCATTCGACGTTGACGGCGGCGACCACGGTCAAGCCGTCAGCGAAAAATCTCGGCGGCACGTCGTCGGCGAGCGGCGGCGGCGTGATGTCACCGATGAAAATAAAAACGAGATCGTTGATTTCTTCGATCGGGTAGGCGTGGAGTTTCAGCTTACCGATGAGCGGGCTGTCCGGATCGCCCGGTATCGTTACGAGTTCGCCGTTGCGCAGGTTGAACGTGAACGCGTGTACGGGGCAGGTAATCGTGTTGCGGGTATAACACTCGACGTTATCCGAGAAACGATAACCGCGATGCGCGCAGCTGTTGCGTACGGCGTACACCCGATCCCTGACCCGTTTGAACAGAATGTCCTCGCCCAGGATCGTGACGGGCTTCACCTCATCCTCGGCGATATCGGCGCTGCGCATCGCCGGGTACCAGTGATTACGAAACCCGATAACGGCGTCACGGTAGCGACCGGGTTCGATCGTGTCGCGATCCGATGTTATTGTTGCCACCGTTCAGACCCTTCCGTCACTCAGGAAGCGACCGACGACGTCGTTGAATTCCTCCGGCGCTTCGTATTGCGGCCAGTGCGCGGAATCGTTGCGCATCACATACAGCAGCGAACCGGTAACCTGGCCGGCACTGCGGCGGGCCGTCTCCACGTCCTGCACGGGATTGTCGTTGGTCCACAGGAACAGCGTTTCGCACTTGATGCGCTCGAGCGGGATTAAAAAATCGTCGTGCATCGGGATCATCGCGAGCACGCGCGGTGCCACCTCCTTCATGACGGGCTCCGAGTAAAACGTGAGACGCGTTTTGACGAGTTCTTCGGTAATCATATGGTGGTTGTTGGGGTGGAACAGCCATTTCATGCGATTTTCGATACTTTCGTAAGTCGGCGGCCCGTGCCCCGCCGCTTTCTGGCTGAGATCGATCAGTTCCTGCAGTTCGGCGCGGCCCTTGTCCGTGATGATCGGGATCCCCGCCGAGGTGTTCAGGATCAGGCGTTCGATACGGTCGGGATGCAGGCTGGCGAAATGTCCCGCCGTCCATCCGCCCAGCGACTCGCCACAGAGGTGGGCGCGCGTGATGCCAAGCGCGTCCATGAGTTCGATCAGGTGATCGACGAGGACGAGCGGCGAATAATCCATGATCATCTTGTTCGATAATCCGTGTCCGACGTAATCATAGGCAACCGTATGAAACCGATCCGACAGGGCGGTCAGATTTCTGGCATACGCCTCGAGGTGTCCGCCGATCCCGTGCATGAAAAACACGGTTTCTTTATGCGCCTGGCCGGCCTCCGCGATGCGTGTCGCTCCGTAAGTCGGGGTTTCCACCATGCGTACCGTCGTGCCCAGCATATCAAGCCATAAACTCATTCTGTGTTCCCCTGTATTTCGCGAAAGCCCATTGAGTGGGTCAAAAAACGGCAATAGCCAGCTGTCGTAAAGTGATATCGTGCGTTCAGCAATGCGGATACGGTAGTTGCAGGCGCGGACTCTGCGTCGCTCGCCGCACCGGGCTTTAAAAATCCTCTCCGAGTGATCACTGGCCGCTCGCTGCGCGCAGAAACGGCATGACAACGGCGTGAAATTCATCCGGCTTTTCAAATTGCGGCCAATGCCCGGCATCTTCCATGAGATAGAACGTGGCGCCCGTGATTGTTTCACTTGCCTGCTTGCCCACGTCCCACTGCATCGTCGGATTGTGGCGGGTCCACAGAACGAGGGTCGGACACACGATGCGCGCGAGGTTCTCGCGCGTCAGCATCTCGTCGAAATCGACCGAGGCGGTCACGGCGTCGATGATGCGCGGCGCGATGAGTGCGAAATCGGGTGCGGTATACATGCGATACCTGACTTCGACGAGTTCGTCGGTGACGAGGGATTTGTCGTACATGAGCCACTCGAGGCGTTCGCGCACCGAGTCTCGCGTCGGCGCGGCCAGTGCTTTGTTGGTCGCGTCGCGTACTTTTGCGCCGATCTTGCGCGTCATCTCTTCGCCGTCGTCCGTCAATTGCAGGCCAGCGCCGGTCGCATTCACGAAAGAAGTCACGCGTCCAGGATGCTCGATCGCGATCCACGCGGCGACCCAACCGCCAAGCGATTGGCCGATAAAACTGGCGCGCTCGAGACCGAGCGTGTCCATGAAATCTAGGATATGCCGGGCAAGTACTTTGACGGAATAATCGATCTCGGGTTTCGCGCTGAGGCCGTGTCCAAGCATGTCGAGCGCATAAACGTGATAAGCCGCAGACAGCGGCGCGAGGTTCCGGATCCAGGTCTCGGCGTGGCCGCTCAGTCCGTGCAGCAGGATCAGCGGCGGGCCGTCGCCGGCTTCGATCCAGCGCGTCGAATGGCCGTTGATCAGCAACCGCCGCACTTGCGCGTCGAGCGCGTCGACCCAGAATGTCGATGTCATGGTCGCGGTTCCGTTAGAAAAAGAATGAAATTGCGCGCGGCAGTACGCGGTGATCGAGAAACACGGAGCGTTCCGCAATCTTCCACGTCTCGTCCGCTATGACAACCCGATCCCGGCGCCGCCCGACAAAAAATGTTTCACTCTCGCTGGTGCGCGACTGAAAGACAATGAAGTTGCAGTCGAGGAGTGCGCCGTCGTCATTTGGTGTCGCGAGGACGTTACTGATGAAACGCCGGGTGCGCGAGCGCGGTTGTTCAGAATGCGCGAAATTACCGCCCAGACGTTCGCAGCGCAACGCAAGGAAGCGCTTGTCTTCTTCGATGATCGACCATTCCCCCGCGCCTTCGTGCGCCGCGCCAACCGCGAGCGATTCAGTGATCGGCATCCAGTACCGCACATCGTCCGTGAACAGGTTCAGCCACTCGTCTAACTGACCGTCGTCGAGCAGTTTCGCTTCTCGGTAGAGAAAGATCTCCGCCTGACGGTGGAGATCGCCGTTCGCCTCAACCATGGCCGTTCTCCGGTTTCTTCATTAGATCGAGGTAATAGCGATAATAATTGCGATGATTTTGCTCGGAGAAATGCGGGCCGAGCGAGCCGCGATACCCGGGCTCGGCGACTTCCCCCTCGTGCTCCAGGCCCATCGAGTAATCGAACTCGCTGTGCCGCGCTATGTAACCTCTGCCGGCAGCCGTGATCTGTTCGAAGTTTTCGCCGTCGTCCTGGCCGAAGATGCCGGCTGCGGCATTCTCCTGCGACATCTGTGCGCGGGCAAAGTCTTTTACGATCTGTGGTGCCTGCGTGTCGAACAACGCTGTCTGGCGCACCTCGACTTCATGCGGACCCCGCGGATGCCATTGAAAAAGCCCAAGGATGTGAAAACAGCCGAATTTAATCCACGACAGATTAGGAAAAACATTGCCTTCGCCGAGGCCGTGCATGCTCGCCTGTTCCGGCGTCGTCAGTTCCTGCAACCGTTTCTGGTAAGCGTGTACGTATTCGACCGCCTCGGGGCCGAGCATCTGTGCGAGGCCGAGGTCGTTGTTCAGTGCTCGACCGGGTTTCGGAATATCGCCCATGCCGTGGCCGTGGTCGAAGTACGCAATGTAATCGCCGAGCGTGTCGTAATCCGGCAGAAAGCCGGTCTCGAAGCCCGAGCGATGGGTATGTAAAACGTGATAGTCGTCGCCGGCAAAATTTTCCGAGGGGATCTTCCAGTTTGTCTTGATCCGATATTTCATCACCGGTCCGACGACTTCGAGGCCACCGAGCGCGCCTGCGAACGGCAGGTCGAGATACCACAGCAAGTCCGTGCCGAGGAAATCGGCTAGCGTGGCGGCGTGCTCGTCCCAGTTCGCGAAAATCAGGCCGTTATGGATTTCGATACGCGGCGCTTTACGCAGACCAAGGCGCGAACGGTCGAGTTCGCCGTAATACACCTCATCCGCGCGCGGCACGCCCGCAAGTCGCCCGTCGGGTGTGAAGGTCCAACCATGATAGGAACACGTGAACGACTTCGCGTTGCCGCGATCGAGCGCACAGACGGTGCGGCCACGGTGCGTGCACGCGTTCAGCATGACATGGATTTCGCCGTTTGCGTTGCGTGCGGCGATGACGGGATCTTCGCCGATATGATTCGTAATGAAATCGCCGGGCAACCTGAGCTCGGATTCGTGACCGATATAGGCCCACGTGCGCGCGAAGATACGCGACATTTCCAGCTCGTAGATGTTTGGATCACTGAAGATCGACCGGCTGACGCGTCCTTCGTGAGGCCTTACCAGTGCGTCGAGGTCGAGTGCGCTTGCGCGGCGTTTGGGCTCGTGATTCGTGTTCATGGCGATCTCATGTTTGCGGGTTTGGCGCATCGGCGGGCTAATCGTCGCCGACGGGCACCTGGTAGTGCAGTTCGACGCTGCGTTTTTCGTTCGCCGAACGCTCAATAGCCTGGCACAGTTCCACCGTACCCTTGCCCCAGCGCCCGTCGTGAAACGTGGGTGTGTCATTGAACACCGCGTCATAGACCTGCATCAATTCGGCGGCGCGGCCGGAATGTCCTGTGACCCTGATCTCTTCAACCCCGTTTTCGCCGTGGATGTACAGGCCGTCCAGTGACTGGCGGATGATCCCGCGTTCGCAGCTTAATATGGTGAGCCCGAAAAATGGCTGTTTCGGCTCCGCGAACGTTTTAAACGTGTCGTCGACCGGTGCGTAGCCCCAATTACGGAATGCGTTTTCGTCGTTGACCCCGGCATAGCGCAGATCGTTTTTCAGTTTCCACAATTCGGTTTCCGCCTCTTCGGATGTCCGTTCGGCGAGGAGTTTTTTCATGTTATCGCGCACGAAGCGGTGCGAGCGCGGGTCCTGAGCCCAGCCGCCCTCGCTAGCCGCGAATGTATATTCCGTGCTGTCAAAATATCCACGCCAGTCGAATAATGCGGTCGCGACCGTACCGCTATCGAATTCGATGAACGCGGAGTAGCCGCCAGCGACGTCGCGCAGATCGTCCCACAACATCTGCGCGCGCACGGAGCGCACCATGCCGCCGCCGAGATAGCGCACGATATCCATTTGATGCGGCCCCTGGTTGTACAGATCGCCGCACCACATTTTCAGTTCGCCGGTCGGCCACGGTTGCGCGTTGAAAAAGTTGTAGTTCATGGTGTTGATGAAACACAGACGGCCGAGGACGCCGCTCGTGATGACTTCGCGCATCTTTCGGATCGGGGCGTCCATTGCGTGCGAATGCGCAGCGACGAGGGTGACCTTGTTTTGAGCGCAGACCTGCACCATCTCGTCGACTTCATCGGTCGACAGCGACAGCGGTTTCTCGCACAGCACGTGCTTGCCGTGTGAGGCGGCGATCACGGTGTGTTCCTTGTGCAGTTCGTGGGGCGAGGCGACGTACACGCAATCGATGTTCGGACTCTTGCACATCTCGGTGACGTCGGTATAGACCTCGGCGTCGTACTCTGCCGCGAAGCGCTCGAGCGCTTCCGGGCGCAAGTCGGCCGCGGCGGTAAACCGGATCGGAAGCTTGCGGAAATCCTGGCTCTCCCAGTTGAGGACGAGACCGGAGGCCTGGCCGAGGCCGACGATCCCGACTCTCAGGACCTTGCCGGATCCCGTGTGCGGGGGCATGGATGCTCGTGTCGACATAAGGATCTCCATCAAGGTTAGGTCGAGGCATTACCCGCAACGCTTTTGCGCCGTGCGACCACCAATGTACCGACGGCAAACGTGTTCTGATTTTTACCCGCCGCGGGAAGATTACACTACGAACAAACGCTGTACATCCTAAAAATTAGATTTTCATCACTCAGCAAGTCTTATGTATCGATGATGAAGTCCGCCAAGAAATGATACGGCAACAACGTTACCTGTATCACGGTCTTCAACGTCGCGAGTAATCGGCGCGTCTTTATCCAACCCCAAGGGTGTCCCGTGCTCGTGGTAATATTTCATGTATTTTTTCGGCACCCGGCGCAGGTGCCGTGCGTTCAGGATTTTAATTTGATCGAGGCACTTCCGACGGATGGACCCGTTCACACGTTCCACGTACGCACCCCCTCAAAACGATGCTGGCGTCGTGACAATATCGTTAATCCCCAATGCGGCAATTCGCCGTTTTACGGCTGATCCATATTTCGCATCGCCATCTCTGATCTAATATCTCGGTGCCGACTCAAACGGAAATGCTTCGGTGATCTGCTGAGATATCCACTTCGCCGTTGGATGCGCGGTAACATTGATATGGACCACACGTCGACGTGCACGTTCGATGACGACAAAGACATGCAGCACGTCAAATTTCACGGTCGGAACAATTAAGAAGTCTACGGCTGCGAGCGCTGCACGATGTTTACAAGAAATGTCCGCCGACTTTGCGATGGTGGTTTTCGACATCGATGCCTGTAATTTGAAACCGTCGCTTCACAAACGTCGTAGCCCGTCGGGGCGAACGGCGGTCGTCCAAACTCGCTTTCGTTCTTCTCCTTGCTGAACTGACAACTGGCGATAGTGATAGTAAAAGCAAAATTTTGCTTTTTCTACCTGAGGGTGGCGAATTCGTAAATGCTAGCGCGAATCGGACTCATCGTGGAGTCTTGCGAATATTGACGAGGCTGATAACGTTGAGATCATGCGTGATTTGCTCTTCTTAGCAATCCATCTGCTCGCGACAGGCACGAAACTCCTGCGCCCCGGTGGAGTTCGCGCCGTTGCTGCCGAATCGTTGTTACTGAAGCATCAGATTATGATCAGTAATCGTTCGAGGCAGCGCGCCCCGAATTTGACGACGCTCGATCGTTTCGTGCTCGCGTTGACCACCTTGTTCATCAAGCTGCACCGGATCTCAAAACTGTCAGCGCTCATTGTTACCAGAACATTGTTGAAATTCCACAAGGCTTTGGCCAATCGAAAGTAGCGTCTGCTTTTTTCATATACAGCTCATCGACGCAAGCCGGGTCCGAAAAGGCGGTCTCCAGATTTGATCGCTGCCATTGTTGATTTGAAGACACGCGATCCCATGTTCGGTTGCGTTCGCATTGCCCAAAAGATCGCTGTTGCCTTCGGCATTGAGCTCAACAAAGACATAGTTCGGCGCGTATAGGAGAAGCACTATAAACCCGATGGCTCTGGTTCCAATGGGCCCTCTTGGTTAACCTTCATCGCACATACTAAAGATAGCCTTTGGAGCGTGGATCTTTTTCGCTGCGAGTCAATCCTACTGCGTAGTCATTGGGTTATGGTCGTTATGGATCGTTTCACACGCCGCATCATCGGGTTTGGCGTCGAAGGCGAAATTCTCGACGGCGTCGCCGTTTGTCGGGTGTTAAATTCCTCCGTTGTGGGTCAGCCGTTAGCTAAGCATATAAGCACGGGTAATGATCCGCTGTTCCGTTTTCACCGCTGGCGCGCAAACCTGTGGGTCTGCGGCATCGATGAAATCAAGTCAGTTCCGTACGTCCCGAGGTCACATCTGTTTGTCGAACGATTGATCGGAACAGTTCGACGCGAATATCTCGACCCCGACTGGCCGACCAATCCGGCTTCCAGCCGTAATCCGAAGCCACCGCCTTTAGGCGGTGGAGTATTCACTCGCGATCACACAACCCTAGCCGGAGAAACGGAATAGCTGCTACGCAGCCTCAGCAGATAGAATCTTGATTTCCATCACTTCGGGCGACACTAACAGAACCCGGCTGCGCCCGGGCGTTTCGCGTCCTGGGTTTAATATGCTTACCTACATCGGTAGCGGTCTATCGTGCGCGCCGTCGTGCTGTGTATGGCCGGCATATCGAAATCCGCGCACCGTGTGATTTTAACGTCAGCCGAACCCGATACCGTAACGTACAGACTTAACATCTAGATGCTACGGGAGAAAAGAGGAACTTTGTCATGGCAACTACAGCCGCGGATCCATTCGAACAATTCGACCACCTTTGCGGGCCGTTGCATGACGACTACGCAAGCGTTCGCCGTGATACGCAGTCTCCAGTCGGGGTTTCGTCGGTACAGAAAGACGACGCCTACCGCATTTTTGCAAACCGTTCGGCTTCAAGCCGCCCGCGGCGATCTCGAATCCGGAAAATATTCTTCGGTTACGGAAGCGGCATTGGACAACGGATTCACACACATGGGCCGCTTCAGCGCCGCATACCGCTCAGAATTCGGTGAATTGCCGATGGCGACACTCCGTCGCGGCAAGCGTCGGTAAGCAAACCATTAGATTCACCATCGACAAATTTCTTTTTTCGTGATGAGCTTTATGGCCTTAGCGCGCAGCGGAGACGCTGCGCACATGGGTAAACGGCGGACCGAACAGGATCAAAGGTTGAGAACCGGTATGACAAGCGACGAGTGAAAGAACAAAAACCGCAAACGGGCGAGCGAGATATTGAAGTGTATCTTTCGGTCGTTTCTACCCTCCGACTAAGACAGAAAGGAATGACTGGATTGTAAGCTACGCAGTATTAAAAGATACGAATGCGCGACTCGCACAGATGTAATTACACGATGTACCTGCGGATTCATTGACGTTGCAAAGATCGAATACACCGGATTTGGTGTGTCCGACGCCAAGTACGAAATTTATTTTGAGCTTTATTTGCTCGCGTCCATAACTAAATCGCTGCGGCATGAGCCTGCAATTCGCGCAAGGCACCGACGGACCATTCATGGACATCATAACTGCGGCTCGACGGGACGATCGAACATTGTGCGACTACCTGGTTTTGAAAAACTGGTCGACTAATAGCTAACCGATTGATTATTGGTAGTGACGAACTCCACTACGCGATCAATCAAAATCGAAACTTTCGCCGATTCGGTAGCTAAATTATTGTTTCATAATGAAATGGCGCGCCCAGAAGGATTCGAACCTCCGACCACCTGGTTCGAAGCCAGTATTTGAATGTTTAGTAACGTTATTAATCAGTCACTTGCGGCGTTTGCCCTCTCCATACCGTAGTTGACTTATCAATCACTTACTATTCAGTGTGCTCTCACATTAGCGCAAATTTAGCACCACCGAAATTTGTCGATCGCCAGCGCGCCCTCAAGTGCCGTGTGCCACTCGATCGAGAGGGAAAGTCAGTAGAACCCCGCTTTGGGATTTTGAGTTATATTTAGCTAATGAGCACTGTGCGGCCCTTCCTGGTTATTTTTATCATATTCTCGCTGGTATCAATGCAAGCCAGCGGTTTACACCTGCACGTCAACGCTGCGGGAGCCGGCGGATTTCATGGGACGCATCTCCACGAAGCCGACCTGAGCGACCACGGCCATATCGGCGATACAGACGTATCGCTCTTTGAATTAATCCGCAGCGTCAATCAGACGTTTCCCTTTATCGCTGCATTTATTCTCACCCTGCTAGTCGTCACCAGATGCCACGCGTATCTATGGGCCTTTGGTACGGGACTGTTAAGTCCACGACACCGCTCACGATGGCGCCCTCCCTTGCGCGCACCGCCCTTACCCTTCTCCTGATCTAAATCACGCCAAGCGGCGCGGAGCGCTAAGAAGCGCGCGCAGCCCTTTAGATTGTCCTAACGCTGTGGGTTTCGATGCGCAGCGGGAGACGGGTACATGTCGAATACGTTTAAGCGCTATGTGCGCGCATTTGCGCTACTTATTGTGCAAAGCGGCGTTGCATACGGCGAGGGCACTTCGTTAAGCGAGTTAGACGCTTTAACTCTCGATGATGCAATAACAAGAAGTTTAAGCAGTAATCCGGATCTTGTGGCATCGGGATTCGAGCTTGATGCGGCGCGAGGTCGCGTCGAACAAGCACATCTGGCGCCGAATCCGCAACTGACCGTAGCGTTAGAAGATGTGGTGGGGTCCGACGCATTTAGCGGGTTGAAAAGCGCAGAAACTACAATCAGTCTCGGCTGGGTTATTGAAAGTCGCGTTCGAGAGCGGCGTATTGATGCAGCGCTTGCTCGCGAATCACTAATTGCAACTGATGCCGACATCCTGCGGTTGGATGTTGCCGCCGAAACGGCTCGTCGCTTTCTTGACGTTCTGGCAGTTCAGGCGCAGATAGCCACCGCGAACGAATCCGTCCAGCTGGCAGACGACACCATACTCGCGGTTGCTCGGCGCGTTACTGCTGGCCGTACCCCGCCGGCAGACCTGGCCCGCGCCGAGGCTAAGCTCGCCGCGGCCAAACTTCTACGTGAAGACCTTGATCATGAACTTTCTGCCGGCAGACGCCGTCTAGCGGCGCAGTGGGGACAAGTCGCTCCCGGATTCGTCACCGTGCAAGGCGACCCGCTGGTGCTGCCTCAGACAGAATCGTTCGGTGCTCTTCGGGAGTACATGCTTCACACGGTTGATCTGACGAGATATTTATCGGCAGAACGATTAGCGGAATCGGAATTATTGTTGGCTCAGGCTCAGAGCAAGCCCGTTTGGCGGGCCAACCTGGGTGTTCGAAGGTTCGAGGCTACGAACGACCAGGCTTTACTAGGCAGCGTCTCGATCCCTTTAGCGATCCGAAATCGCAACCAGGGTCGTATTGCGGAAACAACGGCACAAGTCGCCAGGACACGGGCGGAGGGATCGGCAGCCCGGGTGCATCTCGAGACGCAGCTGTATGTTCTTTACGAATCACTTCAACACAGCCTCCATCGGTCTGGCGTTCTACGAGACCGGATTATTCCCCTGATCGAATCAGCGTTATCCCAGACGCACCACGCTTATGAACTCGGTCGCTACAGCTACATGGAATGGGGAGCCGTGCAAACCGAACTTATCGACGCCCGTCGTGAACTGATAGAGGCAAGTATCGATACACACCGGCACGTTATTGAAATTGAACGTCTGACAGGGACGCGAGCCGTCAAATTGGAAGAAAGAAAATGATAAAGAATCGATACATCACGGCTACTTTCTTGAGTATCACGGTCGCGCTACTCGGTGCTTGTGATATTGGCGTTTTTAACATGAGCGCGAACCCGCAGGACAGTCATGTCGAAGCTGCCGCAGATTACGTGCGCGGCGAACATGGTGGACGGATACTCGCAGACGGCAACATCGAGCTCGAGCTGGCAATTTTCGAAACCGGCGTGCCACCGGAATTTCGGGCGTGGTTAACGTCTCATGGAAAGCCAGTCGATCCAACCGAAGTCGACCTCCATATTCGATTGACTCGCCTTGGCGATCGTGTCGACGAGATTAACTTTAAACCCGAGAACGACTTTCTGCGGGGCGACACGGTGATCTACGAGCCGCATTCTTTTGTCGTCACAATAGAGGTAAGTGTCGGGGGTGAATCGCATCGGTGGGAGTACGATAACTTTGAAGGTCGTACACTCATCGAGTCCAAGGTTGCGGACGCGTTCGGTTTGGAAACGGAGGTCGCGGGGCCAGCTGTCTTACTAGAAGAAATCGACGTTTACGGACAGATTGTTCCCAATGCAGAACGTCAAAGTGTGGTCAGCGCACGCTTTGATGGAGAGATAAAGTCAGTCCGCGTAGCGACCGGCGCAACGGTTAAAGCAGGGCAGACACTCGCCACTGTCGAAAGTAACGAAAGCCTTAATTCGTACTCAATCGCGGCACCGATCAACGGCGTCATCACCGGCCGCAACGCCAACCCCGGTGAGCAAACGAACGGCCGCATTTTGTTCACTATCTTGGACACATCCAGCGTGTGGGCGGACCTGTCCGTATTCCCCAAACATCTCATGCGGGTGAAAGTCGGCGACGTTGTCACGTTGGCGACGGCAACAGGAGAAATCACGGCGAAAAGCACTATCGCTCAAATAAAACTCGTCGCCAATAGTAATCAGGCAGCGATAGCGCGTGTTGTACTCGACAACGCTAACGGGTCTTTCCTTCCCGGAATGTATGTCACCGCAAAAATAAAGGTCGCGGAGTATTCGGTCCCGCTCGCAGTCAAACGCAATGGGCTCCAGGCTTTCCGAGACTTCACTGTTGTGTACGCCAAGATAGGTGACGAATACGAAGTTCGTATGTTGGAACTCGGCCGGCAGGACGCAGACGCCGTGGAAGTGCTTGGCGGTCTCGATCCTGGCACGCGCTATGTGACGGCCAACAGCTATCTCGTCAAAGCGGACATCGAAAAGTCCGGTGCATCGCACGACCATTAAGGAACAGCCATGCTTGATTTTATTTTGCAACGCGCATTAGCCCAAAGGGGGCTGGTGCTTACGTTCGTATTGTTCATGGTTGGCCTCGGGTTGTGGAATTTCACAAAACTGCCCATCGATGCAGTCCCCGATATCACGAACGTACAGGTACAGGTTAATACTGCCGCGCCGGGTTATACACCGCTGGAGGTAGAACAAAGAATCAGCTTTCCACTTGAAAACGCGATGGCAGGTTTACCGCAGCTGAGTTACACGCGCTCTGTTTCGCGCTACGGCTTATCCCAGATCACAGCCATTTTCGAAGAGGGAACCGATATCTATTTCGCGCGCCAACAAGTCGGTGAACGCTTGAACGCGGCCAGTTCCGCCTTACCGACCTCTGTCGAACCGGCGTTAGGGCCGATTGCTACCGGTCTGGGCGAGATTTTCATGTTCACAGTGGATGCTGAGCCAGGCGCGAGTAATGCCGATGGTTCCCCGATTACACCCACAGACTTGCGTTCTGTACACGATTGGATCATTCGCCCTCAGCTGCTACGAGTCCCGGGTGTCGTGGAGGTGAATCCCATTGGCGGCTACAAAAAAGAAATTCTCGTGGCGCCGGATCCAGCGAAACTTTTCGCCTATGGATTGACATTCGTGGACGTCTCGTCGGCCATAGAACGGAACAACAATAACCGCGGCGCGGGCTTCATCGAGAACAACGGCGCTCAGTGGCTAATGCGTGTACCCGGACAGGCCACTAGCCTCGACGACCTCGGCGATATTGTTATACGCGAATCCAATGGCGTACCCATCCGCGTGAAGGACGTTGCCACAGTCGGTTTGGGTCGAGAACTCCGCTCCGGTGCAGCGACTCAGAATGGGCGCGAAGTTGTGATGAGTACGGTGTTCATGCTGATCGGAGAGAACAGCCGCGCTGTCGCTAGCGGCGTGGCGAAAAAGTTGAAGGAAATCCAAACAAGCCTGCCCGCTGGGATTACGGCAACCGCCGTCTACGATCGCACTCGACTGGTCGATAACACCCTCCAAACGGTGCAGACGAACCTGGTGGAAGGAGCCTTGCTGGTCATTGTTGTTTTGTTCGTATTTCTGGGGAACGTTCGCGCTGCGCTGTTAACGGCGGCGGTCATTCCCATTGCGATGCTCATGACCATTAGCGGGATGGTGCAAACAAAAGTGAGCGCCAATCTGATGAGCCTGGGTGCGCTCGATTTTGGTCTTATTGTTGATGGCGCGGTGATCATCGTCGAAAACTGTTTACGACGCCTCGGTGAGGCGGGGCGTAATGGAAGGCTGCCATTAGCTGAACGGCTGGTTGTTGTGTTCGATGCGACACGTGAGGTCATTCGACCGGCCCTGTTTGGTGTTTTCATCATCACCGCGGTTTACCTGCCAATTTTTGCGCTTACCGGGATCGAAGGGAAAATGTTTCACCCGATGGCGATCACGGTCGTTATTGCTCTCGTTAGCGCAATGGTGTTGTCGATCACTTTTATTCCTGCCGGGGTCGCGCTGCTGTTTCGTAAACCGGTGAGCGAGACGGAAGGTTTGATTATGCGAGCAACACGCTACGTCTACCGCCCCGTTTTGAGATTAACCCTCAAACTTCGTTGGCTCGTTGTCATGGCGGCAGTTTTATTCGCGGGTTTCTGTGGCCAGTTGGCGTTGAGTCTTGGTTCAGAATTCGTTCCAAATCTGGACGAAGGCGATATTGCGATGCACGCACTGCGCATTCCAGGCACGTCGCTCAGCCAGGCGCTACGTTTACAGGAACAATTGGAACTTGAAATTAAAAAGCAACCGGAAGTAGAGCGCGTGTTTGCCAAGATCGGTACGGCAGAGGTCGCGACGGATGCCGTTCCGCCCAGCGTGGCTGATAACTTCATCATTCTTAAACCGCGCGAGCAATGGCCAGATCCCAACAAAACAAAGTCTCAGGTTGTGGACGAACTGGAAGCCTTGGTGACCCCGATCCCGGGTAATCGCTACGAATTTCTGCAACCGATCCAGATGCGGTTCAACGAACTGATATCCGGGGTGCGTGCAGAGCTCGCGGTTAAGGTTTTCGGCGACGATTTCGATCAACTCATCGCGCTGGGTGATGAAATCGAATCAACGATAGGGGCGGTTCGAGGCGCCGCAGACGTGGCGGTCGAACAGGCGACAGGGCTTCCGTTGATGACAATCGAACCCAACCGAGCGGCACTTGCTCGCTACGGCATCAGCATTGAAGCTTTACAAGATCTCATAGCGAGTGCGCTCGGCGGAAAAGAGGTCGGGCAGTTCTATGAAGGCGATCGCCGGGCAGACATTGTGGTACGACTGCCAGAGGCGCTGCGGACAAATCCCGACTGGTTGTCGAACCTGCCGGTACCATTGCCGGGCGGCGGTTACATTCCGTTAGGAGAGGTAGCAAGCCCGAACTTAACGACAGGCTTCAACCAGGTCTATCGCGAGAATGGCAAGCGACGGGTTGTCGTCAGCGCTAACGTACGGGGTCGTGATCTGGGTTCATTCGTTAAAGAGGTACAGCGCGCTGTTCGTGCGAACGTCGAAATCCCACCGGGCTACTGGTTGGAATATGGAGGGACCTTCCAACAACTCGAGTCGGCGACGCAGCGCCTTGCGATTGTCGTACCGGTCACGCTGTTCCTGATAATTGGCTTGCTCGTGATGGCATTGGGTTCGGTGAGAGACGCGGCTGTCATATTCTCCGGTGTTCCCTTAGCCCTTACGGGCGGAATCATCGCATTGGTCCTTCGGGGCATTCCTTTCTCAATCTCGGCAGCCGTCGGATTTATCGCGCTCTCTGGAATCGCAGTCCTCAACGGCCTCGTATTGGTGGCGTTTATCCGGGATTTGCGCATCGCGGGCCATACCATTGACGAAGCACTAACAGAAGGTGCATTGACGCGACTGCGGCCGGTACTGATGACGGCTCTTGTTGCCTCGCTCGGCTTCGTCCCGATGGCTTTGAATACGGGGATCGGGTCCGAAGTTCAACGACCTTTGGCAACGGTCGTGATCGGCGGGATTATCTCGTCAACGATATTGACCTTGCTTGTGCTTCCCGCACTGTACCGTATCGCTCACGGTCGCAATAAGTCGGCTCCCGTCGAAACCAGGCTCGCGGAAGCTTAGCCGAAATGATCTACTACGCCATTAAAATCATCTTAACCGCCACCGTTATTGTGGTTATCGCTGAGGTGGCTAAGCGTAATTCGGCGATTGCTGCGGTGATCGCTTCGTTACCACTAACGTCGCTGCTGGCATTTGTGTGGATGCGGTACGAATCTGTCCCGAATTCGCAAATTTCCGACCTTTCAATACAGATATTTTGGCTTGTTATTCCATCGCTCGCCTTGTTTGTAATTTTTTGGTGACTATTGAGGAGTAACTTTGGGTTCTGGTTGAGCCTGGCAACTTCCTGTGGCGGAACGATTTTGCTGTACGTATTGATGCTCCTGATTTTAAGACAGTTTGGACTTGCCCGGGTTTAAAGGACATTTTCGCGCTATGTCTGGACTTGCCCGGGTCTGGCGGACATTTTCGCGCTATGTCCAAATACCTATCCCGCTCGAACCCTGGTCAAGAAGAACTTTTCAAAAAGAAAAATCACACCAATCGCAACGACCGCGATCACGACAATCGTCAAGTCCGCACGCCCCTTGGTAATGAGGAAGGCCGCGAGCGTCGCCGCGTCCAACACAATAGCGCTCACTAATACCCACGCCTGGGCGTCAATGTCCTCGCGTAAGCGACGCAGAACACCGTAGTGGATCGCGATATCCATCACCAAGTAAAAAATCGCACCAAGCGACGCAATTCGGCTCAGATCAAAGAACGCGGCCAATACCGCTGCCAACACTACCGTGTATACAAGCGTGTGCTTTTGAATATCGCCCGGCATGCCAAAGTGGCTGTGAGGGATGATCTCCATTTCGGTCAGCATCGCGAGCATTCTGGAAACCGCGAAAACGCTGGCCAGAAGGCCTGAGGTCGTAGCAACGATCGCAATACCTACCGTGAACCACACACCGTACTGTCCAAGAGCAGGTCGAGCCGCCTCCGCCAGAGCGTAATCCCTGGCTTTAACGATTTCTTGAATACTCAAGGTAGAACCAACCCCGAAGGAGACCACTAGATAAACGGCCGCACAGATCGCGAGTGATATCATGATCGCCCGCCCCACATTCTTATGCGGGTCCACGACCTCATCACCGCTGTTCGTGATCGTGGTGAAACCCTTATAGGCCAGAATGGCCAGTGCAACACCGGCGAGAAAACCGGTGACGGAAGCATCTTCGACCAACCCGTCTGAAGCAGGTTTAAACGAGAGTCCTGAGGCCGAGAGTGCGGCGCTCGCAAATGCCAGAATGCCTGCAATCTTGATAACGGCCGTAATTTTCGAGACGGTACTGATTAGTTTGTTACCGGCAATATTGATCAGGAACGTGAAAATGATGAGCCCGACGGCGAGCACGGGAACCAGCCAAGGTGCTGTTTGGCCGACATCGAAGAGCTGCAGTGTGTAGGTGCCGAAGGTTCTGGCCACCAGGCTTTCGTTGATGATCATCGAGAACGCCATCAATAGCGCACACGCGCCGGTCATCATCGTCCTACCGTAGGCCTTCTCCAGAATCATCGCGATCCCGCCCGCGGACGGGTATTTCCTGGTGACCTTAATATAGGTATAGGCGCTAAATGCGCTAATGACTCCGGCGAGCAGGAATGCCAGCGGGAACAACCCGCCCGAATACTCCGCGACCTGCCCGGTCAACGCGAATATTCCAGCGCCGATCATAACGCCCGTACCCATGGCAACCGTCGCACTCAGACTTAGACTGCCCTCTTCGTAAGTTTCGCTCATCTACACCGCTCTTCCGTTATTCTGTCCCGACCACGCTGTGGCCGTTTCGTTTCGGTTCGGCTCGTTGTGACATGAAGGAAATTCGATCTCGTTCCAGCCGAAATTTGTTCTCGGTTTGGGGCCCGTTCACCGATATCGTCATCCGGCAGGCATGCGCAAAAGTGCTTCGTCGGACGCGAACGTGTTTTATCTTCGAAAAAGTTGATTCCCGAAGCGTTGCGTGCACTTTATTCACAGTCCACGAACGCTACTGCACCATCATCCAAACAGCGATGACTACCATCATCACGTTCTCGGTCAGTGAAATGAATCCGAGAGGCACGTTCGACCCACCGCCAACGCAGGCGCACCGAATCTCACGTTTATCGATGTACACAGCTTTAATCACGGAGACGGCACCGACACTGCCGATGAATAAAGCCGCCGGTGCGGCCAACCAGATCAGCGCGCCCGCCAGCATTAGGACGCCCGCGAGCGCTTCCACGAAAGGGTAGACGTATGCATAACGGACCGCGCGCTGGGCGAGCAGGTCGTAGCCGAGAAACCCGTTGGAGAACCCATCAAGATCGCGAAGCTTCTGCACCGCCAGCAAGCACATGCTGATCGCGATAAACCGCTCCCCGGTTAGTATCGTCATTAAATTTTCGGCAGCGGCCCAACTGGTCGCGACCGCCATCAGTGCGGCCATAGCGAAAATCGCTACCACCGGCTGGTAGGTCGTGGCGTCTGCGTCCTTTACCCGCAAGCCGAAATGGGACCGGAGATCGTCGTAACCCCCAACCCGTTCGCCTTCGATGAAAATCTGCGGTGTCGTTTCCACCTGATGTTTCTCTTTGAACGCCTCCTGTTGCGATCGCGTCTCCAGATGGTGATCGGTTACGGAATAGCCTTTCCTTTCGAGCAGGTCTTTTGCCTTAAGGCCAAAGGGACAAACGTGTTCATCGGTGACCATCCGATAAAGCGATGCCTCGCCGGCGTCTGCTTCCTTCTCTACGATCAGATCCACTTCTGCAGTCATGACTTCCGCCTTCCGGCGTTCGTACAGAGCTCCGAATTGTTCATGCTATTGCCCCTGACGGCTCGGTCGTAGCGGCGTGCTTTCCACATTCAAACAGCCCTCCTGCTTCGTCGTCCTCGCGGCACAGTCCTCTGGTGATTACGTTAGCGGTTTTTGACTATTGCATCGGCTTATATTGCTGCGGGGAATCGACATCAAAACCAGGCGCGCAGGCCGACGACAACGAACGTCCTCGACGTGGTCTTGCCTTCCTGCCGCGCGAAATCGGCGGTTTCTCCATACCGCTTCTCCCAGGAAAACCCGATGTAAGGCGCAAACTCCCGCCTGAACTCGTAACGTAACCGAACACCGAGTTCGGTGCTGTTCAGACCGCTGCCAAGTCCAATCTCCGGAACGTCGCTCGCGGCGGCGTTGAGCTCAAGTCGCGGTTGTACAACGAGCCTTTGAGTGAGCCGTAAATCGTATTCCGCCTCAATCCGGACCGTGAGATCACCCTTGTCGCTGACGAACAGAGCGCTGTCCCATTCAAATTCGTAGGGCACGACGCCCTGCAAGCCGATCGCGGCGTGGGTACGCGTAGGGTTGGGTTTGAAGTCGTGACGCACACCGACCTGTGCATCCCAGAACGGCAGAAAGCGCCAGCTGTAAAGCGCCTGCACTTCGGCACCTTCCGGAGATTCACCCTGCTCTCCCTCACCTTCGGTTTTGATCCAGAGGCGATTGAAATCACCGCCATACCAAGCCTGGACGTCCCAGACATACGTATCCACGCCGTCGTCGACGCTCGCCTCCAGACGGTCGCTCATCACCATCCAGTAAGGCTTGCGATCGGGGATCGGGTTCGGCCAATCATCGGGGGTACCCGCGGGATCGTACGCGAACGCAGACGAAACCAAGACTACCAGCAGACTGATTGTCACTAGGCAGATCGTCATCACGATACCCCGTCAGCTCACTCGCACAACGCGAAACATACCCATCTCCATGTGGTACAGCAGATGGCAATGAAACGCCCAGCGTCCCGGTGCATCGGCAGTGATCAATGCCGATAGTCGGCTTGCCGGCATTAGATTAATGGTGTGCTTGCGGGGAATCTCCCGCCCATGTCCGTTGTCTAGCTCCATCCACATGCCGTGCAGGTGGATCGGATGATTCATCATCGTGTCGTTTACCATCGTCAGTTGCAGGCGTTCGCCAAGGTGAAATTCGATCGGGCCGTCGACCTCATGAAACTGCTTGCCGTCGAAGGACCACATGTAGCGCTCCATGTGACCCGTCAGATGCAACTCAATTTCCCGTGCGGGCGGGCGGTCGTCGTAATCGTCGTCCATTCGCTTGAGATCGGTGTATACCAATACCCGGTGCGGTACTTCGGTAAGACCAGTCCCCCGCTCTCCGAGGCGGTCGCGTTGTACCTGAGCAACGGTGATGTTGCCGGGTCCGTGTGTCTTCGGTCCGTGGCGTGCGATGATCGGGCCCGGCGATCCCGGCATCGCCATCCCGCTTCCAGCGTCCTTCTGATGACCTTTGTGGCTCATGCCCTGGTGCGAACCGCGTTGGTTCGCATCGTCGGGTAGCCTCGCGCCCTTGGCATCGGGTTTCATTCCGCCCACGTCCTCCATCTCCATCCCCATGTCGACCATGGACAGTAGAGGCCGATGGCGCAGCGATGGAATCGAAGCGCTCAGACCGGGACGGACTGCGAGGGTGCCCGCAGCATAGCCGCTGCGATCCATGGATTCGGCCATCAAGGTATAGGCTTCGTTGCGGCCCGGTTCGACGATAACGTCGTAGGTCTCGGCTACTCCAATTTGAAACTCATCGGTCTCTATTGGCTGCACCGACTGGCCGTCTGCGGCGATAACTG
Source organism: Gammaproteobacteria bacterium (assembly GCA_965216305.1). Taxonomy (GTDB): domain Bacteria; phylum Pseudomonadota; class Gammaproteobacteria; genus UBA11873. Next base: position 1,709,309 of record OZ244144.1, on the reverse strand, counting down.
TCATGGGCAGATCGGGAATACGAACATTGAAATAGGACATTGCGGAGCCGTTGATAAAGCGTAGACGGACGCGCTCGCCGGGTTTGAACAAGCCGGTCCAGTTGCCCTCCGGGTGCAGACCGTTCATCAGGTAGGTGTACGTTGTGCCGGTGATATCCGCGATGTCAGTCGGCATCATCCGCATGCGATCCCAGGCGAATTTCTTCGCCCATGCAGTAGCCGCCGACATATCGCCGTACCCGTAGCGATCCGCTGCGGTGAACTGTTGGAAATTATAGTAATCGCTCATCTTCTTGAGCTTCGACATGACGTCGTGGGGATCCTCGAACGTCCAGTCCGAGAGCATCACGACGTAGTCTCTGTCGTAGTGTATCGGCTCTGGGGCTTCGGCATGAATGACGAGGGGTCCGTAGACGCCAGACTGCTCCTGCAGTCCTGAATGGCTGTGGTACCAGTAAGTGCCACTTTGCTTAACCGGGAATCGATACTGGAACGTGTCACCTGGCGCGATGCCACGAAACGAGACGCCTGGGACGCCGTCCATTTCGAACGGTAGCAGGATGCCATGCCAGTGGATTGACGTCGCCTCGCGCAGATAGTTCGTGACGTTCAGGATTACATCTTGACCTTCATACCATTCGAGTAATGGGCCGGGCACAGTGTCGTTGATAGTTATGGCATTGCCGGTACGGCCCGCTATGTTGAACGCTTGATTGCGGATCGCGAGGTTGAAAATGAGCGGTGTGCTGCTGCGTCGCTCGTTGGAACCGATTACCGCGGCAGTCCTCGCCCACGCCGGCAGAAGCGCATTGAGCGAAAGTGCTGCCCCGGTTACCAACGAGGACTGAAGGAGTCTGCGGCGTCTTTGGTCCATAGCGGTCTACACAAAGTTTGGTTTCCGTGCTTCTCTTTCGATGTGCCCTACCGTGTAAGGACGTCGAAATCTGTAACGCGTACTACACCATTGAAATATTTACACATCGTAATTCGACATGAGCCCCCGGAGTGGCGGCGTCGGTCGCGATTGCGCGTCCGAACGTCGGGTGCTTTCGCCAGGAAGCTGCAAGGGATGTGCCAGTTACTCAGACAAGCGTTCACGATCTGCGGCATCGGACGGGGGCGCGTCGAAGCGGCAAAGTCTCGCTTAAATTAAAACGCACAGTGGGTAAAACGACACTCGATCGATTTGCTCGAAAAATCGTCTCCACCCGAAAACGGTGGTGCTTGTCCAGTTTGAGGCCGTTATGCATCGGACGATTGTCGCGCAGCCACAGCAACTTTGGGGAACTCATTTTGATGTATGGTGCGAGTGACTGCGACGCCGGTCGCAAAGGTATGTGCAGGACATACCTTGAATTATCGGGAACTTCTTGCAGAAAGCAGGAACCAACTTGATATAAGTCACCTATCTGCTATACATATCAACATAGATTGGCCTCAAGCCTTCGACATCAAACGCTGATGAACCGCACTCTGACATTACTGATCGTATTGGGATTGATCGTTCAGTTCCCGATGGCAAACGCAACAATGCAACATGCCAGCGATCGTGCGTCATTCGACCTGTCTTTGGCTGCAACGCTTACCCACGCAGATCACGCCGGCAATACTCAAGGTTCATCTGTTACCTCGAAGAACCCTTGTCACAAGCAACCAGCGGCAGAAGCAGAGTTGAACGGGGATTGCGACGAGTGCAGTAACGCTTGTGATTGTGCTGCGAGCTGCGCCCCAACATCCGCACCAATGCTGATTTCCTCGGCTTCTCTCAGTTCATTTTTCCATGCCCGTCCATTGATAGGGCCCAGTGGAATTCGACACTTCGCAGTACCCTTCCAGGTGTTCCACCCCCCTCGATCCTCCTAGCAACTTGGCGCGGATATTTCTTCGTCCGCGCGACCTGACTTCCACCAGACGATGACGCGCGAATCATGGCGATAGTGTCGCAGGTGGATTCACAGCACCACAGTTTGTGTGACTGCCAGCCCCGGGCGATGACTCACTAAGCATCGGCTGCTCGGTCTTCAGGTATGCAGTTAGCACTTCTTGATTTTGGAGGTCTGCGCTATGACTGTTAGTGAACTGGCGCGAACATTCGGCATCAGCCCTGATGCAGTCCGGCACTACACACGGATCGGCCTGTTACATCCAAAGCGGAACCAAAACAATCAGTACCGCGAATACGACGGTGCCGATGTGCGACGTTTGCACTTGTTGATCGGTGCGAAACAACTCGGCTTCCGCTTGCGGGATATCGGCGAGATCCTGGGTGCGCATGAAAACGGAAAATCACCCGAACTGACGGCAGAACGTCTGCTTGATCGTCAGATCGGTTATTTACGCGCCCAAGTGAAAGACTCGATGTCTCAGTTGTCGCGAGTCGAAGCGGTGTCCACCTTACTGCGCAAGCATCCAGATTCGCACAAATCTGAAACCACTATTTTGCAACTCATTGAAGAATCCGCGAATGCCTGGCTTAGTGAAGCGAACTCGCCACGAGTACGCGATCGATGACTTCGTTGTCGATAACCTCCGTGAATCCTCCAGCCGTTTTCACAAACCGAGGCGCACCCTGCGACGTGTTTTCCCAGGTGTCAGCGTCAGGCCATGCGGCGCAACCGCCGCGGCTAATTTTCATCGCCGGATTACGCCGGTACTGAAACCTTGTAGACGACGAACAATCGGCAGTAAAAGCAAATGAGCAAAATACGATTTACCTGCTATCAGACTAAAAATTCACGGGCTGCCCCTGAGCAAACATTCTGGCTGGCTGCTTTCGTCGGCATGTTCACATTGATATCAATAGGCGGCGACGTCACGCGAGATGCGATGGCTGCCGAACTGCCGGTGAACAGTTCGCTGACCGTCGATCAGGCCGTGGCAATCGCCGTTCGCGACAATCCTAACCTCGCGCAAATGCAGGCACGCTATGAAGCGTTGAACGAGATCCCGTCACAAGTCGGTTCGTTGCCTGATCCGGTGGTCAGCTTCAACACCATGAACTTTCCGACCGACACATTCAACCGTTCGCAGGAACCCATGACACAGCTGCAGTTTGGCTTCAGTCAGCAGTTTCCGTTTCCAGGGAAACTCGACCTCAAAGAGGAAGCCGCCGAGTATGACGCAATCGCCGCGGCACGCTCGGTCGACGAGGTCCGACTGCAGCTGATCCGGAACGTCCGAACGAAGTGGTGGCAAACACTTTACCTTGATCGTGCGCTAGACACAGTCAGGAGCAATAAGGCGCTCCTGAGGCAGTTCATCACTGTGGCAATAGCGAAATATGAAACGGGCGCTGGTTTACAGCAGGACGTACTTCTCGCGCAGCTCGAACTTTCGAAACTGATTGATCAGGAGATCGAGTTGACCGCGATGCGGGAGACCCAGGCGATCCGGCTGAATATCCTCATGGATCGCCTGCCGGACCAGGCAGTCCAGCTGCCAAAAGATGTACCGAACACGATGCCTGATTTGCTGTCCCATGCGGCGTTGTTTACGCGGGCAGAGTCAACCCGACCGTTGCTGTCGCAGCGGGAGACGCAAATAGATGCCGCCCGCTCACGCCTCGATTTGGCGGAGCGCGAATACTACCCGGATTTTATGGTCGGGATGACTTACGGGGCGCGCACAGGCGACAACCCGCCGTTTATGGGCGGCACGCGTGCTGATTTCTTTTCTCTGATGCTGAGCGCGCGGATCCCGTTATATGCCGATCGCAAACAATCGAAGGGTGTCGCGCAGCGCGTCAGTGAATTGAAATCGAAGGAATATGCGCTGCAGGACGAAAAGGGGCAGGTACGTCAGGAGATCGCCACTGCGGTTACCGACTACGAGCGTGCCCGCGAGCAGCACGAGCTGTTCGTGAGCGGGATCATTCCCCAGGCCCGACAGACCGTTCAGTCAATGCTCGCGGGCTATCAGGTCAGCGAAGTGGATTTTTTGAACCTGGTCCGTAGTCAGGTGACTTTGTTCAACTACGAGCTTCGCTACTGGAAGAGTCTGGTTGAAGCGAAAGTAGCGCTCGCCGCGCTAGCCGCCGCCGTTGGTGAGGATGCCATTGATGAATAAAACAGGATTGATTGTCGCGGCGCTGATGCTCGGGGTCGGGCTGGCTGGCGGTTACGGCTATTCGGAATTCCGACGGCAGATGATGCCGTCGACAGACGCTGACGAGCCTAAATCAGAACCCCTGTTCTACCGCAACCCGATGAATCCGGCGGTCACCTCTCCAGTCCCGGCGACGGATAGCATGGGCATGGATTATGTGCCGGTATTTGCTGACCAGGCGGCACCTGGGGAAAAGAAAGTGCTGTTCTACCGCAGCCCGATGAACCCGGCGGTCACATCGCCAACGCCGGCCAAGGATTCCATGGGCATGGACTACGTCCCGGTTTATGCGGACGATAACCCGAGCGAAGACGTTGCGGGTACCGTTGCGATCGACCCGGTGGTCGTGCAAAACATCGGCGTGCGCACGGCTGTCGCCGAGCTGGGTTCGCTGAGCCGATCCGTGCGCGCGGTCGGTCGGGTCGTTTTCGACGAAGAGCGCGTGACCCGCCTGCACCCGAAAGTCGAAGGCTGGATCGAGGACATGCGGGTTGATAAAACCGGTCAATCGGTGCGCAAAAACCAGATCCTCCTCGACATCTACGCCCCGAAACTCGTGACAGCTCAACAAGAGTACTTACTGGCGCTCAATAATCTGGAGCTATTGAAGGAGAGTTCGTTTGACGAAATCCGCCGCGGTGCCGAGGAGCTTGTGACCAGCTCAAGGTACCGGCTGCAATTGCTCGATGTGCCGGAACATCAGATTAAAGAGCTGGAACAAAGCCGAAAAATCAAAAAAAGTCTGCACATTCACTCACCGCAAGCGGGCACAGTCATTGATATCGGCGCGCGGGCGGGGCAATACATCACGCCCGGGACCGAACTGTACATGATGGTCGATCTCCGGCAGGTCTGGGTTTATGCCGACGTCTACGACTATGAAATGCCATGGGTGAAAGTCGGCGATACTGCCACGATAACCCTGGCAAGCGTGCCTGGTCGGACATTTACCGGCACCGTTTCCTACATTTATCCGTACGCGGAATCGAAAACGCGAACAACGAAGATCCGGCTCGTTTTCGACAACAACGATCTTACGCTTCGACCGGACATGCTCACCGATGTCGTGATCAAGTCGGATCCGCGAGACGCTGCCGTCATCATCCCGTCCGAAGCGGTCGTTCGTTCCGGTGAGCGTTCCCTCGTATTTGTGATACGGGAACCAGGGAAGTTCGAGCCGCGTCCTGTAACGCTCGGGATCGAAACGGACGGCAAGGTGGTTGTGACAGAAGGCGTAAGGGCCGGGGAAGAGGTAGTCACCTCGGCACAATTCCTCATCGACTCCGAATCCAAACTGCGCGAGGCGACCGCGAAAATGCTGCGTGCGGGTTCACAATCGGCGAATAAACCGGACCTGAAAGATGATATGTCACGGGGTTCGGGCGATGCGGCGCGAGAGGGGCGCGGCTCATCTGCGCCGGGGGAGAAAGCAGAGAACAACGGTCACGCGCATGATTAAGACCATCATTGATGCATCACTGCGCGATCGGATCATGGTGTTGATCGTTGCAACTATCGTCGCGCTTACCGGGTTCTACGCGTACAAAAGCTCGCCACTGGATGCCATTCCCGATTTGTCCGACGTTCAAGTGATCGTCTTTACGAAATATCCGGGCCAGTCACCGCAGGTCGTCGAAGATCAAGTGACCTACCCATTGACGACAGCAATGTTGGCCGTGCCAAGAACGAAAGTCGTACGAGGATATTCGTTTTTCGGCATGTCTTTCGTGTACATCATTTTCGAGGATGGCGCAGACATGTATTGGGCGCGCTCGCGGGTACTTGAATCACTTAACTATGTCAGTGGCCGGTTGCCACTCGGCATCACGCCGACGCTCGGTCCTGATGCAACGGGTGTTGGTTGGGTTTACGAGTATGCGCTCGTGGACCGTACCGGAACTTATGATTTGGCGCAGCTTCGTTCATTGCAGGACTGGTATCTGCGCTACCCGCTGCAGACGGTCGAGGGTGTCGCCGAGGTCGCGTCGATTGGAGGTTATGTCAAGCAGTATCAGGTTGAAGTGGACCCGAACGCATTGCTGCGATTCGACATCCCGTTAAATAAGGTAAAGATGGCAATCAAGATGTCGAATAAGGACGTCGGCGGCCGGTTGGTGGAAATCTCAGAGACGGAATATATGGTTCGCGGTCTTGGCTACGTGCGCTCCATCGACGATCTCAACAGCATCCCGGTCGGTGTTGACGCTAACGGAACACCGATACGCATCAAGGATATCGCGCATGTCCATATCGGCCCGGAATTGCGGCGCGGGTTGGCTGACCTGAACGGCGAAGGCGAAGTAGTGGGCGGCGTTGTAATCATGCGCTTCGGGGACAACGCACTCGCGACGATCAGGGCGGTTCGCGAAAAACTGGAGGCGCTGAAGCCTGGTCTCCCGGCGGGCGTCGAGGTCGTGCCGGTGTACGACCGTGGCGATCTGATCGAACGTGCAGTCGCAAGTCTAACCACCTCACTCACGCAGGAACTGATTATTGTCAGTTTTGTCGTGATCATATTTTTGCTCCATGCTCGCTCTGCTTTCGTGGCTATCATCACGCTCCCGCTCGGCATCCTGATGGCATTTATCGTGATGCGGGCGCAGGGGCTCAACGCCAACATCATGTCGCTCGGCGGGATCGCGATAACCATCGGAACAATGGTGGACGGCGCCATTGTGATGGTTGAAAACGCCCATAGCCGGCTCGCGGAAGTGCGTACAAAGCTCGGCCGCGAGCTCGAAAGCGCTGAGCGTTGGGCAACGATTGGCGAATCCAGCCGAGAAGTTGGCCCTGCCCTCTTTTTCTCATTGCTGGTCATCACGATCTCGTTTCTGCCGATCTTCACCATGCAGGCGCAGGAAGGGCGGCTGTTTAGCCCGCTCGCCTTTACTGCGACCTACGCGATGGCGGCATCGGCCATCCTCGCGATAACGCTTGTCCCGGTCATGATGGGGTACTTCCTGCGCGGTAAAATCATTGCCGAACACAAAAATCCGGTCAACCGTCTGCTGCATGCGCTGCATCGCCCGGCGCTCACGTTCGCGATGCGCTGGCGCAGTGTCACCATCCTCTTGGCCGCTGTGTTGCTTGGCGCCACGCTCTATCCCTATTCAAAACTCGGCAGCGAATTTATGCCGCCGCTCGATGAGGGTGACATTCTGTATATGCCGACCACGTTCCCCGGGATTTCGATCACGAAAGCGAAAGAGCTGTTGCAGCAAACAGATAAGATTTTGATGCGCTTTCCTGAGGTGCACCACGTATTCGGCAAGGTAGGACGAGCGGATACGGCGACCGACGCCGCCCCCTTGTCCATGATAGAAACTACCGTGCGGTTGCGCCCGAAGTCGGCGTGGCCCGATCCGACGAAAACCACGCGTGATCTCATGAACGAAATGGATCAGGCCATCCGGTTTCCGGGCCTGGCCAACGCCTGGACGATGCCGATCAAAACGCGTATCGACATGCTCTCCACCGGTATTAAGACGCCAATCGGTATCAAGGTATCAGGGCCGGATCTGAACGTTTTGCAGGAAGTGTCACAGGATATCGAGCAAGCCATGAAGACGCTGCCGGAGACAACGTCCGCATTCGGCGATCGGGCTGTGGGCGGGTATTACCTGGATTTCAATATCAATCGCGAAGCCGCGGCGCGCTACGGCCTCACCGTTGGCGCCGTGCAGGACGTCATCGAAAGCGCGATTGGCGGAATGAACGTCACCGAGACCGTCGAGGGTCTCGAACGTTACCCGGTCAATCTGCGCTACCCGCGTGAACTGCGCGATAATATGGACGCGCTGAAACGAATTTTGATTCCGACGCCGACGGGCGCACAAATCCCAATGACAATGGTCGCGGAGATTTCCTACGAACGCGGCCCGCCGGTCATCAAAAGTGAAGACGCGCGACCGAATGCCTGGATCTATGTCGACATATCCACTTCGGATATTGGCGGGTTTGTCGCGAAGGCCAAACAAGTCGTGGAACGCGACGTCAGCATACCTCCCGGTTACACCATCGCCTGGTCTGGACAGTTCGAGTACATGGAACGTGCGGCCGCCCGTTTACGGATCGTAGCGCCGGCGACTTTGCTGATCATCTTTCTCCTCCTCTATCTGAACTTTCGCAATATCCATGAGCCTGTCGTCGTGATGCTGTCGATTCCGTTTGGTCTCATCGGCGGGATCTGGTTTGTGTATCTGAACGACTACAACCTTTCCGTTGCCGTCGCTGTCGGATTTATTGCGCTCGCCGGCATGGCTGCCGAAATTGGTGTGTTGGTGCTGAGCTTCATCGATGTGGAGATCGAAAAGCGCCGTGGGCCTGGTTCCGAGACATTGTCATTCGACAAGATTCGTGAAGCGGTGCTCTCGGCGACGTCACAGCGCGTGCGGCCGGTAGCGATGACGGCGATCTCCACGATGGCGGGTCTTATCCCGATCATGCTGAGTCATGAGACCGGCTCGGATGTTACGCATCGAATTGCCGCTCCGATGCTCGGCGGCATGCTCACGGTGATGATCCTGAATCTCCTGGTACTGCCGGTTATCTATAGCCTCGTATTACAGGTACTGGAGAAACACCGTCATCAGGGCTCGGCGCCCGCCAATCGGGCCGCGGATTGACCGACATGATAATTGCCATCGGCATCACGTTAACCCTGACCATCATGACATTTGTGTTTCATTACAGGGTGATGCTGCATCTCGGTTCATCCTCAACGAAAGCAATGGGAGCAACGCAACTGCGGGTTCTGGTGATCATGGTCGTGCTGTTTTTCGCTCACCTGATCGAAATCGCGCTCTATGCGGGCGCATACATGTTGTCTGTTGAATTACTACATCTCGGTGTTTTTGGCGGGCTTCCGGTTGAAGGACCTATGGCGTATCTGTATTACTCGGGCGTCATCTATACATCGCTGGGCCTTGGAGAGATTTATCCCAGTGGTCATATTCGAATTCTAACAGCGATGGAAACCTTGAACGGGTTGATGCTGATCACGTGGTCTGCCTCGTACACGTTCCTTGCTATGGGCAAACTTTGGCGCTGGGATTCCAGCAGCGAAAAGTTGAGCGGCGAATAAATTGCGTCACGCCTACCTGCGGCGGCGAATGCCAACTTAACTGCATTCACTTAATGAAGCAGATGTTCCGGTGGCGGCAGTATCTTCTGGGCGCGATGAAACGCGAGGGTCTGGTCAACCGCTGCACCCCATCACTGCCAGGGCCCATTCATCGTCCATCGGTGCGGTTCGATCGACTTGTGCTCCACGAAGGTCGTGGGCGGAACATAAGTTTGTGTATAACAGCAAAGCTGGTTAGCGATGCTTAGAACATGGCGATACGGCAACGTCGGCCTACGGCCGGTTTAAGCGATCATTCGGACCGGGGTTCGCTCTATGCTTGTAATGCGTTCCGGCGGCGCGGCGCCATTTGACATTTGACTTGTGTGTAACACACAGGGTGTAGGCTCATCACATGGAGGTTGAGGCTCACAGCCTGAACCTCCTATCGCTTCGATGCGAATGACTATGATCTGGAGATACGAAATGAATCTACATTCGATCGCATTTCTTGGGTTGGTGCCTATCGGGATCGCCACCGCCGCCGGTTTCATGCCGTGGGCGGAGGTCCTTAAAATCGCTGATGCAGACGATGATTCCAGACTGAGCCATAGCGAAATTATGAACTTCGCGGAACGCGACCACTTCCAGGGATTTCAACCATTCATGGCGAATCATTTTGCAAAGTTCGATTTCGACAAGGACGGTTTCCTGAGTTTCGAAGAATGTCGTAAGGGAATGCAGGAGTCGGGGTATACCGACGAACAGGTCATCGCGGAATTCAAGCGCGACCACGGGTTCCGGCCGTGGAGCCAGGGTCGCTAGCGGGCGCTTCGGCCTGGCGGCGAATGGTCGCAACCGTCGCGGGAACAACCGCGGCGGACTCGACGTTCGCTGCGCCTTACGCAAAAACTGGTCCAGTCCACATCCTCGAGCACTCTGATACCGGCCTCGCAAGGTTGTGTTCTGGCGAAACACTTTCGCTGTCACCCCTTTCCAGTGTCCCCGCAGGGGAAATTGACGCGAGAAACTGCTCTCTTGTACACGACGGCGGACGCTATTACGCCGTACGCGCTAGTCTACTCGCTGCTGCTACCTTGGTGGTGTTTGAAAACCCGCCGGGTGCCGTCGTCGCTTACGGCCACAGACTCGTACGCGACGCTGCCACGCGGGTGCTCCATGCCGGGCGATCCCAGAGGCATGCCGGGCACTGCGAGAAGCGCGCCGGACTCGCTTTCGATCCAGCCCCGGATGTCCTCGACGGGCACATGTCCTTCGATGACGCGATCGCCGTAGGTTGCGGTATGGCACGAGCGCAGATCACGCGGCACTCCCAGTCTGTCCTTGACGAGTTCGAGATTTTCAGTGTCCCGAATCACGACATCGAATCCGTTGCGTTTTAGATACGACGCCCACTTCGTACAACATGCGCAGGTCGGCGATTTAAAAATCGTAACAACGCTATCGCCTGCGGACGCATTTACTATCGGCAGTGTTGCCGTTACCTCGGCGGGAGGGCTATGGGTGGAACTGCGCTCGGCATTACTCGGGTCGCAACCACCGAGGCCAAGTACGACAATGGCGGTTGTCAGAACGAAATCGATTCGCATCATAGTCCAGTTACTACTTCCTCAATTACGTTTGATCCTGAGGCCGGGCCTCTTTCCGCGACGTTACCGCGAGACACGCTCGGCTCGGGTGCATACTACCCGTTATTTTGTCTTTCGGTGGCTGTGGCGGCGTACGGGTTTGCCCTCCATCGCGTCCATCATCATGTCCATTTGTCGCACCATCGCGTTCATGTGCTTTTCCATCATCCGGATCTTAATGTCATTGGAATCAGCGTCGCGGACCTGTTCGATGTCTGAGCGCAGATCCGCCATGCTTTCGTGCATAGCCGACATTGTCTCGTCATCCATCATCAGTCCCCGGCTGCGATGCTCCGCGTCGTCAGCGGCAACTAACGGGCCTGAAACGAGCAGCGCCAGAACGATGGTGGGCATCAGTAAACTGTTTCTCATGGCAGTCACCCTTATTCGATCCAAAACACGATCACTTAGAACCAGCCACGGGCTCGATAGGAACCACGACACGGCGGGACGACATCAATGCTAGAACATGTGTCCAAGACCCAAGTCAAGCGCGCAAGCGCTGCCGTTTGGCGTTCTGATGGGCGCGAATGGCGGGGGACGATACCGCAAGCATTTCGATTCAAAATAACTTCAGCGATGCCGTTTGTTTCAGGTCAATTTCCGGTCAGATATTATGCTTGGAACGGACGCATGCGCGTCGCCGTTCCGGACGGAGAATGCGCAGGCGAATCGAACGGCGGGGACGACGAGAAAATCGAACGTGGAGATCCCTGACAACTTAATCTGGTTCTTCTGGTCGCTGGCGTTTTTGGTGCCATGGGCGGGGTTTTATATTCTGTTCAAGTCGCATCGCCGCGCGATGCTGCGGGTCAGCCTGTTCACGATGCCGTTCGGTCTTACCGAGCCGTTGTTCGTGCCGGAATACTGGACACCACCGAGCCTGTTCGATCTCGCGAATCGAACGGGCTTCGACATAGAAAGTCTGATTTTCTGCTTCGGGATTGGCGGCGTCGGGGCGGTTTTATACAACGTGATCAGTGGCACCCGGCTCGAACCCGTCGGGGCGCCATACCGCAGGAGCCCGCTACATCGCCACCATCGTCTCGCGCTCGCTTCACCTTTTATCGTTTTCCTGCCCCTGTACTTGTTGCCGTGGAACCCGATTTATGCCGGTATCACCGCGATGTTTGCCGGCGGAGTTGCCACAATGCTGTGCCGACCGGATCTAAAAACGACTACCTGGCTTGGAGCTGTCGTGTTTGTGGGCTACTACTGGATCTTCATTTCCGGAATTGAGCGCCTCGCACCGGGCTACGTCGAACGGGTGTGGAATCTGGAAGCGCTAAGCGGAATGATGGTCAACGGGATCCCGATCGAAGAACTCTTCTTCGCTGCCGGTTTCGGCTTTTACTGGGCAGGCGTTTATGGCCACTTCTCGTGGCAGCGCCCGGTGCCTGCGGAGGATTTCACATGAGCAGACGAAAGCGCAAGCAACCGAGTCACTACAAAGCCTTGCTGCGCGAGTTGCAGATAGGCCTCGTGAGTTTCCAGCGGCATCTGCTCGCATATGGGCACAAGGTACTGCTGATTTTTGAGGGCCGCGACGCGGCCGGCAAGGACGGCGTCATCAAACGGTTCTCCGAGCACCTGAGCCCGCGGGATACAAGGATCGTGGCACTCGGAACGCCATCTGATCGCGATCGCCGGTCCTGGTATTTCCAGCGTTATGTGCCCCATCTGCCCGCCGCCGGCGAAATAGTTCTGTTCAATCGGAGTTGGTACAACCGCGCCGGGGTCGAACGCGTCATGGGATTCTGCACGGACGACGAGTACGAAAACTTCATCGACAGCGTCCGGCCGTTCGAAGCACTCTTGCTGAAATCGGGGATCCAGATATTCAAGTTCTATCTCGATATTTCGAAACAGGAACAGGAAAAACGCCTCGACGACCGACGCAACGACCCGCTCAAGCAGTGGAAGACGAGCCCGATCGACGATGCCGCGCAGGCCTTGTGGGAAGATTACAGCGCCGCGCGCGATTCGATGCTAGCCCGGACGCATACGCACGAATCGCCCTGGATAATCGTCCGCGCAGACAATAAGAAAAAGGCACGCCTGAATGTCATCCGATATTTCCTCGCCCACGTCGATTGTCCGGACAAACATGAGCACCTTGCCGTACCCGATCCGGAGATCGTTTTCCCGTACAGCGAGAACGCTGCGGAAACCCTGGGTCAGGACCCCCGGTAACGCAGACGGTTTAATGTTGCACTGGATCTGGCGTTCTCGCAAACGAAGGAAAGAACGCCGGCGTCCGCGCTGCGTACTGGCGCCACGCGTCGCCGAACGCTTCCTCCGACTCGCGCTCTTCATGGCGCGCGAGACGCACGTACATGAATACGAGCATCGGATACATCGCCAGCGTCAGCAGGGTCGGCCACTGGAACAGGAACCCCGTCATGACCGCAATGAAACCCACGTACTGCGGGTGGCGAACGCGGCGATAAGGTCCGCCTGTCGCCAGCCGTCGCTCGCGCTGCGCCTGATACAGCTCGCGCCAGCCCACCGAAATGAGCGAGAAGCCCGCAAAGATGAACACGAAACTCAGCATGTGGAAAGGTCCGAAGTGCGGATTCGCTTCCCAGCCGAACAGCATTTCCAGCAGGTGTCCGGAATCATGCGCAAACCAGTCAATGTTCGGGTAGTGCGTCTGCAGCCAGCCGGACAGCACGTAGATGGTCAACGGAAAGCCGTACATCTCGGTAAACAGCGCAACCAGGAACGCGCTGAATGCACCGAAGGAGCGCCAGTCTCGCGCCGTCTGCGGCTTGAAGAAACTGAATGCGAAAATTATGAACACGGCGGAGTTGATCAACGCCATACCCCACAACCCGTAAGCGGATATTCCCTCATGCGTCATCGTCATGGCCTCCCTTGCCGCCGCCATGACCGTGGCCGCCGTGCATGAATATGTGCATCACCGGACAGGCCAGCAGGATCAGCCACGGCAGTGCGCCAAGAATGTGCGCCTCATGCTCTTCCCACAACAGCACCAGGGCAAACACGAAAAACACCGCAAGCACGATCCAGAACCGGTGACCCGACGGGTCCCGTGCATTGTGGCGAACCGGTCGGTTTTGTTCGTTTTCCTGAGTCATAGAGCGATCTCCCTGATGTAATCAGATCCGCGCTGCGCGCAGGCGTAATGCGTTGCCGATCACCGACACCGAGCTCAGGCTCATGGCCGCAGCGGCAAACACGGGGCTCAACAAGATACCGAAGAACGGGTAGAGCACACCGGCCGCAACCGGGACGCCGGCCGCGTTGTAGACGAATGCGAAGAACAGGTTCTGACGGATATTGCGCATCGCCGCTCGCGACAGCGCACGGGCCCGCGCGATGCCGCGCAGATCCCCTTTCACAAGGGTCACGCCGGCGCTTTCCATCGCGACGTCCGTGCCGGTGCCCATCGCGATCCCGACGTTGGCCTGTGCGAGCGCCGGCGCGTCGTTGATGCCGTCGCCGGCCATGGCGACCATGCGCCCCTCGGCCTGCAACTTCTTCACGGCTTCGACCTTCTGCTCGGGTAATACGTCCGCGAACACATCGTCGATGCCGAGTCGCGCGGCCACGGCACGCGCGGTCGTTTCGCTGTCACCAGTCAGCATCACGATGCGCACCCCTTCTGCGTGCAGCGCGGCGATCGCTTCCGGCGTCGAAGACTTGATGGGATCGGCCACCGCCACGAGCCCGGCTGCAGCCCCGTCTACGACGATGAACATCGCGGTGTGGCCCTCGCCGCGTAGCGCTTCCGCACGCGCCTCCAGACCGGCCGGATCCACGCCGAGATCGGTCAGGAGCGCCCGATTACCGAGCGCAACACGCCTTCCATCCACGCTGCCCCTTACTCCTTTTCCCGTTACCGATTCGAAATTTTCTGCCGACCGTAGCGCGACGCCGCGTGCTTCGGCGCCGGCGACGATGGCGGCGGCCAATGGATGTTCGCTGCTCCTTTCGAGCGTAGCGGCGAGCGACAGGACTTCGGTCTCCCCGAATCCTTCGGCAGGAACGATGAGTTGCAACTCCGGTTTACCGAGCGTCAGCGTGCCGGTTTTGTCGACAACCAGGGTGTCGACCGAGCGCAGAACCTCTATAGCCTCGGCATCCTTGAACAAAACGCCGAGGCCGGCACCCTTGCCCGTGGCGACCATGATCGACATCGGTGTCGCGAGTCCGAGCGCACACGGACAAGCGATGATGAGCACGGCCACGGCATTCACGATCGCATAGGCATAGCGCGGCTCGGGACCGAACATCGCCCACGCGACGAAACTGAGAATGGCGACGGCGATCACGGCCGGGACAAACCACGACGCGACGACATCGGCCAGCTTCTGAATGGGTGCACGCGAGCGTTGTGCGTTGGCAACCATCTGAACGATTTGGGCGAGCAGCGTGTCCGCACCGACGCGCCGCGCTTCCATCAGGAAACCACCCGTGGTGTTCACGGTCGCTCCGATAACCGCATCACCGTCGCGTTTCGTCACCGGCATAGGTTCGCCCGTAATCATAGACTCGTCGATTGCGCTTTGGCCTTCGATGATGACTCCGTCAATCGGTATTTTCTCCCCCGGACGCACCCGCAGCCGATTGCCAATGACAATCTTATCGATCGGCACATCGGCCTCCGTCCCGTCCTCGGCGACACGCCGCGCGGTCTTCGGCGCGAGACCGAGCAGCATCTTGATCGCGGCATTCGTCTGGCTGCGAGCACGCAGTTCCATCACCTGCCCGAGCAGGATCAGCGTGACGATGACGGCGGCCGCCTCGAAATACAGTCCGACGTCACCTTCCGCGGTGCGGAACGTGTCCGGAAACAGGTGCGGAAACAGCAGCGCGATGCCACTGTACACGTACGCCACGCCGACCCCGAGACCGATCAGCGTGAACATATTCAGGCTGCGGTTGAGCACGGAGCGGTAACCGCGTACGAAGAACGGCCAACCGCTCCACAGGACCACGGGTGTCGCCAGCAATGCTTCGGTCCACTGACCGGCGCGATGCGGGATGAAGGCCGCAAACGGCTGGCCCGGGATCATATGGCCCATCGCAAGTACGACGACCGGCAAAGTCAACGCAAGGCTCAGCCAGAAACGCCGTTCCATGTCCCGCAATTCGGGATTGTCCTCCGACACGGCCGCGGTTACAGGCTCCAATGCCATGCCGCAGATTGGGCATTCGCCTGGCTCGGGACGGACAATTTCGGGGTGCATCGGACACGTCCATTGCGCCCGGCCCGGCGCGTCGGGTATCGCCTCTAGCGGCATGCCGCAGTCCGGGCAATCACCCGGCCCGTCGGCGACTACCTCAGGGTGCATGGGACAACTATAGGTCATTCGAATCGCATCCGTGTTTAATCACTTTTCGCTTTCATCGCACACACAACAGCGCTCCTCACATCCCCGCTGTCGCTTGCTCGATCAGAATGCAGATTGAATCGCCGACAGGAATACCGTCGGGCAACTCGCGCCACTGCGCCATCGCATTTTCCATCCGTTTCTGGAGGATCAGAGCCTCGTCCAGCGCCTTGCGATTCTCCTTGATGCGTCGGGCAATGAGCTCTCGCGCGAGCGGACACGGCGACTCGCCACGCTCACTCGCGGCCAGGATTTCACGTATTTCATCGAGCTTGTAGCCAAGCGTCTTGGCGCGCTGAATGAATTTCAGTCGCACTACGTCGGTTCGTGCGAAGCGGCGATAACCGTTCGATTCATTACGTTCCGGATGCAGGAGGCCGATGCGCGTGTAATACCGGA
Source organism: Gammaproteobacteria bacterium (assembly GCA_965216305.1). Classification (GTDB taxonomy): domain Bacteria; phylum Pseudomonadota; class Gammaproteobacteria; genus UBA11873. The sequence continues at coordinate 1,692,735 of OZ244144.1, read as the reverse complement.
TCGCATCGGCAGTGACGTCCGTTACGCGGGACAGCTCTTTCACGGTCATGTCCATCATGTTTTCGCGTCTCCTGTACGGCCCGGCTCACCCGCTGTCGCTGGGCGCACGCCTTTGATTAGCGCGAGCGAGCCGAGCGGCGTCCGGAGCCGGAACACCGTTCGCACGCCATTGAATCCCGCTGCCGTCATCATTCCGGTCAGTGCTCCCCGGACGTTGTCACGCGTATTGGCAAATCCGTCGAGCACTCGCATCGGCAAAATCGCGACCGACATCAGAACATCCTGCGGCTCTTCCCAGTCAAGCAGATGCATCTCACCACCCGATCGGAGCAACCGCAGGCACTGGGCGAACACCGCGTGTTTGCCCGCACCGTCGAGATGATGGAACAAAAGACTGGAAACGACGACATCGACCATGGCATGTACTAGCCTGCGGGTCCTAGGCGCGCGCATTGACGAACTCGACAGTCGCTCCGGCGCGGTGCGCCTTGCGGGCGGCAGTGGTCAGAATTGCGGGATCCGCGTCAACCCCAATCACGGTGCAGTCGGGATGGCGCGCTGCCGCCATGATGGCAAGCGATCTCGTGCCGCACCCAAGATTGAGTAGCCGCGACGGACGCGCCGCTTCGATACCCTTAAGCAGCTGTTGTCGGTACGCCGTTTCCCGCGTTTTCAATGCGACGATCATGTCGTAACAAGGGGTCAATGCGTGAAAACGCAGCGCAGGAACGAACCCGGACATTGAACTTCGAGGCTCCACCATTACCCTCCCCAGTCGTTGCTGAACCTATCCTAGAACATAGGTGTCGCACACGGGTCAAGTCGGTGGTGTTAAACGAACGTACCGCTCCGGCCCGGCTTCGAAGCGTTGCTGGCAGCGTTGCGAACAAAACGAGAACAATTGCCCATCGTAGCGGTGGGTCCATTCCGCCAATTCGGCATCCACCCGCATGCCGCAGACGGGATCGCGGACCCAGTTCTGCCGCCGCCGTGGACGATCCCGAAGGCGGCCGTCCTCGAGCCAGAGAATACGATCCGCAACATCTTCCACCCGGGGGTCGTGCGTTACGAGCACAACGGCGCAACCCTGATCGCGTGCGATGTCGTGCAGAATCATCATCACGTCCTGTCCGTTCCGGGAATCGAGATTACCGGTGGGCTCGTCGGCGATAATGATCGGTGGTTCGTTGATCAGCGCGCGCGCGATGGCGACGCGTTGTTTTTCCCCGCCGGACAAGGTGCGCGGCAGCGCTGACGCCCGCGCACCGAGGTTCAGGCGTTCGATCAATTCGGCCGCGCGCCGGCGACTTAGCTTGCGATCCTGGCCGGCAATACCTGCAGGCAACAAGATGTTTTCGCGTACCGTCAGGGGCTCCAGCAAATTGAATGCCTGAAAGACGAAGCCGATCCGACGTGCCCGCAGTGTCGCGAGGCGACCGCGGTCCCGGAACGGCACCGGCTGGCCTTCAACGAGGACGTCGCCCGCAGTCGGTGTCAGCAGACATCCGAGCATCGACACGAACGTGGTTTTACCCGATCCCGAGGGCCCGGCAATCATGACGAGTTCGCCGGCCGCGACTGCCATCGAGACGTCGTCGACGGCTCTGACGAGCGATCGCCCTTCGCCGAAAGTTCGCGTCAAACCGCGCGCTTCAAGGACCGGTTCCAGCGTACGCTCAGACACGGAAAGCCGCCGCCGGATCGATCCGTGCGAGCTTCACGATCGAGAAGGCCGCTGCGATCAGAGCGCTCAACGCCGCAAGTACAGCGAGCCGCACCACCAAGGTCATCTGCAGCGACAAGCTCACGTGAGGTAAGAACTGCCTGCTCACCTCAACGAGTACAATCGCAAGCCCGGCAGCGATCAGCATTCCCGCGAAACACAACACCAAGGCCTGAATAAGCACGCCGCCCGCCATCACGAACCCGTTCGTACCCAGCGCCTTCAAAATAACGAGTTCAGGGGTCTTGCGGGCAATAAACGCTTGTACCGAAAATGCTGTCAGTAGTATCGCCAGGCCCGTTCCTATTGTCGTCATCAATCCGATCAACTCTACCCCCATTTGCAGGGCCATGCGTCGGTCGCTGGCAATGAATGCCTCGGCGGTCATTGCATGCACGCCGTCGATGACCGTGTTGATCTGCCGGGCGATGTTCCGGGCATCGTAGCCAGGCTTCAGATCAATGAGCAAATAACTGTGCGACGCGCTCAGCGACATTGCGTCGCGCAGCGTCTCGAGCGTGACGAACATGACCGGGTTTGCCATCGAGAACGTCTCCTTGCTGAGACCAACGACGGTAAGCGCCCGATCGGCGAGGTGAGCGCGGTCACCTATTTTTACGTTCACCATCCGTCCGATGGCGGCAGGAACGACGATGTCTCCGGCGTTGTGCGGGCGAACTCCCGTCTCGAGCAACCACGGTCCGGCCCGATCGTTCGTCGCCTCTATGCCGATAATGTAAGAGAACCATCGCCGTCCGCCGATGACAACGATTGAGTTCAGGTAAAGAATCGGTGTCACACGCTGTACGCCGGCGAGCCGCTCGATCCGCGTCTGCTTCGAGTCCCAGATGAGTGAACTGGCCATGTGCATGTTCTCCACCCCGTTTTGCATCACCCATACATCGGCATGCATGTTTTCGGGGTAGGCAACGATTCGGCCGGCCTCGCCGACGAATACCGCATCGAACAGCACGACGAGCAGCAGCGCACCCGCCACGGCCATGGCCGAAAACCCGAACGCCAGCCGCTGGTTTGCCATACTCTTCAGGGTCCAGCGCAACATGCTTATTGTTTGAACGCTTCGCTGGGATCGATGCGGCTGATCAAGCGCAGCGGCATCAACCCGCCCGCGATGCCACAGATCACGGTGCCGACGCCGGTACGGAAAACAACATCCGGCTCAAGCGGAAGCACGCGATACAGCGGCGCTACGGCATCGAGAATCTGCGCGAGTACCCACGAAAGCGCAAGCGCGCACGGCAACGCCGTCGCCAGAAGAATTACCGATTCAATAACGAGTGCCATCAGAGCGGTGCTGTCGCGCACCCCAACCGCGTACAAGACAACGTAATCGCGCAAACGCGCCTGCACCCCCGAAAACATGACGATCGCCACGACCACCAGCGCTGTCACATACGCTACACCGAGAAGTACGCCGAGGACCGGATCGAAGAGATCGCGGCCAAGCGAGACGTCATTTTCCGCGAGCGTCGAGGCGTGAATGACGTCAATTCCGGTGACTGACTTTTCGATGGACTGTTTGACCGCGGCAACGTCGGTACCCGCCTTCGGCGTGACCAGCAGAAACCCGACGATCGGCGCGCTTGCAATGTCAGCACCGATATCGAGCGCCCAAAACAGGTCGATCAGATCGCCAAAATCTATGAACGCAAAGGGCGTGAAGAACGCAGCGGCGCCGGACGCCACACCCGAAATTCGAAAAGCGTAACCGGTTATTTCGATCGGTTCGTCAACCTCAAGCCGGTATTTCTCCGACAGCGAGCGATCGATAACGATCCTCCCGCCACCGAGCTTCGCGCTGCCGCGCAGCACCTCGTCCGGACCGCCCGCCCCATCGCTGACGACAAGTAGGATCGGCGTTTTGCGGCCATCTTTGTCGAATACCACGGGCACTACGGAAAGCGGTGAAACAGACGCGACGCCCGCAACGGCCTCGATACTGGCCCGGGCGAGTTGCGGAATGGCGGAGCGGGTACCGATGAAATTCTCCACGCCCTGCTGCACGACGAACAAGGGCGCGCGACGGTCGTACACGGCATCGCGAAGCTGCGCGTCAAGCCCGCTACGAAAACCTTCGAGTATGAGCACGACAGCGATTACCGATGCGAGCGCAGTCACAATCAGCATCGTTCGCGATGGTTCATAAGCCAGCCGGCGAAGAACCAGCCGCAACATGACACTGACAGATCCCGAAAATACCCGACGTGTATCGGTGTCGAGCATCAGCCCTCCCGCCTCCGATCTCACGGCGTTACCTGTTGCTGCGGATGGTGAATGCCACGCGTTGGATATCGTCTGGCACTCACTCCAGCCTGAGCGTTACAGAAGACTATTGCTAGGTGAATTTTCTCATTACGTGTTTTGTTGCGGCATACGTTGATCGTCATCAAAATTCCCTTCCCGGCTCCCCCAACGCGTGAAGCGTTCGGAGCAGAAATGCCCGCAACAGCAATTTCTCCTGTATTGCTCCGACTCCAGCCGTCCATGGCGGGTGCGGCGGAGTATCGCGCAAAGGGGTTTGGCTAGAATCGACTGCGTAATTCGGCAGGTTGTATTGTAGCGGCGCCGCCAACAGGGTGAGCGCGACGAAGCGCCAGCCCTCGGAGCGCCCCGTAGCAGTCGCCCGAGAGCGCGTTCGGTCAGACAGGCTCGTCATTCTGTCGACCCCACTGCCGACGATTGATCGCATAGTCGATGACCGCGCCACGGAACGGCAACGCCAGCATACCCGGTAGCGCGTCGACCTCGCGCGCGTCGCGGAAACCGCGGATGCCGATGGTCATACCTTCGTGCCCGCCGCGCGGCTGGTCGCGGTAGGTGCCGCACAACCGATCCCAGATCGACAGGTTGAAACCAAAGTTGGAATTCGTCTCGTCGTCCTCGACCGAGTGGTGCACACGGTGCATATCCGGCGTGACGATCAGCAGGCGTAGCACACGGTCGATCGGACCGGACACGCGCACGTTGCCGTGATTGAACATCGCCATGCCGTTGAGGATCAGCTCGAACAGGAGCACCGCCGCGACCGCGGGGCCGAGCACCGCAATCACCGCAAACTTGGTCAGCATCGACAGCACAATCTCGAACGGGTGAAAGCGTGCTCCGGTGGTCAGGTCGTAGTCCAGATCGGCGTGGTGCATCCGGTGCACGCGCCACAATAACGGTATCGCATGCACCATCACGTGCTGCAGCCAGATCGCGAAATCCAGCACAATGACGGCGATCAGCATTTCGAACCAGTGCGGCAGGGCGAGCGTGTTCAGCACGCCCCAGCCGCGGTGTTCCGCGAACAGTGCCACGCCGATCGCAGCGGTCGGAAACAACAGGCGCAGCATTAAAGTATTGAGCACAACAAGACCAATGTTGCTCCGCCAGCGCTGCGCCTTTGATACGGTCAGTGCCCGGCGTGGCGCCAGCAACTCCCAAATTGCCATCGCGGCGAAAATACCAATGAATACCGTCAGCCGAATAGCAATCTCTTGCGTCTGCAGGGTGTCCACTGTGTCTCCTATGAGTGCGGGGCGCGTCGGCGTGATCAGGCCACTGGTCAGCACGGTACGAACCAGCTAACATTCAACGTATTAGTTGAATTAAAAAGGAAACGCGCGAGAGGTGTCAAGCAGCAAGGTTCCGAAACAACAGCTGTTCGATCAGCTGGCGCAGTTCGCCCAAGCCTTTGCCAGCGGGGCGCGGCTGGAAATTCTCGATTTCCTGGCCCAGGGTGATCGCAGCGTCGATGCGCTCGCACGGGTCGCCGGCCTGTCGATCGCGAACACCTCGAAACACCTGCAGCAGCTCAAGGCGCTCGGCCTGGTCGAGGCGCGGCGAGCCGGTAAACACGTTTTTTACCGGCTCGCCGACGACCGGGTTCTGGATGTAATCGCGGCTCTGCGCGCGTTGGCCGAATCGCAGTCCGATGCAGTGGATGCTCTGGTTCGCACCTACCTGCACGCCCGCGATGAGCTCGAACCCGTGGGACCCGCCGAACTGCTCGCGCTGGCTTCCGGCGGCCTTGTGACCGTGCTGGATGTCCGCCCTGCCGAAGAATATGCGCAGGGTCATATTCCCGAAGCGCTCAACGTGCCGCTGGACAACCTGAAGTCCCGTTTACGCTCGCTACCGGCCAACCAGGAAGTGATCGCCTATTGCCGTGGCCCGTGGTGCGTGTTGTCGTTCGAGGCGGTACGAATGTTGCGCAAGGCGGGGTTCACGGCGCGGCGCCTGCAGGACGGCCTGCCGGAATGGCGGCGTGCCGGCCATCCGATGGCGATGGCGTCGGGCGTCGGATAAAAAAGGAGGCATACCCCTTGTTACCTTGCTCTCCAGATACCCGTGCTACTCAATATCGGGGAAACGTCGCACGTAACATGGCATTAAACACAACCGCGCCGGCGCTCTTAGGTGACGACAGGACTCGCTCCAGCCATGACGGAACCGCGCTAACCACGTGGATCCCCGTTCGTACCCTCTGCATCGCTGAATGCCAGCAGCCGCAACGCATTGAACACAACGACGACTGTAGATCCTTCGTGCACCAGAACAGCCGCACCGATACTCAGACCGAAGAGCGTCGAGGGTACCAGGAGCATCACGATACCGAGACTAAGCCAAAGGTTTTGTCGAATGATTCGACTGGTCGCGCGACTAAGCCCTACTGCGAACGGTAAATGATTAAGGTCATCAGCCATAAGCGCAACATCTGCGGTTTCCAGGGCGACGTCAGAGCCTGCAGCGCCCATAGCGATGCCCACTGTGGCATTGGCCATAGCCGGGGCATCGTTGACGCCGTCACCAACCATCGCAACGTGGGCCTCTAATCGCAGTTGCTTGATCGTTGTGACCTTGTCATCAGGCATCAGATCACCGCGTGCCTCGTCCAGCCCAACTTCGCGCGCGACAGCATCGGCTACTTTCTGGTTGTCACCAGAAATCATCAGCATGCGCTTGATGCCTAAGGCCCTTAGGCGCTTGACAACAGCGGCCGCCGCTTCGCGTGGCGTATCCATCAAGCCGATCACGCCAAGGTAGGCGGTGCCATGTCGCACGATCATCGTCGTGCGTCCGGCCGATTCGAGTTTCTCAACCTCCTCGCGCAGAGCGTCCGGAACCGACGGTCCGTCAACTTCAGCGAACAAATCATCCTTGCCGATGAACGTTGTTTCGCCCTCGATCTCGGCAGTCAAACCTCTCCCAGTAATACTCTTCAGGTTCGACGCTGTGAAAGGTTCGACCGAACCGAGGCGCTCTTTACCGTCCCGCACGACGGCCGCAGCCAAGGGATGATCACTCAGCGTTTCAATGCCAACGGCAACCCGCAGTAGATGTTGCTCGTCGGTTGACCCGTACGGAACGACGTCGGTCAGCTTGGGCTTGCCTTCGGTTAGGGTGCCGGTTTTGTCGAAAGCAATCGCACTGAGTCGGCCCAACTGTTCAAGCGGCGCACCACCTTTCACCAACACGCCGCCGCGCGCCGCCCGAGCAACGCCACTGAGCACCGCACTCGGCGTCGCAATCGCCAGAGCACAAGGACTTGCCGCAACAAGCAACGCCATTGCCCGATAGAAACTGTCACTGAACGGCTCATCGATAATCACCCAGGCAAACATGGCGAGCACCGCACCACCGATTACGACTGGGACAAAGTTTCTCTCGAATCGATCCGTGAACTGCTGTGTTGGTGATTGTTGTGTTTCGGCATTGCGCACCATTTCAACCACGCGCGCCAGCGTAGAGTCGGCAGCGACTCGCGTCACGCGAATCTCAAGAGCCCCACTGCCGTTAATCGAACCGGCAAAAACGCGATGCGCGGCGTCGAGTTGATCTGGATTCGCGGCGGCCGCCGCTTCATCCAGGACCGGGAATTTATCAACGGGAACGCTCTCACCGGTAATCGGCGCCTGGTTCACGCTGCTTTCACCGAGGCTCACAAAACCGTCCGCTGGCAATCGCTCGTTCGGCTTGACCAGGACGACCTCTCCAATGCGCAGATTTTCGATCCCAACCTCTTGCACTGTACCGTCGCGGCGAACGGTCGCAGTCCGTGGTGCTAACTCACCCAATGCCTCAATCGCTCCCTTGGCACGTCCCATTGCGTAGGCTTCAAGGGCGTGACCCAAGCTAAACAAAAACAACAGCAGCGCGCCTTCTTCCCAGGCGCCCAGTACGGCGGCGCCGGCCGCCGCGACCAACATCAAGGAGTCGATCTCAAAGCGTCCGGAGCGCAGGTTGGCCCAGGCTTCTTTGACCGTGAACCAGCCACCGAAGAAATAGGCGCCGATTAGCACCGCAAGCGGAACCCATTCAGGGATTGTCACCAGCTTAGGTAACAACCAACCCAACAACAACGCGACACCACACAGCGCGACAAAAATTAGTTCGGTCCGCTCGCCGAAAATACCGCCGTGCGTATGCGTCTCGTCGTCCGCATGTACCGCAGTACCGCTCAAACGCTCGATGTGACTGCGTACGCCTTTGTCGTCGATTTGTTCGCGATTGAATTCGACCCGAACCGCGCCGTCCCCAGAGACGACCGCTTCGAGAATACCCCCCTCGTTTAGCAACGACCGAGCGAGTTGTTTCGCCCGCCGTTCCGGCAGGGGCTCGATGTCCGTTTGCAGGTGGCCGTAGGATGCTTGCAACTGCAAGCCGGCCTGTTGCGCAAAATTCCTCAGGTCTTGTAGCGGTACCAGGTCTTGATCGAAATGCACGCAAAGTTCGCCTGCGCGCCGATCGCCTGTTTCAACGACGTGCGAGCGTTCGATGCCGCGCTTCGCCTGCAGTAGGTCTTGGAGACGTGCAAGACAGGCATCATGCTGGCTGCGTACGTCAGGTAACACTAGCTTGAGATCAAGTTTTGTTTTAGTCGTCATTTCACTATTCTCTGCCGGTTGCTTAACGTGTTATCCAGTTGGTCCTCAGTGTCATTTCTTCATTGCGTTGCGCGCTGATTCTGTTCATCGTTGCTTACTGCTGCTTGCAGGTTCTGTTTCCGCGGAAGCGCATGCGGTGTGCATCGCTGCGAGGTGATGCCATACACGAATCTCGCTTCCAGGTTTCGGCTTCTCGTTCAAATGAACGACGTATGGTTTGCGAAACAAATGCCATCGAGGTTTTACCCGGGTTATCAGGCAGGTCGTGTTTTGACGATTTGAACTGGTAATTGCGATGTCAATATGGCCAGGCACTGGCACCCTACTGCTCGGTCTGGACCTGACCAGGCCTTGAGACTGAGACGCTTTCCAGTCATCCATAAACCGGCGGAAATCACCAGCACCGTGGTTGAAGATACAGTATTGATTTCAACATCGGGCGCTTCCACGTACGTCGAAATCAGCGCGCACGACGAGGCGATCCCGAGTCCAAAAAGGGTTAAGGAAATCCGAAGTGTGCGGAGTCCAAATCCTTTCAAACCGTACATACTAGAGCTCCCTTTCTCCCACTAGCTCATCAGTCGAAATCTCCGCCGCGCGAGCGATACTCATGAATCGAGATCCGGTTGCAGGTGGTGAGGTAAACTCGGGTCGTGGTGAGGCTGTGTCTCCGTGGCAGGGCGCGGCGCGAACCACTTGTGCACTGCCGGCAGGACGAGCAGCGTCAAGATGGTCGAACTGATGAGGCCACCGACAACAACGGTGGCAAGCGGTCGCTGCACTTCGGCGCCGACACCGGTGGCCGCAAGCAGCGGCGCCAGGCCCATTGCTGTAGTGATAGCCGTCATCAGCACCGGACGTGCACGCAAGGTCGCGGCTTCGAGCGCCGCTGCATCAAGCGATCGGCCTTCCAGCGCGAATTGATCGAGATAACTCACCAGCACCATACCGTTGCCGAGCGCTATGCCGAACAGCGCGATGAAGCCGACGGTCGCGGGTACCGAAAGCGGAATGCCGGTCAGCCATAGCGCAAGTGCACCGCCAGTCAGCGCGAGCGGAATGTTCAGCAGGATCAGCATGGCGGAGCGAATGCGCCCGAACGTGAGCAACAAGACCACGAACACGATACCGAGGGTTGCCGGCAGCACCACCGTGAAGCGTTCGTTCGCTTCCTGTTGAAGCTGGAATTGTCCACCCCACACCAGGCGGTAGCCGGGCGGTAGGTCGAGGCCGGCCGCGACGCGTTCCTGCGCTTCGGCGACGAAGGAGCCGATATCCCGACCGCGGACGTTCGTCTGGACGGTAATGAACCGCTGTCCGTCTTCGCGCGTGACTTGCCGCGGACCGACGACTTTTTTGACATCGGCGATCGCGGATAGCGGAATACGCGCACCGGTCGGTGTTTCGAATATCAGTCGGCGGATCGCTGCCGGCGTTTCGCGCGCGGATTCAGCGTAACGCACGATGATCGGAAACTGCCGTACACCCTCGAACACGGTGCCGGCCTCGGCACCACCCACCGCCGCGCGCACGGTGCTCAGGGCGTCGGTGATCGCGATGCCGTACCGGGCCATCGCCGCGCGGTTCAGGCGGATCTGTAATTGCGGCGCGCCGGACACCTGGTCCGCCTGCACGTCGCTCGCGCCGTCCACGCTCTGAAGAATCCGCTGCAAGCCTTGCGCCGCCTGTTCGAGCGCGGCCGCATCGGGGCCGAATATCTTGACCGCCAGCTCGGCTTTCGTCCCGGTCAGCAATTCATCGACTGACATCGCGATGGGCTGCGAGATATTGACAAGCACGCCCGGGAAATCAGCGAGTTTCGATGAGATTTCCGATCTGAGGCTCTCCGGATCCATCCCCGCCCTCCACTTCGATCTCGGCTTCAATGCAAGGAAGGATTCCGCGCTGTTCGTCGGGTCCGCATGGGCGCCGACTTCGCCGCGACCGATTCGTGTCACCACCCGTTCGATTTCCGGAAAGGTCTCAAGGATCTGCCGTTCAAGGCGCGTCACGGTTTCGCGAGCTTCGGTGAGCGAGATTGAGGGCGCCATGGTGGTGCGCAACAAAATATCACCCTCCTCTAGCGCCGGCGTGAACTCCGAACCCAGACGCGGGACCACGAGGACGCCGAGCGCGAGCATCGACAACGCCAGCACGACACTCGCACCACGATGGCGCACGAACAACGCCGTGATCGGCCGCAGTATTCGCCCGAAAATTCCAGTCTCAGTCGCGTTCGATGTGCCGCTCGGACGCATGACGGTGCTAGCGAGCGCCGGCGCGAAAAGTACCGCGTAGATGAGCGATCCGAACATTGCGAGCGCCGCTGCGGCCGCGAGGGGTTTGAACGTTTTGCCTTCGACACCCTGAAGCGCGAACAACGGCAGAAACACGATGATCACGACCGCGACCGCCGCAACCAACGGGACGATCAACTGCGCCGCCGCTTCAGCAACTGCCGTGCGGCGATCCTCTCCCGGGCGTTCGCGCAGCACTCGGTCGACGTTTTCGGTGATGACGATGGCACCATCGACCATCATGCCAATAGCAATCGCGACGCCACCCAACGACATCAGGTTCGCGGAGATGCCGAAAGCTATCATCATGATGAATGCAAAGCCGACCGAGAACGGGATCGATAACACGACCACAAGACTAGGGCGCCATCCGCCCAGAAAAACAACGACCACGATGGCAACGAGCAGTGCCCCCTGCCACAACGCGCCCGTTACGGTGGCCGATGCCTTGTTTACGAGCGTCGCCTGATCGTAATAGGGGATCGCTCGCACACCCTCGGGCAGTGTCGTGTTGATTTCGTCGAAACGTTGGCGCACGGCGTCGATGACGCGAGACGTATTTTCCCCGTAGAGTTTCAAGACGAGTCCAGCGACCACTTCGCCTTTTCCATCGGCCGTGGCAAGGCCCTGGCGAACGCCGCCGCCAATCTCGAGTTTCGCGACGTCGCTAACGCGAATGGGCGTGCCGTCGTCGACTTTCAGTACCACATTTCCGAGATCGGCGAGATCACGTGCGAGACCGATGCCGCGCACGACGTATTGCTCAGCGTCCAGTTCGAGAAACTGCGCGCCGGTGGTGCGGTTTCCCCCTTCCAGCGCGGCAATAACGTCGGCAACGGCCACGTCGTAGCGCAGCATCGCCGCCGGATCGATTTGAATCTGATACTGCTTTTCCAATCCGCCAAGCGACAGTACCTCCGTCACCCCGGAAACCGTCTGCAGTGGAAATTTGATCATCCAGTCTTGAATTTCGCGCAACTCGACGAGGCTGCGCGTGCCGCTTTCGTCGATCACCATGTAATAGAGAATGATCCCGAGCCCGGTCGAGATGGGGCCCATTTTCGGCTCGCCAAATCCCGACGGGATCGCATCCCGAGCCTCAACCAAGCGCTCACCTACCACCTGACGGGCAAAATACACGTCAGTGCCGTCCTCAAAATAAATGTTGACGACCGACAGGCCGAAGTTCGAAACGGAGCGGATTTGCTTGAGCCGCGGTAGCCCGGCCATGGCGATTTCAATCGGGAACGTCACGTACCGTTCGACCTCTTCCGGGGCAAGGCCTTCGGTCTCGGTGAACACTTGCACGAGCGACGGCGTCACATCCGGGAATGCATCGACCGGTAGTGCACGGAAAGCCCAAACGCCCGCGATAGCCACCGCGAGGACGCCGATGGCCGCGAGCAGACCGCCCGCGCTGATGTGATACATAAATTTGAACATCGAATTTCCCTCAGTGCCCGTGTTCGTCGCCGAACGCGCTTTTCTCAAGCTCAGCCTTGAGCGTGAATGCGCCACGCTCTACATATTGGTCACCCGGTTCAAGACCCGATAAAATCTCTACGAATTCGGATGATTGTGCGCCGATTGAAACGGCTCTCAGCGCGAATCCTGCCTCAACGGGGACAAATACCGCTGGACCACCTTCAATTTCATACACCGCAGCGCTCGGCACACGCACGCCTTCTCCACCGGCTGCATGACGGATACGCGCGGTGAGAAACCAACCGGGTCGCAATCGTCGATCGGGATTGTCGAGAATCATTCGGGCGGTAGCGGTGCGTGATGATTCGGCCAGCTGCGAGGTGACGAATGCGATTTCGCCTTCCGCAACGACGCCACCTTCGTCGTCGTGCAGCGTCGCGACGTCACCGGCCTGCACTCGCCCTAGATCCGTCGCATAAACATCGATGTCCACCCAGACGGTATCGTCATCGGCGATGACGAACGCTTCCGAGCCACCGGACTCTCCCGCAGGGAGCGCTTCACCGAGCGCGATGTGGCGCGCGAGTACCTGGCCGGCGAGCGGCGTGGTCACGTTGTAGCGCCCGAGTTCTCCATCGGGCAGATCCGCGAGCGTAGCGAGCGCGTCGTGCGACACGCCAACGGCATGGAGTTTCGTTTCCGCACTCTGACGAACGGCGCGTGCGACCACGAGGCTTGCCTCGGCCTGCAGAAACTCGGCCTCGGACGTCACCCCGTCCTCTCGCAATTGCTTCTCGCGCTTGAACGTGACACGAGCCAGGCGTTCGGAGGCTGCGGCTTCTAGGAAATCTGCCTTGAGTCCCGTCAGCTCACGACTGTCGAGCACCGCGAGTACCTGTCCCGCTTCGACGCGGTCGCCTTCCGTCACCTCAAGCGTACGAACGATACCGCCAACGCGCGGGACGACTTTAGCGAGTTTATTCGCATCGAAACGGACTTCGGCGGGCAGTTCGACGTCACGAGACAAGGGTGCCGTGACTGCAGTGCCGACGGCGATCCCGAAACGTTCCGCCTGCCGGGGCGACATCAGAATGATATCTGCCGCGCCCTCATCGTCGTGGTCGTCGCCGTGACCGTGGTCGTCATCATCCGCACCTGACGCACCGCCGACGATGCCAAGTATCAGGATGCCGATCCAAAGGAGCGCTTGGAAACGCTTCCGCATGTTTTTCATCGTAAGTCTCCACCGCAATCGATTACGTCAAAAGGCGCGGCGCTCGCGAGCGCCCGCGCCTCGGTTTCTACGAGACGCGCGTCGAGTCCCGCTTCGATAGTCTCGATCCGCACGTCGATGAGCGCGCTGCGGGCGGCGAGCGCGGTCGTCAAATCGAATTTACCCGCGACGAAACCTTCGCGAATCGCGCGTTCTGCGCTTTCTGCCGCCGGGAGTGCTTCATCGAGCAGCGCCGCACGTCTTGACTCGGCACCCTCGGCTAGCACGAGCGCTTGCGAGAGTTCGGTCGTCAGCGCGAGACGTACCCTGGCGGCGCTCGTCGTTGCCCCCTCGATTCTCACGCGCGCAGCGTTGATGGCGTCCTGGTTACGGTCGAACAGCGGCAACGGTATGCTGATATTCGCGACCAAGGCTTCGCCCGCTGCCTCGAAGCGGCGCACCCCCACCCCTACGGTCAAATCCGGATAGCCGAGCGATCGCGAGAAACGAAGTTCAGCTTGCCGTGCTGCTTCGCCCGCGACCGCAGCCGCGACCTGCGGGTGACGTTCGATAAGTGCCGCAGGATCGGCGTCGAACGGTAACGCGACGGGCGCATCGAGTTCGACAGACGGGGCGTCGAACAATGGCGTACTGTCACCCCACAGGCGCGACAACGCATACCGCCCCGCCGCCGCGTTTGCACGTGCAGTGGCTGCCGCGGCGCGGGCGCGGGCGGTCGCAGCGCGGGAGCGCGCGAGATCCGCCGGCCGTGATTTGCCGACGTCGACCCGTAGCGCGACAGCCTCACCGAATGTCTCCGACAGCTCGAGAATTGTTTCTGCCGATTGCGCGACCGCGAATGCCGCGGCGAATTCGTAGAATCGACGGGACGCTTCGAGTTCCGCGGCTCGCAGCACAACGAGACGCCCGGAATCCGTCAGCGCCGCCCGCGCTTGCGCTGCGCGTGCCTCGAGCCGTCGTTTATTACCAAGCCTGAATGTCTGGCTCATGGAGAATGTCGACTCGGCGGCGTCGAACCCACCGAACGGCGCGTTGCCGACGATATTTTCCGTCTCGACGGATAGCGTGGGGTTATTCCGGCGCGAAGCCTGTGCCGCGTCGTGGTGCGCCGCGACGCTTTCGAGCGCCGCGATTCGCGTCGCCGGGGAAGCGCGGCGCACGGCATCCAGTACCTGTCCGAGCGTGAGATCCCCGGTGATCGGGTTCGCGGACTCGGCGATATAATCCGCGTCGCACACGCCGGCAGACGTCGCGAATGCGGATGTGCCGTTCGTGGAAAAAAGAATCACGATTAGCGCGGCGGCCGCGCGCGAATGCCCGATACGGGCATGTTTCGTTGACATGCTTAATCTTCCTCAACTGATGGAAACGTGCGGCACGCACCAACTGCGTTCCGCGCAGAGCATCAAGCGTTGAGTCAGATATTAGGTGGAGGGGTTGGCGGTTCCTGCAGCTGATCGATCAGGGTCGAACGCGCGGTTGGTAACGTTCTGCCCAACATCACGACGTTGAGTGCGGACTCGCTATCAATGATCCCGGCGAGATGGCCGTGCATGCAGTGGCTGCAATCCGGGAGCGCGGGATCGTGGTCGGTTTCTCCGGGCACCGGGTCCGTCGCGGTCGATCCCTGGAATTCCGCGTGATGATCCGGTTCCAGGTCGGTCGCACACGCAAAATCAATGCCGCGCTCGACGCTCATGAAGAGTACGGCGATTGACAACAGGAGCGCGACTTTGGATTTCATGGTGCGGCTAAGGGTACGGGAAATTTTGCAACCGCACCACTGTCGGTGGTAAAAAATGCCAGCGTAACTCGCGCACGGTTTTACCAGGCTAGCAGGTTAACTTTCGCGAAGGTGTTCGAAGAACCCGTAGGCCTTACCATTACTTCTTTGCAAGCAGCTTCTTTGTAACCGGGACAATTCACTCGAACATGATACGTATTACCACCCTGCCTCTTACGCATCGCCTAATCACAGAATATTCGACGCTTGCAAAATCATCCTCCGGGCGATTACCGAAGCGATGCGCCGAAACACACGGGAAAGCGCCGGAGCGCATGCGGGGCGTCGGTCGAGCATCGACATAGCATGGCGAACAAGGGCATCAAACTGGAATCCGAGCTCACGTGCCCGCTGTGTAGTCACGTACAGACCGAGACGATGCCCGTTAACGCTTGCCAGTTCTTTTACGACTGCAAGGGCTGCAGCGAGTTGCTCCGTCCGCTCGCCGGAGATTGTTGCGTCTACTGTTCGTTTGGATCCGTTAAATGCCCGCCTATGCAAGCAGGAAGCGACTGTTGCTAAGCGAAAACCGCCTCTACAAACGCGACGGGAATTAGCCCCGGCAATAATTCCGCGTGATACACGCGAAGGCCGTTATCGGCCAGCGCAGTTTTCAGAGACTGCAGGGTAAAGCGACGGTGCCCCGGAAATCCAGTTACAGCAAGTAAACGGGAAACCAGCCACGACATTTTTGTTTCGTCATGGCAAAACGTCGGAACAACAAGCGTTCCGCTCGGCACAGTCACTTTCCGCAGCGCTTCGATTGCGCCCGGAAGATCAGGTACCAGGTGAAGAACATTGGCCGCGACCACAGCATCGAATGCGCCAGCCCCATACGACAATGAATAGATATCAGCTTGCTCACACGTGACGTTGTCGACTCCCTCGTCCAGGACCCGTTGCTCCAGCGCCTCGACCATTGCTGACGCGTAATCCGTAGCAATAACGGAATCACACCGCCGGGCGATGGCCGAGGTAGCGATGCCCGTACCGGCCGCGACCTCGAGTACCGTTCCCTTGCCGCTAACGGCCTCACCGGTCAGTTCCAGCATTCGTGGCAATGGTCGGCCGAGTACCCAGCGCAGTGACGCATCATAATTGCGCGCGTGCCGCTCCCAGTATTCCTTATCACTCACGGGCGTGCTGTGGATCTTCTTCGAGACCGGTTGTTTCGCCTCTGGCGTCCCGCAGAATCTCGACCGCCTCCCTGATGACATAGAGACCGATGAGAGTGCCGATCACATAGTCCGGATAAGGCGTGCCGAACCAAAGAATCAACAGCCCGGCAACAATTACGCCAAGGTTTGCCACCACATCGGCGCGCGTAAATAGCCACGTTGCCCGCAGGTGTACCTCGCCCGACTTCATAGGCGCCAGCAACCTTAATACGACGAGATTGACCGCAAGGGACAACAAAGCCGTGCCAATCATCCATTGACTCAGCGGTTCGGCGCCGTAGATTAAGCGACGACCGACCTCGACGAGAACAATAACCCCCAATACGAGCAAAACCCCGCCGCTGAGACTCGCCGCTTTGATCTTGAATAACGTCGAACGCCCGATGGCGACAAGAGCAATCGCATAAGCCGTAGCGTCGGAAAGCATATCCAGCGCATCAGCCAGAAGTCCGGTCGACTGGGCAATCCAGCCGGCCAGGCCACCAATCACCGCCATGGCGGCATTCAGACTCAGGGCAACAAGCAGGACGCGACGCTCGTCGGCAGTTGTCGATTCGCGCACTTCACACCCGCAATCCGTCATCGCATGCAGAACTCAAAAACTTGAAGATACATCACTTTCGCACCGATTAGACCCAACTGTCACACGACAATCCGAGACGTCCTCGGCCTGCTCGCCATAGTCGCGCGGCCTAAGCATCCGCAAATAATTCCGAAATTTTTCTCAGAACGCTTTCGTGGAATGAGCATACAGGCATCCATTCCGCTCGTTATCGAATCTTATGCTAATGACACAAACCCCAGCGGAATTTTAGTTTGACCACTGACGCAAGCGCAATTGATTTCATGCTTATGTACATAGACGGTTTTGAACGCCGAGACAGCCAGGTGTTGATTTGTGCGTTCAATTGATCCGATTTCGAGAGCAATTGCATTGATTATTTGATCCGCAGTTTATGCCAATCTATCGAGCGTCAAAGATCAAACGCCGGATCAAATATTCAATGCAATTGGTGGATCAAACGAACGTGCAAATCAACAGTACCGGGGGGCCTGGATTGGCGATGAGAAGCGCGTGCATAGCCCATTCCCTACCTACCTCGTGTGCGGCCTGACCCGACCGCTATCTCAGGCATCACCTGCTCGCAATCGTCGAAATTCGTTGACTGCTCGTTAGCAACCCGTACCATCGAACTACGCTGATGTACCGCTATGGTACATCCTGGTACGGAGTAGACAGATGCTACGAAGTTTGATTGTGCTGGGCATATTCCTGTTGATGTCGGCGGTCGCCCAAGCGGAGTTAATCGACACCACGGCCACCTGGGATGGTGCTTCTGGTACGTCGACGCTTGGGGATGGCTCTACGACAACTTACGGCCAGACTTTCAGAACTCCCGCCGGTACGCCGATACTCGATTCCTTTTCGTTTTTCATGGATGACCGCGAAGAGCTGTCAGAACTAATCGAGTTTGCAGCATATGTAATGGAATGGTCGGCGGGCGTAGCGTCAATCGATCTGTCCATGGCGACTGGAACTGTTCTTTACGACAGTGGTTCACGAACTACAACAAACAACGGCGCCGCAGACGGTATGGAGCAAGTAACGTTCAGCACGGGCGGCCTCTCACTAGATCCATCGAAGCAATACGTCGCGTTTTTAGATGTGACGAAGTTTTTGGATGGCATCAATGATGGCGCAATCATGGGCACGTTGCCGCTAGGCTTCGACGCATACAGCGACGGATATTTTACAATCGTGAATTCGCCAGGAAACGATTTTGCGCTACTTACAATGACAGGATGGAATACGTTTGATGGCATCGGCTCTCCACACCGGGACGCGGCATTCATGGCCTCATTTTCTGTTCCGATTCCGCCAAGTATTGCGATGTTGTTACCCGCTCTGATTCTGTTAAGACGGCATGGGACAGCGTAAACATGGCAGGCGAAAAATAGAGTGAAATGGTTTTGGGGCGGTGGCCTCTGCCGTCGCTGTTCAATTCCTTTCGACTTGTCGACGCCGGTGCTCCTTCGTATAGGTTTGAAGTAGCAGAACCAGCCGATTCCGGCTCCAATGGTGATCGGGATAATTTGTGAAAAGTCAGACTTGTTGTTACGGACATTGATTCTAAGTTTCGACCGTATCAGACAACTCTCGAATTTCATTCTTGCTCCAGAGCTTACGTTCGACGTTGACAGCGGAATGAATATGAACAACGAAGCAGCGGAAACGGCACTCGGGGCGGCGGAATAGCGTCAACATATTTATGCGGGAAAAAAATAAAGAATCATTGCACGGCGCCCTCTTGCTGATAGTTATCGCCGGCGCGGTTTTATTATCGTACGTAGTTGGACCCGAATTGAGCGAATTGATTGCCAAGTTTTGGCGTATCTTGCCGTGGCTATGTGGTTTGATCGTCGTTCTTATTATTGCTTACGTAATCGGCACGGACATGTACAGCATGAAGGTATTTAAGGACGGGCGGCGGCAAATAATTAAGAATGCAGAGCGAGAGTTAGCAGGCCGCGGGTTTCGCAAACTAAAAGAATCAAGAGGGAAATACTGCTGGCTAAATTCTGAAAAAAATCAGCGCGTGCGGTTTTTGGGCCTTCATAAAATCGAGGTTACGTGGAACCAGGTGAGTCCATACGTGCAAACACAAAAGACATATCAAATAGATCACTGGGAACACGCGCTTGACGAACTCCCTGCACAGCGGGATTGAATTGCGCAGCATGTATTTGACCGAGCAGATAAAAAATCCGATCAAACCAGACGAGAACCAGTCCATATTCTTGCAAGTTATGCGCATTGCGAGGTCGGAGATATCGTCTCCGTTTTCGTATACCTATCGATGGAGGGGGAGCTCAGCGTCGATGAATTTTATACCGCACCGCCGTCGCCCAACGAAGTCGTTGATGCGTGCGATTTTCGCCACCCGATAGCTGCGCTCGGGGACACGGACATCCAAAGGACAAAAAGCAGAATCTGATGGTTCTCATGCGTTTACCGAGGGGAAAAGCGTAGACGGCGCCTCGCTCCGGGTAACGTAGATTTGGAACCACAAGCGCAATGAGTGAGCCTCGTCGCCTGCTCGCGAACCTGAAAGCCCGCGGCCCCTACCTGACGACGTCCACAGCTCGCTACTCGGCGCCGTCGAGGTCGATTCGCTCGACCGGGCGCTCGGATAGATCGCCGCGCGCGGACGCGATATTTAGGCACGTGTAATCAACGACTTGGGAGGTTAAGAAATCGTTATGAGAGGCAGACCGAAAAACAGGCAAGACGTCTGTTACCGATGCGACCGAAACAGACCCGTTTGCGTTGGCGCGCCCCGAAGGATTCGAACCCTCGGTCTTTTCTTATATTTCAATAACTTATAAATACCCCGTGTCCAGATCGTGTCTAATTCGAACGCCTTTCTCTCCCGGCCTGCACCTATTCTCGGTCGTTTTCGGCGCTCAGTACCAAATATTCCTGACGTTTCCCGGGAAGGCCATCCTTGCGATACCGCATCCCCCACAGATGGAAGTTCACCGCCTTCTCCGAGACGTGGACGCTGGTCCCTTCCAATCGCAACCGAACAACCCGGCCCCGTGACTCGGTGATCACGTCGTCACCGACGCCAACCCCGAGCACATCCTTAACCAATCGTGCCTGCTCAGCCGCCAGCCTCTGCTCCCAGCTCTCCAGGTCGGATTCGACATCTGTCAGCGCCCGCCGCGCCGCCGAGAATGGACCATCCGAACCGTCACCGAACCACAGTCGATCCACAAGAGCCAGGTGCTCGTCCGGCACGGCACTATCCATCCGGTAGACCGCGCTCGACACCAAATCGAACGCATTTTCGATGTCCTGCAACGCCTGGAGGCGCTTTGCGTACGGCTTGAGTGCCGACTGGCGGATCGCAGCGGGCAACTCCACCGGACTGTCTGGCAACAGCTCGACCTGCACGACACCTTCTAGCGGAACCTTTGCTGTCTCGAACTCATCCGTACCCCAAGGCGTCTCGGCGGAACACCGCACCCACACCCCATCCGTCGCCACACATAACTCACTCCTGGCGTGCGAGTACCGACTCGGAGCGTGGAGGTACTTAACTGACCAGGCATGTTCAAAACCGTGCAGATCTGCCGCGGCGTATGCCAGCTTATGGTCCCGCGCCAGTCGATACAGCTCTCCAATCCTCCTCTGCAGAATCGTCGACAGCCGAACGATTACAGCCTTGTCCGGATCGTTGTAGTGGCCCTCCTTGGGCTCAGGTTGCAGGACCAAAATCTGTTCTTTGGCGAGCGGGAGTAGCTTTTCGACTAACCCACGCACGCTTCGGAAGGCTCCGGTGTGGCTCCGAGATTTTTCGTCTCTTTCAGCCAGCCACACCTCGAACCGGTTCTGCACCAGGATTAGGACTTGCGCGGCCAGGCTCCCCTCTATGTGCCGGATCCCATCGTAGCCGACATCACACCCGGCCGTATCTGCGCCAGCTGCAGCTAGCTCCTTGAGCGCACGGTCAAAGAACAACCGCTGCAACTCGGATAGCCTTGCCACCGTTCGCCGTCCTTCGCGGCGACGTCGATCCGCAATCTCTACCTCCGCCCGGAAAGCCTTGAGGGGCGGTCGACGAGGCTTCTGACCTGCACTGATCCGCGCCCAGTACCCACGCGGAGGCTTCGGCACCTGCAGCCGACGGCACAGCTTCCCCAACGCCACGTCCGAAATGTTGAGTTCTTCGGCTACTTGCGTTGCTGGACGCTCCCAGACCATCGCAAACAGTAGTTCGCGGTCTACCTGTTCTTTGTTCTCCACGACAGAGGCCTATTCACACGATTCTCTGCCCGAGGCGCTCGGCTCCGCGGTCGCCACTCCGAGTTACCTGAGTTCAGCTCGGTTCGGGCCACACCTGACGTCCGATGCTCTTGAAATTCGCGAGCGACAATGCTCCACGTTCGTTGCGGGCTTTGCTCCCCGGTGCTTTCAATGCCTCTTCGACCGCCAGCCTCTCAGCCTCGAATATCCAGCGAAGCTCGAAAAGCTCGTCCATCACGACCAACAAGACCGCGTCCCATTCGTGATCCAAACGAATCGAACCGAGTCGCTGGCCGACGAGTTTCTTGTCACTTGGAATGCTGCGGGCCTTAATCTGAATCCGACGGCCAGCTTTATCCGTCGCGTCGTAACCAGCGGTGCGGGCTTCAGCCAGCTCAAGCTCCAGTCGTTCAGCGGCGATGTACTCTCCGTACTCGCCAGTTATACCCAAGGGTTTCCCCGTTATTCTGTAGTAGTCGATAGCAGCCTGGCGGGCGCGCTCCAACACACTTCCAATTTTCTGGATATCCTTCATCACTCGAAAGACAAGATTGTTTCGGGACCGCCGACAGCCAACTCTAGTCACCCGCTTCCTGAAAAGCCGCTTCCAGACTACGCAAGTAGCGATCGTAGTCCACGGCTGCCACGGTCCCAATGCTCTGCAGGTTGTGGAGCAGCCTGAGGAAGAAAAATGCAAGCGAATGACTCTGGCGACTTACGTGAAACGTCGGGCCAGTATTGTCGCTGTATCGCACCTCGAAGCCACCAGCCTCCAATACGCACCCCAGGTTCAGCCTTTCGTCGCTCTCCCGTTCCCGAACACACTCCTCGAACGGAGAGCCAAAAGCCGGATTCCAACTGGTATCCGTCGCTACGACACCCGCGATAATTGGCGTGATGGAGCGCGGCGGCAAGTCGCTGCCCGCATGCACTATGCGGGTACTTGTCCTTTCCAGGCCCCTCACGGAGGCTGCCTTTTCCCCCGCGTAAATCAGGTTCGCGCGATTGAACGTCGGTTTTACCTCGAGCACGGCATAAACAGATTCCGCCGGAACTACTCGCTGGTCGCTAAGATTGAAAAGTTCGGCAGTATATTGGCGGTCGTAGATCACGATATCTATCTGTTCGCTTTGCCTCCCACTACTGTCAACCACAAAAGCGGACTCCGCTTGGTAGCGGTTCGGAAGATGTCGCTTCAACATATCGAGCCAGTTGGCCTCGATACCTGCTCCGGTCGCTCCGGGATGATCGATGACCGAACGACTCGCCTCGAGCCCCGCAAGTAATCGCTTCTGCAGGCCATCGTAGACGTCCCGCAGCATATTCTTTTGGCCCGCGGGCGCGTCGGTCACCATATAATTTCCTTCCAATACTGCTTCGAGGCACTAATACCAGCCTGCCTTGCCACAGCGCTCTTCTCGGACGACGAAAGATCGTCTGAAACAATATTGTTCGTGTTGGCAGGGTCTACAATCCGCTTCGACCCGATGTTCTCCGCTATATAGCCCAGCCCGTGAAGCACGTTGCCAGATAGGTCACCTAGTGTTCGGTACTTCAGCCCTTCAATCAGTAGCAGCTCGAGATAGAACGATGGGAAACTCAGGCCGTGCAGATCGCGCCATATTTTGAGGGCTTGAATTTCTTGTGTGCGGCCGGATCCCGACACCTTGGCGATGTGCGAACTGACATTTGTTTGAGTCCACGAATCCGACTTTCGCTTGTACAGACTGTGGACATTCTGATACCCGGCTTGAATCTTTCCCGGAACGAGATCGATAGCTTTCCCCTTCCAGGACACTCTAATTGACACGTTCTGCCGAACTGGCGACCAAGCTTGATTAGACGCGAGACCATAGAGGCTTTCGAATATCTGCCTAAGAGTCTCCTGCGTCGAGGATTTCAAAGAGATGAACAAGTCCACATCTGCGGAAAGACGCGTCGCCGTACCTTTCGCAAATGAACCCGAATACTCCAGGCTCGAAAGCTGCTCCCCAGCCCACGTGCGTAGCGCCGGCGCAATACTCTCAGCCGCGCTCTTCGCACTCGCCGTATCGACAGCGTATTTCGTCAAGACTGATTGAACGTATTGATCGCCTGTCATTTCTAAGATTTGCGCAGTTTCCTTACTCCATCAGCGCTTTCAACAAGGCATCCGGGGTGTCCGAGTAAAACTGAATGTTGATCCGCGTAGCCATGTCATCGGAGAGCTCGAAGAGCTGCTTCCGCGCCGACACCGGCATGAGCACGGTATCCGCACCTTTCTCGACAGCGACTTCGATAATTCCGACGGCATTCGCCAACGGCTCTACTGAGCCGCCGAGGTTGAGTGCGCCGACGACAATTAGACCTCCCTTGGTGCTTTTCTCAAGCAAGCCGCTGCAGAGGGCCATGAGAGCCGGTAGACCGAGGGACGTCCCGGTGCGGTCGTTGTCCATAGCTCGGAGCTGCAAGGAGAACTCATGGGAGCGTGGGTCGCGATCGCCAACGAGTTGCTTGGCCCTTGTGTACAGATTCTGCTCGGCGTACCTGACGCTTTCCCGGAACGCAGGCGGTACTGGTGCGTTCAGAATCTTGACGCCGCTTCCTTTGCCAACCGTCACTTCCAGGCGGTACAGACTAGCGCCCGTCTCGGGTCCTCCCGGACTGATGCCCCACACCTGGCCGGGCGGTAGTGGATCCAATTCGATCGCTTCGTCGCTATGTAGCTCCGGTGTTGATACAAACTTTTCAACGCCGTCCTCGCCCATCGAGTAACTGAAGTGCGTGTTGCGGAATTCGCTCTTGAACACTCGCTTCTGTTGTTCCTTCACCCGTCGGCGGACTTCGAGGGCGACACGAACCATTGCTTCCAGTTCCTCGTCTGGCACCGTCATCTCGGGGTCCGGGTACAGCAGCTTGATCAGGCCACTCACGGTCTTGTTGGCGGCCGTGATGTCGCGTCCACTGAGCGCGCCACCGTAATTTACTCGCCCCTGCAGGACGGGAACTCGACTTCCGGTGCGTAGCCGGCTCCAGCACTCCGATAGGAAGTCACTCACCAAGCCGAAGTGATCGGTGAAATGTTCGTTGGGGTTGAGCTTCGGAAAATCCCAGCCAGGCGCATACGCGTGGATACGGTCCATGAATGCCGTGTCATCTCGCATCTCGGGGGGCAATGGGCTCAGCAGGTGTCCGACGCGTTGCTGATGCTCGACTTCGACATCGAGGTTGCCAACCATCACGATGCCACCCTCGGCACGGATGCTTTCCTTCCCGCGCGAGAATTCACCGGACTCCATATAGCCCTTGAGGATGTTTACCCCGTCTTTCTGATCAAACGACACACCGGAGATTTCGTCGAAGCAGACGACATCGTACTGACATACCAAACCACGCTGGCCATTGGCGTTGTTGACGAACATCTTCGCCACTGTGGCCTTACCGCCGGAGATCAGATGTGCATACGGGGAGATCTGCTGGTAAAGGTGGCTCTTGCCCGTCCCGCGTGGACCCAGCTCGACCATGTTGTAGTTGCGCTCCACGAACGGCACCATCCTGACGAGCGCGACCAGTTGTGCACGCTCCGACAGCGCGGCCGGCTCTAGGCCAACGCTACGCAGCAGAACGCGTTTCCATTCCTCGGTGGTGAAATCGTGGCGGCCGCGCTTGAGCGTATCCAGCACATCTGCCTTGGAAAGCTGGATGGCTCGGAGACTGTCAATCGCGAAAGGACGCCCGCCCTTCTCCTGAGCGATGGCTGCGTCGTAGCTCAACGTGACTTCGGCGTAGAAGCCATCGGTGAGCATGCGCTCATGCTGTTTGACGAGGCTGTCGTCGATACGGACATCCTTGATGGCAAGGCTCGGCAGCTCCGCGACGAACGAGTCCGTCTTTGCGTCAAGCTTTGCTCGAACGATATCGATGAGCTTGATTGAACCTTGGTCGCGAGCCCGCGCCTTGAAAAGCTCCTCTTCACCCGTCCTGACCGTGCGGTCCGCCAACTGACGCTCGACGATCGTGAGCCCTTCTTCAATCTCCTGTTCGTCCGTGCTCGCGCAGTAGCGCCCGAGCAGAAACTCGACCACGTACGTCGGGACCGGATACTGACGGCTGTACTTGCGTACCAGGTCCTTGCGAACCAGGTAGCCTTCGAATGCCGTCGCCGCAAGACGGTCGAGTTGGTCGAGTTCTACTTTCAATCGTCACCCCCGATGATCGTGGGTTGTTTCGTTATCACGTGGCCGCTGGCATCCAGCACCACTACCACTGCCGGCGTGCCCTCGAGCTCGTCATCGGCAACCAGAAGGCTGGACGCTCCATTAGCGTCTACCGGTCGAACCTTGCTGACACTTGAGCTCGGGTCATTGACCTTCGACCGCAAGTCCACGGACAACCCGGGCTGAGCGGTCTCGACCTGAACACGGCAGCGCAATCCGACCCACGAGACATCTCCAATCTTCGCAGCCGCCTTTGCAGCGGCTTCGCCGGCCGTCACCCGAATCACCGGAATCAGACTTTCTTGTAGGCTCAGTCCACCGTGTGCGTATTCATTACCCGCGCCGAAGCATGCAATCCCCGGCGCCACCGCAACCCGCTCATGGGCATTCCAATGCCATCGGACGGTCGGAACCCCGACCTTCGATCCACCCTTGATCGCAGCGCATCGAGCCCAACGACTTGCTGTCAGGTACTTGGGGAGGTCGACCTTGGGCAGGCCGCCCGGGAGCCAGAGCCAACCGTGGTCCGTTACCACACGGATCTCGCGCCAGCCGGCATCGAGCAGAAACTCGATACGCTCAAGGAGCAAATCGACCTGTTCCTCTACTCGGCCCGCGAGCTTTCCCTGCAGGGAGTGCCCCAACTTGTCGAGCTCGCCGTTCTCGGTCCAGCCGCGGCCCGAGGAATCGCCCGATTCGTCGGCACCTAGATACTGGTAGCCGGCCGTGGCCAGAAGCTTTCGGAACCGGTCTGTGGTCAGTGGCTGCTCGGCATCCGCCGTCGCAGGAAGAAAATCCTCCCCGAGCGACAAACCCTTGATGCCCTTCGTGACCGGTGAGACTGCTGGCTTCGCGGTAGCGGTCACCGTCGGTAGACCCGCCCATCGAGTCGACAGGGTCACGGACCAGGCTTTCGAACGCATTCGCGCAACGAGACGTTGCGAGACGTCGAAACGGAGGCCATCCGCGAAAAGGACCAGGCCGCCGGATTCAACCAGGAGATCTTCCAGCCCCTGTCCATCGTGCCCCGGAAGGGGCTCGTTTTCGGCCAGGGCCTGCAGATGCTCGGCCGCCGACTCCAGCCAGGGCCGGTAGACAGCGTTCAACGCCTTGCCTACGGCCTGCGCATCGCCAGACGATTTCACCGTGGCCATCGCAGACAGCGCCGCGGTGTCGACCTCCCAAGCCGCGTCGACATACAGCTTCGCCATCTCCGCCGTCGATGCACCGCCAAGTTTGGTCGCCGCACGTTCGGCAAGCTCGGCCAGGTGACCGAGTGCATTGGCGAGCGGCGCCTGGCCCAGCTTCGCCCAGACCCACTGCCGCCTCAGCCCGTGCGACTTTTCGAGCTCGAGGATCCGTTCACGGGCTTTGGCGGGAGTGGATTTCTCCAGTGCAAGCAGCGCTTGCCGAAGCGTCGCCTCTTCCTTCTCGTTGTTTTGTGGCCAAGAGGAAGGCTCGATGAACAGGTCATCACTTGGCATCGCCTTGCTGAGCATCTCAGGCACACCTGGATAAAGCACCGGCGACTCCGTGAAGCGCTCCCACACAGCCGCCCACGGGCCTTCCCGCCTGCCGAGCAGTTCTGCGCCGACCAGCTCGCCGTCTTTGTCAGGGTCAAACTTATAATCCGCCTTGCAGCGGGACTTGAAGGCACTCCACCGACCGCTGTTCCAACCGGACCTCACCGCCTCGGGCTCGCTCAGCCACACCAGCAGATCCTTGGCAGGATCGTCGGAAAAAAGTTTGTCGAAATCCTCCGCCTCGAGATGCTTACCCTTCAACCGATCTACGGACGTTGTGGCCAATTCCGCCAGGGCACCGAGTATGGCCCGCCGCGTCGTCGCATCGCGCGCGACGTCCAGGCCGAGGCCGCCTTCTTCGGAAACCAGGAAGGCCTCGACGGTCCAGTCCCTGCCGTTCTTTTGGGTCCAGCAGGCTCCGCGGTACTGCAGCTCCACCAGCGGCTTGAGGCTGTCCGGGCACTCCTGGACCGCCCGGAGCTCCTGCCGGCTCACTCCGGGGAGGTAGATGATCGGTGTTACCCCGTCCGGCAAGTCAATCTCAGGCAGCCCCCGGTCGACGACGCTTCGGAGCCAAATTGCCGGGCCGATTCGCTGATTGGGCTGGTACTCCCCAAAAGTGAGGAGCTGCGGAAGTAACCGCCGCAGCTGAGGAATGATCGGTTGCCACTGGGCATCGTGGTCCGTCCACAAGACGGCGTACGGATGCACAACATCGTTCGGGTTGTATTTCGCCGCAGCCTCGAGAGAGCCCACAAGCGCCTCTATGACGGAGTTGCCGCTTCTCTCGGTAGAAAGGCTCGACTGCATATCAGCCCTGAGCCTCTGCATTCACTCGACCGCTGCGCAAGACGAGCCGGAGATGATCCTCGGTCACAATGAACTCCGGCTCTGTTCCGTTATGCTCCAGCAGGAGCGGAATGATCTTGTTACGCACCCCCATGCCCCTCGCGTCCACGTAACCGTAGTCACGCAGCACGTCGACAATTAACGGATTGCGCGGAGATCGCTGGCCGGCAACCATCTTCTCCACCGTCATCGAGTTCTGCAGTGCACCTGGGCTCAGAACCTCCAGACGATCCGCGTACCGCGCGATCTCGATCTCCTCGTAGCGCGTCCAGTCACGGTGGGCGAGCGCATTCACGATCGCTTCGCGTAGTGCGTCCACGGGGTACAGCCAATGTCGTTCACGGCGCATCGACGCATCCACCTCTGCCGCTTCCTCGGAAATAAATGGCCGCATGGCATCCACCAGACGTTCGATCAATCCGTTCTCTGCTATCTCACGCATGCCACTTGAAGTCTGTTTCCAATAGGCAACCAGCGGCCCATCGATCAATCTGTCATCTAACGCCTTGTAGCACTTATTTTCCCCTTCGAATGCCATCCAGCGGACGCCGGCCTGATGCAATAGCTGACGCGGCGAGTGGCCAAAAAGAACCAGCCCCGCAATGGTGCAAACCGGTGGACCATCCTGGCGCTCAACCATGAACCCTAAGCCACATAAGCGCACATCCCACGCCTCATCAGTATTCGGGAGTTCCTTGTCGCCAACAATCATTGCGAGATAGTCAGTCAGTCGCTCCCGGCTAAGGTCACGAAGACCACTACCAGATATAGGAAGCATCTCGGCGTGAAACATGCCGCCAGTAGCAAACAGCCGTGCCTGTTGTTCGCGGCTGGCAAGCTGCGAAGTGCTGCCTACACGTATGTAGATATCCTCCCGTCCGTTATGGCGGACCACGTAAGGCTTGGTCGTGCCCTGGCTGATTGAGATGCCTGCAACCCGATACTGCCCGTCAACCTGCACCTCTTCGTAGAACGGGATGATCATCGGATGTACGTAACGACCGAATACCGTGTCCATGACCCAGCGCTCGAGATCGGCTCGCTGTACGCCGGTAATCGTGCCGTCATCCTCAACCCCAAGCAGGATGCGACCGCCCTGAAAATTAGCGAGCGCCACGACCTCCTTTGCCAACTGCTCGGGACGAAGGTCATCGCGCTTGAACTCCACCCCGGAGTTCTCACCGTTCGCAATCAGTTCCAGCAGCTCGGACTTGTTCATCAGTAGTCGAACCCGTACTTCTCTTTGCGCTGCATGAAAGCCTCCTTGCCACCTTCCAGGATGCTCGCCACCTGGTCGCGAATTGCCGGCATGTCGATGGAACCTTGCGCCTCGGCCGGCATTTCGGCGCGATCCTCGGATGCAGAACACACGCCGATCCATTCCGCGTCGCCAAAGACGGGAATATTGGCGTTATGGGTTGCGAACAAGAACTGGCGCTCGGTCTTGGCGGCGCGCAGCTCCTGCACGATGCGTTCAGCAATAAAGGCGTTGTCTAGGTTGTCTTCCGGCTGATCCATGACCAGCGGATCCGGATTGTCCAGGAGCAACAGGTGCAGAATGGCTGTGCACTGCTGTCCGGTGGACAGACGATCCAGTGCCCGGTACTGCTCGCCGGTGTGGGAGACATTGAGCTCAAGTCCCACTCGATCCTCGAGATCGATCGCTTCAAGGGCATAGATCTGCGCGGCAGTCATTCGCGACAAAGTTTCGGCAACTCCGGAGGTCAAACCCCATTGCTTGCCCGATAGCGTTTCTTTTCCCTCGCGAATTGCTCCGACCAGACCCATGACGGTCAAATCCTGCGCTTCATCCACCCATTCGGTCTTTCGCTCTCCAACCCCAGGCAAGCCTTGCAGAAATTCGCGCAGCGGCTGACGCAGACCATCTGGAACGATCGTTATCCGCAGCTTGCCGGCAAGGCGCTTGTTGAGGCCCTTTACCGCCTTTTGCTTGGCGACTGTACGGGCACTGCGGACATCCGAAATTTCTCCCAACAAATTGCGCCGCCCCTGCTCCAGATCCTTGACGAGTGCGTCAACGGTCTTTAAACGTGCTTGCGACGGCCGAACCTGTTCAATTGCGCGCAGTAGTCTCTGATAGGCGCGCCCGATCTCCTTACCGTCTTTGCCGGCCACCGCTGGCAGTTTGGCGAATTCCTTCTCGAGCTCTGCCTCGGCGCTTACCAGCGCCTGGGTGAGTTCGGCAACAAGCCCCCCGAGCGACGTTTCGGCCTCACTGATGGCCTTGTCGATCTCTCCGAGCTTCTGTCGCAATGTCGCTCTTAGACTCTCCAGGAGCGCTCGCCCGGACTGTAACAGTTCGACGTGCGGCAGGCCTTCAAGTGCTTTGTCGCTGAGGAACACGAGGTCGGGCAGCGATTCCTGGAACTGCAGTTGACCGCCCCGCGTGCGCTTCACTTCCTCCAGAATCCTCGGGCCGAGCTGGCGTTCTTTCTCCAGCAGTGGCACTTGTTTCAGTTTCTCTTCAAGCCCCTGCTCCTTGAACTGCCGCACCTGCTCTTCGAGCTTTGGCAACTGTGCGATTTGGGTCTCGATCTCGTCCTTTTGATCCTGCGCCTTGGCCAGGCGCTCACTGTTCTCTCGGAGTTTTCGCAAAGCCGAGTCGAGGCGCGCCTGCTGCTCCGCACTTTCGGGAAGAAAACGATCCAGCACGCGCGTCAGCGCACCCGGACTCCTTGCCAACTCGAAAATCTCATTCTGACCGTAGATCTCGATGCCGGGGAGCAAATCTCTGCCGGGATGTAGGCGCGATTCATTGCCCTGCTCATCGATCACCCGGGGCGGCTCACCGTAGCGACGGATGACCGTGTAAGGCTTCATGTGGTTCGCCGCCGAGCGCATTTGCAGAACGACACGGCCACCCGCCTTACCTAGATTCTCTTTCACGATCTGATCGCCCTGCCGGATCGCATCCTCACTTTTGTGAGGAACGTCCATCGCGTACCGCAAACACTCCAGCAAGGTGGACTTGCCGGTGCCTCGCCCGCCAATGACGGCGTTCAGATGACCAGATACCTTTGCTGACAGACCATCGAAATAGCCGCCCTCAATCGAAATGCTGTCGATCTGGCTGTAGAAGCGCTCTTGCAGATCATCATTTAATCGGACCCGCGATTCCGGGTCCTTGAAGGCCATCAAAAAGGAAGCGAAACAGGGGCGCGTCATCTTGATGAATGTCGAGGCGCGCAGATCACGTAGATCCTCAGGTTTCGCCACATCCTTGGCGTTGATCAAGGCTACAGGATGATCGCGCTTGTAATCGGGATTCTTGTTCAACGCGATGGGCGTGTATTCCTGCGGCAGGTCATCGATCTTGCCAGGAATTTGCGCAGCCCGCAGTCTGGCATCTACCCAAAGATTGTTGAACTTGCCCTTCAGCAGGCCGCTATCCGATGTGGCGTGCGCCGCAAAGCAGAACCCTCCGAGATCTTCGACACACTGCAAAAGCTGTTGGCCGCCAAGATTGGAAGGTCTTACCCCGTCCTGCGGGTTGGTCAACGACAGTTTGCCCAGGTAGCGCTCGAGTTGTTGCTCGCTAGCGTCTTCCGGGAAAAGACATACCCAGTGGACCTTCTCGGTCGTTGCCACTTCAAACCCCGGGAAGACCACGATGCCGGCATCACTCAGCACCTTCCGTATAATCTCCGCATCTGCCACGCTACCGTGGTCTGCAAGACCCACGACCTGAATCTTCTCCGTGAGGCATGTGTCCCGCAGCCCCTCGGCATAGGTGCCCGCGTCCATGCCGTGATCTGTGCCGCGATAGTTCGCGCTATACGCATGGGGATTGACCTGCAACGCGCATTTCCAGAACCGCGCGAAAGTGTAGTGTTGTTCGTTCATGTCCTTTCCCTCGCGCGCTCTCGCCCCGATCGCTTCTCGGCATTCGTCAAATGCACACAGTTGACCCGTTCGCCGGTGAACTTGCCGTGTTCCCAGAACCAGGGATATTGGACCTGCTCGCGCACCGGCTCTTTGCCCCGGTCCTTCTTCCAATGGATATTTGGCTTAACCCGCAAGATGCCGGCGCCTTTCTTGCCGCCTAGCAGGTCCTGAGCCATGAAGGGGCGGATATTTAGTCGCACACCGTCGTTGATCTCCGGCGCCCACCCGATGGGCTGCTCCTCGATGGGCTTCCAGCGAACAAAGACGTCAAAAGGCGGTTCGCCTTCCAGGATGGCGACGAGGCGCTTTTGCAGCTCCAGCGCCGCGGCGAGGCGATCCTCGGCACCGCCTTCTCCACGCTTGACGCCGTCTTGCTGGCGGGCGATCCAGTCGCCGAGGTAGCTGTAGGTGAGCGACTCCAAGAGGCGACGGCCTTTTCCATCGCCTTCGGCCAGCTTGTGGTAGTTGACCAGCGCCTGGAAGCCGTCACGCTTGCGGCTGTCCCAGATGTGCCAGATGAACGGTCGGTGCTGGAAAAGCTTGCAGTGGTCATCGAAAAACTGATTTCGCAGCCAGTCGTCTAGGGTGGCGCTGCCGGATTCTGCAAGTAGCTTGGTCAGGATGCCATCGTGCCAGTCATCGGCGTAGGCGGCATGCAATATCTGCAGCAGTCGTTCGTGCGCCGGACGCTCTCCGCGAATCGACGGAATGCAGACGACGCCATCTTCGTCCTCAAAGGGATGCAACTCCTTACACATAGCAACACGTTCGCGTTGTTCGACATCGAGTTCCATGTCTTCGTCGACCTCTGCAGGCCAGCGATACCCCAACAACCGCGCGATGCCAACTTGAAGTGCTTCATTCGCTTCCGAAAGATGTCCATGAAAGATCCATTGGTTGGCACGACTCGATTGCGGACCAGGAATACCTTTCGGAAACTTTGTCGCAGCAACTCCAGTCCATTTGTCTCTATCGAATGGAACTTTGATCAAAGTCGCGTTTGCCACGGCGACTTTCTTGTCAATCAACCGCACGTTCTTCTGAAACTCCTCGGAAGAGCAGTAAGCCCACAGAGCCTTAATCAACCCCTCGTCCGTCGGAACTATGGGGCAGACATTGCTGTCAAACGTCTCGCCTGTGTAAAGCGTGCATGGAAGCGAACTCATCTGGCTCACCGCCACGCCACATCTTCCCCAAGCTCCTTGTCCCTGCAGCCTTGCCATCGACTTGCCATCTTGGCTCCAATCAACAACGCTCTCGCGTCCGCCATAGTTCATATGTTCAACGACTGTTGACTGCAAGAACCGCCATCGCTCATTCGGGAACTTGAACTCCCAAAAAAAACGTCGAAGTTGGCCGTCATCGCCCGTTTTCAAACCTTGAAAAGACGCGGCGACGGACTCGAGCAGTGGGATGTCGGATGGTTCCTCAAGAGTGATCCTCGAATCCGATTGCGTCAGTTGACCCGTTTGCGTCACAGAGACCGAGGCCGCGGTGCGTAGCAACTCGGCCTTGAATTGTGAGTTGCGCGGCTCGCTGGCATCTATCCCATGCAGCAGATGTTCGGCATGGGGTCGAGCGCGGGTCACCGTAAGGAGAATGACGTTGACCACTTCGCCGCTGATCGTCTCGAATGCGCCAGGCCCTAATCGTGCAATCAGCTCCCAGCGCATGTCCCTTAGTAAGTGCTCGCGCTGCGCCCTATAGCTGGTAAGGAACAGCCAGTTTTGTGGCATCACGATTTGAGTGACGCCGGCTCCTTCTTCCAACGAGAACTCCAGGCACCGCTCCAGGAACACGTTGGCGAGATCGTTCTTCGCTTTCGGGTACCGCGTATGGGCAAATTTGCGTAGCCGCTCGTTTTGCTTACCGCGAGCAAGGTAGGGGACGTTCGTGATTACCAAATGGTAGTGGCTACTCAATAGTCGGGTGGCCTCAGCGAGGCCGCGTGCCGCGATGACGGTCTCTTCCCATTCCTCCTCGCCGGCGTGCTCCCGCAATGCCATTTCGAGTAACGGTTCCAGCTCCTCGAATCCTGCAGTAAGCATGTCTGCAGACACTGAACGTGCCGGGTCAATCAAGCTACCCATCGTCGGTGCATCGCGAAATGTGTCGTACAGCGCTGCCATGCCGGCTTCGAGCCGCGGCTCACCTTGAGCCAGTTCGAGCCATTGCTCCTTCTTGCCGGCGACGGGCTGCCCACACCAGGCGAGATTGAGCTTCGGCAGTGCCCGAAAGCCGTTGGCATTCGGATAACGCCATGCCTCGAGTGCCAGCGCAAAAGCGGCGATGGCTACGCAACGCTGGTCGAGCTCCAGACCGTGGATGTTCTCACGCAGGACGGCGTCCACCGCCTCGGCTGCGTCCAGACCCTCGAGCGCCATGCGCATGGGAGTGAGCACCAGGAAGGCGGCGACCAGAAAATGCCCCGACCCGCAGCACGGATCCAGCAGGCGGAACTGCGAAAGGTCATCCGGCCAACCCTCGAACCCGGCGGCTGCCGGCGCCCCATCCTCAGTTCGGCGCAGATAGGTCAGATCGACCGGGCAAGCCCTGCCCGCATGACGGCTGACCCACCATGCGCCGAGGGAGTTTTGCAGCAAGAACTGCACCATGTAAGGCTCAGTGAATAGCTGGGTGACCGCGGGCAGCTCGTCGGCCCCAATCTTGACCTCGGAGCGGTTGACCTCGTCCTTCTTCTTGGTCTGCCAGAACTGGTAGACCCAGCCGAGTGCATCCGTGGCCTTGAACACATCGGCCGGCAGCCCCTCGACCAGTGCTTCGAGCTTCAGCCGGTATTCGCGAGCGAACTGCACCTCGAATACGGGGTGATCCGGCCGGAAAACCTGCGGCAGCATGCGGTGCGCGAAGCGCGCGGCCAGCGTCCATTTATCAACGCCTACTTCCTTCGCCAGCGCCTCACACTCGTCCAGCGTGATGGCGACCGCCATCTCAGGCTCGATCAGGAGATGGTTCTCGGCGAGAAAGCGCGCGAACAGCATCCCATGCCAATGTTCGTAAGCACACTCGTGCACCAGGTGATTTATGGTGTGACCGCCGGAGCGCGCATCGACTCGATCACCCAAATGGCGCGCATGGGCCCGTAAGCGCTTGCGCAGCGTGCGCTGCTCGCTGTCCATGTGACCGTATGGTTCGTGGTGGTGTACCGCGTACGCCTCCAACGCCCCATGAGCGCCAGCCTCGGAAACATCACGGGCCTCGATGACCGTTCGCTCGAGCTGCCGGCGGAATTCTGACGAGAGTGTCTTCATATCAGCCCTACGACACCACGATGGGGCCTTGCTTGAGTTGCTCAAGTAGCTCTTGTTCGATCTTAGCGGCCCAGGCCTTAACTTCTTCTGGCGTTCGCAGCGTTGCACTACCCAGCTTGACGTGATGGGTCTTCGGCTCAATCAGTTTGTCGGCCTGGATGCGTGCGTCCGCGAAGAGCTGTGGCAATGCTGCTGTACGAGTCCTCCAGGCGTCGAGGGAGATACGTTCGACCGATTCGAGAACCTCCTGCTCGGTGCCAGTCGCACCTTTGGTGACCTTGGCGATACGCAATCCGTTGAGGATTCGGTCGCGATCCGAGTGATCGATCTTCTGCCAGCTCTCGGCCGCCTCCAGGCGCACAAATTCCGAGTCGTAGGTCTCGGAGTAATGCTTCTCCGCCGACGACAGCGCGGCGCGCAGCGCATCCGCCAGTGTCTTTGCGAGATCGGGCACGGGATCCGCCGCGTCGAGCAAGCTGCGGTTGGCGGCGATCGCTTCGATCTGCGGTTGCGCTTCTGTCGCCGCGTCCAGCCCCTCAGCATGGCGGGCCAGAGACTGCAGCCGCTTGTATGCGGGCACACGCTTCTCGGCCAGATCGCGCGCCTTGGCCCAGTCTTCGGTGTTCTGCACGAGCTCATCGTGTCGGTTCAGGATGCCAACCAGCTGCTCGTTGCCGGCGAGTGACTGGAGATCCAACAGATGGCTGGCGTCGGGGCGCTCGGGTAGCGGCGATTCACCGCCGGCACCACGAGCAAGCTCGCTTAGCTTGCTCAGGAAATCTCCTGCAGCGACGGCTTCTTCGTTTGGTTTGCAGGCGACTGCAGCCGTCTGAAACAGCTTGCGCACCTTGAGACGCTGACGGGTGTCGATGGTCGCACTCTCTACCCGAAAATCGGTGCTCGAGACCTTCGCCTGATCGAGTTGTCCGGGCTTGAGAGGCGCACCGTTGGTGGTCGCCCGCAGATGCCCGGTACCGAACAAGCTGATGAGCGCGGCATCTACGGCGTCGCGTGACCAGCCGTATGGCGGGTCCGAGAAGTGCGCGCGTACGTCCTTACCCTTCTTCCCGGAACCCACGAAAGACAGCGCTGCGGAACAGACCGGGTGGTCTTCGGTCTTGCCGCTGTAATCCAACGCTTCCAGCGGGTGTTCGGCACCTTTGCGGGCGCGCTCGATCACTTTAGGCCAGCGGTGATCATCGGCATCCTTGAAGTCGTAAAAGAGGCGGTCCAAAGAGGCATTGGCAGCTTCCTTGACCTTGTCCAGCAATGAAGCCTCCAGCCGCTCGCTGCCGCCCCCCTGGTAGAGCTTCGCACCATCGATGACTTCGGCGACCAGGCTCCGCAGGCTGTTACCCGCCTCGGTCAGTCGAGTCTCCATACCCTGCCGGGCCTCGATCCCCTCGGGGCTCGACGGCACACCTTTGTATTCCAGCGTGTCCTTTGCCGCGCTCTGCGCCGCGATGACCCGGGCCAGCGAGTCGGCACGCGATTTTGGTACGAACACGTGGATGATCGGGCTATCGGAACCCGCGGCGCGCGCATCCGCGATAACGCTCTTCTCGTCGGCACCCCAGCCATCGCGGATCCAGACGGGTATCTCATGGGCCGTGCCCTGAGGCGGCTCCGCGCCGAAATGCAACGCCAGCTTTCTCGGTTCCTTGCACTTGCCTTGCAGCAGCTTCACAGACCCGATGGCATCCTGAACCGCGGCACCCAGGAGCTGAGCACGCTTGCTGCTCATCCGCGTAGGATTGTTGACGAGCTTGTTCTGCCGGTTGCGGAACTCCGCTTCCCACTCGCTGCTCTCCCGCGTCTGCAGGCTGTACTCGTTGTCTAGCTTCATCAGCGTGCCGGCGGCAACCAGATCGTCCAACAATTTCGGAAGCTGGCTGCGCAGCGCGGTGCCGTCCTTCGCCAGATCCTTGACTAGCAAATCCGCCAACGTTTCCGCTGTAGCCCGAACGCCGATGTCGACTCCAGCCTCGCGGGGGAGCTTCCGGATGAGGAAGACCAGGGCACACAGCCGCGACTTCAAGCTTCCATCCGGTGTGCCGTCGTCCTGCTCGGCGATCGTTTCATTGACCTCGCGTAGCAGTACGCCGGATTGGAGCAGGTTGGCGGAGATTTCCTCGAACAGGAAATCGGCCGGGACGACCGTGCCGACGGGGTCGTCGGCCGTTCGCCGGATCGCGTCGTAGACGATGCGCAGCTGCGTTCGAAGCTGCCCCGCGGTACCCGCGCGATCGACCGCGCGCAAGGCGTGCTCCCAGAAGCGGCGTCGTACGGGGAGTAGCGGATAATCCTCGACAAGGACCGACTTGTCCTCGCTGCGAGGACCGATCTTGGTACCGACCAGGTGGCGATCGAGTTCGCCAGCGTTACCATCCAGAGTCGCTTTGACATCGTTGACGCGGTCCGGGCGTTTCGCCAATACAACTCGACGGGTAACCGTTTCGACATCGGTGTCGGAGAGCTCAACGTTGACTGTGAATCGGCCCTGAAGGCGTTGCAGTGCTGGCGTACCCGAGAGCGCCGTCTGCCCGGTACCCAGGAACAGCAAGCGGTCACCGAAACGTTTGCTGCAGGCCTCCACGACTTCCTGCACCACGTAGGACCGGCTCGTGTCATCACCGATGTACTGTTGCACCTCGTCAAGGATGATGACCGTGCACGGCGTTTCACCTTCGGGAGCGAGAGCGTCCTGCAGCGCAGTCGTGAATTCGTCGGTGGTAATGTCCTTCGGCTTCGGGAACTGCGCGCGGAGCGCTGCCCTGGCGTCCTTCTCGCTGGCGGCGAAATTCGGGTCGGCGGCGAGTAATGCTTTGGCGATGAGCGGGCTGACATACATGTCGTTCAGCTCGCGGCGAAAGTCGCGCCCTTGCGCCTCTACAGCGGCGCACACCTGGTCGTAGATATCGTTTTTCCTGAGCCAGAGGCAGAAGCGCGCCTGAGGGTAGCTCTCAGGCAACTCCGCGGATTTGAAGACGATCCCGAGCAACGCGAGGCGAACACTGTCGCCGGCACCGGCACCGAGCGTTCCCGCAGCGGCGTGAAGTCCGTGGGCGCGCTTGCCGAGGGTCGTGATCTCCTTCAGCAGGTCCTGCACATCGTTGGGCAGCCGCGCTAGACCACGAGCGCTCGCGCCATCATCCGGGAAGGTGTAGTCGGTCCACAGAAAACGGAGCATCTTCGCCAGATGCGATTTGCCGCTGCCGAAGAACCCGCTAATCCAGGCCGCTGGTTGCTCAGGCTGGCCCTGGTTGCTGACGTAGGAGTCGAGAATGCGCACGAGACCGCGCTGATATTCACCTTCGCAGACGAAGTGCTCGAGCTCGAAGCGCAACGTGCGCCGCTCATCGTCGGTCAAGGCGTCGGTCATGGTTGCGACGCCGTTGTTCAACAATGTGATCTTGCCGGGGTCCCTTTGGTAGATATCTCGGTTTTTCATACCTCGTACACTCCTCGATCTTCGTGCAAGGTGATCGGGACTGCGAGGTAGTTCCACCCATCCCGTGCATCCAGCAACCGGTAGTTGCTGTTCTCGTATTCTCCGGGGAATAACACCACCACGCGACCTCTGATATCCCGCTCGATCTCCTTCATGAGTTCCGACACGCGGACGAACCCGAACAGGGAAGCAATGCCGTACACACCGACTACCGAATTCTCATCCGCTTCAGGGGCCGTGAGCACTTCTCTGACACGCCCCGCCACGTGCTCGAGAAAATCGTCCTCAAGCTTGAGCTCCAGATCCTCAGGCGACTCGAAATAGCTGTCTCGGTACTCGGTATCGGCCATCCACTGCGCGAAAACCCTGGTTAGATCACACTCGTGCCACGTGTGTCCTGCTTCCGCTGTGGCCAGCGCAAACAGATCTTTTCGCGCCCGCAAGCGGCGTTCGTCGGCTTTGTCGTAGACGATGAAGATGGCGCGCTGCGCACCGGCCAGGTCCTTCTGCCACGGCAAAGCGATATAGCTCTTGTAGCGCTCAGCCAGCCTGTCGATGCGACCCATGAGTCAACTCCCGTTCCTTGTCGGTGAACAGTGCCGGAAACGACACATCGATCATCGAACCGGATTGTTTGAGATCGAGCAGGCCCAACCGTTTGGCGTCGATGGCCGCATCGATAAGGTCATCGGGACCGGTATCCAGTATCGCGGCCCAAGGCGTTTCGAACAGCAGTCGGCCGCGGCGACCCACGGCGAAGCCAAGCAGCAATGCATATGTAGTTGCAGCCGGCGTTGTATCCACTTTCTGCCTAGTCTTTCTCCCTCTGCCGGATAAGTGACCGGACTGAGTCCACGAGGAAGAGGCATTACGCACAACTTTGTCGAGAGTCGCGTCGTTCAGTCGATCGCCGACCGCTTCGGAGAGTGCATCCTTCATGGACTGCCGGGCGAATTCATGGCCGTAGGGCGTGCGGATTACAGCAGTGGCGGTTGCCCGAAGGAGCGGGTCTCTAGCCAGAGCCAGCAACATTGCCAGAAGCGGCCTACTGCTTTCGTGTCTGCCCCACAGGTCTCGCAGCACCCGAAACAAGATCAGCTGACCGTCGAGGCCATAGAGCTCGGTCAGGCGTTGCAGCGAAAGCTTGCGAGTCGCCGCTGTCCGCTTGCCCAGGCAGTTGTGCTCCATGACGGCATCCGCGTAGTCCTCGCGGCTTACTTCGCCGGCAGCTGCATCCAGGAGATGCGACAGCTCGTCGAGCATGATCGTGCGGCTGGTATGCGTGCCCCGATCGCCCGAACGGAACCCCCAAACCATGCCCTGGCTGTCGGTTAACCCGGTAATCCCTGCTTCGAAGTTCAGATCGGATATTGCGCCCATGGTGGAGCACTATACCGGGACAGAAAAAGATGTCAAGTTCGCCGGCAAACTAGCCGGCGAACTTATGCAGATCGAAAAGAGGGCTCCTCAGAACAATGAAACAATAGGTTACGAGCGTTCTGGGGGAAATCTGCCGTCTAGCCCTGAATGGCGGTTGCGGCGGGAACACGATTGGCCGGTGGCCCGCCGAACGGCAACAAGCGTTGCCTGCTGGGCCCTCCATGCCTATGCTGGGCAGGCCAAGACGGCAAACCATCGACCGGAGCTAGACGGGCGCACGAGTGGACAGAACGCTTCAAAGAGTCGGCCGGTTAGCATGGGCTGCAGGGGTCGTGACGCTGGGTCTGTTACGAGATCTGCTGGCTGCTGTACCTGAAAACGTCCGAGACGACCGTCAGCTCCACGACAGCGATCTCATTGGCGAGTACAACCACCGCACCGGTCGCCTGGACGCCGGCAACGATCCCTACGGCTGGTACGAAGAGGATTAGCCGAGCCGTCGCTAGCGGCGGAGGCCTCGGCTCACGGCAGCCTTCCCAATCGCCCCGCCCTGGCGGCCCGCATCGTCCGCCGGCCGAGCCAGCGGCGCCGTCGCGTTGTTGATTGCACGTCCCACGTTTACTCCGGCCCACGCCATCATCCCACTCCAAAGCAGCGGCAGCCCCAGATAGAGGCTGGTCGTGATCATATTGAGTAGCATGCGCTTCCCATCATGCTCGCCCGGATTCGCGAAAATCTGCAAAAAAATATTCACATCCGGATACATCGATTGAATCAGGTTCTGATCGACCCATAACGCCAGATACCAGAGCACGCTCCAGAATTTGACGGTGAAGATGGCCATGGCACCGGTGACCATCATCGATACGGAATAGCGGGAGAGCACCATGACCATTGGCAGAAGTGCGTAGATACCCAGGAGCAAAAGAGCCTGCACCATCGGCAATCCGGCGAGGACTGCAGTCATCGTGACTGAGAAGAGCGCCGATGCTACCAACGTGCCGCCGACGGCAAGACCGGCTTTCACCGTATTTTCGGCCGTGTTTAGTAAGCCGGTCGAACCAGAATTGCGCGTCATGAGCTCGTTGTTCGACCAGGATGGCGGGGAATTCGCGAGAATGGTTTTGGCGACGGCATCGGATTGTTTTTCGCTCGCTAGCGCCGGAGCGACTGCGACTACGAGGCTTGAGAAACCTGCGGCGGTCGCATTCGCTTCGTTGACCAGCTTTTTCCGTAAACCGCTGGTGCTCTCTTCCCACCATTCCTTACAGTAGGGTTTGCCCCAGGTCGGCGGTGATCCGGTTTCGTATTCCGTGTCGCGGGCCGCGTTGTATCGCCAGCCCGGAACCGGATTTGTCGGACGCAGGGTGTCGTAATAACCGGGCATCGTGCGATAGACGTGCGAGCCGACCCAGTCCGGGTCGTCGCGGCCGTAGGTTGTGATGGCCGCATTTACCGCTGCCGAAGTCGGACGGTCTGCTTGATATTTCGACCGCGCTGAAATGTAACAGTCGCTGAAGAAGTCGCTGACCTCCTGGCGCAATCGTGGATCCGCGATCGTGGCTAACCTGGCTTGTTGCTCGTAGGTGCGCATATCCGAGGCGGACGGTAGCCCTTCGATCACGGCGTGACTGAACCCGGCACTCATCGACAGCACGGCATACCACCAGATCGGAATGTTTACCGTCCCCGCCGATCCCGTGAATCCACTGGAGCCATAGGTGCTCTGCGGTGCCGCGACCGTTGCCGTAGCAGGGGATGGCTCATTCAACGTTGGTGGCGGGGTGTAATTCAGCGTGGTCGCCTGCAATGGCGTCAGTGCCGCCGGCTGCCCGGCGAGTACCACGACCAGCAATGCAATGAACAGCTCGAGCTCCATACGACGCAACGAGAGTCCCGTCACCGTACCGAACTCACCGCCCTCGGCCGGCTCGCGCCAGTTATCGATCAGGATCCCGAGGAACGGCAGGAACACAATGCCCGTCGCGACCAGCACATCCCACAGGACGCGATAGAACGTCCATCCGAACAGCGTCGTGAATAATTCGAGATAACTGTCTACGCTCACGCTTGATCAGCCTGCAGCAATCCGAGCATCTGGCCAATCAGGTTCTGGCCCAGCAGGAGTTCGATCACAATGAGCCACATCACGATCCGCCATCGCAGCGATTTCAGAGTGGCGGCTTTTTCACTACTGAAGTGAGGTCTTTGCTGAATACCGTTGATGACGAGAGGCCAGGCAATTGCGATGAGTGCGATCAGACTCAGCCGGATCCCGGTGAGGGTCGCTTGCATCGAGTTGATCCGCTGTTGTATTTCGCTAATGGACGTCAGCGCTACCGATTGCCATAGCGCCCAACCGACGATTACCGTCAGCGTCATCGCCAGCAGCGTTAATCGAACGGACCAGCGATGCCTCGATGCCGACCGGCTACTCGACTCGTCCATTGCGCAAAGGCTTCGGGTCGATCGTTGGAACGCTGGGTGTTTGCAAGGATGCTTGTCG
Source organism: Gammaproteobacteria bacterium (assembly GCA_965216305.1). GTDB lineage: Bacteria > Pseudomonadota > Gammaproteobacteria > UBA11873. Next base: position 1,650,312 of record OZ244144.1, on the reverse strand, counting down.
CCGGACTGCCGCGCGCTCGAGTAAGGTTGCGATCGTCTCGGAGACCACCTCCTTGCGTACCCGGGTTTCGAACAACAGATCCTCGATCTCCTGGTCGAGCTCGGCAATTGCCGTGTCCGCATGTTCGCGGGCGACTTCGGTGGCGTAGACTTCCGGCACCTGTCGGCCGCTCAATAGCAATCGCCTCGCGAGTAAGGCCTTCTCCACCGTGCGCGCCGTGCTGATTTCCGATACCAGGCGCCCGATGATCAGGGCCTGTTCTGAAGACGGCATCTCGCGGATCGACTCAATCACCTGACGCGTGATGGCGACGCCGGGCGCGGTGATTTTGTCCAGGTTGGTTAACGTTAAGGGCGTCGCGCCATCGACGAGTTTTTGTAAATCTGCTGTTACGTCTGCCGCTTCCTCGTTGAGCTTAGGCAGGAGGCCTGTCCCGGGGATCGTGTCCTTTCGACACGTATCACACGTGGTCACGATGTTTTCGCCGACGACATCGACCACCCAGTTTCTGGCGGCGGCCGGAGTTTTCCAGTGCTGGGTTAAGCGCGTCACCTTTGCGGGTCGGCTTGTAGCGGTAATCGCCCGATTCATGTTGATGTTGTAGCCGGCCTTAACAATGTCGCCCGTGAATGCCAGAACCGGCTGGCCTCTGCCACCGGCATTCCGGCCGATCCACGGGACACCATTCTTCCCGTTGGCTGTCTCCACGGATTTCTTTGCCTTGACGGCGTCGTTGCCGCCGATCCCCATCTGGCGTTTCCAGTCGTTACCCTTCGACAGCGTGATCAGATCGGCATAGGGATTCTTGCCTTGTGCAATCTCGGCCTCCATCTGCTCGCAGGATTTCGTGGCCAGCTCGACGGTGGCCTCGGCTTTCAACAACGCGTTTTGGAATAAGTCGTAAAGGCCCGGGTTCGCGCGCTGCAGGATGAGCGCCGGTAATGATGCGATAGCCGCGCTCGCCGCCGTTGTCATGGCGCTCAACATACTGTCGACCCCGGCGCCGATGTTGTTCAGCGTGTTCGTCACGGCGGCAACCGGGTCGAACTTCCCGCAGCTATAGCCGAGTCCGAGTTGGGCAGAGCCGCCCAACGTAATTGATACGACGGAAGGATTCGCGGGCGCCGAGACCGGCGTTGCACCGCCGATCTCGTAGTACCACAGACCGTCTTCCGTTGGTCCCTTCGTCACAGCGTAAGTCGCGTCCATGCTCAGATACCCGAGCAAAAGCGCTACGCATAGTTGGCGACAAACGTTCGCGGATCCGGCGCACCGGGTCACGGGTAGGTTACCCAGTCGATGTCGAATAAAAACCATTGACCGCGACGCCGGCAGCACTTGTAAGGCCGCCACAGGTTCCACGCATAATCGCCGCCAATATCGACCTTACCGCCACCCCAGGAAGTCAAACCCGTGAGATCGCTCGTCCCGAATACCTTGCAGCTTGATTCCGCTCTCGGGGCCAGCATTTGCCAGGTGCCTGTGTGGCTGTCGCCTTCAACCAGCGGGCCGGGCGGCCATACTCTTCCGGATCCGGGCGAACCGATCACGGGGAGATAGATGTGCGGTTGACCCACGCGGGTCACGATATCGCCGGCGCGCTGCGCGTTAATAGCCGCGGCCTTGGGTTCGTCGGTCTGCGTGGTCCAACCCGTTCGCGGGTATACCCCACCCCACGTGTGGGCCGGCCAGGCGCCCAGTTCGCGCAGACCGGGGATAAGACTCGCGGGATAGAAAATCTCCGGGACTTCCTGCCGCCACGACAGCGCATCGAGACTTGATTGAAAATACGGCAGCAACGGTGCGGTTTGCGACGGACACACGAGCCCGATCCCGGCAACGACCCCGGACATTGAAGTTAACGGGTGACCGATAGCGTCCGTCTCACGATAGGCCAGGTTCTTGTGGTCCCGGCCCGAGGTACCTTCCGTCCGGTTCCCGGCGCTCCCAACCGGGATCGGCAACAGCGCGCCCAGCAATCCGCTCGTCGCCACCTTCTGCGCGAGGCCCAGCGTCGCGCGGATCTCGGCCCAGGGATTGCCCCCGATGTCGTTGTAGGCGCTGACCACGAGATCGGGGTTGTAATGACCGATCTTGATCGACGTCCGGACTTTGCAGCCGGAGAACGAACATCGAAGCCAGAAGCACAGCCCCACCGGGGTCCATCGCATGCAGGAGACCGCCGCTGACGTTGTCCGCGCAATGATTTGAGGGGTCGTTATCGTTCCACTGATCCCGACCGTCGGAATGAACAACAGCAGGACGAGGGTTACGGCGCAGAACGGTTTTCTCATCGTTTGCGCTGATCCATTTGCCACGCATCGTAGGCGTCGACTGCTGCCAACACGTCTGTCACCCCGTAAACGACAGCTTCGCCATCGAATACCACAGCCGGCGTGCGATCGATGCCGTATTGCATCGCCTTTGCCAGGCCGAGGGCGGCGCCGCGCATCCGCCGGAGTTCAGGTTCTTCAAGGCGCTGAAGACGCTGCATTGCGAGGTGTTGGGATTGACCGCGGTTAATCGGCAGGTCGTGCGATAGCTTGCGCTCTATGAATTGAAGCCCATCGATTTCATACACGGTGAGGGCATAGCCGGACAATGCGTTCGTCGCGCTTTTTGATTCAAGCGCCGCAACCGGACGTTCCGATGTCATAAACACTTCGAGCGCGATCCGTGGCACAGCCGGATCGGCGCTTGTGTCGGAAATGGCCAGGGTCAGGGCGCATAGGCAGAGACAGAAACGCCTGGTCTGACGAAACGCGGCACCAGGCCTTGTCGAATAAGACGACACGCTCATCACCCACCCCGCTTTTCGGCGATGCGCTCGGCGACGACATGTACCGCCTCGAGCTCGGTGCAGTGCCGCTCACGCATAATAGCGGCGCGCTCGGCCTTCTCGTGTTTTTCCGTCATGGCCAGTGCCAGGGACAACGGTGGCGGTACGTTGCGGAACAAGGCCTCGAGGTTGTCCGATAGCACCACGCCTTCGACGTATTTGCCCGGCTCCTTTCTCGCCGAGAGCAACAGGCTCCGCTGCACATCGGTCAAATCCTTGAAACGCGCGATCTGCTCCACCTCTTCCTTGGGCATCACGAGGCAGAGCCACCACTCCATCATGTTGAGCATCTTGCGACTCGCGTCCGGGAAGTCCTCAAGATTCTGCGTCGCGATCCAGAACCACGCACCGAGCTTGCGCCACATCTTCGTGATCTTGACCACGTAGCGCGCGAGCAAGGGATTCGTCGTGATGATGTGTCCTTCGTCCGTGACGACCAGGGTCGGTCTCGCATCGTGCTGATGACGTTCCACGAGATCGTTGATGTGACTCATCATCGAGATGTAGGCGACGGTCAGTTGGTCCTCGTAGCCCTCGCGAGCGAGGATCCCCATCTCCAGAATGGTCACATCCGCAGCCGGCCATGGCGTGCCCGGCCGATTGAAGAAATGTCCGGCGAGGCCAGAGCAAAACAGCGCCATCCCGTCACCCATTTCACTCGCGCGGGCGCGCCGATGATCCGAGAGGCGTTTGTCCTGTCCAATCTGCTGCAGCGCTGCAACGACATCTTCCGTCAGCACCTGGTCCCGATCCGCCGCCTTAACGGTTTTAGCCGCGAGGAAGATGGCGTTCCGGATCAACAGCCGATCGGCACGGGTCATGCGCGCGTCCTCGCGTTCGTCACCGCCGGTGATCATGATCCGGGCGGCGATCTCCATCTCGCCGAGGACATCACGCCCGGCACCGTCATCTTCGGTCACGTCATCGTCGTCAGTTAGGGCATCGGGATCGTCGCCCAGGTGACGCCGGCGCTCCTTGTCCAATACGCGCAGGGCATCGCCAAATGGGGGCAAACTCACATCCGTGTTCGGATTCAACGTCACCTGGTTGACAGCCAGGCCATGCGCCCGAAATTGCTGGCCCAATAGCGAGAATGAGCCGCCGGCTTCGATAATGAAGATCCGCGGCCGGTGGATCGCCGCCATCTGCTGCAGGAGGTAGACGAGCAACGCGGACTTTCCCGCACCCGTCGGCCCCAGGATCAACATGTGTGCGTTCTTCTTTCGATCGGCCCGGTGTAACGGATCGAATACCAGCGGTTCGGCGCCGCGATTGAAAAAGACGAGGCCCGGATGCCCCGTTCCTTTAGAGCGACCATAAAACGGCAACAGGTTCGCCGTGTGGCTCGAGAATACGAGGCGCGATCGGCGCGTGCTTTTATCCAACGCCACGTCATACGCCATCGGCAGGTTGCGTACGTAGCTATCGAGTGCGAGCAAATCCGCCTCGTGTACGATGGGCTGCAATCCATTCGGCAGCAGTAATGCATTCAACTGATTTACGTTCGCCCGGAGGTTTTTTAGATCGTCGCCCCGAACATAGAACGCAATATTGAGCGGATAGAGCTTATTGCCTTGCGCCATTTCCCGTTCGACGGCCTCGGCTGCTTCGCGCGTCAGATCCGCCTCGGCGGAGTCGCCGACTGCCGCGCGCTTGACCTGGGCGATGTGGTTGCGGGTCACCTCCTGCGGTTTGACGGTCAATGTCATCACCATGACGGTATCTGGCGGGAAGCGGTCGAAGAGCGAGTAGACATGATCCCCGGCTTCGCGCTCTGCGGTCATGTGTCCGATCGTTGGTGCGCGACGCAGGCCTTGCACGGAGACAATCGTGTGCGGCAGACCATCGAACCACCACGTCGCGGAATCGTTATCCGATCTGGGCATGGTCAACGTTAAGCACTCGGCCAGATCGTGGCCGAACGGCAAACCGTCGTCACCGGGGTACGGCGCAAGCGCCAGCAGTTTGTCGGGATCACCACTGGCAACGTGCGGTTTCGGATTGAACCATTTCAGGAGCCAGGCATAAAAATCCGCACCGGTCCCGCGGCGCACCCGGATCCCGGCCGAGGCCAGAGACGCCACCCACTTCGTCGCGACGTCGTTCAATGCTTCCTCGGTTTCGACAGCCGAGGGTGTCCGGCCACCGTCTGGTATACGGCGGTACAACGTCGCACGCACGCGGCGGATCTGCCCCTGCCATCGCGTGCCCGTAACGGCGGTGTCTTCGAATAAACCGCCCGGCCGGGTTATCCCCGCCAGATGCTCCGCCATCATGTCCTGAAAGACCCGGCTATATTGTGAGCCTGCCTTGTTTGACTTTGCATAGACTGCTAACGCCGCGTTCAGATCCTGCAGGCTCGGCTCGTCCTGGACGTACACCTGCACTACCCAGGGCACACCGTCGTCTTCCGGGATCGCATCGGTGAGACCCGTTTGGATCGCGTCGCGAAGTTGCGTCATGAACGCCGTGGTACGCGCTTCCGTGCCGACCGGGGTAAGTTCGAACAACGCACCGACACTCACCCCGTCCTCGAGCAGAAACGATCGACTCACTGGGTTGTATTCCATCCAGGGCAGCAGATCGGTAAACGATCTGGGTCGCTCGTAGAGTTGCTTGAATTGCCTCGTGGTGACGGGCGTGTCTTCCGATTTCCCGGCTACTTCGGGATGCGTCCGATTCAACTTCATTTGTGCGTGCCGCGCCGAGTTGTCGGCACTTCTCCCGGCAGGGCATATTCCACTTGCTCGTAAAGCGTGAACGCCGTTGCGTAACCCGGTACCGGCCCGCGCGACTCACCGGCCAGGTGCGGAAACACGTACATCACCAGCGTCGGGTTCGGTAGCCTAGGAAAGAGGACATCGATCTCGTTGAACGCATCACGCGTGTAGCCATACAGATCGCGCTCTCCCGATTGGATCGGGCGCTCGCCCAGGGCCTGCCGGATCACTTCAGGCTTTTCCGTGTTCATTTGCTGGATATGACGCGAGTAAATCATCGCCATCGTCGGCCCATCCTGGGGCAACACCGAATCTTTCGATCCGGCGCAGCCCGCGAGGGTGAGACTAATCAAGCCGAGCGTGATGCGTCGGATCAGTGGATTGCTCATACTTAAGTTTCCTGCCGGTTGTTTCGAAATCGATGGGGAGTTCGTGATCAACGTGGATGGCGACGGAAATCCCGGCCGGTACGAAAACCGCATCGAAACTCTGCGCCTGACGTTCGAGGAGCCACTTCGAAATTTCCTCGGTGCCGCTGGAGAACGTCTTGCCGAGCACATATCGGCTCGTATCACCCGTGACACTATTCGTCACTCCGCCAGCGTCGGTTACGACCGAGGTCGTTTCGGCATTCGCTGCCGCCTCCGCCGCTGCCTGTATCGCCATCACGCCAATGCGCTGAGTCAGGAAAGCCGGCGCGTTCGTTTTGCGCTCACCGGTGATGCACGGGATGCCGTGCTCATCCGAGATCCACCCGAGCGGCTTATCTGCGCCACCTTGCTGGTTCCCGCGATCGTCACTCGAGATCGTTCGGATCGTGCCGTCGTCGAATACGAAGGTGACTGAATCGAGGCGGCCCGTAACGCAGGCAAGGGTCCAGTCACCGATCGCCGTCCCGCTCCAAACCATGCCCTGGACCCCGGGCACGCTCAGTCCGTTCGCAGCGAGGTTCTCTGCGCCCGTGATTACTTTGAACGGCATCGGATCGCGCACCTGGCCCTGCACCGGGATCCGTCCTACGAGGGCCGTCATGGCGGTTGAACCGATCAATGTGGCGTTGCGCGGTACGGTATAGACAGGTCGTTCAGTTATTGCCGCATCCAAGAGATCGCGCGTTGGATCAGACACAGAGTCGAAATTGTCACGCGTCGACTGGCCGACGCGCCGCAATAATCCTTCGGATTCCGCTAATGTCGCCGCGGATTCTGCGCCGTCGAGGGGTTCGATCCAGATCACGTTGTCGGGCGACACCCCGCTGGTCCAATCATCGAGACCCAACCCGACAGGCAGTTCGCTCGATCCTTGGGCTAACCGGCTATCGGTCAGCGCCTGCGACAGCGCGTCGACCCTCGCCGTCAACGATGAGAGCACGCCGGGTTCAAGTTGCTCGCGCGCGCCATGATCGTTTTGGCGGGCAAGCAGTTCGCGCTGCACCCGAACCGCGACGTTCTCTTCGATCTGCTCCCGGTTCGCCAGCAGCTCGCGATTCTCCGTGTGTAATTGATCGTTGTTTTTTCGCAAGGCCTGGACTTCCGCGGTCATCGCGGCCACGTTCGCGGTCAACGTTTTGATCGTATCTGCAGGGCTGTCCGCATCCGGCGAAGGCGCCTGCGGCACAGACGCGAGCGACTTCGGCGCGATGCGCTCGTCTGAACAGGACTTAATCATCACGAACGCGAGGATCAGCAGCACGCTGCCGGCGAGCAGCGGCAGGAGTCGATTGGCGGTTGCGACGGGCATCGGTCGGTCTAACGTGCGACGTCGAACGGTCGCTTTGAGATGAGATAGACCGCGGTGGTATCGGCCTCATCACCCTTCGGCAGCAACCGGTGATGTTGAAACGCCGCGGTCACCCACTCGCCCCGGAGGTCCCTCGGGTCCAGGGTCTGGGCTCGGGAGGTTCGATTGGAAAGCTTAACGGCGGTGACATAAAGCCCGTTCGCGCGCCAGCCGACCAGGGGTACGGCTTCGACAGCGCCGCCATAAACCAAATCAAACGGGGCGTGCTCGATTGGGACGCGAACGACACCGGGTATTGAACTCGCCAGGCGTGATGGCGCATAAAGTTGCCGGGCGGCGAATCGCGTGAGTTCGATGTATCCATGTCGCCTTGGCGTCGGCTCATTACTGTTACGCATCAGACCGTCGGCGTTTTCCGTCTGTTCGGCCACGAATATTCTGATCGGATCCCCGGGAGCGCCCTTCTCCGCTGCCGCTAAATCGAAGAGGTAGATCCGACCGCTGTCGATCTCCCGAACCATGAGTCGACTGGAATCGAACGGCGCATTGGCCAATAGATAAACGGCCCCGTTCACGCTCTGCGTTCGGATCAACGGTTGAATCGAACCCGGTACGCCAACCCTGACCGCCGCGGGGAATTCGATCCGCTGTTCTTCGCCCACAATGAGCGGCACCTCAATTGGGACCTTCTGCCATTCGATCCGCTGAAGCGTGGCGGGCGCGGCATAAACGAATGAATGAAAGGCGAGTAGCGCAACCGAGAGACAAACTACGCCGAAGGCGCGGAAGGGATACGCTGCGTGCATGACCGATCTCCGTTTGCTGCTATTGCGTTGCATCAGCGACCCGATCCGACTCGTCCAACCGGCGAGGACCCTCGGCAGCAAAACCATCGAGCGCCAAACCCCATGGGTTCGCTTCCGCATCCACCGCGAGACGGACGACCCGCAATGGATACCGGATGGCGGTTTTCTTTACCGTCATGCCTTTGACGGACTCAAACAGGTCCAGGTCCAACCACACGACCCACACACCCGGTGCCAGCACGTCGACCCGGCGCTCTTCGTATCCGTGACCGGCAATCTCGTGCACCCCACGCACCCGGTAGCTCAGCTCTCCCTGGCGACCTTTAAGTTCCATATCCGCAATGAGATCCGCGCGGTAGCGGGGTGTGACATAAGGCGAGATCCGGAAAATGGCTTTGCCGTAGTCTTTTGCACCGTCCTCCGGCCAGCGGTTCAGTTGCTGAAACAGGTAGAAGGCGAACGCATAAACATTCGCCGCCGGCACTTCGTCGACCGAAAGCGTCGCGCCGGAACGAAGATCGGGCGGTACATGCACGGTCAATTGCCTGGGTGCCTGACTCCAACCGAACCAGAGCACCGCAATAACGATGAACTGCAGTCCGATCACGGCCCACAGCGAACGCAGGTGAGCGCGAACGTTATCGATCTCTGTCCGGTAGCGCCGCAACGCGCGTCCTCCCGATGTCCCACGCGCCGCTGCGCCTGATAAACCGCGCGGGGCGGATACCGAAGTCGGCTAGCCAGATATGTACCCGTTGTTGGTAGTAGCCATCAGGGCGCCCGCGTTTCTGCCGTTGCAACAGGCTCGCCATCACAATCACCGTCCCGACGACCCCGACACCGGCCAAACCGAACCCCATCGTGACCGCGCCCATCAGACCTGCAAGGACGAGGCTGACGGGCAGCCAGACGAGCGCGGCCACAACGACGATGACGCCAAGCTCTGAGGAGGAACAGCCTTTGAAAATGGTCGGCTCCACATTGAGACGGTCGGCCAGAATGTCGTCGCGCTCGGTCATCGATTAAATGACACCGGCGGCTTCGGTGAGCAGGAAGCTCGCGAAGATGAGTACGACCGCCCCGACAATCCCCAGGACCCCGACCTCAGCCCACTCGGCCTTGCCCTGTCGGGCCTCATTGAACTTCGCGAATCCAAGATAGGCGACCCACAGGAAACCGATCACCGCGATCGCTAAACCGAGGACGAGTCCACCGTCCTTGATGTAACCCTTAATGAGTCCAATCCAGTCACCGGCGGCCGGTGCCGTACTGGGTGCGACTGGGGTCGGTAACGCAGCCCATACCGATTGCACGGCGGACATCGCAAGCAAACCGACTCCCGTCGCCGCTCGTTTCATGCTCTTCTGCAACATTGCTTTTTCTCCGAGATAACGGGGTTTCCCGTTGTTATGAAAATCGGGGCGTCCCCGAGTCGACGCGGCAGCAACCAATGGTCGTTACCGCAGATAAAATCCCAGCACCATGAGCACAATGCTCGCGCGCAACGTGCTCCAGATCACGTCGAACAACACGATCTGACCGTTCTGCCAGGCGCGGAACGTGCCCAGGCTTACCCAAATCACCCAGATGAAAACGAGCACCAGAACGACCGACGCAATCGCCGTCAGCATCGTCTCCGGGGAAACGCCGGAACCGGCCTGGAATGCTGCGTTCTGTGCCGCGGTCATGAATAACTGTCACCGACGGTAATCACCACGAATCGGCGGAAACGTTCGAGGCTGTGTTCGTGGCGCGTCGATGTGCGCTTCGATTCCGATCCGGACCTGGTTCAGGTCCTGGCGCAACCAGTCATAGTTAAATTTGATTCGGGCATCGGGATCGGCCTGGGACCGGGCTTTCTCGATCAGAGGTTCGAGCGCAACCAGCTCATGAGTGATCCGCGCGAGCATCTCGCGCTCACCATCCGCTTCGGCGAGCGCGAATTCGATAGGCATGAGACCTGCCAGCAGGCCTGGAATAAGCAACCGAGCGTTTCGCATCGACGCCTCCCCGGATTGAACGTGAGGCGCATGATGTGCGACGACGGAAGGGCTATCTATGGAAAATCAATTCAGCTTGGTGAGGGATTATTTTTAATCACTAGAGACAAGCGATTGCTAATCTCGCGTGCCTCAATTCGACATAACGAATCGCTGTTATTAGCCGGCCTGAAGGGCCGGTTACTGTACAACTGACATGTGGAAACTTGGACTCGATCTTGTGGCTTTGAATCGGAGTTTCGATCTGAACGGATAAATATGCAGTGCCGCACATGCACTCTGATCGAAACTATATGCGCCGATCGGACGTCCGCTCTGCACCACGTAGAAACCGATCTCGTGCGGCGCTGCAATAGGGGGTAGTCGGCCAAGAACGGTCATTCGCAATCCACAATCGTTGAGCGATAACGGTAATTCAATGATCAAGACATCGGTTTAACTCAACGGTCGCGTGCACAATTTTCAGCTTTGCCGGTATCAACGATTTATAATAATCCGGCGCTTTTGGGTCATCGCTGACGATGGCGATTTCCGCAGCATAGATATTGTGGCCGATACTCCAAACGTGCAAATCCGTGACCCGGTCTGTCGAGCGCTCTTCAATCGCATTTCTCAGTGCGGCGACATGGTGTTCATCAGTTTGGCTGTCAAGTAAAACGCTTGAAGTTTCGCGAATAAGTCCAAACGACCACCGCGTGACTAACGCGGCTCCAACAAGTCCCATCACTGGGTCGAGCCAGCCCGCTCCCATGTACTTGCCTGCCAGTAACGCCACGATGGCTAATAGCGAGGTCAGAGCATCCGCTAAAACGTGCAAATAGGCGGCGCGAAGATTGTGGTCATGCCCGCCCGCGTGAGTGTGTTCGTGTGGGGTCGAGATCAACACCCAAGCACTAACACCGTTAACGACGAGACCAAGCGCCGCCACGATCAATGCCTGGTCGAAAGCAATTTCAAGCGGGTTAATTAGCCTGTCCGTGCTCTCTATGATCATGACCAGCGCGAAGCCCAGCAACATAACGGCGCTGGCGAAACCGGCGAGGCTGTTGATTTTTCCTACCCCGAACGCAAACCTCCGATCGAACGCCAGTCGCCGGGAAATGACGTAAGCAAATACGGTAATACCTAACGCGGCAGTATGAGAGGCCATATGCAGACCGTCGGCCAGCAATGCCATTGACCCGGAAATCAGCCCTGTTGATATTTCAACGACCATCATGACGGCCGTGAGGGCAACGATTATAAGTGTGCGTCGCTCTCCGGCTCGTTGTTTGTCCTGACTAAACACATGGTCGTGCGTCCAGTCATCCAACTCCTGCGTATGCACCATAATCTCCCCGTTCGCGGTAAATACAGTTTAATTCAAAACATGGTGACTGCCCGAAATGGGTACATAACCGTCTATTGCATCGCAACATGGCCCCACCGCTTGTCCCTCATGAACGGACGTACAGCGCAGCGATAAGTCTCGACGCGAACGGCAACCTACGGGAGTTTTGAAAAGACTTAAAGGTACTTCTTAAACGTACTCGCCGTAATGGCGACGCTAAGCGCAAAGAACATCGCGAACGGCACTACGATCACGACCGGATGCACACTGAAAGGTAAAGCGAGGTAGGAGACCCATGTCATCACCACGAGGGGCATCATGGCCTTCTTCGCATAGTGATACACGAACGAACTCTCGCGACCCCCGCCCCAACGGCGCAAATCGCGTTGTACAAGACCGTCGACCAAACCGACGAGGCTGAACAATAAAAATACCGGCATTGCCAGGGTCAGGATCGCAAGTCGTACGGAGAAGACCTCCGTCACCTGAATCATCGCAATGACAAATTCGGCAATCGGCGCATACATCGCGTGCAAGGCGGGTCGCATCCCCCGTTCGCTTGGTTCCGGCGAGGCGGATGCCCAACGAGCCAGATCGATGAAGCGCGTCGCTTCGAAGAATACGTAGTGAGTTTTGTCGGCAAACTCTCGGGCGAGCCGCGCGGGGTCTGACGTGACCATGCTCCGTGTGAATTCACTATCGAGATAAGCAATCTCTTTCGCGAGCATCGCGCGACTGTGTTCTACGCCCTCGTCCGGCCACCAGAACACCATGCCGACCCACTCGATAAGGATTGAGAAGACGAGTGAAAATATCAGCCACAGAATGGCGGTTCCTGCTGCAGTCAGGCTGCGTGAAACAATCCCGCCCTGGACCGCGCGCCGCCGCGGGTCAGAAGCTTGCTCGGCCATTTTCTGCTATTGATGCGTCGGTCGATACGGTACTGTCCGCGACCGACGTCCACCACGCCTCCTCGGCTCGATACCAGTGATCGTTCGTGACATAGGTGCGTTCCATCTCGTTCGCGATCACCGCGAGTGATTCCGGCATGTCCGGATCCGCGCTCGGCAGCGGCATTCGGAGTTTCCACAGCTGCCCGCCCTCCAGCAATGCGAACGCCTGGCCTTTCGGCAGGGTGATGAGCTCCGCCGGGGTCAGCATCGGCACTTCAGAGACGCTGATCCGATCTTCGTTACGGGACTTGAAATCGACCCCCGATCCAGGCTCCGATGAATCATCCACGCCGGAGACACTCATCAAGGTGAACACCTCGACACTCGGGAGTTGCTCGGTCAACATCTCCGCGGTCGCGAGTTCCTTGACCCGGAGCATGATCAGCGTATTGAAGTTACCGGCTACCTGCCCGGCTTTCGCCCGGTTACCGATCCGCGCTTCGACGTCCGACCAGGTCTGGGTGTAAGCGGTCACCTGAAACCCGGCGCCGCCGGCTTTATTCAACAGCGGAATAAACTCATCCCCGATGAGTTCGTTGAACTCGTCGGCGTGCATCGAGATCGTCGGCGGCGGTGCATTCGCCTCACCGGAAACGCCGTGCTTATAGATGTGACCCGCGACGGAGACGAGATCGGCGAACATTGAATTACCGACCGCGCTCGCGACGGTGGTGTCGGTCAGCGCATCAAGCCCCACATAAACGATGCCCTTATTTCGGATCACGTCCATCCACTCGAAAATCGGCCGCGATTCGGCTTCATCCCGGTAATTCGGGGAGATCAGTTCGGCAATATTGCCGGTGGTGAGCTTCTCCATGAGCGGTCCGACGGAACTGACGATTTTGTCGAAGTAGGTCTTGTCGTATTTAAACGCCGAGACCAGACCGTCGAGGACCGGATCGTAGAAGTCCTGACTCTGGACATAGCGCATCAACGCGATAGCTTCGACGTTTCGGCCACGCAGCGCAGCGGGAAGGTTACGTTCGCTGGTCTTGCCGAGTTGCGCGTCGACCTGCGCTTTCCAATCCGGCGCACCGTGCCGGGCGAGATAGTCTCGCGTGTACTCCACGAACAGTGGCTCGATATCGTTGATGTAGCGTCGGACCTGCTGATAGTCGGGCCGCCGCTTAAGCGCGACCAACGCCCGCGCGATGATATTTACAAAGCGCCAAGCGAATTCCTTGAATGCCGCCGAATTGCCTTCGCCGGGCAGTTGATTCGCGATCCGGGTTGCCACTTCCGTGATCCTTGAGAAATTGCCGATCGCGTTGTAGCGGGCGGACACCTCGGGGAACCCGAGGTGGAACAGCGTGAAATCTTTAGCGCGACCCGCGCGCTTCGCTTCCACGTAAACCCGCCGCAGCAGATCCGCGTCCCCTTTCGGGTCAAAGACGATCACCACGTCGCCGCGCCGGATGTCCTGGGTGATCAGGATTTCAGCGAGTCGCGTCTTGCCGACTCGCGTGGTACCGAGCACGAGGGTATGACCCACCCGCTCGGCATTGTCCATCCACACATCCTGTTCTTCGAGCTCAACGGCATGTATCGCCGGCTTCCCGCCAACGGTAGGTAATGGTGACAGCGGGTTCCACCACGCCCGTGTTTGGAGTAGATGGGCTGCCCAACTGAGGATCGGCGTCGATTCCCAGGCGACTTCTTTTCGACGGGCCCATCGATAGAGCGCACCGGGTTGCACGTAGCGTTGAACTTCCGGTCGCAGGGTGTCGCGCAACCGTTGGGTGTGTTTCTGGCTCCAGCGGAAGCCCTTCCCCAGAAATAGTTTGCGACGACTGAGCGGGATCCGGGTTGACGGGATCTGATAGGTCGGCAGTCGCCGCATGTTGCGTTGGTAGCGCAGCACCCGGAATGCCTGCCGGGCACGCATCGAGCCCATCACGATGAGTGCGGCGCCGGCACCGTACGCAATTCCGGGCGGCATCATCAGCGCCCAGGGCGCAAGTATGGCGACCGCCGCTGCCGCGTAGGCCGCGAGCGTCGACCAGAGTTCGACCGGTGGACGCAACAGGGCCTCAATAGGATGGGTGCTCACTGTTCGATGGCGTGCGGGGAAATCAGCACCGGGTAGTGCGTCAGACCTAAGGCCTTCGCGATGTCACTCGCCGAGGCTGGGAGGATGGGCAGCCCGCGTGCCAATTCGATAATCGCCTGGAGATCGCCAACGGTCTCCGCCTGTACGAGCATACCGACGGCGCCGATTTCGTTGAGTCGCGCCTGGTTTTTCTTTAACCAACGCCAGGATCGGGGATCGGAACCGATCAGAAAGAACGGGCGCGTGAACGGGCGCTCATGCGATCGCGTCTCGACCGGTCCCGGCGCTAACCCGGGAGATCGGACGGGCAGCCAGGTTTCCGGATCGGCCGCGCCGACAGCGGGCTTATCAGTCGCCGGCGATTCCGGCATCGCGTCCTCAGCGTCAAACGGTTCAAGGTACGGAGCTATGGGCTCGGTCTGACCCGTGTCGGCAATGACGGTGAGCGCGGCAAATGTCGAAACCGACGCGAGCAAGCAAACCAGCGACAAGAACCAAAGCCACGCCCGCGCAGACCGAACCATCGGTTACCCGCCGTTCTCGATCTGCCGCAACCGGGCGATGACACGCTCACGGTACCGTGCGGCTCTTTCCGGATCCGACGGCGCGTGGTAGCAACCGACACCCACCATCCAATCGCGCGCGTTGGACGCGCAGGCCTTCAGGATCGCCGCCCCAACCGCCAGGTTGTAATACGGATCGAGCGCCTGCCAGGCGCTACCCAATCGATGTTTGTGATATCGCCAGTTAACTTGCATCAGACCGATATCAATCGATCGCCGCCCCGCTTCGAGCCAGCCCGATAAGGCGCGCCACGCCGCTCGTCGGGACTCAAAATAGTAGCCTCGCCCTGCCACGTTCAGCGTCCACGGCCACGGCCGAAACGCATTCGAAGACCCAAGCGCTCTTCCACTCTCAGTGAGAGCGACGGCATAAAGGAATGGGCCTGGGATCCCGAACGCTGCTGCCGTAGATTCGTATCCTGGCGGAATCGACTCGCGGCTTGAGGCAGCGTCCGGAAGTAACACCAGCGAGAGGATAACTAACCCTGTCGTGTGAGGTTTGAACCGCCCCATCGGTTACAGCGCCGAAAGGCCGATCGCGGCCACGTGGTCGCCGCGTCGGCGGAAAACCATCGGCACATCGGCCTTGCCGACCGTCAGTTTCGCCAACGCACCACCATCGTGATTCAGCGTAACGCGGCGGGACCGGACCCATTCGGGGTCGATGTGGTGCGTCGAAGCCCAGGCCCTGACTGCCGCGTCGTCGTTGGCACCGAGACCCACCAAATAGATATCGACCCCGCCGACGGCATCGATGCGCCCGAGCAACTTCGCTACCAGGGCGTCGCAGGCCGGACACTCGGTCGTCGCAAAAAACAGCAGTCGATCGGTCTCGAGATACTGGGAATTTTCATTAGTTTGTTGCGGCAGCCGATTCACATCGATCAACGGATCGTCGGGGTGCAAGCGCTTCATAGCCCCGTCATAGGCATGCTGAAAGGCGAGGATCCGATCGACATCATCACGCATCGCTTGTGCCCAGAGCTCCGCGTAACGCCGGCGCTCCGCCTCATCGCGGGCGTGGATACCTAGCACCTCGATCGGCGATATCGTCACGGGACTGATACTTCCGCGGATCCCCTGCATCAGGCTTTGATACCGCTGCCACTCCGTCGCCGACAACGCCCAGTGCTTCGCGCGCGCGTGCTCTGTTTCTGACAGCCGACTCGTAGTGGTTGAGGATTCGTTTGTGCCGGTTTTTGGTGTGGGCGAGTTAACGTGCTCGCCCGCAAACGCCGCTGGCAGTCCTAACAGTGTGATCGCCGCGATCACGGGTTTCAGATAACTCATTATTCGAGCCTTCTTTCGCACGTTCGATTCGACACCGTTCAGGGTCGGATGCGCATCATTCCAGAATAGCGACGCCTGCTGAATGGATAACGACTTCAAGACGACGCGGGGTTTCCACGACGACCATTACGTGCCCAGGTAGACCTTATGGAAAGCTTTCCATAACGTGTATTTAGGAAAGTAGGGCGTTATGTAAAGGAACGTCGTTAACGCCAATAACATCAAGCGCATAGCTTTCCGGCACCGTACATAATATTTTCGACATTCCCCCATGCACTGCGACACCAACAATGCAATGCACTTGGTCCAAGGCAGCGTCTCTTCCGATATCGTTCGTGATTATTTAGGCCGTGTGGATATCAATGTCCCAGAGATTTATGCGATAGCGAACCTTGGGATGAAGCAAGCCGCCGCCGAAATAATCAGTCCCGCACCATGCAAACATTTCTTCATGCAAGGAAAATAAATCGTTAGCCACCACATACTCCGAAGATATTATGCAAAGCATTTTTGGAATAATTGTCAGATTTTATTGGTCGCCATAGTGCCTTCATTACATAACAACTTACTTTCCTAAATAGACGCTCGAGATTTGACGGCGTGCGTGTCCGAGCTCCTCGCTGATGGTTTGGCGGGCCACGCGGTCCATGACTTTCTGACCGGGACTAAGCGTCCTGGTAGCGGGCCCGGCCGCCGCCGGCGGTTTCCACCCGGTGAGGTCTTCGTATCGGCGCTGTGCGTAGGCGTGTCGCAAGCCATGGAGTTTCGATAACCCGGCATTGCTCGTTTGCCGTTCATAGAGACGCAGTTGCTGGACGTACGACCGTTCACTCGGAATAAGTGACCCGGTGCCTGCGAGCAATCGCGCCCGATGGAGTACGGCGCGTTGTTCATCCGTCCTTACCGGTACATCGCGCTCACGCCCGCCTTTGGTCCAGCTCGATTTCAACGTGATGTGATCGCCACGGTCCGCGAAACTCGGCGTGAACTTGATGGCCTCCTCCCGACGCAGACCAAACGCCTGCTGCAGTGCGAGACTCATCCGGATGTAGGGATCAACGATTTTCTCAAGATCACGCGTATCCACAGCCCGCGCCCTGGACTCGTTCGTCACGAACTGCCGATCCGGGATCCCGTAATGCTCGTTGGATCGTGCGACGACGTTCTGCTTGTCTACCTTCTCCGCCCACCAGCGCAAGACCGCCATCCGGTTCTTAATCGTTCCGATGGCGAGATCCTGTTGCAGCCAACCTTTCACCAAACTATCGACATGTTTCGGCTTCAGCGATCTCGCCTTCATCCCTCGGAAGCCGGCATCGTGTAACTGGTTCGCGATCAACATCAGATGATGCATTCGCTTACTCTGCGTGACATAGCTGCCGTCACGATTGCGGCGGCAGAGTTGCTTAAGTTGGTAGTTCAGATCTCTCACGGTGCTTCTTCCAGTTGGTCAGTGTTGCCGGTCATACCCGGTAACCGCAGCTACCCGGCTCGCTCACGCGAACAGACCGTGGGACACCAATCCCAATAGACCTGAATGTGCCTGGTCTCAGGCAACGCCGTTTTTCCCTGTCGGGTAATGGCCCGGCATTGGCCAACGTGCCCGTCAAGGGCCTGCTTTGAGTTGTCGTTGCATTACTGCACCTCCTTTTTTTGAAATTGCGGAATATTTCCGCAGCGAATAAAAATGAACCGTAACCGCATCGCTTCCGCGATGGCTTCGATCCTGCAGTTGAAGTCAGGCGGTTGCCTGGATGGGTGAATCGACTGAATGGTCGATTCGGTTTCGAAGATGGATCCGCGACTCAACGTCGCTGCGCGTTATTGGATCCGAAGACGCGCTATTGCCACTTTGCCGCAGTGGCCGCGGATGAATTCGATCGAGGGCGGCATACTAAGAACACATAATCCCGCCGTAATCCGAAAATCCAATCGCAAACCCGCGCCGTTAACGGGACTCAGCCCTCGTCACTACCCCGCGATGCTCGCTAGTGACGAGTGCTGCCTTCGGTGCGTGCACGCATTGCGCCAGGCATTCGCCTGTCACATTGCGTGCTGTGTTAACAAAAGTCAGTCCTTCGGATCGTGGTCGGTTTTCCACTGGGGTCCACAGCTGCCGCTGAACGCGGCCCCGCCCTTGGCACGCGAGTTTGAGGCTCGCGTTGCCGTCGCAGGCAAGCCCTATGGACTCAGTGGAAAACGAAAACAATGACGTTGCGGGAAATAGAAACTGCCAACGGGCTCTACGTTTGACGTGAATAGTGCGTAATCGCACGCTCCCGTCCAGCGACCAACGGAAGTTCGATCCGCACGCGTCGGTGTGGTGACGAAATCTGCCGACCGAATTTAGGCTCAGCGATAATGACTCGCTTGAAACGCCGATCAGGATTGGAGTGCGGTCCATACCCCAAAGATAGCCACCATCAGTATGGCCAGCCTCGTTCCGACAATGAGTCGGCCGACTAGCGCACTTAAGCTCGCGACCTCCGTCTCCAATCGTATCAACTCGCTCAGTTCTGCAGCGCAGAGGCCGCCATATCGGCTTTTCCAGTTCGACAAGGTAGCAGGCGAAACACCGAAAGATTCACAGATCTCGTCGGCTGGGATACCTGCCTCAAGCTGCCGTAAAGCGGCTGTGATTTGCGCTTGGTTGAATTCCGGAGCACGCATCGGTGCTACTCCCCATTATCGATTTCGTTTTCGACGTCGGACGGTACGTAACGCGCTCACGCAAATATTAGTCGTCAGCCTCAGGACATCTAATCTGCGAACCCGCGCGTCGGCACGTCGCATATCATGGAATGGCTCCAAGATTCCGGACGAAGATCAGCTGCTAGCGAAGGGGTTCCGTGCAGCTTGGTCGTTGCTGTCTTAGCCTCGATTGGCGAGTCAATACGGACGGTAATCGAATCACAATCTACCCTCAATACCGTCACAACAATTTCGTCGCCAATCACTACCGCTTCGCCTTCCGTACGCGCCAGTACCAACATGATGCCCTCCTTGGCTTTCCCGAAAAATACGCGTTCTTCGACGCTTTGAATAGCCATCGAGTCACGCTCGAATTACGGCGGGAATATTTCCTATGATTTACAGCGGATTTCGTCCCGCCGACATTGCACAAACGGTGCCGACTTGATTCCACACCCGTAGGCCAATCACAGCAGACACGAGCCCGCAGGGTTGGATTGGCATGTTCACGTGAGCAATAGCGATCGGATATGCAAAATTACGCGCGCAGCAGGGGGGTGCGACGATAATGGATGCTAGGTAAACACTAGGACGAATCGTTTGCACCTCGGCCATTCGAAGCACAATGATCCCTCTAAATGATTCGGTTCGGAACCGAATTAGCGCCGCTCAGGAATGTCAGCTTATCGAACCATAGCGGCCGGTCACCTAGCTCACTCATCGGGCAGTTGACGGCCAGGAGCGGACCCAACGCAGCAGGTTGTTTTAGCTAAATGGCCGTGCCAATTGACGCAATCGATTCTTTTGGATTGTGTCGAGCGGATGAAGTAGCTGATACCAATTTGGTTTCATGTTCGCGATTTGAGCTATAGATTCGCAACATTGCTCGAATTCATGCCAATCGACTCGCCCGACAAGACTTTCACTTTCGGCAAGATCGGGGTCAACAATTACAATAAAGTCTGTACGCGGCAAACAGCTTGGAAGGTCTATTGTGTAAACGCTGTAGCAGGTCAATCCATCTTCGTTCTGAATTGCCTCATAGGTGCCAACGTACACATCCTCCCCCAGAGAACGCTCAAGGTAGTCTTTTGATTCCTCGTACTTCGCAGCCATCTCTCGGATAGCCTGCAGCGCGGCAATTTCGAAACCACTATGAGTTTCGTCAGGTTGCCACTGCTCCCACTGTGTACCATTTTTCAGGGTCCATAGTAGCTGGCAAAACGGTCTATGGTTCGCCGAAAGCTCATTTCCGATCTCAACCATTTGGGCCAGTGTCTCCGCATCGGAGTTGTCCGTCACGAGGCAAATAGAATGCGAAGGAGCGAAGACAATCGGTGATGCACTAAAAGGGAAGCTACCGTAGTCCTCAGCGGCAACGAGTCGGGCAAAGTCATAGTCATCCTGGTAATTCGATATCCAGATAGATTCCTCGTTGCGCTCCCACTGCTCTTGGTCGGTAGCTCGCCGAATCTTAGCGGCTGCCATTCGAATAGCTTCATCTTCAGAGACATCAATTTCTGCAAGATCATCAGAGCGGGCCACAGAAACAGATTCGTCATTATCGGAAACTACTTCGACTAGTAGTTCGCCTCGCCGAACCGATATAGATGGAGGAGGTTCGTGCCCCATAAGCTCGATATGGCGGTTTCGAAAGTCAACCTCGAACTCCGTCCTGACTCTCAACGCAAGCGACCCCATGAGTTCTTCCGGTGACATTTCTTTTGGTGTTAAGGCGTCGCGTAGAAACGCTTCAATCGATACTAGCCTGTCTTTCTTCGGCAGCGTAGAGACCTTTAGGAACAGGTTTCCGAGGAATATCGTGTACGGCCCATCAGTCTCATCGCCACTCGGAGTGAGGGTCACTTCGCGTGTGTCTGGCAGATAAGCCCACTGTAGTGACGCATCGATAGACGCTGCTACCTTTCCAACGTCCTTCGCAAGTTTCTTCTCTGTGTATTTGAACATGAAATTTCAGTTTGCGTAGCTAGGTCTTAAAATAGCCTATGGCACCTGAAATGACTCCTTTGGGCACGTCTGCGACCGATGCGAAGATTTCCGATCAGGCGGAAAGCGGCCAACAACGGCCCGTTAGGCTCTCATTTTGGTTGGCCCGCGCAGGCCTCTCCTAACCCCATCTCCATAGCTGTGGCTGAAACCTCAAGACGTCGGTCCAACCCTGTATGTACGTCAATAAGTACAAACTGTTTGGAATGGTATAGATTGCGATAACTCGTCGGAGGATCACGACCCGTCGAGCGATCGTCGCTATCGTACTTAAAGAAGGCATAAGTTCGGGTCTATATGTATGTGTCCGAAGCTTACCGTCGCAATATATCCATAAACCGATCGCTAGCAGCGCGTTGAATACCGCCGCGGCCTCCCATGGATATACGGTTGACGAGATCGACGCTAGGTTAGGCCCGTATTGTTGAGCGTAGTTGGTCGTTACTGACGCAACTAGCGGCCAAATTAGGAACAACACTATCGTCAGAAATCCTGCCCAGAGAGCCATTCGCGATACTGCTCCGTGCGCTATGTCATCGACAATTTCTACGCTTGGTTTGTTCCACTGAGTCGGTGCAATCGCGTATAGAAGGGGTAGCCAAACCAGGGCTGACGCCTTTACGGAAGAGCGATAGCCAATCCTAATTATGGTCCGGAGGACGAAAAATGCCGAACCACCGAATGCAAACATAAGCGGGTACAGGGCCAAAAGTAAAAGCGCTAGAGGCCAAAATCCTTCAAACCCCAGAGAACGGAGTGTGCCGCCCAAGGAACCAACTATTGGAATAGAGGCTAACATTATGAGCACTAGGCACGCCTTCGCCAGAATAGCTATACACTTGGAAAATTGGTAAACGCGGTAATCCGAAGCGTCTTCTGACCCAGCGGTTTCGGCATAAAAAGACGGGACGATGGAAAGGTCCATCGGTTCCCCGTCATTAGGGACCATCGACCACCTGTCCAGCAGACTTGTAGAGCAACACGCATCCAACCAGTTCCTCGGAAACGCCTCAATGCTCGCTCTCGGAAATCTAATCACGCCAACCACCGTCGAATAGAAGCGGATTGCCAAGGAGGCGAGTTCGGGCTCTAGAGGACGTTCGGAGCCATCACGAATCTGCAGCTTGTAGGCGCGAGCCAAAGAAATCGCCAGGGCATTTGACGGGGGGGATCTTAACAAGACGATTGGAGCACCCAGTGCAGGCACCAAAATCGGCAGCGCGGAATTGGTAACGATCGAAAGTGTCAGGGCTCCAAGACAAGCAGCGATGGTCTCACCGATGGCTACCTTTGAAATCGGAACGTTTTTCAATGTCTTGAGAATGCATTCAAATGACTGGGACCATTCCTGCGAGCGGAATTGTACCTTTTTGAAAGACGTCAATTCACACTTCGAATTGGAATACTACCGATTCCCGTGTCGAAAAGCCGCCACTGGCTCTTATGGGCACAAAGCGCCCATCCGTATGGGTTCCGCGAGCGGCAGCTTACAGGTGGAAGGCAGCCAGATCCGCTCGCACGCTCGCGCCCAGTTGCAAACTCCCGAACCGACCAGGGAGGAGAATCTCCCCGGTCGGTGCGAATATTGCCGAATTCGACGTTCAATCGATTTTAGAGCAAAGCCCGGACTTTGCGGTTAGTCCTCATGAGGTAGCAACATGGTAATGACGGGTTCACCAGCATCACCAGGACCAACTATCAGCTTGAGCGTCATCAGTTCCGACTCTACCGACTTCCCGTCTCGAGGAACCCGGAAGATTTGAAATGACAACTCATTGGTTCGCTCCTTGCAGTTTCGAATTGCGTGAGACGCCATGTAAATGACATCCCACAAACGGCCGGATTGATCCTGGTAGACCTGCCGTTTGGTATCTGCATCGGTCCAGGCCACACAATCGGCCCAGGCTTCAGCGGTGATTGCCACCGGCCAAACAATTCCAACTTCTTTGGCGACATTTCCAGGGTCAATCAGTACGCCGTCCGCAATCGCTTGCGTCCGGGTATACGTTGAAATGACATCGCCGAAAAAATATTCGGCCGACTGTGCGTTTGAGGTGTTTGACATACTAATACTCCTTCATTAAGTCGTGTCCCGGTTTCACCTCCTCCCCAGCCCGGAAAGAAGTGAACTTCCCGGACTGGGTTGGATAAACGATTTTGGTTAAAGCAAACCGCGATCGGCGAAAGACACGCTTTCACCGGCCGATACCACCACGTGGTCCAGCACGCGAACATCGATTAATGCCAGGGCGTCCTTGAGCCGCTTAGTGAGCATCTCATCCGCATGACTCGGCTCCGCAACACCCGATGGATGGTTGTGGAAAAAGATCATCGCTGCTGCATTAGCTTCCAAGGCTTCTTGAACGACGATGCGCGGATAAACCGACGCGCTGTCGATCGTGCCTTGAAACATTTCACGCACCGCAATGACTCGATGCCGAGTGTCCAATAACAAACACCCGAAAACCTCATGCCGATAATCGGCTAACCGAAGACTCAGGTACTGCCGCGTCGCCATCGCGTCACTTAACGGACTGCCGACACGGTGTTTTACGGATAAGAGTTTCATTGCTAACCCACGCAGCGACTGCTTCTCACCCGCCGTCAATTCAGACACTTTCAGCTCGGCGAACCGATCCCCTGATTGCTTCATATTGGATCTCCTCGATCAGACGGGAGATCGAACCCGCAGGGGAAAGATCCCCGTTGGGTATAAAAGGACCGGGTAAACGAGTTACCCGGTCGAGCTTGGTTTTACGCCGCGGCCTCCTGCCGCTTGTAGAATGATTGGCCGTCGACCTTGGCCCACGTCACGCGTAGGAGTCGGGACTTCAAACTGATCCCCGTCTCGCCGGCTCGATCACCGTTTTTGTAGGTAAACGATTCGGCGGTAAGGTCACTCAGCGTGAAACCGAGTAGCACTTTCAGCTCCGATTCGACGGCGGGTTTCAATCGACGCACAATTTCTTGCGCCTCTTTACCGGATACCGTGCACTCGAAGTGCGTGTATTGGGCATTGTCGACACTGCCTCGAAGGGCGGCGATATTGATGCTTAAGAATGGCGAACCATCCGTCGGCGTCACTTCACGGATCCGGTTGAGATAACCGATCCCGTTGATATGAAGATCGAAGTACTTCGTTGGTTGAGAGGTCATAGCGCTTTCTCCTTGAACGTCATTAAATTTGAGACAAGCACCTCCCCTGGGGGAAGACTTGCCCACCAGGGTGATAAGAATGAAAACCCGAGGGCTTTCTTGAAGAGGGACCGACGACAAACCCGTTGCCGTTGTGCACCTGTTGCACGATCCGAAGGTGCCTCGATTGCCACTGAGCCGCAGTGACCACGGATAAATTCAATTGCGTCGTAAGCTTTAAGCGACATCGGGCGCTTCACACACGTAGCGGAGGTACTTCAGCATGCCGCGCGCATTGGCGAACGCAGGGTGTGGTGCGACCGACTGATGCGGGTACCAGCTCGATATCTCGTCAGACAGCGCGATGCTCCCACCACCAACGAAAATCACACGATCGAGTTCGACACCCAAACCCAACTGTCGCCGGGTCTCGACGTAGATCCGCTCAACGACTTCGCGTTTCGCCGCGATGACGAGCTTGGCGACGTCATGATCGGTACCCTGCAAGCGAACGGTGTTCTGCTGCAAGGCGTGGTCGATCAATCGTTCGCTGATGGCTTCAAGACCAAACTGAGCCTGAATCGCATCCGACACGCGTTGTTTAACGGTCAACATGCCGCACTGAAGTGACCCGGAGGAGGCGTGAAGGATGCCTTGATCCTTCACGACCACGTAGTCCGTCGTCCGTCCGCCAATGTCTACTACCGCGACCGGCACCGACAATCGATCGGCGTCCAAGGTGACGCCGTCTGCGTTCTCCACGATCACATCGTCGTACCAGGCGGCGAGTGCTTCGGGGATCACTTCGTGAAACGCGATCGCCGCAGGCGGCGCGCCGGATAACGGACGCGCCGCTGCTTTGAGACTCTCTCGCTTCTTCGCGAGCGCATCGCTTCGGACCTCACCGGTGTTTAGATAGAAGCTACTCACGGGAAGCCCTGAGACCGCATGAATCGAACGGCCGGCCAGTCCCGCCTCCTGCAAGGCGTGTTGAACAACGACCCGATTCAGTCCAGACCAGGGGTAGCCATCGAAATGGGTTGCAGCACCGTCCACATCGCCCACGGCGTAAATCGTGTCGCTCGTTTCGTATTCAAGGACGCGCTGGGTCGCATCGTTGATCCACGTCATGCCCGCGCGCCCGATCTGCGCGCGGGATGGCACAACGCTGAGGCGGCCATCGGGCAACGCGACTTTCGTACACGCGTAACCGTCATCGAGACCGATGGAAATTGGAGTCATTGAAGAAGCGTCTGTTGTCATTCCAGATGTCCTCTAGCGAGAGTGTGCTTGCCGCTTCGACGCATCGTGTCCGATGACTCGAGCCAGCATCGCGAAGGGTTTCGTGTCCAAGATCGGCGTCGTTCGGGTTGGCGCGGCATCGGCTGGCTTTAGTGATTCGGAAGGATCGGCAGGTTTCTGCGTTCGCGGGTTCCACGTGAAATTGCGGGTCGAGGTGACTGTGGTCCGCGACTGCGTCGAGCCCTGCAGGACTTGGCATTCGATTCTGAAACCGACGAGTAACAAACTTCTCAGCCATTCGTGTCGTCTTCCCGTCGGGGTGCGTTCCAATCGATTTAAGATAATCGCCTCCAGGGCAATGCGTGGATCGAGTTGCAGCACAATGCGGGTCTCTGAGTTTCTTCTTGGCATTCGATGGCGCTACGGTGTTGATGACAGTGGCGGCGAGGGTATCGGGGAGTTCCAATCACCCGCCATCTAAAATCCAATCGCTAGCGGTTGTCGTTATTTTCGTCCTCGTGGGGCGGTGCTTCGGAAACTGTCGGTTCCGACTTCGTGGGGAGGGTCATTGTCGGCGACGACCCGCGACGCGGCGCAAACGGCGCCCTCCGGTCGCCGCTTAAGACCTCATCAGGGACCTCGCCCATCTTTTGGCGCGCCTTATGCGCCCGGCCGGTTCGTGCCAGCACGGTCGGGCGATCAAGTTTCAGCACTCGGTAGGTGAGCGGGAGCATGAAGAGACTGCGTAGCTTCCGGGCACAAGCGTGTTGGATCTGCGCACGACGGGCGGTATCGATGAGCCCGACATGATTTGCCGTGACGACAGCACAAATCAGCTCGTCGAATTGCGCCAGCAGGCGCGCCGCCTGATAGGCATACGGATTCGCGAACTGGAGGCGGATCCGCGCCGGACTGTCAGACGTCCCAACGGCAATCGCCATCGGGTTGCATTGGTCTAGCTGCTCGGCGACGGCGCTTTGGTGCGAACGGATGAGCGCCGCCGCAGCGTCGATCACAGCATCCACCTTCAGTAGCCACCAATCTGCGTACGGATCGTCGTGACGCGCCGCGTTCCAGATGATCCGCAATCGATCAGCAAAACCCGTGAGACCGACAATAGCCGGCTTGTCCGATAAGGCGTCACGCCCGTGAACGAGGATCAGCGCCTGATGCGTTTGCAACGTGAGCCAGATCTCGCCGCGTAAGGCGCCCGGCGAAACGGATTGGGTGACGTCGGCGGGATCGACTTCGGTTAATGGATTGGCAGGATCGGAATTCACATTCATGGCGCTAGTGATCACCGAGTTCAGGAATCAGTCCTAGCAGAAATCCAATCCAGTTCAGTTTTGATTTATTCGGTGAGATTAGCGATGACAAGTGTCGATATTCGACAAGCGGTCAAATTTTGACCGCTTGGTGGCGCCGCCACCAAGCTTTTAACGTTAAGTTTCGTTCGTAAGATTCTGATTTTTTATCGAGGGCACCGTGTGCAAAATTTTTCGAAGCTCCGACAGGCGGGATCGACTCATCGCAATTCGGCGCTGACGCGCGTCCTCTGTCTCCTTTGCCAAAGGTTTCGCTTCGGGCCGCCGACCGAGTTTCTCTGTTCGACTTTCTGCGTTTCTCGCGTCCCGAACTCGCAGACCCAAGTTCGGTCTGAATTTTCCTTTCCGCATCAGCGTGCAAAGCGACTGCAGGAAGTTAATTTCATCGTAAACGGGCGTCATCCCTTTCGTTTCCGCGATAAAACGACCTTCGAGTTCATCGAGAATGGGCTGGCGTTGCGCCGGTTGCAGGGTGCTCAGATAGCGGATGGCAGTCTCCCGATGCTCATCGCCGAGGCGTTCCGGAAAGATTAACGGTGAGCCGTTCTCCCCGAACAAATCAAAATTCGACGCGTCAATTTTTCCACTTGAAGTAGTAGTAGTATTTTTATTATTAATACTACTACTACTCAAGTTCGATATTTGGTCATGGTGATCCACCGTGTGCAAATTTTGATCCTGGTGCTGAGCGGGACGGTTTGACTGACGTAAATCGTGGCGAAGACGTTGAACTTTGTCGCGTGTCATCGAAAAGTAACGACCCGAGACGGATCCGTCATTGGCGACCTGACTGCCCAATCGCTGCTCAATCGGATGGGGTCTCTCAAATAAATCATCGCGCGACTGGATATCGTCATCGATCGCGTCGAGCACGCCGCGCGCGACCGCGGCAACCCGCTGATGTCTGTGTTTAAGCGTGTCTTGCAGAAAGACAAGATAGTCAGCATCAAGATGGAGCGCATCCACCAACGGGATCGGCTCGTCATGCAAGGCATAGACATGTCCCGTGAAACGGCCATTGACCCGCCGACGTCGAGCGCAAAGCGTCAACCAACG
Organism: Gammaproteobacteria bacterium; assembly: GCA_965216305.1. Taxonomy (GTDB): domain Bacteria; phylum Pseudomonadota; class Gammaproteobacteria; genus UBA11873. Next base: position 1,622,565 of record OZ244144.1, on the reverse strand, counting down.
CGTCGCACGCAAGATGGCAATTGCGCGCGCAACAGTTGAGCGCGAAGCGACATTCGCGACGCGACCGAGCGCATCGTAACCTGGAAACGCGATATGGGCACCGGTGTCGTGAACGGCTAACATGATGGCCATCCAGATTACCTTATCAACGGGTTCAAGAACGGGATCTCTCACGACCGCGGATGGGATCGCCTGATGGTGATTGCCGAGAAAGACCATGCGATCGCTCGGCCCGTCATCGATAGACGTCTCTGCTGCCGCGACCGCTTCGCGAATGATCGCATCCAGCGCGAGCGTTTCTACGCGTAGGGCTCCCGGCGGTTCATTCATCACCACCGACCAGCGGGGACGCCGTATCGGACGATCCGTTCAGGTGCCCATATTCCGCGAACCGTTGTGTCTGAGCCCAGATCGCGCGCATCGAAAGCGCCGTCTCCTGATGAATGTCGAGGTACTGCTCCGCCGTCAAGAGTCCCGATGTATCGTCATCGGCGCGCGACGACCAGCGCTCCCACAGCTCATGCGAAGCTACGTCATCCACATCCGGGGGGCGACCAACAGCCGGGTCGACCATTAAGAGCCGTCGCAATCGTGTGTAGTCGCGTTGATTGAGTCCAAACAACACCTGCATCATTTCCGCGGGCGCATCGGCAACGATCAAAGCCTGGATCAGGTCTTCTATTTCGCGTTGTCGACAAAGGTTACCGATCATCGGCCAATAGACCTCGCGGTTCAGTGCAATGTCGAGACAGTGGGCGCGTAAGGATCCAATTCGATAAAGGTCGGCGACATGGAGTTGGCGCAGTGACTCGATCTCCTTGACCCCGAAATTCATATGCCGAAGTGACGACTGATCGCCTTCTGCGAGACAGCGCATCGCATACAGCAACACCGACGTCACCAGATCCGCTTCCTTGGTCCCGTCCAATTCGTTACGTCCAGAGCGCTGCGCCGGTTCGCGTCGCGCAATGGCGAAGCCGGCGGTAGTTGTCCATCAAGCTTAAGAGATCGGCCCAGTCTCGGTCATGCATGATCCGCCAGAGGCAGTAACCCGTGTGCCCGGGGTCCAGGGTCCAGACGTTGTTGAACAAGAGATCCGCATCGTCCTCTTCGAGCGCCCGACGCAAGATGGAATCGCGCGGCAACGTTGAGACAACGGAATCCAGCGGTGCGGACGTCATCTCGGCGCAAGCTGCGAGTTGCCACCAGAGCAGGCTCACCTGCGCGAGCGCCTCTTCGTCTAACTGGTCGGCGAGCGCTCGGTCGGGAACATCACGCAACACATAACCGAGCCCATTATCAGAAGCAGGCTCAACCAACTCCCCGATCCCGTTCCGTTGCGCGATCCGCGCCGCGAGCGCCCACGCTCTGGCACGTAATGGCTTGAGATCATTCGGTACCTCATCGTCCATCGCCATGGGTAATTGCTCCGGGCCGATCTCCGGATCCGATGGCGTGTCAGACGTTCCAGCCGGTGGTGTAGGGACGACCGCCGCGTCGTTATCTGATTGATGGTCAATCTCATCGTCTCGAGACGACGGTTCATTCTCTGGCGAGTCGCCGGGTGCTTGTGGCACGGTCAGCCGTGGCGGTGGTGCTTTGATCGGGACGAAGTCCGGGATAACAATTTCTTCGTTGTTGAGCGCGGCCTCGAAAGCCACGCGGACGGTTTGCAGGTTTGATTCTGACGAATCAGCGATTTCGGTTTCCAGCGCGCCTTGCAGTATCGCGTTGTCCCATTCCGGTCCGTCGTACCGCCGGCAAAGGGTCGCAAACACCGACTCGAAAGCCCGGTCGCCGCCGGCACAATAACGACGCCACAGGAGCCGACCTGCCCGATCGAGCGCGCGGATCCCCCTCACCGGGTCTCGCCCCAACCCACCGTCGAGTGCCACTGGGATCAATTCGGATAGTGTCTGCACCGCATAGGTCATCAGTGATAGGCCGGGGCGGTTAAGTCGATATCCCGCCTTGCAGAGTTCCTGCTCAAATTGTCGTTGCGTGAGCGAGCGTACATCAAGGTCTTCAGCCAGGAGTTGACGCGCGTCCTCCAGGGCGCGCGCTCTATCGATGAAGTTCAGATTGCCGCGTAAATCATTTTCTCGCAGATGCGCGAGAACAACGCTCGACTCACCCTTCCAGGGTGTGATTACGCATAGGATTTCGCCAAACCTGGCTTCTCCGGTCTCTGCGAAGAGTTCCTTCAAGATGATCAGGCGCGTGTTTCCACCCGAATGAACGACGTAGTCCGAACAGTCGGGGCGTTGCGTGATCACCAGGGGCTGATCGAGTCCATTGTATCGAATCGAATCTTTGATCCGATCGTACTCGGGATTTGCGCCATGTCGTGGATTGCGTTCGTAGGGTTGGATCCGGTTGATATTCGTCTTGACCGGATCTGACATCTGGTCAGTCTCGGATGTTTCCAACAATGTACGATCCATAGGTCATTTAGCGATGAGCAAGCCGGCAAATATCTCCGGGTGACGTACCAGGCTTTCGCGTGGCACAAGTTCTAATCGGTTTTCGGATTTGGCGGCGATTTGCCGGCTGACCTGTTCAATTTCCACGGCCTTTTCCGGGCTCGCGTATCGATGCTGACCCGCGAGTTGATAGAGATAGGACACTGAAGTCTCGCAAACGTTAGCAAGCTGCGATCGTTCCTTTTTCGTTGCGAGCTTTAAGAACGTCTGCAAGTCCATCGACTTGTCTCCTTTGCTCGACTCTCGCTAGTCGCAATAACGGTATCTGTTTTCATCATGCGATCGCTCCTGATCTCAATGCGCGACCCGACGTCCATGCGAGCCGCGTGCTTTTATTGCAAGACCAATCCGAGCCTTTTTATCGCGAACGATTCGACTCGTGATTGATCGCGTTCCGTTGGAATTGAATTTAGCAATGGATTTTTTGGGCGACAAGGCATCGAACGAATTATTTTCTTAGCGACGTGCTAAACGATTACGCATAGTTTTTTCTACAGAACTGATGTTTAAAAGTGCAAGCTTGTATTCATAATTTCGTCCATTTAATCGCATGCTCGGTTTCGACCTCAATGTGTGAGATGCACCCAATGTCTTTTCGCGCGTGCTTTTGTAGACGCATAAATTCAAACTATTGCGAAATTTTAGAAACGAACTAATCCGACGTCACAAGCCACCCGGGAATTCTTCCCAAGAATTGTAAGCAAGCTAAAGACGTGCCGATCCGCCAACGACGCAATGGTCTAAGGGAATGCTTGCGTACGCAGGGATCACTGATGTGGTATTGGGAAAATACGCTGCGCACCTTGCCAGGCTTACTGGAACGGCGATAGGGTCTCTTTGGCGGGAGGCTTACGGCGTTACCGCACTCGCACTCTTTTCCTCTTGCATTATCTCTCCTCTCCTTGTGCATGGTTTGGAAACATCAAATTGCACAACACACCACACGTTTGCCAGAACAAAACGTTTAGCAGTGGGATAAACATTTATTTTTGATTTGGCGAATTACCTGGTGTTAGTGTCAATGCAGATGACGAAACATTGAATGTTCACCAATGGTTGTTTGAGGAAGTATCAGATTGCCACTGGTCGGACCAGTAAGCGTGTTCGAAAGTGCCGCTCATGGGGCGAGTTTTCAAACACATATATGGATCGCCGTGGCGTAACTATCAAATGTCTGACTAAACGCGATGCAACTATGTTTGGATTAATGAGAAAAAGCTTCCGCTGGGTTCAGGCTTTCGGCCTAATTCCCGTGCGGCCACGGCGATACAACAATCCCATTGCAAACCGTGACGCCGCGGCACGATTATGAATCAGATCGAAATGCTCCTGGACGCAATCAACAACCTATCGCCGCGCATTCCGATTGCGGTGGACTTGTGGTCCGTCAGGGAGATCGCAGCTTATCTGAAGCGTTCCGAGGCAGTGGTGCGTGAACGCATCACTGCTCTGCCCGGCTTCCCCCAGGCTATCCGCCTACCGGTCGCAGGCAGTAAAGGCCGGGGACAACCGTTGTGGAAAGCCAAGGAGGTGATTGTCTGGGCTGAGAAGCACCAAGAAAACCGCATCGCCTAATCGAGCTTGTCCGCCAGATCACTAACTAATGGTGCGTAATACACGTTCTGCAGCACCCGAAGATCGCGATGCCCGCTGATCCGAGCGAGCTCCATCACATCGAACACCTTCGACAGTCGTGTGAGCGCCTCGCGACGCGTGTCATGGAAATGCAAATCTTCGATGAGCGCGCGTGCCTTTGCTTTGCGAAACAGAGCATCCAGGCTGGCCGTCGGCACATCGAATACGGCACCACCCTCGCCGTTCAAGAATCGCAGCTGCTCTATGATACGACGCGCCTCGATCGACAACGGTACGTCCCTCGCATAGCCATTCTTTGTCAGCGGCAAATGCACATGTCGCTCGCTGACATGCTTCCATTCCAGGCCGCAGATTTCACCTGCGCGCATTCCCGTCTCAATGGCGAACAGATAAGCGGCGCCCACCCGAGAAGAGATTGTTTCGGGCTGCGTGTCCCGTGAATACCCCAGCACATGCAGCAGCTTTTCCGTTTCTTCTTCCGTAGGCCGCCGGGTGCGCGCAGCCGTCGGCGGCGGTCGCCTCACATCGCTGACCGGATTGACGCGCAGCCATCCCCACTCGCGCCGTGCCACCGAGCAGGCGTGCGAAAGAATCGTCATCTCCCGCTCCACCGTCGAGCCGGAAACCTGCTCTAGGCGCCGATCGCGCCAGGCGGCGATATCGGCCGTTGCGAGCATGCGTAGCGAGACATCGGCGACTGGATCACGGAGGATGACGTCGATCATTCTCTGCTCCCGCGCAGCACCCCGCTTCGTTGTGCTGACCTCGCGGCTATAGCGTTCGAGCAGGTTGCGAAACGGCTCGTTTGGCACCTTGCCGAGCGAATTCTCCCGCAACTGGGTCTCTTCTTGCGCCGCCCAGGCCTGAGCTTCCCGCTTGGTGGTGAACGTCGCCGACGTGCGTACGCCCTTGATGCATACCTCGGCCCGCCAACCACTGTTCCGTTTCCTGAATGCAGCCATTTCTGATCCCCTCCGATTTACGCCAATGGCGTAAAATTGGCGTAAACAAATCATACATCAGGTGGCGGAAAGCAGGGTAACGCGCAGAGGAATAAAGATGGATTACGTTCTAACTCTCTGTTTTAAAGTAATAAATGTTAAGAAGCGGTAAAAAGCGTAAGTCCTTGATAATCAATAGTGGTGCCCGGAGCCGGAATCGAACCGGCACGACCGAAGTCGAGGGATTTTAAGTCCCTTGTGTCTACCAATTCCACCACCCGGGCGGCGCTCGGAACGAGTGGAGGCTGGAGTCGGAATCGAACCGGCGTACACGGCTTTGCAGGCCGCTGCATAACCACTCTGCCATCCAGCCGTCAATCAAATTGTCATAAAAAAAGTGGGGTCAAACGGGGCTTTTCATACGCAAGCCCCGTTTGACCCCACTTTTTCTTTTTTCGTGCGAAATTTGGAGCGGGAAACGAGACTCGAACTCGCGACCCCAACCTTGGCAAGGTTGTGCTCTACCAACTGAGCTATTCCCGCAAAAATTCAGCGTTCATCCCGGCGGCGGTACCGTGCCGGGAGGCGGACAAGGTCGCCTTGTCCGGGCGGCTATTCTAACCGCCGAAGGTACCCTGTCAAGAAACCTCGCAAGAGCCGTCTGCTCAGTGCCGCGATAACTCGGGCCACGCCGCCCGCAAGTACTGCACCATCGACCACAAAGTCAGCGCCGCGGCAACGTATAACAGCACGAATCCGGCGTCGTAGATCGGAATACCGTCAATCGTACCACGCAGAATCAGCAACGCGATCGCGATCATTTGCGCCGCCGTTTTGATCTTGCCGAGCGAGGACACGGCAACAGTGCCGCGCGCGCCGAGTTCCGCCATCCACTCGCGCAGGGCAGAAACCGTGATTTCGCGGCCAATAATCACGGCCACCGGCAGCGCCAGGCCGATGCTTGGATCCGACTGCAATAACAGTACGAGTACCGTGGCGACCATGAGTTTGTCGGCAACCGGGTCGAGAAATGCGCCAAGTTTTGAAGTTTGCCCGAGTCGTCGCGCGAGATAGCCATCAAGCCAGTCTGTCAGTGCCGCAAGACCGAACAGCGCCGCGGCGGCAACCCGCGCCCACGGGAACGGCAGGTAGAAAACCACCGCAAAACACGGGATCAGCGCAATGCGCAGCAGGCTGAGCGAATTTGGAACGTTCATTAACTGCCCTGCATTTCGTCGTAAATCTTCTGCGCCAGCGTGCGTGAAATTCCCGGCACCCGGCACAGGTCATCAACCCCGGCACGGGCCACCCCCTGCCAGCCGCCAAAGTGGCGGATCAGTTGCTGGCGCCGCTTCGCGCCCACGCCGCTGATCTGATCGAGCGGTGAGCGGGTGCGGTTTTTCGCCCGCGACTGGCGATGTGCCGTAATGGCGAAGCGGTGCGCTTCGTCGCGGATCTGCTGAATCAACAACAGGGCGGCTGAATCCCGCGGCAAAACGCGCTCTTCTATCCCATCGAACATGATGAGGGTTTCCAGACCCGCTTTGCGCGTTACGCCTTTTGCAACCCCGACGACCGCAACATCGTCAATCTGCAAATCCGCGAGCACCGCGAGTGCACGACCGACCTGCCCCTTGCCGCCATCGATCAGCAGCAGGTCCGGTAAATTACCGTCTTCCCGTTTCACTCGTGTATAGCGGCGCTGCAGCGCCTGTTCCATCGCCGCGTAGTCATCGCCGGCGGCGACGTCACGAATATTGAAACGTCGGTAATCGGATTTGCGCGCGCCATCTTGATCAAACACGACGCACGACGCAACCGTGGCCTCACCGCCCGTATGGCTCACGTCGAAACACTCGATGCGGCCGGGCGCCTCATCGAGATCGAGAAAATCCTGCAGCGCGGCGACGCGACGTTGCTGATCGGTATTCGAGGAAATCCGCGCTTCGAGTGCGATGTCCGCGTTCGTGATCGCCATCTCGAGCCACTTCGCCCGCTCACCGCGCACATCCTGCCGCAGGCGCACGGCCGTCCCGCGCCGTTCGCTGAGGATATCGGACAGCCAGTCCGCGTCTTCGATCGCCTCCGAGAGGATGATGTCCGGCGGGACGTCACGATCGGACTGACCGGCGAGGTAGAACTGCGGCAGGAACGCGGCAAGGATGTCGGCGCTCGTGTTGCCCTGGGTATGCGACGGAAAAAACACCTTGTTGCCGAGATGGCGGCCGCTGCGCACGAAAAAAACCTGCACGCAGCCGACATTGCCGCGGGTGCGACAGACGATGATGTCGAAGTTGCCGTTGCCCGAAGCCACATACTGCTCGGACTGCACGCGTTGGAGTTTCTGGATCTGATCGCGTAAGCGCGCCGCGCGTTCGAATTCGAGTTTCGCCGCCGCCGCATCCATCTGTTGCGCAAGGGAATCGATCACTTCGGCCGAGCGACCTTCGAGGAACAGGATCGCCCGCTGCACGTCTTCGCGATATTCCGACGAATCGATCAGGCCAACACACGGCGCGGTACAGCGTTTGATCTGATGCTGCAGGCACGGCCGCGCGCGGTTGCGGAAATAGCTGTCGTCGCACTGCCGCAGCATGAACAGTTTCTGTAACAGGTTCAGGGTCGACCGCACCGCGCCGGCGTTCGGATAGGGTCCGAAATAGCGCCCCTTGCCGTTCCGCGCGCCGCGGTGAAAATTGAGCTTCGGGTATTCCTCGTCGGGTTCGACATAAATATACGGGTAGCTCTTGTCGTCGCGCAGCACGATGTTGTAGCGCGGCTTCAGATCCTTGATCAGATTGCTTTCGAGCAGGAATGCTTCGTTCTCCGTACGCGTCACGGTCACCGCGATGTCGACGATGTTCCCCACCATCGAGCGGACTTTCGGCGACACATTCGCCTGGCGATTGAAGTAGCTCGACACGCGCCGCTTAAGGTGCTTCGCCTTGCCGACGTAGATCACCTCGCCGTTCGCATCGGAAAACCGGTAGATACCGGGATTCGTCGGCAAATCGCGGCAGGATTCGCGCAAGCGCTCGAACGGTTCCTCGGCGTTCATACCCGCTCCAGATAGCGTGCGGCGAGGCGGAACACACGTTCAAACATGGCCGGCGTGAGCCGTCGCGTTTGCGTGTTGTAGCGACTGCAGTGGTAGGAGTCGATCAGGGTGACCCCGTCTGCGAGCGCATGTACTGCGGCATGGCCGAACACGTGGCTCGTCTGCCGCTGACCGAACGCTTTCAGCACGGCATTGTGAGCGATGCGACCCAGCGCGACGATCACCCCGGGCCGCGGCAGCAACGCGAGTTCGGCGGCGAGAAAGCGATTACAGGTGGCAATCTCGGTGGTCGTCGGCTTGTTTGCCGGCGGCAGACATTTCACCGCATTCGTGATCCGGCAACCGGCCAGTCGCAGGCCGTCGTCGGCGTGATTGCCTTCGGGCTGGTTGCTGAATCCGGTCTTGAACAAGGTGTCGTAGAGCAAGATGCCGGCATGGTCGCCGGTGAACGGCCGGCCCGTCGCGTTCGCGCCATGCATCCCCGGAGCGAGGCCCACAACGAGGAGCGTGGCCCGGGGATCACCAAACGGCGGCACTGGCGCGGCGTGATAATCGGGATGGCGGGTGCGTACGTCACCGAGGAACGTCGCGAGACGGGGACACGCGCGACAGCGTGGATCGAACGTTGTTTGCGCCGGACGCGCGCGACGTGGCGAAGTCACGGGCGCCAGGCCTGTCGCGGATCGCGAGGGGCTGACCGCGGTTCGCGCCCCGGGCCCGTGGCGCTGGGACGGGCACGGGATTCGGGCCAGACCGGGGCGGGTCTTGCTTCGCGCGCGCGCATCACGAGGACGTCGGAGTTGGCGAGAGTTGCCGCCAGATCACATGGAAAGTTCGCGTAAACGCGTCCGGCTCGCGCGCGAGCCAGTGCCCGAGCGCCGTCGGTTCGAGCCAGCGACCATCGATGATCTCAAGCGGATCGGGGATGACCGGCGTGTGAGTAAGTGCGCGATACACACGGACGAATTCGTTGCCGGTCGCCGGTGCGGCGCGCAGCGCGAACAGTGCTTGCAGTGGTTCAGCAGATGCTACCCCGAGTTCCTCGACGAGTTCGCGCTGAGCCGCCTGCGCGTAAGTCTCGCCGTGGTCGACATGTCCGGCGGCCGAGGTATCCCACAATCCCGGCGAGCAGTCCTTCGTCCAGCTCCGGCGCTGCACGTAAACGTGTCCGGCGCTGTTATAAACGAGTATGTGCACGGCGCGATGGCGGACACCGCGGCGATGTACCTCACTGCGAGTGGCCGTACCAATGACGATGTCGTCCGCATCGACGACATCGAGAAGCTCCTCCGCGGTCACCGCGGCGTGCAGGCGCGCATGACTCAGGCCGCATCCGCGGTTGCGTCCGGCGCCGCCAGCCCGGCCCAGAGTTCGTCGGCCGCGAAATCATCGACATCGATGGCACGCCGGATTGCGTCCTGCGTCGCGCGGATTTGTTCCACTTCGCCCGCGTCCAACACACCCGCGGCCTGGGCGTCGGCGACGAGGTCACGCGAATATGCCTGCAACTGGCCCTCGCGCACCGCGTCGCGCAGTTTTGCTTCCGCCGCTTCGCTGGCCGCGGCGGTTCGCACCGCGTGTTCGAGACAGCCGATGTTGTCATCGCTGGATGGGTCGAAATACATGCCGGCACACAGACGCGCGCGGAATTCGGCCGACATCACGAGTAAATCGGACACCCGGCCGGCCAGCTTGTCGGACGCCGGACGCCAGCGACGTCCCCAGGGAAACACGAGTACGCGCAGGAGCCACGCCGATGCCCGTGACGGCAGGTTTGCGATGATGTCGTCGAGCGATCGCTGGATCGCGAACATCGAGTTCTCGAACGCATACTCGATCACGGGTAAATCCATTGCCGGCCGGCCGTCGTCCTCGAAACGTTTCAGCGCGCAACTCATCAGGTACATTTCCCCGAGTACGTCCGCGAAGCGTCCGGACAGCATTTCCTTGCGTTTCAATTCGCCGCCGAGCTGCATCAGCGCGAGTTCCGCGACGGTGGCGAACGACGCGCTTGCGCGTTCGAGCTGCGCGTACCAGTAGTTCGCCTCGCCGACGGACGGATCCGATCCGATCAGACCGCCCGTCGCATTCTTCACGAAGCTGCGCGCGGCGTTCGTCAGCACGCGGCCAATGTGACCGAACAGCGCGCGGTCGAACGCGTCGACGGCGCGTGACGATTCGGTTTCCTCGGCCGCAGCAATTTCCTTGAGCAGCCACGGGTGACAGCGCATTGCGCCCTGGCCGAAAATGATCAGCGAGCGGGTGAGAATGTTTGCGCCTTCGACCGTGATTGCCACCGGCGCCGCGGTGTAGGCGCTCATCAGGTAATTCCTGGGGCCGTCGCAGATCGCCCGGCCGCCATGTACATCCATCGCGTCAGTGAGCGAGGCGCGCAGGCGTTCGGTCGCCTGGTATTTCAGCAACGCGGACAGGACGGCGGGCTCTTCGCCCGTATCCAGCGCACCGGCGGTGACATCGCGGGCGGAATCGATCAGGTAAGTGTTCGCGACGATACGCGCGATCGCTTCCTGCACGCCTTCGAATTTTCCGATCGGCAGGTTGAACTGCTTGCGCACGCGCGCATAGGCGCCGGTGGTGCGGGCGCAGACCTTGAGTCCCGCTGCACTCGATCCGGGCAGTGAAATCGAACGACCGGCGGCGAGGCAATTCATCAGCATGCGCCAGCCATCACCACAGCGCTCGCGGCCGCCAATCACCCAATCCATCGGAATGAACACGTCCTGTCCCGCGTTCGGGCCATTCTGAAACGGCTGACCCGCGGGGTAATGGCGGCGACCGATATCGACGCCGGGATGATTCGTCGGCAGTAATGCGAGCGTGATACCGACATCCTCATTGTCGCCAAGCAGCCCATCGGGGTCGTAGAGATGGAACGCGAGCCCGAGCAGTGTCGCGATTGGCGCCAGCGTGATGTAGCGCTTCTCCCAGCTTACGCGAATACCGAGCACGTCTTCGCCGTCATGCGTTCCGCGACACACGATGCCGGTATCCGGAATCGCCGCAGCATCGGAACCCGCGAACGGATTCGTCAGTGCAAAGCATGGAATTTCCTCTCCGCGAGCGAGGCGCGGCAGATAATGCTGCCGTTGTTGCTCGTCCCCATACTTCAGCAGCAGCTCCGCCGGGCCGAGCGAGTTCGGTACCATCACACTGATCGCCGCGGTGCCACTGCGCGAGGCGATCTTGCTGACGATGCGCGAGTGCGCGCGGGCGGAAAAACCCTTGCCGCCGAATTCGCGCGGGATGATCAGGCCGAGGAAGCCCTCGTCCTTGATGAACCGCCACACCGCGTCGGGCAAGCGGCCGGCACGCGATATGTCCCATTCGTTAACCATCGCGCAGAGTTTCTCCACCGGACCGTCAAGAAAGGCCTGCTCTTCCGCCGAGAGATTCTCGGCCGGTAGTTCGAGCAGGCGCCGCCAATCGGGATCACCGGAGAATAATTCCGCATCCCACCACACGCTGCCGGCGTCGAGCGCATCCTGCTCGGTCTGCGAGATCCGCGGCAGTACGCGGCGGAACATTTCGAGCGCAGGCGCACTAACCCATTGTTGTCGCAACTGGCGCACGTTGAGCAACGCCACGGCAAGCCACGCAAGCCATGCGATAAACACGACGACGGAGGCCGGAACGCCTTGAGCGAGTTTGCCGATAACGAGCAGGCCGATGGCACCGGCGACTGTCGCGACGAGCAGCGAAGCGCGCAAGTAGGCCAGGCCACCGATACCGGCGACAAGAAGGAACAGGATGAACAATGTATGCATGAAAAATCAGCTCCGCTGCTGTGCGCTTGCGTCGCCGGCACGGCGGCGCTCGGTCAAGGCAATGATAGGAGTTCTGACCCCGGATCGGTAGTCGCTGCGCCCCGGTCAGCTCGTGAGTACAACCCGGTTGCGGCCAGAATTCTTGGCTTCGTAGAGCGCTTTGTCCGCTGTTTCAATGATTTTGCGCGGTGAATCCTGAGCACCGGGCACGATCGCCGCGACGCCGAAACTCGCCGTGACCACCGGCGCAACCGGCGAGGCATCGTGTGCGATCGCCTGCTCGATAATGGCGAGCCGAACTTCCTCGGCAATCTCGCGCGCCGCTTCGAGATGCGAGTTCGGCAACAGCAGGACAAATTCTTCGCCACCGTAGCGTGCCGCGAGATCGCCGCTGCGTCGCGCGTAACGCGCCAGTAATTGGCCGATTTCTGCAAGGCAGTCGTCACCGGCATTGTGGCCGTAACGGTCGTTGAACTGTTTGAAGCAATCGATATCGAGCAGAATCATGGCGAGCGGCTTCTCGAGCCGCATCGCGCGCGACAATTCTGCCTCGAGCGCGGCATCGAAGTGCCGCCGGTTTGCGATCCCGGTCAATGAATCTATTGACGACAAGCGTTCAGCGCGATGGTGTGCCGCACGCAATTCCCGTTCGATGCGCAGGCGGCGATCAAGTTCCTCGGCCGCCTTCTCGGCTTGCGTCTGATATTCCTGCAGCAATTTCTCGTTCTCGGCCTTGAGCCGGTCCTCGATCATGCGCGCGCGCCGCGCCCGGATGCAGCTGACCGCGAGGTGCGCATATAACAGAATGATCGCGCAGACGACGGCATAGGCGGCATTCTGGCCTGAGGCCAGCAAGGCGATCACCGATGGCAGCGACGCCGGCAGTGCAAGCACCGCGGTCGCGATGTAGTCATCGTGAAACGCGTTCGCACCGCCGATTACCACCACCATCACCCACGAAATCGCCACTATCGTGGACATGTCCGCAGCCGCGGTGCCGCAGGCCAGCGGCGCCACGCCCCAAACGCTCGCCGTTACCCCGATACACGCATAGATGAGGAGCCCGCGGTGGCGCAAATCAGGTTCGCGCGTTTCCAGCCAGGTCAGCACGACGGTGCGCACGAGAACAACGGCAACGAATACCACCCACCACGTCCACAACCAGGATTGTTCGGAAATCTGCGAAAAAAATCCCGCGAAGACCGCGCTGACGAGCATGTTCTGCAAGCTGTTGTAGCGCAGCTGGCCGAGCAGCAAATCGCTGCGCGCTCGGATCGCCTGCAGTTCAGCCGGACTCAGCATCGATGGCCTGATCTCACTGTAACTCATTGTAGTTTTGTTCTTTTTTTTTCTTTTTTGTTCGCCCTGTCGCACCGCACAAGCGCGGTACGACCCAGCCGGCAGCGTACCGAATATTACGCGCGGGAATGTTGACGGCGGACACATCCGGCGTACGGCCGGTGCGTGACCAGCACGCGCCGCCAAAGCCTCGCGCTCAGTCGAAGCGGTGACTCAGCGTGACGGAAACATTCCACACATTCCATTGGTTATCACCATCGGCCTCGGTGACAGAATGCTGAGCTGAGACATCGATCGCAGTAAGCTTCGAAAGTCGGAGCTTCGAGCCGAGACGCAAGCCATGGACCACACCATTGAGGCGCCAGGCGACGTTGTCGGGTCCGAACACGCGATCGCGGGCGACAACCCGGCGCACCGCCAACAGCTTCGCCGTGCGTGGTGAGCCAGTGACGACGCCGCCATGAGTGAAATCGTATTTCAGGTACGCGCCAAGCCGGTTGCTCAGCGCGTATTCGCCAATCGCGTGCACGGTGCCCGTGCGCAGTTCGTAGACTTTGCCCTTGGACGCATCGCGATCGCGCACGGTGTAACCGAGCCGGGCGGAGATACGGTCGGTAAGCCGTTGACCCAGTTCGAGGGCGAGCCGCACCTCGGAGCCGTCGCGAATGTCGCTCGCGGCGTATTCGGCCAGCTGCAAGCCCGCGCTGAACGCGAACCACGGTGCATTGAAGCCACTGCCCGCCTGGACCAGGTAGGTCAGCGATGTGTCGGCTCGGAGTACATCAAGATCGCCGAAATCGGTGTGGATGTCTGTTTCGAGCCCGACCTTCGCGATGATCCCGTGGCTCGCGCCGAGTGCACGGCGATAGCCTGCGTCACCGCGCAACGACCAGAGTCCGTCGCCAGCGGCCAGCCGGTCGCGTTCGGCGCGATTCACGTTATTGTCGTAGGTGAACCCCGCCCGGGCGTCGAACGTAATGGATTGTGCCGGGACATTGCCGGCCACGAGCAACGCCAGCACGGCCGCGACGCCCGGCGAGACACGGAACAAGGCGGAGCTTGACGTTCGCATCGTTCGAGGATATTTCTCATACAGAATTTAAAAAGTGTAGTTTAATATATGAATTTAAACAAATATTTATCTATACTTGAGGCTCATTCGAGGAGTTCGTCATGGCAATTCTGATCCCCCGCTATGCCCGGGAGCCGTTCGATCCGAAACGCCGCACCCTGCTGCTTGCCGCGCTCGAGGCCGGGATTTTCGGGACCGCGGCCCTGCCGCTTGCGACCACCCCTGTCGCCGCCGCGGTGCTCGGCAACAACCCCGGGCGCCTGCCCCCGGGACGCAGTATCTACACACTCGAGGGTTCCGCGACGATCAACGGAGCGGGTGCCTCGCTCGACAGCGCCATCAAACCGGGCGATACGATCGAGACCGCGCGCGATTCCCGACTTATCTTCGTCGATCGCGGCAACGCCCATATCCTGCGCGGGAACAGTCGGGTGAGCCTGCCGCCCGCCAGCGATACAGCGAACGTGCTGCGCGTATTCACCGGTGTCCTGCTGTCGGTGTTCGGGCGCCGCAAGCGGCGGCTCGTCACGGCGTCGGCGACGATCGGGATCCGCGGCACCGGGGTGTATATCGAGTCGGACCCCGAGGAAAGTTATATCTGCACGTGTTATGGCACCGCGGATCTGATGCCGCTTGAATCCGACGTCGTCGAGGAGACGGTATTCTCCGAACATCACGACGAACCGCGTTACGCCGTACGCGACGGCGGCGACGGCAAGCGCTTCCGGCGCGCGCCGTTCAAGGATCACACAGACCTCGAACTCGCGCTGATCGAAGGCCTCGTGGGTCGCTCGCCACCGTTCTCGTTTATGCTCGACCAGTTCGACTCGCCGAGCGGCTCCTACTGAATCCAAACCCGCCTACCGCCATCCGGAGACTCCATGATCCCGAGACGTTCCGTACTCTATCTTCCCGGCGCGAACACCCGCGCCCTGGAAAAAGCGCGCACCTTGCCGTGCGACAGCCTGATCCTCGACCTCGAAGACGCGGTGGCGCCGACGAGCAAGCCCGTGGCGCGAGAGCATGTCGCCACCGCCATCGGCGCCGGCGGCTTCGGTTTTCGTGAACTCGTGGTGCGGGTGAACGGACTCGACACGCCGTGGGGCGCGGACGACTTGCAGGCCGTGGCCGGCCTCCACGTCGCCGCGGTGTTATTCCCGAAAGTCGATTCAGCCGCCGCGGTGCATGAAGCGCTCGCCGCGCTCGACGCGGCCGGCGGCGACAGCTTGCCCGTGTGGCTGATGATCGAGTCGCCGGCGAGCATTCTCAACGTTGCCGCCATCGCGTTTGCCTCGCCCCGGATCGGCGCGCTCGTCGTCGGCACCAGCGACCTTGTGCAGGCGCTCCGCGCCCGCCATACCCCCGGTCGCGAGAATCTCGCCTTTGCGCTGCAACAATGCGTCACCGCGGCGCGCGCGGCCGGGCTCGATGTTCTCGACGGGGTGCATCTTGACTTCCGTAACACCGATACATTCCGCGCGGCCTGCGTCGCGGCCCGCGACATGGGCTTCGACGGCAAGACACTGATCCATCCGTCGCAGATCGACATCGCGAACGAATGCTTCGGGCCCGATCCGGCAAGCATCAGCCACGCCGAACGCGTGCTTGAAACCTGGCAGGCCGCGCTCGCCGATGGCCGCGGGGTCGCCGAACTCGACGGCCAGCTGATTGAGAATCTGCACGCCGCGGACGCAGAGCGGACGCTCACTTATGCGCGGGCGCTGAACGCTCGCGCGGGGTGATTGCAACGATGTCTGGCGCGCGAAACGCGCCCGGCGCCTAACCCGCCGAGCTTAACTGCCCGGGCGCGTTTTCCGCCGCGATCAGCTTGTCGAGCAGCCACAACAGTTTATTCGGTCCCGCATCGAGCTTGATATCAATTTTGTTCCCGTCCGGCCGTTCCTCAAGATTGCGTTGCTGCGCCTCGAGGATCGCCTTGTCTTCGAGAAAGCCGATGTTGACGGCGTCGAGGAACATTTCGCTCATGCCGGGCGCATCGGTCGAGCGATGCAGACCCCACGAATAGTAGTAATCGACGGATCGCGCATCACGCGGCGTCACCGCTTGCGAAGAATAACTGTCGAGCAGTAACTGACCCGAGGCCTTGCCGTTTGCCGCCGTACCGGGGGTCCAGGCCTGGAAGTGCAGGATGAAATTGCATGGCAGGGTCATCTCGATCACGGCGTGAAGATCAAACGTCGCGTCAGGCGGAAACACGTGGCGAAAGTGTGCCGGCGGCGCGGTGTTCGGCATCCAGAATTCCGTCGTCACCCCGCGCTCGGTCATCGTGTGCTGCTTCTCTTCGGTATACCAGCACGGCGTACCGCCGAGCGTATTGCTGTGGACCCAGGCGACATGGCTGAGATCCATCAGGTTCGCGATCTCGAGGCGGTAATTCACATCGATCTGTACCTGCCCGGTCTTGATGTGCCAGTCCGGATGTTCCGGGCCGACGGCAAAACAAATCAAATCGGGATCGGCCAGTGCCGGGTCTCCCATCCACACCCACACCCAGCTGTCGCGCACGACCACCGGAAACGTACGCACGGCGGCCGCCTCCGGGATCATGGTCTGCCCCGGAATTTCCAGGCAGCGACCGTCGGGGCCGAATTTGATGCCGTGGTAACCGCAACGGATGTCGTTACCTTCTTTCATGCCGAGGCTCAGTGGCGCCTGACGGTGACAGCAGCGGTCTTCCATGGCGACGATCTCGCCGTCGAGTTTGCGGTAGAGCATGATCGGTTCGTCCGCGATGCGACGGGGGACGAGCGCGTCGCGACTTTGCGAGACATCAAACTCCCATCCCGCGCAATACCAGCAATTCATCAGATACATCAGTGCTTACCTCGGCTGTGTGCGTGGTGCAATACCCGTTGCGGGCATCAGTAAGGATAGCCTCTGCGCGGTTGCCCGGCTTGCAGTACAGCGCGTAGAGTGTAGGACGACAGCGCACGGGGAGACCGCCATATGCTGCGATGCAACGACGAGTGGACGACGGCGCGCGTGCCGCGCCACCGGGCGATCGATTACTGGAACGAGGTGTTGTCGGAAAACGTCATCGAACTCGACGTGCAAAGTGATGTCGCGCGCGGCTTCGGTGGCCACATCGCCGCAACCCCGCTCGCGGACCAGGCCGCATTCCTGATTGCCGCACGCCACAACCAACGTGCCGTGCACGGCGAGCATGCCCGCGGTTCCGATCATTACGTCCTTATCCACATGCGCAGCGGCCGCATCGATCTCGCCACACGCGCACAGGCAACGCGCCTGAATGTCGGGGATATGGTGTTGCTGTCGGCAGCGGAAGCGTTTCGCTTCGAGTCGCCGGCGCGCACGAGTTCGCTCGTTCTGCAATTCAGCCATGCCTGGCTGCAGCGCCGCCTGCCACTCGCCGATGATTGCATCGGCCACCGGGTCGACGGCCATAGCGGTTGGGGCCGCACCTTGTCATCCGCGTTATGGAATATCGAACCCGCGGCGACTTCCGACTGGCAGCAGCCGCCGGCCGGGGTAGCCGAGCAGGTTGCGGGATTGTTGACGCTCGCGCTCGAACCGCAGCGTGTGACGCGTCGTAGTGATGCCCTCCTCGCGCGGATCCACGACGTCCTGCGTGATCGTTTCGAAGACCCCGAACTTGGGCCCGGCGACGTTGCCGCCGCGATCGGAATCTCGAAACGTTACCTGCACCAGCTCTGCGCCGGTAGCGGTGCCACGTTCAATCAGCACTTGTTCGCCCTGCGTATCGACCATGCCTGCCGCTTGCTTGGCGACGCCGCTTACGCGGCGCTCACGATCACGGAAATCGCGTTCGCGTGCGGCTTCGCCGACGCGAGCTATTTCTCCCGCGTGTTCCGCCAGCGTTTGCGGGTGACGCCGAGCGAGTACCGTCGCAACCGCGGCTCCATACCCGCCGCCGCGCCGCGGGCTCAGCGCTGAGCGGATCCGGCTTTCGCCTGCAAACGTTCAAGATAGGCCGCGTACAGATCGCCCGCGGTGCCGTCATAGCGCGCCGGTGCGAGTTCGTTCGCGGCTTCCGCCACGGCCGCGGCAATCACGCTTTCCGCCAGCTGGCGCGCACGCCGTCGTCGCCGGCTTACCGGATCGTCATGCGTCAGGAGCCAGTCCCGATGCGCGGCGAGTGCATCTTCGAGTCCGGCAAGGTCGTTATCGGCCGCGGTGGTGAGCACGACGGGCGGCCGCCACTGCGTGCCATCGTCCCGTGCGAGCGCGAGCACCCCTTCAAGCGCCGCGCGCAACTGGTTCGCGTGCGGGCGATCGGCTTTGTTCACGACGTAAATGTGCGCCAGTTCCAAGATGCCGGCCTTCATCGCCTGGATCGTGTCGCCGGATTCCGGCACGAGCACGAGCACCACGGTGTCGACGAGTGCATGCACAGCGTGATCAATTTGCCCGATGCCGACGGTTTCCACGAGCACGTCGTCGAAGTCATGGCGATCCATAATGTTCAGCATTTCGGCGACGTTCGGCGTGAGTCCGTCGTTCGCGGAACGGCTCGGGACGGAGCGGATATAGACGTCGGCGGCGAGCGACAATTCGTCCATGCGGATCCGATCGCCGAGTATCGAGCCGCCCGACACCGGGCTCGACGGATCGATCGCGAGGATACCAACACGGCGGTCGTCCCGGCTGTAACGCTCGGCGAGTCGGGTGACGAGCGTACTCTTGCCAGCACCGGGTGGGCCGGTAACGCCGATCCGGGCCGCGACGTGTGCTTGTGGCGCGGGCGTGCCGGTAAGAATCGCGGCAGCATCCGCGCGGCCCGCCGCCGACAGTTCGCGACCGAGCTGGCGCCGATTCAGCGTGGGCCGACTCACCACGACAACCCGAGCCGCAGCGCTGCGGCGCGCACGAAACCGCAATCGCCGCTGTGCCCACCGCTCATGCCCCGAGCGCCCGGTCGAGTTCGCTCAGGACCTCGTCGATACTCTGTTCGCTCGTAAAGATCCCCACCGCCCCCGCTGCGAGCAGATCGGGTCGGTCGTCCGGCGGAATCGTACCGCCCATAAACACCTTGATGTCGGCCGCGTCGTTGTCCGCAAGCTGCGTCATGATGTCGTCGAGAATTTCCTTGTGCGACCCGGACAGAATACTGAGTCCGAGTGCATCAACATCTTCATCCACCGCCACGCGCACGATGTGATCAGTGCCCTTGCGCAAGCCTGTGTAGACCACATCCGCGCCGGCATCGCGCAGTGCGAGCGTAATGATCTTCGCGCCGATATCGTGGCCATCGAGCCCCGGCTTCGCGACGAGGATCCGTTTACCTTTCAGACTCATAGAACTTTCTCCGGGTTCGCGGCGCATCAACCCGCCAATGGCGGTTCGACGAATTCGCCCCAGTGGGATTTCAGCTCACCGACCATCTCGCCGACGGTGGCGTAGGCATGACAGCAATCGATGAGGTACGGCATGATATTTTCGCTTTCGTCGCGCGCAGCCGTGCCCAGACGTTCGAGACTGCGGGCCACCGCGGCGTTGTCGCGTTGATCGCGGATCGCGTTGAAACGCTCGATCACGGTATCGCGCATCGCCGGGTTGAGGCTGAAGACCTCGCCGATCTTCGTTTCCTCCTTATCGCGACGATACTTGTTCACCCCGACGACAACGCGTTCGCCGGCGTCGGTCTGCGCTTTCTTTGCGTGCGCGGTACGTGCAATGCGCATCTGGATATAACCGTCCTCGATCGCCTGCACGGCGCCACCAACCTGGTCGATGTCGTTCATGATCGAAACGATGGCTGCTTCCATCTGATCGGTCAGGTATTCGACGAAATAACTGCCGCCCAGCGGGTCCACCGTGTTCGCAATGCCGCTTTCCTCGGCCACGATCTGCTGCGTGCGCAATGCGAGTTCCGCGCTCTGTTCGGTCGGGATCTGGAACGCCTCGTCGTAGGCGCAGGTGAAGATCGATTGCGCCCCGCCAAGCACGGCGGCCATGTTTTCGATGCCAACGCGCACCACATTGTTCAGCGGTTGCGCCGCGGTGAGTGACGATCCGCCACACACAACCCCGAAGCGGAACAGTGCGCTCTTTTCATCCTGCGCACCGAAACGTTCCGTCACGAGTTTTGCCCATAGGCGTCGTGCGGCGCGGAACTTCGCGATCTCTTCGAAGAAGTCCATGTGAACGTAGAAGAAAAAACTGAGCCGGCGCGCGAAGCGGTCGATATCGCCGCCGCGCCGCACGAGTTCGTCGACATAGGCCACGGCATTACTCAGCGTGTAGGCGATTTCCTCGGCGGCGGTGCAGCCCGCATCACGCACATGCGCACCGGCAATGCTGATCGCGTTGAACCGTGGCGCCTGTTCATTCGCGAACAGGATCGAATCGGCGACGAGACGCATGGATGGTTTCACCGGAAAGATCCAGGTACCGCGCGCGACGTATTCCTTGAGAATGTCGTTCTGGATCGTGCCGGTGAGCGCGCTGCGCGGCACGCCGGCCTTGTCGGCGGCAGCCATGTACATCGCGAGAATAATCGCAGCGGTGCCATTGATCGTGAATGAGGTGGAGATCGCGGCGAGATCGATGTCGCGAAACAACAGTTCCATTTCCGACAGGTTCGACAGCGAAACGCCCACCTTGCCGACTTCGGCCACCGCGATCGGATCGGTCGGGTCGTAGCCGCATTGCGTGGGCAAGTCGAGCGCCACCGACAAGCCGGTTTGTCCCTGTTCGAGCAGGAAACGGTAGCGCGCGTTCGATTCTTCGGCGGAACCGAATCCGGAGTACTGGCGCATCGTCCATTTCCGGCCGCGGAAGCCGTCGGCGAAAATGCCGCGCGTGTACGGGGCCTGGCCCGGATCGCCGATCGCCGCGGGATCGATCATCGCCGCGGTGGCAACCGCGGGGATCTCGATCCCTGACGGTGTGGCGAACGCCGCCGCTGAACCCGGACCACTGGCGCGCTTCGCGCCGCCATTCGATTGTTTCGTCGATGCCATAATAGTGTTACCTCTCAAACAGCTTGTTACAGCTTGCGATTACATGCGCGACGGCCCGTTGCGGGGCGGTTGCGTCATCCTCATGGTTCGAATTCCGCCACGCTCGCGCGCAGCGCGGAGGCGATCGTCGCTTCCGCCGCGCCCATGCGCTCCACCGGACCCGCCACCGCAAGCGCGATCGGGTCGCCACCCACAAGCGCGCCGCACGCGATTGCCATCACATCGCAAACATTCTCTCCCACCGTCGTGAAGTAGCCGCGTTCCCGTCCGCGTGCGAGGTCTGCAAGCAGGGTCGCCGGGTCACAAATCGTGTTTGCCGTGTAGCGCTCGAGCGGCAACGCCGCGACCGTGTCGGCGAGCTCTGGCGAGCTGGCGAGGAGCGCCTTACCGATGGCGCTTGAATGCAATGGTTTCAGTTCACCCGGCACGGTTGAGTAGCGAATGCTGTGGACACCGTCCACCGCCGCGACATAAACGACCGCGTTGTCCTGCCGGCGTCCGGCGATGACGGTTTCGCCGGTCTGGTCGCGCAGTTGCTCCATCACCTGGTCGAGCTGACGCGCCGCGGGATCATTGGCCGCAATAATTTCCGCATGCCACAACCAGCGGCGGGTGGGATAGAAGCCGCGGCGTTTGCCCAGTGAGTAGAGATACCCGCGTCGTTGTAAGGTCCGCACAATTTCAAAACAAGTGCTTTTAGGCGCCTCGAGACGCTGCGCAAGGTCTGGTAGCAACAACGGTTTCCCGCTGTCACTGAATGCCTCGAGCACATCCAGGGTGCGATCGACAGCCGACATGGAGGACTCTCATAGGTTCGTAATACGGAACTTATAATTACATATTTGAACTTAAATGCAAACCCGACAGGACAGAGCCGTGTGTTCCACTCCCCACCAGCGCTGCCAGGCTGCTCAGATCGCAGCGAGGCGGCGCGGTATACTGGCCCTTGTTTTGATTTGTCGCCCTGTCCATGTACCTGCCCGTCAAGCCTCACCCGACCTTAATCCGCCATCGTTGCGGCGCCGCCTGCCGGAACACTTGAAGTGACAAATCGCGCCACGATTTTCGCGCGCCTTAGCGCGCGGCTCGCCGCCACCCGTCGCCGCACCTGGATCGCCGCGGCGCTCGCGAGCGTGCTCATGATTGCCGTCGCCGTTGGTTTTCACCCGGAAATCCAGAAAAAGCTCGTACACAGGTTTGCCGGCCCGCTGTTCGAGCATCTGGAATTCACCCACATCCACATCCTGCCATGGGCAATCACGCTCGAACGCTTCGCTGCGCGCTACGAAGGTGCCGAGATCAGCGGCGACAATCTCGCTGCCCGTTTCTGTCTGACCTCGCTGCTCGGCCGCACGCTCGAGCTGAAGTCGTTGTCCGCAAACGGTATTACGGTGGATCTGCGCGAATTCAGGCCGCCCCCGTCACCACCGCCGAGCGGGCCGTTCGAAGGCGTGTTCGCGAGTCTCGATCGTGGCTTCGATATCGAGCTGCTCGAAGCAAGTATCGATGCACACGTGCAATTGAACGCGACCGATGTATTGACACTGGCGGTCAACGGCGGCGCGATCGCGCCGGACACGGCCGCGGCGCTCGCGTTTTCCGGCCGTTACATCTCGACGGCGACGGACAGCGTGGATTTTTCCGGCACACTCGAACTCGACCAGCGTGATCGCGGCCGCTTCAATGCTATCGGCTTGAACGTTGACGCCGCCGTGCATCTGGCGAGCCTGCCGCAGGCGGAACACCTGCGTCTTGCCGTAAACCTGCAACCCACCGCCGACCCCAGCCGGCGCGCGATTGAAACCGAAGACGGCGCAACGCGCTACGAACCGCAGCCGGAATCGATCAACGTGACATTAACGAGTCACGACGGCAACGGCGGCGCGCGCGCCGAATTCGATCTGCGCGCCCTCTACGACGGACAGACCGGGGCGCTTGCCGGACCGTACACGCTGAGCAGTTCGGAACGCCTCGCCGCCCCCTATGTCGACGGTACTGCGATACCAGGGTTCACCCAGTCTGCGGAGGGCCAGCTGTTCGTTGATACACAAGACGGCGGGGTCACCGCGAGTCTCGACAGCCACACTTCCCTCACGGATCTGCAGCGCGTACTCGGCCAGGGATCGCAGCTGCCGTCGCGGCTTGGCCTCGAACAACGGATCGCGGTGCGGCTGGCCGACGGCGTGCTCGAGATTTCCCGCCTCGATCATCGCCTTATCGATGACGAATCGAATGTCGTGATCGCCGTCGCACTGGCACAGCCCCTGAGCGTGCCGCTCGACAATCCCGCCAGCCTGCGAGAACGTGAGCAACAGCTGCTGACCCTCGAGGTGACCGATCTGCCGCTCGGCTGGTTCGACGGCGTGGTGCCGGAAGTGATTATCCGGGGCGCGGTGGCGACCACCCGCTTCGAATTATCAAGCGACGACAACGGGGTTCTGCGGTTCGCGCCGACGACGCCAATGCTGATCGACGGCATCGTCGTTGAACACGGCGGTACGCCACTGGCCGACGGCCTGCGCATCGCCTTGTCGCCGCGGATCGCGCTTGATGACAATGGTTTGCATGCGTCAATCGACGACCTCACGGCAACGTCTGACGAACTCGCGATCGCCGCGCTGAAACTCACCGCGGTGGTGCCCCCCGCGACCGCCGAGGTGCAGGCGACGGATCTGCAACTCAGCGGCAGGTTCGACATCGACCCGCTGCTGCAACAGCCCGGCTTCACCACCCTGATTGAGGAGGTGTCACTGCCCCAAGCGCTGTCACTACAGCTTGACGGCAAGCTGAAGCTTGCCGGCGACACGATTCGCATACGCGCACTGAATGCGCGCTTTTCGCAACCGGAGCGCAACGACCTGCTGCAGGTAGAGGCGAAACAGACATTCACGATCAAAACCTCGTCTGATGGCGCGCGGATCAATAATCCACAGGGCGAACTCGCCACACTGTCGATCAGCGATCTTGATCTTGCCTGGTTGTCGCCATTTCTCGCCCCGTACACGATCGACGGGCGCGTGAGCGAAGCGGCATTCTCGCTGCAAGCGCAAGGCGCAGACGGATTCATATTGCGCGCGAACGCGCCGCTGCGGATAAGTAATTTCAATCTCGCGAACGCCGGTGAAGCGGTGCTGGAAAACGTCTGGGCAAGCGTGCAACCGACCATTGAATACGCGCCGGAACGCACCGTGCTGCGCTACGAGGGTCTCAGCGTTGCCGGCGGCAGGCGCAATATCGCCGACGGTGCCGGCGAAGTCGTCCTCATCCCGCGCGCGGATGACACCCCTGAAATCATCGCCGAGGGCCGCCTCGACGTTGCCGTCAATGCGCTCGCCGGGCAGCCGCTTGTTGCCGCCGCCCTGCCCGACCGCAACTACACGACCGCGCTGGCTACGAATTTTCGTTACCGGGTGAAGGTTACTGGCGAGGTGATTGAGCTCGAACGACTCAAGCTCGATTTGTCACTTGATAAAACGCGTTATATCGGTGTCGCGAGCGAATCGGGACTCGTCATCCGGCCGCAACTCGAAGCCGGCGACAATCTCGCCCGCCATGCGGTGGGGGAAATCACGCTCGACATCGACGCACTCAGCGCCATCGCGCTCGGTGATCTGCTGGCGACGAGCGGGGTGGCGTTCGATCGCATCGATGGCACCATGCGGCTCAGTTCCAATGGCGAGCGACTCACGGCCCTCGCCGAAGCGCCGCTCGTGATGCGCAATGTACGCGTCACGAACCCCGCGGGCGAGGCGATTCTGCACCCCTTTGATGTGACGACGGCGGCGACAGTCATCGCCGCCGGACAAACGATCGATCTCGCGCTCGACACGCTCGCGGTTAATTTTCGCGGCAACGACGCACCCGGTCTGCGCGGGTCACTCAGTGCCCGCATCGAACCCGAACGCACCATCGGGCTACAACGCCTGCGCGCGGATTTCACCGGCGACGTACCCCAGTTGCTCGATCATCC
The DNA here is from genome assembly GCA_965216305.1 of Gammaproteobacteria bacterium. GTDB lineage: Bacteria > Pseudomonadota > Gammaproteobacteria > UBA11873. Next base: position 1,597,396 of record OZ244144.1, on the reverse strand, counting down.
GGGGGTGCTGCCGGGTCATGCACTGACGAACGGCACCCTGAGTATGACGATCGCGGTAGAAGAAGACGGCCACATCACGGCGAAGACCTTGCTCGACGGCCTGGCGAGCCGCGAAACGCTCGCGATACATACGATCGAAATGCCGTTGACGGGCAATATGCGGCCGGATGGCCGCGGCTTCGATATTTCGATGCCGTTGATCGGCACCGGCAAGTCGGGAATCGGCAATGCCTTGATTACAGGAGAATACGAGCCGGTGGAAGGCGAACCGTCGACCCTGCAGCTGGAGGTGTCGAGCGAGTTGTTCTATCTGAACGATATGCTTGCCGCGATTGACGGCATCAGCCGCCCGGCGCCCGACCCCGCGCTGGAGGAAGCCGGTAACAAATCCACCGGCAAGCTTGCCGCCACCCCGCTCGTGCTCGACGAAACCCCGGATCCCGCTGCGTTCTGGGACATCCTGCCCTACACCACCCGGCTGCAATTCAATTTCCGCAAGCTGTTCTACAGCGACTACCTCGCGTTCAACGATATCAAGGGCGGCGCCGACCTCACGCGCAGGAAACTCGAACTGAACGCGTTCAGTGCACGCTTCCACGACAGTCCGATCACGCTCGACGGCGGTTTCACGTTCACCGCCGGGGAAACGGCGCCCTATACCGCGAAGCTGCGCGGGAAAATTGCGGATTTCGATCTGAACCAGTTCTTCACGGAACTCACGCCGAATGAGGAATCACGCATCGAGGGGCTGTTCGGCGTTGATATCGCGATCGATGGAACCGCGCCGAACGCGGCGCAGTTTCGCAATCGTCTCCTGCTCGATCTGAAGATGAACAGCCGCGACGGCCTGTTCCGGCCCTTGCCCGCCGGCGGCACGCTGATGGCGAGTGCGTCCGACGCGCTCGGAATCGTCGGCGAAGGCTTGTCTTATGTGCCCACCGGCGGCTTTGGCGCCGGCGCCGTGTCGCGTCTCGTCAATTACATCGCCGTCGTCGATTACGACGTGATCGATATCCACATCACGCGTGATACCTCGCTCGACCTCGTGATCAAGCGCTTCAACATGCTCAGCCCGAATATCCGCATGAGCGCGCAAGGTGCGATCGCGCACGAATACGGCAAAGACATTATCGACAGTCCACTCGATGTGGTTGCGCATCTGAACATGACGGGCAAGGGTGCGGCGATTCTCTACAGCATTGACCTCCTCGAGGACGAGCAGGACAAGTACGGTTACTGGAAAGGGCCCGAATTCCGCCTCACGGGCTCTGCTGCCGCAACGGAATCGAATTTCGCCGAGATCATCGAGCGTGCGAGCGACGGCGCGATCAAGGGCGGGATCACGCGGCCGCTGTCCGGCTTTATCGGTAACATCAAGTACCGCTGGTTCGGCAACGAGGGCGAAGCCGACGCGGCCGCCCGCGACAGCGACGAGGCACCGGCCCCCGCAACCACGCCATGATCCCCGACGGGGCGTGCGCCACGTGCAGGCAGCCGCATACCGTCTGCCGCGGCGTCTCGGGCGGCCACGGCACGAGGCGCCACAGGCCTTAGCGGCTACGCTGCAAGCCCTGCGCGCATGGCGTACGAGCGGGGATCGCTCGCCGCGTTTTGTGACGCCCTTGCCGTGCTAGCGCCGTTCGAGCGCGAACAGCGGGATCTCACGGCTCGTTTTCGCCTGGTAGCTCGTATAGGGCGGGAACAAATCCACCATCTGCGTCCAGATCCGGGCGCGCTCGTCACCTTCGAGCACGCGCGCCCTGACGTCGAACGTGTCCTTGCCCACCTGCACGCGCGCGTTCGGATCGGCGACGAGATTGAAATACCAGCCGGGCTGCGTATCCGCACCGCCTTTTGAACCGACGATGATGAAGTTGTCGCCGTCAACGCCATAAATCAGCGGATGGGTGAGTTCACGACCGGACCGGCGTCCGCGCGTGTGCAGCAACAAGCACGGCAACAAGCCTTTCCCACCGGCTGCGGTCGAATCCCACATGTGCCCTTCGGTGCCACCGGATTCCTCGTAGATGCGCAGATGCTCCGCGATCCACTCGGGCAGGCGACCTTCCTCTACGTCACGTACGGTGCTGTCTACGTCAATTTTGCTCATCGCTCCCGATCTCCTGTTGTCTAAATCATCTGCGCACATTTGAATCCCGAATTGTAGCCGATGCGGCGTCATCGCCGCGTCGAGCGCGTACCGACTCAAGTGCATGTCGCCGCTTCGCCCTGGCTGGTTTCAAGTTCTTGTACACCGGCGGGTTCACACCCCGCCCGCATCAGTGCTCACCGCCAGGAAGTCGAGCTGATTCGTATCGAGCACCGGGATCCTCGCGCGCCGCCTGACATCGAGGCGCTCGGCAAACTCGTTATCGATAAAAATTGCCCCGTCGCAATTCACTACCTGCGACGATTTCAGCACGCCTTTTTCAACCGCATGAATATTCTCGAACATCGCGGGGTCGATACCGGAACGCGTGAGCGTTGCCGCGATATCGTGTTCGTGCCTGGAAACGATACTGATCCCGCAGCCCGCCGCGGCGCAGCGATCGAGAAACGAGCTGACGTAATCCACCCGCCGGTTGTCGATAATCAGCGTTTCGTCCAGATCGACGAAAACGTGCTTCACATCGAAACAGTATTTCAAAGCGACGCCGTCAACGATCCTCAGGTGCTCGTGATCGACGAAATGAAAAATTTCGAAACGCCGTTGCAGAAAGTCCTGAATGTAGAGCAACGGGATGTTCACTCCGACGGCGCGGTACGCGCTCCAGTGATGGCACGCGCGGTCGAGGCTGGCGAGCGAATAAGCGCCCGTTGATTGACGGCGAATCTCGCACGAAATCGAGCCCACAAAGCTCAGCGGTGACAACGCCGCATGCAGCGTGGCGACGAGTTCCGGCGTTGCGTCGCGCGCGAGCGGCAGCCAGGCGCAGCGATCGGGACTGCAACTGGCGCCGGTGAATACTACGTCACCGCTGTGGATGCGGAAGTAATCGAGCCGTACGAAGCCGGGCTGCGCGCTGATGCCGGACAACGACCACGCGGCATCGAGCGCCGCGTCGAGGTCCGTGGCGGCGCGCACAAGCGCCTCGTGCAGGCGCCCCGCGACGACGGGCAATTGATGCACGAGTGGCGCGGCGAACGGTGCTGGCAACACAGCGCACTCGCCGCCGGTGACCGACAACACGAGGTCGGCGTCACGCTGTAACGCGAGCGCTTCCTGCGCGTTGTCTAGCGTTTTCCACGCTACCCACGGTGCGGCGGCGTCCGGCGCGCGATCCGAGATCACGACAAGCTGGCAGTGCGTCGAAAAGCGCAACGAACGATACACTTCCGCAAACGCAGCGCTGTCGTCGCCAATCAGTGCGAGTCGAAAATAATCCGCGCGACGCGCGCTCACAGATAGCCGTACCGGGCAAGCGTCCGCGCGTCGAACCCGTGCGCGGCGAGGCGCAAATTCGATGCGCGGAAGGCCGCAAGTATCGCCGCGCGCTGTGGCGGTGTCAGAAACGGCACGAGCGTGCCGTTGCGAGTGAGATAGCCGTCAGCGCGTTTTTCCTTGCGATTCAGGTGCGCCGTGCCGAGATGGCGCGTAACGAGGTCAAGCGGCACCTGCATCACGCGCGCAATGTGAGCGTAAAACGCGGCAGGATCTTCGCGCCATTGCTCGAACGCGAGCACGGTTACGTGGTCGCGGCCAAATGTTTCCTGCAGCACTTCGATATACGTCGCGAATTCATATATCTTGTAGCCGTGAACATCAACGTTGCCGCTTTCGTCGAACAGTATGTTGACGTTCTTGTACGTGACGAGATTGTATTCTTCGACGAACTGCGAGAGCAGCAGATCAGTCTGGTTGCGCAGCACCACGAGTACGTCGATCACGGCGCCTGGATGTTGCGCGCGTAACTGGTCGCGGATCCGTACCGGAAACTGCAGCGGGTCGACCGCGTGCGCGCCGAAGTTGTTTCGCCGCAGTCGCAATGGCGCGGTAAAGCTTTCGTCTGAGAGTACGCACAGTTTGTCGCCCGGTGCCGCGTAATCGAGCGATTTCGGCAGCATTTCCTTGTCCATGAACAGCCGGCTGCTCGGGCGTTCGTCGAGCGGTTCGCGCGGATTGTCTTTCCGCCACATTCTCAGGTCGACATGCCCCTGCTGCTCGAGCGGCAGAAACAAACCGTACTGAAACGTCGACGAGCCGGTTTTCGGGAAACCCGGATGCAGCAGGATCCTCACGCCTCACTCACCACCGGCGTGCCAGCCCCATTTCGCCGCATAGCCGCCATCCGTGAATTCGCGCTTCAAGCGTTCGAGCATCCCGTCAAGCAGTACGGGTTCGTAACCGAACTTCTCCCGTTCGAACGCGATGTTGTACACCGCGCTCTTGTACGTTGTCTTCTCCGGCCGGTAGACGACGTCCACCTCCGTGCCCGGCGGCGAGAACGCCGCGCCGATACTGCGCACGAAACGCTCGGTCGTAACGCCCTCCCCGGTGCCGACATTAAGCGTACAACTTGCCTGCGAAGAGTCGAGGCAGGCATCCACGAGGGAAATCAGATTGTCGATGTGGACGTAATCGCGACGCATGTCGGGATCGCCCCAGACTTCGAGTGTTTCGCCGTTCAGCGCAGCGCGAATGATCTTCAGGAACGGCATGAGTTCGGGTTTGCCGTTGTGCAGGTAGTACGGTTCCTCCGGCACGAGAAATATCATCGGCAAGCGCAGATTGAATACGCGCATCGCGTGCGCGGTGCCGAAGTAGTCGCCGATCATTTTCGCGCTGGTCTTCGAAATCGCATACATCGCGTGATCGCCCGCATAGTTGATGGCAGGCGGAAGGTCGTGGGTGAGGCCGCTCTGGGTGGACCAGTAGTTTTCGTAATCACGATGCGTCGTTGCGTAAAGATATCTCGCAACACCGGCGCGGCGGCAGTATTCGAGAACATTGAAAACACCGCGGATGTTGATGTCGACATACTGGCGATATGTCGCCGCGCGGTCGGTCGCTTCGGACACGGGCAGGATGCTGGGCTGCACGCCGGCTAAGTTGATCACCGCGTCAACGTCATCGGGCAGGCGTGAGAATAGTTCCTCGTCGCAGATATCGCCGGGAAAAAAGCGCGCGGCCATGCGCGCGTCTCGCGGCGCGGAGCGCGCGACCGCGTAGACGTCGTGGCCGCTGTTCGTGAGGTGCTGAAAGCACGCGCGCCCGCAGTTTCCGGTAGCGCCGAAGATCAGAATTTTCATGCTTGCTTGCTCACGGACTCCTTCAGGCCTGCGTGTAGGGAGGACCCGCTTGTGCACGTTCGTGCGCGATGATCTCACAGGCGCCGAGCATGGCGCGAATCGCCGGGATCCGGTTCCACATCATGACATCGATGATCGACAACGCCGCGACGAATCCTTCGCGCCCCTGGGCATAGGCGTGGAGCACAGGCCGGAGGAAGCGCAGCTCGAGTCCGCGCGCGCTGAACTCCGCAGCACGAAATATCTCATGACCGCCGGCCGGGTTTACGTACTCACTGGCGCCGAGATGGCTCGCCGTTTCCAGCGCCCACTGTCCGGGATGCGTGACCGCGGCGCGGTTGTAGGGGATGGCGGATGAATATTCGTAATCGAAGCGTACCCCGAGGTAATCGCAGACGAGCGTCAACGCGGAGACGTTCCATTGCGCGATCGTCTCGCATTTGGCCTCGAGGCATGCGGCAACGAGCGCTCGCACCTCGGCGTAACAGGGCGCATGCCGATACGACGACAGCTTGCCGAGAATCGTTTCTTCCCAGCCGCGCTTGCGGTCGATTTGCACATCACCAATCAAGGTACCGAGTGGTGCATGTTGCACCGGAATTGCAAAGTACTGCCATTGCTTCGCGGGCTCCGGGTGCAGCAGCCGGTTACGCGTAATCCAGGATTTCCGCGTGAACTGCGTATCGTCGAACACGACCCACTTGTCGCAATATTCGATCAACTGGAAGTAACCGAGGTAGGGAAACGCATAGGGCTGCATCATGCCGAGTTTCATATCCGCCCCGACCGTTCACTACGGCAATCGATATTGGGGTGCCGAACCCTGCGGGATCCGCTGTGCTCAAGCGGCGTTCGCGCCACCGGGTCGATGCGCGCGACAAGCAAGCCTGCAGCGGCAACCCCGTGTGGATTCGCGCGTGCAGTTACCTTGAGGATGTTCGCAGGGCTTGCGGTCATAGCTGCGCGTGCGGAGCTTTAGTTCTACTTGTGCAGGAGCGAAAATTTCACACGTCACCGCCGCGGCGCGGTCTCGGCGCCTTCATGCGATGCCGATACCCCGATCGAGCATGTCCTTGCGAAACTCCATGTACTGCCGGTTGAAATCAAGCAGTCGTTCATAGGCTTTCAGCAATAGTTCATCGTAGTTCGCGATCTCGATACCGGCTTTGCGCAGATCGATCATATCAAGTGCATGCGACGTCCAGCTCGATACCTGCTTTTGCAGCATCCGTTCGCGGATCAACATGGCCTCGTGCTCAGATCCCGCATTGTTCAGCTGGATCGCGAGCGTCACATTGCGATCGTGGTTGCGCCACTGCAGCAAGGGCTCGGGGACGTACGCGAGTTTGCCGAGCAAGGCCGCGCGGAACGACAGAATGTCGTCGACCGGCCGCGTGCCCTTGCGTTTCGGACCAAAGATATCCCAGATGTCGCTGTGCCAGGCGAGGGAAAACCCGGTACCCGCGGGGCTATAACCGTTGGCGAGGAAGGCCTCGAGCGACAGATCCGGTTCATCGACGGCATCGCGGAACAAGTGGAGCGGCTTGCCGTCGCGGTCGATGACCTGCGCGTTGCTCGACAGCACGAGCGCACCGCTACGTTCGTGCAGCGCCACGAGAGAGGACACCCGGTGCGGCTGCTGAACATCATCCCCGTGCGCCATGACGACGAGCCCGGGCGGCAATTTCGGCAGATTCGCCACGAGGTGCTCGAGAAACAGATTCTCCTCGTTCTGATTGAACACAATATTGTGCGGACCGTGATAGGCCGCAAGTTCGTCGTTGACGATTGCAACGGTTGTGTCGCTTGAAGCGTCATCGGAGATGAAGATCGTGAGTGGTTCGTAATCCTGCGACAAAACACTGCGTAGCGCGTCGCGCACGTACGCTTCCTGGTTGTAGACGGGCATGTAGACGGTGACCATTCGGACGATCCTGCCACTTTGCGGAAGTGTCTGTCGATTTGCCTCTGGGCGAGGGGTCGGACCAAGCTATCTTTCTGATTTGCCGTCAGATTCGCCAGAAACACTTCGCCTGGGCGCTCTTAAAAGCGAAAAATGCACGCCGAATGAGCGGCTAAGCGGCCGTTAACGGGGCCGAGACCTTTGTGTCGGCACCGGAATTGGGGGGCTAACGCTATACGGATGCCGTGGCCAGACGGACAAATACGGACATGCCGATGACTTGAGGGTGCGACCCCATTTACGCACGCGGTTCTCATCACGCCAACCGCTGCACCAAACCAAAATAGCCCCTCGCGGGGCCTCGGAATGCATGCCGATCTCTGAGCCGGGGGATTGACGAGAAAAGCGAAGCGTCGCTTTTCTCGCCCTGCGGGCGCGCGGTGCGTGTCCGAACTTCCTGCGGAAGTTCGTCGAACCGAGTGGTTCTCATCATGCCAACCGCTGCACCAAACCAAAATAGCCCCTCGCGGGGCTTTTTTGGTTTGGCGGAGAGGGGGGGATTCGACATCCCGCAATTCTTTTAATTTCAGATACTTGGCATCCAATCGCCACCACATTGCCACTATTCAACTCTGCTTCTTTGCCATTTCGCAACCGCCAACATTCCAGATTCCGGCGCGTCAAGGTCAATCCATCGACTATAGGTGCGTGCGGTAAACGCCCAGTCGGTATGTCCCAACTGCTTGCTTACCCACATGACATTCTCTCCTGCCATTAGAAGCATAGATGCGTACGTGTGGCGACACTGATACGGATACCTGTATCGGACCCCCGCCCGTTTGAGCGCGTGTGTCCAAATCGTCATCCGGTAGGAAGCGTCCCCTTTCCACGGCTCGTCCGTCTTTGGATTTACAAATATGTGGCCTGAGGGGTGTAGGAACGTAAATTGCTTCTGGCGCCTTAGCGCAGCAATAGCTGGATCAAGCAACTTCACGTAACGAAGCCCTGCGCTGGTTTTCGGAGCCTCCGGCTCATCCGCTTCTTGGGTTGTGGCTTTAGTTATGCTGATCCGTCTTTTCACCCAATCAACATCTGTCCAAAGTAGCGCGATCTGTTCTGATAACCGGAGGCCTGTCCACCACGCCAATTCTGCAAATTCTCGCATCTCCGGCTTTACTGCCGCGTAAATAGCTTTGCGTTCATCGGAATCGAACGGATCAATGGGATCAACTTTGATACTCCGGCGTTTCGATTTTGGTAGCTTGTATCCGTCCAGCGGATTCTGCGAGATATGTTCCAATTGGACGGCCTCATCGTAGGCCGTTCTTAGCGGACTGAGTATGTTGCTGAGGCGTTTGCGGGAAAGTTCCGAGTGCTCATCCACGAACCGCTTCACATCTTTCCGCGAAAGCCCGGACAGCAGAAAATCTCCGAACTCTGGGATCAAGACATTTCGCACTATTTTTCGGTACCCGTTGTACGTAGACGCTTTTAGTTGGCCCTTCCATCTTTCCAAACACAACTCTAGCCATTTTTCGACGGACACAGAACAATAGGCCAAGAATTTTTTCAGGTTCGGACTATCAGGAAACGTAGCCGCGTAGTCGAACGTGTCATTACTTATCGCATCCATAACTGACATGCGGTGAAGATAGGCGCGTTTCAAATTCGTTGCGGTGAGCTTAAGTTTAATGGTCTCGTAGCATCGAATCGCCTTATAATAGAAGGAGATCTCAATCGACGATGCGCTTTTCGCCCTAACGCCTTCGTACTTTCTACTCATACATCGTAATCCTGCAAAGCCAATCAATATCCGCTCGCTCTGGGCCACTAATTCTGCGTAACGTTCTGGCCAAGCGTCGATATAAATTGTGGCCCGAATTCCCTACTTGGTACAGTCTTCTTGACGCCTTGAGCACCAAAGTTCGCTAAGCGCCTAATCGTCTACCTACACGAGAAATATTGTAGTGTCTGCTTGCGGGCAGGTCAGAATCCTCACTGCTCTGATCACCCGTTCGGCTGCGCGAGTCCCCCACCCTGCCCGGTTTGCATTGCATAAACTCGTCGTATCTCAACGCCGACCCGCGGCGCAGCAGACGAAAGCCAACAAGGATGTTCAACAATCCATGGAACTGCTCGAATTGTTGCTGGAAGACAGACCCGGTGATGTTTGGCTGGCGCTGGATGCAGCACAGGCGATGCCCGAGAAATTCAGGCTGCAGCTTAAGGTGGGGATCGAAAACTTACCCGAAGACATTCGGATGCGCCTGAGCAATTCAGTTTAGGAATCGGTGCGTCTGGCCATTCGAACGGGAACCCGCCTGACCGTGACGACGCGCCTGATTAAATTTGAATCGGCTCCGGAAATGCCGCGCGATTCACCGTGGCGCCGGCGAAACTCCTTGACTGAAATCCCCGATTCCGCTTCGCGCAAAAACCCGACAATTTCCTCATCGCCGTAACGCTTCCTCATGTCCAATCTCCTCCATCAAGGGCATTGGACCCCAGATCCCCGAGCTACTCAAAATCGGGACAATGCCGGCGTATACGAGCACATTTGTGCCCCGCCGCGAGTTACAGGCACGGACACATGGCACGGATTTCATAAGCACAATGGGAATTTAGGGACCCCGCTAACGGTCGGTTATCTAATTGCTCGCCCCTGTCCTTAAGCGGAGCACCCCGTGCGCAGCCGCCGCCCCCGGACCATCCTGGTCTCCTACGAGAACCTGTTTGATATGAATATCAGTAACGGCGCCGATATTTCTACAAAAATAAATTGATATTATTATCAATTATTTATGTTGATAATAATATCAACTAAGTTAACGTGCTAAAAAACAGTTAGAAAATAAGCATATCGACACTATTGCAATTCCAAAAAACATCGCTAGAATTCTTATTATTGATAATAATATCAATGAAATTTGCAAACGAACATGTATGCTGCAAGACAATAAAGCGGTGAATGAATAAAGGTTGGCCACATCCAATAACGCGATTTCGGTGGAGCGAATAGCAAGCTTGAATGCTCCGTTGAATTGCCCAACTGCAGCCTCGGGTACGACCGGCGCCAGCTCACCTCTTTGACGGCGCGCCGCATAAACAGGAGCTATTAGCCTATGAACACTTCTCGGCCGGGACTTTTAATTTTTCTATCTGCAAAACCTGGCAAACAGCCCGCTTTGATGGACTTTCTAAACAAGGGCCTGAGCGTTGTGGCGGACGAAGCGGGCACGCAGACCTGGTATGCGTTCCAAATCACAGACGATAAATTCGGCATTTACGACACGTTCCGCGGTGACAACGCAAGGCAGGAGCATCTATCAGGAAAGCTGGCGAGAGCGCTGGCGGAAGTAGCCGATGATCTCTTGGCTATTCCGCCAGAGATCCGACACATAGATGTGCTTGCGTCGAAGCCGGCGTAGGCCGGCCTAGCGTCGCGAGAGCCACACTTCGGCGATACGCGTTCGCATTCGTATAGGCGCCAGTAACCGATTGGTATGGTCAAAAGCATGGGAGCAAGAATCCGTGAGTAACCCGAAAGCAGAAATGAAGAACAGAATGTTGTTGAGCGCCTTTGACATGAATACCGTGGTGCACCAAAACCCCGGTATGTGGGCATATCCAAAAGACCAGACTCATCGGCACACAGATCTGGACTATTGGATTGAGCTCGCGCAACTGCTCGAACGAGGCGGCTTTGATTGCCTGTTTTTGGCCGACATCCTAGGCGTCTACGACGTATATGGCGGTAGCAAGGACTACGCGGTGAAGAACGCGGCGCAATTTCCGGTTCTTGATCCAGTGATGACCATCTCGGCGATGGCGGCGGCAACGAAGACCTTGTGCTTCGGTATGACGTGTTCGTTGACTTATGAGCAGCCGTACACGTTCGCGCGCAAAATGTCGACGCTCGACCACCTAACAAAGGGCCGCGTCGCCTGGAACATCGTGACGTCCTATCAAAAGAGCGCTGCGGTGAATTTGGGGTTGAACGATCAGATACCGCACAACGAGCGCTACGACCTCGCCGATGAATTCATGGACGTCTGTTACAAGCTCTGGGAGTACTCCTGGGAAGACGGTGCGATCGTTCGGGACACGGATCGAGGTGTATACACCGAGCCCTCTATGGTTCGTGACATTCAGCACAAGGGAAAGTATTTCTCAGTGCCGGGGGCCCATATGGCACCGCCATCGCCGCAGCGGACGCCCTTTCTCTTCCAGGCAGGAGCGTCCGCCAGAGGGCGCAAATTTGCTGCGCGCCACGCCGAAGCCATTTTCCTCATCGGTACAAATCCCGAGGACATGCGCCCGATCGTCGACCTCATGCGTATGGAGATCGCGGAGGAAGGGCGCGACCCAAGAAGTGTGAAAATCTTGCTCATGCTGACCACCTTTGTTGGCAAGACCGAAGCCGAAGCCCAGGAGAAGCTGCAATCGGTTAAGACTCATGGCAGCGTGGAAGCGGCACTTACATTATTCGGCGGATGGACGGGGGTCGATCTTTCGAGCGCGCCGCGGGACATGCCTCTTGAGCAATTCCAGGGCGATGGCGTTCGTGCGTTCAGCGATATTTTGACACGAGTCGATAGCGAACTGCTTTGGACCACGCAAAAGCTTGGCGAGTGGCTCTGCATTGGAGGTATGAGCGCGACGACGGTTGGCACGCCGGCGCAAGTGGTGGATGAAATGGAGCGTTGGATGAAGGTGGCCGATATCGATGGCTTTAACGTTGCCCGCGCAAGCGGCTTTGAGACGATGAAGGATTTCGTTGACTTGGTCGTTCCGGAGTTGCGTCGTCGCGAGCTTGTACCGACAAAATCAATGTCGCCGATGAGCCTTCGCGAACGCTTTTCGGGTTCGCCCATGCTCGCTGACGATCACTATGGCGCGCAGTACCGCGATTCCGCGGAAGGGCGCACCGTCGCCGCTCCTATGACATTTGAAGTTAAGCCTCGCAAACTCGGATTACTTGCTTTGTTCAAAGCGAAACCGGAGAGGGCGGAAGAATTTCGGCAATGGCTGGTCGATTGCTACGAGATAGCTATTGCCGAGCACGGTACGGTGACCTGGTACGGCTTCCAGGTGGATGAATATGAATATGGCATCTTCGATACCTTTGACCACGAAGATGGTCGGCAGGCGCATTTGCATGGCGGCATTGTTAAGTCTTTACGTGAAATTTCGCCGGACATGCTCACGAATCCGCCTGACGTGAGGCTGGTGGGAATTCTCGCGACAAAGGCAAGTAGCGTGCTGGGCGTGCGCGGAATTGCCGCCTAGACGCTGAGCGGATGCAATGACTATTTCATCCGTGGAATCACAGGCGGGCTTCTCTCTAAGCAGGCGTGACGTAGCTTTCTTCAGCAAAACGCGCCTTCGGAATTGAAGCCGGCGAATGAGTCGCGACGGAATCAAGTCATTATATTGATATAAATATCAATTTAACGGCTGTGCCGGCTATCCACGATCGGTAGGTAAAGAAAATAATGTGATGCAACACCTGAAGGCCTTTTGCGAAACGATGGGCGAAATCGCAAGTGGGGCAAGTCAACGCGATCTCGATGATGAGAATCCGTTTGATGCCATGAAGATGGTTCGCGATACGCGCCTCGGCGCGCTCCGCCTTCCGCTCTCATCGGGCGGCCAGGGCTTCACCGTTCGACAGTTTTTTGGGGCCATCATGGAGATAGCGGAAGCGGACCCTGTCGTCGCCCACATTCTTCGAACGCATTTCTGGTTTGTGGAAGAAAGACTGCGTTCAAAAGAGTCACCGGTGCGCTCCCGTTGGTTACGTGAGATTGGGGACGGAAAAATCTTCGGCAATGCACTGACTGAACTCGGAAGCGCAGCGCTAGGCAGCTTACGCTTTAAGACCGCCATAACCCCCGATGGAGATGGGTGGCGGCTAAACGGCACCAAATTTTATACCACCGGTACGCTCTTCGCCGACTATGTAAACGTGTTTGCGGCAAAGGGCGAGGACAAGGTTGTCTCCGTCATGGTGCCGACCGTTGCGGAGGGTATCGAGATCATCGATGACTGGGACGGTATGGGTGCGCGAAAGACCGGCTCTGGAACGACCCATTTCAAGGACGTCAGGGTTGAGACTAAGGACATTCTCGTCGAGTACGAACTGGAGCAACAGGCGGCCCCCACGTTCGAATTCGCCTATTTGCAGCTATATTTGCAGGCCATTATGGCGGGGATCATGCGCAGTATCGTCAATGATGCCATTACGATCATGAAGACCCGCGATCGCTCTTTTTCGCATGCACCAACTCCGCGGCCGGTCGACGATCCACTGTTGCAAGAGGTTGTAGGTGAGCTATCCGCAGCTTCATTTGCCGCTGAAGCGATCATCCTCCTAGCAGCAGATGCGCTGGAAGAGGCAAGAGCATCGGTGCGTGACGGCTTGCCGGATCCAGTGTTGGCTCAGACCGCGTCGCTCCGGTCGGCGCAAGCGAAAGTGCACATCGACCGAGCTGCTGCACGGGCCGCTGACCAAATGTTTGACGTCGGTGGCGCGTCCTCAGCGTCCAGAAAAAAGAACTTCGATCGGCATTGGCGGGCTATCCGGACCCTGACCCTACACAACCCGACTCTTTACAAGGCGCAGTGGATCGGTAAGCGCTTGATCCATGGAGAGGAATTCCCGATGAACGCCTACTTCTAGCCTGGTCCAGACCAGGTTAGAACTAGTTAATGACCAAGAGCGGCCGCGTTTGACACCATTGAGCAATGCTAAGATGCGAAGGACTCAACAATATTCGGCAAAACATGGCTCGATCCCCCACACCGCGTTCAGTCGCAACTCGGCGCAAAAAATCGAAGACGAGCTTAAGTTCAAATCGCGCACGGTCCAGGATGCCGCAGGACGAACGGCGCGCGCAAATGGTGCGATTTGCCCTCAAGGTCACCGCTCAAAAGGGGTTAGGCCGCCTCGTGCATGCCGACGTCGCCAAGGCAGCCAAGGTTTCCACGCCCACTGCGTTTTTTTATTTTCCCGACCGCGAAGCGCTGGTCAAAGCCGTGATTTTGGAAGTCGACCAATTTTACCGGGCTATGGCCGTGCAGGCGCACGGCTCCTCACATCCCCCGCGGCAGAGAATTCGGGACCACATGTTCATTTTCGCGGACTCTATCGAAACGGATCGCGATTACGCCCTCGTATGGCACGAGTGGTCAACGTTGTTTCGAAACGATTTCGGCCTTTGGGATATGTTCATCGACTTTCAGAATTTTGTAATCGGGCAATTCGCAAAGTCGGTCAGGAGCGGCCAGAAGGACGGCACTATCCCGAGCCGGGTATCGGCTGTAAACGTCTCACGTCAAATGCTTGCGGGCGCGTATATGATTACCCAGATGAAACTCATGAAGCGGAGCCGGAGCCTAGTCAAAAGTTACCTGGATCAAAGCATCGAGCAAGCTCTGGCCTGAATTCATCACACAACGTTTATGCGAGGCTCGTTTGATGGAGTTTCGCATATCAAATGTCTTCATCGGTGCGCGGACGGCGGGCGTCCGAATTATTGCCTTGGGGTATTTTGCGTGTTACGCGCTCTCGTACGTTAGGGCTTCTTTTCAGCTCTGTATTTCGTCCAGGAGAGCGCCGACAATTGCAGTTGCCGATACCCTGTCCGGTACCATCTATTTCACTGGTTCCACGAACTCCATAGCCAGCTGGTTACCAGCTGTGTGCCACCGCCCGTCATCAGGTATCCGTCGCCTGGTCGCATCTACTTGCTTTCGCATAGTGGTAGCAAGTCGCTACCGGGGAGAAGCCCATGTTGCATAAGCCTCCGTTAATTCTCGGGATTGGTGGAACTCTACGCCAAGGGTCGTCAAGTGAGAGAGCCCTTCAAATGGCCCTGCTCGCTGCAGAGCAGGCCGGAGCGAAGGTGAAAGCCTTTACAGGGGTAAAGCTGGATTTTCCTCACTATGACCCTGGTAACAAAGTGGCCATTGAGGCTGCCTCCGAGCTAATCGCGCTATACAGAGAATGCGATGGCGTCATCATCGCATCGCCGGGCTACCACGGCTCTATATCGGGCATGATTAAAAATGCGCTCGACTACATCGAGGAATTGAGCAAAGACGAACGGGTTTATCTCGAAGGCCGTCCGGTCGGCTGCATTGTCTGTGCGTATGGCTGGCAAGCAACAGGTTCTACCTTGGGTGCACTTCGCGCAGTGGTACATGCGTTGCGTGGATGGCCGACGCCACTCGGCGTCACCATAAATTCGTCACAAACGAGTTTTGACGATAAGGGGGAATGCAGCGATAGCCGTGTAACAGATCAGTTGCACGCGTTAGCGGGCCAGGTCATGTGGCTTGCGCGTCGAATCGTGGGGGAAGGCGATTCAAAGGAGCAAACGGCATGAATCACTGCCAGCAACCTGCCATTCACTGCGCCGCGTGTGGTTGTCCGACGACGATGCAGGTAACGTCGCCGGATGGCACTCTTAGGCCCGTGTGCGGAGCGTGTGGGCGGGTTCATTACCAGGGCCCAACTCTCCTGGTCTTATGTGCTGTGTTTTCAAAAGATCGCATTCTTTTCGTTCGGCGCGGGCAAGATCCGTATCGGGGCAAATGGGCGTTTCCAGGCGGATTTGTCGAATCTAATGAATCGCTTGAAGCTGCAGCATCGCGCGAGCTAAAAGAGGAGACGGGTTTGGAGCTTGGCACACAAGCGTTTTATCCATTTGGGATGCTGAGCGTACCGCACATTAATCAGGTCCATGCGTTTTTTGCCGCCTGGACTTCGGACCGATCTCCGCTACGACCCAACCCCCCCGAAATAGAAGACGTGGGTTGGTTTAAACAAAACCAGTTAGCGAAAGCAGATCTTTGGGAGCCTGCACTCGCGTTCGACATGTCTCTACTCTATCGTCGAGCCACTTCGCGGCGATTTGATTACTATCAAATGGATGGCAAACGCATGCGACTCATTTCGGATAAATGTTGCGAAAAACTGGTGTGGTCATGTCACGCTCGCGATCGCGCCGAAACACACGTAGCGCTCCGTTAGCGAATAGCTATCCGCCATAGCGCGAAAATTGAATCCAATACTGAGCAACCGCCGTTTAATACCGGGAGAACTTTATGTCATCTGAGAGTCCGCAAGAAATAATGGCCAGGATCGCCCCAGAATTTAGTGCACTGACGAAAGATTTTCTGTGGGGGTCTATATGGGAGCGACCGGGCTTAGCAACTCGCGACAAGTACCTAATCACAATAACAACTATGGTTGCGCTCGCCCGCGTCGAACAGCTTGATATCTACCTGGAGCTGGGCCTAAAAAACGGCCTGAGCAAAGACGAAATTGTCGCCGCAATAACGCACATTGCATTTTATGCCGGTTGGCCAACTGCTGTGTCGGCACTAGTGCATCTGGATACCGTGATCGAGAAGATCAGCAGCGAGTAACACTTTTACAGCGCAGTGAATACACATGTGCGGACGCCTCGATGTAGTAATGCAAATCAATGGGTGGGTAATAAAATGGATAACCAAACGAAAATTCGCTATCTGAAAATTGCGCTCCGGGTATTTGGCCTATTCTTGCTCCTCGGCTTATACCCGCTTATGAACTGGATTTGGCCCGACGGTTGGGCGTGGGAACCACGCCAAACTGAGTACGAGCAGATGATTCAAGGCATCTATGCCACCTTAGGGGTGTTCCTGGTAATCGCCGCGAACAATCCCTTGGAACACAGGAGTTTGATTCAATTTACTATCTGGTCGAGCGTTGTACATGCCGGAATCATGGCGGTACAGGCTGGGCACGATCACGGGGAACGAGCCAATCTGATTGGAGATGTGCCTGCCCTTTTTGGCATGGCATTCGTTCTTTGGTGGCTTTTGCCGAAGCGAACTGCCTGAATTGGACCAGTCGATCGCGTCTCGCGATAGCGCGGGTCCGGTCCGCCGCCAGCCTTTGCTCGCTTACCGGTACTCGCCGCCGGTTTTTCAACTCGGGAGGACATGCGGAGGAGAATGACACATCGATCGGTGCCTGGAACCCTTGCTTCAACGGGGTCTTTTGTTACAGGACTGCTTATTTTGACTTCAATCTGTGCTTTCGCGGCAAATTCGATTCTATGCCGGTTGGCTCTGGCGGAAGGGAAAATTGACGCCTTTACTTTTACGTCCGTGCGGCTTCTTAGTGGTGCAGTTGTGCTGACCCTCGTGCTTTTCGCAAAAAGCAGGCGTCCACTAATAGCGTTAGATCCCTTTGCAACATGTGCGCTTATTGTCTACGCCTTGGCGTTCTCGGTCTCGTACTTAGGATTGCACGCCGGTGCGGGCGCCCTACTCCTGTTTGGCGCAGTACAGATCACTATGCTGAGTGTAAGTATTTACAGGGGCGAACGACTCTCGAAGCAAGCTTGGCTCGGGTTCGCACTCGCGATTACAGGTCTCCTCGCATATCTTCTCCCGGGCAGCACGTCGGCTCCTGCGTTCGCAGTTGGAGCTGAATCACCCCGGTTTCTCCGGAGAGTTTTTGGTTTGACTCAGGCGGCCATCGCCTGAGCCTCGTTCTGATAATACATCGCCTCGTATTCGACAGGCGGAATGTCACCGATCGGTTCGAGCAGACGGCGGTTATTGAACCAGTCTACCCATTCGAGCGTGGCGTACTCGACTTCATCGACGTTGCGCCACGGTCCTCGCTTTCGTATGACCTCTGTTTTGTAGAGGCCGTTGATCGTTTCCGCCAGTGCATTATCGTAGCTGTCACCAACGCTCCCGACCGAAGCGGTGATATCGGCCTCGGCCAAACGGTCGCTGTACCGAATTGATAGATATTGCGTACCGCGGTCGCTATGGTGGATCAACTCGTCGGACTTACCGCGCGCATGAATTGCCTGTTCCAGCGCGTCCAACACCAGCTCGGTTTTGAGCGACGTGGAGACCCGCCAACCAACGATGCGCCGCGAGAACACATCAATCACGAAGGCGACGAACACGAAGCCCCGCCAGGTCGCGACATACGTGATGTCGGCAACCCAGAGCTGATTAGGCCGCGTCGCAATGAACTGGCGATCAACCAGATCGGCGGGGCGTGATCCATCGGCATCCGGGATCGTGGTCTTGAATGCCTTACCTCGACGCGCACCGCGCAACCCCAGGTCCTTCATAAGGCGTTCCACGGTACACCGAGCCGCCGGCAGCGATTCCCGCTTCAGTTGCTTCCAAACTTTGCGGGCGCCATAGACCTCGAAGTTCTCGTTCCACACACGCGTGATCTCTGGCTTCAACGCCTCGTCGCTGTGATACCGTGCCGGCTGTCGCCCCGAATCACGCTCGCGCGCCTTGCTCTCGTAATACGTCGATGGGGCGATGGGCAGCACTCGGCACATCGACTCGACCCCATATTGATCTCGGTGAGCATCAATGAACGCCACCATCACTTCGCCTTGCGGTCGAGCTCCGCCTGGGCGAAAAAAGCTGAGGCCTTACGCAGGATCTCGTTCGCTTGCTTGAGTTCCCGATTCTCACGCTTCAACGCCTTGAGTTCCTCAAGCTCTGCTGTCGTTACACCGGGACGGCGCCCGCCATCGATCTCGGCCCGCTCAACCCACTTGCGCAACGTCTCCGCCGTGCATCCGATCTTCTGTGCAATCGACTGCATCGCCGCCCATCTGGACGAATGCGAAGCCTCCTGTTCGTGCAGCATGCGAACCGCGCGTTCCCGGACTTCCGGGGAATATCTGTTTGGACTTGCCATTGGAGTATCCTCTCAACATAAAAGATCTCCGGCAAACCCGGGGCGATTCAGTTCGCACGAACGCTTGCAAACGATCCTGGAGGCGTGTCTGTTCTGCTTCATCATCAGGAGACAGCGCCTCCAGAAATTGAAGACTGCGCTGAGCGCTATTCCACGCTTCTGGGTTTCTAGCGGTCGCGCCTAGACGCAGGAGGGGAATGAGGATCTCTGTGAGGTTCTCACCCAGCAAATCTTGTATCGCAATATCTCCAACATTCCGCGCGACATTACGAAGCCGCACGCCCTCCACTTGCAAAGGACCCATGAGCACGCCCTCGACATTATTAGCATAAAGCCGAACCAGAATTGCAATATCATGTGGCTCGATTCCACTTTCAATCTCGCTCGCTATCCACGACGCGAGACCGGCAGCCTGTTCGTCGTCGCAGTCGTACTCCCATATAGCAGATACATCGCCGTCTACATCACGGTCCGCACGGGCCTCTGGTTGTTCTGAAGCAGAATCAATCTGTTGTGCAATGGCGTGCTGGACAAGGACAAGATCTTGGTGTGATCGCCAGTTTGAAAGTAGCGCAATTCTGCGAGCAGAAACCTCAGATTCAAATTTGGTGAAGGCGTCTTCCATAGCCCCCGCCCAGCCCATAATTCGTTGTTTATCATCACCGACGGCGGTAAAAATTGCATTACTGCCATCAAACGCAGTTTGGAGAATCTCAAATTGTACATAGGTCGTGTCCTGAAATTCATCGAGAAACACAAACGGATACGTTGCCTGCAATGCATTCCGGATATCCGGGTTAGCGCGCAGTAGCCACTCTGCAAGGCGATTGATCATCGGGAACGACAGAAGCACATCGTCGTACGCGCCATATTGTGCTTCCCAGTAAGTCCGCACTACGGCATTTGTACTTTTGCTAAACGGATGACGCGTCCGCGTAACGTTGCGCTCAAGTTGAGACTGATCCGTGCTGTAAAACCCGTGCGACGTTAAGAATTCCTCTCGCTCATTCCTATTAGGGAAATAAATCCGATAATTCGCGGGCGGCGAGAATGGCGCCGGAATCACGGCGCGGAAACGATCAACTAATCCTTTCGTGAATGCGTCGAAAGTGACAGAGTCAAAACGACGCGCTTGGTCGGGCGGGCATCTTTTCTCGACACGGCTGGCAAGGTTCTTCGCAGCGTCGCGCTTAAAGCTGATCGCAAGAATGCGCTTGGGCTGCGGGCAGATGCCGGTTTGAAGTAGATAGGTCGCTTTTTGAGCAAGAAACTCTGTTTTCCCGGCTCCAGCGCCAGCCGTTACGCAAACACTCTGATCATTTTCTCTAAGCGCATCCCACGCACGCGGCTCAAGATCTTCGACACCCTGCGTTTCCCACTGATCTGGCGCAATGAGGGTCATTCACCTTCATCCCCGAGGGCGAGTTTGCTCGTCACGCGATCGATCAGGGATTTGAGCGAAGGCGGCGCGTTCTTTCTCAACTGGGCGTCGGAAATCCGCGTTAAGGCTGCAATGTGTGTTTCTGGCTTACTGCGGTTTAGAAACAAATAGGGATACCATCTGAACTCGTCATCGTATTCGTCTTCGTAAAGCGAAGAACCACCGGTCTTTTTGAGTGTCGCATTCTTTGCATTTTTCACCGCCGCCGCCGATGTCTCAGGACCACTGCCACCAGGGTTAGGGTGCTGATAAGCTTTCGGGAATGCTAGGAGCATTGAAAAATCAAGATCAAGCGGATCTGAGAAGAAGACACCTAGTTCTTCGAGAGCCTGAACCCAGTGATTGCTTTCATACTCAAGCCAAATATCCGCATCCTCAAGATCATCAATGGACTCCGGCTCGATGTGACCAAGCACGTACGCCTTCGTGCCTTTGAGCTGAACATCAATTTCATTTAACTTCGAACAGACTGAACGGATCATGTTGGCGCCGCCATGCTTGCGGCCGATATCGAAATCGAGCAGCGTGACGTGTGGAATCTCAAGATCCGTGAGTAGCCGCCAGAAGTGCGTAACGTAGCGACCACCGAGTGGAACGACAGGCACGAAAGAAGGCTCTAACGCAATCCCCATCGCCTCAGCGATGCGTGGTATGACTAGCCGCTCTGAATCACCCTCGCCAAGAATGACAAAACGGGCGAAGTACAGCTCAGGATGTGCTCGAATAGCGAGACGCACATAGCGGCTCGCCTCTTCATCATCTTCGGGCAACGTCAATGTTCGTATCGTCGATTGACGCATAGCGCGGTCAAGCCGGAAGTATCTCACCTCCTCGGGCTCTATCCTGCTCAGAATTGCGGCTGAGTGACTGGACAGCAGAACCTGTGCCGTATCGAGATTTCCGATATCACGGGCCTGAGCAATGATGCGTGAGAGGAAGAAAGGAGACAGGCTGTTCTCCGGTTCCTCAACGGCGAGAAGTGTCAAATGCGCCCTATGCAGCTTCTCCTTATCAAAAGCGCTTTCCTCTTGCGGCAAGGCAAAGGCATCACGCTCAACTTCGAGGGTCGCCGCCGTTAGGGCGATATGAAAGAGGGAACGCTGACCGTCACTCAGATCCGCGAGTGAGCGTTCCTGTCCTGCTTCATCCGGAAAAAACGCAAAATCCGCGCGCCTAACAAACTCTTCGAAACGGCGCTCGACGAGCCTGAGCATGGGTTTGGTGTCAGTGCCGCCCTCATGGACTTGCTTCCAGCGCGCCTCAAGTCTTTCAAGCATGAACTTCGCTGGGTCTTCGTCCTGGAATGTCTTCTGAATATCCTGTGCAGAATTAGAACTTGACTGGCGAAACTCTTCAGACCATTTCGCAGCCTGCCAAAGGCGTCCCTTTAGCAAAGACGTAACCTGTTCATCTACGTTTCTCGTCGCAGGCACATAAACCAGCTGGATGGTTCCACGCTGAACAGCCTGCACCTTCTGACATTGGTCCCCCTCGTATTCATCATCTAACGTCGTAATCCAGCGCACGTCCTCCTCGATACTACCGCTTGGTGTTCCATCATCAACCCAGCTCGCAACCAGCATGATCCTGGCTTTTAAGGGCCCTCCGGGCCCGCCTGCCATCATTTGCGAGAAGAACTCTGGCACAGCGTCATTCGGCTCATCTAGATCAATCTCAGCCAGCTCTGGAAAGGATGAGACGACATCGATAGACAGTTGGTCCCCGGAGCTCAGCTCCTGGCGGTCAGGAGAGAGATGAAAATCACGCGGCACGACACGGCGCTGGAAAGGTATAACAGCGAAGAGGCGCGAGAGCGCCTGCAAAAGCGCGGTTTTGCCGGAACCATTCGCACCAATAAGTGCCGTCACATTGTCATCAAGCTCAATTGTGGTCCCTGCTGGACCGAAGCATCGGAACCCCTTCAAAGTGACACTTTCGATCTTCATATGGCGAACTTACTCATAATGCCCTCGCTAAAACCCGACAAACGCTTCACGTCTCTGACTTGCTCCGCCCAGCAAAGAGGCGGCATCATGTTAATTCGCTCCTGTGATTGATCCGTTTTCCGGGATATTTGCATTTAATATTTGATCCGCAGCTTAGGTCGTGTTCCTGGCCGTCAAAGATCAAAGCTGGACCAAAAATCGATGCAATTGGCGGATCAATCGAAGGTACAAATCAACATGCCAGGAGCCCCAGAGCGACCATCATGTGCGTCTTACCGCCGCCTATCGCTTGGGTGAGCGCGAACACCGCTTGGTCGGGCTTACCAGACAGTCGCAGCATCCCCTCACGAAACAGCTGCTCCGTACCGTGGGTGACATAGTTGCGAGAGAAGAACTCGCGGCCGTCCTGTTCGTCCTTGATCAGGTCTGCCAGGTTCTCTACTCCCTGCCTCGTCTGGTAACCTTGGATAAAGGGGTTGAAATTGCAGGCCCGCTTAATCGTCTTGGCCATGCTGTGTGTTCCCCGCTAAATCAGCGAATGTGCAGTCTATTTAGACTAAAATCGCCACCAAAATCGCCACCATTCGGACCCAAAACCACCCTAAATCACACCAAAAGTGGTGGCTCTTTAAATACTAAACTATTGATTTATATAATAAATATGGCGGAGAGGGGGGGATTCGAACCCCCGAAGGTATTGCTACCTTGCCGGTTTTCAAGACCGGTGCATTCAACCGCTCTGCCACCTCTCCAAAATCATGTATTCCCGCTAACCGCCGCGACCGGTGCATGGATTACGCAAACGAAGCCTCGGTTGCTTCACCCCTACGGGGCGCGCTGAAGCGCGTCCAACTTCCTACCGGAAGTTGTCAACCGCTCTGCCACCTCTCCAAAATCATGTATTCCCGCTAACCGCCGCGACCGGTGCATGGATTACGCAAAATCATGTGACCCCGCGCACGATCGCATGCGGTCAACGGCAGCGCCCGGCTGCCGGCAGCGGCGTATTCTCAACGACAACTGGTCGTCGGTCGAGCACGGCGTGTCAGCCAGCTTTTCGACCCGGGTGCGCGCCCGTTCGCGGGGGTTATGTACGACCGCAGAATAACCCTACGGCAGGTAGGGTATCTGATTGAAACTTATCGTGAAAGAGAACGCCGATAAGAGTTGAATTTTTGCCCTGCGCCCCTATTATCTCTTAGCAGAACCTTTCACTTGCGCCAGAGTCTCAGTCAATGACGATTGGGATGGATACAGTCTCGAAGGAGGGACTTCGCACTATGCCTACAAATTTTGCAGCAACCCAGACGAGCGCACGCGGACTCGCGACGAACAAGCTGATCCGCAACACCTATACGCTGTTGTCGATGACGCTGTTGTTCAGCGCCGCGATGGCGGCTGTATCCGTTGCGGTGCAGGCAGGGCCCGGGGTCGGGCTCGTGTGCAGCCTCGCGGCGCTTGGCATTTTGTGGCTCGTATTGCCACGTACCGCCAATTCGGCCGCCGGACTTGCGGTCGTATTCCTGTTTACCGGTCTGCTCGGCTTCGGCCTCGGACCAACCATCACCTACCACCTCGCGATGCCGGGTGGCACGCAGGTCGTGATGACGGCGCTCGGTGGTACCGGGGTTATTTTCCTCGGTCTGTCCGGTTACGCGCTCACCACGCGGCGTGATTTCAGTTTCATGGGCGGCTTCCTCATTGTCGGCCTGCTCGTGATTCTTGGCGCCGCGTTGCTGAACATCTTTCTCGCCATCCCGGCGCTGTCGCTGGCGCTGTCGGCGGGCATCATCATGTTGTTCAGCGGCTTCATCCTGTACGACACGGGTCGGATGGTGAACGGGGGCGAGACAAACTACATCATGGCGACGGTGAGTCTGTACATCAGCATCCTGAACATCTTCACCAGCCTGTTGCACCTGCTCGGGGCCTTCGGCGGCGACGACTAGGAAGCCCGGCACCCATAATCACAGGCCGGCCTGCCCTTGCGGCGGCCGGCCTTTTTTTTGAGGACGACGTGATGGACTGGATGAAAATCGGTTCCGCCGTGCTGATCATCGCGATGATGATCTACATCTGGCCGGCGGCGAAAAGCATGCTCACTAACTCACCCAAGGCCGAGAAAGGCGACTGGCAGGCTGCTGTTGTCCCGATCCTCGCGGTTGTCGGTTTCGTGATATTGCTGATTTCGCTCGTGTGAGCGCGGTTGGCAATCAGGCCGGCTTCAGCACCTCGAGCCCACCCATATAGCTGCGCAGCGCGGCCGGCACGGTGATGCTGCCGTCGGCCTGCTGATAGTTTTCAAGTACCGCGATCAAGGCGCGGCCAACGGCAACCCCGGAGCCGTTCAGCGTATGCACGAGTTCCGGTTTACCTGTTCCCGGATTGCGCCAGCGTGCCTTGATCCGGCGCGCCTGGAACGCTTCGAAATTGCTGCACGAGGAAATCTCGCGGTACGCACCCTGGGCCGGTAACCACACTTCGATGTCATAGGTTTTAGCCGCCGAAAACCCGAGATCACCGGTGCACAGGGTCACCACCCGGTACGGCAATTCGAGTTTCTGCAAGATCGCTTCCGCGTTTGCCGTCAGATCCTCAAGCACCGCATAGGAGTCCTCGGGTCGCACGAGTTGCACGAGTTCGACCTTGTCGAACTGGTGTTGCCGGATCATGCCACGCGTGTCTTTGCCGTAAGACCCCGCCTCGCTGCGAAAGCATGGCGTATGACAGACATATTTCGCCGGCAGCGTGTCGGCCTCGAGGATCGTGTCCTGGGCGAGGTTTGTTACCGGCACCTCGGCGGTGGGGATCAGAAACAATCCCTGCTCGCCGATCTCGAACAAATCCTCCTTGAATTTCGGCAGTTGCCCGGTGCCGCGCATCGTCTGCTCGTTCACGAGATACGGCACGTAGACCTCGCGGTAACCGTGCTCGCCCGTGTGCACGTCAAGCATGAATTGCGCGAGCGCGCGATGCAGGCGCGCCACAGCGCCCGAGAGCACGACGAAACGGGAGCTCGCGAGCGTTACCCCGGCCTCGAAATCCATGCCCGCGTGCAGGGCACCGAGATCGACGTGATCACGCGCATCGAACGCGAACGTGCGCGGTTCACCCCAGCGACGCATTTCGAGGTTGTCGTCCTCGCTGGTCCCCACCGGCACCGATTCATGCGGCACGTTCGGCAGGCCGAGCATGAAATCCTGCAAGCCGCCCTGCACTTCATCGAGTTCGCCCTGGCGCGATTTCAACTGATCACCGAGATCGGCCACGGCGTCGAGCAACGGCTGAATATCTTCGCCGGCGGCTTTTGCCTGCCCGATCGTCTTGCTGCGCGCATTGCGCTCCGCCTGCAACTGCTCCGTTGCCACCTGCAGGGCGCGGCGGCGTTCCTCGAGCGCGGAGTACGTCGCGAAATCAATTGTCTGGTGGCGGCGCCCGACGGCGTCGCGGACGCGGTCGAGGTCGTTTCTGAGTAACGTTGGATCGAGCATGGCTAAGCGGTTTCTTCTGTTCAGGGCCGGATGCGCGGCGATGCGCGCGGCAGATTATAGCGGTAGCGGCGGACGTCAGGCACGGCGCAGCGCGGGCGACGGCCGATTTATCGCACGAGCGTGAGTCCGCCCCAGCATGCCACGAGACACAACACCACGTTGAGCAGGACATTGAGCCCGGCTTTCAGCATCTCGCCGCCTTCGAGCAAATGGATGGTCTCGAGCGAAAACGCCGAGAACGTGGTGAACGCGCCGAGCAGGCCCACGATCAGGGGCGCGCGATAGTGCGTGAAGCCGGCCGGGGATTCGACAATCACGACGTACAGCACGCCGATCAGGAACGATCCGAATACGTTCACGAGCAGCGTGCCGTACGGGAAACCCGTACCCGCGATCCCGTGAATGCCGAGTGAGGCAAGGTAACGCAGGATCGCACCGAGCGCCCCGCCGAGCGCGATCGGCAGCAGGATTTTCAGCCCCGTACCCATCGCATCAACCGCGCTGTCCGCGCAGCCGCGCGAGCTTCTCGCCGATTTTGATTTCGAGCCCGCGCGCGACGGGTTCGTAGAGCACCTGTTCGCCGAGCTGTTCCGGAAAATACGTCTGGCCGGCCGCGAAACCGTCCGCCTCATCATGATCGTAGCGGTACGCCGCGCCATGTCCCATCTGTTTCGCGAGCTTCGTTGGCGCGTTGCGGATATGCGCCGGTACAGGCAGCGATCCGTGCTCGCCAACCAGGCGTTGCGCGGCCGCGAATGCGCGGTACACCGCGTTGCTTTTCGCCGCGCTCGCGCAATACACAGCGGCCTGGGCCAGGGCGAGTTCACCTTCCGGTGAACCCATACGTTCGAACGCCTGCCACGCATCAAGTGCGATTGTCAGCGCGCGCGGGTCCGCATTGCCGATGTCCTCACTCGCGATGCGCAGAATGCGCCGTGCGATATAGGCCGGATCCCCGCCGCCATCGATCATGCGCGCAAACCAGTACAGCGCGGCATCCGGATTCGAACCGCGCATGGATTTGTGAAACGCGGAGATCTGATCGTAGAAATCGTCGCCCCCCTTGCCGAAACGCCGGTGCGCGCCGCCCTCGAGCACGGATTCGATCAGTGCCGTATCGATGGTGCCGTCATCGGCCAGCGCCTGCGCGATTTCGAGCAGGTTCAGGGCACGGCGGGCATCGCCATCGGCGAATCGCGCGAGCACATCCCGCGCCGCATCCGCCATCGCCAGCGGCTGATCCGCGTTCAGCAACTCGAGCGCGCGATCGATGACGTCGCGCACGGCGGTTGCCGGCAAGGACTTCAGCACGTAGACGCGTAAACGGGATAACAGGGCGTTGTTCAGCTCGAACGCCGGGTTTTCCGTCGTCGCCCCGATAAACGTGATCGTGCCATCCTCGATATGCGGCAGAAACGCGTCCTGCTGCGCCTTGTTGAAGCGGTGGACCTCATCGACGAACACGATCGTGTGGCGCCCCCCGTGCTGGCGCGCCGTGCGCGCGTTCGCTACCGCGGCGCGGATTTCCTTGACCCCGTCGAGCACGGCCGAAATGGCTTCGAGGTTTGCATCGGCGTTAGTCGCGATCATGCGCGCGATCGTCGTTTTGCCGGTGCCGGGAGGTCCCCATAACACCATCGAATGCAGCGTTTCACCGAGCAGTGCGCGTCGCAATGGCTTGCCACTGGCGAGCAGTTCGCTCTGGCCGACGAGTTCCTCGAGCGATGCGGGACGCAAGCGATCGGCGAGCGGGCGATCGGCAGACCTATCCATGCCGGGATCCGGGGCTCAAGGCGCGGCGGCGGCGTCAGCGCCCGGGTTCGTCAGCACATCCACCCCGGCGGGTGGCGTGAACGCGAAGCGCTCCGGCGCGACATCGATGTTGCGTGCCATGTCGGCGAACGTAATGGCGGTGACCTGGCGCAGGTTGTCCTTAAGGCGCATACCGTGGAGTCCCTGCGCATCGAAACCGATTTCAACGGTGCTGTACTGGGCCTGTTCGGCGCGCGGGCTCAGCGACACCCATACGACGCCGTCGACGGCCGGGGATTCCGTCACAACGTAGTGGCGGTCGACGTCGATATCGCCGACGAGCAGGCTCGCGGGAGATTCGGGATTGTCGTTCGCCACGGGGTTCACGCTCACCTGCTCAAGATCGACGTCGTAAACCCACAGCGTCACGCCGTCGCTGACGATGATTTGCTCGTAGGGGTCGCGGTATTCCCAACGGAATTTGCCCGGCTTCGCGATGACGACATCGCCAACGGACGTTTCCAGCAGTTCGCCGTATTCGTCAAACAGTTGCTGTTCGAACGTGGCGGTGAAACTCGTCAGATCGGCCAGAAAGCGGTCCAGCCGTGCACGCCCGCCGTCGAGCGCCGCGGCGCCGGGACTGAGCAGTACGAACAGGAGGAAAGTGAGCGAAAGTCGGGGCACTGGTTTGGGGTCCGTCGAAGGTATCAGGGCAGTGCATGACGCGCGCCACCGCGAGGACACCGCAATGGCGGATCAGTCCTTCGGCGGTGGCGGTGCCAGCACCTCGCGCGAGCCGTTGGATTGTAACTCACCGACGACCCCGGCGCGCTCCATCTCTTCGACCATACGCGCGGCGCGGTTGTAGCCAATCTTGAGCCGGCGCTGAATGCCGGAAATCGACGCCCGGCGCGACTCCGTCACGATGCGCACCGCGTGGTCATAAAGCTCATCCATCTCTTCCCCGCCGGCACCGTCATCGAGCCCCGGAATGCCGGCTTCCGCCGGGTCGCTCGGGCCGTTGAGCACATCGTCGATATATTCCGGCTCACCCGTCGCTTTCAGTTGTTCCACGACCTTGTGCACTTCCTGGTCGGAGACGAAGGCCCCGTGCACGCGCAGCGGTAACGCCGTACCCGGCGGCAGGTAGAGCATATCGCCGTGGCCGAGCAGGGTCTCGGCGCCCATCTGGTCGAGGATCGTGCGCGAATCCACGCGGGACGACACCTGGAATGCGATCCGAGACGGTATATTCGCTTTTATCAGTCCCGTGATCACGTCAACCGACGGGCGTTGCGTCGCGAGGATCAGGTGCACCCCGGCCGCACGCGCTTTCTGCGCGAGCCGGGCAATCAGCTCTTCGACTTTTTTGCCCACCGTCATCATCATGTCGGCGAGTTCGTCGACGATAACCACGATATAAGGCAAGGGCACGAGTGTCGGGATCTCCTCGTCCTCGAGCACGCGCGTGTACAAGGGATCCGGGATCGGCTGTTTCGCCTTGATCGCGTCCTCCACTTTGCGGTTGTAGCCGCTGATGTTGCGCACGCCGAGCGCGGCCATGAGGCGGTAGCGACGCTCCATTTCCGCGACACACCAGCGCAGCGCGTTCGCGGCTTCTTTCATGTCGGTCACCACGGGCGCAAGCAGCGCCGGGATCCCTTCATACACGGACAGTTCGAGCATCTTCGGATCGATCATGATCAGTCGCACGTCCGCGGGCGTCGATTTGTACAGCAGGCTCAGGATCATCGCGTTCAGCGCCACGGATTTACCCGCACCGGTGGTACCGGCAACGAGCAAATGCGGCATGCGCGCGAGATCGACGACGGCCGGCTTGCCACCGATATCCTTGCCGAGCGACAGGGTCAGTTTCGAGTGACTCGCGTCGTATTCCTTCGAATTGAGGATTTCGCTCAGGCTCACGATCTCGCGACGCTCATTCGGGATTTCGAGACCAATGACGGACTTGCCCGGAATGACTTCCACCACCCGCACACTGATCGTCGACAGCGAGCGGGCGAGGTCCTTCGACAGATTCGTGATCCGGCTCGCCTTCACCCCCGGCGCCGGCATCAGCTCGAAGCGCGTGATCACGGGACCGGGATGGACGGCGACAACTTCGACATCGATGCCGAAGTCCTTCAGCTTCAACTCGACCTGGCGCGACATTGCCTCGAGCGCCTCGGTGGAATAGCCGCCCGCGGACGCCACCGGCGCATCGAGCAGGTTCAGCGCCGGCAACGAGGTCTCGGCGGAGCGCTCGAACAGGACGGTCTGCTTTTCTTTCTCCACCCGGTCACCGCTCGGGACATCCTTCACCACCGGTTCGATAAACACCGGTGGCCGGCGCTCCTGTTTGATCGCCTCCTCCTTCATCACCGCGGTGCGCTCGCGGCGCGCGCGCTGGCCCTGGATATAGTCCACGAGTTGATCGAAGTATTCACGGCCGCGTTCGATGCCACGCAGCGTGTAATGACCGAGATTGTCCATCACCCACAACCACGACAGCCCGGTGAACAGGGTCACGCCGGTGAGGAACAGCGCGAGCATGAGCAACGAGCCACCGAGGTGGCCGAAAATCGTGAATGAGACCCCACCGACGACGTCACCGAGAATGCCGCCGGCGTTGTGCGGCAGTTCGCCGACGAGATCGCGCGAACGCACCCAGATCAGGCCGCACCCCATGGCCAGGGTCAGGACAAAGCCGATCCCGCGCACGCTCAGGTAGAAATAGTCCCAGCCGTTATCCTCGGCGCGCTCGCGGAAGACGACCCAGCCGGCGAACGCGATCATGAGTGGAAACACGTAAGCGAAACCACCGAACAGGTACAGGGCGATATCGGCAATCCAGGCGCCGACGATGCCGCACTGGTTGCGCACCGGGTCGGACGTGCCGGTATGCGACCAGCCGGGATCGGAGGGGTGATGCGACCACAGCGCGATCAGCAGGAATAGCGCAATCCCGCCGAGCGCGATTAGGATGCCCTCTTTTACCCGTTGCACCACGAGGGATGATACCGGGTCCGCGACACTGGGCCGCTTGCGAACCGCCTGCGCCATGGCTTAATCCAAGATCTCCAAAGATCAATTAAATATATGTTACTTATAGATTTTTATGATAACGCATGCGTCAGTTCTTGGCTAGCCGGAAAGCACGCGCCAAGCGCTTTCGGCGACCGGAGCGGAACATGTTGAAAACCCTGCTCATTTCCGCGGCGTGCGGCTGGCTGGCACTGTCGGCCTACGTCTACTTCTGGCAGGCCCGGCTTGTGTTTCACCCCACCCGCGGGCTATCGACGAATCCTGGCGAGCTCGGATACACCTATGCTGACGTCCTGCTCGACACCGCCGACGGGGTGCGCATCCACGGCTGGCACATCACGCAGCCGGGAGCCGGCTTCACGGTCCTGTTCTTTCACGGTAACGCCG
This sequence comes from Gammaproteobacteria bacterium, assembly GCA_965216305.1. Taxonomy (GTDB): domain Bacteria; phylum Pseudomonadota; class Gammaproteobacteria; genus UBA11873. The sequence goes on along the minus strand of OZ244144.1, from coordinate 1,566,441 downwards.
GCACGATCGCGGACCGGCCGCTCACGGTCGCGCGGCTGCATGAACTCGATGCCAATGTGCTGACGATTGACTATCGCGGCTACGGCAACAGCGAAGGTGCCCCGAGCGAAAACGGCACCTACGCCGATGCGAGCGCGGCATGGACTTACCTCACCGACACCCTGGGGCTCGCGCCCGACGATATCGTGATCTATGGCCGCTCGCTCGGCGGCGCCGTCGCCCTCGAACTCGCTGCCCGGGTGACGCCACGCGCGCTCATCGTCGAATCCACGTTCAGCTCGCTCGCTGAGATGGCGCGCGTCCACTACCCCTACCTGCCGGCGGGTTTGCTGTTGCGCTTTAAATACCCGAGCCTCGAGCATATCCGCAAGGTGCGTGCACCAATCCTGGTCGCGCACAGTGAGACCGATGCCCTCATTCCTTTCGCCCAGGCCGAGCGTCTGTTCGCGGCCGCCCCCGGGCCGAAGCAGTTCTACCGCCTGCACGGCGGTCACAACGATGCGTTCGTACAGGCCGGGCAGCCCTATTACGACGCGCTCGGAGATTTCATCGCGCGCGCCGCGCGATTGACCGCCGTGGCCCGCTCAACCACAATGCCGGATCGCCCGGCTAATAATAATCCGTAGAACTTTACGTCCTTGAAAATTCAGTTTTTTTCCGACATTCATCTCGAGTTCGGCGAGTTCGACATCCCGTCCACGGACGCCGACGTGATCGTCGCCGCCGGGGATATCGGTGTCGGCCTGCAGGGCATCGAGTGGTTGAAGCGCTTTGATCGCCCGACAATCTATGTGGCCGGCAACCACGAATACTACGGTGGCGATCTCGTGCATACGCGTGCGGCGATTGCCGAGGCAACCGCCCGGTCGCAAGTGCATTTCCTCGAAAATGCCGCGGCCGAAATCGCCGGCGTCCGCTTCCTCGGCGCAACCCTTTGGACGGATTACCGCGACGGCGACGAGGCCGTGATGCGACACGCACGCACGCAAATGAACGACTACCTGCAGATCCGCTGCGCATCACGTGAACTCACGCCCGAGCAAATCTATGACATCAACTGGGAATCACGCTTCTGGCTTGCGCGCGAACTCGACCAGCCGTTCGACGGCAAAACCGTCGTCGTTACGCACCACGCGCCGAGCGCGCGCAGCTGGCCCTACGCCGACGGTTCGGATTATCGCGAAACGTACTGCAACAATCTCGACAACTACTTCGAGCGCTACGCCATCGACGCATGGTTTCACGGTCACGTCCATTTCGTTGCGGACTATCAGCACGAACGCACGCGCGTGTTGTGCAATCCGCGCGGCTATCACGGCTATCAGGACATCGCCGATTTCTCACCGCTGAAAACGGTCGAGATCTAGCCGCCGCGCGGGCGTGCATTCGATGTCGCATCTCCTCGACCGCATCGAACGGATCGGCAATCGCCTGCCCCACCCGGCGATCCTGTTCGCGGGGTTGACCGTACTCGTCATGCTGTTATCGGCGCTCGCGGCGGGCACCGGCTGGGCGGTGGACAAACCGTCCGCAGGACCCGGCGAACCGGGTCTCGCAAGCGCCAGCATCACCGCGCAAAGCGTACTCAACGCAGACGGGATCTGGTGGTTGATCAGCCATCTCGTCGAGAACTTCCTCGCCTTCCCGCCGCTCGGGATAGTGCTTGTCGGCATGCTCGGGATCGGGATCGCGGAGCGCAGCGGATTCATTCCCGCGCTGCTGGCGGCGATTGCGAATGCCGTCAGTCCGCGACTGCTTACCCCGACGGTGGTGTTTCTCGGCATCATTTCCTCGGTTGGGCTCGACGCCGGCTACGTCGTGCTGCCGCCGATCGCAGCCTTGCTGTTCGTGCTCAACAATCGTTCACCGGTGGTGGGAATCGCCGCCGCGTTCGCCGGCATCTCCGCCGGTTTCAGCGCCAACCTCGTGATCACCGCCGTTGATCCGCTCATGGCGGGATTCACCGAGGCGGCCGCGCAATTCGCCGATCCCGCTTACCGCGTCGCGGTCACCGCAAACTGGTGGTTTATGGCCGTCTCGACTATCGTCCTGACCACCGTCGGCTGGGCAGTTACGGCCTGGATCGTCGAGCCACGCAACGGGATCGCTGCGCTATCCGCGCGCGACGAACCAGCCACTGATCCGGCCAACCCTCGCGCAATGCGCTACGCGCTTGGCGCGCTCGCCGTCACCGCTGCGCTGATCGCCGCGCTGATCGTGCTTCCGGACGCGCCGCTGTACGGTACCGGCGCGCGCTTTCCGCGCTGGGTGGAGGCGACCGTTCCGTTGTTGTTCGTCGGCTTCGTCGTGCCGGGTATCGTCTACGGCTTTGTCAGCGGCGTGTTCACGAACGAGCGCGACGTTGCCGACGCGATGGGACGTACCGTCGCGGAGCTCGGACCCTATATCGTGCTCGCGTTCTTCGCTGCGCAGTTTATCGAAACGTTCAAATACACGCGGCTCGGTGAAATGCTCGCGATTACCGGCGGCCAGGCACTGACGGAACTCGCGGTTCCCGTCTGGGCGCTATTGACGATCTTCATCATCGTCGTCATGTGCGGCAACCTGCTGGTCGGCTCAGCATCGGCCAAGTATGCGTTTTTCGCACCCGTATTCGTGCCGATGTTCATGTATGTCGGGATCAGCCCGGAACTGACCCAGCTTGCTTATCGCGTTGGCGACTCGATCACGAACGTAATCACGCCGCTGAACCCCTATATGGTGATCATCGTCGCGCTCGTGCAGCGCTACGTGCCAACCGCGGGCCTCGGCACCGTTGTGGCGCTGATGTTGCCGTATGCCGCGGTGTTCGCGGTGGTCTGGATCGCGATGCTGTTGCTGTGGCTGGGACTTGGTATTCCGCTCGGTCCCGGTGGCCCGCTGACTTACGGTTGATGATTTCCGCGCGGAACGTGGTTGCGCTTCGGGAGGTCCGCGCGAGTCAGGCGAACGCAACATCGTTCACGCTGCCAGGTCGCCGTTGGACGGCAGATCGATATGGTACTCTCGGCCCTACACGAGCCTCTGACGGACGCACATGACGAAGAAAAAACGAACTTTTCGGGTGACTTTCCACAACCAGGGCAAGGTCTACGAAGTCTACGCGCGCGAGGTACACCAGAGCGGCCTGTTCGGCTTCATCGAAATCGAGGATTTCGTGTTCGGCGAGAAAACCTCGCTCGTCGTCGATCCGTCCGAAGAAAACCTGAAATCCGAATTCGAGGGCGTCGAACGCACTTACGTTCCAATGCATTCGGTGATCCGTATCGACGAAGTGGAGAAAAGCGGACCGGCGAAAATTACCGATGCTGACGGCACCACGAGCAACATCGCACCGTTTCCCGTGTATACCGGCGGGCACGACGCACCGAAGAAATAAGCGCCGCTTGGGGGCGAGTCGCGTTGCGAATCGGAGCCGTCAGGCATTCTCCGCGCGAACGGTGTGTTAGCATTTTTGCGTCGTTGCCGAACCGTTGTACGAACGTGAAGATTCACTGGCTGCCCATCATTGTGATCCTGTCGAGCGCCGTAATGTCCGCCGCCAACGCTGCGTGGCAGACAACCACCGCCGGCGAGCGCGCGGTCGCCGCGGTTAACGGTGAACACGGCCAACGCCTCGAACTATTCGTTGATGCCACCGATACGATATTTCTCCGTCTGACCCTGGGGCCCGGTTTCGAAACGTTCGCCGCCACGAGTTGTCCAACGTTTCAAATCGATGAACGCACACCCATGCATCACTTTGATCCCGGCCCGGACTGCACTATGGCGGACAAGGACGTCACGTTTTCGCTCGGCGAAATCGTCGATCGAGGGATCCACTCGCTCATCGTCCATCGGCTGCTGAACGGCAATGCCGTGACGTTTCGCTACACCGTTAGTAACGGCCAGTATCGCGAGGCGAAGTTCTCGCTCAGTCGCTCCAAACAGGCCACGCGAAAATTGCTCGGCTACAGTTTGAACGTCGAGGCCGACCAGCCCGAACAATGAAGCTGACTGCGATCAGCTCGCTCAGCGAGGTCGAACCCGCCGCATGGAACGCGCTGAACCATGACGGTGATCCGTTTCTGAGTCACGAGTTTCTTTGTGGGCTCGAACTGCACGATTGTCTCGAACCACAGGGCTGGTACGGCTCGCATATTCTGCTGCACGACGACGCGGACAAACTCATCGGCGCGATGCCGTTGTATCTGCGCACGAATTCCTACGGCGAGTTCGTCTTCGACTGGGCGTGGGCCGACGCGTTCGAACGCGCAGGCGGCCGCTATTATCCGAAATTCGTTTCGGCCATTCCGTTTACCCCCGCATCCGGCAAACGTTTGCTCGTCGCCGACCCCGCGACACTCGAGATCGCGGCGCCCGCCCTGATCGGCGCCGCAGTCGAAATCACGGGACAGAACGACGCATCATCGCTGCACATCCTGTTTCCTGATCCGGATCAGGCGATCGCACTGCATGGCCATGAGCTGCTGTTGCGTGCCGGTTGTCAGTATCACTGGTTCAATCGCGATTACGCGACGTTCGACGATTTTCTCGGCGCCCTGAATTCAAAGCGGCGCAAGCAAATCCGGCGTGAACGACGTGATGCGCAACAGCCGGGAATGGAAATCGAAGTGCTCTACGGCGATACAATCACGCCCGAGCACTGGGCGGTCTTTCACAAATTCTACTGTTCGACGTTTTATCGCAAATGGGGTGAGCCCCGCCTTACCGAGCCGTTTTTTCGCTACCTCTCCGAAGCGTTGCCGGATGCCCCGTTGCTCGTGCTCGGCCGGCACGAGGGCGAATATGTTGCGGGGTCATTTTCGATGCGCGGCAGCGACACGCTGTACGGGCGGCACTGGGGTTGTTCACAACACTTCAAGCAACTGCATTTCGAGCTGTGCTACTACCAGACGATCGAATTCTGCATCGAACAGGGACTCACCCGCTTCGATGCAGGCGCGCAAGGCGAACACAAAATCATGCGCGGCTTTGATCCAGTCAAAACGTGGTCGGCGCACTGGATTGCCGATGCGAATTTTCGCCGGGCCATTGCGGATTTCCTGGCGCGCGAAACGCATCACATCGATCAGTACATCGATGATCTGAGCGGCCATCGGGCCTACAAGCAGTTGCCTGAATTCGACGATGCCATTCGCCTGGGTGGCGCGTGACGGATTCGTTGTACTGGGTGCGGTCGAATCGCCTGGCCGACGATTTTCCCGACACCGACGAAGCGCTGGCCGAACCTGACGGCCTGCTCGCCGCCGGCGGCGATCTGTCACCGGACCGCGTGCTGGATGCTTATCGCCGTGGCATCTTTCCGTGGTTTTCCGACGGGCAGCCGATCCTCTGGTGGGCGCCGGATCCGCGTTCCGTGCTGTTCCCGGAACGCCTGAAAATTTCGCGTTCGCTCGCGAAGACGCTGCGCAAGCGACCATTTCATGTCACGTTCGATACCGCATTCGCGGACGTCATGCGTGGTTGCGCCGCGCCCCGGCGAGGCGAACCCGGCACGTGGATAACGGCAGCGATGCTGGATGCGTATACGGGCCTGCACCGCGCGGGTTATGCGCACTCGATCGAGTGCTGGCTCGGCGGGCACCTCGTGGGCGGCCTGTACGGCGTCGCTATCGGTTGCGTATTCTTCGGCGAGTCGATGTTCAGCACGGTCACGGACGCCTCGAAAGTTGCGCTCGCGAACCTGACCGAACGCCTGCTCCAGTGGGGCTACCGATTGATCGATTGCCAGATCCACAATCCGCACCTCGAATCGCTCGGGGCCGAGCGAATTCCGCGCGCCACGTTCAATGCGCTGCTGCGCGAACACTGTGACGAAACCCCGCATGCCGATGCCTGGCAGCATGGAGTCATCGCGTGACGAAACCACCGCAAGCGCAGTCACTCGGCTTTTTCACAACGCCACCGCACGCTTGCGGGTACCTGGACGATCGACAGGCGGTAACCCTGTTCGTCGACCCGCGGATGCGGCCGGACGTAGCGACGTACACCCTGCTGTCGGAACATGGCTTTCGCCGCAGTGGCGGCCATATCTACCGGCCAAAATGCCCGGCATGCGAGGCATGTACCCCGATCCGCGTGCCCGTGGCAGACTTCAGGCCGCGGCGCCTGCAGCGCCGGAACCTGCGCGCGAACGCGGACCTTACGCTGCATGCCCACGACGCCGCATTCAATACCGAGCACTTCGCGCTGTACGAACGCTACATCGCGGCGCGCCACACCGGCGGCGGGATGGAAAACCCGGACCCCGATACCTATCTCGACTTTCTCACTGCCAACTGGGCCACGACGACGTTCTACGAATTCCGCTGCGGACAACGACTGCTCGCCGTTGCCGTCGTCGATGAGCTCGATGACGGGCTCTCGGCGGTGTACACGTTCTACGACCCCAGCGAATCGCGGCGCAGCCTCGGGCGCTTCGCCGTACTCAAGGAGATCGAACTCGCGCGCGAGCGCGGTCTCAAGTGGTTATATCTCGGGTACTGGATCGGAGAGTGCCGCAAGATGGCCTATAAAACCGAGTACGAGCCACACCAGCTCTACCTGCGCGGTGCCTGGCGCGACTCCGGTGCCAGGGAAACCGCGGCGGTACTCGAGCACCGCCGCCAACGCGGCTGAGCCGTCCCCGCGGAGATTCGGGCACAGCAGCACTTTACGCTGCTCTCTCGATTGAGGCACAATGCCCGGCTAAACCGCGCAACCAGCGCAAATAAAGAGGTCGAATGGCGAAAGAGGATCACATTGAGATGCAGGGGACTGTCATCGACACCCTGCCGAACACGATGTTTCGGGTCGAACTCGAAAACGGACATGTCGTCACCGCGCACATTTCCGGCAAAATGCGCAAACATTACATCCGCATACTCACCGGTGACACCGTCACCGTAGAGCTCACACCGTACGACCTGAGCAAAGGCCGAATTACCTACCGCGAGCGCTGAGTCCGGGCCGGCCGGCCACGGTACCCACCCGACATTCAGGCGACCAGGCGCGCCAGCAAGTCGTTCACCCCGACATCGATCAGACGCGCGGCGAAATCGAAGGCGTCGCGATCCTGCTGATACGGATCAGGCACCTCGAGGCGCTTGAACTCCCCCACATCCTCGAGCAGAAGACGCACCGCGGCGGCGCTGTCAGCCGGCCGGGTTGCACCCAGAAAATCCAGTTGGCCAAGGTCCATTGCAATGATGTGGTCGAAGCGCGCGAAGTCGCCGGGCTCGAACTGGCGCGCGCGCTGAGCCGCGATATCCGCACCGAATACAGCGGCGGCCGCAATCGCGAACGGCTCCGGCGATGCGCCGGGACGAGCGTGGATCCCCGCGGAATCAACCCGGACATCCGTACGCCCCGCTTCCGCAAGCCGCTGGCGCAGCAGGCCTTCGGCGATCGGTGAGCGGCACAGATTACCGGTGCAAACAAACAGAATCGCCTGGCTCACAGCATTCTCATCCCGTTTCACCGTCCCATCTTGCACGCAACTGTTCGAAGTCCACCGGCGTGTCGACACCGATGCCGCAATCCGCGATCGCATCGCCGGCAACAACGACAGCATTGTGCGCAAGCGCCCGCAACTGTTCCAGGCGTTCCGTTTGCTCGAGCGCCGACGCCGGCAGCGCGACGAAACGCCGCAGGTAACCGGCGCGGTAGGCGTAGATGCCGACGTGCCGTCGGTAGTTCGCGACATTGATGGCACCGTCGCGCGTATAGGGGATCGGGGCACGACTGAAATACAGTGCGCGTTCACCAGCGCCCCGCACAACTTTTACGATGTTCGGATTCGTCACCGCCGCCGGATCATCGATAGCTTCACAGATGGTCGCGATATCGATAGCGTCGCCGGCGTTGATAAGGGCCGCAACCTGGCCGATGACCGCCGCAGGCAACAGCGGCTCATCGCCCTGCACATTCACAATCACCGTGCTGTCCGCTTCGCCACGTGCGGCGACAGCTTCGGCGATCCGATCCGTACCGGAGGGATGCGCGCTCGAGGTCATTGCCACCGCGGCGCCGAACGCGACAGCGGCGTTAGCAATCCGCTCGTCATCGGTCGCGATTACAACTTCGGCGGCGCCGCTGGCACAGGCGTTATCGTAGACGTGGCGCAGAATCGGCTTGCCACCGACTTCCAGCAACGGCTTGCCCGGCAGCCGACTCGACGCGTAGCGCGCCGGGATATAGACCTTGAACGTCATCCGCTTCAGTCCGACAGACGCTCGACTTCCTCGCTCGTCAATTCGCGTGCTTCATCCTCGAGCATCACCGGAATGTCGTCGCGGATGGGATAGGCGAGGCGCGCGCTTTTCGACAGCAACTCCTGTTTATCCTTGTCGTAGATCAACGGTCCCTTCGTCACCGGACAGACGAGCAGGTCGAGAAGTTTTCTATCCATCATTGCCTCCACTGAATACGGTCGCAAGTCGCCGGCTGAATACTTCCGGCAAGTGCGCGGTGACGGGAATATACCAGCAGCCACTGGCACCCACGTGTTCGCACTTCACCGCATCCTTTTCCGTCATGATCACCGGCAGATCGTCGTCGAACTCGAAATCCGCGCGACGGAACCGCGCATGATCGCGGAATCGATGCTGGCGCACGCGTAGTCCCTTTGCACGCAGCATCGAGAAAAAGCGATCGGGATTGCCGATTCCGGCGACCGCGTGGACATCGCGCGGCGCGAACTGCTCGATCGGAACGGCCTCGCCAGCGCCGACCGGGTGTACATGTGTGGCCTCGTATTTCATGCTGAATTCACCGCGCCCGGCGATGCCGTTGGTCACAATCATGTCGACCCGCTCGAGCCTGCTCAGCGGTTCGCGCAGTGGCCCGGCGGGCAGGCAGCGGCCATTACCGAAGCGGCGCACGCCGTCGATCACGACGATTTCGAAATGCCGTTCGAGCGCGTAGTGCTGCAAGCCGTCGTCGCTGATCACGACATCGCAGTCCGCGTGTTGCAGCAGGGCATCGACAGCATCGCCGCGTCGCGGACCCACCGCAACCGGGCAGCGCGCACGCCGGGCGATCACGATCGCCTCGTCGCCAACCACTGCCGGGTCGCTGTCCGCACGCACCTGCTGGGGCCAGGACTTCGCCGCGCCCCGGTATCCGCGCGAGACAACCCCCGGGGTGTAGCCGAGCGCGCGCAGATAATGCACGAGCCAAATCACGAGCGGCGTTTTGCCTGTCCCCCCGGCCGTAATGTTACCGACCACGATCACCGGCACATCCGTCGCATACGACGACAACAGACCGCTTGAATACGCGGCCCTGCGCGCAGCACTTACGCCACGGTAAACCCATCCCAGCGGCGCAAGAGCGAGCGCAGCGGGGTGGCGTGTATACCAGATGGATTCAAGCGTTTCGCTCGGCGATTTCACTCGGCAAACCTGTGCCCGCTGACAGCGGGCGGATCATTCTTCGTGGATTTTGGTCGGAAACGTAATACGCGTCAGGCCCGCCTGGCGGGCGGCGTCCATCACCGTCACCACGGACTGGTGCGTCGCCGCGGCATCGGCGCTGATGATGACGATAGGATCGCCCTCCTCGGGTTTCGCCTCGTTGAGCGCCTGGCGGATCGTCGCGATCTGCGTGTTGATCAGGGCGTTGCCGTTAACGAAAAAACGCCCGCTCTTGTCGATCGCGATGTCGATCTTGTCGATCGGTTCATTGCGCGCTTCGGCGCTCGCTTCCGGCAGCGTCAATTCGATTTCGGATTCACGGATGAAAGTCGTCGATACCATGAAAAAAATCAGCAACAAAAATACGACGTCGATCAAAGGTGTCAGGTTAACGTCGACTTCCTCTTCCCGGCGTGGACGAAAATTCATGCCTGGGACGATCCCGCTTCATCGCCTTCGAGTTCGCGCGCGCCATGCAGGGCCTCGACGAGTTTCAGCGCTTCCTGTTCCATCGTCACGACGAGGCCTTCGACGCGCCCGCGAAAATAGCGATAGAACATCAGGGTGGGAATGGCGACGGACAGTCCGGCGGCGGTTGTGATCAGTGCTTCCGAAATACCGCCGGCAAGTACCGACGCATCACCGATACCCTGGGTTGTGATCGCGGCGAACACCTTGATCATCCCGATTACGGTACCGAGCAGCCCAAGCAAGGGGCTCACCGCGGCAACGGTGCCGAGCGTATTGAGATAGCGCGCGAGTTCATAGACCACGTGGCGTCCGACTTCCTCGATGCTCTCCTTCATCACCTCGCGTTCGTAATCGCGATTTACAAGGCCGGCGGCGAGCACCCGTCCGAGCGGCGATCCGGCCCGCAGGGTTTCGATCCGGCGGTCGTCGAGGACTCCGGTTTTCGCCCACTGCCACACCTGGCCAACGAGGTTGCCGGGCGTAATACGCCGCGTCTGCAGCGACCAGAAGCGTTCGATGACGATCGCCATCGAGACGACGGAACAGATGAGTATCGGCAGCATCATCCAGCCGCCGGCTTTGACAAATTCAAACACGTGTAACGCAAATCCTCCCAAGTCGCCGGCGGCGCCATCCCTGCTGGCTGACAAATTCCGTCGTGCGGTCCGGTCTGCAACCGGAACCGGACCATATCAGACGCGCAGTATGCCGGAAAGATCACGGCAACGCGCTTGCCACCGCGCACGAGGGTCCTCGGTATCGCGCATTATTCGGACGTGCCGGCGTCCGCACGCAAGTGCCAGTAGCGCGCATGGCTCGCGCGGTATGAGCGCGGTGGTGATACCCCATCGCCAATCGAGATTGTCACCGCGCCGGCGTGGCCCGTCGTCCATGTTGCGATGCCGGCGGCAGCGTAGGCCGCCGCGACCTCGGGGTGAGGGAACCCGAAGCGATTGCGATAGCCGGCGGCGAATATCGCGAAACGCGGCGCGACAGCCGCGAGCAAAGCCGCCGACGATGAGGTCGAACTGCCGTGGTGCGGTGCGATCAATACCTCGGCGCGCAACTGCCGGCCATGGGCGCTTACGAGGGCCGTTTCCGCCGCGGTCTCGATGTCGCCGGGCAGCAGCACGCGGCCACCGGGGGCGATGAGCTGCAAAACGCAGGAGCGGTCGTTCGCCGATCCGCTGTAGCCCGTGTCGGGATGCAGCACGCGAAACGTCACGTCGTCCCAAATCCACTGCATGCCGCCGCGACACCGCGCTGCCGCGTGATCGCCGCGATGACCGGGACTCAGCATGGTGCTGGTGATCGGCACTGCCGCCGCGAGTCCCGGCCAACCGCCGGCATGGTCATTGTCACCGTGACTCACGAGCAAGCGGTCGATGCGGCGGCGTCCGCGCGTGCGCAGATAGGGTGCAACCACGGCGGCGCCTGCCGAAAACTGGCCGCGTCCGGGGCCGGTGTCGTAGACGAGGACATGGTTCGCGGTTTCGACCACGGCGGCGAGCCCCTGGCCGACATCGAGTACGGTGAGCCGTAAGGTCCCGCGCGCCAGATCCGCCGCCGGCGGGATCAGCAATACGCTGCACAGCGCCACGCCAAACGCCGGCGCCCGCGGCACCACGGGGACGAACGCAAGCGCCACCCCGCAGATGGCGAGTGCAATCATCACCGGCGATGGCGCCGCCGGCAATGCAAGCGCCGGCAGCAGCGTGTCGAGCCAGCATAGCCACCACCACAGCGCCGACCACACGGCTCCGGCTACCTGCCACAGCAGATCGGCGCCGCCCGCTGTAAACGGCACCAGCGCCGCCCCCGCCAGCGCGCAGGGTACAAGTATGAACGTGACGATCGGCACGGCGACGAGATTCGCGATTGGCGAGGCCACTGGGATGCTGGCATACAACAGCGCAAGCAAGGGGGTCATGCCGAGCGCGAGCGCGACATGCAGGCGCAGCACCCGCGCGAGCGTGCCGGCGCGTCGCCGGGTCAGATCGATGAGCAGCAGGCACCCGACCGCCGTGAACGACAACCAGAACCCCATGCCGAGTAGCGCTAGCGGGTCGATGGTGGCGACCGCGGCCATCGCGAGCGCGTAATTATCCAGCGTCACCGCGGGCTTGCGCATCACCACCGCGAGCATCGCGACCGTCAGCATGATGAGCGCCCGCTCGGCGGAAACCGGGAATCCTGCGAGCGCCGCATACGCCGTTGCGACGACGACCGCGGCAATCGCTGCCGGGCGCTGCGCCGGCCAGCGTCGGCCGACCGGCATCACAAGACCGATGAACAGGCGTACGGCGAGAAACGTGGCGCCCGCCACGAGGGATATATGCAGGCCGGAGATCGCGAGCAGATGCGCGGTTCCGGTGTCGCGCAGTACCAACCACGTGGTGTCGTCGAGACCGCTGCGATCGGCAATCGCAAGCGCCGCAATCACGCCGCGCGCGGCGGCATCCCCCGGGTGCCGCTTGAGCTGTTCACGGATCGCGGTGCGCACCCGCTCGCCAGTCGATCCGGTACCGGCAACACACGTATTAGCGGGATGCGGAATCACGCTCGCAATGGCACCGATACGTTGCCGGAAGAGCCACGCTTCGCGGTCAAAGCCGCCGGGATTGCGCGCGCCATGAGGTTCCGCGAGGCGCACTTTCAATTCGCACATCGCGCCGGCAACCGCTGCGTCGGCGCTGCCGTACCAGTTAACGTGCACGCGCTGCGGGGCGAGCGTACGTGCGTCGAGCGTTCGCAGTTCCGTTACCGCAAGCGGGAAGCGAATGCCGACGCCGAAATCCGTTGGCGCCGCGGCGATGCGTCCCGACAGGGTCGCGACGCGGCCGGCATCGTGAGGTGCGATCCGTTGCGCGAGCACGCCATCGGCGTGCCACATCGCCCACACGAAGCCGGCGAGAAAAAAGCCCAGCACTCGCGTGCGCCGCGGACACATGCACAGCAGCGCGCCAGGTACGCCAAAGAGAGTTGTCGCGGGATGTGGCAGCTGCGGCAGGCAGTGCAGCATCGCCATCCCGGCGACGAGTGCGAACGCGCAAAATCGCATGAATGTCATCCTTGACGTTCATCTATTGCACCATGAACAGCGGCTCGAAATTCCCTGCCGCGGATCGTTGAACGGCGTATCATAGCGCAAGCGCCTCGCTATCGGAGGCACTTGTCAGCCGGTTATAAGGAACACCGTGGGTCCGAAGACACTGCTCAGGAACTTCTTCGCGAGACGTCGCCACGCGGTCCCTCTGGAAAAATACGGCTGGTTCGGCCGCCACCTGCACAGTCAGGACCTGTGGCATTTCGGCCGGCGTTCGGTTGCCGGCGGGGTCGGTCTCGGCCTGTTCCTGTCCTTTATCCCGATCCCGATTCAGATGTTGCTGGCAATCCCGTGCGCCATCGTTATGCGGGTGAACCTGCCGGTGACGTTCACCGCGATTTGGGCGACGAACCCGATCACGTTCGCGCCGATGTTCATCTTTGCGTTCAAGGTTGGGTCATGGATCACCGGCTACGAGAGCGCGCTCGGAGGGATTCCGTTCGAGCCGACGTTCAATGGTGTCGGGGCGATGTTGCACGAGATCTGGTACCCGCTGCTCGTCGGTTGTTTCGTGTGCGGACTCAGCGCGGGCGCAATCGGCAGTCTGCTCGTACGCTGGTTGTGGCGCGCCTATCTCGTGGTGTTGCGGCGTCGCCGGCTTGCACGCGCATTGAGTCGCCGCACCGATCGCCCCTGAGTGCGCAAGCGCCTAGTCCACGCGCACGCGGCCATCTTCCAGCACGACAACGCGATCCGCCGCCGCCGCCACCGTGTCGTCGTGAGTCACAATGACGAGCGCAGCGCCGTTGTCGTCACTCAGCGCCGTCATCGCGGCAAGTGCCATCGTTGCACTGGCGCGATCGAGATTGCCGGTGGGTTCGTCGGCGAGTACGCATTGCGGATTGCCAACGAGCGCACGCGCAATCGCCGTCCGCTGCCGTTCGCCACCGGACAACTCCGCCGGCCGATGTTGCAGCCGGTGCTCAAGGCCTACCTGGGCCAGACTGCTGGCCGCGCGTTCGCGGCTTTGCGCGACACTTGCGCCACCGATCAGCAATGGCATGGCAACGTTTTCGAGCGCCGTGAACTCGGGCAGCAAGTGGTGAAACTGATAAACAAAACCGAGAGTACGGTTGCGCAACAGGCCGCGCTCGGCATCGTTGAGCGCGCCTACCGCCTGGCCGGCGATCGTGACCGTGCCGCTCGTTGGATCATCGAGACCACCGAGCAGGTGTAGCAGCGTGCTCTTGCCGGAGCCCGACGCGCCGAGTATCGCCACCGTTTCGCCGGCGCCGATCTGCATCGATACGCCCTTGAGTACATCGACGGATAATTCACCATCGACGAATGATTTTGTCAGTGCGCTGGTTTCGAGAACGAAATCAGTCATACCGCAGCGCCCGCGCGGGTGCGGTCCGGCTCGCAAGCCATGCCGGGTAGAGTGGCGCACACAGGCACAGAACAGCGGCGACGCCGATCGCAAGCGCAACGTCCTGGAGTTCGAGTTGGGCCGGAATTTCGCTGATGTAGTACACCTCCGGCGATAAAAATTTCATGTGCAGAGTCCGTTCGATAGTGGCCACGATGACATCGACATTGAGGGCCAGCGTGACGCCGATGAGTGTACCAATTACGATGCCGGCGACACCGATAAATCCGCCGTGAATGAAGAACGTCGCGAGAATGCGGCGACGGTTCATGCCGAGCGTTTGCAAAACCGCGATTTCCGCGTTCTTTTCCGATACCACCATGACGAGCGTCGACACGAGGTTGAATGCCGCGACGCCAATCGTGAGCGCAAGAATGATGGACATCACGATTTTCTCGGTCTTCAGCGCCTTGAACAGATTGACGTTTGTCTCCGTCCAGTCTGTCGCGGTAACGCCGTCCACGGCCGCCGCGCGCAGGCGCTGCACGAGATCGGCGCCGAGGCGAGGCGCCGCGTAGGGGTCCGCCACTTTCACGCGGACACCGCTCACCGCGTCGCGGAAGCGGAATAATTTCGCCGCATCCTCAATGTGCACGAGCGCCATGGCGGTGTCGTATTCATGCACCCCGGCTTCGAATACGCCGACCACCGTGAACTGTTTCAGGCGCGGCACCATGCCGGCCGGCGTGCGCACGGGCTCGGGCGCAACGAGCGTCACCCGGCTGCCCACCCGTGCCTGCAGCGACTGCGCCAGCCCGGCGCCGAGGACGACGTTAAACGCTCCCGCACGCAGCGCGTCGAAATCGCCGCCAAGCATCTTCTCGGCGATGACGCTGACCCGGGCTTCGCCCGCCGGCTCAATTCCCCGCACGATTACGCCCTGGACATTCGCATAATGCGTGAGCATTGCTTCGCGGCGGATATACGGCGCAACGGACATCACGCCCGGGGTTTGTGTCGCGACCGCGGCCACTTCGGGCGCCGATCGCAACTTGCCATCGGGGGCGGTAATCACGACGTGCGCGGCCATGCCGAGGATGCGATCGCGTAATTCGCTTTCGAACCCGTTCATGATCGATAAAATGGTGATCAGCGCCGCGACCCCGAGAGCGACACCGAACATGGCAATCGCCGAGATAAACGACACGAAGTGATTGCGTCGTTTTGCACGTGTGTAGCGCCACCCGAGATAGGCTTCGACAGGGGTGAACATAGCGGCCGATTATAGCGGAAAGCGACGCGCGCCCGACGACAATTACGCAGGCATCTTTACAGGTATCAATATGGCCACTTTGTTAGCACTGGAAACAGCAACCGACGCCTGTTCCGTTGCGCTCTCGCACGGCGGCGAAACGCTCGAGCGTTTTGAAGTTGCGCCGCGACGCCATACCGATCTCGTGCTGCCGATGGTGCATTCCCTGCTCGCACAAGCCGGGCTCGACTGTAGCCGGGTCGACGCGATCGCGTTCGGTGCGGGACCCGGATCATTCACCGGGGTACGCATCGCCACGTCCGTAGCCCAGGGCCTCGCCCTCGCCCACGATCTCCCGGTTGTTCCCGTATCGTGTCTCGCGCTGCTCGCGATCGGCGGTGCGCGTGAGCATGCCGCCGAGATCGTCGTGCCGGTGATGGATGCGCGCAAACAGGAAATCTACAGCGCCGCCTATCGCGTGGATCGCGAACGCTCGCTCGTTACGGTGTTGCTCGACGACTGGCTCGGCGCGGCGACTGATCTGCCCTTGCCGGCGCATCCCGAGTTCCTCGTTGTCGGGCGCGGCGCCGACGTGTATCGCGACGACATCGTGTCACGGGTTCCCGCCGGCACCTGCGTGCGCGGCGAGCCCGCGTTCCCCCGCGCCCGCGACGCACTGGCGAGCGCCGCGGCCGCACTCGCTGCCGGCACCGCGATCGCGCCGGAATTCGCACGGCCAGTGTATCTGCGGCACGCCGTATGAGCGGCGCCGCCGGCGGGTTGCGGCCGTTGCCGGCCGTTCAGACGCGCTCGACGGCTGTCGTCAGCGTGCCGTCGTGGTGGAGTAGCAGGCAGCGGAATCCGGCGCCGAGACGATCGCGGGCAAAATCGGCTGAGCGCGGAGCGAATTGCACACACGTCGATGGCGTCGCGAGCAGACGTACCGAACCACGGTAGCAATCGTAATTCTGATGGACGTGGCCCCACAGCACGCCGCGCACCTGCGGATGTTGCTCCACCCGGGCCCAGAACGCGGCGGCATCGCTGAGGACCATCGTATCCATCCAGCGACTGTCGAGCAGCACGGGATGGTGATGCAACACGATCAGCGTGGGGGTATGCGGATGTTGTTCGAGCCCGCGCGCCAGGGACGTGAGTTGCGCATCACCGAGCGCGCCGTATTCCTCGCCGGCGACGGCGGAATTCAGCAACACGAAATGCCACTCACCGAATCGCCGTGAGCCGCAACCCTGCCATCCGGCCGGCGCGACACTGGCCGAGAGCGTTGCCGGGTTATCGTGATTCCCGGGCACATACCAGATCGGCGCATCGAAAGTGCTTAATTCATCCACGAGCCAACGGTAGGCACCGGCCTCTTCCGCGGCCGCGAGGTCGCCGGTGAGCAACACGAGGTCGAACGGCGGCTGCGCCATCGCCCGCGCGATGACCGCGCGCAGACTGGCCCGCGTATCCATGCCACCGAGCGTCGCCGTCGGGTCGGCGTATATGTGGGTATCGGTGATCTGCAGTATCCGTAACGGGGCCTTGCTCATCGTGCGAGTCTAGCAGCGCCGCGCCGGCGCGGAACCACACCGGGCCGGGTCCGCAGTTGCGCTTCCGGGACTCACCCCGCGAGTTTCCCTAAGACGCTGATTCGTTCCGTAAAACTCGATTTATCCCCAATTTTTACCCAGATTGCGCGCACGTTGTGGTATCACTCCCACACAGGGAATGCACACTATCTTGTGGTATAAATACGCCTTGACCACATTTTATTGTGGTGCTATACAACCGCTTACGACGCAAACATAAATTATTTCGCTAGCGCCTGTCACAGGTCTGTAACGAAATAAAACAACAAAACCAGGAGGGAGCATGGAGTTGGAGAACGCCGCTGTTTCAGCAGGCAATACGGGACGTGAAACCCCGGTTGCACCGACAGAATCGCCCGTCACCGCAGACCTCGCGGCGACGACACCAGGCGAGTATCGGGTGATCAGACGCAACGGCAAGGTAACGGCTTTCGATGGCAACAAGATCAAGGTTGCGGTGACGAAAGCATTCCTCGCGGTCGAGGGTGGCAACGCAGCAGCCTCGAAACGAATCCACGAAACTGTCGATCGGATCACAGAATCGGTCGTCTCCGCGATCACGCGCCGCATGCCCGCCGGCGGCTCCGTGCATATCGAGGATATCCAGGACCAGGTTGAGCTCGGACTCATGCGCAGCGAAGCACATAAAGTGGCCCGCGCCTATGTGCTCTACCGTGAAGAACGCGCCCGCGAACGTGAAGTCAAAGCGCGCTCTGCGCCCACCGCGCGCCCGCACTCCGGCCTCACGGTAAGCCGCCGCGACGGCACGAAGGTTGCGCTCGACGAGGAACGCATGCAGCGCCTCGTCGCTGAAGCGTGCACCGGCATTGACGACATGGACGCGCAGGCCGTCATCGAGGAAACGAAACGTTCCTTGTTCGATGGTGTTGCCGAAGAGGACGTGTCGAAAGCCCTGATCATGAGCGCACGCACGTTCATCGAACGCGAACCGAATTACACCTTCGTCGCCGCGCGCCTGCTGCTCGATGCCTTGCGTCACGAAGCACTCACATTCGTCACGAAAATCGAGCAAACGGCAACGCAGGAAGAAATGACCGAGCGCTATCCCGCTTACTTCGAAGCCTATGTCAAACAGGCGATCGAACTTGAGTTGATGGACCCGCGCCTCGGCAATTTCGATCTCGCCCGCCTCGGTGCCGCGATCAAACCCGAACGTGACTTCCAGTTCACCTACCTCGGCCTGCAGACCCTGTACGACCGCTATTTCCTGCAATCGCATGGCACCCGCTTCGAACTGCCGCAGGTCTTCTTCATGCGCGTTGCCATGGGTCTCGCGATTAATGAGATCGAACCCGAGAGCTGGGCGATACAGTTCTATGATCTGCTGTCGTCGTTCGACTTCATGAGCAGCACCCCGACGCTGTTCAATTCCGGAACCTTGCGACCGCAATTATCGTCGTGCTACCTGACGTCCGTGCCCGACGATCTCGACGGCATTTTCAGCGCCATGAAAGACAACGCGCTGCTGTCGAAATTCGCCGGCGGCCTCGGCAACGACTGGACCCCGGTGCGCGGCATGGGCGCCCACATCAAGGGCACGAACGGCAAATCGCAGGGCGTGGTGCCGTTCCTCAAAGTGGCAAACGATACCGCGGTCGCCGTCAACCAGGGCGGCAAACGCAAGGGCGCAATGTGCGCCTACCTCGAATCCTGGCACATGGATTCCGAAGAATTTTTCGAGTTGCGCAAGAACACGGGCGACGACCGCCGTCGCACCCACGATATGAACACGGCGAACTGGATCCCCGATTTGTTCATGAAGCGCGTGTGCGAAGACCAGCAATGGACGCTGTTTTCACCGGACGAAGTTCCCGATCTGCATGATGCCGTGGGGCAGGAGTTTGAACGCCGCTATGTCGCTTACGAAGAAAAAGCAGCGCGCGGCGAGGTCAAGAACGCGAAGAAAATCCGTGCGCTCGATCACTGGCGCAAGATGCTGGGCATGCTCTACGAAACCGGGCACCCGTGGATCACGTTCAAGGATCCGTGCAACCTCCGCTCGCCGCAACAGCACGCTGGCGTAGTGCACAGTTCCAATCTGTGCACCGAGATTACCCTGAACACCTCGCCGGGCCATGAAATTGCCGTCTGCAATCTGGGCTCGATCAACCTTGCCCAGCATGTCAACGCCGCCGGCGTCGACATGAACAAGCTCGAACACACGGTCAACATCGCGATGCGCATGCTCGACAACGTGATCGACTACAACTACTACAGCGTGCCGACGGCGCGCGCCTCGAATCTGCGTCATCGTCCGGTTGGCATGGGCATCATGGGTTTTCAGGACAGCCTGTATAAACTCGACATCTCCTACGCCTCGAACGAAGCCGTCGAATTTGCCGATCGCTCGATGGAAGCTGTCAGTTACTTCGCGATCCAGGCGTCTTCGAACCTCGCCGCCGAACGCGGCACCTACGCGAGTTTCGAAGGCTCGCTGTGGAGCCAGGGCATTCTGCCGATCGATTCGATTGCCCTGCTCGAACAGGGCCGCGGCGGCTATCTCGACATGGATCGCTCCACCACGCTCGACTGGGACAGCCTGCGTGAGCGGGTGGTCACCGTCGGCATGCGCAACTCGAATTGCATGGCGATCGCGCCGACCGCGACGATTTCGAATATTTGCGGGGTCAGCCAGTCGATCGAGCCGACTTATCAAAACCTGTTCGTGAAGGCGAACCTGTCGGGTGATTTCACCGTCATCAACATGGCCCTTGTCGAGAAACTGAAAGGCCTCGGCTTGTGGGACGAAGTCATGGTTAACGACATGAAGTACTACGACGGCAGCATCGCGAATATCGACCGCGTACCGGACGACATCAAACAGGTTTTCGCAACCGCGTTCGAAATCGATCCGCGCTGGCTTGTCGAAGCCGGCTCACGGCGACAGAAGTGGCTCGATCAGGCGCAATCGCTGAATCTGTACCTGTCGGAACCGAACGGTTCGAAACTGGACAACCTTTACAAGCTTGCGTGGGTACGCGGGCTCAAGACGACGTATTACCTGCGCACGCTCGGCGCAACCCATGTCGAGAAGAGCACGCTTGCCGACGGCAAACTGAACGCGGTCCAGGGGGAAGATGCCGCGCCGGAAACATCGTTGGTGTGCTCAATACTCGATCCGGATTGCGAGGCTTGCCAATAAATAGCCGGGTACTAACCGGCCTGCCGTGCGCTGGAACACAGCGACCGGAAAAACGCGGCCGGAAATAAAAAAGGTGAGGGATAACAAATGCTGAATTGGGAAGACCCGATCGAAAAATTCAAACCGTCGAATAAACCAACGGGTACCACCGCGATGATGGCCACGGAAGCTCTGGCTGCCGTCGAACGGGTCGAACGTACGCGCGCGCCCGTTGAGCCTGTGGAACCGGCCGTCAACACCACGGCGGCAACACAGCCGGTTGCCCCGGCACAGCCGAGCGAAACCGAGACTCCGGAGGAAGCCGGAGTCACGGGGCTCGAGCAGGTTGAGTTCGGGGCGAAGCGCCTCGCGGTAGACGACAAACAAATGATTAACTGTCGCGCCGACGTGAACCAGCTCGTACCGTTCAAATACAAGTGGGCGTGGCAGAAGTATCTCGACGGCTGCGCGAACCACTGGATGCCGCAGGAAATCAACATGAACGCGGACATCGCGCTGTGGAAAAGCAGCGACGGCCTGACCGACGATGAACGCACGGTAATCAAGCGCAACCTCGGCTTTTTCTCCACCGCCGATTCGCTCGTCGCGAACAACCTCGTGCTTGCTGTGTACCGCCACATCACGAATCCGGAATGCCGGCAATACCTGTTGCGGCAGGCTTTCGAGGAGGCGCTGCACACGCATGCCTACCAGTACTGCGTGGAAAGCCTCGGTCTCGATGAAGCCGAGATTTTCAACATGTACCGCGAACTGCCGGTCGTGCACAAGAAAGCACAATGGGCGATGCGATTCACCGACAGCCTCGGCGATCCGAACTTCCACACCGGCACGCTGGAGACGAATCAGCGCCTGCTGCGCGATCTGATCGCATTCTATGTGGTGTTCGAAGGCATTTTCTTCTACGTCGGCTTCGTACAGATCCTGTCGATGGGCCGACGCAACAAAATGACCGGGGTTGCCGAGCAGTTCCAGTACATCCTGCGCGATGAATCGATGCACATGAATTTCGGTATCGACGTCATCAACCAGATCAAACTGGAGAATCCGGAAATCTGGACGGACGCGTTTCAGCGCGAAATTATCCAGCTGCTGAAAGAAGCAGTTGATCTGGAGATCGAATACGCCCACGACACGATGCCGCGCGGTGTGCTCGGCCTCAATGCCGCGATGTTCGAACAATACCTGCAATTCATTGCGAACCGTCGGTGTTCGCAGATCGGCCTGCCGGAACAGTATCCGGGGGCAACGAACCCGTTTCCGTGGATGAGTGAAGTGATCGACCTGAAAAAGGAGAAGAACTTCTTCGAAACCCGCGTAACGGAATATCAGACTGGCGGCGCGCTTAGCTGGGACTAATTGGGCATTAGACCAGGCCTCCTCGCATGGAGCTATGACGCGCTGCATTGGCCGGTGCCCGGTTCACCCGGGCACCGGCTTTTTTTATTCCGCTGACAACACGAACATCGAGGGCTCGGGCGCGACAACGCTCGCAGACGCCGTTACCGCGAGCGCGTAATCGCCTGCTCCGGTAATCCCGCGCCATCCACCAGGTGCGTGAACGCTTCCGTCGCCGAGCACTCAAGCCACCACAATGGTTGCTCACCGCCGTGCAGTAACTGCGGCAGCCAGGAATCGACGAACCCTTCGGCGGCCAATGCCGACGCGAGCGTGCTGCCGCACGCGGCGTGACGGGACTTTACGAGGACCGTGCCGGTGGCCCCGCTACGTTGCCCCACCCACGCCGCGATACTGTCGGATGTTGCGGTCCAGTCCGCGGGTATACCGCTGGCCGACAGCGCCGGATCGAGCGGATCCCAGACCACGAGGCCGACGTCTTCAAGGCGCCGAGCAAGCGCGTCGAGGGTGAGCAAGCCGGGCGTGTCCCCCGGCACGAGTGACGCAAGCGCGAGCGCAAACTGACGCATGCCGTGTATGGCCATCACATGCGCCGTACCATCGTCGATGCCCAGACCCGGTTGCGCTTCGCGCACTGCTTCGGCAAACGGTCCGCCGCCGGCGACGATAATGATCCGGACTCTGGCGGCGAGTTCGCCGAGCATCGCGAGCCAGGCCGGCAATGTGCTACCCGTGACGAGACTGCCGCCGAGCTTAACGACCCAGGTTGGGGATTTCGGCATGGGTAAACACATCCAGCATTGCCGCGGCCTTATCAAGAGATTCGCGATATTCCGCGTCGAGTTCGGAATCGGCGACGATGCCGCCGCCGGCCCAGCAGTACATCCGGTCGTGATGGTGCACGAGCGTACGAATGGCGATATTCGTATCCATCGTCCCATCCGCCGATAAATATCCAATCGCGCCGCAATACACGGTGCGGCGACACGGTTCCAGTTCTTCGATGATTTCCATTGCGCGCAGTTTCGGCGCACCTGTGATCGACCCGCCAGGAAAACAACCTCGGAACAACGCGCATTCATCAACCCCGTCTGCGAGGGTGCCGCGTACCGTACTGACGAGATGATGGACCGTGGCGTAACTCTCGATGGCAAACAGCTCCGGTACGACAACGCTGCCGATAGCACACGACTTGCCGAGGTCATTGCGCAAGAGATCGACGATCATGACGTTCTCGGCGCGATCCTTTGTACTCGCGCGCAGTTCATCGGCGAGTTGCTGATCCAGCAAACCGTCGGCGGAACGCGGCCGCGTACCCTTGATCGGTTTCGTTTCCACTTGCCGGTTCCTCACGCTGAGAAATCGCTCCGGTGACGAACTCATTATGGCGCCGTGATCGAACCGCAAGTAGGCGGAAAATGGTGCCGGGTTCAAATTGCGCAAACGCAGGTATGCATCCCAGGAAGCACCGCGAACTTCGGCGGAAAACCGCTGCGCGAGATTCACCTGATAGCAATCGCCGTCAACGATGTAGCGTTTTATGCGCGCGAATTTCTCCGCGTACTCCGCGAACGTGATTTCCGGCCTTACCGGCGATGTCACCTCGAAGGACGTGCCGTACGCCGCCGGGGTGACGGGATCGGGTGCCGCCATCATATCGCGCCAGTGATCGACGTCGGTGCGCGAACCCGGCTGCGCGACAATCCACGATCGCCTCGCTTCGTGGTCAACGACTATCGCCCAATCGTAGATTCCGACCACCATGTCCGGAATATCGATATCCCTTGCCGCCTGCACCGGCAAACGCTCGATTCGGCGCCCGAGGTCGTAGGCAAAGTAACCGATCGCGCCGCCACAGAACGGTATCTCCGCCGATTCGCAGCGCAGTGTACTGACGGCGTCACGGACGAGTTCGAACGGATCTGCCGTGCTCTTCACACAGCCATCGCGTGTGTGTATTTCCGTCGTGCCGCCACGCGTAGTCAGTACCGTGGTCGGCGCGTTCGAGATGATGTCGTAGCGCCCGCCGTGCGTGCGTCCCGCGCAACTGTCGAGATAAACGAACCCGGGTGAACTGCCGTGCGCGGCCAGCCGCGACGCCGGATCGGACCGATAGTGAATCGGCAGGATGCGGGGCGAACCGCTCATGCGCCTTCGGTCCGCAACGCTGCCACCGCCACCGCCGGCGCGCAGGTCGCCACAAGGTGCGGATCGGCACCGGCGAGGTCGAACAGGGAAGCGAAACTGACACTCTCGATCGCATTGAACGCCGCGAGCCGCTCAACCAGGAAATGTCCGGCTCCCGCCGCGACGATCGTCACGCAGTTGCCGCTCATGCCGCTCATTACTCGCAACAGCGCACGTTGCAGTACATCGAACTGGCGGTAAGCGAAGTAATCGGCGACCTGGCGCGCGGGGGATATTTCACCGTCAAAATCCGTTCCCAGCATACGCATCACGCGGCGTGCACTCGACGCCAGCGAGTAATCTTCCCCGTCCGCCGTGTCCTGCAAATCGGCGCCCTCCGGCAGATCCCCGCGCAGGCGGTAGACGTCGGCCATATTCGCAAAATATTCCGCGGCGACGCCGTGTGTTTCACCCGCAAAAGGTGCGCTATCAGCCAACGCCATCAACGGGGTGCGCACAATTCCGGTGTACACGAGTTCCGCGCAACGCAGGCGACTGGCGTCGTCGAAGCCACGACAGGCAACACGCCCGCCTGTGATCGGGACGAGATCGGTCGTCGTACTGCCCACATCGATCAACAACGCATCCGGACATCGTCGCGCGACGGCCGCGGCCATCGCGTACCAGTTCGCGGATGCGCAGCCCAGCGCGTTATCCGCGTTCAGCGCGTCCGCTGTGAGCCAGCCTGCCGGTCCGGCATAGAGCCGGGTCGACTTGCTGCCGAGCACGCGCACGGCGGTATTCGCAATCGCGGCAACGCCGGCGGCACGCGAGCCGAAGTTGTCACACAATTCGCCCGTCATCGTAACGGCGTGAACCGCATCATCAGGTGTATGCGCCGACTCCAGCGCCGCCGTCAAATGCTCGAGCCCACGCCATAACGGACACGCGAGCTGGCGCGCATCCGTAATGCGGCCCTGTTCATCGAGTACTACACGCTTCAGATGAGCACCACCGAGGTCCCAGCCAACCGTTGTCGCCCTTGCCGTCAAATACGTCTCTCCTTCGCTACACCGCGTCCGCGTGTCATAGTCCGGCCATTATAAATTTGAATGCCGGCCCCGCAGCGATTGGGCGAATGACATCGATGCGCTAGACTGCGGCGCCTGCATGAACGTAATCCCCGTACTCGATCTGAAAGACGGCATTGTCGTACTCGCTGCCGGTGGCCGGCGCGACGCCTACCAACCCGTTCATACGCCGCTGTGCACCGATCCCGAACCAGCAGCCGTCATCACCGCGCTGTGCACACTGTACCCTTTTACGACGTTCTACATCGCCGATCTCGATCGCATCATGGACCGGGGCACGAACGATACGGCAGTGATTGAACTGGCGCGGCAACATCCGACCGCTGAGTTCTGGCTCGATGGCGGATTCGCCACCTGCGCGGATGTGTTGCCGTTTGCCGCTGTGCAAAACATCCGCATCGTCGTTGGCTCGGAAACGCTGACATCGCTCGAGCATTACGCGCAGCTGCGCGCGGCGCCCGAGTTCACGCGCCATATCCTGTCGCTCGATCGCAAGAACGACTCGGAACTTGGTCCGGCGGAGCTGATCGCGCGTCCGGAACTGTGGCCGGGAACGGTAATTTCAATGGATCTTAACCGGGTAGGTGAGAATCGCGGTCCCAACCGCGCGCGTCTGAACGCGCTGCGTGCGCAACGGGACGATGTTGAATTGGCCGCCGCCGGTGGTGTACGCGGAATCGCGGATCTGCGGCAGTTGCGCGCTGACGGGGTCGCTTATGCCTTGATCGCGACGGCCCTGCACCAACGCACACTGGGTGCGCAGGAACTCGCGGAACTCGCCGCGGAATAAAAAAACGCCCCGTAAACGGGGCGTTCTTCAGGCATTGCCGCAGACGCGGCCGTGCTTAGCTGTGCGCCGCAAACGGGTGTGCCGCGCTGCCTTTCTGGGCGACGACGTCTGCCGCTTTCGGTTCACGGGCGACCGCACGTTGGATCGATTCTTTCACCGCCTGGTAGTTGTAGTCCTGGATCTTCGCATCGTCCTCGGCCAACCAGTGAATGAACACGCCAACGCAGATGAAAATGTCATCCGCTTCATCGGCCGGGATGGTGCCGTCTTCGACACAATCGGCAACGGCCATGGCGACGCCGCGCTGCGCGGGTCCGAACATTTGCACCGCCTGCTTCGAGCCCTTAATCGTCACCTTGTTGAACATGACGGTGCTCGGCTTCGCGGCGAGATTCGGCGCGACAACAGCAAGCAGACTGCTGAAGCCATCCTTGTTGTTCGTCAAACAGTTGCAGAATGCGACTTCGGCGCTGCTTCCGCGCGGCCCCATGATAAGGTCGATATGTGCGACCTCGTTTCCGTCACCAACGAGTGACTCACCTACTAATACGCGATCAACAACCGCCATGATTTTTTCTCCTTCTGTCGTCGCCGTCTGACTCGACTGCGTTCCGAATAGCGCCTTAAAGATGGACATTGCTACTCACCACCTTTGTGCAAGCTTATTGATTGGTTGATTCCGCCGTGCCGCGGGTGTCGCAGCCAGACGAACCGTATTTCACTAGGCATGTTCCAACAGCAATGCGATGAGACACGCTACCGTCAGATCCGCGCTCGTCCCGGGATTCACGCCGTTTTGTTTTAACTCGCGATCGAATTTCTTCAACTCCGGCGCGAATGTCGCGGGATTCTCGCACGCTTTGAAACCGCTTTCCAGCGTCCTCGCGGCGCTTACCACTGCGTGCGCCTGGTCGGCGCCGAACTTGCGCATGATGTGCGTATCGGGAATACGCCCCAGCAATGCGAGGTAAACGCCAACTGCTGCCCACGCGAGTGATTGCCAGCGTTGTCGATACACCCGCAACAACGGTAAACCGAATTCGAACACATCAACGAACCCGTGGGTGTATTGATAGGCAATACGGTCCCGTACGGAGGCGAACTGCATTGCTTCGAGTAAATCCACATGCGGTGATTCACTGACATCGTGCTCGGCGCTGTGGCCAAGGCCCGCGGGTTGCGCAATACGAATCGCGGCAAACACCTGCGCGGCGTCGTCAATGGTCAGTCCGCGCAGGACCCGCGCGAGGCTCATGCGTAACGATTCGTCATCGCGGCGCCGCAATGCGGCGTGGGCCAGAGGCGCGGCCAGCAACACGATACCGAGATTCGTATTGCACGCGGTTGCACGCACGCTGGCGCTCACAGCATTGAATACGGCAACGCCTATCGTCGTGTCCGGAGCCGAGAGTGCGGGCGCAGTGAGAGCCGCCGCGGCGAGGAAGTCCGCCGCCTCCATGTTGTGACCCGGCGCCTCGAAGCTCACATTGCCCGGCTTGAACGCAATCACATCGAGGCGACATGCACACCGCAGCGCATCGCATACGATGCCAAACCGTTCGTTCGACACCGCTACCCCGCCGCCGCGAACGCAGTGGACTGATGGATCCTGGCGATGAATGCACTGACCAGATGCTGGGTGATGTTGACCCCGGATGCGCGTTGCAGCCCCTGCCACGCGGGGATCCCGTTCACTTCACCAACATACCAGCGGCCCGCGCGGTCGCGCAGCAGATCGACACCAGCGTAGTCGACGTCGAGGGCGGCGGCCGCTGCTTCCGCGAGTTCCGCGAGTCGGTCGTCGTGAATTGACGCCGCTTCGCAGATGGCGCCCTGTGCGCGATTCGTCACCCAATGTGACGATCGCCTTTGCATCGCGGCGATCGCACGACCGCCAACCACGAAGACGCGCCAGTCGCGAAAGTCCCCCTCGCCCGCATCGATGTATTGCTGCAAATAATAGACCCCGTTCGACGGCGCGAGCCGATCGAACTCATCGAGCGAATCAACTTTCACAACGCCGTTGCCCTGCGATCCGAACAACGGTTTCAGCACGAGTTTTCGCTTCGCGCGAAACTCGCGCTCGGCGAGTGCGCGCGCCGCACCGGGGGATTCGAGCACAAAGGAGCGCGGTGTCGGAATACCGCTGTTACTCAGCAGAAAACTCGTAAGTCCCTTATCGACGGTGCGCTCTATCGCACGCCCGTCATTGAATACGGGTATGCCAACCATACCGAGCGTATGCAGTATGTTCAGGCGCGTCACGATCTGTTCGAGCGTACCGCCGGCCACGCCGCGGACGAACGCGGCCCGCGGCAAACCCGCGAACGTCGGAATTGCGATCCGTGGTGCGGGACCGGATAAATCGATGGCGCAATCACACAGACTCGTAAACCGGGCCTCGTAATGTTCGTCCGCCAACGCCGCGCGCAGACGCTTGCCGTGCCACCCGGGTTCGTCGGTAAAAATAACGACGGCGCGGCTTGCCGCCGGCACTTCGGGGTCACGCACCAAACGATTCATCGAGTAAGTCTTCACGGAACTCGCCGGCATGGAACGTGCGGCCGCTGCGGATCGACGTCACCGCACACACCGCCGGCGAGAACAGCATCGGGTCGATCTTGTAGAAGTCGTAACCGCAATCCTTGAAGATCGTGCCGAACGGTTTGCCGAAATCCCGTGACGATGAACTCGGCAATCCCGTCGCGAGTTCTTCCGCCGCTGCATCCTCACAGTCGACATACAGATGGACGCGCCCGCCGAACAGGATGGCGTCGTTCGTACGGCCCATCGCAGTCATGAAATCGGCGCTCGGCGGCGGTACCGGCGCATTACCGCCACCATCGACGATCTGGTCAAGCGGGAACTTCAGTTCGTGAACTTTGTGCAACGCGACCTCGAGCACACGAGAGACGATTTGCACCCCGCCGGCGAGGCTCGTCGTCGGGGTAAGAATCAACGTCAATTGCTCCGGATCGATCTGACAGTAGCTGACGACTTTCTCGATCACTTCAGGCGGTGGTTTGCGATCGACCTCGAGCACGAGCGTCGTCATACCCGGGGAATTGCGAAATCCGAGTTCGTCGAACAGCGGTTCGCGGCTGCCGATCGCGCGCGCGGGCCCCGAGCCAAGCGCATAGAACGCATCCTTGCCCTTGCCGTGATTCAGGCTCCAGCCCGCATATTGCGAGCCCAGGCACGCCAGTACCGGGTGACTCGCATGGACATCGACGCTCCACGACCAGTGTTTGAACGCGGTGCCCGTCGTGAGGTTTACGCGCCCGAGTCCGCCGAGACAAATTTCGCCGATCATCCTGCCCGCTTCGAGCCCGCCGGCAACCTTGATCCCGGCATCGACGATGGTAACGCCGTTGTCTTCCTGCGACACCTGCACGCGATACCGATCGGGCTGCTTGATCAGCGCCTCAACCAATGGTCGGGACAGTTCGCTCACGTTCACAGTCGTCTCACCCATGCAGATATTCCCCTTTTGTTCGTGTCTGTTTATCTCGCCGCCGGCACCGCACCGGGTGCGTGTGCCCGGCAACTTCAACCGCCGGCAGCCGCGGCTGAATCGTCCGCGGGCAGTTCGCCAGCGAACAGGCGCTCGAGACGCGCAAGGCGCGCCTGCAACACCGATTGAGTGGTCGGAACATCGCCGGCGCGTGCAACGTACGCCGAACAGACCGGCATGCCGGCAACTACCCGCGTACCCGCGCGCGGGCGGTCCGCGCACCAAGGCGGCAAGTCTAACCCGCCGCTAACGGTAAACGATCGCGTTGCAACGCACACGCCCGAAGCCCGTACGTCGGCGTATGTTCGAATCTTCACGGGCGTCGCGGCCATATGCGCGGTAAACACATCACCCGGCTCGGCAAGCAGGTCGAACGTT
Source organism: Gammaproteobacteria bacterium (assembly GCA_965216305.1). Lineage (GTDB taxonomy): Bacteria > Pseudomonadota > Gammaproteobacteria > UBA11873. The sequence continues at coordinate 1,536,894 of OZ244144.1, read as the reverse complement.
GCACCGGGGCGCGGATTGATATCAACCACCGTTAATGTACCGTCTGCACCGGCGATAAAATCGATCCCGCACAAACCACGCAAGGCGAAACTCCCGGTCACGGCGCTCGCGATGCGTTCGACTTCGTCACCGTAGCGCGCGAACGTTTCCGGCACTGCCACCGCACCGGTGTAACGGTATGGCACCGAGTCGCCCGGCAAGCCTGGCAGCGCCGCGCACATACCGAGCACCTTGACGCCACCGGGATGGGCAACAAAAGCGACCGACAGCGGCGTGCCGTGGACGAACGCCGCGAAATAATCGCGCTGCCCGGGAATCGATTCCGCGCGCGCGTGCCGAATATGATCACCGCCGCAGCCGCCGCGTTGTTTCAACAACCAGCCGCGCGGATCCGCGGACAACTTCCAGGCCGTTGGCGGACTTGCGATGCCGAGCCGGGCGAGGCCCCGGCGCAAACGCACCGGATCCTTGCACGCCGCGACGGCGGCGGCGCTGCATCCATGCAGTGGTCCATGCGATTCCAGCGCCGCGAGCAAATGAAACTGATCCTCGAACCCACTGCCGTACACGATCGGCAAGGGGCCGTGCGATGCCGTAACCCCGTGCACGAGATCGAGCAGGCTTGCGGCAGGAAATGCGAGTGCATGCGTCGGCGGGATCACGAAGTTCGCCGAGCACAGCGACGCCGTGTCCGTATCGCCGAACAGGTCGATCACAATCGGCGTATAACCGGCGCGGCGCGCCGCGGACGCAAGTTGCCGCCCGGAGCGGGCGATGATCAGAACGTCCGCGCGCATCGCTGGCAGATGCGCGTTGTCTACAGGCGCTCGGCGACAATCGCACGAGCCATATCGAACGCTTCGGGATAGGACAGGTAAACCGGTTTGTCCGTCGCATGCATGCGTCCGAGCAAGCCGGTGTGTACACGGTATTTGATATCGCCGATCGCAAGCGCACCAATGCCGAGTGCGTCTCCGCCGGCAGCGGCGAGCGGCGCTTGTTGCGCATCCGCTTCGACCCCGGCGATCCCGCTCGGCGGTACGGCATTCGCATCCGCGGCAACGAGCAGACGGCCGGCAGTTGCGAGCGCCGCGGCGTCGATCACCTGAACCCCGGCCTTGGCAGTGTTAAACACGATTTCCGCCTCACTCATAATCGCGGCGATCGCTTCTGCGCCACTCCCGTCGACGCCATCGAACGTGAGTCCGTAGCGTCGCGCGCAACGATCCGCGGCGTACTGCGCAGCACCGAGACCCTGATGCGAAACCACCGAAACCTCGGCGCCGGCGAGTGCCGAGAGCAGCGCGACGCACGTCCCCACCGGACCCGTGCCGCCGAAAATAAACACGCGAGCACCCGCGAGCGATCGCGAAAATTTCTGCTGCAGTGTGCGCTCGGCAATCGCAGCCATTGCCGCTGCAGTGGTAATCGCACCGCTCGGATCGGCCATGACGGAAATTTCGAACGGCGGCACCATTGCGCCGCGACACGCAGCGAGCATATCGAGCGCGGCGTCGAGTTCGCGACCGCCGATAAATATGCCCGTGCGCTTAACGCCTTCGGGTCGACGCGAGAAAATCGTGTCCTGCGTCAATGAATGAATCTCATCGAGCTGCACGTCGCAGTAGGGAATCACGGCGTCGAAATTCGCTTCGTAAGCCATGTTGATGTCGAACGGACTGACGTACTTCGTCGGACTGAAGATATGCAGCAGGTAGGGATCGCTCACGCTAACTCCAATTGATGAAATCGACCCCGCATGCGCTCACCGCGTGCGGGCAGGAAACCGCTGATTACGCCGTGGCGTTCGATCGTTCCGGTGCGGCCATTGTGCGTTGTATCGACGCGCCGGCGTTACGCGCCGCGTGCACGGAGAACCGTAACCGTTGCCGATCGGCGCAGCGCGCGGTCGCGGCTTTGACGGCAGCCGCGGCAATCTGTGCTGATGGCGCGAAAGCGAAACCCGTCGGTCCCCATGACGTTTGTCCGCCCCCCCGCAGGCCGTGTTCATCGCGTAGATAGCCGACTGCGGTGGCGACATCGGGACTCGTAAACCGCCCGCCCTGGAACGGACTGAAATAGTCGCCAATGATTTCCTGGATCTGTGCAATGGACAAGGCAAACGTCTCGAAATCGCTCTCGGCGAGCGCCGGGAAAACGCCCATCAACGTCAGCCGGCAAAGCCGCTCCGCGAGTGCCGTGTGCATTGGTGGCGCGTTGCGAAACGCGGCGGTTTCCGCCGCACCGCTGAGACCCTCGTGCGCTTCGTCGTGGACGAGAATAACGCGCCAGCTCGGGGGAACATCGAAGCGTGCGAGCACCGGTGGCACGCTGGTCTTCTCGGAGCGGCCGCCATCGACGACAAAGCCGCCGTTCTCGAATACGCCGATCCCGATGCCGGATCGGGCGCCACGGCCAGTCAGTTCGGCGAGCGCGGGCACGCTGCGCTCGCGATCGCACACGGTCGTGATCGCCGAGGCAACGGCGAGCGCAAGCTGCGTTCCGGACCCGAGACCGGCATGCGCGGGAATTGCGTTATGCACTTCAAGGGCAACACACGGATCGAGCTTGAGTGAGTCGAGCACGTCATGCGCATAGCGAAGTGTTCGCGAGCATTCAAGGCCGGTTGCTGTCAGTACTTCCGCACGCGTTGCGGTGACAATCGTCGACAGACCTTCGATGGCGAGGCCGAGAGAGCCGAATTTACGTCCGAGATCGCCGCTCAGATCAACGAACCCGAGATGCAGGCGAGCCGGCGATTCGACGGTGACGCAACGCGGCGAAGCGCTCATGGCTGACGGAAGTCCTCGATCGCACCGACCATATCGATAGTGGCGACAGGCTGATGGAATTGCTTAGTAGCGCTATAGTTTAACGGATGAGCAGCGGATAGATAGTGTACGGCTACGCACGTTGTGATAACGTTGGTAGCTCTGTTGCGGCAGCCGGGAGCGCAACGGATGTTTGAATTGTTATCCAAAATTTTCGTGTAACGAATACTGTGCCGAAAAGTTCCCATTCCGGTTCCGCTCCTGTCCAACGCGTAAAAGACGTTGCGTGCCCGTTCTGCCCGTTGTTGTGCGACGACCTCGAGATCGATATTCGCGATGACGAACTGACCGCGCGCAAGAACGCCTGCACCCGGGCACACCGCGCGTTCGAACGCCCGCGGCCCGCGGGTTCCGCACTCGTCAACGGTGAACGCGCAAACCATACGGCAGCGATCGGAGCAGCCGTGAAAATCCTGAAAGCCGCACAGGCGCCGCTGATCAGCGGCCTCGGTACGGATGTCGACGGCGCCCGTGCGGCGGTTGCACTGGCGGAACGCTCGCGCGCGATACTCGACCACGCGAACACGGCCGGACTCGACAGTGGAATGCGTGTGCTGCATTCGCGCGGCTGGTATACGACCACGCTCGCGGAAGTGCGTAACCGCGCTGATCTGATCATCCTGGTGGGCGCCGATGTCGTGACGCAGTATGCGAACTTCATGCGCCGCGTCGTCGAGCCGAAACAGGCACTGCACCGCGATCGCCGTGAGCGGCGTCGCGTCGTTTATATCGGCCCCCAGGCCGGCGCACCCGCGACAAGGAAATCCTGCGCGACGGAAACGCTGCGCACGAGCGCCGCCGACCTGGCGGCAACGATGTCGCAACTGCGCGCCGCCGTCGGCGGTCGCGGGCTGACTCGAGGGTCTCGCACCCGGCGTATCGCGGCGCTGGCGGAAGCGATCAAACAGGCCGCCTACCCCGTATTCGTATGGGCACCCGGGCAACTTCAGCCCGGCGACGCAGACCTCACAATTGCGACCACGACGCGCCTGATCGATGATCTGAACCAGAACCAGCGCGCCGCGGGTCTCGCCCTTGGCGGTGATAATGGCGCCATCAGCGCGGTCAATGTCTGCACCTGGCTGACAGGCTATCCGCTGCACATTTCGTTCGCCGGCAAAACCATCGAGTACGACCCCATACGCTACCGCACGGAACGCCTGCTGCGCGATCACGCGATCGATACGCTCGTATGGATCGACGCTTTCGGTGATTCGCCCCTACCCGCGCTCGACGATGCCATCAACAGCATCGTGATCGGCGACCCCGCGGCCGAAGCCAATACACGGGCAAACGTATTCATCCCGGTCGGCACGCCTGGCGTCGACCACGCCGGTCGCCTCGTCCGTACGGATTCGGTCGTCACGCTGTACGTTGATCAGTTGCGAGCGCGACGTTTCCGGAGCACCGCGGACGTATTGCAGGAGGTGCTCGCGCAATGGTGATTTCACGAGCGGAACAGAACTGATGCTGACACGACTGAAAGGCGCGCGCGTCTACGACCCGGCGAACGGGATCGACGGCCGGCGCACGGATGTATTCTTTGAGAACGGCAAGATCGTTCCCGCACCGGGCAGATCGCGACGTGCCGACGAGACGATCGACGTCCGCGGTTGCGCGATCATGGCGGGTGGGATCGATATCCATACGCACATCGGCGGCGGTAAGGTCAACATCGCGCGCATGATGTTGCCGGAGGACCATGCCGACAGCGCGGTTGCGCGCGGGACCCAGCCGCGCATGGGCTGCGGCCACGCCGCGCCGTCAACCCTGACTGCCGGCTACCGCTACGCGGAGATGGGCTATACCGCGTGTTTCGAACCCGCCATGCTGCCGGTTAATGCGCGCCAGGCGCACATGGAAATGGCCGACACCCCGATCGTCGACAAGGGTGCCTACGCCCTGCTCGGCAACGACGACTTCCTGCTGCGCCTGCTGCGCAAGAAGGCCGATCCGGAAATCATCCGCAACTATATCGGCTGGACCCTGCACGCGGCCCAGGCGCTCGCGATCAAGGTCGTGAATCCCGGCGGCATCAATGCGTTCAAATTCAATCAGCGCAAACTCGATGTCGACGAGAAGAATGCACACTACGAAGTAACGCCGCGCGCGATCCTGCAGACGCTGGCAAGCGGAGTGCAGGCGCTCGGCCTCGCGCATCCGCTGCACATACATGGCTGTAACCTCGGCGTGCCCGGCAATATGGACACGACGCTCGACACGATCGCCGCGCTCGACGGGATTCCGGCGCACCTCACCCACCTGCAGTTCCACAGTTACGGTACCGAAGGTGACCACAAGTTCTCCTCGGGTGCCGCAGCGATCGCCGAACGCATCAATGCGAGCCCCAATATCTCGCTCGATGTTGGCCAGATTATGTTCGGCCAGACGGTAACGGAATCGGGCGACAGCATGCGACAGCACGCCGGCAGCGCATATGCCCACCCGAAAAAATGGGTCGGTATGGATATCGAGTGCGACGCGGGTTGCGGCGTCGTGCCGTTCCGTTACAAGGATCAGAATTTCGTCAACGCGTTGCAATGGGCGATCGGTCTCGAACTGTTTCTCAGCGTTGAGGATCCGTGGCGGATTTTCCTGACCACCGATCACCCGAACGGGGCGCCTTTCACCACGTACCCGCATCTGATCCGCCTGCTCATGGATCGCAGCTTTCGCAATGACATGCTCGCAACGATCAATCCCGATGCAGCCGCAGCGAGTCATCTCAGTGCGATGAAACGCGAGTACAGCCTGTATGAAATCGCGATTATGACCCGTGCCGGCCCGGCACGATCGCTCGGACTGAAAGCGAAAGGCCATCTCGGCCCGGGGGCCGATGCGGATATCACCGTATACCGCGAACATGCCGATCGCGAGCGCATGTTCACGAACCCGGATTATGTATTCAAAGGCGGCGAACTTGTCGCGCGCAATGGTCGTATCCAAAGCGTTCCTGTTGGCACGACGCATGTCGCCCGCCCGGAGTACGACGACAGTATTGACGCCGACCTCGACGCCTATTTCGAACGCTACATGACGATGCGTAAAAACCGCATGCGGGTGGCCGACGACGAAATCCGCGATCATGGCCGCGGCAAACTGAAAATCTACCGGGCCCGACGTCGATCATGAAAATCAACGGCGTAGTGATAGAGAATACGTTCGCCGAGGCTTTTCCGATGAAAGCCACACGCTTGATCGTGACCGCCGCGAACGACACCTGGGCGGGACACGCTGGCACCGCCATGACCGGCTTCGCCACTTCCGTGATCGCATGCGGTTGTGAAGCCGGCATCGAGCGCGTGCTCAAACCGCGCGAAACCCCCGACGGTCGCCCGGGTGTTTCCGTGCTGCTGTTTACCATGAGCAAAAAGGAACTCGGCAAGCAAATCCAGAACCGTGTCGGTCAGTGCGTCCTGACGTGCCCCACCACAGCCTGCTACGCCGGCCTCGATGACGGCGATCCGATCGAACTCGGGAAGAATTTGCGCTTCTTTGGCGACGGTCATCAGATCTCGAAAAAATTCGGCGATACACGCTACTGGCGCGTACCGGTGATGGACGGCGAGTTCGTCTGTGAGGAAACCACGCGTATCGCACCCGCGATCGGCGGCGGCAATTTCCTCATCCTCGCGGAAACCCAGGCCCAGGCACTTGAAGCGAGCGAGCGCGCGATTACGGCCATGCGCCGGGTGCCGAACGTCATCATGCCATTCCCGGGCGGTGTGGTGCGTTCCGGCTCGAAGGTGGGTTCGAAATACAAGGCGCTCCCCGCCTCGACGAACGACCGTTATTGCCCCACTCTCAAGGGCGTCGTCGACTCCGCGCTCAGTGCCGAAGTAGGCGCCGTGCTCGAAATTGTGATCGACGGACTCGATACCGCCTCGATCGACAAGGCGACGAAACTTGGCATCGAAGCCGCCTGCCGTATGGGGCGCAAGGGCGGCATTATCGCGATCAGCGCGGGCAACTACGGCGGTAACCTCGGCCCGTACCATTTCAAGTTACGCGAGATACTGCGGTGAACGGGCTCACACTGACACTACTGCAGGCATCGGGCTTCGACATCGACGCCAGCGCGCTGTTACCCGAAGCCTTATGTGGACGCGAGGCTGACGAGATCAGGTCGATACGTCTCGCCCAGGGGCGCCGGCAAGTTGCCCTCGGTGATCTGTTTGACGTCGCGCCCCGCGACGACGGCAAGATCGGCATTGAAAACGCGAGTCCGCGCCTGCGCCACCTTGGGCGTAACATGTCCGGTGGGCACCTGAATATTACCGGCGCAGCTGGCGACGGGGTCGGCGCCGGCATGCGCGCTGGAGCGATTACAGTCGATGGCACGGCCGGCAACTTCGTCGGCAGCGGCATGCGCAATGGTCTGATCGAAATCAGCGGCGATGCCGGAGATTTTCTCGGCGGCGCGTTGCCGGATGAATCGCTTGGATTGCGCAACGGGGTAATCCGCGTCGGCGGCAGCGTCGGCGCGCGCGCCGGGGAACGCATGCGACGCGGTTTACTGATCGTCAACGGCGATGCCGGCGCCGGGTGCGGCACTGGCATGATCGCCGGAACGATCGTCGTTACCGGCCAATGCGCGGACGGCATCGGCATCGGTATGCGTCGTGGCACCATCGTGCTTACCCGGGCGCCCGCGTCGATCCCCGTGACGTTCAACCCCTGCGGTACGTATACGCTCGCAATACTCGAATTGCTACGTCGCTACGTCGCGACTTTCGATCCGCGTGCGGCACGGAAACTCGGCCGCGACAAGAACGTACGCAGATACGCCGGCGACCGCGGCGCGAATGGCCAGGGCGAGCTGCTGATAACCACTCCCTGAGTCAATGAATACGGAAGCACGCCAGTGAACAAACGCGCAAAAGGACAACAACGCGGACGCCGGGTTGAGGAAAGCGCCGTCGAGGAAGTCCGGATGCTGACGGGTCCGGGAACCCTGCGCCGCGATTTGCTGATCGAGTATCTGCACCTGATCCAGGACAACTACGGGTGTATCAGCGGCGCGCATTGCGTTGCGCTTGCGCACGAGATGCGTTTGTCGACGACGGAAGTGTATGAAGTGGCTACGTTCTATCACCACTTCGACGTTATGAAAGACAACACGACGACACCCCCGGCGCTCACCGTGCGGGTCTGCGAATCCGTGACCTGCGCGATGTACGGCGCCGACAAGCTCATCGCGGAACTGCGTGAGGAATGCGGTGCCGATGTACGCATCCAAGCCGTCCCTTGCGTCGGCCGTTGCGCGGGTGCACCGGTCGCCGTAGTCGGTACGAATCCAATCGAGCACGCGTCCCGGGCCAGCGTTGCGGCTGCCGTGGAGCACGGCGCAGTCGAACCGGCAACCGTGGCCTACACGGATTACGCTGCCTATCGCGCAAGCGGCGGGTATGAGCTGCTTACTGAATGCCACGCCGGCGCTCACGGACGCGATGACATCGTCAAGGCATTGCAGGATTCGAAGCTACGCGGGCTCGGCGGCGCGGGATTTCCGGCGGGCCAGAAGTGGTCGATCCTGCGCGAGCAGGCGGCACCGCGCCTTGTCGCCGTAAACATCGATGAAGGCGAGCCCGGCACGTTCAAGGATCGCTATTATCTTGAACGTGATCCGCACCGGTTCATCGAGGGCATGTTAATCGCGGCCTGGGCCATCGAAGCCGAGGCGTGCTACCTCTACATCCGCGACGAATATACCGGCTGCCGCACCATTCTCGAACAAGAACTCGCGGCGCTGCGCGCCGACCCGCCGGTTGCTCTGCCGCGAATGGAATTGCGTCGCGGCGCGGGCGCCTACATCTGTGGCGAAGAGTCCGCAATGATCGAATCGATCGAGGGCAAACGCGGACTGCCACGCTTGCGGCCACCGTATGTCGCCCAGGTCGGCCTGTTCGGGCGGCCCACGCTCGAGCACAATCTCGAAACGCTGCATTGGGTGCGCGACATTATTCAGCAGGGGCCGACCGCGTTCAGCGTCCATGGACGCCGCGGACGCACAGGCTTACGTTCGTTTTCCGTCAGCGGGCGCGTAAAACAGCCCGGGGTGCACGTCGCACCGGCGGGGATATCCGTGCGCGAACTCATCGACGAGTATTGTGGCGGCATGACCGATGATCATACGTTCTATGCCTATTTTCCCGGCGGCGCCTCGGGCGGGATATTGCCCGCCTCGCTCGGCGACGAGCCGCTCGATTTCGATACGCTGCAGCCCCACGGTTGTTTTATCGGGTCAGCCGCCATCATCGTATTGTCCGAACACGATAGCGCACGGGATGCTGCGCTGAATGCGATGCGTTTCTTTGAACACGAATCGTGCGGTCAATGCACGCCATGCAGGGTTGGCACGACGAAAGCCGCAGCGCTGATGCAGGCTGAACGCTGGGACACCACCTTGCTCGAAGAACTCGCCCGCGCAATGGAAGACGCATCCATTTGCGGACTCGGCCAGGCCGCACCCAATCCGCTGCGTTGTGCCATCCGGTACTTCCCGCAGGAATTCGCGTAACGTCAATGGACGGCGATATGAACACGATCACATTCGAGCTGGACGGCACCACCATCGAGGCCTTGCCCGGCGAAACGATTCTGCAGGCCGCCGGCCGCACCGGCACCGATATCCCCCACCTGTGCTACAAGGAAGGTTACCGGGCCGACGGCAATTGCCGCGCCTGCGTCGTCGAGATCGACGGCGAACGCGCGCTGGCGCCCTCGTGCTGTCGCACCCCGCGCGATGGTATGTCGGTTATGTCAAAAAGCGAACGTGCCCGGCATTCACAGCGGATGGTGCTTGAACTGCTGCAGGCCGATATGCCGCCCGGCGATCGATCACCCTATACACCGCGTTCCGAATTCGACCATTGGGCGGAATTCCTCGACGTGCGCGGATCGCGCTTTCCACGCCGGAAGCAGCCGGCCGCGGATTTGTCGAATCCGGCAATCGCGGTGAATCTCGATGCCTGCATTCAATGCACGCGCTGCGTCAGGGCGTGCCGCGAAGAGCAGGTGAACGATGTCATCGGCTACGCATATCGTGGTGCGCAATCGATGGTGGTGTTCGATCTCGACGATCCGATGGGTGACAGCACGTGTGTCAGCTGCGGCGAGTGCGCGCAAGCGTGCCCAACCGGCGCGCTGATGCCCGCCGCGAACGCCGGCAATACGATTGCCGACCGGGTTGTCGAATCGGCCTGTCCGTACTGCGGCGTCGGCTGCCTGCTCGACTATCATGTGAAGGACGACCGGATCCAGTTCGTCGCCGGCCGCGACGGTCCCGCAAATCGCAGCCGGCTGTGCGTGAAGGGACGCTACGGTTTCGACTACGTCCATAATCCGGCCCGGCTGACGAAGCCGCTCATACGCCGGGAAGGCGTGGCGAAGACGACGCAACTTCTCGCCGACGAGGATATCGAATCGACGTTCCGCGAGGCAACGTGGGACGAAGCGCTCGATGCCGCCGCCGCCGGTCTCGCGGAAATTCGCCGGGAATCAGGCCCGAATGCACTTGCGGGCTTTGGCTCGGCCAAGGGCTCGAACGAAGAAGCCTACCTGTTCCAGAAACTCGTGCGCACCGGCTTCGGCACGAACAATGTCGACCACTGTACGCGCCTGTGTCACGCCTCCTCGGTTGCCGCAATGCTCGAAACCATCGGCTCAGGTTCGGTCTCGAACCAGGTGGCCGATGTCGCCGAGGCCGAAGTCATCATGATCATCGGCGCGAAACCAACCGTTAATCATCCGGTCGCGGCGACGTTCATGAAGAACGCGGCGAAAAACGGCAAGACCCTGATCCTGCTCGATCCCTATCGCTCCGATCTCGCGCGACACGCAGACTACTACCTGCAATTCCGCTCGGACACCGACGTGCCGTTATTAAACGGCATCATGCACGCGATCATTGAACAGGGCCTGCACAACGAGGCATACATCGAACAATACACTGAAGGCTTCGAGGCCTTGCGCGAAGCCGTGTGCGACTACTCGCCGGAACGGGTGGCACCGATTTGCGGAATTCCCGCCGCGACCTTGCGTGAGGTTGCGCGCGTGTATGCGAGCTCACGCGGGTCGATGATTTTCTGGGGAATGGGTATTTCCCAGCACATCCATGGCACGGACAACGCGCGCTGCCTGATTTCCCTCGCGCTGTTAACCGGGCAGATCGGCCGCCCCGGGACCGGCCTTCACCCGCTGCGCGGCCAGAATAATGTTCAGGGTGCATCGGACGTTGGACTAATCCCGATGGTGTTCCCCGATTATCAGGCGGTTAGCGACGACGCGGCACGGGGTCGGTTCGAAACGTTGTGGAACACGGCGCTCGATCCCGAACCCGGACTCACGGTGGTCGAAATCATGGCTGCCGTGCATGCCGGAAAACTGCATGGCATGTACATCATGGGCGAAAATCCCGCGATGTCCGACCCGAACCTGAACCACGCGCGTGCCGCGCTCGCGAAACTGAAACATCTCGTCGTACAGGACATCTTCATGACCGAAACCGCCGGTTTCGCGGATGTCATCCTGCCCGCTTCAGCGTTTCCGGAGAAGACGGGCACGTTCACGAACACGGATCGACGTGTTCAACTGGGACGCAAGGCAATCCCGTGCCCGGGTGACGCGCGCGAGGATCTGTGGATTATCGAACAGATGGCAAACCGCCTCGGTCTCGACTGGCATTACCGGGACGTCGCCGAGGTTTTCGACGAAATGCGCGAGGCCGTGCCGAGTATCGCCGGAATAACGTGGGAGCGCCTGCAGAATGAGCACTCCGTGACGTACCCGTGTACGAACGTCGGCGACCCCGGTCAGCCCATACTGTTCGAGCACGGCTTCCCCACCCCCAGTGGTCGCGGGAAATTCGTCGCGGCGGCGTACACGCACGCTGCGGAATTACCCGATGAGGAATATCAATTCATTCTGATGACGGGTCGACAACTCGAACACTGGCATACCGGCAGCATGACTCGGAATGCGAGCGTGCTCGATGCAATCGAACCGGAACCGGTGGTCAACCTTCACCCGCGGGACATGCACGCGCTAAATATCGAGGAAGGCGGATTCGTGCGCGTCGAATCCCGTCGTGGTGAGCTCGTCGCGCGGGTGCGCAGGGATTCCGGACTGCAGACGGGCTCGGTATTCATGGCCTTCTGCTATGCGGAAGCCGCCGTCAATCTGCTCACCGTGGATGATCTCGATCCGCACGGGAAAATCCCGGAATTCAAGTTTTGCGCCGTCAAGGTATGCGCCGCCGAAGCGACCATGGCTTAGCTGTTTTGGGTCCGTCCGCAACGACTGCGGAGCGCTTCTTTTCCCCGCACGAAGGATCGTTTCTAGTGCGTCAGCGAAGCACTGTGATCCGTGGTCCCAGGCTCAACACTGACGAGCTGTAACAGTTCGCGAATCAACGGCAGATCGTCAGGTGTCGCTCCGGGAATAACGGTCTCGATGCTGTAAATGTAGCCGGGAATATTGTCGGACACGACAATTGTGTACGACTTGTCTGCGAACTCCTCGAACAAGGCCCGCTTCGGGTCGTTCATGTAAGGGGCAAAAGAAACCCTGAACGCCGGTACCGCTTTGCCATCAAAAGTGACCGTGGTTTCCTCGACGTCTGAACTGTCCGCCATCGCGAATTTGATACGGCGCTGAAAATAGCGCCAGCGTTCGCGCGATTTTCCGTCCGGATCGGTCAGCCGGTTCATTTCGTAGACATCGCCCTGCAGGTAAATCTTCAATATCGGATTCACACTCGTACTTTCGACCGACGGCACATCAAAACGCCGTTCCCCGGTGAAAAAATCGACCGAGGCGGCTTTCGTACCATCGTCTTTCACCGCGCGAATGGTAAACGTCACCTTGTCGGAGAAGCCCGCTTCGAATGTGCCGGTGCGCGCGAATGCGTAATTGAGTTGCACGGGGTGTTCGATCATTTTGAGTTGATCAGTCATCCACAGCAACTTTTCAGCCTGCGAAAATTCAGGTTCCTCGGCCGTCGCGGTAAGCGCAAACAGGGGCAGCAGTAATGCGGCCGGCATTATGAACCGCATGCTCGTCCGGAAAAGACTAATCATCATCGTCCGCCTTGTTCGTGTTTACGAGCTCGAGACGCGGAATGCCATAGTCGTCGAGGATTGCATCAATCGCGTCCTGATTCTCTTCGATCAGTGTGTCGATCGTCGCTTTCCATTCAGGCTCGCCGTAACGAACTGCCATTGAAATCTGGAAATCGAACAGTATGCGCAGCTCGTTGCGCATGGGGATGACGGCGATTTCATGGTCGGTGATTCCTTTCGCGTAATAACCCGCGATTGGGCCCCACACCAGGGTCAGATTGATTTTGTCCTGAACGAGGTCTTCTTCGATTATTTTTCCGGGATTCCTCTCCGTGTCACCGGACATGATCTGGTAGGGCGTGGATTGCTCCATCAGGCCACGATGATAGAACCACTCCGGTGCCGGGCCCTTGTCCCAGACGCCGATTCTCAGTTTGGCCTTCTGCTCAGGTGTGAGATCCTTCAAATCGTCCTGCGACTGGATGAAGTCGAGTCCGCGACCCTTCACGTAAACGAGCGCCCAGGCCGAGTGCAGGTAGGGCCGCGTAGTGGCGGCAAGCTCAAAATTTTCTATGACCCCCATTACAAGGTCGCACTTGTGCACGCCGTCTTCAGTGTTGTCGTTGCGCAGCGTATTGCGAATGAAGCCGATCCGCTGCGGGAACCATTCGTATTCGAGCGGCACGCCGAGTTTTTGGGCGAACAACTCCGCGATCTTGTTTTCGTACCCCTCGCCTTCGCGGTTCGACTGCGGCAAGTTTGCAGGTGGCGCGCATACTTTGAGGGAACCGCGATCGAGCGGAGAAGCATGAACCGACGCCGCAAGCGTCAGTGCTATCGATAATGCAAGGCCAATCCTGTGAGTAATGTTCATAATTCTTTGCTGCTACGCAGTTTTTAATGTGGTTACGAACGTGTGAGGGATTGGCGTGGTCAGAAATAATCCGTTGCGGCGCGGACGCCTCGTCAGCGGCGTCCGCGCGTCCTGAGCCTAGCCCTCAGCCCGCTTCTCAAGCGCTTTTTTCATTTTCCTGATGGTCCGGTTGACCATATTGCGGCCTACCTTTACCTCTGGCAGCGACGCTTCTATCGATTCAAGATTCGCGGGGTCGCCATCGCCGACGATGATGGCACCGACCATGCCGGTCGAAATGTGCGGGGTGCATTTGTAGATGTAAGCACCTTCTTTCTCCACCGTGATCGTGAACGCCTCTTCGCCCATTTTCGAACGCCATGCTTCGGCGCCTTCCGGGATCATTCCTTCAAGCGATGCCGTGTCGTGCCCGGTCATATTCGTGAACGTTACCGTGTCGCCGGGTTGTGCGAACAGCACGAGCGGTTGCCACTGAGTGATTACGCCTTTTACTTTCAGTTGTTCGGCGCTCGCGGTCTGGGCCACGACGGCCGCCAGGATCAGGCCCGCGAAAGAGGTCAAAGTTCCGAATCGCATCTAAACATTCTCCAACAGTTGTACAAAATTCCCTGCGCGAGCGGCGTGCACTCTACTGGTACGTGCCGCAAGCGTATTCCGGGTCACCGTGCTGCAACGATAGAGCCGTTTCGATGAATGAACCCTGAACGCATGGGCGCTGGCTTTTATACCAGACCGCTAATTTCAGTCAAGGACGTCAATGACTTAGGGTCCCCGCCCGTTTGATTAAAGGGGTCCCTACTCAACCGCCGTCCTGACTGGCCAGTGCCTGTTTCAGTTTGCGGATTGCGCGGCCGATCATACCCTTGTTCTGAGGGTGTGCCTCGATCGCCGCGAGGTTCGCGTACGGCGGATCGCCAACTGCAATCGCGCCAATCATACCGAGGCTCACGTGCGGATTGCATTTGTACATGTAAATACCAGGCACCTTCGGCGATACCGCAAATCCTTCCGCCCCCAGCTTCGATTTCCACGTTTTGGCACCTTCCGGAATCATGCCGTCGATCGTTTCCGTGTCGTGTCCCAGCATCTGGCGGAACACGATCTGATCGCCCGGCTTGACGAACAGTACCAGCGGCGCCCACTGCGTCACCACCCCTTTTACGATGTGCTGCGTTGGTGCCGAACCGGGCGTCGCTTCGGTCGTATCGGGCTCAGCTTCGGCGACCACCGGTTCCGGCGTGGATTCCGCTTCGACTTGCGGTGCGGCGCTCGGTATCGGCTGTTGCGCGGGCGCGCTCGCTGGCGCCGGGTTCGGGCTTGTTGCAGATCGCATTTCGCCGTTGTCCTGGCGTGTTGGCGTATCCGTGGCCGCGGGGGCTGCTTGTGTCTCTGCCCCGTGAGGCGCGTCATCGTTCGAGCAGGCCGTCAATACGAACAGCGCGATCATCGCGACCATGACAACGGGATTCGTGACTCGGATATTCATAACAAAGCATTCTCGATTTTCTGGCGCCGTACAGGCGCTGAAAAAAAAACCCGGCGCCTCTCGCGAGGCGCCGGGTTGATCACAGAATTACAACAGTAATTCTACGCTTACGGCAGGCTGAAAACGCTCAACACACCGCCGAGGCGGGTGTAGCTGTTCAAGCCCTTGTAAGCGCCGACGGCACCGAGGCCGTCCGTGTCGTTGATCAAGCCAGCGGCCATGCCGATACCGGCCCAACCACCAACACCGGACAGAACACCAACATACTGTTTGCCACCATGGCCCCAGCTGTTGACGTTACCGATGATGCCAGACGGATTTTTGAACTTCCAAAGCAACTTGCCGCTCTTCGCGTCGATGGCTTTCAGATAGCCACCCAAGGTGCCGTAGAAAACAACGTCGCCGGCCGTTGCCAGTGCACCACTCCAGACGGAGAAGCGTTCCGGAATCGACCAGACGATTTTGCCTTTGTCCGCATCCCAAGCAATGAAGTTACCCAGGTTGTTATTGTCCGCGTTGTTACCGAACTCAGGGCCCGGTGACACGCGACCTGCGGGGAACATACTCAGGACTGCGTTAACGTAAGGCTGACCCGCGACGTACTCACCACCGCTGACCGGCTCGTAGTTCATGCAGACGTGGTTCGTCGGCACATAGAACAAGCCAGTACGCGGACTAAACGCTGCCGGTTGCTGGTCTTTCGTACCCAGAGCGGCAGGGCAAATGTTCGTCGAATTGACGTCTTCGCCGTTAGCATGCGTGCTGTACTTCGCAACCACCTGAGGACGGCCCGTCTTCATATCGACGTGCGTTGCCCAGTTAACTGCGGGGTCAAATTTCTCGGCGACAAGCAGTGCACCGTTGGTGCGGTCCATGGTGTAACCAAAGCCGTTCCGGTCGAAATGGACCAACGCCTTTGTATCCTTACCCTTGACCTTCATGTCGACGAGGATCATTTCATTAATGCCGTCGTAATCCCACTCATCGTGAGGCGTCATCTGGTAAACCCAATGGGCCATACCAGTGTCTACATCACGCGAGAAAATCGACATCGACCACTTGTTGTCGCCAGGGCGAACAACCGGGTTCCATGTCGACGGGTTACCTGTACCGTAGTAAAGCGCGTTACGCTCTTTATCGTACGGCCACCAGCCCCAGGTCGAACCACCGCCGATTTTCCACTGATCGCCTTTCCAGGTCTTCAGTGAAGAATCTTTACCAATGGGTTGACCAAGCGATGTCGTCTTCATCGGATCGACGAGCATATCCTCGTCCGGTCCCATGCTGTAGGCGCGCCACACGCGCTTGCCATCGCTGAGGTTGTAGGCATTGATCCAGCAACGAACCCCGAATTCAGCGCCCGACATACCCGTGATGACCTTGTCTTTCATCACATGCGGAGCGTTTGTATTCGTTTGTCCGAGTTTCGGATCGCCGTTCTTGACAGACCAAACCAACTCACCCGTTTTCGCGTTCAACGCGACCAACGTGGTGTCGGCCTGCTGTAACAGGATCTTGCCATCACCGTAACCAAGACCACGGTTCACCGTATCGCAGCACATCACTGGGACGGTTTCGTCGTAATCCTGGACCGGGATGTATTCCCAAACGATTTCCAACGTATCGAGATTAATCGCGAACGTGTTGTTCGGGAATGCCGCATGAATGTACAACGTATCATGCGGAAGACCGGTTGCAGACCCGGGCAGTACCAGCGGACCACCTTCGTGGCCTCGCAGGACCCCCGTTGAGAATGTCCAGGCTGCTTGGAGCTTGTGCGCGTTCGTATTGTTGATTTGCTTCAACTCAGTATAACGCCAGTTCCAATAGTTACCGCCCGGAAAGGCCCAATAGTTGGGGTCTTGGTTTAGCTTCTCTACACCAGCGTTAGCCAGCACCCCATTGGATGCCAGAACCACTACGAGAGAGGCTACCGTTATGAGCCATCGTTTTAACGATGATTTTCTCATGACCTCCTCCTTCACACTTTTTTCACTATCACTGTTAACAGTCACGTGTTGACCTCTAAGGTGTTTAACCTCCTGGCCGGCCCGAGATCAGAAAGCCGGTCGAGAGTATATCTGTCTGTTTTTACGTTCGATCGCGCTCGCCTCGGAATCGCGATTGAATGTATCCGGGAATGTGCTGCATGCGCCACACGAATCCGTGCGTGGAACTATGCGTGGCCTACCTCGGTGTTATTGTTTTTTGTGCTGGTCAATCCAGCTGTTTGCCGCGATGCCGTTTCAGCCTCGAAGTTCGCCTGTCCCTGTCTCGCAACGGCCATCCAAAGGGCGGGCGTCGCGCCTGCGATAGTGGGTGTCGAATCTGCGTGGGCCAGGATTTTTATGCTTGCTTTTCCGGTAATCGCGATGCGTCATTTTTCTCGACGCTTCAAAAGATTATAGAGATTTATTTGTGCCCAGCAACCGCTTTCGGGGCGGGCAAAATGCCCGCCCCCGTCGTTTCGGACGAGGCCGAAAACGTTGGTTTTGACGTGCGGCACCGTATGTTCAACCAGTGCGCGACAGAAAGGAATTTGCGCCGCTGACCGTTGCTTAGCTTTCAGGGTTTGGCGCGGCTTTCGTTTTCTTGCGGTTCGCGCCGATGAAGCAGCGCTTCTTCGCGTTGGCACGCGCGGCTTCGAGTTTTGCGACAATCTCATCGGCGCGATCGCTTTCGCGGAACAGTCCGCCCTTCTCGCCCGGCATGCGCTTGTACATCTCGTAGGTACGGGCCTCGGTGAAGTCTTCGAAATCAACGGCCTGGGCGATGATGTCGATTTCGCACGAACAGGCGTAGAGGTTGTCGACGGTCTGGCCGCCGGCGAGTCGCATACACGTTAGCACGTGGTCAACACGTTCAAGGGTTGGGTAGTCATTCGCACTGGCGAGCGCGGCAGGTAAAATCAAAATAAGACCGAGAAGTTTGGATTTCATGAATTCTCTACTCTCGCACTGGTCATTTGCTTAAAGATTATATCAGAGGAATCCGCTAGTTTAGTGGGTGTCGCGGCCCGCGGGCCATTCGACCATCAACGCAAGCGCAACGTTCAATTAGATGTATTTTTCCCATGAGTAATATTCTCGTTACCGGCGGCGCCGGTTATATCGGCAGCCACACTGCCAAGCTGCTCGGCGCTGCCGGGCACCAGCTGACCACGCTCGACGACCTGAGCAAGGGTTTCCGTGAAGCGGTGCTGTTTGGCGAACTCGTCGTCGGCGACGTCGGCGACATGAAACTCGTCGATTCGATCCTGAGCAACAACGCAATTGATTCGGTGATCCATTTCGCCGCCAAGACGATCGTGCCGGAATCAGTTGAAAATCCGTTGCTGTATTACGGCAACAACACGAGCAAAACCCGCAACCTCGTCGAATGCTGCGTGCGCAATGGCGTACGCAATTTTATTTTCTCGTCGACCGCCGCGGTGTACGGGATCCCCGCCTCGGGGCGCTGCAGCGAACAGTCACCGCTCGCGCCGATCAACCCTTACGGCACCTCGAAGATGATGTCGGAGATGATCCTCCGCGACACCGCCGCGGCAAGCGACTTGAATTACGTCATTCTGCGCTACTTCAACGTCGCCGGTTCCGATCCGGATGGCGAGATCGGTCAGTCAACGCCGAACGCGACACTGCTGATCAAGGTTGCCTGCGAGGTGGCCTTGGGTAAACGTGAAAAGCTGCTTGTCTACGGCACGGACTACGATACGCCCGATGGCACCGGCGTGCGCGATTATATCCACGTAAGCGACCTTGCTCTCGCCCATCTCAACGCACTGGAGT
Organism: Gammaproteobacteria bacterium; assembly: GCA_965216305.1. GTDB lineage: Bacteria > Pseudomonadota > Gammaproteobacteria > UBA11873. Next base: position 1,517,854 of record OZ244144.1, on the reverse strand, counting down.
ATCTGCAACGCGGCGGACAGTCGCAAACACTCAATTGCGGTTATGGCCGCGGCATGAGCGTCAACGAGATCATCGAGATCGTCGAAGCCGCGCACGGCGAAGCGATAAATGTGGAACGTGTCGGGCGCCGCGCAGGCGATCCACCCTCGCTCATCGCCGAGGCTGAGGCCATCCGCACCTTGCTGGGCTGGCATCCCCAACACGCTTCGGCCGACGAGATCGTGCGTACCTCACTCGCGTGGGAACGTAATCGCAAATGGTAATGCTGCACCGGCGACATAGTCCTTATGCGCAGGCAGACATTCGCGTCACGCTGGGCGCCGTGGCAGCAATGCTAATGTGCCTGCCAGTCACCGTGTTCGCCGCCGACCTCGTTGGCCTGATCGCCGCGATCAAGCCGAGCATAGTCGGGGTTGGCACAACGCAGGCAACCCGGCGACCACCACACAAGTTGCTCGGCACCGGCTTTGTCGTCGGTGACGGCTCTCTGGTGCTGACGAACGCGCATGTTGTGCCTGACGATCTCGACGAATCGAAATTTGAAAAGCTCGTGGTGTTTTTTGGCACCGGCAAACAGATCCGAGGACAGGAAGCGACGGTTGTGGCAACGGACCGCACCCACGATCTCGCCCTCCTGCGTCATAGCGGACCGAAAGCGCCGGCGCTGCGCATTGCCGGGCGGGAACCGGTCCCCGAGGGGACGCAGATCGCGTTCACCGGATTTCCGATCGGCGCCGTGCTGGGTCTTTATCCGGTGACACACACGGGGATCATCTCGGCGATCACGCCGACGGCCATACCGGCGCCGAACTCCGCGAGCCTGAGCGCAAATCAAATCCGGGCATTGCGCGCGCCCTACGTCGTGTACCAACTCGATGCAACGGCCTATCCGGGCAACAGTGGCAGCCCGCTCGTGGATGTCGCATCGGGTACGGTGATCGGGATCATCAATAAAGTGCTGGTGAAAAAAACGAAGGAGAACCTGTTGCGCGACCCGAGCAATATCAGCTATGCGATCCCGGCGACGTTTCTGATCGACTTGCTGGCGCAAGCTCGCTGAACGGGCGTTATCTAGGCCTTGCTTTCGCCACGTAACACCTCCCCGAGCACACGCTCCAGCGCGCGGCGTTCGCCGGCGGACGTGAACGAGTGATCCGCACCCGGGAAGTCGACCACCTGAACATTGTCCCTGCCCATCACATCGGACCACCGCCGCTGCATCTTCACGAGTTCACGAAACTCCTGGGCCACGAGATCGTTGCCCGACAGCGCTACCAGCACGCGACCATCGAAGCGCCGTAAACCCACAAGCATGCGATAAACGTAACCGGGTGCACGCAGCATGGTCGTCTCCGGGGTCAGCGCCGACTTCAGAAAGTGGATCAGGTAACCACCAAGTGACAACAGGCTTTTCGGTACATTGATCTTGCCGGTAACGAGCTTCTTCCAGAATTCCTTGCCGCGCAACCGCGAGATGTAATAGCCCTCGATGCGTGCCCGCGCTTCGAGGTTGCTGGAATGCACCCAGGGATTAATCAGTAGCAGGGCCTGTACCCGGTCGATCTGGTGTCCGGCCATCAGCGCCGCTGAAGCGCCGTCACACAGCCCGCACAATGCCAGGCTGCCGAGCGCCGGTACGTTGTGCGAGAGCGTCTCTACCGCGGCTTCGATGTCCGGGAACGTGTTCTCGAAGCCATCATAATTGCCCCGGTTATCGCCGATACCGCGATGATCGAAGCGCAGCACCGCCACTCCCGCCGCGGCCAGATTACGCGCCAATTGCACGAACAGGCGGTGACTGCCAACGCGGTACTGGTCGCCGCCGGCCACGAGCACAACGCCAAGCTCGGCGTCGCGGGGCCGGTTGATAACCCCGACGAGTTCCGAGCCTTCGCAGCGGAAGACAACGGGGAATTCCTCGCCGGCATCATCGTTGCTGCGCTCAAACGTCGCCGTCACGCTGATGCTCCGGTAATAAAATCAACCACGCTTGCGATCGCGTCGGTGGGAAGACCTGGCAGCTCTTGCGACCAGAACGGCTCCGTCGCGACGAACGCATATGCCGCGTCGGCGCCAGCGGCGCGCCACGTCTGTGCGAGTTCGCGCATCGCCACATTCCGCCGTGTTTCGGCGGAGCGACCACAACCGAGTATCAGTGCTTGCCTGACCCGCTCCCCGGCATCCTCGATCGTGGCTTCGTTGAGGCTGGCGTAAAGACCGGGTGACAGTTCGTAGCCCGCGATCTCCATCGATGCGCCGTTGGCCAACGCTTCGGTGAGCATCGCTATGGATTCCTTTGTGCCTTCGAAAATTGAGCGCGCCACGCGTAATTGCAGAAATTCGCGCACGGAATCCGCACCGGACACGAAGGGTTCGACGAGGCAGATGCGGGCAAAGCGATCAGGTTCGGCGGTGAGTAAATCACTCAGGAACAAAGCGCCGGCGCGCAGGGAAATGAGGTGTATGGGTCCCGCCTTATCCAGCAACCAGCTCGAACTCAGGCGTAATTCCTCGATCCAGCGGGACCAGTCGGCGTCGTGAAATTCGCCGGTGCTGTCGCCGGTGCCGGACAGGTCCGGTTGCAGAACATGGAAGCCAGCTTCGCTGAGTTTGAATGAGATCCGCGACACGAAAGAACGGGTGCGGTTCATTTCCTCGGCGAAAGCCGGCAGCATGAGTACGCTGCCGCGTACCGAAACATCGGCTGCCGGTTCGCGATGGATGCAGAACAGGCGTTCGGCGCCAGACTCTATAAATAGTGGTTGTATCAATGAATCCCTCAACCACCGCGGACCGTCATCAGGAACCCGCATGTTGTTGTCATTATTGAATGCGTCATCGGTAACGGCCGCAACCGCTTAGCGCGAAATCCGTCGCAGTCTAACCGTGCCCAGATTTGAGTACAAACCATGGCACACCTGGATTCGACGCGCGCCGCAACGCCATCAAAATTTGCAATCCGGACGACGCTATTCGAAGCGCGCAGACGAATTGACGAGTGCACGTTTTACTTACCGGGCACGATTAAACAATCTCATAAGCGAAAGCCAGCCAGCAGTTCTAATCGAGATCCCTATGCAGCGCCGGGGACGCCACCGCAATGCCGTAAATCACCGGGTAAAACACGAGCACGCAGTATCAGCAGTACAGGGACGCGCACTGCCGTTCGTTCAGACTCTAAATAGATGTGCGTAAACTTGAGACACGACGACTTCGGGACCGGGATCACTCTCTACACCCCATCCCTGACCCTTCCACTCCCATATCTATTAACTTGGGAGGGGAAGGGTACCGGGTCCATCGAGACCGGTGTTTCATAATTTGAAGCACGTATTTAGTCTTTCCAGCACCAAAATGTCGGTGTCGAGCGGCGCAGTGGCTGGCCGACGAAACGGATGAGTCGGACGTAATAGTGCGACCGGAAACTTCAATCTTCGGCGCCCCGCTCGCCAGGCGGGTTGGACGATTCGAAGGTGATCCCTCGGCGTTCTTGGCTTCTGTTCTGGAACTACCGCTCAGGTTACAGATAATCTGATGTAGCGAACGCCGCCCGTTTGCTACCCGGCAATTTTCTCCGCGACGAAATTTGCCAGCGTCCCGACCGTTTCGAACAATTCGGCCGACACTTCATCGTCCTCGAACGTAATCCCGAACTCATCTTCGAGTTCCAGCATCAGCGCCACGACGGAGTGCGAGTCGAAACCGGGCAGGTTGCCGACCAGTGCGGTGTGCCGATCCACGGTTCCAGCCGCCTCGTCCAGCACCAGTACGGTGTCGAGTACAGTGATGACATTGTTTACGAGCGTATCGTCGGCGGTCGGGTTCATCGCGTTGTTCGTTCTGCTGTTAGTGTGGCCTGTCTTCGCGCGCTTCCGGTCGCTGGCCGGCGTACCGAACGAATTCACGGGGCGTTGCTGGCGCTAGTGTTACTCAAGCGGCGTTTCCATGACAACAGCTTGCCCCAGGTGGTGCGCAAATTGATGCACTCGAAACCCCAGTGCTCGCCCTTCACCGACACCCAGTCGCCCTTATAGGCGTCGTCACCGCTGAGAAAATCGATACAACGTGTATCGGGCATCCGCAGGAATTCTTCGATCATCGCCGCCGTCAGCAAGGAACCGACAGAATATTTCGCGAAGCGCGGACGGTAGGATAGTTTGAAAACCCCCCAGTGGTCACCAATGCGCAGCCAAATCTGTGCCGCCGCTGGCTCTTCATCAACATAAAGCACGCCGGCTCGGGCGCGGTCCGCGGCGATCAGGTGCTTCATTACAGCGCGGATAAACCCCGGGTTCGACTCCTCGGGTTTCCAGCTGTCCGTATACACGCATTCGAAATCGCTCAGTGCCGCGTCGATATCGGCTCCGGGACCGGTAATATCGATGCGCGCAACCGTTTCCCGTTCAAGCAGGCGCGCTTTGCGTTTCAGGGTACTGCGGAGCTGTCCGGGCCGTCGCGCCAGATAGTCGTCATAGCTTGGTGTGCCCGCGAACGGTTCGTGCCAGTTCGCAGTCTTGCCGAAACGTCGGGTCTCGTAGCCGCGCGCTGTGAACGCATCGATCATGGCGCTATACAATCGCGTCTCACCGCGTAAGGGACTCAATTCGATTAGCGCCGCGCGCGGCACGGCGTCGACGAGATAGTCCGTCAGCGTTTGCGCGATCGTCGGCAGATCCTCCGCCGTCTCAAGGTCCGCGCCCGTCACCGGCGCGTAGATGTTCGTGTAGAAGTTGGCCATGGAACGAATTTTCGCGACCCGCAACCAGCGATGCGTTTCGATAATCAGCGGCAGCATGAGGCGCGGTCGCGCGTCATCCGCGACGACGACATAACACAGCTGTTCGTTCGATTTAACCAGGCGCGCTTCGAATTCACGCAGCCATGTCCCGCACATGAACGGGTTCGTGGCGCCAAAGTCCTCGGCCAACTCGCGCGCCGCCGGCGGCAGGTCGGCATAGCGGGTAAAACCCGTCGCGCTCACTCCACCCATCGGCGCTTCCGCTCGTCGGGCTGCGCCCCGGTTCGCACTCGTTGTCTGCTGCTCACACGCCGGCCAGAATTTCCGCCGGCGGCGGGTGACCGAGGAAACCCAGCGGGCTCGCGGAACGGCCATATGCGCCGGATTGCAGCACGACAATCAGGTCGCCAATGTCGAGACGCGGCAACATAATGTTCTTCGCGACCATGTCCAGTGGCGTACACAAGGGACCGACAATCGACACGGGCGCCGAATCCGCAATGGCCGTGAGCTTGTTGCCGACCACAACGGGATAATTCTTGCGCAGTACCTGGCCGAAATTGCCGGAATTCGCCAGGTGATGATGCAGACCGCCGTCGACCACGGCGAAGCGCTCGCCGCGCGATGTTTTTATGTCGACGACGCGTGTGACGTAGTAGCCGGCTTCCCCAACGAGATAGCGCCCGAGTTCGACGATAAGCTGCGTTCCGCGCAACGCCCGTGCGTGCGCAGTTATCGACTTGCCGAGCGTCGCGCCGACGGCCGCAATATCGAGATCCGTGTCATTCTCGAAATACGGAATACCGAAGCCTCCGCCGATGTTCAGCGAAACAAGCTCGAGTTCGCATTGCGCGGCCAGCTCACTCGCGAGCTGCAGGGACAGGTGGTTGGCTTCGCCGATCGCCTCCGCGTCGAGGTTTTGCGAACCCGCGTAGATGTGCAGGCCGTCGACCTCGAGCCCCTCGGCACGGGCCGCGGCGACGACCGCGGGGACCTGCTCAACGTCGATGCCGAACTGGCTCGCATAACCGCCCATCTTCGCGCCGGAACGCTTGAGCTCAAAATCCGGGTTGACCCGGATACTCAGACGCGGCGCCGCCCCCGTTGCGGCGGCGATCGTCGCGATGCGATCCATCTCGATCGATGACTCCACCGACACGCGCACACCGGCCACCACCGCCGCCCGGAGCTCTTCGATGCGCTTGCCCGGCCCCGCAAATCCGATCCGCGGCGCAGACATGGCACTGTCGAGCGCGATTCGCATCTCGCCGGCAGATGCCACATCGAAACCGTCGACGAGCGCGGCGAGTTGGGCGACGAGTTCGGGCTGCGGGTTGGCCTTGATCGCGTAATGCAATTGCACCGGGTCCGGCAAGGCTTTGCGCAATACATCGATCCGCTGCCGGACAAGGTCCCAGTCGTAGGCATAGAACGGCGTCGACCCGACCCGCGCGGCGAGGTCGCTCAGCCGCTCGCCGGCAATCAGCAGTTCACCCTGGTCGTGCTGTATCCGGGACAGTCGCGCGTGTTGTTGTGCCGTGCTCACATCAGGACCCGTCCGCCGCGCGCCTGGGCGCATGGGTGTGTGCCAATGCGAGCCGATCGACCTTGCCGTTCTGATTCAGCGGCATCGTATCGAGCACAAAAATCTCCTTCGGTACCATGTAAGCGGGTAATGCGGCGCGACAGGCAGCGAGTACCTGCGCGGACGAAAACCCGGTCGCCGCCGCCCGCGGAACCACCGCGAGCCCGATCACCTGTCCCAAGGCCTCATCAGCGATCCCGAATGCGCCGGCCATATCGATGAGCCCACTCGTGTACGCGGCCTCTTCGATTTCTTCCGGACTCACCCGGTAACCCGACGTTTTGATCTGCCCGTCACGACGACCGACGAAATACAGGAATCCATCACCGTCCACCCTGACGATATCGCCCGACCACACTCCGATCACGGGCGCTCCGGTCACATCGGTGACACCCGGGACGGCGCGAAAACGCTCCGCGGTGGCGGCAGGGTTATTCCAGTATCCCGCCGCCACGTGGCAGCCGCTGTGCACAAGTTCGCCCTCTTCATCCTTTGCCGCCCGCTTCCCCGTCGCATCTATGACGACAATATCCGCACCCGGGATGGGGATCCCGATCGAGCCCGGGCGTTCATCTATGTGTTTCGGCGGCAGGTAGGTGGATCTGAATGCTTCCGTGAGGCCATACATGAGAAACGGATCGGCCGCGGGGAAGAGCGCGCGAACGCGGGCCAGTACGCTACGCGGTAACGCGCCGCCGGAATTCGTGAAATAACGCAGCGCGGGAAACGATGTGTCCGGCGGTTCGAGGGCCGCGAGTTGACTCCACATCGTCGGCACCCCGGCGAGCCCGGTAATCCGGTGTTGCGCCAGCGCGGTGAGGATGTCGCGCGCCAGCAGATAGTCGAACATCACGCACGTGCCGCCGACGGCAAGCGCCGTTGTCAGCTGGTTCAGGCCGTAGTCGAAGCTGAACGGCAATACGGCGAGCAGGCGATCGTCCGCCGACAGACGCAGGTATTCCGCGACGCTGTCTATCCCGGCGAGCAGGTTCGCGTGCGTCACGACGACGCCTTTCGGATTGCCGGTGGAACCCGATGTGTACAGTAGCGCCGCGATGCCGGAACGCGCGCGAAATGCGTCCGGATTGGCATCGCGGTCGGGCCCGCAGGTAACCCCTGCCCACCTCAGCGTGCGTCCCGGGAAGCCATCCGGATCGCTAAGCTCACCGTCCACGAGGACGCCTGCGGTGAGAGATTCGCCTTTTATCAACGCCGCGTGTCGCGCCGCGCGCTCCGCCGTCGTCACGAGCAGTTTTGCTTCGCTGTCGCGCAGAATATGGTCCAGTTGCGCCGCTTTCAGCAGCGGGTTCACAGGCACAAAGATCGCCCCGATCAATGAGGCTGCGTACGGCGCGAGCGCGCTGAGCAGCGTTTTCGGCAGGTACACGGCGATGCGGTCACCGGCGGTGATGCCGGCTGCCTGAAACTGGCGCGCCAGCGTTTCGATACTCGCCACGACCGATCCATAGTCGACGGACTCTCCCTTGTGGACGACCAGCGCCTCGGCATCGGGGTTCGATTCGGCGTTGGCGTACAGGGACTCGTGCAGCAGTTCGAAAGGCATGAACGTGGCGGGCGAACGGGGTATGAAGGACCGGGAGATTATACTGGATGCGTTTCGGTGCGTCCCTTCGTCGGCCCCGGGGATCGTCGCATTACGCGACGCGCATAGTACCGAGTCGCTGACAGTGACCCTGCGCGCGATCTCACGCACGCCGCGAGCGTGACCGGTAGCGTAGAATCCACGTTCAGCGCCACATCATGACGCGGACGGACACCTTGCACACAATCGACGAACTCAATATCGCCCACGTCGTCTTCTCGTTTGGCTATGGCGGTCTCGAACGCCGGATCCTGCGCCTGATCGACGGGTTCGCCTCGGATCGGGTCAATTTCCATATCATTTCCCTGCGTGACTCCGACGGCGCGTTCCTCGAAACCGGCCCGCGGGTCACACACGAGGTTTTGCACGCGCAACCGGGGATCGACATGCGCGCGATTGCGGCGCTGCGTCGCTACCTGCGCGCGCATGACGTGCATATCGTGCATTCACACAACTGGGTGTCCATGCTCGAAGGCATCGTTTGCGCGCGCCTTGCGCGCGTGCCGGTTGCCGTGCATGGCGAGCACGGCGCGAGCCGGTTCCTGCCGGAGCAGTTGCGCTGGCACCGTACCGTTGTCCAGCGCCTGCTCGCGCGTGCGGCGGATCGGATCGTGCCTGTTAACGAACCGATCGCCGAGCGAGTACGCGAAGTCTGGGGACTCGATGGCAACGCGATCACGGTGATCCAGAACGGGGTGGACGTCGCGAAGTTCACCCCAACCGAGGCACCGCGCGGCGAGGAGATCGTCATTGGCAGTATCAGCCGCCTCGAGCCGATCAAGAATTTCCCCTGTCTCGTGCGCGCCGTCGCCATGCTGAATCGCGATCCCGGGACGCCGCGCTACCGCCTCGTCATCGTCGGCGCGGGCAGCGAACGCGAGCGCCTCGATTCACTCGTGCAGGAGCTCGGAGCAACGGATTTCGTCGAGTTCCCCGGGTCTACAGACACGCCGGAGGCGTGGTACGGCAAATTCGATATCTATGTGAACTGCTCGTTCTCCGAAGGCATGAGCAACACGGTGCTCGAAGCGATGGCCTGCGGATTGCCGGTTGTGGCGTCCGATGTCGCCGGCCATCGTACGTGGCTCGCGGAAGGCGAGAACGCCGTATTCTTTCCCGCCGACGAACCCGTGGCGCTCGCCGCTGCGCTCGCCTCGCTCGATACGCCGGCGCGGCACCGGATGGCGGCGGCGAACCGCTCGAAAGTGGTAGACGGCTACAGCCAGGCGACGTTTATCGCGGCCTACCGCCGCTTGTATACGGACTTGCTCGCGGCCAGGGGCTATTGCTACCACTTCGACGACTAGCGGCGCCTACCGGACGCTGAAACTACCGGACTGCGAATTCGCGTGCTGGTGTTCCTTCGTTTTCGCGCCTGGCCTCCACTCGCACAGCAGGGGAAGCTGCGCGAGGCTCCACATTCCGTCGTTCGTTTAGCACTACGGCTCTTGAGCCGCCGCGGCGCTTCGGTGGCGGCGGGCGGCCAGCATCTCGATCACATCGCGCTCGATCCCGCGTGGTTTACCGCACACGCGCCACAGCCCGAGCATCGCGAGTGCGTAAGTGATCGCCCCTGTAATGATCTGGACCGCGAGATCGAATCCGCCCGTGCCCGAGGCGACGAGGCCGGTGACCAGGTGTACCACGCCGGCCATAATCGCGGCAGCCGCAAGTGGACGCCAGACAGCCTCGACCAGGCGCGCGCTGCTGATGTTGCGGGTGGTTGTGACGAGCCACGAAATGGCCCAGAAATTGAAGCCCACGAGCAACACTTTCGACCAGGCCACCCCCTCGATACCGGCAAGCCGGAATCCCGCGTAGACGGCAACCGGCGTGAGGGCGGCGCGCACGAGGGCAATTTTCGCGACTGCGTCGATATGCCCCGAGACCATGTTCAGCACCGCGCTCGCGGTCACGAGCGTACGCAACAGCGCGTAGAAACAGAGAATTTGCACGATCGAAATGGCGGTCGCCCAGTTCGGCCCGAGCGCGATCGGAATGAAAACGGGCGCGACGAGCGCGAGCCCAATTGAGCACGGCACGCCGACGAGAGCGGCCGCGGCCAGCGATTTCAGATACGCCTGGTCGAGCCGCGCCGGCTCATCACGCAGTTTCGCAAACCCCGGGATCAGGGCACGCGACACCGGCGCGGTAATTTCCGGCCCCGCCATGTTCGCGATTTCGCCGCCGATTGAATAATGTCCGACGACCTGCGGCCCGCCGAGCGCACCGACGAACACGCGATCGATACGGGTCGCGATATGGTTGCCGATATGGGTTGCGAGCATCCATTTCGAGAACGACCAGATCGAAGCAGCTCTCGCGAGCGAGAAGCGCGGCCGGTACGGGTGCATCAAATAGCTCAGCGCGATTTCTGCGCCGTAACTCACGACAAGGCCGATGATCAGCGCCCAGTAGTTCCGCAGCCAGAGGGCCGCTATCAGTGTCGCGATTATTGCGACGATTTTTGTCGCAAGCTCGAGCACGAATTCGCGATGAAACTGAAGCTCCCGGCGAAACAGAACGACACCAATATTGGTGACGCCTCGCACCATCGAGGCCAGGGCAAGAACAAGCAGGATCGGTACGACTCGAGGATCGTCGTAAATAAAGTGCACAAACGGCACCAGCGTGAGCATCGCTGCGCCCGCGCCCACTGTCTGTAGCAAGCGCAGGGTCCAGCCTGTGTCCAGGGTGCTCCGATCGGCCTTGTCGCTTGCGATGACGGCGTAATCGACGCCAAATTCAAACAGAATCCGGACCGTCGAAACCAGGACTATAGCCATTGCCGCAAGGCCGAAATCCTCGGGCGCGAGCAGTCGCGCCAGCACGATGGTGCTCGCCACCCCGAGTAAGCGAACGCCCCACTTCGTTGCAACCATCCATGCCGCACCCTGGATCAGGCGCCGCCTTAGCGGCGCTTGCCGGCCAGGGCTCGGGCCTTCCGTCGTCATGACGCGTCGTCAGGTTCGCCGAGGTTTTGCTTGAAGAATTCGGTGGCGTCCTCAGTGAAGAACTCGTGCCCGCCGCCAGGCACAACCGCATATGAAAATCCGCTCCCGGCACCAAAAACGTCCCAGGCACCTTGCGCAGCGCACATGAATTCGTCGCTCGGCGGTCCTTCACGTTCGCCTCGCGTGCCGAGCGCGGGACGCGGCGCGAGCAGCAGGATCATGTCTTCGCGTCGCATCAGCGCTTTCATGCCGGGAATGATATGACAGTAGTGCGGTTGGTCATCACGGCCTCCGGCAGCAAACTGGTAGGGCCCCGCATGACCGCCAAACCCGGAGAAATAGATCGCGGCAACGTCTTCCTGCAAGGCAGCGAGCGTCACCGCAACTTCACCGCCGAAAGACGCGCCGGCAACGCCGATTCGACTGGAATCGACGAAATGGGATCCGCGCAATACGGCAAGCGCATACGTGGCATCGCTCAACACAATGCGTTTATAGAACGAGCCTTCGAGCAGCGCGTTGTACGCAACAAGTCGGTGTTCCGTATTTAGTGCCTGTCCGAGCGCGCCGAATCCGCGAAGCTCGAACGTCAGGGTGATGAAACCAGCACGCGCGAGGGCGGTCGCAGCGGCGTGCTGGTATGTTGTTTCGTCGGAAACCAATTGCGTGAGGCCCGATTCTTCAGGTCTCGTATGACCCGGGATCAACAGTACCGCGGGCTGTTTGCGCTGGATACCTGCCCTACGCTGGAGCACGGCCGGAATGCGTGTTCCATCGAAACTACGGAATGTCAGCGTTTCACGAATCAGATCGCCGCCAGGATGCTCGCGCTTCACCAATTCTGTGACAGCAGTCTGCGATTTCAACTCATTCATTTCGAACAATCGAGAGAGCCGTCGCTTCAGATCCTGCTGCCACTGCAGGAATTCATCAGCACGCTCGACCGGCGCGGGTGCGGGTGCGCTGCCGCGCGTATTGATGTATCCGACTGTGGCGACAGATTCGGGCGCCGGGGCGTCCGACGTCGGCTTCATCTGAACCATTACAATGATCGCCGCAGTCGCCAGCAGGAGCCCGATCCCGACGACAGTGTGGTTCTGGACACGCACCGATTTCCGCTTCATCTGCTGACACCGGCGCCAGCTGGATGGGTCGTTCGACGTTGAGGCAGAGGCTTGCGTTGCGCGGGGCGCGCGTTGGAGCGATCGCGAACTTCCGGCAAATTAAGGGTCGCCCCGATCAGACCGATCATCCAGAACTGAACTTCGGCGAAGATGTAATTCGAAAACATGCCGGAAGCAAACACAACGGCGAGGACTGCGGCGTACATCGTGGCCAGAATGCCGATGTCGTAGTTTTTGTCGAACTCGGCAATTCGCCTTAGTTTGAACAATTGTTTAGCTGCCCAGAGGTATAACATTAGGTACAAGCCCGCGCCCAGAAACCCGTATGAAACAAGTGCATCCATGATTGAATTGTGGGCCGACCGACGCCCCCTGCTGAGTAAATAGTCCGGCATGTAACCTGGACTCAATGCCCGGGTTCCCTTGTGCCCGACACCGAGCGGATGATCCTTGGCCATTTCCCAACCCAGCGCAGCTATCTCAAGTCGCCCTCCGGATTCCCGGTGCATTTGTTCGCTGTCTTCCGTTGCGTCAAACATCTCGGCGATCCGATCGAGGAATTGCTCGTGCGCGAGCATGAAAAAGAGCACCACAGCCAGGATCGACAGCAAGCCGAAGGTCCTGCGGTAGATCTTCGGACAGAACACCGCAGCCGCGATCCCACCCGACAGAAGACCGAGAAAAGCGCCGCGACTACCGCTGATTATTACGGTATTCAGCACCAGTGGTATGCACGCAAAACAGATCCATTTGTAGTGGCCTTTAAAGCCGAGAAACATCATGCCGCCCATCATCACGCCAGTGGAAACGTGCATGCCAAGCGTGTTTGCGTCGGCAATCGCACCCGCCACACCTTCGAGCCGACCACTCTTGCCCATGGCCAACCACCCGAACCACGCACAGCCAACGACCATCACGAGGGAAAAGTCCTTGATCGTTTCCTTGTCCACGGCGATTCGGTAGATGAGGTAGCTGATCAGCAAGTGCTTCGCATATAAAACGATGCCTTCCCAGTGCTCCTCCGGCTCGACCGCCCAGAGGTAAATAGGGAGAAGCCAGACGACAAACGCAATGAAAATTTTGAATCCCCCGATCTCGGTCCATTTCATGCCAGGGGTTTTTGTATCTTGCGCGAATGCCGCGATGAAAGTCGCAACACCAGCGATCAACAGATACCGAATATCAGGTACGAGATCTTCCCACCACGTATGCGTGGGAGACATGAAAAATGCGAGAAAATACGTATAGATACCGTAACGTGGATGAACGGCAACCGTCGCGAGAACTCCGAGCGCGAACAAACCGAGAAAAACCAGCGGCGTTATACTCACGCGGTGTTCACCTCGCGCTCACTCTTCAAGCGCTCCGGCGCTTGCGCGGCTATCGCCAATACACGCAAGCAGCAGATCGTGTAATCGTGAGCACGTGGATCCCCAGCCGAATTCTGCTGCCCGGTCGAGCAAATCCTGTCGTGCCGGCGGGTCCTCCAAACATGAGCGTATGGCTTCGGCGAATGCCTCCGCAGAGCGTTCGGTCACGAGAAAGCGCAGCGCGGACGCCGGCAACAGATCGGGAATTCCGCCAACCGAAGTCGCCACCACCGGGGTACCGCAAGCGATGGCTTCAAGCACGACGTTCGGGCAGCCTTCGCTGCTTGAGGCGAGCGCAAAGACACTGGCAGCACTGTAGTAGGCAGGCAGCGCGTCGTTGTCTACCGCACCAACCAGATGTACCCGGTCCGCGACGCCCAATTCGATAATCAACCGCCTCAGCTTTGCTTCCTCCTCACCGGTACCGACAATAATGAGCGACACGTCGCGCAACAGGGCAATCGCGCGAATAAGGATATCGTGCCCTTTCAATTCGCGAAGGTTTCCAACCGCCAACACGACTCGCCCGCCCGTCAGCTTCTCCTCAGCGATGAGCGGCTCGTCACGCGGATAGAACCGGGTCCGATCAACACCATTTGGCAGCACGTGCACCGTGAGTCGCTCACCGCACACTTCTCGCATCTTCTTTGACAGGTCTCCGGATACCGCGACCACGGCCCGGGCCCGCCCGAGCGCCCAGCGGATTGCTCTGCGCGGTAACCAGTAACGCGGCGAATCATTAATATCCGAGCCCCGGGCCGTGACGCACACCGGCTTTTTTGCAGTCGAGCCTATCATTTGGGCTGCAACTCCGTCGGGAAACACGAAATGGGCGTCAATTACATCGTAGTCGAAGCCCTGCCTGCGCAAGCGCCGAATCGTTCCTATCGAACCCGCTACGAGCATCAGCGGGGCAATTCGCCACGTTAACTTCGGAACGACCAGATAACGCGGGTGATGAATTTCGATACCGCCGCGCACTTCACGATCGGGAATCCGCGAAAAAGCCGTATAACGTTTCCCGCGCAGCCAGCGGGGGAACCACGGCACGGGCGCGACTACGCGAACCTCGCATGGGTGTCGTTGCACGAGCTCCTGCAATCTTCTTTCGACAAACAAACCAAGGTTCGGCTGTTCGGCATTGGGATACAACGTGGTGTAGACGAGTAATTTCACAGCAGTACCTGATCACACCCTCAATCGCCCGCCACCGCGCCCCCGGACAGGTATTGATCCATCCAGATCTGAAACGAAAGATTCGCGAGAATGAAATCCGTCCGGTCCTCACGTTTGCTCATGTGTTCTTCAACGGCACCGCTGAGCACCTCGGGATTGAACAAGCCCTGCCTGCGGATTCGATCCTCACTGAGATAATCATGCACCATTGTGTTCAGGCTCCCGCGGATCCAGCCGCCGAACGGCGCGCCAAAGCCTTTTTTCTTGCGGCTCAGCACGTAATCCGGAATTCGACCGTTGAGGTACTGCTTTTGCAGGTAACGCAGCTTGAACCCTTTGACGCGAAACTTCGGCGGTGTGCGCGCAAGCATTTCAACCAGCCGATGGTCCAGATAAGGCACCCGCGCTTCCAGCGACTCCGCCATGGTCATCTTGTCGGTCAACATGAGCAGTTGCTCGGGCAACGAATGTTTCAGGTCGAAATACATTACCTGATCGAGGACGTGCTCCGCGTCACTGGCGTCGAACTCCGCGTTCAACCACTCGAATCCACCCGCGGCGCCGCCAACGAGGTAATCGTCTATGCGATCGTTTGTCAGTAACGACAAATAACCAGTGTAACGTTCCAGCGGCGCCCCCCCACCATTCGCCAGATAACTTTTGGCCAGGCGAAGATTATTCAGCAAGGGGTTATTTCGATCGGCGGGGATACGTTGCGCTAATGCCGGTAGCAGACGTTCGCGCACGGCACTCGGCAGAAACCGGTAGTAGCGATCGAGACTGGAAAACAGGTAGCGTCGGTACCCGCCAAAGATTTCGTCACCGCCAACCCCCGAAAGGATGACCTTGACCGTTTCCGCCGCCAGCTGCGAGACAAGATAGGTTACGACGAACGACGAATCAGCAAGCGGTTCGTCCAGCATACGCACGAGCCGGGGAATGAGCGACTCAACGTCCGGTGTGGCGAGGATCGCATGATGTTCCGTTGCGTAATCGCGAGCGAAAACGGCAGCATCGGCTGATTCGTCGTGCATGCCGTATTCGTTTTCGAAGCCGATGGAATAGGTCTTGATCGGATCGGCCCCGTTCTCGCGCATCAAGTGCACGATGCCGCTCGAATCGAGGCCACCGCTGAGAAACGCACCGAGCGGAACATCGGCGATCATCTGCAGTTCAACGGCGTTCGACAGCAGTTCGTCGAGTTGCTCGAGCAAGTCCGCTTCGCTCAGGCGGAATTTGTCCGCGAACGACACCTGCCAATAGCGCTCGATGCCCACGGTGCCATCTTGAATCTGCATCCGGTGGGCCGGCGGCAGCTTCGAAATTCCGGCGAACAAGGTGCGTGGCGCCGGCGTAAAGCCGTATTTGAAATATGCTGGCAGGCTGTCCGTGTCGAGACTTGCACGTACGCCGGGATACTTCAGAATCGCTTTGATTTCCGAGGCGAAAACAATCTTGTCCGCATCCCGGTAATAGTACAGCGGCTTGATCCCAATCCGATCGCGCACGATGTGAAGCTGATTAGTTGCCTGATCATGGATAGCGAATCCAAACATGCCGTTCAGGCGATCAAGCGATCCGATACCGAATTCGTTGTACAGACCCAGCGTGACTTCGGTGTCGGAATTCGTCGAACGTACATAGCCGCGAGCGTCGAGCGCTCGCGCCTGTTCGCGGTAGTTGTACAGCTCGCCGTTGAAGACTATCGCTTTTGATTTGTCCGCGCTGAAGATCGGTTGATGCCCACCCGCCAGATCAATAATACTAAGCCTGCGCATCGCCAATCCGACGTTACCACGAACATAATACCCGGCGTCGTCCGGTCCGCGGTGGATGATGGCATCAGCCATCGCTACGAGATCACTCTCGCGGACTGTGTAATCCCTGTCGAAATGGTAAACGCCGACTATGCCGCACATGCGCTTGCTGTCCCCGCCCCTTGGCTTACGTACGAACGTGTTGCCACGTCACGTACCGGTTACCGCGTGCATAGTCAATAATGCCGAGCAGCGCGGCCAGGTTCGACAAATAGAAATAGTACGGGATCCCGAAATACGCGGGCACTCGTGGGTCGCGCAGCGAGTGCACCCAGCCGACGAGTGCCAGGACAATGGACAGGACGATCAAGCCAAGTGTCAAAACGTAGATGCCGGGCCCACCGATGCCCAGCAGGGCGACATTGGCGCCGAGTGCTAACGCGATCCACAAAGCTGTGAACCAGCGCACGACCTTATGGGCAATTAACATCAACGTGTAGCGTGGATTGGCCCGATAGAGTCGCTTCACTCCATAACGCAACAGTGCACCCCAGGTTCGGCAGACGATCCGGCGTTTGCGACGAAACTCCTTACCGAAATCGTTCGCGGTATCCTCGAATGCACGCGCCGAGGCACTGAAAACGCCACGATAACCGGCGCCGATGATCTGGATTGGATTCATGAAGTCGTTAATATCTTCGGCTGCCAGCGGCTCGTAAAGACGTCGCCAGATGCCGTAGATCGCGCCATCACCGCCGATGACGGATTCGAATGCCGATTCGAGTTGCTTGATCGCGAGTTCGAACTTCCAGTACAGGCCTTCGTTACCCCCCGCTGTCGATCCGGGCTCATCGGAATACAACGCTGAACCTACGACATAGCCGATGTTGTCGCCACAAAGCTCACGGGAGATCTCGCGTAACGCGTCAGGCGCGAAGATCGCATTCGCATCGGTAAAAACCACGACGTCAGTGGTTATTGTCTCCATCGCCACATTCAGTCCCGCGGTCTTGCCCCGATGCTCGGAAAGTTCCACAAGGTGAACCCTCCCATCCTCCTCCACGAGACGGCTCACGATTTCGTTCGTAGCGTCACTACTTGCATCAGACACGATAACAACCGAAATTCGATCCCGCGGGTAGTCCAGGGCGAGCGTCGTACGGATCTTGTTTTCGATCACCGCCTCTTCGTTATGCGCAGAGACCACCACGGTGACGGTTGGCCATTCGGCTGGCTCCGGAACTTCACCGGATCTACCGCGGATTTTGACGCCCGCATAGAGCAGGATCGGGTAGATAAGGTAGGGCAACACCGTCAACGTGGAAGTCAGCCAGAACAGCGCTTCAAGCAAACCCGTCATGGCGCGTCGGCCCCGCTCGTGGTGATCGCTACGCTCACGCTGTCTCGCTATCGGCCGAACGTGGCGCGGCCGTCTCACGACAAATTTCACCAAAGCGGGCCGCCACTTTGTGCCAACCAAAATTCTCGACTACGAGCGTCCGGGCGGCGGCGCCGATTGCATCGCGACGTGCGTGATCGAGTAACAACTCACCTATTGCAGCGGCAAATTCCGCGGGTTCATCGACGAGTCGGATGTTCGCTCCGTCCACGACATCAAGGCCTTCTGCTCCCACCGTCGTCGAAACGACGGCTTTACCCATGGCCATTGCTTCATAAATCTTCATCCGGGTGCCGCCACCTATGCGCAGAGGCACAATACATACCGCAGCCTCGCGCAGGTATGGACGGACATCGTCGACCCAGCCGGTAAGCTGAACATTCCCGAACCTGGCCGCGTCCGCCTTCATCGCTTCGGACGGATTACGCCCGACAACGACGAGTTCCCAGTTCTCCTCGAGCGTGTTCAACTGCGTCGCGATCTCGGCGAGAAAATACTTGATGCCATCCTCGTTCGGCAGCCAGTCCATCGACCCGCAGAAAACGATCCGTTTCGGGTTGATCTGAGCGCTCGGTCCGGGTTCGTAGAACTCGACATCCACACCTGTCGGGATGCTGACGGCATTGTCCGCGTTGTATTCGTCGGCAAATATCCTGGCGTCATTGTCCGATACCGCAATGACCTTATCGAACGCGCGTACCGATGCCGACTCGAACGCAAACATGCGACGATGCTGGCTGGACCAGAGTGCGCGCGTGAAGATGTTTCCTGCCGCCTCACGGTGGCGCAATGCAATTTTTGCTTCAACGTTGTGTTGAAAAAGCAGGGTCGGGATCCCGCTGATGGATTTGAACATGAGTGCCGACTGGACGAAGTCGCATATGGCGAGATCGAATTCTTCCTCGCCCAGGGTTTTGATCAACGCCTGTTCCAGCTCCGGCGAATAATCGTTCAACGCAGTCACGGGATACTGCGACATGAGGTTCTTTGCGAGGCGCCAGTAGAATGCGATGCTGCCCCGTCGAGGTTCTTTCCAGGGGACAGGCACGTACCGCCGGCAAAATCGGTTCATTTCCGAAACCTGCGGACCATCTCGCGCCGGATCGTAGTTGCCCACGATAACGATATCGTGATCGTGACTCAGTTGTTCGAGAATTTTTCCGGTACGGATCTTGCCGCCCGTATCCATCGGCAGCAAAAAACGTTGGGAGAGAAAAAGTATACGCACGGACTTTCCGATCGCTACCAGGCCAAACCCTCATAGGCGTAGCTGCCGCGTAGATCGTCGGCGATACGCGCCAGATCGACGACAGTCTTGTCCGACCCGAGTTTCGAGAAGTGCGGACCGTATGCTTCTTCGTAATTACACACGACAATGACATCCCCAAAGGCCATGACCGCCTCAAGATCATCGGATATCACATTATCAATGTGCGGCAGATGTTCTTTGATGTAAGCCGCGTTGGCACCGATCAGTCGTGACACGGAAACATTCGTATCGAAGACTTTTAGTTCGAACCCCTTCCCGATTAGCTCTTCTGCCAATGTAACGAAAGGAGATTCACGCAAATCATCCGTATCTTTCTTGAACGACAGACCAAGCATGCTCACCCGCCGTTTGCCCAGATCGCGTACCCGTTGGGCAGTGCGTTCCACGAGCAATCGGTTACTCGGCAACATGCTGTCGAGCAGCGGAAGCTGGATGTCCTCGTGGCGCGCGATGTAATTGAGCGCACGCAGATCCTTTGGCAGACACGACCCGCCGAAAGCGAACCCGGGGGTCAGATACTTGCGTGATATATTCAGCTTGTCGTCCATGCACACGACATTCATGACATCGTGACTGTCGATCGCGAGCGATTTGCATAACGATCCGATTTCGTTAGCAAAAGTCACCTTCAGCGCGTGAAAAGCATTGTTCACGTACTTGATCATTTCGGCCGCGCGCAAATCGAGGTGTACCACCGCGGCGTCGATAAATCCGTACAGCGATTCGACCACTTCACCCGCGCGCGGATCCGACTCGCCGATTATCGTGACCGGCGGATTCTCGAAGTCTTCGATGGAACTACCTTCGCGCAGGAATTCCGGATTCATCGAGAAGCCGAGGCGTCCCGCTGCTACCGCCTCGGAAATTACCGCTTGCGACGCGATCAGGTCGTCCGTCGTACCCGGCGGCACTGTGCTGCGGACCACCACGACATGGTAGGCGTCTTTCGCAGCGAGTGAATCCGCTATCGAAGCGACGCACCGCCCTACGCCACCCAGATTGACATTGCCTGACTGGTCGCTTGGTGTGCCGACACAAATCATCGTGATATCCGAATTGGCGATTGCCTGCGCACCATCGTCGGTCGCACGAAATCCACCGGCTTCGGCCCGCTGCGGATTCGTAACGTCGGCGATCAATTCGGCGAGACCGGGCTCAACGATTGGGCATTCCCCGTCGTTAATCAGTTTCACCTTGACGGGATTAACGTCGACACCAATGACATCGTGCCCGTGTTTAGCCAGGCATGCACCGGTTACGCAGCCGACATAGCCCAATCCGAATACCGAAACTTTCATGGATTTCCTTAGCTAGAGAACAATAAAACCGGCGGCATGATGCAAAATGGATCGCAAGAAATCCATCGTTGCAACAATTGTTTTGACCGCATTGTTAACCCGAGTTTACAACAACGCCAACTCGCCCACAGATTGTATCGGCAGCGCTGCCGCAGTCCTTATCAATGAAAATGTCGCGAACCCGATTCAGCGTCCGGCCGCTGTACCCATTCGCGGAGATCAGAGCGGGACTGTCGTCGCTCGCGGCATACGGATACACGATCTGTGATCTGCTCGTAACGGTTCGTGCAATAGATCTCCGAGGGCACCCGGGTTCGCCGCCACCGCCGCAAGCCGGTAAAGCGACCGGGACTGGAGATGCCGGGTGCCACTTTGCGGCGGCGTCAGTATGCTGCTCCCCGGGGCCGGGACCGAACTCGCGGAAATCGATCCGCACCGGCGGTACTACGTCAGTGCGAGCCGTGCGCCACACTGGCGCGTCGTGCCAGGTCTCAAGAACCAGTGATTTCGTTAAAAATATCAACGAGTTGCCGAGTCAATGCAGCATAACCGAAGCTTGCGATCGCAGCGGACGCCGGCGGCTCGATCTTCAGGCGGCGCTCGACGAGTGCGCGAATCGCATCGCATAGTTGTTCGTGGTCGTCGGCGCAGACATAGCCGAGCTTGCGTTCGCGCACGAGCGTCGCGGTAGCACCCGCGCCGCCAACGAGGAATAGCGGGCGGCCGGTAGCGACGTACTCATACAATTTTCCAGGGATTTGCAGTGGAAAGTCCTGTTGCAGCACGAGCAGATGTTGCGCGGATCGGATCCGCGCCAGGTATTCCTCGTGATCAACCGCCGGCCGGCGGCGGATCAGACCCTGCTTCTCGAGTCGTTCCGCGAGTTCGTTACACGCGGCATCAACAACCCCCCAGTGGCCGGTGAACGTTATACAGAATTTTTGGCCGTCGACATGCCCTGCATCCGCAAGCGTCTTGATCGCCGCAAGCAGTACTGTGGGTTTTCGTAACTCGTAGACCGACCCGTAGTAATTCAGCTCTACTTCGCCTTGCCGAGCATAAGTCGAACCCTCGGGAATACCGGGGGCAAGCAGGCTTTCGTGATAGCCATTCGTCACCGTTACGATTTTCGCCGCTGCCTCGGGGTATAGCTGCACGAACGATTCTTTCAGTGCGTCGGTATTCGCGATCACGCGGTCGGAGTTCGTCACGATGCGGCGCTCGCACTTCGCGGCTGCCGTGACGAGTTCGGGCAACGGCGGTTTCGGGTTCTGCGTCCATGGATCCCTGAAATCCGCGACAAACGGCACATCGAGCATGCGAGAGATTTCAAGTCCCGCGACGAGCGACGACCAGGGATTGCCCGTTGCGAACACGACATCGGGTCGATCGGCGTTCGTCAACGCCCGGACATGGCGCCGGGTTGCAGCAATCCAGCGATTCTGGCGGTCCGGAAACATCAGCGCCCGGTTCAGAATCCGGTCTCGCGCGCTGCGCAGGCGACTGGCCTGAACCGGCGTGTTCGTCGCACCAGCGCTGTGCACTTGCGGTTGCTGCGGCACGCCGCCAGAACGCCGATCCCGCACCCACTGCCGAACATTCAGCAGTTCCTGCATCCAGTCTTTGTGCGGTACGCGATCGACGTTGAGCCTTTCAGGCAGTAAACGCATCAATGAGGCATCCACCGGTATCGATCCACCATCGGCCTGCGGCACGGCATTCGATATGACATGAGCTTCGTAGCCGTGATCGTGCAAATGCGAACAGAATCCGGCCGGTCTCATCGAGCCACTTACGGCCATCGGCGGAAAGTAGTACGCAAGAATAAGAACGCGCTTGTTCATTACGCTCTTCGTGATCGATAACAAACGCAAAATGACGTATTCATTCCATCCTCACGGGATCAATTTGGTATCCTGCCGCGCGGGGCAAATCCCCGACGGCACGCTTACAATTCACACGTTCCGGCCGATACTCCAAAGAACGCAACGACTGTTCTGATGTCTCACCGATATTCAGCGACCAGTCCAGACAGAACATTGAAATCTTTTACCCTGAGCTATGTTGAAGGAACCAGTACCCATGGCAGCCGAGCCTGATTCTCCACGCTCCGGCCACGTACTCGTGCTGGGACGGGATATTCGTGCCTTCCTGTCGGTTATCCGTTCCCTTGGACGGGCGTCTCTGAACGTCCACGTCGGTATGTGCCCGGCCGATGATCTCGCTCTAAAATCCAAATATATCAGCCACATACACGATATCCCCGATTACGATGCCGAACCGGGCGCGTGGTTGAACACCATCATCGAGCTCGCAAAGCGATATCGTTTCGACCTGATTATTCCTACCCATGACGAGTCGGCGATCCCGATCCAGATTCATCAGGAAGAACTCCGCCGGTACGCACGCGTTTACAGCCTGCCACCCGACGTCTTCGATGTGGCTTTCGACAAGATTAAATCATCGCTGCTGGTGGAATCGCTCGATATCCGCATTGCACGCCAGGTCTCAGTCTCGCTGACGTCACTGGAAGACGGCCTGCCGGACGGATTCAACTTTCCGGTTGTCATTAAACCATCGTCGTCTTACATCAGCGAAGACCTCGCGAATCGGCGCGAGGTTGTCATGGTATCCAATGCCGCCCAACTTAACGACACTTTACCGAAGTTGAAAGGCTGGGACGTTGCACTGCTGCAGGAACATTTCGAAGGGGTTGGCGCTGGCGTCGAAGTACTTGTTGATAGTGGTCGAATTCTGTACGCCTTCCAGCACGTGCGAGTCCACGAACCGCGTGGCGGTGGCGCGAGTTCTTATCGCAAAAGCATCTTTCCGATCGAGCCCGAGCTCTACGCCGCGACGGAAAAGCTCATGGCCAATATAGGCTACACCGGCGTCGCCATGGTCGAATACAAAATCAACCCGGCAACCGGTGACTGGATCTTTATCGAAATTAACGGCAGGTTCTGGGGTTCTTTACCGCTCGCAATTGCCAGCGGGGCTGATTTTCCCCGAATGCTCTATGAACTGCTCGTCGACGGGACGGTTGATGTGCCGCCTCCGCCACGAGGCGAAGTGTACTGTCGCAACATCAAGCGGGATCTGTACTGGGCCATCGACAATCTGAAAGATCGACTCTCCGATCATCCGTCGAAATACTCGATTCCCCTGCCGCAGGTGCTTGGCGAGTACTGGCGGCTGATCACCTGCCGCGAGCACGTTGACAGTTTCGCAACAGATGATCCTTCGCCGGCATTGACGGAATTTGGCAGCGTCATCGCAATGATGGTGGCGAAAGCCGTATCTGTTACACGTCGCCGGGTGCGTTCCCTGGGGCCGTTGCATGCCCTGCGTCGTCACCGGATCCGGCGACGCACACTCGCGGCGCGGAAAGTTCTGTTTCTGTGTTCCGGGAATATTTGCCGGAGTCCATTCGCGGCGGCGTATGCGCGCGAAATTCTCGATCCGGAGATCGACGTTCACTCGTCCGGATTCCATGACGTGGTCAGCCGCCATCCGCCGACGCAAGCTGTGCAATCTGCCAGAGAACTGGGGGTCGATCTCGCGAGCCACGCGTCGAACCGGATAGATACCGACACGCTGGATCAATTCGATGTTGTGTTTGTGTTCGAGGAAAAGCACCTGGACGCACTCCGCGCCGAATTTCCACGCTATGGCGGCGACGTGTTTTACCTTGGAGATGCCCTGATCGGCAGCGATTACGAAATAGCCGACCCGTATGGTGGTGGTGCCGATCAGTTCCGCGCGGCCTATCTTTCGATCGCCTACGCCATCGATTTTCTGGATGCGCGTTATGGGTGAGGCTTTCGCGGATGTACCGCAGTCGGATTCGGGCGCCACGTTCCGGGTCCTCAAGGAGAATGACTACAAACGCGTCGTCTTGTACGTTGATGCCGCGGGGCGGAAGACTATCGGTAAACGGTACGCTCACCATGCACCCGAGCACCTCGCAGCGAATACGCGCTACGTTGCCGACGTACTCGCGTTTTTCCGACGTGAATTCTCCAACGTCGCGACGATCCCGCAATGCTTCGGTATGGATCTCGAGCAGTTCGAAGTATCGATAGAATTCCTCCCGACGCTGCCGGATGCCCGGGTGCTGAACAAACGGACTTTCGCATTGGCCGCGCCGTTCTTCGAACGTTGCTACGAAATCAGGGATGACCGCGGGTTCCTTCGCCCGATGTCCGGATCAATTTACTACACGGAGGCTATGCAGCAACTTATTGACAGCGGCTTTCCGCTTGCACTCGGTATGAAGGGCGATCTGTGGCAAAACCTGTGTATTGCAAATGGCGAATTGCTGCTTGCAGATATCGACTCCGCCGCACTTGAACCACTCGGTCTGAGTGAACTCATCATGACAGCGGAGATCGCGGCGTCATTCCGAACCGAGAACTTCAATTTTCAGGGGCATGCCGTGCATCCCGTCTGCTTTCGGCATCTGTCGCGTTCCCAGGGAGCCCGGTTAATTACCATCGCACTTGAGATCTTCGATTTACGACTGACCGGCGGAACCGCACCGACCCGAAGCATCAAACGCAGGGTCGCGACACGCAAGCTGAAGAAATTGTTGGATTTAGCGTACGCATAAAGAAACAGATGCAAGCAAAACTCATTGTCACGATCGATACGGAAGAAGAAGGCTTATGGTCGGGAAAATTCTCCGGCTACGATAATCCGGTCGCGAACCTCGCCGGAGTTCCGCGTTTTCAGGCGATCTGCGATCGCTACGGCGTGAAACCGACCTACCTGGTGGATTCGCCGGTGGTGACGAACCCAGAAGCGTCAGCAATACTCGAGGATATCGTGGACGATGGACGTTGCGAGATCGGCTGCCATATTCACCCCTGGAACACACCGCCGGAAGAAGACGATACGACCAGCGAGCGATCGTACCTGTGCAATCTCCCGCTCGACCTGCAACGTGAAAAATTGACGACCGTTACGAACCAAATCGAATCTCGCTTTGGCCGGCGACCGACATCGTTCCGAGCCGGCCGATACGGTATGGGCGACGCTGGAATCAGCATCCTGAGGGAGCTCGGCTACATCGTAGATTCAAGTGTTTGCCCGTACATGGACTATTCGGAAGATGGCGGCCCGGATTTTCGCAACGCGCATTGGCGACCCTATTTCGTCGATCAAAAATTACTCGAACCCGTGAACCAATCGACTGGCTTGCTCGAAGTGCCCGTCTCGTTTGGTTTCAACTGGACCAATTTCGACGTAGCCCATCGACTCGATGAGTTTCTGTCTGGCCCAACAATTCGGCGATTCCGAGTAAAGGGAATTCTTGAACGCGCCGGTGTACTACGCAAAATAAAATTCTCGCCTGAAAAGGCGAACAGCGGGCGCCTGGCAACACTCGCGAATGCCTACATGCGCCAGAATGCACCGTGTCTCGTCATGATGTTTCACAGTTCGTCACTTAAAGCCGGCTGTTCCCCATACGTCGCCAATGAGGCTGAACTCGACCGGTTCCTCGAGACTATCAGCGAGACTCTGGAATATTGTCTTGGGCAATTGGGCATGTGCGGCGACACACTGACAGGATTCGCCACCGAATTCAGCGCGGAATGCGATGGATTTACCCTCCCGACATAACGTTGGCGAACTGGTCGGGTTTGCGAAATTGCTAGCATTGAGCGAACTGATCAGCTCATCGCGCCGCATCGCGCTCCACGCAAAGACGCATACCGCGTCGACAGAAGGCTACATGCGCGACGGAAAAACACTTGAACGGTCCTGAATCCGGTCTCGTACAGGCCGTAATATTTTCATGTATCGCAGCGGCATTCGCGGGCTTAATCGTGGCTGCCGAGACGCCGGGAGCGGCCCCGAATCTGACCGTCGCGGATCGAGGCTCACCTGACAGAACCGGTCCGGTGCAACGTTTCTGGGGGCGCGCGGCGTTTGTGCCCGACTGGGGCCGGGGCGAAGAAATCGATGCGGTCGCATCTGCGGATTTCCTCGCTCGGTATTGGCCGCAGTTGCGCCCTTCCCGCTATGAGCGAAATCCTGACGCCGCGCGTGCTGCTGATCTCCATGCCGTTCGTGTATTTCGCACAGACTATTGGGATTCGCTATCGCCTGCCTATACCCCCGCAAAAAATTCCGCAATCGACGGTACCATCAAACTGTACGCCGCCCAGGGTGAGAGTGAGCCGTTCGCGCTAGGAATCCGCTCGGACGCCAAATCACGCCGCGTGTCGATCACCGCAACAGACTTCGCTCATGGTGATGTCTTGTTTAATGCCGGCAACGTGTCTAACCGCTTGATGCTGTCGTACACGGCTCGCGAAGCTCCCGGTAAGAAATTAACCGGAATGCTCGAAAAACCGATGGTGCTGTTGAAACCGCCGGGTAACGAGTGGGCGTTCCCGCCGGCAACAACAATGAGTTATATCGTGGATTTCCACGTCCCTGAAACCCAACCGCCGGGCGATTATCGCGGCGAGATCGCCGTGGCGGCGGATGGCATCATTATTGAACGAATTCCGGTGTCGTTGACGGTGTTGCCGTTTCGACTCCTGACGAACAACTTCCATGCCGGCGCGTTCGGCACAACCTACGACATCTGGGCTGGCGGATTCAGCGGATATACCGAAGAAATGATTGAGATGGACAGCCGTTATGGATTCAATCTCGCGGGCGGATTCTTCAACAAGGGCGCTGAGATTCCGTTTGTCCGTGAACCGGGGGGCCAGCTCACGATCAACGAGTCGGATCCGAAGTTCACGAAATTCGATCATACGATGACGTTGCTGCGACGCTATGGCATGGGCGATGTTGCTTTCTGGAACTGGGGTGCCACTGGCAATGTGCAACAATTCAATAACGTTCTGAAACAAGCCGGCTACCCGGGGATCGCGACAAGCGCCGGCAAACGTGGCTTCGCTGCGATTTGCGCAGCTCTGAAACGCGCCGAACGGCGTTACAACTGGCCTGAATTTGTTATCAACCCTTTCGACGAGGCGCTCAAGGACCAGGATGGGACCCGAGCCGTTATCGAGGCCACGCCATTCGTGCGTAAAGCAAGCCCCGCGACGCGTTTATATATGACCGAGTGGCGACCGGGCTATACGCGCCTTTATCAGAGCAGTGGTGCGGTGCTGAAAGGACACAAGCGCCCGCGAGAACGTGAGATGGCGGCGCTCAAAGCACGCAACGAAGCGCCGCGATTCAACTTTGCTGTGATCGGTTCAAACACCCTAAGCGTGGAAGCGAGACAGTTGCAAAGCAAATTAGGCGGTGAACTCTGGCACTACGGTGGTGCAAGCCAGCTGAACGCAGCGGCGAGAATGGCCTATGGATTCACACCGTGGATCGTTCATGCGGACGCGGCTCTCATCTGGGCAAATTACAAGGGTGATTTTCTCGGTAACGGCTGGACGCTGCATTTTGCGATGCCACTGGATCCACAAGGTCGGCAGAACGGAAACACGCGCGGACCAATCATTCCCAGCGTACGTGCGGTCGCCGTCCGGGAAGGCATCGACGATCGAAAGTACATCGAAACACTTCGCTATCATGCGACGATTCGCCGTTCGGCGGACGATTTCCGCTTTCTTGAAACGCTCGGCGAGAGGGCGCGCAAACTGCTGGCGAACGCGAACCATGTGGGCGGCATCGAAAACGTAACCGCCCGCTTCTCCAAACAGCCCGAGATGGAGAAAATTCGAGCGGAAGTACGCGAACGTATCGTTCGACTCGTGAGCCGCGACCGCGGCGACTAACGGTTTTCAAGTGAACCGGTTGACGATACCGCCTGCCCAGCTACCCTGCGATAGCCGACAGCCGGATCAGCGTACAGTTCAGAACTGCGGAGTGATATGTTTTTTCATCCACCCTGGCCACTATCCACGTAACTTTCCAGGATCGCGAGCCCATTCCGGAAGCCGGCACTTGCCTGCCCGAGTTGAAGAAAACCGTCGAATTTACCGATACATAGTCCGACCACAGACCTGCTCACATAGCGCCTAGAATGCAGACGAAAAGCAAGAGCGATCCGCCGCCATTGAGAGGGGTCCTGATGTCCGGATCGATTTGGATGGTCGGCCTGCGATGGGCATTGCGCTTACTCGGCGTCGTCAATATCGCAATACTTGCGCGTCTTCTAACCCCTGAAGACTTCGGTCTTGTGGCGATGGCAACCGCTATTGTCGCGTTGACCCGTGTCTTTTTCGAACTTGGGGTCGACTACGCCCTGATTCGCAAAGCCGACGCGACGAGCGAGCATTTTGACGCAGCCTGGACAATTCGCCTCGTGCAATGCGTCTGTCTGTCGCTATTTCTCCTGATCATCTCGCCACATGCTGCAGAATACTATTCCGAACCCAGTATCGTGGATATGCTGCGTGTGCTTGCCGTCGGCGCCATTTTCCAGGGTCTGTCGAATATCGGCATCGTTTCATTTCGGAAGGAGCTAGAGTTCGGCAAGGAATTCCGCTTCGCAGTGGTTACAAAGGCCGTTTCAATCGGTACGACCATCGCGCTAGCATTTACGCTCCGGACATATTGGGCATTGATTTTAGGGATCCTGACGGCAAATTTGGTCGAATGCGTATTCAGTTATCTATTTCATACCTACCGGCCACGGGTAAACTTCCGCTCGGCCGGGGAGATCTGGTCGTTTTCGAAATGGATGATCACGCTGCAAATCGCGAACTACTTTTCATCCAAGTTCGACCGCGTCCTGCTGGGCGGCGCCGTTCCGGCAGCGCAATTAGGCCATTACACAATAGGCATCGAAATTTCCCAGATGACCACGTCGGAACTCGTGGCGCCGGTGTCACGAGCGCTTGTTCCTGGAATGGCAAAACTGCAGCATGTCCCCAAGCGGTTACGGGCCGCATTCCTCAAAACCCTGGGCGCGACCGCGATTGTTACCTTGCCAACCGGCGTGGGGATAATACTAGTCGCCGATCAACTGATACCGCTCGTCCTGGGTCCGCAATGGATGCCCGCTATCGGCATTACGAAAATTGCCAGCGTTTATTTGATCATGTCTACGCTCGGTAGCGCCGCACTCAATATATGTCTCGTGACCGGGCACATTTCAAAGGTTTCGGTCCTTTCATTTCTGCGCGCGGTTGTTTTCATCGCGCTATTCTTTCCGATCTTTAATGCCGAAGGTATCTACGGCGTGATGTACCTGCGAACCGCGCTTACAGCAGTTTATGTCTCCTTGCTAATCGCTTTGGTGGCCAACATTCATGCTATTTCGGTTCAATCGATAATTTCGCAGCTGTGGAAGCCAGCGTTAAGTTCCTGCGCCATGGCTGCAGTCGTTACTAGCTGGCAGCCCTTTTCGTCAGGTAGCCTGACGTTGATACTAACGACAAAAGTACTCTTGGGTGTCCTTGCCTACGCGGCGACGTTGTTCGTGTTATGGAAGCTGTACGGCCGCAGCGCGGACGTAGAGAACGATATTATTGAGTTGCTTTCCAGCCGGGTTTCGGCTTTCCGGAGAAAGACTCCGAAGGCCGGTGATGAATGATCGGGTCGCGTGCTTTCGTCTCGCCGGATTCAATCGTGCAATGACCAATAATTGCAGATGCAAGGGGAATATTAGTGAAGGATAGTATGCGCTTGATCGATGGAGTAGAACTAAAGGCCTGTCCGGTCTGCAAAGGCGAAACGTTGCGGCCCTTCTGTATTACACGCGATGTTACTCAGGCGCGTTGGGACCCCGACAAGAGCTATCCAAAACTTGCGGTGAGCCAATGCGACGATTGCCATCTGGTATTTCTTAATCCGCAGCCGCCCTATGCGGTCAGTGGCGCATACTACGGGGAAGTCTATGGGGGCAGCGAGGATAGCACCCATGGGTATTACCGCGACGAACATAAGGAGAAGGTTGCGCAATTACGCATCGACCGGATGGCCAGGTTTATCGCTCCTGGGGCCAAGGTCCTTGATGTTGGCGCCGGTCGCGGACATTTTATCAAGGCCGCCTGCGACCGTGGATTCGACGGCTGGGCGTTGGAGGCGAGCCAGGAAGGCTGTGACTACGCGAAACAACGTTTCGACCTCAAGAACGTGATCCACGGGGTGCTGCCCTGTTTAGATCTGGAAGCCGACTTCGACGTCGTCACGATGTGGGATGTTATCGAACATATGGCTGATCCGGTTTCCACCTTGCGCGAGGCGCACAAACTTCTGAAACCCGGCGGTATGCTGGTCGTGCGCACAGGCAACATCGGAAGCTGGGCATTCGACCGTGATCGGAAGAACTGGTGGGCATGGTTTTGTGATCATCGCTTTTATTTTTCCGCGGCGACATTAACGGCGGCAATAGATAAAGTAGGCTTCCAAACCACCGACGTCAGTGATTTTGAGAAAGTCGAACGGCCCAACAAGAAAAAAGGACAGGATATTTCCGAGACGTCATTGCTTGAGGGGACGGCAGCGCTCGTAAAGTCGCCGATGAAACTATTGAAGCTGCCTGATTATTTCAAGAACAAGTTCCGCCGAAAGCAGGGCGAAAGAGAATTCGGCAAGTCTTACTGGATATCGATAATGACCGTAACAGCACAGAAACCGTCCTGACAAACCACCTTCTATGACAAAAAAGATTAACAGCCTGTTGAATGCGATACGTCAACGTTATCGATGCTTTCGGTGCGGGATTCGGAACGAACCCGGTTCGACTATAGGCGCCGGTATCACGATCAGTAATCCCGGCGACGTGACAATTACACGCGATACGCACATCGGAAACGGGGTACGAATGCTTGGTGAAGTTTCCATAGGCGAAAACACGAAGATTCGCCCGCACGTAATACTCGACGCCAGGCACGGCAGTATCTCGATCGGAAGCAATTCCAGTATCAATGATAACTGCGTTATCTATGGTATGGGCGGTCTCGTAATTGGCAACGATGTGCGAATCGCCGCGCATACAGTGATAGTTTCCGGAAATCATAACTTCGACGACCCGGACACGCCAATTCGGCAGCAAGGAGTTACGTTTTCGCCAATAAGTATTGGAGACGACACGTGGATAGCCGCTAGCGTAACCATCTTAGCCGGAGTTGTAATTGGCAATGGTTGTGTAATTGGTGCGGGAGCGGTCGTAACGAAATCCATCGCTCCTTTTTCTATCGCTGTTGGAAACCCGGCCAGAGTAATCCGGACGCGCGGATCGGGAGAAAAGCAAGGAGCGACTTCGTGAATAGCGCGGAATCCTAGGCTAATCCACTAACCGAATGCCCCGCGACAACAAACTTCTCGATTGGGCCAAGCCGCTCGTGATCGCTTGCCTCTACTGGCGTATTGCAGTGGGCGCGGGAGGAGATTTGGTTAACGTAATTTGCGCATCCTCACAATCAACTAAGCCAACTGCAGCTACCTTTGCGGTTTCTTTATGAGCGCCGAGCAAGAAGTGGCGCCCGCGATGCTGAAGTGTCAGTAACCTGCGCCCTCCACCAGCAGCCACGACCGTTGCCGAGTGCGCAAGCTCCCGGCAGCAACGATAACGGTGCTCACTCCTGAACTAACCATAAAGCGACATCATGGCGGGACCCAAATGCCTGTTAGATACCGTCGAGACATAGACGGACTTCGATCTGTTGCCGTTATGGCTGTGGTGTTCTACCACCTCGGTCTTCCTTTCCAGTTTGAGGGATTTGTCGGGGTCGACATTTTCTTTGTGATATCCGGGTTTCTGATCACCGGGATTCTCTATCGGGAAATTGCGTCGGGAACGTTCTCTATCGGCGATTTCTACATTCGTAGAGTAAAACGCATACTTCCGGCGCTGTTCGTTGTCGTAGTCGCGACGGTTATTGTGGGTGTTCTGATAATGCTCCCGGGCGATATACGGGATCTAGGCAAATCTGCATTCTCTGCAGTCATATCGGTTTCCAACGTGTACTTCTGGTATAGCGAGGACGCGAGCTATTTCGCACGGTCGAGTGAACTTATACCGCTACTGCATACGTGGTCGCTTGGAATCGAAGAGCAGTTTTACCTGATTTGGCCACTTGCGCTTCTGATAATTTACAGATTTTCCGGCCACCGGGGTGTCATCGCACTATCAACCGTCATCGCGCTCCTTTCCTTCATATACGCACAAAAACTCCTGGACAGTGATCAATCATTCTCGTACTACATGCTTCCATCGCGTGCGGGTGAGCTAATCATCGGCGCGCTCGCTTTTTTAGCTACCTCACAGGCGCCGACACGCGATGTTCGCGGCCCACTCGCCGAATCACTTACGCTCACGGGGTGCGGACTAATCGCTTATTCGTTGTTGTTGAGTGATGCCGGGAATTCGTTCCCGGGAATCAACGCCCTCTACCCGTGCCTTGGCGCTGCGCTAATCCTGTACGGGGGTGCACATAACAACACCCTGGTGTCGCGGCTGCTCGGATGTCGTCCGCTTGTCGCTATAGGACTGGTCTCGTATTCACTATATCTGTGGCACTGGCCGTTTCTCGCGTTCTCGAGGTACCTCTACGGCGAATTGTCGGCAGCGGTTTCCCTGGCTAATGTCGTCGCGATGTTTATCGCGTCTTTTCTCAGCTACAGATACGTGGAAGTACCGTTTCGACGGGCAGCATTTGACGCTAAAAAGACGGTATTTCTATACGTAGTGGCACCTGGCGTAATTCTTGTTCCCGCCACATTGTTTCTCTATCTGTCCAATGGCCTGGAGGGGTACATTCGATCTTCGGAGGGATACGAACTGTTGCGGGCCCAGCGCGACGAATATGCGAGGCCGGCATACCAGTACGACTATGTGTGTCAACACGACGTCCACGACACCACGACCTACTCCGGCAGCAAATGCGTTGTGGGCCAACGTGATACCGACCCGCGGATTTTACTCTGGGGTGACTCTCACGCAGCGCATTACGTCGGATTCCTCGATGAAGCGGGCAAGCGTTACGGCTTTTCAGTGCGCAATCTCGAGGTTGGAAACTGCCCGCCGATTCTTAATCGCGATCCAGAATATATCGTTGCCAAATCCGAGCAAGCCTGTACCGGGCTAAGGCGCATGATACGCGATGAAATTTCAAAGTATGACACTGTCATACTCGGCGCGGCCTGGTCGGGGTACTTCGCATTCGGACAATTCGACGACGACCTCCGTGCGACTGTTAGCACGTTATCGAACGCAGGAGTGCAAGTCGTACTGCTTAGCCAGGTTCCGCGATTCCAAAATTACGATCGTAACTGCAAGTTGCGCAATACGCGCTTTCTGCAGGTGAACTGCGTCAAACACAGTGAACGCGGCGTAGATCAAATGTCTGCAAGCAATGCTTATTTGGAAAATATTGCGGCAGAATACACAAACGTCATCGTTCTGGATGCCACGGGCTCGATATGTCAGCAGGGATGTTCTCCCTACCAAAACGGCGTTCCGATCTATTTCGATGCGGGACATTTGTCTATATACGGTTCGCATTTACTCGGCCGTTCGTATACCGGGCGCCTCCCCTGGATTCACCCCCCCGCATCCGATGGACCGTTGGAATCGCGTTAGTGTTCAAGCTCGTGGGCAGGTCGCGACCATTCGACAACACTGCGCGCTGACGGCTATCGGAACAGGTGGAAATGCGTTCTGCCGCAGCCGCTGCTCGACTGCGTCGGCCACTGCATTAAACTTGATATCCTCAGACCATGGGCGATGCGATCGCCGTGTCACGGTACGAACCCGAATCTGCGCCATTTGTGGCGGGATGCCCTAGACTGAATCGACGCGATTATGCAACCGTTGATAAACTTCGAGGTAGCCGTCGATTTTTCTCGTAAGCGTAAATTGTGAGGCCGTCCGACGACAGTCTTCGTCCATTCCAACGAGCTTGTTCCTGGAGGCAGCGACGTGCCGAATCCGCTGCAGCAGATCGCTGGTGCTGTGCGGGTCGAACAGCCACCCGTTAACGTCCTCTTCGATCAGTTCGCGATGCACCGGGATATCCGAAGCGAGACATGGCCGCCCCAGGGCGAAGGCCTCGAGCACGACATTCGGCATACCCTCACACAGTGACGGATGTACGATGCAATCCGCGGCGAGCATCATTTCATAGAGTTCGTGTTTGTTGACTTCATGATGCAGGCGAACTCGCTGGTTTCCGCGCTCCTCGATTTCCCGCTTCAGCTGATCGCGCAGCAGGCCTTCTCCGACGATGGTAATCTCGAACGCCTTACCCTCCGCTTGGCTGGCTGCATCGACAAGTAAGCGGTGGTTCTTCAGCTTTATAATCCGCCCAATCGCCAATAACTGCAGGCAGTCGCCCGTGTGCTGCGTACCCGACGGGGCGTCTATCTTCTCCACTCCGTTAGGCAGGTAAAGTACCCGCGCGTTCGGAACGCCATGTTCGTTTAATAGAACGTCACGCAGATGTCGGTTTGGGGTCGTGAAGCAGCTTATGCGCGGAAATGCCACCTCAGCCGCGACACGGTTAAACGGGTTCGTCATTGATCCGTAATCGAGATCAGGCCGGTCCACCAGTTCAGCACCGCGTAGTGTGGCGACAACGGGAATACCGCAATCGTTCGCCGACAGCACCCCCGATTCACCCGACGGCCACAGAAAGTGCGAATGCAGAATGTCAATATCAAATTGCCGGATGGCGCGGGCAATACCGATTTCCGCAAAGATTACATTTTTCGTCCGCTGGATATCGCACGATGCGAGGCGTAGAAGCGGCGGAATATGCCGCAGAAAATACGCAGTGAGACGAAGTAATCGCGTGAGACGATGTCTGCCAACCAGTTCATTCAGCGACAGGTAGGTAACGCCGTCAATTTCTTCATGCTCGTCAATGTGACGCGCAAGAAAATAGACCCCTACCCCGCGTTCCAGCAGGGCTTTCATTTCCTTGACGATGAACGGATAGGTTATACCGTCGCGCGGCCCCTTGATGGATGCACTGATCCCGAGGAACAGGACATTCATTCCAGCTGCCCGGTGCGGCTCAACGCTGGTTCGCGCGCACAAACCGGATCAGTTTTCGTACCAAGCCCGGCCCTCCGGCCACGGCATAACGTCCGCGGCGCCTGAAGCGCGTGCTCCGCAAAAGCCCGTAAGCAAGCGCAATGCCGGACAGACGTACCGGCCGAATGGTTCATTTAGCGCCGTCGGCGCGCGGGGGTTCATCATCACCGATGTACACATCGTCAAAAAACACCGTTCGCGGTTCCGCGGGATGGTAGGAGCCAATCTTCAGGTATACGCCCCGAATATCGTTGTACGTGTTCGGGCCCTGGTGATCGACGATGAGCTGACCGTTCTGCCAAATCTGCAGCACGCCGTCGTCTTCGTAGGACCACCTAGCCCGAATCCGCCAGTCTACCCATTGGCCGGTGATGATCGGGCCGTACCACAGTGTGTATCTGGCAAGGTGTTTCTCGGTGCTGCGAAGATTCGCATCCCAGCCGTAAGAAAAACGGAAATACCCATCGATAATGCGCAACGCCAGAGGCGGCCCCCGGCCGTTGGTGTCGCCAATAAACTCGTCGCGCGTGGAGTGCCACTGCGCAATGACTTCATTCTTCTCGCTCAGCTTCCAGGGCTCTTCAAGGAACACCCTGAATGTATACCATCGATCTTCATTGTAGGGTTCGCGCCTCAGATCCCCGAAATAACCGCCAAACACCCGTGGTCCGAAAACCCGTGGGACGAGTTCGCAACGGGCACCGGGACCGGCCCTGAATCGGACCGCGGACACGGGCAGCTCGGGATTCGGCGAAGCTACGTCGATCTCGCATTCGCCCTTGCGATCGTACTGCCAGAATTTCGGGTCGGCGACCCCGGAATCGAAATTATCAGCGAATGGCTCAGCTGCGCGCACTGGTATTACAACTATGAGTGCGCAAAAAAATATCTGCAATCGGAATGTATTAAAAATCACTTTCACTGCACGTATTCAACCTGAAAACTTTTTTCCACGCGACTCACTTGCTCGGTCGTCTCGCTCATCCGATGCCGTAAACAACGAGAATCGCGCATGGTCGCGAACTTATTTAAAGGACAGTATCAACTGCCTTTTTGATCCGGTGTACTCGCGCGTCGTCCGGATCGAGCCGCAGGAATCGGGCCGCTGCGCCAACCGCACCATCGAGCATAGCGAAACGCGCACGGCTGGCGAGCGGAACAGCCGGTATATCCCAGTCTGGCGGAAACACATAACCCCACTTTTGCATGAACGGTCCGTAACACCTGACAACCTGCTCCCGGATTTCCGGCGTGTAAAACTCGATGTATGGTCGTTTCTTCAGCCGCGTCGGATTGATATGTGGCAGCGGTTGCACCATCTCAACCCCTATCCGCTTAAGCGCTTCAGCGTAGTCTGCCTGCAAATTCTCAAATCGGATGACGAAATCGAACTGGGTGTGCCCAACCAGGAACCAGTTGTTATAGATTTTGTTATGGAAACGTCTGAAGAATTCCGGAAACTCCGCATCGTTGTCCTGGATAAAGCGGAACCGTTTGCGGTGCTCAGCAGTAACGTGTCCACCGTTCTCGATGTAGGCATCGGGATTCGAGTACTGCCCTTTATGATTTCCCTTCAATTTAAAAAAATCCGTTACTGCAGCATCGAGCGGGTTCCGGACTGTTGCGAACTTGAAATACTTTCGTTCATCCGGTGATGCCTGGCGCATAAACTGCGTCAAATTTGCATGCTTGCGGATAATCGTCTCTCCGCCGTAGTGCGCGCACAACTCCGGACTGATCGAGTGCGAAGCAGTATGCGGAACTTCGACGAAAACGAAGCGGTTTTCGTGACTGACGACCATATCTTCAGGAACCCCTCCGATAAATAATTCTTGAAACCAGGCAGCATAATTCGGCAGCAAGCCGTCCGTTCAATGCCTCGCGCAATGCCCCCCGCTCTACTGAACTTTTCCGGCGCTTCCGGATACCCATTCGACTACTACGACGAACGCGGAGCCTCCGGATAAAGCTATCGGCCGATAAACACGATACTGCACCGTGAGGAGAGTGTTTGACGCGGGCGGGAGCGCGAATACTCGTCGTTGGCAGCCGCACCTAAGCGCAGGCCTCCACAGCCTCAACGAGTTCCTGACCACGGTGCCGTCGCGCCAGCGATCGTACGTCTATCGACGGCAGGAATCCATCGAACGAGCGCCGCTCGCGCGACTCCATGAAATTGCCGATCAATTCCTCAATCGCTATAGAATCGGCCATATCCGCCTGCGCCGTGATTCCCATCGATGTGATCACGCGGGCAGTTTCTCCGTCGGGATCGACGAGTGCCAGGATGGGTCGGCGTGCCCGAGCACACTCGTACAGTTTTGCCGGCACCTGGTCATTACACGTTCTTCCTTGCAGAATCAGTAGTGCATCACAAGTCAGGGTTTCAGCAACTGACGATATGTAATCGGTAGGCGGGGCGAATTCAACGACATCCCTCAGCTGGGGGAACTCCCTCGCGACCAGCGCCCGGTAGTGATCGTCATATCCCGTCGCTCGCAGCTTCAGTCTGATTCGCCGACGCCTGAGGAATCCTTTTTCCTGAAGCGACGCCAATGCAGCAAACAAGGCAACGGGATTGCGATGGTCGGGATAAATGGTCCCGCTGTGCAGAAGATGCAATGTGTCGTTGGCGACGCTGGATGGGACGGTCGTGGCGATCGTCTCCGCCTTCTCGAAAACAGTTTCGTCATAACCGTTCTCCACGACCAACAGTGTCGCGTCATCCTTTTCCGGATACTTTTCTACATAGGCATTGCGTGCCGCCTGGTTAGTGAACACGGCAAGCTGGCAGCGCTTAATCGTCTTGCGCTCCACCCAGTTGTGTGCACGGCGTCGGGCAGCGGTGGCCGGATGACCGTCCAGCAGCATCGGATCCCGAAAATCGGCCACCCAGGGCACACCCGAGCAGGTTGCGAGTAACCATCCAATCACGTGGCTGCTTGCAATTGGATAACTCGACAATATGTGCGTTGCCGGGAAGCGACGCAGATGTCGCATGCCGCCCCAGAAAGCGGCCGGAATCCACGAACTGTAGCGGTCCGGAATTTCCAGCAGATCCGGATATTTTCCCGCTATTGCAAAAGTCCGGG
The DNA here is from genome assembly GCA_965216305.1 of Gammaproteobacteria bacterium. GTDB lineage: Bacteria > Pseudomonadota > Gammaproteobacteria > UBA11873. The sequence continues at coordinate 1,479,520 of OZ244144.1, read as the reverse complement.
CAGCGTCGCGCGCGCGGATCCGGACTACCTGGCACCCGTCCGGGATTAGCTGTTCATTTTCGCTGTGAGAACCGGATTCGTCCGAGCGATCGGCCGTGAGGACGGATACAGACCAGCCGCGCGCACGGAATTCTCGCGCGAACGAGACAATCCGAAGAACTCCGCTGCTCGATTGGTAGGGGGGAAAATCGAACGAAATGATCAGGACCGAACGATGCGCCGTCATCATGTCGAAACTGCAAGGAACGTAACGGACGGGTTGTACACGTGGGAATCCCGACATCCGGGATTCGCGTATTCCGGTACACCCTTTGTGTCGCGGGCGGCCGCGCGTCGCCTGACCGGCCTACTCACGGGTAAGTTCTTCGAGATTAAGCGAATGTCCGGCAACGAAATCTGTCAACACGGCTTGTGAACGATCCTGCGAACTTTCGATTTGAGTCGAAATTATGACCGCGGATTCTCCGAGGTAGGCACCGGAAAAAACCGCACGTTTACTGTGGAACTTGGCTTTCAGCGTGTCCAGCGCCGGAGTACCGCTGATGTCGAACCAGTACCAGACTCGCCGCTCCTGGCCGTTGTTGGCGCGCAAAATCATCTCGTAAACCTTACCGGGATAGTCGTGGATTGTACGCTTCGATGGCCCGTCAACGCGCCGCCAGCGTTCATCGTCATAGATATCATTTCTGACGCCGATGACCTCCGCGTCTTGCTCCTGGCGCCGGTAGTAGAAAATTTCGAGCGTGACCGCAGTTGCCGGAAATTCGGCGTGGCGATAGTTTGCAGCAACCGTCTCGTCGTAACCTTCAAAGCGGGCGTCCAACACCGTGTTCCCGCCTGGCATAACTTCCCAGGCGTTCCCCGCGTCCGGAAGACGAATATCAAAGTCTGCGTAACCTACTCCCACCCCGGTGAACGTCAGCGCGCGCAACCCGCCGACAACGAGCAGAATAGCAACTAGTGGTAATAACGGCGAAGACGCTTCCCTGATGGCGGTTCCGGCAGACGGGGCCCGTACCTCGGTGTCGTCAACGTCACTGAACAGATTGCCGAGCGAGAACAGCGCGAAAATGACGACGCCGAAAAACACCCATCCGTAAATAAAATGATCCACGCCCATGGCGTATTTGTAGTTCGACAAGTGAGCGATAATCACGATCCCGTACGCCCTGATTCCGTTCGCGGCCAGTGGCACAAGGATAGCCAGGATCATGAACGCAACTCGCCGTAGAGGTTGCCGGAATCTCAGATAGGCGAACACAGTGCCAACCGCGAGTGTCGCAATGAGATAGTTGATCCCGCTGCACGCCTTGGCAACGTGGAACTGGCCGCTCGGAATCGTCAGATATCTCCCTTCCAGAAACACTGGAATGTCTGACGCTCGAAGCAGGATCACAACAACCTTTGCTGTCAGATCCTGCAAATGCGGAACCAGAAAGTCGCCTTCGGGCAAACCGAAATACAAATAGAACAGCGGAAACAACATGAGTCGGAATCCCGCGTTGCCAAGCAGCGCCCATATGACACCGACGATAATTCCGATTGATCCGGCGTGTTCCAGAACATTCAGTGAGAGCAGATCTCCGAGGAACCAGACAACACCATTCGCACCGACATAGCCAACACCAAGCCACGAATTCGAGACCGGCAATGCATACAAGGCGTCCCGGTTAAGCCAGGCGAGATACAGCGATATGGGGACGATCAGCAGGCAGTGATTGTATCCGGTGATCGTCCACCAGAGATTGAAGATTTCCGAATAAGTCGGGAGCAGAATCACCACGACAGCGGCAACCGCCACGGTAATCACGAGGAGACGTGCATTCCACGGCGAATCCTTCGGATTCACTTCGGTGACCAAACTCACTGCAAACTAACCCAGGCTTCGACTCACGATCGGCCCGATCAGTTTCGACACACCGAGCGGCAGTCTTTTCCAGGCTTCTATAAACAGGCGGTATTTCGGGTTCAACGGGTTAACGTTGGGGATCTCGTTTTCGTTGATGAGCTCGTATTCGTAGTAAAGCTGGAGAGGCTCGAAGCCTAGATTGAGTTTCCACTGGTACGGACCTGTGTCGCGTTTGCTCCGTCCAAAATCAAACGAAGAGCAACCGCGTTCTGCCGCCCGGCACATGATCTTCCACGCGAGGACATCGTTACCCTTCAGTCCGCGCGCAGCGAACGTGCCGCCCCAGTAATAGGGGCACACTTCGTCGCCGTGATAGTAAACGAGTGCACTGCTGATCGGTTTGTCATCCAAGGCGACGGTTATTACCTCTGTATGATCCGGGAATGCTTCAACCATCTCCTGAAACAGTTTGATCGGGAACACCGGGGTTCCGAGGTTGCGTACGCTTTCAGCGTAGACGTTGTAGAAAATTTCAACGGTGTCGATTCGCGCTTCAAGCCCGTTCTTCATGCCCTTACGAATTACGTTTCGTTGCTTGCCGCGAATTGCTTTCATATTTTCGTCTTCGTCCGGGAGGACCGGTTTGACGAAACGTTCATAGAGTTCCTTGGTCGGTCGCCCTTTGCCGCTTGCTTCACGCAATCGGAACTCGATCGTCCCAACCCGGAGTTCACGCCCAAGTGCAACTGCCTGTTCATCGAGCAGATCTCTTGCGGTAGTGTTATCAGCAATTGTGCCGCCGTACGCCCCGAATGCGAGTGAGCTGAGGCTGTTTCCGAACATCAGACTCTTGACATGTACGAGGGGAAGAATACCGACAATTTTCCCGCTGGATTTCGCCACATAGTAGTGCGCTTTGTGCCCTAATGCCGATTCCAGAATTCCGCGCCATCCGCTCAAATGAAAAAAACTCGCGTCCGTTCGCGAGCGAACATATGCATCCCAGTTGTCAACATCGCTGTGTGCGAGAGTTTCGACAGTAATCGCGTCAGGCATGGTCGTTTAGGTCTCGGCTGGCTTCCGGTTCAATTCTTCGGAATATACTTCCGACATCGTCGACCAGCTGAAATCCTTGAGCAGTCGTTGCAATCGACCGACAGTTCGATTCAGGTTTAGGTAGTGACGGAAACGAGTTTTTAGCGGTATGTTTTCCATGCGGGGTTGTTCCGGATCGAATTCCCATGGATGGAAATACATGTTCGCGCGCATCCTTTCTTTCCGGTTCGCGCGTCGAATCAGGTATCGCGACACGGCATAAGGATACAAGCGGAAAAATCCGCCACCGCCTATCGGAAAATTACGGCCGTTCAATCGAATAGTGGAAATAGGAATTTCCACCAAGTGCGGATAATCCTCCGCGGGACAAAACGGTGTGCGAGGCGCATCGGGGATCCCGTAATGATCGTGCTGTACCGGATATACACTCGAACTGTATGTAAACCCGGCTTCGGCCATCTCGTCGAATGCCCAGAATTCAGCTCGACCGATCGAAAAACTTGCGGCACGGTAGCCGCGTACTTCGACACCGGCACAGTCCTCGAGAATCTTCTTTGACCGGGTTATGTCTGTGCGAAACTCGCTGCGCGATTGATTATGTACCCGGATGTGCTCAAACCCGTGACATCCGAGTTCGTGTCCGCGATTAACAATCTCTGCGATAAGGTCGGGGTGGTTCTGCGCGATGTACCCGAGGGTAAAGAACGTCGCTTTGGCGTTGTGGGTATCCAGCACGTCCAGCAGAACTCTCACTGAGGCCTCAACGCGCGACGGCCATCGTCCCCAGGCATCGCGCGCGATATCGTGCTCAAACGCCGATACCTGAAAGTACTCTTCTACATCGAAGGTGAGTGCGTTCGTGATTGGATCAACCCTACTCATGGGCATTGATGCGCTGAAAAACGCGTTTATCTTGAAGGCTGACAATCATTCTGGTTGCGTAGGCTGCTCGGGGGCGACCGGGCTAGGTGAGTGCTATGTAGCCGACAACGGAACCTGCGATAACCAGTAGAACGCAAATTCCGATGAAGGCCGAGGTCCACGTCGGAAACCTTTTTTGATCCGTACCAAGTAGTTCCGCGGGTAGCGGTTCGGCAGGAATCCGTTCCGTAGTATCCGGATTGGCGGGAGGCGGAGCGTGCGACTGGGATTGCGCCACGAGCTTCGTCAATTGCTCGATCGAATTCTGCATCGTCGCTATTTTTTCTTCCAGCGTGACAATCGTTTCGTCATTATTCCGCTGAGCTGTCGTGGGTGTCATCGGCTGCGGCAAATCAGCCGCCATAACATCAGGTGAGGCCTGCATGCTGTTCCGATAGGCGACGTTATCCTCTTCGGTAACAGAATCGCCCTGCTCGTTCTCAAGCTCTTCGCGCACAACATCGAGATGCGAGAGCCCGATTTCATGTATTTCGTCGAGAAATCCATTCAAAAGAAGGCGATCGCATAGTGTATTGATACGTCGCGGTACGCCCGAGGTTATCGTATAAATCTTTTCGTAAACTTCTTCGGCAATCGCTGGGTCGTTCTTCCATCCAACTGTAGTCAACCGATGCTGAATATAATGTTTCACCTCTGACAGCGACAACGGTTTGAGATGATACGCGGCAATAACACGCTGCCGGAGCTGCTCAAGCCCCGGCGCCCGCATAACAACCCGGAATTCACGTTGCCCAAGCAGGAAGCTTTGAGCCAGCGGCTTCCCGTCGTGTTCGAAATTCGACAGCATCCGGAGTTCTTCCAACGCGGCCCGTGGTAAATTCTGTGCCTCGTCGACGACTATAAGTACACGTTTGCCTTCGGCTACGGCGCCGCGAAAAAAATCTTCGAGCCCTTTCAGCAAAGCGGCTTTCGGTTTTCTCTCGTGAGGTATATCAAACTCGGCACACAGGATTCTTAATAAGTCGAGATCCTTGACATTGGTCGAGACGATTTTTGCGGCGATCAGATTCTGCCCTTCGATCTCCTTGAACAGATTGCTCACGAGCATGGATTTACCGGTGCCGACATCACCGGTTACGACGATAAAACCCTGCTCCTGCTGAATGCCGTACCGCATGTACGCCATCGCACGCTTGTGGCCCGTGCTCCGATAGAAAAACTTCGGGTCGGGATTCAACTGGAACGGTTTACCGCTCAATCCATAAAATTTTTCGTACATAATGGTTGAACTAGTAATGCAGATTCACGCTGGCCGACAGCGAGTTTTCAATATAGTTATCGTCAATGTTCGGCCCATTTCCATCACGATAGGAATAGCTCAGACTGAGATCCGTATGTGGACCAAGCGTGTAATTAACTGAAGGGTTCAGCAAGAATGTGCCGTTGTTAAAATCAGACCCGGTTTCTGATTCGCGCCAGAACACGCTCAGCGCGATGCTGAGGCGGCGCGACAAACTGCGGCTTATCGAGGAACGCATGCCGCGCACTGTGCTTGCCACGGTATCGCCGCTGCTCGTCCGGTCAGTGTCGTAGAAGCCCGCCGAAAAGTTTGTTTTTCTTCCCTGATAAGTCACGTTCGCCGTCAAGCTCTCGGTCATGAAGGAATTCTCGTTTATCGAGGCCAAATCGTCCGGATTCAGTATGTTTGAATTGGCAGTCGGATCGATCACAAGATTGCCAAACGGGTCGATAATCGGGACGAGTACGAGATCACGTAGCTCCTGGTTACGGGTGCGGACGTCCTCACGGTAATTTACGTCGAAAACCCAGCGTCGCATTCGGTGTGTCAGAGAAAAATTCTTCGAATTGCCAAAGCTGCGCTCGCCGAAATTTCCATCGATTTGAGTTCGCGGTGTTGGGGTGAATGTCGCGCCGACCGACCATGTGAGCTCATGGCCCTGGTTGTTCTGGTCGTTACTCGAAGAGTTTTTTTCACGGCCCACTTCGAAATCCAGCTGAAGTTTTCGATTTACAACGTATGATAATTCGGCGTTGAGTCGTTCCTGGTCATTGTTCGAGCCGGAATCGAAATTCTCGTCGTTACGTCGGTAAGAAATGGCAACCGGCGTTCGCGACACACGTCGTCTTGACGACAATCGCACGTCGATGGTTTCATCTCCGCCCGACCCTCTGGTATTGATGTTGCCGCCAGAAGTCGCTGTTTCGCCACGCGACCAGGAGCCGTCGAAATCAGCCCAGGATCCGAAGCGGTGTCGTATCGACGGCTTCAGTTCGTAGAAAACCACCGTCGTCTGGTTACCCGCCTGATTGCGGTTTTCCCTGCCGAATGTATTTGAGTTGTCGATCGATTGCTGCGAAATGCGGCTGTTGGTCTCGAAATACAGCCACTGATCGATCACCGTCAGGGCATTGTCGGCCTGCAGCTGGTGGTTCAGCCCGCTGAAACTGTCTTCAGCGTCATAGATCTGCTTCTGGAGGTTGTAGTCAATGTTTGATGTCAACCGGGAGCTAATGCCCCGCACTGATAGCCCGGAGTTGATTGTCGAAATATAATCCTGCAGCGTGTCCTGCCCTACCAGTGTAACGTTGTCGGTGTACTCTTCAGTGAGACCCAGGTGCGGAACGAAGGACCAGTCGCCCGCGTGCGCGCCGTACACAATGCACAGGCACCCGCACATCGCAGAGAATTGAATTCCGGTTCGAGCACCCTGCCGCAATATCGAAGTCATTGCTACTAGGCACCATCACCCTTCGTATAATAGCCGTAGTAATCGTAAGATTTTCTTGTCGACTGTTTCACCTTGTTGAGAATAAGTCCGGTGACCGGCGTGTCATCGAGCAAATCAAGCGCTGCGCTCAGCGTTTCGTGCTTCGTTTTGTTCGCCTCGACGACGAGCACGAACTGGCCGACCTGCGGCGCAAGCGCCAGCGCCGTGCTCGTGGCGAGAATCGGCGAGGTGTCGAACAGGACGAGACGGTCGCTGTAGCGCGTGGCCAATTCTTCGGTGATAGCCTTCATCCGCACACTCGCGAGTAATTCCGTACGCGCCGACTGATCCTGTCCGGCGGGAATGACCACGAGGTTGGGAATGTTCGTGCGCAACATGACGTCGCTGATCTCAAGTGCCGGGTTCGATAACACATCGTACAGGCCCAGCTGATCGACACACCCGAATGCCTTCGACAGATCGCGCTTGACGATGTCGGTGTCGATCGCAAGTATCGTGTGATCCACTTCTTTCGTCAGGCTCAGCGCCATGTTCACGGAAGTGAACGTCTTGCCTTCGCCAGGCACCGAGCTCGTCACCATGATCAGGTTTGACGGCGCATTCGACGGTGCCATCCCGGGCACGGTGTTGCCGAGCAGACGCCGTTTGACTTGCTGGTAATCCTCGTCCATCCGCGTATTACCTCCGTCGAGCTGGAGGAAACCCGCCGCGGCGAGGCGGTCGAGATCAATGTAGACGGATTTTTTCGGATCGGGCGGTGGCGCTACGAAAGCCTCCGGAGGGGAAGCGACGGGGTTAGGCGTAGCGACCGGCACCGACGCGACAGGTTCCGCCGGCGCAATTGCCGGGGCAACGGCGGCGGTAGCTGCAGGTGTTGGTGCGGGTGCTGGTTCCGGTGCCGCCGCGACCGGTTGCGGCGGCTCGGCCTCGGCTTCGACCGGCGTATCGTCGCCGCTGAGTTTATTAATCGCGCGTTCGATGATACTCATGATTGCCGGTCAACCAGCTGCACGAGTTTCGCGTGGAGGTCGAACTCCGTGGAATCGAGCGACAGCAATCCGACGTAGACAAACACAAGCCCCGCAAGTACGGCACCGAAAACAGCCATTTCCATTCTCCGTTCGGACTGCTGGCGGCGGTTTGAGGCCAGCGAAATTGCGCCGAGAATTGGCAAACGTGCAAATTCCTTCAATTCATCCGGCGTATGAAAACGAGGATTCAACTGCGAGAGCAAAAACGACAGCGCAATCCCGACCCCGAGCGCGCCAACGAGCACGAGACTGACGAATTTCGGTCGGTCCGGGCCCGTCGGTTCCAACGGTACCCTTGGCGGCTCGATCACTTTCAGTTTGATGTCATCGGCTGTCTGGTCGACCTCCTGCCCCAGGCGTGCGGCTTCCCGACGTTCGAGTAGTTCATTGTATTGCTGGAGGTTCAGCGAATAATCGCGGTCCAGGCGCAGCAGTTCAGCTTCAACCTCGGGAACTGTATCCACGAGTTCTTCGAGTTCTGCTACGCGTTGTTCATACTCATTGACGCGAGACTGCAACGCCGCGGCGGCTGCCTCGGTTTGAGCAAGCGCGAGACGAATTTCGTTATACGCCGCGCTGTGGCTCCCCGCGTCCGACAACAGGGGTTGTTCCTTGAATTGCCTGATGAGCTCCGCCAGAGCCTTCTCGTGCTTCCCCTGGAGGCGTTCAAGCGTCGCGCGGGTCGCAATCACGTCCGGATGTTTCTCGGTGTACTGCAGCAACAATTGATCGAGATTCGTTTCCAAAGTCTCGATTCGCGCGGAGTATTCCGTTTCGGTTGGAGCACCGGGTACGCTTTCCCCACTTTTCGCCGAGTTACCGCCCAACTGCTTGTTTAGTTCGTCCCGCCTGCGTACAGCTTCCGTCAATTCCAGTCGCGCTTGCTTGAGTTCCGCGCGCTGCCCCTCAAGGCGTGAGTAATAACCGCCGCCCTCGCCTGGCATTTTCCCAACATTGCGCTGCTTAAACTCCTTGAGGCGATCTTCTGCATCTATCAGCCGCTTTTCGTACTCGGCAATTTGTTCGTCGAGAAACTTCTTGGTTACCGCGGTATCCGAACGGTTGTTGCCAAGTGCGTTTTCGAGGAACGTATTCAGTAACTCATCGACAACCTGTTTCGACCGCCCAGGTTCTTTATCAATAAACTTGATTTCGTAAATGTTATCGCGCGAGGTGCCAGCGACCGTGATTCGCTCGGCTAGCCCGGTGATCAGGTTGTCGAATTGCTTTTCATTTTTGGCCGTGAGATCCAGATCCGTCCGCCGTGCGACTGCTTCGAGGTTCGGCCGGGTCAACAGTGTCCGCTTCATCAACGCCGCCGAGGACGCGAGAGAATCCGTATTTACCGCCAGACCTTTCAATAACGGGCGCAACATGGAGCGTGTGTCCACAAAAATTTTCGCGTTTGCCTCGTAGGTATTCGGCATGTAGTAGACGTAGATCCAACCCGGGACGCAGATCGCCATTGCGCACAACAGGCCGGCCCAGCGGAACGGCCATACGATGCGCGCGTAACGTCTTGCTAATGCAATTTGTTCAATCAATACGAGTTACTCTTCGCGTACAAATACAACGCTGTCGGCTACTGAAAATCCGCTCAGAACCAGGCCTCGGGTATTATCAGGATATCGCCAGGTTGCATTGCGACATTCGCACTGATGTCACCATCTTTAACAAGGTCTTCGAGACGAATGTGATACTGCTCCTGTACGCCGTCGGTCGTGCGTACGATCGTGGATTTGTTACCCGCGGCGAATTCCGTCAAACCACCCACCGCGATCATCAGATCAAGCGCGGTCATGTTCTTGCGGTAAGGGATCGCGATAGGGTTGGTCGCTTCGCCGACAACCCGCACCTGCTCGTAGTATTCGCCGACGAAACCGTCCACGGTCACGGTGACGAGCGGGTCGCGAATGTACTCGCTGAGCGCAGTCTCGATTTCACGCGCGAGTTCCGTTGGGGTCTTGCCACTTGCCTGCAGATCTTCAACGAGGTTCGTGGAGAACTTGCCGTCGGGGCGCACGGGGGTGGTTGTTGAAAGCTCGGGGTTGCGCCAGACAAAGATGTTCAGCGAATCGCCGGGGCCAATGATGTAGAGATAATCTTGCGCTCCCGCCGCGTTGGCCGGCGTCTCGGGGTATGGACTCGTGAACGGGTTCCAATGCGTACCGGCACATGCCGGCAGTAATGCGACCAAAATTATCATGGGCAATGTTCGCGTGAACAATACCCGCGCACCGCGACTGATCTGCGCAACCATACCTAATCCCTCTTTCATGTTTCGTTAGCCTGCGGCAAAAATCCCGTCCAACGTCGAATTGACAGGATTTATTCCATAGACCTCAGTAGCTTACCTACGAATATTAACCAATTATTGAGCTGCGCGATAGCATTCGCGACGTCGCCAATACCACGGAGAAGCTGCACCATGGTCCGGATCTGGCCACACCCCCCGATTATAGTCGCGAGAGGGCGTCATTATCGGTGAAAACGCGCGTCTTCGAGTCCGGATCCATTCACAAACCAGGTGCGGGCGGGGCGGCGTCCCCAACGGCCCCGCCGGCTAGTAGGAACTATCGACCCGCATTGGGAGTTCTTGACCGGCGCGGCGCAGACGCGTTGGTACAGGAAGGGTGGCCACCAGCAATCATGCTCACAGACTGTCATAGAGACGCTTGGCCTTGGCCGTTTCGCCAAACTCGCCAAGCGCCAACGCGGACTCAAGCATGTCTTTTGCCGCCCGTTTGTCGCCGGTCCGTGCGAGCGCGACACCCAGGTGATAGCGCACCGTCGGCGATTGCGGCGCGCCGTTAACGGCATCTTTCAGGTGCTTAATCGCGAGATCGGCCTGGCCCTGATTGACCATGATCCAGCCAAGCGTGTCAGAGATCCCGGGATTACCTGGCGCGAGTTGATGCGCGCGCTCAGCAACCTCGATTGCGCGCCCGTCACGCGCCTCGTAATAGAGCCACGCAAGGTTGTTCATGGCGCTGGGATGCACGAGGCCATCGGCCAACATGGCTTCATACACAGCGATTGCTTCGGCGTTTTCTCCCGCCTGCTGCAGCGCGACCGCGAGCGCGTACCGTTCGTAGGGGCGGCTTTCCGCCCGCTGCGCCCATTCACGCATGGCCTGAACCGCTTCGTCTTTCTTGCCATTGCGATACAGTAACTTGAACCTCCGGATTCCTACCTGTATCCCCCCACCCAATTCGATTGCGCGCTTGAACGCCTGATCGGCTGCGTCATCGTCGCCAATCATCGCCTTCAGGTCGCCGTACAGTACGTATCCTGCAGGGGCGCTCGGGTGTCTCGACTGGATCGATTGTGCGGTCTTCGTTGCGCCCTCGATTTCGCCGAGCCGCGACTGCGCTTTCGTGTAGTTCACGAGCGTCCGAAAGTCGTCCGGCGAGGTCGCAAGGGAACTGGCAAGGATGTCCCGCGCTTTCTCGATCGCACCAGTTTTGGTTTGCGCAGCAGCGCGCAAAAGGTTGATCTCCGGGCCCTCGAGTCCGGCCAGGCCCGGGCGTTTGAGGACCTCGAGCGCCTTGGCTCCCTCGTTGAGCCCAAGATAGGCGATAGCAAGCGTGAGTTCTACACGGCGATTGCCCGGCTCAATGGCCGCGGCTTCGCTGGCCGCTTTCAGCGCACTGTCGTAATCGTCCTGACCAATGTACAACTGCGCCAGCGCGAGCCTGGGTGCCGACGCGGACGGATATTTGTCGCGCAAACGCTCGAGCAGTTCCGAAGCTTCGGCGAATCGACCCTGTTGGGAGCGAATGACAGCCAGCGGAATGACGATCGCTTCGTCATCGGGTGAGATGGCCGCGGCCTTGACGAACCACTCGGCTGCCGCGTCGCGATTGCCGATTTGTAATTCCAAATCCGCAAGCCGCACCATCGCACTCGTAAACCCGGGATTTTGCTCGGATACTTCACGAAAAGCGGCGCGCGCCTTGTCGACTTCACCATTACCGAGGTAGGCGTTGCCCAGCATGAATTGTGCCCAGCTCGCATTTTCGTCCGCGTCCAACAGTGCCTGTGCCTGTTGTATGGCCTCGCTGAATTTTCCTTCTTCTATGCTCAGCAGCAGCTGGATCGAATCGACGTGCTCCTTGAGGTACGGTTGCTTGTCGATCGTCTCCAGTTCACGTGCTGCCTTGTCGAGATCGCCGGCCGCGATTTCCGCCAGCGCAAGCTTCAGTTTCACCGAGGGATTCGCCGGGTCGAGCTCGGTCGCCTCGCGCAAGTAGCGAATTCCCTCGTTGACGCGTCCCGCGCGACCGTAAAGCGAACCGAGAAATTCGAGCGTCTTCGGGTCGGTCGTTTTGGTGACAGCCTCGTCAGCCATCAGTGCAAGTGCCGCTTCGCTCTGGTCGTTGCGCACGAGAATTTCGGCAAGCAGCGCGCGCGCCTGCTCGTGCTCCGGATGTCGGGCAACGACCGGTGCGATCATATCCTCCGCCTGTTCATAACGGCCATCGGCGAGGAGTACGCGGCCGAGCATGAGTCGGCCCGGCAGATAGTCGGGATTCGTACCCACCAGCAAGCGCAGATCGTCGCGTGCGGCTTCGGTTTGCTCGAGCAGCAGATTTGCCTGGGCCCGGAACAGCAATGCCGCAAGCATTTCAGGATCCCGTAAGAGAAGCGGATTGAGCACCTGAATCGCCTCGGCGCTTTTCGCTTGGGCGACGAGCGCCTGCGCGAGACCGAGGTGCACGTCGATTCGGCGTGGCCCGATCTCGTCGGCGCGCCGAAACGCGGCCTCGGCTTCGGCGTAATTACCGCGCGCCTGTTCGATACGGCCATGAATCAGGTACGGTTCTACGCTGAGGGTCCCGATTTCTTCCGCCCGGCGAACAAATTCAATGGCCGCTTCCGGGTCATTAAGTGCAAAAGCAACGACCCCGCGCGCCATCAACACGACGGGATCCGTAGGCCCCAGTTCGGCGGCGCGTGTGACTGCCTCCTGGGCTTGATCGTGCGCGTGCGTACCCGTGAGTGCGATGGCACGATAGGCGAGAAGCTGCGCGGAGACGTCATCACCGTCCCTGATCTCGGATTCGGCCACGGCTTCTTCGACCCGGCCCTGGAGAATCAGGGATTGAAGCAGCGCCGCCCTGAACGCCGGGTCGCGCTCTCGTCCCGTCTCCATGCGTGCGAGCGCTTTCTCCGCGTTCAAGCCCTCGCCAAACAACAGGTAGTTCTCGGCCAGCAACCAGCGGGCATCGGTATTTTCCGGGTCTTGCTGCAGTGCATTCTTCAGTTCGATAATCGCAGCCGCGAACTCGCGTTCCTCGATGTGGCCGCGGGCCCTTTCCAGGGGCGAGCCGCTGTTGCTATCGCCGCAGCCGCTCAATCCGGCGACACCGAGTAAAACGCTGAGCCAAATCACAATCATTGCGCCCGATGCGGTTCGGAGCCCGCTTGATATTGTTTCAATAACACTCATTGTGATTCATTGATCCCGTTTTCGAAGTTAGACTGAAAAGACGTGCAACGCGACCGCGGAACACACCGCAGCACCTGGCCGTACGTGATTCTATCGGCAATAATCTGGAAAAGTACCGTTGCCGTTCAATCCGTTAGCAAAGTTAACACAGCCCAATCGAGCGCCCGTGTGTAAAGATCGTTGACACGAAAACAGGCCGTTTCACGTGCGGTTGATCCACGATAACTATTTGATTCGCATATGATAGTTCTGGTTGCTTCCCAACGACGCCTGTTACTTAACAGTTTTTAACCGCTTGAGCCCGTAATTACGTGTCAGAAATATTTACAGATTCATCCTCTGCAGTTCCCGGGGGATGCGGAAAAAACCGGTAACTATCTGTTTTTATTGAAGTTAAATATTGATGGCACGGCTATTGCTTTGATGACGGCAACACTGCTGGGTCTGCACTGGGCAGAGCCAGCCAGGACGACAAACGAAATTGTAAGCTTCAGGAGAACTTGAGATGTTGAAGAAAGCGTTATCAATTGGCATCGCCACGGTTGGTCTCACCGCCGCCGGCAGCGCGAGTGCCATACTTCATGACTTCAACGGCGCGGAAGCCGGTGGCGTTGTGTCCAGCAACAGCTGGGACTTTGCCCCGGGTAACTCGCTGTTTCACGAGCTCGCGCCCATCGTCGCGGGTCTGAATACAGGACACCTGTACAGCCAGGGCGCGATCGAAGGGTCGTTCGGCGGCACCGGTTCGATCAACGACCCGGGCGGCAACGGTCTCGGCTGGTCGTACATCATCACCGCTCCGGTCACGGCGGCCCTGACGTCCAGCGGCCTCGGGTTCGACAACTACGCGTTGTCGCCTGGAGCGGGTGCCACGTTCACGATCTGGTACGACAGCGCGGTCGTTGGCGGCACGCCGTACAGCGACATCACCGGCGTGGGCTATGGCGACGGTGTGATGGTTCTCTCCGGAACCATTCTCGCAGGTCAGCTTGGTCTGGCTTCAGTGGGCGGCGGCGACCAGGGTCCCCTCGACCAGTTTGGCGCCAACAACCAGCCGGGCGTAACGACCGTCCTGCACTCGGGCAACATCTCGCTCGACATCGACGTGACATTCGAAAACCCGTTGTTCTTCCCCTTCCAACCGGTCGAAGATCCGACGACGGGAGCCGGCGGAGCGGACATCACCTGGTCGGGCGACTTTCTGTCGCCGTTCCAGAACGAAAACCCGTCTGACTCCGTCGTGGGCATAACGCCTGACTACGACGGTGGCGGTGCGGGCCTCACCGGTGTCAACGACAACACCTGTGTCGCGGCTCCCTGTGACCTGCACGTCGAAACCGACTCTCGCGTTTCGGGCCTCCCGGCCTCGATTCCGGAACCGGCGACGGCTGCACTGATGGGTCTTGGTCTCCTCGGCCTCGGCGCTCGTCGGAAGCTGTTCGGCAACAGCTGAGCGGCGACATAGATTCAAGCTTACAAGCTTCGACATCGATCCTGGACGGCCCCGCAAGGGGCCGTCTTTTTTTGCGCCATACGTTTTGCCGTCACGGCACTCCGTCCCCTTCTACGGCACCTTTCAAAACCACCTTTCCGCCCTCACCTGAGTGCCGGCCTGTTGCACGAACTCCGGAGATAACCGAGATCGACCTGCCGGAATCGGCCTGGCCATGAGCGGGTTTGATTAATTTCCGCCGTGAGTCGGGTCTTGCGAATTGTGCAAGCGTGCGCCGGAACACCATGTTGCGCAGGCGCACCGGTGACCGACCTTGCTGCCTGCGCCGTATTGGGCTCCCCGCTTTGCGTCGCGGACAACACGAATCCCTCACACACTTCAAGGATGCTCAGCGTCATCATCGTCAAACCGGTTCGCTCACCGACCGCACTGCAACCGTGCTCCCGTAACGATCCATATCCCTGTGCCATGCGCTCCGGTTTTCGCTTTATCCGCTGCACCGATCCGGTTTCGCGAGGGGGCCTGTCGCGCGCTGACCACCATATTTCCGCCGCATACGGCGGTCGCGATGAAGCCGACGCTCACCGTTGTTGAGTAAGCCGGTCAAAAGTTCACGTTAGCCCCGGTCATATGGCGGGCGCGTGCCCGGTGCCCGGTTCCCGAAACCGGCATGGGGTCGGAGCGACGTCGCGGCAGATTACGTCTTCTTGCGTGCAGAATTACTGAAGGCTGCCAGCCCCGTCCTGGCCCTGCGATTCGATCACTCCTCGAATTTGATCGACGCCGCGCGGTGCGGTGCATCGGGGCGCAGGTTTCCCAATCGCGGATGCGCCGCACCCGTTACACAGATCCGGAAGCGGAAACGACGTGGTCTTCCCGTCCCGCCCGTGTGTACAGCGGGGCGAACGATCTCAACTCTGTGGTCTCTCAGTCGGGCACGCTTCACCCGCGTTGCCCGGATTCTCCACCAGGCATCGTCCCTGATCGCGACCCGCCATCCATCGAAGACGTTTCGAAATCCATGCTGCAGCGGCAACCGCGCGGATTTCGCTGTCGCGTCAAATTCGGACGATCGTGCTGTCACCTCACGTTTGCGATCGCAACGTTCGGTCACGTGGCCTCGGTCGGTGTTGCAAGCGAACACAACTGGAAGCCGCGAAAGAACGCGTCAGATGCCGGCAAAATCATACCGGCAACACGATGTGTAAATGAACGTTGCCGAACGGCACGCTGCAGACGGATATCAGGCAGTGTCGAAAGGTCGTGGCGACGGTGGCACGCCTCGCACCCGACCGAAACCTCCTGCCATGCTTGAACCGCATCCCACACCCCGCAAGCTTTCACAGTCCCGATTCGGCGCAGGTACGTGCCGTTAGGAGGGACACCGATGGAAACTTAATGGCTCTCGTCGCGGATACGAACTGGCGTAGGACGAGCGATCGGACAAGCACACGCCGCAGGCACCGTTGACGAAACGCAGTTCAGGGTTCCGGGGCACCTGAGGACGGCGGAGTGATGCGGGGCGTACAAGCTGGCATAGAGCTTCGTCGCGCAAGCCCATGGCGCCACCGGAACCGCGGCGAGCACGCACGCACGCGCAACAGCTTAACCTGCGCTGTGGGAGCTAATAGCGGCGAGCAGCGCTCGAATTTCGCATCGACGGCCTGGCGGAGGCACTTCACTGCAAGGCAAATCGTGGCGCTATCCGCCTCCCGAGCAAGGGCGCGCACGGGTGCCCGCCGAACCGGGAATCCCCTGATCAACGGTGGCGGACACCGAATGCCACTCGCGGGGAATCACTATCCCGAGCAAGAACTCCCTATTACCGGTGGACGGTTCTCGGCCGCACGCCCCATCGCGTCCAATCAGGCGACGATTTGCGTGACCGCGTCGTCGATCAGCAACGTCGCCTGTCCGAGGGTATAGGTGTGTACTCCGCCACTGGATCCGCCGTCCGTCCACGCGCCAACCGATGACGTTGCCTGAACGACATCGCCAGCGTTGCCGAAGACTTCGAGCACATTGCTTGATTCGGAGAGGGCGAGCACGTCGAGTACGTCGAGGTTGAGCGTATTATTGCCGCTGCCAGTCAGGTCAATTTGTTCGATGTTGGTCAGACGGTTGTTTGGAATGGCCGTCAAATCCAGGGTTTGCCCGCCGCCCAGCAATTCGAGCAAGTCGGTACCGGTACCTGCGTCGATCCTCAAGCCCGTTTCGTCACCATCAATCCGGAACGTGTCGTTCGCGCGTCCGCCACGCAGTGTTACATTATTGAAACCGCCGGAATTCAGCGTGTCCGCCCCCTGCCCGCCGACGAGGTTCTGTCCGTTGCTCGTGGCCGTGAGATTTTCTCCCGCCGTGCTCAAATCACTGAAGTTGTCGCCAAAGACTATCGTTGCGGTACCGGCGGAACTGCCGCTCAAATTGCCGTCGAATGGCGCCCCTATTACGACGTCCTCGTAACCATCGCCGTTGAAATCGAAGCCGCCATCAACGTCGAAGCCGAACTGGTCGCCATCACTCGCGGAACTGCCGACAATCGTCATGCCATTCGTACCGTTCAGGCCCGTACTCAGGTTCATACCATCCTGGGCTGCGAAGCTTCCCGCGTGACCATACACGATGTAGGCCTGGCCGGAGATCGTATTGACGAAGTTCGGGTTACCCACGATCAAATCGTCGAACCCGTCACCGTTGATGTCCCCGGCGCCGTCGACCACGGTATCACCAAAGTAGATCGGTCCGAACACCCCGATACTCTGAAGCTCGCCACCCTCGAGCATGAATCCGCCGTTTGCTCCCGTGAGCGTGGCGAGGTTGATCGAATTGAGGCTCGAGCGGCTCGTATTGCCGAAAATGACGTAAGTCCGACCGGATGCTTCCGTTTCGAAACGCGGATTCGCGAGCGGCGCGGTCATTGCGAAATCGTCGAGACCATCGCCGTTGAGGTCGCCAACCCCCGCAACGGACAAGCCCAATTGTCCATCGAGGTCGACCCCCGAGAACGTCACTCCGTCCGCGAGGCTCAGACTCGACAGATCGAGGTTGTCCGGGAAGCCCGACGCCCGCCCCCAGATTAGGTAAACCTCACCGACCGAACCATTCGCGCCAGGCGCGCTCACGAGCATGTCGTCGAACCCGTCGCCGTCGACATCTCCGGCAAATGCGACGCTGACCCCGGCGCGATCGTTCTCCGCGCCACCATCGACATTGAAGCCGGTAGCACCGGAGAGCGACAAATCAACCGGCTTGACGTTCGCGAGGCCCGAGGCCTTGCCGAAAAGGAGGTACGCTTGCCCCTGATTATTGAGATTCGCGCCACCCGACGGATCGATATTCGGCGCGCCGAACAGCACATCGTCAAAACCGTCCCCGTTGAAATCGCCACCCGAATCGAGCGCTTGCGCCAGGCCACCGAGAGACTGTTCGAATGGCGTATCGGGGCCATCAAAAACGAGGCCGCCATTTTCCGCGGCATCGCCCGAGGACGGATCAAAATCCTGCACGATGGCGTCATCGAGCGTGGCCGCGCCCGTTGTCGTACCGAATACAAGTGCCGCTTCGCCAGTGGGCGAGATCGACGATCCCGGAGTGCCGACGAGGACGTCTACGAGGCCGTCACCATTAAAATCGCCGGCACCGAGTGTATTGCCCGATTCGAAATTGTCGAACCTGCTGTTGAGTTCGAACCCCGTCGTGCCGTTTAGATTACCCACCTTGGACTGGTTCAGACCGGAAGCATCGGCCGAACCGAAAATGACATAAGACTGTCCGCGAAGATCGCCATCAGTATCGTCGAATGGCGCACCGAGAAGTACGTCATCGAAACCGTCACCGTTGAAGTCGCCGGCAGCAGAAACCGACGTGCCGAGCCGGTCGCTCGAGTCGAACGCGAATATGCTCACGCCATTCGTCCCGTTGATCGTGCTGCTGTTGAACTGCACGACAGGACCACTGCCGCCGACGGCGTTGATTGTGATCCCGGTCGACGAGTTGCTCGCCGTAAACTGGTTGTTCGTGTCCGTGTTGACGTTGTCGGTGGCACCTTCGGAACCCGTGGTGCGGTCCCAGATCCGGAACGATATTGCGTTACTTTGTGCACCGGTCGAGGAGCCGTTCGGATTCAGGTAAATCCGGGTATCGGTATCCGCAGCAAGTAGCCGCGCACTCGTTACCGATGGCGTTCCAAGACTCGACCAGTTCGCGCCACCGTCCGTTGAGAAGTGCCATGTACCTAGCGAGCCGTCGACAGTTGTAATGGCAATACCGATGTTCGCGCTGTCGACGTCGGTGACGTTATTCAAGCCACCGCCGCCAACGCGATCGACAATGTCGCTCACGAGCGTGCCGACGGCGCCGACGGGCGCGCCGGCGTCCTCGTTAACGGCGCCGAGGTTCGGGATAGCACCCGTCACCGTCGGTGCGTCGTTCACCGCGTTCACGGAGATGTTGAAACTGTCCATGTCACTCTGGCCGCCGTCATTGACGGTGATAGTCAGGGTGTCGGTGCCATTAAAATCCTGGTCGCCGCGGTAGTCGAGGCCGTTCAAAGCGGTATTGATGTTTGCCAGCGTGCCGGTGAAATTAAGCGTGCCGTCGGCACCGTTCGTATCGCCGGACAGACCGGTGACACTGTTCAAGGTGAGCGTGCCGTCGTCGACGGTGATTACCACCGTGAGCGATGCGGTATCCGGGTCGGTTACGCTGATTGTTCCCGCGAACGTCAGCAGTTGATCTTCGTCGACGCTTTGCGCGGCGCTCGGGATTGTCACGCTCGGCGGCTGCGACAGCGTGATGTTAATGACATCCGTGTCGGACTGTGCCGGTCCGGGGCTGTTGCCGAGATCGTCGGTAACAATCGTGAGCGTGGACAATCCGCCCGTACTGCTCTGATACGACAGACCATCGAGGGCAGTATTGATCGCCGATGACGTACCGGTGATGTCGAGCGTGCCGTCACTACCATTAGTGTCCGCGCTGCCGCCAAGCCCGGCCGTCGAGGCCAGGGTAAGCACGGCGTCGCCAGCGCTTGCCGTCAACATCACGCGAAGAGTGTCGGAAGCGCCGGCATCGACGTCGAAAATGCTGAGTTCCGTACCGGTTCCCGCATTGAAAAAGATGATGCCACCAACGGCGCCACCGGTGCTCGCCGGAGCAGTATTGACTGGCGCATCATTCACCGCGGTGACGTCGAGTGTAATCGTGCCGTCCGCCGGTCCCGTACCCGCCGCATCCTCGATGTGCGTCGTGATCGTGGTATCCACATCGTTGTTCGTTGCCGGGAGGAACTCGACCGCCGCCAGCGCCGCGTTCACGGCAATCGTGGTGCCGGTGATCGTCCAGACCCCGGTACCAGCCGTATAGCTTTCCCCGTTGCCGCTTGAAGCGCTCAGCGCACCGGCCGAAGTGTTGGCTAACGTCAGCGTCGCCGTGATTGTGTCGACCGTATCGACGTCGGTGACAACGATGTCAGCAAGCGTAACGCTCAGGTCATCTTCGGTATAAGTCACCGTGTCCGTCAGGTTCGTTGCCGTCGGGACGTCATTCACCGGGGTCACGTTCAGCGTGATCGTACCGTCAGCCGGACTCGCGCCCGCCGCATCCTCGATGTGGGTTGTGATTGTCGTGTCGATATCATTGTTCGTGGTCGGCACGAACGCTACCGCGGCAAGCGCGGCATTCACGGCCGCGAGTGAGCCGGTTACGGTCCAGATTCCGGTTCCAGCCGTATAGGTCTCTCCATTGCCACTCGATACCGTCAGCGATCCCGTCGTCGGATCCGCGAGGGTCAGGCGCGCCGTGATCGTTTCACCCGTGTCGACATCACTCACCACAATATTGTTCAGCGCGACCGAACCTGCACCTTCCGTGTAGCTACGGGTGTTCGTCATGTTCGTCGCCGACGGTGTGTCGTTGACCGGGTCAACATCCAGCGTGATCGTCCCGTCTGCCGGCCCCGCCCCCGCAGCGTCTTCGATGTGCGTTGTGATCGTCGTATCCACGTCGTTGTTCGTTGTCGGGATGAACTCGACGGACCCAAGTGCCGCGTTTACCGCCGCCAGCGTCCCCGTTATTGTCCATACCCCGGTACCCGCCGTGTACGTCTCGCCGTTACCGCTCGTCGCCGTTAACTCACCCGTGCCCGTATTGGCGAGGGTCAACGTCGCCGTGATCATCTCGTTCGTGTCGACATCCGTGACGACGATATCCAGCAGATCCACGCCACTCCCGCCTTCGGTATAGGCTCGGGTGTTCGTCAGGTTCGTCGCGCTCGGTGCATCGTTCACTGGCGTGACATCCAGTGTGATTGTGCCATCCGACGGGCTCGCGCCCGCAGCATCTTCGATATGGGTTGCGATCGTCGTATCAACGTCGTTGTTCGTCGTCGGCACGAACGACACTGCCGCCAGTGCCGCGTTAACGGCCGCCAGCGTTCCCGTGATAATCCACACCCCGGTGCCCGCCGTGTACGTCTCGCCGTTGCCGCTACCCGCCGTCAGCGCACCCGTGCTCGGATCGGCCAGGGTCAGGCGCGCCGTGATCGTCTCGCCCGTATCAACGTCCGTCACAACGATGTTCGACAGGTCAACGCTTACATCACCCTCGGTGTAGCCGACCGTGTCGGTGAGGTTCGTCGCACTCGGCGTATCGTTCACCGGCGTCACGTTCAGCGCGATCGAGCCATCCGCAGGACCCGCGCCCGCCGCATCCTCAATGTGCGTCGTGATCGTCGTACTCACGTCATTGTTCGTCAGCGGAATAAACTCTACCGATGCGAGCGCCGCGTTCACGGATGCCACCGTGCCCGTCACCGTCCACACCCCGGTACCCGCCGTGTACGTCTCGCCGTTGCCACTCGTCGCCGTCAGCGATCCGGTGGCCGTGTTCGCCAGGGTCAACGTCGCCGTGATCGTCTCACCGGTATCAACGTCACTCACCACGATGTTCGATAAGGTAACGCTCGCATTGCCCTCGGTGTAAGCCACCGTGTCGCTCAGGTTCGTCGCACTCGGCGCATCATTCACCGGCGTCACGTTCAGACTGATCGTCCCGTCCGCCGGGCCCGTACCCAGCGCATCTTCAATGTGCGTCGTGATTGTCGTGTTCACGTCGTTGTTCGTCGCCGGCACGAACGCCACCGCCGCCAGCGCCGCATTCACCGCCGCCACACTGCCCGTCACCGTCCACACCCCGGTACCCGCCGTGTATGTCTCACCGTTGCCGCTCGCCGCCGTCAGCGACCCCGCCGCCGTGTCCGCCAGGGTCAGGATCGCCGTCAGCGTGTCGCCTACGTCCGGATCCGTGATCACGATGTCAGCCAGCGCCACCGACGCATCACCTTCCGTGTACGCCTGCATCTGCGTCAGGTTCGTCGCCATCGGAATATCGTTCGTATCGAGCGTGATCACCCCGTCCGCCGGGCCCGCCCCCGCCGCGTCCTCGATGTGCGTCGTGATCGTGTTATCCGCATCGAGCGTCGGGACATATGCCACTGCCGCCAGCGCCGCGTTCACCGCCGCCAGCGTCCCCGTGATCGTCCACACCCCGGTACCCGCCGTGTACGTCTCGCCATTGCCGCTCGCCGCCGTCAACGAGCCTTCCGAGGTGTTCGCCACCGTCAGCGTCGCTGTGATCATCTCGCCTGTATCAACGTCCGTCACCGACACGTCGTCCAGTGCGACCGACATCGCACCGGCGGCGAACGTTTGTGACTGAGTGAGGTTCGTCGCCGTTGGCGCGTCGTTCACCGGCGTCACATCGAGTGTGATACTGCCGTCGGCCGGACCCGTGCCCGCCGCATCCTCGATATGCGTCGCGATCGTCGTGTCGACGTCGGTATCCGTCGCCGGCACAAAGGACACCGCCGCCAGCGCCGCATTAACGGCCGCCACCGAGCCCGACACCGTCCACACACCGGTACCCGCCGTGTACGTCTCGCCGTTACCGCTACTCGCCGTCAGGGTCCCGGCAGCCGTGTTCGCGAGGGTCAATGTCGCCGTGATCACATCACCGGTGTCCGGATCCGTAACAACAATGTCGTTGATCGCCACTGTCACATCGCCTTCCGTGTAGGGCGCTGTCGACGTCAGGTTCGTCGCCGTCGGTATATCGTTGATTGGGGTCACATCGAGCGTGATCGTGCCGTCCGCCGGACCGCTGCCAGATGCGTCTTCGATGTGCGTCGTGATCGTGGTGTCGGCATCGTTCGTCGCCGCCGGCACGAACGATGCCGCCGCCAGCGCCGCATTGACGGCGGCGACCGTGCCCGTCACCGTCCATATCCCGGTGCCGGCGGTATACGTCTCGCCGTTGCCGCTCGATGCCGTCAGCGTTCCCGTCGCCGTGTTCGCCAGGGTCAGCGTCGCCGTGATCGTCTCACCCGTATCAACATCAGAAACCACGATGTCAGTCAGCGCGACGGCCATATCCCCTTCGTTGTAGCTTGCCGTCGTCGTCAGGTTCGTCGCCGTCGGGGCGTCGTTGACCGGGGTTACATTCACGCTGATCGCGCCGTCCGCCGGACCCGCGCCGGCCGCATCCTCGATGTGCGTCGTGATCGTCGTGTCCACATCATTGTTCGTCGTCGGTGCGAACGACACTGCTGCCAGCGCCGCATTAACCGATGCAAGCGTTCCGGTGACCGTCCACACGCCAGTACCGGCGGTATAGGTTTCCCCGTTACCGCTGCTCGCAGTTAGCGCGCCGGTTGCGGGATCCGCCAAAGTCAGGGTCGCCGTGATTGTTTCGCCCGTGTCGACATCACTCACGACGATGTTGGCCAGCGCGACACTCGCGTCGCCTTCTGTGTAGCCCACCGTATCGGTCAGATTCGTTGCCGTTGGCGCATCGTTCACCGCCGTGACGTTCAGCGTAATCGTGCCATCCGCCGGACCGGCGCCCGACGCGTCCTCGATATGGGTCGCGATCGTCGTATCAACGTCGTTGTTCGTCGTCGGCACGAACGACACTGCCGCCAGTGCCGCGTTAACGGCCGCCAGCGTTCCCGTGATAATCCAGACCCCGGTGCCCGCCGTGTACGTCTCGCCGTTACCGCTACCCGCCGTCAGCGCACCCGTACTCGGATCGGCCAGGGTCAGGCGCGCCGTGATCGTCTCGCCCGTATCAACGTCCGTCACAACGATGTTTGACAGGTCAACGCTTACATCACCCTCGGTGTAGCCGACCGTGTCCGTCAGGTTCGTCGCACTCGGCGTATCGTTCACCGGCGTCACGTTCAGCGCGATCGAGCCATCCGCAGGACCCGCGCCCGCCGCATCCTCGATGTGCGTCGTGATCGTCGTATTCACGTCGTTGTCCGTTGCCGGTACGAAAGCGACCGCCGCGAGCGCGGCGTTTACTGCCGTCAGTGTTCCGGTGATCGTCCACACCCCGGTACCCGCCGTGTACGTCTCGCCGTTGCCACTACTCGCCGTCAGCGATCCGGTGGCCGTGTTCGCCAGGGTCAACGTCGCCGTGATCGTCTCACCGGTGTCGACATCCGAAACCACGATATCCGTCAGCGCAACGGCCATATCACCTTCGGTGTAGCTCGCCGTCGCCGTCAGGTTCGTCGCGCTCGGCGCATCGTTCACCGGCGTTACGTTCAGACTGATCGTCCCGTCCGCCGGGCCCGTACCCAGCGCATCTTCAATGTGCGTCGTGATTGTCGTGTTCACGTCGTTGTTCGTCGCCGGCACGAACGCCACCGCCGCCAGCGCCGCGTTCACCGCCGCCACACTGCCCGTCACCGTCCACACCCCGGTGCCCGCCGTGTACGTCTCACCATTACCGCTCGCCGCCGTCAGCGATCCCGCCGCCGTGTCCGCCAGGGTCAGGATCGCCGTCAGCGTGTCGCCTACGTCCGGATCCGTGATCACGATGTCAGCCAGTGCCACCGACGCATCACCTTCCGTGTACGCCTGCATCTGCGTCAGGTTCGTCGCCATCGGAATATCGTTCGTATCGAGCGTGATCACCCCGTCCGCCGGGCCTGTGCCCGCCGCGTCCTCGATGTGCGTCGTGATCGTGTTATCCGCATCGAGCGTCGGCACATATGCCACTGCCGCCAGCGCCGCGTTCACCGCCGCCAGCGTCCCCGTGATCGTCCACACCCCGGTACCCGCCGTGTACGTCTCGCCATTGCCGCTCGCCGCCGTCAACGAGCCTTCCGAGGTGTTCGCCACCGTCAGCGTCGCTGTGATCATCTCGCCTGTATCAACGTCCGTCACCGCCACGTCGTCCAGCGCGACCGACATCGCTCCGGCCGCAAAGAACTTCGCC
The DNA here is from genome assembly GCA_965216305.1 of Gammaproteobacteria bacterium. Taxonomy (GTDB): domain Bacteria; phylum Pseudomonadota; class Gammaproteobacteria; genus UBA11873. Next base: position 1,454,766 of record OZ244144.1, on the reverse strand, counting down.
TGGGTGAGGTTCGTTGCCGTCGGCGCATCGTTCACCGCCGTCACATCGAGTGTGATACTGCCATCGGCCGGGCCCATGCCCGCCGCATCCTCGATATGCGTCGTGATCGTCGTATCGACGTCGGTGTCCGTCGCCGGCACGAATGACACCGCCGCCAGCGCCGCATTAACGGCCGCAACCGAGCCCGACACCGTCCACACGCCGGTGCCGGCCGTGTACGTCTCGCCGTTACCGCTACTCGCTGTCAGGGTCCCGGCCGCCGTGTTTGCCAGCGTCAACGTCGCCGTGATCGTCTCGCCCGTATCAACGTCACTCACTACGATATTGTCGATTCCCACCGTCGCATCGCCTTCAACGTAGGGAGATGTCGTGGTCAGGTTCGTCGCCGTTGGTGCATCATTAATCGGGGTCACATCGAGCGTGATCGTGCCGTCCGCCGGACCCGTGCCGGATGCGTCTTCGATGTGCGTCGTGATCGTCGTGTCGAGGTCGTTGTTCGCGGCCGGGACGAAGGCGGCCGCCGCGAGCGCAGCGTTCACCGCCGCGAGCGTTCCGGTGATCGTCCAGACTCCGGTGCCCGCGGTATACGTCTCGCCGTTGCCACTCGATGCTGTGAGCGTTCCCGTTGCCGTGTTCGCCAGGGTCAGCGTCGCCGTGATCATCTCAGCCGTATCAACATCACTCACGACGATGTCACTCAGCGCGACGCTCGCGTCGCCCTCGTTGTACGTCGCCGTCGTTGTCAGGTTCGTCGCCGTCGGGGCGTCGTTGACCGGGGTTACGTTCAGGCTGATCGCGCCGTCCGCGGGACCCGCGCCGGCCGCATCCTCGATGTGTGTCGTGATCGTCGTGTTCACGTCGTTGTTCGTCGCCGGCACGAACGACACCGCCGCCAGCGCCGCGTTCACCGCCGCAACACTACCCGTCACCGTCCACACACCGGTGCCCGCCGTGTACGTCTCGCCGTTACCGCTACTCGCCGTTAGTGTTCCCGCGGCGGTGTTCGCCAGCGTCAATGTCGCCGTGACGGTGTCGCCGGCATCGGCGTCGGAAACCACGATATTCGCCAGATTGACGCTCGCCGCACCCTCGGTGTAGCCGCGCGCGTGGGTCAGATTCGTTGCCGTCGGCGCATCGTTCAGTCCGGTAACATCGAGTGTTATCGAACCATCGGCCGGGCCCGCGCCGGCCGCATCCTCTATATGCGTCGTGATCGTTGTGTCCGTTTCATTGTTCGCAGCCGGCACGAATGCCACCGACGCCAACGCCGCGTTCACCGCCGTCAGCGTGCCCGTCACCGTCCACACACCGGTGCCCGCCGTGTACGTCTCGCCGTTACCGCTACTCGCCGTCAGCGAACCCGTCGCCGTGTTTGCCAGGGTCAAGGTCGCCGTGATCGTCTCGCCCGTATCAACATCGCTCACGACGATGTCCGTCAGAGCCACCGAGGCGTCGTCTTCGTTGTAGGCCACCGTGTCGGTGAGGTTCGTCGCACTCGGTGTATCGTTCACCGGCGTCACGTTCAGCGCGATCGAACCATCCGCAGGACCCGCGCCCGCCGCATCCTCGATGTGCGTCGTGATCGTCGTACTCACGTCATTGTTCGTCAGCGGAATAAACTCTACCGATGCGAGCGCCGCGTTCACGGATGCCACCGTGCCCGTCACCGTCCACACCCCGGTACCCGCCGTATACGTCTCGCCGTTGCCACTCGTCGCCGTCAGCGATCCGGTGGCCGTGTTCGCCAGGGTCAACGTCGCCGTGATCGTCTCACCGGTGTCGACGTCACTCACCACGATGTTCGATAAAGTAACGCTCGCATTACCCTCGGTGTAAGCCACCGTGTCACTGAGGTTCGTCGCACTCGGCGCATCGTTCACCGGCGTCACGTTCAGACTGATCGTCCCGTCCGCCGGGCCCGTACCCAGCGCATCTTCAATGTGCGTCGTGATTGTTGTGTTCACGTCGTTGTTCGTCGCCGGCACGAACGCCACCGCCGCCAGCGCCGCGTTCACCGCGGCAACACTGCCCGTCACCGTCCACACCCCGGTGCCCGCCGTGTACGTCTCACCATTACCGCTACTCGCCGTCAGCGACCCCGCCGCCGTGTCCGCCAGGGTCAGGATCGCCGTCAGCGTGTCGCCTACGTCCGGATCCGTGATCACGATGTCAGCCAGCGCCACCGACGCATCACCTTCCGTGTACGCCTGCATCTGCGTCAGGTTCGTCGCCATCGGAATATCGTTCGTATCGAGCGTGATCACCCCGTCCGCCGGGCCTGTGCCCGCCGCGTCCTCGATGTGCGTCGTGATCGTGTTATCCGCATCGAGCGTCGGCACATATGCCACTGCCGCCAGCGCCGCGTTCACCGCCGCCAGCGTCCCCGTGATCGTCCACACCCCGGTACCCGCCGTGTACGTCTCGCCATTGCCGCTCGCCGCCGTCAACGAGCCTTCCGAAGTGTTCGCCACCGTCAGCGTCGCTGTGATCATCTCGCCCGTATCAACATCCGTCACCGCCACGTCGTCCAGCGCGACCGACATCGCCCCTGCGGCGAAGAACTTCGCCTGGGTGAGGTTCGTTGCCGTCGGCGCATCGTTCACCGGCGTCACATCGAGTGTGATACTGCCGTCGGCCGGACCCGTGCCCGCCGCATCCTCGATATGCGTCGCGATCGTCGTGTCGACGTCGGTGTCCGTCGCCGGCACGAATGACACCGCCGCCAGCGCCGCATTAACCGCCGCAACCGAGCCCGACACCGTCCACACGCCGGTGCCGGCCGTGTACGTCTCGCCGTTACCGCTGCTCGCCGTCAGGGTCCCGGCCGCCGTGTTTGCGAGGGTCAACGTCGCCGTGATCACATCCGCCGTGTCCGGATCCGTGACCACGATGTCGTCGAGCGCCACCGTCGCATCGCCTTCCGTGTAGGGCGCTGTCGACGTCAGGTTCGTCGCCGTCGGTATATCGTTGATTGGGGTCACATCGAGCGTGATCGTGCCGTCCGCCGGACCGCTGCCAGATGCGTCTTCGATGTGCGTCGTGATCGTGGTGTCGGCATCGTTCGTCGCCGCCGGCACGAACGATGCCGCCGCCAGCGCCGCATTGACGGCGGCGACCGTGCCCGTCACCGTCCATATCCCGGTGCCGGCGGTATACGTCTCGCCGTTGCCGCTCGATGCCGTCAGCGTTCCCGTCGCTGTGTTCGCCAGGGTCAGCGTCGCCGTGATCGTCTCACCCGTATCAACATCAGAAACCACGATGTCAGTCAGCGCGACGGCCATATCCCCTTCGTTGTAGCTTGCCGTCGTCGTCAGGTTCGTCGCCGTCGGGGCGTCGTTGACCGGGGTTACATTCACGCTGATCGCGCCGTCCGCCGGACCCGCGCCGGCCGCATCCTCGATGTGTGTCGTGATCGTCGTGTTCACGTCGTTATTCGTCGCCGGCACGAACGACACCGCCGCCAGCGCCGCGTTCACCGCCGCAACACTACCCGTCACCGTCCACACACCGGTGCCCGCCGTGTACGTCTCGCCGTTGCCGCTACTCGCCGTCAGTGTTCCCGCGGCGATGTTCGCTAACGTCAATGTCGCCGTGATGGTGTCGCCGGCATCCACGTCGGAAACCACGATATCTGTGAGCGCCGCCGAGGCGTCACCTTCGGTGTACGTCACCGTATCGGTCAGATTCGTCGCGGTTGGCGCATCGTTCACCGCCGTGACGTTCAGCGTGATCGTGCCATCCGCCGGACCGGCGCCCGACGCGTCCTCGATGTGCGTCGTGATCGTCGTGTTCACGTCGTTGTTCGCCACCGGCACGAATGCCACCGACGCCAACGCCGCGTTCACCGCCGTCAGCGTGCCCGTCACCGTCCACACACCGGTGCCCGCCGTGTACGTCTCGCCGTTACCGCTACTCGCCGTCAGCGCACCCGTCGCCGTGTTCGCCAGGGTCAAGGTCGCCGTGATCGTCTCGCCCGTATCAACGTCCGTCACAACGATGTTCGACAGGTCAACGCTTACATCACCCTCGGTGTAGGCCGCCGTGTCGGTGAGGTTCGTCGCACTCGGTGTATCGTTCACCGGCGTCACGTTCAGCGCGATCGAGCCATCCGCAGGACCCGCGCCCGCCGCATCCTCGATGTGCGTCGTGATCGTCGTATTCACGTCGTTGTCCGTTGCCGGTACGAAAGCGACCGCCGCGAGCGCGGCGTTTACTGCCGTCAGTGTTCCGGTGATCGTCCACACCCCGGTACCCGCCGTGTACGTCTCGCCGTTGCCACTACTCGCCGTCAGCGATCCGGTGGCCGTGTTCGCCAGGGTCAACGTCGCCGTGATCGTCTCACCGGTGTCGACATCCGAAACCACGATATCCGTCAGCGCAACGGCCATATCACCTTCGGTGTAGCTCGCCGTCGCCGTCAGGTTCGTCGCACTCGGCGCATCGTTCACCGGCGTTACGTTCAGACTGATCGTCCCGTCCGCCGGGCCCGTACCCAGCGCATCTTCAATGTGCGTCGTGATTGTCGTGTTCACGTCGTTGTTCGTCGCCGGCACGAACGCCACTGCCGCCAGCGCCGCGTTAACCGCCGCCACACTGCCCGTCACCGTCCACACCCCGGTGCCCGCCGTGTATGTCTCACCATTACCGCTCGCCGCCGTCAGCGACCCCGCCGCCGTGTCCGCCAGGGTCAGGATCGCCGTCAGCGTGTCGCCTACGTCCGGATCCGTGATCACGATGTCAGCCAGTGCCACTGACGCATCACCTTCCGTGTACGCCTGCATCTGCGTCAGGTTCGTCGCCATCGGAATATCGTTCGTATCGAGCGTGATCACCCCGTCCGCCGGGCCCGCCCCCGCCGCGTCCTCGATGTGCGTCGTGATCGTGTTATCCGCATCGAGCGTCGGTTCATACCTCACCGCTGCCAACGCCATGTTCACTTCAGCCAAGGTGCCCGTGATCGTCCATACCCCGGTACCCGCCGTGTACGTCTCGCCGTTGGCACTCGCCGCCGACAACGAGCCTTCCGCAGGATCCGCCACCGTCAGCGTCGCCGTGATCATCTCGCCTGTATCAACGTCCGTTACCGTGATGTCATCGAGCGCAACCAGCATCGCCCCGGCCGCAAAGAACTTCGCCTGGGTGAGGTTCGTCGCCGTCGGCGCATCGTTCACCGCCGTCACATCGAGTGTGATACTGCCATCGGCCGGACCGGTACCGGCCATGTCTTCGATATGCGTCGTGATCGTCGTGTCGACGTCGGTATCCGTCGCCGGCACGAATGACACCGCCGCCAGCGCAGCATTAACCCCCGCAACCGAGCCCGACACCGTCCACACGCCGGTACCCGCCGTGTACGTCTCGCCGTTACCGCTACTCGCCGTCAGGGTCCCGGCCGCTGTGTTTGCGAGGGTCAACGTCGCCGTGATCACATCTGCCGTGTCCGGATCCGTGACCACGATGTCGTCGAGCGCCACCGTCGCATCGCCTTCCGTATACGACGATGTTGTCGTCAGGTTCGTCGCCGTCGGTGGATCGTTGATCGGGGTGACATCGAGCGTGATCGTGCCGTCCGCCGGACCGCTGCCGGATGCGTCTTCGATGTGCGTCGTGATCGTGGTGTCGGCATCGTTCGTCGCCGTCGGCACGAACGTCACCGCCGCCAGCGCCGCATTGACGGCGGCGACCGTGCCCGTCACCGTCCATATCCCGGTGCCCGCGGTATACGTCTCGCCGTTGCCGCTCGATGCCGTCAGCGTTCCCGTCGCCGTATTCGCCAGCGTTAAGTTGGCGGTGACGGTGTCACCGGAATCGACATCGGTCACGACAATATCCGTGAGCGCGACGGCCATATCCCCTTCGTTGTAGCTTGCCGTCGTTGTCAGGTTCGTCGCCGTCGGGGCGTCGTTGACCGGGGTCACATCGAGCGTGATCGTGCCATCCGCGGGACCCGAGCCGGCGGCGTCTTCGATATGCGTCGCAATCGTCGTATCGACGTCGTTATCCGTCGCCGGTGCGAACGACACCGCTGCCAGCGCCGCGTTCACCGCCGCCAGCGTGCCCGTGATCGTCCACACGCCGGTACCGGCGGTGTAGGTTTCGCCGTTACCGCTGCCCGCGGTCAATGCTCCGGTTGCCGGGTTCGCCAGGGTCAGGGTTGCCGTGATCATATCGCCGGTATCGACGTCCGTGACGACGATATCCGGCAAATCCACGTTCGGCGTTCCTTCGTTATAGGCGACAGTGTTCGTGAGGTTCGTGGCGGTTGGCGGGTCGTTCACCGGGATTGCGTCGAGGGTGATCACACCATCGGCAGGGCCAAACCCGAGGCCGTCCTCGATGTGGGTTGCGATCGTCGAGTCGACGTCATTTTCGGTAGCGGGAACGAACGCGACAGCAGCCAATGCCGCATTCACCGCGGCAACGGATCCGGAAATGGTCCACACGCCGGTGCCGGCGGTGTAGGTTTCGCCGTTGCCACTTGTCGCCGTCAAAACACCCACGGCGGTATTCGCCAGCGTCAGGGTTGCCGTAATCACGTCACCCACGTCGGGATCCGTCACGACGATGTTCGCCAGGTCGACACTCGGATCACCCTCGTTGTAGAGCACCGTGTCGGTGAGGTTCGTCGCGGTTGGTATATCGTTCGTATCGAGCGTGATCACACCGTCGGCGGGGCCGGTACCGGCGGCGTCCTCGATATGCGTCGTGATCGAATTTGTTGCATCCAGCGTGCGCTGGTAACTGACCGCCGCCAGCGCGGCATTCACTGCAGTCACTGTTCCGGTGATGGTCCATACACCCGTTCCGGCGGTGTACGTTTCGCCATTTCCGCTCGTTGCGGTCAGCGAACCTTCCGCGGGATTTGCAACGGTCAGGGTTGCGGTGATCAGATCACCCGTGTCCGGATCCGTGACCGCAATATCGGCAAGCGGTACGAGGCCGGCGCCCGGTGCAAAAAACGTCGCCTGGGTAAGGTTCGTTGCACTCGGGACATCGTTCACCGGATTGACATTGATCGTGATCGTGCCGTCGGCGGGGCCCGTGCCGGCCGCGTCTTCAATGTGCGTGTTAATCGTGGTGCCAACATCGTTGTCGGCGGCCGGGACAAAACTCACGGCGGCAAGCGCTGCATCCACCGCCGCGGCGCTCGCGCTGATCGTCCAGATGCCGGTACCCGCATCGTAGGTCGCGGCGCCAGGTGTACTCAGCGCACCCGCCGTCGGATCAGCCAGGGTCAGAGTCGCCGTGATCGTATCGCCGGCGTCAACTTCACTGACAACGATGTCAGTGAGTGCGACGTTTGCCGCGCCTTCGGTGTACGTAACCGCGCTTGAGAGGTTCGTCGCAGTTGGCGCATCGTTTACCGGCGTCACATTCAACGTGATCGTGCCGTCGAGCGGGCCGGCCCCGGCGACGTCTTCGATATGCGTTGTGATTGTAGTGGTGGTCGCATGGTTCGCCACCGGCGTGAACACGACGTTCGCGAGTGCATTGTTGACCGCGCCGACCGCGCCGCTGACCGTCCACACCCCGGTTGCCGCGTTGTATGTGCCACCGCTGCTGCTCGAGATTGCACCGGCCGCGGGATTCGCGAGGGTCAGTGTGGCAGTGACGGTATCGCCGGCATCGGCATCACTGACGACAATCGGCGCCAGCGACACGGTTGAGGCGTCTTCGATGTACGTCACCGATCCGCTCAGGTTCGTGGCCGCGGGTGCGGAATTCGGGGTGCCGTTATTACCCTGACCGCTGCCGGCACTCGCGGCTGCCTGTTGTACGGAACCATCGAGGTCCAATGGATCGCTGTCGTTGCCGTTGCCGGACCGTTTATACACCCCGTCCGTGGGTTCGAGGCCAAACAGCGATGACAATGATTCAGCCCGCGCCGCGGCGCTACTCGAGTCGTAGCCCTCCGGTAACACGCCGGACTCGGGTAACGGTAATCCTTCGTAGCTCGGCAACGTGTAGGAATCCGACGTTGTCGCGCTCGTCGGCGTAATCGTCTGCAGCCCGCTGCCGTCCTGGAACACGAGCGCGCTCTCCAATCCGCTCTCGTCAGTATCCGTCCCGCCACCGAACGAACGGGATCGCGGCGCCTCAGGGTCTTGTGTTGCCGCGAAGAATGCGGCGAGAACGATATCACCCGCGGCGGTCTCGATGACGAGATTGTCACCATCCTGGCTCGTGGTGATCGCGGTTTCCGCATCCGGCAGGAGGACGATGGTATCGCCGGGTTCGAGCGTAATTTCCGTACCCGGTTCGACGTTAACGGTGCGGATCTCGCCGCTCGCGGATATGATTCTTATCGCCACTGCCATGTTGCTCTCCTGCTGATCCGTCCCGCCACCTACCCTGAGCCGCGGTGGGTCGCATCAAATTTACCGGGGCGACAGCGGTGTCGCGCCGAATTCGTATTAAACGCCTAATTTAACGATTTTTATCGGAAGCACTTCACGAATCTCCCGTACTTTCGCTTTGTGCGTACCGCATCCGTCCGCCCGCCGATTTACCGTTCGCTCAACGCCTTGTCCCGGACTTTCAAAATCGGCTTAAGCAAATAATCTAAAACGGTTTTTTCCCCGGTCAAGATTTCCACCGTGGCGACCATGCCGGGAATGATCGGCAATGGACCGTCGTCACCCGGCAAATGCGCGGAATCGGTCCGCACGAGAATCCGGTAATAGCTTTCATCCGGGTTCTTTTCGTCGATTATCGTATCCGCGCTGATATGCTCGAGACGCCCGTGCAGGCTGCCGTAGATCGAGTAGTCATAGGCCGTGATCTTCACCGTCGCATCCTGTCCCGGGTGCAGGAACGCGACATCGGACGGCCGGATCCGCGCTTCTACCAGCAATTTATCTTCGAGCGGAACGATCTCCATGATCGTCGCGCCGGGCCGGATCACCCCGCCAACCGTCGTCACCTCGACGTTTTTCACCGTGCCCCGCATGGGCGACCGGATCACGCTGCGGTTAACCTCGTCGGCGCGCGCCGTATTGATTTCCAGCCCGCGCGCGAGTTCGGCTTCCCGGCGCGCGAGTTCGGCCCGGGCATCAGCCCGGAACTTGTTACGAATTTCCTGAATATTGCCTTTAATTTCAATAATTTGACGCTTCAGCCTCAGCACTTCGACGGCGGACACGGCACCGCGCTCAACGAGGGGTTCGGTCATCGCAAGTTCCTGCTCTGCAAGCGCGAGATTGCGTCCCAGCGAGCCGGTGAATTCAAGCAAGGTGCGTTGTCGCGAGCGATAGAGCTTGCGTTCCAGGCTGATGATCGACGGATTAACGTCCTCCGGGAACACGGGTTCAACGCCGTTTGCCTCCGCCGTCAGGCGCGCCACCGCGGCCTTCTCCGCCATCACTGTCGATTGCCCTTCACGCAGTGCTGCGCCGGAACGCGTATCGTCGATGCGCAACAGCACCTGGCCTTCTTCGATGATGTCACCTTCGCGGACCAGCAGTTCCGCCAGGATGCCGCCCTCGAGACTCTGGATCACCTGTTCACGACTCGATGGCGTCACCCGTCCCTCGCCGCGGGTGACCTCGTCAACAACCGCCGTGTCCGCCCAGATGAATGCGACGACCAGGAACGCGATGATCAACAGCAGACTGATGCCGGCGAGCGGGTTGGAATCGGCTATAACAGCCGCCCGTGCATCCGCGATGTAACTGACATCATTGCGCGCGCGCATGAGTTCGCGCCGATCGATCTGCAATGACTTCACGACGGCGCCCCGCCTGCGGGTTGCGTGAGGCGACGCAGCACCTCGTCGCGCGGCCCGTCCATGACGATCCGCCCGCCGTCAACAACGATTAACCTGGAGACCAGAGTCAGCAGCGTTGGTTTGTGTGTGACCAGCAACAGCGTGCGATGTTCGGCGTACTTGCCCAGATTTGCGATGAACGCCTGTTCAGCGGAATTGTCCATGGCGCTCGTCGGTTCATCGAGCAGCAACACAGTTGGTTTCTTGATGAGTGCACGCGCAATGGCGACGGCCTGACGTTGGCCACCGGACAAGCCGTCTCCCCGTTCGCCGACGATGGTTTCGTATCCGTTTGCCTGCTGCGCGACGATTTTGTCGAGGCCCGCGAGGCGCGCGGCCTGCAAGACATCGTTATCGTCGGCATGCGGGTATCCGAGCGTGATATTGTCGCGCAAGGTACCCTGGAACAGGCGCGTATCCTGGGCAACGTAACCAATCTGCTGGCGCAGATCGATGGGATCGAATTGTGCGATATCGACACCGTCGATCCGGATCGCACCGGATCCGGGTGCGTAGAGCCCGAGTATCAGTTTCAACAACGTACTTTTGCCGGATCCGATCCGGCCGAGTACGCCGACATGCTCGCCGGCCGCGATCGACAGCGAGATGTTGTCTATCACCTTGAGCTTCTGTTCCGGGTATGCAAAGTTCACCTGCTCCATTGCCAGCGCACCATCGATCGTCGGTCGTTCGAGGAACTGGCGATTCGCCGGTCGTTCTACCGGCTGACGCATCAGACCGTTCAGCGTTGCGTACGACGCCCGCGCGCTCTGGTAGCGGGTCATCAACGCCGCGACCTGTTGCAGCGGCGCCAACCCGCGCCCGGTGAGAATCACACAGGCGATCAACGCGCCGACGGTGAGTTCGCCGTCGCCGATCAGGAATACGCCCCAGACAACGATGAGCACGGTAGTGAGTTGCTGCGTCAGCGTTGTGAAGTTCATGACGAGCGACGAAATCAGCCGCGAGCGCGTCGCCGAGCGGCTCGTCAGCGCGGTGTAGTCCTCATAGCGCCCCTGCATGCCACCTTCTCCACACAGGGTCTTGAGGATCTCCACCCCGTCCACCGCTTCTACCAGGAGGCCATGTTTCAGCGCACCTTCGCGCAAATGCTGGCGCATCAGATACGACAAGGGCGCCTGCGCGATAAGTCCGACCAGCAACACCGCCGGTACGGCTACCAGCGGCACCAGATGCAGCGGCGCACCGATGAGGAAAATCACCCAGATGAAAAACGCGACAAACGGAATGTCGATCACCGCCGCGAGCGTGGCGGAACTCATGAAGTCGCGCAGTGATTCGAATTCGCGCAATTGCGCCGCGAACGCGCCGGACGATGGTGGTCGCGCCTCCGTGCGGATGTTCAGTGCCTGGGCGAACAGCGTGCTGGCAAGAACGAGGTCAGCTTTTTTTCCGGCGGTATCGAGGAAATAAGCGCGCAAATTTCGCGCGAAGAACTCGAAACCGACGGCAATGGCAGTGCCGATTGCAAGCACCGTGAGCGTTTCGACCGCGTTGTTCGGCACCACTCGATCGTACACGTTCATGATGAACAGCGACGTCGCGATCCCGAGCACGTTGACGACCGAAGCGGCAAGTATGGCTTCAAAATAGTAGCGCCGATAACGCCACAACGTGCCCCAGAACCAGGATTTGCCCGGGCCGCGGCCGGCTTCGCCCAGGCGCGTATCGTCGCGGGAGAATTCTGCCTGGACAAAGATGACATACCCCGTGCTCTGTTGTTCAAGCGCCGCGGTTGCGAGCGTCGTCTTGCCGAAACCGGCTTCGGGGAACATTACGGTGGCCGTTTTGCGGTCGGAAAACCCGGTCAACACGCAGGCACTGCCGCCGTCCAGCAGTACGACCGCCGGCAACAACAGTTGGGAAATTTTCTTTACCGGACGTTTGACGATGCGGGCGGCATACCCGTTCTTCTCGGCGGCGCGAATGAACGTCTGCGGCGAAATACCGCTGTTGCCACGGGGCAAGCCGGCGACCAGGGCGGTAGTCGAAATCGCGCGCCCGTGCAGCCGCGTAATGATGTGCAGGCATTCGGCAAGCGGATCATCCGCACGGTCGGCAGCGGCGGCATCTTCAGGATGGGTGGTTGGGGTTGCGAGGGCCATCGCCAACGGCGGCGTCGCTCAGGGGTTAACCCGAGCTTGGTCAGTTCCATGTTGCGGTTTGCGCGGTACGACGCGATCAGACGAATCCCTGCACGTCAGTCCCACGACGTCACCACCGGCACAATCTCGCGGGCCGGGATCAGGGCCCCGACGCGCTGACACCGAGACTCGAGGTCAATTGACCCTTGCTGGCCTCGACGAAGTACTGATTTACGAGGTCTTCAAACTTCCCGCTGACGAGATTAGAGCGCGCGTTGAACAGTTCGTTTTCAGCATTGAGCAGATCAAGCAGGGTACGCCGGCTGAGTTCGAATTGCGAACGATACGATTCGAGCGTCGCCAGAGAGGCGTTGACGTGCTGTTCGAGGTATTTGATCCGTGCTTCGCTGATAGCCCGGGCCTGGTAGGCGATGGCGACATTTTCGGCCACTGCGCGCTTCGTGTCATCTATAAGTTCCGTCGCCGCAGATTTGCGCTCAACTGCCGCCATTTCAGCCGCCTTGTCCGAACCGCCGCGGAACAGATTCCACTGTGCGACCACCATAATCGCCGTTGAATTACGTGTACCCTCCACCCCTGAAATATTATCGTCGCGGCGCAGGCGGCCCTCGAGATTGACGGTTGGATGATAGGCGGATTTTGCGGCGCGGATTTCCGCAGCCGCCGCTTCGGCTTCGGCTTGCGACTGCAACACCGCGGGGTGCCCGTCGAGTGCCTGATCCATGCCGTTTGCGATTGCAGAATCCAGTTGTGTCTGGTCAACACCCTCGGCCGCCGTCAGACCGGATGCTTGCGGCATCGGTGTAGTGAGGTCGTCCGGAACGCTGCCAACGACCCGTTCATATCGTGCGACGGACTCCCGCAATGCGCCTTCGCGTGCCGTGAGCACGCTGCGGGCAAGCGCGAGGCGGGCCACGGCCTGTTCCACATCCGCCCGGTTACCAACCCCACGGTCGCTTCTCGCCTCCACGTTACCCAGCATTTTTTGGTGCGAAGCAACGTTTTCGCGCGCCAGCTTGACGAGCTCGCGACTCCGAATCACGTCGAGGAAGGATTCCGCCGCCCGAAACGCGATTGCTTCACGCGTGTCCGACAAGCTGTAATCGGCGGCATTCAGCAGGGCCACACGGCGCTCAACCTCGCTGCGCGTCGCAAAACCATCCCATAACAACTGGCGCGCGGTAAGCCCGGTTTCGCGGCGATCCATGGTCCCGCGGTCGTTGCCGGCAAGTTTCAGCTGTTTGGAATTCGTGTCTTCGGGGCCGTATCCGGCATCGAAATCGAGCGTTGGATAATAACCGCCACGCGCACGTCGCAGATCGAAAACGGACGCTCGTGCCGAGGCGCCTGCACTCAACACCGCGGGGTTGGAGTTGATCGCCTGACTGACGGCATCTTCGATGGTGACGGCCGAGACAGGTGCGGTGCCGAGAACAGTCGCTGCGAATGCGGCTGCCAGTCCCAGCCTCAGCCTCAGCGTCCGCAGACGAACTGCACGTCGCCGCGGACCGGGACTGTGGCGCAGGATTCGCGTCAGGCGCGCCGCTCTTTCATCCGACATCAATGTCACTTTCTTGCATCCCCCAACGTAATCGCCCACACCAGTCCTGCAGCGGATCCGGGATGCCCGTGCAGAACGGCTGGACGGCTCTTTCCCGGAGCATAGCCCAAACTTCCATCGTGATAAAGTAATTTCGCATTATCCGCGCCCAACACGCTGAATTTGTGTTCTTTTCACTAGCTGCCGATTTTTCGGAGCTGGAACAGGCATGCGCTCGGTTATGGCGGCGGGCGCCAGGCCGGAGCGCGCAGGATTTGCCACGCCAGGCGCCAGTGCAGGCGCGGCGGCGTGACTAGGCTTCAATATTGTATTTTTTCAGCAAATGGTAGACCGTCGGTCGGCTGACGCCAAGCATTTCCGCGGCTTTCCCAATCTGGCTACCCGACATGGCGAGCGCTTCCTGGATCGCGTTCGCCTCCGCTGTTTCCCGAATCTCCTTCAGCGTCCTGAAACTGTGTTCCGCATCAGCGTCGAGTTCCATGTCTTCCGGTTCGATCAGCGCGCCGTCCGTCATGATCACCGCACGCTTCACCCGGTTTTCGAGTTCACGAACATTGCCCGGCCACGCGTAGTGTTCCAGCGCGGCAAGGGCGCGCGGGCTGAAATCCTTGACGCTATTATTGTGTTGGTCGGCGTACCGGCGCATGAGCACGCGCCCGATGAGTATCGTATCGCCAGCACGATCGCGCAGTGGAGGGATCGCTATCGACACTTCACTGATCCGGTAGTACAAGTCTTCCCGGAACAATTTTTCTTCGATTAATTCCTTCAGGTTCTTATGCGTCGCGCAGATTACCCGCGTGTCGACCGCGATTTCCTGGCGCCCACCAACCCGTTCAATCACGCGCTCCTGTAAAAAGCGCAACAGCTTTGCCTGTAAGGCCGGCGGCAAATCTCCCATTTCGTCAAGAAACAGCGTACCGCCGTCCGCGTATTCGAGTTTGCCGCGGGTCTGCTTTGATGCACCCGTGAACGCGCCCTTTTCATAGCCGAACAATTCGCTTTCGAGCAGATTTTCCGGGATCGCGGCGCAATTAATCGCAACGAACGTTTCGCCATTGCGGGAACTCAGTTCGTGCACCGCGCGCGCCAGGATTTCCTTGCCGGTACCGCTTTCACCGAGGAGCAACACGGACGTGTCGGTCGGCGCAATCTTTTCAATATGCCGGCAGACGTCCAGCATCTGCCGACTGCCGGCGATAATTCCCGCCAGCGGCTCGCGTTGTTTCGCGATGAGTTGCCGATTTTCATTTTCGAGTTCGTGGAGGCGATGCGCACGATCGACGATCAGGCGCAGCACGTCCGGATCGATGGGCTTCTCATAGAAGTCATACGCCCCCTGCCCTACCGCGCGAACGGCGACTTCACGGTCGTCGTTGCCGGTGACAACAATGACTTTGGTACTCGGCGCGGCGCTCAGAATCTCCGTTAGGGCGCGCAATCCCTCGGAGGCATTCGCGGGGTCCGGCGGTAACCCGAGATCGAGCGTCACCACCGAGGGTGAATGCCGTCCGAGTTCCGCGAGCGCCGACTCGCGATCGCCAACAACCACGGCATCGTAATCTTCCAGCGCCCATTTCAATTGTTTCTGGAGACCCGGATCGTCGTCGACGATCAACAATTTCGGTTTCGTCACACGCTCGCCTCCGGAACGCCAACGAGCCCGGCCGCTGCGCTGGCCGGATTGCTGAGTGGCAGCGAAATCGCGATTGCTGTACCAATCCCGGGTTCACTCGTCACTTCGAGTTGTCCCCCCAGATTCGACACGATATGTCGACTTTCATACACACCGATGCCCATGCCGGCTTTGCCCTTGGTGGTATCGAACGGGCGAAACAGCCGCGTCCTGATAAATTCCTGATCCATTCCACATCCAGTATCACTGATTCGAATCACGGCGTTGTCCGCCTCAATGTCGAGCGTCACGATGACACTCCCGTCATCGGCCGTTGCGTCCTGCGCATTCTGGACCAAATGTTCGACGACCGACAGCAAGCGGTCGTACGACGCCGAAACTTCTACTGCCGCAACATGCCGCCGAAATTCCGGCCCGGGTTCGCGCTGACCACATTCTTTAACGGCATGTGCAATCAATCCATTGAGCTCGATATTCTCAACCTTCTCGTTTGCACTTGCGGAATCCTGCCGCAGGCTCGCGAGCATACGATTAATTTTCGCTACCGCGTCGCCGATCGTATTGAACGCGTCAGAAATGAACTCCGGGTTGTCGCGGTGGCGTTCGGCGTTCCGGACGACGAGCGAAAGCTGCGCCACAACGTTTTTCAAATCATGCACGAGAAATGCCGACAGCCGGTTGAACGCTTCAAACTGCCGCGCTTCGGCGAGTGCTTCGGTGGCGCGCAAAAATGCGAGATAACTCGCGGCCTGGCGACCGACAGTGCGGAGCAAATCGCGATCCTCGAACGTGACCGCCTCGTTGGTCCGCGGTTCGGCGAGGATCAGAAACGCCAGCAACTCGTCGCCGTGCACAATCGGTACCGCGATCCAGGCCCGGCGCAATTCATTAAGCCACGGGAAACCATAATCGACGCCGCCGGCGGACAAATCCGCATTACGCAACTCAAACAGCTCCTGTGACGTTTCAAGTGCGCAAACAAAAGGGTGATCGCCGGCAAGTTGCCAGTCCGGTTCACCGTCCATCGACCAGCTACTGTTAATGATGTACTGACCGTTCTCGGTTTTCGACCACATGATGCCACCGGTACTGTCGACGATATCCGCAATGGCGTGCAGGATCGTCGCGCGCAGTTGTTCGGGATCGGCCTCACTGGTTGATAACTTACGCGTGAACGATAGCCACACTTCGCCATATTCGTAGCGGTTCTTGTAGAAGTGCTTGGCCAGAAACATCCGCAAGCGCGAGCGTACCTGAGAGGAGAAAATCAGGGTTACGAGAAACAGCAGCGCGCCGGAGACAAAAGCCGCGCGCAGTGCGCCGCCCCAGGTTCCTCCGTACGAGTTCAGGTAGTATCCCGCCAGCGACACGAGCAGCAGATACAAACCGGCACCGAGCGCCGCGGTACTGTGAAACACGACCCGGCGCGAGACAAAGATTTCAAGATTCCAGTCGCGGTTGCGAGCCGCGGCCAGGGTTATCAACGGCACCGTAAACGCGTTGACGACCCCGCGCGCCGCCCACACATCAGGATCAATGCGATTGAACAGCAACGCGTCGGCATAGAGATAAAAATCGTAGGCGAATATGGCCCCGATGCCGAGGCTCAGATGCTTGATCGACCAGCGCGCGTCCGCGCGGGTCGCCCGGACAAGCTGTTCGATCGTGACCAGGCCGATGATCGCAATAAGCAAAAAAGACAGCGTCGAGGCTTTGCGCAGCACTGCCGGTTGGGACCACGGGCCGGGCAGCGTGATCGTCGACTGGCTGCACAATGCCGCGACCCCGATCGTCGCCATTGCGACCGCGATGATTACGCGGGTACGGGCACGGAATCCGGGGTCATCGCTGCGGAGCAGGACGGCTCCCAGGAACATAATCCACGCGAGATCGCGCAACAATTCGAGATAGGTGAGGCCGAGAATCCGGACGCCGAGGTCGTGACCGCCGTAGTAAGCAGTGCCGAGCGCAAACCACAACGCGGAAATTGCCGCGGCGGCGATTAGCAGGCGGCCAACGCGGTGCCCTTGATCAGCCGCGAGCAACAGCGCGGACAAAACCGCGAACGCGAGTGCGCCGGCGTAACCCGACAATGCGGCCGCTTCAAACATGAGGTTTATTCTATGCCGCCTGGATTCGAATAAGGAACAGCCCGCGACCAGCGGTCAGCGGGCCGCCCTGCGCGCACCTTGAGCGCGACAATCTAGCGTGCGCCTTTGCCCCAGAGGATAACCTGGATCGTCAGCAGTACGATGTTGATATCAAGGAAGACGCTGTAGTTTTTGAGATAGTACAAGTCGTACTGCAGCTTTTCGCGCGAATCCTTGATCGAAGCGCCGTACGGATAAGAAACCTGTGCCCAACCCGTTATGCCCGGCTTTACATGGTGACGCAGGTCGTAATATGGGATCGCCTGACTCAACTGTTCGACAAACTCCGGTCGTTCGGGTCGCGGACCAACGAAACTCATATCGCCTTTCAGTACATTGAACAATTGCGGCAGCTCGTCGATGCGTGATTTGCGAATGAACGCACCGACTTTCGTCACGCGATCGTCGTCGGCTTTCGCCCAGACCGCGACGCCATCGCCTTCCGCGTCCTCACGCATGCTGCGGAACTTGTACACCATGAACGGTTTTCCGCGCAGCCCGACACGTTCCTGGCGATAGAAGATCGAGCCCGGGCCTTCGAGCTTGATCGCGATCGCGGTCAGCAGCAGCACCGGCAGCGACACGGCGAGAAGCCCCGCGGACGCAACGATATCAACAACTCGTTTCTCCGTCTGCTTCAGTACCGCCTGGGTGAAGCCGTCGGCGAAAATCATATTACTCGGGCGCAGATCGTCGAGCTTAATCTTGCCGAGCTGGCGTTCGTAGAACGTCTGCGCTTCGATGATCTGCACGCCGTGCATCTTGCAATCGAGGATCTGTTCGAGCGGCAGTCCGTTGCGGCGGTCGTCGATCGCGACGACGATTTCATCGGCGCTGAATTGTTGCGTCAGTTCGCGGATCGACCCTTTAGGACGAATCACCTTGTTGTCGGCGATCTGGCGCTTGTCAGTGCCAATGTCGATGTAGCCGAGTATGAGAATGCCGACACGATCGGAAGCCCGGCGGAGATTGTCTATCTGCTGCGCGCGCTCGCCCACGCCGAGAACGAGAATACGCCGGGCCATGTCACTGTCTGTGCGCGAAAAACACAGCAGACGACAGGTGGCGATGCCAACGAAGGAACTCATGAGCGCAACCACGAAGGCGAGTCCGCCAACGACGAGACCGGGGTAGGCAAGATGAACCATCACCATGACCATGAGGCCAACGAAGAAACTCAGGGTCAGCCGGATGATCGTCGCCAGCGGGCCGTCGCGCTGGTCACGCTGATAGAACCCCATCGCCACCATGCCGGCCAGCATCGCGAAACAGAACACAAATGCCTGCCACCACAGCGCCGAGGGACTGCTCTCAAACGATACCGAGCGAGCCAGCGATCCCGTCGCCAGGTCGAATGTCGCCCCGATGTAGATCGAAACGAGCAGGATCAGACTTTCAGCCAGACCCAGAATAACGAGGGATTTCGGAATGTAATGCCTGAAAATTCGCAACATTTTTTTTATGCCCAGTCCATAGGTGGTCGTTTTGTGACCGTTCGTCGTGCCGTACGAAGTTCTTGTTTTTATTGCGCTGCGGGTTGGGTGGAGCAACCGGCGTGCCAATTGCGGAACTATCGTGCGCGGCATGGGGCCTGGAAGCGAAATTTTCTCATTTATTAAATATATTCAGATAGTTACCGAACCATTAATGAATGTTTCATCGAGCCGGGCGCGAACGGCTGAAGCGCGAGAACGCCGGATTCGAACTCAGAACGTCACTTTTTGTCGTCTAGCGGCGACATTCGCGGCGCGCAGCGCTCAAGCGTCAAGGATGTCGCTGATCGCGCTCAGCAGCGTCTGCTTCTTGATCGGCTTCGTCAGGTGCGCCGTGCAGCCCGCGGCGAGGCTCTTTTCGGTGTCTTCCTTGATGGCGTGCGCGGTCAACGCCACGATCGGTGTCCCGGTACGCTGCTCGGCCGCTTCCCAGGCGCGAATTTCGCGGGTGGCGGTATGGCCATCCATCACTGGCATCTGGACGTCCATCAGCACGAGGTCGTAGGCGTTTTCCTTGTACAGGGCGAGCGCTTCGGCGCCGTTCTCCGCTTCGTCGATGTCATAGGGTTCGCGCTTCAGATAAGCCTTGATTAGCAGGCGATTGTCCGGGTTATCCTCGACGAGCAGGAGCGATTTCCGGGTGCCCGTTACCGCGCTCGGTGCCGCTGCCGCCGATACCGGCGCCTGCAAGGCGTCACCGATGACGTTGCCAATGGCGCGCAGCAATTCCGCGCGCTTGACCGGTTTCACGAGATAAGCGCCGAGACCCAGCGCGCGGGCGCGCTCGAGATCCTCGCTCAGGTTGGACGAGGTGAGCATCATCACCGTTTTAATCGAGGCGCCGCGTCGGACTATCCCCTCGATCGCTTCGAAGCCATCCATGCCCGGCATACGGGCATCACATAAAACGAGCTGGAATGGTTCGTTCGCGGCCTGAGCATGCTGGAATGCGGCAACCGCCTCGTTGCCATTCGCACACTCCGTAATGCGTGCGCCTTCGGCCTGCAGGGTCTCGCGCAGGATTAGTCGATTGATGTCGCTGTCGTCGACGACGAGCACACGGGCACCATGCAGATCGGCTGAGTGGGCGCGCGTGGCCGCCGGCAATGCCTTGCCGCGCGTGAACGACACATCGAACCTGAATGTACTGCCCTGCCCTTCGGTGCTCTCCACCCAGATCCGTCCGCCCATCATCTCGACGAGTTTTTTCGAAATGGTCAGCCCGAGCCCCGTGCCGCCGTACTTGCGTGTCGTGGAGGAATCAACCTGGGTAAAGCTGCCGAATATCGATTCGAGCTTGCCCGCCGGAATGCCGATTCCGGTATCGGATACGGCGAACGACAGCATCGCCGGGTCCGCGCCCGGATCCTCGACGCTAACGTCAACCACGATCTCACCGTGTTCGGTAAACTTGATCGCGTTGCCGATGAGGTTGAGGATCACCTGTCGCAGGCGGGCCGGATCGCCGACGAGCGAATGCGGTACTTCGGGCCCCACATGGGCAGCGAGTTCTACCCCCTTCGATGCCGTTTTCAGTGCGTACAAATCGGCCGACTGCTCCACGAGTTCGCGCACATCGAATTCAATCGTCTCAAGTACGAGTTGCTCCGCTTCAATTTTCGACAGATCGAGAATGTCGTTGACGAGACTGAGCAAGGCCTCACCCGCGTTCCTGAACACACCAACGTATTTGTTCTGATCCGCCGATAATGGTGTTTCGGCGAGGAGTTCCGCCATGCCGATAATCGCATTAAGCGGCGTGCGGATTTCGTGACTCATGCTGGCGAGGAAATCCGATTTGACGCGCGAAGCTTCAAGCGCCTGATCACGGGCTTCGGCAAGCTCACGGGTTTGTCGCGCAACCTGATCCTCGATCACCCGATTGCGTTCACGTAACTCGCGCGCCTGCAGGTCCTTGGCGCGAGCCAGTGCAACAAGCAGCAGGGTAACGCCGGCACCGAGCACCAGCGCCGTCAACAACAACCCCTTGTCGAGGTTGTTCCAGTACGTTTCGCGCGCCGCGATCAGGCGCATCGAATACCGTTCGAAACGGACCTGCGTACTCTCCTCGAGCGTATCGATGGCGAAATCGCCGACGGGCTCGGCATTACGTTCAAACAGCAACTGACGTCCACCAACCCCTTCGGACTCGGAATACAGTCGCACCGTCATATGCGCGCGATTGCCGACCTCACCGAACACCGCACGCGGGTCAATCGCCAGCACCACGACGACAGGCACGGCGCCGCCAGGCGACGCAAGCGCCTTGATCAGCAGATACCGGGGCTCGCGAGTCGCATCGGCCAGAATTCCCGTGGGAATGGGGGCCGCGGACTGCAACGCGGCGGCAAACCCGCGGCCGGCCACCCCGTTCGCGTCAATCGAGACAGCCTGTGGCAACGGCCCCGAAGACACGCTCGCGAGCGGGAAAAAGCGCGTGAATTCGCCGCTCTCGCCACCACGATAAATCCCGATGCCCGTGATAAAACTGAAACGCTCGAGCACATCGTCCGCGTAATGCCGAAGTTGCGCTGCGGAAATTTCCGGCACGGATTCGAGCAGGGAGGAAAAATTCTCGATCGCGTCGTCCGCGGCTCGGACGTTTGTTCTCACCGTGTCATCGATCGACAGCGATTCGTAGGCAAATTTCTGCACTTCGCGCTCGGCGACGTTGTCCCAGGCGAGAAACAGCAGGGCCACGAGGAATGACGCGCCGAGCGCAGCGGCAACGAAGTAGAAAAACCAGTTTGATGCCGGGTTTTCCTGCGCGCCGCTCATTTCACTGTCGTTGGCCCGAACGGCTGTTCAATCGTCACTCACCGGCTCTACCCGCGAGAGGTAGTCGTCGAGGGCTTCGTTGGCTTGCGCTATCGTCGCGGCGTCACCCGCGGCGGCGGCCGTTTCCATGGTGCCCCCGAGTTCGGTAATTCGATCAAAGCCGTAGCCGCCGCCGGCCCCTTTCATACTGTGACCCAGGATTCGGATACTGTCGAAATCGCCGCTCTCG
The DNA here is from genome assembly GCA_965216305.1 of Gammaproteobacteria bacterium. Lineage (GTDB taxonomy): Bacteria > Pseudomonadota > Gammaproteobacteria > UBA11873. The sequence continues at coordinate 1,433,027 of OZ244144.1, read as the reverse complement.
AGCAAGGCGCGAATCGTCGTCACGTCGCGCGCCCGGTTCGCCAGAAACCCCGGAATGAGATCCTCCAGATCGGGATCGATTTTGATGATGATTTTATCGTTCACGCTGATATCCCTACGCAATGGCGGGCATGATCTGGCTGCTCAGCCCACGGTGATCCGGAAATCGCCCGCGTCAATTCCATGCTGGCCAAGTAGTTTGTAAAACTCCGTTCGATTGCGGCCGGCGATTCGCGCCGCATTCGCGACATTACCGTTTGTGACCCGCAGCACGCTGATGATGTACTTGCGTTCGAACTCCTGCTTCGCCTCCTTCAGCGTTTGCAAGCGCCCGGGTTCCTCCCGCAATGCCCTTTGCGCCATCGCCAGCGGAATAACGTCGCCTTTTGTCAGTGTCGCGCAAAGCTCCACCGCGTTGGCGAGTTGGCGCACGTTCCCTGGCCAGTTTGCCGCCGTCAGGTACTCCAGCGCATCGGGGTCGAATCTTTTCACTTTCGCGCGTGCTTTCTGCGCGTGCCGGCCAAGGAAATGATCCAGCAGCACGCCGATATCCTCCCGGCGTTCGCGCAGGCTCGGCATATTCAACGGCACGACGTTGAGACGATAATACAGGTCTTCCCGGAACTCACCGCGTCGCACAAGCTCGTCGAGGTCGTTGTGGGTGGCCGATATAATTCTCACGTTTACCGGAATACTGCTGGTTGAGCCGACCGGGCGAATTTCAAAATCCTGCAACACCCGTAACAGCTTGACCTGCAGGTCGAGCGGCATGTCGCCGATTTCATCGAGAAACAGGGTGCCGCCGTCCGCGGCCTTGAACAGGCCGTCGTGCTTGACGTTGGCGCCGGTAAACGCGCCCTTTTCGTGGCCGAACAGCTCCGATTCCAGTAATTGCTCCGGGATCGCGCCACAATTGACGCCAATGAACGGGGCGTCCGCACGCGGACTCGCCGCATGGATCGCCTTGGCGAGAACTTCCTTGCCGGTGCCCGTTTCCCCGTTGATAAACACGGTGATGTCACCATCAGCGAGCATCTCCGCCTGTTCGAGCAGGTCGCCCATGAGGGCGCTGCGATAAATCACGCCGCGGCCGAAGCGGCCGTGCCCGTCGCTGGCCCGATCCCGCCGTGCATGCCGGCCTACCGCACGGACGAGTTCATCTTTATCGATTGGTTTCGTGAGGAATTCGGCGGTGCCGAGGTGTGTCGCGCGCACGGCGTCCGGAATTTGTGCCTGTCCGCTCAGCATAACTACCGGAATCAACGGATTACGGCTGTGGATCTCCGCCAGCAGGGCCATCCCGTCCATGCCATCCATAAACAAATCCGTGATGACAAGATCGGGTTTCGCGACATCTATCCTCGCAAGCGCTTCTTCGCCACTTCCGGCAACGGCGACGTCGTAGTCGGCACCACCGAGCCACGTCGAGAGTAGATTGAGCATGTCCGGGTCGTCATCAACTACCAGCACCCGGCCATGTGCTGTCGCTTCCTGCTTCGTCACGACTCGATAGCGCCCTTGCAAATATCCTGAAATTATAGATTATTCAGCGGCTTGTGATGGCAATCCGACGCGGCGCCGTCACTCACCCTATTCCACCGTGACCGATTTCGCCAGATTGCGTGGCTGGTCTACATCAGCGCCCTTCAATACGGCAACGTGGTAGGAAAATAGCTGCAGCGGCACGGTGTAGATGATCGGCGCGATCGGATCTTCCACCGGTGCGACATCGAGTACGTGAATGTCCGGGTTTGCCGCCACATCGACGGTGGAATCAGCGAACACGTACAGCTCGCCACCCCGCGCGCGGACTTCCTCGAGATTGGATTTCAGCTTTTCCAGCAATTCGTTGTTCGGCGCAACGGACAATACCGGCATATCCTCGTCGACGAGTGCGAGCGGTCCGTGTTTCAGTTCGCCGGCCGGGTACGCTTCCGCGTGAATGTAGGAGATTTCCTTCAGTTTCAGCGCACCTTCCATCGCCACCGGGTACATCGACCCGCGACCGAGGTACAGCATGTGGTGCTTGTTCACGAAGCGTTCCGCGAGCTTGCCGATGGCATCGTTCAGATCGAGCGCCGTATTCACCTTGCCGGGCAAGCTCTCGAGTTGTGCCACGAGCGTGCTCACCATCTGCGGCGTCATGGCGTGGCGGCGGCCGAGCGCGATGGCCAGCAACATAAGCGCGACAAGTTGCGTCGTGAACGCCTTGGTCGAAGCCACCCCGATTTCCGGGCCGGCCCGCGTCATCAGCACGAGCTCTGATTCCCGCGTCAACGAACTTTCCGGCACGTTGCACACCGCCAGTGAATGCGCAAAGCCCGATCGCTTCGCCTCGCGCAGTGCGGCGAGGGTATCCGCCGTTTCGCCGGACTGGGAAATGGTGACGAACAGGGTTCCGGGACGGACGACGGGTTTGCGGTAACGGAATTCACTCGCGACTTCCACCGTACACGGCACGCCGGCAAGGCCTTCCAGCCAGTAACGCGCCACCATACCGGCATGGAAACTCGTGCCACAGGCAACGATCGTTACAGCTTCAACTGCATCCAGAATTTCCTTGCCGTTTGGCCCGAAAATCGAATCCGGCACTTCGCCGCCCTGGATCCGTCCTTCGAGTGTCTCGGCGATCGCGCGCGGCTGGTCGAAGATTTCCTTCAACATGAAGTGCCGGTAGCCCGACTTCTCGGCCGCATCGGGCGACAACTCCGAGACCCTCTCCGGACGCTCGACGACATCGCCGTTCTCGTCGTAAATCGTGATCGTTTCGCGCGTGATATCGGCGATGTCGCCATCTTCGAGGAAGATGAAACGTTGCGTTACGGGTAACAGGGCAAAGACGTCGGAGGCAATGAAATTCTCGCCGATTCCGAGCCCGATCACGAGCGGACTGCCGCGCCGGGCAGCGACCAGACGCTCGGGTTCCCCTACCGTCACGACGCCAAGCGCGTAGGCACCATCGAGTTCCTTCGTTGTTGCGGTAACCGCATCAACGAGCGACAGGCCCGAGGCGAGTTTATCGTAGACGAGATTGACGACGACCTCGGTGTCCGTCTCGGACGTAAATTCGTGGCCATCCGTGAGCTGGCGCTCGCGCAGCTGTGCATGGTTCTCGATGATACCGTTGTGCACGAGAGCCACCGTGTCACGACAAACATGCGGGTGTGCGTTGCGTGTACTGGGTTCACCGTGCGTGGCCCAGCGCGTGTGGGCAATGCCGAGTCCGGCGTTGAGAGGATCCTTGTCGAGTTCTTCCTCGAGGAACTTCACCTTGCCAAGCGCACGGATTCGCTCGATGGTGCTGTCGGCGTTAATTGTCGCCATGCCGGCCGAATCGTAGCCGCGATATTCGAGGCGCTTGAGGCCTTCGAGCAAGATTGGCGCTACGTAACGCTGAGCAACGGCCCCGACAATTCCACACATTTCAAACTGTTCCCCGCTGTTGTTGCAACATTTTTGGAGTATGTATCAGTTGCGTGGCGATGTGATGATCCGTTCGCAACAATTTGTGAATCAGGTCCGCGCATCACGCAGGTATTCAGTGACCCAGCGTCGCGCACCCATGGATTGATTCGGTGTTATGTAATCGGCGGCGTACTCGAGATACTTGAAAGCGAGCGCGTCACCGGCTTCGTAGGCCGCGAAGAACCAGGCATAGGCTTTTACCCGGTCCTGCTTTACCCCGAGGCCGCGCAGATAAAGGATGCCGAGATTGCGACAGGCCCCGCGGTGACCCGCTATCGCAGCCCGGTCGAACAAATCCGCGGCGCGTTTCAGATCACGCTCAACCCCGAGTCCAAGGTAGTAGTGGACGCCGAGGTAATTCAGCGCGGCAGCATCGCCTTTCTCGCTACGCAGCGCGAACGCCGCCATCGCGTGCTTGTAAGCACCGCGACGAAACGCCTCCTCGCCGGTTTCCTTGCAGCCCGTCAGCGCAAGCAACAGCACCAGCGCCACGGCGATACCGCTGCGGTGGTGTGGCAGTGACGAGAAGGTGAATTGATGGTCGGGGTAGACGGATTCGAACCGCCGACCGCTCGGCCCCCAGCCGAGTGCTCTACCAGACTGAGCTATACCCCGTAAACGCAAGCGATTATAGCAGGCGCGCATTGCGCGCGGACCTGTGCAGGATGAACGTGCGGCGGCCGTGTGCGAGCAGGCTGCGGCAGGTTCCGCAGCTGCTCGGCCCAATTGCCGGATGTTCAGGGTTGCAGCGGGATCAGCGCCGCAAAATATCGAGTACTTCTTCGAGTTCTACACGCAGTTGTCGCACAATCTGCTGGCTCATGCTGCTATCGGCTTTGACCTCGTCACCGGACAGCCGCTGACGTGCGCCACCAATCGTAAAACCATGCTCGTACAAAAGGCTACGGATCTGCCGTATCAGAATGACATCCTGTCGCTGGTAATAGCGTCGATTCCCTCGTCGCTTAATTGGTTTGAGCTGCGGAAACTCCTGTTCCCAGTACCTCAGCACATGCGGCTTGACCGCGCAGAGGTCGCTGACTTCCCCAATGGTGAAGTAGCGCTTACCGGGAATAGCGGGCAGTTCGTTATTGTTCGACGCTTCCAGCATAGGCTTCTACTCGGGCTTTAAGTTTTTGACCGGGTCTGAACGTCACGACGCGCCGCGCGCTAATCGGAATCTCTTCGCCAGTTTTCGGGTTCCGTCCCGGTCGTTGATTCTTATCGCGGAGATCGAAGTTGCCAAAACCCGAAAGTTTCACCTGACGGCCCACTTCCAGCGAGCCGCGCACCTCTTCGAAGAAGGCTTCGACGAGCTCTTTAGCTTCGCGTTTGTTGAGGCCCAAATCCTCGAACAAGCGTTCTGCCATATCGGCTTTTGTCAGCGCCATAGCTAATCCCTCAAAGTGCCGCCGAAATCGGCCCGTAACGTTGCCATCACGCGCTCCATCGTCGCTTCGATTTCCTCATCCCTAAGAGTGCTCGAACGGGCTTGAAAAATCAAGCCTATCGTCAGACTTTTTTTGTCTGAATCAATACCTTGGCCTCGATATTCGTCAAACAACTGCAGGTACTTTAGCGAATGCCCCGCCGCTGTGCGCGCGGCGTCGAGGATGGCGCCCGCGGCAATTTCACGGTCGACAACGATGCTCAGATCGCGCCGTACAGACGGGAATTTGGAAATTGGCTCGAACGCGGGGACGCTATCCGCGGGCAGATATTCGAGTTCCAGTTCGAACAGCACCGCGCGCGGCGCGAGGTCGAAATGTCGCGCCAGCGCCGGATGCAACACGCCCACCCGACCGGTGACGGTGCCATCGAGTGTCAACAGCGCGGACTGGCCCGGATGCAACGCCGGATCGCTCGCCGTCTGCCACTGCGGCAGGGTTTGCCCGAGTCGCGCAAGCAGGTTCTCAACATCTTGTTTTATATCGAAATAATCGATCTTCGCCGGTGCCGCCCCCCATTGTTCCGGACGCACCTTGCCGAGCGCGATGCCGGCCAGTACGTGGCGCTGGTCGAGACCCTTGTCGGTGTGTTCGAAAACGAGGCCGAGCTCGAAGAAACGGATGTCTTCAGCTTGCCGGTTCAGATTATAGGACGCCGCCTTCAGCAAGCCGGGCCAGATCGACGTACGCATGACCGACATATCGCTCGTGATGGGATTCTCCAGGCGATGCGGTCGTTTCTCCGGCGCTACGGCGAGGCAATCCTGCTCATTAATAAAGCTGTATGTAACGGCTTCGTAATAACCAAGCGTTATAAGCTGTGCGCGGATTGCCTCGTCGCGGTCCCGTCGCAGCGACCCCTGCGGCAAGCGCATGGTTGTGGTCGGTAACGTCGCCGGGATGTTGTCGTAGCCGACAATCCGGGCGAGTTCTTCGAGCAGATCGGCTTCGAGTTCGAGATCAAAGCGGAATGCCGGGGGGGTCACGCTCAGATCCGGACCATTGCTCGTGACGATGCAATTCAGGGCTTCGAGCGACGCGCACACGCGGTCGGGCGGCAGCGTGATCCCGAGCAAACGTTCGATCGCGGCGTGGCGAAACGGGATCGCGGACCGCACGGGTAATGCCGCCGGCGCTTCGGCTACCGTGGTTGGGCCGGGCTCGCCGCCGCAAATCTGCACGATCAGATCCGTTGCGCGTTCAACCGCACGCTCCTGTCCGGTGAAGTCTACGCCGCGTTCAAAGCGGTGAGACGCGTCCGTATGCAGGCGGTAACGCCGTGCTACGCCGGCGAGCGTGATGGGGTCGAAATACGCGCTTTCGAGGAAAACGTTCTGCGTGTGAGCTTCCACGCCGGTGGTCGCACCGCCCATCACACCGGCGAGCGCGACGGCGCGATTGGCATCGGCGATGACGAGTGTATCGGCGTCGAGGTCGATAGTCTGGCCATCGAGTAATTCAAGACATTCGCCGGCACGCCCGTTGCGCACGACAATACCGCTATCGAGCCGGTCGTAATCAAAGCCATGCATTGGCTGGCCGAGTTCGAGCATGACGTAGTTCGTCACATCGACTACCGCACTGATACTGCGGATTCCCGCGCGGCGCAGCCGTTCGACCATCCACATCGGGCTTGGTCGCGCGGCATCAACCCCGCGGATGATCCTGCCGGCGTAACGCGGGCAACCCTGGGGCACTTCGAGTGTCACCGGGAACGCGTCGTCGTGGCGCGCCGGTACCGGTTCTGCCGTGACCGCCTGCATCGGCGCGCCGGTGAGTGCGGCAACTTCGCGCGCGACGCCAATCAACGACAGGCAGTCACCGCGATTTGGTGTCAGTTCGATATCGATCACGTAATCGTCGAGATGCAGGTAATCACGTAAGGCGACGCCGATCGGTGCTTGTGCGGGTAATTCGATCAGCCCGCCGGCATCTTCACCGAGTCCGAGTTCCACTGCCGAACACAGCATCCCGGCCGAGGCTACGTCGCGGATCACGGCGTTCTCGATCCGGCGTCCATCCGGCAACACCGCACCGGGCGCCGCATAAGCGACTGTCAAACCCGCGCGCACATTCCTGGCCCCGCACACAACCGATGCTTCATCGGCGCCCGTATCGACCCGGCACAGCGACAGTCGATCGGCGTTCGGATGTGTCTCTGCCGCGATAACGCGCGCAACGATCACCCCGTCGAGCCGTGGCGCGACGGGTTCGATCGTGTCGACCTCGAGCCCGGCCATGGTCAGTCGGTGTGCGAGTTCGTCGTGTGCGAGCGGAGACGTCACCCAGTCGGCAAGCCACTGCGTACTGATTTTCATGATTTGCGGGTATCCGCCGGCGCTGTCATCAGAATTGCCTCAGAAACTGCAGATCGTTTTCGAAGAACAGGCGCAGATCGTTAACGCCATAGCGCAACATCGCGAGGCGTTCGACCCCGAGACCAAATGCAAACCCGCAATAACGTTCCGCATCGATGCCAACATTCGCGAGCACTTTCGGATGCACCATGCCGCACCCCAGCACTTCGAGCCAGTCGCTGATACCGTGCTCGGAGGCGAGCCGGATATCAACTTCCGCGGACGGTTCCGTAAACGGGAAGTAGGACGGGCGAAAACGCATTTCCAAATCGTCCTGCTCGAAAAACGCGCGCAGAAAACCCTCGAGCACGCCTTTCAAATCACCCATCGTGACCTGTTCGTCGATCAGCAGACCCTCAACCTGATGAAACATCGGGGAATGCGTCTGATCGTAGTCGCAGCGGTAAACGCGGCCCGGCGCGATGATCCGGAATGGTGGTGCGCCGGCTTCCATCACCCGGACCTGCACTGGCGAGGTATGCGTGCGCAGCAGCGTCCCGTCGCCGAAGTAAAACGTATCGTGCATGGCGCGCGCCGGATGGTGCGCAGGGATATTCAGTGCTTCGAAGTTGTGATAATCGTCTTCTACTTCAGGCCCATCACACACTTCGAAGCCCGCCCGAACGAACAAATTCTCAATCCGGTTCATCGTCAGCGTGATCGGATGTATCGCGCCGAGCGCACCGCCGCGTCCCGGCAGTGTGACGTCGATACGCTCGCTCGCGAGTTCGGCTTCGAGCTTTGCCGCTTCGAGCACGGCCTTGCGCCCGTCGAGCGCGGCCATGACGTCCTGCTTCGCGACGTTGATCAGACTGCCGGCCTCGGGACGTTGTTCGGCAGGCAATTTCCCGAGGTTCTTCAGTTGCTCGGTGAGCGCGCCTTTCTTGCCCAGGTATTTGACCCGCACGGCATCAAGTTCGGCCAGCGAATTGGCCGCAGCAACCTCCGCCGTTGCGGCGACGACAATTTCACGCGTCTCGGACATGTTCTACCAATTTCGGGGCCGGGAAAAAAACGGGGAAAGGTTTGAGCCTTTCCCCGGGTGGACTTCTAAAACGACGGTGGCGGCACCGCCACGCGGCGACTAGCGTCCGAGCGCAGCCTTCGCCTGTTCCGCCAGTTGGCCGAACGCGTCGCGGTCGTTGACAGCGAGGTCGGCGAGAATTTTACGATCGATCTCGATTTTCGCCTTGTTCAGACCGTCGATGAAGCGTGAGTAGCTCAGATCGAACAGTCGGGCCGCGGCATTGATCCGCATGATCCACAGCGCACGGAACTGGCGCTTGCGCTGACGGCGGTCGCGGTATGCATACTGGCCGGCTTTCGTAACCGCCTGCTTCGCAACGCGGTAAACGTTCTTGCGCCGGCCGCGGTAACCCTTGGCCTGATCGATAACTTTCTTGTGTCGGGCGTGTGCCTGAACACCGCGTTTTACTCGTGGCATCTCTTAAACTCCTCGCCCTACAGGGTGGGTATCATTTGTCGCACAGCCGCTTCATCGGCGTGCGCGATCAGTGCGCCGTGGCGTAAGTGGCGTTTCCGCTTCGGGCTCTTCTTCGTCAGGATGTGACGTTTGTGCGAGTGGCGGCGTTTGATGCGCCCCGTGCCCGTCTTGGAGAAGCGCTTCGCCGCGCCTCTGTTGGTCCGAATTTTGGGCATCATCTGCTCCTAACAATCATCACAATTAGATCACGCCTTCTTTGGCGCGATTACCATCACCATCTGCCGGCCTTCCATTTTGGGAAATTGCTCGACCGATCCCAGTTCCGCCAGGTCTGCTTCGACCCGCTTAAGCATTTGCGCACCCAGTTCCTGGTGCGCCATTTCACGTCCGCGAAAGCGCAACGTTACTTTTACCTTGTCACCGCCTTCCAAGAATCGCTTCAGATTACGCAGTTTGATCGCGTAGTCACCGTCATCGGTGCCCGGGCGAAACTTGATTTCCTTGACCTGGATCTGCTTCTGCTTCTTTTTCGCCGCAGATTTTTTCTTGTTCAGATCAAACAGGTACTTGCCGAAGTCCATGACCCGGCAAACCGGTGGCTCTGCGTTCGGTACTATTTCAACCAGATCGAGCGCGCTTTCCTGAGCTTTCAGCCGTGCGTCATCAATTGATACGACTCCGACATTTTCCCCGTCCGCTGTTATCAGTCTTACTTGCGGAGACGTGATGTCAGCATTTACGCGATTCTTCTTGTCTGCGGCGATATTCGTAATCCTCCAAAACAACAATAGCCGTGCTACGCAGCTCCCCGGAGATGGGTGGTGAAGTCGTCCAGCGACATCGCACCCAGGTCTTCTCCGCCACGTGTTCGCACGGCTACTGTTCGATTTTCGACTTCCCGTTCGCCAACGATCAGCATGAACGGGATCCGTTGTAATGTGTGCTCGCGGATTTTAAGCCCGATTTTCTCGTTTCTCAAGTCTGAATCGGCTCGGACCCCTTGATTTTTCAAGGATTGTGCAACTTCGGCCGCGTAATCCGCGTACTGCTCGGTGATACTGAGCACCGAGCACTGGATTGGCGCGAGCCAGGCGGGCAGTAAACCCGCGTGGTGCTCGATTAAAATGCCGATGAATCGCTCGAGCGAACCGAGGATCGCGCGGTGAATCATCACCGGCACGCGCCGTTCACCATCATCGGCGACGTATTTCGCCCCGAGGCGGTCCGGCATCGAGAAATCGACCTGGACGGTGCCACATTGCCATACCCGGCCGATGCAATCCCGCAGGGTAAATTCAATTTTCGGCCCGTAGAACGCACCTTCTCCGGGTTGCGTCACAAAATCGAGACCTTTCGCCCGCAAGGCTTCGGCGAGCGCTGCTTCGGCTTTGTCCCACAACTCATCCGATCCCACCCGCTGCTCAGGTCGCAGTGATAAGGCGACGGCAATGTCGTCAAAGCCGAAATCGTGATATACGGCGAAGGTCAGATCGATTAAATCCCCCACTTCGCGCTGCAACTGTTCTTCGCTGCAAAAAATGTGCGCATCGTCCTGCGTGAAGCGACGCGCGCGCAGCAGGCCGTGCAGCGTACCTGATGGTTCATTGCGATGGACGACACCGAACTCCGCGATCTTGTAGGGCAGATCGCGATAGCTGCGCAGCGCATGGTTGAACAGCTGAATGTGGCCCGGGCAATTCATCGGCTTAATCGCGTACTCACGGTTTTCCGATTGCGTCGCGAAAATCATGTCGTGGAACTTGTCCCAGTGCCCCGAACGCTCCCACAGCGAACGATCGAGAACCTGCGGGGTATGTACTTCCCGATAGCCGGCCGCTTCGCACTTTTCACGAATATACGCTTCGACGAGTTGATACAGCGTCCAGCCCTTCTCGTGCCAGAACACCATGCCGGGGGCTTCTTCCTGGAAATGAAACAGGTCAAGCTGTTTGCCAATGCGCCGGTGATCGCGCTTTTCGGCTTCGGCGATCCGGTGCAGGTAGGCCTTCAGCGTTTTCTTGTCCTGCCACGCGGTGCCATAGATCCGTTGCAGCATTTCGTTGCGGGAATCACCCCGCCAGTACGCGCCCGCCATCTTTGTCAGCTTGAACGCTTTCAGATGCGCGGTGTTCGGTACGTGGGGTCCACGGCAGAGATCGATGAACTCACCCTGGCGGTACAGCGAAATTTCCTGGTCTGACGGAATCGAACCGATGATTTCGGCCTTGTACGCTTCGCCCATATTGTTAAAAAACTCAACCGCCTCATCGCGCGCCATGACGCTGCGTTCAACCTTGAAATCCTCGGCCGCGAGTTCTTCCATCCGCTTTTCTATCGCAGTGAGATCGTCGGGCGTGAATGAGCGCTCATAGGCGAAGTCGTAATAAAACCCTTCGTCGATTACCGGCCCAATCGTGACCTGCGCGCCAGGAAACAGATCCTTGACCGCCTGCGCGAGCAGATGCGCCGTGCTGTGGCGGATGACCTCGAGCCCGTCGTCGTCTTTCGCGGTAACGATGGCGAGTTCGGCATCGTGATTGATCACAAATGAGGTATCGACGAGTTCGCCATCCACCCGCCCCGCCAGCGCGGCTTTGGCCAGACCGGGACCAATGTCTGCGGCAACTTCGGCAACACTGACCGGCCGGGCAAATGATCGGGAGCTTCCGTCAGGAAGGGTAATCGCAGGCATGCGGGTTTCCTCCGTGGCCGATACGAGGGGCCATCGTTACAGTCGATTCGCGACACAATCCACGCGCCCCCGCGCATCGATGCGGGGGAATTGCGGCAACCTGGGTAGTCGACGAAAGTTGGTAGGCGCGATTGGACTCGAACCAACGACCCCCACCATGTCAAGGTGGTGCTCTAACCAGCTGAGCTACGCGCCTGTTGTGCCTGAAGGCGAACGTTGAAAGTCACGCGGCGCGGGATTTTCAACGTTGCCCTTGTCACAGCCGGGCGAAGAATACATTAATTTTTTGCCGGTAACCACAGTCGCGCAGCGGCGCGACGATCACAAACCGCATCGGGCTAACAGTTAGCAAGCGCGCGAGTGGCGCCACGCGCGTACGGCGCCGCGTGTTTATAGATTGCGCGCGCAATCTGGCCGGCGGCGACGGGCCGCGAACAAGCCCGCGAATGCGACGAGAACAAGCGCGTATGTCGCCGGCTCCGGCACGCTCGCCGCTGCCGGCGGTGCACTCGGGCTCAGGCTGATGCTGAACAGGCGCGCACCATGCGTATTAATGAGCCAGGGGGTCGTTGTGCCGACGGCACCGCTGGTAGTCGCCGCCAACAACGAATCGAACGCAAAATCGGCAACGTTACCCCGCGGGAATGCCGTTACGAGCGACGCCGGCGTGACATCTCCGATAACCGTAAGCGTGGCGCCACCACCGAGCGTTATATTGAGTGCGCTCCACGGCACCACGGTGAGGTTCTTAATCAGGCCGGTCAACGCAATGGGGCTGAACGGATCGTCGTTGCTTTCCATCAAGACATCGAACTGCAGCGATTGCAGGGTGTTGAAACTCGCGCTGAAATTAAAGGCGTTCGGGCCCGCGCCGGGCGCGGCGACAACTTCATTGCCATTCAGCGTCGCCGAGGTGATCAGCAAGGCCGTGGCGTCTGCCGCGCCGAGGAGCGCGATGGAGAACAGCGCGGCGCGGATGATTGATTTGCAGGTGCGATTGCGGGACATCAAGTGTCTCCAGATAAGCAATAGTTGCCCGCAATACTGCAATCGCCGGGCCAACCCCTCGTTGATCACATTAAAATCAATAAGTTACAGATGTTACAGATGATGAAGCCTGAACCGCGTGGTGCGCTGCGGCAGCGGCGTAAAGTTCATTGACAGAGGTCTTGTGATGCAAGTCCGTTCGACGCGGGCAAAATTGCCGAACCCGTAGAATTTTATCTATATATCAGACTGTTAGCTGAACTTCCCTGAGGTGTCCGGTGTAAAACTTGTAGACAGGCGGCGAAGGTGCACAAATTCGCCGCCGCGGGCGGGCGCACTCAGGCGGTATTGTGCGTTGGCATGTCGAGGAAGCGCGCCTTGATGTCCTCTACCTGATCGCGGATTTCCGCTGCTTGCTCGAACTCGAGGTCGCGCGCGTGCGCGTACATCTTGTCTTCGAGTTTCTTCACTTCCGCCATGACCTGGTCGCTCGTCAGATCGCGATACTCGCGAAACTCCTCCGCTACCTTGCGCAGGATGCGCACCTTGCCAGGGCCGGTCGCGTACGCACCCTCCATGACATCAGGCACGGATTTCTGGATCCCGGCCGGGGTGATGCCGTGTTCCTTGTTGAACGCGAGTTGCACCGTGCGGCGGCGCTCCATTTCGTCGAGCGCGCGCTGCATCGAACCGGTGGTGGAATCGGCATACAGGATCGCGCGGCCGGACAGGTTGCGCGCGGCGCGACCCACGGTCTGAATCAGCGAGCGGTCGGAGCGCAGGAAACCCTCCTTGTCCGCATCGAGGATCGCGACGAGCGAGACTTCCGGCAAATCGAGCCCCTCGCGCAACAGGTTGATACCTACGAGTACGTCGAATTCGCCGAGCCGCAAATCACGCAGGATCTCCACCCGCTCGACCGTATCGACGTCGGAGTGGAGGTAGCGCACGCGGATGCCATGTTCGGCAAGATAGTCCGTCAGGTCTTCTGCCATGCGTTTCGTCAACGTGGTCACGAGCACGCGTTCGCGCCGCTCCACGCGGAGATTGATCTCCGACAGCAGATCGTCAACCTGCGTTACCGCCGGGCGAATTTCGACATCGGGGTCAATCAGGCCGGTCGGGCGCACGACGAGTTCGACAACCTGTCCGGCGTGTTCGCCTTCATAGGAACCCGGCGTCGCCGAGACGAAGATCGTCTGCGGCGCCAGGCGCTCGAACTCATCGAAGCGCAGCGGTCGGTTGTCGAGCGCGGACGGCAGCCGGAAGCCGAACTCGACAAGATTCTCCTTGCGCGAACGATCGCCGCGGTACATGCCGCCGAGTTGCGGGATCGTCACGTGGCTTTCGTCGATAATCAACAAGGCATTCTTCGGCAAGTATTCGAACAGGGTTGGCGGTGGCTCACCCGCGGCGCGGCCGGACAGATAACGGGAATAGTTTTCGATCCCCGAGCAATAGCCGATCTCGATCATCATCTCCAGGTCGAAACGCGTCCGCTGCTCGAGCCGTTGCGCCTCGACGAGCTTGTTTGCCGAGCGCAGTTGCTCGAGCCGCTCGGCGAGCTCGATTTTGATGTTCTCGACGGAATCGAGAATCGTCTGCCGCGACGTCACGTAGTGCGACTTCGGATAAACCGTCAGCCGCGGGACCCGACGCATCACTTCTCCGGTCAGCGGGTCGAAATAGGCAAGCGACTCGATTTCCGTGTCGAACAGTTCCACGCGCACGGCATACCGTTCGGATTCCGCCGGAAAAATGTCGATGATCTCGCCGCGCACACGATACGTGCCACGCACGAGGTCGAGTTCATTCCGGGTGTACTGCAACTCCGCGAGACGGCGCAGGATATCGCGCTGATCGATCGTATCGCCGCGTTTCAGGTGCAGCACCATGCCATGGTATTCGTTCGGATCGCCGAGACCGTAGATCGCCGAGACCGTGGCCACGATGATCGTATCCGGTCGCTCCATCAGCGCTTTCGTCGCCGACAGGCGCATCTGCTCGATGTGATCGTTAATCGAAGCGTCTTTCTCAATGTAAGTGTCCGAAGACGGCACATACGCTTCCGGCTGGTAATAGTCGTAGTAGGAAACGAAATACTCGACGGCGTTTTCCGGAAAGAAATCGCGCATCTCGCCATAGAGCTGCGCCGCGAGCGTCTTGTTTGGAGCGAGTACGATCGCGGGCCGTTGTACGTGCTCTATGACATTCGCAATCGTGTAGGTTTTGCCGGAACCGGTGACCCCGAGCAGCGTCTGGTGTGCGAGACCGGCGCTCACCCCTTCGATCAGCGCTGCGATTGCTTCGGGTTGTCCGCCAGCGGGCGAGAATTCGGCGGAGAGCTTGAATGGATTCGACACGACGACCTGGATGCAATGCGGAGTGGCTATGTTACACCAGCGACCGGTTGGGGCAGACCCGGGAGCGCAGCCGCGACTTTACGGTTCGCGGAAAGTCTCGCGGGGCGACCACGAAACGCCGGAACGGACACGAAAAACCGGGATACCAGGCCTCGGTGGATGCCGCCCCGTACACGCGGCTGCAGGGGAAATCCGTTTGCCCGGCAGCCGCGTTAAGCGACAAATGACAGCGTACGTCGATTGACCACACCGGAGGTGGTCAGTACCATACGCGCTCGCTGCTACTCCCCGGTAGCTCAGTTGGTAGAGCGGGTGACTGTTAATCACTAGGTCGGCGGTTCGAGCCCGTCCCGGGGAGCCATCAAATCAATCAGTTAACGCCACCGGTCTAACTCTCGTTAGGCCGCAGCCCGTTTTAGTGGCAGTAACGAATTCCCGGCACTACTTCGAGAACTTCATGCGTTTACCTGTCGGTAAACTGAAAGTCACCCATCAGAAGCTCCCCATGCGTTAACTAATAACGTGCCGCTTCTATGGCTTGGGTTGATCTTCAACAAACGAACCAGCGCGATTGCGAAGTGGAATCGAGAACCCACTCAGAATCTGCGACCGCAGAGCGAGCGAATACAATGAGGGCCAACGAGGAAGCAGCACTCCTGGAGGATAAATTTAGACACCGCCCGTCAACGAACATCGTAGATAGCGTATGGAGGATCGGCATCGGTGAAACCAGTCAGCGTTCAGGTCAGGCGCTTTCGGAACATCGTTGATTCGAGACCCGTAGATATTCACGAGAACGTAACGTGCCTGGCAGGGCAAAACGAGTCGGGCAAGACTTCGTTCCTCCCCGCGCTCTATCGATTACGGCCCGCCCCGACGAACGCCTCGCCTGGCTTGAGAAACGTCACCGCCAACAGGGTATCGAACCGGCCAGAAGCGGACTCGTCCGTTGCAACAGAAAACCCGCACGGAGCGGTTTTTCGATGCTTATCTTGTACGAACCTTGACAAATCCACCTGGCGGCGGGGGCCGACAGGGCGTACACAAACAAATCTGCGTCTTTTGCCCGGCCTGTCACCAAATTCGGGAATGTCGTCGGCTCAGGCCTGCGCCCATGTTGTGATCAGAGGCTGGCCAACATGGACACAGATTTCCGCTACAGCCGCGCGCGACGCCGCCACCCAGCGCACGCCAGCAGTGCCGACGCCAGCAACGGCAATGCCGCGGGGATCGGCACCGTCACCGCGGCGCTCGGCGACCACTCTGCCCAAACCTGGTCGTTCGTAAATGTAAAATCCTCAGTGGATTCCGTTACATCCAGCGTGAATGATTGCTGCGTGTCAGGATTGCCACTGAGCGGATCGAAATTAAGTGTCCGCGTGCCTACTACAATGTCGTCGCCGGGCGGATTGGGGGCACGGCGCACCGGGCTCAGAATACCGCACAGGAAGTCCGATTCGCATCCAAAAGTGCGCTCGGGATCGGAATCGAAATTCCCTTCAATGGAGTTCACCAGCACCTGGGCGAGCAAAGCCTGCGAGAGCTGGTTGGCGAGTGTAAACGACATAATATCCCCGGCCGGCTGTCCGAAGACATTGGCAAAGGTGCCTTCACGAAATCGGACGTCGTACAGGTCATCACCCACGGTAACGCCGAAGGCACCGATTAGCCGACCCGTGCCATCAAGCGACAGCGTAGCGGCATGACTCGTGAGGGGGGCCCCCAGCAGCAAAATAACGATCCAGAGTGTGCGATACATATTGAACCTCCTTAGTATCGGATGCGGGATTTCAAACCGAAGCCGCATCCTTGGCCCCGGATTGAGGCGCTCGGAAATGGCGGCGCGGGGCCCCAATTCCGACGCAGGTCGTTGCAAGCCAGCAGCATTAGCCAAGCGTTGCGCGGAATTAACTCATTTTTAACGCCAAACCGTATTGGTTAGCCAGGACAGCGCAGGTTCAACCCGGTTGGGCGTTCACGCAAAATCTGAAATCACGGGCAGTATACGCCGATCCAGAGACAGGCGGGATTGCCGTCCGCTCGGAACGCCTCGTTCGGCGAGTCACAGCCCATGTTCGCCGGACAGGCGCCAGCCTGCAGGTTCGTACCGCGATATTCGCGTAGGCGGGGGCCGGCAATCGCCGGCCGTGTTCCAATCGAAGCCTCAACCCGCGGAGGAATCTTTCGATCCGAGCGCCGCAACTTCCGCGGCGTGTTTCTCGGTCATCGCGTCCAGCGCAGCTTGCTGCTCCGCGCGCAGTTGGCTGCGCAGTTTCTTCGCCCGAGCCACGGCATCGCGCGTGGCATGCGCCTGTCCCTGAAATTCCGGCATGACATATTTTGCGATTAATTCATAACTCCGCTTCGTCGCCTCGGTGTTGGCCCATTCGTGCGCGAGCATCAGGTAAGTGCCGAAACCACCGTTGGATTGCTCCATCAGACGATTAATCTGCTCGATGACATCATCGGGCGTACCGATGGCGCCCAGGCCGCCTTCAATCACATAGTCAATCATTTCGGAGACCACGTTGCCCTGCGGATCCATATGCGGTAAGCCGGCAACGGACTGGAAATACTGGAACCAGGACTCGATACCATAGGCGACATCCTGTCGGGCCTGCTCGCGCGTTTCGGCGCAATGGACCATACCAACGAGACGCCATTTCGCGCGATCGGCCACCGTGCCGAACTGTGCCGCGCGTTGTTCCATCACATCCCAATGCATTGCGAGCGCGTCGAATCCCGCCGCCTGCGTCGCCCCCAGTGACAACAAACCAACGCCGTGTTTTCCGGCCAGCCGCGGCCCCGAAGGAGAAGCGACTGCTGCGACGGCGCAATCAAACAAGGGGTTCGAATACGGACGCAGATGGAGCTTCGCTTCGCGCAAGTCCCAGCGTTCGTTCTTGAACGTTACCGGTTCTTCACTCGTGAGCAATTGCATCACGATATCGAAACCCTGTTCCAGCAAGTCCCGGGTATCTTTTTGGTCGATGCCGATCATCGCCGCGTCGGTGGGTAAGGAACCTGGACCGGCCCCGAACATGAAGCGGCCATGCGTCAGGTGATCCAGCAACACGAGGCGCTCGGCGATCCAGAACGGATTGTGATAACCGACGCTGATTACACCGGTGCCGAGCTTGATGTTCCTCGTGCGCTCGGCGGCGGCGGCGATAAAAATCTCCGGGGACGCGATGATTTCGCTGCCGGCTGAGTGATGCTCCCCGATCCACGCTTCATCATAGCCCAGCATGTCGAGGTGCTGGATGAGGGCCAAATCGCGCTGTAGA
This sequence comes from Gammaproteobacteria bacterium, assembly GCA_965216305.1. Lineage (GTDB taxonomy): Bacteria > Pseudomonadota > Gammaproteobacteria > UBA11873. The sequence goes on along the minus strand of OZ244144.1, from coordinate 1,414,985 downwards.
GCGAGCGTGGGATTCTCGCCTGCGCGATGGAAAGGCGCGAGGAAAATGCCGAAGCCGAGTCTGGAAGTCATGACGCTGGATCCTTGTTCGTTGCCTGGGTTACACGATTATAAGGTGGGTGGACGCGCTTTGCGGGAACTACGCGCTGCGCGCTAGCGTTCAGATTCGAAGATCTGTCACACCGCGCCGTGACCGACCCGAAGGGCAATGGAACGCCCCACTACGAGGCCTCAGGGAGAAACTTCGGGGTCGGACCTATTTGTCTACCTGGTCGGCCGAACCTTTCTTCCGTTGCTGTTGTCATCAGGTCGCGCCGAGTTCCTTCCTGAAAAACTCGCACGCGATGCTATTTGAAGCGCTCAGGCCCGGTTCTACATACAGTCCAACCTGGTCATACGGCAGAAATTCGAGGCGTTTCGGTTCGCGGGCAGCGTCAAATAATTCCGTGATAGTCCAGGCCGGATGAACAACGTCGCGTCCGCCGGCTGCGATGATCAGATAAGGCCGCGGCGCAATACGATGGACGAATGACAGCGGGCTGAACTCGAGGATTTTTTCCACGGACTCGAGTGTGATCGTGTCGCGCCAGGTCGGAAACGCATCCGGCATCGCACTGAAGAACGACTCGACCTCGGGGTCCGCGGGCAAGGCGCAAAAACTCCCGGTGGGTCCGGCGACCGGTATCCGCGCGCCCTTCTCACCGGCAAAGCGTCGCGCGCGATCTGCTTCGACCGCGCGCACCAGGTCATAGAATTCACTTTCCGTACGCAGCAGACGCATCCATTTGTATCCATCCGTCACCGGTACCACCGCGCAGGCTGCCTTGACGCGTTCGTCGATGGCCGCGACGTAGCTGACCAGCGCGCCGGCAAAGCTCGCACCCCAAATCCCGATGCGCGCAGGCTCGACATCGTCGCGGGTCTGCATATAGCTGATGGCGTTGCGGAAGTCTTCGGCCTCGTTCAGCGGGAACAACTGCCCGCGCGGCCGTCCACCGGAATCGCCGAACGTACGGTAATCGATCGCGAGGACCACGAAGCCTGCTTCGACCAGCGCGCCGGCTTGTTCGGTGAGCGTCGAGCGTACGAGCGAAAAACCATGTCCCATTACGATCGCCGGGCGACGCATACCCCGTCTCAGCCCTTTCGGACGATACAGATCGGCAACGCAGGTAACGCCACCACTCTTGAACTCCACAGTACTAACAGCCATAAGTTCCCCCGATGTTTACAGTCCCGGCACGCGGACGAGCAGGCAACGTTCGCACCAACGCGTGCGACCCGTCCGCTGCGCGGCGGATGATCCTGAAGGTCGTAGTATGCCAAAGCGCTGCGCGACGAAGAAAAGCCGCGCCGGTTCACCGGGGTACTCGCCGCCATGCGAACGTGCGTCGGTTCTCCGGCAAGGCGCCGGATTGCGAAATCGGCTCGGCTTGTCTCCCTGCTCAGCCGGGCGATCTCCTGACATCAACCTGTGCGAGAGAATTCGCGGTAGACGAAACTCACGTTGCGGTCCGTTGTGATGCCGGACCGAGGTATCTTCCTGAATAGCCCCCGGACGATCGGTAACCGCGGCTTTGAGTGTCTCTGGAATCGAAACTCGTACGGTTTTTTTTAGCGCCTAAGGGAACCGTGAAACAATTAAGCATCCGCCAAGGACGGGTAAAAGGATGTGATTACAAGCCCGCTGCGCGCAGCGCCCGGGATCAAAAAGCGCCAGGCGGTTTCACCCGCACTGCAGCTGAATCACTATCGAGGCGCCGGCAGTTCTGCCCCCCGAAATCCCGGCGCGGTGCTAGAGTGCGATTTCGTCGCTTTTGGAAAAATAGCATTGAGGTGAACTAATGCCGTGGGCGAGCGCTGATGATCGTTGCGAAATCTACTATGAGGTGCGAGGAACCGGACCGACCGTCGTGTTCGCCTCGGGTTTCATGGGGATAACCGACATCTGGCGAGCGCAGATTGACGCGCTCAGCGAATCGTGTCGCTGCATCGCCTTCGATAATCGCGGTGCGGGTCGCTCCGGGAAGCCGCTGCCGGCGATTGCCTATGGTGTTGAGCAACATGCGCGCGATCTCGACGCTGTGCTGAAGGCCGCGGGTGTTACGGACAAAGTCGTGATCGTCGGACACTCGATGGGTGGCAATACGGCGTCTGCTTTCTATTTCAACCAGCCGCATCGCGTGGCGGGGATCGTTTACGTCGGTTCCTATGTAGCCGGACGACAGATCCACGAGGCCGGCAATACGATCGAGGCTATCAAGCATGCGATACGAACGGCGCCTGGCCGCGCCGCCTTCTTCGAAGCCGTCGGTCTGCCGGCCGACATTGCTATGGAGTCGACGAAGTGGCCGCTGTATGCGGTTGCCGGTAATGCCGAATCTTTCATGGCCTTCGACATGTCCGATCGCATCGGCGAAATCACAGTGCCCTGCCTGATCCTGCACGGGGATCGCGATATCGTCTCACCGCTGACGCCGTGTGCCTACGCGCTTGAGCGCGGCCTCAAGGATTCGCGCCTCGTCGTATTCGAGGACGTCAATCACTGCCCCGCCGTCGAGGATCCCGCGAGGGCGACCGCATTGATCCGTGAGTTTCTCGGCGCCGCAGGCCTGCTTCCGGGGTAGAACGTCCCGGTTTCCACCGGTGAGACTTTGCCTATCGGTCACGACAAATTTTCGTGCCGACACGCGGGCCGATGATCAGCCGACAGCAGTTGATCGAGCGTACGCCGCTTCAGGCCCCCCGCCGCATGCCGGTTCGCAAGCGCGGTCCACCCCAATGCAATGCGATGAGTGCCCGACCCGCTCTTCAGACGGTCACTGATCCGGAGGTAACGGTTTTACGTTCTTGTGTGCTGCAGGCAGGCGACTATCAACATCAAGCACGTGCAGTCGCGGGTTCCGGCTACGCCAGCCGCTGTGATCGCCCTACCCCGCACTGCTCAAGACATTCGTGCGCGCCTTTAACTTCACCGGCAGATGTTTCAGCCCGCCAACGAAACTCGACTGCACCCGCTCGACAGGACCCGTGATCTCGATGCCCTCGTAACGTGCGAGCAGTTCCTCCATCGCGAGCCGGATCTCGATCTTCGCCAGCGGCCCGCCGAGACAGAAATGCGGGCCCGCGCCAAAGCCGAGATGGAGATTCGGATGGCGCGTGATGTCGAACTTGTACGGTTCTTCGAATACGGTTTCATCGCGATTCGCCGACGGGAACCACAGCAGCAGGCGGTCCCCTGCGCGGATCGTTTTTGCGCCGATCTCCGTGTCGGTGGTGGCAACCCGCATCAGGGAAATTACCGGATCCGACCAGCGCACGAACTCCTCCACGCCGAGGCGGATCCGTTTCGGATCTTCGCGCAACAGCGCCATCTGCTCCGGATTCTGTAGCAGACCGAGGACGCCGCCGGAGAACGCATTCCGGGTGGTTTCGAACCCGGCGAGCATGAGCTGCACGCCATTGTGCGCAACTTCCGATTCCGACAAGGGGCAGCCCGAGATTTCCGCGTTCGCCAACAGACTCAAGGGATCCGACATCGGGCAGCCGCGACGCTCCAGCGACCTGCGCTTGCTGTAGTCGAACATACGCTGGAAACCGGCGCTGACGGTTTCGGCCACGGAGCCCTGGAGATACTCCGGGTCCGAGCCGCCTATCGCCATCTTGCCCCACCACAGCATGTCGTCCCAGTCTGCTTCCGGTAATTGCAGGATGTCGCAGATCACCGCCATCGGGATACGCACCGCAAGATCACCAACGAGATCGATTTCACCGGACGCCGGCAAGGCATCGAAAATGCCGCCAAGCAGTTCGGCCGTGCGCTTTTCGGCAGCTTCAAGCGCCTTCGGCAGGAACGGCGGTGCCATGAGCTTGCGCATCTGCGTATGCCGCGGCGGGTCGATCGTGAGAACGTTCTCGCCAACGCCCATTGCGTCTTGCGCGATCGCCGCCATTTCTTCGTCGATGACAGGCATCACGCCTTCACGCTCGGAACTGAACGTTGCCGGCTCGTTCAGGATCCGCTTGACGTCGGCATGACGGAATATCGACCAGTAACCGCGCCCATCCGGACTTTCCGTCCAATGCACCGGATCCGTCGCACGCATGCGATCGAACAATGAATAGAAATCATCGGTAGAAAAAAAAGCCGGATTGTTCAGCTTGGCGTCCACGTCCATCATTGCCACCTCGTCGTTTCAGGCTCAGGAAAGCGTCGCATCGCGAGACGGCGGGCCTGCATGCCGGATGCGCTGCAAGCGCGCCGTAACACCGGCGCCTTATCGCAGCACAAGTCGGCAGGCTTCGCACTGGCGGGTGATGCGTCCGCACCAACCGTACTGTGGCGCAAGCACGCACCCGGGTCTTCCGCAAAGCCCGGGTGCAGATGGCAGATTCCTAAACTCGACCAGGCCAGCTGGCGCGGTACGGTTGATGTCAGTCGCGCGCTCGCAGACGATACTGATTCGGCGTACAGCCGGTGAGTTTGCGAAACGCACCCGTGAGATGGCTTTGACTGGAAAAGCCAAAATTGTGCGCAATCTCGGCGAGCGGGGTATCGTTCTCGCGCAACACCTGACGCACCCGTTCAACCCGCACGCGCAGAACGTACTGGTGAGGCGTGATGCCGGTAGCCTTCCTGAACAACTCGGTGAAGTGGGCGATACTCAAACCCGCTTCAGCGGCAAGATCACCCACGCGCAACGGCCCGGCGAAACGGGATTCAATCACCTGGATTGCGCGATTCGTCACCGCGCAGGTCGATTCGATGCGTGCTTGCGTCGCGCGATAAACAGTGCGATGCAGTCGGGCAAAGTTGCGCAACAGCGTTTCGGCGAGACTGGCGACGAACCGGGCGGTGGCTTCATCGGCGGGGCCCTCGGGGGTCAATACTTCGAGCAGTGTTTGCGCGAGCCTGACATTCAGTGCGTCCGGCATGCCAACCTCGATGCAATCGACAGCAGCCGTGACGACCGTTCTGAGTGGAGAATCCGGTCCGATCGTGACTGAGAGATGTTCAACCTCGCCGTTCTCAACGAGCCAGCGCGAGGCGAGCCCGGGCGGCAGAAACGTCACGGTACCGACGGTGGAACTGCGTCGACTCCAGCCGTCGCCGTCGCCATAGCGAACGCGTCCGCTGCCGCCGATATGGATGGACACAACCGGATCGGTTAGGGCCGGAATCGCGTAGTAACGATCGCGCTGTCGCCACACCGCGATGTTTAGATCCATCGCGGCAAGGTGCAGCTGCACGCGCGGCTCGATCTCGAGCGCGCGCATCAGCGCGCGGTGACCGGGTTCAAGGCGGCGCGGCACTAGCCCGCCTCGGGCGCGACGCCACCGCGTCCCGCGGCGCTCGCCCTGTTGGACACTGACAACTTTGTTCCTACCGCGTGGAGCATGCCCTCTCCCTATCGATTGTGAGGCGCGATCCGGCACCATGTTCACGCCACAATGCCGTATCGCAACCCATGATACCGTTCGCGGCGAGGCAGTCCATGGCGCCGCGGTGCGCCACGCTGATTGCGCGGGCAGGAACAGCGCCTCACGGCCCTGCGCCAGCACCCGGTTAGTAATACCTCAGTTCAGTGGATTTTCCCCAGAACACGCGGTAGGCATAAATCGTATAGGCAATGATCACCGGCAACACGATGATCGCCCCGGTTAAGACGAAGCGAAGTGAAGCCGGTGCACTCGCGGCTTCCCACAAGTTCATGCCGCCCGGGAAGATGCGCGGAAAAAAACTGTACGCGAGACCGGCAAAACACAACACGAACGTTAACACCGCGCAAGCGAACGGCTGCCAGCATCCGCTGTCGTCGGCGTGCGGGAAACACGCGAGATAGCGCGCCGCAACCCACAATGCAGCCGCGGTCAGTAGCGGCACCGGCGCCATGAAGAACACCGCCGGGGTGCTGAGCCAACGCTCGAGAACAGCCGGCGACACCAGCGGGTTGACGATCGAGACGGCAACGATGCCGAGCACGGTCAGTTGCAGACTGATCCGTGCCCAGCCAACGGCCCGGATCTGCAGTGCGCCATGCGCTTTCATCACGAGCCAGCTTGCACCGATAAAGCTGTAAGCGGCGGCCACGCAAACGGCGCTGAGCAGTGCGAAACCCTGCGCCGCGCCGCCGTCATGAAAACCGGTGACGTAACGCCCGAGCATATAGCCCTGCGCTAAGGATGTGATCACCGATCCGGCTTTGAACGCGAGGTCCCAGCCCGACTTCTGCGTTGTCGGCGCTTTCGCGCGAAAATCGAACGCAACCCCGCGCAGGATCAGCCCCGCGAGCATGAGTGCAACCGGCAGGTAGAGCGCGCCGAGAATGATGCCGTGCGCCACCGGAAATGCGATCAACAGGATCCCGACGGCCAGCACGAGCCACGTTTCGTTTGCGTCCCAGAACGGCCCGATCGACGCGATCATCGTGTCGCGATCTGCTTCGGAACCGGCCGGCAGCAGCATACCTACCCCGAGGTCGTAGCCATCGAGTATCGCGTAGATCAAAAATGCGAGCCCCATCAGCGCCGCGAAAATGATCGGCAACCAGTACGCTTCGTTCGTGAATTCCGGCATCGGTCCCCCTCAGTGTGGCAACGGCGCCAGGCGCGCGCTGCCGGGATAGAGATCGCGTTCGAGCAAGGACGAACGCCGCGCCATAACAAACAAGGTGCGTACGTAGGCGATGCCGAGCACGGCGTACAGGGTGAGATACAAAGCTAGGGACAGCGCAACGTCGTCCGCGGCCACCGTGCTTACCGCATCGGCGCTGCGCAATACACCGCTCACGAGCCATGGCTGACGTCCGACTTCCGTGACATACCAGCCGGCGAGCGTCGCCACCCAGCCAGCAAACGTCATCGCAACGAGCACGCGCAGATGCCAGCGCGGAAACGCACGACCGCGCCACAGGCGATAAACGGAATACCACGCCACCAGCAGCATCACACTGCCGATCCCGACCATAAGCCGAAAGCCGAAGAACAGCGGCGCCACCGGCGGGTGCGCGCCGTCGAACTCGTCGAGGCCGCGGAGTTCGCCGTCAAAGTCGTGCGTAAGGATAAAACTCGCAAGCTTTGGCACTTCAAGCGCGTAACGGTTCGAGCGCGTTTCGCTGTCGGGCCAGCCAAACAACACGAGCGGCGCGCCGCGTTCGGTGTGCCAGATCCCTTCGATGGCGGCAATTTTCGCCGGTTGATGTTCAAGCGTGTTCAAACCATGCAAGTCACCGACGATGAACTGCGCCGGCGCGAGCACGGCGGCGAGGACGAGCCCGAGACGCAGGGCGCGATGCGGCGCGGGTTTCGGATCGCCGTCGAGCAGGCGGTAGGCGCTCAGGCCCGCGAGCAGGAAAGCAGTGGTCAGTCCCGAGGCGATGAGCATATGCGTAAGCCTGTAGGGCAATGACGGGTTGAAGATCACCGCGGACCAGTCGAGCGCGTGCGCCACCCCGTCGCGCATTTCGAAACCGGCCGGCGTGTGCATCCACGAGTTCAGCGCCAGGATCCAGAACGCCGATAAGCTCGTCCCAAACGCGACGAGTACGGTCGCGAGCGTGTGCACACGATTCGATACGCGCCCCATCCCGAACAACATGATGCCAAGAAAAGAGGCTTCGAGAAAAAACGCCGTCAGCACTTCGTAGCCAAGCAGCGGGCCGGCGATGTTGCCAACGGTGGCCATGAATCCGGGCCAGTTCGTACCGAACTGAAACGACATCGTAATGCCGCTGACCACCCCGAGCGCAAACGTCAGGGCGAAGACTTTGACCCAGAAGCGATACACCCGCATCCACGTCTCGTCGCGCGTACGGTCGAAGCGAATCTTGACGAATACGAGCACCCACGCGAGCGCAAGCGTGATGGTCGGGAACAGAATGTGGAAGCTGATGTTCGCCGCAAACTGGATCCGTGACAGCAGGAACGTATCCATGGGGTGTTCAACTCCCGCCCTTCGCCGCGCCGCCGCGCAAGCGTTCGCGGACATCGAGAACCTTGCTCACCCCCGCGCCGAGCTTGAGCAGCTTGCGCAGTTCGCCCGTGGACAGGCGCTGCATATCGGTGCTCCATTGCGTCGCGAGCTCGATCAACTCGTGCATGTCGTGCATGCGTTTTTGCGCATAGCCTTCGGCCTCGTCGCGCGGCGGCTCGAGCAGCAACTCGCGTAACACGGACAAGGTGGGGTCGATTTCGCGCTTGCGCCGCTCTTCGATTAGCGTGCGGGCGATATCCCACACGTCATCAGGTGCCGAGAAGTACTCCTTGCGGTCGCCGAGCTGATGATGCGTCTGTACGAGTCGCCACGAGTTCAACTCCTTCAGACTCATCGACACGTTCGAGCGCGACACGTTGAGCGTCTCGGCGATCGTATCCGCATTCAGCGGGTCGGCACTGATCACGAGCAAGGCGTAGATCTGGCCAACGGTCCGGTTAATACCCCAGCGGCTGCCCATTTCGCCAAAATGCAGCACGAAAGCTTCGAGCATGGGGGAGAGCTTGCCTGCAGTCATATTCGTATAATCTGTAGTTTCAGTAATTACTGAAATTTATAAACGAAAGTCTGCCTCGTTGCAACTGCCTGGACCGTAGCGCAGTCCTGACAGGTCGGTTGCGCGGTATCTCCCGTACCGGCGCCGGATGTCGGCAAGAAAAGCCCGCCGCCGTGCGCCGGATCGTGCGTTACATGCGGTAGTCGGGGTCGTCGAGCCCCGCAATCGGCTGAAATCCGGGGAGTTCGCGGAATCGCGCAATCCAGGCGCGCACCGCCGGATACGGTTCCAGTGAAATATCCCCCATCGGTGCCAGCGCGACATAGGGGAACACCGCGATGTCCGCGATCGTCGGCTGCGCACCCGTTAACCAGTGCGACAACGACAAATGTCCGTCGAGAATTTCCAGCGAGCGCTGACCACGGATCCGCGCTTCGGCGAGGCCATCGGTCAGATCGGCCGGCAGACCGTTAGCCGGGATCCCGAACGAGACGATGGCGCGGGCGGTAAATACGCCGTACTGAACCCAGCTCGCCGCAAACGCGAGCCACTCGACTATCGCAGCCTGCGCCGCGGGCTCGTCCGGCCACCATTGCCCCTTGCCATGGCGCCCGGCGATGTAGACGAGTATGGCGGCGGAGTCGCGCAGGACGAGATCGCCGTCCACCAGCGCCGGCACTTCACCGCGCGGATTTATCGCCAGATAAGGCGCCTGGTGCTGCGCGTCCTGCATCAGGTCGACCTCTTCTTTCTCGTAATCGATACCGAGGAACGACAGCAGCAAGCGCACTTTGTAACTGTTACCGGATTCTTCGTAGGAATAGAGCTTCATTCGCATTGTCCTCAGTAATGCAGCGTGCGGAGACGCTGTGGATCAGGTTTACGCGCGGGTCGCAACGCTGCTTGCGCAATTTTTCTCCGACCCGCCCACCATGGCACCGGTAACCACCCGGGTTCCCGCAGCGACACGGCACGGCTTGCGGTTGGGGTGTTGCGTTCCTCGCGGTCGCCTGCACGTCGTGACCGGCTCCCGAACCCCGTGAACGTCGGCCGCTCACGCAGGATTCATTCCGCGGTCTCGCCTGGAGCACGCAATGACAACCTTATCCAATCGCAAGCCCGCGTGTCACCCGGAGTGCGCCCCCGGTGCCCCACGCAGCAACGGGTCTGGTCCAGACGATGCGGCGCGGCCGGTAAGCCATTGACGGGGCCGTCAGGAATAGCGACCCTTGTGCTTCCAGCCAGCCGGCCCCGGAGTCAGTGCCATGCCCCGATCCAAGCTTGCCTGCGCGATGGCCTTGTTGTGCCCGATGCTGTTCCCGTTTGCGAGCGTGGTGTCCGCGGACGACGACTGGGTGGAATTACCGCTGAGCGTTTCGCAGCAGACTTTCGAGCGGGTCATGGCGGTGCCGGACATCGGGCTTGCCGCCGGATTCACCGCACGGGTGCTCGTACCCACCGGCGCGGAATTGTTTGATCCGTTTGATTTTCATGTGCTCGACAATGAACGCCTGTGGGTTGCGGACGACGGCAAGAACGGCGCCGTGTTCGAGGTCACGCTTGCCGGCAAGGTAACGCTGATCGCAGACATCCACCAGCACGCCCCGTATGCCATCGATGTCGCGCCGCCGGGTTTCGGACGCCACGCCGGGCAGATATACGCGATCGCATTCGCACGACCGGAGAAAGCCGGCGGATGGGAATTGCCGAATGCGATAACGCGTATCGACCCTGCGTCCGGCCGTGATGAAGTTGTGTGTTTTCTGCCCGAGAATGCCGAGCGGGTCCCCGGTGCCGGTGGCTTCTTCGCTCGCTTCGGCCCTGAAGGATCGCCGTTCGCCGGCCGCCTGTGGCTGACAGCCGCTAGCAATCACACGATCTATACCATCACACCGGATGACGAATGCACGCCGTTCAAAACGCTCGACCTCGATCGCGAGGGGTCGCCGCGCGGGCTTGCGTTTTCGCCTGATGAGCAATTCTTGCTACTCGGTGTCGCCGCGCCGGCACCCGCAAACCGGAACAAGACACATCCCGGCGGCGGCCGCATCCTGCGCATGAATGCAGACGGTCGCATCGCCGCAACACCGCTCATCAGCGGTCTTCACGAACCGGGCGCGATGGCCTACGCGCCGCCCGGATTCGGCAAATTCGCGGGTGAATTATTCATCAGTGATGCAGGAGAATGGGACAACGACGTCGAGGCGACCGAACCGATCCCCCGCGACGGCCGGATCTACCGGATCGCCGCCGGGGGCAAACTGGAATCCGTCGTGTCCGGACTCGCAAACCCGGTTGGCGTCGGCTTCCTCGGCGCGAACCTCGTAGTGTCCGATATCAACGGCGATTTCCATGTCGGTCAGCAGAAATTTCCCGACGGCTTTATGCTCGTCGTGGTCCCCGAGTGAAGCGTCGACGTAACAGTCACTCTTGCAACAACGCGACGCTGGCGCACGGACTCGCCAGGCGACAAGTGGATAAACGAGGTTGGTGGTAATGACAACTGCGCAAGCACGAAAATGCATCTTTATCACCGGCGCCGCGAGCGGCATGGGCCGGGCGACCGCTTGTCTGTTCGCGGAGAACGGCTGGTTTATCGGCGCTTATGACGTCAACGCCGCCGGGCTCGCAAGCCTGCAAGAGGAATTGGGCACAGCGAACTGCCTCACCGGCGTCCTTGATGTGAGCGATCGCGAGGCCTATGCCGCCGCGCTCGACACGTTCGCGAAGGCCACCGATGGTCGCCTCGATCTGCTGTTCAATAATGCCGGCATTGGCACGTTCGGCTTCTTCGACGAACAATCGTTCGACGACATCATGGCCGTCGTCAACGTCAACCTGATCGGTGTACTGAACGGCATCCATCTCGCCACCGGTTTGCTCAAAGCCACCCCGAATTCCCTGTGTTTCACGACGTCATCGTCGTCGGCGACGTTCGGGATTGCCGGCATCGCGACGTATTCCGCAACCAAGCACGCGGTGAAAGGCCTGACGGAAGCCTTGTCCGTCGAGTTCAGTCGCTTCGGCGTGCGCGTTGCCGACACGCTGCCCGGACTGATCGATACCGCGCTGATCCCCGACGAGATGAAACAAACCGCGGCAAGCGAAGGCATGTTCCGGCTTATCCAGCCCATCGAAGTCGCGCGCGCCGTGTGGGCCGCCTATCACGATGACCCCGAGCGCCTGCACTGGTTTGTGCCGGAAGAAATCGCCGATCTCGATCGCGCCTCCGCCCTCGATCCGGAAGGAACGCGCGCGCAAATATCGTCACAGGGTGCCGTTGCGGCCATGATGGAAAAGGCACGCGACGCAGGACAATCCTGAATTCATCATTACAAGTATTAACCCGGGCAACGCGCTTGAGCAACGCCTCGTCTGCGTACTTCCACGCAGCGCGATGCACGCCGGCGCGCCCTGCCGGTTGCGCTTGACCCGCCCTGATTAATCATCGCGCGCGTCGAACCCGGCTCACGCTGCACGGCTTACCGCCGGACTTACCACGACAGTTCGAGCCCGACCCCGACGGAGTGCGCTGCACCGTCGCCGAAGTATCGCCCCGTATAAGCGACTGACGCCCGCACAGCGCTACCGAGGCGCACGGGGATCGCCATCGCGAGTTGTGCCGTGTCGCGGGATAGCCGTGGTGTTCGAACCTCAAACGCGTTCCCGAACCCGCTGAACCGTGCAGATTGTTTTGTGTACGGCCGTAACCAGCTGTGCGTCCAGCCGATCGACAACTCCGGTGCGGCCTTTGCTCCTGCGATGCTCATTTCACGCATTAATCCGATCCCGACAGTGCTGGTCAAATCTTCGAAGCTGTCGCTGTTCCAGCTCAATGCGACCGCAGGGTCACCGGCCTCCGCGAACGCGTCACGCCGCAGTTCGAGATAACGCATCGAGACATGAGGCCGGACCGTGATGCCCGCCAACGTTGAAAACAGGCCTGCCTCCACCAGCGCGGACAAGTGACTGCCGTCATAATCGCTGCGCAAGTTACTGACCGCATTACCGACGATGGCGCGCCGCGAGGCGTTGAAATCATCAACGCCATAGCTTGCGAGGAACGCGAGATATTTGTTCGCCTGACGAAACGATGAGTACGCCCCGATAGCGAATGTATCAATGTCGACCTCGTCGACGCGGCCGCGAATTTCCGCCGTGTGCGCGAGATGGCCGAGGAACACGCCGGCCGTAACGGCGGACTCCGTTTGCAGGTCGAAGCCAAACACGAATCCACTGTAGTCGAACGCAGCGCCGCTACCGTGCACATCGTGGTCCGTGTGCCCGTAGCCACCGAGTCCTGTTCCCCATACTCGCGAACTGGACCCGGATCCCTCGGAGGCCGGATCGCCGGCAGCACCGAGCGACACGGTCGGCGCAAACGCGGCGGCTCGCACCACCCGCGCCGGCGAAGCAGACAGGCGATCGGCAACGGCGTTCACGAGTTCGTCATTGCCGACACGGACCGGGGTCCAGGCAGTCGGATGGATTTCGCCGCTCGTCGTTGCAAGCGCCTGGACGACGTCCGGCTCCGATAGCAGCAGGAACGACCGCGCAAGCGTACCCGGCGCATGGCCGCCCGCGCCGATTTCCGAATCCACAGTGAGCGCCACACTGTGTTCATTGCGGTTTGTCGCCAGATGTTCAACGCGAACCGTATTGCGGAACAAACTGAGTACAACGTCGTTTCCATCGCCACCTGTCGTTGAAACAAAAGGCGACAGAAACGGCAAATTGATCGTAATGTCGGAAAACTCGTCGATGACAGGATCGGTGCCGGCATTGCTGATAATGAGGTAGTCGCTGCGCAGCGCATATACCCCGTCGTCGGCGAGAATATTCAGCATGGCACCACCGAGATCGACCTCGCCGTTGACGAGCACGAGATCGGAGCGTCCGCCAGCATCAAGTTCAATCTCGAGTACGGTCGATTCTGCCAGAACAAAATCGCCGGCGACGGGCAGTACCCCAATCGAGTTGCCCGGCGCTACCGTACCGGCGCTGGCGAAAATGCTATTGAAGATACCGCTGCCACCGATCCGACCGCTGCCATTGAGTCGGACGTTGCCGGCAAGCGAACCGTTGTTGATGAACGTTCCCGAGCCAATGATGGTGTCGCCGGTATAGTGCTGCTCGCCGTCGAACACGACGGTTGCCTCATCGCGGATCCGAACGTCGATGTCACCGGCCAGGACCAGCGACTGTACAAGCGATTCACCTGCACGTCCCACCGTGACCGTATTTCCGGGAACGTTGTCAACGACGAGGACATCGAAGTCGACGAATGCGAGGCCGACCGGGTTACTCAGGCCACCCGCACCCGCCGGCACCAGATCCTCGATATATTTTCCGCTTGAACCATCGAACCGCAGCACGCGACCGCCGTCAGGATTCTCACCCATCGCAACGTACAAATCGCCGTCAGGTCCGAACACAAGTTCACGCGGAAAGAGCAATCCGCCGCTGCGCGGGGCGGCGAACGCATCGATAAACACACCCGTATTGCCGTCGAACCTGTCGACGTTGTGATCAATAAAATCACTGACGTAGATGTTACCGTCCGGGCCGATTTCGAACTCCGCGGCCGCAAAATGACCGCTCGAAATATGCTCGCCAACGAACGCGCCGGAAACCCCGTCGAAGCGCAGGATTACATCGTTCTTTGCCGGGCCTCCTGCGTCAGGCGTTTGCACAAGCACAAGCAGATCACCGCCTGGTGCGAAATGCATGTCGCGCAAATCGCCCAGGGATTGTGCTGCGCCGGTGATGAACTCGTTCAGGAACGCGCCCGTGCTTCCGTCATAACGCAGAACTTTGTCCTGCCGGGCGCTCAGGACGTAGAGATTGCCATCAGGGCCAAACACCGGCCGAGGCGAGCTGACGTTGTCGAGCTGGCCGCCCGCGTCGCCCGCGAACAATGCGAGCGATTGGGAACTGGCAGGTTCGATACGCGCAATGGCATCGACGCCCGTGCTCCCGGTATAGATTGCTGCATCCGGACCAACTGTGAGGCTGCCGATGTCCAAGCCGGGATATGGCGACCGTCTTACGTCGGTATGCACACCGAGAAACGTTCCAATCCGCGCGTCAAACCTGAGCACGGTATCGTCGTAGGGATCGGTGACAAACAGTACTTCCGTTGCACTCCCGGCGCGACCGAAAGCAGCGAGCGTACACAGACACGCGAGCAGCAGGATTCTGCATGCGCTCGATGAAACGGAAGCAGTAGTTGCGCAGTCCGGATTAATCGGCCCCGCATTCACGGTGCACGCTGGGAAATGCTTCATGACAAAACTTGCTCCGGATGCCGAAGGCAAAAATTCTACTGCAAGCGTAGGCAGGGACGTATTTTTGTCCGCCCGATGTTGCCGAGCCTGGTCCCGGAAGTCTGTAGGAAATTGCGGCCGCTTTCGCCCGCGCTCGCCGAAGCGCATGGGCACGGCTTGCTGCTGCTCATGTGACGGCGACCGGCAGGCAGACGAAACCACGAAAAAATGGCAGCACCCGACGCTGCGGCATGTGCTCCGGATCGCGCCGCAGGCGCGGCCAGCGCGCGAGGATTGCGCCGATGGCGATCCGCGCTTCGAGTCTCGCCAGCGGCGCGCCGAGGCAGACATGAATACCGCTGCCGAACGCGAGGTGGGCCGAGGCATCGCGGGTAATATCGAAGCGGTGCGGCTCCGGGAAGACCGCGGGATCGTGATTGGCTGCTGCGAGTGAAGCGGTGAACGTCGTACCCGCGCGCACGGGGCAGGCATCATTCAACTGCTCATCGTGGCGCGGGATCCGCGCCGTTTCAGTGATTGGGCAATCGAAACGCAGCATTTCTTCCACCGCGTTGTCGATGAGCGCGGGTTCGGCGCGCAGACGCGCGAGTTCCCGCGGGTTCTCCAGCAGGGCGAACACGCCGTTCCCAATCAAATCCGTGGTAGTGACATTACCGGCGACGATCAATTGCGTGCACAGGCTGATGATTTCCAGATCCGTCAGCCTGTCGCTGTGTTCCTGTGCGCGCACCATCGCGGAGATCAGATCGTCGCGCGGATGTGCGCGGCGCGCATCCACGACGTGTTGAAATTCACGGCCCATCGCGATGTAGGCATCGCGCAGCCGTGCCTGTGTCGCCGGATCGCGGTCGGGGTCGTAACCCATGAGTATGTCTTCCGACCAGCGCTTGAAATCGTCGCGCCGCGCCACCGGCATGCCCATCATTTCGAGGATCGCCTGGGTGGGTAACGGCGCGGCGACATCGGCGATCAGATCGATCGTGTCGCGACCCGCGCAGGCGTCGAGGAGTTCGCGCGTAATGGTCTCGATCCGCTCGCGCATGGCAGCGATAGATTGCGGATTGAATGCCTTGCTCACAAGCAGGCGAATGCGCCGATGATCCGGATCGTCGAGCAGTACGAGCGGTGGCGTGTATGCTGCGTCTCCCACCGGCTCATCGACACCGGTGCCGGCAATCCGGCGCACGTAGGAATCCGCCGCACTCAGGCGCGCGTCGACGCTGAAGCGCTTGTGCCGCAGCGCCGCGCGCACATCCGCATGGCGCGTCAGCAGCGTGCGCCCATAGCTGCGATCGGTGTAATGCGGGGCCGCTGTCCGCAATTCATCGTAGACCGGATCCGGGCAGTCACGAAAGCCTGCGTCGCGCGCGGTAAGCGCGGCCCCTTCGCGCATCGCCCCGGGTTTGCTGCTGGTCGTCATAGCATCTCTCCTGTCGCGTACCCGGCGGGCCGGCGACAACGATTGGCGGCTGCGCGATAAGCCACGTGTGCCGGGGTTCACGTCCGTGCAGCCGTGACCACGTCGGCGCCGCGGTCCATTGACGTCGATCACTGTGCAGTATTATGACCCGCGAACAAAGTGCGCCGCGCGGCCAGCAGGTAATCAGCCCAGCAGTTCGATAATCGCCGCATCGATCGCTGCCTTGCCGATCGGATCCATCCCCGATCCCGCGACGTGCCCGAGCGGAGAACGAATTGGACGCAGTTCCGCGTGCGGCATGTGCGTCACCTCGAATTCACTGTCGGCGACGGTGAAGTATAAATCGGTCTCTCCCGGCATCACGATGGCGCGTGCCTCAATCGCGCCGAGCGCGGCAAGGAAGTCGCCACGAAAGCGCGTATTCGCGCTGATGTCGGCGTGTTGCCATGTCCACAGCATGGCCAGCAAATCGTTCGCATCTCGCCGCATGAAATAGGCTTGGGCAAACTTCACCACGGCTTCGATATCCGCGAGGCCGAGTGCACGATAGTGCGCTTCGCGGAAAAATGCCTGCGAGAACATCCAGCCGGCATAGACACGACCGAACGCGAGCAGACCCGTTTGCGGCTGAGCCTCATAGTCGCCCGCAGCGAACGCATGATCCGCCATTAACGCCGCCCTGGCGCCATCGAGAAACAGATAGTTGTGCGGCGACACCCGCGCGGCGCCACAAATCGGCAGGATCGCAGCCACGAGTTCGGGGTAACGGCTGCCCCATTCGAAGGTCTGCAATGCACCCATGGAGAACCCCATGACGAGGCGCAAGCGCCGGATGCCGAGGTGCTCCGTCACAAGCCGGTGCTGACATTCAACATTGTCCCCCACCGTGATGACGGGAAAGCGCGGGCCGTCATGCGGGCCCGGCGAATTGCTTGGCGACGACGACAGGCCGTTGCAAAACATATTCACCACGATGACGCAGTAGCGCGAGAGATCGAGCGTCGCACTGGCCGCGAACAAGGCTGTCGCATCCTCGTGCTGTGCCGCGTACGACGTGAGCACGAGGATCGCGTTGTCGCGTGCCGCGCTGAGTTCGCCCACCATCGTATAGGCGAGTTGCACATCAAGCGTCACCCCGCCTTGCGTCCGCCAGGCAGGAATGCGGTAGGTGCTGTAATCCATAGCTTCTCCCTGCGCTTGCCGCGCGGGCATCCCGCGCGAGTCAGGCCACGACGACAAACGCCGGATCGGCCGCCGCGAAAGCCGCCTCGCGATCGGCCGCCGGCGGGTAAATCCACTCGGTGTTGATGCTGCGTTTCAAGGTTTTCGCTTCGCCGCGTTCAAGCTTTACCTCGCGCTCCCAGCCTTCCGTGTACACCGCACCCCACGGACCCAGGTCGAGACACGTCACGTATTTCGGTTGACTGTAGGGCAGGCGTGGCAGGTCGAGCAATTCCGCCGCCGCGTTGTGCCCGGCAATGCGGCCGAGACTCAGCGCATGCTGGCACGACATCAACGTGGTATTCCCTGCATCGTCCGTTGCGGCTGCCGCGACGTCGCCGGTAACGAAGACATCTTCGACACCTTTCGCGCGCAGTTCGCGGTCGGCCAGCACGCGGCCGAAACGATCGTGGTCGCCCGGGAGTTGCGCCGCGAGCGGGTTCGCGCGGGCCCCGGCGGTCCACACCACGGTGCGGGTCGGGATCCGTTCCCCGCTCGAAGTGGTTACGCTGTCGGCATCGATGGCGGCGGCGGCAGTTGTGGTCAACACTTCAACCCCGAGCTCACTGAGCGCTTTGCTGATCAGCGGGCGCGGCCCCGGACCGAGGTCGGGGCCAATCGCGTCGGCCTGTTCGAGGATCACAACCCGGATACTCTCGGCACCGCCGAAGATCGCGCGCAAACGTTGTGGCATGTCGGCGGCGGTTTCGATGCCGGTGAATCCGCCGCCCACAATGACGACCGTGTTGCGCGCCGCACTGGCCGGCTCGCTGGCGAGCGTACGCAAATGCTGATCGAGTCGGACCGCATTAGCGAACTGGTCGACATCGAAACCGTGGGCTTTCAGTCCCGGCACGTCCGGCGTGAATACGGTGCTGCCAGTGGCGAGCACAAAGCGATCGTAGGCAAGCGTCGTCCGCACGCCAGCCGTATCGACCGCGACAACTTCGTGCCGCGCCGGATCAATTGTCTCGACCCGTGCTGCCACATGCCGCACCCCGACGGCCGCAAACAAGGGACCGAGGGCGGGATTCATTTCGTCGAAAGCCGTCTCATACAGTCGCGGGCGGATGCACAGTTGTGCGGCCGGCGAGACGACGGTGATGTCGATCTCGCGTTCCCGGTCATTCAGACCTGCGGTGCGTGCCGCCGCCAGCGCCGCCCACATGCCGGCGAAACCCGAACCGGCGATCAATAGTTTTCGTGTCATGTCACAGGATCCTTAAGCACCGGACAAACGGGTAATTGCGTGGCTCGTGTCCGACAGCTGGCTCCGGAGTCCGGCTCGAATCCGGGGCAAACCAACGCCGTAGTCACGCTGACCCCGGCCGCGGTGCCACACTGGAAGAAATCAGTTCATTTATCACCGCGCCGCGGCGGGCGACCGACCGCGCGCCCCGCGCGCCTCCCCTGTAGCCAGGTACGCACCTCGTCGGTGAAATTCGCCGGTGCCTTGTGCGCCACGGCAGCCGCGATACCCGCGAGCGATTCCGCCGCGAGGCTGTCGCGCATGGCTTGTTCCGCGCGCAACATGACGGCGTGAATCCCGCACACCCCCTGCGTCGCCCACTGCGGCGCGCGGTCGCCGAACACGGCGCAACGGCCGCGAATTTCCTGACAGGCGAACAAAGGCTTGTCGCCCTCGATGGCATCGACGACGTCGAGTACGGATATTTCCGCCGGGTCCCGCGCGAGCCGGTAGCCACCGCGTACCCCTTGCGCGGCGCGCACGATGCCGGCCTTTTCAAGCTTCGGAAAGATCTTCGCGACGAATGCGGGCGACACGCCCTGCAGTTCCGCGAGGTCGCGGCTACTCGGCCGACCACAATCCGGATCGACGAGCCATAACAGGCAATGCAGCCCGTACTCAACGCTGTTCGTGATAAACGCCATAACGCAGACAATATCTGTCCGCGTTTATAAATGCAAGACGTCAGCCAGTGGTATGAACATTTGCCGGCGTGTCGGCGGGCATCCGCCCTCGATACCAGCCCTGATTCACCGTAAACTTCCGCCCCCTGAACCCGGCGCAACGACGCCGACCCCGCTACTGTCACCGACACACCGATCGAACGGAGAACGACTTTAATGAGCCAGGCCAGATCCGAAACGAATGTCCACACCCTAGATGCGCTGATCGTCGGCGCCGGCTTTACCGGCCTTTACGCAATCTACAAGCTGCGCGGTCTCGGTTTGAACGTCCGCGCGGTTGAGAAAGGTACCGGGATCGGTGGCACCTGGTACTGGAACCGCTATCCCGGCGCACGCACGGATTCGCAGAGCTACGTTTATCAGTACTGGTTTTCCGACGAACTGCTCGAGGAGTGGAACTGGAGTGAACGTTTCCCGGCACAGGAGGAAACCGAGCGTTATCTGAACTTCGTTGCCGACAAGTTCGACCTGCGCAAGGACGTCCAATTCAACACGGAAGTCGTTACCGCGGATTTCAACGAAGAAACCGGCCGCTGGCTCGTGAGCACGAAAGGCGGCGAGCAATTCGATGTCCAGTTCCTGATCACCTGCGCCGGCGGTCTCACGGAACCGGTCTATCCGGACATCCCGGGGCGGGAAACGTTCGCCGGTACGTCATATCACACCTCGCGCTGGCCGAAAGAGCCGGTCGACTTCAGCGGCAAGCGGGTCGGTGTTGTCGGCACTGGCGCCACCGGGATCCAGGTCATTCAGACGATCGCGAAGGAAGTTGGCCACCTGACTGTGTTCCAGCGTACACCGAACTACGCGATCCCGATGCGGAACTACAAGCTCGACGAGGACAAGCTCGCGACCATCAAGGCGCGCTATCCGGAACACAAGGAACTCGTGCACCGGACGTTTGCCGGTTTCCATTACACGGCGGACGAGCGCAGTTTCTACGACTGCAGTCCCGAAGAACGCCGCGAGCTGCTGGAAACCCTGTGGGAGGACGGCTCGCTCAAGTTCTGGACCGGCAGCTTCGCCGAAGTGTTTACCGATGAAGCCGCGAATGCGGAAGTGTCCGAATTTGTCCGCGATAAAATTCGCGCCCGGATCGACGACCCTGCCGTCGCGGAAAAACTGTTGCCGCGTGACTACGGCTTCGGCACCCGCCGCGTGCCGCTCGAAACGAAGTATTTCGAAGCCTACAACCAACCGAACGTGGACCTCGTTGATGTGAACGAAACTCCGATCGAGGCGATCACCCCCGCCGGCGTGCGCACGAGTGCCAGCGAGATTGAGCTCGATGTCATGATTTACGCCACCGGCTTCGACGCCGGAACCGGCGCCCTGACCACGGTGGACATCCGTGGTCGTGACGGCAAAGTGCTTGGCGATGAATGGCGCGATGGCATTCGTTCCTATCTCGGCTTGCAGGTCAATGGATTTCCGAACCTGTTCATGGGCATGGCGCCGCTGTCGCCGGCCGCGGCGTTCTGCAACGTGCCGACGTGTTCGCAACAACAGGTGGACTGGATGACCGACACCATCGCTTTCGTCCGCGACACGGGACGCCGTTCGATCGAACCGAGCGCCGCGGCCGAGGCCGCGTGGGTGGCGCATCACGAGGAAGTCGCGGCGATGACGCTCGTGCCGAAAACGAAATCCTGGTACATGGGTTCAAA
The DNA here is from genome assembly GCA_965216305.1 of Gammaproteobacteria bacterium. Classification (GTDB taxonomy): domain Bacteria; phylum Pseudomonadota; class Gammaproteobacteria; genus UBA11873. The sequence continues at coordinate 1,393,970 of OZ244144.1, read as the reverse complement.
CGTGGAAGGCAAGAAGCCGCAGCTGCTCGCCTATATCGGTGGCGTTGATGCCTATCGCATGAAGTGCGAAGAAGTGAAGGAGCAGGGTTACCAGGAATTCGAACTTGCCTAGACGACCTTAGCGCGCCAGGCGCCGCGCGGGCTACTTGAGCAAGGTTCTCACGTGCCCGCAGCGGCTGCAGCGCTCAACCGTTACGAGCCGCCCGTGCTTGACGTCAAACTGCTTTGCGTCGTCGATCACCCATTTGTGAAAGCCGCTGTTACATAGCGTCTTTTTTCGCGACTTACGTTCCTTGCGCTTTTTCGCGCCGGGGAACGGAACGATGTCTGCCATAACGACCAGCCCCCAAGTGCAGGTTTCGATTCAATGTGCCTGTGCATCCCGACCCGTCATTGATTGTGTCAACAGGGTCCGGGCACGCGCGACGTCCGCAAGCGCGCGCCCGGAAAGCATTGCATAAACGACGCCGTGGTCGCCACCGCAACGTGGCGCGAATACCGACGTTTCTCCCGCCCACTACGCCATGCACGCCGCACGTCATGATGCCAACCGTCGCCGCGATGCAGCCGCACAACAGCACGGCCGTAAAGCTGCGATTTCGCGCACCGCGAAGCGCAAGTGCGCCGCTGTTGCCAAACGTTAATGCCGCAGATGCGCGAAACGCCTGGGTACCAGGTCGCACGATTTCGCTGTCTCCGGTAGTCAAACCCGCGGTGTACGGTGTCCGTCTGATCCGCGTCAGCCATGCGCGTCGAAATGCCAGGAGCGCGGGTAAATTCTGGTAGCATGCTCGCATGTTGAAACGCTTAGTGTGCGGCGTGATCGGTGCGTTCGGAGTCCCGCTCGCGCTGGCGGCGTCGACCCTCAATTACGCGGCGCCGGAATTCCTGGATGGACCGGTCGTTGCCAACTCGATGCTAGGCACAACCTACGCGTATCGCGCGCGCGACATCTACAAACCCACCACGTTGCAGATCACGGTGGTGCGACTGCCAAAAGCGGCGTTGTCGGCAGGCGAATTTTCCGCTGATCACTGCATCGGCCTGTTTCTCACCGAAGTTGCCCGTGACCAGGCGGACTTTTTCGCCGTGCCGTCGGAACGCCCGCTCGAGGCCGGACACCTGCGACTGCGTCAGGTGCGCTGGACGCGCAAGAACGACGCGAACGGCATGACCGGCGTCACGAGTTGTGGCCTGGACGAGGATCGTTACGTCTCGATCAATTTCGAGGACACCCTGAACCGCGCGATGAACACGTTCCCGGCTATTCGTCAAAGTCTCAAATCGCTGGAACTCGATCCGTGAGCAGCGAGGCCACCGCCCTCGCCCGCGCGCCGGCGACATTTCGATACTTCGATTTGATCATGGCGGGGTTCGTCACCGTGCTGTTGTGCGCGAACCTGATTGGACCGGCAAAAGTGTGCCAGATCGATTTACCGTTCGCGCTGCCGTTGCTCGGTGCAAGCCTGGTTTTCGGCGCCGGGAATATTTTTTTTCCCATCAGTTACATTTTCGGCGACGTGCTCACGGAGGTGTATGGTTACGCGCGCGCACGCAAGGTGATCTGGGCCGGCTTCGTGGCGATGATCTTCGCCACAATCATGACGCAAACGATACTCTCGTTACCGCCAAGTCCTTCGGAACCATTCAATGAACTGCTGCAACCGGCTCTCGATATCGTGTTCGGTAATACCTGGCGCATCGTCGTCGCTTCGATTCTCGCATTCTGGATCGGCGACTTCGTCAATGCTTACGTACTGGCGCGGATGAAGGTGTGGATGGCAGGGCGCCATCTGTGGGTACGTACGATCGGTTCCACCATCCTCGGCCAGGGCGTCGACAGCCTTGTGTTCTACCCGGTTGCGTTTTTCGGGATCTGGGACCACCGCGTGCTGCTGACCGTGCTCGCTTTCAATTTCGTGTTCAAAGTTGGGGTCGAGGTAGTGATGACACCGGCAACGTACGCCGCTGTCGGCTTCCTGAAACGCAGTGAAGGCGTCGACTACTACGACAAGGACACGAATTTCACACCGTTTTCGCTCGCTGAGCGTTAAACCCGCATCGATCAAGCCCGGGCAGGTGGCCGGTGGACGCCGTGTAGGCACGGCATAAGCCGCGCGACTTGCCGACGTTTCCGGCGCCGCCTCAATGCTGCGGCCGGATCATCGCCATCGTGATTCATACGGCATGATCACTCGCTTGCAGGCGCGCCAGCGAGCGGATAATCAACGTACCGATCCCCACCAGTGTCACGCCGCCGAACAAGAACACCTGCACGCCGCTCGCGGCAACGACCCCGAGCGTCTCGGAATGGCCGAACGCCGCCATCGCCAGCGCGGCGACGAGTTGGTAGGTGCCGATGTACCCGGGTGCGGTTGGCACCAGCGTACTCAGCGACAACGCGCCCATCACCACGAGCGCTTCACTTGCGCGCAGTTCGATCGCAACGGCGCTGAACATGCACGCGAGCGCGAGAACTTCAAATACCCAGATCCCGAGTGATAACACGCACGTGGTGATCAATGAACGACGATTCAGCGAGCCGATTCCAACCACGAAATCGCGCAGCAGGCGCCGCGCCGCATCCGGCACCGGAATCCGGCTGAACTCGCCGCTACGCAGAAAATAAACTCCGATCAGAACCAGTCCGAGCACCGTCGTCGCAGTTACCGCGATATATTCGAACTGATCGCGGAGCCCGGGGCCACCGCCGATTTCAGCGAAAGTGAGACCGCTGACGAGCAGCAGGGCGATAACACAGAGGTCGAGCATACGCTCGATGACGATCGAGCCGAGTATGGTCGTGCGTGAAAAACCGAAGCGGCGCTTCGCGTAGTCGGCACGGAACAGTTCGCCGAGACGGGCCGGTAATACGTTGTTCACCGCATAACCGATAATCAAAGTTTCGGCGACGTGATGGTGACGCACCGATCCGATTTGCCGCAGCAAACCCGACCAGCGCACAACCCTGAGGCTGAGCGCCGTCCAGTACAGCAACACCGCCACGCCGATGGGCGCGAATGAGAATTCCGTTAACGAGCGATGCAGTTCGTCGCTATCGATATGGCCGAGCGCAAGCCACAGAAATACGCCGCCAAGCGCGGTACCGAACAACGCCGCGGCGGCATTACGCATCGATGAGGAGATTGCGCTGATCGCGCCTAATTCCGCGCTGCCGTCGGTGGCATCACTCGAAGCGATACTTCAGCAGATACCACAATGCCTTGACGCCATCCTTCCAGTTGATCTTCTTGCCTTCTTCGTACGTACGACCGAAGTAGCGGATCCCCAACTCGTAGATCCGCCAGCGGCGCGCGAGCGCAACCTGGGCGCTGAACTGCACTTCAAAACCGAAATCGTTGGCCGTGATCTGCAGCGATTCGAGGACCGGTCGCGTGAACATCTTGTAGCAGACTTCGATGTCCGTGAGTTGCTGGTTGAACAACAGATTGAAGATAAACGAGATGAACCGGTTCGCCATGTAGTGATGGAAATACAGCGCGCGGTGCGGGCGACCGTAAAAGCGCGAACCATAGACGACATCGGCAACCCCGCGCGCAACGATCAGATCGTACATTTCGCGCCAGTCCGCCGGGTCGTATTCGAGGTCCGCGTCCTGGATCACAATGACCGCACCGGACACCTCGGCAAGTCCGGTCTGCAAGGCTCCGCCCTTGCCGCAGTTGCGATCGTGAAACACAACTCTGATCGAGATCGCGCGTGCATCGCCCTCGACCACGGTGAGCCCGCCTGCATCGTCGAGCACAAGCGCGCAGTGTTCGGCTTCGAGACCATCCACGTTTGCGCGCAGCCATTCACGTGTGCCGTCACTGGATCCGTCATCGACGATGACGATTTCCTTGCGGGTTTCCGGCAACGCCGCGGCGACGCGAACGAGACACGGCCCAATCGTCGTCACTTCGTTGTAGGCCGGGATGATGACCGAAAAATCCATGTGTAGCGTCACCGACCGTAGTTATTGGTATTTTTAGTTCGCTGGGCCGCGACGTTACGTCATCGTCCCTAAGCGGTCAATTTAGGCGCTCCGGCCGCCACGCTGCAGACAAAAAAAACCCCGCTGGGGGAAGCGGGGTAAGAGGGGGAGTTAAGGGGGAAGTTAACGGTGATGAAAGTTACGCGAGTTAGTCTTGCTGGCAACGGAACAAGTTCCGCTTTTCTGTTTACAATTGTCACAGTCCTGTGACGCGAATGTTAAATCCCAGCAGATCCAAAACCTTAGCGTGCAACGTTTAACGAAATTCTTGCCAAAGTGCCCGAAGCATCCCGGAAGCCGCTCGGATATGCCTCATATCTTATTGATTAACAACGTTGTTTTTGCGTTCCATTGATCGTGGATACGACGCCGATCGCGGCCGTAAGCCTGCACGAGCTGACGAAAAGCTACCGCTCCGGAGAGATCGTGCAAACCGTGCTGCAACAGTTGGACCTCGAGATTGCCGCGGGGCAATTCGTCGTCATCCTCGGGCGCAGTGGCTCGGGGAAGTCCACTCTGCTGAATTTGATCGGCGCCATGGATCGACCCTCGAGCGGTGACGTACGCATCGCCGGGACGCTGATATCCACCATGCCGGAACGCGAGCGCACGCTGTTCCGGCGCCGTTCGCTCGGGTTTATTTTCCAGGCTTACAACCTCGTGCCATCACTCAATGTGCTCGAGAACGTCGCCTTGCCGCTCGCGTTGAACGGCATCGATGATCACGGCGCGGCGCTCTCACTGCTGCAGGAACTCGGCATCGGCCACAAGGCCGCCGCCGCGGCCGAAGATCTGTCGGGCGGCGAACAGCAGCGCGTCGCGATTGCCCGCGCCCTCGTCCACTCCCCGGGCCTGATCCTGGCTGACGAGCCAACCGGTAACCTCGATGTCGATACGGCCCGGCAGACGATAAAACTGCTCGACGATCTCGTGCGACGCAATGGCCAGACGCTGATCATGGCGACGCATTCACGCGAAGTGATTGCCTGCGCCGACCGCGTGCTGACCATCCGCGATCGACAGCTCGTCGACTGCTGACGCAAGGTGCCGGTCCTGATCATCACGGCGTTCTCGCGCCACCTGCGCCAGCATCCATGGCAGCTTGCGCTCGCGCTGCTGGGCATCACGGTTGGCGTCGCCGTGATCGTTGCGATCAGGCTCACACAGCACAGCGCCATCGACGCATTCAATGCCGCGACCCGCACGACCACCGGGCCGGCCAGCTACCGCCTGCTTGGCCAGCGGGGATTTGTTACGCACGAGCATCTCCGTCTGCTCGACGAACGCTTGCCTGCACTACCCCGCACGCCCGTGATCCGTGCGCCATTGCAACTCCCCCAGCACAGTGACAAGCGGATAACACTGCTTGGTATCGATCCCATCTCGCGTGCCGATCTCCCGGGCCACGGGCGCCGCCGGGAAGTCATCCTGTTCGATCCGGCAACCCTGATCGCCGAGCCCGGGGCGGCGGTCATCAGCATTACGAGCGCGCGTGAACTCGGCCTCGACGAGGGTTCGACGCTCGCGGTCGCGAGCGCGGGTGTTACGTCGCGGCTCGGCATTACGGCAATTGTACCCGGCCCACAGGCAGCCGGCGGGCTCGTCGCCGATCTCGTTGTCGTCGATATCGCGACCGCGCAGGAAACCCTCGGACTCACCGATCGTGTTTCGTATGTCGATATCGGCCACGTCGATGCATCCACGCTCGAGCGGTTACGGGACTCCCTGCCAACGGAGCTCGAGTTGCTCGACCTTGACGCGGAGGCGCGTGACGTAAAGCGCATGACCGATGCGTTCTACACGAACCTGACGGCGCTCAGCCTCATGGCGCTGCTCGTGGGAATGTTTTTGATCTATAACACCGAGACGTTCCTGGTCGTGCAGCGACGCGAGATCTTCGGGCGACTGCGCGCGCTCGGCGTGAGTCGCGCGCAGTTGCTCACGGCGGCGCTCGCCGAGGCCGCCGTGATTGGCGCTGCCGGCAGCGTTTGCGGCATCGTGCTCGGGGTGTTGCTTGCTGATGGCCTGCTCGCGGTGGTGTCGACCACGATCAACGATCTGTATTTCGAAGCGTCGATCGAAACGCTGTCGCTTGCCCCGACGACGCTCGCTGCGAGCTTGCTGATTGGCATTGCCGCAACCCTGTTCGCTGCCTACTGGCCGCTGCGGCAGGCGACCCGGATCGAACCGAATCTCGTCATGACGCAAACGCGTTTGCGCACACCAGAAATCCGCAGCATCTGCCGCCGCGCCGGCGGCGTGTTCACCGTCTGCCTCGTGCTCGGTGCCGTCGCGCTTGGCATGACCACATCGACGAGCGGCGGCTTCGCCGCAATCTGCCTCGTCGTGGTCGGCTTCGCCGCATTGTGTCCGGTCGTGATCGTGTTGCTGTCGCAGCTTGGCGGGCGCCTGCTGCGCTTGCGTTACCTGCCCGAGCGGCTTGGCCTGCGCACCGTCACGGCAAGCCTCAATCGTACCGGCACCGCAACCGCGGCGCTGATGATTGCGACCGCCGCGAGCATCGGAATCGGGATCATGGTATCGAGTTTTCGGGTCTCCGTGTCCAACTGGCTCGACAGCGCCCTGCGCGCGGATCTGTATGTTGCCGCTGCGGCATTCGACAACGGCGCGGGCGCGGACAAGATCCCGGCGACGCTTGCCCAACGCATCGTACGGCTGCCGTCCGTCGCCAATGTCAGTACAGTACTGCGGCGTGAGATCCGCGGCAGTGATCAACGCGTGCGCCTGTCCGCATTCGAGCTGCCGGCTGCTGCGCGCGCCGGGTTTCGCTTTCGCGACGGCGCGCCGAGCGCTGTTTGGCGCACCTGGGAAAGCGGCGATGTCGTGCTGGTAACGGAACCTTATGCGTATCACCACGGCGTCATGGTCGGCGACGATCTGATCCTCCACACCGATTCCGGCCCGCACGCGTTTCGGGTCGCCGGCATCTATCTCGATTACGCCTCGGAGCGTGGCAGCGTCGCGCTCAGTCGTGCCACCTACGACCGCTACTGGCAATCGAACGGCGTCGACGGGATCGGCGTTTATCGCACGCCTGCGGCGGATCCGTCGACGTTGCGCGCAGAGGTCAACGCGCTGCTCGGCAGCGGAACGACGCTGATCGTGAATTCGCCGGCCGAATTGAAGCAGGTGTCGCTCACGGTTTTCGATCGCACGTTCCTGATTACGGAGTTGCTGCGCGGTATCGCCGTCGCCGTGTCATTCGTCGGCATCTTCGGCGCGCTGCTCGCGCAACAGCTTGAACGCACGCGCGAATACGGCGTGCTGCGCGCAATCGGATTCGACACCCGTGAGATGTACCGTAACGTGCTCACACAAACCGTGTTGCTCGGACTCGCGGCGGCCTTGCTGGCGGTGCCGGTGGGTATTCTGATCGGGCTCATTCTGATCGAGGTCATCAATCCACGCTCGTTCGGGTGGACAATGACAATGCTCGTGCAGCCGGCTCAAATCGTGAACGCCTGCGCCGTTGCGCTGGCAGCCGCGATCGGCGCGGGGATTTATCCGGGGTGGCGCGCCGCGCGCATCGAACCGGCTGACGCGATGCGTTACGAATGATCCGCGCGGCGCTCGTACTCGCAATCGCCGCGTGCATCGGCGCTGTTATCGCCGGCCAGGCGCTCGAACGCGACCGCGATGCACGCTCAGGGGTGGCGGCTTTGCTGACGGAAACGAATCCGCCGGCCGGGTTTACGATCGCGCGCGAACCACGCGCATTCGTGTTCCCGCGCGACCATGGCGAGCACCCGGCGTTCCGCTCGGAGTGGTGGTACTTCACCGGTAATCTGCAAGCGGGCGATCAGGCATTCGGTTTTCAGCTCACGCTGTTTCGTTTCGCCTTGCGGCCCCCGGGCAAGCCGCGCCCGCGGAAATCGCCGTGGCGGTCGAATCAGGTGTATCTCGCGCACTTCGCGCTCAGTGATATCGACAATAGAAAATTCTACAGCGCCGAACGGCGCGCGCGGCCGGCACTCGACCAGGCCGGCGTATCGCTCAGGCCGACCGTGATGTGGTTGCGCGACTGGCGCATGGAGCGCGGAGACGGCACCGCGGAAACATGGCATCTGCGCGCGGCTCAGGAAGCCGTCGCGATCGATCTAGAGTTGAGCGCGGAACGCGCGATCGTCGCGCAGGGGGATCGGGGCTTGTCACACAAGAGCGCGGCGCCCGGTAACGCGTCTTTTTACTATTCGATCCCGCGGTTCGCGGCGCAGGGTACGGTTGCGGTTCGCGGTCGCACGCATAAAGTGCGCGGCCAGGCCTGGTTCGATCACGAATGGAGCACGAGTGCGCTGGCCGAGGATCAGCTTGGCTGGGACTGGTTTTCCTTGCAGCTCGACGACGGCCGCGACCTGATGTTTTATCAATTGCGCGACGTCCGTGGCCGTGCGGATCCCGCAAGTCGCGGGATCCTGATCAATCCGGATGGCAGCACTCACACGCTCACCCGCGCGCAACTATCGCTCAAGGTGCTCGATTATTGGCGCAGCCGTGCAAGCGGCGCGCGGTACCCGGCAGCCTGGCGGATCCGGATCCCGGAGCACGAACTCGATCTGCACGTGCGCCCGCGCATGGCGGCGCAGGAATGGCACGCGAATTTCACGTACTGGGAAGGCGCGGTTATCACCACCGGAACAGCCCACGACAAGGCCATTGCGGGTAGCGGCTATGTCGAACTCGTGGGTTATGAGACGCAGCGCTGAACCGTCGGGAGTTGGCCGGAGCTGCGGGACGAACGGACCGTCGTTGAGATCACGTACCGAGTGCGTCGCCTCGATTAAGCGCATACAATCCGCGCGAACCCACCGATCGTGGTGCGCGAGCCGCCGGACCCTGCCCCAGTGCTGAAACAACTCGACGTCAACGAAGCTCGCGTTATCGGGTGTCTGATGGAGAAATCCGTCGTCACCCCGGATCAGTATCCGTTAACGCTGAACGCGCTTACGAGCGCCTGCAACCAGAAATCGAGCCGTACTCCCGTGCTCTCGCTCGATCCCGGGGTCGTGCGGCGCACCGCGCACACGCTCGCGGACAAGCACCTCGTCCATATCGAGGAAAACTCGCGCACCGGCGTGGAGAAATATCGCCAACGGTTCTGCAACACAAGTTACAGCGATTTTCGCTTCGAACCGGATCAGTTCGCCATCGTTTGCCTGTTGCTGCTGCGGGGTCCGCAAACACCAGGTGAATTACGTGCGCACAGTGGACGTCTGCATACGTTCGCTGACAACGAGGCAGTGCTTAGCGCTGCCGCGCATCTGCAGGAACGCGAAGGCGAACCGCTGATTGTGCGCATGCCGCGCAGCGCCGGGCGCAAGGACGCAGCGTATGCGCATCTGTTTCACGGTCCCATCGATTTCGCTGCCATCGCGCTCGCCGAAGCGCAGGAACCGCAACGCGCCCCCCGCGGCGCCCGGCTCGAGGAACGCGTCAGCGCGCTCGAAAACGAACTTGCCGAGCTGCGCACCGCAGTCGCACAATTGCGCCGTTGACGCCCTTTCTCGTGTGCTTGCCGGTAGCGCATCACGGGCGCGGGCAAGTTCAGGCATAGCTGCCCGCGACGAACCCCGACGACCAAGCCCACTGGAAGTTGAACCCGCCCAGGTGGCCGGTAACATCGACGACTTCACCCACCAGGTAGAGCCCCGGGACGCGTTTACTTTCCATCGTCTGCGATGAAATTTCGTCCGTATCCACACCGCCGAGCGTCACCTCCGCCGTGGCATAGCCCTGGGTTCGCGACGGCGCGAGCGACCATTGGCTCAGCTGGCGGGCGATCGTGTCGAGCTCGTTGTCGCTAAAGCCCGCCAACGGCACGTCACGGCTGCGCGCCCAGAACGACTTCTCGAGCAGCGCGACGAGACGCTTTGGCAGCTTTTCCCCCAGCACGGAACGCAGCAGCACTTTCGGACGAGTGCGCTTGCACGCGCTGAGCCAGTCACCAATATCGTCGCCGGGCAGCAGGTCGACGTTCACACGCTGCTGTTCCTGCCAGTAATTCGAAATCTGCAATACGACAGGGCCGGTCAAGCCACGGTGGGAGAACATCAACGCTTCGGTAAACGCCGCGCGCAGCTGTTTCGTGCGCGCCGGATCCGGCTCGATACTCACGCAACAATCCAGCGACACCCCGGAAAGCGCGGCGCAGGCATCGCTGAATTCATCGTCAAACACGAGCGGCACGAGGCCGGCGCGTGTTGGCAATACGTTCAAACCAAACTGTCGCGCGAGATCGTAGCCGTAGCCGCTCGCGCCCATTTTCGGAATTGACAGGCCACCGGTCGCAACGATCAGCGATGTGGCCGTGCAGGCCAGCGACCCGGTAGTGATCTCGAAACGCGCGGGCGCGGCATTTATCGCGACGATGCGGGCGGGCCGGCAATGCGTGCGGATCGTGACGCCGACGGCGTCGCATTCGCGGAGCAGCAGCGCGAGGATTTCTTTCGCCGAATGATCACAGAACAACTGGCCGTGCTTGCGCTCGTGATACGCGATGCCGTGTTGCTCGACGAGTGCAATGAAATCCCACTGGGTGTAGCGACTCAGCGCAGATTTACAGAAATGCGGATTCGCCGACAGGAAGTTTTCCGGCTCGACGTTCAGATTCGTGAAGTTGCAGCGCCCGCCACCGGACATGAGAATTTTCTTGCCAACCCGGTTGCTGCTGTCGATGACGAGCACCCGTCGACCACGGCGACCGGCAACCAGGGCACTCATCAGACCGGCGGCCCCGCCGCCGATCACAATCACATCGTAATGCGACATGCCGCTGACTTCAGCGCACGAGTGCTAGCGGTTGGCGGGCGTGATCGGCTGATCGGACACGCGGTAACACGGCTCGTATTTCGTTCCCGGCAGTCGCATGCGCTGCTCCCGAATGAATGACTGCAGCAGCGTTTCGAGCGCGGCCGCTATCGCGGGTTCGGCGTGAAGATCGAATGGTCCGTGCCGGGCGACAGCGCGAATGCCGGATTCTTTAACATTCCCGGCGACGATTCCCGAGAACGCGCGGCGCAGATTACATGCGAGTTCGTGCGGCGGCAGGCCATGCTGTAACTCGAGCGTGGCCATCGCGTCGTGCGTGGCCGGAAACGGCGCCTGGAAACGGTGATCGACGGTCAATGACCAGTTGAAATTCGCCGCGTCGTCGACGCTGTCGCGATAGTCAAAGACTTCGCCCACCCGTTGCCGCATGCGCGCGGCAACGTCACTGGGGGCGTCAATCACGATGTCGTAGAGCTTCGTGAACTCCGGCCCGAGCGTTGTGCGGATGAAATCATCGAGAGCGGTGAAGTACGACTCACTGTGGCCCGGTCCGCTCAGGATCAGGGGCAGCGGGTGACCCGCGTTCTTAGGATGTGACAGCACGCCGAGCAGGTAGAGGATCTCCTCGGCCGTGCCGGCGCCCCCGGGGAACACAACGATGCCGTGGGCGAGACGGATAAACGCCTCAAGTCGCTTTTCGATGTCCGGCAGAATGCACAGGTGGTTGACGATGGCGTTGGGTGGCTCCGCCGCGATGATGCCGGGCTCGGTCACCCCGATATAGCGACCGTTGCCGATCCGCTGTTTCGCATGCGCAATCGTCGCGCCTTTCATCGGCCCCTTCATCGCACCGGGCCCGCACCCGGTGCAGATATCGAGCCCGCGCAGGCCCAGCTCGTAGCCGAGTTCCTTCGTGTAATCGTACTCCGGACCGTCGATGGAATGCCCGCCCCAGCACACGATGAGGCCGCGCTGCCGGCCCGCGCGTACGAGGCCGGCGTGGCGCAGGACGCGAAAGACGATTTCCGTGACGTCCTCGCCGCGCGTTTCGTCGAAGCCGAAGGCGGTGAGGTCGTTGGCGACGAAAATGATGTCGCGCAGCACGGCGAACAGGTGATCGCGGGCGCCGACAATCATTTCACCGTCGACGAACGCCGCGGCCGGCGCATTTTTCAGGTGTACGACGATGCCCCGATCGACCTGTTCGAATCGTACTTCGAAGTCGGCGAACGCTTCGAACAGTTCGGCTGCGTTATCACTTTCGATACCGCTGGTGAGAACCGCAAGCGCGCAGCGGCGGAACAGCTCGTAGATGCGGCTGTTTTGTGCGGCGCATAAATCGTTCACCTCGCGGGCCGACAGGACCGCGAGGTGGGAGTCCGGGCGAACCGTGGCGGTGGCTATCGTGTCAGTGGGAATGGGTTTCATTAGTCCTTGATCGGCAACTTAGTCAAAGGTATTGAAGTCTTTTCTCATGATCCTATAATATTCCCCATAAGATCATAAGATTAAACGATCAAAATAAGATCAATAATTAGGATCTCGCTGTAACTTGCAAGCTTATGGATGAACCGGGGGTTGCTGCAGATGGCTGCAAATATGATGTCCGAAGGGTTCCGCGACCTGGTCGACGAACTCAAATTGCTCGAAGATTTTTTCCCATCGCTGGCCGGGCCCCAGCACGCGCTCGATTATGACGAACTGGCGGACGACGTGCGGGAGCTGGAACAGTTGATCGCCGTTGCCGGCGAACCCAGCGATCAGCATTCCCTGCAGGCACTCGCGTTTTTGCAGACCGAACTCGTACGCAAGCGCGCGCTGCTCGACGACCGTTGAATTTCACGTCCGGTTGATCTCTGCCGGACCGCGCACCGCCGACACTCCCGGTGAATGACGACACGCCGCCGCTTTCTGACCCACCTTGGCGCGACCACGCTCGGGCCGCTGGCATTCAACTCGCCTGCCTTCGCCGCGCAGCGCCCGCGTAATCCGTTTACGTTCACCGAAGTCAGCCGCGGCGCCGACCACACCCACCATTTGCCGCCAGGCTATCACGGCGACGTCCTGCTGCGTCGGGGCGACGCCCTGGTCGAAGGACTTGGGCCCTGGCAGCCGGGGCAGCCCGATCCGATCGGCGATCCGCTGCGCTTCGGCGACAACAACGATTTCGTCGCCTATTTCCCCCTCGGGCCGGAATCGCTCGGCTCACGCCACGGCTTGCTGTGCGTGAATCATGAATATGTCACCCCCGCGATGATGTGGCCGGCGAGCAGTACCACGTCCGCGTCCGCACGCGTGCAAGCGGAGCTGACAGCGCTCGGTCACAGCGTCGTCGAGGTGCAGCGCGCGGCTACTGGTTGGCGCTACGTCCGTTCAGCACGCAATCGTCGCACCATCGGCAATACGCCGGTTGCACTCAGCGGTCCCGCCGCCGGCCATCCGCGCCTGCGTCACCCCGACGATCCACAAGCTCACACCTCGCTCGGCATCCTCGGCGCGTGCGGGGGAGGCAAAACCCCGTGGGGCACGGTGCTCGTCGCCGAGGAAAATTTCAATGTTTATTTCTCGGGCCGCAGCAGTGAGCCGCGCGAACGGATCAGCCAGGAACGTTACGGCCTCGGTCGCGGTACAGCGTTCACCCACTGGGCTGAGCAGCATGTCCGCTTTCGCTCGGATCTGCACCCCGGGGCCGCCAACGGCTACGGCTGGGTGGTCGAGATCGACCCGTATGACCCGACGCATCGCGCGACGAAACGCACGGCGCTCGGCCGCTTCAAACATGAATCCGCAAACTGCGTGCTCGCAGCCGACGGGCGCGCCGTCGTCTACTCCGGCGACGACGAATTGTTCGAATACATCTATCGCTTCGTCAGCGCGGAACGTTTCGATGCCGGCGAGCGGGCAAAGAATTTCTCCCTGCTCGATCACGGCACCTTGTCCGTCGCCCGGTTTGCCGACGATGGCAGCCTGCAATGGCTCGACCTTGTTCACGGCACGGGCCCGCTCACTGCGGATAACGGCTTCGACGATCAGGCCGATGTGTTGATCGACGCGCGACGCGCCGCCGACCTGCTCGGCGCAACACAAATGGATCGCCCCGAGGAAATTGAAACCGATCCGGGCACTGGCATCGTCTACGTCATGCTGACGAACAATGTCCGACGCACGGCAGCGACGGCGAGCGGCGCGAATCCGCGCGCGTACAACGTATTTGGCCACATCCTGCGTCTGTATCCGCCAGTCGTCGCGGGCGACAGCCGCGACCACGCGGCGCCGGAGTTTCGTTGGGATATTGCCTTGCTCGCAGGGGATCCGCGCGATCCGGGACACGCCGCGCATTATCCCGTCCCGGTCAGTGAGCACGGCTGGTTCGCCGCTCCCGATAACTGCGCGTTCGATCCGGGCGGCCGCTTGTGGGTTGCCACCGATCAGGGTCGCGCGTGGGGCCTGACGGGCTCGGCCGACGGTCTGTTCGCCTGTGAGCTCGACGCAACCCACGAAGCGGCCGGTGTGCGGCGTTTTTTTCGTGCGCCACGCGGCGCCGAGGTCTGCGGACCCGAATTCACACCCGACGGCGAAACCCTGTTTCTCGCTGTCCAGCACCCCGGGGTGGACGGCGTACCGGGGGCGAGCTATGAGCGCCCGGGAACGCGCTGGCCGGATTTCGACGCCAACGTGCCCGCGCGCTCATCCGTGCTCGCGATTACACGGCTGAACGGTGGCCCGATCGGAGGTTGAAACGCGAGGCTTGCGCGGTTGACAGCCGCTGTCAGGACAACCGTTCGACGCGCGCGCGCAGGAGCGCGGCAAAGTCATTCTGCAATTCCGGATGCTTCAGTGCGTAGTCGATCGTCGCCTGCAGATAACCGAGCTTTGAACCACAGTCGTAACGCGTGCCCTCGAACTCGTAGGCCAATACCTGCTGGCGTTCGAGCAGCGTCGCGATCGCGTCCGTCAACTGGATTTCATTCCCGGCCCCGCGCGGCGTCTGCTCGAGGATCGACATGATTTCGCCTGGCAACACGTAACGTCCGACAACCCCGAGATTCGACGGCGCGTCGGCGGGTTTTGGTTTCTCGACGATACTGTGGATCTTGCCGATACGCGCGTCGATCGGTTTCACTTCGACGATGCCGTAGCGATGCGTTTCGTCTTCCGGTACGGGTTCGACCGCGATGACAGCGGAATTGTAGTGGGCGTACATATCCACCATTTGTTTCAGGCACCCGCGCGCGCCGCCGTCGATCAGGTCGTCAGCCAGTAATACCGCGAACGGCTCGTTGCCAACCGCGGGTTTCGCGCACAGCACCGCATGGCCGAGACCCAAAGGTTCCGCCTGACGGATGTAGATGCACGCAACGTCGCTCGGCAGGATGTTCTGCACGATGTTCAGCATTTCCGTTTTCTGATTCTTCTCGAGCTCCGCTTCGAGTTCGTAGGCCTTGTCGAAATGATCCGGAATCGACCGTTTCGCGCGCCCGGTAACGAATATCAGCTCCTTGATCCCGGCGTTCACGGCCTCTTCGGCGGCGTACTGGATCAGGGGCTTGTCGACGATGGGCAACATTTCCTTCGGATTGGCTTTCGTGGCTGGTAAAAAGCGCGTGCCCATTCCAGCGACGGGGAACACGGCTTTTCTGACTATCGTGGTCATTACTTACTCCGGTTAAATTCGAGGACGTTGGCATACTCATCGGCATCGCTGCCACCGCTTTCCGGCAGCAGTTCCGGTACAACTT
This sequence comes from Gammaproteobacteria bacterium, assembly GCA_965216305.1. GTDB lineage: Bacteria > Pseudomonadota > Gammaproteobacteria > UBA11873. Next base: position 1,378,451 of record OZ244144.1, on the reverse strand, counting down.
CGATCAGGCGCCGCCTGATCCCGTCCTCATCAAATACGTCGCAGGCGTGCCGCAACTCTTCAAACAATTCCATGATGCGCTCGGCGTCCGTGGACGAGTGATTCGCGAGCAGCAGTTTTTCATGCCCGGTCGGGGACAGATCTTCCGAGGCGTGAAACAATTCCTCGTGCAATTTCTCGCCCGGGCGCAAACCGGTGTAGACGATCGGGATATCGATGCCGGGTTCGTGACCGGACAAACGGATCATCTGCTCCGCAAGATAGGCGATGTTGATCGACTCACCCATGTCGAGGACGAAAATCTCGCCGCCCTGCCCCATGGCCGAGGCCTGCAGGATCAGTTGGCAGGCTTCCGGGATCGTCATGAAATACCGGGTGGCATCGGGATGCGTCACCGTAACCGGGCCACGCTCGCGAATCTGTTCACGAAACAGCGGCACCACGCTGCCGGCGGAACCGAGGACGTTGCCGAAGCGTACGGTGATAAAGCGCGTTTTCGCCTCGCGATTGCGCAATTCGCAGATCAATTCCGCAAGCCGCTTCGTCGCGCCCATGACGCTGCTCGGGCGCACGGCCTTGTCGGTAGAAATGAGAATGACGTTCTCGCAGCCGTGGCGTTCGGCCGCGCTCGCCACTTCGAACGTACCGATCACATTATTGCGCACCGCTTCGCGCGCCTGCGACTCGAGCATGGGCACGTGCTTGTACGCCGCGGCATGAAATACGAGGCGTGGCGCATAGGCTGTAAACAGGTGATCGAGTGCGGCGCGATCGCAGACATCGCCGATGACGCAATGCAGGGTCAGGTGCGGGTACGTTTCACGCAGCTCACGATCAATGCGATAGAGGTTGAACTCGCTGTGATCGAACACGATCACCTTCGACGCACCGAGCCGTGCCACCTGACGGCACAATTCCGAGCCGATCGAGCCGCCACCGCCGGTAACGAGCACGGCCTTGCCGACGAGGGCCGACTGAATCACCTGCCAGTCGAGTTCAACCTTGTCACGCCCGAGCAGGTCGTCGATAGAGACGTCGCGGATTTCCTGCAGGCCGACGCGGCCGGAAACAATATCCTGAATGCGCGGCAAGGTGCGGAATGGCAGTGCGCACTGTTCGCAAATCGACACGATCCGTTGCATTTCCGTGTTGCTGGCGGATGGCACCGCGATGATCAGTGAATCAACGTCGTAGCGTTCAGTGATCGACGGCAGTGCATCGATGGGGCCGAGCACCGGCACACCATGGATGCGCCGCTTCAACAGTGTCGGATCGTCGTCGACGAGTCCGACCGGGGCGAACTCGCCATCACGCAGCATGTCACGCACGATCATCTCGCCCCCGGTACCGGCGCCGACGATGACGACGCGTTGCGCGCCGGTAATCGACTTCAGACTCAGCGAGTGATCTTTCACCACGCGATAAGCGAGGCGCGGTCCGCCAAGGAAAAAAATCAGAAAAATCGGGTACAACACGAGCAGCGAGCGCGGGATGCCTTCGAGGCGGGTCATCACGAACAGGATCAACGCAATCGACACGGCCCCGAGCGCCGCGGCGCGGATGATGTTCCACAAGTCGGGCAGGCTGGCGAAGCGCCACAAGCCCTTGTAAAGGCCGAAATAGCGCGCGATCAGACCCTGCGCGATGAGGACGACGGGAAACGCGGCGAGCGCGGCATCGAGGTAATCGGCCGGCGGCATTTCGAAATTGAAGCGCGCGAACAGGCTGACAGCCCACGCCGCCGTGACGGCGATCAGATCGTGCAGGATGACGGTGGTGCGATTAGAGATGATCACGTGCTCGTTGTGACGTTCCTGGGTCGACGTTGAGCCGCCAGCCATAGCATACCATTTAAGGCGTAGACGGCGGCGGCCACGTGCAGCGCGGACGCGGGTTGCAGACGAACATACAGCGCCGCTGGCGCGAGCACGCCGACGATCAGCGCAATGACTCCCGTGCTCACCGCGGCGTGGCTGTATCCGGACAGGATTAACACCTGGTAGGCATGCGTGCGGTGCGCGCGCCAAAAGCGCTCGCGGCGCCAGACCCGGCGTGCGAGCGTCAGGGCGCCATCGGTGATGAACGGCGCGAGCAGAATCGCCCACAACCATGCACCGTGTCCCGCGAGTACATCGCGGGCAGCCAGCGCACAGAACTGGAAGCCGAGAAAGTAACTGCCGACATCACCCATGAAAATGCGCGCCGGCTGCCAGTTCCAGACGAGGAAACCGGCGGCGGCGGCGCCCGGCGCGAGCGTCGCGAGCAGCAGCTCCTGGTCGCCGGTAAGCATTGCGATAACGGCGCCACCGGCCAGCGCGGCAACCGCCGCGCCACCCGCATAGCCGTCGGCGCCATCCATGAAATTGAACACATTAACGCCACCCGCGACCGCAACCGCGACGACGAACAGCAGCAACCAGACCGGCAGACCGAACAATGCGGCAAGCGGATCCGCAAGCCCGCTGCCGGCACAGATCGCGAATACCCACCCGAGCGCTAATTGTGCGAGCAGCCGCGGGGCGATCGGCAGGCTGCGATGATCGTCAATCCAGCCGAGCACCCCGTAAGCGACACCGATGGCGACCGGCGTTGGCGTCGATAACCAGCCGCCGAGGCCGAGCGCGTGCAAACCGAGCAGGGCCGCGCTGGCGGTGAGCAGAATTGCGGCGCCGCCGCCGCGCGGGGTCGCCTGCTCATGCAGTCCGCGCGCGCTCGGATGATCGAGGATCCGGTGCTGCTCCGCGTAGCGCTTTACGAGCCAGGTTACCCCGACGCTGGCGCCGAACGTCGTGGCCAACAGGAGCAATTCAAGCATCATTGCCGACGTTCCCGATCCCGCGCGGGCGGGTCGTGGCGCAATCCGTCGCGCAGGCTCCGTCGCGGGGTCCAGGCGGAGGCGGCGATAAAACGCGCGCTGTCGACGAGCAACGGCTGGCTCAGTTTCATCACGTTGTCCCCGCGTCCGAACAGCGCCGCCAGTTTACCGAGTCCAACAACCGGCACCGCTAGCAAGCGCGCGCGACGCCCGACGAGCGCGCCGAGTTCGCGCGCGAGTTCCGCGGAAGACACATCCACATCGGCGAGCGTATAAGTGCCGCTCACGGCGGTACCGGGACGAATCGCAACGACCACGGCATCGGCCAGATTCGCGACCCCAATCAGACTGCGCCGGGCGGTCATGGCGCCGAGCGGCAAGGGCCAACCGCGCTCGATCGCGCGAGCGAGACGCGCGAGATTGCCTTTCTGGCCGGGTCCGTACACGAGCGGTGGCCGCAGGATCACAATCCGCATCGGCGTATTGCCAGCGTCCGCACTCAGCACGCGCTCCGCTTCCAGTTTCGATTGGCCGTAGTCCGTACTGGGCCGCGGCGGATCGTCGCCGCTGAAACGCAGTGGCGTGCCGTCGCCGGCAAGCGGCGAGATTTCGCCGTTCACCTTGATGGAGCTCATGAACACCAACGTGCCAACCCCGCACGCTCGTGCCGCGGCGGCGAGTCCGCGCGTGCCGTCGACATTGATGCGCCGATAGTGCGCGAGCGCATCGACCGGATCACGCGTATGCGCGCGTGCGGCGAGGTGCACCACTGCCTGCACATCGTCCAGGGCGCTCGTCCACACGGTAGTGCCGTCGATGTCACCGACGATTGCGGTTTCGCAATCCGGCAACGGCGGATTCGGATCGCCACGCACGGCAGCGCGGACCGTGTGGCCCGCGGCGACCAGTGCGCGACAGACGCTGCGACCAACGAAACCCGTCGCGCCGGTTACGAGTACGCGCAAAATCCCGCCCCCGGCAAGCCGTCGAGCGGCGCCACGCGCTCCCTGTCGTGCTGCGCGTTGTTCATGCTGGCCGCGTCCCGAGGATCCGCGCGTAGCCCGCGAGCGTTTCCCGCCCGATTTGCTCGAGCGAGAATTCCGCTTCGACGAGTTCTCGCCCGGCGCGGCCGTAACGGCGGCGCAACTCCGGCGCCGCGGCTAGTGCCGCAATTGCTGCGGCCAGCGCCGCCACGGATCGCGACGGCACGAGCGTGCCGTTCACACCGTCGCGACAGACCTCACGACAACCCGCAACGTTGGTTGCGATCAGCGGACGCCCGCATGCCGCCGCCTCGATCAGCACTTTCGGCAGACCTTCACGATACGACGGCAGGCAGACGATATCCGCGGCGTGATACACCGCCGGCATGTCTTCTTGATGTCCCCACCATTCAACCAGGCCCTCCGCCACCCAGGCGTCGATCGTCGCGCGTGGAATCGCGGCCGGATTATCGGGGTCGTCGGCGCCGGCGAGCACGCAACGCACCGTCACCGCGCGCTGTTTCAGTTCACGCGCCGCGGCCACGAATTCCTCGATCCCCTTGTCGCGGATCAGGCGCGCCGGCAGCATCACGACGGGCACACCATCGCCAACTGCTTCGCGGTAGCTGAACATCTCGACGTCAACCCCGACTCCGCGGATCAGGATCGTGCGTGCGGGATCGCCAAGTCGCTCGGATTGCAGCAGTGCGCGATCGTCCTCGTTCTGGACGATGATCCAGCACGTTTGCCGCTGCAACAACACCCGCAACATCGCGACCACCCCGCGCCGGTACCAGTGCGCACGTCGATCGCGCGACGAAAACAGGTATCCCATGCCGGTAAACGCGGCGACGAAGCGGGTGCGCCGCTCGCACAGCAGAGCGAGCGCGCTCAACAGAATCGGCTTCAGCGACACGAGGTGCACGACATCGGGTTGCGTGCGTCGGATTGCGCGCCAGAGTAACGCCACGGCACGCAGATCGCGCAGCGGATAGCGCAATGAGCGTTCGAACGGCAGGGTTATGCAATTGAAACCGAGCTCGCGCAGGTGCGCCTCGAAACGGTTGAAGCGGGTTGCCACCGTAACGATGCAACCATTGCGCTGGAGAAACTCCGCGAGCGGTCTGCGATGCGACCAGAAATACCAGTCCTCGGTGACCGCGAACAGCACCGAGAGATCCGATGGTTTCGCGGCAGCCATTACGGCGAACCGGCGATCAGTGCCGCCACCGGCGCCGCGCGTTGATCCGCGATGCCACAATACAGCCGCCGATAGGAAGCGCGGCAGACGGCCAGCGAAAACCGCTGCCGCACCCGCTCGCGTCCCGCCTGCCCGAATGTGGCGCGCCGTTCGGGCGCGGCGGCGAGTGCAATGAGTTCCGCGGCAAGCGCGGCCGGGTCCCGGGGCGGCACGAGGACACCGCTATCGCCGTCGCTGACGGCATCGGTGTTGCCTCCTACCGCGGTCGCGATCAACGGTAAGCCGGCCGCCATCGCTTCGAGTACGGCATTCGAAAACCCCTCCTCGTGCGCGGCGTGAATGGCGATGTCCGCCGCGTCGTATGCCGGGCCCACCCGATCCATGCGACCGAGCCAGTGGATCTGCGACGCCACGGCCGCGCGCACGGCAGCAGACTCGAGAGCTGCGCGGGTCCCGTTGTCTGCACCGACGAATAGCATCGCCCAGCTCGCGGGCAAGGCGTCGCGCGCGCGTTCAAGCGCAGCGATCACATCGGCATGGCCCTTGTAGGGGATCAGATTCGCCACCATCACGAACACCAGCGCGTCCGGATCGATCGCGCGCGCTTCGCGCAGCGCCGCGGCCGCAGCCGGGTCCGCATTGTGGTCCGGCACGCCGTTGTACAGCACCGCAAGACGCGACGGCGCAACCCCTTCCCCAACAAGTTGATGCGCAACCGCGGTGGAATTCGCGAGCACCGCGTCCATGCGCGCATGCAAGCAGCGTTCGAGCGCCCGCACGCCGGGCCATTTGCGTTGGTAAGCGTTCAGTGAACGTCGACTCATGATGCGTCGGCAGCGTGGTGCGAGAACACTGCACAGGCCACCGAGCAGATACGCCTCGGGGAGGAAAAAATGCACGATCTGCGGTCGCTCACGCCGCCAGCTTGCAAGCAAATGCCACGCCGTGCGCGCGAGACCGAGCCAGCGTCGCGAATGATGCGCCGGCGCAATCACGCGAATGCCCGCGCGCTCGAATCTGCGCTGCAGACGACCGCCGCCGCGCATGGCGTAAACGACGATCTCGAGCGGGGCCTGATTGAGTTCCGGCAGCACGTTCAGCAGATGCAGCTCCGTACCGCCGAGTTCAAGCTGCCCGATGACAACGAGGACCTTAACCCGGCCGCTCATAATGCTCGAGCCACGCCTGGTACATGAGTACCGGCCACAACAGGTAGTGCCAGTCGGCCTTGCCGCTCAGGTGCTCGCGCCATTTGCGACGGACTTCCGCCGGATGAAAGTAACCCTCAGCGTGCAGTCGTCGTTCATCGAGCAGGGCTTCGGCCCATTCGCGCAACGGTCCGCGCAGCCATTCCCCCACCGGTACCCCGAAGCCCATTTTCGGTCGCTCGATCAGGTCTCGGGGTACGTAGCGATACAACACCTGTTTCAGCAGCCACTTGCCCTCCGTACCGCGGACTTTCTGGTTGAAAGGCACGCGCCAGGCGTGTTCGATCACGCGGTGATCGAGAAACGGCACGCGCACCTCGAGGCTTTCGCCCATGCTCGCGCGATCGACCTTGGCGAGAATGTCACCCGGCAGATACGACAGCAAATCCATCAGCATCATGCGTTCAGTGAAATTCGGCACGCTCGCAATAACCGAGGGCAATTCCGCGAGCATATCAACGTCGCCGGCGCCAATCACAAGCTGCGACGGCTGCAGCCACATACTGATGAGCGACTTGTACACGGCTTGCGAATCGTTCGAGCCGCAGATCAGGGCAAGCTTGTGCAGCTTGTTGCCAAACTGCTTGTAACGCCAGTGCTCGGGCATCAATGGTTTCAGCGGCGCCACGAGTTGATCCACCCGCCCGGCCGGCAACATTCCCGCGAACTTGCCCACCGCGGAACGCAACGGCCCGGGCATACGCTCGAACCGCTGCCACATGTTCTCGGCCAGCAGGTAGCGCGTGTAACCGCCGAACAATTCGTCGCCCCCATCGCCTGACAACGCGACCGTTACCCGGCGACGGGCCAGCGCAGACACGAGGTACGTCGGGATCTGCGAGGAGTCGGCGAATGGCTCGGAATACAGGTGCGGCAGCTTCGGAATCACGGCCTGTGCTTCTGCGGGCGAGACATACAGCTCTGTATGCTCGGTGCCGAGATGTTCGGCGACCCGCTTTGCTTCATCCGCCTCGTTGAACTCACCTTCAGCGAAGCCGATGCTGAACGTTTTCACCTTGTCCATACTCTCGGCCTGCATCAGCGCGACAACCGTGGACGAATCGATCCCGCCCGAGAGGAATGCGCCGAGCGGTACGTCGGAGATCATTTTGTCGCGGATGGTGTGGCGCAACAGGTCGTCGAGTGCGGTGATCGCTTCGGCGTCGTCGACAGATTCACGCGCAGCCATTGCCGCGGCGGCTAGTTCGGCCGCCGGCCAATAGGACTCCGGCGCCGGGGCGTCCGCGTAGTTATCCGCATTCAGGGTGAGCCAGGTACCTGGAAGCAACTTTTTCACCCCGGCGTAAATCGTGCGCGGCGCGGGCACATAGAAATGCTGCATCATCAGGCCGATGGCGTCACGGTCTATCGTCGGGCGCCAGCCGGGCATCTGGCGCAGACTGTGCAAATCGGACGCGAACGCGAACGCACCGTCGACCACGCCGTAGTACAAGGGCTTCTCACCCAGACGGTCACGGGCAAGCGACAGCGTGCGCGCTTCGCGATCCCACAGACCGATCGCGAACATGCCCACAAACTGGCGCAGACTATCCGCGAAGCCGTCGCGCTCAATCAGCGCGAGCGCGACTTCGGTGTCGGAATCGCCACGAAACGGGTAGCCGGCACGTTCAAGATCCTTGCGCAGTTCGAGGAAGTTATAGATTTCACCGTTCAGCACAATGACGTAGCGGCCGCTGGCCGAAATCATCGGCTGGTGACCGGCCGGGGACAAATCGTTGATCGACAGGCGTCGCTGGCCGAAAACGATGCCGGCGTCCGCGTCGCACCATTCGCCGTGGTCGTCCGGGCCGCGATGGGCGATGACATTACCCATCTGCTCGGCAAGCGCGAGCGCGGGCGCGGCGCTGACGCCACGACGGTCAAAGAATCCGAGTATGCCGCACATAACGCTAGGCGCGATCGCGCACGCGCGGCGGCGGCAGGGGGAAATCAGGGCGCAGGCCCATAGCACGGTTCGCATGCAAGTCTGCCGCGTACCGGATGCCCGGCGAATCGGTAAGGAATTTCAAATTATTATCAATACGGCAGATTCAGACGTCAGCGGTTATTCTACGCGGAAATGCACCCGTCCCGAACATCCGAAGACCGTTCTCTGCTGGTAATCTCATATCGCAGTCTCTAGAATCCGAAGCTGATCAGATCACGCGAATTCAGGCCTCCGCGGGCGTTCATGACACCGCAGCATCGGCGCCGGATTTGCCTCAATCGCAGCCTCGGGGGCCACTGTCGGGTTATGAAAATTGTAGTGTTGGGCGGGGACGGATTTTGCGGATGGCCGACATCCCTGCATTTATCGAACGCAGGTCACGACGTCATTATTGTCGATAACCTGTCGCGCCGGAATATCGATAACGAACTCGAAGCCTATTCGCTGACCCCCATCTGTCCGATGGGCGAACGTCTGCGGGTGTGGAAAGAGATCAGCGGGAAAACGATCGAGTTCATTAATCTCGACGTGGCAACGCATTACCACCGCCTGCTTACCCTGCTCGAAACGGAACAGCCGGACGCCGTCGTCCATTTCGCCGAACAACGCGCCGCGCCGTATTCGATGAAATCATCGTGGCACAAGCGTTACACGCTTTCCAACAACCTGAACGCGACGCATAACCTGCTTGCCGCAGTGGTCGAGGCCGGCCTCGACACGCACGTCGTGCATCTCGGCACGATGGGTGTTTACGGCTATGGCACCGCGGGCATGAAGATCCCGGAAGGTTACCTCGAAGTTAACGTCGAAACCGATGACGGCGGCAAAGTAACGCAGGAGATCCTGTACCCGGCGAACCCCGGCAGCATCTACCACATGACGAAAACGCAGGATCAGCTGCTGTTCGCGTACTACAACAAGAACGACGAAGTGCGCGTGACCGATCTGCACCAGGGTATTGTCTGGGGCACACAGACACGTGAAACCCAACTCGACGAGCGACTGATCAACCGTTTCGATTACGACGGCGACTACGGCACGGTACTGAACCGGTTTCTCATGCAGGCAGCGGTAGGACATCCGCTGACAGTTCATGGCACGGGCGGGCAGACACGCGCCTTCATCCATATCCAGGATACGGTGCGGTGCATAGAGCTTGCAGTCACATCGCCGCCCGCCGCCGGGGAGCGGGTGCGGATCATGAACCAGATGACGGAAACTCACCGGGTACGCGACCTCGCGAAACTGATTGCGGAAATAACCGGCGCCGAAATCGGCTATGTCCAGAATCCGCGCAAGGAAGCGGACGAAAATGAGCTTCACGTCGAGAACCGTAGCCTGCTCGGGCTCGGGCTCGAGCCAATTACACTGGCACACGGATTGCTCGATGAGGTTACCGGGATCGCAAAAAAATTCGCCGACCGCTGCGACCAGTCGAAGATCCCGTGTGTATCTACCTGGACTTCCGGGCAGGAGAGCGGCGACGCGCCACTCCTGAAAGCGACAAGCGCATAACGATTGCTTCCCGGACGCCGCCGACCGCTGCACACCCGATCAGCGGTCAACCCCATGACCCCGCGTACAGTCAGCGCGCCGGCAGCCCCGGAAGTTTATTGATGCCAAAAGACCGGGCCACGTACCGGGAATCAAACGCCGTACCGTGGAGGTCACTGGCGCCACGCAGACGCGCTTGCCCTTGCCACTGGCAGGAGGATGGTGGCAGCAAGCCTCCCACAAGGGCTAAGATCCCCGTTTATCCACCCGCATTTCAAGGTTGTTGCTGATTGTGATTGTTTGGCTTGCCTCATATCCGCGTTCCGGCAATACGCTAACCCGGATGATCATGAAGAAGCGATTTTCCCAGGACACTTACTCAGTGCACGGGGACAGATTGGACATCGGTGCTAATGCAGAACTCGCGAAGTTAACCGGTCATGCCAGCAACGACATCCTGACACCGGACAAGCTTGAGTTGATGCGCGTCAGCGAGCGCAACTATTTCGTCAAAACGCATCGTCGACCCGACCATTACACCTCAATCGACGATAAAGTGATCTACATTATTCGCGACGGCCGCGACGTGATCTCGTCCTACTACAACTACCTCAAAAATTTTTCGAGCAATTACGTAACTATCCAGAACGTGATACTCGGCCAGGTGCCTTTCGGCTGTTGGGCCGATCATGTTGCAGCGTGGTCCGCGCTGGACAGCGATCGATTACTGTTGCTGCGTTACGAAAGCTACCTCGACAAACCTGAAAACTTTGTACGTTCAATCGCGGACTTTGTCGGGATTGACGATAGCGGCGAAGGAATTCCCGAATTCGGTGAATTGAAGAATGTCAGCAAGCAGTTCTTTCGCCGCGGCGTAGCGGAAAGCTGGAGGGACGACCTCAACGCCGAGGCTTTGGCGCTTTTCTGGCTCATCAACGGCGACGCGATGGAGGAGCAAGGCTACCGCAAGGATTCGACGCAAGATTTCGATTCGCCGGCGGTCAGGGCAGACTTACGTGCTCACATCGGCGATCTATACGCTGGCAACAAACGATTCGAACGACGCTGTACCGAGTTGCGCAATGAAATCGATAAAACCAAAGGCGCGTTATCCTGGACCAGTCAGAAACTGAATGAAGCACGGAAAGAACTCCACTCGACGCAGATCGAAGCTCGCTTGTTGAAGAGCGAGCTTCAGCAGCTATTGGGCTCTACATCGTGGCGAATAACCGCAGGTTTGCGCTGGGCTACCGCGCTTTGTCGCGGTTTGCTACAAGGCCGCGAGGACGCACCCGCCAAAGAAGCCCGGGAAGCATAAAGCGGACGACGCGGATTCGCGCATCACCGCCCCCGCCATGAAAGCCTTCTGCCGCATCGAGGCTGAAAACCCGCTCATCAACTGGCAGGTCCGCGCATCCTCGGCTGACAGCCGGTGCTTCGACTCCTGCAGCGGGCTGCCACCCGCATCGACGACGACGGTGATACCTCACCGACGAACCAATGACTTTCCCGACGATTGTGCCTAACAAGGACATTCAGTGAAAGCGCTACGCGGCAGTCGCCTGTTACGCTGGCTCGGCAAAAAGCCAGGCCCGAAAGATCGCGTGAACCTGCGAATGTGTACCGTATTCGACGACCGGCCGAACAACCCCTTGCGCACGCTGGTTATGGCAGCAAACACCTTACTGCTCGCCGCCTCGCACAAGCAGCAGGAACTTGCGCGCCATCCCTTGATGATCACCGCGGTCTCGCCCCGACGAACAGTGCTACTGCGGCGTCTGGAAGAGTTTGGTGCAACGATAATCGAGGCGCCCGAACCGCACGCGTTATTCGAATACTCCGGCACCTACAACAAGCTGCTTGCGTTGCGCGGACAGGATGCCGGCGAGTCCGCGTTATTGCTCGATAACGATATTGTCTTGCTCGGCGATCTTTCCGCCGTCGAACACGACCTGTGCGAATACACCATGGCCGGGTACGCCGATCGGGAACTCGCCGATGCCAAAACACGCGAAGAAATCGCGTCGGCGTTGGGCTTGAGCATGCTGGACGGACAGTGGATGCCGTGGCGTGACCGCTACGAGAACCAGGCGGCTGGCAAGCCCCCGGTGAACGCGTCAAAACTTTACTTCAATTCCGGGGTTGTCAGTTCGCCCGCAGCAGCCGACCTGCATAACGTATGGGATCGACACTCGCGCCTGATTTGCAAACATTTCGGTGCACAGCATGCAGACCAGCGCCAACGGCACGCGTTCGGTTCCGATCAGCTCTCGTTCGCTACGGCCGTGACTGAGATCAACCGATTCAAGTTACTGCCGGAGGCATACAATTACCGCGCATTTAATTTCATGCGCGGCGATTTGAAAGCTGCGGAGATTCGGATCGTGCACCAGGTGGGCATCAGTCGATATATGAAAATGCTCGAGAACGATGAGCGGATGTCACTGTCGAGAACCGTGCAGGCGTATTACGATCGGTTCATGCACGATCGTGTCCGTGGGGACAATCTGGACCATAAACAAGAGCGTCTTGCGGTTATCGAATCCACACGAGATCGCGTACTTGAAATCGTTCGCAGTTGCGATATTGATGACCTGCGGGAATACGTGCACTAAAGTCGACCATAGCAACACGACGGTATTGTTGTTGCCAGGCTTGAATCCCGAGGCAGTGTCACCCGACGGCTGGCCAGCGCAGGTGCATTCGCCGGAAACCCGTTGCAAAAACCCGCACGCCGATTCCTCACGGTGCGATGCAAAGCTCACGCGGATTCTCCATTTGTACCCTGCGTTGCCGGACAAACTCCACCCTGCAGCGAAAGCGATTTTTCTACCATAAAACGCGCGCCGCTTGCGCGCCGCTCGCTGGTCCCGCAGCCGCGGGGTCCCTGTTGACTTTGACTGGTCGGTTGAGCAGACTCTCCCGCGTCCTCAGCCTCCCCGGATTTCGGAGTGATCCTCAAGATGGTTCGTCAATCCATGCCGCGCATTATTATTGTTTTAGGGGCGCGCCGCACTGGTACCACCCTCGTAAACCAGATCCTCTGTAACGAACCGCGCGCGAATCCTCAGGTCGGTGAATGCCAATTACTCGCACGTCTGTGCGAAGACTATCAATGGTCTCAACGTAACTACGATCGCGTCGTTCAGTGGTACTTCCAGAGCAGCAAGCAGTGCACGGAATATTTCAGGAGCATTGTCAGCCAATTCATCGAGAACGCTGCTGCCAGCCTCGACAACCCTGAATTTCTGGTTCTCAAGACACCGGCCTTCAGTGGCTGCAAACCGGAACTGATGGAATTATTGCCGGATGCCCGTTTCGTTGTCTGTATCCGAAACCCGTTCGACCAGGTCGTCTCCGAACTTGACGTTGGTGCGCGCCAGCTCGAACGAGGTATGACAGGAACCGCCGCCGTTGCGGCACGCGATCGCGACGTACTGCAACTCGTCGACCGCTACGTCAAGACCTATCAGCGGCTCGAACGAACACTCGGGCCGCGGGATCTCGTTGTCCGGTTCGAAGATGTCGTGGCGAAGCTCGAGACCGAAATCGAGCGCCTGCAAAGCCACACCGGAATGAATTTGAGCGCCTACGACCCGGCCGCGGAGTGGAAGCGTTTTGAACACGCAGAGCAGATCTCCACGATGCCTGCTTACGTCGAACAATACGGCAGTGCACTCGACAGCACGCGGGTCGGGCGCTTCCGGGATACGTTGACGAACGATGAGATCACATCAATCGCGCAGGCTGCCGGTGAGATCCTGGAAACGCATTACGCGGATCTTGACCTTACGTCCCCGCGTTAAACAAACCGCCTCTCAGCTCATCGGCTAACAGCGGTGTTTCGCCTCGCCCGGTCCCTCGGGCTGCCGCGATCAAGGATGGCCAGGCTGAGCCCGGATCCCGCCATATGCAGCAAATCGCTAGCGGAATGTATGTGATCAACTTCTGAACGCCATTGCAGAATTTCTGCGCGGCTACGGCGCGAATACAACTGCAACCGCACAGTAATTACCCGATGATGCATCGGTCGGGCAGCCTTGCGGGGAAGCCAAAAACCGTTACACTGCCGCGTGCCGTTTATGCGATAGCTCAGCCTTCTGTTGTCGATACAAGAATTCTGACGTTCGCGTCTCTGGTTTGATCCGGCAATCAATTTTCTGAATCAGCCATCAGGGGGCTGCGTGGAATGCGACAACTAGGCGTCAACTTTTACGTCTTCTACCATAATCTGGAGAAGATGCAGGCAGTATCCGCCGGCATTGACGACCCCAGATTCAAACCGGTCGATTTGAACGCCTTTCCAGTTCCGGCAGAACTCGCGGTTGACGCCCTTACGCCCGATCAGAATCGCGCTTTGTATTCCGAGTATTTGGGTCACTACCAGTTACAGGTGGCTGGCACAATGGTGGGTACTTTTACGTATTCGATCCCGCTGAAATTCTCGAGGGAATGGGCCGAATCCACCGGTGTCTCAATGTTCGGCGATCCCCCCTTGCCCTTTAGCACGCTCCTGAATCAAGCCTTCGATACCGAGTACTGCTACGCCGTCGAGTTACGCAACCCTTTCTCGATGTTTCCGCACTATATGGAGCAAGTGCACGATAAATTTCGTGTGGGTGCAAAATCTCCCTGCGAGCTTGGTCCGTTTAAAGGCTCCCTCGTGGTCGAACGTGGCGCTTATGAACGATTTCAGCTGTGGCTGCGCGAAGTTACACAGTACTACCTGGCGAATTTTCCCTGGCAAAGCTCCGATCAGCCTTCGAAATTTTCTACCAGTGACGTTGCCGGGAAGGACCGGGCAGACCTCGAAAGCGTGGCGAAATATCGCATGGGGCTCGGGGTAGTGCTGGAACAATGTTGCGCGTATTACTTCGGGCAGATCTACGGCGATCGACTGTTACGAATCGGCGACACTATCGGCAACGCAACACCCGATCCCGAGCTCGCGGCAATTGTCGACCTGGTCAAGAAATCGAACAGGATCGTGATTGCATTTGCCAATTCGAATTACAGCGATGTGCTGCGAAACTGGGTAGCCTCGGTGAGGCAAGCGGGCGTAGATAATCTCCTGATCATTTCGCTCGATCGTGTAACGGAAGATATTTGTGCCGAACTAAAGGTGCATACCTACGCGCTGACCCCGATATCCGACGATTTCCCCGAACTGATGCGGATGCGGGTACGAATGTTCCGGGACCTTTGTCAGCTCGGTGTCGATTTCGTAAATTCGGACCTCGACGCGATGTGGATGAAAGACCCGCTGCCTTATCTGGACAAACTCGATGGCGATTTACTGATCCAGCAAGGAACCGTTCAACCTCCTTATCTCCACGAAGAATGGGGGTTTACCTTATGTTCCGGATTCTTCCTTGCACGGGCATCGAGGCGAATGGAACTGTTCTTCAAACTGATGCTGGAGGATGATCGTGGCGATCAAATCAGCCTGAATGACGTCTTGTTCCGTGACAATGTCACGTTCACTGCCACCTCGACGTATCCGGTGACGTTTCGTAACCGAATCGTCAACATGTCCGACGAACCTATCAGTGGCGTCAGCGATAATTTTTCCGTAAAGGTACTGCCGCACGAGCTGTTTCAGCGGTTGGTCAATCGATCACCGGATGCCTACATAAAACATCCGCAAGCGCCCAAAGAACAATCCGAAAAGCTGAGAACCCTGAAAGAACTGGATTGCTATTTCCTCGATTGATCCCCGGCCCGGTCGCACGGCAGCGCTGCTACACGGCCGGGACGCCGCCAGCAAGCCCTTCGTCTTGTTACCCGAGCACTCGAACCGAGCGAGAGTCAAAGCATGTGCACCGCGCCTCACCGGGGTCATCGCGCACGGCGCATGTCACCTTCGTACTCTGCGAGGACATCCCTGGTATCACCCTGCGCGCGAATCTCGCCATGTTCGAGATAAATACAGCTCGTGCAAAACTCACGAATCTGGTTCAGGGAATGCGAGGAGAGAACGATGCACCGCGAGCGTTCAAGCATTGCCACGATCCGTTTGCGGGCGTTGGTTACGAACCATCTATCGCCGGCACCGAACACCTCGTCGATGAGTAATACATCCGGCGTGCCAACTGTCGCAATAGCGAACGCAAGCCGCATCCGCATACCCGCCGAGTAGGTGCGCACCGGCAATGACATAAATTCACCGATCTGCGCGAACTCCACGATCTCGGGCACCATCGCATCAATCTGCTCAGCCGAGAATCCTCGTAGCAAACCGACGCGCCTGATGTTCTGGTAACCGTCAAACTCGTTTTCCATGCCACTATTGATGGTGAGCAGTGCGGTAATGTTTCCGGCTCTCGTGATCTGCCCGCTCGTGGGTTCGAGCACCCCGGCCAGTAACTTCAGCATCGTGCTTTTACCGGCGCCGTTGCGGCCAATCAGTCCAACTGATGAACCCGCCCGAAGCTCAAACGATACATCTTTCAATGCATGTACTACGTGAATATTCCCGAGTTCAGTCTGTTTACGCCCAAACGTCGCCAGGCTGAGCAACTTTCGCTGGAGTACCTGGGAATTGGAATCGTAAATCGGGTAGTCGACCCTGACCTTTTTCAGGATCGCTCCGATTTCGAGCGGCGAGTCGCTCATGCTATCCAGTACGGAACTTTCCATCGATGCTTACCTAATAATCTCAGTCCCAGGAATGTCAAAGCGAGCATTAGTCCTATCGTAACGGAGTAATTAATCAAGGTCGGGACCCTGCCGAGCAAAGGCTCTCTTATCAGTGCGATGAAATGTGTAAAAGGATTCATGTTCGCAAGCCACGCGCGTTCCGGCGGCAGCATATCGGGTATCCACAGGATTGGAGTGATGAAAAACATCGGGGTCATGAGGGTACGAACGCCGTAGGAGAAATCCCGATACCGCGCACCCAGCACGCCGAGCACGAGCTTCACCGCAATGGCGGCGACGATAATGATCACGTAACCGGGCAATACGAGCAGCATTGAGAGCGCGAAGGGCGGCGGATATACGGCCAGAACAATCAGCACAATCAGAAAATTATGTGCGTAGTTGATCAGGTGCCGGGTAACCGCGCGAAATACGTGCACCGACAATGGCAGCGGTATGTTGTGAATCGTACCCGAGACGGATGAGAACGTTGTTGTTCCCTCGTTAATCGCCGCGGTGATGACATGCCACGTGGTGATTCCGATCGCGAACCACGGTACGAAGACCTGCACGTTTCGATTCAGAATCTCGGTCCAGAGGAAACTGATGAAAAAGATAAAGAACCCGAACGCCAGCGTGATCCAGAACTGGCCAAGCACAGTGCGTTTGTACTGCACCCGCACGTCGTCCTTCGCCAGCGTCAGCCAAAGCTCCCGCCTTCGATATCCGGCCGCCAGATCGTCTAGGCCCGCCGTTACAGCCTGGAAATCAAACAAGGATTTAGTCTCATGTAATCGTGGATCTTGTTGGAGATCGACTCGTTGATGCATTACAGGCATTATTTGCCCGAGTTCGATACGGTGGATTATTCCGGCTGACGGCGACATTTCGGGGCCGGCAAGCCGGCGTGGTCAGTCGGCTCCGGACAGCGCCGCCTCAATGACACATGGTTGCGGTCAAACTAAATGTCTTCGCTTCTTCCCAGCAATTTGCCAGGCTCAAAGTCGTAGGACAGCGCCTGTTTTTCGTTCACAGCACGAGTTAATACAGCTTCCCAGTTCTCCGCCGGTACGGATCGAAGCGCCTGTGGCGAGGTCTTCGCAGGAACATTGGAGTCGGGGATGGTTTCGCCGGGTGAATTGTCCCCAACTTCAAGGAGTTTGGCAACGTACACGGACGCGGAATTTCGCTGCAGATACTCGGAACGCGCCGCGCTTGCGCGCGCTGCATAGGCTTCACGGTCAGCCGATATCTCTGCGATCCTCGCCACGATCTCTTCTATCGACGCAGCCGTGACTGCCGCCACTCCGGCAATCGCCGCGGGCGAAGTGTCAGGAGTAGCGATTAGTGTATTTCCGAACGCCAACGCCTCGACCGCGATTCCCGATCCCCTGACCCGGTATTTGTCTGCATCGTAGCACGCAAGAACAATGTCCGAGGTCTTCAGAACCGCCAGGTACTCATCCATCGATTGGCTCGTCGATATCAATCGGACACGACCTTTCGGATGTTGCCGCAGTCTCGCGATCGCAGCTTCGATAGCCGGGGTGTACCCGACGATTTGCGGGCTGCACTGGAAGACAAACCGCACACCAGCGCCGAGTTGCGCTACACACTGCTCGACAACGTCAGGCAGCAGCAAAAAGCCCTTTTCCTCCCGCGCGGCCCCGAGGTAGGCAACCGTTAACGGCCCATCCGGGCGGGAGTTGTCCGCAAGTGAATCAGCGGGCGGCGGAATCGGCAATGCGTGTACTTCAACCTGCCAGCATTCGCTCAGATGGTCCGCGAGCAGTTTATGCTCACCGTACAGGAACACTCTGCGATTGAGCGTCTTGAATAACTTCAAATAGCGTACAACCCGATCCACAGGCACGCCGCGGGCGTAATCCGGCATTGTGGTCGCGTCGTAGGGTGTCACCAGGTGCACGGTCGGGAACGAGTCATCCAACCGTCCCTGTAATACGAGTTCCAGCACCGCGCGATACACGTCGCCGTCGGTCGTGTGAACCAATACATGATCGTCACGACCGATACGCCCCTCGTCTAATGCCGCGGCAATAAGGATCGCCATACCACGGGGCGTTGATGTCTCGTTTGCGCGTGTATTTGTCGGCGATTCATCCACCGGAAGTTTTCCGCGAAACTTCGCCCACCGGTATGCGATGCTGTTGCGCACGCGTAACGCGAATCGCGAAATCCACGCAGACGGCTGCCGCCAGGCCGGAATCCCGACCGAGCCGGTTGTTTCCTGCTTGCGGAAGCGATCGTAAGTTGAGCGTTCGAAAATGGCCTTTGTCACGACGCCGTCCATTTTCAACGCGGGCTTGAAGGCCTTGTTCGTATACCAGATTACCCGGAGCCCGTTTTGCAATGCGCCCGCGGTAATCGCGTGAGTTAATGCGAAATGGTGGCCCCGTTCGTCTATTAAAGAACGATCGATGATGATGAGGCGGCGTTTCAACTTACGTCGTCCCCGCTCAACCCATCAACGGTTCCGCGATTGCTTGCACGGAAGTTCAAAAATACTTCCATGCGTCGGCGTGAGGAATGATGTTGAACGGTGGTTCTGCATAATGCACCGCGTCCTTGAACCGTGACGAATCCTCACTTGCACCAAAATTATAGATGGTACGTCGTGGCGTTTTCTTATGCGAAAGACCTTCCAGCGCGGTCAAGAGCGCCAGCGTTTCATCCCAGGCGAAGAATCGCGTAATCGTTTCACTGGGTAGTCTCGGCGGCGTTACGTCGAGCCGGGCGCGCACCTCATCGGTCAACACCCTGTTCACGAACTCAAGGTAACGCTCTTCGGTAAGCGAATAACAATCGATCAGTCTTGCGAGGAACGGTTTGAGTTTTTCCGCCGTCGTGCCCCAACCCCATCCCTGGAAGCGGGTGATGACGTCCCCTTCCGCGGGAACCATGAAGTGATGGCCGTACACCGAAAAGATACTGTCGTTACATTCGATTGCTGCAAGTTCCTCCCTGAACGTCGCGACAGCGTCACGAGTGGGAAAGCAATCATCTTCAAGTACCATTATGTAGCGGTACTTCCGAACGGCTTCGCTCAACGCCTGGATAATCAACTTGCGAAACCCGAGTGCACCGCGGTGCTTGTGAATACTGGCAACCGGGAAGTTCTCTACGACGTCGGCAACGAGACGAGTTTTGCGCAGGATCTCCGGGTTGCCCTGGTCTCCGTCCAGCCATACATCGACGTACCTGGAAGCGCCTTGCTTTTCCAGGCTATCGAGGACGTCGGCGATGAAGAGCGGCCGCGTATGACCGAAAAGCAGGATGCCGAAATCGCCCATTGGGAGTGTTGGAAGCTTGGTGTGATTGAGTGCGCCCCGCGAATGCTAGACCAATCGTCGGAACGATTGCAAATGGGGTACCGCCACGCTGCTTCCGACCCCCATCAAACGAAAAAGCCGACTGCGAAATGACCCCGGCTGTCGGCGGACCCGGCTGACCGGGGCCCGCCCGGCCCGCCAGCGATAATTGCATGGTCGACAAAGAGCCCGCCGTCGTGATGCGCGAAGAGTTGCGCGGAACGCGAGAGCAAGACTTGTAAACCGACTCCTCCCGAGTGATCATCGTGCGCCCGGCGCGAACCGGCCAGTCCCGTTCAGATCCGGTCAGCCCACTGCGATCACGAATTGCGCTGAAACATTGAACGTATCAATATGAAAACCAACTATCGTGTACGAACGAATTAGAGCCTTTTTTCGCGGTGTTCGGGCTCCGGACTCCCGTGCGGTCGACGCGCAGAAACCGGCGAATGGGGTCAAGAACCCCACCCTGTCTGAACCGACGGGCTCGGGAGCAGCACCGCATGCGTCACAGCCCGCCGCGCCGGACGAAACCCCGGTTACGACTCCGAAGCGCCCGACCCGGACGTTTACCGAGTTTTTCGCGCACGTAAAATCACTCGGCTTCAATCCGGGAACCGTCATAGACGTCGGCGTCGCTAAGGGAACGCCACCGTTGTACCAGGCATTCCCGGACTCCTATTTCATCCTCGTAGAGCCGGTTGAAGAATTTGTCCCGCATTTGCAGGAGATCACGCAGAAGTACCGCGGGGAATACCACACCTGCGCACTGATGGCTGAAGCGGGCGAAGCGACAATACTGAGGACACGGCACCTGCATGCGTCGTCGATGATGCACCGCGTGCAGAAGGAGGACGACGAGCGCCTGCAGAAAGTGCGCAAGAATACGCTCGACGACCTCATCGGCGACAGGGACCTCGATCCGGAGTTTCTGCTGAAAACCGACTGTCAGGGAAGCGATTTCGACGTGCTGAAAGGTGGAACCGCAACCCTGCAGAAATGCGAACTCGTCATCGTCGAAACATCATTCTTCAAATTCTGGGGCGATCACCATCCCGATCCGCTCGATATCCTTAATTTCATGGCGGATCAGGGATTTGTAATTTACGATTTCCTGGACGGCCTGTTTCGACCGCATGACAATGCCCTGGGCCAGATCGATATCGTATTCGTGAAGCGACACGGAAGATTTCGCAAAGTAGCCAGCTGGAGCTAGAAGCTGTTCGCGGCAGGGGCCACATCGCGAGCTGGCTCTCCGGCGCCCGGCGCGTTCGAACAACCCGTGTTTTCAGCTCGCTGCGGGCTATGCCTCCCGCGGAACCCGAGGAGCCGAAACCAGCGCCGTCAGCGACAACGGCGGCACCACAATGGCGCTGGACGGCGAGTGCTACGTGGAAGATCTCGCCTGTCGATGGACTCGACGAAGATTACGGTGGAACCCGCCTTGTACGGGCCTTACAGGCCCCGTTACGCAGGCGGCATGGGCAATTCCTTCAGTTCTGCAGGAGTCCGCTTGCCGTAGCGGCGCAACCGCGCGTGATCCTATGCTCCTTGATCCTGTAACGAGCGGAGCGCCGCTGCGTAAATGTCGTAATCGAGTGCGTTGTTCTTTTTGAACACCGCGACCGATCCGGCCGAAGGTTTGGCACTGCGAAGCGTCGTATTGAGCTTTGGCGGCACGACATAGGGCTGCTTCATTTTCCGGCTTAGCGCTTCGAAGCTCTGCGT
Source organism: Gammaproteobacteria bacterium (assembly GCA_965216305.1). Classification (GTDB taxonomy): domain Bacteria; phylum Pseudomonadota; class Gammaproteobacteria; genus UBA11873. The sequence goes on along the minus strand of OZ244144.1, from coordinate 1,357,107 downwards.
AAACTGCTCCGTCACGCCAACAAACCAGTAACGCTCGAGCGCCTCGTCACACTGACCATCGCGGCAATTCAAAACGCCGGCATAATCCGTCCGGTAATGGCGCAGGTAATGCTCCAGATCGTCCGAAAACCCTTGCCGCCCGAGCTTCTTGACGTAGAAGAACATGCTGACAGCAGTTTCCAGCGGATCGCGCACGAACGTGATCAGCCGATACCTGGGATTATCGAACACCTCCGGGTATCGTTCGTGGAGCCTCGCGCCCGGCAAGCCGTAATGGCCGCTGACAACTGCCGGTCTGCGAATCGTCGACAATTCGAGCCGGTTGTGAACAAACCGTCGGGTTTCCGTCTCACTGGCGCCGCGCCTGTAGTCGGCGATAACGGTGTGCCATTCAGCAAGCACGAATCTCGCCGCTGTACCTCCGGCCTTCGGAATGTGGTTGAAAATGTAGATGTATTCCGTTTCGTCATCCGAACGGAATTTGCGGCACAGGTTTCTAAGCCTGTATTGGATGCCATTCAATGTCGGGAATGTCCGCAGGAATTATCAAAGCGGTCCGATATTACGCAATTCGTTCGGTTTCGTGTAGCAGCAAGCTGATAGCGAGTGCTGCAGCGCGCATGGTAAACTTCGCTGGTTAACACCATGACAAGTCAGAGAATGCTGGATACGTGCTGACGCATCTGAAACACCTGGTCAAGTGGTGCGCTGGCCTCGTCGGCGCCGCCGTTGTCAGTCGCGAGTCGATCACGTATTGGGAACGCCAAAGCCTTGCCGGTGTTGTCGGGCAAATCGCGAAACTCGATATTGAAATCGGCACTGTAATTGATATCGGCGCGGCCCACGGCGATTGGAGTCTCGCCTGCTCGACCCTTCTCCCCGATGCCCGGTACGCGTTGTTCGAGCCGCTTACCGAGTATCAGGCAGCGCTGAAACTGTCCACGGCGCAAATTCCGAACAGCGAATTCCATATAACGGGCATCGGGCTGAAACGGGGAAGCCAGCGAATACACGTGCATCCCGATCTCGTCGGCTCGTCGTTTTATCTTGAGCGCGAAGACAGTGATGTCAACGGCGAGGCACGCACGGTGCCGGTAACAACGCTGGACGAAATCCGCGCCGCGCTGAACCTGCCGCCGCCTTACCTGCTGAAAATTGATGTTCAAGGTGCGGAAGCGGATGTTCTGTCCGGCGCAAGCAGTACATTACAGCACTGTGCGTTCGTGATTTGCGAATGCTCGTTGTTCAATTTCTACGATGGGGGTGCCACCATCGAAGACGTCATCGACATCATGCGCGACTCGGGCTTTGCGCTTTACGATATCTTCGGGCTATCCCATCGTCCTGTCGATGATGCCCTGGCGCAAGCCGATCTTTGCTTCGTAAAAAACGAAGGACCGTTCAGAACCACGCATTTCTTCGCCACGCGCGAACAGCGCCAGGCGGTAACCGCACGCTTGTCGAAGCGAAGCACCCCGCGCGCCGCGCGGAAGTCGCGGTAAGCTCCGGGTTCATTCCACAATGTCTGCTCCCTTACGTATTTCAATCGTCACGCCATGTCTCAATCAGGCGGGCATGATTCGCCAGGCAATCGAAAGTGTCGCTGACAATTCGGAAGCAAACGTGGAACATATTGTCGTCGACGGTGGTTCGACGGATGGCACGATCGACGTGCTCGCGGAATTCCCGCATCTGAAGGTAATCCAGGGGCAGGACAAGGGCCCTTACGATGCCATAAACATCGGCTTGAGCCGTGCTACCGGAGATGTATTTGCATGGCTCAACGCGGATGATTTCTACGTGCCGAAGGCGCTCGACGTAGTTTCGTCAATTTTCGCAACGTTCAAGGAAATCGATTGGCTCACCACAGCTTATCCCCTTTACGCAAACGCGGCAGGGCAAATCGTCGGTAGCGGCAGGGTTGAGTGTTATAGCGAACGCCGGGCCTTGCGACCGAATTCAGCCGTGCTTACGGGGCCAGTTCCAACCCTGGTGCAACAGGAATCCACATTCTGGCGGCGCACACTTTGGGAGCATGCAGGGGCGACATTGAACACACAGTTCAAACTCGCCGCCGATTTCGAATTGTGGCTGCGATTCTGGGAGACGCGCGAACTGTGCGCGATTGAGGCGCCCTTGGGATGCTTCCGCTATCACGACGCACAGCGTAGTTATCTACGCAAAGACGAGTATCAAGCCGACGTTGAAGCAGCACTTCGGGCCCACGGTGGCCGTCGCATCGGGATTCTTCGGACAGCCCTCCGACTCGCCGCACTGAATTGCCGCGGTCTTCCACAGGCCATGCTGCGCTACTGCCCGTTTGCATCGACGCAACAATTTGCGGCGTTTGATCGAACCTCCGGAGCATGGCGTCTGCACCGCCGGTTCGCGATCCCCGTGTGAACGGGTAACGAAAATGCCGACGCCCACGTTCAGTGTAATCACTCCGTCGTATAACCAGGCGTTGTATATCCGCGAGAATATCGAAGCAGTCATCGCGCAGGATTATCCTCACGTTGAACACATCGTGATCGATAACGCGTCCACCGATGGTACCGTAGAAATTCTCAAGGCCTACCCCGGCCTGAAATGGATTTCGGAACCGGATTCCGGCCAGTCGGATGCGGTGAACAAGGCTCTGGAGTACAGCAGCAATGAATGGATAGTCTGGGTAAATTCGGACGATTTCCTGCTTCCAGGCGCATTGGCGACCCTCGCAGGCGCCATCGAGCGCAACCCTGCAGCCGCTGCAATTATCAGCAACAACGTACGTGTGAACGAACACGGGGAGCGTATCGCAACGGTAAAGCCGAATTACTCGTCCTGGAAGCTGCGACATTGGTGGTGGAGTTCACTGCAGCTGTGGCAGCCAGGTTCGGTGTTCAGGAAAGAGGTGTTCGATTACGCGGGTCCGCTCGACATCGAACTACATTTTTCCATGGATTTCGATTTCATGCTGAAAGCACAGGATCGGTATCCGTTCGAACGCCTCGACGCCGATCTCGTAGCTTTTCGATTGCACGAACAGCAGAAAGGGAACGCCAGCGAGATACCGTTTATTGACGAAAGAATCCGTTCAACCCGGTCATACTGGAAAGCACGCAATATGCCCGCTTACTGGTTCTATTCGACGGTGCTTTACTTCGTCGCCGGTTCCCTGAAGTTCGTGCACGGGTTACGCGCGTACGAATCCGGTGATGCAAATCAAGGACGAAAACTCATCCGTGCCGGGTTGATGCGTAACCCGGCCGCTGTATTCCGGCCGGAACACCTGGGGTTTTGGCTACGGAAACTGATTGGACGCGACGCCTACTATCGCATCCGTTGAAAGTATCGGGGACGCTCGCGTCCTGCCACACAGCAACATCCACAATTCCGTCATGCGTTTGGGCGCATCGGCGGATCCTCCGATCCGACCCCTCTGCCTCGGATACGCAACAAGAACCGTTAGCTGGGCTTCATCGTCAGCAGATCCTGCTTCCCGAGTCGTCCCTCTTCAATACTCACAATTTCGAAACATTCACCGAAGGTCTTGTGAATATACTGTGGCGAAATATACGTCAGGCCATAAGACGATTCGGTCGCGAAATCCAGGGTAGACAAGACCTTTTCGTTATAGGAGTTGTAGAGTATTCCTTTCTCCCGCAGCACGTCGCGGTCATTGGGATGCATTTCGGGATCTTTTTGCGTGCGCAGATTCACGTCGCAAGCGTGGTTGCTCTGCACCGTCAGTAATACGAGTCCGCTGTCGCGTGTTATGCGCCGAAGCTCATGTACGTAGAATGGAACGATTGTCGGCGGCAGGTGCGTGAAGACCGAAACGCCGAAAACCACATCGAATTCCGCCGTGCCGAAAGGCAGCGGTTCATTAACGCCGAGGACATGAGAGTGTATCGCGGGCGCCACCTTCGTGAGCCACTTAATCGAATGTGCATCGACATCCGCCGCGTGCATTTCAACCGGCAACTCGTCGTCAAGAATGATGGCAACGCCGCCCGTCGCACAACCCCAATCCAGTACTCTGGCGCCCGCTAGTTCTCCAGGGTATACGTCGCGGAGTTTCTCGCTGACCATATCGTAGCGGCGACGACATTTAACGCAGTAGTTCTCCCAGTTGTGTGCGGCCACCTTCGCAACGCCCGACCCGCCGAGCATTTCCTCGACCGCGGGAGGTGACATATCTTCGAGTTTCATAAGACGTAATCTTTCTCAATCGAGGTGTTTTCGAGGTCTCCAACGCAATTGTCGGCGTCGGGGTATGAGCCCCGGCTCGCCCGGCACTATATACCAGGACACTCGAAAATTGGATGTTCGGCACTGGGCCGGTCTCTGCAGTACGTGCTGAATCCGGTAAACAAGGCGGGGAGCACCTCGCCTCGCCGTTAACGCATTGGCCCTTCTGCCAGGCCGCGATCGGGCGATGCTCAAGAGACAGCATCAAACGAATGGTCAGTTCACGCGCGCGCATCCAGCTCCGGTTTTGAATTCACCAACTCTCGTGACCAATGCGATCGCCGCGATGAGGGCCATCCTTAACAGCGCGCCACCAGGATTCATTTTTGATCCACCGGTTTACGAACTTCCGTAAAGCCGTTGCGAAGTTTTAGCGCGACTGGAAGCATCATGTACCCGGACGCGTCGCACTTCTCACTCGAAGGTGCTCTAGTCATCGCGGGAGGGCGGCGATTGGAACATCCCACTCTGCCGCAGCCGTAATTCGTTTGTCTCGATCGAACTTAACCGGCAACCCCAAGCCGCTCCCCACGATAACTCCCGTCCATCACGGCCCGCCACCAGCTTTCATTCGCGAGATACCATGCCACGGTCTTGCGCAGCGCCGAGGCGAAGTTTTCACGCGGGCGCCAACCCAGTTCGCACTCGATTTTCCCCGCATCAATCGCGTAACGCAGGTCATGTCCCGGCCGATCAGCGATGAATTCGATACGTTCCGCGTGGGGTCGCCCGGCCGCGAGCGGGCGTAGTTCGTCGAGCAATGCGCAGATAGCGCGGACAACCTCGATGTTGCGCAATTCTTCGCCGCCGCCGATGTTATACGTCTCGCCGATCGTCCCGCGGCTGATCACCGTCCACAGGGCTTCGACGTGATCCTGAACGTAGAGCCAGTCGCGTACATTCGTACCTTTGCCATACACGGGCATGCGTCCGCCGCTGAGCCCGCTGATGATCATGAGCGGGATCAATTTTTCCGGAAACTGGTAAGGGCCGTAATTGTTCGAACAATTCGTCATCACCACCGGCAGGCCGTAAGTCTTGTGCCAGGCCCGCACGAGGTGATCAGAAGCGGCCTTGCTTGCGGAATACGGTGAATTTGGCCGGTAAGGCGAGGTTTCCGTGAAGCGTCCCGTCGGCGGCAGGCTGCCAAATACTTCATCAGTGGAAATGTGATGGAACACGAACGTGGCATCGTCAGTTCGCTGCTGCCAGTAACGCCGTGCGGCGCCAAGCAGCGCATAAGTGCCGATGATATTCGTGTTGACGAATTCGCCAGGCCCGTCTATCGAACGGTCTACGTGGGATTCCGCGGCAAGGTGCGCCACCGCATCCGGCGCGTAGTGTGCGAACAGGCGATCGAGCTCTGCTTCGTCACAGACATCAACACGTTCAAAATGATGCCGGGGGTTCTCCTGGACGTCGCTCAGCGATTGCAGATTGCCCGCGTATGTCAACTTGTCGACGTTGATAACGTTCAGTGTGGTGGTTGCGAGGAGGTGCCGCACGAATGCCGACCCGATAAACCCGGCGCCTCCGGTTACGAGAATCGTAGCGATCTTGCGGTCGGTTATTGCAGCAGTCATGGTCGTTTCTACCCGGGTTTCACGGCGTACCGTCACACGTGCGCGAGCGGCTGCGCCGGCAGCGTAGCGTTAACACGCAACAACCGCATCGATCACCGCCTCAATCACGAAGTCTTGCTCTGCGGTGTCGAGAAACGGATGCATCGGCACGCTGAACACCCGCCCCGCGGTGGTTTCCGTAACGGGCAGGGATGCTTGCGGCAAGTGCGCGAATACGACCTGTCGATGCAGTGGCACAGGATAATAAACTGCCGTCGGCACGCCACGCGCGTTAATCCGTTCGAGCACTTCGGCGCGGTGGTCACATTGCAGCGTGTACTGAGCGTACACAGACGTATTCCCCGGCGCGATCGCCGGCACGGTGAGCGCCGGACAACGCGCGGCAAAAGCCCGCGAATAGCGCGCGCCAATTTGCGCGCGAGCGTCTACCTCATCCGGAAATGCATCGAGCTTCGCAAGCAGAATCGCCGCCTGCAAGGTATCCATACGCGCGTTAATGCCGATCATGTCGTGATGATAGCGCTCGCCCTGACCATGAACGCGCAGGCTCGATATGCGCGCGGCGAGCGCGGGGTCGTTCGTGAAACACGCGCCACCGTCGCCGAAACAACCGAGTGGTTTCGCCGGGAAAAAGCTTGTCGCGCCCACCGTTGCGAGGCCGCCGGAACGTCGGCTGGCGCGCGTCGCACCAAAACTCTGTGCCGCGTCTTCGATAACGGCGAGGCCGTGGGCCTCGGCGATCGCGTTGATCCTCTCAAACGCCGCGCACTGACCAAACAGATTCACCGGCATGATCGCGCGCGTGCGTGGCGTGATTGCCGCTTCGATGAGATTCGCATCAATGTTGTACGTATCGGCTTCGATATCGACGAAAATCGGGCGCGCACCGATAAGCGCGATCATTTCCGCCGTCGCGATGAACGTGAACGCGGTGGTAATCACCTCGTCGCCAGGGCCGATATCAAGTGCCATCAGCGCCGCGAGCAAGGCGTCTGAGCCGCTTGAAACCGCGATACAGTGCGATGAACCGACATAGTCCGCGAGACGCTGCTCGAGTTCGGCGACTTCCGGACCAAGGATGTACTGGCCATGGGCAAGCACCCGGTCCATACGTTCGCGGATCGGGGCTTCGAGCTGCTTGAACTGAGTTTTCAGATCGATGAATTGCATAGCTGCCGTTGGCTCATTTCGTCATCAATGGTGCTCGGGTGAGTATCCCGGTGGGTAGATTTTGTACCACGGTTGCGGCGCCGCCTGTCCGTTCAGCAAGGCGCCAATGTCCTGTTCGATTATACGGGCGACCCCGGCGCGATAGTGCAAGGGATCCCAGTAGTTGTCATCGTCCCGGGTGATCCCGGAGTCGCGCATGTAATCGAATACAGCGACCCCTCGGTCTTTCGCGATCGCGAATATCCGCGCCTTGCATTCCCGGTACAGGATCTCGCTGCGGGCAAGATAATCGCCGTGCATTGGCGGGAAAACGAGCACGGCAGCCGTCGTCGGGGGCGTGCGACCGAGCATGTCGTCAAGCAGCGCATGGGCAGCAAATTGCCATTGCGGATGCGAACCCCGGGGCGGGATATCCGGCATGCGTCGGGTCGGGGGGCGCCCTGCGGGATACAGCCGCGTGGCCACCGCACGCGGGTTGTAGGCGCCGAAATCAAGCGTGAAATCCCGGTATCCGTTCGTTTCGTACTTCGGTGACCGCTTGCCTGCCAGCAGTTCGAGCAGGCGCACCGTATTTTCCAGCGCCTTGTCGTTGAACATATAGAGCAAATCGTTCCACGGATTCTCGTCGTACATCCACTCCGGAAACTCGCGAAATGTATAGCGCTCAATTGTGCTTTCGCGACGACACCAGCTGTCGTCGATACCGATAATCACGGCACGGACCTGCGGATGATGACGCAGGAACAACTCGTGGATACGCATCTGTTCGTAAGCGGTCGCCGAATTCATCGCGAGGTTCACGAATCGCGCGCCGCTCGCCGCGTCGAGTCGTTCCGGGTCGAGCAGACGCACCGTTGACGAACCAATAACAGCGCTGTCGAAGCGCGCCGCGCGCGCGAGCACCGGATAGGCGAAACGCTGGTTCGTACTCACCGGCGCGCGCTCCAGCGGCAAGGAAAACGGGATGTTGCCATATGGATCGACGGCCAGTATCAAGGCATACGTTGCACCGGCGAGCGCCGCGAATACACCCACCGCCGAGCGCAGAAATCTGCGCCAGCTTCGTGGATCAGAACTGGAAGTAGATAAATTCAAGCCCGCGACCCTGGCCCACCCGGAGCGTTATGAGAAACAGCATGCAGCCGGCGGCGACGGCATAGCGACGCTGTACGAGCGTGGCGCGCTGTGCTGCCGCGAACGCAGTGGGTCCGAGCAGCGCGAACGCGGCACCAATGGCGACTATCGTCCAGTCGCCCGTATCGCCGTCGCCGGCACCCATACCGCTTACCCCCGCCATCGCCCGCAGCATGCTTGCGGCGGCCGCGAAATCGTCCGCGCGGAATAACACCCAACCGGCGATCACGAACAACATCGTCAGCGCCCACGCCGCCGGCGCCGGTAGCCGCCCGCCCCGGGTTTGCCACGCGCGGTTGAGACAGATGGCCGCGCCGTGCAGGGCTCCCCAGGCGATAAACGTCCAGCCCGCACCGTGCCACAGGCCGCACAACAGCATCGTGGCCATCACCGTGAACACGGCCCGGGTATCGCTGCCGCGGTTACCCCCGAGCGGAATGTAGACGTAGTCGCGCAGAAAACGCGACAGCGTCATGTGCCAACGGCGCCAGAATACGCGGATATCGAGCGCACGGTACGGCGCGTCAAAATTCAACGGCAGGCGCAAACCGAACAGTGCTCCAAGGCCGATTGCCATATCGGAGTAGGCGGAAAAATCGAAATAGAGCTGCAGCGTATAGGCGAGCGCCGACAGCCAGGAATCACCCAACGCGACCACGCCGCTGTGCGCGGCGATATCGAAGCCGCCATCGGCGATCGGCGCAAGCTCGTCGGCGAAAAAAACCTTCTTCGTCAGCCCGAGCGCGAACAAGGCAAGGCCCCGCGCGGCCATTTCGAGATTTGCATCGCGGCGTGGATCACGTTCGAACTGCACGATGAGTTCGTGGTGACGCACGATGGGTCCGGCAATCAGTTGGGGGAAAAAACTGACGTAGGCCGTGTAATCGAGCAGGCCGTAAACCGGCGCCTCACCGCGTCGGCGATCGACAAGATAGGAGATTTGCTGGAACGTGAAAAAGCTGATCCCCAGCGGCAGGATCAGGCCCCAGGGCGCGTGTTCGACACCAACGAGCGCCAGCAGGTTTTCGGCCAGAAAATTCGCGTATTTGAACAGCGCGAGAACCAGCAGGTTTACGCCAATCCCGAGCGACAGTACGCTCCCGCGCCCACTCGTCGCGTGAAGTCTCACGATGAGCCAGTTCAGCACGATGAGGCCGGCAAGCAATGGCACGAAACGCGGGTCCCACCACGCGTAAAACACGAACGAAGCGAACGTAATCAGCGCCACCCGCGCCCGCCGCGAGCCCGCCATGGCGTAGTAAGCCGCCAGGGTCAGCGGCAGAAATAACAGCAGAAAAGCTTGCGAGGAGAACAGCATGGCGCGGCTATGTTACACGCCCGCGCCACGAACCGGATCGCTTACGCGCCGCTGCTGCTCAACGTCCGATGCAGTAGTAGGAAAATCCGAGCGCCTCCATCGTTCCGCGCTCGTAGACGTTACGCAGGTCGACAAATACCGGCGCCTGCATGACGGCCTTCGCTCGCACGAGATCGAGCCCGCGATAGAGATTCCACTCCGTGAGCAGTAACACGGCGTCCGCACCCTCGAACACCTCATAGTGATCGTCACAGTACGCGACCCCGGAAGGAAGCAGTTCACGCGCTTCGTGCATGCCTTGCGGGTCGTGCGCACGTACTTTCGCGCCCTTCTCCATCAGTGCCGGGAGGATCGACAAGGCCGGGGCATCCCGCATGTCGTCGGTTTCCGGCTTGAACGTGAGCCCGAGGACGCCGATCGTTTTCTCCGCCTCGGAGCCACCGAGCGCGAGCCGAACCTTCTTGATCATGCGCGCCTTCTGCGCGGCATTCACTTCGATCACAGATTCGACGATGCGGCTCGAGGTATCGTTTTCCTGCGCAATACGCACGAGCGCCTGGGTGTCTTTCGGAAAACACGATCCCCCGTAACCTGGTCCGGGATGCAGGAATTTCGATCCGATCCGTTTATCCATGCCCATGCCTTTCGCCACCGCGTGGACGTCGGCGCCGACGGCTTCGCACAACATGGACATTTCATTGATGAAACTGATTTTCGTGGCGAGAAACGCGTTTGATGCGTACTTGATCAACTCCGCGCTCTCGAGGCCTGTGAACAGGATCGGCGCCTCGATAAGGTTCAGCGGCCGATAAAGCTCGCGCAACAGGGCTTCGGCCCGCTCGCTTTCGGCGCCGATAACCACCCGGTCCGGGCGCATGAAATCAGCAATCGCGGCGCCTTCACGCAGGAATTCCGGGTTCGAGGCGACATCAAAATCGGCTTCCGGGTTCGTTTCCCGGACGATCCGGGCAACGTTGCGTGCGGTTCCAACCGGCACCGTCGACTTGTCCACGATAACGGTGTATCCGTGCAGATGCGGCGCCAGCTGGCGCGCCGCCTCGTAGACAAAACTGAGATCGGCGAAGCCGTCACCACGGCGGCTTGGCGTACCGACCGCAATGAACACGAGATCCGCCTGCGGCGCGACGGCCCCGAGGTCTGTCGTAAACGACAGCCGCCCGGCCTTCACGTTAGCGGCGACAAGGTCGTCGAGACCGGGTTCGTAGATCGGGATCTCACCGGCGAGCAGGCGCGAGACCTTGCTCTTGTCGACATCGACACACGTGACAGTCGCGCCAAACTCGGCGAAACACGTGCCCGAGACGAGCCCGACGTAACCCGTCCCTATCATGACGACATTCATTTAACTTACAGCCTCCAGTGCGTAATTTGATCCGGGCGCGTTGCCCGATCGAGCCGGGCTTTTACATCCATGACAATACCGGCGCCGTCTTTCAGTCGGGCCGAAATGCCGTTCCAGCCGGACTCGAGGTACGCGGCGTGCGGCACAGCGAGAATCACCGCGTCGGCGGGCGCAAGCTTGTCGGCGGCAAGCAGCTCAACCCCGTATTCCTCGTGCGCCTCTGCCGCACTCGCGTAGGCGTCGTGAATCTGGACTTCGACACCGTACTCGCGCAGCGCCTTGACGATGTCGATAACCCGGGTGTTACGCAGATCCGGTACGTTTTCCTTGAACGTGAATCCAAGCACCGTGACGACGCTGCCCTTGATCAGCGTGCCCTGCTGAATCATCAGCTTAACGGTTTGCGCGGCGACAAAATCACCCATGTCGTCGTTGATGCTGCGACCGGCAAGAATAACCTGCGGGATATAGCCGGTAATCTGCGCCTTGTGGGTAAGGTAGTACGGATCAACCCCGATGCAGTGCCCACCGACAAGGCCGGGATCAAACGGCAGAAAATTCCACTTCGTACCCGACGCCGCGAGCACGTCACGGGTGTCGATGTCCATGCGATGGAAGATCAGCGCGAGTTCATTCATGAGCGCAATGTTCAAATCGCGTTGCGTGTTCTCGATGACCTTCGCCGCTTCGGCGACCTTGATCGTCGCCGCACGATGTACGCCGGCCGTGACGACGCTCTCATACACACTGGCGACGATTTCCAGCACTTCCGGCGTCTGACCCGAGACAACTTTCGTGATCTTCGTGAACGTGTGTTCCTTGTCGCCGGGGTTGATCCGCTCGGGCGAATAACCGACGAAAAAATCCTTGCCGCACACGAGCCCGGAGCAGCGCTCAAGGACGGGAACACAGTCTTCTTCAGTGGCACCCGGATAGACCGTCGACTCGAACACGACGATGTCGCCGGGCTTTAGCTGGGCACCCACGGTTTCCGACGCCTTCAGCACCGGCGTGAGATCGGGGCGCTTCGCCTGATCGATTGGCGTCGGGACGGCGACGATATGAAAATCCGCTTTTTTGAGATCCTCAGGATCCGAGGTGAACAGGATATTGGCCTGCACGAGATCAGCGGGTTCGACTTCGAGCGTATTGTCCTCACCGCGCTTTAATTCGGCGATGCGCTCGGCATTGATGTCAAAGCCAATCGATTGTGCCTGCTTGCCAAACGCGACAGCCACGGGCAAGCCGACGTAACCGAGCCCGACTACCGATACGGTGCGATTATGCGTACTCATGAGATGTTGTAGTAATCCTTGTACCAGGCAATGAAGTTTTTGATGCCGTCCTCAATCGAGGTTGCCGGCTTATAACCGAGATCGTCCACCAGCGCCTGCACGTCCGCGTAAGTATCCGGCACGTCGCCAAGCTGCAACGGCAGCAGGTTCTTTTCGGCTTCGACACCGAGCGCCTTCTCGATCGCGCCGATGAAATCCATCAGTTCCACCGGCGCGTTGTTACCGATGTTGTAAACGCGATACGGCGCATTCGATGTTCCCGGATCCGGGGTATCCCCATTCCATTGTGCCGACGGTGCGGCAACCTGATCGATACAGCGGATCACGCCCTCGACAATATCGTCGACGTAGGTGAAATCACGGCGATGATTGCCGTAGTTGAACACATCGATGGGCTTGCCCTCGAGGATGTTCTTCGTGAACAGGAACAACGACATATCAGGACGACCCCAGGGGCCGTAGACGGTAAAAAAGCGTAATCCGGTTGTCGGCAGCCGGTATAGATGGCTGTAGGAATGGGCCATCAACTCGTTCGATTTCTTCGTCGCTGCATACATCGACACGGGGTGGTCGACGTTGTTGTGGATGGAAAACGGCATATTCGTGTTCGCGCCGTAGACCGAACTGGATGAGGCGTACACCAGGTGTTCGAGTTCGCCGTGGCGACAGGCCTCGAGGATGTTCATGAAGCCCACGATGTTGGATTCGATATACGCGCGCGGATTCTCGATCGAATAACGCACTCCAGCCTGCGCCGCCAGGTGCATCACGCGGTCGGCTTTTGCCGCCGCGAACACGCGCTCGACCGCCGCCTGGTCCGCAACGTCGATGCGATGGAATTGGAAATTAGTCTGCGGCGTCAGGCGGGCGAGGCGCGCCTCTTTCAGCGAGACGTCGTAATAATCGTTCAGGTTGTCGATCCCGACAACCTCGTCGCCGCGCGCCAGAAGTTTCTCGCTCAAGCGGGAACCGATGAATCCCGCTGCGCCCGTTACGATGATTTTCATACCGTAATTTTCGTTCCGATAAAAAGCGTCAGTCTACAATAATCAGTCACTTCCCGATGTTACAAACCGCAACGTGGCGATAACAGATCCGCCATTCGGGTGACCGAATTCCCAAAACGGCGCGGCGTGGCATCCGCCCGTCGCGCGGATCGATTACGCGCGCCAGGCAACGGCTCACACGAATCGGCAGCGGTACCGGCAAGCACAACACAACTCCAGACCAATAATCGGCCGGGATTTGATAAACTCGACCAATTATTATGACGCGAGGGAAGATCCATGGCCGCCGATAACGCGCAAACGCCGGCCGGACTGGTTGTTGATGTCGACAATCTGTACCGGGAAGAATCGTTCACTGACCTGCGGTCAGCGAATATCAAACGCCTGACGCCGGTAACAGCCAGCGGTGAACCCGACCCTTCGCGGCCAACGCAATTTATCGGCGACACAACGCTGATGACGCAAATGGGCCCGATTCCCGTGCAGTTCCCGCTCGAAACGGATTCGCTCGACAAGGCCTTCGAGATGTTTCCCGCCGGGGTTAACGAGGCGATCGAACGTCTGCAGGAACGCGCCCAGGAGATGGCGCGGGAAGAAGCATCGCGAATTGTCGTTCCCGGCGCCCCCGGTGGTGGTGGTATGCCCGGCGGTGGCATGCCCGGTGGCGGCATGCCGGGTGGCGGCATGCCGGGTGGCGGCAAGTTCGTTATCGACTGAATCGTCCACGTTTGCTCGACACGCCACGGGCCGCTCACGCGACCTCCACGCCGTGCCGTACGCTGTTGCCCCTCAGCCCCAACGAGTTGACAATCTCCGGCCTCGCCTGCGCGCGTGGCGACACCACATTGTTCGCGGCGCTCGATTTCTCGGTCGGCGCCGGCGAAGTGCTCCAGATCCAGGGCGCGAATGGCAGTGGCAAGACCAGCCTGCTGCGCTTGCTTTGTGGTCTCAGCCCGCCCGCGGCCGGAACGATCTGCTGGAACAGCGTGGATATCGCGGCGCAGGCCGAGGATTACCGCTGTGCTGTGAACTACGTGGGTCACCGGCGCGGCGTGAGCGAGGAATTATCGCCGCTCGAAAACCTTGAGTTCGCCTGCGCCCTGCACCGTCAGGCCGCCGCGAGTGCGTGCCGTGACGCGCTGACGGCGCTGGGACTCGGCTCGCGCCTGCACACACCGGCGCGCCTGCTCTCTGCGGGTCAGATTCAGCGCACCGCACTCGCCAGGTTGATTGTGAGCGAAGCCCCGGTCTGGTTACTCGATGAGCCGTTCACAGCGCTGGACAGCGAGGGTCGCGGGCAAATCGAACAACTGCTTGCCACCCACGCTGCGCGCGGCGGACTCAGCGTTGTCGCAACACATCAACCGCTGCATCTCGAGGCCGGACAAGTACGAACCTTGCGGATCGACGCGCGATGATGGGCGCGGCGTCCGCTGTCTTCCGGCGCGAACTGAAACGCAGCCTGCGGCGACAAACCGACCTCGTTCAACCGCTGATCTTCTTTGTCCTCGTGGTAACAATACTGGCGCTGGCAATCGGTCCGGACGAGCAGATATTCGCGGCAATCGCACCTGCAAGCGTCTGGATCGCGGTACTGCTGGCGACCACGCTGAACCTCGACACCCTGTTTCTCGATGACTACCGTGATGGCGTCATCGAGCAGTTTGTGCTCAGCTCGGCGCCGCTGCCCGCACTCGTTGCGGCGAAGATCGCCGCGCACTGGCTCACCACCGCGTGCCCGCAGATATTCATGGCGCTGCTCGTATCGCTCGTACTCGGTTTCGACGCCCCGGTCGCCGCTGCGCTCGCCGCCACGCTCGTTCTCGGCTCGCCCATACTCATACTCGTCGGCGCGATAGCCAGCGCGCTGACCGTGGGTTTGCGCGGCGGCGCCATGCTCGTTGCACTGCTGATTTTACCGCTGTACCTGCCGACACTGATATTCGGCACTTCAGCGATCCATAATGCACGGCTGGAATTACCCATCGCGGCGGAATTGTATTTCCTCGGTGGCCTCGCGGTGCTGGCAGCGTGCCTCGCACCGTTCGGCGCAGCCGCGGCATTGAAAATCCGCTTGAGCTGACATCACGGGCGGATGCTAAACACTCCGATCAACGGGACACGGACGCAGTTCGCACACGCATGAACCTGAATTTCATCCACAAATACGCTTCACCGGTTTATTTCTACGCCTTCGCCTGCCGCCTGGGCCCGTGGCTTGCCGCGATTACCGTGCTGCTGTTCGCAGCCGGACTTGTCGGTGGGCTCGTGCTCGCGCCGGCCGATTATCAGCAGGGCGAAAGCTTCCGCATAATTTACGTGCACGTGCCGGCCGCCTGGATGTCGCTGTTCATCTACATGGTCATGGCCACATCCGGCGCCATGGGCCTCATCTGGCATGTGAAGATAGGTGATATGATCGCGCGCGCCTGCGCCCCGCTTGGCGCCTGGTTCACGGCGCTCGCGCTCCTGACCGGATCGTTGTGGGGCAAGCCGATGTGGGGCACGTATTGGGTGTGGGACGCGCGCCTCACCTCGGAGTTGATCCTGTTGTTTCTGTATCTCGGATATATCGCCTTGCAGGGAGCAATCGAGGACCGCCGGGTGGCGGCGCGTGCAGGCGCAATTCTTGCGCTCGTCGGTACCGTGAACATTCCGATCATTCATTATTCCGTAGAGTGGTGGAACACACTGCACCAGGGACCCACGGTAACAAAGTTCGATAAACCATCGATCGATACCTCGATGCTGATACCCTTGCTGATCATGAGCCTTGCCTACACGTTTTATTTTTTCGCCGTCATGCTGCAGCGGGCGCGCGCGGAAATTCTTGCAGCGGAACGCCACACGTCCTGGGTTAAGGAACGCGCGGCGCGCACGGTGGTCACACCGTGAGCAGCGAATTTTTCGACATGGGCGGGTATGCGTTCTACGTCTGGTTTTCCTACGGGATCAGCGCCGTCGTTCTGCTGTTGAATGCCTGGTGGGCGAGGCGTCGGGAAAGAAGCTTACTGGCGGACATCGCCCGGGAATCTCACGAGCATGCATCCAAAACGTAAAAAACGCCTGTTGACTATCGGGTTGATCCTGGCCGGTATGGGCGTCGCCACGGCGTTGATCCTGACCGCCTTCGAGAAGAACCTCATGTATTTCTACTCGCCCAGCGAAGTTGCCGCGGGCGCCGCGCCGATGGAGCGCAAATTCCGGGTTGGCGGACTCGTCGTCGATGGCAGCGTGCGGCGCATACCGGACAGCCTGGCGGTGGAATTCGCGGTCACCGATACGGTGCACGAGGTGGTCGTCGCCTACGAAGGCATCCTGCCGGATCTGTTTCGCGAAGGTCAGGGCATCGTCGCCCACGGTCGCAGCCGTGAAGACGGCGTCTTCGAGGCCTCCGAGGTACTCGCGAAACACGACGAGAACTATATGCCGCCGGAAGTCGCCAGCGCGCTGGCGGCCGCGAAACCCGGCACGCTGCCACCGCATCCGCAATGATTGCCGAAATCGGTCATTTCATGCTCGCGCTCGCGCTTGGCGTCGCGGTTGTTCAGGCATTTTTCCCGCTCGTTGGCGGCATCCGCGGCTACTCGAACTGGATCGCGCTGGCCCGCCCGACCGCCCGGCTCCAGTTCGCGCTTGTGCTTGGCGCATTTCTGATCCTCGTCCACGCCTTCGTCACGAACGATTTTTCGATTGCCTACGTGGCGCAGAACTCGAATTCGGCGCTCCCGGTGGCCTACCGGGTGTCGGCCGTGTGGGGCGCCCATGAGGGCTCGTTGCTGCTGTGGATCGTGATCCTGTGCGGCTGGACGGTCGCCGTGACGGTTTTCGATCGCGGTTTGCCGCCGGCGTTCTCGGCACTCGTCGTCGCCGTGCTCGGCATCGTCTCGATCGGGTTTTTATCGTTCATGCTGTTCACCTCAAACCCGTTCGCCCGCCTCATCCCGGCCGCACTGGACGGCGGCGATCTGAATCCGCTGTTGCAGGACCCGGGACTGATTATCCACCCGCCAATGCTGTATCTCGGCTATGTGGGCTCGTCGGTCGCGTTCGGCTTCGCCATCGCGGCGCTCATTCAGGGCCGTATCACGGCGCAGGCTGCGCGCTGGATCCGGCCGTGGGCGGTTGCCTCGTGGATCTTTCTCACCGTCGGCATCGCGCTCGGCAGCTGGTGGGCATATTACGAACTCGGCTGGGGCGGCTGGTGGTTCTGGGATCCGGTTGAGAACGCTTCGTTCATGCCGTGGCTGCTCGGCACTGCGCTGATCCACTCGCTCGCGGTGACGGAAAAACGCGGCGCGTTCAAAAACTGGACGATCCTGCTTGCGCTCGCCACATTCGCGCTGAGCCTGCTCGGCACGTTCCTCGTCCGCTCCGGCGTGTTGACGTCGGTGCATGCGTTCGCGACGGATCCCGGGCGCGGGATCTTCGTTCTCGCACTGCTCGGCACCGTGATCGGCGGATCGCTGATCCTGTATGCCTGGCGCGGTCCGTCCACGTTTGCCGGCGGCGACTACGAACCCGTATCGCGCGAAGTGTTCCTGCTGATGAACAGCGCCCTGCTCGCGGTGGCGACGGCGACGGTGCTCCTCGGCACACTGTACCCGCTCGCGCTCGAAGCACTCGGCCTCGGCAAGATCTCTGTCGGCCCGCCGTATTTCAACGCTGTTTTCACGGCCGTCATGCTGCCGCTGATCGTCGTGCTCGGCTTCGGGCAGTTCGCGCGCTGGAAGCGCGACTCCGTCGCGCGACTGTGGCACGCATCACGGCACGCCTTGATTGCGGCGATCATCGGCACGGTCATTGCCGTGGCGATGCTCGGCGGCGAGGAGATCGTCGCGGTCGCGATCGGCGTCGGCTTCGCGCTGTGGATATTCTGCACCACGATGGGCGGCATCATCGCGCGCTGCCACGGACGCAAGCGGCCGTGGCTTGCGCTCGTACAGTTGCCGCGTGCGTTTATCGGCCAGTGCACCGCCCACTGCGGCTTTGCGGTCACGGTTGTCGGGGTCGTCATGACGAGCTACTTCAGTGTCGATGAACATCAGCGCCTCGCACCAGGCGACAGTGCGGAACTTGCCGGCTACGAATTCCGCTTCGTCGACCTGCACACGTTCGAAGGCCCCAATTTCCGCGCCACCGAAGGACGTTTCGAGATCCTGCGCAACGGTGAATTGCAGACAAGCCTGAAGCCACAGAAGCGCCTTTACCACGTACGTAACATGCCGATGACCGAGGCCGGGATCGAACCCGGGTTCACGCGCGACCTGTACGTCTCACTGGGCGAACCGCTCGACGGCGGCGCCTGGAGTGTGCGCATGCACTACAAGCCGTTCGTGCGCTGGATTTGGCTCGGCGCGCTGATGATGGCCTGCGGCGGCCTGCTCGCGATCCTCGATACCCGCCTGCTCAGCCCTGCCCGCAGCCGCGAAACGGTCGTCGCGGCGCGTTCCCGGTAGGCAGGCGATGCGCTACGCGATACCAATAGCGGTATTCGTCGCGCTTATCGCGATTCTCGCGGTCGGGCTGAAACTCGACCCGCGACACGTCCCGTCGCCGCTGATCGGCAAACCCTTGCCCGCATTCTCGCTACCGGCGCTCGGCAGCGAGGCGATGCTCTCCGCCGAGTCACTGCACGGCACACCGCGCTTGTTGAACGTGTGGGCCTCGTGGTGCGCCGCGTGCCGGGTGGAACATCCCTTGCTGGTCGAACTCGCCCGCGCCGGCCGGATCCCCATTGTGGGGCTGAACTACAAGGACACGCGTGACGATGCCCTCGGCTGGCTGAGGCGCCACGGCGACCCGTACGAACGTACCGTCTTCGATCAGGAAGGCCGGCTCGGGCTCGATCTCGGCGTCTATGGCGTACCGGAAACCTTCGTTCTCGATCGGCACGGTATCATTCGCTACAAGCAGGTAGGACCGATCACCCGCGAAGTACTCGACGATGTGATCCTGCCGTTGCTTGATGAACTCGGTGGTGAGTCATGAGGCACGCCTTCATGCTCATCCTGGTGACGGTGTTGCTGCCCGCGTTCGCCGCCGATACACCCGTCGAGTTCGACGACCCGCACCAGCGTGAACGCTATGAAACGCTGCTCGAGGAACTGCGTTGCCTCGTCTGCCAGAACCAGTCTCTGGCCGATTCGCACGCCGAACTCGCCCAGGATTTGCGTGATGAGGTCTACACGATGGTCGTCGCCGGTAACAACAAGCAGGCCGTTACCGACTTCATGATCGCGCGCTACGGCGACTTCGTGTTGTACAAGCCACCGATGAAACTCACCACCTGGCTACTGTGGTTCGGCCCCGCACTGTTATTGCTCGGCTCCATTATTATCGTGCGCCGGACGACCCGCGCGCGCGGCACCGGCGCAGCACCGCTGACCGCGGCGCAGCGGGCGCAGGCACGCGCATTGATCGAATCCAACTCAGACCAGACCTGAATGAATACATTTTGGCTTATCGCCGCCGCCCTCCTGATCGCGGTCATCGGCTTGCTGTTGCCGGCAACACTGCGCGCACGTGCCGTCGACGGTAGCCGCGATTCTCACCGCGCGCTCCACGCGCGCCGGCTCGCGGAACTCACCGCGGACCTCGACGATCAGGTGATCGATGCGGCGGATCGCCAGGCCGCAGAAGACGAAATTACGCGCGCGCTGCTCGAAGAAGCGGACACCGCAACGCCGGCCGAGGGGCAGCCGATTGCGCGTTGGCTGACCACCGCGGCTATCGCCCTCGTGATCCCGGGGGTTGCCTTGCTCACGTATACCCGCCTCGGACAGCCACACCTCAGCGAGGCGCCGGCAGCTGCACCCGCAGCGGACGTAGCGGGTCAGCAGTCGATGGAAACCGTGATGGCGCAACTCGAACAGCGGCTGCGGGAGAATCCGGACAGCGCCGAGGGCTGGATGCTGCTGGGGCGCTCGTACATGGTTATGGCGCGCTACGCCGAGGCCGTCACTGCGTTCGAACATGCCTACGCCCTGCTCGGTGACGTACCCCAGGTGATGCTGCAGTATGCCGATGCGCTGGCAATGACGAATAATGGTCGCATCGGAGCGCAGGCGCGCGAACTGGTAGAGCGCACGCTCGCGCTCGAACCGGATAACATCGCGGCGCTGTGGCTTGCCGGACTCGCCGCGGCGGAAGCCGGGCAACAGGACCTCGCGCTGCAACGCCTGCAACGCGCGCGCGAACTCAGCGCCGATCGCGGCGCGGAAACGCAGGAGCTCGACCAAATCATTGCCGGCATTACTGCTGCGAGTGGCAAAGTTGGCGCCGCTCCCGCCCGCGCCGAGCCTGCCGCCGATCCCGCCAAGGGTGCCAGCAACGACAGCGCAATTTCCGTGCGTGTGACGCTCGCGCCCGCACTTGCCGGACGCGTCGCCGCGAGCGACAGTTTGTTCGTCTTCGCGCGCGCGCCGGGCGGCGGGGGGCCACCGCTTGCGGTAGTACGAACGTCGCCTTCAGAGCTGCCGCGGTCGTTCGTTCTCGATGAAACGCGCGCGATGGCGCCGCAATTCCGCCTCACACCCGGTGTGACGGTTGATATCACGGCAAGAATATCGCGCAGCGGCAGCCCCACAGCCACCGCCGGTGATTTGCAAGGCACGGTCGCGGCAGTGACCGCAGGTCAGGATGAAGCCGTCGAGATTACGATTGACGAGATCGTCGAGTAAGGCAAATTTTCCCTGGCTTACGACCGCTTGCGCAGCAGGTCTACGCGCATTGGCGCCTCGAAACGGATACCGTCTGGCCCGGCCGCCGCTTGCATGCGCGACTTCACCTCGGCGTAAGTTGCCGGATCAAGCGCGTGCTCGGTATGCGTCGCGCCGATAATCTTGCGCTCGAAATCCGCGAAATCGGCAAAGAACACCGGCGCGCGAAAGAAAATCTGCTCGACCGACTCGAACAGGCCCGCGCTCACGGCGTGGGAAATTGCCGCGAATGCGGCGCGGCGCACGTGTTGTTCGTCGTGGAAGAGTTTCAGAATGTCGTTGAACGAGCCGGCGAATATGGGTTCGGAAATATAGGCCAGCCCACCGTCGGTGAGTACGCGATGGACTTCGCGCATTGCAGTATCGAGTGCTGGTTCCGGCACGTGATGCAATGATTTGAACATGACGACGAGATCGAAGCTTGCCGTCGCCGCCGGGATCGCTTCTGCGCCGCCGGCTTTGAATTCAATATTGGCCGGGGCTTTCGCGCGACAATTTTTCGCGTGCTGGTTTTCATCCACTTCGAGCGCAGTGATGCTGAGTGTGGGCTCGAGCGTCGCGAGTGCGCGCGTGTGATCGGCCGCGCCGCAGCCAAGATCGAGGAGTCGTGCACCGGCAAGCGGCAGCTGCTCCCGGTAAATTTCGGACTCCGCGCAGACGCGCACGATGGCTTCCGCTTCGCGGCGTAACGGCGGCCAAGCGGCCACCGTGCTCACGACTGCGCACCCTCCACGTCGAACGTGCGAGTGAAATTGCGGCCTTTCGAATCCGTCATCTCGGCCGAAATCGTCCCGCCTTCGCGGGGGCGGAAGAAAAATCGGAAGCTCGGGTCCTCGCTGATCGAAATGTCCGTCTCGGCCGTCATCACGTGTTCGCCATTGAATGAGATAACCACCTTCGTCACGTATTCCGCCGGCACGTAGGCCCGCGTGCGCTGGTTCAGCTGCAAGCCGGTGACATTCGGATGGCTTACGATCAACTGACCCAGGGCGAGCGCCTTGTCTTCGTCACTCGCCTGCGCACGGAATTTCATTTGTCCAATCCGTTCTCGGGCTTCTTTCAGCTTGAGAAACTGCGGGGGTTCGGAGCAACCGCCGCTCGCGCGCGTATAGCCCTCGTCCATATGCAGCTCGCCGTTATTCATTTCCGCGACGACGCGGACGTTCGTGTATTCGTTGATGCGCAGGCGCATCGACAGATCCGCACGGCCCATACCCGGGGTGAGATGAAACGTGCCGGCGAGCGGTTTCGGATTCTTGTCGACGAACACGTACATGCGCTCAATGTACCGTTCCGGCGACTGGGCCATCTGGGCGTTGAGACTCACTGGCACCACGCCCGCGTCTTCGGCACGTTGCGGGATGCGTAGTTCGATGACGGACTTGCCAGGCTGGATTTCCCGGTCACCGAAATATTTCGGCTTCAGAAATGTCGCCCAGACGTCGACTTCAGACTGCCCGGGCTCGGCTGCCAGACTCCACTGCGGCGCGAGCAGCGTGACGAAACAAACGCCGATCAATAGGATTCGATTCATAGACTTCCGCTTCATTCCGATGGACCGCTGCATGATCGTCACCCGACTATACCACCGTGGTGCGTAATTTCGCGCCGGGAAACCCGGGCGAACGACTGTCGACCGGCAGTGAAAGCCGGCTTTCCGCACCCGCGCGGGGGCTTATCCCGGCGCAGGTACCGACAGCGCGACAGCATCCGTGCCGGGGATGTTCAGCGACGAAAGCGGCTTGCGCAATAACGCCACGCGCGTCTGCGTCGGCACCCGGTGTTTCCGGTGCACGAACGCAACCGGGCACGACATCGCGCGGCCGCCTACCGGCAACCGCCCTCCCTGGGCGCATCGATGCGAACGGGACGATCAGCATCGCTGCGGTGAGCGTGATCCCGGCCACGTCGTCGCAGTGGCCCCGTTTCATATGCTCCGGTTAGTATCGTGTACTGCGCCATCGGTACCTGCGGGTGGCCGGCCGGGCGCGCGCCAGAGCCCACGGAGGACTTGCATGACCGCCGAACACTTCCGCTTTCTCGCCGGCTACAACGCCTGGATCAACGACAAGCTCTATGCGGCATGCGCCAGCGTGCCGGACCGCGAGCGCAAGTCCGATCGCGGCGCGTTCTTCGGTTCGTTGCACGGCACGCTGAATCACCTGTTGCTCGCCGACCGGATCTGGATGGGACGATTCGAAAACGAGCCGTACACGGTTTCGGGCCTCGACGCGGAACTGTATGCGGATTTCGCGCAGCTGCGCGCGGCACGGGTCGCCGAAGACAACCGCATCTTACGCTGGACGGAACAACTCGATGACCACACGCTCGCCGGCACGCTGCGCTACACGAGTATTGTCAATCCGGCGCCCCGCGCTTACGTGTACTGGCAGGCGGTGACGCATTTTTTCAATCATCACACCCATCACCGCGGGCAGGCGACGACCTTGCTCACGCAGATGGGCGTCGACTACGGGGTCACGGATATGATCGGCATGCCGGGCGCCGCACTGAGTTGAGGCAGGTCCGCAGCGGTCGACCATCGCGATGCGCATCGGTTCGGGCAGGCGGCATTTGCGGTGCTCCCCACCTGCATGCCGCCTGCACCGGTGACTGGCCGTGCCGCGCGCGATCGGGCACGATCCACCACCCCCTTAGGCCTCTCGAACGAAGGACACCCATTTGATGGACGAACGCGCATTCAACGAAGATCTGCTCGACTACCTCGACAACTCGCCGACCCCGTTTCACGCGACTCACAATCTCGCCACCGCGTTCGAACAAGCCGGCTACGTTCGTCTCGACGAGGCCGCGGCATGGTCGATCGAAGCCGCCGGCAGGTATTTCCTCACGCGCGGTGATTCGTCGCTGATCGCGTTCACGCTGGCCGGCGATCTCGCGCAGACCGGCATTCGCATGGCCGGCTCGCACACGGACAGCCCGTGTCTGAAACTGAAACCGAACGCCGCGTTCAAGGCCCACGGATATTGGCAACTCGGGGTGGAAGTGTACGGTGGCGTGCTGCTGAATCCGTGGTTCGACCGCGATCTGTCGCTCGCCGGGCAAGTGAGTATTCGCCACGGCGACGGTCAAATCGAACAACGGTTGATCGATTTCGCGCGCCCGATCGCGATTATTCCCAGCCTCGCTATCCACCTCGATCGCGAAGCGAACGAGAACCGATCGATCAACAAACAGACTTATCTGCCCGCGGTAGTCTGCCGCGACGACCATCCGTTCGAATTGCACGAAGTGCTGCAGGAGCAGCTGCGCGCAACCGGCTCCGTCCCTGCCGACGCTGAAATCAGCGCGTTCGAACTCTCCCTGTATCCAGCCGAAAAAGCCGCCATCGTCGGCCTGCATGAGGAGTTCATCGCGAGCGCGCGACTGGATAATTTGCTCAGCTGCTATGTCGGCGCGCGCGCACTGCTCGATCTCGAGCAGCCGGCGTCCGCGCTCATCGTCTGCAACGATCATGAAGAAGTGGGCAGTGGATCTGCCGTCGGCGCGCGCGGACCGTTCCTGCGCAGCGTGCTCGAACGCCTCACGCAAACTAACGAAGCCTACGCCCGGACCATCGCGCAATCGATGCTAGTCTCAACCGACAACGCGCACGGCATCCATCCGAATTTCTCCGACCGCCACGACGCGCAGCACGCGCCGGTGCTGAACGCGGGACCCGCGATCAAGGTAAACAGCAACCAGGCTTACGCTTCGACGAATGAGACAGTCGCGGAATTCAAGCACGCGTGCGATGTGGCCGGCGTCCCGGTGCAGCGTTTCGTCGCGCGTACCGACATGGGCTGTGGCAGCACGATTGGCCCGCTTACCGCGACTGCGCTCGGCATCCGTACGGTAGACGTCGGCGTGCCGACATTCGCGATGCATTCAATCCGCGAACTCGCCGGCACTCACGATGCGCATGCGCTATACCGAGCGCTGGGGTGCTTTTTTCGGCGAGCATAAAAAAACCCGGCGCGCTCAACCTGGAGCGCACCGGGTCGGGTCAAGCTTGCTGAGTCGGTACTGGCCGCTCAGGCGCCAGCGGCGGCAAACGCCGGCGCGGCATCTTCCTCGAGATCAAACACCGGGCTGTGCCCGAGCTTGCGCAGTTCCGGCATCACTTCTGTTGCAAACAGGGTCATATTGTTTACGGCCATCTCGTGCGGCATGCCCGCGTAGCTGAACACGCCGGTGAGACCACAGCAATCCGTGCGCGCGTGCACGTCCTTGATCTTTTCATAGCACATTTCCGGGGTGCCCCAGGTCTGCAGACTCATGAAAAACTCGGACATGCCGTCGATCCCGATTTCACTGATCGCTTCCGGCAGACGCTTGTAGTACTCGTAACCTTTTGTGTTCTGGAAATGGTCGCCAAACATTTCGTAATGTTTCACCACCGATTGCCAGTAGCCGCCGATGTACTTGCGGGCCATTTCCTCCGCCTTGCCGGCATCCTTGTCGCATGCAATCCAGCTGCCGATGTACGGCCGCGGTGCCGCCACCCCGTGCATCTTGCGGAACGTCTCGTTGTAATCCGCGAGTTCCTGGGCATGATCGGCCCAGTCCTTCTGCGGGATCACGAGAATCCCGAGGCCGAGGCGCGCCATGATCTGGGAGGATTCCGGCGACACGGCCGCCGCGTAAGTACGGTTGCGGAATGAACGGAAGGGCTCGGGCCGAATGCGGGCTTTCGGTTGCTTGATGAATTTGCCGTCGTACTCACAGTATCCCTGTTCGAGCCCTTCGAGCACCATCTCGGCAGATTCGACGAAGCGTTCGCGCGATTCGTTCATATCGACGCGGAAACCCTCGAACTCGACCCGGCCGAGGCCGCGCCCGATGCCGAGAATCGCGCGCCCTTCGGTCATGCAGTCGAGCATCGAGACTTTTTCGGCCACGCGCATCGGATCGTTCCATGGCAGCACGATGACCATCGTGCCGAGTTTCACTTTCTTGCACGCGCCACCAACGAACGACAGAAACTGCGTTACGTCGGGGGTCATCGTGTAATCCGTAAAATGATGTTCTACCCCCCACACCGATTCGTAACCGAGCCCTTCAGCCATGAGTGCGAGTTTGAGATCGTCCTGGTAAACGGCATAGTCGCTCACGCCGTTCTCGTTGCCGGGGTTCTGGAAAATTGACGCCATACCTACATGCATGCGGATTCCTCCTGCTGAAAATTAAGCGCTTAAACGTCGAAACGTGAGCCAAACATTCAATGAATTCTAGCCCGAAAATTCGACTTGAACACGGCTGCGGGTGCTGCACCGCAACAGCGGCCTCGCTTGCGCGGTCACGGATAAACGATGCTAAGTCCTTCGGCGACGAGCGCCGGGCGCTCCGCGCCCTCGATTTCAACGACATGTTCGAACGTAAGTCTCACCCCGTCGTTCTTCACGTCCTCGGCGTTCACCAGCGTCTGACGCAGACGCACCTGTGTATCAACCGGTACGGTGCCGGTAAACCGGAGCTTGTTCAGCCCGTAATTGACGCCGCGACTGCGCTGCTCGATTTTCCAGATTCCGGCTGACAGGCGCGGGATCAACGACAGGGTGAGAAAACCGTGTGCGATCGTCTTGCCGTCGGGCATTTCATTCTTTGCTCGCGCAACATCCACGTGTATCCATTGATGATCGCCGGTGGCATCGGCGAACTTGTCGATCATGGTTTGATCCACCAGCACCCATTCGGACACGCCGAATTCCTCGCCAATGTGCTGTTTCATGTCATTCGGGGTCGCGATGATGCGCATAAATAATCCTCACTAACTGCGGTGTGTTCGGTTGCGCGAATTTTAGGCATAGTTGGGAAACGGATACCACGGGCCACACCAGCTATGCTATGTCGGCCACACCGGTTGAAAACGATTGCGCCTGCCCCCATTTCATCCTCTCACCGAGTTCAAGGATCCGTCATGCCCATGCATCTCCCGTGCCCGCACTGCAACAGCATCAACCGGATCCCGGCCGCGCGGATCCATGAAAAACCGAAATGCGGGCAGTGCGCAGCAGCGCTCATCGACGGGGCGCCAGTGGAACTGAACGCCGGGAACTTCGCGCAAATGACAGGGAAATCCGATCTACCGGTTGTCGTCGATTTCTGGGCGCCCTGGTGTGGGCCATGCAAGATGATGGCCCCGGCATTCAATGAAGCGGCGCGTAAGTTTGCCGGTTCTGCGGTGCTCGCGAAGCTGAACACCGAGGACGTACCGTCCGTTGGCGCGACGTACAATATTCGCTCGATCCCGACGCTGATCGTATTTCGCGGCGGCCGCGAAGTGGCGCGGCAGTCGGGCGCCATGGATGCCGGCAATCTGCAACGCTTCATCGAAGGACATATTGAATGAACCGCACAATCTCCGAACTTGTCCAGGCCCAGGCGCTCGCCGAAGGGGCCGGGGTTACCGTGCATCGCACGCTCGGGACGCCGTCACTGCGCCACCTCGATCCGTTTCTCATGCTCGACCACTTCGGCAGCGACAATCCCAACGAGTACATCGCCGGATTTCCGGATCACCCGCATCGGGGGTTTATTACCCTCACCTACATGCTCGACGGTCACATGCAACATCGCGACAGCATGGGTAACCAGGGCGATCTTGACGCCGGCGGCATCCAGTGGATGAAGGCGGCGAGCGGGGTCATTCATTCGGAAATGCCGCAACAAACCGCCGGCCTCATGCGCGGTTTCCAGTTGTGGATCAATCTGCCGGCGGCAGAAAAAATGAGTGACCCGGGCTACCAGGAATTTTCCGCTGCCGCGATTCCCGAAGTCGTGTCCCCGGGTTGTCGGGCGCGCGTCATCAGCGGTACGCTTGGCGCCAGTCGGGGACCTGTCGATGACCCGCACACGCACGTCACATATTTCGATGTTGCACTGGAACCGGGGGCGACGTTCACGCACGAGATCGAGCCCGACATGGCGGCGTTCGTGTATGCCTACGAAGGCAGCGGTATGGTTGGCGAGGAGAACCTGCCGACACATGCGCTCGCAACCTTGTCCGACGGTGATGCGTTGGTCGTGCAGGCAAACGAAGCACTGCGCTTCATCCTCGTCGCCGGGCGCCCGTTACGCGAACCGGTTGTACAGTACGGGCCATTCGTCATGAACTCGCGGGACGAAATCGAACAGGCGTTCGCCGATTACCGCGACGGCAAACTGGTGCAAAAGCGTGCAGCGTGGGTGAGCGATTAAACCGGCCCGCGGATCCATTTGGACACATCCGGAACAACATCGCAGGTTCCGAACGCGCGGAGCCTGCGAGGTCGAACCGCTACCGGGAACCGCGCTTGTGCGCGATCGCTCCGGGCGGATTGCGGCGTAGCGCACCCGATCCACTCGCACGGGATTACACTGAGCACTCACGCCGTTGCACGGTCAAGCACGCGCACCTCGCGCTGCGGGAACGGGATTGTAAGGCCGGCCGCACCGAGCGCCTTGAACACCGCGCGGTTCGCGGCGTATTGCACTTCGAAAAATGAACCGCTCGGCACCCAGTAGCGAAACGCGAAATTAACCGAGGAATCACCGAACGCTTCGATCCCCACCTGTGGCGGCGGTTCCGTCGCGATCGCGGTGACGCTGTCCAGCGCGTGCGTGATGACGTCGATCGCGCGATCCGGATCGTCGCTGTAGGCCACCCCGATACTGCCTTCCACCAGCCGGTTCATATAGCTGTTGCGATGTATCTCGCCAACGACGTGTTTGTTCGGGATGACGATATCTTCGCCGTCTTCGGCCACGAGCACGGTCAAGGCAAGCGAGATGTTCTTGACCACCCCGGAACATCCCTGCACCGAGATCGTGTCACCAACCTTGAACATGCGGGTCAGAATGATCACGAAACCCGCCCCATAGTTCGACACCGGCCCCTGAATTGCGAAACTCGCACCAACGGCGAGACCACCAAGCGCCGCGATGAATGGGGTAATGCTGATCCCGAGTTTGCCGATCGCAATCATGACAAACAGACCGATCACGACGAGCCTCACGGTGCTTGCGATGAACTGGCGCAGTGTCACATCGACGCGCCGGCGTTCCTGCAAGCGCAATAAAGCACGCGAAACCCAGCCACCGACGATAAAACCGACGATGAGAATAATGATGGCGCCGACGAGTTGAAACGAATAGTTGACGACGAAATTCACCACGACGTCGTAGGCCTGTTGTGCGAGTTCGAGTTCTTTTTCCACAATACTTTACCTGCGAATAACGGAACGGCGACTTTACACAGCCTGCGCGCGACAGGTCGAGCGCACCACCCTCGGCGCGTGGCGTGAACGGCGCGGCGCGACAAACTACAATGCAGAAGCCTTAAGCGTAATCCGGATTGACGATGGCACTTGCGGATCCCGAAAAAATCGACTTCATCGGCATCGCGCCGGACGGTTGCTGCGTACTCACGATCGCGGATCCGGACCCGTGGGAGGACCCTGCTGCGCACATCGACGCGCTCAAGGCGAAGCTGAATACGTATATGCACTTCATCCGTTCCGGCGAAATCGACCGCGCATATCCGGATGGCCAGGATACGGAACGCAAGATCCTTGTTGCCCTGAGCGAAGCGCCGCCGCCGGTCGGCATGGCTTTTCTGCAAGAGGCGAATGAGACGATCACGGCGTTGGGGGTGGCGTTCAGCTGGCAGGTATTTCACGCCAACTGAAGCTCCGCGCGTACAATGCGGTGCGGTGCGATGAAGCGTCTTCAACGCAAGCTTGCAGGCACACTACGATCCGCGCGTTGAGCGCCGCCCGGGATCACGGAGATATCATTGGCTATGAGCGCTAATAATCCGCCAACGAAAACACCACGCGCGCTCTGGCGCGCGTCCGTCGTCGAAGACGTGCTGCGTCCGGAACTGCCGATCTGTGACCCCCACCATCATCTGTGGGATCACGCGGACGATCGCTATCTCGCGCGGGAGTTTGCCGCAGACATCAACGATGGCCACAACATCGTCAGCTCGATATACGTCGAATGCGGATCGGCGTACCGCAATCACGGGCCAGAGAGTTTCGCGCCCGTGGGCGAAACCGAATTCGTGCTGGCGCGCGCCGCCGAACTCGAGGCGCTGCTCGGACGGCCGTTAATTCGCGGCATTATCGGTCAAGCGGATCTACGCCTGGGGCGTGACGTCGCCGAAGTGCTCGACGCGCACATCGAAGTGGCGGGCGAGCGCTTTTGCGGCGTTCGGCATGCCGTGGCGTGGGATCCGAATCCGGACATCGTCAACCATCAGGCCGAACCGCCGGCCGGCTTGCTGCTCGATGCGCAGTTCACTGCAGGGGTACGCACGCTGGGGACCATGGGTTTGACGTACGACGCCTGGCTCTACCATCCGCAGTTACCCGAACTTGTGGCACTCGCGCGCGCGGCACCCGAGACGACCATCGTGCTCGATCATCTCGGCGCGCCACTCGGGATTGGGCCCTACGCGGACAAGCGGCAGGACGTGCTGGCATTCTGTCGCAACCATCTCGCGGCGCTCGCGGCGCTGCCGAATACGCGGATCAAGCTCGGCGGCATCGGTATGCCGAGTTACGGCAACCGCTGGCATCGGCGCGAAACGCCGCCCGGATCGGCGCTGATCGCCACAAGCTGGGGCGACCACATCCGCTGGTGTATCGACACGTTCGGGCCGCACCGGGCCATGTTCGAATCG
This sequence comes from Gammaproteobacteria bacterium, assembly GCA_965216305.1. GTDB lineage: Bacteria > Pseudomonadota > Gammaproteobacteria > UBA11873. The sequence goes on along the minus strand of OZ244144.1, from coordinate 1,326,616 downwards.
AATTTCCCGCCCGACGGCCGCTCCTGCAGTTACCGCACCCTGTGGAACGCTTACAAGCGGATCGCCGAACCCTACGACGATCCGGAAGTAGCGCAGCTATTCCACGACACGGCCGCGGCGGTATACCGGCTGTAGCTCGTCCCGGCTGCAAGAGGGGCTCAGAAGCGCGAGCTCGTCAGTTCCACATCGGCCTCGGACCACGCGTCCTCGAACCGCGCGCGGATCACGCGCGCCAGTTCGTCCTTGCCCTGCGCGGTGAGTGCCTGCTCCAGGCCAAACAGGCTGAAACCATTGTGCGGATAGCGCTTAAGCTCATTCCAGTACACCGCTTCCGCCTCGGCCGGGCGACCGGCGTCGAGCAGTATCGCGCCGAGGACGTGCCGCACCGGGAAATACCAGTCAGGCGGTTCGTTGTACAGCAATGAATCCTCAAGGCGCACAGCCCGCTCGATATGGGCGAGCGCGCTGTGGAAATCCCCGTCCCTGGCGATAAGGTCACCGCGCAGTACTTCCTCGGCAACCTTGAGCAGGGCACCCGCGGCACCAAAACCGACGCGATAATCCGGATCGGCTTCGACGTGTTCGCGGAGCGCCGTCAGGCGCGCGAGCTCATCGGCGGCGGCGTCACGGTCGCCGGTATGTAAATACGCCAGACCGCGCGCGTAATGCCACACGCCATTCATGAAGATACTGCCTTCTCCGGGTACCCCTTCGGCGAGAATTTCTTCCCATTTGCCGAAACGCGCGAGCACGTACAGCGGCTGCGAACCAAATGATTCGTACAAGCCCCAGATGTTGTCGCGCGAAATCGCACCAACCGAGGTGGCGACCTTGCGCGCGGCCCTTATCGCCTCCTCGCTGCGTCCCTGGAACATCGCCGACCACGACAGAAAGTGCACATTGTGCGGGTAGTACACGAGCGGATACATGCCCTGCGCGCGACACTGCGTGATGTAGCTTTCATCGGCCGCGATCGCTTTCACATTCGTCGCGTAGGAATCCGCATACCGCCCGACGCGCATGTAAATGTGCGACGGCATATGCACGAGGTGACCTGATCCCGGCATGAGCGCGGCGAGCTTGTCCGCGCTCTCAACCCCGAGTTCGGGACGAAACGCCTCAACCGCATGGATCCGGTAGTGGTGCGCACCGGCATGGTCGGGATCGAGTTCGAGCGCGCGATCAAGCGCCGCGAGCAGCGTTACCGTCGCGGGCTTTGGCGAACCGTCGCGATACCAGTAATCCCACGGGTTCGTATTCATCAGTGCCGCGGCGTACAGCGTCCAGGCATGCGCATCATCACGATAGTGCTCGACGACCGTGGCCATGGCCTCGGCATACGCCCGGTCGAGCGGTGCGCGAGGCGCTTTCGGGTCGTCCGTGTAGCGCACGGCAAGCGCATCGATGAACGCCTGCTCGCGCGCGCTGACCTTGTCCTTCAGTCTCACCGCCGCCCGTATTGCGCGGTACGCTTCCGGTACCACTGCCGGCTGCATCGGCAAGTTCAGATTCGGCCCGAGCACCAATGCCCAGCCCCAGTAGGCCATCGCATTGTCCGGATCGAGGCGCACGGCCTCCTTGAACGAACGCAGCGCCTCGGAGTGGTTGAAACCGAGCGTCAGGCGCAAACCCTGGTTGAAAAAATATTGCGACCGTTCACTCGACGTCGTCACGTTCATCGACTGATCACCCAGGCCGTCGAGCACAGGCGCGATCGGGGCGGTCGCAGTTGCCGGGTCGGCATCGATCGCCCGCGGGTCGTGAACTTGAGCGACTGCCTCGCCAGCCACGAAGCTGAACGCAACAGCGAATAGGCACAAAGCTTTCGTCATAAGACTTTCCCGGATCAGTTAAGCGTTCGCGCAAGACGCGTACGGCAGGTTTTCAGGCGCGGATCGTCATCTTCCAGTAATTTGAACACATCGAGTATCGTTTTGTGGATCGCGCCATCGCACCAGGTGCGATGCTGTTCGAGCAAATCGAACAGGCGTTCCAGTGCCGCGTCGAAATCACCGCCGATGGCATCGGCAACGCACAACAAATGTTGCGCCTCGACATCCTCACCCGCGGATTGTGCGAGTTCCTCGCGATCAGTGCCGGCCGGCAGTTGCCGCGCCAGGTGTAACGTCGCTTTCACCCGCGCGAACGCGTCGTCCGTCGCCACGTTCACCGGTAAGGTCTCGAGCAGTTTCTCCGCCGCGCGATAGTCACCGCGTCGGATATACACGTCCGCAAGCAGTGGATGAATGGCATAGTCGTCCGCGTCGAGCGCCAGCGCCTCATCGAGATTGCGGGCGGCCGCTTCCGTATCGCCGGCGGCGAGTTGCGCCCTCGCGACCTCGACCAGCGCGGTTGCGGGGCGCGGCAGCAACTTCTCAACCGCGGCGCGAATGACCGCCGCCGGCTGCGCGCCGATGATTTGTTCGACCGGCTTGCCGTGCCGGAACAACATCATCGTTGGCAATGAACGGATACCGAACGTCTGCGCGAGTTCCTGTTCCACATCCGTGTCGACTTTCGCAATGAGCAATTCACCATCGAGTTCGGCGGCGAGTTGCTCGAGGATCGGTGCGATGGAACGACAAGGGCCGCACCATTCGGCCCAGAAATCGACGAGCACGGGCTTACCGTGGGAGGTGCTGATAACGTCCTGTTCGAACGTCGCGACAGTCGTGTTGATCACATTCTCATTCGTCACGCTTTGACTCCATAGGTCTTCGCCGGCGACAGCCAGGCCAAATCTTCGACGATCCCGCACTGCGGGCAAGCCGGCGCCGGCCGTCTCTGCGCGGCGGCTACCAATGCGCAGACTCGGTGTGTATCGGGCCAGCACGCTTTATAGCGGTCTCCAGCGCCGCACGCCAGCGCAACGGCGGCTCGGCGGTTGCCGAATTCGGGCTGTGCGTGTAGTTTCGCCGGACGAAAATAAAATGCATCGAAGAATTCAACAGGAGGCAAAACATGAATCTCAGATTTGGCTGCTTGTGGTCGTTCCGGAACCCGTCGTGGAACCGGGTGCCGTGGCAGGACCTGTATCGTAACCATCTCGATCTCATCGCGGACTCGGAAGCACTCGGCTACGACCACGCCTGGCTCACCGAACATCACTTCGTCGATGACGGCTATTCGCCATCCCTGCTGCCGATTGCCGGCGCCATCGCCTCGCGCACGACCCGGATCCGGATCGGCACGTTTCTCGTGCTGCTGCCGCTGCACAATCCGGTACGGATTGCGGAAGATACCGCCACCGTCGACCTGATCTCGAACGGCCGTTTCGAACTCGGCGTGGGGCTCGGCTATCGGCCGGGAGAATTCGACGACCAGGGGGTTCCGGCGCAGGAACGTGGCGCGCGTCTGCGTGAAGGTATCGAAATCGTCCAGCGCCTGTTGCAGGACGAGGAAGTCACGATTGACGGCAAGTTCAGCAAGCTGAACAAAATCCGCATTTCACCGCCCGCCTTACAGCGTCCGCATCCGCCGATCTGGATCGGCGCGCTGGCGCCGAAGGCGATTGAACGCGCGGCAAAGATGGGCTTCCACTACCAGGTGACCGGTCCGATGTCGAACGTCGCGCATTACGATGCCTGCCTCGAAGCCGCCGGCCGCAATCCCGCGGATTTCAATACCGCGCAGCTGCGCTGGATCCACGTCGCGCCGAGTCGCGAACAGGCTTGGGAGAATTCCGCACGGGCGCTGCACCACACCGCATCATGCTATGCGCAATGGTTCGGTGAAGCGAACGACCAACCGGGCGATGATGCCGCCCTCGCGGGCATACCTTCAGTCGACGAAATGATCGCGAAACAGGAATTCGACATGTTCGGTGAGCCGGCAATCGTCGGCACGCCGGACGACGCGAAGGAAATTCTGTTCGACTACGTTAAACGGGGACGCGTGACGGATATCGTGTGCGGCATGGCGTTCGCCGGCCTCGATGCGCACCATATCCGCTCGAGCATGCAATTGTTCGCGAAGGAAGTGATACCGGCGTTTCAGAAATAAGCACCGCCGGACACGGCATTACCGGCCCGGGCGGGGTTTGCGCACGCAGACCCCGTCCGTGCAACCCGGCGACCCGTTAACCGCGCCGACGTCGTCGTAATACCGTGAGCGCCGGCAGCAGCAGGAGCAAGGCTCCGGGCAGCGGTACCGCAGCCGGCGTGAGCACCGCGGCCGACGCCGCATCGAAATCAATTGTCAGGGTGCTGAGCGAAACGGCGCTGGCGCCGGCACCGCCCGCGATCGCGCCGAGAAACGCAACCACGTAAAACTGATCACCTTCGTCGAATGTCCTGTTGACCTGTCCGGTCAGGTTTACCGCGCCGGGAACAGTCTGTTCGAGTTCGACGTCGGGCGTAGTCAAGCCCAGAAGTATCGCAAACACACCCGACAGGAACTCGAAATCTTCGGGAGCATCGACCTGAACGATGCTGACTGCCGCCGCGAGCCCGGTTTGATCATTACTGGCCGGATTCGTAATCGTTCCCGTCAGGCTCACGTCCGCCGCGATCATCTGGCCGCTGCCGCCACTCGTCACCGTATAGCCCTGCACGGCGACGGCCTGGGCGCTTGTATTCTTGTCCAGCACGGAATCTGCGCTCGCACGCAGTAACGGCGCGTTCAGCCCGCCGAGTATCGTCGCCTCGGCGAAAATGTTGCCGGCGCCGTTCAGGCTTGCCGGGCCGTGGTCCAGCAAGCTCGTGACCGCACCCTGGCCGTTCGGGCTCGGGATGATGCCGCCACTGAGTGCGATGTTGTCGGCAACGTTACAGACGCCGGTGCAATCGCCGTAAGAGGCGGTCGTATAAGCGCCGAATTCTGTTAGTTCAATTGCCGCGATTGCGCCCTGGAATGGCAGTAACGCGAGCGCGAAGATCGGGATCCATCGTTTCGTGTGCATGCTCCGCTCCTTCGTTCGACGACCGCTGGGGAATTATCGAGGGTATAAAACATCCAGCGCGCCACCGACAGGGGTTTGAGCCCGGGACGGTACTGGCTCACACAATCCGCGCGGTCTACACGGCAGTATCCACCGCACTCGGGTTCCGCTCGGACTGCGGCAGGTAGCCCTGCGCCGCGTTTACCGTGCCTGTGGTGGCGTTGTCCGGCCCGTGGCGACCGCCACAGTTAGGGCACACGCCGACATCGGCATCAGGCTCGCTTTCCCGCGCCTCGCGTTGCATTTCGATCCGCGCTTCGTTCGCCATCGCCGTGGCGCGCGCCGCCACGGCGCGATCGGCCTGCGATGGTTCGGCCGGCGCGAGTGCCGCGCGGCGAATTTTCTCCGCCTTGTCGATCGTCGCCTGAGGATCGCCGGGGACGGGGGCGACATCGATACTGACCTCGCCGCCGGTGGCGTACTGGCGACCATCCGGGCCGCGCGTCATCTGAAACCGCGCGCCGCCGGTTGCAAGTCCACCTGCGGCAGCGAGATGCGCGCGCTCATGCGTGCGCACCTGGGTGTCACGGGCGGCAAGTTCCTGCAGGCGTCGTTTCTCGGCGGGATCAACCGCGGCGGCGGATTGCCGCTGGGGATCCGGCACTGAGGCCGAACGCTGCGGTGGTTCCGAAGCCGGGTTGGCCACTGCCGGCGACGACCGGCTCGGAGCGGCGGTGTGGCTCGCATGCGTCGTGTGCAAAGCGATCATGATGTGCAAATAATCTGGCGGCCCATGCGGTTACAGCGGCCGCGGTCGACAATTCCTTAAGCGAACCCGAATCGTGACCGCTCGTGTATCATACGCCGGCCGCGCACACGCGCGGTTGCCCGCGGCACGATCCGTGTGCCGACCCATGCAGACCCGTACCCGATGAACCAAATCATATTCTGGCTCAGCGCAGCCGCTTTTATCGTTGTCGCAATCATGCGCGTGACCGATCCGCTGCTCCCGATCATCGCCAGTGATTTCGGTCTCAGCGTCGGCCGCACGAGCATTATTGTCAGCGCGTTTGCATTGCCATACGGTTTGTTCCAGCTCGTCTACGGCCCGCTCGGCGACCGCTTCGGCAAACTCATCATCATCGTATTCGCGCTCGCCGCGTCAGCCGTGTTTACGCTCGCGTGCGCGTTCGCCGGCGGCATCGAGATGCTCGCGCTGCTGCGCTTCATGGCGGGGGTCGCCACGGCCGCGGTGGTGCCGCTGTCGATGGCGTTTATTGCCGATCACTTTGCCTATGAAGTACGACAACCGGTCATTGCACGTTATCTGAACGGTTTGATCATGGGGCAGATCGCGGGCGGCAGTCTCGGCGGGATCATGGCGGAGCTGTTCGGCTGGCGGGTAATCTTCGTGGTCTTTGGCGTGATCGTCGGCGCGATGGCGTATCTCGTGTGGCGGTTTTCGAATCACCATCGCGAAACGCTGCGTTCGGCGCCATTGCGCGGGCGCAGCTTGTTCCAGCCGTACTTCGCGCTGCTGCGTCAGCGGCGTCCACGCCACGTGATTATCACGGCAACGATAGAGGGTTTTTTCTTTTTTGGCGGTAGTGCCTTCATCGGCGCGTTCCTGCACCACACGTTTGACATCGGTTACGCCTGGGTCGGAGTGATGCTCGCGTGTTTCGGCATTGGCAGCCTGATTTACAGCAATACCGCGAAGCTCATCGTGGTCACGCTCGGCGAACGACGCATGGTGATCGTCGGCGCCTTGCTCATGTCGGCCTGCTATTTCGGCCTCGCGCTGGCGCCGAGCTGGCAGTTCTGCGTACCGGTATTGATCGTGTGCGGCTTCGGTTTTTATGTCATGCACAATACGCTGCAGACCCTGGCCACGGAACTCGCACCCGACGCCCGCGGCACCGCGGTGTCCTTGTTTGCGTTCTCGCTCATGATCGGTCAGGGCGCAGGGGTGGCCTTGCTCGGTACGATCATCGATCGCTTCGGCTACAGCACTGCTTTCAGTGTTACCGCAACGGCCATCGCGCTACTCGGCTGGTGGTTCCAGGGCAAGCTGAAGCCCGCGGCGACAGACGCCGGTGCGCTGTCGGGTACAGGCTGACCGTAGCCGACGGTCACCCGTGCACACTACGGCGCGGGCGCGCCCTGCTCCGCGCCCGCATCAACTCGCGGGGTGTGTTGCAGTACGCTGTGTATCACCGTATCGGATTCGAAATAAACGGTGTATTGCGGGTAGCGCCAGGAGGAGATCGGCGGGTCGCCAACCGCGTCGGTCTTGCTTTGCGGCAAGCCGAATTCTTCAAGAACCTGCGTCGCGCTCATGCCCCGTACCGGCCGCGGCAAATCGCGCCGCTCGGGGGCCTGCTGACCCACCGGGATGTGGATGGTCTCCGCAACCGTCGGCGTTGCAATGAGCATGAAGATCCCGCACACGATCGCCTTCATCACGTCACCTCCAAAGCAGGAATCGCGGACGACGCTCACCGGCATTCAGACAAACGCGATGACGGCGCCCCCGGCGGTCTTGACCTCACCGCGCTGATCGGCAGCCGTCAGTTCAACGCGTGCGCACGGCGTGCTGGCGTCATCGAATTTCTCCGTGATCCGGCCGCGCACGGTAATCGCATCGCCAATCCGGGTCATCGCCAGGAAGCGCGTTTCGAATACATGTATCGCGTCCTGCGGAACCCAGTTCGTCAGTGCGCGCCCCATGTACGCCATAACAAGCATACCGTGCGCGATGACGTCGTCGAGCCCGGATTCTCGCGCGAAATCAATATCAACGTGCAGCGGATTGTGATCACCGGACGCGCCGCAGTAAATCGCCAGCGTCTGGCGTGTCAGCGGCGGCATTTCGAGCACGGGTATTTCGTCGTCGAGAGCGATCGCGTTGTAGTCCGGCAAGCGCATGGTCGCGTCCTCCATCAGGGATTGCGCACGACAATCGTGCGGCGAAAATCCGCGACCGCTTCGTCGTGCTGATTGGTGATGAACACATCCTGCACCGCGAATTCGAGCGCGCCGCCCTTCTTCGCGTAGATGTCGACGATCTCGGCAACAAACGTCATCACGTCGCCGGCATAGCCCGCGCGGTGATAGTGAAACGCCTGCTCGCCATGCAGCGCATAGGGCAGCGGGATATTCAGATCACGGAACCAGCGGTACGGATCCGGTTGTTCCATCTCGAGGCAGAACAGGAACGTCGGTGGCATCAGCAGCGAGCGGTGCCCCGCATCGCGGGCGGCTGCTTCGTCGAAGTACACCGGATTCGTCTCGCCGATCGCCTTCGCAAACAGGCGCAGACGACCTTTCTCAACGTCGGCATCGAATGGCGTCGATCGCGCGCCGATGGTGTTGCGGTCCAGCATGAACGTGGATCCTCGTTCTCTATCCAACCCGGGCGCGACATCGTAACATTGCACCGGTTCCCAGCCACCGATTGCCGATGAAACCCGAAAATAACCGCTCGACGACCGGCCCGAAAGTACTCGAGGGCGTGCGCGTGCTCGATTTCACCTGCGTGATCTCGGGACCTTACTGCACGCGCATGATGGCGGACCTCGGCGCCGAGGTTATCAAAATCGAGCCGCCGGAAGGCGAGATCATGCGCGCCGTACCGCCGCACCGTGACGGCGTAAGCGCCCTGTTCAGCCAACTGAACGCCGGCAAACATTGTATTTCGCTCGACCTGAAACAGGCGTCAGCGATCGAGGCGGTAAAACGACTCGCGGCGAGCGTCGATGTCGTAGTCGAAAATTTCAGCCCCGGAGTCATGCAGCGGCTGGGGATTCATTACCCAGTGCTACGCGAAGTGAACGATAAGCTGATCATGTGCTCGATTTCGGGCTTCGGCCAGACTGGTCCCGATGCAAATCGCCCCGCATTCGCCCCGGTCGTGCATGCCTGGAGCGGTTACGACCTCGCGACGCTGCGCTATCAGCCGGCGATCGACAAACCGCTGAACCTTGGTCCCCCGGTGGCCGATAACGTCGCCTCGCTGCAGGCATTCGGTGCGATTACGAGCGCGCTTTTCTACCGCGAACGCACCGGCATTGGCCAGTACATCGATATCGCGATGTTCGACGCCCTGCTCGGCACGATGCAGAAAGATTTCCAGGTACGACTCGAACCGACCACGAAAGATCGCCTCTACGGGCCGCTCGCCGCGCGCGACGGTTACGTCATGATGATGCTCATCAGCCCCCGCCATTTCCACTCGATTTGCGATGTCGTCGGTCAGCCTGAGCTTAAGGCCGATCCGCGCTTTGCCACCACCGCCGAGCGTCTGAACCACTACGACGACCTGCTGCAAATCGTTGCCGCCTGGACTGCGGGCGAATCGGTGGCGACGGTGATCGAGCGGCTTACGGCGGCGAAAATCCCGGTCAGTCCCTACCGCGATCTCGCCGACATGGTCGCCGATCCGCAATTACATCATCGCGGCATGATCACGGAAGTGCATGACGGTGCAGGTCCGTTGACGGTGCCGAACACGCCCTTCCTGTTTTCCGCTACCCAGGCCACCGTGCAACCGTGGGTGGCTGCAGTTGGTGAACATAACGAGGAAATCTTGCGCGAGCAATGTGGCCTCGAACCAGCCGCGTTACAGGGCGGCGGCTGAGCTATTCCGCGCGCAAGGCTGCGACCGGATCCATCCGCGCGGCCCGCGCGATGTTCTAGGTGCGCACCACCGGCTTGAATTTGAGCCGATGGGGTTGTGCGTCGTCGCCAAGCCGACGCTGGCGATCGGCCTCATAATCCTGGTAATTCCCGGCAAACCATTCCACGTGACTGTCGCCTTCGAACGCGAGTATGTGCGTCGCAATCCGATCGAGGAACCAGCGATCATGCGAAATCACGACGGCGCAGCCCGGAAAACTCAGCAAGGCTTCTTCCAGCGCACGCAGGGTTTCGACATCGAGATCATTCGTCGGCTCATCGAGCAACAGTACATTGCCGCCGCTGCGTAACACTTTCGCGAGGTGAACCCGGTTCCGTTCACCGCCGGAAAGTTGACCCACCCGCTTCTGCTGATCGCCGCCGCGAAAGTTGAAATGCCCGACATACGCGCGCGATGGCGTCTCGTAGTCGCCAACTTTCAGAATATCCTGACCCTCGGAGATTTCTTCCCACACGGTCTTCGAGTCATCGAGCGCATCGCGACTCTGGTCGACATAGGCGAACTGTACGGTGTCGCCTACCCGCGCCTCACCCGCGTCCGGTTGCTCCTGCCCGACGATCATGCGAAACAGGGTCGTCTTGCCGGCGCCGTTCGCGCCAATGATGCCAACGATGGCACCGGGCGGCAGTGAAAACGTCAAATCGTCGATCAACAAACGGTCGCCGAAGCCTTTTTGCAGGCCTTTCGCTTCGAACACGACGTCACCCAGGCGCGGCCCCGGCGGAATGTAGATCTCGTTCGTTTCGTTCCGTTGCTGGAAGTCCTTCGACTGCAACTCCTCGAACCGTTGCAGGCGCGCGCGGCTTTTTGCCTGGCGCCCCTTAGGATTGCTGCGCACCCATTCGAGTTCGGCCTCGATCGTTTTGCGGTGCGCGGCTTGCTGGCTTTCCTCAACCTTCAGCCGGGCTTCTTTCTGTTCCAGCCACGATGAGTAATTGCCTTCCCACGGGATTCCGTGGCCGCGATCGAGTTCGAGGATCCAGCCGGCCACGTTATCGAGGAAATACCGATCGTGGGTCACCGCCACCACCGTCCCGGGATATTTTTCCAGGTATTTTTCAAGCCAGGCGACGGATTCCGCATCGAGATGGTTCGTCGGCTCGTCGAGCAGCAGCATCTCCGGCTCCGACAGCAGCAGACGACACAGTGCAACCCGGCGACGTTCACCCCCCGAGAGTTTCCCCACCGCGGCATCCCACGGCGGCAGCCGCAGGGCGTCGGCGGCGATATCAAGTTTGCGTTCGATCTCCCAACCACCGGCGGCGTCAATTTCATCCTGCAGGCGCCCCTGCTCCTCGAGCAGCGCGGTCATTTCTTCATCGTCCATCGGTTCGGCGAAACGCTCGCTGATCTCGTTGAACCGTTCCACCAGCGCCTTTGCCTCGCCGAGCCCCTGCTCGACGTTGCCCCGCACGTCCTTGTCTTCGTCGAGTTGCGGTTCCTGCGGCAGGTAACCGATCTTCAGCCCTTTCATGGGCGTGGCTTCGCCCTCGATCTCCGTATCGATCCCGGCCATGATGCGCAGCAGGGTCGATTTACCCGAACCATTGAGGCCGAGCACGCCGATTTTTGCCCCCGGGAAAAAGCTGAGCGAGATATCCCGCAGGATTTCGCGTTTCGGCGGCACCAGTTTGCCGACCTGATTCATCGTAAATACGTATTGCGCCATTGCTGGACAGACTCCCGAAAAACAATAAAAACACCGGGCCGCACGCTGGTCCGGCCCGGGCGCATTGTCGCTGATCGGCGACGAGGGCGGAAGTAAGCTGCCCGCCCGCGAGACGCGCCAAGAGGCGTAACGGCGACCATGGCGCGCGCCAGCCGGTACATGTGTAAAATACCCCGCGAAGGACTTTCCCTATTCCGCACGAACTCCGGGGCCGTTGCCGTACCTGCATAACTTCAGTGGATAAGACGCTAGACAAACTTGCAGTGCTGTTCGCGGATATTTCCGGTAGCACGCGTCTGTACGAACAATTTGGCGACACGATAGCCCGTGCGGACCTGGCCGCGTGTATTCAGCTGCTCGCTGACGTCTCATCGGGGCTCGACGGCGAAACGCTGAAAACGATCGGCGATGAAATCATGTGCGGCTTCGAAGACCCGATCAAAGCGGCGCTCGCCGCGACGGAAATGCAGGCCGGCCTGCGCAAGGCGTGCCAGGAAAACCGTTTCAAGATGGGTCAACTGCACATCAAGATTGGCTGGCACTTCGGCAACGTAAACTGGCGTGGCGACGAGTTGATCGGCGAAGCGCCGGTCTCGGCGCAACAGGTTATCGGTCTCGCGAAAGCTGACGAAATTCTCACCACCAGACGCAGTATCGACGCCTTGCCCCAGGCCATGTTCCCGAACTGGCACACGCTCGATCACATCGAAGCGGAAGCCTGGGACGGCGATCTCGAAGTGTGCAAGATACCCTGGGAACAGACCGGCGAAGAGACGCAAATCAGCTCCATCCCGATGGCGCAGATGATGCCGACCTCGAAGGCATCACTGAAACTTAATTACCAGGGCACCGAATTTCTCATCGACGCACAGCACACGCGCTGCCGAATCGGTCGCGGGCGTGACGCGGACTTGCGCGTGAACGGTAACTTCACGTCGCGCCAGCACGCGGAAATCACCTATCGGAACGGGCGTTTCAACCTGCGGGACGAAAGCGTCAACGGCATCGTGATCGTCGAGCGTTCGGGCACGGTGCGGCGCCTGCGGCGCGAAGAAGGCATCCTCACGGGCAGCGGCCAACTCGGATTCGGTGCCCCACCGGACGATGATCCTCCGGGCGCGGTCGATTTTGAATGTTCGTGAAATTCGCCTTCGCCGGCGTGTCCGGCGACTGATCCCTGCTGCTCCCGTCGTCAACGGCGTCAACCGCGACCACAACGTGGTGTCACGGCATTGACACCGTCTGCCGGATTGAACACCCTGCCCGCCCGCGGCGAGATCCGCGATTATGAATTATCTGGGCTGATGTTATGTACCTACGGAAAATCTCCGCAATTGTGACGCCGGGCCTCGTGGCCACGTTGTCTCTCTCGTTCGCGGCCGCAGCCGCCGAACCCGAAGTCGTCGAAGTCCGCGCCAGTCGCATGGGCCAGAGTCTGGCGAATATCGCCGGTGCGGTCAGCGTCGTCGACAAACAGGAGATCCAGCTCGGTCGCCAGCAATTCGCGCTGGACGAGTCGCTGAACCGGGTGCCAGGCATGTTTTCGCAGAATCGCTACAACTTTGCCCAGGATCTGCGGATTTCGCTGCGCGGTTTCGGTGCGCGGGCGAATTTCGGCATTCGCGGGATCCGCATGTTCGTCGACGGCATCCCGTCGACGGTAACGGATGGCCAGAGTGTCATCGATGATGTCGACCTCGGCGCTATCGAACGCGTAGAGGTGATCCGGGGTCCGTCGTCGTCGCTGTACGGCAGTTCTTCCGGCGGTGTGATCAGCCTGTATACGGAATCCGGTACGCCGGATCCGTATGCCGAAGCGCGTCTCACGGTGGGTGAGTACGACCACCAGAAATATCACATCAAAACCGGCGGCGAAGTCGACCGGCTGAATTACTTCATGAGCGCCTCGCATCTGAGTTACGAAGGCTTTCGTGACCATTCCGAGCTCCGCCAGACCACGTTCAATTCGAAATTCACCTACGACATCAACGAGAATTCCGACCTGCAGGTGGTTTTCAACGCGATGGATTCGCCGACGCGCGAGGATTCGGGCGCGCTGTCGCCGGCGGAAGTCGCCGTCGATCGCGAGCAGGCACAGCCACGCAATCTGAGTTCGAATGCGGGCGAGGAAATCGACCAGCAGAAGCTCGGTTTCACCTACACCTACAATCTCGATGACCGGCACGAAATCACCTTGCGCAATTATTACATCTGGCGCGATTTCGAGACGTTTCTGCCCATCGGTTCGCACATCCCGTTCGTCGCCGACGACGGGGTCACCGGCTTCGACCGGTTCTTCTTCGGCGGCGGCGCGCAGTACACGTTCACCAGCGAACTGTTCGGGCGCCCGAATCAGGTGTCGATCGGGGTGGACGTTGATTCGCAGACCGATGACCGCCAGCGCTATATCAACAACGCCGGGGTCAAAGGTGCGCTTACGTTCGACCAGGAAGAGCAGGCCGACGCAATCGGCGTGTATATCCGTAATATCTTCGCGTTGACCGACACCCTGCAACTCACCGTCGGGGGGCGCTACGACTCGGTCGAACTCGAAGTAGACGATGCCTTCCTCGCCAACGGCAATCAATCCAGCAAAATCGATTTCGATGAGTTCAACCCCACCGTCGGACTGAACTGGAATGCCTGGGGCAACATGAATCTGTTCGCGAACTATGCAACCTCGTTCGAAACCCCGACATTCACGGAACTCGCGAATCCCGCGCGCGCTCTGAACGTAAACCTCGGCGGCTTCGCAAATGTCACCGCGCAAACTTCCGACAGTTTCGAATTCGGCATGCGCGGCGCCCTGACACCGCGAATCAATGTTGATGTCGCCTACTTCACGATGCAGGTAGACGACGAAGTAACGAACGTGACTAACGTCGGCAACCGCTCGTTTTTCGAAAACGCAGACACCGACAGGCAGGGTGTCGAAGCTGCCGCGGTCGTCGATCTGTTCGACGGCTTGCGGCTGACCACGGCGTATACGTGGTCTGATTTCGAATTCGACAAATTCACTACGAGCCCGACCACGGTGGGCAAGGAGTTGCCAGGCATTCCCGAGCACCAGTTCTATGCCGAACTTGCCTACACCCATACGACGGGTTTCTACGCCGCCTGGGATGTGATCCATGTCGGAAAGTTTTACGCCGACAATGCGAACACACTGGCAGCCGGCGATCACACTGTCTCGAACCTGCGCCTTGGTCACGAATTCATGGTCGGCCTAATCCGCTTCGGGCCCTACATCGGCGTAAACAATCTGTTCGACGAGGATTACTTCGCGAACGTCCGTCTGAACGCGTTCGGCGGCCGTGCGTTCGAACCCGCGCCGGATATCAATGTCTATGGTGGCGTAAGCGCGCGCATGACGTTCTGAGCCGTGCAGCCATTCCGGAACCACGAACTATGCTGAACCCAACCCCGCAAACAACGTACCTGAAAGACTATGCGCCGCCGCCGTACCTGATCCGCGACGTAGTACTCGACATCGACATTACCCCGGAGGACACCATCGTTACCGCGAATCTGTCGGTTACGCGGAATCCGGCAGCCGGTGATACGGACGCACCGCTCGTACTCGACGGCGACGAACTCGAGTTACTTGAAGTGAGCCTTGATGGCGCGAAGCTCGACCCGGAACGCTATACGAGTGCACCTGAATATCTGACCATCGGTGACCTGCCGGCGGCGTTCAAACTCGAAACCCAGGTGCGCATTCACCCCGATCGCAACACGCAATTAATGGGACTGTTCCGTTCCAAGGACGGCTACTTCACGCAGTGTGAGGCCGAGGGCTTCCGCCGGATCACGTATTTTCTCGACCGCCCGGACGTCATGTCCCGATACACGACGACGATTTACGCGGATAAGGAGCGCTTTCCGCTGCTGCTGTCGAACGGCAACCTTGACGCCACGGGTGATGGTCCCGGCGGACGCCACTGGGCACGCTGGGTGGATCCGTTTCCAAAGCCCTCGTACCTGTTCGCGATGGTTGCAGCGAAACTCGACCGGCTCGCCGATACGTTTACAACCGCCTCCGGGCGCACTGTCGACCTGCTTGTATTCGTCGAGTCCGGCAAAATCGATCAGGCGGATTACGCGATGGAGTCGCTGAAAGCCTCAATGCGCTGGGACGAGGAGGTATTCGGACTCGAACTCGACCTCGACCAGTACATGATCGTCGCGGTGAGCGACTTCAACATGGGCGCGATGGAAAACAAGGGTCTGAACATTTTCAATACGAAGTACGTATTGGCCCGCGCGGACACCGCCACCGACGGCGATTTCATGATGCTCGACCGCGTGGTCGCGCACGAATACTTTCACAACTGGACCGGCAATCGCGTGACCTGCCGCGACTGGTTTCAGCTCAGTCTCAAGGAAGGCCTCACGGTCTACCGTGATCAGCGCTACGGCGAGGATCGCTATTCGAAAGCGGTGCAGCGAATCCAGGAAGTGCGCAGTCTGCGAGCCGCGCAGTTTCCCGAAGACGCGAGTCCGATGGCGCATGCGATCCGGCCCGAAGCGTATATCGAGATCAGCAACTTCTATACCGCGACGGTGTACAGCAAGGGTGCCGAGGTTGTGCGCATGATCAACACGCTGCTCGGTGATACCGGTTTCCGCGCCGGCATGGATCTGTATTTCGAACGGCACGACGGGCAGGCGGTACGAACGGAAGAATTCGTGGCCGCGATGGAAGATGCGTCAGGGGTAGACCTTGGACAGTTTCAGCGCTGGTATCACCAGGCGGGAACGCCGGCGGTTGCGGTAACCATGCAACGCGACACCGATAGCGGGTCGGTCAGTCTGCTCATGACGCAAACGTGCGCACCGACGCCTGGCCAAGCTGACAAGGCGCCGTTTCATATCCCGGTCGCGGTCGGCTTCATCGACAGCGACGGCAACGACGTCGTGATCAGCGACAACCCGGAAGACCCCGCGACGCGCGTGCTGTCGTTGACGCAAGCCGAGCAGCGATTCAATTTCGACGATATTCCGCCGGGCGCGGTGCCGTCGTTGTTGCGCCATTTCTCCGCGCCGGTGACGCTGCGGTTCGATTATGCCGACGCCGAGCTGGCGCACCTGATGGCGCACGACAGCGATCCGTTCAATCGCTGGGAAGCCGGCCAACGCCTCGCCCTGAACGTACTGTTGAGCGGCATCGAGGCGCATCGCGGCGGTCAGGCCATTGCGTTTCCGGACAATTTCATCAGCGCGGTACGGCGCGTACTGGCGGACAGCGACGCCGACCCCGCCTTTGCGGCGGAAGCGCTGTCGTTGCCAAATGCGGGCTATATCGCCGAGCAGCTCGATGAAGTCGATCCGGAAAGCATTCTCGTCGTGCGCACCGCGTTGAGGCGCCGGCTCGCCACGGAACTCGAAGCGGAGTTGCGCGCGGCCTACGCGCGTTTCGCCGTCGACGGCACCTACAGCCCCGATCCGGTCAGCGCGGGCCGCCGTGCGATGCGCAACCTGTGTCTCGGCTACCTGATGGAATTGCACACCCAGGACATCATCGAATTGTGCGCCGCACACTTACGCTCCGCCGACAACATGACCGAGGCCATGGCCGCGCTCGTCTCGCTCGCGAACTGCGACTGCCCCGAACGCGATACCGCGCTCAGTTTCTTCTATGACAAATGGCGCGACGAACCGCTCGTCATCGATAAATGGTTTTCCGTGCAGGCCGGTTCGCGTTTGCCCGACACGTTTGATCGCGTACAGGCCCTCATGCAGCATCCGGATTTCGACATTCGCAACCCGAACCGCGTACGCGCGTTGATCGGCGCGTTCTGCCACGGCAACCATGCGCGATTCAATGCCGCGGACGGTAGCGGTTACGCGTTCGCCGCCGACCAGGTGATCGTGCTCGACGCCATCAACGCACAGATCGCCGCGCGACTCGCACGCGCGTTCGATCGCTTCCGAAAATTCGATGCCGGGCGGCAGGCGCATGCGCGCGAGGCGCTGCAGCGGATCCGCGCGATCGACGGCTTGTCCAAGGATACGTTCGAGGTGGTGTCGAACGCGCTCGGATAAACCCGCTCGCCGCCGCGTCGGGACTCACGGCGCGACGGCGCGATCACGGCGATAAAGCACTTTACCCCGACTCGCAAAATCGGTGACGATTCACAGCGGCACACGGAACGAACCATCGCGCGCGATGCAGAGAAAAAGGAGTCCGCCATGAGCACAACGATCAGGGTTCTCGGGGTACACGGCCTCGGCGATCACCGCGATTCCACCTGGGAGCATGATTGGGAACAGACCGTCAGGCGCGTAATCCCGACTCAAACCGATATCAGCTTCGAATTCTCGTTCGTCAATTACGATTCGATATTCGCCGCCACTGACATCTCCGGCTGGGAGACGATGCGCGCCGTGTGGAAACTCGGCCGCAGCGCTGTCGGCTCGGCGTTTCAGCGTCGCAAGGGCGCTATCGGAGATGTATCCGAGCGGGTGAAATGGACCGCGGGTTACGTCGTCGCCTGGGTTGAAGACGAGGGTTTCCAGCGCCGCACCCGCAAACTCCTGCTCGAGCAAATCGCAAGCGTAAAACCCGATGTCGTCCTTGCCCACAGTCTCGGTTCGCTCATCACCTATAACGCCTTCTCGCACGAGGATGCGCAGCAAGCCGAAGTGCGCAATGCGCTGAAGCGTACGCGCTACGTCACACTGGGTTCACAACTCGGCAATCCGTTCGTGATTCGAAATCTCACCCCGGGACGCATCGAACCCCTCGGCGTGCACCGGTGGTATCACCTGTACAACGAAGAGGACGACGTGTTTACCGCACCGATCAAACTGTGGGACAGCGACCGCTTCATGCAGGTCGATACCCGCTTCGACATCGACGGCATCGCGGATCATTCGGCGGTGGAGTACCTCGCGCACGGCAACACGATCGCAAGGGTGTGGCAACCGCTGGCCACAGAACGCCTCGACGCGCGTGCGCCCGCGCCACGCGCCGTATCCCGGGGCCGGCGCAGCCGGGCGCCCGCGCGGCCCAGGCGGCGCGCGCTCCTGATTGGTATCAATGCCTACCCGCGTGAAGCAGATCGCCTGGAAGGCTGCGTCAACGATGTGTTCCTCATGAGCTCGGTACTGCAGGAATGCGGATTTCCGGCCAAGAGTATTCGTACCTGCCTCGATGAACGCGCAACCGCAGAGGGCATCATCGAGCGCATGGAATGGCTCATGGACGATCCGCAGCCGGGCGACGAGCGGGTGTTCTATTTCAGCGGACACGGCGCGAAGATCCCGCAATACGGCGAAGATAACGAACCCGATCGCCATACCGAGACACTCGTGCCGTGGGATTTCGACTGGTCGCCGGAGACAGCCGTAACGGACGACCGCATTTTTGAACTCTACAGTCAGCTACCGTTCGATACCCGTCTCGCGATGATCTTCGACTGCTGCCATTCAGGCGGTATGCATCGCGACGGCGGCGCACGCGCGCGCGGAATCGATCCGCCGGATGATATTCGCCATCGCTCGATTAAGTGGGATGCGGAGACGGAAATGTGGGTGCCGCGCGATTTCGAACGCCTTAATGGCAAGTTCTCGCGCGAAAAATCCGCGTTACGCGCGTTCTTCGGGTCCGACGGAGCGACGACGCGGCTGGGGCGTGCATCACTGATCCGGGGTCAGACGGAAGCCCAGTACCGGGCAATGAAAAAGAAACGTGAGTCGAACGAATTCGGCCCGTACTTGCCCCTGATCATCGAAGCCTGCGACGAGAGCGAATTTTCCTACGAGTACCGCCACGGCGTCACCAGCTATGGCGCGTTTACCTATGCACTCGCTTCGCGCTTGCGGCGTTACCAGCGGATCACATTCGACCGGCTCATTACCGAAACGCGGGAGCAACTCGCCGAACTCGGCTACGCCCAGGCGCCGCAGATCCTCGGGCCCGCGACGGTTACCCAGGCACTCGTGCCCTGGCTCAGGGACTAGCGGCCCGCCGCCACTGCACTCAGCGCGTCCGCACCGGTCGGGCGCGCTGGTTGTAAAGCAGTTTTCTGAGCTCCGCTTTCTCGGCTTCGCTCATGTCATCGAGATTCAGCGAGAGTTCACTGCCAACCGCCATGCCGCGTTGCACCGCGGGCCGCGCGCTGAGTTCTTCGAACCAGCGCTTGAAGTACACGAAATCGTCGATATTCTGCCCCTGGATCTCCCAGCCTTCCGTCCACGGATAGCAGATCATGTCCGCAATCGTGTACTCGTCGCCGGCAAGATAGGGCCGATCGTAGAGCCGCTGATTGAGTACGCCGTACAGACGGTTCACTTCATCGTTGAAGCGGGTCTTCGCGTAGGTCTGATCGCCCTGGCTGTCTTCAAGTCGGCGAAAGTGACCCTGTTCGCCGGATTTCGGCCCCTGGTTCGCCATCTGCCACATCACCCACTGGTTGACTTCGTACTTCGTGCGCACGTCCTGGGGCCAGAAGCGACCGGCTTTCTCGGCGATATACATCATCATCGAACCCGATTCGAACACGGCGATCGGCTCCCCGCCATCCGCCGGCGCGCGATCGACGAGCGCGGGCATACGGTTGTTCGGCGAGATATCGAGAAACGCCTCGGCGAACTGATCGCCGCGCCCGATGTGCACGGGGATCACAGTGTAATCCGCGCCGAGTTCTTCGAGCAGAATCGTCACTTTCTTGCCGTTCGGTGTAGGCCAGTAGTACAGATCGATCATAGCGCTTACCCGTGTGTTCGCTGTTTTGTGAGACGGGAATATTCTATGGCCCTACGGGTGTGCTTGTCACAGCGCGGCTCGCCCGGCTTTGGCGCCGATCCGGGTCAATGGTGTTCATGGCCGGCGAGCAGCCGGATGAACGAGCGGCCGTGACACGGGCGCATGCCGCTAATGGCTGTCCTTGCACCGTTCGCCCGCGCCTGCTGCAACAATGCGTGAGCGATGCTTAATTGAAGCCATTGGCCGCTGTGCTTTCGGCGATTACCTCGTAGTCGTTCGCCGGGCTGGCCGTCCCGAAGCAGCTGGGAGACGTGCTGCATTCCGGCACCTTCGGCCGCCATACCCGATGCTTCAATGCAGCGGTGACGCTTCGATTACAATGGCGGAATTGCAGTGATGAGAAACGGAAATTGAGTACGTTCGACGAGGTTTTTTATACCAGCCGGGACGGGCTGCGCCTGTTTGCTCGCGACTACCCGCATCCACGCCCGCGCGCAACGATATTGTGTCTGCACGGCCTCACGCGAAATTCCGCGGATTTCGCTGAGCTGTGCGAACACCTGCGCGAAGATTTCCGCCTGATCGCCGTCGATCAACGCGGGCGCGGCAAGTCCGCCTATGACCCGAATCCCGGGAACTACAACCCGCTCGTGTACAGTCGCGACATGTTCGATCTGCTCGACGGCCTTGGCATCGAACAGGTGATCGTGATTGGCACCTCGATGGGGGGGATTATTTCGCTGGTAATGGGTTCGATGGACCGCTCGCGCTTTCGCGCCGTCGTGCTCAACGACATCGGCCCGGTTATTGATCCGGCGGGCCTCGATCGGATCCGTGGCTACGTCGGCAAGCTCGAACCCGTCACCACGTGGGCCGACGCCGAGGCACAGGTCGCAGCCACGAACGCGATTGCGTTTCCGGAATACGGCGCCGCCGACTGGCGCCGGTTCGCACGCAGGCTCTACCGGGAAGATGCAAACGGGCTACCGGTGATCGCACATGATCCGGCAATCGCCGGCTCCTTGCGTGACCGCACCGAAGCCCCGGCCGTACCCGATTTGTGGCCGGCGTTCGATGTGCTTGAAGACATCCCGATCCTTGTCGTGCGTGGCGCAAGCTCGGATATCCTCGCGCCAGCCTGCGTGGCGGAAATGCGCCGGCGGCGACCGGACCTCGAAGCAGTGGAGATACCCGGTCGGGGTCACGCCCCGATGCTCGACGAACCCGCGGCGATCGCCGCGGTGAGCGACTTTCTCTCCCGCGTCGCGTGAAAATCGGCACCGCCATCAGGAATATGGGTGCGGCGGCAAGCGCGAACTGCATCCGGCACTGCGCACAGGCGGCGGAGGCCGCGAACCTCGCCCACCTGTGGACCGTCGACCATATCGCGATTCCGCCCGACGACGCGGAAGGTTCCGATGGTCGCTGGCTCGATCCTCTCGCAACACTCGCGTTCCTCGCCGCCGCAACGAGCCGGATCCACCTTGGCGTGAGCGTGCTCGTGCTGCCGTATCGCCCCGCCCTGCCCACTGCGAAATGGATCGCCACTATCCAGGAGCTGTCCGGCGGCAGATTGCACCTTGGCATCGGTCCCGGCTGGATGGCGCCGGAGTTTCGTGCGCTCGGGGTTGAGCGCAAGGCGCGCGGTAAAATCACGGATGAGACCATCGATTTCATCCGCGCCTGTTTCGACGCGAAGGACGATACGCTCAGCGCTCACGGCCAGCCGTTCCTGTTCCGGCCCAATCCGCCACGACCACCGATCTATGTCGGCGGCATGACCGACGCCGCACTTGCGCGAGCGATCCGCTGCGGCGACGGTTGGCTGCCCATGGGGATCGACCCGGCTCAGCTGCGGCCACGCGTAGAACGCCTGACGGAAATGGCCCTGGCTGCAGACCGCCCGCGGCCGGACATCATCCTGATTGGGGCCTTGCCGGAATCCCCGACCGCGGCAGTGGAACAGCTCGCCGCCTGCGCCGAACTCGGCGCCACGGATTACATCCAGGCCTCGCGCTACCAGGATGAGCGCGACTTCGACGATCTTATCGTGCGCCTCGAAGACCTGCGCCGCCAACTCGCCTGAGTTGATCGCGATCGTGACAGCATCACCAGCACCAGAGCAGCCGCCCGTATGTTGATTCTGGTCTACGGCGTACCGAAATCGGCCAGCACGTTCGCGACCGAACTCGCGCGAGCGATGGTGCAGGCGATCGGGAACGACCAGATCGCAATGCGAGAGGCGTACATCAACAGCCAGGACAAAACCGGATTCGTGGCCGACCTGGATTCGCTTGGACCGATCGATGAACAGCTGCCGGCAAGCGCGATGCTCGTAATGAAAACGCACTCACCCCGCAATGCGACCGTTGAACGACTCGAACGAGCCGGGCGCCTGCGCAGCATCGTCACTTACCGCGACCCGCGAGACGCCGCACTGTCTGCTTTCGAGGCAGCGGAAAAAGCACGCGCTGAAAGCAATACCTACCAGCGATTCGTCGAGCTGCACTCGCTCGATGACGCAATCGAGTCGACTTTGCATCACATCGACGAGGTTGCACGCGACTGGTTACACAACACCCGCTCACTGAAGCTCGGTTACCCCTATCTCACGGGTTCACCGGATGCTGCGCGCGACATCGCCCGTGCTCTCGGCATCGATCCCGAAGCGGCGATGGCTAGCGTGAAACATCTCGTGAGCGGAAAGCAGCGGGTCTACAATTTCAACGTCGGCGCAAGCGGACGCTATCGCGAGCATTTCACGCCCGCACAATTGCATGCGGTTGAACAGCGAGCCGGCGATTACGTGCGCTTCTGCGAGGGCGACCACGCGGCGTTGCGTCCGGTTGCCGCCGGCTTGTCGCTACAGAAAATCGCCCGGCATCTGCGCCGCGAACCATTGCGCGCCGCGCTCCGGCGGCTGCGCGACCTGCGGTAACTAACCTGCCGCCGCTTGCTAACCCAGCAATGCCGTGGGCGGCGCCATGACAAGCGGAGTGAAATCCCGGTTCGCGAAATGATCCGCCCGGCTCGGTGCGGTAATCGCATTGCTCACCGGGTTGTAGCTCAAGTAGATCAAATGACGTGGGGACGGAGACAGGTTGCGTCCTGACGCATGTGCCGTGCAGCAGTCGAATACGGTGACGGAACCCGCGGGACCTTTCGGTGCAACAAGTCCGCCAGCGGCCACGAGTTCCGTAACGCGAGTGTTCGACAGGCTCGGGATCGGTGTCGTGCCCGGCACGTCGATCACCTCGTAGTCGAGCAGGCCGTGCCGATGCGATCCCGGTATGTAGGTTATCGGTCCGTTAAATTCCGACACGTCGTCGAGAAAAATTCCGATGCTGAGCGCGCTCGCGGTACGCATGCCATCGTGGTGATGCCAGGGCGCGTAATCCTGGTGCCAGGGTAGCGACAATTCGCCGAACGGTTCTTTCAGAATGATCTTGTACTGATGGCAATACAGCCCGGGACCGAGAATTTGTTCGGCAATCGACAACAGGCGTTCGTCACATAACAGCTGCGCATACAGTTTGCTCAACCGGTCCATCGCGGTGGTACCGAGCGTTTCACCGGATGCCGCGCGCAAATGGGTAGCGCTGGCAAGCGAGAAAATTCTCGTCTTCTCCGCGTTAAGCGCTTCGATTTCCTCGCCCGTAAACAGGCCCGGCAGGAAAATCAGGCCGTTGTTTTCGTAGTCCTCGAGTTGATCATGTGTGAGCATCGCGCCGGTCTCCGGGGTCGTTGATCCGCACCATAGAACAGGCGTTCGCTGGCGGCAATTCAAACGACTGTGCGATCATCATGGGCCAATTGATCACATCGTGGGAATCAACATGAGTCGCTACGCCTATTATCTCGTGGGGGAACATCGTTACCGGGAACGCTTCGGCTTCGATTTCGAAGATTTCGCCGCCGGCCAGGTCATTCGCCATCGTCCCGGGGTCACGCTGTCGCAACAGGACAATGTCGACGAAGCGCTCGACACGATGAACTCGGCGATGATCCATTACGATGCGACGTATGCCGGCGCGACTGCGTGGAATCGCGAACTTATGGTCTCAACGGTTACGCTGCAGCGCCTGATCGGCATGTCTTCGAAGACATTCGCGCGCAAACATCGACTCACCGGCTTCGACGAAATCGCGATGACCGCGCCGGTTTTCGGCGGTGACACCCTGTACGCGGAGTCCGAGATTCTCGCCACCACGGCACTTGACGATGCGGACCTGGGCGAAGTACAGGTGCTGTGCCGTGGCATCAACCAGGACGGGCGCGAAATCGCTCGTGTTACCTACCGCGTCCTCATCTGGCGTCGCGGGCACCACCCTGAAGACCGCGCCGGTACACTCGGTAACCCCGCGGCTGAGCCCCGTTTTCTTGCGCATCGGACTGAGACGGACGGCGCGCTCACCGAGCAGATCGGCCTGTTCTTCGAGTCCTGCGCGGCTGGCGATACGATCGTGCATTGGCCACGACGAACGCTGTTGCGTGATGAGGGTATGGAGCACGCCTGGCGCGCGCTCGAACTTGGTCCCCAGTACCACGATCGGGACTGGATCGATTGCTACGCCGACGGCGAGTTCCGCTTCATGGAAACCTGGATCGTCGGAGTCGTTACCGCGATGACAACGCGCACGTTCGGCCGCGTGGTGGCGAACCTCGGCTGGACCGATGTGATCCTCGGCGTCGCTGTCCGCCCTGGCGATGTGCTCGAGGCGGAGTCGACCATTCTCGACAAGCGTGAATCAAAATCGCGACCCAACGAAGGCATACTTCACGTCGAGACCCGCGCGCACAATACCCGTGGCGAGCAGGTACTGTCCTACCAGCGGCGCCTGCTTGTGTACAAGCAAAACGCGGCAACGCCGTACACTGCGGCCGGATACTGAATACGTGCCCCGAAAGCAAGAACCATCAAGCTCGCTGGACCCGCGACCCTTCTCCTCAAATCGCGCGGACGGGACGGGAATGGAGTGTAGCGTGTGATCCCGGTCCCGAAGCCGTAACGCCGCAAGTTTACGCACACCTGTTTAGATTGCGCCGGCGCGTTTCATGTCCGCAATCGCTTCGACGGAATAGCCAAGCTTACGCAATATCGCTTCGCTGTCGCGACCGAGTTCCGGCAGACTGAAATCGATCTGTCCCGGTTCGTTCTGAAATTTAATCGGGATGCCAACGTGATCATTGCCATCGGGGTCTGTCACACGCATTTCCCGATCGCGCACGTGCGGCGAATTCCACGCCTCGTGCAAATCCATTACCGGCATCCAGCACACGTCGCGGCCTTCGAACCACGCTTCCCATTCGGCGCGCGTTTTCTCGCGGAACGCCTCCCTCAGAAACGCGATTGCGGGCCAGTGCCCTTCGCCCGCAGGGCCGGTAACGGGTTCGATGAACTCGGGCCGTCCGAGACCTTCGAACAACTCCTGCACGAACTTGTGTTCGCCGCCGCCGAGTGCAATATGCGAACCATCCTTCAGTTCATAAACATTCAGCATCGCATTGCCGCCGTGCGTACGTTCGCGCAAGCGTTGCGGCGCCTGATCGCCGCCGAACACGGGCCCGAGAATATTCGGGGAGGCATTCAGTACGGAGTCGTGCATGCTGATATCGATGTAATCACCCTCGCCGGTTGCCTGGCGCCGATACAACGCCATGACAATACCGCCGAACGCAAGATGCGAGGACAGCAGATCCGCCATCGCGACCCCGACAATCGCCGGCCCCGTATCGCCATCCGGTGAACGGGTGAGGTCGAGGATCCCGGCGGCCGCAACCGTCGCGGTATCGTGCGCGGGCCGGTCGCGCCAACTGCCGGTTTGGCCGAAGGCTGAAATCGAGCAGTACACGATCCCGGGATTGATCGCGCGTACAGTGTCGTAATCGATGCCAAGCCGTTGCATGACACCCGGCCGGTACGACTCGAGAAACACGTCTGCTTCGGCCGCGAGCTTCAGCAAGGCATCCTTCGCGGCCGGGTCTTTCAGGTTCAGGGTCAGGCTTTGCTTGCCGCGTTGCGTGGTGCGGAACATCACCGTGGAGCCCCCCTGCTCCCAGGGAAAAAACTGCGTCGAACGGGTCGGCTCCGGGCTTTTCGGATTTTCGATCTTGATGACCTCCGCTCCATGATCAGCCATCATCAACGACACTGCGGGCCCGGGCAGGAACACCGACAAATCCAGTACTTTTACGCCTTCGAGTTTCATCAATCTCTTCCATCGCAGCGAAACAAAACGCCGCACAATGTAGCAGATCGCGTCGCGTTCAGGGCGCTCGGTGACATGTTCCGTGTGCTATGTTGTTGCCGTATCCATGTTGCCCGCCGACCCGCGGGATTGCCAGGAGATCATTGATGAAAACAGTATTGCTGCTCGCCCTGGTGGGCGCGAGTCTTGGCGCCACGGCGCTCGAAACGAAACCGTATCTGACCCTGGCCATGGCGACGAAGATCGCCGATGTCTGTGAAGCGAAGGCCACCGCGGAGAACTGGCGCAAGGTGAATATCGCGATTTACGACGACGGCGGTAATCTGAAACTGTTCCGCCGCCAGGATGGCGCCTATCTGCACAGTATCCGCATCGCGCAGCTGAAAGGACAAACGTCCGCCGGCATGCCGCGTTCGACGCGCGAACTTGGCGAGATCAATTACTCGAATCCGGCGCGCCCGCTGGGCATCGAGCACGTGCCCAATCTCGTGATGTTCGCCGGCGGCTTGCCGATCATGACCGCCGCAGGCGAGCACATCGGTGGGGTCGGGGTGAGCGGCGCCACCGCGGATCAGGATGAAGCCTGTGCCGCGGCCGGCATCGCGGCGATCAGCGAGATGCTGAAATAGGAGCCGCCGCCAGGCGTCGCGAAGGACGCGTGGACGTAAGCGATACGGTGCGCTGCGCGTGTGCGTACCTGCTTCCCGGCACGCTTGCCCTCGCGCTTGTGCTGCCCGCGTCCGCTGGCGCGGTGGCCGAACGTTCCGGACCCCGCGCAGATGGCTGGATGTCGTTGCTCCTGTCCGCCCGCGCGTCGATCGACTTCAGCGCCGACAAGGTGACGACCGCGGATCTCGAACTGCGCGATGTCGTGGCGCCGATCACACTGCGCGACGGCCGTGTCAGCATCGAGCGCGGCGCCGCAACGACACCTGGCGGCGCCGTCACATTCACCGGCGCTTATGCCGTGGCCGCGCGCGAACTGCGCGCGTCGCTCCACAGCGACGGCATCGAGATCGCGCCGCGGGCGGATGAAACTCCGCGTACGCCGCGCCTGTTCCCACCGGTACCGTTCGTCCCGCGCTGGCTGCCGGGCGTCGGCGGCGCGCTCGAGTTGCACCTCGATCGCCTCGTCTACGCCGGCGCCGAAGCAAGGTCGATCAAGGCGAGCGCAAGCCTGGACCGGTCGCAGCTCTCGCTAGAAGTGCGGGGTGCGCTCGGTGATGGCGGATTCACGTTCGAAGGCAGCCACGTATACGGCTCAGGTGAGACTCGGATCGCAGCAACGGCAAATGCCGTGGCGCTCGATGCCTTCACAACAGTCCGGGAGTATCTGTCCGCGGCCACGCTCGACGGCACAGCCGAATTCAACGGCCGCGGCCATACAATGCGCGCACTCGCGGCGAGCGTGGACGGGCACGTGCGCGCACAAATCGGCCGCGGCACGCTGAATAACCTGGAGCTCGAACGCCTGAGCCGTAACGTCCTGGCAATGACCCTGCTGTCGGTAATTCCGTTCCAGCACTCGGTACCACAAGCCCCGCTGGAATGCGCGGCGCTACGGCTCGACCTGGCGCGCGGGCGCAGCACGGGTACACTCGAGCCGGTGCTCGTCGCGCGCAGCGACAAACTCGAACTCATCGGCCGGGGAACGCTTGATCTCGGTCGCGAACAGATCGCACTGACGCTGCAGCCGGCGCCAAAAACCGGCCTCGCGCTCGGTGCTGCGGGCAATCCGCGGACCGTATCGATCACCGGATCGTTGACCGCGCCAGTGATGAAATCCAAAGCGGGGAATCTGCTGCACGAGAGCCTGGCAATCGGCGCCTCCCTGGCGGCGAACCCGCTCGCGCGTGCCGCCGACAAGGTGTTCGCGCGCGATGGTTCGCAGCGCACGAGCTGCGCGGCGGTGCTCGGCGAGTAATCGCGTAATGCGTTCAGCCGATCTCGAGCGGAGCCTGCGGCACGTCGCGCCAGAATTCCGGATCGTGACCAAACATGAGACGCGCACCCGCTTGCTGCAGGGACCGCAACGCCTCGAGCGATTTGCGCATTGCCGCGTCGTCATGCACGGCCGAGGCCGCCGGCAGGTGCATGTCCTCGATCGTCTTGCGCAGGTAACACGCATCGCCGCATAACACGACCGGGCCGCCGGCGGTTTCCACCACGAGCGACTGATGTCCCGGCGTATGCCCGTGCGTTGGTATGCACCTGACCGAGCCGTCACCGAATACATCGTATTCACCATCCGCTTCGATGCGTTCGTGACCGTGATCGAATTCCTTGCGGTTGTAGAAATTCGCCGCAATCAGCTCCGGCGTGTTCGCGGCTTCCCACTCGCGCTTCTGGATGATCCAGCGCGCGTTTGGGATCAGCGCGTTGCCGCCGCAATGATCGAAATGCAGGTGTGAGCTGATCAGATAATCGACCTTGTCGGCGTCCATATCAGCTTCGCCGAGACGCGCGGAGATTTCCTCATTCGGGGCGAAATGCACGTCGAAATACGGCTCCATGGGGCCGAGTGCCCGCGCGCCGTCACGCTGGAGTTCAAGCGACATGCCGGAATCGAACACCGCGGTACCACGCGCATGACGAATAAAATACGCCGGGATCGGGATCTTCAGGGTTCCTTTCGTACCGTGCAGCAGCATCGGCATTGGCATCGTGAGCCAACCGCAGGTCATGGCATACAGGCGCGCGCTCATTGGCGTTCTCCGGGGATAGCGGACGTCGCCGAGCTTAACGCGGAACGCGCAGCGACGGCCACTTCTCGCGGCTCGCTCAGTCTCCGGACGCGGCGGCGAGTCGGGTCGCGAACTCGCGAATCAACGGAAAGTCGTAAACCATCTCGGGATAGATTTCACGCCCGAGCCACTCCTCGAGTGCGACGACAAGCATGACCGTGGTCACGGAATCCACCCCGTAGTCGAAGAATGAACGTTGGGGGTCGATCGTTGCCGGATCGATTTTCAGCTCACCGCCAACCCAGGTCATAACGAAACGTTCGATGTCGTGCGCGGAACGTGTTCGCGTTTGCGCCGGCGCGACTGGCGCGGCTGCTGCCGGCGGCGCGCTTGGTGCCGGCGGCACCACGGTTCGCGGTGCGTGCGTGGTACGCCGTAACAGCGGGTCGAGCGCATGATCTTCCCCCGCCAGCGATTGTTCGATGTCGCCAATCTGTGCCGCGTAAGCGTCGCGCAGCTCATCGAGGCCGGCGGCATCGAGCGCAACGGCGGTTTCACCGCAGCGCGCCCGCGCGGTGTCGATTGCGCCCGCGAAGCGGCGTTCCGCCCATTGCCGCCGGAACGCGGCGCCGGCGGAGCCATCCTCGGCGCGCGCGAGAATAGCCAGTAGCACGGCGTCCGTCGCGAACTGGCCGATCTGCATACACGCCCAGCGATGCGCATCGGCCGGCACCGTGAACGGGCCGCGTTGTGCCCGCACAGCGATATCCGCGGCCGCGTCGGCGACGCGGCGAAACAGCGCCCCGGCACCGAGTCCGTGCGTCATCAGGTGTTCGAAATCCGCGGCATCATTCAGCACCCGCGAACCAAGGAACATGAGCAGGGGTTCCGTCGGACCTTCAAGGATCCGGGTTACGCGGGCGTCGCGCAGCAGTTGCGGCGCGATGTTCGTTTCGATGTAACCGCGACCGCCGAGAAACTGTACGAGGTCGTCGGCCGCACGCCAGAACCATTCCGGCCCGGCGGTCTTGCACACGACGTATGCATCGAGGGCGACGCTTTCGCCCTGATCGAGCGCGTCTGCAATGTACATCACAAGCCCTTCGACCGCGGCTGTCGCGGCGCCGAGTTCCCCGATGCGGTGACGCAGAACGGGATTGTCGCGTAGTCGTCCGGTGGCGATGTCGCGTCGTTCAGCGTAGCGCAACATGAGTTGCACACAGCGTTTCAGGCCGCCGACACAGGCGGCGCCGATCGCAAGCCGCCCCTGCATCATCGCCTCGCGCGCGAGCGCGAAACCGCCACCGGCATCCCCCAGCAAACGTTCACGCGACACTGTTGCGTGCTCGAGTCGAATCGCGTTCTGGACCATTCCACGCATTCCGAGCGTGAGCGCCTCGGGGCCAATTATGAGGCCGCGGGTCGCGCGGTCGACCGCGAAACCGCTCATCCCGTGCGGTTGCCCGTTCGCATCGATGTTCTGCGCAAAGACGTTGATCACACTGGCCCAGCCGGCCGTTCCGCTCCAGATTTTCTCGCCATCGAGGCGCCACGCAGCATCACCCTCGGGGGTCGCGGTCGCACCGATCGCCTGCGGATTCGACCCGGCACCCGGTTCCGTGATGGCGAACGCGGCGAGTTCGCGACCACTCGCAAGCCGTGGCAGCAATTCGTCGCGCAGCGCCGGCGCGGCGGCGTGCATGATCGGACCGATGCCGAGCGTGTTGTGGACGATCGTCATCATCGTCAGGGTGGGATCGATCGCGCCGAGTTGCGCGAGCACACGCATCGTCTGCACATGTCCGAACCCGCGGCCACCGTGGCTTGGTGGTACCTGCAGCCCGAGCAGACCGGCATTGCCGAAATCGAGCAGCACCGGCGGGCTGATTGCGCGGCGTTCGTCCATGAGACGCGAATTAAGGCGTTCGCTCGCATAGGCGCGCAGCCACGCGATCAGCTCATCGGGATCCGGATGTGGCGTATCCGCGATAGCCGCCGGCGTGTTGGTTGCAAGCGCATCCTCGCCGACGCTGTCGAGGTCGCCGGCAAGGTAACTCGCGCGACACTGACGGCGCTGGATCTTGCCGCTCGAGGTTCGCGGCACGGTGCCGGTTTTCAGTAATACGAGCGTTGCGAGCTGCAAATCGTGCGCCGCGGCCACGGCGTGACGCGCGATCCGGCCGAGCTCGGCTGGATCGAGTTCGCGCAGGTAATCCCGTTCAATTTCACAGGCGACGATGAGCTGTTCGCCGTCCGCCGTGTCGACCGAGAACGCAGCCCCGCAGCCGGCGCGGAACGCGGGATGTGATTGTTCGATAGTCCACTCGATGTCCTGCGGATAATGATTGCCGCCGCGAATGATGATCAGATCCTTGGCCCGGCCGGTGATGTACAGCTCGCCGTCGCGCAGAAAGCCGAGATCGCCGGTACACAGCCAGCGGATGCCTGGCTCATCGACGAGTTCGGCACCGAAATCGGCAAGCGTGTCGGCCTCGCGTCGCCAGTAACCTGCCGCTACCGCGGGGCCGCAGATCCGGATTTCCCCGATCGTGTTGTCCGCGAGCCGTTTGCGACTGGCCGGATCGACGATCGCAACATCCGTCGCAGCCAGTGCCCGACCACATGCAACGAGCGCCCGCGCCTGTGCCCCGGCACGCGCCTCGACGATGCGATCGTCTTCCAGCGCGTTCGCATCCACCTGCAGCACGTGCGGCTCGGTGCCGGCGTCGGCGCCGGTAACGACGAGCGTCGCCTCGGCGAGCCCGTAGGCGGGATACATGCTCGTGGGACGAAATCCGGCGCGGGAGAACTTCTGCGCGAACGTCTCGACGGTCTGCCAGCGCACCGGTTCCGCACCGTTCAACGCCACATCCCAGCAACTCAGATCAAGTTCATCGATCTGTGCCTCGGTGACGCGTTGCACGCACAGTTCGTAACCATAGTTCGGACTGTTCGAATACGTACCGCGATACGTCGATATCGCGCGCAACCAGCGGAACGGCTGCTGCACGAAAGCGGTTGGGGACAAGAGGATGTTCCGGTGACCATGGTACAGCGGCTGCAACAAACCACTGACGAGACCGAGATCATGAAAGTGCGGCAGCCAGTTCACGCTGACGCTGTCGGCGTGGTGGGCGAAGCGCTCGGCGATGCCGCGCAGATTCGCAATCACGTTCGCGTGACTGACGATGACGCCCTTGCGATCGGACGTGGAACCGGACGTGTACTGCAGGTAGGCGACCGCCGCCGTATCGATGACCGGTTCACGCCACGCGCGCGCCAGCTCCGGCGCGGTCGACTCCGTCGCGACGCAGCTCAGTGGTTCGAACAGATCCGTATCGAGTTTTTGCAGCCGTGTCAGCGAGCGCTCCGTGGTCAGCACGAGGCGACTGTCGAGGTCGCCAACGATGCCGCTGAATTGCCGCAGAGAGGCACTCACGCGGGGCACCGGCAAGGGCACCGCGATCACGCCACTGTACAGGCAAGCGAAGAACGCGCTGAGGAATTCAAGACCCGGTGGATAGAGCAGGATCGCACACTCACCGGCGGCGCCGAGGCCCTGCAGGCGCGCCGCAATCGCGCGCGCGCGCAGATCGAGTTCCGAGTAACTCAGCGCCCCTTTCTCTTGCCCGTTGTCGCCGAGATACGTGCACGCCGGCGTCTGCGGATGCAGCGCCGCGCGTTCGCGCAGTACCGTGACGAGCGTTTCTGGTGTGCGGTCGGTAGCGGGTTCTGGCGTGCCTGTCATCCTCGAAGTCCTGGTTAGCGCGCGAACTCAGCGGTAGAAGCCGGTGCCCGCTTCGAGCAGCGCGCCGGCCGCGGCGAGCACCTCGCGCGCGTCGACGCACAGTAATCTGGAACGCCCCAGCGTGGCTTCATGCAAGGCGCCGCTGTCACGCAAGGCCTGTTCAACGGGCGCGAAATGCCGGCGCTCGCGCGCCTCGGCGCTGAAAAAATATTGCCGCAGCTCACGTTCGCGGCCGTCGGGGTGCCGAATCGTCAGGGCGACGGGTTTATCGTCATAAAGTGCCACAGGCAGGCGCGTGCGAAAATGATCTTCGACGTAGTGCATGAACGTCATGGAATTGTACGACGCGTCATAGAACAGCAGTTTGCCATCGAGGCTCACAAAGCGTTCAAACGGTGTGCCGCGACCGCACGAGTACGCCGAGAGATCATGATCGCCGGTCAACCACGTGGCGAGCGGTCCGTGTGCGGTGATCGGATGCAGCGGATTCGCGCTGCGCAGCACGCCTGCGCGGCGGCGAAACGTCTCCGCGATGATGCCAAGCGCGGTTGGCGAGCGCGCGATATCGAACACGGGCGAGCTTGCGATGTAACGTTCGCTCGAGCCGCTGTACGGCATCGACATCATGACGACGTTGCCATTGTCGCCGACCTGCGCGATCAGGGCATCGACAATATCGCCGGCCGTGCCGGTGTAACCACTGTCGCGCAGGAACGCGCTGTGGACGAGAATCGTGTCGCCAGCGCCTATGCCGAGCGTCGTGAGCACACTACCGAGCGCCGTTGCATCGTAAGCGAATAACGCCTGCGCCACGGCCCGGCGACCGCCTAAATAGGCTGGTTTGAGGCGCTGCTTGAAGCGCTGCTTCCATTCACTCGCCATTTCAGGGCACTGCGGTCTCGACGCTGAAGCCACTGCGTTCAGGATCACGATAAATCTGTTGCACCTGCTGCCAGTAACGTTCGCGTGTGAACTGATCGATGGCCCGCACTGCCGCGCCATGGCGATAAACCATTTCCCCGCCGTAGTAACCCGCGCCACCGATAACGGCGACGCCGGTGAACGCTATGACGAGATACAACACGGCGCCGCGCACCGGAAAGCGGCCGCGCAGCGCGTAGCGCCAGAGCAGCAATGCGATGATGATCGCGAGACTCGTAAACGCAAGCACCTTGTGCACGTCCAGCGTGCCGTGCGCAGCCGCAGTTGGCGTCAGATAGACCTCGGCGGTCATGCCGAGGCCGATTGTGGCTACCGTCGCCACCGCGGCGACAACGAGATTGATCCATGCCGCAGCGTGCCAGGCGGGTTTCCGCAAGGCGGCGCCGGCGGCGTCGAGCAGGACGGATATCACGAACAGCGCGATCGCGAAGTGCACGAGGATCGGATGCCACAGGCGGATATCAAATCCTTCCTCCTGCCAGTAATCCGGCACGATCTTCATTTCCGTGAAGCGACCCAGCGGGTGATCAATGAACCACACGTGAAACATCTCCGGGGTGCGCATGACCGGAATACCTTCAGCGCATTCGCCGTTCGCATCCGTATTGCCGACGGTCCACAGGCCCTTGATCGCGCAGCGCTCGTAACGGTACGGATGGTAATGCCACTGCGCGAGCGGTCCCGCCGGGGTTGGCCCGACTTCCTCGAGTTCGCGCGTAAAGAACATGAGCGCCATGAGCACCTTGCCGTCCGGCGAATCGTGATAGACGAGCCATTCAGGGCGTTCCGGATCGAGAATGACGTCATCGAACATATTGTCGAGATTCGGGAAATGCGTGCGGTTGATCCGATCCGGCTGGAAACCGTCCGCGAATGCACGGTCGATGTCGAACCAGCCATGCTTCAGCGCCGCGGCGAGTGAGGCGCGATAGAAGTCCGCGGCCCAGGCGCGCTGCTCATCCGTGACCGCGGCGAGCTCGGCCGGGATCACAACCGTGTGCTGGTGTCCGCGGTTGAACGTCGCGATGCCCCAGTACAAGCCGCTAAACGTCGCGGCGCACAGCACCACAACGGCCGTATCGCGACGCACGCGCGTGCGTTTATCCCACGCGATTCGTTCCACCCAGCGCCACAACAGTTGTGCGCCACCGAGCAGGCACAGCCAGTCGAACAGCGCGATAGCGGCAACCCGATCGATCTGCTCGATGGAACCATCTTCCGTCAGCAGCGCACCGATGCTCCAGGGATTCACGACCAGCGCCGCGACAAACAGCGCGTACGCGGCTAACCGTATGCGCACGGGACTCACAGTCACGGCGCCGGCTTCACTGCCGGCGCGAGCCTTGCGTATTCGAGCAAGGCGTCGATGAAGAACTTCGCCGCCCAGTTCGGCATCGCACCGTCATTATACCAGCCCCACAGTGGATCCGGACCGGGAATTGCGCCGTGCAGATCCGGACTTTCCGTTGCCATTAACTGCGCGCGTTTGACGAGATCGAGTGCTGTACGTGCCGCGCGCAGCCACGCCGGGTCGGCATCGAGGCGGTACAGCGCCATCCAGATCAGGGCCATTTGTGCATTGCCGGTGAGACAGGCGGAATCAGCCCGCGCGCGCCACTGCCAGTCGAGCATGCCCGGCAACCATTGCTCACGTTCGAGGACACGGGCAAGCTGCAGCGCCGCTGCTCGCACGGCTGCAATTGCATCAGCGCGGTCGAGTCGCTGCGCCGTCGTGAGTATGCCGGCGAGCGTATAGGCTATCGTGTGCAGATCGGCAATGCGCAAGCCTTGCTCTTCGCGCGTGAAGCCACATTGATCGAACCAGGCCGTTTCCACGCAGCGTTGCTGCAGTACCCAATCGAGATGCCGGTTGGCGCTGTCGCACATGGCTCGCTCGTTGCAATAGCAGCCGAGATCCGCCAGCCAGCACGCGAGGTGCGCGGCATACGTCGCCGGTGTGTTGTGGTAGAACCACTGACGCCACGCACCATCGGCATCCTGCTCACCCACGAGCCAGTGGCCCGCGCGCAGCGCGGCCGCCAGCACGTCCGGTGCGTCGCGGTGGACGTGCCAGGCCTGCAGACCGTTAATGATTTGCGCCGTGTTGAATGGCGACGGTTTCATCTGGTTCGCGGCGATTTCACCGGCCGGGAACGCGCCGCTGTCGAGCTGTGTAGCGAGCAGGAAGCCGACGCAACGTTCGGCGCGCCCGGTGTAGGCCGGGTCGAGGTGGGTGGCGAGCTCGAGAAACGTCGGAATGATGTAGCCGGTGGTCTCGGGATAGGACGACGTCCAGCCCTGGTCGAGGCGGTAGCGACCGATAATGCCACCGTCGCCACTCAGGTCCTGGGCGCGGCACAGCCATGCCGCAGCCGCGGCAAGGTGTTCGGGATCGGAGCCGAGTTCACCGGTATGGCGGCGTCCGTGGAACAAGGCCTCACGATGGTCCTTGCGCCATGCGCGATAGCGCCACAGCAGGGTCGGTCGCAACTTCGCGCGGTGCCATAATTCAGGCGCCGGTGTTGTCACGCCCAATGCCGCCCCGGTAACCCCGCGCGAGCCTGGCGAGGGGTGAACTCCGTTAAACTGTCCAGGTACCTGCTCGGCATACTGTCCGCCTGTTATTTATTTCCACATGATCGAAAGTCCGGCCGAATCCTGCGCTCGTTGCTCACCCGGGGCGAGCCGCATTTTCGCATACTCGCGCAACAGTGGGCGCACGCGCACGCGTAACTGGTCCACCGCAATACACGCGACGCGTCACGCGCGCAGACTGCGCGCAGTTGGCAACACCCGATACCGCTCCGGGCGCCACGTCTGGCCACCCCGCCATGCTTGACCGTCGCCAACGACTCCTGATCCTCATCGCGTGCGTCGGCGCCGGGGCCGGCGACGCCGCGGCGCATGGCTTCGGGCAAAGCGTGAGTCTGCCAATCCCCCTGTGGTTGTGGCTCGCCGGCGCGGGCCTCACCGTCGTGTTGTCGTTCGCCGCCGTCATTGATTTCCTGCCGCGCGCGTTACAGACAACGCACTATCCGCGCTTGCGGTTGTTGCGATCGACACCGCGCGTGCACGCGCTTGCAACCGTAGTCAGTACCGGTCTCCGCGCTCTCTGTGTCGGCCTGCTTGCGCTGAGCTTGATCGCGGCGTTCGCCGGCAGCCCGGTGGCGAGTGAGAATCTCGCGCCGACGCTCGTCTGGATTCTGTTCTGGGTTGGCGTCGCATTCACCGCTGCCCTGCTCGGCGACGTGTGGGCGCTAGTAAACCCGCTGCGCACGGTGTTCGCGCTTGTCGAGCGTGCCTGGCGAATGCTGAGCGGGCACGCATTCGCGCGCGGCCGGCCTTATCCGGGCGCCCTCGCCGCGTGGCCCGCCGTCATCGTCCTGTTTGCGTTCGCGTGCCTGGAGCACGTGTGGCCGGAGCCTGTTACGCCGGCAACACTGGGCACCGCGCTACTCCTCTACTGCGCGTTCACGTTCACCGGCATGTTTGTGTACGGGCACGACGCCTGGCTGCGGAATGCCGACGCGTTCGCGTTGTTGTTTCGCTTGTTCGCACGCTTTGCGCCGTTCGAGGTGCAGGTGGCGCCCGCAGCCCGGAACGACAACGACAGCCATAACGACGCAGCGAGCCGCACGCGCCCAGCATGGACGCTGACGTTGCGCCCGCCCGCCGCCGGGCTGTTGACGCACCAAGGCCTCGGCGGTTCACATGTCGCGTTCATTCTGCTTGCGCTCGCGAGTGTTACGTTTGATGGTTTGCTCGCCACGGGCTGGTGGCGCGACACCCTGGCACTGGCATCCGCCGCCGGCCGCGATACCAGCCTGAACGCGCTCGCCGCCGCAACCTCGATGGCGCCCGCAACGATCGCGCGGGCGCTTGGCCTGGTGGCGTTCCCGTTGCTGTTCGCGGCTTTGTTCCTGCTCACTTGCGCGGCCATGAACCGTATCGAGCCCGAAGCCGGAGCCACCGGCAACGCGTTCGACCGTGCATTCGCGACCGCGGCGGATTTCGTGCCGACATTGTTGCCGATCGCGATCGCCTACCACCTCGCCCATTACCTCAGTGTGTTCATCATGTTACCGAGCCTGCTGTGGCCACGCCTGCTCAACCCGCTGGGCGCGACGGAGAATACGGTGGCGCTCGACCCAGCCGCGGCGGGCTTCGATGCCAACGTGCTGTGGACGCTCATCGTGGTCGCGATCATCGCCGGGCACGTGTTGTCGGTGTATCTCGCGCACGTACTCGCACTCGAGCGCAGCGGTGATCGTCGGCGCGCGGTGCGCACGGAACTGCCGCTGCTCGCCCTGATGGTGTGCTACACAATGATCAGCCTGTGGATCCTTGCCCAGCCAATGTTTGCCTGAAACGCTTGCAAGGGCCGGGCGTGAAATCTAACGTGATGCTGAACCGCGCCACCGCGCAAAACATCCACAGGACACAGGTTCCATGACGAACGAAATCTCAAGCTACGGCGAATGCGACGCAACGGCGCTTGCGGCTATGGTACGACGCGGAGACGTGAGCGCGCGCGAACTCGTCGACGAGGCAATCCGGCGCTGCGAAGCCGTCAACGGTCAGCTCAACGCGGTGATTACCTCGATGTTCGAGCAGGCGCGGGATGCCGCGGCGCAGGCCCCCGGCGACGGCCCGTTTGCCGGCGTACCGTTCCTGATGAAGGACTTCGTAGCCGAAGTCGCCGGGGTCCCGTTCGCGGAGGGCAGCGAATTCCTGCGCGGTTACGTGCCGGACGCGGACAGCGAAATCTATCGCCGTTTTTGCGCCGCCGGCCTGATCACGATCGGCAAGACGAATCTGCCGGAATTCGCGATCGGCACGACGACGGAACCGCGCCGCTTCGGCGCCACGCACAACCCCTGGGACCCGGCGCGTACACCCGGCGGCTCGAGCGGCGGTGCCGCGGCGGCCGTGGCCGCGCGCGTCGTCCCGATGGCGCACGGTAATGACGTCGGCGGCTCGATCCGGATCCCGGCATCATGCTGTGGACTCGTGGGTCTGAAGCCGAGCCGCGGACGCACGACGCTCGCACCACACTACGGCGATATTTTCTCGGGCTACTTCGCCGAACACGCACTTACGCGCAGCGTACGCGACGCCGCGGGCCTGCTCGATGTCATTGCCGGTCCCGCGCCCGGCGAACCCTACCTTGCGCCACCGCCGCAGCGACCCTGGGCCGATGAGGTCGGCGCTGATCCGGGACGGCTGCGGATCGGATACTCGACCACCACCCCGCTCGGGGATCCACTCGATCCGGCGTGCCGCAAGGCGGTCGAGGCAACCGCCGCCTTATGCGCCGAACTCGGCCATGACGTCGTCGAGCGCGCACCGGATTTCGATGCGCTGGACTTCTGGACGCGTTACACGAGCGTGCTCGCCGGTGGTGTGGCCTGGGCGCTCGCCGACTGGTCACGGCGTCTCGGTCGTCCGCTCGACCCCGCGCACTTCGAACCGTTTGTGTGGGCATTCGCCGAACGCGGGGTTCAGCAGAGCGCCGCTGATTACCTGTTGGCAATTCAGGATGTGCAACGTCATGTGCGCCGGATCAGTGAGTTCTATGTCGATCGCGATCTGTGGCTGACGAGCACGCTGGGCCAGCCACCGGTACCGCTTGGCACTCTCGTGTATGCCGACGATCCGTTCGAATTACGTCGGCGCACGGCGCGCTTCTCCCCGTACACCTACATCGCAAATGCAACCGGACAACCGGCGCTGTCCTTACCGTTAGCCATGAGCGACGACGGCTTGCCGATCGGCGTGCATTTCACGGCCAGGCTTGGTGAAGAAGCAATGCTGATCCGGCTCGCCGCGCAACTGGAACAGGCGCAGCCGTGGGATGCGCTGCGACCGACGATTTGCGCCGGCTGATTCAGCCGGTTTCGCCGATCACCTCATCGATCTGGCGATAATCGCTGGCAATGAACAGACCACCGATCAGGTCGCCCTCTTCGTCCGTCAACGGGATCGCGTGGTAATCGATCAGTTGCATTTCGCCCCGGTACGTCGTGATCGGAATCGCCATGCGCACGGTTGCGTGGCCCTTGCGTTGCGCGGTTTCGAGCAAGCCGCGCTGGTTGCGCAGTTCCGTATTCAACGGTGTATAGAGCAGATCGGCGATATGTCGTCCACGCGCAAGATCCGGCGATGAGCCGCTGATGCGCACGGCGGCGGGATTGAGATGCAGCACACGGCCGTCGACATCGGTGATGAACACCGCGGCTCGAAATACGTCGACCGCGCTCGTCAGCGCTTGCGTGAGTATATCGACCGCGCACAGCGCGATCAGCGACGGCGCGGGCGGTGCCTTGCCCGTGTCCGGCGCCACGGGCACAAACGCGCGGAGCCGCTGGCCGCCGGCGGCGACAACGTGCGTGTCGTTCACTCGTTTTTCGCTGTTCATGCCGTCGTGCCTTCCGCAGTGAATGCGAACCCAGTGTGGACGCCTGTCGCCACCGACGACATCGGTAAACGGTGGATCCCGCGATCCTCCATAGACCGAGTCGTTGCGCGCCGGTAACGCATTCCCGGCCCCGGCACGGCTACATTGTCGTTACGCTCTGGTTTATAGTGGCTTGACACGAAGCCGGATCGTGCACGGCGTCCAGCGCCCTGCCGCAACCGGCCACAGCACACCCCGGAGGGGCCCCGATGAAGTTCCCCGCTTTTGCTTATGTCGCGCCGACGACTGTCGCCGAGGCGCTGGCAGTGCTTGCAGACGATGACGAGGCACGTCCGCTTGCCGGCGGCCAGACACTGTTGCCGATCCTCGCATTGCGCATGTCCACCCCCACGTGTCTCGTCGATCTGAACGGGATCGACGCGCTGAAGCAGATCACGCTGGCCGCGGACAAGGTCACAGTGGGCGCCATGGTCACGCACGCCGAAAATGCAGCGTCCGCGATCCATCGCGAGCACCTGCCCCTGCTCGCCGCAACCATCCCGTTCATCGCCCATGATGCGGTGCGCAACCGCGGTACGATCGGCGGCAGCATCGCCTATGCGGACGCCGCCGCCGAAATGCCGCTCGTGGCGCTCGCGCTGAATGCGACCATGATCATCGCCGGCACCGGCGGTGAACGGCGCGTTGCGGCGGAAGATTTCTTTCTTGGCCACTACACGACCGCGATCGGCGAGGGTGAACTGCTCACCGCAATCGAGTTCCCGCGCAGCAAGCACCGCTGGGCCTTCGAGGAAGTCGCCCGGCGACCCGGCGATTTCGCGCTCGTGATGGCCGCGTCCGGCGCGCAGGTCGACAACGGG
The DNA here is from genome assembly GCA_965216305.1 of Gammaproteobacteria bacterium. Lineage (GTDB taxonomy): Bacteria > Pseudomonadota > Gammaproteobacteria > UBA11873. Next base: position 1,285,798 of record OZ244144.1, on the reverse strand, counting down.
CGACTCACCGATGTACGCATAACGCTCGGCAGTGTCGCGGACCGCCCCGTGCGCGCAAGCGCGGCGGAGGCGTATCTCGAAGGCAAGGTCATCGAACCGGCAAGCGTCGGTGAGGCGGCGCGGCTCGCTACCGCCGATCTGCGCTCGCACGGCGATATCCATGCGAGTGCGGATTACCGCCGCGATGTCGCCGCGCGCCTCGTGGCACGCACACTGAACCGACTCCCGGGAGCGAGCGCATGAAACAGATCAGCGATAGCCAGCGAGCGCTCGTTGAAACCACGGTGAACGGACGTGCGTGTTCGTTCTCGACTGAAGCGCGGATCAGCCTGGCCGACGCGCTGCGCTACGAACTCGGCCTCACCGGGACGAAAGTCGGTTGCGAACACGGGGTGTGCGGCGCCTGCACGATTCTGCTTGACGGTGAACCGGTGCGCGCCTGCCTCATGCTCGGCGTGCAGGCCGCGGGTCGCCGGATCGAAACGATCGAAGGTCTTGCCCGGGGCCAGGCGCTGAATCCGCTGCAGGCAGCGTTCCAGCGTCACCACGCCCTGCAGTGCGGATTCTGCACCGCTGGCATGCTGAACAGCGCCGTCGGCCTGCTGCGACGCAATCCCTCACCGAGCCGCACCGAAGCGCGCGAGGCCATGGCCGGCAATCTGTGCCGCTGTACAGGCTATGAAACGATCATCGACGCCATTTGCGATGATGCGGTCGCGGCTTATGCGAAGGAGCAGTGGCATGAGTAAACACGAAGTTGCCGAGATCCGGCCACAGGCCATCGGACAGTCGATCGCGCGCAAGGAAGATTCAGCACTGCTGACCGGGCGCGGCGAGTACATCGCCGATATCCGCTTGCCGCACATGTTGCACGCCGTGTTCGTACGCTCGCCATTCGCCCACGCGACGATCACGAACGTCGACGTCAGCGCCGCGCGCGCACTGCCCGGAGTGGAACTCGTGTGGACCGGGGCCGAGCTTGCGCGCTACACCGCAGGCATACCGGCGGCTGTGCAGGTTGAGAATTTCGCCCTCACAACCCAGCCCGTCATCGCCCACGACGAAGTCCGCTACGTCGGCGAAGCCGTCGCCGTAATCGTCGCTACGAGCCGCCAAATCGCCGAGGATGCGATGGAACTCGTGGATATCGATTACGAGGAGCTCGCGGTAGTGGCGAACGTCGATGAAGCGAAGGCCGCCGGCCATCTCGCGAACAACGACGTGGCGCGCAATGTGATTCATGAGACGGTACGCGTCGCGCATGATACGCAGGCGGCCTTTGCCACCGCCGCGGTGACGGTGGGAGATCTTTTTCGCAATAACCGGGTCAACGCCTCGCCGATCGAAACGCGCGGCTGCGTTGCGCGACACGAATGGACAAGCGGTTCGATCACATTCTGGTCGGCGACACAAATGCCCGGCTACCTGCGCACGATGCTGGCGATGCTGCTGCAAATCCCGGAACACACGATTGAAGTGATCACACCGCAGGTGGGCGGCGGCTTTGGCCAGAAAGCGCACATCCATCCGGAAGAACTCGCGACGTGCCTGCTGGCACGCGAACTCGGCCAGCCCGTATCCTGGATCGAAGACCGACAGGAAAACCTGCTGTGCGCGACCCACGCAAAACACCAGACGAACGACATGGCTATCGCGGTGGACGCTGACGGCCGCTTCCTCGCCATCACGAATCACTCGACAACCGATGCCGGCGCCTACAATTGCCTGCCGTGGACTGCGGCGGTGGAGTCGGAAGTCGGTACCGCGACGATTTCCAGCGTGTACAAGTTTCCACTCGCCTACGCCGATGCGATCGAGTACGCGACAAACAAGACACCGGTCGGTGCGTATCGCGGCGTCGGCTGGACCGCCGGGCAGATAGCGCGCGAAACCCTGATCGACCGCGCGGCGCGGGAACTCGGACTGTCGCCGTTCGAGATCCGCCGACGCAATGTGATCGGCGAGCAGGACTTCCCGTATACGAACGTCACCGGGCTGGAAGTCCGCGAAGGCACGTTCCTGGAAACCGTTACTACACTCGAACGCATGGTTGATTACGCCGCGTTTCGCGAACGCCAGGCCACGGCGCGTGCGGCGGGGCGCTATCTCGGACTCGGCGTGAGTATCTTCAATGAACTGACCGGGGTCGGCACGCGCTCACTGGCCTACCTCGATACTCCGATCACAACCCACGACACCACCACCGTGCGGCTCGATCCCACCGGTACGGTCACGGTGACAACCTCGCTCGTGTCGGCGGGTCAGGGCCTGGCGACGAGCCTCGCGCAAGTCGCCGCCGATGCGTTCGGCGTACCGGTCGAGAAAGTCACCGTGCGCGCGGGGAGCACCGCGAATGCCTACGGCCTCGGCACGTTCGCCTCGCGCGCAGCGGTAATTGGAGCGGGTTCGATCGGCCGCGCGGCGGAGATGGTGCGCGCGAAAGTGCGCCAGGCGGCTGGCCACATGCTCGAAGTCGCCCCCGAAGATATTGTGCTGCAAAACGATCGCGTACACGTCGCCGGGGTGCCAACGCGCGGCATGTCACTGGCCGAAGCGGCCGGGGCAATCTATTTCGCCGAGGCCACACACCCGGAAGGTTTCGATCCGACGCTCGAAGCGACCGCAACGTTCGACCCGGGTGACAACGTGCTCGCGAACGGCGGCCACGCCGCAATCGTCGAAGTGGATGTCGATACCGGCATCGTCCGCATCGAGAAAATCTACGCGGTTGAGGATTGCGGGCAGATGATTAATCCGATGATCGTCGAGGGCCAGATCCGCGGCGGTATTGCGCAGGCGGTTGGCGCCAGTCTGCTCGAAGAACTGATCCACGACGACAACGGGCAGCTCGTCACCACCACGTTCCAGGACTACCTGCTGCCGACCGCGACGGATGTTCCGGACATCGAGATCGCACATCTCGAAACCCCGTCCGCGCTCGTACCGGGCGGGATCAAGGGCATGGGCGAATCGGCAATGATTTCGGCGCCGGCGGCGATCGTTGGTGCGGTCAACGATGCGCTCGCACCGCTCGGGGTCGCGATCACGCAATTCCCGGTATCGCCGGAGCGCGTCTACCGCGCGCTGCGGGCAGCCGCGCAGTAAGGGGAACAGACGCATGAATTTTGCCTACACGCTGAAGCTCGACCTGCCGCTCGACGAGGCCTGGTCGACCCTGATGGACATCGAGCGCATCGCGCCGTGCATGCCCGGCGCGAAAATCGAGTCGCGTAATGGCGACACTTACACCGGTCGTCTCAAGGTAAAGCTCGGCCCCATGGAACTGACCTACCGCGGGGATATCCAGTTCATTGAACGCGACGACGCCGCGAAACGTGCGGTCGTCGATGCGCAGGCGAAAGAAATCAAGGGCCGTGGCGCCGCGAAATCGCAAATCACGATCGTCGGCACGTCCGCCGCAGGCGGCACCGAGGTCCGCGTAGAGAGCGAGTTCTCGGTCAGCGGCAAGGCCGCCCAGTTCGGCCGCGGCGTGATGGAGGAAGTGGGCGAGAAGCTCATGGACGACTTTGCGCGGCGGCTGGGTGAGCAAGTCGGCACCCCGACCGCAAGCATCGCAACGCAAGCCGCCGCCGCGGCCGACCCGGCTCCTGTCACCGCGGATGTCGGTACCAGCGCGCCGCCAGCGACGCCGGTCGACCCGCCAGCGTCAACACCCAGGCCAACGCCGCCACCCGCCGACGAAGCGCTCGACATCGGCGGCGCCGTGTGGGGTCCGCTGCTGAAACGGCTCGCGTTGCCGACCGCGATACTCATCATCGTGCTCGCGGCGTGGTGGCTGCTATAAGCCGCGTGGCGGGCACGCCTGTGTTGCCGCGCGTTCGTCCCGGCGTGTGACTCAGCCACACGACATCGATGAAGTGTCGCGCCTGCTTGAGGCGCGTGGTTATGTTGGTGACGAGGAAATCGCCACCGCGCTGTTCCTTGCCACGCGCTTGCGTCGGCCTCTGCTGATCGAGGGACACGCCGGGGTGGGTAAAACCGAGATCGCGAAAGTACTCGCCGCCGCGCTCGATACGCCGCTCATTCGCCTGCAATGCTATGAGGGACTCGACGCGGCAGCCGCGTTGTACGAATGGAATTACGCGAAGCAGATCCTGCGCATCCGTCTCGACGAACAATCCGGCCGCGCCGCGGACGAAACCGAGGCGCACATCTTCGATGAGGATTATCTGCTCGAGCGCCCACTGCTGAAGGCCCTGCGTCAGGCGCAGAGTCCGGTGTTGCTGATCGACGAGATCGACCGTGCGGACGAGGAGTTCGAGGCCTTTCTGCTCGAAATCCTCGCCGAGTACCAGGTGACGGTGCCGGAAATCGGCACCATCAGCGCGGCGAACCCGCCCTACGTCGTGCTTACCTCGAACCGCGTGCGGGAGCTCGGTGAAGCGCTGCGGCGACGTTGCCTGTATCTGTGGATCGATTATCCGAGCCTGCAGAAGGAGCTCGCGATCGTGCAACGCCGCGTGCCGGGAATCGACGCGGCGCTCGCGACGCAGATCTGCCGGGTGATCGAGGACATGCGCAAAATCGATCTCGACAAAAAGCCCGGCGTTGCCGAATCGCTCGACTGGGCCGCGGCGCTGCTCGAACTGCATGTGGATCACCTCTCGAGCGAGGTGGCCGCGGCAACGCTCGGCTGCATCGCCAAGACGCGGCGCGATCTCGACCGCGTGCGGCGTGAATTGCCCGACCTGCTCGCACACGCACAAAACGGGCGGTGAAAGATCCACTCGCGCGCAAGGTGGCGGCAGCGCGCCCACGCGGCTCGCTCGCACACAACGTGGTCGAGTTCTGCCGACTGCTCAAAGCGAACGGGATCCCGGTGGCGGCCGGCAGTACACGAATTGCATTACGCGCCTTGCAGCTGATCCCGCTGAGCGATCGCAATCGCTTCCGCAGCGCACTGCGGATCAGTCTGTTACACGACCCGCAATCATTCGCCTTGTTCAATACCCTGTTTGCGGCGTACTGGCGCGGCGCCGACGACGAACCCGATCCGGGCGCTACTGCGCATACCAGGACGGCAGATGAGACGCCCGCAGATCCCGGTGACGACGTCGCAGCGAAATCGCCCTCTGCCGCACCGCCCCCGACCGTGCACGATGAGTCGATCGACGATCACTACGGCGCCACCGCGCCGCGCGGCGCGCGGATTGCCGCACACCGCCGCGGCATGGACAGCGCGCCGGAAACATGGGAACTCGACCGCCTTGGCGCCGCGCTCGCGGCGGAACTTGCGTACACCCGTTCACGCCGCAAGGTCGCGCACCGGCGTGGCCGCACGCTCGATCACCGGCATCTGATGCGTCGCAGTCTGCGCTACGGCGGTGTTCCGCTGGAACTTGCCTGGCGACGTCCGCGGGTTGACCGTGCGCGTTTGCTGATCCTGTGCGACGTGAGCCGCTCGATGGCCCCGCACGCGCAACTGCTGCTCAGATTCGCCCGCGCGGTGGCGCAACATGCGTGGCGGGTTGAAGTCTTTCTGTTCGCCAGCGAGCTCGCGCGGATCACGAAGCGCTGGCGCGAACCCGGCTGGGACGAGCTGATGGCGGATCTGGCGAGCGCCGGCGGTGGCACCCGCCTCGGCGACAGCCTCACGACCTTACTGACCGATTACGGATACTGTCTCACCGGCAGCAGGAGCACGACGATCATCGTGAGCGACGGACTCGATGCCGGCGAGCCCACGCTCGTCGCCAGCGCCATGAGCACGCTCGCGCGCCGCTCGCACCGCATCATCTGGTTGAATCCCTTGCTTAACGCGGAGGGCTACGAACCAATCGCGCGCGGCATGGCCGCCGCACTCCCGTTCGTCGACGTGTTCGCGCCCGCTGACGGCATCGCGTCGTTATGGCACCTGGTGCGCGTGCTGCGCGAGGCGGCCTGAACGGGCGTGCCGAACCGCGCGATACCGGTTATCGATACCCCTTACCGGGCGCGTATCAGGCTTGGCGCCAGACTGTCGCAGGGGCTGCAAGGTCTGTTTCGTTCGCGTTTCCGGCCCGACGCCTGAACGCCCGATATAATCCATTTTGAATCCACCGCAAGGAAACACCCATGGCAACGAAACGCACGGCAAAAACACAGCATCCGTACAGCACCCCGGATTTGTCCGGCCTGTACATCAAACCGCCCTACCACTATCGCGATTCGACCATGCTGCTCGTGCAGTTCGAAACGGACGCGCGTTTTCTGCGGCGGCTCGTGCCGCAGCCGCTCACTCCGAACAAGGAAAACCACATGTTCGTCTCCGTCGCGGAATTCATGTGTTCCGGATTCGGTCACTACCTCGAGGCGCATGTCTTTACCACCGCCACGTTTCAGCGCCGGCCGGTGAACTACAGCATCTATCTCGTGCTCGATAACGATGTCGCGATTGGTGGCGGGCGCGAAATCTGGGGATTCCCGAAGAAGTTCGGTCGTCTCACGCTCGGCACCACCGATGACGTCGCGCGCGGTACCGTGGAGCGCGGCGGAATTACGCTGATCGAGGCGGCGGTTCATCTCGAGCGCTTCGGCGGACCCGAGGATCTTGCCGGCACGCCGGAATGGATCACGCGCAAGGTGGTGCCGTCGGTGTCGAACGACGCACCGCCGGAAGTGGATCAACTCACGAGCACGACGTTAACGGATGCCGCCGTGCGCGAAGTCTACCTCGGCGCCGCAACGTTAAGCTTCGGCGACTCCCCGGCCGATCGTCTCGCGACGATCCCGATCAAGAAAACGCTCGGCGGTTTTTACTACCGCACGGATTTCACGCTCGGCGACGGCGAAGTCGCCCACAACTATCTTGCGTAATTCGCGCGATCGCGTCCGCGCTAGCCGCCGAGCGGCTTGTCGCGGACAAAGCGGTCGAGCACATTTTTCGTGATCCGGGACACGTTGTTGCGATAAGCGTCGTGTGACAACGACCCCGGCCACGCAATCGAACTCGTTGCGAACACGCCGCCGTCGTTCGCGGTGGGAAAGAACACGAGATCCGCGCGCACCAGCGGACTCTCCTGGCCGCCGGTACCGGGATAGTTGATCAGCAGTTCCTCGCAGACCACGAGATAGATATCCGTGTGGTCCTCGGACGATGCGAGCACGTAGGCGCCCGGCGGCGTGCCGAGTGCGCGGTCGGCGCGATCGAGCTCGAGCCCGGCAGCGCCACCGCCGATAAGCCCGAAATCACCGATCCGCTCGTCCTCACCCACCCCGGCCATGATCCAGCTGACTTCTTTTTTGTAACTGTCCGGCTTACGCACGTAATAGGAGGAAATATCGAAACCCTGAGCGGTGAACCCGGTGCCGACGATGCGTTGCGGCGCGCGGCCGTTGCGGCGCCACAGGCCACCGTATTCCCCGGTGAATGAATGGTAGTACTCACCCGTACGCGCTTCCCACGCACGAATACCGCCTTCGGCGCGGCGCACTTCCATCACCCCGGGCAAGGCCTCATGGTAGGCAATACGCCAGTACCAGCCGTTCGCGCCGAGATACATGAGCCGCCCGCCGCCCTGCTGGTAAGCCGCCATCGCATCCCACATCGCGAGCGAGTGGTACTCCGGGTGCGTTGATGACAGGACAACCTGGTAGTTTTCGATCGCGGCAACGCCCTCGGCGTGCAGTTCTTCGTCCGTGATCACGTCATAGTCGTAACCGAAGTGTTCGAGCCACGCGAGAATGTGCGTATCCGCGTTGAACTGCCACAACGTAGAGCCTTCGCCACCGAGCCATGAGCGGTATTTCGGGCGCATGTTCAGGATCGGCCGCAGGCGCGAGGAGTAACACACTCCTGAACCGTCGCTGTGCACGTCGTAACAGCTCGCGCCATACTCACGGTGTTCGTTGCGATACAGATCCTGCCGTTCATGCTCGATCAAACGGCCGCCGAGCAATTGCGCGATCGGGCTGTCCGTGCCCATATGTTCATTCGCGTAGGCCATGTAACTACCAGTCGGTAGCAGGAAGCAGATCTTCGCCGTCGTCTTGCCCCGTGGCGGCAGAATCGCGAACGGCACATAGTCTTCGCTTTCGAGATCATCACCGCAGCGCAGCCGCGCCGCGTACAGACCGCTCTTCAGATTCTTCGGCACCGTCAGTGAAAAATCGACCTGCCAGCCCGCGTCGTAAATATCGTCGTCGTGGAAATGGATCGCGCCGTACTGCGCAGGCGCGTGGCGCCAGCACATTTCCGTGCCGTCCCAGTTCCATCCCGTCATGCCGCGCACTGGCAGGTTCACGATTTCACCGTCGAGGCGGTTTGGTGAGATGTCCGTCGCGCACGTGCCCTTGATGTCCGTGGAGAAATCCCATGCCGCGGCGATATGCCCGAGCAGCTCGCGCGCAATCGGCGCTTGCTTCGCCTGTTCCATTTCGAGTCGGCTGAACGCGCGCATGGCGATCCGCGGGCTGTCGATTTTGCCGTTGTAGTGATGCGTGCACACCGACCGGCCCTTGTCGGCGCGGACGTACTGCGCGGCGATCGTCACGGGCGCGGTAAACGACGGCAGTTTGCTCACTGTGACCTTGCGTTTGAGTTCGGCCCGGTCGTTCGTAGCGACGTGCGTGTGCAGGGGTTCCTGGTACAGCATGACGGTTTTCGTTTTCGCGTCGTAGCTCGCCGCCACGAAATACCATTCGCGCGCGAGCAACGGTTTGCCGGTTGTGATCACCGTGCCCTTGCCCTTGCCAGCACCGAGGCACAGGCCGATTCCCTGATCATCGGCTTCGATGATCAACTGCGCGCCGGCGTGTTTCGTCGCCGACCAGTTTGAAATCAGCGTTTGCCGGCCTTTCGACGGTGTCGTCGGCCAGATCATGGCCTGCAGCGTGAAGCTCTGCAGATCGTTCAGCAACGGCGATGCCGGCACCTCGATGAAGGAGCCGGCGTGGATCACCTGTTTGCGCCCCGGGTAGTTCCCTGAAGCCCCGGTTCGCACAAGCTTTTCCTGGTAGCCGGGACCGTCCGGGTTCATGTCGCCACAGATCAGCTGCACGATATCCGCGTCGAATGTTTTCGCCGCGCAGTTCACCATAAAATTAATTGTCTCCCCGGGCGCGACGCTCATGCGGTCGGCATAGGCGGTAATTTTCATCATCCTGTTATCCTCAGTTATCGCCGGTTGCCGTTAGTCGCCGAGTTGTTCGCCGGTGAGCGCATGCCAGCGGATCCGGAACACATGCCATTCCGCCTCCGCCATGCTCGTAAAGCGCCGCTTCAGCAGTTTCAGCGGCTTCCCCGCGACCCCCGTCGTTTGCGCGAGTTGCCACACCCGATTTGGTTCCACCGTGACGAGACAGTGTTTATCGGCCATGGGCGCCGCACGCATGCGGGTGAGCAGGCGCTGCAGATCGGCGCTGTGATGACCAATGGGGTTTTGCCGGAACTCCTCGATGAGTCGGCGATCGTCGGGGGTGGGACGGTAGCGTTCCACCGCCTCGTTCAAATCCGCCATGTCAGGCTCCCGTAGTTTGGAAGAGGACGTGTGCCGCGCTAGCGGGCGCCGCCAGGTTCGACTATAAGCGACCTGATTGAGAATTATAACGCGCCCGTTCGCGCCGTTTCGCCACCGTCGGCGAGCGGAAAGCGGAGCACGAACTCGACCCCCGGATCGCGGTTGTGCGCGTCGATGCGCGCGTTCATGGAATCCGCCAATTGGCGCACGAGCGCGAGCCCGATGCCGGTACCCACGGTTTCGCGCGTGAGTTCGCTCTCGGGCCGGTAGAACAGCTCGAATATCTTGCGCAGCTGGTTCTTCGCGATACCGCGACCGTAATCGCGTACCGCGAACGTCACCATCCCATCGCGCTCGCAACGACAGGTGATATCGATTTGCCGCCGCGCGTCGACGGGACAGAACTTGATCGCGTTATCGACAAGATTGATCACGATCTGCGTGAATGCGTCCGGATCCGCGGCCAGCGGTTGCTCGAGTGCGACTTCGTCGCATGCGAATTCAAGCGTAAACCCGGCTGCTTCAACCTGGCTGCTGATCTTCGACCTCGCAACATCGAGTAATTCACGAACCTTAAGCGCTCGGATCTCGAGTGTATGGTTGCCCCGCGTCATCCTCGAGAGTTGCAACACGTTCGCGATGAGCCGCGACAACCGCTCGCTTTCGTCATGGATGAACGTGTAGTAACCCGCTTTCTTGTCTTCGTCGGCCCAGCCCGCCTGGAGTATTTCGCTGTACATGCGAATCGAGGTGAGCGGCGTTTTCAGTTCGTGACTGACCGCCGAGACAAAGTCCTGCTGTTGGCGAAACAGGCTTAACTGAGCCATACCGTAGCGATAGATGACGACACACCCGCCGATCAGCACAAACGCAAGTACCAGGCCAAGCCAGGCAAGATAGCGCGAGCCGGCCCCGGCGGGCAGCGTCGTCACCGTGTAGAGCAGTTCGAGCGCGCCGAACGGCGCCGACAGACGCGTGCGATACAGCAATTCCCCGCGCAAATCATCGGTTCGCGCCGCCGCCGGCGCGCTCGTGCGCGCGTCGGTGCCGCCGATCACGTTACCGTCATAAGCAACAAGCAAGCGGCTCATCCCCGCCAGTGCCGTGTCCCGGTACGCGTTAACGAACAGCGCATCGATGAACGGCGCGCGCTCGACTACGGCGCCCTGGATGAAGCGTTCGCCTTCACGCCACACATTGCGAAACAGTACGAAATGCGCCGCATCGAGTTCGGCGAACGTAAAGGGATCGATCTCGCCATCGAAGAAACGTACGCGCGGCATGCCGGGTGGTGCGGTGGACTGTTGGGGCGTGTCGTTGGCGTCTGCCGCGCGCTCGACGACCGCAGCGTCGCTTTCAAGCGCTTCCTCGGCATCTGCCAGGGGGTTGAACGCGGACTGCGGCGCCGCGGACAATTCTGCCTCGGCGGCCGGCGCAGCGAGCTCATAACTCGCCACCTGCTCCTTGCGTGACTCGCGCCGCGGTGCCTGCGGCGCCGGATAATAATTGGCCGTGGCGCGCTGCTGACGGCTCTTCTGTTCACGTCGTTCGTCGAGTTCGAGTTCATCGACACGCGCGTATGGCGCCGACGGGCTGATGCGCTGGCTCGCGCTGCCGAGCGATTTCGACAGGCGGTCGAAGACGTTTGCGCTCGCATCAGACGCCGCGGCGACGTCGGTATCGCGCGCGCCAGCACGTTTGCGATCCGCGGGTGCTACGCGCGCAGCGGCACCGCCGGCAACGCTCTCCGGACGCAGGCGCGCGGGACGTCGCTCAGCCCGCTCCCCGTCGACGGCGCCAAGGACCGCGCCGAGGCGTGCATGCAGCGCGACGCGCGCGCGGTATTCCGCGTCACTCACCCCGTAGTCTGTATACGGCGTGCCCGCTTCCGGCACGAGCGGCGAACTCAGTGTGCCGATCCGATCGACCTGGAAGTAGCCGATGAGTCCGGGTATGTCGCCGGCAACGGGAAACGCCGCCAGCGGCGAGCGCTGCAAATACGTGGCGCCGGGATCGCCGCTAACCGTGAGAAACGTGTAGTCGCCAAATGAACGTGCTTCCTCTACCGCGAGCAGATCGCTTAGCCGCGAATCAATTCGCGCGGACAACTCTTCCGCCGACACGCGCCATTGATGAAACACTTCCCATTTCATTTGCGCGTTCGCACGCAACACGAGCAATGCGGCGGGAACCGCCAGCGCAACGAAAAACACACACAACCACAGCCGCAACCGCCGTTCGTTCAGGCCCCTGTGCAGTGAACGGGCCATCGTCTCAATCGGCAATCAGACGATAGCCGGCGCCACGCACGGTAAGCAGCCGCAGCGGGTTCTTCGGATCGTGTTCGATCTTGCGGCGCAGTTTCGCGATGTGGATATCCACCGTCCGCGTCTCGATATCGAGGTGACGACCGTAGCCCCACACTTCGCTCAGCAATTCCTCGCGCGCGACCGGGCGATCGCGATGCGCATACAGATAGCCGAGCAGTTCGATTTCGCGACGCGTAAAGTCGATGTCCGTATCACGCGCGGCGTCGCGGCCGCACAGGTTTGCGCGATCGATGGTGAAACCGTCACCCAAATCGATCGCATTGGCCACTGCGGCTGCCTTGCCTGTGCGGCGCAAAACCGCCTCCACACGCAATACGAGTTCCTGCACGCCGAAAGGTTTACCGATGTAGTCGTCGGCACCGAGCTTCAGACCGTTGACGATATCCTCATCGCTGACTTTCGCGGTGAGCATGATCACCGGCTGTTCGCGATCGGCTTTACGGATCGCATTGCAAATGTCGAAGCCGTTAACCGATGGCAGCATGACGTCGAGCAAGACAAGATCGAATTTGCCGGTCAGCGCACGCTCGAGCCCGCGCTGCCCGTCAGCTTCCGCGTCCACTGCATAACCGTGGTAGATGAAGACGTCGACGAGCCCCGTCCGGATCGCTTCCTCATCTTCGACGATCAGCAGTCGTTGTTTACGCGCCATCGCGTGCTCCGCACCATGAACGAATCCGCACCCTACCAGTATCACCGGGCGCGTTCATGTAAATGTTTTGTAAACCACGGCGCCGAAGTTTTACGGATTTGTGCCTGTTCCGCCGCCGCCCCCGGGGCCAGGCTTTGAACCCTCGGTCACAGACCACAAACGGAGCAGGCAACATGGCACTCATCACACGATTCTCGCGGCTGTTCTCGGCCGACCTACACGCGCTGCTCGACCGCCTCGAGGAGCCGGAAGTTCTCCTGAAACAAGCGGTACGAGACATGGAAGAGGAACTCGCGCGGATGCGCAGCGACGCGCTCGGCGTGCGCGCGGAGTTACAACGCATAGCGCAGCAGCAGACCAGCCTCGGTAGTCGTCTCGCTGATTTCGACGCGGAACTCGACGTCTGTTTCGCAGCCGGCCAGGACACGCTGGCACGCGGCCTCGTACGCCGCAAGCTCGAAGCGGAGCGTCTTGCCGGGTCGCTCGGGAAACGCCACGACGCGCTCGCCGAACGGCTCGCTGAACTCGAGCCAATGATCGCCGACAACGATCGCCACCTCACCGCAATGCGCGAAAAAATCGCTGCACTCGCCGAGCACCATGAACCAGCCTGCAGTGCGGTGGCGGGTGGTGACGACATCAGCATCGGGGCCGACGAGGTTGAAGTCGCCTTCCTGCGTGAACAACAGCGGCGGGTGCGGTCATGAAGCGCGCAACGTTTATCAACGGCGCCATCGTCGCTTTCCTGTTTGCCGCGGCGGGCGCGATCGCATTCCTCGCGCTGCAACCCGTGTTCGGTGCGCATCTGGTGCTGCGCGTTCTGATCGCGGGGAGCGCCGGCGGCTATGTGCTGTACCTGCTTCGATGCAGCGACGCTCGCGCCGGGCGCCTTGCCGGACCCGCGCTGTGGCTCGCGGGCGCCAGCGGAATCTGGGCGCTGGCGCCGGGTCTCCTCGGTTTCACACTCGCCCACATCGGCATGCTGTGGCTCGTGCGCTCGCTGTATTTTCACGCCGGCATCACGGCCGCCTTACTCGATCTCGGGATCTGCGGCGTCGGGTTCGTTGCCGCCCTCGCGGCCGCGACGTCCAGTCACAGTGTGTTCTTGAGCCTATGGACGTTTTTTCTCGTCCAGGCCCTGTTTGTCGCGATCCCGAGCGTGCTGCAGGCGGAGTCTCCGAACCCCGCCGCGAGCACCAACGAACGTTTCCGGCGCGCCCTGACAGCGGCGGAAGCCGCCGCACGACGCGTCTATTCCACACGCTGAATCCACTCTTACGGAGAACCTCAATATGAAAACGCATCTCGCAGCTGTGGCGCTGTTCGCCGCCACCGTCACCACCATCGCCCTGTACCCCGCCGTGCAATCCACCGCGGGTGCGACGCCACTTCCAGGCGGGCATTCCACGGTAGCGCCGGCGATCGTAGCGCCGAGTACGAAACCAAGGATAGAAGTCGTGTTCGCGCTCGACACCACGAGTTCCATGAGCGGATTCATCGGTGCCGCGAAGGAGAAGATCTGGTCTATCGCAACCACGATGGCGTCCGCAGAACCGGCACCGGAGATCCGGATCGGGCTCATTGCGTTCCGCGATCGCGGCGACGCCTATGTCACCCGGGTGATCGATTTGTCCGCCGATCTCGATTCCGTGTATGCGCAGTTAATGGACTTCCAGGCCCAGGGTGGTGGCGATGGGCCCGAGTCCGTTAATCAGGCGCTGTACGATGCCGTGCACCGGGTATCGTGGAGTGATGGTGACGACGCCTATAAGGTGATCTTCCTCGTCGGTGACGCGCCGCCACACATGGATTATGTCAACGACGTGCCTTACCCGACGACGATAGCCGAGGCCGCACGACGCGGGATCCGGGTGAATGCGATCCAGAGCGGCACGGACACCGCGACGACGCAAGCCTGGCGGACCATCGCCGGTTTGAATCAGGGCGAATTCTTTACCGTTGCCGCCGGCGGCGACGCGGTTGCCGTGAATACCCCGTTTGACGATCAGATCGCGAGCCTGTCGGCCGAACTCGATGAAACGCGGTTGTTCTTCGGGGATGCCCACGACAAGGCGCGTCAGCAACGCAAGCAGGCGGCAACGAAGAAGGTACATGCCTACGCTTCGCTGGCGAGTCGCGCCCGCCGTGCGGCATTCAACACCTCCGCCGGCGGCGCGGGCAACTTTCTTGGTGAAAAGGAACTCGTCGAGGCCGTTACGAGCGGCAGAGTCCAGCTCGACAACATCCCTGAAGCGGAACTGCCTGCCCCGCTGCAGGCGCTGCCGAAGGACGCACGGCCCGGCGTGATCGCGGCCCGCGCGGAGAAACGCGACGCATTGAAGAAACAGATTGCGGACCTCGCCGGTGCCCGTGACGCCTACATCGCAGACGAAGTCGACGCCAGCGGCGGCGCTGCGGCCTCGCTCGACCATAAGCTCTATGCCACGGTCAAGGAGCAGGCCGCTGCCGCTGGACTCAGCTACGACGCGGCGCCGAAGTACTGAACCCATTGCGCCTCCCCGGCGTGGGACCGCGAGTGCGGCCCGCGCCGGTATTCGCATCAGGCGCCCGGGGCGCTACAACAACAGGCTTTCATCTATCGGATAGAACGCGCTTGCCGCATCCACGAGCGCTCGCGCGGTCAGGGCCGGCACCCCGAACACGATCGCATGCAAACCATAGCGCTCGCGTACTTCCGTCATGAGGCAGGCGAAATCGCCGTCGCCGGAGAGCAGGATCACGGATCGCCCCGCTGCCGCGGCGTTGATGACATCGATCGTGATACCGACATCCCAATCGCCCTTCGCGCTGCCATCACGGCGTTCAATGAACGGTTTCAGCCGGACTTCGAAGCCGATGTGCGTTAAAGCGCGCTGGAATTTCTGCTGCTGCGGGTCGCCGCGGTCGATCGCGTAGGCAGTGGCGGCGACGACGGCGCCGTGGCTACCGGCCCGCTCCCACAGGGCGCGGTAATCAAACTGTCGCTGGTAAGTCTGCCGGGTCGTGTAGTAGATGTTCTGCACGTCGGCGAAAATCGCGAATTCACGCATGTTCAATCCCGTTTTTACCGCGTCTCAATGTCGCGGCCCGGAGCGACAATAACAGTTGCCGCTGCAGCGTGGTGTGCGCCTGCACGCGGCGCCGGCGCACACCGCATCGCGGCCATCGGCTGAACGGTGATCCCGATCACGGTTTGCCTTGCGTTTGCGCCTGCCGGCATTGCTAGACTGTGTGCTGGCTTCGATCCAGTGGCGCCATCAGGAAGATGCGTTTCATGTGGCCGCGCTCGGTACTCGGACTCGTACTGATCGGCTTTTCACTTGTTGCTCTGCCGTTATTGTTCGCGACGCTGCGCGCGGGTCTCGCGGTCGATGAGCTCGCCCAGCGCAGTCAACGTCTCGTGATGCAGGGGGTACGTGTCACCCGCGTGAACGAACGCCTCGCGGAGCAGATCACCGACATGGAGCGCTACGCGCGACAGTACTACGTCGTTGGCGATCGTGCCCTGTGGGGTCTGTTCCTCGAGAACAAGGCCTTGTTCGGGGAAACGCTGCAACGCTTGCGCGAGCTGGACGACGACCGTCGGCTCGCGTCACCCATTGCCCGACTCAGTGGCCTCGGCGCGCAGCTCGATGAGCAGACCCCGGCGCGGGATGGATCGGCGCCAGGGGATGCACCGCCGCGCATGCTCGAGCAGTTCACTGCCTTGCGGGCACATGCGAACGCGATTGCGCAGAACAGCAATGCGTTCATCGACGCGGAACTTGAAGCGCTCGAGCGCGCCGCTGCGCGTTCGCGTCGCGAACTGTCGTGGCAGGCAATCGCGCTCGTGCCGATCACGATCGCGCTCGCGGCAACGTTCACGCTCCTGATCGCGCAACCGATCCGACGTCTCGCCGCGGCGATCACCCACCTCGGGGAGCAGGACTTCAATGCGCCGGTCGCCATCAATGGTCCACCCGAGTTGCGGGCGCTCGGCGCGCGGCTCGACTGGCTGCGGCAACGCCTGCGTGACGCGGACGAAACAAAGAACACGTTCTTGCGTCATATGTCGCATGAATTGAAAACGCCGCTCGCGAGCCTGCGCGAAGGCAGCGAACTGCTCACCGACGGCACGGTTGGAGCGTTAAATGCGACGCAGCAGGAAGTCGCGAATATCCTGCTCGAAAATTGCCTGAAACTGCAGGCACTGATCGAGAACCTGCTCGATTTCACGGCGTGGCAGCACGATGCGTCCCGACTTAACCTGAGTACGTTCGACCTGCGTACACTCCTCGATGCCTGTCTCGCCCAGCACGGCCTCGAGATCCGGCGCAAGCAGATCGCCGTCGCGGTCAGCGGGGCTGCAATCGAACTCCGCGGTGATCGCCTGAAACTACGCACGGCGATCGACAATCTCGTGGCGAACGCGGTGCGGTTTTCTCCGCTGTCGGGAACGATCCGGATTGCCGTCGCACACGATGGCGCGAGCGTGCGCATTGATGTCATGGATGCAGGACCGGGAATTGCGGCAAGCGATCGCGAGCTTGTGTTTGAACCATTCTTTCGCGGCGCCGCACATGCCGATCCGGCGCTGCGGGGCACGGGCATCGGCCTGTCCGTCGTGCGCGAGTGCGCACGCGCGCACGGCGGCACGATTGAAGTGATCGCGACGCCCGGCAGTGGCGGCTACCTGCGCCTCACATTGCCCGTCGACGCCGGAGCGGAGCCGGATGATGATTAAACCCGGGCTTGTTGCGGGCTTCCTCATCGGAACGCTGTGCGCGTGCAGCGTCGGTGAAACGATGCCGCCACGGCCGCGTGATGCCAGCGGCAATTTCGCGCCGGCCCTCGCGGCGACACCCGATGCCCGCACGAGCGCCGCGCTCATCGATTTCATGAACACGCTGGCTGCCTTACCCGCCGACGCGCGCAGCGCGGCAATCGACGCGTTAATTCGCGATTTCATTCGCGCACCCTCACCGAACAGCATGCTTGCGCTCGCACTGACCCTGCAACAGTTCGCCCCGGACGAGGCTCAGTCACGTACGCTGCGCACCTGGCTCGCCACAGAACCCGCGATTCCGGCTCCCATGCATGAACGCTTGCACGAGCGTCTGGATGCCGCCGATCGGGAACGTCGTTCCGCGCGCGCCGAAACCGCGCGTGTACGGCATGGGGATCTTCGTGAATCCGAGCTCGCGGAACAGGTTCGGGCGGCACGTGCAGAAGTCGCCGACTATCGTGCGCAACTCGCACGGGCAGAAGCGAAGATCCGCGCACTGACGTCGATCGAGGAAGAGATTGGGCGCAGCGGGTCGAATACAGCGGAACCACCATGAGCGCGCACAAATTGCTCCTCGTCGACGATGACGCCGGTCTGCTGCGCCTGCTCAGTATTCGTCTCGAACGCGATGGTTATACGATCACAACGGCACCGGACGGGCGGAGCGCGCTCGTCGCGATCCGCGAATTCGCACCTGATCTCGTGATCACGGATCTGCGCATGGAGGGCATGGACGGCGCGCAGTTACTCGACGAAATTCAGCAGCAATGGCCGGGTTTGCCGGTGCTGTTGATCACGGCGCACGGGACGATCCCCGACGCGGTGGATGCGACGCAACGTGGCGCCATTGGTTTCCTGACGAAACCGCTCGATCGGCGCGAATTGATGAACCGCATCGAGCAAGCGCTTGCCGCTTCGCCCGGTTCGGGCGCGAGCGACGCCTGGCGTGCCGGCGTGATCGGCCGCAGCGCTGCGCTCGAGCGGGTACTCGGGCGCGCACGGCGCGTCGCGGCAAGTCGCGCGAGCGTGCTGATCGGCGGACCCAGCGGTTCCGGTAAGGAGGTACTCGCGCGGGCAATTCATGCGGCGAGCGGGCGCGATGGTGCGTTCGTGGCACTGAACGCGGGCGCGGTACCGGTCGAATTACTCGAAGCAGAATTGTTCGGTCACGAACGTGGCGCTTTCACCGGTGCAAACGGGGCCCGTGCGGGGCTCATCGCCTGCGCCGATCGCGGCACCCTGTTCCTCGACGAGATCGGCGACATGCCGCCGGCGGCCCAGGTAAAACTATTGCGTGTTTTGCAGGAAGGTGAAGTGCGCCCGATTGGCGGCAACCGGACCATTGCAGTCGATCTGCGCGTGATCTCGGCGACGCATCGCGATCTGGCCGCACAGATCGAGCACGGCAGCTTTCGCGAGGATCTGTACTACCGGCTCAAGGTTGTGGCGCTGACACTGCCGCCGCTCGACGAGCGCCGCGAAGACATCCCGCTGCTCGTAAACCATTTTCTCGATCGTTTCGCCGACAGCGCCCTTACGCGCAAGCGAGTCGCGCCGAAAGCGCTCGAACTGCTCGCCGCGGCGCCCTGGCCCGGCAATGTCCGCGAACTTGCAAACGTGGTTGAACAACTCGTCGCCCTCACCCCCGGTCCCCTGATCGGGGCTCGCGCGGTTGCTGCAACGCTTGGCCGTAACCCCGCCGCGCTGCCGTCGTACCGTGAAGCGCGCGCGGATTTTACCCGCCGCTATCTCGCACAGCTTCTGTCCCTGTGTGAGGGTAATGTCAGCGCCGCGGCCCGAATCGCCGCACGCGATCGCAGCGACTTCTACAAACTGCTCGCGCGCCACGACATCGACCCGCGTCAGTACAAGCACAAGAAGCGAACGTAACACCCCACTGTAGGCAATTGCCCACACGGTAAGCCCCGCGGATCAGGCAGCTGGCAATGCCGACCGGGAGGTGCGGGCAATCGACCACACGTGAACCTGGCGGCAATGACGATCGTGTGGGTGATTTGCCTACACGATTAGCGCGTACGACCGGGGCAAAGCCGGGCCGCGCCCCGCGCATGCGCGACGATACAAGCTAAACGTTTGAAGCGGCGGCAGTTCTCCCGGGTGGCACGGCAATTGCTCAACACGACATGCAGGCAACAACGATAGTCGCCCGCATGGACCACCGCAGGAAAGGAGTTCCTTATGAGTAAATACCTGATGATTGCAGCGGCATTGTGTCTCGCCTGGCAGCTTGCCATCGCGAACGACACTGGCTTTAACCGGCTCGATGCCAATGCCGACGGTTTGATCACGAACGACGAGGCGCAAGCCGAACCGAAAGTGGTCGAAGTTTTCGGTGAGCTGGACGTAAACGGCGACGGGTTCCTCACCCTTGCCGAGTACAGCGCCATCGAAACGAGCCAGGGAGGTTAAGCGCACCAAGGAAGATGACTTAACCTCCCTCGCTCAATTCTTGCCAGCTCTACAGCTTGCCCACACGACCTCCGTGTGGGCATTTTTTATCGCGCCTCACATTCCCGCTTCAAGCGCCTCGCTTGTCTCGAGCCAGGTCTCCTCGACTTCGCCGATCTGTTCGGCCAGGCTGATTTGCTCCCGCAGCAGTCCCTGCAAGTCCGCATCCGTGCCGTCCTGATACAGGCTGGCATCGGCGAGCCGTTCATTCACTTCGGCCAGCTTGCGCTGCAGTCGTTCGAGCCGCGTTTCGAGTGTTTTCAGTCGGCTCGTGAGCTGGCGGTTTTCGCGAAACGCGGTTTTGCGCGCCGACGGTTTCGGCGCCTTTTTCGGTTCCGGCGCCGATCCGGCACTCGCGCCCGCGCCGAGCAGGCGCTCGCGGTAGTCGTCCAGATCGCCGTCGTAGGGCATAACGCGCCCGTCCTCGACGAGCAGGAACGCGTCGACCGTGTTCATGAGCAGGTGTCGATCGTGGGAGATCAGCACGATGGCACCGTCAAATTCCTGCAGCGCGACGGTCAGCGCCTGGCGCATCTCGATATCGAGGTGATTCGTCGGTTCGTCCATCAGCAGCAGGTTCGGGCGTCCGAATGCGATCATGGCGAGCGCGAGGCGCGCCTTCTCACCGCCGGAGAATGTCGCCACTTCCACGTCGACCTTGTCGCCGCGAAAATCGAAACCACCGAGGAAATCCCGTAACTGTTGCGTCGTTGCCTGCTTGTCACGGCGTTGCAACTGCGTCAGTGCGGATGCCGTGAGGTCGAGTTCATCAACCTGGTGTTGCGAGAAGTAGCCAATCGTGAGATTCGCGCCGGCGACGCGTTCGCCCGCGAGCAGCGGCAGTTCACCGTTGATCGATTTTACCAGCGTCGACTTACCGGCACCGTTGTGGCCGAGCAAGCCAATCCGATCGCCCGGATGCAGATTCAGTCGCACGGATCCCAGTATCGGATCGCCGTAGCCGAGCGTCGCGTCACTGAGCACGAGCAGCGGGTTCGATAGCTTCGTTGCCGCCGGAATCGTGAAATTGAACGGCGAATCAACATGCGCCGGTGCAATCAGCTCCATACGTTCGAGCGCTTTAACCCGACTTTGCGCCTGCCGCGCCTTCGTGGCTTTCGCGCGGAAACGGCGGACGAAATCCTGCATGTGGCGAATTTCTTCCTGCTGTCGTTCGTACTGGCTTTGCTGCTGCGCGAGACGCGCCGCCCGTTGTCGCTCGAAGGCGGAATAGTTGCCGCTGAACACTTCGATGCCGCCGCGTTCGAGACATGCGATCGCGTTGACGGTCTCATCGAGGAATTCGCGATCATGGGAGATCAGCAACAGACAGCCCTGGAAATGGCGGATCCAGTTCGCGAGCCAGACGATTGCATCGAGATCGAGATGGTTCGTCGGTTCATCGAGCAGCAGCACATCGGCGCGGCTCATCAGCGTGCGCGCGAGGTTCGCGCGGATCCGCCAGCCACCGGAAAATGCCGACATGGCCTGTGTGCGTTCATCAGTCGCGAAGCCGAGTCCGGCCATCAGGCGCTCGGCGCGCGCCCGTGCGCTGTAGCCGTCGATATTGTCGAGCGCTTCGTGCAGTGGCGCGATCCGATCGTAATCCTCGTTCTGTTCCGCTGCGGCGAGTTCACGTTCGATGCGACGCAGTTCCGCATCGCCGCTGAGGACGTATTCGATCACGGGTTCGGCTGATCCGGGCACTTCCTGCGCGAGATGCGCGATGCGAGACTCACGCGGCAATTCGAGCGTGCCACGGTCGGGCTCGAGTTCGCCCAGGATCATCTTGAACAGGCTCGTCTTGCCGGCGCCGTTGGCACCGATCAGGCCCATTTTCTGATCCGCATGCAACACGAACGACACAGCCTCGAACAACAGCACGGGACCACGGCGAAGCGCAATATCGGTGAGTGAAATCATGGAAGGGGACGGGGGCTGACGGAGCGTGGATTGTAGCAGAGGCCTCGCGGTCACGGGTGACGCCAGAACGTGAACGCCGAATATTTTCGCGCGATCCACCAGCGTCGCGCGGACACGTGCAAGCGCCGGTTGCGCGCACCCGCCTGCGATTCGACGGGCGCGCTGACGCTGCCGTCGCGACGCCGGCGTGCGCGCAGTGTCGGCAATTCCGGCAGCACGGCGCTGATATGACCTGGCGCGTTCGGATCGGCATGTCTGGCCACGATCAGGCAGACCTCGCCGTTGTTCGCGGCCGCTTGCAGCGTGTCGAGATCGTGTACGACCGACCAGCCGAAATCGGCGCCGTAGTCGACGCACCAGTCGAACACCGCGTTTGCGTTCAGTTCCACCACGCTGTTGCCGTAAGCGGCCGCGACATCGGTACCGTCGCCGAGCGCACGCAATGCCGGCCCGCGCCACCACACTCGCGGCAGATAGGCGTTCGCGAGATAACAATAGTCGTAAGCGTAGATATTGCAGTAAGTCTGGCCGCGTGGCGCGCGGTAGCGCAGGTGCTTGCGCGCCGCGTTGTCGAGCCAGTCGACAATCGTGTGCAATTCGCGCGCCCTGGTCGCCGGTCGGCTACCACGTCGACGCGGCATGTTGGGTTCGCCGAGCGGATGCGCGCGGCCGCCGTCGAGGCGGCGCGTGATGCTGCGCTTCGGCGCGGGCAGATGCACCGGCGGGATCTCAACCGGGCGCAGCGATCGGACCGCGAGCGCGCGCACAGCCCGCGGGCTGTCGAGGCGCGCAAGATAGCGGCTGGCGACGAAACCCTCGATCAGGCGACCGTGCAGATCCGTACGCACCCGGAACCACCCTGGCGCGTCGGCGTGTTCCAGGCATTCAACCACCAGATCTTGCGGCAGCGTGCCGATTCGCGTCGCGGGTTCCGCGCGCGGGGCGTTACGAATGTTCAGCATCGACGCCGTGACCCGGTGCGTGGGTGTGATCGTCGGCGGCAGGATTGCGGCGGCGTCGAGCGCGTGCCGTGCTTTTTCGAGCAGGTGCAAGCGATCGTCAAGACCGTTGAGCCCGCCGTTGACGACCCGGGTCAGCGCTTTCAGGTCGTCGCGATCAGCGATTACATTCAGTTTCCGGGTAGTCCAGAAATACACCGCACTGGCGACCGCGTAACGTTCGCTCACGAGTTCCGGCGCCGCGAGAACATCAACGCCGAGCCACTCACCAAACGCGCGATAGTTCGCACGACCCGTCAACTGGAGCAGGCCGCGGCCGCGATAACGAAAACCGTCGCCACTCGCCTCGTTGCCGTTACCCAGCCGGTTCGCATACGCGCGGCTACCGATGGCGCGCGGATTTCGCGCATACGCCTGTGCCGCCGCGGCATCGAAATGGCGCGGAAATACCGCGAGCAGGCCCGCGGCGCTGTAGTTCATGTTTTCATCCACACGCCGCAACATCGCGGACTCATGCGCCACCTGGGCAATGAAATGCGCGATACGCAGCGGTGTATCGATCCCTTGCGCGGGCAGTTCACGACGCAGGTCATCGCCGTAGCGGCCGCACTCCCGCGTGGCGATGCCGCACGCGCGCAATTGCTGTTGTTGAAGTTTCATCTCTCCGCTCACGTGGCCCGCGTTCGCTTGGCATGTTACCGCGCGCAGCCTAAAGTACTGCCGTGGTAACGTCGATAAGTACAAAACTTACAACGGCTTAGCGCAAATAGGTACAATCCCCACCGGTGTGTGGGTAGCGGCACCCGGCGCCGCCACAGCAGGTATCTATGGATCAACACGGTACAGAACCCGGCTCGGTTACCCGGACGGACGGTGAAATAAGCGGCGAATTCGCCACCGGAGAGTATCAGCGCGCTCCTACCGGCGAAAAAACCGCGACCCATCGCAAGCGTCGGCGGCGGTCGAAAAAGCGCAAGAAACTCGCACCGATGCTGACGATGCTCGGCGTTGGCGTGTTTTGCCTCATTCTCATCAGCCTCGGAATTCTCGTCGGTCTCAGCTACAGCGAGGATCAGGGCGATGCGGAACGATACCGCCAGGCGCTTGAAGCACGCGAGGCGGCCCATGGTGAATGGTTAAAGGAATGCATCGCGCTGGGTTTCGCCGAATGGACATGCAACCGGTTCGATCGTGTGCATTTTCAGAAAGCGAAGAATCTCGATTCGTTTCGCTGCCGCAAGAAAGACGGCACAAACCTGCACCAGTGCGAGTACAAGCTGGGCACGGCCGAAGTGCTCGTGTCGCTGCCCGAACCGTATGAAGTAAGCGGCCAGTTTCTCGCGCCGCGCGAGCGCGCCTATGCCGTGATCGGGCATTCTGACACCGACGATAACCACTATGTCGCAGTGTCAGAGAAAGGTCACATCGAACTTCGCACCCGCGATGACGACTCCGCGCTGTACATCATCAACCCGTCCAACGGTTCCCTGAATGCCTTGCATGAGGGCGTACGCCCGGATCAGTGATGGTGCGTGTCCAGATTTTTTACAGTACGCGAAACCTCAAACGTTGCGGTAAGTGACTGATATTCCTCGGCGGATCACCGGGACCTGCGACAAACGTCGTGACGGGAATGTCAGAATTCTTTACACGACGTTGCTATCGAAAACACGAGCCACGCGTATTACCCTGATATCGTTGCTAATTTTTTTTCCTGGCTTAAATTTTGCACGTTTCTTACTCGGCCTAATCCTGGCCACACAACCGTTTCGCACTGATCGTCGGATCTGAATCGCCATGACATACCTGAAGCACGTTCTCGCCCTGCTGCTTGCCACCGTTGCACTGGGCAATGCCCACGCGGCGACCGTCGACCTGACGGACGGACTGTTCACCGCAATCGAGCACGGGACCACCGGCCTGCCACGTGTATTCACCGAAACCGCGAGCGGTGTAGAGTTTACGTTTACCGCGACGGAAAACCTCACCGGCGAAGCACAGTTCAATAACCTCGCGACCCCCGGCTTCGGCATTCAGCTCGGCGGGGGCAATCAATCCGTCATCGAATTCACCCTTGCCTCGAGCGCGAGCGTCATGCTCAACAGTTACTCGACCGTATCGAATGGCTTCTTCCTCAACCCGCCGACATTCAATATTACCGGTGACGGCGTCGCTTCGAGCGGCAACACCCTGGTTGAAGATATCGCCGTAAATCCGTTCGCCGGCGGGCCATTGTTATTCGAGGCTGGCACGATCTACACGTTTGATATCGAAAACACCGGGCTCGCAGTCCAGGCCTTCCTCGGTGGTATCGAGTTCACGGTGGTACCGCTCCCGGCACCTGCCTTATTGCTCGCCACAGGCGTCCTTGCCCTCCTCGCGCGTCAACGGCAACGACGCTAAACCACTTCCGCCCTGATCTGCGCGGCGAGCGTCCGATCGTGGCCATCGCCACGCGGGATCGCGTCAAAACCCTGAGGTTCCGGTCGCAAGCGCGGAAATGCCGGATGGCGAAACGGATCACCCGGTTTCAACGACTCGTGCAGACCCGCTGTGAGTGGCGCCGGTGCCGGATCCGGGCGCGCGGCATAGACCGCATCCTGGCCGAAAAACCTGAGTGACAAGGTGCGACGACGGCTCGTAGTAGTCGGGGCACCGCCGTGCAGCATTGCCGGATGAAAGACAACAACATCGCCGGGCTTGATTGCAAACGACACAATGTCCCACGCAGCGCGGTCGGCCTCGATGTCCGGCAGGCGCGGCAGGCCATGCTCATAAATCGGCGAGGTATCATCGGTCTCGTCGAATGCCGAACCGTTGTATAAGGGACCTCGATGCGAACCACGCACGAATTCAAGCGATTGCGACTCGGCAACCGGATCGAAATTGATCCACATGACAGCCAGTTCATCACCTTCGAGCGCCAGGTAAGGTGAATCCTGATGCCACGGGGTGCGCCGCATCGCGCCCCCTTCTTTCAGGAAGACCTGCTCGTACAGAAACCAGACGTCATCTCGCTCCCATAACGCCGCGATAATGTCGGCGACGGGCGAGTGCTCGAGGATATCGCGGTAAACGAATGCCGCTTCGGGATGACACAAGTCCTGGTAAAAACGGCCGGCTTCACTCGGGTAGAATTCGCACGCGGATTTCGTCGGATGCTCAAGACTCCATTCGAACGCGCGCCGGGCCGCGTCCAGTTGCGCCCCGGACAGCACACCTGGCAGGTAAATCACACCGTCGTTGCGATACGCCGCAGCGTCGTCGGCAGTAATGTTCAGCATCGTCGCTTCCTCCTCATGCCCAGGGAAACATTGTGCGCGTCCGCCGTTACGGTCGCAATAACGCGGCATCGCTAATGCAGAACGGCGCGGGTGCCGCTAACCCGGTCGAATGACCTCCAAATTTACACAGAAAATGAAAGACGCTCGACTGATCTGTATCGCACTGTGCGCGCTTGCGGTGCTGGGCGCCTGTACGAACGATGCCGACGTCGCCGCGAACTGGGAGCATTCGCGAACCGGCTTATACGCCGCTGCGGTGTCCAATGATGGCCGCTTCGCCGTCGTTTCGAGTTCCTCCGATGGCGCGAGTTACTGGGATCTCGAACGCAATGAGCGCCTGTTCGACTGGAAACACGGCGACACGGCGGACTACCCGATAGCGCACGTTGCGTTCGCACCAAACGACAGCCACGTCATCACCGCCGACGCGAACAGCTTTGTCATCTGGGATGCCAGGGGAGGCCAGGCGCTGGGCTATTACAGCGTCGATGCCGGTATTAATGCCGTCGCATTGTCGAACGACGCGCGCAGCGTGCTGCTCGGCCTCACCGACGGTCGCGCCATCGCGATCGATCTGCGCACGCAGCGTCGCCTCGAAGTCGTGGCCCATCAGGGCGAACGTGTCGTTACCGTTGATCTCAGCGCCGATGGCACGGTCGCTGCCACCGGTGGCAACGACGGCCGCGTGATGATCTGGCGCACAACGGATGGTGAGGAGCTGCACGCGTTCAAACATCGCGGGCGCATCGCGATCGTAAAGTTTGCGCCAGGCGACCAGCATCTGTTCAGCGCCGGCGAACAGGGCGGCGCGGCAATCCGGGATCTTGACAGTGGCAAGGCGCATGCCGAGATCGAACTCCCCGCACGTCAATCCGTGATCAGCGCCGCGCGGTTCTCCGCCGACGGGTCGCATCTGCTGCTTGGCTTTCCCGGTCGCGATGTACGTTTGTGGGACAAGCGTACGGGACGCGTGATCAAGACCTGGCGCACACCGGACCGCAAACACGGCTGGGTGCCGCAGGGTTCAACCGTGTACGCCGTCGGCTTTAATGCGACTAACGCGACGATCGTCGCGGAATCGTCCAATGGTCTCGGCCGCGCGTGGCGCGTGGCGGCGGTGAACTAGCCGGCCGCCACAGGACA
Source organism: Gammaproteobacteria bacterium (assembly GCA_965216305.1). Taxonomy (GTDB): domain Bacteria; phylum Pseudomonadota; class Gammaproteobacteria; genus UBA11873. Next base: position 1,258,815 of record OZ244144.1, on the reverse strand, counting down.
GGGCGGGCCGCCCACGCACTGTCCGCGGCGGCCCTTGGCGGCTACGCCCCTTTCAGATCGCGCACAACGGTTTGCTCGCCGGTCGTGCCCCGGTTCAGCCGGTTGCGCGTCATCTGCGCTTCGTAAGGCTGACCGTAGCGCTGCCACATATCGGGACCGATCGCGGTTAAACCGCCGTCGACGATGATCGCTTCGCCCGTCACGAAGCGCGAATCATCACCGGCGAGAAACAACGCGGTGCCGGCAATGTCCTCGCCCGTTCCGTGGTCCGGCCAGGGTTGCAGACCGTCGAGGTGTTCCCCTGCCGCCTGCTCGGACAGCTTCGGGGATTTCGTCAGCCCGGTGAGAATGAACCCGGGACAGATCGCGTTCACCCGGATCCGATCGGGCGCAAGTTGCACCGAAGCGCCCTTGCTCATGTTCACCACGGCCGCCTTCGCAGACGAATACGCAAGCGGGCCGCAACCGCCGCTCAGCCCGGCGACGGACGCTGTGTTGATGATCGAACCGCCCTCGCCCTGTGCCCGCAGAACCCGCGAGCCGTACTTTAGGCCGAAGAACACACCTTTGACGAGGACGTCGAAGGTGTAATCCCATTCGTCCTCTTCAACGTCCCATATGGGCCCGATCACGCCGCCGACACCCGCGTTGTTGAAAACAATATCGAGGCGGCCGAAATTATCCGTTGCGCAGTCGATCATCGCACTGACGTTCGCCTCGTTCGCGACGTCGGTCTTGATGAAGCGGGCGTTGTCCGCGAGCCCGGCGTCGGCCGCGAGATCGAGTGTGGCGGCGCCTTCGTCGGCATTGAAATCCGCGATAACCACCCGCGCTCCCTCGGCGAGAAAGCGCAGTACGGTCGAGCGTCCCATGCCGCCGGCGCCACCCGTGACGACAGCTACCTTGTTCTTCAGCACCATAGTTTTTCTACTCTTCGTGGTATTCAGGGATCAGCGAGGGTAGCAAGCCGCGCGGCGCGCCGTCACGCGAATAACGGCCGGTTCGCCATGGCTCGCGCCGAGGCAATGCATCCGGCCGGGTGACCGCAGGCCTGCCCCTTTCCGGCAACATCGGTTACAATCAGGCGGTTACGGCACGCAGGTATTGACCTGGCCGTAAACAATCCGCGCGCCGCGGTGCTACGCACATCCCGTCGTTACGAGTCGCGCAAGCAAATCTGGGCCAGGAGCCAAAGTGTCTGATAAACCACTCACCGATGTCTGTTTCGAAAATTTCGACCTCCACCCGCTGTTGCTGAAAGGCCTGAACGAGGCCAACTTCATCCGCTGTACGCCGATCCAGGCGATGACCCTGCCGCTAACGCTCGAAGGCAAAGATGTCGCCGGCCAGGCGCAGACCGGCACCGGCAAAACCGCGGCCTTCCTCGTCGCGCTGTACAACCACTTACTGATGCGTCCGGCAAACCCGGAACACAACAGCCTCGATCCGCGCGCCGTCGTGATCGCACCGACGCGCGAACTCGCGGTGCAGATCGACAAGGATTCCCGTCAGATTGGCCGCTACACGGAACTGAAAAGCGCCCTGATCTACGGCGGCGTCGACTACGACAAACAACGCCGCCAACTTGAGGAAGGCGTGGACATCGTCATCGCCACCCCGGGCCGACTGATCGATTTCGTTCGACAGGGGGCGGTGAAATTTCGCGGCATCGAAGTCATGGTGATGGACGAAGCCGATCGCATGTTCGATCTCGGTTTTATCAAGGACATTCGCTTCCTGCTACGCAAAATGCCGGGACCCGCGGAACGTCAGAACCTGCTGTTCTCCGCAACGCTGAGCCACCGTGTGCTCGAACTCGCCTACGAGCACATGAACGAGCCGGAAAAGCTCGTTGTCGAAACAGAAACGATCACGGCGGCGCAGGTTCGGCAGTCCGTGTACTTCCCGGCTACGGAAGAAAAATTACCCCTGCTGCTCGGGCTCCTCGAGAAAATGGATGCAAACCGTTCGATGGTGTTCGTAAACACAAAGATCGGTTGCGAACGCGTGGCGCGAACGCTTGAGCGCGCGGGCTATCGCGTTGGCGTGTTGTCGGGTGACGTGCCGCAGAAGAAGCGCGAGAAATTGCTCGCACGATTTGTCGAAGGCGACCTGAGCATGCTCGTCGCCACGGATGTCGCGGCGCGCGGACTGCACATTCCGAAAGTCAGCCACGTCTTCAATTTCGATCTGCCGTTCGACGCCGAAGATTACGTACACCGGATCGGTCGTACGGCGCGCCTCGGCGAACAAGGCGATGCGATCAGTTTCGCCTGCGATGAATATGCGATGAGCCTGCCGGATATCGAAGCGTTCATCGAACAGAAAATTCCGGTGGTTCAGTTCGGACCCGAAATGCTGGCGAAAGTCCCCACGAAACGCGCCGTCGCCGCGGACGGCAGCGAAATGGAAAGCGTCGTCGAGGATGCTATCGCCGAAGCGACGGCGGAACGCAAACGCCGCCGCGAACGCGACCGCGGTGACAATCGTTCCGGGTCACGACGTTCGGGGCAGGGTCGCGCCGGCAGCGGCTCGGGTGGCGGCAACCGGCGTTCCGGCGGGTCACGCCGCAGCGAAGGCGGCAAACCCGCGGCCGACGAACGTGCGGCGAAAGCGCACGCCGCCCCCTCCGGCGAAGCGGAACAACCGAAGAAGCGCCGGCGGCGGCGCCCGAAACGCGATAACGACAGCCAATCTGACAACGTTCAGCGAAAAGCCTCCACCACGAATGACAATACCGCGAATGATTCGCGCAAACCGAAAGCCGGCAAGGCGCCGCCGAAACTGCGTACCCGGATCAAACGTACGATCAAATCGATCGCGAGCCGCTTCGGCATGGGCGGTCGCTGAGTTTTCTCACGGCGTGACGGGATGATTCCGTACTCTATTCTCGATCTCGCGCCGATCATCGAGGGCGGCGACGCGGCTGACGCGTTCAGAAATTCCCTCGACCTCGCGCAACATGCGGAACAGTGGGGCTACACCCGTTACTGGCTCGCCGAACATCACAACATGACCGGAATCGCGAGTGCCGCGACGGCCGTTGTGATCGGCCATATCGCCGGCGGCACCCGGCGGATCCGGGTCGGCGCTGGCGGAATTATGTTGCCGAACCACTCGCCGCTCGTCATCGCCGAACAATTCGGCACACTGGCCTCGCTGTATCCGGATCGCATTGATCTCGGACTCGGCCGCGCTCCCGGCACCGATATGCGCACGGCCCGGGCGCTGCGACGCGACATCGCCACGAGCGCGAATAACTTTCCGCAGGACGTGCGCGAGTTGCAGGCCTTGTTCGCCTCACCCGCGCCCGATCAGGCGGTCCGTGCCGTGCCAGGTGCAGGTCTGGAAGTGCCGCTGTGGATCCTCGGTTCGAGCTTGTTCGGCGCGCAGCTTGCCGCCGCCTACGGCTTGCCGTTTGCATTTGCGTCGCATTTCGCCCCGGACGCCCTGTTGCAGGGACTGGAGATATACCGGCGCGACTTTCAGCCCTCGGCGCAGCTTGCTGAACCTTACGCCGTAGCCGCGGTTGGCATATTCGCCGCCGACACGGAATCTGCTGCGCAACGGATCTTCACCTCCGCGCAGCAGCAATTCACAAACCTGCATCGTGGCCTGCCCGGCCCGCTGCAGGCGCCAATCGATGATATGGAAGGCTACTGGTCACCGCGCGAAAAGGCGGGTGTGAACCATATGTTGCAATACGCGATGGTAGGCGCGCCGGAATCCATTGGCGCGCAGTTGGCCGCGTTCATCGAATCCACCGCGATCGATGAAATCATCCTCACGGGGCAGATTTTCGATCACCACGCAAGACTCCGCAGTTTCGAGATTGCCGCCGAGCTGCTATCGGCGACGGAATTTCCGCGAACCGTGTCGGGTTTCGCCACTTAAATCGCCCGATCGCACACGTGGTCACGAAGCGCCCGCGCGGTTCCTGCTAGAGTTATCCGCAATCGTTTAACCGTACGGAATCGTTACAAGGAGCTGGTCATGCGTACGCTTGGAAATCTCTTGACCGTTTTCAGCCTGTTCGCTGCCGTTGCAGCCGAAGCCGGCCAGTTACAGGACATTGAACTCAGCGACGGATCCATCGTGCGCGCGGAAGTTGTTTCGATGGATAACGAGACTTATGTTTTGCGTTCGGAAACGCTGGGCCGGATCGAAATGCCGGCGGTGAAGATCAGTTCGATCTCTTCGGGCAAGGCGACTCCGCAGTCGAACGCGATATCGCCAAGCACGGTACAAATCGACGGCATCCGCAAATCGATCATCAACGACCCGGAGGCAATGAACAAGATTCAGAGTCTGCAGAACGATCCCGTGGTGCAGAATATTCTGATCGACGCCGATACAATGCGCGCGATCAGCGCTGGTGATCTTGGGACGCTGATGAACGATCCGAAAATCAAGGCACTGATGCAACACTCCACGGTTCAGGAACTGACGCAGGACGCGCGTTGAACCGAATCTCTATCGGCTTTTTGCTGACGGCGCTGCTCGCGGCGCCCGCCGTACATGCAACGCCTACCGGCGCCGAATTGCTCACCGTCTGCGAGTCGGCGTTGCAATCCAGTTTTCGTGGCCTGCGTGGCAAAATGTGTACGTGGTATGTCACCCCGTGCGATTGCGACACCGCACCGGGTTTGCCACGCGTGTGCCTCACGGAGCCGATCGAACCGCCAAAACTCGCCGTCACCGTCACCGAAGTGCTGAAAGCGCTTCCGGAACTTCAGCTCAAAACCGCCGAAGAAGCCGTGGCCGAGATCCTGTCCGAAGTTTACCCCTGCGAACGCTGACATCCGCGTCCGGGCGTTGCATTCGATGCTACGCACAAGCGCTGACAGCTGTCGGGTTTCACCACCGGCCAGGCGATAAATTCCCCGGTGAATTTTGCCGCCGCTTCCATTATCCTCACGCCATGGCAATGAATACCAGCGGCCGGCTTCACGCTATCTTCGAAGCACAACAAGTCACGCAGCGCTTCCGTAAAAGGGAATTTGTCGTCGAACTCGGCGACAACCCTGACTACCCGCAATACGTGTTATTTCAACTCACGGGTGACCGTTGCGAGCACATCGACTCCTACCAGGTAGGCGATGATGTGAAACTCGAATTCAATCTGCGCGGACGCGAATGGACGAGCCCTCAGGGCGAAACGAAATATTTCAACAGTCTTGAAGTGTGGAAGCTCGAAAAGGCCGGCGCGGGCGCACCGGGCGGACGCGGCGGTGACGAGCCGCCGCCCCACGACGACGAGTACCTGAAGGACGTACCGTTCTAACGTCCCTGGCGACGCCAGTACTGAATCACGAGCCAACCGAAAACCATCCCGCCGAGATGCGCAAAGTGCGCGATATTCGGCGCTGTGTCCGTCACGCCGAGCGCGACAGACAGCACGACGAACCCGGTGATCGCATATTTAGCCTTCACCGGAAACGGGATTGGAAACACCATGAGCCGCACGTTCGGGAACATCATGCCGAACGCCAGCACAACACCAAGCACCCCGCCGGACGCTCCCACGGTGAATTGCGTGTGCCCGCTCGCATAGCTCGCATACAAATGCACGAGCGCCGCGCCGAGTACGCAGATGATGTAGTACACCGCATAGCGTCGCCCGCCCCACTGTTGTTCGACCACGCGCCCGAACATCCACAGTCCGAACATATTGAACAATATGTGCATCGGGCCGCCGTGCAAAAAAGCGTACGTCAGTGGCTGCCATACCTGCGTATGTGGCAGCGGCCACAACGCGAGATAGCCGTAAAGCGCCCGGCCAAGCGGGGTGTAGGCGGTCAATACATACACGACCACGTTCGCGATGATCAGGTTCAGGGTTACGGGGGGAATCGGGGCTGTCCTTCGGTCGGTGGGTCTGGTTGGCCGGCGGTTTTTCGAATGCGGGATTGCCCCCGGAGTTTATCACTTCGACATCGCGCGCGCCCCGACCTTGCGGCGCCGAGAGATGGCGTGGGTCTGTGTGTCTCGCCATGCGCGAACACCTGCCATGGATCGGACAATGCAATCCCGCGCGAGTTGCATTGTGTTCATGAAGCGCACGGGATAAATCGGGATCGTCCGGTGCGCCTGCGGCGTCCTGGCCGCACCGCTAGCGTCCCCTGCCACGCATGCCGACCGATTCAGTCACTTGCGCCGCACCGGTTATAATTTGGAAAGGGGCATTATTCTGGACAACATTTCCAGCGTTCCCGAGTCCACCGCCGATGCCGCCACGGCGGAACTTTACGCGGACATCCGGCAAACCTTGCGCGTGCCGGTGACGAACCTTGCGTGGCGGCATCTCGCGACGTTTGACGGCGCACTCGCACGGGTGTGGCATTGCGTAAAGCCGCTGTACCTCGACGGCCGTCTCGATGCTGATGCCGAGGCCCTGCGGTCGCCGCCCGATCTGCCCGTGTTGCCGCCATGGCAAGCTCACACCTTGCACGCCGCGGGGCTGGACGCCCCCGCTATCGCAAGCGTGCACGATATTCTCGCGAACTATCACAGCACGAACGCACGAAACCTGCTCGCGCTGTTGGCCGTACTGGCTCGCATCGAGAACCCGGACTTGCCGCGGCGGACAGCGCCACCAGGGCCGCCCGGAACGCACACCGCGGTCCCCATCCAGACATTGCCGCCTCTGCTCGATGCAGCGACGCTGCCGCCGCCGGTACATCGCGCGGCGCGGCGTCTTAACGATCTTGGTCTGCCGCCACGACCGCGCGAACTCGTTGCGGGGGTGCCGAGACATCTCGCGCACTGGCCGGGTTTTCTTACTTTATGCGTCGATGCCCTCGAACCCCTCGGCGAGGAGATTGGCCGTAGTATCGAGTTTGTATCTGCTGACGCACGTTCGCGGGCGCGGGGTTTTGCCGCCGATCTGCCGCTGCTGAACGATGCCGACTGGAGCGACAATGTCGCCGCGGCGCTGCGCCGGTTTACCTCGGTCGAATTGATCGCGAATTACATTCCCAAAGTGAGCATCCTGATCAAGGCGCTACCGCCGTGACTGGTTTTGCGGAAAATTACCTGAACGACAACCCGCCACTCACTACACTCCGGATAATCCAATCGCCAGCAGAGGAACACACGCGTGAAATGGACGGCCGGGTTCGTCTTCACAATCACCCTCGCCCTGCCGGCGCTCGCACCGGCCGCGGTGATCACGCAAAACCTCGGCTTTGACACCAGCACCCCCATCGTCAATGCGAACGGCGGGAATGTCAGTCCCGTCATATTCAATGCCTTCGACACGAACCTTGGCACGCTCGACACCGTCGATATCCGGATAACGGGAAACCTGCTCGTCGAAGTGACGTCGCCGCCGTCGCTCACGGGTTCGCCTCCTACGCCGTACGTGTTCGGTTTGACGAGCGATCTCGAATTTGGCGGCTTTAGCTTTCTGATCATTCCGTCCGTGATTGCGAATGGCACGAACAACGGCGTAGCCACGCCGCACGTATTCAATTATGGCTATTCGTTTGCGGCGACCCTCGATGCGGGGAGTGACGCGCTCGGGTTTGCCGCCATTGGCACCTCCAGTGCGCTGACAAGCGCAGGACTTACCGTTAACGAGGTGACGTCGCCGTTCATGAGTCTCACCCGCGCCGCCTTGTCGGCGAACGCGTCGGGTATACCGCTCGTTATGTTCCCGCAATTAAGCGTGTCGGGGTTCAGCAGCGCCCCGGTTGCGCCATCGGGGAGCGCCGCCTCGCGCGGTAGTGTCGTCATCACCTACAACTACACCCCGCTCGCGGTGAGTATGCCGGAGCCAGCTTCGATCGCGCTGCTCGCGCTGGGTTTGATGGTCGGCATGCGACTGCCGCACCGCAGGGCAGGTTAAACTTCCGATCCGGGAAGCGGTGGCCCTGCACTCGCTTGCGCGAAGTGCGGCCCCCCACGCAAACGGAAAACGGGCAGTGCAAATCCGCAAGCATGGGCGCGCCGTCGTGCCAAATTGTGAATGCGACCGCGTCAGGCAGCCGGCGCATCATCGCGGGGTTTTCACGTTACCGGAACGACGGGCGCGACATCAACTGGAAACAGCAATGCAAAAAAAAACGCCGGACGATTATCCGGCGTTTTTAATGATGGCGTCCCCAAGGGGATTCGAACCCCTGTTGCCGCCGTGAAAGGGCAGTGTCCTAGGCCTCTAGACGATGGGGACATATTGCATGTCGGTTAACCGCACGGGAATCCCGGCTGCGGTTAAAGACGGTGGAAATCTGCTCGATATCCAACCGGTAATTTGGTGGAGCCAGGCGGGATCGAACCGCCGACCTCTACAATGCCATTGTAGCGCTCTCCCAGCTGAGCTATGGCCCCTATCCCGTTATAAATCAGTTAGTTAAGCCTGCGCTGGCACAACTGAATGGAATGTAACGGGCGCATTGTATAGGAGCGCCGATGGAAAGTGAAATCTGGTTGCCCGTGCTCGGGCTGAGAGATTGCGGATATGAAATATCGAACCGGGGGAGAATCCGGTCTTGGCGTCGCGGGAATCGTGAAGACTGCGGCGGCGGAAGGGTGATGATTACTCGGCTAAATAGCACGGGGTACGAAAGCATTAGCCTAAGACTGCACCGGGGGAGCAAGGTTAAGCGAAACTACATGATTCACTCGCTTGTTGCGCGAACGTTTATGACTCCCGTCGATGGCCGGGAGTGCGTCAACCACAAAGACGGTGACAGACTCAACAACGATTTGCAAAACCTTGAATTCTGCACGATCGCGGAAAACAACTGGCACGCCAAGGAAACCGGCCTAGCTAACGACAGAGGGCATAACAGCGTGTTGGCAAAATGGACCGAGCAGGACGTGAAAAGAATCCGCAGAATGCGCGAAAACGGCGCTACATACGCCAAAATACGCGAAAAATTCCCGATGGCAAAATCAACGCTGAGCTATATCGTGAACAGCAAAACCTACTGCCATTAGCTCATTTCGCGAATAATTGTGACCGGGACTGTGACCAGCTACCGCTTCGCCAGAATGTAATCCTTGATGGCTTGTGGGGCGGTTGGATCTTTGGCCCGCTCCGACAACGCATCTTCGATATACCGCTCTTTAGCCGCGAATCGTTTCACTTGGATTGCGTCTGCTGCTGCTTTTCGTGCCGCCCGGGTGCCGGCCGCCGCGAGAATTTGCGCTTTCGTAGGTGGAGCCTCCCCGGAGGCCAGCGTAACCCGCTCGCCCCGGATAACGAATTCAGAATAGCCCAGCTCGCGCAGCCCGCTCGCTAAAGCGCTCATGGCGCAACCTCCCACATAATCATCATCGCCATCGCTCCCGAACTTCCCAGTAGTTCCGCATCAACGTCCGTGTCATTAACGGAGCCTCGCAGCACATAAGTATGCGTTCCAATTCCCGGCGTTTCCTGTCCTGAAACCGCGAGGCCGTCCAAGGTGGGCGCGCCAGTCGTATCAGAGGTGTTTTTCGTCCGGCCGGTACGCACGTTCACAATATCCGCAGCCGAGCCAGAGCTGCGGCGAATTGTCCACGTTGCCAGTCGTGCGCCGAGATTCGTCCCCGCGCCGTCATGCGACACCTGAACACGTCCGAAGCACTGAATAATCACCTTGCTGTCGGATTCCCGAACTGTAATCGAGCCGCTCAGACTCGTATCGGAATCGGATGTCGTGCTGATACTGTCGTCTGTCGTGCTAACGGCAGTGACTACCTGCCGAACCTGGTTGCCGTAGAGCACCTGCCCGTTCAGTGAGACCGTCGCGGCCTCAAGCGCGCCGGTTACCGCCAGATTCCCGCCGGAGCCTCGATTCTGCTCGAAATTGCCGTAGGCGTTATCGCCCAGGTACAAAATCGGCTGTGATTCCGTGGGCAATTCTCCACGGGGGCCGAGCGCCACCACATTGCCCGAGGCGTCGCGGAATTTCTGCTGATTCGCCGTTTCTGAGAAATCCAGATTGTTCGTGGTGTCCAACCACAACCCGAGAACATTGCCCGCTAGCTTGTTTGCGCCGCTCGTGTCCGCCCCGACCGCCCAATCAGAAACGGTGTAGTCGATCGAGTCGTCGGTAAACGTCGAGGTCACCAAGTCGCCCGCGCCGTTGACATATAGTTGTTGGCTTCCGGGTGTGCTCAGATCCCACGACGTCATAATGCAGTAAACCGTGTTTGCGGTGTTGTATGCGCTCTCCGTGGAAATGTCGAGAATCGTTGTGCCGGCGGCATTCTCGGCCAGCACGGTGAATGTCCCGTCCGCGTTCCGGCGCAGCGCCAGCGCTAATCCGGTGTTCGCGATAACGTATTCAATGGCGGACGCGGTGGCGTCGAACGTGACGAAAGCGACGAGGGAGCCTTTCTTGCCGTCGCTGGCCCCGGTCAACCCCGCTCCGCGCGTCAGATAGTCGTTAGAGCCATCGAAATACGCGCCCCCGTAGCTTTTCAGGGGGGCGACGTTGATTGCCCCTGTGGCCGTGCTGGAGGCGTCTGAGAGGCCGGGGAGCTGGATGTTGTCGGGTGCCCATATTGCGCCAGAATCGGCGTCTGCGGCCGCCTGAGTAGGGTACAGCGCGAGTTTGTAGTCTTGATCCAGATGCGGGATAACCACGTTCCCGGACACCTCGGGGAATCCTGAGGAATTTAGCGTTATACTGGTTGCCTGCGCCGTATTGGCGGAATCGAGGGCGAATGGAATATTCGTGGAGGTGTTGACCGCGTAGGCTTTCAACACCGCGCCGGAATAGGGATCGCCGGCAGAGTCCACATACTGCGGGACTACCGAACTAATTGGAAGCCATGCCATAGGATTACCTTATGAATGCTAGTGTTATGCTGTACAACGCTTTAGTGCTGGCGATAAAGGCTATCGCGATACTTGCTCTCGTTGGCGCGCTGTTAATGGCTGCAGCCGGGGCCGCGTCGATATTGAACATGCCGGTGTGGCTTGCGGTTTCGTGCGCTTTGGCTTGGGTAATATGGACCGCCCTTACTGATGAGTCGGTGCGACGAGTGCTGTCAATGCCTCTTCGCCATCTTGACGCGCCGCAACAGCCCCGGCAGTCGCAGCAGCAACCCCAGCCACATCTGAAAACTGATTCAGCAAATTTTCCCGTTTCAAAATCTCAAGATTGATCGCGCGGCGCACCATTCGTTCCGCCGATTTGGACTGAGCCCCTTCGCTAGCTGCCCGGGCTAGCCCGGTAAGGAACCGCCCGCCCGGAACCATCTCGACCATTGCGGAGACCCCCTGTCGTAGTCGGTCAAACATGTCAGCGCTAGTGCCGGATGAGTTCATTGCGCGCCGATCTCCAAGAGCTTCGCGAAGCGTAGAAGCAAACGCGCGAATCTCTCCCACCTTCTCCGATCCGAAAATCGCATTTAGTTTTGCGTCCCCAATCTCCGACAATCGTTTTTCAAGTTGAGCGGGACTGATAAATGGCACGCCGTTAATATCTGAACTGCCAGACTTCAGCACAGAAAAAACATCCTCAAGGACCGCGCCGCGCATTTGCTTTGCTGCGTCTGGGCTGGCATTGCTTAGAGTCTCAAGAAATTCCTTTACGTCACCCACAGAAAAACTTTTTTGCCACATATTCCGCGCCACCCGCTCTGGGGGGACGTTGCCTTTAATCAAAGCATCAACTTTGGCGCGATTATCGAAATTAGCGAATCGCTTCGCCGAGATTTGGCGCGCCTGCGTGAATACATCTTCGCCAACATCCCTAACAACATCGTCTTTAAGCGCCTCCTGCAATCGAGCAGCCACTCGCTTTGCGTTCGCATCATTCCCTTGAAAAATATTTCCGATAACTCTGCGGGCGGCCTCTGCTTGGCGCGGCGTCAATTTCGCCCCGTCGATAAGTTCATCGTTTGCGTCCAGTATGCCTATGCGGCGAAGCCTGGCGGCGACTGGGCGCAATGAATCGGTGCTTAAAAAATCAATTTCGTCGCCTACTACCCGGCCCAGATTTTGTGGGCTAATTCGGACGTCTTCGCTAATCCTTGCTAGTCGCTCCCCTGCCTGGTCAAAAGCTGCGCCCTCGGCGGCTTTGGCGGAATTCCGAGCTGATTGGAGCGCCTGTTTCGCTGCTTCTCCGGCCGAATAAGCGTTCGTTTCTGAATTCTCAGCGAGTTCTCGTGCTTGACGCCCCGCACTGTCGAGCGCGGCGGCGCGGTTGCCGGACTCAATATCAGATAGGCGGCCCGAGGCTCGCTCTTGCTGCATCTCAAAACGCAGATCATCCATGTCGCCGCTAATGCGGCCGCGTGTCGCCGTCAGGCCGAAACGCTCAAGATTGGCCTTTTTTATTGCCTGCTCCGGGGTCAGGCCGTCCGCAACATCGTTCGCTATTGCATCAAGCGCGTCGTCTGGAACCTGCCCCCGCAAATGTTGGCGCGCCCTTTGTAGTCGCTTCCCGCGAGTTGCTCCGCTAAAGACTTTACGTCCTGCATTTTGCAGCGCGGCCCCGAGCTTCTCCGCCGCCGGCCCCAAGACAAGCCCCGCCGCCGCGCCTTCAGCGGTATTTTCCGCTCGCGTATCGCCTTCCTCGACAAACTGCGACGCGCCGCCTGCCGCTCCGGCTGTCGAAAACACCGCGCCCTTTGCAAGCTTCCCGCCCTCCATTAATTTTGCGGCGAGCTTTCCCAGCCCGGTAGCTTTCGCTATGCCCCCTGCGGGGACCGCCGTTGCTGCGATATTCCCAGCGATTCTCCCGGCCGCCCCTGCCGCGCCGAGATTTCCACGGTCGTAAAGCTCTCGTTCTTGTTGCGCCTCCTTCGTAAATCTGTCGGCGGCACCGTCATCGGCCAGCCCGAGAGACTCACCAACCTGAAGCCCAATCTGCGCGGCTCCTTCCGCCACATCCACAGCCCCGCGCCCAAGCCCTACGAGCAATTTATCGAGCGCGGACATCTCGTTCTCCATCTCCGCGCGATAATTTTTGGGGCTCTCCGGGGTTCCCGATATCCACTCCGCCGCTTCGTTCGGTTCAACCTTCCCGGCTTTTATCAACCCTTGGATAATGTCGCGCTTGGTAGCGCCCGCCGGGACGTTCTCAACCCGCAATCCATTCGGCATAATCACGGTAGGCATTAATCTGGAACCTCTCTAAAATCAAACGTCTCGCTCGTGTCCGAAGTCTCGTTCGTGCCCGAAACTTCCACGACATGATCGAAAGGGGAGAGGCCCTCCGGCAATTTGCGTGCTTTCTTGTTGTGCGCCTGGATGATGTTGCGTTTGGCCTTAATGTTAAGCGCTATGATCCTCCGGATAGAGTCTTCGTTAAGCGTGATTTCACCGGCAGCCGCTTTTGTTGCGAATTCCCGGTCTTTATCAGACAAGCCAGAACCGGCACCAAACTGCTTGACGATTCGCGCCACTTCCTGCGCTTGGGCCGCAGTAAACGCTTCAGAATTCGCGATTGCATCGCCGTTGACATTAAACCCCGCCTGCTGCAATGCTTTCCCCAGCCCTACGCGGAAATCGGCCCCGAATCCGGTTATAACCCCGGAATCCAAGAGTTCCAGCGCATCTTCCGCCGCCGCGATCCCGTCTGCCGCTTCGCGCGCCGCGGTTTCGCCCTCAAGAAACATCTCCGCTTCCCGCTTTCCGAGTTCCTCGGCGAACTTCTCTCGCGCGTCACCTTGAATATTGTTTATCACGGTGTCCGGCTGTTTTGGTGCTCGCGGGTCTGAGACCACTTTTCCTGTTCTAGTGTTACGCTGCCCAACAATATTGCCGCTTTGATCTCGGATCGGCTCGAACCGCTCCGGTTCAGGAGTGTTTTGCGCAAAAATGCTCCCGTCCGGGTTAATGACTTGCTCGCCCTCTTTCAGTGTGATCCGACCGTCGTCACCCGGCGTAACCAAGCCGCGCATGATCGCCTCTTTTTTCCCTCCACGCGCAATGGACTGCAATTGCTCCGGGTTGTTGTCGAGCATTTCGATGGCTTCGAGGGTGTCACCTGGATCTCCGCCACGCGCCGTAATGTTATCGACGCGACGCTGCAAAAACGCTTTCGCGCCGTCAGTGTCTCCCGCTTCGAGGAAGTCAGACAGCACGGCCGAGCCAATCAGCGTGGATTTCTCGCGGAATTGGTTTCGCTTTTCCTCGAATTCTTCGCGCTCGAAGCCCAGCCGTTCAGTCTGATTCGCGACTTGCTGTTCCTGGCTTTCTAGCCCGCGCTCCTGCAAGCCTCGGGCGCGGTTGCGATCCTGTATTTCGATAAGTCGGTTGATCGGCGTGGCCGTATCGACAGACTGCGCTTGCAGGGCCAAAAGCGGGTTAATCGGCATTACGCAACCCTCCGGTAATCCACATACAACACTCCGTCCACGTCTACCGCCGCCTCCGGAACTTCCTGAGCCATAACGCCCATTTGCATTCGCGTGTCACCCTTGTACCGATACACGTAGACCGGCGTGCCGCCATCCGTTGTGCCTACTCGCTTCACGTCCGTTTTTGCGCGTGCGTCTGACAGCGACAGAGCAGCTATGCCCGTGTCCACGAGGTTGTTAACCGCGCCGGTTCGGGCATTGGCTGCGCCGATGAATCCGGACGCCTGTGCGTTACCGCCCTGTGTCGTCAAGTCGGCAATGGTATTGCCAGCGTTCTGCGTGGCGGTCGCTTGTCCTGCGGCAGCATTACCCCCGGCTGAAACGATATTCTGGCTTTGCGTCAATGCGGCATTACGCGCGCCGAAGGTGGCCGCCTCCGCGTTAATTCCCAGGGCGCGCTGCTGAACCTGCTGGTTCACAAGGTCAGTACCTAACAGGAGGATGCTGTTTTGCAGGGCTTCGGCGGTTTCCCCTGAGCCGACTTTCCCGCGTGCGGCCTGGTTGTTGAATAGCCGGTCTTGCGCGTTGTCGGCCAGCGCGTCGAAGAACGGGTTGTTCTCAATGTAGTTGCGCTGCTTGTTCGGGTTAGAGACAAAGCTCGAAACTTTCTGTCGGGCGCGGGTTTGTAGCTCTCGCGAAGATTCCCGCAGCTCGCGCCGCTGCCGCTCCGTGTCGGTGATTGCGGCCTCACCGGCGGCGCGGAATGGCGCTAGATCCGCGCGGGCTATCTCCCGGGCTTCTTTCTGCGCCTCGATGGCTTCGCGGGTCGCCTGTAGTTGTGCTTGTGAGGCGTCGCCCGCCGCATCTGCCGCGTCGTCGCCTGTCAATCCGCCGATGATGTCGCTTACGAATCCCATTTATTCCACTCCAAACGATGAACGGGCCATAATTTCCCGTGCTTTAGGTGCTTGGGTTCTGATACAGAAACTTGCACGAATCCCTGCTTTTTCGCGAAGTTCATCGCGTTGCGGTGACAGTCGGGGATTTCGACATACAGCCATCGCTTACCTGTCGCGAGTAACGACAACCGCGCCAGTTCCCGCGCGTGTCGCCGATACTTCGGCAGGCATTGAAAATGAATCTTGTTACCGTGCTCAACGAATACAGACGCCGGAGAGCCGTTTACTCTCCCTAGATAGTAGTCAGGCCCTGGGGGAACGCTGACGCGCTCAGGCGCGCCGTCAGGGCTGATTAGCGGGTATATGCCCGGGTGGTGCAGGATTTCGGAAACGAGCGCGTAATCAGTCGTTACTTTGCAGTCCAGCCGGTGTCCCCGGTGCCGCTTTCTTTCACGTAAATGGATGTTGACGCGCCGCCGTCCGTCCTGAGGAACAGATCCCCAACATTCCCGGCCTGGTTGTTCTCCGGGGTTCCGGTGCCGGTGTAAATCGTTGTCTCGCCTATCGTCCACTGTGTGCGGTTCACCGCGTCCCACAGGTAGTACACCGACTGAATAAGCTGGCGTAGCGTTTCGTTGTTGATCGGCGCATTGACCGGGGGCGGGTTCCTGATCATATGCAGACGCTGACATCAGCCGCGGCCGAGTAAATCGAAAGCGGGACGGGGTCGGAAGACGACACCCGAAAAACGCACGCATCGAAAACGCCCAGCGGCCCCCACTCCACCTCGTAGAGGAATTGCCCTTGCCTGCCGGTGTGCGCGCGGATCTCCGTAGACCACGTTTGCCCATCCGGAGAGACCTGCAACATAACTTCGGGATCGACGCCCTGCCCTGTCACCGCACCGTTACCCGCGCCCATGATTAACTGAAAGCGGTTAACCTCGAATTCCTTACCCGGCGCACCGAACAACGCCCCGTGTAATGGCCCGGTGTCTCGCTGCCGAATAATGGCCGCGCCGTCGTTGGTGTGCGTGTCTTCGCTCAGTTCGTAGATTTTCCCATCGGCGTAGCCTGTCGCCAGGTGTTTGCGGAATGCGTAGATGTGATCCTGATACAAGGAGCGCGCGGACGGCCCGCCCACTTCGAACCACTGCCCGGAATTCTCCGAAAGGCAGAATGACCGCCCCTCGAAATTCAGTTGATAAAACTCCTGGCCTTGCCAGTTCATACAAGAGCCTTGCGCGGCGGATATGACCGCATCGGAATAGGTCGAAACCTCCCGTGAAAATGCGAGGTTCGTTACCCGTTGATGCTGTCCCGAACTAATCCGGTAAACGTGGTTATCGTTCGCAAGCCAGTACATCGAATTCGAGTTATGGCTTACCGAATGAAGCGCCGCGAGACCGACTTGCAGAATACCGCCCTGAATGCGGTCAAACGGGGGTTTCCCAATCCCGGAGTTAAACCACGGCTCGATCGTGGTCTCTCCGAGTAAGTACAGGATTTGATCGAAGACGTACACCCTGACGAGGTTATCCGCGTCAGATTCCGCCGATGCGTAATTGAGGCCGTCAATGGAAGTTGGATCGCCGACATCCGCAGCCGCGAACCGCCCGCCGTCACCGTCATAGATGATCTGGTTGTTGATGTGCGCGGCGGAGCTTGGTGTTTCCAAGTCTGCGTCGATTACCTCGGCGATCACAGTGCCGTTGTAATAGAACGCCCGGCCTTCGGTTACGATCACAATGTTCGAGCCAATGGGCGCGAAAATGCACCGCGCAGAGCCGGGAATACTTCCGATAACCGTATGCGTCCCCGAAGCGTTGACCGTGTACAGCGCGGTGCCTGTGACCTTGTACAAGGTGCCCACATGGAAGAACGCGCCGCGATTGATCCCGCTCGCCTCACCGAACAAGGAACACCCGGGGAACGGGTGCAGCACGAAATTACTCTGCGTGCTCGGGTTGTCTTGCACCTCGGGGTAGAAGTTCCGCGTTACCTGCGCCGATAACGGCAGGGAGCGAGACTGATAAGTCTCCCCGGTGATATTCAGCGGTACGAGCATTAGTAGTCGGTGGGCGCTTCGAGTGACTCGTGGCGCGGGATAACGAGTCGCCGGATCTCGGGCTTTGCCTGTTGCGCGGCCAGTTTAATCCGCTGGTATCGGTCGTTAGGCACCCCGTATGTATCAAGGCAGTTCTCCGCCACCAATGCCACCAAATGCGGCACAAGGCGCGTAGGTGCGTCGGCAGTCGATGCCCATATCGCCAGTCCTTCGTCCTTTAGATCCTCGTACACCTCGTCATAGGCTGACTCGATGCGTACCTGATCCTGGTATTGCAATTGCTGCCCAAGTCGCAGACGGCCTAAGTCACTTGCCGCCCTGTCTCGGATCGCCTGTTTCGATGCCATGCTTAACGCTCAGAAAAGAGGGGAGGCCGAAGCCTCCCCGTTAACGCTAGATGCGCGGGTCGTTGATGAGACCGCACAGGATCACCTTGATCGTGCCCGTACCTCCCGCTGCGGCGTTGGTGTTGATTGTCAAAATACAATCAGTCTCCGACGTAAACGCAGCGGCCGGGGCCAGCATCAGGTCTTCCTGCAACGGCATCTTGATCCCAACCGTGATCTTTTCATTGGCGATGGTGTCGCCCGTGATCAGACCGCCGTTAAGGAACTTCGTGGCGTCGCCGGTAATGCCGACATCCATATCCAGCTCCTCCGTGCCGGTATCAAGGTCATCACCCATCAACCAACCGAACAGCGGCACAAAGCCCACCGGGATCTTGAACATCTTCACGACATCGCCATCACTGGCGTTAGCCGTAAAGGTGTACTCGCCGTACAACGGCACGAACTCGCAACCCTGCCCGGGGACGGGCTTGTTGTACTGGTCACTCAGAATGGTAGCCATTATCTAGCCCTCCCTTACGAGTCAGCGGCGGCGGAATGGAAAATCGTGACCATGCCGTGCTGCTTGTTGTTGTAGAAAATTTTCTTGATGTCGTGCTTCATCGTCACGCCGACACCCGCGAGGTGTTCGTAGTCGTCTTCCTTGCGACGCTTGAACGACGCCATCCGGCCAATGCCGAACGCGACAGCCTGCGCGCCACACAGAAAACCAACACCCACCCGGGACGAACCGTCACCGCCGGTCGCCAGCGAATCGCCGGCTGCGTTCGCACCCCACACGCCATCCCACGGAGAACCCGTGCCGTCGCCATCAATGAAGATGTCGATTTCGGGGATTTCCTTGATGATCACGCCGTCGTAAAGCAAGTCGCCATCGGAAAAGATGGGGTTTGCTTTCACGTCACGCGGACGCGCTTCGCGGTTTGCCTGCGCGATGGTCGAATCCAGCTTCAGATCGCGGAACGAGTACGAGCCGACAAACAGGCAGAACATGGGGTAGTCGCCGTTCATCATGTACGGGCGGACCAGGGGGCTGGCCTGTTGCGCCATGCGTTTTGCCAGTGACACCATGCCCGCGTCGATCTTGTCCGCCGCCGAGTCGATGGTGCCGAGGCTGGCTGTATGGTCACCCGCCGTCAGGTTGGCTTTCGCTGCGCCGTAGAGAATGCGATCCTGATTGTTCGTGTTCCAGGTATCGAGATTCGTAACGGATGCCGCAGACGAGCCGTAAGCGCCTTCACTACCACCATAGTTGTAGTAGGTGCCGCCGGCCTCGATTGCGCCGAGCGCCTGTACGATCTGATCGCGCTTTTTCTCCATCGTCCAGTTCATGAGCGCCGGGCGGCCCTCGGTGAACAGGTCAAACTCGGAGAGTTCGCGTTCTTCGTTGTCGATCAGAACACCCTGCCGCCAGTACGTCGGCTGCGTGGTGAAATCGTAGTTGCTGAGCGCCTGTTCGTTGCCGGCGAGCTGCGCGCTGCCTTTGACGCCTGCGCCGCCGAGTTTGCCCACGAGGGCGATACTCGTTTTCTTCAGGTCGCGGTTGGTCTGGATGATGCTGCCGGAATCGTTGCCGATGAACGGGCCAAAACGACCCTCCCGGACGTACTCGCGGCGCACCTCGTTTTGGAAGCGGGTCGTCTTATTCCCGCTGGAAATGGTACTTGATGCCATTGTCTGAGCCTCTCAGTGAGGCCGCTAGAACAGGTCTTTGATCTCCGTAATTTCCTCGACAGATTTGTCTGAGTTCTTACCTGCTGCGGCCATGCTTTGAACATTTGGCACATCAAGCGCGGTCTTCTTGCCGTCCGACATTTCGGCGATTAAAGCTTTCGCTTTTTCCTCAACCAATTTGTCGATATAGGCGGGGTCTCGTAGCTGCTGAACTTCCAAGTGCTCAGTAGCCACGTCGTAAGCAAACATGGCGGGGTTTTCGCTTGCGCGCATTTGCTGAATCAGCGACGGGTTTGCTTCCGCCATCTCAACAAATACTTTTTCCTTTTCGGCGTAGTCGTCTTTCAAAGACGCCACGACGCTCCGGGAAATCTCAGCTTTCAGCTTCCACTCGCTTTGCGCCTGTCGGTTTTCCAGGTGGGCTGCATAGCCTTCCGGGTCTTCAACAGGGTCCGGCGGTTTAACTGATTCTTCCGCTGCTTGGCGTTTCTTACGCTCTGCGGCTAGTGCCGCTTTGAGACCTGCGATCTCGCTTGCCTGTGCCTCGTTGGCTGACGGCTGTTCTTCACCCGGCGGCGGTGATTCCTCGGCGACCTCTGCGGCCTCCGTTGGCGAATCTTCTGCGGTTTCCTCAGCAGTCGATTCCTCGCCCGTGCCTTCATCCGTTTCCGGTTCCGGCTGGAACAATTCCCCGATGGTGGTATCAGGTTCCTGTGTTTCGTCAGTCATGTTTCTTCACCTCAAAGCGCCCGATAACAGCGGCGACCTGCTACGCCCGAAGCCCGGCGGCGGCATAAAAAAACCGCCCGTAGGCGGCTTGTACGAATTGGCAGCGGCGACCTGCCCGTTACGCCCGTTTGCTATACTTCCCCCTCAAACAGGAGGAGACGTATGTACAATTTTTTAAATATCTCGGATGCCAGCATTTCGCTGAACGCGCGGCTCGTCGATTACGACACGGGCGTTGCGATTAGCGTCGAAGTAATCGAAGACGGAAATCGCTCGCGATATGCCCCGCTCACGCTCTCAAGAGCAAAAGCGAAAGAATTGGCGCAACTGCTGAATAAGGAGACCAGATGACAAGGAGAGAGCAGTTTTTCTCATTGCCGATTGTCGATAGCCCGAACAACCTCAGTGCCGTTACGGGCAAATCACGCTTGAATCTCGCGCCGATAGATGGCGACGATATTCTTATGGCGCTTGATAAAGATGGTCGTCTTTGGCATCGAACTGCGAACAACGAGCGATACACCGACGACTAGCCCGTTACACCGATACTTGCGTCACCTTTTCGGGGTTGGTCACAAGTAGGTGATTCTCTAAAGTCTTCTGGAATGCCTCGGCGCGCGCTTTCTCGGCGTCGGCGGCTTTCTTGAGCGAGTCCATAGCGGTCTCCGATGTAGAGCTATTGGACATTAGCGCTTCGTTCTCGATCTTCGTCTGCGCCGCTTCCGCCTGCGTCTTGTCTGCGCGCGCGGCGGTTTCCATCAATGCCGCCTCGGCTTGCTTCGCTTCAATCTGCGCCACTTGTCCTTGGGCTTGTGCGGCTTGCTGGCGGCGCTGTTCGATTTTCTCGATCAACTCATCCTTGCCGCGAAGCTGCGACAGTTCGATCAACTCGATGATGTCCACGTCACCCGAAGTAGCGAACTTCGCCAGCAAGTTGAATTGCTCTTCCTGCGTGTTTGACGAGGCGTAGGACTGATCAATGATGATGTCTACATCGATCTCAGGAACCGGGTTTTTGCTGCTCACCACGGTCTCGAGGAAGTCACTGGCTTGCTGCATGACGGCCGGGTCTTCCATCTGCGCCTCGGCCTTAATCGCCTGCGTGTAAACCGCTGCGTATTTCCTTCGGTCGGGGATAGGCAGCGATTCGTCGTTAATCCATTCCTCCAACTGCTCGCGCATGGTTAACGGGCCGTTCAAGCCAACCCAGCGGAGAGAGTCTTGATCGTCGGTGACCCTGATCCACTTCTCCTCCGTCCAGAACTCTTTAATGCGCCCCCATATCTGGCGATACACGCGCTTTTCCCAGCCCGCGAGCCGTGAATAGTCCTGATTCAGTTCGATCGTGCCAGCGGCTTGCAGCTTGCCAATCGCAACGCCCGACAAGTCGCCCTCTTGACGCTCACCGGACAATTGCGCATTGAACGACACGGCGTCCATTTCCGCCTTCGCGTCCTGGTAAAGCTCGAACTGCCCCCGGAGCATGTCGCCCGTAGGAATTACGCCGAAGTCTTTTCCGAATTCGTTGCCGTTCCACTCGACGTGGCCGTCAGGCTTTGACATTTCCCGCTTGAGTTTCGCCACATCAGCAACAGCGCCCTCACGGCCGTGCGTTTGTCGCTGGTTCAGCAGGTGTAATGCTTTCGATCGACGGTGGTTGATCTCGTCTTGCTGATCGAGGAATCCCGCCGCCTCACCGTAACGGTTGTTGTTGCGGTCAACGTTGAATGAGACAAGCTCAATCGGGCAGCACGGCTGGCCGTCTTCGTCGTGGTACGGTGATTCCTGCGGGTCCATCAGGAAGGTATTGCCGGTGAATATCGCCATCTCCCATTTGTTCGCGGCCTGGCTGAAATGCACCGCAATACGAATGCGCTTTCGATCGGTGTCCACCCATCGCGGCCGGTCTTCCGTGGTTTCGTCGAGAACGTCCGTGTCTGAGATCAAGTCCTTTACATCGCCACCCCAGCCTAACGAGTCGGCTAACGCCTGCGCTTGGTCTTCATAGAGCCACAGGTAATAGCCGATGTAGGTTGCGTCGGTGAAGCATTTCTTGCGGGAGTGTGGATCGTAGTAAATGCGATCCCACGGCAAGTGCTCCAGCAATATTTCGATGTCGTTGCCGCGATTCTTGACGTTGACCATTACCCCGCCGTAACCCTCGACGAACGTATCTTCAGCAACGTCCAGACGCATTTCGGTGAAGTTGTTGTTGTCCGCGACGTACCGCAGCGCGTCTGTAATCGCGTGCGCGGATTTCTCGTGTTTTTTCGTGCGTGGGTAGGCTTTAGCCTCCGTTTCCCGCATATCGTAGAGACCGCACAGCCCTTTGATTTTCGGGCGCAAGCGGTTGACGACAATCGGGGCCTGGTTCCGGGCTTCGAGCTTCGCGGCTTCCTTTTCCGTCCACTGTTTGTGGTCGAAATAGTCCCGGCAGCGCTCTGATAATTGCCGGGCCTCGTCGGTGTCGGTGATAAACCGTTCGACTTGCTCGCGTGCTACTTCAATTGCAATCATGCCGTTTTCCAGCCGCCGTCCTCATCATCGTCGAACCCGTAGGGGTCCGGCTCGGGTTTGGGTTTCGGTACATCAATCGGTCTTTCTTCGCGCCACGCAACCGCCAGATACCGGAAGGCGTCCGCCGGATGTGATGTCCAGTCGTGGTGGTGCTTGTCCTTGAACATCTTCCGGTCGTCGTCCCACTCGCGGTGGTACTGCCGGAGCGCTTCAACGCCCTCGTCGCAACGTGGATCGAAGTACACGCGCGGGAACATCTTTCGTGCAGCCTGTATGCCGTCTTCCGGGGATAGCTTCGGAACAATCCTCACCCTGCCCAGAAGCGCGCCTAACTGCTGTTCTATCGATTTCCCTGCGGCAGCCAGGGTTTTAGCTTTCGCGTCGTGAGGGAGGTTGTGCGCGCCGTACGTCCAGCCGTGCTCAGATGCCCGGTCGGTCACTTGCTCGGCGTAGTGGTCTAAATCCTTCCCCGAGCTGTAGTAGTAATCGAGGATGCGGACTTCATTAGCGACAACCTGATAAAACCAAATGGCGGTATCGTCGTCGTACCCCAAATCCCACGCGGTATGCACGGGAAATTGCGGGTCGTGGTCGATGGGCCTGATCCGCCCCTCTTTATCGACCTTCGCGAATTCTGCCGCGTAGTACGCGCCGAGGATCGCAGCCTCGAATGAGCACAAATACTCTTGTTCGTACAGCGCCACGCCCATGTCGTCGCCGTAGGTGGCGAGATATTCGGCGCGCTCGATCTCTAAATCGGCGGCAGTAAATACGCCTGTCTGTTCCGCCGTTAGCCGCTGCGCGAAGCTGTGCTCCATGCCCTGCGCGGCTTTGAATGTCTTGTAGGCGTGGTTCTTCCCGCGTGGCGTTGTGATGAACAGCTGCCAGCCTTGGTTCTCCATCAGGATCGGGCGAAGATACCCGCGCGATGATGGATTCGCCTGCGCCCACTCTGAGTAGACAATACCGGCCGGCGATGAGCCGATAGCGCCCTGGAAGTTGTCCGAGCCAAGGCATTGCCACGTAGAGCCATTCACGAACCGGATAAACATCTCCGATTCGCGGGTAGCGGCGCGTATTTCCTTGGGGAATGCCTCGT
Source organism: Gammaproteobacteria bacterium (assembly GCA_965216305.1). Taxonomy (GTDB): domain Bacteria; phylum Pseudomonadota; class Gammaproteobacteria; genus UBA11873. The sequence goes on along the minus strand of OZ244144.1, from coordinate 1,235,239 downwards.
CGATTCGACGTTGCCCGGTCTTCGGGTTGACCGCTTCCCAGATAGCTTTTCTGACCTGATTAGCCAGTGGCAGCATGTGCCAGTAGTTCGCGGGCCGTTCTAACGCCTTAACGGCAGTGCCGTGTAACGCAACTTCGTCTTTCCCCGAGCGACGATGCCAGATTAATTCGCCGTGACGCCCTCCATCCCTAACCCAGTATCGCCATATATCTAGCTGGTAATTCCGTGGCCGCCAGTTATGCGGAATCCGTATCGCCGAAATCTTTCACCACCTCGATTTTCACCGTCATTTCGCCTTTCATCTCGGCTTCGACCGAGCGTTTCTTGGCGTACCCGTACTCCATCAGCTTGATGTAGGCGTCCAACTTTTCCTTGTCTTTAAGGGCCACATTCTCGGTTTGCAGCAGCTTAACGGCCGCTTCCGCCGGGTCTAAGTCGTACTCCGCGCATATCTCTGCAAAGCGCTCCACGTTGAACGTCTGCCCGGGTTTGTATCGGTCTGACTTCGGTTTCATATGCGCCGGGGGCGGGGTTCGAGTTTGTGCGTTGCGAATGACTTCGCCTGCGATGTTCATGATCCGCTACTAAGCTGCGACCCTAAGGCTAACGGGCGCACGGAAACCGCCCCTAATCCTGTCGGTCGCCGCGCCCGCCATCGTTTGACCAAAAAGACACGAGCCTTTAGTCGAATGGTGAACATCATCGGTAATGAACAAATCCGACTCGAAACTATGCCCTCCGAAAGCGGCGAAATTGTCAGCGACGCGAACGAAATCAACACCATATCCTTGCGCCTCTGCCCATGCCGGCAAAGCCGAGATAATCGCGTTGCATACGTCCACGTTATCCGCGTAAACCTGCCCGCTGTACGTCGAATTGTTTTGCATCGAATGCAGGTTGCTGATCACGAATTGCTGAACGCGGGCATCAAATGCCGTCGTGATCATGCTTTTCAGGTTCGACTCGTAGGTCGCTTGCGCCGAAGCATCAAAGGACGCGCCGTCGTTAGCGTCATTCTGCCCCGCATTACAAAAAATAATATGCGGCACCCAAATCGAAAGAAGGTTGCTCAGGTTCGTTTTAACCTGCGCCGTGGTAGCGCCGCCCTGAGTGAAATTGAGATTCCTTGCGGTCTTGTAGTTTCGTTTGTGCAATTCCCTGAATATTGTTGTCAGCGCCCCGGCATCATAGTGTTTGCCGTTGGTCGATTCCGCCGCCGCGCCATTAGAGCCGTCGATACCCTTGGGGCCGGACGTCGCGAATGAATTTTCGATTGGTATCCAAATCGGGCGCTGCGTGGGGCGGGTCTTCCACATCCAGTCGGGGAAACCGCCGAAATTCATAAGCGAATCGCCGATAAGGCCGACGCTTCGATACGCTCCGCCAACATCGCGAAACGCTTCGAGTAGCGCCACGTTGCGCAGCGCCGCCGGGTCGGTGGTCGCCTCGGGATCTCGCACATCGTAGGGGTCCATGTCCAGACTCGCCCAATCGTACCCGCCTGAAATCTGTGATTCGGCGACCACAAGTCCATCAACGATAGTTTGAAACCGTCCGGCGCTACTCCATTGATGAATGACAGGAACCCAGTCGCCCTTTCCGCGCCAAGTAACTGCTAGGTTATAGTGCAGGTACTCGTCACCGACAGTCGGTATTCTTAGCTGGCTGTCAATGGTGTCGGTTGCATCAACTACGATTACGCCGCGCCCTGCATCGCTCGAATCTCGGTTCATTAGCGATGCGGGATTCGTTGCCGCGTTTACAGCGGCAATCTCTGAGTTGTCCTCATCAAGCCCCCCGGGCAAATAGTCCGAGTTAAGCTCGAACATTAAGCAGCCCTCGTCCAGCAGCCCGGAATGGTCCTCCCCATCGCCAAGACTGACCCATGTTCCTGTCGTGCTGCTATCGACCCCGATCCCGTCCAGCGTTTGCGCGGAACTATTGAACCTGCCGCCGCCGACAAACGCATCCGAGTCGGCGGCCTCGTCAAATGTCAAATATGACGAATTGAGCGCACTTTTTAAGCCCGATCGCTCAGCCATTACTGCAGCCGCCAGTCAATGCGGAGCGTGCCCGTGCCCGTAAAATCCACGAACAGCCCCGTATCTAGCTTGATGCCGTTGCACGGGTAATACGTCCCGATCGCAGTCGATGCGGGGATCGACAAAACCACCGTCCCGCTACCCGCTGACGTGGCGTCACGGATCTCGATAACGTTGCTCGCCGTAGCGGCGATGACAGTAACGCCGAACAAGAGTGCCGGCGTGCTGCTCGATACATCGGAATCCGCCGATACAATGTCGTACTCACACTCATCAACGCCAACACCGTATTGGTTCGCCGTCCCGATGTTTCTCTCGGAAGCGAGCGAGGCTAAAACGATGCCGTCCGCCGGATCGGTTTCGTCTCCGTTAGAATCAACGCCAACAACAACCGTCTTGACCGGGGCGGGATAATAATAGTCAAGCATTCTCTTTACTCCTTACGCACACATTCCGTAGTCGTCGATGAACTGATTTGGCTTGCTGCACAGCACCCGGAAATATTGAATATCCGTGGCGCTTGCTGACGCCGCCGTCAGCTTTACGAGCGACCACCCGCGCTGCGATGTCGTTACCTTGGCTTGAGCAACGCTGCTCGATAGCGTTTCGCTGCTGATTGCGGCGCTACCGTCCTGAACGGCCCACGTAACCGAAGTCAGCGCGCCGTTTTCCTCTGCCCATGCGGACCAATCGAATTTGACAAGCTCTGCGCCGCCTTCGTATGCGCCGAACTTGTTTATTTTTCGTTGATCGCGGGCGGTGACATAAAAGATTTTCACTGGTAGTCCCTCATCGACCGATTCCGTGGCGAGCGCCCACGAATCACCCCAGGCAGTTCCCCAGGAATTGCCCCAAACATCTCCGGCGGCCAATTAGGCTGGCCCCCACTCCGTTCCGCTGGAGCCGTCTCCGGTGATTGCGGTGTCGTTTACGCGTTCAATGTTGGCGTCGATTGCGCCGTTACTGAGCGAGGCAGGCAAACGTCCTTTTATCGCCGCAAGTTCGGTGCTGTTACTGTCAATTTCCGCTCGGATATTCGCGGCTGTCGGCGGCGTGCCCGTATAGGCGCTGTCCGTGCCGCGCATATCGGTGTTCGTGGTACAGGTGCCGATTGTGCTGTTCGATTTGCTGTAGCCGGTGCCGTCGTAATCCGCTTCGAGGTTATCTGCGGCGGTAGGGTCGCCGCTGATTGACGTAACGTTGACGCCATTCGCAACATCGCCCGTCTGCGGGAACGTCGTGTAAACCTGCACCGTGACGGGTATCGCGCCGGTCCCTGTAAACGTGAAGGCAATCAGGTCATAGTTCGTTTCAGCCTGCGCGGGCGCATACGTGTGATAACCGTTGCCCTTGTGCGTACATGCGCCGCTGCCAACACTGCCCGTTGCCTGCGTTCCTGCGTCGCCCGTCACGCTGACCGTTACCGAGCCGGTAAACGCGGAGCCATCTGACGCAGTAATCATCTGCGCGCCGATGGCCTGGCCTGAAACGTTCTTTTTCATTGCGCGTTACCGTTCACGATTGTCTGAGTTGCACCGAGCGCCCAGGCTGCCTGAAATCCACCGGGCTCTCCCTCTGCTGGTGTTCCTGCCGACGCAAATGCAGCCGGGTCGTCGCTGTTGTTATATCGCGCCGTAATCCAGCTTGCAGATCGCGCCACTCGGTGCAGTCGCACGTCGTCTATCGCGCCGTTATGGTTCAGTGTGTCGTTTGGACGGCCACCGATGCCCAGCCGCCCATCCGGGCCGATGTCGCATGCAGCGCTCGTCTTAGTGGCGGTATTGGATGCGTCAATAAACGTTTTTAGTTCGCTTGAGCTGTCTTCGTATCTGACAACGACGTGCGTCCACGTGCCGTTAGACAGGGCCGCCGCTGAGTCCACAAACGCGACGCTCGTGTCGTAAGCCCGTAGCGTTCCGCTCCTGCACTGGATCTCTTGGTAGAAAGCGTTCGGCTTTACCGCAGCCCAGTTTGCAAAAGGGACGGTCGTTCCCGCGATCGAGTCCGGCTTAATCCAGAACTCTAGCGTGTACTCGGTTGTAGGCGCTCGCCAGTCATACGGGCCGCCTGCCGGATCGAGCTTGTAAATAGCGCTCTCGCCAAGCTCGCCGGGTGAATGGAACCGACCGTCACCGTTGCAGTACAGAACGTCGTTCGTGTGGTCGTAGGCCGGGTGCTCAATGTCGAACGGCCCTCGAAACGAGCGAATCGTAGCTCCGGTTGACTTGTTGATCTCGTAGATTATGTCGCCCGTATCAGTCGTAACGAACAACGTGTCGTCGGTGTTGTTGTGCGTGATCCCGTCTATCGTAATCCCGGCAGCGTCGCCCGTGAACGTGATCGACGTAATTTGCGCCCCCGTCGTTTTGTTGATCTGCTCGATGTCACCTGAGCCAGCGTCCCGACACCAGACTGCATCGTCCGCAAAATCGTATGCGACGGAGTTTGTACCCGCCGCCAGGGTGCGATCGTAGGTGCCGTCGTAATCGTAGACGGTGTTCGTTGCGGATGCGTTCTGGGCGACGATGAACTGATCGGCAACGCTGTCATACGCCAACCCCTGGACCGCTGCCTCGCTTTGCGTTAGCGCGAAGCTGTCTACCTCTGCGCCCGTCGCCGGGTTGACGATGATGATTTCCTCGTCGTCGAAGTTGGTAACGGCCAAGTATCCATTCTTCGGAATAAAACAAAGGCCCGTGTTTGTGCAGGGGTCGCCGCTTACGTTGTCCGGAGCCAGGAATCCCGCGTAGTCACCGAAAGCGATAGCTGCCGCCCCGCCGTCAAACGCGCTGCCAACTTTGCCCGTCACGCTCGTCGCTGTTCCGCCCGTTTCGGCGGCGTCTCGCCCCCCTACAACGTCCTTGTACTCTGGCGGGGTGTCGCCGGGCGCTTCATTGAGCGGCCACACGTGGCAATGGTCGGTGTCGTAAGCATTCTGCGCGCCGTAGGTGTCATCGGCGGCAGGCTGTGACGTGGTGCCTGTCGTGTTGTACCACGCATAAATAACGGTATCGGCGGACACATCGAGCGTCGGCACTTTCACGTTCAGCGCGATGTCAGCGTCGCCGGCAGCGTCAGTCGTGTCGTGCTCCCATAACTCGACATGTAGCGCTAATTGAGTGTTGCCGTCACTATCAGATGAAAATCGAATATCACCGCCATCCGATTGCGCTCGATTCGAGTCGGTCGGCGAACGCATTTCGTCGGGCAGGTTTGCAGCGACGAGGAGTGCCGTGAAATTAGTGCTGTCCGATGCGCCGCATAACGTATTGTCTATCGTGACCGCGCACTTGCGCGCCCACCCGGACGGGAACGCCATCTACAGAATCACCGCTCCAACAATCACGCCGAAAGCAACCGCCCCGGCAACGACTGCCCACAGGTTTTCGATTAGGAATAGTTCGATTTTTTCGATCATGGCTGTACCGTTCCTATCCTTCCTTTCCATTTATCGAACGTGCGCACGCCGAAATAGGCGAGGCACGGGGACATACCGAGTAGCGCAAGCTCCCACGTAGCGCCTGCGCCGTACCCCGCGGCTTCCAGCGCCTCGAACGTGACGACGTAGAACATCGTCCACCGAAACGATTCGCGAGCCGTTTCAGGCCGCACACGCTTGCTTACGTCGCTACCGTATTGCTGCTCGGCTTGTGCCGTGGCCTGTACCTGGCCGCTAAGCGCTTCGACGTGCTGTAATTCGCGTGCTGCGCGCTCGTTAGAGAGCTTTTGAGCCTCGTTTGCAATGCGGGCTAGCTCTGCCTGTAGTTCAGGCGGCATCGATCGCATAGCGCCCTCTAAGTCGCCCTCGCTGTCGATTACATCGGCGACTACTTCGGCCGCGTCGTTTGCTTTCCCGCCTAGCAGGTTGCCCGCAGCGCGGATAGCGGCGGGAGCGAGCGCTTTCAGGGCGGACAGGATTGCAGGGGCTACCATGCGCGCTTACTCATGAAACCGCTCCAATCGCTCTACGCGGCGCTCTAATGCCCGTCCTTCGACTGCTGTATAACGAGAGCCGTTGCCGTGGAAAACGTCGTCTTTGTTTTGGCGCTGCTTGAGTTCTTCGATTGCTGCTCTGATCGACGCCTTTTCCTGCGTGTCGTTCTCAAAATATTGATTTGCAGCCACGAACACCCAAGCCAGTAGCACAGCGCCAAGACCAATTGACTTTCCGCCGCCGAGATCATTGACGAGATCCTTGAGGTCGATCATTAGCGGTTACCAAATCAGCCATTGCTTTGCCTTCATACCCGCACCGCTTCGCCAAGCACCACCGGCTTGCGCAGCGTGCAATCGACAAGCTGTGGGCGCACATCGAAAGCGCCGTCGTCGTATAACTCTGTTTCCATAATCAGGAATCCCGGATGCCAGTCGCGGGGGTTGTTCTCTGTGTAGCGAAACTGTGGCCCGTGCGGGTCCGCCAATGTGCCGGTCTCGATGCCGTAGCGCGTGCCGGTGTAATCTGAGTACGGCCGAACCAGTAATCGGTGCGTGTCGCGAAGCCAATATCCTGCCGCTCCCATATCTTGTGTAGCAGCTCGTGTAGGAGTGTTTCGCGGCGCTCCGTATAACTCAGGTTGTCCGCTATGACTATTCCGCCACCGGGTAATGCAGCGCCGTCCACGCCGAGTGCGTGCAATACATCCCCCGGCATTTCGCGTACTTCGCAGCGATAGCCGAGGATGTTTGCGTCCCCGGCGCTACTCGGGCGGCCAGCTTCTTAGGCTTCGTCTAGATCGACACGCGTTTAAAGCTCGCGCCTCCGCAGAATTTGGCGCCGGGGAACTGGTGCACCAGATTATTCGCCCTGCAAGCAGGAGCGCCCCAGCATTGTTTGGTGCCCCGGCAGGATTCGAACCTGCACTGAACTGGCTTATCGCCGCGTCTCTACCGTTGGACTACGGGGCGTTAGGCGATGCCGGCATAGAACCGATGGTGCCCGTGAACCGCTACAGGCTCTTTGCCTCGCGCCCAGCTTGGTTCCGGGATCCAATCAGCGTAGTAGTGGCGGGTTAGGTAAGGCAGCACCGGCTTTCGCGCGTCCACCGCTTCCAGCGCCACACGGAAGCACTCACGGAACACCTTATTACTCAGGTCAACCGTCAGCAACTTCGCCCGGTTCGGGTCATTGGCGTTCCAGCATGAGAATTGCCAGGGGTCTTGGCACACCGCAGCAATTGAACGGTTATTGCGGTAGCCGGTGCGATAGCGGTTCATGATGACGTTCGCCACCAATCGCCGGCCCTCGTCATCTTCGCCGCGAGCTTCGCCGTAGATTGTTCGGGCGAATGTGTCAATGTCGTTTGGGGTAATCATCGTGCGCCTACCACGCGGTTGATCGCGTCAGTGCCTTTAATCTTTTCCGTTTTCACCCCGCCCCAACTAAACCGCGAGGATTCTTTGGCCTGCGTAACCCAGTAATACGGCCCCGGAGTGCCTTGCGCCGCTATCTTTCGCAAGATTTCCGCTGGCGGGAAGGGCCATACGCAGACGTATTTGCGCTTAACTCGTCGTCGCTGTTTCACGATTTCCGCCCACAAAAAGGCCGCGCGGTTGCGGCCCTCTGTCAGAAAATACAAGTGTAGCTGAGATTATGAAAGATTCGGCCACTTTTCAAGTATTCCGCGCAATAATCTGCTAAATTTTATCGCTGCAAAGCAATATTAGCGCTATCGCTGCGATGTACGCTGTATTCGCGAGCACAATATTCCCCGTCATCAACGCGATCCCGCCCAAAATAATCAGCAGTCCTCCCGGAATCTTCATCCCCTCACTCCATATTCCGGATGCACGCACCGATTAAGCTGTGTCATCCTGTGTTGATATGCTGCGCTGCAATCTTCGCAGAAGTGTGCTCTTGCCTCTTGCGATACAGCGCGGTTGAGCGCGCTCCACTGATTCCAGGTCTCAACGTCTGGAAAACACAGCGGGTGTGTTCTGCCGAGTAGCGAGCCTTTGATGTGCCATGCGCGCAGCTTGCCCGCTCTGGGTGTTATCGTGCTTATTCTGGGTAGGGCGCTCATCGTTGCTCCTCGTCTATCGCCCTCTCGTAATCTTCGCAATTCTCGCCCAGCAAAATAATTCGTCGGTACTCCGCCTCCGATGTGGGGTTGAACGCCACGTCGTCCCGGCTTATGTAGTGGTCCTTGCTGCATTCCGCCCATCCGCCCTCCATCATTGGGCCGGTCATGGTCGACCCCATCCCCCACATTTCTTCTGCGGTCCATGAAAAGTGCTTGCAGAATATGCACAGTTTTTCGGCGCTCATAATGCTTTCAACTCCCGTCGCAAAATATCCTCCCCCCTTCGTCGCCAGCGCCTGATTGTCCTGCTCGGCTTGCCGAGCCTTTCTTCGACGCCTTCCGGGCCTAACAGGTAGTGCAGTTGCATAGCTTTGATGTACCGGGCTTTTCGAGGTACAGCGAGACAGTTACCCATTGCGAGGCATATCCGCTGTAGTGTGGGTGTAGGCGCGTCTACGCCTTTTGGCAGGGTTGAGCCGAACACGCCTGACTCTAGCTGCCCGCTCATGGCTCGCCCGAGTGTGTTTGAGCCGGGGAAGCTGTTGAGGGATTCGAGCCACTTGGCCCAGTCTTCGAGGTCTATCTCTAGTTGGGATTTTCTCATGCTGCTTTCGGCGGCGGCTCTGTGGGGTCGATTGGCGGCGGCCCGGTCACAACACGCTCATACGTCGCCACGAAGATATCCGGCTTGCAGGGGTACAGTTCGCCCTGTATACCCTGAATGATCCAGTCGCCGGGGCGCGCTTCGTGCTCCCCCTCAAGCGTCGGGATAAACGCGGATTCCGTCGTCACGTTGATTTTTATCCCTTTCGCGTCCCGCCACCATTGCGGGACTTCATCGATCATCCACCGGAATGCCTCGATAACAACCGGCTTCTTTCTGAATTTACCTGCCATGCTCTTGCTCCTATGAAACGTGATCGAGTGCCCAGCGATGAATATCAATGGACTCGTGGCTTTCGGGCATCCATGCGATAAACGGGATAACGCCCATGACTCCGTTTTGGCGCATTTTCTCCATGCTGCGGAATTGCTCCCGGTAGTGCTTCGACAGGGTTCCGTCCTTGTCCGCCCCCCTCATGGCCCGGCCTAGCCCGGTGTCGTGTTGTAGCGTCTTGAGCATTTCGATACCCAGCGTTCCGATGTGTTCTTCCGCGTGCTCGATAAATGCTGGCGGGTTATCTCCGAGCCTTTGATGGCAGCCCATGCAATGAGCGAATGCGTTCATTGGATTGAATCTGATGGAGTAATGGGCGCGGCCGATGAAGTGCGAGCAATCCAGCCCCCTGGTGTTGTTCGAGTAGTCCGTACCGCATGACTCACATATCCAGTTCTGCGAGATACGAACGCATTTCGAGAACCATTTATCGGCTTCTGTGCGTTTGATTCTCACGCTAAGAGCCTCCATGCAGTCGCCGCCACGATTGGAACTTGTCCGTTTCCAAGGGCTTTAAGTCGGTCCATCCGATAGGCCACCCCATCATCCACTCCCACAGCCCGGGCCACGTCTTCGCCCCACCAAGCGCATTCTGGTAGCGCCTGTGTCCCGGCCACTTCCTCATAGATGGCGCGTCGTGATTCGCTGTCCGGGTAGGTGTCGGCAACAATCCATCCACGCGGACGCCCGTGGGGAGCGCCCAACTCGTCGGCGGACAAAACTGGTACAGGCTCGCCAAACGCTGCGGGGACATTCTCGAGGAATACATATTTAGGCCGGACTCTGCGAATAACTTCGGCGGTCTCCGGCCATAAATTGTCGGCAACGTTTCTGCCCCTTGCCGCGCTCGAGAATGCTTGACAGGGAAACCCCGCGGTAACGACATCAACCAATCCCGAATATGCGTCGGCGTACCCTTCCTCGATGAATGTTCGGATATCGCTGAATATTGGCGCGTCGTCGAGGTATCCGTCGTCAATTCTGGCTCTGATAACTCGCTGGCAGTAATCGTCATATTCCACGTACCCCACATGCTCGAAGCCGAGCAGTTTTGTTCCGAGTAGTCCGCCGCCCGCGCCGCTGAATAGGGATAGTTCCCTCATCGTCTCATCTTCCTGTTATGCCGCGCCGCTGCCCGCGTGATTGTCGAAGTCGACAGATCGAACAGCTTCGCCGCAATCTCGGTTGAGTTACCCTCTTTCTTCGCTTGAAGCTCGGCCATTACCCGCGCTATCTCGGCGTCCTGCTCCGGGGATAGGCGCTTCCAGCCTTTGCGCGGGTTCTTCGTGGTGTTGTCTCGCGTGGTGTCGTACTTACACTGCGCAACGAATGCCACGTAATCGGGGAATGATTCGGGGCGCGGGGGTAGGAATGTGTGCATTAGGCATACTCCGCAATATTCCGCATGACGTTATCCACGTCTTGCCTTGTGTAGTTTTTCAATACCCACTTGAGCAACGCCGAGACTGTGGCGTCGTACAAGTCGATAAACGTGTCTTCGTCCATGCTTCCCCATGCGATGCTGTCCGCCTCCGCTCGCAAGTCTCCGGCGATAGTCGTCACGAAATGGTAGTAACCGGCGCGCATCGTCACGTCCTTGCGAAACCTGTCGTAGTTCTTTTCCACGCTGACCATTCGGCCGTTGAGTTCCATTTCTTCCGGCGATTCCCATACGTCAAAGGCGTACTGCACGAGGGAGTGCCACTTGCGGAAGAATTGCCCGTTGCGCTTCTTGCTGTACTTCAGCGTCATGCAGTCGCCAGTCCGAAAGCGTTCGCACTTCTTGGCGTCTTCCGGCGTGGCTGGCTGGAACAGGTTGCCGGGGAGCTTCATTAGGGTGATTTCGCTCACGACTGCGATTTCCCCTCCGCTTTCTCTGCTATCGCCTTAGCCAGCCGCAGGTATGCGTCGCCTAGATCCTTATGCGACTGAGATAGCGACAAATCGACATCGCGGCGCAGCTCTCCGAGGATCCAGAAAGCAAGCACCAGGCAAATCGTTGCGCGCCCGTAGTCGTCGAAGAATATCGACACCCAGCCAACCGCAGCCACGAGGACCGAAACCACAGACGAAACCCATAAATGTATTTTGCTCACGCTGCCTTCCTCCCGATTAACTCGCCCGCCCTCTTAGCCTTTTCCGGTGTGCTGTGGCTGCTGATTTCCTTTTTCGGGTGCAGTTGCCAGAGCACGTATTGATCAACGCCCTTCACCGTTACCCGCGCAATCTGGTAGCGTCCGCAATCGCTGCGTACTGCGCGTGATTCAACGCCACCGCCTCGTTTGGGGATGCTGTACCAGTTCATGCATCCACGTATTCGGTTTTAGGCGTGTACGGAAATTCAACCGGAACGCGGCTATCGATGCTGGTGAAGCTGCCGCCGTCCTTTTCGCGGAACACCTTGCCGTTGATGTCGTATGCCTCCCCGTTCTCTCGGAACACACGCGAGCAGCGCGCGTTTTGATAGATCCCGTCAGCAACTTCGACCCATTCGCTTTCGTCGCCAGTGAGCGGACACAGCGGCTCAAAGCTGGCAAGCTTTTCAAAGGCCGAAACCACGTAGGACGCCGAGAACCCGGAGTGCCCTTGATCTGCGAACACCCGGATAAGCTCAAGAATGTTCTGCGTAACCCATCCGTTAGCGTCATCTGGCGGTGAATCAACGCTGTAGCCAACCGCCTGCAATTCGCGTTTCGCGTGTTCGACTAGGTTGCTCATACTTCCTCCTATGCGCTCTTAGCGCGTTGCTTCATGGCGGCTATGTGGGCTTGCGCTGTTTCCTTGTCGGCTGTTTCCACTATGCGCAAGTCCGTTACCGTTGTTTCTCTGTGCTGGCGTTTTCGTTTCATGTTGTCGTGCGGCCAGATGGTTAACCAACCAATGTCCATTGCGTGATCGATGAGCGCTGAAACGTCGTAGCCTTCCGCGTGCAGGGCCTTGCACTTGCGGATAAAGGCTCGTTGAGCGCGCTCGCTGAATTTTTTTTTGCCTTGATCATTGAGCCGGTATTCTTTCCATTCTTCCCATTGTTCTGCTGTTATGTACTCAGGTAGCTCCACTGTTTTTGCTCCCGCCTCCTCGCATGAAGTATCGGGACATAAGTTGTCTAATGACCATGAAGGGACACAGCCTGTCCGCTCACCTCTTTCGTCGCCTAGAACCCTCGCGGGTCAAATTGGGCGGCTAATTATCAGGTCCGCTGTTCGCCCTTCCTGGGCGGGCGCGATTCGCCCAATGCCTGTGTCCCTTTGTTACCCTGTTTTGCCTATTTGCGATCCGCTGGTCCAAGCGGCCCGCCCAATTAACTGCTTTTCTTCCGCGCGGCCGCAGTCACGCCCTTAATTACTGGCTCGGAGTGCCCTATTCGTTTTCCTCAAACAGCAAATCGTCAGCGCTGCGCATGGATTCCATGCCGCGCTTGGCGAGATATAAAAGGTGGTCGAGTTCTTCGCGGTTCTTCACGCATACCGCGTCCATGGGTACGATCTTGGCTCCCATATACGTCAGCGCTTTTGCCAGCCCTTCGACGTTTTCGGAGAACCATCGCGAGATCGTCGCCTCGCTCACGCCTGAGTAATTGGCTATGTGAACCTGTCCGGTTTCGCGGGTTTTCCGTAGTAGGAATTTCGCCGTCTTCCGCGCTCTTTCATCGCGTTCCACCGGGTTTCGTGGTGCAGGCGTAGATATTTCGTGCACTTCCATGGCGGCTAGCTCAGGCTGAAGGGGAAATAAAAACCCGCACGCGCCAACGTGGGGAAACGGGGGGAGAGGCGCGGCGGGGTGGTAATCATGCGGGCGTGCTTTTTAATCGGCCGCCGGCACCGAAAAGAATGCCGTCGATTTCTTCGGGGCTGGGTGTCTCCGCCCCCGTCGCTATCGCGGTTAACCGATCAACCGAAACATCGGAGAACACGGCCATGAGAATTTTCTCTTCGTCAGTTGCCCGCTTAAGCGTTCCCGCGAGATCGGCAACATCCAAAACCTGATCGGCGGGAGTCATGCGACAGAAAATGACTCGGGGCACAACTCGGCGGCGGTTATAACGCCCCGGGTCAGCTGCTCGATCTGAACGGCCCGGCGAAGCGGTACACCCCGCTTGCGCCAGCTCGAAACGGCCATGGGTCCAAGCTCTAAGGCTTTAGCTAACTTCGCCTGAGAGCCGAAGTGTTTGACTGCTTTGTCTAGTCCATCCATACGACGAGTATAAGCGTTACGTGTATGTTGTCAACGTTTCGCTTATTTGCAATATAAGCAAAATGCGTATGGTGCGGATATGGCGTCTCAAGAAAAAATTGTTAAGGACTTGCTGCGGCGGAAAAAAATGTCTCAGCGACAGTTCGCCAAGTCATTGGGTATCGAGCCACAGGTTTTCAATAACTGGCTTAAGCGCCCCGACAGGAAAATTCCCATCCAGTGGGTTGGCAGAGTGTCGGAGGGCTTGGGAATAACTCCCGCGGAACTCGATCCTGAGTTTCCCGATTACACGGCCACTCCGAGGATCAGCGACCTGGCGGGCGGGCATCAATTTTCGTCTGCTGCACTGGCCCACGCTACACAGTACGAGCGCCTTCCCGAGAATCGAAAGGAAATTATTGACGCACTTATGGATGACTGGCTCGGCGAATCGTTAGAACAACCAACGAAGAAAAATAAAACGAGGTCAGCCCATGAACAAAGACAAGGCGATCCAGCAGCTAGCTGAATACCTAAATATTTCTCAAGACGCTATCGAAGTTGCCGAGGGGTGGACATTACTTCCCCCGCGCATGAAGGTGCACGTATGTACGTTGATAAACGATTACATTGCTCAGCAGCATCCCGTGCTTAAGAAGATATATGCCAATGCGAGCCGGCACGATCAGGCGCGCTTTAACCGTATTGTTGAGCGCATCCAAGATGAAAAGCGCGGCATCCCACCCGAGGATGCGTAAGCCGTGGCGCGAAAGGCACTAGAGGGAAAACGGGCGCAACGCGAGGCGGTAGAGCGCCGAAACGCCCCAAAACGCACTAATTTCAATGACGTGCTGATGCTGGTCGTATCCAAGGGCCAGCTAGTTCCTGGGCTTCTTGCGCTAGGGTTTCTGGTCGCGGTGTTTAAGATGCCCGCTGAAAACGTACCGGAACTTGCCAATAGGATATTGGACAAACTAACATTCGAGATCACATCGTTAGCTGGATGGGCGCTCCTCCTGCTGAGCGTCCCCGGCTGGTTCTTCCATGTCAGGTGGATACGGCGGATTAACGCCAGAGAGCTAAAGCGAACAACAGACGAGAGGAATCATTTTCAACAATGTTTGCTGGGCGACGACATCAATACTAGCGTTCTAGACGATTCACCCCGGGAGGGTGCTGACTAATGGATATGATCGCATGGTTATTTATTGCGTGCTTCCTGTTCGCATTATGGCATTTTGTGTACGAAAACATTTTGTCGCCGACAATACGAGATGAGGCGCGCTTCCAGCTTTTTGCCCTACGCGATGAACTTCGGCATATGCGCCATGAAAATCCTGAAGAGCTGAGCTTAAGTCTATTCCAACATCTGGAATTGTTGATAAACACGGCTATTCACCGCATGGACCAGGTGAATTTTGTGAGCGTATCCAGAGCCATCGCACGACTGCGAACGGATGAGCGGCGACGTCAGATGATCCAGCGGGAAATCGAGGATTTGCTTAATGAGATCCGCCGCAGCGAAATCGATCGGCTGGAATCGATTCATTACGAGATTCATCGCAGTTTCTATCTTTCGCTTTTGATTAACAGTGGCGGTTGGCTGCCGTACACGCCGCTATTGGTTGTTGTTCCTGTCTGGCAAAATCGACCTGAACTACTACGCCGCCCGGTTAAATTTTTGAAGGAAGGCATAAAGTCAATTTTGTACCAGCCTAACGACAACCATTACAAGCCCGCCTGACGGGCCAACAGAACCCCCTTCAAACCCGCTTCGGCGGGTTTTTTATTGCCTAAAAATAAATATAAGCGTTTTGTTGATTTTAATAAGCAAATCGCTTACACTCTCTCCCAACACTTACACAACGGGAGACGGTAATGAAAACCCTGCCCCAGTACATAACACCCCCCGACACCCGCTGCCCTGAATGCGGCGAGCCGTGCGAGATCGTAGGGCTTGATAACAGCTTCGACTACGGCGGCACGCATTGCACGTTCGGCCGCGCTGGCACGCATTACCCAAGCGGCTACGGCTGGCCGGTGTCGGACTGCTGCGAGGCTGATATTGAGGACGCATTACAGGACGATCGAGGTAACGAGCGATGAATGACGAAACGGAACGGCTTGCAGAGCAATGTGACGCCGCCAGTCGAGACGACCGGCTTGCCGATGGAATGTTGTACAGGGACGCAGCAAGACACATGCGCGCCTTGAGGTCCAAACTCGATGAGGCTCGCGGCCTTTTTAAAGGCCATCAGCGTGACGGATGCGACCCCTGCAAGCTGATGCAGCGATGTTTCGACGCAGAAAACGAAAACATCGAACTTCGGCGCGAACGTGATTTAGCCAGGGCGTATATCGAAAAATATCCGTTACCAGATTTCGCATTGCTCGGAAAGCACGCTACCGCAGAAGTGATCCGCAGAAGGGAAGCCCGCATCGTAGAGCTTGAGAAAGAAAATAAAATCCTTAAAGACAAAATTGCCGAATTTATCTACGAGGAAACTGGTGGCGGATATGAGCCGGAAAGATGGTAGCGAGTCATGAACAAAATCAAACTACTCGAAGAGACGCAGGGTAAGCCGGTGTGGGTGTGGCGGCCTTACGGGGATAGCTGGGCTTCCGAACAATACTGGCTTTATCGCGTTGAAAAGGACGTAGGCACGATTTATCGAATCTCTCAACTTTGCGCCGAAGAATTCGAACGCGACACCGGCCTAAAACTAAACCCCGGCGAATACACCCGCACTCGGTTTGGAGTGTCGCCGGTATGAAAACATTCGTTTATTACCTGACGATTTGCGTTTACGGCGCGTACCTCGCGTATCTCGGGTTCCCGGCGTCAACGCCAGAATTTTGGGTTCTGCTGGGTTGCACGCTCGTTGCCGTGACAGCAAAGCCATGACTAACCGCCACGAATTCGACGGCCGCCCCTATCGCGAGATGTCGCTATCCGAATTTTTCGTAGGCCGCGAATGGATAGCTGACGTGATATGGGCCGTGCTTCTAATCGTGCTGTTCGCCATTAGCGGTTTTCTCGACCACCTGGATTCTCTGGCAATGGCCTGTTTCATGGTGGACCAACGACGAGAAACGAATCACCCAATCGGCAATCCGCCGGGTGCTGTGGTGTCGTTAATCGTCACCCTAATTCTAATCACCGCCCCACTGTGGGCGGGGGAGGTTTTTAAGTGAACGCAGAGATTAAACAAAAGTGGATCGAGGCGTTGAAGAGCGGGAAGTACAGGCAGGGGCGCGAAGCCCTGCGCGACAGCGACAATGATTATTGCTGCCTTGGCGTTCTGTGCGATTTGGTTGACCCGAATGGATGGTCTGCTGGCGCTCTCGACGATGTATTTATACACGGGACGGACGACGCGTGGCCGGGATTGTCTGTGCTTGGCCCGGCCAATCTGGGATTAAGGGACGCCGAAAAGCTGGCGGAGATGAACGACAGCGGGTCGTCCTTCGCCGAAATCGCCGACCACATCGAGGCGAACCTGTGAACGCGCCAATACGCAGCAAAAAGGACGCCGTATCGCATTACGCAGGCGTCGCCCATGACGCGCGAGTCTACCGCAAGATGCTTCGGATTGACCCGATCAACGTCGAGTGCGCATTAGACAAGGCCGTTACCCCGCAAACGCGAGTGCGGATGCTCCGGGCAATCGCAGAGCGGGACTGGCTCGAGCTCGGCACGATTCTAGGTGACGCCATGCACGCCTATCTGGCGGCAGTCGCGGAAGATGAAGTGCCCGAAGATCCACCGGCCAGCCGCGACCCGCTCACCGCTTCCGAGCGTAACGGACGGCCGATGATGGCGAGCGAGATATGAGCGCTGCTAATCGCGAGTGCTGGAACGATTGGCAGCGGGAGTTGGCGGGCGATACCGACTACACGAAATGGCTTGAGGAACTTGAGCATGGACATACTGGAACAACTCAAATACCCATTCGACGTGAAGGTGATTCACTGGCGCGTCGGCGCGACGAACCGAGAAAAGACTAAGGGCATCGCCCTAGCCTACGTGGACGCACGCGACGTGATGAAGCGGCTCGATATGGTGCTCGGCGCGAACTGGCAATGTCGTTACTCGCACAATGGCCCTCAGGGCACGATCTGCGACATCGGCATCAAGCTCGACGGCGAATGGGTCTGGCGCGCTGACGGGGCCGGAGAAACGGATTACGAGGGGACTAAGGGCGGAATGTCGGACGCGTTCAAACGCGCCGCCGTTCGGTGGGGTGTCGGGCGGTATCTCTACTACCTGCCGAATGAATGGGTTGATCTGGCCCCCGGCGGGAAAAAGTTCGCCAACCCGAAATCCAGCGCGTTCAACCTCCCCAAGTGGGCAATCCCGGACCCGACGCTTGAACGCCTGCATAACATGTGGGCGTCGCTGGAAGACGTGAAGGAGGAAGTTCAAATCATCAAGGAGGGCATTGAAACCGGCGACTTAGAGCACGCGGCCAGGATTTACGCGAGTCTCGACGACGCACACAAAATCGCCCTGAACATTGCGCCCACAAAAGGCGGCACGTTCACGGTTCAGGAAAAGAAAATCATGCGTAGCCCGGAATGGGATATGGCATTGAATGGAGAAAAAGCAGCATGAGTTACGACAACAGCAATCAGGCAGCAATCTGGAAAAACGAGGATCGCGAAACCGACAAGCACCCTCACTTCAAAGGCTCGGCCGAAGTCGGCGGGGTTGAATACTGGGTATCAGCGTGGAAGCGCGACCCCGACGGGAACCCGAAAGCGCCCGCGCTCAAGCTCAAGTTCCAGCCCAAAAACGAGGCGCACGACAAGGGCATGAGCGAGGCGAAACAGGCGGCGCAACCGCAGAACGATTTCGGCGATTCGGAAATACCGTTTTAGATATGGCTAACGAGGGAGAAATATTAAAGCCGCTCATTGATGTGGGCGAAAGCAACGACGATTGCTGGATGTGGCTAGGCTCGGTAAACCCCAAGACGGGCTACGGCAAAAAACAGCTCGGCGGAAAGTCGATTCTTGCGCACCGATGGGTATATACGATTTTCGTGGGGCACATCCAAGACGGAAACGTCCTTGATCACATTTGTCGCAACAGGTCGTGCGTAAATCCGCGCCATTTAGAACAGGTAACCCAGTCCGAGAATTGTCGGCGCGGGGTTGGGACGAAGCTCACCGCAGAACAAGTCGCGAAAATCAAAGCGCGCATAAGGGAAAGCCGGTGGGGCGATCGTCGCGCGATTGCGGAAGATTTTGGCGTATCTCCGGGGCTTATTAGCGACATCAAGCACGGGCGCGCCTGGAAGGAAATAGATTGATCAATGGTTGTGTTGGACGGCGGCGCTGAAAGGGTTGAGGGTTCTCGGCCGGAGCGTTTCGAGAGAGCGACTAACCAACGTGATCGCGGCGGGCTAACCATCCGGCCCGTCCGACGCAACCGCCTATAGGAGAGCGACGATGACCAAGAAGCAATTACGGCAACGAGTGAAAGACTTGTGCTGGGGCGCAGGAATGCGCTGGCTCGAAGATGATAGGTACTTCGATGACAACGGCCCCGTAAATGTCTCGCGCGCAATGTTCGCGGTTCGCGACGCGCTTGGGTACAGCGTCGAATGCTGGGTATTCACCATCAGTGGCGTTGAACTTTTCGGAGACCTTGATCGGCTGGTTGATGCGATTTGGGCGCTTGACGACGAAGCGAACAAAGCATGACCACCCAACCCGAAACGCCCCCAGGCGACGAAACGGAGCGAATGGCGCGACGACTCTGCGAAAGCGAGTTACCTATACCGCGAACTGAGCGAGTGGAAATAGCCGCCCACATGCGCGCCCTGCAAGCCGATAACGAACGGCTGCAACGCGAAAATGACGCGGCGTGCGCGTTTCATGACTGCGCCGCCGGAGAGCGTGATATGGCCGAATCACGGTGCGGCACAGCAGAAGCCCGCATCGCAGAACTCGAATCCGAACTCGACGCTGCGCGGAAGTCGCAGTCCGCATGGGAAAAGGAATGGCACAAGGAGGTTGTCAAAGGCGAAGAAATGAGAAAACGCATTAAGCAACTTGAGCAGGATGCGGGAATATCAGAAGGCGTGTGCGAAGAATTGCAAGCTGAACTCAACACGGCGTGCGGCTGCGTAATCAACGAGAGCGGGAACGTCGAGACGCGATGCGACTGGCATTGGGAAGCTGCGCGCATGGACATGACAACCATCGACATGCAGAACAAAGAGATCGCGCAACTCAAAGCCCGCATCGCAGACCTAGAACGCGACGTAGCAGCACACGACGCGGGGCGCGAACTCGACGCAGCGACAATGCGGGAGTATGAGGCGCGCATCGCAGAGCTTGATCGTGAATTAGACGAGACACGATGGGACCGCGACGCTGCACAAACAAGCGCGGAGCATATATCCAAGATTCAAACAGACGTTAGCCGCTTGTATGACGAACTGCTGTATCAGGTTGGCATCAAACATCCTGACGAAACTCGGCACGAGACCGCGCTACGTTATCTGAGAAACGCCGAAAAATCACAAGACGGCGCTTGTAAAAGCGAGGCATTACCCAATGACGGATAGCGATAACGAAATGCCGCGCGTTTTTTGCTTTGGCGACGGCAACCGATACGGAGTCTGCGTTTACGACGACGTGCAAGAGGAATACAGGAAAATCTGTGAGTGCGATTGCCTGTATGACGCCGAACGAATCCGCGATGCGCTTATCGCGGCAGGGGGAGATTAGACATGGCTGGCTATTGGCAATGTTTACGGTGCTTGCGGTGGTGGGCTTACGACGAGAGTTGCAACTGTCATGAATAACCCAACCGACGAACAGCTAAGCCGCGCGGTGGCGGAGAAGTTGAATAAATGGGACGTCAATCGTGACTCAAGATTCGACGGGGTCACTCTGGAATTAACTCCGCAATTCTCAACCGACTGGCAATTAATCGGCCCGGAGATTGAGAAGCGAAAAATAGATTGCGTTTACATACGCGGAAAATGGATTGCGAGGATAACCGGAACCACCGCTTGTGGTCAGGACGAAACCCTGCCCCGCGCTGCGTGCTTGGCGATACTTGAGGAGTAGAGGATGACACCGCAAAACATGCTGACCCTGCACGACCCGGACAACGGCCAGTACGGTGATTGTTTCCGGGCGTGCATCGCCTCGTTGATGGATATGCCGGCGGAGTCTGTCCCGCACGTGCTGGAGAATTATGGCGCGGAGGAAGATGCCGATTTCATCGGGCGCATGAACGACTGGCTTCGACCTCACGGGTTCTTGTTTCTCGAATTCCCGACAGCGTGCGATGAAGATAACTTATCCCGAGTCTCGCGAGGTTATTTCTACGACCTGCACTACGTTCTGCTGGGCACCTCGCCTCGCGGCTGTAACCACAACGCGATCTACAAGGCCGGCGATCTTGTGCACGACCCGCATCCGGATGGGGGCGGAATCATCGGCCCTGCCGAGGACGGATTCTATTGGTTGGGCTTTCTGGCTCGGCTGACATGACCCCAACAACCGAACAACGTGAACGGGTTGCGCGGATGGGAATTCTCGAAAGGTTCTGGCGCTGGCTTTATGAGTACGCCGATAAGCAAGCAGCAAAGCATTACATGAATCGAGCGTACCACGATCGCAGGTGTCCTAATTGCGGGACGTGGCTGCACACAATGAACGGGGCCAAGTCATCGCGCCTCGACGAGGCTCGCCCCGATTATGACTACATGACGTGCGCAAACTGCGGGCACGAGAGCGAATGGTTTCTGGCGGGCGGCTTTGCTTTCTCGCAGAAATCGACAACCCACTAACCGCACGCTTTTACGCTTATCTGGCGTGGATGGAGGAGAGATGAGTATTGGCGAACGAATGAAGGGCAATTACGAAGCCCCGGCGAAATATCTTTTAATGCGGCGGACTCCGGTGATCGTGAGAGTCGATGGCAAGGCATTCCACACGTTTACTCGCGGGATGGAAAGGCCGTTTGATCAGCGACTAATCGACGCCATGATTGTCGCCGCAACTTTCGTAGCCGAGGAAATGCAGGGGTTCAAGGCGGGGTACGTTCAGAGCGACGAGGTGTCGTTCCTGATTACGGATTACGACAGCCACGAAACAGAAATGTGGTTTGGCGGGGTCAAGAGTAAAATTGAAACGATCACGGCAAGCATGATGACGGCGGCATTCAATCGCGCGCTTGCGATCAATCATGATGCATATTTCGATGCGCGGGCGTTCAATATCCCGCAAGCCGAAATCGCCAATTATTTCCTGTGGCGAATGCAGGACTGGCAGCGAAACTCGCTAACGATGTACTGCTCGTCGTTCTTCTCGCACAAAGAACTTCACGGCAGGCCGGCCCCGGCGCGTCACGAAATGCTCCACGCAATAGGGAAAAATTGGGCGACGGACTTGTGCGATCAACACAAAAATGGAACGTGGATTGATTCCGATTTCGGGCTTGTTTCCCATGTGCCGCCAGTTTACGACGCCATCATAAATCGACTCGGAAAGGAGTGCTTCCAATGACCGCCCACAACTGGCCTATCGGGGAGCCGATAGAGACGGATGAGAGTGAGGTTATCGCCACCATCCATCATGTTGATGAAGAAGGCTTTATGAGCGGCACGACAGCGCATTATGGTGAATTCGTTCGAGTCGCTCTCTGGAACGAAAGGGGCGAGTCAATCACCACCAGAAACACTAATCTCATCCCTCCCAAGCGCAAGCCGAGGACGGTTGGTGTGTGGGTTTGCTGGAGGGAGCCTCTCTCGGAGACTAAGGCGTCCACGTTCGTGATTGAGAACGGGGCTACGTATCACATCATCACCCATCCCGACGACATACCGCCGCCGATTACGCGGGGAGATGTGGAGACTATCGTTTATGACTGGCACGAGCACGGCACCACGAATCATAAGCTTGTCGGAGACATCATGGCCCTAATCGAATCGCGGCAGAATAACTCGGTCTAGGCGGATGCAGCAACACTCAGAATTCAAGCATACTCCACGACGCCAGCGCAGGCGTAGGGGAAGGTCTATGCCTGAATATCGATTAATGGATGACATCGTTTATCCGTACATGCGGGAAACCGCGAATGAAAAAAAGCCGTCCACCAGGGAAACGGACGCAAGTAATGCCAAGCGGTTATCGGAGTTTTTCGGGGTGCAATATCTGTCCGAAATCAACGGGGCGGTGGTGCGCGAGTACCGCATGACCCGGATTGAGTTGGACGGGGTGTTGCCCGTCACGGCCATGCGCGAACTGGCGCTAGCGTCGAAAGCGATTAACTACGCGATCTCCGAGTGGGACTGGGATTTAAGCAATCCTTTTATGAAGCGGATGATCTCGGATAAGGACCGCAAAGCCATACAGCCGCGCGGCGTCCGCGAAATCACCAAGGATGAAGAAAAGGCGCTGCTAGACGCGGCGCGAAGTCGGGGCGGTGAGTATTGGGACACAATCGCCGACATTCTGGAATTCGCGCTAAAAACCGGCCTGAGAATGTCGGAAGTGCTCCACTTGAATTGGTGGCAGCTACATGGTGACGTTATCCAGATGACGCCAGATACCCAAAAAGCGAACCGCCATAGTGAGTGCATCATGAATAGCCGCGCGCTGGAAATTGTGGCCGGCCGCCGTGGTCACGCGGAGCTTGTTTTCGCGTACCAGGGCGAGCCGCTTCACCGACGCAAAGTGCAGCGGGCCATCGAAGAACTGCGAGAGATTACCGGCGTTCAGTTCGTGTTCTCAGATACACGAAAGACGTTAGGACAACGAATGCTCAATGCAGGTTTTGCCGTAGAGGATGTACAATATCAGCTTCGCCACGCCGACAAAAAGACGACGCAGCGAAGCTATTTGAAGACCCCGCACGATCGTTTAAGAGCGGCTGTCGGGGAGGTCTAAAACATTGTAGGGGCTTGCTGTGGATAACGAGGATAAGTCGTTGATCTACATAGGATGCGCAACAATGCCATTGTAGCGCTCTCCCAGCTGAGCTATGGCCCCGTGAACGATGCTCACTGTAAGGGTCGGGACCGAAAAGTTAGCGGAAGAATAATTCTCCGGCTTTTCAGCTCCTTAGAGGCACTCGATCAAGGTCGCGCAGATTACTTTACGGGCCCCCGGTAGTCAAGCCGCAGCACGCGCGGCGATGTACTCGAGCGCGGCCTCCAGGCGTTCCAGGCAGCGCGACTTGCCAACGAGTTCGAGCGTGGTATCGATCGACGGCGAAGCCGCCGAGCCGGTAACGGCCACGCGCAGGGGTTGCGCAACTTTACCCATCTTCATCTCGAACTCGCTCGCGACCTGTTCGACGATATCCTTCAACACGGTACCGTCCCACGGATCGACATCCGCGAAGCGTTCACGGATCTTCGTCAGCGGCGCTGCGACCACGGGCCGCAAATGCTTCTTCGCAGCGCTTTCGTCGCGGATCAGATGACCGTAGAACATGTGGCTCTGCGCGGCCATTTCCACCAGCGTTTTCGCCCGCGTGCGTTGCGCCTCCACGGCGGCGGCGATGTCGGGGCCGTCATTGAAATCGAGTTCCGCGGCCTCGAAATAGGGTCGCGCGTTCGCAACGAGAGTGGCGTGCGATGAATGCTGAATGTAGTGCTGGTTCAACCACAGCAATTTGTCCCAGTCGAACGTGGCGGCAGACTTGTTCAGGCCGTCGAAATCGAACGCGGCAATCAACTCCTCGCGACTGAAAATCTCCTGATCGCCATGCGCCCAACCGAGCCGCGCGAGATAATTCAGCAAGGCATCGGGCAGGTAACCTTCTTCGCGGTATTCGAGCACGCTGATCGCACCGTGGCGCTTCGACAGCTTTTTGCCGTCGTCGCCATTGATCATCGGCACATGCGCATACACCGGCCGGGTGGCGCCGAGTGCTTCCAGAATGTGCACCTGACGCGGGGTATTGTTGATGTGATCATCGCCCCGGATGATGTGCGTGATGCCCATGTCGATGTCGTCGACAACCACGGTGAGGTGGTAGGTGGGTGAACCATCGGAACGGGCAATGATCAGATCATCGAGTTCGTCGTTGCTCGTATTGATGTAACCGTGAACCTTGTCGTCGACAGCGATACCGCCGTCAAGCGGTGTTCTGAAACGCACCACTGGCGCAATGCCGGCAGGCGGCGGGCCCGTGCGGTCGCGGCAGTGGCCATCGTAGCGTGGTTTTTGCTTATGCTGCATTTGCTCGGCGCGCAGGTTCTCAAGGCGCTCCTTCGAACAGTAGCAGTGGTACGCCTTGCCGTCGGCGAGGAGTTGTTCGATTATCTCGGCGTAACGGTCGAAACGCTGTGTCTGATAATACGGGCCCTCATCGTAATCAAGACCGAGCCATTCCATGCCCTCGAGAATGATATCCACCGCTTCTTGCGTTGAGCGCGCCTGATCGGTGTCCTCGATACGCAGAATGAATTTGCCGCCGGCACGGCGTGCATACAACCAATTGAACAAGGCGGTACGGGCGCTGCCGACGTGAAGGAAACCGGTGGGACTTGGAGGAAAGCGGGTGACGATGGACATGGCGCTGGGTCGATGGTGTAAGGACGCGGGATTATAGGCAATTATTCACGGCGACGGACGAAAAAAACCCCGCACAAGGCGGGGCTTTTACGCTCACTGCGTGCGTGCGCCGCTATGCGGGACGCCGTTTCCGAATGAGAAAGCCCAACGCCGGTATGGCGAGCCATAATGCTGCCGGCACGGGCACCACGGAGGCAACAAACAACTGACCGCGCAATTCACCCGAGCCGTTCGCCGGCGTGTGAATATTCAGATACCAATCCGTGATGGCGCCAGGACCGAACGCGCCGCCACCGGTGAGCGCGGTAATCGCATCAGACAGACCGCTACCGGTGAGGATAACGCTTCCCGAGCCGGCACCTGATGTCGTCGGGGGTACGCTAACGGCAACTGTGACCCCGCCGCCCACACCGGCAGGCGCTTCGTGGAAATGCGCCGCGAACGGATCGCCCGACAGGCCCGCATAGCTGAATTCCCAGGAAAACTCGCCACTGTCCGTATCCAGCGCGGCGAACACAATGCCGCCGCCGAAGTACGGATCCGGCAGCGTCAGCGGATGTGTCGCAGCGGACTGTTCCACATTCATCCCGCCTTCAAAAGTCCACAACGCCGCGTGCGCGAACATCGGCGCGACAAGCAGCGCAGCGAATAGAAATACCCTGATCCTTGTGGTCATTGGTCCCATCCCCGCTTCGTTAAGTGCATGATTGCGGGGTGTAGGTACGCCGTTTTTGTGCGCTGGTTCAAAGAATTCGCCGGTAATTCGTCACAAAACCCCGGGTGCCCGAGACTTTGCGCACAAATCCGCTCGGGCGCGTCTTGCATTTGACCGCGATCGACCCCCGACCTAGAATGCCGCCTCCAATCCCGGGCGATTAGCTCAGCGGGAGAGCACTGCCTTCACACGGCAGGGGTCACTGGTTCGATCCCAGTATCGCCCACCAATTAAATCAAATAGTTAGCGACATTTCGGCTCCAGCCGTGGCTCTTATACGCAATGAGTACGCAAACCACGTGCAAATTTCCGGGCGTCGCCGACTGGTTTCGGCTTGGGTGCCGCGCGTCTGGCGGAATCTGAATAGGATTGGTCTTAGCGGAACGGCTCGGGAGCAAACTACGATCTTGCTCGCGCTCGGATAGCTTCCTGTCCAACCAATAAGAAGTGGTCGTTGTCGGGAGTTTCCGGCCACCGTTCATGGGGAACTTCTGCCAGATTAACGGCGAGATCAACTTCTTCGTTGAACTTAGCCGTTCGCCAATCGCTCAGCCTAGCGAAACTACCGAACTTTCGCGCCAACGGATTATCCCAGGTGACCAGAAACGCGACTGGAAAGAACTTCATGAGCCAGACCGGTGCCGTATCTTTAGTACGAATATCTTGGATAGCACAATCACGCATGATTAGTTGGGAGTTATACGGGTATATCCAGTAGTACACCTCCAGGAAATCTGGCAAATCTAAGGTCGAATCCAACAAATAGTCTCGAAATTCTTCAGTATTCGGCCCCTTTTGGTATCGCCCGATGCCTTGTGCCGCAAGGTGGCCAAGAACAGCCCTGAGGATTGGCTGTGGCCTCGCTCTAACGTCTATTTTTGGTGGTAATACCAGTTTTGTCTGCACCATTTCAGATACTGCTCGACAAAACCGATTGAACTCTGGGTCGCAATCCCTGCCTAGGTGCTGGTTGTTACACTGCGCGCACAGGGATCGATATTTAACCCCGTCTTGCGCGAACTTCCCGCTCTTCGCGCGAGGCTTGCTGTTCATCACCTCGGCTAAATGATGCATTTGAACCTGAGTTATCCTTACCGCCCCCTTCGGGGGTGTGTGATCGTAGGTCAGAGGCCCAACCGTGCCGCAAATGTTGCATTCTCCAGTTTTTGGCCCGCGTGTTCTGAGGTTACCCATAGTTATCGAATATTGGCCCGTGAAACAGAATCGTAGTTTCGACCAGTTTGGTAAACGCGCAATCTCGACCGCACATTGTTGTTAACCGCGTTCATACAAATACTGCTGGAATCCGACAAACACATCACGAATCGCCGCGACGCTGCCCAACTCCTCGCCGGCATCATCTCTCGAACGCATCGCTTTCTCAGCATTACAGCTAAGTGAACCTGGCTCGTCGCTTTTAGTTACGCTGCAATTCCGTGGATAAATGTATTGACGAACTCGACAACCTTCTCCAGCACCCGGATTTTCGTAGGGGTACGCTCGGCTAACTTTAAAGGTCGCTTACGACGTTCCCCCTTTATGAGTAGCAGGGTTCTCTAGAGTCCGCTTTGGATATTCTGCCCTGCTTCAGCTGCTTCGCATACTCAGCAGGCGTTAAACCGCCCAGTGCCTTCTTCGGACGTTCGTTGTTATATTCCCATCGCCAGCGCTCAATGAGCCGCCGTGCGTGGGCGAGATTCAAGAACCAATTTTCATTTAGGCATTCGTCACGGAATCTCCCATTGAACGATTCAACGTAAGCATTCTGGTTCGGTTTCCCTGGCTCGATGGGGCGCAACTCAATGCCGCTCCTGTGGGCAAAGGTTAGCATCTCCTTTCCGATAAACTCCTTCCCATTATCTGATCGAATAATTTTTGGCAGCCCGCGTTTCTGTGCCAGCTGTTTGAGCTCCTCAACCACTTGTGCGCCGCCAAACCAATGGCGCGCTTCGACTGCTACAGAATCGTGCGTGGCATCATCGACGACCGTCAATATCTTCAACACACGGCCGTCCGCAGTACGATCGAATACAAAATCCACTGACCATACTGTGTTCGGAGCCGCGGGGCGGATGAGCGGTTGGCGCTCGAATACCGGGATCTTCTTGCGGCGCCGTTTCCGTACCTGCAGACCCATATCTGTGTAAAGACGTTCGACCCGCTTGTGGTTTATGGCCCACCCGGATTGCCGAAGTTTCAGATAGATCATCGGCGCGCCATACCGGCGGTGGCGATGCGCCAGGTCTCGGATCGCGTCGCGCAGCGGGCCGTTCCCGTCGGGCGTCGGAACATAACGCAAGGCGCTTGCGCTCATCTTTACGATGCGTAGCGCGTGACGCTCCGTTATTCCGCGCGTCGTCATGTGCGCTACTACGCGCCGCCTCGACGCCGCGCTCACCACTTTTTTCGTAGCACCTCGCGCGTGACTTCCTGTTCCAGCTTCGCTTCGGCCAGCAGCTTTTTTAACCGCGCATTCTCCGACTCCAAGGCTTTGAGGCGCTTCACATCGGAGACCTCGAGACCAGCGAACTTGTTCCTCCATGCGTAGAAGCTGGCCTCGGAGAACCCATGTCGCCGGCACAGTTCTTTGACCGACATGCCCGATTCCGCTTCACGCAGAAAGCCGACGATTTGCTCGTCGCTGTAACGCTTCTTCATGTCCAATCTCCCTCAACAAGGTTATTGGACTCCAGATACTCGTGCTACTCAATAACGGGGGAACGTCGACCCGGTCCTACTCGGGCTCGGCGCCTGCATCATCTCAACAGCCGTCGGTTGCCTAGTCTGAGAACGCATTATCGCTTCCCCGTCAGCACGGCAAGCGCTGCCTGTCTGGTCTCCGGCGAGAACCAGCTGTCGCGCACGGGGTCTTCTCCCTGCGTGATGGCTCGATGGACTTTGTCGAGCACCGGTGCCCGCAGCTGCTGCTTGATCCGGCCATAGGCCTCAGCCGGGCTTGCAGCCCATTCCCGTGCTTTCGCAATGGCCGTCGCCTCGACCGCATCGGCAGCTACCAACTCATCCAAAATACCACCGGCCAGGGCCGCGGCGACATCGACCGGCCGCCCTCCAAGCAAAATCTTCCGCCCCATCGCCGCCGTCATTTCAGCACGTGCAATCTCGATAGCAGCAACCGGAAATGGCAGACCAACGCGCACTTCGGACAAGCCGAACTGCGCCTCGCCTTCACATCCGACCCGATAGTCAGCCGCCAGCAGAAAGAACAATCCACCAGCAATTGCGTGGCCCGTCACGGCTGCGATGCAAGGTTTCGTGAAACCGTACATGGTGCCGTATGCCCGATTGAGCGCATCAACCGCTTCCGACTGGCCGCCCGCATCGAGATCGGGTAGCGCCTTGAGATCCATGCCAGCGGAGAAAACACGACTGTAACCTTTGAGCACAAGCCCCCGCACCGAGCGATCCGCGTCGAGTTGCTTGAAGGCGCTTTCGATCTCCAGGAGAAAATCAGCTGTCAGCGCGTTCGCTGGTGGCCGGTTCAGCTGCGCAACGACAATGCCGTCATCGAGCCGCTCTTCAATCCACCGCCCCGTCTCGCCCATCGCCATGCTATTTCCCCCACAATAAGTGTCGACCAATTGTAGCGGGCGCAAGCCTTCGCGCGACCGCACGTCGAATTAACATCCAAAACAGATAATGTGTCGCCGATAAGAAACGTCGATCCGCGCCCTTTTCGAGACTTTAATTGCGCTTCCGTCAGCGTGCTGCGTTCGCACTCCCTTCGCATTGCCTCTTTACTAACGTCCACTTTGTAACCGTATTTCAGCCAAGCGAAGCTAAACAGGCAAACTTGCGCATCGCGTGATCGCGTGATCGCGTGATTACAGAGTGTAATCACGATCGGCATAGTCGAAACCCCACAGTTCGCGATTCCGTTCATCGGTTAAAAAGTGATTGTGATGGTAGGACCGGATTTCCGCTATGCGATCGTCGCGGAACACGTACCATTCTGCGCCGCGCAGAATTTCAGGTGTGCCGGTCTGTTGCGGCGTCCATCTCATGCTCCATTCGATGACCGCTTCCGGTTCCTCGACAACCGCGTGATCAACCGTCCAGCGCGCCTGTGTACGTGGTCCGATCTTCACCCAGTAATTAGCAAGCCGTTCGGCACTCATCACCGGCGCGTGATCGACAAAGTAATGCACGACATCGTCGGTAAACGTCGACATCATCAAGTCGAAGTCGCCGGTATTGCAGCCTTCGTAGTAACGACGGATCGTTTTAATGTAGCGGTGATCTGAGGTCTCGGTCATGGCATCGGTCTCCGGGCTCTGCAGGTGGATTCTGCAATCTTCGTTACGTGGTTGGGGTCGGACCAGGTCAGGTGATTGAGAAGGCAGCGATTCTTCCCGGCTTTCCTGCGATTTTGAGCGTTACGTTCGAATTTCGCCGTGCGTAATCAGCTCTACGTAGCATTATCGGACAGCTTAGTCGCGTTTCCAGATACGCTTTTTCGCTTCTAAGGGCGCTCAGGCTAGGCGTTGCAGATCGATTCTATCGGTGGGTCAGGGAGATAGGTTGGTCCGACCCCGCCGTTGACACCCACCCACAAGCTGTCTCATGGAAACTGACGGCGAACACACTCAAGGCGAAATCGAATATAGTCGCTAACAAAGCTTTCTCAGCGACAAAGCGTAAAGGCGAACCGGGAGCCAACCCCGAAACCGATTAGTCTTCATTTTGTTCATCCTTTGCGTCCTCCAATGCGCGGATAGCCTCTAGCAATGCAAGTTGTTGTTCTGCTGCCGATGTCTCCGTTGAATCAATATCAATTCTAAGACGAAACACGTCTGTAACGGTGGTTAACATCGCTCGGACGACTTTCAGAGGAAGCGAAGCGACGGACAGCACTTCGCTCGGCCGAGTTACATCGTGAGCCTTGAGCATTCCATCTTCGAACACTACTTTATGGTCTGTCTTTACGAACCCGCCAGAATCAAATGAGACTCGCGCAATCGGACTGCCGTTTGGCATGTTGACCAGGCTCGTTGCCAGAACTTTGTCTATATTGTTTTCACCTCCGCAACCTACAAAGTTCTCGTGGCTGGAACTATGAGCAGGCATCGCGGAACCAGCTTCCTTTTGTAGCTGCCTAATTGTGCTATTTGCTTCAGCTATCTGGCGTTCTTTATTCGCAAGTTGCATCTTGAGGGCGTCGATCACGCTTTTTATGTCTTCCCGCAGCGCCTCGTGGTCCGCCGCTAAACCCGCATATACTTGAATCAGCCTTCCATCATTCGAAACGGCTGCACGGAGTTTGTCGATGCTGTCGTTTATTGTATTTATCCGCGTCGTCAGCTCAGCTTCGTTCTGACCCACCACCATTTGTGTGCTGTTCTTGCATTGCTCCAAGCTGACGACATATGGAAGATCGCGCCGATAAAACAATCCGGCGCAGTTATCTATACACCCCGGGTCCATTATCTTATCTCCCGGTGAGTCCCAAGTCGGGAAGAACCTGAGCGCCAGATCGTTGGCTCTCGGAACAAATTGGGTACGAAGAAAACTACTTAATGCGACGCCGGCCGCCCTGCCCGCTTCGCTGTCGAGATCTGCGGGGTCGATAATAAATGACCGAGTGGCCTTGTCCGCACGACACTCAGGTTTTTCCGAAGGTGCGCTGGGGTCCATTTCCCTTTCTGTGACTGCGTCGGACTCTAGCAGCGTGGAGGTCCCTATGGGAGAAATTCCGCCAACTCCCGCAACAGCACTCGCTATCTCAACCAAGACATCTCCCGTCTTATCATCGCTTGATCCCGTAGCATTCGATAAAAGCCCGTTTGGCGTGGTTTCTAAAATGAAATTGTCGTGACGAAAATAACTGTGGTTGAGCTGCGCGACGAAACGGTATCGAGTATCCGGAACAAGTCCTTGATCTTCTATCTTGAATGTTATTTTGTATTTGCATAGCGATGTTTCCAGCTGCAGCGTTTCATCGAGCTTTGCGAGAATCGCCTCTTTAACGTGATCTGGCGTGTCCTTTTCAAGTGCCGCTTTGGCTCTCTCCAGTGCAGAGACCAAAGCCGCGCTCGCGGGCGGGTTTCGGGAGCTGACATACTGATCTAGCGCTTTGTTGTATTTGTCGTTAGCGGTGTTGGCAGCGGTTTCGGCAACGACAAATTTTCCCCGGGCGGCAAGCGCGCTTTTTGCGGCAGCCTTTTTCGCATCTTTGAATTGCGATGTGCTTGCCTTTTTATCGGGCTTCTTTTCTCCCGCCAAAATTTCAGGCGTCTTCAACGCGATCTGATTTAAATTCTTATATTCCGTCGCGGCTTTCTTCTTTTCCTTGTTGGCGTTTGCTAATGCCGCTGCCGCCGTGGTTACCGCTTCCTTTGCTTTGCTGGGCAATTTGGGGAGAAGGAGTTCTCTTGTAAACGTGAGCTTGAATAATCGCTTTGGCAGATAGTATTCGATTCCCGCCGTACTATCGGCGAAAGGCCAGTTATGCGGGGGGCTCGACTGCGTGGCCAACGGGTCGTCCATCGTATTGTAGTTTCGATGCGAGCCCGCTGCGGTCGGATTCCCCCATTCGGAAACAACCAGTTGGGTTTCACAGCCGCCAAGCAGGACCAAGATAACCAACAACGATAGTAGACGTGTTGTTTTCGATAGCATCGATAACCCTTTCTTTTTGTAGTGGTCCAGTCTTTGCTGCCGCCCCAAGCGCGCTTGCGAAATGCGCTTGTACCGGCTAGTAGAGCGAGTTTAGCTTCGGGTTGTAACACCAAAATAGGTTAACCCTGATTCGCTAATCTGAATGAGGCGAATTTTCCGGGATAGCGGGGCCGTTGGGTTTCACCGGGCCTGTTGAAGTTCAGAGCGATGAATTCATGAACGAAAGTATTAGGGTCGTCGTGACTTTTTTCCTCGCGTATGCCGTCGCGACGACCGTAAAGGAGCTTGACGCGAAACTCGAAACCGTAGACCTGGACGGCATGGGAGCAAATAAAGCGCGCATGAGGCGAACGGAAGCGCTCAGCTTGATAAGGCTCATAAGAAGCGCTAACCGTGGTGCAGCAACAACAAATGTAGCGCAACTGGAAAGTTCTCCAGCTACAAGCCTTTTTGCGCCGACAAAATAGCATGCCAGGTTTTGCTATTAGCCTAGCGCTTTTATCCCTGAGGAATCTCGCCATTGCGCCGGCTGGCCGCCGCCAGGGCAAATACACGCGTCCCCCGCAATGGTGGAGATCGTCGGTGGAAGCAACTTCCCCGGCGTAACCGCGCTCAAAAATTACGTTTTCACTGATCCGCGCTGCGAAACCAACGCCGGCACACATTCGGTTTCGGGAGAGTTCGGCACCCTGGACGTGAAAACTCGCAGCGGACGATGCGGCGAAACTGGCTTTTGTGCGACGTTGTTTGAACGAGATCGGACCACGTCAGGTGATTGTAAAATCGGCGATTTCGACTGCGGTTCCGGCGATTTTGAGCGTTACGTTTGAATATTGCCGTGCGTGATCAACTCTAAATACCGTTTTCGCGCAGCTTAGCTGCGTTCCAGCCACGCATTTTTTTGCTTCTAAGGGCGCTCAGACTAGGCGTTGCAGATCGATTCTATCGGGGGATCAGGGGGATAAGTTGGTCCGGCCGCGGCCCCCATCAAGTAAGCAGTCCCGGACTGCCTCACCTCGCCGATGCCAGACACCGCGTGTTTCCCTACGAATAATTAACGGCATCAACCACCGCGGCGCGGACATCCGCCACAGTCGGCACATACAACGCCTCCAGATTCGCCGCGAACGGTACGGGGGTATGCGGTGCGGTAACCGACGCTATCGGCGCTTTCAAATCGCCGAACGCCTCGCGAC
This sequence comes from Gammaproteobacteria bacterium, assembly GCA_965216305.1. Lineage (GTDB taxonomy): Bacteria > Pseudomonadota > Gammaproteobacteria > UBA11873. The sequence goes on along the minus strand of OZ244144.1, from coordinate 1,201,970 downwards.
CAACAATCGCCGCGATATCGCTGGCCATGCCACAACGGGGATGGCCTTCATCGACGACGACAAGGCGCCCGGTGCTGCGCACACAATCAAGGATTGTCGTCTCGTCCAGCGGTGAGATCGTTCGCGGGTCGACGATGGTGCAGGCGATCCCCTGCGCGCGGACCTCGTCCGCTGCCTGCTCCGCGATGCCGACCATACGCCCGAGCGCGACGATGGTTATATCATCGCCGCGTCGCCGCACGTCAGCCTGCCCGAGCGGGATCCGGTAGGGTTCGGCAGGGACATCGCAGACATCATCGTACAGCGCTTTGTGTTCGAAAAAGATCACCGGGTCGTCGTCACGGATCGATTCGAGCAGCAATCCCTTTGCATCATAGGGATTGGACGGCACCACAACCTTGATGCCCGGGATGTGTGCGAATACGGAATACAGGGTCTGGCTGTGCTGCGCGGCGGAAAGGCCGCCAACACCATAGGTGGTGCGTATCGTGATCGGCGTTGCCGCATGGCTACCGTACATGTAACGAAACTTCGCCGCGTTGTTCAGTACCTGGTCGAAACATACACCGAAGAAGTCAACGAACATGATTTCGACTACCGGCCGCAAGCCTGTGTTCGCGGCACCGATCGCGAGACCAAGGAACGCCGTCTCACTGATCGGCGTGTCAATCACCCGCTCCCGGCCGAACTCACCGACGAGACCTTTTGTTACCTGGAACACGCCGCCCCAGGCATCGTCCTCGCCGGGCGCATTCGCACCGCCAGCAATATCTTCGCCCATGACGAACACGTCCGGATCGTCTCGCATCGCAAACTTCAGGGCATCATTCAGCGCGGCGCGCATCGTGGTATCTGGCATTGCAGTCTGTCCTCAGTAATTCGCGTAGACGTCGGTGAACAGCGCTTCGGGCGGCGGTTGCGGTGCGCGTTGTGCCGCCGCAATCGCCGCTGCCGCTTGTTCGGTAGCCGTTGCATCGACGCGATCGAGCTCCGCGGCGGAAACCATGCCGTCCGCGACAACACGTTCGCGGAAGTTCTTCAGACAATCCCGATCAGCGCGTAACGCGGCAACTTCGCCGTCTGCGCGATAGGTTTCCTGGTCGCCTTCGAAATGTGCAAAGAACAGCGGCACGTGGCAGTGAATAAAGCTCGGGCCGTTACCATCGCGTGCGCGTTCGATCGCTGCGCCGGCGGCATCGGCCACGGCGAAAAAATCCGCACCGTCGATGGCGACTGCCGGAATATCGAACCCCGCCGCCCGGGCCACGGGGTCACCCGCGGTGGTGTAGGATTTATGAGTCGATTCGGCGTAGCCATTATCTTCAAGCACGAACACCACCGGCAGTTCGTAGGCTTTCGCGAAGTTCATCGATTCGAATACCGCACCCTGATTCGCGGCGCCGTCGCCGCCGAACGCGACGGCAACGCCGCCCGTCTTTTTGTACTTCGCACTGAATGCCGCACCGAGCGCGTGCGGCGCGGAAGCGCCAATGATGCCATTACCGCCGTGCATGCCAACCGACCAATCGGCCACATGCATCGTGCCGCCCTTGCCACCCCCGCTGCCGTTCCGTCGGCCAAACACTTCCGCGGCAATCCGGTTCACATCGCCACCTTTCGCGAGGAAGTGTCCATGTGCGCGGTGCGCGCTCGTGACGATGTCACGGGAGTTTGGTTCGAGGTGGACACAAACACCCGCCGCACAGGCCTCTGCGCCCGCGTAGAGATGGGCAAAGCCAAACGTATTGTCTAGTTCCGCGATCTCATGCAGGGATTCCGCGAACGACCGTATGAGTCGCATCTGGCTGTACGCTGCCACGAGTTGTTCTTTCGAAAATGTCATAAGGCCTCCCCGTTTAACCAATCCGGCATGGGTAAATTACCAGCGTTAGTCCCTCGCGGGTAATCCCATTCGTGTATCACAGGGTAAAGCGGCATATCCGCGCTCCCCATCGGCGCCGGTATTGAACATCCCTGGGCCGGGATGGGCTTGAACCGCGGTGTCACCGAACGCCTGCCCGACGCGAGCGTTGATGCCCCTTTGGTGATAGGCGTCTGAGCACCCTCATGATGGAAGTCGCCGGCATCGCCGGCAGCGTGAAACCCGTTCCAATCGGCCAGCTCAACGGTGCGAAAGTCGCTTCGTATGTGTAGCCGATCAGCCTCGATCCCGCTGTCGTTGGTCTCCACAACAGTAATCCAAGGTCAACCATCCATGACCGGAGAAAGAGCGCCCGAGCTGCAAACCATCCACGGGCTCAGCACGAGGGTGCCGATTACGCTGGAGAGTCTGCGCGGTCGGATCGTCGCATCCACGAGCAGCAGTCCCCTTCTCGTCTCAAGGGTACTTATGAAACACCAACCCCCTATAATCATTCGCGCACCAACAGTTGCTTCTTGCATTGATGCGCACGATCGTCGCGCGCGGGATCGTTCGAATGATTTCGCCCGCGGTTCGCAGTCGCGCTTCGCCCATGAACGAACCCGGAATTGAATGCCAGTATGAAAAAGTTGCAGCCTGACTCCGCCCCGACGGCAGCCGAGTATCACGCGCCGTGGGAAAAGAGCTTTCGCAAAATCCTCACCCCGTTCGAGGAGTTCATACACCGGCAAACAACGAGTGGCTTACTGTTGATGGGCACGGCGGTACTCGCCCTCGTGATTGCGAACGGCCCGTTGCTGTCGGCCTACGAACACTTTCTGCATACGCTCGTCAGCGTCGATATCGGGGATTGGACACTGGCGATGTCTCTTCATCACTGGATCAATGATGGCTTGATGGCGATATTTTTCTTTGTCGTTGGTCTGGAATTGAAACGGGAAATACTGGTCGGCGAACTCGCCAACCCGCGCAACGCCGTGCTGCCAATCGCAGCGGCTATCGGCGGCATGGTGGTGCCGGCGCTGATCTATTACGCGATCAATCCCGCCGGCAACGCGGCGGCCGGCTGGGGGATCCCCATGGCTACGGACATCGCGTTCGCCATCGGCGCGCTGGCATTGCTGGCCAGCCGTGTGCCGAAAGCCCTCATCACATTCCTCGTTGCCCTCGCCATCGTGGACGACCTCGGCGCGGTAATGGTGATCGCGGTTTTCTACACCGAATCCATTGTGCTCCCGCCGCTCGCGGCGGCGGGCGGTTTGTTCGCCGTGCTGATGTTGTTCAATCTCGCCGGGATTCGCAAAACCCTGCCCTATTTCATCGTCGCACTTGTGTTGTGGTACGCCTTGCTGCTGTCCGGGGTGCACGCAACGCTCGCCGGAATTCTCGGCGCGCTATCCGTGCCCGCCGCGCCGAAGTACAACCCCGAACGGTTCAGCTCACACGTGAAGGATTTGATGCAGCAGTTCGATGCGAGCCACCGACCCGGCGCCAGCATCATGACGAACGACGCGTTGCGCGCCGTCGTGCAAACACTGGAGAACGGGGTGCACGCCGTCGAAGCACCATTGCAGCGTCTTGAACACCTGTGGCATATGCCGGTGGCATATTTCGTCATCCCGGTTTTCGCGCTCGCGAACGCCGGCATTGCACTGGAGTTTGCCGCCATGGGCGAAACTATCGCTCACCCCGTGGTGCTCGGTGTTTCACTCGGCCTGGTGCTGGGCAAGTTCATCGGAGTCACCGGCGCGAGCTGGCTCATGCTGAAACTCGGGCTGGCGGCGCTGCCGAAAGACACCCGATTCAGCCAGATCGCGGGAGTGTCATTACTCTCGGGGATCGGTTTTACGATGTCGATTTTCGTCGCCCAACTCGGTTTCGGTGGCGATGAGGAATTACTTCTCATGGCCAAGACCGGCGTCCTCGCGGGATCCGTGTTCGCGGGCTCGGCGGGGATTTTGTGGCTGTATCTGGCGGGTAACAAGGCACCACCCGAAGATACGGCCGACCGTGGGCTGGCGCCCGCCGATGTCTGAACACCGGAACGATCCCGAGATTGGTCGACGGACTAAGCCCTGAGGGTAGTGAGCCGGAAACGCGAGGGGATGCGATCTCTCGCCACAAAGCGCACCACGAGCTGCACCGAGCGCATGCGGCCGATCCGGGTTCAGTTTGTCACGCAGAACGCAATGTCCCTCGTTGCGACGAACGCCGCGGTACACGCGGGGCCTCGTGCACCGCACATGATCTCAGTAGTACCGGAAACCGCCGGCGCTTAACAGAGCGCCGCCAGGAGACTTGCCGCGCGTGACACCCAGGTAACCGCCGCCGCGATCCACGACCGTCACTGGAAGCGTGGCCAGTAAGGGCCATGGGTTCAGGCGTTGGTGACTCGGCGATAGCAAGCCTCATCGAGCAGGGTAGCCGCGGATAAACCAGGACGTAAGGCGGCGGCTCACAGTGCAGCGCATACCGCGGAAGACGACGATCATTGATGCGGGATATCCCCTTTCACCGCCCATTTGCCTGCTCGACCCTGTGTCGATCACGGTTACGTCTGCAAATACCCGACTCAAGGTTTTATCTAAGCGATTAATTTGTTCAATCTGGACTAAACGAATTGAATATATTAGAATGAACGCATGAGCAAGACCGCAGACCAAGCAATAGAAGCGTTCGTGGAACGCCTCGGCGTCGTCGCGCAAGGCGATGGCCTGCCGCGGATCGCGGGCCGGATCATGGCGTATCTCGTAATCCACGGCGGCCCGGTGCGCAGCAGCGACCTCGCCGAGCAGCTTCAGGTGTCGCGCGGCAGTATTTCCACCAATAGCCGCCTGCTCGAAAGCCTCAGTGTGATCGAGCGGGTTACCCGACCAGGGGAGCGCCAGGATTACTTTCAGTTGCGCAGCGATCCCTACGTCGAAATGTTGCACGGCTACCTGACCCGCCTGCGCAAAGCCCAGGAAGCCGTCACCGACACGAGGAATAATCTGGATCCGGCCAAATGGGCTGATGCACTGACCCGACTCAGCGAGCTTGGAAAATTCTATGACGACATGGCCGATTTGCTGGAAACGATGATCGAACGCGGTCGCAAGTCGGGCAGTCAAACGCCGCGATGAAGAATTCCTATCTCATTTCCCTGGGTATTGTGGTGGCAATTGCGATCTGGATGCTGGCCGGGCGGGTAACGTCGGACCGCCCCGATGCGGTCGCGCCGAAATCTGAGCGTCCACAAACACCGGCGATGACTGTCGCCGTGGAAACAAAAACGGCTCGCGACATCGTGCGCTACATCGTCGCGCACGGGCATGTCGAGCCGCACCGGGTGGTTACGGTACGCGCACAAACCGCTGGCCGGATCGCAACACTCGGTGCGAGCGAAGGCGACCGCGTGCACGCGGGTGATGTTCTCGCGACGATCGCGGACGATGATCGGCCCGCGCAATTGAAGAAAGCCAGGGCGCGTGTCACCGAACGCCAGCAAGCGCATGAACGCGTGAAACGTCTCGCCAACAAAGGCTACCAGGCGGAAAGTCAGCGGGATGAAATCCTCGCGGATCTCGCAATCGCCGAAGCAGAACTGGAGGCGGTGCGGATTGATATCGAAAAAACCACGATCCACGCGCCGTTCGATGGCACGCTGGAACTACGCGACGTCGAGCTTGGCGATTATGTCGAGGTGAGCGGGGAAATCGCGACGATCGTAGACAACAACCCGCTCGTTGTCGCCGTACAGATTGCGCAGCACAACGTCGGACGGATCACGCTGGGCGATGCTGTGAACGTCATCTTTGCCACCGGCGAAAGCGGAACCGGCGAGGTGCGCTACATCGCCCCGCGCGCGGAGCAGGCAACGCGGACGTTTCGGGTCGAGATTAACGTTGCGAATCCTGATTCACGGATCCGCTCCGGTATGAGCGCAGAGGCCCGGATCCCCACCGGCACGACCTCGGCGCAATTTGTGTCATCCGCGCTGCTCAGTCTCGACGCCGACGGCGCGATCGGGATCAAGACTGTCGACGACGATAACGTCGTTGCGTTTCACCCGATCGACATCGTGATGTCGGAGAAGAACGGCATCTGGGTGAGTGGTCTGCCAGACGTCGCCCGCGTAATCGCCGTCGGACATGGTTTCGTTGCGGCCGGACAAACCGTCCGCGTCAACTCAGAGGAAGTTGATCCCGGCGGCAATCTGGCTGCGCCCGGCCGTGACGCCGCGAACGTTGTGTCGCGGTTGAACGGCGATCCGGATCGCTCGCTGTAATGCTCGGCATTATCGACGCGGCGTTCTCGCGCGCACGCGTGGTGGTGCTCACGTTCGCCATCATCGTCCTCATGGGGTGGGCAGCGTATCTGGCGATTCCGAAAGAATCCGAACCCGACGTCCCGATCCCCACGATCTACGTCTCGATGACTCACGAGGGAATTGCGCCCGCGGACGCAGAGCGTCTGCTCGTTCGACCAATGGAAAAAGAGCTCCAGGCAATCGAAGGCGTGAAGGAAATGCGCTCCGTCGCGGGCGAGGGTCACGCGTCCGTTACGCTTGAATTCGACGCCGGATTCGATGCCGACCAGGCGTTGCTGGATGTTCGCGAGAAAGTCGATCTCGCGCGTCCTGAATTACCGCCTGATACCGATGAACCCCGGGTTAACGAGATTAATGTCGCCTTGTTCCCGGTGCTCACCGTGGTCCTCGCGGGCACCGCCCCGGAACGAACACTCGTTGCCGTTGCGCGGGATCTGAAAGATTCGCTCGAGGCATTGTCAGGGGTGCTCGAGGTTGATATTGGCGGCGACCGCGAAGAAGTCCTCGAAGTAATCACGTCACCGGAGGTGTTGGAAACCTACGATATTTCGTTCGCCGATCTGTTCAATTTGATCACGCGCAACAACCGGCTCGTGGCCGCTGGCGCGCTCGATACCGGTGCCGGCCGCATGGTGCTGAAAGTGCCCGGTGTCATCGAAGAACTCGACGACATCATGACGCTGCCGGTGAAAGTCGTCGACGACACCGTGGTGCTGTTCCGGGACGTTGCCACGGTCCGGCGGACGTTCAAGGATCCGCTGGGATTTGCCCGGGTCGGCGGCCAGCCGGCGGTGGTCCTCGAGGTTAAAAAACGCATAGGTGCGAATATCATCGCAACCATCGCCGAGGTGCGCGAGGTCGTTGAAACAGAACGTTCAACCTGGCCCGCGGGTATCTCCGTGAATTATCTGCAGGACGGTTCGCAACGCATTCGCGACATGCTTGGCGACCTCGAGAACAATCTGTTAACCGGAATCATCATGGTTATGGTCGTCATCATAGCGGCGCTTGGCCTGCGTCCCGGGATCCTCGTTGGCCTGGCAATTCCGGGGTCGTTCCTGGCCGCGATCCTCGTTTTGTACACCATGGGGTACACGCTGAACATCGTCGTCCTGTTCGCGCTGATCCTCACGCTCGGCATGCTCGTCGACGGCGCCATCGTGACGATCGAACTTGCCGACCGCAAACTGATCGAAGGCGAATCCCGCGGCGAAGCCTACGCCAATGCGGCAAAGCGCATGTTCTGGCCGGTCACGGCATCAATTGGTACCACGCTCGCAGTGTTTCTGCCCTTGATCGCGTGGCCCGGCATGATCGGCGGCTTCATGAAGTATCTCCCGATCACGGTGTTGATCACGCTGACAGCGTCGCTCGCGATGGCGCTCATTTTCATTCCGGTTCTCGGTGGACTGTTCGGCAGCGCCCAGGGCAGTTCGAGCGTGCCGGCGGCGGTACACGCGGCGGAAACTGGCGAACTCGAATCCATCGACGGATTTGGCGGCGCGTATCTGCGCACACTGGGAGCGCTGCTTCGACACCCGGCGAAGGTCTTTGTGTTCGCGCTCGTTTGCCTCGTCGGCACGTATGCCGCCTACACGCTGTTCGGCCGCGGCGTCGAATTCATGCCGGAAGTCGAGCCGGAAATCGCCCAGGTTCAGGTTCAGGCACGCGGGGATCTCTCGATCCATGAACGCGACGCACTCGTGCGGACGGTGGAACAGCGCCTGCTTGACGTAGACGGCATCAAGACCGTCTACGCGCGCACGCTGGGCGACGGTGGTGGCAACGTCATGATCGAAACCCCGGTGGATGCCATTGGCATCATTCAGCTCGAATTCGTGCCCTGGCGGCAGCGTCGCGCGGCGGCCGACATCACCGCGGAGCTACGCGATCGAACTGCGGATATTCCCGGGATCATGATCCAGGTTCGCAAGCAGGAACAGGGCATGTCGCAGGGCAAGCCGGTACAGCTGCAAATCACGTCCCGCGACGCCGGCAAGCTTGCACCGGCGGTGCGTCAGATCAGGGGACTGCTCGATCAACTCGGTGGCTTCATAGACGTCCAGGACAGCCGGCCTTTGCCGGGTATCGAATGGCAGGTGATCGTCGATCGCGAACAGGCGGCGCGTTACGGCGCCGACATCACCTTACTGGGCGATACGGTCAAGATGATTACAACCGGTATGCAGCTTGCGGAGTTTCGTCCTGACGATGCCGATGAGGAACTCGATATCCGGCTGCGGTTCCCGCTCGGAGAACGCAACTTCGAACGGCTCGCGCAGTTGCGCGTACCCACGACGCAGGGTCAGATCCCGATCAGCAATTTCATCACCTTCGAACCGGCGCAGAAAACCGGCAGTCTGCATCGCACCGACGGCCGCTCGTCGCTGGAGGTGCTCGCCGATGTGGAGGAAGGTCTGCTGGTGGACGACCAGGTGAAAAAGATCAAGGCGGCGTTGCCAACAGTCGATATCGATCCCGCCGTGACGGTCCGGTTCAAAGGTCAGGACGAAGAGCAACGCGAGGCGATGGTGTTCCTGATCACCGCATTCATCACGGCCGTCTTTTTTATGCTCGTCATCCTCGTCACCCAGTTCAACAGCTTCTACGAAGCGATGCTCGTGCTCAGCGCCATTGTGTTCTCCACGGCCGGCGTGCTGCTCGGGATGCTGGTAACCGCACAACCGTTTGGCATCGTCATGGGTGGACTCGGGGTCATCGCGCTGGCCGGAATAGTGGTCAACAACAACATCGTGCTGATTGATACGTTCAATGATCTGAAACGCGGCGGGGTTGTACCGCGTGAGGCGATCCTGCGCACGGCCGCTCAGCGTCTGCGGCCGATCATGCTGACGTCGATCACGACAGTACTCGGGCTGATGCCCATGGTGTTTTCGTTGACGATCGATCTGATTGGGCAGGATATTTCGGTTGGCGCGCCGTCAACGGACTGGTGGCGCCAATTGGCGAGTGCCATTGCCGGCGGTCTGACTTTTGCGACGGTGCTGACGCTCGTGTTGACCCCGTGTTTGTTGATGCTGGGGGAGAACGTTTCGGCGTGGCGGCGCCGGCGTCGCTCCGACGGCAATTTGACGGCCGATCCCGCCGCGGTAGATACGGCTTGATCCGGGAAACCGGCGTGAGGGGTGTCTAGCCGGTTACTGGCGATGCCTCAGGTGAGGATCTGGCGCCGGTATCGATCACGCGGTGCTGGCGCGTACGACCATGTTCGGTACGGCCGCACTTTCGTTTCATTTTCCAACGGGCTGCGGCATCACCCCGGAACTCGCGTTTGTGGATGCCGCCCATGCCCCGTTACCGTCCGTGCTGCTACCGGCGTTCCCAGGGATAGCGAGCCGGTGGGGTTCAGGATTGTGTCCGAGCAGCGTCCGGGCGATCGGATTCGCCACCCTCAAATGCTTGTAAATGCCGGAATTGCGGCAGCCGCGCGGCGGGAAACGAAACCGTCAGGGTGCACGCTTGCGCGTACGTCCCGCCACCAGGAAACCGAAACCGCTGAGCAACAACCACACCGCGCCGGGCAGTGGCACCGCGGTGACGTCGATGAACAGGCTGCCGCCGTCCGCGCGCACCGCGAAGGCCAGCCCGGATGCGCCGGGGATGGTATCGATCAGATCGAAACCGCCGAGGATGGAGGCCGCGGTGAGAAACTCGAGCGACGCACCGACTTCCGGCACGAAGCCGTCGAGCAGCGAGATCTGCAGCGTGCCGGCGAGCGACGCGGTGCCGGTGATGGCGAGGAAATCGGCATCTTCGCTGCTCCATTCGATCTCGAGAAGTCCGCCGGTATCCAGCAGGAAATCGCCGTCGACGGTGGAGTCCGCGATCGACTGGCCGGGCGCGAACACGCCGGATTCCACCACGAGCGAACCATCGAATTCCTTCGCGTACAGCGTGCCGCCGGCCACCGTGAAGTCATCCGTCGTGAGCACCGAAGCCGTGTACAGAACGCCGTCCGTGAACGCGAGGGTACCGCCGTAGAACAACGCCTGGTTCGTGCGCACGACCCCGGCGAGCGTCATCTCGCCGGACGTCATCCGCAGCGTGTCGGCCTCGAGGTAGCTTGTTGCGTCGATGTTCACGCTGCCGCCCGCATTGCTGAACAATCCATCCGTGATCAGGAACTGCGCGCCCTCGAGATTCAGCGTCCCGCCCGTGCCGTTCGTGAACGAGGGCACGTCCGTGTCGAAAACCTTGCCGCCGCGCAGCGTGAGCGAACCCGTGTTGCGATCGAGACGCGACTCGAAACCGCGGAATTCAGCCTGGGCGCCGTCGATGATCACGGTCGCATCGTTGTCCGTTACGCCTTGCAGGCCGGCGGGGTTCTCCGGATCCGGAAACGTGCGAATGGCGAGATCGATGAGCCCCGGCGTGACGGTTTCACTGCCGTCCGCACCGACAGTGACGTTGTCGCGCACGATCCATGTGTGACCCGCAGGCAGCCGTAAGCCCGCGCCGGGGCCGGACTCCGCGCTGAACGCCTGCACCAGCACCGGATCCACGTTCGTACCTTCGGCGATCACGAGCGAACCGCCGTTGACCTCGACGTTATCCGCGCGAAACCCGCTCGTGGCGGCGAACCGCACCGTGCCGCCATTGACTGTCAGGTCGCCGGCCACCCGCAGCTCCGCACCGCTGTCGACGAGAGTGGTGCCGCCATCGTTCGTGTAATCACCGGCGGTGGTGAACGAGCGCTGATTATGCAGCTCGAACGTACCCCGGTTCACGGCAACCGTATTGAAGTAGTCGAACCGCGCGGCGCCGGACAGAATGACGTTCGCCTCGTTGACGGCGAGTTCGGTGTTCAGATCGCTGATCCCGGTGATGTTGATCTCGCCGGTTTCCGGATCCACCGTCTCATCGAACGTCAGATCCGCGAACATCGCGGCGTTACCGAAGACCTCGCCCACCCGCACGTCGATAACGGCGGTCGATCCCGTGGTCTCGCTATTGTTCGTAAACCACGTGTTCTCGCCCAACACTTCCCAGGTACCGCCTGCCAGCGTGGCACCGCCTTCGGCGTAATCGACGATGTTGACGTCGAACGCGAATTCCGCGCCCGCATGCACGCGCACCGTGCCTTCGTTGATCAGGTCCAAGGGTTCAATCTTCGCGCTGCTGCCAGTGGCGCAATCCGATCCCGAACACAGTGAACCCGGCTCGCGCAGCGTGGTTCTGCCTGATACGACATCGAGCAGGCCGCGGTTCGTGATCTGGATCCCGGTGTCGGAGAAATCGCGATGCAGACCATTCAGCACTATCGTGCCGCCAGGGTCCGTGATGAAGTCGTTTTTCTCGCCGACGAGGGTCACGAGATGATTGAACGTGATCGTCGCGCCGTCGCCGGCGATGAATTCAAGCGACCGCCGCAATTCGAGCTCCGGCCCCGAAACCGGGCTGTTGGCCTCGCCCGTAAACGTTATCGCGCCGCCGTTATCGGCCGCGAATGTACCCGTCCCGCCGTCGAAGCCGCCATAGATATCACGGGTAGTGACATTGACTGTCGAGCCCTCGCCATCGGCAAGAATCAGCCCCTTGTTGCGGAGCTCCGACGTGAGGTTGATGACAGACCCCGCGTACGCGGCGATCGTGCCCGTATCGGCATTGTCGATTTCTTCGGCGACGGGATTCAGTACGCCGCCGAAGCGGGCGCGGATCGTCCCGTCATTGAAGATCGTCTCCGTACCGTTCAGCATCCATCCTCGCGCCGCCGGATCAGGCAGGGTGTTGTGATCGAAGCTGATGGTGTGCCCGGCACCATTGATCAGGATGCCGGCGGCAAGCCCGCCGCTACGGCCGAAGCGGATCTCGCCGTTGCCGCTAATGGTCAGTGCGCCATCGCCTTCGACGCTCAGGAGGCGAAGGCTGCCGTTCTCACTGAGATAGGGGGTGCCGTCAATCAGGCCGTCGTTCTCAATGTTGTTGAGCCGCGCGGTGAAATCGATTTCATCACGACCGTCGTCGAGCACAAGGCGCGAGTCCTCGGGCAGATAGAGCCCGGCAAACGTTCGGTCGGCGGAATCCGTGACCCGGTACGTCACGGCATCGAAGTCGCCCCGGGTGGGCTCGCGGTCGCGGTTCTCCGCAATCGCGGCGACCATGTCGGGCGCATCTGCCGCACTCGCAACCGCGTGGCTCGAGAGCAAACTGAATTCGAGTGGGTTCAGGGTGCCCGAGGGGCCACCGCGGCCACGGGCTCCCGTGAGGTAGGCGTCGTTGGCGGGCAAGGCCTCGAGCAGCACCTGGTCGTCGAAGAAGCCGGCCGCGAGTCCGAAGTCCGTCAGGGTGATCGTGTTCTCGAACAGCTCGAATGCACCAAGTTCACCGGCGAGTTCAAGCTTCTTGTAATATAAGGGGCCGAGCGTCGCGCTGACCCCGGGCACGATCGTTGCCTTCAGCAGCAGCGCCGAGAGCTCCATATAGTCGCTCAGGGTGAGCGTGGCGGATTGCGTGAGTTCGCGCTTGAGGCCCGTGAATTCGATGTCGAGCAGAACATCGGAAGCATCGATCAGGCTGAGCGACGGCAGCTCATCCCAGCGGCCGGACCAGCTTGTGCGCATTTCCACCGAATCGCCGGAACGGGTGAGCACGGATTTCGCCGTCGGTGCCGCCGGGTCGGAGTCCGGATCGAGGAAGTTGAGCGTCATTTCGAGAAACGTATCGATCCGGTTCTCGACTTCGTAACCGAGTTCGAGGCCGTACTTCACATCGATGGTGTCGTATTTCAGGGTCGCGAGTTTGACCTCGTTCACCTCTACCGGAATTTCCAGGCCGGTGAACGACGCGCCCGAAACGGCAAACGACGCGAGACCGTCGAGATCGAGTCCGAGCCGCAGCAGTTCACCCGTCGTCGTCGTCACGATCGCGTTGTCCTCGACCGTAGTTTTCGATACCGCGCTGTCGGTGGGGCTGACGAAGGCGATTTCGCCGGCACTCAACGCGGGATTGTTCGGTGGCAACTTGACGCGTACCGCGGCGGTGCGCGGATCGGAGAGAAAATTGAACGCCGGGAATTCCGGCAGGTTCAGATCCCAGTTCAAATCGATAACCGGCAGGCGGATGTCGGGCAGATTGAAATTGAATTCACCCACCTTGTAACCGGCGACGGGAAACAGGCCATACTCGATTTTGCCGTTCGCGCTGCCGCCCATGACGAGATCGAGCCCGGCATTCAGGCTCGGTAAACCGAGGTCGAGGTCGAAATGCGCATCGGAGACGAACATATCGCCGCGCAGATCAAAAAACTGCCCGGCGCGGATTTCCGTCGGCAAGGTCAGCCGCGGTCCTGCGTTGAAGCCGAGATCGAGGCCGCCCCCGCCGATTTCGACCCCGGCGGAGAGCTCGATGCCGGCGTAACCGTCGAACGCCGTCGATACACGCAAACCACTGCGGGTATCGGCCGTGATTTCTGGCACAACGGTTTGCCCGAAAGCCGTGATTTCGGGAATGACCACGACGTTCTTGCCGCCGGCGATAGCGCCGATGCTGCCGGCGCCGCCGAACGTCGCGATGAGTGCATCGCCGCTGCTGAAGGAATAACTCGCCTCCGGCAGCAGATCGTCGAATCCGCTGAAGCCATGGTCGGCACCGATACCGAGCGTGTACTCCCCGGCACCCGCGGGGTTTGCGGCGGCGAGCAGCGAAAAGAGCAAACAGGCAGCGCGAAGCTGGCGCATATTCACAGATCCCTTATTGGTTTTATTCGTAATGCGCCGACAAATGCGGCAAACATGCCGCGCCTGACTTCAACTACGGTAGGAAACGTGGGAGTGCGGAAAGAATTCCGCGATGATCCCGTATCTGCGCTGCCCGATGCGTTTGAATTCTTTTTTTTATCGACTGCGTTCTTATCGTTGCCAACTATGCTAGCAAAACCTGGCTCGCAGGAATGTTTCAGTTTTGTTAAATATTCCCGTTACGGTCGAGAGCGGCATCGGGTTATTTGATCGCGCCCTGAATTACCCGCTGTACGGTTCAATCATCGTCGTGGAAAAAAGGAGATCCCAACTCAACGACCGCCAATGCGGGATGTCCTCTTCTTCGGTTCCTCGTGTTCGCGGCGCGTCCTGCTACACGCGCTGCGCGCTGGCACGTACGCGTAGCCGTAACAAGCCTGCCAGCGCCGGCATCAACAACCACGCTGTGGCCGGCAGCGGTACGGCGGACACCGTGTACTGGAAACTCTCGCCACCGAGCGAGTAATCGATCGTAGTACCCGGAACCGGCTCAAACCCGCCGGCGAATGCGAACAGCACTTGCGCCTCGGGGGCGAAACCACTGTCGAGCAGGATCGTGGTGCCCGGTGCGAAAAACTGTCCGAGCGTCAAAGCACCCGTCGGCTCGGCGCCCAGGGTGAACTGAATCGTTGCCGCGACACCGATTTGTACGACACCACCACTGACATTGATAACATCGAACACATCCTCGGCGAAAAACTCGAGGTTCAGTACCCCACTGTTGACGAAGAGATTGCCAGCGATATCGAGCGTACCGGGAGACAGGCCCGGCGACAGCGTGCCGCCATTCAGTGTGACGTCGCCGATGATCGTACCGCCACTGCCAACCACGAGACCGTCTTCGTTGATCATGACATCAGCATTGAGTATGCCGCCGGCCGATACTTCGAGGACCGCCTGGCCCGGGGCACTACCAGGTGTGCCGACCGTTACCCCGTTAGCCGCCGTCGTGGTGCCGCCGAGTACGCGGTAGTGGTTTGGTGTGTCGCTCGCGCCTTCGCCAATCTGGATACTACGTGCCGTGACAGCGCCCGCCGATTGTTCGAACGTTCCTGTTGCCGGTGCTGCCGCCGACGCCATACCCACGAGGATGTCACCACTCGCGTTCAGCGTTCCGCCCGACACGCTCACGTGGCCCTCGCCGCTGGCGGCCGTACCCGCTTCGCCGACGATCAGGTTGTGGGTTACGAACAAACCGCCGCTCTGGTTAAATCTGCCGAGCCCGCCTTCCACATGGCCGGCAAAATCGGAACCGCCGCCGAGCGTGGTGCTGCCGTTCACGGTCAGTGTACCGTCGCCCAGCCGGTACTCACCAAAGCGCTGCTCCTCGATCGGGATAGCGAAATCGTCGCGGAAATAGGAGCTGGAACTGTTGCCGATGGTCAGGTAGGTGAATGTGCTCATTGGTGCGAACTCATTGCCGATCGCAACCGTCCCGCCGGATTGCTCGAACACGCCCTGACCCGAAGCCCCGATCACGGCGTTCGTGATGATGACGTCGCCGGCGCTCAGCGCATAGTGGCCAACCCCTGAGGCGCGCGGACCACTGAACGCGCTCGTTGTGCCGACGTTGCCAAGAAACAGGGTATTGGTTTCGTGCGTGCCACCCGATTGTGTGAAATCACCCGTGCCGTAGTAGCCGATGTTCGACACATCCGTCATCAGCGTGCCACCCGCCAGCGTGTATTTCCCGTCCGCGGGAGCCGTGTTGTCGGCGTCGCCACCCACCTGTAATTCCGTCGCGTTATGCGTACCGCCGCGCTGAATGAACTCGGCAAACGCAGTGAAACCCACCGTGGTGATGTTCGTGTTGAGAACATCGGGCGTATCGATTTCTGCGCCGGCAGGCAAGCCGACGCCACCGAGGCGCAGATTGCCGTCGCCATCCACCACCGGCGGCGGCAGGGTGACGGTTTCGTCGCCGATCGAGATTGCCGTGAATGAGAGTGGCGCGTAGTTGAACCCGCCCTCGGGCTCGCTCACGAAAACACCACCGAACAGTTGCCCGTTCGTCGCCAGCGCACCGTTGACCTGCGTCGGCAGGGAACCGAAGGGATCGTTAAATATCGACGCGCCAAAGTCTGCATAGAAATCCATGCCGAAGCTGTCGTAGTCCTGCCCGCCGAACATGAACGGCTCGTAGGATTCCAGATAGAGTTCGCTGTTCGCACCGTAGATTTCGAAAATATCCAGCGCGAATGTCATGTCGAGCTGGTCGATGAATAATTCAACGTCAATGAACGAGGCGTACGCGTTGCCGGGGTCGAGGTAGTCCGGTGTGGCGGTGCTGTCGTAGGCCAGGTAGCCCGAGATCGCGTCGTCGGGAAACAGATTCGACACGTCGTCACCGAATTCGGCCTCGATCAGCGCGGAAAAATTGAATCGGGTGGGTTCAGCGGCGGCGCCGGCGGTCAGCAGTGCAAGAAAGAGTGCGGGGACACAGCGGCGGGTAATCGAATGCGCAGACACGATCGTTGTTGCTCCTTGTTATTGATTTTTGTTCCTGCGCGCGGAAATCCAGTCACTGCGCGCGAATCCTTCAAGTCGGCGGCGGCCATTGTATCGCAGCCTTGCCATCGGATAATGATCATTCCGTGACAACGACCGGGCCGTCAAGCCCGCGTTCTCGTCGCGGTCCGCGCCTACCCGCGCGGACCTTCCACAGACTTACGCCGGCCCGGCTTGCACCTGGTAGCGCGACCCCGGGTGCGATGCCTTCAGGCGCGACCCCGCGCCGAACAACTTCTCGCGCATGCTGCCCGGCGCATAGGCGGTCTTGTAACGGCCGCGCCGTTGTAACTCCGGCACGATCAGATCAACGAATTCCGTTACGCACTCGGGCATCACGGTATAGGCGAGATTGAAACCATCGATGCCGGTCTCGTCCATCCACGCTTCCATTTCGTCGGCTACCGTCGTTGGCGAACCGGCAACCACAGGCGCGGCGCCGCCAACCATGAGGTACTCCGCCCACTCATCAACAGAACGTGCGCACAACGACGATGCCATCGCGCGGATCCCTTCCGAGGCATGGTGCTCGATGTAGGCGTGCGTATCGAAGCCGGCCATATCGAGCCCGGTCCAGCCGGAAATCAGCGCCAGCCCGCCCTCGCGGATCCCGCAGCGCTGGTAATCCGCGAGTTTCGCCGCGGCCGCGGCGTCCGTCTCGGCCGGCACCACCGCGAGCAGCGCGAAAATTTTCAGATCGTCCGGGCTGCGTCCCTCGGCCGCGGCGATGCCACGCAACGACTCGACGTATTGCTTCACCGTCTGCCGGTTGTGATTACCCACGAACACACACTCCGCGTGGGTGCCTGCGAATTGTTGCCCCTTCGGCGACGTGCCGGCCTGATAGATCACCGGGCTACGCTGCGGCGACGGTTCGCACAGGTGAATGGCATCGAGCGAGAAATACGTACCGTCATGACTGATCCGGTGCACCTTCGCGGGATCGGTATACGTTGCGTTGGCGGCATCGCGCACCACCGCATCGTCCTCCCAGCTGCCCTCCCACAATTTGTAGACGACCTCCATGAACTCATGCGCAATGTCGTAACGCGTATCGTGCTCGGTTTGCTGCGCCTGGCCCGCGCCTTTCGCGGCGCTATTGAGATAACCGGTGACGACGTTCCAGCCGATGCGGCCGTCCGTGAGGTGATCGAGCGAGGAGATCAGGCGCGCAAAGGAATACGGATGCAGGTAGGGAATCGAACCTGTCACCCCGAACGACAGGTGTTCCGTAACCGCGGCCATCGCCGGCACGAGCGTGAACGGGTCGTTTGTCGGCACCTGCGTTGCGGCGCGCAGCGCCGTCTCCGGGCTGTCGCCATACACGTCGTACAGACCGGTGACGTCGGCGAGAAAGATGCCGTCGAAAAACCCGCGCTCGAGCGTGCGCGCGAGATCCTGCCAGTATTTCATCGAGGTGTAACGATGACTCTCGTCGCGTGGATGGCGCCACAGTCCGTTTGACTGATGGCTCGGGGTGTTCATGTTGAAAGCGTTGAGCAGGATCTCTTTGCTCATGACGGGTGTCTCCGGTTGCGGGTTGTCAGGGCGTTGCCTAGGCGAACGTTCGGCCGGCGATGGCGTGGCATTCGGCTCCGCGATAATGATCACTTTCGCCGCCACAGTCAAAATTTCTGACTATTTAGTCATTTCCACCTCCAGGCGTCATGCCCGGCACCCTGATCGGGATACCGCGACCCGGGATTTACCGGGCATCGCACCCGGCTTTCATCGACTGTGCTGTTTCCACCGGCCGGCTTTTAGGGCCAGCTGGCCCGGCCGGATTCGTACACGTCGGGAAATAAAGTAAATAAATAGCGGTCTACCCCGCTTACCGTTTCTACACAGTGCTCGTGTCAGGATTCTTTACAGCCGGGGCGCGCAGAAACCGGAGTTATTCCGGGATTCTTTACGCCGCTGTTTAAGAATCAATCGCTTAGGTCGGGCGCGAGTCTTGCATACGTGCAGCTTGCAGGCATTTTCACAATGCCTCGTCCGGCGGCCCGTGAAATCCCTGAAGGGGAGTAACTACTCTACCCGGGCGCCGGATGACGCCGGGGCAACGGCCAGCGACGCTGAGGTGCGCGGGGTAGTCCGCATTGCTCTGCGTCCGCACTACCACAGCGCGGCGGATCCGCCTGCGACGCTATCGGCAACGGGAATTATTGCGCCACGGGCCCGAGATACCGTTTTTGAATGTCCTGCCAAACGGGTTCGAGCAGGATCCCGAGCAGCGCACCGTTGACCTGTTTTCTTAACTTGTTGCCATTCGTGAACGCGAACCCGTAGTCGTCGCGCACGAGGATGCGGTCGCTGACCTCGAGGTCCTGAAAACGCTCGCGTACGGTGTGTTTCAATATCGGCGCGTCGTGCACAACAACGTCCACCGCTTTTTGTTCGAGGCTCTCGAGCGCGGCATCGATCGTGGCGCCAGCTTTCACCCGCGCGCCCTGTCGGGTCGCGTACTCGTCGGCCGCGGTATTTTCGACTACGCCCACGCGCAATTCGGCGATGGGTTTTGCACGTAGCTGATCGTCTTCCAGACGATTCGCCGTGAGCGAGGCGGCAATGGACGCGGTGAAACTTGCGATGATGATCAGGCTCATGAACATCCATACGAGACCAACGATCCGGCCGCCGAGCGTGCGCGGCGATTTGTCTCCGTAACCGACGGTGGTCATCGTCACCGCGGACCACCAGAAGCCGTCGCCAAGCCCCCGTACCGTGTCACCATGACCGAATTCATCCGGGTTCGCCTTGCGTTCGAACATCCAGATGAGCGCGCCGGCGCCGAGCAATACGAGCGCCAGCGACCCAATGGCCGTGAGAAATTCAAACGACACAAAGGCCTTCACCGTATCGAGCCACGCACTGCCCTGGCTGCTGCGATACACCGGCGCGAGGCCGGCGATGTAATAGGGGTGAGAGAAATCGAAGCGGGCCTGACGATCGCGCGTGATCGACAGCGCCGCGATGGCCACGTCCACGGACTTGTCGTCGAGTGCGGGCCAGGTCTCGTCTAGGGTGAGTTCGCGCCATTCGTAATTGAGGTTCAGTCGGTCCGCCACGTCCTGCCACAGATCAACGGACAATCCCTCCCAGTTGCCGGCAGCGTCCTTTGTCGCGAACGGCGGGACATCGCGAACAGCCACTGTCAGCAAGTCACCGGATGCCGCGCCCGCGGCGCGCGGCGCAGGGCCTTGAGCAACGACGCTTACGCTCCACAGCGCGGCGAGAAAGCCGAGGGACCAGAGAAGCGCGCTTTTTTGCCGGGTACTACTCATATTTCTTACCTTTTCATTAGCGTGATCAGTGCCTGTAAACGCGGCGCCTGAAGCGGCGGATCTAAAGTGACTGTCGATTACTCATCGAGCGTTCATCGCGTGTGGTCGCCAAGACAAGGTAACCCAACACCGCTGACGTGGCTAAGTTGTGCGCCCCGGCGCGGAGCAGGCGCGCGCACGCGGCGATTGGGCGCTGGCGGCCGCCTGCAGTTCCCGTTCGCCCGGATAGTGAAAAGCCGGCGACCAGACGGCCGCCGGCTTGCCGGGTTTGTGCTTATTGGCGAATGCGCACAGCAAATGGCTCGACACGCTCGGACTCGAACGCTTCGAAGTCGCCCGGGTCAACGTCCGGCAACGCTTTCAGCTCACCTTCAGAGTAGCTGACCGAAAGGCGCTCACCATCGAACGAGCGGTTGATCTTGCTGAACGGTACGGCCACTTCTTTTGCGCCCGCACCAACGATCCCGTCGATACCGATGATTGCGGTCTTCTGACCATCCTTCACCACGAGTCGATCGACGTCACCGACTTTTTTTCCGGACACATCGTAGACGTCCATGCCCTCGACCCCGTTCCAGGTCCAGTGCGTGTTTTCCACCTTGCGCTCGACCTTGTTCGCCATGCGCTTGGCTTCGTTTTTCGCTTCCGCTGTCATTTCTTTCGCGTCAGCTTTCATGTGCTTTGCCTTCGCCTGCATTTTCTCGTCCCAGTGGATGTCCTTGAATGCAGCCGGATCGACATCAGGCATGGCTTTGAGCTGAGCGTCCGTGTACGCGACATTTACGCGATTGTCACCATCGCCGGAGCGCGTCAGTTTCGAAAACGGCACGGCAACTTCCTTTGCACCGTCACCGACAAACCCGTCGAGGCCCACCACGGCGGTTTTCGCGCCGTTGTGCATCACGAGGCGATCGATATCGCCGACTTTCTTGCCGGTGGAGTCATAGACTTCCATGTCTTCGAGATCGCGACCGAGTGCGAACGGATGGCGGTCGCCATCGCGGTCACGCAGCGCCACGCGATCGTTGCTTTCCACGCGCCGAAAATCCAGCGGGTCGACGTCAGGCATCGCGCGCAGATCGGCGTCGCTCACACGAACCATGATCTGTTCGTCGTTCGCGCCCCGTTTCACTTTCTCGAACGGTACAGCAACTTCCTTGGCGCCATCGCCAACGATGCCGTCCAGACCGATGATGACGAAGCGCTGGCCGTTCTTGGCGACCACGCGGTCGACATCGCCAACCTTCTTGTTTTGCTCGCTATAGACTTCCGCGCCTTCGATATCGCGATTGAACCGCAGGCCGGTGACCGGATCGGGTTTCATTTCGGCCCGCGCGTAGTCGTAGTCATCGATGTCGATTTCCTTGAAATCAAACGGATCAACATCCGGCATCGCTTTCAGCTGGGCTTCCGTGTATCCCACCGTCACCCCGTGCTCGCCGGCGCTGCGCTGTAACTCGCTCAATGGCACCGCGACTTCTTTCGCGCCGCCATCGAACACGCCGTCGATGCCGATGATCGCGGTCTGCTTGCCGTCTTTCAGCACGAGACGATCAATGTCACCGAGCTTCTCGTTGTTCTTGCCGTACACGGCCTTTCCTTCGAGGTCGTTGAACGCCGGGACGGAAACGCTGAGCTTCGTGTGTGTATCGGCGCTGATTGTCGAGGCCGTATCCGTGGCCCAGACGGGAGACGACAGCGCGAGGCTGATTGCAATGGCTAGTGGTGTTCTCATGTGTGCTTCACTCCTTGTAGCGTTGAATTCGATCTTCCAATCGATCGGCCGCAACTGCTCACGACCGGCTACCTGGACCGATGCAATTCGTATGCCAGCGCTTTTTAGGCCGGAAATGCGCGGCGAAACAGCGGGGCTTGCGCTTTATTGCACTTCGCTTGCAGGTTTTTCAAAGCCCTTGCGCTTGCTGGAATGACGCAAGGTTCACGCGAGGGGGGCTTCCGCGCCAATCAGTTTCCGCTGCCTCTCAACGAGGGGTCGCGCACGATGCGGGTTGCCGTTTGTCCGGTTGCGAAACGCGCGCCCTGCCGGTTCGTCCGGACGGCACCACGACGAAGTAGCTGCTTCCCGAAAGCGTTTGATTTCGAAAGGTTCTTATTTTGTAATACTGACCGCATACATGCCGTATGCGATGCTCAATACCGGCCTGTCGCCAACTCGCGACGGGGAATACGGAATGGAACTCTTAGAACTCGTCAATGAAGGGCTCATCGCCGTTGATACCCATCGGCGGGTGAGCTATATCAATCGCCAGGCTGGCAAGATGCTGCGCATCGATCACGATGCCGCTACCGGCGCAACGCTCGACGAGCTGTTCGCCCACTGGCGCGACACCGACTTTGCACGCCAGTGCGACGCGGTTGCGAAGACCCGCCGCAATGCCAATTTTCACGTGCATTGCGCGAAGACCAGTGAAGTGTTTGACCTCACGATCTGCGCAACCGCTGAGCGTGGGCTCGGGATCTGCGTTCGGCCCGCCCCCATGGAAAACTTGTCCGTGCAAGCTGCCACATCCCGTGACGACGACGGTCAGCTACGAAAGCTGTATGAGATCGCACTGTCCGCAACTTCCGACCTCATCTACATCTTCGACCCGCAGGGACGCTTCATTTACGGCAACCCGGCCGTACTGCGTATGTGGGGTTATACCTGGGACCAGGCCATGGGCAAAACCTGCCTCGAACTGGGGTACGAACCATGGCATGCCGAGATGCACGAGCGCGAGATTGAGCAGGTCATTGCGACCCGGCGACCGATACGTGGCGACGCCACGTTCACCGGCCCCGCCGGCACCGCCACTTACGATTATATTTTCGTCCCGGTAATCGGCAACAACGGCGAGGTCGAAGCGATCGCCGGCACTTCCCGCGATGTGACAGCACGCAGGGCAATGGAAGATGAGATTCGCAAAGCCGAGGAGCGTCAGCGCGCCGCGCTCGATGCGTCGCACAGTTTCGGCACCTGGGACTGGGATGTTCGCAACGACGTCTTTACAGCCGATGCCCGGTTCGCGGAACTGTATGGACTCACCCGTGAACAGTACAGCGAGGGAGTCAGCCTCGACGTTCCGGCGAGTCGGGTGCACGAGGACGATCGGGAACGCGTGACACAACACATCGCACGAGTGCTGGACACCGGCGGTCGTTACCACGAGGAATACCGCGTACGACTTGCTGACGGTTCGATTCGATGGTTGTCAACCCGGGGTCGCGTCGAACTGGACGCTAGCGGCAAGGCGATCCGGTTTCCCGGCGCCGGGGTTGATATCACTGCCGAGCGCGAAGCGCTGGAAGCACTGCGCGAGGCGGACCGCAAGAAGGACGAGTTTCTGGCCATTCTGGCGCATGAATTGCGCAATCCACTCGCGCCGATCCGCAACGCGCTCGGCATTTTGCAGACTACCGGCGCAAGCACCAGCGACGTGGCCACCGCACACGCGCTGATCGAGCGCCAGACCGGCTACATGAGTCGCCTGATCGACGACCTCATGGACGTGTCGCGGATCACGCGCGGGACCTTTCGCCTGCAGAACGCGGCGGTGGATCTTCGTGCGGTGATCACTGATGCAGTTGAGGCGGCTCGCGTGCATTTCGAGCAGCGTTCGCAACGCCTGCACGTCGATATACCGGAGCAGGCAATCTGTATCGATGGCGATTTCGATCGGATGTCGCAAATACTGGGAAATCTGCTGAATAATGCTTCCAAGTACACACCGGCGGGCGGCCAGATCAGCGTTACCGTAGGTAGCGTTAATGAGCAGGTATTAATCGAAGTTCAGGATGACGGCATCGGGATTTGCGCGGACGAGTTAACGCAAGTGTTCGAACCGTTCAGTCGCGGGGATAACGCGTCCAATTCCGCGGGCGGGGGCCTCGGTATTGGCTTGACCCTGGTTAAGCAACTCGTCGAACTGCACGGCGGGACGATTACCGTGCTGAGCGCCGGTCACGGCAGGGGATCAACGTTTTCGCTGCACTTGCCGCAACAGTGCCACGTGAGTGATAAGGCCCCTGCCGCTGCATCGCCATCCCGCTGCTCCCCGGCGCACACGCACAAACTAAAAGTGCTGGTTGTTGACGACAATGTGGATTCCGCGAAATCCCTGGGCTGGCTGATCAAATCGATGGATTGCGAGGTTGAAGTTGCTTTCGCCGGCCCCGCAGCGATCGAAATCGCGAACACGTTTCTGCCGGAACTTGTTTTCCTCGACATCGGTATGCCGGGAATGGACGGGTATGAGATTTGCGAGACATTGCGCGCGACGCCGCAACTTGCACACTGCACGTTCGTAGCGCAGACCGGCTGGGGTCAGCAGGAGGACATTGCGCGAGCGCACGCCGCCGGCTTTCACCACCACCTGATTAAACCGGTAGAACTGGCCGCGCTGAAGTCCATCGTGTCGGCAACCAAAGCAAGCGCGCCGCAGCCCGCGGCAGCGATACCCGGCTGATTCCCGGAGGTCGTGCCGCCAAGCACTCCGCGCTGACGGAATACGGTGTGCCTGGGTAGTTCGGCTCCCCCTCCGGGGGCTTTGCAACGGCTATCGGACGCTCAGGCTGCCGACGCAGACACGCCCCGCGAGAACACCGTGGGTCGGTAGAACAAGTAAGGTCTCGGGCGCGAAAACCGCTGTAGCAATGTCAGGATTATGATAGTTGCTCCTTGCCGCGGCCGGCGCGTGGCATGCCACTGAAATCTGTCAACAAGTGATGAATTGCCCGGTCGCAACGAATTCTGCTTGCGCGAAATGTAAGGAAGGCCCGCGGTCAAGCGGGTTCGAACCGATACGCTTTGCGCAAAACGAGCGTGTTCGTGCCTTGCAAATGTCGTCTGTTGCGGGGTTCAATAACGCGGAACCGGTCGAAGCCCACTGCTGAAGGCATGCGATTACCCGAACCGACAGCTGCCGATCACCGCGATCTCACCCAGCAATGCGCGCTTGTCGCAACCCGTACCGTCGATCGCCACCTCGCGCGCGACCCCGCTCTCAGCGCGCGTTGCGATCGGGCAGGGCGCGCGGCATGCATACGCGATGACTGTGATTGCTTCATGAATCTGTGCGCGGCCCACGTGTTGGCCAGCCCCGGGTTATTGACCGACTTTCTCGAGTGGCGTGCCCACACACCTGGCGCCAATGACCTGTTCGCCACCGAACTACCCGCGCATCTCGTCATCATGGCCGAAGTCCTCACTGAACTCGACGACAGTGAGGATGCCGGCGCCGCGGCCGCCATGCTCAACAATGCGGCGGGATCAGTGCCCGGCAGTGGTGCAGATTATCAACCGTCGCTTCTCATCGGGCCACACGCAGAACTTGCGGCGCGCTTGCTCGACACACTACTTTGCGGCCGCCGCCCCGAGTCGCTGAAACTAATTACCGACGCAATCGCCGGCGGTGTATCAATTGGCGAGATTTACCTCGATGTTTTTCAGCCATTGTTACGGGAAGTCGGTCGTCTATGGCAGTTGAGTGAACTGTCGGTAGCGCACGAACATTACTGTACGGCCGCCGTACAGCTATTGATGGGTCAGTTGTCCGCCCATGTGTTCGACACCGATCGTATTGGACACACCGTTCTCACGTCGTGCGTTGGAAACGAATTGCACGAGGTCGGGCTGCGTATGGTTGCGGATTTCTTCGAAATGGCCGGCTGGGACTCGCACTTCCTCGGCGCGAATGTGCCCGCGAAAGATCTCTTGCGCATGCTTCATGAGACTGATGCCGAGGCGCTTTGTTTATCAGTCAGTACGGCGACGCATATCGTGACAGCGCGTGAAGTCATCAGCGTCGTCGCGTCCGCTGCGCCGGTGAGCGAGGTTAAAATCATCATCGGCGGGCTGCCGTTCAATCGCCATCCCGACTTGTGGCAAAGGCTCGGCGTTGATGGTTACGCCGCGAACGCGCGCGACGCGGTTCAACTTGCCGAACGCTTAGTGGGAATCTAGACGGTGACGCAGCCCCCCGGCGATGCGCTCGTTCTGATTTGCCGACCGGACGGCGCTACCCGTGAAATTCTCCGCAGCGATCCCGACCTGCCCCCGCCACGAACCGGAATGCCGTTCACCGACTTTCTGGACGCATCCAGCAGCGGCAAAGGTCGTCGCTTCCTGACTCGCGTTGTTTCGGGACAAACGGTTACGTGCGACGAGTTGTGTTTCAACGCCGGTGGGGCAATTCAGTTGCGTTCGGTGGCGGGCATTCGCGTTACGGACCAATTGCTCATCGTCGCCGCAAAGTCCGAATCCGCCCTGCGCGCCGTGATCATCGACACTGCACTCAAGCGCGTGGAATTCGCCGCGGCAGCGCTGAACCTGCTCGCCGCCGGAGAGTCCGCGGCACCAGCTGCGGACGTCGACACCTATGCAGATTACGCGCGGATGTACAACGAATTCGCGCGATTGCAGCGCGCATACGCACAGCAGAACGCGAAACTTACCCGCCTCTCGGCGCAAAAAGATTTTCTGCTTGACACCGTCGCCCACGATCTCCGCAATCCGCTGAGCGCTATTTCGCTATTGGCCTCGGGCGTACTGGAAGACGCTCACGGCAGACTGATAGAGAGCGAGGCGTCGTCCCTGCAGCGGGTCATCGAAACCGTCAACGAAATGGCTCACCTCATCGACCAGCTTCTGGACCAAGCACGCGAGGCCGGCGGCACCGAACTCGTCCTCAGCGAAACGGACGTTGCCCGGTTCGTGGCGGACCGGGTTGAAAGAATCTTGCCGCTTGCGGAAGCGAGCAGGATTACAGTGCAGGTCTACACCGACGAAGCACTGCGTCCCTGTCGTTTTGATGCACCCCGGATGCAACGGGTTGTCGACAACCTGCTGGGCAACGCCATCAAGTTTTCTCCGCAAGGGACCTGCGTGACGGTAAAAACCGAAGCAACGCAGCACGGCCTGAAGCTTTCCGTTACCGACCAGGGGCCCGGGATTCCGGCCGATCAGCTGCGAAAAATATTCGAGCCGTTCTTTCGCGCTACATCCACCGCTACGCAGGCGGAGCCCGGTAATGGGCTCGGCCTGTCAATTTGCCGCAATATCGTCGATGCGCATGGCGGGAACATCCGGGCGGAGAATCGTGCCGAAGGCGGGACGGCGGTTTATGTCGAGCTACCGTGCTGATTCCCGGACAACACCCAGCCGGTTGCGGCGGCATCGCGCGTCAGCAAGTGCAGGGGTTCGCGTGTAAACCGCGCAATCAGGGCCGCAGTCTCACAGCATCCGCTCCTGATTTGCGCGGAGGCGAGGTCAGAAAGTCAGCAGCGGCATTCGGACCGGCCCCGTCGACAACGTTACAAACGCCCGTCGGCTATGTCGGTCTTGCCCGGTTCTTGCCGGGCGCCGTGATCGCGGACCGCGCTTCTGCAGAAGCTTGCTCCACAAGCGGGATTCCGCCAAGGTGTGCGGCTCCGATCGGAACGGCCCGTAACCCCGGCTTGCTTCTTCAGTCCCGCGCGCGCGCCCGCGCCAGCGCCGGGCGCGCATGGCAGCGCGCCAACCAGGCACTGACATTGCTGTATGCCGAAACATCGAAGCCAACCATCGGCATCAACAGCATCGCGGCGGCGACATTGAGATCGGCAATCGAAAACGCATTGCCAAGCAGCCACTCACGCCCGGCAAGCGCGTCGTCCAGTACCTTGAGCGGACGCGCGAGTTTCTGACTGACGCCTTCCCACACTTTCGCATCGCGTTCTTCTTCGCGGGTGAAAATTTTCTGCACCACGAGCTGCAATTGCAGATCTTCCATTTCCGCGATCACCCACACGCTCCATTGCAGTGCGCGCGCTTCGTCGTGCGGGTTCGTCGGGAACAGATCGCCGCCGTAATGCTTCGCGAGATACCAGTTGATCGCCATCGATTCGAACAGCACCAACTCGCCGTCCTCGAGCGCCGGCACCCGACCGTTCGGATTGATCGCGAGATACTCCGGCGTTTTCGAGTCCTTGCGGAACGACACCGGCACGTGTTCGTAATCAACCCCGCATTCCTCAACCGCCCACAACGATCGCAATGCCCGTGATCCCGAAATTCCGTACAGTTTAAGTTTGCTCACCGGCTGAGATCCTCATTAAGTATCAATCGTTCGGCGCGAGCCGCTATGGCCATCCATCGCTGCTGGCGCCCACAACCCGGCGCCACGGACCGCGGCATTCGCGCCATCGTTACTTCGTCACCAACGATGTGATCACGTTGTCTTCTTTCTCGAGTTCCGCTTCGAGCTTCATGAAATCCGGCGCGTACGGCACCGCGACGCCGCGCTGACAGGCAGGGCGCGCTTCGAGGCGTTCCATCCAGGCCTGCAGATTCGCAAGCCCGTCGACCTTGCTGCCGCCCCAGAAATGAATCCGCACCCAGCACCAGTTCGCGATATCGGCGATGGAATACTCATCGCAGAGGAACTCGCGACCCTCGAGTTGACGGTCCAGCACTTCGAACAGGCGCCGGCACTCGTTGTGATAACGGTTGATTGCCGAGGGGATCTTCTCCGGGAAATAACGAAAGAAAACATTCGACTGACCCATCATCGGGCCGATCCCCGCCATCTGGAACATGAGCCATTGGGTCACCCGGGACGCGCCTTTCACATCGGCGGGAATCAGCTTGCCGCTCTTCTGCCCGAGGTAGAGCATGATGGCGCCCGATTCGAACACGGCGAAATCATCGTTGTCGCGATCGACGATCACGGGAATGCGCCCGTTCGGACACAGTTTCACGAACCATTCCTCTTTCTGCACGCCGCTCATAATATCGACGTGATGCGTGGTATACGGCATGCCGATCTCTTCCAGCATCACCGAGATTTTCCAGCCATTCGGCGTCGAGTCTGTATACAGGTCTATCATGGTTATTCTTGCTCCTGCCTCAATCAGTAAACTAACGGGATATTCATTCAACGGCTTGCCGTACAGCTTCCGCCCGGATCCGCGCTGCAAACGAATCGCGTCGAACGAAGCGCTGATCCGCGGGGCTCACGTTCGCCCTTAGATAATCATCGCGTTCACGTCGCGTGCCGCCCGATAAGCCGGCCGCGCGCGCAAGCGTTCGTGGTAGTCGGTTAAATTCTCCGGCAGCGTGATGTTCAGTGCAATGGCCCAGTCGAGCACGGAACCAACGTGAATATCGGCTTCGGAGAAACGCTCGCCGATGGCGTGTCGCTGCCCACCGATCAGATCCGCGAGCACGGCGAACTGGCGATCGGCGTACGCATACGCCGCGGCGACGGCGTCCGGTGCTACGCCATAAATGGCCGGCAAGCCTTCATGGCGGCGGATCACGTAAAGCGCTGTTGCGTCGAGTTCCATCAGAGTGAAGAACGTTAGCCGATTGATATGCGCACGCTCATTGACAGACCAAACGTCAGCAGAAAAATTATCCATCAGGTAACGGCTGATGGCCGCGCTTTCCGTCAGCACCAGCTCACCGTGCCGAAGTGCAGGCACCTTCTTGCCCGGACTGACTGCGAGAAATTCCGCTGCTTCCATCTGCGGCGTTCGCGGGGTCACGGCATGGCTTGTGTAATCGACCGCTAACTCGCGCAAGGTCCAGTGGACGCGCAGCGTTCTTGGCGTTCCGATGCCGAAGACTTCGATGGCCTGCTGCGTCATGTCTGCTCCTCATCGCGACAGCGATTCCGCTCACGCCGGTCAGCAGAAACCGTTCCCGCTGGCGTCGGGTTCAGAGTAACTTTGCTTGCGTGCCGGCGAGTGGTCAAGCGCCGCGCTGCGGGGCATCCGCGCGCGACCGTATTGCAAGCCGCCACCCTAGGAACCCCGTGCTGCGCTAACCGGGCATAATCTTGCTCAGATCCGTGATACCCCGGCGCGCGGCCAGTTGCTGGAAATGCTGCATACCGTTCATCGCCCGCACGACATCCCCGTCGACGGGCGTAGTCAGCTCCGAGCGCAGTGCCGGGCCAACCGCGCTGGTCAGTTCGAAAGTCTCGCAATGCGATTGTTCACTGCCATCAATGCCAATGGTTTGCCAGCGCAAGTCACCGGCAAACGTGATGTCTTCGCGCTGATAAATCGCGGCATCGGCCAGGTTCGTATTCACCGCCAGGGGAACCCGCAGTTCGATCACACCGGCGTACACCTGTACCGTCTCTCCGCTGGCGGCCATGGTCAGCGGTTCTCCCGCGGGCAGTGCGATTTCGCCCACCACGAGACGCGGATGCGTCTGCAGGCGCAGCCTGGGCGCGATGCGATTGGCGGTTGCCGGCGGCGCACAGACATAGCGATCGGCCGGCACTTCGATGCGAACGACGAGTTCGCGCATGACGCTTACGATCAGGCGCTCGCCGTCGATGCGGACGTTCGCCCGGGTTTCTGTCGGCAATTCGCGCACCGCTGCATGGCTTTCCGGCACGTCGGGCCGTAGCGCGCGCAGCAGTATCTCGGGACCTGGGCGCAGCGCAAAACTCTGGTTGAAAAACTTGGCACTGACGACGCCATCCTCGTCCACGATGTAAGTGCCGGGAAACGGCACCCCGAACCAGGGGTGGTCATCGGACTTGATCAGCGTGTTCAATACACCCAGTTCGCGTATCACGCGGGAGTCCGGATCCGACAGCAGCGTAATTGTGGTCTCATAGGCGCCGCGGAAATCCGCGAGCGCGTCGACTTCATCGTAACTCAGTGAATACACGCCCGCGCCAGCGGCCACGAACGCATCAATTTTTGCTTGCAGCTCCACGAGCTGCGTACGGCAAACGGGTCACCACACCGCGGACCGTTGCAGCATGAAAATCGCCTTGCGTCCGGCGCGGTCCTGGTGCAAATCGAACGGTTTGCCGTGCGAGTCCAGGCAGCGCACATCGGGCATCCGCTCGCCGATCGCCGGACCACTCGGAAAATTCCCCCGCGGGTTCGCCCGCGGCCCGCTGCCCTGCTGAAACACCGTGACGAATCCCTCTCCGTCCTTCCAGCCGTCCGCGACCTGCTCGGCGTGAGTTTCCATTTCGATCGACATAGGGTGCTCCTGATTGTGTGTCGCGATCCCGCCGGTACCCGGCGAGGGTTCGTGTGGGCGGCCGCGTTTTTCATTGCCCGCGCGCATCCCGGGTAAGCGAGCTACACCTCCCGGGCGAGAGCCGGGGCGACGGGCTCAAGTTTATTATACACTGATCGGTGCATAATAAGGCCCTCCGCGGAAGCACCCGTTATGAACCAGCCGTTTCATCCGACAAACCACGCTTTGGCAGATCCGCTGAAGCTCGCCTACATCATTCCCGATGATCGCGCATCCGTTACCTACCGCGAGCTTGATGAGGAATCGAACCGGATTGCGCATGTGCTGCGCGGCCTTGGGTTATGCATCGATGGCGGGATCGCGTTTCTGCTCGAAAACAGGCGCGGATTTTTCGAGCTTTGCTGGGCTGCGCGACGCTCAGGACTGCACTACACCCCCATCAGCACGCATCTGAATGAACACGAGATAGCCTATATCGTCACGGACTGCGAGGCCGAAGTGTTCATTGCTTCGGCGACGTACCGCGACATCGCGCTGCGCCTCGCCACGATCCTGCCCGCCACAACCCGCTTACTGTCGCTCGGCGGCGATATCGACGGCTACGAACGTCTCGAAGACCTCGCCGGCGTGGCCCCGACGACACCCGTGGAAAACGAAACCACCGGCAGCGCAATGCTCTATTCATCCGGTACGACGGGTCACCCGAAAGGGATCCGCCATCGCTTATCCGGCGATCCGATCGATCATTGTCCGCCACGCTACGAACGCTTCCGTGAGCGCTACGAGTTCGACCCGGCGACGGTCTATCTGTCCCCCGCACCGCTGTACCACGCCGCACCAATCGGCTTCACGATGGCGGTAATGGCCTTCGGCGGCACCGTCGTCGTGATGAAGCACTTCGATCCCGAACGCGCGCTGGCGCTGATCGAGCTGTATGAAGTGACCCACAGCCAGTGGGTACCGACGATGTTCGTACGCATGCTCCGCCTCGACGCAACAGTCCGGGATCAGTATCGCCTCACGAGCCACCGCTTCGCCCTCCACGCTTCGGCGCCGTGTCCGGTTGTAACGAAAGCGGCAATGATCGACTGGTGGGGACCGATCGTGCATGAGTTTTATTCCGGTTCGGAAGGCGTTGGAACAACGTTCATCACCGCGCAGGAATGGCTCGAACGGCCCGGTTCCGTCGGCCGCAGCGTGGACGGTGAATTGCATATCCTCGGTGACGACGGCAGCGAGTTGCCGCCGGGCGAGATTGGCGCCGTATATTTCGCCGACGCGCCCCGATTCGAATACCACAACGCGCCCGAGAAGACGCATGAGGCCTTAACAGCGAAAGGTTGGGGGACACTCGGTGATGTCGGCTACGTCGACGCAGACGGCTATCTGTTCCTGACCGACCGCAAGGCGAACATGATCATCTCCGGCGGAGTCAACATCTACCCGCAGGAGGCCGAGGACGCCTTGCTCAGTCATCCCGCCGTACTCGATGCGGCGGTCTTCGGCGTGCCGGATCCGGATTTCGGTGAAGCGGTCAAGGCAGTCGTGGAACTCGCTCCGGGCCACACCGGTGACGAGGCATTGGCGCAAGCGCTGATCGCGCATTGCCGCGGCCAAATCGCGAAGATTAAGTGTCCGCGTTCGGTGGACTTCGCAACGAATGTTCCGCGTCTGCCAAACGGCAAACTGTACAAGCGCGACCTCAAGGCACGCTATTGGCCGGCCTCGGTGCCGAACGCCTCATGAAGCGTCGTCACTGGTGCACCCGGCCCGGCGCTGCCGTGGCGCCCGTTTTGCGATCGCGATATTGCACTATTCGTTGTAATATTAGTACGGACACACACGCGGCCGCAGAAATAGCGGCCGGGCCCACGTAAATTCAAGACAACGCATTTCGCGCCCAATCCAGACGGAGTCGCCGATGGACATCAAGATAACAGGCCTGCGCACACGCTCAGTGATGGTGCCGATGAAACGCCCGCCGATGACGGCGAGCGGGCCGATCAGCGAAGCGGCGCTGGTACTCATCGATCTCGAAACGGACGCCGGGGTTACCGGCAGCAGCTACTTGTTCGCGTATTCGCGGGGCATGCTGGCGACGACGGCCGCGTGCACGGCCGCACTCGGTGAGGCAGTAATCGGGCAACCGGGCGCGCCGGCTGCGCTCGACGCAACGCTGCGCAAAAAGTTCGCGCTGCTCGACCAGCGCGGGATTCTTGGCCAGGCACTGGCGGGCATTGATATGGCGGCCTGGGACGCACACGCAAAAGCGCTGCAACGCCCGCTTGCGAGTGTGCTCGGCGGACACACGACATCCTTGCGCGCCTACAACAGTTGCGGACTGTGGATCGAACCGATCGAGCAGCTGATAGCGCAAACCGACGATCTGATCGAGGACGGCAATTTCGGTGCCGTCAAGATCCGCCTCGGCCGGCCGCAGTTCGCCGACGACCTCGCCGCAGTCCGGGCCATTCGCCAGCGGCTGCCGGACGACACGGCCTTGATGTGTGATTTCAACCAGTCGCTCAGCCTCGAGGAAGCGATACGGCGGTGCCGTGCGCTCGATGGTGAAGGCCTGTACTGGATCGAGGAACCGGTACGTCATGACGATTACGTCGGCAGCGCGACGATTGCCCACGCCATCGCCACGCCGGTGCAGATTGGCGAATACCTGTGCAGCCCGTTCGAATTGCACCGTGCGATCAACGCGGGCGCCGCGGACTATTTCATGCCGGATGTCCAGCGCATCGGCGGCGTTACCGGTTGGCTGCGCGCCGCGGGAATCGCGCACGCGAACGACATGCCACTTTCGAGTCATCTGTTTCCGGAATTCAGCAGCCATTTGCTGGCGGTAACGCCCACCCGGCACTGGCTCGAATACGTCGATTGGGCCAATCCCGTGCTCGCACATCCGGTCGAAATCGTTGACGGTCACGCGCTCGTTTCCGAGCGTCCCGGCAGCGGGATCGTGTGGAACGAAGCGGCGATCGCGAACTACCTCGTGCAGAGCTGAATTATGCGCGGATGTGATCCGGATCCGCCGGCGCGGCGCGAACGTGCACAAGCAACAGCCCGGTCGTGGTTGCTCGGGCACGCCGGGCTGGCGTGGTAAGCTGATTTTCAGGACACCTACCGAGTTAGTTTCATTATCCGGACTGGAATACGAGCATGGTTAGAACGAAAGAATTCGATGAGGAAATTGTCGTCGACCGGGCCGTGCGGGCGTTTCTGAAAGACAGCTACAGTTCTACCTCGGTGTCGGCGCTGGAAGCTGCTACCGGGATCGGCCGCAAAAGTATCTACAACACGTTCGGCAGCAAGCAGGCCTGCTCCTGCGCGCGCTGGAAAAATTCGCCCACGAATCGGGGGTAACGTTCATCGAGCCGCTCGAGCGCGACGGCGCCGGGCGGGACGCGATCGAACTTGTCGTCCGTTCGATGGTTGCCCGCGTCAGCACGAAGGCTGGACGCGACGGTTGCCTGCTGTGTGTCTCGGCACAGGACCCGGTGGGCGCGGCAAAGCCCGTATCCCGGCTTATCGACGGGTATTTCGCGCGCGCACACGCCGGCTTTCTGAAATGCATCAAAGGCGGAATCCGCGACGGCGACATCACGAGCGCAACCGAACCGAAAAAGCTCGCGGATTTTCTCGTTGGCCTGTTGATCGGCATCAGCACGATGGCGCGCACGGGCGCGGCCCCGGCGGCCATCGAGAATTACGCGGACGTCGCGTTGAGCGTACTGGAATGAGAGCACACGATTATCACGCGGGCGTGCGCCACGCGCCCGGTGCGGCCGGTTTCAATACTGCTGGGGACCTCACCGCGGCGGCTGCCAGCCACATTACGATGCCCGGGTTGTCGGGCACCGTGTCGGACACCGCGCCATGCCGGTAACGCTTGCACTCGACATCTACGGCACCCTGATCAACCCGCTCGCGATCAAGACCGCTCTCACCGACCATGCCGGCGATGATGCCGCGGCGTTCGCGGGGCTGTGGCGGACGAAGCAACTCGAATACAGTTTCCGGCGCGGACTCATGGGTGAGTATCGCAACTTCACGCACGTGACGCGCGCGGCACTGGATTTCGCCTGCCGGACATTCTCGATCGAACTTACGGCACAAGACGCTGCAACGTTGATGCAGCACTACCGCGCGCTCGATGCGTTCCCCGATGCGGCACCGGCGCTCAACGCCTTGTCGGAAATCGGCGTCGCCCTGCATGCATTTTCGAACGGGGTTGCCGACGATATCGATGCGCTGCTGCATCACGCCGGGCTCGCGAACACGATCTCCTCGGTTGTCAGTGCCGATGAAATTCAGACGTTCAAACCGGATCCGCGCGTGTACCGGCATTTTCTCGCGCGCACCCGATCGCCGGCACGGACCACCTGGCTCGTTTCCAGCAATCCGTTCGATGTGATCGGCGCGGCGGCGTGCGGTTGGCAAACAGTATGGGTGCAGCGCGATACGACCACGGTGTTCGATTCATGGGAGCATTCGCCGACGGCTGTCGTGGCTTCACTCGAAGAGCTGTTGTTCGTGCCGGCGATTGCACAAGACACGCGCCCCGGCTCGGGTGCGGATTGAAGCGGCATGTCGGCGCCCGGCATTCGCACTTAATTCTGATCCTTGTAATTCAGGGCATTGATCCGGGCTGCTTCCTCAATATCCGCGCGACCGAACACCGCGGGGCGCGGCTCAGGCAACTCGAGCGCTGCCTGCGTCTTCGGCATCGCATCAATGCGCTCGAACCACGCGTTCAGGCCGTCCAGACCCGCCACGGGAACGTTCGCCCAGAGGTAACTGCGGGCCCAGGGATAGGTCGCCATATCGGCGATTGAATACGCCTCGCCGACGAGAAACGTACGCGCCCTGAGCCGTTCGTCGAGGACTTCCAGCAGGCGCCGCGATTCATTGACGTAACGCGAGATCGAATACGGTTCGTCATCGCCATTCGGTCTTGCGATGCGTTGAAAAAACATCGCCTGCCCCATCATCGGCCCGATCGCACTCATCTGAAACATGAGCCATTGCAGCGTCTCGGATTTCAAATCCGGATCCGCAGACAGGAATTTTCCGTATTTCTCCGCCAGGTACCAAAGTATTGCGCCGGACTCGAAGACCACAAAATCGTTGTTGCCGCGATCGACAATAGTCGGAATGCGACCATTCGGGTTCAGCTTAAGATATGACGCTTCTTTCTGCTCGCGCCGGGCAAAGCGAACAGGGGTCAGGTCGTACTCGATCTCCCCTTCGTGCAGAAAGATCAGCGGCTTCCAGCCGTTCATGGTGTTCGCGGTGTAGAGGTGAATATCCGGTTTCGTGCTCATCGCCGTAATCCTGCTAGCTGGTGGTCTTGCTTCGCGCGATATCAGTTCTGCTTGTCGCCAGCCACCGAGGGCGGCGCAGGAGGATCAGGACCCCGACGCCGTAACGACGGGATCCTGAACACGCGATAGCGCCCGTACTCAGCCGCGCATATTGACCTGCCCGGCACCCGGATGCAGGCTCGCCGCGGCGCTCGGACGAGCGTCCATGCGCTTGAACCACGCGCTCAAGGCCGGCGTGTCATTGTCGAGCGCCTGGCCGACGTCTTTCGCGAAATCCATGCAGCAGTAGAGCACGATATCGGCGAACGTCAGTTTATCGCCGGCAATATAATCACGTCCGTCAATCAGATTATCCAGCCATTTCCGCGCACGTCGGGCCTTCTCCTTGAGACCATCGGCGGCATCAGGAATGCAGTACACGCGGTCACGAAACAGGTCGAGCCCGTCGGAATAACGAAAACCGTTGTACATATTCTCGGTGATCTCGAGTTCTACCCGGCGAATCCACTGCCGCGTGTTCGCCCGTGTCAGCGGATCTGCGCCAATCAGCGGATTGTCGGGATAGATTTCGTCCAGGTACTCGCAGATGGCCGTTGTTTCAGCGATAACGGTGCCGTCGTCGAGTTCCAGTGAGGGCATCTGGCCACCGGGGTTTTTCTTCGTATATGCCTCAGCGCGATTATCGCCCGCGAGCAGGTCAAGATCTTCGGCCGGTATGTCCACGCCCTTCTCGATCATCGCCATGCGTACCGCACGCGGGTTTGGCCCGAAAGAATTCAATAGCTTCATTTTCTACTCCGTTGTTTGAGGTGAGGCGTTGCGAATCTGCATTCGCGCAGAATCTCCCGGTGACGCTGACCGTTGGCGGTTCTCATTCGCCGGGTGCGGGAAACGTGTATCGGGAAATCGCTGTATAAGTCCGGCCCGGCGGGATCGCGCCAGGATTACGTGCGGGTTAGACCGCGGATAGCATGCAAGCGAGGGGCTGTGTCGATAGGCGGCTACGCCAGCGCAATGCATTGCACGCACAAGGTGGGGGCTCATAAGCTGCGCAACCGTAGTTTTGTGCGGCGTGGGGCGAAGTCATGCTTCATCCGGATCTGCGATCACGGCCATGAATTGCCATGACGGAAGACCAGGTAGAAACACAATACGGTACGAGGAACGTGAGACCGAAGCGCAACCAGTCGCCGGCTTCCATCGTGCCACCGAGCATCCTGCCGCCGTGATTGATGAGGCCGATCACCGGCCCGACGACAAGCGCCAGGGTCAATGCACGGCGGCGCACATCAGCCCGCAGGGCCAGGCGCGCGAGCGATGCTTGATCGCAGCGCACGGCGCGCTGGATTGTCGCCCCGCCGGCATACTTGCCGCTTACTTCGACCGTATCGTGCTGATCGTGCACCCTGTCAGACTCCGGATTGTTCAACCGTCGCCGCATCCTCGCTTACGATCCGGCCGCTGGGCATAATACACTGATCAGTGTAAATTAGAAATGCGCGCGGCCTCACGCCGGCGCCAGGCGGGAATAATGCCTGAGTAACATGCCGGCAGGATGTCGGCGCAACCCGTCGCTGTGATGCACCGTTGCGTTATGTTTACGTATGCCGTTTCGCCCGCTGCTGCCATCCCCCGGGTTGATCGCAAGCCCATAGCCCTAAAGGAGGCTTCAATGACCTCGACCGTCTCACGCAATGTCGCGCTCGTCATCGGCGCGGGTGATTATCTCGGCCTGGCCATCGCGCAGCGATTCGCGCGCGAAGGCCTGCACGTCGTCGGTACACGGCGACGCGGTGATCTGAACCAGCTCGTGGAATCCATTGAAGCTGAAGGCGGGTCCGCGACCGGCGTGCACTCCGATGCGCGCGACGAAGACGCGGTATGCGCGCTCGTTGCCGATATCGAAGCGAACCACGGCCCTATCGATGTGGCCGTGTTCAACGTCGGTGGCAACGTCCGCTACCCCTTGCTCGAAACGACGAGCCGCGTTTACCGCAAAGTCTGGGAAATGTGTGCCTTCGGCGGCTTTCTCGTCGGGCGCGAAGCCGCGCGCGCGATGTTGCCGCGCGGGCGCGGAACAATACTCTTTACCGGCGCTACCGCGAGTGTCCGCGGCGGTGCCGGATTCTCAGCGTTCGCCGGGGGCAAGCACGCGCTGCGCGCGCTCGCTCAAAGCATGGCGCGGGAACTCGGCCCGCAAGGGATTCACGTTGGACATGTCGTTATTGATGGACCGATCGACAACGACAACAGTCGCGAACTTTTTCCGGACATCTACGCCGAACGCGCCGCGGACGGCGTACTGCAACCGGATGACATTGCCGGGATCTACTGGCATCTGCACCAGCAGCCGCGCTCTGCGTGGACGTTCGAAGCCGACGTACGCAGCTACGCCGAACCCTGGTAGCGCAACGCATCATGCCGTATCGCGGCGGTTGAAGGGCAATGCCTGACGTACGGGTGGGGTATGCCGGGTGATGGGGCCGCTGAGCAGGGCGGGCTGAACGCGGCGCCAGTCGCCGGAAAATATCCGGCGACAGCCTCGCGGTTACGCATGCGCGGGACCTGCCGCGGGAGCGCGCGGCGTTACTCGCGCGGTTCCCGGGACAATCCGCCCGCGATCGACGGGCTACAATGCCGCGGTGGTCTTCAGGCAGCGTTGTCGACGGCGCGACTCGAGCGCAGTGCCCGGGTCTTCGCCTCATCGACGGTCATCGTGCGCTCGTCGATCACGACGCCATAAAGATCACGGGCTTGTTCGATCGACACGTATTCGTCGAGCACATCCTCAAGCACCATGGCGACCTCACGTTCCAGCGGATCACCGTAACCACCGCCGCCGGTACTCTCGAACACGAACTGCTCACCGGAGCTGAACGGGTAGGCGCACAGCAGCGGCGAATGCCAGGCGTCGTCTTCATCGATGCCGCCGATCACTTTGCGACTACCATCGGTGAATTCCTTGATCTGCCTTTGCACCGGCGAGTTCATCCGCCGACCACTCCCGGGCTGCCCTCGATCGTGCGGGCGGTTTCCATCGACAGTTCGCCTTCACACAGGAAGCGCACTTTGAAAATGGCCCCGAGACCGCCGCGGAATTTACCCGCGCCAGCACTGTCGTTGCGCAATTCAAACGCTTCATAGGCGATTGGGAACAGCAACTCGGCGGTTTCCGCCGGCATGTTCATGCAGTTACCCAGTGGATCCTCCGTCACGTTCATGCCGTCGTTGTACGGCGTACCGCCCCAGCCACCCGCCGGCAGATCCGAGAACACATCGGTGGTGCCATCGGGCGCTTTGACGGAGGAAACAAACCAGTTGCAGTCACCGCTGGTGGAGCCCGTGACTTTGTCGGGTCGCGCCTTCGCGAGTGCCTGCCAGATCGCGCTGGTGATTTTCGCCGAGGTCAGCGTGGTACACCCGATCGTCGGCGCCGGCCATTGCGCATTCAGCCATGTTCCCTCCGGAATGACGAGGTTGATGGGGTTGAACATGCCTTCGTTTTGCGGCGCGTAGGGCGCAAGGAAAAACTGCAGTGAATACAGCGTCGCCGACGCGGTGTTCGCGAACGGTGAGTTGATCGCGCCTTTCACCACGGGGTCGGAACCCGTGTAATCAACCGTGATCTCCGAACCCTTCACCGTCAACGCCACCTTGATCCGGATCGGCGTCGGTGAAAATCCGTCCGTATCCGCGTAGTCCTCGCCGTGATAGACGCCATCGGGGATATCGTCGATCGCTTTGCGCACAATAGTTTCGGTATAGCGCTGGAGTTGCTTCATCGCGACCTTCAGTGTTTTCAGGCCATACTTCTCCGCCGCTCTTTGCATTTCCTGCTCGGCCGCACGTAAACAGCCGACGTGGGCCTGCAGATCGCCTTCCACGAAGTGTGGCGTCCGCGTGTTGTTCATGATGATCGCGATAATATCCTTGCGCGGCTTACCGGCCTCATAAATCTTCGTCGGCGGCAGACGTAAGCCTTCCCCGGCGATATGTGTGCCCGTGAATGCCTGCCCACCCGCGGCGCCGCCACCGAGGTCCATCCAGTGACCGCGACTGACGGAGTATCCCACCAGTTCACCCTCGAACAGAATCGGCGACAGGAAGGTTATGTCGTTGATGTGTGTGCCGCCCTTGTACGGGTCGTTGAGCACGATCACGTCGCCTTCATTAATGCCATCGCGGCCGAAGTGTTCGATGATTGCTTCGGCCGAGTATTTCATCGCGGCGAGATGGATGGGGCAGTTCGCCGCCTGACTCAACAGTTGCGTGTCGTAGTCGTAGATCGCGTTCGAAAAATCCACCATGTCGGCGAGGATCGGGGAGAACGATGCGCGTTGTAATACGCTCGACATGCGATCGCTCGCGTACTCGAAAACGCTGCGCAACACTTCAAACGTAACGGGATCCACTTCCTCGCGCTCGGGCGTCGAGGTGGTGTTCGTCTGTTCGCGCGCCAAATCGATAATGAGGTTGTCGAACTTGTCGATGTGTCCGGTGCCCCACGGCGGCAACACGGCACACGCGTGTTCATACTCCACGATAGCCGGGCCCGCCACACGCTGGTCAACCGCGAGCGCGTGACCGTTGTACACCGGCGTCTCGTGCCATTCGCCTTCGAAGTACACCTGGCGCGTACCCTTCAGCGCGGCGGCGTCGTCCGTGCGTGCGATTTCGAGCGGCGGCGGCGATTCCACCTTGCCGCTGCCGGTAAATCCCAGCGACACGAATGCGGGGGCGAAGTCCGTCGAACTCACCCCGTACTCACGTTCGTGGGTTGCGTGGAATCTCTCGACGATTGCCTCGAGATCGGCAGCCGTCAGTTCGCCCGTCGGCACTTCGGTTTCGACTTCATAGGTTTGCCCCACGTAACGCATCTGCGCGCTGCGGGACGTACCGATGTCGCTGCGCGACACACCGTCGGCCTCGAGGCGGCGGATCGCCTCGGCTTCGAGCTCCGCGTATTTCGCATTCAGCACGTCGACGTCGGTATCGGCAACCGGCGAGAAATAAAAGGCTTCGAGGTCCTGGCGCAGATCCATCGCGGTGGCGCCGAAGGCCGAGGCGACGCCCGCGAATGCCGGCACAATGACCCGCGGCACGTTAAGCGAATCGGCGACGAAACAGGCATGCATCGCGCCCGCACCGCCGAAACTTGCGTACACGAAATCGCGCGGATCGCGACCACGGCTCACGAGTACTTTTTTGACCGCCTGCGCCATCGCCTCGCAGCCGATCCGAATCATGCCTTCGGCGGTTTCAAGCGTCGTCAGTCCAACCTTGTCGGCGATGACGCCCATCTGGCGCTCGGCAGCATTGCGGTCGAGTTCCATCTTGCCGCCGAGGCTCGGCTCGATACGGCCAAGCAGCAGGTTCGCGTCCGTAATCGTGGGTTCCGTACCGCCGTTGCCATAGCAGACCGGGCCGGGGCTGGAGCCCGCACTCAAGGGCCCAACGCGCAACGATCCGCCTTCATCGACCCACCCGACCGAGCCACCGCCCGCGCCGACGCTGTGAATGTCGAGCATCGGCACGATACACGGTACTTCCCATTCGATTTCGTGGTCACGCGTGACGAGGCCTTTGCCGTTCTCCACAATCGAGACGTCAAAACTCGTGCCGCCGACGTCAGTGTGAATAATGTTCGGGCACGACTCGAGCAGCTTGTTCAGATAAGCGGCATAAGCAACACCGCCCGCGGGACCGGATTCGATCAATTCTTCCGGGTGCTGCTTGGCGTACTCGATCCCGGCGATGCCGCCACTGCTTTTCAGAATGGTCAGGGTACCCGTGAAGCCGGCCTGCTGCAGCGATTCTTCGAAATGATTGAAGTACTGTTCCATCACCGGCATCGTTGCCGCGCGGATGGCGGTTGTGGTGAAACGCCCGTGCTCGCGAAACACCGGACGCGTTTCGGCCGACAACACGACGCGAACTCCCGGGCAGCTGCGTTCGAGGATTTCGCGGGTGGCGATTTCGTGCTCCGCGTTCTTGTAGGAGTTGATGAAGCCTACGGCGACCGCCTTGATGTCGTGCGCCTTGATGATCTCCGCGATTTCCTCGATTTGCGCCGCGGGCAATGGCCGCACGATATTGCCGGCGGCGTCGATGCGTTCATCCACCGTGAAGCGGTAGCGTCGCTTGATAATCGGTTTCGGTTTCGTCTGGTAGGGGTCGTAGAGGTGCTCGCGGTGCTGGCGGGCGATTTCTATCGTGTCGCGAAAACCCGTGGTCGTAATCATGGCCACCGCCGGGAATTCCCGCTCGAGCAATGCGTTCGTTGCCGTCGTCGTCCCGTGCATCAGCTGCGCCACGTCGGCTGCGTTGATGTTCGCGGCAACCAGCGCATCCATGACCCCGATCGAACGGTCAGGCCGGGTCGTGAGGACTTTCGAAGTGACCTGCTCGCCGGTGTCCTTGTTCCAGCCGAACAGATCGGTAAACGTTCCACCGACATCAATTCCGACGTGCCACATAGTTCTTTCTCCTTGGGGGATTGCGCTGGTTGTACCTTGCCCCGATAGCCATTGTCAGGGTCCGTAGCACGTCCGCGGGCGGCCTTTTTACGGCCGTCGTCATTATGCGAGTGAAAAAATAGAGCAATTTTTTCACATATGCAAACTTAAATCGCCGAGATCCGGAAAGCCGCGGCCGCGACGCGCCCGGTCTTTGGACGATCGGCGCTGCGGCGGCGGATTTTGCGACAAATGGCGGCGTTTGCGCGTGCACAACGCCCGCCGGGCCCCGCCGGCCACCGCGCCAGCAATGCCGGTTTCACCCCGGATCCGGTGCCACGCAGCCGGATTTCGCGCTGAAACACCGGTCCGTGCGGGTCTCGCGGCCGCCCAGCGGCAGACCCGCCTGCGCCCGCCGGCACGCCTTGCCTCGCACTATCGGTGCGGGCGCAATTCACGCTGCGGGCGCCTGCAACGCCATCGTTACGTGCAGCCCCAGATGGTCCGACAGTCGCTGGAAGCGCGCCCCGCCGAGCACGACTGCATCGAGGATCTCAACGTCGCGGGTATAAATCCGGTCCAGCGGCAGGAGCGGAAACAGTGCCGGAAACGTGCGCGCATGCTGCCCGTGCCGCCACGAGTAAGCATCTTCGAGACCGGTTCGATCGCGCAGCACCCGGCTCGTACGTCCGCGCCAGTCATTAAAGTCTCCGGCGACGATGGTCGGGACGCCGCGGGGTATTGCAGCGAGTATGCGTTGCTGCAACAGGCCCACCTGGCGTCGCCGATGGTGTTCGAGCAGGTTCAGATGCAGGCAGCCGGCGTGCAAGTGGTCATCGCGACCCGGGATCGCGATCGTTGCATGCAGAAAGCCGCGCTGTTCCCAGCGGTTCAGCGAGAGGTCGATGTTCTCGTAATCAATGATCGGGAATTTGCTCAGGATCGCATTGCCATGATCGCGACCTTCCGTCACCGCATTGCGGCCATAGGCGTAATGGTCCCACAGGCTGTCGGCGAGGTATTCAAATTGCGAGTCCGCGTCGCAGCCGCGACGGGTGAGTCCGCGCTGGTCCTGACACCCCACAACTTCCTGCAGGAAAATGATGTCGGCCGAAACCTGGCGCAAGGCGTCACGGATTTCACTCAGCACGAAGCGCCGGTTTCCGGCTGTCAGACCCTTGTGCAGATTGTAGGAAACCGCTGAGATTACGCGTGTCGGTGCAGCCAAGGAATCACGCTCCAAACGTCAGGCGCGCTGGCCCTGACGGCGCCACCGTGCGGATGGGAACAATGCGGGACGACGGGGTAATCGCGTGCCGTGGAGCGGCAGCGAATCCCCGTACAACATTCCCGCTCGCCTGGTCCGCGATACAGGAACGTTGTACGGGAAATAAGTCCTGCTCCCGGGCGGAGCCTGACCGTCGCACAATCGGCTGTGCGGATTTAATGTTGCAGGTTGTAATACGACCGCACGCTGCTGAACCAGGCGGTGTCGCCCTGTTCCGGCCAGCGGCCCTTGTCGAACCCCGGTGCGGCTTCGAGGCGTTCCTTGCTCTCATTGAGAATGAACTTTTCATTTTCCATATCGAGCTGCATTACTTCGATCGGCACGGCGAAGTACTTGTCGCCGATGCCAAGAAAACCGCCGAACGACAGCACAGCGTAACTCACCGTCCCGCTGGCGCAAT
Organism: Gammaproteobacteria bacterium; assembly: GCA_965216305.1. Lineage (GTDB taxonomy): Bacteria > Pseudomonadota > Gammaproteobacteria > UBA11873. The sequence goes on along the minus strand of OZ244144.1, from coordinate 1,157,764 downwards.
CGATCATGAGGTCTTCAATCTTACCGAGGTCATCGCCGTTCGCGTTGACGACGTCGTCGCCGATGATACTGGTTGCTGAGAGATTCATGTTGGATTCCTTCCTTTATCTGTGTGTCTCTGGGTTAATTCCGAGACCGGCCCGCGAGACGTGCCGTCACTGGCGGCGTTCACGGGGGTCACCCTTCAAAGCGAGCAATTTGCATGCCATCGCCATGGGCTCGTTAACCCTGCCGTTTTCGTGCTCACTAACCCGGGTTGGCTGTAAGTCTTACACCGCGGTGGCAGCTCTTGCGCGAGCGCGCTGTGAAAGGCGTCGACGTATTGGCGCGGTGCGGCGACTTCGCTGCGTTGCTTGCCTTATCGATCGCGCGCGAAACTGTCGTGGTGGTGCATCATTGATCGTGCGGACTTTCGTGCGCCGGCCGTCGTCACTCAGTTGCGGGCGTTTCGTTGTGGCAGCAACGCTGCGCAATCAATATCCGTCGCCTCGCCGAACTCGATCGGTGTGAGCAGCGACAACAGGGTCTCGGCGATATCCGGCGACACTTCGGGCTGTTTGAACGAGCCCTTTACGTAGATCGGCGCATCACCCGAAAACAGGCTGAAGTCTTTCGGTTTCGCCTTCAGTTGCAACGCGTAGCGCTCATCACCGAGCGCGATGAAGCCGTTGCCGCGAATCACGGCATCCGAAGTGTCGATGACAAGCCGGTTAAAGTTCAGCTTACCGTCCACCGCGGTCGTCGTGATCGCACCACAATGAATCTCAACCCGTTCGGAATCGCTCAGGTGCGCTACGAGCGCTTCCCCGGCATCGAGACCGAGCAGTTCCGTCAGCACGCTGTCGAACCGGCCACCCGCGGTCAGCAAGTTGATGTCGCCATTGAGTTCGCTGAACCATTCACCCACGCTGCGGCCACGCGCCGTGACATCGAACTGCCCCGACAGCGTGCCGGCTGCTTCGTTCGTCAACTCGAGGTCGCGCAGGATGGCCTTGAGCGATACACGCTCGAGTTCGCCGGCGAGCGCGACGGCACCGGATTGATCAACGCTGAAATCCGCCGCGAATTCGCCGCCGCCGAGCGCCACGCGCAAGGGTTGCAAGCTGAGCCGCCCTGCTTCGAGCATCACCGTCATATCCAGATCAGCGAGCGGCACATGCGGCGTGTCGATCGCTGCCGCGCGGTAATGTAATTGCATATTCGCGCGCTGCAGCTGCCCGAGCTTCAACGGAGTGCTTGGGATCACGGTTGCACGCGCATCGCGGCGCTCATCGGCAGCGCGGTCCGCCGTCGATGCCGTCTCCCCGGGTCCGCTGTCCGGCGGCGCGCCGATGAGCCCGGCGAGATCATCAAGGTCAAGTCGTTCCGAAACCAAATCGGCCTCGAGGCGTGGGCGTTCCGCGCCGAGCTCGTAACGCCCCTTGCCGGCAAGATCACTGTCACCGAAGTGACCTGACAAGCGCTCGAAGCCAATCACCGATTCGCTCTCGTCGGCGATCCGCACCTGCACGTCGTAAGGCGGGAGGTCGGGTAGTGGCAAAGCAGTGAGCGCGCCGAGCGCGGCAGTGTCGGGACCCGCGAAGCGAACCTCGAAGCGGTAACCGCTCAACGCGAGCGGTGCGGCGATTGTGCCGTCGATTTCGATCGTGGTGTCGGTGGATGTAAGCGCCGCGCGCAACGGGTAACCCTCTGCGCGGCGTTGCCACGCATCGAGGCCGCCGAGCGCGAGCAAGAACGTCACGTCGCGCTCGCGCAGCGTTCCGCTACCTTGCGCAGTAACCGCGAGGCCCGCCTCGCTGCCGTCGCGTGCCTCGATCGACCCGGCAAGGTCGAGTTCGGCGTCGGCGGCGCTCAACGTGAAGCCAATCCGGGTAAGCGCGAGCCGACCGATCAGCGGCGCGCTACGGGCGTCGGCGTCGGGATCACGCGATGCAATCATGCCAGCAAAGTTCGCGCCGTGCTCGCGATCGAACACGAGCCGCACATCGCCGTCTTCAAGCTCGATCAGTGGCAGATCCAGGCGGCGACTCGACAACGTTGCAGCGAGATCGATGGCCACCATTAGCCGCCTAATGCCGGCGAACGGCGTGCCGGATCGGTCCCAGCGCGCGTTCGCGACGCGAATGTCGCGCGCGTCGAGCGTGGTGACGAAACCGGGGTCGAGTTCGATACTGCTGATCGTCACGTCCCGGTCCAGTGCCGCGCTGGCGAGATGTTCGCCGATCGGCACCCGGTAAATGTACAGCACGAGCAACACCGCGAGAGCGATTGCAATGACGCCGAGTAACCATCCCGTGACACGTTTAAGCATGCTGCATCCGATCCGTTTTCATACCAGGGGGGCGGGCTGCCACCGTTACGCGAGCGTATTTCCATCGCCGCCGCGCTCGCAGCGACAATTCGCGTGGTGACCCGATTCCCTGTATCCACGAAGCATGATGTGTGCCAGACACCGAAACACCGTGCGGGCGCGTTGTGGACGACAACGGCAACGTCTCCTCGCGGCGTTACCGTGTAATTTCTACAGCGCGCGGTAATTCCGCCAACGCGCGCGGCGGCGCACCGGCAATTGCCAGTCGCACGCAAGAGCAGCTACAGTGCATAACCCCGTACGCCAGTCACCCAGCTCCGCCGGTGAGACCCTACGTCAAAATCAGCGCCATAGTCCTGGCTGTCATCGTCTTCGGATCCGCTACGTTCACGCTGCTCATGCTGAACTTCGCGAGCGGGGAGTCGGAGATCCGCCGTGAACTCGGCTATGTGACTTCCGCACGCGACGAACAGTTTCTGCGCGAAGCCAGCGTTCTGATCGGGCCGCCCATCGTCGGCGGCAACCTGATCGAGGATCTGCAAAACGGCGACGAAATATTTCCCGCGATGCTCGATGCGATCCGGGAAGCGCGCATCTCGATCAATTTCGAATCCTACATCTACTCGCCGGGCGAAGTTGCCACAGCGTTCAGCGAAGCCCTGATTGAACGCGCTCGCGCGGGCGTGCCGGTGCACGTACTGCTCGACGCCGTCGGCAGCGAGGATCTCGACGATGGCAGCTTGCAGGCGATGGTGGAAGCCGGGATCCGGTTCGAATGGTTCCACCCGATCTCGCCGTACCACATCTCCCGCTGGAACAACCGCACGCATCGGAAGATTCTTGTCGTTGACGGGCGCATCGGGTTCATTGGCGGGGTCGGAATTGCGGACGCCTGGCTCGGCGATGGTCGCCAGGCCAATCGATGGCGCGAGATGCATTTCAGGATCGAAGGCCCGGTGGTTGCGCAACTGCAATCGGTATTCAACGACAACTGGATCAAGGTCACGGGCGAAGTTCTGAACGGTCCGACTTACTACCCGAAAATCGAACCTGCCGGATCCACCTCGGCGCAGGTGTTCGCGAGCTCACCAAGCGGTGGCGCGGAAAGCATGCACCTGATGTACCTGCTGTCGATCGCGGTAGCGCAGGAAACGGTTGATATCGTGGCTGCCTACTTCGTCCCCGATGCGCTCACCGCCAACGCACTCGAAGACGCCCTCGCGCGCGGCGTGCGGATCCGCCTGCTACTGCCAAGCGAGAAAACCGATTCCGTGATCATGTGGCTCGCCTCGCGCGGATTCTGGCATCGGCTGCTGCAGAAAGGCGCGGAGATCCACGTCTACGATCCGGCGATGCTGCATACGAAAATGATGATAGTCGACCGGGAAATCGTTTCCGTCGGTTCAACGAATTTCGATATTCGCTCGTTCAAACTGAATGACGAGGCAAACCTGAATGTCTACGACCATGAGTTCGCGGCGCACCTGACGGAAGTGTTCGAACGCGATCTCGCCTTAAGCACACGCATCGACCGCGATGCCTGGCAGTTACGTCCATGGCGGCAGAAATTGCTCGAACGCGCTGTGGCGCTGCTCAATCCGCAGCTGTAGAGCAAAGCCGTGCGCGTGAACTATTCGTAAACGCAACGTGCCAGCGCGGAGTCCCCACCTGGCCACGGTCTAATCGGCACGGCGGAGACGGAGTTTTTCGGCGAGCCCTCGATCACACGTTCGCTGTACGACAGATACACCACCGCGTTGTTGACGCTGTCACAGAAGCGGATCACCTTCAGCGACTTGAAGATGAGCGAGCGGCGTTCACGAAACACTCTTTCGCCGGCCTCGATCGGGTCGCGCAGGGTAACAGGGCCAACCTGGGCACAATCGATCGATGCATCCGAAGTGTCTTCGGCGAGTCCCATCACGCCTTTGTAGCCGCCACGGTGCGCACGACTCAGGTAACAAACAATGCCATCGATCTTCGGATCCGGAAATGCGTCGACCTTGATGGTATCGTCCGGGCTGAGCAGGTTGAACTTCGTGTCGACACTGCCGATTTCCTCGGCCGCGACGTGCGCGCACAGCGCGAGAAAGATCACAACGACGCCGGCATATCGTTTGAGCGCGGACATAATTCCCGTTCCTCCCGGAACCCTGTTCCCGTTACGAAGTCTACGTTGCAAACCCGCCATGACGGCGGCAACAACGCCACGACAGCTTACACGTTTCACCGATCGGGATTTTTTCAGCTATCGTTAACAGACGCGATCCGGACTGCATGCATGACGCAAAGAGATCACAAACAACACTTTTCGATGGTGCGGGAGTTTCATCTCGCCGATCTGTTCACGCTCGCAAACGGCGCGTGCGGTGTGATCGCCGTTTTCATCGCCATCGGCGTCGCGTCCGGCGGAACGCGCAGTGCAATCTACCTCGCCGCAGGACTCATCCCTGTGGCATTGGTGTTTGATTTTCTGGACGGCCGGGTTGCCCGGTACCGCCACGAAGCGTCGCCACTCGGACGCGAACTCGACTCACTCGGCGATCTCCTGTCGTTCGGCGTCGCACCCGCGGTGATCGCATTTGTCTGTGGTCTCGATACGCTCGCCGATCAGGCCGTACTCGTCTTCTTCGTGCTCTGCGGCCTGAGCCGCCTTGCACGCTACAACGTGAGTGCGGCCGAACTTGGCGACGCGAATATCAAGATCTCGCACTTCGAAGGCACCCCCATTCCATCGAGCGTGGTGCCGCTCGGCATCGTCGTCGCGGCACACGCCTCGGGCCCGATAGGGATCTGGCACGCCGGGCCGATCGCACTGCACTGGCCGGCGGTCCTGTTCGCACTGTCGGGCTGTCTCATGGTGAGTCGTACGCTCAAAATCCCGAAACCCTGAACCCGCCGCGGGCGGGTGCGAACGCGGGCGCCGCTTCCCGCAACGACTACCCTGCCTGAGCAGGCGCTGGTACGTTGCTTGCTTGCTCAATAACTCCATGCCGCCGCAGCGCAGTGCTCGCGCGGCGAATTTTCCGGAGTTTGCCATGCAAAATTTATCGCTCGTGAAGCACCTGCTCACCGCCGCCTTTCGCACCTGGCAGGCCGATGGCGCGGAGCGTCTTGCCGCGGCGCTCGCGTTCTACACCGCTCTGTCGCTGGCGCCACTCGTGATTATCATCATCACGATACTCGGATTTTTCATCGGCGATGAAGCGGCTCGTGGACACCTCGCCAGCGATCTGAAATTGCTCATGAGCAGTGAAGCGGCGCGCTTCGTTGAATCGCTCATCGAAGACGCGAATCGCCCTCATCTCGCGGGCCTGACCGGTCTGTTCAGTCTTGCGGTGCTGATTTGGGGTTCGAGCAATGTGTTCGCGCAACTGCAATTCGCCCTGAACCGGATCTGGCATGCCCGCGTTGTCAACGAACCCGGGATCCTGGCGCTCGTGCGCCGCCGCTTTCTCTCGTTCGGCATGGTGCTCGGGATCGTGTTCGTGCTGCTGGTTTCGCTGCTGATCAGCACGATCATCGCTACCGTACTCGACTCCGGCGCCGCGACCTTGCCCGGTCCGGATCCGTTATGGGCGGTGACGAATTTCGTCGTCAGCTTCGGCGCCATCAGTTTGCTGTTCGCAGGGTTATTCAAGATCGTGCCCCAGGTGCACATCGAGTGGCGCGACGTGTGGCCGGGTGCCGTGCTGACTGCGTTTTTGTTCAATCTGGGCAAGTTCGTGCTCGGTATTTACCTCGGCAGCCGCGAAACCACGTACGGCGCTGGCAGTTCGCTGCTCGCGGTGTTGCTGTGGACGTACTATTCCGCCCAGATCGTGTTTTTCGGCGCCGAATTCACGCGCTCCTACGCGCGTTACCGCGGCCACGGCACGCTGACGCCGGAACCGACGCCGACGGCGGAATAGCGCCAAAAGCCTGGCAAGTCTCGCGGCGCTGCGCAGGCGTAGCGCCGCTGTCCGCAAAGCATATCCGCATGCGGGCTGTGCTCCCGGGGGCGTCGCTGGTATGGAAACTGCAGGGTGAGGTGGGAGCGAAATAACTTCCCGCTGAGGAACACGATGCAAACCACAAGACGAAAAAACCGCCAGCTGACCGGCCGGTGCTGTTTGCTCATGGCCGCGGCACTCACGCTGTCGTCGCCCGCGATGGCACGCGCGAACACGCACACGCAAGCCGCGCTCGCGGAAATTGCCGCAACGGATCTCGCCGTCCCGCTGGTGGTGGAATCCGCGGACGATGACGATCGTTTACGCGGCACTGTCTATGGCACGATCGAGATCCCGTTCACGCGTGTCCGCGCCGCGTTGCGGAAGCCGCGACACTGGTGCGATTTGATGACCCTGCACCTGAACGTGAAGTCATGCACGCATGCGAGCGTCGACGGCGGCTCTGCAATGCGTGTATACAGCGGAAGCAAGGAATTCGAACGCCCGCAAGACGCCGAGCGGATTGATATGAAGTTTCGGTTGCACGAGAACACGCCGCAGCGTCTGCACGTGCAGCTGACCGCGCCGAGCGGACCGCTGGGAACGTTCGATCACCACGTTTCCGCCACGTTTTCACCGGTCGATGCGACAACGACACTCGTGCGCTTCGAGTATCGTTACGGCCTCGGTTTCCGCGCGCAACTCGCCATCGGCGCTTACCTTGCGACGGTCGCGAGCAACAAGGTTGGTTTTACCGCAACAGGCCGGGACGCCGCCGGCAACATCGAGTATATCGACGGCCGTCGGGGTATGGTCGAACGCAACGCCGTACGCTACTACCTCGCGCTGCTGGCATTCTTCGCGCACACCGACGTCGATGCCGACGCGCATGCATTCGACGCGCGGGCCGCGGCGGCACACTGGTTTGATCTGACGGCGCGCTTCCCGCGGCAGCTCCACGAGCTGGAACGCGATGAATACCTCAGTGCGAAAAGTCGCGAGTACCGCGAACAGGCGCGTCTGCAAAGTGCACGCGAGCGTTCGCCGTCATCCGGGGCCCAGGCACGGCGTCACGGGGAACCCGCAAGCCAGACGCATGACACCCGTACCGCGATCGGCAGCGCCGATCCGCGCGATCGCAACCGCTATCGGCAAGCAGACAGTTAGCAGCCCGAGAGCGCCACCGTTTGAACCCACCGTAGCGAACCCTGTCGTACGCGCAGTAGCCGGGGTACCCGCAACGGCCGCCGATGCGTTGTAAATCGTACACGGCGACTGCAATCCCTACGCCGCGGGATTCCGCCTCGCTGGTAGCTCAGCGCGGGTTGTCATGCTCGCCACACGTACGGCAGCGCGATAATGCGGTGCAGCGTGGACGGTGCTGCCGGCACTCCGGCAGTGGCATGAAGTTTGCTCCCTTGGTGCTGAACCCCAGACAAGCACGCTTTCAGGTCCTGACCCCCGATGACAACACGTCCGCATGCCAATGAATCGGCGGCTGGTTCCGACCGCGCTAACCTCGGCCTCGGCCTGACGGGTATCGTCGTCGCAAGCACGGTGTTCGTTGCGCTGCTGCTCGCAATTCTCTATGCACTCGGTGCGGAGGAATGGGCGGTTGCGCTGTTACGCTGGATTGAGGAGCTCGGTTTCGCGGGCATGATCGTTTTCGGCATCATCGATGCGCTCGCCGTCATATGCCTGCTACCCGGCGCCATCCTGACGCTCGGCGCGGGTTACCTGTTCGGTCCCGTCTACGGTACGTTGATCATCGTCGGCGCAACCGGGATCGGGGCATGCGTCGCGTTCATCATGGCACGCGCAATCGGCGGCACTTCGTTGCGCGATCGACTCACGCACAAGCCGAAAGTCGAGGCGATCGTAAAAAGCGTCAGCGACGGCGGGTGGCAAACGGTCCTGCTGACAAGGCTGGTCCCGTTCTTCCCGTTCAAGCTTTCGAACTATGTGTTCGGCCTCACCGGGGTGCATTTTCGCGACTTCGCCGTCGGCACGTTCCTCGGCATCATCCCGCTCAGCATCACGAATGTCCTTGCCGGTTCACTCGCCAGCGATATCGCCACGGCGGTCAGTGCGGAGCGCGCGCGGCCGTGGTGGGAGTGGAGCCTCTACGGTGCCGGACTCGTCGCCCTGTTCTTTCTCCTGCGCGGACTCGGTCGTCGCGCCGAAGCGGAACTCGCAAAGCGTCAATCGTCCGCCGCTTCCGCGCCCGACGTCACGCCTTGCTGAGGCGATCGTGCGATGAAGTTCATTCCCTGGAAATCGCTGCTACGGCGCCTCGCGCGCGAACACGGTTTTCTCGATCCGCTCGCCCTGCTTGCACGCCTGCAGCAGTTTTCCCAGCCATCGGAGGTGAATCACCCGATCGAATTGCTCCGCGCGGGCGCTTCCATGCACGGGCGCGGCTTGCTCAACGCACGCATCATCCAGCACAACCTCGACTGGCTGTGGCCCTACTGGGTGCAGCGTCAGTTTGATCCCGCGGATGAGGCGTTCGTGCCGCGCGCGTTCTCGCTTACCCACATTAACCTGACCCACCGCAACTGGACCGCGGTCGGATTGCCTGGCGTGGATGCGCTGCCGATTGTCGATCCGGCCGGTCTCGTGACACCGTTCTGGGACCGCTGGTCGCTCGATGCCTGGCTGCAAACGGAATCCGGATCCTGGCTCAGCAGCGCACGCACCGGTGAGGCCGAGCAATCGCTCACCGTTGATGCCGACGCCCATTGCGTTGCCACCGTGGTGCAGCGAGGCGGCACGGCGCTCGTTTCGCGCGCCTTCGTCACGCGCGACGGCGAGCAGGTGAATCTGCACATCGACTATATGGGTCACTGCGCCGTGCCTGGTCGCCTCGCGATCTCGGTGCGCCCGTTTAATCCGGAAGGCGTGGCACTCGTCGACGAGATTGCGGTTGATGACACCGGCAGACACTGGCGTATCGACGATGATGGCAGTCTGACGTTCGATCGCGTGCCGGATGCCTGCATGGTGTCCGACTACGCCGCCGGCGATGTCTACCTGTCCCTCGACGCGCCACCAACACCGGCGCGACGTCACGTTCGCTGTCCGTCGGGCATGGCCAGCGGGGTTGCGTTGTTCGATCTGCCGGCGGACGAGCCATTGACGGTGCGTGCCACGGTGCCGCTGCGCGTTGAGCACGAACCGCGGGTGCAGGAATCGTGGCCTGCCGTGCTGCGCGAGACGTGCCGGCTCAAACACCCTATCCCACACTACGAGCAGTTGTTCAACGCCGCCCGCAACAGTCTCATCCTGTTGTCGCCGCATGACGTCTACCCAGGCCCGTACACCTACCGCAGGTTCTGGTTTCGCGACGCCGCGTTCATGCTCGAGGCGCTGCTCACGCTCGGCTTGTCCGATCGCGTTGCGCGCGTGCATGAACACTTCGCCGCACGACAAACCGGCAATGGTTATTTCCTGTCACAGGAAGGCGAGTGGGATTCGAACGGTGCGGCGCTATGGAGTCTCGCACGCTACTTCGAGATGACAAATTGCGCACCCGACGCCGACACCCTGCGCATGGTGCGCAACGGCGCGGACTGGATCATCAACAAGTTAAAACCTGCCGACGATCCCGGCGACCCGCATTGCGGACTCATGCCTGCCGGCTTCAGCGCCGAACACCTGGGCCCGAACGACTATTACTACTGGGACAACTTCTGGAGCATCGCCGGTCTGCGCGCCGCCGCGGCCTTGCTCGCCGCGAGCGATGCCGACACCGCCGCGCGGCTGCACGATGCCGCGGCGCGGCTTGAAGCCCGCGTCGACGACTCGTTGCTGCAGAGCGCGCGCCGTCTCGGCCGCCTCGCGCTGCCGGCGGCACCGACGCGGCGCCTCGACGCCGGTGCGATTGGCTCAATCTGCGCCGACTACCCGTTGCGCATCACGGCACCCGCCGACCCGCGTCTACTCGACACCGTCGACTACCTGCTCGATGCATTCAGCGTCCGCGGCGGCTTTTTCCAGGACATGATTCATTCCGGCGTCAATGCCTACCTGAGCCTGCACCTCGCGCAGGTGCTGCTGCGCGCGGGCGACGAACGCTATCTCGATCTGATCGATGCCGTTGCCACACTCGCCTCCCCCACCGGTCAATGGCCGGAAGCGATTCATCCACGCACAGGCGGTGGCTGCATGGGCGACGGCCATCACGGCTGGGCCGCCGCGGAATGGGTTTTGATGCTGCGAAATTGTTTCGTCCGCGAAGAAGCCGGTAACACGCTCGTGCTGGCGAGCGGAATCCCGTCGCGCTGGCTCGAATCCGGGAAACCCGTCGAACTAAGCGGCGCGCGTACGGCCCACGGCAGTATTTCCGTTACCGTCGAGGGTTCCCCCGCGGCACCGCGCGTGCGCTGGCACGCCCAGTGGCACGGCGAAGCGCCGGAACTCATTGTCGCCATGCCGGGATTTGCGCGTCGCACATTCAGTGATGCGCGCGGTGAAGCCGTTCTGAACCAGCCCCCGGACCCGGAGCAATAAGCATGCGCATTCTAATGATGACGAACACCTACCTGCCACATGTCGGCGGGGTCGCCCGCTCGGTGGCGGCGTTCGCCGACGAGTATCGCCGTTGCGGCCACGAGGTGCTGGTGGCCGCGCCGGAGTTCGAAGGCCAGGACCCGGACGAAACCGGCGTGATCCGCATCGCCGCGCTGCAGAAGTTCAACGGCAGCGATTTTTCTGTCGTGTTGCCGGCCGGGGATGTCCTCGACGACAAGGCTGCGGCGTTCGAACCCGATGTCATTCACTCGCATCATCCGTTTCTGCTCGGCACGTCAGCACAACGCCTCGCCGCGCTGCATAACGTGCCGCTCGTATTTACGCACCACACAATGTACGAGCAATACACCCACTACGTGCCCGCGGACTCCAACGTGCTGAAACGTTTCGTCACCGCGCTGTCGACAGACTATGCCAATCTGGCCAATCTCGTATTTGCGCCGAGCGCGAGTGTCGCGACAATCCTGCGCGAACGCGGGGTTAACACGGCGATCGAAGTCGTGCCAACCGGTCTCGCCACCGGGTTTTATACGAGCGGCAGTCGTACCGGCATGCGCGCGGTGCTCGGTATTCCACGTGATGCCTTCGTCATCGGCTACGTCGGGCGTCTCGCGCCGGAAAAGAACCTTGAATTTCTCACCGCCGCTGTGAGCGATTTTCTGCGCGAAAACCCGCATGCCTGGTTCGTCGTGGCCGGCGAGGGCCCGCTGGCCCGCTCGATCCAGTCTCATGTTTCGCGTGCCGGTGTCGCCGATCGGGTCGTGTTGACCGGTTCCCTCGGCGGCGCCCTACTCGCGAGCACGTACCGCGCGATGGATGTGTTCGCATTCGCATCAACCTCGGAAACCCAGGGCATGGTCCTGACCGAAGCGATGGCCGCGCGGACACCGGTGGTGGCCATCGATTCTCCGGGTGTGCGCGACGTCGTCGTCAACGAACACAACGGCCTGCTGCTGCACGGTCAGTCCGCAACGGGCTTTCGCGATGCCTTGCGCTGGGTCGCCACGCGTGATGCGGCAGCAAGCAAAGCATTGCAGCGCGCCGCGTACCAGACCGCGAAATCCTTGTCGATCAACGCGACCGCGGGGCAAGCCCTGAAACTTTACGACACGGTGTGCGGCCGCGCGCGGCCGCCGGCCGCGGATGAAGCAGACGTGTTCGCCGAAACCCTGAACCGCATCAGCATTGAATGGAACGTCGTCAAAAGCCTCGTGGAGGCCGCCGGCAAGGCGCTGATGACCGACGATCCCGAGCCCCGCGCGCTCGAGTCATGATCACGCGAGTGCGGGCGCGACTGCGCCGGCTGCGGCGGCTGTTCAACCGCAGCGAATGGGCGATCCGAACGCTGGGCCTGAGTCGCAGCGCGGACGCGCCGACGTCACCGGGACTGCTGCTGATCCAGATCGACGGACTCGGGCGGGCGGATTTCGACCGTGCGCTTGCCGCGAACCGCTTGCCGTTTCTCAAAACCCTGATCGAACGTGAACGCTACCGGCTGCACGACCTTTACGCAGGCGTACCCAGTACCACGCCTGCCGTGCAGGCGGAGCTGTTCTACGGCGTCCGCACGAGCGTTCCCGCGTTTACCTACATCGACCCTGGCACCGACGAACTGACGAAAATGTTCGAACCTGAAGCAGCGCGCGAACTTGAAAAGCGTCTCGCGGCAAAGGCGGAAGGCCTCACCACCGGCGGCGCTGCGTACGGTAATATTTTCACCGGCGGGGCCGGCGACGACGAGGCGCACTATTGCGTCTCGAGTCTCGTATGGCGCGCCGTAAACGCAAACCTGAATTTGCGCTCGGCGCTATTGATCGCACTGAGCAATCCGATGAGCGTCATGCGCACATTGTTTCTGCTCATGGTCGAAACGCTGCTCGCGCTGTACGATTTTTTTCGGGGTTTGACGGGGAATTTCAATCTCGCGGCGGAACTGAAGTTTATCCCGGCCCGGGTCGCCATCTGCATCGGCCTGAGAGAACTGATCGTCATCGGCGCGAAGATCGACCTTGCCCGGGGCTTGCCGATTGTGCAGGTTAATTTCGGCGGCTACGACGAGCAATCGCACCGACGCGGACCACACGCCGCGTTCGCCCACTGGGCCTTGCGCGGCATCGATGCGGCGATCAAACGTCTGTGGACCGCGGCTCAGCGTTCGTCGGGCCGCGACTATCACGTGTGGATCTACTCCGATCACGGACAGGAAGCGGCGACGCCGTACGCGCGCCTCACCGGTACCAGCATTGAAACCGCGGTCCGCGACAGCTTCGATCCCGGTTCGACGATACCGCTTGCCGGGGTCGCCGCGCATGGCATCCAAACCCAGCGTGTGCGCACGCTACGCCGCGACGTCAAGGGGAAAGTACTGCGGCCGCATGCGACCGCCGAGCGCAGTCCGGAGCGGGAATCCGTGCGCGTCGTTGCCATGGGACCGCTTGGTCTCGTTTATCTCCCGGCGGGTACCGCGGTGGACGCGCGGCTTGCCCTCGCTCGCAAGCTTGTCGCCGATGCCCGGGTACCGGCGGTAATCACGCGCGATGCGAGTGGTCGTTTGATCGTCCATACCCCGGACGATGAATTCGCCCTGGCGGGAAACGTCGCCGCGCTGGTTGGCCCCACGCATCCATTCGTTGACGTCGTGGGCGAGGATATCGAAGCCTTGTGCGAGCACCCGGCCGTCGGCGATCTCATCCTGTGCGGCTGGCGGCACGGCGTGCCCCCGCTGACGTTCGCAATCGAGAACGGCGCCCACGGCGGCTTCGCGCCGCGCGAAACGAACGGTATCGCGTTGCTGGATACCAATTATCTGCTGCCCGATCCGGCGGCACGATTTGTTCGTGCCGCCGATATTCGCGCTGCAGCGCGGCGTCTGCTCGGTCGCGAAGCGCTGAGTCCGGCTCACGCGCCACGTCGTCACGATGCCGTACAGACAGTGCGTCTGGCCACGTATAACGTGCACGGCTGCATCGGCATGGACGGTCACCATTCACCCGCGCGCATCGTCCGGGTCTTACGCGCACTCGATGCGGACATCCTCATGCTGCAGGAAGTCGAACTCGGCTGCGGCGACGGCCGCCACACCGACCACGCCGAGCTGTTGGGCACCGCCCTGAATATGGATCGCGTGACGCATGCAACGGTCAGAACGAGAACACGTAATTTCGGCCTCACGATCCTGACGCGGCGCCCGATCGAGCTGATCCGTGCAGGCGCGCTGCCCGGGTTAGACGCACGCGAGCCGCGTGGTGCGATCTGGATCGAGACCGAAGTCGCGGGCCGATCGATTCAATTGATCAACACGCATCTCGGCCTGTCGCCACAGGAACGCCGGCTGCAAATCGATGCGCTGATGGGCCAGGAATGGTTCGGCAGCGCCGAGAGCCGCGGCCCGGTCGTCGTGCTCGGCGATTTCAACGCCGGACCACGCTCGTATACGTATCGGCAATTAACCCGGCGCTGCGTCGATGCGCAGCGGCACGTATCCACGCGGCGACCGCTGAATACGTGGTTTTCAGGCAATGCGCTGCGACGCATCGACCATATCGTGTACACCGACACGCCGGAACTTGAGCTCATTGATGTTGACGTCCCGGGCACCCGGGACGCCTGTATCGCGTCGGACCACCTGCCCGTTGTCTGCGAGCTGGCCGTGTCCGGGGAGTCCCGGATCTGATCCGGGCCCGGCGCGCGTGGCGCCGACCACGCAATCCTGCGCTGCACACCCGGCGATAACCGCCACCCGGGTAATGGTGGATGTGCCGCCATCCCCAGCCCGACGTTTTCGTCCCCGGTTTTTCGCGATGCAATCTGTGTGTAATTTTTTCACCCGCGCGTGCAAGAACGGCCACGTGTCCGGCATCCGGGTTTGCGCAAGCGCGGCGGTGCGGGAGCCGCGGGCGGTGAAAAACAGCGCTGATCGAGGCGCTTGATCAGCTTGCCGCGCCGTTCACAGTCATTGGCACCAAACTTGCTGCGTGCTTCGACGATTGGGGAAGTGCCAGGGAACATGGCCGGCGCAGGGAAGCACCCAATCGCCCATCCCGGCGCAGCAGACTTCAGGGGGAAGTACCATGGGACAACCCGAGACGATAGCGGCAGAATCCGCCACAGTCGTACGCGAACTGAGCGGCGAAGATGCCGCCATCACGGAGCTGCTCGCGAACGAGCCTGCGCCCGAGACATGCGGGTCTGCACGACCGCTCGTCCTCTTTGTGATCCGCGTACCCGCGTTGACTCGGCGCCTGGCGCTTGTCATCGCCCGGGTCAAGCGGGCGACGCGGCGGCAACGGATCATATTGCTCCTCGATCGCTGTACGCACGACGGCGCATTGTCGTGTTTTGCCGCCGGCGCCGACGAGGTCCTGATCAATCCGGTGAGCGATGTCCTGCTCGGTCTTAGCATCATGGCCCAGACCCGCTCACTGTCCGAGCTCGCGGAAATTGAAAATCGCAACGAAATGCTTGAGCGAAAGGTCGCGCGCCTCGAAGGTCTGGCCTACCAGGACCCCGTAACGACCCTGCCGAACCGGCGCGCGTTCGAACAGGCGCTGCGGCGCGAGTCGGCGCGACATCAGCGCCTGCAGCAATCACTCGCGATCGTCATGTGCGATATCGACCACTTCAAGAATTACAACGATACTTACGGCCATCAGGCCGGTGATATTGCGCTACGCCGGGTTGCCATGGCTCTCGGTCACGCCATGCGGCGCGAGACTGATGTTGTTTTCCGCTACGGTGGCGAGGAATTTATTGCCGTGCTCAGCAACACCGATGCCGACGGCGCCGCCCGCGTGGCCACGGCGATGTGCAGCGCTGTCGCACATCTTAAAATGCCGCATCGCTCATCGGTTACCGCACCCTGCGTGACCGTGAGCTGCGGGGTTGCCGCGCTCATCCCGACGAGTTCCGGCGCAGTCCCCGACACGATCAAAACCGCGGATCAAGCGTTATATGCCGCGAAACGCCAGGGCGGTAACCGCGTATCGGCGCCGGCCGCGCAGCCCCCGATCACACGTGTCACCGTGGCGCCGATGCCGTCGGCAAGGGCAATCTGATCGAACGGCGATCCGCGGTCGATACGATAGTCTGGTCGCAGGGCGATTGGGATCCGCCAGCGCCGCGCACCGCGGACCGGCCGTAATCGTCGGCGACTTCACTGCCGGGCCGCGGTCTTGTTTATCGACCTGACTCGCGCGGGGTGCTCCACCGCTGCGCCGTTTCGGTCGACGGCACGGATGTCACGCAAACCGTCGTTCCCAGCCAGCGCGTGCCAAAGCGAGCACGCGCATCACGTCAGCGTGGCGATGAGTTGCGCCAAATCAACGGGCTTCAGGAACCGATGCTCGAATACGCTCTCGGCGAACTCCACGGTATCGAGTTCGAACCCGGACAAGGCGATACAGCGCATCGTCGCCCCTCCGGGCAAGGCGCGCAGGCGGCTTGCAACCTCGAAGCCGGACATGTCCGGCAAGCGAATATCGACAATCGCGACGGACGGCGCGCATTGCGAGGCGGTCGCGATAGCCGCGGCGCCGTCGCCGGCCACCTCAACGTCAAACCCTTTCAGCGTGAGCAGTTTCGCCAGCGCGGTGCCCGCACTGCGATCGTCATCGACGAGCAGTACGCTGGTTCGGCCCGCAGCTTTCGGATCCGTTGCCGCGGATTCCGCAGCGGTGCGCGGCGGCGCGTCGCTGCGCACGCCTGCAATCGCGTCGCCAACGGTTTCCACCAGCAATTCGCGATCAATGGGTTTCGTCAGAAACGCCGAGCATCCGGCGGCAAGGCTGCGCGCCTGATCCGTCTTCATGGCCGAGGCAGTGAGTGCGATAATCGGGCGGGTGTAACCCTCGCTGCGCAGGCGGCGCGTGGCTGCGAAGCCGTCGAGGCCGGGCATTTGCATATCCATGACCACGACGTCGAACGGCTGCCCGTGAGTTTGCGCCTGTTCGATGCACGCGAGTCCCTGCTCCGCCGAGTCTGCGGTTGCGACGCTGGCGCCCGCGCGTTCAAGGTACTCCTTTACCAGCAAGCACATATCGGGGCGATCGTCGATCGCGAGTACGCGACCATCGAGCGTGCGCATCGTCGCACTTGCGCGGCCGCGCGGACGCACTTCGGCATGTTCACTCCCCGCGTCGATCATGTCCGCACCAACAGGGAACTTCGCCGGAATGCTCAGCACGAATCGACTCCCGCCATCCGCCACCGGGTCGAGTTCCAGCGATCCGTCGAGCATCGTCGCCAGCCGTTTACTGATCGCAAGCCCGAGCCCCGCGCCTTCATGTGCGCGCGCATCGGTCGTATCGATCTGGGAAAACGCATCAAACAGATCGGCGCGCTGGGCGCTGGGAATGCCGGGGCCGGTATCGTGCACGACAAACTCCAGACGGGGGGATGCCTCCGTTTCGCGGAGCGCCACATCGATTCCAACCCTGCCCGCAGCGGTGAACTTCACCGCATTACCGAGGAGGTTCATGAGGATCTGTCGCAAACGCTGCCCATCCGTCGTCACCATTGCCGGGATGGCGGTAACGTTGCGTATCGCCAGCGATAATTGCTTGTCGGCGATCGCCGGCGCAAACGACGCATGCAAGCTGCCGAGCAAGGCCCGCAGATCGAGGCTTTCCGGCGAGACCCTGAGCGCACCACCCTCGATACGGGACAAGTCCAGGATGTCGTTGACGAGATCGAGCAGATGCAGACCGCTTTCGTGGATCGTTTCGACGTACTGCAAATCCTCCGGCCGTGCGAGCGCGGCTGCGAGTATTTCTGCATAACCCAGGATGGCACTCAACGGCGAACGAATTTCATGACTCATGTTGGCCAGAAATTCGGATTTCGCGCGATTCGCGGCATCCGCGGCGTTGCGCGCGTTTGCGAGATCACGCAGGGCGGTCGCGCGATCGGTAATGTCGAACCCCGAAGCGATGAGCCGGTCCACCGCACCGTTCGCATCGAACGACGGCGCAAGCTTGAAATCAATCACCATGAGTTCATCACCGCGTCCATGCACCGCGACGTCGTATTGCAGTATTTCGCCAGCGGCGGCCCGCGTAATCGCTTCTCTCAAACCTGCATTAGCTTCTTTGAGGCCCTGCCACCAATAACACTCCCAGAATGGTTTGCCGATGACCTCGGCGCGCGAGATACCCGCAATTTCGAGCGGTACTTTGTTGACCTCGAGCACCGTGCCGTCAGCGGACAGGATCGCGACCATCGCAAGCAGGTTGTCGAGCATCGTTCGTAATTCGATTTCACTGCGGTTGAGCATCTCCGCACGCACGCGTTCGGCCTCGAGAACGCGGGCCGAGGTGAGCGTGGCGCCGAGTTGCGAGCCGAGCAAATCGAGAAATTGCCGGTAGGCGGAATCCAGATGCTTGCGTGGATTGATGCCGACAATCGCGAAAGCCGTCGGCGCCGGGCCGGATGCTTCGATGATGGGGATCACTACCGCGGTGTCCGGCGACTCCGGCCAGGCGCCGCCGGGCAGTGCGACGACCCTCGCTGCAAGGTCGTCAACAACCTGCGCCTCGTTCGTCTGCATCGCCCGGGCGAGCGGCCAGACCTGCGCGGCATCCGTCATGATTGACAAGGTCGCCGGGTTCGCGCCGGCCTTGTCGTCCATGCCAACGGCGCAGAGCCGTTGCGCGACGACCGGATCGACTACCTCGTAGAGCAGAAAGAATGGAACGTCGTACGGGTTGCGCCCCAGCGCGGCCGCGATACCGGCGACAAGTTCCCCACGATCGCTCGTGACGGAATGCGTCGCGGCGACCTGCCGCAGCGTCTCGAGGCGTCGCGACAGCAGTACTTCATCAGAGGATTCCGACACCGTCGCGAGCGCGCCGCCGACCACCTGGGCGTCGACGTAGACCGGCGAGTAACCGAACGTGAAATAAATTTCCTCGAGATACCCGTGACGATTGAAGGGGAGCAGCATGTCCTCTTGCCACGCTGCTTCCCCGCGTTCCATAACGCCGTCGATCAGCGGCGCGATGTCCGACCAGATTTCATGCCAAACCTCGATTCCACGCCTCCCCAGTGCGTGCGGATGCTTTTCCGTGCCGAGTACCGGTCGATACGCGTCATTGTAGAAACACCGGCGTTCCTCGCCCCAGAACAACAGCATCGGCGCGGCTGAATTAATCAGCATGCTGAGGATCGAAAGCAGATCGCGCGGCCAGGTGGAGATCGGCCCGAGCGGGTTGCTCGCCCAGTCGTGGGCCCGAATCATCTCACCGAGTTCACCGCCGCCCCGGAGCCAGTGGATCGATGGATCGTTATTATCGTTTTTATTAACCATTGCTTGACACAATAGCGGCGGCCTGGCGGCGGAATCAAGCGTAAAGCATGGGCCTCTCGTCCGTGTTCGAACGGACTTTGGCACGGCCCTTGCTCCGAATCCCGATGTGCATCCGTAGATGCGTCATCAAACCTGGAGTTACCCAGCCATGCGAATCGGATTGATTGGTCTCATACTCGTAGTACTCGCCATCGCATTCATCATGCAGAACGTTTATATCGGCGGCCTGGGCGGCCTTGTTCTGCTCGTGCTTATCGTCCTGTTGCTTACCGGCAGATTATGACGGCATCACGATCCGCTGCACGCCACGTACCGTTATGCAGTGCGGCGGACCCGGCAGATCGATGGTGCTGACATCCCCCCGTGCGCGTAGCCGTCGATGCTGCCGGCCGGAGTGAAAGACTTACATTCGCGTTGGCAGGTTTACACGGTTTCCTGAACCGAAAGCCCCGAACCGCATCGCGCCGGACTTCCCGTTCGGTGCGTGTTTCCGCAAAAAAACCCGTTCCCACACGCGATTTTTACGTGCGTTCCCGCGCACTGAACGCAACGGCACGAAACCTGCAACAAGTCGGTCAGTCTGCAGATGCGTACAAGCCCCGAACGTTCATGCAGCGTGTCATCAATTTGTTGGGGCGGAGTCGAGTGATGAAAAAACTATTAACTGCCATGCTGCCATTGGCAGCAGTAACGACCGTAGCCATGGCCGACCCTGCAGCGCCGTATTCAGCCGATCCGGGCCCGCGCGCGGGCAATCGCGAAGCAACACTGACCGGGAGCGGCTTGTCGGACAGCGACTTCAACGACTCCAACTTCGGTGTCACCGGCTCCTACGGTTACTACTTCAACGACAACGTCATCGTAACGTTGAAACAGAGTCTGCAATTGAACGATACGGGCGCGAACACACTGGTTGACGGACGCACAATCCTGCAAGCGGCGTACCAGTGGGATTTTGGCAAGTGGCGTCCCTATGCCGGCATGAACGTTGGCGGCATCTACGGTGCGGGCGTGCGTGATGAAGCGCTGTTCGGGCCCGAACTCGGCCTGAAGTATTACGTCAATGAAAGCACGTTTCTGTTTGGCAATGTCGCCTACGAAGTGCCGGTTGACGAATGTTGCGACGATGGCGTGGTGCCCTATGCCCTCGGCGTTGGTTTCAACTTCTAATCCAGCGACGGCAGTTACATAGCATTATTCAACCGGGCCGGAAACGGCTCGGTAGACACCGAACGAACAGCGAGAGAGAAATCAACATGGAGTTTCGAACACATTTCGGATCGATGTCGGCCGCCGTGCTGGCAATAGTGGGAACGACGACGTTCGCCCACGCCGACGAACACGGCACCACGAAGGCATTCACGCAGGAACTGTCCGGACAATACCGCGCACTGGCCGAGGTTGAGCGTTTGTCCGGCGATTACCGTGACGCAGACCGCTATGCCGCGCGCGCCCAGGCAGCCGCGGCCGGCACCCCGCTGGCGCCAACGGAAGTGAACGGCCGGACTTTCCTCAAAGAACAGTACGCTGGCGATCTCAGCGCGGCGCGAAACCGCCTCGTCGGTGTGTACGAACGTCGAGCGCGAAATCTTGCGCCGGCACCGTCGGCGCGTGCGGAATCATCCTACGAGTGCTGGCTTGAACAGGCCGCCGAGGATTTGCAGCCCGAGCATATCGCCGCCTGCCGGGATGCGTTCATGCTCGCGATGAATGAAGCGGAGAAGATACTCGACACGCCGGTCGCCGTGGCGGAACCGCCACCGCCGCCCCCGGCGCCGGCACCGCAACCGGAAATCCATCGGGTGTATTTCGAGTTCAATAAATCGTCTCTCACCGGCGATGCGACCGCCGTTCTCGCTCGCGTACGCGAGATCTACGACGCCGCGGATCGCGCCAGCATCGAAGCGATCGGGTGGGCAGATACCGTTGGCAGTGACGGCTACAACCAGACCCTGTCGCGCAAGCGCGCCGAGGCCGTCAAGCGGCACCTGATCGACATCGGCATCCCCGGATCCGCGATTAGCACGGATGCACGCGGCGAAGATAACCTGCCGAAACCCACCGCCGATGGCGTCCGCGAACCGCGTAATCGCCAGGTCGAAGTGACAGTAACGCCGGAGGTATAGACCATGGGTGAAAAATCCGCAAAAGCGACCACCACCGACGCAGGCGCGCCGGTGGCGAGCGACGAACATTCGCTGACGGTCGGGCGTGACGGCCCGATCCTGCTGCAGGACCATTACCTCCTGGAGCAGATGGCGAACTTCAACCGCGAGCGAATCCCCGAGCGGCAGCCACACGCGAAGGGGTTCGGGGCGTTCGGCCATTTCGAAGTGACGCATGACGTCAGCGCTTACACGAAAGCCGCCGTGTTCCAGCCGGGGACAAAGACGGACACGCTGATGCGGTTTTCCACCGTTGCCGGTGAACGCGGCAGCCCCGATACCTGGCGTGACCCGCGCGGGTTTTCGGTCAAGTTCTACACCAGCGCAGGAAACTACGACATGGTGGGGAACAACACGCCGGTATTCTTCGTCCGTGACCCGATGAAGTTCCAGCACTTCATTCGCTCGCAGAAACGTCGTGCGGACAACGGCCTGCGTGACCACGATATGCAGTGGGATTTCTGGACCTTGTCGCCGGAATCAGCGCATCAGGTGACGTGGCTCATGGGCGATCGCGGGATTCCGCGATCGTGGCGGCATATGAACGGCTATTCAAGCCACACCTATATGTGGGTTAACGCCGACGGCGAAAAGTTCTGGGTGAAATACCACTTCAAGACCGACCAGGGCATTGAATTCATGACCCAGGACGAGGCCGATCGCATGGCCGGCGTGGATGGCGACTACCATCGGCGGGATCTGTTCAACGCGATCGCGAACCGTGAGTACCCGAGCTGGACCCTGTGTATGCAGATCATGCCGTTCGCAGAGGCGAAGACATACCGCTTCAACCCGTTCGATCTGACCAAAGTATGGCCGCACGGCGACTACCCGCTCATCGAAGTGGGCAAGCTCCGTCTGGATCGCAATCCGACGGACTACCATACACAGATCGAACAGGCTGCATTCGAACCGAACAATCTCGTTCCCGGGATCGGACTGAGTCCCGACAAAATGTTGCTGGCGCGCGGGTTCTCGTACGCCGATGCCCATCGCGCCCGGCTTGGGGCTAACTACAAGCAGATCCCGGTGAACCGGCCGCAGGCACCCGTGCACAGCTACTCGAAAGACGGGGCGATGCGCATGGATAACGTGAGCGACCCGGTCTACGCGCCAAACTCCTACGGCGGACCCGTCGCGGACCCATCGCTGACCGACGAAGCCGGCTTGTGGCACGCGGACGGTGAGATGGTGCGCGAAGCCTATACCCTGCGTGAGGACGACGACGATTTCGGCCAGGCGGGGACGATGGTCAGGGACGTACTCGATGACGCTGCCCGCGATCGTCTTGTCGATAACATCGCCGGACACCTGTCTGCGGGCGTGTCGCCAGCAGTGCTCGAACGGGCGCTGGATTACTGGCGCCAGGTCGACCAGACGCTCGGCGATCGGATTGCCGCGGCGCTGAAATAGCTGAAATAGCCAGGCTATGCACGAACGCTCGCCGCGGCCCGAGCCGATCCCGCGAAATCGGGGAGCGCACTCCGGCCGTGGCTTGAGGTTTCAGCGCACCCATGAATGAACGCACCAGGTGCGAATTCAAACGGAGGATCGAATCATGAGCAACGCCGACGGAACCTACGAATGCGCGCACGCGGGCTGCCATTGTCGGGTGGCCGACGATGCCACACACCCGAAGGACAATGACGGCCTGATCTATTGTTCCGAGGCCTGCAAAGCGGGTCGGGGCTGTCGCCACGACGGCTGTACCTGCGGCAACGAAGGCTGATCACAATAAAATCCCGCCGCGCGTACGCGCGACCGGCCTGACACGTCGTTCGCGTCGTTGAATGAAATGGGAACGCCGCACCCGCGTACCGACGGGCCGTGGGTCCGCGGTGAACTCACGGGACGACGGCAGGTCGAGCCTCGATCGCGGATCTCGCTGGCGCCAGACCGAGCGACTTGCCGATCCCGAACACGGCAAATCCGGTGAGTATCGCCGCCGCGCCCTCGTAGTAGGCGCTCAGGATATCGAACTGCAACCACGCATAGACCGCGCAGACACCGCTGATCATCATCGCCAGCGCGAGGCGTTCTGAAGGCTTGTAACCGAGGGCGCTGACAGTAAGCAAGGGGCCGAACGCCGCCGCGAGGACTGCCCACGACGACACGACAAGTTTGAACACGCTCTTGTCGCTCGACAGTGCCAGCGCAAGGGCCAACGCACAGACAACGACCGTACTTAACTTCGCGATCCAGATCTTGTGCGGCAGTCTTGCCACATCCTCGGACAGCGATCCGGCGCAACTCAGGATCAACGAATCCGCGGTGGACATCGTCGCGGCAAAAATCCCGGCGAGGACTACACCAACGAGCACCGGTGGCAACAGTGTGAGCGCCATCGTCGGTAGCGCAAGCTCCGGATCGAAACCCGCAGCTTCGGGCAACAGCACGCGCGACAGCAACGCGACGGCATTCGCGGTGAAATAGAACGCGATGAACCACAGGTAGTAATACAGCCGCGCGCGATTCATATGCTCGGGACGATCGAGCGCCATGAAACGGATCATGATATGCGGTTGACCAATCACGCTGAATCCCGCGAACAACCAGCCGATCACGAACAGCAAGGGCCCGTAAGTATCACCGAGTGACAATCCGCGCGGCAGCAACTGCATGTAGTCGGGCGACACCGCGTGCAATGCCGCCCACGCCGCGCTGCCCCCGCCGAGCGCAACGACGGCGGTGACGAGCATCAACACCATCGCCGCGATCATGACGACCGACTGCGCGGCGTCGGTCCAGATGCTTGCGCGGATCCCGCCAGCAAGGCAGTAAACCAGCACGACAAGCGCGCCGATTACCGCACCGGCATACGCCGGCCAACCAAACAGCACCGTCAGGGCCTTGCTGCCGGCTGTTAACTGCGCGGCGGCGTAAGTGCCGAGAAACAGCACCGTGATCACGCCCGCGAGACGCTGAACCCGGGGCATCCTGCTGCCATGCCAGTTCGCCAGGGCAGCAGGAAAAGTATCGCCGGACTGCGCTACGCTCACTTCGCGCAAGCGCCGATGAACGAGGTGCGAGGCGATGGCATCGCCGACGATCCAGCCGACCATCAACCAGATCGCCGGCAGACCGGTGACATACGTGTACCCGATCACACCGATGAACATGTAACCGCTGTTGTTTGTGGCGATGGCGGACAATCCCACCAGCCACGGGCTCACGTTCTGATCCGCGAGCAGGTAGTTACGTCGACCGCCCGTGCTGTGGCGATGTGATGCAACTCCGATGACGACGAATATTCCGAGGCAAGCGAGAAAGCTCGCCACCATCATGCTGCGGCGTCCACCCGTACCGGATTCACTACGAGAGCGTCGTGCAATGCCGTAACCGCGGCTTTGTAATCACTCTGTGCCACGACGAAGCGAACATCGACGCCGCGCAGAGGTTGCGAAGCGGACAGGATCGCGATGTCGGCCGCGCCCAGCGCACCGGCACAGCGCGCGAGGATCCCCGGTAAATCCAGGTCCGTACCAATCGCACAGACAAACGCAACCTTCTTCGTTTCGATCACGGCGTTGGGAAACGCCTTGTTGAGCTCTTTGATCAGCCGCTTCATCGTTTTCAACGAACAGTCCACGTAGTTCGTGATTGAATTAGCGTTCATGTCCTTGCCGATGGGCCTGATCTTGAATCGTTTCAGGTGCTCGATAATCTCTATCTCGAAATCCTGCTGTTGCCCGATCATATCCTGATCAAACACGTCGAAAGCGATGAGACCTGAGCGACCGGCGATAATTTCGACACGCGGCTGGGCGCTGTGATAATCGCAATCGATCAGGGTACCGTCGTGTTCCGGCTCGAAGGCATGGCGCACTCGCAACGGGATGCCACGCTGGCGCAGCATGTTCGCCGCACTCGGGTGTATCGCCTCCATGCCGAGGTTCGCGAGCTGGTCGGCGATGTCGTAGTTCGTGCGGCCAATCGGCACGCTTACCTCGGCACCGACGAGCTTCGGATCCGCGCTCGACAGGTGGTACTCCTTGTGAATGACAACTTCGTCCGGAGACGCGAGCAAGGCGACGCGGCTCATGGTGATTTCCGTGTAGCCGCGGGAGTATTTTCTCACCAGGCCGCCTTCGCACTGGGCGTAACCGGTGACGATAGGTAACTCCGTGGCGCAATCCGTATTCGCCAATCCGGCTTCGATGCGCTCGTCGAGGCTGAACACACGGTTGTCGCGCCAGCCGGTCAAGTCAATGAATGTCGCGTTGACTCCGCGATCCTGCAGGATCATCGCGGCGCTGCGGGCGCTGTGCGCCTCGCCCATGGAACACAGCAATTCACGCACGCGGTCGAGATACGCATCGAGAGCGAATGGCCCGAAACTGCAAACGCGCTTGACGTCGCCAAGGCATTGCCGCACATCCGCGATGCGCTCATCGACGAAGCGATCCGCCGCACGCAGCATATGCGGTCGTTCCGCGAACAGATCCGCATTGATCGCGCGCATCTTGTTGCCGACGTCCGACAGGCGGTCCTGCCATTCATCAGCGTTGTCACCGCCGCTGAACAGCGCGTATACGCCGGGCTCACCGGAATGCTTGTGCTCAAGCAGAAGATCCGTGATACCGCCGTAGGCCGACACCACGAAGATCCGCCCGTAACGCGGTTTGCCACCCCCATCAAGAAACAATGGTTCGACGAGATCGGGCAGGCGCGCCATCGACGTGCCGCCTATCTTTTCAACAGTCTGGACTCCGTTCATTAATGACTTCTCGGCAGCGTTGCGGTGTGCTCGCGCGCGCCGATGAACTCCGGTCGTGGCGTGGTGCCACCAAACGGCGAGGCAAGACGATTGGAGCACGCGTTGTAGACAATAAAAAGGTTCGTGCGCGGAAATGGCGTGATGTTGCCGTTCGAGCCGTGCATGGTGTTGCAATCGAACAGCAGTGCTGAGCCCGGTCCGCCGGTCGGTGCTTTCACACCGCGACGTTTCGCCAGATCCGCCAGAGACGCTTCATCAGGCGTACCAACCTGTTGTTGTACGAGCGATTCGCGAAAATGATCGCGCGGGGTTTCGCCCACGCAGCTGATGAAAGTCTTGTGCGAACCGGGAATGACCATGAGCGGGCCGTTCGTGGTCAACGATGGGGTGAGCGAAACCGACAGGCTAACCGCGCGCATGCGCGGCATGCCGTCTTCCGCATGCCACGTCTCGAAATCGCTGTGCCAGTAAAACTCGCGTCCCTTGAACGCGGGTTTGTAGTTCAGACGCGACTGATGCACATACACATCGTCGCCGAGTATGTTCCGCACCAACTCGAGGAGTTTCGGTTCTTCGCACGCACGCGCAAATACCTCCGAGTGGCGGTGCACCGCGAACACGGAACGAACCGCAGCGGAGTCCGCTTCAAAAAAAGCCGTCTCCGGACGTTCGCGCAGCGCATGCTGCCGCAGGTTTTCAGCTTCCTGGTTCAGCGTCTCGGCGGCGCCTTGAAAGAATAATTCCGGCAGGAACAGGTAACCATCGCGTTCAAACCGGCGCAGGCGGTCGTCCCGCTGCATCTCGGTACTCGGATTCTCTGGCCAGTACACAACCGGATCCTGGCGTTCGAGCGCGGACGGGCTGTCGCCACGTGTGGGATAGAAATCGTTCATCACTGCAGACCCACTCAGCTCGCGATCGCTTCGGCTTCCAACGCGTACGCCCCGGTATGGTCATGCACTTCCTTGCCATGCAGCGGCGGGTTGAAAACGCAGGCGAGAATGAGTTCTTCGCTGGCGCTGAGCTCGTGCTCATCGTGTTCGTTGAGCGCATAGATCACACCGGGTTCTATCGTGTGCTCCTGGCCCGTCGCGAAATCACGCAGGATTCCCTGGCCTTGCAGGCAAAACACAGCTTCGAGATGGTTCTGATAATGCATCTTCGTGGTCGTGCCGGCATAGATGGTGGTTATATGAAACGAAAACCCCATGCCATCGGATTTCAGTAACAGGCGCACGCTGTCCCAGTTTTCCGCCTTGATGCGTCGTTCTCCAGCCGCGGCCGCGGCCAATGTTCGTACAATCATTTCAGGATGCCTTCTTGTAGTGTTTCGCAACGACCGTTTGCGCCGCCGCCGCGATAATGTCGAGACCGGTGTCGAGCTGCTCACTCGTAATCGTGAGTGGGCAAAGGCATTTCACTACCTGGTCGTCGGCGCCACTCGTTTCGATGACGAGACCGTGCTCGAAACATTCCGCGGCGATGGCGCCGGCGATCGCGCCGTCCTTACACTCGATTCCCCGCATCATGCCGCGGCCTTTCACGCTAAAGAAGCCGCCGGGCGCGGCTGCCGCAATTGCCGCCAGGCGATCGCGCAAGTGTTCCCCGCGCTCCATGACGGCGGCGCTGAAAACTTCGTCGCGCCAGAAGATGTCGAGCGCTTTGGCCGCCGTAACGAAGGCGTGGTTGTTGCCGCGGAACGTTCCGTTGTGCTCCCCCGGTTTCCACTGATCGAGTTCCGGTTTGAACAGGGTCACGGCGAACGGCAGACCGTATCCAGACAGCGATTTCGACATCGTCACGATGTCCGGCCGGATGCCCGCCGGCTCGAAGCTGAAGAATGTGCCCGTGCGACCGCATCCAGCCTGGATGTCGTCGACGATGAGCAGGATATCCCGCGTGTTGCACACTATTTCGAGATCCCGCAACCAGTCGAAGCTCGCGACGTTCAAGCCGCCCTCACCTTGCACGGTCTCGACGATAACGGCAGCCGGATGATCGACGCCGCTGGACGAATCATCAATAATCTGCGCGAGGAATTTCACCGTGTCCACGGCATCGCCCTGGTAGCCATCGAACGGCATCGTGGTTGTACCTGTCAGCGGAATCCCGGCCGCGCCGCGGTGATGCGAATTACCGGTCGCCGCCATAGCGCCCAGCGACACGCCGTGAAAACCGTTCGTAAAGCTGATGACGTTGTGGCGGCCCGTAACGTTGCGCGCGAGTTTCAACGCAGCTTCTACTGCGTTCGTGCCGGTCGGCCCGGTGAACTGAACGCGGTAATCGAGCTTGCGCGGTTCGAATATCAGTTCCTGGAACGTTGTGAGAAATGTTTCTTTGGCGACCGTATGCAGGTCGAGCCCGTGGGTGATACCGTCGCTTGCAACATAGTCGAGCAATGCGGCTTTCAGTTCCGGATGGTTGTGGCCGTAATTGAGCGTGCCGGCTCCGGCCAGAAAATCCAGGTACTCGCGGCCGTCCACGTCGTAGAGATATTGTCCGCATGCACGTTCGAAAACGACCGGAAAATTCCGCGCATAACTCTGCACACCGGATTCCATCTGTTCAAATACGTCAGTCATGACTGTCTTTCCTCTTTGATTAATGTGCCGGCGCGAGCGAATCGGCGCGCGCTACCGAACTTGCCCGGGTTCGCGTCGTTGCCAACGGGCCGATGCGAAACAACACCTCATCCTCGTGTCGCGACGCGAAATGCTCCTGCTTGTGGAACAGAACCTCGCGTGAGATCGACGCGCCGTTCTCGCGGGCGAATTTCTCGAACATCGCGGTCGATGCCGTGTTATCGGACGTTACCGTCGTTTCAACCGTATCAACGTCGCCCACACGCGCAACCAGAGCGTTCAGCATGCGCACGCCGAGACCCTGGCCGCGACCTGCCGGACTCACACCGACTTGCCAGACGAATAAAACCCCGTCACGGCCCGGCACACGGTAGCCGGTGATAAAGCCAATGAGGGCGTTATCGCATTCGGCGATGATCCCGGTTTCGCTGAAATGACTCACCTGAAGCAGATTGCAGTAGCGAGAGTTTTCGTCGAGGGGCGCACATTGCTGTACGAGTTCGTGAAGTGCCGCGCCGTCTTTGGCAGTCGGCATACGCAGGCGGGTTTTTTGCATGGTGTTGTATGTATTATTTTGTTCTATGTAGACAATTTAGTGTATATAACTCCCGGATTATATACATTTTTGCAAGTTTTTATAAGGGCTTATTCCGAAATTTTGCGGACGGGTCTATGTTTTTTTGCTTAGAACCATACTTAATTATCTTGCGTTACCCGGCAAACCCGGCCGGCGAAATTCAACTTCCGGTGGATTCCGGAAACCGGGCCGGCGTGATAAAAGGAAGCCATGACGAATCTGACCGACGAGGTACTCGTTTCCCTGCGCCGAATCATCCGCGCGACGGATCTCCATTCGCGCAAACTGGGCCGGGATACCGGCCTGACCACCCCGCAACTCGTCATCATGGGTGCGATCGAGCGGGCGCAGAGTCAAACGGTGTCGGAGATCGCGCGCAGCGTGAGCCTGAGCCAGGCGACCGTGACGAATATTCTCAACCGGCTGGAATCACAGGGTCTGATCAAACGAGAACGCTGCAATGCGGATAAGCGACGCGTCAACGTAAAACTCACCGCGCAGGGGGCCCGTCTGATCGCCGACGCGCCGGAGCCGCTGCAGCACGAATTCGTTTTGCGCTTCGATGACCTTGAAACCTGGGAACAACACCACATCGTCGCCGCGCTGTCGCGGGTAGCCGCGATGATGGATGCCGAGTCGCTGGATGCAGCGCCGTTGCTGGCTACCGGTGAGGAAGTCCGCTGAGCGACTGCGCGGTGCGCGCAAACCCCTCGAGAAACCGGAACCTTCCGGTGCGCGAGCCCCGGACCGCGGGGTACTGGCGTGGTGAGCCGGGAGCTGTCCGTGCGATTGCACGTGGACGACACTCACGCATGGTCCCAGCGTGACTAAACACCGGATCCCGGCCGCGATTGCCGGGATCCGGTTTCAAGCATGACTCAGGCGGCCGGATCCATGACGGCTTTAACCTCGAGGAATTCCTCGAAACCAAATTCGCCCCATTCGCGGCCGTTGCCGGACTGCTTGTAGCCGCCAAACGGCGCACCGAAATCAAGCTGCGCCCCGTTCACATGAACGTTGCCTGCCCGCAGACGATTCGCAACCTCGCGTACCCGTGCCGGATCACTCCCGGACACATAAGCCGACAGACCGTACGGTGTGTCGTTCGC
Source organism: Gammaproteobacteria bacterium (assembly GCA_965216305.1). Classification (GTDB taxonomy): domain Bacteria; phylum Pseudomonadota; class Gammaproteobacteria; genus UBA11873. Next base: position 1,127,537 of record OZ244144.1, on the reverse strand, counting down.
AATCGCGATTCCGTCTTCAACATCCTGGTACGGGAGCATGCACAGCACGGGCCCGAAAATTTCCTCACGCGCGATCGTCATGTCGTTATTGACGTTCGCGAATACGGTTGGCTTTACAAAGTAACCGCGGCTGATGCCATCCGGCAGACCCGGCCCACCGCAGACGAGCGTCGCGCCTTCGTCGATGCCCTTCTGGATCAGCGCCTGGATCTTGTCGAACTGCACCTTGCTGACGACCGGGCCGATGGTCGAATCCTTCAGGTTCGGATCACCCACGTTCGTCGCGTCCGCCGCGCGCTTCGCAATCTCGACGGCCTCATCATGGCGTGCCTGCGGCACCAGCATGCGACTCGGCGCGTTGCACGATTGGCCGGAGTTCATGAACATCGATTGCACGCCGCCGGATACCTGTTTCTCGAAATCGGCGTCATCGAGAATGATGTTCGGCGATTTCCCACCAAGTTCCTGCGCCACGCGCTTGACCGTATCGGCAGCGGCTTTAGCAACCTGGATGCCGGCGCGGGTGGAACCCGTGAACGACATCATGTCGATATCCGGGTGCCGCGACATGGCTTCGCCCACCGTGGCACCGTCACCGTTGAGTAAATTGAAGACGCCTTTCGGTACGCCCGCGGCGTCAAGCACCTCGGCGAACAATGCGGCATTGAGCGGCGCCACCTCGGACGGCTTCAGCACCATCGTGCACCCGGCCGCCAACGCGGGGAACACCTTGCACGCGATCTGGTTGATTGGCCAGTTCCACGGCGTGATAAAACCGCAGACCCCGACCGGCTCACGCCGCAGCGTGACATTGCCGCGACGTTCCTCGAACTGGTAGTTCTCGAGTACTTCGATCACGGAATTCAGGTGCGCGGGACCCATCGCTGCCTGCGCGGCCTTGCATAACCAGATCGGGGCGCCCATTTCGGCGGAAATTGTTTCGACGATCTCCTTGTAACGCTCCTTGTATGCGGCCTCGATCGCTTTCAGCAGTTCGATGCGCTCGGCCACGGTCGTTTGCGAGTACGACACAAAAGCGGCTTTTGCGGCAGCAACCGCCTTGTCCACATCCTTCTCGTTGCCGAGCATGATCTGCCCGATCACTTCCTCGGTAGCGGGATTCACTACATCACACGGCTTCGGCTCGGAGGGCGTTACCCATTCGCCATTAATATAAAACTTCAGGCAGCTATCCACATTGGTCTCCTTAAATAGATTAGCGGCGAGCGGTAATCACCGGTCACCGTTCGGATATTCAGTTGAGTTTGCTTAATCCCGCGCCGGGATCAGTCCGGAATCGGCTATCGAGCGACGAGAGGAACATCGATCGCCTCATACTACATTTTGCGTCCCTTCAGAACAATACCGGCCCGGCTCGGGCAGCGGTTTCCCGGCTCTCATCGCACAGCATGACCGCGACCGCCGTAATGCCGTCGGCAAACGCAGCCAGCGTAACTTGAATTGCATTAGATGATGACATTGATATACATCTTTAGTTCCGCTATCTTAATAATGTATTTCGTTTGCATCTTATAAATATCGCGAGGAACAGGAACAATGAAAACAGCCATATTCGCCTTCGGTATGCTGTGTTTCGCGGGGTCGGGGTTCGCCGTCGCCGAGACCGTCAGTGTTGAAATGACGGTCAAGGAACTCGAAATCCAGATCGACAATGCCGGCACGAAACAATCCATGTGGACTTTCGGCGGTACGATCCCTGGCCCCCTCGTGCGCGTAAAGCAAGGTGACATCGTCGATTTCACCCTGCACAACGATAAGGCAAATCGGCAGAGTCACTCGATGGATTTCCACGCCGCCCGGGCGGACGTGCTCGGTGAGTTTGCCCCGGTAAAACCCGGCAAGACGAAAAAATTCCAGTTTGTCGCGGAGTACCCCGGGGTTTTTATCTACCACTGCGGATCGGATGCCATGTCTGAACACATCGCGCGGGGTATGTACGGCGTGATTATCGTCGATCCGGCAGAAGTTTACGGCGAGGCACTGCCGCGCCCCGACCGCGAATACGTCATCGTCCAGGGCGATTTATTCGAGGAAGGCACGAAGCCCAGCGATATCACCATGGGCGTAGGCTGGAAAGCATCGCTCGTGAACGGCAAGGTATTTCACTACGACCCCGTCCATGATGCGAACGCGAGCATTGCGCTCGAATCCGAACCTGGTGAGCGCGTGCGCCTGTATTTCGTCAACGCGAGCATCAATGAAGCGGCCGCCTTCCATCCGATAGCGGGGATCTGGGAGCGCGTGTGGGATAACGGCAATCCGAACAATGTGCGTTACGGCATGCAAACCGTCGACGTGCCGCCTGCGCACGGCATGGTTTTCGACATCGTGAGTCCCGCCGACCGCAACACGAACAACGCTCTCGTGGATCACCGCATGAAGCACGCACTCAATGGCGCAATCAGCGTTTTGATGAACTACACCGGCGCCGATCCGGAAAAAGGCCGCAACGGCAATCTGATCCTGCGCTGAACCACCGGGGCGACTTACCGCCCGCCTGCTGACAAGGAGCCTGTTGATGATCGAAATGGCGCGATATGTACGCTTCCACCGACTCTGCTGCGCAATCACAGTCGCGGCCACCGCCCTCGTCGCTGCCGCGGCGGCGGCCGGGGGCGAAGAATACCTGGCGGCGCAGTGCGCAACGTGCCATGCGTTGACACCCGCCGACGTCGGCGCACTTCCGTTCTCGGAACGCGCGTTGCGCAAGGGACCGCCGCTACATTATGCCGGCAACAAGTTCAGGGAAGACTGGCTCCGGGCCTGGCTGGTCGCCCCCACCAGAATCAGGCCCGGAGGCAGCTTTCCGCCCGATCACACTGTCGTCACGGATGAAGGCGACGTCATCGACACGACGACGCTCCCGGATCATCCATCCGTTGGCGAGGCGCACGTCGATGCGGTAGTTGCAAGCCTGATGAGCCGGCAACTGGAAAGTCCGCCGCCGCTGAGCACACCGTATGAACCGAAAACCGGCTCCCTCATGCTCGGGAAAATGAACTTCAACAAGTTCAAGGGCTGCGGGGCATGCCATCGCGATGCGACGGACAGCGGCGGGTTATCGGGTCCTGAACTGTACACGGCGTGGCATCGGCTGCAAGCCGCGTTCATCGTTTCCTACACGGCCGATCCAACCGCATGGGATCCGCATTCGATGATGCCGAACCGGCATCTGCAAGAGCCCGACATTCACAAGATCGCGGATTATCTGAAACTTGTCGCGGAGCAAACGCAATGACACGCCACTCAATCACGATTCTGCTGCTGACGTTCGCGAGCCAATGTCCGGTGGCAGCACAACCCTCGGCGGCGACGGGCGAGGATCTGTATCGCATCTACTGCACCCAATGCCACGGTCTCGAGGGAGACGGATACGGCATCAACGTCGACGATATGGAAGTACTGCCTAAAGATCATACCGACACGAAGGAAATGATGACGCGCACGGATGAGGATTTGTTCAAAGCGATCAAACACGGAGGCACGGCAATCGACAAATCCGTATTGATGCCGAACTGGGATGCGAATCTGTCTGACGATCAAATCCATTCGCTCGTGCGGTACTTGCGCAGCGTTTGCTGTAGCAAAGACGTGAACTAGGGAGAACGAATCGTGAAATTACGTGCAAGCCGCGGGCACGCTCTGCCTGGCATCGCTGTCGTTGTTATCGGCGCGCTACTGCTGGTGCAGAACTGCCAGGCGGAACTCAGAAAATTCGAGATGACTATCGAAGAAGTTGAAATTGAGGTTGCACCAAACTTTCGCGCCAGGGTGTGGGGTTTCAATGGTCAGGTTCCGGGGCCGCTGATTCATGTCGCTGAAGGCGACGACCTCGAGATCACCGTGCATAACCTGACGTCACTGAACCACACAATTCACTGGCACGGCACCTACCAGACGAACTCGTGGCGCAATGACGGCGTGCCCAACATCACCCAGTTGGCGATCGAGCCGGGCGAGAGTTTCGTCTACAAGTTCGTCGCCGACAAACCCGGCAGCCTCTGGTACCACTGCCACGTCAACGTCGCGGAACACCTTGGCGTGCGCGGCATGTGGGGCCCCATGATCGTCGACCCGAAGGAGCCGAGCGAGATTGAAAAAGAGGTCACAAAGGATGTGATCATGATGTTTTCCGGTTGGGATTCGGATGTTGCCATGGAATACGGTAAAGGCGGTCACCCGCGCGAGATCCCGGATTACTATTCCATCAACGGCAAGTCGTTTCCGATCAATCAGCCCTTACGGGTGAAGGAAGGGGATGTACTGCGGATCCGGTTGTTCAGCGCCAGCTCGGAAACCGCCTATCACCTGCACGGGCATGATGTACTCGTAACGCACAAGGACGGCTTGCCGCTCGATGCGCCTTACTGGGCGGATGTCGTTGATGTGCCAATGGGTGCGCGGGTGGATGTCATCGCTCGCATGGACAATCCGGGGCGCTGGATCAACCACGATCACATCGAACAACACACTTCGAACAGTGGCAAGATGCCCGGTGGCGCCGTCATGATTGTTGAGTACGAAGGTATCGAGCACGATGACTGGTACGTGTGGAAAGACAAGGACGCTAGCTACGACCCGGACTTTTACATGAGCGAGACGATGAAGAAGCCTTATGGCATGTACGATCATGCCGGCTTCAAGGGTCAGCCGATCGCGCAGGCATCGAAAAAGAAAAAGAAGAAGAAAAAGAAAACGCACGTAACCGCCGGAGAGTGATCGCGACGGATCTGATACGCCCGCGCCGCAAGGCGGAAATTCGCGTCACACGGGCCAGGGGTGGCGCGTGTCAATCAATCGCGGACTGCGCTAACATTATCGCGCAATGCGGATAAACCGATATACCGATTACGCCTATCGGGTACTGATGTACCTCGCTATCAATAACCGCGAACGTGCCACGATGGCGGAAATCGCGAGCTACTACGGCATTTCACACGAGCATTTACGTAAAGTCGTCCATCAACTGTCGACGCTGGGTTATATCAACACCTACATCGGCAAAGGCGGCGGCATGGATCTGAAGAAATCGCCGGGTAAGATCAATCTCGGCAAGGTGTTCATGGAGTTTGAAGGCATCAGTCCGCTCATCGACTGCCACGAAGCGAACTGTCCGCTGCGGGCGTCATGCGACCTGAACCACGTGTTCGGGAAAGCGCAGCGCGCGTTTCTCGACGAGGTGAAGCAGCACACGCTGGCCGATTTGCTGCAGAACCAGCGCATGGCGAAAACCCTCATCAACACCTAAGCAGGTGTGCGTAAACTTGAGACCCGACGACTTCGGGACCGGGATTGCTCTCTACACCCCATCCCTGTCCCTTCCCCTCCCCTATCTAGAAGCGGTCTCAAAAATAGATGGCGTCGCGTTGCGCCCTGAAATCGGTGATGACAAGGCGCCGTGCGCCGGGAATGGTGGTTCCATTTCCAAGCACGGCAACGCCGTCAGCGCTGATTTCAGGGCGCAACCCGAAGGGCCGGGGCCATTTTTGCGCACTCCGGCGTTACTCATCGCTCATTTAGCCCGGCTAAACCACGCTCTTCGCGCCTTGGATCGCGCAAAAATGACTCCCGGCGCGACGTCATCTATTTTTGAGACCGCTTCTATTAACCTGGGAGGGGAACGGTATCGGGTCCATCGAGGTTCGTGTTTCGTAATTTGAAGCACGCACTTAGACGCGGACCCGGCAATATTGATACCCCGGTGTGTCGTTAACCGCCGCCGTTCAGTGCCGGGCGCGGTGCGTTGTTTCGTAATCCGCGCGCACGCTCCTAGTCGAAGCCACCTAAGGCGTGCTGTTCGCCGAGACCCGAGTGTGCTGCCGCCACCTTGCGTCAACGCCGCTGGCGTTGTGCCTGGTGCGGATCAATCCGCACCGTAACAGCGCCGTACCGCGCTCGCGCCGTCGCTCTGAATGCTCGTGTACTTGTCCCAGAATGCATTGTCGATCGCGCGCAGCGTGCGTTTCGTATCGTCGAGGCGATAGCGCTTCAGGTGTCCGGGCCCACCGTTGTATACCGCATACGTCGCGCGCGCGAGGTTATCCAGTGAACCGGTTATCTCGTGTTCCTTTTTTCTGATCGCGTAATCGACAAGGTAATGCACGAGTATTTCGTTACCGGCCCACGCGTTGTAGGCAATGTCCGCGCCCAGACGCTCAACGTCGTAGATGCCGCGCCACACATGCTGGTTTACCTGCATCAGACCGACCGACCCCGCGCTGGAACGGATCGGTAGCAGCGAACCCTGCTTGTCGATGAACTGGCGCCAGCAGGTTTCCTGCCAGGCAGTTGCGCGTAACAACGCGCTGTAAACCGCAACCACATCCGCCGGCACCTTGTTACGTTCGCGCTCCCCCGCTTCAACCTCGCGGAGCAGGGAGTCGACGGTCGCGAGATAGTCGTCGAGGTCGTCACGTTGCGGAGCCCAATGATTCAGGCGCCTGGCGAGGTCGGCGAGCGGCGACTCCGCCCACGCGGTCGGGATGAGCAGATCAAACCAGAAGCGCCCCGTTTGCGGGGTGTTCGCGGCAAACTGATCCGGGAAACCGAACAGGCGCCGCAGCGTCGGATCCGGTTCGAGCGTGTATTCGATGTCGTCATCAGTGATCTCCGGCGCGAGCGAGCGGGCGAATTCGAGCAGGGTTGCACGCGAAATCCGCAATCCGGTGTACTCCCCACTCGCATCGATCGCGGCCAGCGCGTCACCCGCACTGACGAACGCGAGATAGCTCAGTGCCGTGGCACTGTCGACGTCACGTACTGCTTGCTCGACGAGTGGTGCAAGACGCGTCCACGTAGCGGTGAATAATTCGCGCACGGGGTCGGTGCTGCGATTGTCTGCAACGAGCGCGTCGCGCAATGCGTACCGCGCCTCCACCAGCGTATCGATGAGCGCGAATCTCAGGTCTTCGTCCACGCCGAGGGCGAGAAACCGGATAGCCCATGTCGCGAAACTGTCCCAGGCTTGCCAGTGCGCGTCCCACGCCGCGAGTTCATCCTCGCTCAGCGCACTGGCAGTCGCCTGCGGTACGAGCGACGGCGTCGGTATCTCGAAAGCCAGTTCAAGCTGCAACGCCTGGTCGTTCGCGCGCGGGAATTGCAATCGCGTGTTAAACATGTGCTCCGGATCCATTGCAGTGGCTTGTGGCAACGCAAGATGCAACAAGTCGCCAAGTCCGGCGACGAGAGCAGAGAGATCGATGCGGAACGTTTCAATGTAGGGATGACCGAAACGTTTGATCCAGCGCCACAACACATCCGGCACGCCGGCGGTTCCGTCGCTGCCGAGGATCTTCGAGTCGATAACGCGAAACATCAACTGTTCGTTCGAATCGTCGAGCGTTACGAGTTCGTGCAGCGCCACGCGGCCGTGCCAGTCGAAACGCAGCAGACATTGCGTTCCCACCGGGGCACCGCCGCTCAACGTCACCTCAAGCTCGATGTTCAGGGTGCCGTCGTCGTTCCCACCGACGACGGGTCGCGCCATGGTCAGGGTGTTGCACCGTGGCGCGATTGTCGCGATGCGCAGGGATTCATCGGGCCCGGTGAATACGCGTTCGATCAGCGCCTGGCGCACCACGGTGTAATCGAGGTTCAGCGGCACGACGACCGGATCGGCCACGGCCATGCCGCCAGCGCCGCACAGAAACAGGCAGAGCAGACATGCAGCAAGCGAGCGGGGTTGGCGGATCGGATTCATGTTCCAAACGTCAATCGCGCGCGGGACTCGCGCGGATCCGGAAATCGCCCGCGGGGATTCGCGGGCGGGCGCCAGTTTACTTGATTGCGCCGGGGAGAGAGCCCTCCCCGGCGAGGAATCGCGGGTGGCCTGATGCCGCGGAGGTGCCGTCCTCAGTAGCCGGGAGGTGGCGGGGTTCCAGGCGCTGGATAGGTGGCGGGACTCGCGGCAACCCGCGACGGGGGCTGCACAGCTGGCTGCTGTGCCGCGGCGACGCTCGCCGGCACCGGCACCTGGTGGCCGTGCCCATACATGCATTGCACGTACGACGAATCGTAGCGTGTCTGCGTTCGCGAGCCGGAGACGGCGTAGGCATCCGTACCCGCCGCACTGCCGAGTAACAAGCCACTGCCGGCGCCAATAGCTGCGCCGGTGCCCGGGTCGCCCGTCGCCGCGCCAATCAGGGCGCCGGCGGCCGCGCCGACCACCGTGCCGGCAGCCGCGCTGTCAATGGCACCCTTGTTTGCCGCCTGTTGCGTCGCGCCGCCTGTCATCTGCTCGGCGTAGGCGCGACAGTTCGCGTCGTCGAAGCGGAACTGATCGAAGGTACGGCCACTACCGGGCAAGGCCGTTATGCTCGGGCCCACGGGATAGGTCGCGCAGGCGCTGAGCGATAACGCGAGCACTGCCGCCGACCACGGTTTCATTTTCATCACTGCGTTCGTCCTCCTGTGATGGTGCCTGTCAGGGTGCAGGCGACGCCTGCACGGTGCGCGGATCGACGCTCACCCAGGGTTGTGCGCACTGTTGCACGTGCGGGTAATAACCGGCCGGGTCCGTGCAGTAGAACCAGACCTGCGCGCCTGGCGCGGCTGCCGGCGCGGCCGGCGCCGTCGTGTAGGTCGGCTGGCGCTGGATATAAACCGGCGGCTCACGTTCGATGATGACCGTGCGCGGTTGATAGTAATACGGGTCGTAACGATAGTACGGCACGGGCGCCCGCCACACCGGCGCCCCCAGGTAGACGCCGAAATGACTGTGCGAATGACCGTGCCGGCCACGCGCTTCGGCATTTGCGGTGAGACTGCCGAGCACGACGCCGCAGAATATGAGGGCGATAATTTTCTTCATGAGTGGATCGTGCCTCCTCGAATGCCGAACCAATGGCGCGTGTTTCACGCGCTTCATATACGGTAGTTGAATTACCTGTAACAGTGCGTAACGTCGGTGTAAAAACCGGAAACCACCCAACCCCGGGTTATGCTGCTTCATCTTTGCAGCCGCGCAAAAATACTGCGCCCCGGGGCGCGTCCGCCCGCCCCCGCTCTGCATGGATCGTTTCCCCGCAACACGAGAACTACGGTAGTAGACCGTACCCGGCCGAAAGAGTGCCCGGAAACGGCGCGATCCGGCAGGCATGGAACGGAGTGACTGATCCCGGGAGTACGGCGGCACACGCGCGGAAACCTGCCTGATCGACCCATCGAGGGAGGAAAACCCTGTGCTCGCGCAACCGCCCTGCCCCGCTGCAACTGCCCGTCATCCTCGAAATTCCGGTCCGCACTGCCGGGCCCGTAGCCACGCCGAACGACGGCACGATGGCCGGCGGTATTCCGCAAGCCGAAATCACCCGGTCGATCAGCAGCGTCGCTAACGGGACGAGTCGCGCTACGTCGGGTGGCGCCAGCGCAAGCCGGGTGCAGCGACCACGGAGCTACGATCCGCGCATCAAGAAAGCGAGAGCGTGTGGTTTCTTTCAGGAACTTCACCATCGCGGTGTCCGTACCCGGGACAACGGATCGATGTTCGGCGGCCGCATGGCGACGTCGCTGTCGGCGCCGACGGTCGGGGGTAGCGAGGGCCTGCAATCGTCCGCGCTCGCGGATTTCGGCAATTCGCTGCACTGGTTCGGACCGCTCGACGCGCGGTTTGAAGACGGCACGCCCTGCACTGCCATGTTGCTGCCGAGGAGCGAAGCGGGTTTCGATTACGCGCAGGCCGTCGCCACGGTCCCGCTACCCGGCGCGGTGGCTGTTCATGCCCGCGCTGCCGGCACCGACGTGGCAAGCATGGCGACACTGCCACCCCGGTGGCGGCGGTTCATGCCGTGCTGCACGCGTTCCCTAGTCCGGATCCGCGATCCAGCGGCTCAATACGTTCGCCGTAATCCGTGAGACATCATTATTGCCCCCATTCCAAGGCAAGGCCTGACCCCAGGCGATTGAGCCGGTCGACAACACCGCGCCATCGTTCGTGGTTGCGGCGTAAGTGAGATCGGCACGCACCTGAAAGTCCTGCGTACCGCCAAGACCCGGGAAGTTAAACGCGATTTCCTCGCTCACATGCGGGTAGTTGTCGGAATGCAGACCATAGGAACTCGCCAGCAACCAGGTGTTCGGCGGCGTCCCGAGCGCGAGGTCGTAGCGATCGAGTTCGATCCCCGCGGCGCCGTCGTGAGCCAGTCCGAAGTCGCCGAAACAATCGTTCTCCACACCGTCGAAAACCCACGCGATCGCCGGGTCGAAACTGTCGGGCAACCGTCGGTAGGGCTTCGACTCATCCATACCTTCGCTCGTGAAGCCGACACCGGTGAGTTTTTGCGGCGTGCGTCCGCGGTTGCGCCAGATCCCGCCCTTCTCGCCGTTCGTCGCCATGTAGTACTCACCGGGCGCCGCTTGCCAGGCGCGTGAGCCCGAATCGAGCTTGCGAATTTCCATGCACCACGGCTCGTCGTCGCGAAACGCAACCACCCAGTAGTAACCATTCGCGCCGAGATAGGCGATGTGCCCGCCGGCCGCGAGATACGCCTCCGAGGCGTCCATCATTTCTTCCGAGTAGTATTCCGAATGCGTGCCGTTCAACACCGCCTTGTATGGACTCAGACACGCCACGCCCTCGCGGTGCAGGTCCTCGTCGGTAATCACGTCGTAATCGAAGCCAAACTGCTCCAGCCAGCAGACGATCGAGAGATCGGCGGGAAACTGCCACGGGATCCCGGTAGCCGCCATGCGGTGTTTCGGCCGCAGGCCGAGGATGGGGCGGTGGTAGGACGTGTAACACACGCCCGCGCCGTCGGCGTGGTGATCGTAGCTCGACAACCCCCATTCGGGATGTTGTCCGAGCAGGTAATCAACGTCGTGCAGAATAAGCGTATGACCGGTGATCGCTTCGACACCGGTCGCGTCGAGCACAAAATGCTCGTTCGCGTACGCAAGATAGCTGGCCGTCGGCATCAACATCGCGATTTTCGCCGTCGGTGTTTTCGGACGCACGAAAAACACGATGTGGTCTTCAAGCTCACCCGAACGCAGGCGCGCGGCGTATACCCCGCTCTTCAGATCGTCGGCGACGGTCCACTCGAACGCAGGTTCCCAGCGGCAATCGATGATCGCGTCGCTGTTGTAATAGATACCACCATACTGCTCGGGCGCGAGCCGAAAGCAATCGTCGCGCCCGTTCCAGTTGTAACCCGTCATCGCGCGCACGGGACGGTTGTAGCCGCGGCCGTGCATCGCGTGCGGGCCGCTGTCGTGCAGTGTGTCGCCAATCCCGCGGTCCGTATAACCGACGGTGGGATCCCAGTAGCTCAGCAAACCGGCAGCCGGCGGCGGCGCACCATCCCGGATCGCCGCGAGTTCAACGCTGCTGAGAACGCGGTCATGAATACCGGCGCGGTCGATCTTGCCGTTGTACAGATCCACCACCGCGCCGTCGGCGTGAGAACCCGCGAGCAGCAGCGACACGTCCGGTGCGGTGGGCGTAAGCGCAACGGATCCAACACCGGACCAGGTGTCCTCGCGCGGCACGATCGCACTGTGCCGCGAGTTGTAGGCGTTGATGACCGCTTCCTGGCTCAAGGTCAGCGCCCCGCTCGCCGGATCGTAGCTTGCACTGACGAAATACCAGGTGTGTGACGCGAGGGGCACGGGTGCGGCGAGCGCCGATATGCCGGCACCATCCCCGAGCGACACGGCAAGACATCCGTCCTCGTTAATCACGAGTGCGGCCCCTTTGCCGCCGTCCCATCGAGTCAGAAGACCCTGGCGTCCCGTCGCAGGTGTCGTCGGCCAGATGAATGCATGCACGGTGAAGCCCGCGGCCGGATCGAAATTTTCCGACCCGTCAACGACCATGAAGCTGCCCGTCTGGGTTGATTGCTCCGTGACTGCGATCGCGCCGTTGCACGAGGCGTCGATCTCGCGCTCGATGAACCCCGGACCCGCGGGATTCTCATCGCCGTGAATCAGCCGCACGATTTGCACCTCGGCCGTGTCCGTGCCGAGACCACTGACCATGAACTTGATGCGTTCGCCATTCCTGACGCTGAGACGGTCGCAGTAACCGGTGAGATAAGGCAGACCCATGATCATTCTCCGCGCGATTGCGCACGCAACCAGTCGACGTGCCGCAGGAACACCGCATGCAGCGCTTCGCTCTTGTCGTAATAAACCGGCTCGTCGATCGGCTCGGGCGCACTGCCCGGCGCTACCGGCAATGCGATCACCTGATATTCATGACAAGCGACGCGAGAGTACAGCGCGAAATGTGGCGGACGACGAAAATAATTCAGCACGCGCTCGAGTGCGTCACTGTGCTGACCGAGCGGTTTCAGGCGATGTTCTTCAATGAGTTCATCGGTAACTAACGTCTCGATCTGCTGACGCAGATCCGCGTCGAAACGCGATAATATTTCAAGCTGGCGATCGCCTGTAGACGGCGTGATTTCGCTCATTCGTCCCCCCGCTACTTTTTTTCTAATGCCACAAAGCGCCCGCGGTCATTGCAACCGGGCACCGGATGATTTCACGCAACCATAACAGAACCAGACACCACCTGTGCAACGACTCACAGCGCGGCAGCTACCGCAGTGGCACACGAACGGTGTTGTTGCAGCGGCGGCGGCTCAGCGTTTCGGCTGGGAACAAATGCGCCCGATCACGTTGGCGAGGCGCCATCGATACGCCCGGCAAGGACGCTTTGGTGCCAGCACAACAGGGTCCAGGTATCGTTGACGAACGCCCAGGTCAGCGTAAATCCCATGAACCGTTGGCGAAAGCCGCAATCGCGCGGCTTGCCACGGAACGTCGAAAAGCCCGCGACGTGTCCTGTCTGCCCCACCACAACCACGTTCAGTTCGCGCGGAATCCACTGGAAGAACTCCCACACACCTTCGCCGCCGTTACTCGTGGCATGAAAGCCAATGTGATCGATGAATTCCGTTTTCGTCATGCGCCATGGGAAATCTTCGTCAAGAATATCCGCGTCGGCGTGAAACCAGGCGTAGAAATCATCGAGCCGGCCTTCGTTCAGCGCGGCTGACCAGTCCGCGAATACCTCGTGCAGCGAAGCGACCGTCGGGCTGTGTTGCATCGTCATCTCCTTAACCATTGTGTTCGATCGGGAATGCGCGCGGCGCGCAGCGACAAGCGCGCTATTCGTCGCAGCGCGTTATGAACCGCGCAGCGGTCTTTGCGCATGCCACTGCGTGACCTGCTGATACGCGTGCACCACGTTCAGCACCCGGGCTTCGGCAAACGCGGGGCCGGCGATTTGCAGGCTTATCGGCATGCCATCGGCATCGACGCCGCAGGGCGCGACAACGGCCGGCAGGCCGGCGAGATTGAACGGCTCTGTATTGCGCAACAGGGCCCCGAAAACACCGTCTTCGACGCCGTTGATTAGCGTCGACTCGCACCCGATCGGAGTGGCCGTGATCGGAGTCGCCGGGACCGCGAGGACATCGACGTGCTCGAATACACGCACGAACGCCTTGCCAAGCAACGTTCGATACCGCTGCGCGTGCAGATAGTCTTTCGCAAGGATCTGATCGCCGAGCTCGAGGAACGTGCGAACCTGCTCCGAATACAGGTCGGCGCGATCGTTCAGCGTGTCGTCATGGTAGGCGGTCGCTTCGGCGAGATACATCACCATTGCCGCGGCAGCGGCCTGCTCGATGTGCGGGATCTCGACCGGGACGAGCACGGCGCCGAGTTGTTCGCATACCGTCAACGCGTCATCAACGCAGCGCCCTACCGTTTCGTCGGCACGGTCGAAAAACGTTTCGCGTGGCACACCAATGCGCAAGCCCGCGATCGCACCGTCGAGCAGCGCGGGGTAATCCGGCACCGGCAGTCGCGAGCACGCATCATCGCGCGCATCCGCGCCCGCCACGGCGTGGAGAAACATCGCCGCATCGAGCGCGCAGTGCGCGAGCGGGCCGGCGTGATCCATCGTCCAGCACAACGGCAAAATGCCGGCGCGACTCACGCGTCCGTACGTCGGCTTCAAACCCGTCAGGCCACAGCATGCAGACGGGATCCGAATCGACCCGCCGGTGTCGCTGCCGCTCGCAACCGGCACGAGTCCCGCTGCCACCGCGGCGCCGGAACCACCACTCGAGCCGCCGGATATGCGCGCCGTATTCCACGGATTGCGCACGGCACCGAACAGCGATACCTCATTCGTCGGCCCGTAGGCGAATTCGTGCGTGTTCGTCTTGCCCAGCGTTATCATGCCGGCCTGCTTCAGACGCGCGACGACCGTGGCATCCTCGGTTGGAATGTTATCGGCGAGAACCCGCGAACCGCCGGTCGTGCGCATGCCGGCGGTTGCGTACAAATCCTTATGCGCAACTGGCACCCCATGCAGGGGGCCGCGGTAATCGCCGCGCGCGATGTCGGCTTCCGCGGCTTTCGCCGCGGCCAGCGCACCGGCTTCGTCAACGGTGACAAACGCGTTGCAGCGCTCGTTCAATACCGCGATCCGATCGATACAGGCTTGGGTGATTTCCACCGGCGATACCTGCCGCGATGCGATCAGGCCGGCCAGCGCGCCAACTTCCATCGACGCGAGTTCACTCATCGCGTTCACGTTCCAGCGGGCGAAAAACACACGCCGGTTCCACGTCCTTCAGCGGCAGATCACGCAGGCTCATGATCATCTGCAAAATGGGCTCCAGTGTTTGCGCATGACGCGCGGCGCGCGCGGCAGCGAGCGGATGCCCGGCGTTTTCCGCCGCCACCGCGGCAACCGTCGTGGCCGTTACCGTTTCACGTTCTTTCATGAGCCGCTCCTGTAGTGGCTTCGATGCGCACCGGGCACTACAAGCCGACCGCGCGGATTTTCTCGTGCCCGGCCCAGCCAGCACCGAACGCGACATTGAAGTTGAACAGAATATCGAGTTTGCGGATAAACCAGCGCGCGCCGATGTGTTGAAACTCGTCGCGATAGTCGATCAGGATCAGGTGGCTCGTGCTGACGCCGTCGGCGACGAATGTACCGGGCAGCAAGGCGCGCCACCTGCCGCTCGCGCGATCGCCGGCAATGTCGATTACCGGATTCATACCGACGTGGGCACAAAACGGCAGCGCCTGCGAGGCGTTGTTGAAGAACGTGCGAATGGCTTCGCGTCCGACGTAATGCCCGAGTTCCGCATTCGACCAGACGCCGTCTTCGGTAAACAGCGGCGCGATCCTGTCGCCAAGCAGCCCGGTGTCGTTGTAGTGCCAGTAGCGATGCTTCAGCGCGATGATGTCCTGGATCGACTGCAGCCGCTCGGCACGCCGTGAGAGCGCGTTCATTGCCGTAGCTCCGGTTTCCTTATTGCGCGGGCATTCGCTGCGTCTGGATAAGCGAGGTTAAACTCGCAACACGGCGGTGCCGGGATTGGGATCACGCCTGCATCCCGTCCCTGCCCCTGCCCTTCGATTTGAGGGGATGCGCACGAACTCCCCTCGCGCTCGTGTTGTATGTTCTCGCGCACGTATTCAGAGTCGCATCGACGCCGAATCGGCCCAGCTCTCGTCGGCGCGGACGTTAAAGTTCATAAATACATCAAGCCTGGAGAAGTACCACTGTCCGTCGTGGCACTCGTAGGTTTCATCGTATTCGCCGAGCATCCATCGACTCACGTTCTCACCATCCTCCGCCAGTGTGCACGGCATGAGTAGACGCCATTTTCCACTGGCCCGATTACCGTCGACGTCGATGATGCCGTTTAGTGCAAGATGCGCGGCAAACACGATGTCCGTCGACACTCCGCCGAAAAACGCCTCGATCGCGGCGCGACCTTCGTGGCGGCCGAATATTTCGCTCGTCCACACCGCGTCGTCAGTAAACAGCGGTCCGAGCTTCGCCGGCGGATAGCCCTCGTCGCAATATTCCATGTAGGTGTGCTTCAGCCGCTTGATGTTCTCGATTGCCTCGAGCCGGGCGATCACTGTTGCAAGATCTTCACTCACGCTGTTTCTCTCCGCTTCACTCGCGCCGCGGGCGCGATCCTTGAGACGACTATGGACCGCATCGGCGGAATCATTAACAATCAGAATCGAAACAGAGTGTTCGATATTTGGAACAATGATTCGCAGTGAGGAAATGCAGAGCTTCGTCCAGCTCGTTGATGCCGGCAGCATCACGCGCGCCGCCGAGCGCATGCGAATCGCGAAATCCTCCGTCAGCCGTCACCTTGCGGAACTGGAAACGAAACTCGCCGTGCAGTTGCTCAAACGCACGACCCGACGCATGACCCTGACTGCGGCCGGCCAGCAATTCTACGCCGCCAGCAAGCGGATACTGACGGAGCTCGACGAAATCGAAGCCGCCGTGACGGCAGCGGATTCCGCGCTCTCGGGACGGATCCGCATTGCCGCGCCCTCGGTATTCGGACCGCGCCATCTCGGCCCCGCGCTGATCGACTTCACGGCGTTGAATCCCGCGGTTGAATTTGATGTGGAATTCAACGATCGCCAGATCGATGTCATCGAGGAGGGTTTTGATCTCGCGATCCGGATCGCGAAACTGCGGGATTCGCGCCTGATCGCACGCCGGATCGCGCGCATGACAACCCTGGTTGCCGCGAGCCCGGCGTACTGGCAGGAACATGGCAAACCGAAACGACCGGCAGATCTCGCGCGCCACCGGTGTCTCCACTACACCGCCGGCAGGGCCGCAAGCTGGAACTATCGCAGCGCACGCGGCAAGCCGGGCAGTGTCCGGGTGCAATCCGTGCTGCAGGCGAACAACGGTGATTTTCTCGTGCAGGCAGCTGTGCGTGGACTCGGCGTGATTCGGCAACCGCATTTCATGTTGTCAGACGCGCTCGAATCCGGCCTGCTCGAGCCCGCGCTCACGCAGTTCAAGTGGCTCGACCTGACCGCGTATGTTGTGTATCCGCAAACGCGCTATCTTCCCGGCCGCGTACGCGCCCTGATCGACTTTCTCGCGGCCCGCTGGGAGCAGGCAGCGGTGTGATCAGCCCGTCGGCGCGGCGCACCCCGCAAGTTTTTCCAGCGCGTCGGCGCGCAACTCAACCTTGCGGATCTTGCCCGATCCGGTCATCGGGAACTCGTCGATGAACAAGACGTGCCGGGGGATCTTGAATGTCGCAACCTTGCCGCGGCAGTGCGCAAGCACCTCGTCTTCACTCAGCTTCGCGCCGGCACGGCGCTGAATATAGGCGACCGGAACGTCCGTCAGCCGCTGATCGGGATACGCGACGACAGCAACCTGCTGGACGCCGTCGAGACCGAGCAGCAGGGCTTCGACTTCCATCGGATCGACGTTCTCGCCGCCGACTTTCAGCATGTCCTTGTAGCGACCAAAAAACCGGATATAGCCGTCGGCACGCAACACGCCAGTATCACCGGTGTGAAACCAGCCGTCTTCATCGTAGGAATCCGCCGTTTCCTTCGGCTTGTTGTAGTAGCCCATCATCATCCCGTAACCCTTGACGACGATTTCACCGGGTTCGCCGACGGCTTGTTCCTCGTTCGTCGCCGGATCGATGATCCGGAACTGATAACCCGGCGCGGGGTAGCCCGATGTTTCCGCACGCTGCTCAATGCTGTCGCCGAGACCACCGACGGACGTTCCCGCGCCCATTTCGCTCATGCCGTAGCCCGTAATCGACACCATCGGCGCAAGCACCTCGGCGGCGCGGCGCGCAATCGGTACCGCGCTCTGCATGCCGCACGCGAACACACCGCAACGCAGCGTCGAAACATCCGCCTTGATACGTTCCTGCGCCTCGCTCAGGTCCTTCAGGTGGGTTTCGAAACCATGCATGACGCTCACCCGTTCGCGCTCGACGAGACGGATGCTCTCGTCCGGATCAAACGTTTCCATCAAAACCTGTCGCGCGCCGGTGAGCATCGAGGTCAGTGCGGCTTCGGAGTAGGAAAACAGGTGAAACAGTGGCAGGTAATTCAGGATCGTGTCGCACTCGGTGATCGACAGGCGGAAAGCGCGCTCTTCGATCAGTCGCAGCATGATGTGGTTGTGCATCACGCCTTTCGGGAATCCCGTGGTGCCGGACGTGTACATGATGAACACGGGATCATCCGGATCCACAGCGTCCACCCGTTCACGCAACGCAACGTCGCTGACGCCCTGCCCGTCGGCAACCATAGCGGCGAAATCGACGCAGCCGGGGTGCTGATCCTCACCCACGATGATCACGCCGTTCAGACGCGGGTATTGCGGATCGTCGATTGCCGTGCCGGCCGCCGGCAGTTGCACCACTTCGCGCACCATCGCAAGAAAGTCGACCGGCCCCGACACGTCATGCGTGATCAGCCAGGCGGAATCGGACTGCTGCAGTAGGTAGGCAAGATCGTTCGTGCGAAAGCGCGTGTTCACCGGCACCTGCACGGCACCGATCCGTGCCAGCGCGAACATCGTGTAGATCCACTCCGGCCGGTTCATGAGCCACAGGGCGACATGGTCGCCGGGCTTCACCCCCAGCGCGATCAGCCCGCGCGCAACGGCATCAATCTTCTCCCGCACCGCGGAAAACGTATAGCGTTCGTCCCGAAACACGAGCGCTTCGCGATTGCCAAAGCGCTCCGCCATCGTGTCGGCCAGTGAGCCGAACGTCTTTTTCTGATACCACTCGCTCACCCGATTCTCCTCCCGATCCCAGGAACCAGCATTGCTGATGTTTTATGTTCGCGACACCCCTCGCGTGCCGCGTCCCGTAACGATAGCAAGCCTTGCCGGGCGGTTCGACCACTGCAAAACAAGCACGGGGCCCGGCGCCGCCCGAGCGTGCACGCTGCGGAAATCACGGCACGCTGCCGTTAACGGTTATTCCTTCATACGCCCGGATGTTCAATGATGTTTGCCGGCCTCACGTGCACTCGCATTGCAGGGAATCCGCCGGGTCCGTCGCCTTGTCGCCATGCTGATACTGCTTGCCGGCACAGTCACCGCCTCGCACGCGGAAACGATGCCGTTTGCATTCCGGCACGGCTCGCTCGCGCACGAGCTGGGACACATGCTGCGCTTGCAACACCCGGAGAGAAAGAAACAGCAAACATTCGCGCGCTTGATGGGCGGTCGCAAACCCGGTTACGAATTAACGGCTCGCGAGATCGCTCGCGCCAGCAAGCGCGCGCGCAAGCTGCAATCCCGTGCGCTCGCCGCAGGGTCGCGCCACTGAGTCAGGTAAACAGTTCGGGCAGACGTCTGCGTTCCAGCTTGCCGGTCGAGGTGAGCGGCAGCTCGGCCGGGTCGACGAAGCGAAACTGCCGCGGCGTCTTGTAGGCGGCGAGACTTGCGCGGCAATGCGCGCTCAGCGCGGCGGCGTCCGTGCTGGTGCCGCGGCGGGTCACGATCACCGCGACGAGAATCTCATCGAGACGCGGGTCCGGCAGCCCCGTCACGAATGCCAGTTCGACCGCCGGATGCGCGGATAACACTTGCTCCACTTCGGCCGGCGCAACATTGATCCCGCCCGTCTTCAGCATCTCCTTGAGCCGGCCGCGGTAGTACAGATAACCCGCCTCATCGAGCAGACCCAGGTCACCGGTACGAAAGCCACCGTCTCGGCTCGTTGCCTCGGCGGTACGTTCCGGGTCGTGCCAGTAGCCCGGAGTGACGCGGCCGTGGAGGACAATTTCCCCCGGTGTCTGCGCTGGCAACTCCGCGCCGGTGTCGGGGTCCGCGATCGTGATCCGCACCCCCGGCAGCGCCTGCCCGACCGTCGCCACCCGCCGCTCGAGCGGCAGCGCCGCATCCGTTACCGTGGAATTGCCATACGCCTCCGTGAGACCGTACACGTTGCAGATGCGGGGGATGCCGAGTGCGGCGGCGCGCTCAATCTGCGCGGGCGTACCGATCGTTACCCCCGTTCTGAGCGAACCGAGATCGAACTCGTCGACGTGCTGATGCTCGCCGAGCGCGAGCACCATGTTCGGTGTGCCGTAGAACACACTACAGCGCTCGGCGGCGATCAGGCGTAGCGCGTCGAGCGGATCGAAGTGATGCTGCAGCACGATCGTCGCGCCGTGCGTCACCGCGGCGAACACGGCATTAACACACGCGAGCGACCAGAACAGCGATACCGCGAGCCATAAACGATCGTCACGAACGAGGTGCTGGCGCTCGCCGATTTCCCACATGTTGTCGATCAGGCCCGCATGCAGCAAGGGCACACCTTTCGGCGTCGCCGTTGATCCGGACGTATACAGCAGGCAGGCCACATCATCCGGCGCAGCGGCTGCGACGACAGCGTTGCTTGATCCATCCGTGCGCCCGCACCAGGCAGCGAAATCGATGGCGAAATCCGCGCTGTCATCGAACGTCACCACCTCTCGCAGGCGCGGCAGGCCCGGCTCAATGGCGCGCGCGGCGGTGAACAGTTCGATGAAATCACGTTCGCGAAAGCGGGGTTCGAGAAACAGCACCGATACTTCGGCATGCGCGAGCTGGTAGGCGAGTTCCCGCGCACTCGACCACGTGTTGAGGCCAACGGCGATGGCACCGAGGTGCATCGTGGCGAAATACGTCACGATCCATTCCGCACGGTTGCCGGCGAGGATGCCGACGCGATCGCCATGCGTTACGCCGCTGGCGGCGAGCGCGGCCGCGGTGCGTAGTACGTCGCGACGCAGTTCAGCGTAGGTCCGGCGTCGCGTGCCGTCGATGATGGCGCAGTGGTCCGGATCGCGCGCCGTAATCTCGTCGAGCAGCGCGCTTACCGTTCGGGCCGCGGGTTTCTTCACAGCGTGGAAAGAACCGTCAGAAGCGGAATTCGAAGTTAATCACACCGAGCAGCTGTTCGTCGTGCTGCGCCAGACCCGAAGAATCCGCCGCGAACAAGTGACCGCCGCCATCATAGGCGTCGAACTTCAGCTCCGGACGGATCGCAAGATACGGGATCGGTTCCCAGGTAACGTTCAGCGTCGTCGCGTAAACATCACCGCCGGTCGCACCAACGCCACCCCACAACACGTTCGCCGCATGCTCGTCGCGAAACCATTCGAACCTGGCGCCCCAATGCCAGCGCGGCGCGAGCCGGTAGCGAAAGCCCGCATTGACCCCGTAGAACTGTGAATCGCGGGTCACCGCGAACGGCAGCGGCGCGAGATCCCCGCCCTCCTGGTAGCCGTACGCGGCTTCGGCCGTGATATCGATCCGGTCCGAGGCCTTGTGGTTCAGGGTCCAGTAAGCGGCGAACCGATCGAGATATTCGTTCGTCGAACTGAGCGCGAGATACTGACTGCCACCACCGCGCGGACGCGCAATGCCGTCGACGACTCGTACATCGCCAAAGTCGTCTTCACCGTTACCGTATATGGCTTCGAAATCGAGCCAGGTGCGCATGTCCGGACTGCGCCAGCGCAGGCCAAAAATAAACTGTGGTCCGCCGGCGCCGGAGCCGAAATCGATACTGCCCCAATCGCTCGCGATGCCGAAGCTGAAACTCAGCAGACCGTAGGCGGGATCGAGCGGAAGCTTTGCTTCGGCGAGCGCGCCCACGTGTTTCGTCGGCGTCGTGGAGAAGATATAGGTGCGACTCGAAAACAGGTTCGGTGGAATGAACGGATAACCGATCTCGGCGCTGTGCGGAGAATGCCAGCTACCGACGAGCAGCGACACGCCGTCGAAGATCGGCAGGAAGATATCGAGATACCATTGCGTGATCGCAAGGCGGTGCTTGTTGTCCGCCTGCCACGAGAAGTCATCGAAACCCTTCGTCGCCCAGAATACGGCGTCTTCGCCGTAGAGCGCCGAAATCGTCCAGTCGACAATCAGCTCGTCGCCGCGCGGCCCGGGTAGCGGCGTCACCCGGCTCAGCACATTGCGGTTTGGTTTGAATACGTGACCCGGCGGGCAACCCGCGCCCTTGCACAGCATCAGGCCGACGTGCTGGAAATTCAGCCCCGTGTCCTGCAATACCCCGCTCTGCGGCTGCACATTACGACCGCGACCCTGGGGCAGATTCGTGCGAGAGATGTTGTGGTTTGCCGCGGACACCGAGACATGCGCGAACCCGAGCAGCGCGATGTTGTGATCGCGTTGCAGCGTATCGCCGGCGAGCGCACGGAAAAGGCTGCCGTGCGGTTTCGGCGCGGCCTCTTCCGCCACGCCTTGTGTGCACCAGGCGCCGCCGATCAAGAGAAGCAGGAAACCCACTCGCAGAGGATGTGAAGCGGTCATAAGTCGATCCTGATATTTCTGATGGTGCGCGGCTGCCGGGCCCGGACGGTTCAGCCGTGAGCTGCCAGTCACGCCTGAGCGCTTCTGATAATAATATCATGTATTTTATTAACTACAATTCTTAACTTTTTGTAATTTCTAAATTTTAGATATGTATCATCGACGCGGCGAATAGCACGGGGAAGCACGGGTGCTGGCGCCGGGCGAGCCAGCGCGAACAGTCGGTCGAAGGCGGGAAAGTCGTGTGCGCTTAGGCCGCGGAAGGATGCGCGCCGCGGTGAGTGCGGTGTGCCCGGCTCACACGCTAGAACGATTCGGCAATTGCATCGGCAAGCGATTCGAGCAGCGCGCCCTCGGTCGCGACGAGATCGCGCAGCGTCGCACCGGCAGTCGCCGCGCTGCCGCTGAATTCCCGCGCGGCGCCCCACGTACGTGTCGCCGGATCGAACAGGCGCCATCGCGCCACGAGCCTCGCCGCGCCCCCCGGCTGGCCGTCGAGCCGAAGAATATCGACGGTCACCCGAAGTGCGTTTTGCATCGGGCCAGCAGCGCCGGGAAACGCGCTCACACTCGTGTGCGGCAGGCGATCCGCGAGCCGGCGCAAGAGCAACTCACGCGCCGAATCGGCGAGCGGGCTGGCCCAGCGATCATTCTCGCGCAGCGTTATCACCTCGTTGCTATTGCGCGTCACGACATGTGGCTGATCGAGGTACGCGGACACGCTAACGGGGCCAACCGCGAGTTCACTCACCCCGGCATCGAGCGCTGCGCCCGGCGCGAGCGGTGTCGGCTCGAGCAGGTAGTAACGGGTCGCCTCGGGTTGCGACGCGCAGGCGGCAAGAAACATGACGGCAAATGCCGTGAGTACAACCCGGTTCATTCGCTTTCATCCTCGCGCGTGTTATTCGTGCGCTTGCCCCAGATGATCGCGTCCGGTTGCCGGTCGACCGTTTCCGCGAGACCACGCACCGCGCGCGCGGCAGCTTCCAGTTGTTCCAGCGTACTGCTGAGGCGCGCATGCAGGGCGGAATTCGCATCGATGTCGGCGAGCGTTGTCCTGATTTGCGCCGTCAGCACGGGCAATTCCGCGGTGAGCGCAGTGGCAACTTTGTCGATCGATTCCATCGACGCCGCGGCGCCGGTCAGCGCGGCATCGATTTTCGGCGACTTCACGAGCGCCTCGATTTCCGCAAGCGTTGCCACCGCGTGTTCACCGATGGATTCGAGTGGCAGTCGCCGCAGTTTATCCAGCAGCTCCGTCATGCTTTCCTTGATCTCGACGAACTCGGACGGGATCGTCGGTATTTGCGCCAGCGTGCGTTTGCCGGCCACCATGGTTGCCGGTGTGTCCGGATACAGGCCGAGTTCGACGAACATCTGACCGGTAAGCAGGCTGCCGGTTTGCACCCGTGCGCGCAGGCCACGCGCGATCAGATTTTCGATAATATCTTTCGGCTGGTTCGGATCCGACACCGTCGACAAACGCTGCGGTTGCAGGGCCACGGTAACCGCGATGCGGACTTCGCCGCTCACGTCATCCACCTCGAGGCCGATCTGCGATACGGAACCGAGCTTGATACCTTTGAACTCAACTGGCGCGCCGGTCGCGAGACCACGAACGGAGTCGTCGAAATACAGAACGAACGGGACCTGTTCGGTGTACTGCGCATCGCCGATGCTCTCGGCATTGTCGAACAGCCAGAACGTCGTCCCCGCGGGGGCCGGCTCGCCGGTCTTGCCGAGTGGCAGGTCGAACGTAACCCCGCCCACGAGCAAGGATTGCAACGACGTCGTGCGCAGATCGATGCCGTCCGCGCCAACCGAGACATTGATACCGCTGGCGTTGGAAAAATTCGTCCCCGTGCGCACGAGCAAGGTGTAGGGCTCGCGCACGAAAATATGGATGGTGACCCGACTGCCATCTTCGGCGAGCTCGTGGCCGAGTACTTCACCAACCTGGATGTCGCGGTAAAACACGCCCGAACCGGCCTGGATTGAGCCGAGCTTGTCGCTCTGCAGCACGTAGCGATTACCCGGTACATCGGCGGTGATGATCGGTGGCGCCTCGAGGCCGGTGAAATGGCGCCTGGGCGCCCCTTCGCCCGGATCGATCTCGATATACGCGCCGGACACGAGCGTGCCGAGCCCGGACACCCCGCGCGCCCCAACCCGCGGTCGCACAACCCAGAAGCGCGCGCCCTCCCCGAGCTGCGGGGCAAAGTGCTTGTCGATACGCGCGACGACAACGACGGACTGCAGATCCTCCGCAATCCTCACCTCCGTCACCTTGCCGATACGCACGGATTTGAACCGCAGCTCCGTTTTATCCGCCTCGATGCCGTCGCCGCGATGAAACGAAATCGTGATCACCGGGCCGCGCTTCGTGTAGGTATCGTAGACGAGCCAACCGCCGACGAATGCGGCGATCAGCGGCAGCAACCAGACGACAGACACGCGTCGTGACGTCGTCACGTACGCGCGCGGCAAGTCTCCGCCGTGTTCCATCTAAACGCGCTCCACTGCCGGGTCGCGCGCATCGGCGGCGTCCCACAACAGGCGGGGATCGAACGTGATTGCGGCAAACATCGTACAGATCACGACGGCGCCGAAGTATGCGGCGCCAAGACCCGGCTCGATCGTCGCAATCGAGCCAAGCTGTACGATCGCGACGAGGATCGAAATCATGAAAATATCGATCATCGACCAGCGGCCGAGAAAATCGATGAAATGGAACAGGGCCGTGCGCTCGCGCAACCAGGCGCGCGTGCGCGTCTCGATCGTGATCAGCAAGCTTATAATGACCACGATCTTCATCAACGGTACGAAAACACTGGCGACGAACACGAGCACCGCGATCGGCCACTGGCCGGCCGCCATCAAATGCACGACGCCACTGAAAATCGTGTCCGGATCGCCGCTGCCGAAACGCGTGACCGTGAGGATCGGCAACAGGTTTGCCGGTACGTAGCAAAACGCGGCGCACACGACGAGCGCCCAGGTGCGCTGCCGGCTGTACGGCAGCCGCAGGTACACGCGCGCGCCGCAACGCGGGCAAGTCGTGCCGGTGCTCGCGCGCGGCGACGCCGGGATCAATGCGCTGCAGTGCCGGCAGGCCAGGTAGCCCGCGCTGGCGGCATTCAGCGGCTGTTGCGTCGCGGTCATCCGGTTTTGCGTTCCACTATGAGTGTTGCGCCTGCAACCACAGTTGCTGGCTGTCGAGATGCCGGGTGCTGTAGACCGACAGAATACTCAGTGCCGCGAACGCGAACATCGCCGGTCCGGCTTCCACTCGCGCCATATCGCCAAGTTTCACGAACGCCACGAGCGCACCGAGCAGGTAGACTTCCGTCATGCCCCAGGGTGTGAGATCGGCAACGAAGCGCAGGCTGCGCGCATGCTTGCCCAATGGATCACCCTTCAACAGCGGCAATGTGATGCCAATAACCGCCAATGCCCGGAGCAGCGGGATCACGATCGTCACGGCAGCGACGAGTATCGCGGTTTCCGCGCGGTCACCCTGCCACAGCGCGCGGATGCCTTCGATCACCGTCGTCGCGCGTGCCTGTCCTTCGAGTTGCAACGACATGATGGGGAAACCGTTCGCAATGACAATCAGGATCACGGCCGCAATCGCGAGCGCAAGATTGAACTGCAAATCAACCTCGCCGCCAACCAGCAGGCAATGGCCACAGCGCGCGCACAGTGCGCGCTCATGCCGCGCGAGCGGCGCGAGATGTTGTAGCAAATCGCAACTCGGGCAGGCAACGGCGGTGAGTTCGGGTTCCATGATTGCGGCGAGTCTACCGTATCCCGACCGCGGCCACGGCACCGCGCGCCGGGCTCGGCCGGGTGTCGTTGTCGCCGGTACTGCCACGCAAACGCCGGCGGCCACGAGGCGCCCCGGAGCGGGGCCCGCTACCGCGCTTGTGCTCGGCGATGCGGATACTATCGAACGGGGCGACGCGGAAATTAACGTCGCCGTTCGGGCTCGCGGTCGCGCCGGCACACGGCGCGATACCGCCAGCGCATCTAAACGGCTTCATCCAGTCGCGGCAGGAACCAGGCGTTCACGACCTGTTCGTTGATGTCGGCGAACGCAACCTGCAACTCGTCCATGTAAAGATGCAGGCCGTTGCCGAACAAGGCCGCGGTGTCGGTGCTGGCGAGATGTCGCTGGGTCCTGGCCGTCGCGCGCAGGGGTTTATCACTGCGCGGCAACCGTTGCAGGGCTTCCGTCATGGTAAGCAGATTGTGGGCGGCGGAGCGCGGAAACTGCTCATCGCGCAGGAGAAATTCAACCGCGTCGGGACCACTCACGCGGCGCCGCACGTACTGGCGATACATTTGATAGGCGCTCAGCGAACGCAGTACGTTCATCCACAGGCGGTTCTCGAGCCGCTCGATCTCCTCGCCGGGCGCGATCAAGGTGGTCGAACCGACGTCGAGGATCCGGGTGGTCATGTCCGCGCGCTCGATCGCGCGGCCAAGGCGCGAGAACTGGTAGGCGTCGCCATGGCTCATCGTGCCGGCGAGCAAGCCCACGATCTGCTGCGCGCGCATGACGATTTCCGACAAGACTTCATGCTGATTCGGCGGCAGTTTGCCTTTGGCGAATTTCTTCCGCGCGAACAGGTACAGCTCGTTCACGTGCTCCCAGCCTTCGGAAGGGACCAGGTCGCGCGTTGTGCGTACGTTTTCGCGCGCCGCGGTGAGGCAGCTCAGCACCGAGCTCGGGTTTTCCGGATCACCCAGCACGAACTTCATTACGTTGCGCTCGCCGCTCGAACGGTAGCGCGGCTCGAAGTATTCCTCGGTGCCGGTAATTTCGACGAGTTGGCGCCACTGCACCCCCACCCCTTTCGGCAGGTCGAGCATTGATTCGCGATACACGTTCACCAGCCGGGCCGTGTTTTCGGCGCGCTCGAGGTAACGCGCCATCCAGTAAATTCGCTCAGCGACGCGCGACAGCATTACTGCCCCTCCACGATCCACGTGTCCTTGCTGCCACCGCCCTGCGAGGAATTCACAATCAGGGAACCCTTGCGCAAGGCCACGCGGGTAAGACCACCGGAGGTAACGTAGGTGCGCTCGCCCTGCAGGATGAAGGGACGCAGATCCACATGCCGCCCCTCGACCTTGCCATCACAGAACGTCGGCGTAATCGACAGCGACAACGTGGGTTGCGCCATGTAATTGCGCGGCGATTTGCGGATCAGCGCGGCGAATTTCTTGCGCTCCGCGACACTCGCGTGCGGCCCGATGAGCATGCCGTAGCCGCCGGACTCGTTCGCGGGTTTGACCACGAGCTGATCGAGATTCGCGAGCACATGCTCGCGTTGTTTCGGATCCATGCACAGATAGGACGGTACATTCGGCAACAACGGGTCTTCGTCGAGATAGTATTTGATCATCGCCGGCACATAGGTGTAGACGACCTTGTCGTCGGCAACCCCGGCGCCGGGCGCGTTCGCGAGCGCGACGTTGCCCTTGCGCCACGCGCGCACGAGGCCGGGCACTCCGAGAGCTGAGTCCTCGCGGAATGCCTTCGGATCGAGAAACGCATCGTTGATCCGCCGGTAGATCACGTCCACCCGCTGCGGGCCGTGGATGGTGCGCATGTAAACGCAATCATCCTTGCCCACTTCAAGATCGGAGCCCTCGACGAGTTCCGTGCCCATGCGCTGGGCGAGGTAGGAATGTTCGAAGTAGGCGGAGTTGTAGATGCCCGGGGTAAGAACGACGATTTCCGGATAATCGAGCGGGCGCGGCGACAGCGAGGCCAGCATGTCGAACAGCTGCGCCGGGTAATCGTCTACGGGGGCGATCTCGTGCTTGCGAAACAGCTCCGGCCACACGCGTTTCGTAACACTGCGGTTTTCAACCATGTACGACACGCCGGACGGTACGCGCAAATTGTCTTCGAGCACGTAAATCGTGCCGTCCTTGTCGCGCACGAGATCGGAACCGCAGATATGCGCCCACACGCCGTAACGCGGTTTCGCGCCGGCAAGGGCCGGCAGGTAGTCCTTCGACCCCGCGAGCACGTCGGCCGGGAACACCTTGTCTTTCACGATCTTCTGATCGTTGTAGATGTCGTCGATGAAATGATTGAGCGCGGTAACACGCTGTTCCAGACCCGCCGCGATCCGCTGCCACTCGCTGGCGGCGAACACGCGCGGGATGATGTCGAGTGGCCACGCGCGATCGATGTTCTCGCCTTCCGAATAGACGGTGAACGTAATACCCATTTCCGCAATCGCGAGTTCGGCAGCACGCTGGCGCCGTGACAGTTGTTCGTCGGATAAGGACCGCAGGTATTTGACGAGGCCGCGGGCCGCGGCGCGGGCGTAGCCGGGCGATGAAATCAACTCGTCAAAATTTCCCTGAAGGTCGTATTTTTTCCAGTCGATTTGCATGTGATCGATTATACACACGGCCCTGTACTTGCGCTCATCGGACGCAAACGACGGGCCGCCACCGTCTGGCGCCACGCTGATGCTCGTGCGACTATTGAACCGTTACAGGGCACACGGACGACATTTATTGAACGCGAGCGAGCAGTCGGTAACCCCCGGGCAGCCGTGGTGGGGTGAATTCGCGGTGCCCGCCGGGGACACGCTGCGCACGGAAATCAACGGTCTGTGCGTCACGATCACGCGCCGGCCGGGGGAATGGCAGGTTGCGACTGTCCGCGCGACCGACACTGGCGAGAACGCGCTAGCGGAACCGCGGCGGTACATTTTCGAGGATGCCGATGAACGCGTGTACCTGACACCGCGGCTCGCCGCGCGTCCTGTCGTCATGCGCCCGCTGAACCCGCTGACCGTGGCGCCCGGCGCGCAAGCCGAAATCTATGTGTCCTCACCGGCGCTCGTGCAAATCGCGGTGGGGCCCGAACGCACCGTGCTGGAAGAAGTGTTCCCGGTACAACCGTCCGATACGTGGTTCGGTGAATCGACCATCGCCGGCGAGCTATGTTATGCGAGCCGCACGCGCGCGCGACTGCGTGCCGACGAACTCACACCGAGCAACGACCGTGCGATGACCGCGGTGCGTATTTCGAATCGCGCCAGTGATCCGCTGAACATCGAACGGCTTGCGCTGCGCGCACCAAACCTTGATCTGTTCGCCACCGCGACCGGCGCGCTGTGGACGGAGGATATCGCGCTCGATCGCGCGGGCGGCGATCGGCTGACCCGACTCACCCGCATCGACGGTCCGCCGCGGCACGCCCACGGCGCAGCTCTACTGGACACCGCGCGGGCGCCGGCAGCGCGCAACTTCTTTGCTCGCGCATTCGGCGAAATGTTTACGTGAAAACCGCTTCCGCCCGATCCTCATGAACGCGCCGCTGAACATGCTCGAACAACTCGCGACGAGCCCCCATGCGCTCGCGTTCATTCGTGCCTGTGCCATGGCGGCCATCGGCCTGCTGTTCGCCCGGCTCGGCAGCGTCGCACTGGCGAGACTGTTTGCCGGGCATCTCGACACGCACCGGGCGATGCTCGTGCGGCGCGGCACCTACATTACGATCCTTGCCCTGTTCCTCGTCTCCGCACTGCACCAGCTCGGTTTCAATTTCAGCGTGCTGCTCGGCGCCGCCGGCATCGTCTCGGTCGCGATCGGGTTTGCCTCGCAGACGTCGGCCTCGAACGTGATCAGCGGCCTGTTCCTGATCGGCGAGCAGCCGTTTCGAGTCGGCGACGTGATCCGGATCGGCGACACCACCGGCGAAGTCCTGAGCATCGATTTGCTGTCGGTGAAACTGCGCACATTCGACAATCTGTTCGTGCGTCTGCCGAACGAGCAATTGATTAAATCACAGGTGACAACGCTCACCCGGTTTCCGATCCGGCGTTACGATCTGCAAATTGGCGTGGCCTACAAGGAAGACCTTGCGGCGGTCAGCGAGGTGCTCATGGATGTCGCCGATCGCAATCCCGCCTGCCTCGAAGAACCGAAACCGCTGTTCATTTTTCAGGGCTTCGCCGATTCCGCCCTGAGCATCCAGTTTTCCGTCTGGGCAGCACGCGAGAACTATCTCTTGCTACGCAATACGATGTCGGAGCAAATCAAAGCCGCGTTCGACGCAGCCGGCATCGAAATTCCGTTTCCGCACCGCTCGCTGTATGCCGGCAGTGCGACGGAACCATTCCCGGTGCGCATCATCGATAACAGCGACTGACGCACGGGGCGTCATGCCGGCCCTCTTCGGCGTGGCCGGAACGCGAACAACAGCACGTCGGTACGAACCCGGCGCGACGGAATTTCCAGTCGTCTTGACGCCACTGTTGCAGCCGCCGCGATGTCTGGCATCGGCAACCGAAAAATTTCCCGCGCCGGATCAAACAAGCGTATAACAGCGCTGACAGGAGGACATCGTCATGGACAACGAAGGCGCGGGTCTCGACCCCTTGTTCGTCACTTTCGACCAGCTAATGACCATGCTCGTCGATTATTTGCCAACGCTCGCATCGGCCGGCGCGCTGCTCGCCGCCGGGTTTGCGATCGCGTGGGTACTCAAGGTTCTCGTGTTGCGGGTAAGTGCGGCGATCTCTTCGCTGTTCTCGCGGTCCACGGGCGCCGGACAAACACGCCACGTGCGCCTGCCGTGGCCGTTGTCGGTGATCATCGCCAACCTCATTTTTGGCCTCACCGTGATCTTCTTCCTTGCCGTCAGCGCCCGTGTGCTCGGCTTGCCCGGGGTTGCGGACTGGATCGAAGCGGCTGCGCGATACCTGCCGATCCTGCTGGTGGCCGCGGCAATCGTTCTCGGCGGCTACATCGCCGCCTCGGTCGCGCGCGACAGCATCGCGCGCTATAACGAACGCGCCAGCGCGCTGGCGAATCTGGTCTTCGTCCTGATCAACGCCATCGCCGGACTTGCCGCGCTGCGCCACCTGGGCATCGACCTCGTGCTCGTGCGCGCCTTGTTCATCATCGTCGCCGCGGCGGTGTTCGGCTCGATGGCATTCGCTTTCGCGACCGGCGCGAGCGGCTCGCTCGCAAACATCATCGCCGCCTACTACGTGCGCCGCGTGTACCGGCAGGGGCAGCGGGTTCGCATTGCGGGACTCGAAGGCGAGATTCTCGAAATTACGCCAACGGCGGTCGTCATCGACACCCCGCTCGGCCGCGCGATGATACCGGCGACGAAGTTCAATCAGGAATCCTCGATATTGCTGGGACGTGAGGAGGTTGACGATGCCGCGTGATACCGTCATCCATTATCTGAAACATCACCCTCGCGACGCCATGCGCGTGCTCGAATCCGCACGCGCGGAAGAATTGCACGCCTTTATTGATTCGCTCGGCGCCGATGCAAAAGCGAGCGTGCTGGCTTATCTGCTGCCCCAGACCGCCGCCGGCTACATCGCCCGTCCAGGCGCCGAACGCGCCGCGGAAGTTGTCGCCCAACTGCGCAGCGCAACGGCAGCGCGGGTGCTCGCGGCGGTCACCCAGAATCGTCGGCGTGAAATACTTGAACAGTTGCCGCTCGAAAAGCGCACGAACATACGCCACTTGTTGCGCTACCCGGACGACAGCGTTGGCTCGCTCATGCTGACCACGACGCTCGCGTGCCGAGTCGACGCGAACGTCAGGCGCGCGAAACAGCTCGTGCGCCGCTTCGCCCAGGTGGAACTGCCGATGATGGTGATTGTGGACGACGATATGCGTCCTGTCGGTCTGGTCTCGGTGAGCAATCTGCTACGCGCGCGCGAACGCGAACCCGTCGATATGCACATGCGCTTCGTGCCCGCGCGCCTGCGTGCGCACGCCGAAGTGCGTACCGTGCTGGCGCTGCCGGTGTGGGACTCGGAAGACTACGTGCCGGTAGTCGAAACCGACGACCGCTACGTCGGCCTGCTGGCGAAGGCGAGTCTGCACGGACATGCGCTGGCAACTCGCGGCGCAGCCGAGAACTCGGACGATTTCGCCACCGCCGTGCTCGACGTCGCCGATCTGTTCTGGCGCCCGGCCGCAGAAACGCTCGCGCGCGCGGCGACCACGAATTCCGGAGAACGCGAATGAGTACGCAAACCGGCGGGGCGCTGGATTCCGCCCTCGAACGCGACCTGTTTACCCGCCATCCGCTCGAAGCGGCGGCGTTACTGGAGAAAATGCCTGCCACCGCCGTCGCCACGATCTTCGCCGAGCACGACGCCAGAACGCTCGCGCCGCTGATCGAATCCCTGTCGCCCGCGACCCTGCCGCAGGTACTGATAAAACTGCCCGAAGCACTCGTCGCCGACGCGATCAACCGCACCGCGCCGGCGCGGGTTGCGGGAATCTTGCGCGTATTGCCGGCAGACTTGCGCGAACGCCTGCGCAACCGGCTTGATACACAGTTGCAGGCCGACGTCGATCTCGTGCTCAGCTGTCCGCCCGACACCGCCGGTGCCGTAATGGACCCGCGCGTGATCTTCCTCAGGCGCACGCAACGCGTCACCGAAGCGCTGTCACGCCTGCGCGAGGAACGCCATCATCGCCGCTACGTACGCTCGCAGCGGATCCTGCTTGTAGTTGATGAAGGCGCGCGCCTCGAAGGTATTGTTGCGATTCAGGACCTCGCGCTCGCCGATCCCGACGATCCGGTTGGCGACTACATGCAGCTTGCGCCCGCGTTCGTGCCGCTGACCGCGACCACCGAGGAAATGGTCGACCTCCTCAGCACTCATGCACTGTCCAGCCTGCCGGTTGTCGACAATGAAGGCCACCTCGTGGGGGTTGTTCGCTACGAGCAACTCGTCGCCGCGGCGCAGGAAAACGCGAGCGCCGATTTGCAGACGATGTTCGGTGCAAGCCGCGATGAGAAAGCCCTGTCGAAGCCGGGCTTCGCGGTGAGAAAACGCCTGCCCTGGCTCCAGATCAATCTTGTCACGGCATTTCTCGCCGCCGCCGTTGTCGGCTTGTTCGAAGACACGATCGCGCGCTACACGGCGCTCGCTATCCTGCTGCCGGTGGTCGCCGGCCAGTCCGGCAACACGGGCGCCCAGGCGCTCGCGGTTGTAATCCGGGGCCTCGCCCTGCGTGAGATATCCAGCGCCCACTGGCCGCGGGTGGTGCTGAAAGAAACCCTGGTCGCGGCCATGAACGGGGTCGCCGTCGCGATGTCGACATCGCTCGCGGTGTACATCTGGAGCCGCTCGCTCGGTCTGACCGTGGTGATCGGTCTTGCGATGGTCATCTCGATGTCGATCGCCGGTACAGCAGGCGCCGGCATTCCCTTGTTGCTGAACAAGCTGGGTCAGGATCCGGCGCAATCGTCATCGATCATATTGACGACGGTTACCGATGTGGCGGGGTTCTTCAGTTTTTTGGGTATCGCAACCCTGTTTATTTCCATGCTGTAGCACTTACGGCGAGACACTACCGGGCGCGGACATCGCGTCCATAATGCGCAACGCGCGCGCCATCGCGAATTCGGCCGCCGCCGGCGACCGCACCACGCAATACGTATTGTCGTCGCGGATCCCGAGGCAGGTATTCGTCGCGTCAGCTTGCGTCAGGCCGGTAATGCCGATTTGCCAGATCACCTCGCGGGTCCAGCGCGGCATGAGCAGCGGCCGACCGCCGCGCAGCAGTTTCCGCTCTGCGCGTATAAATTCGCGCGCCCGCGCGAGCGCCTCGCGCCGCGTCATGTCGACCCCGCCGAGCAATATGCTCCAGCCCTGGACACGGAAATACTTGCGGCCGGGCGCGGGATTGATGCAGTCGGTCGCGATCATCTGCGTGTTCACAGCCTCGCCGCCGCCTTGCGCGACGGGATCCGGGAATGCATCGAGCGTGAAGCCGGCGGCTGGTGGCGCGGCAAAGCCGGTGTTCATCATCCGCACCATGCGCTGATCGCGCGCGGCGGCGTCCGCGTCACCGAGAACCACGCCGAGCAGGTGGCGGCCGTTGCGCACAGCCGTCGCAACAAGATTAAACCCGGCGCGGCACGTAAACCCGGTTTTAACCCCGAGCGCCCCCGTATACGCGCGCACGAAATTATTATGCGATTCGATCCGCCGGCCGGCGTGCGTGAATGCCGTGGCCGCGAAACGCGCGTACTCGGCGGGAAACTCCGTATGCAGCGCGCGCGTCAGCACCGCGAGATCGCGCGCCGTGGTGACCTGCCCGGGCGCCGGCAGGCCGCTCGCATTCATGAAACGGGTGCCGCCAAGCCCGAGCCGGTTCGCGGCGGCATTCATGCGCGTGACAAACGCCGCTTCCGTACCGGCGATTTCCTCGGCGATGGCCACCGCGACATCATTCCCCGAGGTGACGATAAGCGCGCTCAACGCGGCATCAACACTCAGCGACTCGCCCGCTTTCAGGCCGAGCCTGACCGGTGGCGCGGCGGCCGCGGTGGCGGACATTGTGACCGCATCGTCAGCCGCGAGCTGACCCGCGCGCAGGGCCGCGAACGCGACGTACAAGGTCATCAATTTTGCCAGTGAAGCCGGTCGCACAGGCCGCAAAGCGCCGTCGGCGTGCAGCACCGCGCCGCTATGCATGTCCACGAGCAGGCTCGCGCGCGCTGCCGCGGCCGGCTGCGCCAGCGAGCCGGCCGCGATGCCAACGAGCACGTATACGGCGCCAGCGCGCAGGCGGGAGAACAGGAACATCATGGATCCGCCGGGTGCACCTCAGGAACGAAGCCCACAGTATCCGGGCTTCGCGGCGCGGGGCCAACCGCCTGCGCACCGCAGCCGCAACATCCCGGCAGAGCACGTGCGTTTCATGAAATAATGAACCCGTGACACGGATTGGTTGTCACGTTATCAATCGACAAAAAAAATTATTCGCCCTGCCGGCACCGACGGGGTGCGCTGGTTCAAGACAGGCGCTTGTGCATGGCCGCAAGCCCACCGAGGTAATGAATTAATCATGTCCGACTGGAAGCGCGGCGCGCGGGTCGTGTTACTCGCGTTCGCCGTGCTGTTTTTGCAGGCTTGCAGTCTGCTGCCGTGGTCCGCGGAGAAGAAAGCCGAGGCCGCGACAGAAAGTGTCCCGCAGATCACGGCAGACATTAGCGGCATCGACGGTGAACTTGCCGCGAATGTGCGCGCCCATCTGTCCGTGACGAACA
Source organism: Gammaproteobacteria bacterium (assembly GCA_965216305.1). Classification (GTDB taxonomy): domain Bacteria; phylum Pseudomonadota; class Gammaproteobacteria; genus UBA11873. Next base: position 1,092,324 of record OZ244144.1, on the reverse strand, counting down.
AGCCGTGTACGATTTCGCGCGCCTATCTCGCAGCGTTCGAGCAACGCTCGAAAGCGGAAACCGAGGAGGCGTTGCGCGCGCTCGGCTATTACGAGCCCGTCATCGAGGTTGGCATCGAGCCGGGCGATGCCTGTCCGCATGCGCAAATCGATGTTACCCCGGGGCCGCCAGTGCTGCTCGGAAAAGTCAGCATCGACATTAACGGTCCGGCGCGCGAAGACGACGATTTTCAACGGCGCATCGCAGACCTCGGCCTTGTGCCGGGCACGGCACTTAATCACGAAACCTACACCGGGGCGAAACGGCGCATCGAATCCGTCGCACTCGAGCTCGGCTATCTCGAAGGCCTGTTCGTGAAGAGCTCATTGCGCGTCAACCCGACCCGGCGCGTTGCCGATGTCCGGCTTGCGTTCGACAGCGGGCCACGTTACCGGATTGGCGAGATCGCGATCATCCAGGAACCGGATTTTCTCGACGAAGCACTGATCCGCCGCTTCCTCGAAACCGCCGACGGCGAACCGTACAACGCGAGCCGGGTGGCGGGTTTTCACAGCGCGCTCGCGAAGGGCTCGTATTTCGACCGCATCGACGTACGCCCGAAGCTGTCGGAAACCGTCGACAACACGATACCCGTCGCCATCACGCTGACCCCACAGGACCGGCACAAGATTACAACCGGACTCGGGGCTTCGACCGACGAAGGGATCCGCGGCCGTGCCTCGTACAAGAACCGACGCGTCAACCGCTACGGGCACCAGCTCGACGTCACCGCGAACGCCTCCCTGATCGAGCAACGCTTCTCCGTCGGTTACAGCCTGCCGCGCGAACATCCGGTTGATGAGTGGCTGACGCTGCAGACCGGGGTCAAACGGCTCGACGTCGATACGTTCGATTCGATCGAAGCACAGATGGTGCTGTCGGAAACGAAACGCCGTCCCTACGGCTGGATGGAAACGCGATACCTCGAATGGAGCCGCGCGGACTTCGACGTGTCGTCGACAAACGATGCGTCGATATTTCTGGCGCCGGGCGCTAAATGGCGCAAGAGCGCGTTCAACCACGACCTGTTTCCGACCCGCGGTTACAGCATCGAATTCGAAGTGAAGGGCGCCGCCGATGCGCTGTTTTCCACTACGAGCTTCGCCCGCTCGAAGGTACGTCTGTCGTCCATCCTCGGCATCACGGAACGCAGCCGCCTGTTGTTGCGCGGCCGGCTCGGCGCGCTGTGGGTGGATGAATTCGATCAATTGCCGCCGTCAGAACGCTTCTTCGCCGGCGGCGACAACAGCATCCGGGGCTACGATATCGACTCACTCGGTCCCGTCGATTCGAGCGGCCAGGTTATCGGCGGTACGCGACTCGGCATCATCAGTGCCGAAGTTGATTACTACTTTACGGAGCGCTGGGGTTTCGCTGCGTTCATCGACACCGGCAATGCGTTCGGCGGCGACGGCAGCTCCACGGGCTTGCAGACCGGGGTTGGCATCGGCGCGCGCTGGCGATCGCCCATCGGCCCGATCCGGGTTGACCTCGCGCATCCACTCGACGACACCTCAAACGATTTCCGCCTGCACCTGCGGATCGGACCGGATCTGTGATGCGTAAACGTCGGATCCTCGGCTGGCTGTTCGGCGTTACGCTCGCGATCCCGCTGCTCGCGGCGGGCGTACTCTACGCCCTCGTGGCGACGGAAGCTGGCAGCCGCTGGTTGCTCGACCGCGCCGCGATGCTGACCGGTGCGCAAACGACGTTCACCTACGCACACAGCCGCGGACGCCTGCTCGACCGGATCGAACTCACGGATCTGACCATCGATGCCGCGGGCTCACGGATCCGGATCGGTGAAGTCACGCTCGACTGGTCGCCGCGGACCTTGCTCGACGGCAGCGTACTCGTCAACGCACTGCATCTCGCGAGAGTTGACGTCACACCGCCGCTGTCGCCAGAGGCAGAGCCCGAACCGGTGACAGCAATCACGATCCCCGCACTGCCACTGCCGGGTACGATCCGTGATCTGACGATCAGCGACATTACGATCCACAACCCGGCGCAGGATCTTGTGATCGACGGACTCGGTCTTGTCGCGAGCTGGGATCGGGATGCCATCGCCCTGACGAATGTTCACCTCGACGCCGGTGAACACCGGCTCACCGCCGACGCAAAGCTCGGGGTCGGCGACAACGCCCGGCACGAACTCGCGGCGCACTGGCAGGGTGTGCTCGATACGCGCCCGGCATCCGCCGACCTCGTCGCGAGTGGTCCGGCAGACGATTTGTCGCTGGCGCTCGATATCGACGGTCCGGCTGCGGCACACATCAGCGGCGACGTCCAGGCGTTCGCCAGCCCAATCTCACTTGCCCTCGACGGCCGGATCCAGGCGCCGGCTCTCGGGGGTGACATCACGCTCGGTGATATCGAGCTTGCCGTCAGCGGCGACGTCCTGGACCTGTCGCTGAACGTCGCGACCCGGGTGGGGCCCATTGGTGGCAGCGATTACGCCGTTACGGTGACGGCAGCGCTCGCGCCCGAGGCAACGCCGCAAACCGCCACGTTCAACTGGCGCGCCGAGCCGCAAAGTGCAAACCTGGCCACCGTCGCAGGCCAGGGTCGCATCGCATTCGGCGACGACCTCGTTACCGTCGCGCACACGAGTACGGCGCCGCTGGCGAGCGAGCTGTCCGGCACGGTTCAACTCGGCGCCGACCTGCCGGTGGTCGATCTGGAACTCACGTGGCAGGATTTCGCGCTGCCGGGCGGCGCCGACCAGAACATGATTGCGCGCCGCGGCAGCGTCACCGCAAACGGAACACCCAACGCGCTCGCCCTGGTGCTTGCCGCGGCGTTTGAGGGCACGCCACTGGGGCCGCTCGAACTCAACGGCCGCGCGCAACTCGGCAGTGAGAGGCTGGACATCGAAACCCTGAACGCCGGCGTGCTCGAGGGCGCGGTCGATGCCCGTGGCTCGGTCACGTGGCGCGACGAACCGTCCGCGGAATTCCGCTTCCACGGTCGCGACATCGATTTCAGCCGCTTCCAGGCCGACTCACCGAGCAAGGTGACGTTCGCCGGCGCCGGCACGTTCACGGGCGGTAACGATGGGCCACGGGCGACGCTCGAACTTGAAAGCATCGGTGGTGAACTGCGCGGCCATGCCATCACCGGCGCGGCACGTGTGCACACCGGGCCCGACGCCATTGTCGTGCGCAGCGCACAGTTCGCGGCCGGGCGCAATCGTCTCTCGTTCCGGGGCTCGTGGTCGGACACGCTCGACGGCGAATTCGACGTGGCGCTGACGGAGCTCGACGCGCTCGATCCGCGCCTGTCCGGTTCGCTCACCGGCCAGGGTGCGATCGGCGGCGAACCGCAACGACCCCGCATCGACGCGGAGCTCGCAGGACACGGTCTCAAATTCGATCGCTACGCCGCCGCGGATCTCGCGGCGGACATCGATATCGATTTAACCCGCAGCGAGGCATCGCAGGCCACGCTCAATTTTTCCGGACTGCGAGTCGACGGCGATACGCTCGGTGATGTCACGCTGCGTGGTAGCGGCACCGCCGCCGAACATCATTTGCGCCTGTCGTTCGACGGACCCGAGGCGTCGTTCGAAACCGTAGCTGACGGCCGCCTGGTCGGCGACAAATGGGTTGGTGAAGTCGCCGAGCTCGACGCGAGTTCGAACCTCGCGGGCGCCTGGAACCTGAGTTCCCCGACCACCGTCTCCGTGAGCGGTGACGACGCCGCGATTGCGGACACGTGCCTCGTGTCGGGCGCGGCCCGCGTGTGCATTACCGCGTCCCGCCTTGCGACAGGCGCCAAAGCGCGGCTAACGCTGACCGGCGTGCCGCTCGCGCTGGCGGATTTCTATCTGCCGCGGACGCTGCGTTTACGCGGCAGACTGAACGGCGACGTGGAACTCGTGCACGACGGCAGCCTCTTGACCGGGTCCGGGTCGATCGCGGTCGCTGACGGGCGGGTAGAGCGCGACACGATCGGCGCCGCAGCGGAGCAGCTTGCAATCGAATCACTCTCCGGTGATTTCACGCTCGGCGCGGATACGTTCGCCGCCGAAGTACACGCGAACATCGAGCGCTGGCTCGAAGTCGACGCTGCGGTGTCGAGCGGACGTACAGCCGATGCACCGCTCGCCGGTGACATCTCCGCGCGGGCGACGGACCTCGCCTGGCTGGCGGAGTTCGCGCCGGAACTCGCGGGTACGGACGGTGAACTCACACTGCAAACGACGCTTGCCGGCAGCCGCAGTGCGCCGCGTGGCCGCGGCCGGCTCACGCTTGCGCGCGGTACGCTCAGCTTGCCGGACCTCGGCCTCGCGGTGGAGCGCATCAACGCGACGTTCGATGCCAGCCCCGAAGCCATCGTCTTCGATGCCGCACTGGGTGCCGGCGGCGGCGAATTGAACGCCGCGGGCAAGGCCAGCAAGTCGCCGGCCGGCACGCACTGGGACTACACGGTCGATGTTGGCGGGCAGGATTTTCCGCTCGTGCGACTGCCCGAGGCGGAGGCGGATGTAACGCCGGATCTGAACCTCAAGGGCGATGCCGAGGGGCTGCACATCAGCGGCACCCTGAACGTGCCGCGCGTTGCGATCGACGTAAAACGTCTGCCGAGTTCCGCCGTCAGCGTCTCCGATGACGAAATCATCATCGCCGACGACAATGCCGAGAACGATGAACCCGCGAGCCGGGGCTTCATGACCGACGCGGTGAGCGGCGATGTCGCGATCCGGCTGGGCGATGATATTTCCGTCAACGGCTTCGGCCTCAGCTCGACGCTGTCCGGGGGCATCGACTGGAAGAAGCGTCGCGGCGAGCCGCTCGGTCGTGCGTCCGGCAAGATCAATATCGACGACGGCGTGTTCAAGGCCTATGGCCAGCACCTGCAGATTGAAAACGGCCGGATCGTGTTCGCCGGACCGATCGACAATCCGAATCTGAACTTGCGTGCCTACCGGTCGGGCCTGGCCGTGAAGGCCGGGGTTACGGTCCGCGGCAGCGCGCGCGACCCGAAGATCTCGCTGTTCTCCGAGCCGTCGCAGAGTGACGGCGACACGCTCTCGTACATCGTCACCGGGAACGCGCTGGATGATGCCTCTTCCGGCGATTCCTCGATCCTGGCGCAAGCAGCATTGAGTCTCGGCGCAGAAGAATCCGCCGCGGTGACAAACCAGATCCGTGGCAAGTTCGGCCTCGACGAACTTACCGTCAACACCGGCAGCACGGTGCAGGACACCTCACTCGTCGCAGGCAAGAACCTCTCGCCGAAATTGTCCGTGCGCACGGATTACAACCCGTTCGAGCAGCTGTGGACGTTTTTCCTGAACTACAAACTGACGTCGAAGTGGAGTGTGGAAGCGGAATCCGGTGAGCGCCAGGGGGCGGATCTGTTGTACAGCGTCGAGGGTGAGGATCTGCTCGAAACCTTGTCGCCGTTCAGCGATTAAGCATGGCTTGCTGTTGCGCGGGACAGCGCCGTGGCGATCACGCACCTCTCTTGCCCGCAATCGCCGCGCGGCACCATCCAGACAAGAAGCGCCGCGCGTACGGTTTGAACCTGGTTGCGCGCGCAGCACCGTAATGGACTCACGCTGAGCTTGCGCGATAACTGCGGCAGCCCCGCGTAGTCGCAGAACCCGGCCCGGCAGCGATGGCGCGCCGAACCGGGTCGGCGTTGTGCTAAATCGGTGTGCGTAAACTTGAGACACGACGGCTTCGGGACCGGGATCGCTCTCTGCACTCCATCCCTGTCCATCGAGGTTCGTGTTGCATCATTTGAAGCACGTATTCAGCTGTTGAACTCGGCCTCCACCACGGGCTCCGCAACCCCGGCCGCCGCCTGCGCGTGCCACTCGATGCACCATTGCGTACAGAAGATGAGCTCGCGCTGTTGCTCGGACGGCGAGGCAACCCCCTCGTCGTAGATGAGCACGCCGCAGTTGTCGCACTTCACGTATTGTTCAATGTAGTACCCGTTCTCCGAGAAACGCATCAGCCCTCTCCCCCGTCGCGCCCGTTTGCACCGTAGTCGCGCGCCGCCACCGCCGGGGTGACGAAACCATCGTTGATGTCCGCTTCCACGCGCGTCCGATCGCGTGCCGCGGGATCACCCCAGCCGCCGCCGCCCGGGGTCAGCAAGCGGATCCGTTCGCCCGAGCGGATTTTCACGTTCGACCATTTGCTCGTCGAGCGCTTGTTGAACGCCTGCACCATCGTTTGCCAGTTCGCACCGTCGGCGCTTTGATACAGCGTTTGGCCGGCCGCGCCCGGCCCGCCGCCTTCAAGGCCCCAGGCCTGGTGATCGTGGCGATCGGTGAGCTGCGTGCACGTGATCTCGGCATCGAGGCAACGCCACGTCTTGCTTGTGCCGAGGCCACCGCGGTATTGCCCGGCGCCGCCGGAATCGGCGCGCAGACTGTATTCCTCCGTGAGCCACGGGTAGCGCGTCTCGAACACTTCAACCGGTATCACGCGGCAGTTGCCGTTAATCGAATCCGTCGCGTTGTTGCCGTCGGCAAACGGCCGCGCGCCCCAGCCCACCACCTCGATGTCGTAGCAGGCGAAATATTCGTTGTTCTTGACGTCCTGTCCGCCGAACACGAAATTCAGATGGGTACCGCCTTCCGCCGCCATGCCACGCGCCGGATCAGCCTGGGCGAGTGCACCGATCACGGCACCGGCGATGCGCGGATGCGCTTCGGTGTTACCGCCAACTTCCGGCGCCGGAAAATCGACGTTCACAATCGTGCCGCGCGGCGCGATCACCTTGATCGGGCGGAAACAGCCGGAGTTTTTCGGGATCGACGGATCGGTGAGATGCAGGATTGCGTTGTACGTTGCCGACCACGCCACCCCGAGCGTCGCGTTGATCGGCCCTGCCACCTGCGGTGTGCTGCCGGTGAAATCCACGACGATGCGCTCGCCGCGTACGTGGCAATGCGCCTCGATGCGGATCTCGCTGTCGGACACCCCATCGTTGTCCATGTAGTCGACGAAGTCGTAACGGCCATCCGGAATATCCGCGATCTCCGCGCGCATGCGCGCCTCGGCGTAATCCATCAGATCCGCGCACGTGCGTTTGAACACATCCACCCCGTACTTGCGCACAATGTCGCCGAGGCGCTCGGCGCCCTGCTCTACCCCCGCGATCATCGCGCGCATGTCGCCGTAGTTGTAGCGCGGCGTGCGCACGTTCGCGAGCCACAATTTCCACACTTCCGCCACGTCTTCACTGCGCTTTTTGATTTTCACCGGCGGCACGCGGATGCCTTCGTGGAAAATTTCCGTCGCTTCTGACGGGAAACCGCCCGGTACCATGCCGCCGACTTCGGCGACGTGGCCGATGGCGACGGTAAATGCGACGAGTTCGTCGTCGACATAGACCGGACAGAACAGCGTGTGCTCCGGCGTGTGCAGGCCGCCGCGATACGGATCGTTGTGGACGATCACATCACCGGGATCAATCTCGCTCAGGGGTATTTCCTCGAGACAGGAGCGGATCAGCAAGGGCATGCCGCCGATCTGCGCGGGACAGAATTCCGCCACGGCGAGCATTTCCCCGCTCGGCGAGGCGATACCGCACGTGAAATCCAGTGCTTCGTTGAAGATTGTCGAGTACGACGTTTTCATCAGCGTGATGCCCATTTCGCGGCACGCGGAAATCATCGTGTTCTCGATCACGTTCATGGTTACGAGATCCATCGAGGCGGTGGTGTTCATTGCGTTCCTCCCGCGGCGCTGATCACGAGATGACCCGTGGGTGACACCGTCAGCTGTTGCGCCGGACCAATGACGGTAACCGACGCTGCCTCTTCGACGAGCGCGGGACCGATGAGGGAAAAGCCCGCGCCGAGCGTGGCACGGTCGTAAACCGGGGTGTCGAGCGTCGTGTCGCCGAACGCCACCTGCCGCCGCACCGGCACGGGCGGCGGGCAGTCCGCGAGCGACGGGAACCGGGGTTTGTCCGTGGTCGCCGATACCGTGCACTTGATCGTCGTCATCTCGATCACCTCGTTGGGAATTGCGAAGCCGAAGCGGGCGTTGTGTTTCGCGTGGAAATCCGCCCACAGGCTGGCGCAGTTTGCCGGCGTGAACTCATCGAACGTGATCGGTACTTCGAGTTCGTAGTTCTGCCCGAGGTAGCGCAGTTCGAGTACGCGCTGCACGACGAGCTCGGACTCGTAGCCCTGGCGCTCGAGATCGCGCCGCCCGCTGCCAACGAGGTCCTGCAACACTGCGGTCGCACGCGCCGCGTCGAAACGCTGCGAGGTCATGTCTACGGTGCGTTCGAGATCGACACGCGCGTCGGCGAGTGTAAACCCGAGTGCGGAGAACTGGCCCGGATGGATCGGTACGACGGCCGTCGGAATGCCCGCTTCGCTGATCACTTCGGCGGCGTGCAGCGGTCCGGCGCCGCCGAACGCCATCAGTGCGAAATCGCGCGGATCGAGTCCACGCTCGATCAACACGGTGCGCAGCGCGCCAACCATGTTCGTGTTGACGATGCGGATAATCGCATCAGCCGTGGCGAGTACAGACATGCCGAGCGGTTCCGCAACCGAGGCGATCGCCGCCTCGGCGCGATCGGCGGCCAGGGCCATCGTACCGCCGAGAAAATTCTCCGGATTGATGCGCCCGAGCACAACGTTTGCATCCGTCACCGTCGGCGCCGTGCCACCGCGACCGTAACAGGCCGGGCCCGGATTCGCGCCGGCGCTGTGGGGCCCCACGCGCAACATGCCGCCCTTGTCGATCCACGCGATCGAACCGCCGCCGGCGCCAATCGTGCGGATGTCGAGCATCGGGATCTGAATCGGCAGGCCGAAGGCGATTTCGAAGTTCGTCGTGAACGCGATTTCCTGCCCGACGATGGTGGAGCAATCCGTCGAGGTACCCCCCATATCGAGCGTGACGACGTGATCGAAGCCGAGTTCCTGCGCCACCGCGCGCCCGGCGACAATACCGCCGGTTGGGCCGGAAATCGTCAGGTGGATCGGATGCTCGGCCGCGGCCGCGGGGGTCATTTCGCCACCGTTCGATTTGATCATCGCGGTTTCGGCACGCACCCCGAGATCGCGGAAACGTTGTTCCATGTCATGCAGATAACGCTGCAGGATCGGTTTGATATAGGCGTCCGCAATCGTCGTCGAGGCGCGCTCGAACTCTTTCCACTTCGGCAGCACGTCGAACGCAATTGAAACGGGTATCGCCGGTAGTTCTTCGCGCAGGATGTCGCGCACCCGACGCTCATGCACGGGGTTGACGTAGGAGAACAGCAGGTTGACGGCGACAGCCTCGATGTCGCCGGCGTCACGAATGGCGGCGGCGACCTGCCGTACGCTGTCTTCGTCGAGCGCGGTGTAGATCTCGCCGGTACTCAGCAGTCGCTCGGTGATCTCGAAACAATGCCGGCGCGCGACGAGCGGTTCGATGCGCGACCAGGTGCGGTCGTAGTGATGCTCGCGGTGGCCACGCTGCAGGAACGGGATGTCGCGAAACCCCGACGTCGTCACGTAGGCAACGCGAGCGCCCTTGCGTTCGAGGATCGCATTCGTCGCCACCGTGGTGCCAAGACGAAGGTTGTCGATCGCGGAACGATCCGCCAGGCGGCCGAGACCGGCAAGGATGCCAGCGGTTGGGTCATCCGGGGTGGTCAGGTTTTTCCAGACCTCTATTGTCCGGGTGTCCTTGTCGTAGGCAACGAAGTCGGTGAACGTACCGCCGACGTCGACTCCAAGTAAATAGGCCGGCATGGTCGTCTGTCCCTCTTAGTGTTCGTCGGTGAGTTGTACCGCCAGCATAGCGAACGGCAACAGGCGCGACCAGACTGGACGGGCTCAGCGATTACGGTGGTCACGCTCGCCCGGTTTTTTCGGATGCGCGTAAGGATGCGGTCGCTCCGTGGTCGCGGCGATCGGGATCGCCGCGATCGTCGCTGACACGTCGCCCCAGGCGTCGATGAGCCGGTCTTCGGCGGCGTAGTCGAACTGATCCTGCAGACGTTGTTCAACATCACCGCCCGGCGGCGGCGCGTGCGCAAGCAACCAGGCAACCGTGAGTTCGAGTGCGTCGGCCACGGGGTAGCGGTCACGGTAGCCGAGCTGGGTACGGATTTTTTGCGTATCCATGAGGCGGTGATGCGTACTCGTGCCGTCACCGAACACGTGCGCCGAGCGCGCGAGTTCGTGCGGCAGATTGACGAGTTCAAGCTCCGCGCCCATTGCGCTTGCAATCAGCTCGATGATCTGCGCGTGCGTGTACTGCCGGTCGTCGCCGCAATTGTAAATCTGGCCCGCCGAGGCATCCGGCCGATCGGCGGCCAGCAGCACGCTGTGGGCGAGGTTGCCGGCGAAGCCATGCGTGACGAGCGAGAGCCCGCCGTCGGCCACGATGATCCGGCGGCGACCGTCGCGCAGGCGGCGCACCACGGACCATTCGCGCGGTATCAGCTGCCGCGGGCCATAGACATAGGGGTAGCGGAAATGCGCCGCATCCGGATGGTGTTCGAATACGGCGCGCTCGGTTTGCCCGATAAGCCAGGAAAAGCGGTGTTCGGCTTCGTCGTCGACGAGCGCCGCGTCCTCACCGATCGGACTCGCCATCCCGGTCGGACACAAACGTTCCGGTTCGAGATAACCGCGATAAGCCGCGACCCCACCGACACTGATGAAACGCCCGGCCTTGCCCTGCAATGCCTGGGCGAGCAGGCGGATGCGTCCGTACGTGGCGATGACGAGATCAAACGTGCGGCCGCGCAGGGATTCCTCGATCGTGGCGAGAAAATGCGGGTCGCCGTGGATGTGTTCCACCGCCGGCGGGATGTCGTCAATCTCATGCGTGCCGCGGTGAAATATCGCGACCTCGAAACCGCGTTCGAGCAGACCATTGACGATGTAGGGACCGGTCGGACCGGTGCCGCCGACGACGAGTGCGCGCATAGGAATCAGCCTTGTTGAGTGCGCTAAACGCGCGGTGAACCGAAGCGCGGGCGGGCGCCGCCAGCGTTACGCCCGATCCGCGATGTAATCACTTTTGATCGTCACAATCGAATTGAACCAGGTTTCCATCGCCGCGACGTCCATCGTCGACCAGTCCGGAATATCAACCACGAGCGCCTGGCCGAGCTGGTTGCCGAAGTGCACGAGATTGTTGTTCGCCTCGGTGCGCTCGACGTTCCAGTCTTCGAGCGCCACGTCGATGTTGCGAACCTGCGCCAGTGCATCCCCCAGCGCGATCGCATCGTTCAGCCCTTTCAGCGCACCGGCCGCACTGTGCGGCCGCGCGAACGCGCCGGCATCGCCGGCGAGACAAATGCGGCCACGGCGATAAGCCGGCACCGGGCAATCGTAGATGGCATAGGCGAACGTATGCGAACTGCGTTCCGCAATTTCCGCGTAATACGCCGGCAACACGTCGCGCGCGAGATCTTTCATGCGCCGCTCCGTCACCAATGGCATCGCGCCGGGTGGCAGGGAACCGACATGCTGCACCCCGTTCTTGTCGCGCATGAACGTTTCGAGATCGGCGTCCGCAATCGGCACGTACATACCCCAGTTCACGAGCCGTTCATCGCGGGCGATCGAATCGTTCGCACCCGGCACGAAATAAAAGATCCCGTGACCACCCGGATAGCCAACACAGCGGATGCCCTGCTCCAGCGGCGGCGATTCGCCGAGCGTCGCCTCGTCGATGAAGCCGCGCCACAGCACGTAGCCGGCGTAATTGACCTCGATATCCGGGAACAGGGTGCGCCGGCCAAGCGACGCGTAGCCGTCGGCGCAAACGACGAGATCGAATTCGTGCGCGGCGCCGTCGACAAGTTCGAGTTGCACACGATCGGCGCCGCGCTGCTCGAGCCGGCACACGCCGGCGTGGGTCCGGTAGATTGAATCAGGGACACGTTTACGCAGGTTGCGGTAAAGCCCGCCCCAGTTCAGCGCGGCGAGTGAGGCCGGCTGATCCCAGGCCAGATAGCCATAACGCGGCTCCGCCGGGGTGCGGCAGATGCGTGAAAACGCATGCACCGGGAAATACGGAATGTCGGCGTCGATCAGATCGCGCGCGATGAAACCCTCGATCGCGGTAGAGGGAATACCGAGCCCGGCCCCACGGTCTTTCAGTTCATCGCCGGAGCGCTCGAACAAGGTGACGTTCGCGCCGCAACGGCGCAACTCGATCGCAACCGCACAGCCGGCGATGGAGCCGCCGACGACCGCAACATCGAGATCCGCCGCCGATTTTTTCTCGCCTCGACCCATGTTTCGCCACCTGCTCTGCGCGCCGTCACGCGCGCGAAGAATTCGTCGTCTGCCACGCATTCTAAGGCGAGAGCCGCACGAGGCACAGCGCCGGGCGACGCCCGCGCAAGCGGGTCGGATCGCGTGGAACACTGATCTCATACCACCGACGGCACGTACGCGGCACGTGACAGAATCAAACAAGACACCACGTTGCGCCGTGATCCCGGGCGCACGTAACCACTACACATTCCAGCCGCGGTTGCGCCGCGCACCGCCATCCGTGGCTGGCGTTGCTGCGGCGCAGCGGTATACTTCAAAGCCTATGTCGCAATCTTCCCGCTCCGCCACCGCGCACGACGAAGCAGTTCCGCTTCAGCGTCAATTCCGAACTCACACCGGCACCCGGCTGCGCGCCGCGCACACCCGCGGTGAGACGTCGCGCCAGCCCGCAGCCGCCTGGCGATGAGCTATATCGTCGCAACCGATGTAGGCGGCACGTGCACCGATACGGTGATCGCGTCCGACGACGGTCACATCGAAATCGGCAAGGTACTGTCCACGCCACCGGCGTTCGCGAACGGCGTAGTCGATTCCGTGCGCACCACCGCCGCCGCAATGGGGCTGACGCTCGAGGCGTTACTTGCCGACACGCGCCTGTTCGTCCACGGCTCGACCGTGGTCGACAATATCCTGCTCACGCACAGCGGCACGCCGACAGCATTGCTCACCACCGCGGGTTTCGAAGATACGCTGCGCGTCACGCGCGGCGCCTACGGCCGCTGGGCCGGCCTGCCCGAAGACCAGGTGAAACATCCCGTCGCCACGGACCGACCGGCGCCGCTTGTCGATATCGCCGATGTGCGCGGGATCCGCGAGCGCATCGATTACAAGGGCGCGGTGGTCGAAGCGCTGGATGAAGCCGCCGCGGAGACGGTGATTCGCGACTTGCTCGCCGATGAACGGATCGGCGCGGTCGCGATTTGTCTGTTGTGGTCGTTCCGCAATCCCGCGCATGAAACGACGCTGCGCGACCTCGTACGACGGATCGCGCCGGCGTGTTTCGTGTGCACGTCGTCCGACATCGCGCCGCTGCCGGGCGAATACGAACGTACATCGACAACCGTGATCAACGCCTACGCCGGCACGGAAACGCAACGCTACGTCGAACAACTGCAGGCGCAACTGCAGACCGCTGGCTACACCGGGCCGTTGCTCGTGATGCAGGGGCACGGCGGGCTCGCGAATGCACACGATGCCGCGGTTCGTGCCGTGTCGATGATCGAGTGCGGTCCCGTCGCCGGCCTCATCGGCAGCCGCCATCTTGGTGAACTACTCGACGATCGCAGCATCATTGCCGTCGACATCGGCGGCACGACGTCGAAAGTGGGGGTGATCCGCGACGGTGCGCTCGAATACGCGCGCGAACCGATGGTGAATCGCTACCACTATCTCGGACCAAAAATCGAAGTCGCCTCGATCGGTGCCGGCGGCGGCAGCATCATCACGCTGGAGCCGGATTCGCTCGCGCCGCGGGTGGGCCCGAAAAGCGCCGGTGCGAGTCCGGGCCCCGTGTGTTACGGCCGCGGCGGTGAGCAAATCACCTTGACCGACGTCTTGTTACTCGCCGGATATATGGATCCGGATCAGTTTCTCGGCGGACGCATGCGTCTCGACCTCGCGCGTTGCCGCAGCGAGTTCGCGCGCCAGATCGCCAACCCGCTCGGCATGAGCATCAGCGCCGCTGCGTTCGGGATTTTCCGGGTCGCGGCGTCGCAATTGACGGATCTGATCCACGAGATCACGGTAGAACGTGGCCTCGACCCGCGCGATTATTCGCTGCACGCCTTCGGCGGGACGTGTCCGATGCTCGCCGGCGTGTTCGGTGCGGAGCTGAACGTCGCGCGCATCGTCGTGCCCTACACCGCGGCGGTGAACTGCGCGTTCGGCCTTGCCGCGTCCGACGTCGTGCACGAAATGGCGCTCCCGGTGCTCGTGCCCTTACCCGCCGATCCCGATGAGTTGAACCAGGCATTCGCCCCCTTGATCGAACGCGGCCGCGCCGCGCTCGAAAGCGAAGGATTCAAGCCCGGGCGGATCCGCATCGAGTGCGCCGCCGCGCTGCGCTATGGCTTGCAGGTGCACGAAATCATCACCCCGCTCGACGTCACCCCACCGCTCGACGGCGCCGCGCTCGAGCGCCTCGCGGCGACGTTCGAAGCGCTGTACGAACAGCGCTACGGCGCCGGTTCCGCCTACCGCGAAGCGGGGATCGAAATCACCGGCCTGCGCGTGACCGCGCGCGGCTTGCTGGAACGTCCGCAATTCGTCACCCGCGACCTCGCCGGAACGGATCCCGCCGCCGCACAGATCGGTCGCCGCGAGATCTTCGTCGAGGCGGCCAACGATTTCGTCGACTCACCGATTTACGATTTCACGCAATTGCTGCCCGGCAACGTCGTCGCCGGGCCCGCCGTGATTCACACGCCGGTGACGACCATCGTGGTGCAAGGCGAGCAGGTCGCGCGCATCGATGCCACCCTGAACACGATCATCGAACGGGCCTGAGTACATGGATCCGATCACGTTTTCGATTATTCGCCATCGCCTGTTCCGCATCGTCGACGAGGCCGTGATCACGCTGAAAAACGTGTCCGGCAGCGCGATCACGAACGAGGGTCACGATCTCATGGTGTCGCTGTACCGCGCGGACGGGTCGCTGCTCATGGGCGGGGTCGGATTCCTGCACCACCTCACGAGCGCCGCCGAGGCGTGCCAGTCGATCATCCGCCGCTTCGAGGGCCGGATTGAACCGGGTGACGTCTACCTGCTGAACGATCCTTACACGGCGGCGCTGCACACCTCGGACGTGTATCTCGTGGCACCGATCCACGTTGGCGACGAACTCGTCGCCTGGAGTGCGTGTTTCGTCCATGTTTACGACATCGGAGCGAAGAATCCCGGCGGCTTCTGCCCCGATGCCGACAGCATTTATATTGAGGGTTTCAGCTCGCCCGGGATCCGCCTCGTGCAGCGTGGCGAAATCAACCGCGACGTGTTCGATACGCTCATGAACATGGTGCGCTCGCCGGAAATGGTCGCGCTCGACATCTCCTCGATGATCGCGTGCAACAACGTCGCCCGCGAGCGCATGGTCGCGCTGGTCGAAAAATACGGCGCCGCAACCGTCGACGCCGCGTGCTCGGCCCTGATCGAGAATTCCGAAACGAAACTGCGCGAACGCCTGCGGAGCCTGCCGGACGGGCAGTGGCGCTCGCGCCAGTACCTGAACGTGGGCGAGGATATCTCGCGCATTTGCCTCACGATGACGAAGCGCGACGATGAACTGCATTTTGATTTCACCGGCTCCAGCGCGCAGAGCCCCTATGCCGTGAACTGCACAAAGTGGGCTTCGCTCGGCGGCCTGTTCGCGCCGCTGTTCCCGCTGCTGTGCTACGACATCACGTGGAACGAAGGCGTGATCCGCCCGATCCGCATGACCGCCCCGGCCGGCTCGATCGTAAACTGCACGCGCCCGGCGCCGGTATCCGTCGCCACCGTCGGCGCGATCCAGTCCGTGAACAATGCCGCGTGCGCGACGATCGGCAAGCTGCTCGCCACGAGCGATGAGTACCGGCGCGAAGCAACCGCCGTGTGGCACGCAAACCATTTCGCGATTTTCAAATTCGGCCGCAACCAGCATGGGCGTGAGGCGATCGGGATCCTGACGGAAACGTTTGCCGGCGCCGGTGGCGCGCGCACGTTCGCCGACGGGATTGATGTGGGCGGCGAGATCCCGAACCCGATTTCACGCATGGCGAATGTCGAAACGATCGAAAACCTGTTTCCGATCCGCTACCGCTATCGCCGCCTCAGAGCCGACTCCGGCGGCGCCGGGCGCTATCGCGGCGGCGCCGGCATGGAACTCGCAATCACCCCGCACGATGCGCCGGACGGCGGCATCCACTACGTCGTCTCCGGCAAGGGCGCCGCGTTCCCGATGAGCGACGGGCTCGGCGGCGGCTATCCGGGCGCGCCGAACGGTTACTACTGGCACGCCGCGGATGGCACGACGCAAGCCGTGGACTGGGGCGTGTTCCCGCTGTTCGGCGAGGATGCGCTTGAAGTGCGCTGGAATGGCGGCGGCGGGGTTGGTGACCCCTTGCAGCGCGATCCGCACGCCGTGGCCCGGGACGTCACGGCCGGACTCGTATCCCGCGATGCGGCGCGCGAATTGTATGGCGTCGTCATCGCCGGCACGGATGTCGACCCGGCGGCGACGACGGCGGCGCGGGCGGCAATCCGCAGTGGCCGCCATGGCGGAACCGCGCCGGAGCCGGGTGCGTCCCCCGATGCCGCGATCGTCTTCGACGGCAACACGGTGGCCTGCGCAAGCTGCGGTCAGCATCTCGCCGACCCGGGCACGGCGTGGAAGCATGCGGCGCGGCAGGTGGAACGCACGATGTCCGGCGTGATAGCCGTCTACACCACGATCGCGGCGGTGAAATTGCGCGAGTTCGTCTGCCCGGGCTGCGCCACCGTGCTCGAGAGCGAAACCGTGTGCGACAACGATCCCCCCTTACTCGACTACCTTGGAGTCATTCCCGATGCATGATGCCGCTGTTGGCGCGGATATCGTCGAGCGCGTCATGGCGCGCCGCGGCCGCTACCATATTTATGATCAGATCGAGGCTGCGGCGACGGCGCTGATCGTTGTCGATATGCAGAACGCGTTCTGCAAACCCGGTGCGCCGGCGGAAGTCCCGGCCTCGCGCGGCATCGTCGGGAACATCAATGGGCTCGCGAAAACCCTGCGCAACGCGGGCGGGCAAGTCGTGTGGATCGTCAGCGTGTTCGATGCCCGCAGCGGGCGCAGCGACTGGGAGAATTTCTTCAACCACATCGTCGCCGCCGACGTGCGCGAACGGACGATGGAAAACATGGCGCCCGGTGGCGACGGCACATTCCTGTGGCACGAGATGGACGATCACGACGAGGACAGCCTGCTCGAGAAAAACCGCTACAGCTGTTTCGCGCCCGGGGCTTCCCAACTCGAACGCGTGCTGCGCAGCCGCGGGGTCGATACCGTGCTCATTGCCGGCACGAAAACAAATATCTGCTGCGAGACGACGGCGCGCGCCGCGTTCGACATGGACTTCAACGTCATCATGGCGAACGATTGCTGCGCGGCGCTGTCCGATCGCGAGCACGTCGCGGCGCTGGAGAACATCATTCAGCAATTCGGCGATGTGATGACGAACAAGGAGATCACGGAACGCCTGCGCTGAGACGCGGCGCCAGGCGCTCGCGGCGGCGGGCTGAGAAACCCTCATTGCCGTGGGTTGGCGGCCGCCTGCGCAAGCCGGGCGGTGCAAAGCACGATGACATTGGTCGGTGGACGCGCGTCGGACCCGGTTCGCCCGGGGTGAAATCCGGCCTCGGAACTCGCCATGAACGCACGTCCCCGCCACGGCGCGCCCCTCCGTTTCAGAAACGGCAGATGAACCCCGTGCTCGCGCCGCAGCGCCTTTTGAATCTCATACTCGAATTATTCTCGATTAATGATGCAAGCGGCTGATTATAGTTATTTTTAGCCTGTGATTATTTTACTACTTAAAGTGGATTCGAGATTATATGCTGCGGATTATCGGCGCCCGTGGCGGCGTCGGCACGCGCTATCGCTGGTGCGGGTTCGCCGCGGGCCGGGAGCCGCCGAGGCGCGCGCATCCGGCGATGACACAAGCCGCCCCGGCGCCGACTCTGTTCTGGAATCATTCTGCATTGCGCGCTCAACTCACTGTAAAGGCGAGTGTTCCGCCTCGGGCAAGCGTAACGCTTAAAGTGGATTCGAGATTGCGGACTCAGCCAATCATCGTGAGTCCGCCGGACACGCTGAGGACCTGGCCGGTGATGTAGCCGGCGTCGTCGCTGGCAAAGAACGCGACCGCGCCGGGCAGGTCGTCCGGCTCGCCGAGACGCCCCATCGGCACGGAGCGCCGGAACGCTTCGCGCAGTTTGTCGGGGTTGCTCACATCGGCCATGAACGATTCGAACAGCGGCGTTTCCGTCGCCCCGGGGCAGACCACGTTGAACGTGATGTTGTGCCGCGAGTGCTCGCGGGCAAGTGATTTCGACAAGGCCATGAGCCCGGCCTTGCAGCCCGAGTAGACCGCCTCGCCGGACGAACCGCCGCGGCCGGCGTCCGAGGCGATGTTCACGACCCGACCACCGCCGCCCGCGATCAGCAGCGGCAACGCGCTGTGCAGCACGTTCAGTGGCGCACGGTAGTTGATGTCGATCACGCGCGTCCAGAAGTCCGGCGTGGTATCGACGAACGGGATGAACTGATCCCAGCCGGCGTTGTTGATCACGATATCGAGGCCCTGGGCCGCATGGGTTGCGGCGACGGCCGCCTTGACCGCGGCGTAGTCCGTGAGGTCGACGGTCACCGCCACGGCACTGCCGCCGGCATCACGGATACTCGCCGCGGCGGCCTCGGCGGCGTCGGCGTTGATATCGTAGATCGCAACCCGCACCGCCTCCTCGCCAAAGCGTTTCGCGATCGCCTGGCCGATGCCGCTGCCGGCGCCCGTGATGATTGCCGATTTACCGTCGAGTCCGCGCATATCCTGCTCCCGTGTGATTTGTTTGCTGGCGAGGCAGGCATTCTAAAGACGCGTTCGGGGTTCTGAAACCAGCGGCTTGGCGAGGCCACGCCGAGGGCCGCGCGCGTTCCGGATCGAGGGCACGATGGCGGGTCCGCCAGCGCATCGCGGGGCCCCGCGGTTCACGACTTGCCCAGGTGGGACTTCAGTGCGGGTCGCTGAACGCTTCGACGAGATAATCGACGAAACTGCGCACTTTCGTCGCGAGGAATTCGCGATGCGGATACACGGCATCGCAGGGCGCCCTGCGGTTCACGATCCGCCCGGGGGTGCGGCTTCAGTGCGGGTCGCCGAACGCCTCGACGAGATAATCGACGAAACTGCGCACTTTCGTCGCGAGGAATTCGCGATGTGAATAGACGGCATCGCGGGGCGTCCGCCCGGGTACGGCTTCAGTGCGGGTCGCTGAACGCCTCGACGAGATAATCGACGAAACTGCGCACTTTCGTCGCGAGGAATTCGCGATGTGAATAGACGGCATCGCGGGGCGTCCGCCCGGGTACGGCTTCAGTGCGGGTCGCTGAACGCCTCGACGAGATAATCGACGAAACTTCGCACTTTCGTCGCGAGGAATTCGCGATGTGGATAGACGGCATGGATGGGTCGGCTCGGCACTGCGCACTCGCGCAGGATGGCGATGAGGCGACCGGCGGCGAGATCCTCCCGGACAACGTACTCTGGCAGGTGCGCGATGCCGCGCCCGGCAACGGCCGCGAGGCGCAGGGCATCGCCCTGGTTCGAGACCATCGGGCCGGACACGCGCACGGTCTCGCGCGCGCTGCCGCCGCCGAAACGCCAGTCGCCATGGTTGCGCTGAACGTTTTCGGCGAACACGAGGCAGTCGCGTGCCGCCAGTGCGGCCGGCGTTGCCGGTTCGCCGTGGGCCTTGAGATAAGCTGGCGCGGCACACGTGATCATCGACGCCTCGCCGAGACGTCGCGCGACGAGGCTGGAGTCGTCGAGTTCACCGATGTGAATCGCGACATCGAAGCCCTCATCGATCAGGTGCACGCTGCGATCGGTCAGCATCAGGTGGACGTCGACATCGGGGAAGCGGGTCATATAGGCCGCGATGCGGGCGGATAAATGAAACAGGCCGAACGAGGTGGGCGCGGCAACCGCGAGGCGTCCGGTGGGGGTGGTCGTGAGTTCGCCCACATGGCTCGCGACTTCATCGAGCGCATCGAGCAGCGGACTCACTTCGCGGCGATACGCCGCGCCGGCCTCGGTGAGGTGGATCGCGCGCGTCGAGCGGTTGAACAGACGCACGCCGAGCGTGGTTTCGAGCGCCTGGATATGTTTCGACACCATCGCACGCGACATGCCGAGTTCCTCGGCGGTGCGGGAGAAACTGCCGTTGCGCGCAATAGCGAGGAACACTTCAATACTGGTGATACGGTCGAGCATGACTGTTTTCTCACAGTAAACGGTGTGTTTCGTCGACTGCCCTAGATGAATTTCTCCACGACACTATATTTGATGCATCGCAGCAAAACTACCGCGCCGCTGCCGCACAAACACCGTTTTAACGTCTTGGGAGATACGCTGATGAAAAACCGATCACGCTATTTATGCGCCGCTTTGCTCGCCACCGCCACCCTCACCGTCGAGGCCACGGAATTCGGTTGTCCCGCCGGTGGTACGGCGGAGCGCCTCGCCGCGGCAACGACGACGCGCTGGCTCGACGCCGCCGAGAGCGGCAACGCGCAAACGCTGGCCGAGCTGTACACGGAAAATGCCGTGTTGATGCCGCCGACCGATGAGACGATCGTCGGTCGCGCACCGATCGCCAGCTATCTGACCGACGGCGCGGGCGCGGCGAGCCTGCACGGCTATACCGTCGATATCGTCGGCTGCGATTTGCGCGGCGATACGCTGGAAATCGCCGGTGTCTGGGGCATCGACGCCGCCGCCCGGGATCCGCGCGCGGGCTTGCGCACCGGCAATGTCATGCGGGTGGCGAACCGCCAGCCGGACGGCAGCTGGGCGCTGAAGTACGAGATCTGGAACTAACCAGGTGTGCGTAAACCTGAGACACGACGACTTCGGGACCGGGATCGCTCTCTACACCTCATCCCTGTCCCTTCCCCCCATATCTATTAACTTGGGGGGGAAGGGTACCGGGTCCATCAAGGATAGGTGTTTCATAATTTAAAGCACGTATTTAGCGTGCAGCTGTGGACGGGTGCCTGCGCCGCTGGCGCGGGTACCCCGTGCAGCCTCGCCGGGCTGCAAGCATTGCGGGATGCGACGGACGAATCTAGCATCGATCGATGACTATCAATCTCGCGGCGGTTCGCGCCGTCGTCTTCGACCTCGGTCGGGTTCTGATCGACATTCAACCAGGCCGCTGCCTCGCGCACTGGGCGCAGCACGCCGATGTGCCGCTGGCACAGCTCGAGCGCACGTTCGTCCACGATGCGCCTTATGAGTCTTTCGAACGCGGCGAAATCACGTTCGCCGACTACGCCGCGCATCTGCGCACGAGTCTCGCCCTCACGCTCAGCGATGCGGTGCTGGAAAGCGGCTGGAACGCCCTGCTCGGCGACGCCTTGCCGCAGGCGGTTGACGCCATCGCGGCGGCGACGGCGCGCTATCCCGCTTACGTTTTCAGTAATACGAACCACACCCACGAAGCCGTGTGGCGTCACAGTCACGCCGACCTGCTCGCACCGCTGCAGGAGATTTACGTGTCGTCCTCGCTCGGTATGCGCAAACCCGAGGCACGCGCTTTTCGCGCCGTGGCGGAATCGATCGGGGTCGCGCCGGGCGCGATTCTGTTTTTCGACGACCTCGCCGAAAACGTGATCGCAAGCCGCCGCGCGGGCTACCAGGCGCTCCAGGTGCGCGGCCCGCGTGATATTCTCAACGCCTTTTGTTGAACCGCCCCGGAAGCCGAATTTCCCATGAATGCCACTGCCCCGAACCCGAATCCGCGCATCCTGATCACGAACGACGATGGCATCCACGCGCCGGGAATCGCGGTGCTGGAAACGATCGCGCGCGGCTTCTCCGACGACATCTGGGTGGTCGCCCCGGATCAGGAACGCAGCGGCGCCGGGCATTCTGTTTCCCTTGCCCATCCGGTACGCATGCGCCAGCTCGACGAACGTCACTTTCAGGTGAGCGGCACGCCGACGGACTGTGTGCTCATGGCAGTGTGCGAGATCCTGCGCGACGCGCGGCCGACGTACCTGCTTTCCGGCATCAACAGCGGCGCGAACCTGGGCGAGGACGTGAGTTATTCCGGCACTATTGCCGCGGCGATGGAAGGCACGCTGCTCGGCATCCGCTCACTCGCGATCAGCCAGTTACGCGGGCCCGACCGCCAGGTGGATTTCGCGCCATGTGAACGTTACGCGCCGGATCTGATCCGCCGCCTGCTGCATCTCGACACGTGGCCGGCGGACTCCCTGATCAATATCAACTTCCCGCATGCCGATCCGCACGCGATCAGCGGCCCCCGCCTGACGACGCAGGGCCAGCGACCGCCCGGTTCGTTTTCCATTGTGCCGCGCACGGACACGCGCGGGCAGCCGTACTTCTGGGTAAACATCGAATACACGGACGGCGCCAAGGAGCCGGACAGCGATTTGCACGCGATTGCCGAGAACGCGATCTCGGTAACCCCGATCAAGATGAATTACACCGACCGCGCGTGGCGCGAGGACCTGCGCGGGATCTTCGACGCCTGAGCGTTTATTGCCGCGCGGTGGTGCCGCCGTCGATGGGCAATACCACCCCGGTGCAATAGCTCGCCTCATCCGAGGCCAGATACAGACACCCGTAAGCCATTTCCTCGGGCTTGCCGGCGCGCTGCATCGGGGTGAGCACGTCGGCGACGGCCTTGTCGTCGAACATATTCATCACCGGAGAGATCATCGGTGTGTCGGTATAGCCCGGGCACACGCAGTTCGCACGGATCCCGTCCATCGCGTACGTGGCGGACATCGCGCGGGTGAGGTTGATCATCGCGCCCTTGCCGGCGCAGTACGTATGCGCCGTGGTCATGCCCTGAAAGCCCGAAATGCTCGCGACGTTAACAATCGAACCGCCGCCCTGTTTCTGCATGATCGGAATTACCCCGCGACACATGTAGAAGCACGAGTCGAGATTGATCGCCATCACCTCGGCCCAGTGTTCAGGCGTTGTGTTCGCGATGTCCTGCATCGACCCCGGGCTCTGGTCCTGGCCCCAGCTCCAGCCCACCCCGGCGGCGTGCACGAGAATGTCGATGCGGCCGTACGCTTCCATGGTCGCCTCGATCACTTTCTCCGCCCCGGCGAGACTCGACAGGTCGCTCGCGACGACGAAGCCCTCACCGCCCGCGGCGCGGGTTTGCGCGAGCGTGTCGTCGAGCGCGGATTGCGTGCGCGACACCCCTACTACGCGGGCGCCTTCACGGCCGAACAACACCATCGTCGCCTCGCCGATCCCGGTCCCCGCGCCGGTGATGATCGCTACCTTGTCCTGAACCCGTCCGCTCATATCGCTTCCTCGCTTGCTCGTTCGCTGTAACCGCGGTGGCGCGCCCGCACCCGCGAATTCACGCGTGCGGCTTGTGCCGCGGTGGTTTGCAGATAAAATTGTATGACAAAAATGTTTTGTAACGCCCTCAAGAACCTCAGCCAGCTCCGTATCCCATTGTGACTTCCCCATCGAAACGTGTCAGCCGCATGAGTTCCCCGGACAGCGTCGCCGCGGCGCTGCTCGATGGCATCAAGACCGGGCGCTACGTGCCCGGCCAGCGTCTGATCGAGGCGGATCTGACCGCCGAGCTCGATGTCAGTCGCGGCCCCGTGCGCGAGGCGCTGAAACGGCTCGCGGCGGAAGGCGTGGTGCAACTGATCCCGCATCGCGGCGCCTATATCCGCAAGCTGACCCGGCGCGAAGTCATGGACATCCTCACGATCCAGGAAGTCCTCACCGGCCTCGCGGCGCGCCTCGCGGCCGAGCAAATCGACCACGGTGATAATCGCAATCGCTTTCAGAGCGCTTACGACAAGCTCATCGCGCTGCGCGATCAGCCCGGTGCCGATGTCATGCTCGATGAGCGCGCGCGCTTCTACGAAACGATCGTCACCTTGAGCGACAATCGCGAACTGTCGCGCTTCGTGCCGATCCCGCAGACGAATCTGCTGCGCACGCAACTCAGTCAGTACGCGGGCGCACGCGAACGCGAGCGCCAGTTCAGGGACTACGACAGCATCGCGAAACACGTTCTCGCCGGTAACGGCGCGGCCGCGGAATCCGTCATGCAGCGTCACATCCGCAACAGCCGCACGAGTATCGATCGCCTCGGCGACGAAGCGTTCGCGAACGCATCACTCGCCTAGCGCGTTCGCGGATCCGTCGTGTCCCCGGACGGCGTTGCCCGTCGGTGCATCGCACCTCGGCTTACGCGTCCCCTGCTCTCAAGGAATGAAAACCTGCCGCGGCGCCGTCACGTTTGCCATGAGACACAACTTCGGCAGGTAGTCGACGAACATCGCGAACAACGACAGGCCGCGCTCTCCAGGAACGCGGCCTGTCGGGGCCGGTCCGTTTGCCGCGGCCGGCCCGTCCCTGCTCAGACGATCAGCACAGGCCGCTCGTTGAAATCGCCATCGACATCAAGCGGCGGCACAGTGGCGTTGCCGCCCCGCTTGCTTGGCGTGTCGTCGTATTCGCGCAGTTCGAGCCTCGCAAGCTGGTTGCGGTGCACTTCGTCCGGACCGTCGGCGATCCGGATCAAACGGGCATTCGCATAGGCATGCGGCAAACCGTAGTCCGTCGTTACCCCGGCGGCGCCGAACGCCTGGATCGCCCAGTCGATCACCTGGCAGGCCATGTTTGGTACCACCACCTTGATCATCGCGATTTCCTTGCGCGCAACCTTGTTGCCCACGGTGTCCATCATGTAGGCGGCTTTCAGGGTGAGCAGACGCGCCTGTTCGATCATGATGCGCGATTCCGCGATGCGTTCCTGGGTGACGGTTTGCTCGGACACCGGCTTGCCGAATGCCACCCTGAGTTTCGTGCGCCGGCACATGCGTTCGAGCGCGCGCTCGGCGGCGCCAATAAGGCGCATGCAGTGGTGGATGCGGCCGGGCCCGAGGCGACCCTGCGCGATTTCGAAACCGCGCCCTTCGCCGAGCAGGATGTTCGATACCGGCACGCGCACATTATCGAAATGCACTTCCGCGTGGCCGTGCGGTGCGTCGTCGAAACCGAACACCGGCAGGATCCGCTTCATCTTGATCCCGGCCGTTTCCATCGGCACGAGCACCATCGATTGTTGTTCGTAACGGTTCGGGTTGTCGGGATCGGTCTTGCCCATGACGATGAGGATCTTGCAGCGCGGATCGGGCGCGCCCGACGTCCACCACTTGCGACCGTTGATGACATATTCATCGCCGTCACGTTCGATGCTCGTTTCGATATTCGTTGCGTCCGACGAGGCCACCTCGATTTCCGTCATCGCGAACGCGGAGCGGATCTTGCCGTCGAGCAGCGGCTGCAGCCAGTCGCGCTTGTGCTCTTCCGTGCCGTAACGCGCGATCACTTCCATGTTGCCGGTGTCCGGCGCGGAGCAGTTGAACACTTCCGGGGCGAGCAGTGAACGACCCATCTCCTCGCACAGCGGTGCGTATTCGAGGTTTGTGAGGCCGGCGCCAAGATCGCTCTCGGGCAGAAACAGATTCCACAAGCCGGCCGCTTTCGCCTTCGTTTTCAATTCCTCGAGCAGCGGGTACGGTTCCCAGCGATCGCCGCTGTCGATCTGCGCGAACATTTCCGCTTCGTTCGGATAAATGTGCTCGATCATGAACTCGCGCACTTCGCCGATCAGTTGTTGGGTTTTGTCACTGTACTCAAAATTCATCGTCTCGCTCCCCCACAGGATGTTGATTCCCGATAATTACACTCGTTCGATTAATGTTGCGTTCGCCATGCCGCCGCTCTCGCACATGGTCTGCAGGCCATAACGGCCGTTCGTTTGTTCCAGCGCGCGAATTAGATTAGCGGTGAGCCGGCCACCGGACGCACCGACGGGGTGGCCAAGCGCGATGGCACCACCGAAGCGGTTCAGGCGTTCGGGATCCGTCGCAAATTCCTTCTCCCACGCCAGCGGCACCGAAGCGAACGCTTCGTTCACCTCGTAGGCGTCGATCTGATCGATCGTGAGGCCTGCGCGCCCGAGCAATTTGCGCGTGGCGGGAATGATCCCGGTCAGCATCATGATCGGATCGTCGCCGCTAACGGCGAAATGCGTGACCGCCGCACGCGGATTCAGTCCCAGGCGTTCCGCCATGCCCGCTTCCATCACGAGCATCGCGCTCGCGCCGTCCGTCACCTGGCTCGCGTTGCCCGCGGTCACGGACCAGTTAATCTCGGGAAAGCGCGCCGCCATGTCCGCGTTTTCGAATGCGGCTTTGAGCGTCCCGAGTTTCTCCAGGGTCGAGTTTGCGCGTATGCCCTCGTCGCGCTCAACGAGCACGTGCGCGCCGTCGCGCTCGATTTCAATCGGCGCAATGTCGCGCGCCGCATCGCCCCGATCCGCTTCGGCGCGCACGTGCGAACGCAAGGCGAAGCGATCCTGGCTTTCGCGGTCGAGCTGCCAGCGCGCCGCGATCAACTCCGCCGAGATACCCTGGCGCACGAGACCTTCCGGGTAGCGCGCGTGAAAGCGGCTGCCTTCGTTGTCCTTGCCCATGCGATTCACGCGCATCGGCACGACGGACATCATTTCCACCCCGCCAGCGATCACGGCGTCGTACGCGCCTGCGATCACACCCTGGGCCGCGAAGTCGAGCGCCTGCTGCGCAGAGCCGCATTTGCGATCGAGCGTGACGGCCGGCACGGATTCCGGAAAGCCCGCCGCGAGCACGGCCTGACGGCCGATATTGCCGGACTGTTCGGCCACCTGGATCACACAACCGCTGATCACGTCGTCGACGATCGCGGGGTCGATGCCCGTGCGTTCGATCAGCGCCGCGAGCACGTGCGCGTACAGATTCACCGGGTGCAGGCTGGCGAGCGCGCCGTCTTCGCGCGCGCGCCCGAACGGCGAACGCACGATATCGACAATCACGGCGCGGCGGGTCATCGTCCGCGCCCCGAGGTGCCGCGTGCGGCGGCGGCTTGAATGTTGTACTCAGGCATTTTTTCTCAACGACAATTCGAGGCCTTCCGTTTTCAGCTGCACCACCGGTGAATTCGCGATGCTCATGAGACGACGCACTTGATCGAGTTCGGGGCTGGACAACAAGGGGTAGGTCTGTTTCACCGGGCCGGCGGCCCACATTTTGTTCAGATCCGCTTCCGGCACGAGCGCGCGCAGGATCAGTTCGTCGTCGTCATCCGTGCCGTACTGTTTGCGCAGATCCTCGATGCTCGGCTGCGGCGGCGGATTCGCCGCCACTTCCTTCGCCCGCGATGAGGACATGATCTGATCGAGGATATTCGGATCGATCGGCGCGGCCGGTTCGCCGTAGAACTTGCACGCATACTGCACCACTTCATCCGGCACCACGGAATAGCGCTTGCCGGTGACGATGTTCAGCACTGCCTGGGTGCCGACGAGTTGGCTGAACGGAGTGGCCATGCCGGGGTAACCGAGTTCGTGGCGCACGACGGCCGTTTCCGTCAGTACATCGTCGAGACGGTCCATCATGTTCTGCTGCGCGAGCTGCGCTTTCAGGGTGCCGACCATGCCGCCCGGCACCTGGTGCTGGATCGACAGCACGTCGTATTCCGCGTACTGGTTGACGAGGAAGCCGGCCGCCTTGCCCACTTTCTCGAAGTGCTCGGACACGGGCGGCACGAGACTCATGTCGACATCGTGCGTATGGCCGAGCAGTTCGAGGTTGCGGGCCATGATTTCGACGGACGGCACGGACGGTCCGTTCGCCATCGGCCGCACCGCCGTGTGCAGGATCGTCACCCCGAGATCGACCGCATCGAGATAGGATTTCGCGGACTGTCCGAGCAGGTTGTTCGAATGGAACTCGATCGGTTTGCCGCGCGATTTTTCGATGATCGCGGGCAGCAGGGTTGTCAGGCGTTCCTTCTCCAGCACCCCGGCCGTGTCGTAGAGCAGGATCGTATCGATGTCCGGGCACACGGATAATTTATCCGCCTTGTCCGCGTAGTATTCGTCCGTATGTACCGGGCTCAGGGTGAACATGATCGCGCCGGCAACCTCGGAGCCGAACTCCTTCGCGACTTTCGCGAGGCGATGCGTCTTGTCATTGTTGAACAGCACGTCGTAAACCCAGAAACTGCGACAGCCGTGTACGTTCAGTTGCCGCATCCATGCATCCATCAGCGCATCCGGCGTCACCCCGAACGTCACCGAAGCGTTCGAGCGCATGCCCGCGCGGATCGGCGTACGCGGCATCGCCGCCACCATCAGGTCGAGACCTTCCCAGGGATTTTCCTGGCAGTGCCGGATCATCACTTCAAACATGGATGAACCGGTGAGATCGATCACGCGGTAACCGCTGCGGTCGATCATCGGCGCCACGGGCAAGGCCATGCCGGCCTGCATGCGCATACCCCACAGACTCTGTTGTCCGTCACGCATCGTTTCGTCGAGCAGTTCGATATGGGCCATCGCCGTCAAGCTCCTTGTGTTTGAAAGCCGCTGAGCACGCTTTGTTCGAGCCAGCGGGTAGAAATGTCGTTAGCCATAAAATCCGGATGCCGCACGATGTGTTTGAGCAGCGGCAAGTTCGTCACGATGCCGTCGATCGTGAACGCATCGAGCGCGGCGCTGAGTCGTTCCACCGCGCTTGCGCGATCGTTCGCGGTGACGATGAGTTTGCCGATCATGGAATCGTAGTACGGCGGCACGAGGTAACCGTCAGCGCAATGACTGTCCACCCGGATCCCCGCGCCACGCGGTGGCTGCCACGACGTGATCCGGCCCGGGCTCGGGCGGAAATCGTGCGCCGCGTCCTCGGCATTGATGCGGCATTCGATCGAGTGCCGGTTTACCGTAATGCCTGCCTGGTCGAAGCTCACCGGTTCGCCGCCCGCCACCTTGAACTGCAGTTGCACGAGATCCGCGCCGGTGATCTGTTCGCTCACCGGGTGTTCCACCTGGATCCGCGTATTCACCTCGATGAAGAATACTTCTTCGTGGTCGACGTCGTAGAGAAACTCGACCGTGCCGGCGTTGCGGTATTTCAGCTTCGACAGCAAATTTACCGCCGCCGTATGCAGCTTCTCACGCACGGCTTGCGGCATGATGGCGCACGGCGCTTCCTCGATTACCTTCTGGTACCGCCGCTGCGTCGAACAATCGCGCTCACCGAAATGCACCACCCGTCCGGTGCCATCGCCAAGCACCTGCACTTCCACGTGGCGTGCGTTACCGACGAAACGCTCCATATATAACGTGCCGTCGCCAAACGCCTCGAGCGCTTCCGTACTCGCCTTGTCGAAAGAACCGGCGAGGTCGGCCGGGGTGCGCGCGATGAACATGCCTCGGCCACCGCCGCCGGCCGAGGCTTTCATCACCACCGGATAGCCGATGTCCTCGGCCGCACGCTGCGCGCTTTTCACATCGGCAATCGAATCCGTGCCGGGCACGAGCGGCACCCCGGCTTCAGCGGCGATTGCGCGCGCACGCAGTTTGTCGCCGAGCGCATCGATGACGTCCGCATCAGGTCCGACGAACGTGACGTCGTGCTCGCGGCACAGGTTTGCGAGCGCCGCGCGTTCCGACAGGAAGCCGTAGCCGGGATGCAGTGCATCGCAGCCCGTTTGCCTGGCGGCGTGCAACAGCAGTTTCGCATCGAGATAACTCAGTTTCGATTGCGCCGGTCCGATCACAAGCGCGCGATCGGCGAGCCGTGCGGCGGCGCTGTCGCGATCCGCTTCTGATAACACCTGCACGGTTTCGATCCCGAGCGCCTGCGCGGCGCGGATGATGCGCACGGCGATTTCGCCCCGGTTCGCAACGAGGACCCGCTTTATCGGCATGCCCGGATCTCCCGGCTAACGCTGGCGTGCCTGTGCATTGTGCGTAGTGGCAGCATGCGTTCAGGCGTTCGGTTCGATGATCACGAGCAATTGCCCGAACTCGACCATCTGGCCATCTTCGATACAGATTTCGCGCACAACCCCGGCGGTACCGGCACTGACCGGGGTGAACAGCTTCATCACTTCGATGAGACACACTTCCGTCGTTGCTTCGACGGCCTGACCCACTTCCACATACGGCGGCGCACCCGGCTTCGGCGCGCGGTAAAACGTGCCGAGGTTGGGCGCCGTGATTCCGATCATGCCGTCCGGCACCGTTGCCGCGGCGCTGGCGGGGGCGGCAACGGCAGTGGGCGCTGAAGCGGCAGGCGCGGCGGCGTCCACCGCGGCGGGCATTTGCTGAGCGGCCATCGGGGCCGGCGCAGCCGCGGCCGGTGCCGCGGGTCCGCTGGCCTTCGGATCGTTCGAGAGGAAAATCTCCAGCCCGTCCGTCTTCAGATACAGCTCGTCCCAGTCGGACTGTTTGAACAACTCGAGCAGGTTGTCGACGTCTTGCGGATCAGGATTGGCCATCGGGCACGGTCCTCGTCATCTGTAGGTGTAAACGTTTCAGGATTCTTGGCGCTGCAGGGCGTACAACAAAACCGGCAGCACATGGGTGGCGACGATCTGTTCCACCCCGGCGTTGAGCGCGGCTTCGAGCCCGGCATCGCTTTCGAGCGCGCCACCGCTGACGCACTTCGCGTCGCCGATCAAGGCGCCGAGCTGTTCCGGATCTTCGCCGCCCGCGAGCGTGTTCAGGTCGAGCGTGCCGGCCGGCAACCCGTCGGCTTTCGGCACAACCTGCAGCGGGCACAGGCGGCGCGCCCATTGCGTGAGGGTTGCGAGCGCGGGATCGTCAAATTCATTGGGCTGCACCACCGCGAGCGCGTCAGCGTAAATCTTGCCGCTGATCCCGTCGACCGTGACCGTGCGGTCCGCGAGTTGCGCCACGCTGCCGTCGCCGCAACCCACGACGCACGGCACCCCGAGTGCCCGGCTTACCACCGCCGCGTGGGACGTGGAACCACCGTGATCGGTGACGACGGCGACGCTCGCGATCATGCCGTGCACGTCCTCGGGACTCGTGCTCGGCCGCGCCAACACCACGGCCTCGCCGGCGGCGGCGCGGGTTTCCGCGGCATCCGCGCTCGTCACGACCACGCCCACCCCGACGCCCTGGCATGCCGGTTCGCCGCTTGCGAGCAACGTGGCGGCATCCGCCGCGCCGGGCGCGAGATGTGGCTGCAGCAGGGTGCGCACCTGCTCGGCGGATACGCGCGACAGGGCCGTGGCTTCGTCGACGAGACCGTCGGCGACGAGATCAATGGCAAAACGCACCGCGGCGGCCGGCGCCCGCTTCGCCGCGCGCGATTGCAGCAGAAACAACTCGCCCTGCTGCACCGTGAATTCAATGTCCTGTACGTCCGCGCCGTCACGTTCGAGCGCGGCGGCGGCGGCAAGCAGTTCGTCATACACCGCGGGCAGCGCGTCGCGCAGACTCGTCAACGGCTCCGGAGTGAACTTGCCGGACACCACATCCTCGCCCTGCGCGCGGTGCAGGTATTCGCCGTAGGGCGCGCGATCGCCGTTCAGGGGATTACGACTGAACAGCACCCCGGTGCCGGAGTTCTCATCGAGATTGCCGAATACCATCGCCTGGATCGTGACCGCGGTACCGAGGTTCTCCGGCAGATTGTGATGCTTGCGGTAACGCCGCGCACGGCGCGAATTGCACGAATCAAACACCGCCGTCACCGCGTCATGCAATTGTTCACGCGCACCCTCGGGTACGGCTTTGCCGGCGGCGCGCTCAATTTCCGCAAGCCAGCTTGCCGGCACGGCGTCGGCGACGAACGCCGGCACCGTCGCCTTCATGACGATCCCGGCATACAGTTCGAGAAAGCGGCGATGGGTGTCGCGCGCGAACGTGGGGCTGCCGGATGCCGCCGCGAGCGCAGCCTCCGTGTCGGCGTTGATGCCGAGATTCAGCACCGTGTCCATCATGCCCGGCATCGAGATCGCCGCACCGGAGCGCACCGACACGAGCAAGGGCGCGGCGCCATGACCAAACGTGCGTCCGCTTTGCGCTTCGAGCCAGGCAATCGCTGTGTCCAGTTCCTCGACGAGACCATCGGGCATGGCACCCGTATCGAGATAGGCGGCGCAGGCTGCTGTTGTGACCACCACGGCCGGCGGCACATTCAGGCCGAGTTCGCGCATGCGTGCAATCGACCACGCCTTGCCCCCGATCAACTCGCGCGGCGGCAATGAGCTACCGTCGATCGCGATGATCCATTTTCCAGCTGGCGCCTTCATGCTGCCGTTCCCGTCCCTCGTTGCTATTCGTCGCGTACGCGTGCGAGCACGCGCAGCAGGTCTTCGTGCAGTTCGAACCACACGGTGTGGTAACTCTCGATCGTCGCATCGCTCACCCACGCGGTGTCGCCGTCTTCGGCGCGGTCGAGCGCGCGCTCGAGTTTTTCGCCGTAACGCGCGTAGCGCGGTTCACTGGCGGCGAACGTTTGCAGGATCGGCTCGAGACGTTCATGGATCCCCGCCAATCGATCGAGGATCGCCGCATCGTAATCGCGATCGCTGTGATCGTTCGGCAGCGACTGGCCGCCGATATCGACAAGCTGCCAGTCCGTGATCGCCTGTTTCAGATCCGCATTAATCAGCTCGAACCGATCATAGGCGGCGACGAACGCCGGATCCTCACGCAGCGCCGCGCAACGCACGCCGTACTGACCCTCGAGGATCATATGGCCGGCCGGGGTGAGCAGGTACCGGCCCTGCGCCTCGGCCGCCCGTCCCGTGGCCACAGCCCGTTCGAGCAGCGGCGCTAGCGTCGCTGCGGACTGCCCCGCGAGGTCTGCGAGCGCGGCGGCGTCGGCGTGTTTCTTGATCGCGATCGCGTGCAGCAGTGCGTGCATGTCGATCATTCGCCGCGACTCCGCAGGCGTTCGATGTCGTCACGCGTGAGTCCCGCGCCAACGCCCTTGAGGCGGCGTGAGTGCGCCTGGTCGAGGCCATAGAGTTCGTTTGCGAGTTCCGTGTGCGCGTTGTACTTCACCCAGGTTTCACACAGGTGACGGTATTTCTCCGTGCACACCTGCGGCACGAACGCACTCGCGCGGCGGTTGTACTCCTCGAGCCCGAGCACCCCGGCCGAGGTGGTGTAGCGATCGATTTTCGGCGCCAGGTTCGTGATGCCGGGCTGCAACTCGCCGCACGTACGCGTGAAGTTGCCGTCGGCAAGAATCGAGTAGGGAATGTGCGAGTACACGCGGGTGGGCCCGTTCGAATGCTTCATCATGCTGTAGCCGTGCAAGCGCTGCGACGGATTGGAAATATAGCCGACGAGTTCGCCGAGCACGGCATTCGAGTATTCATCGTTGAACAATGGCCGGAAACGCTCGGCGCGTTCGTCCACCGTCATCCAGTCTTCCACCGCGTACACGCCGGCGACGTGGGCGAGATCCTTGACGATACCGAAGTACACCATCGCGCCGGCGTCGATCATCTGATCGCGCGACCAGCCGGCGATCCGCCGCCACAGTTTCGCCGTCGCGTCCTTCACCCGCACGGTGAGATCCTCGAACGCTTCGGTAAGCGATTCGCGGTTGTCCATCGCCACCGGGGTGTAGCCTTCCGTGAGCACATCGGAGGTGTACAAACCAACCCCAACGACATGATGCGCCTTGAACTCGGGCTCCGATTCGAACGAGCCCCAGTCGTCCATCAGATAGAAATGGCAGCCTTCTACCGCTATCGGCACGGTGAGGTTGTTGTACGGTACGTCGGCGGCAACGTCGTCGAGCCACGGGAAGTCGCTCTCGGACAGATCCATGTAATCGCGCACGATCATCTCGCGCGTGTCCGACAATTTATACGGCCCGGAATTATGCAGGCTCACCCGGCTTTCGCAGGAAATGAGGAAGCCGTACTGCGATGCCGCCGCCATGAACGCCTGCGCGGCCGTATGCAGGCGATCGCCATCGCGGCACTCATACATATCGGCGTGAAACACCTGCAAGCGGCGTTCCGGCAGCAGTTGCGCGCGATGACCGTACTCGCTGTTTGTAATGTGACCGTCGTTGCGATGCCAGGAAAGCTGAAAGCGCTTCCAGAAATCCATCACCGTGATCAGATCGTCCACCGCGTCCGTCGGTCTGAGCAAGCCCATGTTCATGAGCAGTTCGCGCCCGAGCAGGTAGAACGACAAGCCCCAGCCCATGCTCGGATTCTGGATCTTGATGCCCATGTTGCGCGCGCGGTCGCCGATGTCCTGGGCCGGCAATGCGCGATCGATTTTGCGCAGCAACTCGGGATAGCGGTAGAACGCCATCATGTAGGACAGCAGCATGTAGGGCGATACCGGAAACAGTTTCGACTCCTGCACCGTGCGCGTGAGACACAGCCAGTAGGTTTCATCCGCGAGTTGCTGGATCAGCGTGTTTGTTTCGAGGAGTTGTTCGTAGCTGACGGGCTTGTTACTCATCGCAGGGTGCTCAAGCTTCGCCGGCGCGGGCGTGGCGCCAGATCCGCGCCGTCATGGCGATGCCCTGCTGATAGGCTTCGGCCGTTTTCGCCGCCGCGGTGGTTTCCATCACAACGGTGTCGCCTTCGATGATGTCGGCGACTTTCGCATTCATGAAACACGGGATGCCGTATTCGCGCGTGAGGATGCCGAGGTGCGAGCGCACCGTGCCACCGGCGCAGATCACGCCGGCGAACTGTTCGAGGATAGGCGCGGTTAACGTGCCGCCGGAATCGTCGATCACGGCTATCGTGCCGGGTGGCACGCCGTCGCTGAGGTATTTCAGCACGCGATCGCTGGAGCGGATGTAGCGCGCGGTGCCGCGCGTGTGCTCGGGATAACCCACCACGTTGTCGCCGATGCCGCACAGCACCCGGCCTTGCGGATCGGTTTCCGGGCTTGGCGCTTCCGGGTGCGTGAAACTGAATTGTGTCGCGTCGTCGTCGAGGCCTTCGGCGGGCTTGTACGCCTCCGGTCGTTCCCTCACTGAAGCGAGGGCGGACCAGTCGTAGCGGTGCCCGAGTTCGAGCAGGCGGGCATCGATTGCACGCAGGGCTTCGGCGTCGATCACCGTTGGCGCGCTGCCGAAGACGAACGCATCCCAGGCTTCACCGCTCGTGGCGAGGTGCTCGCGCACGCGCTGTTTGATGGCGGCATGGAACGCTTCGACGATGGCGAATTCAGCTTCGTCGCCGTACTTGTCCCCATCGTTGTAGTGGTTCGCCATGGCCTCCCCGTCGATCCGCTTAAACCCCGTTCGAGTGGCGCTGTGCGCGGCGCTTCGTCGTGCGCGAACGGGCTCCGCAGGATGTCGCAGTTTGGATTTCGTGTCAAACGTGATAGGACGATATTGTCCTACAATCCTGTGGGTTGCCGTGGTCCCTCACGAACCCGGCACCACGCGGCCCTGCCACTACCGCCAGCCGGCGGCGACGCGGCCCGCGTCGCCGCCCGCAGGCGTCTCGATTCATCCCCGGTGAGCGTTGCGTCTGGCGCTGAACGCAGGCGCGTGGCGATCGTTCACTGTCCGGATTCAAACATTGATCCCTGGTTGCGGATCCGCGCTGTCGCGTTACTTGAACACCGCGTAGTTCACCGTGAGAATAGCTGCAGCAAGTC
Organism: Gammaproteobacteria bacterium; assembly: GCA_965216305.1. Lineage (GTDB taxonomy): Bacteria > Pseudomonadota > Gammaproteobacteria > UBA11873. Next base: position 1,056,740 of record OZ244144.1, on the reverse strand, counting down.
TTTCACTGGAGATCAGATCTGATGGCAAGCCAAGCCGCCGCAACCGCCAGCCCCGACGTCCCTGTGATCCGCACGGATGATGCCGGCATCACGCAATTGATGCTGAACGATCCCGACAAATACAACACGCTGTCACGTGAAGTCATCGACGCGATGCTCGCCCATCTCGACAATATCGCGGCCGACGAATCGGTACGCGTGGTTGTGATCGCGGCGCGCGGCAAGGCATTCTGCAGCGGCCACAACCTGAAGCAGATGCACGCGAATCACGACCAGGCGTACTACGAGGCCCTGCTGACGGATTGCTCGCGCATGATGCAAAGCATCGTGGCGCTGCCGCAGCCGGTGATCGCACAGGTGCAGGGCATGGCCACCGCGGCCGGTTGCCAGCTCGTGGCGAGCTGCGATCTCGCGCTGGCCGCCAGCAGCGCGGCGTTCGCGACGAACGGCATTAATAATGGTCTGTTTTGCGCCACCCCGGCGGTGGCCGTGAGCCGCACAGTGGCGCGCAAACATGCGCTCGAAATGCTCCTCACCGGCGACTTTATCAACGCCACGCGCGCGGCGGAAATTGGTCTCATTAATCACGTCGTGCCGGATGCGGAACTCGACACGGCGGTCGCCACGCTCGCGGCGAAGCTTGCCGGCCAATCGCAGTATGCGATCAGACTCGGCAAGGCCTCGTTCAATCGCCAGTTGCACGAACCGCTCGACCGCGCATATCGCGGTGCAGCAAGCGATCTCGTGTGCAATCTCCTCGCCGACGACGGGGTTGAAGGCGTGACCGCGTTTCTCGAGAAACGCAAACCGCAGTGGAAGCGTTAAAGCGCTCGTAATCCGGCAGCCCGAACGCCGTTGCCGGCGGCCCGACAGCGGATTTCGCGCGCGGCCGTCCGCCCGGCGCTGCGCAAGACCCAGTCACAATCGTGACCGTCCGTAACGCCGTGCCAGTGCGCCGCCGCCGTTGGCGCGGGAAAGACTGCGGCCGGATTGAATGTCCTCACAGCGGTGCGCGAGCCGCACCTTGCCTGACCCGGAATACGGCGGCGGCCGCATCGCACTGCCGGCAACGACGCGTTCGGTCCCCGGGTCGCCACCTGTTGCGGGCACGTATCGAAGACCTTGGCCGCGCGCATCGATTATTTTTCCGGCTGCGGGCTGCTCCCCGCGCCCCGGAATGCGTAATAATGAGCCCCGGCGCAACCCGTTAAGCCGTCAGGGTCGCCTCAAGTAGAAATAGAAACAGCAACCGGACCGACACCATGAGCACAGCAACGAATATCTACGAACAAGACCTGCCGCAGGTTGAAGCGAACTACACGCCCTTGTCACCGCTGAGCACGATCGCGCGTGCCGCATCGGTATATCCAACCCAGCTTGCCGTTGTGCACGGCGACCGTCAGTTCACGTGGGCGGAAACGTTTGCGCGCTGCCGCCAGCTCGCCTCCGCGCTGAGTCAACGCGGCATCGGCCTCGGTGACACGGTGGCCGTGCTGGCGACGAATATTCCGGCATTCTACGAAGGTTTGTTCGGGATCCCGGCCACCGGCGCCGTGATCAACCCGATCAATATCCGCCTCGACGCGGATGCCATTGCGTTCATCCTGGACCATGGCGAAGCGAAAGTGCTGTTCACCGATACGGAGTTTGCGCCGGTTGTGCGTGAGGCGCTGGAGATCTGCAAGAACAAACCGTTCGTGATTGATATTGCCGACGACGCCGCGCTGTGCCACGACCGCCTTGGCGACATTGAATACGAGGATTTCATTGCCAGCGGCGACCCCGAACATCCATGGGAATTGCCAAAGGACGAATGGCAGGCGATTGCGCTGTGCTACACCTCCGGCACCACCGGCAACCCGAAGGGCGTGGTGACGCATCACCGCGGCGCGTATATGAACGCCATCGGCAACATCATGGCGTGGACTTTGCCGCATAACCCGGTTTATCTCTGGACGCTGCCGATGTTTCACTGCTGCGGCTGGTGCTATCCGTGGTCGATCGCGATGCAGGGCGGTACGAACGTGTGCCTGCGCCGGATCGCGGCAGCGGATATTTATGAAGCGATCGATCGTCACGGCGTAACGCATTTCTGCGGCGCGCCGATCGTGCTGAACTTCATCGTCAACGCGAGCGAAGAAGACAAGTGCGAACCGAAAGCGCCAATCCACGTGATGACCGCCGGCGCGGCGCCGCCGGCCGCGATTCTGAAATCGATGGCCGACCAGGGCTTCAAGGTGACGCACGCCTACGGCCTGACGGAAGTGTACGGCCCGGCCGTGTTCACGGCGCACCAGCCGTCGTGGGATTCTCTGTCGAGCCTGGAGCTCGCCGAGAAACGCATTCAGCAGGGTGTGCGCTACAACGTGCTCGAAGATCTCGACGTGCTCGATCCGGAAACGATGAAACCCGTACCGCGTGACGGCGAGACAATTGGCGAAATCATGTTCAAGGGTAATGTCGTCATGCGCGGTTACCTGAAGAACCCGAAGGCGACGCAGGAATCGCTCGCCGGCGGCTGGTTCCATTCCGGCGACCTTGGCGTGATGCACCCGGAGAACTACATCCAGCTGAAAGACCGCTCGAAAGACATCATCATTTCCGGCGGCGAAAACATCTCCTCGATCGAAGTGGAAGAAGTGCTGTACAAACACCCGCACGTGCTGGAAGCCGCCGTGGTGGCACGGCCCGACGACAAATGGGGCGAAACCCCGTGTGCTTTCGTAAACCTGAAACCGTCCGCGCCGGACGTGAGTGCCGAAGAGTTGATCGCGTACTGCCGCGAGCACATCGCCCGCTTCAAAGCGCCGAAGACCATCGTGTTCCGCGACCTGCCGAAGACATCCACCGGCAAGATCCAGAAATTCAAACTGCGGGTTGAAGCCGACGAAATGGGCTCGCTGTAGCGCAACCGCACGCGATCCGGATCGGGCGCTCGGCGAGAACCGACGCGCCCGACGTCGGGCACGGTTTAGAGACGCAACGGCACCGCCGCCCGTCGCCTGACGGGCGCTGAGCGTATGCCACCGTGCACTTCGATTTGAAGCCGTTCCCCCCCCGGTTGCGATGTGCAACGCGCGCCGTTAACGTTCACGAAACCCCTCCGCGCGGTAACGCAGTAACGGCGCGGCGAGAAACGCGATCAAGCGACGCCGGCCAGGTTTGATCTCCGCTGTCACTGCCATGCCTGGTGCGAGCTCGGCGAGTCGATTCGCGGTGATGATGCTGGTGCGCGCTAAACCTGGCTGCCGGAAACCATCGCCCACGTTGCGGCGTGCAACGCGCGCCGTTAACGCTCACGAAACCCCTCCGCGCGGTAGCGCAGTAACGGCGCGGCAAGAAACTCGATCAAGCGCCGCCGGCCAGGTTTGATCTCCGCCGTCACCGCCATGCCCGGTGCAAGCTCGGCGAGTCGATTGGCGGTGGTGATGGTGGTGCGCTCTAAACCTGGCTGCCTGAAACCATTCGCCCAGGTTGCGGTGTGCAGCGTACGCCGTTAACGCTCACGAAACCCCTCCGCGCGGTAGCGCAGTAACGGCGCGGCGAGAAACTCAATTAAGCGTCGGCGGCCAAGTTTGATCTCCGCCGTCACCGCCATGCCCGGTGCGAGCTCGGCGAGTCGATTGGCGGTGGTGATGGTGGTGCGCTCCAAACTTAGCTGCGCGGGATACACGAGGCCCGCATGGTCGTCAGCGACCGCATCGTGCGCAACGTGGCTAACGCGCGCGTCGATGGTGCCGTATTGCGTGAACGGAAATGTCTCCACCTTGATCGCCGCGCGCTGTCCCGCGAGAACGAAACCCGCATCGCGGTTGGTGACGAATACCTCGGCGATCAAGCCGCCATGGCGCGGCACGAGCAGCATCAGTTGTTCCGCCGGGCTGACCACCCCGCCTACCGTATGCACGGCAAGCTGATGCACCGTGGCTGCCTCCGGCGCGAGTAAACGGCGTTCGCGAATGCGCAATTCCGCCTTGCCGATATCGAGTTCGAGCGCCTGCAGTTCCGTTTCGAGCGAGGCGCGCGCCTCGAGCAAACGCGCGCGTTCGCCGGCGGCCAGCGCGTGCAACCGCTGTTGCAACGCGGCTTGCGCGGCATCGAGGGCAACGAGTCCCGCATCCACGATGCCACGCTCCACAGCGCGTTCGCGGCGCGGGATCTCAAACTCGAACCAGCTGGCGCGCGAGGCGAGCGAACGCGCGGCGAGCTGTTCGAACGCCTGCGCGCGTTCCGTGAGCAAGGGTAATGTGGCATCGAGCATGGCGCGCCGCCGTTCGCTGGCGAGACGTTCCGCGCGGTTTTCCGCCACTGCGTCCTCGAGCGCCGCGCGTTCGGCGTAATGCGCTTCGAGCTGGCTGTTGATGCGGCGCCGGATCGCCATCGGCGTCTGCGCGATAGCAACGTTCAGCGGATGCGCTTGTGCGCGCTCGGCGTAGGCGTGGGCGCTTGGGAATGTTGCGAACGCGTGCAGCTGTAATTCCAGCCCGCGCAGTTCCGCCGCCTTCGCATCGCGCGCTACGCGCAGGCGCTTCAGATCGGCGCGCGGTTTTTCATCGTCCAGCTGGATCAGCGGATCGCCCGCTCCAACGGCCTGCCCTTCGCGAACGTGGATCGCACTCACCACGCCGGCTTCGAGCGGCTGCACCGTTTTCACCCGTCCCGTGGGAACAATCCGCCCTTGCGCAACCGCCACCACATCAACCCGGCCGATCACGGCCCATCCGATCGCACAGGCGAACAAACCCATCACGCACCACAGGATCGCGCGCGCGCCGGGCAGCGGCGGCGTGTGTTCCACTTCGAGCACGGCCGGCAGGAACGCGCAGGCGTCGCGCGAGCGGCTCATCCGCGGCTTCCTGTATGCGGCAGGAGCAGAACGTTCAACATCCGGGATCGGCCTGCAAGCGCACGAGGTACGCGTAATAGCCATCGCGGGACGCCAGCTCCGCATGGTTGCCGCACTCGACGATCCGGCCCTCCTCGATCACGATGATCCGGTTCGCGGCGCGGACGCTGCTGAGGCGATGCGCGATCATAAACACCGTGCGGTGCGCGCAGATCCGCTGCATGTTGCGCCGGATCACGGCTTCGGATTCGTAGTCGAGTGCGCTGGTTGCTTCGTCGAAAATAAGGATCCGCGGATTTGTGATCAGCGCGCGGGCAATCGCGATCCGCTGGCGTTGCCCGCCCGAGAGGTTACTGCCCTGCTCGCCCACGATGGTGTCGTAACCGGCCGGCAGATCGAGAATGAACTCGTGCGCGCCGGCCAGTTCCGCCGCGTGCATGATCTGCTCGAGCGGCAAGGCGGGATCCGTGATGGCAATATTCTCGCGCACGCTGCGGTTGAACAGCCGGTTCTCCTGCAGCACCACCCCGATGCGCCGGCGCAACCAGGCAATATCCACGAGCGCGAGATCAACCCCGTCCACCATCACCCTGCCCGCGCCCGGCACGTAGAGTCGCTGGATCAGTTTCGCGAACGAACTCTTGCCCGAGCCGGAACGCCCGACGATGCCGATCATCTCACCCGGCGCAACGTCGAGTGTGATGTCGCGCAGCACATCCGGCCCGTCCGGGCGATAGCGGAACGAGACGGCATCGAAACTCACCTGGCCGCGAACCTCCGGCAGCGAGCTGCGGCTTGACGTGGCGACGGGTTCGGTGGGTGCATTGAGAATATCGCCGAGGCGGCGGAGCGAGATCCCGGCCTGCTGAAAATCCTGCCACAACTGTACAAGCCGCAGGATAGGCCCGGACACGCGCGCCGCGATCATATTGAACGCAATGAGCTGACCCACCGTGAGCGCGCCGTCGATCACAAGCCGCGCACCAAACCACAGGATCCCCAGGATCATCAGCTTGTTCGTCAAACCCGCTATCTGCCCCGCCACGTTGGACAGGTTCGTGGCGCGGAAACTCGCGCCCACGTAGGCCGCGAGCCGTTCCTCGAAGCGGCGTTGCGTGGCGGGCTCAATAGCGCCGGCCTTCAGCGTTTCGATGCCGCTGACGGCTTCGACGAGGTAGGCCTGATTGTCCGCCCCGCGATCGAATTTTTCGTTCAGTCGATGGCGCAGCACGGGAGTCACGAACACGGCGAGCGCCACGTAGCACGGCAACGTGGCCACGACGACGAGCGTTAACACCGGGCTGTAGACGAACAACACGACGAAGAACACCAGCGTGAACGTCACATCAACAATGAGCGTGAGCGCGGAACCGGTGATGAAATTGCGCAGCGTTTCGAGTTCGCGCACCCGCGCGACCACGTCGCCCACCCGGCGCGCCTCGAAATACGCGAGCGGCAAGCGCAGCAGATGGCGGAACAGCTCGGCCCCGAGCGCCACGTCGATCCGGTTCGCCGTATACGAGAACACGTACGCGCGCAAACCACCGAGCACGGCATCGAACAGCGACACCACGAGCAGCCCGAACGCGAGCAGGTCGAGCGTGGTGAGGCTGTGGTGGACGAGCACCTTGTCTACCACCACCTGGAAGAACAACGGCGTGACGAGCGCGAACAACTGCAGAAAAAACGACGCCAGCAGCACCTCGGCGAAATAGCGCCGGTACTTGAGAATAAACGGCGCGAACCACGCCAGGTTGAACTTGCGCCGGGTACTGCCGAGCCCGGCGCGGCGGGTGAGCAGGATCAGCTCGCCGGTCCATGACGACTCGAACTCGGCCGGCGAAACTTCCTGTGGCGCGGCGGCACGCGGATCGCGGATCAGCAGCTTGTTATCCCCAACCGCCGCGAGCGCAACGAAGCGATCATCGTCCATGCCAACGATGCACGGACACACGGCGTCGTCCAGCCGTCGCCGGGACCGGCGCAAGCGGCGCGATCGCAAGCCGAGCCAGCGCGCCGCGCGCACGATGTCGGCACTGGTAAAGCAGCGATCGTGCGCGGCGAACTCGTGCTTCAGTTCATGCGGATTCGCGCGCACTTCGAGAAAGCGCGCGATCAGCACGAGACTCATCAGTCCCGTATCCGCCTCCAGCGGTATTGCGTTCGCCTCCATGGCCTGGCCGTGATCCTTGCGTGATGTGTGCGCCGTGCGCCCGTTACGTGATCGCTCGCAAACCGGCTCGCGCAGTTGCCGGTTGCCTGGGCACTGAATCTAGCGCGCGACGTGGCGCGACGGTATGAACCGGCGTTTGCGATGGAACAACGCCGGCGGACGGTAAGATCCTGAGGCAGATAGAAATCCGCGCAGCTTCCCGTGACAAGCTTGCGAGCAGACGAAACGCGCGAGGAGCAATTCCCGTAAGCGGCGTGGCGGAAATCTGTAGTTGCTGTCGCCTGCGGCGACCGCCGCAGCGCTGGCGTCATCCGCGAGTGCCGAATGCAACGATGCCGCCTGCGCCCATAGTGCCTGCAGAACAATTTTTGTATGCTGCCAGACGCACCCGAACCGGGGCGGACTGAGGCAAACTGATGCTTGAAATCGATTTTTCCGGTCCTTACGCGTTACTGCCAAACACCGATGAGGTGCCCTACCTGCTGGCGGCGTCCGCGGCATGGGGGCCGGGTATTTACCTGTGGACGTTTCTGTTTAACCAGGTGAACCGGATCGAAGCGGTAGCGGACAGTATCGGAGCGCGACACCAGAAACACCTCGCCGCGTTTATGTCCGGCGAACGCACGGTGTATCGCGGCGCCGAACTTGACGCGGGCACATTGGAAACTGCCTACACGCCGACGGATGATCGCGACGCCTTCATCGCGGCCTACCCCGACGCCATGCATCACGTCTCCGGCCTGCGTGTGTTCTACGCCCCCTACGACGGTGACGATGCCGTGCGCGAACGGATCGCCACCGCGATCACCGCGCACTTCCATCGCCTGGGTGGCAAAGCCATCGCGTGGCTGGAGAACGAACCCGTCACTTACGATCCAGGCGCCTACGCAAACCCGGTAACCCTGCGCATCGGCCGACCCGCGTTCATCGCCAGCCTGCCGGACGAAATGCACCTGTAACCTGCAACAACGACGATGCGCACGCCAGCCGCCGTGCGCGGTTGTTATTCATCAAACCGGGCAAGCATCGTTGTGATTCGAAACTCCCTGATCATTCTCATTCTGGCGGCCCTCGTGGGTTGCACCAGCCCCCCGAACGCACAGCTCGGCCCGTTCACCACGGACGGCTGCAGCCTTTTTCCCAACGGTACCCGCGATAACGAAACCCAGTGGCTGCGCTGCTGCACCGCGCACGACATCGCCTACTGGCAGGGCGGCACGCGGGAAGAACGCCGCGCGGCGGACCTGGCGCTGCGCGAATGCGTGAGCGCGACCGGGGAGACGACGATTGCGAATCTGATGCTGTTTGGAGTTTGGCTTGGCGGGTCGCCGTATTTGCCGACGTCGTTTCGGTGGGGGTATGGGTGGCCTTATTCGCGGGGGTATGAGGGGTTGGATGGGGGGGAGCGGGAGATGGTGGTGGAGTTGTTGGAGGCGTATCGGCGTAGCCGGTGACTCGGTTGCGTTTCGCTGCGGGTGCTGCGAATTGGACCTATGCGGTTAGGCGCGGCGCTCGCCTACTTGCGCCACTGGCTCTTCGTTACGTGCACTACGAGGATACTCGCAGCGGGAACCCACTCCGCCAGACTTCTTTCGCAAGCCGGGATTGATTGCTTATTGCCGGGCTATGGATTAACGCGACGCAACAGCATCCCACTGTTTCCGTCCTAAGCTTCCCGAAACGTTGCATTGCAATATTTTCTGGCTCTTCAACTGCGACTTCTTGCAGATGATAAATCCTGCTATCTTCGGTGCCGGTATCGTTCCGGGATTGACGTGATATGCAGATTCCACATAGCACATTAGTACGATATTTTGCGGACGCGGAATTTCTCTAAATCGCTGTTAGCCCGCTAAGCGACTACCGGAAGGTATATACATTCGGACTCCCTCGTGAGACTAGATATCTGTTGCAAACAATCATTTCGGCTCCTAATCACACTCTTTGGTAGTTTGGCCGCTTTGAATTCGACCGCTTCTCCAATTTCACTCGATATTGTGCTGGATCTGAATGCGGACGGTGTAATCAGAAATGTCGGGGCGGAGCAACAATGGCAAGCAACAGCGGAAATTGGACCGGTCTCTTTGTCACGAGGCGACGAATTAATTTTCTCAATTCGCTTTGTCGATTCGAAGCGAATGTCGTTGTCCGATCTGAATGGATCAGACGAGGGTATTCGCTTAAGGCTACTTAGCGCTAATTCGCAAGTTGTTAGCTGGGACCTTGTAGGAGTATTCGAGTACTTAGATGTACTTGGTGATTTAGCGCAAAATCCTGCGCCAACAGACACTAGCGGTTTGGGAGACCAAATTACAGCGATATCGTTGGCTTCTCTTACGGAATCGGAGTTCTCCTACTCCGGAGTCACTGTTAGGTACTTGCTCAAAGATTATGTGTCCACTGCATCGGACGTAATGTTCAATAAGATCGAGTTTTCGAATTCTGCAGGGCGATTGGGGATACTCCCAGCGGCTGTGGCAATCTCCGAGCCTGATTCGACGCTTTTATTTTTACTTGCGATCGGTACTCTACACATAATGTTGGGGTCGCGGCCTAACCAAGCGCTGCAGCTGACCCATTACAGCGCGCTTTTCCGGTGTGCAGATATTTTCACACCTCCAAAGCGCGCTGTAATGGGCAGCTGAGCGCGACGTTAGGCGTACCGAGATGGATTTGCCAAAATTCAAATACCACCCTGACCCATTGCGAACCGGTAGTTTTGTTAGGTCTCACAACGAATGCGAGTGCTGTGGGCTCGATCGAGGTTACATATACACTGGTCCAGTGTATGCAGAGGACGAGCTGATCGAATGCATCTGTCCCTGGTGCATTGCAGATGGCTCGGCTCACGATAAGTTCGATGCGGAATTTGTCGACGCCGCTGGCATTGGCGATTATGGGTCATGGGTTCAGGTGTCTCGACAGGTCATTGAGGAAGTGGCATTTCGTACTCCGGGGTTTAGCGGATGGCAGCAAGAACGGTGGTGGACCCACTGCGATGATGCCGCTGAATTCCTTGGCCCCGTGGGATACGAAGGCGCACAAAGATTGGGCGAAGATTTTCTTTCGGTGATTCGTAAAGAATCGGGGCTTGATGGAAGTCCGGATTGGAATGGCTACCTCAAAGCACTTCACAGACAACACGGACCAACAGCATATGCGTTCAGATGCAGACGCTGCGGCGAATTTGGTGGATATTCTGATTGCCACTAAGACAGGTACGCCTAACAAGGGATCAACGCGGACCCGTTACAGTGCGCTTTTCCAGAGTGCCGATATTTTCACTCTTCCAAAGCGTACTGTAACGGGCCGGTTATCCCAGCGTTATGTAGAATAGATATCCATGACAATTGCTTCTTTGAACTTATGGTACATTGCCGCCATCGTTTTTGGCGCGCTAACTGCGTTTTGCGGATATTACGGTTCAATCCTAGAGAGCCGAAGGAGTTCTAACGATCAGTCATCGCGAATTGAATCCCAACTAGAGGATTTGGCGGGAGAATTAAAGAAGGCGAAAGCAGTAAGTGGCGATGTGGAAAGTAGCGAAGCGGTTGCTCAGATCGAGGATCGTTATGATGAGCTTGCTGCCCAGTTTTTTAAAAACTTACCAATTAGAGCGGCGAACTACCAATCAGAACGCGCGTCACAAGAGGCGCTACAACTCGAATCGACGTCTAAAGTCCGTGGAATATTCGAAGCTCTATTGGATGAATGCCAAGCAATAGAAAAAGCTTTCAATCAGCAAAGTACGCAAAATATTTTTCTGACTAAATCGTCGCCGCCGCCCGGAAATTTTTTCAAAGAACCAGCCGGTAATCTCACATACATCATATTTGACTTCGTCAACGGAGGGCAGTGGGGCGCCGAGTTCCGCTTAATTGAAGGGAAGTTGATGATAAATTTCGGCCAAGTGAAACCCGAATTGGATTTTGGCGAGAAGCATTCATATATAAGCATGCCAGATTCGATCAGTTTCATCCTTAACGAAAAAACGTTTTCCTTAATTAGTAGAGGCATCGAGTTCGAGCGAATTGTAAGTGGGACATTTCCGAACGGGCGCCGTGACGTCGGCGCAGAAAAGTTAGTTGAGCTAGCCGCAACTGTAATGCAGCGAATGACCGAGCATGCAATTATCCTCGGGGATTATGATTGACCTGTTCTACATAACAAATTGCTGAACCTGACCGCTTACAGTCAGCATTTTCTAAGCTGCTTCGCATTCTCGCTTAGAAAGCCCTGCCTGCAATTGGCAGGTTAGCAAGATGTTAGCTTTCTGATTGAAATTCAGTGCCGCGACGAGAAGCACCACCGCCACACCTCGTTCTCTTTGATACGAGTACTTTGTTCTTTCAGGACAAAGGTGTTGTCGTCGACCCGAAAGTCGACATCTTCCTCGACAAATATGGTCAGCAGTTCACCCTAAGAGTCCGAATACCGGAAGTTGTTACTGGCGAACTCCTATATCAGCAAACATCTCAGGCCTTAGATCAGCTCGAAAAGGCAAACAAGGCGATTGCGGCCGTGACCAAAATCACCGAGAAAACATATAGTCACAGGGTCACAGATGACCGCGTACGTCGATAGACGAAACAGCGGTTAAAACGGTGGATCGATGCACATAATGCCCAAGTGATTCATACACCTAACTCTCATATCGATTGGAATTCGCTTATCGAGTCAGCAATTTGGCGAAGACCTCCATTCACGGCGGAAGACGGGAAAGAAAAGGGCTTTCGAGATGCGCTAATACTGGAAACCGTCGTGCATGCCGTAGAGCACCACAGCGGCGGGCACCCGATTGCCTTTCTGTGCAAGGATAAGGTCCTTCGCAAAACGGCGGCAATGAGGCTTGACGAGGACGGCCGCTTTTCCACGTATGAAAGAGTGGCGGATTTTCAATCGTACCTAGAGTTGACGCTAGAAAATCTAGAAGATCGATTTATCAAAGCAATTCTTAAGCGTGCGGAAGAAAAATTCTTTTCGCGCAGCGATGAGAAATGCCTAGCCTTCCGCGAAGATCTTGCGAAGAAACTGAGAGAACAATATTTAGCACAATTCTCAAACCCCGAAATGGGCGAAGAACCAAAAGGCCTGCTTGCGGGCATCGCCGATCCTGCGAACCCAGAATGGGTGTCTGTACATCGGGGCAAGTTTTGGATCGGCGCACCTGAATTCGTTACGAAGACAGACGACAATGTGTACATCTGGAAGTCCGAGGTCGATTACGCGGAGCCGTACAAGCGCTCTGAAGACACCCCAAATTCTCTACTCGCTTTATTCGATCCCGAGCGGGTCCATATAATGCAATTCGCAATACGCTGGTCCTCTAAGGTTACGTCGAATGGCCGTTTTATGAACGTTGAGTACATAGATGACGAATTGTCATCGAACAAATTCCGATCTCCCACGAATGAAGAGAAAGATATGTGGAACCTCAAATATGACGAAAGCTAACAAGCGACTGTGATTAGAAGTCAAGTGTTCATGCGAAATCCTGGTTCCATGCAGTTCCGTTTTTGACCATCGCATTGAGGATGACAATCATTTTTCTCATGCAGGCGATGAGTGCGACTTTTTTCAATTTGCCGGCTTCAAGTAATCGCTGATACATCGCACGGAGTTTGGGGTTGAAGCGGACGGCGGTCATCGTCGCCATGAACAAGACGGTTCGAACGGTTGCACGACCGCCGCGAATGCGGCGCTTCCCTCTCAGTGATCCACTGTCACGATTAAATGGCGCGACGCCGACGAGAGCGGCGATTTGCTTATGACTGAGAGAGCCAAGCTCAGGCAGGTCGGCAATCAAGGTGTTCGCGAGTTGCGGGCCGACACCAGGCGCGCTGAGAAGGCGCTGACGTTTTTCTCGCCATTCATCGACGGTATCGATAAGACTGTCGATCAGCTGCTCAAGCTTCTCAATCTGCGTATCGACTTGCCGGATATGTTTGCGGATATCGGCGTGAAACGACTTCGGCATGACATCGATGCGGTTTTTCTCCATCGTCCGCAGGTCGATAAGCTGCCGGCGTCGGATACATAAGTCCCGGAGTTTTCTGTTGTTTCCGAGCGCGACTGGGCGCACATCGGGTTTCATGACCGCAGCATATTCAGCCAGGACCCGGGCATCAATCTCATCAGTTTTGGCGAGAATGCCTTTGGCGCCGGCGCACCGTCGAACCTTTATAGGCTGGCAAATGATGATCGGGAATCCGCGCTCGGCCGCCGCGATAACAACTTCTGTTTCTCTTCGGCCAGTGGCTTCGACGACGACTCGCGAGAGGTCGTAGCGAGCCAGGCGACCGATTAGGCGTCGTATTCCATTGCTGTTATTCGTGACGCTGAACCGGACGTCTCGTTCATGAATACATACATCGAGTTGATGTTTGCCAACATCAATGCCGACGTTGACGGATTGCTCTCTTGGTTTAGTCATTGTTAGAAGACCTCGCCCTTGCTAAATTCGGGCTCATGGGCCCATTCGACTGTTCGAGATAACTCGATGAATCAACCCAGTGCCACACGCTTGTTATCGGAATCAGCGAAGCTGTTACCGGTGCTGAATCGGGCTACTGGATTGGTAATCTGCTGCTACAGGTTACGGGCCCACCTTATTCGCTGCGGGCTTGGAAATGAATCATACAAATTGCTGAACCTGACCGCTTACAGTCAGCCTTTTCTAAGCTGCTTCGCGTTCTCGCTTAGAAAAACCTGCCTGCAATCTGCAGGCTAGCAAAACGTTAGATTTTTCAGCGCAGATCGCTGACCATATGGATACACCTGACCGGATTACCCGCAAGCACCATTGGGAGAATCGCCATGGGAACTAAGCCCAGCATATGTATATCCGGGATGGTCGCCGTTGGAAAAAGCACCCTTGCTAAACATCTCGCTAACGAGAGTGGGTACGCGTTAGTAACGGAATCAAGCTTGGGATTAGATTACCTTGAGCGATTGTTCCGAGATCCAAATCGATGGGGCTTAGAAGCACAGATCGCGTTTCTGCTCGGCAAAGCAGCAGCCATCTACGAAAGGTCGGGAGTCGGAAGCTACGTACTAGATAGATCGGTCGAGGAAGACGCTGAAGTATTTTTTGATTACTTTCGCGAAGAGCATTCGCTAGATACTCTGTCCGTGAGAACGTATACGAGCCTGTTCGCGTTGCTGCAGAAAGTACTCCCTTTACCGGACATATGGATCCTATGCGACATCGACTATCCGACTGTAAAGGCCCGTATAGCCAACAGGGACAAGTTCAACGCTTATGTAGATGGATACGTTGATTCAATATTTATGCGGTATGAACAGTTCTTTGCACGGAAACGCGGGCAGCCTAATACCTACACCATAAATTCGTCGGAGCACGACTGGACGGACAAATCATGCGCCCGAGTGATTGCAGAAGATGTCCGGTTGCTAGTCGCCGCCTTTCCGGAAAAGGCGCCTGGTTTATCAATACTTGCGCATCATAAATGAGCGTTCTTGTTCGCAATAACGTCCTTTTCTATGCGGGGATTTGCCTCGCGCTCGTAAGTGGAGGCGTCGAGCTCTGGCTGTTTATTCATTTTGCGAAATCCGGCAATGTCGATGCTATTGAAACGATAGTCGCGGGGATAAATGGCGCTTTTGTTTTCGGGGCGACGAAAATGCTCATTGATGCGTGGCGTGCCCAATTTGTAGGCCGGCGAGATATTCTAGATCTGCGGGGGTTATCAGACTGCCACTCCGGGAGGCTGCAACTCGTCGCTACGAATGAGGCATCAGCAATTCATAAGGTCCAGGACATTAATCGCCAACTGATCACTCAGTACTTAAAGCTACTCGAGCGCCTCCTGAAGGCGAACCTTGGCAATCATCATTACGAGCTGTCCTTGTTCTGCGACGCAGATGAACCAGAGATCGTGGCTTATTTCGATTCGAACGGTAATATAACGCCTAGGAGCCACGCGCGACGCAAGGACAATGCTCTCTATTACGTCAATAACCGTTACGAGGTGGTCGAAATACTAAAAACCCCTAGTACGCGGACTCATTACATTGAGGACACTCAGTCGGATGCGGAAGACTATTCCTTTACATCCGAGGAGCAGAAAGGAAAGGTACGTTCGACTCTCATTCATTGCGTAGATATCAAGTGGCCGGCAGCAATCGTTATAACCTGTGATAAAAAGAAAATCCTTGCTGACGAGGAAGAATTTCGGGACGCCTTGTTGTCGATATATTTTGGTATAGCGACAGACCTTTATTTGAGTCTGCTGATAACAAACTGCAGACCCGAGGCCCGGAGCACCACTTGACGCGAATAGAAGAAGGAAAAATCTAACAAAATGCTGGAGTCCGACGCTTGACCGCTCCTTCCTTCGCTACCGCTCCGGTCGTCGCCGCCGATCTCGGCTTAGCATTGCGTTAGGCGGACTCTAATGCATTCAGTATTATTACCACTGGTGCTACAGATAACACTTCAAGCACTATCAATACTCCGACGCTCTTAGAAGGCTCAAATTATGATTGATCCCGAAATCGGTTTTACTTCGGACTGTAACCACCCCGTAAACCCGGACCACTAATTCGTAGATAATTCTATACTTTGACATCCCCGATTAAGCGCGACGGACTTGCCGCGATGATCACTCCCACTGGCATCACAGGGAATGGGAAAGGTTCATCAGGTATTCCGCCGGTGGCAGGCCGCGTTAACGCGTATCACCCGATCTGACGATAACCGGATTTGCTTAAAGTGCGCTTGATTGGGAGCCACCCGAATAGCATCGCCAGCGCGGCGACGAACGCAGGAATCATCGCGGGTAACGGTACCGAACTTTGTGTACTCACAGTCCAGGTGCCGGGAGACAACGCCACGTATGCTCGGTCCTCGAATGGTATTGAATCAAAAGGATCGCCGCAGCTTTCTCCGCCGGGCGAGACTACCGAGCACTCCTCAACACCAACCAGGTCAGCCTCTACTGATAGGAAATTCGATGTGGTCTCGATGCCCCAACTTCGATCGCCTGGCGTCAACGGGTTTGGAAACTCAGTCGAGAGGCGGATGTCCCATCCAGCAATATTTCCATCGTTGTCGGTAGCCACCCCGATAATACGCGGCGAATAGGCATTCGCGGAGTTAATGATATTCCGCCCTTCGGTAAATTCGAATTCGACAATTTGGTCGGAGATATACGCTAGCGGCATTGATGCCTCCAGCGGATTTTCTAATACGAAGTATCCGCTAACACGCATTTCCGTTGTGTATGTCCCTGGTGTAGCAGGGTCATCGAAAACAAACTGGAAATTGTTTCCAACGTACGTATAGATATACGCCGCGAAGACGGGCTGATTGAGCAGCCCAAGGCACACCGATGCGATGATGTATTTGAGACGAAGATTCACGATAGCCGGACTCACCTTCAATCTGTCACAGCGGTATTCTGGTCACTGTCGCTGAAAAGATTACTGTACAAAAGTTCCCTCATGTCACATCAGATGGTTCCCCATCCAAAGCAGAGGGCGCACTTACGTTCGCACGCAGTCGAAGAGAACCTGCAGGAAACGGGGACATCCCGCAATTTCCCCACTTGGCGCGAGGATCCGCTCTTGATGGCCCACCTGATTTCGCCGTAACCCACACCGTAATCAACGGCGGCGTCGCGTTCTAGTACGCAAAAAAGCGTTCGATGCCGCTCGCAGTCATGACGTACTGTGAACCCTCCACGGTCAAATGGCCCGTATCGCGGTAGAGAAACAGATCCCCCTGACGCGTACGGCACTTGCCCGCACTACAAAGCGTCTCGTCCAGCCACAGAATATCCACACCTGTCTTTTCTTCCAGTTGGCGCAGCACCGCAATCACGTCCGAGCGTTCCCGTTCGTACGCCGAAACGTCGATCGCGCAATCCGCGTAACCGAAAACCGGCAGTTTCTGAACCTGTCGCTCCAGGCATTCCCCCACGTTGGCGCCGGTGCCCGGCGGCGGCGACACTACGATTGGATGCTTCCCGGCTTCCCGAAGTTGTGTGATCGTTGCGGCGAACCGTTCGAATATAAACTGCGGATCCTTTTCTCTTTCGCTCGTGCCATCAAACAACTTTTCAGCATCCGGCACAACGTAGTGTTGCAAGGCTGCGCTTAAAACGACGTACTCGATTGAAGCGGAATTTCGAATGTAGGCGAGTGCATCGTGATTAAACTGGATGCACGAACGCGACCAGTCCAGGGATTTCTTCTCGCGCTTGCGCGCCGTATTGAAAAACGGTCCACACGCCCTTTTCGTTATTTGCACGAGCGAGCGGGACACAGCCGGAATAGACTGCAGGCCGGGTATTAAATGCATCGCGTAGCTATCGCCCCATACGGCAACTTTCGGATCCGGACCGGAGATGCATGCCGGCCTGATCCTGAAACGCAAGCCTTGAGCGCATTGCGGACTCAACCCGATATTGATTCTGCGTATGTGGGCGAAATCCGGCAACTCGCGTGCCGGATCCCCGCCTGGCCGCATGAGAGCCGCAAGCGGCAGCATAAGCAGGAGAGCCGTAGCGAAACCGAGCCATCCCCACGCGATTCCGGTATTGCTTTTCCAGCCGTATCTGAATGGCTGTTCGATATAGCGAAACTGCAACCACGCGAGCCCAAGCGCGGCCGCTATCAACAACGGCTTGATGTGCACGGGAATCGTTTCAAGATAGCCCACATAGGCGAATGAGAAGAGCGGCCAGTGAACCAGGTACAGCGAATAAGACAAATCGCCGATGCGCTCTACAAACCGAAAAACGCGCATGTCCGGCAACCAATTGTCGCGCCCGATGATCAATGCGACCGTGCCGATGATTACGAGCAAGGCGCCCGTTCGCGGGTGTGCACTGTCGATCGGCAAACCAATACACGGCAACACTACGAGCAAAGCGATAACGCGAACCCATCGAGGGACGGAAAATTCCGGATGTCGAAGCATCCACCAGGCCGTGATCGAACCCGCGAGCAACTCCCAGGCCCGGGTTGGAAACAGGTAGAACGCCCACTCGTCACTTCTTGTTTCCGCGATCGGTCCGAGCTGAAATGGGAACGTCACGAACACAACACACGCTATGAGGCTCACGACAAGGGTGATTACGAGCAACTTTAGCCTGTGCCCCGCCGGGGTTAACCAGAGTAGCAGGGGCAGCGCCAGGTAGTATTGTTCCTCAAGCGATAACGACCAGACGTGCAGCAAAGGTTTCGTTTCTGCGGCGCCGTCGAAGTAGCCAACCTGAAACGGCAAAACCATATTCGCGCTGAATGTGACGCTGCCGATCAGCTGCCACACAGTGTCACGCCACTGCCCCTGGGTGAGAAACACATAGGCAACACAGCTGGTGACAAGCAGCGTGCAATACAGCGCCGGTAGCAGGCGCTTCGCGCGACGCAGGTAGAACTGGCCGAATGAGAACCGCCTGGCGTCCAGATCACGAAGAATGATGGTGGTGATCAGGAAACCGGATATGACGAAAAAGATATCAACGCCAAGAAATCCGTTCGCAAACCCTGCAACGCCCGCGTGATAAAACACCACCACAAGCACCGCAATACCGCGGAGAAACTGGATGTCGCGTCGCATAGTGGCGTTTCTGCAAGGATCCTGTAGCGGGGTTCGAAGGTTGCCTTCGGAGACGCTGTTGACTTAATGGTTTAACGACTTGACGAACAAGTTTGCTACAGCATTCACCCAGGCGGAACGGGCGCGCCGGCCACCGGTTTTCCGTCGCACGAGAGCATCCATTGTGTCTTGCGCCATTGAGTAAGCCGGGTGCCCGAAATCGCGTTATGAGCGTTTATAATCCGCGTTACAAAACCACGGGTTGCATTTGAGTCGATGGCGAACGCCTGGTCGGACGCAGAAGTTGAAGCCGCTGTCGCCGATTATTTCGCGATGCTGCGCCTGGAACTCGCCGGTGAAAAGTATAACAAAACAGCACATCGACACGCCCTGATGGCGCGCCTCAGCAACCGATCTAACGGTTCAGTTGAACTCAAGCACCAGAATATCAGCGCCGTGCTTATAGAGATGGGCATCCCGTACATAAACGGCTACAAACCACGCTCCAATTATCAAAGAACCTTACTGCCTGCTGCGGTACAACGCTATTTGTCGTCGAATCCCGATTTGCTTGAAACCATTGATTTCGATACCTCAGTGGTTCCCGCTGTTCCGTCCGTTGATCACATTCTCGCAGCGCTGGAAAACCCGCCGGATTCCGCGCGGAATAGAGCCCCGTCAGTGGCGGAACCACGCGTTGCCTATAACCCGGGCGGGCGGAACTACCTGGAACGCGAAGCACGCAATCAATTGCTGGGCGAAGCGGGAGAGCAATTCGTCATCAATTACGAACGCGCGAGATTGATCCACGCGGGGAAAGACAGCCTTTCGGACCGCATCGAGCAGGTTTCATCTACGCTCGGCCCGTCCGCGGGATACGATATCCGATCGTTCGAAGTAAACGGCACAGACCGATACATAGAAGCGAAAACAACCAAGTACGGCAAGAACACCCCGTTTTACGTAACGCCGAACGAGCTGGGTTTCTCGCAGAGTAATGCTGCGCGTTACTATCTGTATCGCGTATTCAGGTTTCGCGACCTTCCGCGCCTGTTCACGCTTCATGGCAGCATCGATCAACGGTGCATGCTTAAACCATCGGAATTCCTGGCGGTAGCGAGATAATCATGGAGCGTGACGGGACGGTTCGCGGATATCACCCACTACGGCGGGTCCCGAATCGGCCAGAACAACTCATTGGTCCAAGCGCGCGTCCGAAGCGCTTGGGAACTGATTAAGTCAGCTGTCGCCGAAACGATGTGGACCATCAGACCAATCGCAGCCGTACTCCTCGGCCTTATCGCGGGCAGCGTTGTGAATATGGGGCTTATCACGCTCGGCTCTGTTCTGGTGCCGCCCCCGCCGGGTGTTGACAGTTCTGACGTAGAATCGATCGCGGCATCGATGCACCTCTTCGAGCCCAGGCACTTCGTCGCGCCGTTTGTGGCGCACGCCCTGGGCACTTTCATTGGCGCGGCAGTAGCCGCGCTGATCGATTACCGCCGCGGCTGCTTAGTCGCCCTCATTGTTGGGGTGTGTTTCTTCGCCGGCGGCGTCGCTGCCAGCTTCATGATCCCGGCGCCTGCGGCTTATATTGCGCTCGATCTCGTCGCGGCATATTTTCCGATGGCCGTGGCGGCGTATTGGCTTGTGACTAAGCTTAAACGGCGTGGCGCGGGTTCCCCGGTGGTGGGCTGACCTATCGCACGGTAACGCCCGGAACGCGTTCCGCTGAGCCTGACTCACGAGTGCCGGAGACCATTTACGTATCGTAGTCGAGTGGAGGTGCGCTGACGTCGGCCGGTTCCTGTGCACCCCGGCGTTGGGTCGACGTTCGAATCTTTTTAATTTCCGGCAGGATCACAACGCGGCCTAATCGCCCGGCCGGGAGCGCCACCCCGGCGCGGCGGTTCGAGTTCGAGCGCGCAACGGATTTTCACCGGTGCGTTAGCGCCCCGGTGTGATACCACGCCGCGACCGAATCCCGCAGTAAACCGGAATCACAACCGCAGCGGATAATCCAAGCCAGGCCACCGCGTCCAGCCAGCCCTCACCCACGAGCGCCGCGATCAACCCGCCAAACGTCGCCAGCGCGATGATTATCGGGATCGCGAAAACCTTCATGATCCCGCCTCGGCGTCGCGCTCGCCGGCAATCCAGGCGTCGTCTTGGGCGCGCACGCGACCGCGGGTTTCGGGCGCAACGACTCTCGCCCGGCGACGGACAAACCACAGATACAGGCCGCTGACGAGTATAACCAGCGTGAATACCGTCAGTGCCGCCCAGAGGATTTTCAGCGGCAGGCCGCCGAAGTCGCCAAAGTGCAGCGGCTGTGAAAGAGCCAGGGTTTTCACGTACCACGGCATGGCGCGCAAACCCTCGAAGCGCCCGCTCGTCGCGTCAACCAGCACGGGGCTGGCGAGATGCCTCGTGAGCGGTGAATTGCCGTGCAGAAAAATCGCGTAGTGCGCGTTCGTGGAGTACGCCCCGCCGGGGAAGGCCACAAACTGCAGCGTCATGCGTGGCGCCGCTGCCTGCGCGGCGGCAACCGCGGCGTCCAGCGAACTGCGCTCACCCGTGCCGCTGCGGGAATCGCTCACCGCAATCAGATCGGCGAGTTCCCGTTGCTTCCAGGTGTCGATGATCGGCACCGCCAGTGAATTAACCACCCCGGTGATCCCTACCACGAGCACCCAGGCCACCGTGACGATCCCGAGCAGGTTGTGCCAGTCGAGCCATTGCAACTGTGACGACCGATCCGTCCTCACCGTTCCGAACGCATAGCGCCGCATGAACGGGGCGTACAACACAATCCCCGAAACGGTCGCAAGCACAAACAATAAGCCCATGAAACCGAGGAACAACATTCCGCCAACACCAAGGAACATGTCCGTATGCAGCTGCAACAGAAAGTGCATCACCGCGTCACCGCGGTCCGCCGGCGGTACGAGGTTGCCGCTCGTGCGATCGAACGACGCAAAATGCATGGCCGATCCCGGGGCGTCGGGGGTGGGCCCCGTGGTGACGTTGACCACCGGCCGGTCGTCGTCGAAGCTCATGAACAGCGGCACTTCGCCCGGCCGGTTGGCAAGTGCGCGGTTTACAATCGCATCGAGTGCGAGCAGATCGCCGTCCGGAACCGCCGCGGTCCACGATCCGGGATTCAGCGCCGCGTCGATCTCATCGTGAAAAACGAGCGGCAAACCGGTAACACACAGCATCAGCAAAAACGCGGTGCACAGCAGACTCGTCCACGTATGGAGTTGCGACCACGCGCGGATAGCAGCAGGAGTCATCGTCGTAATATTCCGCACCGTCCGCGCCGCGCCCGCGGGCAGCGGACGTTCTCAATCCGCTCGCTGACGATCGGGATAACGTCGTTACGGCGCAACTAGAAATCCATCGACATCGATACGATGAACGTTCGCGGCGCACCCTGCACGAGATAGTTCGCCCCGGGAAAGCCGCCGGCGGATGCCCAGTAATCCTTATCCCCGACGTTCTCCACCCGGCCCCGGATCACGAATGGCCGGCCATCCACGCGAGTGGTGTAACGCGCACCCAGATCGAAGCGGTGCCAATCCGGGATCGAGAACGTGTTGGCCGTGTTGATGTACTGCTTGTCGGTGTAAGTGACGCGGCCGTCCACAGTGAGACCCGGGAACATGGGCAGGTCCCATTCGAGATTGAAATTGAGCTGGGTGTCCGGAATGCCAACGGGCGTGTTGCCCTCGTCCACCCCGCCCGCGGTTTCGGCGAGTTCCGCATCGAGGAACGTAACCCCGCCGAGCAGGCGCACGCCGGTGAGCGGTTCGCCAAACACGCTCAGTTCAACCCCGCGCGTTTGTTGTTCGCCGGAACTCGTAAAGCGGCCATTGTCGACGATGGAGTTCGGCTGGTTCAGTTCAAACACCGCAATCGTCGCACCATAGCTCTCGCGGTCGAGCTTCAGACCAAACTCGATCTGTTCGCCGCGAAACGGATCGAGCGCCTCACCGGCATTGATGATGGGCGTGCCCCCGCTCTGCGAGGGTGCGATGTCGCCGGGTTGCAGGCTCTCGGCATAGTTGGCGAATAACGACAGCCACTTGACCGGACGCACCACCAGCCCGCCAACCGGCGTTACCGCGTTGTCGTCGTACGCCGATAACGGGGCGCCGCTGTTGAAGTCGAACGTGCGGGTTTCGATGCTTTGACGACGCACGCCAACTGTCGCCAGCACCCGCCCGTCGAACAGGGACATCACGTCGGCTATGGCCACACCCCAGTTGCGCACCGCTTCGGTACGCAGCGGATCGGACAGCACCCCGCCGGCGAACAGACCTGTTGTTGGTATCGCGGCGGCCGTTGGCACATAGAGGTTGTTGGCAAACGCGGCGAGGTAGAATCCAAACGCGTTATCAGAATCCGACCGCAAGCCCGAAGCAGACACAATCACGCGGTGTTCAATCGGCCCGGTTGCGAATTCAACCCGCACGCCGCCGTCCGCGGAATACACCGTGTCCTCGCGTGTGTTGTCGAAACGGGACGACGAGGTAACCCCGGCAACCGAGGATCTCGGATTCGCGAGGCGATTTTCCTCTTCGCCGTAACGCCCGCCGAACGCAAGCCACAGCGTGACATTGTCGGCGAGATCGAATTCGCCGCGCGCGGCGCCGAACAGTTGTTTTTCGTCCGAGAACGTCCACGGTTGGGCATAGTTGTCCGCGGCATCCGGTGCGCGCGGTGCTTCTCCAAGCGGCGTGACCTGCGGGCGCGGATTATCGAGATGATGATCCTGATAACCGAAATCGGCGTACAGACGCAGGCGTTCGCCCTGGTAATCCGTGCCCACGGAGAACACCTTCAACGAGCGATCCTGATCCTCGATACCCATCTCGCCCTCGCGTCCGACAACATTGATGCGCACGCCAAACTGATCCGCCGCGCCAAAGCGTCGGCCGGCATCGAGCGCCCCGTAGAACTGGGCGTCGCTTTCAAACCCCAGGGTCAGGCGCGACAGCGGCTCCGCGCCAGCACGCTTCGGCACCACGTTGAACACCCCGCCCACACCGCTGCCGCCAGGCGCGGCGCCGTTGAGGAACGAGTTCGCGCCACGGAACACTTCAACCCGCTCGACGAGTTCCGGCGACAAGGTCTGCCGCGGCAGGATCCCGTAAAGACCGTTAAACGTCATATCATCGGAAAACACGGGGAAGCCGCGGATCACATACACTTCCTGGAAATTCCCGAAGCCCTTCGCCACCCGCACCACGGGATCATTCTGCAGCACATCGCCGATGGTGCGAGCCTGCTGATTCTGGATCAGTGACTGGGTATAGGCGGTGCCGGTGAACGGCAAATCCATCATGTCGACATTGCCCAGCAGGCCGGCGCGTCCCCCGCGGGCAACCTGATCCCCGGCAAACGGATCGAGCAATTCCACCTGTGAGCCGGTGGCGGTGACGATCACTTCCTCGATCGGTTGTGTCGTTTCCGCCGCCAGGGCGGCGCCCGGCAGCGTCAGTACCACCGGGAGCACATAGTTATGAATTTTCAAGACGCTTCCTTTATCACGGGCGTTGTTAGTGTAAAGACAATAGTAATTTTAATGCGAATCATTATCAATTACATTTCACAATTAGTTTACCCAGCGTCCTGTCGCGAAGCGTGGCTGGCAATGGCGAGCACCGGACACCGCCCCCTGCCCGGCCGATCGGAACAAGCCCGGAAGCAAGGCGCCCCACGACCGCATTTCACGCTCGAAGGCATTGCGCTCCAAACCACGCGGTTACGAACAACCGGGAACACGTGTTGTCTCTCATCTGTGCTTCGTGGGTATGTCAAAGGCCGGATCGCGGCCTCGTTACGAGGCTTGCCAGGCCGTCAACGAGCGGACCTGCCCGCACGGCATCGATCTGTTTTTCCGCGAAACCCGGAACCAGGTTTCGTTGCGCGGATGCGTCGGTCACTGGTTTTTCTTAACGCGCTGGCGATTGCGCTCCAGGGCAGCAAGTGCGCCGCCGCGTCGGTATCGCACTCGGGGTGAACCGCGCCACCCGCAGACCCGCACCCGCTCAAGAAGACCGGTAAACTCTCCCCGACACCCACAAAGCACTCGATCTCCGGTTAATGATCCGACAAGCAAGGCCCTCAGATTTCGGCGCCATACACACCGTGATCAACGACGGTGCCGCAGCTTACAAAGGCATTATTCCGGCGGACTGCTGGCACGAACCCTACCTGTCGGCATCCGGACTTCACGCGGAAATCCGCGATGGGGTTGAGTTCTCGTGCTATGTGGGCGGTGAAGACGTAGTCGGGGTAATGGAAATACAAGACAGAGGCGCCGTCATTTTGATCCGGCACGCCTATGTCCGCTCATCGGCTCAAAGACGCGGTGTTGGCGCGGAGCTGCTTTCAGCGCTGTCGCAAAAAACGCCCAAACCCGTCTTAATCGGAACCTGGAAGGCGGCAAGCTGGGCAGTCGATTTTTACGCGAAGCACGGCTTCAGCGTCTTGCCCGACCGGCAAGGAAGAATGCTCCTGGACAAGTTCTGGAAGGTTCCCGTCAGACAAATGGAAACCTCCGTTGTGCTTGCCAACGAAGTTTTCAGCGGCGTTCCGGGCGAATAACAGCCACCGGGTTTACTCTGAGCGGCGCCGGGCTGGTATGCGTATGCGGCGTTGCTTAGCGTTGTCGTGCTGGCAGTAGTGTTCAGCAAGTTTCTGCGGCCGCTGATGACATGAATATTGACCGCCGCGGTTTCGCTGCTGGTTCTTTGCGGTTCGTCGAGCGGGTGATATTTCTGCTGAACCGTGAGCTATCCGCCGGACTTTCGATCCTTGCTTTTCGGTTTGTCAGGGAGATGCCGAAAAGCGACATCACGGTCACGCAACGGTACTCACGATGGCCTCGTATTTGCCGCAAGTATGGGCGTTGTTATTTATGCGGTACGCTTGGGATCCTGCGCCCTTCCAAATTGCCACCGGTGATCATGATGCACATCGAATACTTCTACTCTGCCCATTCCGCGTTCGCATACCTCGGCTCGCAGCGACTCATGGCGATTGCTCACGCCGCCGGCCGCGAAATCCGGCACCGGCCTTACTATCTCGACCGGGTGGTGGAGACGGTGGGCGCCGGTGCGTTCGCGAACCGAACGAAAGCCCAGGTGGATTATTACTTCGGCCGCGAGATTCAGCGTTGGAGCGAGTTCCGGAACGCGCCCGTAATGGACGGGATCCCGACGCATCATTTCAAGGATATGACGCTGGCAAACTGCACCTTGATCGCAATGGACGAGTCGGGCGCAAACATCGACGCGCTCGCGCACGCCTATCTCGAGGCGCACTGGCGCGACGATGCGGATCTGGCTGACGTGGCAACCTTAAGCAAGGTGGCTGAAACGGCCGGAGTTGATGCGACGCCCTTCATCGCGGCGGCGAACAGCGATGCCGTGAAGGCAATTTACGAACGCAACACCGCCGAAGCGATCGAACGCGCGGTGTTCGGTTCGCCCACGTATTTTGTTGATGGCGATATGTTCTACGGCCAGGATCGGCTCGAGCTGGTTGAGCGGGCGTTGGCTAAACCGTTTCGTTGAACGACCATCGAACCGCAGGAAGTGAAAGTTGCTGAGCGCAGCCACTGCTGCGGCAAGCGCTGAGCGCCACGGCAATGCGCTTTGGTGAGCAGAAGGCTATGCCCAAAGCAAAGGTTCCTGTTGGCACAACACGCTGTACTGAATAGCCAGGCACAGCCGCTCGGAAAGCGCCGATAATCAAACATGCTCGCTGTAAGCTGGATGGCCGGCGCATTCATCTCTTTCTGCGCGATGGCGATAGCCGCACGGGAATTGAGCGGCGACGTCACTGTTTTCCAAATGCTGTTCTTCCGCAGCGCTATCGGCCTGCTCTTTGTCGCGGCGATCCTCATCGCGACGCAGCAAGGCGCAAACCTGCGCACCACGCGAGCGGGCCTGCATGGGCTCAGGAACGGTTTCCACTTTGCCGGCCAGTACGGCTGGTTTCTTGGCATTGGCTTGTTACCGCTGGCGGAAGTTTTTGCGCTCGAGTTCACGGTACCCATGTGGACGCTGCTCGTGGCCGCGGTGGCGCTGAACGAACGTATTACGCTGCGTAAATCAGGCGCGGTGGTGCTGGGGCTTGCCGGTGTTTTCGTGATCGCGCAACCGGGCTACGCGATCCTCGATCCCGCCGCGTTCATCGTGCTCGGCGCCGCGTTCTGTTACGCCGTGGCGCATACGTGCACGAAATCGCTGAGTACGTCCGAGCCCGCGATGTCGATCCTGTTCTATATGTGCGTTATGCAGTTACCGCTGGCACTGCTGTTATCCCTGCCCGGCTGGCAGTGGCCGGCGGGCAGGGAATGGCTGTGGTTGTCGGTGATCGGCCTGACCGCGTTAACCGCGCACTATTGCATGGCGAAAGCCATGCTGTACGCGGACGTGACGACGGTGGTAACGCTCGATTTTCTCAGGCTGCCGTTGATCGCGGTGGTTGGCGTGTTGCTTTACAACGAGCCGTTCGAGCTTGCGTTATTGATCGGCGGTTTGCTGATGCTGTCCGGCAATCTCCTGAGCCTGCGCCCTGCCAACCGGGTGTAGCGCTGCTGGTAACCGGGCGCGGCGCCGCTTCCGGGACATTCTTGCCGCCCTGTTGCGACACCCCGTTCGCCGTGTAAAGTAGTGGCTGGTTGACGAATCGGGCGGCGCTAAGCCATGCCCCGTTTCAGGCAAGTTTTAACCGCGCACGGAATCTCGCCAGCGGTGACCGTCATCAAACGGTAACACCGCGATGAATACCCGCGTTGCCGCCGTTATCGCGACAGCCGGCAATCCCGAGAGTGACCCCACCCCGGCACGTCGCCGGGCTGCCGCCGTTCGGGTCGTCACTATGCCAGCTGGCATCGGGCCTTGCTGAACTTGCCGCGGCTGAGCGACTCAATCACCAGGCAGGCCACGTTGCGGCGCGGCCAACACGATCAACTTTCACGACAGCGACTCAATTCCATGATGGCGCATCTCGCACAAATTCTTCTGCTGCTGGGCGTGGCGATTGCCGTGGTGGTGACGTTTCAGCGTAACCACATTCCCACGAGCCTCGGGTATTTGCTCGTCGGCGTGATTCTCGGGCCCTATACGTTCGGGCCCATCGTTTCCATCCCGGAGTTCGATACATTTGCGGAATTCGGCGTCGTGTTCCTGCTGTTCACGATCGGGCTCAATTTCTCGCTGCCGCAGATCCATGCCTTGCGCCACCAGGTGCTCGGGCTCGGCACGGGCCAGGTAACGTTAACGGCGTTGCTCGTCACGCTCGTGCTGTGGCTGGCGGGACTGCCGGGCGCCGTCGCGTTCGTGTTTGGCGCCGTGTTCGCGCAATCGTCCACCACGATTATCGCGAGTCTTCTCAGCGAGCAGGGCGAAGAGAACACGCAGCATGGACGCCTGGGCCTCGCGATGTCGGTGTTTCAGGATGTCACGGCGGTGCCGTTCCTCGTCATCATCCCGGTGTTGAGCGCTTCTGTGGCCGCGAACGAACTGGCGATGACGCTCGGCTGGGCGCTCGCAAAAGCCGTGTTCGCGTTCGCGCTCGTGTTCTTCGTGGGACGCTGGTTGCTGCGCCCGCTGTTTCACCTTGTCTCCAAACACAAGTCGCTCGAAGTCTTCACCCTCGCGGTGCTGCTCGTGGCGCTGCTCGCGGCGTGGACCACGAACAGCTTCGGCTTGTCGCTCGCGTTCGGCGGTTTTCTCGCCGGCATGATGCTCGGCGAAACCGAGTTTCGCCACCAGGTGGAATCCACCGTACGACCATTCCGTGATGTGCTGCTGGGACTGTTCTTCATCGGCATCGGCATGCGTTTCGATCCGTCCGCGATACCGCCGATCTGGTACTGGACCGTGCTCGGCGCGCTGCTCATTCTCGCGAGCAAGCTGTTGATCGTGGCCGCGCTTGTGCGCCGGATCGGGGTGGAACCGCACGTGGCCTGGCGTACCGGCTTGCTGCTGAGTGTGGGCGGGGAATTCGGCCTTGCGCTCGTGGCCATCGCGCTGGATTCCGCTGTCATCGATTCCAGGCTTGGCCAGATCGCGATCACCTCGGTGCTGCTCTCGATGATCCTGGGCGCCGCGCTGATCCGCTTCAATCGCCATATCGCCTCGTGGCTGACGACAACGCCCGCGCCTGAGCATCCCGTGAACCCGGCGTTGCCGGACAGCGCCGGACAACACGTGCTGATTGGCGGCTATGGCCGGGTGGGACACACGATCGCGGTGTTGCTGCAAGCAGGCGGGATCCCGTTCACGGCGTTCGATACCGATCCGAAGCGGGTGGCCCAGGGGAAAACGGATGGTCATGCGGTCTCTTTCGGGGATATCTCGGATGCCGAATTGCTGTCCACGATCCGCCCGGAGCGCGCTTCGCTTGTGGTGATCACGGTGGACGACTTTGGCGCGGCCTTGCGTGCGATTTCCAATTTGCGCACCGCATGTCCGCAAGTGCCGGTGATTGCGCGAGCGCGCGATCTGGAAATGAGCAAGCGCCTGCTCGAAGCCGGCGCGATGCATGCCTACCCGGAAACCATCGAGGCCAGCCTTCGGCTCGGTGCGATGGCGCTGCAGATCCTGCAGGTGTCCGGCACGGAGATCGAACAGGTGGTGCAGGACGTGCGAGACTGGGACTACAAGCCCGTGCTCGAAGATGAAGTGCGCGACTAGCGAACGCGCACTGACGAGCACGTAAGTTCAGCTTCGGAGACTGTCATGTCACATCCCGTAGTCGCAACGGCGCTGCCGGAATCGAGTGGGTTGCGGGCACGGATTTCGCCGCGCGATTTTCTCGACTGCTATACGGTTGCGGCGGCACTGCCGCCACGGCGTGCGGCGGAAATCATCGTCGAATTCCCGGCCTGGGTGCGCGTGTTGTTCCGCCTGCGCCGCGCCCTGACCGCACCTTTCGGTCTCTCGAACGACGGGCCGCCGGCGGCGGACAAAATCGGTCTGTTTCCGGTGGAGAGCGAAAACGATGATGAACTGATCGCGGGCTTCGACGACAAGCATCTCGAGTTCCGCATTGCCGTCATCTCGCGCGCTGGCCTTGTGTCACTCGCCACCTGGGTGCACCCGCATAATGTCGGCGGAAGGCTCTATCTCCGCGCGATTCTGCCATTCCATGTGCTCGTCGTGCGCAATGCGCTGCGCCGGGTGGCTGCGGCAACGCCGTGATGCCGATGGCTTGCCGACCAGGCCCGTACGCATCTCCATGCGATCGTGCCGGTATCTGCTTTCGCCAACTGCGACACCGTGCGTTCGGTAATATCAACGCCGCCGTGATGCCGGCAACTCTCCCGTCAACCGTCAACGCGCATCGCAGCCGCCGCGCGGCTGATCGGGTGTGCGCTACGTGGCGTAGAACACCGCCGGTTTCCGCGCCGCCCACGGTTGCGCGCTCTCGAGCTGGGCGGCGAGCCGGATCAGCGTGGCTTCGTCGTTGAGCTTCGCCGCGAACTGCATGCCTAGCGGCAAACCGTCCGGCGACCACTGCAGGGGCAGTGAAATCGCCGGCTGGCCGGTTGTGTTGTACAACGGCGTAAACGGCACCCACTCGAATACCTGACGCGTCCACGCACGTGCGTCCACCCCAATCGCGTTCTGGTCCAGCGTGCCGAGGGTCAGCGGCGGTTGGGCGAGCGTGGGCGTGAGCACAACGTCGAACTGCTCGAACAGCGCGCCCGTCTGCCGGCACACGAGGTTGAAATTCGCGAGCGCGCCTTGCACATCCACGGCACGCAGCGCGCGTCCGCTGCGATACAACTCCCAGGTGACCCGCTCCAGATTCTCCAGCGACGGCGTCCGTTTCATCGCGTTCGCCGCGGCGTCGATAGACCACGCGACGTTCGAACTCCACAGCACCACGAGCTGTTCAAAATAATGGTGCCAGTCGGTTTCGAACGCGACCTCCACGAGATCATGACCGAGCGATTCGAGCAGACTCACCGTCTTGCCGAGCGCGTCGCTCACGTGCGGATGGATGGCGCAGCGATTGATCGGGGTACCGGTGAAGCCAATCCGCAAACGGCCGGGGGCTTGCGCGCATTCGTCGAGATACGGGCGCGCGGGTGGCGCGATGATACTCGGCGGGCCGATGTCCGGGCCCTGCACGGCATCGAGCAGTGCGGCGGTGTCGCGCACCGTGCGCGTAACCGCCAACTCGGCCGCATAACCGTGCAGCCAGTCACCGAAACCGGGCCCGGTGGGGACGCGGCCACGCGTTGGTTTAAGACCCACGAGACCACAGCACGAGGCGGGTACGCGAATCGAACCGCCGGCGTCATTCGCATGCGCGAGCGGTAATACCCCCGCCGCCACCATTGCGGCGGAACCGCCGCTCGAGCCGCCCGGAGTCCGGCTCAAATCCCAGGGATTATGCGTGGGCGCGTAGAACACGGATTCCGTCGTCGGATTGAAGCCGAACTCGGGCGTTGCGCTCATCCCCGCGGTGACGAGGCCGGCGGCGCGGAATCGTCGCATCAATTCCGAATCCGCCACCGCAACGAGGTTTTCCGTCAGTTTGCTGCCACAGCGCGACGGCGCGCCCTGGCACTGGATCCCGAGCTCTTTCACCACAAACGGCACCCCGCTGAACGGACCATCGGCGAGGCCCGCGGCGATTTCGGCGCGCGCGGCATCGTCGAGACGCGCGGTGATGCCATTGAGCTCGGGGTTCAGCGCATCGATGCCGGCGAGTGCGTCCTCGAGCAGTTCGCCCGCGCTAACCTCACCGCTGCGGACGAGTTCCGCGAGCCCCAGTCCGTCGTAATTCGTGTAACCACTCACGTTCGCCATCGCTGCGTCCCCTCTTTTTTCATTGCCGGATCCGTGTTGCGTACATGACAACAGCGCTGCCGCGGATGGCTAACCGCGGGTGCCGCGCCGTTTGCGCTACCGACTGTAGCAGACTCACCCGCGTTCGGGTGCAGACGCCGAACGCGCGCCGGCGTGGTGATGCACGCGCCGCGTGCCTTCGCGATCCGGTGCACGCAGCATTGCGTCAACACGCCATCCCTGCGCGGGTTTATGCCTGGCACGCAGGTACGGTAAGCTCGCGTTTCATCTTAAGCGTCGCGTTGTCCGTTGCATCACGCTTCCGTGACGCTGCTCCCGGCTGCGGCGACGTTTGCGAACCGGATGGCGCGGAACACGGCGTACGTAACACGGCCTGCCCCACACTCGCCGTCTCCCCGGGGGAGCGCGATCCGGTTCGAAGTTAATATTGACGTAGCTGCGAGGTTTGATTGAAACGTATCGTCGTATTCGGCAATTCCGGCGCCGGAAAAACTACTTATGCCCAGGATCAGTCCGCGCGATTTGCCTGTGCCCACCTCGACCTCGACAGCGTCGCCTGGGAGCCGGATACAGCAACGCCAACCCGGCGAGCACTGGCGGCGAGCCGCGCGGATATCCTCGCCTTCGTGCGCGACGCGCCGCAGTGGGTGGTGGAAGGTTGTTACGCCGACTTGATCGAGATTGCGCTGCCGTATGCCACTGAAATCGTGTTCCTCAATCCGGGCACGGACACCTGCGTTCGAAACGCGCAGAATCGTCCGTGGGAACCACACAAGTACAGCAGCCCCGCGGCTCAGGAAGCAAACCTCAACATGCTAATCGACTGGATCAAGGCGTACGAACATCGCCCGGATGAATTTTCCTACGCCGCACATCGCGAACTGTTCGACGCCTACCCGGGACCCAAGCGCGAACTTCGTTCCAACGCGCGCTCGCCCCAATGACGGTGCTCGTACTGGGCGCGAACGGGGCCACGGGGCGCCAGCTCGTTCAGCAACTGCTCGCTCACGGTGAGATCGTGCGCGCGGTCGTGCGGCCCGGCAGCGAATTTCCCGAGGCGCTCGGCGGACACGACAAACTCCACCTCGTGCGCGCTGTGTTTCTCAAACTCACAGATGCGGAAATCGCGCAATTGCTCGAAGGCTGCAGCGCGGTGGCATCGTGCCTTGGCCACACGCTCTCGCTGAAAGGCATGTACGGCCAGCCGCGCCGGCTCGTCACCGATGCCATGCGCCGCATTGTCGCGGCAGTGGAACTCAAGGCCACCACAACGCCGATCCGGATCGTGCTCATGAATACCACCGGCAACAGCAACCGTGATATTCCCGAGCGAACCTCGTTTGCCGAGACGTGCGTGATCGCGTTGTTGCGCCTGCTGGTGCCTCCGCATGTGGATAACGAACAGGCGGCTGACTTCCTGCGCCTGGCGATCGGGCAGGATCATCGTCGCATTGAATGGGTGGTGGTGCGTCCCGACACGTTGACGGATGAGACCGAGGTGTCGCCGTATCAGCTGTACCCCTCGCCGATCAGAAGCGCGATCTTCGACGCCGGCAAGACGAGCAGAATTAACGTGGGGCATTTCATGGCCGAATTGATTACCAACGGCGACACCTGGAATCAATGGCGCGGGCAAATGCCGGTTATCTACAACGACAACTGAGCGAGGGGTCTGCGGGCGCGCAGCCTGCCGCGTCGCGCTATCACCATCGCAAGCCGCTCACGGTACCGCAGCGCCGGTTTCGCGCCACTCAAATCCACCCGCTCCCGAGCGCTCAAGGCACGCGGTGCAAGAACGCTGCTGCCGCATCCGCGAGAACCTGGCAGCCGAGCACGATGTCGTCCGGAGCCGTGTCTTCGGCGAAACTGTGCGACACCCCGCCAATACTCGGCACGAACAACATGCCGGTGGGCAGGAACGGCGCCGTGATCTGGGCATCGTGGCCGGCCCCGCTCGGCATGCGCACCCATTGCGACGGGGCGTGGCGCTCCGCCGACGCGGCGATGAGCGTTTGCACGTCCGCATCCATGACCGCGGGCACAACGTCCGTCGTCCGCTCGCTTAACGTCACGGCAACCGGCCCGTCGGCGGCATCCGCCACGCATTGCCGCACCGCCGCCTCGAAACGATCGAGCACGGCCACATCGGCATCGCGAAACTGCACGCACAGCTCCGCGCCGCCGGGAACGATACTTTCCGCGCCGGGTGACACCGTGAGATTGCCGAACGTCCACACGGTGTTGTCCGCCGCCAGCGCGGCAAACCGCGCATCAAGCGCATGGGCTAACCGGATCATTGCCATCGCGGCATCGCGGCGTGCAGGCATCGGGGTCGTCCCGGCGTGATTCTGCTCGCCCGCGAAATCAATCCGGAACGCACGGATGCCGACGATAGCCGTGACCACGCCAATGCGCAGTTCCTCCGCTTCGAGACGCCCGCCCTGCTCCACGTGCGCTTCGAGATAAGCGCGGTGTCGCGCAGGCTCGAAGCGAATGCGTTCGCGACCGGCATACGCGGCGCGTTGCAGTGCCGCCGCAAGCGATTCACCATCGGGCCCACGCGCGGTTTCGAGTTCGCGATCGGGCAGCCGATCGAAGAACGCGCGACTGCCGACGAAGTGTGCGAAACGACCTTCTTCGTCCATCCACGAGGCGACGTCGATGGCAAGCGCCGCGCAGTCCTCGTCCTCGGCGAACGCGCGCGCAACTTCCAGCCCGTACATCACGCCCATGGCGCCGTCGAGCCAGCCGCCCTGCGGTTGCGTGTCGGTATGTGAGCCGATCAGTACTGCCGGGCCGGGTCGGGTGGAACGACCGAACACGGTGCCGATGCCGTCAATCGTCGCGCTCAGTCCGGCCGTGGCCATACGCTCGAGCAGCCACGTGCGGGACTCGATATCGATCGGCGACAACGCAGGTCGCACGACGCCGTTGCCGACCGCGCCGAACTCGCGCAAGCGCTGCAAGTCGCCGAGCAGGCGATCGGGGTTAATCGCCGGCATGCTGGCGCCCGCCGCGCAGGCTTGCCGTCGCGTCGATATCGAGACAGCCCTCGCGGTTAATGATCACGGCGTAATCACGTTCCGCGGTGGCGCGATCGAGGAGTTCGTCGCGGTAGTCATCGAACACCGCCAGCGGATCGCGATCATACGGATCCCCGTAACCGCCGCCGGAACCGCCAATGGCGGTGATTTCGTCCCCTGCCGACAGCGCACGACTCGCCATCATCGACGGCAACGCCGTGCACGTCCCGTCGGCACGGCGCAGCGACAAGGCCGAGGGCAAGCCGTCTGCCCCACCGGCGAAGCCCCAGGCGCCGTGCGAGTGACCGTCGCCCTCGACCCCGGCGGCACCGGCGGCGTTAAAGCGAAACGTCTTGATGGTTGAAACGCCGCCGCGCCAGGTGCCGGCAGCGCAGGCATTTTCGCGCAACTCGTAGCGCGTAACCTGCAGCGGATTATGCGTCTCAATGTCCTCGATTGAATTGTTGCGCGTGTTCGCATACAGCGTGTCGACCGCATCCATGCCGTCGCGACGATAGCGGCCGCCGTAGCTGCCTTCGAAGATTTCGATATGCACCCACGATTGTCCGGCCTCGATGCCGGTGAAGGCGATGGCTTTCAGATTCGCGGTGCCGGCAGACACCTTGCGCGGCACCGCGGGTGCCAGCGCACGCATGAGCGTGTCGGCGACGACGTTGCCGGGCGCGAAACGCGCAATGCTCGGTGCGGGGAACACCGGATTCGCGATGCAGCCACGCGGCGCGGTTATCCGGATCGGTCGGTAGAGTCCCGCGTTTTGCGGGATCTCACCAAAACGATCGGAGTCGAGCAGGATGGAGCGCAAGGTGAGCCAGACGGCCACGTCGACGGTGCCTATGAACGGCATGTTGATCGGACGATCGTCAATTTGCGGCGAACTACCGGTGAAATCCACCGTCAGTTCGTCGCCGGCGACATCAACCGTGATGACGATCGGGATCTGCTTCAGCGCCGGATCCGCGTCCTCAAGGTAGCCATCGAGAGTACCGGTGGCGGTGTAGCGACCATCCGGCATCGCCGCAATCTGCGCGCGCATCATGCGTTCTGAATAATCGAACAGATCTTCCACCGCGGCGGTTACCGTTTCGCGGCCAAACAGCTCGAGCAATTCACCGTAGCGCTCGGCGCCAATCCGTGACACCGCAACCTGTGCTTCGAGATCGCCGATCGTCAGATCCGGCACCCGGATGTTGTCCCGGATTAGCTGCCACACGGTGTCGTTGCGCTCACCCGCGGCATAACACTTGATGGCCTTGAACTGCAGGCCTTCCGCGTACACATCGACACAATCGACCACGCCGACGCTGCCGGGCTTGCCCGAGCCGATATCGAGATGGTGCGCCGTGGTGACGGAGAAACCAACGAGTTCGTCGCGAAAGAAGATCGGCACGCAGATCCCGATATCCGGACTGTGCGACGCGCCGGCATACGGGTCGTTGTGAATGATCACGTCACCCGGCACGGGACCGTCACCGCGCTTCATCAAGGTGCGCATAATGCCGGCGACATAGCCCGGGATCGGGCCGGACTGCAGCGGTGTACTCAGCTTGCACTCGCACAGTTGCAGCGCGCGCTCGTCGCAGATCGCGGCGCCGAAGTCTTCGGATTCACGGATGATGCTCGAGTTCGACATCCGCATGAGCTTCTGCCCCATCTCGATTGCGATGGTTTCCAGCCGCCCGTGAATAATGCGCGCGGTGATGGGATCGACCCGGGTCGGGTGTGCGTTCGCCATGGCGGGATCTGTCCGACTGTCACGACTCAATTATACTACCCGGCCGAAGCAACGGGTTGGCGGAATCAATATGCGGGGAAGCTGGTGAAACTCGTTGGCGTCGATGTCGGTGGCACGTTCACCGATGTCATGTACACGGACACGGCGACCGGGGTCGTACAAATCCACAAAGTGCCGAGCACGCCGGAGGATCCGGCGCGCGCCGTACTCGATGGCATCCTTGGCCTGTGTGCGCGTCATCAGATCGATCCCGCTTCACTCGCGCACATCTATCACGGCACCACGGTGGCAACGAACGCCGTACTCGAAGCGAAAGGCGCGACGGTGGGATTGCTCACCACCGCCGGCTATCGCGACATTATCCGCATTGGCCGCCATCAGCGGCCGCAGCACTATTCCATCGCGCAACAGATCCCGTGGCAAAACCGCGAACTCGTGCCGCGGCGATTGCGCAAGGTCGTCGCCGAACGGGTACGCGCCGACGGCACGATCGAAATTCCGCTCGATGAGGATGCGGTGGCGCGCGCGGCCGAGAAATTTCGTCACGCGCAGGTGCGCGCGATCGCGGTGTGCTTCCTGTTCTCCTACCTTTATCCGCAACACGAGCAGCGGGCGCAGGCGATCCTGCAGGAGCGCTTGCCGGGGGTGTTCGTGACGACGTCGTCGGACGTCGCGCCGCAGTTTCGCGAATTCGAACGCTTTACCACCGCGTGCATGAACGCCTACATCGGTCCCACAGTGCGCGACTACATTACGCGCCTCGACACGGCGCTCGACGACGCCGGCCTGAACGCGGAGTTGCACATCATGCGATCGAACGGCGGGGTGGCCACACCACGTCAGATCAACGTGTTCCCGGTGCAAACCCTGTTGTCCGGCCCCGCGGCCGGCGTGCTCGGCGGCGCGTTCAGTGGCGGCAGCGCGGGGCGCGAACAGCTCATTACGTTCGATGTGGGCGGTACCAGTGCCGACATCGGCGTGATTACGCACGGAAGCTATGCCGAGGCGACGGCGCGCGATACCCGCATCGCGGGTTTTCCCCTGCTCGTACCGATGATCGATATTCACACGATCGGCACGGGTGGCGGCAGCATCGCGCGGGTGGATGCCGCTGGCGGTTTCTCCGTGGGTCCCGACAGCGCCGGCGCGGTTCCCGGGCCGGCGGCTTACGGCAAGGGGGGATCGGAGCCGACGCTGACGGACGCGAATCTCGTGCTCGGTCGTCTCGATGCGACGAATTTTCTCGGTGGCGAAATGCCACTCGATCCGGCCGCGGCGAGCGCCGTCATTGGCGAACTCGCCATCCGGATCGGACTCGACCCGCTGCATACGGCGGAAGGTATCGTCGCGGTTGCGAACAACGACATGGCCAACGCAATCCGCGCGCGCACCGTACAGAAGGGGCTCGACGTGCGCGACTACGCGCTCGTGGCCTTTGGCGGCGGCGGCCCCCTGCAAGCCGCGGAAGTTGCCCGCCTGATCGGCGTTCCGGAAGTCATTGTCCCGCTGTACCCCGGGATCAACTCCGCGCTCGGACTGCTCACCACCGACCTCGCCTACGACGCCGTCAGGACGCAATTTCAATCGAGTACTGCGATCGATACCGACGCGCTCACCGCGGCGTTCAGCGCCATGCACACGGCGCTCGCAGCGCAGTTCGCCGCCGACGGCATCGATGCGGGTGACGTGACGTTCCGTCGCGCCGGCGATCTGCGCTACGTGGGTCAGGGTTATGAATTACGCGTGCCGATTGCAGACGGTGAACTTTCCGACGCCGCACTGGAGGAACTCTTTCACACCTTTCATCGCCAGCACGCCGATGAATACGGTCATGCGTTTCCCGACAATCCGATCGAAATCGTCAACGTCCGCCTCAGCGGGTCCGGTTCGGTACCGAAACTCGAACGTCTGCCAGCGCCGGCGGGCGGTGCTCCGGAGGCGGCGCTCGTGCGCAGCGCTCCCGCCCTGTTCCGGGTGGGCACGACGCTGGCGGAATACGCTACCCGGATTTACCGTCGCGATGGCCTGGCGGCCGGCGCAATATTGCCGGGCCCGGCTATCATCGGACAGGCGGATACGACAACCCTCGTGCCGCCCGGATTCAATGTTCGTGTTGATGCCGCCGGAAACCTGATCCTGCGCGACGAGTCCCGGGACGACACACGTGGTGGCGGCGCGTAGGCGCGGTCTTACCAGGGATGGCGTTGTCCGTTCAGGGTGGCGGAAAAGAATTCGCCGCTCGGACCATCATCGTCAAGCGTCGCCAGCCACACCGCCGCTGCCGCACCTTCCTCGACACTGAACGGCGCATCCGCGCCACCCATGTCCGTCCGGCTCACTCCCGGCGAGGCGGAATTCACTTTCACCGGCGTATCCGCCAGCTCCTGCGCGAACAACAGGGTCACGACGTTCAGGGCGCATTTCGATGCGCGGTAACCTGGTGCCAAAACATCGTATTGCGCGCCGCTGGGATCATCCATCGCGTGCATGGAACCGAGATCGCTCGACATGTTGACGATGCGTCCGGCTTTCGATTTTCGGATTAACGGCAGGAACCGCTGCGTCGTTTCGAACGCGCCGAAGAAATTCGTTTCGAAACTGTCACGCAACAGGGCCACCGGTATTTCGCTCGCGCGTTGACCGTAGTCGTTGAGGATGCCGGCGTTGTTCACGAGCACGTCGAGTTCGTTGCGCTGCGCGGAAAATGCGGCGAATGCCGCGGCGATGCTCGCCGCATCACCAACATCAATCACGAGTACATCCGCATTGATGCCCTCGGATCCGAGTTGCGCCTTTGCCTGCGCACCCTTGTCCGCATCGCGGCAACCGAGCACGATGTCGTAACCCCGCTTGCCGAGCTGGCGGCTGATTTCGAGGCCAAGCCCGCGATTCGCGCCGGTAATTAATGCTGTCGTCACTCAATTTCTCCTCATTGGAACGCCCGCGCCCCCAAGCAGAAGGGATGCGCGGCACGTTGAGAACCGGAGCCTGTGCGGCCCCGTTTTCTAGCCCGGGTCCTGAAACAACCACGGCGCCTCGGTGGCTCGCCGGGCTTCGTATTGCCGGATCGCATCGGCCGATTGCAGCGTGACGCCGATGTCGTCGAGGCCATTGAGCAGCCGGTGGCGCAATCCCGGATTGAAATCGAACTCGAAACGCTCACCGGCCGTCGTCTCCACAACCTGGTTTTCGAGATCGACGGTGAGCGAATAGCCGGGTTCGGCTGCGCATTCGGCGAACAGCCGGTCGACGATCGACGTGTCGAGGGCCACCGGCACAAGTCCGTTCTTGCACGAATTGCTGTAGAAGATGTCGGCATAACTCGGTGCGATGAGCGCGCGAATACCGAAATCGTACAGCGCCCAGGGCGCGTGTTCACGCGACGAGCCGCAACCGAAATTCTCCCGCGCCAGCAGTATCTCGGCACC
This sequence comes from Gammaproteobacteria bacterium, assembly GCA_965216305.1. Classification (GTDB taxonomy): domain Bacteria; phylum Pseudomonadota; class Gammaproteobacteria; genus UBA11873. Next base: position 1,017,106 of record OZ244144.1, on the reverse strand, counting down.
CTGATAGCGTGCCTGGTTGAGCACGAAATTCTCGTTGAGCGGTCGCTGTGAGCAGTCCTGATCGGCCTCACCCTTGTCGAGGTAGCGCCACTCGTCAAACAGGTACACACCGAAGCCCGTCCGTTTGATCGATTTCAGAAACTGTTTCGGAATAATCGCGTCGGTATCGACATTCGGCCGGTCGATCGGCAGCACCACGCCATGAATTTTCTTTACCGGTTCCATGATTCAATCCTCCCGTACGTCGACGAAATGGCCCGCGACCCCGGCAGCTGCGGCCATCGCCGGACTCACAAGATGCGTGCGTCCACCGCGTCCCTGGCGGCCTTCGAAATTGCGGTTCGACGTCGACGCGCAACGTTCTCCTTCATCGAGCTGATCGGGATTCATGCCGAGGCACATCGAACAACCCGGCTCCCGCCACTCGAATCCCGCGTCAAGAAATATCTTGTCGAGACCCTCACGTTCCGCTTCCGCTTTGACGAGCCCGGATCCGGGCACGACCATGGCGAGCTTCACGTTCGCGGCTTTCTTGCGCCCCTTGATCGCGGCAGCCGCGGCGCGCAGATCCTCGATGCGGGAGTTCGTGCACGAACCGATAAACACCTTGTCGATGGGGATGTCCCGGATCCGCGTGCCCGGCTTCAGATCCATGTAGGCAAGCGCGTTGTTCATGCCAATCCGCCGTGTTTCGTCCGTGGCATCGGCCGGGTCCGGCACCACGCCAGATACCGGCACCACCATTTCCGGCGATGTTCCCCAGCTCACCTGCGGCTCAATCGATGCGGCGTCGATATCCACCACGGTGTCGAATTCGGCATCGGGATCCGAGGTTAGCGTGCGCCAGTATTGCTCGGCCTGATCCCATAACTCGCCCGTCGGGGCGTACGGCCGGCCGCGAACGTAATCGATCGTCTTGTCGTCGACGGCGACCATACCGGCGCGGCCGCCGGCTTCGATCGACATATTGCACACTGTCATGCGTTCTTCCATCGTCAGCGCCGTGATCGCGTCACCGGCGTATTCCATCGTATGACCGGTAGCGCCGGCCGTGCCGATCTGCCCGATGATGGCGAGGACCAGGTCTTTCGCCGACACCCCGGGGCGCAAGTCGCCGTTCACCCGGATGAGCATGTTTTTCGCCTTGCGGAAGACGAGGCATTGCGTCGCAATGCAGTGCTCCACTTCGGAGGTGCCGATGCCGAACGCGAGCGCGCCGAGTGCGCCGTTCGTTGCCGTGTGCGAATCGCCGCATACGATCGTCATTCCCGGCAGGCACCAGCCCTGCTCGGGCCCGGTGACGTGCACGATGCCACGCCGGATATCGCCAATGTCGTAATGCGTGATGTGGTGTGTTTTGCAGTTCTGCGTGAGCGTGTCGAGCTGCAGTTTCGCGATTGGATCGGTGATGTTGTGCACGTCGATGGTTGGCGTGTTGTGATCCGAAACCGCTTTCGTCGCCGCCACGCGCCACGGCTTGCGGCCCGCCAGACGCAAGCCTTCGAACGCTTGCGGGGTGGTCACTTCGTGGATGATGTGGCGATCGATATACAGCAGGGTCGTGCCATCATCGAACTCTTCGACGATATGCGCGTCCCATATTTTGTCGTACAGGGTCTTTCCGGCCATCACTGGATCCCTTGCGTTGCCGTGGCAACGTCGCTGGTCAAACGGGGCCGGAATTCTAGCATTAATCGCGCGGCATTCCGGACTCGATCGATTCGTGTGATCGCAACGCCGGCGCGGCGAAAGCGCCGGCTACACCGTCGGTTCCCCGGTTCGAGGGTGCGTGGCGCCGCGGGCCCCTGGTGTGCCAGCGGCGCGGAATTCGGTTTATCATGCCGGGCCCCCATGCGGAACGGCGAACGGAGAAAATCTATGAGACGCAAGCTGATAACCCTGCTCTTCCTCGCCTTGTGTGCGAGCGGGGTGCGCGCCGATTTCAACGACGGCGTCGTCGCGCTGATGATGGGCGACTACGACAAGGCCTTGTCGATCCTCGTACCGCTGGCCGAAACGGCTGATCACGCATTCGCGCAGTATTTCGTCGGGCGTATGTATGCCGCCGGGCAGGGAGTCGAGAAAAGCATGGAGACCGCGGCGGACTGGTACCGCAAGGCGGCGGAACTCGGGGTTGCGGACGCGCAGTACAGGCTTGGCGCGCTGTATCAGGAGGGCGACGGCGTGGTGCGTGATATCGAATCCGCGTACGGCTGGTACAGCGTGGCCGCGCATCTCGGCAATGCAAAAGCCGCGGCCGCGGTGGAAACGTCCAGGGCCATGCTGTCACCGGAGGAAATGAAGGAAGCCGCGGCGCTGTCGGCCGATCTGATCGCGAAATACGGCAATGTGCCGAAATCGACGGCACGCACGCAGTAGCGGTTGATAAACGAATGTGGCGCGGTGATTACACCGCGATATCCACGAACACACCCTTGGCGCTGCTTGTCGCGCCTCCACCCATCTGGTGAATCATCGAGCTGAGTAGTTCCGAGGAGCGCGTCCGGCGGGCCTCGCCGGCCTCGCCACCGCTATGCGACGGCGGCAGGTTATTCCGGCTTTCCGCGTAGGCGCGATAGGCGTCGTCAACCCGGTAACGGCTGCCTCTGCTACGCGCCGCTCCCGGTTCATGCTCGCGCGATTCACGTTCGGGGCTCGCCGCGCGCCCGGGCGGCACCCGGCCACGTTCCGGCGCGTTCCCGACGGGGGGACTCAACAAAGCATTGAGGCGCTCGACGGCCATGGCTTAGGCCAGCTGGCCCTCGTTCGCGGCCGGGGCGGATTCGTCAAACAGGGCAATCAGCTTGTCCATATTCGACAAAGAGTACATGTGCAGGTAGAGCAGGTCCATGTAATCACGGTCGACGAACAATTTCAGCTGCTCCGGTGACAAGGCCTTGATGCGGTTGCGCGGTATGCAGTAGAGGCCGGCGAGTGAGAATTTATCGCCGGACTTCAGCGCGATATTCGCCTGCATCGATTCCACGAGATCGGCCTCGGCGACGGCCTGGCAGAACGCCGCCGTAATTTCGCTGTGCTTGTGAAATTCCTCGAGAAACTTCACCGAGTTCGACAGGATCTCGCCGTGTTCACCAGCGTCCGTGATCAGGCGCTCGCCCTCTCCCGCGGTATTGAAGCCGGAATAGGATTCATCAATACACACGGCAAAACTGTTCGATTCCGGATCGGCGTTCGCGAGGATGAAAGGGTAACGCCGGACGTAGGCCGGCACGTAGCTTGCGCGCCACGTGCCGTCCGGCGCCACCATCAGGTTCTGGTTCTGGCGCAAGCCCAGCATGGCGACGGGCACGAGTTTTTCTGCCGCGTCTTTCGCGAATACGATTGGGTACTCGCGCGCGACCATGGGAAATTCCGTTCCGGCAACGTAAATCGAGTTTGTCCCGGCGGTAAAGTGAAAACCTTGTGCGAGGTCGACATACCAGTCTTTGTGCCGCTCGCGGCTCAGTGCCACCACGTCGCGGTAAAAAATTGGTTGCCGTTGTGTCGTCGTCATAATCAGTACCGCCGCGCGAAGGAGGGCAACACGATGTCGCCGGTCCAGGTGACGCTGCCGTCGGCTGACAGGCCAAGCTCACCACGCATCTCGTTAACGTTGAGGTTCTGCGTCAAGCGCGCAATCAGCGCTGCGTCGATGCGCATGCCGAGTTCCTCGAATTCATCGATTTCCTGTTCGAAGTCCTGGAACTCTTCCGGGATCTCTTCGATTTCGGGTGTGGCCGGTTCGAATTCCAGCTCTTCCTCGAGTTCCTCGAATTCGTCGCCCGATTCGATTTCGAGCGGTTCGATAATCTCGTCAGCAAACTCTTCGAACGCTTCCTCCGTCGGTTCGAGTGCGGGCTCGGGGCTTGGTTCCGCAACTTGCGGTTCGTCAGCAAACGGTTCGGCGAATTCCTCCTCCGGCAAGGCCTCGTCGAATTCTTCGACAAAATCCTCAAGTTCGTCGAAGTCGTCGACGCCGCCACCTTCCTGGCTTGCGGCGAACTCCGTCAGCTGCGTCTTGTAGCGCTGGAAGTTCGCGAGCTCACGCTCGAAGCCGGCCAGCAGGTCGGCGCCCTGACTCGCGTCGATCGTCCCCGCCGCGAGCCGGCTGTTGATTTCATTGATACGCCCTTCGATCTGCACAATCAGCGCATCGAGTTCCTCTTCGCTGACGTTCGGTGCACAGCCTTCGGCCTCTTCACACTGATCGAGTGACATCGCGATGCCGTTGCCGATCACGCCGAACAGGGTCAATTCTTCCTCGAACAAGCCGACATCGATGAACTGAACGTTTTGCAAACCGGTCAGTGCCGATGCCGGGTTGGAGAACACTACCTGCACTGATTGCAGCTGCAGGCCAAGGCCCGCGATGATTGCGAGCGTCTCCGGGTCGAAATCCACCGAGCTTGCATTACTGCTCGGGTCGAACTGCGGTTCATCTTCGTTTGCCGATGCCGCGAGGAGCAAGTCGCCGCCATTGAGGTCGAGCCGGATATTGCCCGCGTTAACAACCGTGCTGTTCGCAATGAGGACGGCTTTACCGCCGGAAATCGAACTCGTGCCGGAAAGCGGACCGGTTATATCGCCGGGCCCTTCTCCGCCATTGGCTTGTGAATCGCCGACGGCGATGAGCGTAACCTGGCCGCTGTTCGCGGCCGCGCCAATGCTTGCGTCGAGATCGATGTTGCTCGCAATCAGGGTGACATCACCGCCAACGGCGAAGTCCTGGTTCACGAAGATCCGATCGGCCGTCACCCCGGGCGGATTCACGACCACGGCGTTTTCAGCCGGCGAATCGAGCGGATTCAGGAGTGCGCCGATGATCAGGTGACCCTGGAAACCGGCGAACTGGTTTGCTGCGATATTCCCCGGGCCATTGTCGTTGCCAATGAAGATATCCGTGTTCGCGGTCGGGATGATGTCGAGGTTGCCGCTGCCGAGTACCGCGGCGTTGAAATCGTAGACATCGGTACTCGACTGGATCAGCACATCGCCGATAAACGTCGATGTGCCGTTGAAAACGAGATTCGCGCCCGTGAGATTGCCGGCGAACGTGGTTGGCCCGCTGTAGCTCTGGTTGCCGCTCGTGGTAACCGCGCGCACGCTGCCGTTGCCGGACGCGAGGTTCAACGACGTTGCGTTGATCGCGCCGCCCACGCTTACGCGCCCGCCGCTGCCGTTGATCGCGATCGCCCCGCCAGTGAGACCGCCGCTGAACGACACCGGCCCGGTATACGTCTGTGCGCCGGTTGTCGTTACCGCGCCGATGGTGGCCCCGCCCGAGGCGACGTTAACCGCGCTCGCCATCAGCGGACCACCGATCGCCACGGTGCCGGCACCCGCGTTCACCGCCGTGGCGCCGCTCGTGCTTACCGCACCGGAGCTGTAGTTCCCGCCGTTCGTTGTCACCGTGAGCGCCGCGACGCTCACGTTGCCGCCGATCGTCGTGTTACCGCTTGAGTTAAGCGTAAACGACGAGCCGGTATCGTTCAGGGTGCCGGACACCGTGACCGCGCCACCCGCCGTAATCGATTGCGTGGCGGAAGCACTCGTGAGGTTGCCGACGAGATTGAAGGGATTCGCGCCCGTCGTGATCGTGGCCGTGTTCAGGTTCAGGGTTGATGCGGTCATCGTGCCACTGAGTCCAATCCCCGCGGATTGCGTCAGGGTCGCGGTCGACCCGGACGCGGAGAGATTCTCGATCTGCATGAACGCGCTGCCGTTCGCGGTGCCGGCATTGTTTGCCGTGAGGTTCCACGTGTTTGCAAAACCGTTGCCGACGAGTGTGTCGGTACCGCCCCCGCCAATGATGAGCGTGCTGATGGTGCCGGCCGCGTTCGCCGTGAACACGTCGTTGCCGAGTGCGCCGTCGATCGTTTCGAAGTTCTGGTACACCGCGCCGTTCAGCGTGCCCTGGTCGGCGCCTGTGATCGTCCAGGTGTCGTTCGCGTTCGTTCCGGTGAGCGTGTTGGCACCACTCGTTGTCGATCCAATGACGGACTCGACACTGCTGAACCCGTTCGCGGCGCCGACGGCAATACCGGTGGCGGAGAGATTAACGAAGCTCACGTTCGTTGCGCGCGTATCGTCACCGTAATCGAATACGTCCGTTCCGCCCGCACCGTCGATGGACGTGGTGATGCTCACGCCATCGGCGAAGTCGAACGTATCGACCGCGGAGCCACCGACAAGATTGCCGAAATTCATGAACGTTCGGGGGGTCGCGCTCAGTGCATTGATCGTGCCGCCATCGTTCGCGGTGATATCCCATTGGTTAACGATGTTCTGCCCGGTCAGCGTATTGTTCGCCGTGGTGGCGTTGCCGATGAACGTTTCGAAATTTGTGATGCTGGACGTGCCGGTGGCGGTACCGGCGGCGAGATTGACGTTGATGGCGCCGGCGAAACCGCCGTAGTCGAGCGTATCCGACATCGTCGGATCGTCGCCGTCGAAATTCTGGATATTCGTGAACGTTGTCATCAGCGGCGTACCGCCGACATCAACCGTGATAGTTCCGGTGCCCGCCGCCGTCAGTGCGACGGTATCGTCATTCGCGCTGCCGACGACCGTATTGTTGCCGGTGAAACCATTGATCCCCGCGGTCATCCGCCCGTCGGCTTCGAACGTGAAGATGTCCGCGCCGCTGCCACCGGTGAGGCCGCCGAACCCGGTGAACGGGATCGTCGAGCCGTCGAGCGTAAATTCGTCGACCCCCGTGATCAGCCAGTTGTTCGTCGTCGCGTTGTTCACCTGCAGGGTATCGACCCCGCGACCGTCGACGGCGTTGATGCTGTCGAACCCGGTGGCAATGGCGCCGGCCGTGCCGAGGCGCCCGTCGAGCGAACCGTTTGCATTCAGCGCGACCGTAACGCCACCCAGTCCCGAAGGCACGAGATCGATTTTGTCATCGCCGAGTCCGCCATCGATCTGCCCGCTGACGCCGCCGCCGGCGCCGGAGAATTCGAAATCATCCGCACCGGCACCGCCGGTGAGGTTTACGAAACCATCGAATGTGAGCCGTGCCGCCGCGGTTGCATCATGGCCATCGGCATCCGAGACGGTGCCCGCGTTTGCCGCATTGACGAAGAAGAATGTGTTCGTCGCCGGGCCAATCAGGGTGTCGCCGGCGCCAGAGCCGACGAGGTTGTCGATATTCCTGAAGCCGGTGGCGAGGTTAACGGCAACGGTGCCGTCATAACCGTCGGTGGCGCCGAGCGCCGTCAGGGTGACGGTGAGGGGGCCACTGAGTACGGACAGGTTCAGCGTGTCGGTGCCGCCGAGGCCGTCGATTTCGCCGTCGAACACGACGGAATTGGCGACGAAACCAAACGCATCAGCGCCCGAACCGCCCTGTACGACGTCGATATTCAAAAATGTCGTGGCCGCGACCGCGTCGCCGGTATCCGCGTCTATCGTGCCATTGCGGGCACCACCGAGGACGATCTGGCTCGTGAGTCCGCCCACGGGATCGACGAGGACCGTGTTCGTGCCGCCCGTCGCGCCGCCATCCACACCGATATCGATGCGACCGCCGGAGCGAAACTCAAAGCTATCGACGTCCGTCTGGCCCTGCAGGAAGAAATTGCTGAACGCGACCCCGTCGAGCGTGCCGGCGTTAACGCCGGTAATGATCCAGACGTTCGGATTGCCGTCGTCCATGGCGACGAGCGGACCCAGCGTATTGCCATTGATCGTCTCGACCCCGAGAAAGCCGCCGCCGATGAGGTCCGTGCCGGCATCGATCGCGAAGCCGGTAATCGTGCCGTCGCCGCCGACGGAGTTCACGGTCTGGACGAGATCATTGCCGGTGAAATCGATCGTGTCGTTCCCGGTACCGAGGTCGATCACGCCGGTGATTCGGGAATCTTCCGTGTTATTCGCCGTTGGCGGCGGCGCGGGGAAACCGAAGTTCACGGTATCGTCGTTCGCGCCACCGGTGATGTTGCCCGTGAGGATGCTGCCGCCGCCGGGCCCGAGCAGATTGAACACGTCGTTGCCGGCGCCGCCGTCGAGATTAAGGCTCAGCGTGACCGGCGTGTCGGACGCATCACCCGCTTCGGTGGACTGGCCCAGCTGGAACGTATCGGCGGCGCTGCCGCCGTTCAGATTGACGAAACCGGTGCCGCCCGTCGCGTTCAAATCAAGCGCGCGTCCGCTCACGGTATCGGTATAGGTCTGCCCGGTACTGAACAGATTCCAGGTTGATACCGTGTCGAGGCCAGTAATCGAATGCGCTGCGCTTTGCCCGACGATGATCGCGTCGATGTTGAGAAAACCATTCGCCGCACCGCCGTTCACGCTCGCTTCGCGACCGTCGAAGCCGTCGGCGGCACCCGCACCATCAAGCATGACATCACGCGCCGTGGTGTAGGCGGACCAATTGATGGTGTCGATCGCCGCACCGGTGCCGCCTTCGATCACACCACTCAGGGTGCGCGTATCGGCGAAAACAAACGCATCCGCGTTCGTCGCCGCCCCGGTAAGGCTGCCGAATTCCGTAAACGCGACGGAATAGCCGGCGGTCTGGTCGAGTGTGCCGGCGTTGTTTGCGGAAATCGTCCACGTATTCGCCACGTCGTCCGCAATCAGCGTGTCGTTGCCATCGCTGCCGCCGTCCGCATTGAACGTGCCAAACGTAAGCGTGCTGCCGCTAAGGTCCAGACTCGTCGTGCGCGCATCGCCGGAATCGACCGTTACGTTAAGGGTGCCGGCACCGAGGTTTACCGTGCCGCCGTTGAACGATACGCCATCGTTGAACACAAGCGTCGCGCCGGTGCCGGTGAGACTGTTGACCGTCGCCATTGCGGTGGCAAGGTTCGTCAGCGTAACCGTCGTCGTGGCGTCGGCGTCGATAGACGTCGCGTTGATTTCCAGTTGGCCAATCGCACCAACGGCGTCGAGATCGATCGCGGTCGCGGAAATATCGGCGGCCGCATCGTTCGTCGCGTCTTCCGTGATCGCACCCTGACTGTTGATGACGACAGAATTCGTTGCGGTGACGTTGTTAACCTCGATCGTGCCGGCGCCCGTGTTCAGCACATCGGCAATGTCTGTCGCCACCACGTTCGCGAGTATCACACCGTCGGCTTCGGACACGAACACGCTGCTGCCGCCCTGCGCGTTTGCGTTCAGGGTGCCGGCGTCCGTCACGATGCGCCCGGCGAGCGCGCCGATGTCACCATTGCCGGTTGTCAGGGTAACCGTGTCCGCCGTGAGCGTGCCCGCGGTGCGGCTGATCGCCGTGCCCGAGCTGCCGCCGTTCGCGGTGTCGATCGTGATCGCGCCGCCAGCGCCCGTCGTCATGTCCGCGCCGATGACGGCGGCACCGCTACCACCGCCGGCCGCGTTCACCGTGATCGAGATTGCGTTCGCGCCCGTGTCGCCGCTCGTTATCGTCGCCGCGGCATTCTGGGTAAAACCTTCTGCGCCCGCGCCGTCCGTATTCGCCTGGATCGTGATCGTGCCGTCGTTCCCGCCACCGAGTACGGCATTCAGGTTCACCGCGTCGCCGCTCGCGAGCGTGATCGTTCCCGTGCCGGTGTTCGTCGCGCCGACGATATCGAGCGTGCCGCTCGTCGACAGGATGTCGATCGCACCGGCGCCCTGGGCCGTGACGGTAAACGCCGCCCCGTCCGCTTCGCCGAGAAACACGCCGCCGCTGCCGGCCGTCGCGTTGATGGTATTCGCGCTAGAGCCGATGCGCAATCCCGCGGCGCCGATGGCGCCGGCGCCGTTGTTCGCGGTGAGATCGAGTTGGTCGGCGGTGATCGCGCTGTTGCCGTCCGCGTCCGTGATCGACTGTCCGGCCACTGTGTCCGCGGTGAGGATGACATCGCCGGCCGTGCCGCCGGTGCTGATAGTGCCAACTTCGATGTTGCCGGCGGTGGTCGAAATGTCGATCGAATTTGCCGCCGCATCGGTTTCCGCGATCACGCTCGTTGCCGTCACCGTGCCGCCGGCGTTGATGTCGATCGCGCCATCCGCGACGGCGACATCAACGAGGTCGATGCCGTCGGCTTCGTTGACCGTCAGTCCGGCCGTGCCGTTGATGTCGGCGGACAGGTTCGTCACGGTGAGATTCAGAATAGTGTCGCCGCCGGCAGCGCCCGAGATGATGCCGAGATCGGTGGCCGCGATGGTCAAATCGCGTGGCGACGCGCCGTTCTCGACCACGTCGGTTGCGCCACTGAGCAGCAGACTCTGACCGGTGAAGTCGATGCCGCCGTCTGAAATCGTCAGCGTCCCTGTACCGTCATTACCGGCCACGAGACCGATGCTGTCGCCCGCTCCCGCATCGAAGGCCGTCGCTGCCGTCGTGAAATTGAGATCATCCGCCGACTGAATGATCGCGGCGGCGATGCCGTCCGCGTCGACGACGATTGCGCCGGCCGCGATCGTGCCGCCAGTGAGCGATCCGCCGACATCGAGATTGATTGCGCCACCGGCCTGGGTGATCGTGGCATTCGTTAATGCATTACCGAAACTGATCCCGAGCGCGGTGCCCGCCGCGGTTGCGAAATTCGTGATCGTGCCGAGGTTCGTGAGCGCCGCGAGGTCGATGTCGTTGCCAGCGGTGACGTGCACCGTGCCGCTGCTGGCGAGAATACTGCCGGCAAGCGCAGACAAGGTGACATCGTTGTCCGCCGCGATCCCGTTGCTCGCGATACTGATATCGCCGGCCACCGCGGTGAGCACAAGATTGTGAGCGTCATCCGCGCCGGCATCCTGGGCATCGACGGCGGTGACGGTAATCGTATTGCCGGCATCGATCACGATGCCGCCGTCCGTCGCCACAACCGAAGTCAGGTTCACCGCATCCGCTTCATTGATATCGATGTCACCGGCAGTGGCCGCCGCGGTAATCGAGTCCACCGTTGTGTCCGTATCGATACCGGTGCCGGCCGTCGCATCGAGCACGAGCGCGGTGATGTTGTTCGTGCCATCCGCGTTCGCGTCCGTAATCGAACCAGCGGCGTTCAGGGTCACCTGATTGTCCGCGCTGATCAGCGTCACGTCGATATCACCGGCCGCCGTCGTCAGCACGACGTTGTGCGCGTCGTCACCACCGGCGTCCTGCGCGTCGACGAGCGCCGCCGTCAGCGTGTTCCCGGCATCCACCGTAATGGCGCCATCCGTTGTTGTCACGCTCGTCAGGGTCACGGCATCGGCCTCGTCGATGTCGATCGCACCGGCACCGCCCGCTGCCGTGATCGTATCGACGTCGGTATCGGTATCGATGCCGCTCGCCGCCGTTGCATCGAGACCGACCGCGGTGACGTTCGTCGCGCCCGCGTTGTTGTCCGTAATCGCGGCGGCCGCATCGAGCACTAGCTGGTTGTCTGCCGTGATTGCCGTGATGACGATATCGCCTGTGGTCGTGGTCAGCGAGACATCGTGCGTTTCATCCGCACCGGCGTCCTGTGCATCAACGGCTGTCACGGTGAGGGTGCCGTCGGCGTTGACCGTAATCATGCCGTCCGTCGTCATCACGTTCGTCAGCGTAACGGCGTCAGTTTCGTCGATATTGATGGCACCGGCCGCGCTGAGCACCGCCGTTATCGAACCGACGGTAGTATCGATATCGATACCTGATGCCGCGGTGGCATCGAGCACGAGCCCGGTCAGGTTCGTCGCGGCGCCGTTGTTGTCCGTGATGGCACCTGCCGCATCCAGGGTGATCTGATCATCGGCGGTGACGGTGGTCAGTACGATGTCGCCCGCCAGCGTCGTCAGCGATACATCATGAGATTCGTCGGCACCGGCGTCCTGCGCATCGACAGCCGTGACCGTCATCGTATTACCGGAAGTAATCGTGATCGCGCCGTCCGTGGTGGCGACATTCGTCACGGTAACCGCATCAGATTCGTTCAGATCGATCGTGCCCGCGCCGCCGGCCGCGGTGATTTGGCTGACGTCCGTATCAAGATCGATACCGGCCGCCGCGGTTGCGTTGAGGCTGAGTGCGGTAATGTTAGTCGCGCCTGCGTTCGCGTCCGTCACGGCACCGGCAGCGTTCACAATCACCTCGTTGTCGGCGGTGACACTGTCGACAACGATATTCCCCGCCGCCGTTGTCAGCGTTACGTCGTGCACATCGTCGGCACCGAGATCCTGTGCATCGAGCAGGGTTGCCGTCAGCGTGTTGCCGGCGGCTACCGTGATCGCACCGTCCGTGGTGGTGGCGCTCGTGACGGTCAGGGCATCGGCATCACTGATGTCGATCGCGCCGGTACCACCAGCGGCCGTGAGCATATCGATCGCGGTGTCGAGATCGATGCCGGTGGCGGCCGTCGCGTCGAGCGCGGTGGCGTTGATATTCGACGTTGCGGCATTCGCATCGGTAATCGCACCGGCCGCATTCAGGGTAACGGTGAGACCGGTCGCGGTGATCGCATTGATCGCGAGGTTACCGCTCGTCGTTGCGAGCCCGAGGGCGCCGGTAACGGTTGAGTCCATAACCGTCAGCGCCGCTGCGTTCGTGATGTCGGCGGCGCCGGTGGTGAGGCTGAGGTTGGAAACATTCAAGGCGAACGGATCACCGCTGCTGCCGACCGCACCCGTACTTGTGAGCAGCAGGGTGCCGGTGGTCTGCAGCGCATCACTGCCGCCGTCGACGTCGTCGATCGTCGACCCGGTGATCACGCCGAAACTGCGCGCGCCGAAATCCGTCGCCGTGTCGAGCAGGATGCGATCAGCGGCGGCGGTGCCAAACACGACCGGTGCGGTGGTCGCATCGATCAGCGCCTGCATCGCGGCATCACCGATTTCAAAATCCGATACTGCCCCGGCCACGGCGTCGTCGCCAAGCCCGAGCGTGTTGCCGGCACCGGCGTCGACCGCGACGTTACCGCCGTTCAGATTGATATTCGCGACCCCGGTATCGGTCACCGTTTCCTGATCGATAAAAATACTCGTTGCGGCCATGAACACGAGATCGTTCGCGTTCGTTGTGAGCAGCGTGATGTCGGAGACGCCGGTCGGGTCGAGATTCACCATGCCGGCCGACGTCAGCGCGATTGCGCCCGCCCCCATCGCGCCGGTGGTCGTGATGTTGTGTGCGATCGTCAGATCGCCCGTGGTGGTGGTCAGGTTGAAGCTCTGCGCGGACATGTCACCGCTGCTCATGAACGCCGCGTCCGACTCGAATGTCACCGTCCCGGTGGCATCGAGCTCCGCCACGATCACGGTGGTGCGGTTCGTGATGTCGAGGTTGCCGGCCGAGGCGTTCGCGGTAAGCGCGCTGCTGTCGACGCCGAACGAATTCGTCGCGCCGATTTCGGTGCCCTGCAGGGCCAGCGTTGCCTCCGTGAACTCGTTACCTGCGTTGTCACTGTCAATACCGACGGTGGTCTGCAATAAGGTGGACGTCGTGTTCGCGTTGCCGGTGTCGACATCGCTCGTGAGGTTGATCGCCGCGGCGTGCGACGCCCCGCCGATGATGAGCTGCGTCGTGGCGTCGATCAGATCGAGTTCGCCAGTGGTTAAATCCATGCCGCCGGTGCCGGTGCCGAGATTGATTTCGCGCGCCGTATCGTTGGGACGCAGCGCGACCGTGCCGGTGGTGATGATTTCACCGGAACCGAGATTCAGATTGTCGGCGATGATCGTGATATCGCCCGATGTCGAAACAATGTCGTCGTTAGCGTTGTTCGTTGCGAGCGCGGCAGCGGGCCCGAGCAGGGTGAGTGTTACCGTGCCGGCGCCGTTCGCCGTGATGTCTTCGTCGAGCTGTAAATCGCCGGTCGTGATCGTCACGTCGATCAGGGCATCGTTCGCGGTGGTCTGCAGGCCCGTACCGCTGATCACAAGACCGTCGGCAGTGACGGTATCGAGTTCAACGAGGAATATGCCGGTATCGCCCGCAGTACCCTGCAGCGCGCTGATATCGAGATCGATCGCGGCGTTCGCCGCCGCGCCACCAATCGCGCCACCGGCAATCAGTGTGGTATCGCCTCCGCTTTGGATATCCACGGTCACGTCGGCATCCGTGATATTCCCCGCGACGTCGATAATCACGTCACCGCTACCGTTCGTGACGATCGGCGCCGTCAGCGCGAGATCCCCTGCGGCCAGCGTAATTTCGACATCGGCATTGCCGCCGGTCGTTCGTACACCGTCAACCCCGCCACTGCCGCTCGCATCGACGATCGTGAGACCATCGATTTCGCGGATAAAGATACCGCCGGTGTCGGTCGCTGCGTTCAGATTAGCGACGTCGATATCGAGCGGCGCATTCGCATCGGCGTTGGCTCCGATCGCGCCGCCCGTTGCGAGCAAGGTAAGCGAGCCGCTCGTGGTGATGTTCGCCGTCAGATCGTCGCCCATTTCGTCGATGCCGCCACTCACAGCCGTCAGCGTGATGGCCTGGTCGCGCGTGTCGACCGTGCCGACAGCGATATCGCCGGCCGTCGCGGTGTAGTTGAACGTCGCGCTCGTGGTCGCATCGTTCAGGGTTACGGTTGTGAGCGCATGACCTTCGGCAATCGCGACGTCGTTACCACCGAGTAAGTCGATCGCGATGCCACCAGCCGTGGCCGAGGCCGACGTAATGTCGATCGCGGTAACCGCGGTTGCGGCGCCGAGTTCCTGCAACTCGACGTCCGTACCGGTGCCGCCGCCATCGGTAATCGTGAGCGAGGTCGCGTTCTCAAAGCCGACCTGGTTGCCACTCGTACCGACCGAGGCGGCGTTGAAAATGATCGCTCCGCTCGTGTTGATCTCGGTGCCGCCATCGCCGGTTGCTTCGAGCGCCGTAATGGCACCCGCGGTGGCGTTCAGCGTGACCGTACCGGCGCCGGCATCGATCAAATCATCAGCGTTGCCGAGGACGATGCCACTCGTCGTCGCCGTCAGGGTGACATCGCCGGCGCCGTCGGTGAGATCAAGTCGCTGATTCAGGTTGATGGCACCGCCGCTGGTCACGGTCAGTGAGCCGGCGTCGATATCCGCATCCGTGAGCGACAGGGTGCCCGTCGCGCCGCTGACGAATACGACATCCCCGTTGATCGTGGCGTTGTCGAGGTCGAGCGTCAGCGCGTCGGCGTCCGTGCTCTCGTAATCCACTCGCGCCGCGCCGGAGGTGCCGAGTTCAATCTCTACCGTCGAACCCGAATCCGCGTCAATATCGAGCCCGCCCGTGCCGGCGGCATCGCCGATGCCGGTGCCGGCACTGAGAATGATATCGCCGGCGCCGGCAGCGATATTGGCCGTCGCATTCGTCGCCTCGGCGCCGCGGATCGTGCCGCCCGCGGTGATATCGACCGTGCCGCCGGTGGTGACGATGCCGCCATCGACGATGTCGACGTTGTTCGTTGCATTGCCGGTGAACAATCCACCATTCGTCGTGATCGCCGCATTGATATCGATGGTGCCGCCACCGTTGTTCGTGGCGTTAAGGATCACGTCGATCGCATGGTCGCCACCGGCTTCCGCCGTCGCATCGATCACGGCGTTGACCGTGATGTCCTGCCCCAGCATCGTCAGGCTGCGATTCGCGCCGAGATCGTTCGTCGGCTGAATCGCATCGACGACAAAGATGTCGCCGTCGCCAGCAGCATCGCCGCCAGTCGCATTGATAACGACATTGCCGGTTTCAAGTTGCGTTTCGAGCGTGCCGGTACCGAGGAAGGAGCCCGTTGCCGCCGCTGTTTCCACTTCGTACACACCGCCGCCCGGGGTGCCGTCGTCGGCCGTAATGTCAGCGCCGGGCATGCCCGCGCCCTGTGCATTGGCGAGACTGTCGGCAATGTAGATATCCGCCGGATCGAGCAGCAGGGTGCCGTCCACACCGTGCGGCGCGAGCGTGTTCACGAGACCGTTGAAATCGAGATAATCCTTGCCCGACACTTCGACGAAACCGCCATTGCCGGCATCCGCGCCCCCGCGCGCCGAGACCGTACCGTGAAAACGGGTGGCACGGTCCGCCCACACGATGACCTTGCCGCCGTCGCCGTGTTCGAGCGCGTCGGCAACGATCGCTGAATCCGCGCTGACGTAGGTTGCGCGTGCATTATCGATTGCCGGGTTCTTGCCCTGGTAATCGCCACCGAGCAGGACTTCGCCGCCGCCGTGGGTGCCGGAGACGTCGATCGTATTCGCGCCGACGAGGCCAACCTTGTCGCCGAGCACATGCACCTGTCCGCCGGCAGCGCCGCGCGCACTGATCGAACCGTTGCCAGCGAGTTCAGCGGTATCGGCAGCGGCGAGCCTGACCGTTCCGCCCGCGCCGCCGCTGGCATCGGCCTGGATGAAACCTGCCTGGCGAATCCTCGTGCCGGTGATATCAATCGCGCCACCGCTCGAACCGCTGTCGCGCGCGCTCGCATCGAGCGTGCCGGTATTGATCACCGAAGCCGTGGGGCCGAGACCGACGAGGCGGATTTTGCCGCCGCTGTTGTCGATTCGTCCCGCCTTGATCACGCCGGTGTTATTGATCGCCTGGTCGAACACTGCAGCCGCGGCGCTCGCCGCCATGATCACGTCGCCGCCTTCGGCCGCGACCGTGCTGGTATTGGTGATTTGCGTGTCGAGCGCCTGGGCGTTATCAAGCACCGCTTCATCCACCGCGAACCGCATCAGTCCATCGCCATCAAAATCGAGCGTGACCTTGTTGCCGGCGGCGAGGTTGACCCGTCCGGCCGAGGCAATGATGACGCCGGTGTTGCGGATCGACTTGCCTACAAGCGTGACATCGCCGCCGGTGGCCGCCTCGATTGTCCCCTCGTTGATGACGACGCCGTCGGCGCCGTCGAGCGCTTCGAGCCGGAACTTGCCGGCCATGAAATCCTCGACCGGGATATTGCGCATACCGGCCGCGATGAGGCTATTCACATTCACCTGCGCGGTGGGGCCGAAGATAACGCCGTTCGGGTTCATCAACAGCACGCGGCCATTCGCGCGCAGCTGGCCATGAATCTGGCTCGCGTTCTGGTCGAAAATCCGGTTCAGGGCCTGCGCGTTGCGTCCCGGTTGCTTGAACTGGACGATTTCGTTCGCTTTGACGTTGAATTTCTGCCAGTCAATCGCGAGGTTCGTCGACTGCTGCCGGATCACGGTCGTGTTGGCGTTCGGGCGCGCGATGCTGCCGCTGCCGCCCACCACCGTACCGCCCTGCGGGCCGGCAACCGCGGCGCCAACCTGCAGCCCCATGATCAAACCGGGGAACAGGGTTCGCCGCACGTGCGCCGCCAGCGGCTTCATGGGCATCGTCGCCAGTCCGGGCGGACCGTCGGCGTTCGGTGTGACAGCGTTGTTCGGGCGTTTGTTCATGCTGCTACCTGTTTCGAAATTGCTGCCTGACCGGCACCAGCGCGGGCATTTTAAACACCCTTCCCCGGCATCCTACGGTCGTCTGTTGTCCGGTTCCGCGAAACACTTCACACCGGATCCGGCGCCCCGCCCTGCGGCGGGGACGCGCTCAAAAGAAGAAATTGAAATCGAGCCAGTACTGCGGATCGCGGCCATTTTCGGAGCTCTTGCCCACCGGCCACGCCACTGAGACCTTCGACGAAAATACGTTCGGATTATTGGCCGACAAGCCGAGGCCCGCACCCTTGAAATTGTCCGACCCGTCTTCGGACGGCAAGGGACTGTTGAGCACGCCCGCTGCCATGTCGAAGAAAACCGACATCTGCACGATTTCGCCCCAGGTGCGGTTGCCGAACGCGGGTTTGTCGGCGATACCTGGTGCATTGATGATCCATTCGAACGAGGCGAACCAGGCACGGTCGTAGAGCTGTTCGGTTGGCTGGTAGGCGCGGACATTCGTCGGGCCGCCAACGGAGTACTGTTCCAGCGGCACGAGCAGGTCGTCCGACCATTGCAGTTCCGTGCGGAACAGCACCGTGTGGTGGCGCAGCTTCTCGCTCAGTGGCGAGAGCGCCTGCAGTCGCGAATAGCTGAGAAATACCTTGTCGAATTCGCCCTCTGCGAACTCGCCATTGCCGCCCTGGCGACTCGGCGACACGCTGCCCGGCCTGGCACCCATCGCGCCGAGGAAATTATTGAAGCCGTGGGTTACTTCGAGAAAACCGGCATTCAGGCCGGCGTAGCGCGTGTCCACGGAGTCGTAATCAACGCCGCCGGTCAGGGTCGTGAGGTTATCGATCGATTGCGAGCGCGCGCGCACCTTTGTCTCGGCGCGTTGCCGTTCGAGCTCGATCCGGGCCGACAAATTACGCTGGCGCGAGCGGATAAATGATTTCGACAGGCGTGCAGTCGCGTTGCGCGTGTCGCTCGCAATATCGCGGTCGCGAAATTCACCACCAACATCGAACTGGTTACGGTCGAACAGGAACGTGAATACGGTGTCGTAGAGAAACGGCAGCGGCCGTTCGTACTCGGCGGCCCAGAAAAACGAGAAGGCCGGTTGCTCCGTGTGCTGCAACGTACCGGTGAAGCGATCGCCGGCACCGGTGAGGTTGTTCACGCTGCCGGTGAGGCGGTAGCGGTTCTGACCGGTCTCGCGAATCCCGTGGTTGTCGGCACGCACCTCCGCGTTGAAGCGTTTCTCTTCCTGCACCTTGACGACCATGTCGGCGGATCCGACTTGCTGGCCCGGCTGGAACACCCCGAACAGGGTGACGCCCGGGTTTTCCGTCAGCTGCAACAGCGCGGATTCGGCGTCCGCATTCGTCACCGGCTTGCCGACGAGATCGCGGAAGGGCCGTTCGAGCACCTTGTCGCTGTACATCTCGTTGCCTTCGGCGACGACCCGACCGAGTACACCTTCGAGGACCTGGATCGTGACGACCCCGCCTTCGACGTTCTGCACGGGAACGAAGGCTTGCGCCAGAATGAGGCCATTTTCGCGGTAATAACGCGTGACCGAATCGGCCACTTCCTGCAGCCGCCCAACGGTGAAACCCTCTGCGTGGTCCGCGAGTTTAGCCGCGAGCAGCGCTTCAATGTCGGCGACGACAATGGATTGTTCGGGGCGATCGACGGCGCCGTCGAGCTTGAATCTGGTGACCTGGATGCGGGTGCCACCGTCGATGTCCAATGGCCGATCGACGACCGGGGGAACGGCGAACACTTCGTCCGGTGGCGGCTTCGGTACATTGAGCTCGTCGTCGCCGGGGCGAATCGCCCCGGGGCGCACAGCGGCGGGAACGTCCACAAGCCCGGCGGCACAGTCGAATGCGCCGAATGCTGCTATGCAGCAAATCAGGCCGCAGCCTAGAAGGCCCCCTCGTCTACGCTGCTCGGACGAACTTAAGCTCATGAATTTTATACGCAATTCGTACGTCGACGATGGAGCCCGGCGCGTCCCTGGACCAAACCCGAAAATAGCCTGTGTTCCTACCCTTCGAACACCGTTCGGAGTATATCAAGGGCGCCCCCCTCCCACAATTAAAAACAAGCTTGACCATTCCCTAGCTTGTTCACCGAAATATCGGAAACTATTGTGTTTTTTTGAATCTCGCTACGAGTCCGCCGGGCTCTCAGCGGAGGCCAGCCGGCCACGCGGTTGCGCGCAATTCCTCGCGCCATGACTCCTGCAAGGCGTTATCGACCGCGACCGGGTAAGTTTCGAGGATCTTCTTCACGGCGGCCTGCCGAACCCGGGTGGCCGCGTCATTGCGCAGTTGCGTCACGACACGTTCGCGAACCGCATCGAACTCGAGCTGCTGCCCGCTCACAATTTCCCCGCGCTTGAGCACGTGGAAACCCGCCGCGCTCTGCACTGGTTGGCTGATGTCGCCGATTTTCAGCGCTGCAACCTCGGTTTTCACCTCTGGCAGCAGGTCCTCGAGTTTCAGCAACCCCATGTAGCCGTCATTTACCTGGCTCTGCAAGTGCTTGGAGTAGCGATTCGCAGCCTCCTTGAACGAGGTCTTGCCCCCGCCCAAGGCGGTCGCTACCTGAGTGGCGAGGCGCCGGGCATTCGTCAGCGCCGTATCGGCGCCCGTGGCCGGTGCCGGAATGAAGATCTGCCACAGATGGACGCGATCGGGCAGTCTGAAAGACTCCGCGTTCGCCTCGTAGTATTCGCGCGCCTGGGCCTCGCTCGGGAATGCCTCATCGAGATTCCGCCGCACAACCTGGGTCAGGTAGGATTCGGCGAGGACTTTCTGCGAGGCGCGTAACATCAGGGTAGTCACGGCGGCATTGCGGTCCGCATCGTTCGCGTACGCCGCGGTGAGCACGGCCTGATTTGCCCGCTCCTGCTCGACGA
Source organism: Gammaproteobacteria bacterium (assembly GCA_965216305.1). GTDB lineage: Bacteria > Pseudomonadota > Gammaproteobacteria > UBA11873. The sequence goes on along the minus strand of OZ244144.1, from coordinate 996,930 downwards.
AGCGGGCAAACACGTCCGACGACTCGAGGATGGCATCCCGACGGCTCGCTTCGACGAGTCGCAACAGATCGCGCAGCATATCGAGTTCGATGCGCTCGGCGCCGCGACGCGGATCAGGGGTGGTTGCAACAGGCGCTTCGACGGCCGGTGCCGGTGCCGGGGCGCGCCGTTCAATGTACCACCAGGCCGCGCCGGCCCCCACAAAAATTAACAACACGCCGATCAATGCCGCGGCGATGATTGGTAATATTCTCAAACGAATCGACTCCTCAAGGTTTCAATGCGCGAACCCGCTTTCACGGCGCCAGCGGGCGAGGGCAAAAATCCGCCGCCGACGACCCGTGGAGGCCGCAGCGGGCCTGACCAAAAGGGTGTGCGGATGCCGGTTAATGTATACTGCATGAAGCGCCGATACAGTATACGTAAATGTCGAACGTACCGACGGAATGCAAGCAACGCTTCCGTTTGGAGCGACCTCTGATCAAGCTTTCATGAGTATGAACTAGTCGATGGCTCCCAAAACCACGAACCTCGCCATCCTGTTTGCCGACATCAGTGGCAGTACACGCCTGTACGAAATCCTGGGTGACGTCGCTGCCCGCACGAAAGTTGCCGATTGCCTGGAAATGCTGACGACCGTCATCAAGCAGCACAATGGCACGGTCATCAAGACGATTGGTGACGAAATCATGTGCACGTTCCCGACCGCGGAAGATGCCGCCAACGCGGCATGTGAAATGCACGAAATGCTCGAAGACGATATCACCGAGCAAACCGCGGCGGGGCCGATTTCGCTCAGCATTCGCGTCGGCATGCACTACGGTCCGGCAATTCTCGAAGCCGGAGATGTGTTTGGCGATGCGGTTAACGTTGCGGCGCGCATGGCATCGATGGCGAAAGGCAACCAGATCATCACGACGCAAAGCGCCGTCGATGAAATGTCCCCGATCATGCGTGCGAGCACCCGTTTCATCGATCGCGCCCCGGTCAAGGGCAAGAAAGAAACCATGGATATTTTCGAAGTGCTGTGGCAGCAGGAAGATGTCACGCGCATGTCCACCGGCGTTATCACGCCGCAACTAACCGAACCCGCGCGCATGCGCCTGACGTACCAAAATGACAGTGTGGTACTCGACGGAGAGATCACCCAGGTAGTCATGGGCCGCAGCAAATCCGCCGACCTCACGGTCAACGAAACGCTGGCGTCGCGGCAGCATGTGCGCATCGAGCACCGTCGCGGCAAATTCTTCATTATCGACCAGAGCACGAATGGAACTTACGTGCATCACGAGAATGACGAATCATTTCTGCGGCGCGAGGAAATGCCGCTGAGCGGCGACGGCATGATCAGCCTTGGACGATCATTCACGGAAAACCCACAGGAAGTCGTGCACTTCAAGTCCGAATTCTGACCTGGCGCGGCCCGTCAGTTTGCGTCGACAACAACAATCCATCGCGATGAACCGCCCGCTGCAGCAATTGGTCCTCCGTCGCCCGTCGCGACCGGCGTGGGCATCGAGCGCGGTACCGGTAAACGCTGCTGCTGCTAATGGGCTATCACTATGAGCGCGGGCAGTCTCACATGGTGCTCTTCGCTGCGCAGTGACGTTGGCAAAGTACGCAAACTGAACGAGGACTCGGGTCTCGAGCGAGCTGAGGAACGCTTGTGGTGCGTGGCCGATGGCATGGGCGGGCATTCGGCCGGCGATCTTGCGAGTCAGATGATCGTGAACTCGCTGGCGAAAGTGAAGGCGAGCGAAAATCTCAGTGAGCACGTCGATTTCGTCGAGCACAGTATTCTCGGCGTGAACAACCGGCTGCATGAATTATCCACGGCGCAAAACCAGACCAGCGGCAGCACGGTCATCGTACTGCTTGGTGGTGATCAACACGCGGTATTCATGTGGGCCGGCGACAGCCGGCTGTATCGTCTGCGAGATGGCACGCTGAAACAGTTGACGACTGATCACACGCAGGCCGAGTTATACGTTGAACAGGGTTTGATCTCGCGCGAAAGTGCCGCGGATCATCCGTCCGGAAATATGGTGACGCGCGCGGTAGGCGCGTCCGGAAATCTGTTCCTTGATATCGATATTGTCGCCGTCGAAGCTGGTGATCGGTTTCTTCTGTGCTCCGACGGGCTCGACAAGCACCTCAGCGACCCGGAAATTGAAGCCGTGTTGCAGGACGGAGATCCGAAACAGGTTGTCGATAAATTGATTGAAACCACGCTCGCGCGCGGTGCGGTGGACAACGTAACCGTCTGCGCGGTGGACGCGCGGCCAGCCGATCAGCCAGGGTAGCGATTTGATAATTCCAATAATGATTTTCGGCGGCACGGGGTTCGAATTACGCGCCTGCCAGCAACTGTCGGGCCGGAGCACACACCGTGGCTGATTTTAAAACCGCCTTGAGAGCGCTGTCGCGCGGCGAAGTCGAGTTTGAAGCCGTGTCGGAAAATCTCTCCCGGTTGTTGGAACGTCAGCCGCAACTCGCCGTGTCGATTATGGAACAGCTGCGCGAGGCCTATGGTGAAGACTTGATCGACGCGGCGATCTACGCGCGCATGAAGAAAGTCGTTGCCGAACAAAGCAGCCCGGACAACACCGGCAGCGAGCGGACGAAGTTCGATACCGGCGACACCACCCGCATGACGAGCGCGGACGCAACGCAGTTTTCCGAAGATGAAGAAGACGGCGATTCGATCGCGCAACAGGCGCGGGCCGCAATCGGTGCGGCGAACGAATCGTCCGCGATCGATTTCGACCTCACGGGCGACAGTCTGCCGTCTGACGGCTCGTGGCCCACCGATGGCGTCGAAACGGGCGCCACGGCAACCGGGTGGGCGGATTCACCCGCCGAGCCCCCGGGGGAAGCGAAAATCGAGCCGGGCTCCGTTCTGAAGGATCGCTTCAAGCTCGATGAAGTGCTCGGCATCGGTGGCATGGGCACGGTCTATCGCGGCCGCGACCTGATCAAAGTGGAAGCGCGCGACAAAAACCCCTTCGTCGCGCTCAAGGTACTGAACGAGGATTTCAAACAACACCCCGATTCGTTTATCGCGCTCCAGCGAGAGGCGAGTCGACAGCAGAAACTCGCGCATCCGAACATCGCAACCGTCTACGACTTCGATCGCACCCGTGGCGGCACCGTATTCCTGACGATGGAACTGCTCGAAGGCGAGCCGTTGAATACGTTCATCAAGAAGAAAGTGCGCCCGAAAGGCGGACTTCCGTTCGAAGAAGCGTTTCCGATGATCGAAGGCCTCGGCAACGCGCTGATCTATGCGCACGAACACAGCATCGTGCATTCCGATTTCAAACCCGGAAACTGCTTTCAGACGAAAGACGGTGTCATGAAAGTGCTCGATTTCGGCATCGCGCGCGCGGTGAAAAACCCGGGTCAGGGCGACGGTGAAAAAACCCTGTTCGATCCCGGCAAGCTCGGCGCACTGACGCCTGCGTACGCAAGTGCCGAAATGCTCGAAGGCGAAGAACCCGATCCCCGGGACGACCTGTATGCGCTCGCCTGTGTCGCTTACGAATTGCTCACCGGCAAACATCCGTTCAACAAACTGCCCGCCAACAGCGCACGCGACAACAATCTCGTACCCGCACCCATAAAGGGACTCAAGCGCAAGCAGCTGAAAGGGCTTATGCGCGGCCTCGCGTTCGCGCGCGAAGATCGCTCGCAGAACGTTGCGGAGTTCCTCGAACAACTCGAAGGCAAGACTTCGCCGTTCAAGAATCCGTTTATCGTGGTGCCTGCGGCCATCGTTATCATCGGTCTCGCTGGTGTCGCGCCGGCCCTCAATTACGTCCACGAACGCGAAATCGAACAAACCATCAACCTGGTAAAAAGCGGCGATCCCGCACAGGTGAATGCGACACTTGATGCCCTGAACAGCCCGGACTTCAGTGCGTCAGACCGTGACCGTATCCTCGTCGCCTCGCGCACCGAGATCCTCCAGCATTTTCAAAACCAGGTGGACGAACGCGTCGATGTCGAAGCGGGCCGCTACGACTTTGCCGGCGCGAACGCCGTCATCGACCGCGTCGCCGCAATGGACGTGTTCAAAGACTCCGCGCAGGTTCAGGACTGGCGCGAACGCATCGAGAACGCTGAAAGCGTGCTGTTGAATGAACAGACGGTGTTGTTCAACACGGCGGTGGCGGAAAACCGCCTGCTCCCCGTCGACGGGCGCAACGACGTTCATGATGCGCTCGGCGTTATCGCACAGTTCGCGCCGGCAGCCGTTGAATCGCTCAAACGCCGACTGCCGGGGCAGTACTCGGCAGCAATCGATCGAGCGATCGTGAACGAAGAATTCGAGCTCGCCAATAAACTCAGTGAAGCCGGACTCAATGCCGTACCGGGCAACAAGAACCTGAAAAACCTGATCGCCAAAATCGACGGCGCCGAAGAACGCGTGCAGACCACGCGCGATATTCTCGAGTACACCGCCCGGATCCAGAGCGCGATCGATAATGCGGGGCGCCTGGCTGAGTTTTTACCGATTCGCGATGCGGTGATGAACCTCTCGCGCATCGATCCGGACAGCCAGATCCTCGAAGACCTCGCGCGCGTCGTTGGTCCGATGGCGGACAAGGAGATCGCACAACTGAACCGCAGCAAGACCTGGGGTTCCAGCGACCTCGTGCAGAACGACTACGGCGATCTGTTGCGCTCGCTCGGTATGCGCGATAAGGATGTGAAAGCAGCGAAATTGCGCAACGAATTTGATGCCACGGTGGTGGATTACGTTACCCGCGTCAGTGCCGCGGTCGCCGCCGATAAACTTGCGCCACCGGCCGCCCCGAATGCAAACGCCCTCGTGGCGGAACTCGAATCAATCGCCCCGGGTCACGAACGCACGCTCCAGGCACGTGAAATCGCCGCGCGCGGGTATCTCGCCAAGGCCCGCCTCAGCCGTGCCGCGCAGCAGTTCGACGCCGCCGCGAGCGAACTCGCCGCCGCGCAGGCGATCGCCGGCGAATCCGCCGTCACGAGTGCAATCGAGAAGGAATCCTCCATCGTCGCCGACGACCGCGCGGCCGATCCGGACGCGCTTGAATCGCGCATCGCGAACCGCCATGCGGCATTCGAGCAGGGGCTGCCGCAGGCTGAAGCGACGTTTGCCTATCTCGAACCGGATCCGACGGCGATCGCCCAGGCGTTGACCCGGTTTGATGCGCTGGCCAGTCTGAAGCCGGCTGATCCGCGACTCGACACGCTAAGAAGCCTGCTCGTCGATGGCATCAATTCCGTCAGCGAATTACTTGGCAAGGCGGAGAAATGGAACGAAGCGGTCGCGATCACCCGCACCACACTGGCGTTTGCACCCGGATCGGAAACGCTGTCCGGCAATCTCGTCATGCTGGAGCAGAAACAACGCGAAGCCGCGCTCGAGGAGCAACGTCGCTACGTCGCCGATCGAAAACGTGAGGTTGAAGCGCTCGTGGCCGAAGATGCGACAGCAACGCGCGAATGGAACAATAAAATCCAGCGCAACATGGCGGATATCCAGATCCTCTCGGATCCGGACGACCCGTGGCTGGCCGAATACAGGGACAAGATCGCGCAGATTTATATCACGAAGGCGACCACCGCACGTGAGAACGAACGCTTCGCTGCCGGCGCCAACCTGCTCGAACGCGCCGCGCGCTACACCCCGGATTCACCCGCGCTCGCAAGCGAACGCCAGGCACTTGCCAGCGCGACCGAGGCTTTCGAACGCGAACAACGCGAACAGGAAAGACTCGCCCGCGTGGAAGGGCTGAAACAGGATTTCGCAACGCAGGCGAATGCCAACGATGTTGTCAGCGCAACGAAAACGCTCGAACAACTGGAGCGCGAGCTTGGCGGCGACGATGAATTCGTTGCCCGCACGGCACCGCGCATGCTTGCCGACGGGTATTACAAACTCGCGACGAAGAAAGCCCAGGAGCAGGATTACGCTGCCGCATTGAAACTTGCGAAGGCCGGACTGGCACTGAAGCCGAACAGCCAGGAACTGCGGCTTGCGGTGAAGGACTACACCGTGGACGGCAACAAGCAGGATCTTGCGCGGACGTTCGGACGCGGCGACGAATTTGACCTCGCCGATGTGCTGGAGAAAATTTCCGAAGTACAGACGCTCGATCCGCGCGCGTACAGTGCGTCTGAATCAGGCTGGGCAAGCGCTGTGGTCAACCGCATCCAGGCTTTGCAGAAAAGTGATGGCGAAGCGTCGAACGATCTGCTCGACGAAGCGAAAGACGTGTTCGCGGGTAACCCGCTGATCGCCGCGCTGAAGCCGGCCGGACCGGTGGTTGCCGCAGCACCGCCGATTGCCCGGGAGATCCGCGCCGCGATGGACGCGACTTTACTCACGAAAGCGCGCGAGCTGTTGAAAGACGCCGCTCCGGAAGACGCGGGTCACCCGGCCGTCGTGCAGCTGAAAGGGCGCTACAACTCGCTGATCAAAAAGCCGAAAGAGTTGAACGATGAATTCAATTCCGTGTTCAGAAACGGCAAGGGTGATCTCGAACGTTCCGCTGCGATCATGCACGAAGCGCTCGGCCTGTGGAGCGACAGCGAGTTGTTTCGGCGCAAGCTAGCCGACGTCGAGCGCTTGCAGAGCAGCGGCGGAGAACCGCCACCGCCGGCATCCAAACTGCCCTGTTCGACCAAGCTCGCGGGTCACGGTAAGCGCAAGAAAGGCACGTGCTTCGATATGGTGACGCAATCCGCGCGCGGACCATTGATGGTGGTGGTCCCTGCCGGCGAGAATTTTTCACGCCCGTTCGCCATCGGCAAGTACGAAACAACGGTGGGCGATTTCAACAATTTCTGCCAGTCCAGCGGCAACTGCACCCCAATCAGTGATCGTGAATCGCGCATGCCAATCACCGGCATCTCACTCGAGCAGGCGCAAGCCTACGCACAGTGGTTGAGCAAACGCACGGGACATACCTATCGCTTACCGAATGTCGCTGAATGGACTTATGCCGCACAAGCGGCGGGTCAGCAGCCGCGCAAGGATTACAACTGTCGCGTCGAGCAAAGCGGACAAATCCTGAAAGGCCAGTCGACGATGGGCGTGAACACCGGCAAGGCGAATGGCTGGGGCCTCTACAATTACGTTGGCAATGCACAGGAATGGGTCACCAACGGGGAAGGCGTTGTCGTGCGCGGCGGCGCCTTTGAGGATACGTTCAGCAAGTGCAGTATTTCGCTCGAAAAGCCGCATAGCGGGGCAGCCGACAAGAGCACGGGTTTCCGCCTGTTGCAGGAACTTGGCTAGGCGAGGCTAAGGCGGCGGAGACATGAACAGCCCGAAACTCAGAGGACTTGCCAAAGCCTACAGCGACGGGCTCATCGACCGTAAGCAATATATCGTTGAACGCCGCCAGCTCATCGACGGTATTGTTGCCGGCGAGCTTGAGATCGTGCCTTACGAGGCGCCACAGCCGGACCCGGATCCGGCGATCGAACGTACGTTCAGTGATGGCGAGGCAACCCTCGAAATGCCACGCCCGGAATCTGAAATCGAAACGATACCGGTGGCGCCGGTACCATCCCGTCGTTCCGGCGGCACGCTGCTGGTCGTATTCATCGGCGCGTTAGCGGCGGCCTACGCAGCCTGGCACGCACTGATTCGGGTCGATCCCGAAACCCTGCCCGCACCAACGATCACCGCGACCAACGTACCCGAACCGCCGAATCCGGCGGCGATTCTGCTCGATGGCTTTCTCGACGAGAACACCTGGCTGCCGCAACGGATTGAAGGCTTCATGCTTGCCTGGGAACAGGAACCACAAGCGGCCCGCGACGCTGTGACAGATACACCGACAATGCGGCGCGCGGCGGATCTGATCACCCAACAGATACTTGAAGAAAAAGCCTTGTTCGAACTCGGTGAGCAGGACGCCGCGTTGCGCAAGCAACGGCGCCTGCTCGACCTCGCGGATGCGCTAGCGATCGAAAACGAACGAATTGCCCGTCAGGAAACTGAATGGGTCGCACGCCGCGATGCACTGCTTGCCGCGCGCGCATCGGCGCTCGAGCCGGACCCGGCGCCCACGATTGCCGGGCCGCTAACGACTAACGGCGATAACGTGACTACGGTTGCAGCCGTGGCGGAATTTACCGCGGCGCCCCCTCCCGTCCCGCAAGCGGATCCTGAAGAACAGGCCGCACAAGAACCGGCAACGGAAACGGATGCACAAAATTCGCTCGCCACCGTTGCGGCGGATACCGTAAGCGCAACGACCACGACGGACGACACCGCTGGTTCCGCAACACCCGTCGCGTCGCCGGTAAGTGTCGATAACGACGAGGTGAACGCGCCCGCCGCCGCCGCCGCCGCCGCGAGTGCGAGTGCGAGTGCGAGTGCGAGTGCGAGTGCGAGTGCGAGTGCGAGTGCGGGCACAGCCGCAAGCATCGCGGCGAACACAAACACGAGCAAGAAAGCGCCGGCGAAGCGCAAGGGCTGCCGGGCAGCACTCGCGAAACAACGCCGTCCCTATTGCCGCGATCCGCTCGGCACGAACATCAATGGACCGACACTCGCCGTACTGCCGGCTGGTAGCGCCGAGATCGGCGGGCGCAAACCGGCGGAAAAGCCGAAATACACCGTCGACATCAAACGCCCCTTCGCGCTCGGCGTATTCGAGGTGAGCAACGCCGAGTTCACTGCATTCTGCAAGGCGACGAAACAGACTTGTCCCGCGCAGCCGTGGTCGGATCCAAACTTTCCGGTCGTCAACGTGAGCTGGTCGCTGGCAAGGAAATACACCCAGTGGCTGTCCGAGAAGAGTAATGCGACGTATCGCCTGCCGAGCGAATCGGAATGGGAATACGCCGCGCGGGCCGGCACGAGTTCGCCGTACCCGTTTGGCGACGAAGTACTGCCGACGCACGCACGTTTCAGTTTCCGCGGTATCGAATCCACCCCGGTGGCGGCGAACGATCGCACCGTGAACCGCAACAAGTTCAGGCTCTACCACATGATCGGCAATGTCCGTGAATGGGTGCTCGACGCCTGGCATGACAATCACTCCGGCGCCGCCATCGACGGCAGCGCGCGCAGCGGCGGCACGTCGTCGGCGCGCGTCGCGCGCGGCGGCTCTTACAGCGACAGCGCCGATCAGGTGCGCTCTGCATCGCGTGTGCGTATTGACGGTGATCGTGGCGACGCGCAAACCGGCTTCCGTGTATTACGCGAAGTCGAATAACAGCGTCATGACCGACCCCAGCGTCCCGGTGTCCAACGTCGACCAAGACGAACTCGCGAAGTTCGCGCTGCTCGCCGACGATTGGTGGAACGAACACGGTGAGTGCAAACCCTTGCACGAGCTGAACCCGTTGCGCACGGCTTTCATCGCCGATCGTGCCCGCCTCGACGGCGCGCGCGTGCTCGACGTCGGCTGCGGTGGCGGCATCCTGAGCGAAGCGCTTGCCCGGCGCGGCGCGACGGTGACGGGTATCGACGCGAATGCTGAACTGATCGCCGTCGCGCGCCTGCATGCGGCGCGGTCGGGAATCGACAATGTCCGTTATGAATGCACGAGCGTGGAAGCATTCACGGCCGCGAACGCTGCGTCTTTCGACATTGTCACGTGTATGGAATTGCTCGAACACGTGCCGCAACCCGCGCTGATGGTAGCGGCCTGCCAGGCCTGCGTGGTGCCGGAGGGCAGCGTGTTTTTTTCCACCATCAATCGCACGTCGAAAGCTTACGCGCAGGCGGTCATCGGTGCCGAGTACGTATTGCGGTTGCTGCCGCGCGGTACGCACGATTACGCGCGCTTTATCAAGCCATCGGAACTCGCGCGCTGGTGTCGTGCGGCCGCGCTCGAAGTGCGCGAGATCAGCGGCATGCGTTACAACCCGTTTACCGGGCACGCGAGCCTGCGCGATGACCGCGGCGTGAACTACCTCGTTCATTGTCTCAGGCGCGTCTGAGCGAACCTTGCATCTGCAACGCCGCGTGCGTTCTTGTTAGTCCGGACCAATCCTGAAATGATCCGCTCCGCCACCCGCACCGTACTGTTCGATCTCGACGGTACCTTGCTCGACACCGCGCCCGATCTGGCCTGGGCATTGAATGAAGTGCGTCGCCTTCACGGCGATCCGCCCCTCGATTACGTTGCTATCCGTGCCGTTGTCTCTCACGGCAGTCTCGCCATGACCCGGCTGGCCTGCGGTCATCCGCAAGACAGCGAAGAATTTGCCACGTTTCGGCAGCAACTGCTCGACGTGTATCGGGATAATCTTGCGGCACGCACATGCCTGTTCGCCGGGATGTCGGAATTACTCGACGAATTCGATGAGCACGGTATTTGCTGGGGCATCGTCACGAACAAACCCGCCTGGCTGACAGATCCCCTGCTCGATCAAATGCAACTGAGGAAACGTGCGGCAACGGTAGTCAGTGGCGATACTCTCGCGCAAAGCAAGCCGCATCCGGCGCCGCTGCTGCTCGCTGCCGAACAAACCGGCAGTGCGGTGGAGAATTGTCTTTACATCGGTGACGCCGAACGCGACGTCGTCGCCGGGAATGCGGCCGGAATGCAGACGATGGTCGCCCTGTACGGTTATCTCTGTGCGGAGGATCAACCCGAACGCTGGGGCGCAGACGTACTCGTTGAATCGCCTGCTGCGATTCGCGCGTGGCTGTGCGGAGAGTCCGCGGAAGCCGGCACATGACGCCGGATCCGTCGCGCGAAACGGCCGGTAGCGATCTGTATTACGCGTCGCTGTATCGCCCTGCGGAGGAACGTGAGCGCGTCAGACTGCTCGATGCGATCAAGCGCCAGGTTACCGCGATTCCGCTGAGTGTGTCCGACCGCGGCGTGGCGCGGATCAAGCTCGACTGGTGGCATACCGAAGCAGCCGAACTTGCCGGCGGGCAGCCACGTCACGATCTCACCCGTGCGTATTGCCAGCGCTTCGACGGCGCCGACGGCATCGCCCCTGCGCTGCACGCACTCGTGACGGGAATCGATGCGGAACTCGGCCGCGACCACCTCGCGACGGCGGCCGCCCAGAGCGCCTGGTTCGATGCTACGTTCGGGCCGATTTATCACCTTCACACACAGATGCTTGCGCCCGACCCGCAAGAGCCTGAGGTTGTGTACGTCGAGTTCGCGCGCTGGATCGAGATGGGTTACGCCCTGCTCCAGATCAAGCCGCTGGCGTTGCGACAGTTGCACCGTTTTCCGGACGATGCTCTCGCGGCTGCCGGATGCAGCTGGGACGATGTAATTCATGGCACGAATGCGGACGCGGTGATCCGGTTCGTCACCGCACAGGCGTCACCTATTCGCGCCGCGCTTGTCGCCTGCCATGCAGAGCTACCGCCCGCGCTGCGACCGCGGGCACGGACGCTGTCGACGCTTGCCGCTATCGTCGATCGAACGCTCGCGGAAATGTGCGCCGATGGTTGTCGCGTGTGGCAACACCGCGTCGCCCTGACTCCACTGCGCAAGTTGTGGTGCGCGTTGCGTTACCGCTGGACGTGAATGCCGGCGGCGGGTGCGGATGTATTACCTGCACACGGGTACCGGCAACTTGCCGATTTCAGACGGCTGTGAGGTAACTTTCAGTGGCGGCCGCGAGTGGATATCGCAATCGTACGCGCAGCCGGCGAAAAGCAGCAGGCGGGGTGTTCGCGCGGGTCAGCACGACATGGAGCGATCGTGCGCCGGAGGGCCGCAAGCGCAAGACGATCAATCGGGAGGAGACGAAAAATCCCGCAAGCAAGCGCGCGCTGGCGTGCTCTCCTGCGGCCGTGATCACCGACCACTCGTCGTTTCGACCGAGCAGCAACACCTTGCAACGCCTGTCGGGCATGCCCACGGCACCGACTTCCAGCGCGAGACTCACAAGCACCAGCGCCACGAGTATCGAGGTATGCGCTGCGGGCGGGCAAATCCAGATGAGCGCGCCGAGCATCAACAGATGACCCGTCACGAGCCAACAATGAAGCACGGTGGCGCGAACCATCGGAATGCGGATGGGCGAAGCAAACGATTCCATCTGTTAAGCTACCTCCCTCGCCATCGACGATAACAAATCGTAAGCCGGCTAACCATGGCAAACACTCCAATGGAATCCTCACGCACATACCCAAACACCACTTCAGTTGATAAAATGCCGAGTTCGGACAGCGATGCGGATGAAGCGACGGAACCGTCGGCAGAACCCGCGGCTCCCGCGAACCCGGCACAAGAAATCGGCGGGCCCAAAGGCCCCGAGCCAACCCGCTACGGCGACTGGGAAAAAAACGGACGGTGTATCGACTTCTAGTCGCAGGGTCGACATCTCCGGGCACATGGTTGTATCGCCGGCCGATACGCCTTAACAGCATACCGTCAGCGGTGTTACGAGAATGAACATATGAGCAGCAGACCCCTATCCCCGCATTTGCAAATTTACCGACCGCAGCTCACCTCGACGCTGTCAATTACGCACCGCGCTACGGGCATCCTGCTCAGCCTCGGCGCCGTGGCTCTCACTTACTGGCTGCTTGCGCTCGCGGGCGGCGAAACGTCTTACGAATCCGCACGCGGCTTGTTGGGCTCGATCCCCGGATTGCTCGCGCTAGCCGCGTGGGCATTTTCTTTTTACTACCACCTGTGCAACGGCGTGCGGCACCTGTGCTGGGATGTTGGTGCCGGCTTCGAGCTGAAATCCGTTTACGCTTCGGGATATGCGGTGATCGGCGCAAGCCTGCTGCTGACACTCGTAACGATCGGCTACGCGTTATCACAAGGGGGCGCCTGATGAGTCTGAAATCCGATCTCGCCCGCGTCCGCGGACTCGGGTCCGCGAAGTCCGGCACCCACCACTTCTGGCACCAACGCCTGAGCGCAATCGCACTGATACCGCTCGGCCTCTGGCTCGTGACCAGCCTCGTTTGCATCATGCGCAGCGACTTCAGCGAAGCCCGGGCATGGGTGGCAACGCCCTACGTGACAATTTTGCTGGTCGCCACTCTCACTGCGATGTTCTATCACATGAAGCTCGGCCTGCAGACCGTGCTGGAGGATTACGTGCACAATGAGAGCCTGAAACTGGCGAGCATCATCGGCCTTAATCTCGGCACCGTGCTCTGCGCGCTCGCCTCGATAGTCGCCGTGTTGAGAATTTCTTTCGGAACGAATTAGGCTATGAGTGAAGCGTATAAACTGATCGAACATAAGTACGACGTTGTCGTCGTCGGCGCCGGTGGCGCGGGGCTGCGGGCAACGTTCGGCATGGCCGCCGAAGGCCTGTCCACCGCGTGCATCACGAAAGTCTTCCCGACGCGCAGTCACACCGTGGCCGCCCAGGGTGGCATGAGCGCGGCGCTGGGCAACATGGGTCCGGACGACTGGCGCTGGCACATGTACGACACCGTCAAGGGTTCGGACTGGCTCGGCGATCAGGACGCGATCGAATACATGTGCCGCGAAGCCATTCCGGCCGTGATCGAACTCGAGCATTACGGTGTACCGTTCTCGCGCACCGAGGAAGGCAAGATCTACCAGCGCCCGTTCGGAGGCATGACAACGAATTTCGGCGAAGGCACGGCGCAACGAACGTGTGCCGCGGCGGATCGCACCGGCCACGCGATCCTGCATACGCTGTACCAGCAATCACTGAAACACGATGCGGAGTTCATGATTGAATATTTCGCAGTCGATTTGATCATGGACGACGACGGCATTTGCCGCGGCGTTATCGCTTGGAATCTCGAAGACGGCACGATGCACGCGTTTCGGGCCCACACCGTCGTTATCGCGACGGGTGGTTACGGACGGTCGTATTTCTCGTGCACCTCCGCGCATACCTGCACGGGCGACGGCAACGCCATGGTGTTACGCGCCGGGCTCCCGCTGCAGGACATGGAGTTCACGCAGTTCCATCCGACGGGGATATACGGCGCCGGCTGCCTCATCACGGAAGGCGTTCGTGGCGAAGGCGGGTACCTGACTAACTCTGACGGCGAGCGATTCATGGAACGCTACGCGCCGAATGCGAAGGATCTCGCCTCGCGCGATGTCGTATCGCGTTCGATGACGCTGGAGATACGCGACGGGCGCGGCGTCGGTCCCGACAAAGACCACATTTATCTCCACCTTGAGCATCTGGGCCCGGAAGTCATTAACGAACGGCTGCCCGGTATCGCGGAATCGGCGTCGATTTTCGCCGGTGTCGACGTCACCAAGGAACCCATACCGGTCCTGCCGACCGTTCACTACAATATGGGCGGCGTGCCGACGAACCTGCACGGACAGGTTGTGACGATGCGGGACGGTAATCCCGATGCGGAGGTCGGCGGGCTCATGGCTATTGGCGAGGCGGCCTGTGTGTCGGTGCATGGTGCCAACCGGCTCGGCTCGAACTCGCTGCTCGATCTCGTCGTCTTCGGTCGCGCCGCGGCGAAGCGCGCGGCAGTGGACGTTACGCCGGGTGCCTCACATGTCCCTGTGAAGAAAGATGTGACGGACAAGATCCTCGATCGTTTCGATCGCTTGCGGCATGCGAATGGCAGCGAGCCAACATCAAAACTTCGCCTCGAAATGCAGCGGACGATGCAAAACTACGCCGCAGTTTTCCGCACAGGAGAAGTCCTCGACGAGGGCGTGGCGAAGCTGAAGGAAGTTTTCGAGGCATTTCAACACGTGAAAGTGAGCGATCGCTCGATGACCTGGAACACGGATCTCGTCGAAACGCTGGAACTCGACAACCTGCTTGGTAACGCGATGACGAGCATCTGCTCGGCGACGAACCGCAAGGAAAGCCGCGGTGCCCACGCGCGCGAGGATTACCCGGATCGCGATGATGAAAACTGGTTGAAGCACACGCTCAGCGCGATGGATGAGAAAGGCAATGTGACTTTCGAATACCGGCCAGTGCACATGTACACACTGACTGACGAAGTGGACGTTGTTCCGCTGAAGAAGCGCGTTTACTAATTACCGCTTCGAAACGAGGATGCTTTAAATGGCGCAGCTTACGCTACCGAAAAATTCAACCGTCGGCCAGGGCAAGACGTTCGACGCCGCCGACGGCGCGACCCGCCGCAAACGTTTCGTGATCTATCGCTGGGATCCTGATGGCGGCGACAACCCGCGCACCGATACCTACGATATTGATCTCGACAAATGCGGCCCGATGGTTCTTGATGCCATCATCTACATCAAAAACGAGATCGATCCGACCCTCACGTTCCGCCGCTCCTGCCGCGAAGGTATTTGCGGATCGTGCGCGATGAATATCGACGGCACGAACACGCTGGCCTGCACCATCGCAACCGCATCGATTAAGGGCGACGTGAAAATCTACCCCTTACCGCATATGGAAGTACGCAAGGATCTTGTGCCGGATTTACGGCATTTCTATGCCCAGTACGCCTCGATCAAACCATGGATGCAAACCCAGACGCCACCCCCGCCGGACAAGGAACGCCTGCAGTCGAAAGAGGATCGTTCGAAACTCGACGGCCTGTATGAGTGCATTCTTTGCGCCTGCTGCTCGACGAGTTGCCCCAGCTACTGGTGGAATAGCGACCGTTACCTCGGCCCCGCGATACTGCTGCAGGCGTATCGCTGGATCATCGACAGTCGCGACGAGGTTACCGGCGAGCGCCTCGATGACCTCGAGGATCCGTTCCGGCTCTACCGCTGCCACACGATTATGAACTGCGCGCGGACCTGTCCGAAAGGCCTCAACCCCGGCAAGGCAATCGCGGAGATCAAGAAACTCATGGTCTCCCGATCGATTTGATCGATCCGAGGGTTCAGAAAGCGAAATGGCGCAGCCGGCGTGGCATGCGCGAGCTTGATGTCCTGCTTACAGCTTACATCGATGCGCATTGCGGCTCGCTGAACGAGGAGCAGTGGTTAACATTCGAAGCCTTGCTGGCAGAGAGTGATATGGATCTTTACGCCTGGTTTACCGGTCGCAGCACGCCCGCCGACCCGGCGTACGGCACCCTGGTCAGCACGATCCGCGCAGCAAGCCAGCCCTGAACCACATGGAAAACCTTGAATCCCATTTGAAGAACGACGGGAACGCGCACTTTGACGACGGTCGGGTATTGTCGTTCGGCGATCCCTATGGCGAGTTCGCGGCAACCGCGCGAGACGGCGTTAAATGTCCTCTGCTGTCCAGCGGTCTCGTTCGGTTCAGCGGCAACGACGCGCAGTCGTTTATTAACGCCCAGTTCACCACGAATTGCCTGACGCTCACGCCTTCGCAAGGCCAGTTCAGTGCGTGGTGTGATCCGAAGGGTCGCGTGTTGTTTCTGTTCTTTCTGTTTACGCGCGGCGAAGATTATTTCGCCGCTCTGCCGACAGCTCAGATCCCGAAGTTCGTCCAACGTCTGCGTATGTACGTCTTGCGCGCGGCCGTCGAAATCGAGGACGCGAGCGTGGATTATCGACAAATCGGTATCGTGCACGACGCGCTCGATGCGTCGGGCGCGAACGCGCCGTGGTCTGTAAGCGCGCCGGAGGACCGCGTCCTCGCAAGCATTCGCTTCGGCCCGGGGGCACCACGGACGCTCGCGATTGTCGCCGCGACGGACGCACTCGATTACTGGCTTGCTGAACCTCACGCTTGCGCCGGCGAGCCCGTATGGCAGGCCATGAACGCAACCAACGGCGTACCCGAACTCGATGACATCAGCAGCGGGGAATACGTACCCCAGCAACTGAATCTCGACCGGCTCGATGCGGTCAGTTTCGCCAAAGGCTGCTATCCGGGGCAGGAAATCGTGGCACGCCTGAAATATCGCGGCGAAGTAAAAAAGCGACTCGCGGCGGCGAGTTGCCGCGGCGGTGCCGCAATCGCGCCCGGCACTGCTTTACGGCTGCCGGACGAGAATGCCAGCGTTGGGCGTGTATTGCGCGCGATTGCCGTCAGCACGGACGAGTGCGTAATCAGCGCGGTCGTCGACGTTGCCGTGGATTGGCCGAAGATCGTCGTTGAGGGCCATGAAGGCGTCGCGTTGCGGCAGCTGGAGCTGCCGTACACGGATGCCTGAAACACCGGCGCCGGGTTTCGAACCGGCGTGGTGGCTACCCGGCCCACATCTTCCCACACTGTGGGCGGCACTCGCCCGCCGCCGCCCCGACATCACGTTCACTCCCGAGCGCCTCGAACTCGCCGACGGCGACTTTCTCGAATTGCGCTGGTGCGGATCCGAATCAGGACCACTCGTTATCCTGCTGCACGGACTTGAAGGTTCGTTTCGGTCGAAGTATGCCGCGGCGCTCGCGCGAGCGAGCGATCAAGCCGGCTGGGGCGCGGTAATCATGCAATTTCGCGGGTGTAGCGGCGAGCCGAACCGGCTCGATCGCAGCTACCACTCCGGTGACACCGCGGATCTGCGAGCTGTGCTTGCGCATCTGCGTGTGCGATTCCCGCACCGGCAATTTTTCGCCGTTGGTTACTCGCTTGGCGGTAATGTCCTGCTCAAGCACCTCGGAGAGAGCGGCGATGCCTGCGGGATCACGGCAGCGGCCGGCGTATCGGTTCCGTTTGAACTTGCGGCCGGTGCGGAGCGTCTGAACCAGGGACTATCGCGAGTGTATCAATATCATCTGATCCGCAGCATGAAACGCAAACTGCGCGACAAATTTGCCCGGCGCAGCGCGCCGATCGATATCGCCGGTCTCGATCGCTGCAATGACTTCCGCTCGTTCGACGATCAGGTAACGGCACCATTGCACGGTTTTAACAATGTCGAGGAATACTATCGGCAATGCAGTTGCCGGCAGTTTCTCGGGTCGATACGGATCCCGACACTGTTACTGCACGCCGCTGACGACCCGTTCCTGATGAGTTCGGCGGTGCCGGGCAGCGATGAACTGTCGGCCACGACCACGCTGGAACTGACCCGCCGCGGCGGGCATGTTGGCTTTGTCGCGGGACGTAACCCGCTTAAACCGGATTATTGGATAGACGCCCGGGTTATGGCATGGTTCGCGGCGCACATGCACAACGGCAATACCAACCCCATCTGAGCGGCCTGTGTCCGCATGCGGAACCGAATTCATGAAACTGACTCCCCGACTGTTCTTCTCCGCCCTTGCGGCTACCTGCGCGGGCCTCCTCGCCTATGGATACTATCTTCAATTTGTCGAGCATCTGGAGCCGTGCCCGATGTGCATATTCCAGCGTCTGTGCTACATGGCCGTCGGTTTGACCGCAATTGTCGGCGCCGTCCACGGACCGCGGGGGAACGGCACCTACGTATATCTCGCAGTGATTGGCGTGTTCTCAGCGATCGGTGCCGCCATCGCCGCCCGCCAGACGTGGCTGCAACACCTGCCGCCGGAACTAGTCCCGGAGTGCGGGCCCGGGCTCGAATTCATGCTGGAAATGTACCCCTTGCTCGAGACCCTGGAGCGCGCCCTGAAAGGCACCGGAGATTGTGCCGAAGTTTCCTGGCGGTTTCTGGGGCTGTCGATCGCGGAATGGTCTTTAGTCTGCTTCGTCGCGATAGCGCTCGCGGCAGCCTGGCAAACGTGGCGCCAGTACGTTAGTCGCGTTAGTCTGAATTAGATCCGCCCGTGCAACGAATCCGCCGGCTACGGGTCAATAGTACGGGAACGCCGGATTACACTAACGATTCCGGCGCAATTGCTTACTATCGAGGGTGCAACGCCATGACAATTTCGCGAACATTTTCTTTCGCCTTACTGTGTGCCTTGCTGTTGTCTCTGCAAGCCGTCTCCGCAGCGGAGCCCGGTTACATGACCCTTAACGGCGTCGCACGGGTTGCGGTTGAAGTGGCGGGCGTGCGCGACGATTTTTCGCGCTACGGATTGAAAGCCGATGCGATCCGGGAACAGACCAGCGCGATTCTGCGCGAGCACGGCATCGAAGTGGTCGACGCACAAACGCAGTCGCGGAACCCGGACGTCGCGTTATTGCGCATCGATCTGAACGCGAACGAGAATTTATACCGTTTTTTTCTCTATGGCCTGAAGATCGAAATCGTACAGAAATTCCCGTTGAATAATCCGGCCGGCGGTTATGTCAGTCAGATAATCTGGCAGCACGGGCAAACCGGAATGGTCATGCCCACCGATATGCGCAAGCTCAACACCGTCGTGTCCGGGTTACTGACGAAATTTCTCGCCGATTATCACGCGCAGAACCCGCAGCGCCTGTCGCATTCGCGCTAGGTGACGACACTCGCCGCAGGATCGCTGGATTGTTCGCGTTGAGACTTCTCGAGTTGCGCATCGACGACTGCCAAGGTGCTCATGTTAATCACCCTGCGTACCGTCGCCGATGGCGTCAGAATATGCGCGGGTCGCTTCAGACCGAGTGTTATCGGCCCCACTGCGACGCCCTCACCGAGCACGGTAAGCAGATTCATCGCGATATTCGCCGCCTCGACACTTGGCATCACGAGGACGTTAGCCTGGCCGGTCAGCGTGGAATCCTGCAGTACCGAATCACGAATTGCCGGAACGAGCGCCGCGTCGGCGCGCATCTCGCCATCCACTTCGAGATCCGGCGCCGCCTCGCGGATCAGCGCCAATGCTTCCCGCATGCGTTGCGACGCTGCGTTGTCTCGCGTACCAAAGTTCGACGCGGCGAGTAGCGCAACTTTCGGCGTGAGCCCGAACCGCCGTACCCGTTCTGCCGTCATCAATGCCATTTCGGCGATTGCTTCCGCGGTCGGATTGTCGTTGACATAAGTGTCGCAGATGAAAAACGTGCCCTTGCGCAGAACAAGCACATTCATCGTCGCGACGTGCCGGACTTCATCGTCAACACCGAGAATTTCCGTGATGTGTTCGAGGTGATTACGAAAATGGCCGTGCATACCGCACAGCATCGCGTCCGCCTCCCCATTCTTTACGAGTAAGGCAGCGATTACCGTGGGACTCGTGCGCACGGTCATGCGCGCATCGCTGATCGAGACCCCGTTGCGTTTCATTATCTCGTAGTAAGCTTCGGAATATTCACGGAAGCGGCGATCGGATTCGGGATTGACGATATCGAAATCACGTCGCGATTCGATCCGCAGTCCGAGTTTTGCAATCCTGCGTCGAATGACCGTCGGGCGCCCAATCAGGATTGGCCGTCCCAGCCCGTCATCGACGATGTGCTGCACCGCCCGCAATACGGTTGGCTCTTCGCCGTCGGCGTAGACAAGACGCTGCAGTTCACGTTTCGCGCGCTCGTAGAGCGGGCGCATGAGCAGCACGGACTGGAACACGTGTCGGCTGAGTTCCTGACGATAAAGTTCCAGATCCTCGATCGGTCGCGTCGCCACCCCGCTCTCCATTGCCGCCTTTGCTACCGCCGGCGCGAGCATCGACACGAGGCGCGGGTCGAACGGTTTCGGGATCAGATACTCGGGACCGAACCGCAAGTCCTCCCCACTGTACGCTGCGATAACAACCTCTGACGCTTCCTGCATGGTCAATTTAGCGAGTGCTTCCACGCAGGCGATCTTCATCGCTTCGTTGATAGTCGTGGCACCCACATCGAGCGCCCCGCGAAACAGGTAGGGGAAACACAGGACGTTATTCACCTGATTCGGGTAGTCGGATCGCCCGGTCGCGATAATTGCATCATCGCGTACTTCCCGCACGAGTTCGGGCAGAATCTCGGGCGTGGGGTTGGCGAGCGCGAGGATGATCGGACGGTCGGCCATGCGCCGTACCATGTCCTGGGTGAGCACCCCAGGCGCGGAGAGCCCGAGGAAGACATCCGCGCCTTCGATTGCATCGGCCAGCGTGCTCGCATTCGTAACATGCGCGTAATCGCGCTTATGCTCATCGAGACTCGCGGGATCACGCTCGGCGTTCACCACGCCGTTGCGATCAACGAGGAGTACGTTTTTGCGATCCAGGCCAACCGATTCAAGCAGTTTCAGGCATGCGATCGCTGCGGCACCGGCGCCCGATGTAACAAGCTTGACGCTGGCAATATCCTTCTCGACGAGGCGCAGCGCGTTCATTATCGCCGCCGTGGCAATGATGGCCGTACCGTGCTGGTCGTCGTGAAAAACCGGAATATTCACGCGCTTGCGCAATTCCCGTTCGATGTAAAAACACTCCGGCGACTTGATATCCTCAAGGTTGATACCGCCGAAGGTTGGTTCCAGGCTCGCTATGATGTCGACGAGGCGATCAGGATCGGATTCGTTGATTTCGATATCGAATACATCGATGCCGGAAAACTTCTTGAACAGGACACCCTTGCCTTCCATAACCGGCTTTGCCGCCAGCGGACCGATATTCCCCAGCCCCAACACCGCGCTGCCGTTCGTCACGACGGCCACAAGATTACCTCGGGCGGTGTACAGCGCGGCGGAATCCGGGTTCCTCGCAATCTCTTCACACGGCGCAGCAACCCCGGGTGAATAAGCGAGCGCCAGGTCGCGTTGATTCGCAAGCGGTTTCGTCGGGCTGATCTCGATTTTCCCCGGGCGGGGAAACGAATGGTACTCGAGTGCACTGGTAAAAATTTCGTCGTCCATTGCGGAACTCCGTTATCGGTTCGTGGCGCGCGCTGACGCTGCACCGGGGGTCGATCAGGACTGGCGGGTTCGTCCGTCGGCCTGCTGCGTGCCGAGCGGGTGGAAACGATCGTCGTTACTACTGAAATGGCATGCCGGGAGGCATACGTCCGCCCATCCCGCGCATCATGTTTTTCAACGCGCCCTTCTTCGTCATCTTCTTCATTACTTTCTGCATCTGGTTGAACTGCTTCAAGAGTCGATTGACGTCCTGGATCTGCGTTCCTGATCCGGCCGCGATACGCTTCTTGCGTGAGGCTTTGATGATGGCCGGGTGCTGACGCTCCTGCAGCGTCATTGAATCGATAATCGCACCGAGTTTCAGCATCTCCTTGTCGTTGACGCTGTCCTTTACGTGGCTGGGCAACTCCGCCGTGCCCGGTAGTTTGTTGATGAGCGACGACAGGCCTCCCATGTTCTGCATCTGCACGAGTTGGTCACGAAAATCCTGCAGGTCGAAGCCTTTACCTTTTTTCAGTTTGCGGGCGACGTTTTCCGCTTTCTCCCGGTCGACTTTCTGTTCGACTTCCTCGATGAGGCTGAGCACGTCGCCCATGCCGAGGATGCGCGACGCCATACGATCCGGATGAAACGCTTCCAGCGCATCGGTCTTCTCGCCCACACCGACAAACTTGATCGGCTTGCCGGTTACCTGACGTACGGACAAGGCCGCGCCACCGCGCGCATCGCCGTCCGCTTTCGTCAGCACTACACCCGTGAGTGGCAGGGTTTCGTTGAACGCCTTTGCGGTGTTCACCGCATCCTGGCCGGTCATGGCGTCCACAACAAACAAGGTCTCGTGGGCCTGGACCGCGGTACGAATGGCCGCGACTTCACGCATCATGTCTTCATCGATTGCAAGGCGGCCCGCGGTATCGACCAGCAGCACATCCATGAATTGCGTACGCGCAAGTTCTCGCGCCGCCGTCGCGATTTGCTCGGGTTTCAATGCGGTATCGGTCGGGTAACACGTAACCCCGACTTCGCGCGCCAGGATCGATAATTGCTCGATGGCCGCGGGTCGGTAGACGTCGCAGCTGACAACCGCGACTTTCTTTTTCTGTCCGTCCGATAGATAGCGGGCAAGCTTCGCCGTCGACGTTGTTTTACCCGCACCCTGGAGGCCAGCCATCAACACCACCATCGGCGGTTCGACCGCGAAATCCAGACCAACGTTGGCATCACCCATAAGATGGGTGAGCTCGTCGCGTACGATTCTGATCAGTGCCTGGCCGGGAGTGAGGCTGCCAATGACTTCTTCGCCGATTGCGCGGGCTTTTACCTGCGCGATGAAGTCCTTAACTACCGGCAGTGCGACGTCGCCCTCGAGCAGTGCCATGCGAACATCGCGCAGGGTCTCGTCAATATTTGCTTCGGTGAGGCGCGCGCGCCCGCGGAGTTCCTTTACGACGCCCGTAAGGCGTTCGCTCAAATTCGAAAACATAGACCAGGCTTCATTATTTGCTTGCTGAACGTGTGCCGGAAGGCTACCACCCTTCCATTACTTCTTCGAGCGGGAACACCAGGCCGACGGTAGACCACACCTCGCTTACGCGCCGCACAACGGGTTCCGCCCGCGCCGCCCAATCGGTGTGCCGGTCGCGCTTGTCGAACACTTCGAACGGCTCCGGTCGTGGATCGATGTCGCCGAAACGATAATAGAAAGATTTGACGAGTTGCTCCATGCGCTCCTTGCCGTAGGCAACCACCCGGATCGCCTTGTTCGCGCTCAGGCCGGTTGTTGCCACGTAGTAATTGTATTGTTCCCAGTAGCGCAGGTAAGCGTCGAAATAGTCCATTTTCAGCACTTCGTCGGGAGCAGCACCGGTGTACGCGAGGTCGCGGCGAACCCAGTCCTCGATGTTTCCACGGACTGCGAATTTACCGTCTTCCGGCAAACCGCCCGATTTTTCGTAGGTTGAAATACACGAAGCGACGGGATGGCGCACGGTGAGAATATTCTCTACCGCTTGCCCCAGAATTCTGTGGAAAAAGCCGCCCGCATAAGTGCCTTTGAGCAACTTCTTTGGCACCACGATTTTCCCGGAATGCGGTGCGTTCTTGCCGAAATAAATCTCGACCATTGTGAGGTATTCAGCCATCGTCTGCAGACTGGAGATCCAGCTGTTGACCCCCTTTTCAAAGCGAAACGGACCGGCGTCCGGGAAACCGTCGTGCGCAATGACGTTGGGCACTTTCGTCGGATCGTATCCCATCGAACGATACAGCTCTTTCGTCAGGTAAGAGCCGCCGTTTCGCGGAATACCAATCACGTTGACGAAATGAAATTTGAGCTGGATGTCCTTAATCGTGTCCACATCCCCGGTCAGCAACGCGAGAAGCATTTTGTACGCGCGACCTATCGCTTCCTGTCCGAGCCTGTGTCCCAGCACCCGTTTCGCGTTTTCCGGCGCTTCGTCGACGATTCGTCGTTGATCGCTGATCATGATTTCGCTCAACTGGTCACCCCATTGCGCGCCTTCGAACGGAATGTCTTCGACAATATGGAGCAGGAAATCAATAAACACCGGCGAGACCGGAAGTTCGTTGTCGGTCAACTTGATTTCTACACCCATGAAATGTCCTGCCGGAGGTTTGAATGATCAGTTTGCGGTATCAGTTTACCCGGGCATTATCCACCGAAATGCTCCGACGTGGTAATCAACAGGACAGATCAGAAGCGGGTAAATCCGCCGTCAGACGACGTAGCGGTCGAGCAGTCGATTGAAATTTTCCAGCGACAGCAGATGCGCGTAAATTCGCGCGAGGTGGCCGTCTCGCAGCAGGGACACTTGGTCCGATTCGTCCATCTTGAGAAGTTGTTTTTCGTTCACGCGCATTAAACCAGCAACGCGAACCGGCGACTTCCCACGGGGATGAAAATCTGCGTCAAAGGCTTCGAATAAACCGAGTTCGTCCAGAGTCTTGCAGAATCTTTCAGTAACGCGCTGTTCCCGGTCCATCTCCGTTATCAACAGCTCGTACTCCTGCCACGCATCGGTAGGCTGGCCGGATGCGTCGATCAGGTTGTCAGCGCCGCGGACAAGCGCGGCTTCGTCGACGCAGATCAGCGCTTCACCCGCGGGATTCTCCGCGTTGCTGAGCGTCACCGTGAAGAACGGATAACGCCTCACGTAAGCCGGACAATAGTGGTTGGCGCTCCAGACGCCCGTATCGTCGATGAACAGGTTTGTCCCGGTTTCGAGTCCCGTGATGACGACCGGGACGATAACGCCGAGTCCGTCGCGGACGAATGCGATCGGGTAATCGTGCGAAGCGCGGGGAAATTCCGCCGTTGTCAGGTAGATGAAGCTGAGGTGACGCGCGAATAATGCGCGTCGTGATTCGATTCCGAGCCGCCGATGCTTGTCTTTGTCGAACGGTACCGCCGACCCGTAGCCGGGAGGCCGCGGTATATCCATACCTGTAAAGTCGCGTGCTATTCGCAGGCGGCTGGCGGCAGCGGGTCGTCCGTAAGCGGGTCGGCGTCGGCTTCCGGGATAGCAACTGGCGTCATAGTCGGGTCCTGCACGAAGGCGAAATCACCGGCCTGATAATCACTCTGTCCGCCACCCTCGGTAGCAACGAAAATTCCGCCATCGTGAACCTGGTAGTAATCTCCATCAGGATTATTGCCGCAGTCGCCGGCACACGTCCTCATGGAATAGTCCGTACCGCGGATTCCGATAGTCGCCACCGCTGTGCGGACCCGGTAACCGCTGCGGTTTCGTCGCCCGATCGCGCCGGTGACCGCACGGAAACCGCCCTTGACGAGATTGAAGAAGCTTCGGCTTTCTTCTTCCTTTTCCGCGACCTGATAATCCTCGATATGAAACCGGGAGTTCGGGCGCAGGATTACCGATGCGCCGTCAATAAACTTCATACGAACGTAGCTGTTCGAACTCGTTACCACCGTATCGCCTGAATTCACTGCCTCGCCGCGACCAAGACTGCGAATATCACCTTGCTGTGTTGCGGCAGCAGCACGGCCGGCAACCGTTACGACCTTCCCGGCTTCGGCCGCCGCGAAAACGGTGCCCAATGGAGCCAGGGCCAGTAGCCCGGCAAGGCCCAGACTCCAGGTACGGCTCAATACAAGCTTGTTAATGGTCATTTATGAGCACTCCATAGATTCTGAACCGGAGCCTTCCTGGCTGACTCCACCGTCCTCACCGTCGCCGCCCTCGTCTTCGCCGAATGCGAGTTCCTCTTCGTCGTCATCGCCCTCTTCGTCCTCGTCGGTGTTCGTATCGTCCGCGAACTCGTTTACCAGCGGTACCTGGAAGACGTCGTCCTGCGCAAGTCCGATAATCTCGAATATCCCGTCGGTAATCACCGTGTCGTCACCGCTGACGGCGCCGCGCGTGATGATGAACATATTGCGTTCACCAATATCAATGAGCCCGCGCCCGCCGATAGTAACAGGGCCGCTCAACAACGGAGTGGCCGGCCCCTGTTCGCCGATAACAACGGTAACGTTAGAATTATCAGGCAGGCCGGATATTGTCGGGAAATTGAAAAACGCACTCGCGCCAAGCGGCTGCAGATAAGGCTCATCTTCAAAGAAGATCGGGCGCGTTGTGTCGATCGGTGAGAACACCGCAAGCAGATTGCTTGAAGACGTCGTCAGGCCACTGACATTGAACGGCCCGTTCGTATACATCTTCGTAAATGGGCTTGGTCCACCAACATTGAATGGCTGGTTAATGTTGATGCCATTACGCGCGAAGATCTGTACGTTGGGGCCATGGCCGGGCGGCAGCAAGCCGCGTTGCGACATGATATTGAACAACGCGAGATCGGGTGCGGTAGGCAGGAACGGGGTCGCGCCAGTGATATTCACCGGCCCGCCGAAAGTCACAGTACCACTGGTAACTGCGACCGCGAGATTGCTCGCGGTAAATCCGCCATTGAACGTGAGTGGACCGTTGGCGAAAAAGCTCGCCGCTTTCAACACCGTGCCACTATTGAAATTAACACTCGACGGACCGTTGAACGCGCGGTTATCAAAACGGACGTTCGGCGTCTGACCGAGATTCTTCAGCGTGGTCGACATCACTCGCGTCTTCACGTTGATGTTCGTCGTGATATTCGCGCGCGTCGTGAATTCGGCATACTTCGCGTCGATCAAGCCGTTGGCGCCGGTTGCAATCGAATTCTGGACATCGGCGATCACGCGACTTCCCGCGCCACCGTTCGTGTCCAACAGATTATTGAACGTTACGGTCCGTCCCCGAACAAAGCCGGGCGGCAGTTCTGCGAGGCCCGCGGGATCCGTTGCGTTGAACAGCGCCATACCCCAGCCGTTCGTGCCGCCGTTCACAATATGTCTGCCGACGGTCGCATCGCCGCCGAACACATATTGGGTGCCCGCGTTGCCGGTTGCGTTGCTGACGAGTACATCTCCGGCGACGTTCAGATCATTAACCGCCCAAATGGCGAGGCCCGCGTTGATGTCGCCGCTCAACGCCGTGCCGGCACCGCGTACGGTAACCTTGCCCGGCACGTTTACGTTGCGTCCGAAGATCAGCGCGTTCGCCATCATGCCGGAAACGACGGAGACGTCGCCGGTAACATTCACCGTATTCACGGGCAGCGCCATCGTGGATTCCGGGGTGCCGATCTCGAGACTGGCGTAACTGCCGGCGCCGCCGGTAACCGTCACATCACCATTGATGGTGGCGGTTTTGGCGGCATACAGGCCAACGTTCACCATCCCGCCGCTCGCCTCGTTCGCGGTAATGTTGCCGTTCACGACGAGGTTATTCGCCGCCATGGTGTACATGTCGACGTAACTCGGTGCGCTGAGGTCCATAGCACCGTTCAGATTTATATTAAACGCACTTGCGTTGAACATTGCCGAGGACCCGGACACTTCGACCGCGCCACCGACGGTAATCGTTGATGCGGTCGTGTTGCCTTCGAGCGTGACCTCGGCGGAGCTGTTGCCTGAAATTGCCTTGAGACCTAAGGTCTTCAAATTGCCGTTAGTGGTATCGGCATCAATTCTTGCCTGGCCCGACTGCGCCATCGCCGCGAGATTCATCGCATCGATGCCGCTGAACGCTTCGAGCGAGATACGCGCGCCGCTGCTGCCACCGTAGGAGCCACTGCCACTACCGCTGCCCATGGTTTCCGCCGTGACGTTCTTGACCTTCAGCATGCGGCCGCTATCCAGCATTACCGTGGCACGGGCGCCCGATTCATCGGCGTCGGCTTCGAGATTACCCGCGGTGATATCGCGCTCGGCGAAGAAGCCGATATAAGCCGATCCGCCGTAGGACCCGCCGTAAGAACCTGCGCCGAGTTCGGCTTCTGCATTTTGCGTGACGATGTCGCGCCCGGCGGATAAATCGATACTGGCAAATGAGACCCCGTAGACCATCACATTGTCGATATCGATATCGTTCCCGGCATCGATCTCGACGTAGCCGGATCCGATTGATGCCGATGCGTCGATCGTCCCGTGTACTGTTACATTGCCGCCCGCATCCAGATCGATCGAGGCGTCCGAGCCCGCCGCGTTGAGTCCTCCCGGAGTCGCCGCAGTGCCGATCCTAATATTGCCGCCCGCGTCGATATCAATTTCAGCGTCGTCGAACGAACCACGCGCGGTAATCGTACCGTTAACAGTGACATTACCTGACGTCGCGTTGATCGTGACGAATGCAGAACCACCAGAATCCGAGCCAATCGCATTGATGCTTCTCGTCGTGACGTGGTTTCCCGCCCGAATCTCGATCGACGCATAGCTGTTGCTGTTCGCGGTTGCGTTGATCGTATTGTTGATTGTGACGTTGTTGCTGGCGCTGTACGAGATGGATAACTCGTCCCGGGCAACAGCAGTGGTAAGACCGTTCACAACAAGATTGTTCGTCGCAAAAAAGTCGATGAACGCGGAACTGTTCGACGCGATTGCCCGGACATTGTTGACCGTAATGTTTGTCGCCATGATATCGATCGACGCGTCACCGCTGCCGCTGACGATAGCATGCGCATTGCCGAGATTGACGTTACCCATGGCGCCGATGCTGATGTCCGCGTCTCCGCTGGAACCCGTTGCGATCACGTGCCCGATGGAGACGTTGCCGCCGGCGTCGATGTTGATATCTGCACGGCCGGTGGTTGCTGATGCGGTCGCGTTACCGGCGACGTTGATATTACCGCCGGCATCGATGTCCATGTTGACCGCGCCGCCAGTGAGATTCAGGTTGCCGGGCATGGCCATCGTGCCGATGTTGATGTCGTCGGCCGCGGACAGTCGCAGCACGGAACTCGCCGCGGCGATGCCGCCGGTGTTCAGCGTAATGTCGCCACCGCTGGAACCGGTAAAAATCCGTACGTTGCCAGCCGTGACCTTGCCGAGGTTCACACTGCCGATATTCGTGCCGGCGGACGCGGTGAAATCACCCTCGATATTTATCGTGACCCCGGAAAGTTCTATGTCGCCGTCGGTCAGAATGTTCGTGCCCGATGAGCCTGAAAACGTGAACGACACCGGCGCACCACCACCCGGCCCGGTCACCCGCAGGGTGAGACCACCGCTGCCCTCCGTCGCGGAGACGTTAGTTACACCGGAGCTCGCAAAGATCGCGTTGCTGGCCAGCACCGACACATCGACGTCACTATTGAGCTGGTCTTCGATGAAGCCAACCCCGATGGTCGAACCGTAGGAACCGCCGTAGGATCCTGAACTCGCGACGATTCCGACCACGGAAGGGTCGATAACGAGCTCGCCACCCTTGCCCAGTTTCAGATCGCCGCGAACCTGAATGCCGCCATGACCACTCAGTTCAACCTGGCCACCGCTTTCGCCTTCGGCGCCGGCCCGTGCCGTAATTTCCGCGTCGCGCCGGAAAGCCATCATGCCATCGGCGATAACATTAACAGTGCCACCGTTACCGGCGCCCGAGCCGGACGCGTTGATCTGTGATCCGGCGGTCAGCGTGATGTCGGCGTCACCGGTGATACCGACTTCCCCGCCGGACTGACCATCAACCCCGGAAACATCGATCGTGCCGGCCTGGACAACGTCCGCTCCCGCGGCGGAAAGATAGATTTCGCCGCCGTCGGCAACGATGCGACGCGCCTGCAACAGGCCGTCGTTGTTCACGGCAGTGGCAACGAGATCATTCGCCACTTCCGCCGTCATGATGATCTGCCCGCCGTCGGCGAGAATCTGGCCCGAGTTGTTGGCGCCGGCAAGACTCGACACCGTCGCTTCGTCAACGGCGAAGCTGACGAGCCCGTCCTCACTGAGATCCAGCGTCATCTGATTACCTGCGGCCAGTACCACGCTGCCGAGCCGGGCTGAGATGATACCGGTGTTGTTCGCGTAGTCGCCGGCAAGCACGACGAAGCCGCCGTCGCTCACATTGATCTGGCCGGCGTTCTCCACCGTCGCGCCGTCGGGAGCGTTTGCCGGCCGCATAAATACGTAATTGCCCGACATGAAGTTGTTGTCGGTGATATCCATAACGCTCGCCGTGAGCGCCGCGGCATTCACCTGCGCGCCGGGTGCGAAATAGACGCCTTGCGGGTTGACGAGGAAGACGCGGCCGTTCGCGTCGATTTGGCCGAAGATCTGCGACTGGTTACCGCCGACAACGCGGTTCAGAATCGATGCCGTTGCGCCGGGTTGATTGAAAACAACATATTCGTCGCTGTCGACCGAGAACGTCGACCAGTTCACGACTGCCCGGGCCGTGGATTGATCCACTTGCGTGTGGGTGGCGTTCGGGCGGGAGACTATGGCGCTGCCGGCGACGACGTTCTCGCCGCTTGGGCCCGCAAGTGCGATGCCGGGAATCGAAGCGAGAGCGCCCCAACCAAGCCGGGACGGCGTCTTGCGGCGAAGGAAATCTGCGATCGGTCGTAATCTGAAAGCCCACGCGTTCATGGAGCTGCTCCTAGGAAATTCGGCGATTACCGTGCAAGTGACGCCATGCTAGGCCCGCATATCCGTCCGAAACAAGGTAATACTTCACGTAAAAATTCAAACTCATCAAAAATTTGCAGTCAGTCCGAACCAAACGCGAAGTCCATCACGTCCGTCGATTGATTCCTGCGATCCGATCTGTTTTGCGAGTTCCAGATTGATCAGGTAGCGGCCTGACAGCAGCGTTTCGAAGCCGATGCCCGCCCCGGAAATCGATTCACTCGACTCGACCCCGAGCGCCGCCGCGTTCTTCCGCGTGACCGTGCCGCTGTCGCCGAAAATGAAGGCACGGCTGGGCCAGTTGTTACCGAATACGAACTGGCGATGGATCTCGACCGTGGTGGCATAACCCCCGTCACCGGCGAGTTCCGAAGACGCGTAACCGCGGACGCTCTGACGCCCGCCGATACGAAATTGCTGCGTATCGACGATCGGGTCGATCGAACCGACCATCGTCAATTTTGCAAAAAGCGACCACAGGCCAACGATTGGCCGCAGGTGTGACAGATCAACCCGCATCTTCGCCGTCTGGGCATTATTCTCCGGCCGTAGCGTCAGCGGGTCACGATCATTGGAGTCGAAGTTCGTGGCGAAATTTGCGCTGATGGTGGAGAACGAATTGTCCTCGTGGACGCGACTGTAGAGCAGATTCAGATTCATCAGGCTGATATCGGCTTTCGATTTGAGGCCGAGTCCACCGATCCGCTGGCGGGTAATCACGCGGTCGTAGCCGATCCCAACGTAGAGATTCTCCTTGCGCGAGCGGATCACCGGGTGCATCAGGCCGAAACCGAAGTTGTCGCCGTCGCCACTGATATCGAGACCTTCGAGCCCGCGCTGCAATTCGTCACTGTCGACCTTGTAGTCATTGCGGCTGAAGTACGCTGACGCCCGCGTTCCGGCATACGATACCGGCGCGCTGTAGCGGAGATTGAAGTAATCGAGCTTGCCGCCGTCGGCGTGCACGACATTGAAATCAATGCGGTCACCAATGCCGAGCGGTGCATTGATGCCGAGGTCGGCCTCTACCTTCCATTCGCCAATCGACGTCCGGCCGTAATTATTGAATCGCGTGACAAAATCGAGCCGTTTCTCTTCGGTCCGCACGGACAGATCGGATTCGCCGAATTCATCGCCCGGGGACACCACTGCCTTCGCGGTGAGACCGGGCAAATCGTTCAGCAGCAGCAGGTCGCGTTCGAGCGCGCGCTCCGCGATCACGTCGCCAGGCGCGGCGCCGGTGATGTGTCTTTGCAGAAACCAGTCGCGGTAGGCCTTGTTGCCATCCACCGTCAAGGCGCCGATGCGGCCTTCGACAACTTCGAATTTCACGGTACCCGAGCCGACCTTTTGCGCCGGGACGGTAACGGTCGCCACCGAATAGCCTTTCGAGCGGTAGTAGTTCGTCAGTTCGTCGGCCACTTCGTAGATTTCGAACAGCGTCATCGAGCGGCCTTCATGGCTCGCGATCACGTTCTGCAGTTCTTCCGTCGCGATAACGGAATTGCCGCTGATTTCGAAGCGCTGGATAGGAATCCTCATGCCGCCGGCGGGGACGCCGGTGGTAGCCGACGGTGCCGGGGCGCGCTCGAAATCCGGCGTACTCGGGGTAGTCGGCAACACCGGCTGGCGGCGGATTTCTTCCTGAATGACGCCAGGGGTCGGAACCGCTTGTGCAATAACGATCGACGGCGCAAGTGCCGCAGTAAGCAGCATGATCCGCGATGTACGGCGGACCTTGGAGTCGTACCTAGCCAAGGCAGATTTCCCCTAATTTATTGTTCCTAATAATGCACAGTATAAATCGAGCGTAACGCATTGCAATTATTATTTATTTCTAGTTCGGTCTGAGAGCCGCAGGGCCATGTTTACGAGACGCCGTGAAGCCCGGCTCATAATACGCGTTTTAAGTCGCTAATCCCATCAGTTCGATTCGAGCACCCGCTCGATATCCGCTTGCATTTGCTCACATTGCTGCAGTGCACTGGCGGCACTGTACCGGTTGGCGAAGCGTTGCGCATTGCGCCGGAACGCGCGGTCGCTGAGCACCGCACGGAGTTTGTCCGCAAGGCGGTCGGGGTTACGCCAGCGGGTCATGAGCCCGCCCCCGGTCAATTCCAGCCGACGCCCCACCATATGTCGCTCCAGATTGTTCGGTAACGCCAGTTGCGGCACCCCGGCGGCGAGAAACCCCGCCACGCTGTTCAGGCTCCCGTTCGTTATCACGGCGTCTGCAATCGTGGCCACGGCCGCCAGATCAACGGGTTGCGCAGCGACGACCGTCCGCTCGGGGATGAGCCGGGCAAGCTCCTGCGGCGGCAGTGCCGGTGCATGAATACAGAGATTTCCCTCACATGCGCGGAGCGCGGCAACAAGTTCCGGGCTGAGCGTCGCCACCGAGAGGTAGGCGAACAGTTTTGGTCCGTCGAGCGTTGGCCAGCGCGGCGCAGCGCCAAAGCCCTCGGCGGAGAAGCTGCCGAGATAGTTGGCGCCTTCGCGAACCGCGTAATGATCGAGTTCGGGAAAACTCAGGATCCACTCGCCGGCACCGGCGAACAGTTCGGCCACAGCAGGCAACGCCGGGGCGCCATGTTCGCCCAGCACTGTGTTACACGTGTCGAGGACGAGTTGCTCGTGGTCGATGAGGTGTTCACGTTCGCGTCGGCTCCAGTATCGCAGCGGCGGCATCGGCGTTACCCGGGGCGGCACCGTGAACCCATTGCCCGAAGAGATCACGCGCAACCCGCCGATACGCGCGGCAACGAATGCGGTGGGACTGTGATCGACGATGAGTACATCCGGTTGCAGCGCGCGCAATACCCGCAACCAGGGCTGAAGCTGGCGGCGCAAGTACTCAGGTCGACAAAAGCCGAAATCATGCAGGATTTCCGGATACGAATTCAGGCGCACCAGACGCTCGGTGGGTGGGGTCGAACCCGGTTCAATCGGCACGATGGTAACCGCCATACCGGCGAACACTTTGCGCGCGCGCGCGGGATCTTTGGCGATGAACGTAACGTCGTGACCGCGCTCGAGCAAGCCGGTGATCAACGCCCGGTAACGCACGAGATGTCCGTAGCCCTGCCCCAGTTCCCAGGTAAAACAAACCCGCGCCATCTCACTTGCCACCGTTCACGCTGCGAATCCGGCCACTCAGCGTAAGGTGTCGAGTTCGGCGAGCATGAATTCCGTGCGGTCGCACAGGCGCCACCCGGCATACTTCTGGGCGCACCGTGCGGCGGCGCGTGCGTAATCAGGTTTATGCAGCAGCGCATGCAGTTTCGCGGCGAGATCGCCGAGACGCCGCTGCGGCGCGGCAAGCCCGGCGCCGATTAATTCAATCCGGCGTGCGTTGACGTATTGTTCCGCGGATTCCGGCAGGCACAGCTGCGGTTTTCCGGCGAGCAGTGCGACGGCTGACGTAGACAAATTGCCGTTCGTCACGAACATCCGGCACTCCTGCGCTACGGCCGGCAGCAACACCGGCTCTTCAGCGCGGCGGAATAGCTCCGCGGGAAGTTCGGTCGCATGCTTCAAGCCGGGCGCGTAGAGACATACGGAAACCTGTTCCGCGGCCAGTGCCGCGAGCGCCGCAAGGCTCGAGCGACCGGCTGTGAGGTAGGCGAACACTTTCATCCCCGCTTCGTTCGGCCATTGCGGTGGCGTCCCGAAAGCGGAGTCGGGAAACATACCGAGATATCGCTCATCGTGCCGATTGGAATAGAAATCGAGTTCTTCGTAGATACATAGCCAGCGTCGATCCGCGGAGAAGAATTCGGCGAAGCTCGCAAACGGGGTAATGCCCGCCCGCCGGCCTGCAGTATTGATCACCTCAAGCACCATCGCTTCACGTTCTGCGAACGCTTGCGCTGGCGGGCCGAGCCAGTAGCGAAATCGCGGCATTGGTTCACACAGCGGTGGTATCCAGAACCCATGGCCGGCGACGACAAGCGGTCGCCGCGCCACATGGTTTGCGAGCATTACCGTGGGCGCATAGTCACACACAAGGATATCCGGTGCGGTACGCTCCAGCGTCGCCAGCACATCGACCAGGCGAGCATGCAAGACATCAGCATCATGGAAACCGGAATTGAACAACACCTGGGGGTAACTGTCCGCGTTGCGCATTCTGCTTGTCCTCGGCGTGCGGTCGTGCGCGAGCGGATGGACCGAGAAATTCTCGTGCCGGAAAACGGACTGCACGCGCTCGGGATCCTGAGCGAGGAACACCACCTCATCGCCGCGTGCGACAAGCCGCCGGATCAAATCGAGATGCGGAACGACATGTCCGAGGCCGCGACCCAACTCCCAGCAGAAAGCGATTCGTGCCATCGTAATCAGTCACACAACGCGCTGCGCGGCCGGGCGGCCGAAAGCGCTATACAGCGGCAGCCGGCCGCTTTAGATTGGTTCCCGATCGACTTCGACTGTGAGATCATCGGCGACAAGCTATGCAAACCTTGAGTACCGCACTGGCGGCGATTGTACTGTACCTCGCCGCGTCCCTGCGTATCGCGATCCCGTCGGTGCGACGCGACACTGCGTCACCGCATAAGCGCACACAGGTAATTGCGTTGCTGTTTATCGCCACCCTCGCGCACGCGGGTGTTCTCTATGCCACGATTGGCGCGGCGGGCGGTTTCGATCTCGGCATCTTCAACGCCGCGTCGCTCGCAGGCTGGGTAATCGGCACAGCGGTACTTGCGATCATGTTCTGGCGGCCGATCGACAGTCTCGCGCTCGTGATCTTCCCGGCGGTTGCCACGATGGTCGGCCTTGCCGTGTGGTTTCCTCATAGCCGGATTATGCCGGCCGCGACACCAATCGGGCTGAAACTGCACGTCGCGCTGTCCATCATCGCCTACGCCCTGTTCGCAATAGCCGCGGTGCAGGCGATCTACCTCGGTATCGCCGACTACAAGCTGCGCAAGCACAAACCGATACTCGATTTCCTGCCGCCCTTGCCAACAATGGAAGTAACCTTGTTTCAACTCACCGGGGTAGCTTTCGCAGCGCTTACCGTGAGTCTCGCGCTGGGCGTGCCTTACGTCGGCGACGTGCAGGCGCAACACCTCGTGCACAAGATCGTGTTTTCGCTCCTGGCCTGGGGAATATTCGCCTGGCTGCTTGTCGGCCGTTGGCGCTTTGGCTGGCGCGGCCCGCGCGCAATCAAGTTTGTCATCGCGGGGTTTGCGCTGCTCGCGCTCGGGTTCTTCGGCACGAAGGTTGTGCTTGAACTCATACTGCAGCGAGTCTGATCGATGACCACCGTGACCATTGTCGGCCTCGTCACGCTGCTGTTCGTGCTGATCGGAATGTCGGCATACTTTTCCAGCAGCGAGACAGCGATGATGGCGCTCAATCGCTATCGGCTGCGTCACCTCGCGGAAAAGGGCCATAGCGGCGCGAATCGCGCGCAGCAGCTGCTCGAACGCCCCGATCGCCTGATCGGCGTCATCCTCCTTGGCAATAATTTCGTGAATATCCTTGCGACGCAGATCGCGACGATACTTACCCTGCAACTGCTCGGTCGCGACGGCTTGCTGATCACAACGATCGCGCTGACCGTCGTCATTCTGATCTTCGCCGAGGTGTTGCCGAAAACCCTGGCCGCGATGAACCCGGAGCGGATCGCGTTTCCATCGACCTTACTGCTGAAACCGTTGTTGTGGGTACTCTACCCGCTCGTGTGGACGGTAAACGGGGTATCGAACGGCATACTCGACTGGTTTGACATCAATCCGCGCACGGCCGGCGCCGATCCCCTTGATCGCGAAGAACTCAGAACGGTAGTGAAGGAAGCGGGTGCGATGATCCCGCGCAAGCACCGCCAGATGTTGTTCGGAATCCTCGACCTCGAACATGCATCCGTCGAGGACATCATGGTGCCACGAGCGGAAATCGATGCCTTCGATCTCGATGACGAATGGAGCGATGTAATAGGTCAGCTCGTCTTATGCCGGCACACCCGCGTACCGTGTTACCGCGGCACGCTCGATAACGTGGTGGGGGTATTGCACGTTCGCTCGCTCACCCGCCTCGTGCAAAGTACCGAGGAGTTCCGCCTTAGCGATCTCGAAGCGATGTTACGCGCTCCTTACTTCGTGCCGACGCGTACGAATCTGCACACCCAACTAATCAATTTTCAGCGCCGACGCGAACGACTCGCACTGGCGGTTGACGAGTACGGCGAAATCGAAGGCCTCGTTACGATTGACGATCTGCTGGAACAGGTGGTCGGCGAGTTCACAACGGATTTGCAGAATTACGTACGCGATGTGTATCCGCAGGCGGACGGGACCTTCCTCGTGGACGGTGGCACGAACATCCGTGAACTGAACCGGGCGAATCGCTGGCACTTACCGGAGCATGGCCCCAAGACGCTGAACGGGCTGATCCTGGACGCGCTCGGCGACATACCGGAAACCGGGACCAGCCTGCGGATCGATGATTACACGATCGAGATCGTGCACAGCACCGAGCACATCGTAAAAAACGCTCGCATCACACCGCCCGAGTCAGTGCCGCAAAGTCCGCAGCCGGAGCATACCGAGCATCCGAGCAAGGGAATTGACGGTTAGGGTTTCGCTGGACGAGTCTGGCGCGGATGGATAGTGTCCGGAATACCCGGGGCCAAGACGCAGTTCACCTGCATTAGGGGTTCTGTCACGAAAACCCGCGAGGCTGGCACGGTGTTTCCCGGACGCCGCATGCCGGATCGTGGCTGATTGCGGTTCCTTATTTCGGTGTCGCAGAGCGACCGGGCAACCGCCGCTTACAAGGCGTCGAGGGCTTCGCTGAGCCGCGTGACCGGCACCACCGTTAATTTGCCGATCGCGGATTTCGGCGCGTTCGCCGCGGGAACGATGGCGCGTCTGAAGCCCTGTTTTTCCGCTTCGCGCAAACGCTCCGGCCCGTTCTGCACCGGCCGGATTTCACCGGCGAGTCCAACCTCGCCGAACACCGCAAGATCACGCGACAAGGGTTTGTTCTTCAGACTCGAGACCACGGCGCTCAACAGCGCGAGATCGGCACCCGTCTCCGATATGCGCAGCCCACCGACGATATTCGCGAATACATCGCAGCCCGCGGTCGAGATCCCGCCATGCCGGTGCAGCACGGCAAGCAGCATCGACAAGCGGTTGTGATCCATGCCCACCGTCACGCGACGCGGATTGCCCAGCGCACTCTCATCGACCAGCGCCTGAACTTCGACCAGCAACGGCCGCGTGCCTTCCCGACTGACGAGCACGACGCTGCCCGGCACCGGCTCCTCATGACGCGACAACAGAATGGCGGATGGATTCGAGACCTCGCGCAACCCCTGATCGGACATCGCGAACACGCCGAGTTCATTGACCGCGCCGAAGCGGTTCTTGAACGCCCGCACGAGGCGGTAACGTCCAGCCTGATCGCCCTCGAAATACAATACTGCGTCTACCATGTGCTCGAGCACCCGCGGCCCGGCCAGCGCGCCCTCCTTCGTTACGTGACCGACGAGGTAAACCGCCGTGCCGCTCTGCTTCGCAAACCGTACGAGGCGCGCCGCGGATTCACGCACCTGCGAGACGCTGCCGGGCGCCGATTGGGATTCAGCGCAATAAACCGTTTGTATCGAGTCCACGACGAGTAGCTTCGCCTGCTGGCGACGGGCAACATCGATAATGCGGTCGACATCGGTTTCGGTAAGCAGGCGCAGGGAACCCGCATTCAGTTTCAGCCGTTCAGCGCGCAAGGCGATTTGCGCCGCGGACTCCTCGCCACTGACGTACAAGGGGGCGATCCCGGGCATGGCCGCGACGAGGCCGAGACTCTGCAACAGCAGCGTCGATTTGCCGATGCCCGGATCACCGCCGATCAGCACGACGGATCCGGGAACGGTACCGCCGCC
Source organism: Gammaproteobacteria bacterium (assembly GCA_965216305.1). Classification (GTDB taxonomy): domain Bacteria; phylum Pseudomonadota; class Gammaproteobacteria; genus UBA11873. The sequence goes on along the minus strand of OZ244144.1, from coordinate 958,578 downwards.
AAGTACCCGGTCGAGTTCCGTGATGCCGGAACTCATCCGGGTCTCCTGTTCGGGCACAACGTCGGCCAGCGTCGTCACTTCGGCATGCTGTCCGGCGTACGACTGGAAACGCGGACTCACCGGCGTAGTGGTCGAGGAGACGATTGTTTCGACCAGCGTATTCCAGCTTTCGCAGTCGCCGCACTGGCCAGACCATTTCGACTGGGTCGCGCCGCAGTTCTGGCACTGATACTGGGTTTTCGCTTTCATTCAACCAACTCGACATAGCGGGCGCGCATGCGCACCCGGCACAATAATTCATACGGAATTGTGCCGGCGCTCTCGGCCACCTCCTCCACCGGCAATCCGGGCCCCCAGAGCATCACGGGGTCACCCGGGTGAGCCTGCGGCACCGGTCGCAAGTCGACGGTCAGCATGTCCATCGACGCTTCGCCGATCACCTGGGTGCGCACCCCGTCGACGATGATAGGGGTGCCGGTCGCGGCATGCCGCGGATAACCATCGCCATAGCCGAACGCCACAACCCCGACGGGCATGCGCTCGGGACACACATAGGCCTTGCCGTAGCCAACGCTGCCGCCGGCTTCGACTTCACGCACCGCGATCAATGACGAAGCCACGGTCATTGCCGGGATCAGGCCGTGGTCGGCGCCACACTTGCCGCGGAAGGGCGACACGCCGTAGAGCATGATGCCGGGTCGGACCCAGTCGGCGTGACATTGCGGCCAGCCGAGCACCGCCCCGGAATTTGCGATCGACCGCTCACCGGAATATCCGGCAACGAGTTGCTCGAACAAACCGAGTTGTTGCGCGACGCTCTCATCGGCTTCACGGTGCGTGCTCGCGAGATGCGTCATCAGGCGCACAAGCCGGCCGGAACGGCGCAAGCTGTCTATCGCGGCTCCGGCTTGCGCGGGGTCGAACCCCAGCCTGTGCATGCCGGAGTCTATTTTCACCCAGACCGGAACCTCGAGCGGCGCGTTTTCGAGCCAGCGGATCTGCTCCGCGGTATGCACGACCGTTTCGAGCGCATGGGAGACGATGTCGCCGATCTCTTCTTCGGCGAACGGCCCCTCGAGCAACACGATCGGTGCCGTCACTCCGGCGGCGCGCACGCGTAGCGCCTCTTCGATCGAAGCAACCCCGAACGCATCCGCATGCGATGACAGCGCGGAGGCGATGCGAGCGATTCCGTGTCCGTAGCCGTCCGCCTTCACGATCGCCATGATCTTTGCTCCGGGCGCACGCGCGCGGACGATGTTGAGATTGGCCTGAACGGCGTGGGTATTGACGATGACCCGGGCGGGTCGGCTCATCCGGGCTGCTCGCCCGCCGAATAGTCGTCGAACGCGAGGTTTTCGAACGTCGTGTATTCGCCGAAAAACCGCAGCTTACGGATCCCGATTGGCCCGTTACGCTGCTTGCCGATAATGATTTCGGCGATCCCCTTGTCAGGGCTGTCTTCGTCGTAAACCTCATCGCGGTAGATGAACATGATCACATCGGCATCCTGCTCGATGGCGCCGGACTCACGCAGGTCCGACATTACCGGCCGCTTGTCGCTGCGTTGTTCGAGGCTGCGGTTCAGCTGCGACAGCGCGACGACGGGCACGTTCAGCTCTTTCGCGAGCGCTTTCAGCGAGCGCGAGATCTCGGAGATCTCCGTTGCCCGGTTTTCACTCGACCCGTGCACCTGCATCAACTGGAGGTAGTCGATCACGACGAGACCAAGACCGTGCTCGCGCGACAGGCGGCGGCAACGTGCACGCAACTCGCCGGGCGACAGCGCGGGCGTGTCGTCGATATACATATTCACTTCGGAAAGGATCCCGACCGCGTGCGTTAACCGCGGCCAGTCATCATCGCCGAGCTTGCCGGTACGCACCTTGTGCTGATCGATACGCCCAAGCGAGGACAGCATACGCATCGCGAGCTGTTCGCTCGGCATTTCCATACTGAATACGGCGACCGGGAGTTTCTCTTTCACCGCGGCATGCTGCGCGATGTTGATTGCGAACGCGGTTTTACCCATCGACGGCCGGCCCGCCACGATCACGAGGTCCGACGGTTGCAGGCCGGAGGTCATCATGTCGACTTCGTAGAATCCGGTGGCGACACCGGTGATGGGATTATCGCGCTGAAAAAGCTGATCGATTCGATCGAGCGCATCGACGAGCAGATCCTTGACCCGGCGGAATCCGCGCTTGCTGCGCGTTTCGCGATCCGCAATTTCGAACACGTAGCGTTCGGCCTGATCGAGCAGTTCGTCGGCCGTGCGACCTTCCGTGCGATAGCCGCTTTCCGCAATGTCGGTGCCGGCACGAACGAGCGAGCGCAGGACGGAACGCTCGCGGACGATATCGGCGTACGCGGCGATATTCGCCGCCGACGGCGTATTTTCAGACAGTTCGGCGAGATACTCGAGACCGCCGACTGCCGCGAGCTGGTCGTTATTCCCGAGCCACTCCGCAAGCGTTACGACATCGTAGGGCTTGCCTTCATTCGCCAGCGACTCGATCGCACGAAAGATTTCGTTGTGGTCGCGCCGGTAAAAATCGCCCTGGGTGATTCGCTCGGCAACCTGCAGCCACGCCTCGTTATCGAGCATGAGACCGCCAAGCACGGATTGTTCCGCCTCGATCGAATGCGGCGGAACCTTCAGCGAGTCCGTCGCCGTGTTCCGCAGCTCTCCGGCTAGTATGGCATTGTCACTGGCCATCCGTGGCGCGGACTAGCTAGCCGTTGCGACGTCGGTATTATTCGGTGCCGTCGTCATCGAGGTCGATGCTGGTATCGGCAACTACGGCGTCCGCCTCGGCGCTCGGGATCGCATCTTCCGACACGATGTTCACTTTGATCGGCGCTTCGGCGTCGGCGTGCAGATGGACCATCACCTCATACTCGCCGAGTTCACGCAATGCGCCATCGGGAAGCTGTACTTCACGCTTTTCAAGTTCGTTGCCGGTGGCACTGACTGCCGCTGCAATCTCGGCGGTTCCAATCGAGCCGTAGAGTTTGCCTTCCGGACCCGCTTTCGCCGTGATCGTCACTACAAGGTCTACCATCGCCGCGAGCCGCGCATTCGCCGCCGCCAGGACGTCTGATTGCGCCTTCTCGAGTTCCGCGCGCTGGGCTTCGAACTTTTCGATGTTCTCCGCCGTTGCCGGGACCGCGCGTTTTTGCGGGATCAGGAAATTCCGCCCGTATCCGGCGCGCACGCGAACCTTGTCGCCCAGTGCGCCGAGCTTGTGGATCTTTTCCAGTAATATGACTTCCATAACGCTTTTCCTCTAATCGAATATCTCGGCACGTGCCCGGGAGCGATTAGCAACCGGGGCGTTTCCGTTTCAGTCCACCGGTGGCCGCCGTACGCGCAAACCGCGTACATCGAGGACCGTATCGGCAATGCCTGCGATCGCGAGGATCAATCCGACCCTGTGCGGCATCAGCAGTAACAATACATACAGCCCGACCATCCAGCCTCGGGCGAGATTCAGTTTATGCACGCGGTGGTGGAGGAGCGCGAGCCCCTGGAACGCGAACAATACCACCAGCACGATCAGCAAGTCACTTGCGAGCCCGGCCGGCGTGCCGGCGAAAATCTGCAACAGGGCCAGCACCGCGACCACGGCCGCGAGCGGCGAAATGGCCCGCGGTATAACGAGCCCACGAAACTCGCCACCAAACCCTCCGGGGTTATACAGCGCTGACTGCCACCACCGGGCAAGCAGCACGGCGGTCATCCAGAACAACCCGGTCATGACCAGGGTTGCTTCGTGCATGACGCTCGCGATCACGGCAACGTCATCGTCTTTGAAAAACGTTCCGCCCTGACGCTTTACCGACTCGCCAATTTCCATCAGACGTGCGAGCCAGTGAGCCTGCATGTCCGGGATCATCATTCGCGTCGTGACCGCGAACAAGGCAGTAAACCCGGCACAAAGACTGAGTGCGAGTCCCTGGTTTTCGCTGATACGCAACGCCAGCGCGGCGAACAGTACCGGAAGCCAGCTTGCCCCAACCAGCACCCCCGCCATCGGTTCTCGCAAACGGGCGTAGTAAATGATGCCCGCGATCAGCGCGGCCGACAGCGCAACCTGGATGCCGCGGGTGAAGCCGCCGCGAAGTGCCGCCAATCCGACAATCGCGCCGCTCAATACCATCAGCGGCGCGAACACCAAAGCGAACACCGCATAGGCAGCGGCACTGACCGACGCGGCCGTCGGGCTGCGCATCGCAAATTTCGCGATCGCACGCATCAAACGGCCTGCGTCAGCTGCTCGCTAATGTGCGTCGCAGTACGGGATCAGTGCGAGGTACCGGGCACGCTTTATGGCGGTCGAGAGTTGACGCTGATAACGCGCTTTCGTACCCGAGATGCGGCTCGGGACGATCTTGCCACTCTCGGTGACATAAGCCTTCAGCGTGTTGAGATCCTTGTAGTCGATCTCGACCACACCTTCCGCGGTGAATTTGCAAAAACGCCGACGTCGAAAAAACCTGGCCATAATCTATCTCCCAATCCTAATCGTCTTTCTCGACGGCAACCGCTTCCTTCGCGTCGCCGGATTCCGTTGCGGGTTTCTCCGCGGTTTCAGCGCTTGCTTCGGCGGCGGCAGCCGGTGCTGGTTCAGCAGGGGCTGCGGCGCGGGATTCGTTGCGCGCTGCATTCTGTTCGCGGCGTTCGCTGTTTTCCACTTCCCGCGCGTCCTGTTCTTCTTTCGCTTTCGCCATCGGCGACGGCTCGAGGTCAGCCTGATCGCGCTGAATCACGAGGTTGCGGATTACCGCATCGTTGAAGCGGAAGGCACTGGTTAATTCATCAAGCGTGTCGGCACCGCACTCGATATTCATGAGTACGTAATGCGCCTTGTGGATCTTGTTGATTGGATAAGCCAACTGACGACGGCCCCAGTCTTCGAGCCGGTGGATCGCGCCGCCGCTCGATTCGATTATCGAACGATAGCGGTCGATCATGGCGTTGACTTGCTCGCTCTGGTCAGGATGGACCAGAAACACGATTTCGTAGTGTCGCAAAGAGATTCCCCTTCCGGATAGAAGCTTCCCGTACGGTGCGGTGAAGCAAGGAGGTGTATTTAGGCGCCGCAAAGCGTTGCCGGGGCCGTTGTAGAGGGCGCGTATTCTAGGGAAACAGCGTCGCGAATGCAAAGACGACGGCGATCAGCGGCGCCCCGGACTACCCGCCATCGGCACGCTGGCGCACAGCCTCAAACAGGCCTATCGCGACCGCTGTCGATACATTGAGGCTGGCAACACTGCCGGCCATTGGAATCCGCGCGAGCAGGTCGCATTTCTTGCGGGTGAGAGCGCGTAGCCCCGCGCCTTCGCCGCCGAATACGAGCCCGGTCGGCGCGCGCAGATCGCAATCGAAAAAATGCTGTTCGCCGTCGTGACTCGCGCCCACGAGCCAGATTCCGGCGTCGCGCAAGGCATCCAGCGCGCGCGCCAGGTTTGGCACCAAAATAATCGGTACGGTATCGAGCGCACCACTGGCGGCTTTCGCGACGTGCCCCGTTATGGGCGCGGTGTGGTCGCGCGGCACCAGCACGGCATCGGCGCCCGCGCCGTCCGCCACGCGCAGACACGCGCCAAAATTCTGTGGATCGGTCACCTGATCGAGGGCAAGCAACAGCGGTTTCGTGGCCGCGGACGAGACCTTCGCGAGGTAGGCTTCAAGGGTCAGCGGCTGTGGAAACCGGCGCCGCAGCACCACGCCCTGATGCACCGCGCCATCCGTCAGCCGGGTGAGCGTTTTTGCCGACACCTGCTGTACCGTGATGCCGCTGGCACGGCCAAGCTCCGCAAGCTGATCAAGTTCGGCCGGCAGTTCGCCGTCGCGCAACCACATTTCGAGACCGTCTGTGGCCGCATTCGTCAACGCCGAGCGCACGGCATGCAAACCCCAACAGGTGAAGTGCTTTGCGGCCATCAGGATTTCCGTCGACGTCGTCGGCTCGCCTGGGCGAGCGAGAAATCAATCTTGCGATCGTCCAGGCTCACGCGGGCGACGATCACATCAACTTCGCCACCTATCGTGAAGGTTCGGCCCGACGCACGTCCCCGCAGCGTGTGCCGGATCGGATCAAATTCGTAATAGTCCTGCGGTAAGGACGTCACGTGGATCAGGCCCTCGACGAATATATCAGCGAGTTCGACGAATACTCCGAATGACGTCACGCCACTGATGACCCCCTTGAATGATTCGCCAACCTTGTCTTCCATGTATTCGCACTTGAGCCACGCGATGACGTCACGCGCCGCCTCTTCCGCGCGACGCTCGGTCATCGAGCAATGCGTGCCGAGCGCAGCCATGTCGGCAACGGCATCGGGCGACTGCTTGCGACGGGCGATACGATCTTTCAGCGCCCGGTGGACGATGAGATCCGGATAACGGCGTATCGGCGAGGTGAAATGCGCGTAGGCTTCGAGCGCGAGGCCGAAATGACCACGATTCGTTGCCTCGTAGGCAGCGAGCTTCTGGCCGCGCAGCAGTATCGTTTCGATTAAATGCTGGTCGATGCGGCCTGCCGCCGTGGCGAGGGTTGCCGCGAAATCGAGCGCGGTGGGTTCGTCGCCGCCGCCCAGGCTCAAGCCGACACCGCCGAGAAATTCACGTAAGCCCGCGAGCCGCTCCGGATCCGGACGTTCATGATTGCGGAATAACGCAGCGCGGTCGTGCTTGATCAGATCAGTCGCCGCGGCGACATTCGCCGCGATCATGGCTTCTTCGATCAGCCGGTGTGCATCGTTGCGTTGCCGCGCGTCGATGCGCTCGATTTTCCGCTCATTGTCAAAGATGAAATACGGCTCACGGGACTCGAAATCGAGCGCCCCGCGCTCCGCCCGACGCTCGCGAAGTTGCTCATACAGCGCGAACAGACTCCGCACGTGTGCCTGCAGCGTGCCTTTTGCCGGGGCGGTTTCCTCCGCCAGCCAGGCAGCGACCTCGGTATAGGTCAAGCGCGCCTGCGAATGGATTACACCATTGTAGAAACGACTGCGGCGGATCTCACCGCGCGTGTCGAAGCGCAGTTCGCACACCATGACGAGTCGGTCGACATGCGGATTCAATGAACACAGACCATTCGACAGCGCCTCCGGCAACATCGGAATCACCTGGCTGGGGAAATAGACTGAGGTCCCGCGCGACCGTGCTTCTGCGTCGAGCGCGGAACCCGGTCGCACGTAATGCGCTACGTCGGCAATGGCAACGTACAGCGTGTAGCCATCGCCGGCCTTGCGACAAAACACGGCGTCATCGAAATCGCGTGCGTCTTCGCCATCGATGGTGACAAACGGCAGGTCGCGCAGGTCGCGGCGGCCTTCGATCGCATCCGCCGTCACTTCGCTCGGGATGCGGGCGAGTTCGGCTGTAACTTCCGGCGGCCACTCAATCGGCAGGTCGTAAGTGCGGATCGCGACGTCTATCTCCATTCCCGGTGCCATGTGGTCGCCGAGAATCTCGACGATCTCCCCCATGGCCTGTCGCCGGTGATCCGGTTGTTCGGTAATTTTCGCGACGACGAACTGCCCGTTCTTGACCTTTTTGCCGGCTTTCGCGATCAGGATGTCCTGACTGATCCTGCGATCGTCGGGTGTGACGAAGCCAATCCCGCGTTCACGGTAGTAACGACCGACAAGCTGCTCGTTTGCACGCTCGAGAATTTCGACGACGTTGCCATAAGGTCGATCGCGCTTATCGTAGCCGCCGATACGTACCAGCACGCGGTCGCCGTGCAGCACGCCGTGGGCTTCGCGGTGGGACAGAAACACATCGGCGTCGCCATCATCGGGCCGTACGAACGCGAAGCCGTCGGCATGACCCAAGACCCGACCGGCGATCAGTTCCATACGTTTCGCGATACCGTAGCGATTGCCACGCGTATGAAGCAATTCGCCATCGCGCGTCATCGCCTGCAATCGACGTCGCAGGCCGACAATGCCCGGCTTTTCCACTACCGCCAATGCGGTAGCGATGTCGCGCAAGGCAACGGGCGCTGGCGCTGCCTCCAGGAATGCCGCGATGTCCTGGCGGCTGGGAATGGCGACTTCGTAGTCGCCTGCGGCGCGCGTGGGCTTTTTCTTCGGCGTGCTTCGCCGTTGTTTGATTTTCTTCTGATTCATTGACTCATGCGGATGGGTTCGGTAGATTGCGCGCCTCTTTGCCGAGGTGGCGGAATTGGTAGACGCGCTGGCTTCAGGTGCCAGTGGGGGAAACCCCGTGGAGGTTCAAGTCCTCTCCTCGGCACCACTGTGTGCCCTTCCCGGGCCGGTGGCTGCACCGGACCAAGCTGGATGTTTCGATCCCTGGCGCGAGAATTCGCTCCGCCGTGCCGTTATTCTTGATCGGCTTGCGGAGACTGTGAAAGTGGCGCGGCAAAAATGGCGGGTTAAGCCACAGCCGCATCGGGCCGGCTTATCTTTGGCGGCAGGCGCTGCGGCACTATATATGATGGTCGCCGCATGAACCAGACCGTTGCGATTACTTTTCGTTCCGTCAGCCCCGTAAAGGATCCGCGGGCAAACGGAACTGTTCGTGTTCCCGGCGCAACAGGCGGCGTGCACTCGGCGCCAGCCGCCGTTGCCCTGCCGGATACGACGGCATTACGCCGGCACGGGATCGATATTCATTCAAAAATCCCATGCAGGTACCAGTGCTTCGCGCCGGATAATTCACGGTAGATCCATAAACGGGCCCCGCTCGGATTAGCCGCAACAAAATAATCACGGCCCACCGGTTTACCGTCCCACCAGCCGGTTTCGATACGTTCACGCTCTTCGAGAAAACGCAGTGGCCCGTTGAGACTGAGTTGTCCGTCCGTGGGTGACAACCGGATCGGTCGGCGCATCAACCAGACCGGTCGCGCCGGTGAACCGGCGGCCCTATGCGCTTCAGCATGCCTGGTGCGGGCCTGGCCCGAAGCGGGGTTCGACCAGCGCCAGGCACATTCCGGACGATGATCCGCAACCCGTTGCAGTCCGCGCACAGCCTGTTCACCAAGACGGGCGCGCAGACGATCGAGAAAACCCGGCCAGTCCTCCGTGCTGCCATCACGATCCTGCTGGAACAAATCACCCCCACGCGCCTGCTGCTCCGGGCTTACGTCGTCAACATACAGAGCCAGTGCACTGATTCGCCCTTTCAATTGCAGGCGGCTCAGTTGTTCGCGCAGCAACAGAACGAAATGCGCATACTCGCGTGTTGGCCGGGTCAGTTCGGTTTGAAAATGTACCGCATCACCGTGCGCGGCGTTCAAGGACCAACGCAAGCGCCGCGTCACCGCCGCACAGCCGCGCAGATAACCTACGAGCTCATGCAACAAACGCTCACCCGCAAGACCCAGTGATTGCGCATTGCTTGTTTCCCAGGGGATCTCGATGCTGCTGTGGAATAATCTCGGCAACTCGAAACGTGGTCGCGGGTCGGCTGCCTGCCCGGTCAGGCGACGGAATGTTTCGATCAACTGCGGTGCGGTTCTGCGGCCGAGTCCGCCATGGGGCAAACGCAGGCAATCGCCGATGGAACGGGCACCGATACTGTCGAGAACCGCCAGTTCCTTCGTATCCAGACGCAAACTTTCGAGCGGCAGATCGGCCAGCGTATGACTCAACTCGTCTTTATTGAAGACCAGCTTCTGTCGCTCCGAACGTGCGAGCACACTTGCGGCCAGCGGTGTCGGTGCTACCGCAAGCGTTGCCCGGTAACCGAGTTCGCGCAATCCCCGGCGTATCTGATTGAGCAACTCATCGATACCGCCGAACAATTTCAGACTGCCTTTTATCTCCAGCAACAACCCATCACATGGTACCGGGCTCACGATCGGCGAGAACTGGTAAGCCCAGGCGCACAGGCGCTTGAGCGCTTGCTGCTCGGCTCGTTCGTCGCGGCTGAGCACGGTCAAATCACCGAGGATTTCCGCCGCCGCCAGTGGCATACCCATACGGACTCCGAGGCGACTCGCATGCTTGTTGACCCGTGCTATCCGAAGTTGCCGCCCCTGCCCTTCAACGAGAACGCAGGCGCGTCGATCGGGATTAGCGGCCGTGAGGATGTCGAGCGAGAACTGCTGCAGATGAATATGCAGCCATAATTGTGCCGGTGCGGGCAGCGAACGCGTATGCAATGCACGTGCGCCGGCGGCGGGGATCGCATGGAGGGTCGGGACTGTCGATTTTAATTTGAATTGTGTATCCAACATGGCTGTTACCTTCCTGAGGCAACGCTGAACATATTCAGCATTGCCCTGATTAACTCATCACACAGCGCTCCTGGCAGGGAGATGCGGCAAACTTTCTGCCTGTTCGCGCGGCATCGCTGTGTGCTCTATCCGGCCGGTACTGTTTTCCCCCAGGCCGGAAACAGGGGTGAAACGCATCGCGCTTGCGCCGCGTTTCGGGATTACTCCGAGGCGCTGAAATTCACAGCTCCAGTCGGCAGCTGCGCGCACGTGAGCCACCTTGTGACTTGAGCAGGCGTAAATCGTGACCACCATCGGGATTCACGCTGAGCGATACCCGCAAAGCGGCTGGCGAAGCCTGCGCGGCAAAGGCATCGGGTCGGAACATCACTCCCCAGGTTTGTCCTTGCTCGCAGGCCAGCTGCAAACGACGCAGGCGCATATGCTCGGCAGCCTCTATCCAGACCATGGCGACGCCACAATCAACAAACCGCAGCGCCTGCTCGAACACCCACAGGCGATACTCGGTATCGGCCGCAGTGCTCTCATCAGGTTCGATAATCAGCAGGCGTTCAAGTACAACCCCGGCCGCCTGCAATGCCGGCGCGTAAGGCACGTGAGGTGGACATACCCATATCGCCCATTGCTTTTCGGTAAGTCTGGCAACGGCTGGTAGCACGAGGCTCAGGGCGCCGACCCCTTCGTTTGTCGTCAACACTTCCGTCAGCGCCGTCCGCGGCCAGCCGTGGTTCGGCAGGAAGCCGTCGAGCAGCGGCAGGCCCGTGGTGATGGTCGGGTTCACCGCGGTCTCGTCAGCCCGCCATATCTTTGCGTGCTGCAGCAGATCTTCCAGAACTTCTGCGGGCCGGGGATCGGGTTCGTTTATCTCGGGCATCTCTATTATTGTTTTTCTGTCTGGGCGTAGCGCTTGCTAAATACCTGGCGCCGCATTGCCGCTCCCGGCAATACAACGCATCGCGTTATGTCGTATGGGTTCTCAACACGCCAACCCCGAGACCTTCGATCGTGAGCGAATCGTGGCGCAGGTCGACTTCTATGGGTTCGAACACCGGATTTTCCGGCAGCAGCCAGACCCGGGAACCTTGCCGCTTGAAGCGCTTCACCGTCACTTCATCGTCAATTCGGGCCACGACGATCTGCCCGTTGCGCGCCTCGGGCGTTGCGTGCACGGCGAGCAGATCACCATCGAGGATCCCGATATCGCGCATGCTCAGACCTTTTACCCGCAGCAGGTAATCGGCCCGCGGTTTGAACAGAGCCGGATCAACCTGGTGTCGCGCCTCGATATGTTCGGTCGCCAGCACAGGGCTGCCGGCAGCAACCTGACCGACCACCGGCAGTTCCCCATGCCCGGCGTAGGCTTCCGCCAGACGAATACCGCGCGAAGCGCCAGGGAGCAGTTCGATCGCGCCCTTGCGCGCCAGCGCACGCAAGTGATCTTCAGCAGCATTCGCGGAACGAAAACCGAGGCGTTCGGCGATTTCCGCTCGTGTTGGCGGCAGCCCCGTCGTGCTGAGGCTCTCTTTGATCAACTCAAGGACCTGAAGCTGACGTGCGGTGAGTTTTGTCGTCATGAGCAATATGCTGGTTTGATATACAGCTGTAATTATATACAGCTATTTTGCTTTGACAACATGCCGTGGACCCCGGCGCGGGTTTTGCGGCCGCTTACCGTGAACACAAGGGCCCACCGTCACGCCGGCCACGAAATTTCTCGCGCAGATCCCCGGACCCGGCCTCGGCAGAACCCGTTATACTCCCCGCACACCCAATGCCCGCCTCGCGCCTGCAACGATCGATGTAAACAAACCCGCATCGCACCACTGCATCGTGCGAGCCTGCCAATCCACGACAAGATCCCGGTCCATGAGTAATTACGAAGACAAAATTCCCTGCACACTGATCCGCGGCGATGGTATCGGCCCCGAAATCGTCGATGCTGTCCTGACCATCCTCGAGGCAATGAAAGCCCCGTTCGCCTGGCAGGAACAGACGGGCGGCCTGGCGGCGATCGAAAGCGACGGCGATCCGCTGCCACAACGCACGCTCGAAAACATGCGCACGACCCGGCTGGCTTTGAAAGGGCCCCTGACAACCCCCGTTGGTTCCGGCTTCCGATCCGTGAACGTCCGCCTGCGCGAAGAACTGAACTTGTTCGCGAACGTGCGACCCGGTCGCTCGCTGATCCCCGACGGGCGCTTTAATGACGTTGATGTCGTACTGATCCGCGAGAACACCGGCGGGTTCTACGTCGGCGTCGAACACTTCATTCCAATTGGCGACGACCCGCACGCCGTTGCCGAAGCGTCGGGCTACCTCACTCGGGAAAACTGCCGCCGGATTGCAAAATTCGCGTTCGAGTACGCGATCGCGACGAAACGCCGGAAAGTCACCGTCGTCCACAAGGCAAACATTCTGAAGAAGCTGACCGGACTGTTTCTGGAAACCGTCACCGACATCGGCAAGGAATACGCCGGCGCGGTTGATCTCGAGGAACGTATCGTCGACAACTGCGCGATGCAGCTCGTGATTAACCCCGCGCAGTTCGACATCATCCTGACGACGAATATGTTCGGCGATATCCTGTCAGATGAAATTGCCGGGCTTGTGGGCGGACTCGGACTCGCACCCGGCGCCAACATCGGCGCCGATGCGGCCATGTTCGAAGCGGTACACGGATCCGCTCCGGATATCGCGGGACAGAACGTCGCGAACCCGACGGCACTGTTGCTCGCGAGTGCGATGATGCTCGATCACTGCGAGCTGCATACCGACGGTGATCGCCTGCGCAACGCGATCACCACCACGCTGGCCACGCCAGCGACCCGCACACGTGATCTCGGCGGCAAGCTGTCGACGACGGATTTCACGCGTGCCTTAATCGATAATCTGTGACTTCGACGCCGTCGTTGACAGCGCCCATGCGGGGTATGTCAGGCTGACGCGGCGCGCGCGAGTGCTTTACTCGTTTTCCTCAGGCGGTCGATCAGCACTTCCTGAAAGATCCGGTTCAGCCGTAACTGGCACGGCAATGAAGCCCACTCCCGGAAATCACGATCGATCATCAGCACGATCGTTTCACGGTTAGCGGTAACGGCGGCGGTGCGGCCGGTATCCGAAAGGTATTCCATCTCGCCGAAGCACTCGCCGGTCTCAATGTCGCTGATTTGTACGCCGTTGATTCGCACCGATACCGCGCCTTCGGCAATGATGTAGAACGCCTTTTCCTTGTCGTTTTCGGAAAACACGGTTTCGCCCGGACCAAAGCGGTTCCACTTCGCGATTTTCACGATTTCCTTCATTTCAGGCTGCGAGAAATTCTTGAAGAACACGAGCTCGGTCATCCGTTCGAGTTTCTGTTCGTCAGTGAGGGCGAGCGACTCGTACTCGAGAATTTCCAGCACCCGATCGAGATCCGCGGTGACGTCGGCGCAGGACTTGTAGCGTTTCGTCAGCTGCTTTTCCAGCATCTTGCTGATAACCCGCCACAATTGCTGCGGAATCTCTTCACGCACTTCGGGCAGCGGTTTCGGATCTTCCTGGCACACTTTCTGGATGAGTCCCGTCAGGCCTTTCGCCGCGAACGGCGGTACCCCGGAGAGCATTTCGTAGAACACCGACCCCAGTGAGAATATGTCCGACTGCGTTGTAATGTCCGCGTCCTGCGCCTGTTCCGGCGACATATACAACGGCGATCCGAACCAGCCGATAATTTGTGTCTGGTCAACCCCAAGACGCTTTGCGATGCCGAAATCGCCGAGCTTCGCCACGCCCTCCTGCGTCAGCATGATATTCGCGGGTTTGATGTCCCGGTGCAGAACGCCCTGACGATGCGCGTAATCGAGCGCGTCCGCAGACTGGCGGATGAGATTGACGACCGTCGGAATCGGCAGCAGATCCGGGGCCTTGCAGTAGCTGCGCAAGGTATCGCCGCCAGCAATGTATTCCATGACCATGTAGGGCTGGCCATTTTCCTCGCCCGCTTCGTACACCTTGAGCACGTTCGGGTGGTCGAGACGCCCGGCCGACCGCGCCTCGTTCACGAACATGCGCTTGGCCATGTTCGCACCCTCGTCGTCGCTGTCGGTATTGGTAGCGAGTTTTATCGCGACCGGTCGATCGACGTAAGCATCGTGGCCGCGATAGACAATGCCCATCGAACCTTTACCGAGTACGTCTACAACATCGTATTTACCGATTTTCTGCGGGATGTCGCTCATTCAGGCTGCAATGCGGCTGGTCTTGGATTGATCATAGAGAAAATCGACACCGATTTCGCGCAGAACCTCGATGACGTCGTTGCCAGAATCCTGTTTGCCGATGGTCTTCTTGCCCATGAAATGAATCAACTCATTGATCGACTTGGCCATGGCGAAGTCCTTCGGATTCTGTTTTGCTTCAGCAATGAAGCCCGTTTCAATTGTGACGAAGTCGACGGCGAGCTCCTTCACATACTCGTAGTTGCCCTGTCCACTGCCGAACTCATCGAGAATGAAACGGCAGCCGAATTCCTTCAGAGTGCGTACAAGTTCCGCCGTTTCGGTGACGTTCGCGATCGCATCTTTATCGGCGATTTCGAAGAATATCTTACCCGGCGGTACGGCTGTTTCCATGAGCAGATTGATGATGATGTTGGACAGATCGTCCCGTTTCATCGCTTCGTGGGAGAGCGGGATAATCACCGCTGCAAAGCTGTCCACGTCGTCCGGATGTTCCGCCATCCACGAAAACGTTCTCTTCAGGGTCCATTCATCAATTTCGAAAGCACGAGCGGAATTCGCGAGTGCCTGCTTGAAAAAACCTGGCGGCACGAGCTTACCGTTGCGGTCTTCGGCAGTGACGACGATGTGCATGGCGGGCTGGTCGCCGTCGTCCGCGAGTGAGGTTACGGTTTGATGCAGAAGCACCAGGCGGTTGCGGTCGTACGCCTTGCCGATGTAGCCAACCATCTGTTCGAGTTGCTGGCGGAATTTATTCTCGCTGCCGGCGACATATACCGGCTTCCCCTGCGCCGTACGCGCCGTCTTGCAGGCCTCGCTGACAACCGTGAGTAATTGTTCGGCGGTCGTCAGTCCATCTTCGATAGCGGTAATACCCGCATGCGCTTGTGGTGCGAGTATCGCGTCACCGGACTCCACCGCAGCAGATTCGCCGAGCGACTCGACGCAGGCGAGAACTTTCTTGTACGCGCTCTGCAGACCGCCCTTGGGCCAGAATATGCCGAGATCGGTGCCACCGAGACGTCCGAAGGTCACCGCCTTGCCGGGAATCGCGGCGCGCAGCTGGCGCGCAACATTATTCAACATCGTATCGCCAACTTCGATGCCGTAATCGTCATTGATCGCCTTGAGGTTCCCCAGCGACAGCTGGCACAGTACGGGCCCCGAGGAGCCGGCGGGACCGTCGGGACGGTACCGCTCGATCGTCTGCAGAAACGACTTGCGATTCATGAAGTCGGTGAGTTCGTCGTGGGTGGCGCGCGCCTCCACTTCACCGTGGATGCGATTGACGACGCCGAACAGGGCGCGATCAACCGGCCCCGCATCATCACCCTGGAGTGATTTCAGCGTACCGCGGCGCAGGTACATCGCGACCTGTTGCAGGGTCAGGGTAGATGCTTTTTCTCCGCGATCATCGACGAACACATAAGGACTAAAACCGGGCCCAACCCACACGAGAGTTACAAGCGACGGCTTGCTCGTGTTTGCGTTCATGATCATGCGTTCGCCGGCTTCGAGCAGCTTGCCGCGATCAAGCCAGCGGTTCCATTCTTCCGGCAGCTCCTGTTGCGCGAGACTGGAATCAGTAGCCTCGAGGTTCCGGTCACGGCGCGCATGCAGAACCCGCTCCTGCTCTTCACTTGCACTGACTACCGAAGCAACTTTCTGTTCGTAAGCATCCCGCTGCTCGCGCAGGATGTCATCGAATTCGCCCAGTATCGGTTCGAACACCCCGATGTCATCGTTGAATTCCGCGTTAATCCTGCCAATCAGCTCCGTTACCCGATCGTTGCGATCACCCGCAGTATCCGTAAGCCCGTCGCGCAGCATCGACACCCGGTTGAGCAATTGGCGCACCGGATGGTCCGTCGCTTCGAAAAATGCCGGGTCCATCAGTGCCGCCTTGTGCACCGGTGCCTGCAGGCGCGTCAACTGCGCTTTCGCATTGTCGGTTACGAGCGCGTCCTTGATCAGCACATCGAACAGATTTGCGATAACTTCAATCGCATCACTTTCGGGCTGTCCAATCGAGCCCGCATCACCGCCGGCGCGAGTAATCGCATCGATGATCCCGTGCTTGATCCCGCGCACGTCAAGCGCCGGGGTTTCCTGCTTACGTGCGAGCGACTGCTGTAACTCCGTGAGCCCATCGATAATCTGGGTCGGTGCGTAAGTCGGCCCGGTCCCACTGACGGTAATGGCCTCACTGTCGTTCAGCGGCAGCAGTTCACGCCGCAATGCCATTTGTGCCTGTGCGGCGGAATAAGCCTGCTGCAGGGACGGCGGGACATAGACAGCCGGGCCAGCACCGAAGCCGCCGAATGTTGCTTCAAGGCCCATCCCGACCGCGGTCGAGCCCGCGGCAACGCCGCCGGCCTGGGTAGCTTGTGGCGGCACGACGCCTGGCGCCACGTTTCCGCCCTGCACACTGCCGGGCTGAATCCCGGGTGCCGGTGCACCGGCTTGCACCGCGCCCGGTTGTATAGCGGCGCCGGGTGCGGCGCCTGCAACAGGCGGTAACGTCCCCGGATGAACCGCTCCCGGTGCAAGCGGTGCAGTAGGCCCGGCGGGAAATCCACCGCCTTGTACCGCGCCGGGATCAACCGCCGCTTGCTCCGTGGACGTTGGATCGATGACATCGAAACCGCCTGTGGGGGCGGCGCCTGGCGGTTGGGCTTGCGCCGCCACGAAGCGCGGCGGCTGCGCTGCCTGTACATACTGCCCGTGGTCGGGATGTGTCGGCTGATAGCCCGTCGGCATACCCGTCGGCGGATGGGAAATCTCGGCAGGCGGCGCACTCGGAGCGCTGTGCCCGCCGAGCGTGGAATCCAGCAGGGCATCGGCCGCGGGCCCGCTCGACGCGGTGTTTTCATTGCGCTTGATCGTCGACTTTCCCTTCTCGATGATCGGCAGTATCCCGAGGTCGACGAGCAATTCATTCGCCTCGGTGTAGAGGCGTCCGAGATTCGATTCAAGCACCTGGCGCAGCGTCCGGTAAATCACGTTCACAGCACTGCGATCCGAACGCAGGTTCTTCAGCGCTTCAGCGAAAACGCCGCCAACGACCGCAGGTCCGAGCGGGTTCGAACGATCGTCAACTTCGCGTTTCGCGAGTAGCGAGAAACGTCGATCGAGCTCGAACAACGCTTCCTTGAAACGAGGTTCCAGATCGGAAACGAGTTGTGAGACGGTGAGAAATTCCTCGAACTCGTCTTTGTCGATCAGGGACAATTCCGACACCGAGGGGCTCGTTGTTTCTTCCTGGATTGCGCTCAATGGCGAATTCAGGATCGCGACGCCCTTTTGCAGCAGTTTCGGTACCGTCTCGCGGATATCATCGCGACGCCCGCGAATTTCGTTCTGTCCATCGAGGAAGCGCGTTTCGTCGAGGTTATTGCCGGCGTCGCGAGCAGACAGGAACAACGCTTCATCAACAAGGCGCAAGAACTCGTCGGTGGTGTGCAGACCAAACTTCCGCACGATTTCGATCAGCGGTTCTTTCGCGTCATTGAAGCGCTCCGAAAAATCGCCCTGAGTGCGGGAGACGTCTTCGGGAGTATCGGGCACTGCTTGCGGGTTTGAGCTCGTAGCGAGCGATTGCAGCAGGGCAATCGTCTGCGGGTCTGCCTGTTCAAAGCCGCAGCCAAAACCGGACCCGACCACACGGAAGATTTTCAGCGTCAGCTGGTAGTCGCTCTGGACCCCGTCGACGATGAGCGAGAAATACAGGGTTGCGGTAGTCTGTGGCTTGACGAGGCGCAGTTGTTGCTGCGAGATGGCGACGAACAAGCCGGCCACGCAAAAGTCCCTGACCGTGCATTGAACTGCGGGGCGACCGTCAATTGCAACGAGCGCCTCGAGCCGAATCGGCAGACGGACGTAGCGCCGGCGCTCCGCGCCGCCACCGGTTCCTATCGCGTTGGTACTCATTGTTTATGTCAGGCTCTTATTTTCGTCGTTGCCACCAACCGTCCAAAGGCAGCAATTTTCCCCTTTCGTTGACGACCGCAATACAGGCGGGACGGATCCGTTCCTGGCCCGCGGATCAGGACTTTTCAGGCATCGCTTTGATTGTATCATCGAATTCGAGTGTTTCCTCATAAGTGCTGCAGTTTCCTTTTCAGCTCAGATAGTTAACAGATGCGCGCCGGTGTCTGACGGGTTAGAATGCCGGCCCGCCGCAAGCGCCGCACGGCTGGCGACGAGACGACACCAAAGCGCCGCGCGCGTCGCCGCCACAACGCGGTCAACGCTATTAGCCTGAACTGCACTGAAGCACGTAACCCATGGATACTGACCCGGCACCTGCCTCCACGAATTTCATCCGCACGCTGATCGAAGCCGAGATCGCCGACGGCCGCCTCACCGGCCCCGTCACGACCCGCTTCCCACCAGAGCCGAACGGCTACCTTCACATCGGCCACGCCAAATCGATTTGCCTGAATTTCGGCACGGCGACGGACTTCAAGGGCCGCTGCAACCTGCGTTTCGACGACACAAATCCAGAGAAGGAAAGCGAAGAGTTCCAGGAAGCGATCAAAGAGGACGTCCGCTGGCTCGGATTCGACTGGGACAATCGCCTCTTTCACGCCTCGGATTATTTCGACGCCCTGTTCGATTTCGCCGTCCACCTGATTGAGCACAATCGCGCCTATGTCGACAGCATGCCCGCCGACGACATCCGCGAGTATCGCGGCACGTTGACCGCACCGGGCCGCAACAGTCCTTACCGCGAGCGGTCGGCGGCGGAAAATCTCGACCTGTTCCGGCGCATGGCCGCGGGTGAGTTCGCGGAAGGGGAACATGTGCTGCGCGCGAAAATCGACATGGCAGCACCGAACATTAACCTGCGCGACCCCACGTTGTACCGGATCCGCAACGCCAGTCATCATCGCACCGGTTCGCGCTGGAAAATCTATCCGATGTATGACTACTCCCACTGCATCTCGGACGCACTTGAGGGAATTACGCATTCATTGTGCACACTCGAATTCGAAGACCACAGGCCGCTCTACGACTGGGTGCTCGATGTACTGCCCGTACCGTGTCATCCACAGCAAATCGAATTTGCGCGACTCGAACTGAGCTACACAATCACGAGCAAACGCAAGCTTAACCAGTTGGTAACCGACGGCCATGTGAGCGGGTGGGACGACCCGCGTCTGCCGACGCTCAAGGGTATGCGCCGTCGCGGCTACCCGGCTGCCGCGATCCGCAAATTTTGCAACGCGGTCGGGGTCACGAAGAAGCAAACCACTATTGACGTCGCGGTTCTCGAAAACGCGGTCCGCGAGGAACTCGATGCTTCGGCGCCGCGGGCAATGGCGGTGGTGCGTCCGCTCAAGCTCGTGATCGAAAATTATCCCGAGGACGCGAACGACGAACTCGAAGCTGCGAATCACCCGAAGGACGACTCGTTTGGTACGCGCAAACTCGCGTTCTCGCGCGAACTCTATATCGAGCGCGACGATTTCATGCTCGACCCGCCGAAGAAATTCTTCCGTTTAGGCCCGGGGCGCGAAGTACGTTTGCGTTATGCCTATCTCGTCACCTGCGAACGGGTAGAAGTAGACCCGGAGACGGGTGAGCCCAGCGTCGTTTATTGCTCTTACGACCCGGCAAGCCGCGGCGGCAACGCCCCGGATGGCCGCAAGGTGAAAGGCACAATTCACTGGGTGTCGGCCAGACACGGCAAGCCTGCGGAAGTGCGACTTTACGACCGCCTGTTCCAGGTAGCGAACCCGGCGGCAAGCGAGAATTTTCTCAACGAACTGAATCCGGATTCTGTTGAGCGCGTGACGAATGCCTGGTTCGAACCGGCACTCGCCGACGCGGCGCCTGGCGCGCAGTTCCAGTTTGAACGCCTGGGGTATTTCTGCGCCGACACGGTTGATCACACGAGTGGCGCGCCCGTGTTCAATCGTACGGTCGGCTTGCGCGACACCTGGGCCAAAGCGCAGAAGTAAAACGCCGTTCAGGTACCATCCGTTCGGGCCAGCGTACGCGTCATCCGGAGCGCAGCTTCTTCGCCGCAGTAGTAACGCGGAATCTGCTCCCCGCGCGTGTAGCCGAGGTTCTCATAGAAGCGGATCGCGCTCTTATTGTCCGCCCGCACCTCGAGCGAGACCCTGCGAATGCCGGCGATGAGGCACGACTCATCAAGCCAGGCGAGCAGTTCGCGCCCAATACCCCGGCGCCGAAAATCCGGCTCCACGGCGAGCAGATTAAGGTGCGCGTTCTCGTCGCCGAAATACATCATCGCAAAACCGCTGAGCTGGCGCTCCGAAGTGGCGACGATGCCAACGGTATCGGGCGAGCGGATGGCCTTGCCGAGCCGCTTCGGCGTCCAGCACCACCACGGCAATCCCGCTTCGATGAGTCGTCGCGACATACGTGCGAGATTGTCGCCATCGCGTGGCCGTGCGAGGCGAATTTCACAGATTTCATTGCCGTGTTTGTTGGACATTGCCGCGTAATGTTAGCGCGAACTTTCGCTGATGCCACGCGGGAATCACTGCGTGCGGCAGTAATACACGCCCGACCGCGCCGCACAGGTCTGTTAGAATCAGCTGAGCGCCCTGGTAGCTCAGCTGGATAGAGCAATCGCCTCCTAAGCGGTAGGTCGCAGGTTCGAATCCTGCTCAGGGCACCATCCGCCCTCCGCTCCCGGACTGGGACAGCGCTGGCAAATCGGACCTGGCTCCCGACAGCCGCGGCGGCGCGCGCGTTTATCTCCACCCTGACATTCAGCGGGGGTAACAACCGGGCTCTTCGAACCGCGCCGAGGTGACGGCAAGGGACGTGAATTGCCGCTCAGCATTACGCTCACCGTCAGCTAAAGAGGTGTGCGTAAACTTGAGACCCGACGACTTCGGGACCGGGATCGATCTCTACACCCCATCCCTGTCCCTTCCCCTCCCATATCTATTAACTTGGGAGGGGAACGGTATCGGGTCCATCGAGGTGGGTGTTTCATCATTTGAAGCACGGTTTTAGTGGCACATCAGCGCGCACTGCGCGCTTGCTCCCCGCTCGTGGTTTGTCGCCGCGCATCCGACGGCAAATGACGCCGGGCTATGTGCGGCGTTCGATCACCTCGCAGGCAAACGCAACACGTTCATCGAGCGCGTTCAGGCTGAAAGGTACCGGCACCAGGCGCGCGGCCGGCAGCCATTGATGCAGCAAGCCGATCACGTTCGCATGGCTGTACAGTTGGAACCACGGATTCATCGACCGCCGCCGCGGCGCCGGCGCAGCGATTTGTCGCAGCGGGATCGCGCTCCACGGTAAAACGAAAACGAAATCGTATTTCGCACTGTAGCGCCGGCAACGACGGTACAGCCAACCGGTCGCTTTCTCGTCGATACCAAAGCCGCAGGACATCCACAGGTTGAACAAATCCACCGCGCAGCGGTCGGCCACGAACACGGCGGCCTCGTTCTCGAGCGAATTTTTGCGTTCCAGTAACGACACGATCTCGCGACGCAACTGCACATGGGAATGAAGAAACTCCGCGTCCGGACCGAACAGCTTGTCGTAGCCCTCTTCGATGAGACGGCATCCATACCGATCCGCAAGCGCACGCGCGAGTGTGGTCTTGCCGATACCTGCGCTGCCGGCAATCGCAACTTTCACCCGTGTAGCGCGCCTGGATTTATTGCGACCGCGAACAATTGCCACGAGGCGCGGATGCGAGCGAGCGCGCGGATTGCGTCACCGCGCGTGTCGACACGCGGCCTCCAGACGTCCATACGTGGGACCCTGATGTCCACCGCTAATGTGACTATAACGCCGGGTGACGACACTTGCCGCCATCCGCGCGGTACACACAGGTACGCGATCGGCTTACGCCGCTGTTTGCCATACGGCTGCGATCACGGGCTCAACTGCTTGCGCTACAGGATCTGGTAGCGATGCTTCTGCCCCCGAGGGCGGTGCGAATGCCGCCATTGCCTCGACGAGCTGCCCGACCGCGGCGTCGACGAGGTATGTCCCGTCGGTGATTTCAAACCGTTCAATCGTTCCACGTTGCGTATACCAGTCGCGCACGAACACAGCGTCGGCCGTGCCAAGTAGATCAATGCGGAGGTCATCTCCGGATGCGGAGAACCAGAGTTGTGCTGCACCGATATCGGCGCCGAATTCGATCGTGTCGCCTCGCTGCGAATTCGCTTCTACGACGACATCGACACCATCGTGCCGATTGAAGAAATAGGTATCGCCGCCGGCCTGCCCAATGAGCGTGTCATTACCGCCGCCACCAACGATGAAATCGGCCCCTTTCCCGCCATCGACCCAGTCCACCCCGGCACCGGCGACGAGCCGATCATTTCCGTTGCCGCCGTAAAGCGTATCGCTGCCGGCACCCGCCGTAATCATATCGGCGTGCGCGCCGCCTTCAATTATCTTGTCTCCGGCAAGCGCAACAATGACATCCTCACCGCGACCGCCGAAAACGATATCGTCGCCGGCCCCCGGGTTGATGACGTCGTCGCCTTTGCCGCCATGTATCCAGTCATTGCCGGTGCCGGTGGTAATGACATCGCTGCCATTATCGCCATAAACCGTATTCTCTCCATCGCCCGCATCGATCGTATCGGCGTGTGAACCGCCGTAGATGATGTCATCGCCTGCAGCTGTCGTAATCACGTCGTCGTGCGCGCCACCGACGATCGTGTTGTGGCCCTCGTGGTCGATTATCGTGTCTTTCCCCGCACCACCGACGATTTTGTCGTCGCCGCCCTTTCCGTCGAGTATGTCATCACCGCCGCGCCCGAGAATGCGATCGGATCCCGTGGTGCCGTTCAGGATATCGGCCCGCCTGGAACCTCTGATAGTTCTTAGTGCTGGTGCTACCGTAAGCGTAAACGAATCGCTGGCACCCAGACCCGAGCTGTCTTGCGCAACGACTTCGATAGCGAGACTGTCAACGCCCGCCACGGCTGTCCCGCTGAACGTGAGCGTCGACGGATCGAACACCAACCACGGAGGCAACAACGCGCCCCCTTCCAGCCGCGCCGAAATGCTCAGGCTGTCGGCAGGATCAGGATCGAAAAATGTGGCGGGATCCAGTGTAAATCTGACTATGTGTCCCGCGAGTACCGTGTGATCCGGGATCGCATGCACAACGATCGGAGCGGTATTCCCGCCCACCGGGGAAACAGCAATATCGAAATCATCGGTCACGGCGAGTCCTGTCTGGTCGGTCGCCGTGATCCGTACCGATACAACGCCGGCTGCGACCACGGGCGGATGGCCATGTAGTCTTGCGTTGCCGGGGTCGAATGCCAGCCATGCTGGCAGCGGGGAACCATCTGCCCGGGTAGCCGTGAGCGTCAGCGTATCGTTCCAATCGACGTCGCTGAACGTTGAAGCCGGGATCTGATAGGAAAACGCATTGCCCGCGTTTATCTGCTGTGCCGGGATCGGCGTCGTAACAACGGGCGCATGATCCAGATCGATTGTCGCAGCGGTCGTGGAATCAACGAAGCGCAAATTGTCTTCGGTGAATACAAACGCTTCGATCTGATGGTCCGGATCAACGAACCAGTTCAGTACAGTTATCGAATCACCTGCGGTCAACGCCAGATACAAATCATCACCACGCCGCTCGCTGCGTGCAGCGGCGGAACTTAAACCTGCGGCGAACACAACGCGATCGCCTCCTTGCGGATCCGAAATAACATCGTGGCCATCACCGCGACTGAAGAGATACACATCGTCCCCGGCGCCGCCGGTCAGCACATCGTCGCCCGCCCCGCCGCTCAATACATCGTCACCATCACCGCCGGCAATCGTGTCGTCGCCGTCGAATCCATTAATCCGGTCGACGACGTTCGTACCCGTCAACACATCCGCCACCGGCGAACCATCAATATCGAAACCCTGAGCGAGCAGATCTGCGTAGCTGTAAGCGATGCCGTCGAATACGAACGTGTCGATCACCGGGGCACCGCTGAACACGGCATCCGGATTGAAATCGTCAATGTGCAGGTCCACATCCGTACCCGCGAACGTCAAGCGCAAGGATCCGATCCCGAGGCGTACGTCGCCGCGTTTCAAGCCGATGAACTGCACGGTTCCGGAACCTGGCAAACCGCTTCCGATCGCCCGCCCGATCGACGTGCTGCCGGATCCGGGGGCGATCTGCACGGTGCTGCGCGGCACCGTACCAAAACCCTCGGCCGCGGAGGTCGCGCCATTGGCGGGCCCCGCTAACGTCACGCGCGTTCCGGAAGCACCCGGACCGAGGATAAACGTGCCGTAGCCGTACACGGTGGCGCGAGCGGTCACGCTGGCGACCCCGCCGCTGAGCAATTCCAACGTGCCGTTATGCAGTCCAATTGTCGCCGTCCCGACAGCGCTCGCGCCGTTTCGGTCCGACATTGTGTAGGTAACGACGGCTTCCGCGATGCCGTTGCCGGCGGGAAGCGAAAAATCCGGACCGGCGTCGTAATGCAGCACGTTATCAGCGATCGTGACACTCCCCGGTCCACGCGACAGCGTTGCAGCATCGAGGGTGAAATTGGCCGGATCATCGGCGGCATCGATATCCCGATCATTCGCGAGCACGTTCAGGTTGATTGACCGCAGCCCGGTGTCGAGCCGTAGGCCGGCGATGTCGTCCACGGCCGTCGGCGCATCGTTTACGTTGTTTACGGTTAAGCGGAAACTGTCGGCGACGGAACTACCGGACGGGTCCGTCGCCGTGACCGCGATGTTGTAGCTGCCGACATCATCATTGCCCGGGCGACCGCTGAAGTGCAATGTCTGTGGATCAAATGCCAGCCAGGCCGGCAGTGCAGCACCGCCGGCCTGTGTTGCGCGGTAGCTGAGCGTTTCGTGTTCCGGATCGTTGAACGTGGACGCCGGCACGAAGAAACTGTAATCCACGTCTTCAAGGAGATCCTGATCCGGATTCGGCGCGACAACGACGGGCGCAGCGCTGAATGCGGATCCGCCAAGGTCGAAATGACGCGCGAGGATCGCATCGGTCGCCGGGCCCTCCCGGTCGTGATCCGACTCCCAGTAAATATCAAAGCCGCCGTCCACCCCGGCCACAATCACCGGGCGCGACAGGCGTTCGTAGGATTCGAGCGTAACCGGAATCTCGTCGCGCACGGGATTACCGCCGCGGTCGAAATACTGCGCCCGCACGGTGCCGTACTCTCCGGGATAAATACCGGGCTCGGAATGCCAGGCAACGATGAATCCGCCATCTGCTGCGGCCGTTACGACGGGATTTCGCTGGGGCTGCTCGGTGACATTATTCACGCGCCAGGCGCCACCTCGCGCGGTGCCGTCCTCGTTGTACTGGCGGGCATATATATCTTCGTCGCCGTCGTGCAGATCGGCGTTCCAGGTGACGACGTAGCCGCCATCGGCGAGACTCGTGAGCGCCGGATTACGATGATCAAACGCCGTATTATCGTCAACCCGGATTGCCTCGCCCATGGGCGTACCCGCGCTGCTGAAGCGCCGCGTGAACACGGACTGGCCACCGTCCGTATTGATGCCCGACCACGCCACCATGAATTCATCACTGTCGAACGTGGTCAACGAGAATTCGGCGTTCAGTAGCGCATTCGTTACGATTTCGATCGGGGCGCCAATGGCCACTGGCACGTCCGTGCTCGAATAGCGCTGCAGCGCAATGGTCGCTGAATCGTCCGCAGCCTGCTGCTTCCATGCGAGCGCGAATCCGTCCTGTGTCAGTGGGATCGCGCGAGCGCCCCATTTATTCCCCGGCCGCTGCGCGCCAACGAGAAACTCACCACCGCGAGGCTCGCCTGCCGCGTCGTAAGACCGGGCTACCAACTGCTCATCGGCGCGCTCCCACACGGCAACGAAACCGCCCCCATCAACAGCGGTAATGGCGGGACGCGCGCTGTCGGCGATTCCGGCATCGAGCCTGAACTCCGCCCCGAGCAGCGCCCCGTCCGCGGCATAGCGTTGTCCGTAGATCGCCGCGCCGCTGTCCCACACCACAACCCGAGTGCCATCAGTAAGCAGGGTTGCTGCCGGATGGTAATTCGCGAGTGGTTCCGTCGAGTTTACCTGGTAGCTTGTCGGCACCGCGGTGACCGTAATGTCCGCGCTCTCGTTGACGCTGAAGCGGAGATTCGTTCGCGCGACCGTACCCGCGCGATCCGTTGCGATCACGGCGACGTCCCAGCTACCGGTGTCGCCAGCAAGCGGCAGACCGCTGAACGTCGCCGTCGCCTGGTCGAACGCAAGCCAGGATGGCAGATCGTTGCCGGATTCCGTTTCAAGGCGGAATTCAAGCGCGTCGCCGTAGGCAATATCCGGGTCGAAGAACACATTGTCCTGTACCCGGTAGACGACACTTTTGAATTCCGCGGCCGCGAGATCGACGCTTGCTTCGTGCGCTACGACCGGCGTATTGGCGCGCAGCTCGATGCGGCGTGATTCGATGCGGGTGGTTCCCGCCAGCGACCATGGCTCACTCGCATCGCTCGCCACCCCGCCACTGTCCGTAGTGGTCCAGGTGTGCACCATGCTACCGTCCGGCAATACGTTAAGCGACGGCGCGTCATTCTGAAAATTTGCCGCATCAACCAGCGTCTCGCCGTCGAGTTTCGTACCGTCCGCCGCGTAGCGCTGCAGGAAAAGATCGCCGATGCCGTTGATCGGCGCGGACAACCAGCTGACAACAAATCCACCGTCAGGCGTTGCCGCGACCGCGGGATCGCCCTGGCTGCCGAACGTGGTGGAATTAACCCGAAATTCACCGCCAATCGGGGCACCATTACTCGTGAATTGTTGCCCGAATACACCACCATCGCTCGAATCCTGATCGTCGGAACTCCAGACAACGACGAAGCCGCCGGTTGCCAGAGCCGCGACTTGCGGATCCGATTGGCGATCGGCAGCCCACGAATTCACGCGAATCTCCGACCCGTTCTTCGCCCCGCCCGGAAAATATCGTTGCGCAACGATGCCGGTATCGTCGCCGTCCGGCGCGTTCCAGGCCATAACAAACCCGCCTCCGAGCAAACCCGTCACGCTCGGTTGGAGATTAGAGATCCCGACATCCGCAAGTCGTACCGCTGTACCTATCGGTGTGCCGGACGCCGCATAGCGTTGTCCGAACAGACCCGGATCCCCGATTCCATATTCGACAACATTGATCCGCTGTTCATCGAATTGCGAGAACCACGTGATCATGTAACCGCCATCGCTCAACGCCGCGATAGCGGTCTGATCCTGGATCCCGCTCCAAACATGATTCACCCGCGTTTCGCTCCCCAGCGGGCTCGCATCAGCCGCGAACAATTGCGCGTAGATGCCGCCACCTTCGTGCAGCGGCGGGACCTGGTTGCCGTCGTCTTCGTGCAGCGACACCCAACTCACGATGAAACCACCGCCGTCCAGTGCCGCGACCGCGAGTGAGCGCTGTTCGTCAAACGTTGTCGTGTTAACCTGCACCGCATCTCCAACGGCCGTGCCGGAAGCGCGATACAGTTGCACGAAGATGCCGCCGACGTCCCCATCGCGGCCTTCCGACTCCCACACCACGATATAGTCGCCGTTTGTCAGTGCGGTGGTGACGCTGCGCTGACGCGAATACGCCGTGGCGCCAACCTCGTCGGCTGCTTGCGGTACGTACCAGGAGTCGTTGTTCGCGACGTCGCTTACATTCAGGCTGAAATTCGCCGTTGCTGTGGCGCCGTCATTGTCCGTTGCGGTCAACGTGAGTCCGAAATCCTGATCCGCGAAGATCCCGACCGGCCGGCCACTGATCGTCAGTGTCGGCGCATCGAACAGCAGCCACCCGGGAAGTGGACTCGCGTCCTGCAGCGTGAGCGTATAGACGAGACTATCGCCGTGGCTGGCGTCGTCGTCGGTAAAGGTGTCGGCCGGCAGCGTCAGCGAAAATTCCGCTTGTTCCGTCACGGCCACATCGGCCGGATTGATCGCGAGGCGCGGCCGGTCGTTCAGATAATCAACGTCGAGGGCGAATACTGTCGATACCCCAAGCGCGCCGTGATCGGTGGCGGTGACCTCGATCAACCGCAGACCGACATCTGCGTTACCGGGCGTACCGCTGAACGTGTGCGTCTGCGCATCAAACGACAACCATGTCGGCAAGGGCTCACCGCCGGCGAGATGCGCGGACACGGTGAGATTATCACCGGGATTCGGGTCGGCGAATGTATTCGGCGGAAGCATCAACGCGAAGCTCGTACCCTCAATCGCCGATTGTCCGGTGACCGGAACACGCAGAATCGGCGCGACGTTGACATTGCCGGCGTTCAGTTCGAAACCGGCCGCGGCGCTCAGTCCGCCAACATCACTCGCGACAATGACGACGTCGATAATTTCGGCATTGTCGGCATCCGGTGTTCCCGTCAGCGTCGCGCTCGCGGGATTGAATGCGAGCCAGTCCGGCAGCGCGCGCCCGTCTGCCCGCAGCGCACGCAGCGTTAGCCGATCGAAGGGTGAATCCTCGAACGTTATCTCGGGAACGGTGAAGTTATACGGCGCGTGGGGCAGGATTACCTGGTCCTCGAGCGGAACCGCGACCTGCGGTGCGATGTTTTCCGCGTTCATCACGCTCGCGCCGAGCCGGATGGTTTCGATGAACCCGCTCTCACTGTAGAAACTGTTGATCCGGACGGTGCCACTGGCGTCCGCAATCGATCCGGTCGTTGAATCTATGGTCAACGCGAGCACTAGATCATCGCCGCTGCGCTCCGCACCGGTCAGGAGTGGAATGAGTGAACCGCTGCCGGCGCTGGCGGCACGAATGTCCACGATATCGATCCCGCCCGCGTCCGTGATCTCGATCGTGAACCCGTCGGCCAGCGTATCCGCGAGCGTATAGGTGGTGCCGTTCGCACCTCCGGCCACCACGAGGCCGGCCTCCAGCGCATAGGAATCCGGCAGGCGCGCCGTAATGTCGGCGCTGTTCCAAACCGTGCCATCGTGAAATTCGACGCTTTCAATCTGAGTCGGGGGGAGTAAGCCATCGACGACCACGAGTCGGTCGCCGACGAGCGTATGTTGGGCGCGCACGTCGAAGATGAGCGTGTCCCCACTGGAATCAACAGTGACGTCCCCGGGCGCAATCGAACGACCGAAGGCGATGCGGTCGGCGCTGCCGCCGTCATCGCGGATGATGTCGTCACCGTCGCCGCGCTCGTACCGATAACTGTCGTTGCCGAGACCACCGAGGAGCTCGTCGGGGCCAGCGCCACCGGACAGACTATCGGCACCGGGGCCGCCACTGAGCGCATCGCTCCCGGCGCCGCCATAGAGCGCATCACCTCCCGCCTGACCGTAGAGTTGATCATCGCCGGCTTCACCCGCGATGAGATCGTCGCCATCATTACCCTGCAGCTGATCGTCACCACTACCGCCGAACACACGGTCATCACCGCCGCCAGCGGCGAACAAGTCCGCGCCCGCGAGCAAATACACCTCGTCGTTGCCGCCGCCTCCAAAACTCACATCCACCTGTTCCGTCGCGGCGAGGATCACGCCGCCATTGTCCACCGTTGTTGTGTCGTCGATAGGCAGATCGGTCGCTGTCTCGACATACGCTGACGTCCAGCTGAGGCCATCGTCGAATACGAACATCGCGACCGAATTACCCCGATACCAGTTGCTGACGATCAACTCGTCTCCGATATCGATGCCATTCAGAGAAATCCCGATGATGAGATTGTTGCCGGTCGTGTCCGGTTGCAGGTGTACATCATCCGGGGTAAGCCCAGCGCGAAATACCACCCGATCCGAGCCGCCGTCGCTGGCGTAAACCAAAGTGCGGCCATCACCGAACCCGAAGTGGTAATCATCATCGCCGGTGCCGCCATACAACACGTCGATCGCGTGGTCGAAGCGACCACCATCGAGGACGTCGTTACCTGCACCACCGATTAATGTATCCGTACCAGCACCGCCATCGAGGACGTCATTACCACCGACATCCGCACCGTGGAGGAACTCGCGGAATGCCAGGGTCCAGTTCCCGTCCGGCGCCGCGCCGGCATCCACAAGTGCGCTGTGTCTTGCAAATGTGTCCGGACTGATGTCGCCATACAGGACGTCGTTGCCGCCGTCGCCATACAGCGTGTCGTTGCCTTCCTCGCCTTCGAGCAAATCGCGGTCGGCACCACCCGCGAGCCTGTCGTCACCGAGTCCGCCGAGCAAGTGATCATCGCCAGCGCCACCTTCGAGCCGGTCATCGCCGGCGGCCGCACCGCTGGCTGCCGCGAATACAACATGATGGCCGGCGCTGTTCGGCGTCGCGAGTACGGCGCCTGCGCCGGCGGCCGCGGCATACACGCCATCACTGCCGCGAGTAAGCGACGGCCCGCTCCAGGCGGCCCGGTCTGCCACCTGGTAAGCCCAGTTAATCAAGTCGCCGTAAAGCGCGTCGTTTCCCGCACCACCTTTCAATGTGTCGGCACCCGCACCACCAAACAAGGCGTCATCGCCGCCGTGGCCGAATATTTCGTCGCCGCCCGCGCCGCCGAGCAGCACGTCGTTGTCCGTTGACGGCACGGCAGTATCGTCCTCGCCGCCGCTGATCCGGTCGTTCCCCTCGCCACCGGATATCCAGTCGTTCCCGGAATCGCCGAACAGTTCGTCGTGGCGACGCCCTCCTTCAATGCGATCGTTTCCGCCTCCGCCAGAAACGCGCGCTCCGTCATCCGCTTCGATTGGCCCGGGATCATCGCCGACCACGGTTGCGGCAATGATGATCTCATCGTGACCGTCATCCGCCGCTGCGCCAACAACGTTATCGCCGTAAATCCGAATCCCCGGAACGTCGCCGGAGACGGTAATGAAATCATCACCGCCGCGAGCGGCGATCGCCTCAATGCGCGGCGTAAAGCGCACAACCGGATCGATCGCCTCGCCGTCGATAACGCCGCTGATTTCTGTCCCCGTGATGTTTACGGTGATCGTGTCGGCCGCTGTCGAACCTGAAAACCGCGTATCCGTCGGCTGTGGGTGATCGTGCAAGGAAATGCCGAGTTCTCCCGCGCTGTATTTCGCAACGGTCAGAACTTCCAGGGGGTCGCCGTTCTTCGCGCCGACCGTCAGGGTGTGAGCGAGCGAATCGTAGTGGTAGGTGTAGCGGCCGTCCCTGCTCGTGTAAGTGTCCGGCGGATCCGCAAGCTCACGATATCCCGCTTCAAGCTTATGTTGGCGGAGCACGACGGTTCCGACTCCGTCGAGATCTTCGACCACATCGCGGAAGTTCGCATAATACGTATCCGCCCCGTGACCGCCGTACAACCGATCCGCCGCGCTGTCATCGGTATTACTTTCGTCGTTGCCATACAACGTATCGTCTCCGGCCCCACCTTCGAGCCGGTCTTCGCCGCGCCGGCCAAAGAGCGCATTCGCGCCCCGTTCTCCATACAGCCGATCATGCTCCTGTGAGCCCGTAATCGTGGCGTTGTTGGAGAACGTCACCCGCGATATCCGGCCGCTCGAATCGTCGTGCAGAATCACATCATGATTCGCCCGTTGCACGGTGATGCGCGCAGGCGTCGTCGCATGCAGTACCTTGCCGGTGGTCGCATCGAGGTAGTCGATATCCGCTGCTGACAGAAATACCGCATCACCGTCGGCAGTGGCGCGCGAATGGTTATTGGCATCCACGATGCCCAGCAGGAAATTCGCGCGATCAAACCAGTATGAGGAACTGAACTGCGCGTCAGCAGCGAGGGTGCCATCGTCGTCACCATCGATGCCGTGTTGCACGTAGATGGATTCACTCCCGGTGACAACGAACGGATTCAAACGACGCAATGCGTAGCGATACGCAGGATCCATCTCGGCCCGCGCCGCAAGCGTTGCTGCATCTAACTGCCCGAGTGTCTGGATCCTCAGGCCAGCGTACGCCGCTTTTACCGTGCCGTTTTCAAGCAGCGCATTGCGCAGGCGCTGAACCTGCTCGTAGAAAGCATCGCGGGACTCGATGTTGCCGTACCCGCCCGGCGCGTCGTTCCACGCGGTCGGTTGCCACGCATCGCCAAGTACCAGATAGCCAAGGCTGTCGAGCGCCACCTCCAGCGTATTACCTTCTCCCTTCGGTGACACGAGCAGGCGCGCACGCGTATTCGTCATCGACTCGAACAAACGATTCAGTTGCATGCTCGACGGCGCATCCGGCATCGCGGATACGAGTGATGGATCGATGGCGGCGTACAGATTCATCACGGCAAGAGAATCCGCGACGAGGGCAATACTGTGCGTCGGCCCGAAACTGCGCAGGATCGCATCGAGAGACAGCGGCAGGAGGTCGACATCGGCAGACAGCAGCGGCTGATCCTCGATATAGATCGGCAGGTAGCTGCCGATCATCTGACCCGCGCCCGCGGTCACTTCGTCGAGAACGCGCTCACCGGAAAACGAATGACCGTAGAGGTTCGTTACCTTGTCGAACGGGGTCACGCGTTCGCGCGTGAAATTGACGGACTCAAGGATTCCGACTGCCGACGCACCCGTCGTGTCGTCGGGCAGAACGGATAATGCAAGTTTGAAAAAAGGATCGTCGTACACGCGCTGCGGCGGCGATTCGCCGAAGAGTCTGCTTCTCAGTTCGGTGATGAAGCCGATCATTGCCGCGGTGAACGGCGAACCGGCCACCACATCTACGAACGTGCCGCCGCTCAGCGCGCGGGCGATATTCGAGATCGCATCGCCATCGAGACGTTCGACGTAAGCGGACGGGTTAGCCATCGCCGCATTCAGGGTGTCGATGCGTTCAAGAATCGCCGGCCCGTACTCCGTCAGTGGGTCCAGGTTTTCGATCGTCCCTATGCCCGCGCCGTTGAACGTGTAGGCGTGTGCAACAGCGTCCGGATGCAGCAATGTAAATACTTGCGCGAGGTGGCTGCCCAGCGAGTACCCGGTGATATTGATCTGACCGCCCGCCAGCGCTGTCGCCAGCGCGGCACCATCATCGGCGCTGCCGGCGGCAAGCGTGCCGGATTTCAACTGCCGATAGTAGTTCTCCATGTCGCGCAGCTGACCCCAGGCGAAACCCAGGAAACCGATTTGTCCGTTGGCACCGTTGAAACTGTCGCGTTCGACGTCGCCACCGTCGACGGCGTCCTTCGATTCCGTGCTGCGGAACGACAGCGTGTAGGAACCGGTGACCTTGTGCTTGAGCACCGTGGCGGAAAAACCACTCGTTGTGTTCGGCAAGTGGTCGATGACTTCCCAGGTGTCGATGAAATCCTGCACCATCCGCGAGGTCATACGGGTGGCGCTCAACGGGTGCCCGTCTTGCTCCTGTTGCTCGACGTGGTTGTAATGATTCGCGCCGTTGCGCAATCGAACCTGCAGATCGCCATCACGCTTGAAGTCGAACAATTCAGCTTGATCGTCAGATTCCGACGGGTCGTCCAGATAGCTGTCCGCCGCCATTTGTGCAAGAACGAATTCGTACCAGGTTTGAGTGTTGTTCATCGTGGATTTCCGTGCTTACGGTTTTGCGACTGGATGTGGTTTGAGCACTTTTTTCAAGAACATGGCAAACCGTTTATCCCCCTTATCGCGCGGGCATATACCTGATCTGTCCGAGAACCTTGCCCACAAAATGAACCCGCGCCTTACGGCCAGTTCCTCGGACGTTGCCAAATCGATTGCGACGAGTTCGCCGCCCCAGATACCAAGTACCCGGTCCCAGAAGCCTCTTGATTCGCGCCACGTGAAGCCGTAACGACTCCGGAGCGTGGAAGTTTGCTCCGCCGTTATGTTGTTGCGGCTCGCGTTATCGTGCGATTGATTTGCGCGGCGATAGACCCAGTACTTCTCGCCGGTAAATTCCGGGTCGTTTTCGAAGCCGAAACTTCGTAACGCCTGAAGTTTTGGATTGGGCGCGACCGTGGTTTCGAAAAAATGGTAGGCGCTGTGCGAATCACTGTCCCCGACCAGGGGCCACCAGGGTGCCTGCGCTTCCGTGTTCGTGTGGCCGAACGGATCCTCCGGAATGTCTCCCTGGCGTACCCGGTCGAAATAATCCCTGGGATCTCGCGCGCGTAATTGGTAGATCCCGTCAACACCGGCCACCGTCTTGTGGATAAACTCTCCCGCCTCGGTCGTGCATTTGTGCCGAAAGTACCGGTAGGCGATTTCTCCCCAGGCCTCGCCTGCGAGATACAGTGCGACGATTGCACCGGCAATTCCGAGCGGAATTTTCCTGTCCCGTGGTGCCATCGTCACCGCTCCTGCAGGCGGGCGTCCCGATGGCCCGATGTCAGCGCCCCTGCAAACTGAATCTGCGACACGAAACGAGTCCGAACGGGGCCTTCGCTCCGGTCGAAGTTCGCTGGTTTCGCGGCATGCCAGGGGTGAGAGTTCATAGCGTGATTGTCCGGAAGATCGCCGGCGTTTTCGAACGCTGCCGGGCAGGTTTGGTGAACCCAGGAGATTTTCACAACCGGTAGTTGGCGGCTGGCGCGATTACACCGTCAATTTGCGACCATGGCCTGCTGCCATCGACAACGGGGCGGTCCTGGTCGACCCGTGCCCGCGGTCCGCCCCCGGCGCCGGCACGGATCTGTGCACCGTGGTTGCGCGAACAACATCAGCACATAGCCCCGACTGCTGGTCGCGCAGGTGGGCGATCCGGCGTCGTCTGCAGCACCGCAGCTCATCACTCATTTGCAACAATTGTGAAATATTGTGTCCGGGATTTCGCCGCGGTAAGGACCGAGCGTTTTCCCCGGACAGATGTAGTAGCGTCGCCACCTGACAACAACGATAAAGGGAGTTGATTTCCAATGTCTTATCCGTGTTACGTAACAAAAGGACTTGTGCACCGCACGACAAGCGCCTGCGGCCCGTTACTCGTCGCACTGCTGCTCACTGCCCCCACGACCGAGGCGCTCGATGCGAACTGGATTGCCGGCGACGGAAATTACAGCACGGCCGCGAACTGGGATACGGCCCCCGATGTGCCGCTCAATGGCGGGGTCACCTACGATGTGTTCATTGTTGGCAGCGGTACCGACGTTACCTATAACGCGGGTGCGCCCGGTGCCGTGGCCAGCCTAAATCCAGGCGCGGGGGTCACGTTTCTCACCGACCTGCCGTTCAGCGTTTTTAGCGCGGGGATGACGTTAGCAAACGACGCGACCCTGATCGCCGAAGACCAGTCGCACCTGAACCTCGGCGGCGGAAATCTCGACCGCTCCAGCCTGATCGCCCGCATGGGCTTCCTCGGCGCCGGCGGCGCGCAGCTCACGACAACGGTCAGCTCATGGGCCGGGACGAACGGCTTCAACCTCGACCGCCAGTTCACCGCCGAAGGCGCCGGCTCCCTGCTCGACCTGTCGTCACTCACGTCCATCGAACGCAACGGCGGCAGCTCGAGCTCCGATCTGAGCATCAGCGCCAGCGACGGCGGTGAAGTCCGCCTCACCGGGATCACCGGCTTCGACGACAATACCTCCGGGATCAACGGCCGACTCCACCTGAGCGCGGTCGATGCCGGCAGTAAAATCGATCTCGCAAACGTCACCGCGCTCGACAACGTCTCGATCACGGTGCAGGACGGCGGCGACATCACCGGCCAGCTCACGAGCCTCACCGGCCGCTCGCAGTTACTGAAGCGCGGGCTCGATGACGCCGATGGCGACGGCATCGACATGATCGATCTGAGCCAGCTCACGGACGCCGATGATGCAAGCCTGATCGCCGAAGACGGCGCCACGCTCGCGCTCGGCGCGACGCGCATCGACCGCACCGATCTGATTGCCCGCATGGGCTTCCTCGGCGCCGGCGGCGCACAGCTCACGACAACGGTCAGCTCATGGGCCGGGACGAACGGCTTCAACCTCGACCGCCAGTTCACCGCCGAAGGCGCCGGCTCCCTGCTCGACCTGTCGTCACTCACGTCCATCGAACGCAACGGCGGCAGCACGAGCTCCGATCTGAGCATCAGCGCCAGCGACGGCGGTGAAGTCCGCCTCACCGGGATCACCGGCTTCGACGACAACACCTCCGGGATCAACGGCCGACTCCACCTGAGCGCGGTCGATGCCGGCAGTAAAATCGATCTCGCAAACGTCACCGCGCTCGACAACGTCTCGATCACGGTGCAGGACGGCGGCGACATCACCGGCCAGCTCACGAGCCTCACCGGCCGCTCGCAACTACTGAAGCGCGGGCTCGATGACGCCGATGGCGACGGCATCGACATGATCGATCTGAGCCAGCTCACGGACGCCGATGATGCAAGCCTGATCGCCGAAGACGGCGCCACGCTCGCGCTCGGCGCAACGCGCATCGACCGCACCGATCTGATTGCCCGCATGGGCTTCCTCGGTGCCGGCGGCGCGCAGCTCACGACAACGGTCAGCTCATGGGCCGGGACGAACGGCTTCAACCTCGACCGCCAGTTCACCGCCGACGGGGCCGGCTCCCTACTCGACCTGTCTTCACTCACGTCCATCGAACGCAACGGCGGCAGCACGAGCTCCGATCTGAGCATCAGCGCCAGCGACGGCGGTGAAGTCCGCCTCACCGGGATCAACGGCTTCGACGACAATACCTCCGGGGTCAACGGCCGACTCCACCTGAGCGCGGTCGATGCCGGCAGTAAAATCGATCTCGCAAACGTCACCGCGCTCGACAACGTCTCGATCACGGTGCAGGACGGCGGCGACATCACCGGCCAGCTCACGAGCCTCACCGGCCGCTCGCAACTACTGAAGCGCGGGCTCGATGACGCCGATGGCGACGGCATCGACATGATCGATCTGAGCCAGCTCACCGACGCCGATGATGCAAGCCTGATCGCCGAAGACGGCGCCACGCTCGCGCTCGGCGCGACGCGCATCGACCGCACCGATCTGATTGCCCGCATGGGCTTCCTCGGCGCCGGCGGCGCACAGCTCACGACAACGGTCAGCTCATGGGCCGGGACGAACGGCTTCAACCTCGACCGCCAGTTCACCGCCGAAGGCGCCGGCTCCCTGGTCGACCTGTCGTCACTCACGTCCGTCGAACGCAACGGCGGCAGCACGAGCTCCGATCTGACCATCAGCGCCAGCGACGGCGGTGAAGTCCGCCTCACCGGGATCACCGGCTTCGACGACAACACCTCCGGGATCAACGGCCGGCTCCACCTGAGCGCGGTCGATGCCGGCAGTAAAATCGATCTCGCAAACGTCACCGCGCTCGACAATGTCTCGATCACGGTGCAGGACGGCGGCGACATCACCGGCCAGCTCACGAGCCTCACCGGCCGCTCGCAACTACTGAAGCGCGGGCTCGATGACGCCGATGGCGACGGCATCGACATGATCGATCTGAGCCAGCTCACGGACGCCGATGATGCAAGCCTGATCGCCGAAGACGGCGCCACGCTCGCGCTCGGCGCGACGCGCATCGACCGCACCGATCTGATTGCCCGCATGGGCTTCCTCGGCACCGGCGGCGCGCAGCTCACGACAACGGTCAGCTCATGGGCCGGGACGAACGGCTTCAACCTCGACCGCCAGTTCACCGCCGAAGGCGCCGGCTCCCTGCTCGACCTGTCGTCACTCACGTCCATCGAACGCAACGGCGGCAGCTCGAGCTCCGATCTGAGCATCAGCGCCAGCGACGGCGGTGAAGTCCGCCTCACCGGGATCACCGGCTTCGACGACAATACCTCCGGGATCAACGGCCGACTTCGTATCACCGCGAGTGGCACCGGCAGCTCAGTTGATCTGTCGAATGTCGAAACGCTTACCGCCGCGGATGTCACGGTAAACGACGACGCCGCAATCAATCTGCGCAATCTCGGCGCATTCAGCGGTGGGACGCTGGCGCTGACATCAACCGTAGCGGGCGCCGGGGATTTCCATGTCGCCGCAACATTCGAACTCGGGGACCTCGGAACCATCGACGTGGCCGGCAGCACCGCGGCCGTCGTGATCGGTCCCGGCACCCCGGCCGGTGCTGCGGACGGTTCCGTGACAGTCGCAGCCGGCGGGTCGTTCGGCGGCACCGGCAGCGTCGTCGGCACGCTCGTCAATCACGGCCATCTCGCACCAGGCTTATCCCCCGGAATGCTGAGCGTGGACGGCGCGTACGAACAGGGCGCGGCGGCAACCCTTGCGCTTGAGATTGGCGGCCTCGCACAAGGCCTGGAGTTCGATTTCCTCGATGTAACGGGAACCGCATCGCTGACGGGCGTTGTCGAGGTGTCGCTGTTCGATGCTTACGTGCCGACGCTTGGTTCGACATATGTATTTCTCGAAGCCGCCGGTGGGATCAGCGGCGTATTCGACGGGATCACGTGCGTTAATTGCGGCGGGGTTGCGTTCGAACTCGTCTACGGCGCGGATAACGTGAGTCTGAACGCCGTGGCGGCACCGGTGCCATTGCCGGCGGCCGTGTGGCTGCTGGGATCCGCATTCGCAGGTCTTGCCGGCGCTCGACGACACCGGTCCGCAAACGGAGTTACCCCCGGCTGATCGCAGCCTCCACGCCACAGTAAGCATTACAACGCTCTGTTCAGAGCGAATGCAATGCCGACAACAAGCGATGTCTGCCCCCGCAGCAACGCGGGGGCATGCCGCGAGCGGGCCTGCATGGTCGCGGTTGCACACCAACGACCGCGCGTCCTACCGTGGATCGCAAGCCCCCGAACTCAGAACTCCTCGCGCACAGCAGCAAGAAAATCGAACGTGCGATCGAAAGCGCCCGCGTCCACTTCCGCGATTGCCGCATTGAAATCCGTCGCGCCGGCATCACGGATCCGGGCAAGCCCGTCGCGCAGTGCCTGTTCGTCCCCTACGATCGCGAGATCCGCCGGGCCCGCCACACCCTCGCGATCGAGCATTGCGCGATAGCTCGGTAATTCCCCGTAGAGCGCGAGTCCGGCGGCAATCGCGGCCCGCGCCTCATCCGGCTTGTTCGTCAGCACGATCGGGAACCCCGCGACGATGCGCGGCGTCCCACGGCCCGCCGCGGCAGCCGCTTTGCCGATCGCCGGACCGATGTGTTCCTCGAGTGTTCGAGCGCCGACCATCCACGTGATCGTGCCGGAAGTGTGACGACCAGCGAGTTGCAGCATTTTCTCGCCGAGCGCGGCGACGATGATCGGAACCTCACCCGCGCCCGCGGCGCCAACCGTCAAACCGTGCACGGTGTAATGTTCGCCGTCATAGTCCACGCTTTCCCCGCGCAGCAGCGGCGCCAGAATAGCGAGGTAGTCCTTCATGTGGGACGCCGGTTTCGCGTAGGACATGCCGAGTGCATCTTCGATCATGATCTTGTGTGCGAGACCGATGCCGAGCGTGAAGCGATTATTCGTCGCCGCGGCTGCAGTTACCGCCTGCTGCGCGATAGCTGTCGGATGTCGTGGGTACGTCGGCGTAACCGCCGTCCCCACTTCAATCTTGCTCGTATTGTGGCCCGCGATTGCCATGGTCATAATTGCGTCGAGGGCGAATACGTTCGCCATCCATACCGTGTTGAATCCGGCGCGTTCGGCGCGTTGCGTCAGTTCGATCTGCTCTGCGATCGTCGTCGAGCGACCAATCGCGTTAACATCGGGACTGTTCGAACGTCCCCCGTCATGATGCCAGTTTTCATGAAGACTCCTCGTAGCAAGTGATGCGCGCGCAGCGCCCAGTGCCGATGGCGCTGTCGTGCGACGTCGGCTCGAATAATCAGATTTGTTTTCTACGGGTGTATTGCCCCGAGCAGGCGCACCACCACACCCACCAGCCTTACGGCAACAGGCCTGCCGCCCGCAGGCTGGCCCTGGCCAGTGATTCCCTGAGCGGCGCCAGCGACGGATCCCGCATGTCCATATTGAGCGCGAACGCATGGTCGACTCCCGCCGCACGCACCCATCCAACCCACCAGCCGACTCCGGGCCCGGGTGCATGCTCCCAGCCGGACTTGGCCCACAAGCGCCATCCTTCCCCATTAGCGTGCAGAATAATCTCGTGCACCTGCGCTTGCACCTGCGCGGGTAGCGGCAGGCGCTTTTGCGCCAGCCTGGCGAGGAAAGCGGTTTGCTCTACCGCGCTGATCCGAAGTGGTCCGTCCAGCCAGAATCTCGTTACAGTCTCTCCGATCGTCATATTCCCGTATTCGAGGCGCCGCACATAGCGGTCCATGTCCTCGATCCCGATACGCCGCGCCAGAGTCTGGTAAATCGGAACATTCGACATCGCGATCGCCGCCCTTAAGCTCATGTCCCGCTCCCATGCTTTGTAGGGCTGCGGACGCCCCCCGTAGGCAAGTACTTCATCAACGTTCGCAACCGCACCGGTCGCAACCCCGATTAAGCTGTGCGCAATCTTGAACGTTGAAGCGGGTACGAACCGGGCCTTCGCGCGCGCTTCGTTATAGCCAAGCATCGCGCCGGTACGAGGATCGAGGACGACAAACGTGCCTTCGACATTCGCGTGACGAAACAACGCGGCGATATCCGGATTCTCCGTCCATTGAGCGGCGCAGACGCACGGGAAAACCAGCAGTAATAACGTGCGGACAGCTGTATTCATAGCGTACTCGGATCAACGCGCAACAGGACTCGCCATCGGCAATTAAACGGGTCGCCGGGCAAAATCGTGGTTGTCCACTGCGTTCCGCAGGCCGCGGCCGATGCGCAAACATCGACGGATCACGGAGGGTTTCCGATCACCATGCCGGGGTCCTGATAGAACTTGAATTCCAGCAGATTGCCCGCCGGATCCCGGAGGCAATACTTGCCGGCTTCCGCGCTGGTACCTGCGCCCGTCAGGCACGGCGGCAATTCAAACTCGACATCGGATGTGCGTAGCCGCTCGGCCAGAGCTTCCCAATCGCCTTTGCCCAGAATTGGTCCGAAATGATCGATGCGGGCTGAAGCGATGGCGTCGTTGCGGGCATGAATCGTGAGCTGATGTCCGAAGAAGCACACGTCGACGCAGGTACCCTGATCGCGCCCCAGCGAACAGCCCAGCACGTCGACATAGAACGATTTTGCCGCAGCCAGATCCGCTACGGCGAATGAGAAGTGGAACGGGTTCGTCATACTTTTGAGGCTACGCGCTTAAACCGGTTTAATGCGCGATCCGGCGCACTCTTGCGCAAGCCCCGGCCGCGCTGACGAGACGTCCGCGACGCATGCACGCGACACGAACGCTTGCTCCCGGGCAAGGCGTGGTCGCGACACGCCGGGTTTCAAGTGAGCCACTTGTCAATCAGCGTTGCCATCTCCGCCTCCGTCATCGTCGGCGCCTGCAACGGAAACCAGCGCGCGGCGGACTGCATGATCAATTTCGCAATCGCCTCGCCGGCGACGAAACCGTGCTCATCACGGCACCGGTCCGGCATGCTGGCCACCAGCGCGAGCGCCGCCCCAAGCACGACTTCGGTTTCCTCCCCGCGCGGGGACGTTAGCGCCGCGTCCGTTGGTTCGGCCTGTGCGGCAAGTGTCGTTTGGCGGATGAAATCGTACAGGCGCGAGAAACTCGCCGGCATTTCAACGCGCTGAGCGCGAAAGAACGACACTACGTCTTGCACCGGCACGCAGTCCGACTCCGTGGCGATCCCGGCTTCACGTTGATAGGTATCCCACAGCGATTGTTCCGTGGCGTTGAGTTCTCCGGTTTCGAGATAACTCTGCCACAGCTCCGGATCAACTCCGACAACGAGGGGTAATGCTTCGTTGCGCGCACCCCAACTGTCATTCTTGAGCCAGTGTTCGTAAAGCATCTGGATCTCGACGTTGAACGACCCGAGGTCGACGCCGGTGCGTAAAGACTCGATGAGGGAGTGAATCGTGCTCATTTGCTCTCTGCTTTGGGAGGTTCTCCGCGGCCGCAGACCGCGCGGCAGGCCGCCGGCCGCGCGGGAATACGCCGCATTCATTATCGGCATCGCGGTGGCACTCGCGGCTACGGAAACTTGTGTGCAAGCGCGGCGGAAGCCGCTGCGGCACGCGTCAGACTTCCTGCGAAACCTTCTCCGTCGTCACCGACAGCCGGTGTATCAACGTGCGCAGGAACACCTTCAGAAACCGTACCTGGCAATTCAGTGAGACCTGTGAGATCACCGTCGAGTTCACTTTCAGTATGGACGTGTCGCCGTAGGCAACGATCGTTGCCGTGCGTTTCGTTTTCGCGAGATAACCCATTTCCCCGAAGCAATCACCGGCAAGCAGCGTGCGAAGAATCTTCGCGTTTTTTCGCACCGCGACTTCGCCATGCACAATAATATAGAACGAATCATCGAGTTCGCCTTCGATGATGATTTCTTCGCCGTCGCTGTAATCCTGCCACTTGCCGGCACGAACGATCTCCCAGACTTCGGCATCGGGGAAGCCCTGGAAGAAATCGAGTTGTTTTACCGCCGCGAACTGTTCATGTTCCGTAATATTTTCCTGCGGCTCATCGAGCAATGCGTCGAACGCGCGGCTCAAATCAGAGGCGAGATCAAGCCCCATCGCGTAGCGGTTCGCGCAATCTTTCGCCATCGCTTTCTTTACGATCCCGACCAGCGCGTCGCCAACATCACTGCGGAACTCGCTGATTTCCGGCGGCTCTTCGTTAAGAATCTTCTGCACGAGGCGCGAGAAGTTGTCGGCCGCGAAAGGGTGTTTACCGGTGAGCAGTTCGTACATCACGATACCAAGCGAAAAGATATCGGTCTGGTTCGTGATGATGTCTTCCTGAATCTGTTCCGGCGACATGTATCGGGGCGAACCGACGAGGCCCATCGGCATCGTCTCGGTGGAATCCATTTTCGTGATGTGGGCAATGCTGAAATCGCCGATCTTCACGTCCATGTCTTCGGTTACAAGGATGTTCGTGGGCTTGATGTCACGGTGAATCACGCCCTGCTTGTGCGCATAGTCAAGCGCCTTGGCGCACTTGAAAACTATTTCGACAACTTTCTCGATTGACAGCAGGGCGTCTGCTTTCGTGTACGGCTTCAGGGTTTGCCCGCCCTTGATGTACTCCATCACGATGTAGCAGGATTCTTCGTCAACGCCGGCATCGTAAATGCCGATGATGTTCGGGTGTGTCAGCCGGCCGGCGGTGTGGGCCTCGTTGAAAAACATTTTCCGGTAGCGATCGCCGGACTCATCGTCAGCGAGTTGTTCCGCATGCGCTACCTTGATCGCAACCGGTCGATCGATATACGGATCGTGGCCGAGATAAACCGTGCCCATGCTGCCGCGATCGATCTCTTCGACGACTTGGTATTTTCCTAGACTTTCGGGGCGGTCATCGCTCATTATTCAGGTCGCTTAGATGTTGGAGTGTACCGCTTGTCTGACGCCGCCTGTGGGTACTTTTTGGCGCAGCCGGCCGGCCATGGTCGTCCAAACATAGTAATTGAAAAACTGCCTATCGCCTAGCCGTTTATCGGCGAAACGTTATCCAGTTACGCACGTGCACGCCTGCTTTCAGCGTGCGCGCAGACCGTTGCTCATGGCAGTTTGAATACACTTTATCCAGACCTGATCACGGATCCATCAGCATGCGATTGACCGAAATTCCTGCCTGGCAGGCGCTCCACCGCGA
This sequence comes from Gammaproteobacteria bacterium, assembly GCA_965216305.1. GTDB lineage: Bacteria > Pseudomonadota > Gammaproteobacteria > UBA11873. Next base: position 914,628 of record OZ244144.1, on the reverse strand, counting down.
TGCCGAGCGCTTACGCGAGTGCCGCACCGGGTCGCTGTTTGTCAGCGACCCCGCGCGGCTATCCTACCTCACTCTCGACGCCGCGGGCCTGCATGTGGATCTGTCGAAGAACCCGCTCGATCGCGCGGTTGTCGACAAGCTGCTCGCGCTCGGGGCCGAACGCGGACTCGAGGCCGGCATCGCCGCGCTGTTTGCCGGTAAGCACGTGAACGTTACGGAAGACCGCCCTGCTTTGCACATGCTGCTGAGAACCCCGGCGGGCGCCAAGGTCGATGCAGCTTTGTCCGACCGCCATGCCGAGGTGATCCGGGTGAAACAGCAGCTCGCCCGGCTCGCGAGCAGAATCATCACCGGAGAATTGCGTGGATTCAGCGGCGAAGCCGTGCGCGACGTGGTGAATATCGGCATCGGCGGATCGCACCTCGGTCCTCAGGTTGTGTGTGAGGCGTTGCGCGCCGATCGCACAACGGGCATCGGCGTTCACTTTGTGTCGAACGTGGATGGGGGTGACATCGAAACGGTCCTCGCGCGTCTCAATCCCGCGACGACACTGTTCATTATCGCTTCGAAATCGTTCACTACAGCAGAAACGCTGTTGAACGCGCGTACGGCGAGAAAGTGGCTGAGCGCGAACGCGACGGATCCTGAATCGATTTCGGCGCAGTTTGTCGCGGTGACATCGCAACCGGCCCGCGCCGTGGAGTTCGGCGTCGCCGAAAGCAATATCTTCCCCATGTGGGACTGGGTGGGAGGACGCTATTCGTTGTGGTCGGCAATCGGCCTGAGTATTGCAATCGCGGTCGGGGTTGATGGTTTCGAGCGCCTGCTCACCGGCGCGCATGCGATGGATGAACATTTCCGCACCGCCAGCGCGGCAAACAATATCCCGGTAATGCTCGGCCTTACGGCGGTCTGGAACAATAACTTCATCGGGTGCGACAGCCTTGCCATCGTACCCTACGACGATCGCTTGCAGCGCCTCACGGAATACCTGCAGCAGCTGGAGATGGAGAGTAACGGCAAGCGTGTGTCGAGCGATGGCGTCGAGCTCGGCGTTGCGTCTTCGCCGGTGCTCTGGGGTGGCGTTGGAACGAACGTGCAACACGCGTTTTTTCAACAACTCCATCAGGGCACGCGTCAAACCGCGATCGAGTTTCTCGTTGCGATGACGAATCCGATCGCGAAGCGCGAACACCAGGACATGCTCGTCGCGAACTGTTTCGCACAGGCAGAGGGTTTGATGTCCGGCCGCGCAGGTGCTGCCAGGGGCAACCCGGATGTGCTGGCCGCGCACCGCGCCTGCCCCGGAAACCGGCCAAACACGATGATCGTCTTTGACGCGTTAACGCCGGAATCTCTCGGCGCGTTGCTGGCGATGTACGAGCACAAAACCTACACCCAGGCCGTAATCTGGGGGATCAATCCGTTCGACCAATGGGGCGTGGAACTCGGCAAGGGTCTGGCGGATACGATTCTCGCGGAATTTCACCAGTCGAGTCTGGCGACCCATGATCCCTCGACAGCCGATTTGATCGCGCGCTACCTGCGCGCTCGCGCGTGAGCGTCCCCGGCGCGGTTCATGCGCCGGCACGCAGACTGCGTACCGCCATTTCGTTAGTCGACGAAAGGCGCTCAACAAGCACTCGCAGGAAGACCTTGTAGAAACGCAACTGGCACTCCGGTGTGACCTGCTCGATGAGATTGGAATTCACTTTCATCAGCGACACCGGTTTTGTCGCGGTGACGGTGGCACTACGCTTGATGCGGCTCAGATAACCCATCTCGCCGAAGCAATCGCCCTGGCGCAGTTCGCTGAGGCGCTGACCGCCTTTCGTTACCCGCACGGCGCCGGCCGTGATGATAAAAAAAGCATCATCGATATCGCCCTCCTCGATGATTACTTCGTCCACATCCACCTCCTGCCACACGCTCGCGCGAATAATTTCCCAAATCTCGGAATCCGGGAAGCCGCGAAAGAAATCGAGATCCCTGACGTAATTGAATTTTTCCTGCGCAGGGATATCCGATTGTGGCTGGTCGAGGTGGGTGAACAGCATGCTCAGCGCCGACGCAAAGTCGAGACCCGAACGGTAGCGCCGCTGGGGCGACTTCTCGAGTGCCTTGAAGATGATCCCCTCGAGCAAATCCGGCAGATCGCTGCGAAAGCGTCGCATAGGGACCGGATCTTCGTTGATCACTTTATGAATGAGGCTCGAAAACGTCTCGCCGCCGAACGGATGGTGGCCGGTGAACATTTCGTAGGCGACGATCCCGAGTGAGAACAGATCCGTCTGGTTCGTGATCTCGTCTTCCTGCACCTGCTCGGGTGACATATATCGGGGTGAGCCGACAAAACCCATTGGCATCGTCTCCGACATATCGCTGCGTGCGATATGGGCAATGCTGAAATCGGCGATTTTTACATCATTTTCCGCCGTGAGCAGGATGTTCGTCGGCTTGATGTCGCGGTGGATGACGCCCTGCTTGTGCGCGTAATCGAGCGCCTTCGCGCATTTAAAGATGATTTCCGCAGCAACACCAACAGGTAACAGATTGTCGCTGCGGCAATGTTCCTTAATCGTCGTACCGCTGTTGACGAGCTCCATCACGATGAAGCACTTGTCTTCATCCACACCGGCATCAAAAATGTCGAGAATATTCGGATGTCGCAACATACCCGCGGTATGCGCTTCATTGAAAAACATTTTCCGGAACCTTTCACCGGACGTCTTGTCCTTCAAGGCATCGGCCAGCGCGAGCTTCACCGCAACCGGCCGGCCAATGTAGGGGTCGTATGCCGCAAATACCGCCCCCATACTTCCACGACCAACTTCATGGCTGATTTCGTATTTGCCGAGCGTTTCCGGGATCGGTGCACTCATCGTTCAGGGGGAATACATGCGTTTAATGGGCCTGACTCGGAACTCTCTCCGGCAAACTGGGTTGACCGCCGGCTCTCGGGCCTGCCAGCTGGCAAACGCGGCGCGGCAGCGCGACGCAGTTCGTTATAATGACCGCATGACCCTGTCCGATCAATCCACGCACCCGACCGCTCCATGAACCGATTATTCTTCGTTGCGGCCACCGTTCTCGCGTGCGTGGCATTCGCTGCCGGTCTGTATCTCGCCGTGACGATACATAGCGAGGAAACGCCAGCGATCGACGGATTCCTGTGGCCGGAGCCACCGCGCTTGTCCACGTTTGAACTCGATCGTGACGATGGCACGACGTTGACCGAAGAGGATTTCATCGGGCGCTGGACACTCGTGTTTTTCGGTTTCGCCAATTGCCCGGACGTCTGTCCCACTACGATGAACACGCTCGCCCGGGTGGTGGAGAAATTGCACACCGGGAAGACGCCCACCACGGTGCCACAGGTGGTATTCGTGTCCGTCGATCCGGATCGGGACCGTCCGGAAATACTGCGCGCCTACGTCGATTATTTCAACGAGGAGTTTATCGGCGCCACCGCCGATGACGAACGTCTGTCCGCGTTCGCGGCGCAGTTCGGCGTGCTGTACATGAAAATCGACACCCCCGGGGAAGCCACCTACACCATGGATCACTCCGCATCGATCCTGCTTGTCGATCCGGCCCTGAATACGGTGGGTCTGTTTTCCCCGCCACACAGCGTCGATGCGATTACGCACAGCGTCACACAAATTATCGATTACCTCGGTGACGGCGCATGATCAGCTACGAGCCAGCCACGCTATTAGCGCTTGCGGTAGCGATGTCGGCAAACACGGCAATCGCATGTGACGGCCTGTCCGCGACCGGCGCCTGGGTGCGCGAACCGCCGCCTGTCGCTAACGTGGCGGCAGGGTACGTAACTTTGCAGAACACCGACGGTGAGCCGCTTTCGATCGCGCAGATTGAGAGCGATTGTTGCGGTTCCGTCATGATGCACGACAATCTCAATGACGGCGACCGGGTGCGCATGGTGCATCTCCATTCGCTGCGTCTGGAAGCCGGGGAAAGCGCGGATTTCACGCCGGGAGGTAAGCACCTGATGCTGATGGCACCGCGAAGTCCGATCCGAAGCGGGGACTCGATCGAGCTGGAATTCGTGTGTAACGACGGCGGCATCGCGCAGGTTGAGTTCGCGGTCAGGAAAGTTAAATAGACGCGCGCGGACGGACAATGCCACGAATCGATCGACTAATCACACTGCCGCAATACGTGGCGCCGCATCATGCTTTGTCGCAACTTGCGGGCCGGATCGCCCGCATCCGCCATCCTGGCGTGCGCAACTTTCTGATCAAGTCCTTCCTCGCGTTCTACGATGTGGACTTGAACGAGGCCGAGCGCACGTCTATCAGCGACTACACAAGCTTCAATGACTTTTTTACCCGTGCGCTACAAGCGCACGTTCGCCCATTGGCAAGCGATCCGGCGGCCCTGGTCAGCCCGGCCGACGGTACGATCAGCCAGCTCGGAACGCTGGACGGCGATCGCCTGCTGCAGGCGAAAGGCCGCGATTATTCGCTCGCGGCATTACTCGCGCTTGATACGCCGGCAGCGGCACCTTATGTCGGCGGCAATTTCCTGACGGTTTATCTCGCTCCGCACAATTACCATCGCGTACATGCACCGTTCGGTGGCCGCATCACTGCAATCCGCTACGTGCCCGGTCAATTGTTCTCAGTGAACCAGCGCACCGCGCGTTGCGTCGACCGCCTGTTCGCACGCAACGAACGCGTCGTCGTTGAATTCGACACGGAACATGGCCCCATCGCTGTGATTCTCGTCGGCGCGATGCTCGTGGCTTCGATGGAACTGACCTTGTGCGATTTATCCGCCGCGACCCGTGCGGTGGCAAACGGGAGCGCAAGGTACGCGATCCCTGCGTCGGGCGACTTCGGCAGACTCGAGCGCGGCGAGGAGCTTGGACGCTTCAACATGGGTTCGACCGTGATCATCGTCGGTGCGGCGCAACGCTGGCAGTGGTTGCCCGAACTGCGTGCAGGCACCCGGCTGCAGATGGGCCAGGCACTGACGGTATAGAAATTACGGCGTGCGGTTCCCGGGACTCTGGTTCCCGCACGACCGGGCAAGGACTCGCACGGCCCGGGACGCGGACAGACTACGCGCCGGTGAACGCCTGGATGCCGGTCTGGGTGCGCCCAAGTATCAGTGCATGCACATCGTGCGTACCCTCGTAGGTATTCACGGATTCAAGATTCAACAAATGACGAATCACGTGGAATTCGTCAGAAATTCCGTTGCCGCCCAGCATGTCGCGCGCCGTACGCGCGATATCGAGCGCCTTGCCGGCATTGTTACGTTTTATCAGCGAGATCATTTCCGGCGCGGCGTCGCCGCGCTCGATCAGGCGACCAACCCGTAGCGAGGCATTAAGACCGAGGGTTATCTCGGTCTGCATATCGGCAAGCTTTTTCTGGATCAGCTGGTTCGCTGCGAGCGGACGACCAAACTGCGAGCGTTCGAGCGTGTAATTACGCGCGACATGCCAGCACGCCTCCGCCGCACCCATCGCGCCCCAGGAGATCCCGAAGCGCGCGCTGTTGAGACAACCGAACGGGCCGCCCAGTCCGCGCGCGTTCGGCAATTTATTCGCGGCCGGAACGAACACCTCGTCCATGACGATTTCCCCGGTCATCGATGCGCGCATTGAAAACTTGCCTTCAATTTTCGGCGTCGAGAGTCCTTCCATACCGCGTTCGAGGATGTAGCCACGAATCACGCCCTCATCGTCCTTTGCCCAGACAACAAACACGTCGGCCATGGGTGCGTTCGAGATCCACATCTTGTTGCCGCTCAAGCGGAAACCGCCATCGACGCTGCGCGCGCGTGATTTCATCGAACCGGCGTCGGATCCATGATCCGGCTCCGTCAAACCGAAACACCCCACCCATTCGCCGCTCGCGAGTTTCGGCAGGTATTTTTCACGTTGCGCCTCGTCGCCATACGCATAGATCGGCTGCATCACGAGCGAAGACTGCACACTGGCCGCAGATCGAAAGCCTGAATCGATACGCTCGATCTCGCGCGCGATAAGCCCGTAACAGACGTAACCGAGCCCGGCGCAACCGTATTTTTCGGGCAGTGTCGCACCGAGCAAACCGAGCGCGCCCAGTTCGCGGATGATTTCCCGATCGAACGACTCATCGCGGAAACTTGTCACGACGCGAGGCATGAGTTTTTCCTCGGCATACTTGCGCGCGGTCTCCTGCACAAGCCGCTCCTCGTCGCTCAGGTCCGATTCAAGCAGGAAGGGATCATCCCATTTAAAGGCGCCAGTGATCATTTTCTTTGGCGCGGTATCGTCGTTAGGCGATGCTGACATGAATCTTCCTTTATCGGGATAGCGATCGGCCCGCAGCCGGTTCAGACCGCTTTCAGGTTTGGTGCGTCGGCGCGCGTGTTCGGGCGGACGTAGCCGTCGCGTGTTTGCGGGAATTTCCGCTCCAGAATGCGGGTGGCGATCACGGTGCGCAATATCTGCGCGGTGCCGCCGCCAATGGTGAACATGCGCGCATCGCGTACCATTCGTTCGATCGGAGTGTTGCGTGAATAGCCTTTGGCACCGAATAGCTGGAGGGCGTCGTTCGTTACTTTGATTGCCATCTCGGAGGCGAACAGCTTCGCTTGCGCAGCCGCGTTGGCGTCGGGAAACGGTGAACCATCCGCTCCGCGCGAACGCGCCGCACTGTAGATCATGAGACGCGCCGCTTCGAGTTGGGTACTCATATCCGCGAGGATCCACTGGAGTCCCTGAAATTCCGCAATCGGGCGCCCGAACTGTTCGCGTTCCAGCGTAAAGCGCCGCGCACGCTCGTAAGCGCCGGCAGCGAGTCCGAGGGCGACGGTGCCCGCACCGACACGCTGCGCGTTATACGCATTCATCAGGTCGCCGAACCCGCGCTTGAAACCCGACGGCGGCATCAGCACCCGGGATTTATTGATCACGAGGTCCTCGAACAGAATTTCCGTTTCCGGAATTCCGCGCAGGCCCATCGTGGGCTCACGCTGTCCGACGGTGAGTCCCTTGTCTTCGTCGCGAATCGCGATAAAGCCACCGATCCCGCAGTCTGCGCCCTGTTCATCGAACACGCGGGCGAAGATCAGGTGGAAACGCGACACCCCGCCGCCCGTAATCCAGTGCTTCTTGCCATTCAGCACATACTCATCGCCGCGCTGGTCCGCACGGCTCGTCATTTCCGTCGCTGCGCTCCCGGCACCGGGTTCGGTGATGCAGATCGCCGGCTTGTCGCCGGCGAGGACGAGTTCGGCGGCGAGACGTTTCTGCGCCTCGGTGCCGTATTGCATCACTGCGGAGATCGCTCCCATGTTCGCTTCGACGCTGATGCGACCGGTTACGCCGCACACCTTTGCCATCTCCTCGATCACGAGCGCGGCATCGAGGAAACTCAATCCGGCACCGCCGTATTCCGGCGGGATGGTCATGCCCATGAAGCCGGCCTCGTTCAAGGCCTTCACGTTGTCCCAGGGGTATTGTTCCTCGCGGTCAACATCGGCCGCACGCGGCGCGATCACGCCGGTGGCGAGCTCGCGCGCGCGCACCTGCAGATCGAGCTGTTCCGTAGTGAGTCCGTAGTGCACGAGTGTGTCCTCCCGTTAGCTGATCGTCGCTGCGCGTGCCGCAGCGTATTGCGCGCGGCCTGCATTACCCAGCGCCTGCTGGACCTGCGCATATTTGTTCCAGCTGCCAACGCTTTGCGGACGCAGGCTCAGGCGCTGTGACAGCAGCGTACGCGCGCGTGAGAACTGTTTCGCGCCTATCGTGGCGTCGATCAGGATCTGGGTGAAGATATCGCGTTGGGCGTGGCTGCCGCCAATGGGTGACCATTGGTCGCGCAGCGGCCACAGGCATTCGGCGGCCTGTTCGAAGTCGCCGTTCTCAAACGCAATAACGCCCTCGCACATCGGGATAACGATTCGGTCCGTTATCGATGCAGAATAATTATCCGGCGTCTGCGCGAATGATCTCAATGACGCGAGATAACGCTCGAGCACGTCGTTCCTGTTCGTCGCGGCCAGTGCCATGCAGCTGTGCAGATCCGTGAACGACAGCACATGATCGTCGATTTGTTTCTCCGCGTAGTCAACGAGTCCGTCCCAGCGGTTCCCGACGTCGACGCCCTGAAGTTCCAGCCGTTTCAGCAGTGAGGCGCCGTTCTGGATATCCAGAAAGAACTCCGTGTTCGAGGTGATGATTAAGTCGTCGTAAATCTTCAGCACGAAATCGTAATCACCTTTCTCGAGCCCGAACAAGGCAAGGTGCCACCAGTTGTGCCCCTGGAACGGATTGCGGTCCGCCCATTCGGCCGGATCGCGATCGAGCAAGGTGATCCCTTCATCGATGCGACCCTGCATTTCTAGCACATGGGCGATGGAGTGAATCGCCCACAAATCGTCACCGTTCATATCGATCGAACGACGGCCGAACGGCTCGGCGCTCGCGTAATCGCCGCACTCCTCGAGCCCGAAACACATCATGCCGAGCACGAAGCTGTACCCCGGGATCGAGGTATCCCATGCGTCGAACACACCCGCCACGGTGTTGCGAATGACATAGTTGCGTCCCGTCCAGAACGTCGAATGGTGGTGCATTTTCAGCGCCAGGAGATCGTGCGGATACTCGGCGAGGATCGCCTCCCAGGCCGCGGAGGCTTTATTCGTATTGCCGGTGGCGAGGCCCTCGAGTGCATCGGCGTGAAGCAGTTCGCGGGTACTCGCCGGGTCCACGGTCGCGCGAACGTGCTCTACCGCTGCCATCATTTTCGGGCGGACGACGATGGATTCAAGCATCGACATGATATAGCCGCGCACGATATGCGCCATCGGAAACTGTGCATCGATTTCGAGTGCGCCTTTGAGCACTTTCGGTGCAGCAAGCCGGTAGTTCCACAGGTCGACCAGCGACGCTTCGTATATATCGAGCGCCGCCTGATCAGCGCACGTTATTTCGAGACCCCTGCAATCGGTGAGCATTGGCAAAATTCCTCAGACATGGTTTACGGTGGCCACCGCGGAGTTCGGACTGGATGCCGTCCTGCGGCAGCGAATTTTTATCGCCCGGCTGATGCGCAAGCGGTTGCCGGCACGCACCGGCAACGAGGCATTACTCAGCCCGCGTACGGGATTGTAACGATGATGCAAATCGACATGAGCGCACCGGGCAGTACGCCGAGCAGGAAGATTGCGAGCCCGTTGACACTCAGCACCAGCTTCATGTCCTGGCTTGCTTCGAGCTCATTGCGATCGTTCGCGGCGTCAAAATACATGAGTTTCACGACACGGAGGTAATAGTAAGCACCGATAATCGAGAACAGCACGGCGACACCGGCAAGCCACACGTACCCGGCGGCGATCACCTCTTTCAACACATACCATTTAGCCCAGAATCCCGCGAATGGCGGCACACCGGCCATCGAGAACATCAACACGAGCATGATAAAAGCAAACCACGGACTACGCTTCGCGAGGCCGCTGAAATCACCGAGCGTGTCGGCTTCACTGTCAAAGCGGCTCAGCAGGATGATCGTCCCAAAAGCGCCCATACTCATGAGCGCATAGACAATGACATAGAACATCGATGCGGCGTAGCCGGATGCATTTGCCGACAAAATGCCGAGCAGCAAGAATCCCATATGCGCGATCGTGGAGTACGCGAGCATGCGTTTGATATTTGTTTGCGCAATCGCCACCACATTGCCGATAGCCATCGACAATACGCACAGGATTACGAGCATTCCCGCCCATTCCGTCGCGAGTCCCTGCAGCCCGTCGGCAAGCAGGCGTATGGCCATCGCGAACGCGGCGATTTTCGGTGCGGTACCGATAAACAGCGTCACCGGTGTCGAGGCCCCCTGATAGACGTCGGGCAGCCACATGTGGAAAGGCACGACGCCAAGCTTGAATGCTACCCCGACGATGACGAAGACGGCGCCAAATACCATCAACACCCGCTCCTGGCCGCTAACGTCGGAATACGCGAGCAATTCGTCGAGTTGCAGCGTCCCGCTGACGCCGTACAGGATTGATATGCCATACAGCAGCATGCCGGAGGCGAGCGCACCGAGGATGAAGTATTTCATCGCCGCCTCGGACGATTCAACCGAATCGCGGTTCATTGCGACCATGGCATAGAGCGACAGCGAAAGCAGTTCGAGCCCGAGGTATACCGTGAGCATGCTGTTGGCGGATATGAGCACAAGCATGCCAATCGTCGCGAACAGGGACAGAATGTAGTACTCGGAGAATTGCACGCGATTCTTGTCGAAATAATCGCGCGCGTAGAAGAACGACAGCATCGCGAGTACGAGCGAGAAAGCTTTCAGGACCGTCCCCATCGGATCGAGTTTTATCGCACCGTAGAACGCGATTGATGAGCCGCTCGGGAAATACAGCGCCATCTGCGACAGCACGATCAGTGCCGTGATGATGGCCGCCCAGAATGTAACCCCACTGGATGCGCGGCCGCGAAACACATCGATCAGGAGCACCGCACAGGCGAGCGTCAGCAGGCTCAGTTCGGGGATTATCAAGCCGAGATCAGTCATAGGATCACAACGGAATTTTAGTCTGGGCAATATGCGCAACGAGCTGGTCGATACTCGCGTGCATCATTTCGAGTAACGGTGCCGGCCACAGACCAAGCAACAGCGTGGGAATGGCCAGCGCAATCAGGATCACGGTTTCGCGTAGCGTAATATCGCTGAGCGTACGCACCGCATCATTCTTGATCTCGCCAAACGCTACGCGCTTGTACATCCACAATGTGTAGGCCGCGCCGAGGATCAGGGTGATGGCGGCGAAGAACGCGAACCAGAACGATGCCTTGAACGCGCTAAGAATGACGAGAAACTCACCGACGAAGCCCGACGTCCCGGGGAGGCCCGCATTCGCCATCGCGAACAACAACATGAACGCGGCGAACCTGGGCATCGTATTGACGACACCGCCGTAATCGCCGATCTGGCGGCTGTGGACCCGGTCATACATTACGCCGACACACAGGAATAATGCCGCGGATACGAAACCGTGCGAGATCATCTGCACCATGCCGCCTTCGATACCCATCGCGGCATCCGCCCAGTCGCCCGTATTCGCGAAAATCCGCCAGCCGAGGAAGAAACCGAGCGTGACGAAACCCATGTGCGAGATCGAGGAATATGCAATGAGTTTCTTCATATCGGATTGCGCCAGCGCGACGAATCCGATGTATACAACCGCGATCAGTGACAAGGCTATCATCAGGCCATCGAGCGCCTGCGATGCATTAGGGGCGATTGGCAGTGAGAACCGGATAAAACCGTAGCCGCCCATTTTCAGCATGATTGCCGCCAGCACGACAGAGCCGCCGGTCGGGGCTTCGACATGTGCGTCCGGCAACCACGTATGCACTGGCCACATTGGAACCTTCACCGCGAACGCGAGCAGGAACGCGACGAAAATCCACTTTTGCTCGGTCAGGCTCAACGCGACGGCGTGCATGTCCTGGATTGCGAAACTGTCATTCGTCTGCTGATAAAGATAGAGCAGCGCGACGAGCATGAAGACCGAACCGAGAAACGTGTACAGAAAAAACTTGATCGTGGCGTACACGCGATTCGGGCCGCCCCAGATGCCGATGATCAGGAACATCGGGATCAGCATGGCTTCCCAGAACACATAGAACAGTACGGCATCGAGCGCGCTGAATACTCCGATCATCAAACCTTCGAGAATCAGGAAAGCGCCCATGTACTGGTTCACCCGATCGGTAATGACCTCCCATCCGGCCAGAACGATCAGTATCGTCGTGAACGTGGTGAGCAAAATCAGCGGCAGCGAAATTCCGTCTATGCCAACGTGGTAGAAAATGTCGAACGGCGCGATCCACGGCAGGCGTTCAACGAATTGCATCGCGCCGCTGGCGTTGTCGAAATCGCGCCACAGAAACAACGACAGCGCGAACGTAATTAGCGAAAACAGCAGTGCGTCCTTACGCACGGCATCCGCTGGTACGCGGCTGCCCGCGAACACGACCCACAGGCCACCGATGATCGGGACCCAGATACACAGACTAAGAATTGGAAGCTCGGCAAGCATCGGTATTATCTAATCGTTCTTATCTGTAATTGTCGGGAAGCGTCACTCAACCGGCCCAGCCGTGAACGAACACGGCCAGCAGCGCCAGCAAACCAAGGATCATCGCGAAAGCATAGTGATAGAGATAACCTGATTGCACGTGGCGGACCACCCCAGCGCCCCAGGCGACCATTTTCGCTGATCCGTTAACGACGAGGCCGTCTATCAGCGCGACGTCACCAATCTGCCAGAACATTCGTCCCGTCCCCCGGGCGCCGCCGGCGAAGAACCAGTCGTTGAATCGGTCGAAGCCGTACTTGTTTAGGAGGATCTCGTAGATCACTGAAGTCCGTTCCGCGATCCGCCGTGGCAAATCCGGTCGGCGTAAATAGAGGTACCAGGCAGTAGCGAGTCCGCCCATCGCGAGCCAGAACGGCGGTTGCAATATGCCGTGCCAGACGAAACCGATGACCCCGTGGTAGTCCTCGGCCATGTGTCCGATTACGTCGTGGTTCGGCGCGACGAAAATACTGCTGCCGAAATAATCGCCGAACAGCATCGGTCCGATTGCTATCGCACCGATCACGACGGACGGAATTGCGAGCGCGACGAGCGGTCCCCAGACGACGGCCGGCGTCTCGTGGACGTGTTCGCGGGTATGGTCGTCCATACGCGGTTCGCCGTGAAAGACCAGAAACACGAGCCGGAACGAATACAGCGCAGTAATGAAGACGCCGACAAGGCAGGCGAGATAGGCAATCGAGGCGCCTGGCGTCTGCGACGCATGCACGGCTTCGATAATGGCGTCTTTCGAGAAAAAGCCGGCGGTGCCGGGGAAGCCGATAAGTGCGAAGGATCCGATCAGGCACGTGATCCACGTGATTGGCATATAACGCCGGAGCCCACCCATACGGCGCATATCCTGCTCGTGGTGCATGCCGATAATGACGGAGCCCGCGGCGAGGAACAGCAGCGCCTTGAAAAACGCATGCGTCATGAGGTGGAAAATTGCAGCGGAGTACGCCGAAGCACCAAGTGCCACGGTCATATAGCCCAGCTGCGACAGCGTGGAGTACGCGACGACGCGCTTGATATCGTGTTGGACGAGCCCGAGCAGACCCATGAAAAACGCGGTTACCGCCCCAATGACGAGCACGAACGACAGTGCGGTGGTCGACATTTCGAACAGCGGCGACATTCTCGCAACCATGAAAATTCCCGCCGTGACCATGGTCGCCGCGTGGATCAGTGCGGAAATCGGGGTAGGACCTTCCATCGAGTCGGGCAGCCACACGTGCAGGGGAACCTGTGCCGATTTGCCCATGGCACCGATGAACAGGAGGATGCAGATTACCGTCATCAGTGACCACTCGGTGTCACCCCACAGCGTGATCGTGGCGCCCGCCATGTCGTTCGTCTGGGCGAAAACCTCGACATAGTCCAGCGACGAGAAGTACATGAGCACCGCCGCGATGCCGAGCAGGAAGCCGAAATCGCCAACCCGATTGACGAGGAAGGCCTTCAGGTTCGCGTAGATTGCGGTGTCGCGCTTGTACCAGAATCCGATCAGGAGGTAGGACACCAGTCCCACCGCTTCCCAGCCGAAGAACAGCTGCATGAAATTGTTCGCCATCACGAGCATCAGCATGCTGAACGTAAACAGCGAGATGTAGGAAAAGAAACGTTGATATCCCGGATCGTCGTGCATGTAGCCGATCGTGTAGATATGCACCATCCACGATACAAACGTGACGACGACCATCATCGTTGCCGTCAATTCGTCAACCAAAAATCCAACGTGAAACGATATACCGCCACTTTCGAGCCAGGTATAGACGTTCGCGTTATAGCTTGGCTCGCCCGCGATCACGATTCTGTAGAACACGAGCATCGACAGGACGAACGAAACGCCAACCCCGACTATCGTAATCCAGTGCGCACCGGAACGTCCCACGTCGCGGCCGAACAAGCCGGTAACGACAGCGCCGGCAAGCGGCGCGAGGACGATCATTAGTAATAGGTTCTGCACGTTGCTTTTCCGCTTCTCGGGATTACAGGGAGTTGGTGATTCGGCGCTTCATCAACCGTTCATCCGGTTCAGATCTTCGACGTTGATCGAATTGCGGTTTCTGAACAGCACGACAAGGATCGCAAGACCAATCGCTGCCTCCGCGGCGGCAACGGTCAGAATAAAAAACACGAAGACCTGTCCGGCGATGTCCCCGTTGAAATGCGAGAACGCGATGAAATTCATATTCACAGCCAACAGCATCAATTCGACGCACATGAGCAGAACGATAACGTTCTTCCGGTTGATGAAAATACCGGCGACGCTGAGACAGAAAAGTACGGCGCCAATGAGCAGGAAATGAGCGAGCGATAACATCGTGATCTAGTTTCCGGTTACCCGCAGGGTCCGCTGACAGGCGTTACAGGACATCATCATTCGGAATCCATTTTAACGATTCGGATCCGGTCCGCGCTGCGAACCGTCACCTGGTGTTCGGGTTTCGGCGCCTTCGTCTGTCGTGACGGGCGCAGCGTCAGGGCGATCGCCGCGATGATCGCTACGAGCAGAATGACCGCGGCGATCTCGAACGGGAACACGTAATCCGTGTACAACACCCGGCCAAGTGCTTCCGTATTGCTGTATTCAGCGGTAGCGCGTTCTGCCGGTGCGACGACATCGAGCCCGAAATTCGTTTTGCCGACGACGAGGCCCAGCGACACCATCATTGCGACTGCAACGACAAATGCGACCGGCAGGTAACTGGCGAACCCCTCTCGCAGCACCGTCAGATTGATGTCGAGCATCATGACGACGAACAGAAACAACACCATTACGGCGCCAACATAAACAAGCACGAGCGTGATCGCGAGGAACTCGGCTTCGAGCAACATCCACAAGCCCGAACTCGCGAAGAACGACATGATCAGGAACAACGCCGCATGTACGGGATTGCGCACCGTAATCACCATCGACGCGGCGAAAATCAGCGTAATCGCGAAGAAATAAAAAACGACGGTTTCGACGGTCATGATAATCGGTGCCGGTATTCCAGTGGTCGCGTTAGCGGTACATCGCTTCGGTTTCGCGGTCGCGAGCGATTTCTTCTTCGAACAGATCGCCGTGAGCGAGAAGCTTTTCCTTCGTCATCAACAGGTCGCCACGTTGCTCTCCGTGATACTCGAAGTGCCGGGTTTCCACGATAGAATCGACCGGGCAGGACTCCTCGCAGAATCCACAGAAAATGCATTTCGTCAGATCGATGTCATAGCGCGTGGTGCGTCGCGTACCGTCATCGCGCGGCTCCGACTCAATCGTAATCGCAACTGCCGGACATACGGCTTCGCACAGCTTGCAGGCGATACAGCGTTCTTCGCCATTTGGATATCGTCGCAGCGCATGCAGGCCGCGGAACCGCGGCGATTGCGGCGTTTTCTCTTCCGGGTACTGCACCGTGATCTTGCGCTCGAACAAGTGGCGACCGGTTAAGCGCAGACCCTTGACGAGTTCCCACAGGGTCAGGCTTTTCAGATAATCAAATGTGCTCATTACGTACTCCTGCTCAACTCGCCGCGGCGAACCACGGTGGCACTTCGAACACGACGAGCGTGGCTACGACGACCAGCCAGACTATCGTGATCGGCAGAAAGACTTTCCAGCCGAGGCGCATGATTTGATCGTAGCGGAAGCGCGGGAAAGTGGCGCGGAACCACAAAAACAGAAAAAGGAAAAGCGCGGTCTTGAAGACGAACCAATGGATGCCGTCGCCGAAGAACAGCCCGATCACGGGCACGTCAGCAAAGATTGGAAACGGTGACAACCACCCGCCAAGGAACAGGACCGCAGTTAATGCCGAGATCATGATCATGTTCGCGTATTCGGCCAGGAAGAACAGCGCAAAGGCCATACCGGCATATTCGACGTGGAAACCGGCGACGATTTCAGATTCGCCCTCACTCACGTCGAACGGCGCGCGGTTCGTTTCCGCAAGTCCGGAGACGAAGTAGATCACGAACAACGGCAACAGCGGTAACCAGAACCACGTTAACGGATTGCCGCGTTGTGCTTCGATGATGTCACCAAGATTCAGACTACCGGCAGCGATCAGCACGCCGACGAGCGCGAAGCCCATCGGAATTTCATAAGACACAATTTGCGCCGCAGATCGCATCGCACCGAGAAACGCGTACTTCGAATTCGATGCCCAACCGGCGATGATGATGCCGTAGACCCCGAGCGAGGTGAGCGCGAGGATATAGAGTAAGCCGGCATTGATATTCGCCAGCACAGCTTCGCTGCCGAACGGAATTACCGCCCACGCCGCGAGCGCGGGGCCAAGAGCGAGCACGGGTGCGAGCAGGAACAGCAATTTGTTCGCGCCGGCAGGGATGATCACTTCCTTACACAACAACTTCAGGGCATCAGCTATCGGCTGCAACCAGCCGCGCGGACCGACCCGGTTGGGTCCGATGCGGACCTGGATGTAACCGATGATCTTGCGCTCGGCATAAGTCAGGTATGCCACCGAAAGCATGATCGGAATGACGATCATGATGATCTGCATCAATATGATCACCGTCGTCGTTACCGGGTCCGGCAGGAACGTCAGGTAGGAGCGGATCAAATCAAACATCGGGTTCAGGGCTTTCTACTGCTCAGGCTTTCGCAATTTGAATGTTCGTGGCGCCGCTGAACTCGCTTGCGCCGGTGCGTGCCGCATAGAGCAGATAGCAACCGTCGCCGACGAGTTCGTCAATCGCAACACTAAGCAGCGATTCGGTGCCATCGCCTTTGATCAGCGCTTGTCCGCCCGCTTTCAATCCGAGTTTCTGCGCGGTCGTTGAATTTACGTGTACGGCCTTAAGGTCGGGCGATGGCGTGGCCTGCAGCGCAGCGCCGCGGCGTACCAGCGAATCACCGGCGTACAGCGGAATTTCGACCACCGCTTCGGCAAGTTCGGCGTTGCCGGCGGGCGCCGTAATCCCGAGATCCAGGCGGTCCGCGCTCGGCTTCTCCGCGCCTTCGCACAAGGCCTCGATATCGCGCGTGACGTCAGCACACGTTACCGCGTCGAATCCCGGCAGTGACAGACGTTCGCCGAGCATTCTCAACAGCTTCCAGGCCGCGCGGGCCTCGCCGCGCGGGCGCACGGCACCGGCGAATGTCTGCCACGCGCCGAGCGCGTTGACGAACGTGCCCTCATTTTCCGCGTAAGCCGCAATCGGCAGCAGTACATCAGCAGTTGCCGCCAGTGAAGGACTTTCGAAAGCTGTCATCGCGACGACAAACGCGTCGTTCAACTTGTTGGTAACGTGCTGGGCGCGCAGGCAATCGAATTCCGGTTCGACCCCGAGCAGCAAATAAGCGTCGAGGGCCTGCTCGAACATGGCATCGGCGTGCAGCCCGGTCTTCGCGAGCTTACGCCCACCCGGACCGCGATGCGGTACCGCGCCGGCGAGCCATGCACCGGCCGCATTGGCACCATCCGTGAGCTGGCCGTTCACGGCACCGGTGGCCTCGGCAAGGAGGCTCGCGAGCGCGTTAATCTGGCCGTAATCTGCGTGTCGCTGCGCGAAATTCCCGGTCAGGACCAACGCGCGGCCGGCGTCTTTCAGACTTTCGGCAACTTGCTCGTGGGCGGTTGTTGGCTTGAACGGTGTGAGTGTCTGTTGAATCTTCTCAGGCAGCGCAGCGTCGACGCACTGGGTGATGGCGCCGAGTGCCGCCGTTATTTGACTCGGCGGTACGATGAATTTTTGCGCCACCGGAAAATTACAGTCGTAGTCGACGGAATTGATCACCGTGACTTTCGCGCCCGCGAGCGCCGCCTTGCGAATCCGATGATTCACCAGTGGCTGATCGTGCCGCGGGTGTGCACCCACGAGTACGATTGCATCTGCGGTTTCGAGTTGTTCGAGCGTCATGCCGAGCGCCGGGTACAGCGGCGCGGCGGCGTCGCCCGAGAAATCCGTTTGCCGCGGGCGATGATCGACGTTGTTGCCGCCGAGCGCGCGGATCATTCGCTGCAACAGGTAAAACTCTTCCGTTGTCGAGGATGATGATGCGAGCGCCGCGATGCGTTCGCCGTTCCCATCCGCCGCGAGGTCGCCAATTTGCTCAACGACGGCGTCCAGGGCAACGTCCCAGTCGCAGTCGTGCCATTCGCCGTCGCGCTTGATCTTCGGTGTCGTGAGCCGTTGCTCGCAGTTCAGCGCTTCGTAGCTGAACCGATCGCGATCGGAGAGCCAGGTTTCGTTCACTGTCTGGTTGTCTTTCGGCACGACACGTTTAACCACCGCGCCCTTCACGTGGAAGTGGACGTTGGAGCCGAGACAATCATGCGGTGCAACCCCGTCGCGTTGCTGCAATTCCCACGCACGCGCCGAGTAGCGATACGGCTTCGAGGTGAGTGCGCCAACCGGACACAGGTCGATGACATTGCCGGACAACTCGGAACTCATCGCTTTTTCGATGTACGTACCGATTTCCATATGTTCGCCGCGTCCCGTCGCGCCGAGCTCGCGCAAGCCGGCGATTTCCTCACCGAAGCGCACGCAGCGCGTGCAATGGATGCAGCGGGTCATATCCGTTTGCACCAGCGGGCCGATGTCCTTGTCACGCACGACGCGTTTGCGCTCCGTATAACGGGACACATCGCCGCCGTAACCCATCGCGAGATCCTGCAGTTCGCACTCGCCACCCTGGTCGCAAATCGGGCAATCCAGCGGGTGGTTGATCAGCAGGAACTCCATGGTCGAGCGCTGCGCATCGACTGCGCGCTCGGATGTGGTGGAAACCTTCATGCCTTCCATCACCGGGGTCGCGCACGCCGGCAGCGGCTTCGGCGCGCGTTCAACGTCCACCAGACACATGCGACAGTTCGCCGCGACACTCAGGTGCTTGTGGTAACAAAAGCGGGGAATGTAGATCCCGGCCGCGTCCGTTGCCTCGATCAGCATGGCGCCCTTGCGCGCGGGGATTTCGCGGCCGTCGACTTCGATTGTGACTTGTTCTTCGCTCATCGTCGTTTATGCCGCCGTTTTCGTGCGCGCGTCGAGCATGCTCGTACCATGCTCGATGTAATGCTCGAACTCGCTGCGAAAGTTACGGATAAAGCTCCGTACCGGCATTGCCGCCGCATCGCCGAGCGCGCAGATCGTGCGTCCTTCGATCTTCGAGGCAACGTCGTCGAGTTTATCGAGATCTTCGGGTCTGCCCTGTCCTTCGACGATTCGGGTCAGCATCCGGTAGAGCCAACCCGTGCCTTCGCGGCACGGCGTGCACTGACCGCAGGATTCAGCGTAGTAAAAGCGCGATATCCGTTGCAGTACCTTTACCATGTCGGCCGTGTCGTCCATCACGATCACGGCGCCGGAACCGAGCATGGAGCCGGCGGCGGAAATCGAGTCGTAATCCATCGTGATTGTGAGCGCGGTTTCCGCCGTGAGTACGGGGACAGATGAGCCACCCGGAATCAGGGCCTTGAATTCGTGGCCATCGCGGATGCCGCCGGCGAGCGCGAGCAGTTCCGTGAAGGGCGTGCCCATCGGAATTTCGAAATTCCCGGGATTATTCACATGACCGCTGACGGAAAATATTTTCGTTCCGCCGTTGTTTTCCTTACCGAGGCCCGCGAACCAGTCCGGTCCCTTGCGCAGAATCGTCGGCACTGAAGACAGCGACTCCGTGTTGTTGATCGTCGTCGGCTGCCCGTACAGTCCGTATCCGGCCGGGAACGGCGGCTTGAAGCGTGGTTGGCCCTTCTTGCCTTCGAGCGATTCGAGCAAAGCCGTTTCTTCGCCGCAGATATAAGCACCGGCGCCGAGATGGTTGTAGAGGTCTACCGCAATACCGGAGCCGAAAATGTCTTTGCCGAGGTACCCGTTCGCATAGGCTTCGGCGAGTGCGGTTTCAAAGCGCTCGGCCGGCTCGTCCATGAATTCGCCACGCATGTAGTTGTAACCAACCGTCGCGCCGATCGCGTAGGCCGCGATCGCCATGCCTTCGACAAGTGCGTGGGGGTTGAAGCGCAGGATATCGCGATCCTTGCACGTGCCGGGTTCGCTTTCGTCCGAGTTGCAAACGATATATTTCTGCACATCCGGGTCTTTCGGCATGAAACTCCATTTCACGCCGGCCGGGAATCCGGCGCCGCCACGGCCGCGTAAACCCGATGCCTTGACCTGTTCGATCACATCCGCGGGCGGGATTTGCTCGCGCACGATGCGCTCCCACGCGGTATAGCCGCCGATCTTGCGGTACGTGTCGTACGACCATGGCTCGTCGTAATCAAGCGTTTCGTAGCACGTCAGATTGAGTTCGATATCGCTCATTTCAGATTTGCCAGGATGTCGTCGACCTTTTCGGTGGTCAGGTTTTCGTAATACACGTGATCGATCATCAGCATCGGCGCCCCACAGCAGGCGGCGAGGCATTCCTCTTCAAGCTTCAGGTAGATGCGTCCGTCGTCGGTCGATTCGCCGACTTTCACTCCCAGCTTGTTTTCGATGTGGGCGACGATTTCGTCGCTGCCCCTGAGCATGCACGAAACGTTCGTACACACGGAAATACTGTGGCGACCAACCGGCTTCGTTTCAAACATCGAGTAGAAACTCGCCACTTCGTACACTGCAATGCGCGGCATCTCGAGGTAGTCGGCTACCGCATCCATCAACGGTTCGGTCAGGTAGCCTGCGTTTTCGTGCTGTACTTCGTGCAGTGCGGCGAGTACCGCAGACTGTTTCTGTTCAGCCGGATACTTTGTCAGCGCCGCATCGATCACTTCGCGCGCATGGGCGGAAAGAGTGGGTGTGTCGCTTGCAGTCGCCATGATTCCTTACCTGTCGATCTCGCCGAATACGACATCCATCGTGCCGATTACGGCGACCACGTCCGCGAGCATGTGCCCCGAGACCATTTCGTTCATTGCGGACAGATGGGCGAAACCCGCGGCCCGCGCTTTCAGCCGATACGGTTTGTTCGCGCCATCGGATACGAGCGTTACGCCGAATTCACCCTTTGGATGTTCGACGGCGGCGTAGACCTCACCTTCCGGGACGCAATAACCCTCGGTGAACAGCTTGAAGTGGTGGATCAGCGATTCCATGCCGCCTTTCATCTCACCGCGTTTCGGCGGGGTAAGCTTGTGATCGTCGAGCATGACCGGACCGGGATTGTCGCGCAGCCAGCGAACGCACTGTTTGATCAGGCGCGCCGATTGACGCATTTCCTCGACCCGCACGAGATAACGGTCGTAGCAATCGCCATTGACCCCAACCGGGATATCGAAATCAAGGTCTGCATACACTTCGTAAGGCTGTTTTTTGCGCAGATCCCATTCAACCCCGGATCCGCGCAACATGGGCCCGGTGAAACCCAGCGCCGTCGCCCGTTCCGGGGTGACGATGCCGATGTCGACCGTGCGCTGTTTCCAGATCCGGTTATCGGTTAGCAGGGTTTCGTATTCGTCGACGCAGCCGGGAAACCGATCGGCAAACGATTCAATGAAATCGAGCATACTGCCCTGGCGGTCATCGTTCAGCGCGCGCACTTCACTGTCGTTGTGCCATTTCGATGCCATGTACTGTGGCATCTGCTCCGGCAGATCGCGGTATACACCGCCGGGTCGGTAATACGTTGCGTGCATGCGCGTGCCGGACACGGCTTCGTAGCAGTCCATCAGGTCTTCGCGTTCGCGAAAGCAGTACAAAAAGACCGTCATCGCACCAATATCGAGACCATGGGCGCCGAGCCACATCAGATGATTCAGAACCCGCGTGATCTCGTCGAACATGACCCGGATGTACTGCGCGCGTGGCGGTGGTTTCACGCCGAGCAATTTTTCAATCGCGAGCACGTAGGCATGCTCGTTGCACATCATCGAAACGTAATCGAGCCGGTCCATGTAGCCGATGCTCTGATTGAACGGTTTGTTCTCCGCGAGTTTCTCGGTACCACGGTGCAGCAGCCCGATATGCGGATCGGCGCGTTCGATCACCTCGCCATCCATTTCCAGAACGAGCCGTAACACCCCGTGCGCGGCCGGATGCTGCGGTCCGAAGTTCAACGTCATGTTGCGAATTTCAGGCATCGGATTTGTCGCTGACAGAAGTTGCGGCGAAGCGGTGCTCGTCACGGATAACGCGTGGCACGAGCACCCGGTTTTCGATCGTTACGGGTTGGTATATAACCCGCTTTTTATCGGGGTCGTAACGTACTTCGACGTGCCCTTCGAGCGGGAAGTCCTTGCGGAAGGGATGCCCGATGAAGCCGTAATCCGTCAGGATACGGCGTAAATCCGGATGACCTTCGAACAGGATGCCGAACAGATCGAAAACTTCCCGTTCGTACCAGTCCGCGACCGGCCAGATCGCGGTGACGGAAGGCACGAGCGGCGCATCTTCGGCCAGGTACACCTTCAGGCGGACGCGCACATTGTGCTTGAGCGACAGCAATTGGTAGGCCACCGCAAAGCGCGCCGGAGCATCATCCGGCAGGCGTGCCGGCGTGCGGTTCACCCCACGCGAGAATCCCGAATCCGTCGCTGCCTGCGTCTGCCAGTCCGACTGACCGTACGAGAGGTAGTCGAGCCCGACGAGATCGGAGAGTTGATGAAACGCCAGGTCGCCGTCGTCACGCAGCGTCCGGCCCGCGGTAAGCAAATCGCTTGCCGACGTTACGATAGTGAGCTCACCGTGTTCGATCGCGCTCGAAACGAGTGAATCACCCAAGCGCTCCGCGATCAGGGCGGCGAATTTATCGACCTTGGAATCCGTCATCGAAAATTTAAGGATCTGTTACCGGTTGATCGTGTGGCTGCGCTTGATCTTCTTCTGCAGTTGCATCACCCCGAACAGCAGGGCTTCAGCTGTCGGCGGGCAACCGGGCACGTAGACGTCCACCGGTACAATCCTGTCGCAACCGCGCGTTACCGCGTAGGAGTAATGGTAATAACCGCCGCCGTTCGCGCACGAACCCATGGAAATTACCCATTTCGGCTCGGTCATCTGGTCGTACACCTTGCGCAGCGCCGGGGCCATTTTGTTCACGAGCGTGCCGGCGACGATCATCACGTCGGACTGGCGCGGGCTCGGCCTGAACACGATGCCGAAGCGGTCGAGATCGTAACGCGAGGCGCCGGCGTGCATCATTTCGACCGCGCAGCATGCGAGGCCGAACGTCATTGGCCACATCGATCCGGTGCGCGCCCAGTTGATTACCGTATCGACCGTGGTCGTGACAAAACCCTGGTCGGCGCTCTGCGCTACTCCCATTCGAGCGCTCCCTTCTTCCATTCGTAGATAAAACCGACGACCAGCAGGCCGAGGAACAGCATCATCGCAAGGAATCCAAACATCCCGATTTCATCAAGCACCACGGCCCATGGAAACAGGAAGGCGATTTCGAGATCGAAAATGATAAACAGGATGGCGATCAGGTAGTAACGCACGTCGAACTTCATGCGCGCGTCCTCGAACGC
Organism: Gammaproteobacteria bacterium; assembly: GCA_965216305.1. Taxonomy (GTDB): domain Bacteria; phylum Pseudomonadota; class Gammaproteobacteria; genus UBA11873. The sequence continues at coordinate 891,082 of OZ244144.1, read as the reverse complement.
CTCGAAACCGCATTCGTAGGGGGAGGATTTTTCGCTGTCCGGACGACGGAGGTTCAGGATCGTCCCGACGCCGTAACTTGCCGCCAGCGACACTCCGCCGATGGCCACGGCCACGACGATGAAAATCAAAATCGGCAGATAGAGCTCTAACAACGCGTGTTTCCCTGATTAGCACGCAGCGGGTGCAGTTCGCGATCCAGATAGTCTAACCGGATCCGCTGATTTTTCATACGCTTGGCGGTCCGGAATTTGGCGCTTCGACCACCGGCCAGCGGTTGTCCGGGCGCATGTGAACGATGTCGCGCAGCGTGGTTCAATCAACCATGACCGGCGGTATGAGGAGTCCGGGAACCGAACCCGCATACGCCTTGCAAATCATGGTGCCGATGGCCGGAGTCGAACCGGCACGCCTCGCGGCACTGCCCCCTCAAGACAGCGTGTCTACCAATTCCACCACATCGGCTTTTGATTCGAGGTTTGTGTCCGTCACACTGGCCGCAGGCCACTGCTCGGAGCGCGCTAATAATACGCAATGCGGCGCGCGGCCGCCATAGTTACAGGCGTTTTATTGCGGCATTTTCGGAACGTCGTCAGGCATGTTCGCGGGTAAACCCGGCAGATCATCCGGGATTCCGGTTTCGGGCAGGCCGGGTATCGTCTGCGGCGCATCATCAGCAGCGACCGGCGCCTCAACCGTAACCTGGTCGATAATACTTTGTGGCGCGATCGTTTGGCCGGACATATAGGCGAGCACGAGGCTGTTCGTCAGAAAAATAAACGCGAGGATCGCCGTTGCGCGGGTCAAAAAGGACGCCGAGCCACGGGAACCGAACACGGTTGAAGAAGCGCCGCTACCGAAAGCCGCCCCGGCGGTAGCACCGGCGCCCTGCTGCAGCAGGATTATCGCGATCAGCGCAAGGCCGAGCGCGATATGTAACACGAGTAAAATGGTTTGCATGAAATGACTCCGTCGTCGGTCGTAGTGCTGCGCGCGCTCAGTGCGAGGCGCAGATCTGCAAAAAATCGGGCGCCTTTAACGCGGCGCCGCCGATGAGACCGCCGTCCACGTCGGCCATTTGGAACAATTCGGCGGCATTATCGGGCTTCACACTGCCGCCGTACAGTATCCGCAGTGCCGCCGCAGCCGCCGGATCGCGGGTTGCGATGGTCGTGCGAATAAACGCGTGAACTGCCTGCGCCTGCTGCGGGCTCGCTGTTTCGCCCGTGCCGATTGCCCACACCGGTTCGTAGGCGATCACGCACCGTCCGAGTACCGTGGTGTCGATCGGCTCGAGTTGCGCGGCGATCACGGCATTTGTCGTATCGGCTTTGCGATCCGCGAGTTGTTCACCGACGCAGATCACCGGCGTCATGCCCGCCGCGAGCGCGGCTTGCGCTTTCGCCGCCACCGCCACACTCGTTTCGCCGAACAGGTTCCTGCGTTCGGAATGACCGACAAGGACGAAGCGGCAACCGAATTCCGCGAGCATCGCCGCGGACGTTTCTCCCGTGTACGCGCCTTCGGCATGCTCCGAAACCGTCTGCGCGCCGAGCGCTACCGCGGAACCGGCAAGTACCTCGGCGACGGCCGGCAGCAAAACGTGAGGGGGACACACGGCGATTTCAACGTCCGGATGCTCGCCCGCACGTGACGCGATCGCGCCGGCGAGGTCACGCGCGAACGCAGCGGTGCCGTGCATTTTCCAGTTTCCAATAACGAGTGCTTGTCGGGCCATAATGAGGCGTGGTGTTTCCTGTTGCACGGCGAAAAAGGCGGCAAAGCTTAGCCGTCAGCGCCGCGGAATTCAATTTGATGCGATGCCGGCGCCGTCGCACCGCTACCGGTTTTAAAGTGTGCGTCGCGCCTGAAAATTCGCAAGTCGGTACAAATCGTCGAGCATGACCCCTTTTACTTCGAAATGGTCGCCGGGTTTCAGATCGCGCGGCAACATAACATTGCCGAAACGCGTGCGGATCAGGCGGTTTACCTGCACGCCCTGTGATTCCCACAGGCGGCGAACTTCGCGGTTGCGCCCCTGACGCACAACGCAGTAATACCAGCGATTCGCGCCGCGTCCGTTACCGCGTACGATGTCATCGAAGGCGTAGCTCTCATCGTCGATCTCGACGCCGCTTTTCAGGCGCGTCAGTACCTCCCCGTCGACGTCACCGAACACACGCACGGCATACTCGCGATCGATCCCGTAGCGCGGATGCATCAGGCGATTCGCGAGGTCGCCACTGGTCGTAAACAGCAGCAGCCCACTCGTGTTCACATCGAGACGTCCGATTCCGATCCAGCGCATACCGTCTTTCGCCGGCAGCAGTGATTCTGCCGTGGGCCGGCCACCGGGATCGCTCGCGGTGCAGATGATGCCTTCAGGCTTGTGCAGCGCGATGACGCGTACTCGCGGCGATTTCGCCGCCAGGCGCACGGGCTTACCGTCGAGCATGATCCGATCGCGCGCCGATACGCGGTCTCCCAGGCTAACCGTAGCGCCGTTCACCGATACGCGGCCCGCTGCGATCCAGCGCTCGATCTCCCGGCGCGAACCATAGCCTGCCTGGGCAAGGACTTTTTGCACGCGTTCACCGGTTTGTCCGTGTTCAGGCATTGGACAGCGCCGCTCGGTTGCGGTTGCGGTTTTCCCGCGTCCGGGTTGAATTAAGCAGTTTTCGCGCTGACATCATCGTCCCGATCCGAATCTTCGTCGTTGTCGGCGGCCGCGAAATCGTTTGCCCCAACCGCAGCGCGTACGTCCCCGTCTGCGGTCTCGCTGGCTTCGGCTTCGGCTTCGGCTTCGGCTTCGGCTTCGGCCTCGTTCGCCTCGTTCGCCTCGTTCGCCTCGTTCGCCTCGTTCGCCTCGTTCGCCTCGTTCGCCTCGTTCGCCTCGTTCGTCTCGTTCGTCTCGTTCGTCTCGTTCGTCTCGTTCGTCTCGTTCGTCTCGTTCGTCTCGTTCGTCTCGTTCGTCTCGTTCGTCTCGTTCGTCTCGTTCGTCTCGTTCGTCTCGTTCGTCTCGTTCGTCTCGTTCGTCTCGTTCGTCTCGTTCGTCTCGTTCGTCTCGTTCGTCTCGTTCGTCTCGTTCGTCTCGTTCGTCTCGTTCGTCTCGTTCGTCTCGTTCGTCTCGTTCGTCTCGTTCGTCTCGTTCGTCTCGTTCGTCTCGTTCGTCTCGTTCGTCTCGTTCGTCTCGTTCGTCTCGTTCGTCTCGTTCGTCTCGTTCGTCTCGTTCGTCTCGTTCGTCTCGTTCGTCTCGTTCGTCTCGTTCGTCTCGTTCGTCTCGTTCGTCTCGTTCGTCTCGTTCGTCTCGTTCGTCTCGTTCGTCTCGTTCGTCTCGTTCGTCTCGTTCGTCTCGTTCGTCTCGTTCGTCTCGTTCGTCTCGTTCGCTTCGTTCGCTTCGTTCGCTTCGTTCGCTTCGTTCGCTTCGTTCGCTTCGTTCGCTTCGTTCGCTTCGTTCGCTTCGTTCGCTTCGTTCGCGGCTTCGCCATCGGCGAACAGGTCGGCATTGATGTCGTCGATGTCTTTCAGTTCCGCGAGGCTCGGCAACTGAGACAGCGATGCGAGGCCGAAATAATCGAGAAACTGCTTCGTCGTCGCGTATACCGCGGGTTTTCCGGGGACATCACGGTGTCCCACCACCCGCAGCCATTCGCGTTCGAGCAGCGTACGCATAATGTTCGTGCTCACCGCGACGCCGCGAATGTTCTCGATTTCCCCACGGGTAATCGGCTGCCGGTAGGCAACAATCGCGAGCGTTTCGAGCAGCGCGCGCGAGTAGCGCGGCTTCCTCTCATCCCATAGCCGATTCACCCATTCGGCAACATCGGCCCGCGCTTGAAACCGATAGCCGCTGCCAACCTGCACAAGTTCGATGCCGGCATGGTGATAATCGTTTTCAAGCTCTTCAAGCGCGGTGCGCAGTTGATCACGACTGGGCGCACGATCGCCGTCTTCCGCGAACAGGCCGTTGAGCCGCTCGAAGCTCAGTGGTCCGTTTGCAACCATCAGTGATGCTTCGAGTATCTGTTTCAGTTTCTCGAGTTCCATTCCTGCTCAATCCTCAGGCTACGAGCTTCACGTAAATCGGGCCACGCTCATCGTTCTGGACCATTTCGATCAGCGATTCCTTGAGCAATTCGAGGATCGCGATCAGCGTAACCACTACCCCGGCCTTGCCCTCGGCAACGGTGAACAATTCGCCAAACGAGATGAAACTGCTCGACGTCGCGCGGTCCATCACCAACGCCATCCGTTCACGTACCGACAGGGTTTCGCGCTGCACGCGGTGATCAGCAAACATCTCGGCGCGTCCGAGAACGTCCCTGAACGCATCGAGTAAGGCATCAAGGCTGACATCTGGCGGATCCTGTTCGAGGCCATCGGGCTCATACAACACAACTACATTGTGCAATTCGCGCTCGAGTCGCGGCAGTGCGTCGAGATCCTCGGCAGCTTTTTTGTAGCGCTCGTATTCCTGCAGTCTGCGTACGAGTTCCGCGCGCGGATCTTCTTCCTCCGCGTCGTCCGATGGCGGACGCGGCAGCAGCATACGCGACTTGATCTCGGCAAGCATCGCGGCCATCACGAGATACTCCGCAGCGAGCTCGAGTTTGATCACGTCCATCATTTCGATGTAGGACATGTACTGTACGGTGATATGCGCGATCGGAATGTCGAGGATGTCGAGGTTCTGGCGCTTGATCAGATACAACAACAGGTCGAGCGGTCCTTCAAAGGCTTCGAGGAACACCTCGAGCGCCTGGGGCGGGATGTACAGATCCTTCGGCAGTTCGTTGAGCGGCGTCCCCTGAACAACCGCGAACGGCATCTCGCTCTGCAAAGGTCGTCGCGACTCGTCCACCAGATCGGTTCGTTCCGTCATCGGAGATTCAACGGTACACCAGGCTCATCGCCTGACGCACCTCGACCAGCGTTTCGCGGGCCGCTTCACGCGCCGTTTCACAGCCTTCGTCAATAATTGCGCGCACCGCGTCGCGGTCGTTGAGAAATTCCTCGCTGCGTTCTCGGATCGGCGCCTGCTCTTTCAAGACCGCCTCGATTACCGGCTGCTTGCAGTCGAGACAACCTATCGAGGCGCTGCGGCAGCCTTCCTGTACCCAGGATTTCACGTCGTCGCCGGAATACACCTCGTGAAAACGCCATACCGGGCATTTGCCCGGGTCGCCGGGATCGGTACGGCGCACGCGTGCCGGGTCGGTCGGCATCGTGCGTAATTTTTGTTGTACGGACTCGGGCGGTTCGCGCAGACCAATTGTATTGTTATAGGACTTCGACATCTTCTCGCCATCGAGCCCGGGCATCTTCGATTCCGGTGTCAGCAATGCCTGTGGTTCCGGCAAGATCGTTTTACCGCCACCGTCGAGATAGCCGAGCAGCCGTTCGCGGTCGCTCAAGGCGATATTCTGTTGCGACTCAAGAAACGCGCGGCCTTTTTCGAGCGCTTCAGCATCGCCGTGCTCCTGGTAGCTGCGGCGGATCTCGAAATACAGTTTCGCGTTCCGCTTGCCCATTTTCTTCGCCGCGGCCTCCGCTTTCTCCTCGAAGCCGGGTTCACGCCCGTAAAGAAAATTGAAACGCCGCGCGACCTCGCGGGACATTTCGATGTGCGCAACCTGATCCTCCCCCACGGGGACGTGACCGGCGCGGTAAATCAGGATATCCGCAGTCTGCAGCAAGGGGTAACCGAGAAACCCGTACGTCGACAGATCGCGCTCTTTCAGCTTTTCCTGCTGGTCCTTGTAGCTCGGCACCCGTTCGAGCCAGCTGTTTGGCGTGATCATCGACAGCAGCAGATGCAGCTCGGCGTGTTCCGGCACGCGCGACTGGATAAAAATCGTTGCCTCCCCCGGATTGATGCCAACGGAGAGCCAATCGACCACGATATCGTGGACGCTCTCGCTGATCTTCGACGTATCCTCGTAATCGGTCGTCAACGCGTGCCAGTCGGCAACGAAGAAAAAGCACTCGTACTCGTGCTGCAGTTCGATCCAGTTCTTCAACACCCCGTGATAATGGCCGAGATGCAGCTGTCCGGTCGGACGCATGCCCGACAAAACGCGCTTATTCGCTGTAACGCTCACAATCTGCTTGTCCGTCTGGTGATAATTACTTGTATCGCGCCGCCGGTTTCCTGGTGCAGGCGGGGCGATCGTGTCCGGCGCGGCTCGCCCTGGCCGAAGGTACGGTCACCTTGACGCGCGGCCGGTCGGCCACGGGGGACTTAGGATGTGACTGGAGGCCAGTTTCAACGTCGAGCAATTCGCCGGGGCGTGGCGCATTATCCCAGTCCGCCCGCACTAAAGCAAAGCGCGCAGGCCGTGCTCAACGCCCGAGCAGATGATCGATTTCACCGGCGCCGCGGCGCACGAGTTCCGGCTCGTCACCAACGAGATTCACGACAGTCGTGGGTTCGAGCCCGCCCGCCCCGGCGTCGAGAAATACATCGACCCGCCGGCTCAGTCGGTCGACGATTTCTTCCGGATCGGACAGGGGCTCGCCGTCCGATCCGTCTTCCGCCGTGGCGCTCAACAAGGGGCTGCCGAGCGCCTCGAGCAAGGCCTGGGTTACCGGATGATCGGGAATTCTGAGGCCGATCGTCTTGCGTTTCGGATCGAACAGCCGTCGCGGCATTTCCCGGGTTGCCTGCAGAATGAAAGTGTAAGGCCCCGGGGTCAGTGATTTAATCAGGCGGTAACTCGCATTATCGACACGCGCGAACGCCGCGAGTTCGGACAGGTCACGACAAACCAGGGTCAGGAACTGTTGTTTTCCCATTTGCCTGATTGTGCGGATCCGCGCGGCCGCATCCGGTGAGGATAACGCGCACCCGAATGCGTAGCATGAATCGGTGGGGTAGATGATCACGCCGTCCTTGCGCAACGCCGCGACCGCCATATCGATCAGGCGGCGCTGAGGGTGGGTCGGGTGGATTTCAAGTCGCATGGTCCGATTCTACGTTGCCAGCGCGATAGCGGGAATCCGTGTAGTCACGAACGCGACTACCCATTGCGGCTCCCACGAGCAGCTGCACTTATGCGATCATGGCAACGCCTGCCATCACCACACGAGGACGAATACGACAATCATGCTGTATGCCATTGTCTGGGAAGACGTCGAAAACAGTCTGCCGCTCCGCCAGTCCGTGCGACCGCAACACCTCGAACACATTCGTGAACTCGTTGACGAGGGGCGCGTGGTCGTGGCCGGCCCGTTCCCGGCTGTGCCCGCGGCGGATCCCGGGCCGGCGGGTTTCACCGGCAGTCTGATCGTCGCCGAATTCCCCACGCAGGCTGATGCCGAGCAATGGATCCATGAAGACGTGTATATGACCGCCGGAATCATCGCCACCGTCTCGGTCCGACCGTTTGTGCAGGTCGTTCCATGAGCCCGTCCGGCGATCGCATCGAACGCATCCGGCAAGCCCTGGGAGCTGCACTGGCACCGGAGCACCTCGAAGTTATCGACGAAAGCCACCTGCACGCAGGTCACGCCGGCGCACAGTCCGGACTTGGCCACTTCCGCGTTAATATCGTCGCGGATGCATTCGCGGGGTGTTCGCTGATTCAACGTCATCGTCTCGTTTACGGTGCCGTCGGCGATATGATGACGACCGATATCCACGCACTCAGTATCGATGCGGCAACTCCGGACGAACGGACGCCGTAATAATTCCGGATTGTATCTAGATGGCACGCACGCGGCTCCCGAAAACGGTTTGGCAATCCGGCGACGAATCCTCAATGCTGTTTCGCGGCGACCAGCTGCGGGTGATGCAGGGATTACCGGACGAATCATTCGAATGCATCTGGACCGATCCGCCGTATCTGTTGTCGAACGACGGCACAACCTGCATCGCGGGCAAACGCGAAAGCGTCAACAAGGGCGGTTGGGATCGCAGCCAGGGAATCGACGCCGATCATGCGTTCAATCTCGAATGGCTTGCACAATGCCACCGCCTGCTAACGCCTGCGGGGACGATTTGGGTGAGCGGTACGCATCATATCTACCTCAGCGTGGGCATGGCGCTGCAACAGCTCGGGTTTCGTCTGCTCAACGATATCGTGTGGGAGAAGCCGAACCCGCCGCCAAACCTCGGCTGCCGCTGTTTTACCCATGCGACGGAGATGGTGTTGTGGGCGACGAAAGCGCCGAAGGGCAGCCGACACCGCTACACGTTCAACTACCAGGAAATGAAGCGACGTAACGACAACAAGCAAATGAAAAACGTCTGGCGCTTCACGGCGCCGGGCGCGGACGAGAAAACTCACGGCAAGCATCCGACCCAGAAACCGCTCGCGCTGATCGAACAATGCCTTGTTGCGAGTACCGAGCCCGGCGACCGGGTATTCGATCCGTTTACCGGCTCAGGCTCCACCGGCGTCGCCGCATTGGCGCTGGGGCGCCGGTTCGTCGGTTGCGAGATTGAACCTGAATATGCCCGACTCGCGGCGAAACGCCTCGCCGCGGCGGACGCCGACAGCGCGCCTGCGGAAGTCTGAATGAACTCGCCTACCGTCACTTTTACCGCAGAATTGATCCAACGGCGTTCGGTGACACCGGACGACGCCGGCTGCCTCGATCTGATCGGGGCCCGCCTCGAAGCAATCGGATTTCACCTCGAACGCCTGCGCTTTGGCGACGTCGATAACTTATGGGCGACGCGCGGGAAAGCGGACGAGGTTTTCACGTTCGCGGGCCACACGGATGTGGTGCCGAGCGGCGACCCGGCGGCGTGGCGCTCGGATCCATTCGTCCCGGAAATTCGCGACGGTCTGCTGTACGGTCGAGGCGCCGCCGACATGAAAGGCAGTCTCGCGGCGATGGTAACCGCGACCGAACGTTTCGTAGCGGCCCACCCGAACCACGCGGGGATGCTCAGCTTCCTGCTCACGTCTGACGAAGAAGGTATTGCCACCGACGGCACGGTCAAGGTGATCGAGACGCTGCGCGCGCGTAAACAGCCGATCACCTGGTGTCTCGTCGGCGAACCCAGTTCGCGCGCGACGCTCGGTGACCTCGTGCGCAACGGGCGACGAGGTTCACTGAACGGCAAACTCACCGTGCACGGCATCCAGGGTCACGTGGCCTACCCCGATCTCGCGGCTAATCCGATCCACCTCGCGGCGCCAGCACTGGCGACGCTCGCTGATACAAGCTGGGACGAGGGTAATGCGTTCTATCCGCCAACCTCATTCCAGATCTCGAATATCGCCGCCGGCACGGGCGCGGAGAACGTGATTCCGGGTGATCTCCGCGCGCAGTTCAATTTTCGATTTTGCACGGAAAGTACGGTGGAAAGCCTCATCGAGCGAACCACCGCAATCCTCGATGGCGCGGCATTCGACTATGAGCTCGACTGGCATGTATCGGGGCAGCCGTTCCTCACCGCTGGCGGCGACTTGCTCGACGCCGTCCGTGCGTCAATTCACGAAACGCTCGGCATTGCGGTGGAAGCCTCTACCGGCGGCGGTACCTCGGACGGTCGCTTTATCGCGCCTATCGGCGCGGAAGTTGTGGAGCTTGGTCCTGTCAACGCGACGATTCACAAAATCGACGAATGCGTCAGCGTCGCGGATCTCGATCGCCTGTCGGCAACCTACGAACGTATCCTCGAGCGGCTTGTCGCGGGCAAAAAAAATCCCGGGTCCTGAACAGACCCGGGATTCGTCTTCACGCGAAACGCGTTAGCAGATCAGGCGGTACCCGCGGCCGGCGTGTCGAACTGCTCTTCTTCAGTTGAACCGGTCAGGGCAGTAACGGACGATGCCCCACCCTGGATGACGGTGGTGACATCATCGAAGTAACCGGCGCCGACTTCCTGCTGATGGCTTGCGAACGTGTATCCGCGATCCGCAGCAGCAAACTCTTTTTCCTGAACCATTTCGACGTAGGCGGTCATGCCGTTACGTACGTAGCTGTAGGTCAGATCGAACATGTTGTACCACATGTTGTGGATACCGGCGAGGGTGATGAACTGGTACTTGTAGCCCATCGCGCCGAGTTCGCGCTGGAACTTCGCAATCGTTGCGTCGTCGAGATTCTTCTTCCAGTTGAACGACGGCGAACAGTTGTAAGCCAGCAGCTGGTTCGGGTATTTCGCGCGGATCGCTTCGGCGAATTGCTTCGCTTCGGCGAGGTCCGGCACCGCGGTTTCACACCACAGCAAATCGGCATACGGCGCGTAGGAAAGGCCGCGGTCGATCGCCTGTTCGATGCCCGGGCGCGTCACGTAGAACCCTTCCGCGGTACGTTCACCGGTAACGAACTTTCCGTCACGCTCGTCGATATCCGACGTCAGCAGTGCGGCGGCATTCGCATCGGTGCGGGCCAGCACGATCGTCGGCACATTCATCGAGTCCGCGGCCAGGCGCGCAGCGACAAGTTTCTGCACTGCGTCCTGCGTCGGCACGAGCACCTTGCCGCCCATGTGTCCGCACTTTTTCGCCGAGGCCAGCTGGTCTTCGAAATGCACACCCGACGCACCGGCTTCAATCATCGCCTTCATCAGTTCGAACGCGTTCAGCACGCCGCCGAAACCGGCTTCGGCATCCGCGATGATCGGCGCGAAGTAATCGATGTCGCCACCGCCTTTCGACCATTGAATCTGATCGGCACGCGCAAACGCATTGTTGATGCGGCGAACGATCGTCGGCACGGAATCAACCGCGTACAGCGACTGATCCGGATACATCGTTTCGCTCGTGTTTGCATCCGCGGCAACCTGCCAACCGGAAAGGTAAATCGCCTTGACCCCGGCTTTCACCTGCTGCACGGCCTGACCGCCGGTCAGCGCACCGAGGGTGGGGACGAAGTCTTCCTCGTTAACGAGTTTCCAGAGTTTCTCCGCGCCGCGCCGCGCGAGCGAATGCTCGATAGGTACACTGCCGCGCAGTCGGACGACGTCTTCCGCGGTGTAATCGCGTTTGACTCCCTGCCAGCGCGGGTTGGTTTTCCAATCCGCGTTGAGTTGATCAACCTGCTCCTGAAACGACAATGCCATGTTTTGTTCTCCTAACCAGTCGGAACGTGTGCGTTCGCCTGTGCGGGTGCATCGTTGCATGTCTCCGTTTGATTACCGACACCGCGAGGCAATGTCGTGCGGAGCGACTCCAACGACCCGTCAATCGTTTAAGTTTCGTAACTGTTCGGTTCATGCCGTCGACAGGTCGACGGCGGGTGCTCTGCGCGCTGCTATCTGAGGTAAAAAACAACGCCGCGCGAACGCCAGATTCGGGGCCGGTTTGACACCGGTGACCGTATCCCGCCGTAACCGAGCCGGTCAACTTACGTTGCACCGCACCAATTGTCAATGGCGGGGCGCGTGCCGAAACTCACGCGGATATGTCGTATTCGACCCCGCCCGGATCATCGCCGGACCGCTCGGGTGGGCAGGTGGCTGACGCTAAACAGCGGAATCTGCACGGGAATCGGTCCCCGCGATGATCCTGCGCGACGGCGCCACACAGGCAACGGAAAAAAATGTAAACCTTGGCAAACTTTCTGCGTCATATAACACATGCAATCCGCCCACCCGTTTTGGCGAATCGCCGCGCGGGACGTATACTCAATGGCAAGGCGCGCGTGGCCTTTCGTACACCACGACGACACGATTGAAGATGGCAGAAGACGACAATCAAAACGACCAGGATTCAGGGGTTGCGCTGCAGGAAGCGCGACCCAAAACGAAGAAACCACCACTGTATAAGGTTGTCATGTTGAACGACGACTACACCCCGATGGAATTCGTCGTGCACGTGCTCGAACAGTTCTTCTCGGTGGATCGGCCCACCGCCACCCGGATCATGCTCGAGGTCCATACGCGCGGAAAAGGCGTATGTGGGCTGTTCACTCACGAGATTGCCGAAACCAAGGTCTCTCAGGTCAACCAGTACGCCAGAGAGAACCAACACCCGCTACTGTGCACGCTCGAACTCGCCTAGGCGCAGACGCAGTAGCCGGATCTGTAACGCAGACACTTTAGGAAACCATAGTGCTTAGCAAAGAACTCGAAGTCACTCTGAATCTCGCATTCAAGGAAGCTCGCGAGAAGCGTCATGAATTCATGACCGTGGAACACCTGCTGCTCGCGCTGCTGGATAACCCGACGGCGGCGAAAGTATTGCGTGCCTGCGGTGCTGATTTAAACCAGCTGCGGCGCCAGCTCACGGATTTCATCCAGGAAAGCTCGCCCCTGCTGCCCGACGACGAAGACCGCGACACGCAACCGACCCTCGGCTTTCAGCGCGTGTTGCAACGCGCCGTGTTCCACGTGCAGTCGTCCGGCAAGAAGGAAGTTACCGGCGCGAACGTACTCGTGGCTATCTTCGGCGAACGCGAATCACAGGCTGTCTACCTGCTGAACCAGCAAAACATCGCGCGACTCGACGTGGTCAACTGCATCTCGCACGGCATTTCCAAGGTGTCCGAAGACGAACCGGCCGACGATGCCAGCGTCAACACCGACGCCGAAGCCGAACAGGGTGAAGGCGGCAAGAACCCGCTCGAAGCGTACGCGACAAACCTGAACGAGCAGGCAGCGAAAGGCAAGATCGACCCGCTGATCGGCCGCCAGCACGAAATTGAACGGACCATTCAAATCCTCTGTCGCCGGCGCAAGAACAATCCGCTGTTCGTTGGTGAAGCCGGCGTTGGCAAAACGGCAATCGCAGAAGGTCTGGCGAAGAAAATCGTCGACAAGGACATTCCTGAAGTGCTCGAGGACGCGACGATTTACTCACTCGATCTCGGCGCGCTGCTCGCCGGTACGAAGTACCGCGGCGATTTTGAAAAGCGTCTCAAGAACGTGCTGTCGCAGCTCGACAAGGAACCAGGTGCCGTACTGTTTATCGACGAGATCCATACGATCATCGGTGCCGGTGCGGCCTCCGGCGGCGTCATGGATGCCTCGAACCTGATCAAACCGGTACTCGCCTCCGGCGATCTGAAATGCATCGGTTCGACTACCTACCAGGAATACCGGGGCATCTTCGAGAAAGACCGGGCACTGTCACGGCGGTTTCAGAAGATCGATGTGAACGAACCCTCGGTCGACGAAACGGTGAAGATCCTGCAGGGACTGAAATCCCGGTTCGAGGAACACCACGAGGTGAAGTACACGAATCAGGCACTACGTTCCGCCGTCGAATTGACGGAACGCTATATCAATGACCGCCATCTTCCGGACAAGGCCATCGATATCATCGATGAAGCCGGCGCGCGTCAACGCCTGCTCAGCCCTTCGAAACGCAAGAAAACCATTGGTGTTGGCGACATCGAGGAGATCATCGCGAAGATCGCGCGCATACCGCCCAAGAACGTATCAAGCACGGACCGCGACTCACTGCAGAAACTCGAACGCAACCTGAAGATGGTCGTCTTCGGGCAGGATCCGGCGATCGGAAGTCTCGCGGCGGCGATCAAAATGTCACGCTCGGGTCTCGGTAACACCGAAAAACCGATCGGATCGTTCCTGTTCGCCGGACCCACGGGGGTTGGCAAGACAGAAGTCACCCGCCAGCTCGCCCAGGTCATGGGGATCGAATTGATCCGCCTCGACATGTCGGAATACATGGAACGCCACACGGTTTCCCGTCTGATCGGTGCACCACCCGGCTACATTGGTTTCGATACCGGCGGATTGCTCACCGAGGCCGTGATGAAACAGCCACATGCGGTGTTGCTGCTGGACGAAATGGAAAAAGCGCACCCCGATGTGTTCAACATCCTGCTGCAGGTGATGGATCACGGCACGCTGACGGATACGAACGGTCGCAAGACGGATTTCCGCAACGTGATCATTGTCATGACGACGAATGCCGGCGCGGAACGCATCAGTCGCTCATCGATTGGCTTCACGATGCAGGACCATTCCAGCGACGCGATGGAAGAGATCAAACGCATGTTCAGCCCGGAATTCCGCAACCGCCTGGATGCGATTATCCAGTTCAGCCCGCTCGACCCCGAGACCATCGGCCACGTCGTCGACAAATTCCTGATCGAACTCGAAACCCAGCTCGACTCGAAGAAGGTTACGATGGATATCGACGAAGAAGCGAAGGTCTGGCTCGCCGAACACGGACACGATCCGATCATGGGCGCACGCCCGATGGCGCGACTGATCCAGGAGAAAGTGAAGAAACCGCTGGCCGAGCAGCTGTTGTTTGGCCCGCTGCAGGGTGGTGGCCATATCTTCATTACCGTCAAGGACGGCGAGCTTGTCGTCGAAGTGGACGAAAAGGAACTCGAGGGCGCGGACGTACTCTGAGCGCGGACGCGCGGGATCCGGGCTACGCCCCGAAAACCGCGTGCGCGATCAGATGCTTTTCATCATCACCACCGAATTGCGCTGCTCGTTGTACAAGGCGCGGCGCTCCAGCGGCAAATCATCGGTACTGGCACGGACGTAACCGCGCTCTTGAAACCAGTGTGTCGCCTGGGTCGTGAGTACGAATACCTCGCGCAAACCGGCACCTTCCGCACGCCGCTCGAGTTCACGCAGGATATCGTTGCCGAAGCCCCCCGAACGATAACCCGGGTGCACCGCGATGCAGGCGAATTCTCCGGTGGCATCGGGGAACGGATGCAACGCACCACAGGCGATCACTGTTCCCTCGCGGATAATGACGGAATAATGATCAATTTCCATTTCGAGTTTTTCCCGCGAACGCTTGACGAGCAGGCCATCTTGTTCAAGCGGTTCGATCAGCGCGAGGATGCCGCCGACGTCTTCGATCGTCGCCCGGCGCAGGTGATCCATCGGTGTGTGGCTCACGAGCGTGCCTACCCCATCGCGCGTGAACAGCTCCTGTAGCAGCACCCCGTCTACCGTGCGATCAACAATATGTACCCGGCTCACGCCGAACTGACAGGCCCGCGTTGCACACGCGAGCAGGCGCATCGACGACGCGACGCCGGTATCAAGTTCGCGCGCCTCGCCAATCGTGAGCTGCCGGACCACCCCCCCTTGGCCATCCACGATGCCCGGCGAATCAGCCATCAAGATCAGCTTCGCGGCCTGAAACTCACACGCGACCGCGGTGGCAAGGTCGAGTGCATTCAGGTTGAAGATTTCACCGGTTGGCGAATACCCAAGCGGCGAAACGAGCACAAGTTCGTCGTCGTCGAGTCGGCGGGTAATGGCCTGCCGGTCGATCCGGCGAACCTCGCCGGTGAAATGCAAATCGACCCCGTTGATAATTCCCGCGGGACGCGCGATCACGAAATTACCGCCGGACACGGTCAGCGACGCGCCCCGGTTCGGCATATCCATCGCTGCCTGCGAGAGCCTCGCTTCAAGTTCGAGACGCACCGCTGAAACACCGTTTTTAACGCACGCGAGCGTGGCCGCGTCGGTCACGCGCAAATTACCCAGCAGTGGCTGCACAAGTCCGGCGTCGCGGCAACAAGCGTCGATCTGCGGCCTCGCTCCGTGCACGATGATCAGTTTCAGACCGAGCCCCCGGAGCAGGATAAGGTCCTGGATGAGGCCTTCGAGCGACACATCATTAAGTGCTTCGCCGCCGATATACACGACACAGATCTCGCCGCGGTGAGCGCGAATATACGGAGACGCTTCACGCATCCACGCGACGTTGTCGTTGCGCCGTACTGATTTCTGTTCGGTCATAGCATCTCTCTCGCCTGCTTGCTCAGGTGGCGTCCGGCCGGTTCGCGGCGGCGCATTCTACACGCTTTCATCCCGCCACAGCCCGGCGTCCACAAGCCGTTATTCCTTCGACGCTAACGAGCCAAGGCGTTATGATTGCGCCCTTGCAAAAAGACCCCGGCTTACCCGCGCATTATCGGAGACCGCAATGGCCAAGAAAATCAATAGCGTCAGTGAACGAATCACCCAACCGCGCGCTCAGGGCGCGTCCCAGGCCATGCTGCACGCGACGGGCCTCACGCCGGACGACATGAATAAGGCCCAGGTCGGTATCGCAAGCGTCTGGTACGAGGGTAACCCGTGCAACATGCATTTGCTCGGCCTCGCCGACGCGGTGAAGGAAGGTGTCGAAGCGGCCGGCATGGTCGGCATGCGTTTCAATACCGTCGGCGTGAGCGACGCGATCTCGATGGGTACCGAGGGGATGAGTTATTCGCTCCAGTCGCGCGACCTGATCGCCGATTCGATCGAGACGATCATGGGCGGCCAGTGGTATGACGCGAATGTGTCGATTCCGGGCTGCGACAAGAACATGCCGGGGTGCCTGATCGCAATGGGACGTCTGAACCGCCCCGCCCTGATGGTTTACGGCGGCACGATCAAACCGGGACATTCCCGCGGCGAAACGCTCGATATCATCTCTGCGTTCCAGAGCTACGGGCAGTATCTGTCCGGCGAAATTGACGATACGCGCCGCCGCGAAGTGGTGCAGAACGCCTGCCCGGGCGCTGGCGCCTGCGGCGGCATGTATACGGCGAACACGATGGCTTCGGCGATTGAGGCGATGGGGATGTCACTGCCCTACAGTTCTTCGATTCCGGCGGTAGACAGCGGCAAGCTCGAGGAATGCCGTCAGGCCGGAAAGGCGATTCTGAAACTGCTCGAGGAAGACATTCGTCCGCGCGACATCATGACCCGCCAGGCGTTCGAGAACGCGATGGTACTCATCACCGTGCTCGGCGGATCGACGAACGCGGTCCTGCATCTGATCGCGATGGCGCGCGCGGTGGATGTCGAACTCAGTCTTGCCGACTTTCAGAAAGTAAGCGATCGCACGCCGTTTCTCGCGGATTTGAAGCCGAGTGGCCGTTACGTAATGGAGGATCTGCACAATGTTGGCGGCACCCCGGCAGTGCTGAAGTTCCTGCTCGACAACGGCATGATCGACGGCGATTGCCTGACCGTCACGGGCCGGACATTAGCGGAAAACCTTGCCGAGTTACCTGGACTCGAGGCGGGACAGGACATCATCCGCCCGCTCGATAACCCGATCCTCAGCAACGGGCATATCCAGATCCTGAGCGGCAATCTCGCGCCGGGCGGTTCGGTGGCAAAGATCACCGGCAAGGAAGGGCTCGCATTCAGTGGACCGGCAAAGGTTTTCGACAGCGAGGAAGACATGCTCCATGCGCTGGAGGAAAAACGCATCGAGAAAGGTGATGTCGTGATCATTCGCTATGAAGGACCGCAGGGTGGTCCGGGTATGCCGGAAATGCTGACCCCGACGTCCGCCATCATGGGCGCGGGACTCGGCGGCGATGTTGCGCTGCTCACCGATGGGCGCTTCTCGGGCGGCTCGCACGGATTCATCGTCGGCCATGTCGTGCCGGAAGCACAACTCGGCGGCCCGATTGCGCTCGTGCGCGACGGCGATATTGTCTCGATCGACGCGGCGACCAACTCGCTTGGCGTCAATGTCTCTGACGAAGAATTCGCCGAGCGGCGGAAATCCTGGCAGGCGCCGCCGTTCAAGGCGACGCGCGGCACCCTGTACAAATACATCAAGACCGTGAAGTCCGCTTCCGAAGGTTGCGTCACGGACGAATAACCCGGCCGGCCGGCGCCGGCCTCGGTACTACATGATTTTCTTGTAGTCGTTGTAGTACTTGAGGACGCGCCGGACGTAGGTCTGCGTTTCCTGGTACGGCGGAATCTTGTGCCCGTTGCGGATAACCGCATTCTCGCCGGCGTTATACGCAGCAAGCGCCAGCGCGAGGTTGTTGTCGAACATGCCGAGCAGGTCTTTCAGGTAACGGGTGCCGCCAAGCACGTTCGCGCGCGGGTCACGGCGGTTACTTACACCGTAGCGTTTCGCGGTGCCGGGCATCAGCTGCATCAGACCGACCGCACCGGCGCGCGAGACCGCGGCGGAGTCATATGCGGACTCGGCTGTGATCACGGCGTGGATCAATGCAGTTGGCAGTTCGTGGTGCTTGGCGACGAGATCGATCGTTGGTGAATATTTCTTGCGGTTCTTCTCCAGGTTGCGATACGCCACCCCGGCTTCCGTCCAGCCCTTCCACGTCTTGACGATGCGCTTGTAACCACTGTGAGCCGGCTCGTCGGTCAAATGTACGCGCCCGTACTTGTCGACGTACTTGTAGATGTCCGCACCGGCGACGAGCGGTAGCGCGACCAGCAACGAGACGCTCACAACCCGTTTGATTCGTGCGATGTTCAACTGCTACCCCAGTTACACGTCTAAATTAATGTTGGTTCTCTATAATTATTCTAAATATATGATAAATATTCAATAAACGCCAGAACAATTATCCCGAAAACTGCCGCAAGCAAGTCGTCGAGCATGATCCCGAGCCCGCCGTGGACCTTGCGGTCCAATACACTTATCGGCCACGGCTTGAAAATATCGAATAGCCGAAACGCGACGAAACCGAGCACGGCCGCCAGCAGCCCGGGGTCGACAAACGCCATCGTGACTAAATAACCGACGATCTCGTCCCAGACAATTGCCGGATGGTCATGTTCGCCGAGTGCCGCCGCAGTGCGACCGCACAACCAGATCCCGACGACGAATGCCATCGCGACAATCGCGAGATACACCGCTTGCGCGGCGCCCGCGAGCGGCCAGTAGAGGGCGACGCCGATAATGGTGCCGGCGGTTCCCGGGCCCTGCGGACTCAGGCCGCTGCCGAAGCCCAGTGCGAGCAAATGCCCCGGGTCGCGAAGCAGCGCGACCCTCGGCGGCCCCGATTCCCGCGTGCCGTGCGGTTCGTGCTTCATTCGTCCGCAGACGCGGGCGGCGCTGCGTAGCCCGAGTAGCGGGCGAGCAGAGCGGGGGTCATCGCGCGTTCGAAACGCTGCTTGCCGATTATCCAGGTCGGGTAGTTACGAATATCCGCAGCAATGCACGCCGTCGAGCGGCCACCCCGCTGGCCATTCGGCGCGCATTCCACGTAGGGCAGTCGTTTCGCCGCGGCGCCGAAAACCTGCTTTTGCTGCTGGCAATGCGGACACCAGTACGCGCCATAGAATTTCGCGCCGCTCGCCTCGAGGTGTTCCGCCAGGTCACGCAAATAGGGATCCTCCGGACCCGCCGCGGGATCGAACGCGCCGCTGTAATGTAAATGCATCAGGCCAACAATGACGATCGCCGCAGCCGTACTCCCCAGGCGCCAGCCCTTGAGCCCGCCAATATCACCGGAGCGCCAGCTCAGTCCGTAAAGCACGGTTATCAGGGCAAATGAAACGAGGCAATACGCGCATGACGCGCCGATGACGAGGATGGCGATCAGGTTCAGGTAGATACTGACGGCGAAACCAACGGTCGCGAAGAATACGATCGCGCGCCAGCGCGACTGGCGTTTGCGGCCAAACAAGGCCGCCAGGGCAATCAGCGCGTAAACGATAAATCCCCATACCGCGATCGGCAGCCCGAGCAGCACCGACCAGCGACTGGCCTGCACAATATCGCAGGCAGATCCTTCGCCGCAAAACGGCAACTCGGCTTGCCTCGCAGCGACGACCATGAGCACGATCGTCAGGCTCGCGCCAAGCATAGCGAACGTACCTACAAGCCGGTCCCGTGGCACAACGCGGGTGCTTGTTTCACTGGGTGCTGGTTTTTTCGATCTGGATGTTTTTTTCGACACTCGCTTTCTCCCAAGCAGTCCGCGCGCGGGGAAGCGTAATCTACCATGATTGCACGCGACCGATTCCCACCCGCCCCGATGCCGGTTCCAAAAACCTCGGAGATACGCGACCATAAAAACACAAGGCGGAATACCACCGGCGCGGGAGACCCAGATGAGTTACAGGCTTGAACAGATTGCGCGCGAATTTTCGCTTGAGTTTAACGGCGATCCGAATCTCGAAGTCATCGGCTTGTGCGGGCTTTCTGACGATCTGGAGCACCATTTGTCGTTCGTCAGCGCCGACAAGTACCGGGCCGGCGCGACGAACTCCAGGATCCCTGCGTTCATTACCCGGCCCGACGGCGCAGTTGCGGGCAAGGCGAATCTCTTTCATCCGCAACCCGAATACGCGATGGCAATCATCGCGCGTCTGTTCACGAAGCCGGTCGCGCGCCCATCAGTGACCCCGGACCCGAGCGCTGTAATCGATCCGAGCGCTTCCATCGCTCCCGGTTGCGTGATCGGCCCTTTGTGCGTGATCGGCGCGCAAGTCGAAATCGGCGCGCGCTCCGTGATCCACGCCGGCAGCATCATCATGGATCGCGCTTCTATCGGTCAGGATTGCCTGATTCATCCGCACGCCACGATCCGCGAAGATTGCGTGCTTGGCGATCGGGTGGTCGTACAACCCGGGGCGGTGATCGGGGGTGATGGCTTCGGCTTCGTCATGCACGAAGGGGAGCACGTTAAAATTCCACAGCTGGGAACCGTGGTCATCGAATCGGATGTTGAGATTGGCGCTAACACCACCATCGATCGCGGCCGCTTCACTGCCACCCGCATAGGGCGTGGGACAAAGATCGACAACGGCGTTATGGTTGCGCACAACGTGCAGGTCGGCGAACGTTGCCTGCTGGTCGCGCAGTCGGGTATTTCGGGCAGTACGCGGCTTGGCGACAATGTGGTGCTCGCGGGGCAGGTCGGGCTCGTCGGCCATATCGACATTGCCGACAATGTCACCCTGCTCGGTCAATCGATGGCGACGAAGAACATTACCGAAGCCGGTGTCTGGGCCGGCAGTCCGGCGCGTCCCGCAAAACTGTGGAAGCGCGCATTCGCGCGCCTGTACAGCGGCCTCAAGACTGATTGAGCGCCAAGCGGCAACCGCGAGGAGAATACTCCGGCGCGGCTGAGCATTGCCGGCATGAAGGTCACCCTGCCCGGTCAATCGACGGCGACGAAGAACAGTACCAAAGCCGGTGTCCGGACCGGCAGTCCGGCGCGCCTGAACAGCGGCCTTAAGGCTGATTGAGGGTCAGGGGGTAGCCGCGGGCGGGAATACTCCGGCGCGGCTGACCATTGCCGGCATGGCGGTGCCCAGCGGCCCCTCGAGCCATTTCGCCGTCGCGATTATGCCGTCGATATCGATCCCGGTGGCAAACCCCATGCGTTGCAGCAGATACAACACGTCCTCCGTCGCGACGTTGCCGGTCGCGCCCGGCGCGAACGGGCAGCCACCCACCCCGCCGCAACTTGCATCGATGATTCTGACTCCGGCTTCGACCGCCGCATACGCGTTAGCGACACCGGTATTTCGCGTGTTGTGAAAATGCACGCGCAATGGAATGTTGCCGGCGACGGGACCCACGAGTTCGAGTAATCGTCGTACATCGGACGGCACCGCAACGCCGATGGAATCGGCAAGTGCGATTTCATCAACCCCGAGATCGGCGAACTGGCGCACCATGTCCTGGACGCGTGCCGGCGCAATTTCGCCCTCGAACGGGCAACCGAAACTCGCCGCGATCGTTACCCCGCAAAAGATCTTCGCAGCCTGCGCTTCGCGTACGATGTCCGCAATCGCGCCATACATCTCGCCGACACTCGCACCCTGGTTACGCTGACAGAACGTTTCGCTCGCGACCGTCGTGCAGTTGATTTGATCGATCCCGCTCGCGGCAGCGCGCTCGAAGCCACGGCGGTTCAATACGAGTCCGATGAACCTGACGTCGTCACGGCGCGGCAAGCGGCGGACCAGTTCGTCAACATCGGCCATTTGCGGCACGCGCTTCGGGTTGACGAAACTCGCCACCTCGATGCGACGTACGCCGGCATCGATCAGATGTTCAATGAAGGCGAGTTTCGTGTCCGTATCCAGCAGGGTCGGCTGGCTTTGAATGCCATCGCGTGGTCCGACATCGACGATTTCTACAAAGTTGCTCATCGGCGTTTACGCCCCCCGTACGTGCGGTAACCTGGTCTCCGAGTATAGCGGAACGATCTCATTCGGGACGCGAGTCGGGACGCACATACCACGCGCCACAGAAGCGTTTGCTGCGAACGGCCAGCGGAAACAGCACGAAGATCAGGATTTGTCGGATGATGGCGCCCGCGCTCAGCCAATCCACCTTGCGCGCCGACGTCGAAACAGTTTCGCGCAAAACAACAAAACGCCTCCGCCGCCGGCGTCCCCACCTGGCCAGGGCGATTGATAGCCAGATTTCCTCGCTCGCGTAGACATTCTCGCTGAATCCGCCACACGCGGTATACGCGTCGCGGCGACAGAACAGGAAACACCCGGCAGCGATACGTGTGAACCGGGAAAACGCATTCCATAACGCGAGTACCCGTGCGGGGAACCAGTGCGGATGACTCATTGCGACCGTTGCGCCGCCACCGCATACGCCCTTTTCACACAATTCTTCCAGCGCTCGCCCCAATACGTTCGCATCGACCGTGGTGTCTGCATCGACGAAAATCAGGAATTCGCCGCGCGCCACCGCTGCGCCGGCATTGCGGGCGCGCGATATCTGGTTGATCGGCTCAAACACGACGCGAGCACCAAACCCTCGCGCAATGTCACCGGTAGCGTCCGTGCTGTTATTGTCGACGACGATAATTTCGCCGGTGTGCGGCAGCGCGCGCATTGCAGCAGAAAGGGATTGCAAGGTACTGAGCAGGAATCCGGCTTCGTTATAAGCGGGGACGATGACGGAATAGACGGGATCCGATTGCGATGGTCCGTCGTCACGAACACCCCTCGGCGGCGAACGCTCCACTCAGCCGAACAACCAACTCGCGGGATCCGCGATCGGCTCACCCTTCGATGCCGCATCCAGACCCTTCACGCAGCGAATGATGTACCAGACGAGAATCACGGGGAACAACAGCATGCCAATGACAACGAAACTGAGCGCGAAAGCGATGAACGCGAACAGCCAGCTGAGCCAGAATGTCCTGATCTGGAACGTATGATGCGAGGCAACCCACGGCTGCGCTTCGCCGCGATCGAGGTATGCCATGACGACACCGATCAACGGCGTCAACGGTACGACAACGCCGGCGAGATACAGAATATAGACGATAGTCGCCTTGCCGCCCGGCTTGGATGTGATCAGATCATCGGCCATAACAGATTCCTCGCTCGATGGCGTTCGTGCAATCTTGCCGGCATGTGGCTCCCGGCCGCGCGGTCCGCCAGCGCTTGATACGCGTCCGCGGACGCCCCACGTTCGCGCAGTGCTCAGTCGGGATCGTCGAATGCGTCGGTTTGTTTGCCGGCACTGGAAATACGACAACCCAGCGCCTCGATCCGATCGGCCAGGGGATGTTTCGCGTCGCGCAATTGTGCGTGTGCCAGCGCCTTTTTCAGCGGCTTGCTGTCCGCGGCCGCATCCTCCAGTTCATCGATGTAGTCCGTGGCGTAATAGTTGAGAAAGTCTTCCAGCGGCCCAACGCCGATGTCCTCGAGAAGATCGGCGTTCTCGGCCTGCCGAACGAGTTCCATCAACACCGGCCACGCGCGCGCAGGATCTTTGCGACACAGCTCGTCGAGCTTGTCCCACGCCCACCAATTCTGTTGAAAACTGAGCCACGCCGTGGCGATTTTTTTGCTTTCGCTATCTTCCATTGCCTACTCGTGATGCCAACGCGTCGCTTCCCGGCCAGCCCCGGCATCCATCGCGCGTCAATTGTTATCGTATCGCCGAGCTGGCGCGAGTGTACGCGCGAACTCGAAAAGAGCGGGTTGATTATGCCGAAAAACACGCGGCGCGGGTATCGCACGCGACCAGTGGCGGCGCATGCGACGGCGGCGAAATGTCTGACACGGGTGATCGAACGATGTTTTCGACCGCGGATTAGCCGAGACTGGTGCCGTCGTACTCCGAGGCGGTGACAACGCGGTTGCGGCCGAGATGTTTCGCTTCATACAGGGCGCGATCGGCGTTTTCGAGTAATGCCATCGGCTGCTCGAATTCCTGTAACTGTGCTACCCCCATTGATACCGTCAGCTCCATCCCCGCATCAGCGCCGAGGATATCGGCCGCGGCAATGTCGTGACGGATCCGTTCGGCAACCTCAACAGCGCCCCGCAAATCGATCCCGTGGAGCAGCACGGCGAACTCCTCACCGCCGAAGCGTGCGGCAAGATCGAGCGGGCGGGTGCTCATGCACAAATGGCTCGCGACCGCTTTCAGGGCCTCATCGCCGAACAGATGGCCGAACCGGTCGTTGACCTGTTTGAAGTGATCGATGTCGACGAGGATCAGGCTCATCGTCGTCGCATCCTCGGCGCAACGCCGGCATTGGCGATCGAGCACCTCGTCGAGCCAGCGCCGGTTGAACAGGCCGGTGAGGGCGTCCATACGGGAGGTGCGTGCGTAATGCGCTTGTGCATGCATGCTCTTTTGCAATCGCGTATTGTCGTCACGTACGCGCCCCGACAAGGTGCGCAACAAATTGCACGCAAACTCGTGCGACGAACCGATGAACGACCAGACTTCGCTTTCGCGGATCACGAGCAGCCGCGATTGCTCTGCGGCGACAACGTGCGCAGACGCGCACACGCGACTGAGGATGGACAGTTCGCCAACACAGGCACCCACGCCAAGGTGCAACAGTGACTCGGCGTTTGCCGTGCCAAGACGCACGGTAAGACCGCCCTCGAGCACAATGAATATCGAATCATTCGGCGCGCCCTGCGCCAGTACGGTCGCGCCGTACTCAACCTCGATTTCCTCGCACACCTCGAACAGATGACTCACGGCATCCAGATCGACGTCCTCGAACAGCGCCAGATGCCCGTACTTCGAGGCGCAGTCATCGCGCGGGCCAGAAACGTCGTCGGACGTGCGCAGCATAGGACTTCCTGTGAAATTACTCGGTCATCAGGTAATCGTCCGATCGGGGAAATTGTTTAGGCGAGCGTCGAACACCCCCCGGCCGCGCAGCGCTATCCGGTGCAATTCGGGCTCAGGCAGCAAGCCCGCGTATCGCTGTCGCACGACCACAAGCCCTCGCGGGGATGTGTGCTTCCGGCTGCCGCGAGGTGTTCGCGTGCCGAATTTTCAGCCAGCCTGCACGGGGACCTTATCGACGACCTGGCAACGACGCCGTTGCGGTGCCCCGGCACGACAGCTCGCCGTCCTGATTCACCGCCTCAAGTTCGAAATCAACGAGTTTGCGCCCCTCCTCCTCGCGTTTCGCGACGACGCGGCCGTCGATCGTGAGCAGATCACCGGCAGGATTATGGCGCCGGATCTCCGTATACAGCGCCGTCAGCATCGCATCGTCGCCAATCCAGTTCGTGATTGCATGCGACATCCAGGAGCAGCGCTCGGGCCCGTAGTCGTAGGCGCCCGGGGCGCCAACCTTGTGCGCAAATTCTTCCTCCCAGTGCACGCGTTCCGGGCAATCGGGGATCCCGAAGCGATTCGGTATGCCGGTCGCCGGGTGCCGCGATTGCATCTGCCAGGCGAGTTTGTTCGCACGGATATACAGTCCGCCCCAGCCCTGGGCGTAGCAGATAAAACCGGTCACCGTCATCGGTCCTTTCGCCATCGTCGGCAAGGTATCGCCGACGCTGACATCGTCGAAATACCGCGGTTCGGCGCCGCGAATCCGTTCCTTTTCATACAAGGCATTGTGGCGTGCGAGTTCGTCCTCGGTGTAGACGCGTTGTTCCTGGTTCTTCAATGCGGCGTACTTTGTACCGCTTTCGCGGGCAATGTCGCGGTCCGTACGAAAACACCAGGAATCCGCGCTCGCGAGCTGATCGCCTGTTTCGTCGTAGAAATCGACGTGATAAACCTGCTGGATCGAGCGGCCGGCGAATTGCGTGTCGTGTTCGATCAGATCTTTCAGATACGCCTCGGTCATCAACGCGGTGTTGCGTCGGATCGGCTTCATCCACGTGAAATCGCAGCCGGCAAACATCGCGTGCACGCCCGGCAGGCCGCCGACGTAGCCACTGACAATACGGCTGCAAGCAAAAATAAACGACGGTGGCGCGATGATCCCGCCGTAACGCGTGTCTTGCGCGTAATCGGGATCGCACCACAGCGGGTTGTCGTCGCCGATCCCGTGCGCGTAATGCCGGATGTTGTCGCGTGTCGCCTCGTAGCACCATGGCTCGAGGGTACGTCCGATCCGCACCCCGATCCGTTTGCGCAGATCGTCGAGAGCCGCTTCCGTGATCCCGGTGAATTCGCGTTGCAGTGATTTGTTCATGATGGACAACCGCTGTTGAAGTGATGAAAATTTGCTCAGGGCGGCATCGCGGCGCGATCCCGCAATGCTTTCCGATTAACCTTGCCGGCCGGCGTTTTGGGTAATTCTTCGATAAACTCGATTTCGCGCGGGTACTCGTGTCGCGACAGCTGCGCCTGCAGGTGGTGCTGCAGATCCGTCACCGCCGCGCGATGTCCGCGCTGTAGCACTACGTAGGCCCGCGCGATTTGTCCGCGCAAGGGATCGGGCACGCCGATAACGGCCGCTTCCGCAACAGCCGCATGCTGCAGCAAGGTGTTCTCGATCTCGGCTGCGCTCATCGTCCAGCCGGCTGAAATTATGACGTCGTCCGATCGGCCCGCGTGATAGAAATAGCCGTCCGCATCGACGGAGCCGAAATCCTTGACCCGAAACCATACACCCCGGCGTTTCACTGCGATTTCACCAATCTCGCCCACTGCAGCGGGCATTCCGCCGGCATCAAGCACGGCCACCTCGTTTCCGGGTGCAGGCTTGCCGAGCGCGCCACGGCGCACCGTATGCCCGCTATAACCCGGGTAGTCGACCATAATCACGCCGACCTCCGTCGTCCCGTACATACTGCCCGGGGCGATACCAAACACGTCGGTGATCCAGTCGAATGTGTGTGCGTCGAGCGGTTCACCCGTGAACGTGCATTTCTCCAGAGCAATCCGGTAACGATCACGTGCGCCGGAATTCTTGAGCAGTCGGTACACCGTTGCCGCAGCGGCCAGGTTGTTCGTTCCCAGCTGTTCGAGCGCGTCAAACAGGCGCAGCGGATCGAACTTACCGGCATACGCACCGACGTGCAGGCCGAGCGCAAGCGGCGCGATCGTGCCATGCCATAAACCGTGCCCCCACGCGGGTGAAGACGGACAGAAGAAGCGATCGCCGGGGCGCAGACCACTGCCATACAGAGCCGCAATCATCAACGTCACAACGGAGCGTTGCGTATGCCGTACCGCTTCGGGCAACTCGCGCGTCGTGCCGGAGGTATATTGAAATACGCACAGATCATCAGCCCGGGTGGCAGGCCTGTAATGGCTTGAGCAACGCGCCAGCGACGCGTTGAATGCCGGATCGCTGGCGACAATTTCAAGATCCGGAAACTGGTTCTCGAGCGTTGCGACTTCGCGCTCGGTAATCACGAGCGCGGGTTTGCAGTCGCGGATCCGCAGCGCCAGCCCCTCGGGCCCGAACAGGGTGAACATGGGCACGGCAATAGCACCACGCTTGATCGCACCGAACAGACATGTGTAGAACGCACGCCCCGGTTCCAGGATCACCGCAATGCGCTCACCGGCAGCAATCCCGCGTTGTTCGAGCCAGTTCGCGAACTGGCTGCTCGCATCGGCAAGTTCCGCGTAGTCGAGGTGTTCGAGTTCCCCTGTTGCGTGCATCACGCTGATCGCACGTCCGCGCTCGCGATGACGGTCGAGGCATTCGTGCGCGAGGTTCATCGCGTCACGATTGCCATCGAACAGATCCCACAATCGCTCACGGCTGAATCCCGCGTGAACGTGTTCGACGTCGGCGAGATCCAGTAACGCAACCACCGGTCGGCCCCTGCTCAGGCCGTGGCGCTGTCGCGTGCCGCCATGCGGTCGTACCAGGCCCGCGTTGCGGCATTGCCAGTAGGAATCGCGATATCCGACCAGGCCGCGAAATCGATGGCGCAAAACGCCGTAATGTCGACCATCGTAATCGCGTCGCCGGCGAGGAAGGCCTGGTTCGATAAATTCTGTTCGAGGTCGGCGAAGAATCGTTGCAGGGTTGCCGTCCCGCGTTCGATCAGCGCCGGAATCGCGTTCGTCGGCTGTCCGCCAGTGCCGGGCAGGCTGCGCGCGGCGAATGCCGGGTTCTGGTTACGAAAGACTTCCGAGCCCGCGATCATGCCGTCGAACTCAACCTTGCGCTGGTGAGACTCGACGAGCGCCCGCTCAACAGGCGTGCGCCCGAGCAGACGTGGCTCGGGGTGAAGTTCTTCGAGATAACGGCAAATCGCCATCACTTCGTCGAAGCGCGTGCCGTCGTCGAGCTCGAGCGTTGGCACGAGGCCACGCGGGTTCAGCGCGAGAAACTCCGGCTGCAGATTCTCGCCGTTGAGCAGATCGATCTCGACTTTAGGGATATCGAGCGCTTTCTCCGCCAGGAACATTCGCAGCCGGCGCGGATTCGGGGCGATCGCGCAGTCGTAGAGTTTCATCTCGCTCTCCTGTTACTTGCAGGGACCGCATTGCCCGTGCTCGCGTGCGGCACCCTGGTTTCCGTGTGACTTCCTGTTACGGCTAACGCCGCCACAAGATTTTACTTCTTCAATAAATCGCCCAGCGCGGCGAACGGATTATGCGTCGCAGCCGTTTGTTCGCTCCCGCTCTGCGTGGTGCCGTGCGCCCCTTCGAGCAGGCGCTGGTGTTCATTGTCGTGGCAGTACAGGCACAGCAGTTCCCAGTTGCTGCCATCTTCGGGATTGTTGTCGTGGTTGTGATCGCGATGATGCACGGTCAATTCGCGCAGGTTCTCCCGCGTGAATTCACGCGAACACCGGCCACAAATCCACGGGTACAGCTTCAGTGCCCGTTCGCGGTAACCCGATTCGCGCGCCTCGCGATCGCGTCGCGCCTGGGCGACAACGCGATCGAGCTTCGCATCACGGCTCAGGGGCGTTTCATCGGCCATCGAATACAACCTCGAAGGTAAGCGGGGCGGACACCAATCTTAGGGCGGTGATGACAACTTGTGAACCGCCGCAGCGCGACCGTCCGGCGGGAATTACAGTATCCTTGTCGCCTGGAGAATTTGCGCGGGTATTATTTTCATGGCTCAGTATGATTTCGATTTGTTCGTCATTGGCGCGGGATCGGGCGGCGTTCGCGCCGGACGCATGGCCGCTGGTCTCGGTGCCCGCGTCGCCGTGGCCGAGGACCGCTACATGGGCGGAACCTGCGTAAATGTCGGCTGCGTGCCGAAGAAGATGCTCGTTTACGCCTCGCATTTCCGCGAGGAATTCGAAGACGCGGCCGGATTTGGCTGGAACGTAAGCCCGGATTCGTTCGACTGGAAACGACTAATTTCGAACAAGGACAAAGAGATCGGTCGCCTCAACGGTATCTACGAGCGGCTGCTGACGAACGCCGGCGCGACGATCTTCAATGCGCGCGCCACACTCGTCGATCCGCATACCGTCGCCGTCGACGGTCAGCATGTTACCGCCGAGCGGATTCTCGTCGCGGTAGGCGGCTGGCCGTTCGTACCGGATGTACCCGGCAAGGA
Source organism: Gammaproteobacteria bacterium (assembly GCA_965216305.1). Taxonomy (GTDB): domain Bacteria; phylum Pseudomonadota; class Gammaproteobacteria; genus UBA11873. The sequence goes on along the minus strand of OZ244144.1, from coordinate 861,723 downwards.
GTACGCCATCACCTCTAACGAGGCATTCTTTCTGCCCGAATTACCGCGACGCGTGCTCGTGGTTGGCGGTGGTTATATCGCGGTCGAATTTGCCGGCATTTTCAACGGCCTCGGCAGCACGACGACCCTGGCGTACCGCGGCCCGCTGTTCCTGCGCGGTTTCGACGACGACGCCCGCGAATTCCTTGCGGTTGAAATTCCGAAGAAAGGGGTCGATGTGCGTTTTGAAACCGACGTCGCCGCAATCGCCAAGGGCGATGACGGCTTGGTGGTGACGTTCGACGATGACAGTACGCTCGAATGCGACGTCGTCATGTATGCAACGGGACGCAAGCCGCTGACCGAGAACCTCGGGCTTGAGTCCTGCGGTGTCCGGCTGCGGGATAACGGCGCGATCATCGTCGATGAACGTTATGCGACGAACGTCGAATCCATTTACGCAATTGGTGACGTTACCGATCGCGTCAATCTCACTCCGGTCGCGCTGGCCGAAGGCATGGCGCTCGCCTGGGACCTGTACGGCAAGGCCGACAAGCCCGTTGATTACGAATTTATTCCGAGCGCCGTGTTCTGCCAGCCAAACCTCGGCTCGGTAGGCTACACGGAAGCGGAAGCGCGGGAGAAGTTTGGCAACGTGACGATCTATAAATCGTCGTTCACGGCGCTGAAGCACACAATCTCCGGCAGTGACGAAAAAACCCTGATGAAACTGATCGTCCACGACGCCAGCGACCGGGTAGTGGGGGTGCATATGGTTGGCCCCGACGCCGGGGAAACGATCCAGGGGATCGCGATCGCGCTGAAAGCGGGCGCCACGAAAGCCGTGTTCGACCGCACCATCGGCATCCACCCGACAGCGGCCGAGGAATTCGTGACGATGCGTGAACCAGCCGTTTAAGCGCGCGTGACGGCGGGCGCTCGCGCGTTTGCGATCAAACCACCCATGACGGCGCGGAAACGCAGAGTCAACACGAGCGCGGCAACCCACAGACAGCAACACAGCCCGAACCACACGCCGCGTGCGCCGTAGCCGAGATATACGCCAAAGTAATACGCGACGCTGAAGCCGACGCCCCAGTAGACGACGGCGTTGATCAGGAACGGGATCCGCGTGTCCTTGAGCCCGCGCAGCGCCCCGCCCGCGGTAACCTGCGTGCCGTCGCCGATCTGCAGGATCGCGGCAATCACCAGCAATGATGCGGATAATGCCACGACGTCGGGATCCGGCGTGTACAGTCGCGCGATAAATGTTGCGAGCATAATGGTGAATGCGGCACTCAAACACATGAGCAGGCCACATAAACCGATGCCGGTGAAACCCAGCCTGCGCGCGGTGCGCAGATCGCCGCGGCCCGTCGCCTGGCCGACGAGCGCAGTGGTCGCCATCGCGATGCCGAGCGGAATCATGAAGATCAGGCTCGCGTAGTTCAGGGTCACGGCATGCGCCGCGACCACGACCGTACCGAACGATCCCATGATAAGTGCAACTACCGTAAACAAACCCGCTTGCAGCATGAACGAACCACCGATCGGCAAGCCGATGACCAGCAACTGTCGCATGTGGCGCCAACACGGCGCACCGGGCGCAGCGTCGAGATTGAACTGACGGTAGAACCGGTGGCGCGAGGTGTAAATCCCGATGAGGACGCACATGCACCAGAACGTAAGGCCACTGCCGAGCCCCGCGCCAACCGCACCGAGCCCTGGGGCGCCGAGTTCTCCGTACATGAAGATGTAGTTCAGCGCGATATTGATCGGCAACGACGTGCCCATGATCACCATGATCGGGATCGTGCGTCCCACCCCCTCGTTCATTTGCCGCAGGCAGTGATACCAATAGCAGCCGACAACGCCGAGCGAAATTGCATCGAGGTAACCCTGGGCCAGCTGCGCGACAACCGGTTCGATGTCCATCCAGCGCATTATCGGCTCGAAACTGCGCAGTACGAGTACGACCGGGATCGCAATCAATACGGCGAGCCATAATCCCTGGCGCACATCACGGCCGATGTCATCGAGTCGCCCGGCGCCAAAGTGCTGCGCGACCGTGGGCCCGATCGCCATGAGCACGCCGAGACCGGCGAGAAAAATCGTGATCCAGATACTCGAACCGAGCGCGACCGCGGCGAGTTGCGTCGCACCGAGGCGCCCCGCCATCACGGTGTCGGCCACGTTTACCCCGATGTTGAACAGATTGTTCAGCACGAGCGGCCAGGCCACGGCGAGCAGACGCCCGACGTCAGCAAGTCGGGAAGGTTTCGCGCGCGACATCCTTCAACCGCGCCGCGCTGCGGATATGGTGGGCATGCGCTGTCGGCGCTGCCGCCTCAAGCCACGCGGGGTGCGCCGATCGTCGGAATCGCGGCGAGAAGCGTCTGCGTGTAAGGGTGCTGCGGGGAATCGAGGATCGCATCGATCGGGCCCTGCTCCACAATTTCGCCCTGATACATCACTGCGACGTAATGCGCGATATAAGCGACGACACTCAGATTGTGCGTAATGAACACGTAGCTCAAATCGAGACGTTGTTGCAATTCGCGCAGCAGGTCCAGGATCTGCGCCTGGACGGACACGTCGAGTGCACTCGTTGGCTCGTCGCAAATGATCACGTCAGGATCAACCGCGAGTGCGCGGGCGATACACACACGCTGGCGCTGCCCGCCGGAAAACTCGTGCGGATAGCGAAACTTGTGCGCGGGCTCGAGTCCAACCTGGCGCAGCAACTCGTCTACCCGCGCTTCCTGCGCTACGCGATTACCGCCGATACCCTGCGCCACCATGCCTTCGCGAATAATATCGGCGACCATCATGCGCGGGTTCATCGAGGAGTAAGGATCCTGGAACACCACCTGCAGGTCAGAGCGATAGGCACGCATTTCCGCCGCGCTCAGGCTCGCGAGATCGCGCCCCTTGTAGCTGACCTGTCCGCCCGATACGGGTAGCAGGCGCAGGATGCCCTTACCCATCGTTGTCTTACCGGAGCCGGACTCGCCGACCACCGCAACAGTCGTTCCGCGGTTGATTGTGAGGCTCACCCCGTCCACGGCCTTGACGTACCCGACGGTGCGTTTGAACACGCCGCGCCGGATCGGATAGTGGACTTTCAGATCAGCAATCTCGAGCACGGGTTGCGGGTTCGTGATGCTGAGATCGAGTCCTTCGCGTTGTCGCTTTTCCCGGCTCGGCAAGGCGTCGAACAGCTGCTTCGAATAAGCGTGCTGCGGGGCGCGGTAAAATTCGTCGCGCGGACCGGACTCGACTACGCGGCCGTTCTTCATCACGACAACCCGATCCGCCATTTGATAGGCCACGCCGAGATCGTGCGTAATGAACAGGATGCCCATCTCCGTCTCGCGCTGTTGCTTGCGCAATAATTCGAGCACCTGGGCCTGCACGGTAACATCGAGCGCCGTGGTCGGCTCATCGGCGATGAGCAGCGCAGGTTCCGCGGCCATCGCGATGGCGATCATGACGCGTTGTTTCATGCCACCGGAGAACTGGTGCGGGTACTCGCCGTAACGCCGCTCCGGGTCCGGAATTTCCACCGCGCTCAGCAGTTCGATCGCGCGCGCGCGCAGGCGTTCACCGCGCATGCCTTTGTGGCGACTGAGCACTTCACCGATTTGTCGACCAACCGTAAGCACGGGATTGAGCGAAGATTGCGGCTCCTGGAAGATCATACCGATGCGCCCGCCACGGATATCGCGCATCTGCCGTTCGCTCACGGCGAGCAGATCCGAACCGTCGAGTTCGACGCTGCCGCCGACCACGCGCGCGGCATGCGGTAACAGGCGCATCGCGGCCAGGGCGGAGATGGACTTGCCGCTGCCGGATTCACCAACGAGCACGACCGTTTCACCGCGCGCGACCTCAAAACTCGCGCAATCGACCGCTTTGACGGGATCATCGAGCGCACCGAAATGAATGGAAAGATCGTCGATGCGTAACAGTGGACTGCTCATGGCGTTGCCGGCTCCGCGGCGATGAGCAACTCCCAGCCTGCGTCAGGCTGGAAACGTTCGCCGTACTGTTTCTCGAATTGCTGCAGGCGCAGGATAATCCCGGGTACGCCGCGCTCACGCGCATACTGCAGTGGCCCGCCCCGGAACGGCGCAAAACCCGTGCCGAAGACCATGCCGACGTCGACGAGGTCGGCGTCGCTGACAACCCCCTCGCGCAGGCAGGCAACCGCCTCGTTCAGCAGTCGCAGCAACATGCGGTCGCGCAAATCATGTTCGGCGTCGTCCGCGGCTTCCGCTTTCGGACGCACGATTTTCTGCCCCTTATAGTCGTAGAAGCCACGCTCGGTTTTTCTCCCGAGCCGTCCCTGCGCGACTTTCATGCGCAGGATGTCGGGTACGGCCCCACCCAGCGAACTCGCGAGCACTTCGCCCACCGACAGGCAGATATCGAGGCCCACGGTGTCCGCGAGTTCAATCGGCCCCATTGGCATGCCGAATTCCGTCGCCACCCGATCGACCACGACTGGCGAGGTGCCCTGCTCCACGATCGTCATCGCCTCCTGCAGGTAGGGCGACAGGATCCTGTTGATCAGGAATCCCGGCGAGCTGCGCGCCGGCAGTGGCTGGCGGTCGATACGCACGGCAAATGCCGCGGCACGGGCGAGCTGCGCCGGATCGGTAGCGTTACCGCCGATGATTTCGATCAACTGCATTTGCGCGACCGGATTGAAAAAATGTACGCCAACGAGGCGCTCGCCCTGCGTCATACCGGCGGCGATGTCTTCGAGCGGGATACTCGATGTATTCGTCGCGATCAGGGCATCAGGTTTCGCGCGCCGCTCAATGTCGGCGAACAAACCGCGCTTGGCCTCGAGATCTTCGATTATCGCCTCGATGATCACATCCGCCCCGGCGATCCCCGTACCATCAAGATCGATGATCAGATTGTCCTCTGCCGCGGCACGGCGGTAAGGATCGCGGAGTCGCTTCTTATACAGTTTGTGCGCACGCTTGATAGCGGGCGCGATGTATTTTATTTCGCGATCCTGCAAGGTCACCTTGAGCCCGCGCATTGCGCACCAGGTGGCGATATCACCACCCATCGTACCGGCGCCTACCACATGAACATGGCTGATGGCAGCAGTGCTGTTGCGGCCGTAGGTTTTCAGTCGTTCCTGGAGGAAAAACAGGCGCTGCAGATTGCGACTCGTTGCGCTGACGAACAGCTCCGCGATCGAACGCGCCTCGGCGCGAAACATCGCCGCGCGGTCGCCACCGTAGTCCTGCCACAGACGGATCAACGCGTACGGCGCCGGGTAGTGTTGTTCCAGCGCGCGTTTTGCAACTTCACGGCGCAAGGCCATCGCGACGAGCGGGCGACTCAGCCGCGTGTCCGCTGCGCGCCTGGCCAGCGTCAGGCGCGGCTGCGCGGGTTGTGCGTTGATCATGGCCCGCACCGCGCTGTCGAAATGACGCTGCGGTACCGCGCGATCAACAAGACCCGTTTTCCGCGCCCGCCGCGCATCGAGATTGCGTCCGGTCAGCATCAGATCCATCGCCGCCATGACTCCGATCCGTTCGACGGTGCGAACGGTGCCGCCGAACCCGGGATGCAGGCCGAGCAGGATCTCGGGCAAGCCGAGGCGGGTTCCGGGATCGTCCAGTGCCACGCGGTAGCGACACGCGAGCGCAAGTTCGAGGCCACCGCCGAGGCAGTTCCCGTGTATGCGTGCGACGGTGGGAAACGGGAAGTCTTCGATACGACTGAACAACGCGTGCACGGTGCTGATCATCGCGGCCGTTTCTACCGGATCGGTCAGGGTTTTGAATTCCGTGATATCCGCGCCGACGATAAACCCGGACGCCTTGCCCGAAGCGATCACGAGCCCGCGCGGGTGCGACCGCGATACCTCATCGATGCAAGCGGCGAGCTCCTCGAGCACGGCGGCCGACAGCGTGTTCGTCGACTGCTCGACGCAATCGAGCGTGAGCCAGGCGATGTTGTCGTCGTCGTAACGAAGTGTCCAGTTTGCCGTCGCGGCGACGTTTTCGGCCACCGTGTTCATACGCGTTCCACCAGCATCGCACCACCCTGGCCGCCGCCGATGCAGATTGAGGCAACGCCGCGTTTCGCTTCATGCTGCTGCAATACCTTCAGCAAGTGCAGCACGATGCGCGCGCCACTCGTGCCGACCGGGTGGCCAAGTGCAATCGCACCGCCATCGACGTTGAGGCATGCCTCGTCAATTTCCCCGAAAGCCTTGCGTGAACCGAGTTCGTCGCGGCAATAATCCGCGTCTTTCGCCGCGGCGAGACACGCGAGTACCTGTGCCGCGAACGCTTCATTGATTTCCCAGTAATCAATCTTGTCGAGTGAAAGCCGACGACGCCGCAGCAGCGGGACGCTCGCGTGCAAGGGACCGAGTCCCATCTGCCGCGGGTCGAGTCCGGCCCACTCCGTGTCAACGAGTCGACCCAGCACTGTCAGATCGTGATCCTTTACTGCCTCCTCGCTGGCCAGCAACACCCACGCAGCACCGTCGGTGATCTGCGCGCTGTTGCCCGCGGTGACAGCGCCGAATTCGCGGTCGAATACCGGTTTCAGTTTTGCGAGCTTTGCCACCGAGGAATCCACTCGCACTCCGTCGTCGTGATCGTAGGCGTGCCCGTGTTCATCAACTATCGGAGTGATTTCTTCGAGTTGCCCCTGGTCCGCGGCCGCCGCGAGCCGTTCGTGACTGCGCACAGCATATGCATCCATCGCTTCGCGCGTAATACCGAAACGATGCGCGAGAACTTCCGCGGTTTGTCCCATCGACAAGCCAACCACCGGATCGGTCAGGCCACGCAGGATCGCGATTACCGGTTTAAGGTGTGCCGGGCGCAGCGCCAGCAGCGCTTTCGCGCGCGCGCCGGCCGAGCGCGCCGCTGACCACTGACCCAGCCATGCCACCATTGCCGGGCCCCACAGGATCGGGGCGTAACTCATCGCTTCCGTGCCGCCGGCGAGGACGAGGTTCGATCGCCCCGTCTGGATCGACCGCGCGCCGCTGTCGATGGCCTGCATGCCACTCGCGCAATTGCGCTGCACCGTCCATGCCGGCACCCGGTCGCCGCAGCCGAGGCGCAAGGCGACGACACGACCGATGTTCACTTCGTCGGGGGTTGGTCCGATGCAGCCCAGCACGACTTCGTCGAGTTCGTTTGCGGCGAACGGTTGGCGGGCAAGCAAGGGCTGACCGGCGAGCACGGCGAGATCCGATGGCCGGAACGGGCCGGGACCGCTCCGCGCCTTGAGAAACGGGGTACGACAGCCGTCAACGATATAGACGGCCTTGCTGGCTTCAGATGTACGACGGGCAGTGGCCATAGCGACTCTCCTTCGTGACTGGGACGATCCTCAGGCGCGGCCTGGAAATGACCGTCATGAGACGACGCGCAAGCGCGGGTCGAATGCGTCGCGCACGGCATCGGCGAAAAGATTGGCGGCGAGAACGAGTATGAACATGAACGTGAACGCCGCCATCAATGACCACCACACGACCGGCTCGCGAGCGAGCTCGAGGCGCGCGCTGTTGATCATGTTACCCCAACTTTCCATGCTTGGATCGACGCCGATATTGATGTAGGACAACACCGCCTCGGCCAGTACGAGGCCACTGAAATCGAGCACGATGGAGATCATCACGATGTGCATGATATTCGGCACCATATGCCTGGCGATGATCGTCGAATGGCGCACGCCGAAGGCCCGCGACGCCTCCACGAAATCGATCTCCCGCAACTTCAGGGTTTCACCGCGCAGCAGACGACACAAGCCGGTCCAGCTCGTAATTCCGAGGATCACGCACAGCGCGAGCAGGCGTAAATCGGCGCGCGCCGCGAGGCTCGTGAAATCGGCCGCATTCTTCGACATGTAGACGTCGAGTATCAACGCCGCGGATGCAATCAACAGTACGCCCGGGATCGAGGACAGCGTGGTATAGAGATACTGAATTACATCATCAACCCAGCCGCGAAAATAGCCGGCGGCAACCCCAAGCACAATCGCGAACGGAAGCATCACCAGGGTTGTAAGAGTGCCGATGATCAAACCCGTACGGATGCTTTTCAGCGACTGGTAGAACACATCGATACCAACCTTGTCGGTGCCAAACACGTGATAGTGCGGTGCCAGCGCAACGGCCAGCCCGACGATCACGCTGAGCCCCGCGGTTACCGCAAGCAGCGCCGGTATCGGCGCCGCGGCCTCACCCTGCAGCACCGCCCGCAGCAGCGAACCCGTGCTGACACCGCGTCGACGGGCGTTGCGATAAACGAGCGCGGAGGCGACTATGAGCCACACTGCGAGCGCGCACCCGATCCCTGCGCTGGCCCGCTGCGCGATATCACCCGCCCGTTCGGAGATGTCGGCCAGATGCGCGCCGCCATGGCGCAGACGCGGATAGTCACGAACGGAAGTGCCGTCGTCGCGCTCGATTGTTTCCTTGCTGAACGCGTACAGCGCGAACGGTGCCGAATACGTCTTCTCGACCTGGGTTCGCAGCGGACCCACGAGGTGGTCGAAGACGCTGATCGTTTCCGACGCGTATTGAACCTCGCCGTTCGCCGAATCGACCGCGGCGAGCCGCGGGTGGAAATGGATTGAATCGAGCACCGCAATCGTGAGAAAGGCGAGCAACACCACCGCCGCCGCCATACCAAGAGAATGCCGCGACACTTCGCGCCAGGGCGCCCGCAGGTGTTCCCGCTTCGCCGCATAACGGACATAGCACGCGGCGACAATAAGAAGCCCGAAGAACAATGCATCAGTGGCGAGCAAGGTTAATTTGATCATCGCGCCTACTCGAGCCTCACCCGCGGATCGACGAGCGTATAGGAAATGTCCGTGAGCAACAGGCCCACGATGTACAGGCACGAGCCGAGGAACACCATCGAGCGGACAATGGCGAAATCCTGGCGCTGGATCGCGTCGATGGTGTAACTGCCGAGACCCGGGATGCCGAAAAACGCCTCGGTGATCAGGCTGCCAAGAAACAGCATCGGCAATACGACGACGACACCGGTGAGGATCGGGATCATTGCGTTGCGCAATACATGAACGTAAAGCACGCGTGGTTCGGACAGTCCTTTCGCGCGCGCCGTGCGCACATAGTCCTTGTTCATTTCCTCGAGGAATATCGTGCGATACCAGCGGATCCCGCCGCCGAGGCTGCCAACGATACCGACGAGTACGGGCAGGACGATGAATTTTGCGCTTGCAAGCCCGCTGTCGAATCCGGAGATGGGCACGAGATGGAGCAACTTGCCGGCGAGAAACTGCCCGCCAATGATGTAGAACAGGCTCGAAATCGACATCATCGCGACGCACACCACGACCGCCCAGGTATCGAGATAGGTGCCGCGAAAAAACGCGACCGTCAACGCGAACGTAATCGTCAGCGCAAGGCCGACAAGAAACACGGGGATCGCGATTGCGAGACTCGGACCCATGCGTTGGGAAATGTCGTAGCCGATGTCGCGACCGCTGTCGGACTGCCCGAACTCGAAAGTAAACAGCAACTTCGAGTTACGGTAGAAAATAGTATCGAGGATTTTATCCTTGCCCTCGGCGGCGGCATTCCAGATCAATGGCCGGTCGTAACCGCGGTCCGCTTTCCACTTGTCGATCGCATCCTGGGTGACACGCCGTTCGCCAAGATTGAGGCGCGCCATATCGTCAGGTGAATTGACGACAAAAAACAGTACAAAAGTAATGATATTGACGCCGATCAGGATCGGAATCGCGTACAGCGCGCGCCGTATGATATAGGCGATCATTTAAGGCTTGCGCGCTGCCGGGCGCGGTAAGTTCGGTACGCGGGGATGGCGCTGACGAACAACGCCACCAAAACGAGTACAACCGGCCACACAACCGGCTGGTTCCAGCGACGTCGCGCCTCGAGACGGAGCTGCGGATCAATCGTTTTGTATTTCAGCGTATTGCGCGCCATCAGGTTCGGCTTCGCATTGCCGTACCAGGCATGGTAGAGCGAGTACGCTTTCGGATGGAAACCCCAGATCCAGGGCGCATCACGGCGAACGATCTCCACCATTTGATCGATTATCCGCGCCCGCTCCGGCCCGTTCGGCATTGCGCGCATGCGCACGAATAACTCATCGAACTCCGGATTCTGGTAGTTCGAGGCGTTCTCACCCTGGCTGACGACTTTTGCATTCGGACCGTACAACAGGAACAGGAAATTCTCGGGATCGGGATAATCCGCGTTCCAGCCCCAGCCGAAGATTTGCGCCGTGCCCGTGCGCACCTTTTCCTGAAACCGGTTGTAATCCGTGGTGCGAATGACGAGCTGGATACCGAGTTTTTCGAACTGCTTGCGGTACCAGTTGAGGATCGATTTGCTGCCGGGCCCGGACGCGATCGCTTCGAAATACAAGGTCAGGGGTTCCCCGCTGGCCGCGTCACGCCCGTTCGGGTAGCCCGCTTCGCGGAGCAATCGACGCGCTTGTTCAATCGGACGCCGCCGCGCCTGCCCGTTCTCCCATTCGTACACGTAGGGGTTGATGCCCGGTTCGCCTTCCACATGGCCGAACAGTCCGGGCGGTATCGGTCCCTGCGCCGGCAGTCCGCGCCCGTTCGCGAAAATCGAGATCAGTTCTTCGTAATCAACCGCAATCGAGATCGCCCGACGCAACAGTCGCGCACGTTCGGAGTTCCCGCCGACGACGTCGTCGGCCATGTTGAAACCCATATAGGAGGTGGAGGCCTGCACCGCGGTCGCGAGTTTGATATCGCGTGCGCGCATTTCCCCGGTGAGTTCCGCGTCGCCGTCGGATGAGAATTGTATGGCTTGATCAAAGCTGTCGGAGACGATGCCGGAGCTGTCGTAATAACCCTGCAAAAATTTCGTCCACGCCGGTATCGCTTCCTTTTCTAGGCTGTAAATCGCGCCGTCAATGAACGGCATCATGCGGCCGGCATCGTTGAGTCGGCCGGCCTCGGCGTCGCCGGGTTCCCCGGTGTCCGGGAACGGCTCGCCGCGAAAATTCGGATTGCGACGCAAGGTCATGCGCCGGTTCGGATTATTTTCCGTCAGCATGTAGGGGCCGGTACCCACCGGATACCAGTCGAGCGAAATGTTCCGCTCTTTCATGCCGCCCTGGCTGTAGAAATGATCGGCTTCCCACGGGATTGGCGAGAAGAACGGCATCGCGAGCCAGTAGACGAACTGCGGGTACTTTTCCTGCAGATGGATCTCGTAGGTATACCGATCGATAATCCTGGCGCCGTCGAGCGCTGCGTCGCGCAGATCGATAAAATCATCGGCCTCGCCTGCGCGCGCTTTCAGTGCCGCCTGCAGTTCGTTCAAACCGACGATGTAGCGCCCCATGAAGCCCGCCACGGGCGAATGAATACGCGGATGTGCCAGGCGCTTGATCTGATAGACGTAATCCGCCGCGGTCAGCTCACGGTCGCCGAGTTGCGGAAAGTCCGCGAGCGTGTGCACGTCTTCGAGATCATCGTCGCTGAGATCGTGGTAGAGCAGACTACCATCGTCCCCCTGCGCGAACGCCGGATGTGGCTGATACCGGATACCCTGCTGGATTTCGATGCGATAAACCACCGAGGCGATGGCTTCGGCCGGGGCGTCGTCCGGCAGCACCTGTCCGGCAGCGTCGCGGTATTGTGCGCGTGGCAGTTCCGTCGCGGTCAACGGGACGAGTTCATACGGGCGCTTCAGGAAGTGGTACTGCACCACCGGCTCGTAGATTTGCGCGTTGAACAGCGCCTCATTCTCGCTGTAGGCCGACACCGGGTCGAGATGCTTCGGCCGTTCGGCGAATGAGCTGTAGTAAATCGACTCGTGAGCGTCGGAGACGGGATAGGGACTATTCCACGGCTGATCGCTGCAGGCACAGGCCATCAAGCAAACGGCACCCAGTGAGAGTCTCCTGGCAAGTCGGATTAATGGCATGGCAGGTGTAGGATTATAAACTCGGTCCTGAAACTGTACACTCACGGCCTCGCGATATTTCTAATTACGAGCAGGAGAGCGGCGAACTATGGGTATTCTCGAAGGCAAGCGGGCACTGGTCGTCGGCGTCGCCAGCAACAAGTCGATCGCCTGGGGCGTCGCGCAGGCCCTGCACCGCGAAGGCGCCGAACTCGCGTTCACGTATCAGACCGAGCGGCTGCGTTCCCGGGTTGAAGATTTCGCCGCGCAATGCAATTCCGAGATCACCGTTCCGTGCGACGTCCAGAATGACGAGGAAATCCAGAACGTATTCGATCATCTCGATAATTATTGGGGACACCTCGACATTCTCATCCATTCTGTCGCATACGCGCCACGCGAGGCGCTCATGGGCGAATATCTCGATTCGGTTACGCGGGAAAGCTTCCGCATCGCGCACGAAGTCAGCTCCTACAGTTTCGCCGCCCTCGGTAACGCGGCCCGTCCGTTGATGAAGGGCCGCAATGGCGCCATGCTCACGCTCAGTTACCTCGGCGCCGTACGCACGATGCCAAGCTACAACGTGATGGGGCTCGCGAAAGCCAGCCTTGAAGCGAACGTACGTTATATGGCGGAAGGTCTCGGGCCGGAGGGCACGCGGGTCAATGCCATTTCCGCCGGACCGATCAGAACGCTGGCGGCTTCCGGCGTGAAAGACCTGCGCAAGTTTCTGACCTACGTGGAAGAGAAAGCACCGCTCAGGCGCAACGTCACGACCGAGGAAGTGGGTAATACCGCGGCGTTCCTGTGTTCCGATATGGCGTCCGCCATAACCGGCGAGATCACCTACGTCGACTGCGGCTTCAACATCATGGGTATGGCCGGCCTCTAGGATAAGCGCGGCCGGGAACGGAGCACCCTAGAGCCGCTCCGGATACAGTTCGATTGTTGCGTCGGACTTCAGTATTTCGACGAAATCCCGCCATGCCACCGCACTCCGATCCGCCGCGACGTCACGCCTTAATTGGCTGATGTCGCTGATATTGAGCTGTTCGATGGGCGGTAACTCCGCGTTCGAAATCCCGACGATCGCGTAATCACCAACTCCGATCGCAACGCCCTCGTAGGCGGTGCTGTCCGCAGCCGGCGGATCGGCGCGGAACGCCGCGCGCAACACCGCGCGGTTCAGTTTCGCGGAATCACGCGTCGCGCCTGGCACGTCCTCCCAGCTGACACCGGCTTCGCTCATTACTGCAGCGCGATCTTCGCCCTTGTTCAGGCGTTCCACGAGCGCGTCGCCGTGGGCCGTGATTGCATCACGCGCTGCGGCGTTGATGTAATCCTGTCGCACCTCCGCTTCCACCATTGCGAATTCGGGCAGGCGACTCGTTTCATGGAGCAGCGTACGGACGACTATCACGCGACCGCTGCTAACGTCGATTGGCTCACTGTTCAGCCCCTCGACAAGAACTTCCGGTTCGAACGCGGCTTCGGTGACCGGCGCTGCAAACATGTCGGCAATTTCCTGACGCGTTAACAGCGCGGTCTGCTGCACTTCCAGCCCCAGTGTGCTGGCGGCCGGGTCCAGCGAGTCGGGTTGTTCGTACACGAGCTCGGAAAGTTGTTCGGCGTGCTCGAAAAACAGCGCTTCGGCCTGCTCGCGCTGGTACGTTGCGGTGACATCCGCTTTCACTTCGTCGAACGGTTTGATTCCGCCCGGCTTGATTGCCTTCAAACGGATAATATGAAAGCCGAACTCTGTTCGGACGGGCTCGCTGATGTCCTGTTCGTTCATGGCGAATACCGCGTCTTCGAACTCCGGCGCCATCACCCCGCGACTGAAAAACCCGGTCTCTCCGCCATCGGTGCGCGATCCGATATCGTCCGAGTTTTCGCGTGCGATTGTTTCGAAATCATCACCGGCCAGGGCCTGTTCCCGCAGCTTCAGCGCCTTGTCTCTCGCGTTGTTAACCTCTTCCTCACTGGCGTCGCGCGGAACCTGAATGAGGATATGATTCGCGTTACGTTGTTCCGTTGCGGTGTAATTGCCAACGTTCGCGTCGTAGTACGCGCGCAACCGCGCGTCATCGCTTGGCACCTCGGCCATCAATTTTTCAATGGAGAGATCGAGGTAGGCTAACGCTACCTTCTCGGGAATCCGGTAGTCCTCAATATTTTCCTGGAAGTAAGTGTTGAGCTCTTCCGCCGTCGGCTTGACGGCATCACGGAAGGCCTCGAATCCGATCAGGGCGAAACCAATGTCGCGTTTCTGCTGACGGAAGGTTTCGAGCCGCTGCAGTTCTTCGGCAGTGGTAAACGCGGTGGCCGCGATCCCCGCGCGCAACTGGTTAACGACGAGGTCCTTGCGAACCTGTTGTTCAAAACCGATCTCGGAAAATCCGATCGATCGAATCATTTGTTTGTACAGTGTCGGGGAGAACGTTTCGTCATCGAGAAATTGCGGTGACGTGCGGATGTAGTTCGCAACCTGCAGATCCGATGCGCGAATGTTTGCCTCGTCGACAGCCTGCAGCAATACGCGCTCGTCGATCACATAATCCAGCGCGTTGAGTTTCGCTTCTTCGCTGCCCCAGAGGCTGGGATCGAATGCGTCGCCAAACATCGCCTGGGCGCGCTGGCGCAATTGCGTGAATGCGCGCTGGAATTCGGTCAATGGAACTTCATCGCCGTTGACTTCGGCGACGACGACGCTGCTCTGTGCATCAAGGTATTGCTGAACGCCGAACAATGCGAACGTCAGACAGATAAAAAATACGATAACGCCCATGACCAAACCCTGCGAGCGCTCGCGTATCTGCTGCAACATTGCGTGACTACCTTCGAATCGGTGCGGTTATCAGGGTGGAACACTAAAACGGCGCCCCGGATCCGGTGCGCCGCTTTGTTGTCTCAACGTGTTATTGGCGGAGTGGACGGGACTCGAACCCGCGACCCCCGGCGTGACAGGCCGGTATTCTAACCAACTGAACTACCACTCCTAAATTGAATCATCGCTGGTGGGTGCTGAGGGGTTCGAACCCCCGACCTTCGCCTTGTAAGGGCGACGCTCTCCCAACTGAGCTAAGCACCCGAGGGAAGCGCGTCAGTTTACGGCATCCTTCAGGGCTTTTCCAGGTTTGAATCCAGGAACATTCGATGCCTTGATGTTAATCGTTTCACCGGTGCGAGGGTTGCGTCCCGAACGCGCCGCGCGCTTGCGCACGCTGAACGTTCCGAACCCGACTATCGTCACTTGATCGTCTTTTTTGAGCGCATCGGCGATCGCGTCCGTCACAGCGTCGACCGCGCGAGCTGCGCTCGCCTTCGACAGGTCAGCGGCTTCCGCGACCGTATCGATCAATTCTGCTTTGTTCATGCGTGAGCTCCCCTAGAGTTCCTTACCCAGCGTAAGAAGGTTTAATTAAATTGGTCGCGGCCTCAGGTGGTTCCGGCCCGGCCCGAGTTCGCGTCTTGTTATGCCGCCTGTCCTTAGCTCGGCGCTCCCGCGCCCCGGCCGTTATACCAATCGGCCCTGAGAGCGTCAACCAACTGCGAGCGGTGCTTAGTGCGGCCGAATCGAGTCCGATTCTTCGTCCGCGTCCGACTTCTCTTTCGCGATTGCTTTGCCGCTGTCTCCCGCCGGCAAGGGATCCGGCATCCGCTGCAATGCGATCTCGAACACTTCATCGATCCAGCGTACCGGCTTAATATCAAGACCTTGCTTAATGTTACTCGGGATTTCCTTAAGCTCGCGTTCGTTCTCCACCGGAATCATCACAGTGCGTATGCCGCCGCGCAGGGCCGCGAGTAATTTCTCCTTCAGGCCACCAATCGGTAACACTTCGCCACGCAAGGTGATTTCACCGGTCATCGCGACGTCCGCCCGCACTGGTATGCCGGTAAGCGCAGACACCAGCGCCGTCGACATGCCAACCCCGGCGCTCGGGCCGTCTTTCGGCGTAGCACCTTCCGGCACGTGGAAATGGACGTCGTATTCACTGTAGAAGTTCGGCTTGATCCCCAACGTCGCCGCACGTGATCGTACAACGGTCATCGCGGCCTTGATCGATTCCTGCATGACGTCACCGAGTTGTCCGGTGTAGGTTTCCTTGCCTTTACCCGGCATTACAACGGCTTCGATCGTCAGCAGATCGCCGCCAACCTCCGTCCATGCAAGTCCCGTCACCTGACCAACGCGATCTTCCTCTTCCGCGCGTCCGTAACGGAAGCGTTTCACGCCGAGATATTTCTCCAGCGACTTCGCGGTGACGGACAGCGGACGTCCCGGATCCTTCAGCAGTATTTGTTTCACGACTTTCCTGCAGACGTTCGCGATTTCGCGCTCGAGCGAACGAACACCTGCTTCGCGGGTGTAATAGCGAATCATGTCACGTATGGCCGACTCCGCAATCTTGATTTCTTCTGCTTTCAAACCGTTGTTTTTGATCTGTTTCGGGATCAGATACTTCGTTGCGATGTTGACCTTTTCGTCTTCCGTATACCCGGCGAGGCGGATCACTTCCATACGGTCGAGCAGCGGTCCCGGTATGTTGAGACTGTTTGCCGTTGTGATAAACATCACTTCGGACAGGTCGTAATCGACTTCGAGATAATGGTCGGCGAACGTGTCGTTCTGCTCGGGATCGAGCACCTCGAGTAACGCGGAAGCCGGGTCGCCGCGAAAATCCATGGCCATCTTGTCGACTTCGTCGAGCAGGAACAAAGGATTGCGCGTTTCGACCTTCGCCATGTTCTGTAGAATTTTTCCGGGCAAGGAGCCGACGTAAGTTCGTCGGTGACCGCGGATTTCCGCTTCGTCGCGCACACCGCCGAGCGACATCCGCACAAACTTGCGGTTTGTCGCCCGCGCGATCGATCGACCAAGCGACGTCTTGCCAACCCCGGGCGGTCCGACAAGACACAGGATCGGCCCTTTCATTTTCTTCACCCGCTGCTGCACGGCGAGATATTCGAGGATCCGATCCTTCACTTTCTCGAGGCCGTAGTGATCTTCATCGAGGATACTTTCGGCCCGGCTCAAGTCGCGCGACACCTTGCTGCGCTTCTTCCATGGCACACTCAGGATCCAGTCGATGTAGTTGCGTACGACCGTCGCTTCGGCCGACATCGGCGACATCATGCGCAGCTTTTTCAGCTCCGATTCCGCCTTCTCGCGCGCTTCCTTGTGCATGCCGGCTTTTTCGATCTTGTCCGCGAGTTCGTCAAACTCGTTCGATCCGTCCTCGGACTCGCCGAGTTCGTTCTGGATCGCCTTCATCTGCTCGTTGAGGTAATACTCGCGCTGACTTTTCTCCATCTGTTTCTTGACCCGGCCACGCAGGCGTTTTTCAACCTGCAGCAGATCAATTTCAGACTCCATCAAACTAATCAGGTGTTCGAGCCGCTCCCGGAGATTAACGAATTCGAGGACGTCCTGTTTGTCCTGGATCTTTATCGACATGTGCGCGGCAATCGTGTCAGCGAGACGTGACGGATCGTCGATGCTCGACAACGACGAGATAATTTCCGGCGGTACCTTCTTGTTCAGTTTTACGTATTGATCGAATTGCCCCATCAGTGAGCGGGTCAGAACCTCGGCTTCACGATCCGTGATCGGCTCGGGTTCGAGGTCCTGAACTTTGGCGGAGAAAAACTCGTCAGTACTGACGAACTCAACCGTGCGTGCGCGCTTGACCCCCTCGACGAGAACCTTGATCGTGCCATCCGGCAGTTTCAGTAACTGCAGGATGTTCGATACGGTTCCCACGTCGTGGATATCCTCGGTAGACGGATCGTCATCGGCCGCGCTGCGCTGGGCAACAAGCAGGATCTGCTTCGCATCTTCCATTGCCGACTCGAGTGCTTTTATCGACTTTTCGCGGCCGACAAACAGCGGAATTACCATATGCGGGTAGACGACAACGTCCCGCAGCGGCAGTACGGCTAGCGTAGTGGATTCGATGGTCATAGGCTCAAGCCTCTGAAGCTGAAATATTCGTTACGTGATCGGGCCACCGACGCAGGCATCGACGCGGCAGCTCTCGCGGACATAGCAGAAGTTCCGGGGGGAAGGGCCGGCCGTTATCGGCCGACCGGTAGTCCGCCGCGACGGTCACAGTCACTTCCCGGCTCGCACCCCGGTTATGGGGTGTTTCGGGTGGTTAGTTCGTCGCCGGCGGAATCGGTTCAATCCGATGCCGCCTTCGGCATGTCGGATCCTTCGTAGATGATCAACGGTTTCGACTCACCGCTGATCGCTCCTTCGTCAACCACAACTTTCGCAACGTTGTCGAGCGAAGGCAGCTCGTACATCGTATCGAGCAGGTTTTGTTCGATGATGGAGCGCAATCCGCGCGCGCCGGTCTTGCGCTCAACCGCCTTGCGCGCCACGGCGCGCAGCGCATCCTCGCGAAATTCCAGTTCGCAGCCTTCCATCTCGAACAAGCGACCGTATTGTTTCGTCAGGGCGTTCTTCGGTTCCGTGAGGATTTGCACGAGTTGCGTTTCCTCGAGCTCATCCAGTACGGCCACAACCGGCAGACGGCCGACAAATTCCGGGATCAGTCCGTAACGGATCAGATCTTCCGGTTCCACCTGGTGGAGCATCTCCCCGGTGGTCTTCTTGTCGTCCTTGCTCTTCACCTCGGCCGAAAACCCGATTCCGCCCTTCTCCGAGCGATCGCGGATGATCTTGTCGAGCCCGGCGAATGCGCCGCCGCAAACGAACAGGATGTTCGAGGTGTCGACCTGAAGGAACTCTTGTTGCGGATGCTTGCGCCCGCCCTGGGGAGGTACGGATGCGACCGTGCCTTCGATAAGTTTCAGCAATGCCTGCTGTACGCCTTCACCGGAAACGTCACGGGTGATAGAAGGGTTGTCGGATTTGCGCGATATCTTGTCGATCTCGTCGATGTAGACGATACCGGTCTGCGCTTTCTCGACGTCGTAATCGCACTTCTGCAACAGCTTCTGGATGATGTTTTCGACATCTTCACCAACGTAGCCGGCTTCGGTCAGTGTCGTCGCGTCTGCGATCGTGAACGGTACGTTCAACAACCGGGCCAGCGTCTCGGCGAGCAGCGTCTTGCCGCTGCCGGTGGGGCCAATCAGCAGGACGTTACTTTTCGCGAGTTCGACATCGGACTGCTTGACCCGCGAATCGAGCCGCTTGTAGTGATTGTAAACCGCGACCGAGAGAATTTTCTTCGCCTGTTTCTGGCCGATCACATACTCATCAAGGATGTGATTGATTTCTTCCGGGATCGGCAGTTTGCTGCCCACGCCGGTTGAGGATTTTTCCTGGATCTCTTCGCGGATGATGTCGTTGCACAGTTCGACACATTCATCGCATATGAATACGGAGGGTCCCGCGATCAGCTTGCGTACTTCGTGCTGACTTTTCCCGCAAAAGGAACAGTACAAAAGCCGGTCGCCGTCGCCGCCTTTTGAGTTCTTGCCTTCGCTCATTGCTCTGCCTCAATCTCTTTGTAATCTGATACGTCGCGGACCGTGTTTCAGTTTTCCGCCGTCGGCGGCGTTACTGCGTCACGCGTACTGAGGACTCCATCGATCAGTCCGTACGCCTTTGCGTCGTCGGCACTCATGAAATTGTCACGATCAGTGTCCACGGCCACTTTATCGACCGGCTGTCCGGTATGTTTCGACAAAATTGCATTGAGGCGATCCCGTACCGTGAGGATTTCGCGTGCGTGGATGTCAATATCCGTGGCCTGCCCGTGAAAACCGCCCAGTGGCTGGTGGATCATCACGCGCGAATGCGGCAGGCAATAACGTTTGCCCTCGGCGCCGCCGGCGAGCAGTAATGCGCCCATGCTGGCCGCCTGCCCGATGCACATCGTGCTGACCGAGGGTTTCACGAACTGCATTGTGTCGTAAATCGCGAGACCCGCGGTTACCGAACCGCCCGGTGAATTGATGTAGAGGTTGATGTCCTTATCGGGGTTTTCCGACTCGAGAAACAGCAATTGCGCAACGATTACATTTGCGACATGGTCTTCCACCGGACCCACGAGAAACACGACGCGTTCCTTCAGCAGGCGGGAATAAATGTCGTAGGAGCGCTCACCCCGGGCGGATTGCTCCACCACCATCGGCACGAGGTTAAGTGCTTGAATATCCATGCGTTGCGAATTCAAATTTCTATCCATTTAGGGTGTCTGTAAGTGCCGTTAGTAGGTTAATCGTCAGTCTGCACCGGATTCATAAGGTCGTCAAACGAGATCGGGACTTCACTGACCTCGGCCCGTCCGACAATCCAGCTGACCGCTTCGTCTTCGAGACACATCGCCTCGATCTCCTGCAACCGCTGGGGCTCCTCGTAGTACCACTTCATGACGGCGGCCGAATCTTCGTAACTCGCCGCCATTGATTCAATCGTTTCGCGGACTTTGGCCGGGTCTGCGGTGATCCCGGCGGTTTTGATCATTTCGGCCATCAGCAGTCCCAGCTTTACCCGCTTTTCGGCGGGTTTCTGGAACATGTCGGCCATGGCCGCGGGGTCAAAATTCTCCGGCGGGGCACCGCGTTGCATCATGCTCTGCAGCGCTTGCTGTTGCATGCGGCGCGTTTCAGCCTCTATGAGTGCTCGCGGCAGCGGTAATTCATTGGCCGCGGCGACCGTTTCGAGCACCGCGGTATTGAACTGCCGCTGCAGCGCGCGATCACGCTCGCGCTCCATGTTCTCCAGCACCTCTTTGCGAAACGCTTCTTCGCCGCCGTCCTGAACGCCGAATTTCGCAAAAAACTCGTCGTTCAGTTCCGCCAGCACCGGTTCCGCAACCTGCTTCACCGTGACCTTGAACTCGGTGTCCTTGCCGGCGAGATGCGTTGCCTGATAGTTCTCCGGGAACTTGAGCTCGAGGACTGTTTCGGCGCCGGCCGCTTTGCCGACGAGGCCTTCCTCGAAACCCTCGATCATCTGTCCGAGCCCCAGTACCAGTTCGAAATTTTCCGCCGTGCCGCCCTCAAACACTTCGCCGTCGATCTTCCCTTCGAAATCTATTGTGACCTGGTCGCCGTCCGCGGATTCGCGCTCAACCGGATTCCACGTTTTGTGCTGATCGCGCAGCGTTTCGATCATTTTCGTGAGGTCGTGATCGCCAATCTCACAGACCGGTTTTTCGATCTTCAATTCCTCCACCGGCGCAATTTCAATTGCAGGGTAGACTTCGAATGTTGCGGTATAACTCATACCGTTGCCGGGCTCGATGTTGCCGGGCTCGATGCTGGGTTCGCCGACCGGGCGCAGTTCCTCGGCGCTCAGCGCCTCGGAAAAGCTCGTGCGCAGCACTTCCCCGATAACTTCCTCGCGCACCCGCGATCCGAAGCGTTTCTGCACCACGCCGAACGGTACCTTGCCCGGTCTGAAACCGTCGATCTTCACCGTACGAACAAGTTCCTTCAGGCGGTCTTTCACCTGATCGGCGATCCGGTCCTCGGGTACGCTGACGGTCATTTTCCGTTCCAAATCGCCTGATTTTTCAACTTGTATCTGCATAGCCTTTTACATCGATGTTTGCGTGTTGTGTGGTGTGCGGACTGTCCGGCGGCGCCTGTCGCGCGCGGCGTCCGGAAATTTTGGTGCGAAAGGAGAGACTCGAACTCTCACGGGTTGCCCCACTGGCACCTAAAGCCAGCGCGTCTACCAATTCCGCCACTTTCGCTCGATCTTTCCGGACGCGCCGTTAAGCTTGCCCCGTACGCAATGTCTGCGTGCGAGATTGTTGCCGCAACGTTGGGTGAACAAATCGGGAGAGCGCGCAACGGACCGTCCGCGTATTCGGCGCAATGCCTCGCCTGGTTCCTGTACCCGCATCGGCCGTTGTCTGAGCGGCGACATTATAATAACTGCCTCCCCTGTTTGATACCCCCGCCGAAGTCGGAAAAAACCGCGCCCCTGCTATAATCCTCGCCCAGGGAAAACCACACGACGATTACGGCTCAATTCGGAGGAGAGTGGGAATGAAACCGTCCAGTATCTGCCCAACAGCGATCATGCTCGCCCTGTTTTGCACCGCACCCGCCTACGCCCTGACCGTCGTCGAGTGCGTCGATCGTGACGGTAATTCATCGTTTCGGGACAGCTGCCCGCCGGAAATGACCCTGAAATCGAAGCGCGAGTTGCGCGGCGAGCCCGAGCCGGAAGCGCCGCCGAGCGCCGACGAAGTCGCCCGCGACAACCCGGTCACGCTGTACGTGGCGCCGAACTGCAACGCCTGTGACCTCGTACGTAATCTGCTCGAAACCCGCGGTATCCCCTTCGCCGAAAAAGACGCCTCCGAAGACCCACAGGTGCAGGCGGAATTGTCCGGCATCACCGAAGGCCCGCTCGTTGTACCGACGGTAACGATTGGCGAGCTCAAATTAACCGACTACAACAAGACCGAAATCGAATCCGCGCTCAGCAGCGTTGGATTCCCCTGAACCGGTGCGGTCAACGTGGTGTCACTGAACTGCCCCGCGGACGCGGAACGCGCGTTCTACGCCGCGTTCGCGAGCGGCAACTTTACCGCGATGATGTCGGTGTGGGCGCCCCTCGAAAGCATCGTTTGTGTTCATCCGCTCGGCCCGCGCCTGCACGGAACCGATGCGATCGCCGCAAGTTGGCGCCAAATCCTGACGACGGACCCACCCCGAAATATCGAGCTCGACGTTAAATCCACGTGGCAGAACGGCGATTTGGCGGTTCACACGCTCGACGAGATAATCTCAGTCCCCGACCGGGACGTGCAATTTCGGCCGGTCATCGCGACGAACGTCTATCAGTGCATCGACGGGTTCTGGTTCATTGTCGAACACCATGCGAGCATCGACGCGAGTGACCCACCGACGGGAGCGGCAGCCGGGGCAACCCGTCATTAATCCGGATTGACGTCACACGGGGCGGAAGCAGAAATGGTGGGCCATCGGAGACTCGAACTCCGAACCTACTGATTAAGAGTCAGCTGCTCTACCAATTGAGCTAATGGCCCTGACTAGTGAACCGTCGTAAAAGGAAGTTCCCGATGCACCGTTGCAGCGTGTCCGCTACAGGATGATCGGGGTTCCCCGGTTACGGCTGTACGGTGGGGTGAGCGACGGGGTTCGAACCCGCGACCTCAGGAGCCACAATCCTGTGCTCTACCAGCTGAGCTACGCCCACCATTGTCAGCCGTAAGCTATAGGCGCTTCCCTTGCGGGGACACCTATAGCTTAAGAATGACTTTACCCGTTTAGTCGGTTCCGCCCTTGCGCCTCGTTGGGATTCCAGAGCCTGGAACCTAGAGCGCCCCGATCTCAAGCTTCCTATCGAGGCCCATTCCGCGGCACCGGCAAACCCGACTGGCAGCACAGATTCGCAAGCGAAGTTTCGCTTGCTCACCCCTGCGGGGCGCGCTTCGCGCGTCCCATCTTCCTCTGGAAGATGGTCGCACGAAGGGTCTCGTCCGCGGGCCAGACCCTCCAATCCCAAGCGCCCCTGAGGGGCGCTTGGGATTGGCGCGCCTGGCAGGACTCGAACCTGCTACCCTCGGCTTAGAAGGCCGATGCTCTATCCAGATGAGCTACAGGCGCTTCGGCGATTCCTACAGGTGAACCTGGCGAGCCTGAACGTCGTGGTCGGGGCAGAGGGATTCGAACCCCCGACCCCCTGCTCCCAAAGCAGGTGCGCTACCAGACTGCGCTATGCCCCGATATTTCGCGCGCATGAACGCCCGCCCTGGACGCGAGAGCGCGATGATACGCAGGAGCCAGAATGCGGTCAATTGCCGCGATCCCTGGCGCGTTGCAGAAACCCGGCGATATTCCCGCGGCTCGTGTTTTCACCGTGAATCCGGCCTCGCCTTGCTATCGCGGACGTGCGCCTGCAACATGGCGCGCTGTTGAATTGAGGTAACGAGAGAGGTTCGCCTGATGAGTGCGACACGTGTCACGCTGGAAACAACGATGGGCTTGATAACAATCGAGCTGGACGAGCAAGCGGCGCCGGAAACGACAGCCAATTTTATCCAATATGTCGAGGACGATTTTTACCGCGGCACGATTTTTCATCGGGTGATCGATGGATTCATGGTCCAGGGTGGCGGCCTCGATGCGGATATGAATAACAAGCCAACGCGCGCCCCGATTAAAAATGAGGCCAATAACGGTCTCAGCAACGAGACCGGCACCGTCGCGATGGCGCGTACCGGCGAGCCGCATTCCGCGACGGCACAGTTTTTCATCAACGTGCAGGACAACCATTTTCTCAACCACAAGAACGAAACCCCCGATGGCTGGGGCTACTGTGTCTTCGGACGCGTCGTCTCAGGCATGGAAACGGTAAACGCGATCAAGGGCGTCGCCACAACCGCGAAAGGGCCGATGCGTGACGTGCCAGGCGAAGTCATCGAGATTACCGGTACGAGCCTTGAGCGCGACTGACAACGCTATCGTCTTTGCGTCGGATCTGCATCTCAGTGCTGCGGATCCGGACAAGGTCGAATTATTCGATGCCTTCATGGCGCGGGCGTCATTCGCGGCGCGCCAGGTTTTCCTGCTCGGCGACGTGTTCGAAATCTGGCTAGGCGATGACGATGATTCCGCGCCCCATCCGCAGATCCTCTCGGCCCTGCGCCGTTATACGGCTTCAGGCGGCGAGCTATACGTCATGCGTGGCAATCGCGATTTTCTGTTCAGCGAAACATTCGCGACGGCAACCGGCGCCCGCCTGCTCGACGACTGGCACACGATAGAACTTTTCGGTCAGCGCACGCTGCTGACCCACGGGGATCTCCTGTGCACGCGCGACGTCCAGTATCAGCAATTCCGGCACTACGTGCGCAACCCCGACAACCAGCGCGAGTTTCTCGCCCACCCACTCGCGAAGCGACGGGAGATCGCGGCACACACGCGCTCCGGGACGAAAGCCTCGATGCTGGAGAAAGAAGACGTGATCATGGATGTCGAGCAATCGACGGTGGAAAACGTCATGCGCGAATTCGACGCGGCACGCCTGATCCACGGTCACACGCACCGACCGGCCGATCATCGCTTCAACGGCGATGACGGCAGCGCACGCGAGCGCCTTGTGCTCGGTGACTGGTATGATGAATGCAGCGTACTTGTCGCCCGGGATGAGCGCCTTCAGCGCATGTCTGCCGCAAGTTTCGTCAACGATTCCGGAGCGCCGGAACGAGACTAGGCGTTCGCTCAGGCGACGCCGGCCGCGACCAGCAGCGCGAGGACTACCAGCCAGACGAGAAAGCCGCGCTTCACCAGCCCGAACATCGCATCGATTGCCGCAACGTGAGCATCGTCATCCGCAGCCGTACCATCGCGATGGTCACCAAGAGCGGCGAGAGCCGCGGCACCGAGTAATTTCTCCGAGCTGCCGGGCCCGTGACTCGCGCGGCCGAATACCTCGACCACAGGTCCCAGGGTACCCGCCAAACCAAGGCCAATTGCCAGCAGCCGTGCCGGCAGCCACAGCAGAATTTCGTAGAGTCGGGCGGCGATTTGTTGCTCGCCGGCACGGAGTACCGGATTGCCGACGAACGCAGCGCTCATGCGAAACAGCACCGCGCCCACCGGCCCGAGCACGACAAACCAGAACATCGGTGCGAACAAACCGTCGTTCGCGGCATGCACCACCGCAAGCTCGTAAGGGCGATCGGGATCGCCAATCGGCGCGGAGACCTGATTGAGGAAGTTATCCCGCTCCAGCGCCAGCGCCTCGTCGTCGCGATCGAGATAACCGCGCTTGTAGAACTCGATCTCGCTCGCGATATCGCGCGGACCCGAGCAGAACAACAACACTGTTATCCCGCCCGCCAGAGTCAGCAAGGTCGAATCTTCGGCGACGACGTTGAAACCGTAAGCTACAAGCACCAATGGCAGGGCGACGGCCACGAGCACGCTTGCATTGCCCGCAAAGCGCCTTAGATCTGCCACGCGCGTCAGCCACGAGTACCAGGCCGTCACCCATGAGGTGCCGCGCAACGGCGCAAAGCTGAGCCACGTCAGCTCCGCAACGAGCGTGATGAAGACGACGAAGAACGTCATCTCAGAGCCCGCCTTCGCATCGCCTGCGTTCCGGTTGCAAGCCCGTGCGCACGCGCGTCCAGTCGAAACGCGGCCCGGGATCGGTTTTGCGGCCGGGCGCAATGTCGCTGTGTCCTACGATCGCGTGCGTTTCGATCGCCGGATGCCATCGCAGCAGTTCATTGAGCACGGGTATCAGCCTGGTGTATTGATACTCCGTAAAACTTTCCTCATCGCAACCTTCAAGCTCGATGCCGATGGAGAAATCATTACATGCGGTCTTGCCGGCATAGCATGATTCGCCGGCATGCCACGCGCGGCTATGGGTTGAAACGTACTGTTCCAGATTGCCGTCACGATCGATGAGCAAGTGCGCCGATACTTGCATTGCGGCGATGTCGCAAAAGTAGGGATCCGCACGGCTGTCGAGACGATTGAGGAAAAACTCGCGGATGTAGTTGCCGCCGAAAATCCCGGGCGGCAGGCTGATCGCGTGAATCACGATTAGCGAAATTTCGCAGCCCGCGGGCCGCGCGTCGAAATTCGGCGAGGCAAAAATACCGGCGTTGGTAAACCAGCCGGATGTCGGATCGAAAATGCCCTGCGACACGAACGCGACGCTAACGCGCGATGCTCAGGCCGGGGCCGCGAGCACCAGCGAGAACGGGTGTGCCGCGGCTTCGTAGTGCGTCGTGATTTGGAAGCCGGCTTCGACGAGCAGCGTCTCCAGGGTTTCGCGGGTGAATTTGCGGCTGATCTCGGTGCGAATCGCGTCACCTTCCTTCAGCTCCAGCGTGCGGTTCAGTTTCTCGAACCGCACTGATTGATCACGCATGCATACGAGGTACATTTCGATCTGTGCCGCATCCGGGTTGTAACACGCATAGTGTTCAAAATGCGGACGCTGGAAATCCGCGCCAAGTTCCCGGTTAAGTACATCAAGCAGATTCAGGTTGAATTCCGCGGTTACGCCGGCGACATCATTGTAAGCCGCATGCAGCACGTGCGGCTGTTTTACGCGGTCGGCGCCGATCAGCAAATGGTCGTTCGCACCCATCAACTCGCGCATTTCACGCAGAAATGCGATCGCCTGCTCGGGTGCGAAGTTCCCGATCGTACCGCCGAGAAACATGAGCAGGTTCTGGCCATCAGCAAGCGGGACGTTGCCGAGGCCCGCGGTGTAATCACCCGACAACGGCGCGACTTCGAGCCAGCCGTATTGCTGCGCGAGTTGATGCCCGCTTTTGATCATGACATCGTCGCAGACGTCGAACGGGATGTAAGTTGGATAGCACTCAAGCGCGGAACACGCGTCGAACAGGTGGCGAATTTTTCGCGACATGCCGCTGCCGAACTCAATGATCTGAGTCGGCGACACCCGTGCGATAATGTCACGCGCAGAACGTTCGAGCAGCGCGTCTTCCGTACGCGTCGGGTAGTATTCGGGTTCGTCACAAATCTGATCGAACAGGGCCGATCCGCGATCGTCGTAGAAGTACTTGGCCGGAAGCTGCTTGTGCGCCGCGAACAGGCCGGCAAGTACATCATCGATTAAACTCGGTACCGACTTCGTCGCGCACACGGGTTGGCAGGTTATTTCAGTTGCTACTTGAGTGTCCATGCTGGTTCGTTCGTGCGTATCTGAGTCCGGTGATGGTGCGACCGGACGGGATTGATGTCGGTATGCGGTCCTGTCTCGCGACACCGTCGTAGTGCAACGGGCGCGAACCGAAGGGCCTGCGGGACGCCATAGGTTAACACCGCGACGCAAAAAAGTGACAACCGCTGTCGCGCCTGAATCATTCGCTGCAGTGCCGCAAAAATTTAGGCTCTCTCATGAGAGCCAGCGATTAATGACACATCATTGTCATGTTTACCGCTCGTCCGAAACAACCGGGCGAGCGCCGGAGACAACCGATCATCAAGCATTTTTACCCCAGGGTGCCACGAGGTCCTGAATCCTCGCGGTCGCGACGCCGCCGATGAGTGCGCCCGGCCGCCTTGGCGCCGCGATGTATGTGTTCGCGAGTGTCCTCGCCATTGGGCTGCTCACCGCGCTGTTCGACGATGCGATCGAACAGCAACGCAACCCGAACGAAGCACCGCACAGCACCACCGCCGATGATGGCCAAGTCACGATCGTGCTGGCGCGCAACCGCAGCGGGCATTACGTGTTCAACGGTTTCGTCAACGGGCTGCCGGTGGAATTCCTGCTCGACACCGGCGCCACGGATGTTTCGGTGCCCGCCGCGGTGGCAAACCGGCTCGGCCTGCCGCGCGGCGCGCCGCTGCGCGCGCTCACCGCGAACGGCGTGACCACCGCGTTCGCGACGATGATCGAGAGCCTCGCGGTGGGTGAACTGGAAGAACGGAATATTCGCGCGAGTATCGTGCCGAACCTGCCTGGCGAACAGATCCTGCTCGGCATGAGCTTTCTGAAACGCTTGGATTTTTCGCAACGCGGCGATACGCTGATTTTGTCGCAACGTCGGCCACCTTAAGGCGCGGCGGCGGCACGGGAAAACCCGGCAGCCGTTCGCGCAAGTGCAAGAGAATATTTAAGTGGAAACAGTAGCATCGTGGGTGGACCGACTGGTCGGTATCGTGTGGGGCGAGTTCGTCCTGATCCCCCTGCTCGCCCTTGTCGGTATTTACCTCACCGCGGGCTTGCGCGCGATGCCGTGGCGCTACCTCGGCTATGCGGTGCGCTTGCTGTGGCGACGTGAACCCGGGGAGACCCGGGGCGAAATCTCACCGTTCCAGGCGCTCATGACCGCCCTGTCCGCAACCATCGGCACCGGCAACATCGCCGGGGTTGCGACTGCGATCTACTTTGGCGGTCCGGGCGCGGTGTTCTGGATGTGGGTGATCGCCCTGTTCGGCATGGCGACGAAATACGCCGAAGCATTACTCGCGGTGACGTTCCGCGAAGTCGACGCAACCGGGCAGACCGTCGGTGGGCCGATGTATTACATCGAAAACGGCCTTGGCCGGCGCTGGAAGTGGCTCGCCGGTGCGTTCTCGGCCTTCGGCATGGCCGCCGCATTCGGCATTGGCAACATGGTGCAGTCAAACTCCGTCGCCGACGTGCTGGACTCGCAATACGCCATCCCGACTTTTGTAACCGGCGTCGCAATGGCAGTAATCGCCGGGTTCGTTATCATCGGTGGCGTCCGGCGTATCGCCGAAGTTGCCGCCCGGCTGGTACCCCTGATGGCCGTCGGCTACCTCATCGCCGCAGTCGTGATACTTGCGCTCAACGCCCATGCCATCCCGGCCGCGTTCGCCACCATCATCGATGGCGCCTTCAACGGCACCGCCGCAGGGGGCGGCTTCGTCGGCGCCACGGTATGGATGGCGATCCGCTGGGGCTTCGCGCGCGGCATCTTCTCGAACGAATCGGGTCTCGGCAGCGCCGCTATCGCGCATGCTGCCGCGCGCACGAACAACGCGGTGCGCCAGGGCATGGTGGCGATGCTGGGCACATTCATCGACACCATCGTCATGTGCACGCTAACCGGTCTCGTCATTATCGTCACCGGCGCATGGCTCGGCGGAGACCAGGGCGCGAGCATGTCGCGCGCCGCATTCGTTACCGGCCTCGGCGACGCGGGGGGGCACATCGTCGCCGCAGGCCTCGCGGTGTTCGCGTTCACAACGATAATCGGCTGGAGCTACTACGGCGAGCGCTGCGCGGCGTATTTATTCGGCGTAAGAATCATCGCCGCGTACCGGGTGGTGTGGATTGCTGCAATCCTCTGCGGTGCGCTGTTCCAACTCAACCTCGTATGGGCGTTCGCGGATTTGTTCAATGGTCTCATGGCGATTCCCAATCTGATCGCATTGCTGCTGCTGAGCCCGCTCGTGTTCCGCGAGACCCGTACTTACCTGAAAGGACTGGCAACGACGCCGGCTACGACGAAATGAATCAGATACCTTTACCCGCCGACATCGCGCAAGTCGTCCGCGCGGCGCTCGCCGAAGACGTCGGCACCGGCGATGTCACCGCCGAACTGATCGCGCCCGATGCGGCCGGCGTCGCCGACATCGTGTGTCGTGAGTCCGCCGTGTTAGCCGGTTCGGCCTGGTTCGACGAAGTGTTCCATGCGCTCGATCCGGACTGCCGGATTGAATGGCACAAGCGCGACGGTGACGCGCTCAGCGCCGACGATCTGATCTGCACCCTGGCGGGCGCCGCGCGAGCCCTCGTTACGGGGGAACGCACAGCGTTGAATTTCCTGCAGACCCTGTCGGGTACGGCAACGGCCACCCGAGGTTACGCGGCACAACTCGAAGGCAGCGGGACCACCCTGCTCGACACGCGCAAAACATTGCCCGGTTTGCGCAGCGCGCAGAAATACGCCGTGGTCTGCGGGGGCGGCCGCAATCACCGTATCGGCCTGTTTGACGCGATCCTGATCAAGGAAAACCATATCGAGGCGGCTGGCTCGATCACGGCCGCTATCGAACACATGCGCGCGGCGCATCCCGAGCTGAACCTGGAAATCGAGGTCGAATCGCTCGATGATGCCCGCATCGCCCTTGCGGGCGGTGCCGATATGTTGTTGCTGGATAATTTTTCACTCGACGAGCTGCGTGCAGCCGTCGCGCTGACGTCGGGTCGGGTCAAGCTCGAAGCCTCCGGTGGTTTCGAGCTTGAGGAATTGCGCGCGGTCGCCGCAACCGGCGTTGATTTCATCTCCGTCGGTGCGTTGACGAAACACGTGCGCGCGACGGATTTTTCGATGCGCTTCCGCCCCGCCCAACCATGAGCGGGCAGTATGCGCCGGCGACACCGAACCGTGCAGGAGAATGCCGTGAAGAAATTGCTGTTTCAGTTTGATACCGATCCGATTGCGAACACGTTCGATACGATCGTGGCTTACGATGGCGGTGCGGACCACGTCACGGTGCACGGCGGATTAACCCCGAAGAACGTCGGTAAAATGGTCGACGGGGCAATCTTCACCCGCGCGCCAAAGAGCAAGCGCAACACCGCGCTGTTCGTCACCGGCAGCGACATGGCCGAAGGCGAAGCGCTGCTGAATGCGATCCGCAACCATTTCTTCGACGACTTCCGCGTCTCGGTCATGCTCGACAGCAACGGCAGTAATACCACGGCCGCGGCGGCCGTCGCGTTCGCGCGGCAGCACGTTGAAATAGCAGGCAAACGCGCGGTTATTCTGGCCGGTACCGGCCCTGTGGGCCAGCGCGCCGGCCTGATGCTGGCGAAGGAAGGCGCAGACGTCGTCCTCACCTCGCGCAAGCTGCTGCGCGCGAAAGGTGCCTGCGATGCGATGAAACGCACGTTCGGCGTCGAACTGAAGGCCGCGGCCGCGAGCGACAACGAGTCGATGAACGCGGTACTTGATGGCGCAAACATCGTCATCGCCACCGGTGCCGCCGGCGTCCCGTTGATATCACCGCAGCAATGGCAGAACGTCGACAGCCTGGAAGTGGTGATCGATGCAAACGCGACACCGCCACTCGGGATCGGCGGGATCGAAATGTCGGACCGTGGCAAGGAAAGACACGGCAAGATTTGCTACGGCGCACTCGGGTTCGGCGGCTTCAAACTCGAAATCCAGCGCGCCTGTATCGCGAAACTGTTCGAAACCACCGAGAACGTATTCGATGCGCTGGAGATCTATCAAATCGCGAAGGAGATGAAAGGGATTGCGTGACGCAAGGGACAGGCCGGGTAGATGTGCGGCCGCTATACACTGACGACCGACGGCCGGACGCTCGCCGACGAGTTCGGCATCGAGGAACTGTCCACCTGGACTCCGCGATTCAATATCGCGCCGACGCAACTCGTCGCCGCGATCGTGCGCACGCGAACCGAACCGCAGGCGGCGAAACTCCATTGGGGGCTCGTGCCGGGGTGGGCAAAGGACCGCAAGTCCGCCGCCAGGGCGATCAATGCACGAGCGGAAACAGTAGCGGAAAAACCAACGTTTCGCGCCGCTTTCAAACGTCGTCGTTGTCTCATCCTCGCCGACGGGTATTACGAATGGGTCAAACACGAGGAACACAAACAGCCGTACTACATCACACCGGCCGATGGTCACCCGTTTGCGTTCGCCGGCCTGTGGGAACGCTGGACGGACGCGGACGAGACGCCGTACTACAGCTGTACAATCATTACCTGCCAGGCAAACGCGGAACTCGCAGAACTGCACCACCGCATGCCGGTCACGCTTGCGCGCCGCGATTACGCGGCGTGGCTCGATGCGGATTCCGACCCGGCGCGGCAAATCGAAAAACTCGCGCCGGCGCCGGCCGGCCTGTTCGTACCGCACCCGGTCAGCACAATCGTGAACAGCCCCGCCAATGATGACCAGCGCTGCATCGAAACCATCACGGTTTAGCGCGTCGCGAGCGCGGGCTCGTCGCGCGCTCGTGTTGCTCTTGTTGCTGTTTTACGCTGCGCTCGCGGCTGCCGAGTCCGCCCGTACCGGTCGCGATCTCGACGCCGCGCTCGGTGCGCTCGAGCGCCTGGCCTACGACGACGCGGCCGCTATCCTGCAACATCTCGCACAAGCGGGAGACCCGCGCGCGCAGACGGCGCTCGCCACGCTGATAGAGTCCGGACTAACCGCAGACGATTATCCCGTGCCGCCGCTTGAATTGCTGCGCGCGGCCGCGGCACAGGATGTCCCCGAAGCTGCGCTCGAACTGGGCAATCGCTACTATCTCGGCGACGGCGTCGCGCGCAATGTCGCGGAATCGATCACGTGGTGGCAACGAGCAGCGGTACTCGGCTCGGCACGAGCAGCATACAACCTCGGGATCACGGCCCTTGAAGATGAACCCTCCGCTTCCCGCGCAGCCCGCACCTGGTTACAGCAGGCAGCGGACGGGGGCATCGCAGCCGCGTGGTTCGCGCTCGGCGTGCTCGATCTGCGCGAACCCGAGCACTCCCCCGCCTACCGTGCGGCTTGCGACAGCTTCACCCGCGCGGCGAAGCGCGGCAGTGCGCGTGCGGCGGCGAATCTCGGTGTGATGTACGAACGCGGGATCGCGTGCCCGCAAGACGCCGCCACCGCACGCGACTGGCACCGTCGCGCCGCCGCGGACGATATCGGGAAGCCGGATACGAACAGCGCACGGCAGCAATCCGCACCCGTCACCCCGGCCATTCATGACAACACCTGGCTGATCAGCCAGGACCCCGCGCATTACACCGTCCAGATCGCAAACGGCACGAACGAAGATGCCATCATGAAAATCCTCCAGCATCATGACCACAGCGTGGCGCGCGCGCGCTTGCGCCTGGATGCATCCGCACCGCCACGTTATGTCGCCATCGTCGGCGCTTTCGCAAACTACTTCGATGCCCTGAATTACCTGAATGCACTACCCGCCACGCTCACGGGCACGAAACCCTGGATACGACGTTTCGCTTCCCTGCAGGAACTCACCGACGGCCCGTAACCGCGTTCAAGGCACGCGGTTGCAAACACGCGCGCACTTCGCGCGTCTTCATACGACCGCCTGCCGCGTCGTCAATGACAGTGCGACGTCGTATTTTGCAGCGCCGACATGGCGCGGTGATATGATGATGCCGTTCCTTCCCAGACCCGCATTCGAGTAATGTCGAAATTTCAGGACATCCTCACGTCGACCGGCGAAGACCTGCTGAAATTGCTCTACAAATCGAGCGCCGGAGTAGGCGGCAAGTCGCCCGCCGCGCCGCGCGAATACGCGCGCAGCCTCAGCCTGACCTACGCTCAGCTCGTGTGCGCGCTCGGATTCAATCCACATATCCGGAATCTTCCGGACGTGGTCGAAATCGTCGGTTTCGAGTCCTACGAAACGCTCGCGCGCGAGCGGAACCAGTATTTCGCGAACGACATCTATGACCGGCTCGGGATCAAGGATGTCCTCGCAATCTACCTGCATGTACCGAACGACATGCAAATGCTTGAAGTAATGCAATACCTGCTGGGAAATCGCTTGCGCTGTATCGAGGATCGCATCGAGGCAACGGTCAATTCGATCGTCATCGAGCGATACAAAAAGGAAATGCGCTCGATCTATAACGACGGCGTCGCCCAGATCGAGTTCGCCGAAGAGCGCCTGAACCAGACGCACAGCGGTTTTCGCGCCCTGTTGAATGAAGTCGTGATGATCGTCGAGGCGCGGCTGATTCCGATTGGTGATCTGTTTTTTCGCGACACCATACTGCCGGAAGAAAAGCGCCGGCTCATCATGAAGGGGCTGATACCAAAAAGCCTCGTCGAACAACGGCTCGAGGACGACGCCGTATCACCGCAGGAACGCAAAGTGCTCGAAGATCAGCTCAACCTGCTCCCCGACTGAGCCACAACGAAGGCGCGCTACGCGTGCTGCCGCTGTCCGATACGATGCCAGGGAACGACGCGGGTGCGGGCTGACGATTTCGGGACAACCGGCACGTAAACGCATAACATCAACCGGAACGATCGCCACCGCAGGGTGTAACAGAACCGCCGCCTGCCGGGGCCGGGCGTTCAGCAAAGCAACACGTTCACAAGCCACTACCAGAGGAATACCGTGCACCATTGTTTCCGCTCCGCCGTCCACAAGTCAGTTGTTGTGCTTGGGTTGACGTCACTTGCCGCCGGCGTAACGGCGAATGAACCCACGACGCTCGATCACAATATCAGTACGGCGAGACCAAGCTTCAGTGCACCCGCAACGACGCTCGAACGTGGCCACTGGCAGGTCGAGGCCGGGTATCAGTTTACGTCGAACGACGACGACGGTATCAAAAGCGATAATCATACGCTGCCCCAGGTTTTCCTGCGCTTCGGTCTCGACGAACGTCTCGAGGCAAATGTGTTTTGGTCCGGGTACACCGATAGCGACTCGAACGTTGGTGATGCCGACGGCGCTAACGATTTGGCGATCGGCTTGAGCTATCAGCTTACGCCCGCTGACGCGCAGTTTGCGTTGGCGACCTTTGTCAATCTGAGCCTGCCGCTTGGCAGTGAGGAATTCAGCTCGGACGAGCCGGATCCCAGTCTTGGCATCGCCTGGTCGTACGCGACGGATGCCGGGCCGGGGTTGTTCGGTACGCTGGTAGCGAGCTCCGTGACCGACGCCGACGAGCGCGAAACCGAATTTGGCGCGGCGATCGGCGCGGCGTTCTCACTCACGGAAAAGCTCGGCACGTTTGTCGAGTATTTCGGCATTTTCTCCGACACCGACAAATCAGCGCACAATCTGATGGGCGGCCTGACCTACCTGGTGACGAAGAACTTCCAGCTCGACTTGAATGCCGGCACCGGTCTGAACCACGCGGCCGACGATTATTTCATCAGCAGCGGATTCGGCTGGCGCTTCTAACGACGCCTTAAGGGAGAGTTTCGGCCTCACGGCGCAGCAAGCCGGGCGGCGCCGCGTGATTTCGTGCAAGCGACCGCGTAACGCCGGCGGGTTGCGCTAGTCAGCCGCCAGGTCGATCCAGGTTTCAACCACGGTGTCGGGGTTCAGCGAAATACTGTCGATCCCCTGTGCGAGCAACCATGCCGCGAGATCCTCGTGGTCCGACGGCCCCTGACCGCAGATCCCGACGTACTTGCCGGCATCCCGGCACGCCGCGATGGCGAGGCCCATCAACTGCTTCACCGCCGGGTCGCGCTCATCGAACGCGGCGGCGACAAGTCCGGAGTCGCGATCAAGCCCGAGCGTCAGTTGCGTCAAATCGTTCGATCCGATCGAGAAACCATCGAAGTATTCGAGATAATCCTTCGCGAGGAGTGCATTCGTCGGCAGTTCGCACATCATGATCACACGCAGTCCGTTATCGCCGCGTTTCAGACCGCATTGTTCCAGCAGGCCAATAACCTCGGCGGCTTCATTGACGCTACGCACGAAAGGCACCATCACCTCGACATTCGTCAAACCCATTTCGTTACGCACCCGCAGCAGTGCTTCGCACTCCATCTCGAAGCACGGGCGGAACGACGGCGAAACGTAGCGCGACGCGCCGCGGAAACCGAGCATCGGGTTTTCCTCTTCGGGTTCGTAGCGCGAGCCGGCAATCAGGTTCGCATACTCGTTCGATTTAAAATCCGACAGGCGAACGATCACCGGTTCCGGCGCGAACGCCGCACCGATAGTTGCAATACCCTCAACGAGTCGCTGGACGAAAAACTCGCGCGGCGACCCGTATGCCGCCCAGCGCGGCGCGATCTCGCTTTGTACATCTGCCGGCAACGAATCGAACTCGAGCAGCGCGCGCGGGTGGATACCGATCATGCGGTTGATGATGAACTCTAAGCGGGCAAGCCCAACCCCGCGGTTAGGCAGGTTCGCGAACGCGAATGCGCGATCGGGATTGCCGACATTCATCATGATCTTCACGGGTATCTCGGGCATCGCGCCGAGTTGAATTTCACGCCGTTCGAACGTGAGCGCACCTTCATAAATGAATCCCGTATCCCCCTCGGCGCACGACACGGTAACTTCCGCGCCGTCCGCAACCCGCGCCGTGGCATCACCGCAGCCGACCACCGCCGGCACCCCGAGTTCGCGCGCGATGATCGCTGCGTGGCAAGTTCTGCCACCGCGATTCGTAACAATTGCCGCGGCCCGCTTCATGACCGGTTCCCAGTCGGGATCGGTCATGTCGGTAACGAGGACGTCGCCGTCATTCAGTTCGTCCATCTGGTCGATATTCTTGATCACGCGGGCGCGGCCGCTGCCGATGCGCTGTCCGATACTGCGGCCTTCGCTCAGGATCGATCCCTTCTCCAGCATTTCGTAGCGTTCGATCACCTGATTATTGTGACTCTGCACCGTCTCCGGTCGCGCCTGCACAACGTAGAGCGTGCCGGTGGCGCCATCTTTCGCCCACTCGATGTCCATCGGCCGCGCGTAGTGGGCTTCGATCGCCATCGCGATCCGGCCCAGTTCCTCGACGTCGGCGTCATTGATACTGAACCGGATCCGATCCGCGTCGGCCACCGGAAACGTTTCCACGTGATCGCCGTCGCCGGCGGCGGCGTAGCCCATGCGCACGTGCTTGCTGCCGATATTCCGGCGCAGGATCGATGGCCGTGTGGCGGCAAGGGCGGGCTTGTAGACATAGAACTCGTCCGGATTCACGGCGCCCTGCACGACGAGTTCGCCAAGCCCGTAACTGGCCGTGATGAATACGACATCGCGAAAACCGGATTCCGTATCGAGCGTGAACATGACCCCGCTCGCGCCGATATCGCTGCGCACCATGCGTTGCACGCCGGCCGACAAGGCAACCTGTTCATGGTCGAAACCATGATGGACGCGATAGGCGATCGCGCGGTCGTTATACAACGAAGCGAACACGTCCTTGATACGACGTTTGACGTCGTCGAGGTTGCACACGTTCAGGTAGGTTTCCTGCTGCCCGGCGAACGACGCGGTGGGAAGGTCTTCGGCGGTAGCGGACGAGCGCACGGCGACGGAAAATTCAGCGGTTTCCCCGTCGCTCATTCGACCATAAGCTTCCTCGACGGCGCGTTCCAGGGCGGCCGGCAAGGGTGTCGCGTCGATCCAGGCACGAATCTCGCGCCCGGCTTCGCTCAGCGCGCCGACGTTGTCGACATCGATCTGCGCGAGGCGGGAGAAGATCCGCGATTCAAGCTTGTCCTGGGCCAGGAATTCGTTAAATGCGGCGACCGTTGTCGCGAAACCACCGGGCACTTTCACCCCGCTGGCGCCGAGATGACGGATCATCTCGCCAAGCGAAGCGTTCTTACCACCGACCTGATTCAGGTCGTCCATACCGATTTGGTCCAGGGGGACGATATAATCCGTCATGAGATCGGCTCACACTGCAGGGTCGACAACTGGCGCGCATTGTACCCGAGTATTGCCACCGCGCGGCGGCCGACGAGTTCGGGCATGGCAACAAGCGGAAACCACTCATGAAACGCAAGGTTTATTACGTGTCGGACCGTACCGGAATTACGGTCGAGACCCTCGGTCGCAGTTTGCTCACCCAGTTCCCCGGTGCGGAGTTCGAAGTTGCAAATATTCCATTCGTGACGAATCAGCTCGCGGCGGAGAAAGCGGCGGCGACGATTCGTGGCGCGCAGGAACTCGATGGCGTGGCGCCGCTCGTTTTCAGTACGCTCACCGATCCCGCAACGCAGTTCATCATTTCCGCGAGCAGCGATTATGTGTTCGACCTGTTCGGTACGTTCATCGAACCGCTCGAGGATGCGCTCGGTATGGAATCCTCGCATACCGCCGGGCGCATGCACGGGATTGGCAATGTCGGCGAGTATGAACGCCGCCTCAATGCCTTGAATTTCACGCTCAATCACGACGATGGCCTGAGCACGCGCGACATCGACACTTCAGACATCGTCCTGCTCGGCGTTTCGCGCTGTGGCAAGACACCCACGTGCTTGTATCTCGCCATGCATTACTCGCTCGCGGCGTCGAACTACCCGCTCACTGACGACGATTTCTCGCAGCGCGGCTTGCCGGACATCCTTTCCGGCTGCCGCTCGAAACTCTACGGTCTGACCATCGTGCCGGAACAACTCGCCCGCATCCGCCACGAACGCCGTCCCGAAGGCGTGTATTCGCAGTTGAGCCAGTGCCGTGCGGAAGTCTCACAGGCCGAAGCCCTGTTCCACGCCGAGCAGATCCCGTTTCTTGATACGACGACGATTTCAATCGAGGAAATCGCCGCGACCATCGTTCGTGACATGGGCCTGCACTGAACGCCATGCAGAGTATCCAACACGCTGCCGAACGTTCCCCACTGCGGTTCCGTCGCCTGATGCGTTCGCTGCGACGGCCGGGTGCCGCCGTGCTCACATGGCTGTTAATTATCGCTGCACCGCAAGTGACCGCCGCCGGTGCACGACTGTACGATATCGAATACGCGATAATTTCCGCGGCGCTGAACCACGGTATCGGTGGCGAGGTGCAACGCATCGTTATTGACGGACGCACCACCGGGCTGGTGGTGAATATCTCGCCGCCGGACACGACACGCGAGGAACTCGCGAAGGAACTCGGCACCACCGCTTATGCACTCGATGAATGGGCGCGTGTGAATCGCGAACGCCATACGCTGCAAACCACTCTGACCACCACGACGCCGTACACGCTGCTCGATCCCGCGGAACGCGATGAACTATTCAATGATGCGGATCCGCGCGTGAACTGGACACGCTTCGGTGCCGCTTACCCGGACGCGAACGGCATCGTGCGCGTGTCGCGGCCCGGCATTGATGATGCCGCCCGCGTGGCACTGCTGTATCTTGAGTTTGAATGCGGGCATGAGTGCGGATCGGGACGTCTGATCAATCTCGCCCTTGACGCGACGGAATCCTGGCAGGTCACTTCCGGTTCGCTCGTGTGGATCACCTCGCCGGAGGAAGCTGAATGAGGATTAATCACCGATGAGTACCGTGTGCGTATTCGGCGGGGCGCGCAGCGGTCACGATCCGGTTTTCGCGCGCGCGGCAGGCGAACTCGGGCGGGTGCTCGCGGCGCGCGGTGACGTGCTCGTCTATGGCGCCGGCCGCACCGGCATGATGGGACATGTCGCCGATGCCGCGATCGCCGGCGGCGCACACGTGATTGGTGTCGTGCCGGCGTTTCTCGACCATCCGGATATCGTTCACGACGCACTCGGTGAAAAGTTTGTGGTTGGCGATTTGTTCGAACGCAAGGCACGCATGATGGAACTCGCTGACGTTTTTGTCGCGATGCCCGGCGGACTCGGTACTTTAGATGAACTGCTCGAAGTCGTCACCTGGCGCCAGCTCCGGCAAACGAGCGGTCCCGCCGGTCTGTTCGACGTGGCCGGATTCTTCAACGCGTTTCTGCACACGCTCGAGATGCTCGCGGAAGCCGGTTTCGCGAATCTCAGTGACATCCAGGCACTGCACCGTCATGACGATCCGACGAGCTTGCTCGATGCCCTGGCCGCCGATTGCGAATGCTGATCGATGTCGAAACCGGCCGTGGTGTCACACAGGTGTCGACGTTACTCGCCGATACGGCGCGCTGTGATGCGCTCATGGTGTTCGCTCACGGGGCTGGCGCCGGGATGCAGCACGTGTTCATGAACAGGATGGCCCAGGCCTTGCTCGATGCAGGCATCGCCACGTTGCGATTCCAGTTTCCGTATATGGCGCAGCAACGCAAAGCCCCCGATCGCAAGCCGGTTCTCGTCGCCACCATCGCCCGGATCGCGGAATTTGCGGCGACGCTGACGCGCGGCCGGCCGCTGTTCTTCGGCGGCAAATCCATGGGCGGCCGCATGGCCTCACTTGCGGCGGCCGACGGCCTGCTGGCGGACGTTCGCGGTCTCGTGTTTTTCGGCTTTCCACTCCATCCGGCGGGCAAGGTTTCACGCGAGCGCGCCGACCATCTCATACGCGTAGAGCGACCGATGCTGTTCCTGCAGGGCACCCGTGATCGGCTCGCCGAACCGGCTTTGATCGAAGCGGTTTGCGCCGATCTCGGCGCGCGCGCGACGTTGCGGCAATTCCCCGGTGCGGACCATTCGTTTGCCTACCTGAAGTCCGCGGGTCGCACGGAGGCTGCCGTCGATGCCGAAATTGCCACGGCGGTGCGGGCTTTCGTCACTGCCGCCGGCGCCAACACCTGATGAGCTATCGGGCCGTTATCTTTGACCTCGACGGTACGCTGATCGATTCAGAGCCGGTCTTTCGTGCGGTCGCGAAACTCGCGGCGCTGCGTTTCGACCGCGAATTCTCCGACGAACTGTTTTTTGAGTTGCTCGGCCTGCCGGGCGTCCAGGTCGAAGCCGGCATCCGCGCGGCGTTCGGTGCCGACTTCCCACTCGACGCCTACCGCGACAGTTTCGGTGCACTGTGGGTTGAA
Organism: Gammaproteobacteria bacterium; assembly: GCA_965216305.1. Classification (GTDB taxonomy): domain Bacteria; phylum Pseudomonadota; class Gammaproteobacteria; genus UBA11873. Next base: position 820,943 of record OZ244144.1, on the reverse strand, counting down.
TATGTCGACGAACACGGGATCGCGAGTAAACCGGGGGTTCTCGACTTCATCGACCACCTCGGTCGCGAACGCGTACCGCATGCGATAGCGACGTCCACGCAGCACGATCGGGCGCGGGACTCGCTCGTGATCGCCGGACTCGGCGACCGCTTCGAACACGTGATCGGCGGGGACCAGGTGGAAAACGGCAAGCCCGCCCCGGATATCTACCTCACCGCGGCGGCCCGGATTGGGGTCGAGCCGCACCACTGTATCGCGATCGAGGACTCTACGGTCGGCGTGCTGTCCGCCGCCGCCGCGGGCATGCATACGATCATGATCCCGGATTTGAAACCGCCTGACGACGAGGCGCGGGCGCACGCGGACACCATCCTCGAGTCGATGTACGATGCAATGCAGCTCGCCCGATCATTGCTCGATCGCTGAACGGTGCCGGGACGAGCGGGTCGAACACAAGCGCGCGCCTCGAGCGACCCGCTGCGCGCCAGCGCACGCAACGTAACGCCGAACGGTTCGGCAGGAGAATACCCATGCAGAAGCTCTATCACTTTGGTCTGATTCTCGGCGTGGCCTTCTCGTGTGTCAGTGCAGCGGCCACTGCTGCCGACGATACACTCACCGAAGCGAAGGATACGGCGGAGGTCTTCGTCTACGGCCGGGAAGCGAAGAACGAAGCGCTGTTACGCGAGATCTCGGATCCGGAACAGTACGAGGCCATGGCCGGCAAGCGTGCGGAAACCGCGCGCAAGCTGAACGAGAACGTACGGGTCGAAGACGTTGAAATTACCCGGATCGAGGGCGACCGCGCCGTCGCGAAAGCGAAATATCGACAGCACAATACGAAAGGCGTGAAAAGCGCCGACGTGCACCTGAAGCGAGTGGATGGCAAGTGGCAGGTAACGGCGCCGCCGGATGCCGCTGCGTCGACGGGGGCTGCTGATTGAGTGTTGCCGCGCGGTCACTGTCCGTCGGCCTGCTTGTTTGCGCACTCGCACTGGCCGGCTGCGACGGGTTCGCGGCACGCAGTCCGAAACCGAGTTGGGAAAAAACGATGCAGGCCTATGCGAGCCGCGATTATGGCGCGTTGTGGGATCAACTCGCCGAAGTCTCACAAGAAGATACGGCGCACGTCCTCAGCCATGTCAGGCGCGATGCGCGTTACCGACAGAACATGCAATTGAAGTTACAGGTTACTGAAGCCGGACTCGACGCGCTGACGCCGCGCGAATTTTTCGTCGCGCTGATGACGGCGGCGGAACGCGCCGCACCCGAGGTGATGGCGCGGCGTGCGGAAACCGCTCGCGACGCGCGCTACACCCGTGAAACGATCGACGGCGACCGCGCCATCGTGTTCTGGGACTCGGCGAAAGGGGGTGCGGAGAAAATGCTGTTCGTGCGTGAGTTCGCGCGCTGGCGGGCTGTAATCAATCGACCGGGAGCAGGATTGTGAACGCGGATGTCGTCGCGCCGGAACGCGAGCTTGTGGCCTGCCTTGCGGATATCACGACGCTGGAGCTTGATGCGATCGTGAACGCGGCGAACAATTCGCTGCTCGGCGGAGGCGGCGTCGACGGCGCGATCCACCGCGCTGCCGGCCCGGAACTGCTCGCAAGCTGTCGCACGCTCGGTGGCTGCGAAACCGGTGCGGCGAAGATAACCGGCGCTTACCGCTTGCCGGCGCGCTACGTGATCCACACCGTCGGTCCGGTCTGGCATGGCGGCGACGCCAACGAGGCGGAACTGCTCGCGAGTTGCTACCGCACATCGCTTGCGCTCGCCGAACAATACGATCTCGCAACCGTCGCGTTCCCGGCGATCAGTTGTGGCGTGTACGGATATCCGCTTGCCGCTGCAACGGATATCGCCGTGGCAAGCTGCCGCAGCGCGCTCGCCACAGCGACCTGCGTGCGCCGGATCGTGTTCGCCTGTTTCAACGAACAACTGCTCGATCTGTACCAGGCGGCACTCGGCGACAGCCGCGAGATGCGGCCAGCGGAGTAACAACGATGCCGGCGAAACCCAGGTTCACCCGTAACACGCTCGCGATGGTTTATGACTTCGACGGCACGCTCACCCCGCAACCGATGCAGGAATATACCGTGCTGCCCGAACTCGGCATCACCGGCGAAGCATTCTGGAGTGAAGTGAATCGCGAAGTCGTGCGCACGGGCGGCGACAGCATCCTCACCTACATGCGTCTGCTGGTGGAAAAAATCGATGAAAACAAGAAACATCTCAGTCGCGACGCACTGCGCAAGCTCGCCGCGAACATCGTCTATTATCCCGGCGTCGAAACGTGGTTCGAGCGCATCAACGAGTACGTCAAAGAGCAATCCGCCGGACGCGTTCAGGTTCGACACTACATCGTATCCGCGGGACTGAGCGAGATCCTCGAAGGAATCAGCATCAAACCGCATTTCGAGCGCATCTATGCCTCGCAGTATTACTTCAACCATCATGAAGCCGCGTGTTTTCCGACGATAGTCATCAACGACACGAGCAAGACGCAGTATCTGTTCAGGATCAACAAGGGGCGCGAGGAATCCGGCGAGTCGATCAACGAGTTTATGCCCGAAGACGAGCGCCCGATCCCGTTTGAACACATGCTCTACATCGGCGACGGCCTCACCGATGTGCCATGCATGACGGTCGTAAAAAACTACGGCGGGTTTGCCGTCGCGGTGCATAATCCGAGCAGCGAAAGTGCGATTGCGGTTTGTCGCGAACTCGTTGATGCAAACCGCATTGATTTTTTCGCCCCGGCGGACTTCAAGCGCCAGCGCAAGCTCGAAAAGCGCGTACACAGTATTCTCGATATCATCATCGCGAAAATACTGTTCGAAAGAGAAAAATTCACATTCAAACTGGAACACTTCGACTAAAGCATGCCTCGTCACCACCCCCTACGACTTTCTACGGTTGCTTGCGGCCTCGCGATCGTGATCTCCGCAGCCATGCTCACGGCTTGCGGCAGCGCGCAGTCTCTGCTGAAACGCCAATCGGCGCCCGAGCCGGCGGCACAGACGACGACGGAGACGATTAATATTCAGGTAACTCCGCGCGAATTACTGACCGCACGTCTCGTCAACCCGCCGGCAGATGAGAACGCGCCGCCGATTACGGTTGGCAAACTCATTGAGTTCGCCGACCGTTACCTTTCATGCGATTGCTCGGGCACCCGTTTCGTCAAGGCGTGGCAACGCCTGCCGGACGGTTACCGACTGCAAACAAACTCCGAACTCATCCGTCCGCTCGATTTCGCCTGCCAGACGAATGCCGACGTGACGAACTGCTATCTGGCGGAGATCGATCGCGGCGCGCACGTACAAACGCTCGAGGAGCGTTTCGTCCCGGGTGCGGAATTTATCCGGTTTATGTACGAAAACGGTCTCAAGTGCGAGCGCGAGGGCCCCTGCCCCGTGTCTGAACCATCCGGCTAAGGCAAGAAAATGCACTACCGTGGCGCATCAAGTTAATCGTAACGGTGCCGCCATTTTTTCGAGAAGCGTTCTGACATTGGCCGCGCTGGCCACGGCGCAGCGCCCGGCCGCCACGTCGGATGCGACAAAGCAGACCGCTCGCCCATGATTGATCTACAATCGAGTGGCACCGACTAAGCCAGTTAAACCAACCGGACCCGGATAATCTGATGGCCGACATTAACGATATCGACCCGCAAGAAACGGACGAGTGGCTTGCTTCGATCGACGCGCTGATTGAAATCGAGGGTGTTGATCGAGCCCACTACATCATGGAGCGGCTCATCGACAAGGCGCGACGCTCCGGCGCCTACCTGCCCTACTCCGCGAATACGGCGTACGTGAACACGATCCCGCCGCACAAGGAACAGTACACGCCCGGCGATCCGGCGCTCGAACACCGCATCCGCTCGATCAACCGCTGGAACGCAATGGCGATGGTAGTGAAGGCGAACCGGCGCAACGCGGAACTCGGCGGACACATCGCAAGCTACGCGTCCGCGGCCACGCTCTACGAAGTGGGCTACAACCATTTCTGGCACGCGCCAAGCGATTCACACGGCGGCGATCTCGTGTTTTTCCAGGGCCATTCCGCACCGGGCATCTACGCCCGGGCTTACCTGCTGGGCCTGCTGAACGAAGATCAATTGAACAATTTCCGCCAGGACGTCGCGGGTAACGGATTGACGTCGTACCCGCATCCCTGGCTGATGCCGAACTTCTGGCAATTCCCCACTGTGTCCATGGGCCTCGGCCCGATCATGGCGATCTACCAGGCGCGTTTCATGCGCTACCTCGAAAACCGCGGGCTCTCTGATACACAGGCACGCAAGGTCTGGGCGTTCATGGGCGACGGCGAGATGGACGAGCCGGAAGCGTTTGGTGCGGCAGCGCTGGCCTCGCGCGAGAACCTCGACAATCTCGTGTTCGTGATCAACTGCAACCTGCAACGCCTCGACGGCCCGGTGCGCGGCAATGGCAAGATCATCCAGGAACTCGAATCCGATTTCCGCGGCGCCGGCTGGAACGTGATCAAGGTGATCTGGGGTTCATACTGGGATCCGCTGCTCGCACGCGATACGCAGGGTTTGCTGCGCCAGCGCATGGAAGAAGCGGTGGACGGCGAGTACCAGAACTACAAGGCGTTCAACGGCGCCTACGTACGCGAACATTTCTTCGGCAAATACCCGCAACTGAAAGAACTCGTCGCGCAGCTCAGCGACGATGATATCTGGCGCCTGAACCGCGGCGGTCACGATCCGCACAAGGTCTACGCCGCGTATGCCGAGGCGATGAACGCGAACGGCAAACCCACCGTAATCCTGTGCAAGACCGTCAAAGGCTATGGCATGGGCGAGGCCGGCGAAGGCAAGAACATCACGCATTCGCAGAAGAAAATGGGTGAAGAGGCGCTGAAACATTTCCGCGATCGCTTCAATATTCCGATTTCCGACAGCGATATCGCCGAAGCCCCGTTCTACAAGCCGCCGGAAGATTCACCGGAGATGATCTACCTGCGCGAACGCAACGAGGCGATGGGCGGCTTCGTCCCGCAGCGGCGCAGCACCGCAGCGGATTCGCTAACGATTCCAGGCATCGAGATCTTCGACAAGATGATCGAAGGCACGGGTGAGCGGGAAATTTCCACTACGATGGCGTTTGTCCGCGTGCTGACCGCACTGACGCGCGATAAAACGATTGGTCCCCGGGTGGTCCCGATCGTCCCGGACGAAGCGCGCACGTTCGGCATGGAGGGAATGTTCCGGCAGCTCGGGATCTACTCCTCGGTGGGACAGCTGTACGAGCCCGTCGATCACGACGAGTTCATGTATTACCGCGAAGAAAAGGGCGGCCAGATCCTCGAGGAAGGGATCAACGAGGCCGGCGCGATGTGTTCATGGATCGCGGCTTCAACGGCCTACAGTAACCACAATCTGCAGATGATCCCGTTTTACATCTACTACTCGATGTTCGGGTTCCAGCGCATTGGCGACCTCGCCTGGGCCGCCGGCGATATGCAGGCGCGCGGCTTCCTGATGGGCGGCACGGCAGGCCGCACGACACTGGCAGGCGAAGGCCTGCAGCACCAGGACGGCCACAGCCATCTGCTCGCTTCGACGATACCGAACTGCGTCGCCTACGACCCGACATTCGCCTACGAACTCGCCGTCATCATTCACGACGGCATGCGACGTATGTTCGCGGAGCAGGAAAACGTGTTCTATTACATCGCGGTGATGAACGAAAACTACGCCCACCCGGCGATGCCGGAAGGCGTAGAAGACGGCATCGTCAAAGGCATGTATCTGTTGCAGGAATCCGGGGAAGCGGCCATCCAGTTGCTCGGCAGCGGCGCAATCCTGCGCGAGGTGATTGCAGCGGCGGAACTGCTCAGCAATCAGTACGGCGTGGAGGCGAACGTGTGGAGCGTGACAAGCTTCAACGAACTGCGTCGCGACGGCCTCGAGTGCGCGCGCTGGAACCTCTTGCATCCGGAAGCGACGCCGCGCACGGGTTATGTCGAATCGACGCTCGCCCAGTACAGCGGCCCTGTCGTCGCAACAACGGACTACATGAAAATCTACGCCGATCAGATCCGCGAGTTCGTCCCGCATGCATACCGCTGCCTCGGAACCGACGGCTTCGGTCGCTCGGATTCACGCGCGCGTTTGCGTGAATTTTTTGAAGTTGATCGACGTTACATTTGTCTCGCCGCCCTGAAATCCCTCGCCGACGAAGGCAAGATCGAGACCGCAACCGTGGCGCAGGCGATCAAGGATTTCGGCATTGATCCCGAGAAACCGAATCCGCTGACGGTCTGACCCTCAATCGACTGGACGACTTATGGCCAAGCAACTTGAAGTAACCGTTCCTGACATCGGCGATTTCGAAGAAGTCGATGTGATCGAAATCCTCATCGCGGTTGGCGACACGGTCGCGGCCGAAGATCCGCTCGTTACGCTTGAAAGCGAAAAAGCAACAATGGATATCCCGGCACCCGAGGCGGGCAAGGTTACCGACATCAGGGTTGCGGTTGGCGACACGATTTCCGAAGGCGGCGTAATCGTTGTGATCGAAACCGACGCTGAGCGCGCGTCCGATGAACCGGCGGATACGGAAACGGATGATCAGCAGCCAGACGCAGCGGAACCCGCTACCGCCGCGCCGGCAGCACAGGCCGATGCGCAGCCGGCAACTGCGGCTGCTGCACCAGCCCCGCAAACGCACGCGGGTGGCGAGACCGTCTCCGTTACGGTGCCGGATATCGGCGACTTCGACGAAGTCGAAGTGATCGACATCCTCGTCAAGCCCGGGGCCAGTGTCGAACTCGACGACCCGTTGGTTACGCTCGAGAGTGAGAAAGCCACGATGGATATTCCTGCGCCGACGGCGGGCATCGTGAAAGACATTCGCGTCGCGCTCGGCGACCGCGTGTCGGAAGGGCACGAAATCGTCACGCTCAGCGGCGCCGAGCAGCCCGCAAGCGACGACAGCGAACAAGAAGCAGCCGCTCCTTCGTCGACACCGGCTGCATCCGCTCCTGAAGCCGAACGCGAGGAGACGGAAGACGAAGCGCCGGCAAAGACCTCCGCAAGCGCGCCTGCGCCGGCAACGGCTGCGAACCGACCGGACGCCGTACCCGCTTACGCGAGCCCGAGCGTGCGCAAGTTTGCACGCGAACTCGGGGTGGAGCTGAACGAGGTTACGGGCAGCGGCCGTAAAGGCCGGATCACAAAGCCCGACGTCAAGGCACACGTCAAGGGGCGTCTGGCCGCGGGCAATCAGGGCGGCGCTGGCAGCGGTTTTGCGGTGGCGGCCATGCCGACGATCGATTTCGCGAAATTTGGTCCCGTCGAAACGCTCGAGTTATCGAAGATTCGGCGCCTCACCGGCGACAACCTGCACCGCAGCTGGGTGCTCGCACCCCATGTCACGCAATTCGACGAAGCCGACATCACGGATCTCGAGGCGTTCCGCCAGGCAAAACGCGACGACGCGGCCGCACAGGACGTGAAGCTCACGCCGCTCGCGTTCCTGATCAAAGCCGTTGTCGTGGCGCTGAAGAAGTTTCCCGACTTCAACGCCTCGTTGTCGGCAGACGGCAAGTCGATCATTCGCAAGCAGTATTTTCATATCGGGATCGCGGTCAACACCGAACAGGGGCTGGTCGTGCCGGTGCTGCGCGACGCGGATCAAAAAGGCTTGTACCAACTTGCCCGCGAGCTCGGCGAACTTACGGTGAAGGCGCGCGGAAAGAAGCTCGCGCCTGCCGACATGCAGGGTGGTTGCTTCACGATTTCGAGCCTCGGCGGGGTTGGCGGTACGATGTTCACCCCGATCATCAACGTGCCGGAAGTCGCGATCCTCGGTGTATCACCATCGAGTATGAAGCCGGTGTACCGTGACGGCGAGTTCGTTCCACGTCTCATGCTGCCGTTGGCGCTTTCCTACGATCACCGCGTGATCGATGGCGTCGCCGGCGCCCAATTCACCTCTGAGTTGGCTACCGTGCTGGGTGATATCCGGCACATCCTGCTGTAACCGGATCCACTGCGGTTCAACGGCCGTCCCATGCCCGCCGCACAGGCAAGGTTCTCGATCTGCGCGTTGCTCGATGCCGACAACCGGCTGTTGTTGCTGCATCGTGCGCCAGGTCAGAGAATTGCCCCGTCGCAGTGGGGTTTCCCGGCCGGCCACATCGAAGCCGGGGAGTCGCCGCGCGAGTGCGCGGAACGCGAAATGGACGAGGAAATCGGCACGCAGCACGAACTCGAACCGATCCGGTCGCTCGGTCCCCTGCGCGACACGTTCTACGGCGGCCGCTTCGAAATTCACCTGTTTCACTACCGCTGGCTCAGCGGCAGCATCACGTTGAACGCGGAGCACACAGCTTACCGCTGGGTCTCACCGGCTGAGTTTACCGAACTCGACGCGATGCTCGGGGTGGAGCAGGACATCGTGCTGCTCGATATCTGGCCGGCAGCAATGTTCGAACCAGCCCGCCTCGGCACACTGCCGGTTGTCTAGATAGGCGTGGGTAAACTTGAGACACGACGACTTCGGGACCGGGATCGCTCTCTACACCCCATCCCTGTCTCTTCCCCTCCTATATCGATTAACTTGGGAGGGGAACGGCACCTGGTCCATCGAGGTGGGTGTTTTATAATTTGAAGGACGTATTTAGCGCTATGTGGGAAACCTTCGCGAGCAACGACCGCCCCGGTTCCGCCGCAGCGCAGGAATCGCAGCGCAGACGCGATGGCCCTGCACGAGCGGCGCCGCTGCAACGCGGCATGGCGTGCACTGCCATGTTCCAATCGCCTGCCGAGTGACAGTGATGCCGGTGGAACTCGCAACGGAAACGTTCGGCAGCGGGCCTGCGGTCGTCATCCTGCACGGCCTGTTCGGTTCGAAACGTAATTGGCGTGGCATCGCACAGCGGCTGGCCGCCGACTATCGTGTCATTACCGTCGACCTGCGTAATCACGGAGAGTCGCCACATGCGAGCGAGATGGATTACACCGCGATGGCCGCCGATATCGGCGAGTTGCTCGAACAGCTCGATCTCGACAACGTCAACCTGATCGGTCACAGCATGGGCGGCAAGGCCGCGATGACGGTCGCGCTGGCGCATGGCGCGCGTCTCGGCCGGCTGCTCATCGTTGATATCGCGGCGAAAGCGTATCCGAACGAGTACGGCGCTATTCTGAGCGGACTGCGGAATCTTGACCTTGACGCCATCACGCGCCGTGCCGAAGCGGACGCGGCACTGGCCGCCGCGATTCCCGATCCCGCGATCCGGCAGTTCATCCTGCAGAATCTGATCTTGAGCGGCGCACGCCCGGCGTGGCGCTTCAATCTCGATGCCCTGGTGCGGCACATCGGGGCGCTCGTTGGCGCGATTCCGCTGACCTCGACGGCGACATTTCCGTGTCCCACCTATATGCTCCGCGGCGCGCTCTCCGAGCGGGTCCGGGATGCCGACTGTGATGCCATGAGGAGCCTGTTTCCGGCCCTTGAGACCGTCACCATTCCCGCCGCGGGACACTGGCCGCACCGCGAGAATCCGGCCGCGTTCCTGCGCGAGCTCGAGCGCATACTCGTCCGTCGCTGAGCGCGCCGGCGCGGATTTGCGCCGCGTGCCCGGGTCCGGAGATTTCTGGACGACACCGCGAGAGGCAGGCACAATGCGCGCTCCCAAATCACCGTCGTGCCCGATTAATGTCTGCAAATTCGATTAAGAAAGTCGTACTCGCCTATTCCGGCGGCCTCGATACATCCGTCATCCTCAAGTGGCTGCAGGAAAAGTACGACTGCGAGATCGTTACGTTTACAGCCGATATCGGCCAGGGCGAGGAACTGGAGCCCGCACGCGCGAAAGCGAAGCAGATGGCGGTAAAGGAAATCTACATCGACGATCTGACCGAGGAGTTCGTCGCGGATTTCGTCTACCCGATGTTCCGCGCAAACGCGATCTACGAAGGTGAATACCTGCTCGGAACCTCGATTGCGCGCCCGTTGATCGCAAAACGCCTGATCGAAATCGCGCGCGAGACCGGCGCCGATGCAATCTCCCACGGCGCCACCGGTAAAGGCAACGATCAGGTGCGTTTCGAGCTCGGCGCCTACGCGCTGCAACCCGACATCAAGGTTATCGCGCCGTGGCGCGAATGGGATCTGAATTCGCGCGAGAAACTGCTGGATTACGCCGCGCGCCACGCGATCCCGATCGAGTATCAAACCGGCACGAAATCACCGTATTCCATGGACGCGAATCTGCTGCACATCTCTTACGAAGGCGGCGTCCTTGAAGATCCCTGGGCATCACCCGAGACGGCGATGTGGCGCTGGAGCGTAGCGCCGCAAGAAGCGCCGGATACGCCGCTCGAACTCACCTTGACGTATGAGCGCGGCGACATCACCGCAATCGACGGCAAGCCCATGAGCCCGGCCGCGGTACTCGCCGAGTTGAACCGGCTCGGCGGTGCAAACGGAGTTGGCCGACTCGATATCGTGGAGAACCGCTACGTCGGCATGAAATCGCGCGGGTGTTACGAGACACCGGGCGGCACGATCATGTTGAAGGCCCACCGCGCAATCGAATCGCTGACCCTGGACCGCGAGGTTGCGCACCTCAAAGACGAACTGATGCCACGCTACGCAAGTCTGATCTACAACGGTTACTGGTGGAGTCCCGAACGCGAGATGCTGCAAACGATGATCGATGAATCGCAGCAATACGTGAACGGTGAGGTACGCGTTTCGCTGTACAAAGGCAACGTCACGATACTCGGGCGCCGCTCGGCGAACGACAGCCTGTTTTCCGGGCAACTGGCAACGTTCGAGGACGATGCGGGCACGTACAACCAGGCCGATGCCGAGGGCTTTATCAAGCTGAACGCACTGCGACTGCGGGTTGCCGCGCAACGCTCGCGCTGATCCGCACCCATCCGGAATATTCGCGGGATCCCCGCGACATTCGTAAACCTGCGCCTGGCGCCCCGCGCGTCGCCACTTCTCGAGCGCGAACCACTATGGCGCGTGACCCGCGCGTTCGTGTTCGCGCTTGTGTATTGCAGACCCGATCTGCTCAAGCAGGATCAGTTCGCAAGCCCGGTCACACGATTTAACAGTTCGAAGTGCCATCTGTGATGTGGTTCACGCACCCGTACCGGAGCTTGTGATTCGGATCACACCGCAGCACGCGCCAACACCGGCAAACGCGCTTACGATTTGGACTGACACAACGGTGTGACTTTGTGGCGCTGCGGGAAGGTAGCGCACACGAAAATGGATTAGCGACGGCGCCTCGCGCCGACCCAGGCAAGGAACAGCCTAGCAATGACGAACAGCCTCTACCGGGTGCCCGCTGCAACACGCGACGGCACTGCAACACACCCGCACACCGCGGCGCGCGAGCTTCCGTTCATCGAAGCATGGTATGCGCGCGGCAGCGGCGCACTGTGGAGCGCCACGAATATCGCCGCTGCGCTCAGCGTCGCGGGTATTTCCTTTGGGCACCTGCCCGTAAGCATTCTCGTCGCCTGGCTCGTGTTCACGTGCATCAACGCGGCGGCGTACCCGACCATGTCGCGCGGATTGCGCCTTAGCGCCGGAAATTCGCCTGCAGTTCAACCCGCGCTGGCCTTCGTCTTTGCGATCAGTTGGGGTTTCATATTGCTGCTCGCGGCGCCGGCGCTGCCCGTTCCGCACGCCATCACCCTCGCACTGATTACGCTGCTCGTGGCGGTTGCGGCGGTCGGGGTTTTCTCGCTTCGACGTGGCGCCTATCCGGTATTTGCGATCGCGCTCCTGGCGGCGGCCACGGTAGCACTCAATGCGAATCCGGGAATCGCGCACGTCGGTGCCTACATCTTGTGCATCTTCGTCTTTCTCATGCTCGTCAGCACCGTTCACGGCCGCTTCAGTCGCGTCGTCCTGCAGGCGCTCGGCAATGTCGCGGTCGCTTCGGCCGTTGACCGCGAGGCAGGCGCGGACGACGCGGCGCTGCTGTTCGAAATGCACAACCGAACCCTGAAACGGCTGCGTCGCGAGCGGGATCGATCACGTGCCACACTCGGTGCACTCAGCGACGCCGTGATCACGACCACGGAATCCGGACTCGTCGACTACATGAACCCGACGGCTGAAGCGCTCACCGGAATCGACCTGAAGCATGCGAATGGTCAGCCGCTCGAGCGCGTCGTACAACTGACGACGGAAGCCGCGCAAGCCGCGCTCGGCGCTTGCATTGAGAACCTGCATCAAACCGACGCCGCAGGCGGCGGCGCCACCCCGGCGACACTGCGTCGGAGTAATGGTTTGCAGCACGAAATTGAATACCGGATTTCACCCCTGCACGACAATGACGGCGACGCCGCGGGCATGGTTTGTCGGTTGCGTAACACCACGGACCAGCGCCATCTGAAGGAAAAAATCTCCTGGTACGCGACGCACGATACGCTGACGAACATCCTCACCCGACGCGAGTTCGAACGTCGGCTCGAACAGCTTCTCGCCACCGCGACGGAACCCGGCGCGACACGACATGCCATGTGCTACCTCGACCTCGACCAGTTTCATTATCTCGGCACGGCATACGGAATCGACGGCGCCAACGAGACCCTGGCCGCGGTGTCGGAGCTGCTGCGACAGCAGGTTCCCGCCAACGGCGTGCTCGCGCGAATCGGAGAGGATCGGTTCGGTATACTGCTCGCCGACGCCTCATCCGACGCGGCCTGCCGTCTGGCCGAAACGCTGAGGGCGGCGATCGCTACACTCGCGCTCGACCTCCGCGGTGAACGTCCGCATCTGTCAGCCAGCATTGGCGTTGCGACGTTTAGCGCGCCGGAAGACGATCCAAGTCGCAGTTTCGCGCGCGCGCAGGCAGCTTGCCTGCGCGCAAAAGCCGGCGGCGGCAACCAGGTACAGGTGATCGACGGGCGCGACCAGGCTGAGCGGTTCCGGCTTGCGAGCCTCGACCGCCTGCATGATATACATACTGCGGTGGAGCGCGGAGACCTCGATCTCTACTACCAGGAAATCCTTGCGCTGCGTCCGCGCCCCGACGCCCGCACCTGCGAGCTTCTCGTACGCATGCGCGATCCGGACGCGGAATTCCTGCTGCCGCGGGAGTTTCTCGTTGGTGAAGATCAGCTGACACTCGTCTCGGCAATCGATCGCTGGGTAATAGGCGCCACCGCGGACGCGCTGTGCCGGAACGATACCGTGCTGTGCGCAATGGACACCGTATTCGTCACGATATCGGGACGTTCCCTGAACGACGATCGATTCGTCGACTTCATCGTCGAAACACTCGATGCGCACGCCGCACGTTCGAAATTATGTTTCAAGATTGGCGAGGCCGGCTCGATCTCGGAAATCGAGCGCGCGAGATATGTCGTCGCGAAACTGAAAAACCTCGGATGCCGGATCGCGCTCGACAATTTTGGCGTCGGCATCGGCTCGTTCGCGCTGTTGAAACGCCTGCAGATCGACTATCTGAAGATCAACGTTGATACGATCGCGAACATGCCGCACAGTTCCGTTGATTACGAAATCGTGCTGGCGACAAGCCGTATCGCGAAAACGCTCGGCATCGAGACCATCGCCGAAGGCGTCGGTACACATGCAACGCGCCAGGCCCTGTTCGGCCTCGGCATCGACTACATTCAGGGCTTACAAAGTGGCCGACCGACGCCCGTGACGCCGGCAACGCCGTAGCGTTTTCGCGTACGGCGGCAAACCTCAACCGTGGAAACGGCGGCGGATCCAGTAGTCAATACTGATAAAACGTCCTCCACCGAGGAACATCAGCGCGACGAGCATGACGAAGTACGTTGCCGCCCATTCGATACCGTTGTTCGACATCACGAAGCTGCCGTGCTCGGTGAGCCAGTCGTAGTTTCCATGCTCACGCAATAAGGACTTCGCCTTCGACAGGCGCTCGGCGGCCTCGTGCACGGTGTCGGCCGCGTACGGACTCTTGGTATCGTGCACCGCCTGCCAGCCGTTATCCCAGTGCACGGACGTCGCGGCAACGATCATCGTAAACATGAGCGGAATGCATACCCAGCGCACTGCGAAGCCCAGGGCGAGGCATATCGCCCCGATATATTCCGCTGCCCAGGCGAGCAGCGCCATCAGCAGCGGCGCGGGAAGGCCGAGTCCCCAATCCGGATTGCCAAACCATTGCGCCACATCTTTCAGCCCCTCAGTTGGATTCAGGGTGCCGTCGTCGGCGAACGGATTCCACTTGTTACTCCCGGCAATGAAGAATACCGGTACGAGATACAAGCGCAGTAGTAACGGGCCGATGAAGTCGACCCCGTTGCGGATCCTGTCGAACAGCTCCTGCCCCCACAGCAAAAATCCCATCTCTACTTCCCCCCTCTGTTGGTGCCTTCTCGCGCCGCCGACTGCACGCCGGGCTTATGCGACGTTCGACTTGCGCTCTGGATAGAGCTCGTTCAATGGAATGGATTTGCCATTGTCCGAGACGATCCGGGCATGAAATCGTTTTAGTTGCCGGGGTTCCGTCACCCCGCACGAGTGCGCGATGATACCCACTTCGTAATGCAAGTTTCTGCAGTAATTGGCTACCCGTTGCGCCTTGTCGCTGGGCACGAGGCCGCGTTGCAGTTTCACGTCGTGCGTCGTGATTCCGGTAGGACACGTGTTTTTGTTGCACTGGAGCGCCTGGATGCAACCGAGCGCGAACATGAAACCGCGCGCCGTAGTGATGAAATCCGCCCCGACGCACAGCGCCCAGGCAGCGTCCGCCGGCGTGACGAGCTTACCGGAAGCGATTACCTTGATGCGCTCGCGCAAGCCATGCTTGACGAGTCTGTCGACGACTAGCGGCAGGCTCTCGCGCAGCGGCAGTCCCATATCGTCGATCAGCGGTAACGGTGCGGCGCCGGTGCCGCCATCGGCGCTGTCTACGGTGATGAAGTCCGGCGCGCTTGCCGCCCCGCGGCGATTGACTTCGCCGAGCAGCGTATCAAGCCACCCATAGGCGCCGATCACGCACTTGATGCCAACCGGCTTCCCGGTAACGTCGCGAATGCGGGCGATCATATCCAGCAAGGCTTCGTTACTGTCTATATCCGGGTGACGATTCGGACTGATTGCGTCTTCGCCCGGGCGAATATTGCGAATGCGCGCGATCTCTTCGCTCACCTTGGCGCCGGGCAGAATGCCGCCCTTGCCGGGTTTCGCGCCCTGGGACAGTTTGATCTCGAACATTCTGACCTGTTCATGCGCGGCGACCTCGCGCAGCTTGTCGTCGCTCAGGCTGCCGTCGAGATCACGAACGCCATTTTTCGCCGTCCCGATCTGAAAAACGATATCGGCGCCGCCTTCGAGGTGGTACGGCGACAGGCCACCCTCCCCCGTGTTCATCCAGCACCCGGCCATGCGTGCACCATTCGACAGCGCCAGCACTGCCGGTTTCGATATCGCACCAAAACTCATGCCCGATATATTGATCACCGACGCCGTCGAGTAGGGCTTCGCGCAATCGGCTCCCAGCGTGACTTTGAACGGCGCCACCGCATCCTCGCTGAGTGTGGGGTAAGGACAATTGACAAAGATCACCGAACCGTTCACGCGCAGGTCCCGGGTGGAACCGAACGCGGCCGTGTTGTCGATATTCTTCGCGGCGCGGTAGCACCAGCTGCGCTGCGTCCGATTGAACGGTAGCTCTTCGCGATCCATGGCGAAAAAATACTGACGGAAAAACTCGCCGAGGTGCTCGAAAAAATAGCGAAATCGACCGATTACCGGGTAGTTTCTGCGCACTGCATGCGCCGTCTGGTTGCGATCGATGACGTAGACGATCGCGGTGACGACGAGGCCGGCGACGATCACAAAGACAAACAGCGCCGCCATCACTTCGAGCGCGGCAAACAAAAAGTTCGAAACGATGCTGACGTCCACGGCTTCCCCCACGAAGGTGTTTGCGTTGCTAGCGGCGCGAGCACGCAAAACTAGACCGGCGAATTCGTCTCGCCGGGACTGCCAGCCATTATTCCCTGCTGTTACACGGCGCCCAGTATCAGCTCACGGCCCGTCAGTTCGTCGAGAATCGCCGTCCCGCCGTCGATCACTACGGTCGGTTGCGGATGTTGCAGCTCCGCTGCAATTTGTTTGAGTAGCTCGCGCCCGCTCCGCCGCGTGTCGTCGAGTACGAGTTCGACGAGTCTTGCGGTCAGCGGATTGAGTTCCATGAAACCGACTTCGTCGTTACGCCGACGCCACACCGCGAGGTAGGTCGGCTCGGCGGGCGGCTTCGTGGGCTGGTGCTCGGGACCGATACGGTGGACGGGGAAAGCATACCCATGCACCCGCGCAACCGGATTCATCACGGGCATGCCGTCGAGGCAGTTTGCCGACGGATCGATCTCCACCGCGGAGATTTCCCGCTTGTCCAGCGACACTTCAACTTCGAGCCATTCGTAATGTGCCAGCTCGCGCAGGAATGGCGGGGTCGATATCGGCATCTGCGCTGCGTCGAGATAGCGCAAGAATTCCTGCGCCAGTTTCGGAAACAGCGGCGTCCGCGCAACGTGCTCGGCAAAGTACGCACGCACGAGCGTGTGCCAGTCGTCGTCGCAAAAAAGATTGCGCACAACCGGGAAGCTGCCGGACATGAAGCTTTCTATATTGTTGTACAGCAGTTCACGGTAGATACCGATACGGCGGTCTTCGATCCCTGGCGGCGGTGGATTCGTTGCCGGATTGCGCAGATGCGCGGTGAACTCGCGCTGAATCCTCTGGAATTCGGTGCCGCGCTCAGACATGGCGGCGCGCGAGTTTGGCGTCGCGCGATTCGACGTAGCGTGCCTGGGCGTCACCGATGCGCTGCACCTCCGCGTGCAGGGCCGCCACCGGCGGCAGATTGAAATCCCGTTCCAACAGGGTAGGAAAGACACCAAAACGCGCGTAGGCCGCATCGAGCAGCGACCAGACCGGTTCGATAACGTCGGCGCCGTGGGTATCGACGATCAGATCGTCGGCTTCATTGTAATGGCCGGCGATATGGGCATAGGCGATCCGATCGGCCGGCAGCGCATGCAAAAATTCGATCGGATCGTAGTGATGGTTGACGCTGTTGACGTAGATATTGTTGAGGTCGAGGAGCAGATCGCAATCCGCTTCGTCGAGCACCGCGAGGATAAAATCGATCTCGCTCATCTGCGCGCCCGGCGCGCAGTAGTACGAAACGTTTTCGATCGCGATGCGTCGTTCGAGCAATTCCTGAGTCTTTTTAATCCGCTTTGCGACGTAGCGTACGGCGTCGTCGGTAAACGGGATCGGCATCAGATCGTAGAGGTGGCCGTGGTCGCCGCAGTAACTCAGATGCTCGCTGTAGCAGCGGATCCGGTGCTCATCGAGGAATTGCCGGATGCGCAGGATGAACGGTTCATCGAGTGGCGCTGCGCCACCGAGATTCAACGACAGGCCGTGACACACGAACGGTATCTGTGCCGTGAATTCGCGAAAGCGGCGGCCGAAGCGGCCGCCGACATCGATCCAGTTCTCCGGCGCGACTTCCATGAAATCGACCGGTCCCGCCGACTCCGGCTCAAGCGATCGCAACAGCGACCGCCTGAGTCCGAGGCCTTTACCAGTGACGGGATAGTGCCTGGACACGGCTTAAGGCTGTTACTTGTCGCCGCCGCACTTACCTTCACCGCATTTACCTTCGGATTCGGTCTTGTCGCCACCACACTTGCCTTCACCGTCGGTCTTCTCGCCGCCGCATTTACCTTCGGCGTCGCCCTTCTCGCCACCGCATTTGCCTTCGGCGTCGCCCTTCTCGCCACCGCATTTGCCTTCAGCGTCGGACTTGTCGCCGCCACATTTTGCTTCACCGCACTTGCCTTCCGCGCCGTGATCACCGGATACCATGTAGCCGGATTCGAACGTGGTGACGGAAAACGGGTTTTCCGCGGCACTCGCAAGCGGCGAGGCGGCGAGAGTTACGGCGAACGTGGTGCCGAGCGCAGCCGCAATCGGCTTCAATTGTTTTTTGGCCATTGAATCAATCTCCTTACCATTATTGACGTAGAAATGGCCCCTCGAACAGGCGTCCGGGTGCCGGTGCTGTGCCCGGAAATTGACCTCCCCAATTTGCGGGCAAACGCGGTTTCACAAGGGTAGACCCATGCGCGAGCCGCGAGGTTCAATCCCGTGCCGGATTAATTGCCGCCGCCCCGTCACGCAGAGTCTCTGCGGCGCAGTTGCGGAAACAGCAGAACATCCCGAATCGAGGCCGAATCCGTCAGCAGCATCACAAGCCGGTCGATGCCGATGCCCTCGCCGGCTGTCGGCGGCATGCCATGTTCGAGTGCCTCGATGTAGTCGGCGTCGAAATGCATGGCCTCGTTGTCGCCGCCCGCCAGTGCTTCAACCTGGGCGCGGAAACGGGCGGCCTGATCGTCGGGATCGTTCAGTTCCGAAAAACCATTCGCAATCTCCCGTCCGGCAGCGAAAAACTCGAACCGATCGGTGACAAACGGGTCGTGGTCATTGCGGCGCGCGAGCGGGGACACTTCAGCCGGATACTCGGTAATGAATGTGGGCTGCTGCAAGCGGCCTTCGACGGTTTTCTCGAATATTTCCGTCTGCACCTTACCCAGACCGTAGCCATTGCGCAGCGCAACGCCGTATCGCGCCGCCACCGCGCGTGCCGAGTCCGGGTCGTCGAGTTCGTCGAACGAAATATCCGGGTTGAATTCGACGATCGATTGTTTCAGCGTGAGACGTTTGAACGGCGCCGTGAAATCGAGTTGCTCGCCCTGGTAGGTGATCGTCGTCGCGCCGATGACCTGTCGCAGCAAATCGCCGATCAGATCCTCGGTCAGCGCCATCAGATCCTTGTAGTCTGCATACGCTTCGTAGAACTCCAGCATCGTGAACTCGGGGTTGTGCCGCGTGGATAGCCCTTCATTACGAAAATTACGATTGATTTCGAAAACCTTCTCCATCCCGCCAACCACGAGCCGTTTCAGGTACAGCTCCGGAGCAACCCGCAGATACAACTGCATATCGAGAGAATTGTGGTGGGTAATAAATGGCCGTGCCGTCGCGCCCCCAGGAATTGCCTGCATCATGGGTGTTTCGACTTCGAGAAACCGGCGCGCGTGCAGAAAGGCGCGAATGTTCGTGATGATTTCCGAACGCATCTCGAATACGCGGCGACTCTCATCGTTCATGATGAGATCGAGGTAGCGTTGTCGGTAACGGGCTTCCGTGTCGGTGAGGCCGTGAAACTTTTCCGGCAACGGCCGCAGCGATTTGGTGATCAGGCGAATCGAATCAACCATAACGGATAATTCGCCGCGCTGGGTACGGAACATAATACCGGACGCACCGACGATGTCGCCGAGATCCCATTTCTTGAAATCCGCGTACACACCTTCAGGCAGTGAATCGCGTTTCACGAACAGTTGGATCTGACCCGTCATATCCTTGATATGCGCGAATGAGGTCTTGCCCTGCACGCGCTGGGTCATCATGCGGCCGGCAACATCGACGCGCAGGTTTTTCTCCGCGAGATCCTCGGCGCTCGCCGTTTCAAATTGCCTGTGCAGATCGCCGGCGAGCGCATCACGCCGGAAATCATTCGGGTAGGCGCCGCCCGCTTCTTTCAGCGAATCGAGCTTGGCGCGGCGTTGCGCGATGAGATGGGATTGCGTTGCGCCGTCGCTCGAATTCGTCATATCGGATGTGCGTCTCGTTAAGCTGACCGGCGGCCTATTCTACAGGCCCTGCTTCAGACTGGCCTCAATAAATTGATCGATCTCACCATCGAGCACGGCCTGGGTGTTACCGGTTTCCACGCTCGTGCGCAAATCCTTGATCCGCGACTGGTCCAGTACATAAGAGCGGATCTGACTGCCCCAGCCGATGTCGGCTTTCGACTCCTCGAGAACCTGCTGCTCCTGGGTGCGCTTAAGCATCTCCTGTTCGTAGAGCTTGCCGCGCAACAGCTTCATCGCCTGATCCTTGTTCTTGTGCTGCGAACGTTCGTTCTGGCACTGCACTACGATGCCACTCGGGTTGTGGGTGATACGCACAGCGGAATCCGTTTTGTTGACATGCTGTCCGCCCGCGCCGCTTGCCCGGTAGGTATCGATGCGCAAATCGGCCGGGTTGATTTCCACTTCGATGTCGTCATCGACTTCAGGAGAAACGAACACGGACGCGAATGAAGTGTGACGCCGGTTGCCTGAATCGAATGGAGATTTGCGTACGAGTCTGTGAACCCCGGTTTCCGTGCGCAGCCAGCCAAAGCAATATTCGCCTTCAAACTTGACGGTCGCACTCTTGATCCCGGCAACTTCGCCCGGTGAAGCTTCGATCAATTCCGTATTGAAGCCATGATTCTCGCCCCAGCGCAGATACATGCGCAACAACATCTCCGCCCAATCCTGCGCTTCCGTGCCGCCGGAACCTGCCTGGATGTCGACGAAGGCATTCGCCGGATCCATCTCGTTGGAGAACATGCGCTGGAATTCGAGTGGCGCAAGGCGCGCTTCGGCCGCATCGAGATCCGCGCTAACCGCAGCCACGGTTTCTTCATCATCTTCAGCTTCAGCCAGCTCTAGCAGCTCACCGGCGTCGTCGAGTCCGCCGGACAATTCGCTCAGGGTCGAGACGATACGTTCGAGCTCGACGCGTTCACGGCCGAGCTGCTGGGCCCGTTCCGGTTCGTCCCAGACACGCGGGTTTTCGAGTTCGCGATTGACTTCTACGAGTCGTTCCGATTTGCGATCGAAGTCAAAGATACCCCCTGAGCAGCTGCGCGCGGTCCTGCAGATCTTTGATGCGATTTAACAGCGGGTTGAGTTCCATGACTTATCCAACTAAGAAAATTTACCGAGCGCGGATTGTAGCGATCTTGCGGGGTAGCTGGCCAGATGCAGCGCCGTCATTCGCCGTCTCGGACCGCTAGCGAAGCACATCGGCGACAGTAATCGCGTGCTCGATAATCAGTTGCAGGGAACGGTTTCCGCGATAATCATTCACCGCGAGACGATACGCCGCGTGGATTGGGCCTTGTGCGCCAACCCAGGCTTCGTCGATCGCACCGAACGCAATAGCGGTGAACTCGCGCTGCGTCGCGTGCGGCCGCAGACGTAGCCGAATGTGGGTTTCGCCGACTACCCGCTTGTCGCAAACGTCGAACAGTCCGTCGAACAGCGGCTCCGGAAACTGCTGGCCCCACGGCGCGGCGGCGGCGAGCGTCTCGGCGAGCTCAAGCGAGAAGTCGTCGTCATCGAGCTCACCATCCGTTGCAATCTCCGGTTTCAAACCATCCGCCCCCAGCTGGCGCCGCACCTCGGCGTCGAATGCCGTCGCGAAGACGTCGATCGCGGTAAGCTCCAGTGTCAAACCGGCCGCCATGGCATGTCCACCGAATTTCGTCACGAGCCCCGGGTGACGGGCCGCGATGGCGTCGAGCGCGTCGCGCATGTGCACGCCGGCGACGGATCGTCCGGAGCCCTTCAGTTCGCCGTCGTCGGTTGGCGCAAACGCGATCACGGGCCGGTGGAAGCGTTCCTTGATCCGCGAGGCGACGATACCGACCACCCCCTGGTGCCAGGTTTCATCGTGCAGACACAGTCCGGCCGGCAAGGTCTCATCGTTGAATGTCATCGCTTCCACGAGTACCAGCGCCTGGTGTTTCATATCGCCTTCGATCTCGCGACGTTGCCGGTTCAACTCGTCGAGCTTCGATGCGGCCCGCTCGCAGGCGGCCGGATCATCATTAAGCAGACACTCAATCCCGAGCGACATATCGGCGAGGCGACCGGCCGCGTTCAGTCGCGGACCAACCGCAAAACCGAGATCGCTGGCGGTTATGCGTCGCGGGTCGCGCCCGGCGATTGATAACAGCGCGGCTATTCCTGCGTGCGCTTTGCCGGCCCGGATCCGTTTCAGGCCCTGTTGCACGAGCCGCCGGTTGTTCTGATCCAGCGGTACGACGTCGGCCACGGTTCCCAGCGCAACGAGGTCGAGTAAGCGGGCAAGATTGGGGTGGGCAATGCCGCGACGTTCAAACCAGCCACTGTCGAGCAGTCGTCGC
Source organism: Gammaproteobacteria bacterium (assembly GCA_965216305.1). Classification (GTDB taxonomy): domain Bacteria; phylum Pseudomonadota; class Gammaproteobacteria; genus UBA11873. The sequence continues at coordinate 798,866 of OZ244144.1, read as the reverse complement.
CGCAACGCGAGCATGACATAAAAGATCACACCCACTCCGGCGAGCGCTTTACTCGGAAACTGATCACCGGGAACGTTTGGATTCACGATCGCGTTCGCGTCCGGCATGCGCTCGCCGGGCAAATGATGATCGGTAATGAGGACATCAATGCCGGCGGCACGCGCGCACGCGACTCCATCGACGCTGGAAATACCATTGTCCACCGTGATCAGCAAACGCGGCTTGCACGCCGCGGCAAGTTCCACGATAGGCGGCGTAAGACCGTAACCGTATTCGAAGCGATTCGGCACGATGTAGGAAACGCGGCTCGCGCCCATTGCCGCGAGCGCGCGCATCGCCACGGCGCAACTCGTGGCGCCATCAGCGTCGAAATCGGCCACGATCAGGATCGGACAGTCCTCGGTAAGCGCGGTTTCGAGCAACGCGACGGCGGCGGCGATGCCGCTGAGGGATTCCGTGCGATGCAGGCCGTCCAGCGTCGTCTCGAGTTCGACATCGCTGCGCACACCCCGCGCGGCAAAGACCCGTCGCAGTACCGGGTGCATGCTGTCCGGTAGTCGACAGTCGCTGGGCACCGGACGCCGGACGATCGCAAGTTCCGTCATCCGCGCATCCTTTGCCGGGCACGAATCGAGCGCCAGAATTTAAGCCGATCGATCGGCGTCGTGGTGTAGACATCGCGATCGGTGATTATCGTCAAGCGCCGCAGTGCGCGCCGCTTCAACGCCCGCAGCAAAGGAACGGACCATTGCCGCTCGAACGCCGCGACAGCACCCGGTTCGGCGTGCGGATCCGCCACACCGGTCGGCGCACCGATGACAACCAGCCCGACGGCACCGCGCGCGCAGGCGCTGATGGCATCGGGCGCACTGGTGTCCGCGTGCCATTCGCAGCCGGCGTGCAGCGCAAGCGCCGCGGCGAGCGCGTCGTTGCCGCCGACGAACGCGGGCCCGTCAAGCTGTGCGGGCATGCGCCCGGCGCCCCACAGCCAGATGGAATTGATCGGCGGCAGGCCACGTTGCTCGCGTGCGTTGTTAACGGGATGTTCGTGCAGCAGCATCTGTGCATCGTTCATGCACTGCTGCAGCGTCCGCGCGCCGTCACCACTCGGCAAGTATCGACTGACCGAACGTCCGTTCGCGGCGAATGGCGAACTTGTTCGCGCCGAAGTGTTCAGGTCGGTGTACCAGCGCGTCGGATCACGGCCGCGAAAAAACCGGATCGTGTCGAAACCGGCATTCAATGCCGCCAGCAGTTCATCGGCTTCTGCCGCAGATGGCATGATCTCAACGTGATTGAACAACAGGATCTGGTTTGGATCAGCGCGCAGATGAACCGGGTCGGCGCGCATGATCGCGGCCGACGGTTCCGCCACCGCATCGTAGGATGCGGTCAAGACGGCCGCCGGGATGTCCTCGACCAGATCGCCAGGGGTAAACGCTGCGAGCAGCGCATGCTCAAAGGACGCGAATGGGCTTGGATTCACCACGGCCCGCGCCAGCAACTGTCGGGTTGCCGGCCAGGTATCCGGAACCGCGTCCTCGTCGCTTGTCCCGGCGAGTTCGCTGAACAATGCCGGGACGAACACGGTCAGGTCGGACACCGAACTACTCGCAGGTCATGCAGGGCGTTGCGGATTTCCGCTGACCCCGGCCACTCAGAGATTATCGAGTATCGCACGCTTTACCGCGTCGGATTCCGCCGGAATTTCAATCACGCCGCCGGCGCTCTGGCGAATTGCGGTGTCGGGATCCTTGAGCCCGTGCCCGGTCAGCGTGCAGGTCACGACTGAACCTTCCGCGATCGTTCCGTTCTCGATGTCGCGCAAAATACCGCCGACGGAAATCGCCGAAGCCGGTTCACAGAACACACCCTCGGTCGCGGCGAGCAGACGCTGCGTACGCAGGATTTCCTCGTCCGTGAGGCTCGCCACCGCGCCGCCCGATTCCTTCACCGCGGCCCACGCCAGATCCCACGACTGCGGGCGCCCGATCCGGATTGCGGTGGCGACGGTTTCCGGATCATCAACCATTTCTCCGAGCACGAACGGCGCCGCGCCGGCCGCCTGGTAACCAAACATGCGCGGTCGCTGTGCGCACACAGCCGCACGCTCGTAGCGGCACGTGTCCTCACAAAAGGCGCACGCTGCGGTCGCCGGCGATACGCTCGCGTACTCGCTGAAACCAACCCAGTAGGCACTGATGTTGCCCGCGTTGCCAACCGGGATCCCGTGCACGTCCGGCGCCCGCCCGAGTGCGTCGACGATCTCGAACGCCGCAGTTTTCTGACCTTGCAGGCGGTAGGGATTGATCGAGTTCACGATCGTGACCGGTGCGGCGGTGGCCATTTCTTTGACAATGCGCATGCCGTCGTCGAAATTCCCCTTGATCTGAATCACGACGGCGCCTTCGATCATCGCCTGCGCGAGTTTGCCAAGCGCTATTTTTCCTTCAGGAATCAGCACGAAAGCGCGAATGCCGGCGCGCGCGGCGTAAGCGGCAGCGGATGCGGACGTATTGCCGGTGGACGCACAGATGATCGCTTCGCTACCCTGGGCTACTGCCTGCGTCACGGCCATCGTCATGCCCCGGTCCTTGAACGAGCCGGTTGGATTCTGACCTTCGAACTTGCCATACAACTCAATGCCACGACCGATCTTGCGCTCGATATTCTCGAGCCGGATCAGCGCGGTATCTCCTTCGACGAGGCTCACGATACGCGTGTCGGCGTCGACCGGGAGTCGATCGCGGTAACGTTCAATGATGCCCGTGTAGCGGTTACCTTTACTCATGCCAGGGGTTCCATGCGTATGCGCACGACGCGTTCGCGGACCTGAGCCAGCGCTTCGATTTCCGCGATGGCGTCGTTCATGTCACGTTCGACGACGCGGTGCGTGAGTATGATCACCGGGACGGAACGCGCACCGTCATCCGGCTCCTGTTGCAGGATCGCTTCGATACTGATGCTGTGGTCGCCGAGGATGCGTGTAACGTGGGCGAGGACACCCGGTTCGTCGGCGACACTGAGTCGCAGATAGTAGGAAGTTTCGACCGCAGCCATAGCCAGAATGGGTGCACTCTCCAGCGCGTTAGGCTGGAATGCAAGGTGCGGCACCCGGTTTTCGGGATCACCGGTCAGCGCACGCACAACATCGACGATATCGGCCACAACCGATGACGCGGTGGGTTCGGCACCGGCACCGGCACCGTAATACATGGTGGGGCCGGCCGCATCGGCATTGATCATGACCGCGTTCATGACGCCGTTGACATTCGCCAGCATCTGACGGTTCGGCAGCAGTGTGGGGTGGACGCGTAACTCGATGCCATCGGCGCGTTGTCGCGCGAGTCCGATGTGTTTGATGCGGTAGCCCAGCCTGCGCGCATACTCGACATCCGTGCGCGAGACGTGGCGTATTCCTTCGACATAAACGTGTTCAAACTGCAGCGGAATCCCGAACGCAATCGCGGCCAGTATCGTCAGCTTGTGCGCGGCATCAACCCCGTCGATATCGAACGAGGGATCCGCTTCCGCATAGCCGAGCGCCTGGGCTTCGGCGAGCACTTCCTCGAACTCGCGTCCTTCGTCGGCCATCGCGGTGAGAATGTAGTTGCAGGTACCGTTGATGATGCCGGCGATCCATTCAACCCGGTTGCCCGACAGGGCTTCGCGTACCGCCTTGATCACCGGAATGCTGCCGGCAACAGCAGCTTCGAACGCCACCATCGTGCCCGCACCGTGAGCGGTTTCGAATACCTCGTTACCGTGCAGGGCGATCAGCGCCTTGTTTGCGGTTACCACGTGCTTGCCCCGTTCCGCCGCTGCGAGCACGAGCGCTTTCGTCGGCTCCGTGCCGCCGATCAATTCAACGATGACGTCGATATCGTCACGCATGACGACATCCATGGGATCGGCGTACAGATCGATTCCGGCTGTGTCGAACGGTCGCGCCTTGTTGATATCACGCGCGCTTGCGGCAACCACTTCGATTGAACGACCTGCGCGTCGCGTGATCACATCCGCATTGCGCCTGAGCACGGTCACCGTGCCGCCACCTACTGTGCCGAGTCCGAGTAAGCCGATCCTGACGGCAGGTAGCGTAGATGCCACGGGCCGTTCAGACGCCGGCCGCATGGATATCGAGTCCACCGTCACGCAACATCTCCTTGATTCCACGCACCGCCTGACGCGTACGGTGCTGATTTTCGATCAACGCAAAGCGGACGAATTCATCGCCATACTCGCCGAACCCAATCCCGGGCGAAACCGCAACCTTCGCTTCACGCAGCAGCAGTTTCGTAAATTCCAGGGATTTCAGTTCACGGAACCGCTCGGGCAAACGCGCCCACACAAACATCGTTGCGCGCGGGCGTTCGACTGCCCAGCCGGCAGCGTTGAGGCCGTCGCATAAAACGTCGCGACGATCCTGGTACAGCTGGCAGATTTCCTGCACGCAATCCTGCGGCCCTTCCAGCGCCGCGATTGCGGCCACCTGGATTGGCGTGAACGTACCGTAATCCATGTACGACTTCAGGCGCCCGAGGGCCTTGACGAGATCGGGGTTACCGACCATGAACCCCACCCGCCAACCGGGCATGTTGTAGCTCTTCGACAGCGAGAAAAACTCCACCGCCACTTCCTTCGCACCCGGCACCTGCATGATCGACGGTGCCTTGTAACCATCGAATACGAGATCGGCGTAGGCGATATCGTGAACCACGTAGATATCATGCTCGCGTGCGACTTCGATTACGCGTTCGAAAAAGCCGAGTTCAACGCATTGTGCAGTCGGGTTGCTGGGGAAATTCAGCAACAGCATTTTCGGTTTCGGCCACGAATTGCGGATGGCGGCGTCGAGTTCGGCGAAAAAATCGATACCCGGTCCGATAGGAACGTGGCGGATATCCGCGCCGGCGATGACGAAACCGTACGGATGGATCGGATAAGCGGGGTTCGGCACGAGCACGCCGTCACCGCGATCGATGGTCGCGAGCGCGAGGTGCGCGAGACCTTCCTTCGATCCAATCGTGACGATCGCTTCGGTTTCGGGATCGATGTCAACGTTGTAGCGGTTGCCATACCAGCGCGAGATGGCTCGTCGCAGACGCGGGATCCCGCGCGACACGGAGTAGCGATGCGTATCGCCGCGCTGCGCGACTTCAATCAGCTTGTCGACAATATGTTGCGGCGTCGGCTGATCGGGGTTGCCCATGCCAAAATCGACGATGTCCTCGCCGCGGCGCCGCGCGTCGATTTTCAACTCGTTGACCTGATTGAATACGTACGGCGGTAACCGCTCGATACGCGGGAACTCTTTAATCAAAATGATTACACTACATAGTTGAAGGAAACGGTCCCGAACCCCGTTGCTCGCAAGCATCGACGGTCCAAGGTGCAACGCACAAATATAGCACGTTCCAACGGTCAGATTAGCGCCCGACCGGCATGCCAGGTGAAATTTTATGAGCGATACGACTCTCGATAATGCGCGCCAGATGCTCCTCGATCCCGGCGGGATCGAACTTCACGACATCGAGCAGCTGCTCGGCCAACTGTCGGGCCGTGCGGTCGACCTCGCAGACCTGTATTTCGAGCACAGCCGCAGCGAGTCGTGGAGTCTTGAGGATGGTCTCGTGAAGGACGGCGCCCATGCGATCGATCAGGGCGTTGGCGTGCGCGCGGTCAGTGGCGAAAAAACCGGCTTCGCGTACTGCGACGAGCTTGCGATTCCGGCGCTCCGGCAGGCGGCACAGGCGGTGCGCGCGATCGGCCGCCAGGGTCAGGACCGGCACGTGCGCGTTGTCCCGGCGGGGAATACGCCGGCGTTGTACGCGCCGACGGACCCGCTCACGAGCGTGCAGACGGAAGCAAAGCTCGCGCTGCTGAAATCACTCGACGAGCGCCTGCGAGCGGCCGATCCGCGGGTACGCGAAGTAATGGTGAGCCTGACCGGGCGTTTCTCAGAAGTATTGATCGCGGGTTCCGACGGTACGCTGGCCGGCGACCAGCGGCCGCTCGTACGCCTGAACGTCAACGTCATCGTCGAGCAGGACGGACGCCGTGAATCGGCGAGCTACGGCGGCGGTGGCCGCACCGGTTATGAGTGCTTCTTCACCGCCGGCAGCGCCGAGGCGATTGCCGATGAGGCGCTGCGCCAGGCGCTCGTCAACCTCGAGGCGGAGAACGCACCGGCCGGCGAAATGGTCGTTGTGCTCGCGCCCGGGTGGCCGGGGATCCTGCTGCATGAGGCGATCGGTCATGGCCTCGAGGGCGATTTCAACCGCAAGGGAACATCCGCGTTTTCCGGCCGGGTGGGCGAACGGGTCGCCGCAGGCGGCTGTACTGTGGTCGACGATGCAACGTTGGCGCAACGGCGCGGTTCATTGTCGGTCGACGATGAAGGTGTGGTCGGTCAGAACACGGTACTGATCGAGGACGGGGTGCTGCGCGGCTACCTGCAGGACAAGCACAACGCCACGCTCATGAACGTCGCACCCACTGGCAACGGCCGGCGGCAGTCGTACTCCCACCGCCCGATGCCGCGCATGACGAACACCTATATGCTGCCGGGGGCAGCGGACCCGCAGGAAATCATCGCAAGCGTAAACAAGGGTTTGTATGCCGTCAGCTTCGGCGGCGGCCAGGTTGATATCACGAATGGCAAGTTCGTCTTCAGCGCGAGCGAGGCCTATTTGATAGAGAACGGACGTATCACCGCGCCGGTGAAGGGCGCGACACTCGTCGGCGACGGTCCTGATGTACTCACGCGCGTGAGCATGATTGGCAACGATCTCGCACTCGACAACGGTATCGGCACGTGCGGCAAAAACGGGCAGTCGGTGCCCGTCGGGGTGGGACAGCCGACTTTGCGCATCGACGGGATTACGGTCGGCGGTACGGACGCAGGCTGAGCCGGGCCCGCATTGCGGATCCCGCGGCAGGCGAGGAATCGTTGACTACCCGGCATCCGCTGCGCTCGTTGCCGGCGCAACGGGGCGGCGCATTCTGACGCCGGCTGCTATGCCGGGGCGGTTCTTGTTTCAAGCGGGCGTGCGGGGTGGCGGCACAGCGCTAAAATCGTTCGATATCGGGAAACGGCAGGCGTCCCGCGTGGACGTGCATGGCACCAAGTTCCGCACAACGGTGCAACGTGGGCACAGCCTTGCCCGGATTCAACAGACCGGTCGGATCGAATGCCGCTTTCAGCGCGTGGAACAGCGCCAGCTCACCCGCGGCAAACTGCACGCACATCTGGTCGAGTTTCTCGACCCCGACCCCATGTTCACCCGTCACGGTGCCGCCGGCGGCAACGCAGGCTTCGAGAATTTTCGCGCCGATCTGCTCTGCCGCTTCGAGTTGCCCGTCGTCATTGGCATCGTAGGCGATGAGCGGGTGCAAATTGCCGTCGCCGGCGTGGAACACATTCGCAACCGGCAGGCCGAATTCGGCGGAGAGTTCCGCGATCCGAGCGAGAACATCACCCAGATGGCGCCGCGGGATCGTGCCATCGATGCAGTAATAATCCGGCGCCACCCGCCCCATGGCGGGGAACGCAGACTTGCGCCCAATCCAGAACCGTTGCCGTTCCGCTTCGCTTTGCGACGCCCGCACCTCGGTCGCGCCATGCTGCACAAATATCTCCGTTACAGCCTCGATCTTCGCGTCCACCTCACGCGCCGTACCGTCTAGTTCACACAACAGGATCGCCGCGGCGTCGCGCGGATAACCCGCCTGGCAGAAGTCCTCGGCGACGGCGATCGCGAGGTGATCCATCATTTCCAGACCAGCCGGGATAATACCGGCGGCGATAACCCCCGCGACGGCATCGGCGGCGGCACCGACCGTTGCGAACGCACCGAGCAGCACACGCGCGGTGGGCGGCACGGGCAGCAGCCTGACGGTGATCTGCATGATGATGCCGAGCAGACCTTCCGACCCGTTCAGTACCGCGAGCAAATCGTAGCCCGGATTGTCGAGTGCGCCGTCACCGAGACGCAGCCATTCGCCTTCGGCCGTAAGGATTTCCGCCGCGAGCACATTGTTGACGGTGAGACCGTATTTCAGGCTGTGCACGCCGCCGGAATTTTCCGCGACATTACCGCCAATCGAGCAGGCAATCTGCGATGAGGGATCGGGCGCGTAATACAAGCCGTGAGCCCTGGCCGCGGCGGAAATCGCCGCGTTGCGCACGCCGGGTTCGACCACCGCCGTGCAGTTGTCGGGATCGATGGAGACGATCCGATTGAATTTCGCCAACGACACCACGCACGCCTCGGCCAATGGCAGCGCGCCGCCGGACAAGCCGGTTCCGGCGCCTCGGGCAATCACGGGGACGGCATGCGCGGCGCAGATTTTCACGATCGCTTCGACGTGCGCACGCGTTTCCGGGAGGACGACAACGCGCGGGATCTGCTGGTAGGCAGACAGACCGTCACATTCGTAAGGTCGTTTTGCTTCTTCGGTGGTCAGCAGCGATTGTGCTGGCAGGATTTTCGCGAGGTCGCTTTCCAGGGTCATGACACGTTTCCGATCAGACCGACGACCGCGCCACTCAGTCGAAATCGGCGTCCGATGGAATCACGACGACGCCGTTTGGCGTGACGGTAAAGCGCTCCGCATCGGCTTTCAGATCGGAGCCGATTTGCTCGTTTGCCGGCACCGCTACCCCGCGGTCGATAATGCAGCGTTGCAACTGTGAGCCCTCACCGACGTGGACGCCGGAGCTCAGAATGGCGTCTTCTACCGTCGCGCCGTCGTCGATATAGACGCGGTTGCCGAGGACGCTGCGACTGACGCCGCCGCCCGCGATCACGGTGCCGCCGGCAACGATGGAATTAACGCAAATACCTTCGTTGCACGAACGGCCCGCCACCGTGCGCGCCGGCGGGCGCTGCATCTGGTGCGTACGGATCGGCCAGTCGATCTGGTAGATGTCGAGCGGCGGTTCGAATTTGAGCAAATCCATGTTCGCATCGTAGTAATCGTCCACGCTTGCGAGCATACGCCAGTACTTGTCCTGGGACACCCGGCCATCGGCGCCGCCGAAACGATAGGCATTGATGCGTTCGGCATCACCGAGGTGGGTCTGAATCATGTCAATAATCGTGCCGTCGTTCACGCCCACCTTCTGCGCGCTCTCGAGCATCGACATGAGGGCGGATTTCCTGAACACGAAGACTTCCATAGGGCCGTGGCCGCCCGAGGCGTCGGCGGCTTCGTCGAACGGTTCGATGGCGACGATTTTGTTGCCCCGCAGCTTCAATGACGCTGACAGCTGCGCGCCGTTCATTTTTGCGCGCTCGACGGTCCCGATCGTCACCGTGCTCTCGTGCTTCAGATGGAACGCGAGGATGGCAGCGTAGTCCATTCGATATATCTGCTCGCCGGACACGACGATCACGTGCTCCGCGGCCGTACGTTCGAGCAGGTAGGTGTTTTGCACCAGCGCATCAGCGTAACCACCGTAGGTGGTGATCTTGTCGACAATCGGCGGTGTTACCGGCATCACGAATTCGCCAAGATCGGCGTTGAATATCGACCATCCGTCGCGGATGTGGTTATGCAGTGACAGGGCATTGAACTGCGAGAACACCATTACCCGGCGCAATCCGGAATGGAGGCAGTTCGACAGCGCGAAATCGATCACCCGGTAGCCGCCGGCGAACGGAATGGCCGCAACGGTGCGACGCTTCGTCAGCGGCATCAACGGTTTCCCGTCGCCGGTTGCGAGAACGACGGTTAGAACGGAATTGAGGTTTGAGAACAGCATGAGATATTAAGCGTCGCGCATTATACGCACTATCGATACGGTTGGAAGGCTCGCGAGCCAGCCGGCCCAATCTGGTGCGCGGTAAATCCCCTGGCGCCCGATGACGGTGCAAACACGGCTGGCAGAACACCTGTCGAAATCGATACAATGACTTGTTTTTTAGGCATTTATGGCGCCTCCTGCAGCCTCGCCCGGAGAGAATTTTCACGACACCATGGCTGAAGAAATCCTTGTAAACGTCACGCCGCAGGAAACCCGCGTCGCCTCGATCGAAAACGGCGTGCTGCAGGAGGTCGTGGTCGAGCGCAGTCGCAACCGTGGACTCGTCGGTAACATCTATCTCGGCAAGGTCAGCAGGGTGCTGCCCGGCATGGGCGCGGCATTTCTCAATATCGGTCTTGAACGCACCGGCTTCCTGCACGTCTCCGACATCGGCAGACCCGACGCCGGCTCGAGCCCCGACCCTTCGATCGAGCAACTCGTTCGTGACGGACAGCACCTGCTTGTACAGGTGACGAAGGATCCGCTCGGGTCCAAGGGCGCGCGACTGACAACGTATCTGAGCGTGCCATCACGCTATCTCGTGCTGATGCCGCACTCACGGACCATCGGAATTTCCCAACGGATCGAAAACGAGGAGGAGCGTCAGCGTCTGCGTGATCTGCTCGCACGAATCGAACCCGCCCTGGAAACCCACGACGGCGTGGATATCGAGAGCCCGGAGCAAGCGAACGAACAGACGCCGTCAGCCACCGCCGGCTATATCGCACGGACCGCGGCCGAGGGCGCCAACGAGAACGAGTTGCGTGAAGACATGCTGTTTCTCAAACGATTGTGGACGTCTATTTCCGAGCGCCTGGCTACGGCGCAGGCGCCGGCTGTCATTTACGAGGACCTGCCGCTGGTTTTTCGCACCTTGCGCGATCTGTCGCCGGCCCGGGCCGAAAAAATCCGTATTGACTCGAAGGAAACGTTCGCAAAAGTCGTTGAGTTCGCACAGCAGTTCACCCCTGAACTCATCGCGCGTATCGAGCATTATCCGGGGGAACGTCCGATCCTCGACTTGTACTCGACGGAAGATGAAATCCAGCGTGGCCTGAGCCGCAAGGTCGATCTGAAATCCGGCGGTCACCTCGTCATCGACCAGACCGAGGCGATGACGACTATCGACATCAACACCGGCGGCTTCGTCGGCCATCGCAATCTCGAAGAAACGATTTTCAAGACAAACCTTGAAGCAACGCAGGCGATCGCGCGACAGCTGCGCCTGCGCAATCTCGGCGGCATCATCATTATCGATTTTATCGATATGCAGAACGAAGAGCACCAACGACAGGTGTTGCGCGCGCTGGAACGAAGTGTGGAACGTGATCACTCCCGTATCGCCATCAGCGAAGTCACCTCGCTCGGACTCGTTCAGGTAACGCGCAAACGCACTCGGGAAAGTCTCGAACACGTGCTGTGCGAATCCTGCCCCACGTGCCACGGTCGCGGCTCGATCAAATCGACGGAAACCGTGTGCTATGAAATCTTCCGCGAAATATTGCGCGAAGCGCGGCAGTTCGACGCGAAAAAGCTTCTCGTCGTAGCGTCTCAGGCCGTTGTCGATACTTTGCTCGATGTCGAATCCGATGGCGTTGTCGAACTGGAGGAGTTCATCGGCATTCCGATCCGGTTCCAGGTGGAAGCCGCCTACACACAGGAGCAGTACGACGTTGTCTTGCTGTAGGGACGTTGCGTGCGCGCTCTAGGAGCACGTCTCACCGGCGCCTTGTGGACCCTGTTTGCGGCGATCGCCGTTTTCGTTGCGGTGCTTATCAGTATCACGCGCCTGATGTTGCCGGAGATCGATCAACAGCGCGACGCCATAGCGCAGTGGCTCAGCGACTACATCGACCGGCCGGTACAGATCGGCGGCGTCAGCGCCAGCTGGCATGGATGGTCACCGAATATTCGCGTCGAGGAGCTCGTGTTATTCGACGAGCGCGGTAGCGCGGAACTCGCGCGCTTTGAACACGCGACGATAGATATCGCCCTGTTCGAGTCCATCGCCAGCGTGTCGCTCGTGCCAAGAAGACTCCTGGTGAGCGGTATGGAGGCCGCCTTCGAGCGTGATGCGGACGGGAATATTCGCATTGCCGGCATGCCGCCCGCGCGTTGGCCGGTCGCGCAGTGGATCCTGCAACAACAAAATTTTGCGCTAAGCGATGCGGTCGTCAGTTACGTCGACGTCAACACCGGCCGGCCACCCATCGAATTTTCGAACGTTACGCTGACTGTTACGGGTGAAACACAGGGTCGGCTTATCCAGGGCCGCCTCACCCATCGCGGGGCAGCAAGCGAAGCAATCGAATTCGCACTCCATGCGAACGGCGATGTGCTGGGTTCCGACTGGGACGGAGAGTTGTTCCTCGCGGTGAGCAATCTCGAGCTTAGCTCGGCGTTCTCGCTGGCCGGCTGGCCGACTGAGCATATTCGCGGCGGCACGATCCAGGCGCGCACGTGGAGTTCCTGGAAAGCCGCCCGCCCGGCGCGGGCTGCGGTGCAGCTCGAAGCGATTGGCGTCACCACCGAACACGCCGGTGAAACGGCCACGATCGACCGCATCGATCTGACGGGTACCGCGGCCAACACCGCTGACGGCTGGTGGTTCGACGGTGACGAGATGCATCTCGACGTCGGCCGCAAACCTGCCGCGTCCGCGAGTATCTCATTGCGTCAACGCACGACTCACGACGGCGAGTCACTGCTTGCTCTGCGCGCCGGAAACATCGAGCTCGATGCGCTGACACCGTTGTTACCACGGCAAGAACAACGCGACGATGCAACAAACCCGGCCCCGTGGTCGCTGCACGACGTGCGCGCGTCGGGAACGCTGGCATCGCTTGTTGGTGGCTGGTCCACTGGCGTGACACCGCGCTATTACGCGGAGGCGAGCATCGAGGACTTCAACATCCCGAATAGCGACCGCTGGCCCGGGATCAGCGGGCTTGATTTTTCCCTGCGCGCGAACGCGCAGGGCGGTGTGGTCGAGACGAACCACAGGAGTGGCATCGTCGTCACCGACCCGAATCGTCTCGTGGCACCCATCGAAATCCAGAAAATCGCGGGCGCCGTCAGCTGGGCTCAAACCGATGGCGTTTTGCACCTTGCCACGGATGCGCTTGCGGTGCGCGCCGAAGGAATTGACTGGATCAGTCGCGGCACTGTCGAACTCGAACCGCAGGCGAGCCCCTATCTGAACTTCGTCACGCGGATCAATTCAGGCTCGCTCACGGCGGTATCGAGGCTTGTGCCGATTGGCAAACTGCCGCCGCGCGGAGAACATTGGGTGCGCAACGCTTTCAAGACCGGTGAATTCAAGCCCGGCGGATTACTGTTTCGCGGCCGGCTCGCGGATTTCCCCTTTGATCACGGGGACGGTTTGTTCAAGGCGGAACTCGAAGTCGAAAACGTCGATCTGCAGTACAGCTCCCGCTGGCCGATGACAACCGCTCTTAGCGCAACGATTCAGGTCGAGAATCGCTCGGTCACAACACGAGTGCACAGCGGCTTGATGTACAGCGCCGAACTTGGCGGCTCGACAATCGAGATGCCCGATTTGTTTTCACGCCAGCCGGTAGTGCGGGTACAGGGGGCGATCCGCGTAACCGCCGACGAAGTCGATCGCTTCATCGCCGAGAGTCCGCTGAAGAAAACGAAGGCGGCGCGCTTTCATGACGTCGACATCGACGGCGAGTTCGGTATGACACTGGACATGAGTCTCGGCATCTATCCGGGCGGTGAAAAAGATGTACTCGGGCTGGCGCAATTTGCCGGGAACCGTATTGATGCGCCGAAACAGAAACTCGTTCTCGACGACGTTCACGGCGACATCAGTTTTACGCGCCAGGACTGGTACGGAGAAGGATTACGCGCCGTCTACGACGGTGACCCCGTTGGCGTGGTGCTGAACGGCGGCCTGGACGATCCGAACTACGACACGGAGTTCCGTATGACGGGCACATCGGACGCGCCGCAACTACTGAAGATCATCCAGACCTACGCCCCCTACCTCGGCACGCTGCTCACCCGCGGCGGGACGCATGACGGCGTGGACGGCGAACTGCCGTGGAAAGTCGTGCTCAGTATTCCCGAAGCAAACCCGGGCGGCACGAGCGCGCCACAACGGCTGACAATCGACTCGAGCCTGGTGGGCCTTGAACTCGACTTGCCGTGGCCATTCGGCAAATCCGCCGCCGAGAAAAAGCCGCTCGAAATCGTCTCGGATACCGCGGCCGACGGCAAGCGCAACATCCGCGTGGCGTTCGGCCCGAACGTCAATATCGAGTTCGCACAGACGCGACGCACAGACGGCACGTTTGACACGCGGCGCGCGGAGATCGTGTTCGGCACCGACGATCCTGTATTTAGCGGCCGTCCGGGCCTGTCTGCCAGCGGTAGAATCGGTCGCTTGCCCATCAACGAATGGGCCGCATTCGGACGTTCCGTGGCGAACACGATGGCAACCGGCAACAACGCGCTGCCGATGCGTTTTGATGTGCAGATCGAAAAACTCGAGATACTCGGCCGGATCTACAGCAATGCGAACCTTGCAGGTATCAAAGCGGATGCAGACTGGCAGGTGCGTATCGCGAGCCCGCAGCTTGAAGGGACGATTACGGTACCCCGGGAGGACGCGGCACGGCCGTTGCGGCTTGATTTCGAACGTCTGTGGCTGGCGGAGAAAACCGATACGCAAAGCAAAAACCGCATCGACCCGCGAACGATTCCGCCGCTCGAATTAAGCGCGACATCGCTGCGCTTCGGCGAAATTGACCTCGGCGAGGCCGAACTCACGACCTCACGGCGCGCGGATGGCCTGAAACTCGAGCGGCTGCATTTCAAACAGGCGAGTTTCGAGCTCGAAGGCAACGGCGACTGGGTACTCGAGGGCGATGCGCACCAATCGCGGATCCATCTGGACGTGCAGGGCGACACACTCGCCGGATTGCTCGCACGTTTCCAGTATGCGGTAGCGAATATCGATGGCGGCGCGACCGGTATGGAAATCGATGCGGCGTGGGATGGCATGCCCTCGGAATTCGCGCTCGAGAAGCTGCAGGGCAGCTTTAGCCTGCAGGTTGATGAAGGCCGGTTTCTGGATATCGACCCCGGTGGCGGTCGCCTGTTCGGCTTGTTGAGCCTGCAGACCTTACCGCGTCGCCTGTCGCTCGATTTCAATGACCTGTTCCGCAAAGGTTTCGCGTTCGACCGTATCGAGGGCTCTTTTCAACTGGATCATGGCAATGCCTACACGAACAGCCTGCTCATGGACGGTCCGGCCGCCCGTATCGATGTGGCCGGTCGCACCGGTCTTGCCGACAAGGATTACGATCAGCGCGTTACCGTCACCCCGACCCTGTCGGATTCGATCCCGGTCGCCGGCGCATTTTTCGGTCCCGCAGGTATCGGGGTCGGCGCCGTGTTATACCTCGGCCAGAAAATGTTCAAATCGATTCCGGAGCAGGTCGACAAGTTCCTCAGTCGCGAATACTCCATCACGGGCGCCTGGTCGCAGCCGGTAATCGAGCGCATATGAACTCCCTGAACTCCCTGAACAAGCTGACAGCGGCGCGACAATGACCCCACCCGCCTACGCCCTGCCGGCTGAACTCCATGAGGCCTGCGCCGACCCACACATCGTCGTTGCGATGTCCGGCGGCGTGGATTCGTCCGTCGCCGCCCTTATGCTCAAGCGCGCCGGCTATCGGGTCTCCGGAATCTTCATGAAGAACTGGAACGAACCGGACAATGACGGCCAGTGTCGTTGGGAAGATGACGTCGCGGACGTTCTTGCGGTGTGCGAGCCGCTGGACATTCCCGTCAACACGGTCGATTTGTCGCGAGCCTACTGGGATGAGGTATTCGACTCATTCGTGGCCGAGTACGCAGCCGGCCGCACACCAAACCCTGATGTCTTGTGTAACCGGGAAATCAAGTTCAAGGCTTTCCTCGATCACGCGCGGGCCATGGGCGGCGATTTCATCGCGACCGGACACTATGCCCGAAATCGATTTCGCGCCGGCAGGGCCGAATTGCACAAAGGCGCCGATCCCGGCAAGGACCAGACCTACTTCATGTATGCGATGGGTCAGAGCGCGTTGCTGAGCAGTGTGTTCCCGGTGGGGGAACTCGACAAGCGCGACGTGCGGCGACTCGCCGCGGACGCGGGTCTGCCCACGCATGCGAAAAAAGACAGCACCGGGATCTGTTTCATTGGCGAGCAGCGCTTTCGTGAGTTCATGCGCAATTACCTGCCGGCTCGCCCCGGCGAAATCCGCACAAGCGATGGCGTCGTCATCGGTCGCCACGAAGGCGCTGCGTATTACACGCTGGGCCAGCGCGAAGGGCTTGGCATCGGGGGCGTACGGGGCGCGGCCGAGGGGCCGTGGTTCGTCGTCGGCAAGGATGTTCAGCGCAACGAACTGATCGCTGCCCAGGGTCATAACCACCCACTGCTCATGAGCATAACGCTTGCCGCCAGTTCGCTCAGCTGGCTCGACGGTGCTGCGCCGCGGGCGCCGCTGGAGTGCCATGCGAAAACACGCTATCGACAAGCCGATCAGCGCTGCACGATTACGGCCTGCGACGAAAACTCGGTACACGTCGAGTTTGAGCAGCCCCAGCGCGCGGTCACTGCGGGGCAATCCGTTGTGTTCTATACAGGGTCGCGGTGTCTCGGCGGCGGCGTAATCGAGGAAACCGGACGCGCCAGGCCGGGAAATTCGCCGTACCGGGCGGTCCCCACCTAGCGACGACAGACGGTCTTGCGTTGGTGCTCAGGCACCGCGGCGCCGGCAGAAACGCGCGAGGACAGCGCGCGCCGCCGGAATGCTGGCCGCCGGGCACGGTAGTTTTCGAGCGTGCGCTACCGTGGTCTGCGACTTTTTTAGTCGCCAAAACCAATTTTTCCTACAACCGAGCCGCAGAATTGCCGATAATAGCCGGCTTTCCGATGGACTATCACGGGGTCACGATGAAAAACAGTTTTGATACGCGCACGAGCCTGGCAATTGGCAACACTGAATATGAGGTTTTCAGCGTCGGGAAGCTGGCCGACCGCTACCCGGTGGAGAAACTGCCGTACGCGCAGAAAATCCTGCTGGAAAATCTGCTGCGCCACGAAGACGGGGTCAACGTGACGCGTGACGACATCGAGGCGCTCGCGAACTGGGATCCGCAAGCGGAACCGTCACAGGAAATCGCTTTCACCCCCGCGCGCGTCCTGATGCAGGATTTCACTGGCGTTCCCGCGGTTGTGGACCTCGCGGCAATGCGCGACGCCATGCGTGCGCTTGGCGGCGATCCCGAGAAAATCAACCCGCTGTCACCGGCGGAACTCGTCATCGACCATTCCGTGCAGGTCGACGTATTCGGCACGGCATCGGCGGCCGAAGACAATGCAAAAATCGAATTCAATCGCAATCAGGAGCGCTACAGCTTCCTGCGTTGGGGCCAGCAGGCGTTTTCAAACTTCCAGGTGGTGCCACCCGATACCGGCATCGTGCACCAGGTGAACCTCGAGTACCTCGCGCGAACAGTCTTCTCGGCGGAAGTCGATGGCAAGCTGCGTGCTTATCCCGATACGGTTGTTGGCACTGATTCACACACGACGATGATCAACGGTATCGGCGTGCTCGGTTGGGGCGTCGGTGGTATCGAGGCCGAAGCAGCGATGCTGGGCCAGCCGATCACGATGCTGATCCCGCAGGTCGTCGGATTCCGCCTCACCGGTCAATTACCGGAAGGCGCTACCGCGACCGACCTCGTGTTACGCGTGGTCGAAATGTTGCGCAAAAAAGGCGTGGTCGGTAAATTCGTCGAGTTTTACGGTCCCGGTCTCGACAAACTGCCGCTCGCCGATCGCGCGACCATCGCGAACATGGCGCCAGAATACGGCGCGACGTGCGGGATCTTCCCGATCGACGCCGAAACGGTCCGCTATCTCGAACTCTCGGGGCGGGCGCCGGATCAGGTAGCTCTGGTGAAACGCTACGCCGAGGAAACCGGCATGTGGCGCGACGCGAACAGCCCTGAAGCGACATACTCCGACACGCTGTCGCTGGACATGAGCGAAGTCGAACCGAGTCTCGCCGGACCGAAACGGCCGCAGGACCGTATCTCGCTGAAATCCGCGAAACAGGATTTCGCCGGATTCCTCGCCGAAGCCACGAAAGGACGCACGGGCGGCGGCTCCGCGCCCATGAGCATGGGCGGCGAGACCCACACCGTCACGGACGGTGCCGTCGTCATCGCGGCGATTACCTCGTGCACGAACACCTCGAATCCGTACGTCATGATGGGTGCGGGTCTGCTCGCGAAAAAGGCGAACGAACTCGGACTGAAATCACAGCCGTGGGTCAAGACCAGCCTCGCGCCGGGCTCGATGGTCGTCACGGATTACCTGCAAAAAGCCGGGGTCACGGAACATCTGGACGCGCTTGGTTTCCAGACCGTTGGCTACGGCTGCACCACCTGTATCGGCAACTCCGGCCCCTTGCCGCCCGCTGTCACCGAGGCAATCAAAGACGGCGACCTGGTGGCCTGCTCCGTGTTGTCGGGTAACCGCAATTTCGAAGGCCGCGTCCACGCGGAAGTGAAAATGAACTTCCTCGCGTCGCCGCCGCTCGTGGTTGCCTACGCGCTCGCGGGGACGATGAACATCGATATGTTCAATGACCCCATCGGCAAGGGCACGAACGGCCAGGACGTTTACCTGCGCGACGTCTGGCCGACCGCGAAAGAGGTGTCTGATGCGGTAAATGCGACGATCGATTCGAAGATGTTCAAGGCAAGTTACGACAATGTCTTCACCGGCGACGCCCGCTGGGCCGGCATCAAGATTCCGGCCGCGAACCAGTTCGCCTGGGACGACACCTCGACGTATGTGAAGAACCCGCCCTACTTCGACGGTATGGATCTGACTCCCGAAGGGATTAAACCGATCGCGAACGCCCGCGTGCTCGCGCTGCTTGGCGATTCAATCACCACGGACCACATTTCCCCTGCCGGCAACATCACGGTTGACAGCCCCGCCGGAAAATATCTGATCGAAAATGGCGTGGAGAAGAACGATTTCAATTCCTATGGCTCGCGACGCGGTAATCACGAAGTGATGATGCGCGGAACATTTGCAAATATCCGCTTACGCAATCAGCTGGCGCCGGGAACCGAGGGCGGCTGGACCCGTCACCAGCCGTCGGGTGATGAAATGACGATCTACGATGCCGCGATGCGCTACCAGGGGGAAAACGTGCCGCTCATCGTACTCGCCGGCAAAGAATACGGTACCGGTTCCTCGCGCGACTGGGCGGCGAAAGGCACACGTCTGCTCGGCGCTCGCGTCGTTATCGCGGAAAGCTTTGAGCGCATTCATCGCAGTAACCTCGTCGGTATGGGCGTACTGCCGCTCGTTTATAACGATGGCGACTCCGCGGCCTCGCTGGGTCTCGATGGCACGGAATCGTTCACCATCGAAGGCCTCGTTAATGGCGCCAAGCATGTCACGGTTATCGCTGTGGCGAACGATGGCACGGAAAAGCGCTTTGAATGCCGGGTTCGTGTGGACACTCCCAAGGAGTGGGAATACTTCGAAAATGGCGGCATTCTGCAGTACGTACTGCGGCAACTCGCCGCCTGATTGAGGTGCGAACGCGCGGTCATCGAGGGGATGATCGCGCTGCCGTTTCGAACGCCATTACAGGCTGGAGCAACTAGCGGATTCGGGCCCGCCGGATAAAGAAATACTGCCGCCTGTCGATACCTTCCCGGGAACACCTTGCTATTCGATTCTCGGCAGGGCGGGAGTATTCTCGCGGGATGCAGCAGCAATCCTAACAAACAGGGGAAGTATCAGCATGTCATCTCACAGCATGGCGCAGGCCTTCACGAAAAATTTTCTGGGCCAGTCACCGTCCTGGTACAAGCTCACAATTATTGGCTTCCTCGTACTCAATCCGATTCTCGTTATCACGACGAGCCCGTTTTTCACCGGCTGGGTTTTAATCGGCGAATTCATCTTCACTCTGGCGATGGCACTGAAGTGCTACCCGCTGCAACCCGGTGGCCTGCTCGCCATCGAAGCTGTCGTACTCGGGATGACAACCCCGGAAGCTGTTTACCACGAAACCGTGGCGAATTTTCCCGTCATCATGCTGCTGATGTTCATGGTGGCCGGCATCTACTTCCTGAAAGAACTGTTGCTGTTCGCATTCACGAAAATCCTGCTCAAGGTCGAATCGAAAGTCGCGCTGTCGTTACTCTTTTGCGCGGTTTCCGCGGTCCTCTCTGCGTTCCTCGACGCGCTTACGGTCACCGCAGTGGTTATCACCGTTGCCGAAGGTTTTTATCTCGTCTATCACAAGATCGCTTCCGGCAAGTCGTATACCGACGACCATGATCACAGCGAAGATCGCCAGGTTGGCGAACTTGCGCGAGAGGATCTCGTCGAGTTCCGCGGCTTTCTGCGCTCGCTCATGATGCACGCAGCCATAGGCACGGCGCTTGGCGGCGTCATGACCCTGGTCGGCGAACCACAAAACCTGTTGATCGCAAAAGTCGCGGGCTGGGAGTTCGTCGAGTTTTTTCTGCGCGTAGCGCCGGTATCCATTCCCGTTTTCTTCATCGGGCTGCTGACGTGCGCGGCGGTCGAGAAAACGAAAACGTTCGGCTTTGGCGCCCCGCTGCCGGAGAATGTACGGATTATTCTTGTTGGTTACGCGGCGAATCAGGCCGAGAACCGGACACGCGAAGACGTCGCGAAACTCTGGATTCAGGGGATCACCGCGGTATTCCTCTGTCTCGCGCTCGGATTCCATCTGGCCGAAGTCGGCGTGATCGGTCTGACGGTGATCGTGCTCGCTACCGCGTTCAACGGCGTCGTCGAGGAACACCGGATCGGCCACGCGTTCGAAGAAGCGCTGCCATTTACCGCACTACTCGTCGTGTTCTTCGGGATCGTTGCCGTGATTCACGAACAACACCTGTTTACGCCGATCATTACCTGGGTGCTGCATCTCGACGGCAAACTCCAGACCAGCGCGTTCTATCTCGCGAACGGTTTCCTGTCGATGATCAGCGACAACGTGTTCGTCGCGACCGTGTACATCACCGAAGTCAAGAATGCATTGGAAGCGAATACGATCACGCGCGAACAGTTCGACCTGCTCGCCGTGGCCATTAATACGGGAACGAATATACCGTCGGTCGCCACACCGAACGGCCAGGCTGCGTTCCTGTTCCTGCTGACTTCAGCGCTGGCGCCGTTGATTCGCTTGTCTTACGGGCGGATGGTCTGGATGGCCTTGCCGTATACGATCACGATGACCATTACCGGCCTTGCGGCAGTGTGGTTCTTGCTGCACTAAATAGCGCGTGCGTACAGTCGCACCGCTGCGGCTTCGGGATTGGGGACAACGCCTGCACCGCATCGCTGCCCCTGCCCCTGCCCCTCGATTCGAGGGGCAGGCCGCCAGCTTCCCTGGCACACGTGTTTCATTTTTTCCCGCACGTATTCAGTTCTGGCAACCGTTGCAGGTTTGTAAGCGGCCGGCTCAGGGCATTGTCGGCCGGTTCGCTGCGCGATACAGATCCGCGCACAACACGCTGTAACGCTCATCCGCCCGTTCGAAGTAATTCCAGTTGCGTTCGATCAACTCGTTGATAGATTGCGACGCGTGATTGAATTGCTCGATCGCCGCGGCCGCCCCGGCCACGTGGACCACACGGTTATAGGCAAATTCTCCAGCGCGGTAGTAATCATCGAACTCGCCCATATCCTTTGCGTTCGCGGCCATAAAAAAGTACGCAGCGCACTCGGCATCGTCGGGCGGTGTCCTGGCGTAGCCCGTTGGCGCGATCGCGAGCAAACTGGCGGCAACCGCACCACACCGCAACGCCTGCCTGCATACTGACGACGTACCCCGCACCGTACGCACGGCCGGGTTCAACTCGCGGATTCCTGTTTCAATTCGATCTCGATGAAAACGAGTTCGTCACTACCGGCATTGATCACGTTGTGCTCGACGCCTTCAGATCGAAAATACGCTTCACCGATTTTCAGCGTCGCTTCCACATCACCGTCCTGAGTCTCGAGCAGCAAGGATCCGTTTGTAACCGGACATACGACGTAATCATGGCCATGCCGGTGCCAGCCGGTTTGCGCGCCCGGCGCGAATCGCCATTCCGTGACGATGACCTGATCGTTGTCAATTTGTGTCGTTGCCACCGCGGCGGCGCGCGTCCCGGTCATCGCTTTTCTCCTGCTTGCTCATTGGTGATTTACCCGATTTGCCCTCGATCGGGCGCGGAATGCGTAACGCATATAACAAGGGCCGCACTTAGCGGCCCCCTCGGCATTCACCTGGGGTGCGTATTCAGGCGTCGACCGAGAACGTCTGCTGCCACGAATTGCCCTTCGAATCCTCGACTTCGGCACGCAACTTGCCACCGTTTTCGGGGCGGAAAAAGAAACGGAAGCTCGGATCAGCGCTGATCGAGAAACCCGTCTCCGCAGTCATGATATGTTGGTCGTTATAGTAGATTTTTACCGTCTCGACATAATGCGCCGGGCGGATCAGCTGTGTTTTCTGATCCTTTTGCATACCGGTTACGTTCGGGTGGCTCAGCATAAACTGGCCAACAAGCGTCCGATCGTTGTTCGGTTCGCCCATGGTGCGAAACTTCATCTCACCGATGGTTTCCATCGCCGTGGCGAAATCGGCGGCCAAGGGCGCGGAGCAGCCGCCCTGCGCCTTGACGAAGTTCGTCACCATGTGGTGCTCACCGTTGTTCAGAACCGCAATCGCGCGAACATTTGTGTATTGGTCCACGCGAACGCGCATCGCCAGATCAGCCCGGCCCATTTCCGGGGTCAGGTGAAAAACCCCCACGAGCGGTTGCGGATTCTTGTCGACAAACATGTAAATCGTTTCGATATAGCGCGTCGGCGACTGCGGAAATGCCGCGGTGACCGAAACGGGAGTCACGGAGGCGTCTTCAGCCCGATAGGGCGTTTTGAGCTCGATCACACCGCCGTTTTCGTGCAATTCTGCCGCGGGAAAATACTTCGGTTTCAGGAATGAGTCCCAGATACTCACTGCGGACTGGTTCGCCGCGGCGTGCGCGCTGAAAACGAGCAAAGCAACGGCGAATGACAAAGTGAATGCTCTCATCTGGTCTCTCCCTGGTGATGCCCGCAGTTGTATGACAATCCCGGCGGCAAAAGTATCCGCTGGTGAGTGATCGTTCACGGCGATTAGCGGGTATATTCCGGGCACGGCTGCCGACGCTCACGCACGTTGCGCTCGCCACGGATGATACCCGCGTCAATACTTAATTCAAGCTTAAACTCCTTGAAAACAATGATAATTATTTCCAGGCATCAACTCGCGGCGCAGTACGTGGGCGGCGCGCGCCGGGCGCTCCCGCGCAGGTGGACGCGAACCGGCGCCGTCGTATCGGGATTACTTGCCATGGTGCTCGGTGGGTGCAACGGCGATGCACCGGCGCCGGCCGCGCCCGCCTCGCCCACGGTGTCGACGGTTGTCGCGCCGGCACGAAACGCCGCCGCCCCGATTCGTTACTTTTTCGATGTCTCCGGTCATTCGGCCGCGGAAATCACCGAACTGTTGCGCCGCGCGCAGACGACGCACGACGAATTGCCCGCGGCGGAGCAGGATTCCATCAGCATCGCAATTGTTCTGCATGGCCCCGACGTCGCGTTCTTCGCGGCGGATAACTACCCGCAATACCGGGAACTCGTGGACCTTGCCGCAAGCCTGGACGCGCGAGGATATGTTGATCTGAAGGCCTGCACATTATCGGTTAACCGCCGTGGCTTCGATGCCACGCAGTTTCCATCGTTCATCGAATTCGTGCCGTTCGGGCCTGACGAAATCGAACAACTCGAGGCGCGGGGATACGTTCGGTTCTGAGACGGGCCCTGATGCGGAGTCGCATTCCGGGCAAGCATAATTCGCTGAACGTTTTCGCTCAGGGCAACGTTGTTCATCCCGGCAGGTCGCCTGTTACAAGCCACCCTCACGCACCTTGGCGACGACGAAACCCCGAGGCCGGCGCACTGGAGTTAATCGCGGGCCTATCGCTAGTCGAAGTGTCGATAACCGGCGCGCATCGTCGGGGCGCGTCGACCGCTGTCATCAATTACCCGTACGCCGGGTGCTTGGGTGATTCGCCCGATCCTGCTCAACGGCACTTCGGACTTTATCGCCAACTGCCGCAATCCGGGTTCGCATTGCGGCGGCACACTGAAACACAACTCGTAATCATCGCCACCTGTCAGCGCGAACTCTCGCGCCTGCTCGGCGCCGACGAGCGCGACGAGTTCTGGCAGCATCGGCAACGTGTCACGCATGATTTCGGCGCCAACCTTGCTGCGCTCAGTCAGATGCTCGGTGTCGGCCAGCAGGCCATCCGACACATCGATGCAACTGCTGGCAAGGTCGCGCAATTGCACGCCCAGCGTCAGGCGCGGCGTAGGATTCCAGTAACGCGCAAGGACCGTCTGTCGCGAAACGTCATCGCCCAGGCGTGTATCGAGCAGATCCAACGCCGCACGCGCGCTACCGAGATTGCCGGAAATATAGAGCGCGTCGCCAACGCATGCGCCATCACGACGCAGGGCCGCGTGCCGCGGGACCGTTCCGATGATATTCCACGTGACGGCGAGCGAACCGGACGTTGTGTCGCCGCCGACAAGTACCGCACCGGCAAAACTGATTGCTTCGGCGGCACCCGCTGCGAATCCCTGCAGCCAGGCAGGGTCGGCCCGCGGCAGTGTCAACGCCAGGCTCACCCAGCGTGCCGAGGCTCCCATCGCCGCGATATCGCTCAAAGCGGCGGCGCACGATCGCCAGGCAACAGCCGCCGGATCCGCGGCAGGCGGAAAGTGAACGGATTCCACCTGTGTGTCGGTCGTGACGACGATTTGTTCGCCCGTTGGAACATCGAGCACCGCGGCATCGTCACCAATGCCGAGCGCGATGCCCGCAACTTCGTTGCCAAGCGGTTGGAAATAACGTTCGATGAGGTCGAATTCGTTCATCGCGATCACCGACCGTGGGACCAGCGTATCGCCGCCCCGGCGTGCCTACACGCTGAGCGGAGAATTGCCGTCGATTTCAAACTTGCGCGTCTCGTGCGCCACCTTGTCAAGTACCCCGTTGATATAACGATGTGCGTCCTCCGCGCCGAACATTTTCGCGAGTTCAACCGCTTCGTTGACGGCGACGCGCCACGGGATATGCAGACAGTGCACCAATTCGAACGCGCCAAGCAGCAACACCGCGCGTTCGACAGTATCCACGCGTGACCACTCGCGATCGAGCGCCGGCGAGATCACTGCCACGAGCGCGTCGTGCTGTTGCGGTACACGCCGCGTGAGTTCCGAGAAATAGTCCAGATCGACCTTGATCAATTCGCGATCCGAGACAAACTCCGCGACGATATTCTCCGGATGGCCACCGGCGATCAGCCACTGGTAGATTGCCTGCACCGCCGCCCGACGTGCACCAACGCGCCCCCGATGAGATCCAGCGCGCATATCTAGAGCTGACGCATCAACGAAACCATCTCGATGGCGGCTGCGGCTGCTTCAGCACCCTTGTTTCCTGCTTTCGTTCCGGCCCGCTCCACGGCCTGCTCGATCGAATCGACGGTGAGTACGCCGAACAATACCGGCACTCCCGAATCCGTTGCTACCGCTGCCATGCCGCGTGTGCACGCGCCGGCGACGTGTTCGAAATGCGGCGTACCGCCGCGGATAACAGCCCCGAGTCCAATCACGGCTTCATACTTCCCGCTTGCCGCGAGTTTCGCCGCAACCACCGGCATTTCGAACGCTCCCGGCACCTTGACCACGGTGACATCGTCCGCGGCGACACCGTGTCGCTTCAGCGTATCGAGACAGCCGGCTTCAAGCTGGTCAACGATGAAGCTGTTGAAGCGACCACACAATACGGCGAGTTTTGCGCTTTTCTGCAGGTAGCATTGGCCTTCTATCGTTTTCGTGCTCATGATTTCGCCTTCTCTATTTTACGTATTCCACGACTTCGAGACCGAACCCGGAAATCGCGTGGTACTTGCGCGGATTACTCATTACGAGCATTTTTCGTACGCCGACATCGGCGAGTATCTGCGCCCCGAGACCTACTTGTCGCCAGTCGCTTACCGTGCGTTGCGGCTCCGGACCGGCTCCGGGCGGTGCCTCCGCGCTTTCATCAGCGTAACGCGTTACCTGCTGCACGAGTTCGTCACTGCTTATCTGATTGCTGAGCACCACGACAACGCCGCTGTCCGCTTCCGCCACCCGCCGGAGCGCGTCGCGCAATGGCCAGCCCGCATCCGGACGCACACTCGCGGTGAGATCTTCGAGCGGGTTATGAATATGTACACGAACGAGCGTCGGTTCATCCGCATTGACCTCGCCGCGCACCATGGCGAAATGTACGTCGCTGTGCATATCGTCGCGATACGTGATCAATCTGAAATCACCGAACTCGGTTGGCAATGTCGCTTCGGCGACCCGGTTGACGGTCTTTTCGTTCTCAATCCGAAACCGGATCAGATCGGCGATTGTCCCGATCTTGATCCCGAGCTCCTCGGCGATAATTTCAAGATCAGGTCGCCGCGCCATGGTGCCGTCGTCCTTGAGAATTTCGACAATGACGGCCGCGGGTTCGAGGCCCGCGAGTCGTGCGAGATCGCAACCGGCCTCGGTGTGCCCGGCCCGGGTCAGCACGCCGCCATTCTGAGCCATCAGGGGGAATATATGACCCGGTTGCTTCAGGTCCTGCGGAACCGCACCGGGCGCTACCGCCGCTTGAATCGTGCGCGCCCGATCGGCCGCCGAAATCCCTGTTGTCACTCCGACGGCAGCTTCAATCGAGACGGTGAAATTCGTCGCGTGTGAATACAGCGTTTCCTGCACCATCAGCGGCAGGTTAAGCTGGCGGCAGCGCGATTCCGTCAACGTCACGCAGATCAGACCACGACCGTGCATGGCCATGAAATTCACGTCTTCCGCCGTGCAATGGGATGCAGCGACGACAAAATCGCCTTCGTTCTCGCGATCTTCATCATCCATCATAATGACCATGCGACCGTCACGCAGGTCTGCGATGATCTCTTCGATTGAATTCAATGCCATGGGTTTATTCGCCGTTCGTCATTCAAATTATCGGATGGGCGCCGTGACGCCCAATCTCACTATTCTGTAAAACCGCTGCGCCGCAGGGTGTCGGCCGTGAGGCCCGTCCCCGCCGGGGCCGCATCATACGATGACAGTCGCTCGAGATAGCGCGCAACGAGATCGATTTCGAGATTTACGGCGTCGCCGCCATCAAGCGCGCCTAGAGTCGTTTCCTGCAAGGTATGGGGAATGATCATCAGTTCGAAGCTGGTCCCGCTGACGGCATTCACCGTGAGACTGACGCCGTCCACACTGACCGATCCTTTCTCCGCAAAGTACTTCGCCAGCGAGTGCGGGGCATCGATGCGAAAGCGTACGTAGTCGTCGACTACGGTGCGTTCGATCACGCGCCCCACCCCGTCGACGTGACCGCTGACGAGATGTCCCCCGAGTCGATCGGACAGCCGCAAGGCTTTCTCAAGGTTGACCGCGGTGCCGACGCGCTTGCCACCGAGCGTTGTTCGTTCGAGCGTTTCCGTCGAGACGTCCACCGCGAAGCTGCTCGCATCGAACGCGATCACGGTCAGGCACGGGCCTGACACGGCGATGCTGTCGCCAAGCTTCACGTCGCCGAGATCAAGGCCACCCGCGCTGATTTCGATCCGCGCGGAATCCGCACCGCGGTCGATCCGCGAGATTTTTCCAAGTGCCTGGATTATGCCGGTAAACATCAAATCACTATCAATTAACGACGCAAAAGCGTCAAGTCAGCCACGCGGTCGAAACGTCAACCGCAAGTCATCACCGAGTTGTCGTACATCGACGATTTCGAGTTCCCGTGCCGCCGCAAGCGTCGGGGGTGCGGGCAAGGCAAACGCACTGCGCGCATCGTGGCCGAGTATCCTGGGTGCCACGTAGGCGACAATCTCGTCGGCGAAATCACCGGCAATGAATGCAGCCGTAAGCGTTGGACCCGCTTCCACGAGGACCTCGTTGACATTTCGTGTCGCGAGGCGTTCGAGAATCGCGGTCAAATCGAGTCCGGCCCCGGTCCGCGGAACGCATTCGATGTGCGCGCCCGCCCCGCGTAATCCGGCCGCGAACCTGTCGTCGGCGGCAGCGGTGAACACGAGTACCTCGCCCGGCGTCGCGAACAGTTTCAGCGGCGGCTGTGCGCGCAAATTCGAGTCGAGCACCACCCGCAGTGGTTGTACACCGGCGATATCGAAACGCTCGTCACGAACGGTCAGCGACGGGTCGTCGGCGATGATCGTGCCGCTGCCGGTCACGACGGCACCGGCCGTTGCACGCAGGCGCTGCACGTCGGCGCGCGCCGCCGGTGAAGTAATCCACTGGCTCGCACCCGACGGTAACGCGGTACGCGCATCGATGCTCATACCGAGCTTGACCGTCACGAACGGTACTCCGCTGCGCATACGGCGGAAGAAACCGCGATTCAGTCGCTCCGCCGCTTGCGCCATAATCCCCGCGCATACGTCCACTCCCGCGGCGCGCAGCCGTGCCGCGCCGCCCCCGTCCACCCGCGGATTCGGATCGCCGACGGCGTAAACAACGCGCGCTATTCCGGCCTCAATCAGAGCCTCCGCGCACGGTGGCGTGCGGCCGTGATGGCAACAGGGTTCGAGCGTCACGTACGCGGTGGCGCCCCGCGGCTCGCGCACCCTGGCAAGTGCGTCAACTTCGGCATGGGGCATGCCCGCGGCGTAATGGTAGCCTTCGCCGATGATCCGCTCGCCTTTTACCAGCACGCAGCCGACGCGCGGGTTCGGCTTCGCGGAATAATAGCCGCGTTCCGCGAGCTGCAGCGCCCGCGCCATAAACTCGAAATCGCGGGCCTCAGGTGATGCAGCGGCGTTTATCACTAACGCGATCCGCTTACTTGCCTTTCTTGCCGCGCTTTTCCGCTGGAAGCAGGTCGAGTTGTTGTTCGCGCAAAGCCGGCGGCAAGTCATTCTCGAGGCTTTCGATTTCCTCGAGAAACGCACGTACGTCTTCGAAACTGCGATACACCGATGCGAAACGCACGTAGGCAACCTGGTCGAGGTTTCGCAGCGCATCCATAACGAGTTCACCGAGCCGGCGCGACCCGATTTCGCGTTCACCGGTTTCCCGCACCTTGCGCTTCACCTGGTTGATCGCGTCTTCGACGCGCTCCATCGCCACCGGGCGCTTTTCGAGCGCTTTCAAAATACCACCGCGCAATTTTTCGTCGTTGAACGTCTCGCGACGGCCGTCGCTCTTGATGATGCGCGGCAAGCTGAGTTCAGCCGTTTCGTAAGTCGTGAAGCGCGCCTTGCAGCCCTGGCATTCGCGGCGGCGGCGAACCTGATCTCCTTCCCCCAGCAGGCGGGAATCGATGACCCGGGTATCCGGATTTGCGCAGAAGGGGCAATGCATTTCGCGACCCTCGGTTCAGCGCGCCATCAACTGACGTACACCGGGAACGCGGCACACAACTCCTCGACTTTCGCCCGCGTGCGCGCGATAACGGCTTCATCTTCGACGGCATTGAGTACATCACACATCCAGCTCGTTAATTCGCGCACCTCCGCCGTGCGGAAACCCCGGGTCGTAATCGCCGGTGTACCGAGCCGGATCCCGCTCGTAACAAACGGCGACTGGGGATCGTTCGGTACCGCATTTTTGTTGACGGTGATGTGTGCGGCGCCCAGTGCCGCATCGGCGGCTTTACCGGTAATGCCCTTGTCGACGAGATCGAGCAGGAACAAATGGTTGTCCGTTCCACCAGACACCACTTTGAATCCGTGTTCGATGAACGCCTCGGCCATCGCGCGGGCGTTGTCGAGCACGTGTTGCTGGTAGATTTTGAATTCCGGTTCCATCGCTTCCTTGAACGCAACGGCCTTGGCGGCAATCACGTGCATGAGCGGTCCGCCCTGAATCCCGGGGAAAACGGCTGAGTTCACCTTTTTTTCGAGGGCTTCGTCCGCACGCCCCAGGATCAATCCGCCACGCGGACCGCGCAGCGTCTTGTGGGTCGTCGACGTGGTGACGTCGGCAAGCGCTACCGGGCTCGGATACAAACCGGCTGCCACGAGGCCGGCGACGTGTGCCATGTCGGAAACCAGGTAGGCGCCCACCTCATCGGCGATTTCGCGGAATCTCGCCCAATCGACGATTCGGGAATACGCCGAGAAACCCGTCATGATCATTTTCGGGCGGTGTTCACGCGCAAGGCGGGCCACCTCGTCGTAGGCTATCTCGCCGGTCTGCGGATCGAGCCCGTATTGCACGGCGTGGTAGGTGCGCCCGGAAAAATTCACTTTCGCGCCGTGGGTCAGATGGCCGCCGTCGGCGAGACTCATCCCGAGTATCGTGTCTCCGGCCTCGAGCATCGCGAGATAGACAGCGCCATTCGCCTGCGATCCGGAATGTGGCTGAACGTTCGCAAAGTCTGCATCAAACAGCGTTTTCGCCCGTTCGAGCGCAAGACGCTCGACCGTATCGACATGTTCGCAGCCGCCATAATAGCGCTTGCCCGGATAGCCTTCCGCGTATTTGTTCGTGAGCACGGTTCCCGCGGCCTGCAAAACGCGCGGGCTCGCATGATTCTCCGATGCAATCAGCTCAATGTGATTTTCCTGCCGACGCGCCTCGGCACGCAGGGCGGCATCGAGATCGGGGTCAAACGTCTCGATGCGCATGTCGTTCGCGAACATTTTGTGCGTTCTCCTGTGCAGATTGCCCTGCCGTTATCCCGCGCGGATCGTCGTGCGCAGATTCAGATCGGTCTTGCCGCTCGATTTCCGCGCGCCGGGAGGTGGATCGGGCGCGCTGCAGAGGTCGGCCCAAACCTCCCCCGGCCAATCCGGCATTATCACCAATAAGTCCGGGACACTCAACGAAAACCCGTTGAATTTTCAGGGTTTAGCCGAAAAACGACGCGAATGGGCGAATCCCGGGCGAGCACCCGGATGATGCCCGGAGGCAGTGAAGATCAGGTGCCCGCGGCCGCTAACAACGGGTATGGCCAGCATTGGAAACCAAGCCCAACCAACAGCACTCGCACCATCCGATATCGAGACGCGCTTCCTCGCCGTCAACCAGGACAAGCTACGTCGCCTTTACGACAACCTGACCCTGCGCCAACGCGATTTCCTCGACGTGCTGCCACTGCTGTTTCATGGCAATCAGCGAGCGCTACCCGGCTTCATTTCCAACGACACGCCGAGCGGTGTGTGTGAATACGCGCCGGGACGTCAGGCGCGCAAGGTCGCCGCACGGATCTCCGCTAAATTCGACGCCGCACTGCTGCCCCAGCAAAAGCCCTTGATCAAGGGCCTGTACCTGATGGGCAGCCCGGGAACAATCGCATTTTCGAAATCGAGCGACCTTGATATCTGGCTCGTTCACGATCCCGAACTCGATCAGGAACAATGTCGCGCCTTGAAAGCCAAAGCGCAGAAGATCGAGCGTTACGCTGCGAACATCGACCTCGAGGTACATTTCTTTGTTTTCGACGCACCGGGTTTTCGCGCCGGTGCGAATATGAATCTTTCCGCCGAGAGCAGCGGCAGTTCGCAACATCATCTGTTGCTCGATGAGTTCTATCGCTCCGGCGTACTGCTCGCGGGCCTGAAGCCACTGTGGTGGTGTATTCCACCGGCCGCGCAGAACGAATACGCCCAGGCGGTTTCCGAGACGTTTTCCGGCGACACCCGTTCGTTAAATGATTACGTGGATTTCGGCGATCTCGATCAAATTCCGGCCGACGAATTTTTCGGTGTCGCGCTATGGCATTTGTACAAGAGCATCGAGTCGCCGTACAAGTCGCTGTTGAAACTGCTCCTCATGGAAACGTACGCGGCCGAATACCCGCACGGCCAGCTCCTCAGCTATCGCTACAAGGAAGCCGTCTACCGCGGTGACGTCGGCATCAATAATCTTGATCCATACATCGCGATGTATCGGAAAGTCGAGGAGTATCTGCTGCAGACAGACGACGCGCAGCGGCTTGATTTGATGCGTCGCAGCTTCTACCTGAAAACGAATATACCGTTCAGCCGACCCGGTGAGACACGTATTCCGGACTGGCAGAAGGACGCTATCGAGGAACTGATACAAGCCTGGGGCTGGGATAAGCACACGCTCACGCATCTCGACAATCGCAGCGAGTGGAAAGTCCCGTCGGCAATCAAGGAACGCCGCGTTCTGATCAAGGCGCTTGGACGAAGTTACGCGACGCTGTCCAAGTTCGCGAAACTGCATGCCTGCGATCAACGTATTACGCAAACCGATCTGAACGTCCTCGGGCGCAAGCTCTACGCCGCGTTCGAGCGCAAGCCGTCGAAGATCGATATCGTTACGCGTGGCATCTGCCCGAACCCCATCGAACCCGAGATGTCACTGATTGCTACTTATGCGCAGGGCAACGACGCCGTGTGGTCACTGTTTCGCGGCGCCGTATCTCCCGATCAAACCCGCGAAACGAAACCGCTGGTGCGCGCCGGCGCGCCGGCGGAATTGCTGGCCTGGTGTCATTTCAATCACCTCGTCGACAAGAAAACGAACTGGCGCATCTTCGATATCAAGCAGAGCCTGAACGCAGTCGATGTTCGCAAGGCGCTCGAAGCTATCGACGGCTGTTTTCCGAACGGCGACATCCTGTCGCACGAGAACGCGACGCTCGCGATCGCCCCGCGTCCACTGCGATCCCTGCTGATGATCAACGTCGGCGTAAATCCTTTGTCAGGCAGGATCCACAACAAAGGGGTGCTGACGAGCAATCGTACTGACGCGTTTCAGTTCGGTGGCCAGGGCACGAACCTGGTTCGCTCGGCCGACCTGCTGATGATGACGAGTTGGGAAGAGGTTTTCGTGTTCCATTTCGAGGGCAATTCCGGCCTCGTTGAAGCGATGATGGAGTATATCCAGTGGGCTACGCCGCTCGGCAGTGTGCAACTGCCTCCGCTGGAGGTTTGCTGCCTGTCCAGAGATTATTCGCAGGCGATAAAGCGCCGGGTGGAGAATTACGCAAAGAGCCTGCTCGATCTGTTGTGCAAGCCGCAACCCGACCATGAGCACCAGTTGATTACGCAGTTCGAACAGCAGTACTGCCGTATTTTCGCGAAGAAGAACCGACCCGCTTTCGAGATGCACCGCGGCGTGCCCTCCCTCGTGAAGGCGCTGAGTGCGCCGCGCGCCGTTAACAGTACCGTGACTATCGACGATGGATGCGGCGAACTGGACGCCCTGCGGTTAATTTTCGCCCAGCAGCGATCCGGCGTGATCCAGCTCTACGTTCACGATCGTGGAAGCAAAGCGGAAATTTTCGTGCTCGACGAATTCGGCGCCTTATTCACGACCAGCCAGGAGTGCTTCCGGGTTGAAATGATATTCGACCACTACGTGCAATTCTTCCAGGCTTTGTTCAAACACTACTTCCAGCGCGATGGCGCGAACCAGCCGCCACAACTCGAAATGTATCGTCTGAAGTCAAACGGGACGGAGGACTTCAAGGCAACGAAAATTTCCGCCACGATGCCGCGCAATGACGATTACCTGTCGGTACGGGTGTTCGTCGACATGCACAAGGGTGGTGCCCAGCAGTTCACGATTTTTTGTGAAGACGAGGAATTTTCATCGGCAGAACACGGTAGCCGGTTGTTCGTCGCAATCGCCGAGTATGTCTTCGCGCGGCGCGGAAGAGCCGAGAAATACCCGATCTTCATCACCGATCTCGAATTGTCGAACCGGTTTCGCCAGCACCGGCAGATCGATACCTTGCAAACGATTCACGTGCTCAATTACAAAAAACGTATCGAATACGAGCTAACCCGCGCCCTTCATGTCGATGTGCCGGATGCACCGCGGGTACTGCGATCGCGATAAGGCCACCTGCGCGTCGGCGGCACAATGCAGTAAAATGCCGGCTCTTATGGCACCACACCGACCGCACAGACCATGACAGACGCCGAGAGCTTTTTCCGTCGGGCCGAATCGCTGATCGATCGCCTCGAACAATACCTGCCCGCACCGGCACCCGCCGGACTTGGCGAGGGCATCGCGTGGCAATGGCGGAAAACGAACAACGTCGGCCGTCTGCAGGAAATTACCCGGTTCAATCAAATCACGCTTGATGATCTCCATCATATCGACCACCAGAAGCAGGAGCTTGTGCGTAACACTCAGCAGTTCCTGCGCGGCCTGCCGGCAAATAACGCCTTGCTGTGGGGCCCGCGAGGAACCGGAAAATCGTCTCTGGTAAAGGCGCTGCTGAACGAATACGCGAAGGACGACCTCAAACTGATCGAGGTTGAGCGCCGGGATTTGATCGACCTGCCGGACATCGTCGAGCATCTGGACGGCAATGACGGCAGATTCATCATATTTTGCGACGATCTGTCGTTTGACGAGAACGACAGTTCCTACCGGGCGCTCAAAGTGGTGCTCGACGGGTCCGTCCTCAGCACCCCGGACAACCTCATCATTTATGCAACCTCGAACCGTCGCCACCTCGTGCCCGAACGCTTGCGCGATAATCTTGATGCGCGACCGATAGACGGTGAAATTCATCAGGGCGAGGCAGTCGAGGAAAAGATCTCGCTATCCGAACGCTTCGGCCTGTGGTTGTCGTTTCACCCCTTCAACCAGGCCGCATACCTCGAGATAGTCGATCACTGGCTGGCCGATCTCGGCGTCCCCCGGGATGATTCGGCACACCACGCAGCGTTGCAGTGGGCGATGCTGCACGGCTCCCGCAGTGGTCGGGCCGCCTACCAGTTCGCGAAAGACTGGGCCGGTCGGCGCGCACTCGCAAACGATTGAAGCACTGTTCGCATGGTTACGCAGGAAATCCTCGATGTTCGCGCCCGCGCGGAACAGTTGTACGACGTAGCGGCTGTTGAACGCGCAGTTGACGTAATGGCAGCAGCGATTACCGCAACGCTGCACGACAAGAACCCCTTGCTGTTGACCGTGATGACCGGTGGCATCGTGCCCGCGGGAATGCTGCTGCAACGGCTCGATTTTCCATTGCAGGTCGATTACATCCACCTGACCCGGTACGGAGATAAAACGCACGGCGGCGACATCACATGGGTGAAGTCGCCGCCCGATGTTGCGGGGCGCACCGTATTGCTCGTCGACGACCTGCTCGATCACGGCCTGACCCTGCAGGCAGCCGTGGAGCGCTGCCGCGACCAGGGGGCAGCGGAAGTGCTGACCGCAGTTCTGTTAGTGAAGCAACTCGACAAACGCAACGGACTCGCGAAAACGGATTTCCATGCACTCGAAACAAGCGATCGCTACCTGTTCGGGCTCGGCATGGACTACAAGCATTACTGGCGCAACGGACCCGGCGTGTTTGCCGTCAGCGAATGACGGCAACGCTCGCAATTATCGGTGGCAGCGGCCTCGACAAGCTCGCCTCGCTGCAGGAAACCGGGCGTACATCCCCGTCCACGCCGTTTGGCGCGATCTCGGCCCCGCTGGTTCACGGTAAACTTGGTGATGCCGAAGTCGTCTTTCTTGCCCGACACGGCAGCGGCCACACGATTCCGCCCCATCGGATTAATTACCGGGCTAACATCTGGGCACTCGCGAACTGCGGTGTCCACGATGTGTTTGCCGTAACGGCGGTCGGCGGAATCGCGGCAACGACACCACCCGGACACATCGTGGTACCGGATCAGATTATCGACTACACCGCCGGGCGCGAGCACACGTTTTTCGACGGCGTCGGCGCGCCGGTGCATCATATCGATTTCACCTACCCGTTCAGCGCAGCACTACGCCAACGTCTGCTCGACGCGGCAGCAAGTGAGGACGTGCCTGTAGAGCCGCGGGGTACGTACGGCGCTACCGAAGGACCGCGACTGGAAACCGGTGCGGAGATCGCACGCCTGGCACGTGACGGGTGTACGCTCGTGGGCATGACCGGCATGCCGGAAGCCGCGCTCGCGCGCGAAGCCGGGTTGAACTACGCGAATTGCTCGCTGGTGGTGAACTGGGCGGCGGGGATTACCGAAGAGATCATCAGCATCGAGGAAATCGGGCGACAACTCGAAGCGGGCATGCGCGATGTCGTACGTATACTCGCGGCCGCCGCGGCTACGAAAGCCTAATTGTCTGCCGCTATTGCTTCTGCCGTTCCCGGCAGCGGTTCCACCCGGTAGGGCGTCACCTGCACGATGAGCCCGAAAAACGGGTTGTCGAAGTAGTGCAGTTCCTTGAATTTCACCTTCCGCCGTTCGTTGATACGCACCGCGGCCACCTGGCCGTGGTCGAGAAAATCCGTTTCTACATGTAGTAGTCGCCCGGTACGCAAGCGGACCGTCCCCTCAATGCGCGGGAGTTCTACCGGCGCGGGCACGGCGCTTGCCGCCGCGGCCACATCCGTCGGCGACCGCGGACGGTCGGTGATGTACACGGCGCGCGATCCGAGCGCACCGCCGGGCTGACGCCAACCGACGTGCAAAACCGGTTCGTAAGCCGGCAGGTCGCGCAGGCGCCGATAAATACCCGCCATGATCAGTGCGTTGCGGGGCAGCGCGTCATAAGGTATCGGTCCGGGGCGCGCGACTTCGTTCGGGCGCGGGCCGGCCGCCGCATCGGTGCCCGTGGAATCCGCGACGAGCGGCCGGGCGCCACGAAAATCGGGCAGTATCGCCGGCGCCACCGCCTGTTCGGCTACGGAAGGATTCGCGTAGCGGAATGCAATGACCTCCACCTGGTACCAGCGCGTCGCCGCGAGCACGGGCGCCGCCGCGACGAGCATCGCGAGCGTCGCGAACACGAGTGCGGCG
This sequence comes from Gammaproteobacteria bacterium, assembly GCA_965216305.1. Lineage (GTDB taxonomy): Bacteria > Pseudomonadota > Gammaproteobacteria > UBA11873. The sequence continues at coordinate 762,118 of OZ244144.1, read as the reverse complement.
GGTCCGGGCAAGGGGAGGCGAGGTTCTGACTCAGGCGGCATTGGCGACGGACAGCAAATCCAGCAGTTTATCGAGTTCGGCGAAACGCGCCTCGGCATCGGCGAGCGGTTTGTTCACCCGCAGGCGGCTCTGACCGTCAAGCCGGTAGCTGGCATCGCGCTGAATCAATTCGATGATCACCATCGGATTGATGTTTGGTTGCGCGGTGAAATCGATACGACCACCCTTGCTGCCGAGATCGATGCGTTTGATGCCGAGCGCCTGCGCGCGCAGTTTCACCGATGTTACACGAAAAAGATTCTCCACGGGTGCCGTGTAAATACCAAAACGATCGATGATTTCCTCGCGCAATTCCGTCAATTCCCGGTCGTCCGCGGCGCTGGCGATGCGCTTGTACAAAAGTAGACGCGTATGCACGTCCGGCAGATAGTCCTCGGGGAACAGGGCCGGTATGTGCAGCAGCACTTCCGTACCCCGATCGCCAGGACCATCCAGCATCGGCTGTTGTCCGGACTTCAGCGCGGCGACGGCGCGGTTCAGCATATCGTTATACAGCCCGAAACCGATTTCCTGGATCTGGCCGCTTTGCTCTTCACCGAGAATCTCGCCGGCGCCACGGATCTCCATATCGTGCGTGGCGAGCGTAAAGCCGACACCGAGATCCTCGAGTGATTCGATCGCCTCGAGGCGTTTGACGGCATCCGCACTCATCGATTTTCGATGTGGCACGATCAGGTAGGCATAAGCCCGATGATGCGAGCGCCCCACTCGCCCGCGCAACTGGTACAACTGCGCGAGACCGAACTTGTCAGCGCGATTGATGATGATCGTGTTTGCGCTCGGAATGTCGATGCCGGTTTCGATGATCGTCGTACAAACGAGAATATTACAGCGTCGATGGTAGAAATCGAGCATGACGTTTTCGAGATCTTTTTCGCGCATCTGCCCGTGGGCGAATTTCACCCGCGCCTGCGGCACGAGCGCGGCGATCTTCTTCGCCGTTTGCGCGATCGTGTCGACATCGTTATGTACGAAGTAAACCTGGCCGCCGCGGCTGATCTCACGCAGGAGGGCTTCCGTGACAAGCGCATCCGACCACTCTCGGAGGAACGTCTTGATCGCAAGTCGTTTCGATGGCGGCGTGGCGATAATCGACAGCTCACGGGTCCCCGACAGTGCGAGGTTAAGGGTGCGCGGGATCGGGGTCGCGGTCATCGTGAGGATGTCCACATCAGTGCGGATCGCTTTCAGCTTCTCCTTTTGCCGAACCCCGAAACGGTGTTCCTCGTCGATTATCAGCAGCCCGAGATCTTTGAACACGACATCGCTGCCAAGGATCTTGTGCGTGCCGATAACGATGTCGACGGTGCCGGATTTCAGCCCCGCGAGCGCTGCGCGTGTTTCTTTCGTGTCGCGAAATCGTGACAACTGTTCAACCCGCACCGGCCAGTTCGCGAAGCGGTCGAGGAATGTCTGATAATGCTGCTGCGCGAGCAAGGTTGTGGGAACGAGTACCGCAACCTGACGACCGTCGTTCACGGCAACGAAAGCCGCACGCATCGCAACCTCGGTCTTGCCGAAACCGACGTCGCCGCAAATCAGGCGATCCATCGGTTTCTCGTGTTGCATTTCCTCGATCACCGCTTCGATTGCCGCCTGCTGGTCGGGCGTTTCCTCGAACGGAAAATCCTGCGCGAACGTATTGTAAGCGTCGCGGTCGAGTTTGAATTTCAGCCCAATCCGCGCTTCACGCCGCGCCTGCACATCGAGCAGTTCGACGGCAACGTCGTAGATCCGCTCCGTCGCCCGCTTCTTCGCCTTCTCCCACTGACCGCTACCGAGCTTGTGCAGCGGCGCATGTGCCGGGTCGATACCGGAATACCGGCTGATCAGGTTGAGGTTCGCCACCGGCACGTACAACTTGTCGCCGTCGGCATACTCAAGCTTGATGAATTCGTTCTCAACCCCGCCGACAGTTAACGCTTCGAGACCCAGATAACGGCCAATACCGTGGTCCTCGTGTACGACGGGCGCACCTGCCTGCAACTCGGCCAGGTTGCGGATAATCGCATCCTTGTCGACGTCAGAACGGCGACGGCGACGCCGCTGCGACGCACGCTCGCCGAACAATTGCGACTCCGCGATCAGGCACAGCCCCGGATCACTCAATTCCACCCCGGTATACAGCGGCGCGACGGCAATCCCTATCTTCGCGTCACCGGCGAGGAATTCTTCCCAACTTGCATACGGGGAGGGTTTGATCCGATGGCTGCGAAACAGTTCGAGCATCGTCTCGCGGCGTCCATTCGACTCCGCAAGAAACAGCACGCGACCGGCATAGTTGTCCAGAAACTGCTGGACCTGCCTGAACGGTTCCGCCGCGCGCCCGTCAATCGGCAGCTTGATCGGGGTTCGCGCATCGAAGCGGTAGACCGCGGGGTCGTCGACAAGATCCAGACCCGAGACATGTATTTCGGGGTGTTCCGCGATCCTTGCATTGACGTCCACGAACGGGAGGAAAATCTTTTCCGGTGCGAGAATCGGTCGTTCGACGTCGTAACGCAGCTGTTCATAACGCGATTCAACCGACGCCATGAACGCTTCCGCGCCGGCTTCAACATCTTCGTCAACAACGAACAGCGCGCCCGGTGGCAGATAATCGAACAGGGTATCGAGTTGATCGAAGAAAAGCGGCAGGTAATATTCGATTCCCGCCGGCGCGAGCCCCTCCGAAATATCCTTGTACACCGGACTCGTTGTCGGCAAGCCATCGAACGCGAGGCGCCAATTGCGCTTGAACCGAGCGATCGCTTCGGCGTTCAGTGGCGTTTCGCGAGCCGGCATCAGGCTCAGCGTATCCACCGTATCAAGTGAGCGCTGGGATTCGGCGTCAAACAGCCGCAGGGTTTCGATTTCCTCATCGAACAGATCAATGCGAAACGGTTGCTCGGCGCCCATCGCGAAAATGTCGATCAGCGAACCGCGCACGGCGAAATCGCCATGATCCATCACCTGCGATACGTGCCGGTAGCCGGCCTCTATGAGCCGCAGCTGCAGCGCGTCACGATCGAGCCGATCGCCCACTTTCAGTTCGAACGCCTGGCCCGCGAGCCAGGCGCGCGGCACGATCCGGTGCATCAGGGTGGCGACGGACACGATCAGGACGCCGCGTTTCTGATCCGGTAACGCGCTTAAGGTCGCAATACGATCAGAGATGATGTCCTGGTACGGGCTGAACTGATCGTAGGGCAGGATCTCCCAGTCGGGAAGATGATAATTCGGCGCGCCATCCGCGAAATAAGGGATCTCATCCCCGAGTTGCAACGCGGCGCTCGTATCGCCGGTTACTACGACGACAATGCCATCATGATGTTTTACGGCTTCGGCAATAGCCAGCGATTTGCTCGCACCGAACAGACGGGTCCATAACAAGCGTTCGCCGCTCGCGGGTAACGGGGGATTCAGCGCCGAACATAACGCCGGTTCATCATGAGTGCTCATTAATCGCGGGGATGTTTTCATCGAATGTAGTTTTTGGAGGCGGACGCCGCGGGCTGCCGCGGCGAATGCCGGTTAAGGCGCGCTCGGCGCGCCGGCCAATTCCGCGATAATGCCCTCGACGGCGGCCGCGGGATCCGCGGCCCGGGTTACGGGCCGTCCAACAACGAGATAGTTTGCGCCTGCCGTGCGCGCGGCGGCTGGCGTGGCAACACGCTTCTGATCATCGGCGGACGCCGAGGCCGGTCGCACTCCCGGGGTAACCGTAATGAACTCTGATCCGCAGGCGGTACGGATTGCCGTCAGCTCGCGCGGCGACGAGACAACGCCATCCATGCCACTGCTTTGCGCGAGTCTCGCGAGTCGCACGACGAGTGCTTCCGGTTCCATATCGAAGCCGGTTTCGCGCAACTCCGCAGCATCCATGCTCGTGAGCACGGTGACCGCTATCAGCAGTGGCGACACATCGCGTCTGGCGAGGCGTTCCGCCGCCGCTTCCATCATTGCGCGGCCGCCGCTCGCATGAACATTGATCATCCAGCATCCGAGATCGGCCGCGGCCGCGCACGCTGCCGCAACGGTATTCGGGATGTCGTGGAATTTCAGATCGAGGAATACATCGAACCCCTCATGCACGAGACGCTCCACAATGGGGGGGCCACAGCGCGTGAACAACTCCTTGCCCACCTTCACGCGGCAATGCGCCGGATCGAGCGCAGCCGACATCGCCAGTGCCTGCTGTTCGTCCGGAAAATCCAGCGCCACGATCAATGGCCGCTCCATGCTGTCGCTCATATCTGTATTGTCCTACTCGCCTTCGATGCCCTGAATCGGTTTAATCGTGCTCCACGACTTGCAACTCGGACATTGCCAGTGGAGTTGTCGCGCGGAAAAGCCGCATGTCGCGCATTGGTAACTCAATCGATTCTCGACCAGGCGCCGTGTGGTTTCCTTCAGCAGCGCGAGATCTTCGCGCGTTTCCCCGTCCGCATCGACGAGCGCGTACTCGATCAGGCGATCGATTCCCCGGATCGTCGGGCGCGTTCTCAACTCGTTGACGATGTGATTCTTCGCGGCTTCGAGTCCGCGCCGCTCGGCGGTCAGTTCCGCCAGCACGAGGACGGGTGTAATTCCCGTATGCAACTCCGACAGCGTCTCCAGGTAGTCGGCAAGATCGTCGAGCCGGCCAATCGCGCTGTAACAGGCGACGAGACGCGGAATCGCTTCCGGGAGAAAATCGATATCCTGATGCTCAACCCGGTGCAGTTGCTTGATAGCCGCCGGGTAATCCTGATTGTGTACGTGCAAATCGGCGGCGAACAGCCGTGCGCGCACGCATTTACGATCTTCCTTGAGTGCGCGTTCGAGCAATCGAAGCGCCGCCCCGGAATCATGCTTCTCCTGCGCCACGAGTGCTTTTTCACAGTAGAAATGGGCGCGAATCGTACGCAGGTCCTCGCCCGTAATCCGCTCGAGCCGACGGATATGCTCGAGTGCCTCGTCCCAGTCCTGTTCCTGTTGGTAGATGTCGACGAGATGGCGCAGCACCTGGCGTTCGTGCAGGCCCATCTGCAGGAGTTCCTTGAACAGGCTCTCCGCGCGATCGAACAATCCCGAGCGCATATAGTCGAGTCCGAGCTCCAGCAGCGCGAGGCCGCGCTGCTCGCGATCCAGCGCCGGTCGCGCGATCAGGTTCTGGTGGATTCGGATGGCCCGGTCTACCTCGCCGCGGCGCCGGAACAGGTTGCCCAATGCGAGGTGCGTTTCGACCGTTTCGCTGTCCACCTCGAGAACTTTTACGAAGACCTCGATCGCCTTGTCGGGTCGATCATTGAGCAAATAATTCAATCCCTTGAAGTAGTCCTGGGACAAACCGCTCGTCGCGTTGCCCGGATCCGACCGCGTCGATTTTCTGCCGTAGTACCACCCCGACAGAGCGGCAACGGGCAACAGGATTACAACGAGACCAAACAGGTACTCAGGGGACATCGCTGATCGGTATGGCGCGAAGGTTCACGATTTCCTTCGCCGCGAGTTCGTGCTTGCGGTTTAACCGCCGAATTTCGTGTTGCAGACGGAATATCCGATTCGCCATTACCAGCAGGCCCAGCACGGCGCCGATCGAAAACGATACGACGACAACCCACGATAACGGGATTTCCGCCGTTCGCACGTAGAAATCCAGGGTCACCGGGCCGTCGTTCTTGATGTGGAACGCAAGTCCGAAAAAGATGACCAGGAGTGCAAAAACAATCTGGATTACGCGGGTCATGGGTGTACTCCAATCATTCGTTCAAAAATCCGCGACGACCGGGTGGCCGTTCGATGTCTGCGGTTCGAATGCATTTTTGCCGTATCGTTTCGCGGCCGCAACTACGGCGCTCGTCGGACGTCGAAACGCCGTACCCGGACGCCGGCTCCGATGCGCTGAACATGTGGGTAAGCCGGGCAGTACGGCCCCGCCGGAGCCGGCGCAGCGGGCCAGTCGCTTTCGCGTGCTACGCCCGTTTCGGGGTAAGGCCTGACCGCTGGACCAGCTTAATCGAACGCGCTTTGATCGCGCTCGGCCGGCGATTCATTCGCCTCCTGAGGTTCGTAGCGCAGTGATTCTTCCGAGTTCACCCGCTCGCGCAATTCCTTGCCTGGTTTGAAATGCGGGACATGTTTCGCGGGCAGCGAGACAGGATCTCCCGATTTCGGGTTTCTGCCGACACGCGGTGGTCGGTAGTGCAATGAAAAACTGCCGAAGCCGCGGATTTCTATCCGCTCGCCACTGGCAAGCGTCTGGGCCATATGTTCGAGCATGGTCTTTACCGCAAGTTCGACATCGCGGTAACCGAGCTGGGTCTGCTTTCTGACCAGCGCTTCAATCAACTCTGACTTGGTCATTATTATTCTCGAACATCAAGAATGTTATATCCCCGACGCGGCCGCAGGCGCGGCCGCGTACCACTCTCGCTGCGCTACTGGCCGTCCAGTTGTTCTTTCAGCAGGTCGCCAAGCTTCGTTGTTGCCGTGACTTCGTTATCCGCCGTGTATTCCTGCAGGACCGCGGCTTCGTCTTCGCTTTCTTTCGCCTTGATCGACAGGTTGATGACGCGTCGTTTGCGATCAACACCAACAATCATCGCTTCAACGTCGTCGCCTTCCTTCAGAACCTTGCGCGCATCGTCCACCTGGTCGCGGGAAATTTCTGACGCTCGCATAATGCCTTCGACACCGTCGATGAGTTCGATGGTCGCGGCGCGTGCGTCGATTTCGACGATTTTGCCCTTGACGATCGTTCCCTTGCCATTCTCGGCGACGTAGGACGAGAACGGGTCCTGCGCGAGTTGTTTCACGCCGAGCGAAATACGCTCGCGTTCTGCGTCGACCGCCAGCACCACGGTTTCGAGCTCATCACCCTTCTTGTAATTGCGAACGGCATCTTCACCCGGAATATCCCATGACAGGTCTGAGAGGTGCACGAGCCCGTCGATACCGCCGTCGAGCCCGATGAAAATCCCGAAGTCGGTGATTGACTTGATGGTTCCGGAGACACGGTCGCCTTTGTTGCGCGTGGCGGCGAATTCTTCCCACGGGTTGGAAGCGCACTGCTTCATACCGAGTGAGATCCGGCGGCGCTCTTCATCGATGTCTAGCACCATCACCTCAACTTCCTGCCCGAGATGCACCACTTTCGATGGATGTACGTTCTTGTTCGTCCAGTCCATTTCGGAGACATGGACGAGACCTTCCACACCTTCCTCGATTTCCGCGAAGCAGCCGTAATCGGCGATATTCGTGACCTTGCCGAACAGACGTGAGTTTTCCGGGTAGCGGCGAGCGATATCCACCCAGGGATCTTCGCCCAACTGTTTCAGGCCGAGCGAAACACGCGTGCGCTCGCGATCGAACTTCAGCACTTTCACTTCGATTTCGTCGCCGATGTTCACAACTTCGGACGGATGCTTCACGCGGCGCCAGGCCATGTCCGTGATATGTAACAGGCCGTCGATGCCACCGAGGTCGATGAACGCACCGTAGTCGGTGAGGTTCTTGACCAGGCCCTTGACGGTCATGCCTTCGGTCAGATTGTTGAGCAGTTCATCGCGCTCGGCGCTGTTTTCGATTTCGACGACCGCGCGCCGTGACACGACGACGTTATTACGCCGACGATCGACTTTGATGACCTTGAATTCGAGCGGCTTGCCTTCGAGGTAGCTCGTGTCGCGAACCGGACGGACATCGACGAGTGAGCCCGGTAAAAACGCACGGATCGAGCTGATGTCGACGGTGAATCCGCCTTTAACCTTGTCGCTGATAACACCGGTAATGTTGACGTTGTCTTCGCAGGCTTTTTCGAGTTCGTCCCAGGCGCGTGCCCGCTTCGCCTTTTCACGCGATAAACGCGTCTCGCCGTAACCGTCTTCCACTGCATCCAGGGCGACGTCGACTTCGTCCCCGACGGCAACTTCGAGCGTGCCGTCCGGTAATCTGAACTGGTCGCAAGGTATGACACCTTCGGATTTAAGGCCGGCGTTGACGACGACAAAGTCGCCGCGGATTTCCATGACCGTACCGACGACGATAGTGCCCGGCCGCATCTTTTCTTCGACTTGGCTCTGCTCAAATAATTCTGCGAAACTCTCCGACATGTTTTGTGTGTGATCCGGTGGCGGCTCGGAACCAGAGTCTGACATTACGACCGGGGACGGGCGGGCCACATTGTTATGAATAATTAATCGTTGCGGCGGTCGAGAATCGTCTCAAACCAGGCCGCGTTCTTTTGCCAGCGCCTTTACAGAGTCCTCAACAGCGACGATATCGAGCGCGGTAGTATCGAGGATGATTGCGTCAGGCGCCGGGCGCAGCGGGGACAGTTCGCGTTGCTGATCTCGACGATCACGCGCAGCTATGTCCTCCGAAAGCCGCGCGAGGTTAACATCAATTCCTTTTTGCTTCAACTGCTTATAGCGCCTTTGCGCACGCTCGGCCGGGCTCGCGGTGAGGAATATTTTGAGTTCGGCCTGCGGGAAAACAACCGTCCCCATGTCGCGACCGTCGGCGACCAGGCCCGGGGGTTGGCGGAAATCGCGCTGGCGCGACAGCAAAGCAGCGCGCACGGCAGGGACTACCGCCACCTGCGAGGCGGCGCCGCCCGCTGCCTCGGAGCGGATCGGGCCGGTGACATCCCGGCCATTCAGCACCACGCGAATCTCGCCGTCGCCGACAATGAATTCCACCGGCAGATCCGCCGCGATCGCGGCGAGCCCGGCTTCATCGTCGAGCGCGATGCCGCGCACGCCGGCGTAATGACCCACCACCCGGTAAAGCGCACCGCTATCGAGCAAATGCCAGTCGGCCCAGCTCGTCAGGCGCATCGCCAGTGTGCCCTTGCCGGTGCCGCTCGGCCCGTCGATCGCGATTACCGGGGACGTCACGTGACGCTCGAAATATCCATACCGGCGCGCCGCGCGGTGGTGAGGAAGCCCGGGAACGATGTCGCTATTGCGGCGCAACCGCTTAACTCTATCGGCGCGCGCGCAAACATACCGGCCACCGCGAACGCCATCGCGATGCGGTGATCGCCACGACTGTGGATGACGCCGCCGCCGAGCGCCGCAGGGCGCCCGATAATCTCAATGCCGTCGTCGAGCGCCGTGGCTTCAACCCCGAGTGCGCGCAAACCGCTCGCCATGGCGTCGATACGGTCGCTTTCCTTGTGTCGCAGTTCTTCGGCCTGCCCGAGGCGCGTCGTGCCTTGTGCGTTCGCGGCCGCGATGAACAGTACCGGAAACTCGTCGATCGCACTCGGGACGAGCGCCGCGGGAATATCCACCCCATGCAAGCGGCGACCCCGCACGAGGATGTCGGCAACCGGTTCCGCGCCGATGGCGCGCTCGGCTGTCAATTCGATATCGGCGCCCATGAGCCGTAATATTTCGATCACCCCAGTACGGGTGGGGTTCATGCCAATATTTTCGAGGCGCAGCGACGCGCCCTCGCTCATCGCAGCGCCGACGAGAAAAAACGCCGCGGACGAAATGTCGCCGGGTACCGATACCTGTGTTCCTCTCAGTACCTGCCCACCCCGAAGCGCGATTGTTTGTTCCGTCAGTTCGAGATCGACGCCGAACGCGCGCAACATCCGCTCGGTATGATCACGACTCGGCAGGCGTTCCACGACGCGCGTTTCCCCGCTCGCATTGAGTCCGGCGAGCAGCACCGAGGATTTCACCTGCGCGCTGGCGACCGGTAGCTCGTAGTGAATGCCGTGCAGCGGCGCGCCGCTGCGGATCTGCACCGGCGGGGTGCCGGTGTCCGTCGTGGTGATGTCGGCGCCCATCAACGCCAACGGCTCGGTGACCCGGCGCATGGGGCGGCGATTCAGCGACGCATCGCCGCCGAGTTGCGCACGAATTCCGAGTCCGGCGAGCAAGCCGGTGAGGAGCCGGATCGAGGTCCCGGAATTGCCCATATCGAGCGGCTGCGGCGGTTCACGCAGCGCCTGCGCCCCGCGTCCGGCAATCACCACGCGCCCGCTGTCGTGGGCGTCGATTGCCACCCCCATGGCGCGAAACGCATCGATCGTGGCGCGTACATCGTCGCCCATGAGACAACCGTCGATCACGGTTTCGCCGTTCGCGATCGCCCCGAACATCACGGCGCGGTGCGAAATCGATTTATCACCAGGCACCGTGAGCGTGCCATTCAGGCAACCACCCGGCGTAACGATAAGACGATCGGGCGCGCTCATTCGGCCGCCGGCGGCAAGGCGCGGTCGCGCGCCGCTTTTGCGCGCTCGAATACGGCGAGCAGGGTGTCGCGATCGTGCGCCTCAAGTGCGCTACGAACATTTTCGAATACGTTCGAGTAGCGCTCGAGCATCACCAGCAGGGCTTCCCGGTTGTCCATTACGATGTCGCTCCACATGGCGGGGCTGCTCGCTGCAATCCGGGTGAAATCGCGAAAACCGCCGGCGGCAAAATCGAAGATGGTCTCGGATTCGTCCATCAGGGTCAGGCACTCGACGAGGGCGTAGGCAAGTACGTGCGGCAGATGGCTCGTGGCGGCGAGCACTTCGTCATGTTCGGCGGCGTTCATGTCGCGCACCTCGGCACCGGTTTTGCGCCACATATCAGCGATCAGGGTGTGGGCGGCCGGGTCCGTTTCCGCTTCCGGAGTGAGCACGACGCGGCGGTTGCGGAACAACTCCTTGAACGAGGCATCGACGCCGCTACGCTCCGTGCCAGCGATCGGATGACCGGCGACAAAGCGCGCGAACGCAGCGCCGAGGGTGTCGCGCGCGGCGTCGATGACACGGCACTTGGCGCTGCCGACATCCGTAATGATGGCATGCGGTGCAAGCGCCGGGGCGATCGCCGCGAGCACGCCGCGGGTTGCACCCAGCGTGGTCGCGACAACGACGACATCGGCCTCGGCGACCGCCGCGGCCGGATCGAATTCGTAACGATCGATGACCCCGAGCGCGACCGCGCGTTCCAGGTTCGGTGCGCCGCGACCACAGCCGACGATTTCCTCCACCGCGCCGGCGTCACGCAGGGCACGTGCAAGTGAACCGCCGATCAGGCCGACCCCGATGATGCATAAGCGCTTAATCACAGCCGCAAGCCGCTCATTGTGTCGACCCCGGCAACATTACAGGACCGCGCGCGGATACGACCCGAGTATCTTCAGGCGTGAGGTTCGACGTTTGAGTTCCGCGAGCGCATCGGCCACCGTCGGCGTATCGACGTGGCCGTCGAGATCGACGAAGAACACGTAGTCCCACGCCGCTTCGCGCAATGGCCTGGACTCAATCCGGGTCATGCTGATTCCCGCATCGGCGAGAACGCTCAACACCTCGTGTAACGCGCCCGGACGGTTCGGCGTTGTAAACATGATCGACGTCACATCGGCGCCACTGGCCGGCACGACATCCTGGCCGACAACGACAAAACGCGTGGTGTTGCCAACGTCATCCTCGATGTTCCGGCAGAGAATCGGGGTTGCGTAGATTTCCGCTGCAACCTCACCTGCGATCGCGGCCGTGTTTTCGTCGTCGTGCGCGCGTCGCGCGCCCTCGGCATTGCTCGCAACCGGTACGCATTGGGCATGCGGAAGGTGCGTCGCGAGCCAGGTTCGACATTGGGCAAGCGCCTGGCTGTGGGCATAGACCTGCGTAATATCCGCGAGCGATGCGGCTCGCGAGAGGAGCTGATGGTGGATTGCAAGGATGATCTCACCACTGATTTTCAGCGATGATTCACGTAGCGCATCGAGCGTCTGGGTAACCCCGCCCTCGAGTGAGTTCTCGACCGGTACGACACCGTAACTCGCACCGCCGGATTCAACCTCGCGCATCACTTCCTCGATGCTTGCGACCGGCGCGCCGGTTATCGAACCGCCAAAATGTTTCAGCGCCGCGAGATGGGTGTAAGTGCCATCAGGACCGAGGTAGGCAACACGCAGGGGATGTTCCAGCGCCAGGCAGGCCGACATGATTTCGCGCATGAGCCGGGCGGCCTCAGTGGCGGCTAGCGGGCCGGGGTTGCGTTCCAGCGTACGTTTGAGGATAACGGCCTCGCGCTCGGGGCGGTAGAAAACCGGTTCGTCACCATTCGCCCGCTTGACCTGCCCAACTTCGATCGCGAGTTTCGCGCGCGCATTGATCAGTCGCAGTAGTTCCTGATCCAACGTATCGATGTCGGACCGCAGTTGTTCGAGCGCTTTCGCTTCTCCGTCCGCCATCGTCGTGTTGCTGCGTGCCGGTCGGCCGCGCTACTCGGCATCGCCTTCGGTCGGATCACCGGATTCGTCGCCCTCCGCCTCGGATCCCGCCGCATCAAACCCCTCATCACCATTCACGGTGTCGCCGTTCTCACCCTGGTACTCGGCGACCGGTTCGACGCCAACGAGTTTTTCGTCCTCGGCGATGTTGATCAGACGCACGCCCTGCGTGTTGCGACCGAGGACGGACACCCCTTCAACCGGCGTGCGCACGAGTGTTCCACGATCACTGATGAGCATGATCTCCTCGTCCTCGACCACTGAAACGGCGCCAACGACCGGCCCGTTGCGCGCACTGGTCTGAATCGCGATCACGCCCTGGCCGCCGCGACCTTTGGTCGGAAAATCGTCCACGAGCGTGCGCTTGCCGTAGCCGTTCTGCGTGGCGAGCAGGATTGCCTGTGTCGGGTCGATCGGGATCAGCGCGATCACTTCGTGCTCTTCCGCAATTCTGATCCCCCGAATTCCGCGCGCGGTCCGGCCCATCGGCCGCACTGCCTTTTCGGAGAAACGGATCGCCTTGCCACTGGAACTCACGAGCATGATGTCGCTCGCGCCGTCGGTGAGCGAGACGCCGACGAGACTGTCGTCCTCGTTCAGATCGACCGCGATGATGCCGTTCGTGCGCGGCCGCGAGAACTGGTCGAGCGAGGTTTTTTTCACAATTCCGCGGCGCGTTGCCATGAGTACGTACAGTTCCGGATCGAATTCCTTGACCGGCAGCACGGCGGTAATGCGCTCGCCCTGGTCGAGCGGCAACAGGTTCACAAGCGGACGCCCGCGCGCGGTCCGGCTCGCCTGCGGCACCTCGTAGACCTTCAGCCAGTACAGTTTGCCGCGAGTCGAAAAGCACAGGATCGTGTCGTGCGTGCTGGCGATGAACAGCTTGTCGACAAAATCTTCTTCCTTCGTCGTCGTCGCGGTCTTGCCCTTGCCGCCGCGACGTTGCGAGCGATAGACGTCGATCGGCTGCGATTTCGCATAACCTGTATGCGACAGCGTGACGACCACGTCTTCCTCGCTGATCAGATCCTCGAGCGATAAATGCTCCTGGGTTTCGACGATCTCCGTGCGGCGGGCGTCGCCGTACTGGTCGCGGATCTCGATCAGTTCGTCGCGGATTACCTGCATCAGGCGCTCGGGGCGGGCGAGAATATCCAGCAAGTCGTCGATGCGCGCGAGAATTTCCTTGTATTCGTCGATGATTTTGTCGTGTTCCAGCGCGGTGAGACGCTGCAGACGCATGTCGAGAATTTCTTTGGCCTGCCGTTCGGAAAGATGATATTTGCCGTTGTGCAGGCCGCAGGTTGCCGGCATGTCGTCCGGGCGTGAGGTAACCGCGCCGGTGCGTTCGAGCATCTCGAGCACGATGCCCGGTTCCCAGCCTTGTTTCAGCAAGGCTTCGCGGGCCTCGGCCGGACTCGGCGACGCCTTGATCAGGGCGATGATCGGATCGATGTTCGCAAGCGCAACGGCAAGACCTTCGAGCACATGCGCGCGCTCGCGCGCTTTGCGCAGTTCGAAAATCGTACGCCGGGTAACCACCTCGCGACGGTGCCGCACAAAGCATTCGAGCATCGTGCGGATATCGAGCGTACGCGGCTGCCCATCGACGAGCGCGACCATATTGATCCCGAACACGGACTGCATCTGTGTCTGCTTGTACAGGTTGTTCAGGATGACGTCGCCAACTTCGCCGCGCTTCAGTTCAATCACCATGCGCATGCCGTCTTTGTCGGACTCATCCCGCAGTTCACGGATGCCAGTGAGCTTCTTGTCCTTGACAAGTTCCGCGATCTTTTCGAGCAGCCGCGCCTTGTTCACCTGGTAGGGCAATTCGGTGACGATGATCTTCTGCATCTCACCGTCTTCGCCCTCGATGCGGGCACGGGCGCGAACGTAAATGCGGCCGCGCCCGGTGCGATACGCCTCGTGGATGCCGGTGGAGCCGTTGATGATTGCGGCGGTCGGGAAATCCGGCCCCGGAATAAAGCGCAACAGATCGATCGTTTCGATCGCGGGATCGTCGATCAATGCGATACACGCATTCACCACTTCGGTGAGGTTGTGTGGCGGGATGTTCGTCGCCATCCCGACCGCAATACCGCTTGAACCGTTGACCAGCAGATTCGGAATGCGCGTGGGAAACACCACGGGTTCCTGGAGCGAATCGTCGTAGTTCTGCTGGAAATCGACCGTTTCCTTGTCTATATCGGCGATCAGTTCGTGCGCGATTCGCGCCATACGAACCTCGGTGTAACGCATTGCCGCCGGTGCATCACCATCAACTGAACCGAAGTTGCCCTGGCCGTCGACAAGCATGTAGCGCAGGGAAAATGGCTGTGCCATGCGCACGATCGTGTCGTAAATAGCGGAGTCGCCGTGAGGGTGATACTTACCCATCACTTCGCCGACGATACGGGCAGATTTCTTGTAAGGCTTGTTCCAGTCGTTCGACAGCTCACTCATCGTGAACAGGGCGCGGCGGTGGACCGGTTTGAGTCCGTCGCGAACGTCCGGAAGCGCTCGCCCGACAATGACGCTCATCGCGTAATCCATGTAGGACTGACGCATTTCGTCTTCAATATTGACGGGGATTAGCTGGCGTGCGAAATCTGCCATTTCGTGCTTTATAAGTGGTTAAATTTGAAGGGAATTATTTGATTTATCAAACAGCCGAATTATACCATGCGATCGGCCGGAAAGCACGCCTGCAAGTGGCTGGTTTCAGGCCTCGAGCATGGCTGCAATCGCGTCGCGATGCGGGCGTTCGATCGCGCCTTTTTCCGTAACGAGTACATCGATCAGTTCCGCCGGCGTCACATCGAAAACCGGGTTGTATGCGCTAACCCCGGGGGCGGCGATACGGGTGCCGCGGAATCCGAGCAACTCGTCCCCGTCGCGCTGCTCGATCGGAATCGCAGCGCCGTCAGCGGTGCCCGGATCGATCGTCGAACACGGTGCCGCCACCATGAATCGCACACCATGCGCACGCGCGCACAGCGCCAGTGAATAGGTGCCGATCTTGTTCGCGACATCGCCGTTCGCGGCCACCCGATCGGCGCCCGTGATCACCCATGCCACTTTGCCTTCACGCATCAGCGCAGCCGCGGCGCTGTCGGCAATGAGCATGACCGGGATCTCGTCCTCATGCAGTTCCCACGCGGTCAATCGCGCACCCTGCCACCAGGGGCGGGTTTCCGTTGCGTAAACCTGACTCACGCAATTGCCGGCATGGGCGCTGCGGATAACCCCGAGCGCGGTTCCGTAGCCGGCGGTTGCCAGTGCGCCGGCGTTACAGTGCGTCAGCACGCCTGAGCGTGGCGCGATGAATTTCGCGCCGTGGGCGCCCATCGCGATGTTATCCGCAAGGTCACGCGCCTGCAGCGTCAATGCATGGTTCAGCAGGTACTCGCGCGGGTCTGCGGGTGCGCTGGCGAACGTTGCGACCATCGCGTCGATTGCCCAGGCGAGGTTAACCGCCGTCGGTCGCGCGTTGCGCAGTGCTTCAATGTCCG
Source organism: Gammaproteobacteria bacterium (assembly GCA_965216305.1). Classification (GTDB taxonomy): domain Bacteria; phylum Pseudomonadota; class Gammaproteobacteria; genus UBA11873. Next base: position 746,330 of record OZ244144.1, on the reverse strand, counting down.
CCGCCGCCGCCTCGCGCCACCGTGCTCCCTCACGGTTGAACGCATGCGCGGCCGCGAGCACGATTCCGTACGCCGCGGCAATACCAATTGCCGGTGCGCCGCGCACCACCATCGCCACGATGGCATCGACAACCTCGCCGGCCGTGCCACAGCGAATGTAGGTGACGTCGTGTGGCAGGCGTCGCTGATCGAGCAGCATCAAGGCCTCGTTGTCGAAATACAGCGTACGGACGGCGGACTCGGACGTGGTCATGATGGTGAGAGCGTTTTAGCGAACGCGTATGTTACCTTAGGCAGCGCTGAATAAGTCCGCCGCTGACAGCCCGCCTCGAGGCGGCGCAAGTTCATGGCACAAAGCGCGCGAAATCGCCGGCTGGTGCGACGCTTTATTAACCTGAAAACCAGGGCGCCGGAATCGCGGGTCGTGACGCGCTCGGAGTTTCCCGGCGCGCCGTCGCGAAAACGCGTTATCGAAGAGAAGTCGTTTGACGAACGCAGACCAGATTTTGCACGCGTCCTGGGTGATCCCGGTTGATCCTGATGTCGGTTGCCTGCCCGACCATTGTGTCGTGATTAGCGGCGAGCGCATCATCGATATTTTGCCGAGCGCAGCCGTTTCCGCGCGCTACCGCGCGGAAACGGACATCCGATTACCCGCGCAGGCCCTGATCCCCGGCCTTGTGAACGCCCACACGCATGCAGGCATGAGCCTGTTTCGCGGACTCGCCGACGATCAACCGCTCAATGTCTGGCTCGAACAGCACATCTGGCCGGCGGAAGCACGTCACGTTGATCGCCGTTTCGTGCACGACGGCACCCTGCTCGCCGCCGCCGAAATGCTTCGCTCCGGCACGACGTGCTTCAACGACATGTACTTTTTTCCCGACGAGGCTGCCGCCGCAGCGATCGAGGCAGGCATTCGCGCCGTCGTCGGCATGATCGTGATCGGTTTCCCAAGCGTGTGGGCGGCCAACACCGACGAGTACCTCGAAAACGGCCAGCGTGTGCATGATCGCTACCGTTCGCACCCGCTCATTTCCACCGCGTTCGCACCGCACGCACCCTACACGGTTGACGATACCGCCCTGCAGCGTATCGCGACCCTCGCGGAAGAACTCGACGTACCGGTGCACATGCACGTGCACGAAACCCGGCAAGAGGTGGATGATGCCGTCGCCGCACACGGCGCACGCCCGCTCGCACGATTGCAGCAGCTCGGCCTCGCCTCGCCGCGTCTTATCGCCGTACATGCGACGACACTCGACGACGACGAGATTGCACTGCTCGCCACGAACGGAATCAGCGTCGTTCACTGTCCGGAATCCAACCTGAAACTCGCCAGCGGATTCTGCCCGCTCGCGCGCCTGCTCGAGGCCGGGGTCAACGTCGCGGTGGGCACGGACAGCGCCGCGAGTAACAACGACCTCGACATGTTCGGTGAAATGCGCACGGCGGCCTTGCTCGCGAAAGGTGTGGCCGGGGACGCCAGCGCCGCCCCCGCCGCCGCGATTCTTCGTGCGGCGACCTACGCCGGCGCACGCGCGCTCGGCATGGAAGCCGACATCGGCTCACTCGCCGTGGGCAAGCTCGCCGATATCGTCGCCGTCGATCTCGGCGGCTTCGCGGCCGCACCGGTCTACGATCCCGTCTCGCACATCGTCTATGCGAGCCATCGCGATCAGGTGTCGAATGTGTGGGTTGGGGGACGCCGCGTCGTCGCGGAGCGGAAACTCCTCAACATTGATACGGCATCGCTGGCGCAAACGGCGCAGCAATGGCGCGACCGGATCGGCGCGTCTGACTGAACGGCGGCGCCGTCTCCCTCAGCTTGCGGCGTTGAACGCATCCCAGCGGTTCACGATCGTGCAGAACAGATCCGCGGTTTTCTCGGCATCGTAAATCGCGGAGTGCGCCTCGTCCTGGTTCCACTCGATGCCCGCCGCGTCCACTGCGCGCGCGAGCACGGTCTGGCCGAGCGCGACGCCGGCGATGGCCGCAGTGTCGAATGTGCTGAACTGATGGAACGGGTTCTTCTTGATTTTCAGTCGCCGCGCCGCGGCTTTCACGAATGCGAGATCGAACGCGGGATTGTGGCCAACGAGGATCGCGCGGGTGCACCCGTGCGCCGCTATCGCTTCGTGTACATGACGAAATACGTCCTTGACCGCTTCCTCCTCCGGCACCGCCATGCGGAACGGATGAAACGGATCGATCTTGTTGAATTGCAACGACGCTTCTTCGAGGTTTGCGCCAGGAAACGGTTCAATGTGGTGGGCGATCGTCTGCGTCCGGTGCCAGCCGCGCTCCGCCGACCAGTCGAGCAGCACGGAGGCCATTTCCAGCAACGCGTCCCGCTTCGCGTCGAAACCACCGGTTTCCACGTCGACCACAACCGGCAGAAAGCCCCTGAAGCGACGTGCTACAACATTTTTCTTCAACTCTCTGACAACCTGACGCGCGAATCAGGCGACAGCTTAGCGCCGAATCACGCAAACCGATAGGAACGATCACCCCGGCGCCGCGGCGAACCTTGCACAGCTGCGGGCCGGCACTTATCGTAACGATACTATTCCTGACCGGGTTTTCCATGCGCTATCGTCAACTCGGCGACACCGACCTCGCGGTGAGCGAACTCGGCCTCGGTACGATGATGTTCGGCGAGCAGAATACCGCCGCCGAAGCCGCCTACCAGCTCGATATCGCGCTCGACGCCGGCGTGAATTTCATCGACACAGCCGAAATGTACCCGGTGCCGCCACAGGCGGACACGTGCGGATTGAGCGAGTCGATCGTCGGCGACTGGCTACGGCGGCGCGGCCGGCGCGACGATGTGGTGCTGGCAACGAAAGCCACCGGCCCCGGCGTTCATGTCGCCTACCTGCGCGGCGGTGCATCGCGCCACACCGCAAGCGATCTCGCGCACGCGCTCGACGGCAGCCTGCGTCGGCTTGGTACGGATTACGTCGATTTGTACCAGCTGCATTGGCCCGCGCGGCCAACGAATACATTCGGACAACTCGGTTACAAGCCCGCTCAAAGTGAGCCGCCGACGAACCTCGAAGACACCTTGCGAGCGCTCGCGCGCTTTGTCGCCGACGGCAAGGTGCGCTACATCGGCTTGTCGAACGAGACGCCCTGGGGGCTGATGACATTTCTCGCGCTCGCCGACGCCATGGGGTTGCCGCGGGTTGTGTCCGTCCAGAACCCCTACAACCTGCTGAACCGCACGTTCGAGGTCGGCCTGGCGGAGATTGCCGATCGCGAGCGCGTCGGGCTGATTGCGTACTCGCCGCTGGCCTTCGGCGTGTTGAGCGGAAAGTACGCGCACGGCGCGCGTCCCGCCGGTGCCCGGATCAGTCGTTACGATCGCTTTGTCCGTTATACTAATGCGCGCGGCGCCGCGGCGAGCGAGCGCTACGTCGAACTCGCGCGGGAATTCGACATCGACCCGGCCACCATGGCGATATCGTTCATCCTGTCCCGACGCTATGTCACGAGCGTATTGCTCGGCGCCACGACGGAAGCGCAGCTACGCCAAAATCTCGCCGCGATTCACACGCGAGTGAGCAAACCACTGTTGAAAGCTATCGATAACCTTCACGCGCAGAGCCCGAACCCATGTCCCTGACCGATTCACCGCCCGATCTTGAGCCGCTGACCGCCGTCTCGCCCATCGACGGACGTTACGCCCGCCATACCGATGTGCTGCGCACTGTCTGCAGCGAATACGGGCTCATCCGCTATCGCGTCATCGTTGAAGTCCGTTGGTTGCAGCATCTTGCAGACTGCGCGGGCATCGAGGAACTCGCACCGTTCGATGCGACCACGAACGCCCGTCTCGATGCAATTATCGATCGCTTCTGCCCCGCCGACGCCGCGCGCATCAAGGCGATCGAGGCCACGACGAACCACGACGTGAAAGCAGTCGAATACTTCCTCCAGGAATGTTGTGCCGATGCGCCAGGCCTGCAGGCGGCGATCCCGTTTCTGCATTTCGCCTGTACGTCCGAGGATATCAACAATCTCGCCTATGCCATGATGCTGCGCGACGCGCGCGACGTCGTGTTGTTGCCGAAGTACACCGCCGTGCGCGAACAGTTGCGCGAACTTGCGCGGCATTGCGCCGGCGATGCGATGCTGTCGCGCACGCACGGGCAAACGGCATCGCCAACGACGATGGGCAAGGAAATCGCGAATGTGATCGCCCGGCTCGACCGCCAACTCGCGCACCTGTCGGCGCAGGCTATCCTCGGCAAATTCAACGGCGCCGTGGGGAATTTCAACGCCCACCTCGCGGCCTATCCAAACGTGGACTGGCCCGCCGAATCCGCTGCTTTCGTTACCGCGCTCGGCCTCGCACCGAACACGCACACAACCCAGATTGAGCCGCACGACTACATCGCTGAACTTTTCGACACGCTCGCGCGTCTGAACACAATACTGATCGACTACTGCCGCGATACGTGGAGCTACATTTCGATTGGTTATTTCGGACAGAAGCGAATCGCCGGCGAGGTGGGCTCATCGACTATGCCGCACAAGGTTAATCCAATCGATTTCGAGAATGCCGAAGGTAATCTCGGTGTGGCGAACGCCTTGCTGCAACATCTCGGCGCGAAGCTGCCGGTATCACGCTGGCAACGTGATTTAACCGACTCAACGGTGTTGCGCAATATCGGCAGCGCAATTGGCTATGTCGTTATCGCGCTGAACGCCTGCGCGCGCGGCATCGGCAAACTCGAACCGAACACCGCGCGCCAGACCGCCGAACTCGACGATGCCTGGGAGGTACTCGCCGAGCCCATCCAGACCGTGATGCGACGTTACGGCATTGCCGATTCCTACGAAGCGCTGAAAGATTTGACGCGCGGACAACGAATCGATCGCGATATCCTGCACGAATTCATCGAGTCGCTCGCGTTACCGGCGGCCGAACGTGAACGCCTCAAAGCGCTGACCCCGGCGAACTATACCGGCCTTGCCGCCGAACTTGCCGGCCGGATACCGTAACGATGGCCGACGATCCCGAAGTCGAAATCATCGAGTTCGACACGAGCGAGGAGCTACGCGAAATCTCCCTCACGATGGCGCAAAACTGTGTGCGTTCGCTCGACATCGTCAGCCGTCACCTCGATCCCGCGATCTATGACCACGCGCCGTTCGTCGAAGCCGTCAAACAGATTGCGCTCGGCAGCCAGCACGCCTGCGTGCGCATCCTGGTGACGGACATCGGCCCGCTCGTTTCTCGCGGCCATCGCCTGCTGGAGCTGTGTTCGCGACTGTCCACCTATATCTCGATTCGCAAGCCCGGGCGCGACCACAGGAATTTCAATGAAGCGATGCTCGTGGCCGATAACCAGGCTTACACCCACCGGCGCTTTGCCGATCGTTACGAAGGCCGCGCGAGTTACGACGACCAGCGTAATGCCCGCGACCTGACTGTGAGGTTCGAAGAAATATGGGAACGCGCAGACACCGACCCGAATTTTCGCCGCTTGCACCTCTGATCCTCGCGCTGCTGTTCGCGGTCGCCGCGGTTGCCGATGAACGGCGCATCGAAATCATCGAACTCGACCACGCGCTGGCCAGCGACGTGCTGCCGCTGCTGCAACCGCTCGTCGAACCGGGTGGCAGTATCAGCGGCACGGACAATAAACTCATCGTCAAGACAACGCCGGCAAATCTCGCCGATCTGCTGAACGTGCTCGGCGCAATCGACCGGCCCTTGAAACGCCTCAGGATCACCGTACGCCAGAACGTGGATGCGGCCTCGCTCGTGCGTGAGCGCGCGCTGTCCGGCGAGGTTCGCAGTGGCCAGGTCCGCGCTGAAGTACCCGACCCCGGCGGCCGTTACGGTGCCAGCGTCGGTTATCGCGACAAGAACGGAAACACCGTGCGCTACCGCGCGCTGAACACCCGCTCGAGCAACGACGCGCAGAACGCGCACTTCGTCACGACGCTCGAGGGATCACCTGCGCTGATCCACACCGGGCAGGCGATACCCTACCTGTATGACTCGGGCTTCTACGGCAGCGGAATTGACTACCGCGATGTCACCTCGGGTTTCTATGTCACGCCCCGTCTGAACGGCGACAAGGTGACCTTGGAAATCGCGCCGCAGCTCGAACACGCCGATCCGCGCGACCGCGGGACCATCCGTACACGTCGCGCCCAAACCACGCTTTCCGGCCGCCTCGGTGAGTGGATCCCGCTCGGCGGGGCGAACGAAGCCGCGAGCGGATCGGATCGCGGCTTGCTCGCGCAAACGCGGCGCCAGGGCAGCGAAAACTACAATGCGTGGGTGCTCGTCGAAGAAATCCCGTGAGGTTTCGCGCATGCGGATCAGCCGGCTTTCCAGTATGATTCGCCGCTCGCCGGCGCGCTGCCGCGCGGTTGATAGTTCGCAAGCCCACTGAGCGCTGTTCCTGACAAAAATGCATGTTTTCCACGGCGCTGCGGCGCATTCCGAGTTCCGCCGGGAACGCCTGTTCAATGAGCTGAAAAGCGCCCACCCGGCGCTGGCCGCGCTCGACAGCCGCCACCTCTATCTCGCCTGGTTCGACGGCGAGCCGGCGCCGATGGCGCTTGCCCGGGTGCGCGATCTCGTCGGTCCGGAGATGCCGACAAAACTGCCGCTGCAATGCGCGAGCGTACTCGTCACCCCCCGGGTCGGCACGATCTCCCCCTGGTCGAGCAAGGCGACGGATATCGCCCGCAACAGCGGCCTCGATCGGCTCGTGCGCCTCGAACGCGCGACACTGTGGTATTTCGACGGCGCGAGTGTGGATGCGCTCGGCGATCTGATCCCGCACATCCATGATCGCATGACGGAAACCGTGCTTGACGATGTCGATGCCGCTGCCAGTCTGCACCAGGACACGACGCCTCGCAGCCTGCAATCGATACCTCGCGACCGTGCCGCACTCGCGAATGCGAACCGGATGCTCGGCCTGGCGCTCGCCGATGACGAGATCGAATACCTCAGCGCGCGCTACGACGAGCTCGGGCGTGACCCGACCGACATTGAACTGATGATGTTCGCGCAGGCGAATTCCGAACATTGCCGCCACAAGATTTTCAACGCCGACTGGCGCATCGATGGCGAAGAACAGCACGCGAGCCTGTTCGCGATGATCCGGCACACGCATGAATGCGCGCCGAACCAGGTGCTGTCCGCGTACAAGGACAATTCCGCGGTGACCACGGGCTACGCCGGCCGGCGATTTTTCCCCGATCCGGAAACGGCGCGCTACGCGAGCGTTGACGAAGACGTTCACGTGCTGATGAAAGTTGAAACGCACAACCATCCAACGGCGATTTCCCCGCACCCCGGCGCCGCGACCGGATCGGGCGGCGAGATCCGCGACGAAGGAGCAACCGGTCGCAGCGCGAAACCGAAAGCGGGTTTAACCGGCTTTTCCGTCTCGCATTTGCGCATTCCCGGACATCCGGCGCCCTGGGAGCAAGCCCGCGCACTGAACGAGCGCCTCGCGAGTGCGTTCGAAATTATGCGCGACGGCCCCATCGGCGGCGCGGCGTTCAACAACGAATTCGGCCGCCCGGCGCTCTGCGGCTACTTCCGCTGTTTCGAGGATCACACCGTGACTGCGGACATCCGCGGTTATGACAAACCGATCATGCTCGCCGGCGGCCTCGGCAATATCCGGCTCCACCACGTCGAGAAACACATCATCGACCCGGGAACGAAAATCGTCGTCCTCGGTGGTCCGGCAATGCTGATCGGACTTGGCGGCGGCGCCGCCTCATCGATGCGGGCGGGCTCGAGCGACAGCGATCTCGATTTCGCCTCAGTGCAGCGGGACAACCCTGAAATGCAGCGTCGCTGCCAGGAAGTGATCAACGCCTGCTGGGCGCTCGGCGAGCGCAATCCGGCGCTGTCGATTCACGACGTCGGTGCCGGTGGCCTGTCGAACGCGGTGCCCGAGATTCTGCATGACAGCGGTCGCGGCGGCGTTATTGAATTGCGCGCAATCCCGAACGCCGATCCGTCGATGTCGCCGCTGGAAATCTGGTGCAACGAGGCGCAGGAACGCTACGTACTCGCGATCGCCGCGGATCGGATCGGCGAGTTCATGGCGATTTGTGCTCGCGAGCGTTGTCCGGCCGCGGTGATCGGCGAAGCGACTGCCGGGATGCAATTGCAGGTGCTTGACAGTGAACAGGACAACGCGCCGATCGACCTGCCCATGGACGTGATCTTCGGCAAGCCACCGAAAATGTTCCGTGACGTCAATGGCGCAGACCGACCGACGAATGCATATACGACCGTCGGCATCGATATCCCGGCGGCACTCGCGCGCGTCCTCGCGTTCCCGAGCGTCGCCGACAAGCGCTTTCTCATTACGATCGGCGATCGCAATGTCGGCGGCTTGAGCGCACGCGATCAGATGGTCGGGCCATGGCAAACACCGGTGGCCGATTGCGCGGTGACCGCGAGTGGTTTCGGCGATTACACGGGGGAAGCAATGGCCATCGGCGAACGCACCCCGGTGGCCCTGCTCGACGCGCCGGCGTCGGGCCGGCTCGCCGTTGGCGAAGCGATCACGAACATCGCCGCGGCACGAATCATGAAACTCGGTGACATCGTGTTGTCCGCAAACTGGATGGCGGCCGCGGGCCATCCCGGCGAAGACGCGAAACTGTATGAGACCGTGCGCGCCGTCGGCCTCGAACTGTGTCCCGCGCTCGGCATCGTGATCCCGGTGGGCAAGGATTCGATGTCGATGAAGACGCAATGGCGCACGGATGAAACGGACTTCGCGGTAACCTCGCCGTTGTCGCTGATTGTCTCGGCGTTCGCACCCGTCGTCGATATCCGCGAGTCGCTGACGCCGCAATTGCGTCTCGAGTGCGGTGCCAGCACATTGCTGTTCATCGATCTCGCAGCCGGCCGGCAACGACTCGGTGGTTCCATCCTCGCGCAAACCGATTGCGCGCTCGGCGACGTGCCGCCGGATCTCGATGACCCGGCGTGCCTGCGCGAATTCTTCACCGCAATCCAGTTGCTGAATGAAACGGGATATGTGCTCGCCTACCATGATCGCTCCGACGGCGGTCTCATCACCACCCTGTGCGAGATGGCGTTCGCGGCGCGTTGCGGCATCGAGATCGACGTCACCGCACTCGGCGGCGATGCAGCGGCCGCGTTGTTCTGCGAAGAGCTCGGCGTTGTAATCCAGGTTCGCGACGCGGATCTTGACGCGGTGATGGCGCACTTCGCCGCCGCGCCGACGCTTGCCGGCAACGTTCATGCACTTGGTTCCGCGGTGGCCGAACGACAAATCGTGGTACGCCACGACGGTACCACCGTCATCGACGAGGCTGTCTCGCAGCTGCTCGGATCGTGGTCGCGCACGAGCTGGCAGATGCAGTCCGCGCGCGACAACCCGCAATGCGCCGACGAAGAGTACGCGACGATAATCGATCCCGACGATCCGGGTTTGTCACTGCATGCCCCGATCACGCCCACGCGCTTCGCATCCGCGGTGAATACAAGCCGGCCACAGATCGCAATCCTGCGCGAACAGGGAGTGAACGGCCATGTCGAAATGGCCGCGGCGTTCGATCGCGCCGGCTTCGACGCGATCGATGTTCACATGAGCGAACTGCTCGCTGGGCGGCGCTCGCTCGCGGCATTCAACGGACTCGTCGCCTGCGGCGGATTTTCCTACGGCGACGTGCTTGGCGCCGGCGGCGGCTGGGCGAAATCGATCCTCTACAACGATTCCGTCCGCGAAGATTTCGCCGCATTTTTTCAGCGTGAGTCGACGTTCACGCTGGGTGTGTGCAATGGCTGCCAGATGCTCGCGCACCTCGCACCGCTGATCCCCGGCGCCGCATCGTGGCCGCGTTTCAGGCGTAACGTCTCGGAACAATTCGAAGCGCGCCTCGTCATGGTGGAGGTTGCAGCGTCCGCGTCGATCCTGTTCAGGGATATGGCCGGGATGCGCGCGCCGATCGTGGTCGCCCATGGCGAAGGCCGCGTTGCCGAAGCGGTTGATGAGCGTGTCTGCCTGCGTTATGTCGATAACCGCGGGGCCGTCGCCGCGACCTATCCCGGCAACCCGAACGGTTCCGCCGCCGGCGTTACCGGGCTCACAAGTACGGACGGGCGGGCAACGATCATGATGCCGCATCCCGAGCGCGTGTTTCTCGCCACACAGTTTTCGTGGATCGACCCCGACTGGCCGCATGCCGAAGGGCCATGGATGCAGATTTTTCACAACGCGCGGCACTGGCTCGGATAATCCGCGCGATGGTCGCGGTCCGCCCGGCAGCGACGGAACGCGCCGCGGAATTTTGCGCGGCCGGCGCGGTCGGAAAACAACGAGTGCTTACCGGGCGGGCGCGAGCGACCCGCACATCCTGTTACGCTCAACTATGGGCACACACGGATCGGGCAATGACGAAAGACAAGCGCAGCGATCGCGACGCCGATTTCGATTTATTTCGCGATGCCGTCAAGGGCGTACGGCCGCTCAAGGCGGATCAGCACGTCGTCAGCAGATCGCCGCCGCCGGCGCTGCCGCTGCAGTCGCGGCGTGATCACGCCGAGGCGCTAGGCGAAATGGCGGCGGGACATTTTGACTACGAAACGCTCGAATACGGTGACGAGGCGTTTTTCCAGCGGTCCAGCGTGAACCGGACGACGATGCGCAAGTTGCGCCGCGGCCAGTATGCGGTGCAGGCGGAACTCGATCTTCACGGTTACGTGGCCGACGAGGCGAAGGTGGTACTCGCGGAATTCATCGATCGCTGCAGCGTGCGCGGCCTGTCCTGCGTACGCGTGATACATGGCAAAGGACACCGATCCCCCGGCAAAACGCCGGTACTGAAACCAAAGGTCGCGAGTTGGCTCGCGCGTTGGGACGCGGTACTCGCGTTCGCAACCGCGCGCCCGGTCGATGGCGGTACGGGCGCGCTGTACGTACTGTTGCGTCACTGAGCGAGGCAGGAGGTTTGCGCCGGCGAAACGCGCGATCCGGATCCGTACCGCGCGGGGGTCTGGCGGCAGGCTCACGCAGTGGCAGCGATAACACGGCGCCGCTGCGGGATCCGGCTGGTGCGGCCGCGCCACAGACAAGGTTTGTGAGGTGAGCTGTCAGGCGCGCTCGATCAGGGCCACCGCGGTTGCCGCGACACCTTCTCCGCGTCCGGTGAAACCCATCTTCTCGGTCGTCGTTCCCTTGATGTTAACCTGCTCGTCCGTAATCCCGAGATCGCTTGCAACGTGCGCAATCATCGTCGCGACGTGCGGCGCTATCTTCGGCCGCTCCGCGATCACGGTTGCATCGATGTTCACGACCCGCCAGTTTTCCGCCGTCAGCAAGTCCCGTACCGCGCGCAGCAGAACCCGACTGTCCACACCTTTGTAAGTTGGATCGGTGTCCGGGAAATGGCGCCCGATGTCGCCGAGCGCGGCGGCGCCGAGTATCGCGTCGCAAATGGCGTGCAACAGCACATCACCGTCTGAATGTGCGGCGAGGCTGCGGTCGAACGGAATCGTAACGCCGCCGAGCACCACCGCATCGCCGCTTTGAAACCGGTGCGCGTCGTAACCCTGCCCTATCCGCATGTTCATATCCGCCCCTGCGTACGCAAAATCATTTCGGCGAGCGCGAGGTCCGCCGGGTGGGTAATTTTCAGATTGTCGCCGTGTCCTTCGACGATCCTCGGCACCAGGCCCGCCGCCTCGATCGCCTGTGCCTCGTCGGTGACCGCGAGTCCGCGCGCGAGTGCGTCGCGAAGCGCCGTGCGCAGGACACCAAGCCGGAACATTTGCGGGGTCAATGCGTGCCAGAGTTGTTGCCGATCGACGGTGGCGACGATGTCACCGCGGTCGTTCCCGCGCTTCAGGGTGTCCCGTACGGGTGCGGCAAGGATCCCGCCCACCGGATTCGCGGCAAGTTCGCCAAGCATGCGTTTGATGTCGCCCGCGCGCAGACACGGGCGCGCCGCGTCGTGCACCATCACCCAGTCGCCATCACCGGCGTCGTCCAGGGCGGTAATGCCAGCGAGTACCGAGTGACAGCGTTCCGCGCCGCCGGTAACGGTGGTCACCGGTTTCGCCAGCGCCACACGCACTGTGGCCCAGAGCTCGTCGTCCGCCGCAACCGCAACCACGACCCCGGCGATGCCCGGCTCGCTCGTCAGCACACCCAGGGTGTGTTCGAGTACGGATTTACCCGCCAGTTGCAGATACTGTTTCGGCACATCGGCACCCATACGCGCGCCCTTGCCGGCCGCGGGCACGACGGCCCAGACACGCTCACTCATCATCGGTCTCCGGGTTGGGCGGGGCTGGAGCGGGCTCCGGTTTCAGGATCTGGAAAAACACCTCGCCTTCTTTCACCATGCCCATTTCGCTGCGCGCGAGCTCCTCGATCGCCTCCATGCCCTGCTTCAAATCCCGCACTTCGGCCGCGAGCGCCTGATTACGCGCCTTCAGCGCGCCGATATCAGCCTGTTGTTCAGTGACGGTTTGCCGCAGCAGCGTAACGTCGCGGATACCGCCTTTACCGAACCAAAGCGTGTACTGCAGAACCATCAACAATAGGATCAGTGCGAAGATGATCGCGCGCACGCAAGCCTTACTCGCGGCGGATGTTGTAGAACGCCGCGACGCCCGGATAGACCGCTGCGGCGCCGAGTTCGTCTTCGATTACGAGCAGCCGGTTGTATTTCGCGACGCGGTCGGACCGCGACATCGAACCGGTTTTGATCTGACCGGTCGCGAATGCGACGGCGATATCGGCGATCGTCGTGTCTTCGGTTTCGCCCGAACGATGCGAGACGACAGCGGTGTATTGCGACGCTTGCGCGAGTTCGACGGCGTCGAATGTTTCCGTCAACGTGCCAATCTGGTTGACCTTGATCAGGATCGAGTTCGCCACGCCTTCGTCAATGCCGCGTTGCAGTGTCTTGCTGTCGGTGACGAACAGATCGTCGCCGACGAGCTGGACCCGATCGCCAATCGCGGCCGTCAGTTCTTTCCAACCGTCCCAGTCGTTCTGATCCATGCCGTCCTCGATCGAGACGATCGGATAGTCGCGACTCCACTGCGCCAGCATCTGACTGAACTCGCTGCTCGTGAGCGTGCGGTTTTCCGAGCCGAGACGATACGCACCGCCCTCGTAGAATTCCGAACTCGCGACGTCGAGGCCGAGTACGATGTCGTTGCCGAGATGCAATCCGGTTTTGTCGATGGCGTCGACGATGACATCCAGGGCGGCCTGGTTGGACGGCAGATCCGGCGCGAAGCCGCCTTCGTCGCCCACCGCGGTGGTCGCGCCCTGTCCAGCGAGGACGGATTTCAGCGCGTGGAACACTTCGGCGCCGTAACGAATCGCTTCGGCGAACGACGGCGCACCGATCGGCAGAATCATGAATTCCTGGAAATCCACGTTATTGCTCGCGTGCGCGCCACCGTTGATGATATTCATCATCGGCACCGGCATCGTGTACTTCGCGCCGCGGTTGAGATAGGCATACAGCGGTACACCACGTTCAACCGCCGCCGCGCGCGCAGCCGCCATCGACACCGCAAGCATCGCGTTCGCGCCGAGCTTGCCTTTGTTCTCGGTGCCATCGAGATCGATCATTGCCCGATCGAGCGCACCCTGGTCGTCGACCGGCATGCCGTTCAGTGCACCTGCAATGTCGTCGTTGATGTTGGCAACGGCCTGGCGCACCCCTTTGCCGCCAAACCGCGGCGACGTGGTATCTCTCAGTTCAAGTGCTTCGCGTTCACCGGTGGACGCGCCGGAGGGCACGGCCGCGGCGGCCACCGCGCCGCTCGCCGTCGTTACCTCGGCGCGTACGGTCGGGTTACCCCGGGAATCAATAATTTCGAGTGCTTTGATTGCTGCAATTGCGGACATGGGCGCTGGGTACCTTCTGGGCGGTGATACTGAATAGGGGTGCTAAATCCCGGACACTTTGGCTTCGGCACCGGAATCAGTTTCTACACCCCATCCCTGGCCCTGCTCCTCGGTTTGAGGGGAAGCGTTCGCAGTCGATCGAGGTCGGTGTCGCATATTTTCGAGCAGGCATGCAGTCGGTAGCGGAAGTGCGGGATACAGTCAGAGTCCGGGCGTGGCCTTGACGGCCGTGTCGATGGATTTCAGGGTCTCGAGCAAGCGGCGCATGTCCGCCAGAGCCATGCAATTCGGCCCGTCGCTCTTCGCGTTGTCGGGATCGGGGTGGGTTTCCGTGAACAATCCGGAAATGCCCGTCGCGGTGGCCGCGCGCGCGAGCGCCGGTACGAACTCGCGTTGCCCGCCCGAGGAACTGCCCTGCCCGCCCGGCATCTGCACGGAATGCGTGGCATCGAACACCACCGGGCAGCCCGTCTCGCGCATGATCACAAGTGCGCGCATGTCGGAAACCAGGTAGTTATAGCCGAAGCTCGCGCCACGTTCACACACCATGATGTTGTCGTTACCCGTGGCACGTGCTTTTGCAACGACATGTTGCATGTCCCACGGGGCGAGAAACTGTGCCTTCTTGATGTTGACGGGCAAGCCGGTACGCGCGACGTTCTGGATGAAATTCGTTTGTCGGCAAAGAAACGCGGGCGTTTGCAGAATGTCGACCGCGGCGGCGACCTCGTCGAGCGGCGAATCCTCATGTACATCCGTGAGCACGTGCACGCCGACTTCACGGCGCACCGTGTCGAGCGCGCGCAAGCCGGCCTCCACACCGATGCCGCGAAAGCTGTCGTGCGAAGTGCGGTTCGCCTTGTCGTACGATGCCTTGAATACGAACGGGATCCCGAGTTCGCCCGTGAGTTCCTTCAGCGCGCCGGCTACATCGATAACGAGCGCTTCGCTTTCGACAACGCAGGGGCCGGCGATGAGGAAGAACGGGTGCTCGATTCCGACGTCGAAATCAAGTAACCGCATCACGCACCTCTGTTGTTCCCGCCGCCTTGAAGGCAAGCGCGGCGCGGAGAAAATCATTGAACAAGGGATGCCCGTCACGCGGCGTCGAGGTAAATTCCGGATGGAACTGGCAACCCACGAACCACGGGTGTGCGGGAAACTCGATAATTTCGACGAGGTTGCCGTCGATCGACCGGCCGGCGATGCGCACTCCCGCCGCTTCGAGTTCCATCATGTACTTGTTGTTGAATTCGTATCGATGACGGTGACGCTCCGTGATGATTTCCGTGCCGTAGGCGCGCGCGACGAAGCTGTTAGGAGCGAGTTTGCACTGTTGGCCGCCGAGCCGCATCGTCCCGCCCTTGTCGCTGCCTTCATCGCGGCGTTCCAGGGTGCCGTCGCCGGCTGTCCACTCCGTAATCAGACCGATCACGGGATGCGGCGTGGCCGGATTGAATTCCGAACTGTGGGCGTCGCCGAGATGCGCGAGATTTCGTGCGCATTCGATCACGGCAACCTGCATACCGAGGCAGATACCAAGGTATGGCACGCGCTGTTCGCGCGCATACTGCGCTGCGAGTATCTTGCCTTCGATACCGCGCTGACCGAACCCACCGGGCACGAGTATGGCGTCGGCGTCGCGCAGACAGCCGGTGCCGTCGCGCTCGATTTCTTCAGAATCAACGTAGCGAATGTGCACGCGCGAGCGCGTGTGGATGCCTGCGTGCGTCAGTGCTTCCGACAGGGACTTGTAGGATTCCGTCAGGTCGACATACTTGCCGACCATCGCGATCGTAATTTCCGATTCCGGATGCCGGATCGCGGCGACGACGGAGCGCCACTCGCCCAGGTCTGCTACCGGCACCTCGAGTTGAAGTTTTTCGACCACGATATCGTCCAGCCCTTCTGCGTGCAGCATCGACGGAATCATGTATATCGAATCCGCGTCGTAGGCCGGAATCACGGCGCGTTCCTCGACGTTCGTGAACAGCGCGATTTTACGTCGCTCCGAATCCGGCAGCGGTCGATCCACACGGCATAACAGAATGTCCGGCTGAATACCGATTGAACGCATTTCCTTCACGGAATGCTGCGTGGGTTTCGTTTTGATCTCGCCGGCCGAAGCGATGTAGGGGACCAGCGTCAGATGGATGAACAGCGTATTCTTCTGGCCGAGCTCCATGCGCATCTGCCGGATCGCCTCGAGAAACGGCAGCGATTCGATGTCGCCAACGGTGCCGCCGATTTCGACCATCGCGATGTCGGCGTCGTCGGCGCCTTCCTTGATACTGCGGATGATCTCGTCGGTGATGTGCGGGATCACCTGCACCGTGCCGCCGAGATACTCGCCCTGACGTTCCTTGCGGATTACGTTTTCGTAAATCCGGCCGGTCGTGAAATTGCTCTTCGAGCTCGTACGGAAACGTACGAAACGTTCGTAATGACCCAAATCCAGATCCGTTTCCGCACCATCGTCGGTGACGAACACTTCGCCGTGCTGGAACGGGCTCATCGTACCGGGATCGACGTTGATGTAGGGATCGAGCTTGATCATCGCAATGCGGAGCCCACGCGCCTCGAGTATCGCGGCCAGCGAGGCCGACGCAATGCCCTTTCCGAGCGAGGAAACAACGCCTCCGGTGGTGAAGACATAGCGTGTCATGGCGACAATATCGTGCTATCTGCGGGCGGTGAGAAGGGGTCGATCTGCGGCCTTGAATCGTGCTTTTTTCGGTTGTCGCGTGGCCGGCCCATACAGGCTTTCAAGCTACCAGAATCACCGTCCTTACTCAACGGCCGCAAGTGTCGATGCGGCTGCCAAGGCGCGTTTGCAAGACGCCCCGGCCAACGATTCCTGCGACGTTACGGGCACCCGTGGCGCCCCGTCCCGGCGTCGTTCGGACAATGTGCGGGGATAGCGCACGGCAACTACCCACAACTAGCCAATGGCGTAATTCGACTCGACATCCCGCCGCAGCAAGACACCGTAGGTGCGGTAGTTCACCGGTGCAATCTGGCGCCGCACGTACAGCGCTTCGGCGTTCGATTGTTCGAGCGCCACGCGCGCTTCCTGCAGCGAGGCCTGCATGTGGATCGGCGCCAGCTGGCGCCGCTGCGCCGGAATCCTCAGCAAATCGACAAGCTCGACCGTGTGGTCCTCGAGGAAACGCGCAAGGTCCGCGGCCGGCAGCAGCGTCCGCTCGTCTTTTTCACCGCGCACGATGATCCATTGCGGGGTGCCTGCAAGCAAGGCGCGAGCGGCGTCGAGATCCACTTCGACCTCGCTTTCGACGAAACGCCGGTTCATGACGGAGGCAACCCCGACCCGGCGCAGACTCTGCGAAATCGGATCGTTGCGATAATCGAGCCCGGCGTCGCGCATGAGCATCGTAAACACGGACTCCTGCTTGAATATTTCCCGCGCGGTCATATTCGCACTGACGACCGCGATCATCGCCGGCAGGATCAAATGCGGATTCGCGGTAAGTTCGAGCAGGGTCAGCAAACCGGCCAGCGGCGCCTGCAGCGCGGCGCTCATCATCGCGCCCATGCCGAGCATTACGAACAGGCCATGGGCGGAACTCAGACCCGGGAGGCTTTCAGCGCCGTATGCGAACACGCCGCCAACCATGGCTCCGATTACGATCGTCGGTCCGATCAACCCACCCGGGATGCCGACCGCAATACAGGCCGAACTGGCGACGAGTTTCGCGAACAGAATCAACACCAGTGCACCGACTGCGACGTCACCGAGTATCGCCGCGTTAACGGTGTCGTAACCCATGCCGAGTACGGCCGGGATCTCGATCGCGATAACGCCGACGAGCACACCGGCAAGCACGATTGCGGTGCCGGCAGGAACCCGCGCGGCGAGCCGCGAGAAAAAACGGATCGCGGCGACGAAATAGGCGGACAACGCGCCGAGGCAGATGCCCATGAGCAGGATGTACGGCAGATCCCACATCGAGCCGAGTTCCAGTTGCGGTACGTAGAATACGGCCGCACTGCCGAACACGATCCGGCTCAGGATCGTCGCCGCGACGGCGGCGAGGATCACCGGGGTGAAGCCCGCGATCGTGTACTCCATCATGACCACTTCCATCGCAAAAATAACGCCGGCAAGCGGTGTATTGAACGATGCCGCGATGGCCGCCGCGGTGCCGCAGGCAACGAGCGTTCGAATGCTGTTGTTCGGGAGCCGTAACCATTGACCGGACAGGCTTGCGATCCCCGCGCCGAGGTGAATGCTCGGCCCCTCGCGCCCGACGGACTGGCCCGAGATCAGCGCCAGTGCGCCACCGAGAAACTGAACCAGGAGATTCCGCCACGGCAGATGGCCTTCGTGATACTGCAGGCGTTCCATCACGTGAATAACACCCACGCGGCGCGTGCCCGCGCGCATCCACTGGAAAGCAATACCGATCACGACCGCGCCGGCAACCGGCAGCGCGAAGCGCACGGGTGCCGACAGCGTTTCGAAGCGCTCGATATCACCGAACGGGATGAACGCGCCCTGGGCCGATTCGATGGACCAACGAAAAGCAATCATGACCGCGCCCGCAACGAGACCGGCGACGAGGCCGATGAGCGGCTGCGCGAAACCGACCTGCGCCGAGGCCAGGCGCACACGAAAGTGCTCGAATCGTTGCGTTAGTCGGGTAACGAGTGACGGACTTGCTTGCGCCATCCAGGGTTCAAAAGGCTGGTTAAGGTCGAATTCCGGGCGTAACAGCGCCGGGCTCAGTGCAGATTTTCAGGCCATCGTCCACGGGCCGCGCTCCGAGATGGTGATAAACTGTCACGCGATTGCAGCGCGCTGCCGGCGCTCGGTCTCCCTTGTGGTATAGCGACGCGCGCAGTTTCGGAAGTCATGCCGCGGCCGCGTTGCATGATAACAGATCAACCGCGTGCCCGATTCGCTTACCGACGGACCCACGCCGAAGGAACAGAACTAATGTCAGACATCGAGATCGCCCAGCAGGCGAAGAAACAGCGAATCGTCGAACTCGCCAGTGATCGCTTCCGCATCGCGCCTGAGCATCTCGAGCCCTACGGTCATTACAAGGCAAAACTGTCACTCGACTATATCGACACGCTGCGCGATCGCGCGGACGGAAAACTCGTCCTTGTCACCGCGATCAGCCCAACGCCGGCCGGCGAAGGCAAGACCACCACGAGCGTCGGTTTATGTGACGGCCTGAACCGGATCGGTAAAAAGACCATCGTATGCCTGCGCGAACCCTCGCTCGGTCCGTGTTTCGGTATCAAAGGCGGTGCCGCCGGAGGCGGCTATGCCCAGGTTGTGCCGATGGAGGATATCAACCTGCACTTCACCGGCGATTTCCACGCCATCGGCGCGGCGCACAATCTGCTCGCGGCTCTTATCGACAACCACATCAGCCACGGCAATGCACTGAACCTCGATCCGCGCCTGATCGCGTGGAAGCGTGTCGTCGATATGAACGATCGCGCCCTGCGCAACGTCGTCGTCGGCCTTGGTGGGACGGCGAACGGCTTTCCGCGTGAAAGCGGCTATGACATCACCGTCGCGTCCGAAGTCATGGCGATTTTCTGTCTCGCGACATCTCTGAGGGATTTGCGCGAACGCCTCGGGAATATTGTCGTTGGCTACACACGTGGCGATCGCAAGCCGGTGACCGCCGCCGATCTGAAAGCACATGGTGCAATGGCGGCATTGCTGAAAGACGCGATCAAGCCAAACGTCGTGCAGACGCTGGAAAACAATCTCGCGCTCGTGCACGGCGGACCATTCGCGAACATCGCGCACGGCTGCAACAGTGTGTCGGCCACACAGACCGCGCTAAAGCTCGCCGACTATGTGGTGACGGAAGCCGGTTTTGGCGCCGATCTCGGCGCCGAGAAATTCATTGACATCAAATGCCGTATGGCCGGTCTCAAACCCGGCGCGGTGGTACTCGTGGCGACAATCCGGGCGCTGAAGTATCACGGCGGTGTCGCGAAAGACGCGCTCAACACGGAGAATCTCGCGGCGCTCGAAAAAGGCATGGTCAACCTGGAGCGCCACCTGCATAACATCACGCAACATTTTGGCCTGCCGTGCATCGTGTGTATCAACCACTTCACCCACGATACCGATGCCGAAGTTGCGCTGCTCGAGGAAAAAGTCGCGGCACTCGGCGGCACCGCTATTGTGTCGAAACACTGGGCCGACGGCGGTGCCGGCGCCGAGGCGCTCGCGCACAAGGTTGCCGAAGTCCTCGACGAACCGGCACGCAAGCCGACGTTCGTGTATCCGACATCCGCCTCGCTGTGGGAAAAAATGCACGCGATCGCAACGAAGATCTACGGCGCCGATGACATCAGCGCGAACAGCAAGGTCCGCGCCGAGATCGAGGAGTTGAACAAAACCTACGGCGACTTCCCCGTGTGTATCGCGAAAACCCAGATGTCTTTTTCGACGGATCCGGGCGCACTCGGCGCACCGAGTGGTCACACCGTGGAGATTCGCGAAGTGCGCCTGTCCGCCGGTGCACGTTTCGTCGTCGCTATCGCGGGCAATATGATGACCATGCCCGGCTTGCCGAAAGTACCGGCGGCGGAACATATCGACATTGATGCGAACGGGAATATTGTCGGTCTGTTCTGAGTCCGTGCGCTCGCGCACGGCGACCCGGTGGTTGCGGTTCGGCAAGGGAACCGTGATGCACGTGCCATGCTCGCCGGCACTTCGCAGCCGGGCGGCGCGTCCCGCTTGACCATCCGCTTCCCGACAATGTGGCGCTTTGCATTGCTGCCGTTAGCAATCGCGACGCTGTCGGTGCATGCCGGCGAACTCCGCGGCTACGCGGATGTCCTCGATGGTGACAGCCTGCGCATCGGTCGCGAGGAAATCCGGTTGCATGGTATCGATGCACCGGAGTACCGCCAGATCTGCCGCCACGACGATCAGCCGCGCCGCTGCGGAATCGAGGCACTGCGCGCGCTGGAACAGATGATCGGCACGAGTCCCGTGCGCTGCACGTGGGAGCAGCGCGATGCCTACAAGCGCGCGCTGGCCACATGTTATGCGAATGGCGAAAACCTGAATGCGCGGCTCGTCGCCGACGGCCTGGCGGTTGCCTACACGCGATATTCCAACCGTTACGCGCGTGAACAGCAGCGCGCGCGTGACGCCGCCGTCGGCGTGTGGGCAACCCAGTTCGAATTACCGTGGCGCTGGCGGCGCGAACACCCCGGCGCGCGGGCGCGCGGAAAACCTACCAGGTGAGTGTTTTTCCGAACGCGTCGGCGTAACGTGCCGCGAACGCATCGCGCGTGAACGAATGATTCTGCGTGCCCGCGCTTTCGATTTTGATCGCGCCACACAGTGACGCGATGCGTCCGGTCGTTTCCCAGTCGAGATCATTCATAAGACCATAGAGCAGGCCGGCGCGGTACGCATCGCCGCACCCGGTGGGATCGACGACAGTATCGACCGCCGCGCTCGGGATCGCTATTTGCGTGCCCTCGCGATAAATCGTCGAGCCTTCGCCGCCGCGCGTCACGATCAGCGCCTGGACCTGTGCGGCGATTTCCGCCGTACTCATGCCCGTGCGATCCTGCATCAATTCGGATTCATAATCGTTCACGGTAACCCAGGTCGCCTGCTCGATGAATTGCTTCAGATCGCCGCCATCGAACATTGGCATACCCTGGCCAGGATCGAAAATGAACGGAATACCCGCGCTCGCAAACTGGGCGGCATGTTCGACCATGCCGTCGCGTCCATCCGGCGCAATGATCCCGATGGATACACCGGCGGCGTCGTTTATGTTATTCCGGGCGGCGAAGTTCATCGCACCCGGGTGAAATGCCGTAATCTGATTGTCGGCGAGATCAGTGGTGATGAACGCCTGTGCGGTGAGCGCGTCGTCGATGCGGGTGACGTGGGTCGTCGGAATATCACACGCGTCCAACCACGCTGTGTAGGTGTCGAAATCCGTACCCACGGTGCCCATCGGCAGCGCCGCGCCGCCGAGCAGTTTCAGATTGTAGGCAATGTTGCCGGCGCAACCGCCAAACTCGCGGCGCATTTCCGGAACGAGGAACGACACGTTTAAGATGTGTATCTTGTCCGGCAGGATATGGTTTTTGAAATGATCCTGAAAAACCATAATGTTGTCGAAAGCGAATGAACCACAGATGAGCGCTGACATGCATTGTTTCCTTATCGGACATCGTCGAATAGCCGCCTATTATGCTGCACGGCTCGGCGGCTTTGCACGTTCGAGCCCGCTCGCCGTAACCGCGCTCACCACCATTACCGTGTCGGCGCGCGCGCCGGCGTAATCCGCAGCACATTCGCGGACTGTGTCGTTTCTGGATATTTTTGCGCTCAGCGAGGTCTGGATCGCGGTTAGCGTCTATGCGGTACTCGCGCTTGTGGAGCCATTTCTCGAGGCCGGGCTACACCGCGCCAGCGCGGACAATCCGGCGCTGCAATGGAGTTGGGATCGGTTTTTCTCACCCCTGTTGCGTGCGCTGGCACTTGTCATGTTTGTGTATCTCGCCTATCCCGCTCTGTTCGGGCTGCGTGTCGCACCGTCGGTTCTCGACCTGCTGACGAACAACGAAGTCCGCCTCAACGCGGTGGTTGGCAACCTTTTCTTCGCCGGTTTCGTTGCCTCGCTGATCCCCGGGTTCAGTAAACACCCGGAATTCATCCTGCCGCTGCAGGGCTGTCTCGCGGCCGGTTACTTTTTCTTCTGGCTGACAAGCTACCTCGGCGTAACCACCGCCTCGCTGTGGCCCGGACTCGACGTGTTGCTCGCGATGCTGATCGTCTCCTACACCGGGCATCGCATCGGCGGACATCTCGGGCGCATAATTGGCGGCTGGGTGGATGGCCGGGCGGTTACCCGCGGTTACGACCAGGTGGCGATCCACGTCGTCGAACTGCTCGCGCAGATCCCGGTCGTTGTCCTGTTTGGTTACGGACTCGGCCGCCAGATCGCGATCTGAATACATGCTCCAAAGCCTGCAAGACCAGGCCCGATGGACCCGGTATCCGTGTCCTCGAATCGAGGGTCACGGATGCGGTGTCGCGTGTGATCCCGGTCCCGACGCCGGCGTGTGTCAAGCTTGCGCACCCGTTCAGGGTCCGCGCGGGATTCGCCGCTAGGCGGAGCGCTTCGTCGTCCGCCCCACCCGCTCACCGAGCAGCGGTGCGAGATATTCCCCGGTGTAGGAACGCGGATGTTCGGCGATCTGCTCCGGCGTACCCGTCGCGATGATCTCACCGCCACCGCTACCGCCTTCGGGGCCGAGATCGACGACCCAATCCGCGGTTTTTACGACGTCGAGATTGTGTTCGATGACAACGATCGTATTGCCGTGGTCGCGCAGGCGATGCAGCACCTTCAGCAATTGCTCAATATCGTAGAAGTGCAGACCCGTCGTGGGTTCGTCGAGGATGTACAGGGTTTTGCCGGTATCGCGTTTCGACAGCTCACGGGCAAGTTTCACGCGCTGCGCTTCGCCGCCCGACAGCGTCGTCGCATTCTGCCCCAGCCGGATGTACGACAGACCAACATCGAGCAGGGTTTTGAGTTTCGGATAAACCGTTGGAATCGCCGCGAAGTAGTTCACCGCTTCCTCGACCGTCATGTCGAGGACTTCGCTGATGCTTTTGCCCTTGTACAGAATTTCGAGCGTTTCGCGGTTGTAGCGGTGGCCTTTGCACACGTCGCAGGACACGTATACGTCTGGCAGAAAATGCATTTCCACCTTGATCACGCCGTCGCCCTGACACGCTTCGCAGCGTCCGCCCTTGACGTTGAAACTGAAACGTCCGGGTTTGTAGCCACGGGCGCGGGCTTCCGGGGTTGAGGCGAACAGCTCGCGGATCGGGGTAAACAGGCCGGTATACGTGGCCGGGTTCGATCGCGGCGTACGACCGATGGGGCTCTGATCGATGTCCACGACCTTGTCGAAAAATTGCAGCCCGTCGTGCTCGCGGTACGGCGCCACCTCGTGTGATGCCTTGTTCAGTTCGCGCGAGGTGAGATGGTAGAGCGTGTCGTTCACGAGCGTGGATTTGCCGGATCCCGAGACTCCGGTGATGCACGTCATCAAACCCACCGGGATCTCGAGATCGACGGATTTCAGGTTGTTGCCGCTCGCGCCGAGCAAACGGAATATCCGCTGCTCGTCGACCGGATGACGCTGTTCGGGAATTTCAATCTTGCGCCGTCCCGACAGATACTGACCGGTAAGCGACTCGGAACAAGCAGCGACCTCCTCCGGCGTACCCTGCACCACGACGTGGCCGCCATGCACCCCGGCACCAGGGCCCATATCGACGACGTAGTCGCCGGCGCGGATCGCTTCTTCATCGTGTTCCACCACGATCACGGTGTTGCCGAGATCGCGCAGATGCGTGAGCGTGTTAAGCAGTCGCGTATTGTCTCTCTGATGCAGGCCGATCGACGGTTCATCCAGGATATACATGACCCCGACGAGTCCGGCACCGATCTGGCTCGCCAGACGGATCCGCTGTGCTTCGCCGCCGGACAGCGTGTCGGCGCTGCGGTCGAGCGTGAGATAGTCGAGTCCGACATTGACGAGAAACTGCAGCCTGAGTTGCACTTCCTTCACAATTTTCGCCGCGATTTCACCGCGATGCCCGGGTAATTCCAGGCTGCCGAAAAAGTTCTGCGCACCGCCGATCGGCATGCTCGCGATTTCCGGCAAGCGGCGTTCGGCGACGAACACGTTCGACGCCGCACGATTGAGTCGATTGCCGTTGCAGTCCGGGCAGTTCTTCGTGCCCATGTAACGCGCGAGTTCTTCGCGTACGACGTTCGATTCCGTTTCGCGATAACGCCGCTCCATGTTTGGCAAAATGCCTTCGAACGGATGCTTGCGGGTATAGGTATTGCCGCCGGAGCGAAAATACGAGAACTCGATTTTCGTTTTGCCACTGCCGTGCAGAATCACGTTGCGATGGGCGCTGGACAATTCGTTGAACGGCGTGTCGAGATCGAAATCGTAGTGTTTCGCCAGCGCCGTTATCAGTTGGTAGTAGTACGCGTTCCTGCGGTCCCAGCCGCGGACAGCACCGGCCGGCAGGCTCAGTTCGGGACGCTGGACGACACGGTCCTCGTCAAAATACTGAATGCCGCCGAGCCCGTCGCAGCGACTGCACGCACCGCTCGGATTGTTGAACGAAAACAACCGCGGCTCGAGTTCCGCGATGCTGTAACCGCATTGCGGGCAGGCAAAGCGGGCCGAGAACAGGATTTCCGCAGTGTCTTCGTTGTCGATTGAGCGCACCCGCGCGACGCCCTCGCCGAGTTCGATTGCCGTTTCGAACGACTCCGCGAGGCGCTGCTTCAGATCTGCGCGCACCTTGAAGCGATCGACGACGACGTCGATGTCGTGTTTTTTGCGCAGGTCGAGCGTCGGCGGATCGTCGAGCATGATGACTTCGCCGTTGACAAGCGCGCGTACGAAGCCCTGTCGCGCCAGCGAATCGAACACCTGTACATGCTCGCCCTTGCGTCCACGGACGACCGGCGCGAGCAGCATGTAGCGACAGCCGTCCGGCAGGGCGAGTACCTGGTCGACCATTTGCGAAATTGTCTGCGCTTCGAGCACCTCGCCGTGGTCGGGACAACGTGGTTCCCCCACCCGCGCGTACAACAAACGCAGATAGTCGTAGATTTCCGTGATCGTACCGACCGTGGAACGGGGGTTGTGCGACGTCGATTTCTGCTCGATGGAAATCGCCGGTGACAGGCCTTCGATGTGGTCGATATCCGGCTTTTCCATCATCGACAGGAACTGTCGGGCGTAGGCCGAAAGCGATTCGACATAACGCCGCTGTCCTTCGGCGTAGATGGTGTCGAATGCGAGTGAGGATTTCCCGGATCCCGACAGCCCCGTGACGATGATCAGTTTGTCACGCGGCAGGTCGAGGTCGACATTCTGCAGGTTGTGCGTTCGCGCGCCGCGAAGATAAATTGTATCCATTAAACGTCTGGGAGCGGGGTCCATCAGGGGCAGAAGATCAATGGAGTACTATACGGCCTTTTTCCGCCCCGGGACAAACCGCAAAACGTGACAAATACAGACCGAATGGAGCGTCGAGAAATACGCGCAGGTATTGCGCTCGCTGCGATTTTTTTCCTGCGTATGCTCGGTCTTTTCATGCTGCTACCCGTACTCGCGCTGTACGCCGACCGGCTCATCGCGGCCACGCCGTTGCTGATTGGCCTTGCGCTCGGCGTTTACGGCCTCACGCAGGCGGCGATGCAGATTCCGATGGGCCGCTGGTCCGACCGTCGCGGGCGCAAGCCCGTCATCGCTACGGGCCTGCTTGTGTTCGCCGGGGGCGGCATGCTCGCGGCCTCGAGTTCGCACATCGCCGTCGTCATCGTCGGCCGCGCACTGCAGGGCGCAGGCGCAATTTCCGGGGCGATCCTTGCGCTCGCCGCCGATGTCACCCGTCCGCAGCACCGCACGAAGGTCATGGCCCTGATCGGGATCAGTATCGGCATTTCATTTTCCGCCGCCTTCGTACTCGGACCCGTGATCGATGGCTGGATCGGACTCAGCGGCCTGTTCTGGGTGTCGGCCGCACTCGGACTCGCGGCTCAGCCGCTGCTGTGGTTCGCCGTCCCGGATCCGATCACGCCGGCCGCGCCCGCCGCCGGGGCGACGAGCGGCGAACGCACGGCCAACCCGGCTTTACTGTCGCTGTATATCGGCGTGTTTTGCCTGCACGGCATCCTCGCCGCGAGTTTCGTCTCGATACCGGTATTGCTGCACACCGGTGCCGGAATTCCGGTGGCGGAACACTACGCGACCTATCTTCCCGTGCTCGGTTGTTCGTTACTGATTATCGGTCCGATGATCATGCTCTCGCACCGTGAAGGCCTTGCCGACACGCTGTACCGCGCGGCGATCGCGCTGATAGTCCTTGGCGAACTCGGATTGTGGCTCGCGCCGGCAAACGTCCTCGTGATCGGCATCTGCCTGACCGCGTTTTTCGCCGGTTTCAATTTCCTCGAAGCTTCTCTGCCGAGCATGGTGTCACGTGCCGCGCCGGCCGCAAGTCGTGGCTCGGCGCTCGGGACATATGCGACGGCGCAGTTCATCGGTATGTTTGCCGGCGGGGTGCTCGGCGGGGCCATCGCGAACGTCAGCAGCTACCGGCTCGTGTTCGCCGGCATGGCCGCCGTGGGGGCTTGCTGGCTGGTGCAATCGATGCTCGCTCGCCTGCCGTTGCCGACAAGCGCGGAAACTGGCGCGGACGCGCCGCTTCGGTAGAATCGCGGTAGACGAAAACCGCTGGGCGCCGACACAATCGCCCCGGCCACCACCCAAGCATGGAAGCTTGAACAACCAGACCAAGAAGGAGTGCGCAAATGGCACGCGGAGTAAATAAAGTCACGCTGATCGGCAACCTCGGCGCGGACCCCGAGGTTCGCTATACGGCCAACGGCAGCGCCGTGGCAAACATACGCCTGGCGACCGCCGAGTCCTGGCGCGACAAGGAGTCGGGCGAACAACAGGAGCGCACGGAATGGCACCGGGTGGTGTTTTTCAGCCGCCTCGCGGAAATCGTCGGCGAATACCTGAAGAAGGGCTCGCAAGTGTATGTAGAAGGCCGCTTGCAAACCCGCAAGTGGCAGGACCGCGATGGTAACGAACGTTACACCACGGAAATCGTTGCGAACGAAATGCAGATGCTCGGCGGGCGTGGCGGTGGCGGCGGTGGTGGCGACAACTACGATTCCGGCTCGAGTCAGGGCCGCCCGGCAGCCGCTGCCGCGAGCGGTGCCGGTGCAACGGAACCGCCAATGGACGATTTCGACGACGATATCCCGTTCTAGTGCGCCGCGCCGCGCGAATTTTGCGTGCTGCGCGCCGGATTTTTCGCCACCGGCGCCGCCTGCCGGCGTAGGATAGCGGGTGCTGCACCCGGCGGCACAACGCCGGCAGGAGCGACCGACCCCGAATCCGTGGCGTTTTGTGTGGCGCACCGCGCCGGATACGCTCGCTTCGAATCGGGGCTACGGCCCTGGCGCGAAGCGCCCGGTCCCGCGGAACAACGGCACGGGAACGGTGCGACGACAGCCGGTGTCCGCTCATGGGGCAATTTGCCAGGTCCGGGAAATCCAGCGGGCAGGCAGCGACGGAAGAGCCTATGCGTACGCGCACGAACATTATCATCACCTGCCTGATCGCGGTTGCGATCGTGCTTGTTTTTTTGCTCCGCGGGGCGCCGGACAGCCAGGCGCCGCCGCTGGGTTTTGAGCGCGTTCCCGACGATGAAAACGCGGCAATCGCGGCGGTCACCCGCGCGCTTGCCGGGACTGCGCCCACCACGGCTGATGCCGGTCGCTGCGTCACGGCGACCTTCACCGTTGTCGATAATCTCGATCCGGCACTCGCGGTCGGGATCTTCGAGGCGGGCAAACAATACCCGGCACAGGTGCGCGCCCCGACGGCATTTGCCGCGGCAACGGATCCCGCGCGGGTGGGGCCGGCGATGGCGATCCGGCTGTTCGGGGTTGACGGCGAGTTCGTGCGTGAAGCCGATCCCGATACGCGCACGCACGATTTTATTCTCGGTACCCGAGCCGCGTTTCCCTACGCGGACGCCCGGGCTTATGCCACGGCGATCACGAAATACCTGCAGCACCCACCCGCGGCCGGCACCCTCACAGCAACGCCGCCCGCGCGCTGGTGGAGTATGGTGCCGTATCGTTTCGGCGCGCGGCATGCCGTGAAATATGCCGCCCGTGCGTGTGCGCCCATTGCGGGCGCCGGGTGTTTCGAATTTATGCTGCAATTTCAAAGCGATCCCGCGAGCATGCCGATCGAAGACGCGAGCGTCACCTGGGATGAGGCACTGAGTCCTTTCGAGCCGGTTGCGCTTGTCATCCTTGGCGACGAAGCGCTGCCGGCAAGCGCTTGCGCGACCGGATTCAGCCCTTGGCAGGCGCTCACCGTGCACGCCCCGCTGGGCGGGATCAACCGGCTGCGTCGCAGCCTCGACGGCAAGCTCACCCCGCGCCGGGCGGACTCGCCGTAATGCCGGAAACCCGCGTCATCCGGCTACTGCTCGCGGCCTTCGTGCTACAGGTCGGGGTTCTCGCATACAGCGGTGCGGCCCTCATCAACACGACCGCACCGCTCGGCATCGTCTCCCTGCAACTCGCCGGTACGGGCACAACCGCGGCGGGCATACTCGGCAGCTGGGACAGCGATGCGCATGCGGCCGCGTTGCTCAACCTCGGGGTCGATTTTCCGTTTCTCATCACCTACGCGACCTTGCTCGTCCTGCTGTGCCGGCGCGCAGCACGGGCATTACCGTCACGCGCCGCGACCGCGCGCTCCTGCGTGCGCGCCGCCGTGGCCGCGGCGGCATTCGATGCGGTCGAGAATCTCGCATTGCTGGCGCAACTGCACGTTGGCGCAAACGATGCCGCTGCGACGCTTGCGTTCACGTGCGCGGGGATCAAGTTTGCGCTCGTCGCGGTTGTCGTCACGTATCTCGCCGCCATAGCGCTCATCAACCTGACCCGGCGGCCACATTAGGGACGCGCCAAGGCAGCCGTTTGGCACGCTCGTTCGGGTTCGGCAATACGCGTCCGGTCGGGAATTCCTCCGCACTGTCAGGGCGATTTCGGATCGGGATTGCGCGGCGGAGTCGGCGGTACGCTGTTTTCGGGCTTGCGGCGAGGCTCGGGCAGCGGTTCGCCAAAGTGCGGCCAGAGACCCTGACGAACGTTTTCCGGCAACACGTTCTCGAGATATTCGAGCGCGGTGCCGCGCAGGTTTCTGTCCGCGCTCGACACCGCATGGCGCGACAGCATCAGGGCGTCAGGATCGAGGATCAGACTCAACAGCGTAAACACATGCTCCATGCTGTAATCGATCCTCGGATCGCCGGATATCGTCCCTGAAACCATCCCCGTTGGCATCGCAATTTCCGTCTCGAGTTGCCGCGATTCCCATTCCACCCGGTCCACCGAGACTTCTCTTTCAACGGCGGCGTAAACGACCGACTCACCGATCTTCAGCGCCGCATCACGCTCGTTCATGCGCGCAAGTGCGCGCGCACAGCTGTAGCGCACATTAAACTCGTCATCCATGAGACCAAGCACGAGCGCGGACACGGCGCGCGGATTATGCGTCACTTCGAGCACGCTCGGGATCCGCTGGCGGGCGAGAAGCGGCAGATCGGGGTCAAGCAAGGCGTCCGTCAACGCCCCGATCGCCTGCGGCACCTTCCAGCGCAATTCCATGCGAATGTCCTCGGCGATTTCATCGTTCGCGAGCAAGGGCACGAGAAAAGGTACGACGCGCGCATCGAGTTGCGCACTGGACAGACTGCGCTCGATGCGCGCCGGATCGCCGGACAGCAGATCAGTCAGCGCAACGCTTAACTCACGAACCCCGTCGGCATCGACCGTGTCGTTCGCAAATTGCACACTGTAGATGTTGTCATCCGCATAGCCCGTGTTGCTCGATTCCCGGCTCGCGCGCATTTCGCGGATCTTCTCCATCAGCACTTCACGCTCCGAGGCCGACGTCATCTCGGCGAGCGTACGCCGCGTCGTCGCGTCAACAACCTGGTCGTCGGTCAGCGCAATCGCGCCGCGGCGCAGGCGAGTCGCGAGCTGGTCGACATAACCCCGGTACAGCGCGCGCACAACGAGCAGTGTGAGGCCGGCTGCAATGATCGCAAGCACGATCACGGCCGTGGTTGGCAAGGTCGGCGACAACGCGAGCAGCGCGAGCAGAATCCCGCTGCCGATGACGTCACCGAGCCGATCGGAGGCAACATCGATGATCGTCTTCGTCGGCCGTTTCGTCGGTGCCGGCAGCGGCGTGTAGAGCAATTCGAATGCCGAGCGGAAAAACGAGTTCGCAAACGCGACCTGGCCGGCGCGCACCGCGATCACCGACCAGAACTTCGCGAACGTGGCGATGCTGACAAGACCCGCGCCGAGCGCGACTGCCGGCATCGCCGCGAGCGTAATGCCGATCCCGTAGTTTTTCAGTACCCGCGGCCCGAGCGCGGATTGCACGAGGAAGGTGAGCACGCCGACGGCCGCGTAAAACTGGCCGAAGAACGTGACGAGTTCTTCGCCGCTCGAAAAACGCTCGGCCGCGGCCGCCTTGAAGGCATAGTCGACGAGAGCCGCGAGCACCGCCGCGAGCACCATCAGCAGCGCCATCAATTGCAGGTAGCGGTTCGTGACGAGCAGTTCGATTCCCGATTGCATGTCTGGCTGACGTTCGCTGCGTGAGCCGCGGCGCGATTCGCCGATCGAACGCACGCTGTACGCGCACGCAAGATGCAGCACGCCGAGCACGATCAACATGGAGCGTACGTCGAGCGCCGAGGCGACGCGACCCACAATGAAGCCACCGAGTACGCCGCCGAGCGTAGCGGCGGCGGCGACTCTTGCGATCGTATGTTTTGCCGTATGCGGATCGAAGCGTTCGTTCACAACCGACCAGAAACCGCTGATCAACACCGCGCCAAAAATCGCCATCTGCAGGTACAGAGCGATCGCTACCTTGTCGGCCGCGATATCGAAAAACCACCAGTTCGCGATGAACAACACCGCGCTCACCGCGAACGCGCTCGGGATCACCCGCCACGGCCCGTAGACAACAAGCAGACGCGACATCAACACCACGGCGACCATCGACAGTATCGCCGCGGTAATGACGACTTTTGGCAGCTCGGTAACATCGTAGTGGGACAGGAACACCGCATCGCGCGTGGCTTTGCCGGCAACCTGATGGGCAATCATGAGCGTCGCCGAAGCGAGCGCGAACATTGTGGCGGTGCGCGTTCCCGGGGCGCTGGTGTCGGAATTCATACCTCAGGCTGCAGCGACGATGCGCCCGTAGGAGCGTGACAGGGCGGCGATGGTGAGTAGCCACACGGCGCAGATCATGAACGTGAGGAACGACAGCTCACCGACATCGAGCCGCACCGGCAACCATTGGGTTGCCAGCAGGATCAGGCCCGAGCCGAGAACCTTGAACAGGCGATACCCCAGCATGTCGATCCACGCTTTCGCCTGATAGGTCTGTACCGGATCGACGGGGATATACAGCAGCTCTTTCGAGGCCCGGTTGATTGAATATGACAGACCCCGATCGGTCGCTTTCATGATCGAGGCAGTGAGCAGGTTTGTTTGCACATAGAAGCCGAATGAGCACAGGGAAATCAGTAGCGGTTGCACGGCGAGCCCGGCGAAGATGCCGATATAACGATGAATGAGCGGGGTGAGCAGGATATTCACGCCGATCGACACGAGGCCCATGACACTGAAAAATTCGGCGATGTACGCGGTCCGGCGATCAAGCGCCATGCCCTCACGTTCGATCGCGGTAATAAACTGAAATTCGATCACCGGCTGCGCAAGCTGCGACAAACACACGACGGCGGCGATTAACAACACGTAGCGGTTGGCGACGAGACTGCGCCAATCCGGTGTCACGGTCGGGGCGGGCGTATTCCCCGTGACTTCGGCGTACATCCCGGCTCGCACCATGCTCATGTTGAGCGCGAAAGTCACCAGCAGCAAAACGGCGCACGTATACAACAGATCCGCTGTTGCGAGCGGCGTGTGTTCAACGAGGTAGCTCGCCAGTACCCCGCCCGCCACGCCGCCGACGAGCCCACCTGTACCGACGAACCAGTAACTCTTGCGGCCTTCTTGGGTATCCGTGATCGAGTTCGTCAGGCTCCAGAACTGCTCCACGAGGACAACGCTGAAAATATCGACGAATATATAGAACGACAGGGCGGCCGACAGGCTTTGCCGGCCCAGCAGCACGCGGAACCCGATCAGCACGATGGCGAACAGCAGCAGCGAGCCGAGCACGATGCGGGCTCGGGAATAGCGCGCGACGAGCCGGTGATAGAAGCCGATCAGTACGGTCAGTACGAGCGCCGAGTACACCCAGGCATAGGGGAACGACCCGGCGCCACCGAACTCAATCAACAACGAACGGGACGCCGCTTTTACCTGGTAGTACGCGAGAATAATCAGGAAAAAATTCGCGAATAAGGCAAGCGAGCGCTGCAGCAGGCGTGATCCCGGTGAACGGGTCGTATTTTCGCTCAAGTTCGGGGTCATGAATGCGCTATAAATAATTGCCTGTTCGAGCAATATGGTGGTAGAGTTTCGGGCTTATGGGGGATTACCGTAGCATAATTGCGGCAGCTTTCGCGCTGCTGCTGACGGCACACGTCTGGGCCGATAGTTTCGATGGCGCACCCTCTTTACGCGAAAGCTACGACCCCACGCTGCAAACTGCGGTAGAGCGCCAACTCGACCGGCTCGGTTTAACCGCGGCGGTGAAACGCCGCGACCTGTGTCTGGCGCTCGTCGACATCAGCAATGCGGACGATCCGCGCGTCGCCTCGATTAACGGCGACCACATGATGTATGCCGCGAGCCTGCCGAAAATCGGCATCCTGCTCGGCGCGTTCGTCGAAATCGAGCGCGGGAACCTGAAGCTCGACGAAAGCACCGTCGGCTCACTTACCCGCATGATCCGCAGGTCCTCCAACTCCGACGCAACCCTGATGCTGAACCGGGTCGGGAAAATGCGGGTCAACCAAATTCTCAAATCGGATCGCTTCCGCCTCTATGATCCGCTCGTCAACGGCGGCCTGTGGGTGGGTAAGGAATACGCCACGGGTACGGCATTCCAGCGCGATCCGCTGCACAACATTTCGCACGGTGCGACGGCGCTGCAGACGGCGCGGTTCTATTACATGCTCGAAACCGGGCAGTTGACGAATCCACGCCTCTCGCGAGTGATGAAGGAAATGCTGTCGAAGCCCGGTATCCAGCACAAGTTCGTGAAAGGCCTTGCGGGCCGTGACGGGGTGAGGATTTACCGCAAGTCCGGCACCTGGCGCGATTTTCACGCCGACAGCGCGATCGTCGAAGCACCAGGCGGCTACCGTTACATCATCGCCGCCCTCGCAAAAGACCGCCGCGGCAGTAACTGGCTCGAACAGATCGCCTCCGAAATGCACCCGCTGATCGTCCCGACCCGCCTCGCCTCCGCCACCCACACACCGTCGCCGTAAGTCCGTTCTCCCGGGATCCTCTCGGGTCATTGAAGAACAAACAGGTAAGCGTTTCATTGCCAACCGCAGGACCGCGGCGCGGCCCTCACACCGTCAACAAGGTCACCGATGGCGTATTCATCGCTGTATCGGCGTGAAATCCGCGCACCAACACGATGCGATCGCCGGGGGCGGCGACACCGAGCTCACGCGCCACGCGCCGCGCGACCGCGGCAGGGTTTTCCTTCCCGACCGCGCGGTCGAGGTGCGGCACAACGCCCCACATCAAGTTCATTCGCCGGCAGGTTCGCGCGCTGCGCGACATCGCGATCACGGGGGCTTCGGGCCGCGCCGCACTGATTGTTGCGGCGGTCATGCCCTGATTGGAGATAACGAGAACGGCGCGCGCGCCCATGTCGGCGACGAGACTCGCTGCCGCATTCGCGATCGCTTTGCCGAACGCAACGGTACCCCGGCGACGGCGGGTTTGTTCATGGCGCGCCGGCGCTTCGAGGTGCCAATGGTAGCTTTCCGTCTGACGCGCAACCCGATCCATCATCGCCACGGCGCGCACCGGGTGCCGCCCGACAGCGGTTTCACCACTCAGCATCACGGCATCCGTACCACTCGCTACTGCCGTGGAGACGTCCGTCACTTCGGCGCGCGTCGGCCGCGCGTTCTCGATCATCGATTCGAGCATTTGCGTCGCCACGATCACCGGCTTGTTCGCCTCGATCGCGAGATTGATCAGCTGGTGCTGCGCAATCGGTACCTGCTCGGGTGAAAGTTCCACGCCGAGGTCGCCGCGGGCAACCATGATGCCGTCGGCGAGGGCAAGAATTTCGGCGTTGTTCTCCAGCGCTTCCGGCTTTTCTATTTTCGCGACCAGCATCGGCGGGTGCTCCGCCGCGGAGACTACATCAACGAGTTGTTGAATATCGGCCGCGGAGCGCACGAACGACAGGGCAATAAAATCAACGTCCTCGGCCAGTGCGAAAGCGGCATCCTCGCGATCCTTTTCCGTCAGCGAGGGGGCGGATACCGCAACACCAGGCAGGTTGATGCCCTTGTGATCCCCTACCGGTCCGCCGGCAACGACACGGCAGGCGATATCGGGACCTTCGATGCGCAACACTTCAAGTTCCACTGCGCCGTCGTTCAGCAGGATCCGGTTGCCGGGCGCGACGTCGCGCGGGAGCGACTCGTACTGTGACGGAATGATGCCCGTATCCCCGAGCACATCTCGCGAAGTAACCGTGACGTCGGCGCCTGCTTCCAGTTCGATCGCCCCGCCGGAAAATTTGCCGGTGCGGATTTTCGGCCCGCATAAATCTGCCAGAATTGCCGTATGCACCTCGAGCGATGCGGCGCTTTCGCGAATCGCCGCGATAGCCGCGCGATGCGAGTCATGCGCGCCGTGCGACATGTTGATTCTGAACACCCCGACCCCGGCACTGATCAAAGCGCGGATGGTTGCCGGGTCCGCACTCGCAGGCCCGATCGTGGCGACGATTTTCGTGCGCCGGTATTTCAGGAAATCAAGTTCGGTTACGATGGTCATGGCGCACGGTCCGGCGAAGAAAAGACAGCGAACCCGAGTATAGCGCGCTTGTGTACCGACGCATGCCACACCCCTCGACGGACGGAACCCGAACTACAATGAGCCAGTTTCAATTGTTGCGCTCGCGGCGCTTCCTGCCGCTGTTCGTGGTCCAGTTTCTTGGCGCGTTCAACGACAACGTTTTTCGTTTTGCCTTAATCATTTTTATCACCTTCACGATCGCCGATCGCAGCGGTATCGACGCGCGGTCGCTCGTTGTCATCAGTGCGGCGTTTTCATTCTGCCGTTCTTCCTGTTTTCGTCGCTGGCCGGGCAGATCGCCGATAAATGCGAAAAGGCGACGATAATCCGTCGCGTCAAGTTCGTTGAAATACTCGTGATGGCTGCTGGTGCGATTGGTTTCTGGCTTCAGCACACCACGTTTCTGCTCTGCGTACTGTTTGCGATGGGAATGCAATCAACGTTCTTCGGACCTCTGAAATACGGCATCCTGCCGCAACACCTGAGTGACGATGAACTGACCGGCGGCAACGGTCTGATCCAGCTCGGCACCTACGCGGCGATTCTGCTCGGGGCGGTCACCGGCGGCATGCTCGCCGCCATGGAAGGCCTCGGTCCGGTGCCCGTCGTGTCGTGCATCGTGTCACTGGCAATCGCCGGCTGGATCACGGCGCAATTTATTCCACCGGCGGCACCTTCGGATCCCGCGGTGCGGATCAACTGGAATCTGCCGCAAGCGACGTTCCGGCTGTTGCGCTACGCGTTCGCGAATCGCGAGATCCTCACCCTGATACTCGCGATTTCCTGGTTCTGGTTTCTCGGCGCCACGTTTCTCAGCATGGTTCCAAGCTACGGCAAGGAATTGCTGCTGGCCGATGAACAGGCCGTGACCCTGTTGAACGTCGCGTTCACGTTTGGCATCGGCACCGGGTCACTGTTGTGCGAACGCTTCTCCCGCGGACGTATCGAACTCGGGCTCGTGCCGCTGGCCTGCGTCGGGATTTCCGTGTTTGCCGCTGATCTTTTTCTCGTCGGTCACCCGCAAGCTCCGGCGGCACCACTCGGGATTGGGACGTTCCTGCTGCATGCACCGGCGGCCCGCGCGTTTATCGATCTAAGCCTGATCGGGGCTTTCGGTGCGCTGTTCATCGTTCCCCTGTACGCCGCATTACAGGCACGGGTTGAGCCCGCGCGTTGTGCCCGGGTGATAGCCGCACTGAACGTGATGAACGCCTTGTTCATGGTCGTCTCCGCGGCGTTTACGATTGTCCTGTTCAATCTCGGGATGAGTATTCCGGGCGTCTTCGGAGTCGTCGCCGCGATGAACCTCATCGCCATGGGCCTGGCGACGGCCGCATTGCCGGAATTTGCGCTGCGCGTGCGTGAATTGCTCCGCACTGCCATAATCCGACGCTCGTAACCGTTGCCGTGTAGTCTACAAACCTGCTTAGTTTTGCGCGGCCGGTAACGGTAAGACACAATAAGTGGCAAAACAGCACCGAAGAGGGGGACACTCAGACAATGAAATATTCCACGACATTCGCGCTGATCTGCGCAGCGACGCTAATCGCGGGCTGCGGCAAAGATGATTCCGGTGGCAACAAGGCCGCGGCGCCAGCAGCCCCGAGCGCTACGCCTGCACCGGCAGCCGCGCCGGCCGCTGAACCCGCCCCGGCTGCCGCTCCCGCGGCCGAACCGGCTGCGATGATGAGTGCGGACGGCGCCACGAAAACGATCGATCACAGCAAGGACGAGATCGAGTTCCGGCTGAAGAAATCGCTCGCGGGCTGGGAATCGCTGCTCGAAGACGTCTCTGATTCCGAACAGGTTGCGATGATTGAAAAGAAAATCGCGAACCTGAAGAGCGAACTCGAAGCGATGTAAAACCCGCCCGTTTACCCGGGCGGCGTGATCCGCGGCACCGTAATCGCGCGAGCGGTGCCGCGGTTATTTGAACACGAGATTCGCAACGTCGTGGTAGGTTTCCGCGAAGCTCGCTACCATCCCCTTACGAATGTATGCCGGCAGCTCGGAGTAATCGCCGGTATTCGCGGCCGGCAGGATCACATGCTTGATCCCGTTACGCTTCGCCGCGACGATCTTCTCCCTCACTCCGCCAATCGCCAGCACCCGGCCCGTCAGGGTGAGTTCACCGGTCATCGCGTAAGCCCGGCTCATCTGTTGCCCCCGCGCCAGCGACAACAACGCCGTCGCCATCGTAACCCCCGCGCTCGGTCCGTCCTTCGGGGTCGCGCCCTCGGGTACGTGGATATGGATCAGCGCGTCATCGAAATAGCCCGCGGCACCACCGAAAGTTTCGAGGCGCGAGCTGATGTAGCTGTAGGCGATCTCGGCTGATTCACGCATCACGTCGCCGAGTTGTCCGGTGAGCTTGAACCCGCGCGAACTTGTATGCACCCGGGTCGCTTCGACATCAAGCGTGGCGCCGCCCATCGCCGTCCACGCCAGACCCGTAACGATGCCGACCCCGCGCTGCGGTGATTGTTTGCGAAACACAGGCTGACCGAGAAACTCCTCGAGGTTCGCCGGCGTGACCTTCACCCGCGCCTTGCTGTCCGCAAGTACCTTCACGACGACCTTGCGCGCAATCCGTCCCAGTTGTTTCTCGAGATTTCGCACGCCGGCTTCGCGGGCGTAATTTTCGGCGATGTCCCGCATCGCGGCAGCGGACACCGTGACCTGTTTCGCGGTTAATCCTGCCTTGCGCCGCTGTTTCGGCCACAGGTGACGCTTCGCAATGCTCACTTTTTCCTGCGTGATGTAGCCCGACAGACGAATCACCTCCATCCGGTCGAGCAGGGGACGCGGGATCGAATCGAGTTGATTCGCGGTGCATATGAACAAGGCGTTCGAAAGATCGAAACGGACATCGAGATAATGATCGAGGAACGCGGCGTTCTGCTCGGGGTCGAGCACTTCGAGCAAGGCCGACGCCGGGTCGCCCTGGAAGGAATTCCCGATCTTGTCGATCTCGTCGAGCATAATCACCGGATTCGACACACCGGTTTCGCGGATCGCCTGGATGAACTTGCCCGGCATCGCGCCGATATAGGTACGCCGGTGGCCCTTGATCTCCGCCTCATCACGCATACCGCCGAGACTGAAGCGATAGAATTCGCGCCCCAGCGCATCCGCGACGGAGCGGCCGATCGAGGTTTTGCCAACACCGGGCGGGCCGACGAGACAGATAATGGACCCCGCGATCTCACCCTTGAGCGCGCCAACACCGAGGAACTCGACAATACGATCTTTAACGTCGTCGAGCCCTTCGTGGTCGCGGTCGAGGATCTCCCGTGCGCGGACGAGATCGAGATTGTCCGCCGAGTTTTTGCCCCAGGGTAAATCCGTCAACACGTCGAGGTAATTGCGCGTCACCCCGTACTCCGGCGATCCGGGTTCGAGGAACGAGAATTTCTGCATTTCCTGGTCGATACGCTGCTGCGCGGCCGCGGGCACCTCGCAATCGGCAAGCCGCTCCGCGAACTCTTCGAGCTCAACGGTTTTGTCGTCCTTGGAAATTCCGAGCTCTTTCTGGATTTCCTTCAACTGTTCCTTGAGAAAGAATTCCCGCTGATGCTGACTCGCGCGCTCTTCGACTTTCTGCCTGATCTCCGTTTGCAGACCCGCCACTTCGAGTTCGTGCTGTACGAGCAACATAACGTGCTCCATACGCCGCAATAACGGCACGGTATCGAGCACTTCCTGCAGATTCTCGGCCGATGCACTCGTCAGCGCGGCCGCGAAATCCGCCAGCGGCGACGCGTCATCGGGACTGAATCGATCGAGGTAGGCGCGCACGTTTTCCTTGTACAGCGGATTGAGCGGCAGCAGTTCCTTGATCTTGTTGATGATAGCCAGTGCGTAGGCTCGTATCTCCTGGGTGACGGGTTCTTCGGTGGGCGGATAGTCAACTTGCGCGATGAACGGCGCCTTGTTGCTCGTGATGTGCTTGATCTCGAAACGCCGCAAACCTTCGGCAATGAACTGAATCTTGCCTTCGCCGCGAATCGCATTGTGTACCCGCACGACAGTGCCCATGGATGCAAAATCGTCACCGCCTGGCATACGGTCCGGCGCATTGCTCGTGAGTACGAGACCCACGAGATGATGCGAAGTGTTGCCGACCTGCTCAACCGTGCGGGACCAGCGCTGTTCGTCGATGACGATTGGCATCGTCTGCGCCGGAAAGAACGGGCGTGCCTGCAACGGCAGCAGCAGGAGCTTGTCCGGCAAGCGCACGTCGATACGTGCCGGCATGCCGTCACTCGAGTCGGTATTGTTCGTGACGATAATTTCGGGGTCTTCGCTCATATGTGGCCGGGCGCGTCTTTGCTTGGTCGAGCTGTGAACATGGGGACGTCGCGGCGGAAATTCAAGCGCCGCTTGCGCATCGGGCGGCAGGCCGCGCTTTGAGCGGGCGCGTTACATCACGGTGTGGGATGCACGTTCGATTGAATTGAGGCTGTCGATAAACTCTTCTGCCGAGCCAAACCGGTCCTGCGGATTCTTTGCCAGCAGCATCTCGATGATCGGTTGGTAATTGCGCACGGGATCCGGCAATTGCGGGATATCGGCATGAACGTGCTGGTAGACGAGTCCAGAGGCGGTTTCCGCCCTGAACGGCTTCATGCCTGTGAGCATTTCGAACAAAACGACGCCGGCGCTGTACAGATCAGAGCGATGGTCCACCGCATTGCCGAGCGCCTGTTCCGGGGACAAATAGTTTGGCGTACCGAGCACGCTACCCATTTTCGTCAACTCTGCAGTTTCGTTGAGGCGTTTCGAAATACCGAAATCCGCTATCGCGAGGCTGTCATCGGAGCGAAACATGATGTTGCCCGGCTTCAGATCGCGATGCACGATGCCGGCTGCGTGGATCGCGCTGAGGCCGTAGCCGATGTGGGTGATGTAGTTCAATGCGTCCGCCAGCGACACGCCGTGCTCGATGCGTTGCTTCAAATCGCCGCGGGTAAAAAACTCCATTGCGATATAGCCGTAATCCTTCGTGAATCCGTGCTCGAGGAACTTCACGACGTAGAGACTGTCCAGTTCGGCCACGAGTTCAGCTTCCTGCACGAAACGCTGCAGGGCTTGCGGTTCCTTGATCGACAACACATCGATGATTTTCAGAACCAGGGTCATGCGGTCCGATTGACGTTCTGCGAGATACACGCGCGACGTCGCGCCCTGCCCGATCAGACGCACGAATCGATAACCGATCCGTTTCCCGTCTGGCGTGTTTTGGTGATTGAATCGAACCCGGCGAAAGACGCTGCGGTCCGTGTCGCGCAGGGATTCGAAAGTTGCGCCAAGCGTGGTTTCATCATCGGGTGAGCGAACGCGTTCGGCCGCGGCGGATCGCA
Source organism: Gammaproteobacteria bacterium (assembly GCA_965216305.1). Lineage (GTDB taxonomy): Bacteria > Pseudomonadota > Gammaproteobacteria > UBA11873. The sequence continues at coordinate 705,398 of OZ244144.1, read as the reverse complement.
CAAGCCCGGCGATCCGCTCCGTATTGATGTCGTCCTTTTTGATGTAGTCGCTCGCCCCGAGCTTGATGGCCGAGGCCGCAACATACTCGTCACCCATCGACGTCATCAGTATGGACGGCGGAAATCCCGGCGCGTCCCGGTAGTATTTGAGCCACTCGAGCCCGTTTTCATGCAGGCCGAGCTGGTAGTCGATCAGCAAGACGTCATACAGACCCCAGTCGAAATCATGACCAGGGCGTCCTTGTTGTTCCGGGTCGTACTCTGAAACCTCGATGTCCGGGATGGCGTTCGCCAGCATGCGGCGCAACAGCGTCATGTACTCCTTGGAATCGTCGACGATGATCAATTTCATAGGATTGGGAAGCTTGGGCAATCGCTCCGGCGCAGCAATTGTCGCCTTGCCGAATTCGATTCTCATTCGAAAATAAGCTCGATGAAACAAATAGTTATTGTATTTCGCCCACTCAGTCCGCGAGCCTCGCGCGAGGGTGGTGACGCGTGGTACTGCGTGCTCTAATCGATAGCGGCCGGGCAGCAGAATTATTAACGCCAACACCGGCATCGCAGCATGCAGCAAGTGGCCGCCACGTTCCCGCGCGACGAGAAAGATTGGGGCTTGCGCGCGCGGGCGCGACGGCCATCAATCGATGCGCGGTTGGCTGCTGTCCTGCCCGGCGTCTGCGCGCGTGCCGTCGCCGGCAAACGTCCCCGGCGTGAAGCCGATCAGGGAGCGTACGCGTTCGGCGACCCGGGTCGCCTCGTCCATCGGCGTCGCGCTGCCCTGGGGTAAATCGCCGTCGAAGTATCTCGCCACGCCCAGCTCGATCAATGCATCATGGAGTTTCGTGATATCGCCATGCGGTCGCACCCAGCCGCCCGCCGCGAGTTTCGCGCACAGCAGTTCAATTCCGGTTTGCGGGCGTTCGAGGCCACGGCGATTGACGGGCCGCGCGAACGCGCGCCGCATTACCCAGTCGGACACGCCCTGGCCGAGCAGGAATTTCACCCGATGCGTGTCCTTACCACGTTTGCCGAGCGGATAAATCAGCACCGGTTTACCGGTCGCGGTTGCTTCCGCGAGCATCGATGCACTCTCGCCGCTGACGATAAGAATATCGGCCAGCGCAAGGTAGCCGAAGTACGGATTCTCGTCGGCCGTATGCGCACGACTCCAGTGGTATGAGTGCACGGTGACATTGCCGAGCGCATCTACGAGCGCGCGCGCTGCGTCCGTGTCGGTCCTGCGGCTGGTCGTGACGAAGACCGATCCGCCGGCATTACGCGCCAGCATGCCAACCTGACCACCCATGCGCCGCGCCTGTTCCGAATCGAGCGCATGGACACTGTCGTCGCCACCAACAAGCAAGGCGATACGCGGCGACGCCGCGGCGCCGAGCACCGGCAGCCAGCGTCGCGCAGCCTCGTCGAGTTCTGCTTGTCGCACGCGGGTCAGCGGTACCGTGGTCTCGATTCGCCGCGGATCGGGGTACAGACCGACGTAGGCCGGCGCGACGGAGAGATCAAATTCATTGCCGAGATGCGCACCCTTGCGTCCCAGCAAGACCGTACGCGTGCGACCTTTCGATTCGCGGCGGATCCATTCCGCGACGGGCGCCGCGCGTGCCCCGGATGCGACGACGAGGTCCGGCCACGGCGCGCGCAATTGTTGCGCGCTGCGTTCCGTAAGGCCGCGTAGCGTTGGACCGCGAAGAAAATTAGGCCGCGCAGCCAACGGTCCAAACTCGAGTTTTACCCGGCGATAGGGCCAGTCGAGTGCATTCACGAGGCCGAGCGATTGCGTTGTGTGTCCCGGTTTATGGTCTTCGAGCAACCAGACGAGCGGTGGATTCGGGCCAAGAAACTTGCCGCCCTGGCGATATTCCGTATCCACGGCGGAGAAATCATCCCCATGCGCCAGCATTAATGACCAGTGCAACTGCGGGTGCCGCGCGGTGGCGATCTCGAGCAACGCGGCCCACCAGTCCGCACTCAATACGGTTCCCTGATGGATGCGTGGATCCCGTGCAGCGTCGACGCGATTGATCGCGAGCAGCACGAACGTCCGTGCCTGGCGCACGATCTCGTCGATGACCCAGGGAATATCATCCACCGGCAGTCGCGCGAGGTCGGCCGTACACACGACACCATCGAAAGTGCCGTCCGCCCCGTTGCCGGCAAGCGCCTGGAACAAACCGCTGCGCTGATGGACGGCCCGGTCCGCCCGTGCCGGTGGCAACGTTTCGAGCGCGCCGGTGCAATCCTCTACATGCAATACGGATTGCGGTGCACTGCGTTCGCCCAGTTCATCGAGCGCCGCGTTCACCAGCGGCGCCGGCTTGCCTGCATGGCGGCTCGCACCCGACACTTTCGCGTCGCTGAAAAATTCACTCGGTCGCGCGCAGGTAAAAACCTGGAACCCGGCGGCATCCGCCGCGCGTTCGCAGGCGAAGAACACCTCACCCGCGGGATTCGGCTGATACACGAAGCGATCGGGGAACGGTCGCCAGGGTTGCTTGTGGATCGTCGTGAAATGGATAAGCTTTGAGCGCCCGGCGACGTATTCCTGATCGCGGGCATTCCATACGCCATCAAGCTTGCCGTGGCAGCCCGGTTCCGCCAGTGCCCGGTCGATGAGGCGGTTCTTGCGCCAACGCTTCGCCTTGTCGACAGGCCACACCTGCACCATGCGCTCGCAATTCAGCAGCATCACGGATGTGTCACGCGGCGACACCGCGAGGTAGCCATGCTCGCCCATGTCGAGATCGAACAGTTTCGCCGGATCGTCGAGGTACAACTGATCGGTATCGTTGTAAATCGCCCGACCACGACCGCCGGCATAATGCGCGATGGCGAAACGGTAGTTCGTAAAACCGGTGAGCCAGCGCCGATCGTCGAAGCCGGTAAGCCGCTTCATCAACGAGATTTCATAGACCCGGGACGGGTCGCGGTGTTGTTCGACGGACCAGACGAATACGCGTTCGGCGCGATACTGGGCCGGTTCCGTACCGAGAAATATTCGCACCGGCGGCTTGCCGCTTGGTTGAACACCCTCACGCACCGGCAAGGTGATCGATACCGGCCGCTCCCTCAGCGGGTAGCTCGCGTGTTGCAGGGTGAGGCTGCTCATGAACAACGGTGCGGGGGCAAGGCATGCATGCGGCGGATTATCGCCAATTCGGCCCATGACGAACAAGCGGCGCGACACCGGCAGGCGTTAAATGATGGCGACCACATGCAGGGAAAACGGCGCCGGACGCGGCCGGGCCGAGTTCACCGCGAGCGCCTGGCCGTTCCGGCGGCGGCCAGCGGACGCTTAGTGGACGACGGGTGTGTGGGTTATCATGCGCCGCAATTATGATCCCGACGGCGCCAAAGCACGCTCACCGCTCTTCCGTTCGCGTGCGACGATGAAAGTCCTGCTCGATTTCGCGCGCAGCCAGCCTTTACGCAGTGGCATCACGCTGCTGTGCCTGCTGCTCGCCGGCGTCGCCGAAGGTATCGGACTGTCATCCCTGTTCCCGGTGCTCGAACTCGCCGCCCCCGATCCGGACAGCGCACCGTCCGGCTTCGCCGAAACCGTACGCAGCGGACTGCAGAGCGCTGGTATCGAGCCCACCCTTGGTGCCTTGTTGTTGCTCGTGGTCGGCGGTATCACGGCGAAAGCGATCCTCGTGCTGCTCGCGAACCGCCAGGTCGGTTACGCCGTTTCCAGTGTCGCCACGGAATTACGCCTCGCGCTCGTCAGCGCCTTGATGACCGCGCGCTGGCGTTATTTCACCACCCGGCCAACCGGCGAGATTGCGAATGCTTTCACGACGGAAGCGGAACGCGCATCGCACGCATTTCTGCATGGTTCACTCGTACTCGCCGCCGCGATCCAGGTGCTGTTGTATACCGCAATCGCATTGATGATCTCGTGGCAGGCTACGCTCGCCGCGCTCGCGCTTGGCGCGTTCAGTGCCGGCGCGTTGAACTGGCTGGTCACCGCCGCGCGGCGCGCCGGAATCAAGCAAACGGAATTGCTCAAAGTTTCCGTGGCGCACCTCGCGGATGCATTGCACGCGATCAAACCGCTGCGCGCGATGGCGCGCGAGAAGCTCATGAATAATGTCCTCATCCGTGAAACACGCGATTTGAATCGCGCCCAGCGCGGCGAAGTACTGAGCAAGGAAGGTCTGAAAGCGCTGCAGGAACCGATCCTCGTCGCCGGCCTCGCATTCGGTCTCTATGTCGCCGTGACGTACTGGTCGATGTCGGTGTCCTACCTGCTGATGTTCGGTGTCTTGTTCGGGCGCACACTCGGCGCGATTGGCAAGGCGCAGAAGGAAATTCAGAAGTTCGTCGTCCGCGAAAGCGCTTACAAATCATTGCGCCACACGATCAATGCGGCCGAAGGGGAACGCGAACCGCTGCATGGCGGTATCGCGCCGACGCTCGAGCGCGGGATCGAACTCGAAAACATCCATCTCGCCTACCGCGACGACCCCGTATTGCGCGACGTGAGCCTGTTCGTACCGGCGGGCAAACTCACCACGCTGATCGGCGGTTCCGGCGCCGGCAAGACCAGCCTCGCCGATCTCGTGATCGGCCTCGTGGCACCGCTGAGCGGCGAGATCCGAATCGACGGTGTCAGGCTCGATGACATCGACTTGCGCGCGTGGCGACGCATGGTGGGCTATGTGCCGCAGGAAATGTTCCTGCTGCACGAAAGTGTGTATACGAATATCGCGCTCGGCGACGAAGATATCTCGCGGGAACAGGTGTGGCATGCACTCGAACGGGTCGGCGCGCGCGTCTTCGTCGAAGCGATGCCGGGACAACTCGACGCTCCGGTCGGCGAGCGCGGTTTGCTGCTGTCCGGCGGTCAGCGCCAGCGCATTGCGATTGCCCGCGCTATCGTGCGCTCACCACAATTACTGATCCTCGACGAAGCCACCGCCTCGCTCGACCCCTTAACCGAAGCGGCGGTTGTGCGCACGGTGGCGGAACTGCGCGGCGACATGACCATTCTCGCGATTACCCACCAGCAGGCTTTCGCCGATCGCGCGGATCATCTGTATCGACTGCACGACGGCGTTGTCAGCAACGCCGCCTGACCGCGCTCCCCGGCTACAAATTCGGTAGCATAGCGGGCGAGCGGCCATTCCGGCGCCGCTGCGAGATGAGTACAGCAAACACTATGCAGAAACTTCTGGTCACCGCACTGGCGATACTCGCGACGTTTACGGCTGTCGCCGCCGACGAACGCCCTGCCGCTGCAACGCACGCTGAGTACACGGACTGGATCGCATCGATGAAGCAGGCGGAACGTGGCCCGTTCAAGCAAATCCGCTGGTTCTGCAAGGATGGTCAGATCCTGCCGCCACGACCCTACGGCTGCAAGGAATTCGGTGGCGGTTCACAGCATGGTGAATGGTCCGAGCGCACGAAAACCTTGCGCGATGCAGGGTATTTCATCGCGAACTTCTACGCCGACCTCGATATCGCGACGTTCGTGAAACAACACGCGGCAACGGATCGCTTCGCGCAAATGCTCATCGAACAGTTCCTGATCCGCAGCGACGACGGCTGGATACTGCGCCGCGCGCGCTATTACCGCGGCGCTTACCAGGCCGAAGGAGAACGTCTCGGTGCGCGCAAGCTGTTATTGAAACTGGCCGAGGACCCGGTCTGGCTGGGCCATCGCTATCTCGTCCTGCGCAGCGCCGCGCGCCTGCTCGATCACGGGGCCGAAACTGCTTCAGCGCAGGAGGTGCGGCAACTCTCGGCCTCATTATCCGAGCGTGAACCGAAGTTTCGCGACCTGCGGGTGAAGATTCACGGCAGCCCGGAACTCGCCGATGCGAAGGCGGTGCGCAAGTTCGCGGCAACCGTGGACGACGCCGAAGCACGCGCGGAGTACATCCGCCTCGCCGGACTCATCGAGCAAATCTACGCCGCGGACATCGGCCATGTACTGCGTGAACTCGCGGCCGGGTCCGCCGGTGCCGGCGATCTGCCCGAACTCGTGAACGCCGCGAACGCGGCGCTCGGCAAAGACACCTCGCCGCGCGCGCACAGCGCGATCCTGGCCCGGCTGCTTGCCGATTTGCGCGACCGTGTAGACGTGCCGAACGGGCCGCGTCAGCGACTGCAACTGATCGATGCGAGTCTCGCGATCGAAGCAGAGTTGTTTACGCTCGGCGCCGCCAGCGCAAAAGCCGCGGCCGGACTGACTCGCGCCGCACGACTCGAGCTGTTGCGTGACGAACTCGCCGCACTGTACGGCACCGGGCTGCTGTCAGCGCGACAGTTCCGCGCCGCGGCGGCGGAAATCGACACCTTACTGACAAACCCGGCAACCACGGTCGGCGCGTACAAGTCGACGCTCGATTACCTCGCCCTCGTGCCGAACTGGGGCACGCAGAACCTGCGACGCTTTTTCGGTGACGCCATGGCGACGCTCGGCGAAATCGAACCAAAAGCCCACCTGTTCATCCAGGACTACCTGCGCGGCAGCCCGATGTTTCATTATGCCGCCTTGATCGACGAACAGGTACGCGACGCGAACCGCCTCGCCGGTGTCCGCAACGAGCTGTTCGGAGACGATGTCGGCGCGCGCCTGCGCAGCCTGAATCCCGGACTCGCGCGCGGCATCCTGCACGTTGTCGGCACCCGGGAGCTCGATGAACTCGATCCGGCCGGTATCTATCTGCTGCCGGAAACGGTTTCAGAACTACCGCCTATTGCCGGCATCCTCACCGAGGGCGAAGGCAATCCGCTGTCGCACGTGCAACTGCTCGCGCGCAATCTGGGAATTCCGAATGTCGGCGTCGACCAGAGCCTGCTCGACGTTTTACGACGCCACGCCGGTGAGCGTGTTGTCCTTGCCGTGTCGCCGGCGGGTTCAGTGCGACTCTCGCGTGATGACGGCAGCCTCGACAAAGCGTTTGCCGATGCAGCCGCGGATGACGCTGACAGCGCCTTGATCCGCGTTGATCTCGACAAACTCGATCTCGACGAGCAACGCTTCGTGACCCTGAGCGAATTACGCGCAACGGATTCCGGACGCATCGTCGGGCCCAAAGCCGCCAAGCTCGGGGAACTGAAACATCACTACCCCGAGGCTGTGGCGGAAGGGCTCGCAATCCCGTTCGGCGCGTTCAAACGCCTGCTCGAGGCCCCGCTGCCGGCGACCGACGGCAGCGTGTTCGAATGGATGCAACGCGAATACCGTCGGCTCGCGGCGCTGCCGGCGGACAGCCCCGAACGCCGCGCGGAAACGGAGACGTTCCGCGCGCGGCTGCAAGAAACGGTGTTGCGCGCCGACCCGGGCGATGAATTCCGGCAACGCCTGCGGGCAAAACTCGTCGAGGTATTCGGTGCGGACGGACGCTTCGGGGTTTTCGTGCGCAGCGATACGAACGTCGAAGACCTGCCGGGATTTACCGGCGCCGGACTCAACCTGACTGTCGCGAACGTCGTTGGCATCGAGAATATTTTCACCGCGATCTCGCGCGTGTGGGCCTCACCCTTCAGCGCCCGATCGTTCGCGTGGCGGCAAACACTGATGGACAAACCGGAACACGTCTACCCGGCGGTGTTGCTCATGCGCAGCGTCGACGCGGAAAAATCCGGCGTGCTCGTCACCCAGGACATCGATAGCGGCGATGGCAACTGGCTGTCGGTCGCGGTGAACGAAGGGGTGGGCGGCGCGGTCGATGGTCAATCGGCCGAGTCGCTCAGAATCAATACCCGCAGCGGCAAGGTGCGCCTCATGGCCGCCGCGACGGCGCCGTACCGGCGCCAGGTTGAGCTGTCCGGCGGCGTCAGCAAACTGCCCGTCAGTACCGCCGACCGGGTGCTCGGCGATAAAGAAATCCAACAGCTCGTGAAACTCGCGCGCGACCTGCCGACCCGCTTCCCGGATGTTGTCAACGCCGCGGGTAATCCGGCGCCGGCTGATATCGAGTTTGGTTTTCTCGACGGTGAACTCGTGTTGTTTCAGATCCGACCGTTTCTCGACAGCGACAAGGCGCTTGGCAACACGGTGTTGCACGAACTCGATGCACCACTTGCCGCTCGCCGCGAGCTGCCGCTGCAACTCGACGAAGTGCCGTGATACACGCGAAACACACCGCCGCCATGAATCTGTGCGCTCAACCCGAACTGCTACGACGAGGAATCATTATGCGAACACTGAACGCCGCTGCGCCGCCGCCAACGAACCGCCTCACCGCACCTGAAGCGGTATTGCTTCTGATCGTGTTCGCCCTGCTCGCGAGCGCGCTGCCTGGAGGCGCCGTCCACGCCTATCCCATCGATGCCTACGAGAAAACCGGTATCGGGCGACTCGAATACATGCAACGCGTTGAGCAGGATCTGATCCGGGACCGCAAACAACCGCGCGGCGCGCTGTTGTCTACGGCCGAAGTGGATATCCGCCTCACGGAGCACAAGGACCTGGTCCTGCCGCCGGTCGATGCCATTTTCAAACGCCAGATCGAAGGTCTGCTCGGCGAATACACCAACCGTTACGGCGTGTCCGTGCTCGATTTGAGCAACCTCGCCGAGCCCCGTTATGCGGAAATAAACGGCGATGTCACGCGTAACCCTGGCAGCGTCGGCAAAATCCTTGTTGCACTCGGCATTTTCCAGGCGCTCGCCGATTATTATCCGGAAGATCTCGATGCACGCTGGCGCGTACTGCGTGATACGGAAATTGTCGCCGATGAGTTCATCATTTCCGATTCGCATACGGTACGAATGTGGGATCGGACAAACGAGAAGCTGATCCGCCGCCCGCTGCAGCTTGGCGATCGCGGCAGCCTGTTCGAGTACCTCGACTGGATGGCCTCACCGAGTTCGAATGCCGCTGCCGCGACGTTGACGAAGCACGGCATGCTGCTGTCGAAGTTCGGCACGGACTACCCGGTTGACGAAGCAACCGCCAAAGCCTATTTCGCGAACACGCCGCGCCAGGATCTGACCCGGCGCCTCGCGACGTTTATCGAGAAGCCGATTACGCAGAACGGCCTCGATCTGAAACAGATCCGCCAGGGCAGCTTTTTCACCCGCACCGGCAAGCAGAAGGTTCAGGGTACGACGAGTTACGCGACGTCGCGCGCACTGATGGAACTGACCCTGAAAATGGAACAGGGGCTTCTCGTCGACGAGTTCTCCTCACGCGAAATGAAACGCCTGCTCTATGTCACGGAACGACGGATCCGCTACGCCTCGGCGCCTGCACTGAACGACGCCGCCGTTTATTTCAAGAGCGGCTCATGGTACGGATGCAAACCCGAGCCGGGCTTCGTGTGCAAGAAGTACCATGGCAACGTACGAAATTTCATGAACTCCGTCGCGATCGTCGAAGCGCCAGCGGGTGAACGGAAACTGCATTACATTGTGACGCTGATGTCGAACGTGCTGCGACGTAATTCCGCCGTCGATCACCAGACATTCGCGACCCGACTGCATCGGCTGATCGAGGCATATCACAAGCCGCGGCTGGCATCGGAGCCGGCAGCGGCTGCGGCCTCGAGTGCAAGCCCGGCAGCGGCCACGCCAGCCCCCGCGCCGCAAATACCGACGTCCGGACACTGAGAGCAAGCCGTTCGTCGCGGCTTGCGCCCTGACTGCACCGCAAGAGTTCACTCTCGCGGGTCGCGCGCACGAATGGTGCAGTGCGGCAAAACAAATTTCCGTAAGCTGTTGAATTTACTACGCTGAAAATTGGCACGGATACTGCAATTACCCAAGTACGGTTCTTTCCTCAGGAGACCCGTGAAGTTCGGACCTTTCCCCAGAGGGTCCGTGGTGTGTTCCTCGCAAGAGGGCATGGTGTTTCGCCTCTAATTGACCGCGCGGTGTGCATGATGCGCATCGCGCGGTCCTTCCTAAGACCGTTTTCGCTCGCGGACGCCGCTGTTGCGGCGCCAGACAAGGCATCGTGCGAGGTGCGGTCCGGTTGACTGCCTGTGCGTCACGCGGGCCAGCGTCCAAGCGGGTCGTCGTGCTCAGGATTCGCCGTGCAGGCCCCGTTCGGGTCAGGCAGGATTCACTCGTTATGGACGACCCAGGCGCCCCGAGGTACCTCGACCGGGAACCGCGCGGCATTGCCAGCGACGCGGACGACATAACGCCAGGAATTCATCACCGCGGCGGTTCAGCGTTCATGGCGCGGCCCGGTCGGCGAAAACACCCACGCAGCGGCCGTTTTCATATTGAGCGCGTCGCTCTGTACGCGTTGGGGTCGGGTTGCCGCCAGCGTTTGCAGGAGTTCAGCCGGTTCGTCCGCTTCCGCCTCATAGATCGCGAGGAACGGGAGTGGACATTTCGCGCCGGCTTCATCGCTCAGGTGATAACGCTGCCCCGCCTGCCAACCGGTCGTTTCGAGTACTTCATCAATATGCAGGTTCTCGTAGTACTCATTGAATTCCGCTTCGCGTCCGTCGACGGGTTCGGTCAGTACAACCAGCAAGTGCTTCATCAGTGTATTTCCCTCGCGCAGACAGCGCGTTCTATCTACTCGACGCCAGCGAACAACTCTCGTACCGCTGCTGACATGACCCGCACCCCGGTGTGGATAGTTGGCGCGTATTCCGGGGCGAAGAATGGCGAATGCAGCGACGGCAGCGGCGCGCCGCCGGCCTGGGATGCTGCGTAGGTCTCGCGGTTAACCGCGCCGAGCCAGAAAATCATGCTCGGAATTTTCGGTTCCACCTGGCCGTAGCGACCGAAATCCTCGCCCCCCATGACCGGGCTCGATTCGATCACCTTGTCGGCGCCAAGCACATCGCTGAATACCGCCGCGAGCCGTGTGGTCAATGCCGGATCGTTGTAGGCGACAGGTGTGAATTCATCTTTCACCTCGACGAGCGGCATGCGATCGTCGGGTATTCCGGCAGCAACGGCAAGCCCGGCGACGATACGCCGGATCGCCGAGATCATCTGCGCGCGGACTTCCGCCGTATAGGACCGCAGCGTGAGCTGCATTTTCACTTCGTCCGGAATCACATTGTGTTTGAAGCCGCCGTGGATCGAGCCGACCGTCAACACCGCCGGTTCCAGCGGCGACAGCTCGCGCGACACCACGGTCTGCAGCGCGGTGACGATTTCCGCCGCGAGCACGATCGGATCTTTCGTTGCATGCGGATACGCGCCATGGCCGCCGACGCCACGGACGGTTATGTCAACGGAATCCACATTTGCAAGCGCCGCGCCCGCCACGTAGCCGACCTGCCCGGCCGGCAAGCCGGCCGAAACATGCAGAGCCAGGTTGTAATCGGGGCGCGGGAACTTCGTGAACAGGCCGGCATCGAGCATCGCCTTGGCGCCTGCACCACGCTCTTCCGCCGGCTGTCCGATCATGATCAGTGTGCCGCGCCAGTGCGCCTTGTCGCGCACCAGGCGCGCGGCGGTGCCGATGAGGACGGTCATGTGGATATCGTGACCGCAGGCATGCATAACGGGTTTCTCCTCACCGTCGATGCTCATGCCCCGGGCGGTACTTGCGTACGGCAGGCCGGTTTGTTCCCGTACCGGCAGCGCATCCATGTCCGCGCGCACGAGCACGGTTGGGCCCTCGCCATTATTGAATTGCGCGACAACGCCCGTACCGCCGAAATCACGCGTCACGTCAAAACCGAGCACCGCGAGTTCGTCCGCGATCCGGGTGGCGGTGCGGATCTCCCGGAATGACAGCTCGGGATTGCGATGCAGGTCGAGATACAGCGCCGCGAGTTCAGCCTCATCGTCGCCCGCGGGCTCGGCGAATGCTGCCCCCATCCAGCATGGCATCAACAGTAACAATGTCAGCAAGCGAATCATGCACGGCACTCCGGTAGTGGACATCAGTGACTATCGCAACAGCTCGCGCGGCCGCGAGCGATGTCGTCGGCGTTTGTGGAATAAACTGGGTACACACGCAATCCTAGCAGAGAGCCCCCATGCCGACGATTACGCACGCAGGAACGTCCCTGTGGTATGACATTCACGGTAGCGGTCAGCCGCTGTCCGGCGGTTTCGGACTGTTGCACAACCAGTGGGACTACGTGCGCGATACGCTCGCGGAACGCTACCAGGTAATCGACTGGAATTACCGTGGCGCCGGGCATTCCGACCGGACGTGGCCCGGTGGCTGCTACAGCCAGGAGACCTGGGTCGATGATCTGGAGATCGTACTCAACGAACTCTCGGTTAACGACGCGGTACTGTGGGGAACCTCGACCGGATCGCCGATCAGCATCCGCTATGCGGCTAAATACCCGGCGCGTGTCCGCGCGCTCATCACCTACCCTATGTTCAAGGCAGATGCCGGGTTTCGTCAGGCCTTCGAGGGGTTCACGGCAATCGGCGAAACGTTTGGCTACGATGCGCTCGCGTGTCTCACGAGCTGGATTGGCTGCGCGGAGCAGAACGTGTTCGGTGCGCGCCAGGGCGAGATAGCACGCTGGGAGGCCGCGTGTTTCGAGCAGAACTTTTCGCTGAATACGCTGGCGGAAACGATGCGGATTGTCGCGACCAATGACTTCACTGCCGATGTCGCCCGGATCAGTTGTCCGATCCTTGTGCTGATGGGGGAGTCCGGTCACCTCGGTTACGCAGAAGCCGGCAATCGCGCGCTGGCCGAAGCGTTACTCGCCCTGGCGGCGAACGCGAAACTCGAACTCGTGGCCGACGGCGGCGGTACCTACTGCATGATCGAGCAACCCGCGGCAACGGCGCAGGCCGTCATTGAATTTATCGATGCGCTGTAGACACTACATCAAGCCACCACGCAGACGATAAGCCGGGGTGCGGTGGTCGAGCGCGTACTGATACACGCCGCTGAACTCGTCTGCGCCGCGCAGAAAATCAGCAACATCGACATCATCGGCCACTTCGAACGCATCGAAACCGCAGCGCTGCAAATAGTTCAGCTGATCGCGCTGCACGTCACCTGCCGCGCGAAGTTCTCCCGAGAAGGCGTAGAACGAGCGTAGTCGCACGGCATTGGAGTAGTGCCGTCCGTCGACGAACGTGGCGAATTCGAGCACGATGAGATCGAGCGCGGGCAGGTTCCCCGCAAGGGTATCGATATCGGCATCCGAGTCAACCCGGATACCGATCCGCCCCGCGTGTTGCGCCAGCGTCGCCGCGGCTTCGCTCCAGCGTGCGAGCGAAACGATGACGTCACCCGCGGCCGGCAGGCTTGCATCATCGTCGATCCGCTGCCAGGGGTTGGAAATCACGCGACCGTGCTTAATGAGTTGCATGCGCTGCCACCTCGATTGCCGCGGGTTTGGGCGCATAAACGCGCGACTTGAACGGCTCAATACCGATGCGCCGGTAAGTATCGATGAAGCGTTCGTCCTCGCGCCGTTGCTCAACATAAACGTCAAGCAGATCGGCAATCGCGTCGGCAACCCCGTGCTTGTCGATTGCCGGCCCGAGACGTTCGCCGAGCGCGGTATCGTTCCCGGCCGAGCCGCCCAGCGTCAGCTGGTAGAACTCTTCACCCTTCTTGTCGACCCCGAGGATGCCGATGTGGCCGACGTGGTGATGGCCACAGGCATTCATGCAACCGGACATCTTGATTTTCACCTCGCCGATGTCGTGCAGGTAATCGAGATCATCAAAACGCTCGTTAATCTGGTTCGCGATGGGAATCGATCCCGCATTGGCGAGTGAACAGAAATCGAGACCGGGGCAGCAGATCAGATCCGTCAGCAGGCCGATATTCGCGGTAGCCAGTTGGCCCGCTTTCAGGCGTTGCCACAGATCGAAAAGATCGCCGACGGCAACGTCAGGCAACAACAGGTTCTGGTCGTGCGTTACCCGAATCTCACCGAAGCCGAAGTCATCGGCCAGGTCCGCGACGAGATTCATTTGCGCCGTGGTCGCATCACCGGGAGCAACCCCGGGCGCTTTCAGTGAAATCATGACGGCGCGATAACCGGGCACCCGGTGCGTCACCGTATTGCGGTCGACCCAGCGCCGGAACGCCTCGTTGGCCTGATACCAGGCCCGGATATGGCTGTCGTCCGCCGGTTCCGCATAGCTCGGTGGTTCGAAATGGGCGCGTATGCGGTCAATGTCCGCGCTGGTCAACGCGAGCTTCGCGGGATCGCTGTCCAGCCATTCCTGTTCAACGAGTTCGGTGAACTTCTCCGCCCCGAGCGCGTTGACGAGGATTTTGATCCGCGCTTTGTATTTGTTGTCGCGACGGCCGAAGCGGTTGTAGACGCGCAGGATTGCATCGGTGTAGGACATCAAATCCGCTTCCGGCAGGAACTCACGGATGATTGAGCCGATGTGCGGGGTGCGCCCCTGGCCGCCGCCGACGAGCACGCGAAAACCGATCTCACCGGCGTGATTGCGCGTTACATAGAAACCGATGTCGTGTACCGCTACTGCTGCGCGATCATTACTCGCACCCGTGAAGGCTATCTTGAACTTGCGCGGCAGGTAGGAGAATTCAGGGTGCAAAGTCGACCATTGGCGGATGATCTCGCAGTACGGCCGCGGGTCGGCGATCTCGTCCGGTGCCACCCCGGCCAGATGATCGCAGGTGGTATTGCGAATGCAGTTACCGCTCGTCTGGATCGCGTGCATTTGTACGCTTGCGAGATCGGCCAGGATGTCGGGGATCCGCTCCAGTTGCGGCCAGTTGTACTGGATGTTCTGACGCGTGCTGAAATGTCCATAGCCGCGATCGTAGCGATCCGCAATCGTGGCGAGCAGTCGCATCTGGCGTGAGGACAGCAGCCCGTAAGGGATCGCGACCCGCAACATCGGCGCATGACGTTGCAGATAGACGCCGTTCATGAGCCGTAGCGGACGAAACGATTCTTCGCTGAGTTCGCCGGCGAGGAAGCGCGTCGTCTGGTCGCGAAACTGGGCGACGCGTTCATCGACCAGTGTCTGGTCAAATTCGTCGTAACGGTACATATACAGTCTGCCTCATATGCGCGCGGCGTTATGCCGCGGCCGAATTCGCGACGGACTGTAACAACGACTATATATTCTTAAAACGAATTGTTTTCGATATATTTATAACTATTAGAGCTATACGAAGCAGCCAGCAAAAAAAAAGGGCTGCCGAAGGCAGCCCTAAACGCTGGTGACAGGATGGGACCTGTCTTTACTCACCCACGGAGGTCTTGAATCTGGGTCTGTGCCAGGAAATTACGGCCTTTGCGCGTGAGGTAGCCGTCTTCGCTGACGAATCCGGCCTTGATCGCATCGCGCAACGCGCCTGACTGTGAAGCTTTCGGCAGGTAGATGAGACCGTCCCCGTAACGGTTGGATAGCAGTTTTGCCATCGGTGGTCGTCCCTGGTTCATCGTCGCCTGCACTGTCTCTGCTCCGTTCATGGATGCCTTGGTCGCCTGGGCGAAGGTCACATCCTAATTAATCAAGTGTTCTTAGGTGATTAGAATAGTATAGTAATTTAATATGTCAAGTTATTAGTGTAACTAATTGATAATAGAGATTTTAGTGGGTTTTTAGGCAACGACCGCAGGCCGACAGCGCCACTTGCCGCGCCGTCGGCCCGCAACCGTCTAGTCGCACAGGTGCGGGCGGGCGAGGTAGTCGTGAGATTGCATTTCGCGCAGACGGCTGGCGGTACGTTTAAAGGGCTCGGCGAGCCGGGTGCCGGTGTAGAGCGCTTCGGGTGGCGCCGCGGCGGAGACAATCAGCTTGACGTTACGATCGTAGAGTTCGTCGATGAGATTGATGAACCGGCGCGCTGCGTCACTGGCGTCGCGATCGAGCAGGGGCACGTCGCTGAGCACAATCGTGTGGTGGCACAGGGCGATTTCGATGTAATCGCCGGTTGCGCGCGGACCGCCGCACAGGGTCGCGAAATCGAACCACACCACCCCGTCAGCATGTCTCAGCGTTGGAATCAGGCGACCGTCAATATCGATCGCGCCGCCACTCTCCCCGGGTTCGGGCGCAATATCACGAAAGCGCTGCGCCATCTGCCGGTCGGTATCCGCGTCGTGCGGGGTGTAATACACACCCGCCTGTTCGAGCGCACGGAGTCGATAATCGAGATCACCGGCCAGTTCGAACACGTCGAGATGTTGCTCGAGCAAGGCAATTGCCGGCAGAAAACGATCGCGCTGCAGGCCATCCCGATATAACTGTCGCGGCGCCTCGTTCGACGTGGCGACGAGCGTCACACCGTTGTCAAACAGCGCGCGCAACAGATTCGCAAGTATCATCGCATCGGTAATGTCACCGACGTGAAACTCATCGAGACACAGCAGACGAATATCCGCGGCCCAGCGCCGGCCGATGATCGACAACGGATCCGACTCGTGTCCGAGTTGACGCAGTTCGCCATGCACGCGGCGCATGAAACTGTGAAAATGAATGCGCAATTTACGTTCGTCGCGTACGCAGTCGTAGAACGTGTCGACGATATAGGTTTTGCCCCGGCCCACCCGGCCCCACAGGTAAAGGCCCCGGATCGGCTCCCCGCCGGGACTGACTCGTCGCAGGATCCGATCGAGAAACGATGCCCGCCGCGCCGGTTGTGCGCTGAGTTCGCGGTAAAGACGTTCGACGTGCGCGATCGCGCCCGCCTGTGCGGCATCGGGTAGCAGCGTACCGGCGGCGAGATCGCGCTCATAGCGTTGTTGTGGGCCGAGCGAGCCCGCTTCGGGGTGGGTATTGTCGTAGTGGTTTAATTCAGACATCCGTACACTATCGGGAAATCGGCAGCGGGACGCAGTGTCGCAGAAAATTTCGGGTCCCGGTACAGGCACACTCCGCGGTCCAGCTCTATGGCGAAAATCGAACAGATACAAATCAAATTCGTCCCGGTAGAGGATCGCCTGCTCATGCGGGTTGCCGGCGACGAGGGGCTGGAATACCGCTTCTGGCTGACACGCCGTTTCGTCAAGATGATTTGGCCGGCGCTCGGCAAGGCGCTGCAGCTGTCGCCAACGGTGCAGACCCAGGCGAACCCGCTGGCGCAACGCGAAGTACTCGCGTTCGAACACGAGAAAGCCGTCAGCGACGCGGACTTCGATACGCCCTACAAGGACTCCCCGAAAACACTCCCGCTCGGCGATGCGCCGATCCTGTTGTCGAAAATGCAGCTCAGGCGTGATCCCGACGGCGCGTTTACGATGTCGCTGGGACCGGAATCCGGCGCCGGCATCGATCTCGCAATCAACAACAAGCTGCTGCATTCCGTCACGCAATTAATTGCTAACGGCGCGCAGCTCGCGCAATGGGAATTACCGCCGCTCGTCGCCGGCACCGCTGTGGTGCAGCCGGCCGCCCCTACCGTGAACTGAATCCACGCCACTTGCATCACTCAGCGACCGCATGAATTTCTTCGCCGCCTTGTCTGGCCGCTCCGGGCGCTTCGCCTTCCTGCTTGGATCGTTGCTGTGTCTGCTGATCGCGAGTGCGTTCTTCGAAGACGACAAGGGCCTGTTCAACGCCCTGCTCAGCATCACACTGCTGTCCAGCGTGTACGCCATCAGCCACGACCGGCGCTTCCTCGTCACCGGTTTGATTATCGCCATCGCGACGTTTTTGTGCGCATGGCTCGCGCAAATGCTCACCTCGCAGCTGCTCGGGCTCGTGTCATCGTTTCTCGGATTCATTTTCTTTCAATTCACCGCGGCGATCATTCTTCTGCATATATTCAAGGCACCGACAATTACGCTCGATGAATTGCTCGGCGCGATCAGTACTTACCTGCTGCTCGGGATCGGCGGTGGATTCATCTTTCGGTTTCTGGAAATTCTCGATCCGAACACGCTGCTGGGTTCCGCGGACGTGGTGGTCGGTTTGAACGCGGACAGCCCGATGAACCTGTTCATTTATTACAGTTTCACGTGTCTGACGACGCTCGGATTCGGTGATCTGATTCCGGGCACGCCCGAAGCGCGGGTGTTCTCTTATCTGTCGGCCGTCATCGGCCAGGTTTTCCTCACCGTGCTGATCGCCCGTTTCGTTGGCCTGCATATCTCGCAGTTACGGCGCGACTAGCAGTCGATGCGAACCTCGCTGCAAATCCGCTGGAAAATCCTGATCGCCTTGCTCGCGATCGGCATCGGGCCGCTGATCATCAGCGGCTGGCTCGATACCCGCAGCGTATCCGCGCTCGGTGCCCGACTGGCCGAGCAAAGCGGCCAGGCATTGAGTGAACAAACCCGCCGCAACCTTGAGCAGGTCGCGGAAAATTATGCCCGCAGAGTGGAACGTGAACGCCAGTTGATCGAACTTGCACTGCGCTTGCAGGCGCGCGAAGCGAGCGCCGCGTTGCGCGCGCCGGCGAATCCGGCGACGGTATTGTGGTCGGATGATTTCGATGCCGCCGCGCCCGCACTCGCGCTCGTCACCGAGCCGGACAAGTACCTTGCGCGATCGCACGATGGCGCGGCCGCGCCGGTTGCGGTGTCGTTCGATCATCAGGTTTTCTTCAATCCTGCGAATACCGAACGTTCTCAATTGCGCGACGACGCTGCACGGCTGACTGCGTTGACGTCACTTTACCGGGAGATCCATACCGATCACCACGATGTGATCTACCGGCAGTTCATCGCGCTCGCGAACGGCCTGCTCGGAAGCTATCCCGGGCACGGCGCATTTCCGGCGGATTATGATGCACGCAAACGCGCCTGGTACCGTAACCGCGACCGTGCGGGCGGCATCCGCTGGGCACCGCCACACATTGATGCCGTGTCCGGTCGCGCGTTTATCAATGCAACGATCGCACTGCACGATTCCGACGACGAGTTCGTTGGTGTCGCGGGCATCGATGTCTCGCTCGTCGATCTGCTGCAAAGTCTGACGCTGCCGGCAGCGCTTGGCCACGACGGCGAAGCGCTGCTGACGTTTCTTATCGAGGACACCGATGCGGGCGCGGTGGAAATCGGCATCGCCGCGCGAACCCACAGTTCGGTGCAAACGAGTGACTGGCGCGAACCCCGTAACGCGATACGCCTCAAACTGCCCGCGGATACCGCGGCAACATTGCACGAGCGTATGCGCGAGCGCGAACCGGGATACTTGCGGACGCACTATAACGGTCGTGACAGCGTCGTCGTTTATCAGCCGTTCGGTGCACAAACCGGCGACCTGCTGTTTATCGTACCGGCCAGCACCCTCGTCGACCCCGCCATCCGCGCGGCCCGCTACGCGCTGGAGAGCACGCAGCGTCATATCGACCGCGCGGTGCCGTTCGCGCTGGGGATTGCGGCGGTGGTGATGCTGCTCGCGTTCGTCGGTTCGAAGACCATCACCGCGCCGATCAACAAACTCGCGGCCGCCGTGAACCGGGTCGCCGCCGGCGACTTCAAAACCCGGGTGAACATCCGCAGCGGCGATGAACTGCAGGCGCTCGGCGAAGCGTTCAACGCGATGGTACCGCAGTTGCGTGAACACACACGCGTGCGTGAAGCGCTCGATCTCGCTGCCGAAGTGCAGCGTCGCCTGCTGCCACTCGAATCTCCGGCTGTTCCCGGTATCGACATCGCCGGCTTCAGCATCTACTCGGAACAGACGGGCGGCGATTACTACGATTTTCTGTCTCCGGCAGTCGGCGTGCGCGAGCGCCTTGGGGTTGCCATCGGTGACGTCGCCGGTCACGGGATCGCTTCGGCGTTGTTGATGGCAACCGTGCGCGCACTGCTGCGCGGCACCGCGGATTCTGCAATCTCGCCGGGCGAGCGCATGAACCACATCAACCGCAACATCGTCGACGGCGTCGTTGCGGGACAATTCATGACCCTGTGTTATATCGATATCGAACCGGAACGCGGCAGTGCGCGCTGGTGCAGCGCGGGTCACGAACCGGCGATCCGTTTCAATCGCGCGACGAACGCATTTGCGGAACTCGCGGGCAACGATATTCCGCTCGGGGTTGATGGGCAGTGGCAGTATCACGACAGCGAGGTAACCGACCTCGGGCCCGATGATATCGTCGTGCTGGCAACCGACGGGATTTGGGAAGCGCGTAACCCGCGCGGTGAGTTTTTCGGCAAGGCGCGCTTGCGCGATCTGATCCGCAGCCACCGGGACGCATCGGCGGCTACACTCTGTGAGGCGATCGCGGAAGCACTCGAACGCTTTCGCGGCAGCGCCACTCAGCGCGACGACATCACCGCGGTCGTGTTCCGGCTGACACTACCGGAACAAGCGCGATGACCCTGTTGCTCGGCGCGCTGCTCGTACTCGCGGCGGTGTTCGGTCCACAACTGTGGGCACGCTACATTCTCAAACGTCACAGCCGGCATCGCGACGAGATACCGGGCACGGGTGGCGAACTCGCGGTCCACCTGATCGAAAACAGCAAACTCGATGGAGTTACGGTCGAACGAATTCCCGGCGGCGATCATTACGATCCGGTCGCCAAAGTCGTGCGCTTGAGCGAAGCGGTGCACGACGGCAAATCGCTCACCGCCGTAGTCGTCGCTGCGCACGAAGTGGGCCATGCTATCCAGGACCGTTTCGGTTATGCGCCGCTGAAATGGCGCACGCGGCTCGTCAACGTCGCCGCCCTGTCGGAGCGCCTCGGTGCAATCATCCTGATTGCCTTGCCGTTCGTCACCGCCCTGACCCGCGTTCCCGCCACGGGCGCACTGATGCTGGCCGGTGGTCTGGCAGTATTGTTGATCCCGGTCGTCGTGCACTTCGTCACCTTACCGGTGGAATTCGACGCAAGCTTTCGTCGCGCGCTGCCGATCCTCGCGCTCGGCTACGTACCACGCGAAGAGTTGCCCGCCGCGCGACGAATCCTCACCGCCTGCGCGCTCACCTATGTTGCCGCGTCGCTCGCGGCGCTGCTGAATTTTTGGCGCTGGATTTATTTTCTGCGGCGCTAGCTTGCGCGCCATGCGCGGGATGGTGGCCGCGCGAGGGAAAATTGCGCGATTCCCGGCGTGGGGATAAACGCCCCCCATAGCGTTGGACCGCACACGGACAGCTTCAAGCTCGGCTCGATACAACCAATTCGGGGACCAGGTTGTCCAGTCGTTGGGATTGCCAGGCACATGAGGATAAAGACGCACAAGTTCTCCAGGCAAAGGAAGTCGTTCAGCGCTGTCCGGTGTACACTGATCCTGGTATCGCACATCAAACCCATACTTTCATCGCGTTGCGGTCACAGTGTGCATTGGACAGCAACGGGTAGTACCGCGGTCGATCGAACGTATGAGTTCGAAAAGAGAGCGGCTTCGTTGGAGCACGATGTGGCGGTCGAACAATCGCCGCATGGAAATTGAGTTCAGATTCAAGCTGCGGATCAAAATTGAAATTTGCGAAAATGGAATCCGCAGGCGTGCGTGACGCGGCCGAACGCCCTAAACGCAAATTACATCATATCTGCTTCACGGCGGTAGACATTTATACAATCGTGGCGTTCTCGGCTTGGGAGGACAGCCATATTCGGACACACGCAATGAACGAATCAAGGATCGAATGAAGCGCCATCCCGCCGTCAGGGCTGAGTTCATCCAGGCGAAGATTTTTCCGCCACCAGGGCCCGGGACGATCGTCAAAAACAATACGCCGACCATAGACCTTACCCGTTCCAACTCTATCCGGGTGGTGATGGTCCAGGCACCGGCCGGATACGGCAAAACGACCTGGATGGTCGCGCAATGCCGTACGTTACGAGCAGAAGGAATGCCGGCAATATGGTTGACGCTTGATCCAGGCGACGACCGCGAAACGTTGGTCAAGTATCTTGGTATCGCTGTAGTTCAGGGAACCGGTAACGTCGCGATTTCCGGTCGTGATCCGGTTCCCGGAATGTCGGGTGGGCTTCCCGGACTGCTACATGCGCTTCGCAACCTTCATGTTCCGCTAACGATTTTCATTGACGAGCTCGAAACTCTTTCCGACAGCGCCGCATTCATGGAACTCGACAATTTGATCGAGAACCTTCCAACCCGTCACACCCTGGTTCTTGCCAGCCGAAAAAAGCCGAATTTGCGGCTCGCGCGATTTCGCATTCGCGGAGAAGTCCTCGATATCGGCGCGAAAGCGCTCGAATTCGACCAGGAGAGCATCGCCACGTTTCTGCGCGCAACGGGCGCGAACTGGATCGATGATGATGCGGTGAGCGCAATCTTGGCGGGTACGGAGGGTTGGCCTATGGCTGTTGAACTCGCGTCCAGATGCATGAGAACTCGCGATGATATCGGTAAGCTCATCGTCGATGGCGGGGTTACGATACCCAATCTGCACGACTATCTGGCCGAAGAGACCCTTGCGCAACAAGATCCGTCGCTAAAGGACTTTCTGTTAGACACCAGTATCCTCCGTGACCTGCACCCGGGTCTTTGTGACGCGTTACTTAATCGTGACGACAGTCGTCAAATGATCGATGTTATCCAGGATACGAATCTGTTTCTAACACGGTCGGACGGCAGCGAATGGCTGCGTTTCCATTCGTTGTTTCGCGGAATGCTTCGGCGCGAGTTGGCACGTACGCGTGCCACCGATGTAAAGCGCCTGCATAAGCGCGCAGCCCTTGCGCTGGCCGACATGGAACTGTTCAACCAGGCGATCGAGCACGCAATAGCAAGCAATGATGCGTCGTTCGTCGAGAATTTCATTGCCGGCCCGGGCCAGGTTGCTATACAGCGCGGTGCCGCAATGCGCATCGCGGCCTGGGCCGATACCCAGTCGCTGAGCACATTGTCCCAGCGCCAGGATGTCCTTGTTGCTACAGTCTGGGCTCATCTGCTTGTACGCGATGTGGCACGCGCGAACGCCGAGCTCGACTTGCTCCTACGATGTCGCGACGCCGGTTCGCTGGGTGCGCCCGAGTGTCGCAGTCTCGCTATGCACGAAACGATGTTTGCAATGATAACCGGAGACTTCACCAAAGGCCTCGCGCTTTCCGAGAAGTACCTCAACGGTGTGGCCAGCAACAAGAGCTTCGAAAGAGGCGTTATCTGCAACGTCAGCGGGTATGCAGAAATTCTGATGAGCCGGTTCAATGAAGCAGAGGCGCATTTGGCGGAGGGCACCGCGAACCATGCGTATGTAGGAAGCACGTTCGGGCAGGCATTTTCCCTTGCATATCGCGGATTGCTCGAAGCGGTTCAGGGCAGGCTCAATGCGGCGCTTCGGATTTACGGACAGGCTCGTGAAATTGAAAGCGACTGTGCGGAAAGTCCTTCCCGAGCCGTCGTGGACGGGTTTGCTGCCGACATCCTGATGGAACAGAACCGTCTCGCTGAAGCTCGCGAGAAAATTCGTTTGAGTCTTTCCTTTGCCAGCGAGTTTGCCTACTGCGGCATCGTGAGTTTGAGCCCGGTCACGATGACCCGCCTGCTCGCTGCTGATGAAGACATTGCGTCTGCACTTCACTTCGTTGACAACGCGATCGAAGAAGGGATGCGGCGAGCATTCCCCCGTTTGGTGATGAACCTTCAGTGGGAACGCGTGCGTTTGTATCTTCTTTACGACGACATCATCGAAGCACGTCGACTCGCGGATCGGATTCCGACGATCACTGCCGATAACGAAATGCACCGCACACCGTTCTACCCGGACGAGCTGGAGGCCACGGACCTGGGCGCCATCCGCCTGTTGCTGCACGAAGGAGCGATTAATGAGGCTCTTGCCCTGATTGAACCGGCAATCAAGCGCGCCGATTCGATGAGACGGGGGTGGCGCGCGAACAAGCTGCGGGTCATGCGTTGTCTTGCTCTGCACCGTCGCGGAGACACCAAGGTTGCGATGCGGCATATGCTCGAGGTGCTGGAGGCGACTGCCAACGAGGGATTTACTCGCTTACTTCTCGACGAGGGGCCGGCGGCGGTGACGCTGATTGACCGGGTCCGGGAGCGTCTCGAAGAGGTGTCGTCTCATCAGTCCGCCGATGCGCCGTTAATGAGCGTCAGGGCGATTCTCGACAAAGCGCCGCACGCACTCGCTACGGGCCCAAACATGGAATGCATGGAACGCCTGACGAGGCGTGAGGCTACAATTATAGCGTGCTTGGGCGAGGGATTGACGAACAAGCAGATTGCGTCCCGGCTCTTTCTCACTGAGAACACGGTGAAGTGGAACCTGCGGAATATTTATCAAAAGCTCGGAGTGCGTAACCGCACGGGAGCGATGGCAGCGTTGAACAATGCGGGCAGAGTAGTGATGTAAGCGTGCCGATTACCCCTTCCGCAAATCCCCTCCTTTAGGGTGGGGATTGCGTGACCTAAGTCGGTCATTGTTTCGGCCACGGCGGCGCTGCTCGACTGCGGCGCACACGAAACTGAGGGACAGCACAATGTGTGACGATCTTCCCACCGCGCGAAGAGCGGCGTTCTCCGAACGCATTCGACGCCGCACTTTCACCCTGGCGCCCGGCGTCCACGACTTCATTTCCTTGCGGCTGGCGGAACGTGCCGGATTCGAGGCACTTTACCTCACGGGGTATGGTATCAGCGCGAGCCGTTTCGGGCTGCCCGATGCCGGTATCATGTCGTTCGCAGAGATGCTTGATGCCGTGCGCCGGCTCAGCGAGGCGACGACGCTTCCGGTAATCGCCGACGCCGATACCGGGTTCGGTGAATTACTCAACCTTCGCCACACGGTACAGCAGTACGAACGAACTGCTGCATGTGCAATCCAGATCGAGGATCAGACGGTCCCAAAGAAATGCGGTCACGTTCACGGCCGCACGGTTGCCGACATCCAGACCATGGTCAATCGTATCCGGGTTGCGGATGAGGCGCGAACCGATCCGAACTTCCTGATTATCGCGAGAACCGACGCGCGCACATCGCTCGGGATCGATGTCGCTATCGAGCGGGCGAACGCCTACCGGGAAGCGGGGGCGGACGTTATCTTTGTCGAATCGCCTGAGACAGTTGAAGAATTTGAGCGTGTCGCAGCTTCAGTGAACGCACCGCTCATTGCGAATATGGTCGACCACGGCCTTTCTCCTGTTCTCGGGTCAGAGGCACTCATCGAGATGGGCTTCACCATCGCAATTTATCCCGTATTCGCGTTGATGGCGGCAGTAAAGGCCATCGATACAGCACTCGCCGATCTTGCGCGCACGGGTAGTTCGTCCGCCAGCGCGCGTGATCTGAGTGGATTTTCTGAAATGAGCAACCTGATCGGATTCCCGGCAATATACGAGTTCGAGGCCCGCTGGCGTGCCGTCGACAAAGGTGTTTCGGTCCGCGATGTGAACGATGAGAGGTGAGAATCATGACTAACGAAACAGGGTTTCATACAGATGATATCGAGCAATGGCGCCTTGAGCATGTTCCTGTATATAACGCCAACAAACTCAAGCTGGGGATATTTGCCACCAACTGTAGCAATGGTGGCACGATCACCAGTGCCCCAACGACATTCGAACCTACCTACGAACACAACGTAAAGATCGCGAAGCTCGCAGACGAACTTGGCTTTGAGTTGATGGTCCCGGTCGGGCGCTGGAAGCACTTTGGGGGTACCACCAAATTCAACGCGGATAATCTGGAAGTCTATACCTGGGCAACGGCGATGGCGTGCAATACCGAGCGCATTATGGTCTGCGCTACGTCGCACACGCCCACAGCTCATCCGCTGTTCGCTGCCAAGCAGGGCGCATCTATTGACAATATCTCCGGCGGACGCTTCGCGTTGAATATTGTGTGTGGCTGGTTCCGCCCCGAAATCGAGATGTTCGGTAACAGTTTGCTACCCCATGACGAACGCTACGAGATGGCTGCGGACTGGATTACCTGTGTTAAGCGCGCGTGGACAGAGCAGAATTTCGATCACCAGGGTAAGTATTTCAAGGTCAAAGACGGCTTCCTCTCTCCGAAGCCGAAACAACGCCCGTACCCGGTGCTCCTGAATGCGGGCAACTCCGAGGACGGCCGTGAGTTTTCCGCGCGCGAAGTGGATTTCAACTTCATTACCATCGCCACGGTTGAGCAGGGCGGCGGGCTGGTGCGCGACATTCACGCTCGCGCCGCTGCTCACAAACGGCGCTGCGGCGTGATGAGTTTCGCACTCATGTGCTGCAGAGATACGGAAGACGAAGCCAAGGCACATTACCGTCGCATTGTTGATGATGGCGATTGGGAAGCTGCCACCAACATCATGTCGCAGCTGGGCATGGAAAGTGGTTCATTCAACGAACAAATCAGGAAATACGGCGAACGCTTCATCGCGGGCTGGGGCGGTTATCCGCTTGTGGGCACGCCGGAACAAGTCGTTGAGAAACTCGTCGAGCTCAACGACATCGGAATTGAGGGTGTGTTGCTCGTATTTCTGGATTATTACGAAGAGCTGAAATATTTCGGCGAAAACGTATTGCCCTTGTTGCATCAGGCAGGGCTTAGAATTGATATGCCACGACCGGCACGGGAGATCGTGTGATGGATAGACTCAAAGATAAAGTTGCTGTCATCACTGGTGCCCTTGGTGGACAGGGCCAGGTAGCAGTCCGTCGATTCGCGCAGGAAGGTGCACGGGTGGTGGCAACCGACATCGCAGATGAGCCTGATGGCGTAGTTGCGGCACTAATCGAATCGCAGCCCGAAGTGATCACTTATGCAGGCGGCGACCTCGTCGAGGAGCGCACGTGCGAAGCGATTATCGAAGCTGCGGTGAATCGATTTGGCGCCGTCGATATCCTGTTCAACAATCACGGATTGATGCTAGGTAAACCGTTCCTTGAAACGTCGGCGGTGGATCTTGATCGCCTTCTGCAGGTGAACCTGCGCGCATCGTTCATCCTTAGCCAGTTAGCAGCGCGAGCAATGATCAAGCGCGGCAGCGGCTGTATCCTGCACAACTCTTCGGTCGGTGGAATTGTGGGATTTCCGACCATGGCGGCATACGGCGCGTCGAAAGGCGGCCTCGCGCAGCTCGCGCGCTCAATGGCGTCGGAGCTTGCGGATTTCAATATCCGCGTAAACGCCATCTGCCCCGGCGTGGTGGATACAAATATGCCGCGACGGTATCTCGAGACGCTCGACGGCATTGAGGATGAAAACGCCGCGATCGAATCGATGAAAGCGATGCATTTACTCAAGCGGCTGGCGACCCCTGAAGAAATTGTGAACGTGGCGTTATTTCTCGTCTCCGATGAAGCCTCATACGTTACCGGCGCAGTGATCCCGGTCGATGGCGGACTAACGGCCATCTGAGACTAACCTCAGCGGAGTGTGGGCTGTTTTACATGGCCGGCATAAACCGAGGTAACACTGTTCGTGATGATTTTTTAACCCCCTTTCCCAGGAAACAAGAGCGTATGTTATTCAGATTGACCAGTGAGGATTTTTCGGAGGGCGACCTCCTCGGACATAAACATGTGTTATCCGCAGCCTATGGATTCGGCTGCGATGGCAACAATGTATCGCCCCAGCTATCGTGGCATGGTGCGCCGGACGGAACGCAAAGCTTCGTAGTGACCTGCTTTGATCCGGATGCACCAACCGGCAGCGGGTTCTGGCATTGGGTAGCAGTAAATATTCCGGCACACGTCAAGGCGCTGCCCCAGGGTGCGGGTGATCCGAATGCCGGAAAGATGCCGGCCGAAGCGCTCGAAACGAGGACGGATTTCGGTACCCCGGGATACGGTGGACCATGCTCACCGCCCGGATCGAACATGCACCGATACGTTTTCTCGATACATGCGGTGAATGTGCAATCGTTACCCGTTACTGCTGATACCTCAGCAGCCGTAGTCGGGTTCCATCTAAGTCAGCATTCGCTGGCCAGGGCCGATCTGATCGGAATATTTCGGCGCTAGAGGTCACTTCATTGGCGCTGTTACTCGTTATTCTCGATGTCCTGAAATGTTCGAAATTTCTATCGACAATCCGTCGATTGGCAAGTACAAGCAACCATGACGAATATTATCGAATTGAATTGCCCGGATCTCGCGGACATCTCTGAGCCGCAGTGACGCACCCTTGTTACCGTCGCGAGAGCGAGGGTTTCAGAACAACGCGAGCTGCGGAGAGTCGGTGCGTGGAGGGATGAACAAGTCCGTATTCAGCGCATGCGCGGATTTGTTCAGACCATGTTCCCGGCACGCGCGCCGAAAGCGCTGCTCGATCAGTCCGGCGATTGCGCCGGTTCCCTTCAGGCGTCGTCCAAACTGCGAATCGCTCTCGCGACCGTCGCGCACGTCCCGCACCCGGTTCATCACGCGTTCCGCGCGCAGGGGATAGTGTTCCGCGAGCCATTCCTTGAATAGCGGGTTCACCTCTCGCGGCAGGCGCAACATGACGAAACCGGCGAAGCGCGCACCCGCACCGGCCGCCGCCGCGAGCACGTTCTCAAGGTGTTCGTCGTTCAGGCCCGGGATCACGGGGGCAAACATTACTCCCGTGGGTATCCCCGCCTGCGCGAGCGCGCGCGCCGTCGCAACGCGACGTTCCGGCGCCGCCGCGCGCGGCTCCATGCGGCGCGACAGGGTGCGGTCGAGTGAGGTGATCGAGATATACACTTCGACGAGGCCGTCCGCCGCCATCGGTGCGAGCAGATCGATATCGCGTTCGACGAGCGCGGATTTCGACACGATCGTCAGCGGATGCCGGCATTCGGCAAGCACCTCGAGAATCGAACGTGTGATGCGCAAGCGCCGTTCCAGTGGCTGGTAGGCGTCCGTGTTCGCGCCGAGCGAAATCGTTTTGCAGCGGTACGCCTTGCGGCCGAGTTCCGCACGCAATAGTTCGGCCGCGTTCGGTTTACTGAACAGGCGGCTTTCGAAATCGAGGCCCGGGGACAGATCGACATAGGCATGCGCCGGACGCGCGTAGCAATAGACGCAACCGTGCTCGCAACCGCGGTACGGATTGATCGATTGATCGAACGGTAAATCCGGCGAGGTATTGCGATTGATGATCCGTTTCGGATGTTCTTCGGTGACCGTTGTTTTCAGCTTTGGCGGTTCGAGGTCATCGCTGTGCCAGCCATCGTCGACGGCCTCGCGTGTCAGCTCGAGATAGCGCGCATCGGGATTACTCCCGGCCCCGCGGCCACGTCGGCGTTTGTCGCCGGACCGGGACATTTCAGTGCAACTGCCCGGCCCGCGCTTCGGCCTCGTCGCGACGCTTCATGATCTCCTCGCGGTCGAGCCCTTCCGGCAGCAGTAACAGCGCGCGGGCGTAATCGCCGGCGGCGCCGCGGGCGTAGCCGAGCGTATCGAACAGCGCCGCACGTTCGAGCAATTCCGGCAGCAGATCCGGGTGTGCGATGAGCATGTGGTTCAGTGCATTGAGTGTTTTTTCGGCATCGCCGCGATCGGCGTAGATCGATTTCAGATTGCGCAGCTGGCGCAGCAAAATTTCGACTTTCATTGCCGGGCGCAATGCCTGCTCGATCGCCGTGATCGAGGTTTGCGGTTCCGCTCGCTCCTGCAGGCGGGTAATGAACGTCGCCCGCGCCAGTGTCGCCCCGCGGTCGAACGCATCGACGATCACGTCGCCGTCCTCGGTGCTCGCGCCGACGAGGAAATGGCCGGGAAATGAAATTCCCCGCGCGGGTACACCGAGACGTTGCGCAAGTTCGAGATACAGTATCGACAGCGTGATCGGGAGACCGACGCGACGATCGATCACTTCGTTCAAAAAGCTGTTACGCGGGTCATAGTAATCATCGACGTTGCCGCTGAAACCGAGATCGCCGAACAGGGTTGTATTTATGGCGCGCAGCCGGGCCGTGACATCAGCATCGTGCGGCATGCGCGAACCGATGTCGCTCGCGATCAAATCGATCTGTCCGAGGTACCAGCCGCAATCGAGTTCCGAATATTCGCTGCGCGCGAACAACAGACCCGCGCGCGCGAGATTCAGATCGGATTCAGGCAGTTGCACCTCGCTCGCGTAAGCAGGACTGACAACCGTTTCAGTGTATTGCATCGATCGACCTCGGCCGGGTCTCCGGTGTAGAATCACATTGCCGCAACCCCGGTTCATTATCCTTGAAAAGACAGCGTTACGCGAAACCGGATCGAGCCGGGATGATCAGAGAACTTGCGTTCGCCATCGCGGATCTTCGCTGCCGCACCCAGTTTCTCACAACCTCGCGTTGCCACCCGAACTGAACGCCCTCATCGCGCTTCCCGCAGCGTGGCCATGGATACTCGCCGGCGCGGCGTTCCTTGCCGTACTCATTGCCTTGCTGATCATAATCCGACGAACCGCGGATACCGCGAGGATTGCCGCGGAACTGCGCACCGTGGCGGCCGCGATCCAGGTTCAGCAAACCACCGTTGACGTGCTCGAACGCCGCCTCGGACAACTACAGGCGCTCGTTGCCGAGGATGGCAGCCGTTTGCGTGAACGGATGATAGAGCGCATCGATGACTCGAAAGCGGCGATGACCGCACAGCTCGGCGAAGAACGCAGCCGTCTGATCGCGTCGCTGGCCGACCTGCGTGAAACCGTAAAGATCAGCATGAGCCACGCGGATACGGCCGCCGAACGTCGCCACGGCGAAGGTCTCAAACGTGCCGACGACAGCCTCAGGCTCGGGTTCGAGAAACTCCACGCACTGCTTAATACATCGCTCCTGCGAAATTCCAGCGAGCTGCAACAACGCGTCGAGAGCCTGACCCGGACGATCGACGAGCGTCTCGGGGACATCGCCGGACAGGTGGACCGCCGCCTGGCGGAAGGTTTCGAAAAGACGACCTCTACGTTCGCCGACGTGCTCAAACGCCTCGCGCTGATCGACGAGGCGCAGAAGAAAATTACCGCGCTGTCCGGTGAGGTCGTGTCCTTACAGCATGTACTCGCCGACAAACGTTCGCGCGGCGCGTTCGGTGAAGTTCAACTCGCCGCGCTCGTCAGCAACGTCCTGCCGCAGTCGAGCTATCGTTTGCAATACACCTTGCCGAACGGCCGGATCGCCGACTGCGTCATATTCCTGCCGGAACCAAGTGGCACAATCGCGGTCGATTCAAAGTTCCCGCTGGAATCGTTTCGCGTGCTCAGCGACTACGATGTCTCGCAGCACGAACGACGGCAGGCCGAGCGACAATTCAAACAGGATATCCGTAAACATATACGTGACATTGCCGCCAGATACATTATCCCCGGAGTAACCGGCGACGGCGCGGTGATGTTCATTCCGGCCGAAGCTGTGTTCGCCGAAATCCAGGCGCATCACCCGGACCTTGTCGACGAGGCTCACGCCGCCCACGTGTGGCTCGTTTCCCCGACAACACTGTGGGCAATCCTGAACACCGCTTGCAGCGTGCTCAAGGACGCGGCGACGCGAGAACAGGTGGACATCATTCAGGAACATCTCGGCTTGCTCGGTAAGGACTTCAAACGTTTTCGCGAGCGCATGGACCAGTTGGCCCGGCACATCGAGCAGGCGAACGAGGATGTACGCCGCGTACACACCTCGGCGGCGAAGATTTCGGATCGCTTCGAAAAGATCGAGCGCGTCGAGCTCGATAGCGACGATGCTGCCCTGCCACAACGCAGAGACGAAGAATAGGCGACGTGATTGTTTTTATTTTCAGTGGTTTATGATGTTTTTTTATATTAAAATAATAGATATTGCCGACAAGCTGCTAAATAACAAGCAATCATGAAGCACCTCGAAGCAGTCATTTTTGACGTTGACGGCACCCTTGCCGATACCGAGGATGTCCACCGGCTCGCGTTCAACCGTGCCTTCACGGAGTTCGATCTCGACTGGAACTGGACACCGAAGCTCTACGAGGAACTCCTCAGGATCTCCGGCGGGCGCGAACGCATCACGTATTACGGGGCCGATCTCGCGCAGCAGTTTTCCCATCGGGACGCGTTCAATCACTTTGTGCGCGAACTGCACGGGGTGAAAACACAAATATATGCAGAGATGCTCAACGCCGGCGAAGTGCCATTGCGCCCCGGGGTGGAAAGACTGCTCGAGGAAATCCGTGCCGCCAATCTGACGCTCGCGATTGCAACGAGCTCGACGTATTCAAATCTTAAAACGCTACTCGATCGCAACCTGCCGGCAGACTGGGCATCGTGGTTTTCCGCCATTGCAACGTGCGACACGGTGAGCGAGAAAAAGCCGTCGCCGGCGGTGTATCAGGCCGTGCTTGATAGTCTCGGGATCGATTCCGCGCATACGATTGCGCTCGAGGACACGGTGAACGGCTGTATCGCCGCGACGAGCGCCGGCATCGCAACCGTGATCACAACGCACTTCTTCACCCGTCGCCATCATTTCCCGAATGCTTCGCTGGTGGTCAACGGTGTGGGCGGTCCGGATCAGGCGTTCACGGTGATCCGCGGTGACGCCGGAACGCATACGATGGTTAATTGCGACCTGCTCGAACGCCTGGCGCTGGAACACAGCGAACGCGATGGCGCCGACTGGGAAGATAAAGCACGCACTGCCACCGGCTGAGGCCGTTGCGGACATTGCGCGAGCAATGCTCTGATATCATCACCCGGCACCGCCCGAGCACCGTGTCGCCGTGACCCTGACCGAACTCCGCTACATTACCGCCGTCGCCCGGTTGCACCATTTCGGCAAGGCCGCGGAGGCTTGCTTCGTCAGCCAGCCCACGCTGAGCGTGGCAATCCGCAAACTCGAAGACGAACTCGGCGTAACGCTGTTCGAACGCAGCCGCTCGCAGGTAACGCTGACCCCGGTGGGCGAAAAAATCGTTGAACAGGCACGGCGCGTACTCGAGGAAGCGGAACGGATCACGACGCTCGCCGCCGCGGAGCAGGATCAGCTCGCCACACCGTTCAAACTCGGCGTGATCTACACGATAGGGGCCTACCTCATACCGTCACTGCTGCCGGGCCTGAAAGCCGCGGCGCCGAAACTGCAATTGCGCCTGACCGAGAATTTTACCGACGCGCTCGCCCTGCAGCTAAAAAACGGTGACATCGACGCCGCCATACTGTCGCTGCCGTTCAGCGAAAGCGGCATCGTCACTCGCGCGCTGTATGAAGAACCGTTCGTCGTTGCGCTCCCACGAGGCCATCGACTCGCACAGAAGCGCGCGCTCGAGCCGGACGATCTGAACGCGGAGACAATGTTGCTGCTAGGTGCGCGCAATTGTTTCCGTGATCAGGTGCTCGAATTCTGTCCGGCCTGCGCGGGGCGCGACGGCGAGGAGATCCAGCGCACGCTGGAGGGCAGCTCGATCGAGACGATCCGCCAGATGACCGCCGCCGGGGCCGGCATTACGTTGCTGCCGGCGACGACTGCGCAGCCGGACAGCAGTTTGTCGGATTTGCTGGAGATCCGGCCGTTCGTCGAGCCCGCGCCTAAACGCGTCGTCGCACTCGCCTACCGACGCAGCTTTCCGCGCCCGCAGTTGATCGCCCTGCTTGCCGATACCGTGCGCGGCTCGCCGCCGCCGGGCGTCGTGCTCACGCCATTGTAAAGCCGCGTTCCGGTATACCCGGGCGCCGGCAAGTCACGGCCGCGATGTTCGCACGCGCCAGAGGGGCATGCTGCCGCACGGTGATCGTTACGGTAAGCGGGCGCTGCGACCGGCTCGAAATGTGCGTGTTATTTAATGACCATGAATGCGGCATGGTTGCCGCGCTGAACGCGCAACAGCATCTGCCCTTTGAGCTGATTCACGACGCGCAGGAATTCCTGCAGGTTACGCGTCGGGGCACGGTTTACGGAGCTGATGATGTCGCCCTCGCGCAATCCGGCGGCGGCCACCCGCGAACCTCGCTCGACTTCGTAGACCATGACGCCGCGGATGCGGCCGAACGCCGGTGAATCTTCAGGGATATCACCGAAAGTGGCGCCGGCGAGCCGCTCATTGCGCAGGTCGCTCGGTAGTCCCGTGGTTTCGCGCTCGGCGACCTTGATTGTGATATTGCGGCGCTTGCCTTCACGGATAAACGTGAGCTTCAGCTTCTCGCCCACCCGGCTCAATCCCACCTGGTTACGCAGCGATGCGGCACTCTCAATCGCTTTACCGTTGACTTCAACGACGACATCGCCGGGTTGCAAACCGGCTTCGGCTGCCGGTGAGTCCTCGATGATGTTCACCAGCACCGCGCCCCTGCGCGCGGTGATCCCGAACGCTTCGGCGAGATCGGAATCGAGATCCTGCAACTGTGCACCGAGGAAACCGCGACGAACCTCGCCATGGGCGACAAGTTGTTCCGTGATCCGGCTGACCATGTTCGTCGGGATCGCGAAACCAATGCCGATGTTGCCGCCCGACTGGGAAAAGATTGCGGTATTGATACCAACAAGTTCGCCGCGGAGATTGACGAGCGCGCCACCCGAATTACCGGGGTTGATCGACGCGTCCGTCTGGATCAGGTCGTCATACCCCGTGATCCCGAGTCCGCGCCGCGCAAGTGCGCTGATGATACCGGACGTCACGGTTTGACCAAGCCCGAACGGATTGCCGATCGCGACGACATAATCACCCACGCGCAGCGCGTCCGAATCCGCGAGCGGAATCGCCGTCAGACGTTCCGCCGGAATCCTGACAACAGCAACATCGGTGTCGGGATCGGTGCCGATGAGTTCGGCTTTCAGATTGCGCCCGTCGCGCAGCTTTACGGTAATTTCGTCGGCGTTAGCGATGACATGATTGTTCGTCACCACGAGCCCGCGCTCGGCATCGATGATTACGCCGGACCCTAGGCTTTGTGTCTTGCGTTGTCGCGGCTGCTCGGGAACATTGAAAAAGCGACGGAAAAACGGGTCGTTGAACAGCGGGTTCATGCGCATTTCGACGCTGCCCCGGGTTGCGATATTCACCACCGCGGGGGTGGCTTCGTCGAGCATCGGTGCAAGCGACGGCAGTTCTTCACCATCGCTCGCGCGTGGCAGTGCGGCGTTGACGCCGATCACGCAAGCGAAGTTAAGGATCAACACAGCGGCGGCAGCCGCCTGGATGGAGTTGAAACGCATTGTCATATTTTTTCCGGTTGCTCCGGCAAAGCAAGGTCGCGTTGCCGGGTTAACATCAATCGCTGCGCGGGTTGAACGCCATCGTGTCGCGCATCTTCTCAAACAGGGCGCGTTTTTCGTCGCTGTCGACCGGCGGCATTGTGAGCTGCAGTTCGACTATCTGATCACCCGGCGGTTCACCCGGTAAACCCCGACCGTTGAGGCGCAGCCGCTGCCCGGATTGCGCACCGGGTTTCACCTTGACCGTAACCTCGCCACCAAGCGTCGGCACATTGATCCTGGCGCCAAGCGCGGCTTCCCAGGGCGTTATCGGCAGCATCATGTGGATGTTCCTGCCTTCGGCGCGGAAGCGCCGGTGCGGCTCGAAGCGAACGTCGAGATACAGATCGCCGGCCGGCTCACCCCCGTAACCCATCATACCCTGCCCCACGAGGCGAATTTTCTGTCCTTCGGTGACCCCGCGCGGCAGGCGGATCTTCACTCGCCGGGGCGGTGCACCCTCACCCGGGATTTCCACCGTCTGTTCGCGTCCGGTGTAGGCGTCTTCAAGGCTCACGATCGCGAGTGCGTGGCGATCGCCGCCGCGCATGCGGAAGCGTTCACCCTGCCCCTCGCGGCCCGTGCGTCCGGCACCAAAGATGGCGTCGAAAAACTCGCCGAAACCACCGCTGTCGCCGGCAAAATCGAAATGGCAGGAATCACGTGTTGTGGACCAGCCCGGCGGCGGATCGAACGCTTCGCCGGCGCGGTAGCTGCTACCGAGCTGGTCATAAGCGCGACGCCGCTCTGGATCTTTCAGCGCTTCGTAGGCTTCATTGATTTCCTTGAAGCGCGCTTCGGCTTCGGGTTCCTCACTCACATCGGGATGATAACGACGCGCGAGCTTACGGTATGCCCGTTTGAGTTCTGCCGTCGTGGCATCACGCGCGACCCCGAGCACCTGGTAATAGTCCTTGAATTTCATCAATTGCCAACACCTCAAACCATGCGCGGTGCGCCAGGCCACCTTTCGGCACACACGGCGTCCGCTATCCCGTCGCCACGCGACATCATCTGGGTGCTTATATGGGGTCGATCCGGCGACGCTTCAATCCGGCGCAGCGGATCCGGGTTAAATCCAGTAGGCCAGCGTGGTCATGAGCCGGGCCTCCAGCGCCATCAGCCGCTGTACAGGCGGTGGCAGTGGCCGCGCGCCGGCGGCGTGGGCATTCTCGGCATGGCGGGCTTCGTCCGCGCGCATGGCCTGCACGATGGCGCGGCTGCGCGCGTCACGTTCACTCAGCTGGTTGAGATGTCCATCAAGATGAGCGCAAACCTGCCGCTCGGTTTCCTCGACAAAACCGAGGCTCACGGCATCGCCGGCCGCCGCGGCCACGACCGCAATCGCGACGGAACCGGCAAACCAGGCCGGATTGAGCCTGCTCGGGTGACTGTCGAGCTCCGCCAGGCGGGCCGCGCACCACGCAAGATGGTCGCGTTCTTCCGCCGCAGCCGCCATGAGGCTTGCAGCGAGTTCGGGATCGCGGGCGACGAGCGCCTGGCCTAGATACAAGGCCTGGGCGCACACCTCGCCGGTGTGATTCACCCGCATAAGGCCCGCTGAATGGCGTTTTTCCGCCGGTTCAAGGGGGGTTTCCGCGACCGTGGCGGCCGGCGAAGGGCGCGTGTGTGCCGGGCTCGGCGGGGTAAGGGCCCTGAGCGTGCCATCCACCCGGTCGATCAGGCGATCGAGCATGGAGTAGCGGCGGCCGGCAGAGTCCGGGATCAGTTTCTGGGAAATCAACACTTTTGCACCGGAATCAGGCGTCTGGAGCCGGAAACCGCGTTGACACGGGGGCGGCCGATCCGTACCATTGCGCCTCTTTTTTCAAGCCTTCCTACCAGCATGACTACCTACAGCGCTTCGGCGAAAGACATCAAACGCGACTGGTATGTCGTCGACGCTACCGACAAGGTTCTCGGCCGCCTCGCGACGCAGATCGCCAATCACCTGCGCGGGAAACACAAGCCCGAGTATACGCCGAATCTCGACACCGGCGATTACATTGTCGTCGTCAACGCGGAAAAAATCCGCGTCACCGGCAACAAGCAGACCGACAAGATTTACTATCGCCACTCCGGCTACCCCGGAGGGCTGAAGCAGATCAGCTTCGACAAGCTCATGGAGAAGGCGCCGGAAGATGCCATCAACAAGGCAGTGAAAGGCATGCTGCCGCGCGGACCGCTCGGTCGCGCCATGTTCCGCAAGCTCAAGGTCTACGCCGGCCCGGAACATCAACACGCCTCGCAGCAACCTCAAGCTCTCGACATCTAGATCATTATGGCTACAGATACCTACACCAGCATCGGCCGTCGCAAAAGTTCCGCCGCCCGGGTTTTCATCAAGCGCGGCAGCGGCAATATCACGATCAACGGCCGTTCGATCGACGAGTATTTCGGCCGCGAGACGGCACGCATGATCGTCCGCCAGCCGCTCGAAAAAGTGAACATGTCGAGCGACTTCGATATCACGGCCACGGTGAAGGGCGGCGGCAACTCGGGACAGGCAGGTGCGATTCGTCACGGCATTACCCGCGCGCTGATCAGTTACGACGAAACGCTGCGCCGCCCGCTGCGCATTGCCGGTTTCGTCACCCGCGACGCGCGTGAAGTGGAACGCAAGAAGATCGGGCTGCACAAAGCGCGCAAACGTCCGCAGTACAGCAAACGCTAGTTTTCTGAACCCCAACCCGGCCCGGGCAGCGGGCCGGCGATAAGATCAAACTGCTGCCAGACTGTCACCATTGCGTACAAGGAGGTACCGATGAAGACACTGAACACCGTACAGGTGTGGAATCGCGCCTGCGATCTGTCTATCCAGATTCACAACTCCCTGGAGCCGTGCACAAACGCCGCAATGCGGGACGCGATCACGCGTACGTCGGTAGATGTGGCTGCAAAGATAGCGCAAGGTTACGAACTCAAGACACGACAACATTGCTGGCAGTGGCTAGCGAACGCCCGCGGTAGCTGCGCCGCGCTGAGAACGCGCTTGTATATCGCGAGCGAACTCGATGTCCTCGACAGCGAGCAATCGTTTCAGCTAATCAACGAGACGCTGGAAATTTCCACGCAACTCGATGAATTGCTCGAACAGTACCAGGTGAAATACTGTCCCTGGAACTGAATCGTCCGGCGCTTTCAGCGCGTGGCGATGTGTTTTAAACTGCGCGCAGCTTTCGCGGGCGTCCGATGCCTTGACGATTACTGAACCGACGGGTCCGCGCGAAGACGCGTTAAAATAAAATACCGGCACATGATCCTTTGGGGGATCGTCTAGTGGTAGGACTGCGGACTCTGACTCCGCCAGCGGGGGTTCGAATCCCTCTCCCCCAGCCAAATAAAACAAAGCCCTTTCGCGGGGCTTTTTTTATGTCGTCGCGGAACGTGGTTTCGATGAGAACCTCCGGTGCGGCAAATTACGCCAGCAATTTGGACGCCGAAGCGAAGCGTAGGCGCCCCGAAATGGGGCGACAACCGCGGGTTCGATAAAATGCTCCCATCCGAATCCCGGGCCGATCTTACCGGGGTCTTCACAAATTACGGTAGGGGTACCTGTCCCGATGTAGACCAGCGCTCACGGTGAGGGGCGTAACGCTTTCAAGGCCTTCACGTCACCCCGCGCCGCAGCTTCGCGTATGCGCCGGATCAGCTTTGGCGAATGGAAGCGAGTAACGAAATCGACCGTCAGCCGGCCGGCCCGACGAAACTCGAGTTCTACTTCGAAGCGTTTACCCATCAGGATCGGCACTTCAATCCCGGTGAGTTCGATGAAATAACCAGCTTCGGATAACTCGTAGCTGTGATCTGCTACGGGTATCTCGATCGCGTCGAGGTGCCTTAATACGCGTTCTTCACCGTCGATTGCAACGAGAATCAGACGCCCTGGCCCGCTGGCCAGGGGCGACCTAGCATCGATCAGGGCGTCCGCTTGCGTGCCGTAATTACGAAATTCGAAGAACAACTTCGCATGATGGACACCGCCTATCGACGCCTTAACCCATGGGTCGATGATTTCAATATCACCGGCCCGATAAATTTCCGCCTGGTCGGCCGGGTCGATCTCCGCAGCGTGCAGAAGACCTGTTAGCAACAAGCCGCACACCACCGCTGGCCAGCGCGCCGGCATAAGGTGACTCAGTCTCCTGGGTGCAGACGGACGATCATATTGTTCGCGCCCGCGATGCCATGCTTTTCGGGATCACGCGCGCCCACTGGCAGGTTCGCATAGCTGGTCCAGACGTCGCCGGTATCGTGATCGATTTCAATCATGCGGAGGAATGCTTCCTTGCGTGGCAGCGGGTAATGCGACCAACGTTCCGCATCGATATCAAAACGGTAAATGCGATCCGAATTCGTGGTCCCGACCCAGATCCGGCGGCGTTTCGGATCGAGGGTCACCGAATACGTGGCGCCGGCACGGTCCGGCATGTCATAGCGAGCGACCTCGACACCTTTTTCGGTGTCGAATTTGACAAGTTGCCCCTCCCCGTACAGCGGCACCCACAACGTGCCGTCGTCTTCTATGGCGAGCCGCCGTGGCGCGGCACCACGCGGGAACGGCACCACCCGTTCGACAGATTCCGTTTCCGTATTGAACGAACCAAGAAAACCATGCAGTTGTGTCCACCACACGCGCTTCCCGTTGGGGTCCATCGCCGCACCGTAAATGAATACGTGGAATTGCTCTTCACCGTCAGGCAAGGGCATTTTGTAGCGTTTTACCTCACTGGTCTCCGTATGCACGCTCCACAGTTCATTGAGGCCGACGAGCGTCAGCCACACACGGCCCTGAGCATCCGGTTCGACGTGGCGTTTAGAGTTCAATGCGGCGTCGTGCGTGATCGCGAACTTCACTCCGTCGGGTGGCGGGTAGATATGCCATTCGTGCGACTTCGTGTCGAATTTCCCGAGTGAATAGCTTTCCTCCAGCGCCACCCAGAGGTTGCCGCTTGAGTCCGCGTTGAGCGTATGCGGGCCCTGAGGGCCCTCCCCGGGCACGTCGTACCACGCAACCTCGCCCGTGGTCGTGTTCAGGCTACCAAGGCGATCGGCATCGAGTTCGATAAACCACACGTCATCGGAGCCGGGCGCGATCGACACCTCGCGGGTCCAGCCCAACGTCGGCAACTGGAACTCCTCGATGACCGTCTGCGCCGTCACACCGTAATCACCGAGGCGCGCAACATCGTCGTAATCGGTCATAGTGTCGAAGTTTGTCGGAAATGCCGCAGCTAGGAACGGCACGATGACCTCGGTATCCCGCGGCAGGAAGAAACTCGTCGGAGGCGCTATCGCGGCTTGGTAATCCGGGCTCTCCTCAGTCAGGCCCCAACGCAGCTCTTGGTGTCCGGCAGGTCCCATGCGAAGCGATTGCGCGCGCATGTATTGCACCATTGCATCCCATGCCGCTTCGCGCGCTTCGAGCGGCTGTCCCGCCAGACTCGATGCAAACCGCTTCACTCGCTCAGCACCGAGCTGGTGGCAACCGGCGCACTCGTTGATCAGGATATGGTATTTTCGATCCCCGGGTTTCCCCGGAATCCAGGCAGAAGATGGCACTTGATCGGCAACATTGGTCTTGCGCGCCAGGGTCAGTGCGATCTGAAGGTGGTCGCCCTCGAGCGTAGCCTTGCGCCCCCGTTCTTGCCAACCAATGCGGAATCCCGCGACGTCCACCGCGTCCGCAGAGGCATCAATTCCGTGCGCGGCATATTTCCCATCGGCTACGGTAAACACGGTCGTCGTTGCCGGTACGAGGTCTACGCCGCTGATAGTGACGCGCACGAACGGCACCGGATTCCCGTTTGTATCGTGCACGGTCCCGCTGATGTCGAGCGCACAAACCGGCGCAGCGGCAAGCGCGCAGCCGCACCATACGAGGAGGCGCATGAATGACCCAGCCGTCCAGGGTAATCGAAAGTGTTCGCATTTCACCATCAGCCATTAACCATTTTGGTGACTGCGTTATACAAGTGACGAGGTGCCATTTCCGCGTCGCACAGCAGCGTCGACTCAATTGCGCCGGACTCCAGACCAACTTGAGTGGCATCGAGCGTCACGGTATCTTCACGGAACGCGTCACGCAGCAATGTCTTACCGTGCTCATGAACGATCAGATCGCTCGGTTTTTCCGGCTCGAGGAAGTTGATACTGCCGATCCAGCGGGTTTTGTTCACCGATATTGGCCAGAATTCGTGCCCGTAGAATCCCCCAACATAGGGATCGACGAGCATATTCGGAAAGAACCCATGGCAGTCGAAGGCGTAGAACGGATCGCCATCGGGATTCGTACCCGGATACTCGTTCAGGGACTGACCGCCGCCTGCCGCGTACCAGCTTGACCCGCGCCGGCGCACCCATTTCTCCACTTCAGGTGGTTCAAAGTCCGGCGACACCATGAACGTGACTGAGCGATTCCCACGTTCAAACAGGCGTATCGAAGTGGGACGACAGTTTGGGTTTAGCGCGCCATTAAATGCTTCCGGCAAGGTCGA
This sequence comes from Gammaproteobacteria bacterium, assembly GCA_965216305.1. Taxonomy (GTDB): domain Bacteria; phylum Pseudomonadota; class Gammaproteobacteria; genus UBA11873. The sequence goes on along the minus strand of OZ244144.1, from coordinate 664,047 downwards.
CGCGTGCACCGTGTTCACATGGTAGCCCTCCTGGAATGCGTCGATCGCTACCTTCCAGTTGACGTTCACCGTCGCGGTCCAGATCCCGCGCTTCCTGATTTTTTCGAACGGGAAGTCTTTCAGCAGATCAGCGTGGGGCTTAATCTGTTCTTCCAGCGTCTGCCGCGGTTCAGGGTCGACATTGATAAAGATGAACCCTTTCCAAACCGCGCAATGCACCCGGCGTAACCCGCGCTCGGATTTGTTCAAGCCGACGAACTGGTTTTCGTCGGGGACAAATTTTAATGAACCGTCGGTGTCATAAACCCAGCCGTGAAACCGGCAGGCAAAGTATTTGCGGTTGTTCGTCTTCCAGTTTTCGTGGTTCTCCCAACACACGGTCGTTCCGCGATGCTGGCAGGTATTGTTGAATGCCCGTACTTCGCCGTCCTTCCCGCGGCAGACAATGAATGAGGGGAACGTCCCTTCCTTCTTCGTCCGGACAACCTCGATAACCTGCGTGAAGTAATCGCCGGCGTTCGGTATCCGTTCAGTCCGACCAACATAGAGCCACATTTTTTTAAAAATCTTTTCGCGCTCGAGTTCGAAGAATTCTTCGCTGACGTACGGCTCAATCGATAACGGCCCCATATCGACATCGGGATAACGATCCGACACAGGTCGCGAATTCGCCCAGTCGGGCAGGCGTTGTTCGGGTGTTAAACGGGACTCGGGTGAACTGCTCATGACGGGAATCTCTCGTTGAGGGGGGATGATCAGTTTTCGATCACAATGACCGGGTCGTCAGGCGATATAATGTGGAAGCGATCGAACTCGAAAGAGTTAGGGACGTCCGGGGCGCGGTAGACCTCGGCGGCCGGCACCACTTCCATTAACATCTGGCCCAGGCGCAACAAGCGCGCAGCCGGTAGCGGCATCGCATCGAGCTTAAACTGATCGATGTAATCGCACAGCGCATCCATGCGCGGAAAAACCGTCTCGTAATAGTCATCCAGATCAGCAAGCGTCTGCCGCACGCGGAATGCATTGCGTTGCGCTTCGGTTTCATGGACCCATGAGTCGGCGAAGCGTTCGAGGTCGGCGAATTCTGGCGGCAGCTGGGATGCGGGGTCGGGCATTTGAGGTCTCCGTAAATCTGGCGCGGGATCAATTTTCTGCCGCGGTTTACATGGTGGTCTCACACCGGACCGCTTACGCGGCGCACCGGCGGAGTCGTTTCTCACGCCGGGTTCGGCTGTAATGTCGAAAAATTCAGATGCCGCAGGAGTCTTAAGCCGTCAAGGGCCGCCCTGTTCCACAAGCTGCATTACGACCTCGTAGAGGTGACGGCAGGTAATTTCCGTGTCGGCAAAGTTGATTTCCTTTAGCGAACCCGACATTAGCCCCGCTTGTGAACCTTCACTTGTGGAGATGTCTTCGCGGAACGCATCGCGCAGCAGCGTGACCGATTGATTCTGGGAGATCAGTGCGCTCGCGTTCGCGGGCGGCGGAAAATACATCGTCGCTTCCCAGCGAGTTGTACACGCATCGATTGGCCAGAATTCGTGGATAAAGAAAAATCCGATGGACGTATCGAGCAGCCAGTTCGGGAAAATTGCATTGATATCGAACGAAAAATATTCGTCACCTTCCGGATTGCACCCCGGCAGGGTTTTATTCAACCCGGCTTCGCCCTGGCTCAGTGATTCGCCCGCCGATATCGCGAATTCTTCCGAGCGATGCAGCTTGAATTCAGGGTTGAACGGGATCGTGAGCGAGCGATTGCGCTCATAAAGCCGTACCGAAGTAGGACGGCAATACGGATTGTTCTTGCTCGTGTAGTAACTGTTGATCGTGCCTGAGTGCACCGTAGCAACGTGATAGCCCTCCTGGAAGGCGTCGAGAAACAACTTCCAGTTAGCTTTCAGGGTCGATCCCCAGTGTCCCGCGACCGTCATTTCGGAGAACGGGAAATCCTTAAGTTGCGTGGCGAGTTCGCCGAGTTGCTCGGTCAGGGTTTCGCGCGGATGCTCGTCAAAATTGACAAAGATAAATCCGTTCCAGACTTCGCACGCAACTGGCTGCAAGTTGAGCTTGCTGCGGTCGAGACCGAAGAACTGCGACTCGTCGGCGACGTGGCGATTCCTGCCGTCGGTATCGTATACCCAACCGTGGAAATTGCAGGTGAAATATTTGCAGTTGCCGCTGCCGCTCGCGATATTCGTACCACGATGGCGGCAGACGTTGTAAAACGCCCTTATCTGGTCGTCTTTACCCCGAACGATGATGATGTTCTTGTGCAAAACTTCGTAGACTTTCACGAAGTAATCCCCCCGCCTGGGCACTTTCTCCGTGCGCCCGGCGAGCAACCACATCTTAGCGAAGATCGCGTCGCGTTCGCGTTCAAGGAAAGCTTCCGAAACATACGGCTCAATCGAAAGCGGGCCGGTTGACAGCTCCGGGTATTTTTCGTGATTAAGACGTGCTTCGCCGAATGGGTTCAAGTCAGAATCAAATGTCATCGTTGTGATCGCCCGGTGCTATGTCGACGGTGTATTTCGACGCCAACGGGTATATCCGGTATTTCTCGTAGGCGACGGCATTCGGAACGTCAGGATTATGGTAATACTCGACGGCGGGTGCCACTTCCATTGTCATTAGCGCGAGTTCCAACAAATTCGCACAATCGCGCGGCATAGCCGTGAGCGGGTAGTTATTCAGGTACGAGGAGATTTCTTCCAAACGAGGCATCGTCGCATCGTAGAACGATTGCAGGTCCGCGAGGCTGCGCGCCACGCGAAAGGCGTTGCGCTCTCCCTCGCTGGCGTACGTCCATTCCGGGACGAATCCGGCGAGATCTTCAAAGCCTTTGGGTAAAGTGCGCTTACTTGTCATGAATGAGGCAAAACGCTAAGAGCCAAACACGGATCAAATTGTAACAAATACTACAAGTACGTCTAATTTATCTGAGAACTGAAGGATCCTGCCAGTGATATATAGTTTGACGCGATGCAGCACGCAGCAATACGTGCATTCGCTTGCCCGTCTTCAAGAAAGGGAACGCCATAGAATCACGCGACCTTTAGCAGAACGCCACGGCCGACCATGCGGTCACGTTTTTTTGCGCCGCCCACTGCGCATTGCCGGTTTCGTCACCCGCGACGCGCGTGAAGTGGAACGTAAGATGGGACTGCACAAAGCGCGCAAACGTCCAGCGAGCGATTGTTTCAGCTAATCAACACGAAGCTGGAAATTGCCACGCAACTCGATGAACTACTCGAACAGTACCAGGTGAAATACAGCCCCTGGAACTGAGTCGCCCGGCGCTTTCGGCGCGCGGTGTTTTGAACTGCGCGCAACTTTCGCGGTGACCGATGCCACGACGGTGTCCAAACCGGCGGATGTGAACGAGCAGTTGGGACGCACGCAGTGCGCCCCGCAGAGGTGAGCAAACAAGACTTTGTCCGCAGCGGTTACTGAACCGGCGGCTGCGGACGCGGACCCCAGTCCAGCTTCGCCAGCGTATCAATAACGTTACGCGGTTTTGCCCACTTTTCTGTAGCCGATGCCGAGTAGCCCGAGCGTCATCAGTGCGATTGTTGTCGGCTCGGGCACAACAGCAGCCCCGTTTATCTCAAATTTATTGCGAAAAGAGCTTGTAGATCCGTTGAATAAATAGCCTGCGCTTAAGGAACTCACGAACTGCCCGATCGCGTGTCGAATCCGCCGACAGCACCAGACACAAAGTTCGAACTCATGCCGGCGGAATTTTCCGGCTCGCGTTATACGCCGGATACGCTCACCCCCGCTGCCGCAGGATCCGTCGCGCAAGCGCGTGACGGTGTACCTCCGACGGGCCGTCATAAATGCGGAAGCAGCGAATATCACGGTAGCAACGCTCAATTACCGTGTCGCCCGTGATACCGATGCTGCCGAGGATCTGCATGCACCGATCGACCACGCGGCCAAGCGCTTCGGAGCAAAAAACCTTGCACATGCTCGTCTCATTGCGCGCCTGTTCGTGTTGGTCGAGCAACCACGCGCAATGCCAGATCGCGAGACGACACATGTGTAAATCGATTTCGTTGTCCGCCAGCATAAAGCCGACACCCTGATGTTCACCCAAGGTCTTGCCAAAGGAATGGCGCTTTCCTGCGTGCGCCGTGGCGATATCGTGGCAGCGACGGGCGAGGCCCAGCCAGCGCATACAGTGTGTCAGTCGGGCAGGCGCGAGACGGATCTGCGCCTGTGCGAACCCACGGCCAATCTCACCCAGCACGTGCTCCGGCTCGACCCGGACCTTGTCGAACGAAACCTCCCAGTGACCACCCGGTGTATTCGAATCCAGCGTATCGAGTTCGCGATCGAGTTTGAAACCAGGCGCATCCATCTCGACGAAGAACATCGATGCTCCCAGATCTTCACCGCGGGTATCGAGCGTACGCGCCATAACGATGTTGATACCGGCACCTTCGATGCCGGAAATCATGTATTTGCGACCGGAGATGAGGAAACCGTCGCCGTCGGCTTGCGCTACCGTCTGCAGCAGCGAGGGGTCTGAGCCGGCGCCATCAGTAGCAGTTTCCGTCATCGTGAAGACGGTACGTAATTCACCGCTCACGAGCGGCGGCAGCAGGCGTGCCTTTTGTTCCGGCGAGGCAACCTGCATCAGCAGGTTCACATTGCCCTCGTCCGGTGCCTGGATATTCAATGCGAGGTGGCCGAGCGGGCTCCAGGTTGCGGCTTCGAACACGACCGCCATGCCACGGTGATCGAGCCCGAGACCGCCATATTCCGTCGGGGCATGGGGCGACAACAAGCCGGCTTCGCGCCCCAGCGCCAACAGATCCTGGCGCAGCGATTCGTGTATGTGGGGCTTTTGCCGCGGGTCGTGTTCCAGCGGAACAACTTTTTCCTTAATAAAGAAGTCGACGCGTTGGCGTAGTTCTTCCAGTTCGGCAGGTAATTCAAAATCAATCATCGGTTCATTCCTGGCGCTGTGGTTGCGGATTCGTGGTGGCGCTCGGCGACGCCGGATCACTTAAGCGAGGTTACCCGCAGCAGATAGTAACCGGACTGGCGCGAGTCGCGTCCGGAATCCGTCCGTCGCGGTAATGCGCTGGATCCCTGGTCCCGGCTTCGGCCGCGTGGCGCCGCCGGTAACTTGCCGCACCTCATTAGGGTGAGCGCAGCAAGCCATCGGCAGCAATCAGTTTAAGTGTCGCTGCATCCCTATAGCGTGCCATTTTGTTTCTGATTGATTGCAAAACGTCTCATTGCCCCATCCGTGCGCCGGATAGCATCGGGGCGCGACACCACAGCACCGGTCGGACTCGTCAGCGCCGTCGGCACTGCGCGAATCCGGCGGCACCTGCTTGTGCAGTCAAACCCCGCATCGTCAAGCGTATAGCCGGGAGAGAACCGAACCGTCCGGTGTGCGGGTCTACGAAGGTCACGGATGGATGCGCTTGCCGACGTCCGCTGAACGAGTTCTGCAAGGCAGAGCAATGATGAGCGCATGGCAGGAGCTCGCGGCCCTTGTAGCGCTCCGCCCGGGCCATTGCGGTACCACATCTCCGGCGCAAAAAAAACGGGCTGATCAATAGACCAGCCCGCCTTCGTGTGCTTGCGATGCTGCGTAACCGGGGCAGTGCACCCGGTACGCGCTTCACATCATCTTATCGCTGCTTGCGTGATGCACGCAGCCCCATCAGCGCCGCGCCCATCAGGAACACGGTACCCGGCTCGGGCACACCCACGAGGATCTGGATGCTCGTGCTCGCGAGCGGGTCGGCAGCGCCGGGAAGAGAGGCACTCAGCCGGATGTCATAAGTGCCGTTAACGCGACCATCGAACGGGTAGGTAGCGTCGTCGAAGAATTCCATGTTCCACGAATTCTGCGCGAGGTTGTTTGAACTGATCAATGCGGTGTAGCTGGTCGGATCGGTGGCTTCAGTGCCCGCGCCCTGCGCCGTCGTATTGTCACCAATCGCGTGGTCGGCGACGGGAACGTTGATCAAGTCGAAGCTCTGGAAATTAACGCCGAGGCCCGGGTCGAAATCGATATCAAGCGAGTAGACCAGGTCATTGAGATCGAAGCCGGTGCTACCGTCGAAATCCGTGTTGATCGACCATTCAAAGTTCCACAAGGCTGTGCTCGTAGAGCCCGGCGCGAATCCGAAGCCCGTCGGTGGCAGGCCGGACTCGAAGCTGTACGTGCCGTCACCGTTGCTGTTGAACGTATTTTCCGCGAGGTTCGCTGCGTTGAAGCGCAACTTGCCGCGCAAACCCAGCTCCACGCCGTTCGCGCGGTCGGTGGTGTAAGCGCCGTTCGTATTGCCGCTTCCGAAAATCGCGTTGTTCGTTACGTTCTGGTCAAACATGATGACAGCGCTGGCCGGGGCCGCGAAGCCCGCCGTGATCAGCGCTGCGATTGCGCCGGCTTGGAAGGTTTTCATTTTTACTTTAGCTCCTCAACTTTGTAGGCGACGTGGCGCCCGGGTCCGTCAATTTTGCGAACTCGCAATAACTGATCGTTGTCATTGCAATGCAACGCCGGCAAAGGCAGCGCTGCGGTCGCTTAGCTGTTAGGGTTTGCAAAAATCATACCGCCATATTTTTTATAGTTATTTCATGAAGTTAAGATCTCAGAATCGATTCCAGCTCCAATCGCGCGCGGATCTGTAAAGATTCTTGACAAAGATCCCCGGGTGATCCGCGCGATTTCACGCCGGATCTACCCGATCCGGGGCGGGATGCGCGGTATTTTTACCGGTTTTTTCGCCGTATAAGGACTTCTTTAGCGTTGCGTCCGTGGTGTAAAGAATCTGGACATGTGGTTGCGAGCACCTGTTATTGCAACGCCCGAATCGCGCGGCGCGAGCCATCGGACTCGCCCCTGCGGAACGGTTCATCGTCACGGTGCGTACGACCGGGCGCGGTTCGCCCGCTCCGCTTGCACCGGGGTCGGCACCTGTTTTGCGCGCCCCGCCTCCCATCGCGGCGCACGATCGCGGCCCTTGATCATAGGGGCGCCTCGTGCGGTGTTTCGCCGCGCTGTCGTCACGCAGGCCCGGCGTAAACCTGGTGCATCTCACCGCGAGCATCAGGACCACGCTGCCGTCGTTCAGCGTCGTCGCGCCGCGCTACAATAAGCGGCCAAGCACCGTCGTCCGGACCTCGCCATTTCCGGTCGCGATCATTTCCGGGAGGAGGTTCGGATGCGTTTCCTGCGCATGTTATTACTGTTGTCGTTGTGCGCGGGGATCGGAATTGGCCTCAAGTGGTACTGGGATTATCGCGAGTTGCATCCGTCTACCGACGACGCTTACGTCCAGGCGCACATCGTTGACATCGCCGCGCGTGTTTCAGGACCGGTCATTGCGGTGCACGTAGCCGAGAACGATTACGTCGAAGCGGGTGCGCCGCTGTTTGATATCGACCCGGCAACGTTCGACGCCGCGGTGGCTTCGGCCGAAGCAAACCATGATCTTGCAATGCAGGCGACCGGTGCGAACGATGCGGAAGTCGGGGTTGCCCTGTCCACGCTCGAAGAACGCCGCGTGACGCTCGCACGCGCGAAACGCAATCTCGAACGTGCCACGTCACTGTCAGAAGCGAACCTTATCGCGGAATCCGAGTTTGACAACGCGGTGGCGACCGAAGCCGAAGCCGCCGCTGCCGTCGCGCGCGCCCGCGCCGATGTGCGCCGCGCCCAAAGCAAACTCGGTGCGAAAGGGGATCGCAATGCGACCCAGCGGGCCGCTGCCGCGGCGCTGACCGCCGCGCAACTCGAACAATCATTTACCCGCGTTACGGCCCCGGTTGCGGGCTGGATCTCGAATATCACGCTGCGCGAGGGCGCGATGGTGATCGAGGAACGTCCGCAGTTTTCGATCGTCGAGGATGGGCACTGGTGGGTAGAGGCGAACTTCAAGGAAACCGAGCTGAATAACATGCGCCCGGACCTGCCGGCGGAAATCACCATCGACATGTACCCTGATCTCGTCATCACAGGCCGCGTCGAAAGCCTCGGTGCAGGGTCTGGTGCCGTGTTTTCGCTGCTGCCGCCGGAGAACGCAACCGGTAACTGGGTCAAGGTAACGCAACGCTTTCCGGTACGGATTGCGATCGACCCGCGCACGGACGATCCCGGGAACTTGCGCCCCTTGCGGGTGGGCGCGAGCGCGACCGTGACTGTCGATATCGCGCAATGACCACCGCCGCCGCGGCGAAGCCGGCGCTGGCCGTCGTCTTCGGCGTCATGCTCGTGGCATTGCTCGAAGTGCTCGATACCACCGTCGTGAACGTCGCGCTGCCCCACATGATGGGCAGTTTCGGCGCGACCCCGGATCAGGTGACGTGGATGATCACGTCCTACCTGATCTCAACGGCGATCGTGATGCCGCTCACCGGCTATCTCGTCAATCGTTTTGGCCGTCGGGCAACTCTCGTCACAGGCGTCGTCGGCTTTATCGCCACCTCAGCGGCGTGCGGACTGTCGTGGAGCCTCGCATCGATGGTGGCATTCCGTTTCTTCCAGGGCGCATTCGGCGCCGTGCTGGTACCAATCTCGCAGTCGATACTGCTCGACGCCTACCCGCGCGAAAAGCGTAATCAGGCGATGGCGATCTGGGGCCTCGCGATCATGGTGGCACCCGTGCTCGGACCCGTACTCGGCGGCTGGATCACGGAACACTGGAGCTGGCCGTGGGTATTTTTTATCAACGTTCCGCTTGGTGTCATCGCGCTCGTGCTGATCTTCGACAACGTCGGCGGTACGCCACCGCAACGCAACGTCAGCACCGACTGGGTCGGTCTCGGATTGCTGTCCGTGGCGCTCGGCGCGTTTCAGACACTACTCGATCAGGGCCATACCCGGGACTGGTTCGACTCCGGTTTTATCTGGGTCCTGAGCTGGCTCGCGGGCAGCGCGTTTGCGCTGTTCATCGCGCGGGCACTCGGGCGCGAAGGCAATATCGTCGACATCCGGCTATTCGGCGATCGTAACTTCGCCATCGGCAATATCCTGATGGCAGGCTATGGCATGGCGATGTATTCCACCATCGTCATGTGGCCTCTGCTCGCTCAGGACGTACTCGGGTATCCCGCCGACACCGCCGGCTGGGTGCTGGCTCCCCGTGGCGCCGTCAGCGCGGTCATGATGATCATGATCGGCACGTGGATTGCGCCGCGAGTCGATACGCGCTGGCTGATCGGCGGCGGTTTTATCGTCTCGGCGATTGCGAGCCTGATGATGTCGAAGCTGTCGCTTGATACCGATATGTGGCATCTGATCCTGCCCGGCCTCGTGCTCGGGCTTGCGATGGCAGCCGTGTTTTCGCAGTTATCAACCGCCACGTTCGAAACCATTCCGCCAGAGCGCGCCGCCGAAGCCGCCGGCCTGTATAACGTGATGCGCACCATCGGTGGTTCGATCGGGATCGCAATTTCGAGCACGCTGCTCGTGCGTCGGGAACAGGTCCACTGGCAACAGCTCGGCATTCATGTCCGCGAGACGAATCCGCGCTTCCAAACCTGGTTGCAACAGGCCGACGTTCGTTTCGACGAACCCGAAGCACCAATGCAACTTGCGCTGGAGTTGTTCCAGCACGTGCAGATGAACGCATTCAACGACGTGTTCTGGTTCGTCTCGATGATATTCCTGTGCCTGTCGCCACTGGTCATTCTGCTCAGCAACTCGCGCCGTGCGGCGCCGGCCTGAGCGCGGACAGCAGGACGCTGCCAGGGATCAATCCGGCCGGGGCGACGCCACCATACCCCGGCCGGATCGCGCTCAGGCGTAATGCCGCGGATGGCGCCCCGCCCACGGCAGCGCGCTTTCGAGCTGTCCTGACAGGCTGTAGAGCGTTTCCTCGTCTCCGGGCCTGCCAACGAACTGCATCGCCAGCGGCAGGCCCGAGGCTGCCTGCCACAGCGGCAACATGATCGCAGGCTGCCCGGTTGTATTGAACAAGGGGGTGAACGGGCTGTAGTTCGAGATGATCTGCTGCCACCAACCGTCCATGCCGAGATTCTCGGCGTTCTGATCGAGTTCACCGATGCGGGCAACGTCACGTGCCAGGGCCGGACTCAGCAATACATCGAATTCACCGATCTGCGCGGCGACCTGGCGCGAGATCGAGTTCTGGGTGGCCATTGCGTCTTCCATGTCGAACGCGCCGAGGGCGCGACCGTATTCATAGATTGCGAGCGTAACGGCCTCGGTATTTTCCCGGCTGATTGCCCGCCCCGTCGCCGCGGCGAAACGCTCCATGGTGTAACCAAGTGTCGACGCCCACAACGGCAGCGAAGAACGGTCGAATGCGGCGGCATCGTAATCGAGTTGCAGCGGTACGCAATGATGTCCGAGCTCTTCGAGCAAACGCGTGGTGTCGGCGAGTCGCGCGAGATTCTCCGCCGCGGTGTCACAAGCGCCCGGGAGCTGTTCGAGCACACCGATCCGCAAGCGCTGCGGCGGAGTCAGGGCCGCACTGAGGAATCCATTCCGGGGCGGGGGTGCCGTGTAGAAGTAACCGGCGTCGGGGCCCGCAAGCAGATCGAGCATTGCGGCCGAATCCCGCACGCTGCGGGTTTCGACGAATTCAACGCCGAGACCCCACAACAGCATGCCGAAGTCGGGACCACCTGGCGTACGACCGCGCGAAACTTTCATCGCCACGGCGCCATTACAGGCGCCGGGTATCCGGATCGAACCGGCACCGTCATTTGCGTGGGCGATGGGCACCATGCCGCTTGCGACCGCCGCGCCCGCGCCACCCGAGGAACCGCCCGCCGCGTAATCCAGATTCCACGGGTTGCGGGTTGGCCCATAGAGCAGGGATTCCGTGCTCGCATTGATTGCCATTTCCGGCAGTGTCGTCGTGCCGACCGTAACGAGGCCGGCGGCGCGGCAACGCTGCATCATCACCGTGTCCTGCGTGTAACGGTAACCGGATGCCAGGCGCGAGCCCGCCGATCCCACCATGCCCTTGAAATGCATGCCGAACTCCTTCACCAGAAACGGCACGCCGTGGAACGGCCCGGGAGCCAGGCCTGCTTCGATTTCCGCCAGCGCGTGGTCGCGCAGGATCTGCACGACGCAGTTCAGCTGCGGGTTCAAGCGCTCCATCACATCGATCGCACTATCGACGAGATCCGCGGGCGAGGCCTCGCGCCGGCGTACGAGTTCCGCCAGCCCGATGCCGTCGTAAGAACCATATTCGGGGATGATCATGCTCGATACTCCTCGGCCCGTTTGGCCGTAATTACAGTCGTATCGAATAGTGGTAGCGGGAAGCACGGACAACAATGACCCGCCTGGGTCATTTTTGGCGCGGGCGCGAAATTCCAGACGGGCTAGCGCGAACCGTGACGCGACACCGGGATCATTGCAGGCATTCAGCGTGCTCCAGCAAACCGAGCGACATTGCGCGCGCCACCGCTTGCGCGATGGTATGCGCGTTCAGTTTTAGCATCGCCGATTTGCGCTGGCGGCGCACGGTTTCTACGGAGCGGTGAATCGTCCGCGCGGTTGCCGGCGCGTTCAGCCCCATGGCGGCGAATCGCAGCACCTCGGTCTCACGTCGGGTCAGCACCGTCGTGCCGGCGGTGGCCGCCGCAACGCGTACGTGCTCGGTGACCGCGGCATGAAACGCATGGGCGAGTACGAACAGATCCTGTACTGCATGCGCGTGATCGTTGCGCCAGCGCCCGCATGCGGCATGCGACAAACCGCTGACGAACGCAAAGCCTTGCCCGGACAGGTGAATCGGGATGCTCACGCCGTCGAGAAAGCCCAGATCCTCGATGTAGCTGATGGCTTCGTGCTGAATATCGGTGAGCCATGAAGCACCTTTCACGTCTTTCCAGTCGAGTGGAAGATTGCGTTCGTAACATCGCCACAGGAAGGGATCCTGATTTGAATAGCGCTTCCAGCCGGCCGACCAGCGCGGCGGAAAATTTCGCGAGCGGATGTCCGGCGCATTCCACGCGCCATTGCGGTTGCGCGCGCAGGGCATGAATCCGTAGTCGACGGCGTCGAAGCCGAGTGCGCGTGCCTCATCGCCAAGGACATCAAGTGCGTGCCCCAGCGACCGCGTTCGGTTGAATTCAAATCCAATAGACACGCCAGTGCCCTCCTGTCAGCGCAACTCCAACCGCGACAACGCGTGGCAGCATCACTTGCGCCACAACCCGGGCGACGAACACGCCACTCGTCCTGGAGCGGGCTCTGCTTCGCCGCCCCGGATCACGGCTCAGACTACGCCATAGGCCAGCATGGCGTCGGCGACTTTGACAAACCCCGCGATGTTCGCACCCTTGACGTAATCGACATATCCCGGCGTGGTGGTTTCGCCATATTCGACGCAGCGGCCATGGATGCCGTCCATGATGTCGCGCAACAATTGCTGCAGTTCCGCTTCCTTCCACGATTGCCGGGCGGAATTCTGACTCATTTCCAGACCCGACACGGCAACCCCGCCCGCGTTCGCCGCCTTGCTCGGGCCGTACAGGATCTGCGCGTCCTTGAATACCTTGATACCGGCCAGATCGGTTGGCATGTTCGCGCCTTCGGATACCGCGATACAACCGTTACTGATCAACATTTTTGCATCGTCACCGGTAATTTCGTTTTGCGTCGCGCACGGCAATGCAAAATCGCACGGCACGCTCCAGGGTCGTTGCCCCGGGTGGTAGGTCGCGTGCGGAAATTCCTTCACGTACTCGGAAATTCGTCCGCGACGTACGTTCTTGAGTTCCTTGACCCATTCGAGGCGTTCGAGATCGAAACCCTGCGGGTCGTGAATAAACCCGCCGGAATCCGACAGCGTGACGGGTTTCGCGCCGAGGTCGATAAGTTTTTCGACCGCGTAAGTGGCAACGTTGCCGGAGCCCGAAACGACGGCAGTTTTCCCGAACATATCGGCCTCGCTGTGATTGAGCATCCGCTCCAGGAAATACACCGCGCCGTAGCCGGTTGCCTCGGTGCGGATCAGGCTACCGCCGAACGCAAGCCCCTTGCCGGTAAGCACGCCGGTGAACTCGTTCGTAATGCGCTTGTACTGCCCGAACATGTACCCGATCTCCCGGGCGCCGACGCCGATATCGCCAGCCGGTACATCGATCTCGTGGCCGATGTGCCGGTAGAGTTCCGTCATGAAAGACTGGCAAAAGCGCATCACTTCGTGGTCCGATTTGCCCTGCGGATTGAAATTAGCGCCGCCTTTGCCGCCACCTATAGGAAGCCCGGTGAGGCTGTTCTTGAATGTCTGCTCGAAGGCGAGAAACTTCAGCACGCTTTCAGTCACGGATGGATGAAAACGAATGCCGCCCTTGTATGGCCCGATCGAATTATTATTCTGCACGCGCCAGCCCCGCTGTACGCGGATATTGCCTTTATCGTCTTCCCAGCAAACGCGAAAACTCACTACTCGATCAGGTTCGACAATGCGGCGCAGGATCTGATACTCGTGGTAAATCTCCTTGTCGGCGATGAATTCGAAGATGTCCTCCGCAACTTCCTGCACCGCCTGCACGAATTCCGGCTGACCGGGATTGCGCTTTTTCAAGCCCGCAATAAAGCCCTCGAGATCGACGTGGTCGTTCATCGCCATAGGATTTCCCCTTGCATTTACTGCTGTTTTTCGTTGTGACAGGTAAGCGGGCCGTGCCGGAACCCGGACACACTCCGGCCGGCAACACGCCTGCCCGGCCCGGGGTTTCGAACGCGATTTATGTGGATGCTTGCCGGTTTATGCATCGCTCGAATTCTCCGCAGCGAAATTCGGTGCAGCGCGCACCGCGCGATGCTTGCAGACGCCCGGGTTGGCGGCCTGTTCGTCGCTGTGGCGCCCGGGGTTACACCGGCTGTTTTCGCGCCCCGGCCGTGCAGCATTGGCTGTCCGCCGCGCGCTTCTGAAACCGATCCGGATCCGGCCCTTACCGGCGCGCCGTTGTGACGCTTTCAGTGACCGCTTACCTCACGGTCCGGCGTCATTCGCCATCACCCTTTTCTTTTTCGGCTTTCATCATCGGAGCCGTGGGCAAGGTGACAGTGAGTGTGCCGACATGATAGCTGTGGCACAACACGCAATCCGCACCGGCCTGCCGTGCGGTATGGCACGAAGCGCAGGTGTCGCGGGACATCGGCGCAAAATTACTTTCAAACACCATGGGATCGCGTTGCTCGAACGCGGCCTCGTAGTTCGCCCCACTGGCGTCGACATGACAGGTGCGGCAGCCGTCATCGCCGGCCATGCTGAAATGCTTCATGTGCGAAAAGATCGTGAACGGCTGGTGGTCTTCAATCGGCTGTCGCGGTTGCCAGTCGATCTGTTGCACGCCGTTTTCGGCACTGATGCCGTGGCATTTCGTGCATGCGCCGGGATTGTCCTTGTCGAGCCAACCCTCGATCGGCGAATGCACCGCGGCGAGATCGAGCCAGGCGCGCGAGAACGGATCGGCGTGGCCCGCGGGGCGATAGCGCAACACGAAATCATCGAGATACCAACCGCCGAGTGACATGCGCTCCTCGACACTCATCGGCGCCGCAACCGTTTCCGGCTCCGGGTCCGTCGCCGGTTCGGACGCCGTCGTTGCCGCGTCACCGCTGTCGGCAAGCAAATCATTGCCGAACAAATCATCGAACGCTTCCTCGTCGACTGCCGCTGTTGCAGCCGGCGGTGCCGCTTCAGCGGCTGTCGCATCGTCGTCAGCAGCAAAAAGCCCGCCGCCAAACAGGTCGTCGAATCCTTCCGCGTCGGCTTCCGCCGCCGGCTCCGGTTCGGTGCTTGCCGACGGCGCGGCCGCGGCACGAACAGCCTGGGTCGGTGGCGGGTTGCCACTTTCCATACTCGCAAGTTCGACCGCCAGATCCGGGAACCAGCGCGCGATCGCGCTTTCGACCAGCGTTGCCGGCAAACGTCCGGCGAGCGCGCGCTGCTCGTCCTTGCCGAGTGCCTGCTCCGGCGCGAGGCCGGCGTCCAGACGCGCCAGCAGCGCCACCGCACCACCGCGCCCGATGTCGTCGACAAGCCGTTTGAATGACCACGCGAGCGCGGCGACAGCTTCTAGTTCGTCGGCGGACGCCGCTTCGAGATCCAGTAAATCGAGGTCGCCCAGTTTCCCGCGTGCTTCGCGGTAGGCGGGGTCATGGGCCAGCAACAAATCCGCCAGCGGGCTTAGCCGCGCTTCCGCGAATTCCGGCCAGCCGCCGATGGCAATGTCGCGGTCGCTCAGCGTCGCTACATCGATGCCCGGAACCTCGATGATCGCCGTGCCTTTCGCGCCGGCAAGTTTCTCGCCGTCGACATCGGCCCCGTGACAGCTCGCGCAAGTCGCCTCGAACGGACGGACGAGCATTGCCTGCCCGTTCGCATCCGGGATATGGCAGCTGCCGCAGGATTGTGGTGCGTCTTCCTTCTCTTTCACGAAATGCTTGCCGATATGGGCGGCGTGGTCGAAATTTATCCGTGTTCTACGCTGGTACGGATAGGCGTCGAACGCGGGGTGCCCGTCGTCAAGACTGGCGAAGCGCACGCTATGGCACACCTGACAGCGGTCGTTCGATACCGCGCGCAGGTTCGCCCGTGCGCCAGCATGTTCGACATGGCAACTCGTGCACGCGAGGTCTTCGGTTGCGGGCGCGAAGACGCGGTGGGCCACTTCAACCGTCCAGGGCCCGTCGCCGCGCGGCGCGACGGACGGTTGCGGTAATTCATCACGCGGCAAACCGTGCGCCGCCAGGCTCGCCGCACCGACTTCGTGACACGTGAGACAGGACTGTGCTTCATGCGGCTTCGTACCGCCACCCAAAGCCGCCGCGAGCCACCGTGATGGTTCGTCATGGGGTGCATCGTGGCACTGCGCGCAATCTCCGATCGCCGCATGCGCAAGTGTCAGTTTGCCCGGATTAACGACGTGTTCCACACGTTCCGGAGCGAGTCCGAGGAGTAATAATCCCAGCGTTACGGCGAGCGTCGAGCGGGTAACAAGACGGCGCCAGGCTTTGATGCTGCGTCCAGGGCGGCACGGCGGTGTAATACAGGCGCACGTGCCGTCCGGTAGCGGTCCCGTTGCGCAGCGTCCGCCGCGGAGTTCCGAGCGCGTGCAGTGCCAGCGATCGCCGTCCTGTCGGGGGCGACATTCAGGGCCGGCGCCACAGCGGCCACGCTTATCCGGGCCGAGGCTGCACGCTTGTCCCTGCGCACTGCGACCGCATTTCCAGTCCTGATTCGGACGATGATAAGGGCTCGACCTGTAATCGAATTTTTGCACCGGCTCCATATCCGTACGCCTCAGATACCGCCGCTGAAAGCGTACGTCGTGACAAGATGCACGATTGCCAGCAGCATCAGGGCCGCGGTGAGCGGAACGTGGACGAACAGCCACAGCTTCAGGGCGAGTTGCAGCGCGTAATGCTCATCCAGCAACATCTTGCGTTCGGTTAACTCACGCAGGCGTTGCTGATAAGGTCGTTCGGCATCGCTCGCGTAACGCGCCAGCGAGTCGATCTTGTTCAGACGCGTACGACGCGCCTTGTGCCCCGCGCGACGAAAATGCGACCAAAGCTCGGCCGGACCATCGAACCAATCCGCGAGTTCGTCACGGTAATGATCGCCGAGCAAAGTTGAGCCCGTGACGCGAGCCGCTTCGGTGACGCACTGTTCAACGTCTTCGCGCAGCTTGTAGATGATCGCGGGGATGCGTTCGAATATCACCTCGATACCGCTGCGCGCAAGACGCTGCGGCATCACGCGCGACCAGTACATGCCGATAACGCCGCTGAGGGCAACGAGTACGAAAGTTGCCCACAGTACCGATTCGAGCACCCCGTTCGGCAATTTCGCGCCGGTGTGAAGCAGGAATGCGAAGACAGCGAACACACCGGTATAGGCGTGTAATTGCAGCCATGCGGCGGCCGAGCCGATTGGCCACATCGAGATCCGTTTGCGCATGTTATACAGCGCGGTAAGCAGGACCGCGCTCAGCAATACCCAGCCGGTGACATACGCGACACCGACCGGGGCCGGCCTGATCGCGGCGTAGCACAGCGCCAGGAGCACACCGGCAAGCCCCAGGCGCAGCACATTGTGCCGCAGTCTGTCACGGTAACTTTTCAGCGGTTGAGCCACTGTGCAAGCTTCGGCAGGTCGCCCATGTCCATCCTTTGCAGTGCGTTGTAGGGACAGGCCCGTTCGCATGCGGGTCCACCTGGCTGGTCGATGCACAGATCGCACTTTGTCGCCTTGCGCACGGGCGCCTGCGAGACTTCATCGACAATGAAGCGCCCGTCACGGTCGCGGATCTCCACCATGCGGATATTGTCGTAAGGGCACGAGTTCGCGCACGTGGCGCAGCCAATGCACGTGTCGTCATTGATCACTACTTCACCCGCGTCCGAGGCGCGGTGAATCGCACCCGTCGGACAGCCGATCATGCACACCGGATCGGCGCAGTGCATGCACGCGTTCGCGACCATGAGGGTATCGAGTGTTTTGCCATGGCGGTTGAAGCGGGGATTGTTGTCGTGCCCGGCGGCGCAAGCCTGAGTGCAGGCATCACAGCGCACGCAACGTTCGAGGTTGATCAGCATCGCCGCCCGGCCATTGATGAAATGCTGATCGACGAGACCCTCGACAAGGCTCGAGCGTAAACCGATCGCCTGCGCGTCGGGGTTGTCCCGCGGTTGCGCCGGCGGCGCTGCCTTTTCCGCAATGCCGGCCTCACCACGCAACTGCTTTAACTGTTCCGGCGTGAGCGCCGGCATGACGTGTTCTTCAATGACTTTCGTCGGCACGCGCAGCACATCCGCATACCCCACCGCGCGCAGCGAATTTTCATAGGTCACCGTCGTGCCGCTGTCCCAGCCCGCGAGGAGTTCCTCGAGGCCGAACATCGCACCCTGTCCGAGATAGCGCAGCGTGCGCAAGCCGTGATGATAATTCTGCGCGACCCGGGCAAAGCCCGAGCGGATCAGCAACAACCCGTCGGGGTAACCGCCCTGCTCCACGATCAACGGTTCGCGCTCCACCCGTTGTGCCTCGGGTTCCGCCGCGAAGCGTTTGTAGCTCGTATGCCAGTCAAACTCGCCGTACGTTTCGAATACGGTTTCGGCGACGATGATCTTGATCACTTCGGGACTCAGGTGCGCGAACAACGGCGTTGCGGTCAGATGGGTCGCGAGGCTGCGCTCGCGATAAACTTTCTCCACATGTTGCCGGAACGCCTCGTCGCGACGACGAATGTCGCGCAGACCCTGCCAGCGCATTTCAAGCAGCACCGTCGAGCCCACCGCCACCACGGTAGCCGTGCGCGGTGTGCGCCCGAGCGCGGCGATCTCGCCGAATATCTGCCCTTCGCCGAGCACCGCATTCTTATGGGCGTCGAGCAAACCCGGAACGCCCTGCAGAAACGTCCGCGTCGCATCCGGATTCACCGCGGCATCGGTGACAACGCCGGGTACCTGGTCCTCGTTCGCGCCAGCCGGCCATGGCGACTCACGCGTAGCGCTCGGCGTATCGTGCAGCAGCTCGCGCTGCACCCGGATCCGATGGCGACCAATCTGGATCGTATTGCCGGGTTCCAGCAGCTGCTTTTCGATCCGCTCGCCATCGACCAGCGTACCGTTCGTGCTGTTGCAATCGGCAATGACCGTCTCGCCCTCATGCAGGCGGATGACGGCATGCTGGGCGGAACACGCGTTGTCGTCGAGCACGAGATCGTTGTCGTTGCTGCGACCAATCCAGATCTCGCTCAGACCCTCGAGATCGAGTGTATCGACGCGCGCGCCGGCTTCGTCGAAAACCTCGAGCGTATCGACGAAGCGGCCGGCCACGGCATCCGTTTCCGCATCGTCGTCGGGTTGGCGTAGATAACGCGACGGATCGCGGGCCTCGGGATGACGTGAATTGCGCCACAGCTGAGAGATCGCTTCACGCAGGTTCTTTTTCGCCGGACTCGCACGACCAAGCAGGTCACGAGACAAGCCGGGCGGAAGAATGACGCGCACTTCGCCGCGCACCACGAGGAACGCCGAGTTACCGTAATCGTCCGCGCGGACGATGATCTCGCCCGGCCGGAACCGGCGCAGACGCATATCGTTGCGGATTATGCCGTCGAGCGTCAGTGGCGCCGGGAACATCGCCTTGTCCATGCTCGCGAACGGTTCGATGGCGAGCACGCGCTCCACCTCGACGTCCGTCATCGATTCATCGAACGGCGCGTTCCAGCGTTGCGGCGGCGGTATTGAAACTGGACCCGATGTCACTGTCGGCCCGCCGTACCGGCTGCCGACAGTGCGTCGGGTGATTGTCTATCGTGCATCAGGGTGTATAGACCTGGCCCTTGTACGCGGAAGGTTTCGGCAACAGCGCGTCCACCGCGGCGAGTTCACTGCCGTCGTACTTCGTCGCCAGCATTTTCGTTTGCGCAGCGACCTTGTCCGCGGCCGCCATGAGCGGTGCTTCGTTATTCAGCGACACTTTCGCCGACCCCGCGATCTTCAGCAGTTCCGCGACTTCCGGCGCCGCCACCCCGGCATCCACGAGTGCCTTGATGCTCAGCGCGGCACGCTTGGCGCGTTTCGCCATTTGCACCGCATAAGTGGCTTTTGCCGACGCTTTCGCAACGCCGCGCAGCGCATATTCAAGATCAAGCCCCTGGCCGACCACGTACAGCAGGCGGCGACGGTTCTGCGAGGCTTCTTCATTCGAGGCCCCGTCGTTGTACCAAAGATTGTGCCGCACTTCGCCCTGCGACCAGCTGACGAGTTCGAAGTTACTACCGGCCGGATGCCCGCCCGTGTTGACAAGCTTTTCGTTCGGCACGGTATGGCACTGATAACAGTTTTCGGCCAGCGCGTAGAGATTGCTCGGCCGGATCATGCCGGCGGCTTCGGATTTTTCCCAGCGCTGCTTCTTGTGCTCCGGCGTTTCGGTGGCCGCTGTCACGTCCTTGCCGCCGAAATCACTGTGGACTTCGATCCAGTCACTACCGGCGCCGTGGCAAGACTCGCACGTAATGCCGCCGATCGTGGTGACCTTGCCGTCCTCGATCGCCGAGGTGAAATGACACGACAGGCAATCGCTTTCCGACTTCACACGTTTGATGCCGAGTTTGTCGGCAAACTCGCGCGCTTTCTCGCTTCGCGGCATCGATTTGAACGTGCCGAAATGATGCGAGCCGCGCCAGGCTTTGACGGAATTTTCGTGACATTCACCGCAGGCGCTTGGCCCCTTAACGTTCGCAGGATCGATGTGCAATGTCTGTTCGGCATGTACGGATGACAGACCGGCGAAAACCAGGATGATGCTGGCGACTCCGCCGCGAAGTATGAGTTTGAATAAATTCATTGTTTGTCTTCCACGTTTTGCATCAATTGAATCAGGCATCGAGAACGAGGTCTGACGTTGGTCGCGCCATGCAGGCGAGGCACGATCCCGACTCTGGCTGCGTATCCGGCTTGCGCAGGTATTCAACGCTACCCGATTTCACCGCCGTAAGGCAGGTTCCACAACTTCCCGCACGACAGCCGAAATCCATGACGACGCCATTTTCTTCGGCGAATTCGAGCAGGTTTTCACCACCGGTCCAGTGCAGCGTTTTCCCTGAACGCGAAAACTGGATCGAGAATTCCTCGGTACCAACGGGTGGCGGCGCCGTCTCGGTTTTCTTGATCGACGCAGGGCCAAACGCTTCGGTGCGAATGTCTTCTTCCGGTACACCCCACGCCGCGAGATCTTCGCTGACACCGGCCATCATTGGCGGCGGTCCGCAAATGTAGAACACGTAATTATTGGACGGCAGGATCCGCTTGAACAGTTCAACGCTGACGTTCTCATCGAAATGGAAGTTGTTGTTCGCGCGGTCCTCGTCACTCGGGCGGCTGTAGCAATAGCGGATTTTCACGTTGCTGTGTTGCGCCTCGCACTGTTCCATTTCCTCGCGGAACGCGTGCTCCCCGCCGGTTCTTATGCCATAGAAAAACCAGATCTCCTGGCCGTAATCCGCCGCGCAAGCAGCTTTGAGCATGCTGAACACGGGGGTAACGCCGACGCCCCCGGCGATCAGCACGACGGGACGACGCTGTTCGAGATCGAGGAAAAACGATCCGCCCGGCGCTTTCACATCAACAATGTCGCCTTCGTTGAGGTTGTGATGGAAATGGTTTGACGACAGCCCGGGTGGCAGGTCCGGTTCCTGCGGCGGCGGACCAAGGCGCTTGATGCTGACCCGATAGTGATCGCGTTCAAACGGGCTGTCCGATAACGAATAGCAACGAATGAGCGGCTGCGGGCGGCTCGGCAGGCGCAAGCTGAACGTCAGGAACTGTCCGGGAGAAAATGGCGCAAGTGCCTTGCCGTCGTGCGACACGAGATAGAACGAGCAGATGTCCTGGGCCTCGATATGTTTGCGCGCGATGCGGAATTTCCGTGTCCCCGACCAGCTGCCGTCGACAACGCCCTGTTCGGTATCACGCCTTACCGTCGCCGCGGCAAGCGTTTGCTCGAGCGCCTGCAGGCGGACGCTGTGTTCCTTGCGCGCCGCGCTTAACTCCATGCGTGAACGCCACAACACGGAGAATACGTGCGCGCCTACTCCGAGCACGAGCAGCGCGCCGGCGGCCTGGACGAGAACCGAGGACAGTTCCCCGCTCATAATTGATACAGGATCTCGGCGCGGATACCGCGGGTACCGTCATCACCACGGATGCCCACGAAACCGTCGAGTTGCAACAACACACGTCGGCCCACTGCCTGCTGGACAATCACCGTCGCGGCAGCAGCATCATCGAAGCGGTCGCGGCGGTCGTGCCGCCCACCGACTTCAACGATAACCTGCCGCCGATTGTCGTCGAAAAACATCTGGTAGCCGACGGCCAAACCGACGGCTTCGTCGGTGCGATTGCCAAGCGGCGCGGGAAACGTGCCGATGCCACGCGCGGCGAATGAGACACCGGTGCGTCCGAGCGGTCCGCCCGCGAGCGGGTCGCGCGCGGCCGAGGAGAAATTGTCGATACCCCAGAAAAAGTTCGTGTACACGAGATTGTGGTTGCCGAACGGGGTTCGCGAGATCTCGCCGAACAGCAATACGCCGTCGTCGGCGGCATCATTGTCGCCACTGTCGCTGTCGAAATCGTGCGAGCCGAGCACACGGAACGTCGTGTTGTACAAGCCGATCCGCTGGGTCGCGCCGAAGCCCGCCACGAGCAGGTCGCCGCCGCGGTTTGCATCGCCGTCAACAACCGCGACGTCAAATTCGAATGTGCTGGCGAACTGGTTACCAAAGACCGTATCCCAGGCCGTAAACAGGCCGAACAGATTAGCGCTCGGGTCTTCGGTGTTATTGTCGCGGTGCACTTCGTTCCACGCGAACAGACCCGTCACGCGCAGGTTCACGAGCCAGTCCCATCCGGATACGCGGATGTTGTTTCGCGTGATGCCGACGGAATCCAGCCGGTCGTCGATTAACAAGCCGTCCTGAAACGAGATCTGCTGCCGCCCGACCGAGAAGCCGATATCCAGATCGCGCGTATCGCGAGGATCGAGCCGCGGGAAAATCTCACCGAAGTCGCCTTCGAAAAACAGCGTCGTCAAACGCAGGTTGCCTTCGTCGCGAAAGCCGTCATCCCGGCCGTCCGGCTTGAATTGCCATCCGGTGAATTTACCGTCGTCGTTGAGCGGTCGGATGCCGACGAGCAGCCGCTCGCTGCCGGTCAGTTGCAAATTGGCAAACAGGTCGACCCGGTTATACAGTTCTTCGGCGCGCGGTGTGTTGTCGCCGGTGTCGTAGGTCTGGAATGCGGAGCGGACGGTACCGTAAACCCACAAACGGGGTTGCCAGACCGCGCCGGTTGGCAGCGTAAATCCCGGCCGGATGTTTCCCTGCCCGAGAAACGCGTCGCCGATTTCAACGATCGGCGCGGTACGTTTCGGTAGTTGCTCGTCGGCGAGATACGGCAACGGTTCGTCAGACAAGCGACTGTCTCCAGCCGCGAATGTCTGGCCGGCACACAGCAGTAGGGTCGTGCCGACGACGTGTAACAATGCTTTCACTGGACCTCCATGCGGGTCATGGCTGCTGCCAGACTCCCAGGTTTCTTTCTTGCGCTCAGCGGGCAGTTACGGATGCGCCGCCCACCTTGACCTTGTGCTCGTACAGCACCTGATGGCCTTTCACAACTGCATCAGCAACCTCACGCGGGCTCATGCCGTAGTCGAATCCAACGTCCTGAATCTCGAAGATAAGATTGATCGGAATCATGCCGGTCTTGAGTCGCGTCGTAATCTCGTAGGGTCCGTTCGCCGGATTGAGCCCCGTGACTTTATACGTACCGGTGCGGCGGGCCAGCGGCGGCAGCACGTAGCGGTGTTTCCGCGCACCCGCCGGTTGACCGGTGAGGATCGTCGAACTCGTGCTCGGACGGATAAACGGCAGCGCGTTAACGGAGTAATTCACCGCCAGCACCTGTTCGCGCTCACCGCCGCGCACGTTGCGGGTGATGAACTTCGATTGCAGGCTCAGCAGATCCTTGTCGAGCGGCAGGTCGCCGTTGTGGACGTACAATGAATGAGCGTCGCGCAAGTCACCATTGGGATCGAGATCGCCGGAGACATACACAACCTTGCCCGCCGCGTCCCGCACGGTCGCCTCGACCCACACCACGCGTTCGGCATCGAATCCGGTCGGCACGCTGTGGCCATCTGTTTTATTTATTACATCGACTTCGAATTTCAGCGATGTGCCGTCGTCCTTCGTAACCCGGATATCGCTGAGGCCGTAACCATTGCGTAACACCTCGAAGCGCTTCTCTTCGGCCCATGCGAGACGCTTGAGCTGATCATCGATAATGGCCCGCGCGTCGTAGCGATCATCGATAGCCTGCCAACGCTGCGGGAACTCATAGTCGTCGGCCACGTTATCCTCGAACTCGTCAGTACCCCAACCGGCTTCGACGTCGAATTTAAGCCAGTCGGCGAGCGTCGCCATTTTCACCGCCTCGATGTTGTGCGGGAATATACCCGGGTGCAGCAGCGAGTAGTCCGGGCCGGCGAAGAAGTGATTTGTCAGTTTGCGATCGGGGGTGCCCTTGCTACCAATCATGGCTGCCGGCCCTTGTTCGTAGCCGGAGACCTTGCCCTGTTCCGTGCCCATGTGGCAATCCTGGCAGCTCGTTCCCGCGGCGGACGCCGGTGAGCGTTTGTAATCGGAGAATGCTTCCTCGAGGCGGAACCCGTTGAACAGGTTGACATCGTGACATACGGCACAGAATCCCGAAGTGCCGATAAACGGGAAGTGGCCGACGTCAGCGTGAATCTTGCGGCCGGATTTCTCCGGATCCGTCGTCAGGGTGCCGCCGGAATTATCAATCGCCGTTTTCACGGCGCTGCCGTCCGTCGGGCCGTAAACCGGCTGGGTTAAATCGCCCTCGACAAGCGCGACGCGTCCGCTGACCTTGCCGTACTCCTGATCGAGACGATGACACACGACGCACGTGATGCCTTCACGCGACGCCGGGTGGCGGTCGAGATTCGAGATATACGTGGATTCGCCCTTGTTCATGCCGATTTGCGTGTGGCAGCGAATGCAGAAGTCGCCGTTCGTGTTACTCGTGATGGCGTTGATCGTGTTCTGCATCGCCATGTAAACCGGCGACATCTGCGCGTAGGCATGCTGCGATACCGACCACTGGTCGAACTGTTTCGGATGGCAACTGCCGCAGGTATTGGCGGAGGGATACCGGTCTTCGGCGAACAAGGCCAGGTGCGCGGCCGCGGCTTCGTCGAGCTTTACCGGTGCATCGTCTTCCTCGCTGCTGGCCGGCTTGACGTCGGCGACTTCGCCGTCGAGCAAATCACCGCCAAGGAGATCATCACCGCTGTCGGCAGGTTCGGGGCTCAGGAGGTCGCCGCCCAGCAGGTCATCGTCGCCGCCGCTTGCGGGTTCCGGACTCAGGAGATCGCCGCCGAGCAGGTCGTCGTCGCCACCGCTTGCAGGTTCCGGACTCAGGAGATCGCCGCCGAGCAATTCGTCGCCGGTGTCGGCAGCCGGTGCCGGTTCGGCACTGAGCAGGTCGCCATCGAGCAACAAATCATCGGATCCGGCTTGTTCCGCCTGAGCGGCAAGTGCGAGCGCGAGCCCGGCCACCACGTATAGAGCAATTCGACGCATCGGTTTTCTTACCTATATGAATCCTTTTGTGACCCGGAAGCGCGTGGCTTGCTGCCGGTCGATCCTTTTAACAGCGGTTTCCGCTGTGCCCCGGGTCTGGCTGGCTGCGCCTGCCGATTCAGTTTCCCAATTGTCGTGCGACGTCCGTTCCCGCGAAAAACTGTCGGCAGCACCCGCACTTATTGCTGATAGTTGAATAATAACTGCGCCCGCACCGACAATCCACACCCGTCGTGCGTTGATGTGAAATATACCCGCAAGTCGCGCAATTAAACCGCACTGATTTTGTGCGCTCGTGCCGTTCGTCGTCACCCTCCGTCGTGATCCTGATTCTCGCCGGCGCTAGTGCGCGACAATGGAAACCTGAGCGTAAAGCAACTGCCTTCTCCGGGTATCGAGGTAACCGCGATTGTCCCCCCGTGTCGGTCCATGATGTTCTTCACGATGATCATGCCAAGCCCGACCCCGAAATTCTTCGTACTGTAAAGCGGCTCGAAGATGCGCTGCAACACTTCCTCACGCATGCCGCAACCGTTGTCGTCAATCACCACAGCAAAGCAGTCGTCGTCGGTCACGTGTGTGTGCAAGCGGACTTCGGGCGAGAAGTCCGTGCCGGCCTCCTCATCGAGTTTTGCGAGGACGGCGTGGCAGGCGTTCTCTATTATGTTCACGAGTGCGCGACGCACGCTGTCGATGTCGAGCGCAACCACCACCGGCTGCGTATCCGGGGCCAGCTTCAAGGCGACTCCCGCCGGCGGTTCGTAATCGGACAACTGCTCGCGAATACACGCATTGCCGTCGATAGCGCGCGGAGAAAGGTCGCGCTGGCGCGCGAAATCCAGCATATCGGAGATAATGTGGTCGCAACGTCCAACGTTACGCTCGATGCGCTCGATAATCCCGCTCACTCGCGGTCCAGGATCGGGAATGAGGGTTTTCAGCACGTACAGCGACGGTCCGATTGTTGCCAGCGGGTTACGCAGTTCATGACTGACCGTGGCCGTTAACTGGCCGAGCGTCGACAGGCGTTCGCGCCTGATGAGTTCGGCTTGTGCGTCGCGCAAACTCTGCGTTCGCTCCGCAACGAGCCCTTCGAGTTCCCGTTGATGCCGCTCCTGCGCCTGCTGCGCATTCTTGCGTTCGGTGATGTCGCGCGCGATCGACATGACCCGCGGCGCCTGGCCGTCGGGGTGTAACAGCTGCGTGGCAACCTCGACCGGAACCAGCGTGCCATCCTTGCGACGCGCCAACACCTCGCCCACCGTACGGTCGTTCGGGCCCGTGCGCAAACGTTCGACTATTGCCCTCACACTCGCCTCGTCGTGGCTGTCGCCCACATCCTGCGGTCGGAGACGCAGCAATTCCTCCTGGGTGTAACCCAGACTGGCGCAAGCGCCTTCGTTGACATAGAGGAAGCGCAGGGTGTCCGGATCAAACATGAACACACCGTCACTGACCTCATCGAGACTGAGCTTGAGCTCACGAATCTCCGCTTCGCTCGCCAGCCGTTTCGTAATGTCGCGCGCAACCGAGATGAATGCCGGCGGCGCATCGGGTATCGTGACATATTGCGTGACGACTTCAACCGGTACTAGATGTCCATCCTTGTGGCGGTGATAGCCAATCCGGTTCACGGACTCAACGTCGCCCCTCACGAGGCTGCTGAAGACCTCCCGGAGGGTGCTTTCGTCGAGGTCGGGGTTCAGGTCATAGGCTGTCATTTGCAGCAATTCAGCCTTGCTGTAACCGGTGTAGGCAGCGGCGCCCCCATTCGTATAGAAATGTTGCAGCGTGTCCGCTTCGTACATATAGACTCCATCAATCGTGGCTTCGAGCATCGACCTGAAACGGCCGATCTCGCTCGAAGCAATCCGCGCGTCGCTGACGTCATGCAGGATGCCGACAATGATCCGTTCATCCGTTTCCGGATCGGCAACAAAGCGACCCAGGCTGCGCAGGAAGCGCTGCTGACCATCGGGCAGGTCCACCCGGTACTCCATTTCGAATGTGCCGTCGGTGCTGCCGGCGATCTCCGCGAACCAGTTGCGGACGGCTTCGCGGTCGACGTCCGACACCGCGGCGTAGACATCTTCCGGGACCGGTTCTCGGTCTTGCCGCTCGATTCCCAGCAGACGGTATATTTCATCGCTCCAGCTGATCTCCCCGCTCGCCGGGTTCCATAACCAGGAACCGATCCGGGCGACGTTCTCCGCCAGGGTCGTGCGCAACTGGTCGCGTTGCGTCTGTAATTCCAGCTTCCGGTGTTCTTCTATGTCCTGGATGGAGCCGGACATGCGTTTGCGGCCGCTGACCCGATCGCGCGCCACGGAACCGCGGCCGCGACACCAGCGGTAGCCGCGATCACGGGTAAGCATGCGGAACTCGGCACTGAACTTGGATTCGGTTACAACAGCGGCTTCGATGCGTTCGCGCACCCGTTCGGCGTCGTCGGAATGAATCAGCGCCATGAAACGATCGACCGTAGAGAACAGTTCGTCCGACGTATACCCGAGTAAATCGAGCAGACGCCTCGATACCCACAGTTCCGGACGTGATACATCCGGCCAGTCCAGCATGCCATCGGTGGTGCCGTCAGCAGCGAGTTCCAGACGTTCCCGTATGGTGCGTTCCGCATCGCGCGCAAGGTGGAGTTCGTTGATATCGATAATGACACCACAGTAGCCCTTGAACGCGCCGTTCTCGTCAAACAGGGCAGCGCCCTGCGCCTTAACCCAGAAGTATTTGCCGTCATGGCGCCGAAGCCGAAAGGTACTCGTGAACGCATCGTGGCGAGTGACGGCTCGCGCGACGCTCTGTTCGTGCGCCTCTACATCATCGGGGTGCAAGGTATCGCGCCAGCCTTTACCGACTACCTCTGCGGTTGCTTGTCCGGTAAAATCCAGTGTCGCCTTGTTGCAGTAGGTAATGTTGTCGTGTTCATCTCCGACCCAAACAAATGCCGGCAAGGTGTCGAGAAGCGCGCGAAACGCCTGTGAGTCGGGCGCTGTCAGATCCAGCGTCGAGACAAAATCCAGTGCTGCTGCGCCATCCGTCTTGGATTCATTGAAGTGCTTATTCATAACGTGCATCCTAGGATTGAACACATTAACCGGAATCCGTCGGTTGGATGCAACGAGCCGTGTGCCGGGTAATCGCGCCCCCGTTGCAAGCAGGTGTTCGCCGCACCCCGACAGGATTCGACCAGACAGGACGTTCCATGCGCAAACTCGACATACAAATCGTAGATGACGATCAGGATCTCGCGGAGAGTCTTGCGGAATTCATGGAACTTGGCGGCCACTATGTCCGCCGCGCCCACAATGGCATGGAGGCGATCGCGCAATGCCGGGATGCTCGCTTTGACCTCGTTTTCATGGATATTAAAATGCCCGGTATGGATGGTGTCGACGCACTCATCGAGATGAAATCCATTCGTCCGCATGCCGACGTGGTCCTGATGAGTGGCTACTCGGTCCAGGATCGCATCGACAAGGCGCTCGCCGTGGGCGCGCAGAAAGTGCTGCGCAAACCGCTCGATCTCGCGCAGATAAGCGCGATCGTGGAGGCCGAAACCGCCCGCCAACTCGTGCTGATCATCGACGACGATAGTGATTTTGTCGACAGCATCACTGAAATCCTGAAGCTCAAGGGCCACGCGGTCGCGACAGCCTGTAACGGCAAGGACGGTTTCGGGCAGATTATGGATAAAGTCCGGCGCCAGGCGGCCGCTAAAGACATAGGCGTTGTCGTTCTCGATTTGCGCATGAATCCGATGAGCGGCAGCGAATTACTACAGGCGCTGGACAAGATGGCGCTGGAACTTCCGGTGATCGTCGTGACAGCCTATTTGGCGGAAGAAATCACCGCTTTGAACCAGCTCACATACTCGACAGTGACAGCGTTACTCCAAAAGCCGGTGAACCCTGATGAGTTATTCCAGGCCATCCAGAACGCCGGCCGAACACTACAGTAAAACCGACCCGCCGGTGGCCGACGAATCGATCGGAAACCGATTGCTAATCGTCGACGACGATGCTGATTTCGCACAGTCGTTGTGTGACCTCGCCGAAACCGCCGGCTATGTTACCCACACCATCTCTTCGGCTCGCTTGTTCAGGGAAACCGTGGAAACGTTTTCCCCGCACGTGGTTATGCTCGACGTGCGACTGGCCGAGGTTGACGGTGTCGATCTGCTGAAACTGCTCAACGCCGGGTATCCCGACATCATCGCCATCATGATGAGCGCATACGCCGGCACGGACTCAACCGTGCAGGCCCTGCGGCATAATGCTTACGACTTTTTGCGCAAGCCGGTCAGCGTCGACGAATTCTTCGGAGCGCTCAAGCGCGCTTTTGAACGCACCCAACTCGTCGCCGAGATGCGGCAAGCCGAACACGCGATACGGCTGTCGGAAGAAAAATTTTCCAAGGCATTTTTGTGCAACCCGGATCCGATTTCGATCACCGCGCTAGACGACGGTGTCATCCTTGATATCAACGACGCTTATGAAGCGGTCACCGGGTATTCCCGCGCGGACATCGTGGGACGGGTAACCGACGAATTTGGCATCTGGGTTGATCCGCAAGCGCGGCGTGCGTTGCTGGCGCAACTGGAAGCCGGACATGCCGTTGATCGTCACGATAGCGTGTTCCGACGCAAGAGCGGCGAATTGATCTTTGCCCAGGTCTCCGCGGAGGTCGTCGAGATCAGCGGCCGACCTTGCGCAATCGTGCACGCGCGGGATACCACCGCGGAAAAACAGGCGGCGCTGGCGCTGGCCGAAAGCGAGGAGCGGTTCCGCTCCCTGTACCATGCCACGCCGTCGATATTCTTTACGCTCACCGAAGACTGCTTTATCAAGTCCGTGAACTCGTTCGGCGCCAACCATCTTGGTTACGAAATCGAAGAGCTCACCGGCAATTCGATCCTTGAGCTCATGGCGCAGGAAAGCCGTGCGACGATTCAGCAAGCGATTTCCCAGTGTTTCGCGCAACCCGGCACGGTGCGCGAGTGGGAAATACAGTTCCTGCACCGTAACGGCAAGGTACGCTGGCTACGGCAATCGGCGAACACCGTACGTGATACGAACGGCGTCAGCGAACTACTGCTTGCAAGCGAGGACATTACGAACGCGAAACACCTGTCCGAACAACTGAGCTATCAGGCCAGCCACGACAGTCTCACGGGGCTCGTTAATCGGCGCGAGTTCGAACGCCGTCTCGAGCGCGTCCTGCAGACATCGACGCGCGATAACACCCAGAGCGTACTGTGTTACCTCGACCTCGATCAGTTCAAGGTGATCAATGATACCTGCGGGCACATCGCGGGCGATGATTTGCTGCGCCAGGTAACCGCGGTACTGCAATCGGTTGTGCGCAAGCGCGACACGCTGGCGCGACTCGGCGGCGACGAGTTCGCGATCCTGCTCGAGGATTGCGATATCGAAAAAGGCATGCGGGTCGCCGAACTGGTCCTCGCGCAGATAAATAATTTTCGCTTTCTCTGGTCGGACAAGTACTTCAGCCTCGGCGTCAGTGTGGGCATGGTGTCGCTCGACGCGTCGGTCGACGGCATAATCGACGCACTCGGGGCCGCGGATTCCGCTTGCTACACAGCCAAGGAATCCGGCCGCAATCGTGTGCATATTTACCACGCCGAAGACCTCAGCATTGCGCGACGCCATGGCGAGATGCAATGGGTTGCGCGCCTGCACGCCGCGCTGGACGAGGATCGCCTGGTCCTGTACCGCCAGCGCATTCTGCCGCTGTCCGAGGCGGCAGGGGAACCGCATTACGAGTATCTTGTGCGTCTGCTCGATGAACAGGGCAACGTCGTTCTGCCGGGCGCGTTTCTACCGGCCGCCGAACGTTACAACCTGATTGCGCAGATCGACCGCTGGGTAATCCGCAAGGTTTTCGAGATCGTAACGTCACCGAACGACGAGTTCGACGCGAACGCAGTGGCCAATATCAACATCTCCGGCCAATCGATCGGAGAGGATAATTTCCTTGATTTCGTCGAAACGAGCATGCGTGAGTTTGACGTTCGCCCCGACAGAATCTGTTTCGAAATTACCGAAACTGTCGCAATCGCGAACATCGCCAGCGCGAACAGGATTATCGCTTCACTGCGCGAGCGAGGTTGTCGTTTTGCGCTCGACGATTTCGGCAGCGGCTTTGCCTCGTTCGCCTACCTGAACACCCTCAGCGTTGACTTCCTCAAGATCGACGGACAATTCATTCTTGGTATAGACAGCGACCCCATCAAACGCGCGATGGCGCGCTCAATCAATGAAATCGCCCACGTCATGGGCAAGCGCACGATCGCCGAAGTGGTGGAGAATGAAGCCGCGCTGGAGGAAATCCGCAAACTTGGTATCGACTACGCCCAGGGCTTCTGGATCGCGTTGCCTGAACCAATCCCGCAAGCCGACCTCGCGCGCGAGGCAACCACCAGCTAACGCAACGGCGACGTCCCGCAAAATATGCTGACGCGGTCGCGGCCCTCGTCTTTCGCGGCGTACAGCGCCGCATCCGCGGAAGCAATCAGATCCGCCGGGTTATCGCCGGCGGACGGCCTGATCGCGGCCACACCGATACTTACCCGCACATTGACATGACTGCCGTTAAACTCGATACGGGTGCCCGCAACCTCGCGGCGTATTCGCTCGGCAACCATCGCCGCCCCTTCGCTGTCCGTATGCGGCAGCAGGATCACGAACTCTTCACCGCCATAACGAATGAGCTCGTCGGTGGAGCGCGCAAGCGTTCCTTGCACGACGGCGGCGATACCGCGCAGAACCTCGTCACCACAAAGGTGTCCGTGCTTGTCGTTGATCTGTTTGAAGTGGTCGATGTCGAGGACGAGCAAGGCAAGCGGATAATCGCCACGCAACGCGCTGCGCCACTCCGATCGCAAGGTCACATCGAAGTAAGCGCGGTTGCGTACCCCCGTGAGCTTGTCGCGTTGATTCAGTTCCGACAGTCGCTTGTTCGCGGACGACAGGTCCGCAAGCGCTGCGTTCAGCTCTTCCGTGCGCTCCGCCACACGGCGTTCGAGGTTGCGGGTCGCCTCGAAATTAATACGCTCGTTCTCGTCCTCGAGCAATTTGATGCGATAAGCAAGAGCGAATGAGAGTAGCAACACTTCCAGCGCGGAGCCGATTTGCATTGAATATTCGGTAACGACGTTTGCCGGCACAATGGCGTAAGCCATCAACGCAAACGTCATGCAGCCGAACAGGAACATCGCCCACGCGACGACATAGAATCGCGCGGTAGGGATACCTCTTATCCAGCACTCGGTACCGAAAATCAGCAATGCTCCGGATACGGCCAAGCCGAGTATTGTTGCTGCCTGCAGCGCGATGCGGTATTCCAGTACGAAGGCGGATGCGGCGACGAGCGCACACGCGACCATCAAACCCTTGAGCAGCCGGTTCCAGAACAGGAAGTGGCGTCCCGCCTCGAGCAGGGCGCGCGTGAACTGAATCGCCGCAAGCGCCGCCAGAGCAACGAGAATGGCAATAGCGCGGGTGTTCCACCAGGCGGATTCGGCGTCGAAAAAATACGATGCATAGCCGTTGGCGCAAAACAGAAACGCACCGAAAAAGAACAGATAAGCAACGTAATACAGATAGATTGCGCGCTTGACGGACAGGTAGAGCAGCAGGTTGTACACCAGCATCGCGAGAATAATCCCGTAATACAAACCGGTGAGGTATTGCACCAGGTCCGTGTATTTCACGAAGCTCTGTGCGTCCCACAAGGTCACAGGTATGAGAAGGGAATTCTCGGTGCGCGTTCGCAGATAGAAGACGTGCGTTTCCCCGCGCGGGATCTCAAGTTCGAACAACGACCCCTTCAGGTGCGCCGTTTTCCGTCGTTCCGCGGCGAGGCGTCCACCGAGCTGTTGTCTGAGCTGACCGTCGGCGTCAATCTGGTACAGCGCGATCTCATCGAGCAGGGGATAGGCAAGGTGCAGAAACCAGCTGTCGCGTGCGCCCGCTTCGTTCCGGATCGTAAACCGCAACCAGTAACTCGAGGTGGTGAACCCGAAATTCGGCGTCGCATGATGTGACTCCCGAAAGCGCGCCGCGTTCACGGGCGCCACAACGTCTTGCAGGGACAATTGCGCGCTCGCGTCTTCCAGATATTCCGCGTGCTTGCCCAGGGGATAGGATCTGCCACCGGATTCGAGGACAACCGGCGCGGGTGCCGCCCCGGCCGCCGTGCTCAACGAAAAACCGACCACGAGCACCTGCAGGAAAGCGCACACAAGC
This sequence comes from Gammaproteobacteria bacterium, assembly GCA_965216305.1. Lineage (GTDB taxonomy): Bacteria > Pseudomonadota > Gammaproteobacteria > UBA11873. The sequence goes on along the minus strand of OZ244144.1, from coordinate 630,613 downwards.
TGCAACGTCCGGGGCCCCATGCGAGCACCGCGGTTGTGAATTCGTCGCCCCATTTCGCAAATCCGATTGTCGACAGGCTCTGTATGCACACATTGCAGGTGAAGCCAAGCGTCACCGGCGGTTGGAATTGTACACCGTCGGATGCCACGAACGATGCGACGGGCCGTTGCGCCCTGCGCGGTTCTGATACCCGCGCCGGGCGACTTCATACATTCCCTGCACAGCTTGCTCCCCGTGACAGCGATTGCCGTGCACTATCGTGGCAACAAAACGTTGTTGAACCGGCGGGGATTCTGCTTTGGGAAATCTGAGCGAGCGCGCGGCGGCACGGCTCAAGGATCGATCGCACTACACGATTTTTTCAAAGCAGCGTATCCTGCCGCGTCCCGACCGTGAACCGGATACGCCATGACCACGACCGAGCTGATCAGCGCCTATTACGCGTCATTTAACGCCGGTGATCTGCCGCGCTTCCTGGAACTGTTGCACGACGACGTTGTGCACGATATCAACCAGGGCGAGCGCGAAGTCGGCAAGGACGCATTCGCGCGCTTTATGGAAACAATGAGTGACAGTTACCGCGAAACGATCGTCGATATCGCCGTCCTGACGAACCCCGACGGTACGCGCGCAGCCGCGGAATTTGTCGTCAATGGGGAGTACCTCGCCAGCAGCGCGGGCTTACCCGAGGCCCACGGCCAGACCTACACCTTGCCGGCCGGCGCGTTCTTCGAAGTGCGTGACAGCCGGATCGCGCGAGTCACGAACTACTACAACCTGCAGGACTGGTTGCGTCAGGTGGGCGAGCCGCCAGGGTAGGCATCGCGATGGCTGATGTGGTGACGAAGACAGTTGCAGGCGCGGCGCTGAGATCCCATCTCGGTGACCTCGCGCGCTTGCGCATCGGCGTGTTTCGCGAGTTCCCCTATCTGTACGACGGAACGGAAGACTACGAGCGCAAGTACCTCGACACCTATACCGCCACGGGCGACGCGATGGCCGTACTCGTGTTCGACGGCGACGCCGTTGTCGGCGCTTCCACGGGCGTACCGCTCGCACACGAGTCCGACGCGTTCAGGCAGCCGTTCATCGATCACGGCATCGATCCGCAGCGGGTGTTTTATTGCGGCGAGTCCGTCCTGCTGCCGGCCTACCGCGGCCAGGGGATCTACAAACACTTCTTTACCGCCCGCGAAGACCATGCGCTTCGTGGCGGCTTCGATGTGATCGCATTCTGCGGCGTCGTGCGCGCACCGGATCATCCCTTGTGCCCGCCGGGCTACACGCCGCTCGATGGGGTATGGCGGCATTTTGGCTATGCCGCCCATCCGGAACTCATCGCGCACTTCGATTGGAAAGATATCGATCGCGGCCGCGAAACCGCGCACCCGATGATGTTCTGGCTGAAACAACTGGGCGAACCGGCGCGTTGAGGGCCCGTAGCATCCGCCTGGCGACAGCCGCCTACGATGTGGGTTATTTCACTACGTGGACCGACTACGTCACGAAGCTCGGCGCCTGGGTCAGCCGCGCCAGCGACAACGGCGCGGACCTGCTCGTGTTCCCCGAGTATGCTTCGATGGAACTCGTGTCGCTCTTCGACCATGACATCCGGCAATCGCTCGCACGACAACTCGAAGCCCTGCAGGATCTGGCGCCGGCATACCTGGACTTGCACGCCGGGCTCGCGCGAGAACACGGCGTGCATATCGCCGCCGGTTCATTTCCGTGGGCCGTCGCGGACAAGTGTTATCACAACCGGGTTTATCTTTTCGCGCCTGACGGCGCCCACGGCTACCAGGACAAGGTCCAGATGACCCGCTTCGAGAACGAACAGTGGTTGATCGCTGGCGGCTCGACGGCGAACGTGTTCGAAACGGCGCTTGGTACGCTCGCCATCAACATCTGTTATGACGTCGAGTTCCCCTTGTTCGCACACCAGCAGGTGGCCGCCGGGGCGGATCTGATCATGGTCCCGAGCTGCACCGATACCCAGGCCGGGTTCGAACGCGTGCGGATTGGCTGCCGCGCCCGCGCACTGGAAAATCAGGTCTTCGTTGTTCAGTCGTCGCTCGTCGGGAACGCGTCCTGGTCGCCGGCTGTCGATGTGAACGTGGGCGCCGCCGGCGTCTACGCGCCGGTCGATCGCGGTTTCCCGCCAGACGGCATTATCGAATCCGGCACCCCGAACACGCCGCAGTGGGTCTACGCGACGCTGGACCTCGATGAACTACAGCGCGTTCGCGCCACCGGACAGGTGTTCAATTATCGCGACTGGGACGGGCAACTCGGCGTCGACATTGTCACCGTGGCGGTATGATCGGCCGCGCGCACAAGGTTCGCTGCTGCTGGCAGGGTGCTGGTCGCGGCCCGTCGCTGGCGCCGCACGACGTACTCATTCCGCTTGCTGAATCGCCCTCAGGCTGGCCTCGTACTCCGCTTCGGAAACGAACGTGCGAGACGTTCCCGTAATCAGCCGGCTCGCGTCGAACTCGATAATCAGCACATGACGTGCGGAAAATACGCTCGCTCGAGCGTATTCGCGGCAGCAATCGCCGGCATGTCCACGGGCCAGAATTTCCGGTAACCGCTGCCGTCGGGTCGTGTTACCGATGCGTGAGCATGGCGACCTCTGAGTCGCTCGGTGATCTCATCAATTCGCATCCCGACCCGGATCTCGTCCCACAACGCGGGCGCGGCATCGGAGGCTTCCGCTAGCGTGTAAACGAGGCCACACAAAAACAGCGGCAACAGCAATTTCAACATTCCCTCACCTCCGCTTTATGCAAGCGATGTTTATGCGGACCACTGCTCGCGCAGGAACGCCCCGACCCGGGCCACGCCGTCGCGCCCTTCGGCGAGCAAGGGATGAAACGCATGCCAGACGTGGATCATGTCGTCCCACACCTCGAGCGTACTCGCGACTCCCGCAGCTGTGGCGCGCTCGTGCAATTGCAAGGCATCGTCGAGCAGGATTTCGTCGCGGCCGACGTGAATCAACAGCGGCGGCAGTTCCCGCAGGTCGGCAAAATTCGGCGATGCGAGCGGGGATTCCGGATCCTGGCCCTGCAGGTAATGCGCGGCCATTTCCGCGATGTCTTGCGGTGTGATCATGGGGTCGGCCGCGGCGCGTGTACGGTAGGAACCGGCATTGCACGTGAGATCAGACCACGGACTGATACAGACCGCGGCGGCCGGCATGGGTAGCGATTCCTTGCGCAATGCAATCAGCGTCGCGGCCGTGAGACCGCCGCCGGCGGAATCACCGGCGATAGCAAGATGCGCCGGTTCATGGCCCCGGACGAGCAACCATCGATAGCACGCAACGGCATCATCCACCGCGGCCGGAAACGCCGCTTCCGGTGCGAGACGATACTCGGGGAGCAATACGGCCGCCCCGGCGGCGCGGGATATCGCGCCTCCCAGCGCACGATGGGTATTGCACGACCCCATCACGTAACCGCCTCCGTGCAGATAGAGCACGGTATGCGGCCCGGTGATTTGCGGCGCCCGCAGCCATTGTGCGTGCAACTCGTCCACCGTCGCGGTTTCAACCTCGATGTCGGACGCGATCCGGAATGCGACCGCCTCCATTGCGGCGCGACGTTTCGCGATGCTCACTTCCGTGCCTGGTGGCAAACGGTTCGCGCGGATCCGTTGCTTCAGTTCGCCGATCGACATCTCAGCCATGCATGCTTCTCCCGTTCAACTCGTTCGAATTTTCCCGCACCGCCTGCCTTGAGCATGTGCTGTCCGCCGCATCAACGGATCAGCGCACCCCGTGCGCGTAACAACTCGCGCAGCAGCGACCGATGACAAAACTGTTCGTGTTCACAATAGCAGCCAACCGAGAAGTTCACGTGATGCGACAGCGCGGCGAGCAGATCCAGGTCTTTCGCCGGACCCGGCTGTTTCATCTCCGCGGTGTAGGCACGTGCGAATCGACGCCAGGCCGCCTCGTCCTCGATCGGCAACGCGCCTTTCAGCAACTCCTTGCTCGGGGCGAGGTTCGGAAACCAGACATCGTAATAATTCTTCGTCGCGAACGCTTCCTTGCGCACGCCGCGCGGCGGCCTGCGCACGGTGCCGAGCCGCAAGCCCTCATCGGGATCGCGGTCGCTGCCGAGGCGCTTAATTCTGATGGCCATGGATCCGGATCCCGGGTTCAGTTCAGGAGTTCTGCGAGCGGCGTCGCGGCAAGCCACTGCCGCACTTGCGTCTGGTCCGCGACGGTCAATTGATCGTGATAATGCCGCGCGAGCATCTCGCGTGACAACTCGGGATAAGCGCGGGCCATGAAGCTGACGGGTTCGCCGTAAACCGTGATCTCGAAAGCCTTGCTGCCAGCGGCCCGTGCGCGCCGGTTCGCGTCGATAAACGGCGCGTAGCACGCCTGGGCAAGCCGCAGCAGGTGATGCGCGAACGCCGTCGATTCGGGGAACGGCGAGAGTTCGCCGCTGCCGTCCCAGGCATCACGGGCGCCTTCAGCGTACGCGACAACAGCGGGGAATGCCGCCAGATCCGGCAGCGGGTCGTGATGGGTATGCGCACGCAAACCGCCGAGCAATGCCGCGTCGACGGCGCACGGGCGATTGCCGAGCAAGTAGGTCGTGCGCGCGAGTTGCGCCTCGGCCGCGGCCATCAGGTCACGATATTCGGATTCAGCATGCGCGCGTTGCGACACCGCTTCGGTGCCCGTGGCACGACACGATCGTTGCCCCCAGTCCGTCAACGTCGCCGGATCGTCTGCGATCTCCTTACCGAGCCTTGTGAGCGCATAGCGTGCATTCTCGGGGTAATGCCAGCGGTAGTGTACATACACACGCGACACCCACTCGTCTAGTACGTCTTCGAGCACGTGGGCAAGAAAACCGTCAGGGCCATCAGCGAACAGACGGCGAGCGGGAAAACGACTGTCGAGCAGGTGCATGATCGGAGTTGTATCGGCGATCACCCAGTTTTCCGGCGTTCGCAGCACGGGTAACTGGTGCGTGCCGGCGCGTCGCTGCAGTTCGGCGCGTTCAGCGCCGATTTCCCTGACCCGTTCGAACGGTGCGCCGTAGAACATGAGCGCAGACTCGAGTTTGCGCGTGAATGCGCTCGGATCCGGGCCGTAAAGCACGTAGGACATGGCGAGCCTCAGTCCGGCGCGAACTCGAATGGTTGCTCTGACATTTTGCCCGGCGTCGCGCACGCCTGACGTTAACGTACTGTTTTCACGCTAAACGAACAAGTAAGCCGGATGTCGATGAGGACGCCGGCGGGTCGCGACGATCGCATTGTTAACACGGCGCCGGCGCGAGCCACGCAATGCCACAGGGCTGTCGTCTGCGAATCACCTGAGCATAAGCGTCGCGATAGGTCCGCAGTAATGCGGCGTCACGGTTATTGTGATTGTTGTGCTGCGCAAGAAATTCTGCGCCCGCGCACGGCCGCTACACCGTATAGTAACCGCACGCTCCGGGTGAGCGGATCGGTGGTGACAGCACTGCCGAACACAGGACACAGGTCATGACGGAACGACAACGGCGCAAAAGAGGCCGCGCATACAGCGCGCTGGCCACGGCTTGCGTCGCGTTCGCGCTCGTAGCCTGCCTCCAGACACAACCGGGCTTGCTCGTGCCTAAGCCGCTCGGCTTGAACGCGTTCGACGGCAATCAGGGCGGTACGCAACGACTCGCGCCGCCAACGCCCGCCAGCTTCTCGATCTGCCACGGCCATACCTGCCGCTTTATCGCCGCGGCAGGTTTCTCCGCCCGCGAATGGCAGTCGATTGAAACGGCGTTCGTCGGTGGTTCGATCAGCGCAGAACGCGAACGTCACATCCTGCCGCTGATAATCGGCATGATGGAAACGATAGTCGGCGCGCAAACCGGGACCGGCGGCGATCTCGCGGAGAACCATGCACGGCACGGCGAATCGGGACAGATGGATTGCATCGACGAATCGAGCAATACGCTGACCTATCTCACGCTGCTCGATAACGAGAAGCTGTTGCGCTGGCACCGGGTGGGAGCCCGACTCAACCGCGGGCCTTATACGCTCGTCATGCAGGCGCCGCATTCCGCGGCGGAAATGATCGAGCTCGGCACCGGCACGCGATATGCCGTTGATTCATGGTTCGGAGCGAACGGCGATCCCGCCATGGTGGTGTCGCAGGCGGAATGGTCGCGCGGTTATCGCCCGCCACGCGAGCGTTTACCGGCCGTACCCGTACGGCCGCGCGCGGTGGATGGCCGACCGCACGGCTGGTAATCGCAAATTGGGGACATGCCAATCCCGGGACGACGGGAAAGCATGAAGACCGGGCGTATTTCGCGGTCAAGTCCACGCCGGAGTTGAGCGCGCTACGATCGCTATCCCGATCGGGGCCCGCTGTGACATTTCTGCTCACGCGGACCCCGACACACTGGCGTCGATGCGTGGGCGCACCGAAAACGGGCGTACCCCGTGCTAATTCCCGTCAGCTTGCAACGCACGGGCCGGGCGCGAGCGGGGTCTGCACCCGCGGCAGGATAAACACGCCCGGTCGTGCGACACTGCGGGGTTCTCGTACGGTATAAAGCGCAGCCGGGAACCGGTTCCCCGGCGCCGTAGCGATTGCATGATCCTGCTGATGTTTCGAACGAAAACCCGAATCCCGCGCCGCCGCCTCGTGGCGCTGACCCTCGCGCTGCTGCTCTGTGCCGCAACACCGGGCAGCGCAAAGGAGCAGACGGCAAACCTGAACACGCAGGTGGCGGCCGGCGAAGTCCAGATTACCCGGCTGCGCGATCTACCTGATGGCGCGTTTGTCCGCGTGGCTGTCGAAATCGATGGCGAGGCAAGCGTCATGTTGCTAGACGAGAAAAACGTGCGATTGCCTCGCGGCGTGCGGAAACCACTCGTCTCCGGCGAAACCTCCGATCGCATGAGTCTCGCGGCACGGATCCCCGCGGCGGGTAACTATTACGTGCTCGTCGACAACGAGAACGGCACGGCAGAACGCCATTATTCGCTGGAGATTACCGCCGGGGTCGAGTCGAACCCGGACCGCGATGCCGTCAAACAAAAAATCGCACGGATAAACACGCAGTTCGATCAGTTCGAACAGAACCTGCGGCGCTATTTCATGTTCGACGACTTGACGTTTCGCCTCGCCCGCTGCGGCACCGCTAATGCGTACTCGAACGCCGATACGATCGTCATCTGCGCGGAGATCGGTCCGAAACTGCGCGAGGTAATGGGTGATGATGCGAAGGCGCTGGACGCGCTCCATTTCGCGATGATTCACGAAGTCGGTCATGTATTACTGCAACAGTGGGGCTATCCGTTCCACGACAACGAGGAAGTTGCCGATGAATTTGCAACCGCCCTGTTGCTGCTGTTCGAGCAGGGCGAGCGTGCACGATCGCAGGCCGAGTACTTCAGCCGGATTCCGGCGGCGAAGGAATTCGCGCTGAAGCGCTCGCGCGACGATCGTCATCCCTTGTCGCAACAAAGGGCACGCAACATCCTTGGCTGGCTTGGCGATCCGACCCTGCTGAAACGCTGGCAGAAGATTTTCATCCCGCACCTGCAAACCGAAGTACTCGCCGCCATGACCCGCAGTGACAAACCCTGGATCGACCACGAGCTCGTGGCGCAGGAGCTGGCGCTTCGATCCGGCTAACAGCGGATCCTGACAGGCTCCGTCCTGTTCAGACGCACACGGCCGTGCCGATCACGAGGCCGGCGGATCAGCCGCGCCAGACTCGAGAAACCGTACGCGACACTCAAGTCCCGCGGGCAGAACGTAATCCGCGTTCGGCAGTTCGAGACGAACACCAAACGTCGCGCTCGCCGCATCGATAACCTGCTCGACGAGTTTGACCCGCGCCTCGTATACGCCGCCCACCGGATCGGCCGGTCGTACTTCGGCCAGGGCGCCCGCTTCGATCGTGCCGTAAACAGATACCGGCAGCACAACTTCAACGTGCAGCGGGTCGAGCTGGGCGAGCGTCAGTATTGGTTGCGCCTGGGCAAACTCACCGCCGGTGAGGAAACGTTGCACGGTGAGACCCGATATCGGGCTTTTGATAAAGCGCATTGCATACTGCGATTTTGCTCGCTTCAGTTCGAGTCGCGACAGCTCGATTTTTTCCTGCTCGGCCTGCAGTTCATGGGCAGCCACGTCAACGGCGGTTTGCAGCTCGTCCATCTCATCGGTGCTGATGAAATTCTTCTCGCGGGTTAATTCCGTCGCACGCTGGAAGCGCGAACGCGCACGCTCGAGCTTGATCTTGCGCACATCGAGCGCGGCTTTTAACCGTACGCGCGCCTCCGCCTCCGCGACGACCGCGGCCTCGACCTCCGACTCGAGCGTTGCCACCACCTGGCCGGCCTTGACGAAATCGCCCTTGTCCACGTCCACGCTCTTGAGCAGACCCTCGACGGCGGTACTCACATTGACGACGACGTAGGGTTCGGTGACGCACGGGTAATCGACAGCTTCCCGGGCCACGCCGGGAAGCGCCGGCAACAGCATGGAAAGACCTAGTATTGCGTGGCTGTATTTTGCTTGCATCGGGGCAGTCTATTCGCGGTGTCCGGAGAAGGACAGGCTGTCTTCAAGTCGCTCATCGCTTTTCAGCAGATCGCGACGCATGCGCGAATGCAGCCGCTCGGCACGACGCTGTGTTCTCGTCAGATAGCGATAGGCTGCGTCGCGGCCGCCCGGCAGTGCGCGCGCGCGGGCGAGCAGCCAGCGAATTGCCTGCGCCCCGAACGTGCGCACAAGTTCATCCTCGAGCGACAGGACCAGCTCGTAGCTCCCGGGGTCGCCCTGGCGGGCGCAACGGCCGAACAACTGGCGATCGATGCGACGCGAATCGTGAAGCTCCGTTGCGATCACGTGCAGCCCACCGTTGTGCTCAACCTCGGGGTCGAGCTTGATATCCGTACCGCGGCCCGCCATGTTCGTCGCCACGGTTACCTGCGCCGCGCGACCCGCATCGGCGACGATCGCTGCCTCGGTTTCGTCCTGTCGCGCATTCAGTACGCAATGGGGGATATCGAGCCGGGTGAGAACTTCCGCGAGCGCTTCGGAAGCCGCGACGGAACGCGTACCAACGAGGACCGGGCGTCCCGCGGCGACTTCTTCGCGCACGCGCTCGGCCACCCGTTGCCATTTCTGCGCCACCGTTGCCGTCACCTCGCGACCCGCGAAACGCCGCCTCACGGGTCGGTGCGTCGGCAAACGCACAACTTCGAGGCCATACACCGACCACAGTTCCGGCGCGAGTTCGCGCGCCGTTCCGGTCATACCGGAAAGTCTGAGGTAGCGCCGGAAGAAACGCTGGTAGGTACCGCGTGCAAGCGGATCTTTCTGGCCGGTTATCGTGACCCCCTCCTTCGCTTCGATCATCTGGTGCAAACCCTGTTCCCAGGAGCGATCACCGAACACGCGACCGGTGTACTCATCAATAATCTGTACCTTGTCGTCGCGTACGAGATAGTGCTCGTCGCGGCGGAACAGGTTCAGCGCCGACAGCCCTTGTTTGATCAGTTCCTCGCGTCGCCGCGGGCCGGTCCAGATACCATCATCCGGCGCGAGTTGCACCGCGCGTTCACGCCCGGCCGCGGTGAGTTCAATTTCGCGTTCGCGTTCGACGAGCGTGAAATCCCGGCCGGCGGCGAGTTCCGCCGCCACCTCCACCGCCTGGCGGTAGATCACCTCACGACCATCGGAACCCGATGGTCCGGAAATGATCAGCGGCGTGCGCGCCTCGTCCACCATGACGCTGTCGGCTTCGTCGACGACGGCATAGAACAGACCACGCAAAATCAGTTGCCGATCACCAGCGCCCTTGCCAAGACCCGCCACGCGCGCGCGCAGGCGCGAGCGCAATCCGCCCAGCGCGATGCGATCCTTGAGGTAGTCGAACGCCACTTCCTTGTTCGTGCAGTACGTAATGTCGCTGCTGTAGGCCGCGCGGCGTTCGTCCGGCTGCATGCCCTGCAGCACCCGCCCCGTCGTCAGGCCGAGCATGTCATAAAGCGGCGTCATTGTTTCCGCATCGCGTTCGGCGAGGTAATCGTTCACCGTAATCACGTGCACCGGCAGGCCCGCGAGCGCCGCCGTCGCCGCTGCCAGCGTCGCGGTCAGGGTCTTGCCTTCGCCGGTTTCCATTTCCGCAAGCTTGCCGCTGAGCAGTACCCAGCCCCCCATCAACTGCACGTCGTAATGGCGGAAACCGAGCGTGCGCGCGGCTGCTTCTCGCACGAGGGCGAACGCGGCGGCAGCCGCTTCACGACCAAGACGCTCGGCGCGCAGACGACGCCCGACTTCGGCGGCGCGTGCCCGCATCGCGGCATCGCTCAGCGCCGCCGTCGCCGCCGCGTGGTTGTCGACGAGCGCCGGAAACTGCACCAGCGATTGCTGCAGCGGCGCCAGCGTGCGGCTGATGCGTCCACGCAGGGCGCGCAATGAGATTTCGTACCATTGCTCACGCGGGATCGTCCGCTCGGGATAGGCAACCCCTGGATTAGACGCAAGTGACAGTACGTGATCAGACATCGAACGTACTCAGGAACAGGCGGCGCAGGTCGCGATACCAACGGCGTGCGAGCGGTTCCACCCCGTGATCGAAGCGCACGTAAACACGACTCCCCAGCGTTTCCACGGGGATGTTCGCGGGCAGCGCGAGTTCCACCTGGAAAACCTTGACGAACGGCACGCGGCCGGACGCATCCTGCGGATCTACCGGGATCTGGCCGCCACCGGCGGTACCGAGCGCGGCGCTCGGCAACTGCTCGATTGCCTGCGGGATGAAACGTCGCACTTCGGCCGGCCACGTCCGCGCGGTATCGTCCACAAGGCGCACCGCAACGGCACGGGTTGCGCGTCGAACCCGATCGACATCCTGCTCGCCAACCGCGGCCTGCACCGTGATCTGCGCGCGATCGACGACGAACCCGAGGTGCTCACCCTGTTGCACATAACTGCCCGGCAGGTCCCTGGCATAGGGCACGACGAGTTCGCCGGCAGCGCCGCTGCGCACGACGAGATCGGCGAGCTGCGCCCTCACCCGTTCGAGCTTTGCCTGCACCTGGGCGATTTCCTCGCCAGTGATCTCCGCCTGTACGAGATCGGTCTGGCGAAATGCCATGTAGCGGGCTTCGAGTGCCGCGAGTTCGTGCTCGAGCACGCGTGCGCGCACGGGTAACAAGGGATCTTCGAGGTGCATCAGCGGCTGCTCGGCGGCAACCGTGTGACCGGGTTCGACAACGAGGCCGGCCACCACGCCGGCGGTGCCGGATCGAATCAGCGCATCGTCCGGAACCCACAATACGCCCTCGGCCATTGTCGCCAGCGGGAACGGCACGAAACCAACCAGTACGATCATGGCGCCGGCGAAACCACCGCTGACGGCGAACGTGCGCGCGCGGTTACGCCGCAGGGCGGGACTCACGAACAGGTGCTTGATGCCCTTGAACAGGGGCAGTACGAGCATATTGACCGTCGCCCAGAGCGCGAGGATCACTCCGATCAGAAAAAACTTGCCGGCCACGAACACGACGATCACGGTGTAGATGAACATGCGGTAGAAAAACGAAGCGATGGCGTAAAACAGAAACCACGGCCGTTCCCCCGGCGCCGAAACGGGCGAGTCGATGTTTTTTGCGCCGAAACCGTAACGTTGCAGCAGGTAGAAAAAATACCGGTTCGCGCGACCGGCGAGGTTCGGAATTTCGATCGCATCGGCGAGCATGTAATACGCATCGAATCGCAGCAGTGGATTGCCGTTGAACAGCACCGTGGAAACGCCGGCAATGATCATGACGTTATAGGCGATCGTGCGCACAACCCCCGGTTCGGCGGCAACCCATACGATCATCGCCAGCGCGGCTAGCGCGAGCTCGGTGATCATGCCGGCGGCGCCGACGATGAAGCGCCGGTGCTTTTCCCGAAACGCGGTCGCGAACGACGCATCAACATAAGGCACGGGCGTCAACACGAGCAGCATCACGCCGGTCTGATGGACTTCTCCGCCCCACACTTTCACCGCGAATGCGTGACCGAACTCGTGAAACAGCTTGACCACCGGAAACACAATCCAGATCAACACGAGATTCTGCGGGGTCAGCACGCGCTCGGTGACGTTTTCGCTGAGTTCCGGCCAGTGCAACAGCGCCAGCGTGCCGCCAGCGAGCATCAGCGCAAGCCACAACAACGCGCCGAGCCAGCCGAACAAGGGCCGCACGTACGGCACGAGTGCCACGAGCAGGCGTTCGGGATCGTACAGCGGGATCCGGATCGCGAGCGGACTCTTGATGTTCTGCAGGATCTTGCTGCGCCGTGCCTTGTCGTGCCGGCGCAGTAACTCCGCTACATCCGGCGGCACGTCAGTCTGCAATACGTCCGCGGCGTGAAGCTGATACAGCAGGTGCATCGTTTCGCGCTGGGTCGGCGCGTCGTCGCCGAAACGTTCGCAGCCGGTATCCCAGATCTCCGTCATCGTGCGCGCGCCGTCCATCAGGCCTATCAGTTGATAGGCGCCCGGCGAGAAGCGATGGAAGCGGCCACTCCCGGGGTCCTGCAGCACATACCACAGTTCGCCGCGATAATGATGGCGGTGGATCATCACGTGCGAGCGCAGGCGGGGCCGCAGTGCGGCCACCCGGTACCAGGCCGGATCGAACAGCGGTCCGCTCACGGCCACCACACCCACAGTTTCAGACGCAGCCAGTCGACGAGGCGGCGTGTCCAGATCCAGGCGAGGCGGCGTTCGCCAACGAGAACCTTGCCAATACCCTGCATCCCGGGCCGGAGTGATTCCGGCGTTTCATCAAGCGCCGCCTCGAGACGAAAATAATTGCGACCTTCCGCCGGGGTCGCTACCGGGGTTATGCGCACGACGCGAAATGGCAGGCTGACTTCGGGCATCGAATTCAGTACCAGTTCGCCAGTCTGATCCGGTATTGAATCGGTGACGTCACGTTCGTCCACCTGCAGAATCAGGCGATAGGTATCGAGTGGCGCAATCTCGAACAATACCTCACCCTGTTTTACCGGCGCCCCGAGCGACTGGCTGAGATCACCCGAGACGACCATGCCACGAAACGGGGCGCGCAGGCGCGTGCGCCCGAGTTGTTCGTCGAGCAGTGCAATCTGCGCTGCCGTCTGTTCCATTTGCGCACCAAGTACCGTGACCTGCGCGCGTTCCTTGTTAGCGGCTGCTTCGCGTTGCTCGCGCAACAGCTGATTACGCTGCGTGGACAGCCGCAGCCGCTCGAGTTTCAGATCCTGATCCTCGAGCACACTCAACAACTGACCTTCTTCGACGAGATCGCCGGCGCGGACTTCCGCAGACTGAATAAAGCCTTCGAACGGCGCGACGACGGAGCGCTGGATCGAACCTTCGAGCGCGGCGTCCGCGGTAATTTCATAATCGCCACGCGCAAACGCGAAAAACACGCCGGCAATAATCGCGGCGAACATCAACGCCTTGCGGACGAGATGCCCGGGGCCGACGAGACGCATGAATTGATCGCGCAGCGCCTGCCCCGCCTTGACGATGAGCCAGCGTTCGTCATCGCGTTTCAGCAACAGCACCGGGGCAAGGAGAGCGCCGGTGGTTTCACAAATTTCCACGTCCTCGTCCGTGAACGCGTGCTCCGGCGGCCGCTCCAGCGTCAGCGCCATCGCGTAGTCACCGTTCACCGGCACCGGTATGGTCAGGATTTCTGCCCCGGCGGTGTGCTGTCCGGCAAGTTCACCGTGCGCGCGGGTAGCGATTCGTCCGCTGCGATCCGCGGGGAAGCGCACCGTACTTTCCTGATCGATAGCCTCGTCCATGGCCTCGCCGAGCAGGCGGACGAGATTCAGTTCCTGTCCGAACGTCGCGCTGTGCGAAATGGCCTGCAGACGCACCTGGCCATGGTGCACGAAACCAACGCTTACCCGAGCGCACTCAAGGCGCTGCGCGAGTTCCGTTGCGAGCGCCGTACAGGCGCCGTGAAATCGTTCCTGATCCAGCGTTGCTGCAACGAGTTCGAGGACCATGAGCACTTCATCGTGGCGCTCCTCGTCGCCGCCGTCGTTCTGGCGCCTGACGAGCACTTCGAGCCAGGCGATGCCCCAGTGCAGACGCCGCAGAATACGCTGTACGTCGTTGGCTTCGCGCGGCGCGAGCTCGAGCGTCGCGACACCGTACAGGGCGCCGGATACGAGCACGGGATAGGCGATATGAATCGCCGTCGTTTGCCCGTGCTCTCCGGCGACGGGTATGACCCGTGCCTGACGTTCGCGCAGGGCTTTATCCGCAACATCCGTGAGGCAGGAGAAATCACGCTGACCGTCCGGCCACAGACCCGCGGGCGTGTACGGTCCCGCGTCCGGATTGCCCAGCAACACCATGGCGCCGCTGACACCTTCGATGTCCTGGCACAGGAGTCCCAGCCACGCATCAACATAGGCCTGCGCGGACGTCGCCGTGGTGAATCGGCTCCACAAGGTGTCGGCATCGGCGGCGCCAGCCGCGGCGGCGATCTCGGTCACCACCGCACCGTCGGCGCGATACCCGTCAGTTGGAATGTTCACGGAGACGTCAGGTCAGGCTGTCTCCCCGGGTAGCACAGGAGGCGCAGGGGAGCGTTCGGCATCACTGCAGGGACAGGGACTGCGCGCCGTGCCGCCGCACGGGCGCGCCGTCGGGCTGCATTCAGCTGTCGGTGCCGGTGGAAAGCTTGCCGTAGCGGGATTCGTATTCGACGAGCAGTTTATTGAGGCCTTCGGCCATACGTTTGGCCGCGTACGGGCTCAGGATGATGCGGTTCGTCAGCTGAATTTCCATTTCCGTCTGGCCGCGCTCCCACGCCTGATTGATGCCGAAATTCAACACCACTTCTTCGCGCGTACTCGTTACGCTGCAGACGTTCGCATAGGAACTTTGCAATTTTGAGCTATCCCAGCGCACTTTCGGGGCATTGGGCTCGGCGCCTTTCTTGTCGCTTGTTGCTCGAGCGGGTTTTTCGTTCGCCATGGTTTCCTCGTTTCGTCGGTTTTACATCTATAAAAAAGGGGTCAGGGACCGGCCGGTTTCTTCCGCGCGAAAGCGGGGCCGGATCACCTGACGTGAGATTCTCGAACTCGGCTAACCAGCCCCTGAGTCGGGTTCCGCTTTGTCGTTCAACGAGATCGAAATATTCTGAACGACATCAGCACCATGGTCTAGCGCAGCGAAATCGGTCACGAGTGTCTCAACCCACGAGGCCGCGGCTATCTGCGCGGATTCCTCGTCGAGTTGCGCATGCACGGAATCATGTCGCAGACGTTTGCGCAGCATTTCGGTTTTCAGCTCATGGCGTGCGCGCGTCTGATCGGCAGCGCCTTTAAGGCGATCGATACGCCGCGCGAGGGACGTTTCCGCGCGTTCGTCCTGCGCGTGTTCAGCCACCGCCGGAGCCGCAGCAAGCGCCGGGGTTTGCAGCTCGATACTTAACGCTGGCACACCGCTGGCGGCGGCCGCCGGCGCGACGGATTGCACCGGTCCGGGCTTGCTGTCAGAGGTTCCAGGGAACGCCGCGACGGAACGGCTCGGGCTTGCAGGATCGTCCTCACTGGCGGCAAATACCGGCATATCCGGAGCCCGTTGCGTCGCCGGTTCAGCATCGGCCGACAACGCTTTGTCGCGCGCCTCGGCGGCATCGAGTTCAGCCTGCAGGGCCGGTCGGATCGGCGTGATCACGGTTACCGTCGAGCTTGCCGGCGACAGCGATCCGAGCGGGCCACTGTCCATTACGAATGCGCTTTGATCATCGCTTGCCGACGCGAGCCCCGCGGCCTCGTCGGCAATGAATGCAGCCATCGGCAACGCCCCGGCGGTGACGTTGACAGACACCGTCGCCGGCGTCGACGACGTGGTGCCGTCATTGGCCACAACCGCGAAACTGTCGGGCCCCGCATATCCGGCGGCCGGCCGATACGTGAAGCGTCCGGGCATCACGGAGTTCAGCGTAACGCTGCCGTGCATCGGTCCCGCGGTGACGGTAAAGCTGAGTGCATCGCCGTCGCGATCGGCAGCGACGAGCGTACCGGTTTTCGGCATATCGGTCGTTACCGCAAGCGTCTGCGGCGATACTGTCGGCGCATCATTGACCGGCGCGACGTTGATCGTGGCGGTGGCCGGCGCGGAGTTGAAGTAGGGATCACTGACCCGGAAACGGAACGTGTCCGTGCCGTTGAAGTCCAGCGCCGGCGTGTAGCGGTACGCACCGGTCTGCGCATTCAGAATCTCCACCGTGCCATGCGCCGGCGGAGTTACCACCGTAAATGTCAGCGCACTGTTGTCCGCATCCGTGGCGCTGAGCGTTGCATTCAGTACCGCGTCTTCGTTAACGCCAAAACTCTGCGCGGCGGCGACCGGCACCATCGACACCGGCGGCAATTCAATGCGGTCGAAACCAAACGCTTCCTGCAGCAGGATGCCGGTATCGAATGCATTGACGATGCCATCCATGTTGACGTCGGCGAGAATTTCCGGCGCGACGTTCGGTATCAAGGCGAAGCCCTTCGCGGGATCCTGCAGGAAACTGAGCACCCCGGTGACGTCGACCGTGGCGTAGCCGCCGTTCGCGGTGACGTCGCCAGGGTACATCGCCAGGTGGATCCCGTCGTTGTCTACCGCGGCAATGCTGCCGCCATTCAGTTCGATATCGCTGACATCGATGATCTGGTATTTGCCGATCGTTGCTGTGGTCGGCACGTAGGCATCGAGTGTGACAAGGTTCGCCGCGCCAGCGCCGAGGGCTGCGGACAGCGTCACCGTCACCCGCAACTCGCCGTTCGCCGGGTTTGTCGTTGCCACCGTGCTACCGGCCGGCAAGCCGGACGCGGCGTTGACACCGACAATCTGCAACAGCGCGGGGTTGTACTTGATGGTGAACGACGCCTGCTCGACACCGCCGCCGTCCGACAGGCGGATCGGCAAGCCGGCGCTGCCGGCAGGCAGCCTCACAACCTGGCCTGCGCCACGGGTAAAGTCGGCGAGCCCGAGCGACCGCGGTGTGGCGTCAAGCTGGAACGTAAACGTATAGTCGTCACCGGCGACCCCGTCGGCGTTCCCGTCGAGGCGATTGCCTGCCGGATCGGCGAAACCACCCGCGCCGGCGCGGAACGTTGCCGTGTAGGTGTCGGCTTTCAGTACGCCGCCACTGGCAAGGAATGTCAGCTTGCCGGCCGCGCCGTCGACGACAAGCGTGCCCTTGATCGCGCCGCCCGTACTGCCAACAAGCGTCACATCGGCCGGCGAGCCGCCGTACAGGTTCACCTGGCTCGCGTTCAACGGCCGGTTGAACTCGGCGGTGAAGCCGCCGGCTGTCGGTGTGACGCTGCTGATCCGCAGCGTGTCGGGAATGATCGTGATTCCCACTGTCGCGGCGTTGCTCTGCAGGGCGCCGTCGCTCGTACGGTAGGTAAAGCTGTCGCTGCCGTTATAACCGTCAAGCGGCGTATACACGAAGCTGCCGTCACCATTCAGTACGACGGTCCCGTGCGCGGGCCCGTTCACGAGCACCGCCGACAATCCACTGCTGTCGATGTCCGTGTCGTTGCCAAGCACACCGTTCGCGGTGCTTACCGTAAGGGCGATGCCTTCATCCGTCGCGTAGCTTTCGCCAGTGGCAACGGGCGCATCGTTCACCGGCGCAACGTTCAGCGTCACCGTCGCGGTCGTGCCGCTCGCGCCGGCATCGCTCACCCGGTAGGTGAACGTATCGACGCCGAAGAAATCCGACGCCGGCGTATAGGCAAAGCTGCCGTCCGCGTTCAGGGTCAGCGTGCCGTGTTGCGGACCGGCCTCAAGCGTGGCCTGCAAGGCGTTGTGTTCGATGTCCGTGTCGTTAAACAAGACTCCGTTCGCCGCGCTGATGAGGAGCGGTATGTCTTCCTGCACGGCATAGGTATCGGCGAATGCGAGCGGCGCATCGTTGACCGGCGCCACCGCGATCGTCACCGCAACCGGATTGGATTGCGCGATCCCGTCGCTCGCGCGATACGTGAATCCGTCGACGCCATTGAAATTCGCATTCGGCGTGTACACGAAGCTACCGTTCGCGTTGAGGTTCAGCGTCCCGTTCGTCGGCCCGTTGACGAGCACCGCGCTCAGCGTGTCACCGTCGATGTCGCTGTCGTTGGCGAGCACGCCATTCGCGACGTCAACTACGAGCGGCGTGTCTTCGAGCGTTCCGCGATTACTGCTGTAGGTGTCTTTGGATGCTGTTGGCTTGTCGTTGACCGGCAGGACCGTAATCGTGACGGTCGCCGGGTTGCTTTCGAGGCGACCATCGTTCACGGCATACGTGAACGTGTCGGTGCCGTTGAAATTCGCGTTCGGCGTGTAAACAAAGCTGCCGTCGCCGACGAATGTGAGCGTGCCGTGGCTTGGCCCGGTGATCAAGGTCGCGCGCAGCGGGTCGTTCTCGGGATCCTGATCGCCCTCACCGGTGAGCACTTCACCGAACACTTCGGTCTGGTCCAGTACGCCCTGGTCGGCCGCGATGGCAAGCACGGTGTCTTCGTTTACGCTGTAGCTTTCAGCATCGGCCACCGGCGCATCGTTCACCGGCAGCGCTGTGATGATAATGCTGTCGCTGTACGTGTCGCCCTTGTTGTTGTCCACCACCGTGAGCGTCGCGCGGTAATCCCCCGGCGCTATCGGCGTAAAGCCGAAATTCGCACCACTGCCGGTCGCAACTTCCGTCTCACCATTCATTACCGACCAGGCGAAATCGAAATCGGAAATCGTCGCGAGCGCTTCAACGGTGATGTCGTCGAAGATAACGCTCGGATCGCTCCACGACACCGAAACGATGTCGCTGAAATCCGAACCGAACGTAAACGTGGGCGCAAACAATGAATTCCCCGGGGTACTGCGCGTTGCGGTGACGATGCTTCCGTCGCTGCGCATACCCGTAAACACGAGCGATTGCGCCGGATCGATACCGTTCCAGTTGCGTGCCACGAGCGAGCGCAGCGTGAACGCCTCGCCATCGCCGCGGCTGAGCGTCGTGGTCTGGGTACCGTACGCGCCGGCCCAGATGTCCGAACCACCGATGTTGAAACCGTTCAGATAGGCGCTGCTCGTAATCGTGTAGCTGCCATCGGTATAACTCGTACCGCCGGTAAACTCCTCGAAGTCGATCACTTTGACGACACTGCCGGTAAGCACCGAGGCGAGATCGGCTCGCAGGATGGTTTCAATACCTTCCTTGACTTCGCGATCGGTGCCGGCATTGATGGCCCGGGCACCGCCAAGGATCACGTTCTGCAGCGCCGTGTCATTCGCCACGATCGACACCGGTACGCCCGTCGTCGTCGCAACCTGGAAGTCCAGCGGCTGAATAGATATGTCGCCGCTGCCGAACGGTAAGCCGGTGATGCGGAAATCGCCGTTCGCGTCGGTATACGTGACGACTTCGCCGTCGTAAGTCACCGCAACGCCATCAATCCCGGGCTCGGTCGCGTCCGCCTGACCGTCGGCATCGATATCGTCAAACACGTTCCCGTAGATAACATTTTCATCCGTGCCGCCAATGATCACATCGAACGTCATGCTCGATGTGCGGCCGCTCGCGTCGTGCAGGAAGCGCGCGCCGTCGGTGGCGAACACCGTGATTTCCGCGATGCCGCGGAACGTCGTTGCCGGATCGATGCTGTAGGTCAGCAGGTCGCCGTTGAGCGTAACCGTCACTGCGTCGTTGTTGCTCTTCGCATCGAGCGTCCATGCATCGCCGTCGGCGTCGCTGACATCGAGCAGCAGAGTCCGGTTGTAGGGCACGAGCTCGGAAATCACGACCGGCCGGTTGCTCGCCGGCGCGGCAACCGCAAACCTGCTGGTGCCATTCACCTGTGTCGCATGGTTGTTGTTCGGCGAGAGATCCTCCATCTGACCGCCGACCACGTTCCCCATGTTCCAGTAGCCGGCTAGTCCGGTTTCGTCGCCCTGCAGCGGAGCGTACTGCGTGGCGCGGATCTCGCCTTGCGAACGCGCGGTTTCCCACACGCGAACCTCGTCGATATAGCCGCGGAAGTGCTGGTTGCTGGCCTGGCGGCCGCCGATGCGGAAGTCGTTGCGCGTCGCGTCCGTATCGAGGATGCGCCCGGTCTTCACCACGATGTTATCGACCACCACCGCGGTCATGTTCCAGCTGACGGACACGAGTTCGCTCCATTCGCTGTCGAACGTGACCACTTGCGGGACCGTCAGACCGAGGGACGGATTGACTGTGTACAGCCGGGTCAGCGTTGATCCGTCCGCCTTCGTGCCGGTAAACGTCACGACGTCCGCAGCGCCCGTGTACTCGTAGAAAGCCATCGAATCGAGCTCGAATGGCGTGCCGTCGGGGCGGGTTAACGTCACGGTCTGACCAAACGCGGTGCCCGGGAACAGACCCGGCGCCGGGTTGCCAAAAGAACCCGTACGGCCGAGGCTGCTACCGACTTCCGGGGTTAAACGGTAGCCGTCTTCGTCATAACTCGTCGCGTTATTGACGAGGCTGTCGAAACCGATCGCCGCCGTCAGTTGCTGATTCGCGGAATGCACGAGTATGCCGTTTACGTAAACCCGGATCTGACCGGCATCGAACGTTAGCGCAACATGGCTCCATTCGCTGAGCGGCAGGTTCGCACCGGTGTTCACCCATGCCCACGTCGCGGTGGACGTCGCAATTGCATAACGCAGCGAGCCGTCCGCATAGCGCGCGATTTCGTATTCACCTTCCTTGTTGACGATGATGCCGCCGCCGGTGCCACCGGAGCCGCTGCCTGTCGGATACACCCACGCTTCGACCGTGAGCGCGTCACCGGCTTCGAGTGCCGGCGCCGGCCCCACCTGGAGATAGTCATTGACGCCGTCAAATCCGGCCAGGACATTCAGG
This sequence comes from Gammaproteobacteria bacterium, assembly GCA_965216305.1. Lineage (GTDB taxonomy): Bacteria > Pseudomonadota > Gammaproteobacteria > UBA11873. The sequence continues at coordinate 609,715 of OZ244144.1, read as the reverse complement.
CGTCCGTCGTAACTGTTGAGTCCGGTATCGGCATGGTTACCGTTACCGGAGATGTCATTGATCCGATAAGTGCCATTGAACGCTGGCACCCAGTGACCAACGAGGCCGGCGGCATTCCCGTCAGGACGGGTCTGCATCGTCCCGGCAATCGCCTCGCTGCTGCGCGCAACATCCCAGATCCGCAGGTCCGCGATCTCGCCGACGAAATTGGCGTACGTCGCGCTCGTCTCGTAGGAGCCCCCGATCAGCAGCGGCGCGTGGTTCAGCGCGGCATCGTTCGTGTTCACCGCTCCCTGCGCAACGAGCTCTCCGTTCAGATAGATCTGCATCGTGCCCGCATCGCGATCGATGACCCCGGCGAAGTGATACCACTGACCGGCGACAATCGAACCCGGCGCGGTATTCAGCGTGTTCTGGAAACTGCCGTCCGCGCTCGTCAGATGCAGGTAACCGGACGAATTTGCCCAGAGCGAATAACTGCGGTTCGCTGAACCGCTGCCATCAGCTTTCTGCACGACAGGCATCCAGGAATTCGCGAACGCGTCCACCTTGAACAGCAACTCGATCGTCACCTGTCGCGAGATCTCGAGCGATTCGCTCGAGGCGACAGTAAGCACGTCATTGCCGTCAAACTGCAGCGATGAGCTCAGCACGTTTTGCGGCGCGACCTGCGCCACCACCGGCGCGTCGTTCGGCGTCACCGAGACATTCAGCGAACTTTCGCGCGTGGATTGCGCGAACAGGCGATCCGGCGCCTGCGGCTGCGCGGCAGTGGTCAGGAACAGGATCTGCTCATTCGCCAGCAGGTCCGCTTCCGCCTTCACCTTGCGGACGCCTTCTCCGATCGACGCCTCAACGTGGAACACGGTTTCGGGAATCAGGGTGGCGTAGACGCCGTAGGCTTCGAGGCCGTTGAGAATCTCGTCGCCCGTTGCGCCGCTCACGAAGCTCGCGTCGCGTGTGTACCCACCGAGCATCAGCGCCTGGAGATAATCCTCGGCGCCAGCGCCAAGCCAGGGATTGCTCAGCACGTCGTCCGTCAGGTTCACGAGCAACAACATATCGAAACCGTCGAAATCGGCGGCGTAGCCGAGCGGACCGGTGTCGACCCGGATGATTGCCGCGCGGGCATCGATCGGCGCCGACAACAGGAGTTCCGGTGCCAGCATGTCACGGGCATCGAGTCCGGTCAGGCCGAAGATTTCCGCGCCGCCTTCAAGGCCCGGAATAAACGGGGTCAGCGCGCCGTCGGCGAGGAACGGGTTGGATCCCTGCGGCCCGGAGAACGTTTCGAGTACGGCATTGATTTCCGCGTCTTCGAGCAGCGCGCCGGTGTTGCTGCCGAGCAGGAAGCGACCAATACCGCCGCTTGCACCACCATCTCCGCCGCTGGCGTTGATGTCGATACCGGTTGCGTCGAGTACGGAACCGGACAATTTCACCGTGCCGCCGGCACCACCCGCGCCGGTCGCGCCCGCTTGCGAGGTGCCACCGGCGCCGCCGGTACCGCCTCTGCTGCCGCTACCACCGAAACCACCGGTGCCGGCATTCAAGACGAATTCACCGGGACGGCCGCTATTACCGAAACTACCCGGGATACCTGACGATCCGCTCTGCGTCGGCGCGGTGCCGGGTTCGCCGTCACCACCACGCGCTGCGAGGGTCACCTCGCGGACGTCGAGCGATCCAAGCGCGACAAACTCAATCGCGCCACCACCGGCACCACCCGCGCCGCCGAGGCCGCCCAGTGAACCGGTGCCACCGATTCCACCAAGGCCTCCGACACCGCCGGTACCGCCGCGGCCACCCGAATAAACATTGAAGTTCGGGAAACTGAAGACGAACGCGCCGGCACCACCGCCACCGCCGCCACCGCCGCCGCCACCGGCACCACCGCCGCCGCCGCCCGCGCCACCCGCACCGCCACCGGCACCACCACCGCCGCCGCCGGAAATTTGCGGGCCGCTCGCGAGGTTCCAGCCACCCGCGCCGGACGTTCCTGACGTTCCCGAACCGCCGGGCGAACCACTGCTACCCTGCGGTCCCTGCCCGCCGATGGAACCGTTTTGACCATTGAACACCCCGGGCGCGCCGCCGGATCCGGGCGCTCCGAACAAGCCGGTGCCGCCCGGCGCACCGCCGGTACCGCCACTGCCCCCGGTACCACCGGCGCCAGCGTTGTTGAAGCCACCCTCACCGGCACTGCCGCTATCGCCAGCGTCTCCGACGCTGCCAGCACTGCCAGCACTGCCGAAACCACCGGAACCACCCGGATTACCCGCCGACGTCGTTCCTGTACCACCGATGCCGCCGGTACCGCCGTTGCCGCCGACACCGCCGGAACCGCCCGCACCACCGTCACCGCCAATGCCGCCGGCACCACCACCGGCAACACTTTCGGTGCCATTTGCGGAAACATCGACGAGGACACCGGGATCCATGACAAGGTTGCCACCGACGATGATCGAAGCCGCGTTCATGCCGGCGACAGAAATCGTCGAAGTCAGGACCGACAGATCGCCGGCAACATAAAACGTTGTGATGCCGTTCTCGCTGACGGCGTTGAAGGCGGTGCCAAAGAATGCACCGTCGTCATTGTCGTTGTCGCCGCTGATCGTGCCTGCGTCGGTATCGATCGTTACCGTCGTGGTAGTGGCTGTCACTTCGACGCGTTCCGCAACCGGCAGGTACAGTTCATGCGCGCGATCGTTGAGCGGATTATTGTCGAGGATCAGTGTGTTCAGATTCGGCAGTACGGGTTCGAGGCCGACGAGGCGTACCGCGTCCGCTGCCGCCACGCCGCTCACCCCGCTCGGCACCGTCAACGTCACTTCAACCGACACGGCAGCCGGTTTCGCCTGTTGATTCTCGACGAGGCCGAGATCGTTCAGCACAATTGCCGCGGAACCCGGATTATTCAACGCGGCGTCGGTAACCTGGATCGCGGCGTTGTCATCGCCGCTTTGATTGATCAGACGGAAGAAGCTGTCGCCACTCGCATCGTCGACGGCAACTGCCGCCACGAGTCGGCCGGCGAGCGCTGCCTCGGCATCGATCAAGGTGTTGATCGTGGCCGCGATTCCGGCCGGATTCGCATAGTCGCCGGCTGCTATCACGAGCTCAACCGGTGTTTCGCCGTCGAGACTGATCGCGAGCGTCATGCCCGTACTGATGATGCCGTTGGCATCCAGCGCTGCCTGGCCCTCGACGAGCGCGAGTTCCGCCGACGGCGTTACGGTGACAACGCCAACGCTTTGCCAGGGCCGATCGCCGGCCACCGGACCATCCGGTGCGCGCGTCTGGTCGACCGTGGTTTTGAACCCGGTATCGGCAAGATACATGACCTCGCCGTCGGCGAGCGTCGCAACGCCCTGTACGAGCGTATTGGCCGCAACGTTGAAAAAGCGTGCGTCTTCCGGCACTAGCGTTGCGTAGATCTCGTATCCCTGCAGCGTGGTCAGCAAGGCATCGGTGCCGTCGCCACCGAATTCGATCTCGTGCTCGTAACCGCCCTGCAGCAGATTCGTCAGCCGCAATTCCTCGCCAATGCCGAGGCGCGGATTATCGAGCGCATCGCCGGTCAGGTTCGCGAACAACAGCAGATCGTGGTTCTGGAAGCTCGCATCGATGACGTCATCGCCAAGGTCGATACGGATCAGTGCGCCGAGTACCCCTTCGGGCGCGGTATTGAACAATTCCTGAGAGAAGACTTCGTCAGCACCCACCTTGAGCAAACCGAATGCCTCGGCACCGCCGATCAGATCGGGCAGGCGGGGGGTGGCAATTGGGTTCACCGCGAAGTCTGTCGGATTGATGAACGGATTGTCCGCCACCGGGGCAGATACCCGCTGACTCGTTTCCGCGGCATCGACAAACCAGCTGCTGTCGATAAAGTAGTTCGCGTTGTTGCCACCGAGCAGGATGCGACCGTCCTCACCCCGAATGCCGCCGGCACCGCCGCTCGTGTTCAGATAAAGGTTGTCGACATCGAGTACGGAGCCAACGAGTTTGACCGTGCCGCCGGCACCGCCGCCGCCCCAACCGCCATCGCCGCCGAGCGCACCCCAACCGCCATAGCCGCCGGTACCGCCCGTGCCGCCGTTGCCGCCGGCGCCGGGCCCGTTGCCCCCCGCGCTGCCACTCGTGCCCGCGCTGCCAAGGACCGTGCCGAGGTAGTTGTAAATGTTCCCGCTCAGCGATTCGCCGAACGTGCCGCTACCGCCGGCCGCATTGAATGCGGCGCCGTCGGACGCGAGTCGGCCCTGCGCGATGATCTCTATCGCGCCGCCACCATAACCACCGTCGCCGCCGTCACCGCCGGCCACGCCGCGGCCCCCGGTACCACCGGTTCCGCCGCTGCCGCCGGAACCGCCGGAGCCACTCAAGGGGTAGCCCGGCCCACCGCCGCCGCCGCCGCCGGAACCACCGGAGCCGCCGCCACCGCCACCGCCGCCGCCGCCGCCGGAACCACCACCACCGCCGGCGCCTGCGGAAATCGTCTCGCCGCTGCCCGCGTTGATGCCACCGAATCCCGCGCGCCCGTCGGCACCGCTCTGGCCCCAGTTGCCGGAATTACTCGAACCGGAGCTTGCATTGCCGCCCGCACCCCCGGTGTATTGCGGCACCGGGATCGAGACGAATCCAACCCGGACATAGTCATACGTCACACCGGAAAAACCGCCGCTGCCTCCACCGCCGCCGCTGCGCCCGGGGCCACCGGCGCCACCGCTGCCGCCGCTCACCGCGGCGCCACCGCTACCCGCACCGGCGAGTGCACCGCTTAGCGGATCGACAACGCCACTCGTGCCTGCCGTACCGGCCTGACCGCTACCGCCCGCCAGTCCGCTGCTGCCGGAACCGCTGCTGCCGCCGCTGCTGCCGGCAGACCCGTAACGGAGAAAACCGCCGGCGCTGCCACCGGAGCCACCGCCGCCGCCGTAGCCACCGCTGCGGCCAATGCCACCGGCACCGCCATCGCCACCGGTACCGCCGCCGCCGCCACCGGCGCCGGCTTCCGTGCTCGAGCCGGCAACATCAAAGTACGCATCCGGGTGAATGAAGACATCGTCGCCGACGATAATCGACAAGGTGCGGCTGCCGGTAATTCTGATCGTGTCGGCGGGCACAACGAGGTCGCCGTCAACGTACAGGGTCATGCCGGCGGCGGTGCGCTCAACCCGGAACTCGGCGCCGTAGAATCGATCGGCGAACGGATCGTCGCCGCTGATCACGGCGAGGTCGTCGTTGGCGCTGGTGTCGATCGTGACGAAGTTACCGCCAAGCGAGAAATCCGCCGTGACAGTCGAATCGAAATCCTCACGGAAAATGTCCAGCCCCGGAACCACCCGGCCCTGGCCTTCGGACTCCGCGGTCACCGTGTAAGTCACTTCGTTTGCTCGGCTGTCCGCTTCGGGCCACGTAACGAGCACGTCGTATTCGCCGGGCGGCAGGTCGTTGAACGTCCACGACGCCTTGAAATCCGTGCCATCAGCGGGCTGGAATCGATAATCGCCTTCGATGGCCGTGTCCGTGGGCAACAGGTTTTTGAGGAAACCCGAATCCGTGTAGCCGGCATCACCGTCGTCGACGGTCGCGCGATCGTTGACGAGCGGCAATACGTCGGTGATGGCGTTGTCGCTCAAATCGAGCACTTCGAGGAAATCAAGCGACGTCAGCGGTTCGAGATCCCGGATCGCGTGGTTACGCAGACTCAGGCCTTGCAGGTTTGCGAGTTCACCTATCCGTTCGATGCCGAACAGGCGCGGCGCCTTGTCGTTGTAGAACTCGGTCATGAAACCGGCGCCGGCGACGCGCACGCTCGGTGATTCCGTGCCGAGGATCTGCCAGGTGGCACCGAAATCTAGCGAGTACTCCAGGGTGACGCCCGAAGCGCCGCCGTTTTCGAAGAACTGCACTTCGATTTCATGCGGCTCGTCGCCGGACAGATACCAGTACGCATCGCTGGTGGAGAAGCCGGTGAGGAAGTTGCGGTTGATGACCGTCGCGCCGTCGATGATGAGGCGTGCGCCATCGTCGCTGCCGAGGCGGAAGCGCACCGTGCGCGATTGATCGACGTCGAGTTCGCCGGTGAAGCGTACGGCGAAGCTCGAGGCCAGATCCGTACCCGGGAACGGCGCGCTCGTCGACGGGAAATTGATTGCTGCGTCCGTGCGCGTCACCACCGGATACAGCGCATCGAAGTCCGGCAGCGCCGTCAGCGTGCCAAGCGAAATCGGGTTCGTCGCATTATCGATGCTCAGGAACTCGAGGAATTCCAGACTCGACAGCGGCGGTAACGGCGACTCGCCGTTCAGTTGCGGTTCGAGGCTGTCGATCGTGTTGCCGTCGAGTGAGAGACCGCGCAGCGTGAGGATCTCGCCGATGATCGACAGGTGGCTCGCATCGATGCTGCCACTGCCGTCGGAGTCGAGCCCGAACGTGTCGGTGAGACCGGCGTAGTCGAGGCTCAGGATATCGAGACTCACCATGCCCAGCGGCGAACCGTTCGCGTCGCGGCCCGGCGCGAGCGGCAGCAGGTCGGCGATGTCGGAGAAATCGTTGCGCGACAGGATCAGCGTTTCGAGGTTTATCGCGTACTGCAGTCCCCCGAGATCCTGGATGTCGAGCCCCGAGGCGTGCAAGTGGGCGAGTCGCGCCAGGGTCGAGGCGCGCAATTCGTCATGCACAAGCAGGTTGCCCAGGTAGTCCGTCGTGATCGGCAAACCGAGGCCTTCCGCAATCAGCGCCTGCAGCACGGGATCGGCGATCTCGACCACCGGATCAGCCTGCCGGATATCGCGGTCGCTGAATTCCGCGAGCGGTACAGCGCGAATGACGGAGTCCTCATTTGCCTGATCGCGGATTTCGAGCGACTCGCCGACAAAAATATCCGCACCACTGTCGCCGAATAGTTTGTCGGCCTGGTAGTTGCCGATCAGCACGTCGTTGCCTTCGCCGCCACGCAGACGATCACGATCGGGCTCTTCGGCGGACTCATGGCTGTCGCCGGCAAACGGCGCCTTGAACGTAACCTTCACGTTGATTGGGGTCGAATGCTGCGTCGCGGCCGGATTGTAAACCCGCAAGTGATACGTCCCTGCTTCGAGGCCGCCCATCGGGAACAGGGCCGATGCGGTAGCCAGCGGGACGAAATTCTCATCGTAAAGATCGGCGAGGACACCGCCCTCTGCCGTGCGCACGAACAACTTCGGCGCCGCGAGGTTCGTGTTCGCGATGCGCAGCGCTTGCGGCGTGTCACCACCGAGCGTGAAGACCACCCGCGTATGGCCGCCGGCAACTGCCTGGCGCACCGCAGCTGTGACGTCGAATCGATATTCCGTCGCACCGGGTTGCAGCAACTGGGCGAACGTCAGTGACGCATCGGCGGCAACGTCGGCCGCTGTCGCCGCGCCGTCACCTTCGTCGGTGAGTACGCGCAGGCTGAGCTGGACCCGCTCGTTGAGTTGTTCGACGAGCGGGATGACGAGCGAGACTTCCTGGATCTCGTCGAGGTTGTCCCAGTTCGCGAGCAAGCGCGCAACGTCGAATTCGAACACTGCGGTGTCGTTGCCGGCGCCGCCGGCCCGCAGTTCTGTCCCCCGGCGGGTAGCGGAACCGAAGCTCGCGACATCTGTCTTCGGCACGTCGTAGTAAACATCATCGACGGAAGGTCCCACGCGCACGAGGTTCTCGAGGCGGCCGTCGCCGAGGGTTGTGAAGCGGTACCAAAGCTCACCGTCAGCCTCGAGCAGGAAATTCTCCGGATTGATCTCGCCGAAAATTTCCGGTCTGCCGGTACCCTTGTCGACGACGTAGCCGCCGCTGCCGGTGATGCTGCGATTCTCCAGCACCTCGATGTCGTCTTCGCTCGGACGCTGGTCTTCCGGCAGGCGCGGCGCGCTGCCGTACAACGCATACAGCTTGCCGGCGCCGCTGCGCAGACCCGTGGTGCGGGCGTCCGCCGTTTCCGAACCAACGAACAGATCGTCACGGCCATCGAGATTCAGATCCATTGACGGCGTGCCGGGCAAGACACCGAACGTGTCGCCAGGTTGCTCACCGGTGATGACAAATCCCGCATCGGCAAGTCCGAGTACCGCCGTTTCCGTGCCGAACGACGCGCCGAGATCGTAGAACACGGCCAACTGACCGGTGTCGTTTTCGTCGATGATCTGCCCGCTCTGGTGCGCAATGCGGGTTTCGAGCAGGCCGACCGCGAGATCGAGCCGTCCGTCGCCATCAAAGTCGCCGGCCGTCGTCATCGTGCGACCGGAGAAACGACCGTCTTCGCCGACGTTGCCGCGGGTGAACAGCGCTGCGGCGGCGGCGTCGATATCGTTGAACACGGGCACGCCGCCGCCGTAGTTCTGTGCGCCGGCGATCACGAGCACGCTGCCAATGGCGGCGGTGCCTTCTTCGATTGAGCGGGTCAGGCCGAAGTCGTCGTAACCGTCATTATTGAAATCACCGAGACCGGCAATGCCGTCGAGACCCAGGCCGCGCCAGATCGCATCGCTGGCGGACTCGAGGTCGGTGACCCCGCCGATCGCCCCGCCGTTGACGAGATAAGCGCTGCCAATTGCCGGCAAGCTGGCGAGCGGACCACCGAGCGTGATCGACGTTCGATTGAGAAAAAGGATGTCATCGCGACTGTCACCATCGACGTCGCCGGCGATCGCGACTTCGTAGTTGAATGCCCCGCCGGTCGTGGTCCCGCCGGGCAGCGTTGCCACCCCGAGCACGGCGCTGGCCGTGGCCGCCCGGTTAGCCGGCAGCGAGTCCTTCCAGATCGTGTGCAGGATCGACAGATTGCCGCCTGCGGCGATGCTGTCGCCGTTGATGATGTAGGTGTCGCTCTGATTCGCCGGCGAAATGAGCACGTCCATTTCCGCGTCGCCGTTCCAGTTCAGCGCGGCGACGGTCGCGTTGGGTGCGTCCGCTGCGGAAATGAATGCGTCCTTGATCCGATCCGGCTGGACCGTATCGGCGTTGATGAAGCGCGGTAAATCCGGCCGGCCGAAAATGACAACGAGATCGCCGTTGTCGCGCAGGAAGATCAGGTCGTTGATGCCGTCGGCCAATCCGGCCGGCCCGCCAACATCGCCCATGCGGACAGCCGGGGTACCGAAGTCCTCGAGGTCGATGATGAAATCGGCAGCGTCGACGACGTTCTCGATGCGGTCCATCTTCACCGGCCCGAGCATCACATAGGCGAGCGCGTCACTGACAACCATGAAGTCATCGGCGAGATCGCCGTTGATGTCGCCGATGTTGTTCGCCTGCCGGATGCCCTCGTTCTCGAGACTGCCTTCAAGTGCCGCCGCTCGGTTAAGCACCGCATCCGTCGCACCGAGCTCGACCCCCGCGCGCAGGCCGCTGGCGCCGACGGCATTGCGCGGGGTCGCGAGTTCATAACTGTAGGGTCGCGTAATCGGCCGGTCGCCCGCGAGATCGTCGGGGGTGGGCACGACGAGTGGACCGCCCGTATACAGGCGCGACGTGCTGCCGAGACCATCGGCAACGAGCAGATCGGTGCGGGCTTCCGCGACCCGCACGACATCGGCGAGTACGGTGCCAATCACCGGCACGTCGAGGCGGATATCGAAGCTGTCCGACGCCGGGGCAAACAGGCCGAGACGCTTGTACTTCACGCCATCGATCGTGACATCGTCCGCTGCAACACCCTGGGCATCAACGAACGTCGCGACCGTTTCCGTGCCGTCGGTCAGCACCGTGTAGGTGACGCTCGATGCAAGATTGTCGCGTACGTCTTCGGGTAATTGCGCCAGCTCGGGATAGCTGACAAGCAATTCGTACACTTTGTCTGCATCGAGCCCGCTGAACGTCCAGCTTGCCGCCGCGGCACCGTCAGTTGCGCTGCCCGCCCGTGCGCCGCCGCCGGCGCCATTCGCGAGCGACGCCCACGTCCCGGTTTCGCTGTAACCGGCATCGCCATCGTTCAGCGTGCGCACAAGGTCGCTGCCGACCATGCCGACACCGGCGAACGCGAGAGACTGGATTTCGACGCGATCGGTGGCACCGGAGTACAGCGCGCGGCCGGGTTCCACCACGAGGTCGCTGCGATTGAACGTGTCGTTGCTCTCGGGATCGGATTCGCCGAGGAATACGTGCACAACCTGGTGTTTCAGCTGACCCGCTTCGTCCAGCGCGTCACTGAACTCAAACGCCGTCGCGGCGATATCGCCGAGACCATCGCTGTTGATGTCACCGATCGGGCGCATGCCGACGGCATCGAATTCGATAATGCCGTCGCCGCCACCCGTCAGGTTGATCGTGCTCGACAACGGGTTGCCGTCGGTCAGAACAAGATAACTCGTGCGCTGGGCTTCGTTGTCGGCGCCGGTCCCGGTAAATATTCCGGGCCGCTCGCCAGTGATCACGACATCGGCGAGCGCGCCGGCGTTCACCGTGCCCGCACCGCGCACGACCATACCGGAGAAGCTGTGATTTGCGCTCAGGGTAACGTCGGCAATGTCGGACAACTGACCGTTCGGCGCGGTGAAACCGTCGAAGAAGCCGAATACATGGGTGCCTGCGATCACCTGGTTCGATCCCGCGAGCAGCTGGAATGCAGCCGACTGCTGGCCGGCGCCGGAAGACTGAATACTCGCGCCAATGCCGCTTACGATATAGGTGTCGTCCGTATCATCAGACGGTGTTCCGGCGTCGTCCTTCACGAGGATCACCGGCGTGATGTAGCGACCGCTCGCGCCGGCATCGAAAAAACGCACTTCCGACAAGGTGCCATCCGTCGCGAACGCTTCGGTAAATACCTGCAGGCGCGACGGCTGAGCCGAGTTGTTGTAGTTGTACGTGACGTACTCGCCCGGGTTGAAGACGTCGACGGTGTAGGATCCCTGGACGAGATCACTGCCCACCGGTTCCTGCACTGTCACATCGCCGCCGGTGCCGGCCGTGACCACGATCGCCTGCGCAGAGAAAATGCTGTTGTTGTAGTACGGCGAGCCCGGCAGGCCGTAGTACTCGCCATCGACGAGGTTCGTGTAGGCGCTGTCCACCTGCGGATCAAAACCCGGCGCGAGCGTCATCACGCGCCACGGCGTATCGGGGTTCAGGTTGTCCCATGTCTCGTCGATTACCGCGCCATTGAGGAAACCGTACGTCGGGTTGTAGTTACCGTTGATGGTGGTCTCAAGCGGACTGATCGCGCCGTCGCGGCCGTAAATGATATAGCCCCGCCCCTGGGCGCCGATCGCGTCGGGTTCGAGCGCGGCGATGTCGTCGAAGCCGTCGTTGTTCAGATCACCGACCCCGGCGACCGACGGTGCAAAGTTCACGAACCCGGCGTCGAAACTGAACACCTCGACCGGCGTCGGCGCCGCGCTGCCCGCCAGCGTGATGTCGTCGACAAACCAGCCCTGGAAACCGTTCGCCGCGAGATCTGCCTGGCTTTGCGCATCGTCCGGCACCGTGCCGGTGAATTCGAAACGCAGCGTGAGGCCGGTCTGGCCGATAAATTCATTCAGGTTGAGCAATACCTCGGTTACGGCGGTTCCCGTGGTCTCGAGCAGCAGCCCGCCGTCGGCCGGATCCGTCGAGGCCAGCACGCGGTCACCGGCGTTCGTTCCGGCCAGCACGATGCGGGCGACAACGTTTTCGAGCGCCGTCGCGTCGAGCGCGTGACTGAACGTCAGGCTTGCGCTACTCGCACGATCGAGGTGGATTGCAAAATCCGGCGACACGCTGCCGGCGTAAGTGAGCGGCTCGTCACTTTCGTTGGTCACGGCCAGGTCCGAACCGGCGCCGAAGCTGAGCCCAATCTGGGGCACGCCGTCAGGCGAGGCGCCAAGCCCCCACAGGCCGTTGTCGCCGTTGCTGACGACGATGTCTTCGATCGTACGGGTCGGGCGAAAGATACTCGGCCCGAATTCGGCATTCGCACCATTGCCCGCCGCATCGAGTGCGAGATCACCGCTCTCGTCGAACAGGTAGCGGAACTGCAGGCCGGCGGCGCCGGCAGGGACGGCGTCGGCGGCGATTTCACCGGCGTCACGCACCCGGTTCCAGAGCCGGAACTCCTCGAGTGTGGCGCGCAGCGGATCGTCGCTGAAAATCAGGATCGGGTTGCCGCCCTCGTCCGTCGTCAGCGTCTGTCCCTGTCCGACCAGTGAGCGCGTTTCGAAAACATTCAATGCCGCGAGCGGATCCGCCGCGGCCACCGTATCGACCAGCGTGCCATCGCTGTAAATACTGATCGTACCCGCGCCCGTATCGCGCACGACGCTGTATCGATGCAGTTGACCATCGGCGACGTTACCAACGCCGAAATCGAACGTCTGCGCGCCGTCGATAACGCGCAGCGTATCGAGGTCGCCGAGTTCGCCGGTGACAAACCGTACGGCAAACGCTTCACCGCTCGCGTCGGCGGCAAGCGTCGACATGAGAGTCTGGGCGGTCGCATTATCCGGATCGACGCGCAAGCTGAACTCGATGCTCAGATCCGTCGCGCCGTTGAAAATCGGTGCACTCTCGTCGACTTCCGCCGTCTCAGCGAGATCCGGCAAGGCGTCCGGCAGCGTGAGGAAACTGTTATTGAACGTAAGCTGGCCGTTACCGGACGCGCTGAAGAACGTTGCCGTTTCGACGAGGTCGGCACCGCCGGTGAACAGGTAAACCTGCGGCTGGCTGCCACCGACCGAGACCATCAATTCATCGGCGCCCTGGCCGTCCACGTCGCCGGCGGCAGTCGCATACAGTGGCACGCCGGCGGGAAAATCCGTCAGGATCAAATCGGCGTCCGCGACGATATCGATCGCGCCTTCCCAGACCTCACGGCCAAACAGCACGTAGACGCCTTCGGCCATGAAATGGTCCGGGCTGCCGACTTCGCTGCCCTGCAGCGACACCGAAATGATGATGTCGTCGATGCCGTCGTCGTTCAGATCACCGGCCTCGCCGAACACGGTGCGCGAACCGAATACGGAATCGTTCAGCACGGGGGACGGTAGCAACAGGATCGGGCCCGTGTTATCGAGCACCCGGTCGTTCAGGTCCGCGCTGCCAAGCTGGATCGCGGCGCGACTCGCGCCGAGTATGGACGCCGGGTGGATACCCGCACCGGCGTTACCGGCGTTGAGCGGATTGCCGAGCACATCGCGCACGACGGGAATAAAATCGTCGAAGCCGTCACCGTTGATATCGCCGAGCGAAATCGTTGTCGCTTGCGCGAGCGGATCATCGGAGCGGATATCAAAGCCGGCGCCCGCTGGCGAAACATCGTTGATGAGACCGAGCGGATCGCTGAAATCGATGCGGTATTGCGTGACCCCGCGTTCCGGACTGTCTTCGTTAAAGCGATACCACGCGTGCAGTCCGGGCTCGCGGCCGGTGAGCACCTTGTCCTTGAAGAAGTTGATATCGCTCGCGCTGCGCACCGTGTTCCACACGCGCAACTCCCCGAGCGCGCCGTTGAGCGCCTGCGACGCCTGGAAGCTGCCGCCAACGGCGTCCTGATCCTGGCCGAGCACGAGGCCGCCCTGGTCAACGTGCAGCGTATCGAGCGCAACGCTCGGGCTTGCACTGCTGGCGAGCGTGCCATCGATGTACAGGCTCAGCCGGTTCGTACCCTGATCGCGCACGAGCGCGAAATGATGCTCGGCGCCGTCAACGAGATTGATGCCGGCCGGGATCGCGAGGTTCGTCGTGTTGCTCTGCAGGGTCGTGCTGTTGTAGTTCAGTACCTGCAGATTCGTATTCGACGAGAAAATCAGCAGCAGCATGTTGTTCGCAACGATTTCCGTTGCACCGTCGAGAACCGTGCCGGCCGCCGAGATAACGCTCCGGCCGGTGAGCGAACTCGTCGTCTGCAGCGTGAATTCGAGCGTCAGATTACCGAGTTGATCGAGCACCTTGTTCGGCAACTGAACGACGTCGTTGCTGAAGTCCAGCGCGCCGTCGGCGAACGACCCCTGATCGTCGGCAATGTACGGCAGACGATCGGGACCCGAAAGTCCGCCCAGACCGCCAAGGTTGTCGATCACCTGGCCGTCTTCGTCCGTCAGGGCGAAACGGTTCGGACCGCTGTCGAGCACCTTGTCTGCAATCGACTCGAGCGGCAGGGTATGCACGACGTGCAGCAGGTAGTAGTCCGGTACCCCGCTGAACTCTTCCACCGGGACGATTTCCAGCGCCGTATCCGCGCCGAGATCCTGCGCCGCGAACAGGTAGTAATCGAAGTGCTGGCCGTCGCTGCCGTCGGCATTCACCTCGACGACATCGATCATGTCCTTCAGCAGGGTCGCATCGAAGTTGTCGCCGAATTTGCGGATCGCCTCGGGCGTATCGATCAGATACCAGTCGTCACGGTCGCCGAGATGGAACGTCAAACCTTCAATGCTCGAATTCGCCGTCAACGCCGGCAGGCGCGCGGCAAAATCGAACGTATCGTTGCGGCTCGACTCGCCATTGCGGCTGACGAGTTCAAACACGTCCGGGGTGGTGCCAGCGTTGCCGAAAATCAGGTCGTTGCCGCCACCGCCGATGAGTTCGTCGTCACCGGGGCCGCCAACGAGCAGATCGGCGCCGGCGCCGCCATCGATGGTGTCGCCGTAAGCACCGCCGAACAGGCGATCGGCACCGTCGCCACCGCGGATCACGAGATTCCCGAACAGGTGCGCCTGTTGTTCCACATCGCCGAGGGAGATGCCCCATTCGCTGTCGGTGTTCGGGAACTTGAATTCCGTATCGGCGCGAACTTCGTCGTCGCCGCCGCGCGTGTCGATCGTGAGGTTTTCGATCTGGCGCGCCTGGAAGAACGCGTAATGCTGCACGAACACGGTTTCGTCGCCGGCAGCCTCACCGCGACGGGCAAGGCCGAGCGCATTGAACTCGCCTTCGACGTCGGCCACGGCCAGATCCTCAACGATGAGCCCGCTTGCGGGTCCCGTGCCGAGGCGGATAAAGCGCAAGCGGAAATCGACCTGATCGACAAGCACGCGATCGGCCAGACCGGCATCAGCGAGAGCAAGATTCAGATCCGCAACGAGATCGTTGACCCCGTTGTTGTCCTGCGTGGCGGCGGCGCTCAGGATCACATCGACCGGATCGTCGCCATCGACCGTGATCGTCAGCGCGAGGTCCGCGAGGATCTCGCCGCCGGCAGGCAGGTCACGACCGCCCATCACCACCGCCGGCAAACCGTCGGTTTGCGTCAGGAATTCCTGGTTCGCGGTATCCCACACCTGGCTTGTGAATTCGTAGCGATGCAGGAAGCGGTTCCAGCGCAGTGATACGAAGTCCGGCACATCGCGACCTTGCGTGTCCGTGTCGCCACCGAGGAACAGCACTTCATCATTGCCTTCACCGCCAACGAACTGGTCGTTGTATGTGGGAATAAACGTTTGATCGGAGCCGGTGAGGAACGGCAGCTGATCGGGGATAACCTGGAAGATGTCGTCACCATCCTGGCCGAACAGCAGATCGGAGGCCTGGTGATCGTTACCGCCGGTGAGCACATCGTTGCCGGCGCCGCCGAAGATCCAGTCCTCGCCAAAACCGCCCTTGAGCACATCGTTGCCGTCGCCGCCGATGATGACGTCGCGGCGTTCGAAATTCTGTCGATTGACGAACGGGGTGACGGAGCCGTCGGCGTTCAGCGCGGTGCCATTCGCCGACAAATCCTGGCGCGTCGCGGCGAAACCGTCGTCGAGATCGATCACAAGGTCGTAAGACGTCGGTATGCGGTTGTCGCTGATGCGGAGGAAATATTCGCCGGCGGCGAGGCCGAGCGCATGCAGGTTCATGCTGCCGTCGGCGCTGCTGGCGAGTTTCGTGAAGTTACCTGTGTCCGCATCGGCCTGCAGTAGTTCTACCGTCAAGCCGTCGCGCGGCGAGATACTGTCGAAGCGTATTTCCGCGAATTCACCCGGCGCCGCATCGAGCGAGAAACGATACCAGTCGACATCGTCGGGGCTGTCGAGCGAGAGGCCGTGGAACCCGGTGACGCCTTTCAGCGTGCTGCTCGTCGCGGTCGCGCCGTCGGCGAAACCCAGGATTGCCAGGTCCGCACCCGTCAGGGCGAGGCTCGTGCCGCCACCGAGTGCGGTCGTGGCGATACGCAGCATGCCGTCGGCAGCGCTGGCGAGAACCGTGCCGCCGAGTCCGGCCTGCGCAAACGCCTCGTTCAGGTCCGCGGCGAGATCGGCGGCGGACAGGTTATCAAAGCTCGCACTGCGATCGAGTTCAATCTGTATCGCCGTGCCACCATTCAAGGCAATCGCGAACGTCACATCCTGGCCCGGGCGCCCGAATGCGGGCGCGGCGCTTATTGCCTCGATGACCGCGGCGCCGCCGAGCGTTTTCGCGAAAGCCGCCGTATCGTTACGGCCGTTGTATTCCGTGCGGTCGATACGGATGGCGTTGCCGGCGAGCATTTCGACACGATCGTCGCCGTCGCCCGCATCCACCCACACGGTTTTCTGTACCGTCGGGCCAACGGTAATGATGTCGTCACCATCAAGCGCGTCGATGATGATCGCGAGGAAGTCGCCTTCTTCCGGCAGCAAGCGCGACACGAGATCGGTTTCCTGGCGGACGAGTTCGTCCTGCAGCATGTCGTTGCGCGATTTCGGATCGGCCGAGCGCAACGCTTCGACATCGACGAGCACTTCGGTCGGATCCCAGATGAAATCACCGTCGCCGTCGGTGGCGTAAAAATCGAGTCGCACCTGCGCGTCGAATGTGAAGTTGCCATCGTTGTTCGTCAACCGCGTGATCAGGTGATGGTCCTGCAGCAAGCCAGGCTCGGTGACGAGGTCGACGCTGATCACATCATCGGCGTTACTGCCGCTGTAGTACCACACGCGATCCGTGCTCTTTGCGTATTCTTTCCAGGCGTCGTCATCGTCACCGCTGCCACCGAGTGCGCCACCATCGGCAGCGGAGAATTCCGTGCCGTCGGGGCGAAACAGCGTATCGTCGCCGTCACCGCCGTACATGAAATCGAGGCCGGTACCGCCGAACAAGAGGTCGTCCTGGTCGCCACCAAGGATCCGGTTCAAACCCGTATCCTCGCGTTGCGGCAAGGCAATGGCGGTGCGCGGAGCGCTGACGCCATCACTGTCGAGGAAACCGTCGGCATCGGCATCGCCGTCGTCATCGTGCAGCGTGCCGTCGGCGGCAAGGTAAATAAGGCCGTCCGCGTTCTCGTCGAGCGCGCGGTCGACGAGCGTGCCATCCGGCAGGATGAACGCGAGGTCGTCGTCGAGGAAACTGCCGTCGGCCGCGCGAAACACGCCGAAACTCGTGGCGCCGTTACCGAACGTCGGCCCTGCGGTGTCGGCGCCGGGCAGATAAACCGGGTCGCCGTCGCGATCGAACGCGCCGATGAAGTCCGCGAGTGGATTGAACGACCACGCGTACAGTTCGTTCGTACCCGAGCCACCGATCAGGTCGTCGTCGCCACCACCTGCGTACAGGATGTCGTGATCGCCTGGTGCACCGTCGAAGAAGTCACCGAACAGGCGGTCGTTGCCGCCAAAACCAAACGCGACATCGCTGCCGCGGCCGCCGTCGAGACGATCGCGGCCTTCGCTGCCGATCAGGATGTCATCACCCGAGCCGCCGTCGAAGACACCGACGAAGTCGTTCGAGCGCGCCACGAGGTCGCTGATATCGAGTGCGTTCTCGCCCTGCACAAAGCCGATTGTGTCGTCGCCGAGCAAACCCGAAACACGGATTTGTTCAACCAGCGGCGTACCGTCCGGGGCGCGCCAGTCGACAAGGATTTCGCGCTCGTCGATGATCGTGCCGCGTGAAGCGATATCCACTTTGAGGCGGCCGCCGGCGCCTTGCGACAACAGGATCTCGTCGTTCGCCTGAGTGCCTTCAATCAGCAGGATGTCCGTCGCGTTATCGTCTTCGACATCGCCCTCGGTGACGTTGCCGAAGTGCCCGTCGATCGTGTCGCCGAGGATCCACGCGTCGCGGTCTGCTTGCGGCAGGTCGAGCGGGGGATGATCGAGCACGATGATGTCGATCCCGCTGCCGCCGTAGAGCGTGTCGTTGCCGTTCTGGCCTTCGAGCCAGTCGGTGTCGGCGCCGCCCCAGATTGTGTCGTTGCCGCCGCCGCCAAGTAATTGATCCTGGCCACTACCGCCGATGATGAGGTCGTCCGCGCCGCTGCGATCGGCGGTGATGTTCGGACCGTAACGTTTGCCGCGCAGGTAATCGCCGGAGATGAAGTCGTTGCCGGTCTCACCAGCGAGGACTTCCTTGCGGATGTTGCCGAACAGGAAGTCGCCGCCCGTGCCGCCGAATAACTGATCGCCCCACACCGCGGCTTCCGTCGCGAAATCCTGCGTCAGTGCATACGCCCACAGGTTGTCGCGGCCGGCGCCACCGAACAGGCGCTGCCCGAGGGTCGATCCGCTCGCGTCGCCGCCGTCGCCAAACAGGTTGTCGTCGCCGCCATCGCCGTAGAGCTGGTCGATGCCGAAATCACCGTACAGCGAATCGCGCCCGGAGCCGCCGCGGATCACGTCGTCGCCGCCACCGCCGCGCACATCCGTGTCGTCGCCGGCACCCGCATCGATGTAGTCGCTGTCGTCACCGCCGCGGATGCGGTCGACTTCGTCGCCGCCGAACAGGAAGTCGATGCCACTGCCGCCGTCGATATCGTCGGCGCCATCGAGCAGATCGCCTTCGACGTTCTGGCCGCCGAGTACTTTCGGCGTAATCAGCGGCGGCAGGTAGCCGGTGGGATACAGCGCTTCGACTTCCTCGAAGCGCGCAGGTAATTCGAAGTTCGCCGTGATCGCCGCGGCGCTGCTGCGATCGAAGTTCGCGCGCGTGACGACGCTCGAAGCGAGACCGCCCCAGATCATGTCCTGGCCGCCTTCGCCGCGAAGCGTATCGTTACCGAAACCGCCGACGACCCAGTCGTCGCCGCTGCCGGCATTGACGAAGTCGTCACCCAGGCCGGCAAAAATATCGTCGTCGCCTTCGCCGCCGTAGAGGAAATCGTTGCCCTGGTCGCCGCGGACTTCGTCGTTGCCCTGACCGGCAAACACGGTGTCGCCACCCTGGCCGGCGTCGATGAAATCGGCGCCGCCGAGCGCGAAAATCAGATCGTTGTCGCTGACGACATCGGGCACGACCTGGACGTTGAAACCGCCGCGGATCGTGTCGGCGAAATTATCGCCGTAGATCACGTCATCGCCAGCGCCACCATCGATCAGGTGGAACGCTTCGACGTTGCCGCCGGCGGCGTCGACATCGGCGTAAATCAGATCATCGCCGAGGTCGCCGTATAATTCGTCGCTGCCGCCGCCGCCGTAAATCGTGTCGTCGTCGTCACCGCCGTAGATGAGATCATTGTTCTCGCCGCCGTAGATGATGTCGTTGCCGGCTTCACCGTAGATGTCGTCGTTACGCGCGCCGCCGTAAATCAGGTCGTCGCCGTCACCGCCGTGGATGATGTCGCGCCCATCGAGCGTGAATTCGTCCGCGCCCGCGGCTTCCTCGCCATAAGCGGGTTGATCGTCACCATAGATGGTGTCGTTGCCGGCACCGCCGTCAATATCGTCGTTGCCCGCGCCGCCCTCGATGTGATCCACGCCCGCGCCGCCGCGAATGGTGTCGCTGCCGCGATCGCCGCGCAGGATGTCGTCGCCGTCGTTGCCTTCGAGCGTATCGTCGCCGCGGCCACCGAACAGCGTGTCTATATCCTCGTTGCCGAACAATTCATCATCATCACGACCGCCCTTGAGGATGTCGTCGCCGAGCCCGCCTTCGAGCCGGTCTTCGCCGTCGCCGCCTTCGAGGATATCGAGGCCGAGACCACCGAGGATCAGATCGTCGCCACGGCCGCCGATCAGGATATCGTCGCCGTCGTCGCCACGAATAACGGCGTTACCCGTGCCGAGCATCGTGATCCGATCATTGCCGTCGCCACCGAAGATCTCGACCCCGGCGGAAAGCACGACGTCGCGTTCGATCGTGATGCTGTCATCGCCGCCACCGCCGTGGCCAACCACGCGGTTGACCCCGGAGTAGAGTTCCTGGCGCCCGTAGGCCTCGACGAGCACGTCGCCGTCCGCCGGGCCTTTTTTGATCGTGAATTTGTCGACGTCTTCCGTCAGCGCCAGCGTGATCGTGCCGCCGGATTGCGCGGCCAGCGCCGGCAGGGTCTCGCCCGGCGCCGGGGTCGGGCGCTCGATCGCGAAATCGAGCAGGCGCACTTCGGCGAGCGTGAACGTTTCATCGATCGAAAACAGAAACAGATCGATTTTCAGGAATGCTTCGAGGAACGCGTCGAGCGTGCCGGAAATATCAAACACGTGAATCGGTCCGAGTTCGAAATTCTCGACCAACTCCGAGGGGCGCACGCGGCCGTCGTCGTTGTTGTCGTGCAGATCGAACAGGATCTCCGCGGTGATGCCGCCGCGCACCCCGGCCTCGGCGAGGCCGAGATTCAGTTTCGCGCCGGCGAAAATGCTTGCGCCGAGCGTAATCTCGGGTACGTCGGCACCGGTGCCGTCGGCGTTCTCGCGATCGCTGATGAAGAAACCTTCGAAGATATCGAGCGGGTCGTCGCTGATCAGGAATTCCTGGATGCCGCTTGAATCGAAGCCGAACGCAAAATCCGCGATCGCATAGACGCGCCCGCCGAGTTCCGCGCCGAGGATCGGGAACGGCGGTACCGGGAAAAATTGCGAGTAGGTGAAATCGACGCCCATCGGGGGCAGGTCGAGCAGGAAGATATCGACACTGCCGCCGAGGATCAGGTTAAACACCGACAGCGGATCCTCGATCAGCGGGAAGCTGATATCGACCGCCCCGCCCTGCAGGTTGTTCTGGAATCCGCTCGCCTTGCCGCCGCCGGCAGTGCCGACCTGGTTGACCGTATCGGTTCTTGCCGTCAGTTCGGGTCGACTCGGGTCGTCCACCATCGGCGTGAGCGGGCCGGAACCGCTGCGACCGAGCGCGGCGAGACCGTCAACGCCGAAACCGCCGAGGTCGATCCAGAGTTCGTCGGCATCGAGCGGAATACTGTTGATGAAATCGTTGACCCCGATCACGGCCTCGATGAAGTCGACGGCCGTGTCCGCACCGCCGCCGAGCATGCGCGCAAGATCAAGCATCGTGACGTCGCCGCCCGACAGTTCCGAGATCACCGGCAGCGGGGTCGTCAGGATGTCGATGATCGGCTGGATCGGTTCGAGCACCTCCTGGATCCGGCCGAGGACCGGGCTCGCGAAATCGTTGAAGAAATCACCGAGGCTGAGCTGGACGTTCTCGAACGAAATTGTCGGCACCGCGTCGGCGATATCCTCGAACGGATTGAACAGCCAGTCGATGCCAAGGTCGGCGCGAATACGCGGGAACGCGCTTTGCCCGTCGAAACTCGCGATCAGATCGAGATTGATGTCTGCGGTAGCTTCGAACCCAACGTCAATGATGTTGCCGAAACCGCGGCCGAACTCGTCGATCGTGAGTTTTCCGTCGTCGTCGTCGGGATCCATGATGTCAACGATGAACTGGCCTTCGAAGCGGGAATCGTCGTCTTCGACGTCGAGTTGCAGGAAAAACAACTCACCCGTTGCCGACAGGCCCGGCGCCGTCACAAGCAGGTCGAGCACGATTTCCGGCGTGCCCGAGCCGTCGAGGCCTTCGGTGTTCAGATAGAAACCGTCATCGAGACTGAGGCCGAGACTCAGGAAGATGTCGTAGCCAAGCTTAACGTTGACCCCGCCGTCGACTTCGAGGCCAAAGCCCGGCAGGCCAAGGTCGAAGCCGAGCGGGACGTCGAGGTCGAGCAGGTCCTGGC
The DNA here is from genome assembly GCA_965216305.1 of Gammaproteobacteria bacterium. Classification (GTDB taxonomy): domain Bacteria; phylum Pseudomonadota; class Gammaproteobacteria; genus UBA11873. The sequence continues at coordinate 587,907 of OZ244144.1, read as the reverse complement.
CCATGAGAATGTCGAACTCGACACCGGTAACGAGCCCGTCGTCCTCGATCTGGCGTACGCGGACGTCGTCGAGATCGATGTCGGAATCGCCATCGATGTCCTGCAGCAGTTTGATACCACCGGGCCCGAGCGCGTCGAAAAACGCCTGCTGGACGAAAAACAGCCCGGTTTCCGTCAGATCATTGAAGTTGTCGGCGACAGCATCGCGGATGTTTTCGAGAAAATCCGCTTCGTCCCGCAGCGCGTCGCCAATCAGCGGCAGCTCAACCCCGAAGACTTCGCCGCGCATCGCATCGAGGATCAGATCCGTTGCACCCTGCCAGCCGCCGATGAGGCTGTCGAGCGTGGATGAAAGATCAATATTGCCGATCGCGTCGTTGAACGCGTCGCCGACGTCGTCGATGTTCGGGAAGGTCGTGCTGCCGGCGATATCGGTGAAGTCCGAAATGCCCATTTCCAGCACAATCACTTCGTCGGCCGGATCGTCGGTGGGGAAGCGCAGCGGCAGGTTCGCGAATGCGGCGGCCTCGAGTTCGATGTCGAGTGAATTGAAATCGATGTCGTCGAAGAACACGCGGCCGCTGCCGTCGCCGGATAGTCCGAGCGCAAAGCGCGCCGCTTCATTGTTACCGGCCCCGGCACGATTGATGCCGGCCTGGCCGTCGCGAATGAACACGCCGAGCGGCCCGACGGAGGCGTCGAAGTTCACATCGTTCGCGAGCGCTTTCGCGGTGAATTCCACCCCGGTGTCGTCATACAGGAAACCGGTGGGCGCGAGCGGATCGGACAGATCGATACCCAGCGCCAACGCAAACGACGCGCCGGCTTCGAGTTCGAGCATCGCTTCGCCGTTTAAGTCGATGATCGAGGAAATCGCGGGAATACCGAGATCCGGCAGGCCGATGTCGAGTGCGAAATGCTCAGCCACTTCGCGTTCGAAAACGAGATCGAGGCGCAGGGCCGTAGCGTCGGCAATCGAGGTATCAAGACTCAGTTCAACGAGCGGGCTGTCGCCGGCGCCGAGACCGAGCGCGTCCTCGATGAGCGCTTCCAGGCCCTGCAGATTACCGTCGGCGACGCTTTCGAGTTCCGTCAGGAACGCATCGAAGTTGTCCGCGAAACCGACGACTTCCTGCAGATTGACATTGATCAGCGGGATGTCGAAATCGAGCTCGGGACGGTCTTCGAGGCCGGCAACGAATCCGAGCGCGCCCCTGAGACCCGCGATCACATCGGCGAGCGACAGATCCTGCAAGTCGAACAGCTCGTTGAAATTGGACGTTTCGAACGTTAGCGAATCCGGATCCCCGATATCGGCCAGACTCACCGACAGACGCGGCTGTCCGCTGCTGCCAATCATGAGTCCGTCGAGTGCGCCGGTGAGCACAACCGGCAGGTCAAGATCGACGGCGCCGCTGAAGCTTGGCGACAGCACGGAGGTGATGTTTTCCGTGATCTCGCGGATCGTCAGGCGGTCGCCCGGGCCGCCGGGATCGTTAAGGCTGATGGAACCGGTGATCGTGCCGCTCGCGGACCCGTCCTCGATGCCGACCCCGACGATGCCGAAATTTGCCAGCGCGTCGATATCGTCGGCGAATACGGTGAGGCTCGCATCGAGTTGCGTGTCGCGCAGGAACACGTGATTCATCAGGGAATCGCCGTGCAGGGGCTTGCCGTCGATGACGCCGTTGGCGTCGCTATCGGTGCCGAAAATGCCGAGTTGCAGGCCGGCGAGCGAACCGTTCAGGCCCTTGACCCGGAAATCCTGCACGAGTCCGTTCGTCAGGTCTTCGAGTTCGAGTCCGTTTTCCGCATTGTTGATGCGTGCGACGAGCGCACCCGGCGCGGCCGCGTTCAGTGCCACGAGGACATCGCCGATCGTCGTCGCGGCACTCAGATCAACGGTATGGGTAGACCCGTCGCGCAGGCCGATTTCGAGATCGGCGCCGGACTCCGTGGAGACACCGATGCCAGCGTTCAGGGTGGCGAGTTCCGTCGCGTTCGTGAGCTGAAACTTCACCCCGTCCGGCGACTCTCCAAGTTCGGTGAGGAGCACGCCGAATGTCGTCGTTGCCGTCAGGCTCGGGGTGAAGCCGAGCGTGCTCGCCGTGCTGATGTCACCGAGCGGGCCGAGATCGAAATCGAAGCCCGCGTTAACGGTGATCGGATCGAGATCGGTGGCAAACGCGAGCGTGTAGGTGAGTTCGCGCGTCGTCGGATCGTAATCGACCGCGGTTAGCGCCGGTACGAGCGTTTCGAGGCTCGCGGCGTCGGAATAATTCAGCGATCCGTTGTCCGGATTCTGCAGCAGGTCGAGCACCGGCGCGGTGAACGCGGAACCGAAGTCGATCACGTCACCGAGGGTCGTGCCGTCAGTGAACGGGATGTCGATATTCAGCGCGTCGAGGCCGGACAACTGATCGAGCCAGTTCGCGAGTTGCCCGAATGCGCTGAGCATGTCGGCGCTGCTGATGTTGTTGAAATCGAGCAGGCCGTCGAAGTCCTCGAGCTGGAAATCGGGCGGGTCGCTGTCGAACAGGTCGTTGTCGCTGAGCGTAACCCGCGGGTCCGCGCCACTGTTGAAGTCGTGGTCGCCGATTGCCGCCTCGATCGGCAGGTCGACGGCAAGCGCCGAGGTCGATGTCAGATCGACGAGTTCACTCAGTGGCGTGCCGCTCAGTTCACCGAGCGTGATGTTGCCATCCGCATCCGGGTCGTTGATGTGCGCGGACACCTCGGCATCGAGGCTCGCGCTTCCGTCTACGATCTCGAGTTCGAGGAAGCCGAAACTCGCGGCGACATCGATGTCGTCGAGCATCAGCGCGGCGCGGGCACGCGGATCGTTGTTGAAACGCAGGAAGAACGCATCCGAGACGGACGGCAACGCCGACAGATTCACGCCGAACGTGAAATCGGCAAACAGTTCCGTGATGAGATCGCCGGTGAAATCGCCGGCAAGGCTGAGCCCGGCATTCGCAAGTTCATCGCCGAAGCTGAGTGCAACTTCACTCTCGCGCAGCGATGAGAACGCCAGGTCGAACGTCAGTTCGCGCGAGTTTTCCGCTGTATTTTCAATAATTTGCGCGGTTACCGCGGCCGGATCCAGGGTCAGCTCGACGCCCTCCCCGATGCCGCCGAGCCCCTTGAACAAGGCCTCGACTTGCGCCAGGTCCACCGGGCCGTCCGCCGCCAGCAAATCCTGCAGCGGTTGAATCAGGCGATTCTGCACGATGCCGCCGAGGTCGAAATGGTCGCCGAGATTGCCGCCGATGAACGGTACGGGGGTCGCGAGCAGACCGTCGTTGATGCCCTCGAGCGTGTCCCCGAACGCCATCAGGCCCTGCACAAGTGCGTCTTCAGCCTGTTGTTGCAAATCGCCGACGGGATCGAAATTCTCGAACGCAATCAGCGTCGTTTCGGCATCGTAGACATCGCTGCTGTTGAGCGTGAGCGTGGGCGTGCCATCAGTGGAGAACGGCAGGAAATCCGCCTCCAGCGGTAAGGCCAGTGACAGATCGCTGGTCACCGAGAACGTCACGAGATCGCCGAGTGCGGTGTCCCTTAGTTCCGTTGGCGTGAGCCTGCCGTCGGGATCGGCATCCGGATTGCCGAGCATCAGATCGGCGTCGACATCGAGCGCGAGCTCGCCCCCGGCAACGGCGAGATCGAGAAAACCGAAGCCCGCGTCAAGTTCCGGCAGACTTGCCGTCGCCGTGGCACCGACGCTGAGGGTGTCGAAGCGAACGAAGAAATCGTCGACATCGACACTGCCATCCGACAGGTCGAGCCCAAGCGTGAGGGCGCTCGAAAACCGCGCGTCGAGATCTACCGAGACCGCGCCGGCGTCGATATCGAGGCCAAGTGCGCTGAGGCCCGGCAGATCGATCCCGGCGACCGTGGTTTCGCGCGACGCATCAAACACGAACCCGAACAGGAACTCATCCCCGATCAGCTCCCCGGTTACGTCGCCGACGCTGTCGGGCAGGCCGCTCAGGAATCCGGCCAGGTCGTCCGCCGTCGGCACGTCGTCCCCGGTGAAGTCCCCGAAAAAGTCGCCGATTGGCGTGATCAGGCGTTCCTGGAGCAGGTTCGGCAGGTCGAGCGCGGCGCTGATCGCGGTATTGAGCACCGGCAGTGGTTGCGCCAGGAGATCGTAGTCGTCGAGGCGGTCGGCCCAGTCGCGCAATTCGTCGAGCCCGCCCATGAACGCGGTTTGCGCCGCCGCACTCAGCGGATCGGCAGACAACAACAGCCGCGGTTCAAGTGCCTCGAACAGTGCCTTGCGCCGGAACGGCGGGTTCGCGCCAACCGGTAGCGCGCGACTGTGCAATGCCTGCAGTGGGCGTCCCCCGCCGCGAATTCCGGCGGGTACCGAGCGGCGCGCACGGCGCGCCACGAATTCCGTTACGCGACTCGACATGCGCGGACCTTATGCAAAAAGCAGGGGTTTGGGGCGGGGACAGCGTGCCCCCCAGCCATCGGGGTTATCAGTGCGTGCCGCCGGTGCACGCGGGTCGACACTAGAAACGCCGTCGGAACATGGACAAGGCGGCGAGCGCGCCCGTACACAACAAGAGCGCCGGTGGCAGCGGGACGATCGACGCACCGAGGTAGCTTTGCGTTGCAGCAATCGCAAACGGACCGGGCCCCGCCGCGGCGCCAATCTCGAACGTCAGGCGAAGCATTTCCGCATTCACGAACGCCCCGGGGTCGTTCATGTAGGCGGCATTGAAACCGACGAGGGCCGGTCCGGTATGGAGCGGCCAGAAAATATCGCCGGACGCTAAAGTCACGTCCGCGCCCGCCGCTACACTGATCAGTGTGAGGTTGGCATCGAACGAGAGCGCGGCTTCGAAGTCGAAGAACCCGGGTACGCTGTCAATGCGCAGCCCGTCGATGAACAGCCCGACCGTTACCTCGTCGAGCGGATCACCGGAGACGTCTTCCACGGACACCGCCGCCAAGGGATTCTGAACCAGGGCAAACCACAGTAGCGCAATGGTTCCCGCGCGTACGGGCCAGCGTGTTAAAGACATCGCAATACCTCCCATTCCATCCTTGCTGCCGACAGCGTCCGGTATCAAACCCGGTGCCCTTTGGCGGGCACCTGGACCGAACCCAGGACGTTATTTTTGTTTTTTGCCACCGGTCCGTGGCTGGATTGATGATGCCCCCTTGCCCCCCACGACACAAGGTTTTAACGCGGCCGGGTGCGGTAATTGTTCACATCGACCCGACGCCTCGGCGAGCGTGCGCGCTACCGGGACCGGCTGGATCAACGCAGCGTAGCGGCGCTACATGACATCCATGTTGCGGTCGCTGCAATGCCGGCAGCAGCCACGCCCGTGGCGAAGCGGCGCGCTTTTGTCGCAGTATTCAGCACCATATTGCAGTGCGCAGTGCGCATCGCGGGGCCCCGACGCCACACCCCGGCCGACGTTTCCGGCCCGGCATAGCATGCCGTGGCAACGCACAGGCCCTAAGCCGGCACCCGGTAGTTCCAGAATCCCGAAAGCGCATTTAGACTTGAGGCTGGCGACCCGTCCGGTCGTCATAACCCCGAAAAGGAGCACCCCCATGGCCTCTACCGCAGAAGATCTCGAATCCGTCAGCACCGTCCGCGATATCTGTGGGCTCGCGCTCAGGGAACGCAACAACCTCGACGCCGAGATGGCGGCGATGGTGCGCGGGATCGAGAAGAAGTATGGCTTCATGCCGAATTTCGTCCGTTTGTTCGCCACGGACAACCAGCGCCTGCGCGCTTTCATGGTTCCGTACATGGAATTGATGCGCACGGATTCCGGCCTGTCCCCGCTCGACCACGAACTCATCGCGCTCGTCAGCGCGCATACGAACGGTTGCGCCTACTGTTGCGCGCATCACGGCGCGGCCTTGCGCGGCGTGTGCGGCGATCCCGTGTTCGCGGAGTACATTGGCCGTAACTACAAGCTCGCGGATCTGTCGAGCCGCGATCGCGCGATGCTTGATTTCGCCGTCATGGTGCTGAAAGACCCGGAATCCATCGGCGACGCCGAACGCGATGCCCTGCGCGCTGAGGGTTTCGACGATGAAGCGATCTGGTACATCGCCTCTACCGCCGCATTCTACGCCGGCGCGAACCGGGTCGCCGCCGCGGTGGGCCTGAAAATCACCCCGGAATACCTCACGATGCATCGCTAGCTAGGCCGCGGCAGTAAGGGTGGGGTAGGACAGCCCCGTTGCCGATCGTTTCATCTGACCCCACCGCCGCTTCCCCGGCGCGAGTTAAACCTTAGACTGTCGCGGTCTTATCAACAGGAACAACCGCATGGAACTGGCCGACAAGATCATCGCTATCACGGGCGGCGCAAATGGCATCGGCAAGGCGCTCGCGCTGCGTTTCGACGCCGCCGGCGCGAAACATATCGTCGTCGCCGATCGCGATGCGGCCGGCGCCCAGGCAGTAGCCGAGGCCGTCGGCGGCACGGCGATGGAAACCGACGTCAGCGATGAAGCGGCTATTGTGCGGCTGATCGAAACCACGGAAAGCTCGATCGGACCAATCGACCTGTTCTGTTCGAATGCCGGCATCGCCGCCGCCGACAGCCTCGCTTCACCGAACGATGAATGGCAGCGGATCTGGGACGTCAACGTCATGGCGCACGTCTATGCGGCGCGCCACCTTATACCGCGCATGGTTGCACGCGGCGGCGGTTACCTCATGAACACGGCATCCGCCGCGGGCTTGCTCAACCAGATCGGCGGGGTTGCCTACGGCGTGACAAAACACGCCGCGGTGGGACTCGGAGAATGGATCGCGCTCACGCATGCGCATGAAGGGATCCGCGTTTCCTTGTTGTGCCCGCAGGCCGTACGTACCGCGATGACATCCGGCGAGGCAATGAACAACAAGGGCGTCGCCGCGGCCGCCAACGACGGCATGATCGAAGCCGAGGTGCTCGCCGAAGCCGTCGTCGAAGGTTTGCGCGAGGAACGTTTTCTGATCCTGCCGCACCCGGAGGTGGAACAATACATGCGGCGCAAGACCGCGGACTACGATCGCTGGATCCGCGGCATGAACCGCTTTCACCAGTCGCTCTACGCCGCCGAGTGACTACGCCTCGAGGTGCGGCAATGCGTAGCGCTCGTATTCCTGTTCGAACGCCAGCAAACGGGTGTCGGTAATCCGATCGATATAAAGCTTGCCGTCGAGATGGTCGAATTCGTGCTGAAAAACGGTGGCGGCGAAGCCCTTGAGCTCAAGCGATTTCGCCTCGCCAGTCTCTGACAGGTAGCTGATCCGGACGTGTTGCGGCCGCTCGACGAAGCCACGCAAGCCGGGTACCGAGAGACAACCTTCCCAGTAACCGGCGGTAACCGGGTCGACAACCTCGATCACGGGATTGATGAACACGGACAGCGACATCGGCACGAGATCGCCGTAACGCGTGGCGCCGCCCGGTATTTCGATCAGCGCCAGGCGCACGGATTCGCCGATCTGCGGTGCCGCGAGGCCGATGCCGCCGTAGTCGTGCAACGTATCGACCATATCGGCGATCAGGCGGCCCATTTCCAGCGTGCCGATTTCCTCGTCGTTCAACGGTCGCGCCACTTCGCGCAGACCTGGGTGTCCCATACGCAGAATTCGCCGAATCGCCATAAGCCTGTTACTCCTTGTCCCTGTCCATGTGCGTGCGCGCCAGCGGGGCTGCCCGGTTCGCGGTTGACTGCCGGGCAAGGTAGTCGCGGCGCCCGGTGAGCCGCACCCGCCACTGTTCGCTGAGCCCTCGCGCGTTGATGAGAGTATTCAATGCGTCGGGTTCCGGCCGGTGCCGGGTTACCGTTTTCGTGAATGCCGCAATCGTAATGTCCTCATTCGCACGGTCGAGCAACTCGATGCGATCGCCGAGTGTGATCATGCCCGGCTCGAGAACACGATAGTACCAGCCCGTCAGCTGCCGCCGCTCGATGAAATGCGACAGCTCGCGGCAGTCAAAACGATGATTGATCTTCCAGCACGGCCGGCGCGGTTGCGACACCTGCACAACCGCGCAGCCGATCCGCAACGTGTCGCCAATGCAGACGTTCGTGTCGTCACGACCCTCGCTCGAGACGTTCTCGCCGAGGGTGCCGGGTAGCGCCGTCGCGGCAAGTGCGGGGAAACTCCCGGCAATCGCCGCGTAGCTCTTTCGGGCGAACTCGTGCAGCGCTTTTTCCGCGCCGCCGTGAACGCGGCGATCGGCCTGCTGATCACCGACAAGTCCGAGCGGCGTCAGCTCGGCCTGCATCAGCGCCTGCTTGAACATGCCGGTTGCCTGGCCTTCGGGTTCGAGCGCCCGCAAACCGCCGGCATAAATGGCAAGTAGTTCAGACAAGCGCGGCACCGGTCATTGCGCGGCTTGCTCGTCGCCGGCAAACACCTGGTTCACGACCGCTGTCGTTGCATGCACCGCAATCATGACGAGCAGCAGGATCGACAAGCGCGCATGGACGTCGAGTGCGAGGGCGCGCGTCGCCGCTTGGGGCGATATTGTCGGCGCGCCGAGCGACACGCCGAAAAACCCGAGCGGCGTACCGTCGGCGATCACTCCAAAGATCCCGCACAAACACAGGCTGATGACGACGACGTACATGAGTCGGTGCACGGAAATCGCGAACAGTTGCTGACCCGGCGACAGATTCCACCCGCGTACGGGATTGGGATTCGCCACGCGCCAGCCCAGGCGACCAAGCATGAGCAGCAATACAACGATCCCCAACGACACGTGAAACGCCACGACGGCTTCACGCTCCGCGAGTTTCGGTGGTATATCGAGCCCGCTGATATCGATAAACATCATCGCGATCAGCGCAACCGTGGTCCAGTGCGCAATCCGCGCGATCCAGCCGAAGCGACGGACGCTGTTGTACAGCAACACAGGCACGCTGGTGTGGATGCAGCGTCCGGGACTCAGGCGCCGCCGGCCGCCATCGCGCGTCCGGCGTCGATGGCCCCGCTGTGACGCGTCACCGTCGTTCGTAAAATGATCACGCAGGCCATGCCAAAACCGTACGTCGTGATGACGAAACTCACGATCGAAAACGCGAGGAAGGCGTCCGTGATCAGTTCCGGCCAGAACGCGAGATACAAAAAACCGGCGGGATTCGTGAACACGCCGATGGCCATCGCGCCGCGAACGCTTTTCGGCAGCGGCACGCGCGCACCGTAGAAACCAAGCAGCAACGCGCCCATCAGCAGGAAGTCGATATGCGCTTGCAACAAGCGCGGGTAATCAGCGATCACGTTCGTCACGGCCGCGATGGGAATTGCCCGCGTGAACACGAGCGTCCACGCCAGTGCCAGAGCGATCAGCAATACGGCCATACCGGCCTGCAACAGGATTCTGTTCGGATCGTCGTTACTCGCTTCCATCACTTACCCCCGTGTCGTGTGTGTATGCTTGCGGTCTCGCGCGCCCGGCGCGGGGACAAAAGATAGCATGGGCGCAACACTTCGTTGAGGATGATGCGAAGCGAACGTAGCAAGGTGAAAAATCTTGCGTACTGTCCCCGGCTGGTAACGGGACGGCGCCTGTTGTCGCGCACGCACATCCTGACGAGGTGAGTGCGAGCCGCTCGCATGCGCCGGCTCGCCGCTTGCAGGCGATTCACCATGAGGCCAACGAGACCATGAAAGCCGAGTACCCGGACATCGACGAAATTCTCGCCACTACCCGCTCCGTACGGCGGCGGATTGATTTCGCCCGCGACGTCGATCCGGCGTTGTTGCTCGAATGTATCGAACTGGCCGTACAGGCGCCGACCGGGGTGGGCGGCGAGTCCTGGCGTTTCGTCGTCGTCACGGATCGCGACAAGAAACACGCGCTCGCGAAACTGTATCGCCGCGCTTTCGACGACTACGTAACCGCGCGCGAGGCCGAGCAGGCGGCGAGCGGCGCCGCTGCGGCAAGTCTGTCGCAAAACTATCGTTTCCTCGCCGATCGGCTGCAGGACTTTCCCGCGCTGGTGGTGGTCTGCCGCGAAGGGCGACCGCCGGCGAACGTGCCGCGTCAAATCGCTTTCTATGGTTCCGTACTCCCGGCCGCGTGGTCGCTCATGCTGGCATTGCGCGCGCGTGGTCTCGGCGCGACGTGGACGAGCCTGCTGTCGACTTACGAAAGCGACGCCGCGGCCATACTGAACATGCCGGCGGACGCGACCGTCGCTGTATTGCTGCCGGTCGGACACATGCACAATGCCGTATTGCGTCGGGCCCGGCGCCTGCCGGCGCACGATGTCACGTTCTGGGACAGTTGGGGCGAGCGCCGCGACGCGTAGCGGCGGCACCACCGGCTTGTCCGAGGCGACGATCTCGATCATGCTCACGGCTTCCCCCATGACGCGTCGGATGAGCCGATGAATCGATCCAGCACTATCAACCCGGAAATCGCACGACTGCTCGACGATCGACCGGGCGATGGCATTTTTCGCGTCCATCCGGATGCGTTCACGGACCACGACATCTTTGAACTCGAAATCGCGCGCATCTTCGAAGGCACGTGGGTGTTCCTCGGCCTCGAATCGGAACTTGCCGAGCCGCACGCGTACATCACCCGCCGCATCGGCCGCCGCGGCGTGCTCCTGACGCGCGATGGCGACGGCGAATTGCACGCCTTTCTGAACAGCTGCCGGCACCGCGGCACGCAGCTGTGCCCGCTTGCTGCCGGCAAGCGCAAGATTCACGTCTGTCGCTACCATGGCTGGTCGTACGATTCGCGCGGACGCAACATCGGCGTGACCTTACGCGACGAAGGCCGCTATCCGCCCGCGTTCGAGACGACAAACCGGGATCTCGTTCCCGTGGCGCGGCTCGCAAGTTATCGCGGTTTCATCTTCGCGAGCCTGTCCCCGCACGTGCCGTCGCTGCACGATCATTTGGGCGGCGCGCGCGTCCTGCTCGATCTCGTCGCCGACCAGGCGCCGGACGGACTCGAGTTCATTCCGGGATCCGCGTCTTATACGTTCGACGGCAACTGGAAATTGCAGTTCGAGAACGGACTCGATGCCTACCATTTTCCATCGACGCACGCGGCCTTCGTGAACATCCTGAAACGACGGCCGCCAGCACCGCTGCCGCCGGGTCTCGACGTCGTCACCGACGCCGCGAAAGCGCCGGCGTCCGGCACGATCAGTTTCCCGCGCGGGCACGCAATGTCGTGGTCGATCGGCGCGCCGGGACAAAGTGCCGAACAACGACCACTCACCCGCGATCGCGCCCTGTATGCGCGTGTACGTGAGCTGGTTGGCGAGGAACGGCTCGACTGGATGCTGCGCCAGCGCAATCTGACGCTTTTTCCGAACGTGCAGGTGATCGACATTCAGTCGCTGCAGTTGCGCACGTGGGAACCGCTCGCGGTCGACAGGACGCGCATGACGTCATACTGCCTCGCCCCGCGCGGCGAAGATCCCGAGGCGCGACGCTTCCGGATCCGCCAGTACGAGGAATTCTTCAATGCTGGTGGACTCGCCACATCGGACGACAACGTCATGTACGAGTCCAGCCAGGCAGGTTATCGCACGGCGCGCGACGGTTCCGCGCTGGCCTACGCGCGCGGCCTCGGCGCCACGGATGCGGCCGGAGATGCGTTCGCGGCGCTGGGTCTTGCACGCGATGCGCGGTGTTCATACAGCGCCACGGGGTTCGGCTTCGGCGACGAGACCGGAATTCACGCAGGCTATCGTGAATGGATGCGCTTGTTGCTCAACGCGGATGCTGCCGTATGAGCACACCGGCAAGCGTTATTGCGCACGACATTGTGAACCGGCTCGGCGCGGCGCTTGACGACCGCGCCTGGGATATCTGGCTCGATCTGTACCACGAGGAAGCGGTTTACCGGGTGCCTGCATGGCGCGACGAAGATACGGAGACGAGCGATCCCGATTGCGAGATCTCGCAGATCTACCACGATGGTCGCAGCGGCCTCGAAGAGCGGGTCTCACGCGTGCGCTCGGGACAGTCGGTCACCGCCTTGCCGTTGCCGCGCACGACGCATTTCACCTCGAACGTCCAGGCGTCGCTTGCACCGGCGAACGACAATGAAATCCACGTGCGCGCCAGCGCCATGGTTCACGTCTACCAGCCGCGCAGCGGTTCACAGTACGTGAATTTCGGTTACTACGAACTCGTGCTGAGCGGCCATGACGACAACTGGCGCGTAACGCGCCACGTTATTCATCTGAAGAATGATTGCGTCCCGGCTCTGATCGATTTCTATACGCTGTAAGGAACGCGCCGCGCAGAGTGCCGCGCGATGAACATTGATCCCGACACCGGTGGCGCCGTGCGTCAGCACTCGGCAAGAAACCGCAGCATCAACGCGGTCGTGCGAGCCGGTTGCTCCATCTGCACCCAATGACCCGCGCCGTCAATGATTGCATCGAAACGCAGATCGTCAAAGGCGGCGCGCAGACGCGGGCGCCAGTTCGGATCGAACTCGAGCCCGACATCGAATTCGCCGGCCGCGAACGCGGCGGGTTGGGTGAAGCGTTTGCTCTCGAGCTCCGGTGTAATGCTGTTGTTTGTCGGGATGTTGCGGTAGAAATTGTTCGGCCCGCGGAAACCGCTGAGACGGAACTGGTCGGCGTAATAATCCAGATCCGCGCTGCTGAGCCACGCGGGCATCGTGCCGGGCGGCGATGGCAGCGCGTCGAGGATGCGACTGCCTTTCGGGCTCTCCAGCTGCCGCATGAAGCTGCCCGGCGGGGCGTCGGCCGACGCGCAGTGATAAACCGCATGCAACACCTCGCGCACGTTCGCCTCGAAATCGGCGTCGGTGCTCGCGCCCTCCTGAAAGTAACGGATGTACCAGAAACGATCGTCCATGCCGGGCGGGTCGATGGCCTCGGGGCCGAGTCGCCAGAACGGCACCGACAGGCCCATCACGGCGCTGACGATGTCTTCATGCAGTAACGCGGTATTCCACGCGACGAGACAACCCCAGTCGTGACCGATCAGTTTGAACGTGTCATAGCCCAGTGCTGGCGCGAGGCCGGCAATGTCCGCCGCAAGGGTCCGGATGTTGTAATCGCTAACCTCTGGTGGGCAGCTGCTGCCGCCGTAGCCGCGCAGATCCGGCACCGCAACCCGGTAACCCGCGCCGACGAGCGGATCGATTTGGTGGCGCCACAGATACCAGCACTGCGGCCAACCGTGCAACAGAACCACAAGCGGCCCATCGCCCTCCACCACCGTTCTGAGCGTGATTCCGTTCGTGGCAAGCATTTGAAAATTGCGCTTCATGGCGTGCTCTCATCCGGCAGGTAACCGATTTACGCTACAGTCTATACGCTGTAACAACGGCCGCCGAATGTCGTCACCGCCTGTACAGACCGGTGTGTCTCAGTGCCGCCGACGGCTTCTCCACCCAAGCAACAATGCGCCGCCAAACAGCAGCCACGCGGCAGGCAGCGGCACAACAACGCTGTAGGAGGTGATGGATTGCGTGCCGGTAAGTCCCGCGCGAAAGCCATCGACAATCTCGATGATTTCAAGATCCGTCTGCACCGACGTCCAGTTTGCCGGCAGCAGTGGCAGCAGGAAGTTGAAATGATCAATCGCCGCCTGATTTCCCGCGAACTGCACCGCGGGGTCCTGGCCGTTAAACAGGATGACCCCGAAATCGACGCCCGCGAATTGAATCGTATCAATCTGCACGGTTTCATCGATGCCGGACGAGACCACCACGGTCGACGAACCGTTGAACGTATTGAACGTCGCGCTGCCGGCGCTCGTCAGTGTCGTGATGTACGGCCCACCCGGGGCCAAAGTCGCGGTGATCGGCACGTTTGTGAAGTTGAACGGACCGCACGCGGTACACGAGGCTTCGCCCGTCAGCGCGAGATTCGTCAGCTCCAATTCGGTGGCGGATATCGTCACCGAGTCGAGGGTGCCAACCCAGAAGCCGAAGGTATTATCCGTCGGCGAGTCATAGCCGAAAGCGGAAACCGCACCGGCCGGGTTCAAACCGGGCGCTGAGAAATCGTCGGCCGTTCCCCACAGGCCATCGAAGCCTGGCGAGTGACCGATGAGACTCGGGTCCGAGAACAACGTGGAGCGGAAGCTTTGTGCACTGACGGCGCACGTGACGAGCATAAGAAGAGCGAAAAGCATGAGGGAGCGGATGCGGAACATAAATTACCTCCCGCGAATCGACCGGTTGAACAGGGCACGTGGCTGCGCCCAGCTGATTCATCGTACCGGCACAGCACCACTGTTACAGGCGCCGGCACCGGTACCGCCACTCACCCTAAAGCTAGTTCAGGCCTGGTGGATTAGCAAGACGCTTCGCGGTGCGGTGGCCGTGCGCTTGCAGGCCCGGCCGCTCACCACGCAAGTAATGCGTCCACTACCGGTGGCGGCGGGTTGTCCGGAGTTTGCCGCAACCCTTTGCGTCGCGTTGCAGTCGGTTCAACCGGCGTTGATGCTCATGACACCCGCTCGGCGTCGGCCCGCATCAGATCCTGGATGTCAACGCTGTGACCCACCATGAGGTCCTCGCGCGCGAGGAAACGCGGCTTGATGAACCACACGAGCATCGGCAGCACCACAAGTGACAACACCATATTGATCAACATGACGGCGACCAGGAGCAAACCCATGTCGGCCATGAATTTCAGATCGGAAAGGAAATACCACGGCAGAATGCCGATCAGCATAATCGTCGCGGTAAACATGATGGCCTTGCCGGTGGTCGTCAGAGCCGCCGTGATTGCACGCGGCAGGTCCTGCGCCTGGCTGCTGTACTCCTCGCAGATTCTCGACAACAGGTAGATGCCGTAATCGATGCCGACGCCGACGCCGATCACCGCAACGATGCCGGCATTGATATCGAGCCCGATCCCGAGCAAATGAATCGCCGCACCGAGCAGCAGGTTCGACAGGTTAACCGGGATCAGCAGGATCAGCGCGGCGACGAACGAGCGGTAAGCGAACGCCGAGATCAACAGCACGGCGCCGTTGACCATGCCCATGATCAGCCAGTGATACTTTTCCACCGTGTTGTTCATTGCCTGCTGCAAGGCGATCACGCCGGTGCCAAGCCGCACGCGAAAACGCTCGTGATCTTCACCCACCGCGGCGATCGCGCGTTCCGCGCTCGCGATCGCGAGGTCCACGGTTTCCTGCTTGTTGTCCTTGTACCAGGCGGTGACGGTGGAGTTTTCGAACGCGGGGTCGGCAACATGCGCAAAGTTCAAGGCATTGTTGCCCATCAACGTCGCGAACGACACGGAGGCGATGTTCTCCGCGGTGAGATCGAGCTCGCGCCACTTCGGATTACCACCGGCAAACAACCGGGTTACTTCGCGCATGTAATCCGAGAATGTCAGCGTTGCGCGCGGCGGCAACAGCGGATCGGATTCGAGCAGGCGCTGCAGTTTCGTCGCCACCTCCACAACTTCCGGCGTCCGCGCGGTCGGGTTCTCGAAATTCTTTTCCTTCGTTTCGAGCACGATCTCCAGCGTGTTCGTGCCCGGGAAGTGATCGTTGATCGCGCGTGCGGCAGTGTTGAACTCGGAATCGTGGTGCAGCAGGCTGCTGCCCTCGACGGGGTTGCCCATTTTGATCTGCGTGTTCAGATACACTGCGATCGCCCCGACGATGACTACGACAACCGCGGTGCGGTTCGCCACGGCGCCATGCGTCAGTTGCGCCACCCGGTGCAGCAGCTGTTCCTGCAACAGGTGGATACCGCTGCCGGTTTTCGAACCCCCAACGATCTTTTCGATATTGCCCGGCACCGGCAGATAGGACAGCATGATCGAGCACAGAAACACGCCGGTGGGGATAATCCACAACGCCCAGAAGCCGCAGAACAGCGCGTGATTCTCCATCGATTTGATCGGCGCGATGGCGATGAAAATGATCCCGCACACGTCCGTCAGGATTCCGAGTATCGATGGCGCCATCATGATGCCCATCGTGAGTTCGGCCGCTTTGCGCCTGTCATGGATTTCCATGAGGATTTCGTAATACCGCTCCGTGTATTGCACACAATGAGAAAATGAGCGCGCGACGAGCAATAAGGGCACGATCATGAGCAGCGGTTCGATTGGTCGCCCGAGCAGGCCGATGAAGCCGAAACCCCAGACCGCGGCGACGAGCGCGCAGGTGATCGGGGTGAGCACCCCGGCGAAGTTGCGCATGTAGAAAATGAGCGCAATTACGAGCGCGCCAACCGTAACGGCGAAAATCTTGTACGTTTGCTTCTGGAGTTTGTACACCCAACCGGTGAGCACAGGCTGGCCGGAAAGATAAACTTCGTGCTCGTCGTCGCGTGCCTGTTCGACGAGATTCTGCACAAATTCGAATGCCTCACCGTAATCGACATAATCGTGAAACGCGCCGAGGATCATCGTCGCGGTTTCATCACGCGAGACGAAGAACGTGCGCGCGTTCGTCGACACACCGATCCGGCGTTTGAACTCGGCCACCTCTTCCGGCGTCGCCGGCGGCTGATTGTCCATGAGCGGGTTTGCCGCTACGCCGAACGGCGTCGCCTCGGCGTAGCGCAACTTCTCGGTGGAAATCGAAATCACCGTGTCATGATTCATGGCCGGCGCGAGGTCGAGATCGCGGGTGAGATCCCACACTTTCTGCAAGGTATCGGCGTGGTAGATCTCGCCGTCCTTGCGCTTCACCACGATCGCGACCGACATCGGATTGCCGAAGTTGCGGTGATCGAAATACACCTGCACATACGGGTCGTTTGCCGGCAGCAGGTCGTTGAACACGGTGCGAATCTCGACGCTTTTCAACCCCGCCATGAAATACGCGGTCGCTGCGACAAACAGTAGCAGGACGAGAACCCGATGCTGCATAACCCAGCGGGCGATGGTGAATCTCATGGCAAACCCTCGTAAAGTTTTACGGCCTCGTTACCCGGCGGGAACCCTCCTACAGGCTTGCGAGAAACTCGAATGTACGTTCAAACGTTGCGCCGTCGCCCGCCATGATCGCGGCGTTGAAATCGGTCACCCCGGACTCCTCTATCCGCCGGATGCCCGCGCGCAGCGCCGCTTCATCCCCAATCAGCGCCATGTCCTGCGGCTCGGCCAGACCTTCGCGGTCGAGCATGGCGCGATAGCTCGGCAATTGACCATAGATCGCGAGCGGTTCGGCGAGTGCAGCGCGGGTTTCCTCCACCGCGTTCGTCAGGACCACCGGGAATCCGCCTATCACCCGCGGTGTGGGTCGCCCCGCCGCGTTCGCCGCGGCGTTGAGCCGCGCCACGATGTGTTGTTCCATCGTCTTCGGACCCACCATCCACGTGTTCGTCCCGCCGCTCAGTTCGCCGGCGAGTTTCAGCATCGCAGGGCCCAATGCCGCAATAATCACCGGCACATCATCAACCCCGGGTACCTGGATCTGCGTGTTATGGACGCGATATTCATCGCCGTCATAGTCCACTACGTCGCCGCGCAACAACGGGATCAGCACGTCGAGATATTCCTTCATGTGACGCGCGGGTTTTGCGAACGACATGCCGAGCATGTCCTCGATGACCATCTTGTGCGACAGGCCAATCCCGAGTGTGAAACGATTTTTCGCCATACTCGCGGCGGTCAGAGCCTGCTGCGCAATCGCACTCGGGTGTCGCGGGTAAGTCGGGGTGACGGCCGTGCCGACTTCGATGCGCTGCGTCTCACGGCCAGCGGCCGCGAGCGTCATGATTGCGTCGAGCGAGAAAATGTTCGCCATCCACAGCGAATCGAAGCCGCCGGCTTCGGCTTTTTGCGCCAGCGCAACGATGTCGTCAACTGTATGCGCGGCACCATCGGCGCCCGTCATCAACCCCTTTCTCATGAGTATTTCCCCCGCTGTTCGCGTGTATCCGCGTGCTTATGCCAATGATTATAGGGGAATGCGCGATCGCCTGGGTCGCCGCGCAAGAGGGACGTTATACTGCGTCCATCCGCTTGCAGGAGCCCCGACTATGAGCACGAACGCACGCGAACTGAATGACAACATCAGTCAGCTCGGCCGGTTCAACTATCTTGAGGAAGCGGCCGTCCCGTCGCTGTATCGCAATGGCAAGGTCCTCACCCGACGCGATCCCGACGGCAGCGACGGCGGCACGCAGGGTGTAGATCTCGCGCGCCACGAAATGACCGTGACCAACGCCCGAGCGTGCATCGGATCTGAAGGCCGCACGGTGAGGAGCCACGGTTTCGAACTGATCGAGCGACCGATCAGTGGTGGTTCAATTGATTTTTTCACCCACACCGAAGTCGTCCACAACTACTACAGCCAATGCGCGAAACTCGTGGAAGAGGCGACCGGCGCACGCGCGTTCGCATTCGACCACAACATCCGCTCGGCGCAGGGCAAACAGAGTCGGCAACGGATCCGCGGCGGCCAGCAGGTGCAGGGTCCCGCGCATATGGTCCACGGCGATTACACCCTGACGAGTGCGCCGCAACGCCTGCGGGATCTCGCCCGGCCGCCACGTGGTAACGACACGCTGTGTTCCGTACTCGAACCGGGACAAACGCTGATCACCGACGACATGGTAACGCGCTGCCTCGGCGACGGTGGTCGCTTCGCGATCATCAACGTGTGGCGCAACATCGCCGACGAACCCGTCGCGACCCACCCGATTGCGTTGTGCGACGGGCAAACCGTCGCCCCCGATGATCTCGTCGTGTTTGAAATTCATTACCAGGATCGGATCGGTGAGAACTACTTCGCGAAGCACGCGCCGTCACATGCGTGGTACTACTACCCGCAGATGACGCGCGACGAAGCCTTGCTGATCAAACAATGGGATTCGGACGGTACCCTCGCCCGCAGCGAGGGCGCCGCCGGCGATGGCACCAACCTGCAGGTGCCCTGTACGTTCAGTTTTCACAGCGCGTTCGAGGATCCTTCCACCCCGCCCGATGCGCCGGATCGCTGGAGCATCGAAGTACGTTGTATCGTCGTCTACGCGTGACGTCGGGGAATCGCGCCGCGCCGAACGGGCGCGCCGCGGGGTTCAGGGCCCGGACGCGAAGCGCGGATCAGCCAGCGCGAACGCGCGGCGCCTGGTGAGTATCGGAGCGGGCAGACTCTAGGCCAGCGCGGCGCGCCAGCCGCCATCGCGCGAGCGTTCGAGCAGTTCGGTGAATTTGTCCGCGGGGACCGGCGGGCTGACAAGAAAGCCCTGGAACTCATGACATCGTTTCGTTTGCAGAAATGTGAGTTGCGCTTCTTCCTCCACACCTTCGGCAACGAGGTGCAGACCAAGGCCGTGGGCCATCCCGATCACAGCGCTGACAATCGCACTGTTGTCCTTGTCGTCAGGGATCCCGTGCAGGAATGAACGATCAATTTTCAGCTCGTCAACCGCAAACCGTTTGAGGTAGCTCAGCGACGAATAACCGGTGCCGAAGTCGTCAACCGATACTTTCAGGCCCATTTCCCGGATCCGGTTGAGCATCAGCTCGGACTCGCGGGCGTTCTCCATCAGCAGCGTTTCCGTTAACTCAATCGTTATCATCTCCGGCCGCATAGCCGTATCGGCGACGATCGCCTCAAGCTGTTCGATGAATGCGTCGTCGCGAAACTGTATCGCCGACACGTTGACCGACATCGTGATCGCGTGGCCCGCATCGCTCCAACAACGCAACTGCCGGGTGGATTCGCGCAATGCCCATTCGCCGATCGGGACAATCAGACCGGTGTCTTCCGCAATCGGGATGAATTTTCCCGGTGACACGAGCCCGGTTCCCGGCAATTCCCAGCGCATCAGCGCTTCGGCACCAACAATGCGATCGGTTTTGAGACACAGTTTCGGTTGATAGAACAACTTCATCTGGTCCTGTTGCAGGGCACTGTGCAGTTCGTGTTCGAGCATGAAGCGTTCGCTGACATGCTCGCTGACTTCGCCTGAATAAAAATGGAACTGGCGCAGACCGCGTTGCTTCGCAAACACCGTCGCGGCACTCGCATGCTGCAGCAGGGTATCGGCGTCGACCCCGTCGTCCGGAGAAACCGCCGCCCCGAGGCTCGCCGCGACATAGCATTCGCCGTGAGCGTGAATGAAAGACTGCAGGAAGCACTTGTTAACGCGATCGGCGATGTCGATAGCGAGATCAGGGTTTGCAAGATCGGGTACGACAATGGCGAACTCATCACCACCCAGACGCGCAACGAACGGCGCTTCCCGATCGCCGCTCGAATCGATGTTCTCACTCCAGTCGAGTATCGACTCGATCCGGTGCGCGATGGCTTTGAGCAGAATGTCGCCGGTTGACTGCCCGAGTGAATCATTGATTTTCTTGAAGCGGTCAAGATCGATGTGCACAACCGCACAGTTGCGTGCGTTCTCCTGCGCCCGGTACAGCGCGCGTTCGAGGCGCTCGCCGAACTGCTGCCGATTCGGCAGGCCCGTTAGCGAATCGTGCAGTGCAAGTGAGTCCTGGTGGGCTTTCGCGGTGAGGGTGTTGCGCAAACGCAGTGCGAGTTCACTCGGGTCGACCGGCTTGCCGAGAAAATCCGTTGCGCCGAGTTCCAGCGCGGTCAGTTTCGTGCCACCGTCGACGGATGACGTCAGCATGATCACGGGTGTGTGGCGCATCAGCGCGTCGGCGCGCATCGCCGAGAGAATGTCGAACCCGCCGACATGCGGCATCATCAAATCAAGCAGCACGACATCGGGATGACGCGAGCCGATCAGGTTGATCGCTTCGCGCGAATCCGAGGTTGTGACGAAGTTCTGATAACCCGCATCTTCGAGAAACATGCGCAGTACTTCGATCGTCGTCGGTTCATCATCGACCATCATGATCAGTGCATCGCGCTGGGATTCCTCGACAAACCCCCCGGCGCCGGGGACGACCGCGCGAGCCAATGGGGGATTCGGAACCGCCAACGGGTCCACAGGTTCCTCTGCGAGCGCGACTGCAGCGGTGCTCGGGGCTACTTTTGACGCCATTACTTGTGCCTCCTAGCCTCTGTTATCGGCCGCTGCCGGTGCGGCTTTACCCGCGCCGCCGGGATCACTCTCGATCCTCGAGACGAGCCGTTCGATCGCGTCCGCCCACGCCAGGGTCTTGGCACAAATCGATGATTTTGCGGCGGTTTCCAGGTGACCGGCGGGTTCACCGAAGACCTCGTAGCCAACCGTCGCCGCGGCCCCCTTGAGCCACACGGCGATTTCCACGACCGCCGCGCAGTCGTTCGCCGCAAGGGCTTCACGCAGCTCCGCCATGCGTTCGTCGAGGCGGACGTGAAACTGCTCGACGATGGGGCGCATGCGCGGGTTTTCCTGCAGCAATCGCGACACCACCGGGGTCTCGTCTTCATCGACCTCGGGCAGGGGCACGGCCGCGACCGGTTCGGGTGCCGGCGCGCTGTTTTGCGCTGCGGGCGCCGCGGCGTCGCCCGGGCGTACCAGCGCCGCACCGATCGTTTCCAGTGCCGCGAGTGCCGGTTCGAGATAGTCGACGGCATTACCCTTTGCCAGCGCCTCGAGACGCGCCGCCGGTTTCGTGAATTCGTCGAACCCGACTGTGCCGCCGGCGCCCTTGATCCAGTGCGCAAACTCCGCGACCGCCACCATATCGCCGTCCGCAATCGCGCCGCGCGCCGCCGCGAAACGATCGTCGAGACCGTCGACGAACTTGCACACGGTCGCCTGGATCGCGGGCCCCGCCTGCGCGAGGCGCGAATGAATCGTCCGGCCCGGGTCACCCGCGGTAAGTGGTTCGGGTTCCGCATGGCTGACTGGTGACCTTGCGCGCGCGGTGTCCGCCGCGTCCGGGGCGACGCCGCTTTCGAGCGTACCACCGAGTTTCTCACCCAGGGTTTCCAGCAGCTGGTCGATATCGACCGGTTTCGTCAGGTACCCGGTACACCCGGCAGCAAGACATTTCTCCTCGAAACCCTTCATCGCATCGGCCGTCAGCGCGATGATCGGAATTTCAACCCCGTCCGCCCGCAACTGGCGCGTTGCACCGTAGCCATCGAGCACGGGCATTTGCATGTCCATCAGGATCAGATCGAACGCCTGCTCGCGCACGATATCAACCGCGACCTGGCCGTTCTCGGCAACGGCGACGTCGATCCCGACGTTTTGCAGTACGAGCTGTACAAGCTCGCGATTCTCTTCACCATCGTCAACCACGAGCACCCGCGTCGGCGAGGGAAACCGCCACGCCACGACCTGCTCGGGACCACCGACAGCGGCGTCCGCAATCGCCGCCTCGGCATCCAGCATTTCCACACCCGCGATGGGTCCGGGGTCGAGAGTGACGACGAACACGGTGCCTTCGCCAACCGTGCTGTGCGCGACGATGTCACCGCCCAGCAGGCGCGCGAAACGCCGACTGATCGCGAGGCCGAGGCCGGTGCCGCCAAAACGCCGGGTCACCGATGCGTCGGCCTGCACGAACGGTTCGAAAACCGATTCGAGTGCTTCGGCGTCAATGCCGATGCCGCTGTCGATAATGCGGATCGCGTATTGCGGGGAGCCGTCGTTGTCCTGCAGGCCCAACACAACCCGCACCCCGCCGCGTTCGGTAAACTTGATCGCGTTGCCGATCAGGTTCGTCACTATCTGCCGCAGCCGTGTCGGGTCCGTTTCAATCGAGGCGGGTATATGCCCGTTCACTTCGAGCGTCAGCTCGATGTCCTTCTCGTCCGCCCTTACGCGCAGCACCGAGGCGACTTCATTGACGATCGTATGTGCCGCGGTGGGCAAGCGCTCCACTTCGATCCGGCCCGCTTCCACCTTTGACAGGTCCAGCACATCGTTGATCAGCTGCAACAAGTGTTTACCGCTTGAATGGATCGTATCGAGATACTTGCTGCGCTCCGACGTCGACTTGTCGTAGCCACGCCGCAGAATATCCGTGAAACCGAGAATCGCGTTCATCGGCGTGCGGATTTCGTGGCTCATGTTAGCGAGGAAATCGCTCTTCGCCTGGTTCGCCGCCTCCGCCGCGTCTTTCGACAACTTAAGCTCAACCTTGTTCGCTTCGAGCTGCGTGACATCATCGAGACTGATCAGCACGCCGGCATGCTCGCCGCCGGTGCCGAGCACCGGGGAACAATTCACGATAAACGTACGTTGCTCGCCATCGGCATCGTCGAGATGAAGCATTTCGTTGCGCCGCGGGGCGCCGGTCTCGAGCGCGGCCTGCCAGGGCGAACTGTCACCTGAAACGCGCCCGCCGGCGGCATCGCTAAAACCGAGTTCCGATGCACGACGGCCCACGAGTTTGTCGGCCGCATGGCCCGTGATCGACGCGAACGCCTCATTCGCGAGCACGACGAACTCACGTTTGTCGACGACGAGCAGACCCTCGGCCAGCGTGTCGAGCGCGGAACGAACGTGCGGTGGCACGGCCTGCGCAGGGTCGAGATGTTTGAGCACCCGGCCGAGATAAGTCCTGAAAGCGAAGAACGCGGCAGTCATGATGAACAGCATCAGGTGCAGGCGCTGATCGCCGAGCACCCCGAACACGCCGCCGGGTAGCAACGGCACGAATCGCAATTCGATGCGCCCCCAGCGCGAGCCGTCTGACCAGATCGGAACGCTGACGTTGCCGCTCGTCGAGACATCGCCCTCGGTGCCCTGCCAGTGCCGATCGTGATCGCCGACGGAGACCGCGAGCGTACCGTCGCCGCGCCGCACGCCGGCGGACAGTAAATCGTCGTTGCGATCAACGGCGAGACGCAGAGTAGTGCGCAGTCGATCCGTATCGGCTTGATTGATCGCAGCGGAACCATTCGCGGCAATCGTCTCCGCGATCGTCGCGCGACTGTGGCGAATGGCCCCATCACGATCCGGCACGAAACCGAGCAGCATCGCGACGAGCAAAATCGTCACGAGAATGAAACTGAGCCCGATGGAAACATACGAGCGGGTTGAAAGGTTACGCAGCATGTTCAGCAAACCCTGATTAACGCGCGGAAACATCGGTCGACGCCGGATCGACCGCGTGCTCGACCACAGCCGGACCATCGTCGGTGCGTTCAATTATCGAAGCGAGAGAATCACCCTCACCGGCTGCTGCATCGGGATCTTCCAGCCGCGCAAGGATCGGCAGCGGATCGACGAGCCGCCAGGCCGGCATCGACGAGACGAGACTCGCGAGCAGCAAACCGCCGCGCGCAATCCACACGACATACCCCACTGAGATACCGGTCGACAGCGCAACCGACGACCCGACGAACGTCTGCCCGAGCGCGGCGACGTCGTTCAGATCCTCGCGCACGGCGTCGAGTTCCTCGAGGAATGCAACATCACTCAGCAGGGCCTCGTACGCGCGGCTGCCGCCGTCGGAATCGATAAGCGCCAGATCGGCATCGACGTAGGAGTCGGTCCGGATCAAGCCAGCGGTGGCAGAAAACATGAAGCGTTCGACGAATCCGGTCTGGCTCGTCCCGGCCGTGCTCTTGTCGCGCAATTCGAGGGGTCCGCTTGAATCGTCCACGCCGTCACCGACGTTCGTCCCGAGCGTCGACACGAGTGCGTCATCCGGTGGCGCGGCACGGTCGCTTGCAATCGTACCTGCGTCGGCCGCGGCCGCCGCGAGCAGGTTCGCCTCGTCGCCGGCGGGGTCGTCGGCGGACGCCGTATCCGTCGGCTCGTTGCCAGGGTCGGCTTCCGGCTCCGGCGTGGTGCTCACCGGTTCCGCGCCAGCGGCGTTCTCGGAGGCAAAGGCGCCAGCCGTGCCGGCGAGTTCTTCTTCCTCGGTTAACTGCGGCGTGACCGTAATCGTGGCCTGTGCTTTCGCGCTCTGTGCGGCAACCGTGAGGCCGTCTTCCGACGCCTCGACCATGAACCGTCCTGTCGCAACCTGATCCGGATCCGGAATGAAACGCAAGCCCGCCTGACCGGCCGCGACCGGAATATAGTCGCCATCGTTCACCGGCGTGGTGCCATCAGCGAGCGTCAAGCGACCGTGCGTGATTCCCGAGATCCGGTAATGCGTGACTTCCGCGCCGTCATTCGGATTCCGCGTCACGACGATCGGCTCCGACGGGGTGTTCTCCGCCGTCGTCGCGTTCGCGACGAGCGGTGTGTCACCAACCGCAATCGCGCTGAGCCCGATCGAACCGTTCAGGGCAGTCGCGCCGTCTTCGCCGCCATCGCTGATCACGACAGTGACTGTTACGTTCTCGTCGTAGTTCGCGACGGGACTGAATGAGACCAGCGCAAGCGCCGCGTTCACGTTCGCCACGCTGCCGGAAGCGCGCCATTCCCCGGTGCCGCTGTCAAACGTGGCAATGCCGCTTGTGGTAAGGACGCCGACGGTCGGCGACGAGAGGCGCAGCGATGCGGTCACGGATTCCAGATAATCGTTGTCGGTAATCACGATCGGATCGAACGCGGCGATCGTGTCTTCCGTGTAAGTACGCGCCTGGGTGAGGTTCGTCGCGGTGGGCTGCTCGTTAACCGGTGTGACGTCGAGCGTAATCGAACCCGTCACCGGGGTCGTCGCGAACTCACCGCCATCGCGGATGCTGACCGCGATGGTGGTGTCACGGTCGTAGCTTGCGGCCGGGGAGAAACTGACGGCGGCGAGTGCGGCATTCACGTTCGCGACGGTATCGGTAATGGTCCACGCGCCGCTTGCGGGATTGAACGCAGCGCCACCGGAAACCGTCAGCGTGCCTGCATTCGGATCGGCAAGCGTCAGGCTCGCGGTAATGATCTCGCCGGCGTCCGGATCCACCACGACGATATCATCAAGCGCGACGGCACCCGCACCTTCGATGTAGGTCTGGGTCTGGGTTGTGTTCGTCGCGCCCGGTTGCGTGTTGATCGGCGTGACATCAAGCGTAATCGTGCCCGTTACCGCAACCGTACCGCCTTCGCCGCCGTCCGTGATGCTTACCGCGATCGTCGTGTCCTGATCGTTCGTTACAAGCGGCGCGAAGCTCACCGCCGCGAGCGCCGCATTCACATTCGCCACCGTGTCCGTGATCGTCCACACCCCGGTACCCACCGTGTATGTGGCACCGCCCAGGGTTGTCAGCACGCCGGTTAACGGATTCGCGAGCGTCAAGGTCGCCGTTACCGTCTCTCCCGTATCCACGTCCGTTACGACGATGTCGTCGATCGCGACGCTGAGGTCGCCCTGGTTATAGGTTTGTGTCTGGGTCGCGTTCGTCGCCGCTGGCTGATCGTTCACCGCCGTGACATCCAGCGTTATCGTCCCGGTCACCGCCACTGTGCCGTTCTCGCCGCCGTCAGCGATATTCACGGCGATCGTCGTATCCTGATCGTTGTTCACAGCCGGGGTGAAACTCACCGCCGCGAGTGCCGCATTCACGTTCGCCACCGTGTCCGTGATCGTCCACACCCCGGTGCCTGCGGTGTACGTTGCACCGCCCGACGTCGTCAGCACGCCGGCTGAGGTATCGGCCAGGGTCAGGGTAGCGGTTACCGTCTCACCCGCATCCACGTCCGTGATCACGATGTCGTCGAGCGCAACGCCGGGATCCCCTTCGGTGTACGTCCGGGTCTGCATCACATTCGTCGCCGCTGGCTGATCGTTCACCGCGGTCACGTCCAGCGTTATCGTTCCGGTCACCGCAACCGTCCCGTTCTCGCCGCCGTCAGCGATGTTCACGGCGATCGTCGTGTCCTGATCATGGTTGAGCGCCGGCGTAAAACTCGCCGCCGCCAGCGCCGTGTTCACGTTCGCCACCGTGTCCGTGATCGTCCATACCCCGGTGCCGGGGGTATACGTTGCGCCGCCCGAGGTTGTCAGCACGCCGGCTGCAGTGTCGGCCAGGGTCAACGTCGCCGTTACCGTCTCGCCCGCATCCACGTCCGTGATGACGATGTCGTCGAGTGCAACCGAACCCGCGTCTTCCGTGTACGTTTGCGTCTGCGTCGTGTTCGTCGCCGCGAGTTGTTCGTTCAGATCATTCAGATTAATGGTGACGTCGATCGTCGTCTGCCGCAGACCATCGTCGGCTTGCACCGTGATCGTCAAAGGGGTCGTGTCTTCAAAATCGAGATCGTCACTGTCGTTTACCGTGATAATCCCGGTCGCGGCATCGATACTGAACGCTTGCTGGCCATCACCGTCGCCATTGACGTTCGCGGTAATGCTGTAGGTGACCCCGCCGGCAGCACTCGCGTCGCCCGGCGAACCTACATCGGCGCCTGTGTTACCGGCAGCCGCGGCGCTGCGATAGCCGCTTCCCCCATGCGGCGACGCAAGGCCAACCGCACTCAGGCTCCAGTTCGAGCCGTCGCTCGGATCGGCATCCAGATCGACGAGAAAGATCGACGCGGCGGCATCCGGCACGGGCCACGGACCCACCGCGGTATAGGTGAGATCGAAGAACGCGTTCCCGTGCGCGATGTGATCGCCGCTGTAGTCGGCAAAGCTCGACCACAAGCCGATCGTATCGCCGGTGTTGTTCAACTGGATGTCGTCCCATTCGGAAACGGCGATGAGGTTGATCCCGGCGCCCCAGGCGGCGATAAAGTCCGCCTCGGTGATGGCATCGGCGTTATACAGCACCGCCGTCTCACCCGCCGCAATCGTGCCGCTCGCGATATTCGCCGCGGATACGGCCAGCATATTGTTATCGTCGAGCACAAACCCCGACAGATCGATCATTTCCGAACCGCCGTTATAAATCTCGATCCATTCCCAGTCATGTTCAGGGCTGTCCGGGTCGAACATGATCTCGGTAATGAGCAAATCGTCGAGACCCGGATCCGCGCCGTCACCGTCGTTCGCATCGATGTCGCCAACAACGGTGCCGTTTGACGCATTCTCATCGATCGTGAACGGCCCCGCGTTAACGAACGCGGGCGCGCCGCCGTCGGTCACCGTGACGAGATGTTGCGGGGAGAACAGCAGATGCTCGGGCTGAGCGAGTCCGCCCGGGCCGTCGTCCGCGAACACGGTGACATCGACCCCGTCGTAACGCAGGATCATATCGTTCGTGTAACTCGACACGTACAACTGGCCGTCCGGGCCGAGCGTCAATCCGGTAGGGAACCTGAGCGCCGGATCGTCAAAATGCGTCGAAAGCGAAACGCCATCCCATATCGAGACTTCGTCGTTACCGCCATTCGCGATGTAAAGATTGCCGGCGGCATCAAACACGATTTGTTCGGGAGAGTTCACCCCGGACGAGACAACGAGACTTGCTGGGCCGCCCGTCGCGCCATCGAATTTCACTATCCTGCCGTTCTGCCAGCTCGCAGCGTACAAATCGCCATCCGGGCCCCACGCAAGGCCGGCAGGCCCGTTCAAATTCCCGCCGGCGATACCAAAAATGTCGATGTAGTTGCCGGCCGCGTCAAAACGCAGAATGTTGTCGTCGCCGAAGTTGCTGACGTACAGATTGCCGTCCGGCCCCCACGCGAAACTGGACGGTCTGTCCAGTTGGACGACACCGGGCCCCGGATCCAGATCCCCTGCGGCGACGAATAGCCCGAGGTAGTTACCGTCGGAATCATACCGGGCAATATTGTTCGAACTGAAACCGGCGACAAGATAATCACCGTTCGGCATATAGATCGACGCATAAGCGCGGTTAATCGCGCCACCGGAACTGCCGAACTGACCATCCGGATCGCCAGTGTTGCCGTCGAAACGATAAATCGTATCGTCGCCCGCGACGTAGTTACCAACGATGAGGTCGCTGTCAGTCCAGGTGCCGTCTTCATCCACCGCGGCAAACGTAATAGACCTGAGGAAACCGCTGTCGGTATACGTGTGGGTGACGGTTGTCGTCGTGCCGGTGTACACCGGATTTGTAATCGTCCCGTCGCCCCAGTTTATCCAGTAACTTGTTATCTGATCGTCACCGGGTTCCGTCGCCGTGATGTCGAGCGTGAATACCGTGCCCGCAATTACGGTTGCGTCACCGGTGACGGCGAACGTCGGCGCCGTGTTCGTCACCGTCAGGGTGAACGTGTCGGTGTGTTGGGCGCCATCGTCGTCGGTCACCCGCAGTCCGACCAGGTAGCTGCCGTCGTCGTCGATCATGGCGCTGGCAAGTTCGCCCCAGGTGAACGTCACGCTGACCCCGGCCTTCTCGAACGAACCGTCGTTGTTCAGATCCCACTCGTAACTCACGATGGCGCCGTCGGCATCGCTGCTGCCGCCGCCGTTCACCGCGAGAGTATCCCCTTCGGCGATAGTCTGATTGCTGCCGGCCTCGGCAACCGGATCCATATTCGGCACAACCACCGTACCTGTGAACAGGGTCAGTGCATCGATAGTCTCCTGCATGCTGTTGAACGCAACGTGTCCACCCTGGAAAAAGGGGCTTGCCGTTGCCTGCCCCGCGCCAACGAGGGACGCGGTGGTGACATCCAGCACGAAGACATCGTAAGCCCCGAGAGCAAGCCCGTTACTGCCAACCGTATCCGCTCCATCCACGTTGACCAGGATCGTGCCGGCATCCAGCACCACGTTGCCAACGCGTGTCGTCTCTTCAATCAGTTCGAAACCGTAGATGGCATCGCTTATGGCGATCCCGGCCTCGTCGCCGTCAAGAAACTCAAAGCGGTTATCCGGGGTGGCGCCGGCGCCGATCGTATTCGTTTCATACAGCCACAAACTGTGATCGAGCGACGGGGTCGTGCGGGAATACAGGAAATCGCCCGCCTCGAGTGTGTAACCTCCGACCACGGTGCTCTGTTCGACGAGCGTAACCCCGCGTAAACCCGCGCCCGGGTCCGCAAGGTCTTCGATCAGCATGCCGAACTGACCGCGTGAAAAGTCGCCAACGGTGTCCGGGCGAAATACCACAAGATCCGCGCCACCGACCGTCAGGCTCGCGGCGAACCCGGACTCGAGCGCAACGAGGTTATTGCTCGCAAGCGTGGCGCCGCCCTGGGCGGAAAGCAGCAAATCGCCTTCGCGCAACTGGAAGTTCGACGCGCCGATTTGAATGTCCCGCGTTACGTAGTGGGCCGCGCTGATGTCCCAGCCGGGATCGAACCCGTTGCCGGCGAAAGTGACGGCGAACGTGCCACTTGTCGCGCCCGGGCCGAGATTCAGGAAGGGGTCGGCGATTTCGATCAGATCCGCATCGTCCCAGTCGTCCGTTCCGGGCTGGCCGCCGTTGGATACGTCCTGCGCGCTCGACAACCACAAGGTCGCGGTGATCGGATCGGTCGCGGCGTCGGCTTCGTAAGCCCCGGCGTCCGGCGCCCCGTCGTCACGCACGAACCCGCGCTGATCCGTATCCGTGAACACCAGCGTGTCCGCCAGGCCGATCGCAACGCTGCCAGGCTGCAGCGCGTGGGTCATCAATGGGCCGCCGTTGTCCGCCAGCGCGCCAAGCAGGGGATCCATGTTCAGTGCATCGGAGCCGACGAATCCGCTCGCGTTGGCCGTATTGCCGATCACGTTGTCGCCGAGACTCGACATCGTGCCGAGGATGTCCGGTCCGTTCGTGCCGGCGATATTTCCCGCGATGATGGAGTTCGCAATCGTGGTAGCAGTACCGCCGTGATAGATCCCGCCACCGCTGGTATTGGCGTCGTTCAGCGTAATCGTCGAGTTGTAGATCGTCGCGGTGCCGGCGTTATACAGACCACCACCTTGCTGCCCGCCGAACGAGTGCGTACTGTTCCCGCTCAGGGTTACGTTCGTCAGGGTCAGCGACGCACCGCCAGCATTGTAGATGCCACCCCCACGCTTGCTTTCATTGTTGTCGATGAGCGCGTTCTCGATCGTGAGATTACCCTCGTTGTAGATCGCGCCACCCTCGTCGTTGAACCCTGAGGTGTTGTTATCGGTGAACCACACATTCGAGAGGTAGACGTCCGGCGTGTTCGTGCTCCCATAAACGTACAAGCCGGCGCCGTCTTCAGTGACAAGACTGCCGGTATCGCCGCGCGTTACCTTCAGGTTCGCGAACGTTACCGTGATCGCCGCGTCGTCGTGCACGTCAAACACGGACGACACATTCCTGCCATCGACGACGGTATCGGTGGGGGAAATGCCGACGATAGACAAATCATCCCGGATGTCGAAATCGCCGCCCGTATCATTCGTGGAAAGATCGGTGATGCGGTAAGTATCGATGCCGAGGAAAATGACATCAGCACCAATATCCGTGTTCGCCGCGATCACGGCCTCGCGTAATGAAACGAGTCCGTCCGCGCCCGGATTCAGCGCGAGATTCGCGAGCGAGGAGAGATCCGCGCCGCCGCTGATCACATCGTTGCCCGTCGTAACCGTGATTTGACCGAGTACACCGGACCAGTCCGCTGCGGCGAATGCGCCAGTGGCGATAGAAGACCCGATCGCACCGGTGATGTATTCGAGATCCCAGTCGCCGCCGAGCACGACATTACCCGTCAAATCGATGGACGCCGCGACATCCGTACCGGTGAGGTCCGCGATACCGTCAACGAGCGCGCGACCGTCCGTACTGCCGGCGAGATTGCAGCCGTAGAACAGGAAATCGGCACCGCTATTGAATGCATCCTGCCAGCCGCTGATCGTAGCTGCGTATGTTGCCAGCGAGTCATCACTAAGCCACGTACTGCCGAGTTGCACGCCGCGCTCGCTACCGTGGGAAATTACGTGCACTGCATCGATATCGGTGGCGCCGGCAAGCACGGCATCCATCTGCGCGATACCGTCACGATCGCGTTCGAGAACAACGACGGAAATCTCGCTGTCGTCAGCATTGCGGCGCAAGCTGTCGATAAACGCCGAGTAGTCATCCACCCCGGCGTCAACAAACACGATTTCTCGACGCGCACCGGCTGCGTCATCATTCGCCGCAAGCACGGCGCCGAGACCATCAAGACTGAATGACGCCGGCGCCGGGGCGTCGCCGCCGGCGGCGAGGAACGCCAGGGAGTGATCACCCGCGGTGTCCGCGGAGGACTCGAGCGGATCGTTAATCACTGTGTCACGCGCCGGGTCGAGACCCGGCCCGAATTCGGCCGATAACATCACCCGGGGCTCCAGGCCTTCGACAACGGGGCGCGAACGCAGCGCCGTTGGCTGTCCGCGCAGGCGCGCGGCCACGAAGCGGGCGAGCCGGCGCAGCGCGAGTGGCGGCCTCTCGCTCGACGTCGGGCTTTGTTCAGGCGCAACGGCGACGTCGGCCCGGGCTCGGCTCAATGCGTGCATTGCTGTAGAAGCGGGGAATCCATATCACTGTTTCGGTAGTCAGTGGCCGCGGCTTGAGCGTGCAAGCGCGGCGCCGTTGAACCTGCGAGCTGCGTCACAGTGCACAACGCGACGGGCCGCGCAGACGCGCGGTCATTAACCTGAAAAATCGGTATCCGGGCGAGGTTGCGGGAGATCCGCGGACGCCGGGCGCGATGTAGCATCCGTGCTCAGGGCCGCATCGGAGCCGTTGGCGGGTCCGGTTGCACCGAGCGTTGTGCGGGCGCCATGCCCGTCACGCGAGATCGGATCCGCGTCGAACGCGGATTCTGCTTGCGCGCGATCGCCGGCGGTTACCGCCCGCGCACTAACCGCGGCCGGTTCGGCGTCGATCTTTGGCGAATACCACAACGGCACGACAGGATCGTGCAGCACCACACCGTCGGGGCTCTGCAGCGGATCGTCGCCTTCCAGTGCTGCCGTACACTTGATCCCGGCGAGCAGTTTACCTTCGGGGTTCGGCAGTTCGAGGCGCGCCCGGAACGTACCGCTGGCCGGGTCGCCGACGGCGTCGACGGCCGTCACAGCCGCAAGCCAGGTGTTATCCGGATGTGTTTCAGGCAACACGCGCGCTTTCATGCCGGCGTGAAACTGCCCGTGATACGCGATCGGTACGATCACTTCCACGCGCAGGGGATCAAGTCGCGCGACGCGCAGAACCGGTTCTTCGTCAACATACTCGCCCGGGGATTTGAAGCGCTCGACCACAACACCGTCGAACGGGCTCGTCACTTCGCGCAAGTCGAGCGACGCCGAGGCGCGCTCTGCTTCGAGCGCCGCGAGACGCAAATTGTCCTTTGCCAGGCGCACCTGCCACTCGGCGAGCACGGCGTCACGTTCCGCATCATCAACGTCCTGCGCGGAGGCGACGTGATTCACCGCGAGATTGTCGAGACGACTCTGGCGCCGCGCGTCGTATTCAAGCCGCGCTTCGCGCAGGTGAACTTCGCTGTGCATCGATGCCCGCGCGCTCGCGAGTCTGAACGTCGCCTGCTCCACGTTCGACTCCAGCGCCGCGAGGACCTGTCCGGCGGTGATGCGTTCGGCGCGATCAACATGGACCTCCGCGAGTCGTCCGCTTACGCCGCTGCTCAAATCGAGAACGGAATGTGGCATGACCACGCATTCGAACATGGCCTCCTCCGCCAACGCGGCGCGGCCCGCGAGCACGCCCGCACACAGCATCGCCGCGGCGCACGCCAGCAGGCGCCGCCGCAGTGCGCGATGGTCAAGGATGATTGCTTCCGGTTGTGAACCCATACTGGCGCTTGCTCACTGCTTCACTTGCATTGTTTCGTTAATCCGATCTATCGGCACCATGCGCTGGCGCTTGAACCGCCCGCTCACACCGCGAGGCGACTGAGCAGCAACTGACGCA
Organism: Gammaproteobacteria bacterium; assembly: GCA_965216305.1. Lineage (GTDB taxonomy): Bacteria > Pseudomonadota > Gammaproteobacteria > UBA11873. Next base: position 554,405 of record OZ244144.1, on the reverse strand, counting down.
CTGCCCGGTACAGACGAAATCCCAGCGGCTCGGGCGGGTGTTCGAAGCGTACATGCGCGCGGCCGCCGGCCCGGGCCATCGGCAATGACGCGGCGATCCCGAGGTCGACAACGTACAGCCGCTCCGTCGCCGCGGTGCCCGCCGGATCTCCTGGGTCGACCGCGATGGTGCCGCCGCCAAGCGTACCGAGCGCGGCGCTCGGCAGCGTACGGGTTGCCGCGGGTACTTCGCGCACGATTTCCGCAGCGAGCGTAGTTGTCGGCGCCTCGGCAAGACGCACCTGCGTGTGTTCGATTCTGTTACGCACCCGATCGATGTGCGTTTGCGGCACGACCACACGGATCGTCGGTGCCGGAGATTCAAGCACGTAGGCGACGACGTCGCCTTTGTGGACATAGCGTCCCGCGAGATGGCTCGCCTTCGGAATCACGAGCCGACCGGCAACCGGTGTCGTAAGCTCCAGTTCCGCCGCCTCACGTTTCAGTGCCGCGAGATCGTCGCGCAGGCGCACGAGCGTGTCCGCAAGCACCTGGGCACCGACTCGGTCATCAACCCGCGCCACGTTGCGTCGCACCTCGGTTTCACGAAGTTCCCACTCGAGCGCGCGCACGCGCGCCGCGAGCAGCGGGTTCTCGATCCGTGCCAGCGTCATTCCGGCGGCGACTTCAGCATCGTTCACAACCATCAGCTCGGTTACGATGCCGTCGGCGCCGGCACGGATGCGCGCGTGCTCAGGCAGCCACACGACACCTTGCGCGTACGTCGACAATGGCAGCGGCAACGCGAGCAGGACGACTGCAATGAAAGCAAGCCCACCACCGGCGCAGGCGACTCCCCGGCGCCGAACGCCCTGCAAGCGCGGCGAACGCAACAGAAAACGGGTGGCGCGAACGAGCGGGGTGCCGAGTTGCAGCATCAGTACGCTCAGCGCAAGCGCGAATCCGAGTACGGGCAACTCGGCGGCAACGAACAGGGCAATCGTAAACATGATGCCGATCCGATACAGCGTGGACGCGGCGCCGTAGAACAGAAACCAGCCGCGTTCACCGCGCGCGGCGACGGGTGAGTCCGCGTCGCCAAGGCCCAATGCGTAACGCTGGGCGAGATACAGCCAGTATCGCGTTGCGCGTGGTGAAAGGTTCGGAATTTCGAGCGCATCAGCGAGCACGTAATAACCATCGAATCGCAACAGGGGATTACCGTTGAACAACAGCGTCGATACCGTACCGAGCAGCATTGCGGTGTAGGCAATGTCCTTTACGATGCCCGGTTCAACGAGCACGAAAACTATCGTCGCAGTCGCCGCCATTACGAGTTCGGCGAGTATCCCTGCCGCGCCGACGACAAGCCGACGGGATTTTTCCGCAAACGCCCATGCGGCCGTCGTGTCTACGTAAGGGATCGGGATCAGCAGCAACAGCACGATGCCCATGTCGTGCACTTCCGCGCCCCAGCGCTTCGCCGCGAGTCCGTGGGCAAATTCGTGCGCGATTTTCATGACCACGTAGACGAGCGGGATCAGCAACAAGCTGTAGCTCGTAAAACCACGCGCGGACCAGTAGCCACTGATCGTCGGCCAATCGACGAACGCGAGTACGCCTGCGACGGTGAACAGCACGAGCGCCGCACACAGGCCGCCGGCGGAGAACAGCGCGCGCCCGGGCGACGCGTAGCGGCCGAGAAAATGATCCGGATCGAACAACGGGATGCGGATGGAAAACGGGGTGAGAACCTGTTGCAGGCGCTTGCGTTTGCGCGTCGCCTCGGCGCGTGCATGCATCGCGTCCGCATCGTCGGGGGTTCCCCAATCGAGCATTTCGGCACGGTTAAGTGCGTCCAGCACGGCAATCGCGTCGGCGACGTCGAGGTCGGTCTCACCACGGGCGGTATCGAGTGTGCAACGGCCGTCAAGCAATTTGACGAGGCTGTAGGCGCTCGCATTGATGCGCTGCCATTGACCCGTCGTCGCGTCGCGTAACAGGTACCAGCGCTGGCCGCGGTAGCGATGACGGTGGATCCGGACGGCGCGCCGCAATTGCGGTGTGCGCCCGGCGAGTTGCGCCCAGTCCGGCGACGGGCCCGTCGCTCCCGCGGTCATGGCGCGCGGGACCACAACCACAGACGGATCCGATCGACGATGCGATGAGTCCAGACCCAGATCAGTCGGTGTTCCCCGCTCGCAATCTTGCCAACCCCGCGCATGCCGGGACGCAGCAGGGCAGCGTCTTCATCGAGATGTCCTTCCACCTTGAACACGTTCCGTCGGTCGCTGGTTTCGGCAACATTCGTAATCCGATCCACGGTGAACGCGAGCCGTTTTCCAGGCAGCGCTGTCAATGCGAGATGTCCGGTCTGGCCGACGGCGACGGATGCGATATCCGCTTCGTCCACATCGAGTTCAACCCGGTAATCATCGAGTGGCGCGATTTCAAACAGCACGTCGCCACGCGATACGGGCGCACCCATTGAACGGCTCAGATCACCGGTAATGATCATGCCGTCGAACGGGGCGACGACGCGCGCGCGTTTCAGCTGTTCCTCGATCAACGCGAGTTGCGAGTTTGCGCGGCCGAGCCGGGCCTGCATGATCGTTGCTTCGCCGCGGTCGAGTTCCGCCACCGCCCGGCGATGGGCTTTCTCGTACTCCGCGCGCTCGCTAACCCAGCGGCGTCGCTCGAACTGCAGGCTTTGTGTATCGACGACGGCGATTACGTCACCGGCTTTCACGGCATCGCCGGCGCGAGCCGGCGCCTCGGTGATGTAGCCGTCGATTGGGGCGGTCAGTGAGCGATGAATATTCCCCTCGAGCACCGCGGGCGCAGCAATCTGCAGTTGCCCGCTGCCGAAGCTCGCCACCAGCACACCCAGCACAAGCATGGCCAACAGCGCCTTGCGCAGAACATCCCCCGGGCGGCGCAGCCAGCCGCCACCCTGCGCCATTGCGTCGCGAGTGCGTTGCCGCAGCGTGCGCTCGTTCGCCTGGCGCACGCTCAGTATCCGCGCGACCGCTTCACCGAACGCGCTGAGGCGCGCCTGCTCATCGCGCGACCAGTGCCTGGTGGACGGCCGCTCCGCGATAATCACGCCGAGGGCATTGTCGGCTATGATCAGGGGTACGGAACACGCGCACGTTGGCGCATCGCCCGAGCACAAGCGTGCGTGGGCATGAGTCGCGACAGGTGTTGAACCAGCTTCGGCCGGGTAAACGATCGCGCGTGACTCATCGAGCGTTTCTTCCATCGCGGCGACAATGTCGCGGTTCAGTTGCAGGCGCGGGTTGAATGCGGCGCTGTGCGACAACGCCAGCAGTTCAATGCGATCGTTCACGCGCATGCCGATACTCACCCGCTCGGCACCCAGCGATGTCGCAACGATTGCGGCCATGCGCGTGGCAGCCTGAGGCAGCCTGTCGGCATCGAGTCCGGCGATCAGGAGCTTGTGCGCGGTATCCGTGCCGTCGTTCGGCGGTTGTTCGTGCGACATGAAGTCCAGCCACAGCGCCGACCACTCAAGCAATTGGAGGACGGCATGACGCGCATTATCAGCGAGCGCGGGCATTGCGATCGCAATGGCGCCACTGCGGCCGGGCAGCAATCGCCGGGCCAGCAATTCGCGGCCATCCTCGCGGCGTTCGCAAACCACGCCGTCGTCCCGCTGCAGTGCCCGCCGGGCCGCCGCGTGCAGCTCAGGTTCCGGCGCGCCGCCCGCCGGCCATCGCGCTTGCAATTTGAATCCGCGATCCGTCTCGTCGCTGAATCCGGCCAGCGCGGCGCTGACGTCAGGGATCATGCGACACACGAGCGTCAGCCACGCAGCCAGTTGTGCGTCCGCCCCCACCGGTTCGTCGAGCGCCATAGCGGGACGCCCGGGGATGGGCGCGGCCGGTTCGTCGCAGGGCGGATGCAGCGCAAAAGTGGATTCAGGTACGGACATATCGCTGCCAGGTTCGAGCGTCGGGCTCGTGAGTGCTCATGCCCGGTTTGCGGCCGTTTACCGGCGAAGCTTTAGCGCCACAGACGATATCCGGGCTAAAGATCCGCGTCTCCCCGCCGCTGGCATGCGTATGCGCTTGTCGCGTTTATAACCGGTACCGACAACGTCCCGAAATGAACAACCCAGATTCAATCGTCTCGTCGAGAATCGGCGAAACCACGAAGATCCTTGTCCGGGGGCCGGTCGTCGACGACGAACCGCCGGTTCGAAACGCTTACCTGACCGTGCTCAACGGCACGTTTGTCGGCCGCACGTACCGTCTCGTCAACGGCCGCCTCATACTCGGCCGCGCCCCGGACTGCGATGTCGTCCTCGACGACGACGGGGTCAGTCGCCGCCACGCCCTGTTCGTCGTCAGCGCCGATGGCAGGGTTATGCTTGAAGATCTCGGGTCCACGAACGGTTCGGTGGTCGATGGCAAAACGCAATCGATGATTGAGCTCACCGGTGGCGAACGCCTCAGCTTTGGCTCGGACACGTTGTACAAGTTTGAATTTCGCGATTCGATCGAAGAACGCTACGCCACACACCTGTACGAATCCGCCACGCTCGACCACCTGACCGGGGTGTATAACGAACGTTTTCTGCGCGACCAGTTGCAGGTGGAATTCGCGTGGCATAAGCGGCACAAGCGATCCCTGGCGATCATCTTTCTCGACATCGACCGGTTCAAATACATCAACGATTGCTACGGCCATCTCTCCGGCGATCGCATCCTCGGCAAGGTTGCGGAACGCTGTCAGGACGTCGCGCGCACCGAAGACGTATTCGCCCGCTACGGCGGCGAGGAATTCGTCTGTCTGTTACGCGAAACCGCACTCGCCGAGGCCACCGATCTGGCTGAACGCATGCGCGTATCGGTGGCGACAAAAGCCTTTTCCTTTGGCGATGCCGGCAATCCGCGGGCGACGAACGTCACGATCTCAGCTGGCGTGGCAGAGATTGCCGCCGAGTTCGAACGCCCGGAGCAGCTGATCGGACTTGCCGACGAGCGGCTCTATCTGGCGAAGAAAGCGGGACGCAACCGGGTAGTCAGTTCGAGCAGCTAGGCGTCCCTGTCGGCGTGCCTGCAGGTCAGCCTTGCGTAGCCGAGCGCTTGTAGGTTTCCTGGATAATCCACGCGTCATAGCTTGCACGGTGTCGCGGGAGTCCGTTCTCTTCGAGGACCCGGTTCTTCGTCTCGTGCCAGCGCGCCATTTGTTCCTCGGAGAGGATTTGTTCGAGCGGACTCACATGGAATGCCATTTTGATCCCGGCGGCGTGGAACAGGGTCGTCAACCACGGCTTATCGACCACCCAGCCATCGGTGTAGAGCGTGCGTCCCGCGAGCAGTTCATTCATGCGCCTGGCAACCTCCCGCATGGGGGTACCGTAGGTTTCGAGAATGTCCCGGCTTATCCGGTGAATCTGCTCTGCGCTTTCATCCCAGTGTGTCCAGTCCGGTGCCGGCAGGATCAACGAACAGTATTTTTCGCCGTTATCAAACGCCACGCCAACTTCTATCGGATAACTCTTCGCGCCGAAGCCTGAGGCCTCGATGTCGATAATGAGCGGGTTATCTACTTTGGGCATAGTGAATGTTCGCCGTTGACGCCACGTAGTGCGAGAATCCCTGAATCCGGTCGCGCACCGCGGCCGATCGATACATCAGCAACCATAACAGACGACGTTGAACGAACGCAGGCGGGCGACGTCCGCCAGTCGCGCGCGGTATACTTCGCGGCTGTGCAAAAAATCACCCGATCGTACCGGGTTATGAGGGATGACAGTCATGACGGCGACCACCACTGCGTCTGCAAACGAACAACTCGCCGCCGCGGTAGCCGTGGCAAATATACCGACGCTGCTCATGGTGCTGGTGCAGATGACCGGCGATCTGAACTGGCTCGAACCGCCGTATCGCCCGTCGCGCGGCAGCGGTCTCGGTGACAACGACGACGGCGGCCTGCCGAGCGCGATTCAACAGGAAATTCGCGATGCGGCACTCGCGGCGATCCTTGCCTGGCGCGGTGGACAGCCGCTGGCGATACCCGATCCGGACCCGGAATTGCTCGTGCGCATGCTCAGCGTTTCGATGGGCGAACCGGTACCGGCGGAATACGGCGAGTTCACCGCAAGCCAGCTCGGTGAACGGCCGGTATCCGATGAACGCATCGCGGTGCCGGACGGCTTCCACGTCGTCATCATCGGCGCCGGCATGTCCGGGATCTGTGCCGCGGTAAATCTGCAGGCGGCCGGCGTGCCGTTCACGATCCTCGAAAAAAACCCGGGTGTCGGCGGTGTGTGGCGTGATAATCACTACCCCGGCGCCGGCGTGGACACGCCGAATCACCTGTATTCCTACTCGTTCGCGATGCACGACTGGTCGATGTTCTTCGCGCTGCGCGACGAACTATACGGTTACCTGGACCACGTCGCCGAGAAGTTCGAACTCAAACAATTCATTCGTTTCAATACGGAAGTGCACGATGCGCGCTACGACGAGACAACGCAATCGTGGACGGTTGCACTGACGAACCCCGATGGCAGCACGGCAACGCTTCAGGGCAAGGTTTTGATCAGCGCCACCGGGATCTTCAATCCGCCGGTAAAACCGGACATTGCGGGGCTCGAATCGTTCGCCGGACCGGCGTTTCATACCGCCGAGTGGCGTGACGATATCAACCTCGACGATCAACGCGTCGCGATCATCGGCAACGGCGCCAGCTGTATGCAGACCGCGCCGGAGATTCAGGATCGGGTGTCGTCGCTGACTATTTTTCAGCGCTCCCCGCACTGGGCCGCGCCGTTCGCCCAGTTTCGCCGCAAAGTTCCGGATGCGCTGCGCTTCATGCTGCGCGAAGTGCCCCTGTATCAGGCATGGTACCGCGTGCGCCTCGGCTGGACATTCAACGACAGGGTCCATTCAGCACTGCAAAAGGACCCGGACTGGAACTATCCCGAGCGCTCGTTGAATGCAACGAACGACGCGCATCGCGCGTACTTCACCGACCACATCAAACGTGAACTCGGCGACCGCATCGACCTGCTCGATAAGGTGCTGCCAACCTACCCGCCATTCGGCAAACGCATGCTCATGGACAATGGCTGGTACCGCATGCTGCGCAACGAACGGGTTGAACTCGTCGACGATCCGGTCGTGCGGATCGAGGCGGATCGGATTGTCACCGCTGATGGGCGTGAATTCGAGGCGGACGTGCTTGTTCTGGCCACCGGTTTCGATGTCCTGCGCTTCATCACGACGTTCGATGTTTACGGCCGCGACGGCCGCTCACTGCGCGAAGCCTGGGAAGATGACAATGCCCGCGCCTATCTCGGCACCGTCGTGCCGGAGTTTCCGAATTTCTTCACACTTTATGGTCCGAATCTGCAACCCGGGCACGGCGGCAGCCTGATCTTCGTCGTCGAGATGCAGATGCACTACGTCATGGATGTGATCCGCAAGATGGCCGCGCGCGATCTTGGCGCGGTGGAATGCCGCCCCGAGGTGCACGAAGCGTACAATGCGCGCGTTGACGAAGCGCACGAAAACATGGTGTGGACACACCCGGGGATGACCACCTACTACCGCAATGCACGCGGCCGGATTGTCGTCAACTCACCGTTTCGCAACGTCGACTATTACGCCATGACACGGTCCGCCGATCTCGACGAATTCATCGTCGAACCGCGCCGCGCCTGATGCGCCGCTGAAGCCGTCCAGGCCGGGTCATACGTGCCCGGCCGCGCCGGCGCAGCCGCGGCGGAAAACCTTGCGGCTTCCGCGCAGCGCGGGTACGCGAACTGTCGCGCGCCGATATTCCTCAGCCGCGTGCTAAATACGTGCTTCAAATTATGAAACACCAACCTCGATGGACCAGGTACCCTTCCCCTCCCAAGTTAACCGATATGGGAGGGGAAGGGACAGGGATGGGGTGTAGAGTGCGATCCCAGCCCCGAAGTCGTCGTGTCTCAAGTTTACGCACACCTATTTAGACGGGGATAACGACCGGGTAGCGCGCGCAGTCCATCGGTCCGCCGGGACGCAAGGCCTCACACAACAAGGGCTGGCTGACACCAGGCCGCGGGTCGTAGGTGACGTCATCGCCAATGTAGCGCACGGTGTAACCGCGCCGGGCGCGCTCGCTCGATTGATTACCGCCGGCGCCATGCACCGTCATCGCATGGAACACGGTGACGTCGCCGGGTTCGAGGTCGAATGCGATGATGTCGTAGTCTTCGCGCGCCGCCTCGATGTCGGGCATATCCTCGTAGTCCGGATTGCGTTCATAGGCAATATCCGACGTCTTGCCGAATGCCTCCGGTTGAAACCAGCGATCCCAGTGGTGCGAGCCGCGGATGAATTCGAGGCGACCGTTCGCCGCCGTCGTGGGATCCAGCGCCACCCAGATCGACAGTACCTGCGTGCCGCGGATCGGCCAGTACGGCTGGTCGTTGTGCCAGCGCGTACGCTGGGCCATGTTCGATTCCTTGACGAATAACTGGTCGTACAGCAGGTTGACCTTCGTCGCGCGCAGGAACTGCTGTGCGACCGCCGGCAACACCGAGTGCAGACAGAACTCGCGGAACACCGGGTGTGTTTCCCACAAGCGCAGGTTACCGTGAAAGCGTCCGCCGTCCGCCTCGTAGCCGTGATAGAACGGCCCCGGCTCGCGCATGTCGTCTTCGATCGCAACGGCGAGACGGTCGAGCCACGCCGGTTCGACGAGGCCACGCAATGCGATCGCCCCGTCGGTGGTGTAGCGTTCGATATCCGCCGCGGCGATCGGAAACGTCATACCCGCTTACCGTGCGCGCCCGCCTCGCCTACCACAAACCGTGACGCTGCAGTTCCGCACGCCCGACCACCATGTGGTGCACTTCATCCGGTCCATCGGCGAAGCGCAGGTGGCGCAGGTCGCAGTACATCTCCGCCAGCGGGGTCCATTGCGAGATACCGGCCGCACCGTGCATCTGAATCGCCTGATCGATAATCAGGCAGACCTTTTCCGGCACCATCGCCTTGACCGCACTGACGTACACGCGCGCTTCCTTGTTGCCAAGCACGTCCATCGCCTTCGCCGCCTGCAACACGGACAGGCGCATCGCATTGATCTCGATGCGCGCGCGCGAGATCACTTCGACGTTTTTGCCGAGCTTCGCGATCGGTTTACCGAAAGCGACGCGCGTGCCGGCGCGTTTAACCATGAGCTCCAGCGCTTTCTCGGCCTTGCCGATCGAGCGCATGCAGTGATGGATGCGTCCGGGACCGAGACGCACCTGCGAAATCTCGAAACCGGCGCCCTCTTCGAGCAGGATGTTCTCCTTCGGCACGCGTACATTGTCGAAGCGGATGTGCATGTGACCGCGCGGCGCGTGGTCGTGGCCAAACACTTCCATCGCTTCGAGGATTTCAACCCCGGGCGCATTTGTCGGCACGAGGATCTGCGATTGTTGCCGGCTCGGCGGTGCATCCGGACTCGTTTTCACCATCGTGATCATGATCTTGCAACGCGGATCGCCGGCCCCGGAAATATAGAATTTCTCGCCGTTAATGACCCATTCGTCACCATCGAGCACGGCACTCGTCGAGATATTCTTCGCATCGGACGATGGCAGATCCGGCTCCGTCATCGCGTAGGCCGAGCGAATCTCGCCGGCGAGCAAGGGCTTCAGCCACTGCTCCTTCTGGGCCGGGGTACCAACCCGTTCGAGCACCTCCATGTTGCCGGTATCCGGGGCGCTGCAGTTCAGGGATTCCGAGGCGAGTTCATACTTGCCGAGTTCGGCGGCGATGTAGGCATAGTCGAGATTCGTCAGGCCATCGCCTATTTCCGAATCCGGCAGGAAAAAATTCCACAGACCCGAAGCCTTGGCCTTCTCCTTCGCGCCATCAAGCAGCTCGAGCTGTCGCGGGTGCCAGCTCCAGCGGTTGTCTTTCTCCTTGTCGAGCGCGAAAAATTCTTCAGTGATCGGTTCGACGTTCTGCGCGATGTGCTGTTTCACCGCGTCCATCAGCGGCTGCGCTTCAGGCGACATCGCGAGGTTGAACAAATCACTCTTCAGATCTGACATGGTGTTACTCCGATTGGTTTTCTTGGCGATGGTGATATTTCTACGGGCATGGATTCGTCAGGGTCCTGCTGCCACGGGCGTCACGAGCGCCATGCCGTCCGGGTGCAGGAAAAACACGAGGAATTCTGCCGCCTCGTCCGCACTCGCGTTTCTGGAAACCGTGTGCACGTCCGCGGGATTTTCGTAAAACGTCTCACCGGCATTCACGATCACGGCTTCTTTACCCGCCACCCCCATTTCGAGCGCGCCCGAGAGCACGTATACGAAGGTATGCGCGCCCTTGTGGTGATGCGGATCCGAATAGCCCCCGGGTGGATAGCTAACCTTGAGCATCGTCACCTGGTGTCCGGGCAGGTCTGGCAGCGGCACGTTCATCAACGGCGCGAGTTGGGCCTCGTGCGCCGCGGCTGGCAGCAGTGTGCAGGCAAGCCACAACACGGCAATGGGTAAGGTGATCTGACGCATGTTCGTACGCTCCTTGGTGTCGACGATTTACCCGGCCCGGGGCGCGCTCGGCGGACATACCGGGCCGTGCGGGCACCCTACAGTATTGCCGCGACGCGGAAAGCTCAAGTAAACCCCGGGCGACCACTGCCTGTCTCTAAGCGTCGCCGCGTGGTTCATAAATCTGTGACTGCAAGCCCGGCGCGCGGGAGGTATCGCGATATACTCGCTGGCGAAACTGCCGCCGGCAATTGCGCAACCCCTGGAAGCTGCTGACCGAACCGAATGGATGAAAGCGCCGATTTTGATCGAACCTTGCGTGATGTCGAGGCCTTGTTGCGCGCGGAGCGACGCGTCGCCTACCGGATCCTGAAACGCCGCTTCAGTCTCGACGACGACGACATCGAGGACATCAAGGCGGATCTGATCGATGCGAAGCAGATCGCCTACGACGAGAACAGCCGCGTTCTCGTCCTCGACGAAGCGCACCTGCAGGTACAACGCGCGGAAAGACGACAGCTCACGGTGATGTTCTGCGATATCGTCGGTTCGACGGAACTCGCTGAACAGCTCGATCCGGAGGATCTGCGCGAGCTGATCCGGCGCTACCAGCAAACCTGTGGCGGTATCATCGACGACGCCGGCGGTCATATCGCGCAGTACCTTGGTGACGGGCTGCTGGTCTATTTTGGTTACCCGATTGCGTTCGAGGATGCGGCGGTGCGCGCGGTAAGCTGCGGGCTCGAAATCATCTCCGCGATGGCGAATGTGTGCACTGACGACGGCGAGCCGCTGCAGGTCAGGATCGGGATTCACACCGGCACTGTTGTCATAGGCGATGTTGGCGGCGGCGCGAACCGCGAACAACTCGCGCTCGGAGAAACGCCGAATATCGCCGCCCGCATCGAAACGCAAGCCGGCGCCAACGAGTTACTCGTGAGCGAAGCGAGCTTGCGGCTGTTGCAGGGCATGTTCGACACGGAAAGTCGCGGATCGGCGAACCTGCGCGGCGTTACCGCCCCGGTACCGCTCTACCAGGTTGTCCGCGCGCGCGACTTCCGCAGCCGTTACCAGGCGCTGCGGCGCGCCAATCCCGGCGCAATCGCCGGTCGCGAACGCGAACTGAAGCAGTTGTTTGATGCGTGGGAAACGACGCAACAGGGCAATCACGCGAAATACTATATTCACGCCGAGGCCGGGATCGGTAAATCGCGCCTGATCCAGGAGATTCGCGAACGCGCACGTAGCGACGGCGGCACGCCAATGACCGTGGTGTGTTCACCGCTGCACGCCGACACCGCCCTGTACCCGTTCATCGAACTGATCCACCGGGTGTTGCGCGTACGCCAGGATGACCCGCCGGCGGTAAGGCTGGAGCGTCTGCGCGAAGTACTCGCCGGCTTGCGTTTTCCGGGCGAAGGCACCGAAGACATCCTCGCGGCCCTGCTGTCGCTGAATAAGGACTACGGACCGGCGTTCGAGCAACTCGACTCCGTGCAACGGATGCAACGAACGTTCGACACCATCCTCGACTGGATTGCCGAAGTCGCCACGCGCGCGCCGGCCTTGCTCGTGCTCGAAGACCTGCAGGCGGCCGATCGTTCGACCCTGGATTTAATTGAACAGGGTCTCAGCCGTTTCGATGACACCGCTACCCTGATGCTGCTCGTCGCGCGCGATGAGTTCTCGCCCCCATGGGGTCGCCGCGCCGACATCATCGATATGCCACTGCGCCGCCTCGATTCCGCCGGGATCCGCCAGATCATCAGCAACGTCTGCGGCGGCTGCGCCTTGCCGCTCGAACTGATCGAACGCATCGAGGAAAAGTCCGACGGCGTCCCCCTGTACGCGGAAGAATTTACGAAGATGGTGCTCGAATCCGATCTGCTGGTTAAATCGAACGGGCACTACGAGCTCGTCCGTACGGTGACGAATCTCGCGATACCGTCTTCACTGCAGGATTCGCTCCTCGCCAGACTCGATCGCCTGCGCGACGGGAAAGTGGTGGCCCAGTGGGGCGCGACAATAGGCCGCGAGTTTTCCTATGAATTGATCAAGGCCCTGCTGCCGGACGAGATCGCCGACAACGGCCTCAAGGAACTGCTCGAACTCGGCATCATCTACAAGCGCAAGCGCACCCTGCAGACGATCTTCATCTTCAAACACGCGCTGATTCAGGATGCGGCCTATGCTTCACTGCTGCGTACCGAGCGGCGTGAATACCACGCCCGCGTGGCGCGTGTTCTGGTCGAGGAGTTCCCACAGCGCGTCGAAGAACGGCCGGAACTCGTCGCGCGACACCTGACCCGCGCCGAACGCTGCGAGGAAGCCGTCGCCTACTGGATCCTCGCCGGCGAAGCGGCGGCGCGGCGGGCCACCCACGTCGAGGCATTGGCGCACTACGACCGCGGTCTGCAGCTGTTGAGCCATGTTCCGGCCGGCCGCGCGCATGACGCGCTCGAGCTGCAGATCCAGATGGCACGCGGGCCGTTGCTCGTACCGTTGCGGGGCAACGCATCGGAATCCGTGCATCTCGCCTTCACCCGTGCGCTGGAGCTGAGCCACGCGCTCAACGCCACGCGCGAGCGCTTTCCGATCCTGGTCGGCTTACGCACCTATTTCCTGTCCGGCGGCAATCTTGCCAAGGCCCACGATCTCAGTCGCGAACTGTTTCAGCTCGCAGAACAATCCGGTGATCGCGGCGAGCAACTCGAAGCGCATACGGGTCTTGCGAATACGTATTTCTTTCAGGGCGATTTTCTCGAAGTCGAAAAACACGCGACCGCCGCGCTTGCAATCTATGACCGTGAACGCTTTCGGCACCATGCGCATATTTTCGGTTCCGACCCCGGTGTTTTGTGTCTGTCCCGTCTCGCGATTGCATCGTGGCAGCGCGGTGCGCCGGACCGTGGCCGAACCGACCTTGAGGCCATGCTCGAAGTGGCCGAGGACAGTGGTCATTTGTTCACCCTGACCTCGGCACTCAATCTTGCGGCGTTACTGCGGATCTGGCGCCGTGAACCGAAACTCGCCTACGCGCACGCCGATCGGTCGTTCAAGATCAGTGAAGCGAACGGCTTCCGCTTCACTTACGCATGGAGCCGCATGTTGCGGGGCCATGCCATCTTCAGCCTCGGTCGCCATAAAGATGGCATGCGCGAACTGGAATATGGCTTCGAACACACCGCGGAGCTGAACACGCAACTCATGGAACCGTGGTTCATCATCGTGCTCGCGAATACGAAAATGCGTTGCGGCGAACTCGATGAAGCCGCGGAATTGATCACGCGTGCCTATGCCTCGATCGCGGAATCAGGCACGAACTTCGCGTTGCCGACGGTACATTGCCTCGACGGCGAACTGCGCCTGAACGCAGCGTACGGCGGCTACGACCCCGACGCTGCGTATATTGCTTTCACCCGCGGGGTCGACGTTGCACGCAGTCACGGCTCGCGCGCGCTCGAAGCGCATGCGCTGTACGGCGCGTTGCGCTCGCGCGGCGGCCGAGCGGAAGAACGGCTTGCCCTCGCACAACTGCGTACGTGCCTCGAGGCCTTTACTCCGGGCGAGGATTCGAAGGACATTGCCGAGCCGATAGCGCTCGTTGAAAGTTACGAATCGGCGACAGACGTCACATAAATCTGCCGGAGAAGTAATTCTCGCTTACGCGCATACCAACACTTTCTGACGTTCGCACGCGGCACTGCGATGGATGAAAGCCGCACGGTACCCGGCATCGCTATAGAGCGCATTCAATGCCTCGAGGTTCGGGTAAGCGCCGATGGCAAGCAAATCCCAATCTTCGTCGGCACCGATAAATGACCCGGCGAACGGCCCGACATGCAGGAACCGCCCCCCGATACGCTCCATCGTTGGGATACTCACGCTCGCATAACGATTGAACGCTTCGGCACCGGTAACCGACGTGTCCGGTTCAACCCCACTACCATAATTCGCGCGAGTGCGGAACTTGAAGAAATTTATCAACGTGAGCGGCTCCGTAACCGGCCGTTCGAGAATCCGCGCCCATTGGTCGGCAGTGGGGCTATTACCGTCCCCGCCGCGGCCATAGGCATCGATATATTCCGTGACCGTACCGATTTTCGTCGTAGTAACGCTCATCCTCAATCCTCTATACTTTACAGCTGTAAAGTTAATCGGATAGTTTACACGTGTCAAGCAAAAACAGAATGCGTGCGACCCGGGAAGACATTCTCGACTCTGCCTGGGAACTTATCTCGGCGCGCGGCGCGGACGTTTCGATGGCAGCGATCGCCGCGGCCGCCGGGGTCAGCCGGCAGGCCGTTTATTTACATTTCGGCACCCGCGGCGGCTTGCTTACCGCTCTCGTGCTGCGCGCGGATGAGCGATTCGAAATCCGCGCGGCATTCGACCGCGCTGCGCGCAAACGATCCGCTGCGGCGCGCCTCGACGGGTATCTGATTTCCTGGTTTGAGTTTGCCGCAAGAATCCTTCCGGTCGCCCGTGATCTGATCCGCTTGCGAGCCACTGATCCCGATGCGGCACACGCCTGGGAAGATCGGATGGCGGAACTGAGAACATGGTTCGCGGAGCTCGTCGCTTCGATTGCGGCGGACGATGCGCTGAGTTCCGAATGGAACGTCAGGGAAGCTGCGGACTACCTGTGGATCATGTGTTCCGTGCAGGTCTGGGATTTATTCGTCAGTGACTGCGGTTGGACGAATCGGCGTGTAGCGACTGTGCTCCGACGCTCGATAGCGGCGGTACTGCTGAAGTAAGCGGCAGGATAACGCGTTGGTTTGGCCCTACTTCCAGAAACCGGCCCGGTGCACGCGCTTGAGCACCGCCACGGTTGGCGCGCGCTCATCGGATTTCATTTTTGTCGCGGTATCGAATTCGAGCCCGGCGCAGTAATCGGCCACGGCCTGACGGATGCTGCTGTCACACGTGCGGTTGACGACGATATAGAAACGTTCTTCCACCATCGGTACGAAACATAAATCGAAATGGCGGGCGGCTTCCTCCGCGCCGAACGCGGCATCCACGTCGCGGCTGACCACGAGCGCGGCAACCGCGGTGTGGGTGTATTCCTCGTCGCGGTAGCCGTGGATTTCACCGGGCGCGATGCCGTACTCGCCAAGCAAGCCGTCGAACGTGAGCCGGGTTGCCGAGCCGGACTGGCGATTGACGAAGCGGATCGCACCGCCAGTAAGCTCGGCGAGTTCCTCGATGCGATGCGCGGGGCGGGACATCAGGCCCAGCGCCCTGATGTCGAGCAAATACAAGGCGTCGTGTTTGTCGTCGAGCATGCCGATGAGCTTTGCCGCGACGGAGCGGCCGAGGGCGCCCATGGGCAAGTGAAAACCGGCGATGTTCGCGTCGCCCCGCCGGTAATGGCGCAGCGCGCCTTCGCTGCCGACAATTTCAAGCGCGACATCCCGGTTTTTCGCCACGAGGTGCTCGCGCAGTGCGGTGACGCGATCGCCATGACTCGATGCGATCCAGACACGCCGGCATTCACTGGCGATAGCAGCCTCCATGCTGGCCCCCGCACGCAATGCGGTCGCCGCGAGCGGTTGTGCGAGCGTTTGCTCAGCCTGCTCGCGTGCTGCAAGCAGGGCGGTGCCGAACGTTGTCAGGTGGGTGCCACGACCCTGCCGTGAAACCAGCAGCGGCGATCCGAGCCGTTGTTCCCAGTTACGGACGAGACCCCACGCATGACGGTAGGACACGCCCAGTTCTTTCGCGGCGAAATTCAGGTTGCCGCCCGCGGCGATGGCGTGCAATAGCGCGAACAGGGGTTCATCGATCTCGACACGGACGCCATCTACCTGTGTGTGCCAGCGTAAGTCGAGTTCGATCTGCATCATGCGCCCCCGCAAGCGATAGCGCCCGGGGGGCGGGGCCGGCGCACGCAAAGCGGCGTGGTGCGGCGTTGGCGGGCGGGCGCTGAATCGCGCCGGCGGGACCGTGCAATAGCGTGCATGGCGTTACGCCGAACGCCGCGGCAATTATTGCGCTGCCGCTTTTTTCACGTAGCGCTCGCGATAATCGCGCGCGAGGCGCCGCGCCTGGTCGCGCTCGGCGTCGTCCATACGCGTGCCGAGTTCCTCGAAGCACTGAGCCGCTACGGTGAGACCATTCGCGGCTGCGGTGCCGCACCATGCATAGGCTTTGACGAGATCCCGCTCTACACCTTCACCTTCGGCATAAAAATTACCGAGCAGATACTGCGCTTTCGCGTCTCCTTGCTCAGACGCTGCTTTCAGCAGGTTCGCGGCTTTCTCGCTGTCCTGCCCGACGCCCTGCCCCTGGCCGTACATCGTGGCGAGTTTCACCTGCGCCTGTACGAGACCCTGGTCCGCGGCGAGCGTATACCAGCGCGCCGCTTCGCCGAAGTCTGCTTCTACGCCTTCGCCTTGCGCGTACAGGCTGCCGAGGTTGTATTGCGCCAGGTCACTGCCCTGCTCGGCCGCGAGGCGGAACCATTCCACGGCTTTCGCGTTGTCTTCGGGCACGCCGGTGCCGGTGTCGTAAAGAAATCCGAGATTCGTTTGCGCCGCGACGTTGCCCTGCTCGGCGGCAAGGTGATACCACTTTGCCGCCTCGCCGGGATCGCGTGCAACGCCGGCGCCGTTCTCGTACAGCACGCCAAGTATCGTTTGCGCGCTCGGGTCGCCGGTTTCGGCGAGAAACAGGAACTCCTTGTAGGCGGTGACATAATCACCGGCATCGTAGGCTGCTTTCGCCGACTTGAAATCCGCGCCCGCGGGACCGGCAAGGCACAACAACAACAGCGCAAGGCAGCAACGCGCCGCAGCGCCACGCCCGACAGGATGCCGGCAAGGCCTATGGGTGGTCGCTTTGGGGACGCCGTGGATCATAATTACAGCCCGGTTCACGCACCGCGCTCGAGAATAAGCACGGAACACGCCGCTTCGTCGAAACCGATCACGCCGCCACCGTTTTCCGCCAGTGCGAAACGCGCGCCTTCAACCTGGCGCTCCCCCGCCTCGCCGCGCAACTGCAGGACAAGTTCGTTTGTCATCGACAGGCCCGTGGCACCCACCGGGTGGCCTTTCGAGACGAGACCACCGGAGGTGTTCACCGGGACCCGGCCACCAAGGGTCGTCGCACCGCTTTCCACGAAGGCGCCACCTTCGCCGCGTGCGCACAGGCCAATCATTTCCACCTGGTAGATTTCGCAGAACGATGTTGCGTCGTGGACTTCAGCGACATCGATGTCGGACGGTTGCAAGCCCGCCATGCGATACGCACGTTCGGCCGCGAAACGGCTCAGGCCGTCCTCATCGAGCGAGCGATACTTGCCGCCGCTCAAACCCTGCGCCGCAATGCGTACGGCCCGCTCGCGCACCGCAGGCGGCAGTTCCCGCAGCGCTTCGGCGGAACACACGATCGCCGCGGCGGCACCATCACCAACCGGTGCGCACATCGCGCGGGTCAACGGAAACGTCACCGGACGATCGGCGAGCACTTCATCGACGGTGGTTTCGAAGCGGTATTGCGCTTTCGGATTCATTGCGCCGTGGTTGTGATTCTTGGCCGCACCGGCGGCGATCTGGCGCTGGGTCGTGCCGTAACGCTTCATGTGGTGGCACGCCTGCATCGCATAGGTATCCATGAAAATCGTGCGATCCGGGCCCGGTTCGAACGCTTTCCCGGCAAGTTCGCCGGCCTCGCGGTAATACTGCTCCCACTCCTCGGGGTTGTACTGATCGATCCCGCCGAAATACATCTTCGACGTTTTCTCGGGCGTTTCCGGGTAGAACGTTTTCTCGACCCCGAAGGCAATGCTCATCGCGGCCTGTCCCGAGAGTACGTCTTTCCACGCTCCGTTCAGCGCAAGCGATGCGGTCGCACAGCCGCCTTCGACGTTCGTCAGCGGGATACGCTCGGGGAAGCGCCCCTCGCGCACGAGCGGGGTGAGGCAAACCTGGCCGCGAATACTGCCTTGCTCATCAGTCCACATGCCGCAGTTACCGAACCAGCTCGATTCAATCCGCTCGGGGTCGTCGAGCCCCGCATCCGCGAGTACGCCCGCGTACGCTTCGCGCGTGAGATCCTTGACGGAATCTTCGGGTCTGCGGCCGAAAGCCGTGCTGTAACTGCCGATGATGTAGACGTCTTTCATAGTCGGGTACCATGTGAGTCGCGCCCGGCCTGACGACCGAGCAGAGCGCAAAGTTTAACAAGAAAATGCCGGGCCCATGTATCTCGCGAACCGCCCGGCAAGCCCACCGGAGCAGCCGATGGCCGTTGATGCAGACCTTTACAATCCGCGCGATCGCGACACCATCAACGACCCGCTGCCGGTGTTCCGGCAATTGCAGGAATCCGACCCGTGCCACTGGTGTGCGCCGTTGAAGAGCTGGGTGTTTACCCGCTACGACGATGTCCGCGACGTGTTGCGCGCAGAAACAATTTCCGCCGACCGCCTTACCCCGTACTTCGCCAGCCTGCCGGACGCGCAACGCCGCGGCGTGAAAGAGGTGATCCGTTATCTCAATACCTGGGTTGCGTTCAAGGATCCACCGGAGCACACGCGGATCCGCGAATTGATTAACAAGGTGTTCACGCCGGGTGCGATCCGCAAACTGCGGCCGGCGATCGAACAGGCCGTCGCGCAGCAGCTCGAACCGCTGCGCGACAAGCCGGAATTCGATTTCATCTCGGAGTTCGCCTACCCGCTGCCAGCGAACGTGATACTGACGATGCTTGGCCTGCCGCCGGACGACATGGAGCAATTGCACTCGTGGTCGGCCGAGATGCAGCCGTTCATAGGCGGCGCAACCACATCGAAGGACAAGTACGCGCGCGCCGAAGCCGCCGCCATCGCGATGGCGGATTATTTTCGCGCCGCGATTCGCGAGCGCACGTCGCGACCGCGCGACGACATGTTGACGAAACTCGTTGCCTGTCGCGAGAACGACGATGCATTGACCGAGGACGAAGTCATCGGTACGGCCATCCTGTTCCTGTTCGGCGGCCATGAAACAACGACAAATCTGATTGGCAACGGCGTGCGAACACTACTGCAGCATCCGGTCACCGCGGCGCGTGTGCGCAACGATTCCGCGCTCGTGAAGCCCGCTGTCGAGGAGATCCTGCGCTACGACGGACCGACACTCGCTTCGGTGCGTCTCGTGAAGGCCGACCACGAACGCCACGGCCGGCAACTTCGCGCGGGCGAGCGGGTGTTTGTCATGATCCACGGCGCGAACCATGACACGAGCCGTTTCGACGCGCCGGGCACGTTCGATATCGACCGCAACCCGAACCCGCATCTGACATTCAACTACGGCATCCACTTTTGCCTCGGCGCGCCGCTCGCGCGACTCGAAGGCGACGTGGCGGTTGGTGCCGTCATGCGCGAAATGCCCGATCTGCGCCTCGTGCGTGCCGAACACGACTACATGGATACGATGGTCATGCGTGGTGTGTGGTCGATGCCGGTTGCGCAGGGTTGATCGCCGGGCACCGGGAGCCA
Organism: Gammaproteobacteria bacterium; assembly: GCA_965216305.1. GTDB lineage: Bacteria > Pseudomonadota > Gammaproteobacteria > UBA11873. Next base: position 534,424 of record OZ244144.1, on the reverse strand, counting down.
GGGTAACAGCTGCTGTAAACCGGGCGGGCTCCTGCCCTCCTTGCCCGCGACCCTGTTTCCCGTCACGCAAGCGCCTTTTTGCCTGTCCAGGTGGATCTTCCCACCTGTGCGCGCATACCACTGCCCCGTACAGAGCGGTTCACAAAGCCACAAGTCGCTACACTTAGGGCCATCTCCGACGATGTTCGAATCGCGATGATCGAAAGAACCCTCGCCCCCGGGCCGCGTGGCCGCGTGATCGCGTTACTCCTGCTCGTTGCCGTGACCGCGCTCGCCGCCACACAGCTGCCGGAGCTGCTGGTTGATCGCAGTGATGAAAAGCTGATCAGTAAATCCGATCCCGGCTGGGACGATCTGTTCCGCATGCAGGACGATTTCGGCCGCGAGCACACGGCCCTGATCTACGTGCGCGCACCGGATCTGTGGACGCGCGAGCAGTTGCTGAAACTGCAGAACGTGACGTTTGCGCTCGAAGACACGCCTGGAATCACGAAGGTGAGCAGTCTGTTCACGGCGACGAACATTCGTGACAAGGGAGACTACGTCGCCGCCGGACCGCTGATGGATCTCGTGCCGCGCGATCCGGCCAGAATCGACGCTTTGCGCGAAGACGCTTTCTACAGCCCGCTGATGCGGCGCAATGTGATCTCCGCTGATGGTCTCGCGACCGTAATTTCGCTCGGCTACGAAGCCGATCCCGATAAGCCGGCACTGCCGCTGCAAATGTATCACCTGATCGAAGAACGGATTGCGCCGTTGCGCGCCGACTTCGAAAGCGTGTTCCAGGTTGGTACCCCGCGTCTGAACAAGGAAATTGACCAGGGGCTGTTCCGGGACCTCCGGGTGTTGATCCCGTGCGCCGTCGCCATCCTGTTGTTGACGATCACGCTGTTCCTGCGCTCCGCGCGGGCCCTGCCGATACCGCTGATCACCTCGGGACTCACGCTTGTGTGGACGTTCGGCTTCATGGCCTATGCCGGCATTCCGCTGACCCTGCTGACGGCGATGGTGCCGGCACTCGTCATGGTGATCGGATCCACGGAAGACGTACACCTGATCGCGGCGTTCATGAGCGGGCTGCCGGACGCCCCTGGACCCCGGCGCAGCATCGCGCTCCGGGTCATGGCGAACAAGGTTGGGTTGCCCGTACTCATCACCGCCGCGACAACGGCGCTCGGATTTGCCGTGAACGCACTGACCCCGATACCGTTGATCCGCGAGTTCGCGATCGTGAGCGCATTTGCGATGCTCGCGAATCTCGTCGTCACGGTGCTCGCCGTGCCCTTACTGCTGCACGCGTTCGGCCCGCAGAAGAACCCGCTCGCGGGCGACGACGCGCGACCGAGCGGCCTGATTGGTCTGATCGTAAGTGGAATCGAGTTCTGCAGTGGTCGCTATCCGGGCGTGATCGTCGCGCTCACCGCCGCCCTCGTCCTCGCGTTCGGGTCGCAGATTGGCAAGATCCGGATCAACAACGATCCGCTATCCTATTTCCAGCCGGACCACCCGTTTGTCGTCGACGCGAACCGCTTGCACGACGAGGTGGCGGGATTGAAGGTCTTCAGCGTAACGCTCGACAGCAAGATCGAAGGCTTGTTCGAAACCCCGGCCGGTATTGCAAAAATCGCCGCCGTGCAGGCTTTGCTCGATAAACTCGGTCTGTTCGACAAAACCCAGTCGCTCGCCGACATCATCGCGCTGATGCACCAGGAATATCATCAGGGCGATCCACATTACTACCGGGTGCCGTCGGCAGCGGAAGACGTCGATCTGTATCTGTCCAGCGTGACGCGCGCGGATCTCGAAGCGTTCGTCACCGCGGACTACTCGCGCGCGCGAATCATGGTGCGCCACAACCTCACCGATTCCGTTGCGCTGAATCGCACCTTGCGGGAGTTTCGCGACGTTGTCCCGATCGTGCTCGGACCCGACGTCGATTACGCCCTGACGGGCAAGAATCTCATGGTGAACGCGGCGGCGGAGTCGCTCATTTCAGGTCAGATTTCCTCGCTATTCCTGATCCTCACGGTGATTTTCCTGCTCTTCAGTATTCTGTACACCTCCGTACTCGCCGGTTTGCTGTCACTGGTGCCAAACATCATTCCCGTAGTGCTGAACTTCGGCCTCATGGGGATACTCGGCGTGCCACTGAACCCTGGCACGGCGATGGTTGCGGCGATTGCGATCGGCGTGGCGGTGGACGATACCGTGCACCTGATGACGCGCTTCGGTGCGGAGAGCCACAAGCATGTACACGAACGCGACGCGGTGCGCGCCACGATACGCGGCGAAGCCGTACCGATCGTCTCGACGTCGATCGCACTCGCGCTCGGTTTCAGCGTACTCGCGTTCTCGAATTTCAGCATCGTCGCGCAGTTTGGCCTGCTCGCCGCGGCGACGATGATCTACGCGCTCATTTCCGATCTCGTGGTCATGCCGATCGCGCTGCAGCATCTGCGCCTGGCCACCGTCTGGGACATCGTCGGTCTGCAGCTCGACCGCGACGTGCTGGTGCGTTGCCCGTTGTTTCAGGGCATGTCACCGTACGCGACGAAGAAAGTGGTCCTGCTGTCGAAGATGCAGGATTTCGCGCCCGGCGAAGTCATTATCGAAAAGGGTACGCACACGAGTGGTATGTACGTGGTGTTGAAGGGCGAGGCGCAGGTGCAGTTCAAGCGCGGCGAGCTGCAACTCGAACTGGACAATCTGAAACCCGGCGATGTCTTCGGCGAAATCGGTTTTTCCGGCGAAAACGTCGAACGCACCGCGACTGTCGTCGCCGCCGAGCCCATGACCGTTGTGCGTCTCGATGCCGCCGGCGCACGCCAGGGCTTGCGTTTCTACCCGCGGATAGCAGCGCGGCTGCATCAGAACATCAGCAATATTCTGGGCCAGCGTCTCGTCGAATCGCACGAACGCCTTGCCGATGTCGTCAAGCTGCATATGGGTTGAGGGTTGAGACCGGATACAGACTGCCGGGCGCCTCGCTCGCGATGGCGTGCGCGCCCGGACGGACGGGCGGAGAAACGGCGGCGCCAACGTGGCATCCGTGCGGCCGCGGTCGACGGAATTCCGTACAATCACGTCCACGCAGTTACCCGTGAATCAACAGTGAGGAATCGACCACCATGCCCAGCGTGAAAACCGCGACGCTCGAAATGCATTACGCCGAAGACGGTCCCGCCGATGCCCCCGCACTCGTGTTTTCAAATTCACTCGCCGCAAACCTGTCGATGTGGCAGGACCAGGCGAACACTTTCAGCGATCGTTTTCGCGTGATTCGCTACGACCAGCGCGGTCATGGCACGACCGCAGTGCCCGCCGGGCCGTACGCTTTCGAACAACTGGCGGCCGACGTCGTCGCCCTGCTCGATGCGCTCGAGATTCCTGCGGCGCACTTCGTCGGACTGTCGATGGGTGGCATGACGGCACTCGGGCTTGCGCTCGATCATGCCGATCGGATCTCGAGTATCACGGCGTGCAATTGCGTCGCCGGCTATGGCCCGGAAGGGGTCAAGGTATGGGACGACCGCATCGCGGCGGTCAGCGAAACGGGGCTCGAACCGATCCTCGATGCAACCCTGGAGCGCTGGTTTACCGCGCCGACACGCGCCGCGCGCCCGGACGACATGGCGGCGGTGCGGGCGATGATTGCGGCCACGCCGGTACAGGGTTATCTCGGTTGTTGCGGCGCGTTGAAGCACCTGGCTTATCAGGAACGCCTGGCGGAGATCACGCTGCCGACCCTGTTTATCGCCGGCACGCACGACGCCGGTGCGCCGGCTGCCGCGATGCGCGAGATGCACGCACAGGTTGCCGGATCACGCTATGTCGAACTCGATGCCGCGCACGTGTCGAATATCGAGCGACCGGCGGAATTCAACGCGGCGCTGGCTGAATTTCTCACCAGCTGCGCTGCCTAGCGACGATTACACCAACAACGTTACGCTCGCCGCTGCGCATTCGCCTGCCGTGCCCGGTCGTGAAAGAAGTCGCCGCGATTCAACCGGCATGTCAGCCCGTTCATCGAAGCCGATGCTGCTTCACCGGTTCAGTTGTTCGTAGGCGTGGGCGGCGCGCAAAACGACATCGTCCTCACCGAGGCGTCCGGTCAGCATGAGGCCGACCGGCAGCCCGGCCGACATCCCGGCAGGAACACTCATCGACGGATGCCCGGTGGCGTTGAACGGCGCCGTGTTGCCGATCATCGGTAGTGCGGTCGCCATGATTTCAGCCTGGCCGGCGTCCGGCGCGGGTATTTTCAGCGCTTTCATCGGGGTCGTCGGCATCAGCAGAATGTCTATCTGGGCCAGCGCCGCATCGTAGGCCGCGCGCAATTCGCGCACGAGATTTTGCGCTTTCGCGGAGTAGTACACGCCGTAGCGTTCGCGCATCACATGGGCGAACAGCAACATCGTCTTTACCGTTACCGGCATATCCATGGCCCGCGCCCTGCGCTTTTCATTGTAGAAGCGCACGGCGTCCGTAAACGCGTAGCCGCGCGGGTTAGGGCCGGTGCCGCTGTAATCCGTGAACGTGGCCAGGGTGCCGTCGAGCATACTCGCGAGCATGATACTCGGCGCCCGGGAATGTTCCGGGATCGACACTTCGACAACGCGCGCGCCGGCGTCGGCAAAGCGCAACGCCTGCTGGTGCACGATGCTGTCGACATCCGGCTCTGACACCGGCGACCCGAAACCTTCGGTGACGATCCCGATCCGCAAGCCCCGCGCGTCACCGGTTAAAGACTGCGTATAGGGCTTCACCTCGAGGCGCGGATCCTGCCGCGGATCGCGACCATCATCGAAACCCGCGAGCACTTCGAGCAGCAGGGCACAATCGGTAACGGATCCGGCCATGGGGCCAAGGTGATCGACGCTCTGATCGATCGGGAACGCGCCTGTATACGGCACAAGTCCGTACGTCGGCTTGATCCCGTAACAGCCGGAAAACGAGCTTGGCATCCGGATCGAACCACCCTGGTCACCGCCGATGGCCATGTCGCACTCGCCCGCCACAATGAGCGCCGCGCACCCGCTCGACGATCCCCCCGACATGTGCGCCGGGTTGTGCGGATTCAGCACGGGGCCCGTCGCCGAAGTGTGACTGCCGCCGGAAAAGCAGTAGTTCTCACACACGGCCTTACCAAGAATCTCGGCGCCGGCATCAAGTACCCGCGTGACGACGGTGGCATCCTGCTCAGGGATAAAGCCTTCCCACACAGCCGAACCATTCATCATTGGCAGGCCGGCAACGCAGATGTTGTCCTTGACCACGATCCGCTTGCCCGCGAGTTTGCCACCGGGAGCGCCGGAGATCGTACTTTTCCAGTACCACGCGTTCAGCGGGTTTTCTGCCGCCGGCGGGCGCTGCCCCGACGTACGCGGGTATTTCACCGGCAGGCGCGGATCCGGAAGTGACTCCACGGTTGCGTAATCGCCGGCGAGCGGTGCGGTAAATAACGCGAACTCCGCGAGCTCAGCCTCACTGAATTCGAAATGCAACGCGGCGGCGGAACGGCGTAATTCATCCACGGACGGCGGCGCGATTTCGCGCTGCCCGGACATCTCGACATCGCTCATGGTCTATTATCCTGTTACCCGGGCTGTGGTTCGCACCACGACAGTAGCGGAAGCACACGACAACTGCCACACGGGTCCACTTGCATACCCCGCACGCGGCCCCATATGGGTACCCTATGGGTAATTGAACGGCCCGGGTTGAAGGCGTAGCATTGTGCACTGCGGCATACGCCCCGCGACGGACTTGGCTCCCAAGCCAAAAACTGTAGATTTATCACGGGTAATCAATAAGATGGCGGAAAATCGGCGAAAACTTGCAGCCATCCTGAGTGCCGATGTCGTCAGCTACTCGCGCCTCATGGGTGCCGACGAAAGGGCCACGCTCGAGACGCTGAACAATTCCCGCGAAGTGTTTCGCACGCTCATCGCGACGCACGACGGCCGGGTCGTGGACACCTCGGGCGACAGCATCCTCGCCATCTTCGACAGCGTCGTCGAATCAATTCAGGCCGCGATCGAGATCCAGCGCGATCTCGAAGCGCGCAATGATCGCATGGCGGCCGATCGCCGCATGCAATACCGCATCGGGGTCAATCTCGGTGATGTCATCGAACAGGCCGACGGCACGATTTACGGCGACGGGGTGAACATCGCGGCACGCCTCGAAAGCCTCGCGCCGGCCGGCGGCATCACGCTCTCGGGCCAGGTGTTCGATTTCATCGAAGGCAAGGTGGAAGAATCGATCGAATTCATCGGCGAGCACGAAGTAAAAAATATCGTGCGCCCGATCCGGGTCTACCAGATTGGCCGCATCCACCGTGGCGATGCCGTGCGCGAGGAATCGAGCGCCGCCGTCGCCCGCGTACTGCCGCATAAACCGTCGATCGCCGTGCTGCCGTTCACGAACATGAGCGACAACGAGGATGAGGTGTATTTCGCCGACGGGATCAGCGAAGACATCATCACGGAGCTGTCACGGTTCCGCGAAATCATGGTCGTCGCACGCAATTCCACGTTTGCCTACAAGGGGCAAGCGGTAAACGTATCGGAAGTTGGTGAAGCGCTCAATGTGCGCTACATCCTCGAGGGCAGCGTGCGCAAGGGCGGCAACCGGGTGCGGGTTACGGCCCAGCTCGTCGAGGCAGCCTCCGGCCACCACCTGTGGGCGGAACGTTACGATCGTCAGATCGAAGACGTGTTCGCGGTGCAGGACGAACTCACCGGCAAGATTGTCGCCACGCTCGTCGGACACCTCGCGGACAGCGAGCGTCGGCGCGTGCTCGGCGACGATCGCACAGAAAACCTGCAGGCCTACGAACTCGTCCTGCGTGGTCGCGAACACTGGTTCCGCTTCACTAACGAAGACAATTGCACAGCGCGGCGTCTGTACAAACAGGCGATCGCACTCGATCCGGAATACGGGCGCGCGTATGCGAGCCTCGCGTGGAGCTACCTCACCGCATATAACGAGTATTGGGCCGATGATCCGCAGGCGACGCTCGACAAGGCGCTCGAAATTGCCTTGAAAGGCGTACAGGTAAACCAGTCATCCCATTCGAACCGGCTCGCGCTCGGTCAGGTCTATTTCTACCGCAAGGAACTCAGCCGCGCGCTCGAGGCAATCGAGAAAGGCATCTCCCTGAACCCGAACGACCCCGACGGTTTCGTCTTCCTGGCCACGGTGCTGAGCCACAATGGCGCTTCCGACCAGGCTTTGCAGCGCCTCGATCAGGCGTTCGGCCTGAACCCCAATCTCGCCCAGTGGCAACGCTCTGCCTATGTCGTCGCCTATTTCAACGCGCGGCGTTATGACGAAGCGATCGCGGTGTGGGAAAAACTCGATTCGCCACAGATTTACTTCTACCGCTGGATAGCCGCCGCATTCGCTCACGCGGGGTTCGAGGAACGTGCCTGCGCCGCGGCCGCGCATTATCTCAAGGCGTATCCGATGTTCGATCTGACCGATCATCTCAATCGCATGCCGTTCCGGCTCGAAGCCGATCTCGCGCACTACGGCGAAGGGCTGATGCGCGCGGGCCTCGGCAACGATGCACGCTGCGCGGTCGTGTGAGTCGTAATCGCGCCGGCCAGCGGACTGTCGTTCATCCGCGCAGCCGACCGGCGCTTGACTCGCTACTCTGCGACTGCGATAACTGCGCGGCCCTGATGCGCGCCCGACAGCGCTGATCCTTAGCCAGTGCCTCGCGTGGATGCCGCGGCGGCAAAACGAATTGAAGGAAGCTCTCATGGCAAACAAAGAATTCAAACTCGGCGTATTGAAACTCGGCTGTATCGGCGCCGCCCCCTTGCTCGATTTGCTGCTCGACGAACGCGCCGACCGCGACGACCTGCAGGTAACGGCCGTAACAAGCGGCGCGAAACTCGACCCGGACGCCTGCGCCGCGGCAACGGCCGCGATCATTGCCAGTGCGCCGGATCTGATCGTCATGGTGTCGCCAAACGCCGCGTTGCCCGGCCCCAAGCAGTCACGCGCCGCTGTTGCGCAGGCCGGCATCCCCGTCATCACGATCTCGGATGGCCCGTCGAAGAAAGCGTTCTACAAAAAGAATGACGACGGCAAACAGATCGTCGACGTGCCGGATAATCAGGGCTTTTTCGTTCTCACTGCCGATCCGATGATCGGTGCCCGGCGGGAGTTTCTCGATCCGAGTGAAATGGCGCTGTTCAATGCCGATGTCATCAGGGTGCTCGCAACGACCGGGGTGCTGCGGCTGATTCAGAATGAACTCGACGGCGTCATCGCGGCGATGAAGTCCGGCGCGACACCGGCATTGCCGAAAATCAACGCGACCCCGGAGAAATGCATCGCGGCCGGCGAATTCGCGAATCCGTATGCGGCGGCAAAAGCGCTCGCGGCCCTGAAAATCGCCGAGAGCGTGGCCGCCACCACGTCGAAAGGGTGCTTCGCTGAGCAGGACCCGGCGCAATACATCACGCTCGTCGCCGCGGGTCACGAAATGATCCGTGCGGCTGCCCGTCTCGCCGATGAGGCGCGCGAGATCGAGAAAGCCGGCGACAGCGTCGCGCGTACGCCACATGCAAGCACGGGTGAGCGCTTGTCCAAATCCCGTCTCGCCGCCAAGCCGGCCTGATCGCGTCGACCGGGACGGCCTGACAGCCGCCCCGGCAGTCAGGCCGATTGCGTTTCGTCGACGCCGTCTGCGTCGAGGCTTTCCATCAGCTCATCAAGATCATCGGCCGTCATCGGCTTGTCCCCGCGTTCCGCCATCGTGTCGCCAAGAACGTCATCGTCGAGCTCTTCAAGCGCATCGAGTTCCTCGACGGAATCCCCTTCGTCGACAACCGCTGCCGCAACTTCGCCGGCAAATTCCGCGTCCACGTCGGCAAGTTCATCGTCGTCTTCATCGAGGTTGACGATCGAATCGTCAGGCGGTTCAGCGTCCGCCCTCGGCGCTTCGGCATCGGCATCGGCATCGGCATCGGCATCGGCATCGGCATCCGCTTCGCCATCCGCTTCGCCATCCGCCTTATCGCCCGTCCGCTTCGCCTCGATGGCGGCAAGTACATCATCGAGATCGTGCAATTCCTCGGTTTTGTAGTCGAGCTCATCGAGGTCGTCCGCGACGTCCGCTGCGGGGCTGCCCTCGGCCGCGTCTTCCGGCTCAGCCGCCGCAGCGTCTGCGGTTTCCTTTGCCGCGGCTTCACGCATGAACGCGCGATTGTATTCCGCGATCATTTTCTCCAGCGTTTCCTTTGTTTCTCCGAGCTCGATTTCGATCCGATCCTTCTCCGTGGCAACCGCCGCGACCGATTTTGCGTCCACCATGTTCTTCGGCGTGAGACTGATCCAGGGCGCAACGACTTTCGTCAATTCATCGTTGATATCCGAAATCTTGCTGTCCCCGCGACCGAGAACCGCACCGACGACGGCGTTGTAGAACGCTTTTTCGCGTTGCATGAATTCGTCAACGGCCGCATCGAGTTCGTCGCCCTCGTACTGATACTTTTCCCGGAACACGGTTTGCAGGGCAGTGCGGCGCGCGTCCTCCGTGTCAGCGACTTTCGCCACGAGTTCCGTCGCCTCCGAGGTGGTTGCCGCCTCGACGTTACGAGCGCCGCGCAGCGCGAAGAATACGGCGAGCGGCGCCAGCAGCGCGAACTCAACAGCAAGAATTGCGAACGCCGCTTCGAATGTTGTTGTAATCATTGCAGTACCACCTCGTTCGCCGTCGGTGTCTTGCGCCGCCCAACGGCAAACCAGACACCGGCAAACAGCAAACCGATAAAAACGTTACCACCCAGGACGAGCGCGGAACTCATCATCCAGTCGATGGATGGCGGCGGCGGCGGTGCGGGTTCCGGCATCGGCGCCGGGGTCGCGGCTGGCAGATCCGTACCGGCGGTTATTTCCGTGGCGAGCGGAGTTGCCTTCACGCTCAGAAAGCGGCCACTACGCGTCTGTCCGAACATCCTCGGTTCAACCTGATAAGGGCCGTTGATCGAAGCCGGGATAATGAGCCGCGACTGGCTGCCGTCGAATGCCGGCAAATCAAATACTTCACTCGACTCGTCCGGGCGCGCAACCACGACGATCCCGCTCAAGCTCGCGACATCAACAAGGTCCGTGGCCGCGGTGACCGTCACCTCGATGCTCTGGCCATCCGCGCCGAGCTTGCGCGCAAACGTAAACGGCGCACCATGGATGCGGATTTTCGTCCGTTGCTGGCGCTTGAACGTACCGCCGTCTACCCGCACGAGCAGTTCGTAATCGCCGGCCGGCCAGTCCACCACACGTTCGCCGACGAACGCCCCGCGGGCGTCGTCCAGGGTCATCGGTTCGCCGCCGAGACCGCTCGATCCCACGGTCGCGACCGTCATATCCGCACCCAGCAGCTGCAGAAAATCGGGTCGCTCGACCGGCTTGCCCTGCTCGGTAATACGGGCGAGTACGTGCAGTACTTCCTCAGTCATGAGGTAGGCCGGGACATCCTCGATCGAAAGCTTCAAATCCGTGACGATCATCACCCGGTTGTCGGGATCCGGCTGTGTATTGATTTGCCACGTCCCGGTAAGCGGATCGCTCACGGTGACGAGGTCGTAGCCACTATCGCTGCGCCAGCTGACGTTATCCGCGTGGCTGGTCAGATCCTGGTTCTTGCCGGCCGGGTTAATCAGGCGCAGCGGTGGCTCCTGCTCGCCACGGAACACGAGCAGGGTCAGCTCCGAGACAGACGCATCAACGTCGAAACGATTGTCGAGCAGGGGTATGGAATCCGGTTTCGTCGCCTGCTCGAACATATGCAGGAACACCCGCTGCAAACTCGAAGCGTCGGCCACTTCCTCGGCCCAGCCCTCGGTCGTTGCGGCGAGCGTCGTGAGCAGTTCGCGATCAGAGTTTTCCGACAGCGCGATTGTGTGCACGCGCGCGCCGAGCGCCTTGAGTCGCGCGAGTTGATTGTCCAGGATCCGGGCGCGCGAGGCGGTGCTCAAATCAGCCTGTTTCGAGACGTCGACCATGCCATCAGTCAGCAGGATGATATGTCGCTCGCCGCCGTCGACGGGGGCAATTTGCCAGTCCGCGCTGGCCGCCGCGAGCGCTGATTCGATATTCGTGAACTGGCCGCGCGAGTGGATCCGATCCAGCGCCTTCAGCGCGCGCTGTTTCCACTCACCGTCAACCACGGTGGCCGGGATCAAGGTTTCCGTGTCTTCGCTGAATAACCACACACCCGCGATCGCGCCACGCGGCATCAGTTCCGCCACCAGCCTGACGGCGGGCACGCGAAGGTTCTGCGGGTCGTTCGCTTTCATGCTGCCGGATACATCAACGAGTATGCGCACGTCGACCGGCGCCGTTGCCGCCAGGCCCGGGGTGGCGGTCAAGAGCAAACAGACAAATGCGACGGCAAGCCGTGCTACCGGGACAAATGATTCGAATGGACGCACAACATTATTCCAACGGGGTTTCATCACACCGGAAACGGCCTGCGACGCGAATTCTTTAGGCGCCGGACACCGGGGCGAAAAGAAACTCCGTTAGACTGCGGGTTTGCGGGCACCGTGTGAGACCCGTTGAGCGCCGGGGGCAGCAACTCGTGCAGGCAGTTTTGAACATCATCACGCCGATTTTCGCCATCGTCGCGCTGGGCTACGTGCTCGCACGGTCCGGTGTGCTGAGCATCGCCGCGAGCGAAGCCCTGACCCGGTTTATGTTCTACGTTGCGGTGCCGGCAATGCTGTTCCGAACGCTTGCCACAACCACCCTGCCGTCGAACGTGCCGTGGGCATATATCGGCGCGTTCTATGGTGCCTCGTTCGCAACATTCGCGCTCGGCATCGCATTCGCCCGCTTCGGCCTCGGCTGGTCGCGCAGGGACCAGGGCATTGCGGGTATCGCCGCCGGCTACAGCAACATGGTGATGCTCGGTTTCCCTCTCGTGATCACTGCGTTCGGGGAGGCTGCCGCGTTGCCGCTGTTCATTCTGCTCGCGCTGCAGAGCATGCTGATGTTCCCGGCCACGACGTGGGTAATCGAGATCTACGGGCGCAATGACGGGGCGCAAGCGCACAGCGTGCTGAGAATGCTTGCACGGCTCGCCCTGAATCCGGTGATCGCAAGCCTGCTGCTCGGCATTGCCGCGAATCTGTCGGGGGTTGGACTGCCGCTAGTGCTCGATCGCGGACTCGACATTATCGGCGCTGCAGCGCCCGCGTGTGCGCTCACGGCGCTTGGCCTGGGCCTTGCGCGCTACGAGATCCGCGGCGCGGTGCGCGCATCCGCCGGCCTCGTCGTCCTGAAAACCTGCGTGCATCCGGCGCTCGTGTGGTTTGCCTGCACACTCTGCCAGGTGCCCCCGCTATGGACCCATGTGGCTATCGTCCTGGCTGCCATGCCGACCGGAATCAACGCATTTATCTTCGCCCGGCAATACGACGCACGCATCGAAGTGGTATCCAAGACGATCGTCATCAGCACGGTCGTCTCGGCCTTCAGCATCGCGGCGCTGCTGCGCTATGTACTGTGAGCTCGAGCGCTGATAACGATCCTGGTCGCCGCTAAAGAAAGCCTGAAAATCCGCCGCTAATTTATGTAACGTGGTACATCGTCCGCGCGCCGCACAACGCACGGACTGAGGGCATATGGCAACGACAGCAGGAGACACGACAACGGGCGACGGTGCCTGGAAACGGAAATATCGGGATTCGGTTCGCGAGCTTGATATGCGCCGTACCGAGTGGCGCGAAACCGAGGCACGGCTGCACAAGTCCTTGCTGCGCATCGCATTCGCGTTTCTCGGCGCCGACCCGGAACTCGATACGCAGTTAAAAAGCGTGCAGGCAAGCCTGCGCAAGAATCCTGCCGCCGACGAACGTGGCCACCTCGTCGATGCGCTTGCGGGCCACGTCACGGCTTACACGGGCTCACAGCAATTCACGGATGCACGGGCGGATCCCCGTGCGCCCTTACACCGCCTGCTCGACAACCTTGATGTGCCGGAGGCCTACGATAAGGAAATCGAGATCCTGATCTCGCGGATCGCCGAATGCCCGACGGACGCGCTACTCGACAATACTGACAAAATCGTTGCATTACTCAACGAAGCGCTGGCACGTGAATCCGACGACGCGACGGAAGCCGCTGACGGTTTCAACGATCCATTCGTCGACTTCCTCGGCCGCATCTCACTGTCAGGATCGATCGGTGAAAAAGTTTCGGCCTTGCAGGAACGTTCAAGCCGAATAAAATCCGATCTCGAACGCTTGATGGTTATCGACGACACCATCGCCCTGCTCTCCGAAGAACTCGATGAGAAAAACCTGCTCGCGCGCGGCGCTGCACAGGCGCGCGCCATCACGCGGGAACTGATCGAATGGATGACGCTGCCAGGCCAGGTCAAGGACGAGCTGAAAGATATTCAGGCTCAGCTCGAACAAACCAGTGTCGACGGCGACCTGTCGCCGATTCTGCGCGACCTCGGCCACACCGTCAGCCAATTTCACAGCAAACTCGCATCCGAACTGAGCGATGTCGAGTTCTACCTCAAGAACATCGCCGTCAAGCTCAAACAACTCCAGATCGGCATCGAGGAATCGTTCGCCGATCAAAGTGCTTCCATGCAGGAGCGCGAAACGCTCGCCTCGGGCGTTGCCGAGCAGATCGCCGTCATCGCGACCACTATCGAAAGCGAGGAAGATCTGAACGCGGTCAAACATGTCATCGACGAAGGTCTCCAGGAGATCGGCTCACGCATGCGTGATCACCTGGCTCAGGATCAGGAACGCGTTGCCCGCGGCGAACAACGTCTGCGCAGCCTTTCAGAACGCCTGAAGCAGATGGACGAGGAATCCACGCGGCTGCGCGCGCAGGTACGGCGAGAGCGGAGCCGGGCACAACGCGACGCGTTGACCGGCATTGCGAACCGGGCGGCGTACGATGAACGGATTGCCGCCGAAGTGGCGCGCCACGAAAGACATGATCGCGAGCTGAGTCTCGCCGTGATCGATATCGACAAGTTCAAGTCGGTCAACGACAACCTCGGCCACAAGGCCGGCGACAAGGTTTTGAAGAACGTTGCGGAGATCTGCGCCGCGAATGTCAGGACCAGTGATTTCATTGCCCGTTACGGCGGCGAGGAGTTTGTCCTTGTGCTACCTGAAACATCACTCGAACAGGCGCACCACGTGGCGGAGAAACTGCGTGGGGAAATCGAAGGGAAGGGCTTCTACTACAACAAGCGCCGGGTCCCTATTACGGTTTCGATAGGGATCGCGCGGTTTGCCGATGAGGAGGCCGCGGATGTCGTATTCGAGCGTGCCGACCGCGCCTTGTATGAAGCAAAAAATGGCGGGCGCAATCGCTGCGTCACGGAAGCGGAAATCGCCGACCCGCCGTCCTGATTCCAGGGGCTGCGACAACACCGCCGCCGCACACCGACAGCACTATGGCAAGCAGAGCCGGAAACTCGCCCCGCCATTTGGCCCGTCATTCGACAAGGTGACATAACCAATCCTGCTACGATGCTGGTGCATGGCGGCGATCCGGCGCGCGAAATACAGGCCGAGTCCGGAGTTACCGGCACGATAGTTCGTCCCTCCGAACGCTGGCACACTCGCGGCGACAAGCTCATCCGGATAACCGGGACCATCATCGTCAACGCGCAGCACCGTATAACCGTCGTGAATGCTTGCCGCGACGCGGACAGTTTCAGTCGCGTAGCGTTGTGCATTGTTGATTGCGGAATTCAGGATGCCGAGCACAAGCTCGCGGTCGAAATAACCTTCCACCGGTTCCGCGTCCGGCGTGGCAAAGGAAATCCCGCGCGCGGCAAGCAGCGGATCGTTGTGCGCCTGCAGTTCGAGTATCAGATCGTTGCAATCCACGACATCGCGCGAAATCCGGTAACCGGAATGCTCGAGCTTGAACAAACCCAGCAGGTGCATCAGGTTGTGGTTAATTCGGCGCGCTTCGGTTTGCAGGGTCGTCACATGCGGATCGCCAACCGGTGGCTCGGTATGCAGGGCTATCGCGTCAGCGGCCAGCATTACTACGCCGGCGGAGTTTTTGATGTCGTGGATGCAGCTTGCAAGGGTTTCTGCGAAATCGAGCGGCGCTTCCATCGCGGCAGGTTCGGCTCGCGCCATCAGGCCTGCATCCGGTTCGCGGATTCCTGCTGCAGCAGGAGAACTTTCTCGCGCAGCTTGGCAAGTTTGGGATGGTCCGTGTTAATACGCTCGGCTCGACTTATGTATTGATCGATAAGGTACTGGCGCTCGGCGGTGTAACCGGAAAGCCGGATCTGGCTCAATGCCGCCTGAAGTACGTTCAGGGAGATCGTCAGATTACCCGGCAGCTCATCCGAAGCTTTCGTCAACATGGTGATCGCTTCATCGAGCTTGCCTTCCTTCGCAAGCGAAACCCCGCGGTTGTTGATTTCGACGACCGCACGCCGGGCACTGTCAATCAGGTCTTCACCAAGGTCTTCCATGCCGAGTTCGACATACATCTGGCGTACGGCCTTGATGACGTCCCCGCTATCGTGGTTTTCCTTCACGATCTGATTCATCAGCTCTTTCGCTTCGGGGATCATACCCACCCGGTAACAGCATTTCGCCAGTGCAAGCGCCGCCGGATCAGCGGAGTCACGCTGCTCTTTCGAATAGGCGTGCAGTGCCTTGGCAATCGATTCCTTGGCTTTGGCCGCCTCTTCGTTAGCGAGCAACATCTGACCGTAAGTCAAATCGATCCGCCAACCGGGATCGGCATTGTTCACGCCATGCGGACGTCGCGAATGATTGATTGCGTCGAGAACTTTCAGTGCTTCCTCGGGCCCGCCCGTTTCAGCAACGGAATTAACGAGGCCGACTTCGTCGTCGGTGCGCGCGTAAACGGAATACTCGCCGAGATCGACGGCGGCCTGATAGGCTTTGCGGGCAGTGGCGAAATCACCGTTATCCGTGGCGACATCGGCGAGCACCTGCTGGCGCCCGATCGATTTCGGAGAACGTTTCACCGCCTGCTCCAGCGTTTTCTGGGCCGCGTGCGGGTCACCAGCTTCACGCTCGATCCGGGTCAGCCAGTCGAACGCTTCCATCGGTGCATCATGCTGCTCGATCAGCGCCGTGAACATGGCGCGCGCATCATCGATGTTTCCGGTCTGATAGCGCGCGCGTCCAAGGCATACTGTCGCCCAGGGTATTTCGCGCTCCATGAGAATGTTTTCGCACAAGGCCTCCACCTGCTCATTTTCACCCGCGGCGAGCAAGGCTTCGGCTTTCAGACGCAGCAGATCGAAACGAAGTTTCGGGTGGTTCTCGAGCATGATGTCGCAAATCGCCGCGGCCTTGGTGAAATCCCCGGCGCGCATAGTCGCTTCAATGTCCTTGAACACGCGTTTTCGCAGCAGGATTTTCTCGAGACGCATCTCGAGTACGGATTTGTTCAGTGGCTTGATCAGATAGCCGTCCGGCTGATGTTCAACTACCGCCATGACGACGTCCATCGTATTGTCTGCCGTAATCATTACAAACGCCGCGGTTGGCGCGATCATGCCGTGTTCTTTCGCTTCTTCGAACACCTGTTGACCGTCGCGGCCTTCGCCCAGGTAGTAGTCGCAAAGCACGATACTGATCTCGTTAGCCTGCAACAGCTCGATCGCCTCGGCACCGGATTTGGCCAGATAGATGGATTCGGCACCCATCGATTTCGCGAGCGCGCGCAAGGACGCACGCATTTCGCGCACGTCGTCAACGATGAGAATCGAATGTTTGCTGAGTTCTAATGCCATTGGCATCGCCAAAACGTTTGTTTACGTGAGAAATATCGGCCCGGGGCAGGGCAAACTTGAGATTACACGCCGAAACCCGGCCCATCGGCCGAAGCGTCTGCCAGGTTGCTGTAAATAGAAGGGTTTTACGCCGGCGAATCTCGCCGCCGGGGATCTACGGGGCGAGAAACAGGCTTTGCAGGTCGTTCAGAAAACGATAGCCAAATGCTGTCGGCCGCACATAGCCGGCGTCACGCGTCAGCCAGCCGTTCGCCTCGGCACGCGCAAAGGGCGCATCGAGCAGACTTCCCGGCAACCCCGTACGCTCCTGGAACAAGGTGGCGGGAAAACCGTGGCGCAGGCGCATCACGTTCAGCGCGAATTCCATCACGACATCGGCAGGCGTCACCGGTCCGCTCACCTCGCGCGCGGCCGCTGTCCCTGCCTGCGCCATGTAGCTCACCGGCGAGCGGCGCCGGGTGGTGCGAAAGATACCGTCGCGGCGACTCAGCTTGCCGTGCGCACCGGCGCCCAGGCCGAGGTAATCGCCGTACATCCAGTAATTGAGATTGTGGCGCGAGGGCTGCCCCGCCCGCGCATAGGCGGAAACTTCGTAACGCTCGAACCCGGCCGCGGCAAGTAGTGTGATACCGGCTTCCGCCTGCATCGCGATCGCGTCGTCATCCGGTAGCGCTGGCGGCTTGCGTGCGAACGCGGTACCGGGTTCGAGCGTGAGTTCATACCAGGAGATGTGCTCCGGTTCGAGTTCGATGGCACTACGCAAATCGGCCAATGCATCGGCGGGGTCGCTCCCCGGCAATCCGTGCATCAGATCGATGTTGATACGTTCGCATCCCGCGGCGCGCGCGGCAGTGATCGCCGCGGTGCCCTGCTGCGCGTTGTGTACGCGTCCGATCGCTTGCAGCCGCGTGTCATCGAAACTTTGCACACCAATCGAGAGCCGGTTAACTCCGGCGGCAAGATATTCCTCGAAGCGCGCCGCGTCGGCAGCACCGGGGTTCGCTTCCAGTGTCACTTCGGCATTGTCTGCAAGCTTGATGCGAGCACGCACCCCGTCGAGCAAACGCCGTACACTCGGTCCGGGAAACAGGCTTGGCGTACCGCCGCCGATGAACACGGTTTGCACCGGGCGTGCGTCCGCCGCACTCAGTTCGCAATCGAGATCAGCGAGTAGCGCATCAACATAGCGGTCGAATGGCGTGTCGCTCGCTTCGTGGGAATTGAAATCACAGTAAGGACATTTTTTCAGGCACCACGGCAGGTGGATGTACAAGCCGAGTGGAATCGACTGCGGTGAGATCACCGCGGCGATTTCGCTTCGTCCGGATACAGACGCTGCAATGCGGGGATAAATTCGCGCAGCGCGCGGCCGCGGTGGCTAAGCCCATTTTTTACCGCCGGATCCAGTTCCGCCGCCGAACAGTCGCGCTCGGGAACGTAAAAGATTGGATCGTAACCAAAGCCGTCATTGCCACGCGGGTTACGCAGCACGCTGCCAACCCACTCTCCGTGGCAGATGATCGGCGTCGGATCATCGGCATGACGCAGAAAAGCGATGACGCAGATGAACCGGCACCGGCGCGCCTCATCCGCTACGTCCGCCATGTCCCGCAGCAGTTGTGCAATGTTCTCGGCGTCGCTTGCAGTGGCGCCGGCATATCGCGCGGAATAGATTCCCGGTGCGCCGGACAGCGCGTCAACCGCGATTCCGGAGTCATCGGCAAGCGCCGGGCGCCGGGCGTAACGGGCAGCGTTGCGCGCCTTTTTCAATGCGTTCTCGACGAACGTCAGTCCGTCCTCGTCGGCCTCGGGAACGTCGAAATCAGCCTGCGGTTTAAGCTTAAGCGCGCATGGTGCCAGCATCTCCGCCAGCTCCGCGAGTTTGCCGCGGTTGCCGCTCGCGAGGACGATTTCCTGCGCCATCGTCAGCTCAGACGGCGCCGCCCGCATTGGCTTCACCGAGCACCTTTTCCTGCAGCATCAACAGGTGTTCGATTCCGCCGCTGGCGAGATCAAGCAGGCGATTGAGCTCCTCACGTCGGAACGCGTGTCCTTCGGCGGTGCCCTGCACTTCAACAAAATGCCCGGCGTTGTTCATGACGACGTTCATGTCGGTCTCGGCCGTAGAATCTTCCGGGTAGTCGAGATCGAGCACCGGTACGCCCTGGTATATTCCGACCGACACCGAGGCGACAGCGCCGTGCAGCGGATTGCGTTTGATCGAACCGTCGGCGAGCCGCTTGTTGAGAGCATCGACAAGCGCGATATAGCCGCCGGTAATCGCCGCCGTGCGCGTGCCGCCATCGGCCTGAATCACATCGCAGTCGATCGTGACGGTGCGTTCCCCGAGGGCTGCGCGATCAACCACCGCCCGCAGCGAGCGGCCAATCAGACGCTGTATCTCCAGCGTCCGGCCACCCTGACGCCCTTGCGATGCCTCGCGCCGCATGCGTGAATTCGTCGAGCGCGGCAACATCCCGTACTCGGCGGTAATCCATCCCTCGCCTTTGCCCTTGAGGAAGCCGGGCACGCGGTCTTCGATCGTGGCGTTGCACAGCACTTTCGTATTGCCGAACTCAACGAGCACGGAGCCCTCGGCGTGCATCGTGTAGTGACGGGAAAACTTCACCGTGCGCAATTCATCGGGTGCGCGGCCGCTCGGGCGATCAGTCATTTGGAGGCATGGGAATGTCTGTTGGCAGGGGCCGGGATTATACCCGTGTTTACCTCGCCAATGTCCGGTTTGCCGAACAATCGCTAACCGTTAAGATGTCGGGTCAACGCTCGTGGAGGCGCACATGATATCCAGTATGACGGCATTCTCACGTTACGCTCTCGAGGCGGAGACCGGGCGCTATACGTGGGAAATTCGTTCGGTGAATCATCGCTATGCCGAAGTATTTATCCGCATGCCGGAAGAGTTTCGCGCCCTTGAATCCGATCTGCGCGCGCGGCTGGTTCAACGCGTCAACCGGGGCAAGATCGACTGCAATCTGCGTATCGAACAAAATGCCGGCGGTGGCGAACTCGTCATCAACGAGGCGAACGCACGCGCCGTGGTCGAAGCCGTGGGCGAACTCGGCCGCATCAGCGGCAACAACACCCCGCCCGACCTGCTGGAATTGCTGCGCTGGCCCGGAATCCTCGAAACCCGCGCGAGCGACGTCGAGCAGATGTCACGCGACATCTGTAGTGCATTCGATGAAGCACTCGGCGTGCTTATCGATACCCGGGAGCGCGAAGGCGCGAAACTGAAGGACATGGTCGCAGCACGTTGCGACGGTATCGACGAGCAAATCGCGCATCTGCGCTCGCGCATCCCGGAGATCATCGCTCTCACCCATGAACGCTACACGCAGCGATTAAAGGAGTACGTGCAGGATCTCGACAAGGTGCGTGTGGAACAGGAATGCGCGCTACTGTTACAGAAACTCGATGTCGCCGAGGAGCTCGATCGGCTCGAAGCTCACTTGCAGGAAGTGCGGCGGGTGCTCGCGAAGGGATCGCCGGCGGGACGGCGACTCGATTTCCTGATGCAGGAACTGAACCGCGAAGCGAATACGATCGGTTCGAAGTCGGCGCACATAGACTCCTCATCGGCCTCGGTTGAACTGAAAGTGCTGATCGAGCAGATGCGCGAACAGATCCAGAACATCGAATAGCGCACCCATGACCCCGCAACCCGGCCAACTCTTCGTCGTTTCCGCCCCCTCCGGTGCCGGCAAGACGAGCCTCGTTAACGCGCTGATTGAGACGACGGCAGGGATCGCCGCCTCCGTCTCGCATACGACCCGCGATCAGCGACCCGGTGAAACCGACGGCGAGGATTATTTCTTCGTCGACCGCGGCGAGTTCATCCGCATGACCGCCGCGGATGAATTCCTCGAACATGCCGAGGTTTTCGGCAACCTGTACGGCACCTCGAAGGCCCGGATCCGCCGCACGCTGGATTCCGGTCTCGATCTCGTGCTGGAAATAGACTGGCAGGGTGCCCGCCGCGTGCGCGCGCTCTATCCCGAAACCGTCAGTGTGTTCATTCTCCCGCCATCCGAGGAGACCCTGCGCGAGCGGCTTGTCGGCCGTGGTCGCGACGATCCGGCGACGATCGACGCGCGCATGCAGCAGGCGAAGAGCGAAATGTCGCACTTCCCGGAATACGAATATCTGCTCGTGAACGAGGATTTCGCGGTCGCACTCGAGGGTCTGCGCGCGATCGTGCTCGCCAGTCGTCTGAAGATGCACATCGGCCGGGCGCGACTGAGTCCGGTAGTGGCCGATCTGTTAGCATCGGCGGGCGCAGTTTGATACACTACGCGGTCCGATTTGCCCGGCTTTCAAGAGGTTAATTAATCATGGCCCGTCTTACCGTAGAAGACTGCCTTCCGTTTATCGACAATCGTTTCGATCTCGTCCTCGCCGCGGCGCGCCGGGCGCGGCAACTGTCCCAGGGTGCCGAGGCCCTCGTTGAGGAAGACAACGACAAGCCCACGGTCGTCGCCCTGCGCGAAATCGCCGCCGGGGTGATGAATGCCGACGTTCTCGACGAACTCGAAGCGAAAGAACGCGCGGCCGAAGAATTCGAACTCGCGGCGGAATTCGCCGCGCTCGAGCAGCCGCCCTCAGACCCGCTCTAAGTACCGGGCACCGTTTCCAGCGCGAAACGGCCCACCCCGCCCATGCACGCCGAGACGCAGTTACTCGCCATTGACGACCTCTGCACTCGCGTCGGTTCGTACTATTCCGAAGAGCAAATAGAAAAAGTCCGGCGCGCCTACGAGTTCGGCGCCGACGCCCATTCCGGGCAACTGCGCCAGAGCGGCGAACCGTATATTCAACACCCGCTCGAAGTCGCGAATATCCTCGCCGAAATGCACATGGACCACGACACGCTCGTCGCGGCTATGTTGCATGACGTTATTGAAGACACCGAAACCGGCAAGGAAAAAATCAGCACGGAGTTTGGTCCCGAGGTTGCGACGATAGTCGATGGCCTGAGCAAGCTCACCCAGATCGAATTCGAGTCGCACGCCGAGAAGCAGGCGTCGAATTTTCAGAAAATGCTGATGGCGATGGCCGATGATATCCGGGTCATCCTCGTCAAACTCGCCGACCGCCTGCACAATATGCGCACGCTCGGCGCGCTCGCGCCGGCCAAGCGTCGACGCATTGCACGCGAAACCCTCGATATTTACGCACCGATCGCCCAACGCCTCGGCATTAACGGCATCCGCCTCGAACTCGAAGAACTCGGATTTGCGGCGCTCTACCCGATGCGTTATCGCGTCATCAAAAAGGAAGTGCAGCGCATCCGCGGCAACCGCAAGGAAGTTGTCTCGAAGATCAGTAATCGCCTGAAACGCAGTCTGCGGGAAGAGCGCCTCGTTGCGCATGTGCTCGGACGCGAAAAGCACCTCTACAGCATCTACTGCAAGATGCAGGAAAAGCGTCTGCCGTTTTCCGAAGTTCACGACGTCTACGCGTTTCGCATCGTCGTCGATTCCGTCGATACGTGCTATCGCGCACTCGGCGTGATTCACGGCCTGTACAAACCGGTACCGGGGAAATTCAAGGATTACATCGCCATCCCGAAAGCGAACGGATACCAGTCCCTGCACACGGTGTTGTTTGGCCCTTACGGCGTTCCGATCGAAGTACAGATCCGCACGAACGAGATGGATCAGGTTGCCGAAGCCGGTATCGCGGCACACTGGCTGTACAAATCCGGCGGCAGCGCCGCGAAGAGCGCGCACAAGCGGGCGCGGGAATGGCTGCGCGGGGTGCTCGAGATCCACAGTCAGACCGGTGATTCCCAGGAGTTTCTCGAACACGTCAAGGTTGACCTGTTTCCGAACGATGTCTATGTCTTCACACCGAAAGGCGAAATTCTGGAACTGCCGCGCGGCGCGACGGCGGTTGATCTCGCCTACGCCGTGCACACGGATATCGGCAACACCTGCGTCGCTTGCCGCATCAACCGACGCCTCGCGCCTTTGCGCACACCACTCGAAACGGGCCAGACCGTCGAAATTGTGACCGCGCCGGGTGCGCGCCCGAACCCGGCCTGGCTTACATTCGTCAGTACGAGCAAGGCACGGGCGACGATCCGCCATTTTCTGAAAAACCTGCAGGCCGACGAGGCACAGACGCTCGGCAAACGCATGCTCGACCGTGAGCTCGAGAATTTTTCCTTGACTCTCACCAGCCTCATACCAAAGCGTGTCACGGCTGCGCTGTCGAATTTCAAGCTCGAATCGCTCGACGATTTGCTCGTGGAAATCGGGCTCGGGGTACGCCCCGCACCGCTGGTGGCACGAACGCTCGCCGGGGTGCAGGACGAATCGCCAAAACCGAAACGCCGACGGCTGCTGCGTCGCGATGCGCGTCCAAGCCCCCTGATGATTCACGGCACGGAAGGCATGGTGGTGAGTTTCCCGAAGTGCTGTTATCCGATCCCGGGCGATCCTATCGTCGGCATCCTCACGTCCGGCCGCGGGATCGTGATCCATCAGCCGACGTGTGCAAATGTCGTTGAGGCCAGAGACCGGGAGAACAACTGGATCGATGTCGAATGGGCGGGCGGGATCGAGCAGGAATTCAGCGTGGAATTGTCTCTCGACGTCATCAACAAGCGCGGTGTGCTCGCCACTATCGCCGCGGCGGTTGCGGACGGCGGCGCAAATATCGAGGACGTCGAGATTATCGAACGCGACGAACGCAACTCGGTCATGCGTCTCGTTGTGGCGTTGAAAGATCGCAAGCATCTCGCGGATTTGATCCGCAAGCTGCGCGCGATCAAGACCGTCGCGCGCGTCATGCGCAAGAAAGCCTGATCCGGGCTGCACCTCCGATGCAGCCGGCCGGCGCCTACCCCAGCAACTGAAGCCGGTGCCGATCGCGCTGGAACAGCCGGTCAGCGCCTTGCGCGGGGTCGGACCAAGTTTGCAGGAAAAACTGGCGCGCCTGCATATCCGCACGGTGCGGGATTTGTTGTTCCATCTGCCGCTGCGCTACCAGGACCGCACGCGCCTGAGCCGGATCGGCGCGCTGTTGCCGCGCAATGAAGTTGTCATCGAAGGTACAGTGGAGGTCGCGCAGGTTATCTTTGCTCGCCGACGTTCGCTCGTCGTGCGGATTGCCGACGGCAGTGGCGCAATTCTGCTCCGATTCTTTCATTTCAACCGCGCGCAGCAACTGCGCTTCGCCCAGGGGCGGCTGTTACGTTGCTACGGCGAAGTGCGCCGGGGTCCGCAGTCGCTCGAGATGGTGCATCCCGAATGCCACGTACTCGATCCCGACGCCCCGAGTGAGCTCGAAGATCGGCTGACCCCAATCTATCCCACCACCGAAGGCTTGCAACAGGCCCGGCTGCGTAAACTGATCGACCAGTGCCTGCCTTTGCTCGAGCATCCGGGCGACGTTGCAATACCGGATTTCATCCCGGTCGCCTTGCGCGACGAACTACAACTGCCCTCGCTGGAATTCGCCCTCGCCTACCTGCACCGGCCGCCGCCGGCAGCGCCGGTAAACGAATTGCTCGACGGTACCCATGCAGCGCAACAACGGCTCGCGTTCGAAGAATTGCTCGCCCATCAACTCAGCCTGAAGCGGGTGCGCCAGCAAGTACGGTCGCTGCGCGCGCCGCGCTTGCCGCGTGCGGCACCCTTGCGCAAGCAGTTTCTGCACGGGCTCGGCTTCGCGCTCACTGGTGCGCAAGCGCGTGTGATCGCCGAGATCGACGCCGACCTTGCCACAAACCTGCCGATGCTGCGGCTGTTGCAGGGTGACGTCGGTGCGGGCAAGACCGCGGTTGCGGCGGCGATCGCACTGAATGCGCTCGCACGCGGACATCAGGTCGCGATCATGGCACCGACGGAGTTGCTGGCGGAACAGCACCGGCGCAATTTCGAGCAGTGGTACACGCCATTGTCGCTGCCGGTGCACTTGCTGACCGGGCGCCTCGGCGCTAAAGCGCGTCGCCAGGTGATCGCGGATATCGCCGTCGGTGACCCCTGCCTCGTGGTTGGCACCCATGCGCTGTTTCAGGAAGGTGTCAGCTATCCCCGGCTCGGCCTCGTGATCGTCGATGAGCAGCACCGCTTCGGCGTTCATCAGCGTCTCGCCTTGTGGGACAAGGGCGCGACGGGAGACCGTCGCCCACACCAGCTGATCATGACCGCAACGCCGATCCCGCGCACGCTGTCGATGACCGCCTACGCCGATCTCGACGTGTCGATACTCGACGAGCTGCCGCCTAAGCGGCAACCGGTGCGCACCGTCGTGATCCCGGACTCGCGGCGCGCCGAAATCGTCGAGCGCATCGCGCACGCCTGCCGCAATGGCCGTCAGGCCTACTGGGTGTGCCCCTTGATCGACGAATCCGATTTGCTCGAGGCGCAGGCCGCGACCGACACACTCACCCGTCTGCGCGAGGCGTTGCCGGAATTGCGCATCGGTCTCGTGCACGGCCGCCTCGCAGACAAGGAAAAGTCCGCCATCATGCTCGAGTTTTCCGGCCACGATCTCGATTTGCTCGTCGCCACGACCGTCATCGAGGTTGGCGTCGATGTGCCGAATGCAAGCCTCATGGTGATCGAGAATGCGGAACGCCTGGGCTTGTCGCAGTTACACCAACTGCGCGGACGCGTCGGGCGCGGCACTGCGGCCGCCGATTGCCTGTTACTGTACCGGATGCCACTCGGTGACACGGCGAAAATGCGCCTCCAGGTGATGCGGGAAACGAATGATGGCTTTGTGATCGCGGAACGTGATCTGCAGTTGCGCGGCCCTGGCGAGGTGCTTGGCACGAAACAAACCGGCGCGGCGGAATTCCGCATCGCGGATCTGAATCGCGATTACGCACTGCTGCCGCTCGTACAACGCACGGCCGACGAATTACTCGACACAAAACCCGCGCTCGTCGATCGGATCATCGAGCGCTGGCTCAACACTCGCGTAGAATACGGCAATGTTTGAAGCGATCGGCGCGGCAAACGCGCCCTCGCAGTGAGATTCCGATGACCCCGGCACCCTGGAAACAACGCGCGCTCGCCTACGCGCAATTAATGCGCCTGCACCGCCCGATCGGCACCTTGCTGTTGCTGTGGCCGGTGCTGTGGGCCTTGTGGATCGCGGCTGAAGGTGTCCCCGATCTGCACGTGCTTGTCGTTTTCGTTCTCGGCACGCTGTTCATGCGTTCCGCCGGTTGCGTGATCAACGACATCGCGGACCGTGATATCGATGGCCATGTCACGCGTACCAGGGTGCGTCCGTTCGCGCGCGGCGCGGTCTCGGTCCGCGAGGCGCTCATTCTGTTTGGTCTGCTCGTCGCCTGCTCCGCCGCACTCGTGGCGACGATGAATCGGCTGACGCTCTACCTGTCGTTCGTCGGGATCGTGCTCGCGATCATCTATCCGTTCATGAAACGGTATACCTATGTGCCGCAAATATTTCTCGGCGCCGCGTTTGGTTGGGCCGTACCGATGGCATTCGCGGCGCAGACGAACACCGTCCCGCCCGTCGCCTGGGCGATGATGGCCGCCGCGGTGTTATGGGCGATGGTCTACGACACGCAGTACGCGATGGTGGATCGCGAAGACGACCTGAAAATCGGCGTCAAATCAACCGCGATCCTGTTCGGTGAGGCCGATCGCGGGTTCATCGCGGCATTCCAGATCATGCTGCTGACGGGCCTGGCGCTGATCGGGCGCACGGCAAATCTCGGCTGGCCATATGGCGTCGCGCTCATCGCCTGCACCGCGCTCGCCGTTTACCAACAACGCTTGATTCATGCTCGCGAGCCGGCACGCTGCTTTACCGCGTTCATGAACAACAACTGGTACGGTGCATGTGTTTTTGCCGGAATCGCCGCTCACTACGCCCTGCTAACGAATGTCTGATGCGCTCGCCGCAACGTTCTGCGGTGCCGATGAGGAAGTCGCGGCGCTGAGTAATTGCGCACTCCGTGTGTGTGCTACGTTCAATTGCGTTGGCGACAATACCTCGCGCAAGACTTCAAGATTTGCAGTCGCGACCGGGTGATTCGATTTCGCGGCGATGGCGTACCAGGCGTATGCCTCAACCAAATCCTGTGTAACCCCGAGGCCCTCCGCATACAGGAACGCGAGATTGATCTGCGCCGTGACGCTGCCGCCTGCCGCGGCGCGACGGTACCAGTAAACCGCCATTTCGCGGTCGCGACGCCAGCCCTGACCCGCTTCGTACAGCATCGCGAGCGATAGTTGCGCTGCCACGAGACCGTCGTCCGCCGCCTGACGGTAGAGCTTGTGCGCGCGCTTCAGATCCCGGGTTACGCCCCGTCCGAGCCGGCACAGGCGCGCGAGGTTGAACGCGGCGGGGGATGAACCGGCGGCAGCCGCACGTTCATAAGCCCTGGCTGCGGCAACGTACGAGCGCGCGACGCCACGACCGGTCTCGGCGGCGACACCCTGGGCAAAAATCGCCGCGACGAAACCACCTTCCGCTGCCCGTTCGATCCAGCGGTAACCTTCCTTGTCGTTGCGCGGTACGCCACGCGCCTTCAGATACATACGCCCCAAGCGATACTGGCCTTCGGGATCGCCCGACTCCGCATGCCGTCGCAACCATTCAACCCCATCGGCGTTGCCCGATTCGGCCGCCCGCATGAACCACGTTCGCGCCGCCTGCGGATCGGCCGGCGCGGCGTCGTGATCGGCTTCCAGCAACAGCGCGAGATTGTATTGCGCTTTTCCGTAACCCTGCTCCGCGCTCTTTGTATACCATCCGATCGCCTGCTCGCGGTCCGCCTGAACGCCCTCGCCATTGTCGTACATCAAGCCGAGCGCGAACTGCGCGCGTGCGTCGCCAGTGGCGGCGAGTGCGGTGAACTGCTCGATCGCGGTGGCAAAGTCGCTGCGCTTGTAAGCCGCGACGCCGGCGTTGAAATCTGCCGCCGCTGCCGATGCGCTAATCGCGCCCAGCAACATCAGCAGGACCAGGGTCGGGGCCAGGCTCGGGCGCGTTGTACAATGGCGGGCGTGCATAGCGTCACTATCGGCCCGACAAGCTCAAATCTGCAGTCCGACGGCCGCTAACACGGGACAGACTAACGGATCCGTCGAAGCACACGGGTAGCACCGCGAACGGCTGCAGAAGCGGCTGGCGGCAAACGTCATGGAGGCATAATGGGCGAAAAAGTGGAGAACTGGATGACCGCCGAAGTCATCGCCATTACGCCCGATGCGTCGTTGAAAGCGGCGGATGAATTGCTTACAACGCGCCGGATCCGCCGCCTCGCGGTAATCGACGACGGCAAGCTCGTCGGGATGCTGAGCCTCGGCGATGTGCGCGCGGCGAAAGCCTCGGCAGCGGCCGACATGAGCGGTTTCGCGCCAGAACCCGGCGTCGCCGATCTGATGACCCCGGATCCGATCACGATTCCGCGCAGCGCAAGCCTCGGCCTCGCGGCGCAAACCATGCTGCAACTGAAAGTGAGCGGGCTGCCGGTGGTCGACGGCGACGGCGAGATATGCGGCATGCTGTCGGCATCCGATCTGTTTCGCTATATCATCACCACCACGAACTAGCGCCCGGCGCGCGATACCTGCTCCACGCTGGCGAAACCTCAACTTCGACTTCTCAATCCTGTGCCCGTGCTGATCTCCTATCGCGTCCACCGCGGCATCGGCTGGTGTCTCGTAGCACTTGTTGTGGCGTTATCGCTCATACCGACTCCCACCGTGGCGCCGGTTACCGCAAGCTATGACGACAAAATTGCGCACTGCCTGGCCTACGCGATGGTCATGGGCTGGTTCGCCGTGATTGCACCGCGCGCATCATGGTGGCGGCTCGCCGGCGCCGTGACAGGACTCGGTATCGCGCTCGAAGCTTGCCAGGCCATGCTGCCCTATCGCACGGCGTCGTGGGGCGATGTGCTCGCGAATACACTCGGTGTCGCGATCGGCGCCGCGATCGTCGCGTTCCTGATTGCCTGCATCGGCCGCACGCGCGCGGCGGAACGCAGCCAGTAAATTCCCGCGACCGCCACAGCGCGCGTTGCTCCCTGCACACCTGCGCTGCATAATCGAGCGCTCACCCGGCGCACCGTCCGATTCGTTTCAAGCCGGGCGTCATGCGCGCGACGAACGCTGAGAAAAATTGCAATGACTGACAGTACGAACGCACAACAACCACTCGCCGGCCTGCGCGTGATCGAGGTTGGCCAGCTGCTCGCCGGCCCCTGGGCCGGTACGATCCTCGGCTACTACGGCGCCGAGGTGATCAAGGTCGAGCCGCCCGAAAACGGCGACCCGATCCGGCGCTGGCGCAAGCTCAAAAACGGGCAATCCCTGTGGTGGTCCAGCCTCGCGCGCAACAAGAAGTGCGTCACCCTGGATCTCAAGAGCGCGCGCGGGCGCGAATTGATGGCCGACCTGATGAACAGCGCCGACGTGCTGGTGGAAAATTTCAAACCGGGCACGATGGAAAAATGGGGCCTCGGCCCGGAAGTATTCAAGGCGTCGAATCCGGGACTGATTTACGCCCGCATATCCGGTTACGGGCAGACCGGCCCATCCGCCCCGAAACCCGGCTTCGCCTCCGTTTGCGAAGGCTTCGGCGGGTTTCGCTACGTCAACGGTTTTCCTGGCGAACCGCCTGTGCGCCCAAACCTGAGTATTGGGGACACGCTTGCCGGTTTGCATGCGGCGATGGGCATTCTGCTCGCCTACATCAATCGTAACCGCACCGAAGGCGGCAGCGGCCAGGTGGTCGATGTTGCCATATTCGAAAGCGTCTTCAGTCTGCTCGAAGCCGTGGTGCCGGAATTCGACGGCGCCGGCATCATTCGCGAACCGTCCGGCTCAACGCTCACCGGGATCGTGCCATCGAACACTTACCGTTGCGGCGACGGCAAGCTGATCGTGATCGGGGCGAACACGGATTCCATGTTCAAGCGGCTCGCGAAACTGATGGAACAACCCGAGATGGGCGACGACCCGCGCTTCTCCGACAACGCGAAACGGGTGGAGCACCAGGAAGAAATCGACGGCAAAATCGCCGCCTGGGCTGCAGCCAGACCGGCTGCCGCGGCGCTCGACTCGCTTGACGACGCGGGCGTGGCGGCCGGCCCGATCTACAACGTCGAAGACATTTTCAACGACCCGCAATATCGCGCCCGCGGTTTGCTTCAGCAGGTGACCGTGGATGGCGAGCCGCTGACGATCCCGGCGATCGTTCCGCTGCTGAGCGAAACACCTGGCACGACGCGGTGGCCGGGACCAAAGCTCGGCTCACACAACGACGAAGTCTTCTCGGAGATCCTGAATCTCAGTGCATCGGAACAGGCGGCACTGCGCGATAACGGCGTGATCTGAGCACAAGCCCGCGCCGGATGTCCGCCACCCTGTTTGTTTACGGCACCCTGCTCGCGCCGGAACTTCGTCGGGCCCTGCTTGGCCGCGCGCTCCAGGGCACGCCGGCGAACCTCGACGGTTATGCGTGTTTCCGCGTACGGCGAGCACCGTACCCGGCGATCACGCCCGCGCTCGATGCGTGCACCGCGGGCGAAATCATCGATGGCTTGTCATCTGCCGATTTCGCCAAACTCGACGATTACGAATCGGCGATGTATCGCCGTCTCATCGTGACCGTGCGCGATCAAGCGGGCAACAACGTCGACGCATCTACCTACGTAATTGACGCAGCTGCCCGGCAACGACTTTCCGACGAGCCGTGGGACTACGCCGCCTTCCGTTTGCAGCAACTCGACCGCTATCTGAAAGCGCTATAGGCCGATGCAGCAACCGGAATTCAACGTCGCTCATGGCGGTTTCCCCGTCCTCGAACGCCGCACGGCCCGATACCGCAGGCCGCAGGCTCAGCGCCCGGTACCGGCCACGTGCCGGGAGGCGCGACACGCCGGCTCAAATCGAATTCGCAGCGACGCTATCGCGGTGTCCATCGCCGCCACTCGAACGAGGTGAAACAGTGAACGGGTCAACGTCAATCGGGCGCCTGCTGCGCACGGCGATACTGGGACTGGGTGTCCTGCCTGGCGCCGTGTGGGCCGCAGCATTACCGGAAGCCATCAACAAGGCGATTACCGCCTATAAAGTTCCCGAGGACGCGATCAGTCTCGTCGTGCAGGAAATCACGAGTGATGTGCCCAGCGTCAACCTGAATCCGCTGAACCCGCGTAACCCTGCCTCATCAATCAAGTTGCTGACGACGTTTGTCGCGCTCGACGTGCTCGGGCCCACCTACACCTGGCCGACGAAACTGTACGCCACCGGCCCGATCCGCGATGGCGTGCTCGACGGCGACCTCGTTCTTGAAGGCCATGGCGATCCCTTCCTCGTAAGCGAGGAATTCTGGAAAATGCTCGGCGATCTCCGGGCCCGGGGCGTGCAGCGGATTACCGGTGATCTCATCGTCGACGACTCGCACTTCGACGTTCCCGATATCGACCCGGGCGCGTTCGATGGCCAGCCGTTCCGGCTGTACAACGTGGTGCCGAGTGCGGCGCTGGTGAATTTCAAGGCGATCGAGTTTCAGTTCTTTGCCGCGAAGGACGGCAAACACGTCGACATTCGCATGCATCCGCATATGCCGAACGTGAAAATCACGAATAGCCTGACGGTGAAACAGGGGAAGTGTGCCGGGTATAACTACGGCATCGAGATGCTGGTGCCCGAGCCCGCAATCGCCGACCACGTTATTTTCTCCGGCACGTTCCCGTCGGCCTGTCGCGCGCATACGATGCACCGGACGCTGCTGCAACCCAGTACGTACGCCTACGGCACGTTCAAACGCCTGTGGCCGCACTGGGGTGGAACGATAGACGGTGGCGTGCGCGAAGGTACGGCGCCGGCAGGCAGGCCGCTCGTGGTGTGGCGTTCCCGTCCGCTCGCGGAGCTTATCCGGCCGCTGAACAAGTGGAGCAATAACGTGATGACGCGGCTGTTGCTGTACTCACTCGCCGCGGCCGAATTCAAGCCGCCCTATACGAAACAGCAGGGTATCGAGGTCTTGCGCGGCTATTTGCGGGACAACGGGCTCGACGACGCCGACCTCGTGATCGATAACGGCTCGGGGCTGTCGCGTGAAACCCGGGTCACGGCACAGTTCATGAATGATTTGCTGCGGCATGCCTATGCCCACCCGCTGATGCCGGAGTTTATCGCCTCGATGTCCTTGAGCGGCCTCGACGGTACGACACGGCGGCGTTTTCGCGGTCGCCCCGAGGCCGGACGCATGCATCTGAAAACCGGCCGTCTCGATAACGTTGCGGCGATCGCGGGCTACGTCGTCGCAAGCAGCGGAAAAACCTACACCATGTCGCTCATGATCAATCACACGAACGCGCACCAGGGTTCGGGTATCGAAATTCAAAACGCGGTGCTGCGCTGGATCTACCGCCAGTAATACGGCGCTGGCCGTACGCGCCGGTCACGCGCGATCGTTCAGCGCCCCACTCATGCGCGCGGTGATTTGTTCGAGGATGGGTCGCGACGTCGCGAAGTTGATCCGGGCGCAACCGCGGCCGGGCTCACCGAAGCGGGCACCATCGCCGAGTGCGACTTTTGCCGCGTCGAGGAAATAGCGGTAGGGGCCGCCGGGCAATTCGAGCGCGGAGAAATCGAACCAGGACAGGTAGGTCGCCTCGGGCGCTACGTGGCGCACACCGGGCCAGTGCTGTTTGGCGTAACTCGCAAGATAGTCGCGGTTTCGCTGCAGATAGGCGAGCACTTCATCAAGCCACGTCTGTCCCGCGGTAAACGCCGCCGCCACCGCGGCGAGACTCAGCGCCGATACGCCACCCCGCAGGTGCGCCGGCAGCGTCGCATAAGCCTTGCGTACGCGCTCCCCGCCGAACACCGCAAAGGCGAGGCAAATGCCCGCGATATTGAATGCCTTGCTCGCGGACATCAGGGTTACCGTACGTTCGGCCACTTCCGGCGACAGACTCGCGATGGGAATATGACGGTGCGGGGAGAAGACGAGATCGGCGTGGATTTCGTCGGCAATAATCGACAGGTCGAACGTGAGCGCAATGTCGGCGAGTTGCTCGAGTTCGACGCGGGAAAAGCAGCGTCCGGTCGGATTGTGCGGATTGCACAGCAATAATATCTTCGTACTCGAATCGATAGTGTCACGCAGTTCGTCGAAATCAATTTCGAACCCGCGCTCACGGATCTGCAACGGCGCGAGCACGGGTCGCCGCCCCGTGGTCTGCGTGGAACCGAGAAACGGCGGGTAAATCGGCGTCTGGATCACAACCCCGTCGCCCTCGTTCGCAAGACTCAGCAGGCCGAAATAAATCGCCTGCACGACATCGCTGAACAATTCCACCTGACCCGGCGCAATTTTCCAGTCGAAGCGACGATCCACCCGGTCGCAGAATACTTCGAGCAAACCGGTCGCGCTCGTGGCTACCGGGTAGCCGCAATCCGACCGTGCGAGGCGCTGTTCAACGGCGGCCCGGATCGGGGTGGCGATCTCGAAATCCATGTCGGCCACCCAGGCAGGCAAAACATCCGCCGGGTAATGCGACCATTTTTCCCCACGACGTTCACGCAGGCGACTGATATCGATGTCATCAAGATTCATGGTCGCCCTCGATCCGGATGGTGTTGCGGTTCTGCACGGCGCTCGCGCTAATCACAGGTGCTGGAACGACACAATCAACGCGATACCGGCACTGATAAGTGTGAGTTGCACGGCCGATTCTTTCAGCCGCACGCCGCGATGCAGGGTGGGAATCAAATCAGCGACAGCGATGTAAATGAAGCTCGCGGCGGTGAACGCCAGTATGTATGGCAGCAGAGGTTGCACGTAGTCGATCCCCCACCATGCGGCGAGCGCGCCGAACAGCATCGCGAGGCTGGAAAGGCCGTTGAACAGGAATGCCCGCAAGCGGCTGAATCCGGCATTGATCAGGATGGCGAAATCACCGAGTTCCTGCGGAATTTCGTGCGCGATGAGCGCAATGCCCGTGGCGATTCCGAGGCGCACATCGGTGATGAACGCCGCTGTGAGCAGAATTCCGTCGAGCAGGTTATGAAACGTATCGCCAACGATGATCAGCGATCCGGCTGCATGCTGGCCATGGAACTCCCCACCGTGGTCATGGCCGTGGTGATGTGCATGACGCCAAATCAGGGCTTTCTCGAGCATGAAAAAGATAAAGATCCCGGCCAGCACCGTGGTCATAATCGCGCTGGCTTCAACCCCGGAACCGTCCTCGAGTGCGTGGGGGAGCAAATGCAGAAACGCAACGCCGAGCAATACGCCGGTGGCGAAACTGACAAGCCCGGACAAGGTTCTGTCACGTGCCGCGGTGGGCAGCAGCAGATAGGCGCCGGCCGCGGCAACGCTCAGCAGACTGCCGAGTAGGCTGAAGGCAATGATCCACGCGAGCACGCTCATCGGGCCGTTCCCATCGTGCCGGACGCGGCCGCGGGAATTCGTGTGTGCGCCGTCACGGCGTTTCGGCAATGATCACGGGGGCGCCGCGACCGATTCCCAGCAATTCCGCGGCGCTTTGTTCCGCCCGCGATATCTCCACCACGCCAAGGGAATTGACCAGCGCGAGCAGGCCGCCCGGGGCAACATCGCCGTAGGTGCGCCGGAGCGCTATGTCGTGCCCGCCGGCTCGAACCCGCGGGCGGGTAAAACGCGCGAGTTCGCTTGCATCGATGTTCGTAATGAGATTGCCGAAATTATCCGAGGTGATGACGATACCGTGGAGCTCGGCCCCATGCATGGCGGGCGGCTCGATTAACGACGGGATGTAATCGAGTGTGGGCTTGCCGAGCGTCTCCGGGCGCACCGCGCCGGACGCGAGCGCGCCGGCGATTGGCGCGAAGATATCACGGCCGTGAAACGTCGCGCTGATTCGTTCGAGACTGAGCGCGGCAAGCTGGTCGTCGGCGAGTTTGATCACCGTCGCGTCGATGGTATCGATAACGCCGGCGAGCAGGCCATTGTCAGGCGCGAGAAACACCTGACCCTCCCCGATTACGAGCAACACCGAGCGTTCCGTGCCAACCCCGGGGTCGACAACGGCGAGATGGACCGTGCCGCGCGGGAAATAGCGAAACGAACGTTCGAGCCAGAATCCGGCTTCGGCCGGCCAGTGCACATAAGCTTCATGTGTGAGGTCGATGATTTTTGCATCGGCAAAGCGATCGAGAATCACACCTTTCATCGTGCCGACGAACGGGCCGCGATGTCCGAAGTCAGTCGTGATCGTGATCACACCGCAGGGTTCGAACAGCTTGGTCATTCCATCATTCCTGAATTCTCGCGGCGCATCATGGCACAGGCGGCGCGTCTGTTCCTACGCCGGCAACCGGATACCATGCCGGGTCACGTTTTTCGCGAAAGCTGCTGAACCCTTCACGCGCCTCCGCGGTTTGCCGCACATCGGCGTGCAGCTGCACGAGTTCCGCAAACTGCTGCTCGTCCATGAACTGCCCTGCACACTGCATGACGCAGCGTTTCGTTGCTCGTACAGCATGCGGGCCGGCGCGCAGAATACCATCGATAATCGGTGCCGCAGCCGCGTCGAGCTCACCTGGCGCGCACACCTCATGGACCAGCCCGAGCGAGCGCGCCTGCGCGGCGTCAAAGCGCTCGCAACTCACCGCGTAACGCCGCACCTGGCGCGCGCCGATCGCGGCATTCAACTGCGGGAAAATGATGCTCGCGAAGACGCCCCAACGCGCTTCACTGATGGCGAAGATCGCGTCAGTGCTGGCGATGACGATGTCTGCTGCCGCGATGATGCCGGTACCACCGCCGATGCAGGCGCCGTGCACGAGCGCGATGACGGGCATCGGCATCTCGTTGAGTCCGCGCACGGCCGCTGCCGTGCGGGTGGATGTGGCCAGGTTCGCCGCCGGGTCCATGCGCCCGATCTCATCGAGCCATTGCAGATCCGCGCCGGCCTGAAAATGGGGCCCGTTGCCGCGGATCACAACCGCACGCAAGGCGTCGTCTGCGCGCAAGCCAGTGAAGATCTCGAGCAGCGCGGCAACAACTTCCGCGTTATACGCGTTGTTAACCGCCGGCCGATTCAACGTTACCGTCGCAATTCCTCGTTCATCGATATCGCACAAAACGACCGCTTCGGACATGCGCCCCCCTTTTATTCGATTGCCGGATTTAACTCTTTTTGCGGACGCGGCCCGATCCGGAGGCGCAGATCGCCCGGAAACCGGCTGCCAGAAACGGGATCATTCTAGCGTGAATCGTATCCAGATCGTCGGACCGGCAAAGCCCCTGCGAGAGTTGATCGATTCGCCCCGTTTCCGCAAACGTGGTTGTCATCGCACCGAGCAGGAAATGAAACCCCCAGTAGATATCCGGCGTCGCGCTACCCGGTAACGCGAGGCGGACTTTGTCGATGAACAGCCGCGCCACGGGATCGAACTGGCTTGCCATGACGCTGTCGGTCCAGCGCGGGGAATTCGCAATCTGCGCAACAAGCCGGGCGTAACTCTTCCAGCCATCACCGCCGCGCGCGCTCTTGTCGAGAAACGGTCGCGTGAACGCATCGATCAGGTCCTCGAGCACGGGGCTTGGCCCCAGTGCTTCCAGCGCCTCGCGGCGCGCATCGTTCAGCTCCAGCGCGCGGCGTTGCACGACGGCGAAAAACAGGTCTTTCTTGGGTCCGAAGTGGTAGTTTGCCAGCGCCAGTTCCACCCCGGCGCGTTGCGTGATCATGCGCAGAGAAACGCCGTCGAAGCCGAGCTCGGCAAACAGCGCTTCGGACGCGTTAAGGATGCGCTCACGGGTAGTCAGGTCTTCATTCGCTTCGGTCATCACGCCCGTATGGTACTTGAATAGGGTCGGTCGATCGGATAGATTTGAACGATCGTTCAAATCCTGCACGGCACGCCGTGCACTGCCAGGGGGACCCCGAACCATGTCATCTTATTTGTGCGGACTCGATATCGGCGGAACGTTCACCGATTGTGTCTTGATCGACGAAAGCGGGACGCTGACGATCGCGAAAGCACCCTCCACCCCGGGTAACTTCGCCGAAGGCGTTATGGAAGCGGTCACCCGCGCAGCGGCGAAAGTCGGCCTCGAATTGCCCGCTCTGCTCGATGCGATTTCCGTGCTCGCGCACGGCACGACAGTGGGCACGAATGCGGTAATCCAGCGCCGCGGCGCGAAAGTCGGCCTGATTACGACGAAAGGCCACAACGATGTGATTCACATCATGCGCGGTTCACGCGGCCTGAGCGGGCAGGATATCAAGCTGATCGTCCACATTCCCGAAAGCAGCAAACCCGACCCGATCGTGCCGAAACGACTCATCCGGGGCGTGTCCGAACGCGTGGACTGCTTCGGCAAGGTCGTCGTCGAACTGAATGAGGATGAAGCGCGGCGGGCGATCACGGAACTGCGTGACGCCGGCTGCGAAGCGCTCGCCATCTGCCTCCTGTGGAGTTTTCTCGACCCGAGCCACGAACAGCGGATCAAGGCTATCGCGGCCGAAGTGGCACCGGATCTCTATGTCACCTGCTCGAGTGAACTCGCGCCCAAGTGGGGCGAATACGAGCGCACCACCGCGGTTGCACTGAACGGTTACATCGGTCCGACCACCGTCGGCTACGTCACCCGGCTCGATCGTCAGTTGACGGAAATGGGCTACAAGCCACCGCTGCAAATCACGCAATGCGCCGGCGGCACGATCTCCGTGAACAAGGCGCGAGAGGCGCCGCTGCTGACGCTGGACTCGGGTCCGGTTTCCGGGGTAACGGGGTCACTGTATCTCGGCGGCCTGATGGGGTTTCCGAACGTGATTACGACCGATCTCGGCGGTACCTCGTTCGATGTCGGGGTGATCCACGAAGGTCGCCCCGTCGTGTCTTACCGCAGCATCGTGCATCAGTACGAATACTTTCTGCCCAAGGTTGATGTGCAGACACTTGGCACGGGCGGCGGCAGCAAGGTGTGGATCGACAAGATCACGCGCTCGCTGCGGGTAGGCCCCGACAGTGCCGGTGCCGACCCCGGTCCGGTGTGTTACGGCCGCGGCGGGACCGTGCCCACGACGACCGACGCGGATCTCGTGCTCGGCTATCTCGACCCGGAAAATTTCGCCGGCGGCTCGATGCAGCTCGACCGCGATGCCGCGGCTGCCGCCCTGCAGATACTCGCCGACGAACTCGATATGTCGCTGCTCGAACTCGCGAGCGGGGTGGCGCAGATCGCGGAATTCCAGATGGCCGATCTGATCCGCAAGGTCACCGTGCAGAAGGGGCTCGATCCACGCGAGTTCGTCGTCTTCGCCTTTGGCGGCGCCGGCCCGGTGCATATGGGTGTGGCCGCGCGCGAACTCGGCGTGCAGAAAGTCATCGTGCCGCAGGGCGACACGGCGGCGGTGTGGTGCGCTTTCGGCGCCGCGTCGGCTGATATCCTGCACGTGAACGAGCAGGTCAACATCATGTCCTCGCCGTTCGATCTCGACAAGGTCAACGCGCTGCTCGACGAACTGACGGAACGTGGTCGGGCGGAACTCCTCGCCGACGGTGTCGATCCGAAACTGCATACCTTCAGCCTGTCACTCGATATGCGCCATCGCGGACAAATCAACGAAGTTGAGGTGGATCTCGACGAGGGCAGACTCACGGAAGACGCGATCGACGGCCTGCGCGAGCGTTTCGTCGAACGCTATGAACGTCTGTACGGGCGCGGCGCGGCATTGCCCGGTGCGCGGCTTGAAATCGTTACGTTCCGCTGTCGTTCGAGCGCGATTTCCCGTAAACCGCAGCTCACTGCAACGACGGAACTGACGAGCGAGATCGACCCCGGCGCCGAGAGCGGACAGCGCGAAATTTACTGGGCGGAAACGAAAACGCAGTCGGCAACGCCAATTTATAATGGCTACAAGCTGCTTCCGGGTAATTCGATCGCGGGCCCATGCGTTGTTGAAACCACGACAACATCGATGGTTATCCATCCGGGCCAGTCCGTCGCAGTGGATGCACTCGGTAACTTTGTCATTGACCCGAACGTCGTCTAGACGCACCGTCACGAGGAAAAACGCCATGCCAAGAATCAGCGAAATGACCGACGTCGATTTCAATGGAGTCGACCAGCCTTACGTCCCGCCCGCGGTGTTGAACATCTCGGACAAACTGAAGCTGCACAACAACTGGGATACGGATATCGATCCTGTCACCTATGAAGTCGTGCGCCACAACCTGTGGCAGATCAACGAGGAACACGGCGCGACGATCCAGCGCATTTCCGGCTCCCCGGTGGCCATGTACGCGCTCGATCTGAATCCGTCCATTCTCACCGAAGACGCGGAGTTCGTGTATTTCGGACCCTACATGCAATACATGTCCGGCGTGACGGATACCCAGGTGAAGTGGACGCTGGAGAATCGCAGCGATAACCCCGGCATCAACGAAGGCGATATGTTCATCGCCAACGATCCCTGGGTTGGCGCCGCGCACCAGCAGGACGTGATGTTGTTGTGCCCGGTGTTCTGGGAAGGCGAACTGTTCTGCTGGGTGACGAACTGTCTGCACCAGTACGATATCGGCGGCATTACCCCCGGCAGTTTTTGTCCGTCGGCGGAATCCGCGTTCGAGGAAGGTATCCTGCTGCCGCCGCTGAAGATCATCGAGAACTTCGAGATTCGCAAGGACATCGAAGCGGTCTATCTGCGTTCATCGCGCAAGCCCGATCTCGTCGCGCTCGATTTTCGTGCCCAGATGGCCGGGAACACGACGGCGCGTGAGCGCGTGCTTGATCTGATCAAACGTTACGGCGCGAGCACTGTGAAAGGCGTCATGAAGCGGGTGATCGACAACTCGGAAAAATCCTTCCTCGAGAAAATGGCGAAGATCCCGGATGGTTACTGGCAGGATCGCACGTACGTCGAAGCCTGCCGCCCCGGTGACAGACGCACCCACCGGGTGATGATCGGCCTGCGCAAGGAAGGCCATAAACTCGTATTCACGAACGAGGGTTCGGCCGATCAGGATGGCGCGATGAACGCAACCTATTCCGGCTGGCGCGGTTCGATCATGGTCGCCGTGAACGAGTTGCTGTGCTGGGATCAGTACTTTGCCTGCGGCGGCGCGTTGCGTCATATCGAATTCGATCCAACCCCCGGTACGTTCAATTGCGCGAACTATCCTGCATCAGTATCGACGGCGCCGATCCAGTCGATGGAGATCTCGCTGTATCCGGCCTACAACGTGCTGTCGAAGATGATTTACCCCGATGCGACCATGCGCAAGGACATCATGTGCATCGGCGGCACAAGCCAGTGGCCGGCAACGCTGTTTCGCGGTACGGACCAGTGGGGC
Organism: Gammaproteobacteria bacterium; assembly: GCA_965216305.1. Lineage (GTDB taxonomy): Bacteria > Pseudomonadota > Gammaproteobacteria > UBA11873. The sequence continues at coordinate 494,317 of OZ244144.1, read as the reverse complement.
GAACGCTACGGCTATCTGTTGATCGATCCCATCGGCGGCGCGATCGGCGCGTTCTCGATGGCCGACGGCATTAATACCGGCGGCCAGTCGCGGACCCCGATTTGCCAGTTGCCAAACATTGAACATACCGAACAAAGCTTTCCCGTACTGTTCCTGTACCGCAAGGAACTACCGGATTCCGGCGGCGCCGGTCAGTACCGCGGCGGCTTGTCGGCGGAAAGCTGTTTCATTCCGCACAACACGCCAATGATTACCCAGGACACGCTGTCCTCGGGTAACGCAACACCGACATCATCCGGCATGCTCGGTGGCTACCCGGCGGCGACGAACGCTTATACATTCGTGCGTAACAGCGACATCTTCGAGCGCATGAAGAACTCGGACATGCCCGGCGACGCCGCGGAAATGCACGGCGACGCCGTCACCTTGCAGTTACGCGAGGAGAACTTCGAACAACACGGCAGCGACGTCTACGCCGTGCGCTGGACCGGCGGCGGCGGCTTTGGCGATCCGATGGAACGCTTACCGGAGGACATCGAGCAGGATCTCGAGGATTACTCGGTCACGCCCGAATCCGCGCTTGTTCACTACGGCGCGATTATCAACGGCGACGGCCGCGTCGATCCCGTAGCAACGGCGGAACACCGTGCTGCCATCCGCGCCACGCGGGTTGCTAAACACAGCAAGCCGGCAAACATCCGGCCGGGCGCCGTCGTATTCGAAGCCGGCACCTGCCTGAACGTGCAGCGCGATGACAATGGCCAGTACTGGGCGTGCGCAAGCTGTTCCGCGGATCTCGGCGAAACCGCCGCGAACTACAAGGACGCCTGCATCCGTGAAGACCAGCCGGTATCCGCGTCTAACGCCCTGATCGGCGCGCCCGATCGATTCATCGATGACGAAGTCGCGTTCCGCCAGTTCTTCTGCCCGGGCTGCGGTCGACTCGTTGATAACGAGGTTGCCGTGAGCACTGATCCGGTGCTCGCGGATATCTGCTTTCCGGCGTAACGGCGGGCGCCCGGCCGCTGCTAGTGGGCCGGGCGCTTGCGGAAGAACATATCAAGCGCGGGTTTCAGCATGAACCGCTTGTGCGCGAGCACGAAGCCGTGGTCGTGGAACAGACGGTCCAGCGTCTGCGCATCGAAGTAGTACAGGTGCTCGGACGGCTTCACCTCTTTCCACGTCGACAGGTCGGCCGGGTTGCGCCAATGGGCGACGTTCGGTGTGCGAATCTCGACGATCCCGTGATCGCACAGCAAACGTCGTAACCCGGCGACGAGCTGATTCAGATCCGGCACATGTTCGATCACGTCATACATTGAAATGACGTCGAACGACGCGCTCGGGTAATCCTGGGACTCGAGCGTGCCACAACGCAGCGTGTCAAGTCCGAGGCGTTCACGGCCGTACGCCACTGCCGCCGGCTCCAGCTCCACGCCATGCGCGTCGAAACCGGCATCCGTGGCGGCACGCACGACGAATCCCGCGGAACACCCCACATCGAGCCAGCGGCCCTCAGCGACGAAGCGTCGCTGCACGCGCCGCACCCAGCCGCGGCAACGCTTCAGCTTCTTGTCGGCCTTGCGGATGTAGGCGTCGCTATAGTGTTCGTCGTACGTAGCCGCGGTGTCGTCGAACGACGGCGGCGGATTGATCAGCATCAGCGTGCAGTTGACGCAGCGCACAAACGACTCGCCGGCTTTCTCGAACAGACGGGTGAAATCACCGCCGCCGCAAACCGGGCAGGCAATCGTTGTGCCTGGATGATCGTTCGGGTTCAACTGCGTGCCGCTTCAGTCTGGAAAAAGAACCCGGCGATCCTACACGATCCGGATGCACCGACGGGGGGCGGATCGACCGCCCCGGTGCTTCGCGCTACCATGCCCGTGCATATTCGGCGGCACAAACCGCAGCGTTTCGGAGACCATGACATGAGTGAGATCTACATTGCCGGGGTGAGCATGACGCATTTCGGCAAACACCTCGATCGGAGCCTGAAAGACCTGACGGCGGAAGCGCTCGAAGGCGTACTCAGCGATGCCGGGTGCGACAAGAATCTGCTCGAGGCCGCGTTTTTCGGCAATTGCGTGCAGGGTCACATGGAGGGCCAGGACATGATCCGCGGCGAGGTGGCATTGCGGTCGCTCGGGGTCGAGCACATCCCGGTGATCAACGTGGAAAATGCGTGCGCAACGGCGAGCACGGCGTTCCATCTCGCCGTTAACTACGTCAAGGCCGGCGCGGCGGATATCGCGCTCGCGATCGGCGCCGAGAAAATGTACTCCGAGGACAAGGCGAAAATGTTCAGCGCGTTCGATGGCGCCTGGGACGTGCACGATGTCGAGAATATCCTGCAACAATGGACGAGCATGGGTGACGGGGTAGCCGTGCCGGAAGGCTCGCAGTCGCCGCGCCCCTACAGCGTGTTCATGGACGTCTACGCCGGTTTTTCTCGCATGCATATGCGCGAATTCGGCACCACGCAGCGCCAGCTCGCCGCAATCGCATCAAAGAACCATGGTCATTCGACAATGAATCCGCTGTCGCAGTATCAGAAGGCATTCAGCGTGGATGAAGTGTTGAACGGCGCCCCCATCACCTACCCGCTGACGATCCCGATGTGTTCGCCGATCAGCGACGGCGCCGCCGCGGCGATCGTGTGCAACGCTGCCGGGCTGAAGAAAATCAATGCCGCGAAAGCGCGCACGATGCGGGTCCTCGCGACGGTAGTGCAGACCGGGAGTACGCGGCCGGCCACGGATCTGTCGCGCCACTGCAGTCGTCTCGGATCAGAAAAGGCGTATGCACAGGCCGCAGTCGGACCCGATGACATCGATGTCGCGGAAGTACACGACGCGAGCGCCACCGGTGAGGTGATCGAATCCGAAGCGCTCGGTTTCTGTGCCGTCGGCGAAGGCGGGGTCATCGCCGAGCGCGGCGAGACGACGCTCGGTGGCCGCATCCCGATCAACGTATCCGGCGGGCTCGAATCCAAAGGTCACCCGATCGGCGCAACCGGACTCGGGCAAATCTACGAACTCGTGACGCAATTGCGCGGCGAAGCGGGCGCGCGCCAGGTGCACGGCGCACGCCATGCCATCGCCCAGAACGGCGGCGGCATATTCGGAGTGGAGGAAGCCGTGGCCTGCATCACGATCGTCGGCAAGTAAGCGGGGGATCGAAGTCCGGGCCGGATGAAAGCTTTCCTCCGACCCGCCCCTGTCTAGGTGCCCATGCGGCGCAAGGCCTGTAGCGTGAGAAAATCGTCATAGATGGAAGGGTCGTTCACCCGCATTTCATATCCACGCAGATTCTTTACCTGCACGAGACGGGTCATGCGATCGCTTTGCACGTTGTGCGCGTGCACGTTGCACCACGACCAGTAAGGCTGCTTGCCATCCATCACTTTCTGATCGCCGTTCTCGTACATCGAATACGTGCCGTCGAATGATTTGAATGGCTCTCCGCGGCGATCGTAACTGACCATGTTCACCGGCAGCAGCGTCCGTGCATCGAACCACACGCGCTTTTTGCTGATCGGTGCGCGCGGGTAACCGGTAGGCTCCGCTTCGACGACGATCACTTCCGGGATTAACTCGACGTTCGTATCCCAGAACGTGTCACCTTTCGGTCCGCCGTGCGTACCGCCTTCCCAGTTTTCGTGTTCGCTGTGCCAGTTCTCCGACAATCCGGACAGAAACGGACCACGGTCGACAATCTTGTAGTTGCCCCAGGTCAGGTACGGATCACCGGCGGCCCAGGCGTCGGACAGGTACAGGGTTGAGCCCGCGATCAGGGGTTCGAAACGTTGGCTCGCGGGAAACTGCCGCACGCGTTTGAATTGCGGCAGGTAACCGTGCAGTTCGGGGAATTTCCGTTGATCGTAGTACCAGGAACTGAGGAACGATGTGCCCTTCGCATCGTTCGGGTAGGTGAACAGTACGGTCTGGTAGCGGAGCATATCTTCATGGCCGGGCAGGTAGGGTTTTGGATCAAGCGTAACGCGCCCCGTCGGCTGAAACTCTACCCACACCACTTCGTAGTAGTAGCCCTGGTCACCGGTGGGGTTGATCTCGAAATCCTTGACCGGATAGAACGAAACATCGTGCCGACCCCACGACAGCGTGATCCCGACGAAGACTTCGAGCCCGTTCGTTGGTTCGGTAAACGGCAAGCCGCCGATCCACGGTTTACCCTCATCGGTGACGACGTTGTTGTTCTCGTCGAAGCGTGCACGGCCCTTGTTGCGCAACGTCGCCTCGACGTAGTCGAGCGGGCTCAGACGGGTCATATCGGTTACGGATTTAACGACTCCGAGCTTGCGACCCATTTGCTTGATCTGGGTGAAACGGATCGGGTCGAGCAGATCCTGCACGAGATCCACATTGTTCTCGTCGATCGTATCGCCCGGCTTCAGGGCGCCTTTCGTGTATTCCTCGAGCGACAGCAGCTCATCGGGATAACTCACCTCGAAGCCACCGTTCTGCGCCACCGCATCCCACACCGGCGACAGTACGCCGGCACCGAACAGGCCTTTCGCGCTCTTCTCGAGAAAATGCCGTCGACTGTATCCACGATCGTATTTTCGAATTCTCATGCTCAATACCCTCGCTGACGCGATCGATGTCGCGCAATTTCCGCACTCGCGCGCGCACTGTCATCCATTAATAACACATGTGTCCGTGTGGTTCGCAGCTGCGATACATACTGCAGTGCGGCAAGCCGCCACGTCGCACGCAGGCTGAAACACACGGCGCGTTCGGGTTTGCCTCACGCTCGCTGGTGTCGGGTTCGTTGCGCGCGAAACCGGTTCTGCCCGTAATGACCGCCGTTCTGCCGCCGTCGGCAGACCTGCAAGACAACATAACCGACGTTTCGCTGCGCCGCCTGAATACCGTCAGTTAACCGCCCGTTCGGCGTCGCCCCAGAACGTTTTGCGAATCTCATTTTTCAGAATCTTGCCCACCGGCGAACGCGGCATGTCGTCCCAGAATTCCACCCGCTTCGGCGCTTTTACACTACCGATCTTCGCTTTCGCGAACGCGATGATCTCGTCCTCGCTCGCGGTCTTGCCGGGTCGGAGCAGGACGACCGCTGTTACCGCCTCGCCCCATTTGTCGTCCGGGGTGCCAATCACGGCGCAATTTTCCACTGCCGGATGCCCGTTCACGGCGTTCTCCACTTCGGCGGAGAACACATTGAAACCCCCGGTGATGATCATGTCCTTCATGCGATCGACGATGTAGACATAGCCGTCCTCATCCCGGTACGCAACATCCCCCGTATGATGCCAGCCGAACTTGCGCACTTCGGCGGTGGCTTCCGGGTTGTCGTAATAACACGGTGAAACGAGGTTGCCCTGAACCACGATTTCGCCGCGCTCCCCGCGCGGCAGGATATTGCCCTCCGCGTCCATGATCGCCATGCGTGTTTGCGAACACGGCTTGCCGCAACTCTTCAAACGGTGACGCAGGTTTTCGTCGCTGGTCGCGGCAACGAGATCGTGCTGCGGAAGGTAGGTAATCAGCATCGGCGCTTCGGCCTGACCGTAGCATTGGCACATGCAGGGACCGAACACGTCGATCGCCTCGGCGAGCTTGTCCGGTGCCACCGGCGAGGCCGCGATCAGAAAATGGGTCAGCGATGAATAATCGAACTCACGCACGCGCGGGTGCGCCAGCATTGCGTACAACGCTGTTGGCGGCAGAAACACGTGCGTTACCCGGTGTTGTTCAATCGTCTGCATGAGTTCGAGTGGATCGATCTTTTCAACGATCACGTTCGTCGGCATCTGCGGCGTCAGCATGAACGTGAGGATTCCCGCGGCGTGGGTCATTGGTGCGGCACACAGATGCACGGGTGGTTGGTCGCTCGGCATGATGATGCTCGTCTCGGCGATCATGGTCGCCCAGGTCAGGTTGTCCCACCTGATTCCTTTCGAGCGGCCAGTCGTGCCTCCACTACCGAGGATCGTGCACATGCGGTGCGCATCGTAGGGAATTTCGGCGGGAACGCTGTCGCGTGAATCGGCGATGAACTCTTCGAGGCCGGGATGCGCGGCGCCCGGCATGTCGATACAGATGGTGTGCTTCAGTGACGGAACGGATGCCTCGATTTCGGCGATGTAGTCCGCGAACGTGCTGTGATAGAACAACCATTCACAGCGCGTGAGGTTCATGAACGCAATATTTGCGTCGAGCGCGTTACGCGCGTTAATCGGCACCCACGTGCCACCGGCGCGAAACGTGGCGATAACACAGGCAAACGCGTCGGCCCCGTTCGGGGCGTAGACGGCGACACCGGCCGTATCGCGCAACCCCGCGCTCTGCAGGGCCGCGGCGATCGCGTGTGAGAAATCGCGCATTTCCACGTACGTATACGTGCGGTAGCGATCGACAAAAGCCGTGCGGTCCGGTGCGTCCTCAACCGCTTTGTCGAAATAATCGATAACCCGCATCATCCACTCCTGTCTCGTTGCTCAGGCGGTACAGTATCAGCGCCGGGGCGTTCGACAGCGAAGCTTCCCGGCGTCAGTGCGGGATATTGCGCTCCCGTAGCGCATCAGTGCGAACGCACCGATTGTAAATGCTCAAAATGACCGGCTCAGCCCGTGCCGCGGCGCTCCGCGCAAGGCAAGGAACCGCGTGCCGCGTCCACTTTCGGCTTCAGCGCCGGTGGCATAAACTCGGCCCGGGAATCGATCTCGACGAGCACGTCGCACGCGGCCTCGGGACGGGTTGAGCCGGCGCGGATTTCCATCCTGTGCAACATCCCTTGCCACCAGATCTCGCGCCGGGGGTCGGAACGTTCCGTGATGATCTTCCACGCCCGGTCCGCCTCGAGTTCGCGTTCCGTCTTCTCGGCGGCAAGCGCAAACAGGCGGTAGGCGTCGCCCGCTCTGGGATACGCTTCGCGGAACGCCTTCGCGGCATCATAGGCTTGTGGATAACGTTCCAGTTCGAGCAACGCTTCGATCAGCACGATACGGAAGCGACGCTCCATCGCGGGTTCGGACGCGAGGCCCGGGAGCAGTTTCTCAGCCGCCGCGAGGCGAATATCCGCGCTGTCGCTCGCCTTGATCGTGGGATAAATCTGTTCAAGCTGCCAACCCTCGAGGCCCCCGCTCGCGGTTTGTGCGAGAAACGCGAGAAACGCGCTATCGTCACCCAGACGCTCGAGTGTTTTCAGGCGCGCCCACAACATTCCCTGCCGCGCGGAAATGCTCAGATCGCCCTCTTGCTCGATCGTATCGATCGCAGCGAGCACCTCCGCCGGCTTGTTGTCGGCGATCGCGCGCATCTGGATCACGATCGCCTTGTTCTCCGGTATCCGTTGTTGCTTGTTCGGCAGGTTCCTGAATTCGGCGATGCCGCGCGACGCGAGTGCCGTCGGCGGGTCACCGTCGGTTCGGCGGATGGCATTCGAGAAGTCGCGCGCAAGGATATAGAATTTCGTCTGCTGCACGCTGCCCTTGAGTTTCGCCGGCTTCTGCACGGAATTCAGCATATAGAACGCCTTGCTCGAACTCGTCGTCGCTTGCGCGACGCGCAAGCGCGCACCATCGGCGTCCGCATCGTTCGGATACGCCGTCACGAAGCGCTCCGCGGCCCGCTGCATTGCCGCACGCGAACTCGCCGTGGGCTTGCCCTTGCGTGTTGCGCGCGCGACGTAGGCCAGCTTCACCGCGGCTTTCTTCGTTTCCGCATCGAGATCCTTATTGCGCAGCAGACTTTCTGCAATCAGCGCGGCGTCGTCGTTCAACTTTGCCTTGTACGCGGCCAGCGCGTGGCGATAACGAATCCTGTCGTAGTTCACATTGCCGCGAAACTCGACGGTGGCGAAGAATTCCTTGTATTTACGTACGGCGTCGAAGTAATGCTCGTTCTCGAACGCATATTCCGCGCCCGCGAGCGCGGTATAAGGTCCGATATCGTGCGCCACGATCTCCACCCGGTATTTCAGGATCAATGCGATCAATTCATCGTCTACGTATCCGGCCTGGATTACCCGACGCAGGCGGTCGGCGGCTTCACGTGCGCCCTCCTGCGTGGTGCGGTACTGTTCGAACAACGCGAACGCCTCTGCACGCAGCAGTTTCGCCTCGGTTGCGTCGATGCGACCGTTACCCACAGGCCCACGCTTCACCTGACCGCTTTTCGCCCGCAGCAAGCGTAACTCGAGTGCGACGACTTCCGTCAGCGGGTGGTTCGGATCGTCACTGAGCGAATTCTGCAGGCTTTCGAATATCTCGATCGCGCGTTCGCTGTTACCCTCGGCAGCCGCGACGTAGCCCAGACCCAGCCAACCACCGTAGATCAGACTCGGACGAAATACCTGCACCGAGGTTGCACGGAAACCCTTCTTCGCTTCCCATACCCATTTTCGCTTTTCGTCGGCGCTCTTGATGCGTTTGGAAATTTCAAGGTCGATCCAGGCGCCCCAATACGGGAATGCGGCCAGGGCAAAACTGAGATCGTCCCAGGCGATGGACCGGTAGAGACTTTCCAGTGCGCCTTCATTTTCGCCGGCTTCTGCTTCGGCGGCCTTCAGGCGCGCCGTTGCACGGTTGCGCAGGCGTTTCGTCACCTCGCGCATCGCCATCAACTCCTCGAGCGACGCGCTGCCCTGACGCACCCCATCGACGAGTGGACCGAATTCGCGTCCAACCTGCGCGTAACGGCTGGTTGGCGCGGTATCGGTTAGTGACGACAACAGTTGCTTTGCCTGCGCGATCGCCGCTGCGGGAGTTGACGGCACGGCGGCCTCGAGTGACGCAATGTGAGTGCCCAAACCGAGCGAGGCGGCAAGTAGATACGTTCGAATGCGCGTGAAATCAATCATCAGATAACCTCGAGCAAGGCACGCATTTCGTTCGCGAACTGTTCACCCATGATCAGGGTAATCAGGCGCTTCGTAATTTTCACATCGCCATCCAGCGTGGCCGCGTCACCGCCACCGGCATCGGCCATCACCTGGAATTCATACAATGGCGCATTGCGGTAAAGCGCGCGTGACACCTTGCGGCCAACCTTCGCTTCAATCAGTCCGGGATTCGCCTGCGGGCCGATGTCCAGCGTCGATACGGTCCCGCCGACAGCGGCGAAATTCTCGATCCGCCGAATCAACTCACCAAGTTTCGCCGGCCGTGGCGGCGCATCACCAACAACGATCATGATTCGACGCGCGCCGGCGCGCCAGCCACTCTCCTCGATGCCTACGGCCATCCCCTCGGTGATATCCTCATACTGGTCGCCGCCGCCTTTCGCCTGCAAGGGATCGAGGAAGCGGCGCAGTTTCGCCGTGCTGTACGTTAGTTTCTGCGAGCGCACAACGAACTCGGGGTCTGTGCGATCGCGAAACGCGACGAGTCCGAAGCGAGCAGCCGGTACGAGCGTACGCACGGTCTGCACGATGTCGTGGATGCGCGACTTGACCTCATCAATTGCCCACGACATCGATCCGGTAGCGTCGATGACGAACACAACATCGAGGCCTGCATTGCGCAGACCCGATACGTAGGCCGCGAAACGGTTCGAGGAATTACCCAGGGCATTACCGATCCCGGCGCCGAATCCCGCGGTACCGAAACCTTCCCCGAGCGGCAGGGCAGAGACCGGGTTCGCGAGTTCGAAGCCCGTCATACCACCCGAATCCGCGCGTAAGGCAAGCGGAACGTCGGGCGGCGGTGGGGTAACAGCCTCCGGTTGAATCAACATTTCCGGCGGCTCTTCCTCGAATTCCTCCTCGAATTCGAGCGTATCTTCCGGCGGAGGCCGCTCAATCGGTTTCGGTTTCGGCGGATCGGCAAGCGTGATGTGAATTTCCACATCTTCGGTTTGCGGCAAGGGGTTGTCGATGTCCTGACCGATTCGCCAGGAAATAATCGCATGCACCGCGACGGAAAACACAAACAGCGCGAACCACGCGACAGGACGCTTCATGCGCAACCCCCTACCTTTTGAGTGATGCGAACAATCCGACGGGCGTCGAAGAGGGTGACAGGCACGTTGCCGGTTTCCTGAGTGTGCTGCACTTGTGTCTTTAACGGCGCAAGGTCAGCAGTGTGATCTGCTTGACCCCGACCTTGGATAACGCCGCCACGGCTTGCGCCACAATCACGGCATCGGCCTGCCCGTCGGCAGACAGTTGCACTACCTGATCCTTGAAGTCGCGCTGCAATTCCAGCTCGATTTGCGGGATCGCTATTTGCTCGCCGCGATACTGCACGGCACCGGCCGCATTGATGCCGATTTGCAGTACGCTTCCCGGCGGTTCCGTGGTAGCCGCAGAGACGGGCGGGGTGACCTCGAGATCGATATGCAGGTTGCCGGCCACCATAAAATACAAGAGCAACAAGAACACGATGTTGATCATCGGCACTGTACTCTCGGGTCTTCGCTCCCGGGACGGGCTCACATGGTTCGTGCCTATTGCGCCAAATTTGCGTATTTTCGGATTCAGCATAACCGCTTCCTGTCAGTCGAAAGTTTCCGCTTCGGTCAGCGCGATATTCGTGAGGCCACGGCGTTGCAGGATATCGATGACGCTGACGGCGCGCTGCAAGGGAACACCGGGATCGGAAGCGACCACAATTGGCGAATCCGGTGCCGGGTTCAGTTCGTAGATCGCGTTCTCAACCGTATCGAGCGCGTACCGGCCTTTGTTAATCCAGACTGAAGCGTCCGTATGAAGTTCGATCAGGATTGGCGTGGACTGCGTCGCGGCGTCGCGCGAACCCCCGCCCTGTTGCGCGAGTTCCATTACGTACGGCCGGAGGAAGTCGCTTTCGAGCATGAAGAAGATCAACAAGATGAAAACGACATCGATCAACGGTGTCAGCGACAGACGCGCGGAACTCCGCCGGCGGTTAAGGGTGATCATGACCGGGATCCGATCTACGTGGTCGTTTTCGTGCCGACGTTGATCGTCATCACGCGCGTGAGCAGATCGGACACCTCGGCGGTCGCATTATCGAGCCGGGTTTCGAGCCACGCGTGAACCGCGGTAAACGGGATTGCGATCGACAATCCAACGGCGGTTGTAAGCAACGCTTCCCAGATGCCACCGGCGAGCGCGGTGGAATCCTTGTCCAGGCCCGCGCTCGCTTCGAGGCCGCGGAATGCTTCGATCATCCCCAGGACTGTACCCAGCAAACCGAGCACGGGTGCGAGATAATAGATCAGTTCGAGCGGGCGCAAATAAGCAGCGAAAGGTTGCATGAACTTCGTGGCCCGGCGGGCGAGTTCTTCGCGCAGCTCTTCCGTTTCCGGGGTGTCGCGGTGTTCGAGCCCGAATTTCATAATCGGACCCAGGCCGAGCCGCGACTTTTCGAGTTGTTGCAGGGTAGCGGCCGGATCGTCAGGCCAGATGTCGAGCGCTTTGTGCAGGGCTTTGAAACGGCCGGGGCTCAACGACGAGAACTGAAAAAACTTGTACAGCGCGATGGCGAAGCCGAAGACGGATATCACCATGAGGACGGCGACGACGGGACCACCGAGGTCCAGTAGCGATTGCGCGGATGCCCACACATCACCGCCAAGTTGATTGATTTCCTGCTCTTCCATCGGGCGGCCCTCTTTGCGTCAGATTCTGCGTTCGTCTTTTTTTACGGTTCAGATTAGTACCGGCAATTAGCGTCCGGCCCTACGCTGGTCCGCGCCTGCTTCGAACCGGTATCACCGGGTTTGTTCACGAGCCGTGCATCAGGGAATCCCTGCGCGGCCCCGTATTGTCGAGTCCGACGAGCTCGTAGATCGTCGTTTTCAGTTGTCTCGTATAGCCGTTCAAATCACCGGGTATGCCGTTACCGAGAAGCTGGTAGGACCCTTCAATCAATGCAGTGATACTGGCGGCGCGCATCCAGCGCAGTTTCTTTGACCGGATTGTGCCGAGGCGGGTAAGCAATTCGTACAGAAACGTGCGATACACAAGCAGGTAACGTTCACGGTGATTCGCGGCTTCCGCGCTATGCGTGGCGTAAGCCCAGAGGTGCGGCTCGGTGCCGGTTCTGCGGGCGAGATCGTCAACCAGGTAATCGATGATCGCCTGAAAACACCGTTGTGGATCGTTCTCGTGTTTGATGACAAGTTCCATAAGTTCCTGGCTGTACCAGTCCAGCGCCCAGTTAATCAGCGCGGCGATCAGTCCATCCTTGTTACCGAAATGGTACTGAACGGAAGACAGTTTCACCCCCACCTGCTCGGCCACCCGGCGCAGGCTGAGCGCCTCGAAGCCGCCGCGTTGAATGATCCGCAGCGTGGCCTGGAGCATTTCGCGTTTGCGCGGCGACAACGGCACGGGATCCCGCGTGTCTTCGATCAGCTTTAACAGCCGGTTGTTGTTTGAAGGATTGCTCACATGTGTCAGTTGACATATGAATCAAGAAACCGATGCTAGACGAACTGCAGCGCAGCAAACAATAGCTTTGGCGTAGAATTTATTTTTGGGGTCAGGAGCAACTGAAATGGTTAACGAAGCACTTTGCCCGGTGCATTTAGACGTCGTGATTCGTGTGGGCATAAAAAAAGCCGGCCCGAAGGCCGGCTTTCGATTCACGTGGAATCTGTCGAAGTGGCTTAGAAGAAGTACGTCGCGCGGACGAACACTTCGTCGGCCCAGTCGAACGTTTCGATGATATCGTCGTTCTTGTTGCCGCCGTCCTGCGCGATGTTCGCATACAGGTCGAACTGGAAGTGAGCGCTCGGACGGTACCGAATGCCCGGCTGGAAGAACCAGCCACCTTCAAGGTCAAGCAGGAACGCTGCGTCGAGACGCCAGATCAGATCCGGGAACGGCTGCTGGAAGGCGAAGGCGACCGCGTTGAAGCTGTCGGAGCCATCCGGGATGCCGTCATCCGTGTAAGTGCCATCGGGATTCAGCGCGACGCCGCCCTTGTTTTCCGAGCCGCTTAAGTGACGGCCGAACAGGTCGGAGGATGTTTTGTGCATCCATTCCGCAACCATGAACATCGCCGGCGCGTTTTCAGACCAGCGCTGGTATTTCTCAGCGATGATCGACGCGGCGTACTCATCTTCCTCGATCCAGTTGTTCGACAGGTCGAGCGCCGTGAACTGCTTGTCCGGCGTGTAGCTCATTTCGCCACGAAGGACGAGTTGGTCGAGCCATTCATTGTCCGACGTAAAGATGTAGTTACCACCAACACCCATGATGGTTTCGCGCTTGAACTCACGCGTAATCCAGCCGCGCAGCGGCCCGAAGCCCGTGTAGAACGCGTCGAGCGTGTTGTGGGCAGCGCCTTTAATGGAACCGAACCGCGTTATCGCATCGTTTTGTCCGACAGTCACACCACGGCTAGCACGACCATACTCGTCCGGAAGTCCAAACCCTTCGCGCGCTTCCAGGCTAGAAATCTGCGTCAGGTTGATACTCGCCGCAACAGTAGCGGCGGCGTCGATACGGTTCAGCGGCGCCTGGTCGTACCAGTTCGCGGCCGAAGTTCCGCCCAGCCCGTCCGGGGCGAAGAACGAACCGCAGCCGTTTTCCGTGAACTTCGTGCGCGAAAGCGCAACCGTACCGTTCAGCTTGCCGATTTCCTGCGCGCTCAAATCGATCGTGCCGCCGAACGGGGAGCCAAGGAGCGTCGAGAAATCAGGACCGCCCGCGAGCGCGGCAGTCGTCTGAGCCAGGGTGCGGCCTGCGCAAAACGGGTTTGGCGCGCCGTTATCCAGCGTACGCGGTGCGTCGTGCCAGCGCACTACACCGTCCGGGTTACGGCGATTCACTGCCATCGCCTGGACCGTCAGGCTGTCCGTAACCGGCCACGTGACGCGCATGCCGTAGTTCAGCGTGTTTTGCGCTTCGTCGAGTCCGATTTCGTTGTCCCACGAGAAGCCGGACGTGACGAGGTTGTACGACGTGTTCATGGCAGGCAAGAGGGTCGGGCTGAACATCTGTACGAACGCGTCGATTTCGACGCCGTTGTTGAAGGTGTAGCTCACGCGCACCGCGGGGCTCGCAACACGCTCATCCGCGTACTCTTCACTCGCAACGTCGAGGAAGAAATGCCGGCGGGTATCAAGGCCGTTCGCAACGTCGAAGACGCGGAAGAACAGCGCTTCACCCCAGGCGATCTGCTGCTGACCCACACGAATCCACAAGGACTTCTTGTTGTAGTCGAAATACAGCGACGGGATGTCGAGCAGGATGTCGTTCGAGTTCAATTCGAGCAGGTTGCCGCGATTGCCGTAGAACTGCTCCTGGAAGTGGTCGCCCGTGATCTCGTCGTTGAAATTGCTCGTGCCATCGAAGTACAGACGAATCTTCATGAACGCGTTGATCGAATCCGTAATGTTGTTCGCCTGGATATCGAATTCGGCACGCGTATTGAACATGTTGAAGTTGCTGTCTTCCTCGATGCCGTTGCCGCCGAGGTTCGGCACGCACGGGTCGCCACCGGCCGCGATGATTGCATTGTTGCGCGCCGTCGCACGGGGTTTTTCAGCACCACCGGCGCCGAGCGGGTCCGCGCCGTCGAAGTACGGGCAGGTGCCGGGGCTGAACGAGAATATACCGCGTTCTTCCGCTGCCTGAGTTGGGAAGAAGACGCCGTTCGCCGACGTGGTCGTCGCACCCGGATTGAAGTTGATGGGGCTACTCGGCCCACCGGTGACAGCCGGGTTCTGCGTTGTCGTCGGGGTCGAGCCTTCCGTGAACGGATTCGTCGACGAGTTATTCGGGTTTCTGTCATCCGTGATCGAGACCGCGATTTCCTGACGAATGAAGCCGGTGAAGCTCCAGTCGATGGCCATTGCGATGCCCGGGATCAGTACGATGAACGATGTCACTACGGCGGTGACTATCGTTGCGAGCTTGGTTCTGTTCACTCCCGTTCTCCTCTAAGTAGAACTGTAGTTTTTATCACCCCATACACGGACCAACGGTTTCTTATGATGTTGTTTCCGTGTCACAAACGCCTGGCTGCTTGCAGATAATTTGCAACGGGCTTGGCGTCGATTAGCACGCAGTATAACGGATCATTGCCGAATAACTAGCGCTTTTTTTGCTTTTATCACACATTTTTTTGCTGCGGTTGCTTTATTTGTAGCAACTTCGCAACAAATAGTTTGTTCGTGGTGCCCGCCCGGACTACTCCAGAATACGGGATATGGTGGCGTTGTAGCCCACGACATACACCACCTGGGTTCTCAGGAATCCGTTCGGGGCTTCGATTTCGGCCACCGCGGCGTCCACACCCTGGTACCACGTACGCACGATTTTGATGTCGTCAGCCCGTTTCCAGCTTTCGCCGTCGTCGCTGGAACGCAATAACTCGCGGATTCCGGCAATGACAACTTCACCCTGGCCGGACCATACGCCGAGCAGGTTTGCGGTGGATCCGGTATCCAGCCGCTGCCACGTCAGACCACCATCCTGGCTGCGCAACACCGCACCCTCCTGGCCCACGGCGTAGCCGGTGCCGGTGCCATCGGCGTCGAGTTCAATCGCGAACAGCGATTTTTCGCCCTGACTCCGCGCAACGAACGTATCGCCACCGTCTTCCGACCACAGGATGAGCCCGAACTCGCCCACCACCACCACGGTGTTCGCGTCTTTCACCACCACATCGTAGAGATGCGGCTCGTAGCCTTCATCGTTGTACTGCGACCAGTCGATGACAATTTCATCCCACGTCTTGCCGTTGTCGCGGGAGCGCCGGATGGCGCCGAATTCACCCACTGCAACGACAAGCCCGCTTTCATCGAGATCGACATTGAGCAGGCGCAAGCCGATATCGTTTGGCACGATTTCCCAGTCACCATCGCCAACCCGGGAAATGAACGTGCCGGCCTGACCGACGATCACCTGGCGATCACCGGCCGAGGCAATACCCAGCAGTGCCTGGTCCGTAAACGGTTCCGTCTTCGTCCACGTGGCGCCGCTGTCCTGTGTTTCGAGGATGAGACCGAAGTTGCCAACGGCTACGCCCTTTTCGCCGCTCATGTCGAGTGCGTACAGGGCGTCGTGAGCAATACCTGTGCGCACAATTTCGATGGCTTCGGAAATCGTTTCCTGGGCCGTAACGGCGACGGACGAAACCGCGAGCAGCAATACAATCGCGCTGCGCGCAATCCGGTTTGAAAGGCTAGTCATCATTAAGATCCTATATCTGCGATTCTTATTTGTGGTCGTCGCCGAGCAGTTCGGAAAGATCAGCGCTCTCCGAAATGATCAAATGCTCGCGTTCGATGAAGCCGGGCTTGAACAGATACACGAGCAACGGCAGCACGACGAGCGCGATGACCATGTTGATCAGCATGATCATGACCAGCAGCAAACCCATATCCGCAAGGAACTTCAGCTCGGACAGGAAGTACCACGGCAGGATCCCGATGAGGACGATCGTGGCAGTAAAGGCGATGGCTTTACCCGTGGTGGTCACCGCCGCCTGGATGGCATCGCCGTGGTGCTGGTTATCACGAAACTCCTCACAGATCCGGCTCAGCAGGTAAATGCCGTAGTCAATACCAACCCCGATACCGATGGCCGCGATTGGCAGGCTGTTTACATCGAGTCCGATGCCCATGAGCACCATGACGGCGCCGAGGAGCATGTTTGAGAAGTTCACCGGCAGCAGCAGCAAAATACCGGCCGCGATCGAACGGTACGCGAAGCTGCAAGTGAGCAGGATCACCGCGTTCAATGCCGCGAGAATCACCCACTGATAGTAATCAACCGTATCGTTGACGGACTGCTGCAGCGCAATTGCGCCGGTGCCGAGACGAATGCGGAAGTTTTCCTTGTCGATACCAATCTCATCAAGCGCGGCACGCGTCTGCTCCAGCGCAACGTCAACCGTTTCCTGTCGGTTGTCCTTGTACCAAAGCGATACGGTACCGTTTTCGAGTTCGAAATCGCTCACGTGCGAATAGGCTTTCGTGCTTGAACCGAGCAGCAGTGCGCCGACGGCGGCATTCGTCGCTTCATCCGTCGTATCAATCGGCCCCCACTTCGGGTTACCGCCACTGAACAGACGGTTTGCTTCCGGCAGGTAATCGGCGAACGACAGCGTCGCTTCCGGGGGACTTTCGGATGCCTCGAGCGCGCGTTGCAGCGCGAACATCGTCTGCACGGTTTCTTTCTTTCTCAGCAAGCGGCTTTCCGCTGCCGCATCTTTCACTTCGAAGACGATTTCGAGCGTCATCAAGCCCGGGAAGTGGGAATTGATGGCGCGCACGGCCGTATTGAAGTCGGAATCGTGGAACAGCAAGTTGCTGCCTTCGGTCGGATTGCCCACCTTGATTTGCATCGCCAGGTAGAAACCGCCGACGAGCAGCGCAAGCACCACCACCGTGGTGACTTTTGCCTGCGCACCATGACTGACCCGTCCGACAACCTGAAGCAGGTCGATGATGCCATCGTGCCATGAGCGCTCTTCGGCCTTGCCGATCAGTTTCGCGACGTTTTTCGGCGCCGGGAACCACGACAACATGATGGGCGACAGGAACAAAATGGCGGGTACGAGTATGAGCGCCCAGAAGCCGCAAAAGATCGCGAAGCGTTCCATCACCGGAATGGGCGCGACCGCGATCAGGAACAGACCCGCTGCGTCCGTGACGATGCCAAGCACGCCCGGCGCCATCATTACGCTGAGCGATAACTCCGCGGCTTTGCGCCTGTCCTTAATCTCGTAGTAAATCTCGTAATAACGTTCGATGAACTGGACACAGTGACTAAACGATCGCGCGACGAGCAATAATGGCACGACCATGATCAGCGGCTCGATCGGATCGCCGATCCAGCCGACGAAACCGAAACCCCAAATCGCCGCGACAACGCTCACCGCGATCGGCGTTACCACGCCGGGGATGTTCTGCATGTAGACCACCAACGACAGCAGCAGCGCGGCGGCCGTAATGGCGAAAATACCCAGCATCTGGCCTTCGTAGAAATACACCCAGCCGGTGAGGATCGGCTGACCGGCGACATAGATCTCGTGGTTTGCGTCGCGTTCCTTCTCCGCCAGTTCCTGCACGAATTCGAACACCACGCCGTAATCGAGTTTCTGTTCGATGAACGTCGCCTGCACGATGGTCGCGGTCTCGTCGGCGGAGATCAGGAACGTGCGAACGTTGGCGGCCTTGTCGACGCGCCGTTTGAAGTCCTGAATCGCTTCCTCGGTTTCCGGTGGTTTGTCGTCCATGAGCGGACGCAAGTCGATCCCGAATGGCGTTGCTTCCGCGTAACGGGCCTTTTCAGTCGTAATCGAGAGGATCTGGTCGTGGTCGACACCAGGCGTGAGATCGATTTCCCGGGTCAGGCGCCAGGCTTTCGTGATCGTCTCGGTGTTGTAGATGTCTTTCCCGTCGGTGCGCTTGAGCATCATCGTGACGGTGAGGGGATTCCCGAAATTCGGGTGGTCGGCAAAGGTCTGGACGAAAGGGTGGGTTTTCGGAAACAGGTCGGAGAAGATCGTTTTCAACTCTACGTACTGCAGTCCATAGGCGAAAAACGCCGTAAAAGCGAACAGGATCATGGCCGAAAATGTTCGGTGCTTCATGGTCAGTTCAGCCAGTCGATAACGAATACCTTTCATTTAGGCCAACTCCGGACGTGCAGGCATTGCCTGCGGGAAAAATGAGAAGCGAGAGGAAATGCACGGGGCAGGAGCGCGGTGTGTCGCAGCGGATTAATCACGTTGTGGGCACCCTCGCCTTGCCGGCCGACCGGTGGTCTGCCGCCCCATTTATTCTTATCTCGTATTGAGTATTGGTCCGATCGGCGCCCTCGAGGACAACGATACGTCTCGCTCCGAGCGGTACTTTTTGTACTCAGAGATTACCTTGATCGGAGCGAGAAGCGACTATAGGTGGGCACCTAAATCCTGTCAACCTACGAATTTTTCAGGAGTTTTTGCTGCGTCGCACAACAATACGCGGGCGCATGCGACAACGAATTTCGGGCCCGCGCGGCGGGTTGCACGAAGCGAATTCACGACCGTGATCGGCGTCGCTGAGATGTTCGAAACGCACCCTCTACGAACTCGCACCGACGAAGAACGAACTCGTGCTGGATGCCATTGCCGCGTTCGTCGCTCGCGTGCGCGATGATGCGAGCCGCGCCAATGCGCAAAGGCTCACTAAACCCCCGCGGAGCGCCGCGGTATAGCCGCGTTTTCGCGCGCGGCGGGGATGCGGGGAGCCGCGGGTCGGCGCTCACAGCGTCGCGATTAGCGCGGCGTTTCCGGATCGTCGTCGTCAAGCAGGACATCTTCGGCAGCGCGATCGAGATCGTCGTACTGACCTGAAGAGATCGCCCAGACCACCGCGGCGCCGATCACAACAATAAGCCCGAGCGCAACGGGAATCAGTAAATACAGGACTTCCAAACGATGCGACCGCTAGCGGTTAATGCGTGCTGCGTTCGCGACGACGAGCAGCGAACTCAACGACATACCCAGTGCGGCGAGCCACGGCGGGACGAATCCCGCGATCGCAAGCGGCAGCGCGCAGGCGTTATAGCCGATTGCCCAGGTAACGTTCTGGCGGATCACACGCAAGGTCTTGCGACTCGTGCGCCAGGCGCGAGCGAGCACGTCGAGGTTGTCGCGCAGCAATACTAGATCGGCCTGATGTTTCGACAAATCGCACGCGTTCCCGACCGCGACGGAGACGAAACCCCGCGCGATCATCGGCGCATCATTGACACCGTCGCCGACCACAACGTTCACCTCGCCCGCGGCCTGGCGTCGCTCGAGTTCGGCGAGCTTGTCGGCGGGACGTAAATTCGCATGAACCTCGTCGATGCCGAGTTCATCGCCTATCGCCCGCGCGACACACGCGCGATCACCGGTGAGCATCACGGTCGTGATCCCGGCCGCGCGCAGTTCCTGCACGAATTCGCGCGCGCCCGGCTTCAATTCGTCGTGGAAGCAGAATTGCGCGAGCGCTGCACCGCGACGGGCAAGCCACGCAACCTTGTGCGCGCCGTCGCGCACCGCAGGCGCCTCATCGACGGCAACCCCGGTCTGTGCCAGCACGTAAGCAGCGGATCCAAGCCAGTAACGGTCGCCACCGATCGTGGCGCTGATCCCGGCGCCCGGAACGTTCACGATGTTGTCGGCAGGCAGCGGGGGCTGCCCTCTGCCCACGCGCATGAGCGCACGACCGATCGTATGTTCGGAGTGCCGTGCAAGGGCCTGCGCCGTGGCGAGCGCGGCAAGCGCATCGGCACCGGCACTTGCGTGCACGGCGACGAGTCGCAGGCGACCGCTGGTCAAGGTGCCGGTTTTGTCGAACACGAAAGCACGCGCGGCTGCGAGAGTCTCGATTACCCCGGGATTCAATGCGGCGACGCCGTTGCGCATCAGCGCGCCACTGGCCGCGACCATCGCGGCCGGGGTTGCCAGTGCGAGTGCGCAGGGACACGAAATCACAAGCACCGCGATCGTCGTTGCCATCACGCGGGAAGGATCCACCATGCTCCAGTAGGCCGCGACGCACGCGGCGGCGAGCAGGACGCCGAAGATAAAGCGGCTCGCGATGCGATCGGCGAGTACCGTGAGGCGGGGCTTGCACGCCTGTGCGTCCTGCGCGAGGCGACTGATTTCCGCTATCAGACACTCGCTGACGAGACGGCGCACGCGGATCTGTAATGGTGAATCCACATTGAGACTGCCGCCGAGCACCGCAGCGCCGCGCGTTTTCGCAATCGCCTCGCTTTCGCCGCTCAGTATCGATTCGTCGACGGCGCTCGTGCCGGCAACGACATCTCCGTCAACAGGCATCACTTCACCGGCCTTCACCAGCACAACATCGCCGGGCACAAGTTCCGTCGCCGGCGCGCGCCGCAGCGCACCCGAGGGTTCGACGATGACGACAGACTGCGGCATGACTTTCGCGAGTTCGTCGAACTGGCTGGTCGCCTTGATGCGTGCGCAAAGTTCAAAATAACGCCCCGCGAGTAACAGCGTGACAAACATTGCGATCGATTCGAAATACACTTCGCCGGTGCCGACAAGCGTCGCCCAGGCGCTCGCCGCGAATGCGAGCACAAGCGCAAGCGACACCGGCACATCCATACCGAGTTCCCGGTTACGCAGCGCGCGTCGCGCGCCCTGAAAGAATGGTACGGCGCAATAGGCAAGGACGGGCACGACGAGAACAAGACTGGCCCAGCGCAACAAGGCTTCGATGCCGCCGGACATACCAGACCACGCGCCGCCGTACAGCGCGAGCGTAAACATCATCAACTGCATGCCGAGCAGCACGCTGAGCGCGAGGCGTTTGAGCAGCGTTTTCCGCTCCCCGGCGAGCAAGCGCTGTCGCCGGCGAGCGTCGAACGGATAAGCGGCGTAACCGAGATCGTAGATCACGCGCATGATTCGGCTCAGTTGTATGGTGCCGTCATCCCATGCGAGTTGCGCGCGATGGGTTGAGGCATTCACCGCAAAACTGCGAACGCCGTCCTCGGCCGCAAGGCGTGTTTCGACCAACCGCACGCAGGCGGCGCACGTGATGCCCTCGATCAGCAACGTCGCGTTGCGCAAGCCGTCGGCGCCGGTTTCCGCGAAGCGTTCCTGCAGGCCGGGATCATCATAGACGTCGAGATGCTCGGCGAGCCCGGTCTCGAATGCCGCCGGCAGATGCCGGCCGCCACGGCGTTGCCGGTAGAACGCCGTGCATCCTGCTGCGTCTATCGTTTCCGCCACATTCGCACAGCGCGTTGAGCACGTGAATTGGTCCGCGCCGTCAATGACGACAGTATGCGCACCATGGGGATCGATTGTGGCGCCACAATGAAAACAAGCCGCGGCGTTCGCCATGGTTTGCACCAATCCATTCGCGCGCACTCGCATCCTCCCGTCTCCGGCCAGCAAAACCTGCACGTGATCATCGGTCATCGCCGCTTACTAAAGTTGATCCAGATCATGAGCGGCTTTGTGCACGGCGGCAGAATTAGCCCCGCACGCTAGCCCTGCAATTGTTTGTTCCGGAATTTCCGCCAGCGAAGATACAAGCCCATGAGCGATTCAACGACCTACAACTATCGAGTCGTCCGTCAATTTGCCGTGATGACGCTGGTCTGGGGCGTCGTCGGCATGGCCGTCGGCGTGCTCATCGCTGCCCAACTCGCCTGGCCAGCGCTGAACTTCGATGTCCCATGGCTCTCATTCGGGCGACTGCGGCCATTGCATACGAATGCCGTGATCTTTGCGTTCGGCGGTTGCGCCCTTTTCGCGTGCTCGTATTACGTCGTCCAGCGCACGTGTCACACACGTCTGATCGACGACCGTCTCGCCGCTTTCACGTTCTGGGGTTGGCAGGTAGTTATCGTCGCCGCCGCGATCACCCTGCCGCTTGGCATCACACAGTCGAAAGAATACGCAGAGCTCGAATGGCCGATCGACATTCTGATTACCGTCGTGTGGGTGGCCTATGCCACTGTGTTCTTTGGCACCATCGCACGGCGCAAGGTTCGCCACATCTACGTCGCGAACTGGTTCTTTGCCGCGTTCATCATCACGATCGCAGTGTTGCACATCGTCAACAGCATGGCTGTCCCGGTGACGCTGCTGAAATCCTACTCCATGTACGCGGGCGTGCAGGACGCGATGGTGCAATGGTGGTATGGCCATAACGCGGTCGGCTTTTTTCTCACCGCGGGCTTCCTCGGCATGATGTATTACTTCGTACCGAAGCAGGTGAATCGCCCGGTGTATTCCTACCGTCTGTCGATAGTGCATTTCTGGGCACTCGTGTTTACGTACATCTGGGCCGGGCCGCACCACCTGCACTACACGGCGTTACCTGAATGGGCGCAGTCGCTGGGCATGGTGATGTCGCTGATCCTGCTCGCCCCGTCCTGGGGCGGCATGATCAACGGCGTCATGACCCTGTCCGGCGCATGGCACAAACTGCGCACCGACCCCGTGCTGCGTCTCATGATCGTGTCGATCTCCTTTTATGGCATGTCGACGTTCGAGGGCCCGATGATGTCGATCAAAACCGTTAATGCCTTGTCGCATTACACGGATTGGACTATCGGCCATGTGCACTCTGGCGCGCTCGGTTGGGTCGCCTTTATTACGCAAGGGTGTTTGTATCATCTGTTCCCGCGCCTGTATGGCCGTGAGTTGTACAGCCTGAAACTCGTCGAAGTGCATTTCTGGGTTTCGACCATCGGCATCGTGTTCTATATCACCTCGATGTGGGTGGCGGGGATCATGCAGGGGCTGATGTGGCGCGCGGTCAATGTTGACGGCACGCTCACGTACAGCTTCGTCGAATCCGTGCAGGCGATGCACCCGTTTTACATCATTCGCTTTCTCGGCGGTGCCCTGTTCCTGCTGGGGTCGATCGTCATGTGCTACAACATTTATCGCACCGTCGCCGGCACCCGACCTGTGGACGCGCCGGTACTCGCACCGGCGATGGCGGGGTAGCCCGCATGGCGCTGAAACACGAATCCGTTGAAAAGAACATCGGCTTCATGATGGTATTGATCATCGTCGTGATCAGCGTTGGCGGCCTGGTTCAGATCGTGCCGCTGTTCTTCATGCATTCAACGACGGAACCGGTGGCGGGCTTGCTGCCCTACTCGCCACTGACCCTGAGCGGCCGCGATATCTACGTTCGCGAAGGTTGTTACCTCTGTCATTCGCAGATGATTCGACCGTTCCGCGCGGAAACCGAACGCTACGGCCACTATTCGCTCGCCGGCGAGTTCGTCTACGACCGCCCGTTTCAGTGGGGTTCGAAACGCACCGGACCGGATCTGCACCGGGTTGGCGGTCGTTACAGCGACGAATGGCATCGCGTGCATCTCGTCAATCCCCGTGATGTGGTTCCGGAATCAATCATGCCGGGCTACCCGTGGCTCGAAACGACCGCCGTCGACGGCGACGATATCAGCCGGAAAATGACCGTGCTGCGCGATCTCGGCGCGCCGTACACGGACGAGGAAATTGCCGCGGCCGAAACCACACTGGCCGGTAAAACCGAGCTCGATGCACTCGTTGCGTATCTGCAGGACCTCGGCACTACCGTGAAGATCAGGAGATAGGCGCAATGAGCCTCATTTTTTCACTCTGGACGGTCGTCGCCTGCGTCATCTTCCTTGGCATCGTGGCATGGGCCTGGAGTTCTCGACGCAAGGCGGACTTCGCGGCCGCGGCGCGTCTCGCGCTCGATTCGGATAATCATGCTCGGGAAACCCGCGATGGCTGATTTCACGAGCAGTATCTGGAGCTGGATCATTGCCGTGACCACGCTCGTCAGTATCGTCGGCGTGTTCATCGGCGTGCGCGTGGTGACCACTGCTTCCAAAAAAGACCGCGCCCCCGACAAGCCCGTCGAAACAATGGGCCATGTGTGGGACGAGAACCTCGAAGAGTACAACAACCCGATGCCGCGCTGGTGGCTGAACCTGTTCTACATCACCTTGTTCTGGGGTCTGCTGTATCTGCTGCTCTATCCGGGCCTCGGGGCGTTCAAAGGGCTTCTCGGCTGGTCACAGCTTGGGCAGTATGAAGAAGAAGTCGCCGCTGCCGCAGCGCAGTTCGGGCCGCTGTTCGAGCAATACGCGCAGATTCCGCTACCGCAACTCGTCAATAACGAAGCAGCGGTGAAAATGGGCGAGCGCTTGTTTTCAACGTACTGCACCACCTGTCACGGTTCCGATGCGCGCGGCGCGCGGGGATTTCCTAACCTGCGCGATGACGACTGGCTATACGGTGCCGAACCGGAGGATCTGATCGCAACGCTGACGCACGGCCGCAATGGTTTGATGCCCGCCTGGGGCGCGATCCTCGAGACGGAGCAGATCACCGCGGTCACCGCCTACGTCGAACAACTGTCGGGACGCACCGCCGATGCGGCAATCGCGGCCCGGGGTAAAGCGGTATACGACGTAAACTGCATCGCGTGTCATGGTCCCGACGGCGGCGGCAACCCGTTGTTGGGGGCGCCGAAACTGAACGACGATATCTGGTTGCACGGCGGGTCGACCACGAAGATCACGGAATCGATCGTCAACGGTCGCAACGGCGTCATGCCGGCCCACGGCGAGTTTCTCGGCCCGGCGAAGATTCACCTGCTGGCGACGTATGTCTACTCGTTCCGCGAGTAAGGTTTCCCGGGTCGAAAATCTGTTATGCCAATTATCGACAGAGTCCGTCCCATGCCCGTGCCGCAACGCATCGGCGCCGTGCTATGGATTTCGTTTCTCATGGCGATCGTGGCAACCGGCGTGTTCTTCGCGGCAATCGATCCGCTCGCGCTGCAGTATTGCGTCACGTTCCCCGAAGTCAGCCGCATGGGCGCCTATACGATCGGGTTCGGTTTATTCTGGCTGCTGACCGCGACTTCGTCGCTGCTCGCCGTGTTCTTCACTTACCCAACGAAGAATGACTGAGCACACCCCAGCCGAACGGAGGGCGTCGCGCGGACACCCGACGACGCGCACGGCAGGCGACGTCAGCACCGCACTGTTCGAGAAAAGCGCGAAGATCTACCCGCGTGAAGTGCACGGCATGTTTGCGTGGCTGCGCACAAGCGCCGTCGTGGTGTTGCTCGGATTGTTCTATCTCGTTTGCTGGCTTCCGTGGGACGGCCGCCAGGCCGTGCTGTTCGACCTGCCGGCGCGTAAGTTCTATATCTTCGGCTGGACCCTGTGGCCGCAGGATTTCATCTACCTGACGTTCCTGCTCATGCTCGCGGCGTTTGCGCTGTTCTTTTTTACATCGATCGCGGGGCGCCTGTGGTGCGGCTACGCCTGCCCGCAAACGGTATGGACGGAGCTGTTTCTTGCCATCGAACGCAAGGTCGAAGGCAATCGCTCGCGCCAGATGAAGCTGGATCAGGCACCCATGTCCGCGCGAAAATTCCGCATCAAGGCAACGAAGCACGCGATCTGGATCGCGCTGTCGCTGGTAACCGGCTTTACGTTCGTCGCCTACTTTGTGCCGGCCGCGGAACTGGCCCGCGCGCTGGTGCATTTCGACGCCGGTCCGTGGGCAACGTTCTGGACGCTGTTCTACGGCTTCGCGACCTATGGCAATGCCGGTTTCATGCGCGAACAGGTGTGCAAGTACATGTGCCCATATGCGCGCTTTCAAAGTGCGATGTTCGATCGCGATACGCTGATCATCTCCTATGACGAACAACGCGGTGAGCCGCGCGGATCACGCAAGGCCGGGACGGATCATCGCACTGCCGGCCTCGGCGACTGTATCAACTGCACGATGTGCGTGCAGGTATGCCCCACCGGCATCGATATCCGCGACGGCCTGCAGTATGAATGTATCGGCTGTTCCGCCTGTATCGACGTTTGCAACGACGTCATGGGGAAAATGGAATACCCGCAAGGCCTCATTCGCTACACCACGCAGAACGCCGTCGAGGGTAAGCCGACACACATACTGAGACCGCGGGTGATCATATACGGCGTGATTCTGATAGCGCTGACGGGCCTGTTCATCTACTCGCTGCAGCAACGTACGCCGGTTGCGCTCGACGTCATCCGCGACCGCAACCAGCTGTATCGTGAAGCCGCGGGCAAAATCGAGAACGTCTACACGCTCAAGATCATCAACATGGATAATTATGCGCACACCTATGAATTGTCGGTGGACGGGATCGCGGACATGGAGATTATTCTCGACACCTCGCGCATCGATGTCGACGCGGGCTCGGTAAAAAATGTGCCGGTGCGGCTGCGCGCTGACGAGGACCGTCTCACGGTTCGCAGTACGCCAATTGCATTTTCGATTCAGGCCAGCAATACGCCGGCACTCAGCGTCACCGAAGATGCCAAATTTCTGGGGCCAGTACGATGAGCGGGAATGAACCGGCAAGCCGGCCGTGGCGGCGCGAACCGTTCGTGTGGATGGTCATTGCGTTCCCGGCCGCCGCTGTCCTCGCCGGCATTGTGACGATCTATCTCGCCGTGGTCTCGGATGACGGACTCGTCGTCGACGACTACTACAAGCATGGCCTGGAAATTAATCGGCTGCTGGATCGCGAGCGCGAGGCCGTCCACGCCGGGCTCGCAATGGACGTCGTGCTCGCCGCCGACACCGGCGCCATGCTCATTACGCTCGCCGCGAAGCCGGGATTCGTCTATCCGCCGGAGATCCACGGCTTGCTCGCCCACGCGACCCGCGCGGGGCTCGATCAGACGCTGCGCCTGCTACGGGTTGGCGACACGATGTACCGGGCCACCGATATTGTGCTGCCGCCGGGGCAATGGTATGTGGATATTGGCACCAGGGACTGGCGCCTGACGCAGCGAATTTCTTCGCCCTAAACCTTAAGAGCGTCTATCAGATCGGCGTATTCGTCGTCGATTTCGGCGCCAAACACGGGGTCGATTGCATCGCGCCGGGAAACGGGAATTTCGTCGAGATGTTTCTCGCGCAGCAGTTTTTCCACTGCTTTCAGCAGATGGCCCTCTTCGGTGTAAATATGTTCTCGCTGCACTTCGCTGAAGGCGCTCAATTCATCGACGATTTTCTGGCGTGGAACCAGGTGACCGGCGAGCACACCTTGCAGAAACGTTGCCGCCCGCTCACCGAGCTGTGCTTGCGAGACGTGATCGGCGCGCAGGTCCTCAACCGCATCAGACAGTTCCGGACATTCCTCACTGACCCAGTTGAACACCTCGTCCTCGCAGGGATGATGAGCCGCGGTGGGGTAATGATTGAAGTATTTGATGATCTCCGCTACCAGACGAAAATCGTCCTCGGTCCCGGCAGCGATTGCACGCGAGTGCTCGTCGAGCAGATCGAGCAGACGCACCATGTTGCGATGATCCTGACGCAACTGTTCGACAATGGCGCTCATATTCGTAGCTTCCTTCAGGCGAGCGACGCTCGCGAATCCGTGGTTTCGTGCGCGAGCCGAGCCAGCTTCTTCACATCGTTGATGCGCACGAATCGCCGGTCGACCGTGACGAGGCCCTTGCGCTGAAAATCAGTGACCAGCCGGCTCAGCGTTTCCACCGCCATCGACAGGTAATTTGCGATGTCCTGGCGCGACATGCTCAGATTGAATTCCGCGTCGGAGCATCCGCGACTCGCGAACTTGCCCGACAGGTAGCACAGGAAGTTTGCGAAGCGCGCGTGCACGGATTTCTGTCCCAGCAGCACCGCATAATTCTGTTTTTCCGCGATTTCCGCGGCAACTGTTCTGATCACTTCATCCCACAAACCCGAGTTGTTGATCGACTCGGCTTTCAGCTTTGCCAGTGGTATCCGGCAGATTCCGGATGTTTCCAGCGCTACCGTCGTGCTCTGATGGCGCCCGCTGGTGATGCCATCAAACCCGATCAGATCTCCGGGGAAATGGAACATGACGATCTGCTCGTACCCCTCGCGTGTGCTGACCAGCGTTTTCGCGGAACCGGATCGGAGAAAATACAGGCTATCGAGCATATCACCCTGGTGAAACAGGGTCATGTTGCGGCGAACCGCCACGGTGCGATTGTCGGATGCGCCGCCGATGCTGTCCGCGTGCACGCCCCGGTTGACGCAGCAATCGGCCCAATCGCAATCCCCACAAGACCGGGTGACGGCAGGGAAGTCGATGATATTCATGCGCATGCTTGCGCCCCCCTTTTATTAGCATTTACTGATGCTTATTTATAGGCAATCAGGCCGGGCGGGATAATTCGAAGTTGTGCGTAAGAACTTGTGGTTACTACGTATTGCGCCGCCGTGCGGGCCTGCCACGATATCGGCGCGTGGGTATCGATTGCGGTAACCCCCAATGCGAACAATTGCCCGGTTGCGGTAAGCTGGACTGACGGTCAGGTAGCAGCGGACGGCCGGCGGCAATGATCCCCGCACCCGTTCCGCGAAAGCGCGCGAATTCATAACTAATGACACGCAATAACGAAGCACCGGAACCTGCGCACTCGGCGCTGTTTCGAAGCATTCCCGGCATGCTGTACCGGTGTCTCAACCAACCGGGCTGGCCGCTGGAGGTCGCGAGTGACGGCTGTTTCGAACTGTGCGGTTACACCCGCGCGGAACTCGAAAACGGGACGGTTTCCTGGGCCGACATCATCGTTGCCGAAGACCGCGAGCAGGTCTGGACCGACATCCAGAGCGCAGTGGCAAACAACGTCCCGTACGAGTTTGAATACCGGATAACAACGCGCTCCGGCGCGCAACGTTGGGTTTGGGAGCGGGGACAGGGCAATGTTTCCGCCGCAGACGGGATTCTGCGTCTCGAAGGTCTGGTAACGGACATTACGAGTCGCAAAGCCACGGAACTCGCGCTTAGCCACGCCCGCGCTTTTTCCGAAGCGGTCGTCGACAGCGCCGTCGAAGCCGTGATTACAATCGACGCGCTCGGATCCATCGAAACCTTCAATCGCTCCGCGCAGGAAATGTTCGGATACCGGCCTTTCGAAGTCGCCGGGCGCAATGTCAGCATGCTCATGCCCGATCCCTATGCGTCGGAGCATGACGGCTACATCCGTAACTATATTGACACCCATGTTCCGCGCATCATCGGCACCGGCAGGGAAGTGCGCGCGCGACGCAAGGACGGCACGATATTCCCGATTCACCTGTCAGTAAGCGAAGTAACCCTGCACCCCGTGCGCAAGTTTGTCGGACTGATCCGCGACATGTCGCAACAACATGCCGCCGAACGCGCCGCACGCGAACACCTTGAACAACTCGCCCATGTGGATCGCCTCAATATGCTCGGCGAAATGGCCACCGGTATCGCGCACGAAATCAATCAGCCGCTCACGGCGATTTCGCTCTTCTCCCAGGCCGGAAAACGTTTGCTCGACGCTGGCAACGTTGAGCGTTTGCCCGATATTTTCGACAAGCTGTCGCAGCACGCGGAACGTGCCGGGGCGATTATCGAGAGCATGCAGACGATGGCGAAACGCGGTGAGAACGCGCGCCGGACCGTCGACTGCAACACCTTGATTGCCGAAACCGCCGAACTTGCGGAAGTAGAGGCGCGCCTGCGCGAGATTGAGATCGTGCTCTTGACCGCGCGCGAATTACCACCGGTGGATGTCGATGCCGTACAAATCCAGCAGGTTGCGCTGAACCTGCTGCGCAATGGCATGGAAGCGATGGAAGTTGTCGGCTGCGCCAGCGGGAATACGATCACGGTGATCACCGGTCTGCGCGACAATGGCGATGTGGAAGTCCGGATTACCGACAGTGGCTGCGGGGTGGCGGACGATATTGCCGAGCGTCTGTTTACTCCGTTTTCAACATCGAAGGATTCGGGCATGGGAATGGGACTTTCGCTGTCGCGGACGATCATCATGGCGCACGGCGGACAACTGGATTTCCGCAACAACACGGACGCCGGCGCAACGTTTTATTTCACTCTGCCGCCGGCACGGGAAGAACCCCGGTTATGAACAAAAAACCAACCGTGTTCATCGTCGATGACGACGACGGAATCCGCGAAGGCTTGAGCCTGTTGCTGGAAACAGTCGGTCAGCCGTGTGAGTTGTTCGAATCGGCGGTCGAGTTTCTCGACGCCTTCGATCCCGCGCAGGCCGGATGTCTCGTACTCGATATTCGCATGCCGAGGATGACCGGCCTCGACCTGCAGGAACACCTGATCAGCATGGACTCGGCGCTGCCCATTATTTTCATCACGGGCCATGGCGACATACCCATGGCCGTAGAAGCAATGCGCCGCGGCGCGCTGGATTTCATTCGCAAGCCGTTTCGCGAGCAGGATTTACTCGACCGTATTAACGAAGCGCTCGAGCTTGACGCGGGCAAGCGCCGTCGGATCCATGATCGGCAACAGCTGCGCGAGCGGATCGCATCGTTGTCCGAGCGCGAGCGCGAAGTATTTGAATTAGTCGCCGAAGGAAAAATGAACAAAGTGATAGCGCTCGACCTCGGCATCAGCGAACGCACGGTCGAAGTTCATCGCTCACACGTGATGAAGAAACTCGAAGCGCGTACGCTCGCTCAGCTCGTGCGCCTGAAACTGGAATCCGATCGTCCGGACGACGTCTGAACATTACGCGGCAAGGGCTCCGAGCCACACTACGTGATAGTCACAATAGCGCGGTGTGGCGATCCAGCCGATACTGGCTCGAGGACTCAAATCTTTCGGCGGCCAGCATAATTTGTCTGATGTTACGGGCACCCTCTACGTTGTCGACGCGGATACGGCGATTACCGAGGCGATAGCGACCCTGCTTGGCACGTACGACTTGAACGTTCGGACGTTTGTCGACGCGGAGACGTTTCTTGAATTTCGCGCGCATGGGACTATGCGTTACGGGTGCATCATGATCGAAGTGAATCTGCCGGGTCGCGGTGGGCTTGCATTGCTGCGCCAGCTGCGTGCGGAGGGCGTGACCCTGCCGGTGATTATCCTCACGAACGCGCACGAACCTGCGATGCACCGCCAGGCGGTCCGGTTCGGCGCCGATCGAGTGGTCGAAAAACCTCTGATCAACGATACGCTCACCTACACAGTGATAAACGTCCTGCGCGAATACCGCCGCCACCTCGCGCTGTGAACCGGCAGCGTTCCTCCCGCGCAGAACCGCCTATCGAGGGACGGGTTGCGCGGAAGCCCGCTCCTGCTTACAGCCGTAGCCCCAGCAGCGCTCGGAGTTCGTTCATGTCGAGCAGTGATTGCCTCGCTTGCGGCGCCGCGAGATGCTCTTCGTGCACGTAACCATATTCTTCGATCAGCGCATATGCCTCGAGCGCATGCGCACCCTGCGGCGCTGCCCTGATCGCGTTCGCGAGAAGCATTTCCATTTCCGGCACCGCGGATTTCGGTTCCAGGGTGCGCAGCGCGATAACGCCAAGCGTGAAATACGCTTCATGCCGTTGCGCCGCGCTGCGCTCGTCCCCGCCGTCGAGATACCGGCGCAGAATACTCGCTGCCGTAAGGTCGTGAACGGCGGCCATGCGGTTGCCTGGTCCCGGGCTCAGGTTGTCGGCGGCATGAAATATTTCGATCGCGCGCGCGAAATCCGCTTCCGCCGCGATATCCGGCGCGAGCTGTTGCAAAGCTTCGATCCACAGTTCATAGCGGCGTTGCAGATAGTACGGAATGTCAGCTCGCGACAGATAGCGGCTGAGAAATTGCTCCGCCATCGCCGGCGATCGTCTGGCGGCGATCGCGATCTGTAAATACTCGACCATAAGGCTCGAGTAATCCGCCTCGATGGGGTGGAGATCCGGCGCCATCAGTGTTTTTTCGATCGTAGCCGTGGCGGCGTCAAACTGACGTGTCGCCACGTACAATCTGATCACGTCACCGGGCGGGATTTCGCGGATATCCATGCGCGCGATCAGGCGCTCGCCAAACAGCGCCTGCGACGGGGCTTCAACGCGCGAGTGACAGGCGACGCAATGCTGGACGAGATCCATGACGGAGAAATAAGCGAACTCCGGCCATTCGTTCGAAAAGGCTTTCACCACATCCGACGTCATGTCATCGAATGAACGCGCGATATAAGGCATCTCTCCCGGCTCGCCCGCGGTGTGCGCCTGCAGCGCGGCAGACGCGGCTTTCAGGGTTGCGAGTTTCTGCCCAATGAGTTCCTGATCCCAAACGTTGGTGGCAGTCTCATCACGCAGACTCAGTGGCAACAGGTAGGCAATCGCGTCGTACACCTGCCGCATGATCGGCGCCGCGGAATCTTCGGCGTGCAGCGTGCTTGCCGTCATACCGATTGCGAATATCAACACCGACGCGAATTGCCGGCGCGCGCGGACCTGCTGCGATGACATATGTTTCCTTTTCCATCTGCGCGCCGGGCGCGCGGGCCGGGACGGCTAGTGGACGATCGTTACCGGGCACGGGGAATGGTGGGCAACCTGGGTGCTGACGCTGCCGAGTAGCAAGCGGGCAACCGCGGACCGGCCCCGTGAACCAATCACGAGCAGATCGATGTCATTGGCCTGCGCATAATCGCAAATCGCCTCCGCCGTGTGCCCCCAGATCTGCGCGAGTTCAACATCAGGCAGATCGCCAAGTACTGCCCGTGTATCAGCGAGCGTGGTTTCGAGCGCGCGCTTCTCCGTGGCCAGCTTGATCTCCTCGACGTTGACTGATGCATCGGGAACCGCCGCGGGCCACACCGCCGGCCCCATCACGTTCAGCAAGAGCACGTCTTCGTCGTGCACGGTCAGAATCGTGATCGACGCACCGTGTGCGCGCGCTACCGTTTCGGCGAATTTCGCCGCATGCAGCGCGCCTTCCGAGCCATCAGTGGCAAGCAGTATTTTGTCGATTTTGCCAGACATGCTGTACTCCTCGGTTCGTTGTCAGGGGACGTACATATAACCACGATATTCAGGGCCGATCAGCTCATAACGCGAGTGCAGGAACGCTGCCAGGTCGATTAACTCCGTTACCGTGAGCACGTCATTGAAAACCGGCATCGGCGATTCGGCATCCCTGCGCTCATCCCGATCGAGTTTCATCGTGTAACTGAGTTCAACGGTGTGGTTCGGGTTCACGATCGAATTCAGCAATTCGCCGTAATTCTTCACCTTCAGTTCCTTACCGCCCAGCGGAATGTCGAGCACGGGTTCGGCGTCGAACGGTGGCAGGTCCAGACCCGCGATCGTGTGGCAGTAACGGCAACCGACTTCCTCGAATACTTTCTGCCCGAGCTCAACGTCGCCTTCCGGCAGCACGAAGCCCTCGACAGGTTCCGGGCCCCGGTCGCAAGCACCGAGTGCGATTGTGACCGCAGCCACCGCGAACAGTCCTGCAAGCTTGCCCTTGGGGTACCTGAAATGCTTCATCGTCGACTCCGCTGAGGTTACTGGTTCAGTGTAGCCCAACGGTATCGAAGCGACATCCGGCGCACTTGATACGAGTCAAGTTTCGCGCCGAACCCGCCCCGGTGACGCTTTCATCAGGCCCGCCGCGTGCCAGGTGTTTTTCCGCGACGCATCCGCTGCAAGTGGAGTCGCATGTCGAATTCGAAACCGGACGCCAGACAACGGGATCCCGCCACGCTCGTGCCCCTGCGGAGCGCGCCCTGCCGCCGCGCTCAGCCCTCGATGTCTTCGAACAACACGCTCGACAGATAACGCTCACCGGCATCCGGCAGGATCACGACGATCGTTTTGCCCTGCATGTCGGGTTCAGCTGCAAGCCGGGCCGCCGCAACCCCCGCCGCACCGCAGGAAATGCCACACAGAATGCCTTCCTCCGTCGCGAGCCGGCGCGCGAACGCAACCGCATCTTCGTTCGACACCTGTTCTACGCGATCAATGAGCGATACATCAAGGTTGTCCGGCACGAAGCCGGCACCGATCCCCTGGATCTTGTGCGGCCCCGGTTGTGGCGATTCGCCAGCCATGGTCTGCGTAATTACCGGACTCGCCGTTGGTTCCACCGCGACGGTCAGGATCGATTTGTTCTGCGTTTGCTTGAAATAGCGCGCGACCCCCGTGATCGTGCCGCCAGTCCCCACCCCGGCGACAATCGCATCGACAATGCCATCGGTATCCTTCCAGATTTCCGGGCCCGTGGTCTTTTCGTGGATCGCCGGGTTCGACGGATTCGAGAACTGCTGCGGCATGTAGTAACGCGACGAATCTTCGGCCGCAATCGCCTCGGCCGCCGCAATGGCGCCCGGCATCCCTTTCGGGCCTTCCGTCAACACGAGCTTCGCGCCAAACGCTTTCAGCACTTTACGGCGTTCGAGGCTCATCGTCTCGGGCATTGTCAGGGTGAGCGGGTATCCGCGCGCCGCGCAGACGAAAGCGAGCGCGATGCCGGTATTGCCGCTCGTCGGTTCGACCACTTCCATCCCGGGTTTCAATACGCCGCTTTGTTCGGCGTCCCAGATCATCGCCGCTCCAATCCGGCACTTCACGGAGTACGCCGGATTGCGGCCTTCGATTTTCGCCAGCACGCGAACACCGCCGTCGACGACCCGATTCAACTGGACGAGTGGCGTGTTGCCAATCGATTGGGAATTATCTGCGTAAATACTCATAGGGCGTCTCCCGAGTTCATCTCCGCCATATCCCGTTTACGGGCGCGATACGGCAAGGGTCGTTGTCGCGCCCGGCGAGCGCGCTCAGTGCCTCGCGCTCGTTCAGGGTTGAACCGGTGCAGGGCTCGAACAGGGCTCGCTTGCGCGGCGTGACGATTTGCGCGCCAGTCTACCGTAGACCCGGTAGTGCCGGAACCGGGTTGGCGACGGCGAATTGCAATCGTTCAGACCCCGTACCAGACTAAACAGGTGTGCGCACACTTGAGACACTCCGGCTTCGGGATGGGGATCACAAGCCACAGCCCATCCCTGCTCCTCCCCGCGATTTCAGGGGACGGCACCGGATGATCGCCAGTGGCTAGATTATCGCAACGCGCGGGCAACAATCGCCTCGCCGTCTCGGCGGGAATCGCGGCGGCGCTGGGCCTGGCGTGGTTGTTGTTCGTGCCGCACGGGGTGGAGCAAATCGGCGAAGAACGCGTGAATGCAACGGTCGTCGGAATCGTCATCGGACCTGACGGGCGCTCGGCGGAGCCGGCGGGCGTTGCGATCGTCGTCGTCGAATTACCGGATGGGGGTCGCGCGCGCGTATTTGCACCCGCTGCTCAGGCACGGGTGGGCACGAGTCTCGCCGTTACGGTGAAGCACTTCTCCGACCGCTCCCGCGAAGTGACGGCCGCGGGAGGAGTCGTGCCTTAATCGGCGAGCGGTGTGCGTGCCGGATGGCTTGCAAGCAGTACCTGTATATGTGCGCTGTACCAATCCTCGCACCGTTGTTTGAACGCTTTTGACTCGGCCTCTATGTCATCGACGGAACGAACATCGTGCGTTTCACACTGCTGGTGTTCCTTCCCGCAAACCTCGCACTCCCTGATCCAGACGAGTTCTAACTCGGACATCACTGTCTCCTGCTTGAACGTTTAACGCTATCGTGACTTTACTGTCGTGGGCAGATTATTTTTCTTGTTCGCGTTTTATCTTGCGGCTTCGGCCGGTGTATTCATAGAGGTGAATTGTTACGAATCAACAGAGATTGTTAATTTCCGCAACGCCTTGATCCGCAGGCCAGGCGCGCGCGGATCGAGCTCCGCCGGCGGCGCACGCAATCCACTATTGCCGCGCCCCGGATACGCTTTTGGATCATTCCGCGAGGCAGCACAACAGGTCGGCAATATTGTCACGACTGCCCAGCACAACCGGCACCCGCTGGTGCAGATCGGTTGGCACGACATCGAGGATATTCTCCTGGCCGGTCGTCGCAACGCCGCCCGCCTGCTCGATGAGCATCGCCATCGGGTTCGCTTCGTACATGAGTCGGAGCTTGCCGGCCGGCGCCTTCTCGGTCGGGGGATACATGAAAATACCGCCCTGCAGTAGCACCCGGTGTACGTCGGCCACCATCGCGCCGGCATAACGCATAGTGAACTCTTCGTCGTGACACTGGCGAAGATAGCGCCGGTACCCCGACGGAAACGAATTCGCGTTCGCTTCGTTCACGGAATACGACGCCGCGAAATCGGGGATCTGGATCGACTCGGCGACGCGTATGAATGCTCCGATCGCGGGGTCGAGCACGAACATGTGCACCCCGGCCCCGGTCGTCAGCACGAAGACGGTGGAGGATCCATACAGAACATAACCGGCCGCTACTTGCCGGCGCCCCGGCTGCAGGTTTTCCGTACGCGCGGGGTCAACTTTGAAGATTGAAAAGATCGTGCCAACGCTGCCCGCGACGTCGAGGTTAGACGAACCGTCCAGCGGGTCGAACATTACTGCGTAGCGAACGCCGCTTGCATTACGCGAATTGAAGCAAAGCAGTTCGTCGTCTTCTTCCGATCCCAGCACCGCGACTCCGTCACGCCCGCGCAGGACCTGCATCATCACATTGTTTGCGATGACATCGAGTTTTTGCTGGGCCTCGCCCTGAACATTGTGATTCCCCGCCTCACCGAGCACATCCTCGAGCCGCGCGCGCTTGAGTCGGGCCGAAATCGTTTTTGCCGAAATCGACAGTGCCGAAACGATCCAGGACAAGGCGCCACCGGAATCCGGGTTGAGCCGTTCCGTGTCGAGCATGTGGGTTTGCAGTGTGATGAGTGC
This sequence comes from Gammaproteobacteria bacterium, assembly GCA_965216305.1. Lineage (GTDB taxonomy): Bacteria > Pseudomonadota > Gammaproteobacteria > UBA11873. The sequence continues at coordinate 457,279 of OZ244144.1, read as the reverse complement.
CGGTTCGTCGAATAGGGGTTCCACGATAGGCGCGATCGATGCCATGCTTTGATTCCTTGTTAACATTGACTGACGTGCCCGATTATCGTTGTCTGGCGCCGCACGGCGTTGCGCAACTCGGCATTTCGCGTGCACGATCGAAAAGAATTGTTACCCGCAAACGTTTAAGGAGACCCGCAATGGAAAAACGCTTCATCGTGCCCGAGGGGATGGAAATTATCCGCGACCGCTTCGGCTACAATCCCGGCGTAGTCGTCGGCGACACCTTATATATCGCGGGTCAGGTTGGTCGCGACGCGGATTTGAACGTACTCGAAGGTGCGGAAGCGCAATACGTACAGGCGTTCGAGAATGTGGGGCGGGTGCTGCGAGCGGCGGGCGCCGATTTTACGAATGTCGTCGACATGGTGACCTACCACGTCGACATTTCCGATCTCGCGAACTTTATTCCGATCAAGAACCGCTACATCACGCGCGACTTTCCCGCGTGGACGGGGATCGGTGTCACTGCGCTGGCGATGCCGGGATTACTGATTGAAATCAAGTGCATCGCGAAACTGTAGTCGCGCGTACGGCGGGCAAGGCTAGAATTTGTTCGTGCGCATTGGCGCCATGGCGGTGTCCTTGAACGGCGTCTGATCCTTTTTCATATCCCAGTTCGGCGCCGGTTGTGTCGGGTTGCCCACTCCAACCATCTTCTCGACCGGCTCGTCCGGGGACGTATCACCGGGTTCGTGACCGCTGCGTTCGCACAGCTCGCCCCAGGTCTTGATCACGTCTTTCATCGAGTGGTGAATCTCGATCTGAACGCCGTTCGCACGGCACTGGTAGTCATATAGCGGCATCGTTTCTTCCTCACGGTTCTTGCGACCATCCAGGGTCGGCTTGCGCGGTGGATGCGGAGCATACCGGGGCGCACGGGTCGCGGCAAATATCACTGCCTGCCGCGGTTTGGTGGCCGGAATTCAGCGTACATGCGCAGCACCCAGGCCATTCCCGGATGCGCTGCCCATTGCGCGGTCCATTGTTCCAGCGCCGCCGGACGCGGGTGTGGCCGGTCCATGGTGCTGCCCGGCGGATTCGCCCCTCCGGCCAGGATCGAGGCGAGCGCGAGATCGGCCACGGAGAACGCGGCGCCGACACAAAACCCCGTCGTCGCGGTCTGCCTGGCAGCGAAATCGAGCGCGGTCGCCATCGCCTCGTCACCGTCTGCAACGGACTCCGGGCCGGTTATACCGTTGCCGCGGCGGATCAGACCCCTGGCGAGCGGAAACGTCGCGGCATATAAGCGTCGCGCCATGCGCGACTGCCCGGCGCCGAACAGTTCCGCGGTATAGCGCGAATCGGCAATGATCCGGTGAAGAATGCTGCGGCGGGTGCGCGGGCCGATGTCGCTATCCACCCAGGCCTGGATGCGCAGTGCTTCCGCCCGCTCGCCGCTGTCTTCCGGGTACAGAGTGGGTGCCGGAAAACGCTGTTCGAGTTCATCGATTATGCGCGCGGAGTCATCGATGTAACGATCACCGATCCGCAACACCGGCGTCGTTGTATTGCCGGTGAGGCGCTTCAGCTGCGCGATATGCGGCCCGGGCAACAGGTTTCGGCGGGGGCAATCCAGGCCTTTGAAATCCAGCGCCCAGCGGGCCTTTTCATTGAACGTCGAATACGGAAACTGGAGCAGTTCAAGATCCATACATCCTCCTGTATCGCGGTTCGCCGCATCACGGAGCGCCGGCGCGGTCGAAAGCACTGGCGGGGCATTGCCCGGATTCAGATCGGATTCAGCGTCTCAAGACCGACGGCGCGGCGACCCACCTGTTCGCTAATGCGGTCGATGTGACCGTTGAAATGTACCGCGGCCCCGGCGGGAGCCGCGGTGCACTATCAGACATCCGCCGCGAATCCGGCGAACTCAGACATCAAGGCGGTAGGTGTCGCCGTCCGTGACAAGTTTGCCCGCGGTCGGTCCCGCGAAGTGGGTGCCGATGATCAGGGTTGGCGTATCCGCGTATTCACCGAACACCTTGCGCCGCGTGGCCACGGCAGTGTCGTTGTCGACATCGAACGGGCTGACGAGCGCGGGATCATTGAACTGGATCGGATGGTGAATGAAATCGCCCGTGATCATGGCGGTTTCGCCGGCCGACTCGATCAATACGGAACAATGACCCGGCGTATGCCCCGGGGTCGGGATCAAACGCACGCCCTCGCACACCTCGGCCGGTCCCTCGACAGGTTTCGCCAGCCCGGCATCGAGTACCGGCTGCAGCGAATCGTCGAACACGCGGCGCTGGATCTGCAGGAAGTCATCCTGCGCATCCTTATCGATCGAGCCCCAGAATTCGAGGTCTTTTTTACCCATCAGATACGAGGCATTCGGGAACGTCGGCACCCACTTGCCATCGACCATGCGCGTATTCCAGCCGACGTGATCGAGATGCAGGTGCGTGCACAGAACGTAATCGATTCCGTCGGGGTGATAGCCCGATGCGATCATGTCTTCCATATAAGACGTCGACAGCATGTGCATCACTTCGAACGGATTACGGTCGCGATCGTTACCGATGCAGGTATCGACGATCAGTTTGGCTCCGGGCGTGTCGATGATGAGCGAGTGGATGCTGAGACTTAAATGCCCGTCTTCGGTCACGAAATGCGGGAACAGCCACTTCACCTGTTTCACAACTTCAGGGGTTGCGGCCGGGATTACGTCGGAAAATTCCGGGTAGACGATCTCCTGGATCTTCGTGATGGTTGTGTCTCCAACTTTCCACTTCATAAATATCTGCCTCCAGTTTCTGGCTTTGCTTTACTCGTGTTGCTTTTCCCGTTGGAAATACGGCGAAAGCAACACAGGATTATGCGATCAGTCGTTCGGCGATCTCGTCGATCGCCGCTTCCATTTCGTCCTGGCCCGGCACGAATGCGGCCATGATCACCTGGTCCACGCCGGCGTCTTCGTAACGCCTGAGCGTGTCGCGATCACAGGGATTGGCATACGGCGACAACGCGATTTTCACATCGTTGACGTCGCGCCCCTCGCGATCACAGTGCACTTTCAGCTCGGCGATTTTCGCCGGCACGTCTTCCGGCATGACATCAACGCCGTACCAGTGACCAAAGCGTGCGACGCGGCGCAGGGCGAATTTCCCTTCACCGCCGAAATACAGCGGCGGATGCGGCTGCTGTACGGGTTTCGGGTACTGCATCGATGGCGGCAGGCTGACGAATTCGCCGTCGTAGCTGGATTCGTGGTTCTGCCACAGCGCCTGCATCGCGCGCAGGAAGTCGTCCGAGCGTGCGCCGCGACGATCGAACGGCATGCCGAGCGCCGCGAACTCTTCGGCGAGCCAGCCGACGCCGATGCCGAAGTCGAAGCGACCGCCGGACAACACGTCGACATCCGCGGCCTGTTTTGCCGTCAGCGCCGGGTTGCGCTGCGGTAACACAACGACCCCGGTGCCGAGGCGCAAGGTCGTCGTGTGAGCCGCGATATAGGCCAGCAAGGTAAACGGTTCGAGCCCGAGCAGGGTCGGGTCCACCGGAAACGAGCCGTCCTTTTGATACGGATAGTCCGAATTAATCGTCTTCGGAATCAGGATGTGATCGACGGCCCAGACGGAATGAAATCCGAGTGCCTCAATCTTCTTGCCGATGCGGGCGACGTAATCCGCTTGCGAGGTTGCGCCGCCGAACAGCGGCATGAGTCCGACTTTCACGTGATTCCTCCCCAGAACCCTAATCGCAGCCATAATACGTGAAATTCAGCCAAGCGGAGAAGCCTATGGAAATCGACGGCCACTGCCATTGTGGCAACATCACGTACCGCGCGACCCTGGACCCCGAGCGGATCGTCGTCTGCCATTGCACGGATTGTCAGACCATGTCCGGATCGGCGTTTCGCACCGTCGCGTTTACGCAAGCCGATGCATTCGAAGTACTCACCGGCACGGTCAAGGTCTACGTGAAAACATCCGCCGACAGCGGCAATCCGCGGGCGCAGGGTTTCTGCGGTGAGTGCGGCTCGGCGATTTACGCCACGTCCGTCGATGACGGCCCGAAAGCCTACGGTTTGCGCATCGGGACGATCACCCAGCGCGCGCACATCGTGCCGAAAAAACAGATATGGCACCGCTCCGCCCTGCCCTGGCTCGACACACTGGGTTCGTTACCAGCGGCGGAAAAACAGGTTTGACTTGCATGGCGCCGGCTTTCGATCCGCCGGCAGCATCGCCATAGCGGCGGCGGACGGCGACCGCTGGCAAGCCGGTTTTCAGCGGCCCGGCGATGCCGGCTCGCGCTGGCAGGCACTGCCGGGGAACGTTGTACGCGTTCGTACGCTCGACCTATGATGGCGATGTCACCAGCCCGTCCCACCGGAGGATATTGCCATGCCGTTCATAAAAGGCCTGCACCACAATGCCTACCGTTGCCGCGATACGGAAGAAACGCGGCAGTTCTATGAGGATTTTCTCGGCCTGCCGTTGATCGAAGCGCTGGTTATCAGTGAAACGAAAACCGGTCGCCAGGCGACTGTCTTGCACACGTTCTACGAAATGGACGACGGCTCATGCCTCGCATTCTTCGAGGCCCCGGATGAGCCGTTCGAATTCAAGGCACAGCACGACTACGATTTGCATATCGCGCTGACAGTACCGGAAGAGACGCTCGCGCCAATGCTGGAGAAAGGCCGCGCTGCGGGCATAGAATCCCGCGGCATCGCCGAGCACGGCTTCGTACGCTCGATCTATTTTCGCGATCCGAACGGCTACGTGATCGAACTGTGCGCGCCGCCGGCGGTCGCGGACCCGACGTTTTTCAACACCGATGATGCGCACGCAACGGTTCGCGTGTGGCAATCCGGGAAAAGCGTCTGAGGCTTACTGTATCTGCATCAGTCCGAGCGTCTTCGCCATCACGCGCAAACGCTCTTTGAGGGAAAACTTCGGCGCCAGGTGTTCTTTCGGCGCGAGCACGAGCAGGGTCTCGTCGTCGTTGCGCACATTTGCCGGGTCGTCCATGCCAAGCGCGGTGCAGATATTGCGGCCGAGCGTGGCCGCGGAATCAAACTCAATCCGGCGGACGGATTCGAGCAGGCCCTGCTCACCGAGGATCCGGCCATTGCGACGGATATCCGAGAACCCGTCGGTATATAGCACGACGTAATCGCCAGGATGCAGACGGATCGCAAACTGGTAGTAATCCGTGGGTTCAATGATCCCGAGCGGCAGGTTCATCAGCTTGTCGAGCGTCTCCTCGATACGATAGTCGAGTAACTCCCAGCTTCGGGTTGCCGCACGGTACAACAGTGGCCGCGGATGGCCGGCGTTGCACACGACGAGATGTCCGGTGGGGCGGTAATAACTCGTGAGCAGCGCCGTGACGAAGCGGCCGCCATCGTTGTCTTCGAGAAATTCCTCGTTCAGCGATTGCGCGAGCCGGCTCTGATCGAGCTTATTGATGTGCTTGACGATGAGTTGCTTGAACCGGCCGGCAATATCGGCAACTTCGGTCCCGTGGCCGGCGACGTCCGCAATGGCGAAGCGCAGTACGGCGGCGTGACCGCACGTGGACAGGTAATGGATATCGCCGCCGCGCAGCCCCGTGAACGCACGGGCGTGCAACCACGCATCGAGCCCCGGCAATGGAAACAACTCCTGCGCATTGCGGTTACCGCCCCAGATCTCGAGGCACGCCATGTTGATTTCCGGATCTGCGGCAATTGCTGAGTGCGGCGTCGACATACGAATCTCCCGGTTCTTGCGGTGTGATGGCCCGCGCGCAGGGCGTTCGGCCGCGACCGCGGCAGAAAGTTCACCAGGCAGTTGCGCAGCCAAAAAAAAGGGCCGGATAAACCGGCCCTCAAATTCATCCTGCCGCGCTGCTCAACCGATGAGCAGGCCGCCGTACTGAACAAAGAACGGCACGAACACGAGCGAAAGAATCGCCGACAGTTTAATCAGGATATTAAGCGACGGGCCGGAAGTATCCTTCAGCGGATCGCCGACGGTGTCGCCAACAACCGCCGCATGGTGGACGTCCGTCCCCTTGCCGCCGAGGTTGCCCGCTTCAATATATTTCTTCGCGTTGTCCCAGGCGCCGCCGCTGTTCGACGACGAGATCGCGATCACGCCACCGGCGACGAGCGAGCCGGCAAGTACGCCGGCCACGGCCTGGATGCCAAACAGCCAGCCCACCACGAGCGGCGTGCCCATGATCAGAATCCCGGGCGCAATCATTTCCTTCAATGCGGCCTGGGTGGAGATCGCAACACACTGGTCGTAGTCCGGATCGCCGGTGCCTTCCATGATGCCGGGAATCGTGCGGAACTGACGTCGCACTTCCTCGATCATCTTGTACGCGGCGGAGCCGACGGATTTCATCGTCATTGCCGAGAAGTAGGCTGGCAAGACGGCGCCAATGAACAGTCCCGTGAACACCATCGGGTCGAGCAGGTTGATGCTGCCGAGGAGATCGAACTCAGGACCGTGCTGCTCCTTCAGCAGCAGATCGGCGCGGGTCAGGAACGCGGCGAACAGCGCGAGCGAGGTGAGAATGGCGGCGCCAATCGCAAAGCCCTTACCCATCGCCGCCGTTGTGTTGCCGGCCGCATCGAGCACGTCCGTGCGTTCACGCACGTGTTCTTCCATACCCGCCATTTCCGCGATACCGCCCGCGTTGTCCGCCACCGGGCCATAGGCATCGATTGTCAGCGCGATAACAAGCGTACCGAGCATGCCGAGCGAGGCGATTGCAACACCGTACATACCGGCAAGCATCCACGGAATGTAAATCGCCAGACCAATCGCAAGGTACGGTCCAACGGCGCTCTTGTAACCGAGCGCGAGGCCGAAAATGATGTTTGTCGCGGTACCGGTTTCACACGACTGCGCAACTTCGCGCACCGGCGCGTAGGCATGGGACGTGTAGTACTCCGTCATCAGACCCACGAGCAGACCGGCGACGAGTCCGGTGAGAAAACACCAGTACACACCCATCGCGGTATAGGCCGCGCCAAGGATTTCGAACTCACCCGGCACCATGGCCATCGTTACGAAATACATCGCGACGGCCATGATCACGCTGGAAATAATCAGCATCCGCTTCAGCGCCGGACCCACCTGGTCTTCCGTGCTCACCTTAACCATGAGGATCGAAATGAGGCTGACGGGAATGCCGACGGCGGAAATCATGATCGGGTACAGCAAGGCGTCGACATTGCCCGCGAAAGCGACGGCACTGATGACCATCGCGGCGCACGTGCTCTCGGCGCAGGAGCCGAACAGATCGGCGCCCATACCGGCGACGTCGCCCACGTTGTCGCCCACGTTGTCGGCGATCACGGCCGGGTTACGCGGGTCGTCTTCCGGAATACCGGCTTCCACCTTGCCGACGAGATCCGCGCCAACGTCAGCGGCTTTCGTGAAGATTCCGCCGCCAACACGTGCGAACAGCGCGATCGAGGAGCCACCGAGACCGAAACCCGCAATCACTTCCATCAGGATGTGGGTTGGCAGTTCCGCCGGCATGATCGCTTTGAGAACGAGGTAGACGACGAGCAGACCGAGGGTGGCGAGCGAGACGAGGCCAAAGCCCATTACGGCGCCGGAATGCACCGCGACGTTGAACGCGTCGGACAGGGATTTGTTCGCCGACACCGTCGTGCGCACGTTGCCCTGGGTGGCGATCACCATGCCGATGAACCCGGACAGGATCGAAATTATCGCGCCAAACGCGAACGCGCCGGCCGTGTAGATGCCTTCATTGACGTAATCGGTGTGGTGGTCGTCGATGAGCACCGCGATGATCGCGCCGAACACGACGATGAAAATCGCCATGAACTTGTATTCCTGCTTGAGAAACGCCATGGCGCCACTTGCGATAGCAGCGTGGATTTTCGCCAGCCGGGTTTTGACGTCCGGGTCTTCGACCCCCATGTCGATGGCGATTTTTTTCACCCCGGAAGAGTAGAAAAAACCAACGCCCAGCCCAAATAGTGAGAGGGCCAGAATCAAATAAACGGCCATGATGGATTAATCTCCGTCGTAAGTTTAAGAAACCAGGAACACTGCTATTTGCGACGGATCGCCGCAAGAACGTTCTAATTATTAACCGCGTAATATAACCGCGTTCGGTGCGGTAATCGAGAGCCGGGAGGCACGTAATAGCGCCCGGAGCGGGACAATCCACCGCGAGGGGCCCCGCTCACCGCCGAAATCATCCCCACGCAACCGCGCTCGACCCGCCCTCGGGCCCGCAAAACTGCCGCAAGAACCGGAGTGCCGCGAACGTCGCTTCTGGCGACACTGCGCGCTCATCATCGGAGACGGGATATGCAGAAATTCAAGCAACACGTGGCGGTCATCACCATCGGGGCGGCCGCATTGCTGTCGTGGGTTGGCGTGATTATCAAACTGCAGCACGCACTCGTGCCACCTTTGCTCATCGCCGTCTGATCGATAACCCGGCCGGCATGAATGCGACTAGTGCTACCGGCAGTAACGGTCGATCGCCCACCCGCGGGACTACGGTAATGGAGTTATCGCGGGGATGCGCGGCGCCCGGCCGGCGGCAGTCCGTGAGGTCTGCGCGCCGGGCAAGTGCCGTAGCAGGCCTGATCCGGCGCATCGATCAGGGGCAGGCGGTGGCTACGCCGGATCCGGGGGCGGATCCGGACAGGGAACAGTTCAGCCGGTTTTACGGCGACGGTACGCACCGAGCAGCAAGCCGGTCGCGATCAGCGCCGTCGTTGCGGGTTCGGGAATCGTGCCACCGGAAGGGTCGTCGTCGGCATCGCCGCGCGCGTAGATCGACAGGTGGGAAATATCCTTGTCGCCCGTATCCCAGAAGCCGGCGATATCCATCGCGACGTTATCGAGCAGGTAACCGGAGAAAAACGTACCGTTGTTGTTGCCGCTTTTCAGCACGATCATCACGTCTTCGTAGGTATCCCACACCGAAGCGTCGAACGCCCAGCTACCCGTGTCCGACGGCCAGCTTCCTGTTGGCATCACGGTCCAGCCAACGTCAACCTGCGTTTCGAGCGCGCCGCCGTCGGCGTTCTGCTTTTCAAGATAAACCCAGTCGTTGAAGCCGAAGAAATTTTCCGTGTTGACGGTGAGCGGGTTTGAAACGAAATCGTTGTTGTCGAGCCCGTCCTGACACAGCGCCGAAGGCGCCGGCGGGGTGACGCTGCCGGCGGCGCACGGGATCGCGTGGGCTTCGAACGCAACGCTGACGAGTAATGCGACGAGTGCGAACAGAGGTGCGAAGTTTGGCTGGGTTCGAGTTTTCATTAGGGTTCCCACGGGCTGCGAGGCAAAGCGGACTATTGTCACTGTTGCCAAGAGCCCTGCACGAAACGTGCCTGTTAGTGTTTTTGCTTACATTTCAAACAATTGCGTCCATCTCGCGAATCCGACCCGCGTGCCGGTGTAAAGCCTGTTGACACATTTTCCCGGCAAGCCACCGCAGGGAACCGAATAACTCTAGTTATTTCAATAAGCTATGTGCTTTCACCGGGGCCTCGCAGTGTAAAGAATGTTGACAGCACCGTGCGTCCGCTCGCGGCACGGGTATCGATTCCGGGCCGGCCGGCGCGTTGAATCCGTTCGTTTACTCATTGGCATCCGCCAGCGTGGCTCTGAGACGTTGGGCAGCCTGGCGATCCGCGAATTGCCCCGCCCGTAACGCAAGGTCCAGTTCCGCCAGCGCGGCGGTCGTCTCGTCCAACGCCACGAGCCCCACGGCGAGATGATAACGAAGCGTCGGTTCCGCCGGCGCCGCCTGCACGGCCTCGCGCAGCACCTTAACCCCGCGCGCGACGGCATCCGCGGCGGTTTCGTTAACGAGGATCCAGCCGTAGGTGTCCGCGATCGCGGCATTGCCGGATTGCAAGGCATAGGCGCGCCCGGCCGTCACTTCCGCTTCCGGATCGCCCGCAAGGTGCAGCAACCAGGCGAGTTCGTTCAGGGCGCTTGCGTTATCGGGCTGCAGGGCGACGATCTGACGATACACACTGATCGCATCCGCCGGCCGTCCGTTGCGCTGGTAGGCAGAGGCAAGGGCAAAGAGGTTACGCGCAGCGTAAGTCGCGCCATCAGGCTTTGCGCGCGCAATTGCATATTGAGCCGCCGCTTCATCAACCCGGTTTTGCGCCAGCTGCTGGTCACCCAGCAATTTATAGCCCAGGCCGCTCTCAGGCGCCGCGGCGATCAGGCGTTCGGCCGCGGTCTTCGCCGCGGCAAAATCGCGCACGCGCAGTTCCAGCTCACATGCAGTCGCCAGTGCATGCTCATGTTCCGGATCGATCTCCAGGGCGCGGCTTAAAGAACGTCTGGCGTCCTCAAACTCATTGGCACGCATTTGCGCGATCGCCAACGCACGTTGTGCATCGGGATTTCCGGGTTCGCGCTGCGCAAGCGAACGCGCGATCCTTGTGGCGGCCTCGAGGTCGCCATCGAGAAAATGAATTTCGCTCAGCAGCAGCTGCGCGGCGGCGTGATTGGGATTCGTGCGCAAAGCCTCGGTGAGCGCGGATTTCGCGGCGCCGGTGTTGCCGCGATCAAATTCGTACTTTGCGCGCAGGAATTTTGCGTCGGCGTCGTCCGGTGACGCGCGCGCCGCGGCATCGAGGTAACTCAGCGTCGATTCTTCGTCGCCGGCAAGCCGTGCGAGATTTGCGAGTTCAAGTAACGCGGGCGCATGTTGCTCATTAATGTTCAAAACCTGTTCGAGCTGCCGCTGCGCAACTTCGGGCGCACCACTCCTTGCTTCGAGGCGTGCGATACCGACAAGCGCGCGGGCGTTCGTGCGCTCCACTTCGAGAGCGCGCTCGTAGCGCAACCTTGCAATGGCGAATTCATCATTCGCGCTATCGAGTTCGGCGAGAGACAGGAGACTCGGAACGTGTTGCGGCTCAAGACGCAACGCGGCATGAAATGCATCACGCGCCGACTTCTCATCACCGCCGGCAAGATACGCCGCGCCCGCCGCATGGTGAGCGTCCGGATCGTCCGGCCGCCGGGCGAGCAGGCGTTTCGCCGCCGTAACCGCCGTATCGTAGGCCGCCGCGTTGATCGCCTCCTGAATGTGATTCGCCCACAGCGACGTGGGTGCGGTGCCGCGCTCGGTGGCTTGTTGCATCGCGACCACCCTCGCTTGCGCCAGATACCAGTTGCCCCGTTCTTCGTTGCCGAGACCGATGTGGGTGCGGCCAAGCAGTTCGAGCGCGCGATAATCGCCCGGCATGCCGCGCAGCGCGGCCAACGCCGCGTCCGTGTCGCCCCGTTTCAAATCAACTTCCGCGAGTGCGCGTCGTGCGTAATTATCGTCGGGATTACGGGCAAGAATGTCGTGCGCCAACGTTGCCGCCTGTTCGAGTTGCCCGAGGTTCACCAGGGTTGTTGCGAGCAATCGCGCACCCTCCGCGTTCCCCGGCTCCCGGGCAAGCAGTTTTTGCAGTATGCCGACGGCCTGGTCCGGTTTATCGTCCTGTACGAGTGCGTAGGCGCGAAGATACGCCGCCACCGGCAACCCGGGGTGGGCACGGAACAAGCGGCTTGTGACCTGGTCCGCCGCCGCGGTTTTGCCTTGTGCAATCAACACCCGGGCGAGACCGACCAGTGCCAGCAGGTCACCCGGGGACCGTTCTAGCGCGCTCGTGTAGGCGGCTTCCGCGGCGGCCGGATTGGCCGTCAGCTGGCCGAGCATCCCGCGCAGGATCGGCGCGCCGGCGCGGTCAGGGTGCAGCGTCTCGGCCTGTCCGATGAGGGTCGCGGCCGCCTTGAATTGCTTCTTCCACAACGCAATGCGCGCGAGCCCGAGGTGTGCCTCGTAATGCCCGGGATCGATGGCGAGCGCCTTTTCGAACCGTGATTGCGCGGTATCGATGTAGGCCTGGCGCACCTTGCGTGCACGCGGCCCGGTTTCGAAATCGGATGTTCCGAGATTCGCTTCCCCGAGCACAACGAGCACGCCGGGATCGTTGTTGCCAAGTGCGCCACTGAGGATGTCATCGTATCGGGCCTGCTGCAGCAAGGCGCGAAAATACGCAGCATCAAGGTCTTCGTGCGTGAATGATGCCGCGCGCAAGCGGTCGAACTGTGATTCGGCGAGCGCGCCGTTGTAAGACGCGAGGTATGCGAGACCGAGCAGCCAGCGCGCTTCGTTCAACCCGGGTTCGCGTTGCAGCGCGTTCTTCAGCTCAACCACGGCGGCGGCGGTGTCGCCGGCGGTGGAGAATTGCTTCGCGCGCTCGAGAAACGCTGCCGCGTTCTCCTCATTTTCTGCCGTGCAGGCGCCAAGCGCCAGGATGCACACCGCCAACAGCCCGCACGCGCGTGTACGGACGCTACGGCGCGATGCGAAGAACGGGGTAAGGAGATTGGTGGAGGGCATGCGCAGAAGCTTATCGCGAAACCGGCCATCGCAGTGCTGTCGCCGCCAGCAGCGTTCGCGCCTGCGACCCGCCGCTGATTTCACCGGCGGTCGTGCAAGCTGCTCAGGTACCGAGCGCGTGCCGCAGGGATGAAATGTGCTCGGCGGATTCAGTCAGGATGGCGAAGAACTCTTCGACCGATGTCGTGAAGTACTGGCTCGCCGGGATTTCGTCGAGTTGCACTTCGAAGCCATCACTGTCGCCGAGCAGGCCGGAAACGACCTTCGCCATCATGAGCAAATCCGTAAAATCGACATCACCCTCATGTTGCCGCGACAGATCGAGATAGTCGCCAACAGCGGCGGCAATCTCATCGTCGAATTCCATGCTTTCGAGGATCGCCTTACCGATGCCCGGGTGCCATTCGTCGAGTAAGGCATGAAGGGTTTGTTCATCGTCGAACAATTCCGGATGTTTCTCCGCCTGGGCGAGAATGTAGAGTTTGCCGATGCCGTGCAGCAGGCCTACCAGCATCGCCTCGTCGGCGCTGAGCTGCGTATATTTTTTTGCCAGCACATGGCACAGCGCCGCAACGTTGACGCCATCGTTCCACACCACTTCAAGGTAGGGCTGCGCCGCTTTCAGTTTCTGTCCGTCGCGGATCTGCTTCATTGCAAACGACATCGCAGAGCTGCGGACGATGTCCCAGCCGAGCAATCCAATCGCGGTATTAACGTCGTTGACAGGATCGGGGCCGCGCCGTACGGCGGCTGAATTTGCGATCTGCAACAAGCGCGCGGCGAGAGCCGGTTCGGATCCGATCAACTGCGCGAGCTTCGCCGTCGTGCAGTTATCGTCTTCCAGCGCCTTGCGGATCCGGATCACGACTTCCGGGAACGACGGCAGATCCAGGGTGCCGCTCGACAGATCCGCGGCAAGGCTTTCCACAAAAGCGAAACTCTTTGAAGCGACTGCTGCTTCGGCTCCCATTGCTCACTCCTCAAATTCAATACGGTAGCGACCCATATTCGCGTTCCTGGCAAGCATGCGTCGGGCGCGGCTGGCGTGCCGCGGCGGGTATCCCGCCCCCCTTTATAGCGACCTGTCGCGGGCCAGCTTGAGGGCGCAAAAACGGCCGGAAATCGCATGATTTGTCCGCTATTCCTCCGCCCAGGTGCGCGACGTCGCGCACTCGTGAATGCTCGGGCCCGTCGCGCCACGCGCGCAAACCGCATTTCGATTGCATTCGCTTCGCGCAGGGCCGCCAAGTCGCATGTGCGCACGTACTGTCCTGGCTGACGGTTCCGCGGCACGCGGCAGTACCTGGCTGCCATTCGATCGGCAAAAGCGAATGCCGGAACGCGCCACAAACGGTCGCACGGAAATTACCCGGGGAGATCCACCGTGACGCTACGAATCCTGATGAACGCGTTCTCGCAGTGCTGTCCAACACCGCAATCAGAAGGGCAATGGAAGCATCCGCGCGACCGCTCGGTGCCCGGCTTCAACGACACCGCGTTCTGGATCGATCCGTGCAAACCGCGGAACGTGGTTACTTCGACTCGCTGTATTTCGCCGATATCCACGGCGTGTACGACTGCGCACCGCTTGCCCGGCGCGCCCGCTGAGCTTGCGCGAGATTTACACCGGGGCGGGCAATGCGCAGGTGCGCGCGGATCAGCCGGCGGCGACAGTCGCGGCAAGCGAATGCGCGGCGGCGATCTGTGCCCCGGACGGCATTAATTTCGCGCCGGCACCGATCGCCTGCGCGCATGGCCCGTTGCGCGCACCAGGGTAGCCGCCAGCACGAGCAGCGCTACGAGGGCGAACATCCAGCGCACGTCGGACCTTACCACCCGCTCGATACTGAACTGATCGCGGGTCATGAACGGGGCCAGAGCCGATTCCTGCTCGAGCCGCTCGTAGACCAGCCCGGTGTTACGCGCGATCGCCTCGAGATAGTTTTCCCGGAGCGACGACAGATGCTCGCTTCCCTGCACCGCCGTGGTGATGCCTTCGCGCGCGTTTTGCATCGCGGTGAACGCATCGATATGCGTCACCTCGTCCGCCTTCCAGAACCCGCGTTGCACTCCGGTGTCGTCGAATTTCGGGATCGGCACCGGCGTCGCGCCACCGACCCCGATGATCAGGCCGGCGACGTCTCCGGGTTCGCCGTCATAGCGCGGCGGCAATTCGGGATTGATCGGCGGCGCTTCATGACCGTCCGTGAAGAACACTAACCGCGTCGTCGCGGGCAGTTGCTTCAGCAGGTTCATGCTTTTGTGCAGACCTTTCGCCACTTCGCTGCGTGCTTTCCACGTCATGCGCCAGTCAACGCGACGGACGATTGTAGACAACTCGCTGTAATTCGCGCAGATCTCGATCGGTGTCACAAGCAGAAAAGCGCGATGCCCGCTGAACAGCGCCACGCCGGCTTCGGTACCGCAGGGCAGTGCGGATAGGGATTCAATGGCGGCGTCTTTCGCGTAATCGAGGCGACTGCGCGATGGTGCCTCATGCGGCACGTCCACGACGTTCATGCTCTGCGTGATATCGAACACGAACACGTAGCGGTAGGTTGGTCGGGTCAGATCGAGCGTTGGCCGGGTAAACGTAAACGCGAGCAGCGCGGCGGCGATCAGCATGCCCGACAATTGCACGCCGCGCGCCGCCATCACGGCAGGTTTTCCTGCGTATCGCCGGAAAGAATCGTGCGTATCGTTCCCGGCCGACCTTCGAGCGGCACCGGTTTGCGGTCGCGTGTGTCCGGCAACCATTGCAGGGCGCGCTCCAGGTTGTAACGTGCATCCCAGAGTTCGGGCTCGATGCTGAGCGCGTCACGGTAGCTGCCCTTCGCAAGTTCGATCAACGGCAGCGCAAGATCTTCATCCGTTTCGCGATTGATCGTGGCCACCTGTTGCAGGTAGGAATTGCCGGTGTTGTAGAACGCCGCGGCACGCAGTTGCTCGTCGTCGCTGTGTTCCAGTTTCGCGTAAATCACGCGCGCTTCCTGGAAGTTGCCCTCGCGTTGGGCCGCATACGCCGCGGCGAAAAGCGCATGGTCATCGTCGCGATGGACGGCATCGGCGTAACGCTCGGCCGCGATCGCCTCGTTGTAATCGGTGGTTGCCGACCAGCGAACGATTTCCGTGATCAGCAGCGCCGCGCTCGCGACTGCCGCCAGCACACACACCGCGCCGAAATACCGCATCACCACCGTCGCACCTCGCAAAGTTTTGCGCCACACAGGATCAACAGCAGTGACAAGGCCACTGCGTAACACCAGGCAGACAGGTCGCGCTTCGGAATGATATCGGCGTAGCGGATCGGCAGGTTCTGCAATTTGTTTACTTCGCTGATCGCGTTTTCCAGCGCCGCGGGATTTTCCGCCGAGAACGCGCGATAGGGTAGATCGAGTTCGGAGAAGAACTTGTGCACGAGTTGCTCCGGCGCGATGTCCTCGGCCCGGTCCGCATCCATTTCCGTGTACAGTCCCGGGCTGTTCTGGTCACGCAGGTAAATCCAGTACAGCGTAACCCGATGCTTCTTCATCAGGTACTGGATTTCGTCCTGGATCGGCACCGTAAGTGTGGCGGCACCATCGGACAACAACATCACGATGCGGGAACCCGTGAACGGCTTGTCTTCGAAGAATTCAAACGCGCGAATCAAGCCGGACCCGAGATCCGTTGTCGCCAGGCCGCGCTCTATGCTGCCGGCGGCGATCGCGGCCTGTACCACGGCCTGCTTCTCCGTCAGCGGATGCACTGCGATCGGGTTACGGCTGAACGCAAACATTGCGAACATGTCGCGTTCACGTTGGGCGACATACTCCGCGAGCAACTGGCGCGCGATCTGTCCCTTGGATACATACGTGCCCCACACCGCCGCTCGCCCGCGCCCTTCGTTGCCGGACACAAACGGCCGATCCATGCTGCCGCTGCTGTCGATCAGCATCACCATCTGCGCCCCCTGCCCGATCCGTTCGATTCGCTCCTCGGCCCGGTGCAAGCCTGCAACTCCGAATGCCGTGGCGATGAACACGCCCGCGGTAATTATTTTCAGCAGCCAGTCGAGTGTGCTCGAGACAGGATCCGGCGGCAGCAAGCCGAGCGAGGAATAATTTATCGGGGTCTGGCCATGAAAGAAAAACGGCAGTGCGGCGGCGGCCAGCAGCAATAGCCCGAGCGGCGTTGAGAAGCCGAACACTAGCGCAAGCCCCGTTCCGCATCGCTGCACCGACGCAGAAATTCAACCAGCTCCGCAGGCGTCTGCCGTGCCACCTGTTCGCCGTTGCCGGCGGCGAAGAACACATTGCGCGAGCAGGCGAAAAAGTCGTTGATGGGCACGCGCAGCGGCTCGAACTGTCGGTGTTCGGCGAAAAATGCATCGAGCGTCTCGGCAAAGACCGTTTTCCCCGCCGTGGCGTTAAACGCCTGGTGAATATCGCGCATTGCGGCGAGCGTCGTTGCTTCATCGCGCGCCCGGCGTCGACGACGCCAGCGCTTCCAGGTCTGCGTAAACGGCTGCTGTTTGTCGGCGAGCGTAAAGCCGAAATAGCGCCACGCGAGTCCCGCGAGCGCGACGAGTAATACCGCCGCGTACAGGGCCAGGTACTCAGTGCGTTGCGGCAACAGGCGCGGGAGTTGATCGGCCTGCAGGTCGCTGGCGCGGGGATCGGTCACGGTGTTCAGATCAATCCGGATTGCCGGTACGAGAACCTTCGTCTGCTTCTTGCCGTTGGTGAACACGAGGTCGTGATGTGGCACCGGCACCTGCGTGATCCCGGGCTCCACGTTCGTCACCTGGTAGACCAGACGCAATTGCATGCGGGTGTAACTGCCCAGCGCGTTTTGCTGGATGTGCGGCGCTTCGATTATGAGCCAGGTGTTCAGTTTTCCCGGCTCCGGCAATGCGCCGGTGTCGAGTACATAAGGTTCGTGCACGAGAAACGAAATCCGGCGTTCGAATTTGTCCCCAAGCTGGTAGCCAAACGTGCGCGGTTGCACGATCTCAAGCCGCTTCACCACAACATCTTCCGCGGCGACGGCGACAACCGGCAACAGTACGAGCACGATGAGCGCGGCACGCCGCGCCACGTTCGCCAGGCCCGACATTAAGCTAGCCAAAGAAATAGCGGGTAACCTCCGCCGGATCGAAGCCGTCGCCGACGAACAAGGGCACCCGGCCATGCTGCGTAAAGATATCGCTCAGGGTTCTTCGTCGTGCGGCGAATATTTCGCCGATACGCTGCTTCAGCCGCGGCCGCATGAACAACAGGCGGCTGCGGGCCGTTTCCGGGTCGGTCACGCGCGCGAAGCCAAACGCCGGCAGGTCTTGGTATTCGCAGGGGTCCCAGACGACAACCGGCACGACATCGTGGTAGGCCAGGGTCGCGAGTACCCGGCGCAGCAGCTCCGGAGGGAAGTGGAAATCAGACACGAGAAACACAAGCGCACGGCGGGCGCCGAGAAAATCCGCGGCATCGAGCAGACCGTCGGCAGCGTGGCCCGACAACGCGTGCGCACGCAGTTGCTCCGCAAGATCCGCACCCGCGGCGCGGTTCACCGTCGGCGGCAGCAGCACGGGCTCCGCGGAACGCGCCGCGCAGCCCACGAACCCGAACGTATCGCCGGTTTTGTAGGCTGAATAACTGATGCAGGCGACGAAATCCGCAAGCACGTCCGGTTTTGCGTGCTGGCCGGCGAAACTCATCGAGGCCGACAGATCGGCGATCACATACACCGGGATCGCGCTCGTCTGTTGATACACGCGCACCTGGATCTGCTCGAACGGATCGCGCAGGCTTGCGCGCACATCGAAGCGCCGCGGGTCCGGGGCATCGATCAAGGGCACGTGGTTGCGGAATTGCATGCCACCGCCGCGCTGATGGCTCGCGTGATGGCCGGGGAAGCTGCTGCGCGAGCGCCACGCAACCTTGTAGTGGATCTCGTTCGAGATCATGTCAGGGTGATACCACCTTGTGCACGATCTGATCCATGAGCGCTCGGATCGTCTCCGCGCGATGCAACTCGTAGACGGGACTGAAAAAGATCCGGTGCGCTACGGTTTCATAAAATACAGCGTGGATATCTTCGGGCACGAGCGCATCGCGTTCGTGCAGCCATGCCGCCACCTTCGCCGCCCGCATCAGCATGCCCATGCCACGCGGGCTCACCCCCGACAGCACGAGTTGCGACATGTCCACCCCGTCGATATTGATCCCGTATGCCGCCGGATTGCGCGTCGCGGCACACAGGTCGAGCGCGTAATGTTCGATCGTCGGTGATGTCGTGATGCTTTGCTGAATCATCGCGCCGACGTCGTTGAGCGCATCAAACGGGACGACACTGCCGGCAAGGCCACCGATGAGCGCATCGACATCGAAAAACCGCGTGTCGAACATGAGTTCGCGCTGCAACTCCGGATCGGTCGGCATCGTGATATTCAGTTCCATCAGAAACCGATCGCGCGCGGCTGCCGGCAACTCGAACGTCTCTTCTTTCTCCACCCGGTTGCGATCGGCGAAAACCTGCAGATGCGGGAAGTAATACTCGCGGTTGAACGCCGTCACGCTGCGCTCGGCCATCACGCGCAACAGCAGGGAATGAACCTGCGGCCGTGCCCGGTTCACCTCGTTGAAAAAGAACGTGGCAAGACCTTCCTCGTATTTCAGCAATGGGCCGGGATCAACGGCCGGGCGGCCCTGCTCATTAATATAGGTGTGGTAGATCAGGTCGTTAGGCATCAGATCGATCGTGCCCTCGATCCGTTCGTACTCACCGCCGAGTACGTGCGCCAGGGCACGCAGCAAGGTGGTCTTGCCAACACCGACGTCGCCTTCGAGCAGCGCGTGGCCGCGGGCGAACACCGCGATCA
This sequence comes from Gammaproteobacteria bacterium, assembly GCA_965216305.1. Taxonomy (GTDB): domain Bacteria; phylum Pseudomonadota; class Gammaproteobacteria; genus UBA11873. Next base: position 438,021 of record OZ244144.1, on the reverse strand, counting down.
ACAACATGCGTATTGCGCGATCCTGGCCGATGATCGCTTTTTTGATTTCGGTTTCTACGTTGAGCGCGCGGGAACGCCAATTAGTCAGGTCTGAAGCGGAAGTACTCGGCATTGTTTTTGTCGTTCCGGGTAGGGGTGGTGCAAACGCAGGTCAGTTTCCGCGCACGACGCAAGGTAGCAGCCTCAAGTGGGCGCGGCAATACATGCCGCCCCGTATGGGGCGCACGTCGCTGCCATGCTCCGGCGTAGCCAAATGCACTGAACAGGAGTACCGCGAAACCTCGCGCTGTTGCGTTTCCAAAAGCGCGTGACAGCGCGATTCACGACTGCGCCACAACGCTGATTCCCCGGCTAGAATAGCGCCTGGTCTGGCGGAAGATTAACGATGACCGATCAACTACCACAGCGTACCCGGCGTTACGAGAATCTGTTCATGGACAGTGCTCGTTGGGACGGCTTCGAATCGCGCCCCGACGATATTTTCATCTGCACGCCGTACAAGTCCGGCACGACCTGGATGCAAATGATCTGCGCGTTACTGATTTTCAAAACGCCGAAACTGTCGCGGCCGCTGGCAGAAATTTCCCCGTGGATCGATCTGCGCGTCACACCGGTTGAAGAAACCTTGCGTCAGTACGCGCAACAGACGCATCGCCGGATCATAAAAACCCACACCGCACTCGACGGCTTGCCCTATTTCCCGCATGCGACGTATCTGTATTGCGCACGCGATCCGCGCGAGATTTTCATCTCGATGTGGCATCACGCGAAAAACCAGCGTATCCCGCATCTCGTCAGCCTGCTCGTCGAGCAAGGTATCGAAGTACCGCCGCCACCCGTTGTGCCCGACGACATTAACGAACGATTCCAGCTGTGGCTGACGCAACCCGCGTTTCCCTGGGAGCAGGACGGTTTCCCGTTCTGGTCGGTCTTCTCACATGCGCAAACGTTCTGGCGGTTCCGCGCGCGCGAGAATATCCACTTCCTGCATTACGCGGATCTGATGTCGGATCTCGACGGGCAAATGCGGCGCGTGGCGTCGCTGCTCGGGATCACGGTGGATGAAGAATTATGGCCGCGGCTCGTCGCGGCGGCGACGTTCAGTGCAATGAAAGAGAACGCGGATATGACCGCACCGGACACGAATCTGAACGCCTGGCAGGACAATGCGGCTTTCTTTCATCGCGGTGGACATGGTCAATGGCGCGACTTGCTGAATGCGGACAGCATGAACCTGTACGAGACCATAAAGCATGAGAAAGGCCCCGCGGATTTCATCGATTATCTCGAGCGCGGAATGCTCGCTACCGGGATGACGCCGCCCTGAATCCGCGCAAGCGTAAGCTCGGGCAGGCCGGCTCCGGGCGATCCGCCTAGCGACCGCCGGCGGGCTCGAATCCCCGTCCGGGGTGTGTCTGCAGTTCTTCGACCACGGTGTGCAGTTCAGCGATTAATGACGTTGCAGCCGGCGGCAGTACGCGCTGCTGCAAGGTTCCAATCAGCAACGGTAGTTGCAGCAGGTCACGTTGTGATGCGGGCATATCGAGCGTTACGAACAGCTCGCGTTCCACGTGTCCGTTCAGCATTGCCAGCGACGCGAAACCCACGGCGTCGGTCTGCCGCACGAGTGCACGCACAACCCCGAAATCGTTCACGATCACCGCCGCGTTGATGCGCCCCTCGTCATCAGGCAGTTCGTCGCGGAGCGCCGCGGCAATGCGACGAATGAGCCAGCGCGGCCCGGGTCCCTGCACGATCGGATATTGCGTGATCGCGCCCAGCGTCAGTCCGGAGCGCTTTGCCAGGGGATGTCCGCGACGCACGAACGGCGCAGAGCGCAGGTAACCGAACTCCACAAGATCGAGACCGCCGGCGGGACCGTCGGGTCGCACGCCGAGGAAAAAATCGATGCGCTTGTCGCGCACCTCCTGGGCAAGCGCGTTCGAATCGAGCGCTTGCACACGGTAACGCAGTCGCGGAAAACGCGGCAGGTTGCGCGCAATGGCCTCGGTGAGAAACGGTTCGATGGCACCGGGCTCCGCGCCGATCGCGAGACGTCCGCTGGCCGATCCCTTGATCAGTTCGATTTCGCGACGCGCTTCCCCGATCGTCTGCAGCGCGCGCCGTGCCGCCTCTACCGCAACCTGCCCGTACACCGTTGCGCGCGAACCGCGCCGGTCACGCTCGAACAAGGGGGCGCCATAGGCGATTTCGAGACGATTAACGCATTCGCTCAGCGTGGATTGCGAAATGCCGAGCGCTTCGGCCGCGCGCCGCATGTTGCCGGTGCGGTCGAGTTCCACCAGAACCTTGAGTTCTTCACGATGATCCATCGGCGAAGCCTGCTGGTTATTAATCGGAATATCGAACGTATTGATTATAATGTTCGGATTTACGAACTACCAGGGCGTTGCTACGCTGTACCGCTTCCAGCAACTAGCTCGGCAACCGGAGGCTCAAGATGGCCCGATTCGACACCCTGATCCAGAACGGCACAATTATCGACGGCACCCGAACCGCGCGCTTCAGCGGCGACATCGGAGTGACAAACGGCATCATCACCGCGATCTCCCGCGATGGTCTCGATGTCGCGGATGCGGCGGAAGTGATCGATGCCCGCGGCCTCATCGTGGCGCCGGGATTCGTCGACCTGCACACGCATTACGATGCGCAGATTCAATGGGACCCCTATTGCACCCTGTCCGGCTGGCACGGCGTGACGTCGCTCGTGCTCGGCAACTGCGGATTCGGTTTTGCGCCCGTTGCGCCGGAAATGCGCGACCGCGCGATGCTGAGCATGTCGCGCGTGGAAGCGATCCCGTATGACTCGATGAAAGCCGGCATGTTGTGGGACTGGGTTACGTTTCCGGAATGGCTCGATACGCTGCAACGGATCCCGAAAGGGGTGAACGTGATCTCCTATGTCCCGATCGGCCCGCTCATGATCTGGGTGATGGGACTGGAGGAAGCAAAATCCCGTGAACCGACGAGCGACGAACTGGCTGAAATGTGCCGGCTGATCGAACAAGGCATGGACGCTGGCGCGTGCGGCTGGTCGGTGCAACATCTCGGCGACGGCTACCAATCCGTGCAGCGCGACTACGACGGTACGCCGATGGTGACGGACTGCATGAGCAAGGACACGTGTATCGCATTCGCTGAAGTCTTGCGCAAGCGCGGCGATGGTCATATCCAGATCACCCAGGCGCAGGACAACATCCACGAAGACCTCGCGTTCGTGGAAGACCTCGCGGCGGCTTCGGGCGCGCCGGTGCTGTTCAACGTGATATCCGCGAACAACTATCATCCGAAACAGAGCCGTCGCCTCCTCGACTGGGTGGAAAAAGCGCAGGCGAAAGGTCTGCTGATTTACCTGCAGGCGGTAAACGTGGGCAACGACAACACGATGACATTCGCCGATTTCAACCTGCTCGACGGCCAGGAAGACTGGCGCGACGTCACCCTCGGTACCGTAGCGGAGCGCAAGGCGAAAATGCAGGATCCGAAACGTCGCGAAGCCCTGCGCAACGACTACGACCACGGCCGCATGCCGATCGTCACCGGCCCAATCAAGAAATTCGTCGTTAAGGAAGTGGTGAAGCCCGCGAACAAGCAATGGGAAGGGATGACGCTTGAACAGCTCGGCGAAGCTCAGGGTCGTCATCCGATCGACGCGTTGCTCGATCTGATCATCGACGAAGATCTGGAGACCGTGATCTATACGCCGGTGTTCAACGACGATACGGAACTGAACCGCGAAATCTTCGCCTCCGAGTACACCGTACCCGGCGTATCCGATGGCGGGGCGCACACAAAATTCGTCACCATCGGGCGCTACTCAACGGAGTTCATATCCGACTTCGTGCGCGACAAAAACATCCTCGACCTCGAGGAAGCGCATTACCGCTTGTCGTGCCTGCCGGCGAAGATGTCCGGGTTTACCGACCGCGGCACCCTGGCCGAAGGCCGGCCCGCGGATATCGTCATCTACGACTACGACCAGCTGCAAAGCACGCCCTCGGAAGTCGTGCACGATTTTCCGGCCGGTGAATGGCGCCGCATACAAAAGGCGCTTGGCTATCGCTACATCATGGTGAACGGCGAAGTGACGTTCCAGGACGGCGAATGCACCGGCGCGACCCCGGGCAAACTGCTGCGTCATGGCAGCGCGGACGCGCCGGAGTTGCAGCAAAGCGCCTGAGCGCTGGCGGCGCGAGCCCGGTCCGGCGCGAGGGTTGTCCGTTGCGCCGGGTTCTGGCGGTTGCCGTGGATGACGGTGAAGATTGTCACGTGCACACATCGCGTGATCGCCGAACCACGGCCTTGCGTGCCACGGCAAGGCGTACGCCATTTGAGCTTGTCCACGACCCCTTGCGCGGGGTGATGCCGGAGGATCGCAAGCAGTCTTGCGTTGCGAAAAGCAAGACCCGCCCCTGGAATCCCTCGTCAGGATTTTGTCCGCAGACGAATCGACAGCGGGAGTAGCGCGGTAAACATCAACAAGACTGCGGGCGGTACTGGCACCGTCTGTAACGTAATGCCGGCGGGCAAAATATCCGTCGGCACGGAGGATGCTCCAGTATCGTTATTCATGTTGAGCGCCCAGAATGAGAATGCCGTTCCATCTGACCACATCCCTTCTAATCTGCCCTCTGAATACACGAAATCGCTGCCAATGATTGTTGCACGAGCGGACACGTTCAGTTCGAGGAAGCTGAATTCTCCCTTGAGAATCCGGGCAGTGGCAGTGTCATACAGTTCCAGCCACGAGACAGCGCCCCCGTATACATTAACGTGTGAATTATCGTATGCGTACAGGAAAGAGACGTCGGCGCCTTCGTACACATTTACGACCCCGGTATCGTATGCAAATACGCGACTCTCATCGCTGTTAACGTCTAAAACGTCGCTGCCAGCTACCGTCGCGCCGTAACAATATCCCGACAAAACCAATAAGGCCGTTGCCACCAGGTGCGTTGCCAGTTTGCCCTTCACGATTAAATCCCTCCAGCGTGGCTCCGCATAATCCCGGCGGTGGATTCGCCGCGTATCGCGTTCACGAACAATCGCACGATTCGCATTCGTCATATTACGAATAATGTGGCACCGCGCGTGATGGTAGAAAACTTTCCCCAGCACCCCGAGAGAGCCGAGCCAAAGTGACTCTGTTAATCCTGTCGGTCGGTCTGTTTGTAATCACCACTTGCAACGTTGAATGCCACGTCACCCGCAGCCGTTAGCTTCAACGAGCCGGGGAATGGCGCAGGGCTATCCCCCATTCGGTCGCAAAACGTAACCCGCCGTAGCGGGTCTCGATGAGCTCAGGCGAATCTACGCGATCAGATATTGGTGCGGCGCCGGACCCCGAGTCCGGCAAGGCCAAGCGCCAGTAGCGCCGCGGATGCAGGCTCAGGCACCACGTGCGCTGTGATTGCGCGGATGCGGAAGGAATCTCCGCCACCATTCACTTTCACCGCGAAGCTTGTGCTCGCGATGCGCTGTGCGCCCGTGAGGTTATCGGCCAGCACCCACGGATTCGTGCCGGGCGCGAAGCCAGGCCCGAGGGTCTGCCCGCCGACACCCGCCGGGTCGCTGTCGACGTAGAAGCTGAAGTCCTCGCCGGAATCGAGCTCGAAGAAATCTATCGTGTCGATAGCCAGACGTTCACCCGCGCCTAAACCCGTAATGCTGAACAGCAGGAATTCGTTGACGGCCAGCGAGTCGAGTTGGGCATTACCGCCGCCCTGAAGGCCGAGGCCTCCCGGTCGCTGCGTAACATTCGCATCGACCCAGCTCGGGCCGATCCTGAACTGGCCGGTTATCGTCAGCGTGATGCCGTCAGCCGTGACGGATTTGCTGAGCGCCGGCGGCGTGTTCCCGGACAGCGGGAACAGTGTTGCCTGCGCGGCGGTTGCTGTCAGCAACACTGCGGCACCGATTGAACCGCCAATCAATCGTTTCAACCACCGGGCTCGCGTTGACTCGCTTCGACTTTGCATGACCGTTCCCCTCTCGATTTTCGGAATCGCGTGTTGTCTCACCCGCGAAAGACACCAACCAAGGCGTTAATCCAGCACCGCGCGCCTGTCGAACACCATCTGCGCACGCAGGGCGCGGTAGGTCCATCATCCGATAATCCTGACGGTTATCCCAGTGCGGTATGTAAATAATCGTGAACACGCGGACGGTTCACTTAACTTCCGCACAGAACAGTGGCAGCTGCGGGGACCGTGCAACCAGGCCAATACCTGAAGCTGATGAGCTGACGTCGTACACCGGTGCCCATAGGCGTATGGGTGAGCTCGCGGGATCGAGGCAAGCCATCGTTTTGAAGACCAGGCAACAGATCGAATTAGCTGTCCCTTGAATCACCGTTGCCGCGCGCTGCTTTCGGCGATGTGCCATGCCAGCGCTTGAATGCGCGGGCGAACGCGGAATGCGTCTCGTAGCCCAACATGAAAGCGATTTGTGAAATCGGCAACCCGGACGAGGTGACGTGATGCCATGCCTGTTCCGCGCGCACGGAATCGATGATCTCGCGAAAACTGACGCCGAGGTTTTCCAGTCGACGCTGCAGGGTCCGCTCCGAAATCCGTATCGTTTCGGCCACCGTCGTGAGTGAGGCCTCTCGGGAAGGCAGCAGTACGGACAGCAGCGATTTCACTTCCGTTACCAACACCGGCCCTTCCAGTTGCGTATGCATCATCAGGGACCGTCTGGATATGCCACGAAGCTCGCCCCGGCCAATCGGCGTCTCGAGAACAGCGTTCTCGATAAACAATGCATCGCTGCTGCTGTCGAACTCCGGGCAACGGCCGAAGAACCGGATAAACGCGTCCTCGTTTACGCTCGGTTGACGCAAGCGTACGCGCGGCGGCTGTCGCCGCGAGGAAGTGTATTCGGCCACAAACAGGAACACGACGGCAAGGCTCGCAAGAATCACCTGCCGTCTGCCGTACCTGCCGAGCGGTTGTGATACATAGTGCAACCATTTCCCGCCTTCGGCCTGCTCGAACCGAAGGATTCCCATGTCGGTAAATAAACCGAAGTATTTCACGTAGCACTGCAGGGCTGCGGCCACTGTTTCGGCGTCACGCATCAGCAGCCATATCTGCCCGAACACACCCAGCGGCCAACGGCTGGCGTGAATCAACCCGAACTGCGGGCACTGGCAGGTCTCCGCTGCCAATTCGAGATAGTCGATGAAGCTTTCCGCGTTGAAGAAAATGTCCGGCGAATCGAACGCATATGCCGGAACACCGGCCGCGCGAATAACCGCTTCCGGCTCACCACCAAGTTCCCGGATCAGCTCCCGCGTGCCGAGCAATGAGGCGCTGAAAACGATGCTCCCTGATGGCGATCGAGCTTGACGCATTCTGCACATTTATTGGCGCAAATTGAACAGTTTTACCACCCCGCAGTCTATACCATCTCCGCTTGGCTGCCGGGGAAAGACGGTTATTGCGCCGCAAACAGCGCTCGACGGCTGTCCGGAATCCGGATAGTTTCGCGGTAGCGGAGGCCCGCTTGTTCCTCGCATCTGCCATTTTTGAACACCCGTACCGCGTCGCTACAGGTAAACACTTGCCGCCAACGCGCGACGCGTACATCGACAATCACGCAAGCTTTTTATCCCGGAGACAAACGATGAGTTCCACCCTGTCCTCGCAAGCAGCACAAACGCAAGACGCCGGCGCACAGCACTTCGACATCGTGATCGCAGGCGCCGGGTTTGCCGGTTTATACATGCTCTACAAAGCGCAAAGCCGCGGACTGAGGGTTCGTCTGCTGGAAGCGGGAAGCGGGATCGGAGGTACCTGGTTCTGGAACCGCTATCCCGGCGCGCGGGTGGATGTTGAAAGCGTGGAATATTCTTATTCCTTTGACGAAGCCCTGCAACAGGAGTGGTCGTGGAGCGAACGCTACGCGAGCCAACCTGAACTGCTGCGTTACATCAACCATTGCGCGGACCGCTTTGAGTTGTGGCCGAACATTCGCCTCAATACCACCGTCGAGGCGGCCACTTTTGACGAGGGCAGCCTTTGTTGGCGGATCGCCACGGACGCCGGTGATACCTATACGGCGAAATATTGCGTACTCGCAACCGGCTTTCTTTCCGCGGGACGGATCCCGGATTTCGACGGGGTCGACGACTTCGAAGGCAACACTTATCTAACCTCGCGCTGGCCGCACGAAGAGGTGGATTTCACCGGCCAGCGTGTCGGTATCATCGGCACGGGTTCGTCAGCAGTGCAGACCATCCCGGTCATCGCGCCGCAGGTTGAACACCTCCACGTTTTTCAACGCACCCCGTCGTTTTCGATCCCGGCACGCAACGAACCGCTGAACCGCGAATTCGAGGCGCAGGTTAAAGCGATGTATCCGGAATGGCGCCGCCGCCAGCGCGAGGAATCGCGGGTCGGATTTATCGCCCTGCACAACCGCCCCTCGGTCGCGATCGACAAAAGCGCGTTGGCGGTGAGCGAAGCCGAGCGGCTTGCCGATTACGAAATGCGCTGGGAGTCCGGTGGGCTGTGCTACATGAACTCGTTCAACGATTTAATGACGAATCTGGAAGCGAACGAAACGCTCGCGGAATTCATCCGTGACAAAATCCGTCAGCGCGTAGACGACCCGGAAGTCGCCGAATTGCTGGCTCCGAAAGACTATCCGATCATGGCAAAGCGTCTGTGTGCCGATACGAATTACTATGAAACCTATAATCGAGACAACGTCACGCTTGTATCGATAAAAGACACTCCGATTGAGAAGCTGACGAAAAACGGGCTCGTCGTAGACGGCAAAGAGTACGAATTCGACAGCATCATCTTTGCCACCGGTTTCGACGCCGTGACGGGCGCGATCAGTCGCATCAAGGTCCGCGGCAAGGACGGGCGCGATTTGAACGACCACTGGAAAGGGGCGCCGCGCGCCTGCCTGGGTCTTACCAGCGCGGGCTTTCCGAACCTGTTTTTCCTCGACGGCCCGTGCGCGAACGGTGCGCTCGTGAGTCCGATGCTGCTCAGCGAATACCAGGTTGAATGGGTGGATCGCTGTATCGATTACGTCGGGACCGGACCGGACGCCTACGTGGAGACTACCGTGGACGCCGAGAATGACTGGATGCAACACATGCACGACGTCAGTGAAGGCAGCCTGCTTTATCTTGCGAACAGCTGGTACATGGGCGCGAATATCCCCGGCAAACCACGCGAATTGCTGTCTTACCTCGGCGGCCTCAGAAATTATCGGCAACAATGCCAAAGCGTCGAAGCGGATGGCTACGCGAAGCTCGATGTCCAGCGTTCCAGCGCAGCGGCAGTGGCCTAGCGCCCCGCTCTGGCGAACCCGGCGGAAGACCAGCCATGGGTCTTCTCCGGGATCGCTGCCACAATCCGGTAGCGTAACGATAACGCCCGCGGTATTGCGTAGTTGCAGACCATGAGTCGTGGTCGCTCGCGACAGAGAATCGTTCCATACCCCCATCGTCGCCGCATTCCACCCGGTAAATTCGCGCGGGTAAGCAGGCAAATGCACCGCGCCGCCCGCCGGGTCCCCGGCGCATGGCACGATGCCCGCGCCTGACGTGCTGAGCGACTGCACTCGGTTACGCCGTTGGCATTCGATGTCAGAATAACGACCCACCCCGTCGCCATAGGAAACACCGTTATGCCAAGCCCGTTCATCATGAACGTCTTCTCGCAGTGCAGCCCGATTTCGCAGTCTGCCGGGCAATGGCGAAATCCGCGCGACCGCGCGGCACGCGGATACAACGATGTGGACTTCTGGGTGGAGCTTGCAAAAACGGCGGAACGCGGTTGTTTCGATTCGCTGTTTTTCGCCGACGTACACGGGGTTTACGATGTGTACAACGGCTCCTCCGACGCCGGGATCCGTCACGGGATGCAATGGCCGGGTAATGATCCGACATTGCTGTTGGCGCTGCTGGCCCGCGAAACGAAACATCTCGGTTTCATTTCCACCTACAGCACGTCTTATTTTGAACCGTTCACCACGGCCAAGCTGTTTTCGTCGCTGGACCATTTCACCCGCGGCAGAGTGGGCTGGAATATCGTCACGTCATATTTGAGCAGCGCGGGCCGCAACGGCCTCGGCAAAACGCTTGAACACGATCAGCGCTACGACAAGGCCGAGGAATTTCTCGACGTTTGTTACCGCCTCTGGGAGCACAGCTGGGAGAATGATGCGTTTGTGTTTGACGCGGAAAACGACATGCTCATAGACCCCGCGCGTGTTTACCAGATCAACCATGTGGGAGAACATTACAGCGTGGAAGGGCCGCATATGTGCTCACCGAGTCCCCAACGCACGCCGTTTCTTGTTCAGGCCGGACAGTCGCCGCGCGGTTATGCCTTTGGGTCGAAACATGCCGAAGGGCTCTACGTGGTTTTCCCTAACACGGAAAAGGCCGCAGCCGGTGCGCGCGCGGTGCGCGAGGGAGAAGCGAAGGCCGGGCGTGCGCCGCACAGTGTGAAGCTGATGCAGGCCATGGGTGTCGTCGTGGCCGAAACCGAACGGGAAGCGCAACTGAAGTTCAAACGATACCAGGACTACGCGTCGGTTGAAGGCGCGTTGGCATTGTTCGGTGGCTGGACGGGGATCGATCTGTCCGGCTACAAACCGGACGATATGATTGGCGCATTCGAAACCGATCAGATGAAATACCTGGCGTCGTATTTCGGTGACATCGATCCGGACAAGCAATGGTCGTTCGGTGACATGTGCGAGTTTATGAAAATGGTTTCCGTCGGGCCGGTGCTCGTGGGCAGCCCGGACCAGATAGCCGATGAACTGGAACGCTGGATCGAAGAAGGCTGTCTGGACGGTTTTAATCTCGTGCCCATCGATCAACCCGGCACACTCGCGGATTTCGTCGATCTCGTTGTGCCGGAACTACAAAAACGCGGGCGTATGCGCAAGGAGTATCCCTCGCACAGCCACACCCTGCGCGAACTCTACAGTGGCAGCGGCAATCCGTATCTCGCCGCCGACCACCCGGCGTTCAAACTGTCGAAGTAAACGAGGCGGTTGCGGCGCCCGGACCCGGCGCGCCGCAACCGGCCGCAGCACGTAATGCTGTGACTGCGCCCGGATCTTTTTTCCTACACGCCCATGTTCTCGAGGAATGACCACGACGGGTTTTCCATCATATCGGCAACCGTATCCATATCGCCCCGTTGCGTGCGCCATTCGAGATACTTCTCGTAGTGGCCTCTCGTTTCCCACAACTCAATGAATACGATCTTTGCCGGATCGTCGAGATCCTGCGTGACGTAAATGTAGATGCACCCGTCGAAACTGCGGGTGGCCGGCAGGATTTCAACGAGCCACTTTTTGTATGCGTCCAGATAACCCTCTTTCAAGCGCGCCTCCAGCAAAACCTGGCAAGCCATCGTATTCCCCTTTCGTATCCGTAATTGCAACACGCCCAACGCGCGCAGCCGATGCGTTTGTCACCATCGTTTATATCGCATGCAGCGGGAAACACACAATGCTCGAACGGCAGTTTCTCCTCGACCGCCGGTGGCGGATTACGCGAACAAATAAACTGACGCTCGTGGATCGCACGCGGGCTGCTGTAGCCGGATTTGCGGCTTACCGGCGCGCACAGTTGTGTCTGCTGCCGTCAGGCAGCCGCCTCGACTACGCTTGTACTTATCATCGCTTAACACCGACCCCGAGTTCCGCGCGGCGCGCCCGGGTTGCCGCGAGATCGAGTTCGAACGCGCCACCGTCGACCGGTTTGAGTACCACTCCATAAATATCGCGAGCGCGTTCAGGCGTTTCCCAACGCTCCATTACGTCGCGCAGTACCCGCTCGGGTACGCGCTCCAGCGGATTACCATAACCACCGCCGCCGGCGTCCACGCCGCGAACCCATTCGCCGGGTTCCAGCACGCATTCAACAACGCCGGGGAGCTTTTGCTCACGACCGTCTCGATGCAGCTTGTATGTCGCCGCCGGCGGACCGGCTTGCCCGCCGTGGACGCCCTGCGGCGGATTGACCTGACCGTCGCACGATACAACTACCGTCATCGGCTCGCTGCGGGGTCCGTAGACGACGTCCACCCCGGGGCTGCCGCGAAACCGACCGGCCCCGGCGCCACCTGCCACCACCCGCAGCGATCGGAACAACATCGGAAACTTCGACTCGTCCACTTCCACACTGCCGCGATAGATAACGCCGTTCGCAACCGGCAGGCCGTAGTTCAGCCAGCCGTCGGTTGTTGGTGTGCCGGGTCCGCCGGTCGCGACCATCCATTCCTGATTGATGAACGGGCCATTGAAACGCGGGTCGTGACCGGAGATAACCGCGGCGCCAGCGCCCATGCCCATGCCGGCTTCCGCGAGGCCGTAGCCGTCGCCGAGTTGTGAAAAGGCAAATTGCACGGCGTTGACGATCCGATCACCGATGTTCGTCGTTGCCATCGAACAGCTGTGCGGGAATTTCGGCACGCCGGTAACACACCCTTCACGCAATTTCACGCGCACGCGTTTGAAGCTGCCCGCATTGTGGGGCACGCTCGGATCAATGCAGTTGAATACGCCGTTCATGGCGTTACTCGTGGCGCAGGCGACGGACTCATTGAGTCCGAACTCGATGTTGTCCGCATTGTGGGTGAGATCGACGTCGATGAATCCGGCTTCACCATCAACCTCGATATCGGCACGGATGGGCAATCCGTCGGGCAAACCCGGTTGCGGATCGTAATGGCTGATCCCGCTCAGTTTGCCGCTGGGGAGCGCGCGAATGGCTTCGGCCGCGCGCCGCTCTGAATAATCAAACCAGCTTTCGGTGAAGTGCTGCAGCATGGCAATTCCATAGCGCGCGGCAAGTTCGCCGAGGCGTCGTTCCGCAATTCGCACCGCGCCAATCGACGCGAGAAAATCGCCGTACCATTGATCCGGCACCCGGATCCGGCGTCGGCACATGCGTACGATGTCCTCGACGTTGTGATAATCCTTTTGTACGCGAACGCAGGGGAAAATCAGCGCGCCTTCCGCGTACACGTCTTTCGCCGTGGCGTGATACGTACTCGGAATGGAATTACCGCAGTCGGCCTGGTGAGCCTTCGCGCAAGCGGTGAAAAGGTGTACGCCATCGATAATCACCGGCGCCATGTACATGTGATCCGCGGCGTGCGAGTTGCCGAGATACGGATCGTTGTGCAGGAAGACATCGCCCGGCGCGAGATCGTCATGCAGCTCGCACATCGCCCGGGTTTGCAGATCGCTGCCGAATATATGCACCGGCGCCCCTTCGGCCGCGCACAGCAGGCGGTTGTCGCCGGTGACGAGCGAACATGAAAAATCCCGTACGGTTGCGAGTACCGCGGAACGCGCGGTCTTGAGCAGAGTGTTTGTCATTTCGCGCACGATGGCATTCATGCGATTGGCAAGAACCGCCATGAGGACTGGATCGAAATCCGTTGTTTTGTCCGTCATTAATTCTTTCCTGTTGTAACGGCAGGCCGACAGCGTCGTCCCGGAATGTCGCGCACCCTATCCGCGCCGCCTCTGCGTCCCTTCAAGCAGCGCTTCATCACACTGTTCCCCGTGCAGTACGGAAATATCGCCGGTTGTTTCCAGAACAACCGCGCGCACTTCAGAGAAATCGAGTACGTTGGCTTCGCGTAATTTGGCGATCAGATCATCTTTCGCCACCCGGGTTTCGGTTAGCGCGGCGTCATCAATTTTGCCGTCGCGCATTAATACCGTCGGTTTGTTGTGCACGAGAGCTTCAAACGTATCGGAATGCTTTCGGAACCGTGCAGTCACATACTGGACGACAAACAATGAGGCCATCGCGATCAGGGTCTGACCGAAACTGTCCCAATTTGTCGATTGGCTCGCGCCGGCAAGCAACGACCCCACTGCCACGGTCATTACGAAATCGAAGTTCGTCATTTTCGAAAACGACCGCAAGCCATTAACACGCACGAGCAATACAACCCAGAACATGGTGATCACGGTAAGAACAGATCCGCGCATCAGCAGATCGATAGTCGGTTGGTCGACAAACATGTCGGGTTCTTTCTACTCTCTCGATTCGGGGTATCCAGCGCCCACACCCGGGCGCTGCCACCGCCTGCGCAAACGTCTTGCCTCGATATTACGTGCATTAAACGGACAGTTCACCTGTCTTCAGGCATCGCGCCAGGGTTCCCCTGGGGTCAGTTCGTTCTTGCAGTGATCGTGATCGCCACATTGCGAATGCCTGCCTGGTCCGGGCTCCGCAATTTCGGGGACATTGGAAATTTCGCGCGTGATCTTGCATTCTGCAGCGACGAGCAGCGAGGCACGCACGGATGGCAGAACCGAACGAACCGGTCACGAGCAACGCGGGCAGCGCCGGATCCGTAGCCACGGACGACAGCGCAGCGAACGCTATCCTTGACGGCAACGAAGGCCTCGTGCAGAGCGTCCTGTCGAATCTGTACGACACGCTGGGCGATATATGGACCGCATTCACGGGACACATTCCGTTCCTGCTGGCTGGTTTCATCGTCCTCGTCGTCACGTGGGTGTTCACCCGTCTGGCCGAAGGCACCATCAAGCGCCTGGTCAAACGCACTGAACTGCGCGACTCTTTGCAGCAACTGCTGATTCGTCTCATCGATATCGTCATCTGGACGCTGGGCCTGCTCGTCGCCGTAACGCTGTGGTTCCCCGGCATGACCCCCACAAGCTTGCTCGGCGGACTCGGGCTTCTGTCGGTGGCCGTGGGTTTTGCATTCCAGGACATCTTCGAAAACTTTTTCGCCGGGATCCTCCTGCTGTGGCGCTTTCCATTCGAGGACGGCGACTACATCGCCTGCGAAGGTATCGAAGGACAAGTGGTGCGAATAAACATCCGCATGACAGAAATCCGCCAGACCAGCGGCGAACTCGTGCTCGTCCCGAACTCGATGCTGTTCAAAAACCCGGTAGAAGTACTCACCGACCGACCGAAACGCCGCGTCATGATCATCTGCGGTGTGGCTTACGATGAGGATGTGGCGAGCAGCATCGAACTGATCGAAGGTGCCGTGCGCGAATGCGATACCGTGATGAAGGATTCGCCGATCCAGGTATTCGCGCAAGGGTTCGGCGAGAGCAGTATCGACATCGAAGTAGCCTGGTGGACGGAGCCGAAACCGGTGGACATCCGGCGTTCACGCGGTGAAGTCGTTACCGCCATCAAACGCACCCTCGATGAAGCCGGCGTGGAGATCCCGTTCCCGTATCGCACCTTGACGTTCAAGGAACCGCTTGGCGTTGAACAACGACAAGCAGACGGCGCCGTGTCTGGACAGACAGGGAGGCAGGATGGCGATGGTTGACGGGCGGCACCGGAGTCTGGACCAGGCTATCTGATTGAAATTGCAGAAACGGTCCCGAATTTTAGCCCGCAATCGGCAGTTAGCCTTGAAAAGGCTGCCTTTTTCCCGCTTTGGCGCCATCGCCCTGTGGCGCAAATTACTTGAAGCGTGAAATCCACGCCGAAATTTTCATTCCAAGCTGGTAAGTACACGGGAGTTCGAACGGAAAGCCTATTTTAATTAATGGGACAAGTTGGTCCGACCGCAAACTTTGCTGATTCGCTCACCCCGAAGAAAACGTGGGGTCAGGTGAAACCTTGCAGCAAGCAAAAAGGTTCATCTCACCCCTTTCTTCCGCTCCGTTTTAATCAACCGCTTGTGGACAGAAAATACCGGCGATCCAGATCCACGTGCTCGTCCGGCGACTCCAGCCTGGTTTCCGGTTCCTCAAACTGCGGCAGTTCAGCGGTTGAATTCATATCAACGGCGGCTTTGCTTGCGTCGAGACGCGAAATCAGCGATTCCTGCAACTCGATTCGCTCCAAGCTCAACTCCGAGATCCGCTGCACCGCGTCGCGCTCGCGACAGACACTCACCAGCATTTCGCGCAGTGCGTAGACCTCGTGTTGCAAGGCGGTGATGGATTGCTCGTGCTCCCGGGATTTATCGGATTTATCGGTGTTCCCGTGTGACCCAACGTCCGGAACAAACGCACGGCGTTGCGCGGATTCATCGAATTCTGCAAAGGCGGCCCTAAGTAGCTTTGAGATCTTCGCGCTCACCTTCGCTATACGGGCTTCGGCAATCGGATCAGCCAAGCGGGGTCTACTCGCGGAGTGCACGCTCTCCTGCGTTCGCTGCAGCGCTGCACCCAGTTTTCCGGACGCCGGCCAGTCACCGGCCTCACCGACCTCCTCGATCATTTCGCGCACGCTGCGTATGCAGACACTGAACGCGAAAACTTCATCGAGAAAAACCTCACCGCCGGCGAACGGTACAGCTTCAAAGCCGTCGATTCGAAACGTGCCATTACGCGAATCGAGGTCGTGCAAGGTAACGGTGTCGCCGGTTACCGTGAGGCGTGCGTGGTGCCGGGAGGCGGAAGTATGTTCGAGGCGAATGTCGCCGGCCCGCCCGATGATGTAAGTTCGATTTTGCGTCCCGTCACCCATGGCGGGATCCGCATACCGGAGCAGAAAGAATCCGCCGCTGACTACCCCGCAGCGACCTTTGATCGAGGTGAAATACGTTCATGTCGTCCGTCCAGGCTGTCGAATGCGTTTGTCGATTCCGCTCGGACTAGCCGGGGTCATACGTCGACCGCATTTCATTAATATCGAATATTGCGTCTTGCGAATGCGAGCTTCGTTCACCGGGCCGCGATTCCTGACAAATCGGGAGTCCGCTGCTGTCGCAGTCGCCTTAGATTTATCATTTTGAACCGCTTCGGATTCGGTAACCCGTCCCAGTTTCGCGACATCGAGCAGAATGCGGGGGTGATGAGACCCGGCGTGTGGCTTATCGGGCCGCATCAGCCTGACAACAGCCTGAATGTGGAATTCCGGACCACGGCAGCAGCCAGTTGCGAAAACCGGGCGCGCGCCTGAGCATCCCTCGACGCCGAGACTTCGCGCGAACTCATCAAACGCTGAAAATTTGCGCTGCCATCCGATCCAGGCGAGCCACACAGTACCGCAGTCACAAAATTCAGGCGCGTCACTCAGCAAACCTGGCCCGGATCTGAAGTCCGATATCTCAGGGCGTTGGCCGAGTGATCAGAAATCCGCCAACACAGACAAACAGCACACCGGTTACCACCGGCACCACCGGGGACTGTATGTTCACGTACATAACCATCCAGCTGATCGACATGAACACGCAGGCCACCCATTTTGCCCCGGTTGAGACCGCGCCTTTCTGTTCCCAGGCGATAAGCGGCGCACTGTATCGCGGATGAGAATAGAGCCATTTGTGCAGTCGCGGCGATCCTCGCGCTGCAGCCCACGCCGCCAGCAACAGGAACGGTGTGGTTGGCAGTACCGGCAAGAAAGCGCCGACAATGCCGAGCGCCAGACTCACATAGGCGACCGCCTGATATAAACCGCGCCATCGCGCTGTTGCCGTTTCGCTCACTGTCGCCAAACACCTGCCTGTTATTATCCGGCCGCGAAAGCCTGTTCGGATCAGCCGGATGAGTTGGTCCGACCCCAAGCTTTCCGGAGTCCGCGAAATTCTACAGGCTGCATTAACGGTCGCCGCAAATTGATTCACCCTTACCCGCCGTGACTGTGACTCCGTTTAACCCGCACGATATGCTTAACCGCATTTAGCGGAGCATCTGCATGCGCATAGCAACCTGGAATATCAACGGGCTGAGAGCCCGCCTGGATTTCATCCTCATTTGGCTTAAGGCGCGCGAACCCGACATTGTTGGTTTGCAGGAACTGAAAATAACGAACGACGAGTTTCCTCACGAACCGTTCAACGCCCTTGGCTACCAGGTACACACTCATGGGCAAAAGGGCTGGAACGGCGTTGCCGTCGTGAGCAGGGTACCGGCAGAAATTGTTCAGCGGGGCCTTCCCGGACAGGACGATTTCGGCGCGCGACTGATAACAGCCGAGACGCGCGAGTTCAGTTTCACTACCGTCTATTGCCCTAACGGCAAAGATGTCGGTCATGAAGACTATGCCAGGAAGCTCGAGTGGTACACGTCGCTCGCGGAATACTGGAAGACTATCGATTCACCCGCCGCGGTACTTTGTGGTGACTTCAACATCGCGCCCACGGCATTGGATAGTTGGCAGGGCGAAAAGGCGGACGACACGATCTTCCACACCGGCGCGGAACGCGCCAGCTTTACCCGGCTCACCGAACCTGGTTTGATCGACCTGTACCGGGCGCACTTCCCCGACGAGCAAAAGTTCTCCTGGTGGGACTATCGCGGCGGCGCGTTTCACCGCAATCACGGCCTGCGCATCGATTTTGTTCTCGGTACCGACGCCGTGCTGCAACGTACCCGGACGGTCGAGATTGATCGCGACTTCCGGAAGAAAAAAGACGGCATTACCGCCTCCGATCATGCGCCGGTATTCGTCGACCTCGACTAAATGCGTGCTTCAAATCATGCAACACCCACTTCGATGGACCAGGTACCGTTCCCCTCCCATATCTATTAACTTGGGGGAAAGGGACAGGGATGGGGTGTAGCGAGCGATCCCAGTCCCGAAGTCGTCGGGTCTCAAGTTTACGCACACCTATTTAGTACCGCCGATATCCGATCAAATTACTGACAGTTAATGTAGGCGGACAGAACCCCGGTTCGCGATACGTCATTCGCACCAGCGCGGCGCCGCAGGACGGGTGGTTAGAATTAGCCGCGGCCAGTATTCCCGCAAAAACAATTTCCTTTGTTAACTGTTTCCAGTGTCGCTATATTCTTCGTCCGGTGATGATTCCGGAAAGGCCGGCCGCGATCATCACCGGCGGCCAATCCCACGCATCTACCGGCTGCGCCATGCGAGAAAACCCGGTCACTGCAGAGGAAAATTCATGAGATATGTCGTAATCGTACGCGGACGACTCAAACCCACTACCGACGCGGCCGCCGAGGCTGCTCATCAGGCCTTGTTCGACAAACTGTCGTCGAAGGCGCGATCGCTCGGGAATACCGGCCACCTGCCGCTGCGCGGCGCGCAAGATCCGGGCGAGTTCGTTGTCATCGACGTCTGGGAATCGCTGGATGGACTGCGAGCAGTTATGGAAGATCCCTCGATGGCTGAAGACCTCGCCTTGGTCTACGCGGAGCCGCCAGACGTTTCGGTGTGGGAGGATCCCGGCTGGGCGTCATACCTGTAGCCTCTGAATCCGGCGCAACACGGAGCCGCTCCGGAATAAACCGGAGCGGACCGCACAGGGGTGTGCCACGGCGCATCGGCGGTTCCCCGACTTGCCAGTTTTAGCGGCACTGCTCTCCGGCGCAAACGACTTAAAGCGTGAAATCTGCACCGAAATTTTCAATCCAGGTTGGTAAAGACACGGGAATTCGGACGAAAAACTATTCGAATCCGGCGGATAATTTGGTCCGACCCCAAGCTTTGGCGATCTCGAAACCATCGTAGCCGCTGGCTTTTGCCTCGTCGCAGAACTTGCGGTAGTTGCCGACGCCGCCGATGTAGGACAGCAGCCGCTGCGGCTTGCCTTCGACGTTCGCGCCGGTGTACCACGAATTCGTTTTAACCATGAGCGTCGCGTTCGCCGTCTCGTCGTGGTGTTGCACCCACTGTTGTTCCTTCTCCGCTGTCGGTTCGATCGAGTCGCAATCGTGCGCGCGTAAATGCGCGATGCAGTCACTCACCCAGTCCACCTGTTGCTGCAGACAAGTCGCCATGTTGCAAAACGCAGTGGACGGCGCGAGCGGCCCCGCCACCGTAAACAGGTTGGGGAAGCCGTGTATCTGCAGGCCGAGCGTCGAGCGGATGTCCTGGCCCCAGAGTTCGGTGAGCGAACGGCCGTCGCGTCCGTGAATCCCCATCCGCGCGAGTGCCCCGGTACCCGCATCAAAACCCGTCGCCATGATGACGATGTCGAGTTCGTATTCACGACCCGCGGCAATGAGTCCGTTTTCAGTGAATCGCTCGATACCCGCGTCGCTGACGTCGACAAGTTCAACGTTATCGCGGTTGTAGACGTCGTAGTACCCGCTCTCCAGCGGCACCCGTGCGGTACCAAATCCGAAGCTCTTCGGCACGAGTTTTTCCGCCACCGCCGGATCCTCGATGCGTGCGCGGATCTTGTCGCGTACGAACTCGGAGATCTCGGTGTTCACTGCCTCGTCGAAAAACGTTTCCTGGAACCCGCCAATCCAGAAACTGAGCGAACCGTCCGCCCAGAGCTCCTCGAGCGCGGCGATGCGCTCGGCCGGCGACAACGCCAGGTAGCTGCCATGGTCGAAGTCGTAATCGAAACCGGCGAACGTGCCGTGAACGCGCTCGCGCAGCTCCGGATATTTCGACCGCCACTTCGCGCGCGCCACATCGTCGTACTGCTCGTTGCGCATCGGCACGGCGTACTGCGGTGTACGTTGAAAAACTTTCAGTTCGCCAACCTCGCTCGCGATAGTCTGAATCACCTGAATACCGGTCGCACCCGTGCCAACCACACCAACCCGTTTACCGGCGAGATCGATTCCTGCGGCGGGCCAGCGGGCCGTATGTGCAATCTGACCTTTGAAGTTTTCGTGATCGGCGAACGGCGGCACGAGCGGCGCGGACAGCATGCCGGCGCAACTCACAAAGAATTGCGCTGTTACTTCGTCACCTTGTTCGGTACTGATAAACCAGCGCTTGCTCGCCTGATCCCAATGCGCCGTACTTATGCGAGTATTGAACTGGATGTCTTTGCGCAAATCGAATTTGTCTGCAACGAAATTCAGATAGCGCTCCGTTTCCTCCTGCGCAGGAAAGCGCTGACTCCAGTCCCATTCCTGCAGCAGCTCCGGAGAGAACCAGTACTGGTAGATATAGGACTGTGAATCCACCCGCGCGCCCGGGTAGCGATTCCAGTACCAGGTACCGCCGACATCGCTGGCGGCGTCGAACGAACGTACCTTCAGGCCCATCTCGCGCAGCCGGTACAACTGGTAGAGGCCGGCAACGCCTGCGCCCACGACGATCGCGTCGTAGTCTGTCGCCGCGTCATGGCTCGTTGAGGGTGCGTCGGTCGTCATTGCGTCGATGTTGTTGTGCATTGGGATCTCCTGCGTGCGTACGGTTCAAGTCGGAAGAAAACCTGGGTCGCAGTATCAGCCGCCGGTCAATTGACAGGTAGGTGGCGATGGTGACAATGAAAGGGTTATTTCGTGACATGACCGCGATGAGCACCCGGAAAATCGAACGCACGTTGATGCCGAACACCTACGTGAAACTGTTGACGCAGGAGTTCGAGGATCTCGCGAAAATCGCCGCCGGTACCGGTATCGCCCCGGAAGATCTCGCCGCCTACCCCAACCCCGTAACGGTGCGACAGCACTTGCAGTGCATCGAGAATGTGATCGCGCTCACCCGGTCACCCGACTGGCACTTGCAATGGGGCAAGCGCATGGCCGAGAACTTCCACGGCGCGGTAACGCTCGCGTGGTTGACCGCACCGACCCTGGGCGAAGGCCTCGATGCGTTCATGAAATACATGCCGAGCCGAATACCTTATCTCGACTGGAGCGGCACCGCCGACGGCGACAAATTTCGCTGCGAAGTCAATCCGTTGATCGACCTCGGGCCGGTCCGCCACATGCTGATCGAAGTGCCGTTAATCGTGATGCAGGAGTACGTGCGTGTGGTCCGTCACGGCCCCGTTGTCGATGCGCGGATTGAACTGAGCTATCCACCGCCGGCGCATTGTTATCTCTATGCGAACTGGTTCGATTGTCCGATTGAATTCGAATGCGCCGGCAATGCGCTCGTGGTCCCCGCGCAGTGGCGTGACGTCGCCAATGTCGACTTTGACGAAGGCACCTGGCTCACCTCGCTCGCGCGTTGCGAAGCGGTTTGTCAGGCCGGTATCGAACGCGACGCGATCACCCGGGTGCGCCAGTTATTGTTTGCGGCGCTCGAAGCGAAGACCGTCAGCACCCCGCCAACCCTGGAAATGATCGCGGGCGAAATGAACGTCTCCCCGCGCACCGTGATCCGGCGTCTGCGCGCAATGAACACAAGCTACCAGCAGGTTTGCGACGACGTGTTAAAACAACGTGCTCACGAACTGCTCGCGAACCCCGCCAACGGCCTGCAGGACGTTGCCGCGCGCCTCGGCTATGCGGACGCCGCAGGCTTTCGCAAAGCCTTCAAACGCTGGTATGCCGTTACGCCCGGGGACTATCGGCAGCGGTTTCTCTAAGCGCGGAGTAGCGGGCGGCTCAAGTGATGTTCGGCGCGGGTATATGGATTACGGCCGCGATATTTTTCGTCAATCACGAGACCGGGAGAAGCCAGCGGGACAAAACCCATTCGCTCCTGAAGTGTTACTCATGTCCTCGATAGGATCTGTTACCTATATGACCGGAACAGACCCGCGATTAAGTGGTGCCGGCTGGAGGAGTCGAACCCCCGACCTGATGATTACAAATCAACTGCTCTACCAACTGAGCTAAGCCGGCGCTGGTGGGATAGTCTTCGATCGGCGCACAAGACGAAACAGCCCCGCGCCGACGGGGCGGTATTCTAACCGCATTGCGGTGCGGTTGAGTAACCCGTCGGTGATCGTCGTGTGATTCTACGGATTTACCCGGCGCGCGAGCGGTTGGCTGGACGTGAGTTCAGGGTTCCGCGCGAGCCGCGGCAGCGGCGGTGCCGCACGTTCGCGTGGTGATTGTTGCGCCGTCCGGCAGTAATTGCGCCAGCGCGGTGGTATCCGCGGATCCCACTGCCATGGTCGCGCGGATCCAGAAGTTTTCGGTGGTTTCGAATTGCGGCACCACCACCGGCTTGTAGCCCTTTTCCGTCATTTCCGCGAGCCGCCGGTTCACAGAATCCTGCGAGCGAAACAGGCCGAGCGAGATCGCGTTTTTCAGGCCACCGCGGTGGATCAGCATGTAGTCCTCCACCCCGCGTTTAGCCAGATCGTTCAGGTTCCTGCGCGCCTGTTCGGCCGAAGCCGGCTCGAGGTAGATCCAGAAATATCGCCGCTCGCGCACGGTCTCGGCGCGGGTGTGGACCATGGTGCTTCGCGGGCGCAACCATTCGCGCGCCGCGGCTACGGATTGCTGATCGGCGAGCGGACCGATCTCCACGCACGTGTCTGAAGCAAGCGCGTCGCTGTTGATTTCCGTACTCAGATCCACCGCCTGGACCACCGTATCTTCCACCGCCAGGGGATCGCTGCCGCCGGGCTTTTCGACTTTGCGGCGCGGCGGCAACACCGGCAATTCCGAGACGAGTTGCAAGGTGGGCGCGCCAGTCGGCACTGTCGGCGTCGCGGCGGTGGCGCGCGCCCGCAGGTGCAGCTGTTCATTGAAACGCCAGCCGAACAGGACGACGTTTGCAATGAGCAGCGCGATGGCGAACCATTTCACAGCGGCACGCCTTCGGCGAGCGCGAGACCACGCAGCACGAGATCGGGGACGCTGCGCATCGGCATCGCGCAGGATTCCATCACGCGGCCCGCTTCGCCGCCGGTAACGAAACACGGAACATCCGCGCCAACTTCATGCTGGATTTTTGCGTACATACGCTCGATCCCGCCGGCGAACGCGTCGCGGCAACCACTCGAGATTGCCGCCGCCGTGTTCGTCGCCACCGCGTCGCTGAGCGCGACTGCATCGAGGCGCAACTGCGCGGTGTTGCGCGTGAGGCTGTCCACCATCAACGCAAGCCCCGGCGCGATCGTGCCGCCACGGTGCACACCTGCATCATCGACGATATCGATCGTGAGTGCCGTGCCCGCATCGATGACGCACGCGGCACCGGCGGCGAGGTGGTAACCGGCGAGCGCCGCGAGCCAGCGATCGACACCGAGTTGGGCGGGATTGTCGTAGCGCGTACTCATGCCGGCGGCACGCGCCCGCACACTTGTGAATTCGGGTTGGAGCGACCACAGTTGCGACACCCATTGTTCGATCACGGCGCCGACGGCCGCACCCGCCACGCTCGATACGAGTACGCGCGCGGGTGCCTCGAGTTCGCCCCATTCGGGTGGCGGCGCCGCGGAGCCGGTTGGCACGGGCTCGAGCAGGATGATTTCGCCCGCGTCGCAGCTTGCGGACTTGATGCGCGAATTGCCGGCATCGATGAGCAGGATCACACCGGCGCTCCGAGGATGATGTGGCCGGACAGGTAGGCCTGTGTGCGTCCGTCTGATTCAATCAACAGCGTACCGTCGGGCCCTACGCCGCGACCGATTCCGGCGATCGTGCGCTCCGGTGTTTCGAGCTTGAGCGTGCGGCCGTCGAGTAAATCGCGTTCGCGCCATTCGGCATGAAACGGCGCGAAGCCGCTGCGCCCGAACGTTTCGAGGATGCTGAAGATTTCGTCGATTACAAACGCCGCCGTCTGGTTGCGCGACGGCGCCCTGCCGCATGCACTGGCAACGTCCGTGGCAATTTCGTTGATCCGCGCATGGGCATCTTTCGATAGCGCGGTGTTGATACCGATCCCGATCGCCACGGTGCACGGGCCGCCAAATTCAGAACGCATTTCGATCAGGATCCCGGCGAGCTTGCGATCGGCGTGATACACGTCGTTCGGCCACTTCAATGCCACGCCGCGCGCGCCAAGTCGGTTCAGCGCACGCACCACGGCAATGCCGATCACGAGACTCAAGGCCGACATCGTCGACGGCGGGGCATCGAATCGCCAGCCCAGCGACAGACACAGGCCGCTGCCGGGCGGTGCCAGCCAGCTACCGCCGCGGCGACCGCGCCCGGCGCTCTGGTACTCCGCCAGCCATGCAAGTCCGTGGATACTGCGTTCATTAAGACAATCGAGCAGACGCTGATTCGTGGAGTCGGTTGCACGCTCGATGACGAGTTCGCTGAGCAGACGTCGGCCAGCGGTTCCAAGCTCGGCTTCGATCGCGGCCGGGTTCAGGAATTCATAGCCGCCGGGGACGCGGTAACCCTTTCCGGGCACCGCGTGTACCGGCACACCCTCGGCTTGCAGACGTTTCACCTGGTTCCACACCGCGGCGCGCGTAACCCCGAGGCCGGAGGCGATTGATTCGCCGGAGTGGGTGTCGCCGTCGGCCAGGCGTTCGAGTAATGCGAGAGCCTTCAACATGCGCTTGCGGCACGACGCTGTTTTGCTCTCACCTCAGTATGGTCGGGTCTTCCGAGTTGTCGTCGTCATCGTCATCGTCATCATCGTCTTTGTCGTCTTCGTCCTTGCTGTTCGCCAGCGGACTATTCGGCAACACCACGGTGTCGCCGGCGATCGGATTGTCGTCGTCGCCCGGGTTATCCGGCACAGCGTCCGGCACGACGGTTTCGTCTTCGTTCGTGAGTTCCACTTTGCCGCTTTCGAACATTGATGTGCTCATGAAGGCATCGAGCGTAACGTCACCCGCGTCGTCCCCGGCAACCGTTTTCGGATGCACCGGCGGCACGGTTTCCGGCGCATCGAACGAATCGGTCTCGATGAACTTGTCGAGCGTGACATCGTTCGGATCGTCGGTTTTCTTGCCATCGGTTGGCAGGTCCCCGCGCGCCATCGTTTCGAGTTCGCCAAAATCTCCGTCGTCGTCACTGTCGCCGTCGAGCAGCGCAGAGGCGCGTTCGAGTTTCGCGTCGAGTGCGGCCTGATCATCACCCCCCGGGTCCATATCGAACATGTCGTCGCCGCTCGGGTCGGGTGTGGGTCCGGCCTCGTCGTCCGGCGTGGGGCCCACCGTGATGTCCTCGAAGAACGCCGACGCATCGGCATCCAGATCTTCGCGCGGCGGCGACTGCAGTGGTGGACTGTCCAGGATGAGGCTGGGGTGGTCGTCGGCGCCGATCGTATCGAGATTGATCTCCACCCCGAGTTCCTCGTCATCCTCGTCGTAGTACTCCTCGTCTTCGTTGCCATCATCCCGCGGCTCGGTGGGCGGCTGGTGCTCATCGGGTTTCGTGATCACGGTTGCGGGTGAATCGAAGTCGTCCGCCTTAGGCGGTTCCATCGTCGGAGCCGCCTCCAGGATGGCCGTGCTGTCTTCCTCGAGCGTCTCGTCGTTGGGATCGGCCGTGATGCCAGCTTCGGCTTCGCCGGTGATCGCGGTTTCTCCGGTAATGTCGAACACATCCGAATCGGCAAATGCAGCCGCGGGCGTCTCGGCGTCAACTGCGGCGTCGGCCGCGTCCTGCTCGACCCCGAACAGGGCGTCGGCGTCGTCATGCTCTTCAGCGGCCGAGGCATGCCGCATGGCCGTCGCCGCGTCCAGCGCCTGGGTTGCGGCAAGCGAGCCGGCGCTTGCCACGATCGTGGCGTCCGCGGCGTTCGGTTCCGCAAACAGCGTGTGCGAACCGTCGTCCATTTCCGGCTGTGAAAACTCGAATTCGTACTTATGGAAGCCGATCCGATCGCCGTGTTTCAGTTGCCGCTCACCACTCAAGCGTTCCGAATTAACGAACGTACCGTTGACGCTGCCCTGGTCGACGATCCAGAACGAGTAGTCCTTGTATTTGATGATGGCGTGACGACGACCCACCGTACCCTTGTTCACCACGAGGTAATCGAGGTGCTCGGTATCCGTGCCGGCGACGCGCCCCACCATCAGCGGTTTTTCGCCGAGCTGGATCGCGGGATCGTCGGTGTAGTGATTGATGTCGTTGAGAAACGCTTCGGGTATTGCCTTCTCGGCCGTCGCCACAGCGCCAGCCGCCGGCTCTGCACTTGCAGCGTCGCGCTTCGCGCGGCGACGGAGGAACCAGATCACAAGGATCACCAGCAGCAGCAGGACCAGCGCCGCACCGGCGAGGATCATCGTGCCGCGGCGTTCGTCTTCGGCCGTTGGCCCGGCGTCGGGTTTCATTATGATCGCGGCACCGGACTCAACCCGCCCGGGGACATCGACGGGGGTGTCGGCGCCGACGAGTTCGGTGGCAAGCTGTTCGATCGGGATCCCGGTCTGCGCCGAGATGTCCTCGAGCGCGAGTCTTTCATCCTCGCTGAGCGATGCGAGCAATTCGGCCGACGCCGTCGCGGGCAGCGGTTCGGGCGTGAGGCGCGAGTCCGGTAGCGGTGTTACCGCGGCACCGGATTCCGGCAGCGCCTGTGGAGCGGGCTGTGGTGCCGGCTGCGACTCCGGTTCCGGCGCGGCTTCCGCGATCGCACCAGGCTCCGGTGCGGCGATCTCGACCGGCGGCGCTGAGGGCGGCGGCGGTGTTGGGGCAACGACCGCCGCAGGCGTGTCGAGTTCGCCGAACACTGTGTCGAAGACACCGGCGAGCGCGGTCGGCTCCATGGCACGGTAGTACTCGCCGTCGGTTTTGTTTGCGAGCGACTGGATCAGGAAAAAATCGGCGTTCTCCGTGAACGCGATGGCGAACACACGGATCCCGTTCGCTTTCGCGTCAACCGCGAGTTCATCGCGCAGCCATTTCGTTTTTTCGATGTCGGCCTCGGGATTGCCGGTATCGACGATGCCGTCGGTCATGAACACGATGAGCTTGTTCGCGTCGGCACGACCTTTCGTTTTCAGTTCATAAATCGCCCGTTCGATTGCCGCCGGGCTATCGGTCAACTGGCCGCGATAATTTATCTTGTCGAGGCTGTCGATGAGTCGCGCCTTGCTGGCGTCATCGATCGGGGTCAGCGGCACCGGAACGGTCACGCCCTGATCGAAGATAAGCATACCGGCGTTCGTGCCCGGCCCGAGTTGCTCAATGAACGACGCGACGGCGCCGCGCGCGAGAAACGTCGGGTCGTTCTTGCGCATGCTGCCGGAATTATCCAGCACAACCATGATGTCCTTGTTGGCGCTTGCGCTGTACGACAGACTCAACAGAATCAGCGCAGCGATGCACCGCGCCATGACTCTAGCGGACAACTTGATGTTCATCGTTCGTATCGTCTCCAGACCGCGGCTGACGTTTAACCATCCTCGCCGACGGCCGCGGGCCGTTCGGGATTGGCGCACCACTCGCTCCATGATCCGCAGTACAGGCGCGGCTCGTCGAGTCCGGCGTGAACCTGCGCCAGCACATTATGACAGGCCGACACGCCAGACCCGCAGTAATGCACCGTGGTGCTCGTCGGTAGTGTACCTAAAGTGGCCGTGAATGCCCGCCGCAGCGTCGCCGGTTCGTGGAAGTTGCCAAGTGCGTCGAGATTGTTCGCGAAACAATGATTGCGTGCGGCCGGGATGTGGCCGGCGCGCGGATCGAGCGGTTCGGTTTCGCCACGGTAGCGTTGCGGGTCGCGCGCGTCGACGAGGTCGGGTCCCGGCTCGAGTTCGGCGAGCGTAACGAGGCGATCACGGCGCGCGGTGCCGGTGAATGCGGCCGCCGGTGCTGTCTCCGTGCCCGCCACTGCTGGCAAACCCGCGGCCTGCCACGCGGCCCAGCCGCCATCGAGTACGGCGACCGCCCGGTGCCCGAGATAGCGCAACATCCACCACAAGCGCGCGGCGATCATGCCGTTCGCATCATCATAGGCGACCACCTGCGTGCCGCTGCTGATCCCGAGCTTGCCGAAGGTCGCACACAAGGTGCCCGCCGCCGGCAGCGGATGGCGGCCGTGATCGGTGACAGGGTCGCCACTGAGATCCTCATCCAGGCTCGCGTATACCGCACCGGGAATGTGCGCCTCGGCGTACGCGCGCCTGCCCGCTGCCGGATCCTGCAGATTGAAGCGGCAATCGACGATCCGCAACGCATTGGCCGGGGCGGCATCGAGTTCGCGCGGTTTGATCAGGGTTGTATACATGGTGACAGTGGTCTGCTCGCAGCGCTGTTTTGGCCGCTTCCGTCGGCGTGGCGTAACGCCCGGCCGGCGCGTCGCACTGCATGGAATACCGGCCCTGCTGGCGGAATGGCGAACCCGCGACCGCGTCCGGGTTCATTCGCTGCGAGTCTAGCGCATCAACCGCGGATACGCATGTCAACGCGCACCGCGTACGCCGTGGCAACTTGTGTGTACGATCACAGCGATGATGATTTCCCGTTCGCCGCCCTCGTGGCGACGTCTGCGCGTCGTGCTCGTGGCCCTCGGGCTCACCAGTGCAAGCGCGGCGTGTTCAACCGTCGACTACTACCGCCAGGCGATCGGCGGCCACCTGCACGTGATGTTGAAGCGCGAGGCGATCGAGTCGGTGCTCGCACGCCCCGACACCCCGGCGGCGTTACGGCGCAAGCTCGAACTCGTCAGCACGGCGCGCGAATTCGCGAGCCGCGAACTCGGCCTGCCGGACAACGACAGTTACCGCGCCTATACCGATCTCGGACGCCCTTACGTTGTCTGGAACGTGTTCGCTACACCCGCCCTGTCGCTCGAGCCCGTGACGTCGTGTTTCCTGTTCGTCGGCTGTTTGAGCTATCGCGGGTATTTCGACGCAGCGGACGCGTTACGCGCGGGAGAGCGGCTGCGGCAATCCGGTCACGATGTGTTCATTGGCGGAGTCGCGGCGTATTCAACGCTGGGCTGGTTCGACGATCCCGTGTTGAACACGATGCTCGTATGGGACGACGCCCGCATTGTCGAAGTGATCTTCCACGAACTCGCGCACCAGCGCATCTATGCGCCGGACGATTCCGTATTCAACGAGAGTTTCGCCACCGCACTCGCACAGGCCGGGCTCGCGCGCTGGGCCGCTGCCGATCCACAAAACCGCCGGCTGGATCCTGACCGCCTGGCGCGCGACGCGGCGTTCTACGACTTGCTGCTGAGCTATCGTTCGCGACTCGAGGCGGCTTACGCCAGCGGCGACGAAGCGACGCAGCGCGCGCGCAAAGCCGCGTTGTTCGACGCGTTGCGCGCGGACTACGCAAGCCTGAAAGAGCGGTTTGGCGGCTATACCGGCTACGACAACTGGATGGCAACGGATCTGAACAACGCAAAACTCAGCTCCGTGGCCACCTATCACGATTACGTACCCGGGTTCCGGTTTATACTGGCGAAAACGAACAACGACTTCGAGCGTTTCTATACGCTGGTGGAAACCATGACGTCGTGGACCGCCGAACGTCGCCGCCTGTGCCTTGCCGACCCGACCACCGGAGCTGCGTGCCTGGATGAACTTGTTGCGACGCATTGACCGCGCACTGTATCTGGTCGTCGTGTTGCTGTGCCTCACACCCGGCGCCGATGCCGCCGCTTCGTTCCCGGCTGCCGCCGAGGAACCCGCGCGCGGGGTTCTGCTCGTGGCGAAACCTTCACTCCACGATCCGAACTTCGCACAAACCGTGGTCCTGCTCACTGATCACGGGATCCTCGGCTCCGTTGGAATCGTGCTCAATCGTGCCACGGACGCCGCCGTGGTCGCCTCGATTCCTGGACTCGCGGATCTCGAGGACGCCGAGATAACGCTACGGTATGGCGGCCCGGTGGGGATGAACTCGATTCGCCTGCTCGTGCGCAGCCCACACCGCATCGACGGCGCCGATCAACTCCTCGACGAAGTGTATTTCGTGAACACCTCGGCGCTGCTGCATGAGTTGCTCGAAGATACCCGCGGTCGCGATGAATTGACGATTCGCTATTACGCCGGATTCGCCGCCTGGAGCCCGGGCCAGCTCGCGACGGAAATCGCGCGCGGCGACTGGTACCTCGTGCAGGGCAAGGCGGCGACAATCTTCGCCGCCGACGGCGCCGAGCTGTGGCGGGAGCTGATCGAAGCGCTGGCAGGATTGTGGGTTCTCGGCGAGAATGCAAACTGAACCGCGGCCGCTACGCGAGTGTGACTACAGTCACGAATCCGTACCGGCCCGGTGGGCCGGTTGTGGCAACGGCCTATAATTGAATCGAGAAAAAAATATGCAGCAGCGCACAACTGAAGCGCTGTTCAACAGGCAGCACGAACAACTGCCGCGATGGACCAGACAGCAACACCTTGAACGTACTCGACAAATTATTTGCGAAAGCGCTGACGCTCGATGTGGGCGGTCAGAAGATTTCCTTCAGCACCCTGGCAGAAGTTGAATTCGCGCTGTCCGGCCGCACCGATGTGCCGGCGAAAAAAATCGCCGACATGGTTGGCTTGACGCTGCAGGAGTTGCGCAAGGAAGCGAAGGCGATCAAGAACGTCGAACAGCAATTCGTCGAAGTATTGTCGAAATCAATCGAGGAACCGGGCACGATCGCCGAGTATCTCCGCGGCATGGACGTCCACGTGTTCTCGCAGGATCACCACTGGCGCGACATCATGCGCTCGCTCAACGAGAAGGATAAGAGCTACGACGACCTGCGCAGCATCGCGCTCGTGAAATACATGCAATACCTGCGCTCCCGCCAGGACATCATCAAACAGACCTACAAGGTGAAAAAGCGCGAGCGCCAGCTCGTCGATGGCCGCAGCGGCGATGCGCAGGTCGGCGAAGCCACGATTGCCGGCGATAGCAGCGAAGAACTGCCGGTTCCCGGTCTTAAAGACACGATTATCTTCGACTCTGTCATCCTCGAGCAGCAGAACGACAAAACGAGCGAATTCTCGCGGCTGCCGAAAGGCGAAGCGCACAACATCAACGTCGGTTCCGGCCAGCGTGTGAACCTGCGTTTCTCGAAACACAGTTTCCAACTGGCGAACAGCGGCGGCGAATACACCATCATCGACGACCAGAGTCGCGAATATCCGCTGCAGGAAGGCAAGAACATCGTGGGGCGCGACAGCGTCTGCAATGTTGTCGTCGACAATATCTATCGCGACGTCTCGCGTATCCACCTGATCATCGAGCCGCTCGATGTGCACCAGGTTCGCTTTACCGACCTGTCGTCGCACGGCACGTTTCTGCCTCATCGCTACCTGTCCGCGACGCTCGCGACCAACCCGGACTGAATCCTGCGGCCCCGCCCCGGGGCCTGATGCAAGACCGTTAATGCATTATTTGTCTATAAATAGATAAATTAAGTCTTTTTGGATCTAAATTAGCGCTGCTAACCTGCTCCCCGTTGTGTAGATACGCGAACGGGAGAAGCCAGTGCATATTACATTCGTCAAGAAGATCACCGCCGATGGCGAAGCTTGCCGTAAATGCGCCGACGTCGAGCAACGACTGCGCGAATCCGGTTACTGGGACTGCATCGACACCGTGCTCGTCGCCGACGAGCGTAATACTGACAGCGCCGGCGTGCACCTGGCCGCCGCGCTCGGGGTAGACAAGGCGCCGTTTTTTGTCGTCGAGGATGACGCCGGCGGCATCGCGGTGCATACGATCTACTTCAAGTTCGTACGCGAGGTTCTGGAACGGCTGGAGAGCCACGCGCCGGTTTACGAAACCGCCTGCGCCTGAGGGCGCCGGCAACGCCCGTCAGCAGCTCGGCAGCGATTTCGCCGGGATCAGCGCATCGATTTCTTCCTTCGTGCGCAGTTCGATCGCCTTTTGAATCACTTCGCGTCCCAGGTGGGGCGCGAACAGGCTGATGAAATCGAGCATGTAGGCGCGCAGGAACGAGCCGCGCCGAAATCCAATCTTCGTTACGCTGTAGTCGAACAGATGGCTCGCATCGAGCGCCTGTAAGCCGGCGTCGGCTTTCTCCTCGTAAGCCAACGACGCCACAATCCCGATCCCGAGTCCCAGCCGGACGTAGGTCTTGATCACATCCGCATCTACGGCCGTGAAGACCACCTTCGGGGTGAGTCCGCGTTCGTGAAACGCATTGTCGAGCTGCGAGCGTCCGGTAAAACCAAACACGTAGGTGACGATCGGGTACTCGGCGATAGCTTCCAGCGTAAGTGTGTCTAGTTTCGTCAGCGGATGGCCGTCGGGGACGATAATACTGCGGTTCCAGCGGTAGCACGGCAGCATGATCAAATCATCGAACAATTCGAGCGCTTCGGTCGCAATCGCGAAATCCACATTGCGGTTCGCCGCGAGTTCGGAAATCTGCATCGGCGTCCCCTGATGCATATGCAGTGAAACCTCCGGATACTCCTTGATGAATTTTTCGATCGTCGCCGGCAGTACGTAACGCGCCTGCGTGTGCGTGGTGGCGATCGACAGGCTGCCGCGGCTGTCATCGCAATGCTCCGCCGCAATGCGTTTGATGTTTTCCACTTCACCGAGGATCAACCCCGCAACCCCGATGATCGCCTGGCCGGCCGGCGTAATCTCGGTCAGGTGCTTGCCGCTGCGCTGAAAGATCTGCACACCGAGTTCATCTTCGAGTAGCCGGATCTGTTTGCTCACGCCGGGTTGCGAGGTATACAGACTCTCCGCGGTCGCAGACACGTTCAGTTCGTGCTTCGAGACTTCCCAGATATAACGCAACTGCTGCAGCTTCATGGCGGCTCCCCGTCCGAATCATTCTAAGAATAGTGACGTTTATTACGCCTGAGTATAGGTGATTCGGCCCCGGTACACCGCCTTAAACGCGCTCGCGGACGTTTCTAAACCAGTGATGCGCACCATAGAATGACGATCGTAGCGGCGACCATCAGACATGCCTTGGAGCATGTCCCGGCGGCACGCGTGATCATTGCGGCAGTCGTGCCGGCGCAGCAGGAGGTATGCGATGCAGGATATCCCTTACAGGCGAATGCTCGTTGCGATCGACATCGCGCACGATGAACCCTGGGTCGGCTTGCGCGCCGGGCAAATCGCCGCCCGGTTTGCTTGTGATGTTCATGTCCTGCACGTGCTGGAACCGGATCTGCCGCCGGGTATGTCACCGGCCGCAGCCGGCGCGGTGATCAATGTGCCGGATCTGCACGTCTCCGAAGCGGAACGCCGCGCGGCCGCACAACGAGACCTGGCCGTATATTGCGCGAAAACGCAGCTCGACGCAGCGCACTTTTCACTCGGCGCCGGCGTTATCACGCACGAGATTCTGAAAACCGCGGAGGCTATCGACGCCGATTTGATTGTGCTCGGTACGCATGGCCGGACCGGCGTTGCGCGACTGCTCGGTTCCAATGCAGGCGCGGTCGTACACACGGCGCACTGCGATGTGCTGACGGTACGCCTGCCGCTGGATCCGTAACCCGCCGGCAAGAGTCCGGAGCGCGCCGGTGCTGAGCTCGCGCGGTGAAGCTGCTTAGCGCGGCCGCGCCGCCGCCACCAGCGCCGAGAACAAGCGCCGATGCGCCGCATGTTGCGGCAGATATTCCGGATGCCATTGCACACCAAGCAGAAACCCGGAGGCATCGACAGCTTCAATCGCCTGCACAACGCCGGTTGTTTCGAGCGCTGCAACCCGCAGACCAACCCCAAGCTTATCGGCGTCGATCGCCTGGCGATGCAGCGCGTTTACGCCGCACCGCTGTGCACCGATGATGGCGCGCAGCCGGGTATCCGGTTCAATCGCCACCGATTTTCGAGGCAGGATGCTGCGTACCGCGGGCGACTCCTCGTAGAAGCCCGCCAGATCCCGGAACAGGCGTCCGCCGAGCGCAACATTGATCAACTGGGCGCCGCGGCAAATACCCAGCACGGGGAGCCGGTGCTCATGCGCGTACTTGAAACACGCGTACTCGAATTCGTCGCGCGCCGCGCGCTCCGCTTTACGCTGACGTTTGCCCGCGGCGGCACGCAGCAACCAGATGAGCGGCAGCGAGATCGCGTCGATCAATCGGGTCCGCCACCACGCGTTCCCGGCCGGTTCGGCCGCGGCGGGCAATTCGTCGGGCAACAAACCTACATCCGCACCGCCGCCGATGATCAAGGCGTGGATACCCTCCACCCGGTTCGTGCCCGCCGGCGTCATCCGTACGGCAATGCCGCCAGCCAGCCACACCGCGAACCGGGTTGCAACCCAGGCCGCGTAGCCGCCGCGGTCCGGCCCGGTTACGCCAACCCGGCACTGCGTCTCGCCGGCCATCCCGTTCAGCGAACCGTGAACTGCTCAATCCGTGCGCGCAATTGCGCGGGCGCCGCCGCGAGATCCTCGATCTGCAGCCACCAGTGCCATTCCTGGGCCACCGTCCAATCCGGAAGGTCGATGTGACAATCCGGCAGCCGGTAATGAAACGTCGGCCGCGGTTTGATCAGCGCCGGCTCGCTGGCCCGTCCAATTACCGTCTGTTCGTCGATGAAGGCGAGTAGGGGCAGCAGGTCCAGCGGCCGGTTTCGGGTTGGGTTGAAGCGCAGGTAGTCGTCGATTAGCACATCGATCGACGGCGCATAATCAGCGCGACAGAAGAAGGCTCGGAAATCGTCATCGAACGAACGAACGAACGGCAGCATGCGGCGCGTCAGATCGATACCGCGGTCGCGGCAGATATCGTCGAACTGCACGAGGAACGACTGCAAGGTGCGCACGATGTAGTCCGGTTCGAGACTCGTGACTTCGGGGTTGAACTGCAGACCAAAGGCATACAACGGCGAGCGCGCCGTGCCGAGCGCCCCGGCGCTGCGAAGTTCGGTGATGAGATCCTCAATGGAATCGAGGCGCGACAACGGGATCGGCGGGCCGCAGACTTCAAGCGGCACTACCTTCGCGGCGGCTTTAGCAAGCAGATCTTCGAGTCGATCACCGAGTTCCTCGCCGGCGATATCGATGCCTAGCTTCGCGAGCACATCGCGGTAAGCATCGCTGTGCAGGATCTGCGCGTCGAGTTCGACGCTGAAATCGCCAAACGCCGTCCCGCGTACGTGCGCGAGGAAGCGGTTGATCCGCTCGACCGTGCCGCCATACACCTTTCTTACCGCCGCCGCGGCATCGCCAGCCTCGATTCCGGCAAACTCGATCTCGACGCCGACGCGGCGCTCATCGCCACGATAATTCTTCATCTCTGCTGGCAGTTCGAATGACATAGATTGCTCAGGCTTTGCGTGCTCGCCGGAATTGCGTGGCGCCGGGTGCGCACGAAACCGACACTACAGTGCTGCGAACCTGCATTGTACTGGCATCGTCGCGCCGGGAAACCGCGCACCCGGTTCCCGCGACAGAGTCGCTTGCCGCCTCGCGAGCGTAACGCGCGGCCGTCGTTGAGCGGTTTTTGTCGTCGTGGGGCCTTCTCTTTATAGTGGCCACTGTCGTTTCAGGCGAAAATCGTCCCGTGCGGATCAGAACATGACATCGTGGTTAATCTTGTTCGGGTCCGCGTTCCTCGCGGCGACCATCCTCCCTTTCTACTCGGAAGTCGTCCTGTTCGCGCAGCTTCGCGCCGGCGGCGATCCGGTGGCGCTCGTGATCGTCGCGACGCTCGGTAACACGCTGGGCGCGGTGGTGAACTGGATCCTCGGCCGCTACCTGCTGCATTTTCAGGACCGCCCCTGGTTCTACTTCAGCACGCAGCAGATCGAAAAAGC
Organism: Gammaproteobacteria bacterium; assembly: GCA_965216305.1. Classification (GTDB taxonomy): domain Bacteria; phylum Pseudomonadota; class Gammaproteobacteria; genus UBA11873. Next base: position 401,826 of record OZ244144.1, on the reverse strand, counting down.
GCAGACATGGTTTCAGCGTTACGGATTCTGGTGTTTGCTGATGGCCTGGCTGCCGGTGGGGGGTGACGCGCTGACCCTGATCGCGGGCATCATGCGCGTGCGTCTGTGGCTGTTTCTCGTCCTTGTCGGCGCGGGTAAGGCGGCGCGCTATGTCTCCGTGATGTACTTCACTGCATGGACGGGGGGGTGAGACGCGAAGCGGTTCACGCCCCCGCGAAGCGCTAGCGCTTCGCGTCGATCCCGGCCTGCACGGCGGCGGCCGCGTTCCAGTGATCGTCGTGTAACCACGTTGCCATCAAGCCCTCAATCTCGACTTCGCGCAGTTCGCGCGCGCCGGCGCCATCGCGCTGTGCGCGGGTCAAGGCCTTGAAAGCCCTCATTACCTGCGGCTGCATGGCTTTGATGGGGTCGACGAAGCGCTCAATTGCCACCTCGATTGTTTCCCCCTCCGCGGCGACGGCCTGCGCGATACCAAGCGTCAGCGCCGCTTCGGCGTCGATGAATTCGGCGCGGGAAAACAGACGCAATGCGTTCGCGGGACCGACCAGACGCATCAAATCAATACCCCCACCCCAAGCCGGTGACACGCATAGTTTGCCCTGGACAAATGCGATCCGGGCGTGTCGCGCAAACAGGCGCATATCGCAGGCAGCCGCGAATTCGGCACCGCCGCCGATCGCGTCGCCGTTGAGCGCACCGACAACGGGGACAGGAAAATGACGGATCGCAGCGAGCGCATTGAATGCCGCCGCTGCCATTTCCCGCAGCAGTGATTCGTCGCGCACGCTGTCGAGTTCACGCAGATCGCCACCGGCGGCGAAGCAGCGGTCACCCGCGCCGCGCACGACAGCGACGCGCAGCGATTCGTCGCTGGCATGATGCGCGAATGCGTCGTGCAGTTCTCCGAGTACCGACAGGCTGAGCGCATTGCGCTTCGGTTCCCGATCGACGAGCACGCTGAGCACGCCGTCGCTGATTGTGGTTTTAACAAATTCGCCAGCCATTGATTTCCAACCTTGTGTTCGTGGTCTGCAGCAGGACAAAAAAAACCGGCCCCGTTTGCGCGGGACCGGTTTTCGCGTGGTGTTGTGTGGTGTGTCGCGTTAAGCCTGAAGGGCTGTCAGGCGTGGGCAACGTGATAATTCTTGATCATCACGGCCATCTCGTCTTTCAGTGACAGTTTTTCTTTTTTCAGCGTCTCAAGAGCGAGTTGTTCCATTCCCGCCGCACCTCCGCTGGCATCCTGAACCTGCGATTTGAGTGCGCTGTGTTTGTCGTACAAACGACGGAATCTGTCGTTCGAGGACAATAATTGGTCAACGGTATCCTGGTCGGTTTCGAACATCGTACCTCCTTTATCAAATTGGCCAATCAACAATCAACTGACAGTTAAAACTTAGATGAGAGCGCCTCGTTCAGCAAGCCGCAACGGCAAGTTTTATGGTGCGACCCCGGTAAGCCACTGAGTTATAGACGAAAATTTCGCGAAACCCGGACCGGAGCAAGAACTGGATGGTAAGCCACTGATCCTGCTATCTATTTACAGAGTCCCGCCATGAACGCGCGGCGTGCCGCGGGGCGCCGCCGGCACCTGCCATAGGTGCGTGGTGCGATTTACGGGATAATCGCCGGATGTCGGAACGCATTTTGTTCATTACTGGAAAACTCGCCGAGAAAAGCCTCCGCCGCACACTCGAGGGGCTGAAAAAACGCACGTTCGACTACGAAATCCGCGTCTTGGGGGTTGCCGTCGCCGCGCTGCTCACCGTCGACATGATCAAGCGCCGCCTTGCCGATGCGAATGGTTTCGATCGCGTCCTGTTGCCCGGTCGCTGCCGCGGAGATACCCGGGCTCTGAGCGCGCATTTCGGCGTACCGTTCGAGCGCGGACCCGAAGAACTAAAAGATTTGCCACGGTTCTTTGGCATCCAGGGCGCGGTTCGCGACCTTGGTCGCAGCGACATGCTGATTTTCGCCGAGCTTGTCGATGCTCCGCACTGTTCGATTGATGAAGCGCTCATACGCGCCGCCCGTTACCGTGCCGATGGCGCGGATGTGATTGACATCGGTTGCCTGCCGGACACCCCGTTTGCGCACCTCGAAGATCTCGTCGGCGCGCTGAAAGCCGCGGGTTACCGCGTGAGCGTGGATTCACTCGTCGATGAGGATCTGCTGCGCGGCGGTCGCGCCGGCGCGGATTACCTGTTCAGCCTCAGTGCGAAATCACTGTGGATTGCCGACGAAGTCGCAGCCACCCCGATCCTGATTGGTGACGAGCCGACGAATCTTGATTCCCTGTTCGCGACCGTTGATCAATTCCTCACGCGCGATCGCCCGTTTTACGCCGACGCGATTCTCGACCCGATTCATTACGGCTTTGGCGAGTCCATCGTGCGCTATCACGCCCTGCGCGCACACTACCCGACGATCGAGATCATGATGGGGATCGGCAATCTGAGCGAGTTGACCCATGCCGACACGCTCGGGATCAACGCCGTGCTGCTCGGCCTCGCCTCGGAACTGAACATCACCGGCTTGCTCACCACCGAGGTGAGCGGCCACTGTCGCTCCGTCGTCAGGGAACTCGATCTGGCGCGCCGGATAATGTTCGCCGCCCGCGAGGACTCGAGCCCGCCGCGCCACATCGACGAAGGCCTGCTGGCGCTGCACGAGCGCCACCCGTTTCCCTACGACGACGCTGAGATCCGCGAATTCGCCGGTGCCGTGCGCGACCCGAATTTCCGCATCCAGGTAGCCGCTGACGGCATCAGCATTTACAACCGCGATGGCCTCAACGTTGCGACCGATCCCTACGATCTGTTCCCCCGGCTCAAGGTCGAGGACGACGGTGCACACGCGTTCTACCTCGGTCTCGAACTCGCACGCGCGCAGATCGCCTGGCAGCTCGGCAAGCGCTACGAACAGGATGAAACGCTGAAATGGGGAGTAGTGGTGGAACGCGAGGCAGACGACAAACAGCACTTCGCGGCCGAACGCTCGACCCTGCAGGCACGCAAGCGTCGCCGCAAGACAAAGCCCGGGTAATGCTCGCTCAGGTCGGCGCGAGCGTGGACGGGGCGCGTGGGGAATTCAGGCCCGTGCAGCCGAGCGCGAACATCACCCAACCGATGTTGGACCAGTAAGAGCCATAGAACGCGAGGTGCGCGTTCAACGGGAACCAGGCGACGGCGGCGACGATGAGGCAGACCGCGGCACCCGCATCGTCATGGCGCACGCGCCGGATCGCTTTCGCCACCAGTAACAGGCCAAGCGCGTAGCCGAACAATCCAATGAGCCCGGTCTCGGTGGCGACTTCGAGCACCATCAGATGCGGATGCGTCTGACCTTTCGTGCCACGCTGGATCCAGAAATCATCGGCGGCGGCGAAATCGCGGTACACCGTGCGATAGCCGCGTGGCCCGACTCCGTTCAGCCAGTGCGCGCGCGCGATGCCCGCGCCTGTTTGCCACAAGGTAAGGCGCCGCGACGTGGCGATGTCTACGGTTTCGAAATCCGCGGAAAAAATGTTCAGCGTACCGTCGAGCTGGCTTTTCAGCGTGGGCACGAACGCCGCAGCGGCGGTTAATACGAGCAGTGACGCCACGAGCGCGAGAGCGGCGCGTTGCAGATTGCGCTTCGTCATGTTGAGCAGCGCGACGGTATAAAACGCGATGGCCGCAATGAGCATGATCCATGCCGTACGCTTCAACGACAAGACAACCGCGAACAGCAGCGGCGCGAGCAACAGCCACGCGAACGGACTGCGCGATGCGAGACGCTGCACCGCATACAGATACAAGGGTGTGAACACGGCGAGGATGAGGCCGAAGCGCTGCTTCGGATAGAACGCGCCCGTCAGTACCGAGCCGTCGTGAGGATAACCGAACAGGTCGCGCCCGAAGAACCACTGAATCGCGCCGTCGACACTCCAGAAGCCGACAATAACGGCAATCCCGCCGAGGACGATGCGTCGCGCGCGGGGGTCGGCTAACATGTGCACGACATACAGGCCGGCGGGCAGATAATGCAGATACAACACCGTCGTCTTCCACGCGCGCGCAGGGTTCGCGGCATCCGGCAACGACAGCAGCATCGGTACCCACAGGCAAACGAACACCGTTGCGAACAGGCGCGCACCGTGGCTGCCGTGCATCGTTCGCGGATCTCTTATCCATTGCACGAGCCCGAGCAGGAACAACATGCCGATGGGATAATGCGAGCCGTGTTCGGTTGCCAGCGCGGCAATGGCAAGCAGAATCAGCAGGGCGGGCACGTAGCGAATACCGGACATCGACTATCCAAACAAAATCGGTGATGGGCCGGCCGCAACCGGAGCCGTTCATTTTGACACAAGCGACCTGTCCACAGATCCCCTTAATGCCATTGACCGAGTGATGACGAACCTGACAACACAGCTGAAGATCTGGAAAACAAACCTGTCGCGGGAAAGTTCCAAGCTTGTGCGCAAAGTGCTCGCGCCCCGCGGAATGCGCGAACTGCCGCCGAAATACCCGCAGGATTTCACCCCGTTCACTCAGGCCCTGTGGGATCAGGTGCGCCCTTACACGATGACCTCACAGTCGCGGGTGGCGAATCTCGAACGCGCCGTGCGTTACATCGTCGCCCACGATATCCCGGGTGATTTCGTCGAATGCGGTGTGGGCGCGGGCGGCAGCATGATGGCGATTGCGCTGACCCTGCTGGACCTTGGCATCCGTGATCGCCGGATCCTGTTGTACGACACTTACGAAGGCATGGTGAAGCCCGGCGCCGAAGACATCAGCGTGCTCGGCAAACCGGCGCTCAGGAAGTGGGCGCGCAAAACGAAAGACGGCGAATGTACGTGGCACAATTTTCCGCTCGAGGATGTCACCGCGAACCTCGCGCGCACGCGTTACCCAACCGCGTGTCTGCAGTTTCACAAGGGGCTCGTGCAGGATACCTTGCCGCATAACGACAGCGACGCCATCGCCTTGCTGCGCCTCGATACGAATATGTATGAATCCACGGTCGTCGAGTGCGCAGAACTGATGCCGAAGCTGAGCGTCGGCGGCGTGCTCATCGTCGACGACTATTTTCGCTGGCTGGGCCAGCAGAAAGCGGTAGACGATTATCTGCGCGACGCGGACCAGCCCATGCTGCTGGCCCGGATCGACGATCACGCCGCCATCGGCGTGCGCCAGACCTGAACCGCTCAGGCGTCTGCGAGCGCCGCGACGAGCAAGCGATGCGTCAACTCGGGTTGTTCCGCCATCACGCCATGCCCGCTGTTCTTGATGAGTTCGAAGCGCGCATCCGCGAGACCCTGCGCCGTCGCGGCCGCCGCACGCGGTGACGTCATTTTGTCCCGCTCGCCGGAGCCGAACACAAGCGGACACTGAATCGTATGCGCCGCGGTTTCGTTCGCGTACGCGTTACACGCATTCAGATCGTTGAATAATACGCCCGGACGATTTCTTTCCAGCACGCGTTTTGCGGTATTGACGACGTGCGCACCGGACACCCGGTTACCACCAAGTTGCGAACGAAAGTCGTGGCCGAAAATCACCATCATATCGATCGCCGCGGAATCGTTCGCGCGCGCCGCGTCGAGCAATGGCGGGCCAACCGCCATCGGCAGCGCGAAACCGAGCAATACGGCCTTTGTCGTGCGCGCGGGAAAGCTTGCCGCGGTTTCGTACGCAACGAGCGAACCCATGCTGTGACCGACGACCGCCGCGCGTTCAATAGCGAGCGCATCGAGCACTTGCACGATCCAGGTCGCCATTGCCGCTACGCTCGGCAGCGGCTCGCCTCCGGAACGACCATGGGCCGGCAGATCCGGCGCGAGCACGTTGAACCCGCGGCGCGCGAAGTAGCGCGAAAACAAGGTCCAGACACTGTGGTCCATGCCAGCGCCGTGAACGAATACGATCGTGGGTTTGTCCGGCACCGGCGCCTGGTGGCCGGTAGCGATGAAAACGGGATGTCCGTCGATCTGTAGTTCCATCGTAGCGCCCCCTACTTCTGCGACCGGTACAGAGCCCGGCCGAGATCATCGAGCAAATCCTGCGGATCTTCGAGGCCCACCGACAAGCGGATCAGACCGGGCGAAATTCCGGCCGCCGCGAGCGCCGCCGCATCCATGCGGTGATGCGTTGTCGAGGCCGGATGGATCACGAGCGACTTCGCATCCCCGACATTTGCGAGATGTGAAAACAATTCAAGCGCGTCAATAAATTTCCGCCCCGCGGCGAGCCCGCCCCTGATGTCGAAACTGAAAACCGCACCGCAGCCCCGGGGGCTGAGACGCTGTCCGAGCGCGTAATCCGGATGGGACGGCAGCCCGGCATAGGTCACCTTCTCCACTGCATCATGGCCTTCGAGAAACGTCGCGATCGTTTGTGCATTCGCGACGTGTCGCGCCATGCGCAGCGGCAAGGTCTCGAGTCCCTGCAGCAGGTAGAATGCATTCGCCGGACTCATGGCCGCGCCGAAATCACGCAGCCCTTCCACCCGCGCACGGGCGCTGAATGCGGACGGACCGAAATCCTCGACAAAATTCACGTCGTGGAATCCCGCATACGGTTCGCACAAGTGCGCAAAGCGGCCGCTCGCTTCCCAATCGAAACGGCCGCTGTCGACGACGACACCGCCAACCGCGATACCGTGTCCGCCGATGAACTTTGTCAACGAATGCACGACGATGTCGGCGCCCCAGTCGAACGGTTTCACGAGACACGGCGTGCTCAGGGTCGCATCGATCACGAGCGGCAGGCCGGCTTCGTGGGCAACATCCGCAAGCGCCGGCAGGTCGAGGATCTCGCCGCCCGGATTACCAATCGTTTCACCGTAGATCATGCGCGTCTGTGGCGTGATGGCCGCCCGGAACGCAGAGACGTCGCGTGGGTCGACGAATGTCGTGGTGATGCCGAATCGCGGCAACGTATATTCGAGCAGATTGTGCGTGCCGCCATAGAGAGCGCGCGAAGCGACGATGTGGTGCGAATTGCCGGCGAGCGTTGCAATCGCGAGATGGATCGCGGCCATGCCGCTGGCCGTGGCCACCGCACCGACCCCGCCTTCGAGTGCCGCCATGCGTTCCTCGACAACCGCGATCGTCGGATTGGAAATGCGCGAATACACATGTCCGCTGCGACCCAGGTCGAACAGCGAAGCGGCCTGATCGCTGTCCTCGAAAACGTAGGATGTCGTCTGATAGATCGGCGCTGCGCGCGCGCCGGTGGCCGGATCGGGCCGCTGGCCGCCGTGCAGACTCAGCGTATCGAAGCCAATGTAGCGTGGTGAGCTCATGTCGGGTGCAGGTCCTTCGGTAGTGGTGCCGCGCGAGCGGGCGGCGGGTGTGTATGGTAACGCGGTTGAGATTCGCCAGCGGGCGCAAACAAAAAAACCCCGCCAAAGGCGGGGCTGTAAAATTGCCGCACATTCAGCGCGGTGTAGGCACCATCCGGGGCGCGGCCGCAGTTGCGGGCAGTATTTCACCCACCACTGGTTTGCGTGCCGACCGTTCCCGACCGGCGACGCTGCCGCTACCCGAAAGTGACAGCCACTCCAGGCCGTCGCAGGTAACTATGCAAGGTTTCTGCCACTGCACTTAAGTTGCTGTCGCGTCTCGGATTACGGTCGACGACGACACTCGCCCCGGGCACCGGTGTCAAACCGGTTGACACGGATCACAGGGTGGCGGCGGCCCGGAACGCTTGCGCGCATCGGCGTCGGGCGTTGAATCCCTGCGAAATCAGCAGATTACACAGCACGCACCGGGAACGGACGGTGTCAATATTCTTGACAGCGGCAATCACGCTCACGTGGTCGCGGAAAATACCTTTGCGCGGACCGTCTTGCGATAGTCCGCGGGGTTTACCGCCATCGCGCGCGCGAACAGTCGCGAGAAATGTCCCTGATCCTGATAACCCACCCGGAACGCCACCTCGCCAATGGTCAGGTTCGTCGATTCGAGCAGTTCTTTCGCCGTGCGCATGCGCTGAGTCTGCACATAGGCAAGCGGCGATTGCCCGGTCGCGGCGTGAAACCGCCGGCCGAGCGAGCGCGCACTGAGACCGAACTTCGCGGCGACGTCCGGCATCGTGATCACCTGGTTCAGGTGGCGTTGCATCCACAACTGGATTTCGATGATCAGCTCGTCGCTGTGCTGCAGATCGTCCCCTTCGAGATAGCGGTACTTTTCGTACGGCCGCCGGATTTCGTGGGAGAAATTGCGTTCCACATGGCTCGCGATCGCACGACCGTAGAACAGCTCGATCAGGTGCACCGTTACATCCGCGAGCGCGTTCACCGACGCCGCACAGAAGATCGAACCGGCCTGGGTGATGAAGTAGTCGCGCTTCAGCGATACCTGCGGATAGTCGTGAGCAAAGCGCTCGAGATAATGCCAGTGGGTCGTCGCCGACTTGCCGTCGAGCAAGCCGGCCTCGGCAAGAAAACAACACCCGGTGCCGACGGCCGCGAGCATCGCTCCGCGCTCAAACTGCGCCGCGAGCCACGGGTACATGGCCGCGTTGTTGCGCACCACCCGGCGCGGATTGCGCCACAGCGCCGGCAGGTAGACGACGTCGAATTCACGCGTATCGTCGAAATTCGCCTGCGGCGTAATCGCAACCCCCGCCTGATTCGGTACCGGCGCCGTGTCGGCGGCCAGCAGACAAGTGGTCAGGGGCGACTCGCGCGCGCCGCGACCCAGTGCCGTCGATTCCGCCGCGCGCCACATCTCCAGCGGCAGCAGCGTGCTCGCGGCGAGCATGTTTTCTGCGAGTACGAAGCCCAGGTTCACGGGGGTTCTCGTTGCGGGTGGATCGGGAGTTTAGCCGATTTGCCCTCTAATTTGGCTTAAATGACCAAAATACTTCACGGATCCGTCGCTAAACTGACGCCCGGTCACCCCATCTGTTGAGCAACAATAACAATGACACGACTCCCGTTGATAGTTGGTTTTGGCGGCGTCGGCCCGGCCGGTCGTTCATCTTTCCACCATGCCTACCGCCGCACGATTATCGAGAGCACGACGGGTCGCGAACGCGCGCGCACGTTCCTCTCGCTGGCCGCGATGATGGGCCTCGTCAGCTGGAACGGAGAGCACTATGTCACCACCGACGGCGAGCCGCTGGCCGAGGATGGGGTGGAACGCCATTGTGGTGAATACATCCTTGATCACACGTTGATCCGGCGCATCGAGTCGCACCTGTTCGATCCGGACAAGGTGTCCGGCAACTGCGTGCTGCCGCTGCAAAAAGGTTCCGGCGCTGGCGCGATTATCGTGCGTAAACGCGACCTGCCGGATCCGCTGCCGCTCGGATGTCACGTCGCGAATGTACATGACGATTGTGTCGAACTCGTGATCGACAACGCAACAGAAATCAAACTCGAAGCGCAGCGCAAACTCAATGTTCAGGCGGCGGGGCAATTACCCACCGGTTTCGACCCCGGCTCGCTGTACAACTCCCGCTTTCACCCGCGCGGTCTGCAACTCGCGATTGTCGGCGCCTCCGATGCGGTTCGCTCGGTCGGCATCGATTGGGAGACGATCATGCAGGCGGTGAAACCGGATGAGATCTGCGTGTATGCCGCGAGTGCGATGGGTCAGCTCGACGGTTTCGGTACCGGTGGTATGACCCAGGCGCGCCTGCGTGGCAACCGGGTGAGTTCGAAACAGCTGCCGCTGGGACTCAACCAGATGCCCGCAGATTTCGTCAACGCCTACGTGCTCGGCAATATCGGCGCCACCGGGGCTGCGGTCGGCGCCTGTGCCACGTTTCTGTACAACCTGCGCGCGGCGATTGAAGACATCCAGTCGGGCCGCCGCCGGGTTGCCGTGGTTGGCAATGCGGAGGCGCCGTTGTTACCCGAAGTGATCGAGGGCTATGCCGCGATGAGCGCGCTCGCAACGGACGAAAACCTGTGCAAGCTCGATGGTACGACGCAGGCGGATCATCGTCGGGCGAGCCGGCCATTCGGCGAGAACTGCGGCTTCGTGCTGTCGGAATCCGGACAGTACGTCGTCCTGTTCGACGACGAACTCGCGCTCGACATGGGTGCACAAATCCACGGCGCCGTCGCCGATGTGTTCGTAAATGCCGACGGCTATAAAAAATCGATTTCCGCGCCAGGCCCGGGTAATTACGTCACGCTCGCGAAAGCAGTGGCCTCGGCGCGCGCGATCCTTGGCGAGGACGCCGTGCGCCAGCGCAGTTTCGTCCAGGCCCACGGTTCGAGTACACCGCAGAACCGCACGACGGAATCGCGCGTGTTCGACCTCGTGGCGCAGGCTTTCGGCATCACTGCGTGGCCGGTTACGGCCATGAAAGCGTTTGTCGGCCATTCGCTCGCGCCGGCAAGCGCGGATCAGATGATCAGTTCGCTCGGTATTTTCGCTGACGGGATCCTGCCCGGAATCAAGACCATCGACGCGCTGGCCAGCGATATTTTCGGCGCACGACTGAACATCCCCACCCGCGACCTCGACCTGAACGGCAGAACCGATATCGCGTTTCTCAATTCGAAGGGTTTCGGCGGCAACAATGCCACGGCGACGGTATTTTCCGGCGCGGTCGCGCGCGACATGCTCGAACACCGCTACGGGCGCAAACGCATCACCGGGTACGCCGCGAAACTCGAAACCGTGACGGCAACGGCGGCCGCCTACGACGAGGCCTGCATGCGGGCGCCGATGGCCCCGATCTACCGCTTTGGCGATTCTCTGATCGACGAGGCGGAGATCCGGATCGACGCACACAAGCTCAGCCTGCCGGGCTTCGCGCACGCCGTGGATCTCGATCTGCCAAACCGCTACGGCGATATGGTCTGATCATGGCCGCTGATACCGTGACAAAACGCGCCGACGCCGACCACTGTTTCGTTTGTGGCACCGAGAACCCGATCGGTCTGAAGATCCCGTTCGTGTTCGAAGACGGCGTGTGTCGTGGCGCATTCACGCCAACGGAAAACCATGTGGGTTTCGATGGTGTAACCCACGGCGGCATCATCTTCAGCGTGCTCGATGATCTCATGGCGAACTGGCTGTTCCTGCAACAGGGCCGTGGTTACACGGCGAAATGCGAGATCCGCTACCGTGATCCCTTACCCGTGGGCGAACGGATCGCAGTGGAATGCCATCTGACGAAGCGCAAAGGCCGCTTGTTGCAACTCGCCTCGAAAGCGACCCGCGGCGACGGCAAACTCGTTGCCGAAGCGCAAGCGAGCTTTATGATTGAAGAGTTTGGCCTGATCCCGGATCCGGCATGACTGAAGCCGGCGACAACGGTCACTTCGCCGCGACATTCGCCACACCCGGCGCTATCGCGAAATCCTGCTCACGCTGCGCGCGATCGTTCGGATGCGGCCGCGATCTCCCGCATTGCTGGTGCAGCGATTTACCGCATCTGAGCGCCGCGCGGATCGACCCCGCCACCGACTGTCTGTGCCCCGCCTGCCTGGCCACCCTGACCGGCAAACAAGCAGCAAGCGACGACATCTGAACCCCTGGCGCGCCCGCACCGCGGCGGGTGTTCATCGACAGTTCAGGTAAAATTGCGATCCTTGGCGGTGCGAACTTCGTGCGGTTGGAACAATTGATCCGGTAACTGGTCGGAAATTGATCGGGCAGCGACCCGGCAGCTGCCACTGAAATGCCCGTCGAATCACGTAATCAGGACGAAACGACATCACGATGCCAGCGCTGTTCCCGATCCGTACCACCGTTGCCTTTGTGCTGGCGGGCACTGCATATGCAGCCCTCGCCGACGATGCGACCGCGGCGACAGATGCTATCGGGTCTTATCAGCGCAGTATCGACGCAATTGAGCGCGATGGCGGCGCGCTCGATCATCGCTTGTCAGAGAGCTTCCTGAGCATGGGTCTCGCGTACCGGGCCAACGGCGACTTCGATGCCGCGATCGATTCGTTCCGGCAAGCCCTGCACGTGAACCGGATCGACAAGGGTTTGCACCACCTCGTTCACGTACCGATCGTCGATCTGCTGATCGATGCTTACGCACACCAGGGCGATTGGCACGCAGTGGACCAGCAACAACGATTCCGCCACTGGATCCACAAGCGCGAAGTCGCGACAAATTCCGACGCATATGTACGCGCCGCGATGACCTATGCCGCGTGGCAAAACCGCGCGCACAACCTCGACACCGGCACGCCGACATTAACAAAACTGCGCGAAGCGCTGTCCGCGCTTGAATCGGCGTTCGCGACGGTAACGACGAACGGTGACGAGACAGACCCACGACTCGTGGAAATCCTCAACGCCGAGGCCCAGGCGCGGCTCAACCTCGCCACGTATGTAAGCTTCACCGACGAAGACATCGCCACCGGCGGGCAACGCACCGGGGAGGACCTCGCCGATCTCATCGAGCGCCGTAATCTGATCATCGAGAGTTTCATTCGTGGCAAACAGGCTCTCGAACGTGTCGCGGCATTAACTGCCGCGCAAGATCGCGCTATCGAACACGCACTCGCGCTGGCGAATCTCGCCGACTGGGAACTCGCATTCGAACGCCCGCAGGGCGCGCGCGCGAACTATCGCCGCGCCTATGAGAAACTGCGAGCTGCGGGTCTGTCGCCGGCAGAGATCGAGCACGAGTTCGGCAGCCCGCGGCCGCTGAAGTCCTTTTCTCTCGCCCGCCGCGCAGCGGCGTTGGACGACGACGAAGCGACACCGAATGCCTACGTGAAGGCGACATTTCGGGTGACGAAGAGTGGCCGGGTGCGCGCGATAGAAATCGTCGAAGCCCACCCGTCCGGGAATACGCGCATTAGGCGGGAAGCGCGCACAACCCTCGGTAATACGCGGTTCCGTCCGAGCATTGGCGACGCCGGACCGTTCGAAGACACCGCGACGATCCGCTACATTTTTCCGGATGTGTCGATCTAATGCAGGAGCAATACGGGTGAAGCGCCTAACAACTCGATTCCGCGCGGCTACGCTGGCAATGATCTGCGGCATGATTGCGGCCTGCGCAACACCGCCGTCGCCGTCGTCACCACCGCCAACAACACCACCGCCAAGCGAACCGCCGGCGCAAACCGAAGCACGTGAGTTACAGGAACAGACTTCGCAGGCATCCGGCACCACGGCACCATCAGACCCGTCAAGCGCACAGACACCGCAAAGCGCGGACAGCGACGCGGCGGCAGAACCGCAACCATCGGCTGAACGCGCAATTCCGCAACCACCGGCCGCTGCCTCGCCCGATGTCGAAATCACCGACATTCCGCTGGACGAGGATGGCAATCCGATAATCCAGCCGGCCACCCGGCAGCGTTCCACCGCCGGCGCGGCGGCGCCGGAATCCGCCGGCGGCGGCGGCGCGCCCACTCCGGCTGGCGGCCGCGATTCCGCGGCGGGCTCGAGTACCGGCGGCAGCGTGCCTGGCGGTTCGGAGGCGGCGGGCGCTGCGATAAACGTCGGCTCGGCGGCCACGGCGGCCGAACGTTCGGCAACGCTCGAACAGGATCTGAAGGCGAAGCTCGCGGAGTTCGATGAACTCATGCGCAAGGCGCGCGAAGAAGCCGAACGCGAGCAAGCGAGCGGAGGCGCGATGGCGGGCGCGATGGGCGGCAGCGGCGCGCGCCGCGAAGTGTCCAGCGAAACCGGGGCCGGTGGACGTTCGGCGCGCTCTTCAGGACTCGGAAATACCCCGGATACCAGCGGCACGAACCAGGCCGGGATTTATCGCCCGGCACCGGGACCCGTACCGGCCGACGTACCGGATGCGCGCGACGACGACATCGTCGCGCGGCAATTGCGTGAGGCCGCTACGCGAGAAACAGACCCCGCGCTGCGTGAAAAACTGTGGCAGGAATACCGTAAATACAAAACAGGGATCGGCGGGTAATGACTATGTATCGCAAACAACTCGCCTGGGCGCTCGGGGCCGTGTGCCTCACTCTGCTCGGCTGCAATTCACAAACTGTCCGCACTTCGTCCGTACAGCAAACACCGTATGCCGCGCCAACGCCGATACCCGAGCACTTATTGCTCGATGTTGGGGTCGACTTGTTCGATCCGGGGATCGGTTTCCTCGACGAGGAGAAATCGACGACCACGCCCGCAATACGCAAAGCCGAGTCGGTTCATGTCGCACAAAATGTCGTCGATACGCTGCAACACACGCGTAACTGGGGCGCAGTGCGGATTATTCCGCAAGCACAAAGCGAGACCGATGTCCTGGTCAACGGCGTCATCATGGAATCCGATGGCGAGACCCTGAAGGTGGAGGTCACCGTCAAGGATTCGTCGGGCAAAGCGTGGTACACGCGACGCTATGAACAACAGCTCAGTCAGTACGCCTACGACCCCTCGCTGCGCCAGCAACAGGAACCTTTTCAGGGTTTATACAACGACATATCGCGGGACATGGAGGAGCACGCACGGGCACTGCCAGCGGCAAAACGTAAGGAGTTGCGCGCAATTGCCAAGCTCCGCTTCGCGCAACGTTTCGCGCCGCAGGACTACAACGATTTCATGGCGGTCGATGCGAAAGGCAACTACACGCTGAAACGCCTGCCCGCGGAAGGCGACCCGGTTATTGCCCAGGTTGAGTCGATTCGCGTACGCGACCAGATGTTTGTCGATCTGCTGCAGGACCATTACCGGAATTTCACTACCCGCCTCGCAGGACCCTACGACCAGTGGCGCGAGGCGAGTTATCACGAAACGAAGGCCTTGCGTAAGCTCAAAGAGGAAGCTACGGCACGCAAGATTGGTGGCGTGCTCGCGGTTGTCGCCGGTGTTCTCGCCCAGGGCAGCAGCAGCAGCACGGCACGCACTGCCGGTGTACTCGGGATTGGCGCCGGCGCCTACATGTTCAAAAGCGGACTCGATCGCGGGTCTGAAGCCCGCATCCATGAAGCGGGATTGAAGGAAATGGCCGATTCGCTCGGCGAGGAAATCAGACCACACACGTTCGCGCTCGCCGACAAGACCGTGACGCTCAGCGGCACGGTAGATGAGCAATATGCCCAGTGGCGCGCCATTCTGAATGAAATCTACCTGACTGAAATTGGCCAGTTGCCCGCGCGCGATCACTCGGATCCGCCACTGCAGTAACGCGGCGCTACGGCGTGCGAGACGCACCGGGCGACGCCAGCCGCCAGCACCAGCCGATCGCACACCCATGATGCTTATTCGCGGGACGAATGAGCGATAATGAAACGTCAGGCCGTACGAATAGATCCATGAATAACCCACGAGATCATCACGAACCCGACGACGACGCGCCGATCGTCCCGGTCCGTTTCGCCGGTGGTGGCGATTTCGCGGACGAGCGCGCCTCCGCGCGCGCGACGCAAATGCGACGTGCATTCGTCGTTGCTGCCGCGCTCGTATTGTTCAGCGCCGCGCTGGCGGTCATCTTCGTGCTGCCCCGGTATCTGGCGCCGGAGCCGGCACCGGCAACGGTTGCGCCGTCACCGGCCGCAACCGCAGCGGAATCCGGACCGGAATCCGCGACCGCGACGAATACGCCCCCAGCGGAACCTGAAGCGATTACCGAACTCAGGCGCTCCAACCAGGCGCAACTCGAAGAACTCCTCGAACTCGTCGAACAGCTCGAAACAAAGAACGTCACCGCGTGGGCAGCGAACGAGTTTGCGACGGCGCGCGGCCACATCGCCAGCGGTGAGAAGGCTTATCGTGAACAGCGTTACACGGCGGCTGACGCAGCCTATACACAGGCGCTGACGTCATTGCGGGCGCTGGTCGAGCGCATTGAGCCGGTCGTCGCGGACGCGGTGGCCGAAGGCTATGCGAAACTCACAGCGCGCGATGCCGCCGCGGCGGAAAAATCGTTTCGCTTTGCACTTGGTATCGCGCCGGAACACGAAAGCGCGAAGCGCGGACTCGCGCGCGCGGGCTCGCTCGATCAGGTGCTCGCGCTGATCAACGAGGCCGCGGGTTATGCGGAACTCGGCGATCGCGATGCGGCCTTGAAGCGGTATCGCGAAGCGCTCGCGCTGGATGCCGATGCACCGGGCGTCGCCGCCGCAATCGCGCGCATCGAGCAGGAAAAGCTCGAAGCGCGGTTCGCCCGGGCGATGTCCGAGGGGCTCAGCGCGTTCGCCGCGGAAAAGTTCGACACGGCCAAAGCGGCGTTTAAGTCCGCATTGCAGCTGAAACCGGGTTCGCGCGATGCGGCCGATGCGTTGGCACAGGTTGAAAACCGCATTCTCGCCGATCGGATTGCCGGACATCTGCGCGCGGCGGCCACCGCGGAACGGGATGAACGTTGGGCCGAGGCTCAGCAGCAGTATCGACAAGCCGCGAAACTTGATCCCAACCTCGATGGCGCAAGTGCGGGCGCGTCGCGCGCCGCGGCACGTGCGAAACTTGATCAGCAAATCCAGACTATCCTCGCGCAACCGCAGCGTCTCGCCGATGACGGCGTGCACCGGGAAGCCCGCGCGGTGCTCGCGAAAGCCCGTCAGCAGCCGGCGCCGGCGGCGCGGCTGGGAACCCAGATCAGCCAACTCGAAAGTACGATAACCCGCGCGCGCACGCCGGTTGCGGTCACGCTCGTGTCGGACAGTCTCACCAACGTGACGGTCTACCGCGTGGGCGAACTTGGCCGTTTCGACCAGCGTTCGCTCTCACTGATTCCGGGGACCTATGTCGCTGTCGGCAAGCGCGACGGCTTCCGCGACGTGCGGGTTGAGTTCAACGTGTCAGCCTCGCAGGCAGATGCAATGATCACGGTCAGATGCGACCAGAAACTGGCCTTCGGGAGCTGACCGTATTGAACCAGCGCGAAAGTGGAGCGGAATCCCGCGACAGTCCGGCCGAGATTATCGAGCCGGTAAAATTCCGACCGGCGGGGTCCGCCCCGCCGCTGCCCCGGTTCAGGTTGCCGTGGGCGCAGACATTCATTGCCCTTATCGTGGTGATTGGTGCCTGGGGCGCGTGGTACGTCATTACCGCCCGTTCCGTCAGTATTACGACGCAACCGGAGGGCGCAATAGTCACGGTGGATGAGTTGATCGCGCCGGTGATACGCGACCATTGGGTGCTCCGGCCCGGTCCACGGCGCTTCGTGGTCACGGCGGAAGGCTACAAGCGCTTTGCCGATGAGATCCTGATCACTGACGAAGCGATACAAACCCACAACGTCACGCTCGATCCGCTGCCGGGTAAACTCAAGCTCGAAGTCACGCCCGTGGCGACGGCGGACGTGACGATCGACGACACGATCCGGGCGCAAGCGCCGACAACGGTCGAAGACCTCGAAGCCGGACCACGTGAAGTGGCAGTCGCGGCCGAGCGTTATATTCCGTTTAAAACCGTCGTCGAGATCGAGGGTCGCGGTATCGAACAAACACTCGCTGTGGTACTGCAGCCGGCATGGGCGGATGTGTCGATCAGCTCGGAACCCGCCGGGGCGTCGATCAGCATCGACGATAAACCCCGTGGTAGTACGCCGTTCACTGGCGAGGTGATCCAGGGGCAGCGCGATGTGCGCCTGAGTCTCGACGGCTACAAGCCCTGGCAGCGAACGCTGAAAGTCGTGGCCGGGGAAGCGCTCGATCTGCCGCCGGTCATTCTCGCCAAAGCTGACGGCTACGTAAATGTTACGACGGTCCCCGCGGGCGCGGCGATTACGATCGACAAACTGTACAAGGGACAGAGTCCGATCAAAACCGCGGTTGAACCCGACAAGCAACACCAGGTTTCCATTATCAAGGAAGGCTACACCGCGGCATCACGTTCGGTTATCGCGGCATCGGGGGAAACGCAGTCGCTGAAAGTTGAGCTCAGCCCCGAGCTCGCGCAGCTTGAAGTGATCAGCACGCCGCAGGACGCTGAACTGTTCATTGATGGCGTCGCACGCGGCAGCGCGAATCAAACCCTGAAACTGCCAACCCACAAACACCTGCTCGAGATCCGCAAGCCGGGTTATGTCACCTACAGTACCGAGGTGACGCCACGCAAGGGGATCCGGAAACGGATCAAGGTGCGGCTGAAAACCGCCACCGAGCAGAACGCGGGTGGCGCAGCGGCGGTGCCGGCGACGGCGGCTACTGCGGCCAGCAAAGGCACCATCACGACCGCGGCCGGTCAAACCCTGAAGTTGTTTCGCGGCGGCCGCATCACGATGGGCAGTTCGCGTCGCGAACCCGGTCGCCGGGCGAACGAGGTGTTGCGCGAAGCAAACCTGACGCGACCGTTCTACTTCGGGCTGAAAGAAGTTTCCAATGGCGAGTTTCGCCGGTTTCTCGCCACTCACAGGCTGTCGCCGATCAACGGGGTTGACGTCAACGGCGATCAACATCCGGTGGTGAACATCAGCTGGGAGCGCGCCGCGGTGTTCTGCAACTGGCTCAGCCGCAAGGATTCATTGCCGGTGTTCTACCAGATCAAAAATGGCAAAGTACTCGGAATCAATCCGCAGGCACTGGGGTACCGACTACCCACGGAAGCCGAATGGGCGTGGGTGGCCCGCACCGCGCCGAAGGGCGAGGAGCCCTTCAGGTTTCCCTGGGCCGGCAAATACCCGCCACGGGGTCGTTCCGGTAACTATGCGGACCAGTCGGCAAGCGGATTTTTGCGCAATGTGATCCCTGATTACACGGACGGCTTTCCGGTTACCGCGCCGGTCGGCAGTTTCATGGCGAACTTGCGTGGAATCTATGACCTCGGCGGTAACGTTTCAGAATGGATCAACGATTACTATGACGCCGCACCTGCACAGAATGTCGTGCTGCAGGATCCGCTCGGGCCGCGCGCTGGCGAAACGCATGTCGTGCGCGGTTCTAACTGGGGCCACGCCACGGAAACGGAACTGCGCCTCGCCTACCGCGACTTCGGCAAGGAAGGACGTGATGATGTCGGTTTCAGGATTGCCCGCTATGCACAGTAAACTCCTACTCGCGTGCCTGCTTGCAGGCGTGTGCTCCGGTGCCGCTGTGAGCGCCCAGGAGCCCGTACAACAGGACGCCACGCGCGACGGGAAAACGCGGAACGCGGATTCGGAACGACCCGAATTCACCCGTCGCTCCCTGCCGGCGGACACGTTCAAACCCACCGAAGAAATCTCGGAAGATTTTCCCGTTCCCTTTCCCGTCGATATCTGAATCATGAGACACAATCCGTTTTCCGAATTCTATTTCCAGTTAATTGCGCTGATGATTTCGATCATCGTTGTCCACGCCGTGTACATCACGATCGTACGACCGCAGGCGAACGCAGCCTTGCGTGAACAAATCGAATTGCAGGCCGCGGGCGAGATTGCGGAAATCGAGCGCTCCGGATATGTCGTGATCAAGGACTATGAGCAGGAGTCGTGTTTTATTCTCGCGCTGTGGGCGACCGCGATTATCGGATTCAAGGCGCGCCAGGGACTGCAGGAACGCCAGTTCCTGAAACAGCCGCTGATAGAAGTTGAAAGTGGTACGCGCATTCTGCCGGAAGACACCCGAAGCTATGCGCGCTCGGTACAGGCGCTGCCGGCCGCCGATCGCGAGTATCTCGTCCCGCGCGCGTTGCTCGCGGCGCTGCAACGGTTTGGCTCGACGCGTAATATCCAGGACGTCTCCGATACCGTGAAGGAAGTGTGCGAAACGCAGGCGGACCGCCTCGACTCCGAATTGTCGATGATCCGCTACATCGTCTGGGCCATCCCGTCGATTGGCTTTATCGGTACCGTTCGCGGGATCGGTCAGGCGCTGGGCCAGGCGCACCGCGCCGTGGAGGGCGATATTGTCGGCGTGACCACGAGCCTCGGGGTTGCGTTCAATTCGACGTTCATTGCACTCGTCATCAGCCTTTTCATCATGTTTATCCTGCACCAGTTGCAGCTGATGCAGGAGCGACTTGTACTCGACACGCAATCGTATTGCGATATCAACCTGTTGCGCCATCTGGCAATACGCTGAGACGATTGCGATGACTGCGGCGATCATTGAATTAAACGACTACGAAGTTCGCATCGCGCGGGATTCAGCAATACTCGCACGAAGCCCCGCCGGTGCGGTTATCCGCGGTAACACCATCGAGGTGGGCGAACAGGCGATCGCGCAGGCCTTGCTGAACCCGCGCGAGTTCCATAATCGTTATTGGTACCAGCTCGATCAGGCGCCACTGCGGCGAGCAACACGCGCCGCGCGCCACCATGCCGATCTCGCATTCAGGCAGCTCGAACAATTGCATCGCGACGCGGGCAAGCCGGACACCGTTGTGTTCGCCGTGCCCGGCGGTTTCAGTAAATCTCAACTCGCCTTGTTGCTCGGCGTCACCGAAGCCTGTCATATGCGTCCCGTTGCGCTCGTGGATGCGGCGGTCGCAGGCGCTGCCGCCGAGGTGGGTGCCGGTCGCTATCAGCATATCGATATGCAGCTGCATCGCACCGTTGTGACGGAACTCAGTATTGGCGCGAGCGTCGAGCGCGGGCACGTCGACGTCATTGACGGCATTGGTTTTGACAAGCTCACCGACCGCCTCGTCGCGTTCGTCGCCGATCAATTTCTCGCCCAGTCGCGCTTCGATCCGCTGCATCAGGCCGGCACGGAGCAACTCCTGCACAACGAGATGCCGGGCTGGCTGAACCTGCTCAATGCGCAACGCGAGATCAAGGTCTATCTTGAATTTCGCGGTTCGCGTTTTGAAGCGCGGATTGCTCGCGAAGAAATTGTCGGTGTCGCCGAGGCGAGTTATCGCAGTATCCACGAATGCCTGTCCGCAAACACAAGCTGGCTCGCGAGCAGTCGGCTGGCGGCACTGCCCGGCTTCATCGATTACCATCGGGGTTGTGCGGTGCTGAGCGACAACGCAGTGTTCGAGGGTGCAGCGGGCCTGGCGACGACGACAGAATCGGCGGCCGCGGGGCTCAGCCTGATCACGAAGCTGCCTGCCTGTACAACGCCAACGATCACCTCCACCCCCGGTGCAGTGGCGGACCGCGCCGCACCACCACTCATTGCGACCCATATCGTCAGCGGTGCGCGCGCTTTCCCTTTATCGGCCAGCGGGATGTTCCTGAACGCGGATGGTTCAATCAGCACCAAGGCGAATTCCCGCACGGTTGCGCAAGCGAAACTCACCGGCAACGGCGCAGTCGTTACCGCTGAAAACGGCGCCATCGTGCGCGTGAACGGGCTCGTCGCGGCCAATGCCGTATTCGGCGCGGGCGACGAGATCACCATTGAAGGCGCGGCCCCCGTCTATCTCCCGGTTTGCCTCGCGAACCCCGATGCGGCGTAAACGACGCGGTTTCTCGGCTTTCAGCCTGTCGTTTCTCGACATCATGTCGTGCGGCTTCGGTGCCGTGGTACTGCTGTTTTTGATCATCAAACATCACGCCGACGTAAAGGACGTGATGCCCACCTATGATCTTTCCCAGGAAGTGGAGCTGCTCGAGGCGGACATTGGCGAAGCACGGGAAAAGCTTGGCGATGCAAAGAGCCAGGCGGCAAACCTGGATGCCGAACTCGCAACCGCCCGCGGCGAAGCAGAGCGGGTGCGGCGATTGCTGGCCGACGCGCGCGCCGGCGCCAGGGGCGCCGCGCAGTCCGTCAGCAGTGTCGAGATCGATGAATTAAAATCGGAATTGAAGCGCCTCGAACAACAGAAAAACGCGATTCAGGCGCAGGTCAACGCGAAATCGAACCAGGTGCGCACGTTCACGGGCGAAGGCAACCGTGAATACCTGACCGGCCTGAATCTCGGCGGTCGCCGGATCCTGATCCTGCTCGATGCGTCCGCGAGTATGCTCGATGACACGATCGTGAACATCATCCGGCGCCGCAACATGGACGACGCGGCGAAGCGCCGATCGTGGAAATGGCAGCAGGCACTCGCCACCGTAGACTGGATCAGTGCGCGACTGCCGGCCGCAAGTGAATATCAGATTTTTACATTCAATACCGGCGTTGAGCCGGTCCTGAAAGAAACGAAATGGCGCTGGCTCAAGGTCAGCAACTTCGATGAATTGAATCGCTCCATCGAGGAGATGAAACGCGTGATCCCGAACGGGGGCTCGAGTCTTGCCGCGGCGCTGGCGGCAATTAACCGGTTATCCCCGAAGCCCGACAACATCTACCTCATCACGGATGGTTTGCCAACGCAGGGCCTCGCGCCGCCGCGTGGCACGACGGTGACGGGGGTGCAGCGAGCGCGCCTGTTCGAAGATGCAATGAGCTTGTTACCGCGCGGGATCCCGATCAACACGATCCTTCTGCCCATGGAAGGCGACCCGCTCGCGGCGTGGGCTTACTGGAACGTCGCCTTGCTGACGCGTGGGGCGTTTCTGACCCCGGCGAAGGACTGGCCATGAGTCTGCACCGGCGCGACAACGAACCCATCAGTATCGCATTCCTCGATGTGATCACCTGTGGCTTCGGCGCGATCATCCTGCTGCTCATGATCGCGCGCTTCGGCGAGCCCCCGGCGGAAGACGTCGTCGATCCGCGCGCAGCACAAATCTCGAACATGCAACGCGACCTGTTCGATATGCGGCGTGACGTGGCGGCGGCCGAACAGGAGCAAATCTCGCTCGAAACGCAGATTGCCACGTGGGCGAACGAGACCCGCCGGATGCAGCAGGCGCTCGCGGCCCTGCAATCGACCCAGACGGAGAAAAAGGACCAGGCGGCGTTGAATGCGGCTATCGCCGGTGAACTGAAAACCGCGCAGCAAGAACTCACTGAAGAGATGCAACGCCTGCTCGCGCAGCGCGATCGCAAGCGCAATGATCTGATCGGCGGCGTACCGGTCGACAGCGAATACATTATCTTTATCATCGATACATCCGGCAGCATGTTTCGTTACGCGTGGCCGAAGGTGGTGGAACAAATCGTCGAAACGCTCGAGGTTTATCCGCGGGTGAAAGGCATCCAGATCATGAACGACATGGGCAGCTACATGTTCACGACCTACGCGGGCCAATGGATTCCGGATACGCCAGGGCGTCGTCGCGCGGTGATCGAACGGCTCATGCAGTGGAACGCGTTCAGCAACAGCAGTCCCGTCGAAGGCATCATGGCGGCGATTCGTACATTCTACAGCCCGGACAAGAAAATCAGCCTGTTTGTATACGGGGATGAATTTACCGGGCGTTCGATTCGGGAGGTAGTTGATTTCGTCGCCACGATTAATCAGCGCGATGCATCCGGGAGCCCGCGCGTACGCATCCATGCGATCGGATTTCCGGTGCAGGCAGCGAACCCGCCGCATCTGCAAACCACTGGAATCCGGTTTGCCTCGCTCATGCGTGAACTGACGCGTCGCAATGGCGGCACGTTCGTCGGACTGAACGCTTTCCGCTAACCAGGTGCCGCACGATGCACTTTCGTCATCAGCCAGGATTCATCATCGGCGCCGTGATGATCCTCTGCGGCGCTGGCTGTACGGATTCGGTGCGGCTGAAGGTGGAAGGCGAGGTGCCCACGGCCCTGGTGCAGAAAATCCCTCTCAGCGTCGCGGTCTATTATCCGCCAACGTTCCGCGATTACCGCTATACGGAAGACAGCGACGAGCGGCCGCAATGGGATATTGCTAGCGGTGACGCCCAGGTTGCGATGTTCGACCGCGTACTCGATTCGACGTTTACCGAAGTAACACAGCTCGACGCACCGCCCGAACCCGGCGCCATCAACGAGGGTCTCGGTATCATGCCGAACATCGCCGCAATGCAGCTCGCCACGCCCGAGGAAACCGGCTTTGAATCTTACGAGGCCTGGTTTCGTTACCGGATCGCTTTGTTCGATCGTGACGGCGTGGAGCAGGAATCCTGGGATCTGGCGGCTTACGGTAAAGCGCCGAAAAAACGCTTCACCTCGCGCGCCGATGGACTGAACCTGGCGATCGGCTATGCCTTGCGGGACATTGGCGCAAAACTCTCCACCGGTTTTCGCCAACAAGCGATTGTGGCACGCGCGCTCGAAGGGGCCCCGTGATAAAGCGCTGCCACGTGATCGACCGCTGCGGATTCATTGTGCTGTTCGCGTGCATATGCAGCGTTTCCGCTTGTCGGACGACGACGGTAATCGACGAGTATCGGATCGAACCCGCAACGATTGCCCAAGGCGAGTCTATTGTGGTCCTTGGCCGCCGCCATGACATGGACAAAGACACGGAACGCGATTTCATCCAGTGCGTCGGTGAAGCACTGATGAGTGGGTCAACGGATCTGCAGGTTATTCCCGAGGCGGAGTTTGTTGATGCGATGTATCCCTGGTTCGAGGTAAGTACCGCACCGATGGACGTCGCGAATATGGAACGCCTGCTGGAAAATCCAGCGGTGGCGGATCGGCTCGAGAAGTTCCGCTTGCGCTACTTTGTATGGATCGATGGTTTCACCGCCACGACGGACAGCGCCGGTTCCGTGTCGTGCGCCGTCGGACCGGGTGGCGGTGGCTGCCTCGGCTTCAAAACCTGGGACGACGAATCAAACTATGAGGCTTCGATCTGGGACCTCGAACAGCAACGCGAATCGGGTAAGATAAACGCCGAAACGTCCGGAACGTCGTACGTGCCGGCGTTAATTGTTCCGATCCCCTTGCTGGCACGAGTCAAGGCAACCGCGTGCAGTGCAATGGCCGATCAGTTACTCACGTTTATTCAACCATATGGCGCCTGATCAGCCCGGCCTGTTCGCGCGCACGGATCTTCCATGTTCGTAAACGGTCTCGGTCAGTTTTTGTCCAACACCTTGCGCCGGATTATTCCCGACGCGTTCGTTTTTGCCCTGATGCTGACGCTCGGCATTGGCCTGTTGGCCGCGCTCGCGACCGCCTCGAGCCCCAAGGGCGTCGTCGATGCCTGGTACCAGGGATTCTGGATCCTGCTCGAGTTCGGCATGCAGATGGTGTTGATGCTTACCACGGGTTTCGCGATCGCGCTGTCCCCGGTCGTTGCGCGCCTCATCGACCGGATTGCGCTCATCGCTCGCGGGCCCGGCACGGTCTACGTGATCGTTGTCGTGATGGGTGGCCTGTTCGGGCTCGTCAGCTGGGGCTGGGCGGTGCTCACCGCAGTTCTGGCGCGCGAACTTGCGAGCCGCGTGAAGGGCGTGGACTACGCTTACCTCGCTGCGTGCGCCTACTGCGCAGGCCTTGTGTGGGTGTGTGGCTTATCGAGCTCCATTCCTCTCGTTCTGAATACGTCGGGGAATTTTCTCATCGAAACCGGCGTGCTCGACAGCACGATTCCGATCTCGAGCACGCTCGGCAGTACGATGAACCTGATCTACGCCGCATGCTTTTTCCTTACCGTGCCGGCATTACTCTATGTATTGCGTCCGCGATCGGAGCAGACCGCAACAATCGATGACCTGCGCGAAGCCGAGAGTACGCAAGCAGTTTCGATCGAGCTTGAAGCGCGTAACCTGCAGCTGGACGTGCCGGCCCTGTCCGATCGCCTGAACAACAGCTGGCTGCTGACGGGCCTGGTCGCGGCGGCCGGTTTCTGGTTCATCATCGATTTTTTCGCGCGCAATGGTTTCGATCTCGATCTGAACATTATGATCTTCGTCTTCATCAATACGGGATTACTACTACACCGCACCCCCATGCGTTACGTGATCGCGATGAAACGCGCCTGCGCGAACGTTTCCGGGATCATTTTTCAGTATCCGTTTTACGCCGGAATCATGGGCATCATGATGTTTACCGGGCTCGGCCAGATCGTGGCCGGGTGGCTCGCGGCAAATGCAACGCTGACGACATTTCCGCTTGTCGCACAACTGAGCGGCGCGCTGGTCAACATGGCAATTCCGTCGGCCGGTGGCGAATGGGCCGTGATTGGTCCGTCGCTGACAGAAACCGCGAAGACCTTGTCTGCCCACCTGCCGCCCGCGGCACAGGCCGATTACATTGCCCGGATAGCGATGGCGGTGGCTTACGGCGAAACATCGACGAACCTGCTGCAACCGTTCTTTCTGCTCGTGATCCTCCCGATCATGGGCGCCGGGATCCGGATCCAGGCGCGCGATGTTATGGGTTATCTCGTGATCCCATTCGTGTGGATCAGCATCTTTACCGCGGCGATCGTGAGCTGGGCGCCAATCTAAATAGGTGTGCGTAAACTTGAGTTCCGACGACTTCGGGACCGGGATCGCACTCTACACCCCAACCCTGTCCCTTCCCCTCCCATATCTATTAACTTGGGAGGGGAACGGTATCGGGTCCATCGAGGCTGGTGTTTCATAATTTGAAGCACGTATTTAGCATGATGCCCGAAGTTAACTCCGCCGGGCGGCGGGCACTAAATATCGTCGCGTACCGGATCGAGCGGCGCCGAGTGGATGACGCACATGGGGTTGCCGTGTGGCGTCACAGCGAACGACTCGGCCTCGCAACAGCGCGTGTTCAGTCGCTCGATTTCGGTGCATCGCCGAACAGTTCGTCCAATGAGGGCAACCCCTTGCTCTGTTCCGATTCGTCGATGCCGAACAACGCATTCAGATCGGCGCTCCCGTCTGCCGATGAGGCACTGTATGTTCCCTCATCCGTCCGTAACTCGAGATAGCCGCAGAAGTTTGCCCGTGCCTTGTCTGTAACCCGCTCCGCCACCGGCTCGCGGCAGGCGTTGCTGACGCTCGTGTCATAGAAACGGCACATTCGGCAGACGTGCAGATCGGCGCCGCAGAGGTCGCACGTTTCCGTACGTGAAAGCGGCAGCAATATCCCGGTTTTATCCGCACCGCACTTCCAGCACGTCGCACTGGTTTCATTCATCCCCGTTACCCTCCACATGCCATTGCCTGGCGACTATATTCCAGCCGGTAAGGTTCCAGATTGAACTCCGCACCGACTCCCAGCACTTCCGCGGCAACGGCTTTCCCGGCGCCGGCCGCCATGGTCCAGCCGAGGTGACCGTGTCCCGTGTTCACGAACAGATTCGGGATCCGGGTGCGCCCCATGATGCCTACCCCGTCGGGCGACATCGGCCGCAAGCCGGTCCAGCGGTCTGTTCCAGCGAGGTCGAGGTAAGGTTCGTAGTCCGGGTACAACGACGTCAGCAAACCGAACAGATTATCGATGCGACTCTTCGTTAATGTGCGGTTATACCCCGCGAACTCCGCGGTACCGGCAACCCTTAAACGATCGCCAAGCGGGCACACGGCCGCGTGCAGATGTTCATCAATTACCGGCATGCGCGGCGCACCTGCCCATGCTCCGATTGGCGCCGTGATCGAATATCCCTTCACCGGTTGCACCGGTATCCGCAACCCGACTCCGCGTGACAGCAGCGGCGTGTAACTGCCGGCCGCGAGAACAAACGCATCGGCGCGTAGACGTCGCGAACCCGTATGCGCCGATGCGATCAGATTCCCTTCGCGGGCGAGTTTGCTGACCCTGGTATCAAACTGAAATTCGACGCCGCCACGTTCGCAAACCTGTCGTAGTTGCTGACAGAACTTGAACGAATCGCCGGATTCATCGGCAGGATAATAAGTTGCGCCGCTGATCTCGTTCGCGATAGCGGACAGCGCTGGCTCGATCTCGCACGCACCTTGGCGGTCAACCGTATTAAATGCGAGACCTGCCGCAGCAAAACGTTCCGCGTACTGCGCGGCCGCGTCCACTTCGCGCTGCGTGCGATAAATCGTGAGCGTTCCGCGCTCGCTGCAATCGTAATCCAGCGCCTCTGATTCACGCAGCTCACGCATCACGGACAACGAGTAGCGCGCGAGGTCCGCGTTGCGTGCGATATTCCGGGCGTATCGTTCCGGGTTTGAGTGCCTGATGAATGCCGTGCCCCAGCGAAGCAGTCGCAACAGCGCGGCCTTGCGAATGAGTAGAGGTGAATCTTCACGGCCAAACATACGCATGGCCGCCCAGAGGATTCCCGGCGCGTTCCAGGGGTTTGCCTGGCTTGCATGCAACATCCCGCCGTTCGCGAAACTCGTTTCGCGGCCCGCGGAGTCCTGGCGTTCCACGACGCAGACTTCGGCTCCGGCGCGACTGAGAAAATACGCCGTTGTAAGCCCCATGAGTCCGCTTCCGATGATAACGACGCGCATGCTTACTCCCGGTTTTCATCGGCCGCGCCGCCGGCGGCCGAGTTGTCAGTTTAGTGTGACGTTGCGGGACGATCTTGCATGACTTGTGGAAACTTGTCGCGCCCGGCGCGCAAGGGGGAGCGGCGGACGCGGTGACCGGCGGGAGCGATGAATGGTCGCCACGCACTCGTGAAACCATTCACCGGACGTTGCGGAATCTGCGGATCCACCTATCGCGACGTCTGGAACCTCAGGCCGGCGTAGACGGCAGCGCCGGCCGCGTCGAATCCGAAGACCTCCTGATAGTCGTCGTCGAATACGTTCTCTGCGCGCGCGAACAAAGAGACGTTGTCGGTTACAGCAAAGCTTCCGGACAAACCGACAAGCGTGAATGCGGAAAGACTGACACGCTGGCGGGCAAAAAATGGCGGTAGAAACGTGTCGTCATCCTGCTGCCCCGTGTGGGTAAGATGAACATTCACATTGCCGCGCCCGGCGTAGAACCGATAGTTCAGTGATGCGGAGCCCGAATGCCGGGGGCGGCGCACTTCGTCGCTGCGTAAGCCGGTAATGCGGTCTATTTCGTTTGCGTCGAGATAGGTGTATCCCGCGGATGCTGCGAGGTTCTCAGTGAGCGTGGCTTCGGCATAGATTTCCACGCCGTCGCGATGGCTCTTGCCGTCGAGGTTCGCTGCGGTAGAGGTTGACGTGGCGAAATCGATTACGAATCCGTTGATCTCGTCAGACAGGCGTTCGCTGAAATACGTCGCACCCAGCACGAGCCTTTCGTTGAACAGCGGCTGGCGTACGCTGACCTCCCAGCCACGCGATTTCTCCGGCTCCAGATCGCCGTTGCCAACGAACGGAAAAAACCCGCCGGACGAGAACCCGAAGCGGTCGAAGAACGTCGGATCCTTCTGGCCCGTGCCGTAGGCGCCTGAGACCACGGTTCCCCACGGCAGTACGCGCTGGCTCAACGACACACGGAACGTGGTTACGCTGTCGAAGTCGCTGTTATCGTCGTGGCGCACGCTGGCGGAAACTGTCGTTGCGTCGAACAAACGTAATCGGTACTCGCCAACGTAGCCGATCGTATCGACACGCCGGTTCTGATTGGGATCGGCACCGAAACTGATCGGGCCGCGCTGTTTGAAATAGCGCTCCTCGTAATCGACGCCGAAAGTCAGCGAGTGACCAGCGCCGTAGAGTGCGGGTGTATCGAATGTCACTGTGGTTTGGTAGTCGATCGAATACTTGTCGCCCTGAACTCGGCCATTACTGCCTGACAGGCGATCAACATCTACGTTGTCCGTACGCGTCCAGGCGCCGCCGATCCAGTGCGTCCAGCGGCCATCGTAAAGCGCGGCACGGGCGTTCGCCGCGGCGTAGGCTTCGAACATGTCGGTCGTACCATCGCTGTCGATTGGTATGCCGGTAAACGCACCGGAATCCGTTTCGTTTCGCATATCGGCAACTCGGGCCACTGCATCGAAACTCAGTTGTTCGTGCGCCTGCCAGTCGGCTTTCAGATTCACACTCGTCGTCCGGTACGCGTCTGCTTCAGATCCTGTGGTCGAGACGTTCGTGCCGTTTGTGCTCAGGTGGTTGATGCCGACGCGCAAGCGATATGACTCGCCAGTGTGGCCCGCGCTGCCGCTGAACTGGCGGGTTCCAAACGATCCGCCTTCGCCGCTCGCGCTCGCTTCGAAGCGGCTGCTCGCCTGCTTTGTGATGATGTTGATTACGCCAGCGAGTGCGTCGCTGCCCCACAGTGAACTCTGTGGACCACGGACCACTTCGATACGGGCAATGTCGGATGTGGTTAACGTGGAAAAATCAAAATCATCAGCGCGCGTCATGTCGTTCACTTCGATGCCGTCGAGCATCACGAGAACCTGATTCGCCTCGGCACCGCGGACGCGAATCTGCGCGAATTTCCCCGGACCGCCCTGCTGGCTCACGGCAAGGCCCGGCACGCTGCGCAGGAGATCGACGAGATACGGCGTCTGACGCTGCTCGATCTCTTCGGCGGTGATGACCGTAACCGAACTTCCCGCTTCCCACATGGGTACCGGGTTGCGCGACGCGGTCACCGTCATGTGCTCCAGCGGTGGATCGCCGGTTTCATTGGCGAGGACGGAGTTGTGGATAAGGAACGCGGCCACTGCGGCCGCAACTGGAATGCGCATGATATTCCCCTCAACGCAGCTCACACCCGAGCTTTGCGCGATTACTGGCGAGGGAAACAAGGCAGAAAATCGAGGACCGTTGGGTCAGCTGCCCAGTGCGCCTGGACCGATTGATCTGCTCCTATCGCCCACCGCGATACGGTACAAATCGTTCAGGCCGGTATCCGGGCTCGCGAGCGGCTAAATCAGCCTATGCGGTCAGCCTTCCCGTGCACACGTGAATACACAGTGGCGCTAGATGACGCATTCTTCTCGCTTACCGTTGCGGGGGCAGCGCCGGCATTGTGTGATACACACTCACCGGCTTCCCGTTTACCCCGTCCGCTGAAAAGCGTTCGGGCACCTGAACGGAGACGCGGGGAGACTAACTTGCGGGTGGCGGGGCGTCAACACGCAGGTTGGCGCGGAGAGGTTTTAGAGTCATTCCCGTGCGCCAGATTTGAATAACCTGACGCACGGAAACGGAGTCAATCAGAGAACGACGTCTTTGATGGCTTTCATTGCAGTTGCACGAACGGAAAGGCTCGCGGGCTTCGCTTCCACCTTGACCATCTCGCCGGTGAAAGGGTTGCGCGCCATGCCCGCCTTACGGGCCGCTTTCTTGACGCGGCGAAGTTTCACGCCAATTTCCGGAATCGTCATTTCACCGGAACCACGTGCGGCAAGATGGCGAGCAGCCAATTCTTTCGTTGCAGCCAGCACGGCCTGAACGTCCTTTTTCGTCAAACCCGTCTCTTCAGACAAAGCCGTAAGAATCTGGCTCTTGGTTTGCTTTTCCTTGATAGCACTTTTTTTCGAACTGGACATACTTCCTCCCAGGGTCAACTCAACTTATACAAATAACGCGGTAGATTTTGCGCGACAGTCCGTGTCCTGAAACAAGCTCAGGAAACGGGCACATCGTGCGGGTATCCAAAGCGCTCAGTGAACCAGCGCTCACCAAGCATTCAACCCATCGACAGGCGTCGATGCGGTATCGTTTAGCGGCAACAAGCCCGGTATACGCGACAGCCGCTAATATAGTCCGATCGGAGTATTTTGGAAGTCTTGACAGCGAGAAATATGGCTTTATTTGCCGTAATTCGGCATTTTTTTTTACTTTCGGTCGATATCGCTTTGCGCGCCGACCTGTGTGCACTAATCATGACGGCACAGAGGCATTACCGGTGGGGATTCGCAAGCAACTGAACAGCACCATCGTTATGCTCTGCAGGCGTTAATTCGACACGACGTTGAACAGGATGGTCAGGGTGCGTTAACCGTTCTGTACATGTTCCGCGATCGCTTCGAGTGTTGTTCTCGCGCCGCTGTCAAAGCGGTGAGCAACGAAATTCGAGAGCGGCGTTTGGTCGGGATTAATCTCAACGGTCGTAATCCCGCGACGCGACGCTGCGGCAATTGGCTCAAAAATATACGGAAACCCTGCCGTTGTTCCAACCGAGAAAAACACGTCGAACCCGCGCGTCAGTTCGATGTCGTAGCGCTGTATCGCCGCATCAGGCAACATTTCCCCAAACAAGACAACCATCGGCCGGAGAATGCCGTTGCAATGGCGACAACGCGGCGGCACTTGCAGTCCGGCATAACTCTCAACCTGGACTTCGTCACCACATTCAGTGCAGGCAAGCTTGCCGAGATTCCCATGCAACTCAATAACGTTCGAACTGCCGGCAGCATTATGAAACCCGTCGACGTTCTGCGTGATGATGCAGACGTCGACTGCCCTCTCAAGGGCAGCGATGGCACGGTGCGCGTCATTCGCACCGGCGCCGCGACAAGCTCGTTCAATTTCTGCAATGTATTTCCACGTGATCTCCGGTGCCTGCCCGAACATCGTTCCCGAGAGGACCGTTTCGATCGGCAACCCTTCGTCCACGGTGATGTCGTTATAGAGACCCCCTATCCCGCGGTAGGTTGGCAGCCCCGATTCGGCCGAAATTCCGGCCCCGGTAAAAAATACGATGCGGCGCGCTGCTTTAACGAGCTGCGCAACCCGGGCTATCTCAGCCTCATTCGACATGCGCTGTTCTCTCGCCGTGGAATCAATCGTGAATGCTCATTAGCCCGGATTTGATCGCCAGCAAGCAAAGTTCAACGTCGGTGCTAACGTGTAGTTTCTTGCGCAAGCGGGCTCGATGGCTCTGAATTGTTTTCTCGACCACACCGGATTCCCGCGCGATCTGTTCTACCGTAAATCCTTTCGCGATATAACGCAGCACGCTGAGCTCTTTCGGTGACAGCGCGCGGACCTGATCGATCGGGCTGGGGTTCTTGAATTCCGTCGCCATAAACACCGCGATCTTGGGACTAATCGCCATCTCTCCCGCCGCAACCCGGTTAACGCCGTCGATAATTTCACGGCCGGTCGCGGATTTCGACAAAAACCCCACACCGCCCAATTCGAGCAGCGCGATCGGGTGGTGGTCGGCATCGTGCATGGACAAACCGATAATTCGAAGCGTCGCATCGAGTTCGAGGAGACGACGGGCAACGTGTATCCCGTCTTCCCGATCGAGCTCCATATCAAGCAACACGATATCAACCTTCTGCTTCTCAACGATATGCGCGGCTGCCGATCCGCGATTGGCAAGCCCGACAATCTCGATTTTGGTTTCTACGGCCAGGCGTTGCGCAAGGAGTTCGACGACGAATTTGTGATCATCGACGATCATCACGCGGTACGGCGGACTCAATGGTGCGTTACTCATAGGTTCACCCTCGGATCCTGCTCTTTGAATGTCCGTCGCGCGTACGCCACAGCATTGATCCGGCAGCCTCAGGAACAGGCGGTGCGGATACGATCACTGCCACCGGAATTCTCCCGAATAAATTCAAGAACCTGAGCCGCGGCACGCGAAACCGATGCCTCCAGACTGGCACATAAGGCATTTGAAACGACACACAGATCGTCTTCCTCGATACTGTCGAACCCATCGAGGACCTCAAGGATTCCAGTGAGATGCATCGCTCCTGCAGATCCTTTGAGTTTATGGAGCAAGGCGCGTATGCGGATTCGATCCAGTGATTTCGAGGCCTGCCTAATCTCGTCGATAATCGAACCGGCATCGGCGCGAAAATTGGAAATCAGGTTCTCCAGCGCCGAAACCTCGACTCCGGATTCGAGCAATTCGAGATAGTTCTCACACGAGAACATTGTCGGCTCCCGAGGCTTGGCCGGGTGTTCGTTTTTCACGGCGACAACAGGGCGACTGGATCCCGTTGCGTAACGTTCAATTGCGTGTTGCAACTCGGATGGTTTTATCGGCTTCGTGAGGAAACCCGTTACTTCCGGTATGTCCGCGTCCATATTCGCCGTCCGCGTTGCATCAGCGGTGAGCATAACCAGCGGAACCGGTGTTGCGCATTCGCGCGCGTAAGCCGTCGCAACATCGAGGCCGCTCATCTCCGGCATATGCATATCCATGAACACGAGGTCGAAACTCTCGCGACGGAGTATCTCCAACGCGGAGCTGCCGTCTTTTGCCGTGTGGACATCATGGCCGAAGCTTTGCAGTGCGATATCTGCCGACTGCAGGTTCGTCTCATTATCGTCGACCACGAGAATCTTGTGCCGTTGTGCGTGCCGGGGGAAATTCTTGACGTTACCGGGGTCGATCAGCGAAAACAGATTGCGTAGCTGTTCGTCGTTCTCCGGATCGATACGGGTAACGAAACCGGAATGTAGTTCCCTCTCGTCCGCGCGCCCTACGTACACCGGAATGGCGTCGCTATAAAGCGCCGCCGTGTGCTTCGTAATCTTTTCCGCGTCGCGGGCGAATGCCTCTGTGACGAAGACAATATCCGGCTGCCCCTCGCCGCGACCACCAACAAAGCGTCGCCCGTCCCATCCGACAACAGAGCAAATCAGGTTTCCGCTTTCGAGCCACGAAACCAGCTTGTCATGCCCTGTCGGCGGAACCACCAACAGAGCGCGGGCGAACCGGACCAACGGAATTCTGTCGGCAACGGCGATATCCATCGGAATCTCGATTTCGACATTCGTTCCGGAACCCTCTACAGAGGATATGCTGATTCGGCCGCGCATCTCATCAATGTACTGTTTTGTGATCGTCAAACCGAGCCCCGTACCCTCGAATCGACGCGCCCGGCTATCGTCGCCTATGACGAAGGGCTCGAAAATCGATTTCAACTGAGACTCAGCTATACCGATACCCGTATCTGTTATCGTAATCTGCACAAGCGCGGCTTTAGCATCATTATCACCAGGCGTTGTACTAACGTTCACGGAAATCGTACCGCAATCCGTATACTTGACCGCGTTGCCGATGGTATTGATGAGAACGGCCCTCAAGTGCTGCTCCCACGTTACTACCAATTGCGGCACGTTTGGATCAACAAACCAGCGAACGTCGACTCCGGGCTTGCGGGTACCGGGAGCTGCAATGCCGACGGCTGTTCTGATCAACCTGTACAGATCTACCTCACGCGCCTCGCCGAGTACAAACGTGCCGGCATCGTTCGACGCGATATCAAGCACCCCATCTACCAGCGCCCGAAGATGCTCCGACGCCTCCGCCACCATCCTCGCAGATGTTGAAAGTTGACCGTACTCCGGATCCTGCCGCTCCAATTCAGACAAACGCGCACCCAGCACGTCAGCGTTTCCGATAATTGCATGCAATGGAGTGCGCAACTCGTGACTCATGTTCGCAATGAAACGAGCCCGCGCTGCGTTTGTTTCCGCCAGACGACGCAAAAGATCCTGATACTTCTTGAGGAGAATTGCAGCGTAGCCCGGTATTAGAATCAGGCCTAGATAGAAGCCGATTGTCAGATTCTTATGGTCTTGGAAGATCGGATTGTAGTGTGAGGCAGTAGCGAATGTGGAAATGGCAACCACTATGGCCAGAAGAAAATAATACAAGCCGAAACGAAGCCCGTAACCAACAACGATAGTTATGAAAATCGGATATGCAACTAACGCGTAATCGCCGCCGAGGAATAGGAAGAGGGCAACTATCGACAAATCGACAATCAAGCTAGACACGCGTTTGATATGGAGTACGAGTGGTGGTTGTGTTGCGCGGCGCTCCATCCAGATCGTTAGGAACAAGAATACGAACGAATACAGAACATAACCCGTCCCTATGTACGTAACAGGGAACGAAGCTATTTCACCTAAAGTCCTAACTTCTTCGTTGTACAGTGCCCAAACATATAGCCCAACGACTATTGCTACTCGAACGATGGACTGACCAACATCTGATGGATTTATGCTGGAGTTCGGTGTCAGGTTCGAAGCTTCCATCGACAATTTCTAGGCTGGTGAAGATTACGCGATAAACACGTCAAATAACGACGAATTAATGATAGAACCGCCGCATATCAACATTGTTTCTGATGATGTATTGAGCCCATGCTCGATACACCGACAACCGCTCATACCCAGCGGGCCTGGCGATTAAGATCGGTATCTGCAGAGGAAAGAGCTAAACTCAGCGGTAATGGCAATGGCCCTGAAACCCCGAATATTTTTTCTCTGCCGAAGGCGTAATCTCGCATGTGATCAATCGTTATTCGCCCCGAGCCTCCCGACATAGGGTGTATTCGATTCTTTGCGCTCCAACGGCAAAATGCCATGAAGTTTCTAGTCGCTTTGTCGATGCGGTGCTTTCCAGGGCGCATCGACGCCTTGTAGAACTTCTCATATGCGTCGAAAAGTAGTTGCTGTAGCTCCGGAGGGTCAATTTGATTGTGAAGAAAAGTCGGCGTGGCCGTATCGAATCGATCTAGGTTACGTTCGAAGATCAGCCCTTTTGTTCTGAAATCATCATACTGCTCTGTCCCCGGTATCGGAGTAAGGATGTAAAATGACGCAAGTTCAGGACCGAGCTCAATTAACGTATCCACGTGTTGCTGACAATCAACGACCGACTGGTGTTGGAATCCCAAAATATTTGAGAAGTGCGTTCTTATGCCAGCATCCCGGCAAAAGGTGACTATTTTCTTGTATTGCTCAGGTTGATTGTGCCTTTTTTGCGCAGATTTAAGAGCCACTTTGTCGAAGGATTCAGCTCCAAGAAAAACTTCAACTCCACCGGCTCGGCCAATAAGCTCAATCAATTCGGGCTGATTGGCCAATTGCGTATCAGCTTGGAAGAAAAACTTAATTCCAAGCCTCTCATCAATCATCGCTTGCAATAGTTCTGGCGCCTTCGGAAACTTATTGAAATTGTCCGAAGTAAAAACCACTAGCTCGACGCCCGCCTCCTTCGTAGTTCTGAGAGCGGAAACGATCGAATCGATGGAGGGGTGTCTAACGTTTCGACCTGCGATTTTAATTACCGAGCAGAAGTTGCAAACAAAAGGGCAGCCCCGTACGGGATACAACCCAACCATCGGAACCCAATGTCTATTAACCTCATCCTGTGGCGGGGGCTTGAACTCGATGTCTGGAATAGTATCAGCCCAACGCTTATTCATTCCGTATATTGGCTCTAGTTGTCCGGTTATGGCGTCGTCAATTATTTCCTTCCAAACAACCTCGGCTTCAGAAAGAGAAAAGCTAACTCCCTTGTTGTGCAAGTTTGACGTGTCGCAGGTCATCGGGTGTGGTCCTCCGATGATTACGTTCTCAACCCCTTTTAATTTCGCATGTGCTGCAATGTCGATCGCCCGGTGGAATTGATGCGACTGGACTCCGACAATAGCCAAGAGAGTCGATGAGCCGCTTACGGATTTCAACGAGTGGAGGTAGTCGACGTTGGGTCGAATGTACTCGTCGATATACTCTACTGAGATAGAAGTATCCCCGACGCGGCCCGGAGTTAACGACGATATATGCGAAAGCGTCGCGTTTGGCATGAACCCGGAGCTAAACCGCTCGACGAACCCATCAACTCGATACTTTGAAGGTTTCAACAAAACGACTCTGAGTTTACTCGCGATAGATGCCATAATTGCGTACGGTTCTGAATTGAAGTCAGTTAATGATGGTTGCTCTTGGTTCGTTAAACAAATTATATCTCCTAGGATTTGCGTGATTCCACGACAATTAGGCTCGATTCTGGCTAGGTCAATCGTTTGGATAACGGTTTAAATATACGCCTTTTCCCACACAACTTCGGCAGCGTCTCATACCTGCGTAACCAGCCGGGAAATATTCACAAATAACGCCGGGAGTTTCCGCACCAAACTGTAAGCCTTGTCCTAAGGCATTGAACGCAACGCAGAAACTCATTCGGGCGCCACTCCAAGAATCGCTCGCGCTCGGCAAGCTGATTCTCGAATAATTCAAGTTATTTCATACACCTACGCTATAATTTTATAGGTGGCTCCCGCTGCAGTTTTCAGGGTGTTTTCAGGACAACAACCAATACGAATGGCCATGCGAGATCGAGATCAGATTGAACACCCCGGGCGAATAACTTCGGAATCTGCCGAAACTTCGGATGCAGGCTACGAATCGCATCTGATCGAGCCCCCGGTTTCTGATCAAATCGGATTCGGCCACGGCACGACGTTCGCCGGATCCGCAGAAGCGTTGAGTGAAATCGCGCAAGCGAAGATTCGCAACTGGATGCATTTCGCTTTACTGCTATTCGCGATTGTGGCGTTGCAGTTCGGCGCGGATATCGATGTATCAAAACTAGTCATAACAACATTTACTGCAATTCCGGCGGGCTTTGCTCTTTACTTCTGGGCTCTGAAACTAAACGGAGCGCGAGCCACAAACCGATGGCGCGTTGCACAACGTGCCGCCAGCATGGTTATAGACAACGCGTTTATAAGTTGGGTTTTGTATTTCGGCGGTGTCACCTTTGCAGGAATATTCGCGCTATATATATGGATATCCGTCGGATACGGGATACGGTACGGAACAAAGTATCTATACGCGGCCGTCGCAATCGCCATCGTGATGTTTAACATCGCCGCTTGGTACACCCCCTTCTGGCATCAGAATCCCGGGCTAGTTGCCGGCATGCTCTTTGGGCTTCTGATAGTGCCTGCATACGTCGGTTGGCTAATCACCCAGCTGCAGAAAGCAGTCGCAGAGAAGGATCTTGCCTATCGAGCAAAGAGCGATTTCGTCGCGATGATGAGTCACGAGCTGCGGACACCATTACACGGGATCATTTCAACTGCAGACTTGTTGCGCGGTACCGCAAGCTCGCCGAAGCAGAAAGAAATGATTCGGATCATTTCGACGTCATCCAATACCCTGCTCGAACTGATCAATCGTGTTCTGGATATCAGCAAGTTCGAATCCAACTCGATCAAGCTCCAGCGACAAGCCATGGATCTCCACGCCGTAGTTAATGACACTGCAAATATTCTGTGGCCTCAGGTTCTGCAGAAAGGCTTGTCTCTCCAGATCTATATCGATCCCGAGATCAATAATTCGCTGATTGGTTCGCCACACCAGCTGCAAGAAGTGCTGATTAACTTACTCGGTAACGCGGTTAAATTTACGGATTCCGGACACGTTTCGGCTCGCGTGCTCTTCAAGGGTGAATCGGAAGAAAATGTCTCTGTGCGGTTCGAGATTAGTGATACGGGGCCGGGGATTCCGAAGCACGCACTCGCGAACATTTTCGAACCTTTCGCTCAAGCTGATTCCCCCACAACGAGAAAGCATGGCGGGACGGGACTCGGGACCGCATTCGCGAAAGAATTAATTCGCCTTATGGGCGGAAATATTGCCGTCGATTCTACAGAAGGGGTCGGCACAAAATTCACTATCGACGTGGCTCTGCAGAAATTGCATGAACGAGATGAGGTGGCGTCCCTCTACCCGTTTACCGTGGCTGCGATCGGCTTCGCTACGTCTCAACAGGAGTTAAGCGCCGTACTGAGTCACTTCGGCACGAGGATCGTCTACTTCAGTAACGTCGCCGAGTTCGCCGGCTACTTCGCCACGGAATCCAATGGCTCCTATCCTGAAGCGATATTCGTGGAAGCCGATGCGTTTGCAGACAACCTCGGCGGCGTAGTGCGTTCGGTAGGAATGGCGATTCAGGATCGTATAACGCCGATGTTTGCATGCGGCAGCGAAGTATTCAGGGCGTCCGCTATCGCCGCCGGCTATTCGGCTTTCGTGCCGCGCATCGACGACGTGCGTCTCATTGGACGGACGTTGAACATGATCAGCGCACTCAGACACGACAGCTCCGAAGAACTGTTACCGGCTCCCACCGGATCCAGGCGGCTCCATATCCTCGTTGCCGAAGACAACACCACGAACCAGCGGATAGCGCAGATGGTGCTGGAGGAAGTCGGACATCGATGCACGATAGTCGGGAATGGAGACGAAGCTCTCGACGCCTTGCATGATGGAGAATTTGATCTCGCGATCCTGGATATGCACATGCCGCAGCGTGACGGGATGGAGGTGGCGAAGATCTACAATTTCTCGCACTTCGAACCAGAGGAACGGATACCCTTAATCATGATGACAGCTGATGGTCGTGTCGAAGCGCGAAACGAGGCCAAAGCCAGCGGAATCGACGCCTTCGTTACCAAACCAATAACTCCGCGACATCTTATCGATGTCATTGATTCTGTCGCAGCGAAACATCATATTGAAGGGAGTTTTTCAGTGGACGATACGCCCGCGGAATCTGATTTATACGGAGACACGAACGTCACGGATCTGGTCACCGATCGCGTTGGGAGCAATGCACAAAACGCGCTGGCGCAGGAGACCATTGATGAGTTGTTGTCGTACATGGAGAGCGACGAACGCGAGGAATTCTTCGAAGACTTTATTGCTGACGGTTCACAGTACATCGTAACCCTGGAAGCATGCGTCGATGAGGAAAGCGCGGCGCGAACGCGGGAGGATATGCACGCGTTCGCTGGCGCTTGCCTCGTTATCGGTGCGGACCGTCTGGCGGCCAAAGCACGCGAAATCGAACTCCTCGAAGCACAGAAACTAATTGCGCAACACGCGGAACTGCACGGCGAAATTGTCACCCTCTATAACGAAACGGTAACAGCTGTTCGTGCCCTGTATCGCGACTAGCCGGGATGGATTTACCCCGTGGTCCGTTCGAGAACGAGACCCGCATTGTGACCACCAAACCCGAAACTGTGCGTGGATGCAATTTCAATCTCAGCGGTGCATGACTCACGCGGATAATTCAGGTCAACCACGGGATGTTCGAGATTTCTGTTGCCGTGAACCTGCTGATCGCGCATCGACAGGACGGTTACAATAAATTCGATGGCGCCGCTCGCGCCGATTGTATGTCCGAGTAAACCCTTCGTACTGTTCACGAGCGGCCGGGTGGGGAATACGCGGTCCAGGATGCCGGCCTCTATCGGGTCGTTCTGGCGCGTCGATGTACCGTGTGCATTTACGTACTGGATATCGTTGGCCGCTATCCCGGAATCTCGAAACAAATTGCTGAACATCAGCTCTATAGCGTTGTTGTCTTCCGATATCGCAGCTAGCGAATTCGCATCTGAAGTGATGCTCATACCGCGAATCGCAGTGTGACATACGGCGCCGCGTGCACGCGCGTGCTCTGCTGATTCCAACACGATGATCCCGCAGCCCCCCTGGCTAAACAAAAAGCCGCTACGGTTCTCATCAAACGGACGGTTTGCCAAATCCGCTTGTGCGCCAGATCCCGCGAGCGTCTGCAGGCGATCGAAAGCCATGAAAACGCCGCCGGCGTGGTCGCCGTAATACTCGCTGCCGCCGACGATTGCCATGTCGATCTCGCCATACTGGATAGCCCGCAGTGCCCGTCCTATTGCTACGGTACCGGCGGCGCAAGCGTATACAAGTGTTTCAGCCGCGCCGCGAGTTCCGTAGCGAATGGAAAGCTGAGCCGCAATCGCATTTGCCATCGACTGCACACTGGCGAAAGGGCTCACCCGCGGAAACGCAGCAAGGTTCTGCTGCAACTCTAAGGTTTCATTCGATGCGTGCTCGTGCTCCGGGAATAATCTTTCGGCAGTCTTGCCGAGAAG
Source organism: Gammaproteobacteria bacterium (assembly GCA_965216305.1). Taxonomy (GTDB): domain Bacteria; phylum Pseudomonadota; class Gammaproteobacteria; genus UBA11873. The sequence continues at coordinate 360,737 of OZ244144.1, read as the reverse complement.
ATGTGGCACGTAATTGTTGAACGCCGAACTGATGCAACCGAGCCCGGTGCCAATGAACACACCAACTCGATCTGCGTTGACGTCATCGATCCGGTAAGTGCGCGCGCGTTCGTCCGCCACATGCATGTTGAACCCGGCATCTGTTAGCGCGTCTTCCGCCGCCACGATCGCGTTCAGGACAACAGGATCATAACGCAACAGATCCGCGCGCTTGAGACCGTAGGTGTCGTAATCGGGCAGCCGGAGCGGCGACCAAATCCGGCTTTTGGAAGCGTAATATTCGGACCAGTGCGCAGGTATCGTCGCGACACACGTTCGGCCAGCGAGACAACTGGTCCAGAATTCGCCAAGCGAATTTCCAAGCGCCGAGACGACACCAAGCCCGGTGACGACGACGCGACGCCGGTTCACGGCATATCTTCCATGTCGTCCAGTTTGGTCATGATGTGGTCGACGACCCATTGCAGAGACACGTTTTCACTGGGGACGTCTTCGGGGCTGAATTCTGCATTGAATTTATCGTCAAGCAGGACCATCAGTGTCACCACGTCCATCGAGTCGGCCTCAAGGTCTTCCCTGATCAATGTGTCTTCCGTGAGTTCGTCAGCCGGGATATTCAGTGTCTCTGCGACGCAATCGAAAACGGCCAGTCTGATTGATTCGCGATTCTGGTTCATTCTTTAACTTGAACTCTTGTGAAACAGCTCTGCAGCTTAGCGTTTTTAGCCGGGCTCGGCTTATTGATTTTTTACTTAATATTTAAATTGCAAAGTACTGTTAATTAAGGATTAGTAGAAATCTTCACATTTCCAATAATGTGATTCGTTTCGCAAAATTTTTGCGACTACCCCAAATTGATGATGCGGTGAATTGACGCTGTTCCGTAGCGTTCAGTCCGAGCTGGCAATCCTGCCTAAAAATCAACCACATACAAAAGGGACGAGACAAGTTCCAACAACAAAATGCGACCGGCAGGCAGGCATAGAACTAAATCAATCGCCGCCACCGGACCGCAATACAGCCTTGGTCGCTGCAACGGCTGATTAAAGACCACGGTCTTTTGCGACTTACCCGGAGGAGGGTTAACAAATGTCTTATGTCATCGCGTCCGAGCGAAATGCGGCGCCGTCCGCACGTCGCCGGCAATTACCCGGCCACATCATCCCCAGCACAGATTGCCTCGATTTGTCCTATGACCGACAAACCCGGGCACTCTGGATATATCTATCAACCCGCGCCCCTGCATACGTGTCGTTGGATCTGATCCAGGATTTGTTAGGAGTCGACAACGTATTCGCAACGTCGGCTGCGGTTCAATCCGCCGATACACCGGCAGTCGACTTTAAGGTGATCGCATCCAGGCGTCCAGGCGTATTTTCGCTGGGCGGCGATCTCGCGAGCTTCCGTTACTTCATCGATCAGGGAAATCGCAACGCCCTTACGGAATACGCGAACGCGGCACTGGATGCGATATGGACCAATACCCAGGCGGCCGGCGTCGCCGGCATGACAACGATCTCACTGGTTCAGGGCGAAGCGCAGGGTGGCGGGTTTGAAGCCGCGCTGTCCGCCCATGTTCTGGTCGCGGAAAAAGGTGCGATGTTCGGGTTCCCCGAAGCCTTGTTTGGCATGTTTCCCGGTATGGGCGGCTACGCACTCCTTTCAGCCCGCACGAGTGCAGAGTCCGCCCGTCGTTTGATCGGAAGCACAAACCGCTATCCGGCCGAAATGCTGTACGAGATGGGAGTTATCGATGTACTCGCGGAGCCCGGCGAGGGACGGGAAACGGTGGATGCCTGGATGCTCGATGCCTCGGCAGAATCAACGGCGAAATTCCGCACTCGCTTTGCTTCCCTGGATCGCAATCAGCTTGCCGACTCGATTGACGAATGGGTAGAACAAGCACTGTGTCTCAGTCCACGGCAACTAAGAACGATGGGTTACATTCTGGAAGCGCAGAAACGCGCATCTGCGAAAACGCCGAGCGCGACCGTCACACCCTTGCGCCGAAAGATTGAATTCGCCGATATCTGCACTTCCGAAATGGGCGAAGGTACGACGGCATCTACACCGTCGCCGTTGATGATCACCCCGCAAACCTCGAAGCGCTACCACGAACGCGAGTTCATTGCATTCGTAAAACAGTCGCGACCGTGGATCTATGAAACCCTCGCGCATCACGGCGCCATCGTATGGCGGGATTTTTGCGACCCGGGAGTCGACTCACTCAACCGTTTAGCGGCGGCGTTACGTACCGATCGTTCGTTCAAACCAGCAAACGCGGTGCCAAGCCCGACAGTCCTTCACGACAGCGTTTTTGAAGACGATGCGTGGAACCTTCCCGGAAACCTGCCGCCACACAATGCGTATGCAGATTGCCCTCTGTTTCCGGCACACAAGCTGCTCGCGTGCGAAGACGATAAACAGTCACGCGAATGCGCGGTGACGATCGCCAATATGCGAGCGGTTTACAATCTTATCGATCCATCTATCCGTTCGGAATTTGAGCGGCGCGGACTGTTCTATCGACGCCGCTACCCTGATACTCCGAACCGAAGCGCGGCGAGATCTGAGGCGCCTGGATATCCAACCTGGCAGGTCGTCTTCAAAACTGACCAGCGGAACGAAGTGGAGCGCAAGTGCAGAGACAATGGCATCGACTTTATCTGGCGTCCAGATAACAGCATAGAAATCAGCAATAGCGCCCCGGCCTGCGTTTCACATTCGGAAACCGGGGAACGTTTGTGGTTCAACCATATCCACTATCTGCGGTATTTTGAGAACGCGTATATCCAGCAACGCTCGTTGTTTTCGAAATTATTTACGATTACCAAAATCCCGGTATCCCTGGAGGTGACATTCAGCGACGGCGGCAAGATCCCGTCGGACTACCTTGCTGCAATCGACGCCGCCTATGCCGCCGCGACCTTACAGATAACGCTCCTGCCGGGTGACGCGTTATTGCTCGACAATGCCTTGAGTGGTGTCGGGCACTCGCCGTTAGCAGCCAATCAACGGTTGACCTATGCGTTGTTCTAGCAGCGCATAGTTACGCTTTTCCGGACGCCCGCCCCGTGGCCGGGTCGGGCGTCCGGAGCCTTTGAATACGCCTGCGCACCTCCCCCTAGCCGCGTGGACGCGACATCCACTCTTTAGCACGGCCGAGGATCCTGAGGCTCAGTTTTTCGTCGAACTGACCATTCGTCACCGCGGCGATCGATGGCACGGCATGCGGTTTGGGCAGTGAGCGCACACCGCCGCGGCCGAGAGCGAAATGATACTTCGCGGCGATAACGATACTCGTGAGATCCGTGGGTCCGTCTGGGGTATAAGCCCAGTCATGGGCGTTTTCGATACTCGCAATAATCCGCTCGCCGAAGCGCCATTTCCTGGCGAGTAGTGTTCCGGTTTTCTGTCCCATTTTCTGCACTGCTCGATCCACGAGCTTAGGGTTCATCGCATACGCGACGTTGTGCATCGAATAGCTGAAAATCGGCAGCACTCCGACATTGTGCATCAGACCCGCGAGCGCAGCAGCCTCAGGATCGGCGACACCGCCTACTTCAGCTACGGCTGCGGCCATCGCAGACACCTGTTGCGACTGCAGAACCTCGGCGTGTAGCCGTTCAACTAACTCCGGTGAAGAATTCTTGAAAACATCACGAAAAGCGAAACACGCGGCGATCTCGCGCGTAGAGTACACACCAAGCCGGTCCACGAGCGCTGCCAGAGTTTCGACTTTTCCCTGCGCATTAAACAAGGAACTGTTTGCCATTTTTAGTAGCTTCGCGCAGATGGCGGAATCCATAGCAATTCCACTGACGAGATCGGCCGCGTTTATCTTCGATCCGGAGAGCATGCGATGAATACCCGCCGCATTCGGTGCCAGGCTCGGCAGGCGCACACGGTTCATCCTTAATTCTTCCTTGAAGTCGTTAAAGAACTCTCGCGACTGTGTAATATCAAGCGTCGCGTCATCCTCGAGCAGGATGTCCTTTTCCGGCGCCTCGGATCTTACTCGCCTGATAACCTCTTGCGGGATTCGGATCACCGTTGCAGGGCCGTTCGCGCGGACGGTGTACGCGCTCGGGCGAAGTTGCGGTAGCGGCTGCAGAGCGGCGTCCGTTCCGGCGGTAAGGTGACTCGTCGTGCCGTAGATATCTTCGACCGAGAGAACTCCCTTGAGCAGGAAATAATCATTCGTGTCTTCCGAGTTCGAATCCAGAACGATCGCCTGGTCATCTATCGGTCGGGTCACCGCGAAGCGGGAGGCAACAATTACGTACTCCGGCGGCATATCGAGGAACGGATAGAAAGGCTTCAGGTTTCCGGGCTTGGTTCTGGTTTCATTCAATTGCATGGTAGATCGTAGGCAAGCGCTGGTTTGAAGTTGGTACGGACCGGTCTGTTTTCCTAGCGGCAGGCGGCAGGCGAAATTGATCGCCCGACGGGTCGATTCGGCGAAATGTCGCGAGTCAAGCCATGAAACTGTGAGGCGTGGCGCATCACGGCGTTAAGGACGGGAAAGTCCGCTATACTTTGCTCGAAACCAGCGTTACAGGGGTAAAACCCGTGGATCAGACTGATCAGGTTGTACTTGGCGAGACACTGTTGGACTACGTCGAGCGGGGTGCAACAGCCACGTGCGAAAGCATATATCGCCAGGCTGTCGATGAGTACACTTGCACGCACCAGGCGGAGGTCGAGCAACAAGCTTTTTTTCGCCGACAGATGTTGTGCCTCGGTTTGAGTGCCCGATTACCCGAACCCGGATCGTTTTTCACCGACGAACTTTCCGGCGTGCCGATTCTGATGACGCGTGATTCGCAAGGCAGTGTCCATGCCTTCCTGAATGTATGTCGCCATCGAGGCTCGAGCGTGGCGCAGAGTTGCGGCAAGGCTAAAGCATTTACATGTCCTTACCACGCGTGGACGTATAATCTGAAAGGTGAACTTGTTGCCCGGCCGGAAGACGCGTCGTTCGTTGGTGCCGACCGCGGGTTGCATGGATTAACATCACTTTATGCCGCGGAACACAATGGGATGTTGTGGGTCTGCCCAACGCCGGATCTCAAAGTCGATCTGCAAGAACAACTCGCGGGCCTTTCGCCCGAACTTGCGGCCTATAAACTGGATACGTTCCATCATTTCGACAGCTACATAATTCAGCGACGAATGAACTGGAAGCTGGTCGTTGACACGTTTCTGGAGTCCTACCACTTCTGCGTACTGCACAAGGATACAATTTGCTCGATTTTCTATGACAACCTGACGGCATTCGATAAATGGGGCAGTAATTTTCGTATCGTCAGCGCGCGGCGTTCCATCGACACGTTAAAGCAGCAACCACGTTCCGGGTGGAATCTTCTGCCACATATCGTTGGTATTTATGTGTTGTTCCCGAATACCGTCCTCGTCTGGCAGCTCGACCACATCGAGCTCTGGCACATCTATCCGTTTGGCGATAATCCGGATGAGTCCATATTGCGCCTGGATCTGTATACGCCGGAACCCGCGGTAGATAAAAAGACCCGGCAATATTGGCAGAAGAATCTGGATCTGGTGGTTAAAGTCGTACAGGAAGAGGACTTCCCGGTTGGGGAGACCATTCAGCGCGGATTTCATTCAGGCGCACAGGATCACATCGTTTTCGGCACGAACGAACCCGCGCTAAGCTTCTATCATCAAGCAATTACGCAAGCTGTCCGGATGGCATCGTAAAAATATCGGGCGTCGTTGCAAACTGATGGGCGCTCAATATTCGCGGTGCGATGAACGACACGCATTATCCGCATCGCCGGCGTAAATAAGATGCTCAGGCAACCCCGGTTGCCATTCCCAACGCGGCACCAATTTCTTCATGCAAGACCAGGTCGGCGTTCTCGTCCTGGTCCGTAGGGTCGCGGTTAATGATAATGAGCCGCGAACCGTGTTGTTGCGCAAGTGACGGAAATCCGGCAGCAGGATAAACCACGAGCGAGGATCCCAGAACCATGAACACGTCGCAAACCTGTACTGCCCGCGCGGCACGTGCCATTGCGTCCTCCGGCATTCCCTGACCGAACGAGATCGTGGCTGTTTTGACAATTCCGCCACACCGGGTGCAAATCGGCAAGGTTTCGTCCACCTTGAACGCCTTGAGAATCGGTGCCAGTTCGTATCTGGCGCCGCAGTCAAGGCAAGCCGCGTAGGTCCCGTTTCCGTGCAACTCGACAAGCTTGTTCTCCGGAACGCCGGAAGCCTGGTGCAGACCGTCGATGTTCTGCGTAATGACGGTGTGACACTTTCCGGACGCAACGAGTGCACTGACGGCACGGTGACCCCGGTTTGGCAGGGCACGGTCGATATCCTCATCGATAATGGCCTTACGGCGCCAGGATTCTCGCCGCATCTCGTCCGAAGCAAGGAAGTCCTGGAACTGGATCGGCTGCATTTTCGACCAGATTCCCTGTGGGCTTCTGAAATCCGGGATCCCCGATTCCGTACTTATTCCAGCGCCGGTAAATACTACCAACTGCTCGCAAGCATTGATCAATTTCTTCAGCGCTTCGATTTTCCGCTCCATTTAGCCATTATAATTCCTCGTCTTCCGGGACCACTACTGCAGCGCGGCATCCTTACCTGATCGAAATTTGCGTGTAGTTCGGTCGGTTCGCGCATACGCGCCAGGTATCGATCAGGTTTATGCAAGACAGGGGAATTTATGATGACTCGACTCAGCCGGCTCGAACGCAGCATCAAGGGCAAGGTAGCAATCATCACTGGTGCCGCCAGTGGTATGGGACGCGCGACGGCGCAGCTATTCGCCGATGAAGGCGCGCATGTTGCGGTTACGGATCTGGTACAGGAGCGGGTTGACGTGGTCGTTGATGCGATTAACGGCGCAGGGGGGGATGCATTCGGCTGGGTACTGGACGTCACGGATTCCGCGCAGCGAAAAACGGTCGCAAAGGCCGTGGAAGACCGGTGGGGCGGTATCGATATTCTGGTAAACAATGCCGGCATCGCGCAGGAAACGGACATCGACGGCGACGATTTCGAGGCCATCTGGGATCGGACACTGGCAGTTCTGCTCACCTCCCAGGCGCAGTTGATCCGGGCTTGCTTGCCTGCGCTCGAGCGCAGTACGAGCGGACGTATCGTCAATATCGCTTCGACCGAAGGGCTGGGCGCGACAAAGGGGATCAGTCCCTACACCGCGGCGAAAACCGGGGTAATCGGCCTGACGCGCTCGCTTGCGGTCGAACTCGGGCCAAAGGGAATTACGGTTAATTGTATTTGTCCTGGCCCTATCCTTACCGGAATGACGGAAAACATACCGGAGGAGGCACGCAATGAGTTCGCGCGACGTCGGGTTGCGCTGAAACGCTACGGAGATCCTGAAGAAGTTGCGCATGGCACATTGAATTTTGCGCTGCCGGCGTCGTCATACATCACCGGAACCGCGCTTCCGGTCGACGGCGGCCTGACAATCAAGAATGCCTGAACTACATCAAGTCTTTCGCAAAATCGTAATTCATTTCGAAAGCGCATGAGTTCAACGTCGACGGACGAGTCGAAATCACGCGGGGTGGCCGACGCAGCAGGAAAGCCCATGGAGCCGTTACAACGGCTCGTTCCGTTTCTCGCCCCGTACGAAGCTCGCATCTGTTTCGCATTGGCATCGCTTGTTGTTGCCGCAAGTGCGACGCTCGGGATGCCGGTTGCCGTCCGCTATCTTGTCGACGCCGGTTTTGCGGAAAAAGCGGTATCGGTGGACAAGTACTTTCTGGTTCTGTTCGTGCTTGCAATTGTACTTGCGGTGTTTTCGGCCACGCGTTTTTATCTCGTCTCCTGGATCGGCGAACGCGTGGTTGCGGATTTGCGCAGCGCGGTCTTTAAACATGTATTGAAAATGACGCCGACGTTCTTCGAGGTCACGCGTAGCGGCGAAGTGTTATCGCGGCTCACAGCTGATACGACCTTGATACAATCGGTGGTGGGAAGCAGTTTATCGGTTGCGCTAAGAAGCTTTGTCACCCTCGTCGGCGGATTGATCATGCTAACGATCACGAGTCCGAAGCTCACCGCCATGATTGTATTACTCGTGCCCCTTATCGTCTTTCCCATCGTCTTCGTTGGGCGTCGGGTAAAACGGCTATCGCGAGACACTCAGGATCGAATTGCCGATACCAGTGCGCTAGCTTCGGAAGTTCTTAATGCAATGGAAGTGGTGCAGGCATTTAACCTGGAGCGCCTGCAATCGAAACGCTACGATTCGGCGATAGCACATTCATTCAAGACCGCTCTGCGTCGGATACGCACTCGCGCAGCAATGACCGTCTACGCGATTCTCGTGATATTCGGTGGTATCGTCATTGTTCTCTGGGTAGGCGCACAGAACGTCGTCGCTGGCCATATTAGTGGCGGAGAGCTGGGGCAGTTCCTGCTGTATGCAATTATCGTCGGGAGTTCAACCGCGGGATTAACCGAGATTTGGGGGTCGTTGCTGCAAGCAGCAGGAGCAATGGAGAGGCTGGCGGAACTGCTCAACACGAAACCCAGAATTTCACTACCCGCGGACCCAAGCCCCCTGCCGCAGGCGGCGCGGGGCACCGTGAACTTCGAGGCGGTTACATTCGCGTACCCTTCCCGGCCTGCTGCTCCTGCTCTCGATAATTTTTCGCTCGACGTTGAGAGCGGAGAAACCGTAGCGCTTGTTGGGCCTTCGGGCGCCGGCAAAAGTACTGTGTTTCAGCTACTGCTGGACTTCTACCAGCCTACTGCGGGTGCAATTTATGTTGACGCTACCGACATTAGTCGCACCGAACCGTCTGCAGTTCGAGATCGCATTGGCCTCGTTCCGCAAGAGACAGTCTTGTTTGCCGACAATGTGTTGGAGAATGTGCGATATGGAAAAGACGGCGCAAGTGACGAAGAAGTAGTTGAAGCGGCGAAATCTGCAGGTGCTGACGAGTTCATCAGACGTTTACCTGACGGATATGCGACGTTTATTGGGGAACGCGGGGTGCGGCTATCAGGCGGTCAGAAACAACGGATAGCGATTGCCAGGGCTATATTACGTCGTCCGTCAATCCTGCTCCTGGACGAGGCGACTAGTGCCCTGGATGCGGAAAGCGAGCATTTTGTTCAGGAAGCGCTCCGGAGTTTAATGGCAACAACGACGACGATAATTATTGCGCATCGTCTGGCGACCATACTCAATGCGGACCGAATCGTTGTTATGGACCAGGGACGTATCGTTACAATTGGTTCGCATGCGGAGCTACTGTCGAAGGGAGGTTTGTACGCGAAGCTGGCCAGGCTGCAGTTCCAGGAAGACAGGGAACTGCGGGGTTTCGGCAACGCACTCGCGTAACGATCCGGGCTTAACGCCGCTCGGCAGGGTTGTCGTGAAAGATCTGCTTCTGAACCGGGTGCACGCGATTCATGGTTTGCGGGATCCGGCCCATCAGCCAGTTTATGACGCCGATTGAACTCTTGCTGTAAACGAAGAGCCGCTCGATCTCTGCGCCTACATTAATTTTTGCGTCGTAAGAGCCCAGCCCGAGATTAATATGCGTGCTTTTGTTTTCGATACCCAGCCGTATGACCTCGTTCACGAGGTGGAACCATTCATGATGAGCCGGGCCAGGGTTTCTTCCAAAGTACGTCGCCGTCGTAGTCAGTTTGTCCTGGAGGAGCATTCCATGAGCGACCGCCCGTCCACCGCGTTCCGCAATGACCAGCATGGATTTGTCGCCGAGAATCCTATCCATACTTTCGTAATACTTGGGTGTCAGTAACTCACGCCGGAACCCCTTGGTTCTTTCCTGGACAGTCAGCGCCTGCGCAGCCCACAAATCGGAGTAGCTGGCGAACTGCCCCAGTTTTCGCACACTTTGACCGGCAGAACGAGCTCGACGCAGTCGTCGTTTCACGTCGGTACGATAACGGGCCCGCATCGACGAGAGATATTCATCGTAGGTTTTCCAGCGTACGTGGATACGGGCGACCGGCATGTTCGATACCTGCTTGTATCCCCGAGTGCGCAAGCCGTCGAAAGCGGCGAGTTCGTGCTCGAGAAAATCTCGAATTACAACGAGACGACAGCCCTCGCGCTTTGAGATTGTTTCGACTGCTGCCGCGATGTGAGTGACAAGTTCGGACTTATCAAATCGTTTGTGGGTTGATATAGCATTACCGGTTGATAACGGTATTGCGCAATCCGTTACCTTGAAAACCAGGAACCGTTTCCAGACTTTGCGAATCAGCTTCGTAAACTGGAACAGTCGCTGCGGCAGGAGTTGGGATAGATCGGTATCGATGACGTAAACACAAGCATGCGCGATCAGTAATCCGGAACGATCCATGATTGCGGGGAAATAATAACGTACGTGGTCTATTTGGGACTCTTCAACGGCACGTAAATACGCGTGCGTTTTCAGCAAATTACCCGGCTCGACAATCGCATCCCAGTCCTTCTGGTCGATTTCCGACACTGAACGGAAGATCTTTGTTACCCATTCGCATCGAGGCGCCACGCCAAGGTTTGGTGCGCTAGGGCGGTGACGTTTATCACGGGCGATTCGTGGCGCATCAAATTGATCTCTCGCGTATGCTTCAGAGGATTTTCTGTAGCGCGAAAATTGCCTGATAACCCAGGACGGGAACGTCGTTGCACTCATCGCGAATTCTGCGTCAGAGGTGATACGGATATCGTTGCCACATTCACGGAAGCACGTTTGATGGTCGCCTAAGCATTCCGTAGCAAGATTCTATTTCATTCGTTGCACGAGTTAATCAACAGGATTGCTCGGCGCGCGCAGAGCTTAGCACGTCGCCTAGCTCACCGACTATGCAGGATCCTCGGTTTAAATTAGCTAACATCGTTCCCGCGACACAGACAAATCGCAGCTGCAGGATTCAGATTGATGCCGGGAGCAAACGAAATGGCCCGTAATAAACTGAACTCCGGCGAGCCTTCTAGATAATCTCAAACAAAAAAAAACCCCCGGCCACAATGACCGGGGGTTTCCTGTTTGATGCCTGGCGATGACCTACTTTCACATGGGATCTCCCACACTATCATCGGCGCTAAGCAGTTTCACTTCTGAGTTCGAGATGGATTCAGGTGGTTCCCGCTCGCTATGGTCGCCAGGCAAACTGGTGCGGAAAAAGGTGCCAGGTTTATTCTTCCTCTTTCTATCCGCTCGGATTACATCCGCGCGCAGAAGAAAAATAACCCTGGCACCTGTTTTCCAAATTCGGAAAGTCGATACGCTATTTTGTTTGATCAGTGTTCACTTGTAATCAAAGCCGACCAAAACACTTGAGTGTTATATGGTCAAGCCTCACGGGCAATTAGTACTGGTTAGCTTCATCCATTACTGAACTTCCACACCCAGCCTATCAACCTCGTAGTCTACGAGGGCCCTTTAGGGGACTTAAAGTCCCAGGGAGACCTAATCTTAGGGGGGGCTTCCCGCTTAGATGCTTTCAGCGGTTATCCCTTCCGTACATAGCTACCCGGCAATGCCATTGGCATGACAACCGGAACACCAGAGGTACGTCCACTCCGGTCCTCTCGTACTAGGAGCAGCTCCCTTCAAGTCTCCAGCGCCCACGGCAGATAGGGACCGAACTGTCTCACGACGTTCTAAACCCAGCTCGCGTACCACTTTAAATGGCGAACAGCCATACCCTTGGGACCGGCTACAGCCCCAGGATGTGATGAGCCGACATCGAGGTGCCAAACTCCCCCGTCGATATGAACTCTTGGGAGGAATCAGCCTGTTATCCCCGGAGTACCTTTTATCCGTTGAGCGATGGCCCTTCCATACAGAACCACCGGATCACTAAGACCAACTTTCGTTCCTGCTCGACGTGTATGTCTCGCAGTCAAGCACCCTTATGCCTTTGCACTCGTTGCGCGATTTCCGACCGCGCTGAGGGTACCTTTGTGCTCCTCCGTTACTCTTTGGGAGGAGACCGCCCCAGTCAAACTACCCACCATACACTGTCCCCGACCCGGATAACGGGCCTAGGTTAGAACCTCAAACATGCCAGGGTGGTATTTCAAGGTTGGCTCCACGACAACTGACGTCATCGCTTCAAAGCCTCCCACCTATCCTACACAAACATATTCAAAGTCCAGTGCAAAGCTATAGTAAAGGTTCACGGGGTCTTTCCGTCTAGCCGCGGGTACACTGCATCTTAACAGCGAGTTCAATTTCGCTGAGTCTCGGGTGGAGACAGTGTGGCCATCGTTACGCCATTCGTGCAGGTCGGAACTTACCCGACAAGGAATTTCGCTACCTTAGGACCGTTATAGTTACGGCCGCCGTTTACCGGGGCTTCGATCAAGAGCTTCGTCCGAAGACTAACCCCATCAATTAACCTTCCGGCACCGGGCAGGCGTCACACCCTATACGTCCTCTTACGAGTTTGCAGAGTGCTATGTTTTTAGTAAACAGTCGCAGCCACCTGGTCACTGCAACCTCTTTCTGCTCCGAGAGCAAGTCTCTTCACATACCGGAGGCACACCTTCTCCCGAAGTTACGGTGCTATTTTGCCTAGTTCCTTCACCCGAGTTCTCTCAAGCGCCTTGGGATACTCTCCCTGCCCACCTGTGTTGGTTTGGGGTACGGTCACTTTTTACCTGAAGCTTAGAGGATTTTCCTGGAAGCAGGGTATCAATCACTTCGGTCCCAAATTGGGTCCTCGTCGTCACACCTCAGGATTGTTCTTCCGGATTTGCCTAGAAAAACTCCCTACATGCTTAAACCGGGATAACCATCACCCGGCTGATTTAACCTTCTCCGTCTCCCCATCGCAGTAAAAAGCGGTACAGGAATATTAACCTGTTTCCCATCGACTACGCATTTCTGCCTCGCCTTAGGGGCCGACTCACCCTGCGCCGATTAGCGTTGCGCAGGAAACCTTGGGCTTTCGGCGTGCGGGTTTTTCACCCGCATTATCGCTACTCATGTCAGCATTCGCACTTCTGATACCTCCAGCATGCCTCACAGCACACCTTCACAGGCTTACAGAACGCTCCTCTACCACGCAAATATTCCGAAGAATATTTGCATCCGCAGCTTCGGTACACAGCTTAGCCCCGTTACATCTTCCGCGCAGGCCGACTCGACCAGTGAGCTATTACGCTTTCTTTAAAGGATGGCTGCTTCTAAGCCAACCTCCTGGCTGTCTTCGCCTTCCCACATCGTTTACCACTGAGCTGTGATTTGGGGACCTT